>NZ_CBDCWX010000005.1:0-2682365 GCF_965223525.1 Candidatus Leptofilum sp. | reverse complement strand
CAGTCTGATCTAGCTCCCGATCTAGTCGGTTGACCTGCTCTGTAATTGCTTTTTCTACGCGGGGGCGCAGTTCATCCCATTGATCGTCGAGTGCTTCAAGCTTGTCTTCTAACTGGCCAGAGTGAACGTATCCTCGGTCTCGAAGTGCTTCCAGGTCAAAAGGCAGACTGGTGAGTTTGTTATCAATGTCGCCAACGGCCGTATAAATATCCTCTAACTGCGCTTGTGATTCCAGCCGCTCAAATTTGTCCTGAATGCGGTCAATTTTGGAGGCCAATTCGGCAGAAACGGCTGCTGCGGCACCTGTGCGGGCTGCAGCACGTTTTACCGGGCGGCGTGCGGGCGGTTTGGGCATGGGTCGCTTGTTGATGGCTGCTTTGCGTGCATTGGCTCTGGCAGACGGCCGTACCCGCCGCTTCCGGGCCGTCCTGTTCATTTTTTCACCTAATGAACTGCGCTTGCGGCGACCACCTGGTCGTTGTCTTTTTGGGTCTTTTGCCATGATTTGCCTCCGATAATAATTGGCCACAGAGAACATAGAGAGCCATGCTTTTTCTCTCTTCGCTCTGTGCTCTCTGTGGCAAAATTCAGTTAAGGAGTGGGTTCAGTGGTTTGGCCCACTTTTTGTTTTAGGTATGCTTCCATAAAATCATCCAAACGGCCGTCCAGCACCGCCTGGGCATTGCCAACCTCAAAATTGGTGCGGTGGTCTTTTACCATTTTGTAGGGATGCAGCACGTAGGAGCGAATTTGGCTGCCCCAACCTGCATCTACATCTTCGCCCTTTAGCGCGGCCATTTCTGCTTCCTGCTTGCGCTGCTCCAAATCAAAAAGCTGCGCCTTAAGGATTTTCATGGCCATCTCCCGATTTTGGGTGAGTGACCGCTGGTTTTGACAAGAGACGACAATGCCGGTGGGTATGTGGGTGATGC
This sequence comes from Candidatus Leptofilum sp., assembly GCF_965223525.1. GTDB lineage: Bacteria > Chloroflexota > Anaerolineae > Promineifilales > Promineifilaceae > Leptofilum. The sequence continues at coordinate 2,681,433 of NZ_CBDCWX010000005.1, read as the reverse complement.
GAACGGCCGTTTCGTTCTTTTGCACATGTTGGCCACCTGCCCCACTCGCCTTGAACCGATCAATCCGCAAATCTTTCTCATCAATCTCAATCTCAATATCTTCGGCCACGTCGGGCCACACTTCTACTTTGGCAAAAGAGGTATGGCGGCGGCTGGAGGAGTCGTAAGGCGAGATGCGTACTAGGCGGTGTACACCCCGTTCCGATTGGAGACGGCCGTAGGCGTAACTACCCTTCACCGCCATCATCACACTCTTTAACCCAGCCTCGTCACCGGCACTTTCATCCACGATGTCTACCACCAATTCGTGCGAATCTGCCCAGCGCATAAACATTCTTTCCAGCATCTGCGCCCAATCTTGGGCTTCCGTGCCACCCGCCCCCGCATGAATAGCCAAAATGCAATCTTCATCATCATATTGGCCAGAAAAAAGGGTTTGAAATTCAAGTTCAGCAATTTGTGCTTCCAAACTCTCGACTTCGTTCGATAAATCGCCTAGAAGCTCATCGTCACCCAGTTCCACAAGCTCTGTTGCATCATTTAACTGCTGACTAAGCGTTTCCCACACGGTTACTTGATTCCGTAATTTGGTTAACTCACGCATTTTGGCTTGAGCGGCCGTAGAATCATCCCAAAAGCCCGGAGCGGCCGCTACCTCCTCCAATTGGGCAACTTTTAACGCTTTGGCAGGTACGTCAAAGCCGCCTCCGCAGCAAGTTCACCGTTTGTTGCAAGTTGGTTAATTTCTCAGCTAATTCATTCATACCAAACGTTTTCCTTCCATTATGCAGTCACAACGATCTCAAATCGATCCCAACAAAGAGATTAGAGATTGGAGACTGGCCGATTTCTAATCTCCAAACAACCCATCAATAAATTGATCCGGATCAAAGGGAGCCAAATCCTCAATACGCTCGCCCGTGCCAATGAAGCGCACCGGCAGCCCCAGCTCGCGGTAGATGGCAAACACCATACCGCCTTTGGCCGTGCTGTCCAACTTGGTGAGAATTACGCCTGTCACATGCACCGATTCTTTAAATTTTTGCGCCTGGATGAGTGCGTTTTGGCCGGTTGGGGCATCTAGCACCAGCAGCACCTCGTGCGGAGCAGCGTGGACGCTCTTTTTACATACGCCATACACTTTTTCCAGTTCGCGCATCAGATTGAACTTGGTGTGCAGACGGCCCGCCGTATCAATAAGTAAGGTGTCGTAGCCGCGGGCGCGGGCGGCGCGAATGCCGTCATATGCCACCGCGCCAGGGTCGCCGTTGGGCTGCCCGGCAATTACCGGCACATCAGCACGCTCGCCCCAAATTTTTAGCTGGTCAATGGCGGCGGCGCGGAAAGTATCTGCCGCGGCCAGGATGATTTTGCGCCCCTTATTTTGATAATGAGCAGATAATTTGCCAATGGTGGTTGTCTTGCCAGAGCCGTTGACCCCCACAATCATCACGATTGTTAATTGGCGTGGATTTTCCAGTTCAAATGGTGGCGGATCGGTTAGCACGCTACGCAGCTCTTGTTTGAGTGCTTCGGTGAGCTGTTCTGCTTTGTAGAGCCCCTCTTTTGTCACGCGCTCTTGCAGCGCTTCGACAACGGCCAGCGTGGTGGGCACGCCCACATCGGCTTGCACCAGCAATGCTTCTAAATCTTCCCAGGTTTCTTCGGTAATGTCGCCCGTACCAAGCACATTGGCAATCTGGCCAAAAACGGTGTTGCGGGTGCGGCTTAATGAATCTCGTATGCTTTTGAACAACTGTTATTCCTTTTTTGCGTTGTTAACCTTTGTAAGGATCTCTGTCAGTAAGGTAAGCGATTAATCTATTCCCGTTGGGATGTTCTGTTAACCAATGACGGATCGATTTTATTTTTTCATAATCTTCAAAACCAAACAGCTCCAAATACATATTTTCAAATCGCTGTTTCATCTCTTTACTACGTAATTTCTCTTGCCATGCCTCAGTAAAGAAAATATTGATTTGCTTATGAAGGTTTTGGGCTTGCAATGTTTGCCACTCGTTTCGGTCGAACCAGATCCCATTACAGCTACCGCATCGATCAAGGTGAAATTTGTGATTGGGCCAAATTTGGAATCTTCTTAAAAAACGGCCACAATCTGGACAAAAAATGGCCTGATTATTATCTGCTACCGGATAAGGCGTATCAAATTCGCGGGCAATATCAAGCTCAGAAATAGGGTAGCTGAAATCAGGTGACAACCATGACAAATATTCGTTTGACGAAACCCACAAGCCATGACACCCAGGGCAGCTAAATGCAGGCAAATTCGCTTCTAGTAATGTACGGTTTAACTCGGTTGAACAAAGAGGGCAACGCTTCATTTTTATAATCCTTTAGCATATAGCTTTGCGACTTTTTAGGATAAACGCATTGCTCTCTATACGTACAGACTTCAAAATTGGCGCGTCTAAAAATTTCTTTGTTCAATCAATTGGAAGCGAGTATAGCGACAGTTGGGAGGGCTGACAATTGAGGGGCTAGAGATCTAGCTCGACAATTTCTCCGTCGCTGGTGAGTTGCTCGATGCGGAGTACGGCCGTTTCCAACTGCACGTTACATTGCTGGGCGAGCTTTTGTCCTTTTTCAAACAAATCGAGGGAGGCTTCCAACGTTAAATCGCCAGATTCCAGTTCGGCAACGATTTTTTCCAGCTCGGCCAGGGCATCTTCAAACGATAATTTTTGGGCTTCTTCGCTCATTGTTTTCTCCATTTTTTTGCGGGTTTGGGCGAGAGGGCGAGGCGGTGCGTAGAACAGGCAATTTGCTTATCCTACAGTATTTTCCGCACCGCCTCGCCCCTATTCGTCTACCAGACACCTACCTCGGCTTGGGTACGGCCGTTTACAAATTCCTCAATACGCCGCCGGGTGCCACGAGAAACGTCTGCTGGCAGCTGCCGCAGCGGGAACTTTTGCACAGCGCTGATTTCGGCTTTGTCGGTTTGCCCCACAGTAAATGTTTTGCTGACAAATACAACAATATGGTCATTTTTGTATTCGCTGGCGTTGGTGTAAACGCTAAAAAGTTGTAAATCTTGCAGGTCTGCACCTAATTCTTCTTCTGCTTCGCGGCGAACGGCCGTTTCCAACATCTCATTCCGCTTTACCCCACCGCCCGGCAAAAACCAGCCGGGCTGGTAGCTGTGCTGCACCAGCCAAATGGCGTCATCCTCGATGAGCATCAGCTTCACACCTAGCGTAAGCGGCTTGAAAATACGCCAGTAGCAACGAGCCAGCAGGTAAAGTATGCGCCATTTCAGCTTCACTCCGCCACCTTTGGCATAAAAAAGCGGAACATAAAGTTACACGAAGAAGACACACAGAGGCGCAGAGAAATCATGGCAACTGCTCTGCGTTGAGGGCGTTGGGTGGTGGTTGGCCTGCAAGACCGGCGAGCAAATTAGTTACGGCCGTTTCCACCATTTTTTGCCGTGTTTCCCCAGTGGCGCTGCCCAGATGGGGCGCAACAACCAGTCGCTCATGATATTCGGCCAGCCCTGGTGCCATTTTGGGCTCTGCCTCAAACACGTCCAATGCCGCGCCCCAAATGATGCCCTCGCGCAGTGCCACCAGCAGATCATCTTCCTTGATGACGGGGCCACGAGCGGTGTTGATGAGGCAGGCAGTCGGCTTCATCTGTCGGAAGGTTTCTAGCGTGAACAGATGGTGCGTTTCTGGCGTAAGCGGCACATTGATGCTGACAAAATCGCTTTGGCGCAGCAGCTCAGGTAAGGTGGCTTTTTGTGCGCTGAGTTCTTGTTCAACGGCCGTTTTCACCCCATTGGCCGTATACAAAACCTTCATCCCAAACCCTAATGCACCGCGCCGGGCAACGGCCGCACCAATGCGCCCCATCCCCACAACGCCCAACGTTTTGCCATACACGTCTAATCCCAAAAGCGGTGGGAACATCTCAAACTTTTCATAGCTCCCCGCCCGCATAAACGCATCTGCCTCCGGCACGCGGCGGGCGATGGCTAGCAGGAGGGCAAAGGCATGGTCGGCGGTGGTCTCGGTAAGTACGTCGGGCGTGTTGCTGACCAAAATGCCGCGCTTGCTGGCCACCCCCACGTCAATGTTATCGTAGCCGACGGCGACGTTGGCGATCATTTTTAAATGTGGAGCGGCATCAAGAACGGCCGTATCCACCTTATCCGTCAGCAAACAAACCAAACCTTCGGTGTAGCGAACGGCCGTTTGCAGTTCAGCAAGCGTCATTGGCTCGGTTTCGTCACGATAAGTCACCTCATGCCCGGCCTCGCGCAGCTTTTGCACGCCCGCCTCGCCAATGTGCTGGGTAATGAGAATTTTGGCCATTTAATTCTCTCATATATTGCGAATTGCGTAAATTTACGCAATACGCAATTCGCACTAACTATTTCATCCATCTTGACCCACATGGTCTACGGTGACGCCAAACTGGCCATCCCGAACCTGCACGGTGAGCGGGTCGCCACTTTTCACAGCGGTGGGGGTTCGAACGATACGGCCGTCCCCGTCCCGCACAATGGCATAGCCCCGCTCCAAAGTGGCTGTGGGGCTAACGGCCGTTAACCGGGTTTGCAGTAAATTTAGGCGATGGCGCGATTGGTCCAGCCGCTGCTGCATTGCCCGCTCCAGCCGGGCTTGCCAGCCATCCAGTCGCTGCCGATTGCCCGCAATACCCACCTGCGGACTCAAATGATTGAGCGACCGCCTGAGCGTTTGCACCTGCCAACGATAGTGGCCGGTGCGCTCCAAAATCATATTTTTCATCTGCTGCTGAATGGTGGTGAAGTACGGCCGTAGCTCACTCACATCTGGCACCGCCAACTCTGCCGCCGCCGAGGGCGTGGGGGCACGTAAATCGGCCACAAAATCGGCAATGGTGAAATCCACCTCATGCCCTACCCCGCTGACGACGGGATGCTGCGCGGCAAAAATAGCCCGCGCCACCCCTTCGTCGTTGAACGCCCACAAATCCTCCATCGAGCCGCCGCCCCGCGCTACGATGATTGTGTCAATATCGTGACGGCCGTCTAGCCAGCGCAGCGCCCGCACAATTTGGAGTGGCGCATCGGCTCCCTGCACCAGCGTGGGGGCAATAAGCACAGAAACCAGCGGGTAGCGGCGGCGCAGCACGTTGATGATGTCGCGCAAAGCGGCCGCATCTGCCGAGGTGACAATGCCAATTTTGCGCGGAAATCGGGGAACCGGTTTCTTTAATTCGGCATCAAACAGCCCTTCATCGGCCAATCGTGCCTTGAGTTCCTCAAAAGCAGCGGCCAAATCCCCCTGACCCAGCGGCGACATTTTTTCGGCGTAGAGCTGGTACACGCCATTGGCCTCGTAGACGGAGATACGGCCGTTTACCACCACCGCATCCCCATCCTTTGGCACAAACCGCAGCCGCTCCGCCGCGCTGCGCCACATCACGCATTTCAGCTGCGCTTTGGTGTCCTTCAACGTAAAGTATAAATGCCCTGACCGAGCGCGGCTGAAGTTGGAAATCTCACCGCTCACTTCCAAATCTTGCAAGCGGTAATCAATCTCAAACAGTTCGCGGATGTATTGGGTTAGCTCAGAAACAGTCCAGGATTCTGAGGCAAAGTTATCGCTGCGTAAAAATGCCATTATTTTGCCACGGATTGCGCGGATTTTCGGGTTCCGCTAAAGACTTTTGAAGTTTTCGCTATCGTTGACACTTGAGACATGGAAACTTCAAAAGTCTATTTTTCATTTTGGGCGCGCCATTCGTGGTATTCTGGCACATCTTCGCCCACCGACCAAAAGAAGAAGTAAGCGCCCATCGGTCCCATAAACTTGAACTTTTTGCAAAACTGCTTCTCGCGCTTAGCATACGGCTGGCCGTCCATCGTACGCAAATAGTTGTGGAAGGAGCCATGCTCGGCAATAAGTTCCTGGCAGATATGGGCGTTGGCGATGGTGGCTTCAATTTTACGGCCGTTACGCACAATTCCCTTGTCCTCTACCAGTCGCTCCACATCTTCAGGGGTAAATGCTGCTACTTGATCCACATCAAACTGGGCAAACGCGTTCTGAAAGCCAGGCCACTTGTTGCGAATTACCTTCCAGCTAAAACCAGCCTGAAACACGGCTTGGGTAATCTTCTCAAAATAGCCGGCATCATTTTCAGGCACGGCACGGGGCGGAATTTCATATTGTGGTTCAGACACAAGCACCTCCATATTTTAGTTTCTTACTGCGCGGAAAGAATCCTCAGTTACCAAAGGTCAAATAGAACATTCGCTCTAATTGTAAAACGCTCCTTCTGAAGGTGCAACCACATCTTGTCAGCAGTTCCGGCTCCATGCTACAATCGCAGGTAATTCTGAAGAATTACTCACTTGGAGGTGAAGAACTGGAAAGTTTAGAATTAGCACATTTGCTAGTGGACACAATTGTAGACAAAAAGGGGAGCAACATCACGTTGCTAGATTTACGGGAACAGGCGATTTTCGCCGACTATTTCCTCATTTGTAATGGGGAAAATGATCGCCAATTGAGAGCAATGGCCAACAGCGTTGCCCAAGATGCCAAACAAAAAGCGAAAGCGTTAACCAATACCATTGAAGGCTCGCCAGAATCGGGCTGGGTTTTGGTTGATTTTGGCGATCTGTTGGTTCATCTTTTTTCCCCTGACATGCGCCATTACTATGACTTGGAAGGCTTATGGGACGAAGCCCACGTTGTGATGCGAATGCAATAAGTTCTACTAGAGAAGCCAAAAGCCCGACCTGTATATAGCGCGGTCGGGCTTTTTTGATCGGCTACTCAGTATAAGCCTGAATGAAGCGTCGCCTCGGCATCAGGCACTAAATCGTCGTGAATTATTACTCGCAAATCCAGCTTTCGGTGGCGCGGCTCCAGCTAACCAGTTCGCCTGGCTGGAAGAAGAGGCTGGCCTCTTTGATGCCATTCTCCGGACTATCTGAGCCGTGAACCAAGTTACGGCCGATTTCCATGCCAAAGTCACCGCGAATGCTGCCGGGAGCAGCTTCTACGGGCTTGGTCGCACCGATGGTGGCACGGGCCGCAGCCACGGCATCGTTACCTTCCCACACCATTGCCAACACAGGGCCAGAAGTAATGTAAGAGACAAGATCGTTGAAGAACGGCCGTTCTCTATGCACCGCGTAATGCTGATTAGCCAATGCTTCATCCATTTGAATAAATTTCATGCCGATGAGCTTAAGACCACGCCGCTCAAACCGAGCCACAATTTCACCCATCAGACCACGCTGCACGCCGTCTGGTTTTACCAAAATTAATGTACGTTCCATCTTCATTGCTCCATTTTTTGAATTTTGACGCAAAAAAAGGCAGCTTGCTCAAGCTTCGCTGCCTTTTCAAATTTGTAACTTACTTGCCTACGATGGCTCAATTGTCACCCAAACAAGCCAAAATCGCAAACCAAAATCTACATCTGGTACGGCTTTTCAGTAGTCCAGCGCCATCAAAAAACGGACGCGGACGCGCACAGAAAATGCGGAAAACCAATGATTTATCCGCGTTTTCCGCGTACCATTGGCTTATAATACGGACTTTTGAAAAACCCTGCTACATCTGGTTAAGTGCCGAACGGTAAGCGGCCAACGCTTTTTGCAACTGACCATTTCGCATGTAGGCATCACCCAAAACCTGGAAGAGTGCTGGCGCCTGCGGATGGGCATCAGCCGCTTGCTCCAATTCAGCAATAATGGCCATCATACCGGAGCCTTCAGCCACCAACGTTTTATATTCCGTAACGGCTTCATCAATACGGCCGTCAGCCAGCGCTTCCTGAGCCACACCCAACTTCGCTTCATCCACGCTGTAGGCACCAGAAGATGGCTCAATGACAGGCTCGAACAGTTCATCCTCCAGCAATGGGTCAGTATCCGTTGGCGTAGAGCGCAAGGGCCCTGTATCCGGTAGCTGAATCTCTTCCTCCGGCTCAATCGTAGCGGCCTCTGCCTCAGCCGATAGCCATGAATCCATATCAACATCTGGCAACGTTCGCAACCAATCCGTTTCACCAACAACGGGACGCTCATCGCTGCTGTCCAGCCAGTCTGGCAATTCCGAATCAACATCCTCATCTGCCAAATCGCCTGTGTCAACCGAAACATCAGCAATTTCTTCGGCGGCTGGCGCCTCTGCTACGGCCTCGTCTGGCTCAGCATCTAGCTCTGCTAAATCTTGCTCCATCCAATCGGGCATTTCTGGCTCATCAAGCAAATCTGCCTCATCAGTGACGGATGGCAATTCCTCTAAATCTGCCCCCTGACGCGCTGCCAACTGCTCTAACCACGCCATGGCCTCATCCGGATCGTCTGGCACTTCGGCGATGATGTCATCTGTCGGTTCTGCCTCTGCATCGGGCGTATCCGATTCTAGCAAGTCAGTCGCCGGCTCGACACTCGCTTCCGGTTCTGATGCCTGTGGCGCATCGTCGGTGACAAATACGGCATCGTCGCTGGGCTTGATTGGCGGCGGTTCCATTTCCACATCCATCGCCAAATCGTCACTTAGCATTTGCTCCAACCACGCCTCAGGGTCATCTTCCATGTCGCCGAGGTCAAGCGTGGCTTCTTCCGCGTCTTCTGCATGAGCAATCTGCGGCTCAGCGATAGTCTCTGGCTCCTCAACGACTTCTTCAAGCGCTTCGATCTCTTCTGGACTCGGCGCAGCTTCGGCCGTTTCTGCTGGCGGGGCATCATCGGTAACAAACACGGCATCTTCGCTGGGCTTGATTGGCGGCGGTTCCATTTCTACATCCATCGCCAAATCGCCACTGAGCATTTGCTCCAGCCACGCTTCGGGATCGTCTTCCATAGTTGGGGCCGCCTCTGCAAGCGATTCTGGTTCTGGAGCAGCTTCAACTATTTCTGTTTCCTCTTGAGGCGCATCGTCGGTAACAAATACGGCATCTTCGCTGGGCTTAATGGGCGGCGGCTCCATCTCGATATCCAGGGCATCATCACCACTTACAAGCTGATCTAGCCAGGCAACCGCCGCATCGGGATCATCAGGCATCCCTTCCAACGGCACATCATCTAGCAAGGAATCGGCCGTTTCTGGCTCGACAATATCAACATCTTCTGGTTCAGCCTCAACCACAGTATCGGTCACAAACACAGCATCTTCGCTGGGCTTGATTGGCGGCGGCTCTATCTCAACATCTAGCGCGGTATCGTCACTGAGCAGGTCTTCCAACCACGCTTCGGGATCATCAGCCATCCGAGACAGATCATCATCTTCCAAAACTGGGTCAGAATCGGCAGCATCTTCTACGGGCTCATCAACTATCGGGGCGGCCGTTTCCGGCGCAGATTCGCTCTGCTCTATCCAATCTAGCGCGGCATGTAGCTCTTCATCTGAAAGCATGATGGGGAACACGCCTGTTTCAGGCACAGCAATTCCCTCATCTTTCACCTGCTGCTCCAATCGCTCTAAAGCAAGCGTCAATTCATCTGGCTCTGGCGCCAGCACCACGGTCTCTGGCGTTTCTTTGTCCACGGTCAGCTCAGGCAGGTCGTGCGGTTCTGGCGGGGTGACGATGGTGGGTGGTGCTTCGTCTGGTAGCGTCGCCTCTGGCTCTTCCTCTAGTTCATCAAGCCAGGCCAACGCCTCTTCCAAATCGGCTTCCGCCTCGTCCAGACCATCATCTGCTTTTAAAGCATCCGTAACGCCCGCGACGCCTGTCGTTGGGGGCACTTCTTCTGGCTCTGTGACCTCTTCTACCAATTCAGCTTCTACATCTGGCAATTCCTGGGCAACCGTCTCGGTTTCTTCTTCGTCTGCGTCTACAATGGTGTCTAACCAGCCAATGTCATCAGCATCAACTTCATCGTCGGTCACCAGTTCGTCTAGCCAGCTCGCATCGTCGGCTTCTTCTTGGGCTGTGGCCTCAATTGGGTCGGGGATGGTTTCGGCTTCGTCCACGGCCGTTTCCATCTCATCAGTCACGTCATCAAATAAATCACCCAACATATTGTCGTCGTCAACGGCCGTTTCCGGCAGTCGGTCGGTAGCCAATTCATCCAGCCACGACATTTCGCTGTCGTCCTCCCACCCTGCCAGCGGGTCGTCTTCGTCTGCGGATTCGTCAAGGGGAACGGCCGTCTCATCCGCATCCAAGGGTATTTCATCTATCACCCTGGTTTCTGCCAACAGTGCTGGATCAACAGCCTCCTCTTCGCTCTCTGTTACGTCACCTGTCAGGTCATCCAGCCAATCTGTGCCGCCTGTAAATTCTTCATCCTCAACAGGCGCTTCCATCTGCAGGGCTTCGCTGGTATCCAGCTCTTCATCGAGCATGTTTTCAGCTACACTGGGCAGTTCACCCACTGGGTCTTCTTGCTGCGCTGCCAACTCTTCTAACCAGGACATAGCATCATCCCAATCTTCTGGCGTGCTGTCTTGTTCTACCACGACTTCTGGCTCGTCCAGCGCTGGGGACTCCTCTTGTATATCTTCTGGCAGCATCTCTTCTGGTTCATCGGGCAGGGTCAACCAATCCAGGCCAGTTTCTTCGGCCATATCCACCGAATCTTCCTGTTCTTGCAGCGCACCGGTATCGGCTTCTAGCTGTGTTAACCAGGTCGTGTCTTCGGCAGAAATGGGGGCTGCCTCGTCAGGTTCTGGCGCGTCTGGCTCCGTTTCCATATCTGTTAAAATCTCGGTGAGCGATGGCTCGACAGGCTCATCCAGCTCCGGCAGTTCTGGTCGTGAATCAACGACATCTTCAGCATATTCAATGCCAGCCAGCAGCTCTGTCAGGCCAAGTTCGTCGGTTGCCAGCTTGCCCGGTTCAGCGTCTGTGGGGTCAGAAACGGCCGTTTCTGATAAACCAGTTTCGTCTAACGCATCATCTTCATCGGGCCATAAATTGGCCAACATGCCGGTCAATCCCAATTCTGCTTCAGCTTCTTCCGCGCCTGCCAATGTGTCTGGCTCGGCTGCTTCATCGGTTCCTTCGGTAAGATCGGCTAGCCAATCATCGTCACCATCGGTTGCGGCGGTTAATTCACCCAACCAATCATCGTCGGCTTCATCAGAAACGGCCGTGGGCGCAGCCTCGTCCTCTCCTACTTCTATTTCAGACAGCATAGCTGTGAGACTTACTTCTTCATCCGCCAGCTCGCCCAAGCCCACAAAATCGTCATCCTGTGCCGGACTATCGGCTACGTCGTCGGCCAAGAAGCCGCTCAGGTCATCGTCATCTGCTGCGGCCGATTCTTCTAGCCCCATTTCACCCAATAGCTCTGTCAGGCTACCGTCTCCATCTTCATCTGACCAGTCAGAAAATAGCGAATCCATATCATCTAAGGGAACTGCTTCGTCAGATACGTCCATTTCTGAAAGCAATCCGGTTAAACCAATTTCTTCTATTTCTTCACTTTTGTCTAAAATATCGTCATCCAGGTCAGACAGTTCTACAGGGTCTTGCAGCCAGTCGGGTATATCGGCTGATTCTGAATCCCATTCATCAACCACTTCTACGTCTGCTTTTTCACCCACTTCATCCAGCCAACTGGGCATCCCTTCGGTGGCAATTGGAGGCTCAAGCGGTACATCTGCCTCTGCTTGGTCTTCGTCGGTTAAATCTGCTAACCAATCGAGCGCATCTTGCTCATCATTCTGAGCGCCCGTTTCCGAAGGTTCTACTTCCGGTTCGTCTGCCTGTGGCTTTTCCTGGGGATCATTTTCACTACTCATTGCGGTCTCCGCTTCTTCTGAATGGTCTAAACTCTCAGTGTGCAGCCAATCTGGAATCTCCTCAATTTCGGCTCCTTCCATATCGGGAATCAAGAGGTTGGGAAACTCTTCTTCTTCGGATTTCGTCGCTTCAAGGATGGTTTCTAAATCGGCAGAGGCCGATTCCAGCCAATCTTCATCGTCACTCAAGGAGGCTAACTCATCGGTTGTAGCATCTAGCTGAATGTCTTCTGCTTTGTGTTCCCCTTCATCACCATCCCAACTGATTTCTTCTTCAATGGTGCCTTCTGTTAGAGCAGCCAACCAATCATCGGCCTCGCCTAGACTGTCTGTGTCAGTCAGGTCTGGCATTTCAGGAAGGTCACTTTGTTCATTGGGGTCAAGAACGGCCGTTGGCCCAACAGCATCCTCAACAGGTAGCTCGGCTGAGTCTTCGCTGCTAATTTCGTCGAGCCAATCCAGCGACTCTTCCACCGTCTCCGGTGAAGCATCCTGAGATTCAACTGGGTCTTGAGGTGTATCTGTACCTTCACTTGCCGAATCTTCATTGACTGTTTCAGCTTCAGGGGCTTCTTCTGGCTCAACCAACCACTCCAACGCTTCTTCGGGATTTAGCTCTACAGCATCCACAGATTCGCCTGCCATTTCAGACAGCCAAAACGGGGTTTTGGGCTCTTGCACAATATTGGGATCGCTTTCTAGTTGATCCCAATCCATTAAACTTTCATCCATCAGGTTGGTTGCGTCAATCTGGATGCCCGATTTTCCTTCCGGTTCTGAGCTTTCTTCACTCTCAACATCAGCAAGATCTTTGAGCCAGTCGTGGTCGCTCTCTACGGCCGTATCCTCCGTAGTTGGCGCACCTGTAGAATCTGCTAGCTCAGCAAAAAGCTCATCAGAAAATTCGCCATCGGCCGTGAACCAATCGGAATCATCCTGTGTAGCCTCTGTCGCCTCGTCACCTGGCTCAGAGTCCATCTCCAACGGCTGGAAGCCAGACTCATCTTCTTCGTTCACTTCACCGCGGAGGTCAGCCAGCCAATCTGCATTGAGTTCACTAGTTGATAAATTCAGCGCGTCTTTGGCATTGGTCTGGGAGAACCAGTCGGTTTCGCTTGTCTTTTGTTCGGAAGCGGCCGTTTCATCTTCATCTGCGGCACCAATATCTGCCAGCCAATCATAGCTGTGCATGCCACTTTCTGGTTCTAAAACAATATCATCTACGTGGTCACTGGCATCCGCCGCATCGTCAAATGTCACTTCGCCTACCCAATCATCAGTGGGTTCAGCAGGTTTGTCTGGAACAACCGTGCCCGTCTCCAAAAATTCTAGTGACGCCTCTTCGGGCAAAGGAAAAGCACCTTCTGAGGCAAAGGCACGGCCAGCAATAGACTCTTTTTGCAGTGATTTTTGGGTTTGCCAAGTCAATCCATGCAGGCGTTTTAAATATTTTTGCGCTTCGGGAATGCGCCCTGTTTGCAGCCAAATTTCAGCCAGAATCGCATTCAAAACAATGCAATTTGGCAGCTCTTCCAAAACCTTTAGGCATACTTCTTCTGCATCAATGCGTTGGTCATCGCGCCACAATGCTTCTGCCAAAAGCACCTGCAAATCCATTCGTTCAGGTTCATCTGCCAAAATGCGTCGCAGTTCCGAGATGGCTTGCTGGTAAAGCTCCCCCTGCATGTAGAGCCGAGCCAATGCGCCCCGTGTGAGGGGAATAACGCCGGGGCGCGTTTCAGTTTCTACCGCATAAAGCTGGCGCAGTTCACCCTGAATGGCCACATTGTATGGTTGAATCTCAAACGCCCGCTCTAGATGCCACAGAGCCTGATCGTACTGGCTCTCCTCCTGATAAACGATGGAAAGGCCGACATGGCTAATAAAATCATTGGGATCAGCACCTAAAATGCGTAGAAACAGGTCGGCGGCGGCATCATAATCTTGCTTTTCCAACAATGCCTTACCCATCACCCGGTAGGTGTCTATATGGCGGGGGTAATGGTGCAAAATATGGCGACAATGTTCAATTGCTTCAACCAGACGACTGGCATCAACTAGGGTTTCAACCTGTTCTACATATTCGTGTAAAAGAATTGAAGTCACGTTTTTGCCTCAAATTCACAGCTAAGTTTACATCTCGTTTCTTTTTGTGATTTACATAAATATTATGCAAAGTTTCCCTTAATAAATCAAGTGATGCCGTTTTAGCTGATTCAGCAAGTGTGAAACGTCGTGTTCTTCGTGGGGCATTGTGCCAAGTGGGTCCACAATTTGGTCTTGGCCAGTGAGGGCGTAAAATGTGTTCAGAATGCCATAGGAGAGTGCCTGCACCTGGTAGCCGCCTTCTAAAACGAAGAGGATACGGCCGTTTGCCAACTCTTCCGCCAACGCTACCAACATGCGAGACATTTGAGCATACCCGGTGAGACTCAGCCCCGCCATTGCCAGTGGGTCTTGCCAATGAGCATCGTACCCAGCCGAAACCAAAATAAGCTCCGGCTTAAATTGGCGTGCCAGCGGTTGAATGAGTTCATCAAAGATACGACCGTACCCCACATCCCCCACATTGGGCATCAACGGTACATTGACCGTGTAGCCATGCCCAAAACCATTGCCCAACTCCTGAAAATCGCCAGTGCCAGGATAAAACATGCGCGGCAAAAAGAGGTGGGTAGAAATAAACATGACCGAATCATCATCGTAAAAAATGTCTTGCGTGCCATTGCCGTGATGCACGTCAAAATCCAAAATGAGGATGCGCTTCACGCCATGCGCTGACTGAGCTTGTCGGGCGGCGGCGGCCACGTTGTTAAACAGGCAAAAGCCGCTAATTCGGCCAAATTCAGCATGATGGCCTGGCGGGCGAACGAGCGCAAACCCATTTTTCACCTGCCCGGTCATGATCTGATCAACGGCCGTCATTGTCGCCCCTGCTGCTAATCGGGCCAAATCATAACTTTGCGGCGTGGCGTACGTATCTCCATGATCCAATGCGCCTCCACCAGTCGTGGCTACTTCCCGAATACGCTCGATGAGCGTAGGGGCATGGATGCGCCGCAGCTGCTGGATAGTGGCGCTCACTGGCTCTAACAACTGCAAATTCGGCAACATGCCAGATTGATCGAGGAAGGGCAATAGTTGGTTGATACGTCCCTGGTTTTCGGGATGGCCCGTTTTAGTGTGGGCAACGGCAGGGACATAAATAGCGGCAGTCGTCATCGTTTCTCCAGGTCAGTTTGCGAAAAGGTCAGTTGGTATTATACCACTCCCCAAAAAGCAGATAAACAAAAAAGGGTACGGCCGTAAACGGCCGTACCCTCAAAAATTAAAGTAGCAGAGTGGTGAAATTAGCCACCAAACCACAAAGAAATCAGGCCAACGCCATCACCAAAGAAGGTAACTAAACCAGCAAACACAACCGAAGCCATAGACATGAGCTTAATCAAAATGTTCAACGAGGGCCCGGATGTATCCTTAAAGGGATCGCCAACGGTGTCGCCAATGACCGCGCCCTTATGCGCTTCTGAACCTTTGCCGCCATGATGCCCTTCTTCGATATATTTCTTGGCATTGTCCCAGGCACCACCAGCGTTGGCCATCATCACCGCCAGGGCAAAGCCAGCGGTTAGGGTACCGCCCAGCAGTCCCAAAACACCAGCCACACCAAACAAAACGCCTACCAAAACTGGCACGATCAATGCCAACACAGAGGGTGCTATCATTTCTCGTTGGGCAGCGGCCGTACTAATTTCTACACACCGAGCGTAATCTGGACGGGCGGTCCCTTCCAAAATGCCGGGGGCTTCGCGGAACTGCCGACGGACTTCCTCAACCATGCCGCCTGCAGCGCGGCCAACCGCCCGCATCGTCATGGCGGCGAAGTAAAATGCAGTAGTGGCCCCGATAAATATACCAATCAGCACAGCGGGATTCAGAATGGTGACGTCATAGAAATCCATAAAATCTTCCATGCGCCACACATCAACGGCACGGCCGTTTACCATTAATGCTTCTCCGCCCCCGTGCAGCGTCAAAGAAAGGCGAATCTCTTCTAGGTAGGCAGACAATAGCGCCAACGATGTCAACGCAGCAGAACCAATCGCAAACCCTTTGCCCATTGCGGCCGTTGTGTTACCCACAGCATCCAACTGATCCGTCTTTTCGCGCACACTGGGGTCCAGACCTGCCATTTCTGCATTACCACCCGCGTTATCGGCGATGGGACCATAGGCATCGGTAGCCAGAGTAAAACCCAAGGTAGAAAGCATACCCACGGCCGCAATGCCAACCCCATACAGACCCATGGAGATATTATCCACACCACCTATCGAGTAGAAGCTAACGGCAATGCCAATCACAATTGCCAAAACCGGTATTCCGGCCGATTCCATACCCACAGCCAGCCCTTCAATCAGCAAGGTAGCTGGGCTGGTTGCCGCCTGTTCAGCAATATTGCGCGTTGGTTTGAACGCATGAGACGTGTAATATTCTGTCGCCTTCCCCACGATAATGCCTACAACCAAACCAACCAAAATGGAAACCCACACCTGAATGGCATTGGGCAAATCCAGTATGAGCACAACGGGCAAAGACAGAATGGCAATACCAATCGAACTGCCATAAAGCCCACGGCTCAAGGCATTTATTAATTGCCCTTGCGTAGCACCGTCATCGGCGCGAACTAAATAAACACCCAAAATAGAGAGTGCCACACCAATTGCGGCAATTACAATGGGCGCAGCGATGTATTTCAATTGCAAATCCATCTGATCCAGCACGGTTGGGGTCTGGCCATCAAACAAAGTAGCCCCACCCACAACAACAGCAGCCACACCTAAAGCGGCCGTTGCCAAAATAGACCCCGCATACGATTCGTACAGGTCAGCACCCATACCAGCCACATCACCCACGTTGTCACCAACATTGTCGGCAATCGTCGCCGGGTTACGCGGATCATCTTCAGGGATGCCCGCTTCAACTTTACCCACTAGGTCAGCACCTACGTCGGCTGCCTTAGTGTAAATACCGCCACCCACGCGAGCAAACAACGCTTGCGTAGAAGCCCCCATACCAAAGCTCAGCATGGTCGCCGTAATTTGTGGCAATGGGTTAATCGCCTCGCGGATAAACTCGGCCGGAGGAAAATAGTACAAAACCAAAAACCAGACTGTAATGTCTAGCAGCGCAAAACCGACTACCACAAGACCCATCACAGCCCCAGCCCGCAGCGCAATCTGCAAACCACCGTTCAGGCTATTTCTAGCTGCATTCGCCGCCCGCGCAGAAGCGTTGGTCGCCGTCTTCATTCCAAAGAAGCCGCACAAGCCAGAGAAAAAACCACCGGTCAGAAAAGCCACCGGCACGATGGGATTTTGCAATTCAAGCAGCGCCAAAATAATAAAAATGATAAACAAACCAGCAAACACAAGCCCAACAGCGCGGTACTGTCGTTTAAGATAAGCCATTGCCCCTTCACGAACTGCCTGGGCAATTTCAACCATCTTCTCTGTGCCTTCGCTTTCTTTCATTACCTGGGTATAAAAATACCAAGCGTATACCAACGCCAAAACAGCCCCAATTGGCCCTAGCCACCAAATTAGGGGCAAGTCAGCGCGTTCATTCGCGGTCTGTGCAAGAAATAGTGCATGTTGCATAAACTTTCTAATGCCTCCTCTTCTCAAAAAATCTTTTTGGCAAACAAAAAGCGGGTCATGCCCGCTAAATTTTTAAAATTCCTGGTCAACGATAACCTACTGATATTTCCACCACATGCAAAAGTTGGGAAACATCAAGCGGGCGATTGTAACGAATGTCACAAGCAATGTCAATAATTTTCCCCTTGCTAACAGAGGAGAAAATTATAAATACGTGGTAAATAAAAAGAGCCTGGAAGTCATTCTCCCAGGCTCTACAAGAAGCTTCTAAATAGCTAGAACAAAGCTATGATTGATTGGCCGAACGCCACCAGCGGTAATATTTACCACGCAGTTCCTGGCGGGACGGCAACGGGAAATAAACAAGTCCATTGCTATTTCCTAAATAGATGCCGTTTTTAATCATCCGGTATGGGTATTCCACAGACTCTACCCGGTTCACTATTTTTGAATGGATCGGCTTTGCTCTTACCTCCAGCAAACATTCACGCAGGTGATGAATATATTTATAGGGCAAATCGCGGATTGCCCCATGTTCAGGGTCACTTGCTAATTCGCCAAGCTGCAAATCTACAAAGCAAATAGCCGGGAAATGAACCATACTCTCTGGGTTTTGGGTCAGAAATGCGTGATATTCGCCAGCACTCAAACGGCTAACAACCAATGGATGCACGGGGGCAATTTCCTGGTACATATTCAAGTCCCCGGTTTGCTCTGGCAAAGTTTGTGCCTGATCTAATGCGAGCACTTCGCCATAAGCGGTAACCAAGTAGAGTTGCTTCATGGCTTCCAGAGGAATATGTTCTAAAACGCGGTAAGTAGAGATGTAAACAGAGCGTTTTGGCGTACCATCTTTGTGGGGAACACAACGCGCTATGCCTGCTTCAATCTTAAAAAAGTCGTGTCGAAAGTTAGGGTCTAACTCAACAAACATGGCTTGACCATGTAGTTTTTTGTGTGTACCAACAGCATAGTAGGTGCCAAACTCTTCTGGCGGCAACATGGAGGCGATGAGGGCCTCAGGGATAAGCGAAAAATACAGATGTACAGTCATGAGGGTTTCAGCTTCCTTTTCTTGCAAGGGTGTAATCTAACAAAATCTGGTGCTATCTTCCTTTTTTTAGGCAAAATGGAGTAGTAACAATAGGCGGATTGTGTGGGTGACTATTGTCACGTATTCGCAATCAAGCAAATCATAATCACATGTTGTTGGGATTTGCGTCTACATGAGGGAAACGGCCGTAAAAAAGGCCAGAGTTGCGTAAACCCTGGCCTATTGAACCTGAATCCGATGTTACTTAATCCGCTAGGGTAGACAAATCCCCTTCGTCTTGCCCCATGACGCGGGCCTTGAGGATGCGGCGCATAATCTTGCCAGAGCGGGTTTTGGGCAAACCGTCTACAAATTCCACCGTGGCGGGTTTGGCAATTGGTCCCATCTCATGCCCCACATGGTCGCGCAGGGCCATCGAGAGCTTCTCGCTTGGCTCAAACCCTTGCCGCAAAATGCAGTAGGCTTTGATGATATTGCCCTTCACCTCGTTCGGATCGGGCACGCCGATGCAGGCCGCTTCGGCCACAGCTGCATGGCTCACCAACGCGCTTTCAATTTCGGCCGTGCCTAGCCGATAGCCAGACACTTTAATCACGTCATCAATACGGCCGATTACCCAAATATACCCATCCTCATCTTTCTTGGCGCTGTCACCGGGTAAATACCAGCCTTGCTCGGCAAAGCGGCTCCAATATTGCTGCACATACCGATCCGGGTCTTGGAAGATGGTTCGCAGCATGCCAGGCCAGGGTGCTTTAATTACCAGATAGCCCTCTTCGTTGGCCGCCACAGGATCACCCTCTTCATCCACCACATCTACCTGTATCCCAGGGAAGCCGCGCGTAGCCGATCCGGGCTTGAGCGGCACGCTAGGCAGCGGCGTAATCATGTAGCCACCGGTTTCCGTTTGCCACCAGGTATCCATAATAGGGCA
This sequence comes from Candidatus Leptofilum sp., assembly GCF_965223525.1. Taxonomy (GTDB): domain Bacteria; phylum Chloroflexota; class Anaerolineae; order Promineifilales; family Promineifilaceae; genus Leptofilum. The sequence goes on along the minus strand of NZ_CBDCWX010000005.1, from coordinate 2,662,065 downwards.
ACGCTCCTGGCCAATAACGCGATGATACCATTTCCAGGCTTCTGGGTTAATGGGTTCTCCCACAGAACCCAGCAGGCGCAAGCTAGAAAGATCATGCTTGCCCGGCCAGCTTCGGCCAAAACGCATGAGGCCACGAATGGCGGTTGGTGCTGTGTATAGAATAGTAATGTTGTATTTGGCTACCAGCGACCACCAGCGATCCGGATACGGATGCGTGGGCGCACCTTCGTACATAAAGCTAGTGGCACCTAAAACCAGTGGCGCATATACAATGTAGCTGTGACCCGTAATCCAGCCGGGATCGGCTGCACACCACCAGACATCTTCGGGCTTGATGTCGAACACCCATTTCAGGGTCGTGGAAGTCCACACCATGTAACCGCCATGTGTATGTAAAATCGCTTTTGGCTTGCCTGTTGTTCCAGAAGTGTACAGAATGAAGAGTGGGTCTTCGGCATCCATCACCTCAGTTTTGGCCTTGGGATCGGCCACAGGCAAATTCATGAGATCGTGATACCAATAGTCGCGGCCAGACACCATCTTTACCTCGTGGCCGGTGCGCTTCACGCAAATGACAGATTGAATTGTGCCAGCCCGATCCACAGCCTCGTTGGCAATATGCTTTAGCTCGATAATGCTGCCGCGCAGCCAAGCACCGTCGCAGGTGATCAGCAGCTTGGATTTGCTGTCGTCAATGCGACCAAGCAAAGCCTCGGTGGAAAAACCGCCATAAACAACGGAGTGCATGGCTCCAATTTTGGCACAGGCTAGCATGGCAATCATCAGTTCGGGAATGCGACCCATGTAAATGGTAACGCGATCCCCTTTGTCAATGCCCATCGAGCGCAAGACGCTGGCAAATTTACACACCTCGTGGTTGAGTTGTTGATAGGTGTAGACGCGCGTGTCTCCTTTTTCGCCTTCAAAAATAAGGGCTGCTTTGTTGCGCGTGTCGGTACGCATGTGGCGGTCTAGGGCGTTGTGGATGATATTGACTTTGGCGTTTACAAACCATTTGTAAAAGGGGGCGTTGCTGTCATCTAGCACTGTTTCCCACGGTTTGTACCATTCGTAATTTTCGGCAGCGATCTTGCCCCAGAATCCGGCTAAATCTTCGGTTGCTGCCTGGTGTACTTTATCGTAATCGGAAATGTGAGCAGCGGAAACAACTTCGGGTGCGGGGAAATAAACGTCTCCGACCATATTTTTATCATCAGCCATGTAGAGCCTCCTTCTTTTTGGGGGTGTGTTCGTTTGTTTCTAGAATCAATTTTCTGCCAGGAGTTACAGATGGGCATTCATTCTTAGGATGAGAATCAAGTATATTGGGAAATGGGCAAATCGTAAAACTTTCATTACTATTGGGAATAAATCAACCAAAAGAGGAAAGAATATGCCCTTAACCCACCAACTTGAGAGAGAACGGCCGTTTACACTCCAAAACCTCCCCACTGATGGCAAACAGTTCCACCCAGACCGCGCCGCAGCGGAAACCGAATTCAAGACCTTACGTAAAGCGTTTATCGCCCTGCAACGACAGCTTTATGCAGAAGGCAAACAAAAGCTGCTCATTGTGCTGCAAGCGATGGATGCTGGCGGCAAAGATGGCACCATTCGCAATATCTTGAGAGGGGTGAACCCTCAAGGCGTGCGCGTGGATTCGTTTAAAGTGCCTTCCAAAAAAGAGCTGGCGCATGACTTTTTGTGGCGTATCCACAAAGTGGTGCCAGCCAAAGGGATGATTGGCGTGTTTAATCGCTCCCATTACGAGGATGTGCTAGTGGTACGTGTGCACAACATCGTGCCAGAAGCAGTTTGGCGACCCCGGTACGAACAAATAAACCAATTCGAGAAGCTACTGCACGACACTGGCACACGCATTCTGAAGTTTTACCTGCACATCTCTTTGGATGAACAAAAAGAGCGTTTTCAGTCGCGGCTGGATGAGCCAGAAAAGAATTGGAAGTTCTCGCTGGGAGATTTGGACAAGCGTAAGCTCTGGCCGGACTACATGGCGGCTTATGAAGAGATGCTGCAGCAATGCAGCACAGTCTGGGCACCCTGGCATGTGATTCCCGCCAACCAAAAATGGTACCGCAACCTGACCATCATGAGAACAATCGTGCACACGCTGCGGGAGATGAACCCGCAATATCCTGAACCAGAAGATAATTTGGATCAGGTGGTGATCCAATAACGCGCGAATAAGAGGACTGGCAGTCCTCATAGGCGCTTGGCCACAGCAATGAGAACTTTAGGACTGCCAGTCCTAGTAGCTATATTGACAGACGGCCGTCCCAATGGCATCATTATTCATCTTTACTTATTTTCTTGAGGGAGAGAAATGGCTGAACTATTTACTGCACAAAACCTTGTAGCATTTTTAACATTATTGGCGCTGGAAACGGTGTTGGGTATTGACAATGTTATCTTCATTTCGATTTTGTCTGGCAAGCTGCCAGAGAACCAGCGGAAACAGGGACAGCAGCTAGGCATTGCCTTTGCCGTTGTTAGCCGCATCTTGCTACTGTTAGCCATCACCTGGGTACAACAGCTAGAAGGTACAGATCTGTTTACCATTTTTGGCAATACCATCTCTGGTAAAGATTTGGTCTTATTGCTAGGCGGCATGTTCCTCATTGGTAAAAGTACTTATGAAATTCACGAGAAGCTGGACACAGAGGAACATGGAACGCACTCTGTACGGGAGGGTATGCTTACAATGTCCAGCATGATCACTCAGGTGCTGCTAATTGATCTAGTGTTTTCGCTAGATTCGGTGATTACGGCCGTTGGCATCTCGGACTCTTTGCCCGTGATGGTTGCCGCGATTGTTTTAGCCGCCATCATCATGGTGGTCTTCGCCGGGCAGGTGAGCTCTTTCATCGAGCGGCATCCCTCCATGAAGATTTTAGCCCTCTCTTTCCTCATCTTGATTGGCGCGATGTTGGTGGTAGAAGGCTGGGCCCATGAAGCAGCTGAAGAACTGCACTTGAAAAATTACGTCTACTTTGCCATGGCCTTCTCTGTCATTGTAGACTTCTTGCAGCTACGCTTCAAGAGCAAACAAAACAAACCGGTCAAGCTGCACAACCAGCCCACCTTAAGCGATACAGCCGACTAATCAAGCCAGATTATGGGTTATGAGTAAGACCACAATTCCCCGGAAGCTGATTTGTTTCTGGGGAATTTTTTTTAGGATGTGATGTCTTGCCGATGGAAAATAACGGCCGTTAGTCCCAGCAGCCCCAATAACCAAATCACAACAATCCCTACAGAAACATTCAAAGAAGGAACGGCCGTAAATCCCGGCATCCCCCCCACATTTGAACCTACGCCTTCCAAAATCCAGCTTCTAATATTTTCCAGATTGTAAATTGGCGTTGCCACAAAAATGTTAATTAAGCTGGGGCGATTCAAGATGCTCCCTACCACAAGCAGCAACAGCACCAAACTAGACTCCAATATACTCACACCAATGGTTAGCAGCACGCTTGCCATGACTGAACGACTGTACATAGCAACGAGCGCGGCAATCGCCGCAGAAATGACTAGGCTGGCGAAGGTCACCATCAGTTGTGACAAATATTCTGCCACATATTGGGCAACATCTAATTCTGCCAGCGGCGGGCCATACGATGAATCAAACAAGATGGACGAGAGCCAATTGCCACCTGTTAAAATCAAGGAAGTGGCCATAAGAGTGAGTAAAAACAGACTAATCAAAACAATAAACTTGGCCAAAATCAGCAGCGTCCGAGACTGCCCTGGCAAAATATTTTTCCAGGTTCCCCATTGAAATTCGCCAGCAAACGCAACAGCAATAAAGCCAATAAACGGAATTTGCAAAAATGTTCCGCCCGGAAAACCCGTCAACATTGTCCAAACTGTCAGCAAATCGCCTGTCCAAGTGCGCGATCTGCTGGCACTAAATTCGCGCACCTCAGGAATAAGCAAACCAGGCAAAATGTCTATAAACAGCACAATGAGCAGCGCGCCAATGGGAAAAATCAGCACGAGAAATGAAAAAGCTTTGGTGTGGCCCAGTAATTTGCGCCACTCAGCGCTCAATACATTACGCATCTGTTCCCCCTGTCGCCGCCAAAAACAGCTCCTCTAAACTTTGCTGCTGCACCACAACCTCAAAAATCTGCACATCGGCAGCAACGAGCTGCTGCACAATAGCGGGAACTGCATCACGCTCCGCTGCCACTTCTAGCCAACGGCCGTCTTCAATCACCGTCCAGTTAGGCAGCAACAGCCCCATCGCTCGCGCCTGCGGCGTGACGGCTAGCCGAATGACTGTTTGGCTAGCCAATAGCTCTGCCACGTTGCCCGTTTGCACCAGCCGCCCCTGATTGATAATGCCCACCTGATCACACACTTGCTCCACTTCGCTAAGCAAATGGCTAGACAAGAAGACCGTCTTTTCCTGCTTTTTCGCCAAATCCCGAATAAAGTTCCGCACATCCTGAATGCCCGCCGGATCCAGCCCGTTAGTTGGTTCATCCAAAATAACCAAATCCGGATCATTCAACAGAGCAGCAGCTAGACCCAAACGCTGCTTCATGCCGGTTGAGTAGCCCTGCACCCGGCGATCTGCCCGGTTGGTCATGCTAACTTGGTCCAGCAAACTTTCGATGCGCTTTGGGTCGTAGCAGCCTCGCGTTCGCGCCAGGATTTCCAGATTTTTTCGTCCAGTGAGAAAGTTGTAAAAAGCAGCACCCTCGACTAAGGCACCCACCCGGCGCATCAACACATAGTTTCCTTGAACAGGGCTACCGAATAGCTGAATTGTACCCGCAGACGGCCGTATAAAATCCATCATCATGCGAATGGTGGTGCTCTTCCCAGCGCCGTTTGGTCCCAAAAAGCCAAAGACCTGCCCAACCTCAACCGACAGATCAAGCTCGCGCACCGCTTGCACCCGCTTTTTGCGGCGGCCAAAGGTTTTGCTCACATTTTCTAATTGGATAGCAAAGGTTTGTGACATGGCACGGAATTAATTGGGTAACTGAGTAATTGCCCAATTACAGTTCTGTTTCACCAAGCGGTTCCACTGCGTCAGCTTCTTCAGGTTCTGGCAGCGGGTCTGGGGCAGGAACGGCCGTATCCACCACATTCGCCTTGTACGGATCAACCGCATGGTTGCCGCAATAAGGACACAAATTCCACTGCAATTCCAGTAATGAATTACAGTCCTGACACGCTTTTTTGAGGCGAGTATGACAATGAGGGCAGAGCAGCCATTTGCCATCAATCACGCGAGAACAGCCAGGGCAATGCGGCCGTTCTTCAATTTCTTGCAATAATGCCTCTTCTTCCAGCGCCCGCTCATAGGCTTCTGCCAGCGTTTCTGGTGGCCGCAAAATAAAGTAGATCACAATGCCCACCACTGGTAAAGCTGCAACCAACAAAGCCGCCAGCAGTTGGGCAAACGGATCGCGGGAGCGGGCTCGCATGTCCCGAAAAGCCCAAATAATTAGGCTCAACCATAAGGCGGCCAACAAAGCCCCCATCACCGCAGCCACAATGGTTAAATACGAAACAAGCGTCTCTAGTGTGGGTAAATTCATAACGGCGGAGATTATAACACAAAGGTAAAAGTGAAAACGCCATCTTAACAATCAAACAAAAAAGGCGCTCCACTTGGGAACGCCTTTCTGTAATGCGCTTGCGGCTCGTAAAAAATTACCAACCACTCGTGATGCGGCTGTACATATTGCCAATTTGGGGACCCAACAGCGAGATAACCAAGATGACTACCACTGCTACCAAGGCAAGAACAAGTGCATATTCCATTAGCCCCTGTCCTCGCTGCCCCTCGTCATTAAGAAATAACATGATGTCCTCGCAGAATAAATTAAGCAAAATATTTTGTGGATGCGAAGATCAAATCATGCAAATCTTACAGCACTCATAACAGCAATATTACCTCTTTCCCATTAAAAAATCACCAGGATGCCTACAAAAAACCTTGTATATGATGACAATATGTAATTGTCACCATTATTTCAAGCAAATTGTCTCTTTGCAAAAGAGGATTGTCTCTGTAAAGTTGGGACACTTACGCTTCTCCAAGTACAGGAAACAGCAAAATGCTTAACCTGACCGTAAATCGCGACAGCAAACCGCCCTTGTATCGGCAAATTGCCGAGCAGATCAAAACGCAAATTAGCAACGGCCGTCTCCCTGCCAACAGCCGCCTCCCAACCGTGCGGAGCCTGGCGCGCACGCTGGGCGTAACCCGTCTGACGGTGCAAAATGCGTATGCCGAACTGCAAGCTGACGGCTGGGTTGAAGCCACCGTGGGCAGAGGGACGTTTGTGAGTACGGCCGTACAACAAATGAGCCTACAACCCACTGTTGGTCAATTTCTCACGCCAGACAGCGCCATCAATGACATGCTCGCCATCAACCAGGTGATTGGCGTGCGTTCGATGGCAATGGCCCACGCCGACCCGTCACTTTTCCCAACAGAAGCGTTTTGGCAGCAGATGGAGCGGCTGCGCCCACAAGCCAACAACTTACTCAGCTACGGCCCCATTCAGGGGGATGCAGCCCTACGTCTGGCCATCGTTCAACTGCTACACGAAGATGGGATTGAAGCAACGCCAGATGACATCCTGGTGACCTCCGGCGCGATGCAGTCCATTTCCCTGGCTGCCCAAGCTATTGCCCAGCCAGGCGATATGGTTTTGGTAGAACAACCCACATTTTTGGGGGTGCTGAACGTACTCAAGGCACAGGGATTACGGCCGTTGCACCTCCCCGTCCAGCCAGACGGCCCAGACCCGGCTCAGATGGAACAACTCATTCAAACACACCGGCCACGCCTGTTTTACACCGTCGCCAACCACCACAACCCCACCGGCTTCACCACCAGCCCTGCCAAACGACAGGCCATCTTAAAGCTGGCGCAGCGGCACAATTTGCTCATCATCGAAGATGATATTTACGGCAAGCTAGGGTTTGCTGGTCCGCCGCCGCCCAGCTACAAACAACAAGATGATGATGACCGAGTACTTTACTTGAGCAGTTTCTCCAAAATTTTGATGCCGGGGCTGCGCGTGGGCTACTTACTCATGCCAACCGCCTGGCGTGACCAATTGCTCACCCTGCGCCGCGCCACTGATTTATGCGGCACGGGGCTGCTCCAGCGGGCGCTGGCTCACTTTTTGCAAGAAGGTGGCCTGAAAAAGCATCTGCGGCGAGTGCTGCCCATTTACCAGGAGCGACGAGATGCGCTACTAAACAGTTTGCAGCGATGGATGCCAACGGCCGTTCGCTGGAGTGAGCCGCAAGGTGGGTTTAGCTGCTGGGTCAGCCTGCCCCACTACGCCCCGCCTGGCGTGCTGTACTATCAGGCACTGCAAAATGGCTTTGCCTTCACCCCTGGCGAGGCATACATGTTGGAAGAGAAAGGGCGCGAATATTTGCGGCTCTGTTTTGGCAATTTAGGCACAGAAGGCATCGAGGCTGGCGTCAAGCTGCTCGGCTCGCTCATTCAGCAACAGCTCACCAGCCGCACCACCGGCGGCGACTGGCTGCCCTATGTTTAGGACGCCAATGAACGCGGATGACGCAGATTTTTTTATCGGTGTTCATCCGCGTTTGTCCGCGTCCCAATTTTGGAGAATTTAGATGCAAACGATTGGCTTGTTGGGCGGAATGAGTTGGGAAAGCACCGAACTGTACTACCGCTGGATTAACGAACTGGTGAAGGAAAAATTAGGCGGGCTGCACTCCGCCAAAATCGTGCTGGTCAGCGTGGATTTTCATGAAATTGAAACGTTGCAACACCAAAATCGCTGGGATGAGGCCGGGGCAGCATTGGCTCAAGCCGCCAAACAAATCGAAGCGGCTGGAGCAGACTTTTTGCTCATTTGCACCAACACGATGCACAAAGTGGCTCCGCAAATTGAGCAAGCAATCAGCATCCCTATTTTGCACTTGGCAGACGCCACGGCCGTTCGCATTAAGCAGCGCGGCTTGCAAAAAGTAGGGCTGCTAGGCACCAACTTCACCATGGAGCAAGATTTTTACAAAGGGCGGCTAACCCAGCACGGTCTGGACGTAGTTGTGCCACTCGCAAAAGACCGCGAAATCGTGCATCGCATCATTTACGACGAGTTATGCCTGGGCAATGTGCAGGATGCTTCTCGCAATGAGTTCCTGCGAATCATCAACGATCTGCACGCGCAAGGCGCACAGGGCATCATCGAAGGCTGCACTGAAATTGTGATGCTGGTACAGCAGAAACACACGCCTATACCGCTGTTCGACACGACGGCAATTCATGCAGAAATGGCCGTTCAGCGTGCATTGGAGTCTGAATAAGGCGGGCAAGTGCCAGTCACGGGGCAAACGATCCTGAATGACCAAGATCATGCGCCCCGTGACTGGCACTTTTGAGAGGGTTTTATGAACGAGCAGCTCAAGCACGATCAGCAGAATCAAACTGAATTGTTGGAAACGGCCGTTCACGCAGCCACTGATTTTCTAGGAACGGTATCACAACGGCAAGCGGCCGTTTTTCCACAAATTGCGCCAAATCAAATTGATTTACCCGCCATTGGCGTCGGCGCAGCAAACGCTTTGGAACAATTCCGCACACAGTACGAAGCAGGGCTATCTGGCAGTGCCGGGCCGCGCTACCTGGGCTTTGTCACCGGGGGCAGCACCCCCGCCGCCTTGCTTGGCGACTGGCTAGCGGCGACTTACGACCAAAATCCCACCGCCAATGAAGATTCCATTGCCCCGCATGTGGAGCAAGAAGCGATTCACTGGCTGCGGCAGCTTTTTGGCCTGCCGAATGATTTTGTTGGCACCTTCGTCAGCGGCGCGACGATGAGTAACTTTGTGGGGCTGGCTCAGGCGCGACAGTGGATTGGGCAGCAGCAGGGTGTGAATGTGGCAGAGAATGGGCTGTGGGGGCTACGGCCGTTTCCCATCCTTGCTGCCACACCCCATTCCAGCAGCAAAAAGGCACTCGCCATGCTGGGCTTGGGTCGCCAAGCCATCACCCCAGTGCCCACCTCGCCCAGCCGCGAAGCAATGGACATGGCTGCCCTGGCCGAAATCTTGACCACGCTGGATGAGCCTGCTGTGATCATTGCCAGCGGCGGTACCGTCAACACGGTAGATTTTGATGATTTGCAGGCAATTGCAGCGCTAAAGCAAAAGCACAACTTTTGGCTGCATCTGGACGCGGCCTTTGGTGGCTTTGCCGCCTGCTCACCTAAATTTGCCCATCTGCTGAATGGGCAAGCCGCCGCCGACTCGATTACGGTTGATGCTCATAAATGGCTCAATGTGCCTTACGATTCGGCGATGACCTTCAGCCGCCACCCTGAGTTGCAGTTGGCGGTGTTCCAGAATACGGCCGTTTACCTCGGCGAGATGAGAGAAACGCCCAGCCCGGTGCACTGGACGCCGCAAAATTCGCGTCGCTTTCGCGCCTTGCCCACCTGGATGACGCTGTTGGCATACGGCCGTTCCGGCTACCGCGATATCGTAGAGCGTAACTGCGCCCAGGCAAAATGGCTAGGCGAGCAAATCGTGCAATCTCACCAGTTTGAATTGCTGGCTCCAGTACGCTTAAACTGCGTCTGCTTTACGCTGGCAAACTGGCCCAGCTTGCCCCAAATTCAGGACTTTTTAGTCAAAGTACGGGACGACGGCCGTGTTTATCTGACGCAAACTGTATTCAAGGGACAACCAGCCATCCGGGCCGCATTTTCCAACTGGCAAACAGAGCAGCGGGATGTTGAGATTTGTTGGCAGGCGCTGTGTGAAATGGCGTAACCAGGTGACAGTCACGGGGTGCACGATCGAGGTCGTCCAAAATCATTCGCCCCGTGACTGTCACCTCAAATGAGATTTTATGTTAACCGAAACACAGATTGCAAACGGCCGTTCCGCCATAAAAACCGCACTTTGGCAAGGCATCAAGGCAGAGATTCCTATTACCATTGGCGTAATTCCCTTTGGCATGATTTATGGCGTGCTGGGCTTGTCTGCGGGGCTAACGCCACCGCAAGCACAGGCAATGTCGTCCATTGTCTTTGCCGGATCGGCGCAATTTTTGGGCGCACAGCTTATTGGCGTGGGCACGCCGCTACCCATTCTGTGGCTAACGACCTTCATCGTTAATTTGCGGCACGTACTGTACAGCACTGCCCTCGGCCCTGACATTCAGCATTTATCCCGCAAATGGCGTTGGCTGCTGGCCTATTTGCTCACCGACGAAGCGTATGCGGCAACGGCCGTCCATTACGGCAACAGGCAAATTCCTCTGGCACATAAACATTATTTCTGGCTGGGGGCAGGCTTTACACTGTGGGGCGTGTGGCAGGTGAGTACGGCCGTTGGCATTCTGCTAGGTACGCAAGTACCGCCAGAATGGGGGCTGGACTTCACCCTGGCACTCACTTTCATCGGCATTGTCGTGCCAACGCTAAAAGATCGCCCCAACACAATGGCCGCGCTCACGGCCGGCCTAGTTGCCGTGCTCACATTCAACTGGCCGTACAAACTCGGCCTCATGGTTGCCACGCTCACTGGCATCGCCGTCGGCGTCTGGTTGGAGAACCGGAAAAGATCAATATCTGCAGATTTCGCAGATTAGCGCAGATTTCTCCTTTTCTCCGTGCAACTCTGTGTCTTCTCCGTGTTCCGATTTTAATTTTCAGAGGAACTTATGAATCTTTGGATTGCAATAATTGGCATGGGCATCATCACGTATGCCATTCGGTTAGTGCCCATTTGGCTGTTGGAACGCGCCACGATCAGTGCAGGTTGGCGACAGGCGTTGCGCTTTGTGCCTGCGGCCGTACTTTCCGCTATCATTTTGCCAGAACTGTTCATGCCCGGCGGCAACTTTGATCTGTCGCTGGGAAACGCCCGGCTGCTGGCGGGCGTGATTGCCATTCTGGTAGCTTGGCGCACTAAAAACATTTTGTGGACGTTGGCAGTGGGGATGGTGCTGTTGTGGGTCTTGGGATGACAAGGTGATACGCTTGCCTACTAACTGCAACTTGCCCACTCGCCCACTTGCAAACTGTTGAGGAAATAATGATTGAAGAATTTGTAGAAGTTGGTGTGGTTAAAGAACTGTATCGCTTTCCGGTGAAATCAATGCGGGGGGAATCATTACAGGAAGCGCATGGCTTCTGGCATGGGCTGGATGGAGATCGGCGGTATGCGTTTGTGCGCTCAGATGATCAATCCGGCTTCCCCTGGCTAACGGGGCGGCAGCTACCGCAAATGCTGCAATTCACGCCTCGCTTCGCGCAGCCAGAGGATGTGGTTAATTCGCCAGTGGAGGTGACGTTGCCAGACGGCCGTATCCTCCCCATCCATTCCCCCGAACTAAATCAGGAATTGGCTGACGCCTACGGCAAGCCGGTTAATCTCATCAAAATTGGGCGCGGCGCGTTCGACACCCAGGTGATTTCCGTGATGAGTACAACAACGGTGGCTGCGTTGAGTGAAATGATTGGAACGGCAATGACACCGATCCGCTTCCGCCAAAACATTATCATCGAGCCATTTGATGAACAGCCCTTCGTGGAAGAGCGCTGGCTAGACAGCAGCCTCGTTTTCGGCAACCAGCGAGGCAACATGCCAGATGGCCTTCGCATTCGCCTCAACCAGCGCATCCAGCGCTGCGTGATGATCAACATTGACCCTGAAACGAGTGAAAAGGAGCCAGCCGTGCTCAAAACTGTTGCCCAAACGCGGCAAAACTGCGCTGGCGTTCTCAGCAGTACCGAACGACCTGGCATGGTTCACGTGGGGGATGTAGTGAAGCTGGTAAGAGCGTAATTAGGTAATTGAGCAACTGAGCAATTACCCAATTACTCAATTACAAAAAGGTTTTTACAATGGAAGTATTCAAGACTGAACAGTTAATCACAGAGCAGGCAGAGGGCGAAAAACTGTACCTCGAATTTTTGCGCCATGAAAGCATGAGCATGGGTTTATACATCCTCCCAGTTGGGGGAGTTGATCCGCAGCAGCCACACAACGAGGATGAAGTGTATTACATCATCAGCGGTCAGGGGCAGATTGATGTGGGGAATGAGACTCAGCCTGTGCAGCCGGGCAGCATTGTTTTTGTAGCCGCCCACGTACCCCACAAATTCCACACGATCACTGAGGAACTCAAAATCCTGGTCTTTTTTGCGCCCCCTGAATCTACGCCAACGAATTAGCCACGGAGTCCGCAGAGAACCCAGAGCAGGCAATCAATTTCTCAAAATCCTCTGTGTTCTCTGTGGCTAAAAGGAGAAAAATGAGTACCTACCCTTTTATGCAGGTGGATGCGTTTACGGAACGGCCGTTAGCCGGGAACCCCTGCGCCATCATTTTTGCAGCCGACAGCCTGACCGACGACCAGATGCTCGCCATTGCCAAAGAGATGAACCTGTCTGAAACTGCCTTCGTCCTCAAATCATCCGTGGCCGATGTGCGGGCGCGGTATTTCACCCCTGCCGAAGAAATCCCCTTGGCAGGCCATCCCACCATCGCCACGATGCACGCGCTGGTGGAAACAGGCCAGATTAAGCTGCAAGGCGATTACACAAAAATTTCGCTAGAGCTGCAAGTTGGGCCTATTCCCATTGAGCTGTACCCGGCCAAAACGGGCGTACGCGTGGTGATGAACCAAAAGAAGCCACAATTTCTAGCCACGCTCTCCCCAGCAGAGGTCATGCCTCACTTTGGCCTGGAAGCTACAGACTGCTTGCCGGGGGCATCGCCCCAAATCGTCAGCACCGGCACACCGCAGTTGATGATTCCTGTTCGCAATTTGGAAGCACTGCGCCGCGTCCGGCTAGAAAGCAGTTACCAAACATTCCGTCAAAACGCGGGCTTCTTCGGACCACATCTGTTTTGTTTGCAGGGCGTGACTGACCTGGGCGATACGTTTGCCCGTCACCTTGGCTTTGCGCCAGACGTGGCGGAAGACCCTTTTACTGGCTCGGCCACTGGGGGCATGGCGGCTTATTTGTGGCATCATGGGCTAATTAGCAGCCCCACGTTCGTCGCTGAACAGGGCCATTGGATGAACCGACCCGGCCAGGCGCAGGTAGAAGTGGTTGGCCCGCCAGAAGATATTGAGATGGTGAAGGTGAGTGGTACGGCCGTAACCGTCATGACCGGCCAGCTCAAAATCTAAAAAATATTCATCAAACCTCAGAAATCTCTGTGTTCTCTGTGGCAAAATAAAACTGGAGCAACCATGAAAGAGTACACCCAACTAGCCAACACCGACATCCGTCGCAGCGACCGCGCCGTGACTGATGAAAGCTGGATTCGCGCCCTGCTACACCGCACTCCCGTCGGCGTTTTGGCCTTTAACCAGGGCGATCAGCCATTCTTAAACAGCAATTTGTATGTGTACGATGAAGCCGCTCACGCCATTTACATGCACACCGCCCGAGTAGGGCGCACGCCGGCCAATCTGGCACAAGAAACCAAAATTTGCTTTACTATTTTCGAGATGGGTCGTTTACTCCCTGCCAAAGAGGCGTTGGAGTTTAGCGTGGAGTACAGTGGCGTGACGGTGTTTGGTACGGCCGTTACCATCACCGACCCCACCGAAGCTGAACATGGCCTGCAACTGCTGTTGGACAAATACGCCCCGCACCTGCGCCCCGGCGAGCATTATCGGGGCATTACGCCAGAAGAGTTGAAGCGAACGGCCGTTTACCGCATCAACATCCACGAGTGGAGCGGCAAGAAGAAAGAAGTGGCCGAGGATTTTCCCGGCGCGTTTTTTTACAACCAATAATCAGTAAACGGTTATCGGTAATCTCTGAACGGATTACCGATTACTGTTCACCGATTACGGATTACCAACAAAAGCGAAACCCTATGACAAAATTCACCCTACGCCCCATGCAAGCCGACGATTGGACGGCCGTTGCCCAAATTTACGCAGACGGCATCGCCACTGGTGAAGCGACCTTTGAAACCGACGTGCCACCCTGGGAAGCGTGGGATAGCGGCCATTTGCCAAACGGCCGTTTCGTTGTTCAATCTGACGGTGGCCAGGTGGTGGGCTGGGCGGCACTCAGCCCGGTTTCCAGCCGCTGCGTTTATGCGGGGGTGGCCGAGGTAAGCGTCTACGTTGCCCCTGCCGCCTGGGGGCAAGGCGTGGGCAAGCGACTGCTGCAAGCCCTGGTTGAAGATGCTGAAGCGGATGGCATTTGGACGCTGCAAGCCGGCATCTTCCCGGAGAACATCGCCAGCGTGACGCTGCATGAAAAATGCGGCTTTCGGGTGGTTGGACGACGCGAAAAGTTGGGGCAGCAGGACGGCCGTTGGCGAGATGTCCTCTTTTTGGAACGGCGCAGCCAAAAGGTGGGGGTTGGATGATCGTCGCCTTGGGTGTACCTGGCAGTGGTAAAAACAATGCAGCCGTATGAAATCCGGCAATGCGTTGCGGTGGATTGTCACTTTCGCTTCCCCGCCGCCGCTGGTGACACGGCAGGCACAAGCTGCCCTCACTGCGGCGCACCCACCAAGCAGGCAGCCACACCGCAGGCTGGAGGCACACCACCTATCCAAACATCACCTCGCTTTACCCGGCTGGAACTTTTGCTAGACAATATTCGCAGTTTGTACAATGTTGGTGCCATCATCCGCACGGCCGATGGTGCGGGGATTGTGCATCTGCATCTGGGTGGCATTACCGCCCTGCCAACCCATCCCAAGTTGGCTAAAACTGCTTTGGGCGCAGAAACCGCCCTACCCTGGACACAACATCGCAATTCTGTTCACGCTATCACTCAGTTAAAATCGGAGGGATATTTTGTTTGGGTGCTGGAAGAAGGAGAAACGGCCGTTAACCTCTTCACCACCCCCTTGCCACAGCAACCCAACCAGCCCATCCTTCTCCTCATCGGCAATGAAAAAGTGGGGGTTGATCCCGCCATCCAGCAACTGGCTGACTGCATCTTTGCCCTGCCCATGAGCGGCATCAAAAACTCCCTCAACGTTGCCGTTGCCTTTGGCATTGCCATCTACCAAATACAGTTTGGCAGCAAGTAAGCCTTTTCTTCTATGACAATCAAACCAGACATCCCAAAATCTGAAATCAGCGACCTCATCGGCCAATTTTACAACTCGCCTATTTTAGACCTTGCGCCGCTGGGAACTGGGCATATCGCGCTGGTTTACTCTTTTCGCGTGGGCAACCAGGAATTAGTCATGCGGCTGGTGGAAAACACGATGGCGCATACGCTAAAGAAGGAAGCAGTGATTGCCAATTTGCTGCAGGGAAGTGACGTTCCGCTACCGCCAATCTTGCACGAGGGGCAGTACGCAGACTATTATTTTGCCATTGCCCCGCGAGCTCCTGGACAAACGCTCGACGAGATAACACCAGAACAATATGCTGAAACGTTGCCGGAAATAATCAAAATGTTGGATTTGATTCACCAAGTTGATGTCAGTAGCACGCGGGGATATGGTTTTTTTGAGGAAACGGCCGTTGGCGCATTCCCCAGTTGGCCAAACTATCTTTTGACTGTGGGCAAAGAAGAAGATGAGGGGTTTTTTGGTCAGTGGCACCATCTGTTTGAGGATTCGTTTTTGGAACGGCCATTATTCGACCAACTGTACACAGAAATGCAGCGACTGTTCCCTTACCTGCCTACAGAACGGTATCTGATTCATGGTGATTATGGGTTTAATAATGTGTTGGCGGATAGGGGGAGGGTAACGGCCGTTCTCGATTGGGCAAACGCCAAATTTGGTGACTTTCTCTTCGATGTTGCCTACCTAACCAACTCCAACAGAGCCAATTACATCACTGAATTTGAACAATTCTACCACACGCAAAAGCGCGATGTCCCCCATTATTTTGAACGGATTCGCTGCTACCAATGCTTCATCAATTTAGACGGCCTGCGCTTCTTCGCCCAAACAGGCAGCCGAGATGGATATGAATGGACCAAGGGAAATATCGCCAAGAATTTGGGTTTTTAGCCACGGATTGCACGGATTTCGACAGATTCAAGACGTATGCAGAAAATACTTTTTTGCCGCGAATGACGCAAACTTCCACAAATTTTTGCTCTAACTTCGCGTCAATTCGTGAAATTTGCGGCCAATATTTTGACAGTTGCGTTACTGAATCCTTTTGATCCTGAAAATCCGTGGCAAAACTAAGGCGTGGTCACACAGCGGAAGCCGACGCTGGGGATTTGGCGGAATTCGGGAGCGCGTTCGCTGGCGCGGTTAGTGGTGCGAATCTCTTCGGCGGAGCTGTCGTAGCCGCCACCGCGCAGCACATATTCGCCCGTTATGCCCACGTCTGCGCCAGTGGGATTTTCACTAGGGGAGCGGTCATAGTAAATGGGGTCGTAGCCGTCGGCCACCCATTCCCACACGTTGCCTGCCATGTGGTGCAAGCCATATGGGCTTACCCCTTCAGGCAGGCTATTCACAGGCTGCAAGTTGTTGAATGTGCCAGCGAAAACGGCCGTAATCACACCATCATCATTTTCTAAATCGTCACCCCAGGGATAGATACGGCCGTCTCCCCCTGTCGCCGCCAACTCCCATTCAGCCTCGGTAGGTAGCCGCCCGCCCACCCATTGGCAGTACGCATTGGCTCCGTGCCAACTCACGTTGTTGATCGGGTAGTCGCCAAAGCCGTCAAGCGACACATACTCGACGGCATTGTCGGTGAGGTAGCTGCGCGTCGTCTCGAAGCGGGTGGAGAGGCAGGTGAAGTTGTTACAGGCAGCCACATAATCGCCCAGCGTATTGAGGAAGGCGGCATATTGCGCCACGCTCACCTCATACAAATCAATGGCAAAGGCATCGAGCGTTACCTCGTGGCGGGAGCGTTCGTCAGCCTCCGCCAGTTCGTCCTCGCCTCGCGCCCCCATCAAGAAGGTGGTGGCGGGGATGAGCACCTGCGGCATTCCGTCCGCTTCGCGAGTGAGAATAACGAGCGGGGTTGGTGTGGGCAAGCTAGTGGGCGTGGCGGTGGCAGTTGGTTGCGGCGTGGGCGTCTCTGTACCGGTTGGCGTTGGGCTGGGCAGTGGCGTGCGGGTTGAGAATGTGGCGGTTGGTTCGATAGGTACGGCCGTTTCCGTCTCAATAGGCTCCAAAGTTGGCGTGTCTGCGGGGGATGGCGTGTTTGTGACGGTGGCCGTCGGTGGGAAGCGGCCGTTTTGCGCCAGGTAAGTCAAATCCCCTAACGTGCGACCTTCCCAGATGAAAAACCAGCCTCCACCGATAGCCACCCCCAAAATAATGATGAAAAATAGCAATACGAAGAGGCAAGAACGGCCGTTGTTCGTCTGCACTTTTTCCGGCTTGGGCGTGGGGGTAACGGTATGTTGCGCCTGCCCCATGGCTACGGCCGCAGGTGGCGGTGGCAAAGTGCGCGGCGCGCTGGACAACGGCGGCCCAGCCACTGTGGGTGGGGGTGGGGCAACCGGGGTTGGCACAGGCGGGGCAGCGGCCAGTTGGGTAAGCGGCAGCTTGAAATCGGTTTGGTCTAGCTGCTGGATGGCTTGCTCAACGGCCGTTGCCAGCAAATTTCCGTTGGCAAAGCGATTCTCCGGCTCTTTAGCCAGCGCTTTCAGGATAACGGCGGAAAGTGCTGGGCTTAGTTCAGGGCGCAGTTCCTGTGGGTCTGGCGGGGCGTCGCTCATCTGCTTCAGGGCAATTTCGAGCGGTTCAGCACCTTCAAACGGCCGTTGCCCGGTAAACATCTGGTACAAAATCACGCCAACGGCGTACAAATCGCTTTGTGGCACCACGCTGGCGGAACTCATCGCCTGCTCCGGGGCTAAATAGTGCGGCGAGCCAAAAATCTCGCCCTGGGTGTCGCTGCCAGCCAGCCAGGCCAAGCCAAAATCGGTGAGGTAGGAACGGCCGTCTTCGTCCAGCATAATGTTCGATGGCTTCACGTCTCGGTGGATAATGCCCTTGCTGTGGGCATAATCGAGCGCGCCGCACAGCTCCCGCACCAGCCGCGCCGCCTCCAGCGCCGGCAGCCACGCCTCCCGCGCCCGCAAATCATCTAAATAACTGCGTAAATCCTGGCCGGGGATATACTGCATCGCCATGTAAAAAAGGCCTGACACCTCGCCGTAGCGGTACAGCCGCACAATGTGGGGATGCTCTAGCTGGGCAATTGCCTGCGCCTCCCGCTCAAAGCGAGCCCGGTAATCTTCATCGGCGCGGTGGACAGCATCAATCACCTTAATAGCCACGTCCCGCTTCAGGCGCACGTCGCGCCCGCGATAAACACTGGCCATTCCACCCCGCCCCAGGAGCGAAATCAGTTCATATTCATCTAGCTGCTGCCCGATGAGCGGGTCTTGGTTGAAATCTGTCATGGAAAAATTAGCCACGGATTACGCGGATTTTTGGGATTCAAACATAAAAATCCGTGTAAATCCGCGCAATCCATGGCAAAAAAATTATCGGCTGAATAAGCCACGCTTTTCGTAGGATGTGGTGGCGATGCGATGCAGATCGCGCACGTATTGGTTGAGCCCAGCAGCAAAAGAATCTAGCTGGTCGGCAATAATACGAATGGCGAGATCGTGGCGGCTTACGGCCGTTAGCTGAGCCACATGCGGCCGAAAATCGCGCACCGTCACGGTCATCACGCCGTCGGCATCGGTGAGTACGCCCCAAGCCAGCTCCTTCTTTTCATTGTCATCTTTGGCCGTCATGAAGCGGGTCAGGCTGCTGCCGGGAGCCACCCCTCCCACGTTAGAAAAGACTTCCCGCCCCTTGATCAAATCATTAAGCACGTCAAATTGGCCGGGGATTTTATCCAGCAGCCGCTGAATCGGCACAGGCAAATGCGCCAGCAGCCGAATGGTATCTACGCTCATGCTTTCGCCCGTGCTGGCACGAATTTTGGCCTGGTTTAACACCTCGCCAAAGCCTGCCAGCATGGTTAGGTACGCTTTTTGTCGCTTCTGGAACTGGCTGTAAATGTGCTGGCGGTTGCGGGTGGCGCGCTCGTAGTTCCGCAGCGCGGCCAGGGTGCGCTGATGCTCACCAATCAAATCTAGATTGGCCAATGGTACTTCGAAGGTCATAGGGTAGACGCGGTCGCGCGGGCTACGACGGCTGGCATCCACCGGAATGAGGGTAGCGGGATTAGCCGCCTGGGTTTGGATAGCGTTGAGGGCAGTTTTGGCAGCAGTTTGGGTACGGCCGTTTGCCAGCAACATCTCCAACTGCTCCACCAACTCTGGCGCAGGGCGATACGCCAAGCCATGAATGGTGCGGTACAGAACGAGCAAATCGTTGACCGTCATGCGTAGCAAATCGTTGCGCTGCTTGAACAGCTCGCGCAGCTCTAAAATCGCTTCCAAATGAACGGCGTTCGTTTCGGCGCTTACTTCTTGCGCCACGCGGGGAGCGTGACTCATTTTTTGGCGATCGCTGACACGCAGGGGAAGATGCAGGAAATACGGCCGTTTCCCCTTCCCCCCCACCGCTGGCAAACCGTGCAAATAAACTGCCCAAGAGAGTGCCTCATTGGTCATGATTTCGGCCACGGCTGCCCCCCAAATGCCGTCAAAAAAGATGTGTGACAAATCGAAGACAAAGGTCTCGCCTGTGTCGAAAATGGTTAGCGGCTGGTCGCCGATGGCGCGCTCCGCCTGGCGCAGGCTAGCCAGCGGCTGGTGACGCGACTGCTGATCTGCATTGATCCAGATGGGTGCCAGCCGCAAGCTGGCAAACTCTTGCCGTGCCCCCTCGCCAAGCTGCCCCATAAATTTGGAAAGCGCGGAACGTTTTAGTTGCGCCAGTTGGTTTAGCTGGGCGGGTGGGTTTTCTGGCGAATGAGCCAGTAGTTGGGTGATCAGGCTGTGCATGGTGCCGGCGTCTTGGGGACGGCCGTTTTTATCGGCACAGGCAGGCAGCAAGTAGTAGCGGCCCTGGTAGATGATGCCAATTTGCACCTGCTCCAGCGGAATGGCTTTGCGCTCTTCACCGTACAGCGACGGTTTGAGGTAGGCGCGAATGCTCATTTGCCGCTGGTAGGCAGGCAACGCTTCGGCCTCGGCCATGGCGATTTTTTGCTGCCAGGCTTCTTTAGCTGTGGACGGCAATTTGTTGAGTGCATCAGCCAGGAAAGCATCAAATTTGCGGCGGCGGTAGGCGGGATAATCTTCCTGGGGCTGTACGTCGGCAGCACGGCCGTACGGCCGTTTGTGTTCCCATTGGCGGTACAGTTTGGCAAATTGAGCCTGGTTGGGTGAATCCGCCGTCACTTCTTGCAACACACTGGTGTAAACGCGCTCGCGCCATTCATTTTCTAGCAGGTCGTAATATTGGTGCAGGGTATAAACGGCCGTCATTGCTAGGGCGGTCAGGCGATTCGCCTGGGAAAGCTGAATATTGTGCTGGCGCAGAGCCGTGTCAAAGCCGTGCGTCTCGCAAGCGTGGCGGGCCGTGTCGTCCCGCAGGGCATAATCTACGTAAAATTGCCAGATGCCCTCCGGGAATGAGGCATCCACCTCTTTGCCCGCTAGCTTGAGCAAATTTTGGTACGCCCACAAAACGGCCGCAGGTCCCGCGAAAAACGTACCGTACACTGCCTTATCTAACAATGCTTGATCGACTCCTTTGAACAGCAGATGAATGTCGCGCCGCACGGTGGATGTTGGCGGCTTACGGTTGGGCAGCCGCAGCAAGCCGTTGAGGATTACGCCGGGGACGTTACCAGCAGGCGCATATTTGGCAATAGCTGCAACCAGCTTATCAATTTCAGGCAAAGACAAAGACGACAATTCATGTACCTTCCGTGTGTGGGCAATCTTTTGCAGAGTATGAAGGGTAGCTTGGGTGGCGTCAATGGCCCGTTTACGGTCGTCCACAAGACGTTGCCTTTGCGTATGCTTGGGTTCAAAACTTCGGTTGGTGCGGGGATATTATGCCGAATTTGGCGCAACCTGTAAACCTTATCCTCTTGTCTTTTTTAGACATCGCATAAATTAGCGGCGGACGTTGCGCCACACGGCCGTTTCCCCCCAAGGATCGTAAGCGTTGGATTCTGTAGCGGTAACGGCCGTTCCCACTTTTTTGCCCCCACCTTGCAGCAACTCAAAAACGGCCGCACCCAGCCAGCCGTCGTCATCCAGCGCCTCTGGCTGCCAGTTGGGGAAGATTTGTTGCAGGTAGCTGGTGCTGGTGTGGCCGCTGCAAAAGGTTGGCTCTTGTAGGATGGCCAGCAGGTACGGAATGTTGGTAGTCACGCCCAAGACAACTGTTTGCTGCAAAGCGCGAACCATCTTGCCAATGGCTTCCTCGCGGCTGTGCCCCCAGGTGATCACTTTGGCTAGCATGGGATCGTAATAGGGCGAAACGGCCGTTCCTGACTCAATCCCATCATCCACGCGAATACCAGGGCCAGACGGCCGTTCGTACCGTGTAATCTCCCCAATTGAAGGCAAAAAATTGTTGGCCGGGTCTTCTGCATACACGCGGCATTCAATGGCGTGGCCACGCTGCTGAATGTCGTCTTGGCCAAATGGCAGTCGTTCGCCACTGGCTATGCGAATTTGCCAAACGGCCAGATCAACGCCCGTAACCAGTTCCGTGACCGGATGCTCCACCTGAAGCCGCGTGTTCATCTCTAAAAAGTAGAAGCCGCCTTTTTCGTCCACAATGAACTCCACCGTGCCTGCGCTGCTGTAATTGACCGCTTTGGCTAAGGAAACGGCCGCTGCCGCCATGCGCTGCCGCAAATCATCATCCTGAATGACCGGAGCAGGTGTCTCTTCAATGATTTTTTGGTGCCGCCGCTGGATGCTGCACTCACGCTCAAACAAGTGCAGCACATTGCCGTGCTGGTCGCCCAATACCTGAATTTCAACATGGTGAATCTCCGTGAAATATTTTTCGACGAGCACATGATCGTCGCCAAAGGAGTTTTGGGCTTCACTCCGTGCTGCCTGCACGGCATCGGCAAATTCGTCAGCAGACCAGACGACGCGCATCCCTTTGCCACCCCCGCCCGCACTGGCTTTGATGAGTATGGGGTATTCGATGTGGGAAACGGCCGTTTGCAACGCTGCCGCACTCATCCCTGCCCCGTCCACGCCCGGCACGATGGGGACACCCGCCTGCTCTGCAATCTCACGGGATTTGGCCTTGCTGCCCATCAAGTCGATTGCTTCCGGACCGGGACCGATGAAAGCGATACCGCGTTCGGCGCAGGCTGCGGCAAAGGCGGCGTTTTCACTCAAAAAGCCGTAGCCGGGATGAATAGCTTCTGCACCGCAGGCCGTAGCAATGTCCAGAACGGCCGTTTGGTTCAAGTAGGTCTCTGTGGCACTCACGCCGGGCAGATTGTACCGTTCGTCGGCCAGTCGCACCCAGGGAGCCTCCGCATCGGCATCTGAGTAGATGGCAACGGCCGTAATTCCCAGTTCATGGCAGGCCAAAACCAGCCGCCGCGCAATTTCACCTCGGTTCGCAATCAACACTTTCCGAAACATAGATTTTCCTTAATCATAAGTCACAGAGTTCACAGAGATTTTAGAGATTGCTCAAGTTTACGGCGGCTTCTTTGCACCACGCAACTGTTTAGAACCTCAAGCAGCGCGATTTTTGAGCCAATCGGTGGCAAAGTCAACGGCCGTTTTCTGATGAAACAGCCTGCATTCTGCCAACCCCACCTTGCCAATTTGCACTGAATGCGCTTGCTCAAAATCAGCCCCAATTTTGGGGAAGGAGTCGTCGTCGTAATCCAAATCATTGAACCATTGCCATTGGCGACGGCCGTCTGCCCAAATAGGCGCTCCCTGCCGCATCATTTTTCGCACACCAGCCCGCCCTTCTGCCAGATGGAACGACGTATTGTTGCCGTGCCCCACGCCAAGCAGCAGCACAAACCCATCCAAATCATAAACTCGCGCCAGCGGCGAGCCTTCGCCCATGCTCAACTCTAGCTGATGGTCTGCGGTGATGGCCACTGCATGACGACCCCAGGCCGCAAACGAAACCTGCGGATGATTGCTGCGAAACACACCGGGCCAGGTGCGAAACAGCTCTGGAATTGCTCCCATACTCCGCGTTGGTGTTAGCTGCGGATCAAACGCGGGCATCGCTTCCCGAATCGTTTGTTGCCACGCTTCTGGCACTGGCGGATTTTGCCACAGGGCTGGATCAGTGTAATCGCTAGTATGGGTTGGCATCACCAGCGTACCAGCCTCGGTCAGGGTTTCTTGCAAAGCCTGAACCACCGTCACCGCGCCACAGGGCACATACCCTATTTTGCTTAAGCTGGAATGCACCAGCAAAACCATGCCAGGCTGCACGCCCAATGCTTGCAAATGCTCAATGAGAATCGCTTTGGTAAAGGGATGGGGGGATTTTTGAATAACGGCCGTTTCTGTCATAGCTCATCCGTCAAATAGGGCACAGACGCACAATGATTTACACAAATACAAAAAAATCAGTGTGAATTTTCATCTCAGTTATTTTCTTGCCACCAGGGTTTACGCTTTTCCAGGAAAGAACTCATCCCTTCGCGCCCCTCGTCGCTGTCGCGCAGGCGGGCAATCAGTTCCGAAGTGGTGCCGCGCATTGCCGCTTTGGGCTGGTATGCCACCTGGCGAATGAGTGCTTTGGCGGCAGCTTGGGCACCGGGGGCAGCCTGGAGGAGTTGATGGATGCGTTCGGAAACGGCCGTATCCAACTCATCCTCTGCCACCACATGATTCACCAGCCCTATCTGCTGCGCTTTTGCCGCATCAAACCGCTCCCCGGTCAAAAACAGTTCACGGGCGTTGCCCACCCCAATTTTACCCACCACAAACGGTGAGATAACCGCAGGCACAATGCCCAGCCGTGCTTCGCTAAAGCCAAATTTGGCGCTATCTACCGCCACCACAATGTCGCAGCAGCTTACCAGCCCCACACCGCCGCCAATCGCTGCCCCATTTATGCGACCCACAACCGGACGTGGGCATTGCTCAATCATCAGCATCAGGTCAAAAATACCCTCGCCATCCTGCACATTTTCGGCAAAAGTATAATCGGCAGCCGCCCGCATGAAGCTCAAGTCAGCTCCAGCACAGAAGGAACGGCCGTTGCCCGTCAGCACCACCACCCGCACATCTTCTTTTTCAGGGATTGATTGGAAAACGGCCGTTAATTCCTTAATCATCGTCGGCGTCATGGCATTATGCACCTCTGGCCGATTCAATGCCACCGTCAACACCGTCCCATCCTGCCGCAACGCAACCTCACTCACAACAACCCTCAAAATTAACCATTACCATACAGTCTTCATCGCCCCACCATCTACAATCAGCGTTTCGCCCGTAATGTAGCTGGCCGCATCCGACAGCAAAAAAGCCCCCGCCCGACCAAATTCCTCAATCGTGCCGTACCGTCCCCACGGAATTTGAGCTTCCTGCATTGCCTGCTGCTCCGCCACGCTGCGTCCACTGCTTTTCGCACCAATTGCATCCAGCGATTTCACCCGGTCTGTTAAAATGCGCCCCGGCACCAAATTGTTTACCCGAATCTTCTCTGGAGCCATCTCCCGCGACAGGCTCTTGAGCAAGCTCACCACCCCAGAGCGCATCACGTTAGACAGCAACAAAATATCAATTGGCTCCTTCACCGACGAAGAGGTCACAGCCAATATCGAGCCGCCACCGCGCACCCGCAGGTGCGGCAGTGCAGCGCGAATCATCCGCACGCTGCTCATCATGGTCAGTTCAAACGCAGCTTGCCAGGCGGCATCGTCAAAATCATCAAAGCCCCCGGCTGGTGGGCCACCGGCATTCACAACCAAGCCATCCACGCCGCCAAATTTAGCCACAGTTGCCTCGACCCAATTGTTTATGGAAGCCGCATCCCGCGCATCTAGCACGCTGCCCAGCGTTTCCGCACCAGTTTCGCGGCGCAGTGCATCTGCCGCAGCCAAAATATCGGCCTCGGTGCGGCTACCAACGGAAACACGCGCACCCTCTTGCGCCACAGCTTGGGCAATGCCGTAGCCAAGCCCTTTGCTGGCTGCCGCTACCATAATCACTTTGTTTTTTAGGCCAAGCTCCATACCAAAAATTCCCTTTTTTTGCCACAGAGCACACAGAGTTTTTAGAGAATTTCTCTTTTCCTCTATGTTCGCTGTGGCCAATTCTTAATGAATTTGCACCGGGTCTTTGATAGCACCTCGCTCCAACAGCGGTTCTTCGTAGCCTTCGTCCCAACCTTCGGGTGGGCTACTTTTTTGGATGCGAACGGCCGTATTCTTGTAATCCGGTATCTTCGCCCGATCATCCACCCGATCCAGCGTCAGCAAATTCGCCGCCGCCTCGGCAAAGTGAAACGGTACAAAGATGGTTTTGGGCAACGAGCGCTCTGTCACCAACAGTCGCAACGTAATTTCACCACGCCGAGAAGCAACAGTAACCCAATCGCCAGTCTCCAATCCTAAATCTCTAGCATCGTCCGGGTGCATCTCGCACGTCGCCTCGGGGTACACATTTTCCAATGAAGAACGCCCCGTCATCGTGCTGCCACTCCAGTGGTACAGCACTCGCCCGGTGCTGAGATTGAACGGATAGTCCGCATCTGGCTGCTCTGATTTTGTGCCATACTCAACTTCCCAGAACTTGCCCCGCCCTCGCGGGAAGCCATCAGCAAAGAGGAAGGGCGTACCGGGATGATCAAAGCTGGGACACGGCCAATGAACGCCACCCTCGCGCTCAAGCCGGTCATAATCAATGCCCCAAAAATCTGGCGTTAGCTGGCGCATCTCTTCCCAAATCTCGCTGGGATGAGAAAAATCGAAGCCATTGGTCAGTTCCAGCCCCAGCCGCTGCTCAATGCGACGGCCGAGATCACACAAGATGTCCCAATCTGCGCGGGAGTTGCCTACGGGGGGAACGGCCGTACGGCACCGCTGCACCCGCCTGTCTGTGTTCGTAAACGTGCCGTCTTTTTCCGCAAAGCTCGTTGCGGGCAAAATAACGTCCGCCATTTCGCCCGTCTCGTTAATGAAGATGTCTTGACACACCATAAAATCTAGCTGCTCTAACGAATGGCGCGTGTGGTGCTGATTTGGCTCACTCATCATGGGGTTTTCACCTAGGACAAACATGCCCCGCACCGAGCCATGCAACGCTCCAGTCACCATCTCCGTCGCCGTCAAACCGGGCTGCGGATTCAACTCAGTCCCCCAAAATTCCTCAAATTTGGCCTTCGTTGCCGGATCAGCCACGTTTTGGTAAGCGGTAAACACGTTGGGCAAGCCACCGCTATCTGAGCAGCCCTGTACGTTGTTTTGGCCGCGCAATGGATTCACCCCCGTTCCCGCTTTGCCCACATGGCCGCACATCATCGCCAAATTCACCAGCGAGAGCGTGTTGTCCGTGCCGTGCGTACTTTGGCTAATGCCCATGCCCCAATAAATAGAAGCGCGTTCTGCTTTGGCATAAATCCGCGCCGCTGCCCGAATGTCGTCAGCAGGTACGCCGCTAACCGTCTCTGCCCACTCTGGCGTAAACTCCTCCAGCGATTCTAAATAGTCGTTGAAGCCTTCCGTCCGCTCGGCGATAAATTCTTCGTCATACAGCTTTTCTTTCACGACCACGTGCGCCATTGCCTGGAAAACAGCTACATCCGTGCCAGGGTTTTGGCGCAGCCAGACGGTAGAAAAGTCGGTCATCTCAATCCGGCGTGGATCAACTACAATCAGCTTCGCCCCATTTTTACGCACTGCCTTCTTGAGGAAGTTGGAAATCACCGGATGGGTTTCAGTGGTATTGGAACCGGTCACAATAAATGCTTCCAAATTTTCCATTTCGGCAATGGAGTTGGACATGGCGCTGGAGCCGATTGAAAGCTGCAAACCAGTCACGGAACCCGCATGGCACAGTCGAGCACAGTGATCCACATTGTTGGTGCGAATCAGAGCCCGCATCACCTTTTGGAAGATGTAGTTGTCTTCGTTGGTGGCTTTGGCGCTGGCGTAACTGGCAATGGCGTCGCCGCCGCTTTCTTGGGCAATGCGAGCCAGATTGTCTGCCACGAAGTCCAGGGCTTCGTCCCAGGTGGCTTCGCGCCACACGGGCTTGGCACTGCGCCCCTCTTCCATATTTGCCCGGATGAGCGGCGTTTTTACGCGACCGGGGTGCTTGACATAATCCGTACCAAATCGTCCCTTGACGCACAACATGCCGTAGTTGGGCGCGGCATCAAACGGGGCTTCGACTGCATAAATGTAATCATCTTTCACCTGCAACTGCATTTGGCAACCCACACCGCAGTATGGGCAGGTGGTTCTTACTGTCTTATCCGGTGTAATCATCGGAGTTCCTCCAAGTATTGTTTCTCTGTAGGGTTTCCTCTTTTTATTATTGATATTCGGGATGATTGGCGATGAATTTCTCCAGACCAGAAACGGCCATTTCCCTCACCTTCTTCTGCATCATGGGTGTCCAGCCTGCCAACAACCCCGGAATACCCAATGCCATCCGCATCCAGCGGTAAAAGTCAAAATCATCGGCGTGACGAATGATTAAGCCATCTGCGAAGTTGAAATGAGCGTCAATGCGGTTGTGTACCTTACGCCCAGTCGAGAATATGTATACTGCCTCCCAGTGTGTCTGGCCGCTGTTTTGCGTCGCCAGCACATCCCGGAATGTAATCTGCAAATCCTTGCCACGCTCACACAACATATGCCACATCGCCATCGCCTGCTTGCCATACAAATCACCAAATGCCGGGTCAGAAAAGTGAACCTCTGGATGATAGCAAGCGTTCATGCCTGCATAATCCCGCTTCTGAAAAGCCGTGTAAAAATTGCGAATGAGCTGCTGATTTTCTTGCATTGATCTCTCTTTTCTCAGGCG
This sequence comes from Candidatus Leptofilum sp., assembly GCF_965223525.1. Lineage (GTDB taxonomy): Bacteria > Chloroflexota > Anaerolineae > Promineifilales > Promineifilaceae > Leptofilum. The sequence goes on along the minus strand of NZ_CBDCWX010000005.1, from coordinate 2,634,190 downwards.
TTTTAAAATTCAGACAAGTGTCGCTGCAAAACATCTAGCTCTGAGGTTGATAAAACTGACCAGGGTTGATAAAAGATTTCGTTTGTTTTCTGTTCGGCCGTTTCGCGTATGGTCTGTCCTTCTTCAGTCAAAGAATATTCTGTGACATTTTGAGCCACCCAGCCCAATTTTTGTAGATTCTTGAGGGCAACGGCCGTTTCTCGTTGTGAAAAGCCGCGACGAGCCAAATCTTCTACCAATCTGTCTTCGGTAGCGACTTGCTGCGACCAGATCATACCCAAAATTTCCCAGGCGTGAGGCGAAACATCATGCTGAATACGCCAGGCAGCCAAGTGAGCGTCGTCTCGAAAAGCACCTAAATCCATACGCAACTCGATAAACTGGGCTAGCGGCGCTAGGGCATCCACAGGTGGCTTCAACCCAAGTTGTCGGCGTGTGGTGAAAGCCCATGCGGAAGAAGTCTCGGCGTAAATGGCCGTTTCTGCTACCACGCTTGCCAATAGCTCATTTATCTTCACCAGTTTACTCTCTGGCAGTAATGCCAAATCAGCCAGCGCTTCGTTCAAAAAGTGCCAGCGTTGCCGCCAAGCCGATGCTGCTTTTTCTGTGATCTGCATTCGCTCATCATGATTTTGTAGCAGACCAGTCTCCAAGCAAGCTGCCCAAAACGAATCAACAACATCACGATGATCAAAGGGATCGCGTCGTTGATAAACGGCCGTTGAGAGCATCTTCGGATCAAAATTTTCAACAATGTAAATCAAATGAAAAAGATGCCTCGGCTCAACGCCAAGCGATTCAACCAATGACATCATTGCCTGTCGGGTAGTTGACGGCAAAGATTGCACAATTTTACCGTGTGCAGTCAATATTTGAGGCCAAAGATTGAGGGTAACGGCCGTATTCATTATCACGATTTTTTCTTTTTGCCTTTTCGCTTGCGTCGCGTTTGCTCAAAAATGGAGTCTGGATCAACACCCTCTTCCAACAAGGCTTGCCGCTTCGGCTTCAACGCCCCAGTGGGGCAAACGCCCACACATTGGCCACAGAACACACAAGTCGTGTCCATCATGCCGTTGCCATTGAAGGTACCAATTTGAGTTTCATAGCCACGGCCGTCAAAACTGAGTGCAAAGGCAAACTGAGCATCATCAGCACAAACCTGCACGCAGCGCCAACAGTTGATGCACTGGTTGTAATCGCGCAAATAAAATGGATTGTCGTCGTAGATGGGGGTCGTGCGCGGCTGGGCATCGGCAAAACGGAGCGGTTCCGCTTCGTAGCTGTCCATCAAGTCGAGGATTTCTGGAGATTCGTCCACGTTAACTGTTGAAGCCAACATTTCCAAAAGGGTGCGCCGCCCGCGCTGCACATCTTCTGAGTTGGTAACAATTTCCATGCCGTCGCTGCATTCAGTGACGCAAGCTGCCAACTGCACCCGATGCCCAGCATCCACTGAGCAAATGCGGCACAGCCCGTTGGCCGTCAGGTGCGGATGGTAACAAATGACTGGAATTTTAATGCCGATTTGTGCGGCCGCATCCAAAATCGTTGTGCCTTTGGCAACGGTCACTTCTTGACCATCTATTTTCAGCGTTACGGTGTCACTCATATTTTTCTCCGTGAATCTTTTTATAATGCTCACGTTAGGATTAAGATCAAGGATAAAGTCACAATTGAAGCTATAACATAAGCAAATCCCCCAGCTACATAGCCTAAACAGCCTTTCGCCTGAAATTCTTCGCTAATCTTAAATCCCTCAAAGCCAAAGTTACCTAAAGCCTTATTGGCAAGCCAGCCGACCAAAAGCAAAATTGCCAACGGCATTCCTAAATTAACAATAATGGTAAGAACAATTCCCCCTGAATCGGAATCGAAAGTCGGCTCAAAGCGATCAGAAAAAGGCATGGACAGAGAACAAGCTGCCATTGTGACAATACCACCCAGGAAGCCTTTACCGAACGGCCGATTTATCCAGCGTTTTTTCACACCGTTATTTCTCACTGTCGAATCGTATTGTCGTTTGCGGGAGCCAGTTAGGGATCTGACTCACACACAAACCTATGGTGTTTTTTCTTTGTAACCATCAAGGTGCTGTGGCCGGGTCTTCAGACCGTGCCGCCAAGTGGCACGGTGAAGACACCGGCCACAGCCAGAGCAACTTATGGTGTTTTTTCTTTGGCCGCGCGTTTTTTCAGCAGCTTAGCACGCGGATTTTCGATGCGAACGGCCGTTACCTTATATTCGGGTATCTTAGCCACCGGATCAAGCGCAAAATCTTGCGTCAGCATGTTGGCCGGAGCCTCACGCCAGTGGAACGCCAGAAAAATCGTCCCCGGCGGTACATCGGCGCTAATTTGCGCTTTGGTACGCACCTCGCCCCGCCGACTTTTGATGACCACCGCCTGATTATCCTCAAGCTGGATCGCTGCCGCATCCACCGCGTTGATTTCCACGTAGCCGCGCGGCTCGCGCCAATCCAGTGGGCCACTGCGCCGCGTTTGTGTGCCGGTGTGGTAATGATACAGCACCCGCCCCGTTGTCAAAATGAGCGGATACTCCTCGTCCGTCTGCTCGGCCGGGTCTTTGGCTTCAATGGCGTGGAATTTGCCCAAGCCACGCGCAAACGCTTCGGTGTGCAAAATCGGCGTACCGGGATGATCTGGCGTGGGGCAAGGCCATTGCAAACCGAAATCAGTCAATCTGTCATAACCCATCCCCGCATAAATCGGTGTGACTTCTGTTAGTTCGTCGAAGATTTCGGCCGTATCCTCATACCGCCAATAGTTCGGGTCGCCCCGGTCAATGCCCATCGCCGCATCAAAGTGGGCGGCAATTTCGGCCGTAATTTTCCAGTCCGGCCACGCTTCACCGGGCGAGGGCAAGATAGGCTGGATGCGCTGCACGCGCCGCTCCGTGTTGGTGAAAGTGCCGTGCTTCTCCAGCGAAGAGGCCGCAGGCAGCAGCAGATGGGCCAACTGCCCCGTTTCGTTCAGGAAGATGTCTTGCACCACCAAAAAGTCCAGTTTGCGAATGGCCGCCTCGACATGGGTGGTGTTGGGGTCAGACATCATCGGGTTTTCGCCCATCACGTACATGGCCCGCACCTTGCCCTCATGCGCGGCGTGCATCGCTTCCACGATGGTTAACCCAATCTGACCCGGCAGCGACTCCACCTGCCACGATTTGGCAATGGCCTGTCGCTTGGCATCATCGGTGACAGCCTGGTAGCCAGGGTAGACGTTGACCAAACAGCCCAGGTCGCACGCGCCCTGCACGTTGGCCTGGCCCCGCAGCGGATTCACCCCGGTGGACGGCTTGCCCACCTGCCCGCACAGCATAGCTAGATTGGCCAGTGTCATCACCATGTCGGTGCCGTTGCTGCGCTGGGTGATGCCCATGGCGTAAAAAATACCGCTGTGGCCGCGTGGAGAGTTGTGTTTGGAACGACCGTCTACCCGTTCACCCGTCGCATAAATCCGCGCCGCCTGCTCAATGAGTTCCACAGGAACCCCCGACTCCAACGAAGCCATCTCCGGCGTGTACGCTTTCACCACATCACGGAACGCTTCATACCCTTCTGTCCGCGCCGCAATGAAATCTTCATCTGCCAATCCATCCCGGATGATGACGTGCATAATCGCCAGAAAGACGTAAATGTCTGTACCCGGCTTGATTTGCAAGAACAGCGTGGCGTGATCCACCAGCGGGATGCGTCGCGGGTCCACGATGATGAGATTGGCGCCGCCCTGCACCGCCCGCACCACTTCGTAACTGATGACGGGATGGGATTCGGCCGTATTTGAGCCAGTAATAAAAATGCAGTCCGCATCCCGAATTTCTGCGATTGAGTTACTCATTGCCCCACTTCCGAAGGCCTTCACGAGGCCTGCAACGGTTGAGCTGTGTCAGAGACGGGCGCAATGATCCAGATTATTCGTGCCAATGCCCGCCCGCATAAATTTTTGGAAGATGTAATTGTCTTCATTGGTGCAGCGGGCTGAGGCCAAACCCATGAACGCATCCGGGCCGTGTGTTTTGGCGGTTTCGGCAAACTTTTCACCCACCAGCTTCAAGGCAGTGTCCCAGCCAATCGGCACAAAGCTATCTTCCACCTTTGGTTTGCGGACGGCCAGCGGTGATTTGGTAGGCAGTTCCCATGGCTCATCGGTGAGACCCATTTCATAAGCCAAATCGCGGCGCAGCATGGGGCTGGTGAGGCGGTCTTTGTGGGTAGCAAAGTCCCAACCGTACCGCCCTTTGGTGCATAGCGTTTCGCCATTTACGGAGTTGCCAGCAGCACCTTCGGCGTACAAAATATCGCCATTTTTGCGGGCGTAGCTGATTTGGCAGCCTACACCGCAGTAACCGCAGGTGGTTTTGGCATGATCCAGCTCCCACTCGCGCCCCTTGCCCAGGCGGGAGACGGGCATGAGTGCGGCCGTCGGACACATCTGCACACAAGTGCCGCAAAAAACGCAGGAGGAGTCGAGCATGGGGCCATCAAACGGGGTGGCTACATGGCTGGTAAAGCCGCGCCCCACCACCTCGATGGCGTTAACGCCAATCACTTCCCGACAGACGCGCTCGCAACGGCCGCATAAAATACAGTACTGATGGTCACGTATAAAAAATGGATTGTCGTCCTGGTACAAAGTCCGGCCGATTTCAAAGTCGTGGCTCGTTTCGGTGACGCCGTACTGGTAAGCATAATCTTGCAGCGAGCAGGTGCCTGCCTTATCGCAGGTGACGCAATCCAGCGGATGTTCGGCCACAAAGAGATCGATCACATCGTGGCGCAGGTCTGTTAGCTGGCTGCTTTGGGTGCGAATTTGCATCCCATCTTCACACTGTAAGCCGCAGCTCGCCACGGGTGCGGGCCAATCGTTCACCTCCACCATGCACATGCGGCAGCCGCCAGACACCGACAGCTCTGGATGGTAACAAAGATGCGGCACCTCAATGCCGGTGGCGTGCGCGGCCTCGATGACGGTAGTGCCAGATGGCACAGAGACCGTCTTGCCGTCAATCGTTAGCGTAATCATTTTATGTTGCTTCCTAATCTGGACAAGCCAGAACCAAAAGTTTTTTGCATCAATGTGACAGTCACTTTTGAAGTGACTGTCACATACTTTAATCGTCAGACAGCAGCGACTCGTATTCATCCCGAAAATAGGTCATGGTGCTGAGTACCGGGTTGGGTGCTGATTTGCCCAAGCCGCATAAACTAGCGGTTTGCACCGTGCGGCAGAGTCGTTCCAGACTCTCTAAATCTTCGGCAGAGCCTTTGCCCGCGATCATTTTGTCTAGCTTGTTGCGGATTTGCACGGTTCCCACACGGCAGGGCAAACATTTGCCGCAGCTTTCGTCCACGCAAAAATCAATGAAGAAGCGGGCAAAGTCGGGCATTTGGGTGCTGTCGTCAATAATCACCAGCCCGCCGGAACCCATAATCGATCCCAGCTTGGTCAAATTCTCATAATCCACTGGGCTGTCCAGATGCTCCGCCGGAATGCAGCCCCCGCTGGGGCCACCCGTTTGGGCGGCTTTGAAGGAACGGCCGTTCGGCACCCCCTCCCCCATCTCATACACAATCTCGCGCAGGGTGATGCCCATCGGCACCTCAATCAACCCCGTGTTGCGTAGCTGCCCGGTGAGGGCAAACACTTTGGTGCCTTTGCTCTTTTCTGTGCCGATGGACGCATACCAGTCTGCCCCTTTTTTGATGATGGAGGGAACGTTTGCGGCCGTTTCCACATTGTTAATAACCGTCGGCACGTTCCACAAACCGGATTGGGAGGGATACGGCGGGCGAATGCGCGGAATGCCCCGCTGCCCTTCGATCGAGTGAATTAGAGCCGTCTCTTCACCACACACAAACGCCCCTGCGCCAATGCGAACCTCTGGGAAGAAGTCAAAATCAGTGCCGAGAATACCGCGCCCCACAACTTTGCGGCGGCGGGCAGAGCGAATCGCTTTATTGATGCGCTGAATGGCAACGGGGTACTCGCCCCGGATGTAGAGATACCCTTTGCTGGCGCCAACCGCATAGGCACAAATGATCATACCTTCCAACACGCGATGCGGGTCGGCCTCCATGATGGTGCGATCCATGTAGGCACCCGGATCGCCTTCATCCCCGTTGATGATGACATATTTTTCCTCAGATTCGGTTTCGCGGGTCAGGTTCCACTTCACGCCTGTGGGGAAGCCCGCCCCACCACGCCCACGCAAACCACTTTCAGCAATCTCATCGCATACTTCCTCCGGGGTCATTTTGCTCAAAATTTGCGCCAACGCCTGGTAGCCGCCGTGGGCTAAATAATCGTCCAGGCTTTCCGGGTCGATCAGCCCGGTTTCGCTCAACACCACGCGCACCTGCTTCGTAAAAAATGGCGAATCGAGCGGCAGCACGTGACGTGCCAACCGCTCTGGCGTGGCGGCTTGCTGCTTACGCGAGCGCAAATGGGGAAAGTCATGCGGCCGGATTTCGTCGTCCGGTGCCCCCTTTTTGTCTGTTGCCAGATGGTGGCTGGCGATTTGTTTGGCAAGATCAGCCGTAACTTCTTCATAAAGGATCGGAGGCTCATTTTTAGCCTCCACGCGCACCAGCGGCCCACGGCTGCACAAGCCCATACAGCCGGTACGCACAATTTCGGCCGTTTCCCCAGCCCCGTTTTGCTTACTGACGCCCTGTTCCAGCGTCATCTGAAGCAGATCGGCTCCGGCGGAGAGGCAGGCAGTGCTTTGGCAGCAAAAAATTCGCTTTTCAAAACCATCTTGCCGCTCTCTTTCTTTTTGTGCCAGTGTTTCTAGTTTGCTGTTGTTCATGATTGGCTCCCTACAGGTTGCTTTCTTCTGGACATGGAAACCATTTCCTCGATGCGTCGCAACATACCCTGCGGCGTTTCTTTGCCCATCACTTTGCCATCCAGCACGGCCACGGGAGCCAAGCCGCAACTGCCAATGCAGCGAGCAGCGGTCAGACTCAGGAACCCATCTGGGGTAGTCTCGCCAGATTCAATCTTAAACGCTTCGGCAATGGTTTTAACAATTTGGTCGGAGCCTTTAACGTGGCAAACGGTGCCGGTGCAGACGATGGCGTTGTGTTCCCCTAGCGGCTCAAAGGTGAACATATGGTAAAAGGTGGCTACACCGTAAACGCGAATGAGAGGCAGATGTAGCTGCTGCGAAATGTAGATGAGCAGGTCTTCGGAGAGGTAGCCAAAGGTTTCTTGAGCAGCGTTGAGTACTTCTAGCAAGGCATCTTTTTCATACTTGAACCGCTTCATGGTGAGGTCAATGGCGGCATACCGTTCGTCGCCGCTGGGATGTGGTGTGGTCATGGAAACTAATCCTTTTCATCCAGAATTCGACTTGAGTGGGTGTAAATTCGCATCCGATTTTGGCGCAGGTAAGCGACCAATGTAATGTTCCAAGCGTTGGCCAAAGCTACAGACAGGCTGGTTGGTGAAGTGCGGGAACAGACGATGGGTGTACCCAGCCGCCGGGCCTTGTTGATCATTTCGCTGGAAATACGGCCGCTCGACAACAATATCTTCCCCTCAGTGTCCAATCCAGCCAACAATGCTGCCCCGCACAGCTTGTCCAGGCAGTTGTGGCGGCCAATGTCTTCCGTTTGCAGCAAAATTTGGGAGGGGGTGGCAAGAACGGCCGTATGAATTCCCCGTGCCTGTTGGTACAACGCAGCCGCCAAATGGGTCTGCCGCATCAACTCTGCCAATTGCTCTGTCGTCGCCGCTAAGTCTGCCGTTAACGGCTCATGCTCACCGGATAAATCATCAAAGGTCACGCCACCGCCGCAGCCAGCGGTGATGATAAATTTGCGTGGTTTCTCAAAATTTGTGTCGTGCAGCCATACGTCCACACAGTTGTTCTTTGAAAGATGCAGGTGGCGAATCTCATCGGGATGCTGAATGATGCCTTCGTTGGCTAGAAAACCAACGGCCATCGCTTCCAGATCACGCGGCGAGGCCATGAAGGTGGCCAGCTCATCACCATTCACCGAAATGCAAATTTGGGCTTCTTCCACCACCCAGCCAGCCACATCTTTGGGGTCGCCTGCACCCAAAGAAATGTACTGCGTGGGCTGAACCCCTGCTGCTGTTTCGATGATGGTTGGGCGGCTGCCGTTATTTGTCACGTTCACACCTGATTCATGAGGCTGTTAGTTTTTAATAAATCGAGTATTGGTAGGGGCGCATCCCCGTGTGCGCCCCAATTCGGGCAGACACGGGGGTCTGCCCCTACCCCAAATTGTTGCCGACTTTAATTCCTAAAGTGCATAAGCCTCAGGCTATTCAACCAATTCCGGCCACAGCTCAATGGCACTAACGATGGCGGAAGCGGCCGTTTGCCCCAGACCGCACAGCGAAGTTTCCGTCATGGTAAAACCCACATCGAGCAAGGTTTGCTTGTCGCTGGGGCGCGGGCCGCCGTTGTGGGCAATGCGGTCTAAAATTTCTAGCTGCCGTTGGGTGCCGATTTGGCAGGGGAAGCATTTGCCGCAGCTTTCGTGGGCAAAAAAGTGGGCCAGTTCTAATAGGTGTTGGCGGAGATCGGCCGTTTCATCGAAAACCATAATCACGCCAGAGCCAAGGGGGATGCCTGCCGCCTGAGCATCTTCGTAGGTGAGCGGCGTGTCCAGCTTGTCTGACCCAATGAAGACCCCGGCTGCTCCGCCCATCAGCACGGCCTGCACCGCTTTGCCGTTGGGCACACCGCCTGCCATGCCAATCAGGTTACGGATGGTGAGGCCAAATGGCACTTCATAAATGCCAGGGTCAGCTACATCGCCACTGAGGCAAAACAGCTTGGTGCCGGGTGATTCCTTTGAGCCAATCATGTTCCAAGAGGCTTCGCCGATGGTGAGGGCGGCTAACATGGCGACGAGGGTTTCTACGTTGTTGACGGCCGTTGGCTGACCAAACAGCCCGTGCGTCGTGGGATATGGCGGTTTCATGCGTGGAAAGCCCCGTTTGCCCTCGATGGCCTCAAATAGTGCCGTCTCCTCACCACAAATGTAAGCACCCGCGCCCAGACGGACATGAACCGTAAAGTTAAACCCTTTTTTGCCCAGAATATTTTGTCCCAGATAGCCCGCCTTCATCGCCTCATCCACGGCGTGGTGCAGACGGTTATGGGCGCGAGGATATTCGCCTCGCACAAAAATCCAGCCATTTTCGGCACCGACGGCGTAAGCGGCAATCGTCATCGCTTCAATTACGGCAAAGGGGTCTTCTTCCATTAGGCAGCGGTCTTTGAAAGTGCCAGGTTCGCTTTCGTCGGCGTTGACGACGATATGCTTTTTACGCGGATCGTCGGAAGCCCCACGGGTAAAAAACCATTTGCGGCCGAGGGGGAACATGGCTCCACCACGCCCCAAAATGGCAAAGCTGTCTACCATTTCGATAAGCTGTTCTGGGGTCATATCCACCGCTTTACGCAAGCCGGTGTAGCCTGCATGGGCTTCATAATCTACCAAACTAGCGGGATTGATTTTGCCCACACGTGCCAGCTTAATGAATGGGCCGCCCCGTGGCCGCGCTCTTACTTCTGGCAAGTTATTGGCTAAAAAGTCTGGCACGTTTTCGGCCGTTAGGCTGCCTGCGGGGCGTTCACCGTTTAGGGCGCAGGGGGCGTGTTCACACATGCCCAGGCAGGGCACTGCTTCAAATGTCAGGCTACAATCGGCGTCTGTTTCACCCGGTTCCAACCCGGTTGCCTCGCTGATGGCCTGAATGACGGCGTGGCTCCCTTCCTGGCTGCAGGCCAAATCTTCACAAACGCGAATCACCTGGCGTGCTGTCGGCTTGTTGTACAGCATGGTGTAAAACTCAATGACGCCGTGTATGTCGGCTAGGGGCACGCGCAGCGTTTTGCCGATGGCTTCCTGCACTTCGGGCGGCAGCCAGCCATAAATTTCTTGAGCTTGGTGTAAAAATGGGAGAAGGGCTTCGCGGGAACGGCCGTTGTATCTTTCCAACAGCCGGGTGAGCAACGTCAAATCAACAGGTGGCGCAGCAGTGGTCACAGGTCACTCCTTAGCGGTTCGTCGCCTAATCTGGCTCAAAAATTGTGGGGTAAGCCAAACGGGGTTGCGACAAAGGATTGGGTGGTTTGTGACAATTGTAGCTGAGATATATTAGTTTACCAATGATGACTCAGATAAAATGACAACCTGTAATATCCCTGGTGAAAATTGGGAAAATAGCGTCTTGCCTTGCTGGAGAACAATCTCGTTTTGCTGAGCATTTGGTTGGTAAGCAACGGCCGTTTCTAACCAAATCCGCCTGCCTGTAATCTCAATGAAATACGGCCGTTCCCAATTCATCGTGCCGCGCATAAAGTTGTAGGCACGTCGGGCAGACCAGCTTAAATCCAGAACAAAATCTGCATCGGTGGGCCAAGGATCGCTGGTGAACCCGGCTGGTTGGGGCTGGCGTGACAGTTCGCCAAGTGCCAACTTTTGCACGGCTTCTACCAGTAACTCTGCACCTATCTGAGCCAACTTTGCTTCTAATTCTGCATGGGTAATACCGTCTGGAAGGGGAAACGGCTGTTGCAAAACCACATCCCCCGTATCAAAGTTTTCATCCATAAAATGAATCGTCACGCCCGTTTGCGCTACGCCCGCCCGCAATGCCCAAAAGAGTGGTGCGGGCCCACGAAAGCGGGGCAGCAGCGAGGGATGCACATTCAGGCAGCCCAAGCGGGGCAGTTGCAAAATTTCTGGCGGCAGCAAATGCGGAAAACAGGAGACGCAAATAAGGTCGGGCTGCAAGGCAAGTAAGGTAGCAATCGTCTCGGGCGCAGCTAACTGGCGCACGGCAAAAGCAGGCACGTTGAAACTGGCAGCCAATGCCAGCGGTGAGGCCGTTTGGCTACTCTGGAGCAGGTTTTGGATGTGTGGCTGGGGGTGGATTAGCGTGATGGGGGTTTGGGAACGGCCGTTATCCACCAACTCAAACGGTGGCACCATTTCGGCAGGAAGCACCAGGCCACAAAGGTCAACGCCCGTTGCCAACAAAGCCGCCAGCGGCCGCCGTGTCAACGAGCCTAACATGCCAAAAAATAAAACGCGCAAAGCTCACTCACCTAAAAATTGACGATTTATGGTTGTCGAATTACGATTAGATACATTAGAAATCAGCAAATGAAATTAAGGGGGCCTTATGGCTCGTTACGAAAAAACAATCACTGTCGTTCACTGTGCCAAGCTGAATCGTGAATTAGAGGCATTGCCGCGACGGCCGTTTCCCGGCCCACTTGGCGAACGCATCTACAATGAAATCTCTGGGCAAGCATGGGATATGTGGCAGCAGCAATCCACCATCCTCATCAACCATTACGGCCTCAACCTGGCCGATCCCCGGTCTAACGACTTTCTGTTTGAGCAAATGGATGAGTTCTTCTTCGGTGCAGGTGCCCAAATGCCGGAAGATTGGACGCCGCCTACTGCCGCACCACGCAAAAAGTAATTGGTAATCCGTTATCGGTAATCCCTAAACCGATTACCGTTTACCGTTCACTGATTACCGATTACCGCCAACCGAATCTCCTCATCAATTTGAAAATTTAGCTGCGCGTGCGCCTGGCGCAGTGCGTTTTCCACCTCGGCAGGAGCGTTGCCCGTGGCGAAGATAAAGCCGAGGTAGCTTTCGCCTTCTGGCAAGGGGACGAGACGATTGTTGAGCGGTGCGGTAATCGTCACTTCATCCACGCCGGGGATGGCTTGCGCCGCAGCGACGCCGCGAACGCCGCGCAAAATGCCGCCGTGGGGAATGGGAATCATCATCACGCCGCTGGCCTGCTGCTCCCGCTGCAAATGGCTTACGGGCAAGCCCGTCGCTTGCCGCAAAATCAGCTCTTCTAAAGAAAGACCCATGTCAAACCGGAGCGTTTGGGAGCAGAGGCCGCCGATGGAACGGCCGTTCACCTCCACAATCCACGCACCAGCCTCATTTACCCGCAGTTCTGCATGAACCGAACCTAGCTGCAAGCCCAACGCCGCCGCCCCGGCAGCGGCCGTTTCCACAATTTGCTGCTGTACTTCATCTGGCAGGCAGGAGGGCGTCATGTAGATTGTCTCTTCAAAAAAGGGGCCTTCCAGCGGGTCTGGCTTGTCAAAAATGGCGAGGGGATGGAGACGGCCGTTTTCCAACACTCCCTCCAACGCCACCTCCACCCCAGGCAAATAGCTTTCCACTAAAAAGTCGGCACCGCTCGGCAACATTCCTCGCAGCCGAGATACAACCGCTGCCAGCTCTGTGGCATCGTTGGCTCGCATCACGCCACGGCTGCCGTTCAGGTATAGCGGCTTCACCACGCAAGGAAAACCAATCTCGGCCAAAACCTGCGCGTTCATCTCAGATAGTGGATCATCAAGAGAAAATCGTTTGAATTTTGGGGAGTTCACACCAGCCGCCGCCAGCATCTGCCGCATTTGGTGTTTGTCCCGTGCCGCCTCGGCTGCCGCCACGTTGTTGTGCGGCAAGCCCAGTTCCCGGCTGGCACGGGCTGCCAGCACTGCTCCGGCATCGTCTACGGGAATGATGGCGGCTAACGGCCGTTTCTTGGCAAACTCAATGATGTGGGTAACGGCCGTTTCTGGCTGGCTAAAGTCCAAATGAAGCTGGACACCCCATTGAGCGGCTAGTGATTCCGGCAAATCTACTCCTACGACCAATGCAATACCCAATTGACGCGCCGCAGACACAAAAGCGTCAGCCCGGTAACTTTGGGGGGTGGTTAGAAGCAGCACCGTTTTTTCATTTGCAGACATGACGCCATTGTAGCCAAAAAACCGTCCCAGGCTATCCGCAGAAAAAGAAACTGAATTGGCAGCCTTTCTTAACCATTTTTGTAATGCAATTTTGCTAACCTTCTCAAACAGCACATAATGAAATCATAAATATTTTGTAACTGTTCAGTCCCAGAGGTGACAGTTACTTAAACACAGTTTGGATTTTGCCATCACCTCTGGAAGAAAGTGACTGTCACCTGAACGCTTATATTTTTGCCAGTATCTGTAAAAAAACTGTAGCTGTATTGGAGATTAAATGAACAAACGAATCCTTTCTATCCTCCCAGCCTTTTTGCTGGCGCTTTTTCTTGTCCCTGTATTGCTCTCAACGTTCCAACAAACTGATGTTGCTCATGCGGCCGTCTTCAATGTCAACATTTTTCACGATGAAAATGATGGTAGCTGCGTAGGAACTTGTTCACTACGAGATGCAATTGCCGTGGCTAGCAGCAACAGCGAAGACGACGTGATCAACATTCCGGCTGGCACCTACACCCTCTCGGATACAAATGGCACGCTAACAGTTTCTGAAAACATAACCTTCAACGGCAACAGTGCCACCGACACCTTCATAGACGCGCAAGGCAACAGCCGCGTTTTCAACGTCACCGCTGGAACCGTCAGCTTCAATGATTTAACCATTCAGGGTGGTAATTCTGCCAGCAGTGGCGGCGGCGTTAACGCGACAGGCGCGGCCAGCCTTGCCTTCGACAGCGTTGTCATTACGGGCAACATGGCCAGCACCAACGGTGGCGGTATCGCCATCGCCAGCGGTTCGCTCACGCTGACCGGCACCCAAATTTTAAGCAACACGGCGGGCAATAGCGGCGGGGGTATTTATTCAAACAACGGCAGCATTACCTTTGATAATTCGCAGGTGCTTACGAATACGGCCGTTGCCAGCGGTGGCGGTATCTCTCTCAACCTGGCCAACGCCACCCTGCAAATGAACAGCGGCCAAATTAACGATAACACCGCCAATACAACCAGCGGATTCCCCGGTGGGGGCATTCATGTAGCTCAGGGATCTGCCACCATAGACGGCGGCGAAATTCGCAACAACCAGGCCTTCCGAGGTGGCGGTATTCTTGTCTCCGGCGGTGTGGCAGGTGGCTCTGCTGTGTTAAATGGTGGCCAAATTATTGATAACGAAGCCAATTACGGCGGTGGTGTTTACGTCTTCAATACACAAGGCACGCTCACCATCAACGGCGGCGACATCACCGAAAACCGCTCTATCGCCAATATTTTTGGTGGCGGCGGTCTCTACATTTTCCAGGGATTAACTACCCTGAATGACGGTAACATCTCGCTCAACACGGCCGTAAACGACGGCGGCGGTATGGAAATTGGGGATGCAGCAGGCCGTTTCGTTCAAAACGGTGGAGCCATCTTCAGCAATAGTGCAGGCAATATGGGCGGCGGCATCTACGCTGGCGAAGGAACTGTAACCATCAGCGGCGGCACTATTCATACAAACGACAGCACCACTGGCGGCGGCGGCATCGCACTCGACATGAACGGCCATGCCACCATTTCCAACAGTGCCATTCTTACCAACACCACCGTTGGCGCAACGTTGGGTGGCGGCATCAGCAATGCAGGCACACTCACCATGACCAACGTTACCATGAGCGGCAACGGGGCTGGTAGTGGTGCTGGCATTAGCAACGCTGGTACGGCCGTCCTCACCAACGTTACCCTCTCTGAAAACACAGCCACTAACAATGGTGGCGGTTTGAGCAACAGTGGCGGCACGCTCACCGTGGGCAGCAGCATCATCTTTGGCAACGCTGCCCCGTCTGGAGCCGATTGCAGCGGCACCATTACCTCCGCCGACTACAATTTTGCCACCGCTAGTTGCGGTCTAAGCGGCGGCAACGACAGCACCAGCAATCCGCTGCTGCAGCCGCTAGCGCTCAACGGCGGCGAAACGTTCAACTACGGGCTAAGCGTTGGCAGCCCCGCCATTGACGGCGGCAACGACGTCACTTGCCCCGCTACCGATCAGCGCGGCAACCTGCGGCCAGTGGGCGGCGTGTGCGACAGTGGTGCTTACGAAGATGGCATTGGCTTCTTCATCAGCGACGCCAGCCTCACGGAAGGCGATGCGGGCAGCAGCCAGATGAGCTTCATCGTCAGCCGCTCGTTTATGACTAGCACTACCTACACGGTAGATTATGAAACGGCCGACGGCACGGCTCTGGCAGGGTCAGACTACACCGCAATCTCCGATACCCTAACGTTTGCCGCTAGCGCGATGACCCAAACCGTCAATGTCGCCATTCTGGGGGACACCATAGACGAGTTTGACGAAACGTTGACCGTCACCTTGAGCAATCCTTC
The DNA here is from genome assembly GCF_965223525.1 of Candidatus Leptofilum sp. Classification (GTDB taxonomy): domain Bacteria; phylum Chloroflexota; class Anaerolineae; order Promineifilales; family Promineifilaceae; genus Leptofilum. The sequence continues at coordinate 2,619,018 of NZ_CBDCWX010000005.1, read as the reverse complement.
TGGCGCGAGCCAGTTGGGGGATGATACGGCGACCGGCACCATCCTGGATAATGACGACCCGCCAACGCTGACGATGGACGACGTTACGGTTACAGAAGGGGATAGTGGCACAGTGACGGCCGTTTTCACCGCCACGCTCTCCGCCATCAGTGCCAAAACCATTATGGTAGATTGGGCCACGATGGACGGAACGGCCGTTGCTGGCGCAGATTACGTGGCAGATAGCGGCACGCTCACCTTCACTCCCGGCGACGATGAAGAAACCGTCTCTATCACGGTCAACGGTGACACTACCGACGAATTTGATGAAACGTTCACCGTAGAATTAAGCAACGAAAGCAACGTCACCCTGACGGATACCAGTGCCGAAGCCACCATCACCGATGACGATCTGCCGCCTGAACTTTCTATCCAAGATGTGAGCGTCACTGAAGGTGATAGCGGTACCACTATCGCTAACTTTGTGGTCAACCTCACTGCCGCCAGCGGCAAAACCATCACCGTGGATTACCAAACGGCTGCAGACAGCGCCACTGCTGGCTCAGACTTCATCTCGGCAACCGACACGCTCACCATCACCCCCGGTTTGGCCAGCGACACAATCAGCATCACCGTCAATGGCGATACTGTGGATGAGATCAATGAAACGTTCAACGTCACGCTAAGTATGCCCAGTGAAGCAACTATTGATGACGGTACGGCCGTTGGCACCATCACCGACGACGACCCACTGCCCACTGCTACCATCGGCAACGCTACCGTCACCGAAGGGGACAGCGGCACAGTCGTGGCGGAGTTTACCGTGACGCTCTCTGGTGCTAGCGAGAAAGTGATTACCATTGATTACAGCAGCAGCGATGGCTCTGCGACGGCGGGTGAAGATTATACGGCCGTTGCCGATACGCTCACCTTCAGCCCTGGCGGCTCTCTTAGCCAAACCATCAGCGTCATTGTCAATGGGGACGAGGATTCAGAAGCCTCCGAAATCTTCTACATCAACCTGACCGGCAGCAGCAACGCGAGCCTGGGCAACAGCCAGGCCACAGGCACCATCAGCAACGACGATGGCTACCTTTTGTACCTGCCTATTGTTGTAAAACCATAAAACAAATCGTAATGCCCGCAGGCAGATTCAAGCCTGCGGGCGTTTTTCCTCCCCGCCCGAACCCGTAACAAATCTTGTAACCTGAACCTGCTAACTTTGGCACATCTGCCCAGGCTGCAACACTTCACCTTTTCAGGAACACACTACATGATTAGACGAAAAAAGTTCGCCATCCTTTTTGCTGTGTGCCAAACGCTCATCATCTTGCCCTTGCTGTTTGGGTTGCTGCGCCGCACGGCCGTTGTTCACGCTGCCGATTGGAATGTTAACACCTTCACCGATGCCACCGACGGTGACTGTGAAGATGGCACCTGCTCACTGCGCGATGCTGTGCAACTCTCAGCACCCTTCGATACTATTTTCTTACCAGCAGGCAATTATGTCCTGTCTCTTGGTGAGATCAGCGTGGCCAAAACAATCACTATCACCGGGCAAGGGGCTGACGCAACTAGCACCATTATTGACGGCAACAGCGCAATTCGTCTCTTCAACATCAGCTCTGGCATCGTGACCTTTAGCAACTTAACGTTGCAAAATGGCGCACCTGCTAGCGGCAACGGCGGCGGCATTTTGGCCAATGGGTTCAGCAGCGTCACGCTAGACGACGCAATTCTGCGCGACAACGTGACAGTGGGCAACGGCGGCGGCATCTTTTTGTCTGGCGGCACGCTGAACATTTTGAACGGCAGCCAGGTGTTGAGCAATACGGCCAACATCAACACCAACTCCTCTGGTGGGGGTATTTACGCCAATCAAGGCACGGTCAACCTTACAGACAGCACGGTAGCTTACAACATGGCCATGCGCGGTGGCGGCATCGCTTTGAACCAGACAACCGCCAGCCTAAACATTAACAATGGTCAAATTTTGAGCAACGAAGGGCAAGCTCCTGGCCCCAACAGCTTCCCCGGCGGCGGCATCTGGAACAGTAGTGGGTCTGTCATCATGAACAGCGGCCTTATCAGCGGCAATACCGCCTTTCGCGGCGCGGGCGCATTGATTAGCGCAGGCACGTTTACCATGACAGGCGGCACTGTCACCGACAACGAAGCCAGTTATGGCGGTGGCTTTTACGTTGCGAATTCAGGGGCGTTGCTTACCATCAATGACGGCAGCATTACGGCCAATCGCTCTGTAGCTAGCATCTTTGGCGGCGGGGCGATGTACATTTTTCAGGGGCAGGTTGTGCAAAATGGCGGAGAGATTCGTGACAATACGGCCGTCAACTTCGGCGGCGCAATGGAGGTACGACAGGGCAGCTTTACTATGAACGGCGGCACCATCAGTGGCAACAACGCAGGCAACTGGGGCGGTGCCATTTACAACGATCAGGGCTTTATCACCGTCACCAACGGCACTCTCACTGGCAATTACAGCCTGCTGGGCGGTGGCGCGATTGCCACTGGCGCAACCAGCCAAAACAGCATCAGCAGCAGCGTCCTCTACACTAACAGCACGAGCATTACCCAGACGGGCGGTGCCATTCTGAACACCGGCACGCTTGCGCTCACCAACGTCACCCTCAGCGACAACTTTGCCGACGAAGGGGGTGGTTTGCAAAATCAGGGAACAGCCACGCTAAATAATGTGACTGTTTTTGGGAATACGGCCGTAACCGGCGGCGGCGGTCTCAATGAAAATGGCGGCACGCTCAACATCGGCAACAGCATTGTGGCGGGCAACAACGCCCCCACTGGGCCAGATTGTGCCGGAACCATCGTTTTCAGCGGCTACAATCTCATCCAGGACGGTACAGGCTGCACGGTCAGCGGCAGCATCACAGGCAACGTAAGCGGCGATCCGCTGTTAGCGGCATTGGCGCTCAACGACGGCAGTACGCTCAACCACGCCCTCGGCAGCGGCAGCCCAGCGATAGATGCTGGTGATGACGCCACCTGTGCCAGCACCGACCAGCGCGGCTTTCCCCGCCCCGTTGACGGCAACAGCGACACATTTGCCATTTGCGACATGGGCGCATTTGAATTTGGGGCGATGGCACCGGCCACACCAACCCCCACGCCCACCAACACAGCTACCGCCACAAATACGCCCACGCCCACAGCGACACCCACTAACACATCAACACCGACAAATACGCCCGCGCCAACCAACACAGATACCCCAACCAACACGCCCACCGCAACACCTACCAACACATCCACACCGTCTAGTACGCCTACAGCCACACCAACCAATACGCCCACGGCAACACCCACCAACACCAATAACGACGAGGTGTTTATCTACCTGCCATTTATCATCAAGCCATAACAAAAAGCCCCAAACCCGAAAAAGGTTGGGGGCAAATTCACACTTGTGCCTTCTCAGCGGCATGTATCCAGTAGATTATTCGATGCAGCTACCCATCGCCCTCTGAAAAAGCTAATTTGCGATATTCATCCGCTACATCCAAGCGCAAATCATCTGCACCCATGCCATCAAATGGATTTTCCAAACCATCCTGAATGTTGTCCAGGCTCACTAGCACTAAGCTGTACAGCACCGCCACCACGTACCCAGCCAATGGATGATCCGGGTAAGCAATTTGGGCAAAGTAGGGTCCAAACAGCAGCGGAAACAGATTCAAAAAGAGGCGACTGTACGCTCGCAGCGCCAACGGCGTACGGTAGCGGGCAATGTTGTTCATCTTCTCAAAATCAATGATGAGCTGCCGTAAATATTGGTTGGCGCGGGAAACCTCGTTGGCAGGGACACCCACGTCGCGCAACGCTTCATGCGAGCGGGAATAGTCAGAAAAAATGGCGTAGATTTGCTGCTTGGTATGGCGATGTTCCTGGCCGTTGCGGGCGAAGTGGTGGGAAACGGCTGTTAACAACCGATGCAGCAAATCAGACGCCCGCTCACCGTGCCCATCCGCCTCAGTAGGCCATTCCCGATGAGCAAACAGCAGCGCCACGCCGTGTGCCTTTAGGCTGGCAAACGCCTGCAACGCATCCTCCCGCCGCCTATAGGCACTGTTAATAGAAAACACCAGCGGAAACACGACCGCAATACCGATGAGGGTAGTGGGCAAATCAACCAAAAAATCAATTTGGCGGCACACAAAAACCACCGCCATTGCCAGCCCCGTCACCAGCCAAGTTTGGTAATCAATGATTTTGCTAAATTGTATGATGGTTTGCATGATGAGGAGAATGTTCCTTTTCAGAATTATTCTCTAGGGTAGTAAGTTTGGTCCCATTTGGCAACCGCTGTTTATTCAACAGATAAAATATGCAGCTTGGCATGATGCACTGTCTCGAACGGACCAACGTGCATTTTCACGGTGAAACCTTTGTTCAATTCGGGATTTTCAGCCGCTTGTTGCTTGGTAGCATCCAGCGCAAACGTTAACAACGCCTGAAACCGCTCAACATTCTCCCGCGCCAGCGTTTCGATCCGGTCTACATGCTCAAAAGGGATGGCTAGCCAATGAATGGCACCTTCCGGATGCAAACTCTCAATCAGCGCCATCTTTGCCTCACCATCTTTGGCAATTAGCTTGGCAGGTTCTTCACCATTCACAATAGCACAAAACAAACAATCATTATCAGACATTTTTACTCCTTCGAAAATAGTTTCACTACAGAGAACACAGAGAAAATCTGTTGAAGCCTTCAATCTCATTCCGTTGACGGCCGTTTCGCCCAAAAGTATACTCGCCCTATGCAAACTTCCCAACGCCTTCAGCTATTTCAAGAATCCGTCATCCGCGACATGACCCGGCTGGCACTTCAGCACAACGCTATCAACCTCAGCCAGGGCTTTCCCGATTTTGATACCCCTGAACCTGTGAAGGAAGTGGCCGTTCAGGCCATCCAAAACGGGCTCAACCAGTACGCCATCACCTGGGGCTACCCGCCGCTGCGCGAAAAATTGGCAGAACTATACAGCCAACGCCTCGGCTGGGACGTGCATCCCGACAAGCACGTCACCGTCACCTGTGGGGTGAGCGAGGGAATTATTACGGCCGTACAATCCATCCTCAACCCTGGCGACGAGCTACTCATTTTGGAACCCGCCCACGACAATTTTCGGCCGTCGGCCTACATTGCTAACGCAATACCCGTTCCCGTGGCGCTGGAAGCGCCAGACTACCGTTTGGACGCGACCAAATTACGCGCAGCCATCACGCCCAAAACAAAGGCGATGCTGCTGAACACGCCGCACAATCCTACTGGCCGCGTCTTCGACAATGAAGAAATCGCGGGGGTAATTGAGGTGGTTCTGGAAAATGAACTGGTTTTGATTACAGATGAGATTTACGACCGGATTTTGTACGACGGCCGTATTCACCAATCCCCCGGCAGTTTAGCCCCCCTCAAAGATCGCACCATCACCATTGGTGGGCTGGGCAAAACATTTGCCATGACTGGTTGGCGGCTAGGCTACGTCATCGCCCCAGAGCAGTTTGCCCAAGGCATCCGCACCCTGCACGACTTCACCACCATTTGCGCCGCCACGCCACTGCAAGCCGCAGCTGTCGGCGCGCTCTCCATGCCAGATAGCTTCTTCGAGCAAATGACCCGCGACTACCACCAACGCCGCGCCCTGATGATGGAGATTCTGGCGCAGGCGGGCTTCCAAGCCAGCACGCCACAGGGAGCGTACTACATTATGGCAGATTACAGCCAGCTCCCCATCCCCCAGGCCAGCCTGCCGCCAACCGAGTTTGCTACCTTCATGGCCTCAGGCGTGGGTGTGGCGGTGGTGCCGGGGGATAGTTTTTACTCGCTGGCAGGATACGGCCGTTCCACCATCCGCTTTGCCTTCCCCAAAAAGCTCACCACCCTAGAGCAAGCTGGCGAACGCCTCATCAATCACTTAACCTAGCCGTAACTGTAAGACAAGCTGGCGGATATTGGCACTAATTTCTTCTGGCGTCAGGCCGCGTTCTTCACGCTGGAAGTGAAATAACTGAGCATTGAGTGCCGCCAATAGCAGGTCAGCCAGATAGATTGTATTGATATTGGGAGAAAGCTCACCTTGTGCAACGGCCGTTTGCAATAAACCAGTAACCGTCGCGTGCTGCCAATATTGGGGTGTCACCTTGTTATCAAAATAGTGAACGCCCTGTCGCTGTGCCTCGCGCAGCAGCGGCGTATGGGCTTCGGTAAATGTGACCAAGGCATCAAGGAAAGCGATAAGTTTAGCAACGGCCGTTTGCTCATCAGCCGTCATTTGTCGTAGCAGGCCCAGCGCCTCATTCTGAAAATCGGCAATTTGCTCATCTATTAACGCCAAACACAGCTCCCCCTTGTTGGGGAAATGACGATACAGTGTGCCGCGCCCGATGTTAGCTGCCTGTACAATATCGCTCATATTTACGGCCGTTGGCCCTTGAGCAGCAAACAGTTCTTTGGCAACTGCCAAAATGCGCTGGCGATTGGCAACAGCATCGCTACGTTCAACTCGTGTACTCTCATCAGCAATGTGGATTGGGATAGATTTTTTCATGATCGCTGGTTTAGTAATTGCTCATCCAGTTGACAAACGGACAACTGTCCGCTAACATCTCGCCGGCAAGCGGACAGTTGTCCATTTGCTGTTTTCACAGTGTAAAGTAGAGAACAAGATATCGCAAATGGAGGCAAAATGAAATTCGGTTTACAAATTGTTCAGTTTAACTGGCCAGGAAGTCCGGCAAATATTGGGTCCAAATTAGCGGAAATTGGCAAAACGGCTGAATCCGCCGGGTTTGATTCTATTTGGGTCATGGATCACTTTTTCCAGATGGATATGCCAGATATGGGGCTAAAACCAGAAGAACCGATGCTAGATGGCTACACGGCCTTAAGCTACCTGGCGGCGGTAACAGAACGCGCTCGATTGGGCACAATGGTGACGGGCGTCAATTATCGTCATCCTGGTCATCTACTAAAAATCGTTTCCAATTTGGACGTGCTTTCGGGCGGTCGAGCCAACCTGGGCATCGGCGCGGGCTGGTATGAACGAGAAGCCAAAGGCTTAGGCTTTCCCTTCCCGCCACTCAAAGAGCGCTTTGAACGTCTAGAAGAAACCTTGCACATCATGAAGCAGGTGTGGTCAGGTGATTTTTCTGCCTACCAGGGCAAACATTATCAGTTGGCAGAACCAATGAATAACCCACAACCGTTTTCCAAGCCCCACCCGCCTATTCTCATTGGTGGTGCGGGTGAAAAGAAAACGTTGCGCTTGGTGGCCCAGTACGCCGACGCCTGTAATTTATTTGCCTTCATGGGCAATGATGAGCTAGCGCGCAAGCTGGATGTGCTAAAGCGTCATTGTGACGACGTCGGTCGGGATTACGCTGAGATTGAAAAGACAGCGCTTGGTTTTGTCATGTTGGGCGAAGGCGGCAGCTCTCCGGCCGAACTCATTGAAACGTGTCGCGGCCTGGCCAATGCTGGCATTGAGACATTCATTTTTAGCATGGGAAACGTGCATGACATCACCCCTATTGAAACAATTGGCCGTGAAGTCATCCCTGCCGTAGCAGAATTCTAGACGCATTATGAATTGTGAACGGTGGCAACTTTTGTTCACCGTTCACAATTAAAACGTTTCCCGGTATAGCGTTTCCATCTGGTCGCGGGTGATTGCGCGGGGGTTGGTCGTCCAGTTCAGATCAATGACAGCGTTATCCGCCAATATTGGAATCATCTCTTCCGTCACGCCAACATCGCGTAAGCGCAGGGGCAAGTTGGTGTCGCGCATCAGTTGGCGAACGGCCGTTATCCCCCGTTCCGCCTCCTCCCGCACAGACCCAACCACAGGGCATGGTTCCAACGCCTGTGCCACGTTTGCATACCGCTCTAGCGCACCGGGCAAACTAAACTGCATTTGAGCAGGCAGCATCAGCGCACAGGCCAGCCCGTGATGCACGTCGGCAATGCCAGAAAGCTGGTGCGCCAGCGAATGAGCCGCCCCTAGCCAGCGGGAGCTAATAGCAATGCCCCCCAACATCGAGGCCAACATCACCTCTTCTCGCGCCTGTTGATGCGCTGGCTGTGCCACCGCCAGCCGCAAAAAACGGCCGATCCGCCCAAGCCCGTCCACAATCAACGCATCCAGCGCGATAGGTGCCGTATTGGTAGACACATACGCCTCGATAAGATGCGTCAGCGCGTCCATACCGGTGGCGGCCGTTAGATGTGGCGGCAGCGGCAGCGTCATGGCGGGATCTATGAGGGCCACAGTTGGAATCGTTGCCGGGCCACCCACACCCATCTTCAACTTACGGGCTGGGTCGGTAATAAGTCCCCATGGGGTCACTTCTGCCCCGGTACCAGCCGTTGTGGGAATGGCAATCATAGGCGGCATTTGGGTGACGGTGGGCAACGGCCGTACCTTGTCCCCCAGCATCAGCGCATATTCTGCAATTTTGGCATCCGGTGGGCCACCAGCCAGAATACGCACCGCTTTGGCGGCGTCAATCGGGCTACCACCACCGAGGCCAATCACCAATTCAGCCCCGCTGTCACGGAATTGGGCAGCGGCAGCGTCTACGGCCGTTGTGTTTGGATTTGGCGGCGTTTGGTCGAAAACGGCCGTTTCCAAACCAGCCATATCCAAAGCATCCAGCACCGTTTGCAGCAAGCCAGCAGCCACAATCCCGCTGTCAGTCACAAGAAAAACTCTTTGCTGTACGCCCAGCGCTTTGGCTTCATCCCCTACGCGCTGCGCCGCGCCAAAGCCAAAGTGAGTTTGTCCGGGCCAGTAATAAGTGGCAATTGGTGACATAGTTACTCCTTAACTGAGTTTGGAAGCTAATGTCTGGTGGCTAGTCGCTAGTGGCTCGTTGTAGAACAATTTACTAGCTACTATGTCTAGCCCCTAACAAAAATGATGAACGGCCGTTTCCCAAAATTTGAGATAAATCGCAGCACAGGCACAAAGCCGTGCCGCTGCCACACCTTCTGCGCCCGCAGGTTGAACTCGGCAATGGTCACGCGCAGGCGCGGTTCGCTGAAGTTTTGAGTGGCATATTCAACTGCAGCCCCGGCAAACATGCAGCCCAAGCCACGCCCGGTATTGGCCGGATGCACCCCCATGCCAATGTCTAGCGCAGGCAGGCTGTAGTCGCCGCCGCCCACTTGGCCATCCGTGCCAAAGCTGCAAAACGCCGCCAGATCACCCTCCGGCTGGCGCAGCATCGCCTGAAAATGGTATTCCGGCTGGGGTAAAGTAATCAATCGCTTCAGCCAAGCCAACTGGGTCGTCTGTGTCGGCACCCATGTTGTAAATGTCGTAGGGTGGCTCGTAACGCCAGGTTAAAATTTCGGCAACGTGGCTGGCCATCAACGGCTGAAAGTTTAGCTGCCACGCTTTATCAGACATATTGGGCGATTCCCTGCTGAAAGGCTTGCTCATCCCCGTTCTCAATGCCAAACAGAGCCTCGTACAGTGCAAACGTGCCGTTGTAAAACCGAATTCGTGGCCAATATTGCTCAACAGCAGGGTAATGGAGAGCGATTTCCTGCACAAATGACTCTCCGTAATTTAGCAAGCCTGCCAAATCGAAGGCCGGATCGCCCAAAACGGTAAAGCCAAAGTCAATAATGCCGCTCATCTGCCCGGTGCGAGGGTTATGAAGCAGATTGCCCGTGCCAAAATCGCCGTGGCGCAGCGTCGGTTCAAAATTAACCTGTGCGGGATCATCCAAGGCGCTTTCAAAATGGTGAGCCACTTCTTTACAGGCATCGAGGCGCATGTAGGGGAACAGCTTGGTTTGGATACGGCCGTATACATCCCACCACTCCTCCTCCGTATCACTCACAGGTAATGGCTCATCAATAAGATCGCGGATAGGCACAGCGTGGAGTGCTTGCAAAAAGTGGGCAATTTGCGCCGCCAGAGCAGCCTTGTCTGCAATTTTGGCAAAGGCAGGCGGGTACAGCGGCTCGCCAGGGATATACTGGTAGCCCATAAACGCTTCACCAACCGGTGCATCAGCAAAATTTGTGTAGATGGGGTTGGGAACGGGAAGCGGAAGGTATGACTGAACGGCCGTTAAAATCTTCGTTTCTAATGCCAACTGCTCCAGCCCACCCGCGTAGCGCGGGAAGCGAAAAATGAGCCCGTCATTGACAACAAGCACGATGTTGTACTGGCCTTGTTGGTTGAAAACGGCCGTTTCCACCGCCAGTTCTGGGTATACAGTTTGAATCGCTTCAACAAAGGGTTGTGGATTGTCCATGAGGACGCAAGTTTGCCACGACTTCCCAAATATGCAACGTAAATTGACGACAGGCTCATTGGCCTCGCTGCTCCAAACATGATAATGTACTGAAAATTCGCAGATGGCGCAATTTGCGCTTGCAGATTTTTCATAATCCATCCTTCATGATTCATAATTTTCAGAGGAGATTCCCGACCATGCAGCAGCTTGTTGAATGTGTCCCAAATTTTAGCGAAGGTCGCAATACGGCCGTCTACACCGCCATTGCCAATGCCATCCGCTCTGTGCCTAAGGTCAACGTGCTAGACATCAGCGCCGACCCCGATCACAATCGCACCGTTGTCACCTTTGTCGGCACGCCCGCCGATGTGGAAGAAGCCGCCTTTCGCGGCATTGCCAAAGCAGCCGAGCTCATAGATTTGGACCACCATGAGGGTGAACACCCCCGCATTGGTGCAACAGACGTCTGCCCATTTATTCCTATTCAGGGTGTCACCATCACCGACTGCGTAGAGATGGCCAATCGGCTGGGAGAGCGTGTAGGCCAAGAGCTTGGCGTGGCCGTTTACCTGTACGGCGACGCTGCCAAAAGCCCAGAACGCAAAAAGCTGTCGGCCATTCGCAAGGGTGAATACGAACTCTGGAAAAGCGAGGTGGAGACAAATCCAGCACGCAAGCCAGATTATGGCCCAGCCAAAGCAAAATCCTGTGGCCCAACGGTTATTGGGGTACGGCCGTTTCTCATCGCCTACAACCTGTACCTCAACAGCCACAATGTTGAGTTCGCCGACAAAATCTCGCGTGCCATTCGGTTTAGCAGCGGCGGGCTGCGCTTTGTACAGGCCAAAGGCTTTTTGGTAGATGGGCAAGCGCAGGTCAGCATGAATCTCACCAATTTTGAGAAAACCGCCATTCCTCAGGTGCAAGAGATGGTGCGGCGCGAAGCTGCTCAATATGGCCTTATGATTACCAAAGCAGAACTCGTGGGTATGATTCCGCAAAAAGCGTTGATGGAAAGTGCCAAATATTATTTGCAGCTAGACGGGTTGGTGATGGAAGAACAGGTGCTGGAATATCGCCTGCAAGAAGCAGAAGATGAGGCCGACAGCACGCCCTACGCCTTTTTGGAGGCCGTTGCCTCCAAGCAGCCCACGCCTGGCGGCGGCTCTGTGGCGGCGTTGGCCGGGGCATTGGCGGCCAGCCTAGCGCAAATGGTGGCAGGGCTTACCGCCAACCGCAAAAAGTATGCCGATGTGCAGGAAGATGTAACAGAAGTTCTTAACGAAGCTACTACCCTGCGCGAGAAACTCACGCTGGCCATTGCTGAAGATGCCGCTGCCTTCGACGCGGTGATGGCGGCCTTTCGCAACAAGGAGCTTTCTGCCTCAGAAAAGGAAGCGCAGGTGCAAAAAGCCACCATTGGCGCGGCCGAAGTACCCTTGCGCGTGGCCCAGCTTAGCCACCGCGCCGCCCAACTCGCTGCCAAAGTTGCCAAAATTGGCAACATCAACGCCGTGACGGACGCAACGGCGGGGGTTTTGTTGGCACAGGCTGCAGTGGAAACGGCCGTTCTCAACGTAAAAATCAACGCCACCTCTGTGAAGAATAAGGCATTAGTTGCCAACTGGCAGCAAGAAATGACAACTCTCACGCAAGAAACGGCCGTGCTGGTACAGGAAACCAAAGCCGTAGCAGCGGAACGCGGAGGCTTTGCGTGAAATTGTTCAGGGAAATTGGGGGATTGGAGATTAGAGATTTATCAGTCTCCAGTATCCTGATAGGAACAATCATCCTCCTATTACTCACCGCTTGCCAACCAGCGGCGGGAGAAGCACCTGTACCAGCAGCGGCTGTGGCTGAAGCCCCCACGCCCACCCTGCAATCCGCCCTGGCGCAGCCCGTCATTGAGTATAGCGAACCGCCCCCTGCGGCCGAAATGCCCTCCTTTTCTTTGAGCAAACCAGAGGATGAAGCGGTGGTAGAGAATGTGGTCGTGCCAACTGCCACAGCAATCCCCTCTACGGCAACCCCCATCCCGTCACCCACACCACCCCACCTGCGCCACACCTCCCCAGACGAGCATTACTGGTTCTGGCGGCCCATCCGCGAAGGCGAAACCAACTGGACAGACAAAGTGTACCCCTATGGCAGCACGCGCGGCGGCACGCTGCGCCCCCACCACGGCGTCGAATTTTATGTGCCGACAGGCACAGAGGTCATTGCTGTCGCCGACGGCACCGTGATCTACGCAGGACCAGACGATGGGCAACTTATTGGCCCAGAACCCAATTTCTACGGCAATGTGATCGTCATTGAGCATGACGCCCGGCTGGATAGCCAGCCTGTTTACACTCTGTACGGCCATCTGTCTGAGCCGCTGGTGGAGGAAGGGCAGCACGTTTTCATGCAACAAGTCATTGGCCTCTCTGGGGCAACAGGTGTAGCAGATGGCTCCCATCTCCATTTTGAAGTTCGCGTGGGATCAAACAGCTACAGCAACACGCGTAACCCATTGCTCTGGCTCTATCCCTTCCCGGATCGAGGCACGGTTGTTGGTCGCGTCGTCAATCCGGCAGGGGAACTGCTAAATGAAGTGACCGTGACACTCTCTTCGGTAGATGGCAGCAACCGTGCCCACACCACCACCACCTACGCCGTCGGCGACATCAACAGCGACCCGCTGTGGAATGAAAATTTTGCCATTGATGACGTGGGCGGCGGGGGCTACAAAGCGGTAGTGCAGATTGGGGATGTGCGCGTGACCGAGGAAATTGTGGTGCAACCCTACCGAACCACTTTTGTAGAAATCGTCATTGATCCGCCACCCCCCACACCGACTCCCACCCCAGAACCGTAAAACCCCCTCCCTAACCCTCCCCCATAGGGAAAGGGAACTGGTCTCCCCTCCCAATGGGAGGGGATTAAGGGGAGGGCAAATGCGGCTACTTAGTGATACCCAGCCGCTTGGCGATGATGTTATCGAACATGCGGGACGGCAGGTAGCGCGGCAGCAGCCAGCCAGAGAGCAGATCGCGGGCAATAGAGTAGCGTGCCTTCGGGTTCTCTTTGGTCAGCGCTTTGTAAATCACCTCGCTCACCTTTTCTACCGCAATCCCAGATTTCCCCTGGCTGATGAACACCTTCTTCATCCCTTCAATCATATCCCGGTAAGGTGTCTGTTTGTAGGGCTCGGTGTCCAAATCTTGCGCCTTGTCCCAGATGGGCGTTTGCACTGAGCCAGGGCCAATGACAATCACGTCAATGCCGAAGATGAGCAGTTCGCGCCGCAAGGCATCAGAAATGGCTTCCAAGGCGTGTTTGGAAGCAGCATATGGCCCCATAAATGGATACACTACCTTGCCACTCACAGAGCTAATGTTGACGATGCGTCCTGGCGGGTGTGGCGCGTTGGGCACAGCCCCCAGCAGCGGCAAAAACTTCTGGGTTACGTCCAACTGGCCATACAAATTCACTTCCATCTGCCAGCGAAACTCTTCCAGCGGCAAGTGCATGAGTGGCCCAGCGACGGCGATGCCCGCGTTGTTAATTAGCCCGGCCAGGCCGTTGTTGCCTATTTTTGCGGAGACTTGGGAAACGGCCGTCTCCACCGCCGTCCCATCCGTCACATCAAACAGCAAGGGTGTGAACTGCTCACCCAACTCATTTTGCACCCGATCTGCATCTGCCTGCTTCCGCACGCTGCCAAACACATGGTAACCGCGCTCAATCAAGTAACGTGCCGCATCGTAGCCAATCCCGGTTGATGCGCCTGTAATAACGACGTATTTCATAATTTCGCCTCCGTAGAGACGTTGCGATGCAACGTCTCTACATTTTTTTGGTTAACCAATACCCCAGCACCGTGACTACAATGCCCAGCAGCAGCGCCCCACCGCTCATGATGACGCCGATATCAAACCAGAACTGCTCTGGGAAGAGGCGGATGAGCGAGTCGCTATACGCAAACGTCCAGCTACCGGGTGGGAAGAGCAGCTCATGGAACTGCACAAAGAAGATGCTCCAGCCCACGCCAATAAAGATGGCAATTCCAGCCAAAATGATGACCGTTGCCCAGCCACCTTGGTAAATGGCGCGATACCCTACTGCCCGTAGTGCGGGTTGACTAAGTAGAAATCCCAGACCAACGACGATGAGAACGGCCGTAATCCACCAAATCGTCCGAATCGCATCCGTCAAATCCTTAACGTCAATCATGTGGCCGATTTCCCGCTCGTTGTAGAGCGGTTCGTCAGAATTGGGCAGGCGCAGCTCTTCTAGCAGAAATATCGCCTCTTCCGATGGCTCCGAACGCTGCAAATAGTCTAGCGTGGCGTGCGCGTAAAACAGCCGCTCCTCTGGCGAAAAACCAAATTGATCCGGCGGAATTCGCTGGTATTCAAAGCTAGGATAATCCCAAGCAATCACCGCCAGAATCATGCCAAGTCCCAGAAAAAAAGGCATGGCAATAATGATGACCCACTTGATTATGTTAAGCAAAGTCTTGTTTTCCAACTCTCTTCTCCCTTACACTGAAGGCTGAAACCCTCGGCTAAATTATTCCAAATCGGGCAATCCCCCGACGCCCTCTTGCAGCAAATAACGCAGCACCAAGCTGTCAATGATCGTTTCCACGGGGGCGCGTTCGTCGGTGAAGATGACGTCGCTGGGGTTGATGGGAACTTGGTTGGCAACGGCCGTTTCCAAAGCCACTCGCAGCAACGGGTCTACTGACTCATCCAACTGGGCCAAATTTTGCTGCACGTTTTCAGGCGTGGTTGGCTGCACTGTTGCCACCAAGATGGTATTCAGCGAACCGGGCACGTCAATGGCGTGGACAGTTGGGTACACCGTTTGCAGAGTGGCGGTCATCGCATCAATCAGGCTGCGATCCTGCGGGGCGCGGCCCACATTCATCGCCACCACCCCGGTTTCAGTTAGATGAGCGCGCACTTCCTGAAAAAATTCCTGCGTGGTGAGGTGCCAGGGGATGTATGGCACTTTGTAGGCATCAATGGTGAGCACATCGTACTGGTGATCGAGCTGATTGAGTTGGTAACGGCCGTCTCCCACAATCAAGTTAATATTCGGGTCTGTGAGCGCAAAATAATCCACGCCAGCCTGCACAATTTCGCCGTCCAGCTCAATGCCATCAATGGGAATCGCACCAAAAACGCGCGTATACTGCTTGGGAATGGTGCCAGCCGCCAGTCCAATCACCGCTACGCGCTCAATGTCAACTGGCGCGGCGTTGAAGTATGGCGCAGCCAGCATGATGCTCCAAACCGAGACGCGCGGCACGGCACCGCCATCGCAATAGAATGAGTGGTAGGCTTGGCCTTCGTTCAGCAGCAGGTAGTTGCACTCTCCTTGCCGCACCACCTGAATGTAATTATACGCCGATTCGGCCTCAAAAATTTGCCCGTCATATGCCTTGATGCCGCCGGAAGTCCAGGCAAGGGCCACGGGCAGCAAAATGATGGGCAGCAGCAGGGCAGCAATGCGGCTGCGAGCCTGCGTTTGCCATAAGCCGCCCAATCCCACCAAAAGCAAAATCCCGCCAAAAATAAGTGCCGTCAGCCGCGACCCGGCCAGCGGAATCACCAACAGCACGGGCAGGTATGTTCCCAGCAGGCTGCCCCAGGTGGAGATGGCGTAAATACGGCCGCTTATCCGCCCCGCCTCACTTACATCCTGCACCGCCAGTCGGATGGCAAACGGGGAGATGCAGCCCAGCAAGGTGATCGGCACGGCCAGGGCAAAAATGACCCCTACCAGCGAGCTGGCAATCGCCCCCACATTGACCGCTGCCAGGGCAGAAGCGGCCGTTTTCAGCAGCACGCTGGTCAACAGCAAAAAGAAAACCCCGCTGAACCCGGCCCAGGCAACGAGGGCGTAGAAGGTTTGGGGAAACGGCCGTTTATCGGCCAAACGCCCCCCCCAAAAGTACCCCACCGTCAAAAAGAGCAGCACCAAGCCAATCACGTTGGCCCAGACGATATTGGACGTGCCGTAAACGGTTTGCAGCATCCGGCTGGTGGTAAACTCAATCGCCAGCGTACACATGCCAGCCATAAAAACCGTAAAAAACAGATATTTTCGATTCGTCACAAAATTATTGCGGGGTAAGGGCGACCCGACGAGTTGCCCTTACTGCACCTTTTTCCCTTTCCAGAATTGTGTGGATTATAGCTGGGCGGCGCGATTGGTGCAGGTGGTTTAATCCGAGGGGATTTCAAAGAGGGATTGGATTTCTACGGCCGTTTTCTGCTCCACGTTCTCAAAAATAATCGTCAGCGGCTGGTCGTACACAATAAAACTTTCGTCCGTTCGGCCAAGATTGATGCCCGGCTGATTTTCCAGGTAAGTTTGCACCAGGGGCGGCGGCGGCAAATTGGGCCAGCCGAACGTGTCTGCACGTAGCTGCCAGCCAAACAGCGCGGGATACCGCCCCACCACGTAAACCGGCTCATACCCCAACTCGCCAGAAAAGAGCAGCGCATGATATTGGCTGGAAATTGGATAATTTTCTGGCAGGCGCGGCACGGTACCATAAACGCGATTCGACAAGATCGTTACGTACTCAGCCTCGGCCAGCAGCGCTACGTTTTCCGCTAACTTTTCGGCGTTGTCTCGGTCGTCGGCGCGCGAGAGCCAGGTAAGTTCCGCATTGGGATACTCTGAACGGCGGCGCACCTCGCCATCCACCATCATTGAGCTGGGCAAAGAGTCGTCCCACTGTTCACTAAGAATCAGCGACCCCGGCTCTGCCTGCCGGAAAATCCACTCAGAGGCAGCGACCCACGGGTGCGGCTGCTGGTAGATAGTGATAAAGCTGATAGCGTAGAGGGTGGCGGTGATGAGTACGGCCGTTCCCACCCCCCACTTCAACCATTTCTGCCGCCAGCTAAACAGCCACGCCGCCGCCCACAGCATCAAAAATGGCGTCAGCGGTTGCAAATAGCGCATAAACTTCACAAAGAAGCCACCCGTGGTGATGAAAAGCGGCACTGCCCAAGCCAACAAAATCAGACTGGGGACTGGAGATTGGAAATTTGGAACTTTTAGTCTCCAGTCTCGCAGCCGCAGGCTGCCAATCTCCAGTCTCTTTATTCCCCGCCAAATTGCCCAGCCAAACGCCCCAAACGCCAGCAGCCCCAGCGGCCAGCCCATGCCCCAACGCAGCTGCATCTCGATGAAGTACAAGTAGGGCAGCGTGCCGCTGTACTGTCGCGTAAAGGGAATGTTCCCCTCGCCGCGCACCATGCTGTTCTGGGTGACAATATTTTCCACGTAACACGAGCCCCAATCCAGGGCCGGCACGGTGACGGGGCCAAATTGTGTAGCGGGGGTGATCACCTCACAGCTAAAATCGAGAACGGCAAAGGGATTGGTGAGGAAAAAGGTGAGCGCGGCAGTGAAGACGGCCGTACCCAACCAAAAATCCCAGCGTGACCCCATCCACCGTGCCGCCAACATCAGCGGAAAAACCAGCAAAATTGCCGAAAATTTGGAGCCAACGGCCAGGCCAATGCAGACGGAGGCCAGTGCCCAGTAAACAGTATTCAGTGATCGGTAATGTCGCTGCGCGACCGCTTCGCGTACAGTTTTATCTCTTTCCTCTCCGTGTTCTCTGTGGTTAATGGCTTTTATTAACAAAAGGAGGGCAGCGACGGTGAAGAAGGTTTGGTAGGGATCGGAGATGAAGAAGTGAGCGAGCTGGATGTGCATGACGTTGACGGCTAGAAACGTGGCGGCCAGCAGTCCCACCTGCGGCGAAAAGAGGCGTCGCCCCAGCAAGAAAACCAGCCAAACTGTCCCTAAATCAAACAAGGCGGTGAGCGCGCGGGAAACGGCCGTTAAATGCCGAAACTCAATTAACTCGACCTGGTTCAAAATGTCCCTCGTCAGCAGCCAATCTTCCGGGAACAGCGATTGCAAACTAGGGCCAATCCACTCAACATAGCGCGTTGTTAAAACGCCCAGGTAGAGCGGCACATGGCCATAGGCAAAATCACGCGGCTCGTCTTGCGGCACTTCAATGCCGACACTTTTCGCTTCAGGCGGCCAGTAAAATGGATTGAGGCTGGATTCGTTGGGCGAGAATGCCGTTTGCCAATCGGCAGGCCATTCGATGGTGGTGGCTACCCAGGTGACGTACCGTTCGTCGGGATGGTAATGGTGGTAATCGTCCCAATCTATGCCCGTGAAGCGGAAAACGGCCGCAACCAGCAAAATAAAACCCAAGCAAAAACGCTCCTGCCACTTCTTCATGGGCAAATTGTATCAACTCCCAACCATTTACAAAATGCCCACCCTGTGTTAAGACTGCGGCATGAGTAAGCCGTGGTAACTTATACTGCAAAGGTATTAAATTCTTATTTCGACTAATGCTTAAGAAAATAAAAGAACAACCAAAAACATTTGGATGTCTAGTTTCCGTTTTAGCATTTGTTTGCTTTGGAATCTGGCAATGGGTAGATTTTCAAGACAGTATTCGTCCAGGAGAACACTTGTTTTCGGTTACAAGCAACAGGACAGAACCTATACCAGATGATTGTATCCCTGGTCCTGAAGAAGATGAACGTTGTAGAGAGCTAAGACGACAACGATCTGCAATTATGTGGGACATTGCAGATGCCATTATGTTTTCTCTGGCACATAATCGAATCAATGAACAAAAACAGTATCTTGATGAAAGCCTATGGGCATTCGCTGATGAGTGGATGGTTACGCATAAGGCAGTTTCAGAAGAATGCACGTTCCCATGGGATCCAGATATCCGACATTATGGGGTAGGAGGCTCTTACACAGTTTCTCAAGCTTTTAACTACGAATGTCCCGCAGAAAAATACTATCTTAGCCTTACACTTCACTTTGTTGAAACGGATGGAAAGCTAATTGTGAATTCCATAGAGGATATTGATGAAGAAAGGCGCAGATAACTCTTGAGTTCCCCAAACCGTTTACAAAAGCCCTAGCCTGTGTTAAAAGTGCGGCATGAGTAAGCCGTGGCAATCTATTTACACGATGATTGAACGCACTGCCACCGCCAAAGGGCGGGCGGCGTCTGACTGCTTTTCCATTGAGGGGACGCGGCTGCATGAACGCGCCATTCGCGCTGGGGTATGGCCACAGGCGACGCTGGTGGCTGAGGCTGTTTGGCAGGAAGCGGGGGAACGAGAAACGGCCGTACTCCACCAGCTTACCCAGCAAAACATCCCCATCCACCCAGTCCCCAACGCGGAAATGGCTCGCCTTACACAAGGGCGCAAGCTAGGGGGGCTGCTGAGCCTGATGCCGCTGCCTGCCCCGCTCGATTTGGCGAATTGGCTAGCAAGCCATCCCGCGCCCACCCTGCTGGTAGCCGTGAACGTGGTAGACCCCGGCAACGTCGGCGGGATGGTTCGCACGGCGCACGCGCTGGATGCCGATTTGTTCGTAACGGTGGGCAGTGGCGATCCGTACCATCCGCGTGCCGTCCGCACCTCGATGGGCAGCATCTTCAAGCTGCCGCTGATTAGCACCACCCTACCAGATTTGTTTGCGGCACTGCGGACGACCAAGGTTCAAACCATCGGCACGGTGGCAGTAGGCGGGATTGCTTTGCCAGATTTTGAGCAAGGTTTGGAGGGAACGGCCGTTTTCATGGGCAGTGAATATTTTGGCTTGCCGGATGAGGTGGCTACCCAGCTAGACACCGTGGTCACGATTCCCATGTCGCCCAGCATAGATTCATTCTCAGTAAATGCGGCGGCTGCCATTGTGCTGTACGAATTGCGGCGTAAATGATTTTTAGCTGCGTATTGCGTAGCTGGTGACGAAATACGCCCTAGATTTTTATCGCTCTACCCAAACGCGCCACGCCCTCGGCGATTTCTGGTTCGCTAAGACCACTGAATCCCAGCAAAATAGCCGGTGGCGAAGGGTGGGCCATGAAGTAAGGCGCGGCAGGGTACACCCCCACGCCAACTTCTGCCGCAGCTTGCACAACGGCCGTTTCCGTCACGCCCTCTGGCAAATAAAGCATCACGTGCAGCCCAGCCGGTTCATCTGCATACTGCACCGCCCCAGCCAGATGATTTTGCAGCGCAGCTACTAGCGTTTGCCGCCGCTGGCCATAGGCCTGACGCAAATGGCGCAAATGCCGCTCAAAATGTCCTTCCACCATGAAGTCAGCCACCGCTGCCTGGGTCAGCGTGGGTGCGCCCCGGTCTATGAGCTGCTTGGCCTGTACAAACGGCCGTACCAACGCCGTCGGCAGCACCACATAAGAAAGCCGCAAGGCCGGAAACAGTACCTTTGAAAATGTGCCTAAGTAAATCACCCGTTCATCCGCCGACAGTCCTTGCAAGGCTGCCAGCGGACGACCATCGTAGCGCAGTTCCCCGTCATAATCATCTTCGATGATAAGCGCGTCTTGCCGCTGTGCCCAGTGCAGCAGCGCCAAGCGGCGTGCCAGCGGCAGCGTACCCCCGTGCGGAAACTGGTTGGATGGCGTAACAAAAGCCAAACGCGCCCGACTGTGAGCCGGAATCTTGTCCACGCGAAAACCGTCGTCGTCTACGGGAACGGCCGTTAACTGAGCCCCATTCAGCGTAAACAACGCTGCCGCATCTGCGTACCCCGGTGTTTCCACCAGCACCTCATCGCGCGGCTCCAGCAGCAGCCGCGCCAAAATATCCACCGCTTGCTGCGCCCCGTTAACAATAACCACCCGCTCGGCAGTGCAAACTACGCCTCGCCAGCGCGTAAGGTAATCGGCCAGTGCCTGGCGCAGCGGCAAAAAGCCCGCCACCGAGCCATAGCGGGAAAGCATGGCGTCGTCGGTGCTGAGGTAGCGCGCCAGCAGCTTGCGCCAGATGTCGTAGGGGAAGATGTGGGGGAAGGCACGGCCAAAACCAAAATCAATCTCCGGTTTGGTCTGCTTAGATGTGGTGGGAACGGCCGTCCCCGCCACACGCTGCCCCCAGGATGACAAGGTTGGCTGAAACGGCCGTGTGGCTATCTCATCTGATGCCAAAGGCACATGGTGAGCGATGAACGTCCCCGCACCAGGGCGTCGCACCACAAACCCCTCCGCCGCCAACTGATCATACGCTTGCGACACGGTAATTAAGGCTAATCCAAGCCGTTTTGCCATTGCCCGCCCCGGTGGTAGGCGACGTTGATCCGCAAAGGCACCTTGCAAAATAGCCTTACGTAGCTGCTGGTACAATTGCAGGTATAATGGTGTTTGGCTCTGTCGATCAAAGGTCCAATGTTGATCAATCATAACATATCGCTCGCGAGTACAAATGTGTGAGTCAAACTTATTGACTCACGGCCAAATGGGCAGTATCGTGCAATTGTACAGTAAAGGAATGATGACGGGTTATGGCTTATCGTAGCAGTGAAAAAACACGCCAGAAGAAAGACGCCAAACGGACAGCTATGATGCAAGCGGCCGTTCAGGTTTTTGCCGAAAATGGCTACCACGCCGCCACCGTGCGCGATATTGTCAAAGCCGCCGATGTGGCTATTGGCACCTTCTACTTCTACTTTCCCGATAAAGAAACGCTTTTTGTACATCTTTACGAAGAAACAGCCGATTTCCTACTTCAAACCATTGATCAGGCTGTCAGAAGCCGTAGCGATCTGGCCCAGCA
Source organism: Candidatus Leptofilum sp. (assembly GCF_965223525.1). GTDB lineage: Bacteria > Chloroflexota > Anaerolineae > Promineifilales > Promineifilaceae > Leptofilum. The sequence goes on along the minus strand of NZ_CBDCWX010000005.1, from coordinate 2,597,108 downwards.
ACTATCGCGGGGGATTCAGGCATATGTAAACATTGCCATTTATGAGCCAGCAGTGGTGCAACTGCTGCTAGTGGGGGGCGTGGGCGCCATTCCGTCTTTAGAAGTTAAGCGCACCGCTTTCCGGGAGCGAATGATTCGGCTGTGGCAACGGCCGTTAGACCAGGCCATTGACGATGGGGGGATTCCCAACCAAAATAGCCGCCGCGTTGCCGAAGCGTTTGCCGGTGCCTTTGATGAAGTTGTTTTACAGCTTCTAACCTTACCGGAGCCAGACCAGGCCGTGGCTGATGTTGTTCAGGATTTAACATTGTTCAGCCTGCGCGCCATTGCTTTTAAAAGCGCTCAATCCAGGTAATTTTCATTCAAATACATCGCTCAATGGACGACTACAACAAATCCAAAGAGGAGCTAATCCGCGAATTAGAACAGTTGAGAGCAACAGCCGCACGCACTGACCAACTGGATCATGCTGCTCGCACCACGAACATTGCTCAATTGCAATCGCTCACACGAGGAGCAGAGTCTCTGTTGGCAGTATATGATTTAGAGTCGCTATGGCCGCGTGTGAAAACGGCCGTACAAAACAGTCTACAGGCTGACCGCCTGGCCATTTACTTGTACAACAAGGAATCAGATGCACTCAGTTGCCCCTACGCATTTGGCCTCTCCCAATCGTACATTGACAACATGAACCAGACTTTTGGCAAATCGCCGGGCAATACGCAACTGCACCTACTTGCGCCTGTCTGGGCAGAAGACGTGCAAAATGACCCCGCTTTCCGTGAAATGCAGCTACTTTTCAAGGAGGAAGGGGTACAAACCTTAGCCATATTCCCCCTCATTGATAAGGAAGGGAGTTCAGGTGGGGGCATTGCAGTGTATTGGAATGAGAAACGGCCGTTAGACAACACTATCATCAGCGCCGGGCACACCCTGGCCCACATGGTTGCCCTCAGCATTAACACCATCACCCTGTTTAGCCAAACGCGGCAAAGCCTCAACCGCGAACAAAAACTGAACGAAATTAGCCGCATTCTAAACATTACAAACGATCTACCCACCCTGCTTGGCAAGCTGGTGCAAATGGTAGCCGAACTCATTCAGGCAGAGGCGGGACTGCTTGGCCTCATCATCGATCGGGAAATCATGACTTTTTACCCGTACAACGTACCCAACTGGATGAGCTTGCGCCCCGCGCCACGTCCACGCGGCCTTGCCTGGCAAATCGTCAACAACCGTGAATCTATCCTTATTACAGATTACCCCGCGCATCCTGAAGCAATGGAAAAATGGATTGAAGCTGGCCTCGTTACCTTTTTAGGCGCGCCTTTACAAGCAGGAGATAATTGCCTGGGCATGTTGGCTTTGTTTAATTTAAACAAATCACCCCACACCTTCCATGAACGCGACTTGGAATTGGTGGCCTCCATTGGTCAACAAGCAGGAATTGCCATCCAAAATTTGCGCCAACTAGCGGAGACGGAGCAGCGGGCTGCCGCCATGGCTGCCGCTCTCAATCGGCAAGCCGAGCTAGACATGATGAAAAACACCTTCACCCAAAGCGTGTCACATGAGCTGCGTTCGCCATTGGGAATCATTTATGGTCATGCAGAACTGCTAGAGAGTGAAGGTTTAGGCAGCCTAAATGACGACCAAAAGCAATCGGCAAAAATCATAATGCGACGGGTGATGATGCTTACCAATCTGGTAAATGATTTAACTGCCCTGCTAGCAGCCGAAACCCAGGAGTTGCGCCGCGAAGAGATTGACACCGTTATGCTAGTGTATTCGCTGCTAGCAGATTACCGGATGCGGGCCGAAGCACTGGGCATCACCCTTGAATCTGACATTGCGGAAGATATTCCCTGGATTCGAGGAGACAGCACGCACCTCCGCCGCGTTTTCGATAATCTAGTCTCCAATGCGTTCAAGTTTACGCCAGCAGGCGGGTACATCATTTTGCGGCTCAAAGCAAATAGGCAAAATGTGCAAATTGAAGTTGAAGATAGCGGTGAAGGCATTCCAGAAGACAGGCTAGAGCGCATTTTTGAGCGTTTTTATCAAGTTGAAGGTGGGGCTAACCGGCGACATAAAGGCACTGGGCTGGGTTTGACTCTAGTGAAAGAGATTGTGGAAGCGCATCGCGGCACAGTACGTGTGCAGAGCCAGTTTGGTGAAGGCACAACGTTTACCATTGTCATTCCCGGCTTCGTCCAAACGCAGGCTTCTTGATAAAATTCCGCCATGCCTAAATCGAAGAAAAAATCTTCCCCAAAATTGAAACCCTGGCGTAAAACAGTTCAAAAAGCAATGAAGAAGGCAACTGAACAAGAGGCAATCCATCGCTTCGGTACAGATGATCCGTTGTTTAACTATCGCTGGGAGCATGTTACGGCCGTTGTCACTATAGGCCTCAAATTAGCAGAATTAACTGGGGCTGATGTAGAGGTAGTGGAAGCAGCTGCCTGGCTGCACGACATTCGCAAAGACGCAGGGGCAAAGCACCCACAAGAAGGTGCTAAATTTGCTCACGAAATCTTGCCCACGACTGATTTTCCCAAAAAGAAAATTGGGCATGTGGCGCGCTGTATTCGCTCACACATGGGGCTGTGGCGGCGCAAGCCGCTCAAAAATCTGGAGGCGCAAGTGCTGTGGGATGCTGACAAATTAGCCAAAATTGGGCTGACGTCGCTGTTTCATTTTGTCCCACTGCTGGTGATGAAGGGAAACGGCCGTTCCACCCAGCAACTCATCGAAACTGCCCGCGCCAATAAAGCATGGTTGCCAAAAACAGTGGCTAGTATGCACACCAAACCAGCGCAACAAGCGGCCAAGAAGCGATTAAAACGATTCAACAAGCTGCTAGAGCGGCTGGAAGCCGAGCTAGCTGGGGATGATTTGGAGCTATAGAAAGAGGGTTTACGAATCTCTCAACTCTTGTAAGCGTCTCTCCGCCTCATTCCGCAAATCCGCATCCGTCCCAATCTCAAGATAATGTTCATAATCGGCAATGGCCTCCGCAAACTGCTCCAACTGTTCATGGGTAAGACCACGGCTGAAATAAACAATTTCATAATTTCCATCTAATTGTAGGGCAACATTGAAATCTTCTAGCGCAGCTTCAAAATCCCCCAAGTTGAAGTAAGCATCACCACGCCCCCAATACGCTTCACTATCGTTGATTCCTGACTCAACAGCTCGATCAAAATCCACAAGAGCAAGGTGGTATTCTTCTAGTTCAAGGTATGCAAGGCCCCGGAAAAGCTCACTGTAGCCCCAGCCCCAAATGATATAGTGGCTGGTACTGTTAAAGCCAATGCTTTCAATGAAATTAAAGTCATCTATCGCTTGATGGTAATTGCCAAGAGCATAATACATCTGACCTCGCTCAAAGTAGATTCTGCTGTTAAGCGGATCAAGCTGAATTGCTGTATCAAAATCGCGCAAGGCATCATCTATATTGCCCAACTGAAAGCTAGCAACACCCCGGCTAATATATCCATCGGTGAAATTGGGGAGCAATGAAAGTAATCTGGAGTAATCTAATACGGCTTCTTCATAGTTCCCTAGCACAAAGTGAATATCTGCTCGTTCGTTATAGGCCGCAAAAAAACTATTCTCCAATGAAATTGCCTGATCCAAATCGTTGATAGCATTTTCAAAATCATCCAACGATTCGTAGGCAAGCGCTCGATAATAAAATATTTCAGCATTTCCGCTATCCAATGTTAGGGCAAGTGACAATTCTTCAACTGCATCCTCTGCTCGCCCAATGCTGATTAATACACGACCTCGATTTATTCGTGCTTCCACATATTCTGGATCAAGTTCTATTGCTTTATTAAAGTCAGCTAATGTAGGCCCAGACCCAAGTGAAACTGGAGAACCCCCAAAGTGTATCTGCCCTCGTTGGTTGTAAGCGATTGCATTTTCTGGATCGAGTTCGATGGCTAAATTATAAGCTTCTAGGGCAGATTCATAATCTTGTTGAGCTAAGAATTTATCACCTTGCTCAACCAATTCCGCAGATTGTTCAGGATCAGCTTGCGTTTCTGATTCTGGAGTTGATGTTGCCAACTGAATTACCGTTACCGTGGCCGTAGGCATCGTCGTTGGGCTCGGTTCTGGTGTTGACGTTGGATCAGTCGTAGGCGAAATTGTGGGTTCTGGCGTGGAGGATGGTTCTTCAACAACGGCCGTTTCCGGTACGGCCGTTTCTGATTCATTGACTCGATTACATGAGCAGACCAACAAGAGCAAAATTGCCATTGCCGTCAGAAAATATAAAGTTTGTTTCCCCAAAACTAGCACTCCCTTATCTAGAATTTTTGTAAAAGAACTCCGTTACGGCCGGGTGAACGAACCCCGGTTTGAAGAGGGCTTGCCACTCCCAAGTACCGTCGTGTGCGCCACCGGCGCTATTGGCCAGCAGCCAGTAACTAAATGCTAAAAAGTATGGCTCTGCGTCTCGCATGTAGGTGTATTGGTAGCGGATTAGCTCCACTTCCACATTGCGATCGGTGCTGTAGGAGCCGCCCTCCGTGCCAATCATCGGGAGGGAACGCCCCAGATGACTTTGCACAATTTCATCATATTTGCGGAAGAGTAAAAAGCCGTCGGGGTCGTCGTACGGCCGTACCCCATGATAATTATGCACCGACAGCCAGGCGCGATTTAGTAACGCCTCATCCCCGTTGAACTTGATCGCCTGTAGCGTTCGCGCCAAAAAGTCATAATGGTTGTACTCTCCACCCGGGCTGAGTGCACCAATGCCGGGAAAACCGCCATTGGCAATGACCTCGCGTGCGGCCGTTGCCCAAGCGCGAGCATACTGATTGGGATTGGCAAATCCTTGGTGATTTTCCACGTTGATATTTGGCTCGTTGTACAGTTGGTAATAATAGACACCTTTGGCGCGATAATGCGCCACCATCGGGCCGATGTTGCCGTCGTAGGGCAGCACGCCAGAGCGGTAGAGCCGCATGACGGGCATGATGCCGTTAGCAACCAGCCGTTCCACCAAATAATCGTTATCCCCAATTTGGGTGCCTTCGTTCAAAAATACCACCCACTTAATGTGCATTCGCACCAGTTCATTCACAAAGTGATCTACCACGCCAGGGTCTTGGCTAACCGTGGGAATCCAGTGCATGCCCCAGCCGTTGTTGCCCGGAGGCACGGGGAACGCCTGGAAGGGAATCACTTCGCTCAGGCTATATTGGTTGATGGGCTTGATGACGGGCGTGGGCGTGCCAAATGGGGTCACGGTGGGCGTGTTGGTGGGCGTTGAGGTGGGCGTGACTGGAGTGTTGGTGGGTATGGGCAGCGGCGTGTTGGTGGGCGGCAGGCTGTCTAGCAGGCCAGATTGGTTGCTTGGTATGTGAGCAACGGCCGTTTCTGGCATTGGCGTAAACGTCACCGGAATCGGCGAACCCGTTGTGGGAACAATCGGCAGAACCAATGCCTCTGCTCTGGTAGGCAGCGGCTCCAGCTCCATAAACTGAAGCTGGCATCCCATCAACAAACTCCACAGAAGCAAACTCAAGCCAAAAACTACGCGAGATCGTCTCATCTGCGCCCCATTGTAAAGGATTCTAGTTTTATGTCTAGTCTTTTTCGGGGAATTTTAAGAAAACAGAAATGGGACACTGATTAACACGGATTGACACAGATAAAAACAACAAATCAGTGAAAATCAGTGTTTACCAGTGTCCGGCTTTTTATTTAGCTGATGGAGCATCGTATTCCAGCGTGGCGATCTTGACACATAGCGCCACCACTTCCATTGCTTGCGCCACCTCTCCAACCGGGGGGCGGCTGGGCGAGAGGCGAATATTGCTGTTGTTGGGGTCTTTTTTGTGGGGATAGGTGGCTCCGGCGGGAGTAAGCGCCACCCCCGCATCTTTTGCCAAACCGACCACGCGATCCGCAACCGGGCAGGCAGTGTCCAGACTCACAAAGTACCCTCCCTTCGGTTTCGACCAGGTGGCAAAACGGCCGTCCTCACCCAACTCTCGCGCCAAAACCGCCTGCACTGCCTCAAACTTGGGTCGCAAGTTAGCGGCATGGTCACGCATCAAACCTTCCAGCTCGCCAGGGTAGCTGCGGATGAACTTGACATGCCGATACTGCTCAATTTTGTTGGGGCCGATGGATTGGAAGCCAGTCAGTTTGGTGAGGTAAGCTACATTCGCCTCACTGGTCGCCATGTAGCCAATGCCCGCCCCGGCAAACGTAATTTTGGAAGTGGAGCCGAACAGATACACGCGGTCAGGATTGCCTGCCGCTTCGCAGGCGCGCAGCAAATTGGGCGGATCGTGACGGTCTTCGCCCAAGTGGTGCACCCGGTAGGCATCGTCGGCAAAGATAGTGAAATCGGGAGCGGCCGTTTTCATGCTAGCCAATCGGTTTACTGTCTCCTCAGAAACGGTGTCGCCAGTGGGATTGCTGTAGGTTGGCACAAAGGTGATGCCCTTGATAGCCGGATCGCTGGCAGCCAGTTCCTCAACAGCATCCATGTCCGGGCCATCAGGAGTCATCGGCACAGTGAGCAATTCAAAACCAAGCGCATCTAGCAGCGAAAAGTGGCGGTCATATCCCGGCACGGTGACAATCATTTTAGGGGATTGGCCAACCCAGGGAGCCTGACTGTGCTGCAAGCCGCGCAGCAAGGCCCACATGAACGTATTGCTCATCAGCTTGAGGCTGGCATTATTGCCTGCAATGACCTCTTCAGGGCGCACGCCCAGCACGGTGGCAAACAGTTCTCGCGCTTCGGGCAGGCCCGTTTGCCCACCAGGATAGTTGCGGAGGGCAATGCCGCTGGGGGTAACTAAATCCGCCTCGCTCAAAATATTGAGCATCCCGTTCGATAAATCGAAATCAGCATCTGACGGCTGACCGCGCTGCATATTTAGGTTGAGACCCATTGCCTGAACGGCCTGGTATTTTTCGCGTAAAGCTTGTAGAGAGTCCATTATTCTTGCTCCATTTTAGGTTTCGTGCCAATAGGGGAGTGCAGCAGGTGTGGGTAATGATCTTTTGTAACATAAACGGCCGTCTGTGCAACAATTCGGTATTCAAATTCAGAATCTCCACGGACAAAGTAGAAAAAGAGGAATCTGAAAAATGAACTATCGTCTCAAAACCCTCTGTGTTCTACTTCGGCTACGCTCAGCACAAGCCTGTGGCAAAGATTCTAGGTCGCTTTATTACCATCCGGCAGCGTAGCATTTTTTAGCGATTTGGCCGAAGCAAGCTGCTCTGGCGTGACCCGTGCCCCGGTTAAATCCGCACCACTCAAATCCGCGCCTGTGAGGTCAGCATTAAACAGATACGCCCCGCGTAAATTAGTCCAGTTCAAATACGCCCCCGACAAGTTAGCCCCGTTCAGGTTCGCTTTTTCCAAATTGGCTTCGCTAAGAGTTCCCCCTCTCAAATTGACAAAATGGAGCTTTGCCTTGCGTAGCTGCGCCTTGCGTAAACTGGAACCACGCATGTCTAGTCCGTTCACTTTGGCTTCGCTTAAGTTAATGCCATCCAAATTTGCTTGATTGATTTCAGCGCCAAACAAATTGACATTGCGTAAATCTTGATTAGTCAGTTTAACCCCTGTTAAATCGGCTCGGGCAAATTGGGCATCGGCCAAATTTGCTTCACGCAAATCGGTTTCCTCCATTTTCGCCCCCTCAAAATTAACGCCTGTGAGGTCTGCGCCGCTTAAGTCCACCTTATTTAGCTGCGCCCGCTGAAAATCTACCCCTACCAGCGAAGTGCGTGGCAACATCGCATTGTTCAGGTTCGCTTCTACAAGGCTGGCTGCATGGAGCGAGCCGTCTGACAACCAGCCTTCTGAACGCAGTTCGGCGACGGCGCGAAGGGCAATGGCGTTGCTGGTGCTCCCCAGCTCCCGGATGAGAAGCTCGCGGCGGCGTTGATCCTCACGTCGTTCATTGAGGTAGTCAATGATGAGTACCGTCAGGGCAATGCTGGCAAACTCAGCGGCAATGTTGGCGTAAAAGTCACCTACAAAGTCAGAGAAGTCAGCGTTGGGGTATTGGCTAAAAAAGCCGCTGGCACCCACAATCAGGGCTATCAGCAGCAGAGCAACGCCGACGGCGCGGACTAAATTTATTTGCTTCTTCTTGGGCATGGTACTTCCTTCATAAAAACCTCCCGCAGGTTTTGCCTGCGAGTTGCATCTGAGTCCAAACTTGCGGGAGGTTGGTTTGTTATAGGTGCAGCTCTACGGCCGAATTGGACAACACCACTTCATCCCGCTCAGCCACTTTGCTTTGGAAGATAATGCGGCTGTCCGATTCGCGCCACATTTCGGTGACGATGGTTTCGCCGGGGAAAACGTGCTTGCTAAAGCGCACCTTGATGCTTTTGAAGCGAGCCGGGTTGTTATTGGCAAACTGTTTTAGCACCGCGCGCCCGGCAAAACCGAAGGTGCAAAGCCCGTGCAAAATGGGCTGACGGAAGCCGCCAAGCGCGGCCATTTGCGGATCGGCGTGCAGCGGGTTGCCGTCGCCAGAGCTAAGGCGGTAGAGCAACGCCTGGTCGGGGCGGGTTTGCTGGCTGTGGATGGCGTCTGGCGGACGGTTGGGCGGTAGGTTTTGCTGGCTGGTGGAGGGGCCACGCTCGCCCCCAAAGCCACCAATCCCGCGAATGTACACAGAAGATTGATTGAAGGCAACTTCGTTGCCTTGCCCATCTTTGCTAACCACGTCCGTGAGGAGGACTGCGCCTTTGCCTTTGTCGTAAACGGCCGTTATCTTCGCGGTATTATGAATAGTGGCCGAGTTGGGTAACGGCCGTTTCAGTTCCAAATATTGCTCACCGTGCAGCAGCATCATTGGGTTAAATTCCAGCCCCGGCACCTGCGTAATTTGCCAGAACAGCACAAAAGGAAACACCACCGCCATCGTCGGCAGTGGCGTAAAATCGCTGTTCAACTCATAGACAAACTTCAGCTCCTCCGCATCCACCGGATCGGCCGCCGCCCCCACTGACAGGGCATATAGGCTCACGTCCCGCTCCGTGTAAACAAATTCGGCGGGTTTGTATTCATGTCCCAATACTTTTTTCAAATCAATTGACATCCAACTCTCCTAAGCTCGTTCATCATCCAGATTGTCTAATTTCCAATCAGAAGATGGCCTTATTTTTCTCCATTCCCAATAAGCACTATCCATATCATCATGTAGAAACGTATCAGAATCCTCGAAATTATCATCCTTAGACTGAAGCGTAAATCCAGGCCAGTCGCCTTCATAACCTTCAGGATCAGATACGCCATCTAGCAAAGTCAGAAAACGAAAAATTGGATAAGAAGCTGCATCAGCAATAATTTTTCTCAAGGCACTTTTTTGATTTGAGTTAATTGACAATTTAGTCAGCTCAGACTTTTCTTTTTCAGTAAGCCCACCATTTGGTGGGTAAGCTAAATCGGCCTCTTGTCCTAGAGAAAACCTCTCAATCGCAAGAACTGTTGCTTCTTCAATAGCTTTATGAATTTCTACAAACAAAGCTTGCTTCTGCTGCTCAGAAATCATCAAAACCTCGCAAAATGGTTCAAGATTGTAGCTTGGGATTGTTGGCGTGGCGATCCTTGTCGCGGGTGGTTTTTTTGGCCATGTTTTTGTGAAAAGCGGCCGTTAGATCAATGCCGGTTTGGTTCGCAATGCAGGTCAGCACAAAGAGCACGTCCGCGATTTCGTCGGCCAGATTCACCGTTTCGTCGCTCGTTTTGAAGCTTTGGTCGCCGTACTGTCGTGCCATGATGCGGGCTACTTCGCCGACTTCTTCCATAAGAACGGCCGTATTCGTCAACTCCGAGTAATAGCGAACGCCAATCGTCCGCACCCACTCGTCCACCGTTTTTTGCATTTGCCGAATGGTGATCTCGCTCATAGATTGGTTGCCTCACGCGGCCGTTCTGCCAACCAGCGCAGGTAGTTGCAATACTCATTCTTCTGCGACACCGAGGCAATTTCCAGCAGTTCTGCCGCGCCGATGTACCCCTTGCGGTAGGCAATTTCTTCCACGCAGCCCACCTTCAGCCCCTGCCTATGCTCGATCGTTTGCACGTAGTTGCCCGCTTCCAGCAAGCTGTCGTGCGTGCCCGTGTCCATCCAGGCGTAGCCGCGCCCCAAAAGCTGCACATTTAGCTTGCCCCGCCGCAAATATTCGTTGTTCACGTCCGTAATTTCATACTCATGCCGAGCCGATGGTTTGAGATTTTTGGCAATCTCCACCACGTCTTTGTCGTAAAAATAAAGCCCGGTAACTGCATAGTTAGATTTTGGCTCGGCTGGCTTTTCCTCGATGGTGATTGCTTTGTAATCTTTGTCGAACTCGACCACGCCGTACCGTTCAGGGTCGCGGACGTAGTAGGCAAATACCAAACCACCGTCGGTTAGCTGACCTGCTTTTTGCAAAATGCCGGACAAGCCAGGGCCGTAAAGGAAATTATCACCCAAAATGAGAGCGCATGGTTCGCCATTGATAAACTCTTCGCCAATGACAAATGCCTGGGCAATGCCGCGTGGCTCTGGCTGTACGGCGTACTCGATCTTCAAACCCAGCCGTGAGCCGTCGCCAAACAGCTCTTCATACAGCTCGATGTGATGTGGCGTGGAAATAATAAGAATTTCCCGAATGTCGGCCAGCATGAAAACTGAAAGCGGATAGTAAATCATTGGTTTGTTGAAGAGGGGAAGAATTTGCTTGGAGAGGGAGCGGGTGAGTGGATAAAGGCGCGTGCCGCTGCCACCAGAGAGAATGATGCCTTTCATAAATATCTTTTGTCCTTTAATTTGGTTGTTTTGTAGGGGCGACCCGGCGGGTCGCCCCTACCCAAGATTGTATCAAAGTTAGAGTTTATTTTGCAGATCAATCTTAAGGGGCAAATGCTTGCCAAGCGGGGAGGGCTTCCCCTGCAAAATCGAACAGTGCCAGATTTTCCCAAAGCGAGCCACAATCGGGCGTGGTGATGTAGTCGGGTGCCCAGTAGAAGAAGCCTGCGCCGAGGTTCTGGGGAACTTGGGTAACGGCCGTTCTCACATCCGCCACAAACGCTGCCTGACCACGTTTAGTTGCTGGGTAGCCAGTTAACAACTGCCCCTCCTCGCCAACGGGGTTGTGCACATCATCAGCCCAGGCCAGTGTCCACGGATAGGCTGTTTCTACCACCACAATCGGTTTGCCGTAGCGTGAAGCCAGCCCTGCCATATTTTGCTGCAAATCAAGAAAATTTCCGTGCCACCACGAGTAAAACGAGAGGCCAATTTGGTCGAACGGCACGCTTTGGGCGGTGAGGTTATCAAAAAACCAGCGGCTGCGGCCTAAATCCCCGCCTGAATCAATGTGGATCATGATGGGAATCTGGTCTGCGCCGGGGAAGCTTTGGGCGACGCCAGCTTGTGCAACATTAAGCAGTGCCGCAAATTGGGGCCAATTGTCTTCGTAGCCTGCACCAAGACGGCCATCTGGCCACAAAAACCCGTTCGTAATTTCATTCCCTAACTGGATCACGTCTGGTGGGGTGCCCTGGGCGTGCAAAGCTGAGATGACGGTGCGAGTGTGGTTAGTAACGGCCGTTTGCAATTCTGCAAAAGTTAAATCAGCCCAGGCAGCCGGTTTGGTTTGGTTCCCAGGGTCTGCCCACGTATCGGAGTAATGAAAATCGATCATCAACCCAAGATCGTGCGCCTTGGCACGTTGAGCCACACCTAGCACTTCATCCAGTCCACTTGCGCCATCGGCAGGGTTTACCCACACGCGCAGCCGCACAAAGTTGACGCCTTGGGCAGTCATGAAGGCCAACGATTCAACCTCGCTTCCATTTTGTGTGAAACGGCCGTTACACTGCTCCATCATCGGCAAAATGGAAACGTCCACACCGCGCATGAAGAGGGGGCTGGTAGCTAGTGGTTGGTGGTTAGTAGCTGGTGGTTGGGGTGTGGCAGTTGGTATGCTTTCAGTTGAGAGTGATGTAAAAGTAGGAACGGTCGTTTCAGTCTGACATCCCACCAGCACCAAAATGAGCCACCAAGCCAGAAATATCCCCTTCTTCGTCTGTGTTCTCTGTGGCAAAACCCTAAACATGCGTGCCAAAGCGCAGCAGATGACCGTTGTTGTCCTCAATCGTGAATTCGCGCAAGCCCCACGGGTAGCTCTCCGGCTCACTGCGAATGGTAACACCCTGTGCCTTGTAGGCGGCAAACAGTTCGTCAATGTCGTGGCTCACAAAAATGTAAAGGTAGCCAGAAGGCGCAATTTCTCGCTCTGGTGCCATCTGCGCCAGTTGCAGCACGGCACCACTGCCAGACCAATCTGTGCGAGAAACACCGCCGTGCTGTGGCGGGTCGCCAAACAGAAAGTCAATGTGGAAGCCTAATTTGTCACGGTAGTAGACGGCCGTTTCCTCCACATCATCCACAAACAAAACGGGCTCCGTCCGATAAAATTTGGTCGCCTGCTTCGGAACTGATTCCCTGCGCCACTCATGTGCCCACAGCCCAAATACCAGCATGATGTGCTCTTGTTCTCTATGGCCATACTTCAGCGGTAAACGCCCCTTCAGGCGAAAGTTCAGCTTTTGCGCCACTCGCTGCGAGGCTAAGTTGGTCTGATCAATCCACAACTCTACGCGGTCATACCCCTGTTCGTCAAAGCCAAAGCCCAACGCCACCCGACACGCCTCGGCGGCAATGCCCTGCCCCCAAAACTCTCGCCGAATGATATAGCCCATCCCTGGCACCCGCGTGCCGCCCAGGTAATTCACCAGGCCAATCACCTCATCACTTCCCTTGAAAGAGATGACCCAATAGTACGCTTCAGGATGGCGCGTATCATTTTTTAGCTGCGCTTCGGTAACGCTGGCAGCCGCATGCGGGGGTGAAGGCATAAAGCGCATCGTCTGCGGATCGCCGTACATTTTGTTCAAATCGGGGAGGTGTCGGGGGTGGAATGGCCGTAAAATCAGCCGCTCCGTTTCTAACGTTTTGGGATCATTCATGTGCCATTACAATCCTAATGAACGGCCGATTATCTCCTTCATCACTTCGTTGGTTCCCGCGTAAATCGGCTGCACGCGGGCATCCAGGTAAAACTTGGCGATGGGATACTCTAGCATGTAGCCGTAGCCGCCGTGTAGCTGCAAACATTGATCCATCACCCGAACTTGCAGATCAGTTGTCCACCATTTGGCCATGGCGGCTTCTTCGGCCGTTAGGTTACCCGCATTCAACTCCATAATGCAGCGGTCTACAAAAACGCGGGCAATTTGGGTTTCGGTCGTCATTTCGGCCAGCTTGAAGCGGCTGTTTTGGAATTTGCCGATGGGTTGGCCAAAAGCAGTACGCTCCTGGCAGTAGCGGATCGTCATCTCCAACGCTGCTTCGCAGGCGGCAACGGCAATCACGGCCACGGAGAGCCGCTCCTGCGGCAACGAACTCATCAGATAATAAAAGCCTTTGCCCTCTTCGCCCATCAAGTTCTCGGCGGGTACTTTTACGTTGTCGAAGTAAAGTTCGGCCGTATCTTGTGCCTTCAGGCCAATTTTTTCCAAATTGCGACCTCGCTCGAACCCATCCATCCCTTCCTCGATCACCAGCAGGCTAATGCCCGCATGTCCCTTGTCCGGGTCAGTTTTCACCACGGTGATAACAGCATCGCTGTGAATGCCGTTGGTAATGAATGTTTTTTGACCATTGACGATGTAATGGTCGCCCTGGCGAACGGCCGTTGTCCGCACACCCTGCAAATCACTGCCAGCCCCCGGCTCGGTCATCGCTATGGCCGTAATCATCTCGCCAGAGATCATCTTGGGCAGCCAGCGTTGCTTTTGCGCGTCGGTGGTGTATTTAAGGAAGTACGGCATGTTCACATCATTGTGCAAACCAAAACCCACCCCAGACGCCCCAGCACGCGTCAACTCCTCCACCACAACGGCATTGTAGCGATAATCATCAATCTCCAAGCCACCATACGCTTCGGGGGCATCCATGCACAAAAAGCCCAATTCACCAGCCTTTAGCCACACCTCGCGCGATACAATGCCGTCATGCTCCCACTGCTCGTGGTAGGGCACAATTTCGTTCTCTACAAAACGACGCACAGCATCGCGGAACATGTTGTGTTCGTCGTCAAAAATGGTGCGTTTCATTCTACATATCTCCTCAAAATGGCATTATGCCGGTTTACACCCAACGGTAATGATGTAAGTTTGCAGACACAAAAATCGATCATTTGCAATGGCATTTTGTAGGTAATTAGCCCATTGGTCAGCTTCTGTTTCACTTACCACACCTGCCTTTTGGGCAAAATATATTTCTTCTAAGTACGGTGAACTAACTTTCTTTTCCTCATAATTTGTAAAAACCTGCATGATAGGTTCCACGTGCACATCCACCAATCCAAATTCTTTAAATTTACCGTAAAGTTGATGAGCAATCCCCCCTTGTGGCATTTGGTCGCTACGAAATCGCACAAAGCGATGATTCACATCTTCAAATGGTGTATCAATTATTAGGGAGTCATGATCTGGATCCGCGATAATAATTTTTCCGCCTGGCTTTGTGACTCGTATCAGTTCTTTTAGAGCCGCATCGGGATCAGATAAATGTTGAAATGTCTTGTCGGCGCGACAACGATCAAAGAAGTTATCTGCAAAATCAAGCGCATAAATATCATTTTGTTGAAACGTAACTGGCAAATTTAGCACTCTGGCGTTCTTATTCGCGGTGGTAACCATGGCATGACTAAAATCAATGCCATACACATGCCCGGACTGGCCAACCTGTACTGCCATTTGTATGGCATCTACCCCTGTACCACAGCCAACATCAAGTACAAAATGTCTAGTCTGTACATCAGCTAACGCTAAGGTGAGCTGTTTATTCCTAAGGAGCGTACTATTTTTGGTGTACTGTTCATGAAGGCAGTTGACAAAATAGTCTGGATCTTCTGCGCGGTCAACATCAGCAAAGCTGTTCGTTTTTGTCTTTTTAACCATGATCGCACATCCTTGTTAACGGCCGTTGCTACACCAATCCCAGAATTTGCCCTTCAACAAACAATAATTTATGAGATACCTGCTTCTAGCACCGCAGCAGCATCTAGTAAAGCAGCCTCGGCACCGGGGGCGCAAGCCAGCATGACGCCAGGCACCAAGCCGGTTTCCGGGTCTGGGTCTTTCCAGGCAGGTACGGTGATGGCTGACAAATTCATGTAGTTGCAGAAGGTCATCGCCGTGACGGTGCCATTTACGCCAGGCCGTAGCGAAGCGCGATTCATCTGGCCATGCTTGGGTGCGAGGACGCCAATGGTGGGCAGCAGCAGCACGCCATCCTCGCCCAAAAGCTGATACAAATCAGCCCGCGCCTGCTCATAAGTGCGAATAATTTCGGCCACGCGCCCAGCCTTGCGCGGTTTAATGATAGGCACGATGGCGATAAGTTGGAAAAGGCCACTGTAAATTGTGCCGCGTCGCACTGCCTGCTTCAATGTTTCCGTGGCCAGGCTAAATTTCTGCCCATCAGCCGTGACGAGCATCTCGTAAAATGGTTTTTCTAGCTCAGCGGCTAAGATTTGTTGCAGGTTGAGGAAGTGGGTTTTTACATCGGGGAACGGCCGTTCCTCAGTCACCAGCCCCGCCATTTCCAACACTGTTTGGGCCATGGTGTAAGCTGCGTTGATACAATCAGCTTGGGCTTCCAGCTCAAATTGCCGGGGGATGATGAGGCGCAGGCCACTCGGCGATTTTGCCTCTGGCAGCGGCGCGTTGGCAATGACGCCGTACACCAATCGGGCATCCCGCACAGAACGCGTCAGTGGCCCGACACCTAGCCAGGAATCCAAAAACAGCCCTTGCAAATCGGGCCAGATGCCCTGCTTACTCACCGCGCTAGAAGTGGGTTTGAAGCCAACCACGCCACAAAAGGCTGCCGGGATACGAATGCTGCCCAAAATGTCGGTGCCAATGCCCAAAGCGGTGGAGCCAGACCCAACTAGTGCTCCCTCACCGCCGGACGAGCCACCTGGCACGCGGGATTCGTCGAGAGGGTTGTTGGTACGGCCGTAAATCAAATTATCCGTCTCGCCCGCCATAGCAAACTCCGGCACGTTGCTCCGCGCCAGAATAATGGCCCCGGCATCCCGCAGCTTTTGCACGACAGGCGCATCTTCCGTGTGGGCAATCGGAGGCATACGCCTGGAACCAGCCGTGACTGTTTGTCCAGCCATGCCAATCGTCTCTTTGATGCTAATGGGTAAGCCAGAGAGTAGCCCAGAGCGGGGATTTTTAGCTTCGGCCAGGGCTTCATCCTTAAAAACGTGCGTTGCCGCATTCAAACGCGCCTGATTTGCCTCTAATCTTTCAAGATGTTCGGTGACAATGGAAACGGCCGTGCGCTCCCCACTTTCCATTTGCCGCAGCAGTTCAGTGGCATCAGGTCGAATTGGTTTCTTCAAAAGTTCCCCCTCGTTTGCTTACAATACGCCCAATCTAGCCAGAGCAGCATACGAAATAAGACCCACCAGCAAAGAACCAACTATTCCCTGCCATAATACAATGCTGTTCAAAACCAGGAAAACCGCAAACATCAATACCAAAACAAGCCAATTTCTGCGATTACGTACCTTATTCATTTCGTTATCCTTATTGTCCAGCAGTGCCCAAATCGCCCAGCGCCACATCAATCCGCGAGAGCGTGACGGGGGAGTCCCAGCGCAGCTTCAGGTTTGCCTGCAACGAGGCGGCTGGCACAATAAAAACGTGGTTGGCAGAGACGGTCTCTCCCGTTTCGACAATCTCTGGCATGGTTTGCAAGGCGGCTCCAAAGGCCACATTGGTTTGCCAAGACTCAAATTCGTTCAGATATTCGTCTACCAGGGAAAAGTCGCGGCTGGAAACGGCCGTTTCATTCTGGTTGGTCACGCTCACCGTTGGCACCACGTAAACATAACCCGTGGCAATGTTGCCGTCGCTGGCATAAACCTCCACATCGGTTACCTGAACTACCACGCCGCTGAGAGCTACAGAAAAGTTGAGTTCACCAGCGGCGTAATTGTAATCGGTGGGCAGCGCCTCTGGTGCTGGTTGGGCTTCACCGCAGGCCGCTACTGTCAGGAGCATTATCGCCAAAAATAGCACACTTCTTAATTTCACCGTTGTCTCCTCCTTCATTGGTGTGTTGGGGTAGTGTAAAAGGCAAATCATATAACTAGCTGAATTTGTCTCAAATCTATTGTGATTTGCCCCATTGCCAGAATAATACCTTACTTTTACTGAATCACGAATGGCGCGAATAAAAATTCGTTCTATTCGTTTATTCGCGAAATTCGTGATTCCATTTACAAATCATCGGCCAAAGCAACCGCATCGGCAGGTTCGACAACCACAATCTGGTTTATTTGTGTTTTCGCAAAGCGGCAAGCAGCGGCGCGGGGACGGCCGTCTCCCTCCACCACCAGCGACCATTGCGCCTGTTCAATCAGCTTGGCTAGCGCCAAAGATCGGCCCAGCGTCAGGGCAAAGCGGCGCGCACCAGCTTCCAAAGCGTTCCGATCGTCGGCCAGCTTACCTTGCAGCCACTTCATTGCCTGAGCCACGGCCGTTTGGGCCACCTCACCTGCTGCTTTGAGACGGCCGTCTGTCACCGAATTCATGCAGCGATCTATTTCGCCGGACAAAGCCAGCAGTGGCTCACCAGATTTCCCCAACGCTCGCAGCGCATCCAGCGAGAGTACGTTGGTGGTGCCTTCCCAGATGGGTAGCACCTGGCTGTCCCGCAGCAGCAGCGGCAGACCCGTGTCCTCCACGTAGCCTGCGCCGCCAAACGATTCCAGCACTTCGCTGGCAACGGCCACCGCCTGCTTGCCCGTAGTTAGCTTGACCAGCGAGGTCAGCAGTCGCAGCAAATGCGCCTCTTCTTCACTAATTTCGCCCGCCTCATCCTTACCAATCAGCTCCACCAGGAAAAAGGTGAGGTGAAAGGCAGCTTCCGTTTCTGCCTGCATTTCGGCCAGCGTGTCCAGATGCAGCGGCTTTTCAGCCAGGGGTGCGCCAAAGGCGATGCGCTTTTGGGCGTAGCTGCGGGCTAGCGCCATCCCGCGCCGCATAAACGCTGCCGCCGAGATGCTGTTCCAGGTACGCGTCAGATGCAGCATCGGCACAATGTTACGCACGCCGTTGCTCAGACCCATGACGGGAACGGCCGTTGTGCCGCGCAGCATCAATTCGGCCGTAGGCACTTTGCGCGTGCCGAGTTTGTCCTTCAGCCGCAGCACCTCAATGTTTCGCAGCGAGCCATCCTCGTTGTGCGTTTCCAGGTAAAACAGCGCCAGTCCCTTGCCGCCAGGTGGGTTGCCTTCTGGGCGAGCCAGCGTGAGCGTCATTTGGGAAGTGGCGGCAGAGGTAAACCATTTACGGCCGTACAGCAACCATTCCTCCTGCTCATTCAATTTAGCGATTGTTTCAGACAGGCCCACGTCAGAGCCGCCTGTTGATTCCGTCATCCATTGGCCGCTGGTCCAGAATTGGACCGGATCGCGGCTGGTGAGGTGCAGCACGGCGCGATCAATCAGTTCCTGGTTGCCAGACACAACCAGCGTGCGGGCGGCACCGTCGGTCATGGCCAGGGGGCAAGTGTACACGTCGGTGGATGGATGGAAGAGGTAAGCCAGGGCAAATTGGTAGATGCGGTCGAAACGGCCGTATTTGCCCTCGTAAGCCGCAGCGACCACCCCAAACTCAGCCGCCAGCTTTTCCGCCTTTTGCCACAGCGGGGAAACCTCAATTTGGTCAATGCGGTTGCCCCACGGGTCCCACTGGGTTAGCACAGGCTCATTGAGTCGGTCAGCAAGCTGCATTTGGTACAGTTCGCCCCCTGCCAATGCACCCATTTCGCGGAGCGGCCGTGCCACTTCAGCCAATACCTCTGGCGGTAACACGCGCCGCAAATAGCTCCGCAAAACGCGATCATCCTCAAACTGGTTGCCCAGCGTTGGCGGGGGTTGGTTGAATGGCTGGATTTGCATATTTCACCTTGTCAGGTAATCGGTTATCAGTAAACAGTAATCGGTGTTTTTCCGATTACCGATAACCGTTCACCGATTACGGCCGCATCACGCCACAAAGCGGAGCCTGCCACACAAGCTGGCTGTGTTCAGCAACGAGTTGGTCTAGCTGGGCGGCGATGTGGTCTGGGAAGGGGGAGGTGCGGCGGGTGGCCAGGTTGGCGTGGGAGCCAATCACCTCCAGCGTGGCGGCTAGCTTGCTTGTGGTTTCATTAAGCATAAAGTGGATGAAGTGGATGCGTTTGGCGGTACGGCCGTTTACCCGCGTATGAATCGCCACCGTCTCCCCCACATGCACTTCCGCTAGGTAGCGAATATGTTGCTCCAAGGCAAACGCCCCACCGTTGGCGCTGTGATAATACGCCTCATCCATGCCAAATGAGGCAAAAAAGCCCCAGGCGGCATCATCAAATAACCCCATGTAATGCCGAATGTTCATATGCCCCATCACGTCCAGATACGCTTCTGGAATAGTGGCGCGGTGAAAGCAGGGAAGCTGTTGAATTCGGTTGAGCGTGAGTTCTTTCATTTTGGAATTGGTAACGAGTAATTGGTAATTGAACAATTGCTAATTACCAATTACTCGTTTACATAATATCTCCATACGCCAGCTATCGTCTCCACACCAACCTTCCCCTCCGCCTGGAGCAAATCAGCATAGCCGATGAGCATCCATAGCCCGGCAAAGCGCATGGCAGGTGGATAATGAGCGTACATTTCGTTCACGAGGTCGTTGGCTGTGCAAGTGCCCTGCTGAATGAGTGTCAACGCCTCCTCTTTGCGTTTATGAATGCGGCTGCGCTGCTTTTGGATGAGTTGACGATGGTTTTGGAATGGGTCGCCATGTCCTGGGTAAACCGTGTCAATGTCTAGTGCTTCGCATCGCGCTAGTGATTCCATGAAAATGGGTAGGCTGGGCTGGCGGGGTTGGTTGGGTAACGGCCGTTCCACAATCGGCGTTGGCGTTTTGGGCAGCAGCATATCGGCCGAGAGGAATTGGAGGCTCTCTGGCTGGTAAAAGCAGGTCTGGTGGCTAGCGTGACCCGGCATGTGCAACACTTGCCAATTTGTCCCACCTATTGCCAATTCATCCCCTACCCTGAAGGTTTGAATGCGCTCAGAGGGAATTGGCGTCGTTTCTTCACCCACTTTAGCAAAATAGGCCTGCACCAGTTGGGATGCCTCTTCTGGCAAGCCAGCCTGCCGCAAAAAATGGTTACGATAATAGGCCAGCCGCAGCCCGAACATCTTTTTGGGGTTGGTAAGCCATTCAGGAGCTAAATCTGAAACCCAAACCTGGCAATCGCTCAGAGCCAGAATGCGCGTGGCCAGCCCAAAATGGTCTACGTGGGGATGGGTGATGATGATGCGGCGAATGTCGGCAGGCGTGAGGCTATGTTGCGATAAACCAGCCTGCAATGTAGCCCAACAAGCCTCGGTATCCACGCCACAATCTACCAAAATCGGCTCAGGGTCGGTAAAAAGGTAGCTATTGACCGGCCCAACGTTAAATTCAGTCGGTAGCTCAATGCGAATGGGTTTCATGCTGGAATTGTACTTGAAATTCGTTCCCAGGCTGCAACCAACCCTGGCGTTTACAAAATCAATCACGAATTTTACAAATGAACGAATTACGCGAATATCTATTCGTTCAATTTGTCAATTCGTGCTATTCGTGATGCTCAAATTTAGCTAACTCTGGTGAAGGTGTGGTTGCAACACGGCCGTTTCCACCCAATCATCGGCCCAAAAACGGTGTAGCTGAACGGCACGGCGCAGCATCCACAGGTGGGTAGAGAGATGGAGTGTGGTTGTTTGTTGGGCAACGGCCGTTTCCAATTCAGCCAGCCCCCACCATTTAAAGGCACTCCCCGCCATATCATCGCCGGGAATCACTTCGCCCCCTTCATACTGGAACAAATAGTAGATACCCACCATGAACGGCACATTTTCGTCGTAGTGGAAGGTGTGACTGTGCAGAACGGTTAACGGCCGTACCTGAATCTCCCCTACCTCTTCACGCACTTCACGGAGCATCCCATCCAAAATCGTTTCGCCTGCTTCTAGCCCGCCGCTAACCGTTTGCCACTCATTACGGCCGTTGCGCCGCGGCGATGAAAGTAGCAACAGTTGCTCATTTTGGTTAATAATGATGGCTTGGAGGGCAATGGCTGAAGTGGCAAACGGCCGTCCGCGCTGGCTCACAACAACTGGCTGATTCTTCAAAACATCTTCCCCTGAATAGAACGCTGATTTTTATCTTTTTGATCAGTCAAATCATGATAATCAGCGTTCTGTTTTATTTTCTTGAGCCAGCCATTGCAACATGGCGCGAACTTGTGTAGCATGACCCGCCGTTTTGTAATAATCATGCACGTTTTGCCACGCTTCTGCGTCGGGAACGGCCGTTTCATATGGGCAATCCACCAATTCCAGCACATCCGTCTCTTCATCCAGTTCCAGTGAGATACCCTGCGCCACGGCCGCTCGGCATTGTGCCTCAATAGTGTTGAAGTAGGCAATGTTGTCTAGCAGCAGTTGCCGCCCAGCCGTGACAGGCGCGTGGCAATAAAGTACCGTCTCAGCAGGCAACGCCGCCA
Source organism: Candidatus Leptofilum sp. (assembly GCF_965223525.1). GTDB lineage: Bacteria > Chloroflexota > Anaerolineae > Promineifilales > Promineifilaceae > Leptofilum. The sequence continues at coordinate 2,575,422 of NZ_CBDCWX010000005.1, read as the reverse complement.
GCTTCGCCAGCGATTCGCGCATTTGGGGCAAACCATCCGGCGTACGCGCCATCGGGTACGGCAGTTCGGCCGCATCGGCCGCCAGCACCGTTTCAATTTCAGGCAAAAACAGCGAATAATGATCGTCGGTATGGCCAGGTGTGGGCAACAGTTCCAGCGTGAGATCGCCGCCATCAATCACAAATTTGTCTTGGATCAGCATGTTTGGCGGGGTAAAAACCACTTCGCTAAAAACCTCTGGTTCCAGCTCTTTCATCTTCGCCAGGTACGTCGCTGCTTCTGGCTTCTGGAATTTGGCGGGGCTGAGGTGGCTGCCAATGATCGGTGCAGGGTGCAGGGCTACTTCGGCTCCGTCCGGTACAGGCTTTTCCCCCACAAACAGTTGATTTCCCCAAGAATGATCATAGTCGGCGTGGGTATTGATGACGAGGAGTTGACAGCCGTTTACTAAGTGTGGCTGGGCATATTCCAGCATTTGTGCGGCCGTTTGGGGGTTAATCACCGTGTCTACCAACACCACAAAGCGGTCAGTCACAACGATGAACGTATCCACCAGCTTGCCATTGCGGCAAACGAGGATTCGTTCATCCCAGCCTTGATTTTCTATAAGTTGAAGTTCATTTGTGTGAGCCATATGTTTTCAAGTTTTCAGGTGCGGCAATAGCTTAATCACCTAAACACCAATTCAGACAACAACTGGCAATGTGAAGACAAACCGGCTGCCTACATCATTTGGCCCGGTTTCTACCCAAATACGGCCGTTGTGAGCCTCCACCGCCAATTTACAATAAGACAAGCCCAAACCAAAGCCACGCGGCCGTATGCCGCCCGTTTCCACCTGGGCAAAGCGATCAAAAATGCGTTCCCGCTCTTCGGGAGCCACACCGGGGCCTTCATCAATTACGCTAACTTCTACCATATTGTTCTGGCGAACGGCCGTTACCGTTAGTGGCCCGCGCTTGGGCGAATATTTGATGGCATTATCTACCAAATTGGTAATCACCCGCCGAATCTGATTAGGATCAGCCAAAACGGTCGGCAAATCTTCCGGGAACTGTTCCGTCAGAGTCATCTCGCGCTTGGCCAGCGCAAAAGCGTTAAGCTGCATCACTTCAGTCATTAGGGTTGCAATATTTGTTGGTTTCCGTTCGCCTAGCGGCCGTCCCGCCTCAAATTGGGCAATATCCAGCAGCGAATCTACCAAATCCTGCATCCTCAAATGAGACAGACGGGCAATCTCTAACAGTTCCCGATTTTCTTCCAGCACGTCCTCTGGCAGCACCAGCTCTAGCATGTTGAGCGCGCTAAATAAATTGCCCAGCGGGTTGCGTAAATCATGTACTACCAGCTCGCTTAGTTCCTGGCGACGCTGTTCCATCTGGCGTAACGCCTCATTTTCCGACTGCAGTTCCTCCACCTCAGCACTCAGTTCCCGCCCGATGGCTGTGTTTACCCGCGACATCTCTTCGGCTGCCCGCAAGCGACGGCTTAAAATTTCCATCATATTGGTGCCAAAGTTGGGATCAATTTGCAGCAGCTCAAAAAAATCGTGCCGATGAATGCCCAGCAAACGCACGTCGTCCAGCGCCACAATGGAGGCAGAGCGAGGTTTGTTATCAATGATGGACATCTCCCCCACCACTTCACCCGGCCCACGATAATTGACGCTGGCTGGGCGAGAGAAATCTCCCTGCACCACCGCCACTCGCCCAGACCAAATGAGGTAGGCAATGTCGCCATAATGCCCCTCATGCACCACAATTTCGCCAGGGCCAAAGCGATGTTCGATCATCACTTCGTCTAGCACTTTACGGTCTAGCGAAGAGAGCAAACCAACGACTGTGGAGCCAGCGGCCGTTTCCGTTGGGTCAATGGGGGTAGGCTGGGCAGCCTGAATAATTTCAAATTGTGCTTCCGATAATTTTCCCGTTTTCATGACGGTTCTGCCTGTATTGACGCTATTGACGCGCCTTGAGATCAATTCTTTGAATGAATGTTGATTTACAACTACTGTACATCGGGGGATCAGAATAATGTGTTTGCGCCAAACGCTCTTTGAGCTGGCTATAGGCAGCAGCATCTTCGGGATGCTGCCGCAAATAATCACGAAAGTTGAGATGACGGGCTATCTCTGAATGGCCTTCTGCGTAAACGTGGATATGATGAGTATGGTGTTCATCACTCCCTTTGCGGAAGTAATGTCGGCCAAGTATGCCATTTTCGCCTTTGCTCAGGTAACCCAACTGCGCCATTGGTTCGATAAGGTTGTTGACGGCCGTTACATCCTCCACCACAATCAAAATATCTATAATTGGTTTGGCCTTTATGCTGGGAATAGCTGTGCTGCCAATATGGTGTATGGAGACAAGGATGGGTTGAAAAACGGCCGTTAAGCGTGCCGCCTCCGTTTCATACTGCTCAATCCAAGATGGATCATGTGGGATGACAATAACTTTTCTGCCCATTTTACGGCCACAATTATGCCGCATTCCCCGCAAAGACGCACCCTACCGGGCAAAAATAAGCTCAATCCAGATCAAACCCGTTGTATGGTTCGGGCGCATTGGCGTGTTCCTCAATTTCCCAGGTTTTGCGCCACAAGGAGCTGGCACCGTCAATGCGAACCGATTCGCCGCTGATGTAGTTGGCTCCTGGTGAAAGCAAAAAAACAATGACAGCGGCCGTTTCGCTCTCCGTTCCCATCCGCTTAAACGGAATATCTTGCACCACATTTTGGATAAATTGCTTGGCCACATCTGGGTAGTTATCCAGTCCGCTGGATTCGATGAGGCCAGGTGCCACTGCGTTGATACGAACGCCAGAACGCGCCCACTCCACCGCCAGCGTTTTGGTGAGATTCTCAATGCCTGCTCGCGCCGCCGCCGAGTGGGCCATGCCGGGGAAGCCGCGCCAATTTTCCATCAGCATATTCACAATCACGCCCCCATTGTCGCGCATCGTTTGGGTGAATGCCTCGCGGCACATCAAAAAAGTGCCGGTAAGATTGGTTTCTACCACCGCATGAAACCCTTTTTTACTGATAAATTCGGCCGGGCTCAAAAATTGGCCGCCTGCATTGTTTACCAATCCATGAATGCGCTCCCGCGCCGCCAACACGTCGGCGAACAACGCTTGTACCTGCGCCTCTTCACGAATGTTACAGGTGAAGTTGCTAGATTCGCCGCCAAGTTGGGCAATTTCTTGGGAAACGGCCGTTAACTTTTCCAACGTCCGTCCCACCAACACTACATGCGCCCCCAGGCTGGCCAACTCAATTGCCGTCGCCCGCCCAATGCCACTGCCGCCCCCGGTTACAATGATGGTTTGTCCAGCAAAAAGATCATCTCTAAAAACAGACCGATAGTTCATACATTTTCCTGTTTATGCAAATCACAAATGCGTTAATCTGTGTCTGGCTCTTTTTCGATTAGGTCACTGTCTGGCAACGGCCGTTTCCTCCGATTTTTGAGCCGTGAAAACAGCGAGGAGGAGTTCGTGGGTTGATAGTTAGCCAGTAGCAAAAGGAAACTGGAGAGTACGCCCAAGCCCAGGATGATGTAGACAATCGTGAAGATTTTACCAACGGCCGTTTGCGGCGAAAAATCCCCATACCCCACCGTCGTCAGCGTGATAACGCTAAAGTAAAACGAATCGAGCCAGCTCCACCCTTCTACCCGATGATAAAACCAGGTGCCGCCCAGCAAAATGAGTACCACCGACCAAAACAGTCCGCGAAACTCTGGCTCTTTCAAGCCATCCCGAATGCCGCGAATAAGCCGCAACAGAAAAATAAATAATGCTGGCATAAATTAGAATTTTGGCCACAGGGAGCACAGAGATTTTAGAGGTTTTTCTCTTATTTCTCTGTGTCCTCTGTGGCAAATTAGCCCTTCATCACTTCAACGGCCGCTTTTGCCATGAGCGGAATCATGGGGCCAAAGGCAGCAAAGCGTTTGTCCTGCGTCTGCCCTCGTGCAAATCTTATGTAAATTTGGGCAATGATCACCACCAGCCGAAATAGCCCCAGCGTATGGTAAAAATTGATGTTGTGGACGGAACGGCCGCTTTTCATTGCATACTGTTCCACCAATTCCTGTCGGGTCAAAAAGCCCAAATCCCCAGTGGGCATCATTGCCATCTGCTGAAAATAAGGCGCGTCCGAAGGCTCCGTCCAGTAACAGAGCAATGCCCCCAAATCAGACATCGGATCGCCTAGCGTACACATATCCCAATCAAAAATAGCCACCATTTGCCCGGGATCATTTTCGGCCAGCATCACGTTGTCCAGCTTATAATCGTTGTGTACCAGCGAAAAATCGGTCGAATTAGGCAAATTGACTGTTAGCCATTGGTAAATCGCCTCCATTTCTGGCAAGTCGGCTTCTTTGGCTGCTTGCCACCGCTTGTACCAGCCTGCCACCTGCCGCTCAATAAACCCTTCCGGCTTGCCCAAGTTGCCTAAGCCCAACGCAGCGTAATCCACCGCATGGAACTCAGCCAGCGCGCCCACCATCGCCTCGCTCATACGGCGAGCGGCATCTGGCAAATTGGCAAATTGGGGCGGCATCTGGCGGCGCACCACGACGCCCTTGCGCCGCTCCATTACAAAAAAGTCTGCCCCGATGTGCGCGGGATCGTCGCAGTATAGAAAGGCACGCGGCGCATAGGACAGTACCTGATGCAACACAGAAAGCACCTTGTACTCCCGCGCCATGTCGTGCGCCGATTTGGCCACTGGCCCCAGCGGTGGGCGGCGCAAAACGTACTCGTGGCTACCGTAATCCAGCAGATAAGTCAGATTAGCCGCCCCACCGCCAAACTGCCGCACAGTCAATTCATTATCGCTGCCAGGCAGTTTGCCTCGTAAGTAATCAACCAATCGCGCCTCATCAAATTGCTCATCTGGCCTTACTTTAATCGTATCCTTCATCGTTCACTATTTCCCACACCGCAATTTGACTGGTCCAGAAACGGCCGTTGTCCCAAATACAGCGCATAAAACCATGTTTCATAAAGCAAGGAAGGCAATTTTGACCGCCAGGTTTGGTATCGTGTCGTCAGCGTTGGCGAAGGTGTAATATTCAAGCCCAAATCGCTTGCCATTGTTATTGCTCGTTTCATGTGCAATGGATCACTGACTAAAACGGCCGTATCCCAGCCTTGCTCTTCCATTATCATACAGGCTCCAGTCAGGTTTTCATACGTAATCGTGGAAGTCATTTCTACAAAAATATCTTCTTCATGAATTCCTTGAGAAACGGCCGTTGCCTTTCCCACTTCAGCCTCAGAAACATTATCACCATCGCCAACTCCGCCCGTAAAAATGATATAATCAACAACATCTGATTTTCTCAATTCAACTGCATGATTGATTCGCTCTAGGAAAACAGATGAGGGTTCATCGCCCCACACAGCAGCACCCAAAACGATTGCTATATCAGATTCACGCCTCTCTGTTTGTGTTGAAAAAAGAACTATCTCAATTGCTAAAGCAAAAAACAGCGCGAATGAGCCAGCAAAAAATGCAAAAACAAATTTCCTGGCTCTAAAACCCCGCACATTTTCAACAATTTTCACTGAATACTGATCACTGCTTACCGTTCTCTGCTTACTGGTATTTTGCAAAAATACGCCGCGCCACCGACCATTTATGCACTTCATCCGGGCCGTCATAAATGCGGGCGGCGCGCTCATGGCGGAACCAGTAGGCCAGCGGCGTATCATCCGTCATGCCCAGGCCGCCATGCACCTGAATGGCGCGATCCAGCACCGTTTGTAACAAGCCAGCTACGTGAAACTTAATCAGCGAGATGTCGTCACGAGCGGCATATTGCCCCGCTTCGTCAATGCGCTTGGCAGTGGCCAGCACCATGAGCCGAGCCGCATTAATCTCGGCGCGGCTTTCCGCTACCCAATTTTGGATGGTTTGTTGGCCTGCTAACGGCCGTCCTGGAGCCACCTCTCGCTGCAGAGCATACGTACACATCATTTCAAACGCCCGTTCGCAAATGCCCAGCCAGCGCATACAGTGATGAATGCGTCCCGGCCCCAGTCGCTCCTGGGCGATGGCAAAGCCCTCTCCCTCTTTACCAAGCAAATTGGTGAGCGGTACACGTACACCATCGTAGCGCACTTCGGCGTGGCTGGCCCAGCCGTCACCCGGTTCACCCATCACAGAGATGTTGCGAACCAGCGAATAGCCTGGGGTGTCCAGCGGCACGATGATTTGGCTGGCGCGGGCGTGGCGGCTGGCTTCTGGGTTGGTAATGGCCATCACCACGGCAAACGCCGCCCCATCTGCCGAGCTGGTAAACCATTTATGGCCGTCAATGATGTAGCTATCGCCTTCGCGGACGGCCGTTGTACTCATTATCGTCGGATTTGAGCCAGCATGTTCCGGTTCCGTCATTGAAAAGCAGCTACGAATCTCACCCCGCAGCAACGGTATCAGGAACTGCTCTTTTTGCTCCGGCGTGCCATGGTCAATCAGGATTTCCATATTGCCAGCGTCTGGCGCCTGGCAGTTAAATACATAATGTCCGATGGGCGTCTGACCCAACTCCTGGCTCATCAGGCCGTGTTCAAACAGCGTCAGCCCCAGTCCGCCATAATCCAGCGGCACCTGCGGCAGCCAAAGACCCAGCTCTTTCACCATTTGTCGCTTCTGCTGCAAAACTGGCTCCAGCGCGTTAAACCCATCCGCCAGATAAGCTGGCTCCAGCGGAATCAACTCCTCATGCACAAATTCGCGGGCAGTGGCCAAGATTTTTTTTAGTTCAGGGGAAATGTTGAACACTTTGTTGCTCCTGTTGAGCGGCAATGGGTGAACGGTTACCGGTAAACGGATAACCGATTACGGATTACTGAATACTATTACCAATAAATTGCCCACCATCAATCAACATCGTCGCGCCGGTGGTAAAGCTGGAGGCATCTGAGGCCAGGTAGAGTGCCATGCCGGTTAGCTCTTCCGGTGCGGCCATGCGGCCCTGGGGAATTTGCTTCATCACCATCTCGTTAAGCTGGGGGTTACTCCAAATGGCGGCACTAAATTTGGTTTTGATGAAGCCAGGAGCGATAGCATTGACCTGAATGTTGTCAGCCGCTAGTTCTGCTGCTAATACTTCTGTCATCATAAGAACGGCCACTTTGCTCACGCAATAAACTCCCATACCCGGTTGTGGAGCCAAGCCCGCAATGGAGGCAATGTTGATGATTTTGCCACCGCCCCGTGCCCTCATGCTGGGCACACACCCTTTGGCAACGCGAAAATATCCCTTCACGTTTACGTCTAGAATTTTGTCCCAATGACTCTCTTCAGCGGTCAGCATGGGGCCAAAGTGGGGGTTGGTGGCGGCGTTGTTCACAACAATGTCAATACCACCAAATGCTTCGGTGGCTTTAGCCACCAATTCATTGATGGCTGCATCGTCCCCCGTGTGGGCAGCAATCGGCAACGCCTCGCCACCCTTGCTGCTAATGAGTTCGGCCACCTCATCCAGCGCAGCCTGCTTGCGGCTGGCCAATACAACTTTGGCCCCGGCAGCGGCATATGCTTCGGCAATGGCTTGCCCAATGCCGCGCGATGCGCCCGTGACCAAAGCAACTTTCCCGGTTAGATCAAAATCTGGCTGCTTGCTCATCTTCTCCCTCGTGTGGATTGGAATTACTGAATGTGGAATCTGCCAAACTATAAACGGCAGGAGGTATTTGTGCAAAGCGGCCGTTTTGACAAAAGAAACAGGTTTACTGGCAAGGTAGTGGATACCCGCCTTCACGGGTATGAAAAATCACGCAGGTTTCGTAATTACGGGGAATTTATGAGTTAGCTTGGCCGTCAGCCACTAGCATGATATCGAAGGTTGCGCCTTCATTCGGTTTGCTATCAATAAAAATGGAACCACCTAAACCGTGAATGAAGTCGCGGGTCCAGAAGAGGCCAAAGCCCATCCCTTTGCCTTCTTTGGTGCTCCAGCCCATCTCAAAAATGTGGGGCAAATCTTCGGGGCGGATGCCCACCCCGCTGTCGCGGATGAGGATTTGCAAGCGGTTGGGGGCCTGCAGGCGGCTGGCTACGTGCATGGAGCCAGATTTGTTCTGAGCAACAATGGCTTCGTATCCATTTTTGATGATGACACGCAACGCTTCGGCGAGCATGTCTGGCGCGGTGTGGATGGTGGGCAAATCATCGGCCAGGCTGAGCGTGAGAGTGAGGGTGTGATCGTTGGGTAAATTGAGGCTGTACTCGGCGTTGGCAACGGCCGTATCCCCCCGCCGCCATTCAGGAAACTGTTCTCGCACGGCCCGAATCAGGCAATCATTGACCTGCACTGCCTTGTCGGGGGTGAGCCGCCACGGTTCATGTAAATTATCAAGCAGGCGCAACGATTTTTCGATTCGCTCAATCATCCGGGCGTTCGTTTCTGCCATTTCCGCCTTTTGGCTATCCGAAAAATCATCAATACTTTGCAGCATTTGTAGGTAGGTGCTGATGATGCTGAGATCGTTCCCGAGCCCGTGCACGGCGGCGGTGCCGCTAAAGGCCATCCGACCAAACAAGGCGGCAATGCGTCGCTGCTCCTCAGCTTCACGGTAAAGGCGGGCGTTGCGGATGCCCGCTGCCGCCTGCTGACCAAAGGTGGTGAGTAGCGTTGTTTCCCAATCGGTGAAATGGTCGCGGCGGGAGGCAACAAATAGGTTCCCTACCACCTCATCTTCAACAAAGAAGGGCACAGCGATAACTTGACGGATGCCCAACATGCGCTGGGCAAAATCGGCAAGGGATTTGTTGATGAACGGCCGTAACAAATCATGCAAATGGGCTGAAGCAAGAAACTTCTGGGGACGGCCATCTATGCCCTTCACAGCCCGCACGCTGAGATTGTTTTGGTAACGTGGTTCGTCCAGATAAACAACTGATTTGGGGCTAAGCAGCGACATGCCCGCTTTCTTTTCCAGATGGCTAAGAATTTGGGGGGTGTCGTCTAGGGCGTAGGCACGAACCGGCAGCGCATTGCCATTTTCCAACGTGGCCACCATCGCGCCTTCGTAGCCTAGCTCTTTCACCACGGCATCCACCACCGTTTGCAGCACGCGGGTTTCGTCTGTCATGCGGGCTTGCAGGCCAAAAATAACGCGCTCCAGCGACTCCATCGCCGTGAGCCGGTAATTGTTTTGAATAGCGGCAGCGGCTAAATTGCCAAACGCTTCTAAAAAGTCGGAATCTCGCTTGGTGAAGCTGTCTTGCGTCAGTGCCATGATGGCGCCAACAACTTCTTTTTGCACCACTAAGGGTACAGCAATCACTTGGCTAATGTTGAGTTCACGCTGGATTTCGTCGGCAGTGGCACGGTCTGTTAACGGCCGTAACAAATCATACAGTCGTTCAGAGAGTAAATGTTGGTGGCCGGGTTCGTTAACCACGCGGGCAGTCACGCCATTCACTGCGCTGACGCCCAAATTGTACCGGTGGCGGGCATTGTTGAGATACATCATCGCTTGCCCTGGCTCCAGATTGACGTGGCTTTGGGCAAATACCTGCTGCAAACGGCCGTTTGGCACCGTAAAAGCAGACGCCCGCACGTAAAGCCCCATATCATTTTCCAGCGTGGTGGCCAATGCGCCCAAACAGCCTAGGCGATTGACGACATCATCCACAATCTGCTGCAAAACGGATTGAAGCCTCGGCGAGACGCGGGCATGATGCTTGCGGTTAAGATGTATCACAAAGTTCCTTCTCTTCTCGCAGGCCACACAACAAAAAGCGAGAGATCATTGCCAATAAATATATTGTAGCGACTCCCGCGAAACTCGCTGTAAAAAAGAAGCAAAAAGTGAGCAATTAGGACTGATTTCCTAACCCTCCGCCGGAATTGTTAGAAGTTTTGTGAGAGAAGTGCCGGTTATCGATAAACGGTGATTCGTAATCCGTGACCACTACCGATTACCGTTTACTGAATACCGATTACGGGAACTACGGCCGTTCTAAAATATGGGTCACAATGGTGGCACCGCTGCCGCCAATGTTTTGCGTCATGGCGATTTTGGCGTCGGGGATTTGGGCCGCGCCTGCCTGCCCGCGTAGCTGCAGCGTGGCCTCGGCCAGTTGGTACAAGCCCGTCGCCCCCACTGGATGGCCGCGTGCCTTCAACCCGCCCATTGTGCAAATGGGGATACGGCCGTCTGGGAAAATCTCGCCCTCTTGTGCAAAACGTACCCCCTGCCCCCGTTCAGCAAAGCCCGTCGCCTCCAACGAGAGGGCAGCCATCACGCTGAAGGCATCGTGCAGCTCAAACAGATCTATGGCTTCTGGCACCACGCCCGCCTCGGCATAAGCCCGCTTTGCTGACTGCTCTGCCGCTTTTAGCCAAAGCATATCGTGCCGGTCGTGGACTGCCAGCGTGTCAGTAGCTGACGCAGAGCCAGCTACGCGCACGGCATTTGGTGCTTTTGCGGCAGGAACCAGCAGTAGCGCAGCCGCGCCATCCCCAATGGGCGAGGCATCGAACAGGCTGATGGGGTCAGCCACAATGCGCCCTTTTTCATACGTGCGTTGGCTAATCGCTTTTTGGAACATGGCGTTGGGGTTGTTGGCACCGTTGCTGTGAGCATTCAGCGCGAACGGGGCAAAATCGTTCCGCTGGTAGCCGTATTCGTGCATGTACCGCCGCATAATCAGAGCGTTTAGCCCCACAAAGGTGACGCCGTGAACAATTTCATAATCGGCGTCGGCAGCGGTGGTAAGGGCGGCGGTGGTCTCTTTGAATGGGGTTTCGGTCATCTTCTCCACGCCGATGACCAGCACGGCATCCAGCTCACCGCTGGCGACGGCCAGCAAACCCTGGCGCATGGCGGAGCCAGCAGAACCGCAAGCGGCTTCCATTTTTACCGCTTCCGCGCCGTGCTGGTTTAGATGATCGGCAATGAGGGCGCCTAGCTGCATTTGCTGATTGAGGACGCCGCTGGTCATGTTGCCCACGTAGATGGCGTCTACCTTCTCGACACCCGCATCCTGCATGGCGGCACGGCCTGCGGTGACTGCCAACTGCCGGATGGAGCGATCCCACTGTTCACGAACGGCCGTTTGCCCCACGCCTAAAATTGCTACTTCACGCATAAAAGTCTCCGTAGTTGCGAGTGGCTAGTGGTTAGTGGCTGGTTGCTTTCGCACGCAACTAGCCACTAACCGCCAGCCACTAAAATAAAAAAGCTGGACTCACAAATGAATCCAGCTTCGAGTATCAACCCATTTTGCCGTCAGAAACTATCAATCGGGCAAAATAGCTCTCAAATGGTCTCAATTCACATCAATGGTTAAACCCTGAAGGTGACAGTCACTTAAAACAATTTTCATTGTGGCCTTGCCTCCAGGGAAAGTGACTGTCACCTAAGCAGCTAATTCACATCAATGGTTAAGGTCCAGTTGAAGCGGTCAGGGATACGGCCGTATTGAATCCCAGTTAGTTCGTCATACAATTTATTGGCAACCGGCCCTGGCTCGTAATTGTTGATGATGTATTCTTCATCCTGGTAGCCAAACTTACCAACCGGGGCAATGACTGCGGCCGTACCGCAGCCAAACACCTCGGTGATTTTGCCGCTCTTCAGGTCAGCCAACATTTCGTTCACTTCCACTGGCTCCTCGGCAACGTCATACCCCAAATCGCGCCCTAGCTCTAAAACCGACATGCGGGTGATGCCGGGCAAAATAGAGCCAGTCAGCGGCGGCGTTACAATTTTCTTGCCTTCGTACACAAAGCAGATGTTCATCGCACCCACTTCTTCTACATACCGTCCCTCTAGGGCATCCAGCCAAAGCACCTGAGAGTACCCTTTTTGCTTGGCTTGCTCGCCCACGAACAGGCTGGCGGCGTAGTTGCCGCCCGTTTTAGCATCCCCCACGCCACCGCGCACGGCCCGGCGGTATTGGTCAGAAATGTAAACGGGGACGGGGTTGAATCCTTCTTTGAAGTACGCGCCGACGGGTCCCACAATAACAAAATGCAGGTAATCACTGCTGGCGTGTACGCCCAAAGCTGGCTCGGTGGCGATCATGGTGGGGCGAATGTAGAGGCTGGCGCCAGGAACACTCGGCACCCATTCATGCTCTAGCTCAATGAGCTTAATGATGGCGCTGAGATGCTCTTCTGCATCTACCATCGCCATAGACATGCGGTGAGCGGAGTTGTTGAACCGCTTCATATTTTCCCATGGCCGAAATAAGTTGATATTACCATCGGCACGGCGGTACGCTTTGGTGCCTTCAAAAATTTCTTGGGCGTAATGGAATACGGCCGTAGACGGCGGCAAGCTAAAATTTTCGTACCGGCCAATTTTGGCACCGTGCCAGCCCTTTTCCGGGCTATATTTTTGGCTAAACATGCGGTTGGCAAATTTGTTGCCAAAGCCAAAGTCTTCAGTAGGGGGTGTTTTCAGGGTCGTCGGGTCTAGTTCAACAACTTCAAGCTCCATCGTAATCTCCTTCGTAAATAAATTTGCCACAGAGATCACAGAGAAAAGAGAGAAATCTGTAAACGCAAACTGCGCCATCTGCGAAATCTGTTGATTTTTATTCGTGGTGACCGGTGCAACTCCGGGATTTTACTTGGATTTAGCAGATGAGCCACCCGCCACTAGTACTGAAACCAACATCTTTTGACGGATAGATTCTTTGCAAATGGTTTCAGTTTAAGTGTTCCGCCCGATGTACTACCCATCAATATTTGTTGGTCGGAACACTAGCTTATTCTCACGCCACGCCGCACGGTTACAGCCGAACCATCGGCCAGAAAAGCGGAAGCCGGTGTAGCTTGCAGGGCTGGGGCAAATGTGGGGCCATACAGCGAGGCAACATCGCAATTGAATTGGTAACTTTGGGCTTGCCAAACGTTCCAGGGAGGATGCTCTACCTGATATTCTATGATGCCACCGTCTCGTTGTTTGGCATAGCCCCAATAATGCTCGGTGATGAATTCTTCTTGAGAACCTGATTGCAAGGGCTGGGGCTGACCAACGGCTTGTATTTGTACTGAATGCCACGCTTTTTGCCAACGCCACTTGTAGGAAACGGCCGTTTCCCTTTCATCATGGTTAATCTCATGCTGCATTGGCAACGAAAGGTAATTCTCGTTGTAAACCAGCCGGGCAGTGGTGGCAATGGCCCAGCGCGGCACCAGCTCCTTGATGAACACCACGCCACGCCGCCAGCCTTCTGGCCCTTTGCGGCGCACATAGAAGCGCAGGTTTAGCTCTTCAAAGTTGATATGACCGGGGATGGGCACGCCTAGCACGCGGGTGTTCAAAAACATGAAGCCCACAATGCTAATAAACGTCTGCTCTTGCCAACTGTCTAGCTCAGTGCCCTGGGGGACGAACGGCCGTAGCAGTTCCGGCTCGATGTGGTAATTGAGCATCACCAGGTAGCGCCATTCGGCCGTTAAAAATGGAGACGGCCGTTTCATACAGCTTCACCTACCCCATTTTCCGCGCCGTTTTGCCTGCTAAGCGGCAAATAAATTGTAAATTTAGTCCCTTCATTGACTTTACTCTGAACCGAAATTTGTCCCTGATGCAAATCCACAATCTCCTTTACAATAGATAACCCGAGGCCAGTACCTGGAATATTGGATTGTCCTGTTCGCTGTCCGCGATAAAAACGATCAAAAATAAGAGGCAGTTCATTTTCTGCAATGCCGGCACCATCATCAGCAAAACTTAATCCAGCATATTGATCATTAGCCAAGTATGTTTTAACAACGATTTCACCTTGCTTTTCATTGTAATTGATGCCATTGGCGAGCAGGTTAGTAATTAGCTGCATCAGTTGGGTTTTGTTCCCCTGCAAAGGCGGCAACGTTGGTTCCAAAGAGCAAGTAAGCGTTATGCCAAGGTCTTCGGCTCGCGCCTGATGCCCCAACATAACCTCTTTAACGATTGGGTTCAGGTCAATAGGGCCATAAACCTGATACTGTTGACCAATTTGCAACTTGGATAATCCTAAAGTAGCTTCAACCAAATTGGTTAATCGGTTTGCCTGCTGCTGCAATATTCCGATGTAACGAGCTTGTTTTTTGGGATTCCCGTTTTCAAGCAGATTGATGTAAATGCTCAAATTCGCTACCGGGGTCCGCAGCTCATGTGAAACATCGGCAATGAATTTGGTTTTGAGTTTATCCAATTCCTGAAGCCGTTCATTAGCCATTTCCAAATCCATCGTGCGGCTGGCAACCCGTGCTTCTAATGTTTGCATAAGCTGAATGCGCTGTAAGCCGTTGGCCACAATATCGCTCATGGCTTTTAAGGTGTGCATTTCATCATCTGCAAAATCATATTGATGTGTCAACCCCAAATGTATAACGCCAAGAATGCCATCTTCGCTAGCAAGTGGTAGCGCAATAGTGGATTTTAGCTGGCGAATATCTTCTGGTTCTTCCGCCTTTAGAACGTAGTTTGAATCATTGTTAATAACGGGCGTGGCGTATAGCTCACCCGTCTGTGCCACATACCCGGTTATGCCTTCGCCTAACGCATAGGCGATGCCTGTCGGGTAAAAGTTGGGCGGGTAGCTTGCTTGGGAAACAACGGCCGTTTCTTCCTCGTTTAGCAGAAATACGGTTCCTACCCTGGCTGATAAAATATCCACCATCGCCTTTATGGCAGATTGCAAAATGGTGGGTATGCTCTCTGAAGAGCGCATGGCGGCTGAGACAATGCTCAAAGCCTCTAATTCAGTTACCCGCCGCTGAATTTCGGTAAAAAGTTGGGCGTGTTTTAAGGCCAGGGTTGCCTGATTGGTGAAGGCAACCAGGCCATGCTCGTGCTGAGCCTGGTAAAAATTTGGCTCAATTTTGTCTACCATCAAAAAAGCAACTGGCTCATCGTTAATAACGATAGGCACTCCCATCCATGATTCAATGTGATCTTCATAAGACCACAGGGAAGATTGCCTTGTATTTGGGATGCTTAACGGCCGTTTCGTTTCATACATCGTTCGCAATGTGGGCAGTTCAGAGATTGACAATACCCTTTTTGCAGACAGTGCAGATTTCGTTACCGTGGCATCAAAACTGCTATTATCTCGCCTTCGCACAATGTGTGCGTTTTCGCCCTGAATAAGTGCAAAATTCACCGTATCGAATGGTACAACCCGCGCAATTTCATCAAGGAGGCGATCCAACACTTGCTCAAAATCCAGGGTGCCAATTAAGGCCTGTCCTGCTTTTTGCAATGCTTCTAGCAAGAGACGTTGTTCTTGTTCGGTAGCCAGTAGTTGGTTCTTTGAGATGGCCAACGCTAACTGCTGGGCAATTTGCTCTCCCCACCGCGTTTCTTCAACAGAAAAGTGGCGAGGCTCACTGTATCCCAACAGCAGCGCACCTACAGCTTCATCGTTGACTCTCATTGGCAAGGCCAACATGCCCCGCGTGGGCAAATAACTGGCTACATGCTGGCTAACGTACGGTGATTTACGAATATCTTCGATGGGCAACGCGCTTTTTGAACCATACACTGCTCTGGATAAGGAAAAATCTGACGGTTGCCGCTGCATCGTCAGGTAAGCCTCGGTTCCTACACCATAAGCAACAGCAGCAATCGGCCGTTCATTTACTTTGTCCCACAAGGAAATGTAACATTGTTCAGCATCTAGCAAATCAACCAAGCGGCGAGCCAAAACCGTTAAATGTTCGTCAAAATTAGAGGCGCTGATGGCTGCCTGCGTAATTTCATTGAGCAATGCCTGGTTATGTGCATATTGCTCTATCGCCTTATGTGCGTCGGTAATGTAAGCTTGCGTACGGCGCTCCACAGTTAGGTCTTCAACCGTACAGGCACAGCCAATAAAATGCTGGTTTTCGTCATACACCGGGCCAATGGTAAACGACAGCCAGGTCAGGGCCTCATCTTTGGGGACGGCGTTGTTTCGGCACATAATTTCTTGCTGGTAGAGCTTGGTTGGAGTTTGGCGCACGGCCGTTTGCAATGTTAGTAGCTCCTGCTTGTTTACCACGCGCGACTGTAACCGCTCTAAAAGTTGAGGCAGAGAGAGTGTTTGTGCATCCTTGACCATGTTCAGCGAGAGGAGGGATGCGGCAAATGAATTGGCATCTAATAAATTAAGCCGCTCATCAAAAACCAGCAAACCAATCGTCACTGTATCTATAACTTGCTTCATGGCCAGTTCAATTGGGGAAAAGAAACGATACCTTCGCATAACCCAGGCGGCACCACAAGCGGCAAACAGCGGTGTGAGCATGTTGCGTAAGGCAATTGGCAAATCTACGCCAGGAAGGTAAAGAACAGCAACTGAAAGGGCAAAAACAAACAAAACCCGTGCAGCCCGTTGCAATCGGTCTGGTAACAATCGGCTAAATGCAAAAATGCCAATGGGCACAACCAACAGGCTATTGAGAACCGAAATGTACGTAAAGTAAAACAGTGACCCGAAACGGCCGTTTAAAAGCACACTCGTCGAAATGTAACCTTGGGTAATCGTCTGTGTCTCATAATCAACTAAGAGGGGAACTGCAGTAAATACACCCCAAAAATAGACGGTTAAAGGCAGCATCGCCAGAACATACAAAGGCCACTTTGCCAACCGCACAAGCCAATGCTGAGGAATAAAAACATGCAAAACAAGCAGCCAGAGCAATGGCGTGGCACTCATTGTAGCCAACGCATGTACCAATGACGCTTCATACACAATTGCCGGATCAGACGCAATACTCGCCACCAAAATGCCAAAGCTGCCAGAGGCCAAAATGAACATATAAAGTGCAAACAGCCGATTGCTGAACAGCTTTGGCCGCTGCATGAAAATGTACATCATTAATATCAGCTCTAGGCTTATGATGATGAAGGCTGAGAAATATAGCTGCGTTAAAGAGGTCATAAAGCTAATCGTTACCAATACAACAAACCACAGAAAGTAATATGTAAACCGAGGGGTGATTTCTCTGTGGTTTGCCCATGTAAAAGCGGGGAAAATGGCTCCCTTTGTTTCAAATCACTTTCCCACTATTACAAAAACAGAGTGAGTAAAGGTGGTTGTTACTAGATTTTGTGCATTATAACACCGGAACCTTTCAATTTCTGTTCATTCCTGGTAAATTTTTTCCTAAGCAATAGCCTATTTGTTGTTACTTTTTATGTATCCAATTTTGACACGACTCGGCCCATTTTTTGTGTACAGCTTCACGGCCGCTTTTGCCATCGGGCTGCTGCTAAGTTGGGCAATCACTCACCGGCAAGCCCGCCAACAAACAGCCTCTCGCTGGCGCGATGCTGCCCTCACCACCCTTATGGTTGGTTGGCTAGGGGCGCGTCTAGGGTTTGCGCTCCTAAACTGGCACTACTTTGCAGAACGGCCGTCTGAACTCATGCAACTTTGGCAAGGCGGGCTCACGGCTTACGGCGGGCTGGTGGGCGGCTTGCTGGGGCTTGGCTTGTGGTGTTGGTGGGGCAAACGGCCGTTTCTATCCTACGCCACCCTCTTTTCCCCCGCTCTGGTGCTGCTCGTTGCTACTGGCTGGGCTGCCTGCTGGCTAGAAGGGTGCGCTTACGGTGCAGAAACCACATTGGGGCCACTTTCTGCCAACCTGCCAGACAGCTATGGCGTGTTCACGGTGCGCTATCAAACTCAGCTCCTAGGCATCGGCCTCAACCTGCTCTTGGCAGCAGCACTTGCCTACTTGCAAACTCGCAAACTTGCAAAGCTGCAGCTCTTTCCCCTCACCCTCATCTTCACCAACCTGATCCACTTTGGCCTTACCTTCCTACGAGGCGATACCACCCTGATGCTGCTGGGCTGGCGGCTGGATAGCTGGCTGGCGCTGCTTTTCGCCATTGTGGGTGCGATGCTGTTACAATACGGTCGTTGGAAAAAAGTGTACAAGTAAGCAGGTATGCAAGTGAAAAGGACGCCAACAACACTTGCATACTCGCAAACATGCAGACTTGCAAACAAACTCTATGAAACTCAAAGTCGGTCTTGCCCAAATAACACCCAAACTTGGTGACCTGGAAGCCAATTTGGAACGCCACCTGCAAGCTATTGACGAAGCGGCCGAAAGTGGTGTGGAGCTGCTCGTCTTCCCCGAACTTTCGCTTACGGGCTACCGCCTGCGTGACCTGGCCTTCAGCGTGGCCAGCCAGCCCACCTACAAAAACCCCATCTTCGCCCGACTGCTGGACGCTAGCCGCGACATGGATCTGGTGGTTGGCTTTGTTGAAGCAGACATACGCCAGAAATTTTTCATCTCTGCCGCCTATCTGTCTGGTGGCGAGGTCGTGCATTTGCACCGCAAAGTGTATTTGCCTACCTACGGTATGTTCGATGAAGGACGCTAC
This sequence comes from Candidatus Leptofilum sp., assembly GCF_965223525.1. Classification (GTDB taxonomy): domain Bacteria; phylum Chloroflexota; class Anaerolineae; order Promineifilales; family Promineifilaceae; genus Leptofilum. The sequence goes on along the minus strand of NZ_CBDCWX010000005.1, from coordinate 2,557,077 downwards.
TTTGCCTGGGGCGATCACATTCGCGCCTTCGACACCCGCTTTGGTCGGGTGGGCCTGCTCATCTGCGAAGATTTTTGGCATGTTAGTGCGGCCTACACCCTCTGGCTGGACGGTGCCGATATGCTCATTCTCACTTCGTCCTCACCGGGTCGTGGCTTGGCTACCGAGCAAAAAATTGGCAGTGCCCGCTGGGTTGAGCATATCAACCAAGCCTACGCCAGCATGTTTACCAACTTCATCCTGCACAGTAACCGCACCGGCTTTGAGGATGGCGTCACTTTTTATGGTGGCTCCACTATTTATGATCCGGAAGGCAATCTACTCAACCAGGGTCCCTATTATGAAGAAGCGTTGGTCACCGCCAAGCTAGACCTGAACGATCTGCGCCGCGCCCGCATTCGCCTCCCCCTCCTCCGTGACGAGCGCGTGGCACTTACCCGCCGCGAACTGAGCCGCATTTTGGATAATCAGTAGACCTCAGAGATTTGGCAAACCTCTGAGGTCTTTGCGGCACTTGCCGCTTTGTGGAATCACCAGATCAGGTACAATTGTGCCTGCTTATGAACGAAGAAAACGCCCCTTCCGCAAATTTTGAAACATCAGAAAACCACCGCTCTGGCTTTGTAGCGGTGATTGGTCGCCCCAACGTGGGCAAAAGCACACTCATCAACGGCCTGCTGCAAGAGAAGATCAACATCGTCTCCCCCAAGCCGCAAACCACGCGCAGCCGCCAGTTGGGCATCCTCACCACCAACGAATTCCAAATCATCTTTATGGACACGCCGGGGCTGATGCAGCCGCGCCACAAGCTGGATGAATTTATGGTGGAAACGGCCGTTGAAAGCCTCAACGACGCCGATGTGGTGCTGTGGCTGGTGGACGGCAGCGAACCCGTTGGCTCCGGCGACCGCGCCATCGCCGACATGGTGCAGCAGGTGGATGACAGCGTAGCCGTGATTTTAGCCATCAATAAAAGCGACATCACCGCGCCAGAAAACGTAATGCCTCACACTGAAGCATACCGTGCCTTAGCACCGGAAGCGACCTGGATTTTCTTTTCGGCGCGGGAGGGGAACGGCCGTTCCGAACTCCTAGACCTCATTGTGCAAGCCCTGCCCCTGGGCCCCCGCTACTACCCTGCTGACCAGCTCACAGACGTTTACCTGCGCGACATGGCCGCCGAATTCATCCGCGAGCAGATCATGCTGCAACTACGCGACGAAATTCCCTACGGCGTCGCCGTGCAGGTAGAGCAGTTCAAGGAACGCGAAAACGGCGTCACCTATATTGGCGCCAACATTTTTGTGGAGCGCGACAACCACAAACGAATTGTGATTGGCAGCAAAGGGAGCCAACTGCGTCGCATTGGAGCCGCCGCCCGCAAGGAGCTGGAAACGCTCGTTGAAAGCAAGGTTTTTCTGGAATTGTGGGTCAAAGTCGAACCCAAGTGGCGGCACAACGAAAAAGCCCTCAAACGCCTCGGCTACAGCAAACCTGAGTAAATCCCATCCTGCAAAAATATAAAAATCTTGTTCATCATGTGACAGTCACTTTTGAAGTGACTGTCACATCTGGTAATCCATCTACGTGTGACTAATTGTGTCACACGGGTTCTATATTTGTGAAAAACCAGGTTGATCAAACCAGAACATTCGTGCTAATACTGCAACGTTGGCTGAAGTTGGGCGTATTTGTTGTTGAGCCAATTTTCTGGGCGCACGGATAAACGTAGTGAATAAAGGTGACAGTCACTTTTACAGTCTAGTTCTCAAATAGAACACCTTTTTCCAAAGTGACTGTCACCTGAGTACAGGAGAATGGATATGACAACAAACCACGATGAGCAGGTCGTCAGCCGTCGCAAATTTATCAAGGCCGCTGCACTAACGGCCATTGCTGCCTCAGCCACCGGCGCGGGAGCCGCCATCTACAACCAAAACCAGAATGCCGCCACCGTCATTACCTCAGTTCCCAACAACACTGCACCTGTTGTGCGTACGGCCGTTCCTTCCCTCACCTCTCCAAATAGCGACCTGTTTACCCAACTGGCAGCCTCCCAAGCAGAAAACGTACGCCTGCAGGCCGCCCTGGATGCGGCACAGCGTCAGTTAACCAATCTACAGGCCAATAACCAAACGGCCGTTAGCGACAGCGAAGCACTTACCGTGCAGCTTGGCGAGGCTAACGAGCAGATTGGCGTCCTGGCGGGGCTCATCGCGCTGTATGAACAGTTTGCCGCGGTGGATGTGGAAACGGCCGTTGAAAACGGCTTCACCAACTTCACCAACGATATCGAATCTTTCCTGGCTGACCTGCCCACCCTCTCTGAAAGCATCCAAATGGGGCGCCAGGCGTTACAGAATTTTGAATCGCAGGTGCCCATTTTGGATAACGGCCGTCTCTGGCTCATTGATCATCTAGCAAAAATTGAGGGCTATTTTGCGACAGTCGAGCGGCTCCTGGCTGAAGCAGTGGATCACGTTGGCTCTTTCCTGCAAATGCTCACTGACTGGTTCGATGGCGTGAAAAAGTGGCTCCCCTTTGGCATTGGTCAGACGGCGGCTGCCATCATGCAATCCATTACCGACCTCATTATGGAAACGCCCAACACGCTGAGTGGATTAGACACCAATGTCATCCAACCGCTCGGCGTCTGGCTCAACCGGAACCAAAACAACGAAACGGCCCTGCACCAAACGCTCATCAACCCCCTGCGCGACGATTTGATGCCCAAAGCAGACAACGCCGTGAGCAAAGTGCAGCAAATGGATGCAACTTACAAAACTGCGCTAAAGGAACCGGTGGAAACGGCCGTTTCCAGCCAACGCGCCATTCGAGGGTTGATCAACGCCTACCGGGAAAGGCACGGTATTCAGTAATGTCGCTTCACGACCGCTTCGCGTACGGTGATCAGTGGGTCAGCAATCAGAAAAATCTGCGTTCTATTTTTATGCTCAATCTATTAACCAAACGGTTGTACCAATTTCGATATCGGATTCAGCAACACTCTTTAAAATGAAACTATATCTATACTGTTCACTAATTTCACCATGCGTACAAGAAAATCTGCGTTCTATTTTTTGGTTCAATCCAATATCCAAACGGTTGTGCCAATTTCGATATCAGATTTGGAAACCTCTTTAAAAAGACATCAGTGTCTAAAATCAGGAGGCGAGGATGGTAACTTAGAGTAAAAAACTATCTCAACTTCATGAGTACGACCATCCGGCCTTTGCAATTGGGCTTTGCAACTCCTAATATTATCAACATTAACTTTTGATGGTATTTCCCATAAAAAAAGGTCGCCATTAATTTCAAGTAATTGATCGTAAGCATCTTCGTCAATCGTAAATAGCAATTCCATGATTAAGTCGGCGCCGTGTCCAAAGGTGGCGCTACGGCTAGGAAATCGTGGGCAAACCGCTGGCTGTAGTCGTTGATAAGCTGCTCAATGCGCTTGTGATTTGGGGAAGCGACAATGAGGCCAGCGTGCTGCTTTTTATTGACATAGTAAACAATTTCCGGTTCCTGGTAACCAGATAAATCGGGCCACTCCTGCCGCGCCAGGCAAATCATCACCCCGGCGTATCCACCTTTATCTTCTGGAATCTGATATGCTTCGTTTTGCAAAGCGGCCGTTTCCAACCGTGCCCACTCCGCCCACAAATTAATGCCGCTGGATGCCTCAACTAACTGTTCAATATTGGCTCCGCCGACACGAGCGGCCGTTTCCAAAAAGTAAAATTCACCATCCTCCCCCTTGATGAACTCCGTATGCGCCACGCCGCGCTCCATGCCCAACGCCAAAAGCAATTTATTGTGCAGCTTAATCAGCACCTTTGTCTCTTTCGCTTTTCGGGGCATTGTCCGCGTCACAAAAACGCCGCCGTCATGCGCTACGTCAATCGGTGGCTGCAAATATTGGTGCGCCGCAGCAAAAATTACCTTGCCCTGGCAAACAATCGCATCCACATGGTAAACCGGGCCAGCCACAAACTGCTCCAGCAAAAAGTAAGATTGCAAATCCCCCAACTCATCCAGCTTGCGCCACAGCATCTCTGAATGATCCATCCGTTTTATGCCCATTGCCCCTGCTTCGGCACGCGGCTTGAGCAGCCAGGGCGACGGCACCCGTCCCATAAAATCGCGCAACTGGTCGTAGTTGAAAACGGCCGTAAATTCCGGCACCCTAAATCCTTCCTGCTGCGCCTTCATCCGCATCGCCAGCTTGTCACGGAAGTGGCGGCTCACCGTCTCGCCCATGTTTGGCAGCCGGAAATGCTCACGCAACGCCGCCACTGTCAGCACATCATAATCATCCAGCGGGACAATCTGGTCTACGGGCTTGCCCCGCATGAAGTAAGCAATTGCATAAATAATGTCTGGCTGCGTTGCAAGCTGCGGCATATAAAACACGTCATCAATACTGTCCCACGGCCAGGGCTCATTGTGCAGCTTCTCCCGCGTTACTAGCACCACCCGGCAACCCGCCTGCTTGGCAGCAGTAAGAAAAGTGGTTCCCTTAAAATAACTAGCCAGGCACATAATCGTCACTGGCTTTGTTCCAGAATTCAACTCAGACATCTATCCCTCAATTACAAAATCAATAAAACAATCGTCACGATGACGGCAATCGTCAGCACAAAAAAGCTAATGATGAGCAATATCACCAGCCAATCCGTATCTTCCCGGTTGGCCGGTTGGTAGCTGGTGGGGTTTGTAGGAACGGCCGTATCCATTAGCCTATCTTCTCTGCTACTTTGGTCGGGTTGAACGGCCGTTTCCGGCACAGTCACCTGGTATGGAGCCAGAAGCTCCGGCGTCAACTCTAGCTCTTCCTCACTATCCATCGCCGCCGACAACATCGTAACCAAACCATCATCCAGAGCAACATTCTCAGAGGTCGGCTGGGCGACATCATCCGGTGTCTCGGCCTGCACTTCCTTCGGTGCCAGCTTTTTAACCCAAGGTGGCATCTCAGCAGTATCGTCGGGCGCAACGGCCGCTCTCGCTTTCACCACCGCCAACGCTGCCAGCAAATCCTCACCTTCTGCCAGCAATTCACGCGAATTAACAGCCAAATCATCCAGCGGTTCAGATGTTATAATTTCAATATCTCGTGCCAACAAGAAGTATCGCAACTGCTCCGCATCAAACATCAAATGGCCACTGGCGCGCACTTCATCGCCTGCACTGGGCATTGTGTCCCCATTTGCTCGACAAGGTAGCTCATGGGTGCCTTCTTTCAGTACAAAACTATCCCCCATTACTTCCTTTACCTGCCCCGTCACAAAAACCAGGCCCAAAGGTAACTCCGGGGGGAGCTTGGCAGCTAAACGGCCGTTCAACTGACTTACCGAAATATCCATAACCAACTCCAAAACCACGCCAACTTACTTATTCTAGACACTATTATAAACGAACAGTACCAAAAACAGGGTATTTTTTCAGGGGAGGGTAAATTAAAGAAACGGCCGTTCCCAAAAGCAACACAAAATTAACCGCAAATTGATGCAAAAACTATTTGACGAAAAAAACACAAATGCTATACTTACTCGCCTGAGGTTGCTATGCTAGCAACCCTGGTGTCTTGCCTGTAACACTTAAAAACTTAATACAAGAGATACGTGCCGACGTAGCTCAATTGGCAGAGCAATGCTCTTGTAAAGCATAGGTTATGGGTTCAAGTCCCATCGTCGGCTTGAGCTAAAACTCCAGCGTAGAAGCGGAAATCAAATAAGACAACAAAGTCGTTACCATACCGCTTCTTCAAGCTGATGATGCAATTCCGATTTCTATTTCATCATCAGCTATTAACACAAAACAAACTCATGGGTCAGTGTCCCGAGCGGCAAAGGGGGCGGACTGTAAATCCGCTGGCGATAGCCTTCGTAGGTTCGAGTCCTACCTGGCCCACCTTCCAGTTTTCAGTATCCAGTTAACAGTAATTAAAAAGTCATCAAAGGCACCATCACACTGATTACTGAATACCGTCTACTGAATACTGATGACCGAGTTGCCCACGTAGCTCAGGGGTAGAGCACATTCTTGGTAAGAATGAGGTCATGGGTTCAAATCCCATCGTGGGCTCTCCACCCCGTCAATTCTGTGCAAAAAGGCAGGATGGCGGGGTATTGTTGTGAAAAAGGCAGGCATCACAACAACTTCCTTGCGAAGCAGCTTGCCACTAAGAATCTAAAACAAAAAATTAGATACAAGGAACAAGGGTTTATTAACGATGGCAAAAGAAAAATTTGTGCGGGAAAAACCACATGTGAACATAGGGACAATTGGTCACGTAGATCACGGCAAAACGACCCTGACGGCAGCAATCACCAAAACGCTGTCCCTCAAAGGGTTCGCCGACTTCTCAGCCTTCGACCAGATCGACAACGCGCCCGAAGAAAAAGCACGCGGGATCACGATCGCCATCTCCCATGTTGAATACGAAACCGAAAACCGGCACTACGCCCACGTAGACTGCCCCGGCCACCGCGACTACATCAAAAACATGATCACCGGTGCTGCCCAGATGGACGGTGCTATCCTCGTCGTCTCCGCCCCCGATGGCCCCATGCCCCAGACCCGCGAACACGTCCTGCTGGCACGACAGGTAGAAGTGCCAGCCATCGTCATCTTCCTCAACAAGGTAGACATGATGGACGACGAAGAGCTGCTGGAGCTGGTCGAGCTAGAGCTGCGTGAGCTGCTAGACACCTACGAATTTCCAGGGGATGAAACCCCCATCGTGCGCGGCAGCGCCCTGCAAGCCCTGGAATGCAGCAGCCAAGACGTCAACGACCCGCTGTACGCCCCCATCCTGGAACTAATGCGCGTGGTGGACGAGTACATCCCCACGCCCGAACGGCAGACCGACAAGCCATTCATGATGTCTGTCGAAGACGTCTTCTCCATCAAGGGACGCGGTACTGTCGTCACCGGTCGTGTAGACCGTGGCACCCTAACAGCCAACACCGAAGTTGAGATTGTGGGGCTGCAAGAAAAGACCCGCAAGGTTACCGTCACCTCCATGGAGATGTTCCACAAGATTCTGGACAAGGTAGAAGCAGGTGATAACGCTGGCCTGTTGCTGCGCGGTATTGCTCGCGACGAGATAGAGCGGGGTCAGGTATTGGCCAAGCCGGGCAGCATCACCCCCCACACTGAGTTCATGAGCGAGGTGTACGTACTCCGCAAGGATGAAGGTGGGCGTCACAAGGCATTCTTCCCAGGCTATCGGCCACAGTTTTACATCCACACGCTGGACGTGACGGGCGAGATAGCGTTGCCGGATGGTGTGGAGATGGTAATGCCGGGGGACAATGTGAACCTGCATGTGAAGTTGAGCAAGCCGGTGGCGTTGGAAGAAGGTGGTCGGTTTGCCATTCGTGAAGGTGGCTTGACCGTTGGTTCTGGTGTCATTACCAAAATCCTGAGTTAACAATTTCGTGTATAATGGGGCATGTGGCAACATATATGCCCCACTTAACCTTTAGGGGGTTAGCTCAATTGGCAGAGCGACGGTCTCCAAAACCGTAGGCTGCGGGTTCGATTCCTGCACCCCCTGCTCTTAACGACCTCCAGAGGCCCTCGCTGGTCTCTGGAGGTAATTTTGTAAAAAGCAGCTAGTAAAGTTGATTTTTAGAAGGATTAACAGTGACAGAAAAAACAGCCAATCAGCCTAACCCAGTCTCTCGGTACTGGAAAGAAACGCGCGGTGAACTGCGTAAGGTTACCTGGCCAACCCGTGATGAATCACGGCGTCTAACCATTATTGTGATCGGCGTGACCATTGCCTTTGCCTTGTTTCTTTGGGTATTTGATCTACTTTTCTCAAATGTTATTCAGCTACTTATCGAACAACTCATCGGATTGTAAGAGTAGCTAAGTCATTTTGCTAAAAGTAGCGAGCGAGATTTTTAAATGAGTAATGAGATTGAAGACAAAGAAATAGCTGAAGAATCTTCTTTGTCCACCACAGGTGGTGAAAGCAGCCTCATACCAGATGACGGCCGTTCCTGGTATGTTGTTCACTGCTATTCTGGCTACGAAAACAAGGTACGCCACAGCATTGAGCAACGTATTGAAACCATGGGCATGCAGGCCAAAATCTTTGATGTTGTCATTCCTACTGAAGAAGAGATTGAGATTAAGGACGGCAAGCGTCGTACAGTTGAACGCCGCGTCTTCCCTGGCTACATCTTGGTGCAAATGCTTTTAGACGAGGATTCTTGGTACGTAGTGCGTAATACACCTGGCGTAACGGGGTTTGTGGGCATGGGCAATGAACCAACCCCACTTCGCCCCGAAGAAGTTGCCAAAATTATGAACCGCATGGAAGCGGAAGCACCCAAGGTTAAGTTCGACTTCCAAATTGGTGAAAAAGTTCGGATTGGCACAGGCCCGTTTGCTGACTTTATTGGTTCTGTCTCAGAAATTGATGCGGATCGTGCAAAGGTCCGCGTGATGGTTTCATTCTTCGGGCGTGAAACACCCGTTGAGCTCGATTTTCTGCACGTAGAAAAAGTTTAAAATTTTATCTAGCGAAGGCGGTTTAATTTCCTGTACAGGTGCTTGCTGCCTTCGTGTTTTATTGTTTTGGAGGAGCCTCATCAAAGGCGTTTGGACTCCATGGAGGTAATATGGCTAAGAAAGTAAAAGCAGTTGTTAAGATTCAAATTCAGGGTGGTAAAGCCAACCCTGCGCCGCCAGTTGGTACAGCGCTTGGCCCTCATGGCATTAACTTGATGCAGTTTTGTAAAGAGTACAATGCCAAAACCTCTGGGCAGGTTGGGCAGGTTATTCCAGTTGAGGTTACCGTTTTTCAGGATGGTAGCTTTAGCTTTATTACAAAGACGCCCCCAGCTACGGATTTGTTAAAGAAAGCCGCTAGCATTCGCAGTGGTTCTTCTGTGCCAAATCGTGACAAAGTTGGTTCCGTGACCACAGCACAGCTACGCGAAATTGCAGAAATCAAAATGAAAGATTTAAATGCCCGTGACATGGATGCTGCCATCAAAATTATTGCTGGCACGGCACGCAGCATGGGTATTACAGTTTCTGACTAAGAATTAGTGGGAGAACCTACTCGGGTTCGTTAAGACCACAAGGAGTTATTATGCCAAAACGAGGACGTAAATATTTAGAAGCAGCAGCTAAAGTTGACCGAGAAAAGCTGTATTCCCGGGCCGAGGCTGTGAAATTGATCAAGGAAACGGCCGTTACCAAATTTGACCCCACCGTGGAAGTACATATGCGCTTGGGTGTGGACCCGCGTCACGCCGACCAACAGGTTCGAGAGGTGTTGAACCTGCCGCATGGCCTGGGTAAAACGGTGCGGGTATTGGTCTTTGCCGAAGGTGAAGATGCACGACTTGCTGAAGAAGCCGGTGCAGATTACATTGCTGATGATGAACTGATCAAACAGATTCAAGGCGGCTGGACAGATTTTGATGTTGCCATTGCCGTACCCAGCATGATGGGCAAAGTCGGCCGTTTGGGCCGTGTGTTAGGACCCCGTGGTCTGATGCCTAATCCACGTGCAGGCACCGTTGCCCCTGGGGCAGACCTCCCCCGCCTCATTAAAGAATCGAAAGCAGGCCGTGTTGAATTTCGGGTTGACCGCACGGCCAACATTCACGCCCCAATCGGCAAAGCCAGCTTCACCGAAGATCAGTTGATGGATAACTTGAACCATCTATTGGAAACGATTAAACGCGCCCGCCCTGCGGCCGTAAAAGGTACCTATGTTCATCGCATTGTGATGGCAAATACAATGGGCCCTGGGATTCGCCTTGACACAAGCGAAGCTTTGTCGTAAAAATGGCGGCTGCTTAAAAATTTAATCCGCACTGTTCTACCAAAGACAGTTGGTTACGATTCAATCGTATTAAAATCGCCAGCCGAGGTGGGGACAAGCAAACATTTTCTAACAATATTGCATTGCAAATTTGGTTGCCTTGCAGAATTGTTCTGATATTGACTGCAAAATCCTCATGCTCACTGGCATGAGGATTTTTTGTTTCACAATTCACTGATAAGGAGGTGAATCAATTTGGCAATTACAAAAGCACGAAAAGTAGAGCTAATCGCTCAATACGACGAGCTTATCCAGAATAGCCGAGCCATCTTCCTGGCTGAATATACTGGAATGTCCGTTAAGCAGATGAGTGCGCTACGCGACAAAGTGTATGAAGCAGAGGGTGCATTGCATGTAACTAAAAACACCCTGCTCAAGCTTTCGCTGGAAAAAGCAGACAAAGAACTACCTGATGACTTCTTGCAAGGACAATTAGCAACAGGCTTTGCTCTTTCAGAAGCCCCATCTTTGGCCAAAGCATTGGTTGATTTCGCTAAAGAGGATGAGAAAATAACGCTGCGCGGCGGTTTTTTGGGTGACGAATTTATGTCTGTAGAGCAAATTGAAGCTCTGGCAAAATTACCCAGCATGGACGAACTGCGTGCTCAAATTATTGGGCTTATTGACGGGCCTGCCCGGAATGTGGCCTCAATTTTGGCTAGCGGCGTGCGCCAAGTCGTTAATGTTGTTGATGCTTACGCAAAAAGTGAAGAAGGTGCAGCAGAACCAGCCTAAAAGATTGGTTTGTTGCCTAAACAATTAACCACAACAAATAAAATTATTTTCGGAGGAAATTAAACGTGGCCGATTTAGAAAAAATTGTAGATGAACTGAGCAGCCTGACCCTGTTGGAAGCTGCTGAACTGACAAAAATGCTGGAAGATAAGTGGGGCGTTAGCGCTGCTGCACCCATGGCTATGGCTGCCATGCCTGGCATGATGATGGGCGGCGAAGCTGAAGCTGCTGAAGAAAAGACCGAATTTGACGTTGTTTTGAAGGAAATTGGGCCGAAGAAGATCAACGTTATTAAAGAAGTTCGTGCTTTGACAGCTCTCGGTTTGAAGGAAGCCAAAGAAGTTGTAGACAACTTGGGCACCGTTATGGAAGGCGTTGGCAAAGAAGCGGCTGAAGAAGCCAAAGCCAAATTGGAAGAAGCTGGCGCAGTTGTCGAATTAAAGTAACAATCTTTTTTCACGCATAAAAAAAGGCTAGAGCCAATGTGGGTCTAGCCTTTTTTATTTTCCGCCATGTCTATTCAATTTATACTTGCTTCTCAATCTCCCCGCAGAAGAGAACTTTTGCAACTACTGGGCTTGCCGTTTGGCATTATGGTAGCAAATGCAGATGAAGACAGCATCACGCATCCTGATCCAGCAACAAATGTGATACAAACGGCTCGATTAAAATCCAGCACCATTGCCAAACAGCACAACTCATTTCCAGCAGATACGCTCATCTTGGCAGCAGATACAACAGTGGCGTATCAGGGCGAAATGTTAAACAAACCTGCAGATGAAACGGCCGCTTACCGAATGCTCACCCACCTCAGAAACACCCAACATGAGGTACACACAGGCTTTGTTTTGCTGGAACCCAACACAGGGCGAGAATGGCAGGGGGTGAGTACGGCCGTTGTAACCATGCGGCCGTACACTGACGAAGAAATTCAGGCGTATATCGCTACAGGGGATCCATTTGATAAAGCAGGGGGATATGCCATTCAGCATCCAGAGTTTCAGCCAGTGGCTCGGCTTGATGGCTGCTACTGCAACGTCATGGGGCTACCAATTTGCGAACTCATCGTTGCTTTACAGCAATTCCTGGATATTGACCTAGCACAGTTCGATCAGTTGGATTTAACGGCCGTTTCTCAAGCACATCACCATTATCCCTGCCCTATTTTGCAAACCTTGTTGTCTTGATGAACTCTCTACGCTTAGGGATGGCTTGCGGGATGACGGCCGGTCCCTGCGCTATGCTCCGCTGACCTAAGGAAACTTATACACTTCGTCCTCAGTTACTCACCTACTGCTCCCTGAAACCAGCGACGAACCAGCTCAATTTGGAAGCGCAGGCCGTTGCCGTGTGGCTCGATGAGTTCGCGCTGTTGGAGTTGGGTGAGGGTTTGGCTGAGAACGGCCGTTTCCACCCCCATGATCCTCTTTAGCTCACTACGCGAAACCACTTCGCTGTCCCCCGCTTTGGCTAGCAGATTCAGCACCTGCCCCCCCACTTCATCCGTCTGGTTTCGCATGTCGGCGAAGAAAAAGCTGCCGTGGATGAGCGCTTCGGGCACGGCCGTTTCCACATCATTCACCGTCGCCAAGCGACGCTGTGCCGGAGGCTGCTCATTTTTGAGGGCGACAATCTCGGCACACAAAAGCTGCACCAAAAACGGATGTCCCTCCGTTAAGTCCAGCACCCGCTGGCTGGCAGCAGGTTCATAGCGCAGCGCAAAGCCCTGGACAGGCACTTCCACCAACTGCCGCGCCTCATCGGGGTGCAAAAAACCGATGTGAATCACCTGCACATTGATCAAGTAGCTAGACCAGCGAGAAAATTCCGACAGCGTGTGTGAGCCGGAGAGCAGCACCTTGAATTTAGGGCGATGCTGAATGAGATGGCGCAGCATCCCCAGCACAATCTCTTCATCAAACCGATTCAAGGCCAGCACCCGCTCCAGCGCCTCAAACTCGTCCAGCATCAGCAGAGCCAGATTGCCTGCCAACGCCAGTTCAACCGCATCCAACCATTCATCAAAGCGAGTGAACGGATCGTCGTAAAGCTGCTCGCGGCTGAGCGGCGGCAATACGATGCCCCGCTGCCGCTTGGCTGACCTCACCATGCTCCGCGCCACGTTGTACAAAAAGCCTGCTTCGTCCTGCGCCCGCGAGGCCGGGCCTTGCAAATCTACAAAAAGCGGAACGATGGTGCTGGGCAACAGCCGCCCCAAATTATTTAGCAGCGATGTTTTGCCCACGCGCCGCTGGCCGTAAAGCAGCAGCGGCGGCTGACGGCGATCTAGCAAAAGCTGCTCAATCCGGCTGCTCACGTCCTGCCGCCCGATAAAGATGGCTTGCTTCTCCGTTAGCGGCACGCCGATGATGTACGGGCTGTCAATCTCCTGGCGCAGTTCTGCTTCTTCGGCTAAAAGCGCCCCTTTTTCGCCTACAATTTGCCGCCACTTGGCCGCAATGGGGCGAAAGCGAGCCGCGTAGGGCTCATTGCTGCGCGTTAACTCGCGCAGGAGGCCATCCAGCCGATCCTCGACGGCGTGCAGGGCTAGCCGCTGATTATAAGCACTCTCTTGCTGCAGGGCGGCGGCCACATCGGTACTGATGCGGCTGAAGCTACGCAGCAATGCACTGGCGGGGCCGACCAGATCCCCTGCAGCCAACCCAGGATGCACCTCGGCGATTTGCGCGGCCGTTTCACACCGTTCCAACTGCTGGGCATCCAGCTCAATTTGGGCCGACTGGGCTGCCCAGCGCTGCCGGGTGTTGCTGAGATAAGCCATGGCAGTGCGCCCCTCGGCCAGGCTTGTTTGGATGGTCAGCAGCAGGTGGGCATCTAAATTTATGAGCGGCAGTCGCTGGAATTCATCCCAAAAGGCGGAGTGCCAACGCAGCAACGGCCGTTTCTCTGGTTGGTCGGCGCGGCGTAAATCTAGCTGGTACAAAATCCGGTTCCAGATGAGCAAAAAGGGGTAGAGCAGCACGGGACGCCACCAGGCCAAAGTCAGCCCCAACAATATCCCGGCCAGACCAAAGGACAAAAATGGGCCGTAAGCCGCCCCGTCGGTGGCAAACAGAAACAAGCCTGCGCCGCTACCCAGCGCACCAGCCAAGCCCCCTGCCCAGGTTCCGGCGCTCTTCTCCGCCAGCACGTAGGGCAAGGCAAACAAAGCCGCCACAAAAGCAATAAACGCCAGTGCCTGTACCAACCCTCCCACCGCCGATGCAGTTGGGACGCCACCTGCCAGCCAGACGGCCGTACCCACCAAAATCCCAGCCACTGCCCCCCGCCGCCAGCTTTGGCTACGCCAGCCTACCGCCAGGCCAAACGGCAACGCAGTTAGCAAGGCCGTGGCCCAGTTGCCCTCAAGCAATCGCGCCAAAAAACCGGCCGCCAAGCCGATGAGAATGCCCACCATCATGCCGCTCACCTGCCGCAAAATAGAGACGGAGGGAACGGCCGCTTCGGCACCGCTCAGTGTAGGGGTATCTTGTGTCATCTCATCCCGCGTCACACCGACGCCTACACCATAGGCTAGTCCGCCAGCCAGGCCACTCGTCGCCCCAATCAGGCTGCTAACGGCAATTTCCAGGGAGATAGGTGCGCCATTCAGGATTAAATCCCCGGCAGAGCGCAGCAGCAGTGCGCCTCCCAATCCCAAAGCAAAGCCAGTGGCCATGCCCACCGTCACGCCGATGGCGACACTGCCAGCAATGCTGGCGGCCAATCCCACAATGAGCCCTACGGCGATGCCCAACATCACGCCCAGCAGCAACGCCGTTGTGGGCAAGTTGAGCAGCCAAAGAACCAACCCCAGCAGTAAACCCACCAGCAGCGGCCAGGCAAAAAAGGTCATGAGGAGGAAGCGGAGAACGGCCGTATTAGTCCACTGCCGTTGCTGTAAATCGGCCAAACTAAAGTAAGGGGAGAGCGTGCTGTCCATGCGCTTGAGGTGGTTGCGCCAGGCCGAGGGGTGGAAAAAGAGCCAAAACAGCAGCCGCACGCTGCCAATGAGCAAGTTGCCGGTCAGCGTGGGGGCGTCTGTGTAGCGTTCGCGTAGAGTGTCACTCATTCGGTAATCGGTTATCAGTTATCGGTTTACCGTTTACGGCTCACCGAATACTGATCACTGGTTCTTGGTCATGCGGCGCAGCGGCTCAAGCTGGCGCAGGGCTTCTTCACGCCAGTCGTCGCCTTTTTCGCCTTCGCTCAAGCTCAAGAGCCGCTCACGGCACAAAATTTGTAGCGGCATGGGCCAACGGCCGCTTTCTGCCAAAATCCAATCCACATCCCGCGCCGCAAATTTGATGGGTGACGTGGCAATGAGGTTTCTTGCACCTTCTTCTGAAAGTGGGCCGAGGACGGCCGTATAGCCAAAAATGTTGAAAAAGGGCGAGCCCATGCCCTGGTGCTGGGCCAACACGTCCGGCGGCTGGGCGCTGGATAGCACAAAACCGAGGTTGCCATCTACCTGATTGGTCGCCAGCGAACGCAAACTCTCCCAAAACGCATCGTCCAGCTCTGGGTAGCGGGTTAAGGCTACGCCAATCTCATCGAACAAAATAACGGTTGGCTGGTTTAGGTGTTCGCTTACCACATCTAAAAATGTTTCCAGATGGCATGGCTCTGGCACGTCCAGCGCCATTTTTGCCAGCAAGGTTCGCAGCAATGCCTCCTGCTTGCCCAGCCGCGCATCCTGAAAATCAATAAAAATCCAGCGGTAATTTTGCGCCTGCGGCAGCCAGTTTGCCTGCCGCAAATAGTGCAGCAGCGAAGTTTTACCGCTGCGTCGTGGCCCGATGATGGCAGCGTTTTGCAACGGCCGTTGCCGCAGCAGCATCCCCAGCCGCTTCAGTTCACGCTCTCGGCCAAAGAACTGGTTAGGTTTGGTGATGGGCGGGCCAGCGATGAAGGGCGACTGGGTGACGGCGTTCTGCAAACGCTGGTGACCAGGTGACAAGGTGACATTATCCGGGCGTGTCACCTTGTCATCTTGCCCAAAGCGACCTGTGATCGCAGTCACTTGGTCATAATTTCCTGATCGAATTTGCTCGTGGAGAACGGCCGTTTCCTCTGAAACCGCCACCCGCAACTCTGCCTGCAAAACTTGTTGACACTGCTCAAACTGCTGCAAGGCGGCCGTGCGCTGGCCGTCGCTGGCTAACAGCACCATCAACAAGCGGTGGCTGGCTTCACGCGTAGGCTCTAACGTAAGCAACCGTCGGGCAACGGCGATGCCCTGACTGTAAGCAGCGTCTGCTAGCAGTTGGCTAGCCCAGGCATGGTGCGCCACAATGGCCTGGTTGTGGAAGAAGCTCCGCTGTTCCTGCAGCCAGTTGTCAAAATCGGGTGCCTGGCGAATGTAAAACTCCTGCAAAAACTCGCCTCGGTAAAGCTGAACGGCCGTTTGCCAATCATGCGCTTTCCGCTCCCCCATGCCTAGATGCTGCTGGAAAACGGCCGTGTCCACCCAAACGGCCGCCTCAGGATGCAGCCCCACCGTTTGATGGCTGATTTGCAGGTAGGGTTCCACAAATTTACGCAGCTTCAGCAGCACCCCCCGCAGGTTGCGCCGTGCGTCAGATTCCGGTAATTCCCCCCACAACAGGTTGGCTAGGGCGTGGCGGGAATGCGTGCGGCCGTTCACCACCAGGTAACAAAGCAACGCCCGCGCCTTGCCAGAATCTAGCCCGATCAACGGTTCATCGGCGATTGAGATTTGCAGCGGCCCCAACAGAGCCAACTTTAGTACCTTTGTCATGAGATTGGTTATCTGTACCAGCAAAGATCAACGCTCGATCAACGCTTGAACGACAGGTCTCTGATAATCTAACATGAGGATATTCATAAATTGCAATTAATCTATTTTTGTAAAAGCCAAAATAACTTTGTCTTAAAAAGACTTCACATGTGGCTTTTACTTGAGCAAACCACAGAGAAATCCACTGTTTAAAATAGTTTCTGTGGTTTGCACGAAACCAGTATACCGGAAACAGGATATAGATGAAATCTGTCCGGCATATACCTAAAGAGTATTCCCATGACCAACTTCAAACAACGGTTCAACGACTCGCCCGGGCAAGCCCTGGTTGAATTCGCCCTCATCATTTCGGTCCTGCTCATGATGATCTTCTTGATTATTGAAAGTGCCAGAATTTTGTGGGCCTGGAACACTGTACAAAACGCCGCCCGTGAAGGCGTACGTTACGCCATAACCGGGCAAGAAGAAGCCCCTACCTGTGCTGTTGATTTTGGCTTACCAAAATTTGTTTCTGGCGACCGTGATGTGTGTACCGACCTACGCCTGGCCTCAGTTATCGCCAAAACACATGCCCATCTGGCTGGCCTTCCCTTAAATGAAGAGTCCACCGTGTTTGAGGACAACGAATATTACAACATTGAGGTCTGGGGGGTTGATCAAAACGGCCAGCTACAATATGACAATGCGGGGCAGCCAAACAGCCCGGTGGTGGTACGTGTCACTTACCGAGTCCCCATCATCACGCCATTTTTCACGCCAATCCTGCCATCCATCCCCGTGGTGGGGCAAGAAACGCTGAATAACGAAACGTTTGGGCAGCTTGGCGGCAGCGGTAACGAAGGCGCTGCTCTGCCTCCAGACTTGCCGCCCGTGCCCACGCCCGGCGTCACACCCTCTCCTACCCCCTCCCCCACACCGTCAGACACGCCCACGCCAGGCCCCACCGAGACGCCGACCTACACGCCTACCCCACCGCGCTGCGATTTGGAGTTTGAGGGTTCGGCCGTTGCTGGCAATGATTTTGTCTTTGTTACAGGTGATGTTGGCATTACGGTAGAAATTTACAACCTCTCAAATAATTCAGAATTTTTGGGCAGCGTCGTCTTGGGTGGCCCCTTTGACGGCCACGCCTGCGATGGATTTGGCACGGTGACACTCAGCCCAGCTTTGGCTGCTGCCAACATTGGCGACATATTGCTAGCTGTAGAGCAAACGGTAGCTGACAACAACGACACTACGATTGTTGTGGGCGTACCGCCAACGGCAACCCCATCTCCCACCCTAACACCAATTCCCACGAGCACGCCCACCAACACGCCGCTGCCTACAGCAACCAATACCCCTAGCGGTGCCTACATTTTTATTTCGCCCGATTGCGGCCCTGGCCCAGATATTTTATTCAATGTGCAAGGCTTCAATTGGCCCACAAACGAGTCCGTTACCTTGTCGTGGGAAGGTACTCCCCAAATTGTGCTCCAAGCAAATACTCACACCGGCAACTTTACGTACACCTGGACATTTGATGGCTTAACGGACGGCACCTACACAGTAGATGCCGAATCTGGCAGTGGAGCCACCTCATCTGCCACATTTTCTATTCCTTGTGCGGGGCAACCCACCTCCACACCGGCCCCAACAGCCACTCTATCACCAGCGGATTTGGTGGCAATTAGCCCACCAACACTTATCAGCACCCCTCCCATTGTGGCTTACCAGCCCGTGGAGTTTTCGGTTGTTATTACCAACACGGGTGATCTGGATGTAGAGAATCAGTTTTTTGTGGATATTTATTTGGATCCCACAACGATTTTAACCGACAGGATTCCGATTGCGGAGAGTGATGGGTATGCGGCCGTTAGTGGGTTGGCGGGTGGTGCTAGCCAAACAATCAATATTCTTTCGCAATCGGGATTCACTAATGATCCAACCAATCATCAAGTTTATGGCATGGTGGATTCTGTTCTACAAACAGATGAATTAAGTGAGACAAACAATGTCACAAACCCGCTAACGGTTAATAATGTAACACCCGCAGCCACACCAACACCGACACCCGAGCTTTCTGGTGATAATGAGATCAGTGGCGTTGTCCAGGTGTTGACGACTGAATTATTGACCCAGTTCAGGGCCTTTGTGATCTTGATTGATCCAGGCGCCGCAGGTAATGGCATTGTTGCAACCACTCAAAGCGACTCGGAAGGTTTCTATATCTTCTCGAATATTCCACCAGCGATAAGTCCTTCGGGTTATACGGTTACGGCTTGTGTTGTCATAGACAATGCACCGTTTTTCGGCTTACGCACTGGCATCAATCCGCCAAATAATCTTGCTAATGTTTTTATGATTCCTGGGCCATGCTCTTAATTTTCAGTAAGGAGAATTATGAAACGCTTCCGTTACATACCCTTTGTTCTACTGATTATACTGACTGCCATTATCGGTACGGCCGTTGCCGAAACCAATGAACCTGAAGCAGTGGATTCTTTGTCAAACTGGGATAATGCAAAAAGGTTGACAAATTCAACAAATGCCCCAAATGGTGCTCAGCGCCCAATCTTTGCTGTGGCGCCCAACAACACAATTATTGTCGCTTACATGCTGCAACGCTCAGATAATGAACTAGATGCTGATCCATATTATCGAAAATCCCCTGATGGGGGAGACACGTGGACGGCCCCTGCTAGCATTCATACTAGCGCGGATTTTTCCAGGCAGGTCCATGTTGCATTTGACAACAATAATGATGCCCATGCCGTATGGACAGAAGATGATAATCAATTATGGTACGGAAATGAAGATGACTGGCCGAGCAACGGATCCGCTCAGCTTTTTTCTACAGCAGATATTCTAATTGAATCACCCAAAATAGCCGTTGATGCAAATGGGGTGATTCATATCGTTTGGTCTCAGGTTGATTTCACTGGACAGGATCTTTACTATTCCAGATCTACAACTGGTGGTGATAGTTGGTCAACGCCTGAAAACGTAAGCAACAGCGATGCGTCTTCGGAATCTCCATCGTTGGCAATAGATTCAAATAATCGTGCTCATGTTGTGTGGGAAGAACAAGTAGTGGGGTCTGAATATAGAATCAGTTACTCCTTGCGATCCGGAGGCAGTTGGTCGACACCACGAGGTATTTCGAAAATTGTGCCTGGGATTACTAGTGCCAGAGAACCTGACATTGCAATTAGAGGCAGCCGTGTTTTAGTTGTTTTTGAGGATCGGGTATCGCTAGGTCAACAATTTCTTTATTCTCTAGAATGCAATATGCCATGTACAGCAAATCCTCTGACAAGTGGCAAGTGGCATTACCGTACAGCGACCGTTCAAGCTTTTGGGGCAAAAGATTCTGATCCAACCTTTTTAGGGCCTAAAATATCATCTGTCGGGCGATGCAGAGTCATTGTTTTTAGTGGTATTACAGGGAATACTACGACAAATAATGAAAAAGTAAGGGTTGCTAATTCATGTACTGGCTTTTCATCAAATCCAGTAATTGAGGCGATTGAGGATAGCCTGGGCGACACAGATCGCGCAATTAAACCATCTATTGCTGTGGCAAATAATTGGACTGTTTATGTTGGTTATGAGCTCAAAAGTTCAGATAGAAGCGATATATTTTATGTAAAAAATCAACCGGGTGTCTATTTACCAGTGGTGATAAAAGATTAAGAAGATGAATCGTTTAGAGTGGATTTTGGGCATTATTTTGGTAGTTTTGCTGGTCGTGGTGGCGGTGCTGTCGTTAACGTTTTGGTTCCGTAATGACCGCACGGCCGTTCCCGCACCATCTTTCAACTCTGCCACCACCATCGCGCAACGCGCCGATGATATTGCTCCCACGCCAGAGTATGACGGCCGTTCCGCTATCATTGCCTATGCCGCTGCCCAGGAAACTGCTTTGGCGTGGCAGCCAGATGCCCAAATTCTTACCGCCCAGGCCACCTGGCCTCAAGGCGCAACCGCTCAACAGTTGCGCGAAGGCGAAACCAGTTGGGGCTTCACCTTCTACTCACCGTCGGCACAAAAAATTGCCGTCTTTTCGGTGGTGGAAGACAACGTGGCTCTGGTCTCAGAAGGCGATCACCAGCAAACGGAGCCGCTGCTTTCTGCCAGCGGCTGGAACCTGGACAGTG
The DNA here is from genome assembly GCF_965223525.1 of Candidatus Leptofilum sp. Classification (GTDB taxonomy): domain Bacteria; phylum Chloroflexota; class Anaerolineae; order Promineifilales; family Promineifilaceae; genus Leptofilum. The sequence goes on along the minus strand of NZ_CBDCWX010000005.1, from coordinate 2,536,583 downwards.
ACGAAGCGATCAAAGCATTTTTAGCAGGTGGCGGTAACCGATTCCTAAATGAAGGCGGGGTGGCTACCTTGACAATGGCTTTAATGGCGAGTGATATAGAGGAAAACGGCCGTCTCGAATGGCAAATCTCCCTCTTTTCACTCCAAACCGGGCAAGCCTTCACCATGCGGCTTGATGCCACCTCCGGTGAAATCTTGTCTACAAACCCAGAGACGTAACGACGTAATCATAATTTTTACTGTAAAGTAGAGGCAACCATGAAACGCATCATACAACAAAACAAATCTCATTCACAGCGTGGCCAAAGTTTGGTCGAAGTCGCCCTTTTCTTCCCCATCTTCATCATCCTGCTGGCTGGGTTGGTGGAAGTTTCCCAACTGCTTGTTACCCAAAACAGGGTCAGCAGTGCTGCCCGCGCCAGCACCCGCTTTGCCTCCAACGGCGGCCAAGATGAAGGGATGATCACCGTCCTTATGAACAACGTGACTCAAACGCTAGAAACAGACGACACCGTTTGGGACGTTTGGGTCATCCGCGCCACGGTAAACGATGCGGGAGATGATTTTGTAGGCGCTGGCGGTGAATGGACATTTACCCACATTTACGGTATTTCAGACACTGTGCGGGCACCAGAGGTCAATGAAATAGCCATTCGGAACCGCGTTATAGATGAACTTCAGCGGGATGAATTTGATAGTCCATCCAACAGCATAGCCGCTGGGCTGCAAATTGTCGGTACCTACGCCATTCATGATGTGGATTCCATTTTGGGGCTGGATGCCATGTCGCAATTGGCAGGATTTTCCTCACTGGAAGCCCTCAACATTATGCGTATTACCGCCAATAGCCAGAACGTTACCAACGGCTGTGCAGCTTTCCCCATTGCCGTCCATGAAGGGTCTCGTTCGGTTTCAGCTCCTGGCACAGGCTCCAATCCATATCCCAACGCTGGCGATTTTACCTATCCCAACAATCCGCCTGCCTATGAAACGTTTACCAGCCATGACGACGACGTTCCCTTGTTAAGCGCCCAGGAAGGCGATGTGTTCCGTGTACAAAATGGGTTTGGCCAGGGTAATTTTGGCTGGCTTGTTTGGAACACTGGCGTTTCTGCAAACGCAAATACACTCGAAAATAGTTTGGCATGGCCAGGCGATAGTACAAATTACAATCCATGCAGTGGGCCAGGCTGCCCTGGCGGGGCAGGGATACCAGGCTCAGGCTTTGATTCTAACGTCCCTGGATATATTGAACCAGGTGATCCAACAGATCAATCACTCCACATAGACGATTGGGTCGCAGCCAGCACAGGGTCTATTAATTCCAGTTTTGTACAAGATGCTGTTGAAGAGCATGTGACATTAGACCGTACGTTACGACTTCTTGTATGGGACGATTCTGATGGTACAGGGGCAAACGGTCGTTATCACATCTCTGGTTTTGCTATTTTCCGCCTCCTCGGTTATAGCTTGGATCAAAGCGGTGGAGGCTCCTGGATATTAGCAGAGTTTATACGATGGGATGAATCTTGCGGCCAAATTAACTAACTCATGTGACCCAATATAGACGTAGACTTCAAAAGTCTTATAAGCAACTTCGCTAATATCAAAGGTTGTCGAGACTTTTGAAGTCTTGCCTAATTTAGCTAGGTAAAGCAGGAATAAAAACCTATGAACCGTATCAAACAGTTTATCCACCAAAAACAAGCAGCCCCCCCTCGTGAAAAAGGGCAAAGCATCGTTCTTATTGCCCTGATGATGGTCGCCATCATCGCTTTTGTGGGGATTGCCATTGACGTTGGCTTCATCTTTGCCCGAGGCTCCCAACTTCAGGCCGCCATTGACTCTGCAGCCCTAGCAGGCGTCACGGAACTGTCTGGCTGGACGCCCGGCAACACCACGTTAGAAAATAATGCGCGCACCAAGTCGGCACAATTCCTGAACGCCAACAACATGCCCGTCTCCGTTACCAACTCATTGAACATTACCGGCAATTTACAGGTTTCGACCACGCCATTGGGTGCTACCCAATATGCAGTGACGGCCACCTGGCCTGTTGAAACCTATTTTCTCAAAGTTATTGGCTTCCGTGAACCAATTGACCTCACCCGCTCGGCTACGGCCGCTATCTTCGCGTTAGCCGATATTTACGTAAGCCGCCGCGTAGAGGATGGCGTTCTTAGCACCTCCAACCAGGGCGTCTTTGGGCCAGATTCCTGCGTACACATGGGTGATCCCTATTCCCCGTTCAGCAGCCCCTTTGAACCCGGCCCCTACACTTACACCTATCGCATTTACATCCCGCCTGACTACAGCCATGACATTGTGCGCGTTGAGCTTTTTGATCCCGACTCCATCAACACCGACCAAAACACACTTACCATTCTTAGATCCAATCTCGCCATCACCGAAGGTCAAGGTGCTACAGATTCAAAAAGCTGCACGGGTGGCAGTGCAGACCGTTTCCAGCCCTGCCTATTGGAAACAGATGAACTGGATTTGGTAAGTGCAGATATTGAGCTAGACCAGATCAACCCATACTGGTTTGTCCGCATTGACGAAAATCGGCGGCCACCTACCAGTCCGGGCGGCAACTGCGGCGCACCGGATTCTTATACACCCAGCATGAACACAGAGACACTATATAGCCTTTACTACTTTGCCCAAAACGCCAGCGGCACCATTTCTCGAGTGCCTCTTGTTTCTTACATTGGCCAAACAGGGGATGGTGTGCGTGATAGTGGCGATCATTTAACAGATATGCGCTGGGTTTCACCTGGTGCCACCAATCCTTTTTCCCCTGTTGATTCGCCAGGGGTTGCTGTACCTGCCATTACTCAAACCGCTGACAGTTTTGAAATTGACCTAACTGCAGACGTACCTGGTATTGTGACAGACCCTAGCGATGGCACACGCTTTATTTTCCTGGATGTGCGAACCATTAGCGGCTCTTCAGAAAATGGGTTTGAGATTTGGGCTGGCCCTCCAACTTATACAGATGGAGATTCCAGCGTACCAGATGTGCCTAGCGAAGTGAACGCCCGCAACCTGGCCGCCCTTAACTTTCCAGGCTCTCATTCTTCAGAAGGTGTCACAGTTTACGGCTTAGGCAATTTGCCTATGAATTCCAACTTTGGTTGCCCTAGTGGCGATCCGAACTGCGGAGCGTCACCTATAGATATTCCTCTTATTTATGTGGGTCCAGATATGATTGGCCAAACAATTCAAATTCGCATGTGGGATTCTGACTCTGGTGCAAGCCCGCCCGTTGTTTTCTTCTTTGACTCCATTGCCTTTACGCCAGATGACAGCGATCCTCTTGGATATGATCCAGATGCAACTGATTGGGCAATGGCCTTTGCCGTTGATGGACAGGATGATCCGGACGGTGTCGCTGAAAATGCACGTTGTGATCCTGGCAGTTGCGACAGCCAGTGGGTTGATCCCGCCTACAATATTACCGTTCCTGGTGATCTTTCTAACTGCGACTACAACAGCCCCACGATGGAGGATTGCACACCGTTTACAGGCGGCCGTCTCACGGTTCGGTATCGCGGCGGCTTCTCAGATACATACGGTTGGGAAATTACGCTTGAAGGGTTACCTTATCTTGTGAAATAAAAACAAATGTCGTAGCTGTTCAGGTGACAGTCACCTTGAGCAGCGAGGTTTGCTACAATGAGACCGTTATTAGGTGACTGTCACCTCAGGCATCAAACGCTTACCAAATGTCTTAGAGACTTTGCCGTTTTAATTTGTTACGATTTGTATTGGAATTGTTGCTCAAGAGGCATCCTATGAATAACTATAAACACTGCAACCAAAACAGAGCCAAAGAAGCTGGTCAAGGCTTCACCGAATATGCCATTATTCTTATTTTGGTAGGTATTGCTGTTGTATTAGTCGTGAGCCTGATGCAGCCTGCCATTGGGGATGTCTTTTCACGCTTTGTGGCCCAGGCACCTGTAGCCCCGCCTTCGTTGTTGAACTACACGCCGCCACCCTCAGCAACAAACACGCCTACAGTTGACCCACTGGCCTCAGATACCCCTGTGCCGTCCAATACGCCAATTCCTTCAAACACGCCTGTCCCTTCAGATACGCCTGTACCCAGCAATACCCCTATCCCTTCAGACACGCCCGTACCAAGCAACACGCCTTCACCGACGCCATGCGGTCCTTACGGCCCGTTTACGGTTTCCACTAGCAGTACGGTACGCATTCAGGCTGAAGATTTCCGCTGCGGCGGTGACGGCGCAGCCTTTAGCGACAGCAGTGACGGTGGTCCAGGCAGTGGTGCCTACCGAGCCGATGTTGGTGGTGAAGGGCCAGACCTGGAAAATACGTCTGATGCTGGCGGCGGGTACAATGTGGGCTGGACGCGCGATGGTGAATGGATTGAGTATGAGATTGAATCCCCTGTAAACGATTCGTTCGATTTTACGATTCGTCACGCACTTCCTAGCGGCAGCTCTCAGATTTCAATCAGGACAACGTCCGTTGATTTTGGCTTTCAAGACAGTACGCCAACGCTAAATCTACCCGCGACGGGAGACTGGCAAACCTGGCAAAACTTCACAACCCAGATCACGCTTTATGCGGGCATTAATATTGTGCGGCTCAATATTTTGGATAATTCTGGCAATTTTAACTATTTTGATTTTGCTCCATTTGTGCCTACGGCTACCCCAACGCCAATAACGCCTACGGCTACGCCTGTGCCTACAAATACGCCTGTGCCTACCGACACACCGGTACCAGTTACAATTACGCTTTACAGCAATGCTGGCCACGATGGTGATATCCGCGAACTAGACAGCTCCAATACGGGCGATTCGGGTCAGGTAGATAATAGCGGCAGCAATATTTTGGTCGGGGACAACAATGACGGAAACAATGAGCAATTCATTGGAATTGTTAGCTTTGACACTTCTGCAATTCCAGCCAACGCGACTATTGTGAGCGTGGAACTGCGTTTGCAACAGCGGAATAATCTCAATGGCAATCCATTTGGTGATACTGGCCTGGGTACGCTTTACGCGGATATTGGGCCGCTGAATGGCTTTAGCGGTAGCTATGCCTTAGAAGCAAGTGATTTTGAAGCACCCGCCGCAGCTACGAATGTGATTACGCTCAGTGAAACCAGTGGCAATAATCAATGGTCGGTTGGTACACTAGGCTCTGGTAATTTTAGCCAGATTAACCGAAACGGTTTTACGCAGTTCAAGATTCATTTTGAATTCCCAGACGATGGGGATGGAAGCCGTGACAGATTCAGCTTTGATAGTTCTGATGCGGGTCAACCGCCAGCACCAGAATTAGTTATTACTTACACAGTGCCGTAAACAGTAAAGCGGTGTTGGGGAAATAATCTCCAACACCGCTTTTTTTGTTCGTACTTAGCTTCCGTTTTACTTTTTCCCCAAAAATTGGTTCAACATGACGCTGACTGTTTGAATTGCTTCATGGCGGGCTTCGTAGCGACGGCCGTTTACACTCAGCGTCACATGCACCAAACGAGCCAACCGCAGGGCATCCAGGTGGTGAATCACCGTGGGGGGGCGCAGCCGCAGACGACGCGCCAATTCCGCCGGGGTGAGTGGCTCCTCAGACAAATAGCGCAAAATGCGGAGCCGGGTTGGGTCTGCCAACGCCTTGAGCATTTGGTAAAGTAACTCAGGCACCACGTCGCCTGGCACCAGCGAGACGCCATCGGGACGGCCACCAAACAAGAATAGCCATCGCTTGTGATCACGAGAAAATGAGGTAAACATGGAGAGCGGTGTGGTCCAAAAAGAAGGAATCATAACCAGTTCTTCCATTTGGGCAGTCTGATCAAACTCAAAGCGAAGCCCCTGAGAAAGTTCATTCAACAGGTCGGGCAGCGGCGACTTTTTGGCTAATGCTTTGGCTTCGGTTATGCGGTCTTCTAGGGGTTTTTGGATGCGCGCCTCTTCTTCCTGGTAGAAGACATCGTAATACCGATTGAGCGCATCGAGCAATTTTTGGCTGTAAACGGCCGTATCCGCCCAAACTGTCAGCTTATCCTCTAGCTCCTCATCGGGGAGCTTTTTACTTTTGCCCGTCTCTTCCTTATACATTTGGGCATAAAGTGTGCGAAGGCTCTCTACGTCCTCTGGCTGCCAACCTCCCTCATCGGCTACCCGGAAAAGGATGTTACGAATACCGTCTGGCATGTAGCAAGCTGCCAACTCCTTCATTCTTTGGGCAGCGGGGATATCGGCCAGCTTTTGCAGAATGGAAGCACTATCTTTGGGGCCATCTTGATTTACCAACCAGGGAATGGCCCAGAAATGATGTCTTTCAACGGCATTTTGCAAAAGTTCGCGCGTTTCCACAGGTAGACGGGACCGCACACCAGCGGCCCAAGAGCCACGTAGACCATACCGTGCCGGGTTGTGTATGACTTCCAGGCTTATGAACAGATCATACGCTGTGCCGACTTCCCAACTTAGCTGTGGTGCAGTTCCCATCTAAAACAATTTCCTGCCTGTGTCCTTGAATTGCAATAGTTATAAACCAGAACGGCCGTATCCTCAACATTATGATGGCTGTTCTTGTGTTTGCTGCACAATCGGCTCATGATCTGGCAATAAATCCTCTGCATTACGGACAACAGGGAACAGATAGCCGCCCAGCCCCACCGCCACACCAATGGTTCCCGTCACCACAAACATCAAAGCCATGCCTGCCCCAGTGCCTGTGCCCACAAGCCAACCGAAAATAGGAGCCAACGCGCCGTCTGGGTGCATAGCCGGTTCAAATACGTTGTCTGCTAGCGGCCCAGCAACGGCCGTTGCCAGCGGCGCGGTAATCTGGGCAATCAACCGGCGCACGGCAAACACCCGCCCCTGTACATCCGGAGCCACTTTTGCCTGCCAGATTGCCTGGTTCGAGCCATTCAAAATGGGAATGAGAAATTGGCCCATGAATGAGGCTGCGGCCCAAACAAAGACAGTTTGCCCCACGCCCATCAAGGCTTGGCTAAAAATGCTGACGCCAACCATGCCCAACAGCACGCCGTTCACCTTGCGGCGCGGCCCACCCCAAGCACTTAACAGCAAGCCGCCAATGACGCCGCCCACAGCCCCCACCGACTGCACGCTTGCTAAAGCAATCTCATCATTGCCCGTGCGTGCCAAAATCATGGGTATCATGACGGCAAAGCCAAACATCGCCAAAAAATTGATGCAAAAGAAAACCATTTGCAGTCCCAACAAGCTGGGTCGGGCAAAGATATAGCGAAAGCCATAGGCCGACTCTTGCAGCAAGCTGCCTTGCCCCGTGCGACCTGCAGCCGTTGCCTCCGGTTGCGGGATGTAGACAATGGCCAGGGCAGCAATGGCAAACAAAAATGTGATCACGTCAATGCCCATGATGCCCACCAACCCTAGCGGTCCAAGCAATGCCCCAGCAAAAGCAGGCGCCAAAATGCCGGAAGCCGAGCCTGCCAAAGACAACATGCCCGCCGCACGGCCGTAATGCTCTTTGGGTAGCATCATCGTCACCGCGGCCGAATAGGCCGGAAACTGGAACGCATTGGCTGCCCCCGCCAGCAGGTTAGCCACGTAAATGTGCCAAATTTGCAAATTCTCACCTGCCAGTAGCAAAAGCAAGAAAATAGTAGCCACCCCCGCTAGCAAATCGCTCACAATCATGATTGTTTTGCGGTTGCTGCGATCCACAATGGCCCCAGCAATGGGGCTAAACAGCACGCTGGGCGCCATAAAAAAGAAAATGGCCCAGGTCAGTGCCGTAGCCTCCCCCGTTTGCTGGAAAATCCAGAAAGATACGGCAAAGTTGGTCATGCCTGTGCCCAGCATAGACACGACCTGACCCAGCCAAACAATTACAAATCCACGCATGCCCGAAGGCTGTTTTGAAGGTTGTGCTGAAAAGTTCGTCATAAGATCAATAATAGGTGTCTATTCAGACATGCGATTTCTTGAAGAAATCGCAACAAAAAAGAGAACGTGAGAACCAGTGGCTCAAAAGAGGAAGTTAAGCCAAATCTGATTCCCACGTTCCTTGAGAAGAAGGGACCTATACCTAACTAAATAAAAGCTAATTACATCTCCCAGGTAGCATCGCCAAAAAAGTCACCGTGATCTTTGGCCAAGAATGCTTCTACATCAGCCCGCCGGTCGCCGAGGCGAAAGTGCGGGCCGTGTCCAGGGTAGCAAAAGGTGTCATCGGGCCAGGGCAGCACCACATTGCGAAGCGTCACCAGCGTCGTTTGGAAGCCATCGCTCGACCAGGTGCGGCCGGGACCGCCATCAAAAATGGTGTCACCTACAATCACCCGATGATCATCTGCCAACACAAAGCAAATTTGGTCGCCAATGTGGCCGGGCGCGTAAACCACGCGTAAGGTCTGTTCACCCACTTGCACCACGTCACCATCCCGCAGCCAGCGATCTGCCTGGATGTCCTGGCCGCCGGGTTCATGAGGGCCGTCGTTGCCCATGACCGGCACGCCCAGCCGTTGGCGCATGGCTGGCAAGGCACCAATGTGGTCTGGGTGAGTGTGCGTCAGCAAAATGGCAACGGGCTGGCTTTCGCCCAACATGCTCTGCAAGATTTCTGGATCATCGCCAGGATCAATGAGAACGCTCTGCCTGGTGCTGGGGCAAATGAGGGCGTAGGTGTTCATTTCCCAGGGCCCCACCTGGCGCGTTTCTAACTGTAGTTTTGCCATGCTGGTCTCCATCCTCCTCCCTAGCCCTCCCCTAAAAGGGGAGGGGACGGCTGGGGAGAGGGTAAAACTGTTAATTTTTTATGGAATGGTGATTATCCATTCAATGATCCATTTGTCTTGTTTTTCGGCGGATTCGGCCGTTTTCGGGTTCGTTTCTTTTTCTGGCATAATCAACTCCTTTCGCTTTAGGCAGGGGCCAACTGCTCGCGGGCAGTTTTTAGCAGCGCACCAATCTCAGCAATGTGACCGCGCGTGTGGTTTGGCAACCCATTCAGAAAGGTGTTGCCGCTGGCTTGGTACGATGCCTTACGTGCCACAAACGCTTCAGGCAAGTTAGTCAACAGTGCCACCGTTTCAGCTTCTGTTCGCTTCCACAAATCAACCATATCGGCCAGCGTAGGGTAAACGGCCGTTACCGATTGCAACCACGCCGCAGGATTATTGGGGAAACCATCGAGCGTGCCATCTGTAACCTGGGTGGCCAACTGCATCTGCACGCCCCGCTCTGTGGTGATGAGATGTGCTAAAAGCTCTTTGGCATTCCAGCTATCCTCGTCGGGGCGATAATCCGCCTCGGCCTCAGTTGATCCGGCTACCGCTTCATCCAGTTGGGCCTCCAGATCGGCATAAGCAGCGGCTACCGCCTCCGCCAGTTCGTCTGCCGTGGCGGGGACGTTTGGTACGGGGCGTGTGCCTAAGGTCATCATCGTTTGTTCGCGTTCACCGTCGCGGTAATAACTGATTTTGACGCCATCGCCGGGGCGATACGGCCGTATTGCCGCCTGCAGGGTGGGGAAATCCTTCGTTTCGCTGCCGCCCATGTCTACGATGATGTCTTCTGCCTGCAAGCCCGCGGCTGCGGCTCCGGTGTCGTCCATCGTACCGTTAATGCGGATGCCGCCCGCCGCATCAATGCCTAAATCCTCTGCTTGCTCTGCCGTTACAATCCCAGCAATGAGAATACCCAAAAATGCCTGATCGTACAGTCGTTTATCCAGGCCAGTTTCCAGCACAGATTTCAGATTTGCCAAGCCAGCGTTCCAGCCATCGGTAAGGGCTTGGCGCATTTCGGCCGCATCATCGCCTGCGGGCACATCAGAATGTGTTAGTTGGAGTTGGGTGCCATCGTCGGTGGGTTGTAGGGTGAATGTAACTTTGGTTACGGCCGTTTCCTGCTGCCCTTGCCAAGAGTAAACAACTTTTTCATCTGGAACCAGCTCTAAAAATTCGCCAGCGGCCCAGTACCCTTGCTGCCACCACAGGTAAATGCGCCCACCCACCCGCGTTGATACCTGCGAATTGGTTGCCAGCCATTGCCGCATAGCGCCACCATTGGTTACTGCATAGTAAACGGCCGTTGGCGACGCAGCCATCTCCAATTCAAACGTTAATTCAGTGGTTTCACTCATTTCATAACCTCCACAAGGCTTATGTGTAAAAGCGGGAAAGTTTTTGAAAATAAGAAGAGCCATTTCTCCCGCTTTTACTTGAGCAAACCACAGAGAAATCGCGCTTCGGTTTTCAAAATGCTTTCTGTGGTTTGCGTAAAAAACTATTGAACAAATTTCTCGTTGGTGATTGCCGGGTTGGGCCAATGGCGTACAATCCATTGGCTTAAAGGGTATTAGATGATCATCTAATACTCAAATAGTAAGCCGTTACCGCAAATTTGTCAACAAATTCGTTAAACCTCCATAGCAAACATGACTCATGGACGTAAGCAAAACCGACAATTTACCAACAATCATAACAACCGCTTGGATTCCATCAATCCGGCGTTTACAATGCAAAGTGAACCGTCTTCGTTTTTCCAAATCAGTAGGTCAAATGGGAGGAATATATGAATCCTAGAAATCCCTTTATTGTTGCCGCAACTATTTTCTTTGTTGGCTTCTCGCTGGTTGCAGCGTATGTAGCCTTCCAGGTCTTAGGGCTTACCGTCATGTTGTTCATCTTAATACTCTTTGCCCTGGGTATTTTGCTTGCTTACCAATCCCGCCTGGAGTTGATTGATGAGATGGAAGTTGGCGTTGTTTTTAACCGGTTCAACAACAGCTTCTGCCGCTTCGTCATTAGCCCGGAGCCAAATCCAGACCACGATTGCCGAGATTATCGTTTTCCCCGCTGGATTCCGTTTGGGCTTGTAGGGCTCATGTTCGATGATCCATATCACGCCCGGCTGCGTTGGCACGAAGAGCTAACGGGCAGAATTCCCAAGAAATCACAGTCCACTAGCGGCAAGCTAGAAAACATTCGCACGTCAGACGGCATCGCCGTTTCGATTCCCTGGAAGGTGTCTTACACGGTGGATGTATCACTTATTCCGCCCTTTTTGCGACACAAGATGGCGCGGGTCTTGCCAGATTTTTCAGACAAGGTGGTGACAGGCCGCGCCGAGCGGGTGCTAAAACATTTGATTGAAACCCAGACTATCGAATCATTGTACCAGGCTAACGCCCTGCAAACATTAGAAGTACAGGTTAGCCAAAATCTTTACCGCCAATTGAGCAACCCTAATTTGGGGTTTAAGAATATTCCGCCAAAAGATGTGGTTTTGGGGCCGATTGAAATGCCCAGAGATGTGGAAAAAGCGCTTGAAACAGCCCACCAGCGCATGATCCACACAAAGATGGTTTCTGAGGCTATGGAGCGGCTACACCTGGCAATTGATAATTTTAATGATGCAGATATGAAGCGACTGGAACAGCTAGAGAAGCTACGGATTTTGGACGGTAAGGATGTGGAATCCCTCCACCTGGCTAAAGTATTTGTTGGCAAGCAAGATTAGGTGGAAAACGGCCGTTTCCCACCAAAATAGAGATTAGAGTTAGAGATTGGAGATTTTTACTCTCTAATCTCCTCGTTCATTCAGCAAAGCTGACGATGGCTACCAGTGGATCATGATCTGAGACACGGCGGGGGGAGCTATCTTCTGGGTCGCCAATTGGATAGTCAGCGTTGGTGTGCAAGACTTCAACGAGCGTCAACTGCTCAAACAGTTCGCTGGAAACGAGGATATGATCCAACGTCTGAGTGCGCCCTTCAAAAATGTAGGTATACGGCCGTTCCGCCTCAGGCAAAAAGCGATACACATGCTGCAAGCCAGCCGCCTCTAATGTGTCTAGCGGCAGCGTCTGATGGAACGAATTCAAATCGCCAAGCACCACAAAGTGAGCCTCAGGGTTTTCAGCAGACAGTTCAGCAACAACTTCTGCATTCCACGCCGCCTGGGCCGTACGCACTGGCTCTGTGGCTTCCTCGCCCGCAGAGAGCGAGAGGAAATGATTGTTAAGCAAAATCACCGTCTCGTCGCCACTTTGTAGATGTGCCGTGACGGTGATGACCAGCGGCGGGCGGGCAAATAGGTCGTTGGGTGCATCGAAGGCGGCAAAAGATTGTACGGTCGCGCGGTCGCTGCGTACCAAGTAAGCCACATCAATCCCCCGCGAATCGTTCCCTTCCACCAAAAATGGCTCGTAGCCAAATTCGGCCAATGCGTCTTCTTCAACCAAATCTTGCAACACGCCCAGGTTTTCTACCTCCTGCAAGCCAATGATGGTGGGTGCGCCCATTGCCACAATGGTTTGGGCAATTTTCTCTAACTTGGCGCGATACTCAAAAACGGTGGGCAGCGGCGGGCTAGACGGGTGCGGCGAGAGCAAATCGAACAGATTCTCCACGTTGAAGGTGGCAATGCTGAGTTCATTTTCGGTGGCGGTGCGAATGGTGGGCAACGGCCGTTCCGCCACTTCCACATCAGGCAACACAATCGGGGCAATCTTGTAGTTGCCAAAGGTGTAGGCTAGTGGCCCCACCAAATTGGCAACCCTATCGCCACTGGCGACGGCATAGGGCAAGCTAGATTGGTCACCGTGGGCAACGGTAGAGCCGTCATCTACAAACATCAAAAAGCCACTCTCGTCGGTGCGTGCCACAGAGGTAACCCCCCATTTTTCATACACCAGGGCAAATTCGCCAAAGCGCGTGGTGGGGCCTACCACCAACGCGGGTTCCACTAAGCCCACCAACACGCCTTCCAATGCCTCGTTGTAAGCCAGGGCTTCAAGCAGGTTCTGCGGCGGGTCGTAAGGCACAGGCTCAAATACGTTGGTGTAGCCTGAGCTGCCAAGCTCAATGCCAGCCAGCGATTCCACCTGGAGTGCAGTTTGGCCAGAGATTTCACGCACGCGGCCGTTTATCTCCAGCAAATCCCCAACCTGCACGGTGATGGGCAGCACCCCTGTAAAGACAAAGAGGCCATCTGAGGTAGCGGGGTTGTCATCTGGCTCCAAATCTTGAATGAAGAAGCCGTTGAGTTCGGGGAAAACGGCCGTTACCACCCCACTTGTCGTCGCTTCAATACCAACGTATGGCGAACGATGTCCATCTCCCTGAATCGCCCAAATCGGCACAGCATCCCCAATAAACGTCGTGAAATTATTAGAAAGCACTGACTCTGGCTGTCCGTTTGCCGTTAGTTGGGCTGGGGTGGCCAGCAGCGGCTCGGTTTGCTCATCTGGCACGGTGAAGAAATATTGCAAAACGGCCGTGCCCCCATTGGCAGCTAACTCATCCACCTCCCAATTCACTATACCATTGGCCAAGATGCCATTCTGGTCTGGCTGAACCTGCAACGCATTCGCTTCACCTCCCGGCACTTCCAGTCCAATGTGCAGGTTTGTCAACGGTTCGGCCGTGTAGTTGGAGGCGGTAATTGTGTAAGTCAGCACCTCGCCAGAGTATGCTGTGTTGCTCGTTTGCATCTCCAGCAGCACAATAGGCGGCACAATCTCTTCAATGTCGCTTTGCACGCGGGGCTTTACCTGCCGCACACCCTGATAAAATTCCGTAACGCCCACAATGCGGTAATCCTGACCCACTTCTACCAGTTCAGCCGTCACGCCCGTATCTTTTTCAATAAGAATTGTGGTCGTTTCTCCACTCCCCTGATCAATTTGAATTTGGAAATCGAACGAACCTTCTTCAACGGCCAGCGCAGTGCCTTCAATGACCACAAGCTCACCTAAAATGGCGTCATCATTGTTCACATCCAGCACCGTCACGGGTAGCGGTTCCGGCTGTTCGGCCGTGCCCAGCATCTCTACATCCCCCGGCACGTCCACCGGAATCAATTCCAGCGAATCCCGAAATGGTTCAATCAGACCCGTCACGCGCACCTGGTCGCCGATGTCTACAGAGACCTGACCTTGCCCGCCGGGCACATACACCTGGATGCCCCCGGTCTCATCTTGAAGGTAAAATTTGTTGCCGGTGCTGCCAGCGAAAAAGCCACCGGTGTACATGGTGGCAATGCCTTCTACGCTTACCACGCTGCCCACCAGTTCACGAGCGGTGGCAATCGGGATGGCCCCACCTGCTATGCTAATGAGCCGGGGCTGACCAAACGCTGCCAAATAGCCGTCGGCATCTGCAAAGTAGCCGGTGAGTATGGTGTCTGTGTAGGTGAAGGGGCTTTTTAGGCTAATTTCGGCCGTTTGGCTGCCGTTGGCCGCAAGTTCTGGCATGATCCAGGTAAGACGGCCGTTCTCCAATTCAGCACTATCCGGGGCAACCAACAACTCAAAATGGCTGGCCACGGGGAGCGAGATGGTGATGTTGGAAACGGCCTTATCGCTAACATTCCCTACCTCAACCGCCAAAACAAACTCGCTACCCGGCGGAATTGCCTCTGGTGCAAAAACATCAATTGTCAAAAATTCATCGGGCTGCGGCGAAATGGGGCTACCGCTGTTTTGCGGACTAGGTGTACTCAAGGCCACAAAATCGGCACCGTTGCTGCCGCTGTTTTGGCCATTGCCTGCTGCACCGCCGGGCAAACGCTCCAGGCTGGCTCCGGCATCGGGGGCAGCAACAGGCTCGCCAGCGGTGAACTCAGTCGGAGCATCCCCCCAGCCCAGCAAATCCACCTGTTGCTGCGTTTTGTTACGCAGCAACAGGCCACCCCGTCGCTCAAAAAGAGATTGGGTGAAAGAGCCATCGGGGGCAGCACCCACATCCTGCCCTTCGCGCACCAGCAGCATGTGGCCTAGCGGGGGGATGAATGTGGGTTCCGTCCAACGATAGACCAATGCCTGCTCCTGGCCATCCCCCAGCAGATAAAAAATTGACCAGCCCATCAAATCCACCGGTTCTGAGCCAGCGTTGTACAGCTCAATGAACTCTTGGCTGTTGCTGCCAGGCACGCCGGGCAGCAGTTCACTAAATAAGACGCCTTCTGATTGGCTAACCGGATCATCTACTGCTGGGGTGGCAGGGGGATTGGGGCTGGAAACGGCCGTTGCTGTTGCCGGAACAGGCGTGGCGGTTGGGGTTTCTTCAGATTCACAGGCCCCTAAAAACAAGCCTGAAATAAACAAAAAACTTAGCAGAACGATCTGTTTTGAATGAAGCATTGTGACGTTTTTCCTTGAAAATGGTCTCAATATTGCATGTGCGGCAAATTATAACACGGACAAGAAAGGATAGAGGTAAGTTCAAGCAATTGCTCACGCGTTCACAAAATGTTTACAGCACGTTAGTCTGACCTTAACCAGTTCACTTCGAATTCACGAACATGGCTGTTGCCCACAAAAAGCCGCGTGATATAATGCGAGACGAGTTAGGAAAAGTTTAGTCGGGAACGCTTAATTAATCACAAGAATGTAGACTTCTTGCAGAAAAGCTAATCGCAATACCCAATATGACGATGTCCAATCTTCATACCGTTTTTTTCCACCACCCAAGCATAATGATAAAAATGCAGGATATTAGCACGGTAAGGCGGCGCAAGCTGGCTGCCGCCGCATAGCAAAGGATATAGCTATGAGCGACACCGCAATACCCTCTCAACCCAAAACCCAAGTGGAGCCTAAGCAATCGAGGTTAGGAATATTTTCTGGAAGGCGTGGCTTAAAGCGACGAGAAGCACTCCTTGCTTACCTCTTTCTTTCACCTGCCATCATCATCATTGGTCTTTTTGGCTTGTTTCCGCTGGTATTTTCCGCTTATCAGAGCACACGGGCAGGTCTTAATAATGTTGTCGGTCGTCCCGACGGCTTAGGTCAATACGTCCGCGCCATTGATAATCTTGCTTATGTGCTAGCCTTTTGGCTGGCACTTTTCTTTTTAGTAGTCGCCATTCGCACTTTTAATGAGTTATTGGCAACCGCACGAGACAAGAATGAATCACCATGGCGTTGGCTTTTACCGGCTTTGCTCAGTGCCATCGGGCTGGCGCTGTTGCTGTGGTTGGTATTTGCTTTCATGCCCGGTCTGCTGGAAGTTGGCGAGCGAATGGTTGGGTTTACGGCCGAAGAGCGGAATGAACTATTCCCCCAATTTGTGTCCGAAGCGTGGAACGCACCTGGAGTAGCTTCCACGTTTTATTACGCAATTTTAGCGTTTGTTTTAAGCGGTGCCTCTTACTTATTTATTCAGCGGAGTAGCTCGCAAACAGTACGAGATGGTTTTTATACAGGCAAGTTTGTAACGGCCGTATTCATGCTCATTCTCGCCGTTGCAATTGGTTGGGTAACGTTTAGTGAAATTCAACTTGCCTACGCCGAAGCTCTGGAAGAAGGTGAATCTCTCGCTATTTGGGCACAGATGGTCACTATTAGTGCAGGATTTATTTTATTGTTGCTTTCCTGGCTGGTTTGGCGAACGGCCGCACACCGCGACTCGAACCTGCAAACCGGTCTCCGCTTCTTCGCTGGCATTCTCCTCATGATTGGCGGCTGGGTTCTCATAAGTGAGCTGCCCGTCGTCATTGCCGAGGGTGATGAAGATTGGTGGATAAGCCTGCGAACGACTATCTTTTACGTCATTGGCGCACTCCCTGCTGAACTATTCTTGGGGCTTGGTCTGGCCACCCTCCTGTACCAAGATATAAAAGCCAAAGGCCTGCTCCGCATGATCTATTTCCTGCCATACATTACCCCCGCAGTGGGCGCAGCGGCCGTATTCAAAGTGCTATTCTCTGGCAATGCAACCGGTCTCATAAACACCGTGCTAGCCTCAATTGGCTTGGAACCATTGGGTTGGCTCAACGAACCGAACGGCATTAACCAACTCATTGGTGATGCACTCAACTTCACCGTGCCAGAGTGGGCGGCTGGCCCCAGCCTGGCACTTATTGTTGCCATTATTTTTGGCATCTGGAAATATACAGGCTACAACGTCGTCTTCTTTCTGGCTGGTTTAGGCAATATTTCCAAAGAGTTTTACGAAGCAGCCTCAATAGACGGGGCAAGCCGTTGGGCACAGTTCCGTCACATCACTTTGCCATTGCTTTCACCAATCACCTATTTTCTCACCATTTTTGGGGTCATCGGTACATTTAAAGCGTTTAACACCATATTTGTGCTACGCACACGCGCAGCATTGGGCACAATGGATACAGCCAGCCTCGTCATTTTTGACGCGTTCAATAGAGACACCCGCATAGGTTATGCTGCGGCTCTGGGAATCATTCTGCTAATCGTCATTATCAGTGCCACAGCTATACTTGATCGCTTTTCTCAGGGGAGAGTTTTCTATGGTTAATCAAACTGCTACGTCCGTGAATACTCCGCCAACCACGCCAACTCGCATCGGGTTTAATTGGGTTCGCTTTATCACTTATGTGGTGCTCATTACAGGTGCAGTCATTTCCGTCATCCCATTTTTGGCAACGGTTAGCATTTCGCTTATGAATCTAACTGAAGCCACCAGCCAAACCTTTTTGCCCAGCACCCCTCAATGGGGCAACTATCTTGAGGCATGGGAAGAATCAGACTTTTCTGAACTGTTCTTTAATAGCCTTCAAATTGCGCTCATCACCGTTGCCGGAGAAGTCGTTTTCGGTGTCTTGGCAGCCTACGCATTCGCCCGCATGGAGTTTCCTGGCAAGAATTTACTCTTTGGCCTTTTCTTATCTACACTCACCTTACCGGCCGCTATTGTCTGGGTACCAAACTTCTTAACAGTCTCTTGGCTGGGCAAAGTGACCCCTTTTCAATGGATTGATAGCTGGCCAGCCCTAACCATTCCCTTTATGGCCAGTGCCTTTGGCATATTTCTATTACGTCAGTTTTTCCAACAAATCCCCAATGAACTGTGGGACTCTGCTCAAATTGATGGTGCAGGCCACTTACGCTATCTTCTGCAAATCGTCATCCCGCTATCAAAGGCACCCATCCTCATTTTGGCACTGTTTGGCTTCCTGGGCAGTTGGGATAGTCTGGCCTGGCCAATTCTGGTAACACGGTCTTTGGAGTGGCGTCCTATTTCCTATGGTCTACAAGCATTCCTGCAAGAAGCGGGAAGTTTTGTCAACTTACAAATGGCCGGTGCCATCATCACAATCTTGCCAATTTTGGTTATTTACTTCTTTACCCAGCGTCAATTCATTGAAGCAATGACGCGGTCGGGTTTAAAAGGATAATTAATTTGGACAATCTTAGTTCAGAGCTAAAATTCTTACATCAAAGGAGGTGATGCGACAGGAAAAATAGTTGCACTGAGGTCTAAACTAACAAGACCTTCAACGCCTAGTTTTAAAAATTGCGGAAAATTTTTAAACAAAGTCTGCAATACAATCTTTTATTGAAACAAACGTTTCGAGGAGAAGACAAATGTCTAAAAAGTATGTTAAATGGTTTATGCTTTTGGCCTTAATTGTGCCAATGTTCCTGGTTGCTTGTGGTGGCGGTGCCGCCGAAGAAGCCGTGGAAGATGCAGTTGACGCTGTGGAAGATGCAGCCTCTGATGTAGCAGACGCTGTAGAAGAAACTGCTGAAGAGGTGATGGACGAAGCTGAAGAGGCTATGGATGAAGCTGAAGAGGTGATGGACGAAGCGATGGACGAGGCTGAAGAAGCTATGGACGAAGTAATGGAGCCTTGTGGTCCCGTTAGCGATGGTTCATTTGCTGGCGTTGATCCGCGTGGGCAAACCGTTGTTTGGTGGCACAACCATCGTGGCAGTCGTGAAGAACTGCTGCTGGAAATCGTTGATGAATACAACGAGACCAACGAATGTGGCATTACAATTGAAGCCGTGAACCAGGGTAGCTACAACGACATCCGTGACGCCGTTAATGCTAGCGTTGCTGCTGGTGAAGTTCCGGCAGCCCTTGTTGTTGGTTACCAAAACGACCAGGCTTTCTACCAGCTCAACGAAACGCTGGTAGACTTGAATGACTATCTAAACGATCCGCATTGGGGTCTTTCGGAAGAAGACCAAGCTTCCTTCTACCAGAGCTTCTTTAACCAGAGCATTCATGTTGCGTTTGACGATCAGCGTCTAGGCTTCCCGCCTAACCGCTCCATCGAACTGTTGCACGTCAATATGTCTTACCTGCGTGATTTGGGCTACGATGCCCCACCAACTACCCCAGAAGAGTTTGTAGAAATGTCTTGTGCCGCTGCTGCTGCCAGTGAAAGTGGCGTTGGTGGCTACGTTTTGCGTGATGATGCTTCTGCGCTGGCTGCTTGGACCTTTGCCTTTGGTGGCGATGTCTTGAATGCTGACGAAACCGAATATATTTACAACAGTGATGCAACTGTTCAAGCTATGGAAATGCTGGTTGAACTGGCTACTCCTGGTGAAGATGGTCAGGTTTGTGCCTACATCTTTGATGGCTTCCCGAACCCAGAAGTTGCTTCCCGTAATGCTCTGTTCGCTCAAGGCTCCAGCTCTGGTATTCCGTTTTACGTTGGCGATTTCAACACCGTTGCTGAAGAAGCTGGCACCGAACCAGATGAGTATGTTGTTGCTGCTATTCCGCACACGACTGGCGATCCAGTCATGAACATCTATGGTGGCGATGTGATGATTGTTAAAACAACGCCAGAACAGCAGTTGGCTGCATGGGAATTCATTAAATGGTTCACCTCCCCAGAAGCTCAGGCTGATTGGGTTGCTGCTAGTAACTACTTCCCGACCAACTCCGGTACGGTTGAGTTCCTGGATGATTACGTAGACGCCAATCCAGTTTACGCTCAGGCTTTGGACTTGCTGCAATATGGCAAATTTGAGCCTCAGATGATCTCCTACCAGTCCGTTCGTGATGCTGCACAAGAAGCTTACAATGCTATGATTCAAGGTGCTGACATTCAGGCAACGCTGGATGACCTGACTGAAACAGCAAATGAGCTGCAAGAAGAGCTGCTAGAAGAAATTGGTGGCTAATTTTTAAAAGCTGTAGAGGGAAACGGCCGTTTCCCTCTAGCTTGATCAACAGTTTTAAAAGGGGGCAAGGTGGCTCGTTCACCTTGTCCCCTTCCTTAAGTAAGGTATAATTTAATCGTTGTCCTTCTGCTGCTCCACCTCATTTCATTCCCCGAAACTTGCAGACGGACAAAAAGCGTCGTTACAAGATTTTCATATCAATTGTTGTAAACCAAATTAGGAGGAGAATCATGAAGAAGCGTCTTCTTATCACAGTAGTCCTTTTAGGTCTAACGATGTTTGTTCTTTCTAGCTGTGGCGAACCAGAATTAGGCACTGAGGAGAATCCACTTATTTGGGTTTTGGTGCCCTCTGGCGAAAGTGAAACTGTTCTGACCGGGTTTGATGAAGTGGCTAATCTTCTATTTGAAGAAACTGGCCTCGTCGTTGAACCGTTTGTCGCCACTGAATACGCAGGTGCTATCGAGGCGATGTGCAGCGATCCGCCAAAAGCACATATGGCTTCCTTGGCAACCTTTGCTTATATGCTGGCCTCAGAACGTGGCTGTGCGGAAGCTGAGTTGGTGTCTGTTCGCTTTGGTAGCCCAAGCTATAATGGCCAAATTTTCACGCGTGCCGATAGTGGCATCGCTTCTTTGGCAGATCTGGCAGGAAAAACCTTCTGTCGCCCTGACCCTCTATCAACCAGCGGCTGGATTATTCCTAGCTTGGAGCTGAGGGCAGCAGGGGTTGATCCTGATAATGATTTGGATCAGGTTGTTGACGCTGGCTCTCACGATGCGGCCGTTTCTGGTGTGTATAACGGTGATTGCGATGCTGGGTCATCCTTTGTAGATGCCCGCTCAACCATTGAAGAAGACAACCCAGACGTTATGGATGTGTTGCAGGTTATCTTTATCTCTGGCGACATTCCAAATGATGGTGTTCAGTACGTTCCTAGCATATCCCGTGAATTACGCGACCAACTGAATGATGGCTTGCTAGCGATTGCGGCAACAGATGAAGGCGTCGAGGCACTTGATACTGCCTATGAATGGACCGCTTTGGAAAAGCACGACGATTCCTTCTACGATCAATTCCGCCAAATTTTGGATGCTGCTGGTGTCTCTGCGGAAGATCTGCAATAGCACAAAGTTTGTGAATCTTTAGTTTAATAAGAGCGGAGAGGCATTAACATGTCTCTCCGCTTTGCTTTACGTATGCTTTTTGAAAATTTCAGTCAGGAAGGAGACTGTCATGCTTGAGGTGCGAAATCTAACCAAAGTTTACAATGATGGCACCGTAGCCCTTAAAAACGTGAGCTTTTCAGTTCCAGATGGTGAATTTCTTGTCGTCATTGGTCTAAGTGGTTCAGGAAAGTCAACTTTATTGCGCTGCATCAATCGCTTAATTGACCCAACCGAGGGGGAGATTATTTGGAATGGCGTAGATTTGGCAAAAGTTGAAGGGGAAGCCCTTCGGAAATCTCGTCGTAAGATTGGGATGGTCTTCCAACATTTCAACCTGGTTAAACGCTCCTCAGTTCTTAAAAATGTGCTTTCAGGGCGGTTAGGCTACACCTCCTCATGGAAAAGCCTTCTTGGACGCTTCTCTGATGAAGACCACCAAAAAGCAATGCAGGCTTTATCTCGTTTAGGCATTGCAGATCAGGCACATAAACGAGCCGACGAACTAAGTGGAGGACAACAACAGCGCGTTGGCGTGGCCAGGGCATTGATGCAAGAGCCAGAAATGATTTTGGCAGATGAGCCTGTTGCTAGTTTAGACCCGGTTCTGGCACATTCAATCATGCAACGCCTAGAAAATCTAAACAAAGAAGATAAATTAACAATTTTGTGCAGCTTGCATTATCTGGATTTGGTGCAGCGATATTCCACGAGCGTCATCGGTTTACGCAACGGTGAAGTGGTTTATCGGGGTAGCCGGAGTGAAATTCAAAGCATGACCGATAATGAATTCAAAGAGATTTATGGAGAAGATGCCGAAAGAGTCGGTGGTGGTCTGGAGGGCAACATGCAAAATTCCGGGGGGACGGCCGTATGAGTAACCAAACTGATAACCTTCAAAAACAGCCACCCGACTCTGTGCAAAATAAAAGCCTGGTTCCCCCATTTTTGGCAGCAATATTATCCGCGCTGCTGCCTGGATTGGGCCAAATTCTGGCAAAATCTTACCGACGAGGTGCCTTACTACTGTTTAGCATGGCAACCCTTGTGGGACTGTTAATTTGGCGATTTCGTCTGGCAGCCCCACGCGATGAAGGGGTCGTAGATATTTTTCTCAAAGGGCTACGCCTCAAACCATTTCTTGTTTTTGTATTAATCCTTGTGGTTGTACTTTACATTTGGATCATCATTGATGCCTATGCGGTTGCCAAACAAAGGGATACCGTCACCGTCGGGCTACTTTTTATGGTTCTGGTGGTTTTCTTTAGTCTGGGTTGGCAAATCGGGGAAATCAACCCTGTGGCGCTTTTCACCCAGGCAGATGATGCAGGTCCAGCGTTGATGCGTGTTTTGTGGCCCTGGGAGAAGGCGATTGAATACCCGGAGGAGATTGTTTCTGTCTGGGCAGATGTACAAGTACCCTGTGCAGATTCGCCCCCCCCGCCCTCAGAGCCATCGGATAGTGAAGCGTATCTGATTGTTTCGCCCACTTGTGGGTCGTTGAGCGAGCAAGACGGCACACAAGGGTCTATACTTACCCTGCAAGGCTACAATTTAATCCCCAACACGATGGCAGAAATTATTTGGGAAGATCCCAATTTGGCCACATTCCGCCAGCGTCAGGAAGGCGAGTATGTGCAGGTAATGCCAGATGAAACCGGCGCGTTTGAAGTTGACATCATTATGCCCTACCGTTTGCTGCCGCCCAGCGTTGAGGAAGAGGTGCTAATTTGGCGCATTAGTGCTCAACAAGTTAGCAGCGTGGGCGATCCACAAGCTAGCCAGGAACTAAAGCTGGCCGTGGAAAAAATTACAGAGACGATTTTTATTGGCATGATGGCAACATTTTTTGGCGTCATTCTGGCCATACCCGTTAGCTTTATTGCTGCCCGCAACTTAATGTCTGCCAACCGGGTAACGATTGGCATTTATTACGTTACTAGGGGCATTCTGAATATTATTCGCTCCATCGAGCCATTGATCTGGGCAATTATATTTGTGATCGTTGTAGGCCTGGGGCCTTTTGCGGGTATTTTGGCCCTAACGGTTCACTCGATTGCAGCGTTGGGCAAATTGTATTCTGAGTCTATTGAATCAATTGATCCTGGGCCGATTGAAGCCATTCAGGCAACAGGTGCAAACTGGGTGCAAGTTGTAGTTTTTGCAGTTGTGCCCCAGATTATCCCGCCTTTTGTCTCTTTTACAATTTATCGTTGGGACATCAATATTCGCATGTCTACGATTATTGGTTTTGTTGGCGGTGGTGGCATTGGGTTCTTGCTGGCTCAGTGGATTCGGTTGTTGGATTATCGGTCGGCAGGCATCGCGGTTTGGTTTATTGCTATAACGGTTGCTATTCTGGATTACGTTAGTGCAGAAATCCGGGCGCGATTTGTATAGGGGAAAGTTGTTGGAGTCAAAAACGGAAGAAGTGGAACGGTTGCGGCGGGTGGCGGTGGAAACGGCCGTCTCCGCTGGAAAGCTAGCCCGTGAGATGTGGACCAAGCCACGGGAGATTAGCTACAAAGGGTTCCGCGACTTGGTGACCGATGCTGATATTGCCACCCAGAAGCAAATCACCCAGACAATCCAGGCGCGATTCCCCAACCATGGTTTCCTCACCGAAGAAGAGGATAGTGACCTGCCTGAAGCTGGCCCGATCATCTGGATTATTGACCCCATTGACGGCACCACCAACTACAGCCGAAAGATACCTGAATTTTGCGTCTCCGTCGCCGCTTGCCTACCCATCGCCGAGGGCTACCAGCCAATAGCTGCTGCCATCTACGACCCCATGCGCGACGAGTTGTTTAGTGCCGCACAGGGTCAGGGAGCCACGCTGCAGCTAGGTAACCAGACGCCACAAACATTGCAGGTAAGCCAAGTTAGCGACCTCTCAGAAGTGGTCTTTGCGCTGGATTGGAGCAGTGCCTCCCAAACGCGCACGGATGCTTTGCAAATCCTCAATCGGTTCGCTGAAAAATCATACACTGTCCGCACCATTGGAACGGCCGCTTTGGCTATGGCCTGGGTAGCCGCCGGGCGCATTGATTTTTACTTCAACCTGCACCTACGCCCCTGGGACGTGGCCGCCGCGATGTTGCTGGTGCAAGAAAGTGGCGGCGCTGTTGCTGCCCCAGATGGTTCCCCTCTCGTTTGGGATGTCAATGGGATTGCATGTGTGATGAGTAACGGCCGTCTTGCCATCAAACTGGAATAAATGACTTTATTGATCCAAAACTATGCTAACTAGTCCCGTGTGATCTTCCATTTTCAAAGGTGTGCCTTCACCCTTTTCAATGTGATCTCCCCACCGATATGTTTTGTCATTATCGCAAAAAAGCATGACATTTGAGAATTCGTGGATTTCATGATAACCCAAAGGAACATTTGCGCTATTGGCAGGTAGTACACCAACATTATAAGCGTCATTTAGACCATGGTTGACTACAACTTCACACCTATACCCTCGTTGATTTTTGATGAGCGGGTAAAAATATTTTCGGGAGTCAATTTCATTATCAATAACAACAACATCTCCAGGGCCAACTAAAAATTTACTCCCTAATTCGGCACCAATTGGAATTCCAGAAATTGTTTCATTCCTGATAAGTTCCCAAGTAACTGTAACAGGAAATTTATTTACCGACATAGCCCTGATATCAATAGTTTTGGTACTACCACTGCTAACTTGCCCTCCAAATTCACCATTAATATTAATTATCACGGGTCTTTGTAAATGATTCGTAACAACTACTTCATATGATTGCCCGTCATCACCTATCGTAGGGATAATAGCTATCACTGCAGCACTCACAACACCAATCAAGCCAATCAACGCAACAATTATTTGTATGGAAATCCCACTTCTAGATTTACCGCTTGTGCGTTCGCTTATTTTAAAATCTCCTCAATGGTTTTTAAACAGCGACGTTCAACAAGATGCCTTTAGTGATCAATTTTTTATCACAGGCCATCTGTAAGCCAGAGTGAAGTCTTCCATTCTGCGCCTATAGTGGTTGAATATAACACAAACGACAAACCTGTACCGAAATTGTAAGATGAACCCACTCCAACTGAATTTTAGCCAGATTGATGTAAAAGTAACGGCCGTTTCCAGACTGCTAGTGCAAGAAAGTGGTGGTGCGGTCACTGCCCCGGATGGCCCTCCCATCATTTAGGATGTGAATGAGATAGCGTGTTTGATGAGTAACGGCCGTCTTGCTCTTAAGCTTGAATAATTTTGAGCATCCAGTAGCTTTTCATCAAAAGCAAAAAGAGCTGTCAGTCTCGAAGTCACAAGACTGACAGCTCTTTTTATAGCTTGAAAATCAAAGAAAAATCACCCCATACGACTGTCGAGCGACAATTTACTGGCTCCCGTGATAGCAAATGCCAAGGAAGCTGCCCCCAAAATCAAGACCAATTCATACCCATTTTCGCTGACAAAGAAACCGTTGGGTAAATGCACAACAAATAAAGCTACAAGCATATCCACTGCCAACAGTAAGCCGACAAGTCGCGTCGCCAGACCTAAAATCAGAGCCAGCCCACCTAATAATTCAACCAGCGAGACAACTACCGCAAAAAATCCGGCAGCTGGTATGCCTAGACTGCCAAAAAAACCACCCGTTCCCTCAAATCCAAAGGTAAACACCTTTTGCCAACCATGTACCAAAAAGGTCAATCCAACTATCACGCGGATAATCGTCATCGCTAGATCAGCTTTATCCGGTGCAGGCTTTAACAACGCTTTAATATCCATAATCCTTTTCTCCTCGTCAAAAATTTCTGAATCTTATGATGAGGCTGATCGTACTATGGAGTGCGTAATTTAGAAGGGATTAACCAAGGATATTTCGGTACTTTTCGCGGTAGCTGCGTCGAAAATCGAGGGGAGATTGACCAGATTCTCGGCGAAAAAAGCGGGCAAAATAAGAACTGTCTTTAAATCCAATGTGGGTGCAAATCTCAGAAACAGTCAGCTCTGAATGCGCTAACAAGCGCTTGGCTTCAATGATAATTCGCCGCCTGATGACATGGGAACCCGATACGCCAGTTGCCATCTTGATTTGCTCGCTAAGATAGCCCGGCGTGACGCCAAGCATGTTAGAATAACTTTGTAAATGATGCGTTGTTAGAAAATGTTGGTCAACCAACCGCTGGAATTGAGATGAAAGATAAGTCGTAGCCGTTGGCTCAATGAAGTCAGTGTTAGGCTGATTATAAAAACGGCGCACATAGATGAGCAGAAGCTGCGTCAGGTGTTGTAGGGCATCTAAATAGCCAAATCTTTCATTTTTATATTCACTGAGAAGCTGTTCAATGATTTGTTGAAGAATCTTGGCTTGAGCCGGTCGTAAATAAAGCGTTGGGCAGCGATCAATTAAGTAGAAAAGCTCCGTTGGTTTGAACTGGTTGTTAAGGTAGAGAAACTCTTCAAGGAAAAAGATTGAGATTCCTCGTGGCTGCTCATTCACTTCAAAAAAGTGACTTTGCCCCGGTCGCATCAAGTACAATGTTTGGGGGCGGATGGCGTATCCAGTGTAATCAATGTGGTGAAATCCCTCCCCTTCAGTGATCCAAAATAGCGCGTAAAATGTGTGGCGATCTGGCGCTGGTTTCATCCACGGTTCATCTGGATTTAACCGCTTGATCATGATGGGTGGATCAAGGTCGTGCCGATATGGGAAATCATGGAGCGGGATATCGCCTGGGTACATATTGATTGTTCCGTTTAAGGTAGCTCAACCACTTTGTTGATGGTGAAGGTGAACGGCCGTTAGTGTAAATAGTTATCTACTCACCGTCAATCCTAACAATCTAAGTATCACTTGGTGTTCATGTTTAGGCCGTTCCCTCAAAAAACTTTAATCTTATCGTTCTCAACTTGATAAAATGATTGGTTATCTATACTCTATTTTGACCTATCTAAAGATGATGCAAGCGATGACAATCCAATTACCAAGGGGATTAAAATGTATAAATGGATCAAAATGATTATTATTCTCATAAGTGTTGGTATCCTGTTAGTCGGCTGTTCAAATAATCCAGAACAGGGAGAAGTAACGCAAGTCATCGCAAGGGAAACTCCTGAAATCGTAGAAAATTCAAGTGAATCGTTAGCCACACCAACCCCTAACTCAACATCAACACCTGACCTGATTGTTTCTCCCTTGCCTGAACGCTCTGGACCGCGCACACAAACAAGTGGCACGATACCGCATGTACAAATTGATGTAGAACCAATAACGGCCGTAAACAATGAACTTTATCGGCTAGCCTTCTCTTTACCAGGCGTGGAAGATAGGCCGACCATTGTCTCTTTGCCAGGAGCTCAAGGGATGTGGTTAAGTGATGATCTTGCTTTGGCTCACCCAGAAGTTATTGTTTCTGGACGCGAATTTGCTCATATTCACCCTGACGGCAGTTTACATGCCCCTTTGCCCTATGAGCGAGCATTGGAAGTTGCTGAAAAAGGGTGGGGCGAACGACACCCGTGGGCAGATGAACGAGAAGGCTGGGAAGGGTTGGTGATGCTTTTTACACCCCAATCAGTAGAGGAATTAGATATAATTTTCCAGCTAATAGTCGAATCCTATAATCATGTTACAGGGCAATCTGTTCAAGCATCAGATTTCAAATGAACAACAGTCTATGCAACCAACTGAATTTGGGCATTTTGTGAAGATGGTAACGGCCGTTTCCAGACAAAAATCAGTTGTCAACCCCGGCGCATAGAGTACAATCCCATCATATGCGCTGGCCTCCCTACAAACACGTCTTCTTCGACTGCGACTCCACCCTCTCCACCGTAGAAGGAATTGACGTTTTAGCAGAAACCGTCGGTAAAAAATGGCGGGTTGAAGTACTGACCAACGCCGCCATGGACGGCAAGCTGGATTTAGAAGAAGTGTACGCCAAGCGGCTGCAAGCCGTCCGCCCCACCCACGAGCAAATCCAGCAAATCCGGTCTGTTTACAAGCGAAACATCGTTACCGATGCCCAGGCCGTCATTGCCGCCCTGCAATTTTTGGGGCATCAGGTGTACATCATCAGCGGGGGTCTGGCTGAGCCAGTGCAAGAATTTGGCGTCTTTTTGGGCGTCCCCAAGCAAAATATTCGCGCTGTTAATGTGGATTACGACCATCTATCGGGCGATTGGTGGTATGCTGAAACAGATTTCCAAAAACCGATACGCAAACGGTACATTGATTACGAAGAAGGCGCACTCACTGTCAGCGACGGCAAGGCGCAAATTGTGAAGGAGTTGTTGGGTAGGCAAAACGGCCGTTCCCTCCTCATTGGCGATGGCAGTAGCGATTTGCTAGCCAGCCACACTGTAGACCTGTTCGTAGGCTTTGGCGGCGTTGTGCAGCGTGACCGTGTCAAGGCCGAATCGCCCATCTTTTTACACACACCCAGCCTCGCACCCCTGCTGCTACTCGCCGCTGGCCCAGCCGCCATTCGGCAGGTCAAAGGCACCTCCCACGAGGCTGTTTTTAACAAAGCATTTGAACTAACAAATTCAGGAGCATTTGATTTTAATCATGAGCGACTTAAACAGAAATTCCAAGACGCATATCAAACTGTACATACCGGGGCCGACTGAGGTTCGACCCGAAATTCTGGATGCCCAAACTGAATGGATGGTTGGGCATCGGATGCCCGAATGTGTTGAGCTAGTCGGCCGTATTCAGCCAAAGTTACAAAAAGTCTTTTTCACTAGTCGGCGCGTCCTCATCAGTGCCTCCTCTGGCACTGGCTTTTGGGAGGGCGCGGTACGCAACTGTGCCGATCAAAAGGTGCTGAACTGCGTCAACGGTGCCTTTAGCGACCGCTGGCGTGAAGTCACCGAAGCCAACGGCAAAGCCAACGAGGTGCTAGAAGTTGATTGGGGTCAGCCCATTTTGCCAGAAATGATCGCCGAACGGCTGGCCAAAGGTGGCTTCGATGCCGTCACCATCGTTCACAATGAAACCAGTGCCGGCGTAGAAAATCCTATCAAAGAGATTGCCCAAGCCATTCGCAACGCCCCCGGCGGCGACGACATCATGATTATGGTAGATACGGTGAGCGGATTGTCCGGCGCACCGCTCGATTTTGACGGTTGGGATTTGGACATTGCCCTTACCTCTAGCCAAAAAGCGTTTGCCCTGCCCGCTGGCCTGGCCTTCTGCGCCGTCTCTGAACGAGCCATGGAAAAGGCCAAAACAGTGAAAAACAGAGGCTACTACTTCGATTTCATCACGCTCGACAAATATATGACCAAAAACCAAACGCCAGCCACACCAGCCATCTCCCTGCTTTTTGCGCTGGATCGGCAGCTAGACGACATGATGGCCGAGGGCATGGAAGCCCGCTTTGCCCGCCACTTGGCCATGCGCGACATGACAATCGCCTGGGCTGCAAATCACGGTTTTGAGTTCCTGGCTCCTGAAGGGTATCGCTCCCCCACCGTCACCTGCGTCAAGAACAATTTGCAAATTGACGTGCCTGCGCTAAACAACTTCCTGCGCGGGCGCGGCATGATTCTTTCTAATGGCTACGGCAGCCGCCTTAAAAACGTCACATTCCGCATCGCTCATATGGGCGATATGTACCCCACCGATATGGAAGAGCTGTTTAGCAACGTAGACGACTTTTTATCCCAATAACCTACCGTCACTCCCGCCTGTGCGGGAGTGACAACCGCAAACTGAGTAATTCTCTGTCGCTAATCATTAACTTTGTCGCCAGACGAGGCCGTGATCAGGGGCAAGCAGATAAGTCAGAGCAAACACGGCCGTTGCCACCAACACCACTGCTGGCCCAGACGCAATATCTAAATAGTAAGACGCATACAGTCCAGCCACGCCGGAAAATGCGCCAATCCCCGCTGCGATCACCATCATCGGAGCAAGGCGACGCGTGAGTAATGAAGCTGCCGCCGCAGGCGTGATCAGCATTGCCACCATCAGAGCAATGCCTACCACTTGTAAAGAAACGACGATGGTGATTGCAATGAGCACCAGCAGCAGGTAGCGTAAAAAGGTGGCAGGTAGGCGAAGGGTCGTCGCCAAAACCGGATCAAACGAGATGACCATGAACTCTTTGTAAAAAACGAAGACGGTGAGCAGCACGATGAGGCCAAGAATGGCCGTTACCCACAAATCATTACTCGTCACCCCCAACAGATTGCCAAACAAAAAATGAGCCAGATCAATTGTATAATTTCCTGTTGCCGACAGCATTGCCACGCCTAGGGCAAACGCCCCGGCAAAAATCACGCCAATGGCCGTATCCTCTTTTACCACCCCCCGACTGCTGAGTGCGCCAATGCCAACGGCCGTTAACACGCCCATAATCAATGCCCCGACTACCAGCGGCCAGCCGAGCAAAAAAGCAACCACGACGCCGGGCAAAATCGTGTGGGCCAGCGCATCCCCAAAAAACGCCATGCCGCGCAACACCACGTACGTCCCCAACACCGAGCACACAATCCCCACCAAAACGGCGGCAATCAAGGCGCGGACGATGAAGGAAAATTGGAGAGGGTCGAGAAGTAAGTTCATTGTTTCCTGGAATCGGTACCGATTACTGATTCCGTTCACCGATTGCCAGAACATCATGTCCACAGCAATCATCCACCAAAACAGCCTGCTCTGCACCGGGGAGATGGTGAACGTGACCGCCATACGCTTGTAGCAAATTGTCGGCGGTGAGTACGGCCGTTGGCTCTGCAAAAGCGATTATTTGTCGGTTGAGCAGCATAATTTTGTCAAATCGGTCGGCGGCTAGCTGCAAATCGTGGGTGGCAACCAGCACCGTCACCCCTTCGGGTCGCAAGCTATCCAGCACATCAAAGATGGATTGCTGTGTGGGCAAATCCAGCCCGTTGAGCGGCTCATCCAGCAACAGCAATTCTGCCTCTTGCGCCAGAGCACGGGCAATAAACACCCGCTGCTGCTGCCCTCCAGACAGCTCACCAATCTGCTTTTTGGCCAGATGAGTGGCTCCGACACGGTCTAAACTATGTCGCACCAGTTCCCAATCGGCGCGGCGCGGCCAGCGGAAAAGGCCAATTTGCCCCACCCGCCCCATCATCACCACATCTTCCACCGTCACGGGAAACGACCAATCAATCTCGTTGCGCTGCGGCACATAGCCAATACAAATATGTCCATCAGGGCCATGCCCAAAAATTTGCACCTGCCCCTGGCTAGGCTTCACGGTGCCAACAATGAGCTTAAACAGGGTGCTTTTACCCGCCCCGTTTGGCCCAACAACGGCAATGCGCTCCCCCTGCTGGGCAATGAAACTGATTTGTTGCAGGGCGTGGGAACGGCCGCTTCGATTTTGCTCAGTGCTGGCTTTACCATCCTGCCCGCCAACCGAAACCTCCTGCAATCCAGCGGCATACGCCACAGAAACATTTTGCATCTGCAAAGAAGGTGTTTGTGGGTCGTGGGTCACACCGCGACCAGAAATCGCACTCATTATTTGTGCCATATTGATATTTTATCACAATACAGGACGGAGGTTAAAGCCATCCGGCCAAGAAAAAAAATACGCTGAGGCCTATTTCCTGTTTTTCGGCAGGAATGCTAGCAGGGATGCTAAAATGTGGATGTTCATCGCCAAGAGGGAGGGTTTCATGACGCACAAGACTGTCTACACGAAATTGTTTCTTGGTTTTGGGATTGGCAACGGCCGTTCTGATTCTCATCGCCTGCCAAACCAATAAACCCATCCAACCAACGCCACTGGCCGCAGCAGCTACTCCCACCAGCCAACCCAGCCGCACTCCAACGATTGCTGTGACGGAAACGCCAATATTGAGTAATGTCGAAGTAGCCATGTCCACCAGCACCTCCCTCCCAACCGCCACACCAACGCCAACAGAAACTCTATTGCCCCCGACAGAACCGCCCCCATCACAACTTGTTTGGATTGAACCAGTAGCGGTACTTGCTATATTTGACCAGGTGAACAAAGTTTACTGGTCTCCAACTGCAAACGAACTGATATTTCAAACCTGTAGCGGCAGATTCATCAGAGGTTACAACTTTGATGGCTCAATCTTCAAAGCATCTGCGCCACTATTTCAAAGCCAAGATTTAGCACAAGGAGATCATAGTTTTTGCCGGGGGCAAATGGACTTAACTTGGACACTAGACGGAAGTCGTATTGGTTTTGCTGGTCCATTATCCGATGAAACAGAACCATCATTACCAATCGTGGAGTTCAGTGAAGTTTGGCTAATGAATTCAGATGGGAGCGACCCCAATCCAATTTTACCCGACGAAACAGTAGCAAGATGGCAATCATTTTACTATGGCTGGTTAGATGAAAATAATTTGATTTACACTGGTTATGCAGGTGGTGGACATCAATATTGGAGTATCCTTGACATAGAAAACAGAGAAAAAAGAGGTTGGGGAATTGTCCATCTGGGGGGTGGAGAAGCAAATTCGCAATACATTGGCACAATAAATGGTACTACACTTAATTTTCAAATTTCGGCAGCAATTGTGGCAACGACACCACAACATTCAACTGCCGATGATGGCTTGAATTCACCCTACTTGCATCACCTTTCGTTTGATGATGAAGAAAGAGTATTCAATTATTATTCGAGTTTTCAGGATTGGCGACCTGACAGCAATGAAATGCTTGTAATCACGTGGGATTTAGATGTCAATCTCGCTGAAACTAATTTCTTGCATAATAATGCGGTCACTTCGTTGCAATTATGGAATGTTGAAGATGATTCGCTAACACCGGTCGTTTCTGAGGCCATTTACGGCCGTTTCTCACCAGACGGCCGTTATCTACTGTACCTTACTCCCGCACCCGAACATCCAATTGCACATCTTTACAATTGGCAAAACCAGCAGATCATTTTGCAACAACCAGTTGTTGCAGCTTGGCAACCAGGAAATTCTATCAAGCTCGAAATGAGCTTCTCGCCAAACGGCCGTTTCCTCACTTACTTCACGCCAAACGAAGATGGTACATCTACGCTGCAAGTTTTTGACACGCAAGCAGACGAAACTCAGCGGGAGATTATTAATCCAGAAACGCAAGTCTCCTGGTCGCCAACAAGTGAACAGTTCATTTATCGTGATGCGAATAATAATTTCGCTTTGTTCTCGATTGCAAACGGCAGTTCTCAACCCCTAACTCTCGCAGGCGGACTACTTTTAACAAATCCGCAATGGTCGCACGACGGCCGTTTCCTGAGCGTCTCTGTGCAAACTGAAACTGGTGGCGAAACGGCCGTACTCACTCTAAACGGAAATTAGCTCAAACCAAAGCCAAACCAGAAACATGATTGCTTATGCAATTAGATCTTGGACACCATCCCAAACTTGGTATATCGCAAAACCAACTAAAGCAATTGCCGAAACATAACCTAAAGTTTTGTTTAGACGGGGTTCCGCACGCCCCATAATCCCAAAAAGCACCACAAATCCCATGAAACCGCCAATAAGAGCAACATAGAAAGCAACCATAAAGCCTATGCCAATAGCTGGTGACAAGTGCCAGCCATCAAGAAAAACGGGTCCTGTAACTGTACTCCAGTAAATATAGGCATTTGGGCTAAGCATGTTCATTAACGCAGCTTCACGAATACTCTGTCGCTTTTCAATAGTAGGCTGGGGTAATTCATTGTCCATCATCTTGGCAGATTGATAAGCTTTTCGAGCCAGATAAATCAAAAACAAGCTACCGCCAAACCGCAAGATTGCAACAAACCATATCGGCACTTGTGTCAATACAAGCAACACCAACGCTATTATTGGCCCATCACTTATCAACGGAGCCAGGGCCGCCACCAACGTGCTGCGTAGCCCATTTTTAAGCGTCTGCGACAGCAAATACGCCTGAAATGGCCCAGGTTGTGCAGCTGCCACGCCGCCATATCCTAATCCCTGCAAAAGATACCCTATCATACTTAGCCTCGATCAAAATTTCGGCTGGCAGTCTAACACAAACCCAAAGTCGTTCCCACAAATAGTTCCTGACAAACCGTGTCAGGAATCAAATGGTAGACTTACCGAAAATAAAGCGTTTAAGGAGAAGTTTATGAAATTTGGCTTTGTTATTCCCACCGGGGATGCCCGCACCGTTGCCAATCTGGCAAAAACGGCCGAATCTGCCAACTGGGACGCAATTTTTGTGTGGGAGCCCGTCTGGGGTATTGATGCCTGGATTAGCCTGACGGCTGCAGCCATGGTGACTGAGCGCATCCGCCTGGGCACGATGATCACCCCAATTTCCCGGATGCGCCCCTGGAAGCTGGCCAGCGAAACGGCCACGCTAGACAACCTCTCTGGTGGGCGGGTCATTTTAGGCGTGGGCTTGGGCGCAGTAGATACTGGCTTTACCACCTTTGGCGAAGTGGCCGACCGCAAAATGCGCGCCGAACTCGTAGACGAAGGTCTGGATATTCTAACGGGGCTGTGGCGCGGCCAGCCATTTAGCTACAGCGGCAAGCATTACCAAGTGGAAGAAACCAGTTTCTTCCCACCGCCGCCACCAGTGCAGCGGCCACGCATTCCCATCTGGGTGGTGGGGGCATGGAATTGGCCGAAAAGCATGGCTCGCGTGCTTCGCTACGATGGCTTGCTGCCCAATGTGCTGGACGCAGAGAAGAAACACCAGCCGCTTACGCCAACGGCCGTTGCCGAAATGACCGCCTTCATCCAAGCCAAAAAGCCCAACGAGCCATTTGATATTGTGGTGGAAGGGGAAACGCCGGGGAACAAACCGGATGAAGCAGCGGAGAAGGTACGGCAGTATGCCCAAGCAGGCGCAACCTGGTGGCTAGAAACGCGCTGGGAAGTGCCCCGCAATGCGGAAGCCCTGAAAATTGTCGAGGAGCGCATTAAGCAGGGGCCGCCTGCGGTAAACGGTGTTCGGTAAACGGTAATCGTAGAGCGGGTAATCGGCCACGATCTTACACCCAGCAAGCGATCTTCCCTCCGATTGACTTGCCCACCCACGTTACCGCCATTCAGGCAGTTGCGGCTTTTTCGGCAACTTCGGCGAGCAGTTCGTAAGGTTGTGCACCAGAGACGAGATACTTGTTATTGTACACCAGCGCAGGTACGCCGCTAAGACCATACTGGAAGGCTTGCTGCACATCGGCCAGCATCGCTTGCTGGTATTTTGGATCGTCTAGGGCATCCAAAAATTGGTCACGATCCAGGCCAACGGCCGTCGCCAACCCTGCCAGTACACCCAAATCCTCAATATTCTTAGCGTCTTGCCAATAAGCACGAAAAACTGCATCATGAAACGTCTCGCCCACGCCTTGCGCCTCGGCAAACTTGGCACCCACCAATGCCGGGCGGCTATCCACACCAAACGGCCCGGTGTTGATTTCTAGCCCATAACGCTCTCGCGCCATTGCCTCCATTTGCGGCCGTTTGGCTTCAATAACGGCACGATATTCTGGCGAGATGGATGGCGAACCCGCTGGACGCAATTCATAAGACCGCCAGCGAATTTGTACGTTATGGGTTTCCTTGAGCTTCTCCAAACTGGAGGAGACGAGAAAGCAAAAGGGTCAAACAAAATCAGACCATACGTCAATAGTTACTTGATTTTCAGACATGATTCCTCCTCAAGTAGCCGCCGATTCTTTCCGCGTTAAGTGTGTCACAGTTTAAATGGAGAAAAGAAATCTGTGACACCTCAAGGTTTGGCGGTTTATTCTACTGAATTTTCTATAAAAAAAACCGCCAAGCAGTTAAGAAAGCGCGGCTACAGATTATTTTTCTTGGCAGGTGGGGCAGTAATAAAGTCGTCGTCCGCCGATGCGGTCTTTGATGACGACCGTGCCGCAGTTGTAGCAAGGACGGCCGTCTCGATTAAACACCCAGAAACGATAATCACGATAGCTTTGCCCCTCGGCTTTCAGCTTCTCAGCTAATGCCAAGTCGTTGGTGATGCCCCTAGTTTGGTACGATTGGCGGGTGAGCGCAACGGCCGCTTCCGCCAACGCCCCAATTTGCTCGTCACTACAATCTAACGGCCGTAAGCTGGGATGGACACGCGCCACAAACAGCACCTCACTGCGTAAATAATTGCCCAATCCCGCCAAAAAACCCTGATCCAGCAGCAGCGAGGTCAACCGCCGCCGCCGAAACTGATCTGCCGTAAACCGCTCTGCAACTTGTTGAACCGTAACCGATTCATCTAGCAAATCCGGCCCCAGCTTGCTCAAAAAAGGGTGGCTGTCGAGTTCGCCATCTTGCAACACGGCAATGTCAGATGCGCTGTAAAGCAGTGCCGACTTCTGCTCATTGTGGATGGCTAGCCGCAGCTGCCGCTTGGTTTCAGGATAATCATGGGCATCGCGCACCAGCCAAATGCCGTAAAGCTGGTTGTGGCTGTAAATGTTGTAGCCGTTGGCAAACCGGGTGAGCATCGCTTTGCCCCGCGCCTGCACGGCCGTTACTTCCACCCCTGTCAAAATCGGCTCATACTTTTTTAGCGCGTCAAAAGCAAAGGAAACGGCCGTTGTGGGTCGTCCGGCAATGGCTGCGGCCACCTCATCTGCCGCTAGCTGAATTTCTGGCCCTTCAGGCATAAAACTGCTCCAATGTGTGAAAGTTGTTGAGGGTTTATCTTACCAAAAAACCTACGATATGAAATCACGAATGGCACGAATGAACCAATACCGTGAATAAATGCGGCATAAAAATTCGTGTCATTCGTTTATTCGTTAAATTAGTGATGACTTTTTTAGGAAGATTCGGCCGTTTCAGAGGAAGAATCGAGGAACAGGTTAAGCTCAGCCTCGGTGAGCGGCTCTGCCGATTCAGTAGCGTAAAAGCCCGTTTCCCACAGGCTGCCTTCTGCCTTAAACTCCTGGTGAATAGTTTGTTCAGAGCCATTTTTGAATAAGTAAGCGGCCCAACCAGCATCACGTCCAGGAGGAACTGTCACGACAAGCTGTATCAAATCGGCCTGCACCTGCACATGGGTTAGCACACACGCATTAGCCATTGCCAGGCGGCTCATGGCGCGCCGCAGGGGAATATGGAGTTGCCGGGGTAATGGTTCTAATGGCCGCCAGACGATGACGAAAGACGGCCGTACCCCCATTCCAAGACCATTGCCCAGCAGCCCAGTGTGCGCCAGAATCCGCCCCTCGACAACGGCCGTTAGCTTTTTGGCCATGCGCCGCGCCTGCTGTCGCACTTCAGTTAAGGGTGCTTCTGGCAAGGCAACAATCGTCACTAAAAAATCATCCGTCACCTGATGTGAGAACAACAACAAATCGCCAGCGCGGGCCGGCAGATGAATAAATTGCAGGCGGGAAGGCAACGCATTCTCTTGCCAGCTTTCACCAACATGGAGCGCCACTGCTGCGGCTTCACTTTCGTTCAGTTCGCCCCAGTACGCCAGCAGTTTGCTACCTCGTGCAAACACAATTGTTTGCAGCAGGCGACCCAGGTGTGCTTCTTGCAGGGTAGCAATGAGTGTGGCGATGTCCAGTGAGCGGATAGCATCCTGAGTCACTGGTGAATCAATCTGGCCCGTTTGCACCATTGGCCGCTGCCATACGTTTTCTACCAACGTTTCCAGCTCCACATCCACCAGCGATTTGATGAG
This sequence comes from Candidatus Leptofilum sp., assembly GCF_965223525.1. Taxonomy (GTDB): domain Bacteria; phylum Chloroflexota; class Anaerolineae; order Promineifilales; family Promineifilaceae; genus Leptofilum. The sequence continues at coordinate 2,498,917 of NZ_CBDCWX010000005.1, read as the reverse complement.
CACCCCCTGCACGTTGCCGGAATAAGTTACCGGAATCTCCTCGTCGCCAGAGGGCATTACTAAAATGATTCGCAAATCTGGCTGAACTGCCCGCAATGAGCGAACAATTTTGGCACCTTCGGCCACAGGCACAAAGGCCAAATCCTGATCATTTTGCACCAATTGCAAGCAGGCATCTTTTAATGAATCAACCATCGAAACATTGAAATCACCAATGCGACTGAGGGCGTGAGTAAGGCGCAGGGCAAAAGTGCGATCTGGTTCCAGAACGAGGATATGTTTCATCGGCACAGACATAGCTTGATTTTAATAGACGGCCGAAGGCAAAAGCAATGGCTCGGAGGTGCAGTTTCATAAACCTACCGTGAAAATTTTTGAATATCAGTTGCGTCTGCGAATGAGGAACACGGTCGTTCCCACACCACCAATTAGCAAGGCCAAGCCGCCTATCAGCCACCCCATCCTGCGGCGCACTATATCGTCAGGGTGGTCAATCGGTTCCATGTTGATGGGCGTGGGGGAGGGATCGGGATTGGGTACGGCCGTTGCCACCGAACCCGGCTCCGGCGCGGGCAAATCAGCCAGTTCCAAGATGAGCAATGGCAGATCGTGATCGGTAGTTTTGAAAGGCAAAGCCTCTGGCGAAACGTCCACACTCAACGCATCGGGATAATCTGCATTGACGTGCAAAATCATGACATCGGCCACGGCATCTTGCAGGGCAGGCGATAGCAAAATACCGTCAATGAGCTGCGACACGCCGCCAAACACAAAGCTGTAGCGCACGTCATCCGGCAAGCGCAGCAGCACGTTTTCCAGATTGCCATTTTCCGTCAGGGCCAGCAAGGGCGGCGACTGTTCGTAATCGTTAAAGTCGCCCAGCACAACGACGTTGGCCGCTGGGTCATCTGCCAAAATGTCTGTAACTAGACCAGCAACGTGGTTGGCTTGTGCCAATCGCCAGGGTGCGGTTTCCGCTTCCCCACCCCGCTTAGATTTGAAATGGTTGACGATGATGGTAAACGGCCGTTCCTCTACCAAAACCTTCACCATCAGCGGCGGGCGAGAAAAGAGAACATCCTGCCCTGCCGGGCAGTCCAATCGGACATCATTGACCTCTGTTTCCAGCACGGTGCAGGTTTGCATCAGTCGCGCCGACTGCACCATTACCAGGTTGGGGTTGCTCATCAGGGCCAGATCAATTCCCCGCACGTCGGCACTTTCCAGATGGGTGACGGCGTAAGTGAAACCGCAGGCGGACGCGGCTAGCAGGGCCAGCTCATCTAGCAGCGTCCCCTTTTCTACCTCCTGCACAGCCACCAACGCGGGGCAGTTAAGGGTTTGGGTCAGCGCTGCCGCCAGCTTTTGCTGCTTTAGCGACAGCTCTAGTTCCAGCGGCTTTGGCTCCGAATCGTCGCCAGTGTCGTCTATAAGATCAAAATAGTTTTCCATGTTGAAGCTGGCAATGCTGATTTGGTTTTCGCCCAGGGTGGGCGCAGTAGGTGGTTGGGGCAGTTCGCCGCTTGTCACGGCTAATTCATCCCCCGCCTGCTGCACAATTTTGAACTGGTCGAAGTTGTAGGTGAGCGGGCCCACCAATCCGCTGACCAAATCCCCTGTTTTGACATGGGGAAAGCCATCACAAAACTGGTCGGACTGGTACAAAATGGGGACCACCTGCCCAATGGAATCGGCTAGTGCGCGGCGAAAAATGCGCGGCGTGTCTACAGTAGGCGAAACAACGGCAAAGCCGCAGCTACTAAAGGTTGGCCCCACTACTCGGGCGGGGTTCGCCATTTGCACGCGCATTCCTTCCAGCGGCTCAAAGTAGGCGGCCAATGCCTCGGCTCCGGCGGGCGGATCGATCAGGATGGGTTCGGGCAGCGGCTGGTCGGTAAGTTCCACCTGGATATCCAGATTGTTGTCGTCTAGCTCCGTCAGGCCAAAGAACTCTGTCACCAGCCCAGAGACCCGAATTTGATCGCCCGTTTGGAAGAACGGCCGTTCCCGCCCCAAAAAGAGCGCAATCCCGTCAGAAGTCATTGGATCGCCATCTTCAAAACCGGGAATGTCCTGCACAAAGGCGGTGTAAAAGGTGGTGCCACTGGTGTTGCGATCTTCGTACACGCCCGTCACAATGCCACGAAAGGTGACGGTCTGGTTAATAGCGGCGGCCACCTCGCCCCCACCTTGAATCGCGCCGATAGGCGGCAATTCTTCTAACTCGGCAGGGTTCAGCGGGGCGCGGCAGGCGTCGTCGAACTGGACGGTGCTGGGGGTGGGCTGTTGCTGCGGCTGCCAGTCGGTGGCGGTGTCTGTGTCGCAGTTGGCGGGGTTGCGCTCGATGCTTTGGCCTTCAAAAACGGCCGTTACCGCTGGCGCAAAAAAAGTCGTCCGGTCGCCATAATTCACGCTATCAATGACAAAGTTGTTCTTGTTAAGAAGCACAATCTCATCACCATCGTTGGCCAGGGCGATGTCGCCCGTTGCCCACAGCAAATAGTTCCGCATATCGGGCACGTTGGGGTCGGAATCTGTCAGTTCAAAGTCAGGATCATTGTCGGTGAGGAAGCGGAAGCCAACGGCCGTTTGGGCCACAACCACCGCCTGCTCCGGCTCCAGCAATGTGCCTTCAGGAAAGCGGCGCATCCCCTCGCCCCCGCCACTTTGCTCTTCATCCCCCACTTTGATGTCGCTCAGGTCAAGAACGGCCGTGCCCACGTTGGCAATCTCAATCCACTCTCGCTCAGACTCTTCACCGGGCGGGTTGTAAAACACCTCGGTAATGAGCAAGCCAGGGTTGGAAATTTGGGCATGGGCAGGTTGGAGAATGGTGATGAGAAGTACGGCCGTTCCGCAAAACAACAGCCATCGCCAAACAAATTTCTGGTGCATCATTCTAATCCCTCCTCACTGGCAATTTAGCAGATTATAAGACAAAACCAAAAAAATTCGCGAAATCTGTGACTAAATTACGGTTCAACCTTGAAGGCAAAAACTGCTGGATAAACCGAATATTGGTGGTTCATCCAGCATCAGTGCAAGTTAACGAGTAATTAGGCAGACCTGTACCTACTTCATCAGGTCGAAACGACGTGGCTCATGGAAAACAGTCTTGAAACAAGCAAAACTGATTTTGGAAGCGAGTTTTATATAGTACAATTACCGAATGGCAGACTTTGTGCTACGGACGAAGCTATTTCGGCCGAATTCACCTCATCATCTCGTCACGCGCCCCCCTCTGCTCACCCGTCTTAACGACGGGCTACACGGCCGCCTCACGCTTGTTTCCGCACCCGCAGGCTTTGGTAAAACGACCATCGTGGCCACATGGTTCGAGCAAATTGACAGCGCATGGAAAACAGCATGGTTAACGCTCGACGAGACAGACGATATCCCGTTCCGCTTCTTCGCCCACCTGCTCACCGCCATCCAACAGATTGATGTGTCCCTCGGGCAAAGTGCCTTTCAGATGCTCAATGAGGCGCAAGCGGCCGAATTGCGCCTCATTCTGTCTGCCCTGCTCAACGATTTAGCCGATTCGGCTCACAAAATTGCACTTGCACTGGACGAGTACCATCTGATGACCGACGCGGCGATCCACGATGGTATCCACTTTCTACTCGATAATGCCCCACCCAACCTCCACCTCGTCCTGATCTGCCGGGCCGACCCGCCTTTTTCGCTGGCACGACTCCGTTCACACCGCCTGATGACTGAGATTCGTCAGCACAACCTGCGTTTTGCTCGGCACGACGCGGCAGCCTTTCTTAACAAGCTGCTAAAACTTGAGTTGACGCCTAATGCCGTTGAAACACTCGTCACGCGCACAGAAGGCTGGGCGGCAGGGTTGCAGATGGCAGCACTATCGTTGCAGGGCAGGTCCGACCGCGACCGCTTTATCGCCGACTTTAGCGGGTCGAACCGCTACGTGTTCGACTTTTTAGCAGAGGAAGTGCTGGCGCAATCGCCCGCAAACAGCCGCGACTTTTTACTGCAAACATCGGTGCTGGATCGCTTTTGCAGTACACTGTGTGATGCCGTTTTGCAGGATGAAACGCAGTCATCGGCAAGCGTGATCGAGATGTTGGAAGCGAGCAACCATTTTTTGATTCCGCTTGATGATGAACGGCGTTGGTATCGGTATCACAATCTGTTTGCCGATTTGCTGCGCCAACAGTTGCGGCAGGAAATGCCGGAGCAGGAGCGTGAACTACACAGTCGCGCCAGTGTGTGGTTTGAGAAGGAAGGGATTGCCGAGAGTGCAATCAAGCATGCCCTTTCGGCCGAATCTGAAGATGCCATCCGTCTCATGACCTTGTACGGCAGTCGGTGGCTCGCCCACGGCGAAATCATTCGCATCCTCACATGGGTCAAACAACTCCCGACGGCGTGGCGTTATCGCAATCCGCAATTGACCGAGATCACCGCATGGGCACAGCTTTTCCGTGAAAACGAGCATGACGTTGAGGCAACGTTGGCACACCTGCCTGATAATGCGTCCAACTCAATTAGCAAACAGGTGATTCGCGGCTCGATGGCATTGCGACGGGGCGACATGGCACAAACGATTGCGCTGTCGCAAGATGTGCTGGCGGCGTTTGATGACCATGCCGCGAGCAGACAGATGATGCAAATGCGAACGTCGGCCACGCTCAATCTCGCGTATGCCTATCGCGGGCAGGGGGATGCAGATCGTGCATTGCCCGCGTTTGAGCAGGCAGGTGCGCTCAGCGAGCAACTGGACAACGTGTTTACAAAGCTCTATGCGATGCTTGGACAGGGCAATACGCTGGTCGAAGTCGGCCGATTGCATGAAGCGGAGCAGGTGTTTTTGCAAGGCATTGCATTTGCCAACGGCCTGCCAACGGTCGCACCCATTCACACTGCGCTCGGGCAACTGTACTATCAATGGAATCGGTTGGATTCGGCTGAAACCCAGCTCGAAATCGCCGCCGAACTGCTCAAGGCGAGCGGGATTGCCAACCGCAGCGAGGGTGCGTTGGCATTGGTGAAATTACGTCTAGCGCAAAATCGGCCGAATGCCATCCCGCCCCTAATTGAGCAATTGGAACAGCTTCGCGCCATCGCCAATACGCCCCATGCCCGACAAAGTCTGGCGGTGACAATTGCCGAAATTGCGCTGGCTCAGGGTGCGGATGGATTGACGCTTGAACAGAATTTGCGCGAATTGCGGACGTTTTCGGCCGATTTGCAGAGTGGCTCTAGGCTACAAACGCTAACCATCGCCCGATTGCTGATGGCGGTTGAAAGACCAGAAGAAGCATTACCGATTCTGGAAGCGCTGCCGGTTGGTCAGGACGTACGGATTGCCCTGTGCCTGTGTCATCATGCGTTGGGGGATGGGGAGTTAGCAGAGGAACTGTTGCGCGAGGTAGTGGTTTCGGCCGAAAAATCGGGCGCAATCCGCCTTTTCCTCGATGCAGGCGACCCACTACGCCACCTGCTTACCCAACTCGACAATCCACCACCCTACACCGCGACCATCCTCGCCGCTTTCCCCACATATGTCAGTCCCGCATCGCCGCCCAAAACGCAGTTGACCGCCCGCGAAACCGAAGTCCTGCGCCTAATCGCACAGGGCATGACCAACAAAGAGATCGCGGCACGCCTCGTCATTGCCCCCTCAACCGCCAAACGGCATACCGCCAACCTCTACAACAAACTCGGTGTTGCCAACCGTGCCGAGGCAACCACCCTTGCCCACAGGCTAGGCATCCTCTAAACTCAACCTACACCTTTCCGAACATACACCCCCTATACACCCTTTGGACGATGAACCTACACCTTTGAAAAGTGTAATCTGTCATTGTCAAATTAAACATCGTTGGAAGCGGCAAATGAACTGCTGAAGGCGACACAAAACAAAGGAGTTTTGATCATGAAAAAACCTTGGATTGCCGTATTGGGAAATTTCTTCTTCTCTGGATTGGGAATGCTCTACAACGGCCGTCGTCGGGCAGTTGGGTTGGCCCTCACGTTGGGCGCAATCATGCTCACGTATGTAGAGTTCGCTATCCGTGAGCCGCTCCCACAGCTCTACACCATCATGTTCGCGGCGGTTTTCATCATCAATACCGCACTTGCGTTTGATGGGTACCGAGAAGCAAAGGCGATTAACGCAGCATCTTGACACAATTACCTGTTTGATAAGGAGAAAACATGACAAAAATTATAACAGGTCGCACGATCGATCAGCATGGCAACTTTGTAGATGGCACCGGATTTGAATTTGAAACCGACAGCCACATAGCTGAACTGCTTGATCAGCGCATTTCACCATTATTTTCACAGCCAATCACTGGAGAATTCATTTTTGTGCTCGTTTCCTCAGCAGATAGCGGGGGCGAATTCGAACGTGGTGTCGGTATTTTCCCGCCCGGAAACGCTGGCCCACCTGAACACATCCACCCCACTTACGATGAAATCTTTGACATTGTGCAAGGGGATTTCATTTTTGTGGTGGATGGAAAAGAGCAGAAAGCCGGAACCGGGGAACAAGTGATTGTCCCAAAGGGCATGCCGCATACGTTTCGTTGCGTAGGCGCGCAGAACGGTGTGATTGTCGCTGAGACAAGACCGGCGGCTAGAACTAGCAGTGTGATTGCGACGCTCTTTGGTTCAGCCCATGAAGGCCGCCTCACGCCTGCGGGTCAACCAAAATTCTGGCACGCCATGCTCATCGGCAGTGAATATGCTGACGACACGGTATTCACCAGTCCGCCACCAAGCATTACGCGGCCTCTGGCAAAAGCGCTAGCTCCCATCGGCCGTCTGTTGGGCTACCGTGCAGTTGACCCGAAATACCTTGAGGAAGCGTTTTGGCGTACCCACGTCGAACAGCCTGTGCTCAATCAGGTTAGAAACGGTTTGAATGCACCACAGATCGCTTGAGCACGCGAATTGATAAGCGAGGTTCTGCCAATTCAGGAGACCTCGCACAACTTTAACGAGGCAGACAAAACATGATGGAACGGTATCGAATCGAATTGCAAAGCGTGTTGAATGGCAATTGGGCGGACTGGTTGGGCAATCTTGAACTCACGAACACGGCGCAAGGCAATACTGTGCTAATCGGTGAGGTGGTTGACCAATCTGCCCTGCACGGCCTGCTGGCTCGCATCCGCGACCTCGGTGTACCAATCGTTTCCATCGAGCGTCTGCCCGCAACAACTGAATCTGAACTTTGAGGAGATTTAAGATGACAACAACAACGACTTCACCTATAACAGATTGGAATATCGGCCGAATCCTACGCATCGGCGCACCCACAACTGTTGGCGCAATGCTTGCTAATGCTCTGCTCGCCACGCTCGGCAATCTGCCCACAGACATTGTGCCGCTCGCTGCGGTTGTGGGCCTAACGTTCGCGGGCGGTTTCACCGCCATCATTGGCTATGCCCTGCTGAGTCGCTTTCTCACGCAGAAAACGACCAACCGCGTCATGCTTGCTGGAGTTGTGCTCGTTTTGCTCGGCTTTGCATACAATCCGTTCACCATTCCCAACGTCACTGTTTTGACAGTTGTGATTCTGCAAATCATGCACCTTGTCGCGGCTTTGCCTGCCATCCGCCTGACTCGATAAACGAGGCGATATGTTCAACCGCAACCACCCACTTTTTGCACAGCACCCGCTCAACGGAGAGCTTTCGCTCTCCGTTGGGCAGGTGCCCACTCCGTATCACGTCTACGACGGGCATGGAACGCTGATCGGCGGTTCGGCCGAACTCAGCACTGTCCGCCACATCTTAAACAATGAGACCGTCCACCCTATCCAAACAGCCAACAGACGCGCCCTGATGGGTATCTGGGTCGTTGATTTTGCCGATGCGAGTTTGGGACAGCACAACGAACTGCAAATCAGCATCTTCGTTTCACACAGCCCGCAACTACCCGTCAGCAACCATCCACTCGCATTGCTCAAAGAGTTGTTTGTCAACCCGGCGGCACGCATGTTTTGCTATCGCCTCTGGAATGATGGCGCAACGGCCGTTGCCTACAACCGTGAACTGCTCGGCCTCGACGCGGCGCAGGCACACGGTTCAATCAGTCGGGATAATGGGCAGAAGCGGTTTGTGTTTCGGGATTCGGCCGAAAATCTCATTTTGGAAGGCCACATGTACGAAGGAAAACGCACATCGCCTCAAATGGGCTGGCAACTGCTGCAACTCTTTGGCCTGCGCCAAACGATCCGCGCCGCACGGCAAACAACGCTCCCTGCCAAAGTGGTCAACCCGATCAGCGAGGCGTTTCCATTCAATGGCGACGCGCAGACATTTCTCGCCTCAGACCCACCTGTTTTGCAACTGTTCGACCCACAGCGAGACAGCCTGACCTTTGGCGAGTCGGTCGCCAACCTTAACTTTCAACCAACTTTTATCGAACATTTCGCACCGTTTCGGTTTGTCTACCTCTTTCCCGAAGCGGTAGCAGGAGAAGAAGCATGAGTACCATCGGCTTGGTTCACTTTATTTTCAGTCTTGTGGCCTTGATTGCTGGCACGGCGGTGGTGGCAATCCGCAAAGGCACACGCTGGCATCGTACGCTCGGTCATGTCTACCTAACCTGTATGATCGCGCTCAATATCAGTGCGCTGTTTATCTATCGGCTTTTCGGCCGATTTGGCCCCTTTCACTGGCTCGCTATCTACAGCCTAGTTATCATTGTCATCGGCATGGTACCGGTTTTCACACGCCGCCCGAAGGGACGCTGGCTGACGTGGCATGCCGCCGCCATCTCTGGCTCGTACGTCGGTCTGGTAGCTGCCTTCTTTGCCGAAATCACCAGCCGCCTGCCTGGCACAGAGCAGAGCTTCGGCCCTGTCGTCACCATCACCTCGGTCATCGTCAACGGCGTCGGTTTTTTCGTCATCTTCTTCTACCTGCCCAAAATCGACAAAGGCCTACCCACCCGTTTTCGGGCGGCAAACAGGAGCTAACGTGATGACAGCAACTCAATTTATTCCGAAAACTCAGTACAAACGCCTCGCTCGGCCGCTCGTGTTCTTTTTTGGACTAGCGTATGCGCTGGCTTGGGGTGCGCTGGGCGTGTTGCACCTGATCGCCCGTCAGTCGGGCATCGAGAGTGGGCTGGTGCTGCTGCAAATGGGCGAAGCGTTCCAGTTTGGCAACAGCACACCCATTGTCGCACCTTGGATTATTTATCTGCTCACGCGACTTGCCGATTTCGCCTTCTCGATTGCGGGCATTGTGACGATTGCACTCACGACCGGGCGCGAGGGATTGCTTGTTCTTTGGCAACGACTGACTCGGTGGCGGATGGCTTGGCGTTGGTATGCTTTGGGTCTGTTACCGTTAGGGTTGTATGGGGTGGCGGTTTTGGTCGCGGGTGGTGTGGAGTCGGCCAAAATCACCTCAACAACCCTCACCACTGTTCTGTTCAGCCTACATTCCGGCTTCTTCGTCTCCCTCTTCCTGCGCGGTGCATTCGGCGAAGAGTTTGGCCTGCGCGGCTTCGCCCTGCCATATTTACAGGAGCGTATGTCGCCATTTCGCGCCAGCCTCGTCATCGGCGTTCTTTGGGGCGCATGGCATTTGCCCGTCCTGTGGGGGCGTGATGCGCTATCAATTGTAGCATTTGCCCTGCTGTCAATTGGCCTCAGCATGTTGTTTACGCTGCTATTCAACGGCAGCGGCGGCTCGTTGATTCCCGTCTTGCTCTTTCACGCCACCCAAAATTGGGAAGAGGGATTTGAAACATTCTTCCCCGCCCTTGTCGGCACTGACTGGGAGTTGATTTCGACGCTGAGTTTGCTTGTTGTCGGCTTGATTGCGGGCATCATCTTGAAACGTGCCCATACGAGATGGTAAATCATAAGTCAGTTTGTGCGAAAATTGGGAAAGTGACAAGGCTGGGAAACGCGCGGCTTATGCAGGCGTTAGGCTCACCGAAATGACCAAGGTGCGGGATTTCCCTGGGTGAGTGATTGGTTGGTCACCGCTCTAAACGTAGACGAGATGTTCGCACCGCGAAAGTAAATGAGACCGTAAACCGAGGAAAAATAAAATGTCTGAAGAAGAAACAAGAAAAACTTTTAGATCCCCTGATAGATCAAATTATCCTGAACTAGCTGGCTATTCAGAAACAGAAATCTATGACGGAAAGATGGGCCCAGGTGGACTTTACTTAGCTAGCATCATGAGTAGAAGCCTAGCCAACAGAGCTATCATTCTAGATATAGGTTGTGGAAAAGGAACAACTTCAGTTTTCTTATCAAAAAAATTAAATTGTAAAGTTTTCGCGTTAGATCTTTGGATCAGTGCAACAGAAATTAATAAAAATATTATAAAAAACAAAGTAGAACAATCAGTTATTCCCCTTAACCTGGATGTAACCGATAAACTCCCATTTGCTGAGCAGTACTTTGATGCATTTTTTCTAATGGATTCTGTTCATTATTTTGGAAACGACAAAAACTTCTGGACTAAGATCTCTAAATATCTTAAAAAAGGCGGCAAATTATGTATTGGAAGCCCTTGTTTTAGTTCCGAATTTTCAGATAAGGCAATACAAAATCTCCCCAATGAATACAATGACAAAACTGACCTTTGGCCAAACGAATTTTCAAAATACCATTCTCCTCCATGGTGGAAAGAGCTTTTAGAAAGCACACATATTTACAAAAATATAATCAGTGCAGAAGTCAACGATGGTGTAATTTTCTGGGAAGATGATGTATTAGATAATTTAAAAAGGGGGGGAGATGTTGACACAGCCATCACGGACGCTAAGCAATATCGGTTTAGAAAAGAGGGTTATCCATATTTAACTCATTTTATTTTGGAGGCTGAAAAGGCGTAAGAGCCGTCTGTGAAACATGAGCATTCAACGGCTCGTTATTGAACGATCTGAGATTTAATCTGACTCTCCTCAAAAACTCAAAGGAATTTATTGGAAGAAAAAAGACTCCCGCGCGCGGCTTGCTGTTCTGGTTGATTTTTTCCCACAACGTTCTTCCAAAAGCAAAGGTGGCCTGCATCAACCGGCCTTGTTGCACAATTCAACAGGCAGGATGTGAATTCGCCTAACAAATAATGAACCTGACCTGCGAGGTCGAGGCTCGTTCACGATTTTAGGTGCTGGTGGTTGAAGATGTTTCGTGTTTGGAAGCCCTTGGGCTTTCTCGCAGGCAGCTTATCAAGACATTCGGGTTGGACGGCTACACCGCCCTTGATTCACAATCTCAAACAACTGTTCTGCACTCAGGCATCGGCTTAATCGCAATTGCGTCTGTGGCATTGATATGGTATTCTCCCCCACCAGAACATTCGAGCTAAAATCATTAGGTTTGTTAGAGATTGGAGGTTGTTTGTGAATAGGAAGCTGGTGGATGCTTGGTTTGGTGCTTTTCACAATAAAGATATTGTTCAACTTGAACGCACGCTTGCTGAAGAGTTTGTTCATCACAGCCCCTTTGGCGCTATCAAGAGCAGGCAAGCCTATCTTGCTCTGGTCAGAGAAAACACCGAGGCTTTTTTCAGCCCGACGATTGAAATCCTCGACATCTTGGGGTCTGGCGATAAGTTTGCGGCTCGATATTTAGTCAACGGTAATCCAGCTTGTGACTGTATTTATGTTCGGGATGGTCAGATTACGGAAATCTTTTCATACTACCATTATGGGGAGAAGCCTTCTTTCTAAAAAAAGCTGGCATAGGCACTAACAGTGAAAATAGTTAAGAAGCCATAGCAAAGAGGCATTTGAGGTAAACACCTTCGGGGAAAGCAATCGGATGATCCAGGGCGTGGCCTGTGCGTTTGATTTCTTGCAACGGCCGTCCCATCCCCAGTGCCGTCTTATTTACCAACTCAAAAAACTGTTCCGCACTCACCCTGCTGGAGCAAGAAGCTATCACCAAGATGCCGCCGGGTCGTAATAATTTGAGGCCGAGGCGAACGAGACGGCCGTATGCTATCAATGCCCGTTCTACCTCATCCTGCCGTTTGGCAAATGCAGGTGGGTCAATAATCATCATCTCAAAGCGTCGCTTGTTGGCAATGAGTTGCTTCATTGACAAAAAAGCATCCCCTACCAGTAGTTCATGATTAGCAGCAGCCACCGCTTCGTTTGCCCGATTCAGCCTGAAATTACGCATGGCGTTGGCCAGGGCAGGCTGGCTGATGTCCAGGCTCACCACCTCTTTGGCCCCGCCACGGGCTGCGTAAAGTGAAAAGCCGCCAGTATAGGCAAATACATTCAGCACCCGCTTGTCCGCTGCTAGCTTTTCCACCCGCACCCGATTGTCTCGCTGGTCTAAAAAGAAGCCTGTTTTCTGCCCCCGCACCACGTCTGCCTCAAAATAGAGGCCATTCTCCAAAAAGCGAACGCCTGTATTCCGCACCGGCTGCCCCCACAGTTGTCCATCGTAAAGGCCAAATAAATCATCCTCCTGCCGTTGTACAAAGCGGCTCAAACGCAACACCATTCGCTTGGGCTGGACAATTTTGCTGATCGCCGGCATCACATCCCGCAAATGTGGCACCCAAGCCGTCGTGTACAATTTTAGCACCACCGTCTCGCCGTATCGGTCAATGACTAACCCTGGCAGGCCATCGTTTTCGCCGTGTACCAGGCGATACCCTGTCGTGTTGGTTTGTAACAGAGAGAGGCGCTTGTCAACGGCCGTTTCCACCCGATACAAAAACCAATCCGCATCAATTTGGGTGGGCTTACCCCGCGCCAAAATTCGCACGCGAATGGGAGACGCCGGATCGTACAGCCCAATCGCCAAAAATCGCTTCTTGCGATCAAAAATAACGGCGAGATCACCAGGACGGCCGTTATGACTTTGCTGCCGAATTGCCTGATCAAACAACCAGGGATGCCCCTTCCGAATCGCGCGTTCCGCCGCCGGACTCACCCGCAGCGCCAGTCGCTTCTCAGACGGTCTAGGCAAATGAGCCAGTTCTCGTTCCAAATCCATTGCTAATTTGTGTAGAAGCTCTGCATAGTCACAGAGAATGTCGTGGGCATAGAAGCAGGAAGCCTACGTAACCTGTGCCTTTGAGTGACGCCATTACTGTACTATTTACTTCTTGATTTTTTCGTTCCTAACAGCATTCTAGCGTAAAATGAGGCGCATTGCCGAAAACAATATAATTTGCCGGAAATTTTGATGAACAAACAAATTACTGTTACCATCCCCGCCACTTCTGCCAATCTCGGCCCCGGTTTCGACTGCCTGGGGTTGGCGTTGGCTTTGTACAACCGGATCACGTTCACCCAGGTTGCCACCCCCGGCCTCACCATCGAAGTGACCGGGTTGGACGCGGAGAAAGTGCCCACCGACGAAACCAACCTGGTTTACCAAACAGCCAACTGCCTATTTGAACGGTTTGGCAAACGGCCGTCTGGCCTGCACATTCAGCAAGAAAACAACATTCCCGTCGGTAGTGGATTGGGCAGCAGCTCAACGGCCGTACTCGCCGGGCTGCTAGGCGCCAACGCCCTGCTAGGCAATCCACTTACCCGAGCAGAACTGCTCACCCAAGCCACTGCCGAAGAAGGCCACCCAGACAATGTTGCGCCTGCCCTGCTTGGCGGTCTGGTATTGGGTGTGATGCACGATGACCAGGTTCACATCGAGCTACTGCCAATCGCCACACAACAAGTCGCCATTGTCACGCCAGATTTTCACCTGCTCACCAAAGACGCCCGCGCTGCCCTCCCTACCCAGATTAGCCGCCAAGATGCTATTTTCAACGCCAGCCGCCTGCCACTGCTCATCCGCGCTCTGGAAACGGCCGATTACGCCACCCTCACTCTGGCCATGCAAGACCGCCTGCACCAACCCTACCGCCTGCCGCTCATCCCCGGCATGGCAGATGCGTTTGAAGCCGCCTACGCTGCTGGAGCTGCAGGTGTTGCCCTTAGCGGTGCTGGCCCCAGCCTCATCGCTTTTGCTCGTGATCATCATGAAGAAATTGTGGCAGCGGTAACGGCCGTTTTCCAGCAAAATGGCCTCGCCTGCCAAAGCTGGATTTTGCCTGTAGACACCACCGGCACACAGATCAGGGTTTTTCAAAAGCCCGATTCGCAACCCGATGGGTTGCGGATGAACGCGGATGGGCGCAGATTATAAGCAAATTTCCGCGTCATCCGCGCTAGTCCGCGTCCTAAAATTGCGACAATTGGAAAACCCAGGCACACAGATAACCAAACTCGCCAGCCGGGGTACAATTTGATAAACTAAATAGTGGTTGATATAGCAACCAAATCGCACATGTAAGATAAGCACTCGCTAGCTTGTCACCAAAATACGTAAACAATCTATTTCCCAGTTTGACGGTACAAAAAGCAGGCTATCTCCCACATTTTGGCCTTGCTTTTCATGAAAGGTGGCTGGAAGCTGGTACAAGCCACTCGCAACCAACCACCAGCCACCATTTGCTAAGGAGACATGAATGGACATAGAGACATTACTGGACTGGTACCGCCAAATGGTACTCATTCGTCGCTTTGAAGAGCGCAGCGACGAGCTATACCAGTTGGAAGGCAAAATTAAAGGCTTCCTCCATCTTTACATTGGTCAGGAAGCGATTGCCGTCGGCACCATTGCGGCCCGCAAAGAAGGCGACCACGTCATCACCGCCTACCGCGATCATGGCCACGCCCTCGCCGTGGGTATCCCTGCTGCCGAAGTTATGGCGGAACTAATGGGCAAAGCCACTGGCGTTGTTGGCGGGCGCGGGGGTTCCATGCACTTGGCCAGCAAGAAACGTACCTTCTGGGGTGGCTACGGTATTGTTGGTGCCCATATCTCATTGGGTGTCGGCATGGCCCTCACCGAACAGTATAAAGGCTCTGACAACGTTTGCCTCTGCTACTTTGGTGATGGCGCTACCAATATCGGCTACTTCCACGAATCGCTCAACATGGCGGCCGTTTGGGACTTGCCCATCGTTTTCATCTGCGAAAACAACAAATACGGCATGGGCACCTCCATCGAACGCGCCTCCGCCGCCCACAAAATGATAGATAAAGCCAAAGCATACAAAATTCCGGGCAAGCAGGTAGACGGCATGGACATCCTAGCCGTTTACGAAGCCACTCAAAAAGCAATCGCCGCCTGCCGCAAAGGCAAAGGGCCACAATTCCTGGAAATGATGACCTACCGCTACGAGGGACACAGCATCGGTGACCGTACCCGCTATCGCCCCGAAGGTGAGTTAGACATATGGCGTGACGAGAAAGACCCCATCGCCACGCTGCAAAACCATCTACTCGAGGAACATAGCGTCAAAGAATCGCTGCTAATTTCCATTGACAAAGCCGTCATTGATGAAGTGGACAAAGCCGTTGAATTTTCGGATGAATCGCTACCGCCAGTCCTCGACACCCTCTTCAACCACATTTATCCCAGCAATGCGGAGGCAGACTAATCATGGCCCGATTAACTTTACGAGAAGCAATTACAGAAGCGCTGCGCGAAGAGATGCGCCGTGACGAAAATGTATTCATCATGGGTGAAGAAGTGGGAGCCTGGGGTGGCACTTACGCCGTCACCAAAGGCTTTCTGGATGAGTTTGGCGAGCGGCGTGTGCGCGACACACCTATCTCTGAAATGGCTATTGCCGGTGCCGCCACCGGCGCAGCCATGACTGGCACGCGCCCCGTGGCCGAATTTATGACCATCAACTTTGCCTTTGTCGCCTTCGATGCCATTGTCAATCACGCAGCCAAAGTAAGCTACATGTTCGATGGTCAATTTGATTGCCCGGTGGTTTTTCGTGCACCTGGCGGTGGCGGCAAGCAGCTAGGCGCTACCCATAGCCACACGCCCGATGTCATATTTGCCCATTTTCCTGGGCTCAAAGTCGTCTGCCCAGCTACCCCGCGCGATGCTAAAGGATTGCTTATATCTGCTATTCGTGATAACGCGCCAGTGATGTTCATCGAGCCAGTCGCGCTTTACACCTCGCCCAAAGTGCGTGCTGAAGTCCCGGAAGAAGCGTATACAGTTCCTATCGGCGTGTCTGACGTGAAGCGTGCAGGCTCTGATGTCACTATTGTGACTTACGGTGAAGGATTGCACACGTCGCTAGACGCGGCCAAAGCGTTAGCCAAAGAGGGCATTGAAGCAGAGGTGATAGATTTGCGAACCTTGCAGCCGCTAGACATGGGGCCAGTGATTGAATCATTCAAGAAAACGTTCAAGGCGGTGGTGGTAGAATTTGGTCACCAAACTTACGGCATTGGTGCTGAGATTGTAGCCCGGTTGCAGGATGAAGCGTTTGATTACATTGATGCACCCATCAAGCGCGTGGCGCAGTTTGACGTGCCCGCCCCGTACTCCGGTGAACTTGAGCGAGCCGCGATGCCCAATGCTGACCGCGTCATCGCCGCCGTGAAGGAGATTCTATAATGGCTGAGTTTATCAAAATGCCCACGCTGGGCTTCGATATGGAAGAAGGTACGATGGGTACCTGGCTCAAACAGGTTGGCGACCCGGTGCAAAAAGGGGACGTGCTGGCTGAAATTGAGTCGGATAAGGTAACGCAGGAGCTAACGGCCCGTGCCGAGGGTGTTTTGCTGGCTCAGTTGGCCAACACCGGCGATCTCATTCCGGTGGGTGACAATTTGGGCATTATTGGCGCAGATGGGGAAGATGTTTCTGGCATGATAGCAGACAGCAGCAACGGCGCAGCGGCTCCTCCTGCTGAAGAGGCGCCTGCCCCACAACCTGAAGCAGCCCCTGCCCCAACTGCGATGCCAGCCTCTGCCCCCGCGGGTGACCATGCTGAGTTTCCCGATGGCGTAAAGGCAACGCCTGTCGCCCGCCGCATGGCGCAAGAACACGCCCTGGATTTGTCTCGTGTGGGTGGCAGTGGGCCTAACGGCCGTATCCGCAAATCTGATGTAGAAGCATACCTGGCAAGCCCGCCAGCAGCACAGCCTACGGCCGTAGAATCTGTGCCAACGCCGCCAACCGCTACCGAGGTGCCGCTTACCCGAATGCGCCAGGCCATTGCCCGCCGCATGACAGAAAGCAAAACGACCATTCCACAATTTTACGTGACGACAGAAATTGATATGGCAGCAGCGCTAAGTTTGCGGAAGCAAATCAACAATGCGCTGGCGCCAGAGCAAAAAGTGTCGGTGAACGATATGGTGGTGAAGGCAGCAGCATTGGCCTTGCGCGAATTTCCAAATATCAATGCCAGCTTTGGTGGCGACAAGATTATTTTGCACAACCAAATTAATGTGGGAACGGCCGTTGCCATCGAAGGCGGGCTGCTCACCATTGTGCAAAAAGGGACTGACGGAGCCAGCATCTCCAAAATTGCTCAGGATCACAAAGAGATGATTGGCCGCGCCCGCGAAGGCAAAGTCAAACCTGAGGACGTAGATGGAGCCACCTTTACCGTCAGTAATCTGGGCGCGTTTGACGTGGATCATTTCATCGCCATCATCAATCCACCCAATGCCGCCATCCTTGCCGTGGGTTCTGCCACGCAGGTGCCAGTCGTCGTAGACGGCGAATTGACCGTTGGCACCCGCATGAAAGCCACCCTCTCCGCCGACCATCGCGTGACGGACGGCGCAGAAGCTGCACAGTATATGCAAACGCTAAAAGGTATCTTAGAAGACCCACTGCGATTGCTCATTTAGTTACGAAGCCGCCCTTCAGTGACTAACCGTTAGACCGCGCAGGCGGTCTTTGTAACTGTTGAAGCAGATTTATCTGCCGAAGAATCGTCAAAAATCTGCTATACTAGCGGCGGCAGATTCACATAAGATGTTTTATTGTCCATCGGCAGTTGAGCCAGAGGAGTACACATGGCCACAATTCTTGTAATAGACGATGATGAACTGGTTTCCCGCACGTTACAGCGTGCCCTGAAACTGTATGGCTACCATGTGATGGTATCCAATAGCGGCACTGAGGGATTACAGCTAGCGCGTCGTCATCGTCCCGACCTGTTTATTCTAGACATTATGATGCCCGGTGCCGATGGCTACCAGGTATGTCGGCAAATACGAGGGGACCCATTGCTGCAAGAGCTGCCCGTGCTATTTTTGACGGCAAAAGCAAAGGATGAAGACAAAATCGAAGGGTTCCGGGCTGGCGCTGACGATTATTTGAGTAAGCCATTCAACATGGAAGAGCTGCAGTTGCGGGTTCGGGCGATTTTGCGACGGGCTGTTCCAAAAGATGTGAAAGAGGAAAAACCCAATGAAGTCGTTGCAGGCAAAGTGGTTTTGGATTGCCGCAGCTTCAAAGTGACCACACCAAATGGCACAGCATTGTTAACCAATGTGCAATTTGATCTTCTTTATCATCTAATGAGTAATGCAGACCAGGTGTTTAACAGCCAGCAGCTGTTGCAAGATGTGTGGGATTATCCCCGCGACACCGGCAGCCCTGAACTGGTGCGCGCGCACATCAAAAATCTCCGGGAAAAAATTGAACCCATTCCTAGCGAGCCGAAATATATTCGTACTATTCAGGGGCATGGGTATACATTTACGACAAATCCAGAGCAGTAATAAAGAGTTGAGTAATTGGGTAATTAGATAATTGCTCAATTACTCAATTACGAGGCAACAAGTGTCGAAGCAAAATGGGGTGCGGACGGCCGTTTCCACGCCGCCAATCACCGAAAAAAGATCGCATATCCTCATCGTAGATGACGAACCGGAAATTGCGGAATCTTTGGCTGATTTCTTAATGAAGAAGGCTGACTTCATTGTTTCGGCAGTGCCAGACGGCCAGGAAGCAATTGATTTTCTGCAAGCAACCGTCGCCGACGACGCCACAGAGATTGACCTTGTTTTGCTAGATATGCGGATGCCTAACCTCTCGGGGTTGGATGTGCTAAACTGGATTCGTGACCACGAAACGCTGCGCTACACCCGCGTGGTGCTGCTTACCGCCGCCGCCGGTAGCAGTGAAAAAGTAGAAGCCCTAACGGCTGGTGCCGACGATTACATCACCAAGCCGTACCGTCCACAAGAGCTACTAGCCCGTGTCAACACCATTTTGCGTACCCAGCAGCTAGAAAAGCAGCTACAGCGGCAAAGCCAACAGCTAGCGGCGCTTAATCGCATTGGACAAACGGTGGCGGCCACGCTGGAAGTAACAGAAGTTTTAGCCACGGCGGTGGAAGGGGTTGACCAACTATTGAGTATAGAGCTAGCTGGCGCATTGATGGTGGAAGGTGGCTCCCATTTGCGTTACCAAAATTTGCACGGGCGCGGTGGACCGCTGCCGGTGACGGCCGTTCCTACCGTTCCTGTTGGCGAAGGCATTTTTGGCACGGCGTTTCAAGAGCAAACGGCCGTTATGCTGAATTTTCCGGGTGAAGACGGCCGTTTCAATCAAGCCATTGATGCCCCACCTAACTTTGACGTCAACACCCTCATGGCCGCCCCGCTTGTGGTGCGCGGCCGTCCCGTCGGCCTCATCAATGCCTTCAACAAAACCGAAGGCTCCTTCACCGAAGTTGATCTTGATCTATTTGCCTCGCTAGCCAGCTCCATCAGCGAAGCCATAGAAAACGCCTGGCTCTTCACCCGCATTCGGCAACGCCAGCAAGAAATGCTGGAAAGCCGCAACACCCTTCAAGCCCTCATTGATGGCATCCCCCACCCTATCTACACCATCAATGACGATTGGCAGCTCATAGGCATCAACAAAAGCAAAGCAGATGAACTGGACACCGTACCAGAACATCTTGTTAACAAAGTTTGTTACCAAACATTCTTCAACCGCAGCCAACCTTGCGATCATTGCCAAGCAGCCCAAACTCTGGCCCAAAAGCAAGCCGAACGCTGGACCATTAACTGGAAAGGTGACGATCATCTCCCCCGCGAATGGGATGTCAACGCCTATCCAATCCCCAGCAAGCAAGCAAGTTCCGCCCGCGCTGTCATTCTCTGGCAAGACAGAACCGAAGAGCGACGGCTGGAAAGCTCACTGCTGCAAGCAGGCAAACTTGCCGCCATCGGCCAGCTAGCCGCTGGCGTTGCCCACGAAATTAACAACCCCCTCACCGCCATCAACGCCAATGCCGAAATGCTCAAAATGTTCATCCCTGCAGAGGATGAGAATTATGAAGCAGTTGATCTTATTGCTCGCGCCGGTGATCGTGCCACAAAAGTAGTTCGCGGCTTACTCGATTTTGCCCGCCAAGAACATTACAATCTCACCGAAGGAGATGTCAACCATTCCATTCGGCAAACATTGGACCTTGTCCGGTATCAGCTAAATACGGCCGATGCCGAAGTGATTCAAAACATGGCCGATGACCTCCCATCCATCGTTGCTAGTTGGGAACACCTAAAAAGCGTCTGGCTCAATCTCATTGTCAACGCTAGAGATGCTGTCCACCAACTGCCTCGTCACCGCCAAATCACCATTACCACCCGTGCAGACGGCGAGCATGTTCAAATCATTGTTCAAGATAATGGCAAAGGGATGTCGGAGGCAGAATTGGTTCACATCTTTGAGCCTTTTTACACCACAAAAGACCCCGGCAAAGGAACTGGTTTAGGTCTGGCAACAAGCCACCGTATTATTGAGCAACACGGTGGTGAAATAAATGTCGTCAGTGCCGTAAACGAAGGCACGACCTTTATCATCCGGCTGCCCGTCAACGGAAATGGCAAAACGAACGCATGAATGAACAACCGCTAAATCAAATAACAATCAGCGACTTACTTCGCTTGGCGTTACCACTGAACACGGCCGTAATGGGCGGAGCTGAACAGGCTCGGCGCACGGTTGAGTGGGTGGTGCTGCTTACCAGTTGGGGCGCTATTGAAGAGCAAGTTCAGCTAAATGACTTGGTACTCATTCCACCATCCCTTCAAACAGAAATTTCAGACGCCACCTTTAAGCAAAAGCTGGCTTTGATGGCCGAAATTAACGTGGCCGGGCTGCTGCTGTTCAAACCAATCTCCGATGATATTGGTGAGCAGACAAACAGGCTTAATACGCAGTTACTCATTGTACCTACCAATAGTTCTGTGCGGGAAGTCAATCGGGCTGTCGCTGGGCTGCTGGTCGATCGGCAATCGGCCACCAGTGAACGAGGGATGCAACTTTACCGCACCTTGTCAGAAATGTCCCGGGAAGACCAGGGGCTAGACGCCATGACGGAGCTAATCACCAAACTCACGGGCAAAATTGTGGTTGTTCAAGATAAGCGAATGGAAATTCAGGCGATTGCCATCCCGCAAAATAATGAGATCACGCTGGAACCACTGCGCGAAATGCTGCAACAGCGGGATGAGTTGCCGCCGGTTTTGCGTAACCGCAAAGCAGCAGCCCATGCTCGCCAAAGCCACTGGCAGCAATTTTTACCTATCGAAAACGTGGGGCGGCTCGTTAGCCCCATCATTTCCGGGGATCGTGCCAGAGGGTATCTGTCTGTCATTGGTCCGGCAGACCAGCTAGATTTGCTCGACAAGCTGGCTGTGGAACATGGCGCTGCTGCCTACGCCTTGGAAATGGCCAAAGCCAAAGCCATTAGCGAAGCTAAAAAAGCGTTACGTGGCGATTTTCTTGAGGGGCTGCTGGCAGGCACCATGCCTCGCAAAGAGATCGAACGACTTGAGGGACGGTTGGATCACAATACGAGCCAGCCTCACGCGGTTATTGCCTTGAGGTGGGCAGCCCCATCTGCGTATTCGCTGCGTCGCCTGGAAACAACAGTGAACTGGGTTTTGAATAATCACAGTCGCTCTGCTTTGGTGCATGTGTATGGGGACAAGCACGTTTGTGTTTTTCAACAGCTTAAACATGCCGAGGATATGGAAACAGCCCATGAACTGGGTCGCCGTATTGTAGAACAAGTAAATACTGAATTCCCAGACGGCCGTTTGGTTGCAGGCTTGAGTGGCCCTGCACCCACATTAAGTGAATGGCCCCAAACGTACGATGAAGCGTTACAAGCTATGCAGCTTGGGGATCGGTTGCAGCTTAAGCGTGTTGTGAAGTTCAGCAGCCTTGGCGTTTACCAACTATTGGTTCAGTTAGAAGAAATTCCCGTGGTTCGCCGTTTTACAGATCAAGTCATTGGCCCGTTGGTTGCCTATGACGAGCAGCATAAAAGTAGCTTGGTAAAGACAATTGATGCCTATTTTGACCATCATGGCAACATTAGCCAGACGGCCGAATCGCTTTTCATCCATCGCAACACCCTACTTTACCGGTTGGAGCGCATTCAAGAGCTAACAGGGCATGATCTAAACCAGGCAAACATGCGGCTGGCTCTTCACTTATCGTTGAAGCTGTGGCAGTTACGGCCGTAAGTCAATAATCCATCTCTCACAATTCATAATTCAAGTCTGTTCTGTGCAATCTTTACAAAATGGACGCACTGATTTCAGCCATAATAACCGTAGAGTTGACGCACATGATCCCATATACTCATGGAGACTTGTGCTGAAATGCGCGGTTCAGTGGGAAATAGTGGGAATCAAGGCGGAAAATGTTTAAGCATTTTCCGCCTTGGTGTTTTTATACACAGCAACTATTTGCCAACATCCCCTAGTCCAATATATGTAAAAGCAGAAAAAAGTTTTTGCAAATAAGAAGAACCCCTTCTCTCGCTTTTACTGGAGCAAATCACAATTGATTTGCTAAATCCCAGCCTATTGTACAAACTATACAAGATTTGCTTAGTTTATTTTGGCAAATTGGTATTGGCGGAATAACCGTCAGCTTGTACACTGGTGATATATTAGAATTGGCTTTGCAAAAATAATATGTTTACACTCTTTCAGATCATTATTAGCCTTATCCTTATTAGCCTCGTCCTTATTATTCATGAGGAGAGATTGCTTGTTGGGTAAAGGCAGAGTGTAACAACTCATCGGTTAAACCTAAGCCGCCCAGCAGGGCGGCTTTTTTTGTACATTTTCATTCTAGCTATTCTAATCTCCAAAGAAGGAGGAGAACTATGAGCGAGCTAAAAACGGGTGGTCAAATTATTTGGGAAAGCCTGATGCACGAAGGTGTCGAAGTCGTGTTTGGGCTACCCGGCGGTGCCATCCTCCCTACTTACGATGACCTGGCCAAGTATGAGTATCCTATTCACCACGTATTGGTTACCCATGAGCAAGGCGCATCCCACATGGCCGATGGCTATGCTCGCGCCACCGGGCGCGTGGGCGTGTGCATTGCCACCTCTGGGCCGGGAGCCACCAATCTCATTACCGGCTTGGCAACTGCTTACATGGATTCTACGCCCATTGTAGCTATCACTGGACAAGTGCCTACCTCCTTGCTGGGGCGGGATGGTTTCCAGGAAGCGGATGTGCAGGGCGTAAGCTTGCCCGTGACCAAGCACAACTACCTCATCACCGATATCAAGGATTTGCCAGAGGCCATTAAAGAAGCATTCTACATTGCCCGCACGGGACGGCCAGGCCCTGTACTCATTGACGTGTGCAAAGATGTGCAGCAAGCCTCGATGCCGTTCAGATACCCGGAAGCAGTCAATTTGCCTGGCTACAATCCGAATATGAATGCACCGGAGGCAACGGCCGTTTCCCGCGCTGCCCAACTCATCAACGAAGCCAAAAAACCAGTCATCGTCGCTGGGCAAGGCGTCTCCATTGCTCATGCCGAAGCAGAGCTACGCCAATTGGCCGAAAAAGCCAACATCCCCGTGGCTACCAGCCTGCTGGGCATTGGCACCTTCCCCGCCACCCACCCGCTCTCCATAAGCTGGGGTGGCATGCACGGCGAAGCCTACTGCAACTATGCCCTGCAAGAGTGTGATGTTCTCTTTGCCATCGGCGCACGGCTAGATGACCGACTGACAGGTGCCTTCGACACCTTCGCCCCCAAAGCCAAAATTATCCACGTTGACTTAGACCCAGCCGAGATGGGCAAAAACATCACTATAAATACCCCCGTCATTGGCGATGCGCTCCTTACGTTGCGGAGCCTGCTGCCCCAAATTGAACCTAATGAGCATCCCGCCTGGCTAGAGCAAATTGCTGAATGGAAAGCCGATACCAGTGACCGCGACATTTTGGCCCAGGAAACAGATGAACTGATCGCCCCCTACGTCATGAGAGCCTTGTGGCATGCCACCGACGAAGGAGATGCTACCGTTGTCACTGATGTAGGCCAGCACCAAATGTGGGAAGCACAATATTACCACCACACCAAGAAACGCAGTTTGCTCACCTCTGGTGGCTTAGGCACGATGGGGTACGCGCTGCCCGCTGCCATCGGTGCACAAATGGGCTTGCCCGATGAGGAAATCTGGGTTGTGGCCGGAGATGGCGGCTTCCAAATGACGATGGTAGAGCTTTCCACGGTGGTTCAAGAAAAATTGCCCGTCAAAATTGCCATTATCAACAACGGTTATTTGGGCATGGTGCGCCAGTGGCAAGATGTGTTTTACAACAAGCGGCACGCGGGTACGCCCCTATTTAATCCCGATTTTGTAAAGATTGCCGAAGCCTATGGCATTCCAGCGCGAGCCGTTACCAACAAAGAGGAAGCGGCCGAAGCCATCCAGGAAGCTCAGGCATATGATGGCCCTTACCTGCTAGACTTCCAGGTGGAAGAGTTTACCAATGTGTATCCGATGGTAACGCCAGGTAAAAGCAATGCGGATATGATTCGGCGTCCGGCAACGGCCGTAAGCGGCAATCAGTAAAGAGTAATCGGTGATCAGTTCAATTTTGACGATAAGGAATTGAAAATGACAAAAGATGGAATGAAACGACACACAATCAACGCCTGGATGGAAGACAAGCCGGGCGTTTTGAACCGGGTGGCGGGGCTGTTTCGCCGTCGCAACTTTAATATCGAAAGCCTCGCCGTGGGCCATAGCGAAACCCCCGGCATTAGTCGCATGACCTTTGTAGCTTACGGCACCGACCGGGACATGCGCCAGATTCAAACGCAGCTAGACAAGCTGATCAACGTTACCCACATCGAGGATGTGACGCATCTGCCCGCCGTTAAGCGCGAACTGGCACTCATCAAAGTAAAGGCCAACAGCCAAACTCGCGCCGAGGTGATGCAGCTAGTGGATATTTACCGTGCCAGCATTGTGGATGTAGACATGGAATCGCTCATCATCCAGATTGTGGGCAAGGAGGATCAGGTGAATTCGCTGATTCGGCTGCTGGAGGGCTTTGGTATTGAGGAAATGGTGCGTACCGGCCGCATTGCTATGGTGCGCGGCCAGCATGATCGGGAAGAACGGGGAACGTTTACGGCCGTTCCCACCCAAAACGGACATCATTAAACCAGTAATCAGGAATCGGTAATCAGCAAATCGGATTACCGAAACAAGGGAGAAGAAATCTTGGCAAATATTTATTACGACAAAGATGCAGACCTTGCTCTGCTTGAGGGCAAAAAGATCGCCGTACTTGGCTACGGTAGTCAGGGGCACGCTCATTCGCTAAATCTGCAAGACTCTGGTGCAGATGTGCGCGTGGGCCTTTACCCCGGCAGCAAATCGTGGGCAAAGGCTGAGGCTGATGGTCTTACAGTAAAAGAGACCGGGGAAGCCTGCGCTGAAGCAGACGTGATTATGGTTTTGGTGCCAGATACAAAGCAAGCGGCCGTTTACAAAGAGTCCATCGCTCCCAACCTAAGCGCAGGCAAAACGCTGATGTTTGGGCACGGCTTTAACATTCGCTTTGGGCAAATTGTGCCGCCCAAAGACGTGGACGTGAGCATGGTCGCCCCTAAATCCCCCGGCCACCGCGTTCGTGAAGTGTACGTGGAAGGCGTAGGAACCCCCGCCCTGCTGGCCGTGGAGCAAGATGCCAGTGGCCAAGCTAAAGCGAATGCTTTAGCCTATGCGAGAGCATTGGGCTGCACCCGCGCTGGCGTGTTAGAAACCACCTTCGCCGAAGAAACCGAAACAGATCTCTTTGGCGAGCAGGCGGTTTTGTGCGGCGGCGTGGCCGCTTTGGTAGAAGCAGGCTTCAACACGCTGGTGGAAGCAGGTTACCAGCCAGAAATTGCCTACTTTGAATGCCTACACGAACTTAAACTAATCGTAGACCTTTTTTACCAGGGCGGTTTGAGCTACATGCGCTACAGCGTCAGCGATACGGCCGAACACGGCGACTACACCGGCGGCCCCAAAATCATCACGGACGAGACGCGCCAAGCGATGAAGCAAATGCTGCAAGACATCCGCAGCGGCTCGTATGCCGAAGAGTGGATTGATGAAAATGTAAACGGCCGTCCCTGGTTCAACCAGCGCCGTCAGGAAGCCCGTACCAGCAAAATTGAGCAAGTGGGCAAGGAATTGCGGCAGATGATGCCGTGGCTGAATGCCGTAGAAATTGAGTAATCAGTAATCGGTAGGTTGCTACCGAATTACCGAAAACGGGAGAACAAAATGAGCGAAGAGGATGTTGATATTCAGGAAACAGTGGTTATTTTTGACACAACCTTGCGCGATGGCGAACAGTCGCCGGGGGCAACGCTTAACGTAGAGGAAAAGCTGGAAATTGCCCGTCAGCTTTCTCGCCTGGGCGTAGACATTTGCGAAGCAGGCTTTCCCATCGCCTCACCGGGCGACTTTGATGCCGTGCGCCGCATTGCCGAGGAGATTGGGCCGCTTACCGAAGGGCGCAAAAGCGGCCAACCAATGGTGATTGCTGGCCTCGCCCGCGCCAATAAGCAAGACATCCAGCGTGCCTACGACGCCGTCAAAGGCGCGCCGCGCCACCGCATCCACACCTTCCTGGCTACCAGCGACATCCATCTAGACCACAAGCTCAAAATGGATCGTGAAGAGTGCATTGACCAAGTCATTGAGTCGGTCTCCTTTGCTAAAAGCCTGTGTGACGATGTGGAATTTTCGCCAGAAGATGCGGGACGCTCTGATCCAGATTTTTTGGTGCAGGTTTTGGGTGAAGCGATTAAGGCTGGGGCCACGACGCTGAATATTCCCGACACGGTTGGGTACACGGCTCCTGAGGAATACGGCCGTCTCATCCGCTACCTCATCGAAAATACCCCAGGTGCCGAGACGGTTGTCTGGTCTACCCACTGCCACAACGACTTGGGGCTAGCAACGGCCAACACGCTGGCTGGCGTTCAAAACGGTGCTCGGCAAGTGGAAGTCACCATCAACGGCATTGGCGAACGAGCAGGCAACACCTCTCTGGAAGAAGTGGCGATGGCAATTTCCACCCGACCCAACTTCTTCAACTTCACCACCAACATAGACACCACCCACATCACCCGCACCAGCCGGATGGTAAGTGCCTACACGGGGATGGTGGTGCAGCCGAACAAAGCGATTGTCGGCGCCAACGCCTTTGCCCATGAAGCGGGGATTCACCAGGATGGGATGTTGAAAAACCAGCTTACCTACGAAATTATGCGACCCGAAACGGTAGGGCTGCACGCCAGCACGCTGGTGCTGGGCAAGCACTCTGGCCGCCATGCCTTCCGCGTGCGGGTGGAAGATTTGGGCTACGATGACCTGGACAAAGATGAGCTGGAACAGGCTTTTCAACGCTTCAAGCGGCTGGCCGACAAGAAAAAGGTGGTCACCGACGCTGACATCGAAGCCATTATTGCCGATGAGATTTACCAGCCGCCGGAAATTTGGAAGCTGAACCAGATTCAAGTCTCCTGCGGCGACCAAAGCATCCCCACCGTGTCTGTCAGCCTAACCGGGCCGGACGGCACGACGTTTATGGATGCGGCTCTGGGAACCGGACCGGTTGATGCCGCCTACCAAGCGATCAACCGCATTGTGGGCGAAGCACCCAAATTGACTGAGTTTTCCATCAACGCCGTCACGGAAGGGTTAGATGCTCAAGCAGAAGCGACAATTCGCATTCAGCCAAGCAATGGCGATGGCAGCTACGCACTCAATCCGCAGACGAGCCAGCATTATGCCCGCACCTTCAGCGGCCACGGGGCCAGCACCGACATCGTCGTGGCTAGCGCCCGGGCTTATCTGAGCGCGCTGAACAAGATGCTGGCAGCGAGTTCAGAGACGGCGAGTGTGGTGGAGCAGGTTGTGGCTGGAGATTAGGGACTGGAGACTTGAGATTATTTATTGCGTTTATAGTTTATACCTTCCTGAAAACAACACAGCGCAGTGAAGAACCTCTCTAAGCATTGCAGGATAAGATATTGTTGGCCTTCATGCGAGATATAGTATGGCAATTAGAATTGAAGACCCTTTTTTAGAAGAAGCTAAATGGCCTGGATGCAGGATAGAATCTCATGAGTTTGGGAAAAAAGAAAATTGTGATCGTCTATTTGAACTTTCTACAGCATATTTGAAATCAGCCAAATTATTGTGCATTGAAATTGGTGAGAATTCCTCCGCTCAAAATTGGCCAAATGCTTCTGTCGTATATTTCTTGTTATACCACGCGACGGAATTATTCCTTAAAGCTTGTATTATTTCCAATAACTCAAACTATAAGCTGAATCATGATATTGGTAAGCTAAAGGCTCAATATTTAGAGATATATTCTAATGAGGATTTTAATTTTCCGTCTCCGTGGGAGCTTTCTCAAGAAAAAATTGAGGATATCATAGGATCGAAAGTCTTTGATGGTGTGGATAGAAACCCAGATCAAAAATACAGATATTTTTCTGACAAAAAAGGTGATCCCCCAAAATCAATAAATGTCTTTTCCCCTGGCTACATATTAAACTACATAGAATTTCTATTGGAAAAATGGGATCAACTGTGGTCGTCAATAGTAATGAAAGACTAACAAAAAATGAAACTGAACTGCGATAGCGGGGCTGCATGAACGGGGATTGGGAATGAAATAGTAGGAAGAGATATGGCTAAATTTTATGAAGCACTCAGTGAAGATTTGCAGGCGTTTATTGCCGCACAGCATATGTTTTTTGTGGCGACGGCTCCGGCAAACGGCCGTATCAATCTCAGCCCCAAAGGATTAGACTGTTTCAGGATCATCAACGCCAACCAGGTTGCCTTTATGAACCTGACTGGCAGCGGTAATGAAACGGCCGCACATTTGGCAGCAGACGGCCGTCTCACCATCATGTTTTGTAGTTTTGCCGGGAAACCGCTCATTTTACGTTTGTATGGAACGGGTCGGGCGATTCATCAGCAAGATGCTGAATGGGTGGATTATGTTCCTTTGTTTCCGCCCGCACCAAACAACCGTAACATCATCCTGATGGACATTGAATCGGTGCAAAGTTCCTGTGGCTTTGCGGTTCCACTTTACGATTATCGGGGAGATAGAGATTTATTGCTCCGATGGGCGGAAAATCGCTGCGAGGAAGGGGTGCAACGCTATTGGGTAGAGAAAAACCAGGCAAGCATTGATGGCTTGCCGACTTATTTATTGGAGAGTAAATGAACGAACCCAGAACAATTATTGACAAAATTTGGGACAGCCATGTGGTAGTGGATGAGCCGGGCAGTCCGGCGGTTTTGTATATTGATTTGCATTTGGTGCATGAGGTGACCTCGCCGCAGGCTTTTTCTGGCTTGCGCGAACGGGGCTTGGGGGTGAAACGGCCGTCTCAAACCATCGCTACCATGGACCACAGCATCCCCACCACACCGATTGGCGTTCCCATCCAGGATGCCATCGCCGCCAAGCAGATTGCCACGCTGGAAGCCAACTGCCGCGACTTTGGCATTCAGCTATTTGGCATGGAGAGTCCCAACCGGGGCATTGTCCATGTCATTGGCCCAGAGATGGGGCTAACCCAGCCGGGCATGACAATTGTGTGCGGCGACAGCCACACAGCCACGCACGGTGCGTTTGGTGCGCTGGCGTTTGGCATTGGCACCAGCGAAGTGGAGCATGTGCTGGCGACCCAGTGCCTGCTGCAAACCAAGCCCAAGACGTATGCTGTGAATGTAAACGGCCGTCTGCCCCAAGGCTGCACTGCCAAAGATATTATCCTGGCACTGCTGGCAAAAATTGGTGTGGGTGGCGGCACGGGGCATGTCTTTGAGTATCGCGGCGAGGCGGTTCGTGCCCTGACGATGGAGCAGCGCATGACCATCTGCAACATGAGCATTGAAGGTGGCGCACGTGCCGGGCTGATCGCCCCAGATGACACGACATTTGAATACATCAAGGGCAAAAAACATGCGCCCCAGGGTGCAGCTTGGAATGACGCTGTGGCGTATTGGCGCAGCCTCGTTTCTGACGAAGGCGCAGTTTACGACAAAGAGATTGACATTGATGCCTCTGTTCTGGAACCGATGATCACCTACGGCACGAACCCGGGTTTGGGGATGAAGATTACCGACAATATTCCCGACCCAATGGCTATTGGCAACATCGGCGAGCGGCAGACGGTGGAAAAAGCGCTGGCCTACATGGATTTGCAAGCAGGCAAGCCGCTGCTGGGACAGCCAGTAGACGTGGTGTTCATCGGTAGCTGCACCAACTCACGCATTTCTGATTTGCGGCAGGCGGCTGAAGTGTTTAACGGCCGTTCCGTGGCAGAAAACGTGCGCGTCATGGTCGTGCCGGGGTCGCAGGATGTGAAAAAGCAGGCCGAAGCTGAAGGGCTGGATCGCATCTTCAAAAATGCGGGCGCAGAGTGGCGCGAAGCGGGCTGCTCGATGTGTATTGCCATGAACGGCGACCAGCTAGAACCAGGACAGTACGCCGTCAGCACCAGCAATCGTAACTTTGAAGGGCGACAGGGCAAAGGTGGGCGCACCTTTTTGGCGAGTCCACTCACGGCAGCGGCAACGGCCGTTACTGGCAAGGTGACGGACGTGCGTAGTTTGCAGTAGCAAATAGAACGCAGATTTACCTGATCGCCCTGATCATATTTATCAGGTAAATCAGGCAAATCTGCGTCCCATTCATGAAGGAGGGGAAAATGGAACACCCAACCTATCACGTAAAAGTGCGCTACGCCGTGGAATGTGTGAAGCAACTTTTGCCGCAGGTGGATGCAGCAACATCGCTGGTGCTGGTGGGCGACCTCTCCCAGTGCCGTTTTAGCAAGCTGGACAGCGTAGTGCGTGAAGCGATTGCCGTTGAAAACCCTGTATTCAGTGAAAGTCATGGTCGGCTCATCGTCCCGTTGAGCGGCGTGAACAAGTTCCAGCTAAAGAACCAGTTGCTGCACCGCATTGGCCTGCGTCAACTCATTACCGAGGTGCAATTGGAGCGATACGGCCGTTTGCTGTTCCACGCTCCCAATAAATTCAACGATCCAGCCCAACTCAGCGACTGGTTCCGCCCACATGTCATCGAGGCACTGGTTCAAGAGGGTATTTTAACTGTCATTGAATCTGGTCAACGAAGGGCTACAAGGCGGGAACGGCCGTCGCGCTTTCAATTTGCCTACCAGTAGATGTAATTGAGTAATTAGGTAATTGGGCAATTACTCAATTACCTAATTACAAACCCAAATAACCTAAAAGAGAGTTCTATGCAACCATTTACAACCTTAACCAGCCACATGGTGGCAATTCCTACAGAAAATATTGACACAGACCAGATCATTCCAGCCCAGTTTTTGAAGACAATTAGCAAAAAAGGGTTGGGTAAAAATTTATTCTTCCATTGGCGGTACAGTGAAGATGGCTCGCCACGTACTGATTTTCCGCTAAATCAGCCAGAGGCACAGGGCGCATCTATTTTGCTGGCAGGGGATAACTTTGGCTGCGGCTCCAGCCGAGAACATGCCCCCTGGTCGCTGATGGATTTTGGCTTTACGGCCGTCATTTCCACCAGCTTCGCCGATATTTTTCGCAACAACTCACTCAAAAACGGCCTACTGCCCATCATCGTGGATGAAGAAACGCATGAGCAGCTTCTGAGTTTGGTGGCCGAAGACCCCAGCACCCAGGTGAGCGTGGATTTAGCCAGCCAGACGGTTACTTTGCCAGACGGCCGTACCGTCCACTTCCCCATAGATAGTTTCAGCAAAACCTGCCTACTCGAAGGGCTGGATCAACTTGGCTACTTACTTAAGCAGGCCGATGCTGTTGCCGCTTACGAAGCCGCGCATCCGGCTCGCGTGAATACAAGCGGCTGATGCCGCGAGATTGGAGACTAGAGATAGAGATTCAACAATCTCCAGTCTCCAGTCTCTAATCTCCTTCCAGGAGAATCGCATGACTAAAATCTTCCTCTACGACACCACTTTGCGTGATGGCACCCAGCGCGAAGGCATTTCCCTTTCGGTGGACGACAAACTCAAAATCACCCAGCGGCTCGATGAATTTGGCATTGATTACATCGAAGGCGGCTGGCCTGGTTCCAACCCGAAGGATGCTGAATATTTCCGCCGCGCCGCGTCGCTTAATTTGCAATACGCCAAAGTTACCGCCTTTGGCAGCACCCGTCGCAAAGGCGTTCGTCCAGAAGAGGATAAAAATTTACAGTTGCTCATCGAGGCCAACACGCCAGCCGTTACCCTCGTGGGCAAAAGCTGGGATTTGCACGTCACGGATGTGCTGGAAGTACGCCTGGAAGAAAATCTAGCAATGGTTGGTGAGAGCGTCGCCTACTGCAAATCCCAAAACAGAGAGGTCATTTACGACGCGGAGCATTTCTTCGATGGCTACAAAGCCAACCCGGAGTACGCCCTGGCGACCATCAAGGCAGCGGCCGTAAACCAGGCCGATTGGGTGGTGCTGTGCGACACAAATGGCGGCTCCCTTCCCTGGGAGATCGAGGAGATTATGGCGGAGGTGAAAACGGCCGTTGGCCCCAACGTCCAAATTGGTATCCACACCCACGATGATGGGGAATGTGGGGTAGCCAACTCGCTGGCAGGCGTGCGTGCCGGGGCAACCCAAGTACAAGGCACCATCAACGGCTACGGTGAACGGGTTGCCAACGCCAACCTGTGCAGCCTCATCCCCGATTTGCAGCTAAAAATGGGGTACGACTGCGTCCCGCCAGAAAAACTAGCCACCCTCACCGAACTCTCCCGCTACGTCGCCGAGGTCGCCAATCTGGATTTAGATGATCACCAACCGTTCGTGGGAACCAGTGCCTTTGCTCACAAAGGCGGTATCCACGTCGCCGCTATGCTCAAAAACCCGCTTAGTTACCAACACATTGAGCCGGAGCTGGTAGGCAACCAGCAGCGTTCCGTCGTTTCGGAGCTGTCTGGGCGAGGCAATTTGGTAGACAAAGCACACCAATTTGGCCTAAACACAGAAAGTCTCGATTTACGCAAAGCCCTCACGCAAATTAAAACGCTAGAGGCGCAAGGCTTCACTTTTGAAGGGGCGGAAGCATCCGTTGAGCTGATGCTACGCCGCACCCATCCCGCCTACGTGCCGCCGTTTGAAGTAATTGACTACTCCGTAAGCGTGCATCAGCGGCGCGGGCGCGGCCTGAACGCGGAAGCCATCGTCAAAGTACGGGTTGGCCCCAAGCGGATGCACACCGTCGCCGAGGGAAATGGCCCGGTTAACGCGCTGGATGCCGCCTTGCGGAAAGCGTTGGTCGATGTGTATCCGCAGCTCAGCAGCATCAAGCTGGTGGATTACAAGGTACGCATTTTAGATGGTGAAAACGCCACGGCAGCCACCACACGCGTCTTAATCGACACACGGCAGGGCAACCAAAGCTGGAGCACGGTCGGAGCCAGCCCCAACATCATAGAAGCCAGCTGGCAGGCATTAGCAGACAGCATGGAATATGCGTTGTTGGGAAATTGAGACACCTGGCAATTAAGAAAATTTGAAGCAGCAGATTAATTAGTTATTGCATATTAAACGGAAAGAGTTGTAGCTACTTTCATATATTTTGGTTCCTGTTAATTAAAATTAAGGTTCAGAACGTCGAATAAAATATGGAGTTTGCATAAGTCTCAATTATAGCATTTGGAGCCACTTCCAATCATTCAATACTGAGGACACCACCTCCGCTCTGATGGTGAGGTCTGGACTAACATTACCACCAGAGCGGAGGTGGTTCTGGGTGCATATCTCTCATTGTTTGGTGATTCCCTTCTAAAAGAAATCGCCTTACTGAACTATCGCCCATTGTCCTCGCAAAATTATTGGAGGTTCGAATATTGCCATTAATGTAGCGGAACAACGGGGATCCTATTGCAAGCCGATTACGATCTCCAGTAAAAACGCCCCCCGCCTTTCTAATTCGGCCCAATAACCATGCCTCGACGATACTTGCTTGTTGTTCCAGATTATACTCACTCCACTGGCGACCGTGCTCAAAGCTGTATTCTCGGCCCACCGCGGCGTGATAAAAGAATATTTCTCTTAATATATGTCTCTCAGCCTGCCAAACATGAGTTAACTCGTGAAATAGTAATGGGGCCTGAAATATCGAACCATTATGCACATAAGCTGAACCTAGGTTTACATAAATTTGACCAATTGTGTTGGGAAACACAAATGGTCTATCCCCTGGCCAAGAGAAATTTGTTAAAATTATTCTATCCCTGTCAGCTAGTGAGTCACCAAAAATATAATTTGCCATTTCCCATTCTTGATCGTTTAGATACCTGTGATCTATTTTCCCGATAAGTGACCCTACTGTAACCATAGTAGGGACTATGTTTTGCATAATTTGAGCTGTTGCACCAACAGGTCCTAATACGGGCCAATATAAGCCTGAAACAATAACTATTTCTCCAGCGATTTGGCCTAGCATTATTATTTCATCTTCAGCAACATGTTTCAGAACCCCGTGGAGTGGATTACCAAAGGCAAATGCCCAGGCAGGAATTGCGCGATATACATCTTCCCCAATACTGACAATTTGCCGAACTACATCAACTGTGCCTTCGACTATCTCGTCACCTTTTGTTACTGCAATTAAGCCACCAACTGGACCGCCGACTGCAACACCAACAATACCCTTAACAACGTCTCCAAAAATACCCATGGCAACCTCCTTGAAAACCGATTTGCTTTCCGTTTACGCCCTAAAAAAATTAAATTATTGTAGAGAAACAAGAATAGGGATTAAACCTTGACCTTTTTCCAATGAACTCAAGGCTTTACCGATTACAGCACCAAATGCTCTAAATGGATCGTCTGCCTTCATTGCATGGCCAACCGTTGGAGAGGTTGTAAGCATATCTCCAACCTGAATAGAACCAAATGTTGCATCAACCTTGCAGTAGACCTTCCCCATCAATGCAACAGGTAATCGTTTATTCTCAGAAGGTTGTCTATCTAATATAATTCCCGGTTTATAATCACCAGCACCAGAAATTATACCTGCAGCCTTTTTGTCATAGGGTTTAGAACTGACGGAAAGTTTGCTTGATTCTTCCAACACCATGACAGTACCAGGTTCGACTTCTCCAATATCTTCATTAATATCAAAATCTTCAGCACAATCGGCGTTCCTTAGTCTAATATCCCCAGAATCTCCATCTAAATGGATAGTTGCCTGGTCGAAAGATTCGTTGTCTCCAGTATTTGGGAACAAAAATATATCCCCATCTTGCCCATTCCCACCAAGTAATATATTCCCACCATTGGCATCAATACGAACTCGATCCTCGCCAGGACCGCTTCTTAAAGACAATCTACTATTCTCTGCATCTAAATGAATTGTTGCCTGATTGCTAGTTTGATTATCTCCGGCATTTGGAAACAAATATATATCCCCATCTTGCCCATTCCCACCAAGCCTCATATTCCCACCATTGGCATCAATACGAACTCGATCCTCGCCAGGACCGCTTCTTAAAGACAATCTACTATTCTCTGCATCTAAATGGATTGTTGCTTGATTGCTAGTTTGATTATCTCCGGTATTTGGAAACAAATATATATCCCCATCTTGCCCATTCCCACCAAGCCTCATATTCCCACCATTGGCATCAATACGAACTCGATCCTCGCCAGGACCGCTTCTTAAAGACAATCTACTGTTCTCTGCATCTAAATGGATTGTTGCCTGATTGGTAGTTTGATTATCTCCGGCATTTGGGAACAAAAATATATCCCCATCTTGCCCATTCCCACCAAGCCATATATTCCCGCCATTGGCATCAATACGAACTCGGTCCTCGTCAGGACCGCTTCTAAATATCAATCTATTATTCTGTGCATCCAAATGGATTGTTACCTGATCTGAATGAACAATAATAAAATCTTCAAAAACATTATTCACAGTATTCATAGTTTCTCCTTTCTAAATACAATCGTCATAAAAGTGTTCTTTTTCAAAAAATTACCTTATTTCATTTATCATAGCGATCAAGCGTTTGGTAAACCGTTTGTTTTTTTGTATAGATGGAATCTTCACCAGTGGATACAACAAAATGGAAGCCAATAGTGAATGTTTTGTCCACATAGAGTCCCATCGTTTTCGAATAACATGTTTGAAAAAACGAAAATAAAACACAACTATTCGTTGCTGTAAAATTGCTGAAAATAATTACCCAATTACCTAATTCCCGACTACAATATCCATATGACGAACCAGAATCACTCACCCGCGAAAACCAGTTTGCATGAGCAAATTGAGAAGATTACCGCGCTGCTAAACAACTTACGGCCGCGTCTGGTGGAGGCTGAGGCAGAGCTGTCGGAACGGCTGGCGGCGATTAGTGCCTTTGAGTTCAAGCTGCGCTCGCGCATTGCCAGGCTCACGGACAAGCTAGACAAGCTGGAAGCGGAAATTCAGGAGCTAAGGCGCAAAATGCGCTGGCTGGGTGAAGGCTGGCAGACCGACCCGGAAAATGAAGCGGCCGCTTGGGCTGCAGGCGAACGCGCGGCCGAATCGGGCGACTATCGGTATCGGGAAATGCCGCAGGTTCCGCGCCAAAAGCTGGCAGAGGAAGAGAAGGTGTCGCTCAAGCAGCTCTATCGCCAGTTGGCACGCCGCTTTCACCCCGACATGGCGGTGGACAAGGAAGATCGTAAATATCGCACCCAGATGATGATGGCGATCAATGCTGCCTACGCGGCCGGCGATTTGGAAAAGTTGGAACAATTGCTCCTGGAACCAGATGCGCCGCACACCATTGTGATCAATTCTGAACAAGAGCAGCTAGATTTGCTAACGCGGGAGTTGACGCGGGTGCAAAATCGGCTGGAAGAGATTAAAGATGAGTTGGCACAGCTAGACAAACATAAAAGCACGTTTATGATGCAGCGGCAGGAAGAAGTGGCAAGAGCGGGTCGTGATTGGTTTGCTGAAGTTGCGGCGCAGCTGCGACAGGATATTGACAAACGAAAAATTGAGCGGGACGTATTGGAGGAGCAGTTGGCAAATATAGAGGCGTTTGATGAAACGGCCGCTTCCCCCGACGATATCGCCGACATTATCTTAGACGCCACCCTGGATGACTCCTTCGACCCCCAAATCTCCGCCGAGTTCGACCGCTACATTGACCGTCGCCGCAGCAAGAACTATTTTGAACAAGATTACGAAGACGATTATGACCTTGATTAGTCGGTAATCGGTATTCAGTAAACGGTAATCGGTGAACGGTCATCGAATAACCGATTACGGACTACCGATAACCGGCCACCGATTACCGAAAAATGCACCCATCTACCCAAAAAGTTGCCGATGCTGCTCTGGAATTGGGGCTAGACATCGAAGTTAAGGAATTTGCCCAAACGACGCGCACGGCGCAGGACGCGGCCGATGCGATTGGCTGTACGCTGGGGCAAATTGTGAAGAGCCTTTGCTTTTCGGTAAATGGTGAGCCAATCATGGCGCTGGTCTCTGGCACAAACCAGCTAGATGAACGCAAGCTGGCCGCTTTGTGCGGCGTGGGGCGCAAAAAGGTGAAACGCGCCACAGCCGACGCAGTGAAAGCGGCGACTGGCTTTAGCATTGGCGGCGTACCGCCCTTCGGCCACCTTACACCGATGACAATTTATGTGGACGAGGATTTGCTACAATTTGAGACGGTTTGGGCGGCGGCAGGGACGCCGTTTGCGGTGTTTGCTATTGCGCCGGGTGATTTGGTGGCTGGGTGTGGCGGAACGGCCGTAAACATTAAAAAGTAGCGCACAAATTGAAAATATTGCGTATTTCGTATTGCGTAGCCACGGGACGTTACGAAATACGCAACACGAAATACGATCAAACTCAAAACATTTCTAACAAAGGAAAAAAGATGGAAGCAAAAATCACATTACTCCCTGGCGACGGGATTGGGCCAGAGGTGGTGGTTGAGGCTGAAAAGGTGCTGGATGCTATTGCCAGCAAATTCGGCCACACCTTCACTACCCAAACAGGTTTGGCAGGGGGCATCGCCATTGATGAGACGGGCAACCCATTGCCCGAAGAGACGCTGGGCATGTGCCTGGCAGGCAGCGCGGTGCTGCTGGGCGCGGTGGGCGGCCCTAAATGGAGCGATCCCACGGCCAAGGTGCGGCCAGAGCAAGGGCTGCTCAAGCTGCGTAAATCGCTGGGCGCGTTTGCCAACATTCGCCCGGTGCGCGTATTTCCAGCTTTGGCAGAGGCCAGTCCGCTCAAAGCAGATCGGGTGCAGGATGTGGACATTGTTTTTGTGCGCGAATTGACCGGGGGCATCTACTTTGGCTCGCCGCAGGGTCGGGAAACGGTGGCTGAAGGACGCAGCGGCCACGACACGATGCGCTACAGCGAGATGGAAATCAAGCGGGTTTTGCGCGTGGCCTTTACGCTAGCCGAGCAGCGCAAAGCGGCTGGCGGGCGAGGCAAAGTGACTTCGGTAGACAAGGCCAACGTGCTTGCCTCATCCCGCGTTTGGCGCGAGGTGGCGCATGAGGTAGCGGCAGAGTACCCGAACATCGAGTATGAAGATGTGCTGGTAGATGCCATGGCAATGTACCTCATCAACCGCCCCGGCGATTTTGACGTGGTAGTGACGGGCAATATGTTCGGCGACATTTTGTCTGATGAAGCCTCGATGATTACTGGCTCGCTGGGGATGCTGCCCTCGGCGGCGCTGGGTGAAGCTGACTCTGTGGGGCTGTACGAACCGATTCACGGCTCTGCGCCGGACATCGCGGGACAGGGCATTGCCAATCCCCTGGCAACCATTTTAAGCACGGCAATGATGCTGCGCTCTAGCTTGGGGTTGGAAAATGAGGCCAATGTGGTGGAAACGGCCGTCTCGCAAGTCCTCGCCGCCGGTCACCGAACGGCCGACATTGCCAAACTGGGCGAAACGCAGGTAAGTACGCAGGAGATGGGCAATTTGGTTGTAGCAAACTTATAAGCAAAATGGCAAAGTCTAAAAAATCGGCAAACAGCTCAGTTGGGAAATATGTTTTGTGGGTGATTGCGGCCGTTTTTGGCGGCTCAATCTTATGGTCGATGTGGGCGGAGACGATTCAACCACTCGCTCAGGCTGGAGATATGCGTGCTGTTTGGCTACATCTGGTTGGGCTGCCGCTGATTTTGTTGGGAACGGCCGTAATCATCTACGGCGGCTTCATATTCATTCGGGACACGTTTGGTGCGTTCAGCCATGAAACCGTACAAGAAAATTTGACCACCATCCGGGCTAAAAAAGCAACGAGTGAGATGCGCTCAAAATGCCAAAATCCTGTTCCGCGCCTGGATACCGGGGGTGCGCTGGCTAGGAGTGGGCTTTCTGCTCATTGCGGCAGGCGGTTTTCTTATCAATTTGTAAAAGGAGTTCAGCGTGCCTAAGATTAGCTTAAATCCAGAATCGTTGTTTAACAGCGTGCAGTATGGCTTTTCGCAAATTGTGGTGGCGCAGGGTAGCCGCGCGGTCTACTTCTCCGGGCAAGTGGCCTGGGATGAAAACCAAAATATCGTGGGCGAGAATGATTTGCAGGCGCAGGTGTGGCAAAGTTTACGGAATGTGGAAACGGCCGTAACCACCGCAGGTGCCACCCTTAACGACATCGCAGCCTTACGCATCTACATCGTCCAAGATTGGATGGATAAAACCGCCCCAGTCAGCGAAGGATTGAAGACATTTTTTCCAGAAAATCCACCCACAGCCACCTGGATTGGGGTGCATTCGTTAGCCCGGCCTGAATTTTTGATTGAGATTGAGGGAACGGCCGTAATTTAGCAGTGGAACCGATATGCCTGAATATCATCGAATCGAAATGCACCAAAAGCTCGAATCAAAGAATGATTTCCCTGTTCTGCTCAAAAAGTTTGAGAATTTTCTGTCCCAAATCAACCTTTTAAATGAGGGAAATAAAGACTGGCTGAAAAACATCTCTTGGGACGTGCCACAAGACGGATTTGTCTACTCTCCCAATGCCCCAGAAGTGAAACTACATTTAAAAGAGGTTTCTATAACGGCTCGCCCCAGCATTCTTGGAATCACATCCATCGTCATGCCTGAATTAAAGGATAATTGGGTCAGTTTTAATTTATCCTTTCCTTCTTCGGAAATCGACGATCTTTCTAACTTTCCAACTGTCCGCTATTACAAAAAACCAATAAAAGCTGTTCTTCAAATCATCGAATTTGCTGCTTGTGAATTTACAAATTTGCCAATCTTTTTAACAAATGAGGCCCAACACGGCCAACCATGGCTTGGGAAAATTCAAAATAATCATGAAAAATTATGGTTTTTTGAATTAGGCAACGTGCCTTCAACATTTGAGGAAATGGTTGCAAGGTCAAATAACCAATTCCATATCTGGATAGAAAATCAGCGAACATGGTTTGCTAACAAACAAGTTTTTCCAGATTCTCCCTGGAATTAACTAATCAATGAGGAGAGGAAATGACGCAATTGAATAAATATAGTTCACGTATCACTCAACCCAAATCGCAGGGGGCATCGCAGGCAATGTTGTATGCGACTGGCTTCCAGCCCGCCGATATGGACAAAGCGCAGGTGGGGATCGCCAGCGTTTGGTACGAGGGCAACTCTTGCAACATGCACCTGCTGGATTTGGCCGCAAAGGTGAAGGAAGGCGTCGCCGCAGCCGATTTGGTGGGGATGCGCTTCAACACCATCGGCGTCAGCGACGGCATTAGCATGGGGACGGACGGCATGAGCTTTTCGCTCCAATCCCGCGACCTCATCGCTGACTCCATCGAGACGATTATGGGGGCGCAATGGTACGACGGCCTAGTGGCTCTGCCCGGCTGCGACAAAAATATGCCCGGCTGCATCATGGCAATGGGGCGGCTCAATCGGCCAGCAATCATGGTGTACGGTGGCACCATTCAGGCAGGCTGCACCGCCAGGCACGCCAAGCTAGACATCGTCTCAGCGTTCCAAAGCTATGGTGAATATTTGGCAGGTAGCATCAGCGACGAAGAGCGTGAGGAAATTGTGCGCCATTCCTGCCCTGGCCCAGGGGCGTGCGGCGGCATGTACACCGCCAACACCATGGCCTCCGCCATCGAGGCACTGGGGATGAGCCTGCCTTACTCCGCCTCCTACCCCGCCGTCTCCGAAGAGAAAGTGAATGAATGTGTGGCAGCTGGTCGCGCCATTCGCACCTTGCTGGAGCGCGACATCAAGCCGCGCGACATCATGACACGGGCGGCATTTGAAAATGCGATGGTGGTCACGATGGCTTTGGGCGGTTCGACCAACGCGGTGCTGCACCTGATCGCCATGGCGCGTTCGGTGGATGTGGATTTAACGATTGACGATTTCCAGGCGGTGAGTGACCGGGTGCCCTTTTTAGCCGATTTGAAGCCAAGCGGCCGTTTCGTGATGGAAGATTTGCACGAAGTGGGCGGCACTCCAGCCGTAATGAAATATCTACACGAAAATGGCCTCATCAACGGCGACTGCCTGACGGTAACGGGCAAAACCGTAGCAGAGAATTTGGCTGATTTGCCAGGGTTGAGTGAGGGGCAGGAAGTGTTACGGCCGTTAGACAATCCCATCAAAGAAAGCGGCCACATCCAAATTCTGCGCGGCAATTTGGCACCAGAGGGTGCCGTCGCCAAAATTACGGGTAAAGAGGGGCTGGTATTCAGCGGCACGGCCAACGTTTTTGACTCGGAAGAAGAAATGCTGGCAGCGTTGGAAGATGGCAAAATCCAAAAAGGAGACGTCATCATCATTCGCTACGAGGGGCCAAAGGGTGGCCCTGGGATGCCGGAGATGTTGACGCCAACGAGCGCCATCATGGGTGCTGGCTTGGGTAAAGATGTGGCGTTGATGACAGACGGCCGTTTCTCCGGTGGCAGTCACGGCTTCATCGTGGGGCATATTACCCCAGAGGCGCAGGAAGGCGGCCCCATTGCCCTGGTGAAAACTGGCGACAAGGTGACGATTGATGCCCAAAATCGCACCATCAACATGGACGTGAGCGACGAGGAAATTGCAAAGCGCCGCACCGCCTGGGCCACCCCGCCCTACAAAGCCACGCGGGGCACGCTGTACAAATACATCAAGAACGTCAAGTCTGCCTCTGAGGGCTGCGTGACGGATGAGTAAAAAAACGGCCGTTCTCATCGCAATCGCTAACCTTTTGCTATTCATCATTTACCGTTACAAATGGTTTACAACCCCTTCTTGTTCCGTTAACAACCATTCTCTATAATCCTAACATGAGCTTTGAAATTGGTTCCACAGTTGGCAGCTACCGAATTGAAGAAAAACTCGGCCAAGGCGGGATGGCCACCGTCTACAAGGCATACCATGAGCGGCTGGACCGCTACCGCGCCATCAAAGTTTTGCACACCATCTTCAAGGATGACGATAGCTTCCTGCGCCGCTTTACCCGCGAAGCGCAGGTAGTCGCACGCCTGGAACACCCCAATATTGTTCCCGTCTACGACTTTGCCGAGCATGATGGCTATCCATACCTGGTGATGCGCTTTGTGCAAGGCGAAACACTCAAGGAGCGGCTGAGCCAGGGCACACTTTCCACGAAAGAGATGATTCGCATTGCCAGTCGGGTAGCCGACGGCCTGGATCATGCCCACAAACAGGGC
The DNA here is from genome assembly GCF_965223525.1 of Candidatus Leptofilum sp. Taxonomy (GTDB): domain Bacteria; phylum Chloroflexota; class Anaerolineae; order Promineifilales; family Promineifilaceae; genus Leptofilum. The sequence continues at coordinate 2,456,107 of NZ_CBDCWX010000005.1, read as the reverse complement.
GTGCTGCACCGGGATATTAAGCCATCGAACATTTTACTAACGCAGGGGGGCGGTGTCTTCATTGCCGATTTTGGTCTGGCGCGAATTACTCAATCTGGCGAATCAACGATGTCGCAAGATATGATTATGGGCACGCCCCAGTACATTTCGCCAGAACAAGCCAAAGGCAACATGGAGCTAGACGGCCGTACTGACATCTACTCATTTGGCATTGTGGTGTATGAAATGGTCACCGGGCGGGTGCCGTTTGCCTCAGACACCGGTTACTCCGTGATCCACTCCCAAATTTTTGACCCGCCGCCATTGCCCAGCAGCCTGAATGACAAAATTAGCCCCGCGTTAGAAATGGTGCTGCTTAAAGTGCTCAGCAAAGAACCAATAGAGCGGTACGCAACCGCTGGTGAATTCGTGACTGCCTTCAAGGAAGCATTGGAAGATGCCCCCAGCAAGATCGGGCCAGCCGGTGCGGCCGTTTTGCCAGACAGCACCGAGAAGAAAACCCAGCCTGTAGAAACGGCCGTTCTCATCCCCAGTGAACCGCCCCCAGCTTTACCAACGCTTGATGATGAAGCCCCGACTGCTGTTGCCCCTACCGCCGAAAAAGAGACAAAGCGTAGACGGCCGTTGGTGCTGGTGGGCATTGGCGTTTTAGTAGGAATGTGTCTGTGTGCGGGTCTCATTTTTGTACTTACCGACGGATTTTCGCCCCAAAACAACGAGCCAATTGCCGAAGAGCCTGAAGACGAAGACGATCTTGACGCCCCGCTGCCGGAATTTGACGATGAAGAGCCACTGCCACCAGAAATAGAGCTGCCAGAAGTGGTGCGCCCTGTTGAAGAACTCCTGCCGCTTTATGAAGAAAATCCTGAAAACAACCTGCTTGCCGCCGAATTGGCCGCTGCCTTCATGCGGGATGACCAAGTTGAAGAAGCACGCCACATTGTTCGAGACATGGTAAGCCGAATGCGGATGCCCGTTGCCCTAAACGCATTGGTAAACCGGCTGATGGAGCAAGAGCAGTACGAGTTAGCCAACGTGGTGCTAGAAGAAGGGCTCGTTCGCTTCCCACGAGATATTGAGATTCAGCAAAATTTGATGATGGCTTATTTGCTTGAAGATCTATCCGCTCGTCGCATTGAAGAATATCTCGGCAGACTTGAAGAGGATGCCCACCACCCAACAACCATCGCTATTGGCGAAGCGTACATTTTGTACGACGAGGATTTGCTGCCGGAAGCGCTGTCCATTTTAGAGTCGCCAGAAGCATTTGACGACGGCCGTTACGCCGCCGATCTTTTCTTCATTAAAGGCATTTTACTGCTAGAGCTGGACGAACCAGAAGAGGCTTTGGATACATTTGAAGAAGCCATGGTCCACGAACCCCCCTTCTGGCTGGCTACCCGGATCGAAGAAAACATCATAGAATTACGGCCGTAAATACGAATCAATAGATTTCGCAGATTCAACAGATTTCTCTCTTTTCTCTGTGGTCTCTGTAGCAAAATTAGTTTCAAGGAGTGTCATGCGTACCCCAATTATTGCTGGAAACTGGAAAATGAACAAAACGGCCGTGGAAGCCGTAGAATTTGTACGTGAAATTCGCAACGGCCTCGGCCAAATCAAAGGTGTAGACAAGGTCGTTTGCCCGCCCTTCATCAGCCTACCTGGCGTTTTCGACGCGCTACAGGCCACTGACATTGGCGTGGGTGCCCAAAATATGCACTTTGCCGACAGCGGCGCTTACACAGGCGAATGCGCCCCCAACATGCTCACCCCATTCTGCCAATATGTCATCATTGGCCACTCTGAGCGGCGTGAATATTTTAATGAAACGGACGAAGGCGTAAACCAAAAAGCCAAAGCAGCCCTGGCGCACGGCCTCACCCCCATCATTTGCGTAGGCGAAACGCTGGCGCAAAATGAAGCGGGCGAAACGCAAGCATTTGTGAGTGGGCAAGTGCGGGCTGCGCTAGATGGCTTGACTGCCGAACAAGTTGCTAGCCTCATCATTGCCTACGAGCCAATTTGGGCCATCGGCACGGGCAAATCTGCCACGGCTGCCCAGGCAGGCAGCATCATCGGCCTCAGCGTGCGCGGCCCCATCGCTGAGATGTTTGGCGAAGAAACCGCCCAAAAAGTGCGAATACAGTACGGTGGCAGCGTGAAAGAGCACAATATCGCCGACTATATGGCTCAACCAGACATTGATGGCGCGCTGGTTGGCGGGGCGAGCCTCAAAGCCAGCTTTGTTGAACTGGTGAGAAATGCCAAAGGATAAGATTCGACACTGCTTGTTATTCCCGCGCAGATGGGAATCCATATTTTTGCAGGAAAATGGATGCCCGCTTTTGCGGGTATGACAGGTGCGAATTTTTTCGCTTTGCTCCAGTAGAGAAATTTTATGAGCAGCGTCATCATGCCCTTCGTTTGGGTTGCTTTTGCCCTCGTCATCCTGCTCATCATGCAGCGGTGGATTCACACCCACCTGCATGGTCTTTCTTTGCTGCTGATGGGCAAGCCAGAGCGGGCTGTCATTTTATACGCAATTATTTTGCTACCCGGTGTCTTTTTGCACGAACTTAGCCATTGGCTGGCCGCTACCTTTTTGGGCGTTCGTACCGGTGGCTTCTCCATTATTCCCAAAATGCAGCCGGATGGCACGGTGCAGCTAGGCTATGTGGAATATTTCAAAGGCCGCACCCTCGGCCCCATCCGTGAAAGTTTGATTGGGGGCGCACCGTTGATTTTGGGAACGGCCGTTATCCTCCTCATTGGCTTCCGTGTCTTTAGCGTTACGGAACTGACTGCTGCTTTCCAATCTGGCCAGCTAGATTTATTGGTGGCAGCCCTGAAACAAGTTTACCTAACGCCAGACTTTCTGCTGTGGCTTTACCTGCTTTTTGCCATCGCCAACGGCATGATGCCTAGTCGCTCCGACCGCCGCGCTTGGCCCGCTTTCCTGTTCACAATGGTCGCCGTGGGCATCGTCCTGTCAATCTTAGGCTGGACAGGCCTTATTCTGGATAGTCTGATAGAGCCAGCAACCATTGTGTTTAGCTATCTGGGGCTGGCCCTGTCAATGGCCATTGGTGTCAACTTCTTCTTCATGGCAGTTATTGCCGGACTTGAAGCGCTTTTGGGACGCGCCAAAGGGGTTTCGGTTGTGTATGGCCCACCAAGTTCATAAATGAGTTCACTGAAAAAACCGCAAATTCCGCAGATTAAAACAGATTGTCGCTCTGATTATCTCAAAATCCTCTGTGGCTTTTTTCAGCAAAGCCAGAAATGATTACTGTTTTAATCACCACGTACCGCGAGGCGGCCACCATTGGCCTAGCTCTGGATGCGTTTTTGCCTCAGCTTCCCGCTGCAAGCGAGCTACTGGTCATTTGCCCAGATGCAGAGACAACGGCCGTTGTGCACCAATACGCCAAAAAATTCCCCCGCGTTCGCCATGTGCCAGAGCCAGAACGGCGCGGCAAGCCCGCTGCGCTCAATCTTGGTTTGCAGGCGGCTCAGGGGGACATCGTGATTTTTAGTGACGGGGATGTAGTGATTGGTGACGCTGCGCTCGCGCCATTGCTGGCTCCTTTTGCGGATGAGAAAGTGGGTGCGGTGACGGGACGGCCGTTTTCCAGCAGTCCACGCGCAACGAAGCTCGGCTACTGGTCACACGTTTTGGTAGAAGGCGCTCACCAAACCCGGCTAGCTCGTGATGCGACTGGCGACTTTTTGCTTTGCTCAGGTTACCTTTTTGCCGCCCGCCGTAGCCTCATCCAGTCCATTCCGGAGGATGCCCTGGCAGAGGACGCCGTGATCTCTCACCGCATTGCAGAACAAGGTTTTCGGATTCGGTATGCGCCGGATGCGGCCGTTTTTGTGAAATACCCCGACAATTACGCCGACTGGCTACGACAAAAGGTACGCTCCACTGGTGGCTATGCACAGGATTACGTCCGCAACTCCCCATTTTCTATGCGCTCTGCCAAATTGGAAGCGCAACAAGGCTCGCTGCTGGCTCTAAAATTTGCCCAGTCACCCCGCGAACTGTGGTGGACGCTGCTGCTTTTTGTGGCGCGGCTTCATTTATGGTTGCTGGTTTTTTGGCGGGTGCGGGTATTGAAACGGCCGTTAACTACCCTCTGGCAGCGCGTCGAAAGTACTAAGTAATTGATCTCCTCAGCTTTGTATTGTTAACGCGTCGAAGTTGCTTCCTCACTAAATATCAATTTACACAGCCCAAACATGCTCCATTTGTCAGTGGAACACCGCATGCTTATTTTGTCATATATATTGACATATTATATATAAATATATATAGTATGTTTGTATATATGGAAGAGGAGATCCCATGAATATCGGTTTAATTATCTTATTAACATTGGCTGGTCTGGCTCTCTTAGCCCTTATCATCTATCTGGTCAACAATTTCCTCAAAGCAAAAAAAATCAACGCCATCAGAGCCACATTAGGTGCTGAAGCACCTATTATCAAAGTAGACGCTCTCTCTTTTCGTGATCTCAATAAAAACGGCGTGCTCGATCTATACGAAGATTCCCGTAGACCCATCAATGAGCGGGTGGAAGATTTGCTTAACCGAATGACGCTGGCAGAGAAAGCCGGCATGATGTTCCAGACAATGATGGGCATCAACAAGGATGGGTCACTGGCCGACAAAACCTCCTTATTTAACCCAGTGGCTACAACTGAAATGGTCGTCGAGAGAAAGATGAATCATTTCAACGTTATGGAACTGCCTCCCCCGAGGCTCATGGCCGAATGGGTCAATCGTGTACAAAAACTAGCAGAGCGTACCAGGCTAGGCATCCCTATTTCCATCGCCTCGGATCCGCGTCATGCCTTCACCACAAATCCGCTAACCAGTCGGTTTGCTGGTGAGTTTTCCTTATGGCCAGAGCAGCCCGGTTTTGCCGCCATCGGGGATGAAGCTGTGACGCATGCGTTTGGCAATATTGCCAGGCAAGAATATCTGGCTGCTGGCATTCGGGTTGCGCTGCACCCGATGGCCGATCTGGCAACTGAACCACGTTGGGGTAGAGCGAGTGGCACGTTTGGTGAAGATGCAGAGCTATCCAGCAGGCTGATTAAAGCCTACATTTTGGGCTTTCAGGGGGATGAGATTGGGTCAGAAAGCGTCTCCTGCATGACAAAACATTTTCCTGGCGCTGGACCACAAGAAGACGGTGAGGATGCTCATTTCTCCTATGGAAAAAATCAGGTTTATCCAGGCGAAAATTGGGATTATCATTTACGGCCGTTTGAAGCCGCCTTTGAAGCCGGCACATCCCAGATCATGCCTTATTACGGCCGTCCCGTCGGCACACAATACGAGGAAGTCGGTTTTGGCTTCAACAGGGGCGTCATTACCGGCTTACTGCGAGAAAAATATAGCTTTGACGGGATCGTCTGTACCGATTGGATGCTGCTCACCGGGATGAAGATGTTTGGCAAGACTATCATGGAGGCCAAAGCGTGGGGGGTGGAGCATCTTTCAATCTCTGAAAGAGCCAAGAAGGTTGTCGAAACCGGAGTCGATCAATTTGGTGGTGAAGCTTGTCCAGAAGTGATCATAGAGCTCGTTAAAAGTGGGCAGCTTTCTGAAGAAAGAATTGATGAATCTGTACGACGCTTACTTCGTGAAAAGTTCCGCTTGGGCTTGTTTGACAATCCATACCTCGATCCAGAAGCATCTGCACAAGTTATTGGCAACTCCACCTTTCGGGAAGCTGGTAAATTGGCTCAGAGACAATCATTTGTCCTGCTAAAAAATGATGAACATGGCGGTTTGCCCGCTTTGCCACTATCAGGGAAACCAAAAGTCTATGTCGAAGGAATTGCCGCAGAGATTGCAAAACAGTATGGTGAAATCGTCAAGAAGCCCACCGAAGCAGATTTTGCCATCTTGCGCCTTTCGACCCCGTATGAAAAACGACGCGGGTTATTGGAACGGTTTGTCCATGCGGGTGACCTGGATTTCAAGGGCAAGGAAAAGGCACGGCTGCTAAAAATTATGACGGCCGTTCCTACCATCGTTGATATTTACCTGGAGAGACCGGCTGTTATTCCCGAGATTGCGGAAACGGCCGTTGCCTTACTTGCCAACTTTGGTGCCGAAGATGATGCCGCTCTCGATGTGATCTTTGGTAACCACATCCCCAACGGCAAACTACCATTTGAACTACCATCCTCGATGGAAGCCGTTCGGCAGCAGCGGGAAGACGTACCCTGTGACTCAGAGAATCCCCTTTTTCCATTTGGATTCGGTTTAACCTACAAATAAGAGAGCAAGAGAGGCTTAGCAAATGAAGCTAGAATATTTAATCCTCGGTTTGCTGAAAATGAATCCCCGAACCGGTTACGACATCAAAAAATACCTGGATACTGAAGGCCGTTTTGGCAGAGCCAGGGCACCCCTCAGCCAAATCTACACGACTTTGAAGCGGATGACCCACAACAGTTGGGTAATATTCGAAGAAGAAGTACGAGAAGGCAAGCCAGATGCCAAGATATATCACAATACAGATATCGGGGAGAAGGTATTAATAGATTACCTACACAGTCCAGTAGAACCTTCATTTCGGATATGGGAAGGCGACATTCTGTATAGAGTAATATTTGCGTTTTTAGTCGAGCCAGAGGTCATTCTTGAAAAATTGAGAACAGAGCTGGCGTTTCGCCAAGATCAAATCGCCAAATTTCGCAACCGAGACCGCACCACAGACGCATCAGCTTTATCAAAAGAACAAACAGCCTACGCTCAAGAGATTTACGAAATGATCCATAGCAATGGTGCAAAATCAATAGATGCCTATGTCCTCATGTTGGAAGAGATGATCGTATTTTTTGAAGACCGAAAGAACTGAAACGTGACCTTTTTATTCTCTTCAGATTCATAACACAGGACCGCCTATGAGCAAACAATTGGTTATCCCTTGCGCCTAAATCATCACAATATCCCTACAAATAATCCATTAGCACGAACGAGGAGAATCAAAAATGACGGCTGAAACAGCAGTTCCACAAGAAATTACGTCACAAGAAAAACCAAAAATTGAAGGGCGCTGGAAAAGCGGGTTCTCGTTGAGCTTCGCATCATTTTTGGATAACAACGAAGGCACTTCTTTTATTACAGCCATGTTCCCCATTATTCGGGAGCAATTAGGTATGTCTTTGGGTACGTTGGGCTGGATGGCCGCCTTGCCTAAGATTTTAGCCGTCATCTTTGGCCCATTCTGGGCAAGTGTAGGGCGCAAATATAATCGCAAAAACGTGCTGATATTTGCAACTGGTATCTGGGGGCTGTGGGCGATTGCAATCGGCTTATCCCAAAGCGTGACCCAACTTTTTCTATTTGTCATCATCTCTTTGATTGGTGCTGTGGCCAGTCAGCCATTGATGCAAGAAATGCTAATGGATTTATTTGGCGATGAGGAGCGCGGCAAAGCTGTAAGCCTTGTGTTCGGTGCTTCGGCAATCGTGATTATTCCCATGTTTGCAGTGAACGCCTGGTTAGCCACAATGGACAACGGCTGGCGTATTGGATTCTATGCGGCTGGCATTCTCAGTGCCCTCAGTGGGTTGATTATCTGGCGTTTCCTAAATGATCCCGGTCGTGGTGCTTCTGAAAGTGAACTCGCCGAGGTCGAACAAGTACGCAAAGAAGAGTATGGCCTTGTCAATTGGGAAGAGGTGAAAGAGCTGTTCCAGATCAAAACATTCGTCCTGATGCTTGGGCAGCGCGTACTTAGCGGACATCTACTCATGCTTTCCTTTGGTGTAGTTTACATGGTAGACGTACTCGGTTTGGATACCCCCCAAGCAAACTTGATGATGATCCCTTTAATGGTTGGAGTAATATCTGGCATGTTTGCTTTTGGCTTTATAGGTGATTGGATTCACAAAAAGTCTCCCCAATATGGTCGTATTGGAGCGATACAATTCATCCAATTTGTCTATGCAATTATGGCTTTCTTTGGAACACAATTTTTGTACGACAACGTTGCCATTTATGGTGTATTGTTCTTCAGTATGGGCTTTTTCGGTTCGGCAAATATGGGTGTCAATCGGCCAATCGTCGCTTCGGTCGTGCGCCCCGAACTTCGGGGAACTGCATTTGCACTATTTGTCTCGGTGTTTGAGGCAATTGCATGGGCAATATACAATGTTGTCGCCGGACAACTCGGTGAAATCTATGGTCTAAAGCCTGTCTTCCTCGCGGTACTTGTGATTTTGATGCTGGTTAACACGGCCTTTATTACCCTGCTTTACAAACCTTATGCCAAAGATGTGCAAGCCCTCAAAGATTCTCTAGCCACACGGCGTGACAATTATGTGAATGCAAACCTGGCCAGCTAAAATATGAACAAGAAAAAAACAGAACTCCGGCTCGAAAACCACCGAAGGTATTTGGATTCCATTGAAAATATAGTGGATAACAATCCCCCCAATATCGTTTTGGTTTTTGTAGACGACATGGGCTATGGTGACATCTCGTGCTTTGGCTCAACCGCGATCCATACACCTCATCTGGATGCCTTGGCTGAGAACGGCGTAAAGATGAACAATTTTTATGCCTCAAGTCCGATTTGTTCGCCATCTCGCTTTGGCTGTCTGACAGGACGGTATCCTACACGCGGTTTCATTCACAGCGTGTTCTTCCCTGATAGCCATCCCATTGGCAAAATCATGAGTCCGTTCATGTTTCCATATGGTGTCAGAGGAATCTTGCCAGATGAGATCACCATTGCTGAAGCACTGCAAGCAGGGGGGTATAAAACAGGAATGTTTGGCAAGTGGCATTTGGGTGATAAAAGTCCCTATTTGCCTAATGAGAAGGGATTTGACTATTTCTTCGGCTCATACTATTCAAACGATATGAAACCGTATGCTTATTATCGCAACGATGATCTCGTCATCGAAGCGCCTGCGGATCAAACGACATTAACCAAGGCTATTGCTGGTGAAATAGTAACCTTTATTGACGACAACAAAGATAATCCTTTCTTTGTATATTATCCATCTCCTTTCCCACATGATCCTGTTCATGCAAGCAGCAATTTTGCTGGCACATCACATGGGGGCACATACGGGGATTGTGTGCAGGAACTTGATTGGAGTATTGGAGAGATCGTCAGGAAGTTAGACGAGCATGGGCTAACCGAGAACACATTAATCATCTTCACCAGCGACAATGGCCCCTGGTTCGAAGGCAATCCTGGCTACCATCGTGGACGCAAAAACAACTCGTTTGATGGCGGACAAATGGTACCGTTCATTGCATCTTGGCCTGACGAAATCCCGAAAGGGATTGAGGTCGATGCGGTCGCCATGAACATTGATTTCTTCCCAACCATCTTGAAAATGGCCGGTATTCCGCTGCCCAATGACCGTGAGATTGACGGCGTTGACATGCTGCCGCTGTTGAAGAACGAAACTTCAGAGACGATCCATGATGATTTTTACTTTATTAAAGGCAAGAAGGTCATGGGGGTGCGCACAAAAGATAACTTCAAATACATTGATCGCCATCGCTGCGAAAATGGATCGTATTGGATTGCAAAGCAAGGCCCTTTCCTCTTCGATCTTAATTTTGATCCTACTGAGTCTTATAATGCCCGTGACCATTTCCCCGAAAAATTTGAAGCGATGCAGGAGATGCTAGAAGGAAAACGGGAGGAAATGGAAAGCAATCCACGCGGCTGGAAACTGCAATGAATATAAATTTATTGAGCTTCGGCTAAGGCAGACCAGGCAATTTTGAGACGGCCGTATCCGATTCCGGGAAGCCTAAATGCGCCATGCCTCGCCGAAAAACCGCCTGTCGCAAAGAAACATCTGAATCTCCATAGCCATTCCGCACACTGTTGACCATCGCTTCAATTTCCGCTGGAATCACACCACTGAAGACGACTGCTTTCCCGTTGGCTTTGTGATCTTTCAACATCGAGCGGCCAGTTAAGTTTAGCATTTTGCCAGCACGATTTACTTTATCTTTGAGAACATCGGCTCCCATGGCATCTGCTATTCGATTTTGATAATTGAAAATATAGCCACCGATCACCACTGCCTGCTCGATGCCTGCGGCAGGAATGCCTAGTTTTAGCAAGGGCTGAATATCATTTGCATTAAATTCAAGAGGGCAAGTCGTTAACTTGGCAAGCACTCCCAGCGTTGCTTTTACCTCTGGCCGTACACGGGCTTTTGTCCAGTCTGCAAACGCTTCGTACACAACATCTTCACCCAAATAACGCGACGCAACTGCGCCGTGCGTGAGCATTCAAAAGCTGCAGTCGTTTTGAGCTGATACGAAAGAGGCAAAAAGTTCAGTCTCCCCTTTTGTCCAGGTGGGGCTGCGCCGATGGAAAGCCACCATCACCCTGGAAAATGGCTCTGCCAAGTCTAACTTTGTGCTGGCAAACATCACCCGCATGACGTCCGGGAAAAAGCCAAACGCCAGCTTAAACGCCGCGTACTTGACACGGTCTTTCACAGAATGGGGTTCTAACAAGGATAATCGGCTTGCCATCATCGTCCCATATTATTCAAATGATTTAGCATAATTCAATAATGCCTCGGTTGCCATCAATACGCACATGCTGGCCTGTTTGTAATGCTGTAGTAGCTTCGCGGACGCCCACCACAGCCGGGATGCCATATTCACGCGCCACAACGGCGCCATGTGTGAGCGCACCACCAACTTCAAGAATCAGCCCAGCCGCATTGATGAACAGCGGCGTCCAGCCAGGGTCGGTGAATTCGGCGACCAAGATTTCGCCAGGAGAAAGCATCTCCCGCTGTGGGTCGTGGATGACGCGCACGACACCCTCGATCATGCCTGATGAGACCGGATTGCCCAGCAACGCCCCCGGCGGCGCATCATCCACGCGATACTGCACGGCCGGGGATTCTCCGTCATTGGTGATGATGATTTGCGGGCTGAGTTTTTGGAAACGCTCCAGATTGGCGCGGCGTTGGGCGATGATTGGATGCCAGTTTATCGTCTCATCATCTCCAATGGCAAACAGCTCTTCCCAGGTTAGAAACCACACGTCATCAGGATTTTCCAGCTTTCCAGTTTGGGTCAAATGAATGGCATTATCCTTTAGAATCTCCTTGACCACGCCCAAAACCCGCACAGCCATGAACTTGTGATGCTCCCGCATCCCGCCGACTTCAGTCATCGTATGATAAAGTCGCTTGAACAGGCGCGTACGCAACCATCCCAACGCCCCCCGCCCCGCTGATGCAAGCAATTTCTGGAAGGCTACCTCTCGCTCCTGGATAAATGACTCTTGGCGAGAACGCTGGCTAACCGATTCCTGTTGCAATGATCCAGCGATGACTTGTAGCACAGGCAACGGCTCTTCACGCCAGCGTGGCATCATAATGTCAATCTCCGCCGGGCCGCGCATACCATAGCGGGCAATGAACTCATGCCAACTTTTCATGAAAGCAATGCTATCCTCTATTTTCGCTGCTTCTTCCAGCCAACCGTGACCGTCATCCCCCAATTGATTAAAGTATTCTGCTAATTGTGGCGTTTGACGCGCCAAATCAGCCAAATCATCGATCATCAGATTCATTTCGTTGACCACGTTGCCAGGAATGCCTAGCGTGAGTGCTTCCTGCTCGTCGGGGGAAAGCCAGCGTTGCGTCAGGCGCGTCAGCAGCCGGGTGGCAGCGATTCCGGCCGCCGCTTCGGGAACCCAATTCAGGAAAAAGAGGAAGACGGTGGGCAAGGCATCCAGCACGGCTTGAAGCTGGCTTCTTCCCGAAGGCATTTGGAGACGGGCTGTCATGTTCTCCATATATTCATCCATAAGGGCGTTGGTACGATTAGCGAAGCCGGTCAGGTTGCGCCACCATAACGCGCTCATCACGCGGCGTACGATTTTGAAACCTGCTTTAGCGGTTGCGAAGTTGAGGCGCAGTCCATGCGACCGTTGAAATTCGGGACGCTGCATCACCTGCTTAGCGGCGTCGGGGGCAAGCGCGTCGAGCTGCCCCAGCATTTTTAGCATCGCTTTGCCTAGCAATGGATGGCGCAGTGGCTGGGAAATGTCGGCAAACATACGGCCGCCGCTGGCGCGAATGTAGGCATTGTCAAAACGGCTTTCGGCGTGGCCGATGGGCATCAGCACCTGAATGGTGGACAGGCTGAGCGGGGACATGGCGCGGGTCATGCTCTGTTGATGACCTAAGCTCAAAAAGATGTGCAGGCTGTCATCGAGGGATGTTAGCCCGGTGATTGGATAAAGTGAGGTGATAGGACGGGATTGCAATAGATAAATTTTTTCGTCAGCAATGGCCCATTCGATGTCTTGGGGCGTGTCGTAATGGGCTTCGATTTGGCTGCCCATCTTCGCCAATTCAAGAATATGGGCGTCTGATAACACGGTTTGGGAACGTTGGGCATCATCCAACGCTTCCTGGTGAACCCCGCCATTGTTGTCCGGGAGAATGGCGACTTGTTTATCAGCGATTTTGCGGTCAATGATTGTCATATCTCGCTTGTCTACGTGGTATGAGTCTGGCGATACCAACCCGCCGACCAGCGCTTCGCCGAGGCCAAAACTAGCGTCAATGGTCAAGGTGTGTCGGTGGCCAGTGAGGGGATCGACCGTAAACAAAATGCCTGATTTCTGAGCCATCACCATTTGCTGGACAACGACGGATAGCTGCACGTCCCGGTGGGAAAATTGGTTTTGCACGCGGTATAAAATGGCGCGGTCGGTAAAAAGGGAGACCCAGCAGCGTTGAACGGCCGTCAACAATTCCGTTTCGCCGATGATGTTGAGATAAGTGTCTTGCTGCCCGGCAAAGGAGGCATCGGGCAAATCCTCGGCCGTGGCACTGGAGCGAACGGCATACGCTTGGTCTGCCCCCAACGTTTGCCACTGCTGGCGGATGGCCTCGGCGATGGCGAGGGGCATGGGGGTTTCCAGTAAGGTTTGGCGCACTTGTTGTCCAACTTGACGCGCGGTTTCTACATCGTCGGTCGTTACCGTGTCCAGCAGCGCATATAGGTCGTCGGCGTGGGGGCAAGCGGCGATGAACTGTCGGAAAGCAATGGTTGTCAGGCAAAATCCGGGCGGAACGGGAAAACCAGCATGAGCCATTTCGCCTAAATTGGCTCCCTTCCCGCCAACCAAAGGCAAGTCAGCAGCGCGAATATCGGCAAAAGGTAGAATGAGTGGGCTTTTTGGTGTCATAGCAAACCTGTAATGCCTCGAATCAAGAAAATGAGTCCAAAGAGAAGTGGCACACCAATGCCAATGGGACGGCCGTATCGCTCCAACGTTTGCTTAATCCAATTCAGCCGTTCATTGGCCTGTTTGGGGAAAGCAACATAAATGAGGACGGGGACGATAACGGCCGTACAAAAGACCAGTGCATCCAGCAAAGCAACCATTATTTTTGCCGGTAGCGAGAGATTACTTAACAAGGGAACAGAAACGGCCGATAAAAATATAGCCAGATTCTTGAAATTTATAACCGTCACCAAGGCACCAAACCCAAACGCTTTGGGCGGCGTCATTTTATCAACTAGGGCAAATAAGCGCGGGCTTTCACTATTCTTGTTCTCCGGTGGCGGTTTCCGCCAATTTCGCTGGGTGAGCCATAGCAGCAGCAGCCCCATGATGATAAGCAGAATTGATGAAACATTTCCTGATTCACTTGAACCGTTTTCAGCTACACTGAAACCCACCCAAACAACAACTGTGCCAATTAGCGAATAGGCACCAACATAACCCAGCACGTAAGCCAATCCATTCTGCCAGCCCCGGTCTGAAAGGAGCAGCAAAATGACGATGGTGATGGATCCCACCGACAACATGCCGCCAGCGGCCAAAACTAGAGATTGAATGAGTACGGTTAACATATTTCTTTAGATAAATCGGCCAGGGCAGCCCAGGCAATTTTAAGACGGCCGTATCCAGCCGCGACAGATGCCGCCACGGCAACTTCAAAAACTTCTGCCTCAGACCAGCCAGCATTGAGTAAATCTTGCACATCCTGGTCGGTAATGTCTGGCGCGTGTTGGGCAATTGTGTCTACAAAATGGGTGATGGTTTGGGGAACGGCCGTATCCGATTCCGGGAAACCCAAAAAAGCCATGCCTCGACGAAAAACAGCCCGTCGCAAAGCAATTTCAGAATCTCCAGTGCCATTCCGCACGCTGTCAACCATCGCTTCAATTTCCGCTGGAATCACACCACTGTACGCGACAGCTTCCCCGCTGACCTTGCGATCTTTTAGCATTGAGCGCCCGGTTAAATTGAGCATTTTGCCAGCACGATTTACTTTATCTTTGAGAACATCGGCTCCCATGGCATCTGCTATTCGATTTTGATAATTGAAAATATAGCCACCGATCACCACTGCCTGCTCGATGCCTGCGGCAGGAATGCCTAGTTTTAGCAAGGGCTGAATATCATTTGCATTAAATTCAAGAGGGCAAGTCGTTAACTTGGCAAGCACTCCCAGCGTTGCTTTTACCTCTGGCCGTACACGGGCTTTTGTCCAGTCTGCAAACGCTTCGTACACAACATCTTCACCCAAATAACGCGACGCAACTGCGCCGTGCGTGAGCATTCAAAAGCTGCAGTCGTTTTGAGCTGATACGAAAGAGGCAAAAAGTTCAGTCTCCCCTTTTGTCCAGGTGGGGCTGCGCCGATGGAAAGCCACCATCACCCTGGAAAATGGCTCTGCCAAGTCTAACTTTGTGCTGGCAAACATCACCCGCATGACGTCCGGGAAAAAGCCAAACGCCAGCTTAAACGCTTGATATTTTAATTTATCTCTCAACGAATCTGGTTCCAGAATAGATAGCCGCGTGGCCATAACAATACCTCTTTAGCGTATCGCTGTTTCTACTCGAACCTGCTGTAAATAATCAGCTATCGCTGCATTTAGTTTTGCTGGCTTAAAATCATAAGGTCCCAACCCGCCTGCATACACAACCTTGCCATCTAATCCAATTAAGTAAAGTCGCGTGGGCCAGGCAGCATAAGCATCATTCACTCGGTTATCCATCTCATCAACATAGGTACGAACGCCATATTGGAGCGCCATTTGGCACTCATCAGCAACGGCACGGCGTTCTTCAATCGTTTTCGGCTCATAATGTTCCATAGACGCCTTTGGATAAGGGAAGATTTTCTGGATGATAGTTTTTGTCAGGCGTCGTCCCAGCCACCAGCCATCAATGGGGTGTGCTTCACGAATATAAATATTGAGGAACTGAACATCTTGGTGATACGGTTCGTAAATTTTCTGGATACTCACGGTACCCTTGATATACGGCGGTCAGGTGTAACTGCCAAAAACAAGCGCAACCGGCTTCTTGCCGCGAAAATCAGAGAGCGTGACCGATTTAGTCCCTGAAATATCGGATAGGGTGAAATCTGGGGCGAGATCACCAGCTTTAGGGGCTTGGGCATTCAGCGCCTTCTGCTGTTTTCTCGCCCTTTTGCGAAAATTGAAAATAAACTTCGCATCGTCGAAAAGTTCAGCAATGATTGTCATTTGAGACTCCTTTAACAAAATGACTAAAAATTATCCGTAAAGTGTATCGTACAATTTTTCTAAGCCGATCAGATGTTAGTCGTTCCATAAATAATTCGCATGTCTGGTTCTTCTGTGCAATAGAGATGTACCCAGATATAAGCATGTTGGAAAAGTGCTGCTGCAAGTGCAGCCAGCGACCCTGTCAACAAAGCAATCGCCCAGAAAATCAAGAAAACAAAAGCATACATTGCATTCGAGCTGTACTTAAAGGCACCTTCACGGACAAGGGGCATTTGCCGATATTGCTCTCGAAAATGGTCGGCGCCTAACGCCCTAACCATGCCAAAGTATTTGTGAAGCGACCAAAGTGTATAAAAGGCGGGGAGTAACAGAATTAAACCGACAATGATTTGGAGAGAACGGAACTCAGTAATGGAACCCGCGTCAGCCAACCCCAAAGCTAAAGTTAACAACGGCCTAAGGAGAAGAAAGGGAAAGAAAAGGCAGCCCCATACAAATAAATCATATCGGCCGAAAATTCTGGAAAAGAGAGAAAAGCATAATTGAGAGCGAAATACAAACCAACCTAAAAATTGATGAATAATAACAATGATTAGTAGCGAATTGAACCAGGTGGAATCAGTAATGCCTAGCCAAGTCGAATTATCCAGCGAAGGAAACGCAAGGAAAATAGCACCTGGAAGTAGGCAAGCTAAGAGCAGGATGTGTTGGAACTGACCGAAAAAGAAATAATTTGCTGGTACTTTCATATTTCAGGATGGTCGCTGATTTTGTTTAGAAAACTACTCTTAATTTTGTGGTAGCCTTGCTGATTAAAGGGACACACTTTGATGCAAACGGAACAGCCGTGATTGTTGATAAAATAAGGGAAGCACTTAGTATTATCTACCGTGGTTACCAGCCCATTCTCATGCTCGATGGGAGTTTCATAGATGGCTTTTGGTGGACAGTCACGGATGCAGCGGTGGCATATTTGGCAAAAGTCGAGAATCCATTCGTGCTCATGCCCGTCATACATGGGTAGGTTTTCTATCTCTGTGAATACGGCCGCTAACCGCACCCGTGGCCCAAACCGAGGCGTAATTAGCAAGCCGTGAATGCCACGATACCCCAACCCGGCGGCCTGCGCCATTGGCGGGTACAGTGCCATGCCGTTCAAGGGATGTCCCGCGTGGGCGGCATAGCCGCGTTCACGGAGCCAGTCGGCTATCTTGTTCGAGGCGCGTCCCAGTAGATCATAGGTTTCATGCACCATGACGGCCGTATCCTTATTCGGTGCCAACTGCATACGAGCCTTATCCATTTCCATGACGAGGACAATAGCTTTGTTAAAGAGAACGGCCGTTTCCTGAAACACCCATTCTTGCAGCACATCAGAGAACCCAATCTCGTCCACACCAACCGTTTTGGCGTAAGCACGTAATTCATCCAGATCGCTGGCTGTAATAGTTTTCTTGCCATTGGTTGGGTTTCTATCCAAATCGCGTACAGATTTGCGAATATTTGTCACGCTGCCGAGCACATAGGGTACTGATTTTGGGAAACCGGGCATCGGTGGATGATCATCCTTCAACTTGATACCTTCACCCATGATGTCAAAGCGAGAGGGAGAGTTTTCCCCACCACGAATCGCGCCGGGGCGTTCGACAACACTTGTTTCCCACGCTCTCATTTTATTAAGAAGGGGCTGCATCATCTTCGGATGGATCGCGTGTTTAAGCTTTTGTTTTAGAGACATCATTACACCTATATCACTCTTCCTGTAAAGGCATGGCACGCCACGCCTCTACTCAAACAACCTCAATTTGTGCCAAATCAATGATCGGTTCTGGTAAAATGCGAAACTGTGGCGCGTTGGGGTTCCCTTTGAAACGAGCTTTAATCTTTTCATACCCCATATGGCTAAACGGACATTCCACCAGGCAAATGGCGCAGCCGTAGTTCTTATTAAAATATTCGCGGCAGCTATCGTGATCAATACATTGCATACCACCATCGCCGCGCGGCACAGGCTGGTCGAAGATAGCATCAACCGGGCATTTGCGAATACATTTTTTGCACATGGCACAAAAATCCCGCACCCAGAGATGCTCATTTTCTGTTTCGATGGGCAAGTTGGTGATATTGGTGTAAATGGTATTGATCCGTAAGCGAGCCCCTTCATCGGGCGTAATGAGTAAGCCATGATAACCAATTGCCCCCAAGCCCGCTAATTCTGCCAAATAGCAGTAATCGGTTAAGCCGCCTAGAGCGGTTCCTGGATAGGCAGCAAAGCCATTTTGGCGTAGCAAACGTGACATTTTATTGGAAATGGTTGCCAGATTCTTATACCCTTTTGCCACCTCCCGAAAGGCCTCAAAACTAGGGGCCGTCTCCATGTTGTCTTTGTCCATCTCCACCGTAAACACAATGGCATATTGGTGCGGAATCCCTTTTTCCTGAAAAATGGCTGTGTTGGGTACTCTGACATATTTAATATCTTTGGCACCAGCTTTGTAGGCAGTGGCTTCCAGCTCTGCCATAAATTGTGGCGTTGCTTCATATTGTGTGGGTTTAAACGTGCCATCGTAAAATTTTGAGCTCTGGTTCATGTTCCACAGCAACGGCCCCATGATACCTAGGACGGACAGCGCTTGTGTCGGTGTCATGTTGGCAAACCGGGACATATCAGCCCCACCTTCTCCGGGCGTATCGAATGGGGTGCGGGGCTTTGATTCGGGTGCGGGCGGGATCAGCGCAGCAAAATTTTCGAGTTCCTTGTCGAACTTTGCCAGCATTGTATCTAGTGAAGGGCTGCCCGCACGTCCTTTGGGAATGATTCGTTCAAATACCTGTTTTACGATAGTCATGAAAACTTCCTGTGATTTGGCTGGTTAAAATTCCCAGCCACCTTAACCTTATTGTTAGTATCCGCTAACAATAAGTTTACTCGATCTTTTAATGTTAGTCAATGCTTTCTTATATGAATATAATGGGTAGAATGTCACATCTTATAGTGATAGGAGAAACAGATGCCAAAAATCATTGAGGATGAACAAGTTTATCTGGCAGCGTTGCAAACAATTATGGAACGCGGCTATGCTAGGGCAACCACCAAGCAAATTGCAGAGGCAGCCAGCATGAGCGAAGTAACGTTGTTTCGTAAATATGGCAGCAAGGCAGCATTAATTAAGCAAGCGATGACGGCAATGGCTGAACAGTTAGATTTTGAGTCTGCCACCCAATATTCGGGTGATGTGGTGGCTGATTTGCAGCGCGTGGTTGAGATGTATCAGGGTGCTGCGGAAAAAAAAGGGCAATATATTTATACGATTATTTTGGAGATTCAACGTTATCCTGAATTGGCAGAAGCGATTGGCACGCCTATGGAAATGTTTCAGCATATTGCCCAGTTGCTTCTCCGCTATCAAGAAGAAGGCGTTTTAAAGCCAGAGCATCCTATGCACGCTCTGGCCGGCTTGTTAGGCCCGCTGATCGCCACGAACATGATTCGTAACATGGCACTAGAGCTGCCATTTCCCCCACCGGATTTGGAAAATCATGTGACGGTTTTTTTGAACGGCCGTCTCCAACCTGCCTAAAATTATTGTAGACAACTAACACAAATTTATTGCGTATTTCGTATTGCGTCAATGCTCTCCGGATACGCAATACGAAATACCAACCGTCTATTAAGAGAAAATGGGAGAAGATGATGGAACGTTCCCCCCTTCACCAACAGATAGACACGCTGCCAGAGATGGTAGAAACAATGATTGACGGACTGGTTACGGCCGTTCGCCACACTATCACCCCTACCCTCAGCCAAAAAGTGACGCGCATCTTCACCACTGGCTGTGGGGATAGCTACTTTGCTCCGCTCAACGCCGAGCTTGCTTTCGAGCAACTAGCTGGCTTGCCCTGCGAACCGATGACCGCCATGCAGTTTGCCCGCTACGCCGTTGGATTTTTGCCCGAGACGGGGCGGGGCAGCAATCTGGTATTGGCCGTTTCCGTCAGTGGGAGCGTTAGCCGCACGGTGGAGGCAATGAACTTGGCACGGCAGGCCGGGACAACGGCCGTCGCCCTCACGGGTAATCCGAGGGGGGCATTGGCAGACGCGGCGGAACTGGTGGTGAAAACGGCCGTTCCCCCTCTCCCCGCCGAACTTCGCGGCCTAATTGTCCCCGGCACGCGCAGCTACGTGGCTTCTCAGCTTGCGCTGTACCTGTGCGCTATTCAGCTAGGCGAACACCGTAGCCATCTAACCAAAGCCGCGGCCAACAAGCTGCGCCGGGAGCTAGCGCGCACCGCCAATCTGATGGCTCAGACCATCGCCCTCAGCGATGCAGCAACTCGCCAGGCGGCACAAGCGTGGCTGGACGCAGACCAGTTTGTCTTTTGCGGCGCGGGGCCAAATTATGGCACGGCTTTGTTTAGCGCGGCCAAAATTTTAGAAGCCAGTGGGGATACGGCCGTTGCCCAAGACACCGAAGAGTGGGCCCATCTGCAATATTTTGGCCGGCAGGTCAACACGCCTACCGTTTTTATTGGCGCAGGCGGCTGGGATGAAAACCGCGCGTTAGAGTTGGTGACGGCGGCCAAGACGATTGGGCGGCGCGTGGCGGTGATTGCGCCCCAAGGTAGCCAGTTGGCCGCTCATCCTGAAGCAGATTTTGTGTGGGAAACGGCCGTGCCCACCCGCGAATGTTTCTCACCGCTGCTCACCTGCCTGCCAGGGACTTTGTTTGCCGCCTATCGCGCCCAACTCCTAGGCGAGCCCTACTTCCGTGGTTTTGGCGGTGGTCGCAGTGTTGAAGGGGGCGGCGGCATTTCCCGCATCCGCGACAGTCACCAAATCAGCGAAGTGAGGCGATAATTTATTATTGACTTTTTATTGCGTATTCCGTATTTCGTACCGGACGGTTCAGGCATTACGAAATATGCAATTCTTGTTTATGTTTGTAACCGCAGGCGGTATGCGAATTGATTATTTGATCACCCACGACGGCGAAGCGCGGGTGGAAATGGTTGGGGGAAATGCGCTGTATGCCGCTGTGGGAGCAGCACTTTGGGATGCACCAGTTCATTTGTGGGCGCGGGTTGGCAGCAATTATCCGCAAAACTGGCTTAACCAGCTACCTCAGGAACAAATTCAAATTGATGGTCTCGTTCGCCTGCCCACGCCACAGGATCACCGCACCTTTTTTGCTTATCTGCCAAACGGCCGTCGTGATGATACCAACCCCGCTGCCCACTTTGCCCGCGTCGGCCAGCCACTGCCAGCCGCGCTGCAAGATTATATTCACTCCGCCCCCGGCCAGGACGATCCGCACAATTATGAGCCATTGGCCTTACGTCCAGATGATTGGCCAGAAGATTGGAATGAGGTAACGGCCGTTCATCTATCTCCACTTGCCTTAGCGACCCATCTCAACGCACCGTCGCGACTACGACAGGCAGCTGTCCAACAAATTACCCTCGATCCGGGTGAAAGATACATGATTCCTGCACGTGCCGCGCAAATTAAGCAAATTTTGCCGCAAATTGATGTTTTCTTGCCCAGCGCAATGGAGGTTCGCTCTTTGTTTGGCGAGGGGGTTGATTTGGCAGAGGCGACCGTAATGCTCACAAAGTGGGGGGCTAAATGGGTGGTGGTAAAAAATGGGGCGGATGGAGTGCTGCTGGCAGACGGCCGTACCCAGACGATCACGCACATCCCCGCCTACCATCCGGCCAATGATCCGCGCGTCGTGGACGTGACGGGTGCGGGGGACAGCTTTTGCGGTGGCTTCATGGTGGGTTTGGCTCAAACGGGGGATGCCGCACAGGCCGTTCATTACGGACTTGTCTCGGCATCCCTTGTCATTGAAGGCTACGGTGCACTTTATGCCCTGTCTCGCCAGACAGAAGCGCAATCCCGATTACACCAACGTCTCTGAATCTCCTGCCTAGTCAGATTCAACACATTCAACACACTTAACTGAAAGCAATGGTAAGCCAAGGGCGTAGAGACGGCGAAGAAGACCCTGCAGCGCGGCTTGGTCAAGGGTTCCGGTTATGCCAGTGACTGGCGATCCGTCATTTGCGCTTTCAAGAGTAACCGTGACCTTACCATCCCATTCTGTCCAACGTTCGTCAAGGTGTCCGGGCACTTTTATATAGTATGTTGCTAGTCGATCCAGGGTTAGCTTTTGCTTGGATTCGCTCATCATTGATTCCTTAGAGAGTCGTACTTAGGGCATTCTCCTTACATATCTCACTGGCTACGCAATTTGAAATATGCAATAAAATTCTAGGACCAAAAGCTTCGTGACACTATCGTCAATGCACTATGATTTTTTCAATCGCGCCATTTTCAATGCGCCACGCTCATGACAGTTTTGGTTGGCTCCTGACCGATTGGTGGTGCATTGAACCCTTTAACAATTAGCCAAATACCCAGAAAAATCTCATTCAAAATAAGGGGGAGGACTAATAGCATTATCGTATTCATGCCGAACTCAAAAACGTTGGCAGTAATCATTAAAATAGCTGCAATGAATCCCCAAACTGAAATAAATCGGGGAATAAGCTTGGCCTGATAGAGTAAACCGTAGAGTAAGAGCGCCCCAAGCCCCATAAAGACTGGAACCAATAAGCCCGTCAACTGGGCGTGCTCTGCAATGTAGGCAGTACCAACAATTTGAAAATAGGATGGGTCAGAAACGGCCGTTTGCCCATATTCCTGGCTCAATGAAAGAATGGATAGCGGAATAATGGCACTGCCAACATAGAAGATAGCCTCCATTATCCTCAAACCGAGGTAGCCAAATGCTATTGTTTCACTGTGCTTCTTCAAGATGGGAACCATCAGCATGCCAATACCTACAACGGCAAGGGCGTTCATAAACTCAAGGAACACACCTATTTTTAGCTGCGTTTCGTTTTCAGGAACGGTGCTAAGATAATCTGGTGCAGAGATGATATTTTCTACCCAAATACCTCCCGCCAGGCTCACAACCATAGCGATCAGAAACAGTGCGCCTACAATGATTGAGGTCTTTCTAAGTGAACTCTTTTTCTCATTGATACTCATCGTTCATTCTCCTTTGTAAGTAGTAAAGAACTCTCGCACACTTGGCATCATGACAAACAGCAACAAAAACAGTCCAGTAACGGCCGTTTGGCTAAACTTGGTGTGTGTAAAATAGCGGTCAAACCCACTTCCAGGCATACCAGACTGTTAAAACATTGAAACCAAGCCCTACTATGATCAAAAATTTGTCATATGCCGATGAGTAGGTCGGCAATCCAACAAGGTTAAAAATAAAGAAGATCACGGCGACGATAATATTTGCCCACCGATTCACAGGATGGTTCAATGTCAGCGACA
Source organism: Candidatus Leptofilum sp. (assembly GCF_965223525.1). Taxonomy (GTDB): domain Bacteria; phylum Chloroflexota; class Anaerolineae; order Promineifilales; family Promineifilaceae; genus Leptofilum. Next base: position 2,433,201 of record NZ_CBDCWX010000005.1, on the reverse strand, counting down.
AAAAAATCATTACAATCGGGATCACAAATAGAATGGCCATGCCCAAATACATTGCTTGTGTCACTTTCATATCGCCTATTGTTCCGGCTTCAAAGTCGCCACTAAATATGCGCAGCACATCCCCTAACAGATACGTTAACATGAGTGATACCCATATCGCAGAAAGTTTTATTTGCACATCTTCCATGATTCAAACTTCCTTTATTTGGTAACTGATGTTACGCACTTCGTCTAGGGAGACTACAAAAGTCTTGGCCGCATTTCAGGTACTTGCCAGTCTGAGTAAGACTTTTGTAGTCTTGGACTGCGTAACATGAGTTGGTAAATAATTCGGGTTCATTACCCACAAAATAGTGACTCACCATATCGAGAGAATCAATCAACCCATGAGCGATGATTAACGGCCATAAATTGCGGTCAATGGCCAAATAAGATAAACCAAAGGCCAAGCCAATAACACCCACCTTAAACATCCCCACGGGGCTTTGGTAGGCATGAACCAGGCCAAAGATGACTGCCTGAGCAACCAGAGCAAGGACCCAGGCCAACTGAAAACGCCCGCTGAACAAGTCAGTCAGCCGATTGATCAAGTAGCCACGAAAAATAAATTCCTCCAAGAACCCGGCTGTCAACCATATCACTACGAGCTGGATGATTAGGTTGGGCAGGTCGCCGTTAAGGTAATCAAAACGGCTCAGATCTGGAACGCCCCAAGCCGGTATGGCGTTAATGATGGGATTGATAACCGTTTTGACCGCAGCCAAAGTCACCAAGGCAACGCCCAAAGTGAGCATCACTGGGCGAAGCCAGCCTTTTTGGGGAATCAACCCAAAATACCCCCATCCTGCACCACGCAGCCTGGTTGCGCTCCACAGTAAAAAGAGACTGACAGCCAACCCCAAATAAACAATAGGGCCGCCCAGCAGGATGAGGTTTCCTCCAAGTGAGATATGGTCGTTGCCAATACGGCCGTTCAGCAAAACACCACCCCAAAATGGCAAAATAACCATTGCAATTTCTAAAAAGATGGCTAGCTTGTTTGTTTTCAGCAGCTCACCAATAGTTTCCCAAAATGACTTTGAGCCCTTCAAAATATTTTGCACCACACCACCTTCTCCAGCGAAAACAAAGTAATCTCCAACTTAGGTACAGCATGACAGATAGGCGGTACTACTGTCATACCCCAGAGGTATTATCCGGCGTGTTATTTGCCATCTGGGTGTCAGTTGCTTGTATTCAGCGGAGGAAAAAGTGGGCTAATGGCCAGTTTGCCAGCTGAGGGGATCCTGTTTGCGTGGCCAGGGCCACTATCAAGCCAGAAGATCGGTTCTGCGCTGTCGGCATTGGCTATGTGGATGCGGGTAAGTGGCGGGGCTAGGGAAACGGCCGTTTCTCTAAAATCAAGCCGCACTTTTCAATTTTCGAGCCGTTGCTGCACTCACGGCCACATTGTGCAAAACAGATCGCGCCGCCATCACTCGTTCTTGAGACGCTTCCCAAGTCAAATCACGCGCTGCATCAGTCCGCCCCGGCAGCCTTAAAGCGATGAATACCAGCAGTGCCGTCGATAGGATCAATGCTGCCGAGATCAGAAAAACGCTTTGCGGCGGAACAGTGCCAACGATGACCACCACCAGCGCTGGGGCCAATAAACTACCCAACGAACCGACTGCCCCTTTGATGCCCATTGCCCGCGAACGGTGTTCTTCTGGGGTGATGCCCAGGTAAGCGGCACTTAAAGCTGGATTCACCAAAGCTTCGCCCAACCCAGCGATGATGAAAGCTGCAATAATCACCCAATAAATATTCGTAAGCATTAGCCCAACATATTGGGCAGAATGCAAAATGAGGCCGATGATGAGTATTGGCTTGCGTCCAAACCGGTCACTGGATTGACTCAGCGTCAGACTGCCAATTAGCGTGGCCCAACCGTAAAAACTGATTGCCGCGCCAAACTGCGCCGTTGACCAGCCCAAATCGTCAAAAACATAGAACGGTAATTGGGGATCGATGAAGAACCAGGCGAAAATCATATTTAAGTTAATGAAGAGCAGTGTGCCAAAGGCCAACAGTGGATGTGGCAGCGAAGCCATGAAAGATACGCCTGCACTGAGCGAAGTCGAAGTGGCCGTTCCCGTCTCCGGTGCCAATCTTGCGGCTCGCTTCTGGGTGAGGCTTTCTCTACGTCTTTTCTCCCTGGTATGGGTTTCAGGGGTGGCGAAAAAAGTGATCAGGAGGGTGAGCAGAGCCATGCCAATGGATGCCAGGAAGGGTGGGCCGTAGCCCCACTTGTCGTAGAGCAAACCGCCCACAACCGGTCCAATGATGAAACCGGCCGATGTGCCGCCGCCGATGACGCCGATCCAACGGGCACGCTCATCTTCGGGTGCAATATCGGCGACAAGCCCCATTGTCGCTGGCCCCAGCCCAGCCGTCAGCGCCCCGGCCAGGCCGCGAATAACAATGAACACCAATGAAGTGGCCGCCAGGTAATAGCCAGTGAAAGCGGCCGTAAAAACTGCAAATGAACCGAGAATTAACGGCCGTCTGCCAAACCGATCCGCCAGTGTCCCCATAAACGGTGCTGCAATCACGCCCGCCAGCGAATAAGCCATCACACTCGTCGCCAAGACTGCCACGCTGTCGCCAAAATCACCGATCTTTCTGGCGAAGAGGGGGAAAATCATGCCATAGCTAGTCATCTGCATAGCCATACAAATCGCTAATAAGACGATGACAATGCGGGCGCGACGGGGGTCCGTGCCGGACGTTGACACCCTTGTCGCCTGCATGATTTTCCCCATGTGAGTGTGGTTCTTGGGCGAATTCATACCCTGGCTCCCAACTCTACAAGCAATGTGGCCAGATCCATGTAAATGGTCTCCCGCTGAATGAGGCCCTCACGCACGTCATAAATGGTCACACCTCTAAACTGGATGGTTCGGCCCGTTGGATCGAGCCGTTCCTCAAAAACTGGCGGACCCAAAGGCCCCGTGTGCGTACCGGTGAAGACCCACTCCGTAACCACAACTTCCTCGGCAGCGATGGTACGCTTCACTTCGTAATCTATTTCAGTGAAACCGGTGAACCAGGCAGGGAAAAACGCGGCGCTTTCTTCTGCCGATCTGGGTGGATTCTCAAAAGCGTCGCCGTAAACCCAATCCACCACGTAATCCTTTGCATGCAGAGATTTCATGGTTTCGGTGTCTTGTGCCGACAGAGCGGCCACAAATTGCGAAACAATCTCAAAGGCAGAGGCATTGTTTATTGAAGTTTCGCTCTTCATTTGCCTTTCCATTCGTTAAGGGTAGCCGCGGATTCTTTCCGTGACAGGGGAACGCAGCAAGAAACTGCGGCTACAACCAACGCTTCATATTTGTCTGTACTTAGGCTCTAAGCACTCTTTTCTACAGGCACCTTGCCGCTGCGCCACAGCAGCCAAAGGGCACCGACGCCTACGATAGCAATGATCCAGTTCACCAGACCGCCTAACCAGGGAATCGCAATCACAATCACAACCAGCAACAAACCCAACAGAAGCGGCCAATATGGCGTGTCGGCCAGTGTGGGGCTTACGCGCTGCAATATTTGGTGTCCGACAAAATAGCCGACAATGATTTTGGTGAGATAGAGCAATATCAGCACGAAGGCCACCATAAAGGCAAAAATAAATGCCAGCAACACGAAAATCAGCGCACTACTCAAATTGCCAAACTGGACCGCACCAAAGAATATCGCCAGTAAGATGGCGGCCACAATCAGAACAACGATGAGCACCGGCACCCCAAAGTAGACGAGCGCACCCCAACCCAGGCTGGGCAAGGGTTTTTCCCTTAGCTGTTCGCTGAGACGCGTAACAAAGTTAGGCACCTGCCAGACAAGTAGAAAGCCAATCAGCGCCAGCGTGATGAACCGGCGTACGTGTTGCCAGATGGCATTTCCTGCACTCGGTTGCCCCTCAGCATCCACGCTCACCGCTCCGCGAGTGAAATCAACTTCACCCTCAACTGCGCCTGAAGGAATGTCAAATGATTGGGGCGCTCGATAACTGAAGTCCCCGCCAATTTCGGCGGCATCATCCACCGTTAGACCGGACGGCACAACGGGCATGGAAGGTGCGCCTGGCGTGAATTGGTAAGGGTTCACCGGGGGAGCTGAGTCTTCACCGCCAACTTCTGCGGTCATGTTGCCAGCGATACGGCCGTTAACCTGCAAGCTATTGGCGCCTATCCACACATCTTCATTGACATCCCCTCCCAGCAACGCTTGAAAACCAGCAAAAACCAGGTCATTGCTCACCAGGCTGCCAGATTTGCCGTGCAAGCTGTAACCAGCGGCAATCAAATCACCGCCAATCTCTGCCCCTTCGCCCATTTCGATCGCCGCTGCACCAATGCGGGCATCGTCGGCGATGATGCCGTTAATCTCTACGAATTGACCACCCGCCAACAAATCCCCTTCAATCGTGCCGTTAATCACAATCTCAGCAGCGGCGACAACTAAATCCCCCTTGATCGTGCCGTCGAGGACAAACTTATTCGCGCCCACATATAAATCATCGTCAACCACTTCGCCCGCTTCTATGGTTACATTGTCGTCGCCGCGCCCTTCAAAGGCCATGGCCGAGGGCACAAAGATAAATAACAACAGGCTCATCAAAATGAGTAGCCTCACCGTTTTGTGTCGTCGTAAATGGTGCATTTTGCTCACTCCTTGGGTTACGTTTCGCTGCCAGCTTTCAACTAACAGATCTTCTAAATTCTTATCTTAGGTAATCGGCAACAGATTTTCAGAATTAGAATCGCTTAAGGCGTTGCCGATTCCTGAGGAAACCGCAGATTTTGTATCATCATTTTCTTTGAATTCTTTCTGCGGTTTACCTATTTGCCGCTATTTACTTTTCACCCAAACTTCTGACCGTTCCAGAGCCTGATGTCGAAGAATCCGTTTTCGGACTGCCATAGTAGCTTACCGAACCGCTGCCAGAGATATGCGTTTCTAGGGCATCAGTTACCCAAACGGTGGCGTTGCCCGAGCCGCTAACATCCACTATTGCCGTTTCGCAGCGCAGGTTTTGGGTTTCATACTTTCCCGAACCGGAGATTTCAATAGCCTGCTTGGTTATTTCTCCAGACAGGTTCACCTCTCCCGACCCGCTTATTTTTGTCTCTACTACATCGGCCATGAGCGAATCAACCTCAATGTTTCCAGAACCGCTTACCTCAACGTCTAAACGGTCTGTTACGATGCTTTCCGCTGTCACCATACCAGAGCCAGCAATATCCAAGCTCCTCAGATCATTAACATGAAGGGTGAACGTTAGCCGCGTCGGCGAAATCGAACCGGTACGGACAGGATCAAAACCCAATTCAAGCGTCTCGCCACGTACTTCACTCTTGATATATTGCATCACATTGTCGTCGGTCTCTATGGTGAGCGATTCTTCTCCATCTTGGATGATAATCAGCTCACCTGAACCGCTTAACGCCACACGCTCAAAGTCACTTACATTTCGTGCCTCGGTTACAATGTCACCTGAACCACGCACGATGTTCAGGTTGCAGGCCGTCAGGAAGAAAGCCACAACGGCCAACAAGCCAATTAACCTCAAACCATACCTATTCATCACAAACTCCTTAACTTGCGGCCATAGAGCCGCCATAAACTGCAAAACAGGTTCAAATGCGGAGGGATTGCCAACCTAAGTCTTGTTCTTCAACAAGTACTTTGCCTTATCCAATTCACCCTTAACAGTTAAGTCAAGGAGTTAGCAAACGATGCGAACTTGCTGCTTGGTTCGGGGTCGCGATACTTGTACTGTCCTACCACTTTTGCCCCTTTCTTCTCAAGTGCTTTCGCCATTTGGCACAATGTTGATCCTACAGCTAACTTATAGGTACAAAATACCATGACCTTCTTGCCAGATAGATCACCTAGCTGCTCAATGAACCGCATCGTTCCTTCTGTAGGATGTTGCCGGATGATGAACAAACCCTTCACCCAACTCCCAATGCAAATGAGATCAGCTTCCGACACATCGGCCGGGTCGGCCAAAGATATTGATTGGACGCGACACTGGTGACCATGTGCTTCCATTTCTTTGCCCATCTTCTCCGCTGCTTTGGCGGTGGTACCAGTGCTGCTGTCATACACAATCGCAATATTCATCTAAATATCTCCCTGTGCTTCTTTCTCCATTTCTTTCTCAATCATCTGTTCTGTAACAGTTGATCCACCACCGTAACCGAAGACTTGCAGGGCATGAAGCAGTACTGCAAAGCCCCATCCCATAAGCGGCCATATGAACCAAAGGTATTCGGTGGACGTGCTGAAATTAATGAGCATGAGCAAAACAGAAACAGCGATGTAAATTGTTAGGTGACGGTAAAATCTGACCTTTGCTTCTACTCTCTTTTTAGCTCTCTGATAAGCTTCCTGATTGTTCATTGGTTTTCTCCTTTGTAAATTAACCTCCCGCAGGTTCCATCCGCCGACGGTGTTCGAGAACAAACCTGCGGGAGGTTGGTTGTTTTCATTTCTTTGCGGTGCGCCATGGCACGTGTTGTCTCCACAATATTGCTAGTTTGGTCTGAGCAATATTTTTCCGCCTGTCATCTGGCTCAGATAGTCCTGAACGGCTTGTTTTGCTTCCTGAAACGGATACTGGGCGCGAACTTTGCTTTTTAACTCTGTTGTCATCAGCTTTTGGGCGCGCCGCCACAGCAGCAGGATTTGCAGCAAATTCATATTGTTGATCCACGGCCCCAACCAGAAGCCATTTAATGCCTTGTCTTCAAAGATTAGATGATCGGGCCCTGTCTGTGGCGCTTCATAGGAAAGGCAACTATACACAGTAACTTGGCTATGTTCTGGCAGCGCGTCCAGGAGCCGTCGCGTCATCGGCCCGGCAACCGCATCAAAGGCCAGGTGGGCATCCGTCTGATGGCAAGCATCGTGAAGCTGTTGGTCGAAATCAGCCTCGCTGCTGTTCAAAACGATGGCTGCGCCTTGTTCTTTGAGAAGCGCCACTTGTGCATCACGACGAACAACATTGATGACCTGCACGCCTTCGCTATGACACAATCGGTTGACCATTTGGCCTAGGGAGCTGGCTGCGGCCGTTAGCACAATGGTTTTGTGCCCACCCTTTTTGGCAATTTCCAAAAAAGCACTGGCTGTCAGCGGATTGATTATAGACATGGCCCCTTGCTCCAGGCTTACTGCGTCATGCAAGGGCAAGGCGCCGCCTTTTGCCGAAGTCACCACATATTCAGTCCACATGCCGCTTCCATTTCCCTGACTCAAACAGGCAACCCGTTTGCCCAGGAAATAACGCCCCGCCATGCCTGGCCCAACGGCAACAACCGTGCCCGAACCTTCCCCACCGGGAACGACCGGGGGCTGGTTTTTGAAACCGTAGTTTCCGTCCAGGTAGGCCAAATCTGAGGGATTGATAGGCGAAGCAGCGACTTTGACCAACACTTCGTCTTTGCCCGGCCTGGGAACCGGGCGTTGTTCGATCCGGAGCGCCTCAGGGCCAGAAAATGAATCCAGAATAACGGCCGTCATCTCCTCAGGCACTTGTAATTGTGTCATCGTACTCCTCCCACTTGCCTTGTGTGCAGATAAATATGAAAGACGAATTCCTCATATGTTGAGCATAACTGCCAGATGGTATTATTGTCATACCCCCAAGGTAGTATTCGGCTGAACCGATACGGCCGTTTCTCGTCTGGCAACACGTCTTGCCAACGTTCAAAGGATGATGTTCGCCCGGCAGTAACCGCAGCTACTCAATCGCTGGGCGAACATTATCAACCAGTGTCATGCTGCCTGGTTCTTGCGGCGACGCAAGATGAACCGCAAGAGTGCCAACAGCCCCCCAATTGCAAACAGTGCAACCGCCAACCCAATCTTGGCTATTACGGGAAAGCCAAGACCAACATGGAAATCCATCTGCTGGTAGGTGAAAAGCGAGTCGTCTACTTCGCCAGAATCGAAGAAAGTTGCCAGCATATGTCTCGTTGCTTCTGATTGAAAACCCCACACATCGTTGAAATGCCCAAACTCTGACAGGATGATGTGCTCCCCATTACGCAAGGCCGGTTGCAATTCCTCGGTGGCTGCCTGTGAGGGCGTCGAATAGTCAATGCTTCCGCTCACTAGCAGCGTCTCTACTGCGGTAGGTTGCACTTCACGAAACGCGTCGGGCATAGGCGCAACCGGCCAGCCACCACTTTGTTGGGTCGCAGCACCAACCATCAGCGAGGTTGGCGACCCCAGTATCGAGTTTGGCGGATCCATTTCTATGATCCAATTTCGTGCCGGATCATAGTCGAGGCTACCCATTGCAGCCCAATGACCCCAAGTAGTAACCGAGGGGATCATAAAATCGAACGCCATTGACATCAGCGCCAGTCCGCTAGGATCGCCTTCCTCAGCGGCGAGATAAGCATCAAAAACGGTAGCAGATGTACCACGATTAAACAGCATGAAGTGCGTGAGGAATCTAACCTTGCCGGAGTCAATCGGTATCAGTAGCCAGCGCTCGGGCATATTGTGAGATACGTTTCGTATTGTTTCGGCTAGGTCATCGGTGCGACTGCTGCATTCAGGGTCTTGCTTGCACAGGTCAGCATCGTATCTTATTTGGGCATCAACAACATCTGGCTCCCAAGCGAAGTGTCCGGGCGGGTTGACGTTAACCATCACTGAGCGATGGAGGCTTTCGGGATACATCCACGCGTAGATCAATGCCACACGGGTGCCATAACTTGCACTGAGTAAGTTCACATGGTCATAACTAAACGCTTTGCGAGCAGCCTCCATGTCTTCGACTACTTCGGGAATAGAGTAGCCATCGAGGTCAACACCCTTCGCCTGCAAGCGTTCAGCACAGTCGGTAATGCCTTGGCCAAAGTGAGCCGTGGACTCCGCGCTCAAAAGATTATCGCCAACTCCCTTAATTGCCTGGGCCATTTCCGGGCATTCCAACACGACTGAACCGTCCCTGCCGCGATAACCCACCATCACCATGTCGTGATTCTCAATCAGACCAGATAGGCCTGGGAGACTCATATTCGAATTGCCCGGCCCTCCAGCAAACCAGAAAATCGGTTCGGCTGGGTGATCTTCCAGGGCAATGACGCGGATCACCGGCAATGCAATCAGCCGAGTAGTTGGGTCGCTCCGGTTCTCGGGTACTGTCAAAGTGCCACAGTCGGCAGTATATTCCACGCCGTTATGTTCGTATGTACACTCTTCCAGCCCAATAAGCTCCCCGGCTCGGGCCTCATCTGGCACAGTCAACGGGGCTTCCTTTAAGCCGCAAGCAGCTAGTAGCATGGCGACTGTACCGAAGATTATCATTATGTTGTGACGCATAATAAATTTCTACTTCTTTCGTTCCCGAGTCGAAAGTCTATTTGACGGTAAACCAACCCGTATAGTTGGCGCAAATAAGCCAATCATTGCGCCAACTACTCGATAATTTATTCACGCTATTTCAATCATTTCTTGCGACGCCGCAGGATGAGGAACACGCCCAGACCGACGATGCCCGCAAAGACGAACGGCAGCCAGCGTGGCGGCTTGACAGGCTCTGGCAAATCGGCGGGCTGCACCTTGGCATCTTTCCATTCAACCAATGTGGTGGCATTCGCCATCTTGGCATCGGTGAAGTCGGCTCCAGTCACGTCAACTGCGATTAGGCGACTCTCACTGAGGTCTGCCCCGGTCAAATCAGCGTCGTGCATGTCAACGGCCGTTACCTTTGCAGCGGTCATATCGGCACCCCGCAAGTTAGCGTTACGCAAGCTGGCACCGCCGATGCGCGCATCCTCTAGATGGGCGTTGGCCAAATTAACATTGCTCATGTCGGCAAAAGCCAGCCGTGCATTGGCAAGGTTGCTCTCGTGCAGGTCAGCCCCTTTCAGATTTAGCCCCACCAGCTTGATGCCCGACAGATCCAGGCCGCTCATATCTGCGCCTGCCAAGTTGCGTTCTTCTTGTAAGCTTTCCAAAATTTCTTCACGTGATTCAAACTTCTTCATTGTTGCAGTTTCCATTTTTCTTACTCCTTTTTTATGGGTAAAGGGGTTGATAATTTGGAAACGTGAATTTGTCGCGCATCACGTTTCACGTTTCACGCACCGTTAGGCATCAACCCGTCCTCAACTCTGGCATCACACGCTCTTCCATTTGCGTTATCGCGCCAGCCGTCCGCGACAAGCTGAATAGTTTCCAGCCCATAACGAAATTGAAGATAATGATGGCAAAAACGGGGATAGCGCCGATTTCTGAGAGAGTGATGATGTTGCCAACTGCGCCAATGATGCCAGCAATCCCCAGTAGCAAGCTTATCCCGGCAAAACCTTTGCCAAAAGTTGGGGCGCCAAACATAGCAATGCCAAGATCCAACATAGCAATCGGCACAACCAGAATGCCTACCGCCAGCGACGATTCATGTATCGCCTGGCTTCCTTGCCACAACAGTCCCAATGTTGCCTTATCGGCAGCCGTTGTCTCTGGTGCGTAATAGATGTCAGCCAATGGCATGACGCCGATATGAGGCAGCGCACCAACCATGAGAATGGCGAGACCAAGAATGCCTAAAACGCTACCAAAAAGAGCAAATGCGAGGTTTGTTCTGCGGAGGGCGTAATACAGAGCAAGGAAGGCTGGCACCCATAAGATGACACCCATTAAGTAGACGGTATTTTCCAAGATTCGTACCGTTTTGATGTCAGCGAACCTGGTAACCCATTCTTCCCATGTTGCCGGGTCGGATGGCATCATCGTGATGACGATTGCCATAGCGGCAATGAGAAGAATGCTCCCCAACATGCCAGACAATCCCCCCCAACGTAAAACATCTTTTTCCTGTTTTATCATCTGTGAACGATTCATTTTGTACTCCCTTTAGGTTTGCAATCACAAGCTATCAACTTGCGACTGCCTCTTTTTCATGTTGTTTCGCCAGATTAACTGGCACACGCCCGCGTGCCTTAGCGTGATCCCGCATCTGAATCATCGGAATCCCAATGCCATACGTCAGGAAATCCTTTTCAGGCGTAACCTCGATCAGGCATGTTGTCACCATAAGTTTGTCGTTGTGCGACACGTAACTGAAGACCCTCTTAACCAGGTCATCGGACACCTCATCCTTCATAAGCACCTTTGCTGTGCCTGAAAAGGTAATCGTTGCCGCCGGAATCTTTACCCAGGGCACCAATGGAATCCGTTTGGCAATCGGAATCGTGATTGACACATGCGGATTACCCTGGATGTGGCGAACCTTCCAGGCGTCTTTGTCCGTGCCAATGTAGAGCTTCTGGTTGTCCACTTCGTAAATGATGCCAACGGTGCGGCACTCGTTGCGTGCCGTCACCATCCCTAGCACCGCAAACGGTTCTTCTTTAATAGCATCCCAAACATCAGATGTTGTCGGTTGATTTGTCATTGTTAAGTTCTCCTTTTTTGTGTTAACAGACACCTTGCCGCTCCACCCTTACCTCTGGCGAGCATTTTCTAGCCAGCGACCGCTCCTAAAAGTGGAAGTGTCTTCACCACCATAGGTGCTATCTGCCCTGCCACACCATGAATAGATGCACCCTATCTTCCTGAAACAACGCCATGCTAATTGTTCGTGGAGCTATTAAGCTATCTGCCTCTGGGTCGGTTGTTGCAAGGGTCTCCTCCAGTCTGACAAAGCGACCACAGCAACGATAATCCACAGTGCAGCAGCCCATGTGAGTATCCAGGTCAAGAGAGTGACTCCTGATAGTCCTGCAGGTACGAGGGCAGTCAGGCTAGCCATCAGACTGGCGTGCATGAGCACGGAGACAAACAAGCTTTCGGTACGGTCATAAACCCACACCATAAGTATCCGGTAGGGTGGTAACCAAGAGAAAAGTTGTCCGAGCAAAAGGAGCAGCGGGAATGTGGCAGAGAAGGTGTTGCTTTCCCAAAACGGCAGGAAGTGCCACGCTCCCCACACGACACCCACAATAAGCCCGGTCGTTAGAACGCCGTGATGCCGCTTCTGCCTGGGTACAGCGAACCCCGTCCAGCCAAGTTCCTCGAAAAAGCCTATGGCAAGTCCCGCCAAAATAGCAGACGATACGACGGCAAGCTTATTATCGGATGCGAATAGGGTCGGTTGAAATTCAGGTGAGAAAAGCGAAAGTCCAAAAAGTATTGTGATGATCATGAGCGGGGCGGTTAACAATGCAACAGCATACCAACGAGTTCCCACCCGCCACTTTATCAAATGGGAAAGCAGATCACGAAACCCCACCCGGCCATCGAGAAGGCCAATTAAAAGCATACTTGCTCCAGTGGGGCCTACGAGCATCGCCACGTACACAAGCGGCCCAGATATCTCGAATTGCTCTTCCGTGATCGGGAACCCGCTCGGGTAAACGGCTATTGCCATACAGCCCCACGTGAAAATAAATGTCAAGACGAAGTAAGTTAACACCGGGTGACCTTTGATAAGACTCTTTATAGTCATTATGACACTCTCCCTTTATTTTGAATATTTAGTAGATGGGTAGCCATAGTTAACCTCCCGACAACAAGATAGATCGAAGGGTACAAGTTTTCTAGTAAGACGCGAACGTCACATCTCCACTTTGTTATTGAAAACGACCTTGCCAGCATAGCCGTGGCAAGAACGATAAGAGTGTCCAATAACAGTTTTTTCATCCAATGCTCTGTACTCAACGATGTGGCCGGTCTCCGACCGAGCCACCAGCTGGCACGGTCAGGAGAGCAGTCCTTCAGGGCTGAGAGGCGGCCAGAGCCAATTACCTGATTTATTTTTTAAAGACTAAGAGATTGGTGTCGTCTTTCACCTTCAGGATACTTACCAGGTGGTATTAGTGTCATACCCAGGAGGTGTTATTCAGGAGGGTTAATTGCGGGATGACGCGATGGCTTCACACCAAAACTGCAATTCGGCTGACGAGTCTGGTGCATAGCTATAATGGAGGCCGGTAAAGCCGTGTCCACCGACGAATTGGTTCTGTGGCCCACTGTCGAAGGGCAGTTGGTAGAGTGTGGTATGGTAAACGGCCGTGTCTGTTCCATCCGTTACCCACAACCGCAGTGCCCGTTCATTATCGGCCTCGCCATCACTGTACACCGCATGAAAGACCATGTCGGCAAAAACCACCGCCTTCTCAGCGTTGCTGTTGGTGAAAGTGACTGATTCTTCGCGTTCAATGCTCTGGGCTACACTGGCACGATAAGCGGCCGTACAGCGAATCATTTCTGCTTTCGGAACCACGGCCTCACCTCTGCCACTGCAAGCAACCAATAACGATCCGCATAGAATCAACAACCCAAGCACAATTCCTTTAGACATGATTTTGTCCTCCTCTTTGCGTCACGAGTACAACTTTTCCAGCATAGCCATCGCGCTCCAGTAGCTCGTGGGCGCACGCCGCCTCGGCCAGGGGAATGCGTGCTGTTACGACTGGCTTGAGCTTACCCGCCGCCAACAGACCGAGCAGTTCTGCCAATGTCTCTAAATACCACGCCTTTTCTTTACTCAGGTCTGGGGTGAGCAGCAAATGCTTGCTGCCGGGCAAAAGCTTGAGCAGTCCAACCGTCAATAGCGTCAAGGGAATGACGCGCAACCCCGACTTTTTTGTTGCCGCCACGCCGAACCAGACGAGACGGCCGTTTCTCCCCAACGCCTTATACGACCGCCATAGCTGCCCAGCGCCACCAATATGATCAAACACCACGTCCACGCCATCACCCGTCAGGCTGTGGCTGCGCTTAACAAAATCTTCCTTGCGGTAGTCAATAGGCGTCGCCCTCAGTGCGGAGACCAGCTCATGGTTATAGCTAGACGCCGTGCCAAACATCTCCAGCCCGGCCAACCTGCCCAGATCGAGTAGCGCCGAGCCAACGCCGCCCGCCGCGCCGTGTACAAGGACGCGCTCACCACGGCGCACGCCAGCGACGCGGTGCATCGCCATGTGAGCCGTGAGGTAATTCACCACCACGCAGACCGCTTCGGCCGGGTCTACACCTGCCGGGACGGGAACTAACTCATCGGCGGGCAGACAGAGATATTCTGTATAGCCGCCACCCAAGCCTAGCGCAAAGGTTGCTGCGGCTACTGTTTGTCCTGGGGAAAGGGCCGTTACCCCCTCCCCAACCGCATCCACCACACCCACAATATCCTCACCCAGCGTAAACGGCGATTTGGGCGTCCCCGGCAGCCGCCCCGACTGGCGGAACATCAGGTCATACGCAGAGACGCCTGCGGCCAGCACCTGCACGCGCACTTCGCCTCGCTTCGGTTCAGGCAGATCCTCTTCTATCATCTGTAACACATCTGGCGCACCATGTTTTGTTACCACGATGCGATGGTTTTTTACGACATCGGTCATCACTTTGGTAATCATCTTGTCCTCCCAAGTTGAACCAAAACGGAATAGATTCTCAAACAAACCAAGCCACTCAGGTATGTCCTTCAAGAATACGTTGGGTGAGTGAGAGCCAGTTTGAGGTTGTGTCGTTTGCGGTACAGAACTGCTGCAAGTAGTCCAGAGAGGGCTATCATTATCACGCCTTCTATGCCAAACGAACTGAGCCACTCTTTACCAGGAACCAACGTCATTAAGGCAGCCCCATCTGTTCCGGCTAGCAGGGTGTTGGCAACGGTATTGCCTATGCCATGCATCAGGACGGCAGGCCAGACGGATCGAGTTCGCATTCTGATTTCGCCATAGACGATAGCAGCAATAATTGTGCCAAGAATAAAACGGGGTAGCAGCGTCGTCATGCCCTCAGATGTGTGCCCCCACAGTTCGCGCAGGTACGGAAAGTGCCATGAAGCCCAGATTAGGCCAACAATGGTATGGCCTAATAAACCAGTGTGAATCTCAGCCACCTTGGGAGCCAGATAGCCACGCCAGCCCACTTCCTCAAAAAAGCCAAAGATGAAAGAGGTGATAGCAATTGGCATCAGGGCTACCATAAATTCTGCTCCGGTAAAACTGCTGATTGTACTGGCTCCCAATAGCAGCCCTAGAACCAGCACGAGCAAAATGATGACCGGATAGAAAAGGAGGCTGAGGAGGTAGTAACGGCCGTTTCCCCTCAACTTCAAGCCAAACCCTAAAGACACCTTATCTCGCAGCACAAATCGCATGATCAATGCCGACACAATCGGGGCAACACCCCACACCAGCAAGCCGAGCCCAGGTTCTGTCGGACTGCCTCCCAATACCGGACCCAACCACCCGAGTACGTTCACCAACGCCGCAAAAATGATAATTTGACGAACCGTAGTTTTCGTTTCCCTTTTAATAACCATCTTCTTACTCCCTTGTTTACGCATTCCTCAATTCACAAATAACTCCCCTGACTCACCCTAGAAACATGCCAATGACGAAAGGCAGTAGGCACAACAGCGCCAGCAGGGGATGGCCTCGTCTTTTCGCGTTGCGACGATCCCAGCTAAAGAGGTAAACCGCCAATCCAAATGCGATCAAACCAGCGATAAACAGCAAAATGGCAGACATCCAGGGATTGAAGTCAGCGACACCACCCATGGCCAACCCTTTGAAGGCATTCATTGCCTGAGTGGCTGGAAGAAGCTGGGCTATTTTCCCGACCGCATCAGGCAGCATCTCGTATGGAAACATCATCCCGGCTAGTAAAATCGAGGGGATGAAAAATAGTTGAGAATACAGGACTGTCACCCGTGAATTGGGTGACACTACGCCAATCAAGACGCTGATACCGGCCATGGCAAAAGCCAAAACGAAGAAAATCAAGGCATAGTTAAACCAGTTCGTCGGAGCCGGGGCATCAAAGAGCAAAGGTGCAGTTGCCGTGATGATCACGGTCACGATGAACAGGTGCAGCATCGTTGTTAACGCAGGGATGATCAAGATCGAAATGGCAGGGACGCCGTTGATTTTATAGCTGCGAAAGATGCCATTTTCGCGGGCGTTGACCAATGGATCGGGAATACCCAGCAAAGTGGCAGCCAGAACGGCAAAGATAACCATCGCCGGGGTCATCGTGTCCAAAAACAGGGGATTGATTCCGGCCATGACAAAGCCCATCATCAGGTAAAAGCCAATGGGAAACAGATAATTCATCAGGAGCAGCTGCTTGTTGCGAATGCCGCTACGAAATTCAAACGAGAAATGGGTGATAAAGGCGGCCATCAGGCACCTCCTTGAGAGCCATGTTTGTAATCGGTAATTTCCAGGAAGCGATCTTCCAGTGACGGTCGTTCCACACGCAAATCGATCAACGTATCATTTTGAGTTTTGATGTGAGCAATGACGGCCGTAACCGTCTGTCCAATGTCCGTGCTGTACATGATCGTATATTCACCCTTCGCTTTGCGCTGCTGCACCGCCGGAATTTTGGCCGTCGGGTTGGTCAGGCAGCCGTTTTTGGTATGCACCGACACCTTAGTGAGACCAGCACCCGTTGCCGTGATTTCCATTGGCGTGCCAACAGTCGCCAATTTGTGATTGAGCAAAATCGCTACCCGATCTGACATCTCTTCCGCTTCGGCCATGTCATGAGTAGCCATGATGATGGTCGTGCCGTTGGCTTGCAGCTCTCGCATCAACGCATGCAGTTCAACCCGCGTCGCTACATCCAGTCCGGCTGTCGGCTCGTCCAGAAAAAGCACCTGCGGATCATGGGCGATGGCCAGCGCCAGCGTCAGTCGCCGCTGCTGTCCGGTCGAGAGTTCATAGAACTGAGCCTTGCGTTTTTCGGCCAGTCCCAGCCGTTCCAGCAGGTCAAATCGAGGCGCTGTATCGTGGTAGGCGCAGAACAATTTCATCGCTTCTTCAGCGGTAATGCTTTCCGGTAGGCCAGCAGATTGTAGCTGCACGCCGATCATGTTACGCAGCTTGCGCGGTTCATGCGTGGGGTCTACATCGCCTACCCGTAGCGTTCCGCCGTCAGGCGTACGAATCCCCTCCAGGCTCTCCAGGATGGTGGTCTTCCCGGCACCGTTGGGGCCAAGCAGTCCAAATATCTCGCCCTGCTTCACGTCGAAGCTAATGCCATCTACGGCCACAAAATCACCGTAGACTTTGCGAAAATCTTTTACTTCGATAATCGAGTTTGTCATGGGCTAATTCCTCCTTCGCTCAATCAATCTTCCTTCATGAGGGCAGCAATCGCCTTCCCCTAATGCCTTAATTTGTATTCACCCACCAAGACGAAGAACCACCCCAACACTAGGAAAACCATAATCTCGATTGGGCTGGGTGGGGCGCTGCCCGCAAATGCTTTGAGATGCAGCTTGGATGTTTCGCCGCACAAGAACCAGGACGCATTCATCCAAAACAGATAGCCGACCAATGTGTAGCTTCCGGCGATTTTTCCCTGAATGTCCAGCTTGGCATATCGCTTCATCCACAGCCAGACAATGGCGAAAAAGAATCCCAGAATTAGAATGCCACCGACGCCAAATAGCGGGGGATAATATTCAGCACTCCACACCATGGTCATGGCGATGACCACGGCCAGAACACCGATGCTGGTGATCCAGGCGAAGGATGGTCTCGTTTTCACATACAAAAACGCACCAATGATGGCCAGCAAAGAACCCAAGGTCACGGAAAAAGCCCACAGGCTAAACAAGGGGCCACCTATGTTCCAAATGGTTGTCTCAATTTCTGCGGCGCTCAATGTTCTGAGATTGTGCGTCAGATTCCAGCCAGCAATGCCAGCGAAGGCGACCGCAAGGAGCAACCCAATCCAGAATAGGCTCACAGCTAACTTTTGCTTGTTAGATGTTTGGCGAGGGGAGTGTTCCACTGGTTGGTAACTTCCTTTGAGTGTCATCTCTTTTCTCCTTCTAACTTATTGCCCTATCGGGCTTTGGTTACACTTCCAATCGAAAACGTCTGGCGCTGATCGTTGCAAAAAATATTGTGTAAATTAGCAGTCCAAGTCCAGCAAAGAGCGCGTCACTCGTTAGCTGGTTGAACAAGAACAATGGGCCGATTAACTCAATCGCCATTGCCGTGGGAAGCCATATAACAATGGCATTGATCGATTCGGGCATCATGTCGGGCGGAAAGCTAGCCAGAAAAATTAGCGGCATGATGGCAAAGAAGAAGACGTACCCGGCAATGTCCGATTTGCGAATAAGTGCGGCAACAAACGAACCGAAGGCAATGAAAGTCGCTCCCGCTAATACCATGAAGCCCAACACAAGCAAAACGCTCTGCCAGGTCAGGTTCAATTCCACAATAAAAATGCCAAACAACAACGTCACCACGCCTTGTCCGACTCCAATTACAATTTGAGACAATGCTGCCCCAACCATCAGATTCGCCAGTGGAACAGGGGTTAGCGCAAACCGTTGGAAAATCTCCTGCTCCCGCCAGCGCGTCAAGCGGGTTGCCTGGGTCAAACCCGGCATAATCACACTCAGCAAAATGATGGCCGGAAACATGATTGACATCAGTTCCTGGCTCTCTTCATCGCCGCCCAACGTCGGCAGCCAAAACCCAAGGAGCATTATGACGGGCATCCCCAACGTAATGATCAATGCTTTCCAATTACGCAAGTTTGAATAGAGTAGCGTGGTGGAAAATTGCAACGTCGGTCTCAAACTGCTATTAGAAAAATCTCCTATTTCTGTTGATTGGATGCTGTACATGGTTAGCTCCGTATCCTCTTCCCTGTCAGGTTAAGAAAAACATCCTCCAAATTGGGCTGTTGAATGTAGAGGTTGCTTAAACTGACGCAGTGCTTTTCAGCTAGATCAAGTATCGATCGCAGCGTTGCCGCGACATCATGGGTTTGAATGGTTAGCTTGGTTCCATCGTGCTGTGCCTGGACGACAGTGGGCAAGTGCTGGAATTCAGCGAGTGGTAAATGAGCCGATGTGGTAATGGATGAGATACCTGCCAGATTGGCAATCAAATTGCCGGGCGTATCAAGTACGACCAAACGGCCGTTATCCACAATTCCAACCCGATGGCATAAGGCTTCAGCTTCTTCCATGTAATGAGTTGTAAGCACAACCGTTTTGTTCTGATCGCACAATTCGCGAATCAGATCCCACAAAACGCGCCGTGACTGGGGATCCAACCCCGTAGTCGGTTCATCCAAGAAAACGATCTTAGGCTGGTTGACCAAAGCTAAAGCCAGAGCCAAACGCTGTTTTTGTCCACCACTGAGATTATCGGGGAGCGACTTCGCTTTATTATCCACGCCAACCTGTTCCAACAATGACATAATTTCGTGACGGCTGAGTTGGTATCCATATAATCGGGAAAATAGCTGCACCTGTTCAAATACAGTTAAGTCTGGTAATAAGCTCGTACTTTGTAACTGCACACCAATTTGTGATTTGATCGATTTGGCTTTATCGTTGACATCCATCCCCAAAATACGTACCCGACCCCGATCCAGTTTGCGTAAGCCTTCTAAAATGCTCAATGTAGTCGTTTTCCCAGCACCATTTGGACCGAGAAAACCAAATATCTCACCTTTTTTGACGCTAAAACTCATGTCATTTACGGCCGTTACATCTCCGTAAGACTTCGACAAATTGTCAACCTGAATGACATTCTCAGGATTTTGAATTCTCGACATTTTCATATTTTTCCCCTCCCATTTTTAATCACCTCGATTGAATCAATGTGATACATCTATTGCCTTAAAATGACAGGAAATGCTTCAAATTCACAAGACCTAATTCTCGTGAAGCGTAACGGCAATATCATCAAATGGAGCAAACTCCCCAAAACAGACCAAAGTAACCGCCTGGTTATTGACCTCGGTAATTAACGACAAAGAATGCCCTCGGTTCTCTATTTCCAAGCGGGTGCCTAACTGTCCAGATGTCAGGATAACCTCCTGCTCAGACATGACGGTCGCATTTGGGTCAGATTTCCACTGTTGCAGCAACTCGGCTATATCAGTGTCTGGCCAAAATGTTAAATCGCACTTCGTATCCCCCGGTTGAAGACCCTCCCCACCCGCATATTTATCCTCAGGATATGACTGGAAAATGGCTAACCGGCCTGGGTCAACGAAGGTGACCACCCAGTTATCTGGGATAAACAGTGAAACGCCAGCATCAGCATCCCGATATTCTTTGAAGCCGATTGGCGGGGTATAGACAGGCGGCACTGTTGGCTCAAGAACGTTTGTAGTCGGTGTTGCCGGAACTGGACTGGGCTGGGCTGTAACCGGTGCTGGCATTGCCAAGGAAGTTCCAGTAACCACAGTGCTTGGCGGTTCAAGCGTTGACACTGCCTCGTTGCTGAAGCTACAAGCCTGGCCAATAAACAAAAAGGCCGTAGCAATGACCAACAAATTGGGGGATACCCAGGTGGCAGGTTTTGTTTTCTCTAAAATTTGTTGATCTGAATAGCCCAACATCCCTTTTGTCGTGATTGTCAAAACGATGGCGGCAACCACCTGCACAGCCAGAACTGTCAGATACAGTGCTGGGGCAATTGTTGGCAGCTGCGTGCCTTCTTGTGCAGCAGCCAGGGATGAATCGCTTAACAAAATCGGCGCCCAGAAGTTGATCGCTGCGTGCCAAACGATCCCGGCGATCAGGGCACTGCCTTTAGATTTGTTGTACAGCCAGGTCATGAAGATAGCGTTGGCGATTGTTCCCAGCGTGTACGGGATAAGGAAACCCATCCCGATTGTTGCTGTAATAGCGCCAATCACATCCTGAGGCGCAAAGAAGCTAGGCAAGTGCCAGATTCCCCAAATGGTGCCAATTATTAGACTGGCGGCTAACGGCCCAAATTTGCTTTGCAATCTGGATAGAGCAAAGCCACGCCAGCCAAACTCTTCGCCAATCGGCCCGTTCCAGGGCATGAGGACAACCACAACAAGGTAAAGAGGAATTAGGTTGAGTTCCTCGCGGAGCATGAAAAATGAGGGGGCTTCACCGCCCAAAATCAGATGCACACCGAGGCCGATGAGGTAGAGAACTGCCGTTCCCAACACCGCAATCCCCCACACGCCCAAACTTGCACGCCAGCGGAGAAACGGCCGTACCAGATCAACAAAACCACGCCTGCCACCAATGATAAGCACAATGATAAACGCAGCGATGGATGGCCCCATTGTCATCACTTCCGGCGCGATCCCCGCATACCAGGGAAACCAGCTAAGAACAAAAGTGAGCATGAAGAAGAGTGCGATTCGGTGACGATTAATAAAAGAAGTCATGATGAAGTTTTCCCTTGTTTAATGAGCGCACTAGCATTAGCAGCCACCTAGTACAGCAAGTTCAACTCGGCCGATTAGGCGACGCCACCCATTCTGTGCTGGCGCTCGACCCTGCGCTTGATACCTTTTAGGACTTCTCGCTGTTGGAAGTGATCGACTATCCGAATGAGCGGCTTGATCAATTGGATGTACAGACCCGGTTCTCCCGTCCCGCGCCAGCGGCTTGTCAGCCTGGTACGTGAAGCAGAAATCGGCTCAAGAATGAAAGCCCAACTCCATTCGCCCCGTGGCTCAAATCGAGTTCCCTTGAGAAAACGCGGCGCCATATACTTAAAGTGACTTGTCGCATGAAGCACAAGAAATCGTTCTGGTTCCATCTCTACAACGTTGTAATAAGCCGTGTCTGGAGGTCCGTCCGGGATGACATCCCCAACCTTTAAATCTTGGTAAGCAGGCAGAATGGTTTCGGCAGGCGCCTGCCAGATACCCCGGGCATCGGAAGGAACCAGGAGGGGCCAGAAGTATTGCTGCTCAATGCGATCCCACCATTTGTCGATATACCAGCCAGCGCGATGGTAACCGACCTGGACAAGCCAGGGCCAAATGGCAGATGGCGGGGACCCTATTTCAACAGAGTAAGTTAGCTCAATGACAGGTTCTGCAATTAAGTGGTCTCCTGCATGAAGTTGGGTGATCATCATCACTCCTCTGAAAATAAAAAACGGAGCACGGAGTTACACAGAGAAAACACGGAGAGCCACGGAGAAAAGAGAGAAAATCAAAGCGCAAGTTGCGCCAATCTGTGAAATACTTCGGCTTCGCTCAACCGCGTTGAGGAGCTCAGTACAAGCCTGTTGATTTTCATTCATGGTGGTCGGCGTAGCCGGTGAAGTCTCCTTCCTTCTAACTAAGGGCATCTTGGCATTTGCATTAAAATGCGTCTCTCGGTTGTACCGTGCCCCCATACGTATATGCTCCGGTCTGGCTAACCTCGGTCACGTCAATCTCATCCTGGTTGAAGCTCAACACAAATTTGGCTGGGGCAGAGTAGCCAATCTGCTGGCAGGTGAGTTCAAAAGTGTCGGGGGCAATCCATTTTCCCATTGCCGCCATGCAGCCAATGTCGGTTTCTGTAAAGCGGTAAACGCCATCTAAGCCGACGTTGAAAACGGCCGTATCCCCCACACGCGCCGTATAACTACACTCCGCAACATCAAGCGCTGGGTCAAAAACAAGTTTGAAATTGTCATAATTCCAATTATTGTTTTCCAGAGCATAGGTTTTTCCAGAAATTTCCTTTGCGACGGCTGGCAGCGGCGGCACCGCTTGCCGCTTTTGCTGCAGCGGCGGCGGGCCAGACTGCTCTTCAAGCCGTTGTTGAGCAGTTTCATTGGCCAGTAATGCGCCATCTGCTTTCACCGCTGGCAGGACAAATTTATCCAAAATTTTCTTGGGGAAAAACACACCCCGGCCGCTGGCCGAACTGGTCACTACCATCAGCAAATTTTGCTCTGGCGCCACCACAATAAATTGCCCGGCAACCCCCACCGCACTGTAAGCTCCAGATTTATCCAGCCACCATTGATAGCCATAGCCATCAGCAAAAGCCCGGAAGAAATTTGCCCCAGCCCAATTTCTTGAAGTCAGTTCCTGGTCTTTTTTCCCGTTGGCGTCCCGAACTTCGACGTAGTTTTTGGGGAAGGCGTGGGGCGTGATGGATTCTTGCACCCAGGCGGCTGGTATAATCTGACGGCCTTTCCACTGACCCTGCTGCAAATAAAGCAAGCCAAACTTCGCCATATCCTCTGGCTTCAGCCACATCCTTGCATAGCCAATGCCGATGCCCTGCGGGCTCCACTCCCAGCGGACTTCGCCAATGCCAATGGGATCAAATAGATATTTACGGGCAAAGGCCAGGGTATCCATGCCAGTCGCCTTTTGAACGATCGCCGAGAGCAAGAAGGAACTCAGATTGCTGTAGTCAAAGCGGGTGCCTGGCTGGGCATCAATGGGCAAACTCAGGATATGGGCTATCCAATCATCCGTGGCCGTCATCTCGAACAAGCCTTCCCACTGGTACAGGTACGAATCCCGGCTACGGATGCCCGTTTTCATGCTTAACAAATCCCTCAAGGTGATTGCCGCCATTCTTTCATCTTTAATAGCGTGCTGCTTGTCCTTGAAGAATTCCATCATAGGCACATCTACGCTGGCGATATGACCCTGTTCAATGGCAATGCCAATCAAGGCCGACATGATGCTTTTGGTGCAAGAGTGAATCACGTGCGCTGTGTCTTTGGGAAACAGCGGATTGAAGTAAAAATCCGCCACCAGGTAGCCGTTGCGAATAATGGAAATGGAGTCAATGGCTACGCCTGGGTCTTTGGCGTGGGCTGCCTGGTAAAAATCGACAATTTCCGACAGCTTTTCCGAATCCATCCGCTGGGCTTCAGGCGTGGATTTGCGGAAGCCCGCGGTTGGCCAATAGTCAGGCGTGACGGGAGTACAAGCAACAGGCGCAAATTTCCGGCTGGGAATAAGTGCCCAGGCAGTCAGCGCACCATACAACGCAGCCACAACGCCAATGGCGATCAACAGCACTTTGACCCAACCCGGCATCGTAGTCCAGAGCGTCATCGCACCGAAAATAGCCGCCAGGATAACGAGGACAATCAGTATGACTCTCAAACCACTATTCATTTTCTTCACCATTCGCCTGTGGCATAACGAGCAACAGCCATAGCGATGAATCCGATGCCCAACCCAATTAAAATGGTGATAGCTACCTGGTTTATTAAGATGCCGATGGCCAGAGCAATCATGAGGCAGCCAACAAACAGTAGGCCGCTAATTCCTGATTTCCTGTTTCCGTGCTTTTCGCTGGACATGACAAATACCTCCTCAGAAAATAAAAAGCGGAACACAGAGTTGCACAGAGAAAGAATCCGAAGAGCCTTTTTTACTGATAAGCAACTCGCTTGAAGATTTGCATCCCCGCCACCACAATCACCAGACTGATGCCAGCCAGAATCAACAGATTTTGCCAAATAACTGGATCAGAGAGGCTCCCCGTGTGGAAGATGACAGAGAGTGAGTCGGAAACGTAATAGTTGGGCATGAAGCGGGCAATGTTGCGGGTCGTTTCGTTAAAGACGGCCAGCAGCGCCCCAAACATCATCATGGGCACGATGAATATCACCGAAAGCCCACCTGCTGCGCCCGTATCCTTGGCAACGGCCGCTGTAATCAGCCCCAAGCCCACGGCCGAAATCGCCAACAGTGCCAGGAATAGTGCCGCCAGTAGCAAACCAGCCAGGCCGCCAAGCGGTTCAAATCCCAACAGCAGAGCCACTAACAAGACGATGAACCCCTGACCTGTGGCAATGATCATGTTGGCAATAATGTGGCTGCCCAGGTAAACGGTGGGTGAAACGGGTGTTGCCTGGACGCGCTTCAGCAAGCCAGATTTGCGGTATTCAACCAGTGCCAGAGCGACGATCATGCCCATATAAATGATGGCATACCCCATCGCACCGGGCAGCAAATAGTCAAAGTGGCTCATTTCCGAGGCATAGCCATAGTAATCGTTTCTTATCTCGCCAAGCGCCAGATAAAAGACTAAAGTTAGCCCAATCGGCATGAGCAACAGCACACCCAGGGTCATCGGGTCCCGATACAACTTCTTCAATTCAACAATTACAAGTGCCTTGATGGTTTGCATTTTCATCTCAACTTCCCTCCGCGATCCGGCGGCCTGTAATCTTGAGAAAGACACCTTCCAGATCGTCAACTTGGTGTTCTTCCATTAGCGCTTTGGGGGTATCGAGAGCGATCAATTCGCCATAATCAATGATGCCCACTCGGTCGCTAAGTGCCTGAGCTTCCTCGATGTAGTGGGTGGTCAGGATGACCGTTTTGCCCTGGTCTTTGAGGCTGCCAATATATTCCCAGGTGCGGCGGCGAGCCCGAGCGTCCATACCCACTGTTGGCTCGTCCAGAAAGACAATCTCTGGGTCACTAATCAAAGCGATTAGCAAGTTCAACTGACGCATCATGCCGCCACTGTAGCCTTTGGCTTTGCGCTGGGCTGCCTGGCCAAAATCTGCCTGATCAACCAGCTTGATTACGCGCTCTTTGATAAGCTGCGGGTTCATGCCGTGCAGGTTGCCAAACAGCTCTAGGTTTTCCATCCCGGTGAGGAATTTGAAAACGGCCGCTTCCTGCGGACAAACACCAATCTGTGCTTTTACTTTTTGAGGCTCCCTGCCAATGTGATAACCGGCAATTTGGATTGCTCCGGCGGTTGGCTTTAATAAGCCACATAACATGCTAATGGTTGTGGTTTTGCCGGCGCCGTTTGGTCCCAAAAAACCAAACATCTCCCCTTTGTGAATGGTGAGGTTGAGATGATTAACGGCCGTTACCTCATCAAACCGCTTCACCAAATCATCAATAACAATGACCGCCTCTTTTTGTAACGGACTTTCTGTGCCGAGGTGGGGCTCAACCTTTTTAAGGTCATTGGAAGATTTTGTGCGCGTAGACGTAGGAATTGCTTGCATTTTTCCCTCCGTTTCTTTCCAGCAGCGCATCATCCAAGTAGACGGCCGTTGGAAAGAGAATTGGTAATTACACAAGCAGCATACGCCACAGATGGTATTACTGTCTTACCCCAAACGTATTATTCGGTTGTATGATTTGAGTCTTCAGGATTTTGTGGGGATTTGTGTGAAACGTGATGCGTGAAACGTGACTGGAGGAATCTCACGCATCACGTTTCACGTTTTCTCTGCGCTCTTTGTAGTGAAATTATTTTCAGAGGATGCCTAACTCTCTGGCTTTGGCGGCGGCCTGGGTACGGTTATGGACGCCCAACTTGCCGTAGATGTTCCGAGTATGAACTTTGACTGTGTTGAGAGAAAGATACAGTCGCTCGGCAATTTCTCGATTGGTTAACCCTTCCGAAATGCGCTGCAGCACCTCAAGCTCACGCTCGCTCAATGGCTCAACAATTTCCAATGCTTCGGCTGAGTTTTGCACAAGCTTTGGTTTCTGAATTTTCGCTTGGATATTAAGATGAATTGATTTGGCCGCAGCAGTTGGAAAAGCAGCCAACAATCTCTTAACATAACTTGGGGCGTCACCTCGCCCTAAAGCTGCTGACAGTAGCTCGGCCATTGGCTGACCCTCATCAACAAAAGTGCGAATAAAACCACCCGGTTCAGCCTGGGCGATGGCCTCACTTAGGACAGTTATAGCACGAGTCATATCGCCTTCAGCTTGGGAAATCAGCGCTTGAAGCAGCAGAATTTCGATCACTCTAGCGGTACGGCCGTTTGCCTTTGCGGCCGTGAGCAAACGCTGCAGCAGCCTGGCAGCATCATTATGCCGTCCCTGGGCCATAAGGATGCGAGCCAGGATAATATGCTCCCTTTCTAGCGAAAATGAACTCGCTTCCGGGATAGTTAACTTGCGCTCCTCGGCCCAGCCAACGGCCGTTTCCAGTTTGCCTTGAGCCAGCCACAGCTTTGCTCGCCAAGCCGCCACCAGATTCGTTATCCACGCAGGCATATCGTTGTCCCGATCAATATACTCCATCTTTTGGATCGCTTCTTCAGCAGCAGCAAAATCCCTTTGGGTAAACAAAACCCTTATCAGGCAAATGTAGCTCCAGCCAATCATGGCTAAATCCCCACCCCGTTCGACTAAGGCAATACCTTTCTTCATTTGCCGAATTGCCCCGTCCAGATCATTCATTTCGGCCAGCGCCTCGCCCCAAACTGCCATTAACCAGCCAACCAAGACAGGCGGGCAGTTCCCATATTCATCCACAATGTATAGCTGTTGCTGGCAAATTTCTACAACCTGGGCCAACTGCCCCCGAGTCCGCAAGGTAAGCGCCAATTTCAGATTGGCAATGATGATCTGGTAGCAGTTTCCGGCGGCCTTACTCGCCTCCACCCCTTCTAGCCTGGCCGGATATGCCGCCTCAACCTCACCCTGAAAATCATAGGCATCCCCCAGAATATTTGTTGCCACACTGCGCCAGGCAGCATCCTTCTGGGGAAGATGTTCAAGGGCCTGCTGTGAGAATTGAATCATCCCCGGTACATTCCCCTGGTAAAAAGCTATAAAAGCTCGGGTGGCCGCAGCTCTGCCCCGCAACTGCTTCGTATCGGCATCAGGCAACCTGCCGGGTGCACTAGGTTTAATACTGTAATTAACAACCTGATCAACAATGTGGAGACTCCGCTCTGCGGCATCCTGCTGGCCAGTAGCTAACAGACTCCACGCATGGAAAATGCAAAGCTGCGGTTTGGCAAACAAAATACCAGTAGGCAACGTATCCAGCCACTGTCGCAGTTTGGTATCCTCGCCACGCCCCCAAACAGTCTCCGCCGCTTTTTCAATCAAATCAGCCGCCTGCTCAAATGCTTCAGCACGCAACGCATACTTTATGGCCTCATCAACAAAACCATTCTGGTCGTACCATTCACTCGCTCTGCCTTGTAGAATTGCCATATTTTCGGGCTGGCTTTGGCGCAATCGCTGACGCAACAAATCAGCAAAAAGATGATGATAACGATACCAATGGCGTTCTTCATCCAGGGGAATGATAAAGAGGTTGGCATGTTCTAACATCTCCAGGGTTTCCTGGCCGTCGTGTTGGCCTGTTAGTGTATCACACAGGGAACCAGCAAGCTGGTCGAGCACGGCCGTTTGCAACAAAAAACGCTGCACTTCAGCAGATTGCTGCTCCAGAACCTCTTCAATCAAATAGTCCATGACAAAGCGATGGCTGCCGCTAAAAGATTGGATGAGCTTGGTGCTATCTTTGCCCCCTGACAAGGAAATGTGCCCCTGCAAGGCAAGGGCAGCAAGCTGCAAACCAGCAATCCAGCCTTCTGTGCGCCTCTCCAAAGCCGCAACATCTTCTACCGATAAGGTCAGCCCCATCACCTGATTGAGAAATTCGGCCGTCTCGGAAAGGGAAAAACGCAAATCCGCAGCACGCAATTCCATCAATTGGCCGCGCACCCGCAAGCGGGAAAAAGGCAAGTGTGGGTCATCGCGGGTGGCAATAACCAAGTGCATCTGCGGCGGCAAATGGTCGAGCAAAAAAGCCAATGCTTCATCAACAGCCGGGGCATGAATGTGATGATAGTCGTCGAGGACGAGAACAAGCTGGTTGGGGTTGTCGGCAATTTCGTTGATTAGCGCAGTCAGGACGACCTCGGCAGGGGATGGCTGGGGTAATTGGAGAAACCTCAACCCGCTTTGCCCAAAGGTGGCTTCACGCCCATCAACCTGATCCAAAGCGGCTACTACGTAAGTCAGAAAACGAGGCAGTTCGCTGTCGGCTTCGTCAAGCGAGAGCCAAGCGACGCGATTGGCAGTTGCTAATTGTAGAATAGCAACCCACTCAGTGAGCAAGGTCGTTTTGCCAAACCCAGCCGGGGCTGAGATAAGGCTCAGCTTACAGCCTTGCTGTAATCCCTGGTTGAGTTTTTCGATGAGGTGGGTGCGAGAGACCAGAGCAGGCTGCTGGCGCTCCGTAGGTCGCCGAGGCACAAAGAGCTTTGTCTGCAACAGCTCACTAGACATAGAGGGAGTATAGTCGAAGGGGTGATGGTTTGCCTAGTTATTTGTTATATTTCATTCGAATGCCAGTTGAGCAGCTAAAAAGGTGTAGACATCTTGCAGAGTACGGCCGTAAGCCACCTGCACCTCATCTGGCGGGGGAGTCCCGTCAAGCGATAGCCAGTACGTGTGGATGCCCAAGCTGCGGGCGGGCAAAATATCGTTTTCCCAATCATTGCCCACCATTAATGCTTGTGCGGGTTGGCAACCAATTTTGTCCAAGATTTCCGCGTAGTAGGCAGGCTGCGGCTTGGCAGCGTGCATATTTTCGTAGGCAGTTACCAGGGCAAAATTGTACGCATCAACCGGCAACCCTGCCCAATCCAACCGCGCCTCAATGGCAATGCGCGGGAAGAGCGGATTGGTGGCCACGACAACATCCAGGTTATGGTCTAAGCAAAATTGCACGAGTTGAGGGGCAAACGGCCGTTTCTCAGTTCGGCCTTGCAATTGATGAAATTGATGGCGATAGAATTGCTCAAAAAAAGGTTCCATTTTGGCAGAATCCAGCCCCGTGCGCTGCTCAAACCGTTGCCAGAACACTTCCCGGTTGCTTAACGCCGGGTCTACATTGCGGATCATCGCCTCGGTGCAAATCATCAGCTCTTGCAAAAATTGGTCGCGCGGAAGGTAACGCTCGGCAAATTGACCCAGCAGCTCAAAATAACCGGGCAGAAAGTGATCCATTTCGTTACCCAGCAAGGTATCATCTAAATCAAAAAGAATCGCTTTGAACATCATTTTTTAGGGAGTTTTGTTTTACGTGTCAAGGTTATCGAACAGATCGGGCAAGCCTGGCTTCTCGCGGGCGCATTGGGGGCAACCTACATGGGGCTTGGGCACATCAATCAGATGCTTGCTGCAAAATGCTTTCACTTCCACGCGGCGATTGAACCCTAAAAAGCCTTTATGAACCGTGGCCTCCAGTACCAAATCTGGATTGCTGTTGGCAAGCAAAATGTCTGGCACGGGGCAGGCAGTGCAATCATTAGGCCGCCACTCTTCAGAGCGGGGATTGGCTAGAATGAGACGGCATTCCTGGTCTGATTTACCTCGATGAAAATTTTGGTAATAAAAGCGGCATTCTTTGCCAGCAGGTGTTTTCATAAAAATTCCGGTGCAAACAAGAATACAAAAGTCTATTTTAGGCGATGGACAATCCAGGAGGTACACAGACTTTTGTATTCGGCGATGCGTAACATAACTGTCTTACTGTGATGTCATAATTATCGTTGTTTCCTCGTTTTGTTCAACTGGGCTTGTTCCATGATTTATGTACACCTCATAGACCATGACATTCATCCATAAGATTTACTAATATAAATCAATATATTTTCATTATGCAAGGTGGTATCTTCTGGCAAGCAGATACCGTAGCGAGGCGTCTGCAATTTCAATTTTGGAGGTTTTTGGATGAAACGTCTATTTGTGATTATGATTGCCCTGTTGCTGACAGGTTTAACCGCCTGTGACCAGACAACAGAAGCAGAGCAAACGGCCGTCGTCTCTGAACCGGGCGTGGTGACTGTCTTTAAGTCGCCCACCTGAGGCTGCTGTGGCGATTGGAGCAAACACCTGGAGGAAGAAGGCTTCACCGTGGTGGAAAAAGGGGTACAAAACCTGATTCAGGTTAAGGTAGATTATCAGGTTCCCAGTCAGCTCTACTCATGCCATACGGCCGTCGTGGATGGCTATATTATTGAAGGACACGTACCGGCAGCAGAAATCCGTCGGTTGTTAACAGAAAAACCAGATGTAGCAGGATTGGCTGTACCAGGTATGCCAATTGGCTCGCCGGGCATGGAATCGCCCGACAGAGCGGCCGAAGCCTATGAGGTGGTAACTTTTAATGAAGCTGGCGAAACGGCCGTGTTCGCCACTTACCCGTAAACAAAACAATCCCAACAGATCCAATCAGGCGGTTCGGCAACGAGCCGTCTTTTTTTTGGCTTTTACCAAAAATCTGCAAAGATAGTGACTATATGATGAAAGAGTATGACGCTTACATTTTTGATTTGGATGGGACAGTTTATTTGGGGAATGCACTGCTGCCGTATGCTGGCGAGACAATCGCGCAGCTGCGGCAGCAAGGCAAACGAACCGTTTTTCTATCTAACAACCCAACGCGCACGCGAGAGGAGTATGCCCAGAAGTTGACCAGATTGGGTATACCCACGCCCAACAGCGACGTAATCAACTCCTCTTATGTGATGGTAGACTTTTTGCAGCGGCGAATGCCGGGAGCCAGCCTGTTTGTCGTCGGGGAACAGTCTTTATGCGATGAGCTAACGGCCGCAGGCTTCACCCTGACCGAAGATGCCACCCAGGTAGACGCCGTGATTGCCAGCTTTGACCGGACGTTTGAATACCGCAAGCTGCAAATCGCCTTCGATGCCATCCGCAATGGCGCGCGCTTTTTTGCCACCAATGCAGACCGCTACTGCCCCGTTCCTGGTGGTGGCGAGCCGGACGCAGCGGCGATGATTGCTGCCATCGAAGCCTGTACCGATAGCAAAATTGAGGCCGTGGTTGGCAAACCATCTAGCTACATGGCTGAAGCCATTCTCGACGTACTGGATATGCCCGCCGAACGCTGCATCATGATGGGCGACCGGCTAGAAACAGACGTGTTGATGGGGCTGAATGCTGGGATGGCTGGCGCACTCACACTAACCGGAGCCACAAGTGAAGAAACGGCCGCACAGTCTGAAATAATCCCAACCTACATCATTCATCATTTAGGGGAGCTGCTGCCCAAGAAGTAGGCAAGAAGCAGAAAAATTGCATGTCAAAATCATTTTTATTAGGAGTGGATCAGGGCAGTAGCGGCAGCCGTGCTCTAATTGTGGACGAAGCTGGCACGGTGCATGGGTATGCGTACCGGCCTTTGGCACGACTGCACCCAAAACCAGACTGGGTGGAGCAAGACCCACAGGCTGTGGCCGAAGGCGTCTCCGCCGTCATTACCGAGGCTGTTGGTGAAGCGGGCATTCATCCGAACCAGATTGCTGCCTGTGGCCTGACCTGCCAGCGCAACACGGAGTTTGTATGGGATGGGCGCAACGGCCGTTCCCTCAGTAACGCAATCTCTTGGCAAGATTTACGCACGCGCGAGATTGTCAAAGACGTTGCACGCTCTCCGTTTGCCACCGAAGCCAAGCGACGGCTAGGCTACGCCCCCGGCACCTACATGGCCGCCCTACACCTAAAATGGCGGATGGCACATGAACCTGCCGTGCGCCAAGCGGCCAAAGCGGGGCATTTACACATTGGGCAGTCGGCATTGTGGCTTGTGACGGCACTGGGCAAAGCCAACGGGCACGCCATGGATAGCTCGCTCGTGCAGGCAATGGGGCTATACGACTTCCGCGCCCAGCAATATTGGGCAGAATGGCTCGATTGGCTGGGTGTACCGCGGGAAGCATTGCCAGAAGCCACCCCCACGCTGCACCACTTTGGCGAAATTCAGATTGCCGGGTCTGGGGGCGAAACGGCCGTCGTCCCCGTCACGGCAATGATTGGCGACCAGCAGGCGGCTTTGTTTGGCCACGGTTGCCGCACGCCAGGAGATGCCGAATCAACGCACGGCACGGCCGCTTACGTCAAACTATTTCTTGGCAGCCACTTGCCCTATCAAGAGCATATCAACGTTTACAATGCGTGGCATTTGGGCGACCAACAAACATACTGCCTGGAAGCACCGACCACGGTCATCGGTGCGGCCATTCGCTGGATGCGGGACAATGCCCGCTTTTTGGGTGATTACGAGGACGTGGAGCGGTTGGCAACGGCCGTTCCCGATTCCGGCGGCGTGATGTTTGTACCAGCCTTTACCGGATTGGACTCGCCGTACAACGATCCCAATGCCCGCGCCGCTCTGCTGGGGATGACGCTTGGCACCCAGCGCGGCCACATCGTGCGCGCTTTTTTGGAGGCATTGGGCTACCAGCTTCGCGCCATCAAAGAGACGATTGCGCGGGATGCCGGGGTGACGATGGGGCAAATGCTAGTTGGTGGCGGCGTCTCGGCCAGCAACATCGCTTGCCAAATTCAGGCCGACATGCTCAACATTCCCATCCTGCGCCCTACTTTTACAGAAACGACCGCGTGGGCAGCAGCCTTGCTAGCGGGCTTGCAAGCCAAAATTTGGCCCGATGTTGCCAGTTTACCTCCGTTACCAGGCAGCCACCATCGCTTTGAACCTGACCCCACGCCGCCGCGCTATTTTGAAGATGGATACGGCCGTTGGCAACAGGCCATCAAGCTCATCCAATCCTGGCAATAACTGTAGGGGCGGGTCCCCGTGCCCGCCCGATATTGGGCAGACCCCCGTGTCTGCCCCTATCCAAAATCGTTTGATCTTAATTCGAGAAAAATTATGAAATTTGGTGTTTGTTACTACCCTGAACATTGGCCAGAAGAACGGTGGGCAGAAGATGCCCGCCTGATGAACGAACTTGGCCTCAAAATCATTCGCATGGCGGAGTTTGCCTGGGCAAAGGTGGAACCAGAACCGGATGTGTATAATTGGGGATGGCTGGATCGCGCCATTGCGCTGTTTGCCAACGCGGGCATGGAGGTTGTACTAGGCACCCCCACCTGCACCCCACCTGCCTGGCTCACCCGGCAGCACCCAGAGATTTTGCGCGTGGACGCAAACGGCCGTTCCCGCAACCACGGAACCCGCCGCCACACCTGTCCCAACAGCCCCGTCTACCGCGAATACAGCCGCCAAATCGTCACCCAGATGGGGTTGCGCTATGGCCAGGATGCCCGCGTCGTTGGCTGGCAAATTGACAATGAGTTTGGCGGAGGAAAGTCCGCCCGCTGCTACTGCAACGACTGCGCCCGCGAATTTCGCATTTGGCTAGAGGGAAAATATGGCACGCTAGACGCGCTCAACGCCGCCTGGGGCACGATATTTTGGTCGCAAACGTACACCGACTGGTCACATATTAACCCACCAGGCGACGACATCAACTACAAAAACCCCAGCCACCTGCTCGATTTTTACCGCTTCTCGTCCGACACTTACGTCAGCTACCAGCAGGAACAAATAGACCTGCTGCACCAGCTTTCACCGGGACGGTTCATCACCCACAACTTTATGGGGCTGTACCTCGATTTGGATCAGTTTGACTTGGCCAAGCCGCTTGACTTCATCACCTGGGACAACTACCCAACTGGCAACCCAGACCGCTGGCGGCAGATTTTGTACCCGCCCGATGCTGATGTCAGCCGAAACGATCCGGTTTATGCTTACGATATGGGTGACCCGATTTTGCAAAGCATGGCTCATGCCCTGATGCGCGGTTTGAAGCAACGGCCGTTTTGGATTATGGAGCAGCAGTGTGGGCATATCAACTGGGGGTCGCTCAATCCCGGCGTCCGCCCCGGCACGCCCCGCCTGTGGATTTGGCACGCCGTCGCCGAAGGTGCTGACCACATCATCTACTTTCGCTGGCGCGCCACGCTGATGGCGCAGGAGCAATACCACTCTGGCCTATTGGGGCATGACGGCCGTCCCGACGTTGGTTTTCGCGATCAAAAGAAGCTGCTTACCGAGATGGAACAGCTCAGTCAGCTCACTGCCGCCCCATTGGACGCTTCCGTCGCCATCATTTTTAACTACGATGATTTGTGGACGCTGCAAACGGTGCCGCACCGCCAAGATTTCCATTATTTGCGGCACCTGTTTGCCTACTACTACGCCTGCCTGCGACTGGGCATCAACGTGGATTTGGTACCAAACACCGCCGATCCCAGCCGCTACAAGCTGGTCATTGCGCCAACGGCGCATCTGGCGGATGAAGCATTGGCGCAAAGATTGCACACCTACGCCAGTGGCGGCGGGACGCTGCTGCTCGGCGTGCGCTCCGGCTTCAAAACACCGTCTGGCCTCGTCACGGATCAACCGCTGCCCGGTGCGCTGCGCGAATTGGCTGGGGTGACAGTAACAAGCTGGCAGTCGCTGCCATTGAGCCAGTCGGTGCCGTTTAGCAGTGAGATTGAGAACTTTGCTGGAGAGGCAACTTACTGGATTGAGACATTGGCGTTGGAAACGGCCGTGCCGCTGGCAACTTACGAACTCGAAAGACCTGACAACTTTTTCGGAAACCTGTCAGGTCTGGGTAAACCGACTGCATTGGCGGAAAACACGGTTGGCAATGGTCGCGTCCTCACCCTCGGCTTTTACCCCACCCAGGCACAGGCGCGCACCCTGCTGCAACATTTGGCCAGCCAGCTAAACATCGAAACGATGCCCGATTTACCCGCTGGTGTCCTCGCCCTCCAGCGCGGCGATGCGCGCCTGCTGCTCAACTTCACCGACGCGCCCCAAACCGTCAACTTAGGCACACATAGCCACACCCTCCCGCCCCGTGACTTAATTGTTTACCACTGAGGCCACAGGGGCGACGCAGTTTGACTGATTATCCTTGCCATTTGTAGGAGACAGGGCGGCAAGGACATCAACCACAGCTCTTCAAGCAGACCCATCCATAGCATGAGAGAATCTTTTTGTGAGAAACTCGATTAGCAAACTTACAAAAACAAGAAAAATTGCACTCAATAAAAACACGACTATTGGATTATTCAAGACTTCATCGTTTACGCCAATCCAACGTGAAATTGTGTAGGGAACAAAGTAAACAATATCAACAATCCCTCGATATGAGATTGTTGAATAATCGTAATATTCGTAAGCATTAAATGATTCTGGAATCCCGGAAACAAGGTTAAAAGTACCGTATTGGAAAATTACGAGGGGAATGGAAAGCATCACCCACGAGGCAAGAATTTTTGCTCGGAATGAATTAAAAAAATAACCGAAATTTCGACCAAGTTTATTTGAAGAGAAGTTGTCCCAAAAAATAAACGTCAAAATTGAAACATACAATATCAACTCGATTAAAAATTTTCCTATTAGATTCAAAAAGTAAATATTTTTTAATGCAGATACCTGAAAATAAAGAAGGGGAAGCTGCTCGGTATTTAACCTCCTAATCCATGTCACTCCCCCTAAGCCTGTTGCAAAGCCATAACGCCAATTTGGGCTTACAAATATCTCACCTCTTGCCCTCATGTACGTTGAATAATCCACTTCAATAAACACTTGCCTCAAATTGATTATTTGAAGAATTATTATGAGAAGTAACAGGCACAAATGGACCCAATATCGTTTTTTGCTTCTTGGGGAAAATCTTGCTTTCTTTGACAGCGATTTTGTCAATAAATCTTTATTTGAATTAGCCATCTATGATGCCCCTGTCAACGCGACGATTCAATCATACACCAGCTCCATGCTTCGCAAAAATCTCGACGTGTTACTCTTGATCTAAGCCAAATCCTTAAATTTCCTGGTGCTCGAAGAGGGCAACGGCCGTTACCAAAAACACCAGTATCAGCACCCCGTTTGCCGCCAGGGCTGCGCCGCTAAACGGCACGTCTCCCGGCAGGCCAAGCTGCGATGCCCAGCCCACCAACGCGCCGGGGAAGAAGCTGGCTACCTGGGGAACGCTGCCCAAAATCAGCAGCAAAATGGCACCGAGCAAGGCCAGGCCAGCCGCCCCGCCCGTGCTTTTGCCCAACGTGCTGCCCAAGAGGGTGACGGCCGTATACACCAACGTCCACAGCCACAGCAAGAAGCCGCCAAACAAAAAGGGCCCAAACGCCAGCGGCTCAAACAAAACCAGCGTGTAGTAATAGGTTGCCAGCGTCCCCAGCAGCAAGGCCACAAAGTAAACCACGCCCTGCGCCGCAAATTTGCTCAGTAAAAAGGCCCAGCGGGGCAGCGGCTTGCTCAAAATGATCGCCGCCGTGCCGTTGCTTTTTTCGCCCGCCACCGCGCCCATTCCTAGCAAAATGACCAGCACAAAGCCAAACTGGGTCAAGTTGCGGATGTATTGGCTCACCGCGTCAGCCGAGGTCGGTTCGGGGATGAGTCCGGCAAACTGCTCGGCTCCCGGCGTGTTCCGCAACAGTTCTGGGGTGAATTTAGCAATCAGCGGCGAGGCGAGGCCAAACAGCACAAAAACCGCTACCATCACCAAAGCGCGACGGGTGCGCCATTGCAGGGTGAGTTCGTGAGTGACGGCCGTTCCCCAAAGCCGCAGCTCATCCATCCAACCCAAACCAGATTCAGTGCGAGTGGGGGCAGGCCAACTGCGCCAGAGCCAAATTGCGCCGGGCAGGGCAATGGCTAGCAAAATCAGCTCGATCCAGATAGCGTCTAAAAATTGCGCGGCGTAAACGGCCGTTGCGTCCAAAAATGCGTGTAGAGCCGCGCCTAGCAGCACCGGCCACACCTGCCGCGTTTTGAAAGCCCGCCACACCAGCACAGAAATGGTCACATGCAGCGTGATGGCGATCAGCCGCTCAATGACGCCCGCAAACACCACCCACGGCGTTTCTGTAATGGCCGCAAGCTGTTCAGAAACGGCCGTCATCTCCGCTGCCGTCATGCCCAGCGTGGTTAAATCCACATTGCGAATGGCCCACAGCGAACTGAGCGACCCAGCCAGGAACACCCCGCCAATGATCATCGCCTCGATGCCGCCATGCCCCAGACCCACCAGCACGCCGTCCTCAAACCGCTCCGCCAAGTTGCGGCGGAAGAGGAACCAGTAGCCCAGCACGCGAGCCAATGTTTCGCTAATCCCGGCAGAGAGTCCCAGGATTACGGCCGTTCGCAGCAAATTCGGTGCGTCCGGCGAAACCTCGCCAATCACCCCCAAATCGGTCAGCCAATTGTTGAGCGGGATATGGTACGTTTGCGAACCAACAAAGGTAAGCATCCCCAGGCAAAACAGCAGCCACGGCACGGCAAACCGCCGTCGCAGCCAAATGGCCAGCCCCAGCGGGATGGACAACATGAGTAAAACTGCGAGTGTAAATAAAAAGATTGTCATTTTTGTTATCCGTTATCGGTAATCTTTGCATCTAACAGGAAGTAGGGGCGGGTCCCCGTGCCCGCCCGCAATTAGGCAGACACGGGGGTCTGCCCCTACCGTCACCTGTTACTGTTCACTAATTGAGAGGAATATTTCTTCCAAAGACGGCCGTATCCATTCAAACTTGTTAAGCTGCACCTGGTTTTCAGCCATAAGGGGCAGGATAGCTTGCTGCGCTACCGCCACGTCGTGAACGTGCAGGTGGAGACGGCCGTTTTCCTGATCAATTTGCTGCACCCACGGTTGATTTTGCAGGATGGACAGCAAGTGCGGAACGGCCGTTGGTGAACCCGCTGCCACCTCCAGCAGCACACTGTCCGTGGCGTACTTATTCATCAGCTCGTCCCGACCAGCCACCAGCACCAGCTCCCCTTCATGAATGATGCCAATCGTGTCGCACACCCGCTCCACGTCCGCCAAAATATGGCTGGAGAGGAAGATGGTCACCTGGCCGCGCAGCGTTTGCAGCAAGGCCAGCAGCTCATGCCGCCCGGCTGGATCCAGCGCACTGGTTGGCTCATCCAAAAAGAGGACGGGCGGTTCGTGCAGCAACGCCTGGGCAATACCCAACCGCTGCACCATACCACCGGAGAAACCACGAATCGGCCGTTTGGCCGCATCCGTCAGCTTTACCAGCGTCAGCATCTCCTCGATGCGGCGTTGGCGGGTGGCCTTATCCATTTGGAACAGCTTGCCTACGTAATCCAGATATTCTCGCGGCGTCATCCAGCTATAAAACGCCGGGTCTTGCGGCAAATAGCCGAAGCGGCTGCGGGCTGCGCTGTTGGCGGTAGTTGTTTCTACGCTATCTACCCAGGCGCGGCCACTGGTTGGCACAGCCAGCCCGGTCAATAGCCGGATGGTGGTGGTTTTACCCGCCCCGTTACGCCCCAAAAAGCCAAAAATCGAGCCTTTGTCAACGGTCAGGTTAAGCGGCTTAAGAGCGTGAACCTCGCCGTACTGCTTGCTCAGACTCTCACAGCGAATTGCAACGTTATCCATCGCTTAAGCCTCGTCCCGCCCCACCAACAAGTAGATGATCGGTCCGATCATGTTGACAAGCAAAATCACCAGCACCCAGACCCATTTAGGGCCGCGCGTGTTGTCTCGGCGCATTAGATCAATCAGGGCAAATGCGATCAGCACCAGTTGAATGATGAAAATTGGGATGAGCAAAGGTAGGTTGTTGGTTATAAATTCCATTTTTGTTTACTCCATTTTGTAATATCTACATTTTATTCTTCGTTTTGATTCCCGTTCGGCAATGGTTGGGAAACGATGGCCAGTTTGCGACGGGTACGGCCGTTGCCCGGTTCATTGCCCAGCAGCCTAAGCAAGGCCGTATTGATGGCGTGCTGAAAGCTGTCCAGTTCCGTATTGGTGGCGTAAAACGTCACCTCGGTGTAGCCCGTGCGATCCGCCACCATATCAATGGGTTCATTCTCGGTGACATAGCGCGAATAATCTTGCACTAGCGTTAACGCATACGTTGTAAAAAAGCGGATATGGTCATCAGTGCTTAAAGATGCCATATCCTCTGGCCCCAGATGAGTCGGTTGATCCAGACGGTAGGTTTTTTCCTGAATGCCATTCACCAGCCTCGTATCAGCTACCACGATCAGCGCGTGATCCAGTAGTAGCTTGAGGTGGCGGTAAATGGAGGATTTGGGCGTACCGGGTAAGCGGTCAGCAATCTCCTGGGTGGTTAGCGTTTCTGTGCCAAGTGCTTGCAATATCTGAAAACGAACGGGGTGAATAACAAGCTCTATTTTTCGCAAAACAACTCCGTTATTAAAATTGATAATGTTACTGAATATGATAATATAGATTTTGCGGATTGTCAAGATCGCAAGCAGCATATCTTCTAACTACTCTCTTTGTTTGGAACAAAATCGTTACAGTATAATTGGGTGATTCCTGACACTACCCAGACAGAAATTTAACAAGCCTTTGGGATTTCGTAGGGCTTAGGGCATATGTTTGCAGTTAACCAAACGGGTGTAAAAAGCAATCTTTTCACTTCACGAAGGAGCAACTTAGCCGACCCCTGGCGGGTCATCTTCTTGCTTATTCTTCTTACATCTTTTTTGTTAATTGCCAACTATTTTGAATATTTCCCGAATGGCTGGGATCAGACGGAGTACGCCCGAGGGTTAAAGCAAAACTATTTGCCTCACTCCCCTTATATTCTTTACTTTTTGCTGGGTAAACTCTTCTATTGGCTAATCGGTGATGCGGCCGTTGCCCTTTCTACCCTCTCTTTTGCCAGCGGTCTTATTGCGCTCACCCTTTTGTTTGTCATTATTAAACACTTTTATCAGAGGCAACCAACCATCATAAGAACCGTGGCGGCCAGCATTGCGACATTACTTCTCGGAATAAACTATTTATTTGTCCGGCAAGCGGGGACGCAAGAGATTTACATTGTACAGCTTTGTTTTTTGCTCTTGACCGCTTCGTTGCTCCTGAAACCAAAACGAGATAGAACTATCTTGGCGGGGTTAGCTTATGGCGGAGCTATTGCCGTCCATAATTCATCCATTTTCCTCCTGCCTGCTCTCCTATTTATACTGCTTTCCCAGCCTAATCAGGATACCGTTGTGCGGCGCAAAGGTGGGCTAAAATTTACGGTCGTTACCCTCGGAGCTGTTATTTTATTTTCTGCCCTGATCTATTTATTAATCCCCAAAAACTACCACAATCATCATTTATTTTACTTTGATTATCTGCGGGGTATTGCCCCAACGGTAAAATTGTCACGACTCCTAGACCCATTTTTTTTACAGCAATCAGCACAACAGTTATTTGTCCGTCTAACGGCTCAGGACATTCCACACGGCCGTATGCCGCTAGCCACTTTTCCTACGGGTTTACCCTGGACGCATGTACTAATGGCATTGGCTGGCATGGCACTCACCTGGCGACTAAATTGGCGAACGGCCGTTTTCTGGCTGCTTTGGATGGTTCCATATTTGAGTTATGAACTCCTGTTGGGTAATACGCCTGATTTTGGCGTTTATGTCGTTTTCTTCCTGCCTGGGATGCTGGCGGCCGTCGGCATATTGATAGCCTGGGCAATTACCAAAACCTGGCGGGCATCCCGCCAAAATACACTCATTACCGCCATCATTTCCCTGATGCTCATCTTCTACTTCTGGCTACCATCGCTGCAACAATTTGGCCAGCATTGGGATGATGTGGCACAGGATGCCATCGCCCAATATTCACCTTCTCGGTTGGCTGCGTTGGCGCTAGTAAACCATCTACCCGATAATGCTGTCGTCATTCAATCCAGTGAAGAATGGAATGTCAACGCCCTGCCATTTTATATGCCATATCGTCCCGTGGTTCGAGATGGCGGCTACTTGCTACTTTACAATGGCCAAGGGCCATTTACGCCGATGACATATGCCTACTACCAAATTCTGACGACTGAAAAGCTAAAGGAACTATTGGCTATGGACATTCCAGTTTATGCTTTCGAGCCGGATCCATTACAAAACTTCTCTAACGAGATGATTGAGCAGGATGCCTTTCACTGGCAGGCAGCACTTTGGCTAAACTTACAAAGCGTACATAAGCAGGTGAACCTTCCGGAAGCATTAAAACAGGAATTGCCCGATGGTGAATTCCAAATTTATCGGGCCAGCCTAGCAACAACACCGTGAGATTCTACAGCCGCTATACCCTCTTTGAATAGATTAGAATAAGCTGTTACACTATTTGTGAACGCTCACGGCGGAGGTTTTCAAGTGAAAAGAGCCACAATTGAAGATGTTGCTGCCCTGGCAGGTGTGTCTCGTCAAACCGTTTCACGGGCTATCAACAACAAAGGCGAAATCAGCAAAACAACCAAAGAAAAGGTGATGGCTGCCGTTGCCGAGTTGGGCTACCGGCCCAACCGATTGGCGCAAGGGATGGTGACGCAGCGCACGCGCACCGTGGGATTGGTAGTGCCAGACATTACTAATCTGTTCTTTCCAGAAGTTGCCAGGGGCGTTCAGGATGAAGGGCGATTACACGATTATAACGTGCTGCTATGCAACACAGACGACAAGCCAGAAGAAGAGATCAAAACGATGTACTCATTAGCAGCCCAGCGCGTTGATGGCATTATTACAATGGGTAGCAAGGCTACCACTAAAGAACTAACTGTCTTTGCAAACACGTTCCGGCCAATTGTGTTTATTAACCGCTTTTTTGAGCATCCCCATGTGTCTGTCATCAATGTTGACAACTTTCAAGGCGCACATTTGGCTGTTAGCTACCTAATTAAGCTGGGACACAGGCAAATTGGCATGTTGGTGAATGAAGATTTCACGCGCAGCCAAGTGCGGCGTGTTCAAGGCTACCAGAAAGCATTGCAGGATCATGGGCTGTCTGTGGTTGATGCTTATCTAGTGGATGGCGCACCTACTTTGCAAGGTGGCTATGCCGCTTTAAGCCAATTATTGAGCCAATTTCCCCAAATAACGGCCGTATTCACCTACAACGATCTTATGGCTTTAGGGGCTATCAGAGCGGTGCATGATTTGGGCAAGCAAGTACCTGCCGATATTGCCGTCATGGGTTTTGATGATATTGGCATGGCGGCCATGTTTACACCTTCCCTCAGCACGGTACGCGTTGACAAATACGCGATTGGCCAACTTGCCATGCGCCGCTTGCTGCAAATGCTCGACAACCCAGATACCTCTTCTCACACCATCAACATAGATGTAGATTTGGTGATCCGCGAATCAACTGGCTAATCTTTCAAAATTCTGGAATGCAAAAGTGGAGAGTTTTTGAATAGGACTTACGCAATTGCGTAAGTCCCATTCTTGCTTTTTATCAAGTACTATTTCTCGTAGCCGCGCGGATTGGCAACATGCCACTGCCAGGCCATTTCGATAATTTGGCGTAGGTCAGGGTAGATGGGCTTCCAATCAAGTTCATGGTTAATTGTTTCGCTGCTGGCGATGAGGATATCTGGGTCGCCAGGGCGGCGGGGGCCGATTTCGGCGGGGATTGCGTGGCCGGTGACGGCGCGCGCTGTATCAATGACTTGCTTGACGCTGAAACCACGGCCGTTTCCCAAATTGTACTTGCGGCTGTGTCCCCCATTCAAGATTTCACGCATGGCCAAAATGTGGGCCTCAGCCAGGTCAACCACATGAATGTAGTCGCGGACGCAGGTACCGTCTGGCGTGTCGTAATCATCGCCAAAAATAACGATTTTGTCGCGCTGACCGAGCGCAACTTCTAGCACCAGGGGAATTAGATGGGTCTCCGGATCGTGGTCTTCGCCGCGCGTTTCGGTAGCGCCGCAGGCGTTGAAGTAACGCAAACAACAGTAGCGCATATCGTACAGGTGATCCATCCAATGCAGATACCGCTCTAAAATGAATTTAGATTCGCCGTATGGACTGCCGGGGACAATGCGCTCTTCTTCGTCAATGGGCATGCGTTCTGGATCATCAAACAGATTGGCAGTGGAAGAGAGGATGAACCCTTTGACACCATGAGCAACGGCCGTTTCAATCAGATTTAGCCCGTTGACGATGTTATCACGCAGGTAGAGGAATGGTTTCTCAACAGACTCGCCCACGAGTGTGTAAGAAGCAAAGTGCATGATGCCGTCTGGTTTGTGGGTGGAAATAGCTGCCTCAACCGCCGCCTTGTCTGCCAAATCACCTTGAATGAACACGGCATCGGGATGAACCGCATCCCGGTGACCCTGGTACAAATTGTCAAAAACCACTACTTCTGCGCCCGATTTGATGAGACGCTCCACGGTAATGCTGCCGATGTAGCCTGCCCCACCGGTTACTAGAATTTTCATGTAGGTAATCTCCTTGTTTCATCAGTATTCAGTTTTCAGTAAACAGTGGCCAGTAGTGAAAGCCTCTACTGATTACTAGCCTACTGATCACTGACTACTGGTTTTACACGCTGAATCTTGCAGAACCGCTATCAATTTGGCTGGGAAACAACAGAAGCTCCGGGGCTGGGTTGGCAGACGTAAATTTTGGGGCTGAGGTTGGTTTGCTGCTGGTATTTTTGGGAAACGGCCGTTACAAAATCAGCAACCATCTCTTCATGAACCAACGCCACGGCACACCCGGCAAAGCCGCCACCGGTCATGCGCGCACCGAAACAGCAAGGCTGGGCTTGGGCAGCCTCGGCCATAACGTTCAACTCATCGTTGGTAATTTCAAAATCATCTCGCATACTGATATGGCTCTCATTCATCAATTGGCCCAGCAGCGGTGCATCTGCATTTTGCATCGCTTTGGCGGCGTTGAGCGTGCGTAAATTCTCGGTGATCACATGCTTGGCGCGGCGGCGCGTCAGCGGCTCCAGATTGTCTGCTTCGGCCAAAAATTTGCTAATGGAGACATCCCGCAAGGTGGGGACACCAAAGTAGGCAGCGGCGGCTTCGCACTGCTGGCGCCGTTCATTGTAGGCAGAATCTACCAAGCCTCGCCGGGTGGTGGTGTCTAGAATGACAACGGCCGTTCCTGACCCGTCCGGCGCTGGGGGTAGCGGCACTAATTGGGTTTCCAGACTGCGGCAATCAATGAGCAGCGCATGGCCTGCTTCTCCGGCAGCAGAAATCATCTGATCCATAATGCCACAGTTCATGCCAACCCATTTGTTTTCGGCAAGCTGGCTTAATTTGGCCATTTGTACGGCATCCCAAGAAAAGCCAGATAGTTGCTGAAACGCGCGCGCCGTCGCCAGCTCTAGCGCGGCTGAGGAAGAGAGACCAGCCCCTTTGGGAACATTGCCCGCCAGCACACCTTCCCAGCCG
Organism: Candidatus Leptofilum sp.; assembly: GCF_965223525.1. Classification (GTDB taxonomy): domain Bacteria; phylum Chloroflexota; class Anaerolineae; order Promineifilales; family Promineifilaceae; genus Leptofilum. The sequence goes on along the minus strand of NZ_CBDCWX010000005.1, from coordinate 2,388,600 downwards.
CGCAGGGCATAACCGTTTTCTTGCAAGGCCCAGGCGACGCCCTTGGGGTATTCCGCCCAGCCAGATTGTGTTTGTTGCAGATTGTTGAGGTGGAAAACGGCCGTTTCGCCAAAATCGAGCGAATGCACTGCCACCTGATCATCCTCGCGCGGCTGTAAAGCTAGCCAAATGCCCCGGTCTATGGCCATTGGCAATACAAAGCCATCGTTGTAATCTGTATGCTCCCCAATGAGATTGACCCGGCCTGGGGCTTGCACCAGCAACGGCGGCGCAGTGCCGAATTTATTCTGGAACTCTACAGAAACTTGTTCTTGTAAACTTGATTTTTTCTTCATAAGGTATTTGGGGCTTTGGAGCCAGATAAACTTCATAAGTCATGATTTAAGAATAGATATTTAAGTTATAAGATAGTCCGCAAATTTACTCGTCTTATTGTGCCAATCCAAGGTAGTTTGGGAGAATCTTATGAACATTACTCGCAGCTTGAAATCCCTTTTTTCCAGGTTCGGGAAGTGGTATGCACACTTGTTTTCCAAAAGCAATTTAGCTGGGAAGATTGGGCTTGGTTGTTCAACAATACTGATTTTGTTTTGTTCATGTGGTTTGGGGATAACACTTGTCAGTAATTCTCAGGCTTCGGAGGGGACCGGCGATGACTTACCTGCAATTTCTTCTAGATTAGATTCTGAAAATCCAGCTGGAATCTCAGAAAGCGACTCGCCCACATCAAGTGCTGTAGCTGATGAAGAAGAATTGCCAAGCCAAACGCCGACATCGGCTGCATCACCTACCGAAGAGCCAACAGCATCCTCTACTGCAACATTGACAGTAACACTCGAACCCACAGCCACTAACGATCCAACAGAAACTCCTACCAACACTGCTATGCCAACAAACACACAAATTCCACCTACATCCACGGCCATTGTTGTGCCAACGGCCGTACCTACCCAGGCACCCACAGAAATACCGACAACAGTGCCTACTTTAGTACCTACAGTTGCACCAGTTACTCCCACCGAAGCTCCTACAATTCCGCCAACAGAAGTTCCAGCGGGTCCATCGCTTCCACCACCCTCATTCAATAATTGCCAAGCAGATCCAAACGCATCAATTGCACCAAATTTTCCAGTTAGAATCACTAATATCAATGATTCTGATGAAACGGTCACGCTAATGAATGTTAGTAACGAAGCAATTGATCTAAATGGATGGCAAATGTGTAGCATTAAGGGTAATCAACTCCATCAAGGAATTGGCGGTGTTCTCGGCCCAGGTGCTCAACAAACTTACCCATATACTGGTTCTGGAAATATATGGAGCAATAGCGACAAAGATGACGGGGCACTCTATAACAGTAATGGACAACTTGTAAGTTATTGGAATGATTAGATCAACAACGGAGTGAAATTGACCAGTAGTATTCATTATCCGATCGTCTTGTAGTGAATATCCGGCAGGTCGCGGAGGCGGTCTGCGGCTTGTTCGGCCGTCAGATCTCGCTGGGCTTCGCTGAGCAATTCGTAGCCAACAAGGAATTTTTTCACGGTAGCTGAACGCAGCAGCGGCGGATAAAAGTGGGCGTGTAGTTGCCAATGTTCATTCGCGTCAAACCCCGGAGGTTTTGCTTGGGAGTCTTCAGACTCGTCGCCTATTGAAACCTCTGGGGTTTTGGTGGGGGTGAACGGTGCGCCATGCCAACCCATCGAGTAAGGGAATGAAGTTTCAAAAAGGTTATCGTATTTGGTGAGCATTTTTTTGAGAATGTCAGCCAGCGAATCCCGCTCGTCGTTGGTGAGATCAGGGAAGCGGAGGATATGGCGGCGGGGTAGCAACAGCAGCTCAAAGGGCCACACCGCCCAATAGGGCACGACGGCCAGCCAATGCTCGTTTTGCACCACGACACGTTTTTGCTGCGCCAGTTCTAAGTTTACATAATCCACCAGAAGCGGACGGCCGTTCTCTGCAAAATACCGCTTCTGGGCCTTTTCTTCAGCCGCTGGCTCATTGGGCAGTGCGTCTAATGCCCAAATTTGGCCATGCGGGTGCGGGTTAGAGCAGCCCATGACGGCTCCCTTGTTTTCAAAGACCTGCACCCAGCGATAGGTTTGGCCGAGTTCAACAAATTGCGCCGCCCAAGTGTCTATAACACCACGAATTTCTGGCAAGCTCATTTCTGGCAGCGTCAGGTCGTGCCGGGGTGAGAAGCAAACCACCCTGCACTCACCCTGCACTGCCTGCGTTTGCAGCAGTGGGTGGGCAGGTTCGCCCGCAGGCGGAACGTCCGTTAGCAAGGCGGCAAAGTCGTTGGGGAAGACGAATGTCTCTGTGTAATTTGTATTGGTGTGGCCGCTCGCACGGCCGTTCCCGGGGCACAGGTAGCAGTTTGGGTCGTAAGCAGGGCGGTTGTCTGGTGGCGCTTTTTCTACTTGGCCTTGCCACGGCCGTTTCATGCGATGCGGCGACACCTGAACCCATTCATCAATCAGCGGGTTAAAACGTCGGTGGGGATGTTCTGTCGGATCAAATTGACTCATCTTTCCTCAGCCTAAGAATGTTTACCAGCCAGTATGCGTGCAAGATTGCGTAATCTGGACATGCGCGCATTGCTACTGGTTAAATCGTGGTGCAATTGCTTTAAGCGAGCGGCTAACGTCTCATTTTTAAAAGAAAAAGCCATGTTGCTCACTTGGTTTAGCCGTGCTTTTTCACCTTCTGGCGTGTACTCATCTGGCCGCAGCGGTCGTGCGGCTCCCCAATCCACATGCACAATCGCGCCGTCTGGCTGGCGCACAATAAAGTTGGGCGCGTGCCAATCGCCATTTTCAATGCCAAGCTGCTCGCATACCTGCTGGTGTAGCACAATTTCTTCGTAAAGCGCGGCCGTTAGACGACTGTGATCAGCCAACACGGTATCTTGCACCGTGCTGCCACGCACAAATGCTTCAATGGTAAGCCCCGTGAGTGCCGAGAATTGCATATTGTAATTAAACGCCTTGCTGATGCGCGGCACCAGGTTTTCTTCCAGAATGAGGCGCAAGCGGCCACGCGCAGTTACCAGGGCACCATCTTCAGTAATGTAGGGCCAATTTTCTGGGCGACCCAGGGCTATTTTAGCCCCCAATTCAATTTCATGAAATGGTTCTGGGGCAGGTTGTTTAACCACGATGCCCAATTCTGGCGCAATCAGGACGGTGCTGCGGCGGTGTCGCCCAACAATGTATTCCCCCTTGAGCATCAGCTGCAGGCCAGTGCTTTGCCGATGCTTTTGCTGCCAGGCTGCGATGGCGTCAGTAGTTTGGTGATTGCGGTTGGCAACGGCCGTACGTCGTTGCAGTTCCAGTTTTACCATTTGCCCAATAAGCTCATCAATGAGAATCGTGCTGGGAACCGGCGGTAGATTGACAGTACCCAAGAAGCGCCCTTCAACGAGCTCGGCGTACAGGTGATCAACATAGGCCATGCGTTTTTGTATTGTTGGTGGTTCCCCAATCATTTGCTGGCGGGTTGCGTGAAGCTGGCAAAAGGTTTGGGCAACAGCCGTTTCTGTCAAACCAATTTCTGCAAAGAGGCGGCTGGCAACCTGCTGCGGATCTGCACCAAAGTAGCGAATTGTCTGGCCGTGCCTCTGTAAGATTTCTGCCTTGCGAAGCAGCGGGTCATTGCCGTTGCGTGATGGTTCATTGCCAATTACCGCAAAGTAGTTGGCAACCCAGCCGCCTAAGGCTCTGGTGAGGAAATTTGGTTCTGCTAAAAACTCAACTGGTACTAGCCGGTCTGTGGTGGTTTGCACCAGATGCCCATGCGGATTATCTATCATGAGCAGGTCAGTAATCGTCGGAACGGCCGTTTCTGATAAATGTTGCACCCATTTCGCCTCAGCAGCGGCAGACGGCCGTTGCCCTACAATGTACAGTGGCTGCCCACGCACCTCTGGCTGGGGCGGCACTAAGAAGTTAACAATCTCTGGTCTGCTTAAAGGGATACCAACAATGGCAAACTCTAAAATGGGATTCATGGCAAATTACCGTTGGACTTTTATAATTTGGTCTGGTCAAAAAGCGTGTACCCAATCACTTAAGTTTACGCGAAAATTCGTAAAAATCACTCGCTACTGATAAGTTGGCAACCAGCAACCATGTGCTTCAATTAGCTCATCCACCATTGAATGAATTTGCACAAGGTCTAGCTCTGCGGCCGTGTGCGGGTCTAGCATGGCTGCATGGTAAATATGCTCACGCTTTTGCGTGAGGGCGGCTTCCACCGTTAAGCGATGTACATTGATATTTGTTTGCATCAAAGCGGCGAGTTGAGGGGGAAGCTCGCCAATGTGCGTTGGCTGAATGCCGTTTTTATCCACTAGGCAGGGCAATTCAACCGGCACCTCTGATGGCAAATTTGTTATTAGGTTTGCGTTTGGTACATTGCCGTAAATGGTTCGCGGTTGGCCAGTTTCCATGCTGTGAATAATCAAAGAACCATACTCAGCACTTCGCTGCATGTCCAATGTTGTCTCTTCAGTGAGCAATTTTTCCCGTAGCGCATCCCACTCGCTAATTTGACGTTCGCAACGGTTAATATATTCGTCCAGCGGAATATTGAACTTTGTCAACAGGTCGGGGCGGCCCCGCTTAATAAACCAGGGAACGTATTCGGCAAAATGTTCGCTTGACTCTGTAACAAAATAACCTAGCCGTTGGAAAACTTCATACCGAACGGCATCTACCATGCCACGTCGCCGAATGGGCGCATCTTCGTTTTTGGCAAAGGCCCGAAGCTGCGGGTACAAATCTTTCCCCTGATGTTCCAATTTGAGGAAAAAAGCAACATGGTTAATTCCTGCTACTAGGTAGTTCATCTCTTCATACGGTATTTTCAGATCCGTCGCTAAATATTGGGCCGTATGGGGTACGCTGTGGCACAGTCCCACCGTTTTGATGGAGGTGGCTATATTGATTGCCCAGCAGTTCATGACCATGGGGTTAACATATTGCAGCAGCAGGGCATCTGGGCACAGTTCCTCCATATCGCGGCAAATGTCTAGCAAAACAGGGATGGTACGCAAGCCACGCATAATGCCACCAATGCCTAAGGTGTCGGCTATGGTTTGGTATAGGCCATATTTCTTTGGAATTTCAAAATCGATCACGGTGCCGGGTTTATAACCAGCCACCTGAATCATCGTAATGACGTAGTTAGCTCCATCCAGAGCTTCGCGCCGATTGGTGCTGCTGTGTATGGTTGCGGCGGCATTGCACGCTTGGACAACCTTGTGAGCAACCAATGTTGAGGTTTCCAACCGCTTTTCGTCTATGTCGTGCAAGAATATAGTTGCGTCTGTCAGTTCAGGAAATGTGAGAATATCTACAAGTAGGCGTTTGGCAAAAATTGTGCTGCCAGCTCCAATAAATGTAATTTTGGGCATGGTGAAATCTCTCCCTTGTTTTGAAGGATGAAATGTTATGTGTGATCTGATTTTTATTGGTAACGTTTGGCTTTGGGTAAGTTACGGCCGTTCCACCGTCACAATCGTATGGGCAGAAAGATCGCTTAGAATTGACTGTTCCCCATCTGGCCAGGTGATCTCTAACTGTTGCAGTTCAGTTCCTTGCGGAAAGCCAAAATGTAGCTGGGTGGGATCACCAGAAAGATAGCCGCTGTTGCTGCGGAGTTCGCGTAAAAAACGGCCGTTACTGGTGACCAATGTCGCAACCGTGCCAACGGCATTCCGGTTTTGCGTGCCACGCCAGGTTAAATTAAGCAACAGTGATGTGCCTTCACACAGTTGGTTTTCAAAAATTTGCGCTGGGGCCAACAAATTATTTACGATAATGTCTAAATCACCATCATGATCCATGTCTGCCATGGTCATGCTGCGCCCGCCGTCTGTGCTGTTAAGCGACCACGCTGGCATCGGGGCAAAGGTGTGCCCGCCCTGGTTGCGAAAGACCTGATTTTCCTCTACCAGCTCATTTTCGGGCAGATGACTAAATAGCTCGGCTGCTGCCATGCCGTTGACCACGTACAAATCGGTGTAGCCATCCTGGTCTAAATCACCAAATTTGGCTGACCAACTCCAGCCGGTGGCGGTAATTCCGAGGGGAGCTGCCTGGTTTTGGAAACGGCCGTCTTCATCCATCACCTGCACCACATTTTCCATCACCTGAGGGTCGCCTTCGACTTCGCCGTGCATCATCATGTCCATGACCGGCTGCCATTGGGCCAAGATCTCGCTGCTGGATTGGTACGGTTTCATATCGGTGGCCAATAATTCCTGACGGCCATCGTTGTTAATATCTGCCGAGTCAAAGCTCATGGTGCTGTGGGTGGTGGCGGTAAACGGGGCGCTTGTTTCCCAGCCATCTTCCGTTTGCAGCCACACCATATCTTGAACGGCAAAATCATTGCCAACCCAAATATCTAAACGGCCGTCTTCATTCAAATCTACTAGCAACAACGCCAATGCCTGCGACGCATCTGCTAATTGAGTAGGACTAAAGGCACCATCTTGGTTTTCGTAGACAAAAACGCCGCCGCCGTCCCCAAATAAAAACCCATCGCCGAAATCTTTTTCCAGGCCAGCATCATAGGAGCCGGTTACCAAGTCCAGGTCGCCGTCGGCGTCCAGATCACCCCAGCTCATCACATAAGCCGGATGAGCAACACCGGGCAACGTGGTATGTTCTGTGAAGCGGCCGTTCTCGTTGGGCCAAACGGTAATGCTGCCTGTCCGGGTGGTAAAGGCAATTTCCAACCAGCCATCACCATCCAAATCAACGGTGCTCACTGCCCTAGAATTGCCATGACTTAGCGACTGTGGTTGAAATTGTAAACGGCCGTTATTCCACAAAATAGTGTTTGGCCCGGCTAAATTGGCCAACACAATGTCTAAATCACCGTCGTTGTCTAAATCATTCACCGCCAGCCCGGCTCCGTTGCTGTCAAACATCTCCACCGTGTCACTGGCAATGACCGTCGTGTAAGGTAGGGTATGGCTAACAAAACGACCACTGCAAACGGCCGTGTCAGGCAGCGGCATGGTCGTTCTGTTTACCGGCAAATAGGGCAATGAATCAGACGAGCCACTACAGCCAATTTGCCACCACATGAAACCTAAAACGAATACCAATACCACCCCAAACAAACGACGAAACATCATACTGTTAAGTTGTGGTTTAATGCGCCCTCTCTGGTTTACGCTTGAGGCGGCGCATTAAACCATTATTGATGAAAGAGTAAACTAGAAACTACTCAAACAAATCATTCACCTCAGCATTTGCAACAGGCAAAATGTCTGCGGGTTCAGCGTCACCCAACAAAATTGATTGAACTGTTTCCGTCATAATAGAAGAAATTTCAGAGGCATTGTCGGTAACCGGGAACAAGAAAGTACCGTTTTCGTCTAATGCTTGCTCCGTGAATGCAGAAACATCCAGACCGCGCGATTCATAGGTAGCCAGGGCCAAATCAACGGCATCTGCCTGAGCCGGGAACACCACACCAAACTCACCAACTGTATTGGCACATTCAGGTGAAGCCAGGTATTTCACCCACTCCCACGCTTCTTCAGGATGTTCCGTGCCGGCCCAAATGGAATCGGCCAAACCGTTGAACATGCTCTTGCGGCCCTCTGGGCCAGCAGGCAAGTGAGCAAAGCCAAATTCAAAGTTGGCATCATTGTTATAGGTTCCAATCATCCAGGAACCATCAGAAATGAGTGCCGCTTGCCCAGAATTGAAGATAGCTTGGCCACCCAAGCTGGCAACCTCTTCAAAAGGTGCGCTATACCCATTCTCGGTAATCATGTTCTGGTACCAATCCATCGTGGCAACGAAGCGCGGATCATCATAATGGTATTCAGTCGCATACAGGTCATCAATAAAGCTGAAACCAGTGCTTGCTGCCAAATAGCTCCATTGTGTCTGCCCGTAAGCGCCACCACCATCGTCGTAGGCAGTTACAAAACCGTACTGAGCTACACTGTCTCTGTCAAAGTCCGGGCTGAGGCCATTGTTGCCATTGGCATCCAGCGTCAATTTAGCCATGATTTCTTCAAACGTACCGCCGTCTTCCGGGTTCCAGGTTGCGTTGTTCAGCTCATCTACAGTAACACCTGCCGCATCCAACATCTCTTTGTTGTAAATAATAGCAATTGTGTCCCAATCTTTTGGCAAGCCAAAACGAGCGCCATCTCGCGTCCACAGCAGTGCTAGATCGCCAAGATAGACACTTAGGTCAACCCCGTCAGCCTCCACAAATGGCTGAATGTCAATTAACTGGTTCTTGGAAGCAAACTCAGGGTATTTAGCCAGGTGGTTGGTAAAGACATCTGGGGCAGTTCCGGCTACCATGCCTGTCTGAATGTCATTCCAGTAATCGCCCCAACCGCTTTGGGAAATATCAATGGTGATGTTTGGATTAGCAGCCATGAAGTCGGCAGCACACTGTTCGTAAGCAGGAAGTTGGTTAGCGTCCCACAGCGCGTAGCGAATGGTGACGTCCATTACCTCTTCCCCGCCACCGCCGTCCGCATCTTCGCTGCTGGCTGCCGTGTCTTCGCCAGAATCGGCCGTGTCGCTGTCGGTTTCACCGCCACAGGCCACCAGCGTAATTACCAACAGTGCGGCCAAAATGAACCAATAAAATCGTTTTGCATCTTTCATGTTTTCTTCTCCTTGGTTAAGAAATTTGAAATGCCTGGGAATGTAAAATTTCCCGTTCATAATAATTGACTGTCTGCCAATTACTTGAAACCAGTAAATTGAATTGAATCCAACACGCGTCGCCCCAAAATGAAGAACAAGATGAGGGTGGGAATAATGGCGAGCGTTGTGCCAGCCATAAGGCCGCTCCAATCCGGTGCTCCCTGCGGCGTTTGGGAACGGAAAACGCCCAGAGCCACAGTTAATACGCGCACGCCTTCATCCTTACCCACAATTAGCGGCCACAGGTATTCATTCCATGATTGGATAAAGGTGATGATCCCTAAAGTGATTAAAGGTGGGCGGCTAATCGGCAGAATCACCCGCCAGTAAATAGAGAAGATGTTGGCACCGTCAATTTTGGCGGCTTCTTCGATTTCTCGGTTAACTCCTAAATAAAATTGTCGGAGGAAGAAGACTGCAAAGGGCGTCATGAGTACGTAAGGGGCTACCACACCAGCAAAGGTGTTCAGCCATTCCAGTTGACGCATGAGGATAAAGTTAGGAATAAGGGTAACGATGGCTGGAACCATCAGTGCAGAGATGTAAAGGAAGAACAGTTGGTCACGGAAGGGAAATTTAAGCCGAGCAAAGGCGTAGGCGGCTGACGAACTAAAGAAGACCTGCACAACGGCAATAATGGTTGATACGATAATAGAGTTGCGTAAAAACAGGAAAAAGTTTATAGATTGACCGGAGCCTCCAGCGGCAACGGCCGTTTCCGTATCCACCAGCCCCAAAACCCGCATGAAATTATCCAGTGTAGCCCCGACCGGCAGCAATGAACTGGTGTCGGTAAAAACGAGCCTGGAGTTGGTTAAGCCAGTTCGAATCACCCACCAGAACGGGAATAAGGTAACAAAAATGATTAATGCCAGTAGAAGACCCGTAAACAGCCGTCCCCAGTTAAAGCCAGCTTGCGGCCGTTCAATTACAGTTGTTGTGTTTGCCATGACAATATTCCTCCATAAATTTACGTTTAGAAATCAGATTCATCTGCCCGCATAATACGCATTTGCACAACGCTAACGACGATGAGAATCAGGAAAAGTACAACCGAAATCGTAGTAGCGTACCCCATGTTGAACCTGACAAACGCATGTTCATAAATGAACCAGTTCAAAACTTCCGTCGCATTTACTGGGCCACCCTCGGTGGTGATGGCGACCGTATCAAAAATTTGGAAGGAACCAATAATGGAAGTAACCAGTACAAAAACGAGTACAGGACGTAGCAGTGGAATAGTGATGCTCCAAAACGTCCGTAATTCAGAAGCCCCGTCAATGGCGGCAGCTTCATAAACGCTGCCGGGAATTGCTTGAAGCCCGGCAAATATCAACAGCGCGGTATACCCCATGTGCCGCCAGATATTGATGCCTGCAATTGAAGGCAGGGCAAAATCGGTGCCTGTTAAGAACGGCACGCTAGAGAAGCCAAGCCATTCAATAAATACATTGACAATGCCAAGCGACGGATCGAGCAACCAAAGCCAAAGTAACCCCACCACAACATTTGGCATGAGCCAGGGCACAATCATAATGCCTCGCACAATAATGGACTTGGTAAAGCGATCCATCAGTACGGCGATAACTAAAGCAATGGCTGTTTGAATGGGAATGTTGAAGAGGACGTAAGCGAAGGTGACTCGAAGCGACTGCCAGAAATCTTCATCTTGGAACAAGCGGGTGTAATTTTCCAGGCCGATATTTTGTGGGTCAGTCAGAAGATCCCAATCTGTGAAGCTAATACTGACGGCTCTAACAGCCGGCACTGCGTAGAAGGCAATAAAGCCAATTAAACTAGGCAGGAGGAATATCCAGGCTGCGGCCGTTTCTCGGTTAATCCATGCACGCCGCCATCTGGTCAAACGGCTATGCTCAGAACGGGTGGCTAAAACAGAGGTGCTACTCATCCAATTTTCCTCCTCTTCCTTACGTGCTCTTCCATACTTGTGAGCGCTCCCGTGAACGTTCACGGTTTTGTGAGAATACTAAAGAATGCCTGATTTGTCAAGGGCAAATTAGGTCAATTTGTACAAGTATGGAAATGATGGGTAAAAACATTAAGATCAAAATACAATCCCCCTATGCCCTATCTGACTGGCTTGAAATCCCATCTAAACGCAGTATGATCCAATAAAAAAGGATCGTCTGTGTATGTCTAAAAGTAAAAAATGGATTATTGGCGTGGGGCTGCTTGGTTCAGCCTTATTTCTTCACAACCAGCAACTCGCAAAAATTGCCCGCAAAACCGACACGCTGACGGCAAGAGCGGTGGATAAACTAAATGCTGCCCATCCGGGCTTGAACGCCAACTGCTATTTTCTTGATGCAGATGGGATCGTATTGCATACATTGCTGGCTGGCCCAGAGGACGGGCCGTTGGCTATTCTTCTGCACGGTTTCCCGGAGCATTGGGCCTCCTGGCGCAAGCAAATTCCGGTGTTGGCGCAGGCTGGCTATCGCGTAGTGGCGCCTGACCAGCGAGGGTACAATCGCAGCAGCAAACCACGGGACATACGGCCGTACCGCCTCGATGCCCTCACGAAAGATGTAGCCAATTTAATTGAGGCACTGGGTCGGGAAACGGCCGTCATCATTGCCCACGACTGGGGTGGCAGTGTTGGTTGGCAATTTGCCGCCAACTACCCAAAAATGGCTGAGAAACTCATTATCATGAACGCCCCCCACCCCAAAGCATTGGGGCGCGAGTTCCGCAAAGGGTGGGCACAACGGCTAAAATCATGGTATATGCTTTTTTTCCAGCTACCCATGCTGCCAGAGCTGGCTTTAACCCTCAGCCCATACCAAACAGCCCGCCAATCTTTCCAGAAAATGACTGCCCAACGAGAAGCGTTCAGTGATGATGATGTAGAAATGATGGCCGTTGCTATGAGCCAACCTCGCGCCATGAGTAGCATGATCAACTGGTATCGTGCGCTCCGCTACCCGCCAGCCAACAAAGCCAATCTCATTTCTACACCGACGCTTCTGATTTGGGGCGAGCAAGATTTTGCCCTCAGCCGTGCTCTCACAGAGGATTTAGAGAAGTGGGTACCCAACATCCAGCGGCATTACATACCGCACAGCAACCATTGGGTGCAAAACGAAGCGCCAGAAGAGGTAAACAACGCAATGCTTGCTTTCTTGCAAGCCTAAACCCAATTCCCCGGAAACTAAACTTGAATAAGTACAGCTTCCGGAGAATTTAAATCAACTTGGTCAACTTTTCTATTCGCCGCCCAAACTTTGGATGGCGGGATGAATAATATCAACTGCAGAATTTACTTCTTGTCTCGCCAATCCCCATTGCTGAAAGCCAATTGACGTACCAGAATTATTCGTGATTGCTGTACGGCAATTTTCTGCCATATCTCTGGTACCATTGCCAAATACATCAATGGCCGCTCGGTAAGAGGCATAGGCATTTTGGACGACAGGGCTGGCACCACTCACATCAAATGTTGGGGCTAAAACAACATTGTCGTACGTTTCTACAACCGCCTGGCAGCTAATGCCGCCACTGTTCAACGCAGTGTCAATCATCCCGCCAAAGTTTTGCATATTTGTGCGGGTTTGCACCATCGTATTCAATAACGTTTCTTCTAAATTGGGTTCTGCTGCGGGCGGTGGTGCTGATGTGTTCGGACTAGATGTAGTCGGAGCCGGTGTATTCGTTGGCAAGGCCGTTGGTGTTTGGGTAGGAACGGCCGTTACCTCAACTTCCACCTCCACAATTCTAGTTACCTCAACCTCTGATGTAATTTCTACAGGGACTTCAATTTCGCGAGTAACCTCGATCTCTTTCTCCACTTCGCGCGTCACTTCAACAAATCTTGTCACTTCAACATCGTTTTCCACGACGCGCGTTACTTCGACTGGATCGCTCGCACAGGCAACAACAAACAACAAGCCTAACAGCAAAATGGACAATTTTAGCTTCATTTTTCCCCTCGCGGACTGGTTATGTGACTACTACAGTCCGGAAGAACTCCTTGCCACATTTTGGAAAGTCACTTCCCAGACTGTTTAAGCATTGCGGTTGACATAATAACACTTTGCAAATCGCAATACTACGTGTGGGTTACAAATTTTTACCCATCTTGTAGTCAAAATTATAAAATTGGGCATTTCATCAATTTGGGCAACAGACTAAAACTGGCAGCAGCTTCCCCAACAACGAATTTTAACGCCACTAGGGAAAAGTATATTCAATTTGGAATTAATTCTCAAGCTTTTTGGGGTCTTTGCGCCAGCGGCGATGAAGGACGTACAAAATAATCGCCAGCAGTAGCCAGCCAAATGCGAGAAAGCCAAGCTCGGCCACGCCGCTGCCATAAAAAACCACGGCCGTATCCCCCAGCTCTGGCAGCGTGCCAGCCAACGCCCACTTCAGGCTAAATTCATACCAGAACCAAAGCCAAAACAGCCCAATGATGAGGCAAAGTACGGCCGTTACCGGCAAAATCACACGTCGCAAAGAGGCAAACATGGTCGCATTATGGACAGATCAGTTGCCATTCGTCAATAACCATTCCGTCATTTTAGGATTAGCCACAGAGGGCACAGAGATTTTTCTCTTTTTCCTCTGTGTTCTCTGTGGCAAAAATCATTCAGGCCGTTTGCCCACATAGCGGGCGCGGGGGCGGATAAGCTGGTCTTCTTTGTATTGCTCGATGGCCTGGCCCAGCCAGCCTGCGGTGCGGCCCAGGGCAAACAGGGCTAATGGCGCGCCCTCTGGCAACCCAGCCGCTTCTGCCAAAGCCGCCAGTCCCAAATCAATGGTTGGTAGCTGCCCGGTGGCTTCAGCCATCACCTGGATTAGCTCTTGCACAATGGAAACGGCCGTTCCCCCACCAAATTCCCCCATCACCAAATCCAGCAGCAGTTGCCCACGCGGATCGCCATTGGGGTAAATCGGATGACCGAAGCTAGGGATACGCTCACCGCATCGCAGCCGTGCCGCCACCGCCGGGCGCACCCCAGCCACAGAGCCAGCCTCGCGCAGGAAGGCCATCACACGCTCCGTGTGGCCGCCGTGCCGCGCCCCTTGCAACGCCGCCAAGCCCGCCTGCACCACCGCGTATGGATTCGCCTGGGTTGAAGCCACCACCCGTGCCGTAAACGCAGAGACGTTTAGCTCATGGTCGGCACACAAAATAAGCGCAATGTTGAATATCTTTTGGATGGGTTGGTTGTGTGCTGCCCATGCCTGCTGCAAGGATGCTACCAAACTCGCTTGCGGCCGTTCCCCAGTGGCAGCCCAAGTTAGCAGATGCAGCAGGCGCGCTCCGGTTTGAGCCACGGCCGTTTCAGCCAGATCAAACGCTGCCAAATCATGCCCTGCTAACAGCGGCAACGCCACCTGAAACCGCTCAAAAAGCGGCAGCGGTTCCAAAATTGGCTGAATCTCAGCCATGCGTTGTGCCAGGCTAGCTGGAATTTCAGGGGGAAACAGATCATCCGCCGTCAGAGAATCTCGCCAAAGCAAGGACGCCACAGACTCAAAGCCAGTCGCTTGCGCCAGCTCAATCACATCGTGGCCTCGGTAAAAGAAACGGCCATCTTCAATCAAAGTGACGGCCGAAGCCAGCACAGGCGTGCCAAAATAGAGTGCTGTTTCAGCCGCTTGCGCTGGATTTTGTCGCAGCGCCTTCCGTGCCAGCAACGCCTCCACATCTGCTCGTGCATACAGCCGCACCCGGCTCTTGCCCGCCCCTGGCTCCGAGCGAATCAGTCCCCGGCTGACGTAAGCGTACAGCGTCGGCAACGTAATTTCCAACGCAGTGGCCGCTTCTTTGGCGCTCATGAAAGTGTCGTTTGTCATCTCAATTACCCAATTTCCTAATTACTATTACTCAATTATTGTAATTGGGTAATTGAGTAATTATTTCGCGCAGCAAATTCATGGCTAAATTGCCGCCGGTGAGCAGACAGACGGCCGTTTCCCCCCGCACATCCACCAACCCAGAAAGCAATGGCGCAACGGCCGTTGCCCCCGACGGCTCGATGACCAACTGGTGCTCTGCTAAGAGAGCCAAAATCGCTTGCCGAATTTGCAACTCACTTACCAGCGTGATTTCTGGCGGATTTTGGCGCAGCAACGCAAATGGCTTCACGCCAAAACCGCCCGCCAAGCCATCGGCAATAGTCGGTTCGTGGTCATAGGGATCAATGGCCTGGCCCTGAGCAAAACTGAGCTGCGCGGCTGGGCTAGCTTCCGGCTGCACGCCCATAATGTGGCAGGTTGGGTTGATGTGGTGAACGGCCGTTGCCACCCCACTCACCAAACCACCTCCACCTACTGGCACCAAAATCAGCTCCACCGCTGGCAAATCATTCATAATTTCTACACCGACCGTGCCTTGCCCAGCAATTACGTCGAAATCATCATAAGCTGCAATCTCCACTGCGCCCGTCTGGGCGGCAAAATTAACAGCGGCCTGATGGGCATCCTCATACGTTTGCCCGACCAGATGTAGTTGAATAGGAAAGCGGCGCAGTTTTTTTAGCTTCGCGTCTGGCGCGGTTTCTGGCACAAAAATGTCTACCTGGGGCAGCCCCAGTGACCCTGCCGCATGAGCCACGCCCAATGCGTGGTTGCCTGCTGATGCCGCCACAATCCCTCGCGCCCTCTCTGCTTCACTTAGCCGGCTCAGTTTGTTCAACGCACCGCGCACCTTAAACGAGCCGGTTGGCTGCTGATTTTCCAGCTTCAGCCACACATCGCCGCCCGTTTGTTCACTCAAAAAATTGCTGCGAATGAGAGGGGTGTGGTGAATGTACGGCCGTATCCGCGTCGCTGCCTGCAAAAAATCAACCAATTTCATCAAAAACCACCCTATATTGATTTTCCAATCAATGTTGACAGACGTCAATCAACCATTAAAATGAAGCATACAAAAATCAAAAAATTTGTCAATAAGCAACCTCCCGCAGGTTCCATCAGCAGGTGTCATTTAAGACCGAACCCGCGGGAGGTTCACTCAAGAGGAGTCAACATGTCAAAAAATAACGGATTCTCTCCTGGCTTAGAGGGGATTGTCGCGGCCGAAACGGAACTGAGCCACGTAGATGGCCTCAAGGGCGAGCTAATCATCGCTGGATTCCCGCTAGCTCGGCTGGCAGCCAACGCCACTTTTGAAGAGACCACTTTTTTGTTGTGGAACGGCCGTCTCCCCACACAAACTGAACTAGACAAATTCAAACAGGAGCTGGCTGACTATCGGCCGTTGCCCCCGGTTACTCTAAATTTGCTACACGAAGCCGCCAAAGCCAACAGCACCCCAATGGATGCGCTCCGCATGGCAGCAGCCACGCTTGATTTAGGTAACAGTGATGCCGCTCATCACACAACTGCCAAAATTATCGTGGCGCGTGTGGCCACGATTGTGGCCAACTACCACTGTTTGCAGCAAGGCAAAGCACCCATTGCCCCCAACCCATCCTTAGGCCACGCGGCTAATTTTCTTTATATGCTCACAGGCGATGTTCCCAGCAACGCCCGCGTGCGCGGCCTGGAAACGTACCTCAACACCGTCGTTGATCACGGCTTGAACGCGTCCACGTTTGCGGCGCGGGTCATCGTCGCTACACAATCTGACTTGGTTTCGGCCATTGCCGGGGCCATTGGCGCATTAAAAGGGCCGCTGCACGGCGGTGCACCCGGCCCAGCATTAGATACCGTGTTTGAAATCGGTAGCGCTGAGCGCGCAGAAGCCGTGCTGCAAGCAAAGCTAGACGCCGGCGAACGGCTGATGGGCTTTGGCCATCGCGTTTACAAAGTGCGCGACCCGCGTGCCGAAGTGTTGGGCGCAGCCGCAGAGAAGATGTTCCGAGCCGATGGAGATATGGCACTGTATGAGTTGGCAAAATCAGTGGAAGAAACGGCCGTTCGCCTGCTGGCCATTCACAAACCAGGGCGGAACCTGCAAACCAACGTGGAATTTTACACCGCACTGCTGCTACACGGTCTGGGTCTGGACACAGACATTTTCACCCCCACGTTTGCCGTTGGGCGCACGGCTGGCTGGCTGGCTCACTGCTTTGAACAAATCGAGTACGGCCGTCTCATCCGTCCCCAATCACGCTACACTGGTACGTTGGATCGGGCTTGGATGCCACTGGAGGAAAGATAATTTTCGCAGATTATAATCTTGGCTCATCTATGAAATGTGTGCGAATTGCCTTTATGTGACAGTCACTTTTGAAGTGACTGTCACATTGATGCACACTTTTTACCCATGAGCCATAATCTTTGTAATCTGCGAAATCTTTGAAGACATTATCTAAATGGGCTAATTAGGCAAGATAGTGACGGGATTGACGTAATAATGGGGCAACACCTGAAACCAGCTATTGCCAATTTGCAGCGGCACCGGATTGCCATTCGCATCCACAAAGGTGAACAGATCGCTGCGGTTTTGGCGCAGCCAAGTTACGGGATACTGCTTGCCATCCCGCAATAAAATTGCCTCCCCCTGCCCCCAAATCTGAATCTCAATTGGCCAATCTGAGCAAACGCCGTTGCTGTGCGTTAGGCAGATAGAACGGTCTATTTCATGGATAGCCGTGAGCAAAATCACATTGGCGGCCGTAATTTGTTGGCCATTGTTGGCGTCAATCGTCGGCTCTCCATCGGCCCAGCGATAGTAACGGCCGTCTGCTGCATTGTAAACCCACTCAACCAAAGTGTACGTATCATACGCCACGGTAACGCGAGCGGCGGGTTCACCGCCTGGTAGGGGTGCGGTGGCAAATGTCATCCAGGCCGTAAATTGGGGTGGGCGATCTTCCTCGTGAGCGGCAATCGCTTGCCACAAACCAGCCGGGTCGGCATGGAGCGTATGTTCCCACGGTTTATCGTCCCCGGTGCGGTAAAAGCCTGTCTCGTGCGAGCGCAAAATGCGGTCACCAATGTCTGAGCCATGCAGTCGCTGCGACACAACGGGATGCGCGCCAGACATTGCCAGCGCGGCATCATACATGGCAGGTAACTCCTTGTCTATGAGACGCGCACTGCGTACTGGGCCAATGTCTGGCGGTGTCTGGCTGTAAAAAATGGCGGTAAAGCGGGTAATGTCGGTCTCCGTTACGTGTTCAAACACCAAGTCTGCTTGGCTAAGGCCATGTTGTGGACGGGCGTATTGAGGCGGGCTGTTGGACACTTTGATGGCTAACGGCCGTCTGAGCAAATTCTCCGGTTCAGCCACAATTTCTCCAGTTAACGGGTTGCGCTCAGTGCCAAAATCATCTGGCCCGCTTAAATGTAATCCTGGTAACGGTGTTGAAGTTGGCACAGCAGTTATAGTAGGAAACGGCGTAGCGGTTGCCGCAATTTCAACTTCGACTGTTGGTACGGCCGTAAATGTAGCAACAATCGTTGGTTGGGCAGTGTCCGTTGCAGGAAGTGGCGTGTTGGAGGGGATGAGCGTGGGTAACGGCCGTGTAGCCACACCTTGTGTGCATCCGACCAACCACAACACCAGTACACCCAACACGGACATCTGTATCTTTTGTTTCCGAATCATAAGTCTACATCAAATTCCATTTTTCAGTTAACATAACATCTACCGCTTGATATATCAGTGATATATTAAACATTTGGCAGCAAACCAATCTCATGCTATTATCTTTGGCGACATATTCGGGAAGAAAAACACGCTTTCTCAATAAAAAATAGAATTCAAGAAAATCACTCAACACTTAGTTACCGCAATTTGCTTACAACCTTGCTAGCAAATATGGCAAACATTTACATGTATACCACGCGTCCTTGCAATTTTCCCTCCAATCAGCTAGCCGTCTACCCAACCTAAATTCATGCCCCATCATACCATCGCATTTCTATAAAGAAACAATCTCGTATTAACACTTCCAAAGTAGTAAATCTGTAGATAAGGAGGTGAACCTAAACAAAAATTGAATACCCCTGATTTATCGGAAAAGCTGGTTTACCGTATGTACCTGACTGCCTGAAATGGCTGAAGCATCGCCAATACCTATCAGCCAGCTTACATACAAAACCATCAAGTTCTTGGAGGAGAACCGTGAATAAACCTCAAATCTCAAAGAAAGAGATGGAAGAAATCCATGTAGCAATTCCTAATGCATATGAGCAATTGGAACAAGGGCGCATTAGTCGCCGCGAATTTATTCGGTTTGCTACCTTGTTGGGCATGTCTGCGGGTGTAGCCACTTTTGCTGCAGCCTGCGGCGGTGGCGCAGCAGATGAGCCGGCCGCTGACACTGATGATTCCGACGATTCTGATAGCAGCACCGACGACAGCAGCACGGATAGCGGTGGGGAAGAAACGGCCGTTTCCAGCATTAAACGGGGCGGCACTTTCACAAAATCCATGCAGCTTCAGCTCTTGGACCACCCTGCCCGCCTCTCCTGGGTAGAAGGTGCCAACATTGTCCGCCAAATCGGCGAATATCTCACCGAGACTGGTTCCGACAACATCACCCGCCCCTACCTGCTAGACCGTTGGGAAGCTAACGATACTGTAGATGTGTGGGACCTTTACCTTAAGCAAGGCGTCAAGTTCAACAATGGCGACGAGATGACGGCCGAAGACGTTATGTTTACCTTTGGCGAATGGCTCAATCCAGATATTGGCTCCTCGATGGCCGGTCTGCTTTCTTACCTTAATGGTATGGAAGATGTTGAGATGGTTGATGATTACCATATCCGCCTACATCTGCAATCCCCCAACATTGGCGTGCCAGAGCATCTATTCCACTATCCAGCCATTATTTTGCACCGCGACTTTGAGGGTGACATCGTTCAGCAGCCTGTTGGCACAGGTGCCTTCTTGTTAGAAGAGTATGCCGAGGGTGAACGTGCCGTCCTCAAGCGGCGTGAAGATTATTGGCGCATGGGCGAAGATGGTTCGCCGCTGCCCTACCTTGATGAAATCATCTACGTTTCTACAGACAAAGATGCCGGTGTGGCCGCCTTACAGTCTGGCCAGGTAGATTCCTTGTATGATCCACGCCCCAGCGATTGGCAAGCGTTGAAAGATGTACCCGGTTTAGCAACCTACTCCGCCAGCACCGCCCAATGCCTCATCCTGCGTATGCGCGTTGACCTGGAGCCGTGGAGCGACAATCGTGTTCGCACGGCGTTGAAGATGTCCCAAGACCGCAGCAAGAATTTGCAGCTGGCCTACTTCGGTGAAGGTGACCTTTCCATTGATGCCCATGTGGCGCCTATCCATCCCGCCTACGCCGATCTGCCCATTCCCGAGTATGATCCCGCCGGTGCCCGCGCTCTGCTGGAAGAGTACGCTGCTGAAAATGGCATCGAACTGCCGCTGAAAGTGAATTTGGCTACCAAGAATGATCAGAACGAGCCGGAACTGGCACAGGCACTCAAAGAGTCGGCTGCTGACGCTGGCTTCGACATCACCCTGGACATTACGGAACCCGGTGGCTACTGGGATCGCTGGACGGAAGTTGATCTGGGCATCACCTCCTGGACGCATCGGCCGTTGGACACAATGGTTCTGCCATTAGCCTACATTGCAGCTTCGATTGGTGAATGGAATGAAACACGCTGGGCTGATGAAGAGTTTGAAACGTTGCTGCGTCAGGCAGAGGGAACGCTGGATGTGGAGGCTCGTCGTGCTATCATGGCCGATATTGAGCAGATCATGCAGGATCGCGGCCCCATTGGCAACAGCTTCTGGAAGAACGTATGGAACATCACCCACGAGAAATTCCAAAACATCCAGGCTCACCCAACTGCGTACGATTTGCTCTACGATGTTTGGATTGATGAATAACCCTTTTTAGTTCAAAAGTGTCGGCTCAGTTGAGCCGACACTTTTCTTTCACCTTATCTCACGTTCGTAGCAAAGGAAAAAGAAAATGGCTCGTTTTTTGGCCCGAAGCGTCATCTCAACATTTGTGACCATGATTTTGGTATCAGCTGCGCTTTTTTTTATGATCGAGGTCGGTTCTGGCGACATTACCGTCAAAATTCTAGGCATCGAATCAACGGCCGAGCAGCGGGCATCTTACCGGGCGCAACTGGGGCTAGACGCTCCTGCTTGGCGACGTTACATTGATTGGGCCGTCGGCAGCGATTGGCGGGCGGAACGGGAGGTTGGCTACGACCTGGTGACTGTGCCAAATCCGCAAAATGACGAGCCTGAATGGTGGGCGGAGGTAGATGGCGAGCTGCTGCGGTGGGAGCTGGAAGACGGGGAGCTGATTGCTCTGGTGAGGCAAGAAGATGGCTCATCTGACCGCCAACCAGCGGGGGACGTGTGGCAAGTTGACCCGGAAACGGGCAACGATTTCTTTTGGGGCGTTAGCACCAACAATAGCGCGGTGAAGTGGGTGCGTGGTGAAGGTGCTGAAGTGTGGGTGCGTACTACGGCAGGCTTCCGGCGCGAGGGTGATGGCCCGCAACAATACATTCCGCTGCGGAAGGGGTTGCTGCGCGGCGACGCGGGTGAATCGCTGCAGTTTGGGCGGCCTGTTTCTTCCATTTTGTGGCCGCGTGTTCGGAACACGGCCGTTCTCGCTGGCGTCGCCTTCATTGTGGTGATGCCGCTGGCGCTGGTTCTGGGGATAATTGCGGGCATCAATGAAGGAAAGTTTGTAGACAGGCTGATTTCTATAACCAGCCTGGGCGCTACAGCCACGCCGGAGTTTGTCACCGGAATATTTTTAATCATCACCCTGGGCATCTGGTTGAGGAACGTTTGGCCAGATTCGCCTTTTAAGGCGGTGGCCATTTTCACCAGTGCTGACGCTATTTTTGAAGACCCCACCTTACTTGCCTTACCTGTGCTGACGTTAACGGCCGTTGAGCTAGGCTACATTGCTCGGATGACCCGCGCCAGCATGGTAGAAGTGATGAATACTGCTTACATTCGTACCGCCATCATCAAAGGGATGCCCTACCGACGGGTGGTTTTGCGCCACGCGGTGCGGAACGCGCTCATGGCACCGATCACGATTATTATGCTGCATGTTAATTACCTGGTTGGCGGGGTGGTTGTGGTGGAGGTGATTTTTGGCTTTCCTGGCCTGGGCAGTTACATCTATAACGCAGCCATTTTTGGTGATTTTAATGCCGTAGAAGCAGCGGCCATGATTACCGTCGGCTTAGCAGTATCTACCCGCCTGTTAGGTGACTTGGCCTACACCTTCCTGAACCCCAGAATTCGCTACGCATAACAGAGGAGAATACAATCATGGCAGTCGCACAACCAACGCCAAAAGCAGAACGGCCGTCTCGCTGGCAAAAAATA
Organism: Candidatus Leptofilum sp.; assembly: GCF_965223525.1. Taxonomy (GTDB): domain Bacteria; phylum Chloroflexota; class Anaerolineae; order Promineifilales; family Promineifilaceae; genus Leptofilum. The sequence continues at coordinate 2,366,631 of NZ_CBDCWX010000005.1, read as the reverse complement.
TGGCAAAGTATCTCCATTGTTTTTGAGTCTCGCGTGGCAACCGTTGGCATGTTCATCGTCCTATTTTGGGTACTCCTCGGCTTCATCTCGCTCTTTTGGACCCCGTATGAACCCAACTCATCCGATTTTGTACAAAATCTTCCGCCTAATAGCACCAACATTTTAGGCACCGATCACCTTGGCCGAGACATTTTATCTCGCCTTATGCAAGGCACTCAGGTCATCTTGCTAAAAACCCGCCTGCCTGGCGACAGCGGCATTGCCATTCCCGGCGGCGTCGCCATTTGGGGCGTTCTCGGCTCCCTGCTGTTAGGCTCAGTGCTTGGACTCAATGCTGGGTATCGGGGTGGCTGGTGGGATCAGATCATCATGCAATTCCTAGACGCCTTGATAGCCTTTCCGGTGATCGTTCTTTATCTGGTTGTGATTGCTGCACTGGGGCAAGGGGATTTGGTCATGATTTTTGCCATCTCTATCACTGGTGCGCCGGGGATTGCTAGACTGGTGCGTAGCTTGGCACTCGACATTAAAACCCGTGACTATATCCGCGCGGCCGAAACCCGCGGCGAAAACGTCTGGTTTATCATGTTCCGCGAAATCTTGCCCAATGCCCGTGGTCCCATTTTGGTAGATGCCATGCTGCGCGTTGGGTATGCTATCTTTGCCATCGGCACCCTTGGCTTCCTTGGGTTGGGGCTGCCCCCGCCAGACCCAGATTGGGGAAATATGGTCAACGAAGCACGGAAAAACATCTTTTCCAATCAGTGGGCGGTGCTGTGGCCAGCCCTGGCCATCGCCACGTTGGTGATTGGGCTGAATCTATTTGCTGATGGATTGCGTGAAGAGCTAACACGGTTCCAAAAATAGGAAGATTGCAATGGAATGGAAAGTGGACGATAGAAAAGCGTCGGTACTCAAAGTAGAAGATGTTGCGGTGGCCTACAAAATTCGTGGGGGCGAGATTGAGGCAGTCCAAAATGTCTCGTTTGAGATTCGCCGGGGTGAATCGTTTGGCATTGTGGGGGAATCTGGCTGTGGCAAAAGCACGATGGCCTGGGCCATTGTCAACTTTTTAGGCTCCAACGGGTACGTTAAGCGAGGCAGCATCAAGTTTCAGGGGCAAGAACTGGTAGGCAAAAGTGGCGAAGAGCTGCGGCAGCTACGTGGCGACCAAATTGCGATGGTGTTTCAAGACCCCATGCAAGCACTTAACCCATCCATGACGCTGGGTGACCAGATGAAAGAGGTGCTTACCGTGCATCGGGGCATTAGCGATCAGGATGCGGCCACGCGGTGTGTGGAGATGCTAGAACGGGTCTATATGCCAGATGCGGCCAACGTGATGAAGCGGTATCCACACCAAATTTCCGGTGGGCAGCAGCAGCGGGTGGTGATCGCTATGGCCTTGCTGAACAATCCGGCGCTGCTGATTATGGATGAGCCGACAACGGCACTGGATGTAACGGTGGAAGCGGCCGTTCTCGATCTAATCGGCGAGCTGCGACGAGATTTTGACACAGCTATCATGTACATCACCCACAATTTGGGCGTGGTGGCGCGTGTTTGCACCCGTGTTGGCGTGATGTACGCTGGCGAAATGGTAGAACGTGCAGAGATTGAGCAGCTTTTTGCCCGCCCCCAACATCCATACACGCAGGGTCTTATCCGCTGCGTGCCCAAGCTGGGGGCAGACAAGGCCGGCAGCGTCCTGTACCCCATTCGCGGGCGCGTTCCCCCACCCAACAATCGCCCGGTGGGCTGCATGTATGTGCCCCGCTGCGATTATGCCCAAGACCGCTGCCATAGTGAACGGCCGCAGCTACGCATCATGGGGAATGGCACGGCCGTTCGCTGCCACTTTGCCGAAGAGATTGACCCCAGCCAATGGGCTCCCACCGAAGATATAAAACCGGCTTTATCAAGCGTGCAAGCCAACGGTGATGAAGAAACGCTAATAGAAGTTCAAAACCTGAAAAAATATTACGAAGTTCAGGGTAGCTCCCTGAAAGATTTGTTTGGTTTGGGCGAAACGCGCTACGTTAAAGCAGTAGAAAACGCCTCGTTTGCCGTGAAAAAAGGCAAAACGCTGGGCGTTGTTGGTGAATCTGGCTGCGGCAAAAGTACGCTTATTAAAACGTTGATTGGGCTAGAGGACAGCACCAGCGGCGACGCACAGTTCATGGGTTTCGACATCACTGGCGACTTGGAAACCCGCAATGAAAAGCTCATTCAAGAGCTGCAAATGGTGTTCCAGAATCCCGACTCCACGATGAATCCATCTTACACCGTTGGGCAGCAAATCGGCCGTCCGATGGAGCGGTTTGGTACTGTGCCTAAAGACCAAATTCGTAGCGAGGTCATTAAGCTGCTGGACGCGATGCGGCTGGGCGAAAACTATTTTGATCGCCTGCCGCGCCAGCTAAGTGGCGGCGAAAAGCAGCGGGTGGGTATTGCTCGCGCCCTGGCCAGCCGCCCAGACCTGGTGCTGTGCGATGAGCCAGTGAGTGCGCTGGACGTGTCGGTGCAGGCGGCACTGCTTAACCTGCTGCTGGAAGTGCAGCAGGAGTACAAAACCACCATGATTTTCATCGCGCATGATTTGTCGGTGGTGCGCTTTTTCTCAGACGACGTGGCAGTAATGTACCTGGGGCAAATTATGGAAATTGGCCCGGCTGAGGCAATTTATGCCCCGCCCTACCATCCGTACACCGAGGCATTGCTTTCGGCCGTACCTATTCCAGACCCCACGGCCAAGCAAAAGCATATTCGGCTCTCTGGCTCCGTGCCGAGCGCCATTAGCCCGCCAAGCGGCTGCCGCTTCCACACCCGCTGCCCACGCCGGGAGATGCTGCCCGACGGCGGCAAAATTTGCGAACAGGAGATTCCACCCTGGCGTGAGCTGGAAAATGGCCACCGTATTTTCTGCCATATTCCAGAGGAGATGCTCCGCACGTTTGAGCCAGTTATTTCTATGGCGACTAATAGTCACTAACCTACAGGAAGGGAAGAAGATGCTTGTTAAAGAATGTATGACACGACATCCCATCATCATTTCACCGACTACCAGAGCCGCCGAGGCTCAACAAATCATGGCTGAGAATAACGTCCGGCATTTGCCTGTGGCGTCTGCCGGCAAGCATCTGGAAGGGCTGGTAACGCGCACCCGCCTGACGTTAAAGCCAGATTTGCTTGGCAGCTTAAATATGTGGGAAATCTCTCGCCAGTTGAGCAATCTCACCGTAAAAGATGTAATGGTGAAAAAGGATGATGTGCTTACTGTTTTGGCAGACCGCACCATTGAAAGAGCTGCCAAAATTATGGCAGATAACAAAGTGGGTTGCTTACTCATCCTTGACACCGACAGCATTGTTGAGGGGATTATTTCTGAGATAGATATTTTGCGCTCCTATCAGGTGTTGATGGGGCTGCCGGTGGACGGTTTGCGGGTAACGGTGCGTATGCCTAATCGCAAAGGCGAGTTTGCCAAGCTGATGAAAGCATTAGCCGACAACGATTGGGGCGTGATGGGCATTGGCACCTATCCATCTCACCGCCGCGAAGGGTTTTATGACGCGGTTTTGAAAATCCCTGGTGTAACGGCCGATGACGTGCGTGCAGCTTTCAGCCAAATTTCTGATCAAGAAGTGGTAGACGTTCGGGACGTTGTGTAATTGCCTTCATTATTTGAAGGTCGTCGTTCGAGAAACAAACACTAACTGCCCTTCGGCCGTTCCGCAAATAAAGACGCTCATATATCGTTCGATTCGGATGTAGTTTTCGTTTGTTTCCAAATAAATGCAGGAGCCGTTGGCGCGTGCTTCGGCACCCATGTTGAAGTTGGTCGAGTACCAGTTGTAAACGGCCGTAAAACCATCTTGTGTTCTAAAGGTATCGTCCCAGCGGTAAGTGCGGGGTAAGCTGGCATAGTTGCTATGTGCAGCCAGCGGAACGGAGCCAGGGTATTGCACCTGCTGCCGATCCTGTTGAATGAACCAGAGAAGCGTAAAGGCTACGACAAAGAAGAACAAAATGAGCAGCAAGCCACAACCAGCCAACAGCCGCTGGTTGTATTTTTTGGGGGCATCGGCTAAATTTGACGCTGCCATGATGAAAAGTCCTGCGATTTCTGAGCTGTTAACGGCACCAACTTTGGCTGAAAACGGCCGTTCACAACTAACAATCGGTATTGAGCTGAGTGACGGGCGGCGGTTTTGGGCAGATTGTGTGGCTGTGCCTGCGGCGTCTCGCATGGGGGTCGCGGCCGTTTTCGATCCCATTCAGGCAGCGAACCAGATTCAACAGGTAGTTGCCCCGCTGTGGCAAGGCCAACCCGCAACCGAATTCCGACCACTGGCGCAAAAGCTGCTGCCGCTCACCGAGTCGTTTACCTACACCAAAGTCACACCTCCACCAGAACTAGCCACCAGAGCCGTTTCGCGGCGCAGCCTGATTACAGGCTTTTTGGCAGAGGAGCCAACGCCTGTGGCCACAGAAGAGGAAGTGACGGTGGAACGGCCGTTGCATCCGGCAGTGCAATATGGGCTTACGGCGGCGTTGCTGCCAGCGGTGGCGGCAGCCAATCGGGTCTCAGTGGCAAAGTTGGTGGCGCGGGAATATGGGCTAGATTTGATGGAAACGGCCGTGCCGCTGCAAATTCCGCTCAACGACCAAACCATCCAGGCAGCCCACACCATTCTAACCACCCATGTTGCCTCGGTTGGTTATACCACAGGCAACCAGAACCACAAGGCCACCCTGGGCAAAAACGCCGAACGGCTGCAGCAGCACGTACGCCAGATTGCCGCCTGGCTGCCCAGCCTCAACCTGGATTTCCAACCAACCATTCATTTAGATTTGCAGGGTGGCTTTGGCAACCTGTTTGATAACAAAAGCGGCAAGGTGCTGGGGGCAATGTATGGCCTGGAACGAGCGGCCAAGCCATATGACCTGCTGATGCAAAACCCGGTTTGGCGGGAAGATTTACCGACACAACTGGCACAGTACAAAGAGCTAACCAGCTTTTGCCGCATTCGCCGCCTGAAAACGATGTTGGTGGCCGACGTGTGGGTAGATTCATTTGAAGCAGTGCAACAATTTGCCGACGCCAGCGTTTGCCAGATGCTCCATGTTGTGCTGCCTCGATTGGGGAATTTGGAGGTGGGGATTACGACCGTACTGCATGCCAACTCCCAAAACCATCCCGTCATCCTCTCTGGCACGCCCACGCCGCTCACCACCCAGCTAGCTCTTGCCCTCCAGCCTGACCAGCTCCAGGGTGACCCGTTGATTCATTACAACGAAATGCAAAAAAGCCTGCCCCGGTAAACAAATATTGGCATAAAATTTGCCCTGTCAGCGCAAACATCTGGAAAGATACTTATTGCTCAAACCGCTGTTCATATTCACTTAGAAATTTAGTAAATCGTTTATGCGCGTAGGGAATGAAACGGATTTTCTGAATCGGTTCAACCGCAAGCGGTAATGCAGCCATCGCATACATATAATGCGACAGCAAGATCATATCTTTTGTTTCTTGCAATAGCTGTTGGGCTTCTTTTTCTTTTTCTGCCGGGGTTGCGAACTGGAAATTATCCAAATAATAGCTAACCAATGTACCAATTTCACGGTCAGTAAATTCTGGTTCAGCAATGCGAAAGTACGGGTAGTCTGGCTGTTTATGCTTCATAACCGTTTCCGCAAACAGATTGGAAAAATCAAACGCGCGGTGATTCAGGCAAGAAAACTCAAAATCTAGCAGTTTGATGTCGCCATTGTTTAGCTTCATGATGTTGCCATGATAGGTGTCGTTGTGGCAAAAGGTCAGCGGCCCATCTGGTAGACAGCGCTGGACTTTAACGACCGTTTCTGCACTATAAATGGCTCGCAACTCTTCGCAAAGCGCTTGTTCATGGGGTGGGAAGGCGTCCAGCTTTTCTTCCAGCACAATTTTGGCCTCGCGCCCCCACTTTTCGTGGAGCAGTTCAAAGAATGTTTGCGCTGGCAGGTTTGGGGGTTCGATCTGGTGAAAACGCGCCAATTCATTCCCGATTTTGCGTAAATTCTCAGGATCAAATAGATCAGCGGGGGTGAGGGTACGGCCGTTATAAAACGCTTCGATGCGGCATGTTTCGTCGTAATAATAACAGTGGGCGGCAATGTTGTTGGCCGCCAGGGTCAGGAAAACATCCTTTTCCGCCTCAAAGTCCAATATCGCATTCTCTTTCCCCGCAAGGCGACGGTAAAGGATGGCTGAAGGTTGAACATCTTTCTCTGTCGTTATGCCCATCGTAAATGAAGAAAAGCCTTTGGGGTCAGCGAATGTGAAATCTTCTAGCGAAAGGTCTTGCCATTCAGGGAACACCGTCTGGCATTGTGCAAATATCTGTGCTTTCATGGATGTTGTTATTCCTCGTCGGGATTTATGAGCAAGCAAGATGCAAGCCTTATGAAGGATACCCAGCCCTATGAAAATAGGCTACTTGCGTTATCTTCATAAGCCAAACGGCCGTTTCCTCATCACACCTACTCCAACCCAAATCCAAACGCAAACAACGGCTCACCTTCAACCTCAAGCGGCCATGTGTAAGGGAGCTTGCTTGTAAACGGCCGTATCCCAAACAACACATCCGCTTTCCCTGCCAAACCTAATTCAGCAAACGTTTAGCGAATTGATTTTACAAACCAATTTTAATGGAGGACAATTGAAAAATGAAACGAAAATATCTGCTGATTCCCCTAGGCATCATTGGTTTTTTACTGCTTGTACTGACATTAATTTTTCCAGCCATTTTAATGTGGCAACAAGCACCCCCTCTATCTAGCGTCCAGGTTATTCGTCAAAATGGGTCGGTTCCTACGCTGGAGCTGGTCTCTGTGCCGGAAGATTGTGAAACAACGGCCGTTGCCAATGAACCACCGTGTAATCCCAGTTTAGCCCGATCTGGCTGGAGCATTTCGCACGGTGGTAGCTACGCTCAAGGTTCCACCGCACTGCCTGGCCCCACCGCCAATGACACATTTTTAGTCCAGCATCTCGATCTAGCCAACGTCGCCATTACTTACAACTTCAGTTCACCCTATGCCGATGGCGGTGTGGCCGTTTGGGGGTCGCTCTTGACGCTGGACGGCACGATTGTGAAGCTGGATCACGATGCTTTTGCCGTCATTGATAGTTACAGTCCCCAATTTGAAGAGAATGGCGAGATAGATAGAGGATTGGGCATAAGCGGTGCCTACAGCGCCATCGACCGTGACAACCATTTCATTGTGGGCCGACAACGCGCTGTTGAAATTTATGCCGACAGCGTTGCCGGGGATCGTTATTCAGCCATTGCCTTGTTGAAACGGTTTCAACTGCCGGATGAATTTTTTTGCGGGGATGCAGATTTGATTGTGGGTATCAATCTTACCTATGATGACCACATCGTTATCGTGACAGAGGGTGGGGTCGTGGGCGTTTTGCCGCGAGAGATAGAGAAGTTAACGGCCGTTAACTTGCAGCGCTATTCAATCAATGGCGACAATTGCCAAAATGAAAATGATCACATCATCTCCAACAGTATCGCAGTTGACGAAGAGGGCGGCATATACATTGTCACCAGCCGCGCCATGCTGCGTGTGCAGTGGGACGGATCAGCGTTGTCACTCGCCTGGCAAACGCCTTACGATACAGCGCCAGGCTACTTATCCGCCTTGCGCCTGGGGCCTGGCTCAGGTTCCACACCCAGCTTAATGGGCACAGGCACAGATGCCGATAAGTTCGTGGTTTTCACAGACGGTCAGGAATTGATGCACCTTGTTTTTATGTGGCGGGATGAAATCCCCAGCGATTGGCAGCCAATTGCCCCCGGAAAAGATCGCCGCATTGCCTGTGAGGTTCCAATTCGATTTGGCTATCCGGAAGCTACGCGCTCACTTTCGGAACAATCGGTTTTGGTGCGTGGGTATGCTGCGGTGGTCGTTAATAATTTGCTGCAAGAAGAGCCTGGGTACTGGCGGCGAATTCCCCAACAGATTAGCGGGTCGTTGGCCGCATTTGCCGGTGGCGATCCCGATGTTGCCCCATTCGGTATCGAACGGATTGATTGGGATGCAACGACGCAACAGTGCCAGCAGGTTTGGGTAAACGAGGATATTTCCATCCCCAATGGTATCCCGACAATGAGTGAGGCCAGTGGATTGTTTTATGGCATCGGTCAGCGAGATGGAGTTTGGGGATTAGAGGCGGTTGATTTTGCTACAGGGGAATCGGCCTTTTTTGTCCCTTCAAGCCAAACGACTTGCTCGCTGGCTTCTGTGCCCCAAATTCGTTCGCTTGGCTTGCGGTTTACGGCCGTTATCCCCACACTCCTCACCCGTCCCCGTAATTGTGAGAATACGGTTTTTGCGGCCACAGAAGTGGGGCCGGATAGCACAATTTATACGGGGACATTTTTGGGTGTGTCCAAATTTTCGCCATAAACGGCTCAAATTTTAGATTACGCGGTCATGTGTAGAGGGGGGGCTGTAAACGGCCGTATCCCAAACAACACATCCGCTTTCCTAACGTTTGGCCACTCCTAAAATACAGTCTCTGGCAATTTTAATTTGAATCACTTAATAATCGCCTCAATGATGTGACTATCTCATCCTCATCAGTCATTTGTAAGAACTCGGACAGAGTATCTCTGGTTTCTGACCAAACTTCTTGTAAATCCAAAACTGTTTCCACTTGTATAGGTGCGATTTTTTGTAACAGATTTGCAGATCGCCGCTCTTGGATAACATGTCTGTACCAAGCTGCTGCAAAAGGATCGGATATGCCACAGCGTAGCCCAAAGGGAAACGTGTGCAATGTGTTAGTAGATAACACCCACTCTGGAATTGTGTCTGGTTCGTGTTCTACCCATTGATTTTGTAAAGCTAATAGAAGTCCTGCAAATTGGGCTAGCTGTTCGATAAATCCTTTCCCCCACATGATTGTTCGCGGAAGAAAATGTCCTGCACTTGTTCTCTTGTTTTGGTTGGCTTGAGTACTCTCTCTCCGCGTAAGCAATTCCCCAATTTGCAATAGCGTTTTGTCGTCTAACCAAGCTTGAGCTGTCAGTTGCATGTTTTCCCACAAATCATTTAGGTATGGCTCAATGTTTTGAGACAAAATTGTTGGGTATGATTCTTCCTCAAAAAGCTTTTTCAGGTCATCATCTCTATTGGATCCCCAAGAATAACGCCATGCTTTTATATGTAATTTCACTAAGTCCCACGTTGCAGGAGCGGGCAATTCACGAATCCAGTCAAACAAAAATGATGCCCACCCACTATAAGAATCATCTGGGGAAGTAAATCCTGCTATATTTGCATGGCTAAGGATAAAATTGTAAAGATTACTTGCTAGTTCATATTCAATTCCTGCAAAAGATGCAGCCTCTAGTATCCATTCTGGATGCCCATCTTCAATTGCTCTTGTTTTTATAGAATCAAGACGCCGAATTACAGTTTCGGTGGATTCTCCATCCTCTATTTCATAACTGCCTAGTGTAAAACGAACTGTCGAATTTAAATTATCATTGTCAGTGGGTAGTAAAGCTAATAGAGAACGTTCAATTTCATTGGTAGGATCGTCTAGCTGGTTTTCTAACGAAGCTTGGAATTTGTTCTTAAGCGGGCTGTTAATTTGTAAGGATGCATCTTTATATTGAAGAACTGGTACAGTTCGGAGAATTTCACTTTTTTGGATAGCTTGTTCATCTCTTCTTAGCGAGTCAGGGACAATGACGCTTATCCCTCGACATGCGATATTAGCTCTGGCGGCTCTTCCTGTGGCGTTTAGAACTTGAGATAATGAGAGCCTTTGTAATTCATCGGGATCGATATTGAATCCAGTTCCATATTCTGATAGTTGCGTTCCACAAATGATGGCAGCCTTTGCAGCCAGATTTAATCCCTGTGAAAGAGTTCCAGTTGCAACAAGTAACAATGCACGTCCATTTGCAAACGAGATTTCTGATAATTCCCGTTCGCAGTTCAGCATAACAGACGTATGAACTGCAGCTCTTTTTTCGTTTATGAGTTCTTCTAATATAGTCGGTGTGCCTAATTCATATTTTGCAACAATAGCTAAATCGTACTCTTTTTGAGTCGCAGGGATTTCTTCTGGTATTTGCGAACTAGAATCATATTTCCCAGCAATTGAAAATGCTTCATGCTTGTTTTTAAGTACGAACACCAAAGTAGGAATATTATTGTTTGTGAATATTGTGGCTAAGTTGCGGGTAACATCGTTTCTCCATGGAAACTTAGTATTTTTATGCTCAAGCCGAATAGGTGTTAACCAAGATTCCAATGGTGTATCTTCCCTCCAAGGGGTAACTGTATCCCCAAAAGCTTTTACACCAACAGAATATTTATCATTTCCATTTAATGGCCGTTCGAGTGTTTCCCAATCAGGAAATATGGTTAAACGAGAAATTCTGGTTGGTCTCCAGTTTAGATCGATCTCAATAACTTCTTTACCAGTTTTGTTATTTAGCCAAGCAGCTAACTTGTTACTGTCTTGAACCAGCGCTGACATCAAAATAATACGTACTTCGGGGTTTTGAGAAAGACAAAAAGCAAGAACAATTTCCGCAATATCACCACGGTTTTTACTACCCAATAGATGACATTCATCCAGAACCACAGCAGAACACTTTTTGAATATTTCAGACTGTCTTTTGAGAAGTAATAATGCTTTTTCTGGTGTAACCACTAAAACTTGTCGTGGAATTTGAAATTGTGGTAATTCACCAGAATATTCAAGCTTACCAAGATAAGCCTCAACATCAATATTAGTGATTGAGTTCAGATTCTCCCTCAAATCAGTTTTTATTTGGGCACATAAAGCATTTGTCGGGGCAATATATAAAACCCATCCATGCCCTAAAGCTTCAGCCGATGCTAATTCGGCAAGAAAGCTTTTGCCCCCACCTGTAGGCACAGTTATCACAGCATGAGGCATACTATCTACAAAATACTTGGCGCAAAAATCTCTAGTTGGTGGCCAAGCAAATGGAAAACTCTGCTCATTATCTCCACTTACACGAACATTCAAATATTCTTGTTGATCAGAAAACACATTTTCAAGTAATTGAAATGAGCTTTTCCGAGGAACAGCAGAATAGAAAGCCATTAGTTTGAGGGTTTCTGCAAGAAGGGAAAAATAGGTGACAGGGGCATTTTGAAGAGCGGATTGGAGATTGCTAAGCCTTCTATCAATTCCGTTATCCCCTTGGTTTTTGTATTTGTTTGTCAGATTAGCCAAACAAGTTCTCAAAAAGAGAAAAGCTTTTTCTTCAGATGTACTTCCAGAAATCTCCTTTTCGGCTTCATCTCGGCAGTCATTAAATTTCCCTCGAAGAAACTGTCCTAAACAGCGATAATAACTAAGATGAGCATCATTAATGTCTTCATCGGTGTTGAAACCTCCAAAGTCAAAAGAAAGGGCAAATTTAGCAGTAACGCTTGCATTAGCATCGTAATCTGCCAAATGATAATAACTAGCCAAGTCAAGAAATCGAACAAGTTTTCTAAAACGTTGGCTTGCAGATATATTTTCTAAGTCGGCACGACCCAATAAGGTTGAGACTTCGCCAGCTTCCGCAACTAAAAAGGCGGTTGAATCAGCATTGTTACTATCTTCATTTTCAGAGTTATGCAATATCGAGGAAGCTAAAGACAACCGCCTCAAATCCTCCCCAAACAAACTGTTTCTTGTCCCTTCACCATTAAATATATTTCGTTCTAGCCATGAAAGATAAGATCGTGAGAGCATATCACGAGCATCTATAGCAGATAGCTGGGAAGGAATTTGAGAATTTATAATTAAGCCTTGGGCAAATTCATCTATCATGATGGGAGTGACTAAACACAAAGGCATGGTATAAAAGGCACATGAACCAATGTCCGCACTGTCACCGAACAGATTCTCAAGTTAGAAATGGCAAAACTGTGGCTGGTAGCCAAGTATTCAAATGCAAAGCCTGCAATCGTAAATATGTACCCCAGCCTCAGCCAAATGGCCATCCAATTGCCATCCGCCAACAAGCCATTCGCTTGGTCTTGGATGGCAATAGCCAACGTCAGGCAGCACGACATCTAGGTGTTGCGCCACAGTCGGTCGCTAATTGGCTTAAAGCATACGCTGATAAGTTGCCATCAACCTTGCCCGGCCCTAATGAACCAGTGGAAGTAGCTGAACAGGATGAGCTCTTCACCTTTATCGGTGAGAAAAAAACGAAATCTACATCATGACCGTTGTAGACCGGCAAACCCGCTGTTTTCTAGGGATTGAGCCCGTTTTGCAACGCACGCAGGCAGTGGCACAAAAAATGATTGATGAGGCGCCTGCCGAGCAGTATTACAGTGACAAGTTCCCTCTGTACGACAGTTTGATTTATCGTCGCGGCTACCATTTATCGCTAAGAGATAAGAGCGAAACGTACTCAGTTGAAGGAGGCAATGCGGAACTGCGACACTATCTCACTCGACTAGTCAGAAAGAGCCGTTGCTTCTCACGCAGCTTGGTTTGGTTAAATCGTCATGTGAAAGCGTTTGCTCATGCCTGGAACCGACGTCAGTTGCACAATCGGATGCGGCCGTTTGACAAGAAACATGTGATTGAGTTCGTATGCCTACAGAATTAGCCACTCCCTATCATGATTAATCGGACAGACTTTTAGCACGTAATACAAGTTCTTTGGTTAGGTTATCGAATAAATCCCTCATTGACTCAAAAGGGGAACTAATAAAAAATAATCGCTCAGGATCTTGTTTCAATATTTCTTGACGATTGCTTGAAAAATCAACATCTATGTGACCGGTTCCATTTGTTCCATATTGGCAATCATGTCCCACTAATGCCCCAAAATGACTTCGTTCACGCCAAATATTGTTTGCTAATTGCTCTTTTGTGAAGGATGGTTCACTATGTCTTGATATGTCTTTTAAAGCACTTCTAATTTCATCATCGTACTCCCCATCTTTTGTTTGTGTAAATTTCTCACAAGCATCATTTAAGCCTCCCCAAGGGTCTTTTTCTTTTGCCTTCACTTCTCCAATAATTGGAATAGGATTGTTTTGAAACAATCCTATAGCAATAAGGTCTATCCCTTGATTGTTAACCGATAAGTGAGGTTGTGAGATTGCTGTAATTGTTCCTAACCAGTCGGGCATTTTTTCTTGCCGTTGGTGTATTAAAAGTAGAACGTGCGATATTAATTCCTGAATTAACGGATCGCGCATCCGCTCTTTCTGAGCTAGCGTTAACTCTTGATTGGTTTTCAATCTATTTTCAAGGGTATTCAGCAAATTGTTGGTTGCTGTTGTTCCTTCACCAATAGCAGAATCAATACTCATATCAGTTTCAAAAATTCTCCCGACAAAACCTAATAAGCACCAACTGAGATTAGTGAATTGTTCAACAGTATCTGCAAGCCCCCTTATAACATAGTTAATATGGTTATCAACAACTACGGGACCAATAACGTTTGTTGATTGAGCAAGTTCGTTTAATGCACGAGAGACTTCTTCATCTATTACCATCTCAATTAAAAACTCCCCAGATATTATCTTAGCTTATGGCCACGACCACCCCTCTCCGATTTTTCACTACTGCACATAAGGCCATTATACAGGAAAAACGACCGCTTCAGACACCAAAATTTCGATGATGAAAACGGCCGTTTTATTAGTAATAGATTTTGGAACTGTATCTAGGAAAATTATTATTCTCCTGCTTCCAATCCAAATCCAAACTCAAACAGCGGCTCACCTTCAACCTCAAGCGGCCATGTGTAGGGGAGCTTGCCCGTAAGTGGCGGAACCGCGTGCTGCTTTCCATACTATGGTATGCAACCGCGTCTATCTCACGCTAATTACCGCATTTCGGTAACTGGGATTGACGCAGCGTTCCATTCCGCATATACTGTGTTTGACCCGTATGTCAGAACACAGTTTCATAATATGCAACAAGAGCAATGAACAACGCAAACAACAAGCCATCCGCACCCATTCAGTCAATCCAGCGCGCCGCTGCTATTTTACGCAGCTTCACGGAAGCGGAGCCAGAGCTGGGCGTGTCTGAGTTGAGCCGCCGCCTGAATCTGCACAAAAGCACCGTCTCCCGCATGATCGCCACGCTGCAAGCAGAAGGGCTGATTGACCAAAACCCAGAGTCTGGCAAATACCGCTTGGGCATTGGGCTGGTTGGGTTAGCAGGCGTCGCATTAGGACGGCTGGATGCCCGCACGGTGGCTCAGCCCCATCTTTCTGATCTGGTGGCGGCCTCCCAAGAAACGGTCAACGTCACTGCGCTGGACGGCAATGAGTGTGTCAACATCGAGCGGATGGCCAGCCCGCAGCCCATTCAATATATTGGCTGGATTGGGCGGCGGTCGCCGCTGCACTGTACGGCCAGCGGCAAGCTCATTTTGGCACACATGACTCCAGAGGAGCGTACGGCCGTTCTGCCTCAACCTCTCCGCCAGTACACCGACAAAACTATCACCGACGGCTACCAACTCACCCGCCAACTTAACCAAATTTGCCAACAAAAGTACGCCATCGTGCATGAAGAGTATGAAATAGGCTTTAGTTCGATGGCCGGGCCGCTGTACAACCACCAGGGGAATTTATTAGCCACCGTTTCTATTTCTGGCCCCACTTATCGGCTGAATGATGCCGTTTTCCAAGAACAGTTGCCCATGCTGCTGGCCACCTGCCAAAAGATTTCGGCCGAGCTAGGCTTTTTACCTATGCCAACCCATACCATGAGATAAAAGGAGGAAACAACCATCATGGATAGCGTCGTTCATTTATCCCCCACCCACATTCTTGCCGAACGGCCGTTTACCCACCCCAAGCACATCCCCGGCGACCTGGAGACATTGCGCTATATGGCTCGCCAGCTTTGCCTGACGCTGCAAAATCCCCACATGCTGCCCGACATCCCCCAAACCATCCTTCACAACCGGCCTGGCCAAACAAGCTGGACGCACCGCCAGGTGTTGGCTCATCCTATCCACTTTCGGGAAGAAAAACTGTTTCACATTGTGGGCTTTTTTGGGCAAAGCCGCTCCCAAGCGGACATTGAGCTGGCGCAGGAGTTTGACCTAACGCTGATGACAGAAATTCCGCAGCACGAGGGATTGGCAAGCTACAGCACCATGTTGCTGAAAGATGGCAACTATGCCAATTTGGTTTTGTTTACGTCTGAAGAGGCACAAATGGGCTGGGGGCGCAGCGAAGCCCACGCCAGCGCGGTGTATGACCTATCTCCTGGTTATTATCACTCCATTCGGATTTACAACGGCCGTCTCCCCCATGGCATTCATCACAGCGATATGCTCACCCTGCACAAAGCCCGCTACTTTGATTATGACCAAACGCCCATGTGGCGTGGCGTACGAACGTTGGCCTAAAAATCAATATTCGCCTTTTCACCTAATTAGGCACACGCAGGGAAATTTGGATTTCGTCCTTGTCCAGGCGCGTGACGGTAACATGAATTTCATCACCCTGACTGAAGTTATCTTCATACCAGTGGTGTACCGACGGGCTTAAGACAATACGCGCCAGATCGTTGGGCAGCATCCGCCACACGGCGCTCTCTTTATCGTAAACACCGTCATAATAAATCGTGACGGGGCGCGTCTCTGTACGGGAATTGATGGCAAAGAAGGGCCAGTGAGCCGAAGTGAGATTGATAAAGCCACGTCGAAGATGAAGCGGTTTCACGAGGGCTACATGGGTAAAGCCATCTTCTGGTTTCATAATGGTTGCCAGAGAAGAAGAAGCGTCATCTTCTGATTTGCCACCCATCATGGGTTTTACCGTGCGTGCTTTTGGTTTAGACTTCCGTTTGCTGCTGGCACGCCGTCCAGTGAGGAAATGGATGAGCGGCAGCAGCGCATCAATTTGCTCACTCAGCACAGACGATATTTTTAGCCCCATTGCGGCAGCCTGCTCGGCCGGATAGCGACGGCTCAGGTAAAAAGGCGTCACCCACTTATCTTCGCTGTTTAAGTAGGCTGCCTTGCTCATTGCTTCGGCTGAAACCTCTGGCAGCAATGCCGTAATGCTGTCCTTGAAAAGGTCCTGATAATGGGCCTGTTCGCCGCTTTCGTCGTCCACCTGCACTTGCTGCAGCCGCAATGACCAATCTGCACCTAACTCTGTAATGAGCCGATGCGCCATGACTGGCTGCGCTTCGGCATTTTTTAGGGCTTTGGCCAACGCTTTAGTGTCGGTCATGGCCACCTGCATTTCCAGGCTTAATGGCCGGGCAAAAAAGACCAGGTGCAAATCTTCTTCTGGCGACTCGCTAGCGGAGATGTATACAGATTGATTGGTTCGGCTGAGACCGGCAAATGGCAAATCGCCTTTGGCCTGGCGAGACAGATTATTATGTAGCAAATGAACAAATTGCTCTAGCTGGTCTAAGGCAAAATTGATGGCTGTTTCTTCACCAGCCCAGCCAAAAGCGGTGAAGACGGGCATGGTCAGGCCCGTGAACGCTGTTTTTGATGACATTGGTAATTCCTCACTCGTCAGAAAATGGTGTGGCGGCAAACCGAACAACTACTGACATGGTTTTTCTATGGGGATGCGTGATAAAGAGGATAATTCCTGCTCCCACTTAGTTATAGCCTACGTTTGTTTCTTGTCAAATTTCTTTAGGCGCGACCGCAGTCGAGGGCGTCGCAGCGGCAAACTTGTCAAGGAAAGCGGAATCTCCTTTATTTGATGCGATGCCCTTTATAATCGTTGTTGAAGAGCCAGGCGACGACGGAGCCGATTTCGATGGTTTCTGGCAGGTAGGTTTTCATGGTAACGGAGGAGGTGCCGCGGGTGTGGAGCATGTGCTGGGTGCGGCGCATTCGCTCGAACCGCTCTTGCCATGTTTTGCAGTTAGACGGCCGTAAATCCACCCATCCCTTTTGCGCCCAGGCATTCATCGCTTGTGGCGTCAGTTCAACCTCATGATAAATGCTCTCAGGTATGTTGATGCGCGGCCCCCGAATGAGGTGACAGCCATCTGGTGTGAGGATAGGCACTCCGATAGAGGTAATTTGCGTCCGCAACAATTCATTCTCGGTAATAAAATGGTAAAGAGACTCCGATAGTTCGCTGGCAGGTGTGTCTAGCACGTTGCGGAGCGTTTGGTAGTTTAGCCGCAGCAGATGTGCCTCGTAAAGTAATTTAGATAGCTCTGGCGGGCCAAGCTGGCCCAGCGCCACGCTATGGCTCTTGGTCTCTTCCTCGATGCGGGCTAGCTTGTCTAACGCGGTTTGGCGCAGCACTCCGGCGCGGAAGCTGGGGTTGATGATGCTGCTGTCTACCCCAGCAATGACATCGTAGCCCGTGTTGCTGCCTTTGATTTCTAACAGTGCTTGCTGCGCGATTTCTTCGGGCGTTACAAACTCCATTTGGTTGATATGGGTGATGGCTTCAAATTCGCCGCGGGCAAAAAAGCCATTTTCGCCCGTATCTACCCCGGCCATATGAATTTTTCCTATGCGATCGTATTGGTTCTCGTCGCCACGTAGAGTGAGACGGCCGTTTAGCGGCTGGAGCGGCTGCATTTGACTCTCGTACCGAAACTGGGGCATTCCTCGCACCCGAACCGACTTGTAAGCCACCCGACGATACCCAATCATTGCGCCTGGCTTTAGCTCCTTTACCAGCGGGCCGTTGGGGGTGCGCGCCATCAAAAATAGTAGGCCGGTGTGGGCAAAGGCAACGGCCGTTTTGCTCATCAACTTGGCAGAGGGGCGGTCTTCGCTGTGGGTGTAGGGAATGTTTAGCCCCATCCCTCCCGTGCCGGTGGTGCCAATCTTCAGGTAGAGGCGCGTACCTGCTTCACGCATGGCCCGGTGAATCATCTGCACATGGCGGATGAGCTGCGGCACCGATTGGGAGATGAGCAAGGTGCTCACATTTTGTTCCAGCGCTTTGCCCAGTGCATCTAATCCTTCTAAATCCTGATGGTCTACAATTTGGCGAAGCTGCTGCAAAATATCGTACGTTTGCTTGCTAAGGCTTTCCACGTCCTGGTAGCTGATAGCTGTGGCGGTATTGATGCAATCGACAATGACGTCTGGCTGATGCTGCTGGATGAGCTGCACCAGGGCAGAACGGCCGTATGCTTCCTCTAATGCGCCAAACAGATCATCATACAGCATGTCGCGGCGATGTCTGCTTTGCAGCAAGCGTCGGCGGCGCTCCAAATTGAACTCATCCCGGACAAACACATCTCCCCACGCACCAACAAACTCAATGTGGGGGAACTCTTTGCGGACGTCATATAAAAATTCGCGCACTTCGCCACGAAACAGGCTGGCAACGACTATCTTTTTTGGCTCCATAGCCCGCGCCACGGTACGTACAATTTGCGACCCAACCAGGCCAGCGCCTCCCAAAACCAAAAAGCAGCGGTCAGACATAATGCCTCCAAGAATAAGTGAGGATGAGAGTTTGCTAACAAGTAAACCCCAAAATTCCCTTTCATAAAAGAGTTAATAGATGCTATCATACGGTTATCAATTAAGATAATTTTGTTCCTAGAAACGGTTTGGCAATATCATTAATTTACTCATACTTATCATGAGTTGGCAACCGTCATAAAAGGCAAATCTATCTTACAAATGTTGCTACTTCAATGCAATTTTCCTTGGAGAAATCTAAAACCAAGATGGTTAAGAAAAAAATGTCGGGAAATATTCGAGTGATAATTGTTGATGATCTCCCTGAAACAAGGGAAAATGTTAGAAAACTCCTTCAATTTGAATCTGACATTGAAGTAATTGGCCAAGCGGGTACGGGGGAAGAAGCCGTACAAATGGCTAAAGAACATCAGCCGGACATTATCTTAATGGATATTAATATGCCGGGTATTGATGGCATTGGGGCAAGCCAGCAGATCACAGAATCAGTTCCTACAGTCCAAATAATTATTATGTCGGTGCAAAGTGATCCTAACTATCTGCGTCGTGCGATGATGGCAGGGGCAAGGGACTTCCTTACGAAGCCTTTTGGTGGCGATGAAGTAGTAGCAGCTATTCGTCGGGTCCATGATAAGCGACCTTTTATAACAGCAAAATCAACCTCTAAAATTCCCAAACTATTTTACCGACCAAAAAAATCAACCACTGAAATACAATCTAAATTAACAAGACTTGAGGCTGAAACAACCTTTTTAAACATTCTCAAACTGACAGAGAAAATTGAACTTTTTTCTCATAGTTTAACTGAAGGACATTTAGTGGATCAGATGGCCCAAATTACTGCAGGAATGGCTCATGATTTACGAAGTCCAATAAATTTAATAATCACAATTCTTGACTCTATTGACGACCAAGAAATTTCATCAAGCCCAGAAAATATAAAAAAACACATTCTTCGTGTATGGAAACGAATATATTATTGCAAGTGGTTAATTGATAATTTTCTAGGAGTTAGCTTCAATGAACAACATTCTAGAAAAACAATTTCTATTCGAAAATCAATTGAATTTTCCCTCAATCTTATAAAACCACGGTTCATTTCTGCAGAAATAAAAATTAGTATTCCTTATTATCTTAAATTACAAACAGATAGTCGTGTATTTGATCTATTAATTCTCAACATAATAACAAATGCTTTCGAGGAAATGCCAGAGGGAGGTCAACTATTTATTTCCTCAGCAAAAAATGAAACAGATGTAAGTATAATAATTGAAGACAGCGGTTCAATGGGTCCTCCAGAATACTTTCGAATTGGATACAGCACAAAACCTGCTCATTGTGGCCTTGGACTCTATGTAGCAAAAAGATTGATCGAACAACAGTTAGGCGAGATTAATTTTTATAGAAGCTCCATTTTGAGAGGAACGAAAGTGGTATTGACATTTCCAAGAAATCGCTCTTTTCGCCAGGAATTTTTAGAACTTCAAGATTACATTATCCACACACATAATAAAACTTTGGACAATTATTTAACTTACCTTGAAGAAAAACTTAATAAATTTCGTAAATCTACTATATCCGAAAAAAACAAAGAATATATATCCAAGGAATTTAAGAGAATAACCTTAAATTTTGCTCGAAATTTATATAATGAATTAAGCTTTGTCGATTCTGCCGCTAAAGAAATCCTATCCCAGATCAACTCCCTAAAATTATCAAAGGCTTTTAAAAAAATTACTCACAACTGTTCATACTCTCAATTACTTGTCAGGAATATGATTGAGATTGGAGAATCAACTAATCCATCACTATCATCTGTGAACGTGGCAAGCATTATTGACGAGGTCCTAGAATTATTAGAACGGAAAATCCCTCCTCAACTTTTTCGGATCAATTGGGATGTTGATCTGACCATTGGTAACATTGAAGCTGATGAAATTCAGATGAAGCAAATTTTTATGAATTTAATAAAGAATGCTTTAGATGCAATGCCAAACGGAGGTGTTTTAACAATTCGGCTCTCCCAAATTAAAACCTTCATATTAGTCGAAATTAAAGATACTGGGGTTGGCATATCAAATGAAAATTTATCAAAACTTTTTAAATTAGGTTTTACAACAAAGCCCAATGGTTATGGGATCGGCCTTTACAGTATAAGTACAATTGTAAAAAAACATCGAGGCAGGATTTCTGCTTCAAGTCAATTAGGTAAAGGGGCAACTTTTACCGTCCTGTTGCCAATAAACCAAACAGGTGTCCTGACATGAAAAAAAATTCTAAAGTCCTACTGGTTGAAGATGATGGAGATTGGCTTGAGCTCTATCAGGTTTACCTTGAAGATGAACCTTATAATCTATACGCTGCACGAACTCTCCATCAGGCAATAGAAATGCTCACAAATAATATTTTTGATGTTGTAGTTACTGATCTAAAAATGCTTGGATTTGGAGATGACTATGGGGGGTTTAATATTTTACAAAAAACAAAAGAGCTAAATCCAGGGACTCAGGTAATTGTAATTACTGCTTATGGCTCTCGTGAAAACGCGTTTAGAGCTATGCAACAAGGGGCATTTGACTACGTAGAAAAACCACCTATTCCAGATAAATTTATAATTAGTATTAGCCGAGCAATACAGGCTACCGAAAAATTGGTGACGATAAAAAACCTCACAAATGATAGAGAAATCAAGCATACCAAAAAAGATGTTTCAACAAAAAATTTGCAGAGTGGACAAGAAAGTATTATTGGAAATACGTTAAGAATGCAAAATGTTTTTGAGCAAATGGCCAAGGCTGTGAGATCAAATTTTCCTGTTCTAATATGGGGTGAACAGGGGACAGGGAAGCGGTTATTAGCAAAAGCTATTCATTCGAATAACCCCAAAAATTCCCGATTCCTAGTAATTCCTTGCACAAAATTGTTTGATTTTCGAGATGTAATCAAAAATAATATTATTAAATACAAATCAAAAAATCAGACAGGGACATTTTTTTTACACAATATTAATTTCCTAGATGATTCAGGTCAGAAAATCCTGATTGAACTTTTGCCATTATTCAAAAATTCAGGTTTAAGAGTTATTGCTTCCTTCACAAGTGAAGAAGACAACTTGGCCATTGCCTTAGAAAAGAGAAATATTAGACATCCAATCGTTCTATATTTTGCAAATCTGACGATTAATGTCCCACCACTTAGATATCGAAAAGAGGATATTCCAGCTTTAGCAGGGCATTTCTTGAATATTTTATCTCAAGACCATAATTTCACCTCACAGATTCAACTTGCCCCTGAAGTAATTAATTATCTTACTATCTATGATTATAGAAATAACAATGTTCAAGAACTGAGAGAAATATTGCAAAATACCATTCTTCTAATTGGAGAAGAAAAAGTAATATTTCCTGAACACCTTCCATCATCGCTTTCAAAACAAAATGATGATATGAAGAACCCCAATCCTGAAACCACTCAATTCGAATTGCGAAAAATACTTGATTTATATTTTAACGAATCTGAGCAAAGAGATATTTGCCTTGAATTGAATATCGATTATGAAAGCCTTGAAGGTGTAGGTAAAGGAAATAAAGCAAGAGAGATAGTAGCATATTGTACTAGGCGAAATAGATTAAAAGAATTAGCAATAGTTTTAAAGAACGCAAGGCCTCACATCTCTGTCGATTTCAACTAATGAAATGAATTGTTGCAATTTAGAAACTCAAAAAATAGCTCCTATCAAAACCCCCTCGTTTGGTTGCAATAACAACTCTTCTTTCTTTCCAATTTCGATTGATAAGCCTGACTGAAGAGTAGATATTAGAACAGATATTTCTCCCCTACCTTTTGGCAAATTCCACATTCTGGATTCACCCGTCATATTCAACGCAACCCAATAAACTTGCTCATCGTGACGACGTTCATATGCCAATACGCCATCGGGGGCGGGCAAGCTGCGGTAGCTGCCCCGGTTGAGTGCGGTCGTTTCGCGGCGTAGCTGAATCAATTTTTGGGTAAACACCAACATCGCGTTGGGATCATCTAGCTGGCTCGCCACGTTGACCACAGTGGAATCTGGATTGAGTGGCAGCCAGGGAGTGGCATCTGGCGGGCAAAAACCAGCATTCGGGGCAGATGTCCACGGCATTGGCGTGCGTTCTGGATCACGCCCCAGTCCCAGCCCCGGTACACGCTTTTCCCACGGGTCTTGCACCTGACCTGGCGCAATTTCGCCATCGAGCATTCCCAATTCGTCGCCGTAATACATGGTGGGCGTACCGCGCAGCGTCAGCAGAAGCATCATGGCTACCCGCGCCTGGGCTGCCCCCACCCGGCTGGCAATGCGATGCTGATCGTGGTTGCCCAGCACCCAGTTGGGCCAGGCGCCATCGGGCAGTGCAGCTTCATAGGTTTCGATCAGGTGGCGAACGGCCGTTGCCTCCCACGGCGTAAAGATGAGGTTGAAGTTGAAGGGTAAGTGGAGGCCATCTTGGGAACGGCCGTAATGCTTCACAAGTTCATGCGGCGGCAAATTGATCTCCCCAATCAGCACCCGATCGTCGTATTCATCACACACTTGGCGCAGCCAGCGATTAAAATGCTCAATATCTGGCGTGTTGCGCGTATATTTTTCAATGACCTGCTTGGACGGATCCATCCCTTCCCGCCAGTTGGGATTAGGTGGATTGTCTCGGAACTGTGCATCTTTCATTGAGCGATAGCTCACATCAATGCGGAAGCCATCGATCCCCTTATCAAACCAAAAGCGCAGCACGTCCAGCATCGCCGCCCGCAGTTCTGGATTGCGCCAATTCACATCTGGCTGCTCCGCCAAAAAGGAGTGTAAATAATATTGGCTCGTTTGTTCATCGAACGTCCAAGCCGAGCCACCAAAGCGGCTCTGCCAATTGTTGGGTATCCCGCCATCCGGAGCTGGGTTGCGCCAGATGTACCAATCTCGCTTGGAATTGTGACGCGAACTGCGCGATTCCAAAAACCAGGGATGTTCATTGGAGGTATGGTTAGGGACAAAATCAAGAATGAGCCTGAGGTTGTGATCGTGCGCTGCAACGATGAGACGATCCATGTCAGCCATCGTGCCAAACAGAGGGTGGATGTCTGTGTAATCGCTTACGTCGTAGCCAAAATCTGCCATCGGCGAGGGGTAAATGGGTGAAATCCAAACCGCATCCACGCCTAAACCACGCAAATAGCCCAGCCGCTGCTCGATTCCTGGCAAATCGCCCACGCCATCCCCGTTGCTATCTTGAAAACTGCGGGGGTAAATTTGGTATATAATGCCAGTTTGCCACCACCTGCTCATAAAACCTCCGTTTGTCGCCAGTTGCTGAAGACAAAATCATTATATATATCTTTTGCCACGGCTACGGTGAGTATACAAAAAAAGAGCATCTTCAGATTGCGGAAGATGCTCTTTGGGATGTCGTTATTCGTTATTTTATTCTAGCTCAATCGCCATTGCCACAGCTTCACCGCCACCCAGGCAGAGTGAAGCAACGCCGCGCTTAAGATTGCGCTGCTGCAAGGCATGGATGAGCGTGACCAAAATGCGCGCACCGCTGGCCCCGATGGGATGCCCCAAAGCAATCGCGCCGCCGTTGACGTTTACCTTCTCCCAATCCCAGGCGTACCCTTTTTGCACCAGTTCTACACCATTGGCCAGCACCTGGGCGGCAAACGCTTCGTTTAGCTCAAACAGGTCCACATCTGCCATGTCCCAGCCGATTTTGTTCAGCAAACGAGGAATGGCGCGGGCAGGGGCGGCAAAGAGCCATTTTGGCTCAACGGCAAAGTGTGTGTAGCCAACGATTCGGGCCAACGGGATTGTGCCTTGTTGTTCGGCTGTGGCGCGGCTGGTCACAACAACGGCCGCACCGCCATCATTCAGGCCAGGGGCGTTACCCGCCGTCACCTGGCCATCTTTCTCGAAGGCGGGGCGCAGCTTGGCTAACCCCTCAACGCTGGTTTGCATCTCGTAGCTGCCGTTGCTAAAACTGGCGCGGATCGGTTCGTCTTTGTCTACCAGTGCGCTCCCTTTGCGGCTTTTTATTTCGATGGGGACGATCTCGGTTTGGAAAAGGCCGTTTGCCGTGGCCTCCGCCGCTTTTTCGTGGCTGTGGTAAGCGTATTCATCCATTTCTTCGCGGGTCACTTCGTATTGCTTGGCAATAAATTCGGCCGCGTTGCCCATGGCCCAATCTTCAAAGGCACACCACAGACCGTCGCGCAGCAAGGCATCTTGCAGCTCGCCGTGGCCAAAACGCAAGCCCTGACGGGCGCGCGGCACCAGGTAGGGTGCGTTGGACATGCTCTCCATACCACCTGCCACAAACACATCCGCTTCGCCAGCCGCAATGCCGTTGGCAGCCATCATCACGGATTTCAGGCCAGAGCCACATGCTTTATTGACGGCCACTGCCCCAACATTGTTGGGCAATCCGCCGCCCAGCGCAGCGTGCCGTGCTGCAGCCTGGCCTGCGCCGGCTGGCACCACCTGCCCCATGATCACTTCGTACACAGTGGTGGGATCAATGCCAGAGCGGGAAACGGCCGCTTCCACCGCCACTGCCCCCAAATCTGAAGCCGATTGGCTTACCAGCCCGCCAGAAAATCTACCGGTGGGCGTCCGTGCTGCACCAACAATGACAACATCTTGTTCGCTTTTTTCTGTCATAATAACGCTCCTCAGTGGATGGGAATTAACTTTTCGTTGAATGACAATATTGTACACGAAAGGAGTTGCAATTGGGGAACGGCGGCTGGCATTTGCCTATGCCATCGAATCTTCAATCTCTTGTATAATCGTGGCAACATGAAAAAAGAACGAAACTTCAACAATTCCCACCTGTGCTGGCTGATTTTGCTGGCATTGCTTTTAGCCGCTTGCGACCTGCTTCCAGCGCCCGCCGCCAGCGGCGATGTTTTGGCTCCTGATGCACCCCAGCTAACCAACGCACTAAGCGAAACGGCCGTTGTCACGGAAGTTATTGACGGGGATACAATCAATGTGCTGCTAGACGGCCGTACCTACCGCGTCCGCTACATCGGCATAGACACCCCAGAGCGGGATGAAGCTTGTTTTGGCGATGCCACCGCTGCCAATGCCGCTTACGTGGAGGGGCAAACCGTCCGCCTGGTGACAGATGTGAGCAACACCGACCGATTTGATCGGCTGCTGCGCTACGTGTACGTGGGTGAGGTGCTGGTCAATGCAGAATTGGTCGCTGGCGGCTGGGCAGAATCCAAACGATACCAGCCTGATGACGCGCTGTTCAATTACCTGGAGGAATTAGAGGACAGTGCAGCCAACCAGCAGCTTGGCTGCCACCCCGCTGGCGTTTTCTCGCCTTAAAGTCCGTTTTCGGTAATCAGTTGGCGTGATAACTGATTACGGGTCACTGATTACCGATTTCTGCATAGTATGTCTCTTTTTTGCCGATGGGTGGGCAAACGGCCGTATACTACCTCCCAGATTCAACCGCACCAAAAACAACTCGCAAAAAAAATCTGGAGGAAACTATGCCAATTTTAGAGAATTACAATCAATTTAACGGCCGTCATTGGGAAACCGGCACCGTAGCAAACTTTTTAGCCTACACGGGAGCCAAAGCGCCGCACACGGGACGGCCGTACAGCGAAGCATTGCTCATGGGCGTCAGCGGTGGTGCGGTGATGGGCTACTTCTCTTTTGCCTACGAAGGATATGATCCCTACTGCCGCCTGCTCACCCGCAACACCTTCGACCCGCTAGATACCATGCTAGCCCGCCTCGGCGTGGTGCAGCACCGACGCCACACCAGCAGCCCCAAAAAAGCCGTTGCCAACCTGATTGACACGCTAGAAAGTGGCGAACCCGCCATTGTCTGGGCCGACTTTTTCAGCCTGCCCTACAACGCCATGCCTTACGACGAAGGCATGTGGGGCATGTATCCCATCCTGGTGTATGGCTACGATGAAACGGCCGATACCGTCCACATCGCTGACCGCGCCCCTATCCCCCTCACCATCAGCACCGAGGCGCTGCACACGGCTCGCGCCCGCGTAAAAAAGGATAAGTTTCGCATTCTCACCCTGGAACCCCCGGTGCCAGATAAGCTGCCCAGCGCTGTGCAGGCAGGCATTTGGGATTGCATCAAACTATACACCGAAAAACCGCCCAAAGGCTCCAAAAATAATTTTGGCCTGGCCGCCTACCCTCATTGGATCAAGCTGCTGACCCGCCCCAAAACCCGCCTTAGCTGGGCAAAGGAGTTCCCCGCCGGGCGCAAAATGCTGGCTGGGCTGATGGGCGTGTTTGACAGCATTAACTGTTTTGGCAATGTGGGCTATGCGGAGCGGGACGTTTTTGCCGCATTTTTGGAGGAAGCAAGCCAGATTTTAGGCAAGCCAGCCCTTAACGAGGTGGCCGCACAGTTCCGGCAAAGCGGTGCGGCGTGGGACGCGTTTGGCACGGCCGTTTTGCCAGACGAGGTGCCAATGCTGGGACGCATGCGCCACATCTTGTTGCAACAACGGGATTTGATGCACAGCCAGGGAAGTACGGCCGTTGAGCAAATCGCCCAGCTTAAGGAAGAAGAAAAAGCGCTGTTGAAGCAGTCAGAAACAGCGTTCCCGCTGAACGAGCAAGAAGTGATAGCGTTTCGAGAAAATATGGCCACCCATTTAGAAAAGATACATGCGATTGAGGAAACGGCCGTTGCCAACCTGAAGACAGCAATGGTGTAACAAACCAGCTATTCCTCCATGCTTTCTACCTGAGGCAGCAGGGGCAGCCGTACTTCAAAGGTTGTCTCCTGCCCCTCGCTGAACAAGTGCACACTACCCTGCAACAGTTTGCAAATTGCCTGCACAATAAAGAGGCCTAAACCCAAACCTTCCCGATGCTCTACGTTGCTGGCTCTGTAAAAAAGCTCAAAAATACGCGCTTGCTCATGTCGGGGAACCCCGATCCCCTCATCCTTAACCTCAATAAACAGGTGCGAATTATCTAGCCAAAAATGCACGGCAACTGCTTCTTCTGAGTATTTCAGCCCATTGGAGATGAGATTCGCCAAAATTTGTTGTAGCAAGTTGATGTCTGTCTGGATGGGTGTTTCTATGCCGTGAGCAAAGTGGCAATGAACACGATCGGGATCAGAAACCTCGCCTAGCAATTGCTGGGTCAATGCCCGACACAAATTGCTAAAGGTGAAGGTTTGGTAAGACGGCCGTATGCTGGCCCGTTGCGCCTTATCAACCAGCGTGACATCTTTCAACAAATCATTCAGGTAAAAAACGGAATCTCGAATGCGCGTGTGGGCGGCCTGGCGGCGCTCAACTGGCAAGCGATCATAAAATTTTTGCAGCAGTTCCGCCGAGCTGCTAATGACAGAAAGCGGCGTGCGAAACTCATGTGACACGACGGTAATGATCCGGGATTGCAACTCACCCAGTTCCGTTTCAGATTCCAATGCCAGGGCTAGCTTTTCGGCCATGTGCTGTTCACGGGTCAGCGACTCTTCCAGGGCACTGGTGCGCGCAGCGACGGCTTCTTCCAGCAGTTCATTTTGTCGGCGGTAAGCGGCCGTTTCTGCCTGGGCCTGCTCCACCACCCGCACCTGCTCAATTGCCTCACTAAAGTTGCGTCGCCACAAATAAACCAACAGCGGAAACGCAGAAAACATCACCATGAGCGCCAAATAGCGCGCAGGCGGCTCGTACATTATGCTCGTGGAGATAACAGTCGTCATCTCCAGCCAAACCAGCACCCCGCCTAAAATCCAGTTCAACACGGTGATTATGACACTGGCCCGTACACCACTGACAAAGCCTGCTATTAATGGAATTAGCGCAATGGCCCCGATGAAAGGGATTCCGGCCAATCCTTCATTGCCCCACAAGGTGATGATGGCAAGAATTAACCAAAGCGTAGCAACAAGAAAAAAACCAGCTTCCCGCACCCGCCCTCGGTGCAATAAGCCAAATTTAGCAAAGATTAGACTGAGCAAAACGGCCGTAACGGCAAATAAAAATTGGCTCAAGCTACCTTCTTCTGAAAGCCACGGCAGCACCGCCCAAATAGGACCCGTCAAAAACACGCCTGTTATGGCAATTAAATTGATTAAATACGCCTGGCGTGTTTTCTCCTCTTCTCCAGGGAAGATGGGGGCATTAAGCTGACTTTTTAGGCGGGTGACAACATCCATCATTTTGTTATGTCAAATTAAACCGATGTGCATTCTACTCTTGTGAGGCAACTAGTGCTCTTATTTAATCCTTTTGGATTCACGACTGGTATGGAAATCTAAATATCGCAGCCAAGCACCCAAACTTATTTCGCCAAATTGATTGTGCTTTACCGTCATAAATTGGTCTGCTTGTTTGTTATCAAGCTCTTCGGCCAGCGCAACCGTTTTCCGTCTGACAATGCGAAATTCCGTTTTTAACTGCTCCCAACTGCGATTCTGGGAGGGGCGATAGCCGTCATACTCTTCTTCTTTGAATGGCTCGCCTAACCCGACTCGCAACCGACTTTGCCCCCATTGCTCAATGCCAATGATGTGAGACAACATCTGGCGATTACTTTGCGAATCGGGGATTTTATCCAGTTTTTGGCCGATTGCCTCACCGCTAGCAGTCAATTTTTCACCCCAGGCAGACATGGTCAACTTCTTAGCGGGTCGCTCCAGAAAAAGAGAGGTAATTATTTTCGTCAGCACAGCAATGTCTCCCAAATAAATTATGGTTCCCACTGATAATGAAGCAACGCACTTACATAATAGCTGCCTTGCCACAACTCCACACCAATTGCCCAACTGCCCCAATTCAAGCCGTCAAATTCGGCTGTACCGGGGCGATAGTAAGAATAATGGTTGAGTGGTGCGTACGTATCTGGCAGCACCACAAAACCGGGCGTGGGCCCATGCAAAATGCTGTTGCAGGCGGTTTCTGTCGCCCCCAGAAAATCGTTTTGCAAGCGAGGCAACAACACCTGTTCTGGCGTTCCCAAAATCGGTTCGCCGCTGCCTGCGGCGTTGCCCCAATTGTAGCTGGTGGGGTCGCCAAGCAGGTTCTGATTATCTAGGCGGGTTTCGGCTTCGTACCAAAGCAGGCGCACACGCAGGCCACGCTCTGGGTGAATGAGTTGAGCCAAAAGCGCATCATCCTGGTTGGCAACGGCCGTTTCCAACTGATTGAGCAATTGCAAAACGGCCGTATTCTCACAAAAGGTCGCATCAGACAGGTTGCCAGTCAAAAAGCGACTGTTGACCCAACCAGTCAGGTTGCCCCGCTGTACCGGCACCCAGGTAGAGCCAGAAACCAGTTGTCCGCTGCCCGTAATCTGCACGTCGGTGGCGGTGGGCGGGATGCTGCCCACAATGCCAAAGGCCACGCCGGGGCCAGAGCGCACGTTGAGCACGTCGTTTGGCTCCACGTAGATAACAGAAAAATTACCTGCGCTGCCGCTGCTCGTGGTGGCAGTTGCGGTGGGCGTTAGCGGGGTTGGTGTTGGTTCTGGCGTGTTGGTGGGAGAGACGGCCGTTGCTGCCTCGGTTGGCAGTTGTTCAGGCTCGATGGCAGGGGGTGTGTTGGTAGGTACGGCTGTTGGTTCTTCTGGCACAGCGTCGGTGGCAGGCAAAGAGGTAGGAACATTCAGGGTGGGAACGGCCGTTGGCAACGTCTCTGAGCCACAAGCAGCCACCAGCAAAATAGTGATCAATCCAATAACCCATTTCATCTTCCGCGCAAAATCCATACCAGTTCTCCATAGGTGACAGTCGCTTTGGAAGTGACTGTCACCTAACTTGGAACTAAATGTTGAACTTAATGTTAATCACATCGCCATCTTGCACGATGTAGGTTTTGCCTTCTTGGCGCAGCTTGCCTGCGCTGCGCGCCTGGGGCAGCCCGCCCAGCACCACCAACTCATCGTAGGCTACCGTCTCGGCGCGGATAAACCCTTTGGCTAAATCTGTGTGAATGGTAGCAGCGGCGTCAACGGCCGTTGCCTCCCGCTTGATCGTCCAGGCGCGCACTTCATCTTCGCCCACGGTAAAAAAGGATTGCAGCCCCATCAAATCATAGCTCAAGCCAATCACTCGATCCAGGCTTAGTTCCGTCACGCCGTACTCTTCCATAAACATTTCCAGCGATTCGGTGTCCCCAGCGGCGCTGAGTTGAGAAAGCTCCATTTCCAGCTTGCCGCGCAGATTGGCAACCACTGTATGCGGAAAATCATACGCCAGATCGAGTTCCTCCTGATCGTCACCGATGTTTATGATGACAATCACGGGTTTGAGAGTAAGCAGGCCATAGCCGCGCAGCATTTTTTCTTGTTCGTCGCTGAGGTCGAGGGTGCGTAACGGCCGTTCCTCACTCAAGGTCTCATTCAACTGCTGAAACAGGGTTAGCTCCGCCTGGGCCGCTGCCTTGTTTTTGGTTGCGCCCTTGCGTAAGCCATCCTCAATCTTCTCGATGCGTCGCTCCACAATGCCCAAATCGTTTAGCAAAAACTCAGTGTCCACAATTTCCAGATCGCGGGCGGCGTCCACGCTGCCGTCGGCATGCGGCACCAAATCAGATTCAAAAGCGCGCACCACATGCACAAAGCCATCCAGCCCGGCTAAATGATTAAGCAGTTCGGCGCTCATCCCCCCGCCTTCGTTGGCACCTTTCTTAATGCCCGCCACGTCGGTGTAAGTGATTTTAGCAAAGGTGGTTTTCTTGGGATTGAACATCTCTGTCAAGACATCCACCCGCTCATCGTATACGCTGACAACGGCCGTTAACACATCAAAACGGCCGCCCATGCTTTGTCCCGTGGGTGCATCTCCCTTGGTAAGGGCGTTAAAAATGGTGGTTTTGCCACTGCTGGGCAACCCGATAACTCCTAATTTCATACGTTAATTCTCGACGCGTTGTAAAGACCAATCATCAATGAAAAAGCCGTTGCTGTCCAACGCATATCGGCCACGCAGCCCCACACCAATCCGTACCGTCTGGGCAGTATCAATCGTAAAGGTATGCTCAAACACGCCCCAGGTGCCGTAACCTGCACCAAACGTCAGCCAGCCAGTGCCGCCGCTGGGCGAAATAAAGCGCACCTCACCCGCAAACGGATCGTTGGAAAACTGTTTGCCACCTTCATAGCTGGACACCAAATCCGGGAAGACGTACACGGTGAAAACGTAGGTGCCCGGCTCCAGAGCTATATCTTGCAGCAGGCGCAAGCTAATCGGGCCATTCCCCTTAAACGCTTTAATCGTGTATTCACCATGCCGAATGAACAGACTGCGCTCATGCTCTGGCAATTGGTAGTAGGGCAGCACGCGCGTCTCCGGCGGGAACCAGATGTCCCACGCTTCCCCGCCAAAACCCGTCGGGCCAGAATCAAATTCCATAATCCAGCCGTTGGGCAGTTGGAACTCCGGTGCACCATTCAGGTTGTACCAGCCATCTTCAAATGAGCCGTTAACCAGTAAGTTGCCCCCTAACACTGGTTCCGGCGGAACGGTGGGCGGCGGGGGTGGTTGGGTATTCACGGGGGCTGCGGTGGGCGGTACGGCCGTTGGTTCTAGCGTATCGGTGGGCACAAGTGTATTCGTGGGAATGGGCAAGCTCGTGGGCTTGGGTGTGCTGGTGGGCGGTGGCGTCGCCGTCGCATCCACCGTTGGCGTGGCTGGCACCTGCGTGGGCACGGGGGTCAAAGTGGGCAGCAGCGTTGCCTCAACAACTGCCTCCGCTTCTACTTCATTTTCCGCTTGAGCAGTGACCGTGAGGGAAACGGCCGCATCCACCGTCGCCTGCACATCAACCTCTGCGGCTTCGTCCGCCTCCGGTTCTGTTTGGCATCCAACCAAAGCAAAAACCAAAGCAAACAGCAGCAGCCAGAATATACTTAAAACATTTCGTTTCAAATTCACAGAATTCCTCCAGTTCATCCTCGCTACACCCCATAAAGAATAATGGGTAACAGCCCTGCTGGACTCAGTTACCCATCTGTGTAACAATTTTCTTCTATAAAATGAACCGTGCGAATTGTATGCAGGTGAGTTTGAATTAGCAAATGGCTCTACAACCAAATCTTTACCCGATAACCAAAATACGCTAAAATCTTTGCCAGATTGACCAACAATCACCCAATTCAACAACATCAATAAATCCTGCATCCAGTCTTATCATTTAGGTAGTGTCCATGCCCGATTTGCCATCGAATCAGCTTCCTGCTTCGCTTAGCCAATTGCATCGTTTGCTGGTGAACTCGTTCGATCTAGATGAGTTTCGCACCCTCTGCTTAAATCTCAATATTCGGTACGACGATTTGGCAGGGGAAACCTTATCTGCCAAGGTGCGTGAACTGCTCCTGAAGCTAAAGCGCAGCAAACAGATCGAGCAACTAATTACTCTAGCAGAGGAAAAACGCCCCCGAATAGATTGGCGCAGTGGGCCGCCTGCAGATGTTGAATGTCCTTACAAAGGCTTGCACGCTTTTCAGGTAGAAGACGCCAAGAACTTTTTCGGCCGTGAAGAATTTACGGCCAAATTGAAGGCAGCTGTCTATGACCAACCACTAGTCGCTGTTATTGGGCCATCTGGCAGCGGTAAATCTTCTGTGGTTTTTGCGGGGCTGATTCCTGAACTTGAAGATGAGAAGAATTGGCTGATTGCTGATTTTCGCCCTGGTGTTGACCCTTTCATAGCACTGGCGCAAGCTCTACTACCCCTCCTTGAACCTAACGTCAGTACGATTGACAAGCCGCCAAAAGCAAGGCGGCTGGCCACCCACCTGCAAAGCGGCGATGCAACCCTAACCGACTACCTGCAAATGATTCAGCAGGAACAGCCCACCGCCAAGCTGTTGCTCTACTGTGACCAGTTTGAGGAACTGTATACGCAGGTAGCTGATGTTGAACAGCGTCGCCGCTTTTTGGATGTAGTTCTGGCGGGCTTTGACCAACCAGATAAAGCCTACGATGCTACGCTGGTTTTGACCTTGCGCGCTGATTTTTTGGGGCAGGTTTTGGCTTATCCCAAGATGGTGGCCACCTTGCAAGACCGAGATATCAAAATTGGCCTGATGTCGCCGGATGAGTTGGAAACAGCGATTGTGCAGCCCGCTGCCAATGCAGGCGTTGGCTTTGCCGACGGCCTCGTAACGCGCATTTTGGAGGATGTGGGCGACCATGCGGGCAATCTGCCCCTGCTGGAATTTGCCTTGACCCTGCTGTGGGAACGGCAAAGCGACGGGCAGATGAGCCACGCCGCCTACGAAGAGATTGGCGGCGTTTCTGGGGCATTAGCCCGCCACGCCGATGAAACTCTGGCAAGGCTGACCCAGGATGACCCCGCACTGGAGGAGGCGATTCAGCGGGTGATGGTGCAGTTGGTACACCCCGGCGCAGGGGCGGAAGATACCCGCCGCATTGCCCGCCGCACCGACTTGGACGAAGCAGGCTGGGCGTTAGTTCCCCAACTGGCCGATGCCCGCCTGCTAATTACCAACCTTGAAGACCAAGCAATTGACCCAAGCAGCCAAACTGCTGAAACGGTGGAGCTGATTCACGAAGCGTTGATCCAGCATTGGGGGCGATTGCAGGAGTGGATGGAGCGCGACCGAGAACTCCGCATGTGGCAAGAGCGGCTACGTGCCGACTTGAAGCTGTGGCAGGAAAATGGGCAAAATGATGGATTTTTGTTACGAAGTGCCCCGCTTTCGGTTGCCGAAGAGTGGCTGGGTAAGCGGCCAGATGATTTAAGCAGCGGAGAAATTGCGTTCATTGAAGCCAGTTTACAAAAGCGACAGGAGCGGGAAGCAACAGAAGAAGCCCACCGCCAGCATGAGCTAGACCAGGCCAATCGGCTAGCCGAAGAACAGAAAAAAGGACGCGCCCGCCTGCGCCAAATAGTAGGGGTACTTGTCGCGGGTTTGTTAGCCACTTTAGTCTTGACCATCTTGCTAGTAAACAGTAACCAATTAGCAAAGGACAATGAAGCAACGGCTATTTTTAATGAACAAGTTGCGGAAACATCTGCCGCTGAAGCAATTGATGCTCAAGGCACGAGTGATGCGAACGCTTCCCTAGCCCAAACTAGAGAATCTGACGCCCAAGTGGCAGCAACGGCAGAAGCAAGTTCCCGATTAGATGCTGAAATAGCCCAAAATTTAGCAAACGCGCGCTATTTGGTTAGTGAAGGGCAAAGATTGTTTGAAGACAATCCGCAATTAGGATTGTCCCTCGTTTTAGAGGGTTTAATGTTAGCCCAAACACATAATCAGGAATCTGATGTCCTTGCAGATACTCAGAAGCAGATGTTCCATTTGGGTCGCACCAAATTGATTGGGTCACAGATTGAAGATATTGCCCTTAGCCCCAATGAGATCTGGCTGCTGGTTGATTATTCTAATGCACCAGGTGAACTACGGGACGCCAGCGATGGCTCGCTCATAGCTACTCTCTCTGGTCAGTTAGGGGATTCGGAGTTTAGTCCCAACGAGACCAGACTTTTGGTTCGTTATTCTAATGCACCAGGTGAACTACGGGACGCCAGCGACGGCTCGCTCATAGCTACTCTCTCTGGTCAGTTAGGGGATTCGGAGTTTAGTCCCAATGAGACCAGACTCTTGGTTCGTTATTCTAATGCACCAGGTGAACTACGGGACGCCAGCGACGGCTCGCTCATAGCTACTCTCTCTGGTCAGTTAGGGCGTTCGGAGTTTAGTCCCAATGAGACCAGGCTGCTGATTGATTATCATGATGCAGCGGGTGAATTACGGGACGCCAGCGATCGCTCACTCCTTGCCATCCTCTCTGGTGATGTGGATAGGTGGGAGTTTAGCCCCAATGAGACCATGCTTTTGGTTCTTTATTCTAATGCACCAGATGAACTGCGGGACACTAGCGACGGCTCACTCCCTGCCACCCTCTCTGGTAAGGTGGCTCAATGGGAGTTTAGCCCCAATGGAAAATGGCTGCTGGTTGATTATCAAGATGCAGCAGATGAGCTACGGGATGCCAGCGATGGCTCGCTCCTTGCCACTCTCCCTAGTGCGGTAACGAGAGCGGAGTTTAGCCCCAATGGAAAATGGCTGCGGGTTGATTATTATGATGTCGCGCACAGTGTTGCGAGTGAATTACGGGACGCTAACAACGGCTCGCTCCTTGCTACTCTCCCTGGTGCGGTAGCGTGGTCGGAGTTTAGCTCCAATGAGACCTTGCTGTTTGCTCATTATTCAGATGGTAATAGCGAGCTATTGCGAGCAGCGAACGGGCAGTTGCTAGCTCCATTAGGTGCGAATGCGACTAAAATTACTTTTTTTTCAACCTTGCCAACGGCAATTGTGCATTATCAGGATGGGCGGGCTTATTGGCTAGACCTGGCATGGTTAGAAGCAATGCACGAAGCTGGTGTCCTTAATCTTGAAATGGAACTGGATGCCGCAGGCATTCAAACCCTCATTGACCTGGCCTGCCAATACCCCCTAGACAACGGTGCCGTCCTGGAACAACCTGAACTACGCGATGCCCTGCAACCCTATCTAGAAAATGTCAGCCTCACTGAACCCCAAGCCTGCAAATAAAAATCTACTTGATGCGTTTGCGTCAAACAACTCAGATAAATGATAAAAATTGTGTAAAAGGAGCCTATCAAGCGATGACCCACCAACAATTTCTAACCACCACCCACGGCTTGCAGCGGCACACGCCGCCGATGCGCCTGTATGAAAAGGCCAAACGGTTGGGCATTTGGAACCCTAGCGACATCAATTTGGCGCAGGACAAGGCCGATTGGCAGCAGCTTGCCCCCGATGAGCAGGATTTGCTGCTACGCCTCACGGCAATGTTCCAGGCGGGCGAAGAAGCGGTAACGCTGGATTTGCTACCTCTCATTTTGGCGATTGCCCAGGAAGGGCGGCTAGAAGAGGAGATGTTCCTCACCACTTTCTTGTTTGAAGAAGCCAAGCACACCGACTTTTTCAATCGCTTTTTGGTTGAAGTAGTGCAGGCAGATTCTGATTTGAGCCATTACCATACCGAAAATTACCACACCCTCTTTTACCAGGCGTTGCCCCAGGCGTTACGTGCTTTGCAAGCAGATGCCTCGCCTGCTGCCCAAGTGCGCGCCTCTGTTACCTACAACATGATTGTGGAAGGCGTGCTGGCCGAAACGGGCTACCACGCTTACTTCACCGTGATGCAACAAAACAACATCCTGCCCGGTGTACGCGAAGGCATCCGCCTCTTGCAGCAGGATGAATCCCGCCACATCGCCTACGGCATCTTCCTGCTCTCCCGCCTTGTCGCCGCCGATGATAGCTTGTGGGCTGTGCTGGAGGAGACGATGAACGACCTGCTGCCCCCAGCACTTGGCGTCGTCGGGGATGCCTTTGCCGCCTACGACGTAATGCCTTTTGGTCTGGAAGAGTCCGTTTTCACCGATTACGCTCTGAATCAATTCCAAAAGCGCGTCGAGCGATTGGAAAAAGCGCGTGGGGCTTCGCTGGATGAAATCTACCGCGTCACCCAACGCGCCATTGACCAAAACGACAGTTAAATACCCACCTAGTAGCCGCGGATTCTTTCCGCGTATCCGGGGCACGGAAAGAATCCGCGGCTACTAGCTTTTATTTTCGGCCGTATGCTCGCATTATTTTGACTACATCTTCCACAGGCAGAGCGTGGCGCGTGTTGCCATCCCGCCCCACCACCGTGTGCGCCATGAGCAGGCTGTTGTAAATTGACTCTTCCACCGCCTCGATAACCGCCAGCGAGAACAGGCTCATGATCGGTTGCTCGTAAACGGCCGTTCTCCCTACCACCATCTTCTCCGGCCTGTCCGGCATCCGGTTGGCCGTGCTAAACGCTATCACAAAATCCCCACTGCCGCCGTGGCAAGTGCTGCCCGTCCGCGCCAGGCCAAACGCGGCGCGCTGGCACAATCGCCCTAGCTGCCGCACGTCCAGCGGCGCATCCGTCGCCAGAATGATCATAATCGAGCCATCCTCCACGCGCTGGCTGGGCGGCGGCTGCAGATGCAAACCAACGGGCACGCCCGCAATCGTGAGTTCCTCTGGGCGGCCGAAATTGCTCTGTACCAATGCGCCAATTGTGAAATGATGACCCCGCTCCGGCAGCACCCGGCTGGCTGTGCCAATGCCCCCCTTCCAACCGTAGCAGCTTGTTCCGGTTCCCGCGCCAACCACACCCTCGGCCACTGAACCCATCGTCGCAGCGGCCAACGCCGCCCGCACCTCCACCAGACCAATTGGCCGCGCCTGCATGTCGCTCAAAAAACCATCACTCGTCTCGCCCACCACTGGATTGACGCTCGCGTATCCTTGCCGTCCGGTGGCAGCAAAGCCCAGCCCAATGTGTGGATTTTGCTCAATGGCAATGGTCATCAGCGCGTCGGCAACGCGGGGTACGTTCAGCGTACTCGTCAGGGCAATTGGGGTTTCGATGTTGCCTAGCTCGCGCACCTGCTCAAAGCCCGCCACCTTGCCAAAACCGTTGATGGTGTGAACGGCCGTCACCACCTTCTCCTCATACAAATTGCCCTGATGCGGCAAAATCACCGTCACTCCCGTGCGAAATGGCCCGCTGCCCGTCCAGGCACCTTCCCCCTCAATCAGCGTAAAATGCCCCACCGCCACGCCCACCACATCGGTGATGCTGTTGAGGGAGCCAGGGGGGAGTTGGCTTTCGTAAATTCCTAATTCGCGTATTCTGGGCATAGTTTTCTCCTTTTTGAAAAGCGGAACACAGAGTTACGCAGAGAAAGTACAGAGATACACAGAAAAAAGAAAAATCTGCGTAATCTGTGAAATCTGCGGATAAAAATCAGAGAGGTTTCAACTTAGCAGGATTGGCTTCGCGGATGAGGGCGCGGGCTAAAATGAGCGTGGGGTCTATGAGGGGCAATCCGGCAATGGTGGGCTTGTTGAAGGCCAGCGGCAGTTCGGTACAGCCGAGAATAATTGCTTCGGCTCCGGCAGCTTTGAGGGTAGCAACGCCTTCTCGTAGATTTTCCTGTGCTTGCTTCGTGGCGACGCCACATGCTTTGATGCCATAAACTGGATCGTAGATAGCTGGGTGAATTTTTTCGGTTTGCAGGGGGAGTGGGGGGAGAACGGCCGTAAATCCCAGCGGCTCCAACACATCCACATACACCCCCGCCCGGTACGTGCCGGTGGTGGACAGCACGCCAACCTGGGTAACTTGTGGCAGCGTTGTTTGCAAAAAACGGCCGACTTCCTCAATCATGTGCAGCAACTTTACATCACAGTTGGCGGCTGCCAGTTCTGCACGCATCTTGTTAAAGATGCGCGGCGCGTGGGCGGTATTGCAAGGAATCCCCACCACGCCTGCGCCTGCTTTTGCCAATTGCTGCACCTGCACCGCTAACGCTCCCGCCGGATTTTCGTCCACTTCTCCCAGCAAATATTCTGTGCGATCCACGATTTCGCTGGGCTGTGACCAGTTAAGGACGGTGAGATGATCTTGATCCTGCTGGGCAACAGTTTGCGCCGCAATTTTGCCCAGCAAATCGATCCCGGCAAAGGGGCCAACCCCACCCACTACGCCAATCCATTTTTCTATCATTTACAACCGTCCTAGCAAGCGCAACGCTCGGTCGGGAAAGTCAGAAATCAACCCGTCCACACCCATATCAAGCAGACGCTGCATATCGGCCGTTTCGTTAACCGTCCAGACGTGAACCGCCATTTTGTTGCGGTGCGCGGCACGCACAGAACGAGGCGTCACCAATTGCCAACCGCTGTCCGGGTCTATTTCTGGAATTTGCAGCGCGTGGCCCTGCCCCCAATACAGCCAATCTAGCCGCAGCTTGCTAAGAGCAAACCAACGCACCGTCTCGGCGTGAGAGGCAGTACGAGTCACCTCTGGGCAAGCGCGGCGAAAATCACTAACCGTTTGATTGCTAAATGACCCCACACACAGACGGTGCGCTACATCGTGCCGGCGAATGAGATCGGCAAAATCCTGCACCAGGCTGGGCGTCTCCTGCTTCATGTCAATATTGATCCACAGGTCGGGAAAGTTCTCAAAAACCTCCGCTAGTGTGGGAATAGTGACCCCTTGTCCGCGAAAGGGATAGGTCTGCCCACCGTCGAGAGTGAAGCGGTAGCCCGCGTCCAATCCTTGCAGTTCGGCGAGGGTATGGTCTTGGACACGGCCGTTTCCATTCGTCGTTCGTTCCAGAGTGGCATCATGAAAAACCACCAGCACGGAATCGGCCGTTTGGTGAATATCAATCTCCAGCCCATCAATTGGTAGCTCCGCCGCTTTTTGGAAGGCCAGCATCGTGTTTTCCGGGTACAGCCCCGGCCAGCCGCGATGCGCCAGCACGATCGGGCCGCCTTGGGAGGCGAAGGGTTTATTGGGAAAACGCATGGGAATAATGAATTGTGAATAATGAATTGTGAATTGTTAAGTTGATCACCCTGTCACCTTGTCACTTCGAGAAGCAAATCTGGTCTATCTGTGATGATGCCGTTAACACCCAGCCCAATGAGCCGCTCCATTTCGGCGGGGTCATTGATTGTCCAGGCGTGAACTTGAATGTTGTGGGAATTGGCTACACGAATGAATCGCTCGGTAAGCACATCTACCGTGCCGATGATGGGCAGTGAAGAGGTTCGCGGCACCTGAAATGCAGTACCTGGAGCTTGAAACAACGCACCCAAGAAGACGGTGTTCAAGCCAAAAAAGAGCTGAATTTCTGGCTCCACCATCGAGGTAATCACATGGGGACACACCTGGCGGAACTCCTCCACCGTGGCCTGATGGAAGGTAGCGACGAGGATTTTTTCTTCCATGTTGTAGTCACGGATGAGTTGGCAGAACGGCCGTACCATGCTCGGCGTCTCCTGCTTAATCTCAATATTCATCCGCATCTCTGGGTAGTTTTGGAAGATTTCTTCAAGCGTTGGCACCTGAATGCCCTGACCGCGATACGGATAGGTCGCCCCGTCATCGTCAGTCCAATAATGACCCGCGTCTAGCTCACGGATTTCGGCAAAGCTCATCTCTTTGATGGTGCCACGGCCGTCGGTAGTGCGATCCACCGTGTCGTCGTGCATGAGGATAATGACACCGTCTTTCGTTTGGTGAACGTCCATCTCCAGCACGTCCACGCCCAGCTCAACCGCGTGGTCAAAGGCAACCAGCGTATTGCTGGGACGCAACCATTCGCCACCCTGGTGGGCAATGACCATCACGCCGCCGTCTTGCTGGGTATAAAATGGATGCTCCGGCACTGGCTGCGCCCGCCACGCCAGCGCGACATACAAAACGAACAGCCCCGCCACCACGCTCAAAACAATCCGCATTTTTCGGCTCTTCATCTGAGTTTCTCCATCCCGAATGTGTCAAAAAGCGGCTGGATTGTACCAAGAAGACAAATAGATAGCATGAGACCATTCACGCATTTTTGCTCAAATCCATTTTTCAAAAGCTATTGGCAATTTTATGGAAGGTATTCGGGGATTGCGTTGATAAGCTCCTGTTTTTTAACATCAATGATGTAATAAACTGCGTGATGAGGTTGAGTGGCTTGTCTAAACTCCAATATGGTGGCAGAGGTCCATTCTAAATTTGAAAATG
Source organism: Candidatus Leptofilum sp. (assembly GCF_965223525.1). GTDB lineage: Bacteria > Chloroflexota > Anaerolineae > Promineifilales > Promineifilaceae > Leptofilum. The sequence continues at coordinate 2,325,554 of NZ_CBDCWX010000005.1, read as the reverse complement.
GACGACCGGGAATGAAGGATGGTGCGTCTAATTGATAAAGTATTTCGTTTTTGATGTCTTCCACAAAAATATTGCAGTGAAAATCACAGGTAAAAAATGCTCTGAAATTATTGCTTTCGTTAAACAATTCATTCTCGATCTGACCAGAATAAGTTGAAACCTCAAAAATACGAAATCCTTCAATATTTTCCTCAAGGAACAGATCGCCTTCATTCGTATCGGAGGAGTCATTGTTCTGCACAATAACAGCACAAGCACCAAGTGAAATGAGCAAGAAAATCAAAAGAAACATTTGTTTGAGCATTTTGCAAATCTCACAGGTTAAAGCAAATAATCAATCCCCAAAGCAAAACAAAGGGCACGCTCAACAGCATCTAGCCTATCCGGTGAGAGAACCGCTATTAAACCACCCAATTTTGCCTTGTGCACCGTTTGCAAATTGTCCAAATTAACGGCCGATTCCGTCAACACGCCATCTTCGGCAGGGGTCAGCACAACTTCGGTGGGAATATTGCGGATGGTGGAAGTAAGCGGGGCAATGGTGACACCAGTCAACACCCCTAGTGCAGAATTGCGGGTCAAAATCAAAACCGGACGGCGTTTATCTGGCGAACGAAAAGTGTACCAGCGGATTTCGCCACGCTTCACGCCACACCCTCCCAAACCTGTTCATCTTGCCAGACATCAAACTCATCTGGGGCAACTGGATGCCGCTCGTAGCCCGCAATTTGCTGCCGTTCCAAAGCCGCAATCTGGCGTGCTCGCAGAGCGCGTTGCAACGCCTCGCGCAAAAATGCAGAGCGGCTGGTACCTAAATCGCGCACGGCCGTATCTACTGCCGCTAATAACTCTTCATCAATCGTCATTTGAATCGTTTTCATGTTACACCTCACCTATCACAATGTGGAGTTCAATCCACATTCTAGCCCACATTGAATAACGATTCAAGCCAAATTTTTTTATTCTCGAAAGATAAGTGGGGGCGAAACGGCCGTTGCCAGCAAAATCCCATGCAGTATAATCTTCCAGTCGGCAATCTGTAAACCAATTACCGACCACTGAATACCAAAACCTGGAGAAACAAATGGCACGTCGAGCAGTCTTTCCCTTCACAGCAATCGTCGGACAGGAACGCATGAAACGGGCATTGATCCTCAACGCCGTTAGCCCCCGAATTGGTGGCGTCCTCATCCGGGGCGAGCGCGGAACCGCAAAGTCTACCGCCTCCCGCGCCCTGGCTGCCCTCTTGCCGGACATCGAAACCGTGGCTGACTGCCGCTTTGGCTGCGACCCCAACCGCACTAGCCAATGGTGCGACGAATGCCGCGTGCGCCACGCCGACGGCATGTTGGAAATCACCGCCCGCCGCACCCCGTTTGTGGATTTGCCCGTGAGCGCCACAGAAGACCGCGTGGTGGGCACATTGGACATCGAAAAAGCAATTCAAAAAGGTGAAAAGCACTTTGAATCTGGCGTGTTGGCTGCTGCAAACCGAGGCTTACTCTACGTAGATGAGGTGAATTTGCTAGATGATCACGTCGTGGATTTGCTGCTGGATTCGGCGGCGATGGGCGTGAACGTGGTGGAACGTGAGGGTATTAGCTTCACTCACCCCGCCAAATTCATCCTCGTCGGCACGATGAACCCGGAAGAGGGCGATCTGCGTCCCCAATTGCTAGACCGCTTTGCCTTCTCCGTACAAATCTCCGGCCTGACCAATGCCCACCAGCGCGTCTCGATTATGGAACGCCGCCTGAGCTTTGAAGTGAATCCCGACGCCTTCCGCGAGGAGTGGGAAGACCACGAAAAGCAATTGGCTGACCAAATTTGTGAAGCCCGTGAAATCGTCAACAAAGTGAAATATTCCCGCCGCGATCTGCACTCTATCGCAGGGCTAACCAGTGCCATGAACGTAGACGGCCACCGCGCCGACCTGGTGATTTTGCGCGGCGCGCAGGCACATGCCGCCTTCCAGGGACGCAGCCAAATTACAGACGAGGACATCGTGTTGGCGGCTGAACTGGCATTGCCGCACCGGATTAAGGGACGGCCGTTCCAAGACACCGCCATCTCTGCCGCCGATTTGGAAGAGCGGCTGGAAGATGTGCAGTCCGAAATGGGCATGGGCGACCCTACCGACGACCCGATGGACGATAGCGTCGAACAGGATAACGTTAAAAAAAAACATTAGATTCGGATGAAGCCAGTGACGGGGCCGAAACCAGCCAGCAGGCAGAGGCTGGTCCCCAAACGGTTCCCCAAACCGCGCAAGATGGTCAATGGTGGGAAGGCGGCCAAAAAATCCAGTCCAAGCAGGAGTTCATGGCGCGTCGCCTGGACACCCAGCTAGACCGCCTCACCCGCAAATCAGCCGGACGCCGCTCCCAAACCAAGACAGAACGCAAACGCGGCCGTTACGTGCAGGCCCGCGTTCCTAAGGGCAAAGTAACCGATTTGGCCTTTGATGCCACCTTCCGCGCAGCAGCCCCCTACCAAAAAGAACGTGACACATCTGAGCTGGCATTGGCGCTTGAAAAAAGCGATCTGCGCGAAAAAGTGCGCGTGCGCCGCGCCGCCAATCTCATCCTCTTTGCCGTGGATGCCAGTTGGAGCATGGCCGTCGCCGAGCGGATGGAAGCAACCAAAGGTGCGATCATGTCGCTGCTCACAGACGCTTACCAGCGGCGGGATCGCGTAGGGCTGATTGTGTTCAACAAGAATGATTCCAATCTGGTGCTGCCACCAACAAATTCGGTACAGCTGGCCAAACAGGCGCTGGCAGACATCGCCGTGGGCGGCAAAACGCCGCTCTCCGCCGGGCTGATGATGGCCTACGACGTGTTCCGGCAGGAAGCGTACACGCACCCAGACGTGATGCCGATGCTGATTTTGCTCACCGACGGCGCGGGCAACGTGAGCCTGAGCGACATGCCACCACAACAGGAAGCACACCGCATTTCTGAGCTCATCAAGGAGTTGGGGGTACGCTCCGTCGTCATCAACATGGAACACGCTGCCTTTGACCAGGGTCTGGCCAAGCTGCTTGCCGAAAAGCTGGATGCCCCCTGCCACACACTGGAAGATTTACGCGCTGACACGCTTTACCAGACGGTTTTGGGAGAGCTGGATAATCAGTAATTTGTTAGTTGGTAGAAAGCGCGCTCATTTTGCAAAACAAAATCGGTGACCGTGTAGTTTTGGGCAAAGAGATTAATAAAAAGCTGACGGGTGTGCAGCCGCCAGGCCTGCGCCAGCGGCATATCCTGGGCTTTGAGGGCTTGAAAGTTGTGGGGGATTTGCACAAAGTGAATTGGCTCGGTGGGTGGTTTTGGTTTTTCGGTTGGACGGCCGTTCTCTCCCACGGGGTTCAAAATGAGATGCTTGTGCACAGCCGTTTCCCTCACATCCCTCCCCGCTAACCGATTTTCCACATGAGCACTGTTGATGTGCCAATCCACCTGAAAGCGATCAGTGGGCAGCCCGGCGTTGATGCCGTCTGCATTGCCGTATAGGTTGGGAATGTAGGTGCGGCAGGTGGCTCCCAGCTTGTGAATATTGAGCCGGGCGTTGCCAATTTCTAGCGGATCATACGTCCAAGTGATGAGGTCTAGCCCTTGCTGCTGCACCGCTTGCCGCTGCGCCAGTTTTAGCATAGTGCCAATGCCTCGTCCCTGAAACTGTGGGTGAATCCCCAGTTGGTGAGAAGCGTGTTTGAAACGGCCGTTCGCCATCAACCCCACAAACCCCGCCACAAAGCCAACCAGTTGCTCCCCTGCGTAAGCCCCTAGCAAGACACCCCCGTTTTTGTGGAAGGTGAGCAGCATATGTACAGGCACAACCTCCCGGTAATCTGCCAATTTCCAGGCGTCAATTTGCAGTTGTTCAACGGCCGTGCAGCCTGCCGTATCCGCGATTGGTTTAATCTCAATTTTTGCCATACTTTTTACCGCTAAAATTCAAACCTCTGTGTTCTTTGCACACTCAGCGGTAAGATTATCAGGCAAAATCAATAGAAACAACAAGACCCCCTTACAGGGGCCTTGAAGCGGAAGAGAAGAAAGAGAAGAGTTTTTTTGCTTAACTGTCTTTATCTTATCTTTTTTCCAGTTCAAACTCTGTGTTTTGCTTAACAAGTTTGCTATGCAGTTCCGAACGAACCAACTGTAAATTTCCCCAAGGAACTCCGAGTTTCTGGGAAAATGATCAGCAAATTACGCTCGCCCCAGCACCGCCGCCAGCAGCGCCATGCGAATGTACATGCCGTTGCGAACCTGGCGAAAGTAAGCTGCCCGCGGGTCATCATCCACCGAATCGTGAATTTCGCCGACGCGGGGCAGGGGGTGCATCACCACCATTTTTTCTTTTGCCATGCCCATGATTTCTGGGGTGATGTGGTAATAATTTTTCACCTCTTCATACTGAGCCAAATCGGTGAACCGCTCTTTCTGCACGCGGGTCACGTACAGCACGTCGGCGTTTTCGATGACGTCGGCCACGTCGTGGGTTTCGCGCACGTTGAGACCAGAATCAATGACCTCATTCATCACCTTGAGAGGCAGCCGCAAAATTTCTGGTGCGACAAAGCGGAGGCTGACATTATATTGCAACAGCAGTTTGGTGAGGGAGTGGACAGTACGGCCGTATCTTAAATCACCCACCATCGCTACCTTCAAGCCGTCAATGGTGCCCAACTCTTCCCGAATCGTGAACAAATCCAGCAGCGCCTGGGTGGGATGTTCACCGGGGCCATCGCCCGCGTTGAGGACAGGGACACTAGCCGCTTCGGCCGCTTCTCGTGCAGAGCCAATTTCCGGGTGCCGCAACACAATCACGTCGGCATATTGCTCCAGTACACGGATGGTGTCGGACAATGTTTCTCCTTTGCTGATGGAGCTGAACTTCACGCCTTGCGTAATCGGGATGACGCTGCCGCCTAGCCGCTCCATGGCGGCAATGAAGCTGGAGCTGGTGCGGGTGCTCGGTTCGTAAAAAAGGCAGGCCAGTACCTTGCCCTTGAGCAAATTAGTGCCGCCAACACGGTCTACCATCTCCCGCATTTCCCGTGCGCGGCTAAAAATGTAGGATAGTTTATCGCGGTCAAATTGGGAAACGGACAGAATGTCGTGTCCAGTCAGCCCATTGCTGTTTAGGTATGGGGCAGCAAGCGAGTCAAAATCAAATAAGGGTTCTAGAGTTTTGATGTGCATATTTTCTCCTCAATACTTTTGCCACGGATTTCGCGGATTCTCAATAATCTATCCTTAGAAAATCCGTGAAATCCGTGGCTAATTTACGGTAACAGTGCGCCTGATCCCGGTTGTGCCAAAACACGGCCGTCTTCAAACACAACCTCCCCGCGCAGCACCACTTTTTGCACCTTAGCCAGCACCTCGGTGCTGTGGAACGGCGTCCAGCCGCATTTGCTTTGCACCATCTGGTTGGTGATGGTGTTGGGGATAAGCTCGACGGTTACGGCCGTATCTGGCTGTTCTGGCAAGTTAAAAATGTGGTGTGGGTTATGGTGCATAAGTTCGATGAGGCGGTTTAGGGTGAGGCGGTTTTGTTGAACGGCCGTCATCATCAGCGGCAATGACGTTTCCAAACCAATCACCCCCGGCGGCGGCGTGTCCGAGTGCTTTTCTGCCAGCGTGTGCGGCGCGTGGTCTGTGGCGATGCAATCCACCGTCTCCTGCAGATGTTCCCAAAGCGCGGCCACATCAGACGGCGTGCCGAGCAGCGGCCGCATGTCGCCAAGCGGCCCCAGCCGCGCCGCATCCGCCTCGGTGAGGAAGAGGTGATGCGGTGTCACCTCACAGGTCACCGGCAGCCCTGCGGCTTTGGCCTGGGCAATCAGTTCAATCTCTTCACGGCGACTGATGTGGCAAAAATGGACTGGGCGATTGTAGGCTGCTGCCAGCCCGATGCCCACGGCCACACTCTGCTTTTCGGCGTGCATGGCAATCATTTTGTCGCGGGGCCAGGTGGCAAAGCAGGCTGCCAATGTAGGCACGTCTTCCACGCGTAGCGGGCCAAAGGTATCGTTGAGGTAAATTTTGAGGGCAGCGGCATGCGGAGCGCAGTCAGGCAGTTGGCCAATAACCTCTGGGCTAGCCCCAGCAAACAGGCCGACATCACACAAAATATCCTGTGCCGCTTGCTGGCGGGCAGTGGCAAGTTCTTTGAGTGTACTCAGCGGGGGGCTGGTGTTGGGCATTCCCAAAATTGTGGTGATGCCGCCTGCCAGCGCAGCGGCCGTTCCGGTACGAAAATCTTCTTTATGCTCCCCGCCCGGCACGCGCAGATGGGTGTGAACGTCTACGAGTCCGGGTAATGTGATTGTTTCTGTCATATGCCCCCTTTGAAATGGTTGCTAGTGGTTAGTACTAACCACTATGAACGTTGCGTTTTGGCAAAAAAAAAGCCTAATCCAGAAGGATCAGGCTATGAATTACGATTTGTTTTTCGCACGATTTCTGCGATTTTGATTTTCTTTCCGGTTATTCCAGGCATTTCTTCCTCACTTGTGCCAAAGTTGCACCGGGATGAAATGGTAGCACGGAACGGCCGTTTTGCCCAAAACAGTCATATTTCTTACGGAGCTCATTCCAACACAAACTTCTTTATTGCTTCGTAGCTGTGGATTCTTTCGGCGTGATTTTGGCTTTGGCGTGGAAAGAATCCATGACTACATTTGATAAATTCTCAATTGCTGATCATGGGGGCTTTGTTGATCCACTCCTCAGATTCTAGCTGCGCCAGCATGAAGCGGGCGAAGTCGGGGCGGGCAAGCTGCGTGCCGGGACCTTGCCCAGCGTAGCCGACCCTGATTTTGCCGTTTGTGGGCTTGTCATGCAGGCGTGGGGCGCGAGCAAGCGTCCAATCTAGGCCGCTGTTGCGAACGGCCGTTACCATGCCCTGGCTGTCGGCAAGAACGTGTTTGGCGAACAGGCGCAGCGCCAGCCCAAACAGTCGCCCGATGAGCTGTGGCTTGTCGTTGGGATCGGCCACGCCTGCGCCCGTGGCCGCTATGAGGCGAGAAACCCCCGCCTCTTTCATGGCAGCGACAATGTAAGCCATCCCGGCGGTTAACGGCCGTTCCGGCGTGTTGCTGGTAGGCCCCAAGGCACTGATAACGGCATCGGCACCAGTAATGGCCTGGGTCATTTTGTCTGGCTCGTTCATTTCGCCTTGAACGACGGTGAGCGCCTCGCTAGTTTGCGCCATTTTGGCCGGATTGCGTACATAGGCCGTTACCTTGTGGCCCGCAGCTAATGCTTGTTTTACCAGTTCTTGTCCGGTTCCCCCGGTGGCACCAAAAATCGTTAAGTTCATCGTTTTCACATCCTCCAAACTGTGGGTTTGTTTAGCCAATCTTGCCTCATTTTTGCCAAACGGCCGTATGAGAAACAGTTTTTTACATTGGCAAAGGCGTCAGGATAAGTTTAAGTTTCTGGCTTTGTAAAGTCAAAGCGCACCCAGCGAAGTACCTGATTGCTGGTTTCAATAACTGTCGCTTGCGTGGTATCAAGAGTCGTTATGGGCGGAGTGCGGTGCATCCCTTCGCGGCGAAACCATTGGTTGTAGGCCACCTGATCGTCAATAAATGCAGGCGTGCAGCCGCGCCAGGCTGGTCGTGCTTCTAACCGGGCAGCAATGGTGGCGTCAGTGGCGATCAGGGCAAGGTAGTGAATGGTGCTGAAGTAGCGTCTCTCCACACATGGCTCGATGTTTTGTGGCAGGCCACCTGAGTGGAATAAAGCGACTGGTTTCCCCGCTTGCCCGACGTTTTTGCAGACACGCAGCCAGGTTTCCTGGAAGTCACCTTTTTTGTCGGGATTGTTGAATTCAGGACGAAGCAGGATGTCCGCTTCTAAGGGGATGAATGCGTTGGTTTGCTGTTGTAGATGTCGGCAAACGGCCGTTTTCCCGCCACCGCTTGGCCCACAAATGACAAATAAAGGCTGCTGCACAAAATGATGGGCATGTTGGCAATCCGGGCAGATGGCGCGGGCTGGGCTTTGCTGGATTTCTTTGTCTGGCCGATAGGAACCACAGTTGTCGCAAACGTTGAACATAATTTTTACCTCAAATGTACCGCCTTATTGGGTTTTGCTGCCGGAAACGGCCGTTCCCACCCCCAGCGCAATGTACACCAACCCAGAAAAATACTGCTGCCGCTGCTGGAATGTCTGACTTTGCTTGAGCCAGCCACCGAGCTGCCCTGCCAACAGCGCGTAGATGCCGTCGCTAACCAGGGCAATTATCACAAAAACAAGGCCGAGCAAGAAAGTTTGCAGCGGCACGGAGCCGCGTGTGGGATCGGCAAATTGGGGCAGGAACGCCAGAAAAAAGAGGGCGGTTTTAGGATTGAGCAAGTTCACCACAAACCCCTGGCGGAAGATTTGCCACAGTGGTTGCCGCTTAACTACAATCTTTTCTTGCAGATCAGGCTTTTTGAGCAGAGTGGTGATGCCCAGGTAGACGAGATAGGCAGCGCCCAAATATTTGACGGTACTGAATGCGAGGGCTGAGGCGGTGAGAACGGCCGTAATCCCCACCGCCGCCGCTAAGGAATGCACCAATGCACCTAACGCAATCCCCAGCACCGACACAATGCCAGCCAATCGCCCCTGGTCAATAGAACGTGCCACCACGTACAAAACCGCTGGCCCCGGCACCACAATCAGCAAACTTGCCGCCAGCATAAATGTTGCCAGTTGCGTCCACTCAAACATGACGACTCTCCTTTGAAAGGAATTTGTAATTGGTAATTGTTGGACAATTACCAATTACTCAATTACGAATTACTTATCCTGCCGCGGCCAACGCCTGTGCCAAATCGGCCAAAATATCATCAATATGCTCAATGCCAATGCACAGCCGGATCGCATCTGGCGTAACCCCCGCAGCCGTCAGTTCCTCATCCGTGAGCTGCCGGTGCGTGGTGGAGGCTGGATGCGCCGCCAGAGACTTGGCATCGCCGATGTTGACCAGCCGCTTGAACAGCTTAAGCGTATCGTAAAACTTCACGCCAGCCTCAAAGCCACCTTTTATGCCAAAGGTGAGCAAGGCAGATGGCTTACCATCCGTGTATTTTTGCGCCAATTCATAGTAGGGTGAACTGGGCAACCCGGCAAAGCTCACCCAGGCAACGCTCTCGTGGTTATCCAGATAGTTGGCCACCGCCAGTGCGTTTTCCGTGTGCCGTTCCATTCTCAGAGCCAGCGTTTCAATGCCCTGCAAGATGAGGAACGCATTCAATGGACTAATAGCTGAGCCAGTGTTGCGTAGCGGCACGGTGCGGGCGCGGCCAATAAACGCCGCTGGCCCCAACGCGTCTGTGTACACCACTCCGTGATACGACGGCTCTGGCGTGGTAAGCATGGAGAAGCGGTCGGCATGTTCTGCCCAAGGGAATTTGCCAGAATCCACGATGACGCCGCCCAACGAGTTACCGTGCCCGCCCATGTATTTGGTGAGCGAATGCACCACAATGTCTGCGCCGTAATCAATCGGACGGATGAGAATGGGTGTAGCAACGGTGTTGTCCACGATAACGGGCACGCCGTGCTTGTGCGCCATCGCCGTAATCGCTTCCAGATCAACAATGTTGCCCGCCGGGTTGCCGATGGTTTCGCAGAAAACGGCCGCTGTCTTTTCATTAATCAACTTTTCCAGGCTAGCCGGGCTGTCGTCCTCGCCAAAGCGCACTTCGATGCCCTGCTTTGGCAGCATGTGGGCAAACAGCGTGTACGTGCCACCGTACAGCAGCGGCACAGAGACAATATTGCTGCCCGCCTCGGCAATGGTCAGGATGGAATAATTCACGGCCGCACTGCCTGCACTGACGGCCAGCCCCGCAATGCCCCCTTCCAGTTCAGCCACGCGCTTTTCCAGCACATCGGCCGTGGGGTTCATGATGCGGGTGTAAATGTTGCCCGGCACAGCCAAGTTGAACAAGTCTGCACCATGTTGGGCGTTGTCAAACTCGTAGGCCACGGTTTGGTAGATGGGCACGGCGACGGCTTTGGTGGTGGGGTCAGTTTCGTACCCGCCGTGGATGCCAATGGTTGCTGCTTTCATGAAATGTTTTCTCCTTAATTATGTTGAGGACTGGCAGTCCTGAAATTAGATGTTTGCAATGACTTCTGCCTAGGACTGCCAGTCCTTGGTGGAATAATTTAGCGCAAGCCAAGTGGGTTTTGGGGGTCAATGCCGGGGGAAAACGGTATCTTCCTGTCTAGTGCCGTCAGTTGGTACACCAACCCCAGCCAATTGTTGAACAGTGCCTTGCCCGTATCCCCCCAGGTGTTATCCAGATGCCGCTCAATCGGTGCCTCTGGAAAGGGGGGGATGGGCGTATTTGCCTCCTGGCTGGCCAAGATAATTGCTTCGTACTCGTCGGCAATGTTGGCTGCTTCTGGCGGAAAGTAGTTTTCTGGATGGGGCGGATACTCAACAATCTCTCCTGCAATAAATCGCAGCACTTCTCGCTTGTACTCCTTCAAGAGGCTGTTGTAATCATATTCGGGGTGTCCCTGAAAGTAGACAATGCGAAACTGATCCGGGCTGACAGCCATGTGGATACCGCCTTCCTCACCTTCTGCCAAAATGGTTAAACCGGCCGCTTCTAGCTGTGCCCGCCGGATGCCGTTGTAGCGGGAATGCACCACGTCGAAGCGGGTGTTGATGTGGCGTAGCAAGGGATGCCACTTGTTGGTGATGCGATGGGGATAGACGCCCCACTTTTTGGTTGGCAGAGGCTGCCGCTTGATGCCATAAAGTTGCTTCACCAGCGCATGCGTGGCTAAACAAGAGCAAAGCACCGAGGTTACATTTTCAGTGGCCCAGGCGATCACATCTTGCAATGGCTGCCAGAATGGTTCTTGCTCCAGCGTGGGGTTGGCCACATTGGCACCTGTTATCACCAGTGCGTCTAAACCTTTGTCTTTGAGCTGGGCAAAGGTTGTGTAATATTCATCAATGTAGGCTTGCGTTTTCTGGTTGCGTGGTAGCCCTGGAATGGAGAAGGGATGCACATAAAATTGGGCAATCTGGTTACAACTACCCATCAGCCGCATAAATTGCTGCTCCGTAACGGTAAGTGCTGCATCGGGCATCATGTTTAGGAAGCCGATGTGTAGCTCGCGGATGTCTTGGTGCAGGGCATGATTCAGTGAGAGGATTTCTTGCCCTTGCTGGCGCAAGCTGTCAAACGTCGGGAGGGGGGTATGTGCAACGAGTGGCATAAGATTTATTTGTTGGGACAGCGATTGTGTTCGCCGCTGAGTAGGTATTAGGTTGATTGGCATACGGCCGTTGCCCAGGAATTTTGGGCAGTTAGGCTACGAACTTTGTGGGAGTGCGGGGGAAGTCGAATTGTGCAAAGTGGATTAACGCACAATCGGTACCAAACGAGTACAGAACCGCCCCCGCTTGGTACAGATGCAGCAAGGCATACCGCACATCATCATATTGTGCGGAATATTCGTGAAGAAAATCGGCATCATAGCGCGGCCTTGCTGACAAAACATAGCGGCAGATGGTAACAAACAGTTCCCAATGCGTCAATGACTGGGGTAATCGCTAGGGCTTTTCAGTAGGCCAGTGCCATCAAAAAACGGACGCGGACGAGCGCAGAAAACGCGGAAAACCAATGATTATCCGCGTTTTCCGCGTGAATCCGCGTCCCATTGACTAATAATGCGGACTTTTGAGAAACTCTGGCCTTAGTGGGCTGAGGATCGCTTTAAGATCGCCCAAATGATATGCTACGTTCATCAGAAACGAAATTTAACGAACAGTTGAGAAAATGATGAAACGACTCCCTGCATTTCTGATCCTCCTGAGTGTGCTGGGCTGGCTGGTGGCTCCCAGACCAAACGTGTTGGCACAAACGGCCGTTCAGTACGAACGATACGACGTGAACATTACGATCTTGCCAGACGGCCGTTTTACCGTACAAGAAATCCAGCACATTCGCTTTGGCGGCGAGTTCACACAGGGCTTTGCCGAAATTCCATTGGCCTACACCAGCGGCATTGAGAATGTGACCGTGACAGGTGGCCCCTCGCTTGAAGAGCAAACAGTATATTTGCCGGGAAGCGGCTCGGCCCAAACCTTTACCCAATCTCGTGCAGGGGAAAGCTTGTTTGTAGATTGGCAATTTGCCCCCACCAGCCCCGGCGACACGCTGGTTTTTGTGCTTGAGTACACTGTGCAGGGTGGCCTGTGGGTGTACCCTGAGGCCACGCGGCTGGAGTGGCGGGCGGTTCCCGCAGACCGCAGCGGCATTCCCGTGCCACAAAGCCAGGTGACGGTGCAGCTCCCCGCTGCCGTGCCTGCTGCCGCCCTCACCACTGATGCCTTTGGCCCTGCGTTTGATCTGAATATTGTAGAAGATGCTGCCAGCACCACCGTCATTTACCAATCGGTGGGTGAGATTGTGGATGGCACCCAGTTTCAGGTGCTGCTTGATTTTCCGCCGGAGTTAGTAACGGCCGTTCCCCAAGCGTGGCAAATTGCGGAAGACAGTGCCGCCCTGGAATACAGCATTGACCAGATTGAAATGCAAATTGAGATGCTGCCAGACGGCACGCTAAACGTACTGGAAACGCAGCAGGTTAGCGTGCAAGCGGGCGTTTTGTATGCAGGCTATCGCCAATTCAGCCTGCTCTTCACCGACGGCATTGAGATTTTGGGTGTGCGTGAAGGGGAGCTAGCACTTACCGAAGTGGCATTGGGCGGTGATTGTGAAGATTGCTACACCGTTGAGACAGAAGGGCCGTATAGCTGGTGGGCCAGCTACAGTCCTTTTGAAGACGAAGTACAAATTAACGAGGAGGTAGCAGGGGAGGTGCTGCTTAACTGGTTTGTGCCGGCGCTGGTAGCGGGCGAAAGCAGCCAGTTTACGATTGAGTACGTCGTCGAGGGTGCGGTTTTGCCCAGCGAAGATGAGCAGTTTTTGAACTGGACGGCCGTTTCCAACTACGATGTCCCCATAGAAAATGTAGCGGTCACCTGGGTGCTGCCCAACGGCTTGGGGCTGGAAGATGCCAATTTTGCGGGCGGTGACGTGTCGCGCACGGCCGATGGTGCCATTTTGCTAACAAACTCGGCAACGATTGCCCCCAACGCCTCCTGGCAAATTGAACTAACGCTGCCGCCAGACGCTTTGGCCGCGCCAATGCCTGCCTGGCAAAGCACAATTGAGGCGGAGGTGGCCGAAGGCATTGCTTACCAGGAACGGCAGGCGCGGATTGATTTGGCCTGGCTGGTGGGCAAAATTTTGGCGGGTGTAACGGCCGTTCTCGGCACCATCACTTACTGGTATTTACAAGGCAGCCGCCGCTTGCGCGAAGCGCGGGGCAACTACCGCACCGAGCCGCCCTCTAACCTGCCCCCCGGCGTGGTGAACTTTTTGGTCGAGGGCAAAATGACGGCGCGGGGCGTGTTGGCCTCTGTGCTGCACCTGGCCGATTTGGGTTTGTTGCGTCTGAAAATGGGTGAGCCGCTAGAATTGACGGCCGTTCGCCAGGAACTCCTCGCTGAAAACAGCAAAATCATTACGCCAGCCGGGGAAGAAGTGAAAGTTTCTCGCTTTTTAGCGCAGCTATTCAACCATTTGCTGGCGCTGCTGCCGGATGGCAAATCTGTGCCGCTGCCAACGCTTCTGCTCACCCTGCCCAGCAAGCTGCCAGAACTCACCAAAACGATGGGCGAGGAGATGGTGGGCCATTTTTACGGCCGTAACGGCTGGCGCGCTAAATATGGGCAAGCCCTCATGGTTATTGCCATGTTTACCATTTTTGCGGTACTTGGTTTAACGCTCGTGAGCGGCGTGTACGCCCGCTGGAATGTGCCTGTTCCGGTCATCATGTTTGGTGGGATATTGATTTGGATGTTTGTGAGCATACGCCTGACGCGCAAGGCGCGCCCGCTGACGGAGCAAGCCAAAAAAGAGGCACAAAAGTGGCAAGGCTTCAAGCTGTACCTGAGCGAAATCCAGCAGTTTGGCAATTTAGCTGAGGCGCAGGAGATTTTGGACAACTATTTTGCCTATGCCGTTGCTTTGGGCGTAGATGAGCGGCTGCTGGCGCAAATTGAAACGCTTGGTGGCAAAATGCCACCCTGGTTGGGGGATGGCGCAACGCCACGACCCACCCGGCGGCGCACCTGGCAAGACCGCTGGCAGCGACGCTGGCAACGCGGCTCCTGGCGACCAGAGCCGCCCCGACCTGCAACGGCCGTTCCCACATCAAACACACTTTCCCCAACGAGCAGCAGCAACGGCCGTCCTCCGCTGGAGGCACTCTCGGACTCATTGGCGGGCGGGCTGGAGCGCAGCAGTAACCGCTTGGCCACTGTGTTGAATACGGCCGTTGGCGACAAAGATGGCGACGGCCCTAACATCGTGCTAAACGCCGCTGGGCAAAGCGTGAAGCTCAATTGGGATGGCGCACAAACAGTTGACGGCATGATGAACGACATTATGCGTAAGGCACAGGCAATAAAACCGGTACGACCGTCTGCCGGCGGTGGGCGTGGCGGCTACCGAGGCGGCTCTCGCAGCAGCTTTGGCCGCAGCAGTTCTCGATCCCGCTCCCGCAGCTCCAGCTCACGGCGCAGCGGTGGTGGCGGAAGCCGCGGCTTCCGCTAAAATGGGGATGATGAGCGACACAGAATTCAGCTTAACCATTAGCCAAACTTACACCGCTTCCACTGAGCGCATCTTTCGCGCTTGGATAGAACCAAAGGCATTGCAAAAATGGTTCCGGCCCAGCGACCAAGTCCGAATACTTAATGCTGAAACGGATCTTCGCACCGGTGGCGACTACCGCATTGAAATGCAAACGGCCGTTGGCACCGTTCATCGTGCTAGCGGCCTCTACCACGAAATCAATGAGCCAGTCAAGCTCGCCTTTACCTGGCGCTGGGGGGATGAAACCAACGCCGAAGACACCTACGTGGAGCTAACCCTGCGCCAATTGACCCCTAATCAAACAGAGCTAACCCTCTTCCACGATGAATTTTTAACCGCAGACGAGCGCAACAGCCATGAAGAAAATTGGCAAGGCGTTTTGGCACAGTTAGCCATCTATTTAAGTTAACTGCTCACCCTTCAAATCTAAAACCTACATCATCTCTAAAAAGAGCGTACACATTCCCTACATATTTGCTTGCTAAGCTTCCCTTAATAACAGCCACAGAGTAAAAGAGCAATCTGAGAAATAAACCAACATCTCTAAATTCTCCGTGTTCTCTGTGGCAAACAAATAGTTGGAGGTAGCGATATGCGAGCAAGAATGAAGCGGTGGTTTAAGCGACTGTTAAAAATGGGTGGTGTGTTTGTGCTAATTGGCATTGGCGTCATTATTGGGCTGACTATTGGCGGAAGTTCGGCCGCTGCCAACCACACCATCGTCGTTCGCGGCGATCACCATTTTGATGAACGGATGGATGTCATTGTGGAGGAGCGGATTCACGAGCGTATTGAACAGCGCATCGAAGAAGAGATCGTCGTGGACATTCCACCTATTCCCACGATGCCACCAATTCCCACCGTTCCACCCATCCCCGAAATGCCAGAAATACCGCCTATGCCGGATATTCCCACCACAATTCATATCGAGCGTGGCGGGCCCTCCTTTTTTGATGTCGTCAACGGCATCGGCACCATTTTGGCCTCCTTTGGTCTGATTGGTCTGGGCATTGTGATGATTCTGCGTGGACGACGGCAGCCCAAAGAGAAATCCCCTGAATCGCTGAACCAATAACTGATAGGGGCAGGTCTGAGACCTGCCCCTACGATGTATCTCACCTGTGCTAAAATTTAACCACCAATGAGCGACAAGATATTAATTGTGGAAGACGAAGTGCGGATTGTACGAACCCTGCGGCTCTATTTGGAGCAGGCAGGGTTTGTGGTGTCGGCCGTTCACGCTGGAACCGACGCTATACCCGCTTTTCGGCAAGAACGGCCGTCTCTCGTTCTCCTCGATCTCAATTTGCCAGGGCAGGACGGGCTGGATGTCTGCCGTAGCCTGCGCCGCCTGGGGAACGTGCCCATCATTATGCTCACCGCCCGCACCGAGGAGATGGATCGGCTCATTGGCCTGGAGCTGGGCGCAGATGATTACATCAGTAAGCCGTTTTCGCCGCGTGAGGTGGTGGCTCGCGTGCGGGCGGTGCTGCGCCGCACCCAGGGCAGCCTGGCCAGCGAAACGCTGCTGCAAGCAGGGGCGCTTCAATTGGATTTGGCGGCTTATCGCGTCTGGATTGATGGCACTTTGCTGGATTTGACCCAAACGGAGTTTGAGCTGATGGCCACGCTGCTGCGCCACAAGGGGCAGGTTCTCAGCCGGGCGCAATTATTGGAAGCGGTGCAGGGCGTGGCGCATGAAGAGTTTGAGCGAGCCATTGACCAGCACATTAAAAACCTGCGGCGCAAACTGAAAACGGCCGTCGGCGATCATCCCATCATCCACACCATTTACGGGGTGGGCTATCGGCTAGACGAGGTGGTGCTGCCCAATGCGTAGGCTGTTGCAAAAAGTACGGCCGTCCACCTGGTATCGTCAGCGCAAGCAGCGGCGCGGCAAGCGTGTCACGCCCAAGCAAATCCGCGTGGGGGATGAGCTCATCATCCTGAAAGAGGAGACGATGCGCTTTGGACGATTGCGACGGCCGTTTCGCTTCATCTGGCGTGGGTTGGGTTGGTTGTTTGGTCTGCTGCGCCGCGTCTGGAACCGCTTCCGCTGGATGACGCGCAGCCTCTGGTTCCGGCTGATGGGCGCGTTCGCTGTCGTCATTTTCCTCATGCTGTTCATCGTAACCGCTGTGGTGGGCAACATTACCGCCCGCGCCTTTGGCCAGTACATTGCCCAGCGTAACGAAACGATTCGCGCTATTTTGCCTACGGTGGTGGATGATCCCAGTACGCTAGAGGGTGCAGAAATCATCGTAACCGGAGATGAAATTATCATTCGGCACACCGTGCCCCGGCCTGCTACACTAGTGCCGCCCGAGTTCCCTAATTTTCCCAACATTGAATTTGAACCACCAGAAATTGAGGTGGTACCGCCTGAGGTTGTGATTGAGCAGGGAGTGGAAACGGCCGTAACCGAAGAAGTGATCGCATTGGACCGACCAGGTGTTTTGGCCCCTCCTTCCCTAGACGCACTGGGTTTGTCTTTCCTCAACGATGTGCAGCAGGCGGCGCAAACGGCCGTCATCGCGGCTGGCGTGGTTTCATTGGTGCTGGGCACCCTCCTTTTCTGGCAAATTACCCGCCCCATGAGCCAAATGCGCCGCGCTTCGCAAGCGTTAGCAGCAGGAGAACCCAATGTGCAGGTTCCGGTGCGCTCGCAAGATGAACTGGGCAAGGTGGCCGAAGCGTTTAACCAGATGGCCAGCAAACTGTCAGAGCAGGAGCAGCTGCGGCGGCAGATGGTTGCCGACGTCGCCCACGAGCTGCGTACGCCACTTACCGTCATGCAGGCCAATCTGGAAGCGATGCTCGATGGCCTGCTGGAGCCAAATCCCACCGAACTGCAAGAACTCAACGGCGAAGTGCATCGCCTCTCCCGCCTCATTGACGATTTGCGCCTGCTGTCCCTGGCAGATTCTGGTCAGCTTTCCCTCACCCTGCAACCTTTAGACGTGCGTGAGCTAACGGCAACTGTTGTAGCTCGCTTGGCTCCTCTGGCAGAAACCAGCGGCGTTCGGTTGGTAGATGATGCGCCAGGCAAGCCGCTCATCACCCACGCCGATGCAGATCGGATTCAGCAGGCGCTCACCAATTTGGTGGCCAACGGCATTCGGCATACGCCAAAAGGGGGGCGGGTGCGGGTAACGGCCGTTCAAGAACAGACCACCATCCACCTCTCTGTTATAGATAGCGGCCCCGGCATTCCCTCCGAAGATTTGCCCAACGTCTTCGACCGCTTCTGGCGTGGCGACAAATCCCGCAGCCGCCACAGCGGTGGCTCTGGCCTCGGCCTGGCCATTGTCAAGCAAATTGTGGAACTGCATCAGGGGCAGGTGAGCGTGCTTTCCCCCAACAACAGCGGCGCAGCCTTTACAATCTCGTTGCCAATATTTAATATTCAGTAACTGATGTTACGCACTTCCAGTGAAAAGATTTCAAAAGTCTTGCAAGTAGTCCTGCAATTTGCCAGAGAGATACGAGACTTTTGAAATCTACGCTGCGTAACATGAGTTAGTAACCAGTAGGTTCGTGTTCAAAGCGTGTGAGGTAATTCATGTCTGATTTTCCCATTTTTGATGGCCACAACGATACATTGCTTAATTTACATTTAGAACACCGAGGCAACGGCCGTTCCTTTTTTGAGCGATCAGACATAGGCCACATTGATCTGCCCCGCGCCCGTGAGGGCGGCCTGGCCGGTGGCTTCTTTGCCGTCTTTACCCCCAATCGCCGTCGCCCGCTCACCAAAAAAGAGAAAAAAGCGGCATTCAAGGGCATCAAAATGACCAAAGATGGGTACGAGGTGCCGCTGCCCAAACCAATTCGCCACAAAGATGCGTTGCGCTTTACAACGGCCGTTGCCACCCACCTTTTTGAAATCGAACGCGCCTCAGAGGGAGAGGTGAAAATTGTCCGCACGGCCGAAGAGCTAGAGCACTGTCTCAAAAATGGCACCTTTGCCACCATTTTCCACATCGAGGGGGCAGAAGCGATAGATACCAACTACGACGCGCTGCATATCCTGCACGCCGCCGGGCTGCGCTCATTGGGGCTGGTTTGGAGCCGCCCTACTAAATTTGGGTACGGTGTCCCTTTCAGCTTCCCCAAGTCGCCAGATATTGGCCCCGGACTCACCAAAAAAGGAAAAGGGTTAGTTCGCACCTGCAACGAACTGCGCGTGTTGATTGATCTCTCTCACCTGAATGAACAAGGGTTTTGGGACGTAGCCAAAATTAGCGACGCGCCGCTGGTGGCAACCCACTCCAACGCCCACACCCTCTGCCCCTCGCCGCGCAACCTTACTGACAAGCAGTTGGATGCCATTAAAGAGACGGGGGGCATGGTGGGGATTAATTTTCACACTGGATTTTTAAGGCGAGACGGCCGTTTCAAAGAAACAACCTCCCTCATCGAAATTGGGCGCCATCTCACCTACATCGCCGATCGAATTGGCATCGAACACGTAGGCTTTGGCTCCGACTTTGACGGCGCCACCATGCCAGATGATTTAGTTGATGTAACAGGCTTGCCAAAACTCATCGAAGCCCTGCGGCAAGCTGGCCTAGATGACGACGCCCTGCAAAAAGTGACCCACCAAAATTGGGTGCGCGTCCTTCGCCAAACTTGGGGAGAATAGTAGTTGGTGCTTTTGTTAAATCTGCCTTTATGCTAGAATGCAAACTGTCAGCAGATGATGACAATTTGAGGCCAACATGCAGCAATCAATCAGCGCGATTTTATCCGTAACCGACATCTTCGATTCTTTCAACGACACACAGCTGGAGCTGGTTGCTGCCATTTGCCAAGCCGACACTTACCAAACTGACGACATTCTCCTCAAAGAAAACGATCAATCTACTGAACTGTACGTCATAGCTCGTGGTGGCGTTGAAGTGGTGATGAACCCCACCTTTGTAAGCGACGACGTAGACGAAACCGAGATGGTCGTTCTGACAGAATTGCGCCAGGGGCAAGTTTTTGGTGAAGTGGCATTGGTAGATCAGGGGATCCGCTCCGCCACTATTCGGGTGAGCCAAGCCAACACACTTTTGCTACGTATTGACCGCCAACGGATTATGCAGCTGTGCGACACCTATCCTGAGCTGGGTTACAAGTTGATGAAAAACCTGGCGGCAGACCTCGCCTTCAAAATTCGCAACACCGATTTAACCATTCGCCAGTACCAATTGATGTTGTCACAAAGCAAATTAGATGCATCATAGGTACCATTCGCCAAGTTCGTCACTTTTTTGGCAAATGGATACACCGGTAATGGATCAGTTCTCCACACAATAGTAGTAGCAAACATGAAAGTGGAAATTATCAGCATTGGTACTGAACTCCTCGTGAGCGACATTCTGGATACAAACGCTGCCCACATCTCGCGCAGCCTGCGCGAGGTGAACGTTGCCCTTACCGGCAAAGTGACTGTTGGCGACGACCCAGAGATGATTGCCGACGCCTTTAAGGTGGCACTGCGGCGAGCCGATTTGGTGATTGCCACTGGGGGATTAGGCAGTGGCAAGGATGACTTTACGCTAGAGGCGGTTACGGCCGTTACCAACCGCCGCTCCACCCCCGAACCACCCGGCATCCAGGGCGGCATCATTTTGGGAGACAGCATCGTTGGCTCCACTGGCATCATGGTAGAAGAGCAAAATGGTGTGTTGGTTTGCCTGCCTGGCAACCGCCGGGAAATGTCTTACCTGCTTGAAACAGAGGTTTTGCCCTATTTGCAGGAGCAACTCAGCAGCGATGTCCGTACTGGCTGGTCCCTCCTGCGCTGCGTTGGCGTGATGGAAAGCAGCCTCAAGCAAGAGCTGGCTGATCTCAATGCAACCCCAGAGCAGCGGATCACCTTTGACTCTTTTGCTGGGCAAACAAACATCCGACTTTGGGCCAAAGCGAATCATGAAGCCGCTTTGAATGAAAAGCTGACGCAATTGAAAACGGCCGTTTCCCAACGATTAGGTGATCATGTGTTTGGCGAAGAGGCCGATCGGCTGGAAACTGTTGTTTTAGGTAAACTCAGGCAAAACAACCTGCGCCTGAGTCTGGCCGAATGCTACACGCACGGTGTCTTACAACAAGCTATTGCTTTGCTTCCAGCCGCTACTGAGCATATTCAGCTACTTCCTGCCCAAACGTGGCAAGCAGTTGCCACTCAACTCAAGCTAGACAACCTCACCGGCGACAATCTAAGCCAGTGGTGTCGTAGCGCTGCCAACGCCTTGCGTAGCCAAACCAATACCGATCTGAGCCTAATGGTGTATAACAACGTAACTCAGGGCGGTGTGCAAATCCTCATTACCCTTGCCTCACCGCATGGCGTATCTGTCACCCAACGTTCCTTTGGCGGCCACCCGGAAAATATTGACCAATGGGCGCTTACCCTAGGGCTAACCCACCTGCGCCGCTGGCTATTGGTACACAACTAACCAAAATCAAGCATAGTTCAAAACAGCACAATTTTCCTCTAAAAATATGTCGCCTCGATGGTTGCCCGCACGAGGGTGCTTTGCACCCCGTGCGGGGGAATTTTGGGGTTTTTTCACTTTTTAGGGGTGTGATACCCCAAAAAGTGAAAAAACCACCTTGATTAGCGTCGCCAGGCGCAAAGCGCCGAGGCGACGCACCCGACTGTGGCTGCACCTAACGCAGAGGAGCAAGCATCTAGGGATGCGAACTCCGTTTCAATCTACTGAAAATAAGAAGTCGCTACACCAAAACCCACTTTTTTACGTAATGCTACTATCAGATACATGTTGATTGCGCCTACATCTTTTTTGAGGCTGGCGTACAAAAACTATCTGGTTTTTGGTATAAATATAGGAAGTTAAGCGTTTATAGGTTGTTTTATGTAAACTATCCAACTTCTTGGCAGAATAAGCGAAGTTTACATAAACTCGTACCTAAAGGAAGAAGAGCAAATGCGTATTGGCATGGTTACTGCCTGCTATAAGCCCGTCATCAATGGCGTTACCCGCATGGTTTCACTATACAAAGAGCATTTGGAAGCGGCTGGTCATGAGGTCACTATCTTTACCCTAGGCGATCCACACCCCAACGATGAGCCAGGTGTTGTCCGCTCGCCAGGGCTCATGCTAGGGGATTATGGCTACTACATCAGCATGCGCTACAGCAACAAAGCGCAAGCCTTGCTGCAAGAGATGGACATTATTCATTGCCATCACCTATTTATGAGTGTAGAGATGGCTCACCGGTACGGCCGTTCTCCCATCGTCTATACCAACCACACCCGGTACGATCTGTACACCGGCTCAGTTACCTCCCTGCCCCAACCCGCGGCCGACGTCATTATGCGGCAAATTTGGCCAGAGTTTACTGATTTTGCAGATGTGGTTGTTACCCCGTCTGCTGGCGTACGGGATGTAATGCTCGAGTTTGGCGTGCGTCGCCCCATCGAACTCATTGAAAATGGCGTGGATTTGAAACCATTCCACCAGCCCACAAATCCCTTAACCAAAACTGATTTGAGTGTGCCAGAAACGGCCGTACTCGTCACTTACGTTGGCCGGCTCTCCCCCGAAAAAGATGTAGATATTTTGCTAGACCAGTTTGCCATTGCCAAAGATGTAGTGCCCAACCTGCATCTTATGATCATCGGCAAAGGGTCAATTCAAGCCGAACTGGAAAAACAAGCGCGTCAGCTTGGCGTTGCCAACAGCGTCACCTTCACTGGCCCAGTTGTCTACGAAAACGTAGCCAATTACCTGGCTGCCGCCGATTTGTTTGCCACTGCTTCCGTTTCTGAGGTGCATCCGCTCACCGTCATCGAAGCGATGGCTGCCGGCCTGCCCGTTGTCGCGGTCTCTTCTCCCGGCATTGTAGATACGGTTGAGTCGGGACGCTCTGGCTTGTTGACCACCAAACCGGCTGGCGGGTTAGCTGCCGCCCTGGTGGGATTGACCACTAACGAGGCGCGCCGCCAGCAGATGGCCCGGGCAGCTCGCCACGACAGCGAACGGTTCGACATTCACAACACCGTACGGCGCACCATTGAGCTGTACGAACGGCTGCGCGAAGAACGGCCAGACCTGAAGCGTAAAAAAATGCACGGCCGTCGCATTTTTGATTCCGAGCGGCTGCAGCCAGTTGTGGGACAGCTAGGCAAACTGCTTTGGCCAGCAGAAAAGGATCCAACGAGCCGCCGCTGGTTTTTGCCCGGCAGCAGCACCCAATCTGAGCAACGGCCGCATGACAACTAATTCCGGTGCATCCCGCAAAAAGCTGGGGGCATGGGGCGAAAAGGTCGCCGCCACCAAGCTAGAAGCAGACGGCTACCGCATTGTCGCCCAAAACTGGCGTTGCCAGCAGGGGGAAATTGATCTCATTGTTGAGGCAGGAGACGAACTGCTAGCCTTTGTGGAAGTGAAAACGCGCAAAGGACGCAGCATGGGTTTGCCAGAAGAAGGGCTCACGCCGCACAAAAGCCGCAAGCTCATGCAGCTCGCCCAAATTTACCTGGGCGAGCATGATTTGGACGTAGATTGGCGCATTGATCTGGTGGCGGTAGAGCTGGACAGCAGCGGGAAATTGGTTCGGTGCGAGCATATTCCAAATGCGGTGCTGGGCTGGTGAATGGGTAACTCGCCCACTCGCAAACTCGCATACTTTTTACGGAGATTAGCTTGGATCAACCATTGATTGTACTGCTGGGGCAAACGGCCGTTGGAAAAACATCCCTTTCATTACAACTGGCGCAGGCGTTGGCTGGTGAAATTATTTCTGCCGATTCGCGGCTGTTTTACCGGGGGATGGACATCGGCACCGCCAAACCCACGCCAGAAGAACAGGTCATCGCTCCGCATCACCTCATTGACCTGTGCCAACCAGATGAGACAATTACCCTGGGCGACTACCAGCGGCGTGCGTACCAGACGATTGATTTTGTGCTGGCAAACGGCCGTCTGCCCATTTTGGTCGGCGGTACGGGGCAGTATGTGAAAGCGGTGATCGAAGGTTGGGGCATCCCCGAAGTACCGCCGCACCCCAAGCTGCGCGACGCCCTGGCCCAACTGCCCGGCCCCGAATTGGCTCGCTGGCTAGCTGCACTTGATTCCATCGCCGCCGCCAAGCACGATCCTCGCAACTTGCGCCGCATCATTCGCGCTTTGGAAGTGACGCTCGTTTCAGGACGGCCAATTTCTGAGCTACAGCACAAAATACCCCCACCCTACCGCGTCTGCCAAATTGGTTTAACGCGCCCGCGCGAGGAGCTGTATGCTCGCATTGACGCCCGCATAGATCAAATGTTGGCCAACGGCTTGCTAGATGAATTGAAGCAGTTGCGCGACTTGGGCTACGGCCGTTCCCTGCCCAGCATGAGCGGACTGGGCTACCGGCAGCTATGGGCGCATCTGGATGGCGAAATGAGCCTGGATGAAGCAGTTGAGCGGATTAAGTTCGAGACCCACCGCTTTGCCCGCCATCAAGCCAACTGGTTCCGTAAGGACGACCCGGCGATTAACTGGTTTGAGATGGTGGAGGGAGTGGAAACGGCCGTTCAAACCTATATCGTCCGTTGGTTAAATGAAGGTAAAACGAGCAACGGCCGTCCCGCACCCCTGCTATAATCCTCAGCTAAACTAGAAACCACACAAAGAGGCCATTTATATGAATCATGTTCTCGTTATCAACGGGCTGGATGGCCCGCTTGCGCGTATTTTGGGCTGCGATTGCGCCCGCTGCACCAACGGAACTCGTCAAGCCCACACCTCTGCTTCCCTCATTAGCTTAAATGATCAGGGCGAAGCTACACACCACGTTTTGTTCGATATCGGCTTGGGCGTCAGCGACAGCCTGATGTCAATTCCTTATTTGCAGGGCAGCCGGGCGCGGCTAGATTGGCTCTGCTTGAGCCACTGGCATCCGGATCACACGGCTGGGATGAACCAGCTCATCGTCTCGCGGCACGCTAACAACAAGCGCAACAAGCTAAACCTGCCACCGCTGCCAATCTGGTGCCGCCCGGGCACGGCCGAATGGGTACAGCAGCATCATGATTTTGAATTTGGCCTGTGTGAATTGCACACGACTGGCAATAATGAGCCACCGGGGATTTTACTGCCGCCGTTGCCAATCTCTTTGCCAGATGTCACCATCACCCCGGTAACAGTCGCCCATCTCAACGCTGATAAGGGTGTAGACGGCCGTCGCCCGCGCTATGCTTGTGCCGCATTTGTCATTGAAACGGCCGCTAAAAAAGCCATCCTGCTCTGGGATTTAGACAGCAGCAATGAGTGGTTGGTAAACCCGCAAACACCTGAACAAGAAACGGCCGTCGCCTATCTTTCTCACGCCGATTATCTTTTTGCCGATACTGCATTCTGGCAAGCCAAGCCCAACAAAACTACCAGCCACCCCTCGTTTACCAACGTGCAGCGTTATGCCAGGCGCTTGCAGCCCCGCCAGACATTTCTTGTGCACCTTAGCGGCCACCCAGACGGCCGTGGCAATGCAGGCTGGGGCTGGGGAAACGGCCGTTGGCAAGCCGAAGCGCGTCGGGTTTGGCAAGATGAGCAACTGCCCGGCCAGGTACACGTCCCAGCCATCGGCGACTGCTTCACCTTATAACATTTGGTATAATGACGACGCAACAACACAACCCCGAAAGCAACAGATTTTGCAGATAGCGCAGCTTGCGCTTACGAATATCTCGCTTTTCTCTGTAGCCTCTGTGGCAAATGATTTCCATAGGAGAGCAAAATGGCTGAACTCAAAACAAAAAAGAACGATGGCAGTGTGGAAGCATTCTTAAACAGTGTAGACCACGACAAACGTCGAGAAGACGCTTTCAAGGTGTTAGACCTCATGAAAGAAGTCACCGGTGAAGAACCGAAAATGTGGGGCGGCAGCATTGTGGGCTTTGGCGACTATCATTACAAATACAAAAGTGGCCGTGAAGGCGATTGGTTCCTAACCGGTTTTTCGCCACGCAAAAAGAGCCTAACGCTTTATATCATGGCTGGCTTTCCAGAGTACGGCGACCTCATGGCCCAATTAGGCAAATATAAAACAGGCAAATCGTGCCTGTACATCAACAAAATTGAGGATGTAGATTTGCCAACGCTAAAAGAACTTGTCCGGCGCTCAGCCGAGCATGTGGCAAATACAAATCGTTAACTAACGGTACAGATCCATCTCTTTGGGGCGAACCAGGTCGGTGGCTTTACCACCCACAGCGGGGAATTTTAGGCCACGCACGAGCACCACGGGCATCCCTTCGGCTGCCTGACCCATGAGCAAGCCCGCTGCCGCTGCAATTTCGTCGGCCACGCCGATGTCGGTGTGTTGCAGCTCATAGCCGTACAAATCTGGCTCGCCGCGCTTGTCCCACAGCGCGGGCAACCCGGCTACGCCAATTGCTACACCTACTGTACCCATGCGAAACGGCCGTCCATGACTGTCCGTAATCACCACCCCCACCTGCACACCCAGCCGCGCCCTAATTTCATCCCGCAGCTTTGCTGCTGAAGCATCTGGGTCTACTGGCAACAGCAAAACCGTCTCATCCTCATCGCTTTGCGCCACGTTGGAGCGGTCAATACCCGCATTGGCACTGGTAAAGCCCAGCCGATGGCGCACAATCAGCACGCCCGGCCGCATCCGCGAGATTTCGTCGCTCTCCTGCAAAATCAGCTCCACCACGCGAGGGTCTTTGTCGGTTTGGGTTGCCACTTCCAGCGCACGTTTGCTGGGCTGCACGTCTGCCAAGCACACCAGCCGTCCCTCTGCCTTAGAAACGATTTTTTGGGCAATGGCCAGCACGTCGCCATCAGCCAACGTCATCTCTGCCTGGGCTAACGCTTTCAGGATGAGATCAGCCAGGTTGTCACCGGGTTGGACATAGGGAATGTGGGGAACGGCCATTAACGTTAAATCTGCCATAATGCTTCAAGAAAAAATCAAAGATTACGCAGATTTAACAGATAAAATCTTTCTAATCTGCGTAATCTGTTGATAAAAATATATGGATTAAGAAAGTCCAGTGATGCGGATACCCGCACTTTTAACTTTGTGGATTATATTGATGGCGATGAGAACGGCCGTTAACTCCTCCACCGCCCGCGCATTTTGCAACGCCCCTGCATTCACCCCGCGCAGACCAGCATCCTCACACAGCTGAATGGCAACTTGCTTGTCCGCTTTCTTTGTGCCGCAAACCAGCACGTCACAATCCATCTCGTGGTCCAAATCCAGCAAATGGTGCGCCCCGATATTTTGGAACGCCGCCACAACCCGCGTTGCTTCGCCTAGCTGATTTTGCGCCTCTTCTGCAGCCGAGAGACCGCTTTCTAGATGATGCACCCGCGATTTTTTCTCGCCAGATGGAGCCACCACCGTCAGCAAAATCTTGCCTTCCAGAGCAGATTTCACACTGTCCAGCGTGCCTTCCTGCGCCCAGTACGGCACAGAAAGCACCACCAGTTCAGCTTGCTGCGCGGCACTCAAATTATCTGTGCCGCTTATGTTGCCTTCTGGCAATCGCTCCTTCATATCAACGGCCGCTTTCGCACCCTTCTCTTGTTTACGCGACCCAATAACTATTTCGTGTCCAGCCGCCGCCCAACGATAACCTAGACCAAAACCTTCATCGCCCGTTCCACCTAAAATTGCAATCTTCAATGTTCAATCTCCTCAAGTAGGGGCAGACCTCCGTGTCTACCCACTTCGGGCGCACACGGGGATGCGCCCCTACAACAGTTACTTGGCTCTTAAAGAGCCGATATTATTTCTTCAAATATTTTAGCAGCTATTGCTCTTGCGGCTGCAAATTGTCTTCGTGCAGCGTGTCGATTTTAACCCACTGCGGATTGGTTACAGATTCGTCGTCTACTTCATCAGAAGCAAGCAGATCAAAGGTAAGCGGCCGGCAATTGTAATAAAACAGTAGACCATGCATAGCTTCGTCTTTGGGATCATAATAGAAAAAATCTTCCTGAAAATGAAGCAGTGAGCCTACCTCAACTTGAATGCCTGTCTCTTCCATGAGTTCACGCTGCAAAGCCTCTGCGTTGGTTTCATATGGTTCAATGCCACCGCCGGGGAGACAGTAACGGCCGTTCAGCCCCACCGTTGTCATTAATAAAACTGCATCCTCACGCCGCACAATGCCATAAGCCCCTGGCCGATGAAACAACTTCTCTTTTGGCACCAAAATCTCTCCACCCAACCAACGCCTACAAGCAACCATCAAATCACTCCAATAAAAAAGCGGGACACAGACCCGTGCTGAACGCAGCCGAAGTAGCTTCACAGAGAAGCGCAGAGTGACACAGAGGAAAACAAAAAATCCTCAAAAATCCGCGCAATCCGTGGCTAATTCTCTAATTCAGCTTCTCATACCGCTGCCACACCTCGGCGGCCAGTTGGCGGCTGCGCTGGGTGATTTCTGCTTCGTTGAGCGTCAACAGTTCACGATTGTGCATCAGCAGCTTGCCTGCCGCCATCGTGCTGGTTACCAAGCTGCTCTCAAAGCCAAAGATAATGTGCCAGGGCAGATTGCCCACGCTCAACGGCGTGGTGGCATGGTAATCGACAAAAATGATGTCTGCCGCTGCGCCTGCCACCAAACGGCCGATTTGCTTTCCAGGCCAGAACATATCCGCCAGAGCTGCATTATTGTGAATCGCCATTTGCACGATGTCCATGCCGTTGGCCCGGCGCGGGTCGCGGTGAACCTGCTTGTGCATCAGGTAAGCCATCTTCCATTCGGCCCACATGTTATTGCTAAAGCCGTCATTGCCCAGGCAAACCGGAATTCCCAGCCGCAGCATCCCTTCGATGTCGGCCGCACCCACGGCATTGTTCATATTGCTGCGCGGCTGGTGCGTCACCCAGGTGCCCGTCTCGCGCAGGATGTTTTTTTCCACAGCGTCTACGTGCACGGCATGGGCCACAATGCTTTTTGGCCCCAAAATGCCCGCTTCTGCCAGACGTGGCACCACGCGCTGGCCATATTTGTGCAGCGAATCGTACTCATCCACCTCATGTTCAGCAACGTGGATGTGGAAGCCAGTATCCAGATCGGCGGCGGCAGCGACGCAATTGGCCAGCGTCTCATCACTCAGCGAAAGGGAAGCGTGCAGGCCAAAGCTGCCTGCCAGCAGCTCGCTATCTCGCTCTTTGAGCGAATGCAAAAAGCGCACATTTTCGCCAATCCCGGCTTCGGCTTCTTCTGGCCCGTTGCGGTCAGTCACTTCGTAGCAAAGGGCGGCGCGAACGCCAGCTTTTTCCACCGCATCGGCAATCATATCCAGCGAGTTGTTGAGGGCACTGGGGCTGGCATGGTGGTCTACTAAGGTGGTGGTGCCGTGCTTGATCGCATCCACCAGGCAAACCAGTGCGCTGTATTCGGTGTCCAAATCGAGCAGGGCGCGATCCAGCCGCCACCAAAGCCGTTCCAAAATGTCTGGGAAATCTTTTGGCGGCGGGCCAGGAATGCCCATGCCGCGGGCAAACGCGCCGTAAAAGTGGGTGTGGGCGCAGATGTTACCGGGCATGACAAGCTGGTTGCCTGCGTCTAGCTGTTCCAGGTCTGGATGGGCGGCGGCGATTAGTTCAGCAGAATCACCAATTTTGGCGATACGGCCGTTTTCCACCAATATTCCTCCGTTTTCAATAATCTCATTCGGGTCGGCCCAGGTGACGATACGGCCGTTTGTGATTAGAAATGTGCGGTCTTGTAACATACAACCCTCCTAACATGGGTTTGTGAAAATAAGCGGGAAACCAATCAGAAATTGTGGACTTGATTGGGCAAAGAAGTTGTTTGAGCTTCCATATTTGCCCATTCTTGTCTAAGTCGCCGAACCTGCCAAACCGTAAACAAAATACAAAAAAGGCTTAAATAAATTGCGCCACCACGAAACCAACTGTAAGGCAAAAACGTGCTGTACAAATAAAATCGCGCCTTGCTGGTAGATTGTTCTCGGCCAAATTCGAGCAGGATAACGCCCCAACGCGCCTTTTCCCATTCCCACTCCAAGCCAATAAATAAATCAAGCGTCTGGCCATCGGCAAATGTCACTGTACCAAAGGCATAATCCCTGCGGTTTGGTTCTGTAACCTCCCAACTAACGGGACGGTTTTCGGGGGTCGAAAGAGCCGCTCGGATAACGCTTAGTTCTTCATCTGGCGCAGGCACAATCATACTCATTGCGGTTTGCGTCTCCCCCTCGCTGAGCGCACTCAAAAAAGAATCAATAGCGACTTCTCTCTGAGCTTGGCCAGAAGGCAAAAGCGGCCAAGCTGCATATGCCAAAAGGAGCACTAGGAGAAGGTATAATCCAACGAGGATCATGAGTCGTTGTTTCATCCTCGTACGAAAAACTCCCCAACGGGGGCGGCAAAAAATTGCTAAGAATATCAGTGAAAGGATCAGCAAAATCATCACTGAGGCTATCGCGGCCATTGGCGTCTCCTTTTTTGGTGGGCACAGTCGCAAAATCAGCGTCCCTAAGAAAAAGAGGTGCAGGAATCCTAATTGTAGGCTTTTTTGCTTGACAGCCCAAACGGTTTGGCTAAACTCGTTAGTAAGAATTTTTCATGTAACCTTATCTAAAAAGCGTAATCTAAAGAAACAGACACGCAAATTGTGTGTAAGATACCAAATGCAAGGAGCAAAAAAGATGGCAACCCCATTAGAAATTACTGATAGCAGCTTTCAAAGCGACGTTTTAGAGTCCGAAATGCCCGTTTTGGTGGACTTTTGGGCAGATTGGTGTGGCCCCTGCCGCATGATCGCCCCCTCCGTTAAGGCAATTGCTGAGGAGTATGGCGACAAAATTAAAGTTGGCAAGATGGATGTAGATGACAATCCAATGGTGCCCGGCCGCTACGGCATCGTGGGCATCCCCACCTTGATGGTTTTCAAAGGTGGCGAGGTTGTAGAGCGCATCACTGGCGCTTTGCCCAAAGATCGCATTGTAGCCCAGATTTTGCCGCACATGAACTAAGTACAGGAATGTGAATTTTTAACGCCCATGCTGGTTGCCAGCGTGGGCGTTTTTTGTTTTAGTGATTGGTGGTTAGTTGCTAGTGTTTGGTAAAATGCGCTAGCAATCAGCCACTAACAACTATGAACCCAGGAGTGAAAAATGATTGAAGTTGCAATTATGTTGGAAGGGCAAAATGGACTGACGTGGGAGCGGTGGCAGCGGATTGCCCGCGCTGTGGAGGATTTGGGATTTGCGGGTCTGTATCGTTCGGATCATTATACCAATGCCAATCCGCCAGATAAGGAATCATTGGAACTGTGGGTGTCGCTCACCTGGCTGGCCAGCCACACCAGCCGCATTGAGTTCGGGCCGATGGTCTCACCCGTCTCATTCCGCCAGCCTACGATGACAGCGCGGATGGCGAGCGCAGTGGATGATTTGTCGAACGGCCGTCTCCATCTCGGTCTCGGTGCAGGGTGGCAAGAGCGGGAACATCATAATTACAGTTGGGACTTGCTGGATATGAACGGCCGTTTCGCCAGGTTTGAGGAAGGGTTACAAATCATCAGCCACTTGCTGCAAAACGAAGAACCGCTCGATTTTGACGGGGAATATTACCAACTGCACGAAGCTGTTTTGCTACCGCGCCCACAGCGAGCCGGCGGCCCACCTATCCTCATCGGCGGCAATGGTCCCAGACGCACGCTGCCCCTCACGGCAAAATATGCTACAGAGTGGAACGGTGTTTACATTCCGCCCCAAACCTTTGCCGAGCGATGTGCGTTGCTAGATGAGTTGTTGGTAGCAAACGGCCGTAAACCCACAGACGTGCGCCGCTCGCTCATGACAGGGCTGGTGTTTGGCAAAGATCAGGCCGATTTTGACGCCAAAATGGCCCCACGTACTCTCTCTGCAGCAGAGCTGCGGGAACGTGGCTTAGTTGTGGGAACAGGCAATGAGTTGGTGGATCAGTTAAGGGCGTTTGCAGAGGCAGGCGTGCAGCGCATCATGCTGCAATGGATTGATTTGGATGATATGACGGGGTTGGAGGCTTTGGGAACGGCCGTTCTTCCGCAGGTTCAGTAAGTTCAGTAATCTGTAAACGGTGAACGGTAATCGGTAAGCTGATTACCGTTCACGGATTACTGAATGCCGTACACGAAGCGGTCGCCCCGCGACATTACTCGGCGCTTTCTTCTTCCACGTCAGGAACGGGCTTCTCAACGGGTGTAAATCGCTCAGCCAGCTTAGCTAGCTGCTCGCTGAGATGCTGCAAGCCAGTGGCTACACCAGAGCGGGTTTTGTGCCCCACATCGCTGGATTGAACCTTGTCACGCACGTTCACAGCTTCTGTTTTTACGCGGTCGGCTGCCGGGCTTTTCTTGATTTCCTGAATTGCCTTGTCTACCTCGTCGGCAAAGGAACGCATCCCATCGCGCAATTCCGTTTCCAGCCGCTGCCGCTCGGCACTGTTCCAGGCGGTGCGAATGGTGTCGGCAAATTGTTTGCCAAACTCACGTAACTCCTCGGCCACGTCCGGGCTTTGTGCCTCAGCTTTGGTAACTTCTTCCTCAACGGGAACTTCTACTTTCAAGCGTTCTTTAATTTCTTCAACGCTGGGGGTTGTTTTTTCGGTCATCGTTTTATACTCCTTAATCAATCACAAAAATATGGTTTCTAATCATCTCTCAGCTTCGGCTAAACACCATCTTCCAGATTACCGTGTGTGAGATCAAACTCTCGTAAGCTGCGTTGCTTACCTCGCTAGCTATACGCTATGGTCGGTAACAAGTTGCATTAGTCCAAAATAATTTTCATTGAGATATGCTGGCTATAAATGAAGCGGCCGTTTCAAAACGATCTTTGGGCTCTTTGGCTAAGGATTTCAGCAGTGCATTAGCTACAAGGTCGCTGATCTCAGAGTTAAATTTGCGGGGGTCTGGCGGCACTTGGTGTAAATGGCCATCAATCACAGAGCCAAAATTCTCGCCACCAAAGGGTAGCTGGCCAGTAAGCGCCCGGTACAACACGACACCCAGTGCATAAATATCGGCCAGATGGGTCACTTGGCTAGTCTGACGAATCTGTTCCGGTGCCATATAATTAAGCGTCCCCAATATCCCCCCCGTCTTAGTAGAGTTGGTAGATTCTTGCCGAATTTTGGCTACACCAAAATCTGTTAACAAACATTGGAAAGGCCAGTTTTCATTTTTGTCATCTGTTTGCCGTAGCAAAATATTGGATGGCTTGATATCACGGTGCACAATGCCTTGACTATGTGCATAATCCAGAGCGGTAGCAATATCCTTGCCCAAAACCAACGTCTGCTCTATAGATAGGGGCTTCCTGTCAGCTAAATAAGCCATCAAATCCTTGCCATCAATCAGATCCATGACCATATAGTAAGCACCCTCGAAGTCACCGAAGTCAAAAACCTGCACAATATTGGGGTGATTCAGGCGGGCAACAGCCTGCGCTTCACGCTGAAAGCGAGTACGGAAATCATCCTTGCTGGCATAAGTTGAGGGGAGAACTTTAATAGCGACAGGTTTCCCTAGACGGACGTGAACGCCTTTGTAAACTTCTGACATTCCCCCACGACCTAATAAATCACCTATTTCGTAGGGTGCGATGTGCGTACCTGTGAAGGCACCATTAGCTTTGTTTGGGGTATCTGGCATTTGCTGTCTGGAAACATATAGTTGCCATGATTTTGAGAAATATTCATGCCGCCCTGCCAATTCAACAATCAAACATTTTTTTGTTAAATCCCTCAATGTCGAAGCAATGGTTGTGTTTTGTTCCTCAGAAGCAATTAGCTGTGAAAGTCGCAGGAGCGTACTCTGCTCCAGCAGGCTCAAATTGCGCCAATAATATTCGTAATGTGCAAGAAGCTCTTGCCATATTCTCTCTTCAAGCTGCTCATCATCGTTCGAAAAGGCGAAAAAAGAAACGATTTGCAAAACAAATGGATGCCCTCCAGCCAATTGATAGATATTCGAAGCCATCTCTGCTGTAAAGGGGTTCCCTGCTTCTTGCGCTGGCGTATTAATTAACTGAAATGCCTCTTCTCGGGAAAATAACCCTAAATGAAGTTGAGCAAATATATTGAAGAAGGGACTGGAGAGAATTTCTTGCTGGTTTTGGACGTATGTTAATTGAATCAAAGGTTTGGTAGAGGCTGTGAGGTAAATGAGCTGAAAACGGCCAGCAGCAGAACGGAGCGCGTTGAAAAAATTGACGTTCAGTTTAGGATTTGCGCTTAATCGTTCAAACTCATCCAAAATAATGACAATGCGGATACCGCGCCGGTTTAGCTTACGTACGGCCGTTTCAAAGGAAATGCGGGTTGGGTGTGCAATAGCCCGTTCCAACGTGGGCTCCACCTCAAATCCTTGCTCTTCTAAAGCAATCTCCATTTCTGAAGCAAAAATGCCAAAGATTTCTTGATGATTGCTGTCTCCAAGCACTTCACAATCTAAATAGACAAATAAGTATTGATGCTCAAAATTCAGGGACGCGACAGTTTCAGGGCGCAAAAGATGGAAAAACAAAGAAGTTTTGCCAATTTTCCGGGGCCCAACAACGGAAACCGATTGATTCCCCTGCAAGAAATTGCCAATCTCTTGCAAAATATAGTGACGACCAAAAAAAAGAGATTTATCTTGTATTGGCCCTCGTGAAATGTAAGGATTTTTCATCCGAAAGCCTCGTCCATGACCCTGCTAAACGACTTGTATTTTTCGACCCATAAACCAATTAAACCAAGTTGCCAACGATAAATTACTGTTTCCTTTGAGCCAGCATAATTGGTTGTTTGCAATATATCCCGCAAAGCTAATTGGTGTAGCCCAGTGCGAATTTGGGCTCGGGACAAAGTAACCCCTCGCTCTGCCAAATAATCTGCTAGATCAATATCAGAAGCAGTGCCTGTTAGAGGCATAATGCGGCTTAGGGCAAACAATACCATGCGTTCATTTGGCTCAGATTCTGTCCACAGGTAAATGAAGTGGGCCTCCCCTGAGGATAAAATTTCATCCAAAACATTATTTACATCAGAAATTGTGGCATAACTACGCTCTGTACGATTATGCTGATTCACGAGGCTATGGCACAGTAACTGAAGAAAGTAAGGATGGCCAGAAGTCAACCGCCAAATTTTATCCAGCACCAAATCATCATACCGCATGCCATATGGCGCAACCGGTTCCTGAATTAAACGGATGGTATCTTGATAAGATAGATTGCCAACTTGCTGATTCAAAGTGATGTTAAAAAATACACTCCAATAATCAGCTGACAGTTCTTCTAGCCGGTGTGTGCCGCAAAAGATGAAGCTTAATCGAGGAACATGCTGCATAAGGTGTCGCAGGTATCCAAAAATCGCCTCATCCAAATAGCCGCGCTTCACCGTATTTTCCAGCTCCTCAAACTCATCAAACAAAATTAGCAGATGGCCATCCCCCAAAATAGTCATCACTTTGGGCAAAAATTCATGCTCGAACACACGGGCTGGGTTGTTACTAAACATCTCTAAATCGGGCTGAGTCACTTCTAGACCCTTATCTTCCATTGCATACGTAATTTCCGTAGCTAAATTCAGGAAAAATGCCCCACTGCCTGGGTCCAGTCCCATAACCTGACCATCAAGGTAGACAATCAAATAATCATCAGAAAAGTGAAAGGGAAGCTGTTTTAATAACGATGTTTTTCCCATCCTTCTTTGGCCAACCAGTACCAAATTGTGGTGATGCTCGCCAGAAAAGCTCTCTTTTATTGCCTCAACTAAATCTTCTCGCCCAAAGAACAAAGAGGACCCCTCTTCAAGGGGCGTGCCAACAATGTAGGGGTTTTTAATATGCTGGAACGGCTCGGATCGATCCAGCAAATGAACAAGATCAGCATAATTTTCTACCTGTTCACCAGCGCGTGGGTCTGTAAAGAGCACAAGGAACCGGGCTCGAAATTCGCGGATGTTTTGTTCTAGTCGCGGATGCACATTGAGGGTGACCCGCACCTCTTCCCCCGCCCCGATACGATCTAATACAGCATTTTCACTAACAATTGTATAGTTGGGGGATTCTACCAATGAGATACGTACATTAAAGGCTGCGCCCCGCCCTTGATTCCGTATTATTAAGGTAAGCGGAACAATTTCATTTTGCCAAGTGTGGCGGGTTAACAGTTCACACACAATCTGGGCATTTAATTGCAGATCGCTCAACGCTCCATTAACAATGTTGATGCCTTTTTCTCCTATACGTGCCAACAATATCCGATCAATCCCCTGCAGCTTTTGCCTCGCTTGTCGTTCAACTCGCTGCCACTGCTGTACAGCGGCAACCAAGTATGAGATTTTATCCTCAACAGTATCCACTCGTTCATAAGCATTTAAACTTGCCATGACTGGTGATAATTCTTTCATTTCCGAAATTAATAGTTTGGCGGGGGATGCAGCAAACTTCTCCGGCAAGGTCGTTCCATCAATTGTCGTGAGTTGTTCCACGTTGCTAGCAGATATTAATTGATGACAAAGCTGTAAAACGGCCGTAACAGACGCGCTTTCCTCCCATTCCTGAGCTTCTGGGGTTTTTAAAGCAGCTAGAATTTGGCGAAGCCCAACCGACAGCAATTCTGGACGCTCCTGGCTACTCTGTAAGAAATGAAATCCTTCTGCTAATTGGATGGCTGAATTGATTGACAGGCGAGGCGACTCCGATCCTTCAAAATTATTGCGTGCAGTTCGGTTGCTCATTGCTCTGGGAAGATTTGCTAACAGATCGGCACGCTCTTGATCGCGTTCAGCTTCTTGTGACAACTTGTAAAGGGAAACGGCCGTTTGTTTTGGCTCCTCCAACAACTCTTGAGCCAGGAGATCAGCACGACCTAACGGGGAATTTCGATAAGCCAATAATTGACTTTGTGCAACTTCCCGTTGGCGAGCTGCTTCAACCTTTTCTTGAAGCAGCTGCTCAAATGATTGTGCATTTTGCAAGGCAATCACCAACTGGTTAGCAACGGACTGTACCAAATCTAAATCACCCGTGTCTAACTCATTTGGGTTTCTTTTATAAACAGCCAAAATCCCTAATACTTGGGTTGCCCTGGCAATCGGGATTGCTAGTAGTGATTGGAACTCAATGGGCTGAATATCACGCTCATACTCTAAAACATTCGGAAGGTGAATAGGGCTATTTGTTTCAGCCGCCCGAAAGATGACTTCCTGAGGAGGCTGTTCCTCTTCCGGGACAATTGGCCCATTTTGAGCACTTGAAGCCACAAGTATCAAATCGGATTGAGAGCCTTTAGTTTGATAAATTTCTGCCAATCCATAGTTCATTTCATGATGAAGACGATGCACTACTTCAGATAAGAGTAAATCTACTTCCAAAATTGTTGAAAGGTACCGGCTTATATCCGCACTGCTGCGTAACGCTTGGGTTCGCTCTGCCACCAAGTTTTCCAGGTTAGTTAGCATCTCCCTAAGCTGGGATGTCATGCTATTAAAAGCCCCGGCCAATTCATCCAGCTCAGATAATCCGCTCTCCCTTGCCTTTGGTGTCAAATCCCCATCCTGAACCCTCCGCGCAACCCCCGCCATTTGCTGAATTGGTTTTACCAGCCTGTTGGTAGCGATCAGACTAAGGACAATTGATATAATTAATGAAGCCAACAGTATTCCAAGAATGATATACACAGTTGTAAACGCTAATCTCAAAGCCTCAGATAATTCCTTTTCGGCTACAACTGTAAGCGTTTGTTCTCCCAACTGTATAGTTTGGGATTTAATAATGGCAGAATTCCCTGCCAGGCCCATGGCCCAACTTTGTGCAGGCAAAGAGAATGTATTGCCTTTAAGTACAACCGATTGGTCGCGGTGAGCAATAATTTCGCCGTTCTTATCAATTAG
The DNA here is from genome assembly GCF_965223525.1 of Candidatus Leptofilum sp. GTDB lineage: Bacteria > Chloroflexota > Anaerolineae > Promineifilales > Promineifilaceae > Leptofilum. Next base: position 2,287,972 of record NZ_CBDCWX010000005.1, on the reverse strand, counting down.
GTAAACATCTTCGCCATCGCCAAAGTCTACATCTGCTATTAGCTCTCCAATTGCTTTAAATGAAACATCTGCTACCAACACATACTCGATTTCACCTGTTCGCCGGTCTTCCAACGGTGTGGACATTATCATTTGTGGAACTTGGTTAATTTCAGATCGATTTATGACTGGCCCAAAATACGTCATCCTCTCTTGTACAGGAATTTCAAACTCTGGTTTGCCCACACGACTAGATAAATTTGTCTCTGTGTTGATAGCAAGCAATGAGGAATGAATAATTTCCTCACCGTCTCTCCCAACCAGATAAATATCTTGAAAAGCTGGTTGCTGTATCCGTAACTCATTTAAAATTTCTGCCTGCTCCTCATTAGATTGTTGCTCCAAATCTGTAGCGGCAAGTGTTACCTTGATTGTTTCTTCCAGGTTTGAAAAATAAGCTTCAATTTCAACGGTTACTCTTCGGGCTAATTCTTCTTGAAGAAGTTGGGCCTGTTCATTTAGCGCATTGAAATTGACCCATAGGAGAATGGAACCGGCAATTAAAAGGGGCAATATTGCTAAGAGTATATAGGTGAGACGAAGACGAGAACTTATATGATTCAGCTTAAACATATGAAACAGTACTATCTATTCTGAAGCCCGATAAATCTGTCGGGCTTGCTCCAAAATTTCATCAGGGATTTCTAAACCAATGAGATCGGCCGTTTCCAAATTAATGTCTAGAAAGAAATCTGTTGGTTCTACAGGGAGATCATTGACGGTGCTGTTTCCTCTAAGTATTTGGTCTGCCATACGGGCTGCCTGATGCCCTGCTGCATTAAAATCTATACCAAACGAGAAAAGTGCACCCTCCTCAACAGAAGCAGTTACAACGGAAACGATGGGAATATTATCGTTAATCGTTGCTTGATAAAACGTTGGCACTTCAGCAAGCGTAATAATATCAGGCAAAATAAAGATCACGTCCGCTTCCTCAGGCATATCGTCAAGGACTTTCAACATATCCTCGTCCTCGTCAACCGGCCGTTCGATGAGAACCAGATCTAATTCCTCTGCCGCCTCCCTCACTTCAGCTAGTGCGCTAACTGCACTTGGGTTTGGATTATAAGGGACGAAGATCACTTCGGCATCTGGAATGATGTCAACGACCCATTCCATTCGTTTACGATCGCTACCGCCATTGGTGATCCCGGTCATGTTAATTCCTTCTCCAACTAATCCGCTCCCTTCAGGATCTGTCACAGGGGCAAATATGACAGGAATATCAGTTCCTTCTATTGCCTCTTTTGTTGCAATAGAGGCCACGGTGCTGAACGCCAGGATCAAATCTACTTCTTCATTAACGAGGTTCTCCGCAACAGGCAATAAATCGTCGGTTGTTGGTGCTGGTCCATCGTAAACGTATATTACATCTACGTCTTCTTCATATCCAAAATCATCTTGCATTCCTTGTTTAAATCCCACAAAAACCTGGTCCATGGCAGGCAAATAGTTGACAACGCCAATTCGAATCGGTTCTGGTTCTTGTTCACAAGCGATAACAAGGATGGGAAAAATGGTAAAAATTATGGCTAATTGGATTATGGGCCAATTTCTATTTGTTGTTTTCATTCTTTTCCTCCTGGCTCTGATGATAATAGGTAACTATTTCTTTATGGCTTGGGTTTTTTTCAAGAAAATCGTTTTTATTCACCGTTAATTCAATTTTTTGGGCAGTTGATTGCAATGTTTGATAAGCGGTTTCAAGAAGCTGTTCAGCCTGACTTACGTTAACCTTTTTCAAAACTTTATAAAAAACAGCATAAATATAAAATGGATCGGCTGACCAATCGAGGTTACGCGCATTTAAATGCTTCTGTGACGATTGAACATTTGCAACTGCTGATTCGGTGTCTCCATTTAATAATGCCAAATCTGCCTTTATAGCTTGAATCCCAAGGTGGGTTGATGGGATATTCAAGGAGGTCCAAACCAGAGTAACCTCTTCAATTTTTTTGGCAGCCTCTTGCAAATTATTTTGTTGCAATAATATCTTTGCTAGCAAGACCAATGCCCAACAATGATGCCAATTAAGATTTAACATCGCCATTTGAGCAGCTGCTTGATTCGCAAAAAAGAATGCGTCTTTATAGTTTTGTTTTTGATAGAGTAGTTTCCCAAGATAGCCTAATGAAATGGCTTCACCTGTGGGGTCGCCTAAAATACGAAAATGTTGCCTCGCCTGCTGCTGATAAATTATAGCCTGACGCTGTCCTCCAATAGAACGATATAAATCGCCAATTTCCTGTAAAATTTGCCCTTCACCTTGACGAAAACCGGCCCTTTGAAAGGTGTTCAGAGCCTGTTGGCCGTGATGTAGTGCGATTTGATAATTTCCTTTTCGATGTTCTAATGAGCAAATATTTTGCAGAACTTTGGCTTCCCCTATCAAAGATTGTGTGTGGTGGTCAATGCTCCGTGCTTTCTCTAAGTAAGAGCGAGCAAGGGTAAGTTCTCCCTGCATTGAAGATATAAGACTGAAACTGCGGAATATTGTTGCTTCAGTTCCTATTGATGTGATTGCTTCAGCCAACTTCATAGATTTATCAAGGTAATTTTTTGCTTCAATTGTATGACCTTGATACAAGTTTATCTGACCTAAAAGTTGATTTGCTGACAGCAATACTTCCGATGGTGCATTTTGGTGTTTTATTATTTCTAAAGAGAGATGTGCAGCTTGATTAAAATTGCTCTGATTGAAGGCTAGTTTAGCTTGCCGCAAAAGATAAATGGCTGTTAATTGTGGCTTTCGCATTTGATTTGCAATCGTATGTAGTGTGTATAAATCTTGAGCCTGTTCGTTTCGGTTACCCAGTAGGTCATGAAGTCGTTCTCTTGCCAGAAGAAAATCAGCCTGCATCATTCGGTCATTATCTGATAATAGGTGCAATGCTTTTGTGAAGTAAGTAATGGCATCTTCATTAGCAAATTGCGAAACGGCCGTTTCTGCTGCAATCTGGTAATAATTTATAGCTGGCATAAAAAGGTTTGCTTTCTCAAAATGATAGGCCAATTTCGCAGCAATGCTATTTGAGGACTTTGAATATAGAATCTCTAAAGTTTCCGCAATTTCACTGTGCAACAAAATTAATTCAGATGGGTTAATTCGCTGATAAAAAAATTGTTGCAAAAGCTGCTGCGAAAACCTCATTTGCATAAAAGCACCCTCGGCATGAGCATTCCCTTGCTGAATAAAGGGGGGGTGCTGAGTTGAAAGCGGAGTAAGTAACTTGAGCAAACCACGGTTGCTATAGCCAGCAATTTGGCTGATTAGTTGAATCGTAAAATACTCTCCTTCGACAGCAGCAACGCTCAATATCTGTTGCAACTCCTCAGACAATTTATTGACTCTCGTTTCAATTACCGCTTCAACTCGGGTGGGTAACCTTGCCCAACTAATATCATTCTGATCGCGCCACCCTCCGCCGTTACTTTGGAATAGTGCCCCATCAGCCTTCAAAGCATTGAATAGCTCGATTACAAATAAAGGATGCCCGTTTGTTTGTTCAAAAAAAGCTTGTCGAAATTGTTTGGAGTATTGGTTCGGTTCTTTATCTAGAAACAAATTTGTGAAGTTTCTATTCTCCTCATCATCAAGATTATCCAAATTAATAGGAGTGCTGCTGGTACGCCGCTGAATCTCATAAATGGTTTGAGGCAAACTGCTGTTAACCTGCAAATGGGCAGATTCTTCCCGAAAAGCGCAAATAATGAATATTCGATAACCCGCTAGACGTTGTCCTAAATGAAACAATAAGCTTATTGAGGACTTATCTGACCATTGTAGATTATCAAGACATATTACTAGTGGATATTCTCTGGAAATTGTGATGAGTACCGATGTTAACTGTTGAAAAAGGTAATGCTGAGTATTGTGGTCTGAAACAAAGTCATCTGCATTTTCCTGGTCTGGTAGCCAACTTTTCACCAAATTGGGTCCATTGCTATTGACAATATCACGAATTTTGGCGACTGCTTGCCATAGTCGGCGAACCTGTTTATGTGGAAGAAAGTTATCACGAATGACTGCTTCCAGGTTATTCGATATTAATACAAAAAGAACATCAATAAACGGTTGATAAGAACTTCCACCGCCATCAATTGAGGTGCCTCGCCCATAAGCAACCAGAATATCTTCATATTGGTCAGTTGCTTGTCGTACAACTTCACGAATTAAAGAACTTTTACCACTGCCTGCGCTCCCTTTGACAAAGCAAACTTGACCTTCTTTTTTTTCTATTACCTGCTGAAGTGGAGAAAGTAGCTGCACTAACTGTTTCTCTCGTCCAATGAAGGTGTTTTCGTTCTGATTAGAAAGGGTTTGCAAAAATGAGGGTTCAGGTAATTTGAGCGATCCTTTTTTCAACGTGTGGCTAGCTTGCATTTTTGTCTGCAAACGGAATGATATTTGCTGCAACTCCGGACCTGGTGATAGATCTAGCTCGTCACGCAATGTCGTTCTGTAGGAATCGTAAAGCTGGATTGCTTGTTCAATATTTCCATTGTGTTCGTGCGCCCGCAATAATGGCAATAACCAATCTTCTCGTAGATTATCCAATTGAAGTAAGCGGTGTGAGGTTGTTATAACCTGATTCCAATCTTCGGCCTGAAATGAAGCATTTAGCTCGTTGACGAGTAAAGATTCTGCCTGACGCCGACAGGCTTCCCGTTGAAAAAGAAGCCAATTCATAAAATTCAGAGCTCGATTAAGATGCAAACCGGCTAAAAGCTCCCCACTGTATACATTTGTCATTCCTTGATTCAATTGATTTACATCAAATTTAAAGTCAGACTCAAAGTTAAAACTTACTGTTTGCCGATCTGAAATCAGATATCGCGCGCCTATATTTTGTTTGAGCTTGTTGAGTGTCCACCGGAACCGGGCTTGAGGGTTTTCAGACTCTTCGTGAAAAAGTCTTGCTAATAATAAACGTTTATGGGGTTGATGGGTAAGAAGCAGATAAGCAAGTAACGCTAAAGGACGGCCAGTTAATGGAATGTCCTGTCCATCAAGTGATATGTTGGCGGCTCCCAACAAACTCACTTTTAGCATTTTAAAAGCCTATTCTCGCAGGATTCTGGTACGAATACCAAATTATACGAGATTGGCTTTAAAATCTCAAAACCAATTCCATAATTGCCAAGCGAACGAAACTGGCTTGGTGGCAAGGTGAGCGAGGTAAGTTTATAGTTGAGACTTTCTTAATTTGGCAGAGCCACGTTGGACTAGTTCACCAGGAAGCAAGATGACCTGTCCAGTGGTAATGTGGTCTTTTGGGGAGGTAAGAAGGGAAACGGCCGCTTCCACCATTTTGGAAGCAGACTGACGAATCGTCGTCAAATCATATGCTGGCCAACTAGCCATCGGAATATCATCGTACCCAACAATTGATAACTCATCAGGTACTTGGATGCCTAAACGGTAGCGAGCGGCATCCATTGCACCCAAAGCCATAATATCTGCAGCGCAAAAAATCCCGTCCGGCGGGTTATCTTGGTCCAGCAAGCGCAAGGCAGCCTCAAAACCAGAGTCATAAGTATATTCCCCATGTCCTAGCAAAACATCACCATAGCTACGTTCTTTAAGCCGCTCCGTGAAACCTTTCTGGCGCAGTTCGTTAGTTGCGGTTACCTCAACGCCAGTCACAAAAGCCAAGCGCTTGTGACCAGCATCAAGTAGTAAATCAGCTACGATTCGTCCACCCATTTCGTTGTCGCTACAGACAGCATTGGCAGTCGTATCCGGCACTGTCCGATTAAGCAGAACCACTGGCGTTCCCATGCTAGTACACTTGTCAATCAACTCCCGGCCAGGCGTATTGGAAGCCACAATTAAGGCATCAACATGGTAGCTAAGAAAGCGAGGCAAAATTTCATCAACTGGACGCGTTTCATGCGTATTAAATAAGAGTACCTGTTTACCCATAGCCTGCAGGCGACGGGTGAACTGAACCAAGACGTTTGGATAAAAATAACTCCGGGCAATATTGCCCATAATAATGCCCACAATGTCGGTGCGTTGGGTTGTTAGACCACGAGCAATGGCGTTTGGTTGATACCCCAGTTCGGCCGCAGCCTGCAGCACTCGCGCCCGTGTTTTGGCGTTAATATTTCCGTTGGGATCAAAGGCACGCGAAACCGTCGGTTGAGAAACGCCCGCATGTCGGGCAACATCATAAGATGTGACTTGTCGTTGAGACATTATTTCTCCTGTTTCCTGCATTGTGAATGCGAATTCAAATATATAGTAGTTCCTAACCTTGGTCAACGCGTGTGTCAATTTTCCGAACTATATTGACAAATTGACTAACCTAGTTTAGAGTATGAATGCGGATTCATGAATCCGCATTCATATCCTTGCCCAAACCTATTTCATCGCAGCCAACGGCCGTTTACATTCCGCAATACGGCCGCAATCCACCACCACCTTAGTTGCCATTTGGCAAACTTCTTCTAAAGCCTATTCATATCCGCATGAATGTCCTCATTGCTAAAAGGAGGTGAACCAGATCACATTAAGTAACTAATCAAGACAATATAGCTAGCGCCAAGCAACTTATATCATAAATCGTTGTACGTGTAGAAGCGGGAAAGCAACTTGAAATAAGCAAAGCCTTCCCTCCCGCTTTTTCTTGAGTAAATTACAATCCTGAGAAGGAGGATAAGAATGAAACAAAAACTTTGGCTTATATTTTCATTATTGGTTGCATTCTTCATTCTAGCCGCCTGCGGCGGGGGTGAACCAGAAGTCGTCACAGAAACCCAGGTTGTCACAGAAACAATCGAAGTAACGCGTATTGTTGATGGTGAAGTTGTGACTGAAGTACAAGAAGTTGAAGTGACGCGCGTCGTGGAAGTTGAGGCCGATGCTCCCGTTGAGGATAACGGTGAAATCGGCCGTGAAGATACAGTGATTTTTGACCTCGACCGCTTCTTGGCCGACAACTCAAATGCCAACCCATATTCACCGGCTGGCGTTTCTGGCTTCCGTCTAGCTGGTGGTCACCAGGTATTATGGGAACCATTGTTTATCCTGAATCCAGTTTCAGGTGATATTCAGCCCTGGCTGGGAGAAAGTTTAGAGTCAAATGACGCAGCAGATGTCTGGACACTTACCCTCCGCGACGGCATCATGTGGTCAGATGGCGAAGCTTTCAATGCAGATGACGTGGTCTTTACCGTAGAAATGTTGAAGAATGACGAATCTGCGACACTTTTCTATGCATCAGATATGCAACGTTGGGTAGATAGTGTAGAAAAGGTTGATGATTTAACTGTTCAATTCAATCTAACTTCACCTAATCCCCGTTTTCAACTAGACTACTTCTCAATACGTATCAACGACAGCCTATTGGTTATGCCAGAACACATCTGGGCGGGTCAAGATCCTTTGACTTTCACGAACTTTGATCCAGCGCAAGGCTGGCCTGTAGGTACAGGCCCCTATACATTGACCGATCTGCAAGTAGACCGCATTGTTTGGGATCGGAATGATGATTGGTGGGGTGCTGAGACAGGATTCCAGGATTTGCCAGAACCGCTACGCGTAATTTACCTTTCAATCACAACAGAGGATGTCCGGGTACAGCGGGTAGCCAACAATGAAGTTGACGCTGGTCAAAATGTGTCCCCTGCTGCCTTCGAAGCGATTCAAGCTCGCAATCCCAATGTCGTTGCCTGGTTTGATGGGTTCCCGTACTCATTTACTGACGTTTGCGTTCGCCAGCTTGATTTCAACACGACTGTAGCACCATGGGACAATGCAAACTTGCGTAAAGCCGTCAGTCTCATCATTGACCGCGAAGAAATTGCCGAGTTTGCTTATGACGGCACGACAACCCCAGCGACAACGATGTTCCTGAATTACGGCGCTATGCAGCCGTTTAATGATGCGATTACGGAAGCTGGGCTTGCTCTATCGCCAACGGCCGATGTTGCAGCCGCACAAGCCTTAATTGAGGCCGAAGGTTATACGCTGAACGCTGATGGTTTCTATGAAAAGGACGGCGAAGTCCTTGCTGTCAATATTACAGTAAACACAGCCAGTACTGAGTATACGCGTACGGTTGATGTGGTTGTTGAGCAGTTGCGAAATGCTGGTATTGATGCTGCACCTCGCCCAGTTGACAATGGAACCTTCTGGGGTGATGTGGCACCTAATGGTGGGTACGAAATTGCCTATAGCTGGTTAGCTTGTGGCTCGATCAACGAACCGTGGGCGTCAATGGATCGCTATACGGCTCAATATGTTGTGCCGGTTGGCGAACGGGCACCTGGCTTCAACAATACGGGTCGTTGGGACACTGAAAGTACGGCCGCTTACTCAGCTATCGTTGAACAGATTGCCCCATTGCCTCTGGGTGATCCCTCTGTACCAGGGCTTGTTGCTGAAGCTTATGGGTATCTGGCTGAAGAGGTACCTTTTACCCCATTGGTTCAGTCCACCAAGTTGCTCCCGTTTAACACCACCTACTGGAGCGGTTGGCCAACGTCAGATGATCCATACATCAATCCTTCTGCATTCTGGGGTGGCAAAGGCGGTCTAATTATTCATAATTTGACGCGCTCTCAGTAAAATCCAAGTAAATTCTGAACGGGGAGCGGGACGGGAACAATGTTCCCGTCCCGCTCCTAAGTAATCAGCCAAAACAACCCTTCACTGAGCTTACATCTTTTGCCGATTACGAGTTATCGCAAGGAAAATAGAATGGGCAGAATACCAAGAAATTACCTTTTACGCCGCCTTGGCATTTTCTTGCTTACCATTTGGGTGGCAGCCACCATCATCTGGCTCATTCCTCGTTTAGCGCCAACTGATCCCATTGCTGCCATGGTGGCTGGCATGTCCAGCGCTGGCGGTTTTGTTGAAGATTCCGAAGCCATTATTGAAGGCTGGCGCGAGCGCTTTGGTCTGGATGATCCACTAGGCGTTCAATACCTTAAATATATGGGGAACCTGGTCACATTGGATTTTGGCTTATCTGTGTCCAATTTCCCCACCCCTGTGAGTAGCATCATCGGTGAAGCCCTTCCCTGGACAATCGGCTTATTGCTTTTGGCAATGACGCTGACTTTCCTAATTGGCAACATTCTGGGTGCCATCATGGTTTGGACAAAGACACCTGGGCTGATTAAAGCAATCATCCCCCTGGGGATGGTGTTTACCTCGATTCCGGCAATTCTCGCCGGGCTATTCCTACTGTACATATTCGCCTTTACTACTAGCTTGTTTCCTACGGGCAGCTCCTATGCTTTTGACGTCACGCCTGGTTTCAACCTGGACTTTATTCTAAGCGTTATTAAGCATGGCACATTGCCCGCGCTTTCCATCATTCTGGTGAGCTTTGGCTACTGGACGCTAGGTATGCGTGGCATGATGATCACGGTTGAGGGCGAAGATTATATGCAACTGGCCAAAGCGAAGGGGCTGAATCCTTACTATGTACTTTATCGCTACATGATCCGCAACGCCATTTTGCCCCAAGTCACCGCCTTTGCCATCACCCTGGGCACTTTGGTGAGTGGGCAGATATTGGTGGAGTATGTATTCCAGTATCGCGGCATGGGACGGGTGATTTACGAAGCCATTTTAGCCCGCGACTTTGCCGTTATTCAAGGTGGCTCATTTATCATTATTTTGATGACGGCCCTGGCTGTGCTGGTTGTTGACTTGATCTATCCGCTCATTGATCCACGGATTAGGCATGGAGGCGAATCATGACAGACGCTAAAATGACAACTCCTGAGAGCCCAACCGGTGCAGATAATGAACAACCAAAAACGATGGGTCGTTTCAACAAGTGGGATACGCCCTGGCTCAACCCCAAGATGATTATTGGGGTTAGCTTGCTCCTCCTCCTCTTTCTGGCGGGGGTGATTGGGCCAGCCTTTTACGATACCGATCTTGGCTTTGCTCGTGCCGCGCCGCGCAACCTGCCCCCCGTTGGCTTTGTCAATTGGCGCGGCGAGGCTGGCGTGCCAGAACATCCTCTGGGAACAGATAATCTGGGACGCGATCTGCTGGCCGTTGCCATTTTGGGCGCACCAACCACGTTTATCATTGGGGCGATGGCGGCCACAATTGGCATCCTGATTGGCATTGTGCTGGGATTTTCGGCTGGCTTCCTTGGGGGTTGGGTGGATGATGCCGTGCGCCTGATAGCAGATGTCACTTTAACGATACCAGCGTTGATGGTGCTGATAGTGTTGCAATCGGTGCTAGATCGGGTTGAAATCACGACGATGGCCTTGCTCATTGCTGCCTTTGCCTGGCCGCGTGCCACTCGGCAGATTCGCTCGCAGGTGCTAAGTATGCGCGAGAGTGGCTATGTGCAGATGGCACGGCTGTCCGGTGCCTCCAATTTTGACCTGATGTTTAAGGAGATGCTGCCCAATCTGATACCTTACATCTTTGCCAGTTTTATTGCTGGAGCGACGGGGGCTATTTTAACGGCCGTTGGCTTGGAAACATTAGGGCTTGGCCCAACTCGGGTCTCCACGCTGGGCGGCACGATTTATGACGCTTACGTCGGCACCGCGCTCTCGCTCAATATGTGGTGGTGGTGGGGCTTGCCCACGGTATTGCTATCGCTCATGTTCATCGGGCTGTTGCTAATCAATCTTGGCTTTGACGAAATTGCCAATCCGCGCCTGCGACGGGCTTCAAAATAGAGGGAGATTCTCATGGCGACAAATGGAAATGAATCACCCAAAGCAGTCCTGGAAGTAAACAATTTAAAAATTTACTATGAAACGCCCAAAGGCGATGTGAAAGCCGTAGACGGCGTTGATTTTTCCCTTTACGAAGGTGAAATTTTGGGTCTGGTGGGAGAGTCTGGCTGTGGCAAATCTACGGCCGCAATGGGCGTTTTGCAGCTTATTGTGCCACCCGGCCGCATCGTAGCTGGTGAAATCAGAATGGGCGATGTGGACTTGCTCAAATTGACCGGCACCGAACTGCGTAAAATGCGCTGGACGCGGCTGGCTTTGATCCCCCAGGGTGCGATGAATTCACTCAACCCCACCATGCGGATCAGCGAACAGATCACCGATGTTATCCGCCAACACGAGGGCAAACGCAGCAAAGATGAGATGAAAACGCGCATTCTGGAGCTGCTGCAATGGGTTGGACTGCCCGAACGCATTTACAATATGTATCCTCACGAACTCAGCGGTGGCATGAAGCAGCGTGCCTGCATCGCCATGGCCATTGCCCTCAATCCAGCAGTTATCATTGCCGATGAGTCCACTAGCGCCCTGGATGTGGTGGTACAGCGCGTGGTGGCCCAAACCATGCTGAAGGTAAAAAAGGCCATGGGTGTCTCCATGATCATGATCGGCCACGATATGGGGCTGATGGCGCAGATGGTGGATCGCATGGCCGTGATGTATGCGGGCAACATTGTGGAGATTTCTGGTGTCGAAGATATTTTCAAAAATCCGGGTCATCCTTATACCGAATTGTTAATTGATTCCGTCCCTTCATTGAAGGAGCGTAAGCCACTAAAAATTACGGAAGGCATTACGCATGACCCGCGCAATCCACCACCGGGCTGCATCTTCCACCTGCGCTGTCCCTTCGTGATGGATCGCTGTCGCACGGAGGAGCCTGCTCGCCAGGAAATCCGACCACGCCAGGAAGTTGCTTGCCATTTGTATGAAAAGCAAGAGGATGGGAACTATATTGATGTCCGAACTATTGTTACAAATCCGTAACGCGACCAAAATCTATGCCCAGCGTGCCTCTGGCGGTGAAAAGCGTCAAGTCATCGCCCTGGATCGGTTCAACCTGAACATTCCCCATCGTCCGGCGACGATTACAACAATTGCTGGCGAGAGCGGTAGCGGTAAAACGACTCTGGCTAACGTGATACTTGGATTTACGGAGATCACGTCAGGTCAAATAATCTACGACGGGCTGGATATGGCACAGGCAAATGCACAGCAGCGGCAAGAGTACCGCCGACAGGTTCAGGCTGTATTTCAGGACCCCTTTGGCGTTTACAATCCATTTTACCGGGTAGGCCATGTGTTTGACATGGTAACCAGCAATTTTAAGCTGGCGAAGAGTAAATCTCAGGCACGCGACATGGTGGAAGAGTCGCTCAATGTGGTGGGACTGCACGGTGAGGATGTTTTACGCAAGTACCCGCACCAGCTTAGTGGTGGGCAGCGTCAGCGCATTATGATGGCGCGGGCCTACATGGTAAAACCAAAACTGATTGTGGCTGATGAGCCGGTTTCTATGGTAGATGCCTCCTTGCGGGCTTCAATTCTTGACGTGATGATTCGCCTGCGGGATAGTGGCATCTCGTTCATTTACATTACCCATGATTTAAGCACAGCCTACCAGATTGGTGATCAAATCTTCATCCTTTATCAAGGTGGCATTGCCGAAACTGGCGATACGGTGCGCGTTATTAACCAACCGCATCATCCCTATGTGCAGTTGTTGATCAATTCGGTGCCCATACCAGACCCAGATATTAAGTGGGAAGGCACGATTGAACTGCCGGCTGAAGAAGAAATGCGTACATCTGAAAAACCGGGCTGCCGCTTTTATCCGCGCTGCCCTGATAAGATGCCGCGCTGTTTGGATGGGCTGCCGCCGCTTTACAAGGTTGATGAGGCTAACCATCTGGCTTCTTGCTTTCTTTATAATGAAAAACCAGAAGCGGCGTTTGGCTAATTCTGCTTTGCGACGATGTTGAAATTCATTATTGTGTCTCATTTCTGGCTCATTTTTGATGGAAATGGATAGAAATCACATCTTATAGAGGCGTTATGTCAAATTCCCTGTTGCCTAATGTCATAAATTATAAAGATGCTGCTCAAGATGGTTTGGGTGTTAATGAAACGGTTGATCGGTTGCTTCGTTACGCATGGATTGCGAAACGGACAATGGAAGTGGCGTTGTGCTGGATCAATCCAACGCCGGAATGGGAGGTCAAGGAAGCGCTGAGCTATCATACGTATCTTGCCGCTGAACATGCCCAGTCGTTTCGCGTACGGGTCAGTGAAATGAGAAACCCGATGCCGGACATGAATAAGTCTCCTGACCCACGCATAGATCGCTTTTTTGATGAGTTGCTGACGGCCGTAACCACCTCGGAAAAACTTACGGCACTGTATGAGGTGCTGAAACCGGCCGTATTGGACGCCTACCAAAATCACTTCAATGCGGCTAATCCACTCGCTGATGCGCCAACACGCCGAATTTTACGTTTCCTTATGCTTGAGGAAAAAGATGCTATCACGTGGGGTGAGGCTACCATGGCTGCAGTAGGGTGCCACACAGAATTTAAAGCTCATTTACAAGCTTATTTGGCAGCGTCTGGTGGGGTGGAGGGAACGGCCGTACCTCCTAACCACCTCCCCAAAAGCCGCGTAACAACTCCCTTTGAGCCCGATTACATGCCCCGCCGCGATAGGCGCTTTGAGCTGCAAGAAAATTTTATATTTCCCTGTTACCATGTGGCTCGCACTGAAGGTGTTCCTCTAGAGGAAAAGACATTGGCATTGATGTGCAAACGAGCGTTGGAAATGGACGTACCAGAATCAATGGCACGCATTATTGCCGAGACAAAAGAACAACCGTGGTCGTTCTATGTTGATATGTGTCGTCAACTTTGGGATGAAGCACGCCACGCAATGATGGGTTCTGTCTATTTTGAGAATTTAGGCGTTGATTGGCGACGTGACATTCCACTTCACCCTGGTTTCTCCATCCGAATGAATATGCATATGACAACATTAGAAGCCCACGCTGTTCTCTATGCTATTGAACAAGGCTTGATGCCCGCTAAAAGTGGTAAGAAATATGAGTGGCAGGTGACAAAAGAAGCAAACAATCCATTGGCTAAACTCTTCCAGGATTTTGATTGGGCCGATGAAGTGTTGCACGTACACACGGGTCGAGAGTGGGGAATTCCGCGGAGCGGACTAGATCGGCGTGAGTTTGAAGCGTTAGGCAGACAAAAAAAAGAGGAGACGTCAGCAGTTCTGGATCAATATGCTGATCCAGAGAAGCAAACTAATTGGTGGCCTGCGTTTGTGAAAAAGGTTTTAGGGCAAGAATCAGCATTTGTTGAGTTCAGTGACAACATTGGTGGAGAAGACGTCCTAAAAGTTAGGTCTTAATAATATAAGAAAGAGACTCGGAGCTAAGAGAAGGTTAACCGAATCACACCGTAGTCTACGTAGTCTATATTTATGAAGGAAGGGACAATGATTCAACCCACCTTACAACTGAATGACAAGCAAATTGCGTTTTTTCAGGCGAACGGCTATCTGGTGCTTGATGCGATTACAACGGCCGTAGAAATCAATCTCATCAAAAACGTGTACGATCGGCTATTTGCCACCCGCGCTGGGCGTGAAGAAGGCAACCAGTTTGATCTGGCCGGGAGCGATGAGGAAGGGCAGGAAGCAGCCTTGCCCCAAATATTGAAGCCAGAAAAGTATGCGCCAGAATTGCAGGACACGCTCTACAGAGCCAACGCCACCCAGGTTGCCCAACAGCTACTGAGGAGTGATGAATTGGGAACGGGAAGTCATGCCATCCTGAAACCACCACAAACGGGTGCGGAGACACCACTCCATCAAGATGAAGCCTATTGGAACCCGCAGGAAGAACACAACGGCATTAGCATCTGGATGCCGCTCCAAGACACCACGGTAGAGATGGGCTGTATGCAGTTTGTTCCTGGTAGTCATCGGCTCGACGTGATTCCTCATCGCAGCATCGGTGGGGATGTGCGTGTGCATGGGCTAGAGGTTGACCCCAAACTGACCAATCTTGGCGATCTTGTAGCTTGCCCAATTCCCGCTGGAGGGGCGACCATACACCATTGCCGGACGCTTCATTATGCAGGGCCAAACCGGACGAACCGAGCAAGGCGAGCTTATATTTTGGCTTTCACTGCCCCGGCCAAACCGTTGGCAGAACCGCGTGATTTTTATTGGCAAAAGGCGTGGCAGACTGGCCGGATGGCGCGTGCCAATAGTGCAAAGAAAGAGAGAGACTAGAGATTAGAGATTTACTGGTCTCCAATCTCCAGTCTCCAAAAGCAGACTGGAAGTGAAATGCCCAAACGAAAACCAAGAGACCCTGAACGCAGCCCCGACTTGCCCCATGAATGGATCGAGCGCCATCTTGCTCGTATCGCTTCATTTATTACTTATGCTCCCATCGAACTGACCTTTTGGGAATACCGTCGCGCCCGCCTGACAGCCCCCGGCAGCTACCAATTCTTAGATGAGGCGTGGAGGGTTATTGAGGTTGGCGAGCAGTGGGGTGGCCCGGATACAACGGCCTTCTTTCGCAAAACGCTTGTGATACCTGAGAGTCATTCAGGGTCAGACGTTTATTTGGACATTGATATGGATGGGGGAGAGACGCAGCTTAGTATAAACGGCCGTCCCTGGCAAGGTCTCGATTACTACCGCAGTCTGGTTCCGTTAGGCGAGTTTGCCCAGGCTGGGCGCGAGCTAAAGCTAGAAATGGAAGCGTTCATCATCAACTATCCCTACGATGCCCGCCGCCATGATGAGCGTGACTATCACCTGTTCCGCCAAGCAACCCTGGTAAAAATAGACCGTGAGCTTGAAGCCTTTCTCCTTGACGCGCGTCTGGTGTTGGAGGCTTACAAGAGTTACTGGCAAAGTGACGAAAATCTGGAAATTGAAGGCTTTTTACGCCACCATTTAGAAACAGCCTGCCGAGAAGTTGGTGCTTGTCTTGCTTCCCGTGAGGAGGCTCGTGCTACGGCCGTTCGCGCCCGCCAAATTTTGCGCCAAAACGTGTTCACCAGCGACTTTTACCGACATGCTGGCAAAATGAACATCTGCGCCCACTCGCATTTAGATATTGTCTATCTGTGGCCGCTGAAAGAAACATTGCGTAAAAATTGCCGCACCATCACCAATATGCTCAGTCTGATGCGGGAATATCCAGATTACCTTTTTAGCTACAGCCAGCCCTACCTTTACGAAAAGCTGGAGGAGATGTACCCGGAAACCTTTGCCGAAGTGAAGCAGCGGGTGGTCGAAGGACGCTGGGAAGTGATCGGAGCGATGTACGTCGAGCCAGATTGCAATCTGCTGGGGCCAGAAAGCTTCGTGCGGCAGCTTCTTTTTGGTCAGCGGTATATCCGCGAAACGTTTGGCATCACGTCGGAAACGTGCTGGCTGCCGGATGTTTTTGGCGCGGTGTATACGCTGCCCCAGATTTTACGCAAAAGTGGCGTCAAATATTTCATGACGGCCAAGCTAAACATATGGAATGACACCAACGTCTTTCCCCACGACACCTTCCGCTGGCGTGGGCCAGACGGCAGTGAGGTGTTAGTTCACTTTCCACCCACCCACTTTGCCCAAACGTACTCGTTCAATAATTTGCAGCGTCAATGGCAGGATTTCCGCGAAAAAGAGACGGTGGGTGAAAACCTGTTCGTCTATGGCTTGGGGGATGGTGGCGGCGGCCCCACCCGTGAAATGGTGGAGGCGAGCTTGCGAACGGCCGTTTTCCCCGGACTCCCCCACAATCAACTCACCTTTGCCGAAACATTTTTCCACAGCATTGAAAAAAGAGCCGCCAACTTGCCAATTTGGGACGATGAACTGTATCTGGAAGCCCATCGCGGCACCTACACCACCAAGGCTGGCCTCAAGCGGCAAAACCGCCAAGTGGAGACGCTCTTCCGCAACGCCGAAATTTTAAGTTCGCTGGCCTGGCTCTATGGCGCACCCCGCCAGCAGGAGCGGCTGAATGAGGGCTGGAAGCTGGCAATGCTGAACCAGTTCCACGACATTCTGCCCGGTACGCACGTGCCGGAAGCGGTGGCCGACATTCAGCAGGATTATGATGCGGCCTTTGCTATTGGCCATGAAGTTCAAGGAGCGGCCGTTGCTCATCTAGTGCAGCAGCTTAAGCCAGAGGTGGCACAGGCAAATGATCTGATCATCTTTAACACGCTTGCTTGGCAGCGGAATGAATTGGTGGAAACTGCGTCTACTGGGGCAACGGCCGTTCGGATCAACGGTGGTGAACTTGTGCCAGTGCAGGATTACAACGGCCGTGCCTACTTCCGCGCTCCCGATCTTCCCAGTTTGGGCTGGACGGTGGCGGCTTTTGGGGAGGGGACGGCCGTTGACCACAACCAACAAACCGCCACCTTTGCCAACAACCGCATCGAAACTCCCCTTTACCAAATTGAGCTAGACGAGGCTGGTAACCTGGAACGCCTCTACGACAAAACCAACGACCACGAGGTATTGGCTGCACCGGGCAACGCCTTTCAGGTTTTTGAGGATAATCCTGGCACCAAGTTCAGCGCCTGGGACATTGCTTACCATCTTGAAACGTACCAGCACCCCGTAAAGCAGACGGCCGCATGGCAACTGGTCGCCAACGGGCCACACTTTGCCGTCTTCACCAGCAGTTGGCAAGTGCTAGATTCCACCATCGAGCAAGAGATGTGGCTGTACCACGACAATCCCCGCATTGACTTTCATACCCGTGCCGAGTGGCGCAACAGCCGCAAGCTGCTAAAAGTCGCCTTCCCCCTGCAAATTCGCAGCCGCGTCGCCACCTACGACCTGCCCTTCGGCCACATCGAGCGCGCCACCCACCGCAACACCGACTGGGAGCAGGCCAAATTTGAAGTTTGTGGCCACAAATGGGCCGATATGTCTGAGGGAGATTACGGTGTTGCCCTGCTAAATGATTGCAAATATGGCTACGACGCACGGGAAAACGTACTGCGCCTCTCGCTCATTCGCAGCCCCATTCGGCCTGACGCTACCAGCGACCTCGGCCACCATCAATTTACCTACTCACTGCTGCCTCACGCTGGCGGTTGGCGGCAAGCCCAAGCGGATCGCCGCGCTTATGAACTTAACATCCCCGCTTTGGCAATTCCCTTAGAGCTGCAAGCGAGTGAACAAAATGCCAACCTGCCGGCGACCTGCTCACTGCTGAACATTGAATCCCGCAGCCTGATCGTGGAAGCACTAAAGCAGTCAGAAGACGGTGATGAACTCATCCTGCGTACCTTCGACAGCCACGGCAGCCATGCTAAGACAAAGCTTGTCTTCAATGCCGACTTAGACAATGTGGCCGAAACAAATTTGCTAGAAGAAAGCCCAGAAGCTGTAGAAAACATTGATCCCCACACCTTTATTGCCAGCTACACGCCGTATGAAATAAAAACGCATCGTCTCAACTTTTTTCGTGGGGGTTTGCGTGATTAATGAAGCGTGAAACGTGAAACGTGACAAGATGTCATCACGTTTCACGGCCTGTAAACTCCGCGAATTCACAAAACTCCCAATCATTAAACAACGCGCGATCGCTGGTTCATTTTGCGAAACTGGATGGGGGAACAGTGCCAGCGTCTTTTGAACAGATGATAAAAATGGCTAAGATTGCCAAAGCCCACCTCATAACAAATTTCAGTGGCGGCCATATCGGTGTGGAGCAGCAAATCAGTGGCATAATTGAGGCGCAAATCATTGATGAACTGGGATGGCGTGATCCCGAGGTGCGTCTTGAAAGCTCGCCCCACATATTCGGGTGTGCGATTGGCTAAACGCATCAGAGCCGTTCTGCCCTCGACTAAATTTTCTTTTCCCTGCATCTGTTGACACAGTGCTTTCAGCCACAGTGGCACATCCCCTACATAATCTTCAAAACGGGCAATAAAGAAGTTTGAGACAATTTGTGCCAGTAAAGCTCTGAGCGTAACGCAGGAGTGACTTTTGTCGCGGTACATGAGCTGCCCCCACTGTTTTAATTGGGCTGAGATCCAGCTTGATTCGGCCGTTGTCAGCAAAACGGTGGGGGGCAATGGCAATTCAAGTAAGGCGTCTTTTTGTTGAGCGATGTTGAGGAAAACGGCCGTTTCCTCAAAAGTCTCCTGCAAAAATGCCAAATTAATCAGTTCACAACGCTGGTTTTCATGCTGACGAAAGAAGTGAGCATCCTCAGGCCGAATAAAGACAAGGCTGCCGCTTTGCACCAAAATCACCTCGCGATTCACATGATGATAAATGCTGCCAGCGGCAATGAGAAAAATTTCAAAAAAATCATGCACATGCTCCCGCGTTGAAATCCCCTCTACAAACGGAAAAAAAGTATAGTGACCCTCAATTTCAGAATCAATGATATTTGCCGCCAGTCGTTTTTCCATAAATATCAAATTAGCACAAAGATAGGCTAATTACTCACAAGACAAAACAGTCGCATTTTCGGTATTGTACAATAAGAAACAGTGTATCTAAAAGGATGAGGTGAAATGGTTACTTCAGCAGTAAGACCCAACTATGGTGCAATGCAACTGGCAATTTTTCGCGGCGAAGACCCCGGCGGTGTGCTTTGGCAGCCCCGCTTGGATTGGTGGTACAAAGTGAACAAGGCCAACGGCACAATTCCCGACCACCTAAAAGACGCCACCTTCCCGGAAATATGCGACTACTGCCACGCTTCAATTCGCTACTTCATGTGGGATCGCTCCTGGCTGCGCGGCAATTCCTGGCTCAAATTTCGCTACAAAACGGTGGATGTGGAGCTTGATTGGAAAGATGATCAAACCCTGCGCCGCACCTGGCACACGCCAATTGGGGATTTGTCCCAAGTGATCGAATTTGATGAATGGAAAGTATCTTCACACATCACCGAATATCGCGTTAAGGAAGCCGAAGATTTCAAAATCCTGAAATACATTCACGAAGATGAAGAGTGGTTCTGGGACGAGGAGCTATTCCAGCAAGATTTAGCCAAATATGGTGAGTATGGCACTCCCCAATTTTACTTCCGGCGTTCACCCGTGCAGCGCTTGATGATTGAGGAAATGGGCTTACAACAAGCCATCTACTTCATGTACGACCATCCCACCGTTTTGGAAGAGTACGTTGAATTTGCTACGGCCGCTGATGATGTCATGTATGATGTCATTTGCAAAAGCCCCGTACAGATTATCAATTTGGGCGAAAATGTAGACGGGTTTATTGATTCCCCCAAGGTTTGGAAAAAGCATCTGGTTCCTTATTACGCCATGCGTACAGACCAGCTTCATGCGGCCGGTAAATTTGTTTCAGTGCATATTGACGGCACGATGAAATCACTGCTGCCTCATCTACGAGATTTTGATTACGATGCAATTGAAGCACCTACGGCCGCACCGCAAGGCGATGTCACCATTGAACAAATACGGGATGCCGTTGGCGACCTAATCGTCATGGACGGCATACCCTCATTGCTAGTAAACGAAAACCAATACCCAGTTGAAGAAATGGTTGCCTACACTAAAAAAATGGTTGACTTCTTCTACCCCCGCCTGGTTCTGGGCGTTTCGGATGAGGTACCTCCCGGTGCAGATATTGAACGCATCCGCATGATTGGTGAATTGGTGAAAGAACTGGTTTAGACAGCAGATTTTTCATAATTCATCCCTCATAATTCAAAATTTTTTACGAGAGTAAGCAAAATGAGCAGAGAAAACGAAATCTTAGATTCACTATTTAACCACACGATTGACGGTGAGCGTGACCCAGTAGTTGCTTTAACCAAAGAGGCTGTTACACTGGGGATGGATCCCCTTGTCACTCTTTTTGATTCTCTTATTCCAGCATTGGAAGAAGTGGGGCGTTTATTTGAAGACGGCACCTACTTTGTCCCAGAAATGCTCGTGGCAGCCAGAGCTATGGCCGGGGCAATGGCTATCTTGCGCCCTCTCATTGCGGAAACGGGCGCGAAGCCTGTGGGCAAGTTTGTTATGGGAACAGTAAAAGGTGATATTCACGATGTTGGCAAGAATTTGTGTAACATCATGCTGGAAGGTGCAGGCTTTGAGGTTATTGATTTAGGCGTTAATGTTACTGAAGCTGCCTTTGTAGAAGCCATACAAAAGTATCAACCAGATGCAGTAGGTATGAGTGCATTTTTAACAACCACAATGACCATGTTTAGCCCAACCATTAAAGCAATTGAAAACGCTGGTCTGCGAGACGGTGTAAAAATATTCGTAGGCGGGGCACCTGTTACGCAGGAGTATTGTGATCATGTTGGCGCTGATGGTTATGCACCTAATGGTAGTGCGTTAGTGCGTGAATTAAAACGTCAACTGGGCGTCTCTCAGTAAGCGGCCAACAAATTCTTCCTTTAAAAAGTGACCGCTTACTTCAAGGTCATCTGCCATTTCCAAATCACTTGTTTGTGGATGCCCTCTTAGCGGCCATCAAATATGAGGTTTTTATGTCAAATCCCACAGTTCGCGTAGCTGCATTGCAATTTGGTGCAGGCGCAGATGTTCAAGAAAATTTGGAAAAATGTTTAGCCATGATAGACAAAGCTTCCGAGCAGCAGCCGGATTTGATGGTGCTGCCCGAATTTGTTAATCACCTCTCTTGGTATGATGATAAGATGCATTGTTTTAACGTCTCTGTTGCCCTTGACGGTGAATTTTTAACGGCCGTTTCCCACAAAGCTCACCAGCACAACTGCCATATCGTCATCAACGTTACCTTGCAACAGGAGGATGGCACGGCCACCGGAACCAGCCTGCTTTACGGGCCAGACGGCCGTTTGCTTTCCACCTCAGACAAACAGGTGCTGATGGGGCATGAAAATGATTTCCTTGAACGCGCCCAGGCAGCTACACCCATCACCGAATCGCTGCTGGGTAAACTGTCTACCTACGCCTGCATGGATGGCGTGATTAACGAAACACCCCGCGCTTTGGCCTTGCGTGGGGCGCAAATTTTAGGCAACAGTCTCAACTCCTTTGCCCTGGATGAGGCCAGCCTGCACGTACCCGTTCGCGCAGCGGAAAATAAAGTCTTTGTGGTAGCGGCCAACAAGGTTGACCCGCTCATCCCCGAATTTTTGCTGGAGCCAGTGAGCCAGGCCACCAGCATTCCCGTCCATTTTCTGCATGGCGCAGGCGAAAGCCAAATTGTGGCCCCAGACGGCACGGTGCTGGCCAAAGCACCCCGCACGGGAGATGCCGTCATCGTGGCCGATATTGATCCCAGCTTAGCCGATGACAAACAACGACCCGACGGCACGGACATTTTTGCCAGCCGTCGCCCGGAGCTTTATGCCGCCATTGGCCAGGAACCACAGCCGTTGGACTTTCCGGTAGGTGCGGCCGAACTGCAAACGGCCGTTTACCAACCCATTGCCAACGGCCCCGACGCCATCGAAGAAGCGGCCGAAGCCATTGCCCAAGCCGCCGCCAACGGTAGCCAGCTCATCGTGTTGCCGGAACTGTTTTGCTTTGCCGATGGGGTAGTGGATGATGTGGATACGGCCGTAACCACCAGCCAGCAAGCCGTCCAAACCCTCACTGCCGCTCTACAAAATCAATCTGCATTTGTGGTTACAAGCATTGTGGAGGCAGTAAATAATGGTGGAGGTCACGCGCACGTTGGCGTTGTCATCAACAGTGAAGGCCTCATTCATCGCCAGCCGCAGCTACATCGGGTCAATCGGCACGCAAATTGGGCCACCAGCCTGGGCGATGACCTACAAATTCTGGAAGCACCGTGGGGACGCTTTGCTCTCATCGTGGGGGATGACACTATCTATCCCGAAGCGTTTCGCCTGGCATCCCTGCAAGGGGCCGACGTGGTGGCTGCGCCGATGCACGTTCAGGAACGGTGGGAAGTAGAGCTAGGCTTGCTAGAACGCTCGGCCGAGAATCGCGTCTGCCTCATTGCCGCCAGCCGCCCCACCCCAGCCGGGCAAAGCCTCATTTGCACCCTGCACAACGATTTCACCCTGATGACGCCCTGGGAAACACGGCCGTTCGATGGCAACATCAGCTATCCAATCGTCACCCACGCCACCGACCAGCCCGGCCTGACCACCGCCACCATCCACCCCGCCCATACCCAAAACAAAGAAGTGTCCAAAAATACGGATGTAGTAAATGGACGGCCGTGGTATTTGGTTGAGGCAATTACAGAGCGTTAATTTTTTGCACCACAGAGAACACGGAGCCCACAGAGCTTTTTTCTCTGAGTTCTCTGTGGCAAATTTTTTATACTCCCGCCACGCCAACAACCCGCCGCCCCATAAAAAAGTGAAACGTCTCTGCCGTGCCTTCTTCGCCGAAGCCGCTGAGCTTCCAGGCGGGGCGTGGGGCCATCGGGTGCAGACCAATCAGGCTGACCCCGTTGACCTTCACGCCGCCCGTTTCCATCTGCCGGGCAATGGTGAGCGCATGTTCCTGTTCGCCAAAAACGTAACCACCCAAGCCATACGGCGTCTGATTAGCAAGCTGAACGGCCTCGGCATCAGTTTTGAAAGGGTGAACGGCCGTCACTGGCCCAAAAATCTCCTCTAATGTTTCAGATGAATCTATCCCCGTGATGAGTGCCGGGGCAAAAAAGGTGCCGGGCAAATCGGGCAGAGGCGTGACCTGATGCACCGTGCCGCCGCGTGACTGTAAATGAGCAACGGCCGTTTGTAAATGCCCCCGATGCCTCGCATGAACCAGCGGCCCCATCTGGCTGCTTTCATCCAGCGCATGGCCAACTTTCACTGCCGCCAACGCTTCCAGCGTTCGCTCCAGCAAATCGTTATAAATTGTGTCCTGCACGATGAGCCGCCCCAGGGCACGACACCATTGGCCGTTGAGCGTCGTCATCCCAGCCACAATGCCCTGCGCCGTTTTGTCCAGATCGGCATCGGCCAGCACCACCATGGCATTGTTGCCGCCCAGTTCAAGCTGAGCTGGCTTAAAGTCGCGAGCGCAAGCCTGGGCGACGGCCCGCCCCCCTGCCAAACCACCCGTGAAAGAGACGCAGCGAATCCGGGCATCATTCACTAAATATGCGCCAACGTCGGCACGGCCGTTTACCAACTGAAATACCCCCGCAGGCAAGTCCACTGCCTCTGCTGCCCGCGCCAAAAAAACGGCCGAATAGGGCGACCATTCACTCGGCTTCAAGATGACCGGGCAGCCTGCCGCCAACGCCGCCCCCACTTTATGCGCCGCCAGCGCCGCAGGGGCATTCCACGGGGCAATGCAGGCAGCAGGCCCCCACGGTTGACGATGAACCTCCACCTCAGCCAGTTCGCCGGACAGTGTTTGCAACGTACTGCCCCCACGCAACATCTCCGCCGAAGCGGTAAACGTGAGATGGGTAATCATATTCACCAAGCGCGAGGTGTTGATGACAATCCCCGTTGTCAGCGACTCCAATTGAGCAATGTCCTCGGCACGTTCGGCCAGCCAAGCTCCCATTCTCGTCACCAAATCGGCTCGTTCCGCAATGGGCAAATTCCGCCAAACACCGGATTGGTGTACCTGCCACGCGGCCGCCAACGCCCGCTCCAAATTGGCCTCACTGGTTGCCATTTGCTGCCCGATTGGGCTGTTGTCGTGGGGATTACGGTTTACGGCCTGCACTGAACTGCTCAACGGTGTTGAGCTTGCCGAAGTGGCCGTTATCGCCACAGTCGGCGGCAAAAATTCACCAGCGATGTAGTCGGTCAAATCAGGGATTTTTACGTTATTCATAGAATTATCTCACTTGATATTGCGTATTTCGTATTGTGTAGGGGATGCTTTTTACGCAATACGAAATACGCTCTCACACTCACACCCTAAACACATCCTGTCCCTGCCCCTCCACCACCATTTTGGCCGCTTCCAAACGGCCGCGTTCTGGCGGGAAGGCCATGACCAAGCCCATCGAAATGTCGCGTAGCATGCGGGCAATGACGCCGCTGTTGCCCGTGTTGCTCGTGCCGCACATTTTCAGCGCCCCCTGCGCCACATTGAGTGCCGCTTCAGAGACAACGCCTTTGCACATGCGCCACTGCCGGATGACCAGCGGCTTGGGCAGCAACGGCGGCTCTGATGTCTCCAAATCGAGTTGACGAAGCAGCCACAAACGCCCCGTCTCCAAATCCACCGTCATTTTGCCGATGAGTTCCTGGTGGAACGGGCTTGTGGCAATGGGCAAGCCGGTATCCTTGAATTTCATTTCGGTCGTAAAGTTGAGGGCAAAATCATACGCTTGCTTGGCCGCGCCCAAGTAAATGGCCGAAATTGCCAACTGGTTGCCTAGCAACGAGCCCCGACTCATCTGCATCATCGTCACAAACGCGTCGGGGATGGCCAGCGCGTCTGCATCGGGCACAAAAACGTTTTCCATGACGATGCCCTGGGAGGCGGTGGCCCGCATCCCCAACGAATCCCAGGCAGCGCGCTCAGTCACGCCGGGGGCATCTTGCTTTACAAAAAACATGGCGAGGCCTGCGGCCGTTTCGTATCCCTCTAATTTTGCCGCCACCAAATATTCATCGGCGACGCCTGTGTTGCAGCCAAAGCTCTTGGTGCCGTTGAGCAGCCAGCCGCCTTCTGTCTTGGTTGCTTCAGAAGAAATAAAGACGGCACTCTTGGACGATTTGGCCGTCTCGCTGGCAAAGTTGCCCAGCAATTTGCCCTCCGCGCCCATTTTTCGCAGTACTTTCTCGCCAAATGCCCGCACGACGGGCGCGTCTTCGTCGCTAAACTTGCCTGCTGCCACGGCCTCCAAAGCCAGCAACCCGCGTGAAACGCTGCTGCAGTGGAAGAAGTAGGCCAGCGCCGTGGAGGGACAAGCCGTGCCCAGAGCAAAGGTGGCCGCTGCCAGATCACGCAGCGTGCCGCCCAAGCCCCCGTATTTTTCTGGCACGACCAGCCCCAGCAGTCCGGCCTCTCGCAATGTCTCTTTGTGCGGCCGATAAAACTCGCCTGCCACATCCGATTCTGCTGCGTGCTCGCGCAGAGCAGGCAGCACGCTTTCCACGCGCCGCGCCCGCGCAATTTCGGCAGCGGTCATCCGTTCGAGGAAAAATTGGGCGGTAAGTGGTTTGTTTGTCATGGATGGTTCCTTTTTTATTGCGTATTGCGTATTCCGTTTTTTACACACTACAAAATACGCACTACGAATCAAATCAAACAGAAAATAGCGGCCCCACCGGCAACACCAGCCAGTAGAGCAAGAAGGCCTGGAAAACGGCCGTTAGCCACAATCGTTGGGCAACCTGATAAATCAAGCCGCCACTCAGCCAAACCAGAGCCAAAATGATGAGCCCTTGCAGGCCACCTAACATGCCGGAGATTGATCCCAAAGCGGCGAGAAAGAGCGTGTATAAAATGAAGGGGATCAGGCCGATGACGGCCGTAATCAACAAAGCACCCCATCCCGCTCCAGACTGATGAACAAGCTGGATTTCCCGCAAACCAATAGCAAAACCGAGAGCGGTGAACGGTGTGTAAATGAGCAGCCAGATGAACCGCTGCCCGGTGGGGTAGAAGAACAGCCCAGTTTGGATAAAAGCGGTGACTATGCCCAAAATCCCTAGACTAATACCAATTGCTAGCACAAGACGTTTGGGGGAAACGGCTGTTGCTTGGGAGCGAACAAAAGGTAAACGGCCGTTCACCCCCGGCACACGCCCCCGCCAATACAGCAGTAGTAACAACAGCCCGTAGCCACCGATAAAGCAAACATAGTACAGATTGAAAGCAGGCAAGCCCAACGGCAGCACAAAAAACAGGCCACCAAGCAAAAGGGCAAAGGGAACGGCCGCCAGCCAAAGAGCCGTTTTCCCGATCAGAAAACGATTCGTCTGCTCAATCTGCAAATGAAAGGTTAGCGGCGTGCCCGGCCACGTTTGCGCCGCCCAGCGCCAGCCAGCAGCCACCGCTAAAAATATTCCCACCAATCCCACAGCCCAAAGAATGAGGCGCATTTGCGCCGTGGCTGCTTCGGCTGCCAGGGGAATGCCCCAACGCTGGCCAGCCCATGTTTTGGCTTGGGTCATCACGCGCGGCGAATAAATTTCATAATTGTGCACCAGCCTATCCAGCACGCTCAGCTCGCGCCTCCAGCTGCTGGCTTCGCCTTCTTGCAGCTTGCCCAGCAGCAGTTTTGCCGACGACGGCGGTAAAATATCGTCCCACTGACCGCTCATGAGCAAAACGTCGCTGGCCGGGAGATTAGTACTGAGCCCTTTTACCCACAGCAGCTCGCTGTCAGACACGCCTGTGAAGGTTTCGGCCTGCTGGTTGCTTTCCAGGTTTACCTGCGCCCCCAGCAAGATGAGTCCAGCCACCGGGTCATCTGTCAGGGTCATCGCCTGCAAGCCCACCCGCGCCCCCATGCTGTGCCCCATGATGATGATTTGGTTGGGCGCTAGGCCAGATTTGGCGGTGAATGCCTCGATGCCAGCCAACGTTTGCCAAGCCAGGTCAGCCGTAGCAGCGTTGTCGAAAGTGATTGTGCCGGGGGAACGGCCGTGTCCCGAAAAATCCATCGTCATGACAGCCACACCCGCCTGGGCAAATTCGCTGGCGGCCGTTCGCATCGCCATTTGGTCGCTGCCGAAGCCTGCCAGCAGCAAAATCCCGGCGGGCTGCGTGCCGGGGTAAAAGGTGGCGGAAAGCGGACGGCCGTTTGGATCCGACACCGCAAATTTCTCGCCATCAGCCAGCACCCGATCACCGCTGTACAAAAAGAACAGTGCAACGGCCGTTAAAGCAATGCCGATGAGGGTGAGAGTGGGTAATTTTTTCATAGATTTGAAGCGTAGTGCGTAGTGCGTAGGAGTTGTCTACGCACTACGCACTATTCGGCCGTTTCTGATATTCTCCCGACGCCTCCCCAACAATATTGCCATTGTCAAAAACTAAATTGCCACGCAGGAAGGTTTGTTTGACCTGTCCGGTCAGTTCCTGGCCTTCAAACGGCGTGTAGCCTTGCCCGGACTGCGAATCGGCGGCACGCACGGTGAAGGTTTGGTTGGGGTCAAACAGCACCAGATCGGCATCGTAGCCGGGGGCGATGTCGCCCTTGTTGAGCAGGCCAAACCGCTGGGCGGGGTTCCAACTGAGCAGTTCGGCCATCTGGTTGAGCGACATGCCACGCCTGTGGCCTTCGCTAAAGACGCCAGAGAGCAGGTATTCCGTGCCGCCAAAGCCAGATTTAGACAGCCAAATGTCGTCGGGATGGTCGGCGTTGTATTTAATTTCGCTGCGGCAGCAGGCGTGGTCGCTCACAATCCAATCAATCTCCCCGTTTAGCACCTTCTGCCACAAAAATTCCACATCTTCACGAGGGCGAATGGGTGGATTGACCTTGGCCAACACCTGCGTGGGCGTGTCAATGTCCAGCAGCAGATGCCCCACCGTCACCTCGCGGCGGAAGTTGATGTGGGGGAAAATCTCTTGCATCATCAGGGCGGCTTCCACTGCCTTGCGGCTGCTGAGATGCAGCAGGTTGATGTTGAGGCATTCGGTTTCGTAGGCCAAATAGCTGGCGATGAAGACGGCCAGCCCCTCGGAATGGGGCGGGCGGGCGGCGTTGTAGGCGTGCAGCCCCTTTAGCTTGCCGTCCCGCTCGACGAGGGCGGTGTAGGCGTTGAGAATGTCGGCAATTTCGCAGTGCAGGCTGAGGCTGAGGTAGGGGGCTTGCTGCGGATAATCGTGCAGCATTTGGGTCAGGCGGCGCATGATAAATTCAAAGTGGGCAAAGTCGTACCGTTCCCCTGGCTCTAGCTGGAGGAAGTTGTGCTGCTGGTCGGAACGGCCGTGCAATCCATGCCCCCCATAAAACATAAAAATCTTAAAGGATGAGACGCCAAAATCGGTGAGCAGTATGGGCATTTCATCCAGATGCTTTTGGTTGATGGGTGCCAAATGGTAGGCATAATCAACCCAGTAGTTGCCCTGTGACAAGGCCAGCACTTCCGGGAAAAAGTCGCGGTAATAGCCGCCTTTGTTCAGGTAATATTCGCCCGTGCGGAAGTAGGTCAGGGCGGTCGTCACGCCGCCCATCGCCGCCGCTTTGCTCTCGGTAACGGCATCGTCGGCCAACGGCTGGTAAATGCCAACGTGCATGTGGGCATCCACCAGGCCGGGGAAGGCGAGCAGGCCGCCGCCATCGCACACTTCTTTGCCCTCC
Source organism: Candidatus Leptofilum sp. (assembly GCF_965223525.1). GTDB lineage: Bacteria > Chloroflexota > Anaerolineae > Promineifilales > Promineifilaceae > Leptofilum. The sequence continues at coordinate 2,258,971 of NZ_CBDCWX010000005.1, read as the reverse complement.
TCGGCAAGAATATTGGGCGCAATGCGGGCAAATTTACCGTCTTTAATGCCGATGTCTGTGGTGGGAACGGCCGTTTCGTTCGGCCGCACCAAACGTACATTTTTGATGATTAAATCGAGTTCTGGGGTCATAGCGTCCTCGTATTGCGTATTGCGTATTTCGTATTTGGTTCCTTTACGCAATACGGGTTCGTTTTTAAGTCACAACAATATTTGCCGAAACAAATTCTTGAATTTCTTCTTCCGAATAGCCTAACTCCTGCAAAATTTCGGCCGTGTGTGCCCCAATTTCTGGTGGGTCGCTGCGGATGTTGAAATCTTCATCGCCGAGGCGGATGGGGAGCTTGGGCAGTTTGATTTTACGGCCGTTGGGCAACGTCGTCTCCAGCAACCCACCCCCTTCGTTTAGCTGCACATCATCAAATAAATCTTCTGGGCGGGCGATGGGACTAAAGGGTAGGTTGGCTTTTTCGCACCGCGACAATACATCATTTTGGCTCATTGGTTTCACCAGTTCCTGAATGGCAGGCAGCAGCCAGGTTTGGTTTTTTACACGGCCGTTATTGGTAGCAATTCGCTCATCTTGCAGCCAATCTTCACGGCCAAACTCGGTGCAAAACCGCGCCCACTGGCTGTCGCTGGTCACGCCAATGAAGACGCGCCCCCCATCGGCCACCTCAAATTGGTGGTAGATGCCCCAGGCGCTGACGCGGGTGGGCATTGGCGGCACAGATTGACCCGACATAGCGGCATAGGCCATGTGCTGCCCCATGAGGAATGCGGCCGTTTCAAACAGCGTACTTTTCACCAATTGGCCTTTGCCCGTCTGCTCCCGTTCGCGCAAGGCCAGCAAAATGCCAATCACGCCGTTCATTCCCGTCATGATGTCTACCACCGAAGCCCCGGCGCGGAGCGGGTCGCCCGGTCGCCCCGTCATGTAGGCCAAGCCGGACATCATTTGTACCACTTCATCCAAAGCCATCCGCTTTTCATACGGCCCCGGCATAAAGCCTTTTAGACTGCAATAAATAAGCCCTGGGTATTTCTCGCGCAAATCATCATAGCCAAAGCCGAGCCGTTCCATGGTGCCGGGACCAAAGTTTTCGATGAGGATAACGGCCGTTTCTAATAACCGATACACCACCTTCTTTCCCTCATCAGATTTCAAATTAACGGCCAGACTTTTTTTGTTCCGGTTGGTGAATGGGGCAAAGCCCATGCCAAACCCCTGCAAGCGGCGCGTCGGGTCGCCGCCTGGGGCTGGCTCTACTTTGATGACTTCTGCGCCAAAGTCAGCCAAATACATGCCGGTGCTGGGGCCCAGCACGGCGTGGGTAAATTCTAGGACGCGGATTCCATCAAGTGGCAGCAAATCAATCCTTCCCAGGTAAATAACGGCCGTTTTCCTTCAAATAATTCACCAACCCACCCGCCTGCAAAATTGCCAGCATGACCTCTGGCATTTTGGTGGCGCGGTAGGTGACGACGGCCGTTTCATCCACAACTTCTCCCCGCAGCAAATCCACCTGCAAGATAGAGCCAGGCTGAATAGTGTGTACGCCAATTTCTACCAGCGGCAAACCCACGTTGATGGCGTTGCGGTAAAAGATGCGAGCAAAATAGGCTGCCACAACCACGCTCACCCCAGCGGCCTTGAGCGCCAGGGGCGCTTGCTCCCGCGAGGAGCCGCAGCCAAAATTGTCACCCGCCACCAAAATATCACCCGGCTGCACCCGATCCTTAAATGTGGGGTCGAGGTCTTCCAGTACGTGCGCCGCCAACTGGCTCATATCCAGCGTTTTGGTGTACTTGCCGGGGATGATCCGATCTGTGTCAATATGGTCGCCGTAGACGTGGGTGGGGGCGGTGATGGGTTTCATGGTGGGTAGAGCGTAGTGCGTAGTGCGTAGAACAACCTCTACGTACTACGTTCTACGCACTATTCCTACCTCCTTCGGATCAATAATCTCGCCAGCCACGGCCGTTGCCGCCACCACCGCCGGAGAAGCCAGATACACTTGTGAATTGGGATTGCCCATACGACCGCGAAAGTTGCGGTTGGTGCTGGAAATCACCACCTCGTCGTTGCCGGGGATGCCCTGATGGGTTCCCACACACGGGCCACAGCCAGAGGTGATAAAGGTAGCACCAGCCGCCGATAAAATTGCGGCCGTTCCATCTCGCAAGGCCGCGTTGAATACTGCTCTGGATGCCGGCGCCATAATCAGTCGCACGCCGGGTGCCAATTTTTGCCCTTCCAGCACCCGTGCCGCTTCTTGCCAATCTTCTAGACGGCCGTTGGTACACGAGCCAATAAAGGCCATGCTCACTTTCTGCCCCACCGCTTCATCAATATCCACCACCTTGTCTGGCGAATGAGGCAGCGCGATTTGGGGACGCAATGTGGAGACGTCATACTCATAAATCGCCCGATAGCTGGCATCAGACTCAGGTTTGACGGACTCAAATTCATAGGGGAGTTGCAAGCCCATCGTGTCTACCAGGCCAGCCTTTGCCCCCATTTCAGCCACCATGTTGGCTAGCGTCATGCGGGAGGCGAGCGAGAGGTTGTGTACGGCCGTTCCCATGAACTCCACTGCTTCATAGGTCGCCCCGCTAATGCCCAGCCTGCCCACCAAATACAAAATCACATCTTTGGCAACCACGCCTGTAGGCAAACGGCCGTTTAGCACAATCTTGATGGAGCGCGGCACTTTGAGCCACGTTTGCCCCGTTAGCATAATGGCGGCTAGATCAGTAGAACCCATGCCAGCGGCAAAAGCACCCAACGCACCATACGTCAGCGTATGCGAATCGGCCCCGATGAAAATGTCATGAGGTTTTACATGCCCATTTTCCACCATGAGCTGATGGCAAATTCCTTCGCCCACATCGTACAGCATACAGCCCGTTTCGCGGGCAAATGCCCGGATTAGCTCATGCAAATTAGCCACGCGCTCATTCGGCGCAGGCGTGGCGTGATCCAGTACCAGCGAAAAGTTGGCGGCATCCCACAAGCGCGTCCCGCCCATTTCTCGGAAGGCCTGGATCGCCAGTGGTGCCGTCGCATCCGTCGCCATTGCCCCATCCACAGGCACAATAGCGATGTCACCTGCCCGGACGGTGGTTCCAGCGTGTTGGGAGATGATTTTTTCGGCGATTGTTTGGGACATAAATGCGTATTGCGTATTGCATATTGCGTCATTCATACGAAATACGCAACACGCAATACGTCAACTCTCTAATTGGTAAATTTTACCCGGCAGCTCTTCACCAAAGAACGCTTCAAATTCACGGGAAATAGCAGCTAGTTTTGGGATGTTTACGGCCGTTTCCACCCCCATCTCGTGCATCATATTGACCGTGTCTTCGGTGGGGATGTTGCCCTTGGCACCTTTGATGAAGGGGCAACCACCGAGGCCGCCAAACGAGGTGTCGAACAGGCGAACGCCGCTTTTTAGGGCAGACAGGCAGTTGGCCAGCCCCATGCCTCGCGTGTCGTGCAGGTGCATGACGATGGGTACTTCGCCAGCCAATGGCAAAAGCTCCTGAATAGTGCTCCGAATTTGGTTGGGATTGCCCAAACCGGCCGAATCGGCCAACGTTAGCTCATCAATGCCCATGGCCAAAAAGCGGCGGCACAGGCCAACCACTTTGGCTTGTTCAATGTTGCCTTCGTAGACGCAGCCAAAGGCGGTTTGTACCCCGGCTCGCACGCCCATGCCCCACGCTCGCGCCTGCTGCACCATCGCCGCCATGCGCTCCATCCCTTCTTCGATGGAGCAGTTGGCGTTTTTCAGGCTGAGTGTTTCACTGGCAGGCACGCCCATATCCACATGGCGAATGCCAGCGGCGTGGGCACGCTCCAGCCCTTTCATGTTGAGAACAAGCGCGTTGTACTGTACCCCGTCTAGCTGCGGCAGTTGGGCGCACACCTCGGCGGCATCGGCCATTTGCGGCACCAGCTTGGGGTGGACAAAGGAGGTGACCTGGATGCGCTTAAGTCCGGCTTCGGCCAACTGGCGAATCAACTTTACCTTCATGGCGGTGGGTACAATTTTCTCGCGGGTTTGAATACCATCCCGCGGACCAACCTCGATGATAGTGGCACTTGGCGGCAGGGTGGGTTCGTCTAACGCTTCGCTGCGCCGCCACAGGCGGCTGTGGTAAAGCAGCGGCGTATCTTTGTCGCTAGAAGCCACATCCACCACTTCGCCGACAAAGATGGTGTGGTCGCCGCCGTCGTACATTTCCCAGACGCGGCAATCTAGCCAAGCGATGGCTTGGGTGAGGATGGGGCAGCCGGTTACGGCCGTACCCACCGCCACCCCCGCAAATCGATCCTCCACCCCCGGAATCATCCCAGCAAAACGCATTCCCAGTTCACGCTGGGTGGCACCCAAAATATTGACGGCAAAGCTGCCGCTATCGGCAATGACGTTGTGGGTAAACAGCTTCTTGCTCAGGCTCACCAGCACCAGCGGCGGCTCCAGGCTCAGGCTGCTAAACGAACTGGCCGTAATGCCAATGGGCGTACCGTTGTGAACCGTCGTAACAACGGTCACACCTGTGGCAAATTGGGAGAGGGCTTTTTTGAACTCTGTGTGATCAATGGACATTTACATTTTCTTTTACCACAGAGCGCACTGAGAACACGGAGATTTCTTCTTTTTTCTCTGTGTGCCCTGTGTTCTCTGTGGTTCAAATATAATCTAGGAAAACAAATCTCGCTGGTTAAACCGGGCTGTGGCGAAGCGTTTGATAATTTTGAAGGATGTGAGCCACTCGATGCTTGCGCCTGACTTTTCGTTGGCTAACACTTGTTCCACCAGCCAAGGGGTGACGGTTTCTACCTTATCGCCCAGGGTGTTGAACACTTTTTTGGCGGATTCCAGCCCTTCTGGATCATCTTCATACTGCTCAGTAATAAAGTCGGTGATGACGATGCCCGGGCTGAGGGTGCTGACTTTTACGGGGGTAGCGGCCGTTTCTTTGGTGAGTGAACGGGACAAAAAGCGCACGGCCGATTTGGTTGCGCCATACAGACTAATGCCTGCACGGGTACGGCCGTTGCTGCCGAAACCTTCCATGTTGTACAAATGCCCCTGCCCCTGCTGTAACATGCCGCGAATGGCAACTTGAGAGCCAAAAATGAGCCCCTTCAAATCAATATCCACAATTTGATGCACTTTTTCTACCGGAATCTCCCACACGTTGATCATGGGATGCCCCACTCCAGCATTGTTGATCCAGATGTCTACCTTGCCAAATTTAGCAACGGCCGTATCCCACAAGGCCTGATGATCGTCGGGGCTAGTCACATCGCCCGCTTGCCCAACTAAACGCTCTGAACTATGAACCTGACTGAGTGAGGCAATGGCTTTATCCACGCTGGCTTGGGAACGGCCGTTTACAACCACGTTGCAGCCGCGTACCAAAAATTCATTTGCCAAACCGTAGCCAATGCCACGACTGCTGCCTGTAATGACGACTGTTTTCATGCTCATTTAGTAATTCGCTCCCAAAACCAACCCCGTCTCTTCCCAATTCACCACCCCAAACGTCATGTACTGCCGCTTGTCGCCTGCCAGCCAATCCCAAACGACGCTCATGGTGTATTGGTCATCAATAATAAATTCGCGGCCACGAATTTTGAGGGCTTCACCAAAGAAATGTTGCGAAGTGTAAAGGGCACGGCCGTAGGCAATCCCATTTCCCAGCACATCCGGCCCCTCGAAGGTGTGGCGAATGCCGTTCCGCGCTCGTTGGAAGGTGTAGCTGCGGTCGGTGATCCCGCTAATCGTAACGGTCATCTCAGAGCGCAGCAGCGTGAGCGGTTTGTAAACAATTTCTACCTGATTCGAGCCAACCATTTCCTGCTCGGCATTGAAAACCTGCATCTCGCCTGTCCACCTGCCGGCATGTTTCATCGGCAAAACGTGGGGCTTTTTGCCGTCCATCATTTCCTGCGCCGTAAACGCGTCAATGCGCGCTTGGGTGTCTGGATTGCTGTGGTAATCGTAAGCCACTTTGTAGATGCCGTTGAATACACCATTGATGGTGGGGCCGTCATACAGCAGCGAAGAGTAGACCTGCGTCTCACCGTCGGGCAACACATGCACCATCGTGCGTAGGTCACTCGTCCAGCCAGGCGAGTAGTAATGGGCATCTACCAGCGAGCCAAAGGGATGCCCCGCGCCGATAAAATCTGGCCCCATGTAGACGCGATTATTGCCCTGATCATCCACGCCGAAGGCAAATTTGTCTGCTTCAAACCGAGCCCGCAGCGGGCCAACGGCATCCAGCCGCGTATCCATCGTGTAGGTCACACGCTCCCCTTCAAAGCTGCTTTCACGGAACACCTTGTTGTAGCCAACATGATTTCCCACTGCGTCGAAGATTGAAGGACGGCCGTGCCATTCGCCCGTGATTTTTTCTTGCCAGGTAGAAGGTTTTTGTTCTGCCATATTTTTCCTTACTTTTATTGGGTATTGCGTAAAAAACATGCCCCTACGCAATACGAAATACGCGATATCTTCATCTAAACGTCTTGCTTTATCAGTAATTCTCTCAATTCCTTACTCACTTCTTCCCCCAACAGCCGATCAATCTGCGCCCAAACCGGGTCAACCGCTGGGTTGAAAATGGCAGCGCGATTGCGTTGATCCCGTTGGCTAAAGTTGTGGTTATCCAGCCCTTCAAAGGTAGAAACCGACAATTTCGCCTCCACGACCTTAAACCAGTGTGCTAAATATTGCTCTACATGCTCATCAATTTGGGCAAAGGCTTCCTCGGTGGCGCGGTAGGCCAGCATCCAGGGGGACATGATAGCGTATTGGCGCGGCGAAAGGTGCGCCGGAGTCAATCCCTCGATCTCTTTGGCCGAGTCGAAAATTTCGGTTAATGGCTGGAAAAGCTCGTTAATGTAGGCCAAATTTGCCCCCAAATCCACGCGAGGGATCATGTCCAGATGGAAGGCAAAGTGGGGGCCAGCCAGCACCGAATCGAGCGTAAAGTGGGGGGTGGGGCTATCTGGCGCGGTGAAAGCAAAAATCATATGTGAATCCAGCCCAATTGGCGGCACGGTGAGGCCAATGTAGACCATCTTATGCACCGGTCCACCGGAAAAGACGCGCACCTGCCCCACCGGCGCAGGCGACATGGGGGAAACGAGTGTTTTATACGGTTCGCCATGTTCGGCCAGGTTAAACCGATTCACGATGGCGTTGAGAGTATTTTGGCTGAGGGTATTTGCTAGTGATGACATGGGGATCTCCGTATTGCGTATTTCGTATTGCGTAGGGAAGCTCCTTTTACGCAATACGCAACACGCAATATGCTCTAATTTTACGTACTCTGCCGCTGTTCAGAACGCTTTATTTCGCCCGGACGACGCAACTTATTTTCGGCAGGCTCTTCATGGCCGACGGCGGGGACCTCTTTCATAACCCAGGCGTTGGCTAGTTCGGGAACTTCGCGCCGGGCAGGTGAAGGGATCACCACAGCTTGATAGTTGCCATACTCTGAACGAATTTTGTGCATGTCTATGCCGTAGCCCATATCAAAATATTTGGCGCGGGTTTTGCGGAAGGCTACCTGGATAGCGTCTGATTTGACGTGTAGCTCGGCGGCTAAATCATAAGGCAGCAGTTCGGGACGCTGCGCCACCACAAACGGATTGTCTTCATCAAAGATTTTGATAACGCGCCGCGCCGCGTCTCGGTCCGCCAGGGGGGATTTGAAGAAATCACGCAGTAGCTGCCATTTGGTGATTGTTTTGTTTTCATTGATGGGTACATGGGCGTTGAAGAGCCGCTGAAAGCCAAAGGGAAGGCGCACTTCCAGGAGAGTGACGTTGGGCATCCACCAGGTATTGGTCACTTTAATGTGTGGCTGTACCTTTTCTTTGGCATAGAGTCGTCGCCACAGCCCCTTGACAGGTTGCGGTTTGAAGGAAATGGTGGCTGAGGCGGCCAGATCGCTAATGTAATCAACGCTGTAATCCTCGATTTCAGGTTCGTCTCGGTTGCCAAAGGAGCCGCCGTGTACCCAGGCACCATGCGAGAAATCAATGCCATTTTCTAATGCACGGGCAAAATGCACGGGCCATTCGTAAATGCCGGTAATGCGGCGCAGCTCACTGTTGTCGAAGTGGGGCAGTTCGGGGATTAACGGCCGTTCCGCTTCCGGTAAATCACCCAAAAATGCCCAGACCCAATTGTATTTGTCCACGGCCGGGTAGCTGTCTACCCGCGCCTTCTTGGGAATGGCGCGATCCGGAGGGTTGGCCGGAATTTCGACACAGGCGCCGTCCTGCTTGAATTTCCAGCCGTGGTAGGGGCAGCGAATGCAGTCGCCCTCGACAAAACCGTCGGACAAAGCCCCGCCGCGATGAACGCACAAGTCGCTCATGACTACTGGCTTCCCGGCACTGTCCCGGTAGAGCACCAGCTCCTGCCCCAAAATGGTGAGGCGTTTGGGCGTGGTAGTGACTTCTTCGCTAAATTCGATGGCGTACCAGAAGTTTTTTAACATGATTTTCTCCGTATTGCGTATTTCGTATTGCGTAAACAAACCAAATACGCAATACGAAATACGCAATAATTATTTTGATTTACACATAGCAATCAGCGGATTGCCGCTGCTGACCTGTTGTTTTAGGGCAAGGCGCGATTTTGCACTGCCGCGAATGTGTCCGTCAATAAAAAAGTGTATCAGGGTGATGAGTTCGTTGCGGATACGGTCGTCTTCTTGCGTGGTTGGGTGGTCTAGAAACGGCCGTCCCGTCGTCTCATCAATGGGATGTACACATGAAAAATGATTGGCACCATCCAAGATAACAAGATATTTGTCTTGCTGACCGCCATCAATACCTTCGGCAAAGGTGCGTTCCAGGGCAAGCGTGGCGGATGGGTTTTCCAGCTTGTACCGATGGGCGCTGGCCTCGATGACGCCATCCTTGCTGCCGCCCAAAATGAGTAGCGGTAGATGGCTGCTGATTGGCAAAATGGTTCCTGCTTCAAACCCCAAAAAGGTAGCGGCCATAGTGTGCCCTGCATAACAAAACGCCCCTTTGATGGCCGGAAACCAGTCGGGATTGGCATTTTGCAGCGCCATTGTGCCACCTGCTGAATGCCCACCCAGGATGATTTTATCTAAGTCGAGCAGGCCAGCGAGTGGGGTCGTATTGCGTGTTGCGTGTTGCGTATTTTGCAGTTGGTCTAGGATGGGTTGGATGGCGGGACAAGTAGGTTTGCTGCCATATGTTTGGGGGGAAACGGCCGTTAAATCCACACCGGGCGTCAAGCTAATGAACCCTGGCATCTCCTCAGCAATCCAGCTGTAAGTGACCACCACCAATCCTTGCTTCGCCAAAGCCACAGCCAGCCAATGGTACCCTTCCAAGCCCACGTTGATTCCTGGCATAAAAATAACTACCGGAAATGGAGCCAACGTTTCATCGGCGGGAATAACGCCTGTATTTTTTGCACTCTCGCTATCCAACACCGCTGGATAATAAATCTTCAGCGTCACCGAATCGTATGGCGAAACGGCCGTTTCGCCCTTAACTGCGCGATAAAATGCTCTAATGGTCATCCTTGTTCCGTTTAATTCGTATCTTTTCAGTGTCATACCCGCGAAGGCGGGTATCCATCATTTCGACTGGAGTGGATTCCTGCACAGGCAGGAATGACATCAGGGCTTAAGCCAGCGTTGTTTCCTTCACCTTCACCCGGATGTCGAGCGACTCGACAGGTGCTTTTTGGTTTCGCTTGAGCATGAAGTAGGTACTCAACACCACATGCGCCCCAATGAAGACCCAGTTGATGATGTAGGTGATCAAATGAATCGGTTCTACGCCAATGAGTGATTGGCTTATTAGCGTGAACAAAAAGACGCCGTAGCCGATGTAAACATGCGTCACCCGGATATGCCGGCGCGGCTTGGGGACTCCATAAAAATAAAAGCTGGCGACGGCATGGATGAAAAACAGCAAAATGAAGAGGGTGTTAAAGGTGTAATCAACCCAGGCTGGAATCCAGGACATATTGAGGCTATCCCGATAAAAGGCAACTGTGCCAATAATAAGAACGGGCAGCATAACCCAGGCCATGCGCCGATTATGCACGGCCAGCCGCTTTTTGCGGGCGCGAATGGTGCTGGCTAACTCTTTCTTCTCGGCTGGGGTGAGCAGGCGAACTTTTTCTTCAAATTCCGCTTTGGTTTGGTGCGGGAAGTGGCGCGCCGTGGCGATGAGTGAAACGATGAGCAGAATTTCGCCAAAGTTAGCCACGATGCCCAGAGTGGCAGCAAAACCAGAAATGATAAACATCGTTAACGAGCCAAATAGCAACCAGACCCAGCGCGTTGTCACAATCATGCTAAAGCCTATAAACAGTAGAACGGCCATTGTCATGATGGCGGTGATGGGTGGCCCTTCCCAACCAGTGTTGACGTAGCGCAGCGTGCCGCCTTCGGCAATTGGTTCCAGTGTCAGGCTAATAATGTCCAGATAAATGCCCAAAAGTACCAAGGCACCAACGATGACGTAAACGGCCGTTGCCCCATTTTTACGCCACGACCAATCCAGCCCGGCATTACGACTGAGGCGCAATCCATACAACGACAACAGGGGCGTAAACAGCGCATGAGAAATAAAGCGAACACTGTTTAATGCCTCCAGCGTACTGCCTTCGCCGATAGACAGTCCCAAACCAATGACAAAATTGTCATAGACCAACGCCGCCGACACCAGCGGCAAAATGAGATAAATCGGCCGTCTGGTTTTTGACCAGATTTGCAGTCCTAACCCTAATAAAACCAGTTGAATCAAGCCATAAATAATAAAAATTGTGGACTCCATCTTCCTCTCTCCTTTTTTGAATTATGAGGGGCTTGATAGCTTCATAATTCTTAATTCACCCTTTTTAGGGTGCGGTTCCCACCCCACAAAGTTTTCACTAACTCATCGGCCATTGCTTTGCCAAAAAGTCGGTCGGCGATGGCGTTGGCGGGGTCGCGTTCGCAGATGGTTTGGCGCATGTAGAGGTCGCGGGCAGCGAGGGCTGGGCGTTGTGCTTCGGGGACTGGTTCGGCATCATCGAACCAGTCCAGCCAGCGGTCTAGCATTTCGTGCGCCGTTTCGCGGATGAGAGTGAGCGTTTCATCATTGGGTGTGACCATGTAGCAGTGGCTGGTGGGCGATTGGTAAAGGCGCATACTCATATCTTGGCTAACGAAGGGGGAGAAACGGCCGTCGTTCCGCAACTGTAAGAATCGTTCATTGGCTGGGAGCAAATATTTATCGGCATAGGTAGCGTCTGCCCAAAAATCAACGCGGGGCAGATAATCCATGTACATGAAGATGTCTGGGGCGGTGCCCAAAGCAAAGCCAAAGTGGGGAATCTTCACCTGTGCGCCCACGTTGATGGTGAGGTGCATGTTGGTGAAGCTGGTGCCCGGCGTGCCAACCCAGGAGTAAACCAGCCAATCAATCTCTGGCCCGGCAAAGGTGCTGAGGAAGCCGCTGGGCTTGTCCTCACCGCCGTAAGGCTGAAATTTGGCCGAGCAAGGATCGGGATTCAGCGCGAAGCGGGCAAATACCTTCTCTTTGAGCTCTGTAGTGATGCCCCACAGCGCGTCGAACAGTTCTTGGTTGTTGACAGACGGCCGTTCGGCGACCATTTGGGCAATTGATTTGGTTGTGTCGGTCATATTTGTTCCTCGTATTGCGTATTTCGTATTGCGTATAAAATCAACCCCTACGCAATACGAAATACGCAATAAATTCAGTTTGATCGAAGTCGTACCACTTCCACCTTCTCCAATTCCTCATCCCGCAACCAGCGGCGAATGCCAATGAGATGGCCGCGAACGGTGTCTAGCAGCTCTAGTTGTTCGCAGATACGGCCGTTCTCCAGCACCGTTTCCATTTCCAAAAGTGGACCAAACAGTTTGCCGATGCCATCTTTGCTGCGGAAACGGCCGTTGTCCCAGTTCAATATTGTCAATTCACCCGCTTCTTCCCAAATAATTTGCTCATCGCTGACGGTGTGGAAGATACGACGGTACGGCCGTTCATCCTGCACCGTGCCATCGAGCAAAATAGTCCGGCAGGTGCCTTGCCACTCCCGACTGAGTGGGCGGTATGCTTGATTGAGCGTCGGGTAGTCACTCGCTCCGCTTTCCGGCACGGCGACCCCGGCAATGTTGGCGATCATTTCGGTGGCGTTAAAAAATTTGCCGCCAGTTAGTTGGCAATCGGCCACAGGCAGGACGGCGAAGGAGCGAAAGTTGTGTCCAAAGTCGGGCCACAACCCTCTTCCCGTCATCGCTCCTTCGCCCCAGGAAATGCCTGTGCCTACCACGGCTGGGCCATGATAGCGTCTAAAACGGCCGTCTACGCTCAATTCAAACACGGGCGACCCAGCAAATCGCACCATTGGATGCCTACTCAGCGCCTTGTCTGGCTGGCAATGCTGGGTGACGCGAATACGGCCGTTCGGTAACTGCGCTAATTCCCGCCGCTGCCGAATCGTGCCGGCAAACGTGCCATCGGGATTGTAAACGTACTCGGTGACGAGCCAGGCACCTAGGAAGGACATGGCTCGTGTTCACTAAATCGGCTCATACGCCAGCACCCCAAACTGCACGCCCACCCGCGCACCACCGCGATACCAGGTGTGCAAAACGGCTTTGCACCGGCCGTCGTGGCTCACCACCTCACGCCGCCAGACGCGCAGTTGCTCTTGTAAATAATGGAAATGTCCGCTTAAAGCCCGTCCGCCGCTCATGCTGTAGCTGCCAACCAGATTGCCCGGCTCTGACCAGGCTTCCCACTGGTTACTGTTTAGCCTCATGCTGGTGGCGTTTGGGGTGAAGGCTGTGCCGCTAATTTGGATGTTGAGATGACGGCCGTCTTCCACCACAGTTTCTTCATATTGAGTAGGAGCCATCTTTTCCAGATTGCCGTCTAGCGTGTTGAGTTGGCCTTGCCAACGGCCGTTTCTGTGCAGCAAAATCTCGCCCCGCCCGCCTGCCGGATCGTCGTGCAAATCATAAGATGTGCCGTTCACCAAGGCCGGGATGCCCTGGTACTCATCATCCACCCGCTGGTACTCGCCCACGATAGCATAAATCAGCTTGTCGCCCCGCGACATAAGGGCGAGAGACATTTGCCGATTGCCGTCGGGCAAAATCATGAGGAAAAATCGCTGCGTCAGCCCGGTAACGGGCCAGTAGGCGTTGGCATCAATCAGATTTTCGGCCAGCGTTTCGGCAAAACCGGTGTTGGCTGGCCCCTGGTACAAACGAAAATCGGTATGGTCTTCAATGAAATAATGCCCGGCAAATTTGAGCGGCCCAATGAATGACAAATCAATCTTAACCCGGTTGTCGCCAGCCAGTTTTTGTACGTGTCGTCGGTCGGTGGCATTGCCCAGGAAGCGGCCGTTGCCATCATACACTTCGGCCGTACCCAGCCATTTGCCGATGCCTTGGGTGAATCCAGTGGTGCGGGTTTGTGTGGACATGGGGCGTAGTGCGTAGTGCGTAATGCGTATTTTTCTACGCATTACGCACTACGCACTAAAATAACCTCCTCAGTAATGGGTGCTATCTCTGCCAAAAGTGCTTTCAAATCTGTGCCAACAGGCTGCGGCGTTAGCCAACGTCCTTCATAGCTCAAAGTCAGTTCATCGTTTTGGAATGGATAGGGGGACAGGCTGTAAATGCTCGGTTCAACTAGCTTGATGGTAATCGTCACGTCGTCGCCGACTGCGCGAGGCACGTTTAGGAATTGGGATTCACCCCGAGCCGCCTCGTGGCTCATCTGGAAGTACAGAGCCAGCGTATCGAAAAATTGCAGTAGTTTATAGTTGTGTAGCAATATTTCTGGAGCAGCACATGCTTGTGTGGCTGAATCGGCCGCAAGCTGTTCTTCTAACTGCGCTTGGCGAATGAGTTCTGTATCCAGCATATTTTGTACGCTGGCTTTATGTTCGGCTGGAACCAGATCAATGAATATTTTGTCGGAGAGTCCATAACGGCCGTTAAACAAACCATAGGTGTGCATACTAGACATCAAGCCGCTGTACGGATGATGGGCCGCATTAAATTCAGGCGATCCTGCACTCGTTTGCAGCAAATAGGGCAGCGGCGTTTGCGTCAGGTGATAAGGTAGCCCCGTCTTCACATCCATCTCCACTCTAGCATCAATCGGTTGCCAGCCTGCATCATGATGGGTTGCCACGTACACCATCGGCTCATAAGGTGACGGCGAGGCAAACGCCTCATTGCCAAACGCCGCCGCAATCTGCCCAGACGTTTGGGCATGATCCGTTTGGAAAATAACAAGATGGGGGTGGCCAGTCGGTGCTGTTTGAATAATCATGGCGTATTAGGGCTGCACAATCCTTACAAAATCCTGAATCTGAAAAATATGCGTTTTGCCGTCTCGCACCTTGTGGGTGATGATGCGGCGATTGTTAGGGTCTATGAAATAATGGTTGTTGTACACCGTCGTGCCTGAAAGCTGGCTGACAATGGTAAAAACGTAGTTGAATGGCGTAATTTCTGTGCCTTCAATGGTCACTGCTTCGTTAGCACCGTGGCAATATTTACCCTCAACGGTAATGTCAGAATGGATATCCGCTGGTCCAAATTCGTACAAATTCTCAAAATATTCGTGTAAATGCCACGTTTTCTCATCAATCCAGTACACATTCATGTGAACAGCCGATGCCTCAATAAAATTCCCCTTAGCATCAAACGTTTTGCACAAACCCTCCCAACGACCCATAAAACATTGGTAGGGAACGTGATTGGCGGGGCCGTAATTTTGGTTGCTGTCCATGTCGAACTTCATAGCTTTCTCTCAATTAGGAATTATGGATTAAGGAGGTGTAAGCCATTCATAATTCTTAATTCATCCTTCATAATTTAAATAGTTACCTGATACTTAAACCGATCTCCAAAATAAGCCGCCCACAGCAGTTCAATTGGCGTACCGTCATCGGCCAGGATAAGCCGCTCGATAGTGAGGATGGGTTCGCCAGATGTTGCGCCCAACATTTCAATTTCGGGGCCATTGGCAGCGGTCGCTTCGATGGTGCGCTGGGTAACACTGTTGTGCATTTGCGGCACGTCACGCAAATAACGCATGGAACCACCTTCGGTTAGTCTTTCCAAATTGAGATGGGGAAAAAACAGCTCTGGGACGTAGGCAAAGTGGTAGCCAATTGGTTCGTCGTTAGCCAAGCGCAGGCGGTGAACGCGGAAGACTCGTATTGTTTTGTCAATTTTTAGCCGCTCACGCACCCCTTCCGGCGGTTCCGCTACCCAATCGGCACTGATAACCTGCCAACCGGGGGTTAAGCCTTCAGATTGGAGGTAGCCTGCTGCGCCGGGGCGCACGTTGGGATCATGGGCAAACTTGGGGCGAGTCACAAAGGTGCCGCGCCCTCGCTGCCGATGAAGACGGCCTTCATTGACGAGTTCGGCCAATGTTTGCCGGACGGTGGTGCGGCTTAGGCCAAAGGTTTCCTGAAGTTCTTGCTCACCGGGGATCATATCACCTGGCTGCCACTCGCCCTGCTCAATCTGCTGGAGCAAGACTTGCTTCAGCTGAAAGTAGAGCGGAATCGGCGATGTGCGATCCATTGTTGTTGACATAAACATACACCTAAATGTTATAACATTATAACAATGGGATATTAGCGGGATTTGGCTGGGTTGTCAACTTTTTGAGCCACAGAGTACACAGAGGAAAAAGAGGTTGGAGGTACTCATTTTGGCAGGTGCTAATCAAGAAAATTAGCTGCGCTTTGTTTGAGCAGATTGGGGACGGAGTTGAGGATGATTTGGGCACCGCGCTGGATTTGTTGCTGGGCAGCAACGGCCGTTCCCGCGGTAATCCCCACCCAACAACCTGCATCTTGCATAATGGCAATCGCCTCATCAATCACCGCCTGCACTTCTGGGTGGTTGGGGCCGTCTGGGTATCCCATGGTCAAAGAGAGATCGCGTGGCCCGAAAACAAAGCCATCCACACCCGGTATCTGAATCTGAACCATTTGCGGCAAAAGTTGCAGTATTGCCGCGTCTTCAAACTGGGGCAAAACCATTGTTTGCTCATTGGCTTGCCTAACGTAATTGGCCTGATCCGCCCCGGAGCCAAGCATAAAGTTTGCCGCACGGCCTAGCCCCAGCCCTCGCTTGCCCAGCGGTGGATATTTGACTGCATTGACCAACATTTCGATCTCGGCCACAGTTTCCAGACCAGGCATCATCACGCCCATAAAGCCGGCATCTAAATACTGCAACACAAGTTTGGGGTCTTTTGGGCCTAAACGCACCAGCGGCGTCATGCCCGTCACTTCACAAGCACGGACAATATTTTCGGCCTGGGTTGGATCAATTAGGCCATGTTCGCCATCCACCATGTAGTAATCGAAGCCTGTTAAGCCCAATATTTCTACAATTTGCGGATCGTTGGTGCTGCCAATAACGCCGAAAACAGGCTGACCCTGCTGTAGTTTTGCTTTGGTTTGGTTGATTCGTGACATGCTTTGGCTTTTCTTTTTAAACCACAGAGGGCACTGAGAAATTAGGTAAAGACCTCGGTGTTCTCCGTGACCTCTGCGGCAAATTCTTTACCAACAGCCGTTTCCCGACTCAACTGCCACGCTGCAAAGGCAAAGGCCCCTTGAGCAAAAGCATTAATTGTTTCTTCAACCCACTGCAAGGCAATGGTTTGTTCTGGGACGCGCGCCAGACCGCTTAGAGCAAAGACGGCAATGAGGTTAAACAAAAACAGACCCGCAGCCAAAGTTAACCGCTGCTGCATGGCCTGGCGAATAAGCAAAATACCAACGGCTAAATTTGCCAAGGTGGTGAGGGCGAGCAAGGTAAAAACCCAGTAGCGTTCTTGGGGCTGCACAAAGCGGGCAATGATTGCCCCAATGCCAAACAGAGCGATGATGATGAACGGCCGTAGCCACACCCGCTGCGAAGAAACCTTGCCCGCCAGTGCTCCCCGAAAATGCCACAACGCACCGGCCAGCAGCGTAAAACCTGGCCCCAGAAAAACAAACAGCAGGTTATCCAGTACCGCAAAATCGTTGCCTGTGGTGGCAATGATGAGCTTCCAGACCGCCTTGGAAAGCCCCCCCAGCGTGATAAGCCCAGCCGCCAAATAAGCCACCTGGCCACTCATTGCATCCAATCTGGCAATCATACGCGCAATGAGAAAAACGCCAACGGCCGAAAAAATGACGGGAATAAAATCCACCAGGGCTAAAGAAAGTGTGTATTCCATAAAGTTCTCGAGATTAGTGCGTAGGTTGCACGGTCTACGCAATACACCGTACCCGCGCAAAATGTGCGCCATGAGCGTAAAAAGATCGATCACGCAAAGACGCAAAGGCGCAAACTTTTTTTTCTTCCTTCGCGGCTTTGCGCCTTGGCGTGAAATTATGGTTGTGGCTTTGCCACTTTATGCTCTACGCACTACGTTCCAAGTTGCCAACAAGCTGGCCAACAACACCACCTCAACACCAGAACCAACAATAGGCCCCACTAGGCTGGGCGGAACTGCGCTGCCAATAAACATGATCAGGCCACCCAAAAACAGCCACGGCCACTGCCTGAGTCGCCAAATAAAGATGCCCATAATCATGATGATGATAATGGTAATAATGGCAGGGATGGGTGGGCCAGCAACGGCCGTATCCACATAGCGCAGCGTATTGCCAAATTGTTCTGGCTCGTACACAAAATGGGTAAATTCCACCAGGCCAAAACCAATGAGCGCGACGGTTATAATCCCAAAAAGCGCATGGGTCAATCGCTTTTGCGTCCAACCCACGCCCGCCCGAGCGGCCAAGGAAACTGAGGCGGCAATCAACAACGGGGTGATGAGGGCATGGAGTAAAAATCGCCCCTGATTTAGCGTTTGCAGCAGCTCGCCCTCGCCTAGGAAACGTCCCAGTGAGATGACCCCGTTGTCGTAAACAAGGCCAGCAATTGGTAGCAAAATAAGGAGCAGCATGAGTTTACGGCCGTCTCGCCACAAACGAAAGCCCCAAATGAGCAGAACGATATGTGCCAAGGTGTAGAGGATGTAGAGAAATTCGGCCATTAGGAAGTCCTATTGCGAATTTCGTATTGCGTAACGCCTTGATTCATACGCAATACGAAATTCGCAATACGGTCACATCAAAAACTCTCTTAATAAATTCGCCACCACCTGCGGCTGCTCATCACAAATATAAGTGCCAGCGTTGGGGATTGTGTGGCAACGGCCGTTTTGCACCAGGTTTGCCGACGGTTCCAAACTAGCCAGCAAGCTGTCGTTTTCACCTGCCAGCAGCAAAACCGGGCAGCTTATAGCCGCCAATTGTGCCGCAAACTCCTGGGCGAAGACGGCATGATACGCTTCGTGGTAACTGTGGCGGCACTGCAGTGCCGCTATCGTTTCCCGCAGCGTCAGCTCAGGCGGTGCCGCTGGATTTTTGTGCCGCAGGCGCTGCCAAAGCTCGGTGAGGAAACGGCCGTCTACGTCCAGCTCCATCATGGGCAAAGTTGTTTTTAGATGGGCAATTTGCGCCTGAGTGAGCAATGGTGGGCCAGAGAGCGCCAGATGTGTAATCAACTCTGGTTTGTCAAAAGCCAATTGTACCCCGATAGCCGCACCAGTATGATGCCCAAACACGGCGCAATTATTGATATTTAGCGCATGGAGAAGATTGGCAACGGCCGTTGCATATCCCACCACTGTTGCCTCGCCCGGCAGCGGGTCAGACAGGCCAAAACCGGGTGTGTCGGGAGCAATGCACCAAAAATCGGCCGCCAATTCAGCCATGAGCAACTCGTACATGATGGATGAGCTGGGAGTTTGGTGCAAGAGTAAAAGCGGCCGTTTGCCATGATGCTCCGTCATTCGATAATGCACTTGACCGTATGAGAATGTGCTATAGCCTTTTGCAAGAATCATCAGGGCAGCTTGCCTAGAATCCAGTCGGCGTAGGCCGACTTTGTAACCGTAGGTGCAGATAAATCTGCCATTTTAGCCAATTTTGACGACCATTTTTAAATGTGATAATGTTACATTGTTATAACATTTACGTCAAAGGATTTTATTATTGTGTATTTGTATTACGTGTCAGCAATACGAAATACACAATGCCTACAGATGAAGGAGACCCCCATGGCCGATGCCCTAGCCTGGCGCAAAAAATTTGGCGTCATCGTCCCCAGCACCAACACCATCGTAGAACCCGACTTTTATCACATGGCCGTCCCCGGCGTGACGGCTCACATCTCTCGCATTTGGATTCGTGACCAAAACCTGAGCGACAACGATGCCTTTGAGGCCCTCTTGGAGCAAATTCGGGTGGAAATTGAGTATGCCGTACAGCGAGTGATGACCGCCGAAGTGGATTATATGGTCATGGGCATGAGCGCCGAAACCTTTTGGGGGGGTGTTCAGGGCAACCGTGAATTTATCCGCAATATAAAAAAGTGGAGCGGGCTAGATGTGGCTACCGGAGCCGAAGCGTGTGAACGGGCTCTCAACCTATTTGGTGCCAAAAAGATTGGCGTTGTTACCCCTTACCAGCAAATTGGGGATGATAATGTCATCAAGTTCTTCAACGAAATTGGCTTTGAGGTGGTGCGGATTAAGGGGCTGAAATGCCCAACGGCCGTTGCCATTGCCCACGTTTCAGAAGAAGAGCTACGCCAAGCACTCATTGAAGTAAACGGTGAAGATGTGGATGCTTTGGTGCAGGCTGGCACCAACTTGAGCATGGTGGGGCTCGCCGACGAAGCCGAACGCTGGCTAGGCAAACCCGTCATTGCCATCAACGCCGCCACCTGGTGGATGGCGCTTCGGGAAAACGGGATTGAGGATAAGGTGTATGGTTGCGGCCGTTTGCTGCGTGAATTCTAGACTTGAATGACTTTTTTGGTAATTCTTCTCACTGTTGCCCTCATTTCCATTATCGTCTATAGGCGCGATCCCTGGCTGTGGCGACGTTTCTTTGGTTTGTTTCAACACATGAACGATCCCGGCCACATTGGGCTTCAACCAACCGAAACGGTTCCCTCTCCCCAACCCATTGGCCTACTCGCTGTTAACTCCGCTAAACAAACTATCAATAAAGAAGCTTTACAAGCTGTACAAAGGTATGCTGCCAGCTTTGAATCTTATGCTTTGCTCGTTCTTCATCGCGGCGTGATACAAGCAGAATGGTACAGCGAAGGTCGCTCTGCATCCTCCCTTACCCAATCGCAATCAATGCACAAAACGGTTCTGCCCATTTTGCTCCACAGCGCGATTGCCGAGGGGCACATTAGCTCCCTGGATGCTTCTATTGGGCAATTCATTCACGAATGGCAAGCTGATGCCCGTGGAGAAATC
Organism: Candidatus Leptofilum sp.; assembly: GCF_965223525.1. GTDB lineage: Bacteria > Chloroflexota > Anaerolineae > Promineifilales > Promineifilaceae > Leptofilum. Next base: position 2,238,550 of record NZ_CBDCWX010000005.1, on the reverse strand, counting down.
ACAATTCGCCAGATGCTGATGATGTCTAGCGGTTTGGATCAGTACGGCTTCTCATTCAACCCCTTCTCAAATGATTTTCGTTGGCTGTTCAGTGGCAACACGCTTCCCTTCGTTTTGGCAGTTCCCCTTGCTTATGAACCAGGCAGCCAATTTGACTACAATAATCTGAATTCTTACTTACTGGGTCTACTCCTTGAACGCGCTACTGGGCAACGGTATGCTGCTTACTTGGCGGAAAAATTGTGGCAACCTTTGTGTGGCTCGATGATGTCAACGGCCGTTCCCATACAGAATGCTGCCTTTTAGCCCAGGCGCGTGATTGGGCCAAGTTCGGCCAGATGCTGCTAAACAAGGGGGTGGTAAACGGCCGTCAAATTGTCCCGGCAACCTGGATTGAGCAGATGATAACCCCGTCTCCCGTTAGCCCATACTATGGCCTGCACATTTGGTTAGGCTATGAGGAGACGCCCAACCCGCGCCCTGGCGCAGGTGGGTACATCCGCACTGAACCCTTTTTGGCTAAAGATACTTATTATGCTTCCGGCTATGGGGCACAACGAATCTACATTGTTCCTTCCCATGAACTCGTCATTGTGCGTATGGGGCCATTTGCTGGCCCTAAACCGCTCAAAGACGGTTGGGACAATAGTTATCTGGTAAATACCCTGATCCGGGGCTTGCTGTAAAACTGCTTGAAGAAAATGCTTACTCGGCGCTGCCAAGAAGCAGGTTGGTTATTGCTAAATTCTTTCTGAAAGCATGGATGCCTTCAATAAGTAAGCCCGTGCCAGAGCCGGATCGGCCGCCATCGCTCGCAATTGGGCATCCCGCTGCTGGCGTTCAGCATCACTTTTTGCTGTCATGTCTTTAAAACGCTGCTCCGAATAAGATTGTACATCCTCCAAAGCAACTTGCCGCCTTTCTGTATTGTATTGATCAAGCAATGATTCATCCCCCTCCCCTTCTAAAATAGAAGAGAGTTTGGGTGCTAGGTTATGGGCATCGTGAATGCCGCTGTTCATGCCCATGCCGCCCATTGGGTTGTTGTTGTGAGCCGCATCCCCCACCAGCAACACATTGCCTACACGAAACGTATCTGCAACGCGGCGATGGACGCGGTAGAGTTGGGTCGTGAGGATGTTGAAGGGGGGGGTATTGCGTGTTGCGTATTGCGTATTTTGTCCCTCGACGACGAAGTTTTGCAAACGCTGTTGCAGGGCGGCGGGGCTGGTGGCTGTGTCGCTGTCTTCTTCGTCGCGCAGGCGGAAGACAACGCGAGTGAGGTCGGGCAAAGCGAGCATGATGACCCACTCTTTGGGATCGAAAATGTAGTTGACGGGGCCAAGATCGGGGTAATGCTGGCGAAAATTGTAATCTGTGCCAATGAGTAGGAAGCGATCTTGATAGGTGGAGCCGGGGAAGGCCAAACCAAGCAGGCGGCGGGTGGCACTGTGGGAGCCATCTGCGCCACATAGGTAACGGCCGTTCACTGCCACCTCTCCATTTTCCGTTTGGAATACGGCCGTCACATGCGAACCATGATCCGTAAAACCAATTAACTCATGCCCCATATGCACCGTAGCATAGGGTGACTGCTGCAGCAGCGGCTTGAGCGTGCGCGTAAGAATGTGCTGGGGACATTGCAGCCGAAAAGGAAATGGCGTGTCGGCGGCGATACTTTCGTAGTTAAACTGGGCAATCAATTCCTGGGTGCGGCGTTCCCAATACATCAGTTGGCGCACTGGGTTGCCGTTGGCAATTACCTGCTCGGCGACGCCCCACTCAGCAAACATCTCCAGCGTGGCAGGGTGCAGGGTACTGGCACGGATTTCCTGGTTGAGCGTGGGCTCTTTTTCGTAAACGGCCGTTGCCACACCCTGCTGCGCCAAAGCCGTCGCCAAAGAAAGCCCAACCGGGCCAGCACCAACGATGAGGACTGGAAGGAGTTCGTTTTTGTCTGACATAAATTTGTTTTATTGCGTATTTCGTATTGCGTAGGAGTTGATACGAAATACGCAATACGCAATATGTTTCTAATGCCCCCCAACCGCATCAGCCGACTCATTCAGCGGCACAACCTTATCCCGAATAACCAAGCCCACAATGACCACAATGACGCTAAAGATGCTAAACAAAACAAAGGGTCCCTGCGGCTTCCAGGTGTCGAAGAGTTGACCGCCGACCCCGGTCGCCACCATAATGCCCACAGCACCACATAAGCTAAAAATCCCGATCACTGAGCCGCGAATTTCGCTGGGGGCTTGCTGGGCGATCAGTACGCCGCTGGCAATAACGCCGCTAATTTCGCCCAGGCCAATGAGAACGGCGCAAAGGAAAATGATGCCGCCAGTTGGATCATCTACCAGCAGCGTGGAGCCATAGCCAATGGCCGAAATGGAAACCGCAATGATAACGGCCGTTACCCGATTCATCCGGTCTGCCATGATGCCAAAAATGGGCGCGGTGAGCAACGAAACCAGTTGCGAGATGCCAATGATAATGCCTGATCGCGCCAACGCTTCGGCCGTTGTTAGCCCCGCTTCTGCCGTGCCATATGTCACAATCCACAGCGAGAAAAAGGTACCCACAATGGCTAAATCCCCCCGCGAGACAAAGGCTGCCATATAAGCCAGGGCAATGCCTGGGTCTTTGGCAGCGTCAAAACCTTCTTTGCTAATTTGCCAGATGCTTTTCTTTTGCTCTTTTTGTCGCTTAGTGCGGCTTTGCAGCCCAATGACCATCAAGACAGCAGAAATAGTGGCAACAACAGCCACCAGCCAAAAGGTGCGCTGCGTCGCCTGCAAGGCCGATGCCCCGCCATCCATAAAAATTTTGGGCAGTTGTAAAGCCACAAATACAGTGAGAATCGCACCAATGCCGTTGCCGATGCCTTGCAGCCCCGCCGCCTTGCCCCGATCGTCGTTAATCACATAGTCAGCAATCACCGTCGCCATCATGGTGGTTATGGACGAGGAACCCAAAGCAAAGAAGCCACGAAACAGGTAAAGCTGAGGAATGCTGGTAACGCTGGGGTACAGGAATAAGGCCACCCCCATGATGAGAAAGCCAACGGCCGTTACAAATTTACGCCCCACCTTGTCAGACAGCGTCCCCCAGCCGCCAATCGAAAACAAAATGACAATTTCAGCAAAAAGCGCCAAATTCCCGCTGATCACCCCCTGCTCACTTTCTGGAATCGCTAAAAGCTCCGTCAGCAAAAAGGGCTGCACTTGGGGCAAAAAAGTAAACATCATCAAAGCCGTTATCGTAGAAATGTAGTAAACGACCATATTTTTGACCGTAATACCGGGCATCATCCGCACGGGGCCAAACTTTCTGGGGGTCGGGGCTGGGTTTGTCATCATGTCTCCTGATTTTGTCGGGGGTGGTCGCCAATGATACAATGATATAATGTTATAACATTTAACTGTAGAATCAAAGTTTTATCCATTATTGCGTAGGGCTTTTACACGGCCAGAGGCAATACGAAATACGCACTACGCAATACGTACCAGGAACCTTCATGAAAGCCCTTTCACACATCCGCCTCCTTGACCTCACCCACATGCTCAGTGGCCCTTACGCAGGCATGATGCTAGCTGATTTAGGTGCAGACACCATCAAAATTGAGCCACCGGGCAGAGGCGAAGGCACCCGCCGCCTGCTGGAAAACGATCCCCAAAATAGCCTGCACGGCATGGGTGCTTATTTTCTGACGCTCAATCGTAACAAAAAAAGCGTCACTTTGAATTTGAAATCGGAAGAAGGCTTGGCGCTGTTTTATGAATTGGTAAAAACGGCCGATATCGTTCTGGATAACTTCAGTGCTGGCGTTACTAGTCGGCTTAAAATTGACCATGAACGCTTATCTGCCATCAATCCACGAATTATTACCGCCACCATCACCGGCTTCGGTGAAACGGGCCCAGACAACAAGCGCCCCGCCTTTGACATGGTAGCCCAGGCAATGGGCGGCGGCATGTCTATCACGGGGCAACCAGATAGCCCCCCCACCCGCGCTGGCATTCCTATCGGCGACCTAGCGGGTGGCTTGATGGGCGTAGTAGGCGTACTGGCAGCCCTCGCTGCGCGTGAACAAACCGGGCGCGGTCAGCATGTAGACATTGCTATGCTGGATGCCCAAATTAGCCTCCTCAACTATATGGCAACGATGTACAGTTTGTCTGGTCTGGTACCGGGACAGTTGGGCAACGCCCACTTTGTCCATGTACCTTACGACACCTTCCCAGTAAGTGACGGCCACATCATCATTGCCGTGATTACAGATAATTTTTGGACAAACCTAATGGCTTTGGTTGATGCGCCTGATTTAGATACGGAGGAAAACAAAGGACAGCCTGGTCGCTGGCAGAACAAGACCACCATCAACCAGCGTCTCAGTGAAATTTTCCAAACCAATACGCAGGCTTACTGGATTGATAAGCTGGGCGAGGCGCGTATTCCTTGTGCGCCAGTCAATAATTTTGCCCAGGCGCTGAGCGCACCGCAGGTGTTGGCGCGGGAAATGGTCGTGGAGGTGGATCATCCTTCGGGCGGCAGCGTAAAAATGCCGGGCAACCCCATCAAACTGTCTGAAACGCACGAAGAGTCATTTAGTCCGCCACCGCTTTTAGGGCAACACACGGATGAGGTCTTGCAATCGTTAGGCAAATCAGCCGCGACTATTGCCGCTTTGCGTGGAAAAGGGGCCATTTAGGGTGGATTCAGCCATCGTTTACCAGCCCAAATCTGCTTGGCGACGCGCTATGATTTATTTTGCAGTTTGTTTGCTACTGGGCTGGTGGAGTGGTGCGTTGCAAATTATTTTTAGTCGGCCTTTGATAACGGCCGTTCCCTCAACACCCGGCTACATCCCTCTAACCCTTGCCTGCTTTGTGGTCATTTTGGTGGGCTATGGGTACATCTGGCCGAAGGGAACGCTGACGCACGGCCGTTCCCTAAATGTGCTTGCCGTCCTGCTTTTTGGCCTGCTCTGGGGCATTAGTGAAGGAACCCTCTTTGTCTCGGTTTGGCTGCTGACATCAAACTGGATTTCGGCACAGTGGCTGGTTGTGTTTGTTTCGTTTCTCATCTTGCCTGCCTTCATCGGGCTGTGGCACGCGCTTTACTGGGACATTTACGTGGCTCCCGAACACAATATTGCGGCGTGGAACGGCCGTAAAGTTCTTCTAGCTCATGTCCCCAACCTTTCTTTGACCCTCATTCATCTAACGCTTTACCAAAATGCACGGCTTTTTGTACTGTGGCAAACAGTAGCTCTGTTGCTCTCGACTTATTTCATGCGCTTTCCGCCATTCTGGCAAGAAATAGGTCATGAACAAAATTAAGAATCCGCAGTCTGCAGATGGGACAATTATGGCAAAGATAAGATGCAAGCAAGTAAATTCGGCTGGTTTGCGGGTGTTTATGGGTACGTTAACCAATGGTGCAAATGTGCATGAAGCATTGACGCAAACGGCCGTTACCCACTACATCACCACTGCCACTTTCGAACTACTGGGTGGCCTGAATGAAGTTACCTTTACCGCTTACGATTTTGAGCAGCAAACCCGACAAGAGCCAACTGTGTTGAAACAGCCGTTAGAAATCGTCTCCGGTCACGGCACAATCAGCCTGCTGGATGACCACCCCCACGTCCACCTACATCTGTCTGTCAGCTTTCGGGATGCCGCCTACCCGCACGGCATTGGCTTGGTAGGCGGTCACGCCGCCAGCGCCGCCGCTTTTGCTGTAGAATTCACGCTCATGGCGTACGATGGCAAGCCAATGAGGCGCGTGCTGGATGTGGGCACTGGGTTAAAATTATGGAGGTAGCTAGTATTGCGTATTCCGAAACAGTCCCAATACGCAATATAGGAGGCATTCATGACCGACCTACAATCAAACTATTCCGGCGTTTTCGACGGCCGCTTAGGATTTGGCAACAACCCAGCGGTGTTGGTGGTTGATTTTATTCGCGCCTATACGACAGAAGGCTCGGCTTTGTATGCGCCCGATGTGGTAACGGCCGTTCAGGAAACCGTTGAGCTGCTTGAACTTGCTCGGCAAAAAAGCGTACCCATCATCTACACACAAGTTCTATACAATAAAAACGGTCTGGATGGTGGCCTTTTTGTGCAAAAAGTGCCCGTGCTTCGTACCATGGTTCCTGGCGAACCGCTGGCCGAAATCGTGCCTGAGCTGCCACCTGCGGCAGAAGATGTCGTCATTGTGAAGCAGTATGCCAGTGCCTTTTTTGGCACGTCACTGGCGGCGATGCTTACTAGTTTGGGTGTAGACACAATAATTTTAACCGGCTGTTCCACGAGTGGCTGTGTGCGAGCAACGGCCGTTGATGGAATGCAGCACGGTTTTCGTGTCATTGTGCCGAGCGAATGTGTAGGCGACCGCCATCAGGCACCTCATGAAGCCAACTTGTTTGATATTGACAGTAAATATGGGGATGTGGTGAGTAAAACGGCCGTTATTGATTATTTGAAGAACAGAAGCACAAAATAACAAAACCTACCCTTAGCGTACAACGTTGTGCGGAACAGCACAGAAGCAAGATCGCCCCCAAATTGACAAAACCTGGAGAGAAAGATGACAACATTTATTGCATTGGTCTTTATCGCCATCATTGGGGGCATTGCGGTAGTGCTTCAAGCCCAATTTATGGGCGTGCTCGATCAACAAATTGGGACAATTGAGAGTGTGTTTATCACTTACGGCAGCGGCGGGCTGCTGGTAGGCATTACCATGCTGCTGCTGCGCGGGGGCAATTTGGCTACCTGGCGGGAGGTACCCATACACTTTTTCCTCACGGGCATTTTGGGGCTAATTATTGTGGGCACGATTGGGTATGTTACCCCCCGCCTGGGGCTGGTGACGGCGTTCACCATTTTAATTGCCACCCAGTTTTTGCTGGGCGGCATTATTGATCATTTTGGCTGGTTTGGGGCAGAAGTACGGCCGTTAGACCCCACAAAACTGCTCGGCATAGGTATCCTCATGCTGGGGGTCTGGCTCATCATTCGCAATTGATCAGCTACAAAAAGCAGGAACCTCATAAAAGGCGATGTTGGTGATGAACCAGCCATTGCTGAATTGCTCAATGGTGATCGTTTGCGGAAACAGTGCCGGTGGCTCGCCGCCCAAAAAGCTGCTGTCCCACACGCTATACATCTCCAACGACCAGATTTCGCAGCTATCTACTTCGATGTAGCTATCGTTCACAAAGCGAATATCGTAGATGTAGCTTTGGGTCTCATCGTACAGTTTGGCCACGATAACGCCCTGGTTTGCTAAATCAATAATTTCAGACTGCATGACACTCAGCGGCACACCGGTGAAGTAGTAAGAAACATAGCTGCCATCCAGATAAAGATATGCGGCCGTTTCTGCCACAACCGCCTCGTACAAAAAATTAGCCACATCCTGCTCCGACGGCCGATTTGTATTCGGCTGGTTGACGATGGGCTGCGGGGTGGGAACGGCCGTTGGCACAAACACATCCTCCGGCAATACCACCTCAGTCCGTGTCTCTTCGCCAGATCCGCCCTCGGTTTGAATGTTGATGACAATGGGTGTGGATGGAGGCGGTTGCTGCGGTTCTTGCGGTCTAAATACCGTTGCCCAGGCCGCAATGCCGCCACCGGCGCTAATCAGCGCAATAAACGTAGCGACCATCCATTTGAACCAACCTGCACATCCCTCTCTTTGCGATCGTTCCGTCATGATTCCCTCCAATACTGTGTAAAAGCGTTTAATGAGCTAAACGGAACGCTGCGGGAATTTCCGCCATATTGTTCGTTCATGAACAAAAATAGCGAACTGGTTGAGTCTTTGACCCAACCCATCTATACTGAGTGCGTTAACCCGAACCTCAAAAAAAGGAGTTTCCTGTGGCGACACCCTTACGAATTGCAACTTTTAATTTGGAAAATTTGGATGACAAACCAGACGCACGGCCGTCTCTCAAAGAGCGGATTGCCGTACTGCGTCCCCAACTGCTGCGTCTGCGTGCCGATGTAATTTGCTTTCAGGAAGTGAACGGGCAGGAGTTTGAGGGAGGGCCGCGCCAGCTAGATGCGCTCAATCAGCTACTGGCCGAAACGCCCTATGAATGGTTTTATACAGCCCACACCAAAACCACCCGCGATGAAGCGTACGACCAGCGCAACCTTGTGGTGATTAGCCGCTACCCCATCCGCGATGTGCAGCAAATTAAGCACGAATACGCTCCCAAGCCCAGCTACCGCAAAGTCACCGCCGACCCTGCTGAAGATGCCAAAGAGATTACCTGGGAACGTCCCATCCTGTATGTGACCATTGATTTAGGCGCAGGCCGGATGCTGCATTTATTGAACGTGCATATGAAATCGAAACGGCCGTCCAACATCAGTGGCCAAAAAATCAATAACTATACCTGGCGCACCATGGCTGGCTGGGCAGAGGGTAGCTTCATCTCCGCCATGAAGCGCGTAGGGCAAGCCCTGGAGCTGCGCGTGCTCATTGACGACATCTTCGACAAGCTGGACGTAAGCGGCGAGCCAAAATATATCGTCGCCTGTGGCGATTTCAACGCCGATGTGAATGAGGTGCCGCTACAGGCCATCATGGGCCCCGTTGAGGAAACGGGCAACACGGGCCTCATTGAGCGCATCATGATTCCTTGCGAAGAATCCATCCCCGAATCCTCTCGCTATTCGCTGTTCCATCTGGGTCGGAAGGAGATGCTGGATCACATTTTGGCTACACGTCAGCTACTTACCTACTATCGCGGTGCCGAAATCCACAACGAAGTGCTGCACGACGAGTCAGGTGCCTTCCGCACCGACGACAAATTCCCAGAATCTGACCACGCCCCTATCGTAGCTGAATTTGTCTTGCCGTAATCGTTACATTACATATTGTATAGGAATGTTTTTCATCAGAGATTTAGCAGATAAAAATCTTATCAATCTGCTAAATCTTTGGTTTTCCTTCCTCTAATAACAAGCAATGATTCACCAAAAACCTGACAAAATTGTAAATAAGGGCTGGTTTGTCGGGCCGTGGAATTCGGCGGTGCCAATTCCTGTTGGCTATGCGAATGAGGGCATTGATCTACCCCACCACCATGCCCAAATATTTGAAATTTATCTGATAGCAAGAGGCACAAGTACGGCCGTTGTCAATCAACAACCTATCAAACTCCAGGCTGGCGATATGCTTGTTGTTGAACCAGGTGAAAGCCACACCTTTACCCAAAGCTCAGAAGATTATTTCCACTTTGTTATCCAAACACCGTTTATCCCTGGCGACAAAGTCAATGACTGAATCTGCGATCCTGCGACCATTTCATTACAATGGGCAACGAATCTGTTACCAATTTTCAAGGAACGAAATACGCTATACGTTCTATTTACAAAGGAGAATTTTTCATGAAGGTTGCATATGTTTTTGCCACATCCGGCCACACTGCCAGCTACAAACTTGGCAAAATGATTCTGCCCCAGCTAGAAGCTGGCACTCACGGCGTAGATGTGATTGGCATGTTCTTTTTTGATGACAACAACTACATTTTGCGAAAAGGCGACCCCATTGGCGAGCGACTAGCCAAAGTCGCGGCCAACAAAGGGATGATGCTGATGATGTGCGACCAATGTGCCCTGGAACGCGGTCTGGCCGAGGGTGAAGCGGGCAATTGCCAGCCGTCTGGCACAGTATATGGCGTGATGGTTGGCTGTTTCCCCGATTTGTACGGCGCGTTGGCAGGCAACCCGCCAGATCAGGTAATTACCCTGTAACAACATCAGCACTTACGCAATGGAGATACAAAAGTCTTGTTCACATTTGTAGTCTAGTTAGGCCGAATGTGTAATTCCTAAACATTTAATTTCTTACAGAAACAAAAAAGACCCTGAGTGCTTGGCTCAAGGTCTTTGCATTTTGCAGCTCGTTAAGGCTATGGGCCGCTAAACGATGTCACGGGATCGTAGCGATCATAGTAATGGTTGGGATCAGAGGTGTGTACCCACACCCACAAATCGTTGGGCGCACCAGCTGACCAGTAAAACACCCATTCTGCATCGCGTGGCGGCATGTTGACGCAGCCGTGGCTGTGTTTGTAGCCAAAGCGATCATGCCAAAACGCGCCGTGCAGGGCAATATCGTTGTCGAAAAACATGGTGTGAGGCACATCTTCGATGAAATAGTAATCAACTTTGCCCTCTGCACCAGACATTTTGGTTTTGTCGTGTCGGCTCCACACTTTGAACAAGCCTTCATGGGTAGGCCAGCGGTTGAGCCCGCTAGAAACCAGCCCGGCATATACCATCCGGTCACCAATGTAAGCGGCAAAACTTTGCTCGTACAGGTCAATCTCTACCCAATATTCATCTTCGCCCACTTCTTCCGGGCGGGGGTTGGGGTCTATGAGACTCACGTAGGTCTGGCGCATCCAGCGTCCACCACCGATGTTGTACCAAATCCAGCCATCGTCAGCGGTGACGGCATCGTATACTTCAAAGAAGGTATAGCGCGGCAACTTGATATTTTCTGGCGCGGGTTCAGCGCCGGGTTCGTTGCTGTACCAGTAATCAACTACCATCCAGCCAAACGGCCGTTCCGGCTGCGATTTGATTTCAATCCCTGTAAACTCTGAAGATTCTACTAGCGTCAAATCTTCAGCACGCACATATTCGCCATAATTGATGACATACCAAAGTGCGCCTTCGGCTTCAACCGCCCCCTGAACGGTGGCGTATAAAAAGCCATCCCCCACATTTCGCACAACGCCACTGCCCAGGCTAGGGCCAGCGTACACGTCTATGTTGTCGTGCAGGCGGGCATAGGTTTGGTAAGGCAAAAAGCTGTTGGCAAAGGGCTGTGGCTTGGAGAAAACTGGCTCCGGCGGTTCGGCTTCACACACATGGCCGATCTCATCGGACTGAATGAAGCATTTGGCCGCAGATACGGTGCTTGGCCAAATGGCAAAAACGGTGGCAATAACCAACAATGGGATGCTCCAGCGCAAGAATCGTCTCATAAGTTGGTGAAAACTCCTCAAAAAAATTTGTGAAATATTAGAGAAGTTCAACTTTTCAAAAAAGTTGAACTTCTGGGAACTATTATAAGCTATGTGCAGCAAAAAGCGATACGGCCGTCCCACTTTTAACCTACACTCAGCATCGTATCATGAATCAAAAATGAAGACTGTAGAAATCTTACCAAATTTTGGGGCAAATTAGGCTGCTACAAGCAAACGGCCGCAGCCACCACAATACACCTTTCGCCCTTCATTTACTTCTTTCGCCTTGTTGGCAGACACAGTGGTGCGACATCCCAGACAAACGTTGATCCGCAGGGCAGCCACCGCTACCCCATGCCGACTTTTACGCAATTGCTCATACTCTTTCAGCGCGGCAGCCTCCACTGCTGCTGCTTTGCCTTTACGATTTTGCATGAGTTTGTGCAGGCTTAGCGCCAGTTCATTTTGTTCTGCTTTTAGGTGGGTGCTTTGAGCTTCCCAGTCGGTAACGGCCGTTTCCAATTCAGCATCTGCGGCCGTTTTTTCCGTTTGTGCATCCTCCACCATGACCAATGCCTCCAGCACCTCTTCCTCCAGTGCCGTCTTGCGCCGCCCCAATGATTCAATCTCCTGCTGCAAATCAGACAGCTCCTTCGGATTGGTTACCTTACCAGAGTAAAGGCGATTTTCAGAGTTTTTGGCTTTGGTGGAAACGCTGCCCACCTCCAGCGTTAAATCCTGATGTTTGGTTTGCCAGGTTTGCAGCTCGGAAGCGGCCGTTTCTGCCCGATGCCGTTTCTTGAGGAGGCTTTCTGGCTCTTTTTGCGCCTTCAGCACCTCGCCCAGACGCTTCTTCTTCTCATCAATTTCCGTATCCAGCTTTTGCAGTTGAAACAGTTGGTGAATGTTCATTATTTATTTGCCCTAAATTTGTGAGGATTTGCTGCCGGATTGTAGCATAAAGCCCCCTGGCAGTCATTGGGTGAGAAATCGTATTGCGAATTGCGTATATCGTAAAAATGCACTTGAATACGAAATACGCTATACGCAATATTCCGACAAACCGAATATGCGATTACCCCATTTCCGGTATAATCGGCGACTATGCTGGATAAGATTTTAGAGATCGGCGAACGGCCGTACAGTGAAGAAGATGCCGAGTGGGACAATTTTGTCGCCAATCATCCCGACGGCTCCATTTTGCAAACCACTAACTGGGCACGGCTTAAAAATCGGTTTGGCTGGACGTCGCACCGCGTTTGGATGCGAAGGGACGGCCAACTGGTTGCCGGGGCGCAGGTGCTTTACCGTTCTGCCGCCGCCAGGCTGGTGAAAATCGCTTACATCCCGCACGGTCCGCTGGTAAATTGGGACGATGAAGAACAGGTCACGATTTTGCTCAACCAGATTGACCAATCTGTTTACGAGCGGGGCGCAGCCATCTTAAAAATGGAACCACTGCTTTGGCAAAACGAGGCGATGAATACCAAATGGCAAGCCATCTGCCAGCAGCATAATCTGCTGCCCAACAGTGACACCATCCAGCCGCCAAATACGATTATGGTTGATTTACGGCCGTCTCTCGACGAAATATTAGCCAACATGAAGCAAAAAACCCGGTACAACATCCGGCTGGCAGCCAAAAAGGGCATCACCGTGCGGCAAGGTAGCCTGAACGACATCGCTGCTTTCAACAAGCTGATGCGCGTGACGGGCGAGCGCGACCAATTTGGCGTGCATACGCCCATGTATTACCGAGCCGCCCACGAAATTTTTGAACCAATGGGGCAAGCTGCTCTCTTTTTGGCAGAATATGAAGAACGGCCGTTAGCCGGTGTGATGGTGTTTGCTTCGGGCAAAACGGCCGCTTACCTGTACGGGGCCTCCAGCAACGAAGAGCGCCAGCGAATGCCCACCTACGCCGTCCAGTGGGCTGCCATGCAGTGGGCCAAAGAACAGGGCTGCCACTGGTACGACCTCTGGGGCGTGCCCGATGCACCCCAGAATGAACTCGAAGCCAATTTCACTACCCGCTACGACGGCCTGTGGGGTGTCTATCGCTTCAAGCGCGGCTTTGGTGGCCAAATTCAGCGCACCATCGGCGCGACGGATCGCATCTACAACAAACTCGTCTATAGACTTTACCAATGGCGCAGGAATCGGTGATCAGTAAACGGTAAACAGTAAAAACGTTACCGATTACGGCTTCCCATTTCGACAAATGACAACCACTCACAACGAGCCCACCTACCGAGCATCTACGTTTAAGCTGGAAAAGTCGAAAACGACGTTTACACAGGCGCTGGCTAGCCTGCCATATGCCCATGCGCTGCAAAGCTGGGCTTGGGCAGCGCAAAAGTCCCGCTGGGGCTGGATGCCCATCCCGCTCACGCTCACCATTAGCGAGAGCAGTTGGGAACCATTGGCGGCGGCAATGATCCTGAAGCGCAAAATTCCGCGAACGCCATTTTGCATTTTGTATGTGCCTAAAGGCCCCGCACTGGATTACAAAGATGGCGCACTGCGCCGCGTGGTACTGGCCGAACTGGAAAATATCGCCCGGCGCGAACGCGCCATCTTCATCAAGATTGACCCCGAAATTGTGAAAAGCTGGGGATATGAGATGGAACGGCCGTCTCCCCTCGGCACAAAATTCACGGGCGAACTCAAAAATCGGGGCTGGCGCTTTTCCGACGAGCAAATTCAGTTTCGCAACACGGTAGAGCTGGATTTAACGCTCTCGGAAGAAAATCTGCTGGCAGCGATGAAATCGAAGACTCGCTACAACATCCGCCTCGCCGGGCGTAAAGGCATTGTGGTTCGGGCTGGCAGTGAAGCTGATTTTCCCATCATGGCCGAGATGTATGCTGAAACGGCCGTGCGCGACGGCTTCGGCATTCGCCCCACAGCCTACTACCTGGATGCGTGGCAAAGTTTTCACCAAGCAGGCATGGGGCATTTGCTCATTGCTGAGTTTGAGGGTGATCCGGTAGCGGCCGTTTACCTGGTGCGCTACGGCCAGCGGGTTATTTATATGTACGGTGCCTCCACCCACAAAGAGCGTCAGCGGATGCCCAACTACCTGCTGCAATGGGAAGCGATCCGCTGGGCAAAAGCACAAGGCTGCACCGTCTACGACTTTTGGGGTGCCCCCGACGAGTTTGTAGAAAGCGACCGCTTGTGGGGCGTGTGGCGGTTTAAAGCGGGGTTCAACGGCCAGGTTGTTCGGCATATCGGCGCATGGGATTTTCCGGTACGGCCGTTGCTCTACCAACTCTACACCGTCATCCTGCCCAAATACCTTAACTACCTACGCTCAAGAAGAAAATAAAGAAATTATTTTTTAGGAGACCCAATTTATTATGACCAGAACAATTGTACTTTTGGAAGGTGACCAAACTGGCCAGGAGCTGCTCGAAGAAGCAGTTCGCGTCCTGGAGCCAGGCGTCATTCGCATGGACTTAAACTTTTTACGCTTCGATCTTAGCCTGGAAAACCGACGCGCTACCAACAACCAGGTGGTTTACGAAGCGGGCAAAGCAATGCGCGAGTATCATCTAGCCCTCAAAGCAGCCACCATCACCCCAGAACAAAAAGGTGATGTAGGAAGCCCTAACCGCATCTTGCGTGAAGAAATGGACGCCGAAGTAATTCTACGCACCGGACGGCGCATACCTGGCGTGCGCCCCATTGCTGGTGTCTATGCCCCCATTAGCGTGGTACGTATGGCACGGGGCGATGCCTACGGTGCCAAAGAGTGGCGCGAAGGGGAAGATGGCTCTCTTGATGAGGTAGCTTTTCGCACCGAAAAAGTTTCCCGTCGGGTTTGCCGCGCCGTGGCTGAATATGCCTTTCAGCACGCCCGCAACACTGGTGCCAAAGTGTTTGGTGGCCCTAAATTTACGGTGAGTCCGGTATACGAAGGGATGTTTAAAGAAGAGATGGATGCCACCGCCAAAAAGTACCCCAGCGTTCGGTACGAACCGCAGCTTATTGACGCCACCTTTGCTTTGCTGCTGGCAACTACCGGTGAGCCGCTCGTCATCCCTAGCCTAAACCGAGACGGTGATTTGCTGTCTGACATGGTTTTGCAGATGTTTGGCTCTATCGCTGGCTCTGAATCAATGGTGATTTCAGTAGATGATGATGGCGAGGTGGATTGCGTAATGGCCGAGGCGCCGCACGGCACCGCCCCCACATTAGAGGGGCTCAACCGAGCTAACCCGATGGCGATGATTTTGGCATCTGCCGGGCTGCTCTCTTTTATGGATGAACCAGAAGCAAAGCAGGCCAGCCGTGCCATCTACGAATCCACGCTGGAAACGGTGTACGATGGCACCAAAACGGCCGATATTGGCGGCACGGCCAACACCGACGAGTTTACCAACGAGGTCATTCGGCGGGTGCGGGCCAAGCTGGAAGTTTGGTCAGCTTTATCCTAGTTGTTCAATAAAAAAGCCCCCTCCGAAAACGGAGCGGGGCTTTTGCCAATTTAGATTCTATTAACTGTTAGCCAAGGTTGTTACGGCAGGCAGTCCGTTTAGCATCATAACCCCCAGAGGCAGGCCGATAATGGTGGCGCACAGTAGGTAGGCCAGGAATGCCCAGAGCAAGCTAAACCACCAACCGAACAGTACAAAGTAGACAGCGCGGATAAGGAACGGTGCATTGGTAGCGGGGAGAAATTGGGAACGGCCGTCTTTCATGTCTGTCACCATCACCCCAGGCCGCGCCTTCAGCGTGAGCACCTGCGGCACCCGGTCAATCATCCACAAGCCCAAAGGCAAACCGATGATCGAGGCGTTCAGCGCCCAGGCCACCAAAATCCAAATGCCCGTCAGCTCCCAACCGAATACAAAGAACCAGATGACCCGCAGCAAAAAAGGGGTTTCAGGATTATTTTCTTTCATTTTCATCGTTACCGAATCAGTTGTCATTTTTTTAGCCTCATATACCATTTGGTCACTCTTTTGAGAATGACCAACCAATTTTAGTTTACACAATGCTATACGCCCTTTTACCCAAAATGTTGCAATAAGGAGGCTCACATGCTGGAATTGATCGTCCGCAAACCGACTGAGCAAACAAAACAGACGCCACTGCTATTTATTCACGGGGCCTGGCACGGCGCGTGGTGCTGGGATGAATATTTTTTGCCTTATTTTGCGGAGCATGGGTATGCAGTTTACGCGCCAAGCCTGCGTGGTCACGGGCAAAGTGGCGGTGCAAAGCGGCTACGTTGGAGTTCTGCAAAAGATTATGTGGCTGATGTGGCCGAAACGGCCGCTAAACTGCCGCAGCCGCCTGTCATTATTGGGCACTCGATGGGCGGGTATGTGGTGCAAAAGTATTTGGAGGATGTGACGCTGCCCGGGGCTATTTTGCTGGCATCTGTGCCGCCGCAGGGCGTGTGGCGAATTACACTGCGCTCGGCGTGGCGTTTTCCCTGGCAATTTGCGAAGCTAAATGCAAAGATGAGCCTTTACCCGCTGGTGGAAACGGCCGAACTCGCCCAATTTCATTTCTTCTCATCAAATATGCCTGCCGAGCAGGTTAAAGACTATTTTGCCCAACTTGGCGATGAATCATATCGCGGCTTTTTGGATATGCTGTTGTTCAACCTGCCCCGACCGGCACGGGTCAAAACCCCCATGCTGGTTTTGGGTGGAGAAAGCGACACAATCTTTTCTATGGACGAGGTGAAAGCAACAGCTCGTGCTTACAACACCCAGCCCCACTTCTTCCCAATGGCGCATGACATGATGCTGGAAGCTGGTTGGGAGCAGGTGGCAGAGAAGATGGTGGGGTGGCTGGAAGAAAAAGAGGTTGAATAATGAATTGTGAATAAGCGGCCACCAAAGGCATTCACAGTTAAAAATTCACAACTCACAATTCATTATTCTCTCAGCCATTGGGCATGATGGTGATGAGGGTCATTTCTGGAGGGCAGAGGAAACGAACGCGGGGGGCACTGAGTCCTTCTAAACCAATGCCTCGGCTAACGTACAGTGTGGTACGGCCGATTCTGTACAATCCCATCACAAAACGACGTCCCAACTGGGAGCTGGTAAAAATTGGGCCAATGATGGGCAACCTCACCTGGCCACCATGCGTGTGGCCGCACATGTAAAGATCAATGCCGTGTTCAGACGCTTCGGGCATCAGTTCAGGGGAGTGGTAAACGAGCAGTTGGGGCAGGTCACTGGGGGCAGCCGCCACCAAACGCGCCAAACGACCCGCATCTACAGGTAAATCGTGGCTGCAATCCATCCCCATGACGGTGAGGGAACGGCCGTTTCCCATATTTACTTCTTGCCAACCATGTCGCAACAGTGTCACATTCCACAAATCATCAAAAATGGGTACGACAGTTTCGCGCAGATCAACTGGCGGGCTACCCAACGTGGCAAAAACACCGTGCGGGGCAGATAGCTGGCTTAGCAGTTGGCGTACCTGCTTGAGCGTTTCGGGATCACGATTGTAGGAAAGGTTCACGTAATCGCCAGAGATAACGATGAGATCGGGCTTGGCCTCGCGGGCTAGTTCCAGCACCTGGGCTTCGCGCTCTGTTAGGTGCTCTACATGTAAATCGCTGATGTGCAGCACCTTGATTGGTTCTGTGCCTAGCGGCAACCGATCTGTAAAGGTCATAACAGCCGTTAATTTGAGCTTGAATGGTTCAAAAATGTAGCCACGAATGAAAGCGGCTGTTCCCATCACCTGTGCCCCCAAAAATAACCAAAGCGGCCAATTGCCAGGCAACAGGGTTGCCACTGAAGCCAAACCCAGCGTGGCAGCCAACCGAGGCAACGCTAAGACAAAAAGCTGTGCCTTCCAGGGGCCAAAAGAAATGTTTTGCTGCGGTAACGAGAGCAGAAGTGTCAAATCTGCCGCCATGAACAGGGCGAGCAAGATGGCAATCAGCTCTGCCAATGCTTTGTCGCCTGTGAGCAGCCACCAGCCAGCGCCGGCTAATATAGCCACAACCAGCACTAAGCCAACGACCAGCACACCCGGCAGGCGCGTGGGCAAGTGAAAAAGCAGCATCACTTTGTGCAGCCAGCCTTCTTCCAAAATATCAATTGTCGGTTCGTTTAATTCGTGGCTTTCTTTTGTCAATGTTGTGTTTTGCATTGCTAGTTTTGGTATCCCCTGCATTAGACAAACTTTCGCTAGGTTTGTCACGGATTTTGATTGAGAACTTCAGTTGGTTCCAGGAAGTTGGTTAACGCGCCCCACCTTTTGAAGATTTGCCTGTGAAAATCCATCGTTAGCTTGCCCCACATTTCTTACCGTTTGCCTTACCCATCTGCACACCTAGCAAACTGTTCACGAACTGCTGACGGCCGTTTGTCATCATGCTCCCATCGTTTAACCAATCCAAATATTGTTGACCAAAAAAGGAGGTCGTGATGCAAACAAAATCATTGTTCCCCGCCCGCCAAATGCCTGGTTATCCAGCGCGATTTGTTTTGGGACTGCTGGTTTTGCTGCTGACGCTGGTTCTGCTTGTTACGGCCGTTCTGCCCATTTTTGACGAGCAGTGTGAAGTGGCTGTCCAAGACAAATTCGAAGCGTTTTCGGCAGAAACGGCCGTTCCCGACTGCTGGCTTATTCACTAAAAATAGTAAGTTCTGGAGTGTATCGGATGAAAAATTTTACGTACCGACTATGTCAATCAGATGAAATAGACGCAATCACAGATCTGTTTTTCAGTTCACGAGAAGAACTCTGTTTACCAGACCGCACAGCCGCTGAAAAAGTATCGCAGTTACTTTTTGCCAAAGGACAAGTAACGGGCGGCTTTTTTGAAAGCAAATTACTAGGCGCATTGGGCTATTTTTTGGGTGAACCCAAATATGATTTCAGCAACAAGGACGTGCTTTATCTGTACGTTGGCGCAATCTTGCCCAGCTACCGCTTAACGCGCCTGTTTCATCACGGGCTTTTGTTTACCCTGCAACGGTACCAGGGAACGGCCGTTACCCAACTGCGGCTCCAGGCAGAAAAAGCAAACCCCTACACGAACAAATTGTACGGCCGTTTTGCCCACCCCATCGCCGAAGAAAAAAGCCCGCGCGGCGTGTCGGTTATCACCTACGGCGGCTCGATTGAGGAAGCTATTGCCTACCTGTCTCGCGGCAAACGGCTCCGCCCCAAACCACAAACGCCACAACAATATTACGTGGAGCACCGAATACGGCCGTCTGTGCCACCCCATAACTGGAACCTGTAATCGAACACGAAAATCAATTCTCAAATTCAATCAAAAAAGGAAATATCATGACTACCAGTTCGTTAATTTTTTTAATCATTGGCATTGCTGTCGGTTGGGGGATTGAAGCAATATTGGATTACTTTTTCTGGCATCCACGCCGAAACTGTGACGAAACTGAACGGCAGCTACGCACAACTGTACATAGCCTGGAGCGAAACAACGCTTCGCTACTAGGCCAGCTTGAAGCAGCCCGATTGCAGCAAACACATGCTTTAAACGGCCGTGAAACGACGGGGCTAGTAGAAGTTATTCAAAGTCTGGCGATGAACCGTGGGGCATTGACGGTGAACGTGAACAGTGACTCAGAAAGCAAAGGCGGTTTTGGTAGTGGAAACAGTCGCAGCGGCAACGGCATTGGGAACACAATAGAGACTCCTACCGAAACCAGCCATCGCCCTCGTGCCGATAATTTAAGTGCAATTTGGGGCATCGGCCCCAAAACAGAATCGCTTCTGAAAGAAAAAGGAATTGAGACGTTCCGCCAGTTGGCCGACAGTTCACTCGCCACGCTGCGAAACATGTTTGAGGCAAAAACAAGACGTGGATCGCTGCTAAGTGATGAAGATTTTCTTGAGTGGCAAACGCAGGCCAATCTAGCCGCAGAAAACAAGATCGAGCAGTTGGCACAGCGCAAGCTGGCCTACAGCCAAAAAATGAAAGCGCGCCGAACTCGCAATTTAGACCATATCTGGGGCATCGGTAAGATGACAGAAAACGAACTAAACAAACTCGGTATCCATACCTTACGAGAGTTGGCCAATGTGGAATTCGAGGAAATCGAAACCATCTTGCAAAAAATCGGGGGGGATTACGGCGCAAGCACCACTGTGGAACAAGTCTACGAATGGGTCATCATTCAGGCCAAATTGGCTGCCAATGGGTATTGGGGCCGATTGGATGGCTTCCAAGAACGATTTCGGGGTGAAGGTCACACCGATGACTTTACCCAGATCGAGCTGATCGACGAAGAGGTTCAGGCCGTGTTGAGCAATGAATATTACATCCGAACCTGGCAGCAGTTGGCAGAAATCGATCTGGATGCTGCGGCCGCGCTGCAACAGACATTCTCCTCTCGATTTGTCACGCTATCAACTGTAGAGCTGCTGGATCAATTACGCTCCATTGCTCTGGAACAGGCCAAAGTGACAACCAGCAGCAATGTTGATCTAACTTCATAGGTCACAAACAAATGCCTATCAACCAAAAGGGTATCCTCATGATTGATCGAACAATACAAACCAAAAGCGGTAATGCGACTGAAACAAGCGTATCCACTGAAACTTTACAAACTGACAACTGTACTCCTGCCGCTGAAATTGATCGTTACCATCGGATGAAATGGGGGATTGGGGGTCTGTTGTTCCTACTTCCTTTGCTGCTTTGGCTCTCTACTCTGGTTGCGGTAGCTGAAGAGGAAGTGGTCGAAACGGCCGTTCCCCCCACCACCGTTCCCACAGAACCCACACCAGATTTAGACATCGGCTCCGACACGGAAACTGGTACAGAAACCGAAACGTCTACCGACAACAGCAACGTCACCATGCAACAAGTCAATGTCTATCTGGATGATTTGTTGCTGACGACGCCTCCCCCACCTGAAATTGTCGCTACCAGGATTGTGACGGAAACGATTACCGAAACTTTAGTCACGGTTCAACCCATCACCCAAACAGTCACAATGACAGAATTCATTGAGGTTACCCGCGTGATCATCATTCCACCCGACCCTATCCCAGGCGAGGGTGAAGGGTGTACCCGCTTTGATTTGGAAATGGGCCGAAACCAAGTGGACGGCACGCCAGAGGATGGCACCTATATTCTGCAAGAGCCCTCAGGTCATCGGCTGGCAACGTGGACGGCCAAACAGGGTTGGCTGGACTCCGGCTGGCTGCACAATTTGCCGCTCAGCCAAGACGTGGTCCACGTACAGGTCTACTTTTACCCCGCCAGCGGCACGGGTCCCATCCCGCTGGAAATCTTGAATCACGCACCTGACCTGCCTTACGGCTGGGTTTCCAATGACCAATGCCATGCAGTTGAGATTCAGTTCCCGGAGTAGGCTGTTCACGAATTGCTGACGGCCGTTTCGAAACCTACTTTTATCAATCAAGCCAAACTACCTGGAGACTTTTGAAGTTTTTGCGTCTGGAAATTAGTGCACTTGAAGCCAAAAACTTCAAAAGTCTGAATGCTTACAAAGCAATTTAGGATTTTGATCATTGTTGTATAATGTGCTACCGACTCAACAACATTGCGCCCAACAAGCTCGCCACATTCTCACATCCAAATGTTTCACAACCAAATTATTATTAGGAACAGATAATGAGCAGTAGGCAGCACGTCAAAATTCCTTTTCCGCTTCGACCCGTCCTCCAGCTTTTTCGCTTGGCAACCCGGCTTGGACACCAAAAGCAGATTTTCAAATTAATGATCGCAGGCGAAAAAATGAGAGGCCCAACCTTTTTTAAGGGATATGTGCCTAGCAAAAATGACGTGTTTGTAGCCACCCAGGCTCGCAGCGGCACAAATTGGATGATGCAAATATCGCTACAAATTATCCATCACGGGCAGGCAGAGTATGAATATATTTATGATATGATCCCCTGGCCTGACTTCTTCCTTTCAACTTCAATTGCCCTGGATGATCCCCAGCCGCCATCGCCAACTGGACTGCGCGTCATCAAAACGCATCTTGAGGCACCATTTGTGCCAGTCAACGATGCGGCCAAATATATTTGCGTCATTCGTGATCCAAAAGAGTTCTTCGTCAGCACCTACCACTTTTTTCCGCAGACGCTTGGCAATTTGGGATTACAACAACCAACACCGGATGAATGGTATGAGCTTTTTATGTCCAACCTGGTGCCGCTGGGGTCATGGTTGGAGCATACTGCTAGCTGGTGGGCATTACGCCACAAACCTAATGTGATGATCATTCCGTTCCATAAACTCAAGGCAGATATGGAGGGTCATATTGACCAGTTGGCCACATTTTTGGGTGTTGAACTAACGGCTGAGGCGCGAACGGCCGTTATCGAAAAATCCAGTTTTGCCTACATGCGCCAGCTTAACCACAAGCTGTCGCCGATTGTAGGCGGTGGCCCAGTAATCGAGATTGTACGAAAAGGGCAAGCAGACGGCGGGCGGGAACTGCTCGACGCAAAACGAGGCAACGCACTAGACGCTTACTGCAAACAAGAACTGCAACGGCTCGGCTCTGATTTCCCCTTTGATGAGTTTTTCGCACACAAGGAATTCGGCAAAATTTATGATCAATAGACTCAAATCATTTTTGATCCCCCTGTTGCTCTCCTTGGCGTTATTTTCGATGGTTTGGGCGGTCGTGCAGCTTGTGCAAGATGGCTGGCAATGGTATTGGGTGGGATTGCTCCTGGCAGGCTTACCCATTGTCGGTTTTTTTGCCAATTTGTACCGCTTCACCACGGTACGCACCAGAGCCAATTTGCCCCTGCTCACGGGCTGGGTTGGCCTGGCAGCCGCCCTCACGCTGATTGATTTTATGTGGCTACCAACTTTGTGGGCAGGGCTTCTTTTTGTGGGCTGGCTGGCTTATGTGCATTGGTATTCACGGCTGAATCGCAACAATAATGAACAGTTGGTAGTGGGACGGCCGTTTCCCAACATCCTTCTAGAAGATGAAAGCGGTAAGCCCATTCGCAGTGACGATTTGAAGGGACAAACCACACTCTATCTATTTTACCGGGGCAACTGGTGCCCGCTGTGCATGGCTCAGATTAAAGAGATAGCGGCACAATACCAGGAATTAGCGCGGCGCGGCGTGCAGATGGTGCTGATTAGCCCACAACCCCACAAAAACACCCGCGATTTGGCGGCTCGGTTTGAGGTTCCCTTTATTTTTTTAGTGGATGTGCAAAACAAAGCAGCCCGCCAATTGGGTATTGACCATCCTTATGGCGTACCGATGGGCGTTCCAGGGTATGAAGCTGATACGGTGATGCCGACGGTGGTGATTGTGGGGATAGACGGCCGTATCCTTTATGCCGACCTCACAGATTCTTACCGCATACGGCCAGAACCAGCCGAATTTTTGCGCGTGTTAGACAACAAAAATCCAATTGACCATCAGCTAGGAGGCATCCGATGAGCAAACGGCCATTTACAAAACATTCTTCTCTATTTTTCCTGGTTCCTCTCCTTATCATAATCATTTCAATCTTTACCCTGCTTCCCCAAGCCAAGCCAACAGTGGCTGAACAGCCGGGGAGCGGCGCGTGTGTACGCTTTAGCTTGCACCAAGGGCGCAACACCGCCACAGGCGCGGGCGTTGCGGGTCGCTATGAGATGTGGGAAGTTGCTACCGGCAGTTTAATAGCTGCTTGGGAGGGAAGCGCCCAGGCAACCATTAGCGACTGGTTTACGGAGGTGCCGCAGGTTTCGGCTGGGGGCAGTTGGGTAAATGTGAATTTTTATCCTGCTGGAGAGGAAACGGCCGTTCCGCTCGAAATCCTCAACCCCGCCCCCAACACAACTTACGGCTGGGTTGCCAACGGCCAATGCCACGCCGTCGAACTCCAATTCCCCATAGATTGGTCAATCGCTGAGTCTGATTCCTCAACTGAAAATGCAGAAATCGGTATTGGTGGAGGTGGTGATACTTGGGAAGCTAATCTAAACACTGTTACACTCATTCGCAACGCAACCGTCTCAAATACATTTTCTTTTTTTGAAGTCAGCAATTTTGGTGCGCTAATACAAAGTGGACAGAATCTAGATCAAGCTGCTTATGGATTCACCCTAACTAATCTAGCAGAAGAGCAATTTATCACAGACTTGCAAATTGCTGTTGTTGCTTACGACAGCCTGGGCATTCCATTGACTGTCTGCTTTGACGATATTCGTGATATTTTCCCGTCTGAAAAAGCCAACATCGGCAATGTGCTTTGCTCCTCAAATAATATTGATGCAGAAACAGAATTTGAAGTTGCTGACATCGATCGTATTGAATTGGAATTTGTTTCGGCCAACCAGTTAGAACTATCAGATGAACCAGAGTCACTGATAATATTGCCTATTGACGATATTGAGACATTTTCTTTTATTCCGCAGCAGCCATTAGAGATCGCTCAAACAGAAATATTTGTTGGGGACGAATCGCAGCTAAGAGATGAATTTCTTGACATCAACATGAAACTATTGAATCCAAATGGTTCATTTGTTGCTTCCAATATATCAGTTTCGATTGTTGCATTCGCTGAAAATGGATCTATTTTGGGTCAGTTTCAAGAAACGTTTGCAGAAGAGATTCTTCCCAGACAAAGCCGCCGATTTTATGACTCAGTTCCGTTGTCAATGTCAGAACAAGTCCATCATGTTGAAGTCAATATTGATGTTGAAGAATTTTTGCCCATCGATCCTAAGGCGATAACTACATCTGTTATTGAAGCTGTGTCAGTTTCGGATGATAACCAGACTGTTTTTGTAGAAATATCTCCATCGGAAGGCCTACCCCTTGCTAGAATTTATCATGGCACCCATCCTCTCGCCAATGTGAGTTATGCTACTAGGGGAATCGTTATTGCCAGAAATGCAAACGGGGAAATCGTTGGGGGAGGAATCGCTGGAGAAAATAGTTTCATCCCCGATACTATTCCGATAGAGGCTTCCGAGCTCCCTGAGACCTTTGAGGTTTACTTAAATGGAGAATTTTTTGTAGTTCCTTGCCAATGCGGTGGTGGTGGCAATTGGGTTGGAAGAGATAATTTCCCAGTTGAGGTTACCGGTGCCAGAATACTTGACACAACTGAATGATTAAAATCAATTAATTTAGACCTCTAGCCTGTTCTTGAGCTGACTCAACAAATGGTTGTGGTTTAAAAATACGGCAATTTCCTTTGCCTCTAGCCAAGCGTTTAGGCTTTGTTGAGGTTGCCCAAGTTGTTTATAAATATCACCTAAATGGCGTAAAGCATAGGCATACCCCAGCCGCTCTTCAATCTCGCGGAGTATTTTGAGGTTTTGCTGAGTTATTTTCAGAGATTTTTCGGGTTCACCTAGCGCCAGATGATTTAAACTAATTTCATTTAAAACCATAGCCTCGTATCGTTTATTGCCGCGCCGACGAAAACCATCCAGGCTTTCTTGAGCCAATACATCTGCCTCAGTGTACGCTTCTTGCATACTGTAAATAGCAACCAGCAAATAGTTTGCCAGCCCTTTTTCTACAGGGTCTTGAATGCGTTCGCTTTTTTCTTTTGCGCTGATTGCCTGTTTTTTAGCCTGATCTAGGTTCCCGTCCCGAATTTCAATATTGGACAATAATCTGTGCATTTTTGTTTGCCCAAATTGATTTTCAATAGTTCGGTGCATTTCCATGGCATGTTCGGCAACCTGCTTAGCCCTTTCAATGTTGTCATCTAATTCAAAATAAACCCTGGCTAATTGTTCAGTGGCGTTGGCTTCTATCTCTTCATCATTAAGCTGTTTGGCAAAAGCAATGCTTTGTTGCAACTGTCTTTCAGCATCTTGATAATGACCCTGGTCAAATAGGATGCAACCTTGAAAGTAATATGATTTTGCAATGCCCGCACCCTCTTCGAGCCGATAGTAAATGTTTACGGCCGTTTCCAGCTTTCCCCACGCCGCATCATAATTACTTTGCTCAATGGCTACCTCGGCCCAGTTGAGCAGCGTGTGCGCCAGGTCTTCGTCAGAGTCCAGCTTTTTTGCGGCCGTTTCTGCCAGAGCATAGGCGGTATTTGCATCGTGATAACGGCCGTATCTAAACCAACTCGTTCCCAAAGCGGCCGTCAAATCCAGCACCAGCCGCCAAATTCGCTCGTCGTGCGCCACCTGTACAGACGCCAGCAAATTTTCCCATTCTGGATCAAGTGCCTCGAAATTTTCCTGGTTCTCTTGAGCATATTCGAGGAAGTAGCGCACCATCCTCTCGTTGGCGACGTCGTTGTCGCCCAGCTTTTCGGCGGCAAAGTCAGCCAGCAGCGGATGCTGCTTGTAGCGCGTCTCACCCACCTCTTGCACCAGCGAGAGCGTGGTGAGTGTGTACAAATCATCTGCGGCCAGATACTCGTTCCAGTCGGCCACAGCGGCCAGGGCTTCGGCGGTGAACGGCCGTCCACCAAACACGGCAATCTTGGTGAAAAATAGCTGCAAATCCTCGTCCAGGGCATCCCAACTTACTTCAAATGAAGCCCGCACGGCCGAATCGCTAATGGCCAAGCCGAGCCGCTGCTGTTCATCCTGCAAGCGTTGCGCCATTGCTGCCAAGCTCATCCGGGCGCGAGACTTGAGCCGCTGGGCGGCAATCTCTACCGCCAGCGGCAGGTGGTGCAGCAGGTCACCAATTTGTTCAGCGGCGGCCGCTTCATCCGGGTTAGCCTGAACGCGCTGCTCACCCAAAATCTCGGTCAGCAAAGCCCGACTGCTCTCTGCCGACAGTTCCGGCACAAGGTAGGCGTGGGCGTTGAGTGCGGCGGCAATGTCCAGGTTGCGGGTGGTGAGCAACACCGCGCCATGTCCCCCATGCAGCAACAGCGGACGGGCTTCGGCAGCGTCATCCACGTTGTCCAGCACCAGCAGCGTTTGCTTGTCTACCAGCAGGCTGCGTACGGCCGTTTCCCGGCTGGCCAAATCGGTCAATCCACTAAAATCGTGGTCGTAAGCCCGACCCCACAGCTCCAAAATATTGCTGGGGTCGCTGCTGTGCGTGTTGGCCCACAGCACGCCATCGGCAAAGTGAGGGCGCAAATGGTTGGCAACGGCCGTTGCCAACGACGTTTTGCCAATGCCTCCCATCCCCACCAGAGCCACCACCTGCTCCTGCCGCAGCAAATCGGCCAACTCCGCCAGCACCACCTCGCGCCCCACAAAGTGCGGCGGCGCATTGGGCGCCTGGAAGGGGCCGGTGGGCGCAGCGGGTGGCGGCGCAACCGGCTCGGACACGGGCGGGGGCGTATTGAGAACAATTTCATTCGCTGTGCCAGCCTGCACGCCCTGTAAAATGGCCTCTAGCGCAGCGCCCACCTGCCGCACTGAGGCGATGCGCTCATTTTTATCTTTTCGCAGCATGTACTCCAGCAAATCAGTGAGGGCTGGCGGCAAATCGTGGCGAATTTGGCCAATGTCCGGGACGGGTTCTTGCAAGATGGCCATGACGGTGGCGGCGGAGGTTGGTTTGGCAAACGGCCGTTCCCCCGCCAGCATCTCATACAGCAGCAAGCCAAAGGCCCAAATGTCCGCCCGCTCGTCCAGCGGCTCACCCTGACACGCCTCCGGACTGAGGTAGGCTACCGTGCCCAAAATTGCCCCATGTTGCGTGAGGGTGGAATCCTCACCCAGCCGCGCAATGCCAAAATCGGTTAGTTTGGGACGGCCGTTTGCGTCCAAAAGCACATTCGCGGGCTTGATGTCCCGGTGCAAAATATTCAGGCGATGGGCGCGCGTCAGCGCGTCGCTTAAGTCGAGGACAATGCTCAACACTTGGGACAACGGTGGCTGGGGCTGATTTCCTAAAAAGTCGAGCAAATCACCCCCCTCGACCAGCTCCATCACCAAATAATGATGGCCTTCTTTTTCATCGGTGGCCAGCAGCTGCACAATGTTAGGATGAGACAACTGGCGCAATGCGTCTCCTTCACGCCGGAACCGCTCAACAAGCTGTGGATCGCTCGCCACGCGACTGCGATCCAGCATTTTAATGGCGACAGGCTGCCCCGTCAGCCTGTTTCGCCCGCGATAGACCGTTCCCATCGCACCCTGCCCAATTTGTTCGCCCAACTCATATTTTCCAGCGATGAGGTCAGCCTCGTCTTTGCCAAAGGCACCCGCCTCAATTTGCGCCGCCAGATTGGCCGTCTCGCGCTCCGGCGGAGCACCTAGCTCCTCACTCAGCACTTCTTGGCAGATGGCAAACTGTGCCAGCGCGGCACTGCGGTCACCAGCCAGCGCCAACGCCCGCATGAGCTGCCGATGGGCAGACTCTCGCCACGGCTCAAAAGCAAGCTGGCGACGGGCTGTTGCTTGGGCCGCCACAAAATTTGCTTGGGTGATTTGTCGCTCAGTCAAATCATCCATTGCCGAAAGTGCCAGCCGGTGCAGGCGTTCCCGCTCCTGCCGCAGCCAACTTTCAAACTCCAGGCTGTCGCAGGTAAAGCCGGGGAGGAGTTCGCCTTGGTATTGGGCAACGGCCGTTTCCAATTCCCCATGCGCCAAATCTGCCAAAAAAGCCTGCACATCCAGCCTGTAATCACATTCCGGGTTCCACTGAATAGTTTGACGGCTTACCAACAAGAAGGGATTTTTTGCCACAGAGGACATAGAGGTTTGAGAAGATAAGCCCTCTTTTTTCTCCGTGTCCTCTGTGGCTCCTATTTCAAGCAGTTGGCGTAATTGGTAGAGGGTTTGGCGCAGATTTTTTTTGGCGGTGCTGTCTGGCACGTCGGGCCAAAAGAGGGTGGCGAGGAGGTCGCGGGGGAACGGTCGTTCCGCCTGCAAGATCAAACAAACCAGCAACCCTTGCGTGTTCACCGAACGAAAATTAGTAAGGGGAACCCCATCCAATTTCACCTGAAATGTGCCAAAAAAAGAGACTTCTAGCAGGGACATGAGCCATTTTACGCAAAGCGGCCGTTTTTGACGATACCTGTTCACATTTTGCTGACGACTGCTGCTTAAACTGACGCAGGAACATTGATAAGATTTTCGTTTATCAAATTACCAACCAGACTTTTGAAGTTTTTATCTCTGGAAGCAATGCAACTTTGTGACAAAACTTCAAAAGTCTCCGTCGCAAGTTTGGAGGAATCGTATGTTAAAACGTATTTGGCAAGCCATCGTAGAAATGTGGCAACAGAAGTCATTAAAAGCAGGTTGGCACTCTTTTTTAGAAGCAAATATCATCGCCGGACTAAGTCGAGCCTATGCCAATGAAGCATGTCTGGCTGAGCTGCCAACCATCAATCTGGATGATAATCACACAAAATACATCATCTTTTCAGATCAGCATCGGGGCGGGCGAAATGGCGCGGATGATTTTCAAGCATCTGAGCGTGCCTACAACGCGGCACTCGCCTACTATTTTGAGATGGGCTACCATCTGATTGCCTTGGGTGATGTGGAGGAGTTGTGGGAAGAACGGCCGTCCAAAGTGTTGAAGAAATACAAGCATTCGCTTAAATTGGAGGCGCAATTCCACGAAGACGGCCGTTACCATCGCGTCTTTGGCAACCATGATGATATTTGGAAATACGGCCGTCTCGTCAATTTCTATTTTCGGAAATATTTTGGAGACAAAGCGCTAACCGTCTTTGAAAGCCTCAAAATCCCGGTTCAAAAAGGTGAGCAAGCAGTGGGCGAATTTTATTTGGTACACGGTCATCAAGGCTCAATAGAAAGTGATTATCTGACCCATTTTTCGCGCCTGTTTGTACGCTACTTTTGGCGATACTTTCAGCAAATCACCAGGAAACGCCTCAACACCCCAGCCACCGACTGGCGCAAACGCAAACGCACCAATGAAGCCATGTACAACTGGGCAGAGGCACAAAAAAATCTGGTTCTCATCACGGGTCACACGCATTACCCCGTCTTTGAATCCAAAACGCACGAAGCCCAGTTGGTAGAAGCGTTGGCCAATGCTGCTGACCCTGCCGAAAGAGCCGCCCTTGCCGCTGAGCTGGAATGGGTGCGGGCGCAAGGCAACCAGCCTACACATGCAGACGAAGCATACCCTGAAACTGAAAAATCTTGTTACTTTAACAGCGGCTGCTGTAGCTTCTCTGATGGCAAAATTACGGGGTTAGAGATTGCAGATGGCCACATTCGCCTGATACGCTGGCCAGACGGCACGGGAGAACCTAACGTCAAAGAGCTAACCTCCGCACCGCTCGATGAGGTACTTGCCACCGTCAACCCGCATTTCACTGTTGAAAAATCAGCCAGCACGGCGGCTGTTGCTTCCCTCGCTACCAATGGTCATAAGCACAGCACGGCAGCCTAACCAAACTGTTTCACATCCTCAACTTTGAGGCCATATTTTTCCTGAGAGTGTCGTCTAGGCGATACTCTTTTTTTTGTCTCCCACTATCAAAAACTCGCTGACGATTCGCTGACGCTACCCCAAAAATCTGCTGACGAACTAGAGACGGCCGTTCGCTATCCTGCAATCACTTAAGCAAAGGGACAACCGGCCGGAACACCCAATGCCCCACAACTTGTATCGGAACAATCAGTTCGTAAAGGAGATTCAAATGTATAGCGTAATGATTTCGGGTGTTCTATTTTTGTCACAGATCGTACTTTTAATTAAGCCAGTTGTTGATGTGACCTTGATGTGTAGCAGTGGCGGTTGCCACACTGGTGGCTAACAACGTACCCCACGGGAATGGATGACAAGTTCATTCCCGTTTCTTCTTTTCTAGCCAATTTTCATTTCAACTTCCCCTAGCAGTGCTGAAGCTTTTCCCAACCAATCCTGATCCCCCACTTGTTCAAAAAATAGGCGCGCTTTTTCAACGGCCGTTTTCGCTCCATCAACATTTCCCGCTTGCCAAAAATTCCAGGCCAGATTGTAATTTAGCATTCCCTGGATGTGCCGATCGCCCGTTTGCTCGGCCAATTGCAGGGCAACATCAAACATTTTTTTGGCTCTCTCAAACCTCTGCTGGGCTGTGAACAAGCTGCCCAAATTGCCCAATGTATTCATTTCACCGCGAACGTCCTGCACAGACCGATTCACATTGAGGGCTTTATACAGGTAGCTTTCTGCCTGCCCCAATTGATTCAACGATTGCGCCACAAACCCCATGCTGGTGAGGGTATTTGCTTGCCACCGAAGATTTTTAAGCCGCTGCCAAATCGCCAAGGCAGCCTCAAGATTAACCAAAGATGCCTCATTTTTGCCAGCCAATGTGCTTACAACGCCAATATGATAGGTAGCCACACCAATCAGCGACTCAAAATTTTGAGTTTGAGCACCAGCTAACGCTTTGTGTAACCGTCTGGCCGCTTTATCCAATTGACTCTGCCGCCACAACGCTTCGCCCCAGGTGATGTTTAGCCGAGCGATGAGCCACGCCTCGGTTGTTTGGGGCAATGCTTCTTCAATTATTTTGATTGCCTGTGGGTAATCTGACAGGCGGACGTACATGGCCGCTTGTTGGGTGAGCAGTTGAGCCAGGGCTTCCGGCTGTTCCTTTGCCTGCAAACCGTCTGCCGCATGTGTAAAAAGGCGCAACCCTTCGCGGTAAAAACCGCGAAGCTGGCAAAAGTCGGAGAGGGGGACGAGTGCCGCCAGAATGGGCGAATAATCTTGATGGGTTACGGCCGTTGCCCACGCCCCCTTCACATTTTCCCAGGCACGGGCAATGCGCTGCACTGCCAAATGCGGCATCTCGCCGTTGAGCGCGTCAGCCAAATCGGCCACCGCCCGCAAATAGTAATGGCTGTGCCGCACGATGGCCTGATTGTTGGGGAAACCGGCCAGCTTTTCAGCGGCAAATTGGCGCAGCAGGGCATGTAGCGCAAACCGATCCTCCTGCCTTTGCAGCAGCGATTTTTCTACCAAAGTGTGTATCTCATGCAGCGTTGCCTCTGTCACGGCCTCGGCTGCGGTTTCGCTAAATGGTCCCAAGAAAACTGAGAGGCTGGCCAATTGCGCCCGCTCTGCCTCGGTGAGCAACACCCATGAGCTATCGAACACGGCCCGCATGGAGCGGTGGCGTAGTGGAATGTCTCGCCGCCGCGTAGCCAATGTATCAATAGAATGCTGAAGGGCTGCCATAAGCTGGGGCGGGGTCTGATGCCGCAACGCTGCCGCAGCCAGCTCTAACGCCAGCGGCAAGCCTGCCAGCAGACGGCACAGGGTCACAATGTCGTCTATATTGTCATTGTTGAGCTGGAAACGGCCGTTTGCCCTCTGGGCTCGGTCCATAAAAAGCTGTACGGCGGGAAAGGTGGTAGGGTCTTGGGGAACGGCCGTTGTGTTCAAAAATGGGTCAGCAATGAGCGGCAGCGGCAGGCGCTGTAGCGGCAGCACCCATTCTGCCTGGAAATTCAGCGGTTCGCGCGAGGTGCAAATGATGCACACGCCCTTCGCCTGCTGGAGCAAATCCAGCACCAGCCCCGCCCCATCCAGCAGCGGTTCAAAATTGTCCAGCACCAGCAACATTTTTCGCTCCCGCAAAAAGATAAGTAGCTGTGCTTTGCTGGGTTGTTGTCCCGCCAATGGTTGATCGAGGGCTTGTAATACGGCCGTAGCTATTGCATCTTCTAAATTCGTTGTAGATTCCACACCAGCTAGCGGCACAAACCAAACGCCATCGGCAAATTGCTGCCGCAGCTGCCACGCCACTTCCAGTGCTAACCGCGACTTGCCAATGCCCCCCTCGCCCACCAACGTCACCAGCCGATAATCCCGGTTGGTAATGCGTTCACGCACGGCGACCAAATCTGCCTCACGGCCAAAGTGGGGGGTGACTAGGGCAATCAGATTATGCTGTTGGCGCGTCTGAATGGTGATTTCATCGCCAGCACTGATCTTTTCAGCCAGTTCGCTGGTTTCCGGTTCTGGCATGACAGCTAGCTCCGCCCACAAAATTGCTTTGCACCGTTCAAATTGAGCCTTTGCCGCCTGGCGGTCGCCTGCCAGGGCGTGTGCCTGCATGAGTTGGCGGTGCGACAGTTCGCGCCACGGCTCTAACGCCAACTGTCGCTGCGCTAGCGCTTTGGCTTCAGCCAAATTACCGCTGCCCAGCAGCCAATCGGTGCGCTGCTGCAGCGCATCTAACGCTGAGCGATGCAACCGCTCTCGCTCTCGTCGCAGCCACGCTTCGAATTCCAAACTATCGCAGGTGAACCCGGGCAGTAGTTCGCCAGCATAACAACCATCTGGGTGGCCAACGGCCGTTGCCAAATCCCCCAGCTTCAGCGCCTGTAAGAAAGCGGTCACGTCGCATTGGTAGTCACTATTGGGGTTAAATCGCACGGTTTGGCGGGTGACGACGAAGTACGGCCGTTCCTCACTGGTTCCCTTCTCCAACAATTTTCGCAACTGGTACAGCGTCTGGCGGAAGTTGGTCCGGGCCGTACTGTCTGGCTCGTCGGGCCAGAACAACGCCGCCAACACATCCCGTGACAGTGCTCGCCCCGGATGCAGCGCCAGGTAAACCAACAATCCCTGCACATTGGCCGAGCGAAATTTAGTAATAGATTTATCGCCCAATTTCACCTGAAATGTGCCTAAAAAGGAAAGGGTAAGCTGCGCCATGATGAATTGTAAAACGCAAGTCCGCTTTACGCGAAAACTGTTCACGAATTGCTGACGGCCGTTTCCTACCCTAACCGCACCTTATTCCGCTCATGTTCAAGAGAGATAACCATCTTTGTATTGCGTATTCTGTTAATTTTTGGTTACACAACATTTTTTATCCACAAAGCCGCACGTAGATACACGAAGAACTATTACTTGGTGTAACTTCGTGTCCTTCGTGGAAAAATTGCGACTTTGCCGCCTTAGGCAATACGCACGATTCCTGAAGGGGAAAAATTGAGTTACTACCGCACCGTGACCGTTTACCACTTACCCGAAAGGCGCAGCGAAGGCATTGAAAAATTAAAGTCGCTATGCCAATTACTTAACAATTACGGAGCAAAAACCGAAATTCTAACCAATTTCGCTGGAGACAGCTTTCACATTCATGTGGTTTCCCGCTTTGATACGCTGGTTCAATTTGAGGCACTCAACGCCTGGGCTGCCACCAACCCAGAATACCAGTCGTGGCTACAATCGGTGCAAGATTTATTTGACTGGAACCGAACACAAACCAATCTGTACACCATCATCGTTTGAACCAAATCAGTTCCACAATTAAACTAGGGGCGCTCTTGCTGATTTAAGCTGGAAGGATTTTTATGCACCGACGACCCATTCAACAATTACGTCACCTATTTTTTTTTGCAGTGGTGACGGCCGTTTTCCTATCATCAATAGTCGCTTTATTGCGCAATGGCAGTGGTCAACCCACACAATCTCGCTTTGCTTTCAACCAACCAGCCATGGCAAATGCCAGCCCCTCGCCGGCCGAAGCTTTTACATATTTACCGCTCATCATGGTGCCTGAGGCGCCTTGTGTTTATATGGAAACAGATGACGCCGTTGTGATTGAAATAGAATCTGTACCTGCAGCAGAAGATTGGCAGTTTGAAACTAGTTTTCCCAGCTACACCGGCAATGGCTACTACGTTTGGCGCGGGCCAGAACAGTATGGCACTCCCGGCATCGGCGTCCTCACTTACCCCATCAGCGTAACAAAATCGAGCGATTACCAACTAAATATCCGCAACTCTCATCCCACCAACCCTAGTTTGTACAACGACGTCTGGGTCAGGTTAGACAACGGCCCCTGGATAAAATCCTTTTCTAACGTAATCAATGCCTGGACGTATGATTTCAACTTCGACCAAGGTGGCAATTTGGGTGCAGCCATTTTTAAGAACGTGACAGCCGGAATTCATACAATAGAATTGTCCGCTCGGTCGGCTGGATTTCGCCTGGATCGCTTGGTGTTTTCGGCCAATGGCAGTGGGCAGCTTGAAACAGAGCCTGAATCACCCTGTGTCGTTCCCTAAATACAAACAAACATTCACTCCCCTTTCACACAACCGATCCCGCAAAAACGGCCGTTCCTTCGTTTAACTTTGCAGGAGGTTGTCATGAACAAACAGACGCGTATTCTTACAATTGATGGGGGTGGTATCCGTGGTCTGATTCCGGCGCGGATTTTGGTGAGCCTGGAGCGTAAGCTCCAGCAGCGCACTGGGCGGAATGACGCTTATCTGGCCGAATATTTCGACCTGATTGCAGGCACCAGCACCGGTGGTTTGATTACCTGCTTGCTGCTAGCTCCAGGCGAGAATGAGTGGACGCCAGCGTTTACAGCGCAAGAGATCGTAGACTTGTATCTGAATCACGGAACAGAAATTTTTGATGCACCGCTGAGTAAGCGCATCCGCTCACTAAACGGTCTGGTTGATGAGCGGTACCAGGCGACTGGTTTTGAGCGATTGATTGACGAGCGCGTGGGGGATTTGTGGCTCAGTCAGCTCATCAAGCCATGCCTCATCACCGCCTACGACGTGACGCGGCGCAAAGCCAAATTCTTCACCCAGCATGACGCCCGCAACGACGACAAGGATTACCCAATCAAGGTGGTGGCGCGGGCTACATCGGCCGCACCAACTTATTTTGAAGCCATGCCGGGTGAAAACGGCCGTACGCCCTACGCTTATGTAGATGGGGGCCTCTTCGCCAACAATCCCACCATGTGCGCCTATGTGGAAGCGTACCGCAAGCTGGCAGACCAACCCACTGCCGAAAATATGGTCATCCTGTCATTGGGTACCGGGCAAATATCCCGATCGTACCCGTACCACAACGTGAAGGATTGGGGCATGGTGCAATGGATCAAACCGCTTATTGATATCATGATGGCCGGGATGTCGGAAACGGTAGATTACCAGATGCGGCAGTTGTTCACGGCACACGGCCGTTCCAACAGCTACCTGCGGCTCCAGGCCACTATTGCCAAAGATGACACCGAACTGGCCGAGATGGACAACGTAACGCCTGCTAACATGGAGCGTCTGCTGGCGCTTGGCGTGCAGCTTGCCGATGAACACGAAGCCGAATTAGACGCCCTCGTCGAAGAACTGCTGTCTGTCGAGGAACCAACACCAGCCTAAAAGCAAAATACGACACGGAATCGTTAAGCGCAACCACAGTTGGGGGCGTCCCACCACCAAAAAGTGCAAAACTCCCAACATCTTCTCCGCACGAGGGCGCTTCGCACCTCGTGCGGGCAGTCATCGCTCTGTGTAATTCTTCAGCAAGCTCAACTGCCCAATTTTCTGCAATTGGGCAGTTTGTTACTTTTAGGCAACCTCGCTTTGTTAAACTGCCCAAACGGATGAGCAGCCGCTCGATTTTGGCGACTGCTGACAGGAAGAAGCGCAGCAAAACGAGGGATTTTTATGCACGTGAACATCGGGACGTTGTTACCCCGGCACGCAACCTATCGTCCACACCACACGGCCGTCATCTTCCAAAATCATACCCTTACCTTTCACCAGCTAAACGGCCGTGTCAACCGCATTGCCAACGCTCTGGTGCAGCTTGGGCTGCAAAAAGGCGACAAGCTGGCCACCATTTTGCCCAACTGCCTAGAGCAGCTAGAGCTTTTTTGGGCAGTGGCCAAGCTGGGCGTGGTCATCGTGCCCCTAAGCCCGATGCTACGCGGCAGCGGCCTCAGCCGCCTCCTGAATGATTCTGACAGTGTGGCCGTGGTCACCAATGCAGGCTTTGCCCCCGAACTGGACAGAATTCGCGACGAGCTAACCAACATCCCGGCGGCGAACTTCATTTTGATTGATGGCAACTTGGGTGGATACCAGGATTATCAGGCACTAACGGCCGTTTCCCCCGAAACCGAGCCTCCTTTTACGGCCGTACATGAAGAAGATCCGTACAACATCATCTACAGCAGCGGCACCACCGGGCTGCCCAAAGGCATTGTGCATACCCATGCCATCCGCGCCGCCTATTGCACTGGCTTCGCCACCGCCTACCGCATCACGCCGGAAAGCGTCATTTTGCACACAGGCTCGCTGGTGTTCAACGGCGCTTTTCTCACCCTTATGCCCGCTATGTTTCAGGGCTGCACCTACATTTTGCACCCCTATTTTGATGCCCAGGCACTTATCGAAACGGTGATACAAGAAGAAGTGACGCATCTGCTCATGGTACCCTCCCAGGTCATTGCCATGATGCACGCACCCAACTTCGATGCTGCCAAAATGCAATCGCTGGAGATGATTTGCTCCGTGGGCGCACCGCTGCATCTGGAACACAAAGAAGCGCTAGACCGCCACCTGCCTGGCCGTTTTTACGAACTGTACGGCCTCACCGAAGGCTTTGTCACCATTTTGGACAAATACGATTATCCCAACAAGCCAGGCAGCGTGGGCGCACCGCCGCCCCTGTACGAAATGAAGATTGTGAACCTGGAAGGCAAGCCGTGCGCTCCTGGCGAGGTGGGCGAAATTGTGGGGCGCGGCCCCATCACCATGGCGGGCTACTACAAACGGCCAGACCTCACCGCCAACGCCCTGCGGGACGGCTGGCTGCACAGCGGCGATTTGGGGCATGTGGATGAAGATGGCTTCCTTTATCTCGTCGATCGGCAAAAAGATTTGATCATCTCTGGGGGGGTGAATGTATACCCACGCGATATTGAAGAGTTGATTGTGCAGCATCCGGCGGTGCGAGAAACGGCCGTCTTCGGCATACCAGACGACAAGTGGGGCGAAACCCCCATGGCCACCGTCATTTTGAATGAACCGGGCGCGATTAGCGAAACCGAGCTACGCGACTGGGTTAACGAGCGCGTCGAGGCCCGCTACCAAAAAGTAAGCCGCCTCGTCATCATGGATGATTTTCCGCGCAGCGTGGCGGGCAAAACGCTCAAGCGCGTCATGCGCCAGCCATACTGGCAGGAGCGCGGAACGGAGATTTAGTATTCAGTAATCAGTGAGCCAGTAATCAGTCAAACCAAAACTGAATACTGACCTACTGAACACTGACCAACTGACCTACTGAAAATTGGACTATGGACAAATTCACCCAAACCAACAACATCACCCTCCACTACTTGGACCACCCTGGGGGCGAGCCGCCTGTCATCATCATGCACGGGTTGTCGGCCAACGCCCACTTTTTTGATGGGCTGGCGGCCAGTAGCTTGCCCAATCGGCTGCTGGCGGTGGATTTGCGCGGGCGCGGCCAGAGCGATAAGCCAGCAACTGGCTACAGCATGGCCGAACACGCCGCCGATATTTTGGGGCTGATGGATAATTTGGGATTGGAACAAGTAATTTTGGCCGGACATTCCTATGGCGGTCTGCTCACCTGCTACTTAGCGGCCAACTTCCCGGAGCGCGTCAGCAAATGTATTGTGATGGATTCCGGCTTTATGCACCCCAGAGTCAGGGAGCTAATCAAGCCATCGTTGGACAGGCTCAAGCAGCGGATTCCATCGTGGGAAGCGTATCGGGATGCAGTGAAAAGTGCAGCGTATTGGCAGGGGTATTGGGATACGGCCGTAGAAAACTACTACCGCGCCGATGTGCAAACCTACGACGATGGCTCTGTACAGGCACGCTCCAAGCCAGAAACCATCGCCGAAGCAGTAGACAAAGGTCTGGATGAACCATGGCAAGAGATTTTCGGCCGGGTGCAGCAACCCACCATCATGCTGCACGCACCTGGCTCCTTTGGCGCGCCGGGCACGTCCCCCGTCGTGCCGCCAGCCCAAGCCGAGGAAACGGTAAACGCCCTGCCCAACTGCCGTTACAAAGCCGTCCCCGGCAACCACATGACCATGCTCTTTGGCGAAAATGTGGAAACGTTGGCGCAGGAAATTATTACCTTTTTGCAAGAGACTGGAGATTAGAGACTAAAATCAGTCTCTAGTAAAGATGAACGCATCACATTTACTAAGCAAACGAGCCGAATTAACCCCCAACCGGGTGGCACTGCGCGAAATCGCCAGCGGGCAAGATTTTACATTCGCCCAACTCAACGCGCGGGTCAACCGCGCCTGCCACTTTTTGCAAAACAAGCTCGGTGTGCAAAAAGGGGATGTGATCTCGCTGCTGGCGCACAACAGCGTCATTTACGTTGATTTGCTGTACGCCGCCACCAAAATCGGGGCGATTTTTGCACCGCTAAATTGGCGGCTGGTGGCCGATGAGCTGGCCTACATCGTGCAAAATTGCGGCTCCAAACTGCTTATTTGCGGGCCAGAATTTACAGACACCCTGGCAGAGATGCTGCCCAACATTCAAGTGGCGCATCTGGTGAGCGTGGAAGGCGCACAGCTTGCCAACGCCTGGGTTTATGAAGATGAGTTGGCGAAGGCAGAGGATGGGGAACCGGAACGGCCGTCTCTCCATCCCAACGACACCGCCTGCATTCTCTACACCTCTGGGACCACCGGGAAGCCAAAGGGTGCCATGATTCCCCACCGCCAAATTGTGTGGAACGCCATCAACACCGTCATTAGCTGGGGATTAACGCAGGACGATATTTCGCCCATTTTTACGCCAATGTTCCACTCTGGCGGGCTGTTTGTTTTCCTGACGCCGCTGTTTTACGTGGGCGGGCAAATTGTGCTGCTGCGCCAGTTTGATGCCGTAGAGACATTACGAGTTGTTGAAGAAACAAAATGCACCGTTTTGCTGGGCGTGCCCACCATTTTCCAAATGTGGCTGGACTCGCCAGAACTGGTAAAAACCGATTTCAGCACCATCCGCTGGTTCATTAGCGGCGGTGCCCCCTGCCCGGTGTCGCTCATCGAGGCGTGGCGGCAGGCGACGGGCAAGCCATTCCGCCAGGGATACGGCCTCACGGAAGTGGGCACCAACTGCTTCAGCATGAACAACGACGATCCTGTGAAGAAACCGGGCACGGTGGGCAAACCGATTTTCCATAGTGAAATGAAGCTGGTGGATGAAAACGGCCGTACCGTCCCCACCAATCAAACCGGCGAACTGCTCATCAAAGGGCCGCACGTCACCAGTGGCTACTGGAAAAACCCGGAAGCCACCGCCAAAGCATTGCGCGACGGCTGGTTCCACACGGGCGACATGGCGCGGCAGGATGAAGATGGCTACTTTTACATTGCTGGGCGGTTCAAGGACATGATCATCAGCGGGGGCGAGAATGTGTACGCCGCCGAGGTCGAAGCCATCTTTGTGGCACACGACGCCGTAGCTGAAGCGGCACTTATCGGCCAGTCAGACGAGAAGTGGGGTGAGATTGGGGTGATGGTGGTGGTGGTGAGCAACGGCCGTTCCGTCACCGAGGCTGAGTTAATCAAGCATTGCCAGGGCAAGCTAGCCCGCTACAAAATTCCCAAGCGTGTCATCTTCATCGATGCCCTGCCCTACTCGCCCTATGGCAAGGTGATCAAAGCAGAACTCAAAGAAACTGTATTTGGAAACGTGAAGGATGAAACGTGAAACGTGAGTTTTGTCACGCATCACATTTCACGCATCAAAAAACAAGGAAAAATATGGCAAAACTAACTGCAAACGGCATCACAATGACCTACGAAATTGAAGGCAACGGATCGCCGCTGGTGCTAGTGGCCGGGCTGGGCTACAGCCGCTGGATGTGGCACAAGATGGTGCCCGGGCTAGCCGAAAATTTCACTGTGATCAGCTACGACAACCGGGGGTCAGGGGAAACCGACAAGCCCGCCGGGCCGTACAATGCCCAACTGTTGGCCGATGATTTGGCAGGTTTGCTGACTGAACTGGCGATTGAGCAGACGGCCGTTTTCGGGCATTCGATGGGTGGTTTTGTGGCGCAGGCATTTGCGCTGGCTTATCCTGAAAAAGTGACACATCTGATTTTGTCGGCTACCAACTTTGGCGGGCCGCGCCACGTGCCCGTGACGCAAGAAGCCTTGGCTGTGCTTATGGACATGACCAGCGACCCCGTCACCCGGCTGCGGAATGGTATCCTCATTAGCTGCGCCGAAGGGTTTGCTGAACGTCAGCCTGAGGTTGTGGAGGCGTGGCTCAACTATCGCGCTCAGAATCCCGTTGACCCGGCAGGCTACCAGGCGCAGATGGGCGTGGGGCTGTCGTTGATGTCTGAAGCGGCCTGTTTTGAGCATCAATTAACGGCCGTCACTGCGCCCACGCTCATCATGTCTGGGGATGAAGACAAAGTAGTCCCGCCCGCCAATGTAGATTTGCTCAAAGGCGTCATGCCACACGCAAAAACGGCCGTCATCCAACAAGCCGGTCACTTTTTCCCATTTGAACAGCCAGAAACGGCCGTTGCCATTGTCACGGAATTTTTGCAAGGCTAATCATGTACCATTTCGATTGGATTCAGCGCCACGCAGAGCGCACGCCAAACAAGCTGGCTTTGGTTGATGACCACAGCGGGCAGCAGCTAACTTACGCCCAGTTCAACGAGCGTGCCAATCGACTGGCGCACTTTTTTGTGCATCAGCTTGGCCTAGAACAAGGGGATCGTATCTCCATTTTGGCGCACAACAGCACCGATTACTATTTTGCCCTATTTGCTTGCGCCAAGAGCGGCACCATCCTCAACACGTTGAATTGGCGGCTTTCTGTGCCAGAGTTGGCATTTATTGTGAATGATTGCCAGCCAAAAGTGATGATTGTGGACGAGGCTTTTGCGGAAACGGCCGTTGCGCTACGCAAAACCGTCTCAGTCGAGCATTGGATTTTTCTGGGAGCAGAGGCCGAAGCGGACGATTGGACCTAC
The DNA here is from genome assembly GCF_965223525.1 of Candidatus Leptofilum sp. Taxonomy (GTDB): domain Bacteria; phylum Chloroflexota; class Anaerolineae; order Promineifilales; family Promineifilaceae; genus Leptofilum. Next base: position 2,196,901 of record NZ_CBDCWX010000005.1, on the reverse strand, counting down.
GAGGCAGCCCTCGCGGCGGGTGACTCAGCAGGCATACCCGACCCACGTATGAAATATGAAGACACCTGGGCCATTTTGTACACCAGCGGCACCACGGGTCGCCCCAAAGGCGCACAGGTGACCTATGGCAACTTTTTCTACAACGCCGTGGGCATGGGTCAGGCTATTGATTTGTCTTCGCGGGATGTGAACCTGAACGTGCTGCCGTGCTTCCACGCTGGAGGGCTGGGTTTGTATGCAGGCCCCATCTTCCATGCTGGCGGTACGCTGGTGGTGATGCGCCAATTTGAACCAACGCGGCTGCTGCAACTGATTGAGCAGTGGCAGGTGAGCGTCATTTTGCTGGTGCCTGCCATCTACCTGATGCTGGCGCAAACGGCCGATTTCAGCCAATACGATTTAAGCAGCATCCGTAGCTGGGGCAGCGGCGGCTCCTCCCTGCCCCCGTCGGTAGTGCATGAGTACGCCAGCCGAGGCATCATCATCCAACAAGGGTTTGGCATGACGGAAACCGGGCCAACGGTGTTCCTGCTCACCAAAGAGGATGCGGTTCGCAAGGCCGGGTCTGTCGGCAAGCCGGTGCTGCATACCGAGGTGTGCATTATGGATCGGGATGGCAATGTGCTGGGGCCAAACGAGGTGGGCGAACTGTGTATTCGGGGTGGCAACGTCACCACGGGCTACTGGAACATGCCAGAAGCCACGGCAGAAGCCCTGCGCGACGGTTGGCTGCACTCTGGTGATGCGGCCGTTTACGACGATGAAGGTTTTTACACCATTGTGGATCGCTGGAAGGATATGTTCATCTCCGGCGGCGAAAATGTATATCCAGCCGAAGTGGAAAATGTGATTTACCAACATCCAAGCGTGGCGGAAACGGCCGTTATCGGCATCCCGCATCCCAAATGGCAAGAAGTTGGGCTGGCGCTGGTCGTTACCAAAGAAGGCGCATCTCTGACCGAGCAGGAGCTAATTGATTTTTGCCAGGGCAAATTAGCCCGATTCAAAATTCCCAAGCAGGTGCGTTTTGTAAAGGAACTGCCGCGCACGGCCGCAGGCAAGGTATTAAAACGCGAACTACGCGAAATGGTGGCTGCTGACTGACTCTTGACGCAGACATCAAAAGTCTTTCAGGCAACTTGCTCTAAACAACTAGCAGCTAAGTCTTTTGATGTCTTGGACACGGATAAAAGCAAAAAAGATCAATGCAAATCCGTGAAAATCAGTGTCTAAACAATAATATGCAACTAGATTTAGAAACAACGATTCAGGAAGAGAGGACATTCACCCAGGCAGAATTTGGTGCTTTTGCCAAATTGAGCGGGGATGATAACCCTATTCACGTTGATCCTGAATTTTCGGCACGAACGCGGTTTGGTCGCACGGTGGCGCATGGCATGTTTTTGTACAGCGTGGTTTGTGGCGTCATTAGCCGTCACTTTCCAGGCGCGGTGCAGCTTTCGCAATCGTTGATGTTTCCAGCACCCACCTACGCCGATGAGCCAATGACGATTTCTGTGAAAATGTTGGGGCAAAGCGGAAATGAGGCGCAACTTTTAACCGAAATGAAAAATCATGAAGGCACAGTCACCTTTACTGGGGAAGCAGTGATTTTATTATGACGCAATCCGAATCGCTTGTTTTGCTGCATTTTGAAGGGGCAACGGCCGTTATCACCCTCAATCGCCCCCAGCGGCACAACAGTTTGGTTCCGGCCATGCTGGCAGCCATGCTAAACGTGCTGGCAACCGTAGCTGCAAATGAGTCGGTGCGGGCGGTGGTGCTGCAAGCCAACGGCCGTTCCTTCTCCACAGGCGGGGATGCGCTAGGCTTTGTGCAGCACGCCGATAACATGGAACCGTTCGCCAGAGAAATTGTGGGGCTGCTCAACCAGGTTATTTTGGCGATGATCGATTTGCCCGTGCCAGTGATTACGGCCGTACATGGCATTGTCACGGGCGGCTCGATGGGCTTCATATTGGGGTCAGACATCGTTTTGGTGGCACCAGAAGCCAGCTTTGCCCCCTTTTACAGCGAGGTTGGCCCTAGCCCAGACGGCGGCTGGGCGGTACTCCTGCCCCTGATCATTGGACCACGCCGCGCCGCTGAGGTTTTGTATTTGAACCAGGCGATTGATGCGGAAACGGCCGTATCCTGGGGATTGGCAAACCGTGTCGTCCCAGCAGAAAAAATTCAGGCAGAAGCTTTGAGCATCGCCGCAGCTATCGCCGCCAAAAAGCAGGGCAGCATTCGCCACACCAAGCGGCTGCTGCACTTAAACCGCAGTGAAATAGCGGCACGATTAGCAACGGAGCTTGACCATTTTGTGGCTCAAATGATTACAGTTGAAGCCATTGATGGCTTCCGAGATTTTGTTGAAGCGCGTGGCAGAAAGCAAGCAAAGGTGGCTACCAAAAATGGCAATATGAACCATCTAGCCGTTGGTCAAGAAGCCAGTGCCAGCCGCACCTTCACCGCCGAAGACATCGCCTTCTATCGGCAGCTCTCCAGCGATAAAGGTCTGAAATTTGGCACTGCTGCCGCCAAACCGGATGAGGAAACTGTCCCTGGCTCACTGCTCAGCGGCATGTTTTCAGATTTATTAGGCACCAAGCTACCTGGGCGCGGCACCAATTGGCTCAAGCAGTCGCTGGCTTTTCCGGGTGTGGCGCATGTCGGTGAGAGAGTAACGGCCGTTGTCCGAATCATTCGCCTGCGACCAGAAAAAGCATTGGCAAACCTGCACACAACTTGTGTAACTCAGGCTGGCGCTGTCGTCTGTGAAGGCGAGGCGTTGGTTCTGGTGAAAGATTTGGAATGAAGTTGAAAATTTTGGTAATGGAGGTGCTTATGAAATGAAGCGCAGACAGAGAGTAACGCCCAACTTGGGCCATGAAATATCTAATTTCGTTACATTATTTTGGAGGAAAAACCTATGAAACGTCGAATCACTTTACTCACCCTGATGATTTTTATGCTCTCTTTGGTGCTGGTTGCCTGTGATGCCGCCACCGAAGATGCGATCAACGATGCCGCTGAGCAGGTACAGGATGCGGTTGAAGAGATTGCCCCTACTGTAGAAGCGGCTGTCGAAGAGATTGCCCCCACTGTGGAAGCGGCTGTTGAAGAAGTGGCACCCACAGTAGAAGCGGCCGTTGAAGAAGCCACGGGCGGCGATGATGAAGAAACTGCTGACGAAGAGGAAATGGCTGATGAAGAAATGGAAGACGAAGCCATGGCCGAACTCAGTTGTGAAGAACCAATCAAAGTGGGGCTTATCACCGATGTAACAGGCGCTTTGGCCATTTACGGCGCACACGTGACGCGCGCTTTCCCGTTGGGCATGGAATATGCCACTGGCGCACCTGGTACCGAAGGCGACGGCTACACCTCTTACATGGTGGATGGCTGCGAAATCCAAGTCTACGTCCGTGACGACCAGAGCAACCCAGAAAATACCGCCACTGTTGGCCGTGAGCTCATCGAGGTTGAAGGTGTGGATATTTTGGTGGGTACGGTTAGCTCCGGTGCCACCGCTACGCTGCAAGAACTGGCGCGTGAAAACGAAGTTATCCACATTGCTGCCCCCGCTGCTGCTAATGATCTGACGGGTGCTACCTTCAATGAATACTCCTTCCGCACCAGCCGTAACAACTACCAAGACGCTGTGAACATCTGCGCTTACTTGGCTAGCCAATACAGCAGCTTGGTTCAAATTGCGCCGGACTACTCCTTTGGCACAGGTAGTGCTGCGGCTTTCCGCGATGCCTGTACGCTGGAAGGGGCAACCTTTGTCGGCGACGATATCTTTGCCCCAGCCGACACCACTGACTTCACCTCCTATATGGATCCCATCTTCGACGCGATTGATAATGGCGCGGAAGCGTTCATTGTAACCTGGGCTGGCGGTGGCTTCGTGCCGCTGCTGCAAGCTGCCACCGACAGCGGCGTACTAGATGAGATTCCAATGGCCGCAGGCTTTGTAGACAACGTGGTCATGCCCGCTTTCTTCTCCAATGCCATTGGTTCTACCAGCGGTATCCTCTACCACTACACCTTCCCGGACAATGAAATCAACGATTGGCTGGTGGAGCAAACCCAAGCGCAGCTTGGCACCTTCCCTGATCTGTTTGATGCCGATGCGATGAATGCAGCCATTCTGGTTGTGGAAGCATTGAAGGCCACTGGCGGCGATGCCAGCGCCGCGGCTCTGATTGACGCCATGGAAGGCATGGAGTTTGAAGGACCAAAAGGCACCATCTACATCCGTCCCGAAGACCATGTAGCTATTCAGGATATGTACATTGCCACACTGCTAAACGTGGATGACACTGAGTTCAAATATTTTGAACTGGTGGACACCAACCGGCCAGATGTACCTTGTCTGTTGCCAGAAGAGTTGGTAGACCGCTGTGGCGATTTGCCTGTAGGCAGCCTTAGTGGAGAGTAATCGGTAAACGGTAATCCGTAATCGGTGAACGGTAATCGGTTCTGAGAGACCGATTACCGTTTACCGAACACCGATTACGGTAAATGGAGTCGAGATGGCCGATTCAATCATTCTGGAGACGAAAAGTCTGCGGCGGGAGTTTGGAGCATTGGTAGCGGTGGATAATGTGAGCCTGCAAGTTGAAGCAGGGTCGCTGCACTCTATCATTGGGCCAAATGGTGCTGGGAAAACGACATTTTTCAATTTGCTGAGTGGCAATATTCCGCCTACGAGTGGCAAAGTGCTGCTGCGGGGCAAAGATATTACCAATGTTCCCCTGTACAAGACAGTGCATTTGGGAATCGGCCGTTCTTTCCAGATTACCAACATTTTCCCCAACCTGACAGTGCTAGAGAATATTCGTTTGGCAGCGCAGGCGTTGGGCAAAGACAGCTTTCGACTGTTTCGTTCCCACCGCGCCTTTACAAAGTATGAAGCACGCGCCTGGGAAGTGATTGAGCAGGTAGGCTTGATGAATGAAGCCTTGCTGCCTGCCCGCACCTTGCCACACGGGGCGCAGCGCAAGCTGGAGCTGGGCATGATTTTGTCGCCAGACCCGGAAATTTTGCTGCTGGATGAACCGACAGCGGGCATGGCCTCAGAGCAGGTGCCGGAGCTGATGGCGCTCATCCAAAAAATTCAGGCTAAAGGAAACAAAACCGTGATGCTAGTGGAGCACAATATGAACGTGGTAATGACCGTCTCTGACAAAATTACGGTGATGCACCATGGCAGCGTGTTGGCCGAGGGTACGCCAGCCGAAATTTCGGCCGATGAGACGGTGCAGACGGCTTATTTGGGTCATTTGTATGAGGATTCGGCCGCATCGCCACAGTAAGCCCAGTGAGAAGTTAAACTTTTGTAAAAAGTTCAACTTCTTGGTCATGGGAAGATCATCTGGAATTATTGATGGAAAATCTTTTAGAAGTTAACAATATTCACACCTTCATTGGCCAGTTCCACATTTTGGAAGGGGTGTCGCTGTCGGTGCCCAAAGGGAGCATCACGGCCTTGCTGGGGCGCAATGGCGCGGGCAAAACCACCACGCTGAAATCTATTTTGGGGTTAACGCCACCGCGTGACGGCTCTGTTTTGTTTAATGGCGAACCGATTCAGGGGCGACGCAGCTTTGACATTGCGGCTATGGGCATTGGCTTTGTGCCGGAACATCGGGCTATTTTTCGTGATTTGAGTGTGCTGGAAAATTTGCGGATCGCGGAGCGCAAGAAGGGGGATTTTGAGCGTAAGGAGAAGCTTATTTTTGAGCTTTTCCCGGATTTGAAGCGGCTGATTAAGCTGTCTGGCACGAATCTTTCTGGCGGGCAGCAGCAGATGTTGGCGGTGGCGCGGGCGCTGGTGCCTGATAACGATTTGCTGCTCATTGATGAGCCGAGCGAGGGGTTAGCGCCAGTGCTTATTGAGCAAATGATGGAAGCGATTCAGCAGCTATCGGCCGAAACGACCGTGCTGTTGGTGGAGCAAAATTTTGTGGTTGCCAGCAGGCTGGCTCAGCGGTATGTGATTATTGATGAAGGCCATTCTGTGCAGGATGGCATGATGTCTGAGTTGGTGCAGGATAAGGCAACGATTCATCGGTATTTGGGAGCAGCGTGACGGTATTCGGTAATCCGTAAGCGGTGAACAGTAATCGTAAAACCGATTACCGAATACCGATAACCGATTACAGAAAACGGAGCAGGTATGGCAGATGCAATAGGGACATTGAGGGCAAACCGGACGCGGTTGATTACGTTGGCGGTGTTGGCGTTTTTGTTTTTTACGGCCGTTCAAGGCATGGAAACGGATGATTGGCTGATCACCATTTTGCGTGGGCTGAGCGTGGGGATGATTACGTTCCTAGTAGCGGCTGGGCTATCGCTAATTTTGGGCTTGATGGACGTGTTGAATTTGGCGCATGGCGAAATGTTTATGGTGGGGGCTTACGTTGGCTGGACGGTGTTTGTGCGCCCGGATACCTTTGTGGATATTTTGTCGCCGCTACTGCTGACGATTGTAGGCTTTGTGCTGTTGCCTGTCTGGCGCGTTTTAATTCAGCGTGTACCTGCACTAAAGGCGCAAACGCATATTTGGCCCTGGCTGGCACTCATTTTAGGAGCCGTGATTTTGTGGCTTGCGTACGCCCGATTCCCACTGGCCATTTGGAACCCCGAAGTATATGCAGAAAGTCCCATCACCTACTCGTTGGCCTTAAGTCAAGACAATCTGATTTTGGAAACGGTGCGCCCGCCAGCTGGCTGGCCGCTTGGCGTTTTTGGAACTTTGCTGGGTGGGTCGTTACTGGCGTTGGCTATTGCCGGATTTAGGCTGCGGCGGCAAGCGGGCACGATGAGTACCCACATTTCACGGAACACCTGGATTACAGCGGCCGTTCTGACGATACTCGGCCTGGTTACATTCTTCATTAACTCCAACATTACTGACTTTTTGCTGGGAATCAGCACCACTGCCCGCTTTTTTGTAGCCATGCTGGTAGCAACGGGGCTGGGTTTTGTAATTGGAGGGCTGATTGAGGTGGCGTTGATACGGCCGTTGTACGACCGTCCCATTTACCAACTGATGATCACCCTGGGATTGAGCTTCATTGTGATTGAAGTGGTACGCGCCATCTGGGGGCGACCTGAATTTACCATGCCGAAGGCAGCTCTGTTCAGCGGCAGCGGCGATAGCTGTCCGGCCACCAGTTTTGGTGATTTGATAGCCAATCAATGCTCGACGATTCTTTTGTTTAACGGCCGTATTCGCAGCTACAACGAAGTCTTCATTATTTTGGTGGGGCTGGTGGTGCTGCTGCTGGTTTGGCTCATTTTACAGCGCACCCGCATCGGCATGATTATTCGCGCGGGCGTACAGGATAGCGAGATGGTTGAGGCGTTGGGCATCAACGTCCGGCAGGTGTTTACCTTTGTCTTTGCCATGGGCGTGGGTTTAGCAGCGTTGGGCGGCATTTTGGCAGCACCATCCATCGGGCTATCTACCGACATGGGCACGCGCTTGCTGCTGCTGGCACTGATTGCCCTGGCCATTGGCGGTTTAACCAGCTTCCCCGGCGCAGCCGCAGGTGCCATTTTGGTAGGCTTGCTACAACAGTTCATCATTAAATATGGGCAAATTGGTATCAATCTACCCTTTTTGGCCGAGCCATTTAAGCCATCCCCACCGCTGGTGCCTGCCTCTACTGTGCTGTTGATGGTGATCATCCTGCTCATCTTGCCGCAGGGGCTGTTTGGGCGGAATGAATAGGAAGAAATGTAATGGGTAATTACTCAGTTACCCAATTACTCAATTACCCATTTTGCGGAGAATTTGAATGCAATCAACCTTGGCAAACCAACCGTCTGAAAAAGCAACCCTAGCTAGCTGGCTTTCGGCCAACCGTGGACTGGTGGGGCTGCTCATCTTTTTGCTGCTCTTCCCTTTTTTGCTGGCCTTGTTTGAGGGACAATCTTTTGGGGACGTTTTGGCAAATGAAGCGGGTAGAGCCAAATTCATGCAGGGCTTGCTCATCGAAGTATTTATTTTGGCCATTTACGCCCTGAGTTATGATTTGATTTTGGGCGTGACGGGGCTGCTCTCGTTTGGTCACGCCATGTTTTTTGCCACCGGAGCCTATTTTACCGGGATTGCTTTCAAAAGTTTTGGCTGGGGGGCTGGCCAAACGTTGCTAGGTCTGGTTGGGGTTGCCGTGGTGCAGGCGGTGCTGTTTGGCATTGTGCTGCCGCGCGTCAAGGGCATCACCTTTGCCTTGGTTACGCTAGGGCTGGCATCTGTTTTTCACATTGTGGTGCAAGCGAGTGAGTTAACGGAGTGGACGGGAGCCGATGTGGGGTTGCAGGGGGTCATTGCCCCAGATTGGCTAAACAGCAACACGGCACGCTTCCAGCTTTATTTGCTGATTCTAGTAAGCACGTTTGCTGTTTACCTAATTTACCGGCGCTTTGTTGATTCGCCAACTGGTCACGTTTGCATTGCCATCCGGGAAAATGAAGACCGGGCTTTGATGTTGGGATACAACACCTTTTTATTCAAATTGGTGGCATTGGTGGTGGCGTCGTTAACGGCCGTTCTTGCTGGATTCTTCCACACGATTCACCAACCCATCGTTAGCCCCAACGTGGCTGGGCTGGGCTGGACGGTGGCCGCGCTGCTCATCATCCTCATTGGGGGTGTGGGGACATTGAGTGGGGCGTTGGTGGGTGCGGCCGTTTTCCGGCTGCTGGAGTTCTTTTTAGATAGCTGGTTTGGGGATGCCGCTAACTTTATACTCGGCGCAGTCTACGTCATCATCGTCCTCTTTTTGCCATATGGCATTGTGGGCACCTGGCGGCTCCGCAGCCTGGAAATTGCCAAAGGGCGAGAGCGGCTGAAGAAAATATTTGGCCTCTCCAGATCATCCCCGGAAAGCTAAAATCTCTCTTTTTGCCATCTCTTGAAGCCAAGAGTACACTTTTAATCTAGGGATAGAATGATTTCTGTCACTAGTGTGGAAACATGATAAATCATGTTGAAGCAGAATAGGTCTGTTTGAGAATCATAATTGGGCAGTCGCGCCCCTAACTATTTAGACAAACTTATACCTTGGAGCAATCCCATGCTCGCCATCATCCATTAGGAGGGATATGATGACGAAAAGAGTTGTGTACTTGCTGGCTACGGCCGTATTCCCCATACTCATCCTCTGGGCCACCTTTGCACCCAATTCCAGCGCTGGTGGCAGTTCGATCCTCATTGATGCGGTTTTGTATGATGGCTATGAGAACCTTGATGCAGATGAAGCCATACGCTTAATCAATGTGTCGGGAACGGCCGTTGACATTAGCAATTGGGAACTAACCGATGGCGGTTCTGGCTCTACTACTCTGCCAGGCAGTGTCACTTTAGCCCCGGACGAAATCATCTGGATCGCCGATGAGGCAACAGGCTTTGCCCGTCAATTTGGCTTTTTACCAGATTTTGAAGCATCAGATACCCATCCCAGCGTGCCAGAAACCACAGGTTCCTGGCCAGGATTTTCTAACACAGGCGATGAAGTTGTACTGCTAGATAATTTGAGTGCCATCGTGGATGTGCTGGTTTATGAAGGAGGAAACACCGGGCAAACAGGCTGGAGCGGAACGGCCGTAGATCCTTACACCGTTAGCTCCGTTTTTGGGGCAGAAGGGCAAATCTTGTACCGAATGCGCGACCAAACGACGGGGCTGCCTGTGCCAGATACCAACACGGCCGTAGATTGGGCACAAAGTATGGGGGATGAGGTAAACGGCCGTAAAGTCCTCTACCCCGGTTGGGATTTAGACACCTACTTCCAAACCGCCAAATTCACCCAATCCGGCACCCTTACCGTCGCCGTCGCGCCAGACAACGCTTACGAAACGCTCAAGCTACACTTGGATGCCGCCCAAACTAGCATCGTCATCGAAACAATGACGTTTGAGAACGTTGCCATCGCCAACGATTTGATTGCCGCGCTAAATCGGGGCGTAGACGTGACTATCTTGCTGGAAGGCGCGCCCATTGGCGGCGTGCCGGAGCAGGAAAAATATATTTGCCAGGAAATTGGGGCGGCTGGCGGCGAATGCTGGTTCATGATCAGCGACGATGGCAACGACATTAACGACCGGTATCGCTTCCTCCACGCTAAATTTATCCTCATTGACGGCCAGCAGGTAATTATTAGCAGCGAGAATCTCAGCCCTAACTCCATGCCCAGCGACGACAAGTCCGACGGTACCTGGGGGCGGCGCGGCGTGCTGCTTGTCACCGACGCGCCGGGGGTCGTAGCGCATGTGCAAAGTATCTTCGACGCCGATTTTGATCTGACCAACCATGTAGACATCACCAACACCACCTTCATTGGCGGGCCAGACCCCAGCTTTGTGCCCGATTTGGAAACCGGCGGCATTACCTACACGGTGCGTTATCCAGAAGCGGCCGTTTTCAGCGGCAATTTTGGCTATGAGGTGGTGCAATCACCAGAAAACAGCCTGCGAACCGCAGATTCGCTGTTGGGTTTAATTGCTCAAGCAGCGGCGGGGGATACAGTTTTGGTGCAGCAGTTGGACGAACGGCCGTACTGGGGCAGCTCCACCTCCAACCCCACCGACGACCCCAGTCTACGCACCGAAGCATACATAGATGCCGCCCGCCGCGGCGCGTCCGTGCAAATCTTGCTAGATAGCCTCTTTGACGATGGCAATGCCACCAGCAACACCGCCACCTGCGCCTACGTTAACGGCATTGCCCAAGCTGAAGCACTGGATTTGGCTTGCAAAACAGGCAATCCCGCCGGACTAGGCATTCATAACAAAATGGTGCTGGTACAAATTGGTGGGCAGGGCTACCTGCATGTGGGCAGCCTCAACGGCAGTGAGCAATCCAGCAAAGGCAATCGTGAACTGGCGCTTCAAGTGCAGTCCAACGAGGCGTACACCTACCTGGCCGAACTGTTCCAACGGGATTGGGGTGCCACGGTTTACCTGCCAATCATACTCAACAACTACGTCGGCCCCGCCAGCTACGTCCTCATCAGCGAGGTACTATACAACCCGTCCGGTGCAGCAGACGATTATGAGTTTATTGAGCTGATGAATCCAACCGGCGCACCTATTGATATTGGTAACTACAGTCTGGGCGATGCTGTCAACCCAACAGATTTCGAAGACGTGCGCCGCTTTCCTCCTGGTACGGTGATTCCGCCAGGCGGCACAATTGTGGTCTCTACGGCTGCAACGGCCTTCTTCACTGAATACAGCATGAACCCAGACTTTGAGATTGTAAGCACAGATACGGCCGTGCCCGACCTCATTGATGATCCAGCCTGGGGCAACCCAGCAGCCTTGCTCCAGCTTGCCAATGGTGGCGATGAGGTCATTTTGCGTGATCCCAGCGGGCAGGTAGTGGATGCTATTGCTTACGGCACGGGTAATTTCCCTGGCATCGTGACATGCCCTCTGGTCAGCAGTAGCGATCGTAGCCTGGAACGCTTCCCAGCAAATCGAGATACGGATGATTGTTCCGTGGACTTTCGCGAATGGCCCTTCCCCAATCCGGGGGAGCTGCCGTAACACGATCCACAGAAAGTCCATAAAGAATTCTTATGGTTAAACTTCCCGAATTGGTTAAAATGAACAAAGAGCTTGACATTGGTTTGGGTCTTGTGTATATTAAAGCCCAATGGAACCGGTTCCAAAGTTCCATAACCATATAGCGGAAGAGAAAAGCTAAATTTCATCTTAATTTGTCCACAATCAAAACGTTCGTCAACCTTCAGCAAAGGAAGTCGGATGGCAAGTACCACCATCAGGGATGTTGCTAAAAAAGCAGGTGTTGGTGTCGGCACAGTTTCCCGTGTCATCAACAGTAACCCTGCCGTGCGTGAATCAACGCGCCAGAAGGTGCTAGCAGCTATTGAAGAGCTGGAGTTTACGCCCAGCCCCATTGCCCGCCGCCTTTCGCTGGGCAAAACCATGACGGTGGCTGTGATTGCGCCTTTTTTTGTACGGCCGTCTTACGTTGAACGCTTTCGGGGTTTAGATGCCATCTTTGCTGAAAGCGACTATGATTTTGTACTGTACAATGTTGAGACTATAGAAAGACGAGATTACTGCTTTAGGGAATTGGCACATAGCGACAAAGTGGATGGCCTGCTCATCATGTCGCTGGTACCCCAAAACAAAATCGTTAGACGGTTCAAAAATGCGGGCATCCCCGCCGTACTTGTAGATGCCGCCCACCCCGAACTAAGCCATGTCATCATTGACGATCTTGAAGGTGGCTACAACGCAACAAAACATCTCATTGATTTAGGTCACAGAAAAATTGCTTACATCAGCGACCACATGCACGAAAGTCCCTTTAACTTTCAACCGGTTATTGACCGCTATCGTGGCTACCGGAAAGCATTAGCAGACGCAGGCATCCCTTTCCAACCAGAATATCATCGCCAAGGGGAACTCTCTAGAGAAGTTGCCAAAGAGATCACAATAGATCTGCTGCAATTGCCAGAGCCCCCTACTGCCATCTTTGCTTATTCCGACACACAAGCCTTTGGTACATTACGGGCAGCAAGAGAACTCAACATTGCCGTCCCAGAGCAGCTTTCTGTCATTGGGTATGACGACATTGAAATTGCTGAATATCTACATTTAACCACCGTGCGCCAAGAGCTGTATGATTCTGGCAGAGTTGGTGCCCAGATGCTGCTTAACGCTATTAGTAATCCAACGGCCGTACCACAAACAACGCTACTACCCACAAAAATTATCGAGCGCGACACAACGGCTCCATTCCTTCAACAAAGTTGATCAAGATAAGCCATCATTCCATTCTTCTGGCATCGCAAGTACAAGAAACCAATCTCAAGGAGGTAAAGCTATAGGCAAAACGATAAAAAAGTAAAGAGGTTAGTAGATTTTACAATTGGTTTAAACACAGAATCCTAGGAGGATAAGAAAATATGTTAAACCACAAAGCATTTAAGTTTTTAGCCATCTTTTTGGCATTAGCCCTTATGCTGGTTGCCTGTGGGGGCAGCGGCGATGAACCCGAAGCAGAAACCGACAGTGGTGATACGGCCGCAGATACAGAAGACGCAGCCGATGATGAAGCTATGGATGATGAAGCCATGGATGACGATCTCGTTGGTGGCGACAACATTTTGGAACGCGCTAATGCGGGTGAATTCTCAGGAACCACCGTAGAAATGTTTGGTGCTTTCGTTGATGAGGACGCACGTCGTTTTGAAGTTTCTGTAGCTGCATTTGAAGAACGCACTGGCATTGACATTGTTTATGAAGGCTCCGGCGACTTTGAAACGCTTATCCAAGTGCGTGTAGAAGGTGGCGATCCCCCAGACATTGGTGGTCATCCTCAACCTGGTCTGGTAGAAGGTTTGGTAGCCCAGGGTGCAGTTATTGACCCCAGCGAATTCCTGGGTATGGACTTCCTGGAGCGTCAGTATGCTCAAGGCTGGATTGATGACTCTATGCTGGGTGGTCAAATCGCTGGTGTTTGGTACCGCGGTAACATCAAGAGCCTGGTTTGGTACCCGAAAGATGATTTTGAAGCCGCTGGCTACGAAATCCCCACATCTTGGGATGAGCTCATTGCTCTAAGCGACCAGATCGTTGCTGATGGTGGCGTTCCCTGGTGTATCGGCATCGAAAGCTCTGGCGCAACGGGTTGGCCAGCCACTGACTGGATCGAAGACATCATGCTGCGTACAGCATCACCAGAAACGTATGATGCCTGGACATCTGGCGAGCTGCCCTTTGATTCCCCAGAAGTACGCAATGCTATTGCTGTCATGTCCGAAATCTGGATGAACCCCGATTACGTACTTGGTGGCGACATTGGTATTGCAACCACGCCATTCGGTGATGCACCCACCCCAATGTTCGACGATCCGCCAAGCTGCTGGCTGCACCGTCAGGCTAGCTTTATCCCCGCATTCTTCCCAGAAGATGCTGTGATTGGTGAAAATGTAGATTTCTTCTACTTCCCTGGAATCGATCCGGCATACGGTGAACCCGTTCTGACGGCTGGTGACATTGCGGTTATGTACAATGACCGTCCTGAGGTTCGTGCCGTGATGGCTTACCTGGCGACGGGTGAATCTATGCAAGGTTGGGTTGAAGCTGGTGGTTTCATTTCCCCACATCAAGACTCTAGCCTGGACTGGTATCCGTCAGACGTTGACCGTCGCTTTGCTGAAATCTTGCTGGCTGCTGAAGTAACTCGGTTCGATGGCTCTGACCTGATGCCTGCAGCCGTAGGTGCTGGCTCCTTCTGGACTGAGATCACTGATTGGGTAACGGGCAAATCGTTAGATGAAGCACTGCCAGCGATTGACGCGACCTGGCCATAATAAGTTTAACCCCGGACTCGTAACATAAGAGTCTAAGAAATTAGGGCGGCCTTCTGGTCGCCCTAATTTTCAATTGAGGCGAGGGTGGTCAAGTTTGTAAATGTAAACTTGACCTGCAATTTGAAGGAGGAAACATGGCAACATTTGAAGAAGTCAAGGAGCCTAGAGGAATTGCAGGCTGGCTAGGTACAAATGTCGCCCGAATATTGCTGGCGTTATCTATTCCGTTTGTGGCTTTTGTGGTCATGCGGGCGGGGTTTCTCTTTTTAAGAGAAAGTGATGCAAACGGTTTGGTTATCGCGTTGGTGGCAATCATTTGGGGTGTTGGTGGTGTCGCTCTGCTTTACGTCATTGCCAATTGGTTAGTAGAACAATTACCTGGCAATGTGGCACAGTTGTTACGGCCGTATGTCTTTGTAGGCCCAGCAATGGCAATCCTGTCTTGGTATTTACTCATTCCTACGTTTCGCACCCTTTGGTTAAGTTTTCAGGTGCAAGCAGCCGACAGAACAACAACGTTTGGTTTTGATAATTACATCTATGCCTTCACCGATCCAGCCATGATTGAGTCATTCCGCAACAACGCCATTTGGCTTGTTGTTGGCACGAGCTTTATTGTAATTTTTGGTTTGCTGGTCGCAATTTTGGCGGATCGCAGCCGATTTGAAGTACTTGCGAAGTCACTCATCTTCTTACCAATGGCCATTTCTTTCGTAGGTGCGGGTGTTATCTTCCGCTTCATTTACGATGCTTCACGCGCGCCAGGGCAAACGCAAATTGGCTTGCTCAACGCTGTTGTTGAAGGGTTCGGCGGCGAACGTATTGGCTGGCTTTTGCTTGAACCGTGGAATAATTTGATGCTCATTGGCGTACTCGTCTTTTTGCAGACTGGGTTTGCCATGGTACTGCTTTCTGCAGGGCTTAAAAGCGTACCCAATGAGTTGTTAGAAGCTGGTCGCATTGACGGGGCAACAGAAGTTCAAATCTTCTTCCGCATCATTATCCCCTACATTCGCGGCACCATTGTCACCGTCACCACAACCATTGTTATTCTCACACTAAAAATATTCGATTTAATTTTTGTGATGACGCAGGGGCGAAACGGCACCGAAGTGATTGCAGATTTAATGTACAAACAGATGTTTACCTTCCAAAATCAGCCGCGAGGGGCAGCTTTAGCCATCCTGTTGGTTATCTTAACCATCCCTGTGATGTACTACAATCTGAAACGGTTCCGTGAAGAGGAGGCATTCTAATGGCTCAAAGTCAAAAACAACAGCGCATTATTGGTTCAATTCTAGTCAATGGCGCACTCCTTATCCTGGTGACCATTTGGACATTGCCAACATTAGGATTGCTTGTCTCCTCCTTCCGCCCAGCTGATAATGTACGGACTACTGGTTGGTGGACAGCGTTTACCAGTGAGGAAGATCTTTCCGAAAGATTCACGCTGGATAACTACCAACAGGTATTAGCAGGTAAAGACATTGAGAATGCAGACGGCACGGTGATTAGAGCCAGTGGTGATAATTTGAGCCGGGCTTTCTTAAATAGCGTCGCGGTGGCGGTGCCCGCTACGGTTATTCCTATTCTCATTGCCGCCTTTGCGGCCTATGCCTTTGCCTGGATGAACTTCCCCGGCAGGAAGTTTATGTTCATCATCGTCGTCGGTTTGCTAGTTGTTCCTTTGCAAACTGCGCTTATTCCTCTCTTGCGTGACTATGTTGAGCTAGAAATTGTGGGGACGTTTCTGGCAGTTTGGTTGGCTCACACTGGCTTTGGTTTGCCATTAGCAACTTACCTGCTATTCAATTACATTGCCGGCTTGCCACGCGAGATTATGGAGTCTGCTTTTGTAGACGGTGCATCCCATTTCACAACGTTTGTCCGTTTGGTTTTGCCACTTTCTGTACCTGCCCTGGCATCTTTTGCCATTTTCCAATTTTTGTGGGTTTGGAATGATCTGCTGGTAGCTTTGGTGTTTATCGGTCTGAAACCAGATGTGGCTGTGCTGACACAGCAGCTTCAAGAGATGGTTGGTTCACGCGGTCAAGATTGGCATTTGCTAACCGCGGGTGCATTTATCACGATGATTTTGCCGTTGGTTGTATTTTTCTCCTTACAGCGCTTCTTTGTAAGAGGCCTGCTGGCAGGGTCTGTAAAAGGTTAATTTTTAAGAACGGTATCACTTCAGCCGTTCCGAAATTTAGAGCACGTTTCTTGATAGTTGAGTAACGTGCTCTTTCATTTTGATGTCTGTTTGGGAAGAAGAAGGACGTACACATGCCTGTTTTGCAGTTTCCAGAGAATTTTGTTTGGGGTGTGGCTACCTCAGCTTACCAAATTGAGGGAGCCTGGGATGAAGACGGCCGTTCCCCGTCACATTGGGACACTTTTGCCCACACACCGGGCAAGACCCGCAACGGTGAAAATGGCGATGTCGCCTGTGATCATTATCACCGCTGGCCAGAAGATATTGCCCTGATGGCCTCGCTGGGAATACAAGCCTACCGTTTTTCTGTGAGCTGGCCGCGCATCTTGCCCACCGGTGGCCGCAAAGTGAATGAAGCCGGACTGGATTATTATGACAAGTTGGTGGATGGGCTGTTGGAGAGAGGGATACGGCCGTTCATCACCCTCTACCATTGGGAACTGCCCCAAACTTTGCAAGAGCTGGGCGGCTGGCCAGCGCGGGAAGTGGTTGACCACTTTGTCGCCTTGGCCGACGTGGTGAGCCGCCGCCTGGGCGACCGGGTAAAAGATTGGATCACCCACAACGAACCGTGGTGTACCAGCATGTTGAGTCATCAGATAGGGTTGCACGCCCCCGGCTGGCAAAATTGGCTCGCTGCCTTACGAGCAGCCCATCACGTATTGCTCTCACACGGGTTGGCTATGCCAGTTATTCGGGCCAATGCGCCCCAGGCAGAGGTGGGCATTGCCCCAAATTACGAGCCAGCATACCCACTGACCCGCACCGAAGCAGATTTGAACGCAGCACGCATCTGGGATGGCTACTACATTCGCTGGTTTAACGATCCGCTCTTTGGCCGTCACTACCCCGCCGACATGGTAGCTTACTACGAAGCACAGGGTTATTTGCCCGATGGCCTGGACTTTGTGCAAGCCAACGACATGGCCACGATTGCCACGCCTGTTGATTTTATCGGTGTCAACAACTACACACGCCAAATCATGAGTGGTGAAATTTCCCTGGATCAGTTCCAAACGGCCGCAAATCCCAATCCCAACGCCAGCTACACAGAAATGAACTGGGAAGTCTACCCCAACGGCCTTTATGATATTCTCAATCGGCTCCATTTTGATTATCAGGCTCCCAAGATTTACATCACCGAAAATGGCTGTAGCTATAGTGATGGGCCATCCTCCGGTTCCCGTATTGCCGACACCCGCCGCATTGAATATTTCCAAAGCTATCTCGCAGGCATACACAAAGCCATTGGCAACGGCGTCCCCGTCGCCGGCTACTTCGTTTGGTCATTTATGGACAACTTTGAATGGTCGCTGGGCTATTCCCAACGCTTTGGCATTGTCTATGTAGATTATGAAACCCAACAGAGATTGCCAAAAGACAGTGCCTTTTGGTACGGGGATGTGATTAGGCAAAATCGGTTGGAAATTGAATAATTAGAGTATTGTGTAGCCAAAAATTACGCAATACGCATCAGAATAAATTATGAACAACCCGCTTTGGTACAAAACGGCCGTCTTCTACGAACTCTACATCCGCGCCTACCAAGACAGCACTGGCGACGGCCACGGTGACTTTCGCGGCGCCATCCAGCATTTAGATCACATCCAATCGCTTGGCGTAGATTGCATCTGGATCATGCCCCACTATGCCTCCCCTCTCAAAGACGACGGCTACGACATTGCCGATTATTACAAAATACACCCTGACTACGGCACCCTAGATGATTTCAAAGCGTTTTTAGATGCGGCCCACGCCCGTGGCCTCAAAGTTGTGACTGATTTGGTGACTAACCACACCTCAGACCAACATCCCTGGTTCCAGGCTGCCCGCCAGGGCAAAAACTCCCCCTACCGCGACTACTACGTCTGGAGCGACACCGGCACCGAATACAGCGACGCCCGCATCATCTTTCTAGACACCGAAGAATCTAACTGGACTTACGACGAGGTGGCCGGACAATATTTCTGGCATCGCTTTTACAGCAGCCAGCCAGACCTCAACTACGATAATCCAAAAGTGCATGAAGAGATGTTCAACGTCATCCGGCACTGGCTCAACATGGGGCTAGATGGCTTCCGCGTGGATGCCATCCCCTACTTATACGAGCGCGAAGGCACCAACTGCGAAAATCTGCCCGAAACCCACGCCTTCCTGCAAAAAATGCGCCGCATGGTGGATGCAGAATATCCTGGCCGCGTCCTCATCGCCGAGGCCAACCAATGGCCGGAAGATTTGCTACCCTACTTTGGCACCGAAGAAAATCCCGAATTCCAGATTTGCTTCCACTTCCCCATCATGCCCCGGCTCTACCAATCATTAAAATCCGGGGACAAAACGCCCATCGAGGAGATTTGGGCGCGCACGCCAGCTATCCCCAAAAACGCGCAGTGGATGACCTTTTTACGCAACCACGATGAGCTAACGCTGGAAATGGTAACGCCAGAAGTGCGCCAATGGATGTGGGACAACTACGCCCCAGACCCGCGCATGAAGCTCAATTTGGGCATCCGGCGGCGGCTGGCTCCCCTGCTAGACGACAACAAAGCCAAATGGTTCCTGTTACACGCCCTCTTTTTGTCGCTGCCAGGTACGCCTATCGTCTACTACGGGGATGAAATAGGCATGGGAGACAATATTTGGCTGCCAGACCGCCACGGCTGCCGCACGCCGATGCAGTGGAACGCAGAGCAAAATGGCGGTTTTTCAGATGCAGCCAAAACCTATTTCCCCGCCCACACCGACCCAGTTTACGGTTACCAAACGCGCAACGTGGCTGCCCAAGAAAAAGACCCATCCTCTTACTTGAACCTGATGCGCTTTTTGCTAAAAAAGCGGCAAAGCGTGCCTGCCTTTGGGGATGGCACATTTGAGTTTGTGGAGGCGGGCAACCGTTCTGTTCTTGCCTACACTCGCACCACCGCAAACCAGACCGTCCTCTGCTTGTTTAACCTGAGCGATAGACCGCAAACGGCCCAGTTCGCTCTGCCCGAAACATTCACAGATTTGCTTGCCACAAATCCTGCATTCAAGTATCAAATAACCTTGGATGGGCAGATGGTTGCATTACGGCCGTTCGCCACCCATTGGCTTATCTAAAATTGCAACAATATGCAATTGCCCAAACATTTTCAAACATGATTCCAAAGTCACTTCAGAAAAAAATCAGACAGCAGCTCGCTAGTGAACCAACTTTTGCTAAGCTGTACAAGTATCAGCAGAATCAGTTTTTGCAACGGCTGGAAGTTTATTGGGAAGATGCGATACGGCCGTTACACCACATCTACGGCCATCTAGACAATTTTGACACGTGGTTGGCCAACACCATCACCCGCATTGGCCGAGCCTACGCCCAACGCCCCACCGAACTGCATCAACTCGATGAAAAGCGGCTGCTCCAACCTGACTGGTTCCAACAATCCAACATGCTCGGCTATGTCGCCTACACCGACCGCTTCGCAGGCAATCTCAACGGCGTGGCCGAGAAGATTCCCTACCTCAACGAACTGGGCGTCACCTACCTGCACCTGATGCCCCTGCTCCAACCCCGCCCCGGCGCCAACGACGGGGGCTACGCCGTCATGGATTACCGGGAAGTGGATGCGCGGCTGGGCAGCATGAATGATTTAGCCAACCTGGCCACCCGGCTACGCCACAACAACATCAGCCTCTGCATTGATCTGGTGTGCAACCATACGGCCAAAGAGCATCAATGGGCGCAAAAAGCCCGCGCCGGAGACCCGGACTACCAAAATTACTACCTCATGTTCCCCGACCGCACCCTGCCAGACGCTTACGAAGAAAACCTGCGCGAAATCTTCCCCGACTTCAAACCGGGTAACTTCACCTACTACGAAGATTTAGACAAATGGGTCTGGACAACCTTCAACGAATACCAGTGGGATTTAAACTATCAAAATCCAGCCATCTTTGCCGAAATGCTGGGCATTATGCTCTATTTAGCGAACCAGGGTGTAGAAGTGCTGCGGCTGGATGCCGTCGCCTTCCTGTGGAAGCGCATGGGAACCAACTGTGAAAACCAGCCAGAAGCGCATCTCATCCTGCAAGCGTTCCGTGCCCTGTGCCGATTGGCCGCTCCCGCCCTGCTGCTTAAAGCCGAAGCCATCGTCTCGCCGCCAGATTTGGTACCTTATTTGGGGCGCGGCGTGGCCGCGAACAAGGAGTGCCACATTGCCTACCACAACGTGCTGATGGTAATGCTGTGGAGCTGTCTGGCAGAGCGCAAAGCGGTGCTAGCCACCAAAGCGTTGCAAAATATGCCCGCAATTCCATCGGGAACAAGTTGGGTGACGTATGTGCGCTGCCACGATGACATCGGCTGGGCTATCACAGAAGAAGATGCAGCGCAGGTTGGGCTAGACGGCTTTGCCCATCGCGCCTTCCTTAGCGATTTTTACACTGGCAGATTTGAAGGGACGTTTGCCGCTGGCACCACCTTTCAATTTAATCCTCGCACCAACGACAGGCGGGTCAATGGCTCGTTGGCATCGTTAGCAGGTTTAGAAACGGCCGTAACCAACACCAACTGGTCCGAAGTAGAACTCGCTATCCGGCGCATTTTGCTGCTGCACAACCTCGTTTTTGCCTTTGGCGGCATCCCGCTCATTTACATGGGGGATGAAATTGGGCTGCTGAACGACCACAGCTACATGGAAAAGCTCGAATTGGCAGAAGATAGTCGCTGGATTCATCGGCCGTTTATGGATTGGGAAAAAGCGGCCAAGCGGCACAACCCAGACAGTATCACGGGGCGCATTTATGCAGGTTTATGTCAACTCGTCCAGGTCAGAAAACGCACAGAACTATTGCACGCAGAAACGGCAGTTCACCCCATTTGGGCATCCAATGATCACATCCTGGCGCTGCTGCGCGACAACCCGCGCGGGCGGCTGCTTATCCTGGCCAACGTCACTGAAGCACATCAAACCATCACCCGTCACCGGCTGCACGAACTAGGCTTCAGCGGGTTGCTCATCAACCGACTCACGGAACAGCCCATTGACATGTGGCAAGACCTCACCCTAGAACCCTACCAGGCAGTCTGGCTGCAACAAGCATCGTAAAAATTAGACACGGAAAAACACTGATTTTCACTGATTCCAATCTGTGTTTATCAGTGTCCATTAGTTTTTTGGAGACATAATTATGAAACTGTACGGTGGCATCGAAGCGGGCGGCACAAAATTTGTCTGTGCCGTAGGCACCGGCCCTGGCGACATCCAGGCCGAGGTGCGCTTCCCCACGACCCAGCCAGCCGAAACCATTCAACAAGCCATTGACTTTTTCCAAGCGCAAATTGCTAAGCGTGGCCCGCTGGCGGCCATCGGCGTTGCCTCTTTTGGGCCGCTAGACCCACACCCAGATTCACCAACCTTTGGCCATATCACCACCACGCCTAAACCCGGCTGGGCCAATGCTGATCTGGTTGGCCCCATTCAGCAAACATTCAACGTGCCAATCGGCTTTGACACAGACGTAAACGGTGCAGCCTTGAGCGAGGGTAAATGGGGGGCAGCACAGAGTTTGGATACCTTTCTTTACTTTACGATTGGTACGGGGATTGGCGGGGGTGCGCTGGTAAACGGCCGTCTCCTCCACGGCCTGCTCCACCCAGAAATGGGCCACATCACCCTGCCCCACGACTGGGAAGCCGACCCGTACCCCGGCCACTGCCCCTACCACGGCGACTGCTTTGAAGGTATGGCTGCTGGCCCCGCCATTGAAGAACGCTGGCAAACCAAAGGGCAAGATTTGCCGCCAAACCACCCCGCTTGGGAGCTAGAAGCCCACTACATTGCCCTGGCAATGCGTAGCTTCATTTGCACCCTGTCGCCGCAGCGCATCATCTTGGGCGGGGGCGTGATGGCGCAGCCCCAGCTATTCTCCCTAGTGCGCCAAAAAACGCTGGCAGCACTCAACGGCTACGTGCAATCCCCCGCTATTCTAGACAATATTGAGACGTACATCGTCCCCCCTGGTCTGGGCAACCAAGCAGGCGTGCTGGGCGCATTTGCCCTGGGCATGATGGCAGAAGCAGATCATTAAAAATTAACCGTTCATAATTCACCATTCACAATTCAAACGGCCGTTTGCGCTTTACTCATTTAGTGCCATAATTAGAATCATGTTCCAATAGTTGTTCCATATTCCAGAAGCCAGTATATGCTGCACAAAATTGCATATACGCCAGAGATAGCAGTACCGTCATGGCAGGAAACAAACGACCTTCTAGCAATTGGTTTTCCCTAAAAAAGAATTTGCGTCGCATTTTAGGCGGCTCCACACCCAAAGCTAACTCCTCTGAGCGTGTGGAATATTTAGCCGATTTGGTTTACCAACATCGTACATTTGATGTAAAAGGGTTTGCCAACCCCGGCGAAGCCACGCTGCCGCTGGCGCAGGTTTTTGTAGATGTGGGATTGGGAGCCACACCGCAAGAAGCGTCCGCAAACCCGATTCCCGTCATGCAAAAAAACGCCCGCGAAGAGCGCCACTCCATCTGGCGTTTTGTGCAAAGCCGCCCAGCAGAACGGCCGCAAAATTTGGTCATTTTGGGTGCGCCCGGCACGGGCAAGACCACGCTTCTAAAACACCTTACTCTCACCCTAGCTCAACCCGCCCAGGCAGGCGCTCCCCGCAAAAAGAGCCCCATCTTTTTATATTTACGAGACATTGCCAGCCAAATCCAGCGAAATCCACGCTACAGCTTGCGTCAAGCAGTGCAAACCATGCTGCAAAACCGCCAGGTTGACCTGTCGTTGGATTGGTTGGCGGGGGAGTTGGAAAACGGCCGTTGCCTCATTTTGCTCGACGGCCTGGACGAAGTGGCAGAACCAACGTTGCGGCAGCAAGTAGTGGCCTGGGTGCAGCGGCAGATTCGGCAGCAGCCACATAATCAGTTTGTGGTAACGTCACGGCCGTTTGGCTACACTACCAACCCCCTGCCCGATGCCGTTCTGCTAGAAGTAAAGCCCTTCACCATTGAGCAAGTGCACCAATTTGTCCGCAACTGGTATCTGGCCACCGAAATGCAAACGCAGGGCCAAGATGACGACGGTGTACGGCGAGAAGCCACCGTACGCGCAGCCGACTTAATTAAGCGGCTGCATCAAGCACCGGCCTTACTAGACATGGGCATCAACCCCTTGTTGCTCACCATGATTGCCACCATCCACCATTACCGCAGCAGCCTGCCCGACAAGCGCGTGCTGCTGTACCAGGAAATTTGCGATGTCTTTTTGGGCAAGCGGCACCAGGCACGCGGCATTCAATATGAATTAACGCCCATCCAAAAGCGGCGTGTGTTGCAAAGTTTGGCTTACGAAATGATGCAGCGCAATCTGCGCGACATCGCGCGCGCCAACGCAGCCGACATCATTGACCCGGCCTTGCGGCGGGTACACCCAAACACAGACAGTAGCGGTTTCCTTAAAATGGTGTGCGATACCAGCGGCCTGTTGGTGGAGCACACGCCCGGCGTGTACCGCTTTGCCCACCTCACTTTTCAGGAATATTTAACGGCCGTTCATATCAAAGATGAAGGGTTAGAACACCTGCTGCTGATTGAGGTGGAAGATGCCTGGTGGCACGAAACCATTCGCCTCTACGCTGCCCAAGCCAACGCCACCAACATTATTCGCGCCTGCGTTATGCGCGAGGCAGCCTCCATTCCCGCGCTCACGCTGGCGGTGGAATGCTTGGACGAAGCGCAAGAAGTGGAGGATGATTTCCGCAAAATTCCTGGCGAACTGCTTCGCAGCATTGATGACGACAATCCAGAAATTCGCCGCATCGGAGCCGAGGTGCGCTTGCTGCTGCGATTACGCAATCTGGTACGGCTCGACGAAACCACTTACGCCGACACAACTCTAGTCACCCAGGCAGAATACCAGCTCTTTTTAGATGAAATGCGGGCGAACGGCCGTTACCATCAACCAGATCATTGGGCAGAATTACAGTTCCGCAAAGGCACAGGGCAAGAGCCAGTAGCCGGTGTACGGCCGTCCGACGCACACGCTTTTTGCCACTGGTTATCAGAACGAACCCCCGGCCCGTGGCGCTTCCGGCTGCCCACTGCCGAAGAAACGACCCGCTTGGCTAAAAATGGGTCAGAACCTGCCAACCAGTCACCCATTGGCTACTGGTTCCAGAAAAATGGCCAACCAGAGCTGGCTCCCTCACCAACGCTGCGGCAAGATCGGGCACTCGTAGAAAATTTACAGCGGCAACTCAAACAAAAATTGCTCAACGATTTATTTGCGTTCCAAGAGATAAGCGAGACAGATGAGGAAGCCAAACGTTTACAAAAGTTCATCCTGGAGCAAGCCAAGCGGCGCGCTTACTCATTACTAGACCTTGAACGACGACTGCCACTCACCAAAAAAAGTGGTGAAGAGATAAGCCGCTATTTCAGCCTCATTCAAGATCGGCTTACAGAGGGCATGGCCATAGATATGGAACAGGCAATCCTCACAGCCAAAGCTACTACCGATAGCCCCATAACCAACATCACTGAAGGCCCCATTCTGGACGAAATACTTATCATGGGCAAACGGCTGATGACAACATTAAACAGCCTCCCTTTCCCTGATCGCGTTCATCAACTTTTGCGCCAGCTTTTGCTTGATCTGAGTCGCGCCCGTGACCAAATGACGACCAGCCGTCAAAGTTTGCAGGCTGAATTTCTTTCTCATCGTGAGCTAGTGCGGCACATCAACAGCGCGTTGATTTCTGCCCAAAATCTGCTGGATGAGCTTAGTTACAGCCGCACCGATGCCCGCATTCGCCTGCGTGTACATGTGCTACACCGCAGCCTCACCTTGTTACAGCACCATTCCCAACAAAATGACACCGAAAAAAGTCGGCCTAAACGAAAACGGCTTCGCATTTTGCAAGCATTGGTTGACCTGTATGTGGATTTAGCCATTCTGGAAAGCCGTGCCAGCGAAAAGCTGTTGGCGTTGGAGGGCATTCGCATCGTCCGCGAAATCGAGTAAGCCTTGAAAATACCAAAGCAGTAACCCTGTCATTTCTGTAAGCTGGCAAACATATTTCTATTAGATATTTGTCAGGTTATGCAGGGGTACTACAACTACAATGGGTTTACGGTAAGATGGTTTGATCCTGGCTGGAGAACGAACCTGCATCCGCTGTGAATTGTCCTTGAATTGAACGTTTGGCCCGACTGGTTTGTAAGCAAACCGCAGAAAATATTTAAAGAACGAAGAGCGATTTCTCTGTGGTTTGCTCAAGTAAAAGCGGAGAAATGGCTCTACTTATTTTTTCTTTCAAAAGCTTTCTCGCTTTTACAGGTGAGAACGGGAAAGTGCTATATTTTGAAGGGTGCAGAATTTATGAGCAATATCTACCCAAATCCACAAGAAACAGAAGCGCCTGTTTATAAAAATGATTGCCTGCACGCCATTTTTCAGGCGGTGCGGGCCGGACGATGTGTCCGTGTATTGGGGCCTCGTTTTCGTACCAAAAGCGCGCATATGCTGGCCGCTGCCCAAATGTTGCAAGAGCATGGCAGCCACAATGTACATTATTTGAGCATGAAGGAGCTGCCCAATCTGCGACAGGAAAGCTTTTTTGTAAAGCTGTCTACTGATTTGCTGTTGATGAGTGAGGCAGATTTGTACGCGGGCTTGTACGGCCGTCTACAACGTGAACTCTTCCCCATGGACACCCCTATCCCGCCAGAATTTATGCAAACTTCCCGCGAATTCTGTGATGCCATGGAAACCATCATTCGGCGGCAAGACCGCCCGCTGGCACTGTTTATAGACAATTTGAACATGGCCCCCCCCAACGTGGTGCTTTCGCTTTTGAATGCGCTGGCAGATTTGTATACGGCCGTTTCCCAAACCAGTGGCCCGCAATTTCAGGCTATCATTGGTGGGGCGCTTGATTTACAAAGCAACAGCAGCGTAACCCCCACCCGCTTTTTGCAACTATCTGACTTAGTCTGGATTCATGACTTGGATGAAGCAGAGCGTGAAGCATTTTGCCTGGCGGCTTGCCAACGTGCCGCAGTGATGCCTAACCCGCACGCGCTGGAGGCGCTGTTTCGGCAAACTGGCGGTGATTTATTCCTCATAGAGCGCATTTTGGGTCTTTGCTTACAGCAGCTAAAGCGGCGAGGCCAGCAAACCCTCACCGCCCCGCGACTCTCTGAAGCAATTGATAACTTCCTCAACAACCCTACAAATGACAAAGTTGATGAAATCTTGCAGCAGGTAGAAGGGGATACCAATTTGCTCTTCTGCACGCTTTCTATGTTAGAACATGGGTCGCTACCCATTAGCCAAATGCCTATGAGCCTCTCTAACTTCCCGAATGTGCTGGATTTGTGCGGCATTTTTATGCGCGAGGATGACAGTTACCGGCTAAAAAATAATATTTGGGGACATTTGCTGCAAAAACATTTAAATCCAGCTCAGGTTGGTGGGTTTTATGCAGTAAACGGCCGTTGGCGACACGCCTTTGAATATTTGGGCAAAGCATTAAACGAGGGTCAAGCACACGTACGGCCGTCTTTATATACGGCCGTGCTCAATGCCATGCACGGCAGCGAAAACGCGGTCGGTGCCTTTAGCAGCTTGGCACAGGGGCTCACTGCCGCCTTCCCCACAAGCGATCTGCATCTTTACGCCTGGCAAGAAGGCAAACTGCGGCTCTTCTTCCCGGAAATCACCGATTTCAACCAGCAAGCCCGCTTGGAAAACCCAGCTGGGCCAGAAATGAGAGCGCTCAACGGTGCCAATTTCACCATTGTTCCGGTAGAGGAAGAGTTACGACTGCTCATTCCGCTCCGCTCTGAGCTGAAACCAGGAACGCCAATTGGCCTGGTCTCGCTGGGGAAACTAGTTTCCCCCAATTCGCCTTACCAGCGGCAAGATGAGGTGCTGCAACTGGTGGGCTTTTTGCACCAGGCAGCACAAATCATTGAAGAACGCGCTCGATACGCCAATCTGCTCTACATGGCAGAGGGGCGAGCCACCACGCTCAACCGGCTCAACAGTATGCTCACCGAGATGCTCAATCATCGTGAGTGGCCGGAATCACACATTTTGCAGTTGGCGCTTAACGGCATCACCTCGCCATATGGTTTGGATTTGAACCGGGCCGTTGTGTTTATGCTCAACGAGAATGAACAATGTTTGCAGGTACCGTTTGCTGCCGGGCAGCTCACCCAGCAAGATGCAGAAGTTGAACGGGAATTATGGCTGCAATACCCACCAGAGACGGCCTTGACGGAAACGGCCGTTTCCTACAGCACATCTACCATGCAAACCGCCCTTAAACGATTGCACCTTTCTCTGTACGCTCCCGCCCCTGATCTACTGCTGCACCAGCTACAATCTGGCGAGCCGCTACTAAGCAGCAGCCAACTGCCGCGCCAGGGCTTACCCCCCATCTTTGCCAAAGCCATCGGCGCACCAAACGAATTTGCCCTGGTGCCGCTAACAACTGGTGAACATACCTTTGGCATTTTGTATGTAGACAATAAATTTGCCCCGCATCCCATCTCACCAGAACAGTACGAACTGCTGCAATCCTTTGTAAGCCAGGTTGCTCTGGTGCTAGAGAATGCACGCGCCTTGGTGGTTGAGCGTCAGCGAACCAACAGTTGGCGGAAGCTTCTGGAGGTGGAAGAAACGCTCAATAATAAAGTAACCGACTCAATTGATGGCTTACTGCAAACAGTTGTTCAATCTGCCCAGGAACTGTTTCAAGCAGATAGTGCTGTGGTGTATCCTTTGCAGCCCAGCAGCGGCAATGGCCTCTATCGTTATGAACCGGCAAAGGTTCAAGCAACCGGCACCCTGCACGCCGTACAACCAACTGACAAGCCAAGACCAGCGCATGGGTTGGCCTCTTACATTTTGCAACAGGGATTTTTAGCCGTCGGTGACGTAGATACGGCCGTTTCCTCCCGTTTGCGTCTCAGTTTAGAGACAAGCACTTTTTTGCCCCGTGAAGGTATTCGCGCCTTTGTAGGCATCCGCTTAGGTAACACCGCAACCCCGGCCGGCTTGCTTTATCTCAACTGGAAGCGCCAACACCAGCTAACAGCCGAGCAAAAAACCGTGCTAGATGTGTTTGCAAACTTTGTGGCCATTGCGCTGCCCAGCGCACGCAGCTACCAGCAGCTAGAGCACAATCTCACACGCCGCAACCTGGAGCGTAAAGGGATCGATCAGCTATTTTTCAGCATCGCTACCTTCCGCTCTGACGAGGCGATTGAAAACACAATTTTGCTGGCATTGCGGCGAGCCCAGGAATATACAACCGCGCCCCGTGTCTTTTTGATTCGGGATGAGCCAAAAGGAGCCTGGGGCATGTACCAGCTTCTTTCTACTGGCAAAGTGTACACGCGCCAGCTAGATGCCTTACCTAGCGGCCTTATTGAAAAAGCATTCACCAGCGGCACAAGCCAGCTACAAGAAAATGGTGGCCCGCCTGAAACAGGCGAGTTCCGCGCCCGCTTCTACCCGGAATCTCGCTGCGGTTTGGCAGTTCCGGTAAAAGTAACTGGCAATCCGTTGGCAGTATTGTACCTGGAAAGCCCGAAACGGTACGGCTTAACCAAAGACCATCAGCGGTTTATGTATTCGTTGACCAGTCGTTTGGCGATGAACCTGGAGCAGGCTGACCGTAACCGCGCCTTACGCGAACTGCGCGACTTATCGCAGCGGCTGGCAGATGATGTGAATTTGAGCCAGCTTTTGGCAGCTATCATTTCGCAGGCGCTCAATGCGCTACAGGCAGTTGACGCCATTACGGTTTATCACCAGGATCCTGAAAGTGCTCGGTATTTGATGACAACTGTTTCTAGCGCGCAAGAAACGGCCGTTGTCACTCCCTTGCCAGATGAACCATCTCCTCTCGTTAAAATTGCCTGGGAATTAAGCCAACCAAAATTTGTGAAAAGGGTAGAAAAGAACCCTCAACTACGGCAAGTTTTCCCACACCAGAACCAATATCTTTCGACGGCCGTTTTCCCGCTGGAAGTTGGCAGCAGCCGTGTGGGGTGCATGTTCTTCGGCTACGAATTTCATAACCAGTTCAGCGAAGCTGACCGAGGTACGCTAGAGCAGTTTGCCCAACTGGCAGCCCTGGCCATCCTGCGTGCCCAGCTACACATAGAAGCCGAACAACGGCAGCAGCGCCTCGACACCGTCTCGCGCATTACACCCATTATCAGTGCTAGTGTCAAAATAGATTTAATATTCCGTAATTTAATGCAGGAAATTTTGTCTGCCTTCCCCAAAGCCAACAACGCCTGCATAGTGGAACATCTGCCAGACAAAGATGAAGTGGCCATTACAGACAATACCCAACCTTTTTACAACGTAGACGTCCCGCTACTGGAGGACCATACTTTCCGTACCCAACTGAGCAAGCGCCGAGGCATTGCCGGGCGCGTATTGTCCACTGGTGAACTCTGCAATGTGGAGGACGTTAGCCAGGATATGGATTACATTCCTGCCATTTCTTCCACCCGATCAGAAATTGCGGTTCCCATCGTTATTGATGATGTGGTGAACTATATTTTGGTGATTGAGAGTGACGAATTGGCAGCTTTTTCTAAAGCAGACGAGAAGCTACTAAAAACTTTAGCCAAGCACGTCGCGTTGGCCGTAAAAAATGCCAACCAGTTCAGCCGCTCGCAAGCGTTGGAACTAACCCAACAAACAGCGATGATGGCCACTGGCCTGGTGCATGACATTAACAACGCCGTAGCCGCTTTCCCTGATCTTGTGGATGAAATTGCGTATAAATACGATAAGAATCGGGATATTTCTGCACCGCTGGCAAATTTACAAAAAAGTGCCAGAGCCACCGACAAGATAAGCGGCCGTTTGAAAGATTTTGTGTTCACTGGGGCGTACCGTCCAGAAACTGAGGATGTTCACGGCCTTATCCAGAATGCAATTGATCTCAGCAAGCCACAAAAACCGCCGCATGTTTCCATCATCAAAGAAATAGCCACAGACATGCCTAAAATTCAAGCCGATAGTTTGTGGATTGAACTACTTTTGAAAAATCTGTTTGTTAATGCTTTTGCTGCCATCCCCACGGATCGGGATGGCAAAGTTATCATCAAGGCAAAAACGGATGAAACACACCTCCTTCTCACCGTTCAAGATAACGGGAGCGGCATTCCGGAAGCGTTACAGCAAGAGGTTTTCAATTTTGGTACATCAACCAAAGGCGATTCTTTACACAAAATGCACGGTGTGGGACTTTACCATTGCCAACTTATTGCCCGCGCCCACGGCGGCACGCTTGAGCTAAAGAGCGAACCGGATCAAGGCACTGTCTTTACATTGAGTCTACCACTGCAAAGCAGTACACAACACAGCCCACAGGAGGGATTGATCGATGCTTGAGCCTAACCATCAGCTACGCATTTTGCTGGTTGAGGATGATGAGAAAACCTACGACCCGGTTATGCGTTGGCTAAAAGAAGAAGGATATATTGTTCGGTTGGCCACCTCTTATATAGAAGCCAAGTCTGCCCTGGAAACAGATCATTTCCACCTAGCCATTGTGGATATGGTTTTGGCGACAGAAGACCTGGAAAAGGTAGAAGGGCTTCAGCTTTTGGAAGATATTGATGCGCTGCAATTGCGGGGGGTAATGCCGGTTATTGTCATTACGGCGTATCAAAAATATACGCTCCCTGCCTGGAACCTGAATGCAGATCGCCTGATTTTGAAGGAGGGGGGCTATTTAAGAAAGCTCTTGACCGCCATTGAAGAGTTGGTGCAAGAACGAATCAAAATTAATTTTGATCTGGATTATGTGAGTGATTCGCTAAATGTGCTGGAAGGCGTAGCGGAAGATGTAAACTGGTCTATGGCGGAACGGCCGTCCACAAAACTCCTGGCTCCGCAAGTGCGCGACCTCTTTGGCAAGCTGTTTGCCGACGCGCGCAGCCTGTATGTGAGCAAGCTTAAACCTGGGCTCACGGGGGCGGCTGTGGTGCGTATTCAACCCACCTGGCACACGGGTGGATTGGGGCGTTCTTATGTAGCTAAAGTCGGCCGTAAAGACAAAGTTGAAACCGAAAGCCGCCATTTTGAAGCCAATGTTAAACATTTTCTTACGGCCGATGCCGTTACCCAAACAGATGTCCATTACACACGTCATCTAGGCACATTGCTATACACTTTTGCCGAAAACCAAGGCGTAGCGCTCAAAGAGTTCGATGAATTTTACCAGCGCAGCGATCCCAGCAATATTATTGCCAGCCTTCGCAATTTATTTGACGAAACGTACCGCTACTGGTTTGCCAATCCAGAACGCGATTTAGCAGACGTGCCTTCGCTATATTATGATGCATTTCAACTAGACCAGAAAAAGTTAACCGGGCGCATCCAGATAGTGTTGCCCAAGATGGACCCTGATGATGCGTTGATACAGCTCACGCCTGGTAAAGAAAAAGTAACCAATCCCATCGCCTGGCTCAAAAAGAATAAACAGGAATGCGTGATTCAAGTCAATAAGTGCATCACGCATGGCGATCTGACCGGACGCAATATCATGGTGGACGATTCTGGCAGATGTTGGCTAATTGACTTTTATCGCACCTACAAAAGCCACATTTTGCGCGACTTTGTCATCCTGGAAACTGATGTTAAATACCGCCTGATGTCTTTATTGAGCCTGACCGACTTTTTGCATTTTGAAGAGGCTTTGCTGGAAGCAGATCGGCAAAAACAACCGCCCATTTTGCCCCCTTCATTTACCAAAGATGCGCGTAAAGCAGCCGAAGTGATATTCGCTATTCGCCAATTAGCACATCGTTATGCACACACCTTCAACACGCAACAAAATGATGCACGCAAAGAGTATTTGCTCAGTCAGCTAATGGGTACGCTGAATGTGGTGCGGCTGCGGCACATTTCAGAAAATCGCAAGCTACAAGCAATGCACTCAGCGGTGATGATATGTGAGGAGCTAGACATTCTGGCTGGACGACAGCCTGAAAAGCGGGTGGTTGATATGTACCGCGAACCTGTGCCTGTTAGTCAGGCTTCATTTGCTGAAGACAGCAGCTTCTTTGCGCCTGCGCTCATGCTGGCCACTGCCCAGCAGCGGTTTTTGGCTGAGAATTTAGCCCAAAAGAACGTTACCTTGTTCATCGGCTCGGCCGTGCCGCGCAACACGGATTGGCCTAACAACCAGGAACTTGCCTTACAGTTGATGAAAGAGGTAGATATTTCAGCCTCGACCAGCGACAAACCAACCAAACTGTTTGCTTTTTACATCAACCGAATGGGCAACCGGAAGCGGCTTATTCAAAAACATATGGAATATTATGCACCGGGCAGACGGCCGTCCATCTACCGCGCCGCCGCCAAACTGCCCTGGCAAAAAGTGTATACCACCAACCAGCACACCTATCTGGAGCAAGCATATCAGGAAAAAGGGGAGCATTTTGCCATTCAGCTCTTTGCAAACGGTGCGAACCCGCCGGATAATGACACCACGGTCATTCACAAACTGTACGGCTCCATCAATGCCAAAGAGGATCACACTTCTCCCCAAACCTTGCCCATCACTGAATACGACCACCGCCACCACGGAACCTTGCAGCGAGTAACAGAACTCTGGCAACAGTTGGCAACGGCCGTACAAAAAGGCACCTTCCTGCTCATGCTCTGCCCCTCAGAAGACGAACTGATGTCTGCCTACCAATATTGCCAACCAAATAGTGCCGAAGGCAAAGTGTGGCTGGCAGGCGGCAACATTTCTGAAGAAGAGCAAGACGTGTACCGCAACCTAGACTTCCGCGTCTTGCCCGATACACCTGGCCAGCTACTCAAAGTGCTGTTCACCCTAACCACTTACAATGGAGGCCCTTTCGTAGAACATGAAATAGGGTCACCTAACGACTGAACTTTAGCTTTCTGTTCATTATCAAAAATATTTGAAACAAATTCTATTTCAAGTCTGCTGAGAGAGTAAAAATGGAAAAATCATTTAAGAAACCTGCATTCGATTACTTAGGTCATGTAGTTTCCGAAGATAAGCTAGTAGATCGCATTTACGAATTAGATGAGCTAGTCAAAACTATTACTAGCAATAAAGGTAATGTATTGCTAGCTGGGGAAAGAAGAATTGGCAAAAGCAGCTTAGTACGCAAAGCACAAGCCCTTCTTGAAATGAAAAAAGTATTAACTATTCGTATTGATATACGCGGTTATGATGAAAATCCTGAGGGCTTTTTAGAAGAAATCTTACATATATTGTGTTACGAAATTGCTTTGAAGATTTTTGATAAGACACCAACCGATATGCTACTTGCACTTACAGAGGACAAAGCCTCAACATTTAAGAGCAAAGACTTTAAAAAACTATTTGAAATTTTCAAGTTACTTAGAGTCAGTAATAAAACAAATGTTAAAAACTCTTCCGCACAGGCAGGGGTTAACTTTCTTACAATAGGAAACGCTGAAGCAAATAAAAGCAAACAGCAATCTTTTGCAATTGGAGAATTAACCGATTATGAATTCATTCATATTGCTCAAGAGCTAATCAGTATCTGTCAAAAATCAGGGTTTCGAACTGTGACCGTTATCGCTGATGAAGCAAATCACCTGGCAGTAAAAGCCAATAAGGAGTTTTTAAGACATTATCTTGAAGTTTTTACTGAAAGAAAAGTTCTATTTGTCTTTGTTACTGATATCAGCCTTATTGACTACAAACCATTCAAGGACATTTTTGACGTTACTATTAAGCTAACTCCTTTCAGAAATATTTCTGATCTAAACGAATTATTAGAAAAATATGTTGGTGCTGATTACAATCAAATCTATCCTGAAATTATTGTTAAGGAAGTTTGGGCTCGCGGAAAGGGACATCCATATATCAGCCAAATATTGTTTCATAATTCACTAGAAGAAGCTCTCAAGCAAAATAAGTATACAGTTGAGATTGATGATATATTACGTGCTTGGAGTGAGCTTTTAGAATCAGACAAAATATCGGATGTCTTAAAGGGTCTTCGAGAATGATCTTATGAAAAATACTGAGCTTACTGAGTTTATAAATAGTATAGTAAACGAATTTACGGACTTTTCTCCAGAAACTCAGCAAATAAAGCAAAAAACCTTGTTTCTTGAAATAAATGAAGCTATTAGTTCAAGTTTTATTACCATTTTGTCAGAAAAAGTGAAGCCTTTTGGTATTCTTCTAGTATTAATAAACTATCCTGCAAACTCAGAACTGAATGCAAATCATTTTTTCCGCAAATTCGCTGATAGTATTCATCATCTACTTATTAAATCAGATAAAAGAAAACTACAAAAAATAATAAGCTTGTTAAATACTCTCTCTTTGTCCTGGGAAGAGCTAAAACGTTTACTTGATGAATATGTAGAGTTGATTAGTATAAATCAAAACAAGAATGTTATTTTGATTTTCAAGTGGGATACGATAACTGAAACTGAAGATGCAAAATTGTTTATTAGAAACATAAGAAACTTGTCGCGCGTTACAGAATTCTGTTGGATTATACAGTCTAGCTCCCCTCTATTTAAGGCGTATATAGGTGATATACCTATAGATGACAAATTCTCGTATTTAAAACTATTACTCGGAAAAGGCAATATAAAAGTAAAGAGCAAGAGTACTTTAACACAAACAATTCTCTCCTCAGCATCAACTGACAAAAATCGGAATACTGTTCAAACTCTAAAAAGAGTTGATCGAAGTCCCGATTTCCCCACGATTCGAATAAATATAGGCCAAGAACATCAATTGTGCATCTTGCTCGTTGAAGACGACGAAAACGCTTACGATTCCATTATGCGCTGGTTAAAAGAAGAGAATTACGTAGTGCGTTTGGCTACCTCTTATGAAGAAGCCAGATCGGCTTTAGAAACAGGCCATTTTCATTTGGCTATCATTGATATCCGCTTAGTGGAAGATGATCAGAATAACACACAGGGTCTACAGTTGTTAGAAGACGTTGAACGGTTGCAGCTACGAGATGTGATGCCAACGATTATTATTGCTGCTATAAATAACAAAGAGCTTGCTGCCGACGCGTGGGATCTCGATTTAAAGCCAGACCGTTTCATCCTCAAGGAAGCTGGTTACCTACGCAAGTTAATAAACACTGTCAAAGAGCTAACACGCGAAAAACTCAAAATCAACTTTGAGCTTGACTATGTAAGTGATTCGTTAAACGTGCTAGGGGATGTGGCAGAGGATGTAAACTGGTCTATGGCAGAACGGCCGTCTCCCAAGCTATTAGCCCCCCAAGTCCGTGACCTTTTTGGCAAGCTTTTTGCCGATGCCCGCAGTCTGTATGTGAGCAAACTCAAACCGGGCCTTAACGGCGCAGCTATGGTACGCATTCAACCCACCTGGAATAACGGTTTGGGCCAATCTTACGTGACTAAAGTCGGCCGTAAAGACAAGGTCGAGACGGAACAGCACCATTATGAAACTAATGTCAAACATTTCCTAACAGCCAATGCCATTACTCAGGCCGACGTGTATTACTCCCGCCATTTAGGAGCCTTACTCTATACTTTTGCCGAAAAGCAAGGTGTCGCCCTTAAGGAGTTTGATGAGTTTTATCATCGGAGCGAAACGAGCCAAATTATCGCCAGTCTGCGTGCAATGTTTGAAGAAACCTACCGCTACTGGTTTGCTAATCCAGAGCGTGTAATGACTAATTTACCCTCACTATATTATGAAGCCTTTAAACTAGACCAAAAAAAATTAACCGGACGCATCCAAATCGTTTTACCAGAATTAGACCCAGACGATGATTTAATACAGCTCACACCTGGCAAGGAAAAAGTCACCAATCCCATCGCCTGGTTAAAAAAGCATAAACAAGAATGCGTGATCCAAGTGAACAAGTGCATCACCCATGGCGACCTGACCGGGCGCAACATCATGGTGGATGATTCAGGCAGATGTTGGCTAATTGACTTTTATCGCACCTACAAAAGCCATATTTTGCGCGATTTTGTCATTATGGAAACAGACGTAAAGTACCGCTTGATGTCTTTACTGAGCCTGACCGATTTTTTGCATTTTGAAGAAGCATTGCTAGAAGCAGACCGCCAAAAACAGCCACCCATTTTGCCACCTTCATTCACCAAAGATGCCCGCAAAGCAGCCGAAGTGATATTTGCCATCCGCCAATTAGCACATCGTTATGCACACACCTTTAACACGCAGCAAAATGATGCGCGCAAGGAGTATTTACTGAGCCAGTTAATGGGTACGCTAAATGTGGTGCGGCTGCGGCACATCTCAGAAAATCGCAAGCTGCAGGCGATGCACTCTGCGGTGATGATGTGTGAGGAGCTGGACATTCTAGCTGGACGACAGCCTGAAAAGCGGGTGGTTGATATGTACCGGGAACCGGTGCCTGTTATTCAAGCCTCATTTGCCGAAGACAGCAGCTTTTTTGCGCCCGCGCTCATGCTGGCGACCGCCCAACAGCGGTTCCTGGCAGAGAATTTGGCTAAAAAGAACGTTACCTTGTTCATCGGCTCGGCCGTTCCCCGCAATGCCGATTGGCCCAACAACCAGGAGCTTGCCTTACAACTAATGAAAGAGGTAGATATTTCTGCCTCAACCAGCGACAATCCAACCAAACTGTTTGCTTTTTATATCAATCGGATGGGCAACCGCAAGCGGCTCATCCAAAAATATATGGAATATTATGCGCCGGGCAAACGGCCGGCTATCTATCGCGCCGCCGCCAAACTGCCCTGGCAAAAAGTGTACACCACCAACCAGCACACCTATCTGGAGCAAGCATATCATCAAAAAGGTGAATTATTTACAATTCTACTACATGCCAACCATGAAAGCCCTGAAAATAATGCTATTCCTATTTACAAATTATACGGCTCTATCAACGCCAAAGAGGAAGAAGCTGCATCCAATTTTTTACCAATTACAGAATATGACTATCATCAACCTCAAACGATTCAACGAGTTACCCAATTGTGGCAACAAATAGCAATGGAAGTTCAACAAGGCACCTTCCTTCTTATGCTCTGCCCCTCCGAGGGCGAACTAATGTCTGCTTACCAATACTGCCAACCCAGCAGTGCTATAGGCCTTATCTGGTTGGCTGGTGGAGATATTTCGGAAGAAGAACAAGACGTCTATCGTAACTTGGACTACCGTGTCTTACCTGATACGCCTGGCCAACTACTTAAAGTATTATTTACCCTCACAAACTACGAAGGCCAGGAAGTTTCCAGTCTCTCGCAAGATTGATCACCAAGGAGTTTTCCCACAATGACACCCACAACCCAACGCCCCGGCTTCCGCCAAACCGAAACAAAAATGCTCTTCAAATGGATGCAGGCCGGTGAATCCGCTTCCATCATCGGCATTAGCGGCGTCGGCAAATCGAACCTGTTCAACCATATCCGTGACCCGTACACGCAGGCTCATTACCTGGGCGGATTAGACGGCCGTACCATCATCGTGCGGGCAAACTTCCACTATATTCCCGATTTCTCTGACCGCAGCATCTACAGCCTCATTCTGGAGCAGCTAGAAATGCTGGACGCCGATGCAGAACGATTGGGGCTAACCACAGCAGATATTGATAAAATTGGCCAATACCATGAGCAATTACTAGACGCCAAAGATGACATCCTTAAAGTGCAGCGGTATTTCAAGCTCGCGCTGCGCGTGCTGCTGGGGCAATCAGATAGACGCCTGGTGTTTCTGTTCGACCAATTTGACGATGTATACCAACTAGCTGAAGAGCGGCTATTTGCCAACCTACGCGGCCTGCGCGAGGCATACAAATACCGCATCTCTTACCTCGTCTTCACCCGCGACATGATGCCAAATTTGCTTGATTTAGATGCAGGTCGGGAAGAATTTTACGAACTGCTGGCTTCAAACATCATGGGGTTAAAGCCATATGCCAAAGGGGATGCTATGTCAGTGTTGGAACGTGTCTCTGGGCGCAACAAAATTACGCTCACAAGCGAGCTGCGCGAAGGGCTGTATACGCTGGCGGGGGGTCATGCAGGCCTTTTGAGAGCTACATTGCTAGCAACCACTCAAAGTGAGCTTGCAGACAAGCTCCAACAAAAAGGCACGGCCGTTCGCCTCCTAAAAAGCCCTGGCGTAGAGATGGAATGCGACAAATTGTGGCGCAGCCTGAGTGCCCATGAGCAACGTGTGCTGCTTGCCAAAGCGCAAGGCATCAACACCACCCTGGAAGCCGCCATTGTTACTCAACTAAAAATTAAGGGCATTCTTTCAGAGGATGAAACGGCCGTTATCTTTTCCCCCATCTTCCAACAGTTCATTGCTACCCAAAATGCACTTTGGGAACGGCCGCTCTTCTTTGACGAACCATCTCGCCAGATTTGGGTACAGGGCGACCCTGTTCCGCGGCTCACTCAGTTAGAATACCGCTTGTTCCAGCAACTTTATCACCAAGCGGGCGAAGTAGTTGAAAAAGATGAACTGATCACCGCAGGCTGGCCCAACGCCCAGGGCGGCGTCTCTGACGAGGCACTCATCGCCGCTATTGCCCGCCTACGTAAAAAGATCGAGCCAGACCCCAAGAACCCCAAGTTTTTAGCCAACGTTCATAACCAGGGTTACACTCTGCAAATTGAATAGTCCCCCTTGAAAAGGGTAGAAAATTAACGCGAATTTGCACGAATTCGCTGCCAAATTGTATTTAATTCTTCACGCTTCAGGCAGTGGCTTGTCATTTTCCCGTTGCCCTCTCGTTTGCTACTTATCGGCAAAAATCAATCCAACTGTTTTAGAATCACAACAGGTTGGCCAGCAAAGCCAAACGGCCATTGCTGTAACCATCATGGTGTCTTGTGCGTAATGGATTGTGTATTGGTATTCGGTCAAAGAAAGGAGAGACTAAACATGATAACTTTATCATACGGTGTGCTGTTTGGCTTATTGCTGGCTGCCTTTGTATTGGGATTGCTCTTCCCACTCCTTCTGCTGGTTTATGTGGTATTCAGCGCCAAGCCGCGCTAAGCTGTCACATTTATCACATTTTAATCTGCCCAACGTTCGCCAAACATCATTAAAAAGCATCGCGGCTAGCGTAAACTATAGACGACAGAAACAAAAAACCGGAGGTAATGACATGATTGTTCATCTAAGCCTTTCAACTATTGTTATCGTTGCCCTGATGATGATCATCGCCGGATTGATGATCGGCGTGGCCATGAGCCGCCCAAGATAAATAATTTGCTTATTTTGCTGTCTCCTTGATAGCGATTGCGATATTGCATGGGGAATCGGGGGTTCTGGGCCGCGAGTTCTCTAGCCAAAAGGAAAACGGGATGGTGTAAAACCATCCCGTTTTTCTTTTCATCTGGGAAACTTTTGAAGTTTTGTCCCCAATTAATACTAGGTATCAATGAAAACTTCAAAAGTCTAATTTCTAATTAGTCGCGGCCACCGCCTGTGAGCAGCAAAACGTAGTAAAGCAAGGTGCCAATGGCCGAAACGGCCGCTGCCACATACGTCCACGCTGCCGCATCCAGCACTTTGTCCACGCCCTTAATTTCATCACCGATTAGCACACCATTGCTTACCAATAGCTGCTTGGCACGGTTGCTGGCATCAAACTCCACGGGCAATGTAATCAGCGTAAAGAGAACGGCCGCTGCAAACATAATCACACCTACCCAAGCCAGTCCTGTAAAGTTGAGTAGCAAGCCACCGATAAACAGCCACGGCGCCAGCGAGCTGCCAAATTGAGCGGCGGGCACCAGTGTACTGCGAATTTGCAGCGGGAAGTAACCGCCCGCATCCTGCAAAGCGTGCCCCATCTCGTGGGCAGCGACGCCTGCAGCCGCGATGCTGGGCGTCCGGTAAACGTCTGGGCTAAGGCGCAGTACCTTGCCACGCGGATCATAATGGTCGCTGAGGAAGCCTTGTGTTTCCTCAACTTGTACATCGTACAAACCTTGAGCATCCAGCAACCGCCGCGCTACCTCCGCCCCAGTAACGTTCATGGCCGTACGCACTTTGGCATATTTGTTGAAACTTCTCTTTACGCGGGATTGCGCCCAGAAACCAAGCAACAGACCGGGTAAAGCAAATAGTAAATAGAGGGGGTCAAAAAACATCGTTTAACCTCGTTGTTTTTGTATTGTTATGGGAGCCAAGGCTAGTTGAGCTTGCGGCCGTTTTTGTAACCGCATCATCAGCAACCCGGCTGCGCCACTGACAAATAGTAACCAAAATGGTAAAGATAGTATTGTTATCATCATGTTCCCTTGCGAATTATTGCCTGAATTTATAGTCAAACTTGTCGCCAATTTTGCATAAATACTTGGCTATCGTCAATCTTTTGACCATCTTTCCAATACATATCTTACAAATCAACATACTAAATTACACAAAGATGAGAGAAGCTTTTACAATACGGCACCAATCTAATTGCCGAGGAGAAACATGAGTAACCAATTCGGTTTGCCCAAACACCTAGGCGATGGCCTACTATTACGTTGGGCCACACTAGAGGACACGGAAGAATTGGCTGCGTTCAACGTCCGCAGCCAATCAGATAATCCAGAAAACCCAGAAACGTGGCTGGCACGCTGGACTGAAGATTTAATGCGAGGCGATCACCCCACGACCAACGCCAGCGACTTTACCGTTGTTGTGGATGAAAACGCTGGCGGCAAAATCGTCTCGACGCTCAATCTCATTTCGCAAACCTGGGCGTATGAGGGCATTCCGTTTGGCGTAGGCAGGCCAGAGCTGGTGGCTACTGACCCAGATTATAGGCGACGAGGTTTGGTACGGGAACAGATGACGGCCGTTCATGCTAAAAGCGCCGCCCGAGGAGAGTTGGTTCAAGCTATCACCGGTATCCCCTGGTACTATCGCCTGTTTGGTTACGGCATGGCGCTCGATTTGGGCGGTGGCCGCACTTTTTTGTGGGATCGTCCCGGCAATTACAAACCAATCGAAGAAGAGCCATACCAAATTCGCCCCGCTACCGAAGCAGATTGGCCGCTGCTAGACAAACTGTACGACGCGCATAACCAGGGTAGCTTGCTCAACCGAGTCCGTAACGAAACCATCTGGCGCTACGAAATAACAGTTCCGCATCCCGATTCGGCCTACTCACGCCAGTTTCGCATCATTGAAACGGCCGAAAGTCACCAGCCCGTGGCCTACGTTGAGTACAAGCAGTGGGGGCCAACGTACACCGTACGCGAACTGGGCGTGCTGCCCGGCCACTCCTGGCGCAGGGTGGGACTATACCTCACCCGCACCTTCAAAAAAATGGCTGACGAGCTGTTTGAAAAAGAAGAAAAACGGCTGCTGGGCGTTTCCTTTGGGCTGGGGCAAGGCCATTCCATTTATGAAGCATTGGGCAGGCAGCTAGAACCGCAGCGACGGCCGTATGCCTGGTTCATCCGCGTGCCAGATTTGCCAGCCTTTTTGCGCCACATCGCACCCGCCCTGGAAAAACGGCTGGCTCAAAGCGTGTTGGCTGGGCATAGTGGCACCTGCCGCGTCAATTTGTACCGTGAGCAATTCACGCTGGTTTTTGAGCAAGGCAAACTGAAAGAAGTAGGCAGCTATGAACCTAAAAGCGTAGACGATGGCGATATTCATTTTTCAGATAGCACCTTTTTGCACGTTCTCTTTGGCAAAAACAGTCTGGAAGAGCTCAATGAAACCCACGCCGACTGTTTTTCACGCAACCCGGAAGCGGCCGTTTTGTTCAACATCCTCTTCCCCAAAAAGCCTTCCTGGGTGGTGGGGTTAGGGTAAGTGTGATGGTTGATCCAATACGGCCGTTCCTCGATCACCAAAACGTCTTCATCCTCGACGGCGGCCTGGCTACCGAACTGGAAGCCCGCCGCCACGACCTAAACGATCCGCTCTGGTCGGCAAAAATCTTGTTAGAACAGCCAGACGCCATCCGCCAGGTACATAGCGACTATTTGTGGGCCGGAGCAGATTGCATCATCAGCGCCAGCTACCAGGCCAGCCTGCCCGGCCTGATGGCACGAGGTCTAAGCCAG
The DNA here is from genome assembly GCF_965223525.1 of Candidatus Leptofilum sp. GTDB lineage: Bacteria > Chloroflexota > Anaerolineae > Promineifilales > Promineifilaceae > Leptofilum. Next base: position 2,154,248 of record NZ_CBDCWX010000005.1, on the reverse strand, counting down.
GACGAAGCGACCGATCTAATTCGCTTTTCAGTGCAGTTGGCAATTGAGGCGCGAGATCAGTTTTGGGCAATGATGGCTAATCGGCGGGGGCGACTACGGCCGTTGGTCGCTGCCAGCGTGGGGCCATATGGTGCTTTTCTAGCCGATGGCTCCGAATACACGGGGGCTTATGATTTAGATGAGGCGGGACTTTTGGCCTGGCACCTCCCCCGCTGGGAGATTTTGGCCCAAAGCGGTGCTGATCTGCTAGCCTGCGAAACAATTCCCTCCCTGGCCGAAGCCAAAGCACTACGCCAGCTTTTGCTCGAAACACCCAAAACGCCCGCCTGGATGAGCTTTGCCTGCCAGGATGGCAACCGCATCAGCGATGGCACACCGCTGGCCGAATGCGTCCAGCTACTCAACGACGCACCCAACTTGATTGCGGTGGGCATTAACTGCACCCCGCCCCGCTTTTTGCCAGAGTTGATTACGGCCGTTCAAACTCACACCAATAAGCTCATCATCGTCTACCCTAACTCCGGCGAGCAATTCGATCCCGAAACAAAAACCTGGCTAGGCCAATCTGACCCCTCACAATTTGGTACGATCAGCCGCGAATGGCGCAAGATGGGCGCCCTGCTGGTGGGCGGCTGCTGCCGCACTGGCCCCGCTTACATCCAGCAAATCCGCGACCGCACACGGCCGTTGCTGCCCAAAAATAAGAGTACGTGACAGTCATTTTTGAAGTGGCCGTCACATTGATGCACACTTTTTATCCATGAGCCAAAACTTTTTGCTGATTAGGTAATAATCGATCAGTGAAATTCAGTTTGTTGTATAATAGAGCCAACCACTATTTTTTACAGCAAATCACAGATAGTTCTTTGAAAAACGAAGCGCGATTTCTCTGTGATTTGCTCAAGTAAAAACCAATTTCGCGCTCCTTTTGATTCAAAATTCTTTTTGGTTTTTACAACTGAGGCATTTCACATGATTGAAGAAACCGTTGAAATTGACGACAAGTTAGCCGAATTTGAGGCTCGCATTGCGCGGGGCGAGCAAATCGAGCCGGGGGATTGGATGCCGGACGAATACCGCCGCCAGCTCATCCGCATGATTTCGCAGCACGCCCACAGTGAGGTGGTGGGGATGCTGCCAGAAGGAGCCTGGATTCCCCATGCGCCTAGCCTGCGCCGCAAAATGGTGCTCATGGCCAAAGTGCAGGACGAGGCGGGACACGGCCAGTACCTCTACCACGCCGCCGAAACGCTGGGCGCGACCCGTGAAGAGATGCTGGACGCGCTACTAACAGGCAAGGCCAAATACGCCTCTATCTTCAACTACCCTACCCTCACCTGGGCCGATGTGGCCTGGATTGGCTGGCTGGTGGATGGCGCGGCGATCAAGAACCAGCTAATGTTGTCTCATGCTTCTTACGGGCCTTATTCGCGGGCGATGGTACGAATTTGTGCAGAGGAGACGTTCCATTATAAGCAGGGCAAGGAGATGATTGTCCATTATGCCAGCAACGGCACGCCAGAGCAAAAAGCAATGGTGCAAGATGGCCTGAACCGCTGGTGGCCGCCCACACTGATGATGTTTGGGCCCCACGATAGCGACTCAACCAACTCTGAAATTCTCATGCGCTGGGGCATTAAAACCAAGTCAAACGATGAGCTGCGCCAGGAGTTCATTAACGAAGAAGTGCCAGAAGTTCATGCGCTTGGTCTCACCATCCCTGATCCTGATCTGCATTTTGATGAAGAAGGCGGCAACTGGATCATCGGCCCGATTGATTGGGATGAGTTTTGGCGCGTGGTGAAAGGCAATGGTCCAATGAATGCCGAACGGTTAGCCGCCCGACGAGCAGCCCATGAAAACGGCCGTTGGGTGCGTGAAGCAATGACGGCCTATGCAGAAAAACATTCTAACCATGTCTGACACCCAATGGCCTCGCTACGAGGTGTTTAAGCAAGATAATCCAAAGAAGCCCCATGAGGCGGTTGGCTCGGTTCATGCGCCAGATGCGGAGCTGGCTTTACAAAACGCGCGGGATGTGTTTGTGCGACGGCCGTCTGCCGTGAGCCTGTGGGTGGTGCGTGCCGATACCATTTTCATGATGACGCGGGAAGAGTTGGCAGCCAACCCTGATTTTTGGATGAAAATATGGAAAGTGGACGGCACGCTCACACCATTCCACGTCTTCACTAAAACCAGCCAGCGGCGCAGCATGACCTACGTGCGCCATGTGGGGCAAATCGAGGCCGTAACGCCAGATCTTGCCCTGCGCGACGCCATCGAGAGCGGCAACTTCGATGCCGACACCGTTTGGGTGTGGTGGGTGGTGGCCGATGAGCAAATTGTCCGCAGCGACGAGGACGACATCGAAGCCCTGTTTGCCCCTGCGCTGGACAAAACATATCGGCAGCAATCACATTACGGCTTTGTTAGCCCCCGCCGCCAAAAATACGGCCGTTAGGAAAAATAAATGGGGCGCGGATTAACGCAGATGACGCTGATTTCTACTTTCCCTCTGTGACTCTCTGTACTTTCTCTGTGAGACTCAGTGTTCCGCTTTTAAAAATTACATGAACCGAAAAATTCAACAAATTCTTACCCAAAAACTGCTGGCAATGGCCGACGATGAGCTGATTTTGGCGCATCGCAATTCGGAATGGATCGGGCATGGCCCCATTTTGGAAGAAGATATTGCCCTGGCCAACATTTCGCAAGACGAATTAGGCCACGCCAGCATTTGGTACGGGCTGCACCAAACTTTCACTGATGACGAGCCAGACGAACTTGCCTTTTTCCGCGATGCAATCGAATTTCGCAATGTGCAGCTACTGGAGCTACCGCGTGGCGATTGGGCCTTTACGATGCTGCGCCAATATCTGTTTGATGCCTACGAACTGCTGCTGCTAGACAAGTTGCAGCACAGCAGCTACCAGTCGCTGGCCGAAGCAGCGGCCAAAATCCGCAACGAAGAAATTTACCATTTGCGCCACACCAGTAACTGGATTAAGCGTCTGGGGCTGGGTACGGAAGAGTCAAACCAGCGCACGCAGGCCGCGTTGGATAAGCTATGGCCGTTTGCCCAGCAGCTTTTTGTGCCGCTTTCCGATGAATCGATCCTGGTAGATGAGAAAATCATGCCGGATTTGGCTGTTTTACATGAGGCGTGGTTGGAGCTGATACGGCCGTTCCTCACTGCCGCCAATCTCATCATCCCTGCCAACCAAACGCCGCCCACCACCAGCCGAAGCGAACACACAAACCACCTCGCCACCCTGCTGGCCGATATGCAAAAAGTGGCGCGGCTGAATCGCGAGGCGATTTGGTAAGAGGGAGACTAGAGATTGTTCTTAATCTCCAATCTCTTATCTCCAGTCTCTAAAAACCTTATGTCTCAAATACCCATCACTCCTACCCAAATCTGGCAAGCCCTCAACCAGGTCAAAGACCCGGAGATTCCGGTGGTTTCGGTGGTGGAGATGGGCATTGTGCGGGATGTGGCGGTGGATGGCGACGCCGTGCGGGTGACGATGACGCCTACTTTTTCTGGCTGTCCAGCTTTGGATGTGATGAAAAGGGATATAGAAACGGCCGTTCGCCAGCTAGGCATCCAAAACGTCACCGTAAAAACCGTGCTGCATCCCCCTTGGAGCACCGACTGGATAACCGACGAGGCCCGCGAAAAGCTGCGCCAGTTTGGCCTGGCACCCCCGCAAAAACATGGCGGCGATCTCATCTCCGTCGCCTTTTTAGATGTGGCCGAATGTCCCCGCTGCGCCTCCAAAAACACCTCAATCAAAAACAGCTTCGGCCCTACCCTCTGCCGCATGATCTACTACTGCCACGACTGCCAAGACGCCTTCGAGCAATTCAAGCCATTGTAACTTTTTGCCACAGAGAACACAGAGGTTTAAGAGAAAAACTACATTAAGCCCTATTCTGCTACTACCCAACCTTCTAATCAGTATCCATAGGGAACCATTTGGTTATTAACTTGAAACTGGCAAGATATAAACCAACTAGCAAACTTAGAATTTCAATGAGAAACAAACTCGTTTTGAAAACAAAGCCACAAGGTTCGTTTTCAGCCATTTCCCAAACTTCACCTGTCTCTGTTACCGCAACTGAAACAATTGGTCCAGCGCACCATTCGCCAACAATGTGAGCAGTTTGACAATCAACGATTACGCCAGCCTCATCCTGCATTAAACTCAAAATTTCCACAGAACAAGATTCACCATCATTTTTGGTATCGTGCAAATTTTCAGATGACCATTGTCGCCCATCCTCTTGCCACTGAAGCATATACGTTGCCCCATTGGCTACTTGAACACGTATATCAGGATCGAAAAACCCCAGGCTGCTCAAACTTTCAACCGCAACCGCCGGAACTGGTAGCGCAGGCAAAATGGCTGGTGGTATTAATTTTTGATCTGGCAAACTTTCTCGCCAACTAATGATTGACCCAACCACTAAGCCGATTAGCAAACAATACGCGATGATGTGCCAACCACTTAATGCTCGCCACCACTTTGCTACTTTTCTGATCAACACGACGCCCCTCCTGTTACTTCCACTGATCGGTGCTCGCTGGTAGCACGGCAAGGACGCCGACCACAGCTTGTAGGGCTTTATAATTACAAATCTCTTAACTCTCCGTGTTCTCTGTGGCTAATCATCAAATTCGGCGATGGCGGCGCGGCCAACCATTTCCAGCGCGGTGTCGCCGGAGGGGGGCTGCATGGAGCCAGCCCGCACGTCGCGGAAGTAACGCTCTAGCGGCAGGGCTTTGGTGATGCTGCTGCCCCCGGCAATGCGTAAGGCTTGGTCGGTCACTTTGTTGGCCGTTTCCGTCACCATTGTTTTAGCGGCGGCAATGCGGGCGGACATCTTTTTACGGTCTGCATCGTTGCCCGTCCATTCACCTGCCACGTCAAACAGCAGCGAACGCGCCGCCTGCAAAGCCACGTCAATTTCCCCAATTTGCCGCTGGATTTTGGGCAGCGTGGCAATCGGTTTGCCCAAAGCCGTCGGCACGCGCTCCAACGCAAATTGGATAACACGATTACGCGCAGCTAGTGCTGCGCCCAAGTAAATAGTTGACATAATCATTGGGAACCAAACGTTTGGCTCTGGCTTGCGTCCGCCACGCTCAACCACATAATTTTTGGGAATATGAACATTGGTGAAAACCACATCGTGACTGTCGCTGGCACGCAGGCTGAGCGAATCGCTCCAAGTGGTGATCCACTCAACGCCGGGCATCTCCTGCTCCACCAATACGACAGCCCCTTCACCTTCCAAATCAACGCGAACGAGCATGTGGGTAAGGTGTTTGCCGCCCGTGGACCAGGTTTTACGGCCGTTTACAACCCACCCATCTCCATTTTGTGTGGGAACGGCCGTTGTGGCTGGCAACCCACCGCGCGAAGGACTACCCATTGCTGGCTCGCTGGCAACCGAGTTGAACAGCGACCCACTGGCCGCCAAGCGGCAAAACTGTGCATACCAATCCTCATCCCAACTGCGAACTTCCCGCTGGTGGCCAAAAATATGCACCTGCATCCCCGCCACAATGGCGGTAGAAGTGCTGCCCTGCGCCAACGCCAACTGTGCCGCCACGCAATCCCGCAGCGACAGACCATAGCCGCCAAATTCACGCGGTATGCTAATGCCTAAATAGCCAGATTCCTTCAGTGCGGCCACATCCTCAGTGGGTAGCACGCCCGCTTTGTCCGCTTCGTCGGCACGGCTGGCAAACTGTTGGGCGAGGGTGGTGGCCAGGGAAACGGCCGTTTCTACATTCTTTTCATTTAATTTTTCCATGTCATTCATCATTTTTTCCATAAATTTGATTCTAACCACAATCCACAACTCTCGCCACCGCGTACAATCCCTTGACACAGTCGTCACGCTATCCCATACTTGCCGCCATGCACATAGACATCCTCACGCTCTTCCCGGAGATGTTTCCGGGGTACTTGAATGAAAGCATCCTCAAGCGGGCGCAGGCAGCCGGCTTGCTACACATCAATCTGCACAACCTGCGCGATTACGCTAGCGGCAAACACCGTGTGACGGACGAGCCGCCCTACGGTGGTGGCGGCGGCATGGTGCTGAAGCCGGGGCCAATTTTTACGGCCGTAGAGTCATTAGTCTCCAATCTTCAGTCTCCAGAAAAACAGAGATTAGAACCTAGCGACTGGAGATTGCCCATCATTTTGCTAACGCCGCAGGGACGGCCGTTTACCCAAAAAGTTGCTCAAGAACTCGTGCAACACCCACGCCTATTGCTGCTATGCGGCCGTTACGAAGGCGTAGACGAACGTGTACGCCAACATCTGGTCACAGATGAAATTTCGATTGGCGACTTTGTATTAACTGGAGGGGAACTGGCGGCAATGGTGGTGGTGGATGCGGTGGCTCGGCTTCTGCCTGGCGTGTTGGGTGCAGAAGACGCCGCTGAAGAAGATAGTCACGCCACAGGCTTGTTAGAAGGCCCCCACTACACCCGCCCTGAAACATTCCGCGACTGGTCTGTGCCAGAAGTATTGCGCTCTGGCCACGCGGCGAACATTTCTCGCTGGCGGCGAGAGGAAGCTCTGCGCCGCACTTGGCAGCGCCGCCCCGATCTGCTGCTCACTGCCGGTCTCAGCGAAGACGACCGTTGGTTTTTAGGCAAACTGGCCACTGAGGCCAGTGATCAGTAAACAGTATTCAGTAGGTCGGTAGTCAGTTAACTGTTCACTGATTACCGATTATAGGTTACCGATTTACGGCAGCGGAATGATTGTAAAGTTCTCAAATTCCGTTGCTTCGCCCTCAATTTCGTGATCAAAGTAAAACGCAGTAAATACTTGAATATCGCCAGAATCCTGGTTGCTAGATAGATCCAACTCAGCAACAAATACGTCATTGACAAAGAAGTAACCAACATTGCCCCAGACAACCACACGAAGCAGGTTTTTCTCATTGGCACCCAAGTTCAGGTTGGTTAGTTCACCTTCTGCTACCGTCACTTCGTTATCGGCGCTGCCTTGCCTATCTGCCAATTGCCAATCGCCTTCAGAGGCTACGACCAGCCAATATTTGAAGGAACCATTGCTGCGTAGAGCAAACCCATAATCCCAACCGTTTACTGAGGCGGCAAAGGGATTCGTAAAAATCGCTTCAACAATAAAATTCACCTGATCCACATCGGCTGGTTCCAGCTTGATTAAATCATCCAGCGCATGAACAAGGCGGCCGCTTGTCGGCCCAAAAACAGGTGCTACAGGCCAAAGCGTAAAGTCAAAGAAATCCGTCGCTTCGCCATCGATTTCACTACTGCTATAAAAACCGGTGCCTAAGGCCATATCGCCTGGATTATCACGCGAAGAAAGATCTAATTGAGCAACCAATATCTCATTCAGGAAAAAGAACCCAAAGTCTCCAACGGCAATTAGCTCAAAGATGTTGGAGTCGCCGCTATTCAGATTGAGATAAGGCAAAGCATCCCCTTCCTGCAAAATGTTGTTTGTCCCCGGTGTGCGGTCGTTGAGCGTCCACAAACCATCAGAACGTACGACAAGTCGTAGTTCATCATCTACTTCCCGCTGCCGGAAAATGAGGCCAAAATCCCAGCTACCTGTGCCTGGCCCATAGGGGTTCATGATTTCTGTACGCATGACGAAGTTGGCTGGCGAGGCACCCGCATACAAGGATTCCAGGAATTCATCATTGTCATGCGGGATGGTGTCATCTACAGGACCAAAGATGGGTTCTAGGCTTCCACTTGGTGGGGGTGGAGGAGGCGGCGGGGTGGGACTAGCAGCCGCCTCGCGGGTTGCTTCTGCACTTATGCGGGTGGCAACTGCATCTGGCGTGGGGGTGTGGGTTGGGGGCACGGCCGTATTGGTTGGCGGTACGGCCGTTTCCGTAGGAGCTTCTGTTGGTATCTCAGTTGGCGTCGGAACCGCTTCTTCGGTTTCACGGGCGGCAATCGCTTCGGCCGTTGCTTCGTCATCCACCTCATCTTCTTCCTCATCCTCATCTGGGCGCGGTGTGCTGGTCGGGTCATCGCCAAACAGCGCAAATCCGTCGTCAGAAAACAAGGAAAAGGCAGCAATACCGCCACCAATGCAAAGCAAAACCACAACCGCAGCGACGCCCCAAATCCACTTGGGTACGCCGCCACTGCCAGCTTGGGCTTGCGGTGCAGGTGTTGGCGTGGGGAAACTAACTGGCTCCGCTGCCTCAGTAGCTGGTGGGGGCGGTGGTGGCACTTCTGGAGCGGTAGTGGCGGTATCTAGCGGAACGGCCGTTGTGCGAGCGGGCGTCACAGGCGGAGGTATCTCCTCCATCAGCTCTGCCTTCATTTCGCTGAGTTCGTCCTCCAGCTTGTCTAAAGTAGGTTTTTCCAGGCCGCGTTCCGTGATGGCGGTCAGTGCCGAAGACAAATCGGTAGCAGAAGCAAAGCGCTCATCCCGCTCTTTGGCCATCGCCTTGCTGATAATTTCGTTGCAGGCGGGAGGCAAATCGGGTCGCATCGTCAAAATTTCCGGCACGGGATCCATCACATGCTTCATCATCATGCGGGCAGGCGTGTCGGCATCAAAGGGGGTGTTGCCGGTGAGCATTTGGAAGAGGATGACCCCAAGTGCGTAAATGTCGGAACGGCCGTCTAGCTGTTTGTCGCCATATACCTGTTCTGGACTCATGTAGGTGGGTGTGCCCACCAAACTGCCGCTGGCGGTAAGCGCATTAGTAGACGAGGAAACATGCACAATGCCAAAATCGGCCAAAAACGCATCGCCATACTGGTCAAAAAGGACATTGCTGGGCTTGAGGTCTCGATGAATGATGCCCATTTTGTGTGCGCGATCCAATGCCGAACCAAGACGCTTGAGAATAACGGCCGCTTCATCAATCGGAATCGGCCCCTCTGCCAAGCGATCCGATAGCGAACCACCCGTCATCAGGCGCATCACCAGGAAAGGCTGGCCATCTTCTTCGCCAAAATCATACACGGGCACAATAGCTGGATGCTCCAGCGTGGCAATGGTGCGCGCCTCGCGGGTAAATCGCGCCCGGAACTCTGCCTCGTGCATAAATTCGCGGGGGAGCATCTTCAATGCCACTGTGCGTTCAAACCGGGGATCGTACGCTTCATAGACGGTTGCCATACCGCCGCGCCCAATCTCTTGCTTTATTTCATAACGGCCAATTTTATCTGGAGTCATAATGATTTTTATTATTGATGAGGTTGATAGAATTCACTGGATAACGTCAACGACGGACAAATTGTTCCCACCTTGTCCAGTTACCCTATAGAGTATTAGTTTAAGCAAGAAATTACAATAGCCTAATTTACAATATTTTGGTCAAAAATGAATGAAACGGCCGTAAATTTTGGTTTATTTGTTGCCGTAAGCCCGCCGGGCCACGTTTCTGGCACCTTCTTCTTGCTGCAACCGCCATGCCTGGTCTTGCAAGCAGCGCAAAATGGCATCCCGCGCTTCCTCAGCAGAATCTGTCAGGATGAGTAAATCCAAATCTTCTGGCGAGATTTTGCCACCAGCCAACATGCTGTTTTTCAGCCAATCAACCAATCCGCTCCAATAGCTGGTGTCGAACAACACAACTGGGAAATTTTGGACCTTGCCGGTTTGAATGAGGGTCAACGACTCAAACAGCTCATCCATCGTGCCAAAGCCGCCGGGGAAAATGACAAACGCCTGAGCATATTTCACCAGCATCACTTTGCGGGTGAAAAAGTAGCGGAAGTCAATGGACAAATCAACGTGCGGGTTAAGATGCTGCTCGAACGGCAGTTCAATATTCAAACCAACGGACTGCACACCTGCAAGTTTAGCTCCTTTGTTGCCTGCTTCCATAATGCCTGGCCCGCCGCCGGTGATGATGTTGAAGCCGGCTTCGCCCAGCGTTTTGGCAACGGACACGGCCGTTTCATATTCCGCATCTCCCGGTTTTGTACGCGCCGAGCCAAAGATGGTAACGGCCGTACCCAACTCTGCCAGCGCATCAAATCCCTCTACAAACTCACCCATGATCCGCATAACGCGCCAAGTGTCGGTTTTGTAGAAGGGCGTCTCGCCCAGTGCTGGGCCAGCTAGCAGCCGCTCATCTTCTGTGCGGCGACCCATCCGCGCCGCTCGGTTAATATTTGGATTATCAATTTTGTTTTTATTTTCGCTCATCTCTCTCACTTTTTACTTGTCTCAGAAGTGCGACTCTTCTTACATTATTGGGCGAGGCAGGTGGTGCTAGATTCTTTGCTAATCGATCTTACTTTCCACCTGCCTCGCCCCTACCTGTTTCCATCTCGTTTTACCACAACTAACGTTACATCATCAAACTGGGGGGTGTTGCCAGCATGATGTTGAATGGCGCTGGTGATACTGTGGGCAATCTGGGTGGCATCTCGATGATGCAACAATTTGGCGGCTTGTTCCAGACGTTTCAGCCCAAATTCATCCAAATCTTCGTTCATTGCCTCGGTGACCCCATCGGTATAAAGCAGCAGGGTGTCTCCTGGCAAAAACGGGATGGTGTATGTTTGAAAATCAATATCTGGCAGTACTCCCAAAGCCATGCCGTGGTCGGTGAGGAGCGCGCTGCTGCCATTTTGGCGCAGCAGCAGAGGCGGATTGTGGCCTGCGTTGGCGTAGCTAATCTGCCCCAGTTCTGGCTGCCAGATGGCGTAAAAGATGGTGACAAACAGATCGGATTGCGTATCCTGATCAATGATTTCGTTGGCACGGCGCAGGGCTTCGGCCGGATCACCCCGGTTAATGGCCACAGCCCGCAAAATGGTGCGGCACAGCGCCATAAACAGCGCTGCTGGAATGCCCTTATCGGCTACATCGGCAACAACGATGCCCCAACTGCCATCCCGCAGGGTAAAGAAATCGTAGAAATCGCCACTGACCTGGCGGGCAGCTTGCCAATAGCTGGCAACGGTGCAGCCGGGGATATCTGGGTTGCCATCAGGGATGAGGCTGGCCTGAATTTCGCGGGCAACGTCTAGCTCACGCTCTAGCCGGTTGCGCTCGGCGGCTTCCTGGTAGAGATGGTGATTGACAACGGCCGTTGCTGCCTGATGCGCGATGCCTGTGAGAATATTGAGGCGGCGGTTGGTGAGGGAACGGCCGTTTTCCATTAGCGAACCGATCACCATTGCCCCCACGAGCTGCCCCCGTGCATTCAGCGGAAAGCCAAACGCCTGCTGGGTGCCAAGCACTTTTTCCAACCAGGGCGGCAGTTGAATGATGTAGTATGTGCCAGTTGGCGAGAGTGAATCGGCCAGCTTGGGCGTAATGTCATCAAATTCCTGCTGATCCAGCGCTAGCGTCTCCAACAATCCCCGCCCCATCTCATTGATGCCAAAGCTGGGGCCAGGCGAAAACTGCTGGCGTTCCTCGTCCCAGATGAGAATGATGCAGCTTTCCACACCAACCAGCATGGGTACCAGGCGAGCGATGGTGTCCAGAATTTCGTTTAGATCAATAAGACTGTTGACGGCTGCAGCCACCTGAAACAGTGCGGTATTGACCCACGCTTCTTCTTGCTGGGCATTGCGAAGATGCCAATTTTCCAGGCCACGGGCTAGCTGTTGGCTAATGCTGTCTAGTAGCTCTGCCCGACGGCCTGGCGTTTGTAGCACGTCGGCATGATCACGGGGAGTGTCATCATTGCTCACCACCATAACACCCATCATCTCATTAAGAGTGTTAACGGGCAGCAGCAGGAGCTTCTGTGGCGGTGGCTGGTCATCTTCTAGACGGTGCAGCCAAGTAGGCACTTTTTTGGTCGTAAGCTGCTCTTGGCCTACGTGCACAGCATCCAGCGCGGGCCAATCCCCAATTTTCAGGCGCAATTGCTGAATGAGGGCATCCCCTTCTGGCGTAAACCCGATGCTGTGGCTGCAACGATAAATGGCCGTTTCCTCATCCCACAACAAAATGACACAAAATGGCACGCCTGCCAGCATTGTGGTGAGACGGCTGACAGCGGCGAGAATCTCTTCCAAATCCGTGCTGCGGCTGACGGCCTCTGCCACCTGAAGTTGGGCAGTGGTCAGCCAAGCTTGCTCCCGCTGGCGGGCCAGTTGTCGCAACTTGCTGATGGAGATGGCAACTTCGGAGGCAAGGGCTTCCAGCGTCATCTTCTCTATGCGGGTGAAGACACCAGCCTTAGGACTTTGCACATCCAGCACGCCTACCACCTCGCCATCCACAATGAGCGGCAATGCCATCTCTGAGAGTGTGCTATTTTCTAATGGATTGTCTTTGGCTATAAACAACTCATCTTCGCTGGTATTGTTGCTGATGATCGTTTGCTGGGTGGAAACGGCCGTGCCAATCAAACCTAGCCCTGGCTGAACGCGCCAATTTTCGGTGAATACCTCTAGGCCACTGCTTGCCTGAATCATTATCTCGCTTGTTACTGGGTCAATGCAAAAAATTGAAACTAAATGAAAATCGAACGTTTCCTGCGTGAGCTCCACCACGCGGCTAAAAATCTCATCCTGATTTTGCACCTTACTGATTTCTAACCCAATCTGCCCTACCAACTCCAAATGGGCAGCGCGGCGACGTTCCTGTGCAAAAAGCTGGGCGTGGGCAATGGCCGCTGCCGCCTGGTTGGCCAAAATGGTAAGGCGGCGCAAATCTTCCTCATTAAAGCGGCTAGGCTGGCCGCTTTGAGCAGCTACAATACCAATGGTGTCGTTGCCACTAATTAAGGGAATGAAGATGGCCGAACGTGGGGGCGAATTGCTGATGTAACGGGGGCGAGCAGGCAATTTGTCTAGCTCCCGCTCAAAATCACGCACGAGTAAAGGGTGTTTGGCTGTGCGTACCCAGCTAATGATACCACCTCCTTCGCGCAGATCGAAAGTGCAGGGTGTTTCCTGCCGTTTGCTGCGAATCGTCCAATACAAAATGTGGTAATCGGTATCCTCAAACAGCCCCACCTGAAAAGTCCGGTTATCAATGACCTGCCCCGCTTCGTTGGCGATGAGTTCAGCCAGGGCATCCACGTCTAGCTGGGCGGCAACCAGGGCGCGTCCCGCATCGCTAAGGGCTTCTAGCTCGGCAACGCGCTGGATGAGTAGTTGGCGAGAGCGATAGCGGCGCAGCAAGATGTAGGCAGAAAGTGCCAAGGCGCCAACCAACAGCGCAAATGAAATAGACGGCCACGAAAGACCGTCTGCTGTTTGGGCGAAAATGGCTGCCTGCATGGGTATGATTGGCATCAAATATTGCGTATTGCGTATTGCGTAACCAAATTCTAACTAGGCAATAGGCAATAAAAAAGTGGCGGCAAATTTTGGTGGTTTTAACGACTATCCAAGCTGTCTTGGGCTGCCTGACGGCTTACATAGATTTGGAAGAGCTGGTCGAAACCCACCATGCTAAAGATTTCTTGCAAACGGCCGTTCAGTCCGCACAATACCAAATCCCCCTCTTGCTGACGCGCTTTGCGCCAACCGGTTACCAGCGTTCGCAAGCCACCGCTGTTAATGTAATTGGCCTGGCTCAGATCAACAATCAATCTGCTTTTACCGCTGTTTAGCAAGGCTGTTAGCTGCTGTTCCAGCTCTGGGTTGAGGGTTTGGTCGAGACGGCCGCTGACCCCCACAAGCCAAATATTCTCCCCAACTGGTTCTTGCGAAATATTCATTTTGATTTCTTCACCAATGTCAATGTGTTGCCTTCCTCTTCATCAAAGGAAAATGCAACATCATCCATCAACTGCTCCATAAAGTGAATACCCAAACCACCCACTTTTACATCATCAATATCGGGCGGATTGGCATCGTCGGGCAGTTTGGGTAAGGCAGGTTTGGGGATTACATCGGGGTTAAAAGTACGGCCGTTATCGTGAATGGTGATGATTAAAGCGCCATCTTTGTATTGCCAGCTTACCTGAATCTGACCCTTATCTTCACCACCGTAAGCGTGCTCAATCACGTTGGTACACGCTTCGTCGCAGGCCAGCTCAATGTGAAAAATGGCATCTTCGCCCAACCCAGAAGCTGCAGCACCATCTGCCACGAATTGGCAAATTCTTTTTATTTCTTCGTAACGTCCAGGGAAAGATTGGACGTGTTTATCAGACATGTGAGGGAAAGATGAATCATAGGCAAAGGCGTTGCTTGGCAGTATTTTGCGATGCAACGCCTCTACGTTAACTAAAAGCTACCAACTGCTGCTGTGTCGTCTTCAAAAACTTTGAACAAAGAGTCTAAGCCAGCCAGGGAAAGCACCTCAGATACACGTTCTGAAGGAGAAGCCAGGCGAACATCACCGCCGCCACGCTTACATTCCTTAAGGGTAGAAACAAGAGTGCGTAAACCGGCACTGCTCATGTAGGTAACCCCGGCCAGGTTCAACACCAGGTTATTACGACCTTTGCCCGTTAGCTCTTTCAAGCCACCTTCAAACTGTGCAGCGTTGCTGCTGTCCACCCGTCCTGCAACGGTGACTAACTCAACCCGCTTTAAGGATTCTACACTGAAATTCATTGCTGCATCGCTCATGCCTAATTCCTCCTTCGTCTAGTATTGCGATTTGCAAATGTGGAATGTGTTATTATGTCAATCGCAATACTTAAACAGTCCGGCGCACTCAACATAATAACTTTATACGGATTTCCGCCGGACTGTACCAGTCGGTAAAAATCCTAAGAAAATTATAACGCATTTGCAAATTATGGCGATTGACGATTATTGAGTGGCGAATTACGATTGGGTGATGGCTAGTTTAGTTGAGAATTTGGAACAGAGAGCACAGGCGTTGGGGTTTAACATGGTGGGGGTGGTTACGGCCGTTCCTAGCCCCAACCTCCATGCTTACCTGCATTGGATTGATGCCGAAATGCACGGCGAGATGGGCTACCTTGCCCGACCAGACCGGCTGGCCCGGCGGCAAGACCTCAACGTCATCCTGCCCGGCGTGCAAACGATTATCTGTGTTGGGCTAGAGTACAGCACAGTGTCTGTGCCTCTCGCCATTGCCAACGACCCCAGCCGAGGCAGAATTTCCAACTACGCCTGGCAAGCCGATTACCACGACGTGATGACGCCTCGCCTTGAAGAGCTAGCCACTTGGCTCAAAGCGCAAAGCGGTAGCAGCAACGTGGCGACCAAAGTGTATGTAGACACGGGTGCCATTTTAGAGCGCGACCACGCCGCTGCCGCCGGTCTCGGATTCACTGGCAAAAACACGATGCTGATTGCTCCCCGGCGCGGCTCCTTTTTCTTTCTGGGGGAGATTTTGACGACGCTGGAGATTAGAGACTGGAGACTGGAGACAGAATCAACCTCCAATCTCCAGTCTCCAGTCTCTTCCATGCCCTCTTGCGGCAGTTGCCGCCGTTGCCTGGATGCTTGCCCCACCAATGCCTTCCCGGAACCATACGTGCTGGACGCCCGTCGCTGCATCTCTTACCTGACCATTGAGCTAAAAGGGTGGATTCCGCGGGAGTTACGGCCGTTGCTGGGCAACTGGGTCTACGGCTGTGATATTTGTCAAATTGTGTGCCCCTTCAACCGCTTCGCCCTGCCTACGCAAGAATCTGCCTTTTATCCACAACATCAGTGGAACAGCGTCGCGCCGCCGCTGCTGGAATTACTCGCTCTGGACGAGGTAAGCTTTACCGAACAGTTTGCTCACAGCCCCATCAAGCGCATCAAGCGCACCGGGCTGGTACGGAATGCGTGCGTGGCGGCAGGAAATTGGGGCAGTGAAACGGCCGTTCCCGCCCTCATCAATCTCCTCACCGACCCCGAACCGATGATTCGCGGCCATGCAGTGTGGACATTGCAGCAAATTGGCGGCAAAGCGGCGCGGGTGGCTTTGGAGGATTTGAGGGATGTGGAGGGGGATACGGCCGTTTTGCAAGAACTTCATTAAAAATTTATCAAGTAGCAATCAGTGATGACTACAAGATTTGTCGATAAAATGCTAATATTATCAAATCTGCCAGAAAAATCTGATTTTCTACAGACAAACCGTACAACTATGAAATCTCAAAATTGTTGACTGAGAAAGTGCCAAAATGAGTCCAAAACAATTTATCCAATTAATAGATGATTTGTTTAGCGAAGAAGAAGTTCGGACAATCTGTTTCGATTTGGGCATTGATTTTGATTCATTACCAGGTCGCGGAAAAATTGCAAAAATCAGAGAGCTTATTTCATTGTTTCAACGAAGGAACGAAATGACTAGATTGGTGAATTCTTTATCTGAGGAACGACCAAATGTTCCGTGGCAAAGATTTAAGACCGTCTCCAAAACTATATCAACATCATCATCAAAGACTACTAAACCTTCCAGCCTACCAAATGAATGGAGAGAAATAAAAAAGAAGCTGAGGAAAAATCAACGGGCAATCTTCGCTCTCATCATTATCCTTTTGTCCTGGAGTCTGGTAATGTATTCATTTTATCTTGTTGAAACACCACCAAATCTTCAAGGCAGCATTGCTCTATTAGCTATTATCTGCGTCTTTTACAGTTCGGTTGTCATTTCTTATCGATATCTTAAAGCGGGTAAAACTGCTATTTGGATAATGCTGAGTTTTTTAATAATATTTTCTATGTCTTTTGGCAATCCAGCATTCCTGTCGTGTTTCTTAATGCCCACAGTTGATTTAACCACAATTGGGTATTTACAATTTCTGAGAAGATAGCATGATTGACGATCCAAAATCACAACAAGTGTGTCATGAATAAGCTAACTAACCTTAAACTCAATCATCGTCACCAAATATCATTACCGCGTGAAATTTGCCAACAGCTTAGTCTAAATCCAGGCGATGAGCTGTAGCTGTGCAAACAAGGCGACCTCCTCATTTTGCAACCAAATCCGCAAAATACTGTTCATTATATGGCTGGATTACACAAAGATACCTGGAAAAATATTGATCCTCAAAAATACCTTCATAAAGAACGAAACGCATGGATAAAAGCCGATATTTGAGCAAGAAATGGGTGGAGAAACTCCTTCAACCTCTCTAAAATGAGAAAAATCAATCAAGAAAACAAAATCTGCGTTAATCTGTGTAATCTGCGGATTAATTTTTGGAGGATCATCCATGTTTGCTGAACTTTCAGAAGATTACGGCCGTATCGAAGCCGCCATCCACTACCTTGAACAAAATTTCCAAGACCAACCCACGCTGGCCGAGATTGCCGCGCATGTGGGTCTGAGCGACTACCATTTCCAACGCCTGTTTAGCCGCTGGGCAGGCACCAGCCCCAAACGCTTTTTGCAATTCCTCACTATTCAACATGCCAAAATGCTGCTAGCAGCGTCCCAATCCATCTTGGAAACAACGTTTGACACAGGTCTCTCTAGCCCCAGCCGTCTGCACGACTTGTTTGTGACGCATGAAGCCATCACTCCCGGTGAATTCAAGCAAAAAGGAGCTGGTCTCACCATTCAATATGGCTTCCATGACTCTCCCTTTGGCGAATGCTTGATTGCGCTGACTGAGCGAGGCATCTGTGGCCTGCAATTTGTGGCCGATGGTGACCGCGAGGCAACGCTAGCAGAGCTAAAAGCAAGCTGGCCGCAGGCACAGTTTGTAGAAGATGATGCAGCAACACGGCCGTTTATCAATCCTATCTTCAACTTGCGCGAGGCCAGGGAACGGCCGTCTCTCCCCCTCTACCTCAAAGGCACCAACTTCCAAATTCAGGTGTGGCAAGCGTTGCTCAAGATTCCGGTGGGAACGGCCGTTTCCTACGGCACTGTCGCCCAACTGATCGGCAACCCCAAGGCGTCTCGCGCCGTGGGCACGGCAACAGGCAGCAACCCAATTGGCTACCTCATCCCCTGCCACCGTGTTATCAAGCAAGCGGGCGGCCTCGGCCACTACCGCTGGGGCAGCAGCCGCAAGAAGGCGATTTTGGGATGGGAAGCAGCCCGTTTTCAGTAAGCAGTTATAAGTAGGTCGGTATTCAGTAAAGCCCGATAACTGATTACTGACCTACTGTTTACCGATTACTGCCCACAGGGGTATAATTCTCGCCATGAGAATTCTAATCACCGGCGGTGCGGGGCAGTTGGGAACCGCGCTGCAAACGGAACTCACCCAACATGATCTGTTCCCCATTGATTTGCCAGAAGTTGACATAACTGATCGAGAAGCACTGTTTGCCAACGTTTCCGACAGCAGGCCCAACCTCATCATCCACTGCGCTGCCTACACCAATGTGGATGGCTGTGCCAAAGACCCCGCATTGGCGTACAAAGTAAATGGCCTCGGCACGCAAAATGTGGCGCTTGCCTGCCGCGAGTTTGGCGCGACGATGCTGCACATCAGCACGAATGAGGTATTTGCTGGAGACAATCCCGCCGGGTATGAGGAATGGATGCCGCTGAGTGCCGTGAATCCGTACGGCCGTTCCAAAGCCGCCGCCGAAGTCCATGTGAAAAATATCTTGTCGAACTTCTACATTGTGCGACCCGCCTGGCTCTATGCGCCGCACGGCCGTAACTTCATCCATGCCATTTTGGATCGCGCCCGCAGCACCGGGCAACTCCGCGTCGTCACCGACGAGATTGGCAACCCCACCTATGCCAAAGACCACGCCCAGGCTATCGGCAAACTCATCGAGACAGAGATGTACGGCATCTACCATTTTGTGAATTCGGGCAGCTGCTCCCGCTGGGAATTTGCCAACGAGATTTTGCGGCTAGCGGGGCTGACCGATGTGGTAAACACCCCCATTTTAGGCAAGGAATTCAAACGGCCGTCCACACCCCCACCCTTTGGCACCATTCACAACATTGCTGGGAAAGCCATCGGCATTGAGTTACGGCCGTGGCAAGAAGCCCTTGAAGAATATATGCAAGACACGAATCAGCTTGCCAGTTAACATTTTTTTGGAACACAGAGACACACGGAGAAGTCACAGAGTTCCACAGAGAAAACCTCTGTGTAACTCCGTTTAGCTCTGTGTTCCTAATGTTCATATTCAAAACCACACTTCCACTTGAGGAAAACCTATGAACTCAAAGCCCACACCCCCCATCGCCGCCGTTAAACCAAAAGAACTGACCTTACACGGACACAGCCGCATTGATAACTACTTCTGGCTGCGCGAAAAAGAAAATCCCGAAGTAATCGCCTACCTGGAAGCCGAAAACGCCTACACCGAGGCGATGATGGCCCACACCAGACCGCTGCAAGAAGAGCTGTATGAGGAAATGGTCGGCCGCATTCAAGAAACCGACAGCACAGCCCCAGTGAAAAAAGGTGACTTTTACTACTACAGCCGCACCGAGGCGGGCAAGCAGTACCAAATCCACTGCCGCAAACATGGCTCGCTGGACGCACCCGAAGAGATTTTGCTCGATGAAAACGTGCTGGCCGCCGAAAGCAGCTACTTCCGGCTGGGCATTTTTGCCGTCAGCCCCAACCAGCAGCTACTCGCCTACTCCACAGACAGTAGCGGCGGCGAGCGGTACATCCTCGTCGTGAAGGATTTAACCACGGGTGAAATGCTGACGGATGTCGTTCCAGACACCTTTTACTCTGTAGAATGGGCCAACGACAACCAAAACCTCTTCTACAGCAAGCAAGATGATGCCTGGCGTAGCTACAAAATCTTCCGCCACACATTGGGCACCGAAGCCAGCGAGGATGTGGAGGTGTACCACGAGCCGGATGAGCTGTTCAATGCCTATCTGCACAAAACGCGGGACGATGCCTACCTTGTCATCACCTCCGCCAGCATGGAAACCACCGAGCAACATTTTCTGGACGCAAACATCCCAGGCGGCGATTTCGGGCTGCTAGCGCCTCGCAAACGGGGCTGGCGTTACTTCCTCAACCACCATCAGGGTGAATTTTTCATCTTGTCCAATGAGGATGCACCCAACAACAAGCTAATGATTACGGCCGTTGCCAACCCATCCCCCGAACATTGGCAAACATTCATCCCCCACAACCCAGACAAGCTGCTGGAAAATGTGGATGTGTTTGCGGATCATTTGGTAGTTTACGGCCGTTTCAACGGACTCCACACCCTCGACATTCACAACTTCAACAGCGACAGCCACCAAGCCGTCACCTTCCCCGAACCCGTCTACGCCGTCGAGGGGAGCAACAATCCCGAATTTGTGACGGATCGGCTGCGCTTTGTCTACACCTCGCTCACCACCGCCGACACCACCGTGGAGCTAGACATGAACACGCTGGAATGGCACACAATCAAGCAGCTCCCTGTCCTGGGCGGCTACGACCCGGCCAATTACCAATCGGAACGCACTTTTGCCACCGCGCCGGATGGCACCCAAGTGCCGATTTCACTCGTTTATCGCAAGGGGCTAGTGCGCGACGGCAGCAATCCCTGCCTGCTGTACGGCTACGGCTCGTACGGGGCCAGCATGTCCCCCAGCTTCGACCAAAAGCGGCTCAGCCTGATTGATCGCGGCTTTGTCTATGCCATCGCCCACATTCGCGGCGGCAAGGAGATGGGGCGGCACTGGTATGACCAGGGCAAATGGCTGCACAAAAAGAATACATTCACTGATTTTATTGCCTGTGCACGGCACCTGATTAATGAAAAATATACGAATAGGGAGAAGTTGGCTGTGAACGGCCGTTCCGCTGGCGGCCTGCTCATGGGAGCAGTCACGGTGATGGCTCCCGAACTGTTCAAAGTGGTCGTGGCGGGCGTCCCCTTCGTGGATGTCGTCTCTACCATGCTAGACGAATCGATCCCGCTTACCGTGGGCGAATTTGAGGAGTGGGGCAATCCCAAAGAGGAAAAATATTACAACTACATGCTCTCCTACTCCCCCTACGACAACACGACGGCCCAAGCATATCCCCACATCCTCATCACCGCCGGGCTAAACGACCCGCGCGTGCAATATTGGGAACCCGCCAAATGGATCGCCAAGCTCCGCGCCCTTAAAACCGATGACAACCTCCTCCTGCTCAAAACCCACATGGGCGCGGGTCATTTCGCATCAAGCGGCCGTTACGACTACCTACGTGACATCGCCTTTGACTATGCTTTCATCCTCGGTATCATCGGGCAAGTGTAAGACGTTCGGCCATTACTTTGTTCTTAGGACAATACTTTAACTATATAGCCATCAGGCTTCTTACAAATAACCGATTACTGGGCATAGCGTTTGCGACCAAAGATACATTTCAAGGCTGGATATGTATGAAAGTGTTGGTTAGCTTCTACTGAGTCGTGTAAACTTTCAAGTCCTGATCCAATAATTTGTTCGTAAACTTACCAAATTGAGTCCATGTAAATTACGCAATCTTGCGCAGCTTCACATAAAGACTCGTGCCTAGGATAACAACAACTACAACTATCGGGATAAACAAGCTATTTTTGAGGGAAAAACCACTCTCCTTATCTGGTGAGATAGTGGAATCTTCTACGCCACTTTCTAAAGTCGCAGTTTCCAAAGCTGCTGTCTCTTGCACATCGGTAACACTATCTATTTCTTCATCTTCTAAGCGAAAGCGGCTGCCAAACAGCACCCCGATTGTTTCCCCTTCAACCAAGGTTACACTAATATTGGCTGCGGTGGTCATCACTAACCACTCAGGTACAATCTGCTCGATCTGGTAATCACCTGGCTCTAACTTATCAAAGCAGACAGGCTCATCGCCACCGCTGGACACGGCTTGCCCTACCACTTGACTGTTTTTTGTCACGCGGAAGGATACCTGGCCTATAAAGCCCTCACCAACTTCATATTGGCCATTGTCATTGTCATCGGCAAAGGTGTTTAAGCATAAGTTGACACCAGTGGGCGACTCAGAGGTAGTTTCTGAAACAACGGAACCACTTGTCGGCTCGTTAGTAGGTGTTGAACTCCCTGTAGGTTTTGGTGTTTCTTCCACCTCCAACTCTTCATTATTAGCAACTGCCATTTCAGCAACCTCAGTTGGTTCCAGTTCCGGACGGCTATTTGATTCTAGCCAAAGTCCAACGACTAAAACGATAAGAATAAGCCCGCCAACACCGTACAACACCTGTCTTGGTATTGCTCTGATTTTCTCACCTAAGGTTTGTGGTTGGCTAAGTGTATTTTTTAACTGAATTGTTGAGGGTCTGGCCGAATCTACATTCAATATTTGCTCTTCTTGTTTTCCTTGTGCTTTGGATTGAGTTCCTTGCTTCTCGTTTTTTTTGTAGTGGTCTAATTCACTAAGAATGGCAGCTAAACTAGCATCATAATTTCCATCAAACCGAATCCACTGGTACGCCTGCCAAAGTGCAGGTGTAGCCGCAGATTTTACATTCAAGGGCAGCAACCGCATCTCTTCACGGTGTTCCATGCCAATGGCCACGTTCATCTCACTTGTCACCCAGCGAGAAGCAACTGCGTCTGGAGTCAGCAGCAAAACAAACACACCACTCTCAGACAATCCCCGGTTTATCGCCTCCACCCATTTTTCCCCGGGTCGAATGTTGTCAGGTGCCATCCAGGTTTGCCAACCGTTGGCTTGCAAATCGGATGCCAATTTCTGGGCAAATGCGGCATCCTGGTGGGCATGGCTAATAAATATTTGGCGCGGGTTGCGTTCAATTGTTTCTGCGGGTTTGGGTTTCGGGTCAATTTGCTGGGGCTGCTCTGCAAAATGGTCTGGGTAACTTTTGGGGCGTTCTCGCTCTAAAGCCGCCAGCAGTTCATCAAAACGGCCGCGCCGCTGGCTGTTTTCCACTACCATCCGCACCTTTTGGCTTCTGGGCATTCCCGTTGTGAAATCATTGTAAACTTGAGGAAAATAATCAAAGCAAAAATTGGTCAACTCTTCATCGCTAAAGAATTCTTGCAAAAATTTTCGGGCACGGACGTGAATTTGTTCACTCATAGGACTGCGGTTGGTTGGTTTGTTTATCGGACACCATTACAAAAACATCTGCCACCTATTTTATGCCATAACCAAAATTACGGTAGGGGCGAGGCGGTTGGCAACCAACCTGCAAATTTCGACAAAACAACCCATCCAATCGCCTCGCCCAAATGCCACAATACCCAATATGGTTCGCAATGTAAAATGGGCGAGGCAGGTGGTGAGGTTCAGGTGGCGAATTTTGGGAGATCGTGGCCACCTGCCTCGCCCCTACCGGTGTTGTTTGGTGTTGATGTAATTCATTTTGGTGAATAATTGGTCTAGATTGTCGCGTTTTTCAGCGTGGCGGATGGGGTTTTCTTGAATGTATTGGCGAATGGCGTTTAATTCTCGTTCATTGCGGATGATGCGTTCGTAATATCCGCGCTGCCACACCTTGAAATCGGTACCGCCCATCTTCAACATCGCCTTCACCCGCTTGGCAACCAACATTTTATAATTCCCCACAATCGCCCCCACCGAACCGGGCTGCAAGGTGGTGAAATTGCCTTCCCCACCTTCGGGCGTGGTCAACCCGATGATGCCGTGCGTATGATCCCACATCAAAATGGATTCATCCAAAACGACGTGTTTGGCATGTTCCTGTTGGGGAATGTGATCCCAGGCCATCGTGGCAATTTCATGCAATTTTGGATCGGCAAACAGATTTTGGCGGGTATGGGTGCAAATTGTGACAAAATACAGCCCTGCGCTACCGTAATCCCACCCCTTCAGGCGAATCGAATGACGGTGATGTTTTTTCGGATCAAATTGGCGCGACATGACCTAATTTTAACCAACACATGCGGTAGCAATGACCAGGCGGTTTGCGATGTAAATGGGCGAGGCAGGTGGTGAGGTTCAGACGGCGAAATTTGGGGGACCGTGGCCACCTGCCTCGCCCCTACCCGACCTATTTTTGATGGAAACGGCCGTTCCCCATACAATCCGCCCAATGCAAAAAATATCCATCATTATCCCCCACCTTAACGGCAAACACCACCTGGACGACTGCCTCGGTTCGCTGCGGCAGCAAACGTTTACCGATTATGAGGTGCTACTGGTAGACAATGGCTCCAGCGACGGCTCGCAGGCATACGTGCGTGAGCAGTTCCCAGAGGTAACGCTGATTGAGCTGAGGCAAAATCGGGGATTCACCGGCGCGTGCAACGCTGGCTGGGAAGCATCCACGGGCGAAATTGTCATCCTACTGAACAACGACACCGAAGTTGAGAAAAGTTGGCTACGCGAAGTTTGGCAAGCGTTTGAGCAAAATCCGCAGGTGGGCATGGTTGCCAGCAAAATGCTGCTGTTCGACCAGCGGGACACCTTCCACACAGCTGGAGATTTTTACCGCGTAGACGGCATTCCCGGCAACCGGGGCGTTTGGCAAAAAGATGTGGGGCAGTTCAACCAAATCGAGCCCGTTTTTAGCGCCTGTGGCGGTTCTTCGGCGTATCGGCGGGCGATGCTGGAGGAAATTGGCTTCCTCGATGATGATTTCTTCTTTAGCTGCGAGGATGTAGACATGGGCTGGCGGGCGCAGTTGGCGGGCTGGCAGGTGCTTTATGTGCCAACGGCCGTTGTCTACCACAAACTCAAAGCCACAGGTGGATCGGTAACAGGTAGCTATTATGACGGCCGTAATTTCCTCTACCTCATCTGGAAAAATTACCCCTCCACCCTGCTGCGCCGCCATTGGCAAAAGATTTTGCTCGCCCAGCTCACAATCAGCCGCGATGCCCTGCGTGCCTGGCGGGGTGAAGCGGCTCGGGCTCGCCTGCGTGGACAGCTCGCCGGACTGTGGGGCATCTTCAAAATGTGGCCCAAACGCCGCCACATTCAAGCTCTCCGACGGGTAGACGACGATTCCCTAACGGCCGTCCTGACCCCGGTTGACGAGACCCCTGCCGACGGGTAACATTGCTCCCCTGATGACGAAGGAACAGGAAGAGCAAATGAAACCGTATTTATCTGTAATTATCCCAGCCTACAACGAGGAAAAGCGCATCGGCCAGACGCTAACGGCCGTTTACAGCTACCTCAGCCAACAAACCTACAGTTGGGAGCTGCTCATTGTGCTAGACGGCCCCACAGACAACACCTTGCGCATTGTGGCAACCTTCGCCCAGGGCAAAGAGCATATCCGCTGGATAGACCGCAAGCAAAACATGGGCAAAGGATACACGGTGCGTCAGGGGATGCTGGCCGCGCGCGGCGACATTCGCCTCTTCACCGACGCCGACAACTCCACCGACATGCGCCATTTTGACCAGATGAAACCGATTTTTGATAAAGGAGCCAGTGTGGTTATTTGCTCCCGCGATGGCAAAGATGCTGTAGGCGCAATCCAGGCTCGCCCTCAACCATTTTACAAACGGTTTTTGGGCAATGCGGGCAATCTGCTCATTCAAATTTTGGTCGTACCGGGCATCTGGGATACACGCTGTGGCTTCAAGGCATTTTCGGCCACGGCCGCCAACAAGATTTTCTCTGTGGCAAAGATGAACGGTTGGAGCTACGATGATGAAGCGTTGGCTTTGGCGCGTCGCTTTGGCTACGACATTAAAATTATTCCGGCCGATTGGCAAGATGCTGCCGGAACGCACGTGACGAAGCTAGATTACCTCAAAAACGTTTGGGAAGCCGTCCATATTCGCTGGAATCTGCTCACGGGCGTTTACGCGCGGCAAGCAAAACAGCAGGCGGCTGGCAAGCCCCACCCCACCCCAAAATAATCAAACAGGACGCATCGTCCGATGAAAGTGATTTTTATCAACAGATTTCGCAGATTACGCAGATAATAAAATTCGTTAAATCTGCGTAATCTTTGATTTGATCTAATGGCAAATTTGGCACTGGAAACGGCCGTTTCCCAACAACACCAGGTCACCCACATCGCCGGAATAGACGAAGCCGGACGCGGCGCACTGGCTGGCCCAGTGGTGGCAACCGCCGTCATCTTGCCGCTCAACAACCAAATCGAAACCCTCCTTCGCGAAGTAAACGACTCTAAAACGCTCTCCGCTAAAAAGCGAGAAGCCCTCTACCTACGCATTACGCAACACGCAATAACCTTCGGCATCGGCCAGCAGCCCGCCTCGGTCATTGACGAAATTGGCATCCTGCCTGCCAACCGTTTGGCGATGGCAACGGCCGTTGCCCAACTCACCCCCGCGCCCCAATTTTTATTGATAGACGGCCGTATCCGCCTGCCCCACCTCAACATCCCCCAAAAATCAATTGTGCGTGGCGATGGCAAAAGTCTCAGCATTGCCGCCGCCTCTATCCTGGCCAAAGTCACCCGCGATCGGCTGATGGTTGAACTAGACAGCCAGTTTCCCCACTACGGCTTTGCCCAACATAAAGGGTATGGCACCCAGCAACACCGAGACGCCCTCAAAAAGCACGGCCCTTGCCTGCGGCATCGTTACTCCTTTGCTCCCATTCGCAAACCCTTGATTTAATTCCGCATCATTCTGAACTTATCACAAAGAACAAGACGAAATTCATTTTATCTGGTAGATTTGGGCAAATAGGTAAAAGCGGAAAAGCATTTTGAATAACGAGCGTTATGAAACCATTGATTGGCACTGAGTTAAAGCGTTTTTTACGGGATTATCGGCGAGAGAACCAGCCGGATTTTGATATTGTGGGATTGCTGCAAAGCATTGAGTACCCAGCCAACGTTGGCTCTATCTTCCGCGTGGCAGATGGTGCCAACCTGACGGAACTAGTGCTGACGGGCATCACCCCCACGCCACCCCACCCAACAATTGATAAAGTTGGGCGGTTCAAAAGTTTGCGCGTGCCGTGGCGGTATGAAAAAGAGCCGGTTACGGCCGTTCACCAGCTTAAAGAAGAAGGGTACACCGTCGTGGCTGTGGAGCTTTCGGATACGGCCGTTCCCTATCACACCTTCACCTACCCCCAAAAAACCTGCCTGGTGCTGGGGCATGAAGACCACGGCGTCACCAAAGCGACCTTGAATGCCTGCGATGCGGCCGTTTTCTTGCCGATGTATGGCAAGGGGCTCTCACTCAACGTCCACGTCGCGTTCAGCATCGTCCTTTACCACATTTTGCATCATAGGTAATTCATTGGTTTTTGCCCACGTTGGTTGCAAACGGCCGTTGCCAGAAACTGGCTCTCATTTTTTGCCACAGTCGCCAGGCTTGCGGCAGACGAAGCGCTAGCAAAATAAGCAGCAAAACACCGTAAACGATCAGTTCCGGCAACACGTCTGGCTCGCGCACCGAAATCCGTTTACTACCAAAGGTGGCCAGAACGGCGTGCAATCCCACCAAAATGCCAGCTAAATAGACAAGACAATGCAGCCGCTTCCAATTCTGCTTCAGCCGGCGCATCGATCTTTTATTTGAGGTCACGGCCATCGCCAGGAGAACAACAAAAGCGAGGATGCCTAGAAAAATGAATAGCTGGACAGGCCAGACAAATCTGTTCAATTGATATTCAATCAGGTAATAGAGGAAGTGAACGGCCGTAAAGCCAAAAGCCCATAAGCCAGCCGGTTTGCGAAGTCGAATTGCCTCACGCCAGCCAAAATAGCGATTGAGCGGCGTCATTGCCAACGAAAGCAGCAAGAAACGGAAGCCCCATTTGCCACTCGCCAACAGCGGATCAAATGTCTCTGCGCTGAAATCGGTACTGCCTTGCGTTACGACCACAGCCAAAATTCCCGCTGCAACCAAGTTCAACAACAGCCACCATTTTTGTTTTTGTACCCAAACCATTGCGTATCTCCACTTGTCCAACCCAACAATCATTTGTCAGAGATACACCGCCTAATGGTGAAAGGTTTCATTTTTGCTGTACAAGCTGGGCAAAATCGGCCGTGCTGTTGAGGATGAGCTGGGCACCCGCGCGACGCAGCTCCGGCTCTTTGCCGAAGCCACACAGCACCCCCACGCGCCAAGCCCCCGCCCGCCGCGCCGAGTGCATATCTACCGACGTGTCGCCCACCATCACACAAGCCGTCTCAGGCAGATTTAGCCGCCGGGCGGCTTCCTGAATAGGGGATGGATGGGGTTTAAGGCGACGAGTGTCCTGCGAACCGCAAGTCACTTCAAAGCGCGGAGCCAACTCTGGCACCTGTGCCAAGAAGCCTTCAATTTGGTGGCGGCTGCGTGTGGTCACAATGCCCAAGCGGTAATTTTCGGGAATGGCATGCAGCATTTCTAACACGCCAGGGATGATGTGAAAATTGCCCACGATTGGCTCCTTACGCCGCGAATACCGCCAGGTTGTGAACCATTTGAGCGGCTCATCCAGATGCAGTTTGTCTGCCAGGGTGATGAGGGCGTTAGCGGGTGATTCAATTTTCATGATGATCCAGCGGGCAAGTTGGTTGCCACGTTCACCGAGCAACGGCCGTAGCCAACGCGCCACCTTTTTTGTCATTTCATCATCGGTATCAATCAGCGTTCCGTCCATATCGAACAGGATTGCCTGAATTTCGGAGAAGGGAATTTGAGTCATAGGAAGTAATTGGGTAATTAGGTCATTGGGTAACTGAGTAATTACCCAATGACTCAATTACTGCATTTAGAACGGCCAAATTTGAAGGATTAGAATGGCAACGGCCGTAATCGTCAGATTGTCCAGACCCCAAATTGAGATAGCCTCAACCAACGTGGTGGCAACGGTGATGACGAGTGCGGGCAATAGCGCAGCAACTGGCGAAATATCGGGCGAGCCACCCATCATCCACAGCGCCAGCCAAGTGAATATAAAACAGCCCACAAAAAAGCCCAGCGACCCTTCAACAGACCTGGTGCTGGTATGGACGGCGTAAAGGCGACGGCCGTATGCTTTGCCAACCACCGGTGCCATCCCATCCCCCCACGTCAGCGGCATCAGCGCGGCCACCATCAGCGGCGGCGTTTCCCAAAACAAAATAGCCACAATAGCAGCCGCAAACGGAAAGTAAACAGTGCCCAAATTAGAACGGTCGCTGCTGGCCATCGCCGCAAAAAAACCATACCGCCAATCGAGTAAATTGATCACTATGAAGGCGGCACAAGCAACGACAAAAAACCAGGGAGTATCAAACAGAAAGTGCAAGGCCCAGCTCATCATCCCCACGCCAATATGGATCACTTTGCGAGTAAAGCTACTGTCGTAGCCGCGCCAGCGTCGCAGCCCTTCGGCCCCGCCAATAATGGCAAACACATATACAAAACAGATAATTAATCCTAGCCAGTTGTTCATAAATGTAGTAAATGCTTTGTTTCTTCTTTGAGCTTATTTAATAAATCCAATGATGATTCACCACTGATCACCGAAATGTTTTCCAGCGAAATAGCATCCGCCGGAACGGCAAACTGCCGCATTCGAGGCAGAATGACATCGCGGATTTTGAAATGTCTTTGACCAGAAGAAGGCAGAATGACATCGCGGATTTTGAAATGTCTTTGACCAGAAGAAGGCACAATACCTGCAACTATCAATCGTGTCTTTGGCGAAATGGAAATCTTTTTTTGTTTATCACCAATTTTGATGGCAACTCGATTGCAAAATAAAATGGCATAAATATCGCCAAGTAATTTTTTTGGTGAAATGGCTCTTTCTTCAATCTCAATCAGAAGCACAGCTTCATCTTTATTGTTGGCAATTAGCACGTCAATATCGGCCAGACGGTTTTGATTGGTTACTCGCTCCCCATAAAAACCTTTTATTGCCCCCACATTTGCAAAGTCTACATTTTCTCCATGATCAAAAAAGATTAGATAACCTTGCAAAGGCACTCTCTTTTGAATCAATCCAGTTAACCAAGCACCAAATTCACCAGTATATTGACCATGTTTATGCACCATTGTGAAGAAACCTTCAAACAATCAAATGATCGTAAAGCATGTCCAAACTGAGACCGGGCACAACGGTTTCGGCCGTTTGCAATGTCAGGCTAGCAGCAGCAGCTCCTAGGCGAATCGCTTCGATAGCAGGCAGCTCATTCAACATGCCAAACATAATGGCGGCTGTTACCGCATCCCCTGTGCCGGATGAATCAACCATCTCGCTAAAATTGGCGGGAATGTAGCCTGTTTCGTGGGTGGTGGCGTAATCGAGGCCAAAGTTGGCCAGGGTGACCACCACGTTGGCGACGCCCTTACCTACCAGGCAGCGCGCCAAATCCAGGCTGGCTTCCGGGTTGGGGCCGTCAAAGTCTACTTCGCACAGTTCAGCGGCTTCTCCTTCGTTAGGCACGACCAGATGGAGCTTGCTGAGAAACGGCCGTAACTTATAAGCCAGTCGCGCTGAAGAGGGATCAGCACAGAGCGGTTTGTTGTACTTTTCGCACAATCGCACGACGGTTGCCATTGCCTCGGGTGTCAGACTACCGTCCATCATCACCATGTCGGCTTCTTTAAACAAGCTGCGGTGGCGATCCAGAAAACCGGGCGTGATGTGACGCAGAACCCGCACATCGTCCAGGGCGACCGCCAGCGAGCCATTTTCTTCAAGCACGGCGATGTACGCTCCCGTGTTCTCGCCATCAATGATTTGCACCAGTTCGATGTCTACGCCAGAAACGGCCGTTTGGCTCAACAGACGGTGCCCCATCATGTCGTTCCCCACCGCAGACAGCAGACGCACGTCAGCCCCCAGCCGTCCCAGATTTTCGGCCACGTTGCGGGCTGTGCCGCCGCGCGTCACCCGAATTTGGGCTGGATTCGAGGTTTCCGGTGCTAAACCAGCATCTGGCTTGCCGCGCGAATCGAGCAGAATTGCGCCAACAACTAATATTTGTTCTGCCATATCACATATCCGGAGACTTTTGAAGTTTTAAAAACTTCAAAAGTCTGAACGCTAAAATCACGCAGGTATTTGCTCAAAATTCAGTATTGGTCGCCAAAAACCAACCACAACGCCCAAAATTTCGTTGCGATTGATGTCAATGTGGGCCTTCTCAGACGAGAAGGTGACGGTACCTGTCTCTGCATCTCGCCAGAAATCGGTTGGAGAATCATCTGTTGGAAAATTATCTAATGTTGCCAAGTAAATGCGCTGACGCCCTCGCGGCTCTAACGGCCGTACCAGAATTGTACCTTCAATCCGCCTATCCTTCACGACCAAAATTGGCTGCGCCGTACCCCGAACATCCCCGTCTAGCGTCGGGTGCATATCAACCAGCAGCCAGTCGCCAGAGTTGATTTCTGGCATAAAGCCAGAGGCGGGGCGCACCTCAACCACATACCACTCATACCGCTCCGTCGTTTGGCGATGACCAGGTATAGGAAGAATTGGCAGGTTTGGCCCGATATTCACAATGGGTGGCCGTGTCTCCGCTTCAGGGTTCACTTCCCCTTCAGCTTTTGTTTCTGCTTCAGGATCTGGCTGCGTGGGTGCCTCATGGGCTTCTTCGCCCTGCTCTTGCTCAGGATCATCCTGCGGCTTGTCACGGGCAGATTTCTCTGTTTTCGGCCGTTCATCCATCAGCTTACGCAGGGCGGCTTGCAGCTCCGCCACGTACGCGGTCACTTTCTCTTCAAATCGGGCATCCCTGGGCATTGATTTGGCAAAGCGGGCTCGTGCCAGCCACGTTTCTACCCGCCCCACGCTCACCAACGCCGCTTCGTAATGGTCAGACAGCATTAAAGCCACCGCCCGTGCCAGATGCGTCAAGCTCACACCTGCGGGCTGGCTCACAAACGACCATTGCTGCCGAGCCAGCTCAAACTGCTGCACCGCGCCATGAAATGCCGCCTCGTGCAAATAAATGAGGCCGATGTGGTATTCACACAAGCCAATCTGAACGTGGTCACCAATGGCGCGGTTGATGCGCTGGTAGCGGTCAATATCCTCGGTGGCCAATGCACCTAGCCGTGTAAAAGGATACCGATTGCGGTAGTCGCGCACGGTGAACACATCGGGGCTGGGATCGGGGTGAAGCCATTCCAGCAGTTCCGTGAGGCGGTTGACGGCCGTACGGATCTGCGGGTTGTTGTCATAGCCTTGCTGGGGCTTCTCTGCGTTCATACAATTGGCTTCCCAGGCAGGCGAGGATTGTAATTGCCGTCGCTAAGCTGGCGGCGCATATTGTCTAACTGGGCCATCAGCGCATTGGGCAACGGGGTCAATGGCTCAGAGCGGCGGGCCATTTTCTCCAACGCCTCAACCAAACGTAAGGCAACCACTTCTTCCATGTGTGCGGTAGCACCTTCTCGTTTGGCCCGCTGAATTCCTTCCTGAATGGCCTGAATCATCATGATTTCTGCTTCTGCTTTGGCCACTTCCATCTTTTCTTCGGCCGTGGCGCGGCCTTCTATCACGTCGAGCAGCATTTGAGATTCCCAATGGGATTTCCAATAATCAATGTATTGGTCAGTCACACCGGGGGGCAAATCAATGCGATGGATACCCACAGCTTGCAAATCAATCCCCATGCCATCCAACTTGAGCCGTAGCTGGCGCAGCAGCTCATTTCGCAAAGTGCGGTACGGTTCTTCGCCGGGCGTGGCTGGGGTCATGATTTCATCCAGCCGGAACCCGGCCAAAATGGCGGTAAGGGTGCCTTTGGCCATGTTGATGGGGGTGTCTTCCCAAGTGCCAACGGTGCCTTTATCGTCCAGAACAGTTTGCACGTAGGCGGCGGTGCGAACGGCCGTTTCGTCATAAGGCCAGGGGTTTTCGCGGGTAGCAGGCTCACTGCCTGCTTTAATACGGTAAATAATGCTCAGGCCGACGCGCAGTTCCAGCCCATCGCGGGAGTAAGCGGCAAACTCGTCCAGAATGCGCTGCTGTGGCTGCAAATCGAGCACGGCGTGGATATATTCATACCGCTCCAGCTTGTGTTTACCTGCAGCCAAGATTTGGTGGAAACGGCCGTTTAACTCCGTCACCATCACATGCCCAGTGGGCACCTTCACCTGCCCCGGCCCACCCACGCGCAGCAGCACAGAGTCGTTTCGCTCATCAACCAGGGTAGTTGGCGTAATTTCTGGGGGGTTGACCGTTCCAATCCCAGTTGTAAGCAAGCGGCTCAAAAAGCGGCTGGCACCTGCGCGATCCGGCAAATCGTACAATATTTTTACCAGAACGACGGCTGCATCATACGCAAAATAAGCACCCACGGCTACAGGGATAATGTGGCGTAGCACTTTCCAATGAAAGAAACTAAGTAGTTGAGGCACAAATGGTATCGTTGTCAAAACGCCCAATTGCTGTGCATTGAGCCACTCAATGACCTTAACAACATCCACTCGCTCAATGTACAAAGCGTACCCCCAAAGCATCAGCAGCATAAACCCCAAGAAGTACGGATACCAACTATTTACCAGGGGGCGACGATTCAGACGTTGCGCGCTCATTCACCCCCCTCCAACTTATCAAACTCGCCGCTGCTCAGGCTTGGTGGATCCACCTTCACCCGCCGCACCTTTGGTGGCGACACCCATGACTGCATCTGCCGCGACGCATCCCCCACCAGCCCCGCGATGATCTGCTGCGGTACCAACGCCTGCACAGACCCTGCCGACACCGCATCTTCCAACGCCTCGATCATCCGCAGCACAATAATCTGCGATAAATCCGCATCTTCTTCCTGGCGCATCGTCTCGATGCTGTGGGTAATATTTTCAATAATCTCGATTTGCGCCCGCGCCTGCGCCTGCCGCATCCGCCGCAACGCCTCCGCATTTCCGGTCGCATTTTCAGCCTGGATTTTACGCAGCCATTCCGCCTGCCAGGTTAAAAAGTGCTGATCGCGCACCCCTTTTGGCAGCGTTAGCCCGCCTACGCCAACAGCAAGAACCTCAATTCCTCTAGAAAAAAAAGTGCGCTGTAAATAGCGGGTAATCGTTTGCTTAATCGCTTCCAGCGGAGCCACACCATCCACTGCGTTGGTCAGCTCATCTAGGCTATATTTGGGAATTTCATTGGCCAAAATTGCTGCTGCCGGTGGGGTAAGCTGTGCCGTCCAGGGTCGCCGCTGACCCTGTTCATCCACCGTTTCATCATAGCTCACATGGAAAATCGCCTCACGATCGAAGGGGTAAAGCAAATCGTCATCATCCCCCCCATCTGCACGCCGCACCTGGAACATCACCCAGACGCTTGTTTCGATGGGAATGCCGTCCCGCGTTTTGGCTTTGACTGGCTGGCTGCGTCGCTGCGGCCGTAAATCAATCACCCGCCAAATTTGCTCCCCCTTGTACAACACCACAAACCCTGGCCCGGCCGGACGCACATAGCTACTCCCTTTGGTAATGGCCAACACCTGGTAGCCACGAATAAAGCCCGCATTCAGGCTCTTCAGGCTGGATGGCAATTTGTCCACTTCGCTGCGAGCTTTCGACTTTTTCTTCTTGCTTTTGTCAACCCTATCAAAATCCAGCCGATCCTCGCCCACTTTTACATAGGCTTGCAGCAGCAATAAAAAGCCAGCAATCCAGCCTTCCTCGCCACGCAGCGGGGAAACAAATTGGGCATAATAAATGAGGAGCAGCACAAAGGTGAGGCCGATAAAAAGCAGCCAGCTAAAGGCACCAAACCAAGAATGTCGCGTCCCTTGAGTATCACGCAAGAAGGCGGCAATGGGTAACAGCACCAGCAGAGCCAGCAACAGTCCAATTATCCCCCATTCTTTGCGTTCGTTTGGTTTGGGTGCCATTGTGAGGCAACTATACCATAGGGCCAATTCAAGCGGCAACAAACTTTATGGTAACTTTTGCACTTGGTAAACAGAGATGCGATTTCTGCACGTCCAAAACCCAAATGTAGGGGATCGAGAAATCGCATCTCTAATCCAATTACAGCATTATGTGAACTTTGACGCGCTTGTAAAGGTAGGTATAATTTGCATTCGTCAGGGCGGTTAGCTCAGCTGGTTAGAGCGCTACGTTGACATCGTAGAGGTCGTTGGTTCGAGTCCAATACCGCCCACACAGAGGTCGCCGCTGGCGACCTTTTTTGTTAAGTGAGCAAGGGTTTGGGGGGAAACGGCCGTTTCTGCTATCATATTCCTCGTATTCCTCAACTTGTACACCAACTGAATTCTTAGGAGAAGCCCATGCCCGTTACCCAGCCTTCCCCCATTCAGCACACCATTCATTTGCTACCCCAGGCCACCAGTCTGGCCGAACTGGACAAAGCCGTCACCCTGCTCCACCCTAACCGCTCCGCCTTTACCTACAGTGCCGATGCCGCGCAAGCCGTGGCACATGCAGGTAATAACAACAGCGTCGTCGTGGCCTGGGCTGGGGAACGGTGGGGAGCAGATGGTGCCATTTTTAACTGGCTACACCGGCGGGGCATTGGCACCCAGGCACGTAAATTCGACGGCAGTAGCGTGGCGGGGCATGTGAGCCAGCCCGGAGCGCGCACCCTGCCGCTCCGCATCCAGCACACCATTCACCTGCTGCCCCAGGACACCACCCTGCCAGAGCTCAAGCAGGTAACAAAAACGCTGCATCCCACTCGCTCTGCCTTTACCTACAGTGCAGACGTAGTCCACGCCCTCATGTTTGCTGGGGACGACAGCAGCAAAGTGGTGGTTTGGTCTGGCAAGCGGTGGAGCGGCGACATTTTTGCCTGGCTGCGCCAGCGGGGCATCAAATTTGAGTCGCAGCGGTTTTCCGGGCCAGAAACTGTCAGTGGCGGCAGCTTTATCTTCACTCATTGGCCGACGGAGCATACCAGCATCACCCAAAAGTTTTTGAAGAATCCGCAAAATTACGCCCCCCCGCTTGTGGGGCATGAGGGAATTGATATTGTGGCACCCTTTGAGTCCAAAGTTTTTGCTGTGGCGAATGGGACGGTGTACAAGGTGCGGGATGCCAATAAAGATAGTGAACATCCATATGGAACGGCCGTTTACCTGCGGCATTCAGACGGCTATCGCACGGCGTATGCTCATTTAAAAGAAGCGAA
Source organism: Candidatus Leptofilum sp. (assembly GCF_965223525.1). Classification (GTDB taxonomy): domain Bacteria; phylum Chloroflexota; class Anaerolineae; order Promineifilales; family Promineifilaceae; genus Leptofilum. Next base: position 2,118,473 of record NZ_CBDCWX010000005.1, on the reverse strand, counting down.
AGTAAAGGTGGGCGATTTTGTACAGGGTGGGCAGCTCATCGGCATTGCCGACAGCACCGGCAACGTGATTCCCAAGCCAACGCCCACACAGCCTCATCTGGGCAGCCACCTACACTTGAGCCTCTACCTGGATGGGGCAACGCAGCGCAAAGAAACGCCGCAGCCATTCGACCTGATTGACCCGGAACCCTACCTAATTCATTTGCAGGCTGGTTGGCCTGCACCAACTGGAGAGTTGGTGTCTGGCTGGGCATTTGCCAGCAGCATTGAAAAGAAGGGGATGGTGGCTCGCGTCCATAGCACCTTTATCAACCTACGTGCTGAGCCAGGTTCTTTCAAGGCAAAGCTGGGGCGCGTTAATCATGGAACCGTTATGCGGCTGCTGGGAGGTAGAAACCAGGATTATTACCCGGTAGCTGTGCCGAAAGATGCGATTCGCCGGGTGGATACGGCCGTTACTTTCGGCATGCACAACCTGGATGGAGCGGATTGGATGAAGCGCAACGGGATGCAAGGCTGGGCGCTACATGCCATTGGGCTGGGCACCAACGCCGCCCCGCAAGATATGACCCAATACGAGCGGGCAGGCATCAAAATGCTCATCCGGCTCAACTACGGCTTTCACCCGCAAGGCAACCAGCCGGCCTCCAATTCCCCCGACCACCAACGCTACCTGGACGCCTGCGTAGAAACCATGCGCCGCAGCAAGGGGGTCTGGGGCTTCATTTTTGGCAATGAGACCAATAATCCCCAAGAGTTCCCCGGCGGCGTCCACGGCGAGAAAATCAAACCAGAACAGTACGCGCTAGCCTATAACGACGTTTGGCGGCGCAAGCCAGCCGGGGTGCGGCTGGGCGTGCAGGCCATTGACCCCTACTTTGGCCCCGGCAGCGACAGTCGTGACTATTGGCAGCGGGTTCTCAACAACCTGACAGGCACCGACTTCATTACCGTGCACCCCAAAACGCAGGATAGCAATCCCAACAACGTAGACAGCGACGCTAAATTCACCAACGATCCGCTGCGCTGGCAATTTTTGCATCTGAAATCGTACCAGCCGCTGCTGGCCGTCGTGCCAGAGCGGTTCTGGACGCTGCCCGTCATCGCCACTGAGGTCAACCCGCAGCGGCACAACGACAACCGCACGCTGGGCTGGCAGGAAAACCAGGGGGCTAAGTGGGTGCGCCGCGCCGCCGCCCACTTCATAGCGTACAATGAAAACGCGCTCATCCCCATCAACGGCGTCATCTTCTACCGCTTCACGGCTGACGATTGGGAACTGCACAACAAGCCATCCATTCTAAACGCAATTAAAAAGCTGTAATAAGAGATTGGGATCTGGACATTAGAGACTGGAAGTTGCTTTAATCTCCCCAAACAAATATGAACGCTATCTTTAGTTCAATACGAGAACGTCGGCTCTGGATTGCACTGGGTATCGTCCTGGTAGGTATTTACGCTACGTTAGGGTACGCACCTATTGTCGCAGAAGCATTGCGCGAGCAAAGCCGCCTTAGAGACAACATGTTTTTTGCGCTTTTTGTAGCGATGGTGGTGGTTGCCATCCTTTTCATCAGAAGTCGTCCAGGTCGTGCTGAGATTGCCGTGGGGGTGGGCGTTCTAATCATTTATGTGACGGCGTGGCTTAGAATCGGCACGTTGGAAGAGCGCACCCATCTGTTTGAGTATGGTTTGGTAGCGGCACTTGTTCATGAAGCACTCATTGAACGGAAGGGAAACGGCCGTCTCCACGCCAACCCCGCTCTCCTCGCACTCATCATCTCCTTTTTCCTCGGATTTCTGGATGAGATCATTCAAGCAATCCTGCCCAATCGCGTTTTTGACATTCGTGATATCTTTTTCAACACAGTCGCCGCCGTCATGATAATTGGTGCAAGGTGGTTACTCATCACTGTGCGCCGCTGGGTATCGGCGCGAATAAAGCAACCATAACCACACATTTCTTTCCGCTGTACTTTTTTGCTTCCCACAATCCCCAAAATCCATTATGATGCAAGCAACAAACTCTTAATAACCATCCTAAACACAGCAGGACTTACGCAAACACGACAGTCCACCCAGAGAAGTTCAACTTTTGACAAAAGTTGAACTTCTGACAAACAGGAGAATTTTCTTATGAATGTGATTATTCCCGGTCTCATCCTGGGCTTCCTCGGCTGGTTTTTCCTGCGCTACGTCATCTTTGGCTTCTACACCGTAGACCAAAACGAACGCGCCGTGAAAACTAGATTCGGCCGTGCCGTCCGCCTGGGCAAAGGCACCACCCTCGAAGACCCCATCGCAGAAGCGCTCAACGAAAAAGATAAAGAACGGTACATTTACCCGCTGGTAGAAGTGATCAAGCCGGGCGGCCCCTACTTCCGCTGGCCCTGGGAAAAAGTTCATAAAATCTCCGTGGCCACTGAAACCATCAACATGGCTCTTGATTTAGAAACCCCCACCGCCAACCACAACGGTACCATCCTGGATGCCGTTACCAAAGACCAGCTCAACATCGGGCTGACGGGGCAAATACGCTACCAGCCCAGCGAGCGTAACCTGTATGCTTACCTGTTCGGCGTCAAAAACCCAGTGGTTCATGTGATGGGCTACTTCATTGCCATTTTGCGCCAGCGCATCGCCAGTTTTGAATCACCCAACTCTACGCTGGTTGATGAGGAAGATGTGGAATTGGATGCCGGACTTATTGGCGGCGTTTCTATCAATGATTTACGCAAAAATCTCAATGAAATCAACACCTTCATGGAGCAGGAATGCGCTTCGGCCGCTGCCCGCTACGGTGTAGATTTGGACGCCTCGCTCATCACCGGCATTGATCCGCCCCACGAGGTGGAATCTGCGCTGGCAGCCATCAACACCGCCCACAACGAAGTCTCCTCAGACATCAGCTTGGCTAAAGCACAAGCAGACCAAACTATTGTGCAATCCAAACGAGCCGTCGAAATCGAAACCCTGCGCGCCCAAGCAGAAGTGGAGCCGCTCAATTCGCTGGCCGAACAGTTGGCCATGATTAAACAAAAAGGGCCAGAAGCCCTGCAAGCGTACCTGCGAAATGTGCGGTTGAGCCTCTACACCAAAGCCGAAAACGTCATTCTGGAGGTAGACAAATGAACGATTTTCTCCTGATTTTCCCCGCTGCTTTTGGCTTCTTCCTGTTCTTTTTGATTGCTGAACCGATTTTTCGCTTCTTCTTGCGCCTGTTTGGCGTGTATGCCATTGTGAAGGAAGGCACGGCGCACGTTTATACCCTGTTTGGTAATGTGGTGGGCGTGCTGGAAGAGCCGGGGCTTTACTTTTTGTGGCTCAAGATGGGGCTGAGTGCCTTGCTGGTAAACACGCTGGGCAAGCGACACATTTTAGACATGCGTCTGGATCAACGGTATTTACGCAGCCTCCCGGTCAACTCGGAAGAGGGTGCGCCGATGGGCATTGGCGTTTGGTACGAGATGAAGATTAGCGATCCGGTGGCGTATCTGTTCAAAAACAGCGATCCAGCAGGCTCGCTGGCGGCGAACGTGAGCAACGCTACGGTACGCACCCTGAGCAACATGCCGCTGGATGGCATGTTGGAAACGCGCCACACGATGAGCCGTGCCGTCCGTGCCGAGGTGTCGCCCAAATCGGAAGAGTGGGGCTACCAGCTCGGTTCTGTTTACATTCGCAAGGTGCATTTCCGGGATCGGGCCATGATTCAGCAAATTGAGGAGAAGGTTGTCAATCGGCTGCGCCAAGTCACGTCGGCCATTCGGCAGGATGGCACCAACCGGGTGAGCATTATCACCAATTCGGCCGAGCGACGGGCGGCGATTGAGTTTGCCAAAGCGCAGGCAATGCGGCCACAAATTGTGGGTGACGCACTGAGTGAAATCAATTCAGACCCGGAAGTGGCACAAGCCATGTTTGAGATTCTGGAAACAGAAAATATGCTCAAGGACGGTACGCGCATCACGCTCATCCCAGAGGGCAATGATTTTATAAGGCAAATGATGGGGGCGGAGACGGCTTTGTATGAGACTGAGTAACTCATGCTACGCAGTTTGTCTGGTAGAAACCATAAGGGTTTTGGGTGCTTAACATTAGTTAGCGAGGGAAATGATGACGATTCTGGTTGTTGGTGCCACTGGGGCAACGGGGCGGTTGTTGGTAGAGCAGTTACTCAGTCGTGGAAAAAGTGTTAAGGCAGTGGTGCGCTCCCCAGAAAAACTACCGCAGGCGGTACGAAACAGCGAAAATTTAACCGTGATCCAGGCAGCCATTCTCGATTTAAGTGATGCGGAGATGGTTGAGCTTGTGCGGGGGTGTACGGCCGTTGCCTCTTGCTTAGGCCACAATTTAAACTTTAAAGGGATTTACGGCCAGCCCCGTCTGCTGGTTACCGATGCAGCCCGCCGTCTTTGTCAGGCAATCAAAGCCAACGAGCCTGCTGAGCCTGTTCGGTATGTCCTGATGAACACAACCGGTAACCGTAACCGAGACATTCCCGAACAACATTCTTTCTCAGAGAAAGCAGTCACTGGGCTTCTCCGACTATTGCTTCCGCCACAGCGAGACAATGAGAAAGCTGCTGATTATCTACGGCGAGAAATTGGCCAAAATGATCGCTCAATTGAATGGGTTGCGGTTCGCCCAGACAGCTTGATTGATGAAAACGCGGTAAGCCGTTATGAGATACATCCCTCGCCCATTCGCAGCGCCATCTTTGATCCAGGCAAAACAAGCAGAATTAATGTCGCTCATTTTATGGCCGAGTTAGTTACAGGGGATGAGCTTTGGCAACAATGGCAAGGACAAATGCCTGTTCTTTACAATCAGGAAGCAGAATAAATGATGCCACAAGTTCAATTATGACATCACCAATGAGCATTCTCAGATGCTATCCATTTCAAAACTCAGCATCTGAGAATGCCCTCTTCTTCCCGATGAATTAGCATAACAAACGAACCTTGCAATTTTTGTAAAAATAGTTGTCAGAAATTTTTGCCAGTTGATGAACCATGCCGGGGATCGTATAGTTTACACATTTGAATTTGCAATCAGCATTTTCATTCATCCTTCATAATTCATAATTTTCAGAGGAGCAACTGATGACCAAACGAATTTTAGTGGCATATGCCAGCGGCAGTGGCTCTACGCGTGAGGTTGCTGAGGCAATTGCGGCCGAAATTGAAGGGGATGGATTGAAAATCAATGTGCAAGAGGCTAGCCAAGTGGAAAACATCAGCATTTATCACGGCATTATTCTTGGCAGCTCTATTCGCATTGGCCGCTGGTTACCAGAAGCAGTTGCCTGTGTTGAGCGTATCCAAGAGGCTTTGCCAGAAAAGCTTGTTGCCTACTTTACTACTTGCCTCACCATGATTGAAGATAGCAAAGAGAGCCGAGACACGGTGCTAGATTACATGAAGCCAGTTCTCAATTTAGTGCCAGACGTTAACCCAATTGGCCTGGGGCTTTTTGCTGGCTCGCTAGACCCTCAGCGACGTGCCATTATTACAGGTGGACCACACGGAGATTACCGAAATTGGGACGCCATTCGCGCTTGGGCAAAAGAAATGCGCGAGATTTTTCTGTCTCACGCAGATGAAGAAGCATTTGATCTGACTGAAACGATTCTCAGCTTTACCGATATGTCTTACAGCGATTTGTCTCGGGTAGATTTGCAAGGAGCCAAGCTGCACGCAAGTTACCTGGTGGAGACCAATTTTGAAGGCTCGCACCTAGCATGGGCAGATTTAAGCAATAGCCAATTGCAAGGAGCTAATTTAAGCGGTGCTAATTTGATTGGCTCTATCCTGACGAAGTCTAATTTGAGAGAGGCTGATTTAGCAGGGGCAACGTTAAACGGTGCGGTTTTGCAAAATGCCAGCCTGGTGAGAGCAAACTTGGCTAAAGCGGATATGAACTGGGTGGATTTGTCTCAGGCAGATTTGACAGGGGCCAGTTTACAACGGGCGCGCCTGGGTTGGGCCAAGCTAACAGATGCGATTATGGATGGCGCGGATTTGACCGGAGCGCGCTACAACGAGCATACCGTTTGGCCTGAAGGGTTTTCACCAGAAGATGCAGGTTGCATCAATGTAGGTCGGGGGGCAATATAGCGGTTTATTGCTCCGTTTGCACCAAAAAAGCGAGTTCGGTGGCAAAGTCAAAACGCTGCACCTGCCAGTTACGGCCGTTTGCCAACCTTTCAAACTGCTGTGCGTAGTTCTCCACCATCCCCTTGCCACGCCCCCCCAGGCTTTGGGTGGGGTAGCTAATGAGCAGGGTACGGCCGTTCAACCCGTCCACCAACTTTTCCCCAGCCAGCTTATCCACCTGCTCCAGGCAGGGGATCGTTTTCAGCAGCAAAATGAGGTCGTACTTTTCGGTAGGAGGGTTGCCAATGATGTCGCGCTGTTGGGTACGGCCGTTCACGCCCGCAATCTCAAAAAAGTCCTGAATAAAGGTGAGCATGTCGCTGTAGATATCTACGGCCGTAAACTGCACATCTTCTGGCAGCGGTAGCCAGGGGTACATCAAGGGGTTTAGCCCGCAGGCCAAATCCAGTACAGTACGAACAGGTGGCAAGTCGGCCAGGATGGTGGTGTAAAATTCGTCCAGGATGGACAGGCGTTCACGGGTGGAAGCGTGAGCCTGCATGAGTTGGTGGCAGGTGGTGCGGAAGTTGGGGTGGGAAACGGCCGTTTCCCGCAGCATTTCCAAACTTTTTTCATAGTTAATTTTAGTTTGCTGGTACGCGCCTCCCACCTGATGCAGCTTGTTCTTCGTCGCCTTCACCGCTTCTTTAAAAGAACGCCGCTTGGCCAGCTCCTGCGCCCCAATTCGCCGCACCAAACCCGGCGTAATCTCCCGGTATTTGGCCCCTCGCAAAACCTGTTCAGTTAACAGTTCCAGAAATTCCTCTGACATATTGAAAGAATAGAACGCAGATCATCTTGATCTCCCTGATCTTTTTTATCAGGTCAATCAGGGAGATCAGCGTCCTGTTTTGTAATTTCCTGACGCAGATTCGCCATAAGTTGGGTCATGAAGCGCAGATTATGGAGCGTAGCTAGCCGCTGGTAGAGCACGTCGTTGAGCGTGTAGAGATGATGCAAGTAGCCCAGACTGTAGCGGGTGCAGGTGAGGCAGTCGCAAAATTCGGAGAGGGGCAGGCTGGCTTTGACGTGCTTTTTGTCTTTGACGTAAATGTATCGAAAGAAATCGCCCGCTTCGTCTAGACGGTCATTGCGCGGATCAATCGTGAAGATCATGAGACGGCCGTGTCGCGCGTCGCGGGTGGGCATGGTGCTGTCAAAAATGTTGTAGCCCATGCGGGCAGACAGCACCACATTGGCTGGATGCCCCACACCGAGTGCGTGCAGCGTAAATTTATCTGGAATCAGTTCGCGGGTGTAAGCCAACATCTCTGTGAGCAGATTGCCGTTGGCGTCCAGGGGCCAGCCGCCGTAGCCGTAGCCGTCGAAGCCAATTTCCAGCAGTTGCTCGGCACAGTGGCGGCGCAGGCTGGGTTCTGCTCCTCCCTGGACGACGGCAATGAGAGACGGCCGTTCCCCCTCACCAAGCTCTCGCTGTGTCACAATCTTCTCAAACTCCGCCTTGCAGCGAGCCGCCCACTGCACCGTCCGCGCCACCGATTTTTCCTGCTCGGCCAGTGGGTCATCCACATGGGTACAGTCGTCCAGGCAAATGACCACATCAGAGCCATAACTGAGCTGAAGCTGAACGCTCTTTTCTGGCGTCAGGTTAAATTTGCGATCAGAACCGTCGGGGCGGAAAGTGGCACCCCTGTCGCTAATCGAGCCGCTCTTCGCGTTTTGCCGCAAAAGTGAGTAGATTTGAAAACCGCCAGAATCGGTGAAAATCGGCCGTTGCCAACCCGCCATCTGATGCAGGCCGCCCAACGCCTGAATGGTCGAGGAGCCTGGGCGCTGCATAAGATGAAACGCATTCATCTGCACTGCCTGAATGTGGACATCTTCCAAATCGCGGGCATCCAGCGTTCGCACCACGCCCTGGGTGCCATCAGGCAGAAAAGCGGGCAGTTGAAGCGTGCCGTGCGGCAACCTGAGTCCTCTAATCATTTAAGCCTTTCAATCCGTGAGTTGCCGCTTGCTGAAACCGGCGGGCAACCGCTGCGCTGGTAAATTGTTGTAACACACGCTCATAACCGTAAGCTACTAATCTTTGCACCAAGCCATCGTCCCACCACAGGCGAATAACTGCTTTGGCAAGTTCCGTTGGCTGCCCTGGCGCAACCAACAGGCCACTTTCTTCATGCTTCACAGCATCTGGAATGCCGCCAGCCGCGCTAGCCACAACGGGCAGCTTTAGAAAATTGGCTTCCAGGTAAACGATGCCAAAGCTCTCCACATTGACTGTATCAGGATTTTTGTGCGGCGTCATCACAAAAAGATCGCTCATTGCCAAAAAATTGGCCACTTCGGCATGTGCTTTAGCCCCCAAAAACGAAATGTTTGAGCGCACTTTATACGCTTCAGCCAGAGCTTCTAGGTCCGGCCCGGCTGGCCCATCGCCAAGCACCAGGTAATGCGCCTGGGGAATGGTTGCTATCACCTCTGGCAATGCCCGAATAACGGTATCCAGCCCTTTTGCTTTGGTCAACCGCGCAACGGTCAAAAGAACAAACTTATTTTCCAGACCCAACTCCTGGCGCAGCGTGTCTGGCGAAACTGTCACCTGAAGCTCGTTTTCCATGATGCAGGGGTGAATCAGGTGCAGCTTGTCGGGGTGAACATTGGTGGATTGATGAACGGCCGTTTTCATCATTGAACTATTGGGGAACACCATATCGGCAGATTGCAGCAGCAGCTTGTAAATTGGCCATTGCGGACGGCCGTTCACGCCTAAAAAGTCCAGGCCATGCAAAAACACAGCAAACGGCGTTCCCCGACGTTTTTTGTTTAAGTAAGCTGCCAACATCAGCGAGAGGGTGCCATGCCCACAAACAACTAGGTCTACATCTGGCAACTTTCTTAGCTGCAAAAAAAACTGAGGCAGCATCCATTTGGTATTTCGTACAGATTGCGCCCATGCCTTCTGAGCCAACAAGCGATAAATGGGGAATCCTTGCCGGGCATCAAAAGATTCCCAACCGGGCGTGGGCGGCGCAATGGCCACCACCTGCTCCGGGGGTAGCTGCGATATAAGGCCATAGATAAATTGGGAAATCCCCCCCACTTTTGGCATAAAATCGCTGGCAATAAACGCATATTTCATAAAAGAATTTACCACATTCTGCAAACCACAGAAAATATCTTGAAAACCGCCGTGTGATTTCTCTGTGGTTTGCTCAAGTAAAAGCGGGAGAAACGGCTCTGCTTATTTCAAATTTCTTTCCCGCTTTTACACAACGAAGCCCGTTTTGGTAGCCAGGAACGCGCATCGGCCCACAGTTGGCGGGCGAACGGGTCCAACAGATAGAGAACCAACGCGTAAACAGCCAGCGTACCCAGGCCAATCAGCCCGCTAATCAGCAACGGATGCCAAGCAAACTGCCCAACGCCATAGAGAAACCCTGTACCCACAGCAAGGGCAACCAGTAAAGCAGCCAGACTGTAGCGGAAACGTTTGAAGTACGCTCCCATTCCCAAATCAATTAAAGAAAAAGCAAGGTAAATTGAGAGAAAGGATGTAAAAAACTGCGCCAGATTGTAGCTAATGGACGCCCCCAATGCGCCCTGCCGTACACCGAATACCAGCGCCAAAATGATGACGGGCGTAGACACAAGTTGGTATTTCCATTGCAAATCTGGGCGACCCATAGACAAATAAAGAATGCTCAATCTGGACATGACAATACGCTGCAAAGCACCAAAGCACCAAACCAAAAATATGGGAACCAATGCTCCCCATTGCTCACCAAGATAGTAAGGAATTAGCAGCGTGCCTACAATGCCCGCCACCAAAATGGCGGGAGCCAAACCGGAAAATGTTGCTACAACAACCTTAATATAGGTTTCGCGAACTTTTGCAATTTCGGTTTGGAGGGCAGACAAAATGGGGTAGAGGGTCTGCATGATGACGTTGAGAACCTGGCCAACGGGTGTCATGATGAGGCGGTTGGCTAGCAGGTAAAAACCGGCTTGTTCTGGGCCTAGCAATCTGCCGACCAAAATAATATCGGAGCGGGTGGCGATGAAGTTGAGAAGGTTATAGAGGAGAATGTTGCCGCTAAACTGCACACTGGGCATGGTGGTGCTTAAATCAAAGAGGCGCTGTGGCCGCCACGGAGAACTGAGCCAGTAGCCAAGCGACATGACGGCGTGTTTGCCTAATTGCAGCACGACCAGGCTCCAGTAAGAGCCGCCGCGTAGGGCAACAATGATGGCAAACAGCGACGAGATAATTGTTGCCAGGATGTCTACAATTGCCAACGAACGGAAGGCCATTTTGCGGGCAAGCAGGCCACGCTGGATAACGGCAAAGCTCTGCAAGATAAATGTCATGGAGAGGGCAATGAAAATCGGGCCAACCCGGTTATCTTGGTAAAACCAACTGAGCAGGGGTGAAACGGCCGTGCCCACACCCGCCAGCACCACACCCAACAGAAGATTCAGCCAAAACAAAGTAGACAAAATCCTGTTGTTAACTTTTTCCTGCTGAATAATGGCCGAATCAAAGCCCATCGTCATGAACACATTGAAGAACTGCACCAGCGCATCGGTCATGCCAATGAGGCCAAAGGCAATAGGATCAAGGATAGAGGCCAAAATCAAAACGACGATGGCTGTCCAAGCAATGCGAAAGGCCTCGGCACTGCCCCGCCAGCCAGTACCAGAAACCATTGTCAGCTTTGTGTTGATATTTTTCTTGAGATCGTACTGTTCTTCGTCCATTGACAGATTTTGGCCACAGAGTTCACAGAATTTTTTGAGATGTGCCTCAAATTCTCTCTTTTCTCTTTTTCCTCTGCGACTTCTTTCAAGCGCTTATGTGAGCCAGTGTGTTAAATCGCGCTGAATTAGTTCCTGCAATTGCAAAATATCATCCCGGTACAGCACCATGAGCTGCTGACGGAGTGCTGGCGGAAAGGGCGGCCTGTTTAAAACGTTTTTCTTGATTTTCTGCTGGATTTTGCTGGGAAGCATGTATTTGCTCCACTGCAAATTCTCTCTCACAAAACGCCACAGTTTGTTTTTAGGAACCCCGGAAACGTTATGCTTTTTAGACAAATCGGGCATAAACGTTGGATCAACTTGCAAAAAGTGGTAAATCTCTTGCATTACTTTTAGTGAGTTTGCTATCAAATCATCATACAAAAAGATGCCAATCTGCTCACGAGCAAACAACTGAAAGTAAGGTTGAAGCTGCTGAAAGTAAAACCCTTTCTGCTGATAATGCCAAAGCGGGGACCAATTTTCGGTAATCCGGCGTGGTTCGGCCTGCAAAGCAGCGGCGAAATCTACTAAAGGTTCCTCTGGGGTTCTGGCGCGGCAATGTAAAAAGTTTGAATACGCTCGGTCTGCTGGGTGGCGCAAAATGGCGATTAGTTTAATGCCTGGTAGATGGTGGTGAATGTTAACGGCCGTTTCTGGCATATACAAATACGAAGGCGAAGCCTCCCCAATGGCAACCGCATTGCCAGCTTGTTGAAAAAGAGCTTGATATGCCTCGATATTGGTTGCTGCCCGTAATTTTTTGGGATCGAAACCGGGGTCTGTGAAGTTAAGCGGATGGCCGATAAAAGAAAAAAAGTGTGCTTCCTTAACCGGACTCATAAAAACTTGCGGATGCTCGTTTAGGTAATGATAAAGCGAGGTCGTGCCAGACTTGTGCGCCCCGATGATTAAAAATGTTGGCATCCTGTTCATAAGAAAGAGATTGGCCTAAACAAAATAGGGCAGCAAACGGTTGCCCAGATATGTTTTTACACTTTCGCCAGGCAGTGGCTTTAGCCAGGATTTATTAGTAGGAAGGCGTTGGTAGCCAAATTTCTGCCAAATGTAGTCAGGAAGTGCCTTGTTGAGTAAGTTACTCTCAAAATCATGAATTTCTTCTTTCCATTTATCTAAACTTGCTGTAGAAATGCCTGACAATTGCGAAACGTAAACGCTGTTTCCAGGCCAAGCCTGCCCGTCTACTGTTGGCTGAAGCAACGTTTCCTGAAACTGTATTCCTGCAAATTGGGCCAACTGTTCCATGATAACATTCGGTTCGGTGACTAAATCTTCGTACCGGATGATGGTGTAGTTTTGCAGCAAACGGCCGTTACGCAGCAAATGATAATATGAGTTATACAAAGCAAAAATAATAGCTTTTAAGAAAGGGTAGCCATTTTCACTTTTGAAACGCCGCAAAGAAACAAAATTGGCGTAGGGGTTGCGAACGATGTGGATAAATTTTGCATCAGGAAATAGCTGGTTGAGCTCCAAAGCGAATTCAGCTTGCTCAACAGATTTTTCCACGATTCGCTTGTTCGCATCTATCGGAGAGCCGTATAATGAAATGTGGATAGCTTGGAAAACGGCCGTAAACAATCCCGCTGGCTCTGAAAAATTTGCTGCAGCCAACTGATCTCGAAATATTGATACATCCCAACGCTGCACAGTCACATTATCTGACTGGGCATCAGCTAACGTGTTGTACTCATCAATCATTGTGGTGAAGGCAGCTACAATTTCTTCTTTAGACATCTCTTTTGGCTGCCTGCGGCGCAAATAGTAATCTACCCAGTAACCTGACCTTTCAAACAAATGGGTTTCCTTAGGAATGACAAATAAATCAGGGTGGCCATCAAACAAACTGCGTAGCAAACTGGTGCCAGATTTATGTGCGCCAAGTAAAAATATGGGCTGTTTCATGAAAGATTTTGCCAGCTCCGTCCACGGAATCTATAGTAAAGCTCAGCAAAGTTATGTCAAATGATCTTGGGCCTCCCCTAGCTAATTTTATGGCCAAGATGTCCAATCTGCTGGGAGAAGACTTTCACCAATTTGAGCAAAGCTATCGTCAATCTTCGACGTCTGGACTTCGGGTAAACTCGCTTAAGGTAAGCGGTGCTGATTTTAGCACCCTTTCGCCGTTTGCGCTGAAAGCAGCAGGGGCGCATGAGCCAGATGGCTTCTTGGTGACAGATAGGAGTAAGCCGGGTAGCCACCCTTACCATGCGGCGGGGCTTTACTACTTGCAGGAGCCGTCAGCGATGGTGGTGGGAGGATTGGCAGACGCGCAGCCAGACGAGTTAGTACTGGATTTGGCAGCTGCGCCGGGTGGCAAGGCGACCCATCTGGCAGCACAAATGCAGGGTCGCGGGCTGCTGGTAGCAAAATGTCCATACGGGCCGGGCGCCTGCTGGCAGAAAATATGACACGCTGGGGCGCAGCCAACACCCTGATCACCAGTGCAGAACCAACCCATTTGGCGGCGCAGTTTGGCTCCATTTTTGACCGGGTGCTGGTGGATGCCCCCTGCTCTGGCGAGGGAATGTTCCGAAAACAAGGTGCATTTGAATGGAGTATGGGAATGGTGCAAGCCTGTGCACGTCGGCAAACGGGCGTTCTGAACACCGCCGCCAATCTTGTAAAATCTGGGGGGCGGCTCGTGTATGCTACCTGCACCTTCTCGCCAGAGGACAATGAGGCGGTGGTTGCCCAATTCCTGTGTGATTTCCCTCAGTTTGAGCTGATCGATCCGCCGCGCTTTGCGGGTTTTGCACAAGGACGGCCGTCTTGGGTGGATGAGTCGCTAGCGGATGAAAGTTTGCAAAAATGTGTCCGCCTTTGGCCGCATCAGTTTCTAGGCGAGGGGCATTTTGTGGCGGTGATGCAGCTTGTTGCTAACGAAAAACCTCAACGGTTTTGGAAACCGTTGAGGTTTACACCGTTGGGCAAAAAGGGGTTAGCTGTCTGGCGAGCATTTGCAGAGGCGCATTTGCGGTTCGAGGTGGCGGAGGAGCGATTGTTGTTGGTAAACGGCCGTTTCTACCTGCTGCCAGAAATAGCTTTGGAAACCGGCAATCTGCACTTGATTCGGTACGGGCTACTGCTGGGTGAAATTCGCAAGGGGCATTTCCGCCCCAACCACGCGCTGGCACTAGCACTAACGCCTGAGAAGGCAACGGAAAGCGTAAATTTTGCAGCCAACTCGGACGAAATTGCGGCTTATTGGCAAGGGCTGGATTTGCCGAGTGCGGAGCCGAACGGCTGGCTGCTGGTGGCGGTGGATGATTTTGGGCTGGGTTGGGGGAAACGGGTGAACGGCCGTATCAAAAACCATTACCCGCGCGGATTACGGAGAAAAAGAGATTGGAGACGGGAGATTGGAGATTAATCGTCGCCAATTTCCAATCTCTAATCTTCAGTCTCAAAGTGTTAGCAAACGGCCGTTCACAACTCCATTTTTAAGCGCATTGCGGGTGTCTACGATGAGTGAGGCATGTTGGGTGATGAGTTGGTAATCGAAGGCGGCGTGATCGGTGACGATGACCACACAATCGGCGTCTTGCAAGGAAACGGCCGTGAGCGGCACCGATTCGGCCACAAAATCATCCAGCGTCAGGCTGGGGACGTGGGGGTCGTGGTAGGCAATCTCCGCACCCTGTGCTTGCAACAGGTGTATGATGTCTAGTGCGGGGCTTTCGCGCACGTCAGCGACGTTGGGCTTGTAGGCGACACCCAGTAATAGCACTCGGCTCCCGTTGACCGCCTTCCGCATCTCATTCAGCCCGGTGGCAATTTTGCTGACGGTGTAGGCTGGCATAGAGCTATTCACTTCGGCAGCCAGCTCGATGAAGCGGGCAGTGTAGTTGAGGGTTCGCAACTTCCAGCTTAGGTAATGGGGATCAACAGGAATGCAGTGCCCTCCCAAGCCGGGGCCAGGGTAAAATGGCATGAAGCCGTACGGTTTGGTGGCGGCCGCTTCCACAACTTCCCACACGTTTAGCCCCAGTCGGTCGCACATCAATGCCACTTCATTCACCAAACCGATGTTTACAGCGCGGAAAGTGTTTTCCAGCAGTTTCACCATCTCGGCGGCGGCTGTGCTGGAGACGGGAACGGGTTGGGCGACAATGGTACTGTAGAGGGCAACGGCCGTTTCCTGGCAGGCGGTGGTCATTCCTCCAATCACTTTGGGCGTGTTGTAGACGGTGTAATCGGTACGCCCCGGATCGATCCGCTCTGGCGAAAAGGCCAGGAAGAAGTCGTGCCCCACCCGGTCACCGTTGTGAATGAGCCGCGGCAGAATGACCTCTTCGGTCGTGCCGGGGTAGGTAGTTGACTCCAGCACCACCAGCTTGCCAGTCGCCCCCACGCGGGAGATATTCTCGGCGGCATTGATGATGTAGGAGATATCTGGGTCTTTGGTTTTCCGCAGCGGCGTGGGTACACAAATGGAGATAGCGTCGGTGTCGGCGAGCTGTTGGTAGTCGGTGGTGGGTTGGAAACGGCCATTGGCCACCAACGGCGCAATCTTAGCTGCAGGCACATCATCAATGTAGCTTTGGCCCGCTTGCAATAAATCCACTTTGCTTTGGGACACATCCACGCCAATTATAGCAAAACCTGCCTGAGCAAAGGCGACAGCTAGGGGCAACCCCACATAGCCGAGGCCAACAACACCAATCTTTGCCTGACGGTTTTCTATTCTTTGCAATAATTGATCTTTTCTTTCCATGGGCTTGGTGGGTATCCTTTTATCTCAAAGTAGAAGGAGTATAGCGGTGAACGGCCGTTTGGTTCAAGGCACTTTTCTGGCTATAGTCCAGGTACCATAACAAAAAAAGAGCGGACGGCCGTAGTACGGCCGTCCGCTCCACTAAAAGTTAATCAGGCAAATATTATGGGGTGTCAAACTCCGGCATCACCGATGTGGAAACCTCATTGCCATTATCATCTGCACAGGTTACATCCAGGCTGAATTCGGGGGCAAAGAGCCAAATCAGCAGGTCATCAACAATTCGTGCTGACTCATCATCGTCCACAACCAGCGAAACTTCCTGTCCGTTGACAACATCGTATCCGTTAATGGTTGCGGATACCAGGTTCGGGGCATTTTCGCTACAAGCATACTCTACCAGGAACTTGCCACCAATTTCAGGTGCTTGTTTCGGGCGGAGGAGTTCGAGAACGGCCGTTGGTGGGTCCAGTTCAGGCTCATCTTTTTCAGTATCAAAGCATAGAAGAGAAAGAGCAAAATTGGGATCTGTAGCGCCAGGGCCTAAATCACTCGCAAACTGCATTTCTAATCGAGCAATGCCTAAACCTTCAACAGCAAAAGTAAAATTACCAGGCTGACCAGGAAGCGCTGACATTGCATCACCTGTAAACCAGAGGTCGCCAACGGAGCTATCACGCGGCAGTGAAACAGGATCACTTGTGTATGCCAGAGTGTTTATATCCACCAATGCACCACTGGCATCATACGCTACCAGAGATACTGATTGTTCTGTTGCATGTACAGGGTTGAAATCACCGTAATCTAACATCTGCACGGAGAAGTAATCTACAGTTACATCTTGCCCAAACGTAAAGCTGTATTCATGCACTTTTGTTTCATCAAAGAAACCATTAAGCAATACATCTACACCTCCATTGAGGATGCTGTTTTCTCCGTTTGGTGCTCCGTATGCTTTCGGCTCTTCCATTTCAGCAACAGCAATAGCGTTGCCAGTTGTTGCGATATTCAAGTCAGGATGAATGGTTCCAAGTCCTTCCACAGTTGCACCGACTGGAATTTGAGCAAAATCTGCACAGACGGTGCCAACTGGTGGTGTTGGTGGCTCATCATCTTGGGGTGCAAAACACAAAATCGAGAGTGCAAAATTGGGATCCGTAGCACCAGGACCTAAATCACTCGCAAATTGCAGTTCCAACCGGGCAATATCTGCACCTGTTACAAAAAATGTGTAATTGCCAGGCTGGCCAGGATTAGCTGTAATGGCGTCACCAGTGAACCACAAATCTCCAACAGAGCTATCACGAGGCAATGAAACAGGATCACTTGTGTATGCCAACGTATTTATATCCACCAATGCACCACTGGCATCATACGCTACCAGAGATACTGATTGTTCTGTTGCATGTACAGGGTTGAAATCACCGTAATCCAACATCTGCACGGAGAAGTAATCTACGGTTACATCTTGCCCAAACGTGAAGCTGTATTCGTGGACTTTCGTTTCGTCAAAGAAACCATTGAGCAGCACATCCACGCCACCATTTAGAATGCTGTTATCTCCATTTGGTGCTCCGTATGCTTTCGGCTCCTCCATTTCAGCAACAACAATGGCGTTACCAGTCGTTTCAATATTCAAATCAGGATGAATGGTTCCAAGCCCTTCTACAGATGTTCCAACTGGAATTTGAGCAAAATCTGCACAGACGGTGCCTGCCGGCGGTGCAGGCGGTTCATCTTCCGTAGAGAAACACAAAATAGCTAAAGCAAAATTCGGGTCAGTGGCACCTTCACCTAAATCACTGGTGAATTCCAACGCGATTCGAACAATTTCATTGCCGGTAACGGTGAATGTGAAATTTCCCGGCTCGCCTGGGTTTGCTGATAAGGCATCACCAGTTAGCCAAAGATCTCCTGCAGATCCATCACTGGGCAAAGAGTTACCGTCACTTGTAAATGAAAGCATATCGCTGCTAACCGAGTTGCCATCGGCATTGTATGCAGCTAGGGTAACCGTATGCTCTGTCGCATTCACGGGGTTAAAGTCGCCATAATCCAGCATCTGAACAGAGAAGTAGTCGACAGTTACATCAGGTGAAAATGTGAATTCGTAGTCATGCGCTTGCTCTACATCGGAAAATCCACTTCCAAGCACTTCAACACCGCCGTTTGAAATGCTATTTTCACCATTTGGTGCGCCGTAGGAACGAGGATCCTGATTTTCCACAACTGCTACTGCGTTTCCAGAAGTGGAGATATTTAAATTAGAATGTACTGTACCCAAACCTTCAACAGAGTTACCCGCACCAACATCTGTGAAATTTGCACAAGTTGTTACAGCTGGTGCATTTGGGAATTCGGGTGCCTGAGGTGAACTGGCAAGTACTGAAGTGAATGCAGAGAAGAAAAAGGTTACTAAAAGTATGAGAGCCAAAATCCCGATTCTTCTTAAATGATAATAATTACTTT
The DNA here is from genome assembly GCF_965223525.1 of Candidatus Leptofilum sp. Classification (GTDB taxonomy): domain Bacteria; phylum Chloroflexota; class Anaerolineae; order Promineifilales; family Promineifilaceae; genus Leptofilum. Next base: position 2,100,347 of record NZ_CBDCWX010000005.1, on the reverse strand, counting down.
TTTTATACATTGGGTACCTTCCATCTTTTACTATACGGTGCTTACGAACGAAAAATATTGGGAATAATATAATTATATGTGTTTCAGTACAATTGTCCTAGTTTACTCTTAAGGCTTCAATTAAGGAAACAAACACGGAGCGTACCCTGAATTTGTGGACCGCTTATTTTCTGTAAAAATCAAAAGAGAATTGAATGAAAAAGATTTTGAAATTGATTTTTTGCTCGTGCAAATCACGGAGAAATCATTCTTCATTTTTCAGATTACTTTACTGAATTGCTTAAGGAAAATCACACCCATTTATGGTTGTTCCCTGTTGCCGATTGGGGTCTCGTTAGGTATGATCTCTCAATCATCTTGTTCGAAGGGGATTTGTTTTGGAAGAAGAGTTGGATTTACGGCCGTTCATCGAAAAAATAATAGAAAGATGGAAACTCATTATTTTCATGTCTGTACTTGCGGCTATTGCAGCTTTCATAATAAGCTCAATCCTTCCTGTTACCTATCAAGCAACGTCATTGATTGCGTACTTTGAATCTGACAATATATTTCAGTTTGACCAACGCATCACGGAAATTGAAACAACCACTCCCTTTAAATCCCTTCCTGAATTAGCAAAAAGTGATGAAGTTTTAACCCTTATGCTTGAAAATTTACCTGATAGCTATGGGTTTGATCGAGAATCTTTAGCTCAACAATTATCGGTATCTTTAGGTGATGATGCCTCTATCATGCGTTTTACAGCGTCAGCTAACACACCGCAATCTTCGGCTGAATTAGCTAATTTATGGGCAGAAACATTTATCATTTGGGCAAACAATGTTTATAGCAACCAAAATGGTGAGCAAGTTCAATATTTTGAAGAACAGCTTGCACACGCAGAGGGAAGATTAGACCAAGCAAATCAAAATCTGTCCGACTTTTTCAAAATCAACTCAACGCTGGTGTTAAGCAGTACGTTACAGGTCACTCAACAAAATTACGTTGCCCAACTTGAACAATATAATTCGCTCCAGCAGTTGACATCAGACGCTGAAGCGTTGCAACAATTAATCCTCGCTCAGGGACAAAATACACCTGTATCTTTCTCTAATCAACTGGCGTATTTACAACTTCAATTAGAAGCATTTGGAGGTGAGCAAAACCCAATATTCCTGCAAACATCCTCTGGCGAAGAACTTGCAGAAACGAATTCTGAAAATCAAGTTGCATTGCTTACCAGTTTTCAAGAAGTTATTGAGCAAAAATTAATTGAAACCAATGCGAATATAACTGATATAGAAGCGGAAATAATTAGCGTTCAGCAACAACTCCAGGACGCACTAATTCAAGAAAGTGAATTGGTTCGTGAAGTACAAATAGCCAGCGCAACGGTCACAACCCTGGGTCTAAAACTAGAAGAAGAAATAATAGCAGCACTTGATACGAATGATGGCTTTAAACTTATAAGCGCGGCAGCCTTACCCAAAAACCCTGTTAGTGCTAGAAGAGTATTTAATACGGCCGTTGCTGGCGCACTAGGATTTTCATTAGCACTTGTCTATATCGTTTTGCAAAAATGGTGGCAAGATTCTGATACATCTGCTCGTTCCCAACCTGATCGTCAATAAAAATTTACCTCAAAGCTATTAAAACCATGACTTCTAAAATGCGTCAGATTTTGCATAAAAAAAATTGGTTTTTTGTGGCTTTTATTCTGCTTGTAGGCTCATTAAAATTCTCAGTGTTGAGCAACTATTTTGGCTTGAACATGGCAAACTACCGGTTGAACACGTTGGTAAACAGACCAATTTATAGTCTCCCAACAACTGTAAGCCCGCCGCCTATCCTCAATCTAACCATAAACAATTCATCCAATACCAACTTGAATATTGGGTTTAGGCATGCAAATGCAAATTTTGCCCTTGTGCGTGATGACGAACAAACTGCCATTAATTTATGGAGAGAGCTACCAGAATCAGAATTAAGACTGTTTTATTACAGTGAGTTAGCTCGAAAAGCAATGTTGTATGAAGCCAGCCTTCAATGGCTAAAATGGGGCGAACTAGTTCAACCGGAAATTGGAGATTGGGTTTATTGGCAAGCCATCCTCCATCAAGAGATGAATAACCTTGACATCGCCTATACTTATGCTGAGCGCAGTTTGAAGTTACCTCTGCAACATATAGGTTACAGTGATATTTACTATTTTATTGGGTCAATATTGTCACAAACCCAAATCTCCCCTGCTAGCGATTCGATTTCGTATTATAAACAGGCGTTGAGTTTAAATCAATTTCAAGAACAGGCTAACCAAATCAACTCATATTTTGATTTAGCTGAGACATTTCGCAATCTGGGGGAAGATGAACAAGCAATAATAAACTATTTGAATGTTTTACAATTGAATCCAGCACACTATTCAGCGAACTTGTGGCTAGGATCGCTGTATTGGAAGGTTGAACAAGATTTTGAAGCGGCAACTGAATACTTAAATGAAGCAATCTCATTAGAGCCTAACCGTAAATGGGCTTATCGCAATCTAGCAACTATCTTGCAAGAAAGAGGCAACATTCAGGATGCTGCCGCACTATACCAAACTGTTTTGAAAATTGATCCAAATGATACATTTGCCCAACAACAGTTGAAGCGATTGAACGAATAACTTATTTGCCTGCAAGCTTAACAAAAATTATGATTATTAGTCACAAGTATCGCTATATATTTATTGAGTTACCTCATACGGCCTCTACCGCAATTAGTTCAGAATTATGTGAATTTTATGACGGCCAGGAAATACTTCATAAACACGCTCATTATCATGAGTTTTTAGAGTCTTCTCTAAAGCAGGAACAAGATTATTTTATTTTTGCTGGCATTCGAAATCCGCTAGATGTCATTACGACACTTTATTTTAAGCGAAAGACAAATCATCAAAATTTCTATACAACACCAGAGCATTGGAGGAGAAATGGGGGGCACGTCTCAAACCAAGCGTTGAAAGAATTTCGCTTTATTAGCGAGAATGATGCCTCTTTTAGCGACTATTTGACCAACTTTTATCGGATTCCTTATGACAGTTGGGGCAGCCCCAGACCCGAAAATTTTGATTTTGTGATCCGGTTTGAAAACTTGCAAAGTGATTTTTCAATGCTTTTGGATTTGCTAAGTATTGAACAATTACGGCCGTTACCCACCAGAAACAAGACTAGCCAGAAAACCAAGAATTTCATGGATTATTATTCGCCAGACACCTATGACCATGTATGTTCTATTTTTGGTCCTTACATGAAAATCTGGGAGTATAAAATTCCAGCAAATTGGGGAGATTGCCAGCCAAATTTCGTGAACAATTTCTATTTCAACCTGTTAACATCTGTTCGGCAACAATTGGTGTGGGGATCCTCGCCATTTGCCAAACTTTTTCAAAATTTTCGCGCTAAGTCGCTGCTTGCAACTCAATAGACCGTGGAGAAACAACATTGAAGCCTGAGAAAAGCAATCGGCGTGCAGTTCGATCTGCAGGAAAGATCTCTATAATAAATGGTTTCGGGTTTATTTCTGCATTATTGATCGATATCATCATTGCAGGTCAGTTTGGTCTTGGTCAGGAAACAGATGCTCTTTTTATTGCACTGACAATCCCCCAGCTAATTGCTTCGATTTTTTTGGTTACGACCAATGTTGCTTTGGTGCCATTATTCACAAAAGTGCTATTACAAAAAGGAAAAGAGGGGCAATGGGCGCTCACCAGTAATTTAGTTTCTCTTGGATTGTTTCTGTTTTCTTTAATTGGCCTGCTGGGAGCATTTTTTTCACCAGTTCTCGTTAATTTGCTTGGGGCGGGTTTGGACCAACCTACGAAGGAATTGGCAACGAACCTGAATCGTTTACTCTTCCTGATGGTTATTCCGATTGGAGCGGTTGAGGTTATGAAGGCCACTTTAAATGCCCTCCATCATTTCGCTTATCCAGCAGCTACGGCCGTTTTAAAGAACCTTGTCGTTTTTTTTACAATTATCATCACCCCCTCCATAGAGATTCATGTTGTGGCAATTGGGTATGTTCTTGCTACTTTTGTCCAATTACTTTTCTTAGCGGTAAGCCTCTTCTTGAAAGGATTTAGATACCGATTTAGTTTAGATCTTCAAGACAGGTGGACGAGAGAGGCGTTAAAACAGATGCGTCATCCATTAACGGGTGCCATTATGGGACAAGGTAATGTCATTGTAGAACGTTTCCTGGCCTCATTTTTACCGCTTGGTGTGGTTTCTGCTCTTGGATATGCCAGACGCATCTTGAGGGCTGTAGATAACATCTTTCTTGGAAGCGTTACAATTGCTTTTCTTCCTCATTTATCGGCGCAATCTGCAAGCAGCGATGCTCAAAAGTTTAAACGCACGTTGACCACATCTATCAAAATGTTGGCGTTTATATCTTTTCCTATCACCGCTTTGGTTTTTGGGCTCAGCGAATCAATCGTTCAGTTACTCTTTGAACGTGGTGAATTTAGCGTTGATGACCGACAAATTATGGCCCTGTTGCTGAGTATTTATGTTGTGAGTATACCGGCTTGGGCAATTTTCCAGGCGCTTCAAACAGCATATTATTCTACCGGTGACACAAAACGGCCATTTCTATTTAGAATTTCTACGCTGATACTCAATATCATTCTCGATTTCTCACTTTTCTATTTCATACAAGCATCTGGCTTAGCCCTGGCGTTAGTATTAGCGAGAACGTTTGTCACTATTTTGTCAGCATGGGTTTTGCATAAACGTATTGAGATAATTTCAACCAACCTGCTTTCTTTTTTAATTCGCGTGGGGGTGTCCGCTGTATTATTGGGCATTTCCATATTTTTACTTAGAGGTCAGTTCGAGTCCATAATTCCATTTTCAAACTATACTTATCTTGTAGACATGGTTATGAGAGCCTTATTAGGAATGATTATATTTACAAGCGCCCTGTTCTTGCTTCGGGTTCAAGAAGTATTAAATTTGCTTCAGCAGATGAAAATGCGGCTTCGCCCATCCAATTAATTTCACGCAACAAAGATTAAAAATGCTACTCAAAAGCAACGCAGACAACTGGTTAAACTTCAAAAAATTAGGATTCATGCTCCTAATTTGTGTATTGCTTGGCGTTTTTTCTAGCCTGTTTCCTTTTGAAACGGCCGCTACCATATTCATAGCAATCGGCACACTCGTAACCACAATTATTATCATCAAGAAACCATTTGTCATTGTCCTCTTCCTGACAATTTTTATTCCATTCGAAGACTTCGTAATTAAATTTATCCCTGTTTCAGACCCTATACAGCTTGCATTAAGGTTAATGTCCGAGCTATTAATTTATTCAACATTAACAGTAACAATATTGAAAAAAATGATCCAGGGAAAATCAATTCGTTTAACAAGATTGGAACATTGGCTTATTATCTTCATTTTTGCAGGTATCTTTTCTAGCCTCTTGAACAGCGCATCATTAGGCAGCAGCATTATCAACCTTAGAGCAATCATTCGCTATATTTTTCTATTCTATTTGCTTGTTAACCTAAATTTATCGCCGAAACAGAATCAAAAATTATTAAATGCAATTTTAGCAATTGGAGCAGTGCAAATAATTATCGGTGCCATCCAAATTATTACCCGAGGTTCAATAAACAGTTTTTTACTTCCAACCCAGACAAACATAGAAATTGCAGGCGTTTCTCGAGGTGCTGTACTGTTAAATCGCGGTAGGGAAATTGGCAGTATCTTTGGCACACTCGGTGATACAATATTTTTGGCTCTTTTCTTACTAATTGTATTGGTAATATTTCTCGGCAAAAACAATTTACTGCGACTAAAGACCCTAGCGATTATAGCCATTTTATTTGGGGCAATAAATTACACCTTTGCACGAGGTGTTGTACTCGCAGCACTTTTTGCCGTCATTCTTTATGCTATTATCTATTATGGAAAAAACCGACTTGTCATTGGCTCCATTTTAGGCGTACCCTTCGCAATTTTAGCCATTTATACATTAGTAGCCTCATCAGCAATATATCGCGACTTCAACAACCCTTTGTTCGAAGAAATCGGTATTTTAGACAATTTCACAGGCATTCTGACAATAGATTATTTTGAGAGGGCTCAAAATCAAAGACTTGGCGCACTCATTGGTATCCCTCCAACAGTCCTGGCGAATGCCCCGGCATTTGGTTTTGGATTGGATGAATCCCTTACGGTAAGCAAACTTAACGAAAGCAATCCTTCCTATATGCTACGCGAAATTGACCAGAATGGATTTGAAGACGTTTATTGGACAGCTATTTTGTCCTATACAGGTCTTCTGGGACTTCTATCGTTCGCAATGATTTTTACTCTGATAGGAAGAAAAGCAAAACAAATCTTCCGAAAAGCAAAACATAAACAAACCAAACAACTGGCAGCAATCGTTTTGTGCTTAACGGTTTTAACTGCCTTTTTATTGTTTTTCTACCGGGTAGTTGAGTTCAGAGCATTCAGTTATTATTATTGGCTTCTTGCTGGATTAATGCTGTCATCTTACATCCAAGAAAAGGCACGGCTAAGAAACCTGTAAAAGCAAAGAAGAAAGTAACTATTCAGGTGCTGTGGCCGCCTCTCAGTCCCGAAGGGCTGCTCTCCAGACCGAGTCGCCCGGTGAGGACACCGGCTACAGCCAGAGAGACCTGCATAGTTACAGAAGAAATTTGAACTTAGCTAAGCAAACTTCCTCGCTTTTACCCAATTGAACAATAAAATCGCAATTTAATCTTCTTGTAATTTACATTAAATTGAAGGAAATTTAGCGGATGTCACAGGAGTCATCTAAACTGAAAATCCTCTATATTGCTGGTGAAGGAAGAAGCGGCAGCACGATTATAGGCAACGTTCTAGGCGAAATCGAAGGATTCTTTTTCATTGGCGAAGCCATGAATATTTGGCGACATTTTTTTCTAGATAATAAACTATGTGCTTGTGGTGTCCCTGGTTTAGATTGCCCGGTTTGGCATAAAATTCTAAACAATGAATTCAAAATTAGTAGCACAGACGCAAAAATGATGGAAAGGCAACGGAAGAATAGTGTCCGTAACCGCTACGTATGGAAATATTTATTCTCGTCAACAAGAAATAATTTACGTAAACAATTATCAAATTATTTGTCAAATCTTGACGCTTTGTATGCTTCAATTGCTCAGGAAACCAACGCAGATGTGATTGTTGACTCCTCCAAACGGCCTACGTATGCTTTCTTACTTGGCATGCTTCCAAATGTCGAAATTTACACCTTGCATTTAGTCCGAGACTCACGTGGGGTTGCCCATTCTTGGGCAAAAAAGAAAGTCCAACAACAAACAGAAAAAGAAGTGATTTATATGCGTCAATACTCTCCATTCAAAAGTGCTTTAAGATGGAATATTGCTAATTTTTTAACAGAAAGATTATTGCGGCATGCGTCAAAAGCATTCATCACCTTACGCTATGAAGATTTCGTTTCTGAACCCACTAAGAGCATTACTAACATTTTCGAGTTACTCAAGATTCCATCAAGAAATTATCCAGCTGATGGGCACAAAGGTGTGTATTTATCAACAAATCATGCTATTTGGGGTAATCCTAGCCGATTCCAAAAGGGAGCTATACAGTTAAAGCAGGATGTTAGCTGGCGAGAAAAATTGCCGCGAAATGCTCAAAGAATAATCACGCTATTTACCTGGTTTGGGCTACGCAGGTATGGATATTTAGGCATTGATTAAATTTCTTAGACTTTTGATAAGTTGATGATTTCTGTTTTTATGATCGATACGGTAGGTGCCCATCGGGGAATGCATTATTACAATTTCCCTCTGACCTCAGAGTTACAGAATTCCGGGGTAGCTATGAACTTAATTTCTACTTGGGAGACTGCACAAAGTGACCTATGCCCTGAAAACATACAAGTTTTACCAGGTTTTAGGGGGATTTATGGAGAAGCTCCAAGATTTGTACGTGGGTTTAGATATGCCTTATCCTTATTAAAAATATTGCGTTTCGTCAAGATAAAATCGCCAGAAATAGTCCATTTTCATTTTTTCCAAATTCCAATTTTGGATTATTTCTTTTTTAAAGTTCTTGCCTCAATGTCGGTTCAACGGATCATTACTGTCCATGATGTTGTTCCTTTTTCATTTGGTAGTGATGTAAGGGAAGCTCGAAACAGTTATTTGCATAAACTTTATCAAAATGCGTCTGGTTTGATCCTCAATTCAACACACGCCTTAGAAAAATTAAAGGAATTGGACGAAGCATTATTGAAAAAAGCTGTTTTTATCCAGCAGGGCTCTTATACACAGTCAAAACTTGGTGCTCTACAGCCATCTGCAGAGGCAAAAGCGTCCTTAGGGTTAAAGGAAAGTACGCCTGTCGTCCTGATTTTTGGCACAATCAAACCGAATAAAAGGTTAGATCTAGTTATTGAAGCGATGAGCCTTGTTGTTAAAAATATACCGTATGCTCATTTGTTGATCGCTGGGAAATTGCAAGATCGGGACGTGACGTTAGACGTACAATTGGCACAATCTTTAGGAATTGATACAAATATTGTTTGGAAACTTGGTCGAGCCACTGATGATGAAATGATTGCATACTTTTCGGCTGCCGATGTCGTTATTTTCCCTTATCAATGGATTTACCAAAGTGCCGCATTGTTAATGGCTATGAGCTTAGGAAAGGCTGTGGTGGCAACGGCCGTTGGCAGCAACAATGATGTGATTGTGGATGGAAAAACAGGATTGCTTGTTTCGCCAGAAGATGCGCGTGAAACGGCCGTTGCTATTGAAAAATTACTCACAAATCCTGAATATGCCAACCAACTGTCGGCTACTGGCAAAAAGGATGTAGACCAGAGATTCAATTGGAAATCAATTGCAGCGGAAACAGAACAATTTTATTTAAAAATTCTAGGTGAGTGAATTATAACAACTATTTTGTTTGGCTAAATACAAAACGTGAACTTGTGATTCGCCCAAGAAAAAGCGTAGAAAGAAGTTTGCTTATACCAGCTTTTTTCAAGATATAGAAAAACATGCCGTTACCTAACTTAATCATTGCCGGGGTTAACAAAGCAGCCACAACATCTTTATATGCTTACCTGGCCACACATGCCGATATTTGCGCTTCTCCTATCAAAGAAGTCCAATATTTTTTACCATTACGATACGGTAAAAAGCTGAGTGACATCGAAGCGTATAGTCAACATTTTTCAGAATGTTCTGAACAAAAATACCGCCTGGAAGCAACAGGAGGGTACTTTTATGGAGGATATCCCGTTGCCGAAGCCATTCAGGCAACCCTAGCTGACCCAAAAATAATCTTGGTTTTCAGAGAACCCATAAATCGCCTCTTTTCATTCTACAAATTTAAAAAAAGCACCCTGGAATTACCTGATTCGATAACATTTGAAGAGTATATTGACCAATGTCAGGCATTACCGCAGGAAGAACGAAAAAGGCGCGAAAATAATGTTTATTGGGGCATAGAGGGCGGCTTCTACGCAAATTACGTCGAGGCTTGGCTCAATACGTTTCATGATGATAATCTCAAAATTCTCTTTTTTGAAGATATTAAAAAGGATACGCTCGGGACGCTTATTGAACTGTGCCATTGGTTGCACTTGCCCCATGAAAATTTTACCAACTCTCTGGTTTTTTCTACTGAAAATAAAACAGTGCACTATAAAAATCGCTTCATGCAAAAAGCAGCCTTGACAATTAACTGGTACGGAGAAAAATTCTGGCGCACACATCCAAAAATCAAACGAGCTTTACGAAGCACATATTACAAATTCAATGGACAAGCACATACTGAACAAATTGCACCAGATACCAGAGCAAGGTTAGAAGCACTATTCCATCCTCATAATCAAAAGCTGGCACACATTTTGCGAAAGAAAAAAGATTTAACATTGCCAAATTGGCTGGAGCAGACCTTATCTCCCCAAAATTAAGAACCACAAGGTCAAGATTAAAATGATTGCTCAAGTAGATAAAGCTTACATAAAAGAAAGACCAGGCTCTGCTTTACGACGGATCATAACTCGGCTGCTTTTTGAAGGGCGCCCCGTTACGACAAATCGCCGTTGGCTAAACACAATTGTTTTTGCCCATTTTGCTTTAGAAAAACGTCTCGACATTTGGAAAAGTGTCAAAAAACCGATTTTTATTATGGGAACGGGGCGCAGTGGCACAACAATATTAGCAACATTGCTCTCATTTCATCCACAAGTTGGCTTACTGAATGAACCCAAAGCAATGTGGCATTCCATTTACAACCAAGAAGATGTCAATGGTAATTACACAACGACGCTTCCTGCTAAATATCATTTAGGGGCATCAGATGTAAACGGCCGTACTATACAAACCGCCCATCGTTTATTTGGTGCTTACAGCACCCTCACCTTTGCCCGGCGCGTTGTGGACAAAAACCCAGAGATCGTTTTTCGGGTATCGTTTGTGCAAGCTATATTCCCTGATGCCAAATTTATCTTTTTAGTTCGCGATGGCTGGGATACCATTCGCTCCATTGCCAGCTGGTCTGAGCGGGAAGTTGTACAGGTTAACGGCGAAACCCATGATTGGTGGGGAGTTGATCGGCGCAAATGGCACATAATGGTCAAAGAGTTGGTTATGGGAAACCTGCTCTTTGCCGGACGAGAAAGCAGTGTACAAAAGCTCGAAAGACAAATTGATATGGCTGCCGTGGAGTGGATTGTTACTATGCAAGCTGGCATCGCACAGTATCAGCAACATCCAGCTAATATTTACCTGCTGAATTACCAAGACTTAGTACAAACACCGCAACAAACATTGGCAGATTTGCTCACTTTTTGTGAGCTTCCACAAGATAGTCAGCTGCTTCAATATGCTCAAGAGCGCTTATCGGAACCAACACAATATAAACCAGTAGCTTTAGATAAATCGATTGCTGACTTGTTCCAGCGGCAAATTGAATCTGTTGAAAAACTAATGCAAGCAGTTTCATAGTAAACAATGCCATTTAAGGGAGGAGAATCTTTTGGTCAAAAAGCTGTTCCGCAAATTAAGATCTCGGTTTCGCCAGAAAAGATACGCTGTCATCATAGACCAGATGCAATTAGAAAAAGTATCTGGTTTTGTACTAGATTTAGGTGGTGGGCCAGCTAGCTTCTTTGCTGAAAAGTATCCCAAACAAGAAGAAGTCATTCTTGTAGAAATTAAGCCTGACGCTGCTTATCGAGCAAAAGCCAAAATCCCGGATATAAATGTCATCATTGCGGATGCTGAAAACTTGCCCCTAGCTAACAAGTCTGTGGCCTTGACTGTTTGCAATTCTGTCATTGAACATGTTGCCGATCCAGATGCCCTCGCAGCAGAAACCCAACGCGTTAGCAAGAATTTTTTTCTACAAACACCAAACGGCCATTTTCCTCTTGAGACGCATTCTTATATTGCCATTCCATTCTTTAATTGGCTTCCTGGTCCTACGGCAAAAAAAGCAGCCTGCGCCCTATTTGGCGCAAACTTTGAATATGTGCAAAGCGTACGTTATTTGTCTGAAGCCAGATTACGGAAACTATTCCCCAATGCCACAATTGCTTATGAAAGATTCTTGCTAATGAAAAAGTCTTTTTATTTATATGAAAAGAGTGGGAAAGTTCAATGAAAATCGCCCTCATGGGAACGAGAGGTGTCCCTGCCAGTTACAGCGGCTTTGAAACGTGCGTCGAGCAACTTGGTCAACGCCTAGTTCAGCGGGGTCATGAAGTTACCGTTTACTGTCGGTCACATCACATCACCTATGAAGGTAGCCACTATAAAGGAATGCGCCTGGTAAAATTGCCAACCATCGCCAATAAATATCTGGATACGATGGTCCACTCATTTATCTCATCACTACACGCCCTTCCCCGACGATATGACATTGCTCTCTATTTCATTGCTGGCAACAGTCCGGTTACCTGGATTCCCCGGCTCGTTAATACGAAAACATTGCTTAACGTGGATGGCTTAGACTGGAAGCGAGAAAAATGGCCCGAATTGGCCAAAAAATATATTCAGTTTGCCGAATTTTTAGCAACTAAACTTCCGAATATCTACCTCACGGATTCGCAAGTTGTGCAAGGGTATTATCGCGATCGGTTTAATGATGAACCGCCTTACGTGCCATACGGTTCTGATGTTGATGTACTGCCCCCTGGCGATACTTTGGCTCAATTTGGATTGGAGCCTCAGAAATACGTGCTATTTGTAGGTCGCTTGGTGCCGGAAAATTGTGCACATCATCTTGTAGCTGCATTCCGCAAACTAGATACGAACCTAAAATGTGTCATTGTTGGGGATGCAGCCTATGCAGAAGCATATAAGGCTGAACTCCGTGCTTTGGCTGAAAATGATCCGCGCATTGTGTTTACCGGGTATGTTTTTGGCAAAGGGTATCAAGAGCTGGGATCGAATGCCCATCTCTTTGTAGAAACATCTGGCGTTGGAGGTACGCATCCAGCTTTGGTAGAGGCGATGGCCTTTGGTAATTGTGTCATTACTTATGACACACCCGAAAACCTAGAAACCATTGGGGAGGCTGGTTTTTCCTATGAAGGCCAGGTTGGTGCAGATAGCTTACAAAAAGTTTTGGCCAAACTACTAAATGCTCCAAAAGTCGTTGCTGAGTATCGTCAGCTAGCACAAAACAGAGCCAACAAAACATACACCTGGGAAGCTGTTACAGATGGGTATGAGAGGCTTTTCTATAAAGCATTGAAGCAGCCTTTACCTGAGCGGTTGAAGTAAAAGGTGAACTTGAGGCAACGGTCGTTTCCAATCCATCCTCTTACACACGATCAGTTTGCGCTATCAACCAATAGCCGCTAATATTGCCAGGTTGCGACACACGATGCCCTGTTTAATAGTTGAACGCCACTTTCCCACACTGGCATCATACATATTAATTGAGCAATCCATTACACATGCTTATTGTTTAGTTTAGATGTAGAAATACCTTTTTTTGCAACATGACAGGGTTTGTAGTATTCAATTAGGAGGAGTCGTCTATGTTGCGGCGGTTTAGCGTGAATTTCGCCATTTTCTCAATGGTTTTGGATGCGTGTCTAACATTTTTGGCCTTGCATCTTGCCGTGGTGATACGGCCGTACCTGCCCGCATTTCCTTATCTTGTACCTGTTGAGCAAATCACCCTTTCGCAAACCCTATACATAATCGTCCCAACTGTTTGGGTACTCACATTTTTGCTCTCTTCTGTATACGATCCAAAACGTATTTATAAAATCACAGATGAAGTTCAAACAATTGTCATCGCCCAAGCGATTGCTTCTATGATCTTTGCCGGCATCCTGTACTTGGGCTTTCGTGATTTTTCCCGGTGGCTCTTCGCCACCTTCGTCGTAATAGATATTGCACTTGTGGTTGGCTGGCGGGTGCTCATGCGCCTGAGCTTCCACATCTGGCGCAGCCCAGCACGCGAAAGACGTGTTCTGATTGTTGGTGCAGGCAATACAGGCCGCAGCGTAGGCAAGATGATGCAAAGTTATGATTGGGCAGGGTTGAATTTGGTTGGGTATTTGGATGATGACACTTACAAACGCAAAGAAAATCTCAACATTTTGGGTACAGTTGCTGATATTCGTCCGGTTGTAGAAAAACATCGCATTCAAGACGTGGTTGTTGCTCTGCCACAACGTGCTTACGGGCAAATCAATAAGCTAACCATTACCCTGCATGATCTCCCAGTACATGTTCGGGTTGTGCCCGATTATTTCAGCCTAGCCTTATACCGTGCCTCCGTGGATGATTTCGGCGGCATTCCCATGATCAATTTGCGCGACCCAGCACTTAACGAAGTACAGCGACTGGTGAAGCGCATTTTCGACCTGGTTGTAGGCAGCACCACCATGCTTTGCTTACTGCCTATTCTGATGCTCATTAGCATACTGATTAGGCTTGACTCAAAAGGGCCTATTATCTTTCGGCAAAAGCGCGTGGGCGAAAACGGCCGTATCTTTCGCATGTTCAAATTCCGCACAATGGTGCCAGATGCCGATTCTCATCGAGAAGAAATTACAGAAATTAACCCCACCAACGGCCGTATCCTCTTCAAAAAACGCCCCGATGACCCCCGCATTACTCGCGTGGGCCGCTTTTTACGCCGCACCAGCCTGGATGAACTTCCCCAGTTGCTCAACGTACTCCTGGGCGATATGAGCCTAGTTGGCCCACGCCCCGAACTCCCCTGGCTGGTTGACCAGTACGAACCGTGGCAGCGCAAACGCTTTGCTGTGCCGCAAGGGATGACCGGCTGGTGGCAGGTAAACGGCCGTTCCGATAAACCCCTCCATCTACACACCGAAGACGACCTCTACTACGTCCAAAATTACTCCATTTGGATGGACATCTACATCCTGCTCAAAACCCCCTGGGTCGTCTTGCGAGGCAAAGGTGCCTATTAACTGGCCCCAAACAACAGAAGCCAAATCATTACTTGTAGAGTGTGGCCTGCTGCTGGTTGCCCTCCCTTTTTTGCTTTTCACTAATGTTTCTAGCATTGGCACTCTGCTGGCGTTCCTCATCATTGCCATGGTGGAACTGCTGCCGCCACTGCTGCGCTGGCGACCACTGCCTCAACCCCAACCATTCGACCTCGTTTTACTGCTGTGGCTACTTCTTATCGGCGTGAGCATTTTTGTAACGGCCGATCCTGAACTGACATTAGGCAAAGCAGGTGGGGTATTGCTAGGCATCGCCGCGTGGCGCTATTTGGGACGCGCTGTGACACGACCGCTCCATTGGTTTCTGGCCCTTGCCTTTTTTGGCCTGCTGGGTGGAGGCTTCATTGGCCTGGGTACCCTCTCAGCCGATTGGATTACTAAAAGTGGCCCCATCGCCGCTCTCACCCAGCTGCTGCCCAACCAACAAATCAACATTCCTGGTTTGGGAGACGGCGCAGCCCACCCTAACCAGATAGCGGGTACGCTGCTCTTTTACTTCCCCCTGCTTTGGTCTGTGACCTTAGCCCGATGGCAACATACAACCATCAGGCAGCGAGTCGGTTTGATTGTGCTAACGTTGGGCGCAACAGCGACACTTATCCTCACTCAATCCCGCTCTGGCTGGCTGGCAGGTGTGGTCAGCCTATACCTGCTCATATTGTTGTGGACGGCCGTCCTGCCCAAAATCCATCCCCAAAGAAAAACCCTTCTGCTCATCAGCAGCCTGTTAACCATATTCGGGGTCGCCGCCTTTTTCACCATTGGGCCAGAACGATTTGGTTCTTTCTGGCAAGACCCTGCCCAGGAAACCGCTATTGGCACGTTTAGATCACTGGGATTTCGTCAGGAATTGTGGCGATGGACAATTGTCATGCTGCAGGATTTCCCTTTCACCGGCATTGGCCTGGGCAGCATTCAACACGTTATTCGCCGCCTTTACCCCGTGATGATTAACCCCGACTACCCACTCACCCACGCCCACAACGTTTTTTTGCACATGGCCGCCGACTACGGGCTGTTTGGTCTCATTCTTTACTTGGCGCTCATCGGCATTCTACTGACGATGCTGTGGCGTAGTGCCCAGCACCAACCGCGCTGGCGACCCTACGCGCTTGGTTTTGCTGCCAGCCTGCTTGCCTATCACATCTATGGCTTGGGGGACGTGCTGGATTCCAAAACCAACCTGGTCATCTGGCTAATGTATGGCCTCATTACCTCACTCCACCAGCTCAGTGTCACATCAGGCAACAAACAATTGCCCTCTAAGCCAGAGTGATACGGCCGTCCACAATTGGCAAATCGCTCCTAGCTGTGCTATCTTTTACACACAAAAAAGTGCTTCAAGCAAACTGCAAATTAACTAACACCCACACTTACCCGGAGGTCAAAATGGGGATTCAATTTGGAACCGATGAATGGGTCAAAGCCGTCATGGCTGCCCTCAATGAAAGCCCAGGTTACGCCGCAGCCGCCAAAAATTGGGAAGGCGACTTTTACTTTGTGATTGATGAAGGGCCAAGTGTGCCAGAAACCATCTACCTCTACATGGATTTGTGGCATGGTCAATGCCGCGATGCCTTCAAAGTAGAAGACCGCAGCCAAAAATCCCCTGTATTTGAGCTAAGTGCTCCCCTTAAAGTGTGGCGTGGCGTGCTAGAAAAGAAAATTGATCCCATCCAGGGGCTTGTTACCCGCCGCCTGAAGCTCAAAGGCCCCATGATGAAGGTGATGAAAGCCCCCAAAGCGGCCATCGAGCTCGTTGAGGCTTGTGCCAAGCTGGATACCGAGTGGCCAGAAGCGTAAATTAACCGCTTGATAGACTTCAAAAGTCTTATAGACACCTTGGCCAGCATCGGAAGCGGCCAAGACTTTTGAAGTCTCGCTTGAGCATAAAAAGGATGCGGCCGTAAACTATGTGGTTCTTCAAATGTCCTGAATTTTTCTTTGGTGAAGATGCCCTTAGCCAGCTAGAAATGCTGCCCGGCAAACGCGCCTTCATCGTTACCGACGCCAACATTGCCAAGCTGGGCTTTCCCGATCTGGTACAAAAAGCATTGGCCGATGCTGACATCGAATGCCAAATTTTTGCCGAGGTGGAGCCAGACCCCTCGCTACAAACCGTCCAGCGTGGCGCGGAAGCCATGCTCGCTTACGAACCCGACTGGATTGTGGGGCTGGGTGGTGGCTCCAGCATGGACGCTGCCAAAGCGATGTGGATTTTGTACGAACGCCCCGGCATCGAGCCAGAATCCATCAGCCCCATGGAAGATTTAGGGCTGCGGGCAAAAGCACGGCTCATCTGCATCCCCACCACCGCAGGCACTGGTTCTGAATCCAACTACGGCATTGTACTAACTGACACGGCCGAAAAGCGCAAGCTCACCCTCGGCTCCCGTGAAGCCACGCCAGACATCGCCATTGTGGACCCCATCTTTACCAAAAACCTGCCTGCCTTCATTACTGCCGACACGGGCATTGACGTGTGGAGTCACGCTATTGAAGCCTATAGCTGCGGTTGGGCCAACGATTTTACCGATGGCCTCTGCCTGCAAGCAGCGCGGATGGTGTTTAATTATCTGCCTCGCGCCGTCGCCGATGGCCCTAACGACGAAGAAGCCCGCGAAAAGATGGCCAATGCCGCCTCCATTGCAGGCATCACGTTAGGCAACAGCCAGGTAGCTTTGGCACACGCTTTGGGGCACAGTGCAGGTGCGCTATTCAAAACGATTCCACACGGCCGTATCACCGCCATCTTTCTCCCCTACACCATTGAATTTGTGGCCAACGGCAGCGTAGGGCGATACGCTGATTTAGCTGCCATCATTGGTCGGCCAGCCAGTGATGAAGCTGAAGCTGCTAAAAAATTGGCCGCCGCCACGCGCGAACTGATGCAGCAAATCAACCTGCCCACCTCGCTGCAAGCTGCTGGTGTCACCGCCGCCGAACTAGAAGAACAGTTGGAAACGCTGTGCGAGCATGTCATCATAGACACCAACACTCTCATGTCTCGCCGCATTCCTGAATGGGAAGAGGTAGAGAAGTTGTTTCAGTATGCTTTCGACGGCCGTTCCGTTGATTTTTAGCCACAAATTTTGCTTGTCACGCTCGTTTAGGCGAGTGTCCAACGGATTCCCGCCTGTGCGGGAATGACAGTTTAATAACCTGAGTAGTCCATGAAGCAGAGTAAAAACGGCCGTATCCGAGTTGGCGTTGCCCTGAGCGGCGGCGTAGCGCGTGGCCCCGTCCATGTAGGCGTGCTTTCCGTGCTGGAGCGTGAGGGCATTCCCATAGATTGCATCGCTGGCGTAAGTGCCGGGTCAGTTGTAGGTGCTGCCTACTGCGCTGGGCTACCCATGCCCAACATGCGCGAAATGGCTGCCAACCTGGGCTGGCGCAACGTGGCCAACCTTACCTGGCCCCGCCACGGGCTGCTCAGCTTCGACAAAATGGAGCGGCTCATTGTAGATTTGCTAGGGGATTTAGACATCCGTGACCTGGCCATTCCCTTTGCCACCGTCGTTACCGATTTGGATTTAGGCGAGCAAGTGGTGCTGCGCGAGGGGCGACTGGCAACGGCCGTTCGTGCAAGCTGCTCTGTACCTGGGTTTGTTACCCCCGTTCAGATGAACGGCCACTGCTACTGCGACGGCGGTGTGGTAGACAACCTCCCTGTGGACGCCGTGCGCCAGCTTGGTGCTGATTTTGTCATCGGCGTAGATTTGTTTGTGCCTCATTATTCACGCCGTTTGGGGCCGCTTGGCGCAGGCACCGCCGCTATTCAAACGTTGGTTCGGCAATCTGGCGGCGGCTTCAAAGACGCAGATTGTCTCATCCAGCCAGAGATTTCTGGCCACAGCTACCTCAATTTTTCTCGCAAAAAGAGCGAACAGTACATCGCCCTGGGTGCGGCTGCTGCCCAAAAAGTCGTCCCCAGCCTCAAAGCCATCCTCAACCGCTGATTTTTTTGCCATGGATTGCGCGGGTAAAAAGGAAAATCCGTGTTAATCCGTGCAATCCGCGGCCAATTCTCTAATCTCCTGCCGCTTGCAAGCGCGGCTGCCGCCGACTAAACCAGATATTTTCCCCAGAATAGATTAGCAACGCCAGCCAAATCAAACTAAAGCCAACCAAGCGATCTGCCGTGAATGGTTCATGGTAGATAAGTACGCCAATGAGAAATTGCAGCGTGGGGGCGATGTATTGCAGGATGCCAACGGTAGCGAGCTTAATGCGCCGCGCGGCGGCGGCAAAAAGCAGCAGCGGCACGGCCGTTGCCACCCCAGCAAATCCCAGTAGAAATGTTGTCTGCCTATCCACATGCCCAAAAGCGGCCGTTCCCGCCAGTTCCAGGTAAATCAGATACCCCAACGCAGGGAAAAACATTAGCGCAGTTTCTAAAGATAGCCCTTCCAGTGACCCCAGCGGCGCTGTTTTGCGGAGGAGGCCGTACAGCGCAAACGAGGTGGCCAACGTCAGGGCAATCCAGGGCAGCTCACCGTAGCGCACCGTGAGATAAATGACCCCCGCAGCGGCCAGCCCAATGGCCACCCACTGCCCCCGCCGCAGTGTTTCGCCTAAAAAGATAACGCCCAGCAGCACGTTCATTAGGGGGTTGATGAAGTAGCCCAGGCTGGTCTCCACAATGAAACCTGCGTTAACGCCCCAAATATACACAAACCAGTTCACTGAAAGCAGCAAGGCGGAAGCGACGAAGAGAAGCATGGTGCGTGGGGTGTGTACAGCCGTTTTCAACCAATCCCACCGCCGCCGCACTACCAACAACAGCAGCACAAACGCTAACGACCAAGTCATGCGATGGCTCAAAATCTCCATGGCTGGTACGTGTTGCAGCAGCTTCCAGTAAAGCGGAAACAGTCCCCACAATGCGTAAGTCGCTATGCCATACAATATGCCTCTATTCATCAATATTCCTCTAAAAATTATGAATTATGAGGGATGAATTATGAACCTACCAACAGATCACCGCTTACTGTTTACTGATTACCGACTCATGGCCCCGGCGTTGGCGTAGGTGCAGGATTGACCCGAATGATGGTGGTAGATTCGTTAAAAGTGTCCCCTTCCCCAGCGGCAACGGTAATTTCCGCCAATCCCTGTATGTCTATGGGCAGGGAAACGGCCGTTTCCCAATACCCCCAATAATCGGTGTTGAAGCTGGTCTGGGTGACAACACGGCCGTTTTCCATCAAAATTGAGATGCTGACTGGTCCTTCGCTCACGTTGTACGCCGTGCCATACAAGAAAAGCTCCTGCCCAGCAAATACCTCATCATCTGGGGGCGGGTTGCCAATGGTCACGCCCCGCGCCTCCAGCTCTGTGGGTGCCAGCACGTTGATGGGTACAGACGCTTCGCGCCAATTTTCCGTGCCCGGTTCCCCGGTGCTGGCCACGGCACAGGCTGGCCCCACCAAATCTTGCGGCACTACCACAAATCCTTGCCAATAGACGGCTCGATTGCTCGCGCCCAATACAAAACTTTGCCGTGCCACTCGCGTTTGGCAATCATCGGCCCAAATGGAGATGGTGACAGTGCGGTTTACCGGCAGCAAAACCTCGCCGTCAAAGAAGATGTTGAAGCCGCCCACCGCTTTGGCATTGATGGTGGGCCGGAACATCTCCAGGTAGCGCGTTGCTGTTTCCTTGTTGAGCGTGAGCCAAACCGGCACATCGTAAGTGAATAAAATTGAGCCATCTGCACCGAGCAAGTTGGCGCGCATGGTGGCTGCGCCACTCACGTATGGCGGCAGCATAAATGAAGTTTGCCAGCCAAATTCGTTGGCTGTGGCCGCAACTTCTGTGAGTAGACGGCCGTTGCTAGACCACAAAGAGACCACAATTGATTGATCCGCCTCCATCTGCACCAAGCCGCGCACTTCTACCTCATTTCCCAGCGTGAGCAGTTGGTTGGGGTTCGGGTCGCTGATGTTAATGAGCGGATTGACGGGCGTGGGCGTGACGGTTGGCTTGGGGGTTGCCTGTGCCGAAGCCGTGCCATCGCCGCCTGAGGGCGAAATGCCGCTTTCTGGCGGGCGGGTGCTGATGTCTAGCGTAGGCGGCAGCGAGGTTGCGGTGGGTGACGGCAGCAGCACCAGCGGTGCCAGCGTCGGCAGCACCTCGTCCGATCCACCACAGCCAACTAGCAGCAGAAATAGCAGGCTAATTAAGCTAAAAGCAGTCTTCTTTTGAATCATTTGCCCATTTTAATCGCACATGAGGCACTTTGCCAGCAATGGGCCGTCGGGCTACAATCGCCGCTCTGTATGGAACTTTTGCCGCTGTTATTTTGGCTCCTGCTGTTGGGAGCGGCCGTTTGTGTAGCCTTGCCGCGTTTTAAGCAAAATTGGGGATGGCATATGGCCGTATCCTTGCTGGGCCTTTTGCTGCTAATCTGGCTCATTTTACGCACGCAGCTACCGCTTACTGCCACTTTTCTGGCCTGGTCTGCCAGCGGCTCCCCGCCCGACTGGACTTGGCAAGTTGACACAACCAGTTGGCACATAACGGTTTGGCTGCTGTTGGTGAGTACGGCCGTTTCCCTCCATGCGCTTCTGCAACCAACCCATCCTGCCAACAGATCTACCACGCCTGCAAGTGTGCTGCTGCTCACAGCAGCTGGGCTTACGGCCATCTGGTCTGCTGGCTTTGCCGGGTTACTGGCTGGGCTGACGCTGCTGCTGGCAAGTTGGCTCATCACCCTCTGGTTGGCGGGGGAACGGAGCAATCGTTTTATTTTCAAGGGAGCCACCTTGCTCATGGGCCTGCTGCTGGCGTGGCCCATTGGCTCTAGCCGCACCAGCCTGCTGGCAGCGGCGTTGCTGCTGAATATTTGGCCGTTACCGCTATGGCAACCAAAAACGCACGAAAATGAAACGACCGTTGCCGCCCTAACGCCCCTCTTGCCGCCGCTGGCGGGAGGGCTGCTATTGGTGCGTCTGCTGCCGGTGGCGCAACTCAGTCCTGGCGTTAGCTTGCTGCTCACCGTGCTGGGGCTGGTGGGCGTTTTCCGAGGCGTGCAGCTTGCCTGGAATCGGCTCCATTTGCCCAGCTACGCCGTCACCGCCTTGCTGCTGGCGCAAAGCCACCTGCTGCTGCTAGCTGCCATCTGGGTAGGCACTGCGGGGGTTTTAGCGGAACTGCGAGCGATTTTGCTGGCAGGCAGCGCCTTGTATTTGCTGGTTTTACGGCCTACTACCCACAAATTTGTGCGGACGGCCGTTGGCAGCATCATCTTAGCAACTTTGGCAGGCGCACCGTTAACCGCCACCTTTGCTAGTCGGGCTGGTTTGTACGCTATTTGGTTAGCAGACGGCCGTTGGGCGTTGGTGCTGGTGTTGGCACTGCTGCACGTTCCGCTTATTGTGGCGGGCATTTGGCTGCTAACGCAGCAGGTTCGCCCCTCAGCAAATGTGGAGCGTACAACAAAAGATTGGCTACGCGAAGCAGTGCCCATTTTGCCAGCGGCGGGCTTGTTCAGCGTAACGAATATCAATTGGACAGCCGTGCCGCTGCTGGTACTGTTGATTTTGGCAGTTACCACCGTTGCTGGCATCATCCTGCCCCGATTGGTTGGGCAGCCGCAAGAAGTGCGGCTCACCATTCGGCAAGCGTTGGGCAGCGAACGGCCGTCCTTTGCCGACAATCTGCCCACCGTAAAACAGTTAGGGGCTGGCCTGCAAACGGCCGTCAACGATGCCGCCGACGTTTTGGATGGCGACAGCGGCTTGCTGTGGCTGCTGCTTCTAGCGGTAATAATTATTCTGACAGGCTAGGAAATGGTCAATTATTAACCATTTTGAGAGTTATGAATTTTCCAACAATTTTCGATTGGCTAGAACGACTAGACGGACTGCGTGGCTTCACCGCCGCATATGCTGTTTTGGTAACGGCCGTTCTCGTCATCATCATTTGGGATTGGCGGCTGGCGTTGGCAGCACTGGCGGCGCAATATTTCTTTGCCGGGCTGCTGTTTGTGGATTTGCTTGATCCGCGACTGGCGATGGTGAAGCTGCTGGCGGGCTGGTTTGCCTGCCTCATCCTCTATTTCACGGCGCGGCAGGTAAATTGGGGCGGCCGCCCTCAAGACGTAGCCCCAGATGAGCTGCAAGATGTTGCGCCAGAAAAGAGCTTTCAAGTGGGGCCGCTACGCATCCCCACCTCGCTACCGCTGCGGCTGCTGCTGGTGCTGGTCATGCTCTGGCTCATCACCAGCCAGTTCCAACGACCCGATTTTGCGCTGCCCGCCATCGGCGATAGCTTGTCACACTTGTCCCTGGCAATCTTGGCGTTGGTGGTGTTGGGGTTGCTAGGATTGGTGCTCACTGGCGAACCGCTCAAAGCTGGTATGGGTGTTTTCATGTTTTTAACCGGGTTTGAACTTTTTTATAGCGCACTGGATCAATCTGCCACGATGCTGATTGTGCTGGCCGCAGTCACGCTAGCGCTGGCATTGGTGGTGGCGTATCTGGTGCAGATGCGCCATGCAATTCCCGCCCTGGTTGATTAAATAGAGATTGGAGACTAGAGATTATTAGTCTCCAATCTCCGATCTCCTAAAAATGACAACATTACAAACCCTCCTCTTCACCCCACTCATCGCCGCGCTGGTGGCACGTTTGCTGGTGCGTCAGCCGCAGCTAGTGGGGGCCGTGGCTAGTGGAGGGCTGTGGGTGTGGCTGCGGGGAGTGGGTGTTTCGGGAACGGCCGTCATCTTCTGGAACCAGCCAATGTTGCTCACGCCAGACAATCATGCCCTGCTGCTGACGATGCTGGCCGGGTTGTTCATTTTGTTCAGTCTGGCCATCATTTTTCCCTCTGGAGATTGGTTTGTAGCGGGCGGATTGGTCGGCTTTGCTTTTTTGGCAGCAAGCCTGTTGGCGCAAACGTTTGCTGTGGCGATGGGATTGCTTTTACTGGCAATCGGTTCGCTGGCTCTAGCGGTGCAGTCTGGGCAAGCCGGGTCGGTGCGGGGCAGTTTTCGCTATTTGCTGGCTGGGTTGCTGGCGGTGCCGCTGCTGCTCATTGCCAACTGGCAGTTAGAGGCACAGCCATTGGATTGGCAATTGCCGCTCAGCCAGCTTGTCGCCATCGCTGCCTTACTTTTGCTGGCGGGTTTTCCCTTCCACATTTGGCTGCAGACGGTAGTGAATGAGGCCAAGCCGCTCCCGTTGGTGCTGGTGGCGGGTTGGGCCCCCATCGTGCCGCTGACGTTACTGTTTCAAGCGCTAACCATCCGCCCCAATTTGACAGACGCGACTTTCCGCCAACTTATTATGTTAAGTGGCGGATTGACGCTGTTGGTGGCGGGGGTGTTGGCGGTAACGGCCGTTCACCTACGCCGCGCCATTGGCAATATTTTGCTGCTAGATATGGCACTTACGATTTTGACGTTGCTTTTGCCTACGTCGCTGGGAAGGGAAACGGCCGTTACCTTGCAAATTGGGCGGTTTGGGAGCTTACTGCTGGTGGCTGGCGGCTGGGTGCTGCTTCAGCGGCATCAGCCCGTGTTGCCAATGGATCGCTTGCCAAAAGGATTTGGACGACAGTCGCCGCTGAGCGTGGCGCTGCTGGGCGTGGGGCTGTTTTCGCTGCTGGGGCTGCCGTTTACGGTGGGGTTCGCGGGGCATTGGCAACTGTTAACGGCCGTTGCTGAACAAGCAAATTTGGGCAATCTTCCCTGGTGGCTGCCTGCACTGGCGCTGTTGGGGCTTGGGTTAGGGGCAGCGGGCATTTTGCGCCTGTTAGCTGTTTTGCTGACTAAGCGTGAAGATGATGGGGGCGAAACGGCCGTGTCCGAGCCGCTTTGGCTTCAACTTGTGATTGGTGCTGTGTTGCTGGTTGTTTTGGGGCTGGGGCTGTTTCCGCAAACAGCTATTGGTTGACGATAGCTTTAATCCAGGGCGTGTGTTGGTTGTAATGGCCAAAGCTATTGCCCGCTACATAGTTCCAAACTGGTTTGCCGCTATCTTCCGTAAACGGTGCTACAAAACGGCCGTAAGGAAGCAGCAAATCAGCTTCGTCTAGCTGGTCTACAGCAGCGACGGTTCGTTCATGCGCTGCTATCAGCCCCTCTCGCGCCTCCGCCGGTGACAAATGGCTCTGCTGATCAGCAATTTGGGCGTTCATTGCATCATAATCTGATTGACCATTGCTGAGGATTTGCCCGGCCAAGCCCATCGCTGCCCAACGGTCTTCACGGCGCAGCAAGGCACCGATGCCTTCTACCCAGGCGGCCAAATGCGTGATGTGATCACGGCCGTTCCAACCCACAGCGTCCTTCAACTCCAATAGCTGCGCTTCTGAAAATTGATTAATGAAAGCCAAAAAGTGGTCGAGACCCTCGTTCATTTTGGCAATCAATTCCGATTTGGAAGGTTTCGGATATTTTGTACTCATGTTTCGTCTGATTGCGACGCATACAGATCGGGGTAGATTTTTTGGGCGTAGTAAAAGAGGTCTGCCAGGGTCATCACTTTCCATACAGGGCCTTTGGGCTTCACTTTTTTACTGCCAACGGCTTTGGTGAGGCTAAGTTCCCCTAGCAAAATTTGGTGCAGCGCCTCGCCCGTCACGTCCACGTCTAGGTCTGGTTTGTGAGTGTTGGCACGGCCGTATTCTATTTGTAACGGCCGTTTCCGCGCATCAATTAAAAAAGTGGCCTCTGGCCCAGACACGTTGAAACGAATAAACAACTTGGCCTTCAGCAACGATTCTGTCGCCTGCGGCAAATCCGCCTTCACCTGAGTAAATAAGTCCTGCAAATATTCGTAAAGCTGCGTTTCGTTTTGGTAGGCCATCTGAAATTACCGAATTACTGAATTACCCAATTACTGACACTGTAATTGAGCATTTATTCTTCTTCCGTTTCTCCAGTTAGCTTTTGTTTAAACTGTTCTGCCTGGAACTGGACGGAATAATTGATCATGTACCAAATTCCTTTCCACGTATCCGGATCCATCAAATCTTCACGGGTGGCCCCTTGTAGGCTATCCATGATGCCTTTGGCTACGTCCGGCGTGAAGCGATCAATGTTGGTTTTCACAAAGCTCAGCATGGTATCTGGCTGGAGCGGCTTGGGGAGCTGCTCATTCATCTTTTCGCGCAGTTGGCTGGCCTGGAACCGGGCTGAGTAACTAAGCATGTACCCCATCCCTTTCCATGTCTCAATGTCCATCAAATCTTCGCGGGTCATGCCCTCAAAGTTTTGCAGGATGCCTAGCTGCATTTCTGGTGTAAACTGATTCAGGTTTTGGCGCAGATAGGTAAGCAGGTTAAGGGGATTGTAAGGCGAGGCAGTGTCGGTGGGAACGGCCGTTTTCAAATCAGCTACCAACTCATCCAACTCAGCCAAAAGTGCCTGTTTGCGAGTCAATAGCTCCGCCTCAGCTTCACTCATGGCTGGCGCAGCAGCAGGTTGCGCCAACTTTTGATGTACATGGCAGTAGTCAGAACCGTCGGATGCCCAATTTTTACATGGCTTGCCTGCTTTGGTGGTAGCTGCACAGCGGGTTGGGGATTGCTCACTCATAAAAAGTCTCCTGATTTTGGTTGCTAGTGGTTGGTAGTTGGTAAGCAGCCACTAACCACCAACCACTAAATCTATTTTTTACGCCAAAAGAAGAGGGCAGCCACGCCTGCCAGCACCGCAGCCCCAGCACTGGCGAGTATGGTTGTGGTACGGCCGTTGCCACCCCGTTTTGCCTTACTCCGCCCACCTTTTACTGGTAGGGCAGCGGCTGCCTGCCGCTGCACATCCGCCAGCTTGGCCGGGTCATTACGCAGTTCGTCCGCCAGGGCACGCTTTTTGGCCAAATCTTCATCCGTCAGGAAATGATCGTGGCTACGAATGCCAGACAGTTCCAAACCATGTTTCTTGTAGAGGCGGTAAATCTCCTTAACGCGCTCAATTTCGATGTTGCGACCGAGGGTATAATCTTCAAAACGGCCGTCCAATGCCAGCAGCGCCGTCTCCGCCAAACAGGCATAGGCTACGCCAGGCGGCAGGCCAATGTCCATGCCGTAATCCGGCTTGCCCGGCAGCAAAATCTCCCCAGATTCGATGACAAGCACGTCAGGCCGCAGCGCAGCCTCTTCTTCGGTGATGTCTGGCGGGCGCGCGATGTCGCAAATAACGGCCCCCGGCTTGCACTTGGTAATGTCAATAATGCGCGTGTTCAGAGCTGTCGTCGTCGTCACAATCAGATCGCAATCGCCCACGTAATCATCCGCCGTTGTACTTAGCGTCACCTGGGCGTTGGGCGTTTCGCTTTCGATGGTTTGCTTGAGGGCAATCAGCTTTTCAGGGCGGGGGGCTACCAACACGATGTTTGGCACCGCCTGCGCCAGCAAGCGGGAACAAACAGAGCCTATCGATCCGGTTGCGCCAATCACCATCACTTTACCTTGATGAGCATCATCCAGACTGTTGCCCATTTTTACCACTGCTTGCTTGGCTGTTTCCAGCGTAGCGGCCACGGTGAGGCTGTTGCCGGAGGTGATAGCAATATCCGCTTTTTGCGCCACGGTAATGCCCGCATCCCCAACTACAGAAGTGAACGCGCCCAAGCCCATCAGACGTGCGCCGAATCGCTCTGCCATGCGCGAAGCGCGAATGAGGCGACGATAAACAAAGGCAGGATCGCGGCGCATCAGTTCGCGGGGGGTGCCACCAATGTAAAGTAAATATCCCTCGATTTTTTGGCCAGTGGTAGGGCTTTCGATGCCGGTAATGCGGCTGCCGTACATGGGGGGCAGATGGGCTGCAACGCGCTCAACCAATCTGTCTGGGAAGAAGCGTGCCCAGCGGAATTTGGGGTGAGTGTAAATGAAGCGTGGCGACAGCGGATGAATGACAAAGGCAAATTTGTTAATGCCTGCTTCTTCAGGCTGCAATAATTTGATGCCCGGCTTCCATTCCATCTGGGCCATCAGGTTAAGGTACGTGTTTTCGGTAAGGGCAGCCGTTGTATCTGGGCGTAGGGCAACGAGAATGGCTTCAAAAACGGCCGCTCCCAAATGAGCCAACTCCTGATCCAGTGGCGGCATAGTGGTAACAATGGCCGAAACGCCGCGCTCCCGCAAATCAGCCACGTCTTCCTCAGTAACCGATTCTGTGACGACAACCTTGCGCTTGAGCTGTGCTGGTCCATAGCGGCGAATGCCGGCCACATTCCCAGCCAAAATATCTGCCCACTCAAACAGCTTGGGGCTGCGCGGCCGTACCGATTCACCCGCTTTGGGGAATAACCGCCGGAACGGATAGGCACGTAACTGATTCAAGGTTGGTTCTGCAACGCGGGGTAATGTTTCGGCGCTACCCACACCAGGCACGGGCGGCAAAGCAAAATAAACGATCGGGTCTGCATAACGCACAGTTTCGGTGTATTGGCTTAGTGCCATCGCCAGACCTTCGTGGTTGAGGCCGGGCGCCATGAGCACCTGCTTGCGTGACCAGATGCCGGGCTGCGCCTCTGCCGCCAGCCGCACAGCCCAACGCTCCATAGCCGCACGCACGCCAGCCCCGTCTACCACTGGCGTTTGCTGGGCAACTTCAAACAGCGGTGCGGCAGCGGGATGTGCCACCCGCGCTTTGCCCAAACGCAATGTTTTGGCAACACCCGTAAGAGCAATGGCAGCTACTTGGCCATCTTGCGCCTCAATTTGCGCGGCCATTTTGTCTAAATCGCCGTCGCAACCAATGTGATGAATATGAACCGCACTGCCAAGCAGCTCTACTTGTTCTTCACTTTCTTCTGCGCCGTGATAGTGCAGCACAGCAATTTTGGGGTTCAAGTCAGCCTGCTCCGACATGAGGCACACTCCTTTTTGTGGTTTGATAGATCATGTGTTGGTTTGCTATTCTCGGATTTTATCAAAGTTTGGTGGTGCATGATTATACTCACTTTGCCACAATTTTCCGATCTGCATTGCTCTGTTCGATATTATTGCAAAATCGTGCGTTTTAGCGGCTTGACATTCATGACGCACTGTGTTATATTTTACTTATGATGCAATGCGTCATGAAGAAACTAACTTAACTTGATATTACGCAATCCACCAATACCGGATTGCAGGAGGCACAAAAATGGCAGAAAAAATTGAATTCACCGAAACGGTAGAAGAAAATGTAAATTTGTTGGTTGAGAACGGCCGTAAAGTTGTTTTGGCTGGTTTGGGTGCAGTCACCCTGGCCCAAGAAGAACTGTTTAGCATGTTCAATAACCTGGTAGAACGCGGCACCAAAACCGAAACCAAGACCCGCAAAATGGTTAACAAGCAGGTTGAAACCCGGCAAAAAGATGCTGAAAAGGCAGCCAAGCGCGTTGAAAAAGAGATCGAAAAGCGGTTTGAGAATGCTCTGCATTGGATGAACATTCCATCCAAAAGCGATATTGACAAACTGAGCCGCAAGGTCACCACCCTGAACAAAAAGGTAAACGACCTGAGCAAAGCTGCATAACCACCTCTGGGTACGAGCATTTTAATAATACGGTAGATTTTCGCGGGTAGATGGTAACCATCTACCCGCGTTGCATAAAACAAGCTGAGGTAAAAATGGCAGAGAAAATTGAAATTCAAGAAGAAGCTGTTGATGAAGGGAAAAATCCATTTGTGGAAGGCATTCGCCGCGCCTTGTTAGCAAGTGTGGGTGCTGTTTCTGTTGCCCAGGGCGAAGCGGAAAAGTTTGTTAAGCGCTTGGTTGAAAAGGGTGAGATCGCGGAAAAAGACGGCCGTGCCTTGCTAAACGATCTGGCTGAAAATCGCAAACAACGCGCCCAAGAAAGCAGCAAACGGGTTAGCGATGAGCTAGAAAAGCGGATGGAAGGCTTGCTCAATCGCATGAACATTCCCACGAAGTCTGATATTGAGCAGTTGAGCAACAAGGTTGCCGAACTGACCAAGAAGATTGAGACGCTGAAAGAACAAAAGTAAGTATTTTCTGTTTGCATAAAACTGAAAAACCGAAAATTTTGGGAGAGAAACGGCCGTTGCGCTGCTTCTCTCCCTTTTTGCATATCCGATAATCACGCCTATAATTTCACATGACGCACTGAATCATTATGCAATTCAAATAAGGACAGAACCGTTATGCCTGTAATAAAACGTTATCCTAACCGGAAGCTATACGACACCGACGCCAAGAAATACATTACCCTAGATGGCATTGCGGAGCTGATTCGAGATGGAGCCGAAGTTCAGGTTGTTGATCACACCACCGAAGAAGATTTAACGGCCGTTACCCTCACCCAAATCATCTTTGAACAAGAAAAGCGAAACAGTGGCTTTTTGCCTAAATCAGTTCTCACAGGGCTGGTGCGCGCTGGGGGCGACACGCTCAACACGCTGCGCCGCAACCTCAATTCGCCGCTAGAGCTGCTCAAGCATGTGGATGAAGAAATTGACAAACGGCTGCAAACCCTGGTAGAACGAGGTGAGATGGCCAGAGACGAAGCGATTAGCCTAAGCGAAAAACTTATTGCCGCTGGCCAGGAGAAAAGTAAAGAGATGATGCCAGGCCAGCAGCGATTGGAACGCTTGCTAACTGTTCGTGGTGTGCCTTCCCGCGAGGAAGTTGAACAACTAACCAGTCAAATTGAAAATCTCTCGACCAAAATTGATAATCTTATTGACGAAAAAACAGCAGAAAACGATAACAACAACTAACTCACATAACCCGCCTGCATGATAAACATTACTGGCTCTATTAAACGGGCATTTGTTTTTCCCGCTGTTCCTAAAGTTGCGCTGACGTATTACAGCGACCTCCGTCGTGTCGCTGAGTTCTTGCCCCATATTTCTCTGGTTCATGCCTATACGCCAAACCAGATTCGAATGCTGTATGAGACGGTTGAGCTAGGCGCGTATACCATCCAAATTTATTCTGATCTAGAGTGCAGCGTGAATTGGCAGGAGATGATTTTGACTGTTTATCCCGTAAATATAAGGGAAGCACCTCCTATTCAAGCAGAAACCAGTATGCGGCAGGCTACCGGCAGCGGTTTATTTGCCATTGAAACCCACTTTTTTGATCTGGGTATACAAACTCGTTTGGAATATACCATCCGCCTAAAAGCAGAACTGGAACGGCCATTAGGGATGCGTCTCATGCCTAAACGTGTGGTTAAACGAATTGCCCAAAGCATTACCGATGAGCGCGTGAAAGAAATTGCCGACGGATTTATCAAACGCTCCATAGAAGCGTTTCCTACCTGGGAAGCAGCCCAACAACCTGTCAACAAATAAAATGGAGTTTCGTGGCGATGTCACTTTTGCGGCGACGCAAACGGCCGTTTGGCACACCCTCACCACCCCTCAACTTGTAGGGCAATGTACGCCTCGTCTGCAAGGGTGGTCCCCCCTGGAAACTGACACCCAATTCCAGCTAAAATTTTGCTGGGGCAGTGGCAAAAGCACCGTCATTATTCCTGTACTACTCATCTGGCAAACGATTACCCCACCCACCTACCTGCAATGGATTGGCGAAGCAAAAATGGGCAGTACGGCCGTGCCTATACAGGGTGACTTCACCCTCAACAGCGCCCAAACAAATCAAACCATCCTTACCTTTACGGCCCAACTCAACCCGCCCAACAAGCTTCTTGCCCAAATGATTCAAACGACAGCGCCACGCCTCATCCAAAGCTTCTTCCATTGCCTCAAAACAGCAGCCGAAACTGTTTGACTTTGCATCTTACATTAGGTACAACTTATGCAAGTTTCCACTTAAATATTTAAGAATATTCAGGAGAAAAATCAATGAAAGTCGAAGGTAGCTATCCTTTTGCAGCACCTCGTGATGTACTTTGGCCCATGCTGCTAGACCCCGTCGTTTTGGCTAATATTCTCCCTGGTTGCGAAAAGCTGGAACCAACTGGCGAAAACCAATTTCATGGCATACTCAAAATAAAAGTTGGCCCCGTACAAGGCAAATTTATGGGCGATGTCGTTATGAGCGACATCAACGACCCAGAAAGCTGCACGATCACCGTAGATGGCAAAGGTGCCCCCGGTTTTGTAAAAGGTACAGGGGCTCTCCGCCTGGAACCGGATGGCGACATGACCAATCTCCATTATAGTGGCGATGCCGACGTTGGCGGGCGGTTGGCCAGCGTAGGCCAACGCATGTTAGAAACCTCGGCCAACGCCATTATTCGCCAAAGCCTGGAAGGTTTGGGTCAGCAAGTGCAGGCCCGCATGATGGCTGGTGCCAGCGGTGAACTTAGTCCTGATGATCTACCTCCCCCGCCAGCCCCGCCGTCCCAAACACAATTTGCCGTTGGCGTGGCCAAAAACCTTGTAGAAGAATATTTAGCTCCCGACCAGCGAGACAATCTTGTAAAAACGGGCTTGGCTCTGCTTGGTGTACTGTTGCTTATCCGCATCCTTATCAACTGGTGGACAAACAAAATTGCTCAAAAAGTAGTCAACAAGTTAGATAAAAAAGAGTAAGCATGTCATCATCAAAAATTGACATAACACGCTTTCTGCAACTGTTTTTATCGTGGAGAAACCTCCTAGGCTTGCGCCTTCATTTACAAGATATAAGAAAGCATTGATATAAATTGACACGAGTCCGTTTGCTTGTTAGAATGCGAAGGCAAGTTTTAAGCGATCAATCAAACAAGCTAAGGAAAGAAATTATGGACCTTCTTGAACAAACAAATGTAGAAACAATCAACCTGACAGAAGCGGCAGTAAACACTGTCCAGACCCTCCTGGTTCAAAAAGAAGTACCCAATCACGGGCTTCGCGTTTTTGTTTCCGGCGGTGGCTGTTCTGGGATGCAATATGGCATGGCTTTGGAAGCCGAGCCACGGCCGTATGATCACGTTATTGAAAAAGGTGGCGTGAAAGTTTTTGTAGACCCCACAAGCATGATGTACCTAAACAATGCCACCATTGATTATGAAGACAGCATCATGGGCGGCGGCTTTAAGATTGACAACCCCAACGCTGTTTCTAGCTGTGGCTGTGGCACTTCCTTCAAGACTGAGGGAAGCCAAGGAGCTGCTGCCAGCGCCGGAGGTTGCAGTAGCTGCGGCTAAACATTGCTTTCCTTTCACCATTTGCTAAATTTTACGGCGGGGCGTGTTATGCGCCCCGCTTTTTTATTCGGCCAGACTTTTGAAGTTTCCAGTGTTGCTGTTTGATGCAATTTCGGTAAAAACTTCAAAAGTCTCTATTCGACACAATGCCAGATGAAATATTTTACTGTGGAAGAAGCCAACGCCCTGTTACCAACCCTCAAGCCGCTGATGGCGCAGCTGCTCACCAGGCGAGCGCGGGCATCCAGGTTGGCGCAGCAACTGGGCCACTTGCTGGGCGATTACCGCAGCAATGTAGGCAGCGCGGAGCTTTCTACACTGACGCAGGATTTTGCGGCCATTGAGCGCATGATTAACCAAATTCAGGGGTACGGGGTGCTGCTAAAAGATGTCAATGCCGGATTACTAGATTTCTTGTCTGAGCGAAACGGCCGTGACGTTTACCTTTGCTGGAAATACGGCGAAGAAAAGATTGAATATTTCCACGAGCTGCACACTGGCTTTTCCGGGCGGCAACAAGTTTAAGGCATAAAAAAAGACGGTCGTTTGCAGGAAACGGCCGTCTTCACCTTTATTGATTACTGTTTACTGAAAACTGATTACCGATCCGCCATCGGCACAAAATCCCGTTCATCCTCACCCAGAAAAATCTGGCGGGGCCGGGCAATCTTTTGTTCAGAATCTTCCAGCATTTCCACCCACTGTGCCAACCAACCAATAGTACGCGGAATAGCAAACAACACCGGGAACATGGCAATTGGGAAGCGCATAGCCTGGTAAATAATGCCAGAGTAGAAATCTACATTGGGATACAGATTGCGCTTCACAAAGAAATCATCTTCCAGTGCAATCCGCTCCAGCTCCAGGGCAATATCCAGCAGCGGGTTCTTGCCCGTCACTTCAAACACCTCATCCGCTATGCGTTTGATGATGCGCGCCCGCGGATCATAATTTTTGTAAACGCGATGGCCAAAGCCCATCAGCAGTCGTTCACGATTCTTCACGCCCTTGATGAAGTCCGGCACATTTTTGACGTCGCCAATATCCATCAACATGCGGAGCACTGCTTCATTGGCACCGCCGTGCAGCGGGCCATACAGGGCTGCGGCCGCGCCAGCCATCGCCGTGTACGGGTCTGTGTGGCTAGAACCAATCACGCGCATGGTGGCCGTGCCACAATTTTGCTCGTGATCCGCGTGCAGAATAAACAAAACATCGAGTGCCCGTTCCAAAACCGGGTCTGGCTTGTACTTCACCTCGGTCATCTTGTCTAACATGCTGAGGAAGTTGCCCGTGTAGCTCAAATCATTGTCAGGGTATACGTAGGGCAAGCCCCGGCTGTGGCGGTAAGAGAACGCAGCAACCGTTGGCAGCTTGGCAATGAGCCGGTGAATTTGCTTGGTACGAATCCAGGAATCAGAAATGTTGCGCCCTTCTGGATAGTAGGTAGACATGGCCGCCAGGGTGGCAATAAACATCCCCATCGGGTGAGCATCGTGCCGGAACGCTTTCATGAGCTGGGTGATGTTCTCATGCACAAAAGTATGGTGCACAATGACGTGTTCCCATTCGTCATACTGTTCTTTGGTGGGCAGTTCGCCGTACAGAATGAGATAAGCCACTTCAAGATAATTGGAATTTTCTGCCAATTGCTCAATGGGATAACCACGATAGCGCAAAATGCCTTTGTCGCCATCAATGTAGGTGATAGTGCTTTTGGTTGAAGCGGTATTTTTGAAGCCGGGATCGTAACTTAGCATCCCAAAATCATCTTCGTTCACCTTGATTTGGCGTAGGTGCATAGCCTGGATTGTGTCATGCTCTACGGGAATTTCGTAAGTGCGACCAGTCCGATTATCGGTGATGGTTAGGGTATCTGTTGACATGATTACCTCCGAATCATAATTGTAAATCACAAAAAATATTTTGGCTCAGGTGGTTGTGTTTTTAAATCTACTTTTGACGAGCATAAGTGGATTTGTACATAAGTATATCTTTTTTTAGCGATCTCTACACCGTTAGATGGCCCATATTCATAAACGTTACTTATGCAAAGGGGCAGTTTGAGCTTATGATTGCGCTATTTATGGCAGGCACGGGCAAATTCGATGGCGGCAACGGCCGTATCCACCTCCCCAGCCGCCTGCGCCTCCTGAATCAACCGCAAGAGCCGCCCCACTTCTGGGCCAGGTTCCAGGGCTAACGCTTGCATGAGGGTACGGCCGTCTACCAGCGGCGGTGGTGCTACCGTTTCTTCATGTCGCTCAAAATAATGGTGGCATAAGCTGGCCACCACACGCAGCAACGCCTGCCACCGCGGGTCTGGCCCCGTGCCGTTGTAGGTTGCTAAATGATCCGCCAAGGAAAGCAGCGCGATGTCCACTCCCGACGCGCCAGTTGCCCGAAAAAAGCGAAAAACAGCACGCCGCGACAGCTTGCCGCCGCTGTTGGCCAAATGCAGTGGGCGCATATGCCCAGCCACAATTTTCTTAACATGATCAATCGCTTCGTTGCTAAAGGTGAGGCGGCGCAAGACGCGCCCAGTTAACTCTGCTCCGACTTTTTCATGCTCCAAAAAGCGAATCCGTCCATCATCTTCGACGGTTTGGGTATGGGCTTTGCCAACGTCATGGAATAAACCGCCGAGACGCAGGACGGTACGGCCGTTCACACCACCATCCACTTCCTCTTGCCACATTGCCTGAATTTTGGGTGCGTAAGGCTCCAATATTTTTTTTACCGCAGAGTGCGCGGAGGACGCAGAGGTTTTTCTCTGCGGCTCTATAATTTCTTCAACCAGGGTGAGCCAGCGCAGCACGGAGAGGGTGTGGGCCAAGACAGGTTCGTGATGGGGCGCAGATTGTTCAAGAGGGGTCAGCGCCACGATGTCAGGCAAGATTTCGGCCAGCAGGCCCAGGTTGGCTAAATCGGCAATGGCGCGGTGGGGAACGGCCGTTTCCAGCAATTTCACCAACTCTTCCCGGATGCGTTCGGCAGAAATTTGATTCAGGTGGGAGGCAGCGGCGCGAACGGCCGTTTCCGTCTCCGGCGTCAGATTAAAGTCCAAACTGTGTGCCAGCCGCACTGCCCGCAAGCTGCGAACCGGATCATCCAGCAAGCTGCGCTCATGAATCGTGCGAATCTGCCCGGACGCTAAATCAGCCTGACCCCCATGAAGGTCAATCAACCCTGCCGAGGTTTGTGCCGTAGCGGGCAGCGCCATCGCATTGATCGTGATGTCCCGGTCACGCAGGTCGGCGGCCAAATCGCTGCCGCGAAAGCGGGCAAAATCGAGGCTGGTGTTGGCTTCTGACAGCATCACTCGCCCGGTGTCGCGCTCTTTATCCAGCACGTAGGCAGGAACACCCAGTGCATCTGCCACCTGGAACGCCAGCTTGATAGCGTTGGTCGGCACCACAAAATCAAGATCGTGGCTGACGCGACCCAGTAGGGCATCCCGCACAGCCCCACCCACTAGGTAGATTGGCTGGGATTGGGTTTGGAGTAATGGCCGTAGCTGCGTCAGCAGCGGCGACAAAGGCAAAGGCTCACCAGATAAATCATCCACGAAGCGCAACACAAAACGCTCCTTGGGGCGACTGTGCCGCGCCATTTGCTGCGCTGCCTCTGGCGTTTCGCCTACGCCTGTCACCTGGGTGCCATACAAGGCCACCCAACGACCTGCGTATGCAGATAAATCTGGCTGGTTATTACTCATAAAATTACCCAATTACCTAATTGCCCTATTACCCAAATTGTAATTGGGTAACTGAGTAATTATAGGTTCAAATGGGCAAAAACTTCTGGCTTCAGCACGGCAATGAACGGTAAGTTGCGGTACAGTTCGTCAAAATCCAGGCCGTAACCCACTACAAACTCATCAGGAATATCAAACCCAACGTAATCAACCACCACATCCACCTCACGGCGGGAAGGTTTGTCAAGCAGCGTACAAATTTTAAGCGAGGCGGGTTGCCGCGCCAGCAAATTTTGGCGCAGGTAGCTCAGCGTGTGACCGCTGTCAATGATGTCTTCTACAATGAGTACGTTACGCCCAGCCAGCGGCTGTTTCAAATCCATAATAATTTGCACAGCGCCCCGGCTAGTGGTGCCGCCGCCGTAGCTGGAAATGCCCATGAAGTCGAGGTGATGCGGCCGTTTCAAAGCGCGGCTTAGGTCAGATAAGAAAATATACCCACCCTTCAACACACAAATTAGCAACAGGTCTTCATCCGCTGCATAATCTGCCTCGATGGCAGCTGCCATAGCCGTGACGCGCTGCTGTAGCTGTTCTTCCGAAATCAAAATATGATCAATATCTTCGTAAATATCCTGGATTTTTTGGCTCATGTATACGTTCCTTTTTACGCGCTACGTGATGGTAAAACCTGATGACAGTCGCGGCAGCGTGCTTCATACACTTCCGCTGCGCCCACCAGTACCACGGGATCATCAAATGCAGCAGGTTGGCCATCAATGAGGCGCTGCGTGCGGCTGGCATCTTCGCCACACACCACGCAAATAGCGTGCAGCTTCCTTACCTGTTCGGCACGGGCTAGCAGATCAGGCATGGGGCCAAAAGGAACACCGCGAAAATCCATATCCAGCCCGGCGCAAATGACACGCCGTCCGTCTGCTACTAGCTGCTCGCAAACGGTAATGACGGCCGTATCAAAAAACTGCACCTCATCAATCGCTATCACCGTTGTGTCTTCATCTAGCGTCTCTAAAATATGTTGGGACGACGTCACCGGCACGGCTTCAAAATCTGCCCCATTATGCGAAGTCACCTTTTCAGCGTGGTAGCGGTTGTCTATGATGGGTTTGAATACCTGAATTTGCTGACGCGCAATTTGGGCACGGCGCAGGCGGCGGATCAGTTCTTCCGTTTTACCGCTAAACATACTGCCACAAATCACTTCAATGCGGCCTTTGGAATGTTTGGACATTGTTCCTCCTTGTAAAAAACCTCCCGCAGGTTCTATCCGCAAGCACCACTTGGGCGTAAACCTGCGGGAGGTTGGGTATCAAAACAACAAAGGGCAGATACGATTTCGCATCTGCCCTTTTATCTTTTTAATCGTTCCCGACCAAGTTTAGTTTAGTCAATGAGCCCTTCTGCACGGAGGAAGCGCTTGATGTCAATAAGCGCCTTCTGACCAATGCCAGGCAACGCCAACAGCGCATCCTCGCCCTGGTTGAGCAGTTCAAGAACATCGCCAACAGTGGTTACATCGGCTTCTTTTAACGCTTTGGTTGCGCGTGTGCCCAAATCCATGCCATCTACTTCCAAATTCACGGGTTTGGCCGTTTCTTTGACTTCTTCTTCCTGCTTGACCATCTCTTGGCGCTTCTGCAAACGGCGCATAAAGCGGTCTACCTGTCCTTCAGTATCAACCAGGCGCTGCGTGCCAGTGTAAAAGGGATGGGTGCCAGACCAGATTTCCACGCGGATTTCTGGCTGGGTAGAGCCAACGGTCATTACAACTTCGCCATCAACAACAACTTTGGCGTCGGGATACCATTTGGGGTGAATATCTTGTTTCATCTGTCCAACGCCTTCCTTAGCTTTCGATGGGGTACACGCTGACGTATTTACGGCCGTGTTTCGTCTCGAAAGTTACTTTACCTTCAATCATGGAATAAATGGTGTAATCTTTGCCAAGCCCCACATGGTTGCCCGGTTTGATTTTGGAACCACGCTGGCGAACAATAATGTTGCCAGGAATGACATATTCACCACCATATTTTTTTACGCCCAGCCGCTTGGAATTGCTATCACGGCCGTTTTTTGTTGAACCTGCACCTTTCTTATGTGCCATGTCACTTGCTCCTTTACCCTGCTACAATCTCATCAATCCGCAGCCGCGTGTAGCTCTGCCGATGACCCTGACGGCGACGATACCGCTTCTTGGGCTTATATTTCCATACAAAAATCTTCTCACCGCGATACTGATCTACCACGGTTGCTTTGACAGATGCACCTGCCACGGTTGGTTGACCAACTGTTACCTCATCGCCGTTCGCCAGGAGCAAGACATTTTCTAGTTCAATCTGCTCACCGACTTCGTAAGGGAGCTTTTCGACAGAGAAGCTGTGCCCTTCTTCGGCGCGGTATTGCCGGCCACCACTTTCTACAATTGCGTACACGTTGTGCCTCCAAAAAAAACCAGCACCTAAATGGTAGATGCCGGCATGAAAATTTGTAATTTGCTGGGGCAGTGGTAGAAACCCCAACACGAACGAGAATTATAGCCACCCAAAGGGCGGTTGTCAAAGCGAAAATTTAGGTTGGTAGAGCTTTTCAGTAGTCCAACTCTATCAAAAAACGGACGCGGACGAGCGCAGATTAACGCGGAAAACTAATGATTTATCCGCGTTTTCCGCGTTAATCCGCGTCCCATTGGCTAATATAATAATACGGACTTTTGAAAAACTCTGTTTAGGTTGGCATGATGAATAAACGAATACAAACCTATGCGGCAGAAACGGCCGTTCTCCAACAAAAAATTCACACGATACTGGAACAAGACGGCCGTATCGTGGCGGCCTGGCTGTTTGGCTCCAAAGGTCGTGGCGAGAGCGATGCTCTGAGCGATATTGATGTGTGGGTCATTGTTGAAGACGAAGCGTATGAGGCCGTCGTTGCACAGAAAAGAGCGTTTGTGCAGCAGATGGGCACGGCCGTCTTTTTTCTGGAAGCGCCGCACAATGCACCGCCAAACGGTGCTTACCTTGCCGTCCAGTTTGATGCGCCAACCGCACCGCATCATGTGGATTGGTATTGGCAGCCGCGTGCTGCGGCCGTTCGCCCTCCTGAAACGAAGCCACTATTCGACAAAGGAAATATTCCCAGCGCCCCTGACCCAATTACCTTTCCAGGCGGCGAGCTTAACCCAGCGTTGATGAACCAACCCAACCACTTCATCAGCTATTTTTGGATGATGCTGATGGTTTCTGCCAAACAAATTTGGCGACAGCCGGACGCTGAAGGTATTCCTTATTTACAATATTTCATTGGCGACTTTCACAAATCTCAGCGACTGCTTCGGCTGCCGACAACGCATTTAGAAACGGCCGCCTTGCCTACAAAAGCCGCCAAAATTGATTATCTTCTTGAATTGGCAGATGAGATGAAAATGATGATGGAAATGCTTGATGGATTGGGAACGGCCGTTCCCCACGCTATTGTTCCAGGAGCCTATCGTTTTCTAGAAATGGTTAGCGATTGACCAGCGGTAAGTAAAGTCTGTTGAGCAAAAAGTCAGCCAGATTGATTTCATCGAAGCCAATATCAAAGCCTGCGTTGAACGGCCGTATCTCGCCCTCAAAATCACTCAGCACACCTGAATCTGTGCCGCCATCAATAGCGGCTGAATCAACGTCTAAATGGTAGTTATCTTGCACCGGATTTTGGAAACTGGGGTTGCCAGACAGGCTATTTGCACCACCAGAAACACCGCCTTGACTATCCACGCCGTTGTCAAAAAACAGATTGTAATCTTGGCTAACCGTGCCGCTGGTGAGGCTAATACCTATGGCGTGGCTCACAATAATCGTATTGGTAATGCCCACTGTACCGCTCAACACGGCAACAGCCGCGCCGCTGGCAAGGGATTGCCCACCAATCGTAACGTGCACCACCTCAACATTGGCCGACGAGGCCAACAGCATCGCTGCCCCCGCCTCGTTTGTAGCCTTATTATTGGCGAAG
Source organism: Candidatus Leptofilum sp. (assembly GCF_965223525.1). Classification (GTDB taxonomy): domain Bacteria; phylum Chloroflexota; class Anaerolineae; order Promineifilales; family Promineifilaceae; genus Leptofilum. Next base: position 2,060,069 of record NZ_CBDCWX010000005.1, on the reverse strand, counting down.
AGCGTGTTTGTGAGACGGCCGTCTTTATCAAAACCATGATACAAGCCGCCACCTTCAATGGCCACATTCCCCAAAAATTGGGTGCTGTCCACCGTGACTGCGCCAAAGACATACAATCCGCCACCCTGGTTTAGGCTTTGGTTGTCCTGAATGAGACTGTTCGTCAGCGTCACGGCACCTAACATATAGATGCCGCCGCCTCTGCTTTGGGCTGTATTGCTCAAAAAGTGCGTATTTTGCAGCGTAGCAAAATCCTGACCAAATAGCCCACCACCCGTGCCCACAATCGTCTGGTTATTTTGGAACAGCCCATTGGTGATAGTCAGCACCCCGGGGGCCGATGCCCCACCGCCCTGATTTTGCGCTGTGTTGCTGAGGAACTGCGTATTTTGCAGCGTTGTTTGGCTAAAGCTAAACAGGCCGCCCCCGTTTGACAATGATTGATTGCCCTGAAAGAGTCCATTGGTTGCATGCAATTCACCCAAAGCGTACAGCCCGCCACCGCTTAGCCGGGAGGTGTTGTCCACAAACTGCGTGTCGGTCATAAACGTTACGCCCCCGCTCAAGATTGCGCCGCCCGTGCCGCTGATGCTGTGATTGTTCTGAAACAGGCTGTCCGAGACTATTAGGCCACCAGTTACATACACCCCACCCCCATGACTTTCTGCCGTGCTGCTCAAAATATTTACGCTGTCCAAAGTTAAGCCAATGCCGGTGCTGCGTATCCCACCACCTCGGCCGTCGGCATCGGCGGCGCTTCCCTGTTGAATGGTGAGATCGGCGAGGGTAACGGCCGTTAATCCAATATCAAATACGCGGTGCAAACCCTGCCCATCTACGATGAACAGATCAACCCCTGACCCTTCTACTTTTACTGTGTCGGTAATGGTAGGGAGTGGGCTAAGCAGGGCAACTGTGCCAACGGCCGTAACCTCAATCACATCTTCCCCTACTGAACTGTTAGCATCCAAAATCGCCTGCCGCAGCGAGCCAGCGCCGCTGTCATTTGTATTGCTCACGGTAAAGGTCGCAGAAGGCAAAGCGGCCGCTTGCCCGAAATGGCTCAAGAGGCTGATGGTGCCAACAAAGGCAACGAGGAAGATCAGGCTAATCGTAGAAAAACGAGTAATTGTTTGGTGCATAATCTTATCCAATCTTTTTGAAGTAGGGGTAGTTGGCGCAAGCGAACCACCACTCCAGTAAGGACGGTCAAAGCAGAAAATAGGGGTCGAGAATGCGTACCTCTGTAATGCGGTCTACGGGTAATTTGCTGCGCTGTGCCGCACGGCGGATCGCTTCTGGCGAGGGCGCATCGCAAATGTAGTAGGCCTTGCGCCGATTGGGCGTAACGTAAGAGTGAATCCAGGTGACCCCGTCCAGCTTGTTGTTGCTCACCACATCCAGGCAAAATTCCGCTCCCTCATCATCAATGGAGAGCGTAAGGCCATCTGGGAAAGTTTGTTCAACAAGATAACGGGGCATCTGGCGTACTCTACGGTTGCTGGATCGTCTGGATGTCAAGGTGACAACTGCCGCCAGATGAGCCAACACGACCCGTTGCCAAAACGGCCGTATTCCGGCCCGCTACCCGTGTGCCATCATCTAACACGACGGTCAAATCATCCAACGTATATTGCTCCGGAGGATATTGCATCATATTTTCAGATGGCTCGTCGCGGGCGCGCACTTTGGCGAGCACTCCGTTGCCATCTTTGCCAAAATTGATCGTGCATTCACCCTCTTGGCAGGTAAGAAAGCTAGGCAAATTTAGGTTGCCTTCCACCTGCACCAAGGTTTTGGCTGGCAGATCGCATAATTCAGCCACAGTCGTTACTTGGGGTGGAGTGTCATCACCACACGCTGCGAGAACGGCCGTTAAACCAGCAATCATCAATAAGAAGAAATACATCTTTTTCATAATTGAACCTCTACTAGAAAATTGCTACTTGATAACAACTGGTAAAAAGATAAAGAACGAATCATCTTGTGTTGGGTCTGGTGTGGGTGTCACCTCTGGCGGCAGCGTGGGCGTGGGCGAGCTTGTATTTGTTGGCGTCGGTGACGGCTCCGCCGTTGGGCTGCTGGTTGCCGTTGCAGTGGCCGTTGGCGGAAGCGTATTTGTGGACGTGGGTGAGGGGCCAGCGGTGGCTGTGTTTGTAGCCGTTGGCGTGTTTGTTGATGTGGCTGTGTTGGTCGGTGTTGAGGTAGGTGGCGGCGTGGAGGAAGGTGAGGGCGTACTTGTGGGCGGGGTCGGCGTGATGAGCGGAACGTCGTCTAGCTGGGCGCAAGCTGAAAATTCTGAGGTGTTGCCATTCGGGTCTGTAGCGGTGGCTGTCAGGTAATCATTTGGCCAAGAACCTACAGCCAAAAATTGGAACATCACCAACCCATTACTATCGGTTGTTACTTCTTCTGTGAGTAAATATTCTTGACCTTCACCAAAGCCAGTTGGATCGCAGCTATCGTTACGATAAATATCAATTTGGTAAGTTGTGTTTGCCTGGCTATCCAAGGCAACATCAACAAAAAAGCTGTTTGGGAGGGTGGTTAAAACTGGATAGTTCTGCTTTTCATTTTCTTCCCCGTCCCCATCACCCGGATCATTCGTATCAACATCATCGTTCCCCAGATCAATTCCAAAGCCACCGTTGGCAAAAATGCTATTCCCACGAATCTCATTTTGCACAGGAATGCCCACAACGTTTTCATAGAGGGTAACACCATCTGAGGGATTGTGGGCGATAATGTTTGCTTGGCCCACGGCCGTTCCGCCAACGATGTTTGCCGTCGCATTGCCAACCAACTCAATGCCGTTGTTGCCATTGGGCAGGGGCGTAGTTCCATCTTTCGCAACGCCAATAACATTCCCGCGAATGGCATTATCTGCGCTACTGTTCACACGGATACCGTACGAATTATTTCCGCCAATCACATTGCCAGCTAAAGGATTCGCCCCCCCAATGATATTGCCGTCTCCAACAACATAAATGCCTCGCCCATTGCCCAGTTCGCTTAGGCTATCGGCCGTTGTGCCTACAAAGTTGCCACGGACACGATTATTGTCTCCTCCCTCAATCCGAACGCCATCCAGAGAATTTCCAGAAATGACATTTCTTTGTGAAGGGGCAACCTGCCCGCCAATCGTATTTTCATCATCCTGAACATGAACACCATAACCACCGTTGCCCATGGCAGATACCCCGTCGGCCGCAATGCCAAGATGAGTACAGGCAACCCGATTGTCTAGGCTCAATATGTTAATGCCCTTGTCATCAAAGTTGCCAATCACTAAGCCACGAACCGTACTGCCATCGCTACCGATTTCCAAAATGAGGCCATCTGCGTTTGTGCCTGCATTGCTGCCGTCTAGCACAATTTGCAGGCTGGCGGGGTCAGTTTCTGTAGGGCAGCTAGCTCCCGGCTGGGTTTCGCCATCAATTATTAAGGGCACGGTAATTTCTGGCAGGGCAGACCCCGGCGTAATGGTAAATGGCCCTGTTCCAGCAATATCAAATTCAATGCGGTGGCGCGTTGTGTCTGGCCCTAGCGCGTTTAATTCTTCGATTGCGGCACGTAAGGTGCATTGATCACCTGAGTTAACTGAAATGTCACAAATGCCATCACCAATATTTAGGTCACTAAAATCACTGATTCTATTTACTGTCACTGTCGTGCCAACGGCGTAGACTTTCCTTGTCAGAAGCCAGCCTACTAACATGGCAACGGCCGTTGCAAAAATTAACAATACTTTACGATTCATTTCATCCTCGCTAAAAATGTGCACAAATCTGCGCTATCTAGGCGGGTGGGGATCCACCTGCTGGGAAGCAAACTGAAAATTCTGAGGTGTTGCCATTGGGATCGGTAGCCGTGGCGGTGATGAAATCGTTCAACGCAAAGCCACCTAACGTCACGGTAAAGGTCTGTACACCAGTCGCGTCTGTCGTGACTGTGCCCATGCCCAGATAGTCTTCACCTTCGCCATAATCTGAGGGATCACAGGTTGTACTGCGATAAAAGTCGAGACGATATTCGGTTGAGGGTGCGCTTTCCATCGTGCCTGAAATGTCGCCAGTTAGGGGATTGGCGGAGCGCATGTCGGGGAAATTTTGCAGATTGTTGGCTCCAGTATCGGGATCGTTGGGTAAGTCATTAGCGGTTAGGCCGTCGTTGTTTAAATCAATGCCTAGCTCGCCATTTGTATAGATGCTGTTGCCGTAGATTGGATTTTCGGTGGCGGTGGCTAAAAGGACGATCCCGCTCTCGCCGTTGTGGGCGACGGTGTTTGCTTCAATCTGGGTCGCAGTGACGTTGGCTTTAAGGTAGATGCCGTTGGCACCGTTGCCCAGTGGGTTACCGTCGTTGTTTAGCCCGATGATGTTGTATTGAATGAGGTTGGTAGAGGCACTGTTTTCCAGTTGAAGGCCGTTAAGGCTGTTGCCCGCGATGAGGTTGCCTTTACTGGTTCCATTACCGCCGATTTCATTATTGTGGGAATTGTTAATGCGTATTCCGGCTGAATTGGGAACGGCCGTTACCCCCGCCTGATCTGTCCCAATAAAGTTTCCCCATACCCTGTTTTCATTGGCATCATTCAAGAGCAAAATGCCGTTGGCACTATTGCCTGAGATGACGTTACGGGCGGTGCTGTAGAGTCCGCCAATGCGATTGTCGTCCCCGGTGACCAAAATACCGTTGAGGCCATTGCCAAATACGGCCGTGCCCACCACATCTAGGCCAATGTGGTTACAAGTGATGAGATTGTCATTGCTGGCAATGTAAATGCCCTGCGCTGGAAAGCCGCCTATCACCAAACCGCGAATCTCGCTGCCGCCACTGCCCACTGCCAGCGTTAGGCCATTGCCATCAGGCACATTGCTACCGTCCAGAACGACGAGCAAATTGGCAGGCAAGCCATCTGGCAGTAACCAACTACCGTCAAGAGCGCAGTGACTCTCTGGCTGTGTTGTGCCGTCTATAATTACGGGCTTGGTAATGTGGTCAAAAGCAGTGGCAGGGGCAATGACGTGCGGCCCATTACCCGGAATGTCAAAACTGATGCGGAAGGGGCCGCCTGTTACGCTGTTGAACTCTTCAATGGCGGCGCGCAGTGAACAGTATGGCGTGGCCCCCACAACGTCGCACAGGCCATCTCCCGGATTAGAATCGCCCAGGTCACTGATCGTATCCACCACAAAGGTGAGTTCACTGACCTGAACACAGTTGCTAAATTCTGAGGTGTTTTCGTTAGCTACATCGGTAGCCGTTGCCGTGATGTAATCACCAGATGCAGCCAAGCCAGCGACGGAAAATTGCGTGGCGGCAAAACCAAGAGCATCGGTTGTTAGCTCAACAGTGCCAATATAGTCTTGACCTTCGCCAAAGCCTGAGGGATCACAACTATCATTCCGGTAAAAATCAATCTGGTAGATTTGACCCGGTTGGCTGTCTAGGGAAGCATCAACGTAGTTACTGTCAGCCTGGGCGGCTAAAATTGGGTAGTTCTGTTCATTGGGGTCGGTAGCATCCTCGTTAAGGGGGCCTATACGAATACCTACATCGCTATTATCATATATTTTATTACCGCGTATATGGTATGCGGATGGCGTGGATGAATGAATATTTAGCCGAGCATTGATCCCATCACCTTGATTAAAAGCAATGATATTTGCCTGACCTGATGAGACACCGCCAATTGTAGGGTTCGGCTGTATCGAGGAAAACACATTGATTGGAATATCAATGCCGTGTTCGCCATTGCCCAAAGGTGTTACACCATCGCTGGCAACGCCAATGTAATTACCCATGATGTAACTGTTTTGGCTACCTGATAGGTGTAAGCCATAATGATCATTGCCGCTAATAACGTTACGCGCCAAAAATGCAGATCCCCCAATAACGGTAGCATGAGCTTTGTCCACTATAATTCCCCAATCATTAGGCAAAGCATCTAAACCATCGGCAATTGTGCCAATGAAATTATTGCGAATAATATTATTGTCTCCCGAAGCTATTTTGATGCCCTCGTCGCCGTTGTCGGAAATCACATTTCGTTTGGAAGCTGCTGATTGCCCTCCTACAATATTCTCGTTTCCAACAATGACAATCCCGCCATATTCATTGCCCATCCCAGAGATGCCATCCACAGCAACGCCGATGTGATTGCAAGCAATTCTATTCCCATGACTCCTTATGAAAATGCCATCATTAAAGTTGCCAATGACTAAACCACGAATGAGACTACCGTCACTCCCTGTATCAAGCTCAAAGCCAGAATTCCAAGTATTGCTGCCGTCTAGCACAATTTGTAGGTTGGCGGGGGCATTTAAGGTGGGGCAACTGGCTCCCGGCTGGGTTTCGCCATCAATTTCTATGGGTACTATGATGCGGGGCAGTGGTGTATTGGGGGAGATGGTAAAAGGGCCTGTGCCAGCAATGTCAAAATGAATGCGATGGGGGTCTCCACTAGGGTCGGAGCCCAGGGCATTCAGTTCTTCAATGGCTGCCCGCAAGCTACATTGGCCATTTCCTACAGTTGGTATGGTGCTACAAACACCATCACCGGGGTCTAAATCACTTAAATCGCCCGTGGCATTTACCGTGAGGGTTGTGCCAACGGCATGAGCCTGCTGCGTAAAAAGCCAACCTGCTAAAACGGCCGTAATCCCCCACAAGAACAGCTTCCGTGTACGTTTCATTTATTACCTCGTTTGAAAAATGTCTTAAAGTTGCGCTTGGTTGGTTCGGGCTGGCTGCCATTAGATTGCTGGCGGGGTTCTCGTTGAGGGGCTTTATGATGCTGCTTTCGCTTACGGCCGTTTGACCGCAGCAAGTAGAAAGCGATAAGTGGTTTTGTCATTTTTGTCCTCCTAAAATTTCAGGGCTATTTGGAGGTGTGGGGGTGATTGGAGATGTGATGCACCTGTGACAACAGGCAGCGTAGAACAGTTCTGCCAACTTTGCATCGGGAGAGGTTCCCTATTTTAGAATTTTTAGTTCCCTATTTTGGGGACTTAAGTTAGGGGTAATCGAGGTGCTGACGGCCGATTTCAGCCGCTTCCGTACGTGAAGAGACCTGGAGCTTGCCTAAAACGGCCGAAACATGATGACCCACCGTTTTTGGGGAAATATGCAGCCGAGCTGCAATCTCGGCATTCGTGAGGTCTTCGGTAAGCAAGCTCAAAATTTCAAGCTGGCGATTGGTTAAATTGAAAGGATTTTCCTGAGTGGCAGCGCGTGGTCCACGGGGAATAGCCTCCACCCCAGCACCGCGCAGCTTTTGGCGGACACGCTCAATCATCGGTTTGGCTCCCAATCGCTCAAAGATAAGCAAGGCGGCTTTTTGCGCTTCCACGTCGCCAGCGGCCAAGGCACGGGCTTGCTCATAAGGGCAACCTAACGCTTCCCACGCAGCGGCCGCTGCTTGCCAGTCGCCTTTAATTTCCAGCACGAATGGTTCTACCATCCAATCGAACGTTTCTATAAACTCACCGGCTAGCCAACGCCAATAGGCTAATTCAGCCGCAAAACCGGGCTGTCGGTTTTTCAACGCTATTTCATAGAATGCGTTGACTTCTGCCCGAGTTTGCTCTGGGTCATTTGCCAACCAAGCCGCCTCTGCCCGAGCAGTATAAACAACCCCCATTCGCTGTAGGTTATTCATTTTTTTAGAAACTTTAAGCGCCTTATCTAACGCACCTTGTGCGCCCTCCAGACCTTGACGTGCAAGCAAACGTCCCTGTGCGGCAAATGTTGCAGGCTGGGGTATCAGTGCCAACTCTGGGTCTGCAATAAGCTCACTAACGATGTTCTGCGCCTCTTCCCACTTACCTTGATACAGCCTTAGCATCCCCTGCCAGGCACGCAGTATAGAATGAGCCAGGTCGTTATCGTGCTCTGATGTAAAGCGTAACCCTTCCTCAATAAGTTTTTCAGCGCGATTGAGGTAGTAAACATCCACATAAGTCATGCTTAAATTAGGGTAAACTGATCCGGCACGCCAAAAGCCGCCATGTTTTAGGGTCAAAGCCAATGTCTGCTCCATGTATTCCCGTCCACGCGCATGATCTGTAGGTAGCCAGCATAAGCCTAACGTGTCCAGAGTTGACATAATTGTATAAATATCTTCAAGCTGTTGCGCTAGCAGATAGCCTTTTTCGGCAAAAGCAACTGATTCCTCAAACGCACCTTGGATCAACAGTTGATAGGCTCTATTTTTATAGGCCAGGGCAAGGGGTATGCTGGGCGGCAACAGCTCCAAAATGGTCAATGCTTCATCAATCAGCTTCACAGCTTCGTCTACTTGAGCATTCGTAACAAGCATGGTTGCCAGACGAACAAGAACCCGCCCTATGATGAGTGGCGGTGCCTTAGCCAGCTCTGCTAGCTCAAGTGCTTTGCGGTAAGCCTCAATCGGCACCGACTTATCAGGCAGTGCCCGACAGCTAAGGCCGTAATTTTCATAAAGCTCGGCCTGTTTTAAGAGGGGCAATTCTTGTGAATTTTGAATCATCAAAGCCCACAGGGAGGCTTCGGCACGGGGCATGCCTGTTTGCCTTGCCGCTTCACCTGCCAAAGGTACATACTGCAAAATTGCTTCTTTATCGCCAGCGGCTTCGGCGTGATGTGCCAACCTGGCAGCATCTTTTTGCCCTACGGGTGATGTTTTCAATATGTCCAGCACGACTTGGTGCAAGAATATCCGTTGATGGGGCAACGTTTCATCATAAATCGCTTGCCGAACCAAGTCGTGGCGAAAGACAAAGTGCTTGTTGTAAGTCTGTAAGATGCCCAGTTCTAGATTTTCTTGAATGGCCGTGGCTTCCGCCTGCACCACTTCGGCCAGAAGCCAGGGATCAATACGCTGACCGATAACGGCCGCTGCGTTCAGCACAGCTCTTCCAGACAGCGATAGCCGTGAAGCACGGGCTAGCACCACTTCCCTCACCGTTGCCGGAATCCCCTCCTCATCAGAAGCAAGCACCTGGTTGATAAAGAATGGATTGCCGCCCGTTTGTTGATGCAATACTTCCACATCACCAGCGTAATTTTTAGCAAGCTGACGAACGGCCGTTAACGACAGGGGTGCTAATTCCAGGCGACTCACGGAAGACTGGCGCACCAAATCGCCCAGCAGCGAGCGGAGTGGATGTTGTGCCCCCAGCTCATCATCCCGATAGGTGGCAATGAGCAATGAGCAGGTATATTGCATCCGCCGTCCCAAATATTTAAGCAAGTCTAGCGTGGCTTCATCTGCCCAATGAATATCCTCAAATACCAGAATGGAAGGAGATTGGCATTCGTCCAGGCAAGCGGCAAAGATGACAGGGCGATTTGGCTCTTCCTGTAGTAGCGTGTGTAATTGTCCGTGCGTCTGGGGAGCGATGTCATGTAGTGGGCCAAGTGGACGTGGCGTAAACAAGGCGTCACACATGCCCCACAATATCCGCTGGGTTTGGGCACGGCTAAACTGTTCCAGCAAGGTTGTTTTGCCAATGCCTGCTTCGCCGGCAACGAGCACAATACGGCCGTCGCCCGCAACGCTCATTTGCAATGCCTCATCCAGTGCATTCCAGGCGGCTGTGCGCTCTAAAACATCCATAAGCTTACTTTACAATCTAAAAAATCGAATGATGTTGACGGCCGATTTCAGCCGCTTCGGTACGGGAGGAGACTTGGAGCTTGCCCAAAACGGCCGAAACGTGATGATCCACCGTCTTGGGAGAAATGTGTAGCCGAGCTGCAATCTCGGCATTTGTGAGGTCATCGGTAAGCAAGCTCAAAATTTCTAGTTGGCGGTTGGTTAAATTGAAGGGGTTCTCTTTAGTGGAGGCACGCGCTCCGCGAGGAATGGTTTGCACACCTGCATCGCGCAGCTTTTGGCGTACCGTTTTGGCCATCGGCCGTGCGCCCAACTGTTCAAAAATGAGCAAGGCCGCTTTTTGGGCATCTTTATCACCGTCTGCAAGCGCACGAGCTTGCTCATAAGGACACCCTAATGCTCCCCAAGCATCAGCGGCCGCTTGCCAGTTGCCCTCGATCTCCAAGATAAATGGTTGGTGCATCCAATCAAATGCTTCTACGAGTTCGCCGACACGCCAGCCCCAATAGGCCATTTCAGCCGCAAAACCGGGGAGTTTATATTGAACGGCCGTGTCGTAATACTCTGCCAACAGTCGGTGAATCTCAGCCTCATTCCCCGCCAACCAAGCCGCTTCGGCCGCTGTGCAATAGTAAATGCCGATCCGCGTTAAGTTATTCACCTTCTTGGAGAGCACAAGTGCTTCGTTTAATGGCTCTTCGGCAACCGCAACATGACCGCGACGTGTCGCAAGGCGACTTTGGGCAATCAATGCTGGGATGCGGGCAATGGGTGCGGTTGCTTTTTGCAAAACCGCATCCGACACGGCTTCACTTGCTGACCAATGCCCCTGATAGAGAAGATTTATTGCTTCCCATGCCTGGGTCATTGCCAAACTAAAATCTAAATCGTGTTCAATCTGATACGATTTTGCTTCTGTAATCAACTTGGCAACTGGTTTAGTTGGGAATAAATCTAACGTGTACATGATCAGATTGGCATAGTTTGAGCCAGCTATCCGAAACTGCTTATGCTCAATCGCCATTTGCAGACAGGTTTCCAGATGATACAGTCCTTTGGCGCGATCAAGCGGCATGGTACACAAGCCAACAACTTGATACGCTTGCAAAATATCGCGTATCTTGCCTAGCTCCAGAGCCATCTGATGCCCTTTTTCGGCATAAGCTAAAGCGGGTTCAGCATGACCTTGCGCGTGTTGACGCATGGCTATCAGTGGGTAGGCTGAGACAAGCCCATGATTGGGCGAAAATGGTTCCAAGATTGTGATTGCTCTGTGGAGAAGAGCGTCACACACCTCAAGCTGGCCTAACCGATAGTGAACAACGGCCGCTCGTCCCCAAGCCAAACCCTGTTGAACGGGCTCATCAGCTATTTCAGCCAGTTCTGCTAGCTTTTCAAATGCCTCTATACTCTTTGCCAAATCTGTTGATTGAATATGCAGCGCATAGTTTTCATACAGATCCATCTGCTCCCCCAGTTGCAATGAATCTGCAAAGGGGAGCGTTAATTCAAACCAAGCTTTGGCGGCTCTGTGCATCCCCATTTGTGCTGCTTCAAAACCTGCTTTCCGACCAAAATTCAAAATCTCTTCGCTATTGTCGGCGCTTGCAGCGTGGTGAGCCAGCCGCGCTGCATCTTTTTGGGCAAGTGGCGAAGTTTTAAGTACATCCAGCACGGCTTGATGTAAGAAGGTGCGCTGGTGGGGCAAGATTTCGTCAAGAATGATTTGCCGGGCTAACTCGTGGCGAAAAACAAAATTGTCACCCTTCGGCAACAAAATGCCCAATTCGAGGCTTGCCTGTACGGCGTCAGCTTCTGCCTGCACAACTTCAGTCAGTAGCCAGGGTTCAATGCGCTGCCCGATAACGGCCGCAGCGTCTAGCACCGCCCGCCCAGACAACGACAACCGCGAAGCACGGGCCAATACCACCTCCCGAACTGTGGCTGGAATCCCATCCTCATCAGAGGTAAGCACTTGGTTGATAAAAAATGGATTCCCGCCCGTTTGTTGATGTAATTTTTCTACATCACCGGGATAGTTCTGGGCCAGTTGCCGCACAGCCGTTAATGACAACGGTGCTAATCCCAAACGACTGACGGCCGACTGGCGTACTAAATCTCCTAACAGCAAGCGCAGTGGATGATGCGAACCTAAAGCATCATCTCGATAAGTGGTAATGAGTAAAGAGCAGGTGTACTGTATCCGCCGCCCCAGGTACTTAAGCAAATCCAGCGTGGCTTCATCTGCCCAGTGAATATCTTCAAATACAATAACTGTAGGAGATTGAAGTTCGCTCAAACAGGCAGAAAATATGGCGGAGCGATCCTTGTCGCTTTGTAGCAATAGTTCAAGCTGGCCTTTGGCCTGCCCAGCAATGTCGTGCAGCGGCCCAAGCGGGCGCGGGGTAAACAAGTTGTCACAGGCCCCCCACAAAACGCGAAGCTGCCCATGCTGGGATACAAATTGCTCCACAAGCGTGGTTTTGCCAATGCCCGCCTCGCCACTAATTAGAGCGATACGGCCGTTGCCAGCCACGGCCGTTTGCCAAGCCTCATTCAATATATTAAGTGCGTCAACCCGTTCTTGAAGTTCCATCCTGCTTCCAAGCAACCTCAAATATTTGACTCCAACGCTAATCTTACTTGAGAAACGGCCGTATCTCTCAAAACCCCCGTGCTTTTTAAGGCTTTTGTTAGCCAAACGGCCGTTATTCAATCACTATCTTTATTCCCCGCATCCAAAAACGATGCCAAAAGCGCCTCTATCTTGTGATCTGCAAAGAATGCCAACAGTCGTTGTAAATCGGTTCGCCGCCAGGACCGTTTAAATGGGGGTGAATTATCTAACAAAACCGTTGCGATGATCGTCCCCACCAGTTTGCCGATGGCCGCCAGGCGGTAGTCAAACCAGCATTGCTCAAAGCTATAATCCTTGACGCCCAATTGCCTGAGCCGTGCATGATAGTCATGTAGCAATGTTTGTTCTATCTGACGACGTTGCTCCGTGGGCACAGAGGTAATCAAAAAATAGGCAATGTCATAAGCTCCCCGGCCTTTGCCCACAGATTGCCAATCCAAAATAAGGGCTGGCGCGTCTCCCTCATTCACGCCGAAGAGGATATTGTCCACGTGGCAATCTCGATGAACACAGGTGATTGGGGCAACTTCTGCAAGCTGGTTGAGCAGAAAGTCCATATTCTTTACAGTCATGTCGCCGACAGCAAAAAATTGCGGGGGAATGACTATTTCTGGCAGCAGTTCCGCAACAATCTGAGGATATTGCGACCATAATTCAGCCATAGGAAACTCATCGAGGCCATCAGCCCCGCTTAAATTTTGGGCACGGGGGTCATCCCAAAACTGGGCATGGATAGTGGCCAGAGCTTGCACGGCATATTGAGCATCTTGTGGTTTACAGCCAGTGGCAAATTCGACCATGCGATAGTATCCCAAATCTTGCAGAAGGAGAATAGTGGCTCCTGTTTCGCTATCAAAGGCACCGAAATAGCAATGAGGAACGGGTAAATTGCTTTGGGCGGCGAGTTCGGTGTAAAAGCAAACTTCGCGCCTGTTACTTCCCTTAAATGCGGCGCGAAGTTCGGGGTCGGTGGGTGCCAGTTTGGCAATGAGCGAGTCGGGTGCCTTTTCTGTCGGGGTATTGTAAGTGAGTTGGCAACAGTGCAGGGTGCCGCCAGTAAAGCCTTCATCTTCGCCGATACGTGTTTTGGTTACGGAAGTAACGGCCGTTTCCGCCCCAATGATCCACGTACTTTTTAACGCATTTGTGAGCCAAACGGCCGTTATCTCCTCCGCTGTCGTAGGTATCTCCAAAATCTTGGGCATGTGGGCCTCCTGTTTGCCTAGCTTCATAAATCTCTTCGATAGCTGCTCAGCTATTGCTTGTCACTGGCAACCATGATATTCATCGGTGGGATAGCTGGATTTTGCTCATTGACAATATTCTCAGCACGTTGCCGAATGAATTCAGCCAATCTTGGCATTTGTTCGCTAAATGCGTCGACGCCAATATAAAGTTTGCCCGCGTTTATCCCTTCAAAAAGAGCATTTGCCGATTCCTCAATCGACAATATATTGGCGATGCTAGTTGATGTCGTGTTGCGTTGCTCGTCTTTCACCTTTTTGCCAAATCGGACTGGGCGTGGGCGCTCGTCTGAACCGGCCTGAGAAAGCTCTGTATCAACATATCCTGGGCAATAAACAGAAATTGAGATATGTGGCGCAGTCGCTGCCAATTGATAATAAAGCGTCTCAGATAAGCCCACAACGGCATGTTTTGATGTACTGTAAGCACTGAAGTACCCATCAATAATGCCAGCCACAGAAGCCACATTGACAATATGACACGCGTTCCCCTGTTCAATCATGCGCGGAATAAAGGCTCTGACCCCATAGAGTACACCGTAAAAATTGACACCCATGACCCAATGCCAATCATTCATACTACATTCCCACACGTTTCCCGGTGTGCCGACGCCAGCATTGTTAACCAGCAAATGTACTGCGCCAAACGCTTCATAACTTATGCGCGCCAGATTCTCCACGTCTTCTTCCAGGGAGACATCGGCTTGAACAATCAATGTTTCAGCACCCAATGCCTCCAAATCAGATGCAGTTTTTGTTAATGGTTCTAATCTGATGCCTGACAAGACAACCTTCATCCCTTCTTGGGCACAGCGTAGCGCAATACCACGGCCAATGCCGCGCCCTGCGCCAGTGATAACAGCTACTTTTCCTTTGAAATCTTTCATTTTGTTACTTCCTTGTTGAATTCAGTTTTTTAGCGACGAGCGACACCAATTAGGCAAGCAAACAGCACACAAGGCTCTTTGCTTTTATTGCGCCAGGCGTGGCGCGTTCCATTTTGCACAAGGGTATCCCCTGCTTTTAAGTGAACCTCTTCCCCATCATCCAACTCCAGCCACACTTCTCCCGATATGACATACTCAAAATCTACCGTGTCGGTCGTGTGCATCCCTGGGTCTTCCTCTTCCAAATGTTCTGCCATTCCCGGCAATTTTTCTTCCAATTCCTGGAGCGCTGCTTCCGCGTCTTGCTCTTCGGTATTAACCTCTGTCATGGGCGGGACGGTAAATAAACCGAATCGAAAACCGCCTGGCGGAGGATAATATTTTGGAAAGGATGGGAGCGATCCGTCGCTGGGAAGAACAACAGGCTCATCAGCCCCCCACAATTTATGGAATTCCCACCCTGGTATCATTTGTAGCGTGATGGGTGGAACGGCCGTATCGCTGACAACAGTTGCTTTTCCGTCTGAGTTAACACCCGTCACAACGCGTCTAACTTTCATCTGCTTTCTCCTTCATGACACTCATCCTCGGGTGAGCGGGATTTTGTTCAGTGACGATGTTTTCGGCCCTTTGGTGGATGGCCTCGCCAAGCCGGGGCATTTGTTCACTAAATGCCTGTACGCCAATGTACAGTTTGCCTGCCTTGATGCCTTCAAAAAGCACGTTTGCTGATTCTTCAATGGACAGTCCCTTGTTCTCAAAGGTTTCCCGAGCACCTTGGCGCATTTCGTCTGTAAATTTGCTGGCATTCTTGCTGAAGCGTGCCGGGCGCGGCCTGTTAGCAGAATCGACTTGATCAAGCTCTGAGTTAACATAACCTGGACAATAAGCAGAAACATTGATGTTTGGCGCGGCTTCGGCCAAATTGTGATAGAGGGCTTCCGTAAGCGCAACAACGGCGTGTTTTGACACGCCATAGGAACCCCCACCGCCTTCAAGAAGGCCCGCCACCGACGAGACATTGACGATGTGGCCTTCTGTACCTTGCTCAATCATGCGGGGAATAAATGCTCTTACGCCATACAGTACACCGAAGAAATTGACGCTCATGACCCAATTCCAATCATCCATACTGGCTTCCCACACGTTGCCCGGCGAGCCAACCCCAGCGTTATTAACCAATAAATGGACTGCACCAAACGCTTCATAGCTTTTTTCAGCCAAATTTTCAACATCGGCCTCCAATGAAACATCTGCCTGAACAATCAATGTTTCAGCCCCCAATTTGTTGAGTTCTGCGGCCGTCTTATTGAGCGGATCTAGCCGAATGCCAGACAAAACCACTTTCATGCCTTCCTGAGCACAGCGCAGAGCGATTCCTTTGCCAATACCCCGCCCAGCCCCCGTAATCACTGCAACTTTCCCTTCAAAATTATTCATGTTTATTTCTCCTAAGCTAAAAATTCGTCCACGCAATGGTCTTCAGCAAAGCACATGAGGCGACCAAGGGTAACAGCCAATACCTCTTGCATGTATGTTGTGGTCATATCGAAATGAGCCGAAACAATCGTGCCAATTCTTAAATTTTTATAAAATGAGAGACGATAATCCCGCCAACACTGCTCAAAACTGTAGTTACGCACACCCTGTTCAACTAAATGGGTATGGTAGGTTTGTAGCAGTTCCTCTTCCACTTGGCGCCGTTGTTTGATGGTTAAGCCAAAAATCATAAAGCGGGTCACATCTTCAGCTCCGGGGCCAATCCCGCAGCTTTGCCAATCAATAACGGTGAGTGGTGGATCGGCGTTTTCGGCCGCAAACATCAGGTTGTCCAGGTGACAATCGTTGTGGACTAAGGTCATGGGTGTATCTACCATTTGCTTGGCAATTTTGGCTCTCTGGTTGGCAAAGCGGCGACCTACTTCTAAATAATATTTGGGCATATAAATATCAGGCTGTGCCGCTGTGATTTTTTCCTGACTCTGTTCCCAACTTGCTTGGTAGTGAGCAATTTGATCCTCTGTAAAGGTTGTGAGAATGCGTACGAGGTAATCCATTCCTTCCAACTGCGGACTTTCCCACCAGGTGGCATGGTGGTGCGCCAAATGGGTGATCACCGTTTCGGCATCTGCAACTGTACAGCCGTGTCTCATACTCTCTTGTCGTAAATGACCTAAATCTGACAAAAGCAGGATACTATCGCCAGTTTCAAGATTGACATCGCCGTAGAAGTAGTGGGGCATCGTCAGCGTCATTTGCTGACGCAGGTTTTGGTAAACGGTGATTTCCCGAGCATACACATGCCCCATGTTGGCTCGATGATTGGGATCGGCATGGGAATATTTGGCAATGAGGGTGGTAGGCAGGTTACTTGCAGGCGAATCGTAAGTGGGTCTAAGCCGCGCCATTTGCCCAATGACACCAGCCCCATTCATGGGTTCAACAATCAGGGAAGCAACGGCCGTTTCTCCCCCAATCACTTCTGTACTTCTTAACGCTTCTGTGAGCCAAACGGCCGTTATCTCCTCCGCAGTTGTGGGTATTTCAATCATTTTGGACATTTGAACCTCCTACTTGCCTGTTTGTAAGGCTGACCTGACGAGAGAAACGGCCGTATCAAACCCCATCCCCTTCCCATTTTCCCACGCCGCCGCAAACGCCGCTGCCTCCAGTTCTGCCCGAACGGTCGGGAGGGCTCCGTCAATCTCCTGTTTGTGAAAGACAACAACCTCATGGTGATGAAAAATCATGGACAGAATGGAAACGGCCGTTGTCTGACCACCAATGAACTCTGGAAACTGGGATGCCAAACCAACCAATAATCCTAACGTTTGCCAAACCTGTCCAACAGCCAAATGCCACTCTAATGAATCTAAATATTGCAGTTTTGCATCATCGAGTAGTCCCATTGCCAGGTAAGTTTTAGTTAGGCGATGAAAGCCATCGCTTAACCAAAACAAATCCTGCCACTCTTTGGCCATATTCAAACTGCGTTTACCGTAATCAATCGCCTGTTCATATGCGCCTGTTGCTGTACTGACTTCTTGCAACGACGCCAAAATGGTATGAAAAACAAAGCTATTCGCAAGCACTGGGGTGGTAAGTTTTGGTTCAAAAAAGGCGCGTAATTCCTGCAGCTTGGCCAAAATCGCCTCATTTTTCTCCTCGTCGCTGATTGCCCACCTGATTCTTATGACCTCTGTGGTATTTATAAACAGTTCATCCTTCATCTCCAGAGCCGTTTCATGAGCCCTGTCATACCATGCCTCTCTCGCCGGAGATTCCAACAGCCCTAACCAAAGATAAAGCCAGAAACGAAGCTCAGGATAGGGCTGTTTTTCAAAAAAAGGAACCAGAGTAAGTAACCCTTCTCCAACGAGGGAACTGTCATCAGTGCCAAACCGGGATGTCTGTTCTAATAACTGCAAGTACAGCAAAGCTTCATCACTGTTTGCCCGGTTCTTCTGCTGCAAGGCGCGAACCGCCTCGGCGGGTACGGCGCTTGCCTGCTTACCCTGTCTAAAACCAAATACGATAATCGCGGGGACTAAAGCCGCCAACTGTTCAGCCAAGCCATCTTGCAGCGCAAATTCCCAGGCGCGGTGCAAATTATCCCTATCGGCTGCATATTTAGACGGTATTTGAAGAGGAAAAAAGCCGGCTGTCTTGTGAGTTTCGCCTTTAATTTTTTCGGCAAAATAAGTGCAATGGGCAAATAACGCACTATTTTTAGCATCCAGTCGCAGCCGCTGCGCCGTCGCAAACTGGCGTAAGAGTTCATGGATGGTGAAACGGCCGCTCTCCTCCTCCCGCTGCAACAATGATTTATTTACGAGCGCCAATAAAACACGCAAATTGGCTTCGGCAACTTCCGCCGCCGCCTCGCGGGTAAAACCGCCGCGAAAGACGCTCAGTTTTGCCAACACAGCTTGTTCGGTGGCGTTCATCATCTGCCACGAATAATCAAAGACGGCCTGCATACTGCGCTGGCGCGGCGGCAAATCGGCCAATTCAGTTGTCAAAAAGTCGAGGCTGTCTTCGATCTCAACGGCAATTTCGGCTGGGGCAAGCAGTTCCAGCCAGGTGGCGGCCAGCAGCAGACCCAGCGGCATTCCCTGCACCAGTTGGCAAATATGAACCACGTCAGTGACATTGCTGTCATTCAATACAAAATCGGGCTGGACGCGACGGCCGTTTGCCACAAAAAGCTGAACGGCCGTAAATTGCGCCGCATCTTCAGGGGTTAACCATTCAGGAACGTCTAAACCGCCTAACTCAAAACGGTTTTCGCTGGCTAAATTCAGCCGCTGCCGCGACGTGATCAAAATGGAGAGGCGGGGACAGGTTTGCAAGAGGCGGCTCACCAAAGCTTCCCCCCCATCGGGGGGGACGGGAGGGGGGGACAACAGATGCTCAAAGTTATCCAGAATGAGCAACATCTGCTGCTGACTGAGCGTTGCCAACAGTTGCGGCAGCAAATCTTTGGTCTTGTCTGGGGCTTGATAATCCAAGACCGAGGCAATGGCTGTTCCAATTTCGTCAGGATGTTCCAGCGGTGCGAGATCTACAAAGTAAACGCCATCGGCATATTGTTCCAGCAAAGTCGCGCCAACGGCCGTTCCCAACCGCGTTTTACCCATGCCGCCAGGAGCCACAATCGTCACCAATCGTTTAGCATCCTGCATGAACCATTGGCTGATCTGCTCAATTTCCACTTCACGGCCAACGAGCAGGGTGGTGGTGGCTGGTAAGTTGTGCCGCACTTTCACAGGCGGGCGGATGGTCTCGGCTGTGGCTGTGGGTGCTAACTGTCCCGATTTAATCTCTTCAAAAAGAGTGATGGTTTCTGGTGCGGGTTCAATGCCTAGCTCTTCCCGCAGCGCGGCTTGACACTGTTCAAATTGGTTCAGGGCATTGGCTCGATCCCCAGCGAGGGCAAGGGCTTGCATCAGTTGGCGGTGTGCCTGTTCGCGCCACGGTTCCAGGGCAAGCTGTTGGCGGGCGATTGTTTGGGCTTTGTCGTAACGGCCGTTCTGCAAACAGTCTCGCCCCGCCTCCAACATCGTCTCCAATGCCAAGTGGTGCAGATGTTCCCGCTCCTGCCGCAGCCAGCTTTCAAATTCCAGGCTGTCGCAGGTGAAGCCAGGGAGGAGATCGTCGTGGTAATGGGAAACGGCCGTTTCTAAATCCCCGGCATCCACCGCCTGTAAAAATTGCCGCACATCCAGTTGGTAATCACTTTTGGGATTAAACTGCACCGTTTGGCGCGTGACGAGCAAATAGGGCTGGGCTGGCTCATTCAAATCCCCTAGCAATTTTCGCAATTGATACAGAGATTGGCGCAGATTATTCCGAGCGTTTTTGTCTGATTCTTCCGGCCAGAAAACGGCCGTCAAAAGCTCCCTTGACAGCGGTTTTTCAGGTTGCAAGGTCAAAAAAACCAGCAAACCCTGATTGTTGGCAGAGCGAAAATGGGTGATGGGTTGACGATTTAAAGATACCTGAATTGTACCCAAAAATGAGATGTCGAGTCGGGGCATGGATGGATTATACACCGTTAGCACAACTGCTAACGATCCCAATTTTTTATGCTAACGCGAGGCCGATGAGGTGATAACGGCCGTTCCCTACAGTGCAGAAAAACTTAGGAGAACCCGTTATGAAACAAATTATTGTCATCGCGTTCGCAGCATCAACTATATTGTCCCTTCTTCTAAATAATAACCAGCCCGTGCATGGACAAAATACCAAGCCAACCGTCACAATCTACCAGCCAGCGGCAGACATTGAGGCATATTTAGCGCAACAATTTTGCTCAACGCAGCTTTGCGTAGAGGCAGATTGGCAGCAATGGCTACATATCTCACCGAAACATCCTTGGACGATAGATGATTTGAGGATGATAAACCATATTCTGACATCAACCATTGAGGTGTTGGAGAAGGAAGGTGTAGACGGCCGTAGCCTTCTCAGTGGTTACAAATTTAGACGGCAGCATGGCGAATATATTCAGGGGCATCCGGGGCGCATTGCTGTAATCAACCACACCCGCCAAGAAATAATCTTAGCGGATGCTGCTTTTTTACGGCTGCGTGGTTTTTCCATTTATCACGAGTTGGGGCATGCGGTTGACGCGCGAATGAAGCGGCAGCTAACAGCAGAATTTCATACCCTCATCGGCAGTGATATGGTGAATCGGCAAACGGCCGTAGGCTTTTGGATGAACCAACGCAGTCAAAACGACCTAGAAGAAGCAACGGCCGATGCCTTTGCCTTATGGATTATCACAACCTACGAAGATGGGTATCGGCCAGTTTTTGTAGGCACGCCACTTGATACCCATTTCGAGGGCATTGTAAAAACGTTTGAAACTGCCCTGCTCAATTCGCAGGAATAGGATGAAATTCTTGGACGAGGCACGACTTATCAAAGACTGGGCAAGCCTGGCATCGGCAAACTTAGCCCTTTTGTATGCCTTAAATCCAGGTAGGTTCCTCATACGTGCCAAACACCTCGCGGAAGACATCGGTAATTTCACCCAGCGTCGCATATTCCCGCACCGCCTCGATGATGAAGGGCATCATGTTGGCTGTGCCCTGCGCCGCTTCACGCAGGGCTTGCAGAGCTACACCTACTTTTTCATTGTCTCGTTCTGCCTTTACTTGCTGAATACGGCCGATTTGCCGTTCATACCCTTGCGGATCCATCTCCAAAATGGGAATGCGTAATTCCTCACTGGTGTCGGCATAGCCATTCACGCCAACGATGGTGCGCTCGCTTTGGTCAATTTCCCGCTGGTATTGGTAAGCGGCGTTAGAAATTTCGCGCTGGTAAAAACCCTGCTCAATGGCGGGCAGCACGCCACCCAACTCTTCAACTTGCTGCCAATATTCGTAAACTTGGGCTTCGATTTTGTTGGTTTCATGTTCCACAAAAAAGGAGCCGGCCAGCGGATCAATCGTGTTGGCTACGCCACTTTCTTCGGCGATGATTTGCTGAGTACGCATGGCGATGGTGACGGCATCTTCGCTGGGCAGCGCCAGGGCTTCGTCCATGCTGTTGGTGTGCAGGCTTTGGGTTCCGCCAAGAACGGCCGCCAATGCCTGAATGGCTACGCGAACAATATTGTTTTCCGGCTGTTGCGCCGTCAGGGAAACACCCGCCGTTTGGGTGTGGAAGCGACACAGCCAGGAGCGCGGGTTCTTTGCGCCAAACGTCTCGCGCATCTCTCGCGCCCAAATGCGCCGGGCGGCGCGGAATTTGGCAATTTCCTCAAAAAAATCGTTGTGGCAGTTGAAAAAGAGGCTGAGGCGCGGCGCAAAATCATCAATGTCCAGACCACGTTCCAACGCCCAGCGCACGTATTCCAACCCATCACCCAGCGTAAAGGCCAGTTCCTGTGCGGCCGTTGAGCCTGCCTCACGAATATGATACCCGCTGATAGAAATCGTGTTCCACAGCGGCATATGCTTGGTGCCAAATTCGACTGTATCTGTCACCAGCCGCATCGAAGGCTCTGGCGGAAAAATGTACTCTTTTTGGGCAATGTACTCTTTGAGGATGTCGTTTTGCAGCGTGCCGCGCAGCTTGGCCATGGGCACGCCCTGCTTTTCGGCCGTGACAATGTACATCGCCCAAATAATGGCTGCCGGACTATTGATCGTCATGCTGGTGCTAACCTGATCTAGCGGAATGCCATCTAGCAAGATTTCCATATCCTTGAGGCTGCTGATGGCCACGCCGCAGTGGCCAAATTCGCCCAACGCTTCGGGGGCATCAGTATCATAACCCATCAGGGTAGCCAAATCGAAGGCGATGGAAAGTCCCATATTGCCCTGTTCCAGTAGGTATTTGAAGCGGGCGTTGGTCTCGCTGGCGGTGCCAAATCCGGCAAACATACGGGTTGTCCAGGGCTTGCCGCGATACATCGTGGCATGAACGCCGCGCGTGTAGGGATATTCGCCAGGCATCCCCAAATCTTGCTGATATTCAAGATCGGCCACGTCTAGTGGGGTGTAGAGTCGCCGGATGGGTTCGCTAGAGGTGGTGATGAACTGCTCTTTCCGCTCTGGGAAGCGGGAGAGGGTTTTGTGCAGGGTGGTTTCTTCCCATTTGCCATTCTGATTGGCTAATTCGGCCAACTTTTTTTTGTCGTACATGGGTGCTGCTCCTTTTGGGAGATTGGAGATTGTGAACTCTCTAACTCGTCGTCTCGTTCAATGGCGGTTTGTTGTGGGTGTGTTTGGAGAGATTATACAGAGTGGAGATTTGCTTGGCTAGAAGCGGATGTTACAAAAAATGACGAGAGCGTAACTACACGTTAAAATCTTGAACATGGCAACCAAAAGATTACCAACTTGGCGCGAAATGAATGCGGACACCACTTCGGAAGTCGAAGCGATCATATTTAAGTTGTGGCGAGAAACACCCACTTGGCGCAAATTTGAACTGATGGAAGGTTTGAATCGAACGGCTAGGCAATTGGCATTGGCTGGTTTACGTCGGCGTCACCCAAACGCTACAAAAAAAGAGTTGCGTCGTCGGCTGGCTTCCCTAATTCTTGGGGAAGAGCTAGCAACTCAAGTGTATGGATCTCTGCTTATTCAAACTGGTGACGAATGATTGACTCAGAAGTTTTACAAGTAACTCTGCTAATTACGGATGCTCTCGATAAATTAGAGATCCCTTACGTCATCGGCGGATCCATTGCCAGCATCCTTCATGGCACACTGCGTACCACGATGGATGCAGACATTGTGGTAAATATGGAAGCAAAGCACGTTAAGCCATTTGTGGCCTCCGTACAAGAGCAGTTTTATATTGATGAGCAAAGTCTTATTCAAGCGATTCAGCGACGCAGCAGTGTTAATCTCATTCATTTGGAAACGATGTTTAAGGTGGACATCTTTATCCCAAAGGGACGGCCGTTTGATCAACAACAGCTTAATCGTCGAATTCCTGAGCAAATTCGGGCCAAAACGGGTAAGACAATCTGGGTTCTTAGTGCAGAAGATGTGGTTTTGGCGAAATTGGATTGGTTTCGCTTAGGTGGAGAAGTATCTGAACGGCAATGGCGAGACATTTTGGGAGTCTTAAAAACTCAGCAAGCTAGACTAGACATAACCTATCTAAAACATTGGGCACAAACGTTGCAAGTGGCTGATTTACTTGAACGTGCCTTAAGTGAATCGTAGAAAGGCCAAAGATTCTGAACCGTCTCCACCCTAAATTCATTAGGACTTACGCATTTTAGAAGCTGCGGCCGGTGTCTCACTGAGCCGCCTAGCTGGCTCGGGCAGGAGACCGGCCAGAGCAGTGCGTAAGTCCTGTTCATTATTCCGGCAATGAATTTGCTGCTTCTTGCAACTGCTGGCGATAGGCGTCGAAGGCGAGACGGCCGTTTTCTGTGAGACTACATAGCGTATGCGGCCGTTTCCCCTTGAAGGTCTTTTCAATCGCCACATAGTCGCCATCTTCCAGCTTGCTCAAATGAAAGGACAAGTTGCCCCGCGTCAGCCCCGTTTCTCGCAGCAAAAAGGTGAAATCCGCATTCTCCACGCCATACAGCAACGCCATGATGATGAGACGCGCCGGTTCGTGGATGAGCCTGTCCGTCGCCAGCATCTGCTTAAAATCGGTCATGACAGTGCCTCCATTGGCTCATCCGAGCCTGGCTCACTATTTTGCCAGTAGCGCCAAAAGGCGATCACCCCGGACACCATCAACCCCAAACCACTCAGACCCAGAACAACTGTGGAAGCCAGCGACACATCCACCCCTAAAAATGAAACCATGATCCCGCTGGCAACAGCCCAGATAGCCAGCAGATGAAAGCGCAACAGACCGATTCGGCTACCCAGCACGAACAGACCAATGCCTAAACCGACACCGATGAATGCTGCTGTCAATTCGGCCAGTTCAAATTGGGTCACGGCAATGGCCATTGCAATGCCAATGAGCAAACCCAACAGCCCACTCATGCCGCGCTGTTTGTTGGTTGGCTTGACATAAGTTACATAGCCAGTGCGCGGATAAACAAACCGCTGCTTGAGCCAGCGCAATGTCACGCCCATCAAAATCGAGCCCAAAATGATGATGAACGGCATAGCAATACCGCCCACCAGCGGGGCATACTCTGAATCGCTGGCAAACTGCCACCAAAACAAGCCGCTTAAAACGACAAAAAGCATTCCCAGCAGGAGTTCAGTCAGTCCATCTTCAAACCAATATTGCTGTGTACGACGAATTGTTTTGCTTAAATTATTCACAACGACCCCCTTTTCTTTGTCACAAATAGATTTGTACTGCTAATATAGTTTGCAATACAAACTTATTTGTATATTATCAGATTGATACGGCCGTTGTCAAGCATTTCTCCCAACAAAAAACACCTTCCGGTTTTGAAGCCAGAAGGTGCTCAAAGGTTAAAAACGTTTGGTTTGGGTAACGCCTACTTACTCAGCACTATTATTTGGGAGAGGGTCTATCGTGTTCAAATAAGCCCAAATTGCTTCTATTTCTGTGTCGGACATCCCCGCGTAGCCTGGCCAGGGCATTTCTGTACTCATCAGACGGCCGTCTGGCAGCACCCCGGTTCGTAAAACAGTCGCAAATTCAGCACCGCTCCAATTTTGCGGCCATGTGGTCAGATTTGGGCCTGGGGGACTGTCTAGCTGGCCATAGTTTCCCGCTAGGTTTTCGGCGTGGCATGAACCACAAGAAGCGATGTCGATGAGATATTTGCCGTATTCGGCCGTTTCACCAATTTCAGGTGCCTCACCGCCAACAGCCGCGTGGTCAATCTGGTTGACCGACCAGCTATCAAAGGCCAGCACACCAAAAATAATGTTACCCATGAATTGAATTTGTCGCTCACCTAACTCGTTATCAACCGGGGGAGCTGCATTGAGGTAGGCGATCAAATCGGCCAAATCTTCATCGCCGTAAGAAGCATAATGATTTGAGGACATGATGACCATTACTTCTCCATCGGCATTGACGCCGTGGCGGATGGCGCGTTCCCAATCGGCATCAGTATAATTATCTCCTACACCTCCCGCCCCGCTCGTTAAATTGGGGGCAGGAATGAAGCCAATCGGTGCCTCGTCTACAAAAGCTGTTCCCTCAAGCTGCGCGCCGTGGCAAACGGTGCAAGAGCTAATGGTGGCCAGATGACGGCCGTTTTCCACCGACGCTGCATCATCCATTACCTCAACCGGAGCTGTCGCTACCTCTGGTGCATTGTTCAGCCGATTGCGGCCAATCAAGAAGAGCGTTATCGCCAAAATCAATATCAGCCCCACCAAACCGCTAACGACAATACCCGCCCACTTCAATGTTCGTTTCATGTTGTTCCTCCTAATTTGCCGTCCGCAAATAAGTTAGCGAAATTGTGCGGACGGCTTGGAGTAAGCGGCCTTCCAATCAGGTAAGTTATTGTTGGCCGCTTACTAAGAATATCTGCAAGCTATGCAAACTATTTGATGACAGGTGTGTTTTGGAAGGCCGCAATTTGCCATTGGTCATCTTCTTTGACGAAGACAAATAACGGCCGTACCCCATCTTCCCTAACCCGCTCACCATTTGCTCTGAGCAAATGCGAATCCTCCAGCCGCACCAGCGCGACATCATCCCGCAAAAACCGGATGTGCTTTTCACCGTAATGCAGGGTGGTATCGGCGTAAAACGTGTCGAAAATTTGCTGATGCCCAGCGGCGATGTCTTCCCGCCCCTGAGAATACAGGCCGTTCCAAACCGTGTAATCGGCATCGGCTGTGAAAGGTTCTGCAAATAGTGCGCCGTCCTTTTGGTTCCATCCTGAACGCATTTTTTCAATTTGCGCCAAAATTTTGGTTTCTTCTGCTGCCATCGTCTTCGTAAGTTGTTGACCCATCTTTGCTTGTCCTTTGTTTGTATAAGCGGCACTGCTTTCTACAGAGAGCAATTTGGCTCCCAGATTAACCAAACGGTGCAGGCAGCCCAACAAGGCGGCCTGGTCTTTTAAGAAGCCGCTGAGCCTGGTTGTGCCATCCTGCTCAGCACTGATTTCCAAACTGTACAGTTCTGGCAGCCAAGCTGCATCCAGGTGACCCTGTATGCGAATGGTGTAGAAAACGGCCGTATGCGCTGACATATCTTCATCAGCATACAAACCAGGTGGCAAACGCGCATTGTCCCAAAGGACAATATGCGTCAGTAGCAAGGATCAATTGTGTGAATTACAAGAGGGACAAGTCGCGAGCAGCCGCCACGGCTTGGGTACGCGAGGACACACCCAGCTTTTGCAAAATGCTGCTAACGTGCGCTTTGGCCGTGCGGGTGGTGATGACCAATGATTCAGCGATTTGGCGATTAGTGGCACCATCCATTAGCAGATGCAGCACTTCCACCTCGCGGGGTGTCAAATTTTCATTGCTATTGGGGATTGGAATTGAGCGGAAGGCGGGCGTTTCGCCAAAAGCCGCCAACGCTTGTTCAATAATGGGGGCATATCCGCTCCTCGGCAGGGCGTGACGCAACAAGGGAATGGCTACCCGTCCCGTTTGCAGCAAAATGCCGGGCATCCCCCGCTGCTGAACTTCCTCCAGCACAATAGCCAAATGGTTTTCGGCATCCTTAAGCCGATTTGCCTCACCTGTTTCTTTATGCCAAAGCCAATGCAGGCAGGCCATATCCAGCCGGGCATGGCTGCCAATCATCGTATGCCGCACCAAGGTCTGAATCTCAATGGCTTCAAGCAGCAATTCATTGGCCATTTCAAAATGACCTTGAGCAATGGCTGCCCAGGCCTGCAAGAGTAAAACTGTACGCTGCCCTACTGAGACACCAATATGTACGTTTGCCTTTTGCACCCTTTGGCTAAGTTGGATAATTTTGTCCAATTGTCCCTCTTGCCAATAGGCCATTGCCTGGGCATAGTGAAAGCCAATTTTGGTAAAGGATATGGAAGGATCGGCCGTTACCTGAGGCAGCCTTTCGGTACAAAAACGATGAAGAGCTGGATAATCGCCATACGCCAAATGGGTATGCAGTTCAACAAGGTTGGGCGTGCTGGACTGCCAGGCTACATTGCCCAATTGGTTAATGATGCGCCGCGCTTTGCGGCTATCTTGCAAAGCTGCATCCAGCCGTCCTTGCAAAAAATGGAGTGTGCTGCGCTGGTTGTAAATGCCCAAATGCACCAGCCGCTCCCCATCCCCATGAATGGCAACCATGTCGTTTATAAGCTGCTCGATGGGCGCCAGCCCCAAATCGCTGAAGAAGAACGGAATGCCAAAACCTTGCCCAACCACAAAGTGTAAATGGGGCATCTTTTGCCACATGCCCAACAACGTTTCCAAATAAGCTGTAAACGACGGCCAATCATGCTTATCTTCTGCCCCCCAGGCGGCTGATAAGAGAACTGCCATTTCATCTTCAGGCTGCACGATCTCTGGATTGTCCTGGAAAAATTGACGAACGTCATGTAGCACCTCCTCAAAGTAACCACCGGATGATTGGGAGGCGGCCACCAAGGCCAAATATTCGCCTTGCTTGTCGCCAGCAAGCCGAAACGCCTCCCGGATGGTCATAAGTTCACCTATGGCGGCCGTTCTAATGTCGCCAACTTGGGTGCGGTGAAAAGCGGTTATGAGACACAACCAATTGCTCTGTTGCTGCCAGGCGGTAGGCAAGCGTTTGATCCAGCCGAGGGTCTGTTGGGTAATGAATCGCCGCCGCAGTTGGGGCGTGGCTTGCTGAATGATGGAGGTAACGGCCGTTTCCCAATCTTCCGCCTGCAAAAAATGGCCAATCGCCCATACGGGGTCTGGATGAGCGTGGCCTGCACGTTGATGTGCCGCGCGAAAGGCCGCGTCCCCATGCACTTGCAGCTTGCGTCGCAGCAAATCAGCAAAGAGATCGTGGTAGCGATAAGCGGTATCAGCCGAAGCGTAAGGGTTTGTGGCGGTGAGGAAGAGGTTGCGTTTGTACGCCTCGGCCAGCAGTTGAGGGGCAGATTTGTTTTGGGTAACGGCCGTACATAGTTCTGGCGTTAGTTCATCCAAAATGCTGGTTTGCAGCAAAAAATCGTACAGTTCTGATGGCTGTTGCTCTAGCACCTCTTCTGCTAGCAAATCAAACACCAGGCGATTAGAACGACTAAATTGGGTAATGAACCCATCCCGTTCGGTGGCATCTTCAATTTTGCCCAGCGTTAAGGCCAGCAGGCGCAGCCCGGCAATCCAGCCTTCTGTGCGATTTTGCAGGTTGGTAAGCTGGGCGGCAGTGAGCTGGATGGCTTGCTGCTTTTGCAGATAGCTTTGCGTTTCATCGGGGGTAAAGCGCAGCTGTTGCAGCCGAAATTCGGCAAGCTGCCCGCGCATTCGCAGCCGCGCCAATGCCAGCGGCGGGTCGTAGCGCGTGGTGATGAGCAGATGAACATTGGGCGGCAGTTGTGATAACCAATAATCAATGGCATGGTGAACGGCCGTATTTTCAATCGTATGGTAATCATCCAACACCACCAACAAGCTGTTTTCGGCCACGTCATGCAGATCGTTTACCAACAGGGTTAGCGCCTGCCGGAGCATTTGCGCTGGATCAGGGGCATTTTGGATGATTTGCACTGTTTGTTTGCCCACTTGAGGAACGGCCGTTTGCAAAGCCAGCACCAGTGCGGTAGCAAAGATTTGTGGATCGTTATCCGCAGCATCCAGGCGCAGCCAAGCCGTTGCCGCTTGCACAAATGCCTGGGCAATGCCAACGGCAAGGGTTGTTTTGCCCGCCCCGGCAGGTGCTGAAATGAGGGTGAGTTTGTGCTGGGAAACGGCCGTTCGTGCGTGCTGAACTAACTTTTCTCGTGGTAAATAATCTTTGTGAAGCTGTGGGGTTTGTAACTTAGTCTTGGATACCAGCGTCATTACAATCGGATTAAAAAGGGTTTTTAATTGTCAAACGGCCGTCTATAACCAAACCATCTTGCATGTCTTCAGAGTAAAGCACTGAGGCATCGGCAAACAGAGCTGCTGCAACAATTAAACTATCCCAATAAGATAAGGAATGTCTCTGGCGTAACGCTGACGCTGTTATAAGAATTGAATCTTCAAGGCCATGAACCTTGTAACGCCGATAAAACGCGTGTATTACTTTCCGAACCGATTCTTCCTGCATGCCTGCTTTACGCAACAAGTTGACACACACTTCATTGATTACCTGGGTACTGATAACCAAGTTTTCCTGGTAGGTTAGTACAAGTTCTTGAGCTTTTCTTGATTTCGCTTCGTCTTGTCCTGTCACAAAAGCACATAGCCAAATGTTTGCGTCAACGAAGCGAAGAGAATCAGAATCGATCATATAAATCGTTGCGGCTTATTGGTTCAAAATCAGGAATTTGGAGAGGGTTCGCTAATAATTGCTCAATCATATCGATCTCGGCTTCCGTGTCCACCAATCCCTCTGGCTCATCAGGCAAAACAATAACGCGCACTTTTTCCTTGCCAGCTTTACGGGCTAGGCGCGCTCTATATTTTTTGGGTATTTCAATGAGACCGTTTTTTACTTTGGCTCGGAATTCAATTACGGACATATTTACTCCTGAATCGAAAACTATATTGGCAGATTATAACATAAAGTCCTGTGCTGCTCTTTTGAGAAATTTTGTCTGTCCACAATAGGCAAGCCAGAACTAAAGCGTAGGGTGATAATCATTGCCCTGCCTGTTGCCATCCGCTAGAATGCACCCGGCTCTAAATCTAAAAAGCCACAGAGGACACAGAGGTTTAAGAGGGATTCTCTAAATTCTCTGTGTCCTCTGTGGCAAAAATAGATCAAAACCAAAGGTGAACCATTTGCTCAACTCGACAGACGCCACAGAAGATGCCAACCAACCCGTTCCGCTGCCGCAGGATGAGGAAGAACGGCCGTCTCCCCCCACCAATCTCAGCGAAAACAAAGGCGTGGTGAAGGCTGCGGCCGTTTTGGCCGTTGGCAATATCATCAGCCGGATGCTGGGGCTAGTGCGCGAGATTGTTAAATCGAACCTGTTTGGCGCGTCTGACCTGCTA
This sequence comes from Candidatus Leptofilum sp., assembly GCF_965223525.1. Classification (GTDB taxonomy): domain Bacteria; phylum Chloroflexota; class Anaerolineae; order Promineifilales; family Promineifilaceae; genus Leptofilum. The sequence goes on along the minus strand of NZ_CBDCWX010000005.1, from coordinate 2,029,656 downwards.
GGAGCGTACACCGTGGCTGCTCTGGTACCGATGACCCTGTTCAACCTCATCACTGGGGGCGAGATGGTAAGTTCTTCGCTGGTGCCCGTGTTTAGCGATTATGCCAGCAAAGAGCGACGGCAAGCGTTATGGGATGTGGTGAGCACCTTTATGAGCTTGGCCATCCTCGTTTTATTAAGCATTGTTGCCCTGGTTATGCTGTTCACTCCTCAAATTGCCTGGCTGGCCGGGGCGCGAAATTTTTCTGACCAGAGCTTAACGGCCGTTACCGAGCAGATGATGCGCCTGGCAACCCCCGCCGTCCTCTTTTTGTCCATTGCCAGCATTCTGACCGGGGTTTTGTACGCCCTTAAACGGTTTACCTTGCCCGCTTTTACCGCCGCTGTGTTCAACGGCACCATCGTTGTGGTGGCCTTGCTGCGCCCAGATCATATTGACAGTTTGGTCTATGGCCTGCTGCTTGGCTCCTTTTTGCAGATTATTTTGCAGCTACCTGCCCTGCGTGACGGCCGTTTTCGGCTGCAATTTAATTGGCGACATCCCGCCCTGCGCCGCATTCTGGTTTTGTACACGCCCATCGTCATCGTGCTGCTCGTCAATCAGGTAGCCATCTGGATTAGCTACAATCTAGCTATCCTCACCGGGGACAACAGCGTGACGTACATGACCTACGCCACCACGCTGTATCAATTTCCGCTAGGGCTAGTTGTTACCGCCTTATCTATGGCAACGCTGCCAACGCTCTCCCAAATTGTAACCGCTTACCACGCGGCCAAAGAAACAGATGCGTCTATAGCGTCTGCCCGGGTGCAGGAGTTTAAGCAAACGCTGGCAGGAGGGCTGCGTCTGGTTCTTACGCTGGTATTACCAGCCACAGCCGGACTATTTGCTTTAGCCCCGGCCATCATTGCTTTGCTGTTGGAACATGGAGAGTTTACGCCGCAAGATACGGCCGTTACCGCCATCGTTCTCCGCATTTATTTGGCAGGATTGCCTTTTGCCGCCATTGACCAAATGCTGGTTTTTGCCTCGTATGCCCGCAAAGATACTTGGCGTCCGGCCATTGTGGGCATTATTAGCGTCATCATTTACACGGGAACGGCCGTTTTGCTGCTGGAACCATTGGGACTTTACAGCCTGATGGTGGCGGATGCCATCAAGCACTTTAGCCACACCATGATGATGCTTTGGCTGCTCCAGCGGCACTTGGGCGGCTTGCGCGGCTTTGGCATATGCAGTGCCACCTTGAAAGCAGGTGTCGCCTCAGTTTTGACGGGGCTGGTGGCCTTTGTTGTGGGGGAAACGGCCGTTACCCTACTGCCATTTGCCGGATTTGTGGGCAAGCTGCTGGTGGTTGCCCTGGCTGGCGGTCTGGGCTTAATCACCTTCTTGGGTCTGGTAAAGCTGTTGGCCATCACCGAGGTGCAAATGCTGCATCGCACCCTCACCACCCGCTTGCGCCGTCGCAAACCAACCGATTGACCATTATCATCAGAAATCAATCCACTTGTCCAGTTGCCGTGTCAACTTGCCAATAACCTGCTTTTTTGGTTAAAATGCAGGCCTGATGGGTTTTATGAAAACCTGTTAGGTCTCACACCAAATTTCGTAAGTCCTGAAATTAACAACCTCTGGCACAAACAGTAAAACTGTTTGTCTCAGACAATCCGCACATTCAGCAAAGGAAACGGCCGTGGCAGACACCCTCTACCAACTCACCGTACGCAAAGGGCCCAAAGTTGGCGAAACATTTCTGTTAGAAACCCTCTCACTTACCGTTGGGCGCGATCCCGTCTCAGACATTATCCTGAACGATCCCGAAGTCTCCCGACAACATGCCCGCTTCACCCAAACAGATGCTGGCTACCAAGTGCAAGATTTAGGCAGTACCAACGGCACGTTTGTCAATGGCCAGCGGCTGGAATCAGAGCCAGTTGATTTAGAGCCAGGGTTTACCATTAGCATGGGCAGCGGCGTCACCTTGCTGTACGAGCTAGTGCCCACGGGCGATAACCTGGCTGCCACAATTGTTGATTCCAGCGGGCTGCGCGATGCGCTGGATTTGGATCAGGCGAGCGGTTTGGATGAAGTAGATGACGCGTTGGCAGCCGAAATGCCAAATATGCCCAACCTCGATGAAGACCCCCCAATACCCTCAGATTGGGAACCGGACCCTTCCCCCCCGTTCCCCGTCCCCTCTGCTGAAGTGCCAGCACCACCGCCTATGCCACCAGCCACGGCTCCGCTGGTTCCCCCATCGGACGAGGATGAAGCGGCTAAACAGAGACGGCGCAACACGATTATTGCAGTAACGGCCGTTATTCTCCTGCTCTGCTGCTGCGGCTTTTTAATCTTTATGTGGCAATACGGTGGGGATTGGCTGCTAGAGGCGTTAGGGCTGCTTTAAGATTAGATCAAGCTGATGCTGTAATTCCTCGGCCACAACCTGCACATGCGGCTCCTTTAGAATGCCAAGATGATCGGTATCTACCTCACAAACGCCGACTGCTCCCGAAATATATTGACGCCAGCCCAATGTGGGATCAATCATTTCGCCTCTGTCAATAACCAGTAACTGCACATCACCTTCAAAAGAGCTGGCTGGACGATATGCTTTACGTGCCGGGCGGGTTACAAATTGAATTAAATAAAAGTCACGAAGATGGTGGGGAACCGAAAAACCACTCATTAAATAAAGCGCAAACACCCCTCGCTTGAGCTGCCGCATACTCTTTGCCAGATGCTGGACCATTTGCAAGAGAAACCGTGCTCCGCCTTGCTTAACCTGTTTCCAGAAGGGTGTCATCGCTTTGCGGCCAGGCTCAAACAAAGAGCCAATTTCAATCGGGTTGGCACTGCGCCACAGTGCTTCGCGGCTTTTGGCGGCCGCAGGCTCAATGAGTGCCAACAGTGCTACTTCTTCACCAACTTCCTGAAGTTGACGCGCCATCTCAAATACAATCATGCCCCCAAAGCAAAAACCGCCCAAATAGTATGGTCCAGTCGGCTGCAACCGGCGAATTTCGGCCAGGTAGCTTGCCGCAAGCTGTTTTACGTCTGGTACCTGTACCCGGTGCGCGTTCCAGCCCGATGGCTGCACGCCATAAAATGGCTGGTCTGCATCCAGATAGCCCGCGAGCTTGTGATAGTTAAAAACGTGGCCTGCGCCGCCATGCACACAAAAGAAGGGTGAGCGTGAGCCATCCGGTTTAATTGGCACCAATGCCGACCAGCCTTGTTCTACCTCTTGTTGTCGAACGATTTCGGCAAGTTGGGCAATGTTTGGATGTTGAAACAGGGTGGCAATTGGTAGACGATGCCCTATCTGTTTTTCAATCTGGGCAAAAAGACGCACGGCAAGTAATGAGTGTCCACCCAGTGCAAAAAAATCGTCAAATACGCCAATTGGCTCTACGCTTAACAAATCTTGCCACAGTTTTGCCATTTGCTGTTCAATTTCATCGCGTGGAGGTGTGTAGGCCTCGTCGTTATGGAGCGGTTGCCAATCTGGTTTTGGCAAGGCTTTGTAATTTATTTTGCCGTTGGGCGTGAGGGGAATGGTTGCCACGAAAACAAAGACGGCCGGAACCATAAAGTCGGGTAAACGTTGTTGCAAAAAGGTACGCAGCTCGGTGGTGGGCGTGCTTTGTGGGGCAACGATGTAGGCTGCGAGTGCTGGGCCAACTTGTGGCGCATCTGTTGTGACGACGACTGCATCATGAACGGCCGTATGCGCCAACAACGCCGCCTCAATTTCCCCTGGCTCAATACGAAAGCCACGAATCTTCACCTGCCTATCGGCACGGCCGGCAAAGATGGCACGGCCGTCTGGCAAATAACGACCCAAATCGCCCGTGCGATACAGCCGGTCACCCGCCGTGTTGGTGAACGGATTGTGCAAAAAGCGTGCTTCCGTTAAGGGTTTATCTCCCAGGTAGCCCCGCGCCAGATGATGGCTACGCATATAAATTTCGCCCGCTTCGCCAACCCCTGCTAGCTGCTGGTTTTTGTTTAGCACCAAAATTTGTACCCCCACCATGCCCGTTCCCAAAGGATAGACGGCTTTGTGCCACGTTTGCTCATCTTCTGGGGTAACCAAATAGTAGGTAACAGCCCGTTGGGTTTCTGTGGAGCCGTAGGAGTTAATGGCCGTTACGTGGGGGGCGATGTGGCGCAGCCGCCGCACATCCTCCTGGGTGAGCTTGTCACCCACAAAAAAGGTGTGGCGCAGGCTGGGGATTTTGTTTACGGCCGTTTCTGTCAGAAGTTGGGCCATCGGCGGGGTCATGTGGGCAAAGGTAATCGCCCGCTCCGCCATCCAGGCGGCCAAACGACCCGGTGTGCCAATCAGTTCCTGACTGGGAATACAAAGCGTCCCGCCCACCCACAGTGCGGTAAAAATGTCTCGCTGCAAAGGATCGTGGGAAAGACCAGAAAGCATACTGAAGCGATCTTCCGTCGTCAGGCCAAACTGCTTTGTTTGCCAGGGCAAAAAGTGGCTCAGGGGGCCGTGCCGCCCCATCACCCCTTTGGGCTTACCGGTAGAGCCGGAAGTGAAGGTAACGAGCGCCAAGCTGTCTGGCTGGATATGGGCCTCTGGCGGTGTGATTGGGTAATGCGCGAGGAAGCTGTTGGCAACGGCCGTTGCCAAACGCGGCAGCTCCACTCGGCAAACCAGCTCAGAACATAACAAACTGACCTCTGCAGGCAACGCACCAGCCTGGGTTAGCTGAATGAGGCCTTTTGGCTTGGCAGTTTGCACATAGCTTACCAATCTCTCGGCAGGGTAAGCCGGATCGAGGATAGTGTAGGCAGCCCCAGCCTTGAAAACCCCCAGGATAGCCCAAATCAGCGAAGCGGAGCGATGAGCATAAATCGCCACCACATCTTCTGCACCAATGCCTTGCGCCTGCAAATGGTGTGCCAACTGATTGCTACGCGCTTCTAGCTCCCCGTAACGCCAGGCATCATCTTCATCAATGAGGGCGATTTTGTTAGGCAGAACGGCCGTTTGCTCAGTTACACGCTCATGAATTGCCCCCTGCCACTGATTGGGTAACGGTTGGGCGGGGTCTGGCAAGCGCAGCTTTGTTTCAGGCGTCAGCAAGGTATATTCCTGAATAGGCAAAGAAGCATTGTCCGCAATTTGCACCATCAGCAGCCGATACTGTTCCAGAAATATTTCCATGCGTTCAGCCGAAAACAGGTCTGTGTTGTAAACCAGTCGCAGATCAATATCGCCCTCGTCCTGCTCACGCAGGTAAAGTGTGAGATCAAAATTGGCATCCTGGCTAAACCAGGGCAATCGCTCAGAGCGCAGCCCGGCTAATGGCAAGGAATGCGCCTCGATATTGAGCATATTGAAGAAAACCTGGAAAACAGGCGTGCGGCTCATATCCCGTTCTGGCTTAATTTCCTCCAGCAGTCGCTCAAAAGGTAGTTCCTGGTTGGCATATGCCTCCAGCGTCACGTTCCGCACCTGCTGCGCCAATTCACGGAAGGTTAGCTCGTCTGCAAACTGCGTACGTAGCGGCAGCGTGTTGATAAAAAAGCCAATCAGGGCTTCTACCTCTGCGTGGGTACGCCCGGCAATGGGCGTGCCCACAACCAGGTCATCTTGCCCACTTTGGCAATGCAGCAGCAGCTTAAAGGCAGCCAGCAAAACCATAAAAAGCGTCGCGTCCATCTCTAAACTAAGCTGGCGCAAGCTGTTCACCGTGGTGGCTGGTACGGTTAGTAGCACAGATGCGCCTTTGGTGGTACGCACGGCTGGCCGAGAAAAATCGGTTGGTAATTCTAAAATGGGCGGCGCGTCTGCTAACTGTTTCTGCCAATAGGCTAGTTTGGCTTTCAGTTGGTCGCTCTCTAGCTGCTGGCGTTGCCAAGCGGCAAAATCATTGTATTGGATGGGTAGCGGCGGCAGGGATGACGGCCGTTCGGCCACAATCCCGTTATAGAGTTCAGACAGTTCGCGGGCGAGCACTCGTAGCGACCAACCATCAGAGATGATGTGGTGGATGGTCAGCACAAAAATGGTTTCTGCTTCATTTAGCCGCAGCAAAGCAGCTCTAAAAAGTGGTCCATATGCCAAATCGAACGGTTTTTTTATGAGTGCCTGAATCTGTTGGGAAACGGCCGTTTCCCGCTGGCTAGCCGGTACGTCATCTAAAGAAACCTGCGTAAGCTGTGCGGGCATGGTGGGGGCAATTTGCTGTGTAGGCTGCCCATCCACCAGGGCAAATGTGGTACGCAGCGGCGCATGACGCACCACAATGGCCTCTAACGCCTGTTGCAGCGCAGCCACATTTAGCTGGCCTTGCAACCGAACCACCAACGGTATCTGCAGGGCAGATTTGCCCGGTTCTAACTGTTCCAAAAACCATAGCCGTTCCTGCACAGGCGAGAGGAATTTGTCATTGGATTCTTCTACTTGAATCGTCTCGGCTTTGGCAGATGGCACGGGGCTGGCTGCCTGGCCTTCTGGCAGGTCGGCGGCAATGCGTTCCGCCAATTCCGCCACCGTGGGCGACTCAAACAGTGCCGTCAATGAAAGTTCTACCTGAAGCTGCTGGCGAATGCGCGCCAGCAGTCTGGTTCCCAACAGCGAATGACCACCCAGCGCAAAAAAGTTTTGGTGGAGCCCAACACGGGGTACCGGCAGCAGATCAGCCCACAATGCAGCCAATCCTTTTTGTAGTGGCGTTTGCGGGGGCTGGTAGGTGTGGATACGGCCGTTTGCTCGTTGCGTGGGCTCTGTTGGGGCAGATGGCTTTGGTACAGAAAACAGTGCCTTGTTGACGACATAGCTCCCAATCAGGGCATCAGGATCGTGAGCAATTTGGGTGAGCAAATGACGATATTGGTCCAGCAAATTGGCAATCCGTGGCGAGGAAAAACGATCTGCGCGGTAGCGAGCCCGCACCTGCAAACCACCCTGCTGCAAAACAGCGTCCAGGCTCAGGTCTACGGCCGCCGCATTCATGGCAAAGGCATACGGTTCAAATTGCAGGCCAGCAGCATCGCTTGTTTGTGAAGTGCGGTAGTTGCGTAGCTGGAAAACGGTTTGGTAAAACGGCGGACGTTGCAAATTGCGCGCAGGCTGCAACGCCTCGATGAGTTGGGCAAAGGGCATTGCCTGATGCGATAATCCAGCCAGCGTTGTTTGCCGCAGGGCCTGCAAAAAATCAGCAAAGGTTGGGTTGTTTGCCATGTCTGAGCGCAAAACGATCATGTTGACAAAAAGGCCAATCAACCCCTCCAATTCAACGCGGTTGCGCCCAGCAACGGGTACGCCAACAGTGACGTCGGTTGCCTCTGTTAACCGATACAGCAGCAGCTTGTACCCGGCTAGCAAAACCATAAAGAGAGTGGCCTCATGTTGTTGCCCTACTGTTTGAAGCCGCGCCACAAGATCGAGTGGCAGATAGATGGTTTGTTCGTCTCCAGAGGAGGGTACGGCCGTATCCATCAAATCAACAGGCAAATTAAGTTCAGGAATATTGCCACGCAGTTGCTCTCGCCAGTAGGCCAGATCAGCCGCCCAGGCATTTTTTGTCGCCTGCTGACGTTGCCAATGGGCAAAGTCGCTGTAGGTAACTGGCAGCGGCGGCAAGGCGGGCTGATTGTCTTGCGTGAGTGCCTTGTAGCAAGCAGTAAGCTCATCCCGCAAAATACCTTCTGACCAACCATCAAAGTTAATATGATGCACATTGAGCAAGAGCAAATGCTCGGTGGGAGCAAGCTGCCACAGGTTCACCCGCACGGGTGCGCCGCTTTCAAGATCAAACGGACGGCGGGCTTCTGTGGCTATTTGCCGCCGCGCAGCCTCTTCCCGCTCCGCTGCTGGCAGGGTTTGCAGAGCATGAACGTTGAGGGGGACGGCCGTTGCCTCCGCAATGAGGGCTTCTAATTCACCATCCACAGCAGGGAACGTGGTACGCAAAGGTTCGTGCCGCTGGATCAGCCAGTTGAGGCTTCGCTGTAACGCAACTTTATCTAAATGACCGTGCAGGCGCAACGCCGTGGGACGATTATTGGCCGGATCACCCGGTGTTAGCTGCTCCACCAGCCATTGTCGTTCTTGGGCAAAGGAAAGTGGGGCTGTGGGTGAAAACGGCCGTTGGGCAATACTGTTTGCTCGCGCTGCCTGGCGCTGTCGCGCCATTTGCAATCTTTTTTGGATGGGGGAAAGAGGCTGTACGTGCGTAGATGCGGTCATAGATGCTCAGTTGTGTGTATGGTAGGGGCTAGCAGGCTAAGGGATTGGCTCTGCCAAAATCAATGTCTCAATCGCGGCTGCCTGTTCAGCAATCGTCGGCGTCTCAAAAAGTGCAAGCAAAGAGTAAGAAACGTCTAGCGTGTGGCGAATGCGGGCCACAAGGGTAGCTGCCAGCACAGAATCGCCGCCTAAATCCAGGAAGCGTGCCTGAACGCCAACGGTGGGTAAACCCAGCACGTCTGCCCATAGCTCAACCAGAAACGCTTCCATTTCTGTGCGGGGCGGGGTTTGATCTTGCGCGTCGGGATTGGGCAGAACGACCGTAACGCCCAGTTTCTCCGCCAAACCAATACGCTGCAGCTTGCCCGTTGGCCCTTTGGGAATTTCTTCCAAAATTAGTAGCTGGCGCGGCACCTTAAAATCGGCCAGCCGCTCGGCGGCAAATTGGCGAATCTCTAGCGGAGTCGCCTCCTGCTCTGGGTGAAGAACTACAGCCGCTGCGATCTCTTCGCCCAGTTGGGGATGGGGCATGGCAAAAGCCACGGCCTGCATCACGGCCGGATGGGTCATCAGCAGTTCATCAACTTCACGCGGCGATATTTTCTCGCCCCCGCGATTGATGATCTCTTTGATACGGCCGCTAATCGTCAGATAGCCATCGCCATCTAAAAACCCTTCATCACCAGTGCGGAACCAGCCGTTTGTAAAAGCGGCTGCATTGGCTTCAGGGTTGTTGGCATAGCCCGCCGTAACGTTTGGGCCACGAATCACAATTTCGCCCACTTTGCCAGTAGACAAAAGGGCATCCGCTTCATTCATAATGGCCACGTCTGGCCCGGCCGCTGGCCCAACGGTGCCAACCTTGCGCGGCTGTGGCGGCAGCGGATTACAAGCCATTTGGTGGGCTGCTTCTGTCATGCCATAGGCTTCAATCACCGGGGCATCGAAGGTTTTCTCTAATTCTGCCATCAGTTGCGGGGGCAATGACGCAGACGAAGAACGCACAAAACGCAGCGAAGCCCGTGCCAAAACGTCTGCATTGGCAGCGGAACGGGCTAAGATAGCCTGGTGCATGGTGGGAACGGCCGTGTACCAAGTTGGCCGAAATTCATCGAGCCAGCCAAAAAAGTGAGGCGCATAAAAACCAGGCGTGCAAACTAAACTAGCACCAGCCGTAAGTGAAGCAGAAACGGCCGCCATGAGGCCATGAATATGAAAAAGAGGCATCACATTCAAGCAGCGATCATCAGGTGTAAGCTGTAGCGTTTGCCGAATGTTTCTGGCAGAGGTAGCTAAATTTTTGTGTGCCAGGGGAACCATTTTGGGGCGAGATGTCGTGCCAGAAGTATGCAAAATAAGAGCCGTATCTTCACTCTGGGCATACCCTCCATTTGCCGCCTGGTTTGCCACAGCTAATTCTGTTTCAGGCTGCAACGTAAAGCATCCTGCCTCCATATCCTCACGAACCACAAGGCAAATCACAGGAATTTGCCGCCTCTTGGCAACGGCAATTGCATCTGAATCCACGCCATCAGCAATAATCAGGGCTTTGGCATTGAGATCAGAAAGGTAGAAATCAAACTCTGGTTCGCGGTAACCAGGGTTAAGTGGCGTGCTGGTCGCAGCACTGGCAACAGCTAAAAAAGCAGAGGCCATTTCTGGGCCGTTTGGCAGCACAATGGCGACATTATCTTGGCGGCCAATTCCAAGCTCATTGAGCCGAGATACGGTTTCGCCAATTTGTTGGTTAAGTTGTTGGTAACTAAGTGGTAAACGATTTGGAGCTAGGAGGGCAATGGCTTGTGGTTGTTGTTGGGCATGTTGCTGAATAGCTTGATAGAGTGTGCTTCCAATCATAGTGATGGCTCTCCTTGCAAGTGAATAATGTGGTCCAGGCGGCCACATTCACGCATGTTAGAAGCACACTCTTAAATATATAGTTACGAAACCGATGAAGCTATTTTGCAGACTGTTTAGGCTTACGCCTGGTCTTTTTCTTTCTCTACTGGCTGTGGGTCAATAATAATCTTCTCATTCACATTGTCAGGCTCGGCAACGCCATCACGCATCCGAATCTCATCCATGTACCGACTAACCACATGCGGTGGCGCTAACTCAATAAACACTTTGGAGCTCACCAAAAGTGCCGTCAAATCATCGAGCTGACCTAGTACAGGAGCCACGTCCGGCAAGAAATCAACGGGCCATAATAGGTAAATAACGGCCGTAAACGGCAGTAGCTTCAAATAAAATGGCACCTCAGGATCACGCAGCAAATAATAAACTAGCCGCGCCTGCTGCCAAACTTCACGGAAAAAGCCGGGATCATTTCGCTTCTCGGCAATTGCTTCAATATTCATCAGGGACTTTTTTTCCTTTTCATCCATAAAAAACCTTACCTTACAAATTCGCCCTAAGCTATTCAGGGCGCAAATCAAATAGCCTTACGTTTTCCTATTGAAAAGGTTGCGTATATTATTCTTGGCTGCGAATGTAATCTGCCATTTTGGGCAAAATTGGCCCAATATCATAAGGTCCCCACTGCGCCACTGGCCCGGCGGTAAACACCGTAAAACCCAGCACATAATCATCTTGCCGTACGCCCGCATCATACCAGGCTAGCTGATTGATAAATGCCTCATCACCTGTACTGCCCCATCCCTGCTGTATAGCATATTGCTGGAAGTCGGCCCACCCTTTCCCTGGCGGGCCTGGCCGATTGCCAATAATGCCATCAATACCAGCCTCGGTAATCACCAAAGGAATAACCAACCCGCGCGGAATCAGCAACTCTTCGTAATACCACCGATAGCGGAAGGTGAGCGTCCCTCGGTCTTCATGGAAGGGATAACCTGGCAAGGCACTGCCGTAGCCGTAGGTCATCACCGGGGCGCTATATTCATGCAGCGTGAGGATGCCACCATACTCCATGGCTGTTTCAATGGCTGGAATAAACAGGGCAAATTCATCCATCTCCGGCACACCAGTTGCAAAGCCCCCAATCGCTGCCCGGAAGCCATAACGAGCTAGCTCACGTACCCGCTCTTGTTCAAAACGAGCGTACCAGGCCATTCGCTCCAGGCCGGGGTCTGGCTCATTCCAGCCTTCCCAAAAATCCACCGCCGGATTAAGTTGGTATTCTCGTAGTTGAGACTGCACAAACTTGCGTGCTTCTTCCTCTGGGTTGCCTACATATTCCTGGCTCGTCTCATTGCGCCGCCCGATGATGATGGTATTGGGAGATTCACGTTCTACTTCGGCCAGAAAGCCAAAATCATCCACGCCTTTTATGACGGCAGGTTGTGCCTCACGCACAAAAGTCATAATGCGGGGATCGTTGTTAAAAATGACATGGATACTGAGCTTGCTGCGATTTGGGTTGCCTTGCAAATAAGGTGGTATTGGGCCCGCACCGATTGGCGTGGCTGAAGGAATGGGTGTAATAGTGGGTGTATCTGTGGGTGTTGGTGTATAGGTGGGTGTGGGGGTGCGGCTAGGCAAAATGGGCGTGATGGTGGGTGTAAGCGTGGGACCGAGGGGCGCGTTACTTCCAAAGTTTAAGAGTGGGTCTATGGTAGCCGTGGGGCCAGGTGGAGTAAAAGTTGGGGGAACGGCCGCTGCTGCAATTTCTTCATGTTGTTGTGGCAATAATAACGGGGGGGCCAATGTTGGGAGGGCGGGTTGCTCAACACAGGCTGCCTGGGTCAGCAGCAGAATCAAACTAAAAAATAGGAGAATTTTGCCGATTTTGGTTGCAGGCATGGCAGGTATCATATCACCTGTTGTAAATTTATGTCAACATTAGCATTCTCGATTATTTTTACTGCCGTTTTTGCACCTGCCCTTCTGAATGTTACAATTTCTGCATCAGTGAGCAAGCATCTGCTCACTGTTTTGAGGAAGAATATGCTCATATTATTGATACTAAAATTTGTGGTGGTCGCTTTCTTTTTATTCATGTTTTGGCGACGGCCGTCTCTAAACTGGGGTGTGGGGCTGCTTACCGTTACTTCGGCCGTGCTGCTAGACACCTTCCTGGGGACGTTTAACCGGGAAGAGATGCTGAACCAGTTTGGCTTTTTTTTCTACGTCATTTCCGGGTTATTGGTTGGCGGGGCGGCCTACTGGCTTTTTAGCCTGTTCCAACCGCTGCAATTGGCCGGGAGCGCGTCGCGCGGGGCAAGCGAGGCGACCACTTCGGCAAGCCCAACTATGTCGGGCAGCTTAGTGCAGGCTGCATCCCCCCCACTTTCTGCCAATCCTGCGCCCAACAGCGACGGCGTTCACTTCACACCCGGCACTGATGAAACTGGCACCGCCTTCGACCGCCAAATGATTTACGAAGAAGTGCGAGACCGGCTGAGCCGCGAGGACGTGTTGGATTTGCTTTTTGACTTGAGCATTCAGGACAATGAAGTGATGAATGTGCAGCAAGATATGCACCAGCTCATCATCAACATGATGGCACTAACAGAAGCACGAGGCCAAACTGGCCAGCTCGCCCTGGCTGTTGAGCGCATTCTAACGCCACCTGCGCCCGAAGCGTTGCCTCGCCTGGAAAAAATCTCGTTAGAATCACCTCCCACCATTCTGCGCCACTATCTGCTGGCACATTATGATCTGGAAAAGCTACAAAAAACGGCCGTAACCCTGGGAATTGATTGGGAGCAGCTAAACGTCACCAGCAAAAAATCCAGGGTGCGCGATCTGCTACACTACCTTTACCGACGTAACCGAATAGACGAACTGATTGACCTGATGCACGCCAACGGCACATTGGGAAGGGAAGCGTAAAATGAACTGGCTCAAGCGTTGGATAGTAGTTTGTACACTTTTATTGGGCTTGGTAGCGGTGGGAACGGTCGTTGCTCAGGAAGCCGACCAGTTAGAACTCCGCCTTAGCCGGGATTTTGGCGCAGGCTTTGGCACCAGCATCCAGGGTCGGTTTTCTTTTCGTGTTGACGGGCCAGACAACTTAGAAACCGTTTCTTTTTATATTGACGATCAACTGGTTGGCGAAGATAGCGAAGCCCCCTTCCGACTCCAGTTTGAAACAGACAATTACCCGCTGGGCACACACACGCTGTACGCCATTGGCCGCACCACGGACGGTAAAGAGCTGCAATCCAACCAGCTCAGCCGCAACTTTATTTCCAGCAGCAGCTCCAACCGCACCGTGCTGCTCATCGTTGTGCCCATCCTGGTTATCTCGCTGGGGGGCGGTTTGTTAGTAACATGGATTGCCAATCGAGGGCGTAAGGGAAGCAGTTCAGATAGGGCTAACGTGCATGGGCCGTTTGGCGGCACCATTTGCCCAAAATGCAACAAACCATTTGCGCGTCACATCTGGGGACTCAATTTGGGGTTAAGCAAATTCGACCGCTGCCCCCACTGCGGCAAATGGAGCCTGGTTCGTGCCTTGCCAGCAGATGAGTTGGATACGGCCGTACAAGCCATGGAAGCTGAAGCCAAACAAAACCAGCCTAAGCCACCTGCCGATGATGAAGATAACTGGCACAAACGCCTCGACGACTCTAAATTCGACAGCTAACAGTCTACTATTTACTGATTACGGAGTAGCTCCCTTGTCCTGGGGTCAAAATCCCATTTAAATTTTTATGGGATTTTTATATAGTTATAAGCGTAAGGCTGAATTGCTTTTTTAACTCGTTTTCCTCCTCCTTCCTGCTCCGAGCTCCCCTTCGCTCGGAGCATTTTTTTTGCCCTACAAAAAAAAGTGCCACCGTGTCAACACGATGGCATCCAAAATCCTAGAGACTCTTCTAATTTCTTCACACGGCGTTTAGCATAGCTCTTTCTTGCCGAAGTCGCTCCACTTGAGCCGTCTCGCGGTACGCTTTGTCCAATCGCTGAATCTCTCGCTCGATTGATTGAATGAGCCAACGCAAGGCAGCCATGCGTGATTGAGCCGTTATCACCGTTTTCACAGATGTTTGATGGGTAAAGGTTCGCATCTGTGTCATCAAATCTCGCAACTCATGGGTGTGCTGCTGTAAAACCAGACTAGCCTGCTCACGCACTTGTTTCCACTCTTCAGAAGATTTGCTGCCCAGCAAAAAATTGTCTACTAAACCGCTCAGTTGGGCTTCGTCATTGTGTTCAGCTATTTGAGTAAAATGATTCATGATAGAGACTCCTTCATCAAACTAATTTCGTTCCAAAATTATCAGTTCCTCCTCATACAAACACAATAGCACCATTGTCAGGAAGCTCCATTTGGCCACGTAGCCAGCGTAAAACAGCACCTTAAAAGTTTATTTCGCACTTCACATTATGTTGGGTTTGGTGTATACTGTGGCCTAATGTGGTTAAAAGTGGGGCATTGTGGTGCAAGTTTCCACAAATTCCCCGCAAATCTATGCTAAAATGGGGTAATCAGAACAGTTGTTCTAATTTCTGGAAGTTAGCATCATGTTTTTAGGTGAGTACACGCACACCATTGATAGCAAAGGCCGAATCACCATTCCGGCCAGGTTCCGCAACCTGGTGGCTGCCGGGTTGGTGGTAACGCGCGGCTTCGACCAAAATCTGATGCTATTTCCCATGGATGGTTGGCAAGATCTGGCCGAGCGCATCGCGCAACGGCCGTTATCCGATGAAGGTGTGCGGGCATTCCGGCGGCGCGTCTTTTCTGGCGCGGTTGATTTAACGCCAGATCGCCAAGGGCGCATTCTGCTGCCGCCTTACCTGCGCGACTTTGCCAACATTCAGCGAGATGTCGTCATCTCTGGCATGTTTAACTACCTGGAACTGTGGAGCACCGAGGCATGGACGGCCGTTCGTGAAGATATTGAAAGCGACGGCGACGCCGCCCGCTGGGAAGATTTGGGAATTTAAAGACGTGTTCAGGTGTTCACTTGAACACTTAAACACTTGAGTACATGAACACTTCCTCCCACATCCCAGTTCTCTACGATGAAGTGCTCGACTTGCTGCGGCCCCAGGCAAACGGCCGTTTCATAGACGGTACGTTGGGGGCAGGTGGCCACGCAGCAGGGTTGCTGCAAAAATCTGCGCCCTCAGGGCGCATTTTGGTCTTTGACAAAGATGCAGAAGCGATTGCTTTTGCCCAAAAACAGCTAACGCAGTTCGGCGAGCGCGTCACCTACGTCCACGCCAGCTATGCAGAGATGGGAAATCTGGCGCCACAGCACGGGTTTCACGCAGTGGACGGCATCTTGCTAGACCTGGGGCTGTCTTCTCGCCAGCTAGACAATCCCGAACGCGGCTTTTCCTTTATGAAGGAAGGCCCTTTGGATATGCGGTTTGACACTAGTCAGGGCGAAACGGCCGCAGACCTCATTAACAATTTAGACGAGGCAACCCTGGCCAACATTTTGTGGCGTTATGGTGAAGAAAAGAGTAGTCGGAAGATTGCCCGGATGATGGTAGCGGAACGGCCATTCCACACCACCACCCACCTCGCTGAAAAGATCGCCCAAACGGTAAGGCGTCGCGGGCGCATTCATCCCGCCACCAAGACGTTTCAGGCACTCCGCATCGCCGTGAACCGAGAATTAGAAACGGTTGAAGCCGGGGTGATGGCTGCGCTAAAGTTGTTGGGGGCAAGCGGCCGTTTGGCCGTTATTAGCTTCCATTCATTGGAAGATCGCTTTGTGAAGCACACATTTCGGGAACTGAGCAAGGATTGCACCTGCCCCCCAGACCAACCGATGTGTACCTGCGGCGGCGCGGCAAAATATCGGCTTATCACCCGCAAGGCCGTTCAGGCTTCTGCCGAGGAAATTGCCCGCAACAGCCGCAGCCGTAGCGCGAGGCTTAGAGTAATTGAGAAAAGTGGCTAGTTGTTAGTTGTAGTGGCCAGTAAAACCGAAAACCAGCTACTAACCACCAGCCACTAAAAACTAAAACTATGATGGCACGGCAAACTCGCGAACAGCTAAAACGTCTCAACGCCCTCACTGAAGCGCAAGCCGCGCTGGGTTGGGGCGTCATTTTGGTTTTGGCTGCGCTGCTAGGCACCATTTACGTTAGCCAGGCCAGCCGCATTGCTTCCGTAGGTCGTCGTGTGCAAATTTTGCAAAACGAACTGACCGAGTTGAAGCGGCAAAACAATGATTTAGAGCGAGACATCGCCGCCGCGCAGGCATTGGATCGGCTGCAAGCGGAGGCAGTTCGTTTAGGGTTTGTAGAAGCAGACCCAGAAGATATTGAGTACATTATTGTGCCGGATTATCCGGCAGAGTTAATAGAGACCGATCCGCTGGAGATCGTACCGACGGTAACGGCCGTTCCGCCACCGGCCGAAACTGTAAGAGAAGCAATTTGGCTTTACCTGAGCGACAGGTTTAGCGATTTCATAAAAGGCGAAGCTCGTGAACAGTAGTCAAAAGAGCCGGATGTGGATTGTTGTTGTCATCCTCCTGTTTGCCGCCCTCATTATTGTAGGGCGGCTTGTGGCGTTTCAGGTGGTACAAGGGCCAGAATGGGCTGAACGCGCAGGCGATGAGATATTGGTAGTGGCCAAGCCAGAGCGCGGCACCATCTTCGACCGCAACGGTGCGGTGCTTGCCGCCAACACCGCCGACTACCAAATTGGCGTCTCTCCCCGTCTGGTGACAGAAGCCGAAGAGTTAGCTACCGCCCTGGCCCCCATTTTGCAACAATCTCGCTACGAAATCCTCGGCGTGCTGCAATCGGACCAATCGTTTGCCCTGCTCTCTGGCCGCGTTCCGGCTGAGGTAGCAGAACTGGTACGCTCCCTCCCCTACGAAGGCTTGCAAATTGACCCGCTGCCCCGCCGCTTTTACCCTCAGGATGATATGCTCTGCCATTCGCTGGGCTATGTAGATTTTGACGGCAACGGCGGCAGCGGCGTAGAAGGATATTACCAGCGTGAACTGGCTGGCGAAGCTGCCAGTGCCGTTGTGAACATCTCGCCGCTTACCTCCCAGCAAAGCGTCATCGCCCACGAAGGCGCGGATTTGGTGCTAACAATTGACCGCTCTTTGCAGTACATGGTGGAAGACCATCTGCGCCGCGCTTTGGAAGAGTACCGGGCTGTCAGTGGCAGTATTATCGTCATGGATCCACAAACCGGGGCGATTTTGGCGATGGCGAGCGCACCTTGCTACTCACCTGCGGAATTTTACGAAACGGACCTAAGCCTGTTGCTAAATCCTGCTGTCAGCCAGCAGCATGAGCCAGGCTCCGTGATGAAGCTAATTACAATGGCTGCTGCGCTAGACGCTGGCGTGGTGACGCCGCAATCTACCTATTATGACGCGGGTATTTTGGAAGTGGGTGGCCACAAAACCTACAACTGGGATCGCAGTGCCCCTGGCACGACAGATATGACCACGCTGCTGGCGCGTTCGCTCAACGTGGGTGCGGCAACGCTGGCAACCATGATGGGGCCAGATGTTTATTACAACTATTTGCAAAGTTTTGGCTTTGGCCGCCCCACTGGGGTGGATTTAATGTCTGAAGCGGCGGGCACGATGCCGCTGCCGGGCGATTCGCTCTGGACAGAATCCTTTATGGCAACAAACTCATATGGTCAGGGTATTGCCGTGACGCCCTTGCAGATGATTACGGCCGTTTCTGCCCTGGCCAACAACGGTACCATTATGCAGCCTTACATGGTGCAAGAAATTCATGGGGAAAATGGCACTTTCGTGCATGAACCAACTGTACTCAGCCGACCCATCAGCCCGGAAACGGCCGCACAGGTAAACGCAATGGCCATAACGGCCGTTGCTCGGGAAACGGTAGAAGCCCAAATAAGCGGCTACACCATTGCCGGCAAAACCGGCACCGCCCAAATTGCCGAAAACGGCATCTACCTGCCCGATGACGTGATTGGTTCTTTCATCGGCTGGCTACCTGCCGAAAACCCGGAGATGATTATTTATGTAAAGCTAGATCGGCCACAAACGGCTCCCTGGGGGTCGCAAACGGCCGCTCCCGCCTTTGCTGATTTAGCAGACGAACTGGTCGTCATGCTCAACGTCCCGCCAGACACCATCCGCCTGCAAGCAGACGTGATGGCAGCGAGGCAGGGACAGTAATCGGTTTTGTTACTGATTACCGAATACCGATTACCGAACACCGAATACTGAAATGTTAACGCTAGCACACTTCCTCCAAACATTATCCACTTACGAAGCCACTGGCCACGAGCCAGCGGTATCGCGCGTGGTGATGGACAGCCGTGAAGCCGTGCCGGGCAGCCTCTTTGTAGCCACCAAAGGCGAAATGGTTGACGGGCATGAGTTTGTTACGGCCGCTTTTAAGCAGGGAGCGATTGCGGCACTGGTAGACCGGCCTATTTCGGATACGTACACAACCATAGATTTGCGTACCACCGAGCCGCCTGCTGTGCCGCTTGGTGCGCCAAAGCCTGTTTGCTTGGTGGTTGAAGATACCATAGCCGCCCTGCAAGCGTCCGCCAAGGCTTGGCGTGCCCGCTTCCCTGCAGAAGTAATTGGCATCACGGGCAGCGTGGGCAAAACCTCTACCAAAGAACTCACTCACGCCGTACTCTCCAGCCGCTACTGCACCTTCAAGTCGCCGGGCAACCGCAACAGCATTCTAGGATTGCCCCTGGCCTTGTTCGATTTGCAGCCAGAAAATGAAAAAGCAGTGCTGGAGATGGGCATGTACACCACTGGCGAAATTGCCACCCTGTGTGATATGACCAGCCCCCAGGTTGGCGTCGTCACGCTCGTCGGTGCGGTGCATTTGGAGCGGGCTGGCAGCATGGAAAACATTGTTAAAGCCAAGCGGGAGTTGGTGGAGGCGTTGCCTGCCGACGGCACGGCCGTTCTCAACAAAGATGATGCCCGCGTGATGAGCATGGCTGACCATACTCAGGCCCGAATTTTTACCTACGGCCTCAGCAGTGCCGCCGACTTGTGGGCAGACAATATTTACTCGATGGGTTTGGATGGGGTGCGCTTTACGCTGCACCACAAAGGTGAGTCGCTGGTGGTGCAGGTGCCGCTGCTGGGTCGCCACAGCGTGCATACCTCTCTACGAGCTGCGGCCGTCGGGCTGATAGAAGGGCTTACTTGGGACGAAATTTTGCACGGGTTACGCAATACGGCCGTTCAGCTACGCCTCGTTACCGTCCCTGGTCCTAAAAATTCGCTGATCATTGACGACACCTACAACGCCAGCCCCGATTCTGTGCGAGCGGCCCTGAACCTGATGCACGATATAGACGGCCGTTCCGTAGCCGTGTTAGGCGATATGCTGGAATTAGGCCAGCTGGAAGAGCAAGCCCACAGGCAGGTGGGGCGGCGTGTGGCTGAAGTCGCCAAATTGCTGGTGACGGTGGGGCAACGCGCCCGCTGGATTGGCCAGGAGGCGATTGCCAGTGGCCTGCCACAAGATAAAGTGGTGATGTTGGATGATGCGACAACGGCCGTATCCACCCTAGAAGAACTAATAGAAGAAAACGATACCGTTTTGGTAAAAGGATCATTGGGGATGCGGATGGATCAAATTATTAACGCCCTGGGACGGTACAACTAATGTCCTTTGCACTGGCAGTTGGTGGCGTTACCTTTTTGATGGCTGTCATTTGGGGCAGCCCGCTGGTTGAACTGATGCGCCGTTTTAAATTGGGCGCGCAAATTCGCATTGATGGCCCAAACACCCATATGACAAAAATGGGTACCCCAACAATGGGCGGCGTTCTCATCATCGGTTGGACACTTATCATCAGCATTCTGGTAAACATTGTGCAAATTGTGCAGGATTTGGAGATTGCTGAAAGTGCGATTATTCCGCTGGGCGTCATGGTCGCCTACGCCATTTTGGGCGGCATTGATGACTATTTAGGCATTCATCCCCGTCCGCACGGTGAAAAAGGGATGCGCGCCCGCGTAAAGATTTGGTTTCAGTTGGGGATTGCGTTGGCGGCAACGGCCGTACTCTACTGGCTAGTCAATGATGGACACGGCTGGGTAGCAGTGCCTACCGTACCGCTTTTGCTAGATATCGGCATCCTATACATCCCCATTGCGGTCATCATCATTGCCGGCACCGCCAACGCCGTCAACATTACTGACGGGCTGGACGGGCTGGCGGGCATCATCGCCGCTACTGCTTTTGCCGCCTACGGCATCATCGCCCTGCTGCGCGATCAGCAATTTTTGGTGATATTTTGCTTTATCACTGTGGGTGCCTGCTTTGCTTTTTTGTGGTTCAACGCCCACCCCGCCCAGATGTTTATGGGAGATGTGGGTTCACAGGCGCTCGGCGGCGCACTGGGCGTGGTGGCTCTAATGACCAACCAATGGCTCATCCTGCCTGTCATCGCCATTGTGCCGCTGGCAACGCTACTTTCCAGCACGCTCCAGGTGCTTTATTTCAAGGCCACTAGCGGCAAGCGGTTATTTAAGATGGCACCGTTGCACCATCATTTTGAAGCCATTGGCTGGAGCGAAACACAAATTGTGCAGCGTTGGTGGCTCATTGGCATGTTAAGCGCAATGATTGGCATTGCACTAGCGCAAGTTTAGGTTTCAGTAATCGGTGAACGGTAATCAATAATCGGTAAACGATTACACAAAACCGATTACCGAATACTGATTACGGATTACCGAAAAATGGACAATTTCTATGGCAAACGACTACTCATTTTGGGATTGGCGCGGCAGGGCAAGGCGCTGGCTCGGTTTGCCGTTGGTGCAGGCGCAGCAGTAACCATTACCGATTTGCGCTCACCTGAAAAACTGCGGGATATTTTGGATGAATTGAGTGACCTGAATATCCGGTATGTATTGCGAGAACATCCGATGGAACTTGTAGACGAAAGTGACATTTTAGCTGTGAGTGGTGGCGTGCCGCTGGAGACACCGCTGGTGCAGGCGGCTCAAGCCCGTGGCATCCCAATTACCAATGATTCTTTGGAATTTAGCAAGCGGACGCCAACGGCCGTTATCGGCATTACAGGCTCGGCAGGCAAAACCACCACCACGGCCCTCACGGGCGTAATGAGCCAAATCGCTGGACGGCGCACTTGGGTGGGCGGCAACATTGGCCAACCGCTCATCGCCGATCTGCACAAGATGGAAGCAGACGACGTGGTGGTGCAGGAGCTTTCCAGCTTCCAGCTAGAAATTTGGGATCGCAGCCCGCACATTGCCACGGTGCTAAACATTACGCCCAACCATCTGGACAGGCACAAGACGATGAAAGCATACACCAACGCCAAAGCAAACATTTTGCGCCACCAAACGGCCGACGACATTGCTGTCCTGTGTGCCGATGACCCCGGTTCGTTGGCGTTGAGCGCGATTGTGCAGGGGCAGCTGCGGCTGTTCAGCCTGAGCAATGAGGTTTCTGAGGGTGCGATGATTCGGAACGGCCGTATCGTCATCCGCAACGGCGCAGAGAAAGAGATTTGCCACGTAAACGAAGTACAGCTACGCGGTCGCCACAATCTGCTCAACGTCCTGGCCGCTACTACCCTGGCCGACTCGGCGGGTATCCCGGCAGAGGCGATTGCTCAGGCCATCCGCACCTTCACGGGCGTAGAGCATCGGCTGGAGCTGGTACGCACCCGGAACGGCGTCCAGTGGATCAACGACTCCATCGCTACCGCGCCGGAGCGATCTTTGGCAGCACTGCAAGCCTTCTCGGAACCGATCATCCTGCTGGCAGGCGGCCAGGACAAAGCAATGGAATGGGATGCCTGGGCCGAAGCAGTGCCGCAGCAAACAATATCGGTTATTTTGTTTGGTGAATTGGCAGATTTGCTGGCTAAGAAGTTAACAGAGCAACAGGCAGATTTTGTAAAAGTGAACACGATGGAAGAAGCGGTGGAGGTGGCAGTGGAAACGGCCGTATCCAACGACATCGTCCTCCTTTCCCCCGGCGGCACCAGCTTCGACGCCTTTGACAATTTTGCCGAGCGAGGAGAACTGTTCCGGCAGTTGGTGAATGAATTGTAAAGAAAATTAAGAATTAGGAATTAAGAATTATGGCACTTTTCATAATTCATCCCTCCTAATTCATAATTCCAAAAGGTATCTATGACCACAGTAAACATCGTCCGCAAAAGAACTGTTCGCGTGAATCCGGTTTTGCGCTTCCGGTTTGATTACTGGCTGCTGCTTTCCATTGCCGGAATGCTGGTGTTGGGCATGCTGATGGTGTACAGCACCACCTTCGATTACGGCTTGCGCTTTCAGGATGATGCCACCTACTATTTTCGGCGGCAATTTATGGCGCTGGGGCTGGGATTTGTAGCGATTGTCGGCGTGATGCAGTTTGACTACCACATTTTGCGACGCTTTTCGGTGCCATTTTTGGGATTGACGCTGGCCGGGCTGCTCTTTGTTTTGTTTTTTACGGCCGTTTCCGACCTCGGTGCACAGCGTGGTTTGTACAACGACTCTTACCAACCGTCTGAAATTGCCAAGTTGGCCATGATTATTTACATCGCCCACTGGCTCTCTAGCAAAGGCGACCGCATCAAGATGCTCACCTACGGCCTGCTGCCGTTCTCAGTAATTGTGGGCGTGGTCTCCGCTCTGATTGTGCGCCAGCCAGACCTCAGCACCGCCGGGCTGATTGCCCTGGTCAGCTTTACCCTCTTTTTTGTGGCGGGAGCCGATTGGCGGCAGTTTGCTTTGGCCGGTTTGCTCGGCGGATCGGTCTTTTTGGTATTGATTAACACGCTGCCTCACGCCCAGGCTCGCGTGGATGCCTACACGCAAGCACTCTCTGACCCAGCGCAGGCAAGCTGGCATGTGCAGCAATCACTCATCGCCCTGGGACGCGGCGGCATTTTTGGCGTGGGCTTGGGTGAGAGCACCCAAAAGTTTGGCCCGCTGCCCTTTGCCCACACGGATGGCGTGTTTGCCATCCTGGGCGAGGAGCTTGGCCTGGCGGGAACGCTGCTGGTCATTGTGCTGCTGGGCATGTTTGTATGGCGGGGCTTGCGAACCGCCGTGCGCGCCCGCGACAGTTTCGGCTCATTATTAGCACTAGGCATCACCTGCTGGATTGTATTCCAGGCATTTATCAACATTGCGGTGATTACGGCCGTTATTCCCTTTACCGGCATCCCCCTGCCCTTCTTGAGCTACGGTGGCACTTCGCTAGCCATCACCATGGTGGGGGCAGGCATCTTGCTCAACATTTCGCGGGATTTAGCTTTGCAAAAACGGCCGCAAGGCAACGGCGGCACACGGCGAAAATCAAAAAGAAACACACGGCGGAGCAGACGGCCGTCCGCCACAGACAGGTTCTAAAATGCGCGTACTCATCTGCGCTGGCGGCACTGGCGGCGGCATCTACCCCGCTCTGGCAGCCGCTACCGCACTACGCAACAGAGGCTTGCCCACAGAAAACATTCTCTGGGTGGGCACAAAAGGTGAAATGGAACAAACATTAGTCCCCAGAGCAGGCATTCGGCTAGAAACCATCGTAGGTGGGGCGATAGCTGGCGTACCGCTACACCGTAAGCTGATCAACGGCAGCAAGCTCCTGCTCAGCGTGGGCAAGGCCTGGCAAATAGTGCGCCGCTTCCGCCCCGATGTCATGTTCATGACCGGAGGCTACATGGCCTTTCCGTTTACCCTCGCTTGCCGCTGGCTGGGCGTACCTATCGTCATCTATTTGCCCGATGTGGAACCTGGGCAATCAATACAGTTTTCGCTGCGGTATGCAGAAAAAGTGGGAGCCACCACCAAAGGCTCCGCCCAATTTGTACCTGCCGATAAGCTAGTCGTGACGGGCTACCCGGTGCGCCCCGAACTGCGTGCCGCTGCCGATTTGAGTCTGGAAGACGCATTGGCCAGCTTCGATTTGCAGCCTGGTCGCCCCACCCTGATGGTGTTTGGTGGCAGCCGTGGGGCGCAGGCCATCAATCGCGCCTTGATGAGTATTTTGCCAGAGCTGCTGCAAATAGTGCAGATCATTCACATCAGCGGCACGTTTACCTGGGACGAGGTGGACAGGAACGCCAAAAAACTGCCCAAAGCACTGCACGAATTTTATCGGCCGTACCCTTACCTGCACGACAGGATGGGTCACGCTTTTCGCGCCGC
The DNA here is from genome assembly GCF_965223525.1 of Candidatus Leptofilum sp. Lineage (GTDB taxonomy): Bacteria > Chloroflexota > Anaerolineae > Promineifilales > Promineifilaceae > Leptofilum. Next base: position 2,005,389 of record NZ_CBDCWX010000005.1, on the reverse strand, counting down.
CGACTTGGTGGTGGCGCGCGCCGGAGCCAGCATGTTGGGTGAAAGCCCTGCCTTTGGCCTGCCGTCCATTTTGGTGCCGCTGGCCTGGGCCTGGCGCTATCAAAAGGTAAATGCAGATTATTTGTGTGATAGCGGTACGGCCGTACAGCTCACCGATGAAACGCTAAACGAAAAACTCCTGCCAACTATCCAAGACTTGTTGGCAGACCCAGACAAATTGGCTCAGATGCACCAAGCCGCCCGCGAATTGGACGTACCCAACGGCGCAGAAAATTTGGCGGTGCTCATCGAATCTGTGGCCAAAACGAGCGGGAAGGAGTGAGAAGATGCTGAGTTTAGGCTCACTTTTTTGGTTAATGATTTTATTTTTTGCCATCATTGGTTCGCTGCGAGGCTGGACACGAGAGGTCATCGCCACCTCTGGTCTCATTTTGTCGTTATTTGCCATTAATCAATTTGGCAATCTCTTTTTGGGCATTGTCCCCTCAGGTGGTGCCATTCCACCAGAGCGGCAGCGATTTTACTATTTAGCAATTTTGCATTTATTGATTGCATTTTTTAGCTACCAGGGGCCCGCTTTTGCCGGGTCACGCTTTGGCGAACGGCTGCGGGTGCGAGACACATTCCAAGACAAGCTGCTGGGGCTCATTGTGGGTGCGCTGAATGGCTATCTGATTATCGGCTCGCTCTGGTCATTTTTAGAGTACCGCATTCAGGCCCCTGGCCAATGGATTCGGCTGCTGGATAACGAATTCTATCCTTTTGATCCGGCAGTATTGGTGCGCCCAAACGTTGCTGGCGAATTAGGCACGCTGATGACACGTCTGCCGCTGCCGCTGCTGGAACCGTACCTGCCGTTTTTGGTGGTGATTGTCTTTTTGTTTGTGATTATTGTGATGATTTAAGCCCTCCCCCGCTGGGGGAGGGCTAGGGAGGGGGCAGGAAGTTTAGTTGTGATTCAGGATTTGTTTTTAGAGATGAGCGAAGAACAGTTACCATTGCAGCCAAATATGCACATTCACCTGATCGGCATTGGCGGGTCGGGGATTTCCGCGATTGCCAAAGTGTTGCTGGGGCGCGGTTTTACCGTTTCTGGCTCTGACATGCAGGCAAATGAGAGTACGGCCGCTTTAGCTAACGAAGGCGCAACGATTTACCAAGGCCACGCTGCCGCCAACATTGCCGGAGCTGAGCTGCTGGTCATCTCTTCCGCCATTCCAGAAGAGAACCCAGAAGTTCAGGCCGCCCGCAAGGCCAACATTCCGGTGATGAAGCGTTCTGACTTTTTGGGGCGTCTGATGGCTGACCGGATTGGCATTGCCATTGCGGGAACCCACGGCAAAACAACCACGACTGGCCTGATTGCCCACATCCTGATGGAAGCGGAGCTAGACCCGACGGTGATTGTGGGGGGCATTTTGCCGTCGCTGGAGGGCAACGGCCGTTTCGGCGAAGGCGACTACTTTGTGGTGGAAGCCGACGAGTACGACCACATGTTCCTTGGTCTCAAGCCAGAGATGGCCATCATCACCAACATTGAGCATGACCACCCGGATATCTTCCCCAGCGAGGAAAGCTACCGGGACGCCTTTGCCCAATTTGCCAAGCTGCTGCCAGAGAGTGGCCATTTGATTGCCTGCGCGACGGATGAGGAAACGGCCGTCTTGCTACAAAACCTCGCCCTGAACGAGGTGCAAATTAGCACCTACGCGCTGGGCAACGCCGAAGGCAAACAGCCCACAGCAGATTATTTGGCACTGGATTTGCGCCCCAATCAGCTTGGCGGCACTGACTTTTTGGTAGAAAGCGAAGGGGAAATGATTGGTCTGGCGCGGCTGCGCTTACCAGGCGAACACAACGTCCTCAACGCCCTGGCCGCCATCATCGTGGCCACTGATTTGGGCGTTGACTTCAACGTCATTCGGGCTGCGCTGGCCAGCTTTAGCGGAGTCAACCGCCGCTTTGAACTGATTGGCGAGATGGGCAACGTGACCATCATTGATGATTACGCCCACCACCCCACCGAAATTGCCGTGACGCTTAAGGCAGCGCGGCAGCGTTACCCCGGACGCCGCCTGTGGGCGGTGTGGCAGCCCCACACCTTTAGCCGCACTAAGCTGCTGCTGGACAAATTTGCCACTTGCTTTACCGAGGCAGACAAGGTGGTGGCGCTAGATATTTACAAAAGTCGGGAAACAGATTCGCTGGGATTGGATACGGCCGTTGTGCTAGAAACAATGAATCACCCATCCGCCGTACACATCCCCGACCTGGATGACGCGGCGAAATATATTTTAGACCGGGTACGGCCGCATGACGTGGTTTTAACGCTGGGCGCAGGCGACGGCAACCAGGTGGCCCAGCAAGTTTTAGCGGGCATTCAACTGTGGAGTGATGTATGAGCGTGAGAACCTCAATTCGGGTATCGGCAATTCAGGAGTTACAGGCAGCCTTTGCCGATCGGCTCAAGCTAGATGAGCCTTTGGCGCGGTACACCTCGGCGCGGGTGGGTGGCGAAGCCCAGCTATTTTTGGTAGTGAACAGTGCGGCGGAGTTGGAAACGGCCGTGACCATTGCCTACCAAAAGCGCATTCCCTACACCCTGCTGGGCGGCGGTTCCAATATTCTCGTCTCCGATTACGGCGTGGGCGGGCTGGTCATCATGAACAAAGCCAAGGCGCTTAACTTCCGCCACACCGGGGCTGGTGTCATCTGCACCGTGGAATCGGGCATGAATTTGTCTTCATTGGCACGGCAATGCATTGGCAAAGGACTGGGTGGCTTGGAGTGGGCCATCGGCGTCCCCGGCACGGTTGGTGGCGCAGTTGTGGGCAACTCCGGCGCACACGGTTCCGACATGAACAGCCAGTTGCGAGCGGCCGTTATTTGGGAACCAGGTCGTGGGCAGCGCATCTACAGCAACAACGAAATGAACTACGCTTACCGCGACAGCGTCCTCAAGCAGGAGCAGGGGCGCGATTTGTCTCGCCGGGTAGTGCTTAGTGCCGAACTGGAGCTAACGCCAGAGCCAGTGGACGTGCTCATCGCCCGCGCCGATGGTTTTACGGCACACCGTAAGCAAACGCAGCCCGGTGGGGCAACCGTCGGTTCAATGTTCAAGAATCCAGAAAATTATTACGCTGGCTATTTGATTGACGCCGCCGGACTCAAAGGATTCAGCGTCGGCGGCGCACACATTTCTGAAAAACACGCCAACTTTTTTGTCAACGATGGCAACGCCACCGCCGAAGATATTCGCAGCCTCATCGCTGAAGCGTGGAACAGCGTCCGCGAGCAGTTTGGTGTGGAATTGGAACTGGAAGTGGAATTGGTTGGTGATTGGGAGTTCGAATAATGGTTAATGGTGAATTGTAAATGGTTAGCCTTTCATAATTCATCCTTCCTAATTCATAATTTTTATGAACGAAAACGGGAAACAAAAACTACGGGTCGGTGTTATTTTCGGCGGTCGGTCGGGCGAGCACGAGGTGTCGCTCAACTCGGCGCAGTCGGTGATGCGCGCCTTGAACCCGGATAAGTATGATGTGATTCCAATTGGCATTGACAAGAACGGCCGTTGGCTCACGGGCGATGTGGTTGGCACACTGACGGAAGGCAAAAACAGCAGTCGCCCCGCCACCCTGCTGCCAGACCCACAAGCAACGGGGCTGATGCAGCTCAATGAAGGTGAGAACGTGGGGATAACTAGCGTTTCCCAACTCGATGTCATTTTCCCGGTGCTGCACGGCCCCTATGGTGAAGATGGCACGGTGCAAGGTTTGCTGGAGCTGGCAAATTTGCCCTACGTGGGGGCTGGTGTGGTTGGTTCGGCCGTGGGTATGGACAAAGCCATCTTCAAGCAGGTAATGACCGCCAGCGGACTGCCTGTCTTGCCCTGGCTGCTGGTGCGAAGTAGTGAATGGCACAAACGGCCGTACAAAATCATCGAGCAGATCGAGGCAATTTTGGTCTACCCGGTCTTCACCAAGCCAGCTAATCTCGGCTCCAGCGTGGGCATTTGCAAATGCAACAATCGGGAAGATCTGCAAGCGGGCCTGGACGAAGCCGCCAGCTACGACCGCCGCATTGTGGTGGAGCAAAGCGCAAACGTGCGTGAACTGGAAGTCTCTGTGCTGGGCAACGACGAACCGGTTGCCAGCGTGGTGGGCGAAGTGCGCCCCCGCCGCGAATTTTACGACTACGTGGCCAAATACGTCAGCGATGATTCGGAACTGATTATTCCGGCCGATTTGACCCAAGAACAAAGTGACGATGTGCGCCGTTTGGCCGTCCAAGCCTACAAAGCAATTGATTGCGCCGGGTTGGGTCGGGTGGATTTATTGTTGGATGTGGCGAACGGCCGTTTCTACCTGAACGAAATCAACACCATACCCGGCTTCACCCAAATTTCCATGTATCCCAAGCTGTGGGAAGCCACTGGCCTGCCTTACAGCCAACTGCTAGACAAGTTAATTGAATTAGCCATTGAGCGGCATGAAGAAAAGGAACAACTCAAAAAGAGTTTGGAATAATTACCCAATTACCTAATTACTTAATTACGCGATTGTAATTGAGTAATTGGGTAATTCAGTAATTGAGCGATTATGAAACGACGACAAAACCAGCCAAGACGCTTACGCAAGCAGCCCAAGATGCGGCGGGTGGATTCTGCCATGCCGCTGCCACGACTGCGCGTGCCTAAAAAGGCACGGCGACGGCGACGGCGCAACCAGGTGCGTTCACGGATGCCGCTCACGACTCTGCGCCAGATTTTGCTCTCGGCGCGCTGGATTAGCCTGGGGCTGCTGGCACTCTCCATTTATGCGCTCACGCTCATTGGGTTGGATGAGAATTTTTACCTCACCAGCATTCCGGTTGAGGGCGTGGTTTCTGTGCCTGCTACCGAGGTAGTCCAGGCCAGCAATTTGGCTGGGTCACACGTTTTTGCCGCCAATCCAGGCGCAGCGGCGCAGCAAATCATGGACAACGTACCGGGCATCATTTCTGCCGAGGTTACGCTCAATTGGCCCAACCAGGTGCATATCAACGTCACGGAAGATTCGCCGATTGCCATTTGGGTGGAAGGCAGCAATCAATTTTGGGTAACCCGGAACGGCCGTCTCATTCCAGCACGCACCGAATCATTGGGCTTGCTGATGATCCAGTCCGAAGTGGAGATTCCCGCTGCCCCCACCCCGGTGGCTGGTGAAGATGCGTTGGTGGCTGGTGAGGAAACGGCCGTACCCGAAACCATCAGTGCCAACATGCGCTTTGTGCCGCAGGACGTGTTGGCAGGGGCGCTCCTGCTCAAAGAGCTGCGCCCCAATATCGAGCGGCTCTATTACCGACCGGGCAGCGGGCTCAGTTATCAGGACGGCCGTGGCTGGCGCGTCTACTTCGGCAGCGGCACCGACATGACACAAAAATTAGTCGTCTACGAAACCATCGTAGATGAACTGCTGGCACAGGGGCTAACACCCCAATACGTGAGTGTAAGCAACCAGGAAAAACCATACTTCCTGGCGCAGTAAATCAACTGGAGATTTAAGGTCGCACGAGAATCTCCGTAATCGGTAAACGGTTATCCGTAATCGGTCTTTTCTTCCGATTACCGAATACCGAACACTGATTACCGAAAAAGAGGGTATTGGAACATGGCAGACATTATTTTTGGATTAGACGTGGGAACCACCAAGGTGTGTGCGTTGGTGGGTGAGGTACGCGAGGGTCGCTTGCAAATCATCGGCCTGGGGCTGGCGGCGGCACGCGGGATGCGTAAAGGGATGGTCATAGACGTTAGCGACGCTTCACTGGCGTTGGCGCAAGCGGTGGAACAAGCCGAGCAAACCTCTGGCTACGATCTTTCCCAGGCAATTGTGAGCATGGCCGGGGAGCATATTAGCTCCACCAACAACAAAGGCATCGTGGCCATCGGCCGTAACGACGCTGGCGTCGCCGTCAGCGACATCGAACGCGCTTTGGACGTAGCGCAGGCCATCCCCGTGCCGCCCAACCGGCAAATTGTCCACCTCATTCCGCGTAACTACACCATTGACGAGCATGATGGCGTTCGCAACCCCATCGGAATGCACGGCTTTCGTCTGGAAGTAGAGACTCACATTGTAACGGCCGCTCGCCCTGCCCTGCAAAACCTTACTAGCTGTGCCGGAAACGTGGGCATCAATGCCAGCGAATATGTGCTAAACGCCCTCGCCTCTGGCGAAGCCGTGCTAGACCCCAACGAGCGAGAAATGGGCGTCATCGTGGCCGATATTGGCGGCGGCACGACAGATATTGCCCTCTACATGCAGGGCAAAGTGTGGCACACCCAGGTGTTCCCCATCGGCGGCTACCACATCAGCAACGATATTGCCATTGGTCTGCGCGCCCCCTACGAAGTGGCCGAGCAGGTCAAAATTCAGTACGGCGACTGCCGACCCGACAAGATTGACGCCAATACCGTTTTCACGGTTGAGCCATTTGGCGGTGAAAAGATTCAGGTGGGTCGGCAAGATTTAGCACACGTTATCGAAGCCCGTGTCGAAGAGATTTTCCAGCACATTTTGCAGGACGTGCAGCGCTCTGGCTATGATGGCCTACTGCCAGCAGGCATTGTCCTCACGGGCGGCAGCGCCCAACTGCGCGGCATCACCGAAGTGGCCGAACGGGTGCTCAACGTCCCTGCCCGCGTCGCCCAACCGCAAAATCTGGTGGGCATGGTAGACAAGCTCCATTCACCCGCCTATGCCACCAGCGTGGGCTTGTTGAATTGGGCAATGAGCGACAACCAGATTTACCAGCCCCGCACCCATAACCGGGAGTGGGGACGCAAGATGGGTAGCATTTTGAAAGCGTTATTGCCAGGCTAGTAATGGCCAGTGAACCGTTATCGGTAATCCGTTATAGGTAAACGGTCAACGGATTACCGATTACTGATTACCGAAAAAGAGGGGTAAAAAATGATGAACCAACAAACTGCAAAAATTCAAAGAATGCCAGAGACAGAAGGCAATGCGCTGATTCGCGTAATTGGCGTGGGCGGTGGCGGCAGCAATGCCGTCAACCGGATGATCACCGAAAATATCTCCGGCGTGGATTACATTGCTATCAATACCGACCAGCAGGCACTGATGGCCAGCCAGGCACGGCAGCGGGTGGCTATTGGCGAGCGCACCACGCGCGGGCTTGGCTCTGGCGGCAAGCCAGAAGTTGGCTTGAAATCGGCTGAGGAGTCGGTGGAAGAGCTGCATGAGCTGCTGCAAGGCTCTGACATGGTTTTTGTGACGGCCTGCATGGGCGGCGGCACCGGGACGGGGGCTAGCCCCATCGTGGCAAAAGTGGCCCGTGAGCAGGGTGCCTTAACCATCGGTGTGGTCACAAAGCCGTTTAGCTTTGAAGGGTCCCAGCGGATGCGGGCGGCCGAAACGGGCATTGAGCAGCTTAAAGAGCATGTGGATACGCTGATTGTGATTCCGAATGATCGCCTGCTGGAAACGGCCGATCGCCGCCTCTCGCTCATGGATTCCTTCAAACTGGCCGATGACGTGCTGCGCCAGGGCATTCAGGGGATTAGTGAACTCATTACGATTCCTGGCCTCATCAACCTGGACTTTGCCGATGTGCAAACGGTGATGTCTATGGGTGGCGCCGCATTGATGGCTGTGGGCAAGGGTTCTGGGGAAGATCGGGCGCGCATTGCGGCTGAAGAAGCGTTGGCGAGCAAGCTGCTGGACGTGACGATTGCTGGCGCACGGGGCATTTTGTTCAACGTGACGGGCGGCAGTGACTTGAGCCTGTACGAAATTAATCATGCGGCGGCTATCATTAAAGAGACGGCGCACCCGGATGTGAATATGATCTTTGGGGCAGTGATTGATGAATCAATGGCGGATGAGATGCGGATTACGGTGATTGCTACGGGTTTTGAGCATGGCGCACCCATGATGCGGCAAATGTCTCGCGCCGAAAGTCGGTTGCCGCAGCGGGAACCGGTACGCCAAACCAGCAGTCGGATCACGGCTCCCCCTGCGCCTAATAGTTCACAAAGGCGAGAGGAAAGAGTGGAACGGCCGTCTTTCCAAGCAAACAATCTAGACATCCCGGCCTTTTTGCGTAAGAAAAAAGAGTAATCGCTGGCCTCCCCTCTAACATTTTAGACCGCCGCAATTTTTCGATTGTGGCGGTTTTTTTGGTTAATCCGCAGCTGTGGACTGCACGGCCGTTACCCGTGAATCCGTAATGGGCAAATGCACCAGTGCAGCAAAGATGCTCAGCCCGATGGCAATGTACCAGACAAGATTGTAAGTTCCTGTGGCGTCGTACAAACGGCCGCCTAGCCACACGCCCAAAAACGCCCCCACTTGATGGCTCAAAAAGACAATGCCATACAGGGTAGAGAGATAGCGCACCCCAAAAATCTGTGCCACTGTGCCGCTAGTGAGGGGAACCGTTGCCAGCCACAAAAAACCAATCGCCCCGCCAAACAGTAAAGCAGACGTTTGCGTGATGGGCAGCAGCAAGAAGAGGGCAATGACCACCGCTCGGCCAAAATAAATGATGCTGAGAAGGTATTTCTTCCGCAGCCTGTCCCCTAGCCAGCCAAAAGAGAAGGAGCCAACCATGTTAAACGCACCTACCAGAGACAACGCACCGGCCGCTACAAAGGTCGGTAAGCCATTGTCACTTAAAAAGGCGGGCAAATGTGTGGCAATAAAAGCCACATGAAAACCGCAAACAAAAAATCCCGTGGTGAGCAGTAAATACCCCACATGCCCTTTGGCTTTTTTGAGGATGGCGATGAACGGTTGGGTCACGGCCGTTTCCGCAGAAGTAGCCATCCCATCATCCGTTTCCCGCCCAGCCTTGTTGGGCAAACCAAAGGCCAACAGCACAATGATCAGCGAAACGCCAGCCAGTACCGTCAGGGCGGTTTGCCAACTGGTATTATCAATGAGCAGTTGCGCCAATGGCGGGATGACAAACATGCCAGAGGAACCGGTAGCGGTGATGATGCCAAAGGTGCTGCTTTGCCGCTTGGCAGGTACAAGCTGTGCCACCGCCCCCAAAACCACCACATAGGTGGTGGCGCTCAGTGCTAGCCCAATCATCAAACCGAGGGAAAGCTGCAAGCCAACGGCCGTTACCACCCGCGACAAAACCAACAGCCCCACACCATACAAAATGCCCCCAGCGGCCAACACCCAGCGCGAACCGGTGCGGTCGGCAATAATGCCCACCAGCGGCAAGCCATAGATGAGATTGCTGACAGCAATGGCAAGGCTAAACGACTCACGCCCGCCACCCAATGAATCGCTGATAGGCTGGAGAAAGAGGCCAAAGCTTTGCCGTATGCCCGTACTGACCATCACGGCGAGCGCGGCTGCTAAAATGGCAATGACAACTGTTTGTCGTTTCACAAGGTTTACTCCCAGAAAAACAAAGTATAGCCCTTGCCTTTAAGAATCCCAACCGTGAAAAGTGCAGATATCCTCTATGATTAGCCATCACACAGATGTTCTAAAACCATGGAAACGGCCGTTTAACAGTGGTCAAAGGCTAGCTGAATTTTTTAAGGTTAATCGGCCACAAAAGTGCTTGCTAGGGAAACGGCCGTATGCTATAATGCCTCGCAGTGCACCAAATGTAGGGGGATTCGCAGTCAACACCCCCATATATGGCGGCAATGCAGCGAATAGTTGGTACACTCCCATATCTGGTTTTTTAACCCATCAGGAGACGTTCTGCGTGAAATGTCCATACTGTAACAATCAAAAAACGCGCGTCATAGATACCAGCCACGATCAGCGTGGCGGCACGCGGCGGCGGCGCGTTTGCGATAAGTGCAAAGAGCGCTTTAGCTCCTACGAACGCCCTATTTTGGCAACCCCCATGCTCGTTAAGCAAGACGGCACTCGTGAAGAATTTACGCGAGACAAGCTAATGGCAGGCATCAAAGTTGCCTGCGCCAAGCGGCCCGTGGCGGCGGCCGATATTGAGCGCATCGCGGGCGAAGTAGAAGCAGAACTGCAGCAGTTGGGCAAGGCAGAAGTTCACAGTCATGTAGCAGGCGATTTGGTCATCAAAAAGCTAAAGGATTTAGACGAAGTGGCGTACATTCGCTACGCTACGGTCTACCTGGGCTTTGATGACCTGGAGTCTATTCGCAAGGAGATTGATCGACTGCTCGAAGCCCGGTAACGGCCGTTTGTAGTCCCGGAACGGCCGTCTCACCAAAACCGAATTATCCTATACTTCCCTCAACCCACGCATTAGAAAACACAATATCGGCAAAACAAATCCACAATAAGGAGATGGAATCTCGATGTCTGATCAGGAACAAACGCAAGAAAACGTATTGGTAAAAAGTAACGGTAGCAATCATAAAAATGGCAATGGCACACACCTCAACGAAGACAGCATTTATTTTAAGGTGGCGGTACCAAAAAGTATTGTGAAGCGAGACGGCCGTATCACGCCTTTTGAAACAGAACGCATTGAAAACGCGCTGGAACGCTGCTTTGCCAGTCTGGATGTCGAACCCAAAACGCCCGTCAAAGAGATAACCCATCGGGTGGTCAACGTCGTTGCCGCCAAATATGATCTGCCCACCGTGGAAGGCGTACAGGACATTGTAGAAATGGTGCTGCAAGCGGCTGGCGAATATGAAGCCGCCAAGCATTACATTTTGTACCGTGCCGAACATGCCAAAATGCGTACCAAGCGGCCCGTACCGCCCGAAGTGCGCGAAGCGTTTGCTCAATCAGACCCCTACTTCCCCACCCAACTGCAAAAGTTCCAGTTCTACGATAAATATTCCCGCTTCAACTACGATCTTGGCCGCCGCGAGACCTGGGTAGAGACCGTTAATCGCGCCACAGAATACCTAAAAGAGCTGTCAGAATATCGCCTGCCTGCCGAAACGTACGAACGCATCCGCCAGGGCATTCTCACAATGAAGGTGATGCCCTCCATGCGGCTGTTGGCGATGGCTGGCCCCGCCGCCCGCCGCAACAACATCGCCATCTACAACTGCTCCTACATGCCCGTAGACAGCATTGACTCTTTTGTGGAAGCGCTCATTATTTCGATGAGCGGCTGCGGCGTGGGCTTCTCGGTAGAGCGACAATATGTAGAGCAGTTCCCGCGCATCGCCCGCCAAAGCGGCAAGCCAGCCGCTACGCACGTGGTCGCCGACTCTTCCGAAGGGTGGGCAGAGGCCGTTCGCATTGGCCTGAACGCCTGGTTCAGGGGCGAAGACGTGAAGTTTGATTATTCATTGGTGCGCCCCATTGGGTCGCCGCTGCGGGTGAAGGGCGGCCGTGCCTCTGGGCCAGAACCGCTGCGCCAGATGCTGGACTTTGCCCGTGCCCGCATTTTTTCGCGGCAGGGTGGCTTTTTACGGCCGCTCGACGCGCATGACATTATGTGTGCCGTGGGGGATGCGGCCGTTTCTGGCGGCGTGCGGCGTACAGCGATGATCTCCCTGTTTGATTATGACGATCTGGAAATGCGCCACTGTAAAGACGGCGACTTCTGGCGCGCCAACAGCCAGCGCTGGAATGCTAATAATTCGGCCGTGTGGCCTTCACGAGAACTAAGTCAGGCAGAAATCACTCGTTTTGTACTGGATATGGTGGAATCGGAACGCGGCGAGCCGGGTATCTTCAACCGCAAAGCCGCCATCGAGAACAGCCCTGCCCGCCGCAAAGCGGCTGAGTTCGGCACCAATCCGTGCGGTGAGATTTATTTACGGCCGTACCAATTCTGCAACCTCACCAGCGCCATCGCCCGCGCCAATGACACCTACGAAACGCTCAGAGAAAAGGTGGAACTGGCGACTATTATCGGCACCGTTCAGTCGATGGCCATTCACTTCCCCGGTTTACGGTCGCAGTGGCAGCAAAACAGCATCGAAGAGCGGCTGCTGGGCGTAGACCTAAACGGCCAGATGGACAGCTCTGCTGCCCAAGACCCGGTAATTCAGGAGAAATTACAGCGCATTGCCGTGGAAACCAACAAAGAGTATGCCGCCACTCTGGGCATTAACCAATCAGCGTCCGTCACTTGCGTCAAGCCATCAGGCAACTCGTCGCAGTTGGTTAACTCCTCCTCTGGTCTGCACACACGCTGGGCACCCTACTACATTCGCAACGTGCGCGTGGGTTCGCACAGCCCCGTCTTCAAGGTGCTGCAAGACGCCGGTGCGCCCCTGGACCCGGAAAACGGCCAGACTCGCGATAGCGCCACGACTTGGGTCGTCCATTTCCCGGTCAAAGCACCAGGAGGAGCCATTACCCGCAACGACCGCTCTGCCCTGGAACAGTGTGAATATTGGCTACAAAACAAAACGCACTACACTGAGCACAATCCCAGCGTGACGATCACCTACCACGACCACGAAGTGCTAGACATCATTCGCTGGATTTGGGAGCATCAAGACAAGATTGGCGGCATGGCCTTCCTGCCCGCCTTCGACGCCCAGTATGACCAGATGCCTTACATCGAAATCACGCAGGAAGAGTACGAGCAGCTAGCTGACAAGTTCCCGGACATTGACTTTTCCAAGATTTACCGCTACGAGGAAGAAGATTTGACAACGGCCGCACAGGAGCTAGCCTGCATGGCAGGAAATTGCGATATTTAGAATATAATTGAGCAATTTGGATTCCCGCAAGTTCTGCTCGTAAGTCATATTTCGGCAAACTGGCGGGAAGTTAGGCTCAGAAAAAATGAACGAAGATCTAAAAAAACGAATAGCACAGTTAAATGAGCATGCTAAAGCTGGCATATTCGGAGTGGCAGCTCAAACAAGTACATTCGAATATGAGGGTTTAGAAAATCAAGGGATGTCTGCATTCCTGAAGCTGATAAATGATTTCTACCAAAAACCCAAAAACACTGAAGAAGATAAAATGATGGCAAATATGGCAGATAATTTCTGCCAACTCATGATCGTTGTTTATCGAGATGCAAAAAAACAGGATGAAAAAGTAGCTCTTGCTTTTGCCAATTCTTTTATCAAAGATTTCCCCGGTACCACAGGAACGTGTCTATACCCACAGTGGGAAGCTTTAGTAAATGCTTCTTATGCTTTTAAGAATGCTCCTAGCAGCAACAATTCATTATTGGTATGGCAACAATCCTTGAAACTTGTTCAAGCATACAATGAGTTTCTTAATGTTTTGTTAGGGTATCTTCTAGTGACTTGGAGGTGTGCTCTTGGAAAACCGTATTCTTTAAATGTACTAACCAATACATACGGCTCTAAACTGAATGAGTTTTCTCAGCTAACTGATGGGGAAGATGGAGCTTTCTACCTCATATTCAGGTTAGCAAAGCCTGATCTACGTAATGCCATAGCTCACGAAGATATTTGGCTGGATTCAAAATCTGCGACGGTGCGATATTCTGCAGGTAAAAATCCAAAAAAGCGATACAAAATAGATCTTGGAGAACTTGTTGGTCTTGGAGCAATGGGAGCTAATTTGGGTCAAGCATTTACTGTTGCCCTCGCTACTATCATTGTTTTGGAGGACGGAACTGCCAAAGATATTGAAAAACTCCCCGCACATTTGGTGCAGGTATTTAGAAAGATTTAGAAAAGTAGCAGGGTAACTATCGGTTTCTATCTAGCCAAATTTAGTACCGTCAAATAAATTAGCCCGCCAAAACTGGTGGGCTGTTTATTTTTTGACAAGGCACTGTCACGGTGGTGTCACGCTGGCTTTTTATGGTTGGGTCATCTTTTAAGGAAACAGTTGTAGTGACTAAATCATAAGGAGTTAGCGGCATGTATCAGTTAAAAGCAAACAATATTTTTAGAAGCATTGGGAACGTTTTTAGCGCAGGTTTGGCACCACAGAGCAAAACGGCCGTATCCACCCCCCACGCCGTAAAAGCAGCCTATCAAGCATTCCGGCAATCGCACCCAGAGTGGGCGGCTAGCTTGTTTGATGAAACCTTTTTATGCCAGGATGCCGCCCCGCTTTTTGCGAATGGCACTTTGCCTACCGCCGAACAGTTAGCCACAGCCTGGCGCAATCAGTTCAACGTGGGCACAGCCAGCCAGCAGACGGCCGATATTCAAAAAGTGCTGCCTGTAGCGGCCGTTTTCTTGCAAATGGTTCGCCGTGAATTGCACAACTAATTCAGTTTGAGAATATGGTGATGACGCTGGGAACAGCTACAAAAGCGGGGATGCTTTCTGGCGGTTCAGCCAGGATGAGTCCAGTGGAGGTGCCACCATCGAGGTTGAGGGCTGTGACCAGGTCAAAATCGGCCGCTGCCAAGTAGCTGCTGAATTCAGCCAGGGTGAAGCCGCCCCAGCTAGCCAAGATGAGGAGGATACGGCCGTTCTCATCCACCCCGATTGCCGTCCGCCGCGCCTGGTCAAAGTCGGCCGTTTGGTAAGCAACTTCGCCATTCAGCACCAGCATGGGGAAGGCTTGCAGGGCATAGTCGAAGGTTTCGGCGGGTTGATACGGCCGTTCCACTAAAGACCGTACCTGCACCTCGCCCTCACTCAGCGTGATCATGCCGCCAAAGCCCACGTAGCTGCTGCCGCTGGGCTGACCATCTATCACAATCAGCCCCGTTGCCACAAATTCTGGCGTAAAGAAGCCGCCATTCACTACAATCAGTGCCCCAGTTTCTTCTTGCCAAGTCGCCAATGACTTCGGCTGTCCAGGGCTGTAGCCGATTTTAAATGTGAGTAGATTGGGGTCTATGCGCAAAAGCGTGATCTGTTCGGTTTGACGGCCGTTTTCATCCAAAATCTGAATGGTGCGACGTTCCAGGCCGGATTGGAGGGGCTGCCAGCCGCTATCTGGCGGGGGCGTTTCGGTGGGCGGGTGAAGGATTGAAGGAGTGACCTGTAATGTGGGGGTGGGTTGCAGAGTTGGGGTTTGGATGGGAGAAGAAGTGGAGGGAACGGCCGTTGCCTCCGACATTGCACAAGCCGACAGCATTCCCACAAATAACCCAACAATTAACCATTTACAGTTAACCATTAACCGTTTAACGTCATGCCAGTGCGATGTACGCGCACGTCCAGCGGATCGAAGCCAAGTGCCCGCAGCACCTCGTCCGGGCGGCCTGTTTTGGATGGTGCCAGGCTCAGATCCATCTGGATACGAACCTGGCCGTCTTCGTCCTGTTCAACAGCAAGATCGAGGATTAACGGCCGTAAATCATACACTTTCTTCTTCCCCCGCCGCTCACGGGTGCGTTCCAGCTTTTTAGCCGTCAGAATCTCAGCCACCTTCACCTGCAACTGTTCAAAATCTACCGGGTCTAGCGGCATAGCCACATATGCAGATGATTGGGTAAGCGACTGCAAAGACGCCCCGCTCACGGGCACATCTGTCACGCTCAAAATCTCGATGCCCGGCGCCATTTTGGCCATGAGTTGCTGCTGCACCTGGGCTGGGTCCATCTTTTCCGCCAACAGCACATCGGCCAATTCACATTCACTGGTGTAACCCAGCGGGAGGGCAGTTGCCATCTGCATACGTGGGCGACGGTTGAAGCCTTGCGTGTAGGCCACCGGAATTTTGGCACGATTCAAGGCCCGCTCCAGCGTCCGCGCCAAATCGAGATGGCTAATAAATCGCGCCGGGCCACCTTTGCTAAAAACCAACCGGATTCTCTGCACATAGTTTGCTTCCATACTTTTTCCTCTGAAAATAAAAAGCGGAACATAGAGCTACACGGAGAAAACACGGAGAGCCACAGAGAAAGAGCGAAAAATCTGAGCGCAAGTTGCGCCAATCTGCGAAATCTGCTGATTTTCATTGATGGTGTTGAGCCTGCGCCTATGCCATCTTCTTAAAAAGCCAGCGCGGATTCTACTTGAAACAAAAAAGAAAATCACGAATCAAACGAATGGACGAATTTGACGAATAGAAATGCAAATTTGTGGCATTTGTTCATTCGTCCTATTCGTGATTACATCAGGACTTACGCAGTGAAGACTACAAAAGTCTTGTCCTCTCTGGAATTAACATCGTTAGACCCGAGACTTTTGTAGTCTGGTAAGGGCAAGTGCGTAAGTCCTATACATATTTCCCGCTAAACCAACTCTTGGGTACAATCTGCCTGATGAAATTTTTCTGGCGATCCCCAAGCAAAGCCAAACGGCTTGCACTGAGCCTGCCGAAGTGGCCGTTACTTCGACTTCGCTCAGCACAAGTCCCCAACCCACTCTACCTGCTTCTTACCCTCCTGCTGTTGGCTGGCTGTGAACGACCTGATCCAGAAACGGCCGTTTTCGTCACTCCCGGCCAAAGCAGCACCCTCCCACCCACCCCCATCGTTACCCCGTTTAGCGGCGAGGGGCCGCTGCCGCCCACGCCAGAAGCTGATCCGGCCCAGGCGATTGCCCGACCCACCTACAATGGTACGCCCACGCCCGACCCGACCCATGAAACGGCCGTTGCCCAAGAAAATGGCACCCTCACCCACACCGTGGGCGTTGGTGAAACGCTCGGTTACATCGCCCAACTCTACGGCACCACCACTGAGCAGCTACTCAGCCTAAACCAGCTAGACAATGGCAACCTTGTTTACGTAGGCCAAGCGTTGCTGGTACCCAGCAGCGCTACTCAATTTGGCCCCGATTTCAAGCTCATCCCCGATAGCGAACTGGTGTACGGCCCCGCCGCCAACGGCTTCGATGTGCGCCAATTTGCCGAACTGTACGGCGGCTACCTGCTTAATTACGAAGAAGCGGTCGAAAATCAGCTCCTAGCCGGGCCAGAGATTGTCTCTTTAGTGACCCATCGCTACAGCGTAAACCCCCGGCTGCTGCTGGCAGCATTGGAATACCGTGCCGGTTGGATTACCAAAGCAGTAGGCGTGGTGGAGCAATTTCCAATGGGATACCGCGCCAGCAACCAGCCTGGACTGTACATGCAACTAAGCTGGGTAGCCAATCAGCTCAACTGGGGATTTTACGGCCGTTCCGAAGGCGGTCTCAACCTTTTCACCGTCGCCGACGGCACCCGCCTAGGGTATGCACCCACCATCAATAACGGCACCGCCGGGGTGCAAAAATGGCTCAGCGCCCACGATGGTGCCACCTACGCCTCCTGGCTGCAAGAAGTGGGGCCAGATGGCTTCTGGCTCACCTACAACGCGCTGTTTGGCAATCCATTTGCCTATACCGTTGATCCCCTCTGGCCCGCCGATTTGAGCCAGCCCAGCCTCCAGCTTCCCTGGCAAAACGAAACCTGGTACTTCACTGGCGGGCCTCACGGGGGCTGGGCGGCTGGCTCCGCTTGGGCGGCGCTAGACTTCGCCCCGCCCGGCGAGCAGCTTGGCTGCGTACAGTCAGAAAATTGGGTCACAGCGATGGCCGATGGCATTGTTACCCGCAGCGATTTTGGTGCCGTGGTTGTAGATTTGGACTTACCGAATCAACCAGCCGATGGCTTTGCTGGCACCGGCTGGGCAATTACCTACATGCACCTGGAAAATCGTGATCGCATTTCGGTAGGCACGCCCGTGCAAATTGGCGATCGGCTGGGGCACCCTTCGTGTGAGGGCGGCTTTTCAAATGGGACTCATTTACATGTGGCGCGGAGTTATAACGGCCGTTGGGTAGCTGCAGATGGTGCCATTCCGTTCAACATGGCAGGCTGGATTTCGCAAGGACTTGGCTCTGAATATGACGGCTTGCTGCTTCGCGGCACCGTCAGCCGTGAAGCCTGCGTCTGCCGCGACGAGATCAACGCCATTAGCCCGTAATCGGTAATCGGTTACCGACTACCGATTACCGTCTCATCAACATGGGGCCTAACGGCCGTCCTCCCAGCAAATGTAGGTGAACATGAAAAACCTCTTGGCCACCGTGCTGGTTGCAGTTGATCATCAACCGATAGCCATCTTCAGCAATACCTTCCTGCGCTGCCAGCTTTTTGGCCACCAGCAGTAGTCGCCCTGCCACCTGCTCATCTTCCTCGGCCAAATCATTCACCGTGGCAATTTCCTTGTTGGGCACAATAAGAATGTGGGTTGGTGCCTGCGGGTTGATGTCCCGAAACGCCGTCACCAAATCATCCCGGTACACAATATCCGCCGGAATTTCACCCGCAATAATTTTAGAAAAAATTGTAGACATTGGATTCTCCTTGTTTTTGTGGTTAGTTTTGGTGGCTGGTAAGGAAAGCAAGCAACTAACAAACAAGCCACCAGCCACCAACTCCGTTTTACTCGCAATCTGGCAACGAGACAAGCTAGGGTATAATAAGCTGGATATCCCATGAGGTTTGTGTGATACCAGGAGAACCAACATGCCCCATCCCGTACCCAGCAACTATTCAACGCCAATTCGCAGCATTACCCCAACCATTGACATTTACATAAAGTTAGCACAGTACCCTACCCTTGCCCACGAAATTCGGGTACGGATGCGTGATGAGCTGTTCCAGCGCGGCATCATCGAGGAAGAAGTGCTTAATGCAGAAGTAAAAGAAAAAGCATTAGAATCGCAGCGACGTGAAGGTCTGTTTGATCCATTTGGGCAAGAACAGGCCCACATTTGGCAAAAGCGCAAAGATCGCATACGAGATTTTCAGACAGATGCGTATTTTGGTAATAACCTCAGCATCACCTTGCTAGACGGCATCATTGAGGAAGTGCTCAACAGCCAGCCAGGGCATTCAGATTCAATTGAGCTAAACTTTAACCCAGAAATTGCCCCCTGGGAAATGCTGTTCCGGCAGGGGGAACTATACGAGAATCTCCCGCCCGACCAGCTAAAAAAGGTAAAACATCACCTGTTGGAAATTAAGGTCGTCCTGATCAAAGGGATGATCAGCGACCAACTGCGCTTTATTGCCGTTGCCAAGCATGTGTTTAGCATTGACGACTTGCGCCGCATTTACCGACGGCGGATTGGCGGAGGCAAAATTGGCGGCAAGGCGGCAGGTATGATCCTTGCCTGGAAGATTTTGCAACAAAAATCAACGGATGGCAGCCCAGACATCAGTGAGTTTGTAGAAATTCCTGACTCTTACTTTTTGGGAAGTGAAGTCATTTACGACTTCCGGCTGATGAACAATTTGGAACGGTACATGAATCAGAAGTATCGGCCGCTCGATGAAATTCGTGAAGAGCACCCCAAAATTGAAGAGGATCATCTGGCGGGAACATTCCCGCCCCATATTGTGCAGCGGCTCAACGACATGTTGGATGAATTTGGAGATGACCCGATCATTGTGCGCTCGTCCAGCTTGCTGGAAGACAATTTTGGCTACTCTTTTGCGGGCAAGTACAGCAGCTATTTTTGCCCCAACCAGGGCACTAAAGAGAAAAATCTAAAAGATTTGCTGGATGCAATTCGGCGTGTCTATGCCAGTACCATAAACCCCGATGCGATTTTGTACCGGCAGCATCATGGGTTAATTGATTATGATGAGCGAATGGCGGTTTTGTTGCAGCGCGTGCGGGGTAAGCGCTACGGCCGTTACTTTTTTCCAACCATCGCTGGGGTGGGCTTTAGCCGCAATCCGTTCCGCTGGCACCCTAAAATTGACCGCAACGCGGGCTTTTTACGCATCGTCTGGGGTATGGGAACCCGCGCCGTAGACCGCGTGTCCAACGACTACCCGCGCATGATCTCACTTAGCCACCCCCGGCTGCGCCCCGAATCCACCCCGGCTGCCCAGCGGCAATATGCTCAATGGTTCATTGACCTGGTTGATTTAGAGAAGAACAAGTTTAACTCGCTGCCCATCGAGGAGGTTTTGGGATTGGACTATCCAGGGTTGCGCTACATCGCATCGCAAGATAAGGGGGAATATTTGCAGCGCATTGTTTCTGTGGGTGGCTTGGATGAACATGACCGTTTTGTGCTGACGTTTGAGGCGTTGGTGCGTGATCGTAAATTTGTGACGCTGATGCGTACTGCGCTGGCCAATTTGGAAAAAGGGTACAAAACCCCGGTAGATATTGAGTTCACGGTTGAGGTGTTGCCGGGACGGCCGTATCCAGAATTCAAGCTCCATCTGCTGCAATGCCGCCCACTCAGCCAGCGCAAAAACGAAGAGTTGGTCACGTTACCCACAGGCGTGCCAGAGCAGCGCATTCTGTTCACCTCACGCGGCTTGATACCAAACGGCCGTGCTGAACAGGTGCGATATATTATCTTTGTAAACCCGGAAACGTACCGTGAAATTCCCGACAACGCCACCAAGCTAGAGCTGGGTCGCGCCATCGGGCGACTCAACAAACTGCTGGAAGAGGAATCCTTCATTCTCATTGGGCCAGGGCGCTGGGGCAGCACCAATCTGGAGTTAGGCGTGCGCGTCACCTACGCCGACATTTACAACACGAAGGTGCTTATTGAGTTGGGTGTGGCGCAGGATGGCAAACCACCGGAGCTGTCCTATGGCACGCATTTTTTTCAGGATTTGGTAGAGTCTGGCATTTTTTCCCTGCCGATTCCGCTTCATGAGAAGGGAGCCAGCTTCAACTGGCGTTTCTTCCGGCTGGCACCCAACAGTTTAGCCACGCTGCTGCCAGAAGATGAGGGATTGTCAGACTACTTACAGGTCATTGATCTGCTCCAGCTAACCAACGGCTTCCGCCTGAACGTGCTGATGGACGGCACGAACAACGATGAAGCGATTGGCCACCTCGTAGAAAGCACCCAAAACGACCAAATTGTAGCCAACGATCAATCTTCACTAGGGTATCCGTTTATTGTGTAGTGGGAAGTTGACAAGGTGAAGGGGTGACTGCGTTCTGCGAACGCTTGGTGACAAGGTGAACAGCCGTTAATAATTTTCGTTCTCAAATTAGTCCGTTAGCAATTCAATAAGCTCTTTATGTCCCCCGGCTTGCGCCTCTATCAAAGCAGTGTGACCTCTCTTATCTCTAATATTCGGATCAGCACCTTTTTCCAACAGAAAACGAACTACGTCAATATGATTGTATCGCGTAGCTATCATTAAAATGGTTTTGCCACCATTGTCTTGAGCATTGATATTGACTGGTTTCCCATTTAAGCCCAAACTGCCTATAGACCTTTCTACCCAGTCAAGATCGCCAAACTCGGCAGCATCAAACAAATCTGGGTCTGCATCACCTATTCCCATCTGTTAAGTATCCTCATCTGTTTACTCAAGCAACTCATCCAGCAGCGCCAATTCCTCGGCTTCGGTGGTGACGTGGCCGTCTAGCTTGGCAGCGAGCAGTTTTTCTAGCAAGATGCCAAACTGCGGCCCCGGCTTAAGCCCCATTTGCTTGAGCGTGTTCCCCGTTACGGCCGTTCTCACCCCCCGCCACTCCGCCAAAAACTGCTCAATCAAGTCGGCAGCGGGCTGGCCTTCTAGCAAAATGCGCCCCACCAACAGCACCCGGACGGGATACGGCCGTAACAACTTCACCACCTCACTTGGCTTGAGCGCGGCGGGCAGCGTCACCCACTCGCGGCGCAAACGGCCGCACGCCAGCACATCCGCTTTGGTGGCCTTACGCACCCGCAGCCGCTTCATCGCACCCTGCTGCACGGCCTCTGGCAAGGCCGCCAGCCACAGCGCAAAGTAAACAAACGTGGGCGATTCATCCGCCAGCCAGCCAGCCCAGGGAGATTCTTGCCAAAATTCAGGGACGCGCTGGAAGAAGACGGCCGTTTCCGGCAGCCAAACCAATCCCTCCAAAATGTGACCCAACACGTTCAACGCCGCCAGTCGAACCATTGGCGCAATGGGATCGCTCTCTTGCAGCGTCAGCTCAATTTCGTGCCGCAGGCGTGCCCCAGAGACGCGATCCAGCAGCGGTAGCGCTTCTTTGATCAGCTCCAGGGTGCGCGGCTCAATCTGGAAGTTCAGCCGCTGCTCCAGCCGCACTGCCCGCAAAATGCGCGTGGGGTCATCCACAAAGCTCAGGCTGTGCAGCACGCGAATACAGCCGTCCACCAAATCTTGCTGCCCCCCATAAAAATCGAGTAGCTGCCCCAAAAATGCGCCATCCAGCCGCACCGCTAGCGTGTTGAGCGCAAAATCCCGCCGGTGCAAATCCAGCTTGATTGAGCCATGCGACACCTCCGGCAGCGCCGTTGGCTCTGTGTAAAATTCGGTGCGTGCCGTCACAAAATCAATCGTGGGGGGTAATTGGTGATTGGAGATTAGGGATTGAATATCTCTACTCTCCTGTTCGTCGCGCTGCAAAACGTTGCCCCACACCGCCTCATCCAGCAACCATTTGGCCGTGCCAAACCGCTTGTGGCTGCGAATTTCGCCGCCAAACTGCCGCGCCAGCATCTGGCCCAGGCGGATGGCATCTCCCTCGACAACCATGTCCAGGTCGGTGGGGGGCTTGCCCAGCAGCAGGTCGCGCACCAGGCCACCCACAAAGTAGAGGGGCAAATCCAGCGCATCGGCCGTTTCGCTGATGGCCAGCACCATTTGCCACAGCGCGGGGGGCAGCATCTCCAGCATGCGCTGGCGCATGTTTGCGGCCGAGGCCGCTTGTTTGCTGGGCGGCTGGAAGAGATGGTTGAGCAGATCGGTGCGGGTGACAATGCCGATGGGTTGGGTGCTATGGCCATCCTCGGCCACAACGGGAATTTGCCCCCACTTTTCGCTCAACATTTTTTGCTGCACGGTGTCTATGCCGTCAGACGGCCGTACCGTCACCGACCCTTTCCTCATAATCCGGGCGACGGGGACGCTGTCCATCTCGTGGCTTATGGCCCGGTCTACAGCGCGACGGGTGAGCAAGCCCACCAGCTCCCCCGCTGGCTCTGTAACGACTGGATACCCTTCATACCCAAACCGCTGCATCAGAACGGCCGCTTCCTGCACGAGCATCTCCGGCGGCACCATCTGCACGCCATGAGACATCAAATCGGCTACCCGAACCAGCGGCTGGACGGCCTGGAGTAAAGCGGCCACCACCTCTGGCTGCACGTCAACCAACTGCCGATCCTTGATGCGCGCCGCCGCTGCGCGACTATGCCCCCCGCCTCCAAAGGAGCGGGCAACGGCCGCCACGTCCACCGCGTCGGTTGTGCTGCGCGCCACAAGCTGCACATCTTCATCCAGCTGTACCAGCACAACCAGCCCGGCTGGCTGCAGCGATTCGCGCAGCCGGTGGGTAATCGAGGCAATTTCGTCTGTAAAATTTTCCGGAGCGACGGCACCAGCGACGATGAGCGACTGACCGCGCACCTCGTGCCAGGTGGCGGCAGCGTGCAGGTCATCGTATAACGCCTGCTGGCCGCTTGAGAGCGGAATGTTGAGGAAGCGGCGCACCACGCTCAAAATGCCGCCCGCTTCTAGCAGCCAGGCGGCAGCGGCCACATCTCGCGGCGTGGTGGTATCGTACGTGAGGGAACCTGTATCTTCGTAGATGCCCAGCAGCATAAGCGTTGCTTCCTCTGGCGACAGCGCCACGCCCTGCGCTTGAAGCTGCTCGACAAGCAGCGTCGTTGTCGCCCCCACGGGCTCGACCTGCGCTGTCCATGCCGCAGGCGGCGTCTCTTCTGTGTGGTGGTCAATCACATGAACCGTGGGCTGGGCAACCATGCCGCGCACGCTGTTGAGCGATTGAGTATCTACCAGCAGCACGTCTTTTACGCGCCGCTTGCGCCAGTCGGACGGCCGTACAAAGCGAAACGCATCCCAGTACAGTGTAAGAAACTGAGCCACGTTCCGGTTCAGGCGGCGGGAAAGGATCATCACGCCGTCGGGCGTTAGCTTGCTGGCGGCAAGCTGGCTAGCCACGGCGTCAAAATCGGCGTTCTCGTGGGAGAGGATGAGGCGCATGGGGATATTGTAGTGCATGGGGTGGGCGATGCAAGCATCGCTTGGTGACAAGGTGACAATATTTTGCCTGGCTGAAGGCATTTTGCACCAACTTTGTCTCTGCTGCGCCCAATCGCCGTTTCCAAGGGTCTCTTGGTCTTTTTCACGATTTTCACGCGGCAAACAGCCCATTTCTGCCATTTTACCGCCAATTGTGACACCTAATGCCACAAAAAGGGCGTTTTTTTCTTGACAATATAGAATATCTGTTCTAATATCCCTTTGTAGAACAAGTGTTCCACACCCTCCTAAAGCTGGCTGACGCGCCCTCAGCCAGCTCCCTCTTCACAAAATCGGGCGCATGGAAAAGAAGATTGCCCAAGCAGAGGGGCAACCAAAACAAGGAGATTTTGATATGCAGAACCAGTATGTGCGTACCCAAACCATCGGCACGCGCTTGTCTTCATTAACAAGCTCTGTGCCCAAGAAAACGGCCGTGGGCGGCATTCTCATCATCGCCCTCATCGCCTTCGAGATTTTCAACTTCGACACCACCAAATATGCGCTAAACAGCCTCATCGGGGATGTGCGCTTTTTGGGAATGCAGTGGGCTGCCATCCTGGCCATCGCCTTCTGCTCGATTGATTTTGCCGGGCTGGTGCGCCTGTTTACGCCAGAGCGCGGCATGGATGAGCCCAAAGAGGTTTGGTACCTGATGGGTGCCTGGCTGCTGGGCGCTACCATGAATGCAGTCATGACTTGGTGGGCTATTTCCCTCACGCTGCTCAACCACAGCTTTGGCAATGAAGTTCTGAGCCGTGAGCAGTTACTGCTTTATGTGCCAATCTTCGTCGCTGTGCTGGTTTGGCTCACCCGCATCCTGTTCATCGGCGCATTTTCTGTGGCAGGCGAACATATTTTTGAGTTCAATGAGGTCGCCGACAAGCCTAAAAAGCGGCCAGCCGCTACCGTCAAGCCGCGCCGCCGCGCCACTACTAGCAACGTTCGCCGCACGCCCATGCCCAAAACGGCCGCACCCACTCGAACGGCCGTGCCCAAACGCGCTTCGGTACAGCCAACCCAGGTAAACATGCCTATTGACGACTACAGCGAACCGCAACCAAAGCCAGCCGTGCAGCGCAAGCCCGTAGCCTCCCGCGTGCGCCAACGGCCGCCCCGTCCCAACGGCATGCGTCGCTCGCCCATGACTGGTTTGCAAGCCCGCCCGCGCAACCGCAACTAGCTTCGGTAATCCGTAATCAGTGTTCGGTAATCAGTTTAGATGAGTATGTTCAAATTGATTACCGTTTGCTGATTACTGTTTACTACCTTTCGAGGTAAACTATGACGGTCTACGAACAACAGCTAACTTCATACTGGGCGGTAGAAACACCATTGAATGAGTACGATGAGCAATTTGAGTACGAACCGGAAATAATCATTGGCGAGCACGATTTGCCGCCAGACCCCATGCAGCGGCGTATGCAGATGATTCTCATCTTTGTGCTGTTTGGCGCTATGCTGTTTGCCGTGCTGGTCATGCCCCGATTGGCCAATGCTGATTTATCCCTGGCTGGCCAAAGCGTGGCCGAAAATACAACCAACATGGTTGCCGCTGAACCAGAAACCGGTGGCGTTGTAAATTACCAGGGGAAAATATCGCCGGTCTTTTCCAATGAAGTCAAATATTGGGAAGCCAACATCGTGCGTTGGGCTGGTGAACACAGTCTAGACCCGGATATGGTAGCCACTATTATGCAAATCGAGTCTTGTGGTGACCCACAAGCCCTCTCTATTGCTGGCGCGCAAGGGCTGTTCCAGGTAATGCCCTTCCACTTTACTGCTGGCGAAAACATGATGGATCCAGACACCAACGCCCGGCGCGGCATGAATTACTTTGCCGAGCGGTTAGTGCAAACTAGCGGCGATGTTGGCAGAGCCTTTGCAGGCTACAACGGTGGTCACGTCGCCGCCGGTACAACCTGGGACAACTGGGCTGCCGAAACGCAACGGTACTTTGTTTGGGCCACCGGCATTTATGACGACGCCAAAGCTGGCTTAACCGACAGTCCGACGCTGCAACAATGGTACGCCGCTGGGGGGTCCAGCCTTTGTCAGCAGGCTGCTGCTCGCCTCAATTTGCAATAACTTCTGGCATCGAATTAACTTGATTGGGAGAAATGAGATGGAATTAGGCGCATTTTCAATTAGCTTGGCAGTTCAAGACCTGGAAACATCCAAAAGCTTTTACGAGAAATTAGGCTTTGAGGTTTTTGGAGGTGATCCAGCTTACAACTACCTCATGCTGAAAAATGGCGACCACGTCATTGGCCTTTTTCAAGGCATGTTCGACAAAAATATTCTTACTTTTAATCCAGGTTGGGATCAAAACGGGCAAAATCTGGGCAGTTACACCGATGTACGCGAGTTGCAGAAAGCACTCAAGGCACAGGGCATCGAAATCCAAAATGAAGCAGATGAAACCACGACGGGCCCTGCCAGCTTCGTTGTCATAGACCCAGACGGCAACCCAATTTTGGTTGACCAGCATATCTGATTTCTAATTCTCCATAACTCTGCAAAAGCGCAGGTGGCTGGAAACGGCCGTCTTGCGCTTTTTTTGTGTCACTTTGTTTGACGGCCAATCCTCCCCAATTTATACTTAAATCGTACTTCTTATTTATTTCAACCAGACCATTCACAATCAAATTCAGCTTTACAAGGAGGCTGCTCATGTCAATTTCTGTTACCTGGCACGGACACGCAACGTTTTCGCTAAATATCAACGGCACGCACATTGTGGTAGATCCATTTTTTGCGGGCAATAATCCATCGGCGCAAACTGGTGCAGCTGATGTTGCGGCCGATTTCATTTTGCAAACGCACGGGCACGGAGACCACATCGCCGACACGGTGAGGCTAGCGAAGCGAACCGACGCCAAAGTGATTGGCAACTTTGAAATTTGCAACTGGATTGGCGCGCAGGGGCACGATAATGTTCACGCCATGAACACGGGGGGTGGCTTCAACTTCTCATTTGGCCGGGTAAAGATGACGGCCGCTTTGCACAGTTCTGGGTTGCCAGACGGTAGCTACGGTGGCGACCCTGGCGGCTATTTGGTAATGGCCGATGGCAAGACGGTTTACATTGCAGGGGACACGGCACTATTTTCAGACATGGCGTTAATTGGCCGGGCTGGCATTGATTTAGCAATTTTACCTGTGGGGGATAATTTCACCATGGGGCCAGAGGATTCGGTGTTGGCGTTGGGTTACTTGAAGCCGAAAGTGGCCATCCCTTGCCACTACAACACTTGGCCCCCGATTGCCATTGATGTGGATGCTTGGGCAGAGAGTGTGAAGCAGGAAACGGCCGTTACTCCCGTCGTCCTCAGCATAGACGAAACCTACGAGCTATCGTAACTTGGCATATTCGCCAATCAGTTGTCATTCCCGCCTGCGCGGGAATGCACCATTCGCTTGCATGGATTCCCGTTTTTATTGGGAATGACAAGCAAAATTAGCGGCAATCCTATCCTGTTTTTATCTTTTAGGGAGTCAAAACTTCAGCGGAGAAGAGGCCGATACGGCCGTTGCCGTCCAACCCGGCAATGCTCACAGCATATTGCAGTGCTGGGTCTAGCCCTGTAATGGCCACATTTCCCGCTTCGCTGGCATTGACATAACGAAACTGCGGATAATCCGGCGAGCCAACAGGTCGGAACGAAATCGCGTACCCGGCTGCCGCACTGTCAGGAATCCAGGTGAGAATATATGCGCCTGGCTCCGCCATTGGCGACAGAGACGGCGCAACTGGCTGGGCAGGCGCACCGGAGGCATTCCCCATCACAGCGATTGTTAGCTGCGTCACCTGCCGCAAATAATCGTAGTCGATCCATTCGGCCGTATCGCCACTGTTGTGCTGCCGATTGGGGTCTTCCTGCGATTCCGTAACCCGCACGGCCGAAATGCCTGCCTTCAAAAAGCTGATGTGG
This sequence comes from Candidatus Leptofilum sp., assembly GCF_965223525.1. Taxonomy (GTDB): domain Bacteria; phylum Chloroflexota; class Anaerolineae; order Promineifilales; family Promineifilaceae; genus Leptofilum. Next base: position 1,977,644 of record NZ_CBDCWX010000005.1, on the reverse strand, counting down.
TCGCTGTAACGGCCGTCTCTATCCTCCGCATCAATCAGCGTGTACAGGAACTCCGGCAAATACAGGTTGCCAACAAAATTCATGTAGCGGGCAAGCTGACGCGGTGGCGAGCCATCTGGCCCTGGCGAAAAGAGGCGCACCGATTGGGGAATGCCGGGTCGCCCGCCCACGATGTCCAGGCTCATCATGCCATCAATGCGCCACCCCTCCAACAGCCGCTCCGTCACAAAGTGGGTGCTGCCCAGCCGATTTTGCTCTTCGGCGGCAAAGGCCACAAAAATGATCGTCTGGTTCCACTCTTGGGAACTTAGTACGCGCGCCACCTCTAGCAACGCTGCCACACCAGAACCGTTGTCGTTGGCCCCTGGCGCAAAGCTGCTGCCGCTAAGGGGATCTATACTGCGGGAATCATAATGTGCGGCAATCACAATCACGCCAGGATGGATACTCGTGCCCTGTAATGTAGCCACGATATTTTGCTGGTTGTAAACCACCCCACCCTGATTCACAGGGAATTCATCTACTTCGACAAGGAGACGGCCGTTTCCCACCCGAATAAACTCATTAAAAATCCAGCGACGCGCTGCTCCAACGCCAATGCCCTCTGCATCTGTCACGCTATACGTATTGCGCGTGTTGAACCCTTGCAGGGTTTGCACATACCCCACCAAATTTTGCCGCGACACTTCCTCAAGCAATGTGCGTAAATCAGGGTTGGTTCCCTCAATCACATTCCCCTCAGGGTCTGTAATCAGCGGGCCAGCCTGGGCAATGCTAGCGAAAGGCGTACCGCCAGGTGGCGTTGGAATCGTAAGTTCTTGTGGCCCCTCTAGCAAAGAGCAAGAGATTAACAGAAGAAGTGGCAAAACGAGAAGGAAAATGGTTCGACGAGGCACAAAGACACCAAAAAGCGGGTGAGTTAGTTGGTTACTAACTCACCCGCAGTAGAACTTTTCAACTAATTTTCATCATCGCCTGCTGACTCATCCAACTTGGCCCTCGGCGCGGCCTCTTGTCTATCCTTGGCCGTGATAAACTCAGAGATGATGTCAATTGGGATGGGGAAAATGGTGGTCGTGTTTTGCTCCACGCCAATCTCCACCAGCGTTTGCAAATAGCGCAACGTCATGGCACCCGGCTCAGAGTTCATAATACGTGCCGCTTCAGATAGCTTCTGAGCAGACTGGAAGTCACCCTCGGCCTGAATAATCTTGGCCCGACGCTCACGCTCTGCTTCGGCTTGCCGTGCCATTGCCCGCACCATCGTGCTGTTCAGCTCCACGTCCTTGATTTCTACGATACTCACCTTAACACCCCACGGCTCGGTTGCTTCATCAATGATGTGCTGGAGCGTGTCGTTGATTTGCTCACGATCCTGCAAAATCTGGTCCATCATGGACTGGCCAATCACGTTCCGCAAGCTGGTTTGGGCAATTTGCCAGGTGGCTCGACGAAAATCTTCAACCTGTACAATGGCCATAACTGGATCAACGACGCGGAAGTACACAACGGCGTTCACTTTCACAGTCACGTTATCACCCGTGATGGCTTCCTGCGCGGGAACGTCCAGGGTGATGGTACGCAAATCAACCTTCACCATTTTGTCTATGATGGGGATGATAAAGAAGAGGCCGGGGCCTTTGGCACCCATTACGCGGCCCAACCGGAAGATAACGCCGCGCTCATATTCCTGCACAATGCGAACAGAGGCGATAAGCAAAACGATGAGCCCAACACCAACCACACAAATGACGGGAATCAAGAATTCCATTGTTGTCTCCTTTTCATACTGACAGGCTGAATTTTGCGCTCAGCCATGCAGCTGCTGTTACGGCCGTTTTCACACGACCCTTTGTTGTCATAAAACAACGCACCATTATTATACCGCATTTCCACCAATACCGACTGACCTAATTCTTGGGGTTTGAAAAGTGATTTGTAATCTATTTTGGGCAAATGCAGCTACCCTCGTATACGTAGGGACAGGAAAAAAGTTCTGCGAAATCCCCCATATTTAGCAAGGATTTGCTAATTTTTAGCCCAAAGCCCCATATCTGCCGGATACCATCCTCTCACGCCCACCTTTCGGCACAAAAAAGAACATAGCAATTGCTATGTTCTTTGATCTGACTGCGGGACCAGGATTCGAACCTGGACTAGACGGTTCAGAGCCGCCGGTTCTGCCATTAAACTATCCCGCACTATTTGGCTGAACGAAGCGAAATTTTACCAGATGCCCTGTGGGGCGACAACTACCGCTCCCTCATTTTTAGATCCGAAGTTTTTGCTTGCAATTAGGCAAAAAGTGGCAAAATTTGATCCAATCGTGCTACTACGCGATCGCGCCCCAAAGCCACCACAGATTCAAATAGCGGCGGGGAAACCTTCTGCCCCGTCACGGCAAAACGCATCTGCCCCAGGAACGGGCCAGCTTTGCCATTGGCCGTATGCTTTTCACCAATAGCAAATAGCTTGGCGCTTATTTCTTCCAGCGTGAACGGCTCTAAATTGGCCAGCAAATTCCGCGCTTCGCGGAAGGCGGCAGCAGCAGAATCCAGCGGCAGATGTTTATGCGTAATCGCTTCTGCACTTTCCGGCAGGGGCATCTCCTCACCTAAAAAGCGCAAAAAGCCAATGGCGTCGGGGAAACGTTTGAGGCGAACGCGCATGGGTGGCATAACAACCAGCAGAGCCTCTACATTTACTTCTAAACCGGCTGCTTCCAGGTACGGCCGTACCGCCTGTGCCAACGCCAACGGTTCCATCTCCTGAATATATTGGCCATTGAGCCAATCCAGCTTGCTATATGGCAGCTTGGTAGGTGACGGACTCACGTCTGCCAAATCAAAGCGAGCCATCGCCTCATCCATCGTAAATTTTTCGATGTCATCGCCAAAGGTCCAGCCGATGTTGGCCAAGAAGTTAAGTACCGCTTCAGGCAAATAACCCCCTTCCATAAATTCGCTGGCGCGCACTAAAATTTCAGTGCCAGCTTCTGTGAACGCCTGATGGCGCTTGCTTAGCTTACCCTTGCCGCTGGGGTTCAAAATAACGGGCAAATGCACCAGCACGGGCATCTCCCAACCAAATGCTTTGAACAAATTCACATGAATGGGCGCAGTGTTTAGCCACTCTACGCCACGCGTGATGTGGCTAATTTGCATGAAGTGGTCATCTACCACATGCGCCAGATGATAGGTGGGTAACCCGTTGGATTTAAGCAGTACGTAGTCGGTAAACTGGTCATTGTCGAAAATCACGTCGCCACGCAGCAGGTCGGGAACGGCCGTTTGCCCATCCAGCGGCATCTTAAAACGAACCACATACGGCCGTCCCTCCGCTTCCAGTTTGACCACTTCCTCCACAGGTAAATCACGGTAACGACGGTCGTAGCCAGAGCGATCGCCTTTGGCCTCCAACTCGCGGCGCATTTCCGCCAATTCTTCTGGCGTGGCAAAACATTTGTAGGCAAAATCATTTTCGATGAGCCAGTTGGCCCACTTTTGGTACAGCGCTTTTCGCTCAGTCTGGATGTATGGTCCGTAAGGCCCGCCCACATCTGGCCCTTCATCCCAATCCAGGCCAAACCAGCGCAGGCTGGCCATCAAGCTCTCCAATGCGCCGGGAACGGTGCGCTTAGTGTCTGTATCTTCGATACGCAGTAAAAATTGGCCATCGTGCCGCCGAGCGTAAAGCCAGGCAAACAGCGCTGCCCACACACCGCCAATATGCAAATAGCCCGTCGGGCTGGGTGCAAACCGTGTTCTAACCGTCATCAAACCTTCCTGATTCAATTTCTGCCACAGAGAGCACAGAGAAACAAGAGGGGTTTCTTCTTTCTGCGGCTCCTTTGATTAAATTTTGAATTGAATGGGGAGTATACCGGAATCGGTTAGCGGCATCCAAACTACTTTTTTATTAGTCACAAGAAGTAAAAAAACTGAGGGTCGGGTTCAATCCTCTAAAACCTCTGTGCTCTCTGTGGCTGACAAAATTTAGCCGAATTCTTGTTTACGGTGGCGCATAAGGACAGATTGGACGATGCCAATGCCGATGAAGAGCGTGGTGAGTGAGCTACCGCCGTAACTTACAAATGGCAGCGTCAAACCTGTAACGGGGACCAAGCGGACGTTCATGCCAATGTTAACAGCCGTTTGAAAGAAAATGACCGTCGCAATGCCTACACAAATATATTTGCCCGCCGGGTCCGGCGTCAGCCAGGCGACACGCAAAATCCGCCAAAGGATAAAACCGATTGACAAGATCACCACCAGCGAGCCAAACAGCAGCCCCATCTCCTCTGTTACCACCGAGAAGATGAAGTCGGTGTGCTGCACGCGCAAAAAGCCAAGCTGGCTCTGTGTGCCATTGAGATACCCCTTACCCCACCAGCCACCAGAACCAATACTGATTTGCGCCTGTTCAATATTAAAAATGTCGTCCTCATCTGCATCTTCAGGATTGACAAAAGTGGTGATACGTTCCTGCTGATAATCAGCCAAAAACGGAAAAACGGCCGCAAGCGTCCCAACCCCCAGCACCGCCAAAATGGCAAAATGAGACAATGGCAGCCCTGCCAGCCAAATAATTACAAACCAGACAGAAATATAAAGCACCGACATCCCAAAATCTGGCTGGACAAAGATGAGGGCAATGGGTATACCTACATAAATAAGCGAAGCAATTGTGTTAGAAAATTGGCCAATGCGATCGCGACGACTGGCCAAAAATTGACCAAACATCACTGGCAGGAAAATACGGCCGAATTCCGATGGCTGAATCCGAATCTCAGACCCCGGTATTGGAATCCAGCGGCGCGCATCGTTCCCTAATGCCCCCCCAACAAGCACCCAAACCAATGTCAGAATTAAGCCCACATAAATGTACCAGTGGGATGAAGTCAGCACGCGGTAATCAATCGAAGCTACCACCAGCATAAGCACCACGCCAATGATGGCCCACCGCACCTGATCCGCAGGCAACCCAGCCTGCAAGGGTGCGCCCGTCACCGCGCTGCGGATCATGAGAATGCCATAGGAGGTAAGCAGCAGCACGGCCGCTACCAGCCAAATATCAAAATAGCGCCACACCGACGTTCGGCGAACCTGATCAATCATAGCCACCATTGTAAAACGCAAACCGCCCGGCGGCGACACCAAGCGGCACTTTTACACAAACTATTCAGATTTGTAGCCAAAAACTTCAAAAGTCTTGTAAGCATCCTCACAAATTATTAGCGGGATTCAAGACTTTTGAAGTTTAACAAGATTACCGAGCAGTTGCCCGACGACGGCCGTTCTGATGCAGCAGCGGAATCTCAGCTACCAACCGACTTTCCTGCGCCGTGTTGTCCAGATTCACCACCACATTGTCCGGGTTAATCTCCAGCCGCTTGGCAATCACTTCAATGATGTCATCCTTGATTTGCTCCAGCAAACCGGGCGATACGTCTGCGCGGTCGTGGATGAGCACCATTTGCAGTCGCTGTTTGGCCGTGGTGCCACTCTTCTCTTTTTTCCCTAGTAGTCGCTCGAACCAATTCATTGCACACTCCTCAATTAGCTCTTGCTAAACCAGCTATTCAGACGATTCAAAATGCCTGTCTTTGCTGCTAAATCAATAAACGGAACCGAATCACCCTGCAAGCGCTGAGCCACATTGCGGAACGCTTGGCTTGCGCTGGAACCGTTCACGCCATTCATTGCTACCGGTGTTCCCCGATTAGACGAGATCAGAATTGATTCATCCTCTGGGATTACACCAATCAAATCAATGGCCAAAATATCGAGCACATCTTCAATGGAAAGCATGTCACCTCGCGCCACCATCTCGGGTTTTAGGCGATTGAGAATCAGTCTGCCAGGCCCTTTTTCCTCCGCTTCCAGCAAGCCGATGATGCGGTCGGCATCGCGCACGGCCGAAACTTCTGGGTTGGTCACAATCAGCACCTCATCAGCAGGGGCTACAGCGTTGCGGAAGCCGCGCTCGATTCCAGCAGGGGAATCAATGATGATGTAATCCATCTCCTGCTTCAGCTCATCGCACACCAGAAGCATGTCCGATGGACTGACGGCCATTTTGTCGCGGGTTTGGGCGGCGGGAATGAGGTACAGGTCTGGCTGACGCTTGTCTTTGATCATCGCCTGGCGCAAGCGGCAGCGACCTTCAATCACGTCAACCAAATCGTACACAATGCGATTTTCTAGCCCCATCACCACATCCAGGTTACGCAGGCCAATGTCGGCGTCAATAGCTACCACTTTTTTGCCCAGTATGGCCAGCGCCGAAGCGATATTGGCAGTGATAGTCGTCTTGCCGACGCCACCTTTGCCGGAGGTTATGGTTATTACTTTTCCGCTCATAATATCTTCTCCTGACCGAAGCTGGTGCCTGGCACTGGTCAAACGATGTTTGCAGATGAATGTTCTGCGACCAGCGCCAGGCACCTTGAGTCATTATCTTTGCCACATTTCGGCCACAATTTGGCCGTTGCGAATAGCAGCTTGTTCGGGTATTGCTTTGCCACGTTTGCCCTCAGGCGAAATGGCAATTTGGTTAGCAATGCGTAACTGCGTCGGCGAGAGTTCCAGGGCACAGATGACGGCCGTTTCATCCCCCAACGCCCCAGCATGTACCAAACCGCGCAGCCGTCCCCACACAATCACATCGCCGCTGGCCACAATCTCTGCCCCTGGGTTCACATCACCAATGATGACCACATGTCCTTCATGATAAATGGAACGGCCAGAACGCAGCGTCTCTTTGAGGATAAGGCCACCTTGCGACGGATTTTGGGCGGAAACGGCCGTTTCCGGTGCCACTACCTGCCATAAAAAGTTACCATTCAAATCAGTCTGGCTACCAGAAAGGCGCGTCGCTAGGGTCAGTTCCCTTGCTGCTTCCCGCACAGAGGGTTTTTCTGCCAGCACCGCCCACAATTCCAGTTGGTTCTGCTCAAACAGTGCTTGCAGCTCTTGCAACTCATCTTTGCTCAGGTTGCGGTAGCCAACCTGTAACGCCACCTGGCTACCTTGCAAAAAGGCCTGTTTTTCAGCTAGTTCAACTTTGAGCAGCGTCAATAAATCGGCAAAAGAACCGCGATCCGGGACGGTGACGAGTAATCCTTCACGAATGCCTTTGATGCCAATTTGGGAAACGACCTGTTCCATTGCTTGCCTTTACAAGTTATTGGGAGCATTGCCACCGCTACGGGTGAAATGCGGGATATTACAACAATACACCTGTTGCAATAATACAACAATACCCGGTAAATTGCAAGCCCCAAAATTGAATCTATATGCGAAGAAACAAGAGAGAAGTTAAATCTATAGGGTATAGGTGGGAGGAAACGGTCGTTTTTATACAAACCACGAATAGACAAATATCACAAATATCACGAATTGTCGTACCATTCGTTTATTCGTCTCATTCGTGATTGAAAGAAAAAACTATTGAAAACGCGCCAAATCGGCATCTACCATGATTTGCATGAGCTGTTCAAATGAGGTGCGTGGTCGCCAGCCCAGCTCTTTTTCCGCCAGCGAATAATCTCCTTGTAGCACGGTGATTTCTGTGGGACGTAATAATGCCTCATCGCTGACCACGTGCTCGCGCCAATCTAGCCCCACATGAGCAAACGCGATGCGGCAGGCATCGGCTACCGAGTAGGAACTGTTCGTACCAATGACGTAATCTTTCGGCTCGTCATTTTGCAGCATCAGCCACATCGCTTCCACGTACTCTTTGGCGTAGCCCCAATCCCGGCGCGCCTCCAAGAAGCCAAGCTTGAGTTTGCCACCTGGGGTGATTAACGGCCGTCCCAACTCATCCAACGGCGGGTTAGCAACCTGGTTTTTGATGCAGGCAACAGCGGCCGTAATTTTGCGCGTGACAAAGTGCAGGCTGCGGCGCGGGCTTTCATGGTTGAACAAAATGCCGCCACAGGCAAACAGACCGTAGCTTTCACGGTAGCAGCGGGTCATCATGTGGGCATACGCTTTGGCAATACCGTAGGGATTGTTGGCATCAATGGGCGTACTTTCCGTGGCGGCATCGGCATTTACGTGGCCAAAAATCTCACGACTGGTGGCTTGGTAGACGCGAGCCTGCGGCGCAAAGTGGCGCACCGCTTCCATAACGCGCACCACGCCCAGCGCCGTCACTTCACCCGTGTACAGCGGATGGCTCCAACTATCGGCAGGCACCGACTGGGCGGCGATGTTGTACACTTCGTCTGGTTGGTAGTCGCGCAGCAATCGCGCAATTGATTCGCCATCAATCAAATCGGCCGCTTCAATGATGATTTTGCCGATGAGATGTTGAATGTTTGGCTTTTGGTAGGTCGTGTTGCGCCGAATTGTGCCAACAACACGGTATCCTTTTTCTAGCAGCAGGTCGGCTAAATACGAGCCATCCTGCGAAGTTACGCCAATGATTAGAGCAGTTTTTGTCATGAGTTTCTCCTTCAACTTGCTGATTTAGAGGCGATGGTAACAGAAATAATGGGGGGAATTATACGGCCGTCCCACGATCGCTATCCATTTGAAGCTCCAAAATAGACAAAATGATTGTTTTCCCAAAGGTTTCAGCTATAATTACTGAAAATCAGAATTGACTGAAATACTGCATTGAGAGGCTTGTTATGGATAAGACAGTTCAAGTTAGGCAGCGCGGTACGCTCACTTTGCCCGCCGACCTACGTGATAAATACGGCATTCGCACTGGAGACACTTTTCGCCTGGTCGATTTAGATGGCATCTTCGTTTTAACGCCCATGGTGCCAATGGTACCCGAACTCGCCAGAGAAATTGAGCAAATGCGGCAAGAGGCTGGGTTATCCACGCAGGAACTCATCGTCAGCTTGCGAGAGCAACGAGAAACATATTACACTGAAAAATACAGCCCCGAAGCCGATGAACCAGACCAAACTTAAACCAATTCCCCGCGTTTTTGTGGATGCTGACGTTTTATTTGCTGGTTCTGCCAGCCCAAGTGAACATAGCGCCAGTCAGGTTGTTTTGCGAATGGCAGAAATCACCCTCATCGAGGCATTTATTTCTGAACAAGTATTTACCGAAGTGGAAAGAAATCTGGCAGCAAAGCTACCCCAAGCACTGCCTAATTTTCGCCACCTAGTAGCTCGATGCTTGCAAATCGTTCCTAATCCAACTATCGAATTGATTAAAGCCCACCAAGGCAAGGCTGAACCTAAAGATTTGCCTATTTTGGTCGCTGCTGCCCGCGAAAAATGCAATTGGCTGGTCACCTTTAATTTGGCACATTACCAACCCGGATTGAAAGAGGTCTCGGTTTTGAAGCCTGGCAGCTTCATTTTACTGGTTCGAGATTTGTTATTGCAGCTAACCTAATTTTCCACACTGAACAGGAGCATTGACCCATGATTGTTGTTGCCAGCAGCAACGGCCGTATTGGCATAAACGCAGCCACAGAGATTTTGCGCCAGGGCGGAACGGCCGTAGACGCAGTCGAAGCCGGGATTCGCCTGGTAGAGGCCAATCCCGAAGACCACACCGTTGGCTTCAATGGCTACCCCAACATTTTGGGAGAAATTGAACTAGATGCGAGTATTATGAACGGCCGTACCATGGAAAGCGGTGCCGTCGGAGCCATGAAAGGCTACCTGCACGCCATCACCGTAGCGCGGCAGGTGATGGAGCAACTGCCTCATGTGCTGCTGGTAGGTGACGGAGCCAGCCGCTTTGCCGCCGAAATGGGTCATCCGCCGCAAGCAGAAATGCTGCTGCAAGAAACGCGGGACGTTTGGCGAAACCGTTTGCAGCCAGAAATGAGCGATGCCGAGGTAGCACAAATTGCCGAGCGCGCCGATTTGTCCCGTTGGGTGCAGCTCGCCACCGACCCGGAACGCGCCAAAGGCACCGTCAACTTCATCGCCCAGGACAAAGATGGTAATATTTGCACGGGCGTCAGCACCAGCGGCTGGGCCTGGAAGTATCCGGGGCGGCTGGGCGATTCGCCCATTATTGGGGCGGGTAATTATGCCGATAGCCGGTATGGCGCAGCTGCCTGCACCGGCATGGGCGAGATGGCCATTCGCGCCAGCACGACCCACAGTCTGGTTTTTTATATGAAGATGGGCCTCAGCTTGGCCGAAGCCAGCGAGCGGGCGATGAAAGATTTGCGGGATTTAGACGGCCGTTTCATCAGCGTCATGAATCTGGTGGCGATTGATAAGAACGGGAATCATGTGGGGTATAGTTCTGTGGACGGCCGTACCTACATCTACCAAACCCCCGACATGCCCGACTGCGAAGAACTGCCCCGCACCGTGGTGCCCATTCCACCCCGCTGGGGCTGATCTGGAGACCAATTTTGTTACAGTTCAAGAATATTAGTAGGGGCAGACCCCCGTGTCTGCCCAAGTTTGGGCGCACACGGGGGTGCGCCCCTACCATTACACATATTTTTCATACAAACATGATCGACAAAGATAATTGCCACATTTTAATTATTTCCGAGCATGATGCTCTTGCAATGAACGCACTTCTTCAAATTAATGGATATAAGAACATTTACAAAACGTCTTCAAGCAAAGATGTTCTTTCGATTATTGAAGAAAACACACCTGACTTAGTCATATTGAATTATCATCCTCTCGCAGAAAATGAGTCCACAGGTATTGAATTATTTCGGCAGCTCAAAAGTGTTGCTACACTTAAAAATACAGCCTTCTTAATTCATGGGGCCAGGCTAAATCAGGAGAAATGTCAAGAACTTAAGGATATAGGCTTCTCCGGCGTTCTTGAATACCCATTACATGTGAATAAATTTCCAAAAGCATGCTCAATTGTATTGGACGGCGGTACCTATTTTAGACCTTGCGATAAATATTAGTGATGGAAAAGGAAATTTCAAACAGAAGAGTACAGCAAATTTGAGTAAGCAACGAATGGGAACAGCTAAAAAATTCGTTCCTTACTCAAATTCGTTGTTGCCATTATAAAGAGAGAAGCCTATGGAAATCATCCGTACTCCCGATGACCGATTTGAGAACCTGCCCGACTTCCCCTTCACGCCCAACTACGTGGAAGTCAACGGCCTGCGTCTGCATTACGTAGACGAAGGCGAGGGCGAGGTCATTCTCTGCCTGCACGGCGAGCCAAGCTGGGCCTACCTGTACCGCAAGATGATTCCCCCGCTGGCGGCGCAGCACCGCGTGGTTGTGCCCGATTTGGTCGGATTCGGCCGTTCCGACAAATACACCGACCCCGACGCCTACAGCTTCCAGATGCACCGGGATGTGCTGGTTGGGTTTATCGAGGCGCTGGATTTGTGGGGGATTACGGCCGTTGTCCAAGATTGGGGCGGCTTGCTGGGGCTAACTATCGCCACCCAACTGCCTGAGCGATTTGCCCGGCTGGTCATCATGAACACCGGCTTGCCTACAGGCATGTTCCCTATGCCGGAGGCGTTTATGCAGTGGCGCGCTGCGGCCGAGCGGTTTGGCAACCGGCTGCCCGTTGGTCGCGTTATCCAGGGCGGCACCGTCACTGAGGTGCCAAAAGAGGTGCTGGCAGCGTATGAAGCCCCCTTCCCCGATGCCAGCTATAAAGCAGGAGCGGCCGTTTTTCCCCTACTCATTCCCCTCAAACCAGATGACCCCGGTGCTGCCGAGATGAGTCGCGCCCAGCGCCAGCTCACTCGCTGGACCAAGCCCGCCCTCGTCATGTTTAGCGATGGCGATCCCATCACGCAGGGCGGCGACGCCCTGTTCCGTCGCGCCATCCCTGGCACACAAGGCCAGCCAGAAATCACCATCGAGGGTGCCGGGCATTTTTTGCAGGAGGATAAAGGTGAGGAGATTGCTGAGCATATTTTGGACTTTATGGAGAGAACGGCCGTTTCCCTCTAACCACCCCATCCCAAAACAGACCTTCCGTACTGCTGCTTTACCCTTTATAATAACGTCAGGAAGGCAAGTGTTTAGGCAAATAGGGTTCGAAAATGCAGAAACCACACAGTGAAGGCCAATACGATCGTAAGACGATTAAAAAATACATTGTAAGGTATTACGGAACGCGACCAGACAAATTCGCATCACTCTGCTTTGAAGATGACGATGAGAGTGACGATAATTTACGTACTATCTTTGACGGGCTCCCACAAAATCTTGGCTTCGAATCCAAAATTGAACGGTTAATTCTCACGACCCAACGCATCAATAAATACGAAAAATTGGTGCGCCTTTTGCAAGAAGATAATCCCAAATTCGACCTTTTGATAATTAAGATCACCAATCCCACAATTTCTTCCCCTTCAGCAGAGGCAGTATCTGGCACTAGCGGCAAAATCCGCACCAACACCTGGACCAAACAAAGTACGCAGCGTCGCAATTTAGAGCAGACCGTGTCCCGGCCAACCGTTTATGAAAATACAGACGCGGAGGTTGATTTGCCCCAAATAGATACCTTCCGACAGGATTTGGCACGCTTAGACAAAAATATTAACCTGCTGGGAGAAACCGAAAAGTTATTGGAAGCAATGAGCCAACTCATCAGGGAGCTTTTGCTTGATGTGAAAGTCAGACGCCAAATGGTGCAAAACGAACAGATGAGAGCAACAACTAAATCAAATACATTTCATAGCGTGCAGAAAGCCGATTCCCACGTAAGCAAGCCAGCTTTAGTACGGCAACCTTTTTCCGGTTCATCAGCCAGTAGCTGGCACGAAACGTCTTTTGCAAAACCAAATTAGGAAGAGGAGATAGAGCCATGAGTCCCAACGAGGATCAGCAAGTGAATACTGAAGCTAATGTTGTAGATGAGGTACAGCCACTACCTGATTATCAGATTGAATCTATCAATGAGCTGCAATCCGCTATAAGCGACAACGCAGCTTTGATTTCAGAAATTGAAACGATCATTCGGGAACATTTACGCCCAAACCCAACGGGGGAGAGTATTGGTAAGATTTTGGGTGGTCTGGATCTGTACTTAGGGGAAGACCCAGCCTACTTTCTGCTGCACATCTTAAGGTTTAGTAATGATGCAACTTACGTGCAGCAAGTGAAATCCCATTGCACAGAATCGTTTTGGCGCATCCTGAGACGCTTGGTTGCTCTCTATGGCGTAGATGTCCGCAGAGCTTATACCTTACTCAATGAAAACCCCCAGTCATGGGATATTTTGAACCGTCACACCTACTTTGATCATCTAACAAACACCTGGGCCATATCTATGGAAATTGTGAAATACAATGGTGAACGGCTGAACCTAGAAGAAACGCCGGGAAGTGCTTTGACTTTGGTGCGGGGAATTCTGGATATGCTTATGAATGTTCCGGCAGAAAGCGCCCCTGACCTGATAGATAAAAATTATATGGCAGATACTTTCCATCAGTTTTACACCTTTATCAATCATTACAACCCAGAATTGCTCGCAGAACCGGATGAAAAAGATGAACAGTAGATGACCCTCTGTGTTCCGCTTTTTTCTTAGCCAGAATTCAATTCACAGGTATACTTGATCAAAATCTAAACGAGGAGGTTAATTTTCGTGCTTGTCAATAAAACGATACTGTTTGTGGAACTTGCCAGATTGCGTAACAGCGCAACGGCCGTATTCACCCAAACCATTCTTAACAAAATTCAACCGACTCGGCCCATTCCCCGCTAAAACAATTACCCGAGGGTATGTGCTTCCAGAGTCGTCTATCTAAAAACCGCAGATTACACAGATTTCGCAGATTTTTCTGCCTTGCTCTCCAAATCTCTTACCCCTCTGTGTCCTCTGTGGCAAAACAAAAAAAATGGACACAAAATCATTACATACCCTGGAATACCACAAGGTACTCAACATTCTGGCTGGCTACACCAGCTTTAGCGCTGGCGAAGAGCTGGCCCGCAAACTCCAGCCCACGACCGACCAAATTTTAGCCGAGCAGTGGCAACAAGAAACGGCCGAAGCCCTCCTGCTGCTAGACACCCACACCAACATCACCATCGGCGGTGCGCGTGATGTGCGCCGAGCCGCAGATAATTCCACGCGTGGTTTCACCTTGCCTGCCGAAGATATGCTTGACATCCGCAGCACGCTCATTGCTTCACGCACCCTCAAACGGCAGCTTCTTAAAGTAGAAGAAGAGTTTCCATATCTGGCCGCCATTGCCGAGCTGGTGGAAGAATGCCCAGGTTTGGTAGACAGCATCAGCAGCACGATTGACGAAAAGGGTGAAGTTCTGGACAGTGCCAGCAGCAAATTGGCCAAAATACGATCTGATCTGCGGGCGGTGCACGGCCGTATTCAAGACAAACTCCAACGTCTGCTCAACTCCAGCCAAAACCAATGGCTGCAAGAACCACTCATTTCCATGCGAAGCGGCCGTTACGTCGTCCCCGTCAAAACGGATGCCAAAGGACGCATCAAGGGCATCGTCCATGACCAGAGCGGCAGCGGAGCCACCGTCTGGGTTGAGCCAATGGCCACCGTAGACCTCAACAACGAATATCGCGGCCTGCAAATGAGCGAGCAAGCCGAAATCGAGCGCATCCTGGCCGAACTCTCCGCCAAAGTGGCCGACGTCTCCGAGCGCATCATCCGCATTGTGGAACGCATGGCGGAGCTAGACTTGATTTTCGCTCGCGCCAAATATGCGGCCATCATCAAAGGCGTGCCGCCACACTTTGTAGATTGGCGCGAATTTGAACAGCCCAAGCCACCCAAACACGCCAACGAGCGTGCCAAATGGACGCCCCCACCGCGCAACTTACATCCTGGCAGCACCATCTGGATTCGCAGCGCGCGCCATCCACTCCTGCCACCGCACGACGTTATTCCCACCGATCTGACGCTAGATGAAGAGACCTTCACCGTCCTCATCACCGGGCCAAACACCGGCGGCAAAACCGTCAGCCTCAAAACCACCGGCCTCATGGTGCTGATGGCCCAATCCGGCATTCATTTGCCTGCTATTGAAGCGCGGCTCACGGTTTTTGAAGATGTATTCGCCGACATCGGTGACGAGCAATCCATCGAGCAAAGCCTCTCCACCTTCTCGGCGCACATGAGCAACATCATCCGCATTTTGGCCCAGGTGGATGACCGCTCGCTGGTGCTGCTCGATGAGCTAGGCTCCGGCACAAACCCGACAGAAGGCGCAGCCCTGGCTCAATCTGTCACCAACTTTTTACGTGACAAGGGTGCCACGACGTTCATTGCCACCCATTACCCAGAGCTAAAGCTGTACGCCGATCAGCAGAGTGGCGCGACGAACGCCTCCATGCTTTTCGACGTGGAAACGCTCTCACCCACCTACGAAATGGCGATTGGCATTCCCGGCAAATCCAACGCGTTTGCCATCGCCCGACGGCTAGGGTTGGATGAGACGATTCTGGACGATGCCATGAGGCTGACCGGGGCAGGCAGCAACGAAGCAGAAAATTTGCTGGATGCAATTTACGATCTGCGCGACAAAATTTCGTCAGAGGAAGCGGCTGCCCGCCTCATTCGTCGCCAGTTGGAGGATGAGAAGGATGCCCTGGCGCGGCAGCTAGAGCAGCTGGAGGAAGAGCGGGAAGCAGTGCTGGCCGAGGCGCAGGAAGAAGCGCGGCAAAAAATCGCGGCCATCGAAGAAGAATTGCGTCGCGCCCGTAAGCAAATTCGGGATGCCCAATCAATTAACAAGCTGAAAAAGGTAAGCAAAGAGGTCGCTGCGCTGGAGGAAGATGAAGTTGAGAAAATTGCACCAAAAGTTACAAAATCGCGCAAACCCACCAGCAACCGCCTGACGCTTGAAGTTGGCGACAAGGTGACGGTGAAGGCACTCGGCACAGAGGGCGAAATCATTTCGCTGACCAAATACGAGGCGATGATTGCCGTCGGCCGTTTGCAGATGCGGGCAAAGCTGAGTGATTTGGAGTTCAAAAGCCGTCCCAAAGACGAAGAACCAGAGCTGGAATCTACACCTATAACCAAAACCAGTTCCCCTGGTGTGGAGCTGGATATTCGTGGTCGCCGTGTGGACGAGGGCTTGTCTGAACTAACTACGTTCATTGACCAGGCGTATCTATCGCAGATGCCGTGGGTGCGGATTATTCATGGTAAGGGAACGGGGAAGTTGCGAACGGCCGTACGCAAATCGCTCAAAAAGAACAAGCACGTCGCTTCCATCGAAGAAGGTAAGGATGGTGAGGGCGGCGCAGGCGTCACTGTCGTCAAATTCAACTAAAATTACAAAACAAAAAGCCTTGCTACTGCAAGGCCTTTTGCGGGAAGAGGAGAAAAAGGAGGAAATTGGGAATCAATTTAGTGTATGATGCACTTAGTTTACGACACGGTACCAGGACCCGGCAATAGGACGTGCGTACTGTTTCTAACTATACAAGTGGGCAAGTTTGCCTCCCATCAGTACCCCATGACTACAGTCCCATCTGCTTGACGCTGGATGACCCACTTTGTACAATGCAACAATAAATTTGGCAGAATCGGCGACCACATGACAAGAAAACAAAAGCAGGCAGTTGAATACAATCAATCTGGTTTGGCATTTTACGATGCGTGGCAAATTGAGAAGGCAGTTGACTCTTTTGCCGCGGCCGTTGCGGCCGATCCAGAAAACCCAGAATATCATCTAAATCTTACCCGCGCCTACACGCGCGGTGGCGATTATGATCAGGCAATGGCAGCGTTGGGTGGCTACCTGCAAACAGAAACCGAGGGGGACGTTGCGGCTCGGTATGAGCAGCTTTTCTCAACGGGTTTGGACGAAGTGGAGTCCAACCTCATCGAGGGGATGAAGCAGCTAGATTTGGAACTGCCCCAAATTGGTAAAGCGATTCAGATGTGGCTGGAATATCGGATCGCTATTGGCAGACGGCCGTTACGCACACCAAAACCATCGCTCTGGGCAGGAGCACTCACCTTCGCCATCGTCAAAGTGAACTTTTTAGAGATTACCCGCTCGCAAATTGCGGCCGTTTTCGGCATCAACGAACGCTCCCTCAAAGAAAAATACCAGGAACTCATCAAAACGCTGGATCTGATGCCCGCCGACTACCGCTACTTCACTGGTGAAGAAAACCCACTGGATAAGCTGGTAGAAGCCGCGCAACTATTGGAACAGCTAGACCGTCACTTCCACGAAGATTAACAGCCCACTGCATCCCACATTTTCCCCATATCTTGTGTATCGTCACGAACGAAGGAGGTTCGATGGCAAATCTTACTAATTTTATTGAATGGAAAACTGTGCAGGGAACGGCCGTTTCCACCCCAAACCATACCCTCATCCCCGAATCCAAAGCACTCATCGTCAACTTTCCCTACGGCGGCTTTGTGTGGCAATGGCCAACGGCCGTACTTGTGCAGCAAGGTGAGCAAACTGAACGCCATCCCATCATAGACGTTACCCGCCTAGCCACCTGGAGCATTATCGGAATGAGCCTGCTGCTTCCTCTGTTATTGCGTCTTATCAAGCAAAGTAAATAGTAGCTGGTTGCTGGTGGCTAGTAGATGTTCGCCAGCAAACTTACCACTAGCCACCAACCACTAGCAACTGGAGAATCCCATGAGCGATAGCTTTAATAAACTAATGATCAAATCCGTAGCAGACCAAGAATCTGCCAATGAACTAATCGGCAAACTATTCGATGTCACCCGCCCCGATGCGGTTTATGCAGAACCTGTTACCGTTGGCGAATACACCGTCATAAACGCCTCAGAATACATGGCGGGCATGGGCGTCGGCTACGGCGGCGGTGGTGGCACTGCCCCAAGCACAGATGAAGCTAGCGAAGAGAGCAGCGACTCAACCGGCTTTGGTGGTGGCGGCGGTGGTGGCGGCACCACGATGGCTCGTCCGGTAGCTACCATCATCGTCGGGCCCAACGGCGTGCGCGTGGAGCCCGTGGTAGACGCCACCAAAATTGCCATTACGATGTTCACCGCACTAGGCGCAATGGCTATGGCCCTCCGCAAAATGAAAAAATAAGCGCAAAAAATCTGTGCGAATCTGCGTCATCTGCGGATTTTTTATACCTGAATGACCAATAAGCCCGGCATCACCTATCGGCCTGCCCAGGCCAGCGATGAGGCAGCTATCAAAGCACTCATCCGCGCCGTGAACATAAACCCGATGGGGCTGAAGTGGCACCGTTTTGTAGTCGCTGTGGATGGAAACGGCCGTCTCATTGGCTGTGGGCAAATCAAACCGCACTGGGATGGATCGCGTGAGCTGGCATCTATTGCCGTACAAAAAGAATGGCGGCGGCAGGGCGTTGCCGGGAAAATTATCCGGCAGCTTCTCGCCAACGAGCCAGCACTCGTCTGGCTAACCTGTATGGACAAACTAGTGCCATTTTATGAGCAGTTTGGCTTTATAGAGGTGAAAAAGGGAGACGGCCGTTCCCTTCCCTTCTACTTCCGGCTAGCCACCACCTTCTTCAAGCCAATCCAAAAACTAAGCCGCGTCCCTGGCTACCTCGCCATCATGGTCTGGCCTGTAAATCCTTAAGTAACCTTTCAGAAACAACCTGGCGATTTCGTAAACCTGCCCTAGAACTAGATTTCTAACACGATTCTGACATAGGACTATTGTGTAGCGTATCCCAAAGCATAAAATACTATAGACCTATTGTAGAACCACCACTATACATGAATACTAGAACTGTATGTTCCGCAGGCAACATTGGGCACATATGTACCAAAATTTTGACCAACAGAATCAAACCAAAATGCTTCCAAGTAAAAACCAATTTCGAGCTCATTCTTATTCAAAGTTCTTTTTGGTTTTTACACACCATTAACGTGTAAGTAAAAAAGATAGAAATTTTAAGTACGGTAAGTCAATTCAATAAGGAAGCGTAACTCATCAGTACATTAAGATTCGCGTCAACAAAGGACAAACTCATGGAACAAAAAAACCATGTAACTATACCAATAGTGCCGCTGCGGGGGGGCGTGGTTTTTCCTGGCGTCACAACCACAATCTCCATCGGTCGGCGACGCTCATTGGCAGCAGCCCAGGCTGCTGTAGAGCGCGGTGGCAAACTATTAATCCTTGTACAGTACAATGCCGAAGTAGAATTGCCCAAAAAAGAGGATTTAGTACCCGTTGGCATTTTGGCTACCGTGCGCGACGTTTTACGCACGCCGCACATGGGCGTACAAATGCTGGTTGAGCTACACCGGCGCGTCCAGTTTGAAGGCTTAGAAACGGCCGAACCCTTCCTTACCGGCCTATACAGCGAAATCGCTAACGCCTCTGAAGGGGAAAACAGTCCCACCATTACCGAAGCCATCGCCTACCTGGAACAGTACGCCGACGCACTCGGAGAAGCCAACCAACAAGTGATGGCCACCACCCGCAGCAAAACCAGCGCCGGCGATCTGGCCGACTACATCGCCGGCTTGCTCAACCTTCCGTTTGAAACCGAGGTCGAACTGTTAGCAACCACCGATGGCGAAAAGCGACTAGAAATCACTATTCAATTCCTCAAGCAAGAGCTGCGTATCACCGAAGTTCGCAACAAAATCCAGCAAGATGCCCGCGAAGGCGCAGACAAAGCCCAACGCGAATACCTACTGCGCGAACAAATGCGCGCCATCCGCAAAGAACTCGGCGAAGATGGCGAAAGCGTCCCCGACGAGCTACGTAAAAAAATCGAAGACGCCAAGATGCCCGAAGATGTGCATGAACGCGCCATGAAAGAGCTCAAGCGGCTTGAGTATCAAGGTCAGCAATCCGCCGAAGCCAGCGTTATTCGCACCTACTTGGAATGGCTAACAGAGCTCCCCTGGAACAACGCCACCGAAGACAACCTGGACATTCATCACGTTCGGCAAGTACTGGATGAAGACCATTACGGCCTTGAGGACGTGAAAGATCGCATTGTGGAATACGTAGCCGTCCGCAAACTAGCAGGCACCAATATGCGCGGCGCTATCATCAACCTGAACGGCCCACCGGGGGTTGGCAAGACCTCCATCGCCACCTCCGTCGCCCGCGCCATCGGGCGCGAAGTGGCGCGCATTAGCCTGGGCGGCGTGCGCGACGAGGCCGAAATTCGCGGCCATCGGCGCACCTACATCGGCGCAATTCCAGGTCGCATTATCCGCGCCTTACGGGATGCTGAAACGCGCAATCCCGTCATCGTGCTAGACGAAATTGATAAAGTCGGCACCGATTGGCGCGGCGATCCATCTTCCGCCTTGCTGGAAGTGCTGGACCCAGAACAAAACAGCACCTTCACTGACCATTATCTGGAAGTGCCGTTTGATCTGAGCCAAGTGATCTTCATCACGACATCCAACCAGCTCAGCACCATCCCGGCACCGCTTCTGGACCGTATGGAAACCATCACAATGCCTGGCTACATTGAAGAAGAAAAAGTCGCCATCGCCGAAGGCTACTTGCTGCCCAAGCAGCTCACCGGGCACGGCATTGGCGATGTAGACGTGACGCTGGATAAAGAATCGCTGCAGTATCTTATTCGCTACTACACCCGCGAAGCAGGCGTACGTAACCTGGAGCGCAGCATCGGCTCTGTGGTGCGTAAAGTTGCGGTCAAGGTGGCTGGTGGGGAAGCAGGGCCGTTTACAGTCACGCCAGAAGACATCACAGAATTTCTCGGCCCGACCAAGTTCCGCTACGGCATGGCTGAGGAGCAAGACGAGGTTGGCGTAGTGACGGGCCTGGCGGTGAACAGTTTTGGCGGCGACACGCTGCCCATTGAAGTAAGCCTGAGCGAAGGCAATGGCAAAATTACCCTCACCGGCTCCTTAGGTGACGTCATGCGCGAATCAGCACAGGCAGCATTAACCTATGCCCGTGCTAACGCCCGGACGCTTGGTTTGGAACCGACCATCTTCGACAAGGTAAACATCCACGTGCATGTGCCGGATGGCGCCACGCCAAAAGATGGCCCCAGTGCAGGCATCAGCATGGCCACAGCCATCATCTCTGCCTTTACCCGCCGCCCCGTGCGCCGAGACGTAGCCATGACGGGCGAGGTAACGCTGCGGGGCAAGGTGCTGGCCATTGGTGGCCTCAAGTCAAAGACCATTGCCGCCCACCGCGCGGGCATCCAAACAGTGATTTTGCCCAACGACAACGCCAAAGACATTCCTGAACTGCCAGATTCAATCCGGGAAGAGCTAGAACTGATTCCGGTGAGCCATTTGCATGAGGTATTGGCAATTGCGCTACTGCCCGGCAATGAAGCCCCGTTCTCTGTTGCCAGCAGCAGCGAGTCGGTGAACGTCCCGCTGCCCAAAGCCTCTAGCAGCCCCGGCGTTCCGCCACTTCGTGCCGACGAAGCAGAGCATGAGCAGAGAAAGCTATTTCCCCGCGAGCGACTAGTAGAACGTACTAACTAAAGAATCGCGTCAGCCTATTATTTTTGCGCCGCTGCCTGCTTGGGCAGCGGCGTTTTGTTTTGCCAATGAGCGGATTTGCTCAAAACTTCATGCAGGATAATAGTATGCTAGGGTGGCTTATGTAAAGTTTCCTTGTGCCGAGCATCAAAAATCTTGGTGATTCAAGGCCATTCTACAAACCAAAACGCCTCCCTAACAACAGCTTAAAGCTGACGCGCTAAAGGAAACGAGCGCAGCTTAAGCAACTGAACGGCAACCATAAATGCGTAACCATTGTTATACATTTCAAATAATTTGATGTGAATTTACCAGTCCGCATTAAGGAGACGCGGTTAAAATTGTTTCTTATACAAGAGGATTAAGTTGAGTGATATAAAACATCAATGCCAATCATTTTAAGGCACCTATTCTTCTCAAAACTTTGGTAGAGAAAATGCGTATTGAATAATAACTGTCTATTTACTGATTGGCTAATACCAAATGAAAAAGCTTAACGGTCCAGTTCTTTCCACATCACAATTCCTTCGCTTTTTTGAATATGTAAAACGCGAAGGCTATAAAGTTTCTGGTAATGATGCTATAACCTTGAAATTCACCCAAACAAAAACAAATCTAATAAATTACAATGATCTCTTGGCAGCAATTTTACTATTTGGAACACCTAAAGTTTCTCTACCTCCCTATTTATCAAAAGAAATTGATGCCGAGGAATTGGTAAAGGAAGACTTAATTGAATTTATCGACCTGAACTCATTTGAAAATATCCGAAACACTCGTCATTCTTTATCAGCTCACTATGAAAAAGGGTATGAGATTTGTCGTAGTCTTGAGTCAGATCCCGCAGTTGGGGATTTGTTCAATGTATCAGATATAAATATTCTGAGGAATTTATCTTCATCCTTTGGGTTAGAAGAGATTGAAGATTTATCTTTATGGGATCTCAAGTCTTTTGATGGTAGCCTTAATAATGCTTTTAAATCTTCACAGAATCTTGACCGACAACTCCTAGTTGATGAAATCAAATGGCATCATCAGCATCTTGATAAAATATTGCAGCCTATCACAACTGGCCTCAGTGGTATTTTCAAGTTCTATGTCGGTGAAAATGCAAATTGGTATTTCGCTTCATATCTGGAGGAACATGATGTAAAGGAAATCGAAGATGTTTGGTTGCCTTCGTATATGTCTGATGATCTTGGCATCTTCGGGAAATATTCCCCTGGTTTGTTATATAAGCTGATGGGTCTTGATATAAGTACAGAGCTTAACTTTTGGCCAAGGTCTTATAGGCCGGAACACTTTTCAAACTTCGAAATAGTTGATGAAATTCTGACTACCACTTCAGCCGATTCCCAAATGGAACAATTGCGTGCGAGTGGGAATGATTGTGGATGGGATTTCAACGATTTTGTTTCAGTCCACTCTGTATGGAAGTCAATATTCGAATTGACAAATATGCTACATTTTAGTCAGGCTTCATCTTCCCCTTTATTCGTTCCATCAACTGCAGAAATTAAAGTGTCACATAATCCAGAATATATGAACAATTCAATGGATGCAGTACAACTTTACAGATTGTATCTAACTGAGCGAAGAATGCTCCCAAATGTAACGTGCTTAGAAGATGTGCTGCGGCTACGTGAAGACAAACGACTTAAAACCTTCCGAAAAGTATTGAATTCATGGATGGAGATATCGCAAGGGGACGATCTGAAAGCAATCGAGGAAATACGTAGAGATATTAACAAGGCAACCTCAGAAATAAGCAAATTAGGGGAATATCAAAAGTTTGCTCGGTTAATTGGCTATATTTCCCTACCTATTGCAATTGCTGATGTCATTATGGGTAGTCCTTTTGGATTATTATTAGCACCAATTGGGCCAGCAGTTGACCTATATAGCACTCTAAAATTACGCAAGTTTGGTTGGCTAAATTTTGGTCGTTGAAATGGCTCAATGAAGAACTTGCGATTGCAAAAAGATAATCGCCAAAGTGTTCAATAAATTCAAGACCTCAAATTAACTGTTTGAGGTTGAAAAACACATAGGCGCCGCCTTTGCTCCATTGTGCTAGGCCGAAAAAGCACAACTTAACACAACTCCACAAAAGCCGCACTTAGTAAGGAAAGGTAGGCTTCTGCAAAGAACGGCGATCAATAATTGCTACGCGACTGAATATTAAAACATTGGGTAAACCCACAAATTTTGCACCACCTTTCATACATAATACGGTCAAATCCAGCCCACTAAAAGAAGGGATAATTGCAAATGGTTCTCAGTAATTACAATTACAGGGATGCTATTGCCGCCCAACATAGCTTGCTGCCGACGCAAAACGCGGCTGAAGCGGCCGTTAGGCAAGGCTACAACGGCCGTTTCTAAGCTACCAGCCCCAATTTACACCACAATGCACAAGTTAACGCGCCTCGGTTCTCGTTATAGCCGGTTTATTGACGCCATTCGGCGAGGCCGATAAAGGTGATACCCCAAATAATGGCGAACCCGCTCCATAATAGTGAGACGGCCGACGCGCCATTCAGAAACAGGGAGACCAAGCCAAAGAGGACAGCTAAGATGCCTGCACTCCATGTGGGGACACGCCATTGAGACGGTCGTAAACTGGCTAAGAAGGCAAGCAATACCACTGAAATTGTATAGCCGGCCATCAATACCCAATGACCAGCGGCCACATGTTCTTCGAGAGGTGAGGCTAACTGCTGAATTTTAATTTGGCTGGCTGCAAAGCTAATGGCTGGTACAGTGACTATCAGTGACCATCCCAACAACAGTAAATCAACGCGATTCAATCGCGATAATAGCTGACGACCCGCTGGGTCCAAAACGGCCGTTAAGCGGGGCTAAGACGTAAGAGTGTCACACCAGTGGCGATCATCCAGCCAAGCCCGACTGGAACAATCAAGAAGCCAATATCGGCCAGTGCTGGGAGGTAGATACCCACCAGTGAGATGACCCCGATTATGAAGGCGGCTATTGCCCAGTAAAACAGCCAGTTGGGCATCCACGCCTTTTTTGCCGCTAGAGCGATAAATAATGGGGCAATGCCGACAATTAAGGCTGTGGCAAGGTCGTCGGTGCGTGTGCCAATCCAGCCAACGGTTTTGGCAAGGACAACGGCCGTTTCCGATCCATCGCCCCCCAGTTGCACCACAACAGAGAGCATGGCAATAAATGAAAGAATGGCTAAGGGAACGCCCGTTGTTAGACAAACCCGCGCCATTCTTGCCAAAGCTGGACGCTCTTTGCCTAAAGTGACAAGTTGCGCCCCGCCCATGCCTAACAAAAGTATGCCAATTATCCACAGGGTGAGATTGGTAATGAGCTGCGTTTGTACAGCCGCCGTTGCTACCAAATAATCTGCTATGGTGTTCGTCGCCAACGCACCCCACAGGTCAATGCCCGTTGAAAAGTAAAATCCTGCCCCGATAAACATCACAGTTGCCCCAGCAATCAGCGTGATTCCCCCGATTCTGGCTGTTTGATTCATTTGTATATTGTTCACTCTGATATTCCTTTTATCGTCAATCCTTATTGCTCGCGTGCGACTGGCTCAACCGTCTGTAAATAGGTCCAGATGGCGTGGATCTCTTCATCGCTATAGCGGCTCATCGTCTCCCATGGCATCTCAGTGCTAATGGTGCTGCCGTCGGGGCGGACGCCTTCACGGATAGCGCGGGCAAATTCGGCTTCAGTCCAGCCGCCAACGGCCGTTTCGTGCGGCGTGATGTTTGGCGAGCCTATCATGCTATTGCCTGTAAAGTCGGCCCCGTGGCAAGCGGTGCAGAACGTGGCCCATCGCTCACCTAGTGCCAGCACATCCTCGCTGGCGTCGTTGCTTCTGGGCGGCGCGTCCATCTCAACCGTTTCGGCCGTCACCAGCGGCATTTGATTGGTGGCGTGCATCACCCGCGCCATCGGGCCTGGCCGCATTTCGACAGGTGTTGTGTCCATGGGCGGAACGCTGCGGATATAGGCGATGATTTGCGCCATATCTTCAACAGTGATGCCGGGACTTAGCTCGGGGGCCATAAAAAACGTTGGTGAGCCATCTGGCTTGACCCCATACCACACGGCGCGGGCAATATCCTCGTCGCTATGGCTGCTGCCAATGCCGCCCGCCCCACTGGTTAGATTGGCCATCTGAAGCTGCCCAAACATAAAATCGCTAAACGTCGTCCCCGCCAAATCCTCGCCGTGGCACGATTGGCACAGAATGGTGTAGAGACGCTCCCCTTCGGCCACGCTTTCGGGATCGTGGGAAACGTCGAGGTTAAAATCGGCCGTGACTTCATAGGTACGATTAAGCCGACTGCGGCTAATTTGGGCAATAATGAGATAGGCGATGAGCACCAAGCCAAGCAAGCCGCCGATGATGATGCCAAGCCATTTCAAAATGCGTTTCATTTTTGTCTCCCTTTATGCGTGTGCCGGATTGCCAGTCATTTCGATGCCATATTTTGCGGATAATGCGCCTAACGCTTCCATATCAGGCTCCGCTGCGGTCATCAGCGCGAAAGATTCAGTGATAAAGCCTTCAAACCCAGACGGGGTGGCAATAACAAATATGTGTGCTTCTTGGTCGGAATGATTATGGTGGGCATGAGGAATGCCTTTGGGTAACAAAGCAACCGTTCCTGCCTTGGCGGTATAGCTATCATCACCGACTTTAATGGTGATTTCACCTTGGAGGATGTAAATAACCTCATCTTCAAAACGATGAACGTGGAGTGACGATCCAGCATTGGGTGGCATAGTGCCGCGAAATAGGGTGAATGCGCCGCCTGTATCTTCTCGGCTCAGCGGGATGCTGATTTGTTCCCCTCCGGGGAAGTTGAGAACGCTTACCTCGTCAAGCGCAACGACTTTGGGGTTTAATGTTTGAGATGTCATCATTTACTCCTTGTTCAATCTGTTTATTGGTTGATTTAGAAACAATGATAGGGTGGCGCGAGGGGCAATACATTGTACGATGGTACACAATGGGGCAATGGGAGAGTACACAAAAGGCAGAAGGCAAAAGGATGAAGCTAGAAAGCTCGACGCTGTTACACAGCTTATAGTAAGTTTAGCTGGGTAGCTTTGGCGACCGCTTCGGTGCGGGTTGTGGCGCTGAGCTTCGCTAAGATTCGGGTGACGTGGGCTTTGACGGTGCGCTCGGTAATTACTAACTGGGCGGCGATTTCGGGGTTTGTAGCTCCTGTGGTTAAAAGCTGAAGCACTTCTGCTTCTCGTGGGGTGAGATACGCTTGTGAGTTGGGGATAGCGATAGGTTGTGGCTTGTCGTCTGGTTTTAAGATGGCAAGCAACGGCCGTATCATTTCCACTTCAATATCTGCCGCCACGGCTCGTTCCAAGATAGGGACGATGCTCTCCCCTTCTTGTAGGATAATACCGGGCAGACCCTTTGAACGAATCTCGGCCGCCGCGATGCGAAAGGTGTGGAGTGCTTCATCCCAGCGCTGTTGACGGCCGTATAGCGTTGCCAAGCTTAACTGCGGATGGGTCGAAAACGCCGTGTGCCGCACCTGCTTGTATAGTGCATCCGCTTCTCGTAGCTGTTCTTCCGCTTTGCGCCACGCTTCAGCCGACATTGCCAGCAGACTGGAGAGCAGCAGATTACGCATTCGTTCCCCCGGTACGCGCATCTGCATTGCCCTTGCTTCCATTTGGCGAAAGACCTCTGCTGCTTCATCAATTCTGTTTTGGAGCCAGAAGGTACGACCCTGCAAATACAAGAACCCGTGTTTGTATGCTTCCGAAATCGTATGCGTTTCCGAGCGAGCCAACTGTTCCGCAAATTTTGCCTCAAACGTCGGATAGGCGCGTTTGACCAGCGGTATGTTGAGTGCCACCCACTGAATATGATCGTCAACAAAGGCCAAGCGTCCACCCATTTGGTCTAAATGTTTGAGCGATTTTTCCAGCGACTCTGCTGCTAGGTTGATCTCGCCTCGGTAAAAATGAATGAATCCGGCAATGCCGTAGGCACAAGTGCGTAAAACGTGGTCTTCGTCGCGGCTTTGTTGGCTACCTTGACGTGCAAAGCGTTCTAATAGCGACAGCCCATCAAGATTGAATACCATGTGAGGAGCAGTGACGATCATGCCCGCAATGGACATTGCCCCTGAATCCTCACTGTGTAACGCTTTACGCAAGACAGCGTTCAGATGCACCGTCATTTGTGGCCAATCATATTTTTCTCCAGCTTCCCATAGCTCAATGCCATGATAGACGATCCATTGGTCAGGGCGAAGCTGATCCCCAATACGCTCGATTTTGTCCCGAAAATTAATAACAAGCGCATCGGTTTCCACCGGATCAGTCATCGCACGGGCAACCAAAACTTCAAACTGCCCAAGCTCGTTCTCTTGTTCAGCGAAGCCGCGATCCGCCTGTTCCCACCACGGAACGGCCGTTTCTAGCTGCCCTCGAGCACTGTAATATTGGGCTACAATCAGCGATAGCCACGGCCGTTTTTCCAAAATTGCTTGGGGGAGTTGCTCAATGCCTTTGGCTACCACCGTACGCACAAAACGCTGTGCCACATCTTTTTGACCAATCTCTTCTAAAAGATCAGCGGCTTCATCCCAGCAGTGTGCCTGTTGCAGATGGTACAGCTTTTGTTCGGCCGTTTTGGCAACCGTTGCCGCCCGCTGATGGGTTTCGCGCCACTGTTGAGGATTTTCTTCGCGCAGCCGCTGCTGCAAGAAATCGGCAAAGAGGTCGTGATAGCGAAAGGGGCCTAGCCGCGAGTCGTTGGATAGCGCGCGTAAAAAGAGGTTGCGTTGGTAGACGGCAGCTAGTAGGGGAACAACGGCTTCTGATTGGGTAACGGCCGTACACGCTTCGGGGGTTAATTCGGGTAAAACGGCCGTTTGCAGCAAAAACTGTTGAATCTCGACTGGCTGAAGGGCAAACACCTCTGCCGCCAGCAAATCAAAAATCGAGCGGCTGACGGGGCCGAGCTGATCAATATAGCTGGAGCGAGCTTCCTGTTGGGTCATTGTTCCCAGCACGGAAGCCAGCAGTTGTAGACCCGCAATCCACCCCTCGGTATGTTGCGCCAAATGCGCGACTTCGGCATCGGATAGCTGGAGGGCGCGGAGCTGATTGAGAAAAACGGCCGTTTCTTCGACATCAAAACGTAAATCATCAAGCCGCACTTCCGCTAATTGCCCCCGCATTCGCCACCGCGCCAACGGCAATGGCGGATCGTGTCGCGTGGTGATGATGATCCGAGACGCAGGGGGAGCATAATCCAATAGATAGGTCACAAACTCATGGACAGCGCTGTTTTGAATCGTATGATAATCGTCCAAAACAAGAATAAGCGGTTGATCATCAACTGGTTGGAGCTGATTGATTACCATACTGGCTAACTGCGCCACGACCTCATCCGCATAAGGCACTGTTTGCAAGAACCGCAAAATAGCTTGCCCATTGTCCAGAAGCTGTTTCTCCAAAGCCGTCACAAACAGCGCCACAAACACAGGCACATCGTCATCCGTTGGGTCAAGCGCGATCCAGGCGCCGTTTGGCTGGTCGTCCAATAGAGTAGCCGCCAGCACCGTTTTCCCTGAGCCGGCCGGGGCTGAAATCAATATTAATTTATGCTGCACAATCGTTTGGCTGAACTGGTTATACAGACCGGTGCGCTGGACGAACTGTTTCCCACCCTGTGGCGGGAGCAGTTTGGTATAAGGGAACCAATGGGCGGGTAATGCAATTGGGGCTACGGATTCTTCTGTCATAAGCAACACATCTTGTCTCACCTATGATATAATTTGAGGTTCAATTGGGCAAAGGGCATAGTCAACATTTAGTTGACAACCTATCCTCCTTCATGCAGGAGGGAATATGAATACAGTACAAATCGGCTCAAAAAGCGGCCGTTAGGCGCTAGATTAACTTAAATAAAGGTTCTGAATGAGTTCTATCGTAGCACTTGGTGCTGTTACCGTTGGTATAAATCTTATCGTTAGCTACGCGGAGCTCCGCGAATCGGGTCTTGCGCCCGGTGGTTATACGGAGCTCTCTGTGGCTCGAATGGAGGAACTCCGCCTTGCACTTGAAAATAGTCGAGGAACGCTTCCCGAGCCGCGTAGCGGTGGTTCAGTTGGAAACAGTGCAAACCTAATAGCGCGTGCTGGCGTAAGCTGTGGCATGATGGGCATGGGTGGAAACGACGCCTTCGGCAGAGCTTTTGTCGCTAATTGTGAGAGAGTCTCGCTTGCATTCCTCTCCGAACTTGAAGATGGCGCAGTAACGGGGTATGACTTCTATCTTTTCGATGAGGATGGTGGACGCACTATCGTCTTGACTCATGGCGCAAACGCTCTGTTGAGCCCCGCTCGAATTGACCTCGGCGCAGTTCAAAGCTCAGAGTTACTGTTGCTTGATGGTTCTGTACTCTCTTTTGGTTCAGAATCTGAAGCAGCAATGGCGCATTGTGCACTAGCTGCAGAGGCGGCAGGTGTTCCTTTTGTGCTTACCCTTGCCAGCACCCGAATTGTTGCTGGCTACCGTGCTTTCTACGATGCCTTTGCGCCAAAGGCTCAGCTGGTGGCAGGAAACCTTGAGCAAACGGCCGTGCTGGTAGGTCTTGAGCCAGAAGTAACCCTTAACGAAGTAAGAATCGAGCTTGCTAAGAGTTCCATTGATGCGATTGTGACCTTGGACGCTGATGGTGCCTTTGCTCGGTTCGGTGATGAGGCGTTTTTAATGCCTACACAGGAAATTGAAGTGGTAGACAGCACCGGAGCAGGCGATGCTTTCCTTGGCGCCTTCCTCGTGGCGAGAAGGAGGGGTCTTTCTGTACGCAAAGCGCTCGCCGTCGGCAATGTCGTTTCGGGTGAAGTGATTCAATATAACAGTGCTCGGCTGCCGCTCAGTGTTGATGTGCCTAAGCTTATGCTGGAAGCGATGCAAATCGCTGGCAGCCTCGATGCTTAAGTTCGATTCCTCATAGCTGCAAAGGTGTTTTTTCAGACGGCGTGGCCGCTCTCCTAACCATGCCACAATGACCATTTAGTACAATAAGGCTGGACAAACCAATCCTGGAGAAAATGATGAGCAAACCAACTTACGGACTTGTTGAAAACGTGGCGACGCTGCTGCCAGAAATTCCAGCGGAATCAATTGTGAGCCGGAAGGTTTACAGTGATGATTTATTGAAGGTGACGCTGTTTGGCTTTGCCGCAGGCGAGGAGCTAACGGAGCATACGGCCGCTTTCCCAGCTACCCTCCATTTTTTAAGTGGTGAAGCCACGCTGACCCTGGGTAAAGACTCGGTGGAAGCCCAGCCGGGCACCTGGGTACAGATGCCTGCCCATTTGCCGCACAGCGTTTTGGCGAAAACGGCCGTTACCATGCTGCTAACCCTCACCATTACCAAATAAAAAACAATCCGCAGATTTCGCAGATTCACGCAGATTGGGTGAAAATCTGTGATAATCTGCGTGAATCTGTGGATAAATTCTTTAGTTGTCTTATGAAAAACAAGATTCCCCGCATTCAAATCCCAATTATGATTGGCGTGCTCCTGGCTTTGCTGGCTGGCCTGTGGGCGGGGCTTATCCGCGTGGGGTGGCGATGGCCCGCCATCCAACCGATGCTGCCCACACTGCACGGCCCATTGATGATTTCTGGCTTTTTGGGAACATTGATCAGTTTGGAGCGGGCAGTGGCCATGAAACGGCCGTTTACTTTCATTGGCCCGGTGCTAAGCGGTATCGGGGCCATTTGGCTGGTGGTGGGGCTTCCCATTGCCGTGGGCCAATGGCTGCTGTTGCTGGGGAGTGTGGGTTTAACAGCCGTTTTCATCCGCATCGTCCGCCAACATACCGCCAGCTACACAATAACGATGGGACTGGGTGCAATCTGCTGGCTGGTTGGCAACGCCCTGTGGCTGGGCGGCTGTCCCATTTTCCGCATTGTGTTTTGGTGGGCGGGCTTTTTAGTGTTGACGATTGTCGGTGAGCGTCTGGAGTTAAGCCGAGTGGCACGCCTGTCTGCCAACACCACCCGGCTGTTTGTGGCGGCAGTGGCCTTGTTTGTGGCAGGGCTGTTTGGTGTGTTGGTCTGGGGCAGTTTGGGTACACGGCTCATCGGGCTAGGGCTCATTTCGTTAGCAATTTGGCTGGGATTGTTTGATATTGCCCGAAAAACGGTGCGGCGGTCTGGATTGACACGCTTTATCGCCGTGAATTTATTGCTGGGTTATGCGTGGCTGCTGATTGGTGGGGTAACGGCCGTCTGGTTAGGCCAAGTCGTCGCCGGGCCTCGCTATGATTTTATGCTGCACGCCATCTTTGTAGGCTTTGTGTTTGGCATGATTTTTGCCCATGCCCCCATCATTTTGCCCTCGATATTGCCCATTCAGGTACGGTTTCATCCTATTTTGTACGGCCCGACGATTTTCTTGCATCTGGCACTGCTACTGCGGGTAATTGGGGACGCAGGCGGCTGGCAGCCGGTGCGCGCCTGGGGTGGATTGCTGAACGCGGTAGCCATCCTGTGGTTCATGGGCCAAATGGCGTATCTGGCCGCCACACCCAAAAGGTTGTCAAATTAGGACGCTGATTTGCCTGATTGCCCTGATTTTGAAGAAGTTATTTAATAAATCAGGAAAATCAGGGCGATCAGCGTCCTATCTTTCATTCCAACTTTCACGAAGATGACACACACGATAAAATGAGCAATATGACCGACTCGCAGCCGCAGGCTCAACGGCCGTCTCGCTTCCGCAAACAGCTACTTTTACCCGCCGAACACGGCTCGTGGAGCTGGTTGCTGGTGCCGTTCTTGGTAGGAACGGCCGTTGCTGAACTGATCAATTTGCCCATACTGCTAGTGTTGGTGGGTGGTTTGGCTTTTTTCCTGCTACGGCAACCCGCTACCGTGTTGCTGCGCGTGCGGCAGGGCAAAGGTCGCCGCAGCGATGGCCCGCTGGCACAGCGTTTGCTTTGGATTTTGAGCGGGGTGATGCTGGTTTGCGCCATCGGGTTGGTGTGGTACGGCCGTTTCGTCATGGTCTGGCTGCTGCTCCCGTTTGCTGTGCTGATGGTGGCCTATATGCAGGTGGCGCAGCAACCACAAAGCAGCCGCTCCTTACCGATGGAGCTAATCGGCGGGGCGGCGCTGGCGCTGATGGCTCCAGCCGCCATGTTAGCCGCCATTGGCACATCCTACCCAACGGTGTGGCTGGTATGGGGCTTGATGGCCGCACAAAACGTGCTGGGCGTCTTTTATGTGCGGCAGCGCATCGCCGATACGCATGAACGGCCGTTTAATCGGCAGCCCGTCTTGTGGAGTCATGTAGTGGGGTTGTTGATTGTGGGAGGAACGGCCGTGGCTGGACTGATTCCCTGGCTGGCTATCGTGCCTTTTGCGGGCTTTTTGCTCCGCGCCCTGTGGGCATTCCAACAGCCCCGCCCCGTCAGCAACATCAAAGCGTTTGGCTTCCTGGAAGTCGGTATTGAACTCCTCAGCGGTGCCTTCATTGCCGCTGGCTATCTGCTTTAGCAATTAGTTTAACCTCGGTTAACTTTTGACTTAACGTGCCGCTTTTTTGGCTTGATCGCTCGTTAATTAAAAAGTTGACCGCCCCCCCTTGTTTCATATCCTAATTACTGCATAATTTTAGAGAGGGTAGCTGATCTTTTTCGGCACAAACTTTCCAACCAAATTGTAGGATAACAAAATGGGTGTTACTGATTTTGGCAATGTACAGGGAAACGTCCGCACACTGCCCAGAATCAAACTGAATGTAAATCTGGATTGGCTACAGCAGCAGAACTGGTCGCCGTTCCATTGGCTGCTGGTGGGCAGTGCTGGCTTGGTTGCCGCCCTGATTCTGCTAGTTCCTGCTTATTTGTTACTGCGCGTGGGTACCGGCTGGGCGGAGGCGTGGCAAACCCTCTCCCAAACCCGTACGCTGGAGATTCTGGGGAATACCCTGGGATTGGCTGTGTCGGTAACGGCCGCTTCCGCACTGATTGCCGTGCCGTTGGCCTGGCTTACCACCTGCACCGATCTGCCCGGCAAGCGTTTTTGGGCAGTCATTGTGGCCTTGCCGCTGGTGGTTCCCAGCTACGTGGCCGCCTATCTTTTTGCTTCAATTCTTACCCCCAAGGGATTGCTCCAACAAATTTTGCAGCCTATATTCGGCATTGAGCAACTGCCCAATTTTTACGGCTTCCCTGGTGCCTTTTTAGTGCTGACGCTGGTAAGCTATCCATTCATCTTCCTCACCGTGCGGAGCGCCCTCAAGAAGATGGACCCCGCATTGGTGGAAGCGGCTCGCAGCTTGAGCATGTCGCCGTGGCGGGCGTTTTGGCGGGTGACGGTGCCTTATTTACGGCCGTCCATAACCGCTGGTGGCTTGCTGGTCATGCTCTACACTCTGCGTGACTTTGGTGCCGTGACAATGTTGCAATACTCCACCTTCACCCGCATCATCTACAATCGCTATCTGGGCTACAAGCTGGACATGGCGGCGGCGATGGCGTTGGTGCTGGTTTTGGTTACGGCCGTTATCCTCATCCTGGAGCAGCGCAGCCAAGGCAGAGCTCGCTACGCCCGCGTTTCCGTTGGCGTGGCCCGCACCCAAACGCCAGTTAGGCTGGGCCGTTGGCGTTGGCTGGGACTAGGGTTCACGGGTTTGCTCTCATTTTGGGCGTTGATTGCACCGTCGCTGGGGTTGGCCTACTGGTTTTGGCGCGGCCTCAACCAGGACTGGACAGTGAAAACGCTGGGCGCAACCCAAACCAATGTAGCCTCGCTGCTGTCGCTGGTGGAACCCGCCTGGCACTCTCTCTCGGCATCGTTGCTGGGAGCGGGCTTGGCCATGCTGCTGGCGTTGCCCATCGCCATTTTGGTGGTGCGCCGTCCGGGTCGCCTCAGCCGACTGTTTGAGCGGCTGTCGTACGCCAGTTTTGCCCTGCCGGGCATCGTGGTGGCGTTGGCTTACGTCTTTTTTGGCACCAACTACGCCTCCTCCCTTTACCAAACCTTGCCGATTTTGCTCATCGCTTACGTCATTTTGTTCATTCCGCAGGCGGTTGGGGCACAGCGCAGTTCGTTGCTGCAGGTGTCGTCTAGTTTGGAAGAAGCAGCCCAAAGTTTGGGAAAACGGCCGTCTACCATTTTCCGCCGCATCACCCTGCCACTGGTTAAACCAGGAATGCTGGCCGGAGCAGCACTGGTCTTCCTCACCTGCATGAAGGAACTGCCCGCCACGCTCATTTTGAGTCCGCTCGGCTTCAACACCCTGTCGGCCGAAATTTGGTCCAACATCGGCGAAGCCTTCTTCGCCCGCGCCGCCGCCCCCACCCTGCTGCTGCTGCTGCTCTCCTCCATCCCCCTCGCCTGGATGACCTTTAGGAATAATTAATGGTGAATTGTGAAGTTTTAATTGTGAACGAGCTTGGTTTTCATTCACAATTCATAATTCACAATTCATAATTCACAATTCCCCATGTCCACCGTCATCTGCCGTAATCTCCACAAATCGTTTGATAATTTGCCAGTGGTGCAAGATGTGAGCTTGTCTGTTGCGCCGGGAGAGATTTTGGTGCTGCTGGGGCCAAGTGGCTGCGGCAAAACGACCACCCTGCGCCTGATTGCGGGGTTTGAGAGGTTGGATGACGGCCGTATCGAAATCAACAACCAGCTCATGGCCGACGCCACGCACCACGTCCCGCCAGAAAAGCGACGCATCGGCATTGTATTTCAGGATTATGCCATTTTCCCCCACCTCAGTTTGGCGCAAAACGTAGGTTTTGGTCTTAAGCGCGGCCAGTCAGCGCGGGTGGACGAGATGCTGAATTTTGTGGGCTTGGATGGCCTGGGTGAACGGATGCCGCATCAGCTTT
The DNA here is from genome assembly GCF_965223525.1 of Candidatus Leptofilum sp. Taxonomy (GTDB): domain Bacteria; phylum Chloroflexota; class Anaerolineae; order Promineifilales; family Promineifilaceae; genus Leptofilum. The sequence continues at coordinate 1,942,402 of NZ_CBDCWX010000005.1, read as the reverse complement.
CTGGTGGGCAGCAACAGCGCGTGGCCTTGGCGCGAGCCTTGGCGCCGCAACCCATTGTTTTGCTGCTAGATGAACCATTTTCTAACCTGGATGCGGCGTTGCGGGTAGAGATGCGGCAAGAGGTGCGGCGTTTGCTCAAGGCGAGTGGCACAACGGCCGTATTCGTTACGCACGATCAGGAAGAGGCTCTGTTTATGGGCGACCTGGTGGGGGTAATGAACGGCGGGCGGCTGGAGCAAGTTGGCTCGCCAGAAGCGATCTTCCACCAGCCCCGCTCACGCTTTGTGGCTGAATTTTTAGGCCAGACCGACTTTTTACCGGGCCAAGTCACTAAGCAGGGTGTGCAGACGCCGCTAGGCATCTTGCCCCAAACCTTGCTCCTGCCCAACGGCACGGCCATTGAGGTTGCCATCCGCCCCGATGATTTGCAGGTGCTGCCAGATGATGCGGGGAACGGCCGTATCGTCTCACGGCAATTTGTGGGTATCGCCTTCGTCTACGGCGTGCGCCTGAACGACGGCACGCTCGTCCACAGTTGGCAGCCGCATGAGAATAGTTTTGTGGAGGGAACGGCCGTTTCTGTCCACTTTGCTTCCCCTCACAGCTTGCCCTGCTTCCACCAAAACCACGTTGTTCCCGACAAAAGTCGCTGAACAAAGCTCACTTTGTTTGTATAATAAATACGGTAGGTAACTGAGTAATTATGTAATTAGGTAATTGACATAATTACTTAATTACCCAATTACTAATTGCAAAAGGAGATCAAAATGATCATTAAACCAAAAGTTGTTGAGGCCATGAATGCCCAAATCCAAAGCGAATTTGCAGCCTCGGCGCAGTATGTGGCCATCGCTGTTTACTTTGATGAAGAAACCCTGCCTGATCTGGCCGCATTTTTCTATCGCCAGGCAGAAGAAGAACGGGAACACGCCATGAAGTTTATCCATTTCATGCTGGAAGCAGGCGCCAAGCCCATCATCCCCGGCTTGCCAGACATGCGAAACGAATTTGAGAGCGCCAGCGATGCCGTACAGTTTGCCTTGGATCAGGAAATTAAGGTAACGAACCAAATCAACAATATCCTTTCTATTGCTGAAGCAGAAAAGGATTATGCCAGCATTCAGTTCTTGCAGTGGTTTGTTACTGAGCAGGTAGAAGAAGTGGATTCAATGACCACCCTGCTAGATACGATCAAGCACGCGGGGGGCGTGCTGCTGCTAGTAGAAGATTTTGTGCGGCGCACGATGGCGGCTGGCCACTTTGACGAAGGCGAAGAGTAAGCTGAGTAACAATATTGCGTATTTCGTATTGCGTAGCTAGAAAACACGAAATACGCAATACGAAATAGTTTACAACCCCACTACCTCTTAAAGAAGCAAAGATGCTTACTCAACCATCCCCCGATTTTTACTGTACCGACTGGTCGCTGGCTATTGATGAACCGCTGGCTGGCACGGCCGTTTCCAACAAAGTTTGGCTCTTTCTGGAATACAACCAACCGTGGGCGGCCAATGCCACTAGCGACAACAGCCTGCCCCAATCCGTGCAAGATTGGTTGGCAGGACAGGGTGGGTTGGTAAACGGCCGTCTCCAATTCATCAAGCAGCCACGCGGAGAGCGCACCCATTGGGCTTTCTTCGTGGCCTGCTTTAGCGACGCTGATTCCCGCATTTACCGCTTCGATCTGCCCAGCTACGACGATCTGTTCGCGCTGGATTTGTCCGCCATTGTAGCGGGAAAGGCCCGTTACGATGCCAATCGCACCGCAGAAGCGCACATCTTGGTTTGCACCAACGGCAAGCGGGATGTCTGCTGTGCGCTGCACGGCGTGGCGCTGCTGCGTGCGTTAGCTAGTGCCAACGTGCCCAACCTGTGGGAGACCACACATCTCGGCGGCCATCGCTTTGCGCCAACGCTGCTCACCTTGCCTGATGGCGTGAATTACGGCCTTCTCCATCCCCAAGACGTCCCCCAATTCCTCACCCATTTGCAAAACCGCACCCTTTGGTTAGAGAAGCTGCGCGGGCGGGTCTGCTACGAACCCGTGGTGCAGGTGGCAGAACAATATTTGCGTCAGGAAACGGCCGATTTTCGTTTGGATACTTACCAACACACCGCCACTCAAACGCTCGGCGAAGGGGTTTGGCAAGTGCAGTTCCAGGCTAGCGGCGGTCAGACCCACATTGTCACGATTGAAACGGCCGAACCGCTCACCACCTACCCCAGCTCTGGCTCACTAAAAGCCAAAACCTTTCCCCAGTTTCGCGTCACGCTTTGAAGCGCCAAGCACAGGGCAGTAAATTTACGTTAACAAAAATCGTGCGCCTTGTGCCTGGCACTTTGGTCACTTGACCCGCCGTCTACACTCCTCCAAAATAGAGGCACAGAAACTTGCCTGAAGCGGGTCAGAGACGATCGTATGAGTTCTCAAAAATCTCTGTGCCCTCTGTGGCGAAAATCCAGACAACATTGAGCCGTGAGCCATGAAAACAATTCCCTTTTGGCAAGATGATTTCCCCCGCCCAGACACGCTGCCGGTGTCTGTCTTGCCGCAGCGGGTGGATGTGGCTGTGATTGGCGGTGGCGGAACCGGATTGGCGGCAGCATACACGTTGGCAAAAAGTGGGGCAGAAACGGCCGTTCTCGAACAAGATCGCATTGGCAGTGGAGCCAGTTCGCGTCACGCAGGCATCGTCACCACCGGGTTCCGGCAAAGCCTGGCCAACTTGTTTGATCTGCACGGCGAGGCGTTGGGGCGGCAGCTTTGGCAAGCGTCGCTGGAAGCAGTTGATCTAGTCGGCGAAATTGTGGCCGACGAGGGAATCGCCTGCGACTTCACCCGGCGCGGCCATCTCACGCTGGCCGCCAAGCCATCCCACTACAGCTCAATGAAAACGCTAGCCGACTGGCTGGACAAAGAGATGGATTTTTCGGTGACTGTGCTTTCTGCTACTGAGGTAGAAACGGCCGTTGGCTCCCAAACATATTATGGTGGAATGGTCAATGAGTGGAGTGCCAGCCTGCACCCAACCAGATATTTGTACGGGCTGGCAGGGGCAGTAGCGCGGCATGGGGGACTGTTGTGTGAGAAAACGGCTGTCACCCGCCTGGAAAAAATCGCCCAAGGGTTCAACATTCACACCAGCCAAGGCTCCGTGCAGGCACGGGAGGTGCTGCTGGCAACCAACGGCTACAGCGGCAAGCTGGTGCGTCCCATCCAGCGGCTGGTGTTCCCCATGAACAGCGTCGCCATCGTCACCGAGCCGCTCACGGCAGCCCAGCAGCAGTTGTTGAACCCCAATGGCTGGTCGGCGCAAGATTCCCGCTGGTTGCCCCACTATTTTAGATTGACGCCAGACGGCCGTTTCCTGTTTGGCAGTCATCGTCATTGGCGGTTAGAGCAGGATTTGCTGGACTGTGCCGAGACGCTGCGCCAGCAAATGGTCAACCGCTTCCCCTTGCTGGCAGATGTGCCAGTCGCGAATGTGTGGGGTGGCAACCTGGGGCAGACCTTCGACATGGTGCCACACATCGGGCGGCTGAACGGGGTGCATTTTGCCCTGGGCTACAGCGGGCAGGGCGTGGCGCTCTCTGCCTATCTGGGCCGCGAGGCGGGTTTGCTGCTTTCTGGGCAGAAGCGAACCAGCCCCTTCGTTGCCATCCGACCCGTCACTCACTTCTACTATCGCCAACGCGCCCGCTTCGCCCCGCTGCTGGGTCACTATTATCGCTTCCTTGACTGGGTTAGTTGAGCGAGCAGCCGTTCATCCCTTCACCTAGTCAATTTTTACGTTCCTCAAATAGACGGCCGTTTCCCCCTATGCTATACTTTAATTTGTCTGGGGATGACTGGCTTCGACGGGGAAGGCTGGTCCTGGACTGCAAGCCGAGCACGCTTTACACCTCGTAAAACTGGAAGCAAACAATAAGTGCAAATACACGCACAAACTACAGCGCTATGCCTTTGGCTGCTTAATCCCAGCTAAAACCTAGCGTGCGGCTTCCAAAGACGGAAGCTTCGTCTACCTTATTCGCTCGTTGGCCGGGTGAGTGTTAGGCGACATCAATGCCAACGTGCTGCGTCTTGATGCTGCTAAAGATGCTTAAGCGACTCTTTCGGGAGTCAGCAGCGGGCTGTTAGCTGACCCAGTTGGTCGGGGTGCCTATCAGCTAAACCCTAAAATAGGCCAACTAAGCTTGTAGACGTCTAGAGGCCGAATTTTTCGGACGCGGGTTCGATTCCCGCCATCTCCACCTTAATCAAAAACCGGATGTTGAGTGAAAATGCAGCTCAACATCCGGTTTTTGATTTGTTACGAGACTTTTGAAGTTTTTTTGTCCCATTTTGCAATTTTCGGGGAAACTTCAAAAGTCTTTGCGTTTACTCGATGATGCCTAGCGCCAACAGCATGTCCTGCGTGCCTTCCAAATCGGCTAAATCGTTCATGGAAATGGAAAGAGCAACTGAATCCAAGTCAGCGAAAGCGGCAAGGCCAGGGTTAATATTGATACCTGCCACCACGGGATACTCAAATGTTTCATCGGCAAAGTATTGCTGTGCCTCAACCGAGAGCAAAAAGTCAATGAAGCGTTGAGCATTCTCGGCATTGGGTGCAGTGTTCAAAATACCCGCGCCAGACACCATAATGAGCGATCCTGGCCCACCGCCGGGCAAGAAGTAGTTACGCGCTGCGAAGCCTTCACCTTCTTCTGCCAAAAAGCGGTGCAAATAGTAATGGTTTACAAAGCCAACAGCCACTTCCTCAGCCGCTACGCCTGCCACAATTGGGGTATTCTTAGGATAAACGACAGGATTATTGGCCTGAATGCCCTGCAGCCATTCGCGTGTTTTGTCGTTGCCCCAGGTAGCGCGCATGGCGGTAACCATTGCCTGGAATGAGCCATTGGTGGGTGCCCAACCAATACGGCCGTTCCACTCTTCCCCCACAAAATCAAAAATGTCCGCTGGCAGCTCACCCGCAGGATCATTAATCAGGCTGGTGCTATAAACCACGACGCGGGCGCGGCCAGAAATGCCAACCCAATTGTTACTATCTGGGGTAAAGCGATCCGGTACCAAAGCAATCGTGGCCTCTGGCAGGGTGGAAAACATGCCTGCGTTGGCGATTGCACCGAGCCCGCCTGGGTCCTGTGCATAAAAAAGGTCGGCCGGGCTGTTTTCACCTTCTTCCAGCAGCACACCTGCCATCTCTGAGGTGCTACCGTAGCGCACCTGCACATTGATGCCCGTTTCGGCCGCAAATTGATCAATAATCGGCTGCACCAGGCTCTCGCTGCGGCCTGAATAGATAACAAGATCACCTGCCGTTTCCGTTTCAAAAGCAGCATCATTTTCTGTGGCGGGTTCCTCACTACCGGAACCACAAGCTGCCAGCAGTAAAAGCAAAAGTATCAAGACAAACTGTCTGGACTGTTTGGTTAACATAAAACTTCTCCTTTGAACTAATTTGAGACCCCAGGTTCGTTTATAATGTAGTTTGCATCCAGCAAAAACCTGTTAGTTCTGCATAAGCGGGATTATGCCGAAAAGATGAAGGTAAACAATGGCAGGGGATCATTTGAAAGTGAACGGCCGTATCCAAAAAGTTTGACAGCCGTTCATCCAAATTCAAGCAGTGGTTAATGCAAAAGTTAACTAGGGTTTACAATTCCAGCAGTACGCCAGGCAGCCAGCAGATCAGCACGGCATGGCGGTTCGTGGGCGCACCCGCAGCCTGGGGAAAGGCGACGGCGTCCCCATTTGGCGAACGGCACATCTTTGGCACGGGGATGTCAGTATCCTGCACCAGGGCATCGAGCCACATTGCTTCAGAAACGGCCGTTTCCGCCCCACGCCACTGTGGATTAGCCAACCGAAGTGCAAACTGCTGCCCATCATCTGCCCAAACGCGGTAAATAAGATTGGTATCCGTGCCGATAAGCTTGAGGCGAACGGCCGTAACGCCAAACCGCCCCAGCGCATCCAATGCCAACCCCCGCAGCAGCCGCAATTTTCCTTTCAATGTCAACTGTTCATATGGTTTCAAGTGAGGTTCCTTAACAATTGTCATGCCCGCACAGGCGGGCATCCAGGTGGTTGCCAAAGTGGATTCCCGCTTTCGCGGGAATGACAGCTTCTTTAAGCAGAAAAATTCGTAGTTATTCCAATTCGTTGTTGCCTACGGGTAGCGCCGCCATTTGAGGGAGAGGTAAACGGCCGTTCCCACAAAAACAGTCGCCACTATCACAAAAAAGACGCTGATTTCAATGGCTTCCTTCTGCAAAATAATTTGGGTGGGCAGCTCCTGGAACACTTCCAGAAGCTGGTCGGCACTTTCAGCACGATAATATTCGCCACCAGTCAAATCGGCCACGCCTTGCAGCGTCTCCTCATCAATCACCAAAAAGCGACGGAAGTTGCCCCCACCAAAGCCTCCCCCGAATCCGCCGCCAAAGCCTCCCCCAAATCTGTCGTTGAAAGCGTCCCCGCCTAGCTGTTCTTGGGTGCAAACCATCTCTGGAATCTCATCCGTGCCAAAGCCAATGGTGTAGACGCGCACCTGCCGATCGGCCGCCTGCTGGGCCGCATCTAGCGGGCGTGGCCCCTGGCTGTTGGCTCCATCCGTCAGCAGCACAATGATGTCTGGCTGGTAGGTCTCGGCCAGCTCTGTCACCGTCTCGTCGGTTTGTAGATTGAGGCCGCTGGGCGAAACGGCCGTATTCACCTCAGAAATGGCGTCAATAGATTTCAAGGTGGCGCTCCCAATCGCCGTCCCCAGAGAGGTAGTAAGGTTGGAGAGGGCATCACGCAGCACTTCCTTATCGTTGGTCGGCGGCACGATCAGTTCAGCAAATCCGGCAAAAGCAACCAGGCCAATTTGCGTTCCGTCTGCTTGCTCATCCACAAAGGCCAAGGCCGCCTCCTGCGCCACTGTTAGACGATTAGGCGGCACGTCCGTAGCACACATGCTCAGTGAAATGTCTAGTGCCAAAATAATTGTTGTGCGGCTCAACGGCACTTCCACCTCGGCCACGGGGCGAGCTTGTGCCAAAATCAGGCTCGTTAGCCCCAGCAAAAAGAGGGCAAACGGCAGATGCTGCCGCCAGCGTGCCCGCTTGGGCAACGCCGCCCGAATCAGCGACAGGCTGGAGTAGCGCACGGCAAACTTGCGCCGCCGTCGCAGCATCCAAATGTAAATGGCAATGCTCAACGGAATAATGAGCAGTAACAAAAGCAGCCAAGGCCAAAGGAAATTCATAACACCCACCACTGGGCTGTGGCCGGCGTCCTCGCCGTGCCGCTTGGTGGCACGGTCTGGAGACCGGCCACAGCGAGAGTGCATCTAAAAATCACGGCACCCGCCCAAACCAGAACAGCGACAATGCTCCGCTGACCAGCATGAATAGCAGGCTGATTCCAGCCAAAATCGAGGTCACTTCCATGCTTTCGCCGCGAATCGTCAACTGCAAATCAATGTTCTGGTAAATGTCGCGCAGTTCCTCTTCATCGGTGGCTACGTAGTAACGGCCGTTCGTCAAACTAGCGATCTCTTGCAGGGTGGTCTCATTGAGCTGCGTCACTACATTAAAGCCATCCAGCTCTAACTGTGCCCCATCCTGGCTGCCGATGCCCACCGTGTAGACACGCACCCCCGCCTCAGCCGCAATCTGAGCAATGTTTAGCGGTTCCGGAAACTCCGTATTTTCCCCATCAGAAAGCAGCACAACCACCGCCGAAGAAAATTCTTCAATTTGCAGCGCCTCCACACTTTCAGCCAGATTGCCTTCCTCTAGTGCATCCTCATCCAGCACGATGGCTTCCCCCGCGATGGCGTTGAGCGCGGTGAAGATGCCCTGGCCTAGCGAGGTGCCACCCTGCGGCGTGAGGCGATCAATGGTGGCTAGCACATCAGCCTGCACGTCGGTGGGTGGCTGCACCACCAGCCCGCCATTGCTAAAGGCCACCACGCCCACGCGAACGGTGCTGGGCTGGTTTTCCACAAAGGTGCGAGCCGCCTCTTTGGCCGCCTCAATGCGGCTTGGTTCCAAATCGTCGGCCAACATGCTGCTAGAAACGTCAAACGCCAAAATCACCGTGCCTTCGATACGGGGCAAGCTGATGGGCATTTCGGGGCGAGAGAGGCTGAACAGCAGCAGAGTTAATCCCACGCCAAAAAAAGCTGGCGGCCAGTGGCGGCGACGGCCAACGGCCGTTCCATCCCCACCTTGCACAATACCCAGCGGGCCGAGTACGGCCGTGTCACGATCGCGCAGCCGCACCTGCCGCAAGTAGTACAAAACCAGCAGCGGCAGCAGCAGCAAAGAAAGCAGCATGATCGGCCAGATAAATGTCATCGCCGCCGCCTTTTGCGTAAGCTGGCCATCCGCACAATCGCCCCCACTAACTCTTCTTCCGTAGAGATGCCAAACAAATCCACGCCAGCCCGCTTCAACGTTGCCTTGAGTTCCGCTTCGCGCTGCTCTGCCGCAGCAAAAAAGCGGCGACGAAATTCAGGGTAGCTTGTGTCTACCAGCAGTTGCTCCCCTGTCTCCGCATCTTCCACCACAATCATACCTGCGTCGGGCAGCTCAACTTCGCGCGGATCCCACAGTCGTATGCCCACCAATTCATGGCGGCGATTGAGGAGGTTTAACGGCCGTTCCCAGCCCGGTTCGCTAATAAAATCAGAAATCACAAAAACCAATGAACGCCGCTTGAAGCTGTTCAGCCCTGCCTCCAAAAGCTGCGTCAAATTGGTGGCGTGGCCGCTGGCTTCACCGGGCTGCTGTAAAATCGAGCGCATCATTCGCAGCACCTGATTGCGGCTGCCACGCGGCGGAATCGTCTGCTCCACCTGGCTGTTGTACAAAATCGCCCCCACTCGGTTGCCGCTGCGAATGAGCAGCCGCGCCAGCGTGGCCACGTACTCCGTCAGCACTAGCCGCTTGGGTCGCGCTGCCGGGCCAAACCCCATAGACGGGCTGAGGTCGAGCAAAAACCAGGCCGTCACGTCCCGATCCTCCACATATTGCCGCACGTAGGGGCTGTCCATTCGCGCCGTCACGTTCCAATCAATGTGGCGGATGTCATCGTTGGCCTGATACTCCCGAATGTCGGCAAAATCAATGCCCGTGCCGTAAAACAGGGTGCGGTAATCCCCTTGCAGCAGGCCATCCAGCCGCCGGATGACGCGCCACTCCAGCCGCTGCAAAATCTCGTCGGGCGATTTCTGCTTATAGTTGGGGTCGGCTGTAAGCCCGCTCATGCAGCGGCACCTCCGGCTGGGGCACAACGGCCAAAATGCGCTTCAACAGTTCATCGCTGGTCACGTTATCGGCCAACGCCTCATAAGAAAGCACCAGCCGATGGCGAATCACGTCCAAGGCTAAATCGCTGACGTCCTGCGGCAGGGCATAGCCTCGTCCCCGCAAAAAGGCCAACGCCCGCGCTGCCAAAATCAGATTGATAGAGGCGCGTGGGCTGGCGCCAAAGGTTAAATATTGCGCCAAATCGCCCTGCCCCACTGACTGGGGCTGCCGCGTGGCCGTCACCAGCTTCACGGCATACTCCATCAACGACGGATCCACGTACACATCATCTACTTCCTTTTGCAATGCCAACAGATCTTCCGTGCTGACGATTCGCTGCACCGCCTGCACCGCGCTGGTCATCCGCTCCACAATCACAAATTCCTCGGTCTGGCTGGGGTAGCCCACCAGCACCTTGAGCATGAAGCGGTCCACCTGCGCCTCCGGCAGGGGATAGGTGCCTTCGGACTCAATCGGATTTTGGGTAGCCATCACCAAAAATGGATTGGGCACTTTATGGCTCTCGCGGCCAATCGTCACCTGCCGCTCCTGCATCACCTCTAGCAGGGCGCTTTGCACTTTGGCCGGGGCGCGATTGATCTCGTCGGCCAGCAGCAGGTTGGTGAAGACGGGGCCAAGCGAGGTGTTAAATTCGCCGCTCTTCTGGTTGTAGATGCGGGTGCCGATGAGATCGGCCGGAACCAAATCCGGGGTGAACTGGATGCGCTGGAACTGCCCACCAATTGCGCCCGCCAACGTTTTGATGGCCATCGTTTTGGCCAGGCCAGGCACGCCTTCTACCAAAATATGCCCCCGCGCCAGCAGGGCGACGATGAGCCGCTCTAGCAAATTATCTTGCCCTACGATGATCTTTTTGACCTCGTAAAGCACCCGTTCCATTGGTTTATCGCTGTTTGGTTTTGCCGAAAATTCCATGACGCTCCTCTGGGAATTATGAATTATGAGGGATGAATTATGAAAATCTTGATTGCAACATCGTCAATCGAAAATCGTTAATAGCGCGGTGCGCCTGCTGCGCTGGCGGCGGTGTTAATTGGTACGGCAAAGCCGATGCCGATGAAGAAGTTTTGCTCGGATGGGTTGGCTAGGGCGGTGACGATGCCGATGACTTCGCCTCTGCGGTTCAAAAGTGGGCCGCCAGAGTTGCCGGGATTTACGGCCGTATCAAACTGAATCAGCCCCGTTAACGCAAACTCATCATTGATGGGCAGCGTGCGGTCAAAGCCAGAGATGACGCCCGCGCTCATAGAGCCAGCTAGCCCCAGGGGGTTGCCCACGGCATACGCCTCATCCCCCACGCGCATGGCATTGGGGTTGCCCAGCACGGCCGGTACGACCACTTCTGGTAGTTGGGCAGGCGTAAGGACGGCAATATCATTTTCGGGGTCAGCGGCGGTGAGAACGGCCGTGCTCTCACTCCCATCCGCATAAAAAATCTCAATCTCGGTAGCCCCCGCCACCACATGCAGCGAGGTCAAAATATCTGCATTGGCACTCACAATGACGCCGCTGCCCACACCATTCCCCTCTTCACCATCCGCATCTTCGCCCGTGGTGCGAATGAGCACCATTGACGGCAAAATTACCTGGTAAACTTGCGAGGAGTAAGATGGTGGTGGCGTGGCCGAAGCCATCGCGTTCACCACAACTTGGTCAACTTCATCATCTGTCAGGGGGATAGGGTTAGGGTAGAGGTTGAAATAGAGCAATATGCCCAGAAAAGCCGCCACAATGCCTGCCGCAAACGGCCAGCCGCGCCGCAGCCAAGCTTTGGCCTGCGCCCGCAGGCGCCCAAAGTGGAAATCTGTTTCTCTTGTTACCGAACGGGTCTGCTCTTCCATTAGCAAAAAGGGATCATGAAATGGTCAGAATTTCTCCGATTATAGTGCAATCCCTGCCTGCTAATGTGAATGTTTATGAAGAAAACCAGACTAAAACGCCAAATCAGACTCTTGCCCACTTTTAACATTGGCAAAAGCCCGAGTTCAGAACCGTAGCCGCGGAAAGAATCCGCGGCTACGCTATCGTTATTTGATTATTTGTTAAAAAGCCCACCTGTGTCCATCGGGAAGATGGTCATCACAAAGCAGTTTGCCGTTGTAAATAGAACCATTTTGTAGTCCAATCACAGGGTTTGGTCTTTCTCTATCGGTAACCCATGAATTACATACAGAACATTTGCCGCAGTTCATTGTATTTTCATCAAGAGCAATTGTCTGTGTTGATATCCACCCTAAATTTGAAGCTCTATCATATCCCAACAGGTCATCGGCATTTTCTTTCAGTCCATATATTAGCTTATCAAGCTGATTGACGTCTTTATCCAATTCAATGTCGTCGATTTCTACAAGCGCATTGATTCTTATCAGAATTGTTTTCTTCATTTCATCACTTGTCATAATAATATTTGTGTCGACAAATTCCTTGTTCTACGCAGAATGATTACTGCAAACTTCCCGGAGGCTTCTTTCTTGAGGACTTTGTGCCGAGAAACCTCCGGGAGGTTGGTCACTGTGTCACGGAATCCACTTGATGTTTTTGAAGTTGGGTTTGCGCTTTTCCAGGAAGGCGTTGCGACCTTCTTTGGCTTCGTCGGTCATGTAGGCGAGGCGGGTGGCTTCCCCGGCAAACACCTGCTGCCCCACCATGCCGTCGTCCGTCAGGTTCATGGCAAACTTGAGCATTTTGATGGAGGTGGGTGACTTGGCCAGGATTTCCTGCGCCCATTCGTAGGCCGTATCCTCCAACTCGTCGTGCGGGATGACGGCGTTGACCATGCCCATTTCGTACGCCTCCTGTGCCGAGTAGTTGCGCCCCAGGAAGAAAATTTCGCGGGCGCGCTTTTGGCCCACCATTTTGGCCAGATAAGCAGAGCCGTAGCCGCCGTCGAAGCTGGTGACGTCAGCATCGGTTTGTTTGAAGATGGCGTGTTCCTTACTGGCCAAGGTGAGGTCGCAGACCACATGCAGGCTGTGACCGCCGCCAACCGCCCAGCCGGGCACAACGGCAATGACCACTTTAGGCATGAAGCGCATTAGCCGCTGCACTTCCAAAATGTTCAGCCGGGGCATCCCTTCGTCGTCTACATAACCTTGATGACCGCGCGCGTTTTGGTCGCCGCCGCTGCAAAAGGCGTAGACGCCGTCTTTGGGTGACGGCCCTTCGCCACTCAGTAGCACCACCCCAATGGCGGTGTCTTCGCGCGCGTCGAGGAACGCTTCGTACAGTTCGCCGACGGTTTTGGGGCGGAAGGCGTTACGTACGGCGGGGCGATTGAAGGCAATGCGGGCGACGCCGTCTGATTTTTTGTAGGTAATATCTTCATACTCTTTGACGGTTTGCCAGTTAGGTTTATTTGTCATCGGTTCACCTTTTGTCAGATACAGTATTTCTCATTTCATTCTAGAAAAACGGCAAATTTTTGTGTAGGGGCAGACCTCCGTGTCTGTCCAAATTAGGACAGGCCCCCGTGCCTGTCCCTACCTGCGTCTTTGTTTACATAAATGCTTGAATGCCGGTTTGGGCGCGGCCAAGGATGAGGGCGTGGATGTCGTGAGTGCCTTCGTACGTGTTGACGGCTTCCAGGTTCATCATGTGTCGGATAACGTGGAATTCGTCGGAGATGCCGTTGCCGCCGTGCATGTCGCGGGCGGTACGGGCGATGTCCAGCGCCTTGCCGCAAGCGTTGCGCTTGACGATAGAGATCATTTCCGGCGTGGCTTTGCCTTCGTCCAGCAATCGCCCTACCCGCAGCGAAGCCTGCAAGCCGAGGCTGATTTCGGTCATCATGTTGGCTAGTTTGAGCTGGATGAGCTGATTGGCAGCTAACGGCCGTCCAAACTGCGTCCGATCCAAGGTGTACTGCCGCGCCGCGTGCCAACAAAATTCGGCTGCGCCGAGTGCCCCCCAGCTAATCCCGTAGCGGGCTTTATTCAGGCAGCCAAACGGCCCCTTTAGCCCCTGCACGTTGGGCAGCAGATTTTCATCCGGTACCGGCACCTCGTCCATCACAATTTCGCCAGTGATGCTGGCACGCAGGCTAAATTTACCTTCCGTTTTGGGCGTGGTGAGCCCTTTCATGCCCCGCTCCAAAACGAAGCCGCGAATCTTGCCATCTTCAGTTTCATCGTGGCCATACGCTTTGGCCCAAACCACAAAAACATCGGCGATGGGCGAATTGGTAATCCACATTTTGCTGCCGTGCAGAATCCAGCCGTCGGCCGTTTTGGTGGCGCGGGTTTCCATGCTGCCGGGGTCGCTGCCGTGGTTTGGCTCGGTGAGGCCAAAGCAGCCGACCCATTCGCCGCTGGCCAGCTTGGGCAGGTACTTTTGCCGCTGGGCTTCGGTGCCGTAGGTGTAGATGGGGTACATCACGAGGGAGCTTTGCACGCTCATGGTGCTGCGGTAGCCGCTGTCTACACGCTCTACTTCGCGGGCGATGAGACCATAGCAAATGTGGTTGAGTCCGGCCGCGCCGTATTCTTCGGGGATGGTGGCGCCGAGCAGACCCATCTCGCCCATCTCATTGAAAATGGCGCGGTCAAAGGTTTCGTGCCGATTGGCTTCCAGAATGCGGGGCAGGAGCTTGCCCTGGCAGTAGTCGCGGGTGGAGTCGCGGATCATGCGCTCTTCGTCGCTGAGTTGGTCGTTGAGCAGGAAGGGATCGGCCCATTTGAAGGTTGGTTTGGTCATTTTTCCTCTTTTTTTGCCACAGAGGACACAGAGTTTTAAGAGGTGTTCTGTGGCGGTGTGGTATGGGTTATTTGGGACGGCCGTATAGCCACCAAAATTCCGGTTCTGGGTAAGCAGGTTGCCATTCATCAGGCCAGACAACATTGCCGCTGGCGAAACGGGCGCGCAATCCTTTGTCTTGGGTAAGGACAGATTGCAGCAGCTTGCCATCAAGCTGATAGGGGGCTTGTTGCAGTTGCGCTACTAAAGCGGCAATGATAGCACGAACTTCGACCTGTGCTGGGTAGGCACCTGTGTTTTCGCCGCGCTTCTCCCGCAAATCGCGCAAATATTCATCCCATTGCCGGATGCGGGCGGCGAGTTCGGTGTGGGCACGCTGCTCAGTGCGGACAACCCAGGGGGAGACAGCCGTTTCAAACGTTTTAATCGCCGCCGAAAGCTGTGCCTGCTGTTCACCAGTTAGCAGGTGGTGCAACGCAGTAAGCCGATGCTGCCGCAGCCAGTAGCCGCCTAGCGTCAGTTTGGGCATTCCGCCATGCCCCATCGGCCAAAATAGCGTCTCGCTCTTCAAATAATCGCTCATTTGAGCAGCCATCTCTTGCAAAACGGCCAAATCGTGGGTCAACTTCTCGTTGCTATCCGTCACGCGATTCTCCTTAAAATAGTGGCTGGCGGTTAGCGGCTGGTTATTGCAACTGCCAACCACCAGCCACAACGTATTTGCTCCGGTATAATAGGCTACACAGAATAATCAGGCAATGCGATGACGCTAACCTGGGCAAGCCAAAAAGATCGTGGCAGCGAATTAGCACGAATTTTCTCGAATTACAAATTTGCGTTAATTCGTTGCAGATTTTTGTTCACTGGATAAAAGGGTAAAGGAAACGATTATGGCATCAATTCGACGTGCCGCGATCTTGAAGCTAGCCTCAGCGGCTTATGAAATGAAGCTGGACGTGATGAATGGTGTGGTGACACAATCGGCAGACGGCCGTTGGCAAATTGGCGGTCATGACCTCACCACATTTTTAGAAAAGCACCAAGGGGAAGAAATGGTGCTCGTTCTTGGCTCACTGGAAGATGAGCGTCCGGTACAGACGCGCACCTGCCGCACCTGTGGGCGCGACTACACCGAGTTGGAATGCCCCCACTGCCGTGCCAACCGCATTCGGCTGCGTGGCCATGCCTAATGTAGAAAAGGATTTTTGATGAAACGAACGCTATTTTTGTTGATTGCTTTCTTATTTTTACCCACGATGATGGTTCAGGCGCAAACGGCCGTTACTCTACAATCATTGGATGTTGAACTTTGGCCGGATTATGACAGGGAAGCAGTGTTGGTTTTGCTCACGGGAGCTTTGCCGGCCGATACGGCATTGCCCGCCACGCTCACCTTCCCTTTGCCAGAAGGCACCGATTTTAATGTGGCGGCGCACTTTACGCCTCAGGGCAATTTGACGGATCAGGGCATCACGCCACAAGTAACTGACAATCAAGTCACCTTCACTACCCCAAACCTTCGTTTTCGGGTAGAGTATTATCAACCGTACGCAGCTTCCAACACGCAACGCAGCTTTACCTTTTCCTGGCAATCAGACATGGCTATCGAGCAGATGAACGTTACGCTGCAACAGCCTTTTGCCGCCACAGAGGTCAATACTGTACCACCAGCAAGCAACGTCGTGGAGGGGCAAGATGGCTTAACCTACCATGTGCTGCCTAGCCATGCCGTTGCTGCTGGCGACAGCTACAATTTGGAGGTTGGGTATACGATGAGTGTAGCCACGCTAACGGTAGATTTTTTGGTGCAGGATGAGGAAGACGTTCCGATTTTAGATGCCGTGCCGGTACAGGATGAGGAAACTGCTTTTGATTGGCCTACACTACTAATTGGTCTAGGCGTACTCATTTTGGTGGGAACGGCCGTTTGGTACATCATCAACCAGCGCAACGCCAGCCAAAGTCGCCGCTCCGCCAAGCCCAAGCCGCAACGCGCCCGCAAACAACCTGCAAAGAAAACGGCCGTTGCCGCCCCAAAACCTTCCTCCACAAAAGCAAACTTTTGCCACCAATGCGGCGAATCGCTGCAAGCCACCGATAAGTTTTGTCGTAATTGCGGCACAAAAGTGAAAGATTTTAGCTAAGATTCAACAAAAAAGACCCAGCCGCTTGGCTGGGTCCTCTTTAATTCAGCAAACTATTTCAAAATCTGGTTATTCGCCAACTAGATAGACAAGCAAGTCAATCATATCTTGTGGTGAATTCGCACCTATTCTAGACCCAAAGCCAGCAGACATGGCACTTGGAGAAGTACACGGGCCATTCGGGCAATCCGGGGCAATAAAGGCATCGGGGTTCAAAATAGAAGCATAAACATACTGAGCGGCCGTTTGACCTTCAACGCGGGTTGCACCGACCTCTGCAATATCACCTAACCACGGACCCTGGGTATTTGAACCCGGCTCATCAATCGTTCCGTGGCAGCTAGAACAGCCATAAGTGCTCGCATACAGTTCAGCCCCATTTTCAGGATCGCCGGGTACGGCCGTAAACTCTTCTGTATCCATAACCAAAAGATCAGCAACTGCCTCTGGCCAAGCAAACCGGCTTGGCTCCACAGAACAAAAATCATCATCAGCAAAGTTTAAGACATAAGCTGCTACGTCTTTCACCTGATCATCCCGGAACGGCCCACCAAACTGAGCAGCCCAGGCAGGCATCACTGTGCCAGATCGCCCGGCAGCAATCGTACGCTCAATAAACTGCTCTTTTGTGCCCTCAAAGCGCGCGTTCACCAACTGCTCTGGCTGATCACCACAAACCAGCCAGTAACTGTTTAATGGCACACCCTGGCAACCCGTCAATTCCCCACCAGCATCGTAGCACTCTTCAGCCTTTGCCGCCACGCCATGACAAGTTGAACAGTTATCAATATAAATCTTCGCCCCAGTCTCAATCGTGCGACCCTCACGCGCATGTGTAAAATGCTCCAGGCGCTCCGGCTCACGCAGGGCTGCGTAACCCAAAATGATCATCGTCAACATAAATGCGATCGTCCCAATCACAATTTTTACTTGCATAAGCGTATCCTCATATCGCTTTTAACGAATCATTGCAAACCTGTCTTAAACTTTTAACAGACCTACAAATTTGTGTTTAGTGCCCATTCGCAGAATAAAGGCGCATGAATGCGCTACGGAAATGGCGAATGGGCTTAACGGCTACTTAGCAATCTTTATTTATGAACCGACATTCCTCTTCATAGAAAGACCCTTCATGCCGGAAAGCATAAATAGAATCACCAGATTGCACTAAAAACTCACCGGGGGTTTCAGGATCAGGTACTTCAAAGATGAGCGTTAAGCGCACCATATTGGCCTGTTCCTGGCTAATTCGCAGCAAAGCATACGGGTCTGGCATGGCGTTATCACCAAAATCGTTGCCATACGATACTTCTCCCGTATTTTCATTTACAATTATCCGACAATCATCCCAAACACCGTCTCGCTGCATATTGGGGTTGCCATTCAAAACACAGCTATGGTTCTGCATAGCGGCCTCAAACTCTTCTAAGGCGCGCGTTAGATAGGGATTATCAGCAACCTCTTCATTTGGTTCGTAAAGACCTGGCGTCAGATATTCGTAAGGTACACCTTTCAACACATTCGGTCCCTCTTCAGGCATAACTTCTTGAGCAACTTCTAACTCTGGTGAGGACTCTACAGCGTATTCAGGTGACCCCATCCAGTTGGAAACCAGCATGGCCGCAAAGAATAGAGAGGCGACCGTTAAACCAACCCGACGGTCAGCATAACGGCGGCTTTTGCCAACCTCTACATAAGGCATCAGCATAAACATCACAATGAGTACCGGGATGAACCCAATAACAACCGTCTTGGGAGCCAGCTTCAACCACCCCTGTGACCAGGACAAATACCAGGGTGCTACCACATGCAGCGGCGTCACAACAGGATCAGCGTGAGTCTCTAATGGCGCATCCCAGAACCATAACGACCCGGCCACCAGGAACAGCGTGGTAAGCGCTGTCCACATTAACTCACTTGTCAAAATATCAGGCGTAAAATAGGTGCGTTCATTCCTGGGCACACGCTTGGCCGTATCTTCACCAATTTCCTCTCGCCCAGGGGGTAAGGAAATCCCGTAAAGCACCACCTTGTAATAGTGCACAAAAAAGAATATTGCAGTAAGCAACGGCAATAGCAAAACATGGAAAAGATACCAACGCAGCAAACCGCCTGCACCCAACGATGGCGCACCTTGTAAAATGAGCAGCACGTTGGCATTAAATTCCGCTGGTGCAGGAGCTGCCTCAGCCCCCGAAAGGAATACTGTTAAAGCCCAATAAGCTAGCTGATCCCAGGGAAGCAAATACCCTGAGAAGCTCAATAAAGCGGTAAAGGTTAGCAAAATTACGCCAGTTGCCCAGGTGAACTGGCGCGGCTTTTTGTAGCTGCCTGTTATAAACGTCCTGAGCATGTGCAAAGCCACTACTAATACCATTGCTTCTGCACCCAAACGATGCATGTTACGCATAAGCTGACCAAGCGGCACATTGCTCAAAATATTCCACATATTGTCGTACGCAACAAGGGGGCTGGGTGTGTAAAACACCATCAAAATAATACCCGTGATGGTTTCCCATACAAACATGAAGGTGGAAAGCCAACCCAACCGGAAGGTAGGGTAAATATGTGTTACCTCGGTATGATAAAAGCTGGGCCGAATATGGAACCAGAAGCTATCTGCATGAGGTCGTAAACGGGGGTTGGGACGACGAGGCTCATCCCCGCGCAAAGCACCACGAATGTCGCTGATGTTCATCCCAGCGGTCAGCCGTTCTACCACGTCATCGGCTTTGGTGACGATGGCTTGCTTTACCCCCATTTCGCTAACTTGTTCAAAAAAGGTAGCCATTCTCTAACTCCTTAATTCCTCTTTATTTATGGGTACTTTTCTATGGACACTCTTGTGTAAGGTCGCCAAGCAAACATTGTCTTGGTCCCACTATGCGGTCACCGGTATCAACGCTGATAAAGGCAGCGTTGTCAGGCAATGGCACTGGGGCAATAAAGTCGTTTACTAACTCAGATTGAGTACCAGGGATCGGGTTTTTGTCGGCATCTAAAAATTCCATACTGAATCGATCCAGGGAACGAGGGGCGGGAGATTCAATGCGACGGCCGTCTAACCGATACTTGGAACCGTGACAAGGGCACTCAAACCGATTGTTGGCAGGCGTCCAGGCATAAATACAGCCCAAATGGGTGCAAACCTTATAAATCGCCGCCACCCCTACAATTTCTTCTGACTCATCCGGTGCTTTTGCCATCAGCTCGTTTCCTTGCCTTGTATCTAGGTTTACAAGCCAGAAACGACCCGCAGGAACATTAGTTGGTTCAGCATTGACCGCTGGCAGTTCATCAATTGAAATAGTGAACTTGCCACCGAACTCGCCTTCACGAAAACGAGGCAGCAAAAACCAAACCAACAAGCCAGTGAATTGGGCAGCATAAAGAGCAATGGAAGCTCCCCAAATGTAATAAAGAAATTCTCGTCTTGAGATACCGCCGCCTTTTGCTTCGGCACTTACGGCTGCATTTGCCATGAGGCTATTCTCCTACTTTTTATTTCTTCACGAAGATTGTTCCAGCGATTTATCACCAGTTGACGGAAAACAACATGGGTAATTGTGTGCTTTTTGTCACAATCGGGATTATAGCAAAATGTAGATGGATAACAAGGGGAGAAAATGGGCGCTGAGGGACTCGAACCCCCGACCCCTTCGGTGTAAACGAAGTGCTCTAACCAACTGAGCTAAGCGCCCTAAATCAGGGAAGACCCGAATTATATCGGGTGTTTTCTAACAAGCAAATATATCGTCTGTTTTCGCAATTTCATCGAGCTAGCAACCCAATTTTTGGGTTGCCAGTATGACTAAATTCGCGGCAGAACAATGCTTTGCTGCTTTTGGTATTTTCCCTTGCGATCAGCATAGGATGTTTCGCAAATTTCGTCGGACTGGAAGAAGAGCACCTGGGCAATGCCTTCGTTGGCATAAACCCGTGCTGGCAGTGGCGTGGTGTTAGAAATTTCTAGCGTTACGTAACCTTCCCACTCAGGCTCGAAGGGGGTTACGTTGACAATGAGACCGCAACGAGCGTAGGTGGATTTCCCCAAACAAACCGTTAGCACATCACGCGGTATGCGGAAATATTCCACCGTTTGTGCCAAAACAAAGGAGTTGGGCGGAATGACACAAACGTCCCCCTTAAAATCAACAAATGATTTGGGATCAAAATGCTTGGGATCGACAACGGCCGAATGCACATTGGTAAAAATCTTAAATTCGTTGGTTACGCGAATGTCATAGCCATAGGATGACAATCCGTAAGAGATGACGCCTTCCCGAACCTGTCCATCTACAAAAGGTTCAATCATTCTGTGTTCTTTTGCCATGCGGCGAATCCAACTATCTGCTTTAATAGCCATACAAAATCCTTTACATAAGTTTTATAATTACCCAATTGCTTTTATAGTAATTGGGTAACTGAGAAATTACATCACCTCTGGTGTACTCATGCCCATCAGGTTAAGCACGTGGGCAAAAAGCTGCTTGGCCGCCCAGTAAAAACGTAGACGTGCCAGACGAAGCGGCTCCGGTACATCATCGTGTAGAACCCGACATTTTTCATAGGCTGGGTGGAAGGCTGCAGCCAAATCATAAGCGTAAAAGGCAATGTGGTGCGGTTCAGACGTGAGGGTCATTTGCTCAATGACTGCAGAAAGCTCCATCGCTTTCCGCATAAACGCTAGCTCATTTTCATGGGTGAGCAGGCTAAGATCAGCTTCGGCATCGGCATCCGGTGCACCGCCTGCTTCGGCCCATTTGCGGAAGATGCCAGCACAGCGAACGTGAGCGTTTTGGACGTAGTAAACCGGATTTTTGTCTGATCTTTCCAGCGCCAAATTGAGATCAAAGTCTATAGGGCTGTTGCCAGAGCGAGAGATCATGAAATAGCGGATGGGGTCTGGACCCACTTCGTCTAGCACGTCGTCGAGGGCAACAAAGGTGCCAGCGCGGGTGCTCATCTTCATTTCCTGGCCATCTTTGATGATGCTGATGATTTGGTGCAGGACGGTTCGCACAAAATTCGTGGGGTAGCCGAGTGCCTGAACACCCATGAGCACTTGGGGGGCGGTGGCATGGTGGTCTGGGCCAAAAATGTCTACGACGAGGTCGAAGCCGCGTTGGGCTTTGTCCCAATGGTAGGCGATGTCTGGCATTCGGTAGGTGGGTTCGCCGGTTTTTTTGACAAGTACGCGGTCTTTGTCGTCGCCAAATTCAGTGGTTTTGAACCATTGGGCACCATCTTTTTCGTAGACATGCCCTTTTTGTTGTAGGGTTTCTAGCGCTTCCCAGACACGGCCGTTTTCATACAAACTTTGCTCGTTAAAGTAAACATCAAACACGATGTTGATGCGGCGTAGTGTCTCTTTTTGGCTTTGGGAAATTTTATCTTTGGCATAATTGCCAAAATAGTCGGCTGGTTCGTTTTGTAGCGCGTCAACATGCGCGGCTTGCAGTTCGCGGGCAATGTCGATGATGTAGTCGCCTTTGTAATGGTCTGCTCCCAGTTCCACATCCTGGCCGAGCAGTTGCAGGTAACGAATTTTGGTGGATTCGCCCAGCATGGTGATTTGGCGACCCGCGTCGTTGTAATAATATTCCAGCACCACATCGTAACCAGCCAGGCGCATGGCACGGGCGAGGGTGTCACCCATCACGCCACCACGAGTTCGGCCAATATGAATTGGCCCCGTTGGATTGGCACTCACGCACTCTATTTGGGCTTTTTTGCCGTTGCCGAGGTGGATACGGCCGTACTCCTCCCCTTCTGCCAACACATCCACCAACACCTGCTGGAGCCGCTCATTGGTAAGGCGAATATTGATAAATCCAGGTGGCGCAACGGTCACTTCTGCAATGTAGTCGGTGGCGGGCAAATGATCGGCGATTGCCTGGGCAATTTTGATGGGCGCCATGCGGGCAACTCGCGCCAGCTTTAGCGGCGTGGGGGAGGCATAATCACCAAACGAGGCATCACGCGGCCGTTCAATGGTAATTTCTGGCGGATCAAAAGAGGGCAACGCCCCGGCAGTTTGGGCGGTCTGAACTGCTTCTTGCAAAACGGCCGCTAATTGATGATGAACTGTCATAAAACTCCAGTTGTTTACTGTGCGTTGTGTACCAAAATTCGGCGGATTTTACATGCCCCAGAATCGGATCGCAACCCGTATAAGTGAAAAGTGCGCCAATTTGGCTTAATTGGTTTGGTTAGCTTGTGCAGGCAAGCTACTGTCGGTACAGTTATCTGCTCTTTTTGAAGGAGAGTTCATCGGCTGCGCCGGCCACCATGAATGAAAATCAGAATATCCAACAGATTTCTCTTTTTCCTCTGTGGTCTCTGTGGCTAATTTATTTTCGAAGGAGATTTTTGCATGAAACGTCTGGTTTTTATCTTGTTGGTTCCCCTCTTTTTGCTGGCGTGTGGCGCAAGTGAAGTAACAATGGTGCCTTACAGTAGCCCAAATTACGCCATTCGCTTTGACATGCCAGAAGGCTGGACTATTAGCGACAACGAAGATTCGATTACGATAGCATCTGAGGAAGCGCTGTTGACAAGCGGGGTTGCAGAAGGTGCTCGCGTTAACATCACCGTGACACCTTCTCTGTTTACTGGTGCGGCCAACGCCACAGAGATGGTGGAAGCGGCCGTTCGCACATTCCGCAATCAGGAATGGACAGAGCTGCTTCAAGAGGTTGAAACCACCAACATCAATGCCCAAACGGCCGTACAAACAGTGCTGCGCGGGCAAGACAGCGACGGCAATGAGATCATTCTCCGCTATGTGGTGATAGAAAATTTAACGGTGAACTTAACGGCCGTTGTCGCCGCCGTGCATGATGCAAATCAAAACAATGAATACGGTCAGCTCATGGCCGACATTGTGAACTCAATTCAGCTTGGGCAAGGACAGTAATCGGTAATCGGTGAACAGTAATCAGTAAAATACCGATTACAGATAACGGATTACCGATTACCGACCACCGCATCATACACCAACAGAGTCTCCGTGGCGGTTTTTTCCCAAGAGAAGTTGGCCGCCTGCTGTGGCCCTTTTTGCCGCAGCTCCGCCCGCAGATTGTCTTGAATAATAGTGGAGATAATAGCTCCGGCCATGTTTCGCGCATCATCAGGTGCCACCGCAAACCCGGCGTCGCCAACAACTTCTGGCAAGGATGCGGCCGTTGTCGTTACCACAGGCGTGCCGCAGGCCATCGCTTCTAGCACGCCCAGTCCAAACCCCTCGCGGCGGCTCGGAAACACAAACGTTTCTGCATTCCGGTAAAGTACAGGTTTGTCTTCTTCCTCCACGTAGCCAATCCAGCGTACATACCCTTCAATGCCCAACTGCTTGATGTAATTATCGTAATCTGGATAAATTTCGTTGGCCTGCGTTGGTTTTTTGCCCGCCAGCACCAGCGGATAATCTTCTCCCAACGCCTGCCCCACGTATGTCCAGGCCAGCAGTAAGGTTGTCACGTTTTTGTGCAGTTCATACCCACCGAGGTAAAGCACATAGAATTCAGGTAGATCGTACTTCCGCAGTACGGCCATCTCCAACAGCCCACTGTCTTGCGTGCTAAACTGCGATCCAGCCGCTAGATAAATCCGCTCGATTTTGTCTTCGGGAATGTGCAGATGCTCGATGATATCCTGCTTGCTGGCATCTGAATCGGTGATGATGCGGGTGGCCCCGCGGGCAGATGTAGCGACAAGGGCATTGTAAAGACGGGTGCGGAACGGCCGTCTATATTCAGGCACCAGCAGCGTTGTGAGATCATGCACGGTGACGACCAGCGGTATGGGGGATTGCAATGGGCCACCCCAGTACGGCACATGCGCCACCGTCGCCCCCACCTCGCGGCAGGCACGAGGAAACAGCCGCTGCTCAAACCATACCTTGCCCACGTTACCGGGGCGCACAGGCACTAGCTTCACATTCACACTTGGTGGCACCATTTCTGGCTCTGATTCCCCAATCACCTGCGGGTATATCAGCGTAATCGTCAGGTCAGAAACCAAATGATTCAACTGATACACAAGCTGGCGCGTGTACTGTCCACTCCCTGAATTTGGCCGATTCCAAAACGCGGCATTGATGGCTACGTGCATAAACAAAATCCTTTTTATGAGCCGCCGATTATAGCAGAAACGGCCGTCCAAAACTGTGCCGCGATCAGTTAGACGAAACGATTTGAGGACGGTATGATCAGACGATGAGCAGTTACGACACGCATTATCAGCAGGAAAATCTTTTTGGACGGCCGTATCCTCAATTTGTTGCCTTCATGCACGACTGGGAACCAAAAGGGAGCGTTCTAGACGTTGGCTGCGGCCAGGGACGAGACGCACTCTTCTTGGCCGAGTTGGGCTACAACGTCACCGGCCTCGACGCTTCCCAGCAAGGGATTAGCCAAATGTTAGTCGCTGCCAAAGCCAAAAATCTTGCGATCAACGGCATCGTTGCCAACTTTTTCGACTATGCGTTCCAGCAAAGCTACGATGCCATCGTGCTAAACTCAATTTTGCATTTTTACAAGAAGGATTTGAAAAAGGAATTGGCGTTGCTGTATACGCTTACCACACGGCTCAACCCTGGCGGGCTGATTTGCCTTTTTGTTCATAAATCCAAAACAAAAGAGCAACAGCTCAAGCAATTTTTCGCCAAGAATCACCCCAACTGGCCAATTTTGGCCGCACAGCATATCAACTACATTTATGAAGAGCCAGACAGCGGCTTCAAATCTGATTCACAATTTTTTATGTTTTTTGTACAAAACGTAAGCGTTCAGTCCCAGAGGTGACAGTCACTTCAAAATGGTTTGGATATTGTAATCACCTCTGGAAAAAAGTGACTGTCACCTAAACGCTTCCAGCAAAACAAAGAGGAATGAACGTTACTCAAAGCGCAGCGCATCAATTGGGTTTAGCGCAGCGGCGCGAGAGGCGGGGTAGATGCCAAAAAACAGCCCCACCGCTACAGAAAAACCCACAGCCAGCGCGATGGAATTAAACGTTACCGAGGTGTCTAGTTCAGGTACGGCCGTACGCACCGCAAACGCCCCGATCAGCCCAAAAATAATGCCCAATACCCCACCCAACACGGCCATAATCACCGCTTCCGTTAAAAATTGCCCTAAAATGTCCAGCCGCTTGGCCCCCATCGCCTTGCGTAATCCAATCTCCCGCGTGCGCTCCGTCACGCTCACCAACATGATGTTCATAATGCCAATGCCCCCCACCAGCAGCGAAATCGAGGCAATCGCCCCCAAAAAGACGGTTAGCACGCTGGTAACAGAGCCAAACGCATTCAGAAAATCTTGCTGCGTCAGAATCTGGAAATCATCTTCATCCCGGAAGTTGATGTTGTGGGATTGGCGCAGCACCTCGGAAGCATCAATGATGGTGCCGTCAATGGCAGCTTCATCCACCGCTTGAATCAAGATGGCATCCACCAAATATGCGCCTGTGCGCTGGCTACGGTTGTTAAACAGCCGCTCTTGCGCCGTGGTCAAAGGCACGATCGCCACATCGTCTTGACTACCGCCAAAGCTACTGGCACCCACCGATTCTAAAATGCCGATCACCCGGAAGCTCAAGCCGTTGATGCGAATATCTTCACCTAGCGGATCAATATCTTCTGGGAACAGCGCACTGACGGTATCTGGCCCAATGACAACTACGCGGGTACGGCCGTTATAATCTGTCCCTGAATAAAACGTGCCCCTAGCAACATCTAAACCAAACGCCTCACCATAATTTGGCGTAGAGGCCCGTAGCGTCACATTATGCACCTCGCCCTGGTATTGCAATTCAACATCACGCAGTACCGTCGGCGACACTTGCGCCGCACCCGGCACGCGCGCCGTATCAGACAATAGCTCCACATCACGCAAGGTCAATGTTGATTCAGTAAGTGGATCAGCCCCAGGTCGTCCCGGTTCTTCTTGGACGGGGATAATAAAGACCAGATTGCTGCCCAAACCAGAAAACTGTTCCGCAATAAAACGCGTCACGCCGTCCCCAATAGAAAGCAAGGTAATCACTGCCGCCACGCCAATCATAATACCCAGCATGGTCAAGGCAGCCCGCAGCTTGTTGGCAGCCAGGCTGAAAAATGCAATTTTGATGTTTTCAGTCAAGTTCATCATTAGGAAAGCGCCCAGTTACGCATCCTCTTTTTTATCTTTAATGAGGCCATACTTACGCATGTATTTGAGGCCGCGCCCCATATCTGTTTGCTCTAGCACGGCAATCATGTCGTCAGCCTTGCCTGCCCGCTTGAATTCCAAATATTTCACCAGATCGGGCCACATTGCCCACCAATACATGCCGTTCACAAACAGGGCGTAGGCCACAAATTCCCAGCTTTGAAACCGCAACCACATCAAGGGAATAAGCAGCAAAATGCCGCCAGAGTACGCTAGCAGCACATCTTTGGCAGCCAAACCCAGTATCGTACCCAGCACCGTGGTTATAGGCACAGCCAACCAATCTATAACAAACAAGCCGCCCCAAACGGCCGTAATGCCCCGTCCCCCCACAAAACGATGATAGATAGGAAAATTGTGCCCCAACACGCCAGCGCCGGCGGCAATTAAAAAGTAGGCACTGGTCTCTGGGAACAACAGGCGAAAGGCCAGCGTTGGCAGGGCCACCTTCAACATATCCAGAATGCTTGTGGTACAGCCAATGCGCGGCCCTTCGCGCAGCGAGAGGCTCGTCGCGCTTACAGAAGTCATTTCAAACTTATCGTCGGCGCCCGGAATTTGCAGCGTAGTGGTGGTAATATCCTCGCCCGGCAAAAAGAGCCGCGCCATGATACGCGCTACCGAAATGGAACCTAGCAAATACCCAATAATTGCGGCCAACACCGCAATAAAAATGTTCATCACAAATCACTCCACCGCGCCATCATGCACCCAAATCTCCCCCTTGTACCCATCAACAGAAACGATTGCCCCATCTGGCAGACGGCACGCATCGGTTACAGAGACGACTGCCGGAATCTGATACTCTCGCGCCACAATGGAGCTATGCGACAACATACCGCCCGATTCGGCAATTACTGCGCCCGCTTTGGTAAACAGGGGCGTCCAGCCAACATCTGAAAATGGAATTACTAGCACATCCCCTGCCTGTAGCTTCTCGAAATCTTGCAACCCAGAAACCACGCGCAGCGGCCCCTTGTAATATCCCGGAGACGTTGGTGTACCGTACAAAGTTTGGGCAATTTCAACGGCCGTCTCCAGCGGTGGCTGCACATCCCCAAAAATGATGTCCGGTAGCACCGCCTCTCGGTTTGCTTCAATATCTGCTTGCCGGTCAGCGACCAGTTGCCTAGGCTCACCATCTATTTGCTTACCTGCCACCAACTGCCGTACCTCCGCCAAATACAAATAGAAAATATCGTCTGCTTGTACCAACAAGCCACGTTTGGCAAAACGGCCGCCCAAGGCTCGGAAGTAAAGGCGGAACAAACCGTAGCCATAGGTATACAAAAAGCCAATCGCTTCCCGATACAGTAAAAAGTTGGCGGCGCGACGCACCGACCGCGTCAGGCGGAATCGCTGCCAGCCAGAAATTGGCAGGCTGGCTAGGGTTGTTTTCTTCTCTCCGGAACCGCTGAGTTGAGCAAAATTCGCCACCATTTGCCACACCAAAGATTCATTTTCGCGCCAGGGAACGGCCGAAAAATCGTTGCCGCTGTCGCTGAGATGCCCAAACTGCTCGATGAACGCATTTACTTTGGCAACCAGTTGCGGTGCTGCCTCATATTGCCCTTGCTGGAGTTTTTGCTGTACGGCCGTATCCTGCACCATAAAAAGTTGATGAAGCCGCTGCAAATGCACATTGGGATCATATTGTGCCAACGCTTCTGAAATGTCCTCTTTCAAATCAAACGTCTCAAAAGCGACGCCCAGATTTTCCAGTCGCCGCTTCAACATGGCACTGTATAGCTGCATGAGCAAGGGGGTCACAATATTGAAGTATGCCGAGGTTTGCGTTAATTGGTGTAACCGATCAATCTCAGCCAGCAGTTCGGTTTCGTTTAGGTTGGGAATGCGACTTTGGTCAAAGGTGCGGTACGCAGCCCACTGTTTCGGCAAAAAGGCATCAATCTGGCGGCTAAAACGGCTTTTGCTCAAGCCAAAACGAATCATGCGGGGCAAATGACGCATTACTTTTAGCGAGGGGCGAAAAGACGGCCGTTCAGAACCACCTTCATCAATCCCCATCATCAGTTCCAGCGTTTCTTTGGGCATTCCTAGCGCCTCAAAAACCTGGCCAATCACCCCCATGTTAAAATAAGCGCGATAGAAAAAGGATTTAGAAAGATGGTTGGGTTCAATCTTGTTGGAGCCAATCAGCTCGGTAAAAATATCAATCCAGGCACTGTTCACTAGCGGCACGTTTACCGACCAAATGAGCGGCTTAATGATGCCGGGCAGCACCTCACGCGAGATGCGGTTAGAGTAAATGTTAAGCTGGCGTGCGGTACTAATTTCGCGGAGTTGCACAATGTAAACGGCCGTACCATCGTACACCCATTCCAAATCAATAGGGGCTTTCACCAATTTTGCTAACCGCCGCGTCTCGTCAACTACTGTTTGAACGAGTGAGAGGCCAATTTGGCTTTGTTCCGGCTTGGCAATCCAGTCTCCCCACTTATAAACCCAGCGATCCGGGGTTGTGCCATCTTGCACCAACCCCTCGCCGCTACCCGGAACGGCTTCCACAATAAGCTCATCAAAACCTGTCATTGGGTTTTTACTAAAGGCAACGCCAGAAACCTTTGGCAGCACCATTTCCTGCAAGATCACAGCCATTTTAAGTACGTCATCGGCCATACCGGCTTGTGCCAAATATGTTTTTACACCATCTGTTTTGCTGCTGGCCCACACGGTTTGAACGGCCGTTACCAACGCATTCAGCCCTTGCACATTCAGCACCGTAGCAAACTGCCCGGCAAAAGAAAATTCGCCGCCATCCTCCAGGTTAGCCGACGAGCGAACCGCATATGCTTTAGACAAATCCAGTTTTTGGGAAAACTCAGCGCGGAGTTGGGTGAGGACGGCCGTTTCATCAACAATCCCCCTTGTCCACACATCCCACGGCACCACAAACGTTTTGGGCACTCGTGCCTCTAACGCCATAAGCGCACGCAACTGCGCCCCTTTGCCGCCGATTTTGCTAATTTGCCCATTCTGCGTTATCGGAACCAAGAATTCAGTCATTATTTAACTACTCGTACCTCAAAGCATCAATTGGGTTCAGGCGGGCCGCCCGCGTAGCCGGATACAACCCAAAAAATAGACCCACACCTGCCGAAAATGTAATCGCCAACGCCACAGAATTCCAATCTACCGATGTTTCTAGCAGCGGCGATAAATCACTGATCACCGCCGCACCAATGGCCCCAACAATCAACCCAATCACTCCGCCCACACTGGCAATAACAACCGCCTCCACCAAAAATTGCGTTAAAATATCCCTGTATTTGGCTCCTACCGCTTTTCGCAAACCAATCTCGCGCGTCCGCTCAGTCACGCTAACCAGCATAATATTCATAATGCCAATGCCACCCACCAGCAGCGAAATCCCCGCAATCACCCCCAGAAAAATCGTCAACACGCTGGTAATCTCGCCAAAAGCACCCAGCAGTTCCGACTGGCTCAAGATAGTAAAATCATCCTCATCACGGAAGGTAATATTGTGCTGTTCACGCAACACCGCCTCCATTTGGATAATGGCAGCTTCCTGCCTATCCTCATCCAAAACTTGTGTATAAATGATGTCTACACGCAATTCGCCATCAGCACGTCGGGCTGGGAACAGCCGCTGTTGCGCGGTACTAATTGGCACCAGTACCAAATCATCCTGGTCGTTAAAGCCAGACCCACCCTTTTCTTCCAACAAACCAATAATACGGAAGTTCACGTTGTTGATCCGAATATCTTCGCCAATGGGAAACTCACCTGGCTCAAACAGCTCTTCGTACACCGTTTGGCCAATTACAGCAACGCGACTGCCGCTAGCCAAATCCGTTTCTGTGAAGAAGTCGCCCAACACAGGATAAAAGTTCCGCACCTGTGGGAAATCTGTATTGGTGCCAGAGATGGTGGTGCGCGTCTCTTGCCTGCCCCGCAAAACAATGGCGGGGCGGTCGTAGCTAGGCACAACACCAAGCACGTCTGGCACCAAAAAAGGGTCGGCCAGCGCTTCGGCATCGTCCAATGTTAGCCCTGCGCCGCCTGCTCTTGCCGGGGCGGCGGGGTCTGTAGGGTCAATATTGCCTGGGAATACAAAAAGCAGATTATTCCCCAAGCCCTGAAACTCATCAATCACCACAGCCTCAACGCCCCGCCCAACCGAAATGAGTGTGATAACAGCCCCCACGCCAATAATGATCCCCAACATGGTGAGGAAGGCGCGCAATTTGTTGGCAGCCAGCCCAACCAGGGCCAGGCGAATGCTTTCAATTAGATTCATAATCGTACAGAGAGTATTCAGGGCCTCAACTGCTCATGTGAACACCTGAACATTTGAAAACTTTACTGCAACAGGGTATCAGACGGCCGTTCCGTCTGCCCAGCTACTAACGGTTCATCTATCACTTCATCCCGCACAATCTTGCCATCGGCCAGGGTCACAACCCGGCCGGTGTGCCGGGCAATCCAGGGGTCGTGCGTTACAAACAGTACCGTGATGCCCCGCTCCTGGTTGAGTTGCTGGAAAATCTGCATCACCTCAATCCCGGATTTGCTATCCAGGTTCCCTGTCGGCTCATCTGCCAGAATGATGGCTGGTTCATTTACTAGAGCGCGGGCAATGGCTACACGCTGCTGCTGCCCGCCAGACAGTTCGCTTGGCTTGTGATCCAGCCGATCGCCTAAACCCACCATCTCCAGGGCAGCTTTTGCCTTTGCACCCCGCTGCCGCCCCCCTGCATAGATGAGCGGCAACTCCACTTGCTGCAGCGCAGGCGTGCGCGGCAGCAAATTGAAGCTCTGAAACACAAAGCCAATTTTGCGATTCCGCACATCGGCCAGGTCATCTTCGCTTAAATTGCTCACGTCACTGCCATCTAGCAGGTAAGTGCCGCTGGTGGGCTTGTCTAACGCCCCCAGCATGTTCATCATGGTGGATTTGCCAGAGCCAGAAGGCCCCATGATTGATAAAAATTCACCTTGGTAAATGGAAAGCGTCACGCCGTTGAGGGCGCGCACTTCATGCTCACCCATCGCGTACACTTTGGTGAGGTCTTGAATGGCGATGACGGGTTTACGGCCGTTTTCGTTCATCTCTACCTTATAATTTGCTACAGAGAGCACAGAGATTTTAGAGGTTTGATCTCTTTCCTCTCCGTACCCTCTGTGGCAAAAAAATCATTCTTCAGACCCGAACAGGCTAAACCCTTCGCGGTCGTTGGTTAGCACCACCGTGTCACCCACGTCTAGGCCAGCCAGCACCTCGCTAAACTGCTCATTCCGCAGTCCAGTTTCTATGACAACCTCTTCAATTGTGCCATCGGCCTGCTGCAAATTCACAAACGCCTCGCCTGTTTCCCGGTTCAGCCGAATGGCCCAGTTTGGCACCACAAGCACGTCTGCCACCTCATCCACCACAATGGAAGCATTGGCGCTCATACCAGGGCGCAGCGCATCTGATTGTGCAGAGTCAATGTTGATGGTAACCAGATAAGTTACAACCCCACCAGATGTGGCAGAGGTGGGCGCAATTTCGGAGATCGTGCCAGTAACGGCCGTATCCGGTAGTGCATCCACACTCACCGCAACCTCCTGCCCCAACGCAATCTCATCAATGTCAATTTCATCCACACTCACGGTAATGTGAAACGCTTCTTCGTTCACAACGGTTATCGCGGGCGCACCTGGAGAAGCAATCTCCCCTTCATTGATAATCACGTTGGCCACCGTCCCCGCAATCGGAGCCACAATTTGCGACTGCTCCAGCCGTAGTTCTGCTAAATCCAGGTTTGTTTGAGCAGCCGCCACCTGCGCCTCCAAAACTGCGATCTCATTGTCACTTGGTGGCTCCAACAAGCGGTCATATGCCGCGACTGCACGCGCCAAATTGGCTTCAGCCGCCTGCACATTCCCCTGTGCCGCCTGTACCCCCGCCTCGGCATTCGCAATCGCCGCATCTGCCAACTGAATATCAGCCGGACGCGCTGAGGTACGCACATCTTGCAAAGCTGCCTGTGCCGCCACCAGCGATGCATTGGCATTTTGCAAAGCCGCCCGCGCGGCTTCCTCCGGTGCCCCTAAACCGGGGCACACTTCATTCCCAGCCGGATCCTCAAAACATTCAACTGTTTGATCATAGGCATCCTGGGCATTTTTTTGCGCCAATTCGGCCGCAGCTACGTTCGCCTCAGCTTGGGCAACCTGGCCCGGCGTCGGCCCGGCTAACAATTGTGCTTTTTGAGCCTCTGCTTGTAAAACGGCCGCTTCCGCCGAAGCCAGATTTGCCTCAGCCACCGCTAAGTTTGCCTCTGCCGCAGCAATATCTGCCTCTGCGCTTGCCAACGTTGCGGCCGTTGGTTCAGAATCTAGCCGCTGTTGTAAGGTCAATTCCTGAATCAGCAAGGCATCCTCAGCCTGCTGCACCGCCAACGCCAGTTCATCTGTGTTGAGCGTAGCCAGCACATCACCCACAGCCACCGCTTGTCCTCGCACAATATTCACCTGCTGGATTGTGCCAGACAGCCCAAACGTGAGAGAAACCAACGCCTCTGGCTCAATGGAGCCAACCGCGTTCACCGTCGCAGTTACTTCCCCCTGCTCAACAGTGGCCTCTCGCAATATCTCTAGCTGATTTTCTTCAGACGCTTGCCGCTGTTGACGAATGACAAAAAAACCAATAAGAGCCAGAACAATAATACCGCCAATAATTGCTATTCTACGCATCTGTCTTTAACCATTTCCTTGCTGCTTAATGCTTGTTAGCTGATCGCTTAAACCACTCCATACCTGGGCAAAACCTTTGCAAAACCATCCCTTAAATTATACAAGATTGTTGCAAATTGCACAGATTTTTCTCCAATTTATCATATTTCCAGAAGAACCTATGCAGTTGCTACGCATTTTTTCTTATGCTAAAATTGTGAAGCAAATCACAAAATGATAGCTGAAACTAGCAAGCTTACCATATTCTGATTGCACTGTTTCTATTTATTCAGTTCTCCATTTCTTGTATAAGGAATATACGCTGTGACAAGGGAAATACCAGACATTGTCATTGGCCGTTTACCCATCTACTTGCGTGAGCTAACCCGGCTGGCTGAAGATGAAGGCAAGCTCAATACTTCCTCCCATGAACTGGGAAAACGTTTGGGCATCAGTTCTGCCCAAATACGCAAAGATTTGTCCCATTTTGGTGAATTCGGTAAACAAGGTACCGGCTACCATATCAATTACTTAACCGATCAACTTCGTGACATCCTAAAACTTACGCAAGAGTGGGATGTTGCCGTGGTTGGGGCTGGTTTCTTAGGCCATGCCCTGGCCAATTACCACGGGTTTTTGCACCGAGGGTTTCGTATCTCCTGGATTTTTGACAGTGACACAACCAAAATTGGCGAACAAATGGGTGAGCTTGTCGTGCAATCTGTAGATGAATTGGAAACCGTTATCACCCAGAACAATGTCAAAGTCGCTGTTATTGCTGTTCCCGCTAGCTATGCCCAGGAAATCACCGACCGATTAGTCACCGTTGGGGTACGCGCCATTTTGAGCTATGCTCCCATACATCTCAATGTTCCAGACGGTGTAGAAATTAGCTACAGTGATCCGGTCATCCAGCTACAACGCATGACATACTATTTATAGCTTTCCCAGTAAATATTTGTAAATGAAAAAGCCCTGGCAAATGCCGGGGCTTTAATTTTTAATTCGATCAAATTGTGCTAGGGTAATAACTATAGTTCTACGCTCCGCTGCAAAATTGGCAGTTCACGGAGTGCTTTACCAGCACCCAACGCGGTACAGGCGATGGGATTATCTGCCACATATGCTGGCACGCCAGTTTCTTGCGTAAGCAAAGTGTCTACTTCGCGCAGCAGGGCTGTACCGCCAGCCAACGCCATCCCTCGATCAATAATGTCAGAAGAGAGTTCTGGCGGAGTTTTGGCCAAAACTGCGCGTACTACGTTCACGATAGCAGCCAGCGGCTCAGAAATAGCTTCAACCACTTCGCTAGAGCTGATGGTGATTGTTTTGGGCAAGCCTGCTACCTGATCACGCCCCTGAACCTGCATATCTAGCTGATCATCTAGATCAATGGCAGACCCAATTTTGATTTTGATGGCTTCGGCCGTAGGTTCACCAATAACCAGATTGTACTTTTTGCGGATGTAGTTGATGATGGCTTCGTCCAGGTGTACACCGCCCACACGCACCGATTCGGCACAGACGATACCATTCATGGAAACAACGGCCGCTTCCGTAGAGCCGCCCCCCATATCCACAATCATGTTGCCAGTTGGGGTGCCAATGGGCAGCCCAGCCCCAATCGCTGCTGCCAATGGTTCAGGAATGAGGTGCACCGGATCACGCGCTCCAGCCGCCAGAGCCGCTTCTTTCACAGCGCGTCGCTCGACGCTGGTAACGCCGTAAGGCACGCTGATCATCACCACTGGCTTACGCAGGCGCAGCCGCCCAGCTACCTTACCAATGAAATATTCCAGCATTCCCTGGGTGACAAAGTAATCGGCAATAACGCCATCGCGCAACGGCCGTATCACTTCAATTGCTTCGGGGGTACGGCCGTACATCTCTTTAGCTGCCCGACCAACTTCCACAATCGTTGTTTTGTTTTCATGCTCCTGAATTGCCACAACCGAAGGCTCTTGGAGCACCACGCCACGACCCTGATCATGTACCAGAACATTCACCGTGCCCAAATCAATGGCCACATACGGCGTAAAAATAGCCACAATTATTCTTCATCCCGTCGAGGAGGCATTGCCCCGGTTGCCAACTCACGTCGCCGACGGCCCGCATGTTTGCGGCCCACATCCAGGCGAATTTGTGCCCGCATCAACGAAGCCTGAATTTGCGCATACCGATCTGGATCATCAACAACGCCTGTTTCCATCGCCTTCTGCGCTCTTTCACGCGCCTTCTCAGCCCGTTCCAGGTCAATTTCTTCCGCCTGTTCAGCAGAATCTGCTAAAATAACCACTTTATCCGGCTGCACTTCGGCATAGCCACCACCAATGGCAAAATGTTCCTCTTCACCATCGGGATGACGTATCCAGACATCACCAAAATCTAACGTGGCTAACAAGGCTGAGTGATTGGGCAAAATTCCCATCCGCCCTTCCGTGCCTGGCAAAGAGACAGACGCCACCTGCTGGCTAAACACCGTTCGTTCTTGTGTCACAATATCACATTGAATTGTCATAGACTCACCATTAGACAGTAATCAGTAGCCAGTAACCAGTGGTTGGCTACCTGCTACTGATTACGCTATTTTCTTCTATGAATGTTGCTTATGCTGTTGCGCGTAGTTTTTCTGCCTTTTCTACTGCCTGGTCAATAGTACCTACCATATAAAAAGCCTGTTCCGGCAAATCATCATGCTTGCCATCCAAAATTTCTCGGAAGCCGCGCACGGTTTCCTTAATCGGTACATACTGCCCGTTCAAGCCGTGGAATTTCTCAGCTACAAACATCGGTTGACCCAAGAACCGCTCAATCTTACGAGCACGAGCAACCAACAGCTTCTGGTCTTCACTCAACTCATCAATACCCAAAATGGCAATGATGTCTTGAAGGTCGTTGTAGGTTTGCAAAACCTGCTTCACTTCGCGTGCGGTCCGGTAATGTTCTTCCCCAACAACGTCTGGCTGCAAAGCACGGCTAGAAGATGACAACGGATCAACCGCAGGGAAAATACCTTTAGCAAATACACCACGATCCAGCGTTAAGCTGGCGTCGATGTGAGCAAAGGTAACCACGGGAGCAGGATCAGAATAGTCATCCGCTGGTACGTAAATTGCCTGCAAGGAGGTAATTGAACCCTTTTTGGTGGAGGTGATGCGCTCTTGCAATGCACCCATTTCGGCTGCCAATGTTGGCTGGTAACCCACAGCACTAGGCATACGACCCAGCAGAGCGGACATTTCAGACCCGGCCAAAACGTAGCGGTAAATATTGTCGATAAAGAGCAGTACATCGCGCCCTTCATCGCGGAAGAATTCGGCCATTGCCAGACCAGTTAACGCCACACGAAGGCGGACACCAGGCGTTTCGTTCATCTGGCCAAAAACCATGGCTACGGAATCTTGTACACCGTACTCCTGCATTTCGTAGAACAGATCAGTTCCTTCACGGGTACGCTCGCCTACACCTGCAAATACGGACACACCTTCATGCTCACGCGCCACGGAGCGAATTAGCTCAGCAATGGTTACTGTTTTACCAGTTCCAGCACCGCCGTAGATACCGGTCTTACCACCTTTGATAAAGGGAGCAATCAGGTCAATCACTTTCATTCCGGTCTCAAAAGTTTCAATTACTGTGCTTTGATCCTGGAACTCTGGCGCATCACGGTGAATGGGATAGTAATGCTCGGAATCTGGCGTGGGATGGCCGTCAATCGAGTTACCAACCACATCAAAAATACGGCCGAGCGTAACGGGTCCAACGGGAACCTTAATTGGTGCACCAGTAGAAACCACATCCAACCCGCGCGGCAGGCCATCTGTGGAACCCATTGCCACGGTACGTACCAGGCCACCACCCAGATGCTGCTGTACTTCTAAAACCAAATCCCCTTCATCCGTAGCGACGTTCAGGGCTTCGTAAATTTCAGGAATTTCTTCTTCTGCAAATTCAACGTCTACAACCACACCACGAATTGCAGAAATCTTGCCTGTAGCCATGTAATCCTCCAACTAAATATTAGAAGTTCAACTTCCGTGAGAAGTTGAACTTCTTTGTCTTGCTAGCCTTGTGCCAATGCCTCTGCACCACCGACGATGTCCAAAATTTCGCTGGTAATGCTGCTTTGCCGCGCTTTATTGCGCTCTAATGTCAATATCTCTACCAATTCGGCCGCGTTGTCCGTTGCGTTGTTCATGGCAACGTACCGGGCGCTATGCTCACTTGCTTGTGATTCCAAAACGGATTGGTACACCTGCAAGTCGGTAAACCGAGGAACCACTGTGTTTAGCAGTGCCTCTGGCCCAGGTTCATACCCATAAATCCGGTCTGAAACACCTGTCAAATCTACATCTGAGACGTATTCAGACACGGCCATATCGCTAAAGTCGGTTGGTTTTAGGGGGAGTAGCTGTTTGATAGACGGCCGTCTCGCAATCAGATTAATAAAGTCGGTATACCCAACAAAAACCTGGTCTACCTTGCCAGACAAAAAGTCATCTGTCACAAGCTGCGAAATCGGCGTTACTTCTAAAATCGAAGGAGAATCCGGGATGTTGTCAAAAGACGCCACCACATTGTACCCACGACGAATCATCAAATCGCGCCCTTTTCGCCCGACTGAAATAATTTCCACGGGAACATCCCAGGCAGACAAAAAGCGTTCAGCATAGCTCACCATGTTGCTGTTAAACGCACCCGCCAAACCACGATTTCCCGTCATCAAAATGAGGGCAATCTTGTTAATCTTTGGACGTGCCGTCAGCAATGGGTGTCCATTTTCGCTAACGCCGGGCTGAGACGCCAGATTGTTCAAAATCTCAAACGCTTTACCAGCATAATCCCGCGTCGCCTCAACCTGCCGCTGCGCTTTATTCGCTTTGGAGGCAGAAACGGCCGCTAACGCACTCGTCACCTGAGAGATATTCTTGATACTTTTAATACGCTTGCTTAACTCGCGTTCGGTAGCCACAAATCTCTCCTAATTGCTTAACTCGTCCAGTTGGCGTTAAAGTCCTCAATCGCCTGCCGCAGGTTGCCTTCAATTTCGTCGTTCCAGGCACCTGTCTTCAACGGGTCAGAGACATCTGCGCGAGCGGTATCAACATAGCGCACCAGTTCACGTTGCCAACGATCAATGTCGCTCACGGCTACATTGTCTAAATAACCCCGGGCACCTGCGTAAATCAGCATGATTTGGTGCTCCAATGGCCACGGACTGTACTGTGCCTGTTTGAGCAATTCCATCAGGCGTTCACCGCGAGACAGCTGGCGCTGGGTTGCCGCATCCAAATCAGAACCAAACTGGGCAAAAGCAGCCAGTTCACGATACTGCGAGAGGTCAGACTTCAAACCGCCAGACACCTTACTCATAGCACGCTTCTGAGCGGCACTACCCACACGGGATACTGATAGACCTGTGTTAATAGCAGGACGCTGACCAGCGTTGAACAAATCTGTTTCCAGGAAAATCTGGCCATCGGTAATGGAAATTACGTTGGTGGGGATGTAGGCAGACACGTCACCAAGTAAAGTCTCGATGATGGGCAGTGCGGTTAGGGAACCACCCGTACCCGGACGCTTGACAACTTCGTACTTGTCATCGTTCATCTCTTTGAGGGCTTTTTCGTAATGTTCTTCTTCCAGATTACCAAAGTAAACTTCGCCATTCACACCTTCGGTCTCGGCAGTCACTTCGGTGCCTTTTTCAACGATGACCCATTCGTCGCGCAGACGAACGGCGCGTTCCAGCAAAGTGCTGTGCAAGGAGAAAATATCACCAGGATACGCTTCACGACCTGGTGGGCGGCGCAAAATAAGGGACATCTGGCGGTACGCCCAAGCATGCTTGGACAGGTCGTCGTAAATCACTAGCGCATCCCGTCCGGTGTCCATGAACTCTTCACCGATGGTGCAGCCGGTGTACGGGGCAAAATATTGCAGCGGTGCGGGATCAGATGCGCCAGCGACGACGACAGTCGTATATTCCATCGCGCCGTACCGTTCCAGCGTGTCTACAACTTGGGCAACTTGCCCCACGCGCTGGCCAATGGCAACATAAATGCAAAGCATATCGCCGCCCTTCTGGTTGATAATGGTGTCGAGGCAGATGGCCGTTTTACCCGTCTGGCGGTCGCCAATGATTAGTTCACGCTGGCCACGGCCGATTGGGAACATGGCATCAATGGCGATGATACCGGTCTGTACCGGGGTATCTACACCCTTGCGCTCAATGACGCCAGGGGCCGTCCGTTGAATGGGACGAATTTTGTTGGTGTTGAGGGGGCCTTTGCCATCAACGGGGTTGCCCAGCGGGTCTACCACGCGGCCAATGAGGGCATCGCCAACGGGAACAGAAGCAATGCGGCCCGTGGCGCGTACTTCGTCGCCAACTTCGATCTCGGCGTAGTCGCCCATGACCACGACACCGACGACTTCGTCCTGAAGGTCGAGTGCCAGCCCGGCGACGCCATTGGCAAATTCAACCAGCTCACTGGCCTTTACGTCCTCCAGACCATCTACCAAAGCAACACCGTCGTAAACGGCCGTTACCGTTCCAACGCTCCGTGCTTCAATTTGATGATCAAAATCTTGTATTTGCTGTAAAAGTGAATCTGTGATGTTCTTAAAATCTGGGGCAAGGGTTGCCATCCACCAACCTCCTATAAATTGAAAATTCCCTACCTAGCCAACGAAAAAATATGCAGGTGTTGTCCAGATATGTTGAAGAGTTTATCTTTGGATTTTGTTAACCAAGTGATTTTGCGTTTTATCTGCGTGGTCTTCCCGCCACAACAGCGAAGCTCATTCATCAAGATTGCAGGCAACACCTGCCAGAACCCCTGGAATGCGCCAAAAATATACCTTACCTCAGGCCATTTGTCCAACGATTCACAATCAAAAACGGCCGTTTTGAAGCATTGTTGTTTGGGTGAGTTGTTTGATTGTGTTTTTTATCACAAGTATGCGGTTGCGTCAACGTGCAGATTAAGCGCGGTGTGGATAAACTTGCCCCAGATATTGTAATGGAACGCTGATTTACCTGATTTCCAAGATGTCATGAAACAACTGCTTTGCGATCAGGTAAATCAGAGAAATCTGCGTCCTATTTTCAGGAGAAAATGCGAACATTCCGCTGGATAACTGTCCTCTTTATTTTGTTGGCGTTTGGGTTACGGTTGCAAAATGCCGATTTTTTCAGCTTTTGGACGGATGAAGGGCTGACGCCGCTGAGGGCTAGCTACACCGTTCCCGAAATTTTGAGCAACCGTATCATCATCCAGGAAGGGGTTACCAACGACACCCATCCTCCCTTTTTCTTTTTAATTATTCATTTTACGCGGCAGCTTTTGGGCGAAACTGATTTTGCTTACCGCTATCCGTCACTGCTGGCGGGGGTGCTGCTGCTGCCCCTGCTGGCGCAGGTGGGGCGGCGGATGCAGGGCGTTTGGCTGGGTTTGGCGGTGGCGGGGTTGACGGCAATCAATCCCCTACAAATTTGGTACGCCAATGAGGCGCGAATGTACACGCTGGCTGTTTTGCTGGTAACGGCCGCTTCCTTCGTCCTTTGGCGCACCATTCAGCAAGCCCACAACCAAACTGTAACCGTGAAAGAACTAGTACGGCCGTTGCTCAGTTACGTACTGCTGGCGGGATTGGCATTTTACACCCACTACACCGCCGCTTTGCTCATTGCCGGGCAAGGGCTGTTTTGGCTGCTCATTTTGTGGCGGCAAGGGTACAAGCGACTGCTGGGCGGGATGCTGGTGCTGGGCTTGCTCATCGCTGCGCCGCTGGTGCCCTACACCTTGCCCCGCTTTTTCAGCGGCTACGAAGCTAACTTTTACGATGTGTCCCCCTGGATTATGCTGCAAGATGTGATCCGCTTTTTTGCCCTGGGGCGCAGCGTTGATTTTGAAGCCGCATCCATCATTGGGCTGAACATTGGGGCGTTTTTGCTGCTGATGGTGGGACTTTGGCAGGCCAAAGGGGGGTGGCGACGGCCGTTTCTGCTCATCTGGCTATTAGCAATTGTGTTTGGGCTGATGGCAGGCTCGCTCTTCAAGCCAATGTATCAGGGGGTGCGCCACATCATGCTGGGCAGCCCCGCCTTTTTGCTGCTGCTAGGCTACGGGCTGGTGGGCTTGACAGGTCTCATGCGCCAAAAGGTAGGTTTGCAGCGGCTGGCCTGGGGCGTAGGGTTGGCAATTGGGCTGGCAGTGGTGATGGTTGGTCCGTTTTTGGCGGTGGATAATTATTTTAACGGCCGTTTCGGCAAGGATGATTTTCGCAGCTTGATTCAGCATGTGGAAGCCCGCGCCGGAACCAACGATCTGATTGTGTACAACAACGCCATCCTGCTGCCGCTGCACGCCCATTACCAAACGCGACCTGATTTAGCCGTGACCGCCTCTCCCGTTTACCCGAGACAGGCTACTACCAGCCCAGCCCAGCTAGCCGAACTCGCCCAACTTTACGATACCATCTGGCTGGTCACCGATCCGCCCGCCGACGAGCGGGACGCCAACGGGATAGTGCGCCGCTGGCTGGATGAGAACTTGCTGCTGGTAGAAAGTACCTTCTTCGACTCGCACACGGTGGAGGTACGCGCCCGCGCCTATAGCACAGCTGCATTTGTGCTAGATGGGTTGCCAGCAGACGGCCGTTCCCACAACATCCTCTGGCAAAACTACCCCGCCCTTCTCAGCAGCAACCTCCGGCTAGCAGAGGCAGCCCTTTGGCTCGATCTGTTTTGGCAAGGCAGTCCACCTGCCAATTTGCACGGCCTGCGCTTGAGCTTGCAAGCGACGGTAGATGGCTCGATTTGGCAAGTGACGGAAACGGCCGTTAACCCACCAGAAACGTGGCAACCCAACGCAATCAACCGCCGCAGCACCATCATCCCCCTGCCAACCGGGATGCCGCCGGGCGAATTTTCGCTACTGGCCCAACCTATCTGGCGCAGCGACATCCCTCA
The DNA here is from genome assembly GCF_965223525.1 of Candidatus Leptofilum sp. Taxonomy (GTDB): domain Bacteria; phylum Chloroflexota; class Anaerolineae; order Promineifilales; family Promineifilaceae; genus Leptofilum. The sequence goes on along the minus strand of NZ_CBDCWX010000005.1, from coordinate 1,900,343 downwards.
GATTTTGGCTGATCCACAGCCGTTGGCCACCCTGACCCTGCCCGCCGACCTACGCGCCGAGGCAGATTGGCCCCGTCCGCCTGCCGTCGCCAGCTTTGGCAACGGGGTGCACCTGCAAGAATTTGAACTAGCTGAAACGGCCGTGCGCCCCGGTCACAACCTGCCCCTCACCCTCTTTTGGCAAATGGAAAATAAGACGCTGCTCACCAATTTGCGTTACGAACTGACAGTGACTGCCCCCGATGGCACGATTTTGCGGCAGCAAAGTGGACATCCTGGCGCAAGTTGGTTGACGGAATGGCAGCCGGGCCAATTACTGCGCGAGCCAACCGGACTATACTTTCCACCAGAAACGGAGCCGGGCACGTACCAACTGGAGATGCGTCTGTTTGAAAATGAGGAAATTGTGGCGGGACGGCCGTCCTGGTGGCCATTTGCCCAGGAGGGTGTGGGGATTGGGGAGATTGACGTGACCCCTTGGCAGTTGGAAACCGCACTGCCCTCAGAAACCATTCCGGTAAACGCCAGCTTTGGTCCCAACATTCTGCTTCACAGCTACTATTTGAACGCCACGGCAGAGGCGGTAGACGTGACGCTCTACTGGCAAACCGTGACGCCGCCTACAACAGGCTGGTTTGTTTTTGTACATTTGGTAGATGAAGCTGGGGAAATTGTGGTCCAGCGCGATCTGGTTCCCGCCGACGGGTTGCGTCCCACCACCGGCTGGCGAGCCAGTGAAATCATCACCGACCCGCACAGGCTGCCGCTGCCGCCCGATTTACCACCGGGAACATACAGCCTCCGCATGGGCTTATTTGAGCCGGAAACGTTTGCCCGGCCGTCTGTCACCCAAAATGACCAGCCCGTACCAGACAACCAGCTCATCCTTACAGAGATCAGCCTGCCATGAGTTCTAAACGATGGCTGACGCTCATTTTGGGGCTGTACCTGCTCATCACGCTGGCTTATGGGGTGGTGAACCCGCTGTTTGAAGCCCCGGACGAACATTGGCACTTTTTTACGGCCGTCTACATCGCCGAAAATAAATCTTTGCCAATTGTTGAAGAAGAATATGACCCCTGGCTGAGCCAGGAAGCAGCTCAGCCGCCACTATACTACATCCTCGGCGCGGCACTGATTTCCCCGATTGACACCAGCACTGCCCGTGAGGAAGTCTGGCTGAATCCATTTGGTACGCAAGGCATTGGCAATGCGGCTGCGCTAGTGAACAAAAATCAGGTGGTGCATACGGCCGCCCGGCAGTGGCCGTGGCGGGGGTATGTGCTGGCGGCGCACCTGCTGCGCGTTTTTTCCACATTGCTGGGGCTGGGGACGCTGCTGACGATTTACGGCTGCGCTCGGCTGCTGTGGCCGCAAAATGCGCGGCTGCCGCTGCTGGCCGTGGCCATCGTTGCCTTTTTGCCCCAGTTTAACTTTTTACATGCGGCCGTTAGCAACGACACGCTGGTGATTTTTTTGTGCAGCTTGGCGCTGTGGCAGCTTATTTGGCTGTGGCAGCACAAGCCCACGCCTAAACGGTTGCTGCTGCTGGGTATTACTATTGGGCTGGCGGCGTTGAGCAAAAATGCAGGGGTGCTGCTGCTGGTTTTTGCCGTTGGGTTTTTGTTCGTGCGCCATTTCCAAGAGAAATCCGCAGATTTCGCAGATGGACGCAGATTATTGATTTTTATGGGGGAAACGGCCGTCTACATCATCTTCCCCGTTTTGCTCATTGCGGGCTGGCTGTGGTGGCGCAACTGGCAGCTTTACGGCGACTGGACGGCCACCAATCAGTTCATCCGCATTGCTGGGGGCGACCGGGAATTTACGCTTTGGCAAGTTTTGGGCGAAAGTGGCGGCCTGTGGCGTTCCACCTTTGCCGTGTTTGGTTGGTTCAACTTGTTGGCACCCGCCTGGGTGTATGCGGTTTGGAATGTGGTGGCAGGAGTGGCTTTATTGGGACTTGTGAGAGGTATTAGAGACTGGAGACTGGAGACTAGAGACTGGAAAAAATCTCTAATCTCCTTGCCTTTTTTGCTGTTTGGCTGGCTGGCGGCGGTGTATGCTGGGCTGCTGCTGTTCATGCTGCAAACGCCTGCCGCGCAAGGGCGTCTGCTGTTTCCGGCGATTGTGCCGCTGGCGCTGGGGCTGGCGGCGGGACTAAACCGCTGGCGGCAGCTCGATTGGCTGGCTCCGGTGGCAGCGTTGGCAACCACGCTTTTTTGCCTTTTTGGGGTTATCCGCCCGGCATATGCCCTACCGCCGCTGGTAGATAGCTTGCCCATGACTGCCGTGCCGCTAAATTTGCGCTTCGATGAGTTATCGCTGCTGGGGATTGAGATGGAGACAGAAACGGCCGTTCCTTCTGATACCATCAACTTCACCCTCTACTGGCAGGCAGACGCGGTGCCTGAAATCGCACCGGAGTTGGTGGTAGATGTGCTGGGTCGCGGACTGGAACCGCTGGCAAACAGCCACAGCTACCACGGACGCGGCCTGTTCCCCGCTACAGAATGGCCCGTTGGCAAAATTGTGGCTGACCAGATGGGGGTTCGCTTGACAGATGTGGCCGAAGTGCCCGTGCTGGCGCAGCTTTTTGTGCGTCTGGTAGACAAGACGACGCCGGATGCGCCCAGCGTGCGGGTGGGCGAGGTGGTGGTGCTGCCTACCCGTTGGCCAGAGCCAGCCGAAATGGTTTTGGCAGAAATTGGGGGCGCGGTGCAGGTGACTGGCGTGATCGTCTCAACGATGCGGGCGCAACCGGGCGAAACAATCACGGTCAAGGTAGCGTGGCAGGTCATCGCCCCGCCCCAGGCAGCGTCGTCCACGCTGCTGCATTTGGCGCAGCCGGGCGAGCCACCGCTGGCCACGGGGGACAGCCCGCCGCTGGCTGGCGACTACCCCACTCGCGTCTGGGCTACGGGGCAGCGGTTCAGCGATCAGTATCAGTTGACAGTGCCGGGGGATTTGGAGAACGGCCGTTACCCACTCTGGCTGGGCATGTACAACAGCGACACAGTTGAGCGGCTGCCGCTAACAGTCGCTGGCACGCGCCAACCCGCCGATCTGCTGCAAATTGGCTGGTTAGAAATCGTTAATCCGTAACTTTGAATTTCACGAATTGCGTAGTGCGTATTGCGTAAAACCGCTGGCTACGCAATATCACGACCCAAAACCCTTAATCAGTCACAATCAGCGGCAAATAAAGGCTCTCTGTCAGCGTGGCGGGGTCAATGACGGTGATGGTGAGCGTGTCGGTGGCGGCAGCATCGCCTGAGGTGTCCTCGCTGAGATCAACCGAGTTGCCTGCACCATACATGGTGACGGTTTCGGCCGTTGCGGGAGCCACCCAGTTGAAAGTAAAGGTTACCTCACCACCAGGAACCTCGGTGCAACTGCTGTTGATACATTTTGGCCCACCGTCATGGCCGTCGTAGCTAGGGAAGTTGGGAGACGATTTTTGGGTATCATCTCCATTTTCATGAACGATTTCACCACTGAGAATTTTAGTGTAAAGAGAACCGGCCAGCGTATCGGTCAGTACGCCGCCAGTAACAGCCACATCAAGCCCAGCGGCAATCTCTTGCCCACCTGCGACAGTTAAAGTGTACGTAAAAACCTCACCAGTAAAGGCAACCGCTGGACCGGAAATAGTGACGGTTGGTTCTGTACCGCCTCCATGACAAACGCTACAGTGACTACCGCTTGCACCAGATAAGCCAGCGATGCCACTAGACCTAGCATTTGCCATTTGACTAAATAGAGTGACAGTAAAAATGGTAATTATACAGATAACCAGTAAAGGTATTAGTTTGCCAAGCGATCTTCTATCGGTTGAATTCATTGCAAATCTCCTCTCCCGAAGGCATGATTGTGTGGTAGGGGCGCATCCCCGTGTGCGCCCAAATATTGGGCAGACACGGGGGTCTGCCCCTACCGGAACCTGTTTTTTATAGACAGTATTAAAGCAAACAAATTAGACAAGGCAAGCGGGGACGCGTAACGGCCGTATGAAACAACAACCAAAAAGCGCGGTGAAAAAAGGTTGGCTATGGCTCATTTTGGGACTTTATCTGCTTATTGGCGCGGGGTACAGCGTGATTACGCCGCTGTTTGAGGCGCCGGACGAGCATCATCACTTCTTCAACGCACTGAATATTCGGCAAACGGGCGAGCTGCCCCGCAGTGACCAAAATCCGGGGCTGGCGCGGCAGGAAGCGGCCCAGCCGCCACTTTACTATTTGCTGGCAGCCCTAATCATCGCTCCGGTAGACGTAGGAGATGCCGAAGACGCCTTATGGCCGAACCCGTATGTGCAGTTGGGCAACGCCAATACGCCCGACAACGCCAACGTCTTTATTCATCTCGCAACTGAAAGGAATTTTCCGTGGCAGGGGATGGCGCTGGCGGTGCATCTGGTGCGTTTTTTATCGGTACTGCTAGGGCTAGGGACGCTCATTTTTCTATACCAATCTGCCCAACTCATCTGGCCCGATACGCCGCAGAACGGGCTGCTGGCGACGGCGTTGGTGGCGTTTTTACCGCAGTTTGGCTTTTTGCACGGCAGCGTCTCCAACGACCCGCTGATGATTTTGGTAGCAACGGCCGTTCTCTACCAACTCCTCTTTTTGTGGCAGGTGCGGGTGACAAACGGCCGTTTGCTGGTGCTGGGCATCACGCTGGGACTGGGCTTGCTGGCTAAGACCACGGGTATTTTGCTGCTGGCGTGGGCGGTGGGCTGGCTGGTTTTGCGGCAAAGCTGGCAAAAAAAGCGGCTGGTCTGGCAGGCGACCGTGCCGGTTGTGCTGCCTGCATTGCTGGTGGGCGGTTGGTGGCTGGTGCGGAACTGGCTACTTTATGGGGATGTAACGGCCGTTAACCAATTTGTGGCTTTGGCTGGGGGCAATCGAGCGTACAGTTTGGGACAAGTACTGGCCGATCTGGATCGCGTGTGGCTTTCGTTTATCGCCTTTTTTGGCTGGATGACGGTACGGCCGCCAATTTGGATTCATTGGCTGTGGGGGGGCATCGTCGCCCTGGCGGTTGTGGGCGGCGCGTGGCAGCTACGCGGCTGGCGCAATAGCTCCAGAGCAAGGTCGCTGCTGTGGCTCGTGTTGGGTAGCTGGTTTGGCCTGGTCTTTGTGGGCTGGGTGCAGTTCACGCGGCAAACGTCTGCCGACCAGGGGCGTTTGCTGTTTCCAGCGTTGGCGGCAGTTGTGCAGCTGCTGGTGGCTGGGCTTTCTGGCTGGCGGCAGCGCTGGCTGTTTCCTCTTTTGGCGATGGTTGCATTATTGACGACGCTCTACAGTCTGGGGATTGTGATCCCGTCTGCCCTGGGATCGCCGCAACCTATCGCAACAACTTTATCTGAGCTGGAGATGGTGGAAACGGCCGTTCTCAACCAGCCAGTCGGCGAGGGGATTGAGCTGTTAGCCGCCCACATCGAGCAAACGGCCGCACATCCCGGCGACTACGTAGGCATCACGCTTACTTGGCGCGCGGACGCCATTCCCACTGAACCGCCTACGCTGGTTATTGAACTTTTTGGGCGAGAACAGGAGCTGGTGGGGAAGCTGTTATCTTATCATGGCAACGGCCGTTTACCCGCCAACCTGTGGCAACCAAACCAAATTTACCAAGACAGTTTTTGGGTACAACTCTCGCCGGAGATGAGCACGCCCACGCTGGTGCGCCCCTTTGTGCATTTGTTGGACGGCACGGATAGAACCGCCCTGCCACCGTTCAAAGTAACTTCTCGCACACAGCCAGCGGCGCAAACGGCCGTTGCCACCCTGGGTGACGGTATTGAATTGGTTGGCGTACAGCTTTCACAGGAAACGGCCGTGGTCGGCGATCAGATTGGCATAACGCTGATGTGGCAAATTATCTCACCGCCGCAGCAACAGTTAACCACCTTCATTCACCTGGGGGAACAGACGCAGCCACCGCTGGCACAGGCGGATGGCATCCCGCTCAATGGCGATTATCCCACCGACTTCTGGGAAGCAGGCGAGCAGTTTACGGACACGTACCGGCTCATCCTGCCCCCGGAGCTACCCTCCGGCAGCTACCCACTTTACGTTGGCTTGTATAATTCTGAAACGGCCGTGCGACTCCCCGTGAGCATCAACAACCAGGCCCAACCATTTGCGGCTTACCAGGTCGGTTTTTTAACTATCACCTCGCCTAATAGATAAACTTTCTGGTATTCTGCAAACCAAATCCTCGTACAAACTGTCATTAGTATGATAAAGCAAAGACGAAAGGCCGACTGTCATTAGGTGCAAGAAACCGTGCGGGAGATGTGGCCCATCGTGAAAAAGATAAAACAAGCAGCCAAAAAAGCGACCATTTGTTAGGATTGCTCCAGCTTGGTAGGCCGATGTCATTGGCAACCAGCCGCGCAGGAGCGCAGGTCACCGAGCCAAGAGATTCAGCGAGAACCCGAACAGTTGTTGGGACATTGCAGTCCGTATCATTGCTAGTGCGGGTCACAAAGGAGTACCTGATGGCAAAGCAAACCGAAGAAACCTTTTTTGGCATTGACGTTTCCAAAAACCACCTGGATTTAGCCCAGTGGGGAATCGAAGAAGTGTTGCGACACGATAATGACGCAACCGGTATCGCCACCCTGGTGGAAATAATGTCAACGAAAACGGCTGTCACCTTGATAGTGGTTGAGGCCAGCGGTGGATTCGAGCAAGTTATGGTTACAGAACTGGCCGCTGCCTCTCTGCCCATTGTCGTCGTCAACCCGACACGAGTGCGTAACTTTGCTCGTGCCAAAGGGCAAGTAGCTAAGACAGACAAGATCGATGCCCAGATGATTGCCAGCTTTGCCCAGGCGGTCCGTCCAGAGGTACGTACTTTGAAGACGCAAGACCAGCAGCTCATCAAAGCATTGGTCACGCGTCGTCGCCAACTGATCGATATGCAAACAGCCGAGAAGAATCGGCACACCACGGTCAATCCAGAATTGCGGCCTCGTTTGGAGAAGCACCTGGATTGGTTAGCTACTGAATTAGCTGAAATTGAGGAAGACCTCAATGATTGGACCAACAAAAATGCCCAATGGCGCGAAAAACGAACCAGTTTAGAAAGCGTGCCCGGCGTGGGCCAGGTCACCTCCTTTACGTTGCTGGCTGAATTGCCCGAATTGGGTACATTGTCTCGACAAAAAATCGCCGCCTTAGTTGGCCTGGCTCCCTTCAATCGGGACAGCGGCTGTTCTCGCGGACGACGCCATATTTTTGGCGGACGTTCAGATGTTCGTTCTGTTTTGTACATGGCTGCTCTTTCAGGCATTCGTTATAACCCGGTTCTCAAAGCCTTTTATGACCGTTTGATTGCGAAAGGAAAACTCCCCAAAGTCGCTCTCACGGCCTGTATGCGTAAATTGTTAACCATTTTGAATGCCATCGTCCGTGATGGCTCTGCTTGGATATCAGCTTAACGAAATGCGCTTTTTGCTCTTGACTTTTATCACAGTTGCTCCCGCGAATGCGGGAATCCACTCCTTCACTAAAGATGGATGCCTGCCTTCGCAGGCATGACAATCACAAAAGGTGGCTTACACAGCACTAGGGAACAGTGACTTTGTACAAGGTGTCTTCCAGGTAGCCACCTGCATACAGCTCGCCGTCTACCCCTTCGCCAAAGGTGCTCAACAAAAACTCCGCCTTCCCCAGGGAAACCGAAACCCAGTTACCACTATTTACCTGCTTAATTCCCCACAAGTCGCCTGTACAAAAATCGCCTAACACATAAAATCCTTGCAAACTTTCATGCTCGGTTCCGCGATAGACAAAGCCGCCCGTTACAGCACAATGGGCACCAGAACTATCATATTCAAAAATGGGAAAATCATAATCTCCGGCGGGGCCACATTTATCGGCATAAACCGGATGACCCTCACCGGGCACAGTTTGGTCAAAGGTACCTTCCCAGCAGCGCCAGCCAAAGTTTTGCTCACTCTCGCCAGCCGGAATAAAGTCAATCTCCTCAAAAATCCATTCACCAACGTCCCCAATGTATAGATCCCCCGTGAGCGCGTCGAAGCTCATGCGCCAGGGGTTACGCAAACCGACGGCCCAAATTTCATCACAACCATCTTTGCCAATATATGGATTATCCGGCGGGATAGAGTAATTGTTGGCTGGGTTAAACCCCGGGCAATCTGGCGAAAGATTGCCGGACGTGTTTGGATTTACATCTATGCGAATGATTTTGCCTAAAAGCACGTCTGTTCGCTGGGCATGATTGGCCGGGTCATGAGGATCTGTACTGCCAAAGTGGGGATCAGGGCCGCCATCGCCAAATCCCACATACAAATACCCGTCTGGGCCAAAGCTGAGGTCTCCCCCATTGTGTACCGGGCTTATACCAGACGGTTCGCCGCTGTCTGGCGTTTTGGCAATGGTGAGCAAGTTTGCTTCACTTGATTTAATAGCTTGATCCAAATTGCCGGGGTCAACATCGAAGCGGGAAATGACAATTCTAAAATCACCTTCTCTGGTATAGGCAACAAAAATTTGAGGCGTTGCTGGGTAGTTGGGATGAAAGGCAAGCCCAAGCAGCCCCAATTCCCAATTTTCGGCGGCAGCAACACGATCCGTAATTTCCAGGAACGGTGTGGCCACAAGCGTGCCGTTGGGTTCCACAATACGGATTCTACCTTCGCGCTCGGCTACGTATAAACGGCCGTCTCCCGCGTGGGCAATATCGGTGATGGCGCTGGTGGTGAAGCCTGTAGCAAACGGTTCAAATGAGAGGCTGGATGGCGCTCTAAAACTTTCAACAATGGGAAGATACACCGTTTCTGAGCTGCCGGTTGTTTCTGCTGGGGTTACGGCCGTTACTTTTTCCGTAGGCGCAATGACAATCCCCATCATCAAAAACAGGGCCATTAAAATAAGCCCGTGAAGTCGGTAATTTTTATGGTTCATAAATGTGATTCCCCTCCAACTTGAATGCAGACAAGTTACATCTAAAAAGCTTTTCTAGTTTATCCAGGTCAGGGCACTACATATTCCAAAACTATTGGTGCAGATACAAAGCCTTTATTGCCAAAACTATCTTCCTGGACGGCCACAATATAGTTGAGCCCGCCCTCTGCCTGGGAACGCGAAAGCGTGATGGGCAGATCAACATAGCCATCATAGCTAATGACACCGGAGGCTTCTGTTATTTTGAGCGCACTATTGGCTTCAAAGGGGTCTAGATCGAAGCCACCGTTGGGAACGGCCGTTGTAAACAGCCCCCCTTCTACCAAAAGCAAGCGCACCGTGCGGCCTGGCTCCCCGGTTACGCGCACGGTTTGGTTGGCCTGCATCACCACGGCGGGCGGGGTTGTGCCGCCCACCAGTTCCAATGTTGGGGCAGCCAGCAGCCCTTCGCGCAGCAGCAGTTCGCCCCCGCCGTTGCTGCCCTCTTCCCGGAAAATCTCACCGTTCAGCACCGTTCCATCTGCCATTGTTACGGTAACGGCCGTACCCACCAGTTCCAGCCCAGACACGCTGCCAGACTCATTGGGCCCCGGTGCGGCCGTTCCCTTGATGCTAGTTGGGTCCACATCCAAAGAAAAAGTGAACGTTTCGCCAGGGCCAAACCCGGTAAAGTTGATTTCTAAAATGTCAAAACCGCCGTCGTGCGGCGAGAGAAAGGCGTGGCTGACGTATGCCGAGGCGTTGCTATCCACCTGTAAATTTTTGGCCGTCGTGTCCCCCGCCACCCCGTTGGGATCAAAAACCATGTCTGGTAAAAAGGCGCTGCTTAAATCCAGGCGAATTTTGCTGATGCGCTCGCTGTTGGCCGCAGAATTGGTGATAACAAATGAGCCAACATTGAACGTGCTGGCGTTTAAGCCAGTGCCGGGCGTAATTTGCACGGTTACTTCTTCTGAGGGCAGCAAGATGTCTGGTGACTGAATGAGCGGTAGGTAAACAAAGTGCGAACTTGAAGCCGGGGCGGATTGGGTTGCAATTGCTATCGCCAGCAAAAGCATAACCGTCAAACAGTTCATGAGCCAACGCAATGAACGCCAACTTTCCATTACAAAATTTCCTCTACTTTTACTTTATAGCCGCGAAGTATACGGCCGTCCTCCACAAACGCAACATAACTTACTCTAGAATAAGAATACAAAAGTCTATGGAAGATGGCTGAAAAACAGGGAAGAACCTAGACTTTTGTATTCTGCGCCAAGCAATATGCGCTAGCTCAATATCCAAAATCACATTGGTAAGTTACCAGCGGTAAATAGGTGGCGAAGGAAGCAGCACCCTCAACCCGCAAACCAGGAGGGCTTGTGTTTTTGAGCAAGATCACCCAATCTTCGGCGCTGTTATTAGGCGGGAAGCCCAACGAGACAAGGCCACCGCCAGCCACATTTTTTGCGCTCCCTTCAAATTCACCCGTCCGCGGATTAAACCATTGCTGAGTGAACGTGCCAGAAACGGCCGTTAAATCCAAAGTAGCAGCCTGAGACGCTTCCGGTAGGTGGATGGCATAAATTTCCCCAATTTTGGCAAACACCTGCCCCCCGTTGTACGTGTCAGCCTCGCCAGAAAGTAGATGATCTGCTGGCTGCATTTCCCAAAACGGCAGATTTTCTTGCATAAACCGCCGAGCATACCACATAAAATCCCACATCTTTTCGCGGGTGCTAAAATCTTCCAGGCGCATGTCGCCCCCCAGCGGCAAGTCCCAATACCCCATGTACCACTCAATGTTTCCGCCACTAAAATAGACCTGGTACAAAACCGACTTCCGCAAAACATCCTCGTTGGAACTGATCAGGCTGTTATTGTTTTCATCCATGTCAATCACCCAGGGGCGACCCGCATTGGCTGAATTGGTGCGCCAGGTCTCCAGAAAGTCATTGGCAGTTTCCCATTTGTATTGGAACGAAGTCGCTGAAAAGCGGGGATCGCCTACCATGTCGGCATAGCTGTAATGGGGGCTGCCCGGTGTGTCTAAATAGGTGTGTGCCGTGATGGGATGCCCTGCCCAATCCAGTGCCTGAATGTAATCTGCATAAGCCCGCAGCGTTTCCACGGGAAAGCGATTTTCTTCGCTTAGATTCCATTTGATAGCCAGCAGGTAGCCAAATCGGGCAATCATTTCGCGGAAAAAGAGCTTGCGCTCCACGCCAAAGCCACCATCATCCAAAAAGTTGTAGTTTGGCACTTCGGTTTCTGCCAGCACCATTTGAATGGCAATGCCCTTGCGCTGGGCGTGTTCCAGCACGGTTTGCCACTGCCGCAGCTTGCTAATGTCGTAATGGGTGTTGCTGTAGGCGGTGCCATCGGCAAATACAAATGGGTAGGTCTCCTGCCCATCGCCGCCCAAATTCATGGGCAAAAAGTAGATAGAGTTAACATGCTTTTCAGACAAATAGTTGAGTGCGCCGATGATGCCTTTGGCATCCGCCCCGCTGTCTTCGCTGACAAAGTTTGGGTCGCCGGGCTGCCAATCGGCCACATGATTACTGTAGGCGTGCAGAAAATCTGGAACGAGGCCGCCCTGATCCACAGTGTTGTCAAAGCCATGATAGCCCATGAAGTTCTCGGGGCTGTCTGTGCCGCCTTTTATCCAGTAGCCACCGTCCCGGAACTTCAGATAATGATTGTTAGCGTATTCCAGCCGTCCCAGCCCCAAAAAGCCGGGGGCATTACATTTCACGGGGTCTATGGTGAATTGTCCGGTTTCGCCGTCAAAATGTACGGCCGTTCCCGCCAACGGATTCAAATCAACAGCCACATCATCGCCGGTGCGGAAGGAGGCTTCATAGCTCCAAACGCCATGCGTGTCTGGGGCAAAGATGACTTGCCACGCAGACCCCACCCCGCCACCGTTGCCGTCTCCGGCGTAAAAGCCGGGGGCTTCGTAAATTTGCCCTTGCGGCCCGGTGAACGTGACCTGCAACCGATAATCGGTGAACGGGTTGGGGTTGGTCGCTAGCTCATCGGTATCCGGGCCATTGAAGCTAAGGGTAAGCGGATGCCATGTTTTCATCTCGCCGCTGATGGTTGCGAGTACGGCCGTTTCTGGAATAAACCGTTCAGCCGCAGTCACATCGTCTATGGAATCTAACTGTTCAGTTGAAATAGCACTTCCCCAAATAAACCAAGTCATCAAACCAATCACAAACAGCAGCCGAACTTTCATAGGATAATCCTTTGTTATTTTCGCGTTCAGTTCTTCTTCGCACTTTTATAATCACGAATGGCACGAATAGACAAATGTTTTTTTAAAGATTCGTGTTATTCGTTCATTCGTCCTATTCGTGATTTGTCCGCGTATTTCATACGCTCTTGCTAATTCCAAGTGTTATTGTGCCGATTTTGTAGGATAAAAGGCACAGGACTCTTTTCCCAGCAGATTCAATTAGCGTTCGATGAGTTGAACGGTTCCCACAATCACGCGGTCGCCTAATTGGCTGTGGGAGCCGCTGGTGGGCAGGCGTTGACCAGTTGCCAGCAGGTAAAGCCCTACCTGTAGCTGGTACTCTCCCGGCGGTGCGTTTGTGATCCAGGAACGGCCGTCCACCACCATCTCCCCCGCATCCCAAAACGAGGTTGGGTAAAGACCGCCCAGCAGCTGACCATCTTGTCCGGCTACAAAGTTACCTTCGAGCGTGAGCAGATGAACAAAGACCGTGTAATCTTCGGGAATGGAGCCAACAGCTTGCCAAAACAGCGTCAGTTCCAATGGCTCGCCCAGCGATACGGTCTGCGGCAGGCTGGCGTGGGAAAGCACAATCCCTTCACCAAACTGGGTGCCGATGGGGGTGGCCTGGGGCGGAACGGCCGTATCCTCTGGCGGCGTTTTCAAGCGGGCAATGTTGAGTGTCACGTTACCGTTAGCATCACGGATGGGCAGCGGAAATTCGGTATCTGGCTGGCGCAGGGCGAGCTGAACGGTGTAGGCTGCGGGCGCGTCATCGGGCAGGGGCAGGGTGTAGGTATCGCGCAAGAGCTGCCCGGCAGAGAGATTGCTAAACACCGTGAAGCCAGGGTTGGGATTGACGACTGTTTGCTGCGGCACGCCCCGACCATCTAGCAAGGTTAGCACCACCTCGTATGCGGCCGTTGGCAGCTGCAACGCTTGCCAATAAAGCGTTAGCTCATTCGGCAAGGCAGTTTCTACGCCGATGAGCTGAATCTCGTCATTGAAGTTGCCTGCGGGTGGCGCGGGGATGTGGGGAAGACGGCCGTCTGCCACATGCACCACCAGCGGCGAATCCGACCGATCCAGCCAGAAAACCTTGCCCAACAGTAAAATTGCTAGCCCAATAACCAAAACAGGAATTAACCGCGGAGAGCGTAGAGGGCGCGGAGTTTTTGCTTTTCCCTCTGCGTTCTCTGCGGTAAAAATCATTGCGTCCCGCTGCATCGTCAGCCACAAACAAACCAGCAAACCAGCCACCGAAAGCATATCTGCCAGCCAGCGAATGGGTGTGCGGCCAAACCAAAGTTTGAGCGTGTGTGCACCTGGGGGGACGGTGAGTTGCAAACGGCCGTTCTCATCCGCACCCACCGCCAAATCATCACCATCCAACTGCGCCTGCCAGCCAGGGAAGATGTGGCTAGCAAAGGTAAGCATGGTGGCTTGGGCAAAATTGGTTTGCCAAACGGCCGTCCACGGATCGCTTTGTTGCAAGGTGAGGTCGGAATCGGGAACGGTCGTCAGCAATTTGTCTGCCAGCGCGGAACCAGCAGGCATAGCCGGGCCAGTCGGCCATTCCGCTACCCGCGCATCGCTGTACTCTCCCCACGCCGTTAGCCCGATGATTTGGTAGGTTTGCTGAACGGCCGTCACGTCACCTAACGTCGGCTGCTGCGGCAAATCTACCCAGCGCGGCGGGTACAAATACGGCACCAAATTGACATAACTGCTTAAAATCACAGCTAGCAGCAAAATAGCAGCCAATCTGTTGAACCACAGAGGTCTCAGAGGCCACAGAGATTTTATAGATATATCTTTTTCTCCGGGTTCTCCGTGACCTCTGTGGTGAAAAAAAATACCCAATCCGGCAATTGGTAAAAAGAAGGTCGGTACATCCAAAAGCCGCCACGGAAACTGCAAGCCACGCAGTGGCGTCACCAGCCGCCAAACGAAGTCAGAGGCGGGCAGCGTGAGGAAAAGTACGCCCCAGCCCAGCAGCCCAGCCGTGAAAAAGACGGCTTCCCGCGCGGGGAAATCCCCCCGCTTGCGCCACCACCGTAGCAGTGACCAGCCGGAAACGGCCGTTCCCCCCACCCCCAGCAGCAAGGCCACCAAGCCCACCGTTTTGGGTAGATAGGCACCGCGCAGTTCGGCAACGGCCGTTCCTGGCCAAGCCCACAGCGACGCAAAATGATCGCCATACCACACTTGGCTTGCCTCAGCCGCGTAGCCCGTGAACTGGATTTCGGTGAAGGCAGGTAACCAGGCAAAGGCGGCCACGGCTAGCCCCAAGCCAAAAGCGGACAGCAAGGTTAACCAACGTCGCCGCGAACCGCCCCAACGAACCACCACAACCATGCCCCACACCAGCAGTGGCGCCAGCAGCAGCAAACTAGCGGCCGTGTGTGAAAGCAGCAGCAGAGAAATGCTTAAGGCAGCAAAAACAGTTCGTCGTGGGGACGGCCGTTCCGCCAAACGCCACACAAGCCACGCCACCAGTGGCACCAGCCCCAACGCTAAACTGTTGGAGGTGCTGCCCCGGCTGTAAATTTGGTCGGCGATGTGAGGAGACAGGGTGAAAACGGCCGTTCCCACCAAACCGCCAACCTCCCCAGCCAACGCCCGCCCTAGGCCAAACATGCCCACCGCGCCTAGCAGTAAGCACAGAGCGAACAGCAAATTGATCGCCACATCTGCCTGCTGCCCAGCGAGCCAGTAGAGCGCCGTTAGCAGCCAGGCACTCAGCGGCGGATAAAAATTGAACAGCGGCGAGCCATAGCCATAAATGAGGTCCGGCTGCCAGCGCGCCAGCGGCACGCCCGCCGCCCATTGGGCGTTTACCAACGGAATACGAAAGTAATGCAGCAGCAAATCATCTCCCTGCGGGGGCAACCCCCACAGCGGCTGCGCCGCCAGTGCAGTGAGCATAAATACCGCCAACCACGGCCACCAAGCCCGCATTTTTCCCCAATCAATCATCACCACCTATGGTAGAGCGGATATAGTTTCTTTGCCAAAACAATCTATTTGGAAAACGGCCGTCCCCCATTAACAAATAACCATTTACTATTCACAATTAACCGTTATCTTCTGTTACCCAAATCAGTCGCTCTGCGTTAAACTCATTGGTGGGAGTGATTGTGTCCCGGTGGGCGCCCCAGTCTTCAAAACTGGTGGCCGGCTGCGCGGAGCAGGCGGCGGTGGGTTCGACTCCCATTCACTCCCGCCTAACAAGGAGATTGGAAATTAGAGACTGGGGATTGAAAGCAACACAATCTCTAATCTCCGATCTCCATCCCTTGTTCTATAGCCAAATTCCCCAAAGAAAAAGTAACTGTTCAATCCCAGAGGTGACAGTCACTTCGAAATGGCTTGGATGTTGCCATCACCTCTGAAAAAAAGTGACTGTCACCTGAACGCTTACAAGAAAAACGCACTCAATGGTGGAAACGATATGGATTTGATCAAAAATTTGCAGGATTACGTAGGTTCTCGCCCTGAAAAGTTCTTCAAAAACACCCTGTTCCACAGCGAGAGGCTGCTGCTCGGCCTCAACTGCTTGGAACCGGGTCAGGTGCAAACGCCACACGACCACAGCGACCAGGACAAATTTTATTACGTGGTTGAAGGTCAAGGGCATTTTTGGCTAGGCGATGACCAGAGGGTTGTGGGTAAGGGTCATGTCGTTTTGGCCCCCGCAGGCGTCGCACACGGCGTGAAGAATGAAGGCTCTGAGCGGCTGACGTTGTTGGTAGGTATCGCCCCTGCACCATAAAGAAAAACCACAATTTGCCGCCGCGAATTTCACGAATTAGCGCGAAAAAGTATTAAAATTCGTGGCCAATTGTTTGATCGTAAGTTCAGTGCAAAAGAACGCCCATGCTCTCTCTGGATAAGCAAAATGAATGGCGCGAACAGTATCGGGCGACCCATCCTGGCTGGCGACCTGCCACGGAGCTTTATGCCGATTTGGTGCGGCAATACCTGACGCCTGAGGCGCGGGTGCTAGACATAGGCTGTGGGCGGGGTGGCCTGGTCGAGCAATTGGAGCATCCGCTGGGGCAAGTGGTGGGCATAGACCCAGATTGGCTGTCGCTGCGGGAGCATCGGCTCAATTTGAGCAGCGCGGTGGCCTTTAGTGATGATTTGCCGTTTGCCCCAGAGACATTTGACGTGGCTTTTGCTAGTTGGGTATTGGAACATTTGGCACGGCCGTTTCTCACCTTTCAATCCATCGCCCGCGTGCTAAAACCGGGGGGCGTGTTTGTGTTTATTACGCCAAACGGCCGTCATCCGTTGGCACTGCTGAACAAAACGATGGGCAGGCTGGGAATGTTGCAGGGAAGATTGGTATCAGGGCTGTACGATCGTTCCGCCGACGACACCTTCACCACCCATTACCGCGCCAACAGCCAAGCCGCTCTGAAGAAATTGGCGACCCAAAGTAGCCTTCGCCTCGCCAAGCTACACGCCATCCCAGACCCCACCTACCTTGCCTTCAACCGTCCGCTTTTTAAACTGATGTCTCTGGTGGAAGATGCTCTACCCGCCGGACGGAAGATTCATTTGGTGGGTGTTTTAGTGAAATAGGCGATGGAGGTCGCCTTTGCAATTGTTAGTGTAGATTTATCTGCCGCTTCATTTTTTGCTTTTCACGCCCACCACGTACAATTCCCGCATGGATCATCTTTCCCCCACCAAACAGTTTTACTATAGCTTCTTGGGGCAGCTCTATGCCTTTGCCTATACCAGCCGGCAGCGCACCTTTTTGGGCATTCCACAGAGCGGTTGGCTGCGGCTAGGCATCTTTGCCCTGTTTATAGCGGCGTTGATTGGGCGCTGGGGCTGGGTGGCCATCTTGCTGACGGTGCTGCTGTGGCTGATCGTGAGCTTTGTGTACTGGTGTGCGCGGCGGGAGGATTACAACAAATTTGTGGCGGATGAAACGGCCGTTTCCCCACCAGCCACTATCAAACCCATCGCGCCAAACGAGCGAACGGCCGTCTACGCCTCGGGTCGCTACGCCGTTAGTGGCAAGGCAGACACGGTATTGCTGCAAAAGCCAGCCCACTACTGGCGCGTGCCGCTAGGCGACCACATCGTCATGGTAGAGTACCGACCAAAGCGGTTCTTGTACCAATTTTTTGCGCCGCGCACGCTGCAAAAAGTGCAGCGCGGCTGGATTTTATTTGGCAAAGAGCCAATCCCAACACTGGCAATCACTTTTTTAGAGGTGTGGGGGCAGGATGAGGATAGTTCGCTGTTGTATTACGTGCAGGGCGGGGCAGCAGATGACCTGAACCATCTGAAACCCCGCACCATTTACTTTTCATTTGAGAAGACGGCCGTTCTACAAAAAGTATGGGCCACGCTGATTTTGGCCACAGAGAACACAGAGGATCAAGAGTAAAAACTCTGTGTTCTCTGTGGCAACTAAGTTAACCTTGCAATAGATCGGTGACGGTGCGGCCCAGAATGGAGCCTTCGCCAGAAGATTTGCCGCCGCCACTGCTGCTAAATTTGGCATTTTGCAGCACGCGGTCTGCCAGGCGGCTAAACGGCAGCGATTGTAGCCAAACGCGCCCGGTGCCCTGTAGCGTGGCCAAGAACAGCCCTTCGCCACCAAAAATCATAGATTTTAAGTTGCCCGCTCGCTCGATGTCGTAGTTGATGGTGGATTCAAAGGCGACGATGCAGCCCGTATCTACCATAATTTTGCCGCCATTTAGCTGACGCTCCACAATCGTGCCGCCAGCGTGGATGAACACATTGCCATCCCCACGCAGCCGCTGCAAAATGAAACCCTCACCGCCAAAGAAGCCCGCACCCAGCTTTTTGTTAAAGGCAATGCTCACCTCTGTGCCCAACGCAGCGCAGAGGAATGAATCTTTTTGGCAAATTAGCTCACCGTTGGCTTCATCCAGATCAATGGCGATTATTTTGCCAGGATAGGGTGCGCCAAAGGCCACGTGCTTTTTGCCCTGACCGTTGTTGGTGAAGTGAGTCATGAAAACAGATTCACCTGTAAAGGCGCGTTTAGCCATGCTGCCCAATGCGCCCAAAAAGCCCTGATCTGGCTTGGAACCATCCCCCATTTTGGTTTCAAAGCCAATGCCATCTTCCATGTACATCATCGCGCCTGCTTCGGCAATGACGGTTTCGCTAGGGTCGAGTTCAACCTCTACAAACTGCAAATCATCGCCAAACACTTGGTAATCTACTTCGTGACTATGTTTCATCTGAAATGCTCCTTTTGCCTAAAAAAACGAGTGAAAAGTGATTAGTGAAAAGTAAAAATTCTTGATTCTCGTACTTTCCACTTTTTACTACGGAACCTGTACGCAACGGCCGTTCCCACCGTTGTAAACCCATTTTACCGCAAAAACATACAAATTATTTTTATTTTGGTAGGGGTTGGTCCCCGTGCCAACCTTGGCTTCGTGCCAACCAAAAAGGGCAGGCACGGGGGCCTGCCCCTACGAGGGTGGAATCAATCAATACCCTCGCGTTATGTCAATTTTATTTGGTAACGGCTTGCCTTCTGCTGCCGCGTTGAGCAATTCGGCCAGGGCGGCCAGGCGTAGCGACTCTGTTTCGGCGACGTGGCCGGTGCGGTGGGGGCTGAGTAGCACGTTATCTAGCTGGTGAAACGGCCGTTCTCCTGGAAATGTATTTGCCCGCGCCGCCTCATCTTTGGGATAGCGATACCAAACATCCAGCCCCGCCCCGTGCAGGTGGCCGCTGACCAACGCTTCGTACAAAGCATCTTCATCCACGATGGCAGCGCGACCTGCGTTAACCAAAATGGCTTTGGGCGGCAGCAACGCCAGCTCACCCTCACCCAGTAAGCCATCGGTTTTGGGCGTGTGGGGCAGGCAGATGAGCAAAACGTTGGCCTGGGGTAGTAAAGTCAGCAAGGAATCTGCTGGGTGAACGGTGATGGCATTACCCATAATGCTGTTATCGGTTATCGGTTTTTCAATACGGCGGCGGATGGCGTGGACGTTCATGCCCAGAGCGCGACAAAGTTGGGCAAGGCGTTGACCAATGGCACCGTAGCCGAGGATGAGTGCGGTTTTGCCATGGAGTAGCTGGGCGGGAAACGGCCGTTCGTACCGAGGTCGCCAATCCCCTTTCCGCAAGGCACGGTCAGCGGGGACAGCCAGGCGCGCCACGCTTAGCAGCAGCATGAGCATCCCCTCAGCAACGACGGCGGCATTGTGGTGCAGGTTGTGCAGTTTGAGGTGAGGGAACTGTTTCAAACGTTCGGCCGTAACCTCTGGCAAGCCTGCCCAGGGAATAATGACGGTGTGCAGATTGGGGCTGGCACTGAGTTCTTGGGGGGTGGGACGGCCGTTTACCAAAATCTCATACTGCGCGGGATCAGGCAGTTCACCAATGGTAAGCTGCACATTGGGGTGCAATTGCCCTCGCAAAACCGCCAAATCCTCCGGCGCAGGCGGGTATGCTAGGTGTACCTGAATCATTTAATCAATTTCCATGTAGGGGCAGGCCCCCGTGCCTGCCCTCGCCCCGTGGCTGCCCACATTGGGTTGGCACGGGGGCCAACCCGTACACATCGTTGGGCAACCCCTACCAATTTTGGTTGAATTGGTTTTTTGGGGCGTCGGGGTGCAATTGATCGGCCAACCAATTGGCTGGATTGTTGTAAATGTACTCCCGAATTGCTTTGTGGGCGCGTTTGTTGCGGATGATATGCTCGTAATAATTGCGTTGCCAAAACCGTTTTTCGTATGGCGACCATTTGCCATCCTGCACGCCGTGGCGGTATTTGGTAGTGGTGATGGATTTGTACCATTGGATAACATCAAATAGCGACACCTCCCCCGTCAATATCACAATAAAATGAATATGGTTGGGCATACAGACAAACGCATCCAGGATGACGGTAGGATATTTGATCGTGATCTCATCCCAAAAGGCGGTTACTATTTTGCCTGCGTCATTCAACACCATTTCGCCGTCTACAACCTCCCCAAGCAGGGAAATCCCGCCTTGGACGCAGATGGTAACGAAATAGGCACCTGCCAAACTGTAATCATACCCTTTCAGGCGAATGGATCGCCGATGATGTTTGTGCGGATCGTATTTCATATTCGCATCCATTTTGGGGGTGGCACGGAGACCAACCCCTACATTTGACGATATTTCCCCCGGTAGGGGCAGGCCCCCGTGCCTGCCCCAATCCCCGTGCCGCGTGGGGTTGGCACGGGGGCCAACCCCTACAAATCGATCTCGTCGAAGATTTGGAGGAGGGTGGCTTTTTTGGCGTTGCCCTCTGGCGTGGGTGGGAAGACGAGGGGGAAGGTACCCAGGATGTGGGCAAATTCGTCGCGGCTGAGGCCGTAGAGGTGGGCGACGAGGGCATCTAGTTCATGGCGGAGCTGCTGGCGAGTGGCGGGGTCGGTGGCGGGTTGGTTGGTGGCGCTGGAAGTGCCTGTCACTTGGGGGTATGGGGTGCCCATGACGGCTTGCCAGAGCGGGGCGAAGGCGGCGCTGGTGCAGCTGAGCCGCGCCGCGCGGGGGACGATGGCGTCAAAAACCGGATGCCCCGCCGTCAGTCGCGGCACGGGCAGTTGGTACAGAATAAACATATTGAGGTTACTCGTCACCTTCATTCTAATTATCCAATCCAACACTAAACTATTAAAAAGAGATACTAGAAAAAGCCCATCCTGTTCGGAGGAAATATCAGGAATTGTAAGTATCGAGTTTCCTGCGCCTACATTTGGAGGAAGTACAGCAGAAATCAGTGTTCGTTCATTCGTATTAGACGCAACCGCCCTAACTCCCGGTCGCACATGGGAATACTTTAAATATTTTTCTTCCAGCCAGAATCTTGCTTCCGCAAAATAGGCATCAAACTGATGAATCATCTTGCCTTCAAACAATGGGGTTCCTTGCTTGATCTGATTAAATAAACTTCGAGAATTTGTCATATCAAACTCTCGATAAAATTTCACATTCCAACCAGCTTCATCACCTAAAAATGTTCTGTCTCCGTAAATTGTGCTTGCTATTTCATAATCTAGCTGACTTTGGAACTCCATTATGCTTAAGCTATCCGGGCTAAATTTCTTGATCGAATCTTTGCGAGAGAAAACTAAATTTTTACGATTGGCCAGAAAAGAGGGCAAATCATCTGGAGCCACTGCAACACGCGGGTTAAAACGGAACGTAGACCAAAAACCTTCACTTTTCACACCATTTCGAGCACCAAGCAACGTAAATTTGAAGCGATGATCTACGCCAGGGAAAAAGAAACGTTCATTGCTGAAACTGTAGAGATATTCAATTTGGCCTTCTTCCAGAAGCATTTGGCGCAGTTCCATCGTGCCCAAATCGGTGTAAATGCCGGAGGGGATGACGAAAGCGAGCCGCCCGCCATCTTGCAGCAGGTCGTAGCCGCGCTCCAGGAACAGTTTGTGGGTGGCGGTGTCGCCGCGCCCCTGGCGGCTGTAGTCGGGGGCTTTTTTGTAGTAGGTGGCGGCGGCTTCTATGCGGGCTTTTTGGGCGGCCCAGCGATCGGCCAGGGTGGGGTCGCCTGCGTCTAGCTGGGCAATGCGGGCTTCGGCCTTTTTGCGGGTCAGCTTGCTCTCGATGTTGGGGTCAAACTGGGCGTAATATTCGCGCAGGTCGGGCTTCACAATTTCCCAGGGCGGGTTGCCCAGTACCACGTCAAAACCCAACGCAGTTGGGTCACCGCCATTGGCAAAAACTTCGGGGAATTCGACAGCCCAGTTGAACGGCCGTACGGTTTCGTCCAGCCCACCTGCGCCATCGGGAAAATGCACAATCAGGTCGGCGTTAAGCGCGTCATTGACCTGCTGGCTCAGGTCGGCAATTTGCTGCTGGAGGGCGGCGTGGTTTTTGCCGCCGCCCACGGCTTCACGGCGCAGGCGAGCCAGTTCGCCCAGCGCCGCCTCGTGTTCACTCAGTCGCACATCATTGGGCGGCGCACCAACCAGCCCGTTGCCCACCTTGATGTTTTGGTTGAGGATGAGGGGTAGCCGCTTGTCGCCACGCCGCTGGTCGGCCATGGCGCGCATGATGAGGTTGACGGTGGCAATTTCGGCGGCTTGCGGGTCTAAATCGACGCCGTAGAGGTGGTTTTCCAAGATGAAGCGGGGGTATTGCTGGAGCCGCTCCATTTCCTGGGTGTATGGGGTGAGCTGTAGCTGCAAATCGAAGGGGGTGGTGATGCCCTCGGCGACGAGTTCGTCGTAGCGGGCTTGGCGTTCGGCTTCCAGCCGGGCCATTTCGCCCCGGTAAAAGTTTGCCAGCAGTTCGTAGGCGTAAATGAGGAAGCCGCCGGAGCCGCAGGCGGGGTCTATGACGCGCAAATTTTGAATATCTGCGGCCGTTGGCGGCGCGGCTTGCCCATCGCCGCTTAAAATTTTGCCCAGCGAATTGTCTACCAAATAGCGGACGATAACCTGGGGAGTGTAGTAGCTGCCCTGCTTTTTGCGCGTCTCCAAATTGTCGCTGGTTTGCACTTCGCTGCCGCGCAGCACCAGGGCTTTGCCCAAATATTGCTCGTAGGTGTTGCCCATGATGTCGGCGGTCATGGCGCGGTAGCGGGCTTCGTACAGCTTGTCGATGAGGCCGTCGAGGACTTTGTCGCTAAAGACGGCCTGGTCGGCCAGTCCAGGGGCAAAGAGGGCAGAGTTGTGGTCTTCGTCGAAGCGGCGGAAGAGCTGCTGCAAAAATTGGGTGAGGCTGAAGCTGTAGGGGTTGGTGCGGCGCATTTCGGCCATGCCCAGCAGGGTGCCGGGGGGCACGATGAGGTGGTCTTCGGCAAAGCGCACCACGACGAGGCGGTCGAGGACTCTTTGGACAACAGCGCGTAATTCTGGGAGTTGGATACGGCCGTCCTCATCCAGCACCCACCAATTTTCATTGCGCTTATCTAAAATGTCTTGCGCCAGCCGCTCGCGCCAGGTGTTGATGAAGTTGAGGTAATCGGTGTCTACGTCTTCGCGGTGGCGCTGGTTGGAAAGTTGGTCGAGACGGCCGTTGCGGATGCTGTCGTAAGAAAGCTGCCAAAGCTGGTCAAACTCATCCAAAAAGGCAGAGGGTTCTTCAAAAGAAAGCACCAGCCAGTCGCGCCGGGCATTAAAAAGGCGCAGCCGCTCAAAATTGGTGAGAATGGCCCAGGTGCCGCCGTTGCTAAAGGCGTAGTTGATGGCTTGCTGCTCTTCGGGGGTGCGGTCGGCGGCCATGCCGGGTAGGGAAAGCTGGCCGGGGGTGACGATGCCTTCGAGCCGATTTTTGGATTGGGCCAGTTTGTCAATAATGCCGAAGCGCTTGGCCTCGACGTAGACGTTGCCGCCGCTTTCGGGCAGCAGCACCACATCGGGGCGGCCAACCTGGGTGTTGAGTTCGTATTTGCAGCGTGCCGGGTCGTTAATGGGCCAGCCGAGGGCTTGCAGCAGGGGGTCTATAAATTGGTGCAGGACGTTGGCTTCGGTGAGATTCGGCCGTTCGGCTTTGGGAATCTTCTCGTACTGTTGAATCAGTTCTTCAATCTGCTGCCGGGCTTGTTGTCGTGAAATCACGCTTGGACCTTTTGGAAATGAATTTCCTGGTTAAATTTTTATTGTGGGTTGGCGAGGCGTATTTTATCAGTTTTGGGGCGTTTTTGTAGGGGTTGGTCCCCGTGCCAACCCAATGAGGGCAGGCACGGGGGTAAAGGGCAGGCACGGGGGCCTGCCCCTACCGGGGGTGGGCTATTTGCCTTGCCAGGTGGGGGGGCGTTTGTTGATGAAGGCGTCCATCCCTTCTTTTTGGTCTTCGGTGCTGAACAGCATGTAAAAGAGGCGGCGTTCGTGAGCCAGCCCGGCTTGCAGCGGAGTCTCGAAGACGGCGTTGATGGCTTCTTTGGCCAAGCGAATGGCAACTGGGGCGCGGGCGGCAATCTCGGCGGCAAATTTGATGGCTTCTTCCAGGTAAAGTTCTACCGGCACAACCCGATTAACGAGTCCATACTGTTGGGCTTCGGTGGCGGATAGGAAACGGCCGTTCAAGCAAATTTCCATTGCCAATGCTTTACCTACCGCGTAGGTCATGCGTTGGGTGCCACCAGCACCGGGAATCACGCCAAGATTGATCTCAGGCTGACCAAATTTAGCACTCTCGCTAGCCACAATCATGTCGCAGGACATCGCCAGCTCACATCCACCGCCGAGGGCAAAGCCAGAAACGGCCGCAATGATTGGTTTTGAAATTTTGCGTAAGCGATCATAGTAACCAATGTTTGGGCTGTCTAGCATGGTAACCGGTGTGGCGTTGGCCATCTCTTTAATGTCTGCCCCAGCAGCAAAGGCGCGTTCATTGCCTGTGATTATTAGGCAGCCGATGTCATCATTGGCATCAAAGGCTTCCAGGGCATCCATTAATTCACGCATCAGGTTGCTGTTTAGTGCGTTGAGTGCTTTGGGGCGGTTGAACTGCACAATGCCAACGCGCCCTTCGGTTCGGGTGAGAATAAATTCGTAGGACAAGGGGTTCTCCTTATGTTTTAGCCACAGATTTCGCAGATTACACAGATTTTTTGGTTCTTTAATCTGCGAAATCCGTGTAATCTGTGGTCTGTTTAATTTTGAAGAATAGTGCTTAGGGAACGGCCGTTTCCCCCCAATACCTCCTCCTGCAACTGGGCAAAAAGGGCGGGGAGCTGGGGTAGATTGTGCGCTTTTTTGGCACGGAGCAGGTAGGCTTGGGCTTCAAATTCATCAAGTAGCTGCGCTAGGCAGTGAGCGGTGGCTAAGTGAATGGCTAACGGCCGTTCTGCCTCATCTAGCTGGTTCAAATCCGCTGCCAGCAGGTGCTGTGCCAACTGCCCAGCAACGGTGGCGACCACCCAGCCAGGGTCTTCATCAAAGGGCCAGGGCGGGGATTCGCCCACGGCTTTGGGCGGTGGCAGTAACAACGTCACTGTGCTATCGGCAGTGGCAACAACGGGGGTGAGAGCTGGGAAAACAAGGTTGGGCATGAGGGTAACGGCCGTAACCGCCACATCCCCCAACTGCCCCAACGCTGCCAATAAATCACCATCGTTAAAGATTTTTACCAGAGCCGTTTGGGCTTCTTGCCAAACGGCCGTGTGCTGCGGCCAAAAGTCGGTGGCAACGGCCGTTTGCTGGGCGAAACCGGCCAGCGAAGCCACCCACGCTTCAATTTTTAGCACATTGGGCAGGTCGGCTTCAGGGGTGAAATCTGGCCAGGTGCAGCGGAGGGCAGCACTAAACAAATCGGCAACGTTCACGCCGTTGAGCAGCGCTTCATTCACACCGTTCACTGCTGGATGGCTAGCAAAATGCTGCATAAAGTGCCGGACCTGCTTGGCGTGAGGGTGCACAGCATGGGTAAGCCGATTTTGTTCCTCTACAGGCCAATCGCTTACTGCAAGAACGGCCGTTACCAGCCGCATTCGTTCATCAATTGCAACAGAAAGAGTAGACATAACAATCTCAACTCTGGTAATCGGCGAACGGCAATTCGTAAACGGTTACGGATTACCGACTACTGATCACGGATTACCAACTAAACGCGGTAATCCGCTTCTTCTTTCGGCCAAAGCCGCCAAATCACCACTAAATAAACCAGGCCAGACAGCAAGTAGACCGTGGGCAAACGGTCTGGCGGAGTGAGGGCGGGCAGTGGCCCCAACGCTACCCAAGCGGTAAAGCTATGCAAGGTTTGGATGAGCATAGCACCCAAAAAGCTGCCGGTGCGTAAGCGAATAATGCCGTAAAACAGGCCCCACACCATAAAGTAGAGCAAGCTGGGCAAATCGCCGGCATACGCTTCCTGGAACAGCACAAAAGCGACGGCACCAAAGGCAACGCCGCTGCCCACGGCGGCCGTCAGGCCACCGCGCCACTCGACCAGGTTGCGAAATAGCAGGCCAAATGCCCATAGCTGCGTGGCAAACGCCTCGAACAGCAGCAGGTAAACGAAGCTGCGACCCGAGTCGGCGGCGTTTAGGTTGAGGGCAATGAAGGAGAAGCGAAAGAGCAAAAACGCCAGCCAGCCCAGCGTGGCAAAGCCAATCCCGGCGAATAACGGCCGTCCGCCTCGCAAACCCATTCCCGGTAAACCAACCCAAAACAGCCCCAAAAACCAGCTCGCTACGCCAACGCCACCCAAAATTGGGGCGTTGCTGCCCTC
This sequence comes from Candidatus Leptofilum sp., assembly GCF_965223525.1. Classification (GTDB taxonomy): domain Bacteria; phylum Chloroflexota; class Anaerolineae; order Promineifilales; family Promineifilaceae; genus Leptofilum. The sequence continues at coordinate 1,873,982 of NZ_CBDCWX010000005.1, read as the reverse complement.
GCTGCCACCCAGAAGCAGGATAAACGCCAAGGGCAGCAGCAGGATAATGACAATCCGCGCTAAAACGGGCAGTGCAGTTCGAGCCGCCAGTTTGTTTTGTTGCTTTCGTTTTGATTTTTTTGCCATATGATCTGATTGTAGCATTGAATTTAGGGGGAGGCACTGGTGTGGTGGGTAATTGGGTAACTGAGTAAGTGGGTAATTGGGTTGGCAAATTACTGAATTACCCAATTACCCAATTTCACGTTCCTTCGTTACACTCTCGCCCGTTATGGAACCCAAACCGACCCGAATGATCTGGCAGTTGATACTCATCTCGCTAGCGCGGCTTTGCCTGAACACAGGCTTGCGAATGGTGTATCCGTTTGCCCCTGCCTTTGCCCGCCAGCTTGGGGTGCCGGTAACGGCCGTTTACCGTCTGGTCACAATACGCAATTTGGCAGGCTTTCTTAGCCCGCTGTTTGGGCCACTTTCAGAGCGATTCGGCCGTCGAGCCATCCTGTTTGGGTCAATGATTTTCTTTAGCGCAGGCTGCCTGCTGGTGTGGCTGCAGCCCAGCTATTGGCTGTTTGGCGCGGCGCTCATCATCATCTCGGTAGCCAAAGTGGTGTACGATCCGGCCATGCAGGCCTACGTGGGTGAGAATGTGCCGTACAAGCAGCGGGGCAAGGCATTGGCGGTTACGGAGCTTTCCTGGGCAGGGGCATTGCTGGTGGGTGGCCCGCTGCTGGGCATTGCCATCGAGCGGCAGGGCTGGTCGGCAGCATTCTTTTGGCTGGGGCTATTTGGGGTAATTACGGCCGTTTCCCTCCGCAAATTTTTGCCCTCCGCCAACAAAACCACTGGTGGGCGTGGCACCAGTTTGGTGGATTACGGCCGTGTGATGTGGCAGCATCCCGTCATTTGGGCCGCCATGCTGTACAACGTCCTTGTCATGGCCGGGAACGAGACCATCTTCCTGGTGTTTGGCGACTGGATGGAGCTTAGTTTTGGTCTCAGCCTGCTGGCCTTAGGCGCGTCAGCGGGGGTGATTGGTGGAGCAGAAATTACGGGCGAACTGTTTGCAGGCTGGTCGGTAGACCGCTTCGGCAAACGCCCCGTTATCATCACCACCGGGCTGCTCAACGCACTGATCTGCCTGCTCATCCCGCTCACGAGCGGCAACCTCACGTCTGCATTGGCCGCCTACTTTGCCCTCTTCCTCACTTTTGAGATCACCATCGTAGGCGGCGTGCCGCTGATGACAGAGATTGTGCCTTCTGCCCGCAGTGTAGTGATGTCTAGCGTCATCGCTGCTGGCGCATTGGGGCGTGCCCTTGGCTCTTGGCTGGGGCCATTTTTGTTTAGCCAGTTTGGTTTTTCCAGCAATGGCTGGGTTTCTGCTATGATTACGGCCGTTGCCACCCTGCTGCTGGCATTGTGGATTCGTGAAGCAAACGAACGGTAATCGGTCATCCGTAATCTGTAATCGGTGGTAATATTACCGATAACCGTTCACCGATTACCGATAACGAGGCACTGTAATGGAAATCATACAAAACCTACAAGCTGAAGATATTACCCAACTGATTGTGATTGCGGCCGTTTTGCTCATTGTGCTTTTCTTAGCGCGGTTGGCGTTCAAACTTACCGCATCACTAATGCGTATCGGTTGCCTAACGATTTTTATCATCGTTGCGGCCGTCGCCCTGCTGCGTATGTTTAGCGGCTGATGCCAAATTTGGGCAAACAAGCCAACAAAGCCCTCTAATTTCAGCCAAACTTTAGGCAAATTGTCTAACGGCCGTTTCCCTCCACCATTTTCTCCTGTCAAAATTGGCTTATTCCATAAGCCATGTCATAATTGAGACCCCTAAAAGACGCCGCCAGAATCATCTGGCTCTCTAAGCAAACCACAGAAAGCAGTTTGAATTACGAAGGGCGATTTCTCTGTGACTTGCTTAAGTAAAAACCAATTTCGATACCCTTCTAATTCAAATGTCTTTTTGGTTTTTACACAATCACGAGGAGAAAATTCACATGAAAAAACGAAACTTAATTTGGGTTTTGGCTCTGTTCCTGTTGGGCCTCCTGCTCGTTGCCTGCGGCGGTGGGGATGAACCCGCCTCCGATGAACCAGCCGACACCGACAGCAGCAGCGAAGCTGATAGCGACGGCGAAGAGGCGATGGACGATGAGGAGGGGATGGATGATGAAGCCATGGATGACGAAACCATGGACGACGAAAGCGGTTTGCCCGATTTGGGTGGCCGCGAAGTTACCATCGCTGTTGAAAATGCCTATCTCCCCTTTAACTACATTGACCCTGACACGGGCGAACCGGCCGGTTGGGATTATGACGTCTGGAACGAAATTTGCAGCTTGCTAAACTGCTCCCCCGTTTACATCGAAGCGGGTTGGGAAGGCATGATCCAAGCTGTAGCTGATGGTCAGTATGATGCCGCCGCCGACGGCATCACCATCACCGAAGACCGCGCCGAAATCGTAGACTTCTCCAATGGCTACATCAACATCGAACAGCGTCTGCTGGTTCGCATTGATGAAGACCGCATTGAAAGCATCGAAAGCATCGTTAATGACGAATCGCTGATTCTGGGTACTCAAACCGGCACCACTAACTATGAAACCGCTCTAGAGTATTTGCCAGAAGAACGCATTCAAGCGTTTGAGCAGTTCCCGTTCGCTGTGCAGGCACTCATCGCTGGCGACATTGATGCCGTGATTATTGACGAGGTAGCTGGTCAGGGTTATCTGGGCGAGAACGCAGATGCCTTGCAGCTCGTTGGCCCGTCCATGTCTAGCGACCAGTTGGGCTTCATCTACCCGCTGGGTAGCGATCTGGTTGAACCAGTCAATGTCGCTCTTGGCGAACTGGTTGTCAACGGCTTCCTAGAAGAAGTCAACGCCCAATATTTTGGCCCTGGCTTCACCATCACTTATGATGACCTGTTCCCACCAGAAGAAGGCTCAGAGGATGAAGGCGCAGCCTTGCCCGATTTGGGTGGCCGCGAAGTTACCATCGCTGTTGAAAATGCCTATCTCCCCTTTAACTACATTGACCCTGACACGGGCGAACCGGCCGGTTGGGATTATGACGTCTGGAACGAAATTTGCAGCTTGCTAAACTGCTCCCCCGTTTACATCGAAGCGGGTTGGGAAGGCATGATCCAGGCTGTAGCCGATGGTCAGTATGATGCTGCCGCCGATGGCATCACCATCACCGAAGACCGCGCCGAAATCGTAGACTTCTCCAATGGCTACATCAACATCGAACAGCGTCTGCTGGTTCGCATTGATGAAGACCGCATTGAAAGCATTGATGATATTGTGAACAATGAAGACCTTCTCTTGGGTACGCAAACCGGCACCACCAACTACGAAACTGCCCTGGAATACCTGCCAGAAGAGCGCATTCAAGCGTTTGAGCAGTTCCCGTTCGCTGTACAAGCACTCATCGCTGGCGATATTGATGCCGTGATTATTGATGAGGTGGCTGGCCAGGGCTACCTGGGCGAAAATGCTGATGCCTTGCAGCTCGTTGGCCCGTCCATGTCTAGCGACCAGCTAGGTTTCATCTACCCGCTGGGTAGCGATCTGGTTGAACCGGTCAATGCCGCATTGGCGGAACTGGCCAGCAATGGCTTCCTGGAAGAGGTCAACCTGCAATACTTTGGCCCGAACTTCACCATCACATACGACGATTTGTTCCCGGAAGAGTAACGGCCGTTTCAACCCAAAACAGACCATTTGTAACCCCTTACAAATGAGATAAGTTTAGGAGCGTCAGTTATTTCATATAATTGGCGCTTCTTTGTATAAAATCAGCGACTTTATGTAAAAGCGGGAAATTCTTTGAAAATGAGCAGACTCATTTCTCCCGCTTTTACTTGAGCAAATCACAATTAAGAAGGCGTGCTTATTTTTAATATCTTCTTGTGATTTGCTACATTTCCTCAGGAGGCAAAACATGGCTGGACCCGACCCGGCTTCCCCTTCATCGCTCAACAGTTCTAACAGTCGTCAAGCAGCAACCACCGATTGGCGCGATTTTCCCTGGTGGCTGGTGGCCATACTCGCCTTTCTTGGCATCATGGCCTTCCTCATTATTCGGCAACCCGGCCCGCACCTGCTCGTCCGAATTGCAGAAGTGGAAGAAGCGGATGCAGAAGAAGCAAGTGAAGCAGAATTTGAGACTCTTCGGATTTTCGTCAGAGACGATGAAGCCATTGTGGGTGCACCCACAAGTGGTGAGGCGTTCGATCTGGCCAGTGAAGAATTACCAGAAGAGCGCATTCAAACGTTCACGCAGCTAGAAGATGCGATTCAACCTTTATTAAGCGGGGACATTGATGCGATTTTACTAGACAGGCGTGCAGCGCAATCTTTTGTAGCCGAAAATGAAGATGCCTTAACCTCTGTCTTGGCCGTTCCTAATGCGTACAATGAAGCGTTTATCTTTATTTTTCCTGGCATAACCACCACTTTATACCTAACATTAGGCGGTTTTGGCCTGGCTTTGGTTTTTGGTCTGCTGGCTGGTCTTGGCCGCATTAGCCGTAATCGAGCCATTCGCAACGTTGCCATTACCTATGTGGAATTTATTCGCGGCGTCCCCACGCTGGTGCTCATCCTCACTCTGGCCTTTGTTATCGTGCCCGCCGTTAGCGACAGTATTGGTATTGACAATCGGGATGTTTCCATTGAACTACGCGCTATTTTGGCTTTGGCGATTATTTATGGGGCCTTTCTGGCCGAAATCTTCCGAGCCGGCATTGAATCCATCTCCAAAGGACAAATGGAAGCGGCCCGCTCATTGGGCATGACCGCCCGGCAAGCGATGCAATATATTATTTTGCCCCAGGCCATCCGCAACATTTCCCCTGCACTGGGCAACGACTTTATCGCCATGCTCAAAGATTCTTCGCTGGCCTCGGTGTTGGCCGTGCGTGAACTTACCCAACGCTCCCGGCTGCACGCGGGCAGTACCTTTCGCTTTCCAGAAGCGTATCTGGTCATCGTATTCTTATACTTGGCCATGACCATCACCCTCAGTCTATTCTTGCGCTGGTATGAACGACGCATTCGTGTGGGAGAACAGTAATTATGAACAACGAAATGATTGTCATTAATGATTTGCACAAATATTTTGGCCAGATTGAAGCGGTAAAAGGGGTTGATTTAACTGTTCGACAAGGGGAAGTGGTTATTATCATTGGCCCTAGCGGTTCAGGCAAAAGCACGGTTTTGCGCTGCATCAATCACCTGGAAACACCAACAAACGGTGCCATTTATATTGAGGGGGTGCATCTGGAAGATAAAGCGACCAATATCAACACCGTGCGCGCCGAAGTGGGCATGGTGTTTCAGCAGTTCAACCTGTTCCCACACCTCACTGCGTTGGAAAATGTAACCATCGCCCAGCGGCTGGTACGCAAACGCAGCAAAGCGGAAGCAGATCGTATCGGCATGGAGCAGTTAACTCGCGTTGGTATCCCGGAAAAGGCTGATGCTTACCCGCGCCAACTTTCTGGTGGGCAGCAGCAGCGTGTGGCGATTGCCCGCTCGTTGGCGATGAACCCCAAAATCATGTTGTTTGATGAGCCGACCAGTGCGCTAGACCCGGAAATGATTAAAGAGGTGCTGGATGTGATGCTGGACTTGGCGAAAGAAGGGATGACGATGGTGGTGGTGACGCACGAGATGGGCTTTGCGCGCTCTGCTGCGGACCGGATGGTGTTTATGGATGGCGGGCAAGTCGTGGAAATCGCCTCGCCGCATGATTTGTACAACAATCCGCAAAGTGACCGCACCAAGTTGTTCTTGAGCAAGATTTTGACGCATTAAGCTCAGGTTCCCCTGTGAGGAGAAAGCATCGTCAGATGCGCCTTCACAAACCGCGATCCGTTCGCATCTAAGGATGCTCACTCCTCGGTTATTTGCGAAATTGCTTGACATCTGTAGCAAGGCTTGTATGATGCAAATGTCCGCGCCAACTACAACCAATCCATTATAAAAAGAGAGTATTTCCATGTCTGAATACCGCCATTTGTATAGCCTCATCGAAGATGTTTTTGATTTAGACGGCATCCGTACGCTTTGTATAGAGCTGAAGTTTGAAACGGGTGTTGATATTAGTTATGAAAATCTAGCTGGGGATACGATTCGGCGCAAAGCACAGGAACTGCAAGAGTTTGCCCGGCGCAATGGCATCACGCCTGAGCTTTTGCAGATGATTCACAGCCTGAAGCCGCGCATCGACCTGACAAAGTTTGGCGGGCCGGAGCCTGATTTATCTAAGCCTGATCGGCCTGCTGATGCAGGCAATGACGAAGCGGCCGTACCAGACTCGCCGCAAACTGTTTACGATAATTTTGACATTACGATACGGCCGTCTGGCACCCCCAATTCCTACCGCTTAGAAGCTGAATCACCCAATGGTGAAGCATCGGCAACCGCACCCCAAACCTTTCCGTTTGAGGATGAGAATTACCAATATCTGGCACGCTCCCTACGAGATGTGCAGATTTCTGAGCCGCAGTTTGCAACCGACATGGGCGAAATTTTGCGTAAGTTCTTGTTCCCGGCACCGATTCAAGAGCTATTTAGTACAACGTTAAACGTCTCGCGGGCGCAGGGCAAAGAGGGCATCCGTGTACGGATTAACATCAATCAGGAATCGAGCGAACTGTATCAGGTGCCGTGGGAATATTGCCGAGATGACAAATCATTCCTTTCATTGAATAAAGATACACCGCTGGTGCGCTACATGCCCACTAACCGCCCCCCTGCCCCGATTTCGGTACCATTCCCTGTGAAAATTTTGCTGGCCTGGGCTAATCCTGAAGATTTGGACAAGCTGGACGTGCAAAGCGAATTGGATGCAGTAAAAAATGCCCTGAAAACGTTTGAGGATGAGGGGAAGGTCGTGATTGAGGAGCTGCCAAATGTGTCGCCCACATCATTGGTATCTAAGGTGCGGCAAAACCCGCCGCATATTTTCCATTTCATTGGGCACGGGGCGCTGCTGCCGAATGGCGGCGGGGGATTGGCTTTAGACAACGGCCGTAAATCTCACGTCATGCTGGATGGGGATCGGATGCTGCGGCTGTTCCAGGGGGACGATACCAAGTTAATCATCCTGAGTGCCTGCCAATCTGGGGCGACATCAGACAAATCAGAGAAATCCAGTTCGGCGCAGGCATTTATGGGCCTGGCGCCCAAGCTGGTTTGGGGTGGTCTGCCAGCGGTGGTGGCAATGCAATACGATTTGCCAAATATTGCGGCTCAGCCATTTATGCAAACCCTGTACGAATTTCTGGCGTTGGGTAATCCGTTGGATACGGCCGTTACCGAAGCGCGCATCGGCCTGGATTTTGCCATCTTTGAAAGTCCGTTTTGGGGCATTCCAGTACTGTTTATGCGCTCGCCAGACGGCAACATTTGGGTCTAAAAACAGGTAATTGTGAAATTGATACAAATGACCCGATTACCCAATTACTTTATGAACAACCGCCTCACCCTTAGCCAATACAAACTCACAAACTTCCTGGCCTGCCAGCGACGCTTCCAGCTACGTTATGTGCGCCGTTTGCCCTGGCCTGCCAACCCGCTGCCAGCCCGCACTGAGCAACTACTGCAGCAGGGGCAAGATTTTCACCGACTGCTGGAACGTCACTTTTTAGGGCTAAAGATCTCCCTGGAGACGATTGAAGACGGCCGTGTTCGCCAATGGTGGCAAACGTTTCAGTCTCATAACCTAGTGCAACAGTTACCCAACAACGCCCGCTTTTTGCCAGAAACTGGTCTGACCGTGCCGCTGGGGAGTCATTTGCTGTACGGCCGTTTCGATCTGCTGGTGATTGGTGAAGATGATGCGGGACGGCCGTTTGCCCACCTGTTTGATTGGAAAACCGGACGACCCATCGAGGCTGGCGAGTTGAAAAATCGCTGGCAAACGCGACTCTACCTGGCCCTGCTGGCCGAAGGGGGCAACGCCTTTTGGCCGCAAGGTGAGCAAATTTCGCCAGAACAAATTCGGCTAACCTACTGGTTTGTGCAGGAGCCAGACACGCCCGTAACCATTGGCTACAGTGCGGCAGCACATGCCACAAATTGGGGCGAATTGCAGCAAATGGCCGCCCAGCTTGATGAAGCATTTGCCAAAGATGCTTGGCCGCTAACTGAAGATTGGAGCCATTGCCGTGAATGTGCCTACCAAAATTACTGTGGTCGGCAGGGGGCTGGCACAGCTATCCCTGAATTGGACGAAGCGGAAGAACCAGACATCCCCAACGGCCGTCTGCTCACGCCAGAACTACCCTAGCATATGACCCTGGATGACCTCGCTTTTTTGCTTTCAGATGAAGGCCAGCGCTGGCTAGCTGACGTTGGCCAGATGGAGATTTCGCCCCAGACGCACTTGCAAATTGCCAGTTGGCTGCGCCAAAAATTGCCCAGAACGCAGGCGCAGGCGGTGCTGGAAACCGTGGTTCTGCGGCAGCACGCCGTCGCTAAATTTAGCCGCGCTGCAGAGATGTATTTTGTGCGGGCTGCCCTGGAGCAAGCGTCGGCAGAGATGGTGGCGCAGCACCGGGCGCGCCGCTTTGCCAATTTAGGCTGCGCGCAAATTGCCGATTTGGGCTGCGGCATTGGCGGCGATGCGATTGCGTTGGCAGCCATCGCAGAGGTGACAGGTGTGGAGTGGGAACCAGTACGGTTGGCAATGGCGCAGGAAAACGTGCGCGTGTATGGTTATGGGGATCAATTCCACCCGCTGCAAGCAGACTTGCACAATTTGACACCATTGGCCGACATGGATGCCTTCTTCTTTGACCCGGCACGCCGGGATGGGCAGGGTCGCCGCTTTTTTTCATTGGCGCAGTACCGGCCACCACTAAGCCTGATTGATGCGTGGCGAAAGGTGGTGCCAGATACGGCCGTAAAAATCAGCCCCGGTGTTAACTACACCGAGCTACCCGATGATGCTGAAGTGGAATTTGTGTCGCTAGGTGGGGAGATGAAGGAAGGTGTGTTGTGGTACGGTCATTTTCATTCTGGCGTGTCCCGAAGAGCAACTTTACTGCCAGATGGTCACACGCTCACCACGGCCGATTTACCCTCAGAACCCATTCCCAGCACAGAACCCAAAGCGTATCTGTACGAACCGGATGGTGCGGTGATTCGGGCGCATTTGGTGCAAGCGGTGGCGGCGCAGTTGGGGGCAAACCAGGTTGATGATTCGATTGCGTATCTGACGGGGGAAACGGCCGTAGCCACCCCCTTTGCCCGCTGTTTCGCCATCGAAGATTGGTTTCCCTTTCAGCTAAAACAGCTTCGCTACTATTTGCGGGAGCGGCAGGTGGGCAGTGTCACCATCAAAAAGCGTGGGTCGCCACTGGAGCCAGACAAATTACAGCGTCAGCTACGCCTGAGCGGCCCAAAAGAAAATCACCGTTTTCTGTTTTTGACGCACGTTTTGGGGGAACCGTCGGTCATTGTGGCGACGGAAGAGATGAAGGCTTGAGTTACTGTGTGTTTCGTATTGCGTAGCTACGCAACAACAATGTTACGCTACACCATTGTTCAAATACGTCCGCAGCACCTCGCGTAGTTTGCGAATATCCAGCGGTTTGGGCAAGTAATCGTCACACCCTGCCTCAAGGCAGCGTTCCCGATCGCCCACCAGCACCTGGGCTGTGGTGGCAATCAGCGGCACCGGCGCTAACCGATCATCATCCTTGAACTCACGAGCCAAATCCAGGCCACTTTTACCCGGCAGGTTAATGTCCAACAAAATGATGTCCGGTACTGTATCTGCCAGGATGGCTTCAGCAGCAGTGGCATCTGTAGCCTTAATCAATTCGTGGCCCTCAGCTTCTACAATGCGCGAAACCAGAAGCATATTTACTGGATTATCTTCCACACAAAGAACTTTTTTATCTGTCTTTGACATATCAATTACCTTAATACCTATCCGAATATTAGCCACAGAGAGTTTTGAAGCGAAGGTTCATTTCTCAGATTTCTCTTTTTCCTGCTTCGGCCAAGCTCAACTGCGTTGAGCAGCTCAGCACAAGCCTGTGGCTTTTCAGATTCTTAGTTCAATCTATCAGTAAGTAAAATATTTACGCAGAGCTAGCAACCTGTTCTGCCGATTTTGGTGTTGTTTCCGGCGGTTGATATGGGACGGTAAAGAAGAAGGTACTGCCTTGCCCGTACACACTCTCAATCCAAATCTCGCCGCCGTGCAACTCTACCAGCTTTTTCGTAATTGGCATCCCCAAGCCCGTACCACCTGCTGTCCGATTCAAACCACCGTCAATTTGGCGGAACTGCTCAAAGACTACTGCCACATGCTCTTCTTTAATGCCGATGCCGGTGTCGCGCACGGAGCAAAGAAGATGATTGTTTCGCGGCTGGATCGAGATTGTGATGCCACCTTTCTCGGTAAACTTAATGGCGTTGCCTACAATGTTCCACATAATCTGGCGCAGCCGAGTGCGGTCTGCCTGAACGGTTGGCCCGGTTTCGTCAATATCCAAATGCAGGTACAGGTTTTTCTCTTGCGCTAGCGAAGATGCGGTGGCCACCAAATCACTGGTAAATTGTACCATGTCTATCTCTTCGTAACGCAAGTCCATGCGTCCGGCTTCAATCTTGGACATATCCATAATATCGCCGATGAGCCCTTTTAGATGACTGCCGCTTTCTCGAATCAGCCGGACATCTTCTTCCATACGGTCATTCAGATCGCCGTCTAATCCTTCTAGCAGTACGTCGGCAAAGCCAATGATGGAGTTAAGCGGCGTCCGCAGTTCATGGCTCATTCTGGCCAAGAATTCTGATTTTAGCTGGTCAACTTCGCGCAGTTTTACGGCCGTTTGCACCTGAGCTGCGTACTGATTGGCATTTTCTACCGCAACGGCAATCTGGGCGGCCAAAGTGGTTTGTACAGTCAAATCCTCTTCTGTAAAGAAATCTTTCTGATCTGACTGTAAGTCCAGTACGCCGATGAGCTTACCGCCCACCAACATGGGCAATGCCATCTCTGCCTGTGTGTCCGGTAACAGCGGATGGGGTAAAAAGTCTACCGTGCGGCGCACGTTGTTTTCCAGCACACCTTTAAGCGTGCGAGCAGCTCTGGCCACAATGGAATCTTCGGTGAGGCCAATTTCGCGCCCTTCCAGGCTCATGAGGCGGCCAATGTTGCCCGCCCCAGCCTTGAGTAGCAATTTTTTGCCAGTATTGTTTAGCAGGTAGATGTGGGCATGGTAAAGATCAAAGCTGGATTTTGCCAAATCTACAACAGATTGGAGTAGCTCATCTACTTCTAAAATGGTGGAAGCAGCCGTACTTACCTTAGCCACAGTTTCTAGTTCCGCTGCCAGACGTTCCTGCTCAGACAGCGCTATTTGGGTCTGCTCAAAAAGCCGGGCCGATTCTAACGCTTCGGCCAACTCCTGGGCCACAGCGTCAATTATTTCCCGCTCTTCCTGAGTTAACGGCCGTTCTGGATCATCTTCTACGCCAAAACTGCCAATTGTTTCGCCACGTATCTCTAAAGATTTTTGAATAGGTTGGGATGTATTATTTTGGGAGGCATTGCCATTTTCTAAGGTTGTTGCCTGTGGCAAACTTTCCATCTTTTGTATCCCAAACAGGTCAAACCGATAACCAGCCTGCTCTGTTTGCTTATACTGATTCCACCCTTCTCGGCTCATTTGACGTTGCAGCAAGCTCAGCTCGCGCAGACGTCCTTCCATCTCTTGCCGTAATGTCGTACTTTCTATTGCAATCGCAATTTGTCCACACAAACCTTCTAAAATAAGCTGATCATTTTGCCCAATGCCGCCAATTTGGTCGCTCTGCACATCTAGCACCCCAAGCACCTGATCACGCAGACGAATAGGTACGGCCAACTCGCTTTTTGTTTCAGGCAACAGTGGGTTAGATTGCCAGTTGGGATCATTCACAACGTCCGCTTGCAAGATAGAGCGTTTAAGCTTGGCAGCCCTACCAATGAGGCCAACGCCCATGGGCATTGAGTGATTCATTTCCAACATTTGCTGCCCGGTCTTGCCATACCCTACAACCAAGCCCATTATATCCATGGTTTCGTCGTAGCGGAGCAGTTGTGTGTAGTAATATCCAAACTGCTCTTGAACTTGAGTAACCACACGTTGATACAGATCGTGTAAGTCGTGAGCGGAGGCAATTTCCTGGGCAACTTGAATTGTGAGGGATACTTCTCGCTCACGGCGTTGCAACGCTGCTTGCGCGGCTTCTTTTAGTACAGAAGCTCGCAGAGCCAATGCAGCCTGTTCAGATAAATCCTGGTAAATGGTGAGGTGTTCTTCTGTAAAATATCCTTTTTCGGCGTTAGCCAAAACCATAACGCCCAACTGTTCACCGGCAGCTTGTAAGGGAAATATTGCCAAACTTGCAGCCCCAAACTGATTGGTCATCATTTTGGCCTCATCGCTCAAGCGCTCGTCGGTAGCAATGTCAGCAGAAACAAACATTCGATCTGGGGCAGAGATATGGGTCAAAAAGTTAAGTGGAATTTCCAAGCCTTCTGGCAAGGGATCCAGGCCACTTTCTGCGGGAGCATTTTTCTGTAATTGCATCACGGCCGTTTTTCCGTGCCCTTTTATGGTAAAGAGTGAAACGGCCGTTTGCGGGAAGTTATTAGATTGCTGAATAATAATCTCTATAATGTCTTCTGGACCTTGTGCTGCAACCAAGGCACGACTAATTGACAAGCGACGCTGAGCCGCCTTTTCGTTGCGCTGAATGCGGTCTAAACGTTCGGCGTTAATCAAGGCCAAACCAATCGTGCGCCCGATAGTTTCTAACGTCTCCCGGTCTTGCTCTGTGAATGATTTTTCTTCTGTATAGACCAGATTCATCACCCCCAGCATTCTGGATTGAAACCACAGCGGCAGAGAAATTGCATGCTGCAAACCCTGTGCAACGAGCGCTGCCTTCACATCTGGTTCTAGCCGATCATCATTCAATATATCCTTGCTGACCACAAGCTGCTTTTGGGCAACGGTAATGCCTGACAGGCTCCCTTTTACAGGCAATGTAGAGCCACGAGCCAAAGTTTCATCGCTAAACCCATGCCCTGCTAAAAGTGTTAGTTGCTCAGCGGCCTCATCTAAAACAAAAAGAGCTACGGAGGGTGCCTGACTGTATTCAACAATCGCTTCGGTTGCTCGTTCGGCCACCGATTGGTAGTCTGGCGCACGGTGGAGTGAGTTTGCAATGGCGTTAATGGTCGCCAATGAGTCTGCCTTTTGCTGGAGCGACTGTTCAGATTGGCGCAGCGCATCTTCTGCCTCTTTACGCGCTTGTATGTCTCTGACAAAAGCGTGAAAAACCTTTTGCCCATCCTGCTCAGTCGGGGTCACGGTCAGTTCAATGGGAAACTCATACCCATCTACATGCCAACCGGTAATTTCCAGGCGTTTATTGAGGATAGGGCCTTTCCCTGTCTTGTTGTAATGCTTTAACCCTTTGTCGTGGCCACGACGATGCTGTTGCGGAACAATGGTTTCAGACATTTTTTGGCCGAGAATTTTGTCTGCGGGCCAGCCAAATATCCGCTCTGCTTCATTATTCCAACCAACAATACGGCCGTCTGCATCCATACTAATGACAGCATCCAGCACATTGTCTAAAATGTGTCGGCTATGCGCTTCACTCTTCGCTAATGCTTGTTCGGCTTTTACACGCTCGGTTACATCTTTGCCAGTGGAGATGAGATGGGTAATATTGCCGTTTTCATCTTTTACGGGCGTAATGGTTTTCTCTTCGTAATACAGTGCTCCGTCTTTCTTTTTGTTAATCGTCATGCCCCGGAACACATCGCCAGACAACACCGTATCCCACAGTTCGGCGTAAAAAGCGTCATCATGTGCGCCCGATTTGAGGATTCGCGGCGTTTTGCCCAACGCTTCTTTGGCTGTGAAGCCTGTAACCGTTGTAAAGGCGGGGTTTACATAAAGAATTGTTCCATTTGGGTCTGTCACTAAAATATGGTCGGCGGTTTGATCCGCCAGGGCGCGGTAAATTTCGTTATCCAGGCTCATCAGCTTGCTCCGCTCAAATCTTGGCTATTCTCAACCCGGTTCCCGCCCAGCTCTATAAAGGCTCGACGACCTAACGACCGACCGATTTCCATAACGGCCGTTCGCATCACGGTATCCACATCAACAGAACTACGCACTTTGGTTGTAATTTCACGCAGTAACTGCTCGCGGTGGGCGCGCGCTTGCTCCTGGCGGAAGAGGATGGTCGTTTGCAACACCACGGCCGCCTGGTTTACCAAACTACTGGTCTGGCGACGCTGTACCTCATTCATGTGCAACGGCCGTGATGACTGGCCAGAAACAATGCCCAACCATTGAGAACCAACCACCATAGGAAACAGCACAAAGCTCATCATGCCAAATCCCTCTAAAATCTGCTGGGTAGCAGGATCAATGCGGTCATCTTCTCGAATGTCGGATATGATCATAGCCTGGTCTGGCGTTAGCAAATTCATAAACGGCACTTGTTCAACAGCAAAGCGGGTTCCAACTGCCACCATACGCGGCACGCCTTCATTCTCCCAAATGGCAGCAACTGCCACATCACGCGGCACCCCATCTTCAACGGGTTGGTCAAACAAGAAAATATTCGCTCGATCCAGGGTACGTAGCTGCGTTGAGTTGATCAGGGCGTCTAGCACATCCGCTTCTGTTGAGCTGAGAACAATCCGCTCACTACCTGTGTACAAAGATTCTGTTTGAGCCAAAGCAGATTGCACCTGATCTGTCAGGCGTAAATTTTCAATATGGGCTGCCAACTGCTGCATGACAGCACCAACCACCTCTTCAACCTCACCTGTGTCCTCCTCTGGCACAATTGCCATCTTACCAATTGGCACACCACGCACAGCGATCGGCTGCACAATGGGTGCATCGGCATCAAGGCTAACGGCCGTCTCTTCAGACAAATTCTCAGCCCCGTGGATGGATTCCCCGTCAAACAAAAAGCGCAGGTCCTCGTCAGGTTCATTTTCAAGAAAATCTTCCCACCCTTCACGGGTCAGGCGGCGTGTCAGCTCATCCAGCTCACGGGTACGCAATTCCAGCGCCTCTTGAGACAATTTAGCATCGGCAAGCGCAGCTTGCGAACGTTCAAATGCTTGGGCATTGCGGATTGCCGCCCCCACCTGCTGACCAACTGCCAATAAAAAGTCAGTGTTTGCCTCTTCAAGGGTTAGAGACTCACTGCAAAAAATGCACAATGTTCCCAACACCTCATCCCCAGACCGCAGCGGTACCCCCTGGTACGATTGGTATCCTAAATTTACCAGCCCGGTAACATCCACCGGAGCCTCTTGCATTAAATCAGTTACAACAATTGGCTTCTGTCCACGATAGACAAGATCGCACAATGATCCTTTCAGGCCACCCTCTTGAATGCTCTCAAACATCATTTGGGGCAGCTCATTTACCAGCAGATCCAAATCATCCCGCTGCGGGTTGTAAATGCTTACCAGCCCTGCTTCAAACTTGGTGGTGGCTAAAACCTGGTTCAAAACCGAAGTCAGCATCTTATCTACCTCTAGCAGGTTGCCAGTTTCGTTTGTGATTTGTAACAATGCCCTGGTTTCAGTCAGCGATTTTTGGGCTCTGCCAAATGAGCGCGCATTTTGGATAGCAACCCCAAGTTGGGCAGCCAATGTGGTGTATATATGAATACTTTCCTGGTTGAAATAATCCAGTTCATCAGACTGAACATCCAATACCCCTAACAAAACTTCCCCGACCATCATAGGCACTGCCATTTCTGCTTTTGTATTGGGCAGCAGCGCATTTGGCAAAAAGGTTGGATTAGCACGGACATCATTTTCAATAACACCTTGGCGTGTTCGGGCAGCCATGGCTACCAATGATTGTTCTGTGGCAAGGGGAATGGCCTGTTTTGCATCCACCATTCGTCGCCCCACCTCCCCTGATCCGGCAGCCAGGTTGAGCATATTTTGACGCTTGTTTAGCAGGTAGACGTGGGCATGGTACAAACCGAACCGATCTTGGGTGAGGTCTACCATCGTTTGCAGCAATTTATCTGTGTCCAAGATGGAAGAGGCGAAGGTGCTTACCTGAGAGACTGCTTCCATCTCTCTTGCGCGCTGTTCAAGTAGGCGCTCATTTTCTCTGCGGCTGGTTGTATCCACCATTGAGATAAGAATAGCAGGCGTATCATCGTACGTAATAGAACGGCAAGAGAGCATGACCGAAATTTTTTCTTTATCCTGGCGGGCAATCTCCATTTCTAGTTCATGAACGGTGTCCTCTGTTTCGATTTGGCGCAATATTTTCTGGTAGTCCGCAGAGCCAATGCTTTGGCTCAAGCTACTTTTGCCGATTAGTTGTTCTCGGCTGACACCTATCAGACGACTAAAAGCATCATTGGCAAACAAAAGGTGGCCATCAGTTACCCGTGCAATAACTACGGGCTGAGTCAATGCAGAAAGAACGGTTTGCGTGTGGTCTACGCTCATAATTTTTTGCTTCCATTGTTGTCTGCACGGCCGTTTCCATTTTCGGAGGATGTGCTAACCAACTCAATAGCTGCTTTTTTAAGCTTGAGTGCCTGGCTCAGTTCGGTTACGGCCGTTTGCAATGCAAATTGTACCGTCGGAGCCGCCTGAATCTTTTGGTTGATGCTATTGATAAGCGCTTCTCGGTCGGCTCGACGGCGAGTTTGGGTCAGCAAGTGCAAAGATTGAATAGAAACGGCCGCCTGCCGCGCCAACACATTCAACCGGCGAATCTGTGCCTCCGGGAACGCGCGTGGTTGCGAATAAATACCCCCCAAGAAACCGATCCATTGCCCACCCACTACCAGCGGCACATAAAGCAAGCTTTTTGCCTGGAACCGCTTCAGAAGAACGGCTCTGGTTTTTTCACCCATACGCTCATCGGTAGCTACATCGGCACAAATGAGCCATTCATCTGGTTTAAGCACAGTTTCAGCCTCGGGGAAGGCAGACAGCGGGTACTGCTTGGGCAATTTGGCTGGCAATGTACTCCAGCGTGCCAGTACGTCCACCGTTTCGGGCATGTCGCCTGGCTCCCAAACGCGATTGAACAAGTTTACGCTTATATCGCTGCTGCCCTGGCCCAGAATAGTATGTTGGCGCAGGGCGTCTAGCACTTGTTCATATGTATCTGCTGCATTCAGATCAACGCTGGCCTGGTAAAGAGCGGCCGTTTCAGACAGAGCCTCTTCCGTCTGGTTGAACAGCAGCCGATTGTATACAACGGACGAAGCCTGCTGGGCAATGGCACTATACAATCGCTCATCTGCACGAGTAAATGTCTGCTTGTTGTGCCAACGAATTAAAATTTGCCCCAACTGCAAATTGCCAACAGACAAAAACATAATTGCCAGCGCATTGAACTTCATCTCCAAAATCCGCTGTTTATCTGCTTCACGTAGCCGCTCATCACTGGTCACATCTCCCACAAAAAGGATATTCTTCCCGCCCGAAGGCCAAAGGCGTGCATATGGTTGGTCTCGCAATGAAATCTTCTCGCCCAGCGGTACGCTATTTTTAGGGGATGAGGCCACATATTGACCATACCGTGTCTGCCCTGCTGTATCTTGGTCGTACACCAGCAGTAGGGCATCAGCAGCACCCACCTGAAACCCAGGTGCCGCTGCTGAGTCAAGCACGTCATCCAGGTTGGTGGCCGTGTTAAGCTGAGAGGTGTAAGAATATAATGTTTCTGTTTCTGCCAACGCTGCCTGCGACTGCTCAAACAAGCGTGCATTTTGAATGGCAACGGCCGCTTGGTACACAATGGTTTCAGCCAATTGCAAAGTATCAGGGTCAAACTTCCGGCTATCTAAAATGTCTAAGCCAATTGTTCCCAGCACCTCATCATTAACAACCAGCGGCAATAATACAAATGTTTCGATACCCTGTTCTCGGAAAATCTCATGGACTGGTGCCGTGCGCGGGTTGTTTTGGGCATCCTCTATAACAACCATCTCCCGTGTTTCAATCACTTCCAGAGACAGTTCGTTTCCTTCCAATGGCAGGCTCCTGCCAACAGCCGAAGGCATTTTAGGATCATAATGCTCAGCAATAATCAGTAACTCCTTGCCATCCGGTTGAATAAGCGCCACGCGCACTTGGTCTACATTTAAGGCGGCAACCATTTCATCCACAATGGTTTGCAGCGAATGTTGCAAATCCAGCGATGCAGCCACCTGGGTAACAATCTTATTGAGTAGCTGCTCACGTTCAGCACGCTGCCGTGTTTGGTCAAATAACCGTAGATTTTCAAATGCAGAAGATAGAACGGCCGCAATCTGCACAATAATTTGGCGATCATTTTCCTTTAACTGGCCGTCTTTATCCATCAAGACAAAATTAAAGGTGCCATA
Source organism: Candidatus Leptofilum sp. (assembly GCF_965223525.1). Classification (GTDB taxonomy): domain Bacteria; phylum Chloroflexota; class Anaerolineae; order Promineifilales; family Promineifilaceae; genus Leptofilum. The sequence continues at coordinate 1,855,532 of NZ_CBDCWX010000005.1, read as the reverse complement.
TTTCTTCTCGCCAATGAGCATTGGTATAAAAAACGCCGGAAAAGAGACATCTTCAATTTGGAAATACCCTTGCGCGATTTGCCGCGTTTCTAAAGCTTTGCCCATTGGAGAATCTTCAATAGGTACTTGTTCATTCAAGCCCGCATCGGCAACTTCCCCAGCAATGCCAACAACACGCAGCATTGTTTCATCATCGTCATCAATCAAGTGCAGGCTTATCCGTTTGGCGTTTAGGATGCTCGTTACCTTCGCCATTGCAACGGCAACAATGTCTTCCACCGATAATTGTCGTGAAACAATGTCACTCATTTCATTGAGCAGGGCTAGGCGGCGCGCCTGTTCGTTGGTTTCAGCCAGTGCGTCTTCTGTTTGTTTGAACAAACGAGCGTTTTGCACCACAGTAGTCGCCTGGAACACAATAGTTTCTGCCAAGCGCATCTGCTGTTCGCTCATGGTACGGTCGGGGTCTGTTAAATCGAAGCCAACCGTACCAAAGAAGTCGTTGCCAATAATCATGGGCAGCACGGCCAGCATGTGCACCCCCCGTTGGCGCATAAGGTCGTGAATTGGGGCTGTCAACGGATTGTTTTGGGCATCATAGGCAATGGCAAATTTTCCTGTCTCAATAGCCTGCTCGGTCAGCGGATTGCCTTCGATAGGGATCAATGTGCCAATGACATCAGTAGCTGGGCCAGGATGTTCTGTAACAACTTCGAGATGTTTTTTATCTTCTGTTAAAAGCGCAATGCCCACATGAGAGACATCAATGGCTTGTGCCAGCTCCTGGGCAATAATGTCCATATTGTTTTCCAGATCAAATGATGCCGTCACAGAGGACATCATGCGGTTAATAAGCGCCAACTCTTGATTCCGTCGTTCGGCATTGGCGCGTGCCATTTGTGAACTTTCAGTTAGGCGCAGGTTATCAATATGGTTGCTAAGCTGTTGGGCAACAACTTCAAACATTTGTTGCGAGGCCGTGTCTAATGTTTCATCAAGGCCATCCAGTTCAAGGAACCCGATAGTCTCGCCGCGCACCGTTAGCGGAACTGTGGCTAGCATTTCCGCCTCGGCAACGGTGTCTAGTTCATGAACTTGTTGGCTGTCATACATGTAGGCGGGCAATGATTTTTGTTCCTTGTAGTTTTCCCACCCTTCTGCTGTTAGGCGCTGTACGGCCGTTTCTGCCTCCAAACGATATTTTTGTGCTTCATCAATCAAGCGCAAATTTTCAACTTGTTGTGCCACCTGGGTTGCTACTTTGTCAACCAAGGCTTTCATCTCTTCTGTCCAGGGTTGGCTTTCGGCCGTTTCAACCTGAATGAGCCCAATAGGTTCATTGGCAACAACCAGCGGCACTTCAACCTGCTCAGACGGTGGCAAATTGGCGTCAGCTTCCTGCCCTACGCTTTCAGTCCGCACGTCATATACTGCGCTAACTTGTTCGCTTCGTTGGATAGCATCCAAGTAATTTTCCCACCCTTCACGAGTTAGCCTGCTCAAATAGGCGTCTGAGCTAGCCTTCGCCTGGATCACTTCTGCAAACAAATTTGCATTGTCAACGGCAATAGCTAGTTGGCTGGCAACCGTTTCAAAAACAGACAATCTGCTGGCTGTTAACGCCCCTGCTTCGCTGGCCTGAACATCTAACACACCAAGAAGTTGGTTACCCACCAACAAAGGCACAGCCATTTCTGAGCGCGTTTCTGGCAACCAACGGTTTGGCTTAAACAGAGTGCTTTGCTTTGTGTCTGGCACAATAACGGGTGTTTTGCTGAGAGCCACGTTGCCGTTAATAGAGTCAACGCCAATGAGCAAGGTGTGCCCCTTTTGCAACAATATTTGTCCAATTTGGCCACTACCGGCCCGCAAGCTCAATGTTTGGGTTTGTAAATTGGCCAAATAAATATTTACGTGATAAAGCTGAAACCGATCACGAATCAGCTCAGCGGCTTGGTTTAGTAAAGCATTTAATTCGTTCACTTGCGACAAACTATGCCCAACTTCGGCAGCTATAGCTAATTCGGCCGTGCGCTCTTCTACTTGTTCGTTCAAACGCGCTTGCAATTCTTCTAGAGCCGCATTCGCTTCTTGTGTTTCCTTCAAGCGATCTCGTTCCAGGTTGTTTCTAAAAGCGGTGGTAAATATGAATAAGAGTCCAATAACAGTTACTGTACCCCCGGCTGGTAATAGCTGGCTAAAGGTTATTGTGCCAGTAAGGGGAACCATAAATATGCCAACAATATTTAGCAAAACAGCTATAGTGGCCCAACGAAAAGGCAATAAAAACGTGGCTAACAGAAAAGTAAAAGGAACAAGAAAAGCGGGGGCATCTGCATTGCTTAAAGTGCGATAAAAAGTGAGGAGGGTTAATGCGGCAACGATAAAGCTGGAACCTAATTGATAATAGCGTGTGCGGCTTATCCAAACCGTTACAAAGGAAACAACAGTCATTATTGCAAATACAGCTTTTGATACGGAAAATATTGCCCCAAAAACAATCATTACAAAAAATATCGAACTCAACCCAAACAACAGTTGGGCACGTCGTTGGTCAGTAAGGTGTGTTAGGCTGGCAGGCGGTTGAATCAGTCGCTGCCACCAACTGATTTGGGTGGCGTTCATCTGGTCAGATTCATCTGGTTGATAATTTTGCATATTCATATCAGGATCTCTTTGTCATACGGCCGTTGCTACCAACATAGTCACGGCCAACCCCAATGCTGGTACGAGACGCACCCAGCTTCTGCCCCAATTCGCGGGCAGCAATTTCCAAAACCATCTCCACATTCGCAGCCGACTGAATCTGACGGCCGATCTCGTTTACCACACTTTCCTGTTCTGCTCGCTGCTGGGCCTGAGCGTATAAACGCGCATTACGCAAAGCAATGCCCACCTGTGCCGCCACAGATTGGAGCAACAAGCTATCATTCTCATCTAGGCCGTCAACAACATCGTGCTGCACATCCAAGACGCCTAAAACCTGGTTTTCCACCGTAATGGGTACCGCAATTTCTGATCTGGTATTGGGCAAATGTGGATTTGGTAGCCAATTTGTATCCGAACCTGTATCAGCCACTAAAATAACCCGGTTTTCTCTGGCGGCTTGCCCCACAAGCCCCTGCTCCCGGCCAAGCGCATGATCCTGCGCTTTTAGTAGTGCACCGGCTTCACCTGTGCCACCTGCCACATACAAACGGCCGCTTGCCTCATCTAGCAAATAGATTTGTACATAGTAATAATCAAACGCAGCGATAATTTGATTCACCACTTCGTTTACCAATAGTTCTTGGTTTAAAATGGCCGTCAGGGTTTGTCCAATCTGGATACTGGTTTCCAAAATTTGCGTTCTGTCTTGAACTTTCTTTTCTAGCTGCTGGCTAAAAAGCTGCAACGCTTGCTCACTTTCCTGTGCATTCTTTACGGCCGTCTGCAAACTGTTAATTAGCAAATAAATGAGAACGCCGCTTATACTCAAAATGACAGTGTAATCAGTCATTATTGATGATGAGGCATCTGACGAGAGAGGAGGAATCCACCCTACCGATTCTGCATAAACATTCCCCCAGCCAGACAAAATAGTGAGGCCGGCAAATAATAAGGCCAAACGCCAGCCAGCCAACAGGCTAGCCACCAAAATAACGGCGAAATAGGCTAAAAAGGCTGAGTCTCTTACGCCATCGGCATTCCAGGCCAGTAAAGTGATGGCAAACCAAGAGATGAACACCAGCGTGTAAATACTGAGCTGCAGCCGCCGCAATCGGGTCAAAATGAAGGTACCGGTTAATAGACCAATAAACCCAAGAAGAATCAGCCCAGTCCTTGAAGTAAGGTAAGTTAGATCAGCAACGGTGCGTAGCACCAGCAGCAAGGTTAACCCGGTATTGACGGTGACCAGAACAATGTTGAGCAAACGGGATTTTCGGGTTAAATCCTCGTCCTGGTATTCAATTGGGTAAAGGTTTTGTTTTAGCCATTGAATCATTCGGTTTTCCCTCGGTGGTTACGGCTGTTCTCAGTAGCCTGAAGATGCACGCGAACCTGTTTGGCATTTACAATTTGGCCCAATTCACGAACCGCCACCTGCATGGCCTGCTGAACATTCATCGTCCCCAAAATTTTCTGGTTAATCTCGTTAATCTGAAGTTCCCGGTTGGCACGCTCTTGCACACCCTGGTACAAAGTGGCATTTCGCAACGCCACAGCAACCTGACTAGCAATTAATTCAAGCAGATCAACATCCGTTTGGCTTAATCCATCTTTTACATTGTTCTGCACATCCAAAACACCCAAAAGCTCCTTACCACTCAAAATGGGAACGGCAATCTCAGATTTGGTATCTGGCAGCAGCGGATTCGGCAGCCAGTTGGCTTCCTGCGTAACATCTGGTACCAAAACAGGGGTCTGCGTTATAGCAGCTTGCCCAACCAACCCTTGCCCCAGGCTTAGTTTATGCCCTTTGTCTAACATCTTTCGGCCCGCAGTGCCTGTGCCCCCGGCCATATGCAAAATCGTTTTATCCTGATGGTCTAGCAAATAAATATGTGCATGGTAATAGTTAAAGGCCTGCCGCACCTGGTTCACAACTTCCACAACCAACTGTTGGGGTTCCATCACGGTAGAAATACGCCGCCCAACATCAATGCTTGTTTCCAGAGCTTGCGTTCTGGCCTGCACCCTATCCTCCAGGGTGACAATGGCATCACTTACTTGGGCGGTCATTGTGTTGAACGCTTCAGCCAGCGTGCCAATTTCATCCTGCGATTGAACGGCCGCTCGTGCAGTCAGGTCTCCACCTGTAACCTGCTGGGCAACATTGGTTAAGGCCACAATAGGTGCTGTAAGCCGCTGACCTAAAGTGTAAGCTAAGCCTGCCGCAATCAGAACCATAGCCAAACCCAACAAAATATTTAATCTCTGCTGCGCCTCCACACCAGCCAACGCCTCTGCCTCGGTTTGATGAACTGCCACAATCCAATTTAACGCATCCACAATAGGTTCATGGGTCAATGTTTGGATCGGTGCTGTCGCTAAGACGCTCGCTTCTTCGTCATAAGAAATAAAGATATATCCTGATGGTGATGCTTGCGCCTCAGATAAAACATCCGCAGCTAGAATGCCTTCTTCTTCAATCACGAGCTGTTCGTCTTCTATCTCAATTTCAAACTCCCCAGGTGAATAAATATCAACCCGACCTGTTTCACCAAAGCGGGCAGAGGCCAGCACATCTTCAAGCGCGTTCAACTGAACCGTTGTGCGTAATACGCCAATGGTTTCATTGGTTTCATTTTGCATAGCAATGGCCATATTGAAAGCATTGACGCCGCTGCTTTCATCAAATTCGGGGTTGCCAATGTAAAAGCCGCCCAGTCCATCGTTGTAAGCCACTTGCCACCAGGTTTCATCAGCCTGGTAATAATCGGTTGTGCGGTTGGTAGCGGCAACAAGCGCACCGTACTGATCCGTCAGAAATACCTCAACATTATTGGGGAAAACATCCTGGTACTGTAATAATTCAGTGGCGATGCTGTTTTGCAAGACGGCCGTAATTAAAGCATCATCATCCTCTGCGCCTTGCCACTGAATATCTAACTCCTCAATATTGGCTAAATTGGCCGATTCACTTTCGCCATAAAGTGCATTCTGCATCTGTACAGCCTGAACAAGCGGTTCATTCAGAGCCAGGGTACGCAGCGTAGCCGTTTCGCGGAACAAAAGTTCACCCACGGCCAAAGCCTGCGCCTGGGCAATCGTTTGCAAATTTTGCCCTGTTCTTTCCTCCAAAGCACTGCTCGACAACTGACTCAGCGTAACCCCAATGCCAATAACTGCAATGGCAACCACAACCGTTGTACCTGCGATCAATTTTGTATTTAGTGAGTAGGTCGTGAAATTTCGCGCGAGAATAAACCCAATAACCAGAACGGCAACAACAACAATTCCCATGGCAATGAGGTTGATTGTAGAGGGAGCCGTTGCCTGACGCTCAAACGGCCAATAAAGATCGCCAATAATAGCGAACATGGTGGAAAAAACGGCCGCTATCAGAACGCGTCGAAAATATTTGGTAGGCAACGCCAAGCTCGCCACGCTTGTGGGCAAAATGATGGCAAAAGCACCCACCAATAAGCCAATGCCCTGAATTTGCAAAATATAGAGTGGAATAATTACTAGCTGCGATATAACGATGATCAGAATACCTCTGACCGTTTTATTTGCGCGAACAAACCCATAGCCAATAATGCTGTAAAGTGCCAGCAAACTTATCAGCACCAACTGGAATAGTTCAGCCATACCCGATAAATATTCATATATGTTAAAAACGGCCGAAAGCCCCATAGCCACCGACAGCGAAAGCGACGCAATGTTGGCAGCACGTTTTTGCCGTTTTGTTACCATTTCAGACGGTTTTGAGGGCTGTTCCGGTTGAGAGGCAGTCATCGGATTGTTACTCCGTGTTATGTTCTGTTTTCAACAAAATAGCTTCTGTGATTTACATAAACATGCAACAGGTAGGGGGTCAGACGCAAGAGCCGACCAATAGTTGTATTCTACAAGGTCATATTCCCTAGTAGAATGGTACTTTCGGCGCATCTGGCAAAGCTACTTTATACAATTTTTATATACTATCATCATAGCATATGCTGGTTGGCGAGACGTGAAGAAAGCGTAAGGCTCCCTGAAAACCAGGTAAGAAAATAGTCCCGCGACTGGGATATATGAATTATGCGCTGATGTCACGCACTTCCAGTGAAGAGATTTTAAAAGTCTTGCAGGTAGTCTCGCTATTTGCCAGAGAGATACGAGACTTTTGAAATCTATGCTACGTAACGTGAGTTTTGAGCGAGGAATGGTGATAGGCGGTTAGTGACGGCCGTTTAAAGTCACATCCAGCAGTTTATTAACCAAACCGGGGTTGGCTTTGCCTTTGGTTTGGCGCATTACCTGGCCAATGAAGAAGCCACGCAGCTTGGTTTGCCCGTCCAGGTAGCGCGCCACCTGCTCCGGGTTGTCGTCCAAAATTTGCTCGATGATGGCTTGGATGGCGGCATCATCAGAGATTTGGGCCAGCCCTTTGGCCTCCACAATTTGGGTGGGAGCCGCACCGCTACTGAACATCTCGGCCAGCACCTCTTTGGCAGTGTTGTTGTTGATGGTTTGCTTTTCTACTAGCCCAATTAGCTCCACTAGGGCGGCTGGCGTTACCTGAATCGCATCAATGCCCAGTTTGGCTTCGTTCATCAGGCGGAATAGTTCGTTAATCATCCAGTTGGCGACTGCTTTTGGGGCGCCGCCTGCGGCAACGGCCGTATCAAACCATTCCCCCACCGCTCGCTCTTCAGCCAAAACCCGTGAATCATAATCCGATAAGCCATACTTGGCTTGGTAACGGGCGATCTTGGCATCGGGCAACTCCGGCAGGCTGGTACGCACTTCTTCAATCCAGGCATCGTCCAAATGCAGCGGCGGCAGGTCTGGCTCTGGAAAGTAGCGGTAATCTTCTGCTTCTTCCTTGGTGCGCTGGCTAAACGTTTCACGACGGCCTTCGTGCCAGCCGCGCGTTTCCTGGATAACTGTGCCGCCAGATTGGAGAACGGCCGTTTGCCGTTCAATCTCATACGCCGTGCCGTCGGCCAACACCCGGAAGCTGTTCAGGTTTTTCAGCTCAGTACGCGTGCCAAATTCGCGGCTGCCCACCGGGCGGATGCTGATGTTTGGCTCCACGCGCAGGACACCTTTTTCCATGTCGCCAGAGTTCACGCCCAGATAACGCAAAATCTGGCGCACCTTCATGGCGTAGGCCCGCGCCTCCTCGCCAGAGCGAATGTCTGGCTCCGTCACAATCTCCAGCAGCGGCACGCCTGCTCGGTTGTAATCCACCAGCGAGGTACCGTCGTCCTGGTGGGTGAGCTTGCCGGTGTCTTCTTCCATGTGAACACGGCGAATGCCGATGCGCTTTGTCTCGCCCGATTCCAGTTCAATATCCAGCCAGCCATTGACGCCCAGCGGCTGCTCATACTGGCTAATTTGGTAGCCTTTGGGCAGATCGGGGTAGAAGTAATTTTTGCGGGCGAAGATGTTGTGGTGGTTGATCTCACAGTTCAGCGCCAGCGCCACACGCAAAGCGTACTCGACGGCTTTTTGGTTAATGACGGGCAGCGTACCGGGCATACCGAGGCAGAGGGGAGAAACGGCCGTATTCGGCGCAGCTTCCACGCTATCCACCACTTTTGCTTTTGAAAACATCTTCGATTCAGTCATCAACTCAGCATGAATTTCCAAGCCAATGACGGGTTCGTACTGTGTCATGTTTTTATTTCCTACTCTTTCGTAATCGGTAATCGGTAGTCAGTAATCGGTTTACTGTTTACCGATAACGGATTACCGATTACTGGCCTTCCGCTCACGGATCCACGCCTGCATCGCCTCTGGCGACATGATAGCAGGATCGCCAAAATCTGCATCGGTGGCATTTTCCAGTTCCGGTGGCAGATGGTTGATCAACAGCTCCAGGTCGCGGTAGTCGTGAATTTCTTCATCCAGAACGCGCGCCATCGCCTCGTTGTGGGGCACGCCATGCTTGCGGACGGCTTTAGTCAGCCCCAGCAGCAGCGTTTCCCAAGTAGTCATCGGCCCCTGCGTGATGGAGGCTGATTCCGCGGCCGAATCAATGAAGGCAAAAGGCACTTTCTCCAGCGATTCACCCTGCGCGATGGCAGCCAAAATCCAGTCGGTGTCAAACGAGAAGTCGTAGACGGTGGGGTCGGCGATAATTTTACGCAGCAGATTGGCTTCGTACAGCTTGAAGGCGGCCTGGGTATCGCGGATGTCGCGGGAGAAGATGGCCTGGCCAATCATGCGTTGCATGTGACGCAGTACCTTGATGCCAATGCCCCAGCGCCCTTCCTGCTTCACCAGCACGGCGTCGGGATGCTTGCGATTGCCCAACACCACGCGGCGATTTTTTTGGAGGAACGGCCGTAACAACAACCCAATCTGCCCCAAATGCACCGAGTTATCGGCATCGGTGTAAATCACGGCGTCCACGCCATCGGCCAACGCCTGCATACAGCCATAAATGACCGCCCCACCCTTGCGTGAATCATTAGCGGAAGCGAGGTTGGCCAGCGGGCCAGCGGCGGCAGGCAGGGCTTTGTCCAGCCACAGCACCTGCACCTGCTCGCCCAGCGGATGCCCAGCGGCGATTTGGGCTGCCAGCGCACCGCTGTCGTTGGGGTCGCCATCGTCCACTGCGTAGAGCTGCCAAGAAACGGCCGTATCCTTCGTCGCCCAATCTAGCTGCTGCAGTTTTACCCGCAAAGCATCTTCGCCGTTAGGGTTTTCGGCCGTTTTGGGCCGCAGCCGATTTTGTTCCCCCCACATGGCAAACACCACGCCAATCTTTACCAACTGCTGATTGCTCACTAAAAACTGGCGTGAATCGGCCAGCTTGGCTGCAATTTTGAACTCTAGCGGCGTATCGTCTTGGCGAGCGGCCGTTTGCACCTCGTTCAGCGGCAACTCCAGCAATTTTTCGGTGAGTTGGTAAAGGCTGTGCTGATCGGCCGTTTCGGTCAGATCAAATTTTGTTTTGGCATTTGCAATCATGTCGGCAAGGGTGGTCATGGTTTCTCCTTGTGAGTTTGGGGTTACCAGTTGAAATTCGGGCGTTTTTGCCGCAAAACTCATTTATCGAGCAAATCGATAAAGAATCGTGCCGAGTTTCTTCTTTAACTCTGCTTGTATCTTTTGCGCTGCACCAAAAGGCATCAGCGACAACGCTTTTTTGTTGTACTTGGCCGCTTTCCAATAGTTACCCAAATTATAATGAAGCAAGCTGTAATTGTGCCAAAACCAGGGATCATCTTGAGCATTTTCTGACATTAACTGAAAATAATGATCTGCCCTTTTTGCATAATGACGCATTTGTGATTTTGAAGAAGTTTTGAGTGTATCGCCTAGAACCTTGAACATGGCCACAGCATAAAGGAAATGGTGCGTCATACGGATGTATGTTTTTTGTTTTTGATTTTCAGTCTGGGTTAATGACAACGTTTTGGCGAACTGTGCTTCTGCCTTTTTCAAGCTCTGAGTTTGTAAACAGTAATCTAAATATGCAAACTGCACATGAAAGTTTGTTTCACTTGCGGCAGGATCTATCTCTTCTTTTGTCTCTAAGTAGGCATCATACTGTTCAAGGCTTAACTGAATCAACAATTGAACAAATTGAATCTCAGGCCTGCGAGTTGCAAGTTTGTTTGCTTCATGCAACCAGCTTTGCGCCTCACGTAACCCATCCATATCGTACTTACGACCACCGCCAATGTACGATGCGGCCATTAAAGCATAAGCCCAACCTGCATAGGCATACTGCCTTGATTGTGCGGCCTGAAACTTATTTAACGCCTCTACGATAACTTCTGGATCACCTCGATACCCATCAATCAAATCAATGCCTGCATCATAGGCCAATCGAGCTTCCGTAGATAAATTTTGGTCATTAGACCATTCCATTGATTTAATTCTGCGCGAAACGTGATTAAGTAAACTCATCTTGCCTACCCATGTCTTCTCATAAAGCTCTCCAGGCGGTTGAGGGCTTCTTCAATTTTTTCGTAGGCGGTGGCGTAACTGGCGCGGACAAAGCCTGCGCCGCTAGCACCAAAGGCATCGCCGGGAACCATTGCCACTTCTTCCTCATCCAGCAGCGTCATGGCAAAGTCGTCGCTGCTCATGCCGGTTTTGGCGATGGAAGGGAAGGCATAAAAGGCTCCGCGTGGCTCAAAGCAGTCCATTCCCAGCGTGTTGAAGCCATCGACAATGAGGCGGCGGCGACGGTCATACTCCTGGCGCATCTCCTCCACGTAATTGTCACCCTCGGCAGTTAAAGCGGCCAAGGCGGCGGCTTGCCCAGTGGTAGGCGCAGACATGATGGTGTATTGATGCACTTTCCGCATAGCGGCCAAAATGTCGGCGGGGGCGCAAGCGTAGCCAATGCGCCAGCCCGTCATGGCGTAATCTTTGCTGAAGCCGCCTAGCAGGACGGTGCGCTCACGCATCCCCGGCAGGGCTGGCACGCAAACGTGCTCAATGCCGTAGACCAGTCGGTCATAAATTTCGTCGGAGATAATGAGGAGGTCGTGCTGTTCGGCAACGGCCGTTACCTCCAACATCACCTCTTTGGTCATCACAGCCCCGGTAGGATTGTTGGGGTAACCCAGCAAGATTGCCTTCGTTTTGGGCGTGATGGCGGCTTCAATCGTTTCGGCCGTCACCTGGAAACTGTCTTTCACATAAGTGGGCACGGCCACGGGCACGCCCCCGGCGAAGGTCACCTCTGGGCCGTAAGCTACAAAGCTGGGTTCGGGAATGATGACCTCGTCGCCGGGATTGAGAACGGCCGTCATCACCAAATAGAGCGCCTCACTCACCCCCACCGTCACAATGATCTCGTCAGCCGGATCGTAATTCACCTTGTACAGCTTGTTGATATGCTGGCTGAGTGCCGTCCGCAGCTCCACCGTACCGCTGTTGGACGTGTACGCCGTCTCGCCGCGCTGTAAGCTGTCAATGCCCGCCTGCAAAATCGGCTTCGGCGTCACAAAATCCGGCTCGCCAATGCCCAACGAAATCACGTCCTTCATCGTAGCAGCAATATCAAAAAATTTGCGAATGCCTGAAGGCGGCGTGGCCGCGACCCGGTCTGAAATAAAATTACGCATGACTTCCTCCTAATTTTTCACCCTGAAACAGAATTTAGCTCATTCCCAGATGTTGAAGAATTGCTTTGCCACCCCGACTTCCTATAGTTAAATGAGAAGCACGGCTCTCGTATTGATTATAAACCACTATTTTTTCATGTTCTGGTAATTCCCAGTCCCGTCCTCTCCTTGTTGCAATTATCAATGCTTTTCCTGAGAGAGCTTGCGGCACTAAAACATCATGGACAAATTCTAGCACTGCTTTGCTTGATGCTAGATGCTTGATTATTGAATGGACACCAAATGATTTCGAATGATATGGAACTAACTCCACACATGCTAATTCTTTTGCAAAAACACTGAGGGCATCTAAATAAGAGATTTTACGCTGGCGAGCTAATAATCTGATAACTTGTCCCAATTTTTTATGCCAATATCCAAATCCGGGGTGCCAAGCAAAAGAGGGGTTTAAAGTGAACAATGGATACTTTACATCAAGATTTTTCTGGTGCAGGTTTTCAATAAGGGTTCTTTTGTAACTATCGTTATCTTCTTCAGCACGAAAATCGCCCGCTGCTAAATCGGGATTCAACATCAAGATAAAAATGGTGGCATTTTTCAAGTCACCAATATAAGGGATGGGAATAAGGCCAAGATGAAGCTTTTTTTGGGTTTTTAAACCAAATTCTGGGCTTTCAATATATTCTTTAAACGATGAGATATTTTGCCAATATTTCTGGTATTTATTTTCGAGTAAAAACTCATCCCCTGGAAAAAGATATGGCGAATTGTCTAATTTACATGCCCGCCAACCTTCAATCAGTTTGTGAAAACTTGTGTTTAGAGTATTCACTCTTGCTAACTCCAGTTGCTCAGTTATCCAATTTCCACGTGGGAATTATCGCCAATAAACATTGCTTTGGGCTGGCCGATGATGCGGGTGTTTTCGCCAATGAGTGCGCCGTCCAGCACGCAGTTTTCGATGTGTGCGCCTGCGTCTATGATAGTGTTGCGGATGACGCTGTTTTTTACAACTGCACCCGCCTCGATGCTGACAAATGGGCCGATGACACTTTGGTCAATTACGGCCGTTTCATGCAAAAACACGGGCGGCACCGCCGTAAAGTCTCCAGCATAGCTGCGTTCGATGGCATCCTGCGTGCCGTAGCCCAGCGACAGCAGCCTTTGATTAGTGCTTAACATAAAGTCTGGCTTGCCTGCATCCAGCCAGAAAATGGTGGGCTTTGCTTTAATCACTGCGCCCTGCTCCAACATCACCTGGTAGGCGTCCACCAGATAAAATTCCCCCTTGGTGCGCCGATCCTGTTCGATGATGGTTTGGATGGCGTCGTGAAGGAGACGGCCGTTTCTAAACCAATAAATCCCCGCCAATACCTGCTTATGCTCAAACCCGCTCGGCTTCTCGATGAAATCATGCACCACGTCGTTTTCATCTGTCACCACCACGCCAAAGGTGCGCGGATCTTCCATCTCCTGTACCAAAATCACGCCATCGGCATCCGCTTCCGGGATTTCAGCATACTTGGCATTGACCACGCCATCCCCAAAGGCAACCAACACCTCGCCTTCATCCAAAAAGTCTCGGCACATCCAGATGGCGTGAGCCTGTCCCAGTGCCTCTTCCTGCATCACAAAATGGGCGTTCAGGTGCGGATAATGCGCTCGAATCCACGCTTCAATCTCGTCACCTTTGTAGCCCACCACAAAAATGACTTCTTCCGTGGTGATTTCCGCCATTAAATTGAGCAAATGGCCAATAATTGTGTTGCCCGCCACGTTTAGCAGCGGTTTTGCACGGCTCCAGGTGTGCGGCCGCATTCTTGTTCCAAATCCAGCAAGAGGGATGATGATCTTCATGTTACTCCAACTCCAAGGTATCTTTCACCTGGCTAAAACTATTACGAAACTAATCTCAACAGAGCCCCTCACGATTGAGGCGATTCCCTTTGTTGGGCTACACGACGGAGAAGCGCAATAAGCGCAAGAGCGCCAACCAAAAAGAGCCCCACTAAAGCAGCGAAGCTATCCCCGCCGATCTTTTCTAATAATTCAATCCCAAACAAGAATGGCCCAATTAGAATCAATGGACCTAAAAAAAGTCCCACCAATGAAATGGCAAGTTGGGCAATCGTTACTTTTTCATTTCTGTTATAAAAGCCTTCAAACCCATAGCGCGACAAAAACGATTTGATCAAATTGGCGACCACATAAATGGCTATTATGGCTATTATAGGAACCCCAACATCTGCAATAAATATGGCCACCATTGTTTGCGGCTCAATCATAAAACTTTCTCTAAACTCAGCAGCAACTAAAAAACCTAAGCCAAGAGCCAATCCAAATATAAGTGCTTTAAAAAATCTATGATTAATCCAGGGCAAACGGCCGTTTTCATTCTTGTCAACGACTGATTCATCTGTTTTCATTATCACGCCTCCTTACCCAAACATTTACGGAAAAGAAATCACGACTTCACGGCTTGTTCATAGGCAAACGCTGCGTTCAAAATCGTGGCTTCTTTAAGTGCATTGCCGATGAGTTGCAGGCCAATGGGCAATCCTTTGCTGTCAAAACCGCAAGGAACCGAGAGGCCGCAGCTTGCGCTCAGGTTCACCGACAAGGTGAAAATATCTTGCAAATACATCGCCAGCGGATCGTCCGCGTTTTCGCCAATTTTGAAGGCAGTGGTGGGTGAGGTGGGCGTGGCAATCACGTCCACTTTCTCAAACGCTTTTTGGAAATCTTGCTTGAGCAGCGTCCGCACTTTGAGCGCACGGCCGTAATATTCATCGTAGTAGCCCGCACTGAGCGCATACGTCCCCAGCATGATGCGCCGCTTCACTTCAGAGCCAAACAGGGCGCGGGTCTTTTTCACGCTGTCAATCATGTCGCTACCTGTGATGCGCGGCCCAAAGCGGATGCCGTCGTAGCGGGCCAGGTTGGCACTGGCCTCGGCGGGAGCGATGAGGTAGTAGACGGGTAGGGCATAGCTGGTGTGCGGCAGGCTGATTTCCACAATTTCTGCGCCCAATTCTTCCATTTTGGCGATGGCGGTGCGAACGGCCGTTTCCACCTCTGCATCAATCCCCTCAATAAAATATTCTTTAGGTACGCCCACCCGCAAACCCTTGATGTCGCCCGTCAAGGCCGCTTCAAAATCGGGCACAGGCACGTTGAGCGAGGTGCTGTCGTTGGGATCGTACCCTGCGATGGCCTGGAAAAGCGCAGTGGTGTCGGCCACGGTGCGACCGAACGTACCCACCTGATCGAGCGTGGAAGCAAAAGCAACGACACCCCAGCGGGAGATACGGCCGTATGTCGGCCTCAATCCCACTAATCCACAAAATGACGCAGGCTGGCGCACGCTGCCCCCCGTGTCTGTACCCAGCGCGGCATAGGCCAATCCAGCCGCCACCGCCGCCGCACTGCCCCCACTGCTGCCACCTGGCACCCGCTCATGATCCCACGGATTGCGCGTGGTCACGTAAGCCGAGTTTTCGGTGGAAGAACCCATGGCAAACTCATCGGTGTTGGTTTTGCCCAAGATGACGGCCCCGGCTGCTTTGAGTCGCTCTACCACAAACGCATCGTACGGCGGCACAAAGCCTTCCAAAATTTTACTGCCTGCCGTGGTCGGTACGCCGCGTGTGCAAATGATGTCTTTCACCGCCACGGGCACGCCTAGCAGCGGTGTTTGCTCTCCTTTGGCCAGACGCTCATCCGCAGCTTTGGCCTGTTCCAGCGCCATCTCATCCGTAATCGTGAGATAACTTTGCAGCTCGTTATCTTCGGCCACGATGCGATCCAGCATCGCTTCAGTGGCGGCGACGCTGCTAATTTCCCCCTGGCGTAGCGCGGTGCGGAGTTCAGTTAAAGTTAAATCAGATACATTCATACTGCCTCAAGATAAACCGCAGAGGCGCAGAGAGCGCAAAGTAATTCTTTGGAGAAAAATCTCCGCGTTCTTCGTGCCTTTGCGGTTAATTTTTGTTAAATACCCAAGTCCCGCTTTTTTTATTCGATGGGAATGGGATCGCCCAACACGGGAGCGGGCTGTTCCTGAATCACATCCCAAAGGGCAACGGCCGTTGCCAACGTTTCTCGCGCCTCATACCAGCCAGCATCCCGGTAAAGCTGCGGGTCAGAGGCAACACCCACCGCCTCAATGCCTAGCTGCTGGCAAGTAAACAAGGCGCGGGATAGATGGAATCGCTGCGTTACCAAAATGGCGGACTCTAGCTGAAAAATCTCGCGGGCTCGATAGCAGGTATCATATGTTCGCCGCCCTGCAAAATCTGGCTGAATATCCTCTGCTGCAACCCCTTGCCCGATGGCGTAATCCATCATGGCGGTTGGTTCATCATAGTTTTCAAAGCGATTGTCGCCGCTGACCAATATTTTTTGCACAGTGCCATCTTGGTAAAGCTGCACGGCCGTATCCATTCGGTCACGCAAAATGTCGCTGAGACGGCCGTTGCCATAAATCGCTGCCCCAAACACAATCGCTACCTTTTCAGCCGGTACATCTTCAACAGTGTAAATGGAACGGCCGTAAACCCACTGCACCCCTTTGCGCCAAATAAATGGCGAAAGCAATACTGCAAAACCTAACAGACACGCATACAGCAGCAACTTACGCTTTCGCAACAGGAAATACCCTAGCTTGAAGAATCGTCTAGCACCGCCTGCACCACAAACTGGTTCTCCTTTTGCTGCGGGGCGTTGTGCAACAACTCTTCCATCGGCAGCGAAGGCTCGGCCACATCGGACCGCATAATGTTTTGCTGGGCGATGGCGTGGGACGTGGGGGGAATGTCACTGAGGTCTAGCTCATTGAGCCGCTCGGCATAATCCAAAATGGCAGAAAGCTGCTCCTGGTATTGCTTCTTTTCAGCCTCCGTCAACTCTAAACGAGCTAAGTTGGCGATTTTTTCAACATCGGCAAGGGTAAGCGACATGGAATTTCCTTTGGGGAGATTGGAGAGTGGAAATTAGAGACTAAACCAATCTCCATTCTCTAATCACTATTTTCTGTAACGGCCGTTTCTTCCACATTATCTTCAGCCTCTTCCGCTTCAATCTCGGCCTGGCGCATTTGAAAATATTCTTCGTCGGTCCAGAAATTTTCGCGGTCGGTCAGCTTGTCAATGTAAAGCACCCCGTTGAGATGGTCAATTTCATGCTGGAAGATGCGGGCAGTCCACCCTTTGAGGCGCAGCTTGAGTGGCTTGCCCCGACGGTCTTGGGCACGAACACGCACGGCATACGGCCGTTCCACCTCTCCCACATAACCAGGAATGGACAAACAGCCCTCAATACCGTCGCTCACTTCCTGAGATTCCCACACAATGCGCGGATTTACAATCACAAAAAGTTCACGGGAGTCTGGAATATCTTCACCATCTTCATCTGTTTTGGGCAAGGTTTCGATAACGGCTAGCTGGAGCGATTGCCCAATTTGTGGCGCGGCCAGCCCCACGCCACTGGCGGCGCGCATCGTTTCAATCATATCGTCAACGAGTGTTTGCAGGTCGTCGTCAAATTTGGTGACGGGCCGCGCCTTTTTACGCAGCACCTCATCGGGCAGGGTAACAATCTGTAATTCAGTCATGAGGCTCAATTATCTGCGGAATGGGGTCATGGGCAAGTGTAGAACTTTCCAATTCAGCCATGTCGGGCGCAAACTCGCAAACTGTTCAACTGGCAACTATAATCCTGCTCATGACGCGCTTTTGCTTAATTGGGCCGACGTACCCATACCGGGGCGGCATTGCCCACTACACCACGCTGCTGGCACAGCACCTACAGGAAGCACACGAGGTGCTGTTGCTCTCCTTTTCGCGCCAATATCCAGCCTGGCTGTTTCCTGGCAAAAGCGATAAGGACCCAAGTGAACGGCCGTTGCAAACCGAAGCCTACTACGAACTTGATCCACTCAATCCACTCACCTGGCGGCGCACGCTGCGCCAAATCGGCATTTGGCAACCCGATGTGGTCATTATTCCCTGGTGGCATCCCTACTTTGCCCCAGTTTGGACGGCATTAGGGTACGGCATCCGGCGGCTGAAGCCACGCTCCAAGCTCATTTTTATCTGCCACAACGTACGGCCGCATGAACAAGGCCGCTTCAGCAAAATTCTGCTTCCTCGCATCCTCAAAACGGTGCTGAGCCGCGCCAACGGCTTCATCGTGCATTCTCAGGCGGATAAGGCAATATTGCTGGACGTGCTGCCTCAGGCAACAGTGGCAGTCTCTCCATTACCTACCTACGCGGCATTAGGAAGTGAAGGCTCCACCAAACTGCCAGTTGATTTGCCAACAGATCGGCCATTGATGCTTTTTTGTGGGCTGGTACGGCCGTACAAAGGAGTAGATATCTTGTTGGAAGCCATGGCACTTTTGAAGCGACCGGTTCATTTACTCATTGCCGGGGAATTTTGGCAGGGCGGGCAAGCAAGTTATCAAGCACAAATTGAACAACTTGGCCTTGCCAACTGCGTTACTATCATCAACAACTATTTGCCAGATGAGCTACTGGCAGCCTGCATTGATCGGGCCAATGTCGTGGTGCTACCCTACCGCAGTGCAACGCAGAGCGCGGTGGTGCAAACCGCGTTTGGCCGGGGCAAGCCAGTCATCACCACCAACGTCGGCGGCCTGGCAGAGGCGGTTGAGGACGGCCGTACCGGGCTCATCGTCCCCCCAGAAAATCCACCCGCCATGGCAGCAGCCATCGAACGCTATTTTGCTGAAGGGTTGGAAGACATTTTTGGTGAAAATGTGGTGGAGGGGAACGGCCGTTTCGGTTGGGAAAAGCTCACCACAACGTTACAACAGCTTGCCGCATGAAAATTGCCTTCGTTCTCACCCAAAGTTTGGACAGCCCTAGCGGATTGGGGCGCTATGGCCCTTTAACCCGCGAACTGGTTAAACTGGGGCATCAGGTCGAGGTGCTGACCCTGCATTACGATTGGGCGAATCTTCCGCAAAAATCATATGACGAGGCAGGCGTGCAGGTGCATTACGTTGGGCAAATGCACGTTCAAAAGTCAGGCTCTCGTAAAACATATTTTAGTCCTGGCAAGCTGCTCCAGGTATCGCTAAACGCCACGGCAAAATTGGCTCAAGCGGTAGCCCGTTCCCAAGCAGATGTTATCCATTTGGGCAAACCTCAACCGTTTAACGTGCTGGCAGCGCGATACGGCCGTCGCGGCCGCCCGATCTTTTGCGACTGTGATGATTACGAAGCTGAAACGAATAAATTTAGCAGTGGTTGGCAAAAAAGCATCGTACGCTATTTTGAAGATTCAATTGTCCGTTTGGCGGATGGGCTCACGGTAAACACGCACTTTCTTCAGGCAAGATACCAATCGTTGGGCTTTCCCGCAGAAAAGATCAGGCTCGTGCCAAATGGCGTTGAACGCAGTCGGTTTAATCATTCTCCCACCGAGACGAACCTTCATGCCAAATGGAACCTTGACCCAAATGCACCGATCATTTTGTACATGGGCACGATGGGGTTGTTGAGCCATCCAGTTGATTTGTTGTTGCAGGCATTTGTAAAGGTGCAAACGGCCGTACCCGAAGCTCAACTACTCCTAGTTGGTGGCGGCGAGGATTATGACAAGTTAAAAGCGATGGCTCAATCATTCGGCGTCGCTTCAAATACAGTTTTTACAGGGCGCGTGCCACCAGAGGAAATCCCCAATTACTTGAGATTAGGCGCAGTTTCAATCGATCCTGTGCGTGATGATCTCATTGCTAAAGCGCGATCACCTCTCAAAATTGTGGAAAGTTTGGCGGTTGGCACACCCGTTGTTACCGGGGATGTGGGTGATCGTCGAGAAGTGCTGCAAAATGGCACTCTGGGGCTGGCTGTGCAGCCAGGCAGTCCAGACGCATTGGCCGCTGGCATCTTAACGTTGCTGCAAAATAGTGCCCAGCGAGACAAGATGGCGCAGGTAGCCTACCAACAGCGGGAGCAATGGTTTTGGGACCGCTTAATCCACAATTTTGTGAAAATTTACGAGAATAATTGGTGAAATGAGTAACCCTAGCAATCGTCTAGAAACACGATACAAACAAGCGGCCGTTAATCCAGAAGTCAGCGCCTTCAGTCAGTTGGCGCAGCGGTTGTTAATTGGTTTCGGCCAGGCGATGTGGTATTTACGGCCGTTGCCAGATTTCCTCATCATCGGCGCACAAAAAGCAGGCACATCCTCGCTATACAAATATCTGCTGCAACATCCATCTGTGCTGCCCGCCTACCAAAAAGAGATTCACTACTTTACAATTCCCGATCTCTATTTTAAGGGGGAACGCTGGTATCGAGGCCATTTTCCCACGAACCTGGCTAGAGGGCAGCGGCTAACGGGCGAAGCAAGTCCTTCGTACCTGTTCTTCCCTCTCGTACCACAGAGAGTTTACCAAATGATGCCGCAGGTAAAGCTTATTGTACTGCTGCGTGACCCAGTAGCGCGGGCATTCTCTAATTACCATCATCAGGTGCGGCGCGGCCTAGAAACGCTATCTTTCGAAGAAGCTATTGCCCAAGAATCAAATCGTTTGGGAAACGATTTGCAAAAAACAGTTGACAATCCCCGATTTCACAGCCTGAATCTGGCGCATTTCAGCTATTTGCTACGTGGCGACTATATAACCCAGCTCAAGCGCTGGCGGCAATTTTTCCCAGCCGAACAAATGCTCATCCTAAAAAGCGAGAATTTTTACGAGCGTCCGCAAGAAATTGTGTCAGAGGTTGTTACGTTTCTAGGATTACCTTCCTGGCAACCCAATCCCGCCATTTTTAAGCAATACAACCCTGGTGACTATAACAAGATGCCACCTTCGTTACGGGAAAATCTCAGCTATCATTTTCAGCCTGCCAACAAAGCACTTTACGAATTTTTAGGCCGGGATTTAGGGTGGCAATAGTGGGTGAGTTGGTATGATGCCGCGCGTGCGTGAGCTAATTCAGCGTCAATCATTGCAGCAGGCGGTTACCAATTGGGGGGTTATTCTCGTTGGTTTGCTCCTGCATAATGGATTGTCAGCAATTACCCTTTTCATCGTTGCGCGTGAGGTTCATCCAGATGCGTATGGGCAATACGTGGCTGTTTATGCGTTACTGAGTTTTTTGGTCGTGCTGCCCGGCTTGGGGCTAGACACCTGGCTTTTGGCTCAATATTTGCCAACTCGTGAGCAGTTTACCGCCTATTGGCAACAATCTTTGCGCCTTCGGAGTGTAGCCTTGCTGCTTTGGCTGGGGCTGATGGGATTGCTGGGCTTTGCATTGCCGCATGATACATACCCGTGGGCTCTTTGGCTGCCAACGGCCGTTGGCGTTGCCTGTGACAGTTTTTCTCTCCTCTCATTTTCAGCCTTGCGGACGCAAAATCGGCACAAATTAGTCACCGTCTGGCAAGCTATCTTTGCGGTTGCGCTTTTTGCCTTTGCACTTTGGCTACCAAATTCTGAAAATTATCTAGTCACGTTTGCCAACGGCCGTATGGCATTGTCACTCCTTTTGGCACTCCTCATCCTGATTTACCGATTCCGCAACTACCAAACAACAAATCAACAACGGCCGTTGGCAAATGGGGAGGTTTTGCGACAGGGACGGCCGTTTATGCTAGCAGAATTAGCTAGCGCTGTTTACGTTCGTGCCGATGTTTCCATCGTTTCCCTGATTCTCGGCAAATCTGCGACCGCGCTCTACGGCCCGGCCATCAATTTATTACAAGCCTCATTTTTAGCTCCCAGAGCCCTGTTTTTGCTCATTTTGCCTTTGCTTTCCAAAACTTTCAAGCGAGATTTAAACAAGTTTAACCGACAAGGCATTGTGCAAATTGGCATTCAAGGAGCAGTTGGCGGCCTCATTTCAATCGCTCTGTTTCTTTTTGCCGATGAGTTGCTCACTTTAATCTTCCAAGAGGCTTACCTGGGGTCAGCCCGATATTTGAAGCTCCTAAGTCCCATTCCATTTTTGCGGGCTTTAAACTTTGGCGTCGGCACCATGCTGGCCGCCAGCGAACGCCAAACGCTCAATACGCGGGTTCAGATAGTAGTGGCCGGGTTCAATGTTGCTGCCAATTTGATTTTCATTTTGCCTTTCGGTCTTGCAGGGGTTTCCGTCGTCTATGTGGTAAGCGACACAATTTTGCTACTGGCAACCTCTTACCTACTTTGGCGCAGTAGCAAGCAACTACCTAAACATCCACAATAAAAGAAAAAGCTGCGCCCTGGCAAAGGCACAGCTTCTTAAATCGCAGATTTCCTCAATTTTTACTGCCCGTATGGATTCGGAGCTTCCTCACCTGTTACGGCATTAAATGATGCAATCCATTGTTGGCTAAATGGATCGACCACGCTCCAGATTGGTGCCTCGCTGCCAGTTAGGTAAATGAGCTCTAAATCGTAAGGAACTCCCTCTTGTCGGCCACCTACCTCGTCAAACCGTGCAAATACATCATCGCTATCTAGTACGACTTGGCTCATATCAATCGGCAATGGTGCTGGCTGAATATCGCTAACGGATTCTGTCAGCGTGGTTCCGGTAACCAAGTTATCTACAACTTGAACAATCAGCTCTCGGCGGGATTCAGGACGCTTAAAAATATAAAACCAGCCCGGTAAAACGGGGGGATTGCCTAAATTAGATAGCATAATGTGAGAGGGCGCAATTGTGTGCAGGTACGCATCCGGGCTAAATTCATCTAAGGCAACAAACAGGGCCAGCTCATAAGCAGCAACGGCCGTTTGGCTACGGCCGTCTACAGATTGACCCTCTACAGTCCCTGCTGGCGCAGGATAACCCTCATTCCCTGTATCACTCGTACCCCCAACCGGATATCCTTCCGGAGCTTCTTCTAAAAATTCAGGAGCCCCACCAACCACTGGAGTTGTGGAAAACGCCAAATCATCGGGCGCTTCTGGAGCCGCCCCACAAGCAGCCAATAGCAACAACAAAAATATAGCAGTGACCACTTTCATCACTTTTCTTTGCATGATATTCATCCTGTTTTATCAAAACAAAAAAATTGCAGGATTATCGCAATGGATAACCCTGCAATTTACATCTCTCTCTTGGATCAAATCTTGTGCAACAAGATCAAATCTGCTTCACTACCTCAGATTACTCAGCAACACCTGTGACTGCCAGCAAGTAATCACTTGGGGTCTTGGCAGAATTGTAACCAGCTACATTTGGCGAAGTGTTATGCTGAATCACAGCTACTAGCGGGTTCCCATTAGAGGAAGAAACAGTGGCTGAAGTCGCAGTGCGGAACGGTAAGACATCGCTTGCATTATCCAGATGAATAAAGTTAACCGTTGCGCCAGCTGCCACATTATTGATGGTTCGGGAATCACCATTGGCATAATCAATAGTAACATTAGTCGAAGTGCTCCCGGTATTTTGAACAGTTACGGCAGAGAAATAACCGTAGTAATCGCTCAACACACTTGGAATATTGACTGAGGAAGCCGCGGATGCAGGGACGTTGTAGCTAGCAAAAGAACCCGTACCAGACGGCACACTTTGACTCACTAAGCCAACCACAGAACCTTGAGTAACTTGGACTTCAGCTGCTAGCAAGCCATTAGAATTACCAGAGGGCAAACTCGGATTATTGGGCTGGAAGTAATCAATAGCTGCTCCAGGAACCAAATTAAAGTTCTCAATAGTCCCATCTGAGTAAGTTAAAGTTCCAATTGCATTATCGGTCGAATGCACATTCTGAATCGTTATTGCGGAGTTAAAACCAAAATAATTATTCAACAAGCTGGGAGCATATAGCTCAGTGCTACCGCTTGTAAATCCAGAGTAGCTCGCTGTACCGGCTGTTGGCGTAGTGCGCCAGATATTTGCCACACCGACAAGGTTCACATTTTCATCAGATGTTACGACAGCACCAAAAATACCGCTGCTACCAGAAGGCAAACCAGCAACAGACGACATAGCCACTGTACGAGCTGCGTTTGGCGCTACGGAACCCAATGAAACATCAGAAGCAATCACACTACCACTCTGATCACGGAAAGTAGCTTTCAAATTTGCTGTAGTTGAAGGATCAGTATTTTGAATAACCAATTCTGAGAAGAAATTGAAGTAGTTGTTGTAGTTTCCGGGGAAATACAGACTCGTTCCGGCTTGTGAAGAGTCAAAACCGTCATAAGCAAATGCAGTCCAAGGAGCTGAGGTGCTGCTTGTTGAAGCCGTGTTCACGGAAGCCAAAATTTGTACATCACTACTTACCACAACAGAGTATTGTCCAGACGGCAATGCAGGTGAGGTAGTAATTGAGGGAACAAAAATTGAAAGGGCTTCTCCACCAGCTAACGTTTCGGGGGTATATGTCGTTACCACATTGCCACTGGTATCATAAAAAGTAATGACAACTGTGGCAGGCGAAGTTGTAGTGTTTTGTAAGTTGATTGCACTACTCCAAACACCAGGGGCATTCGTCTGGGCGGCAGCTGGCTGACTTGTAAACACAAAAAGGGCTAGCGCTCCTAAAAAGAAAATACTTAACGCGAATGCTCTACGAATTTTTCTCATCATTTGTACTGTCTCCTATGCTATTCATGAATAAAGAATTTTTTAGCAATATTGCACCTTGCATTCTATACAATGCTCAAGCTTAGTCAATAACCCCTTTGTTGAGCACAGTTAAAAGAGCAAAGCTTTTGGCAATAATACGATAATCCTTTCGGGTTATTTCTCCTGTAAGTTCATGAGGCAGTGATTTATGTTAACTGGACTAATTTGCTATTTGCTGACGAGCTAGATCATAGACGGCCGCTTGAAAACTATCCGGCGTACCAATGTCATGATACTGCCCTTCTACAAGAAGCGGCTCAAATGTCAACCCTTTATCAAGAGCAGCTAAGAACAGATCGCTTAGAACAATCTCTTTGCCAGGCAGGTTGATATCCTTAAGATATTGGTGCATAAATCGAGTAAACACGGGAGACCAAGCAGCACATCCCCACATCAGTGACAAGTCTGTTTTTTCTGGCTTATCTACAAATCCAATAATTTCCCTTTTATCATTTAGTTCAACCATTCCAAATTTTTTTGGTGTGTCAGTTTCAAATAGCCCAAGTGTAACATCTGCCTTTGTTGTCTCGTGATGCTCTACTAACTTGGTCATTGCATCAATAGGCGTAATTAAGGTATCGGGCATAGAAAAAAGAATGGTCGCTTCCTTTATCCAAGAGTAGGTCAAATCTAATGCGAAGGGCATACCATTTAGGCTTTCCTGAAAGAAATAAGCTAGGGAAAGGTTTAGTCGCTTTCCATTACCCAAGTAGCTCACAATATCCCATTTAGTATTTCCCACAATAATGCCAACTTGTTGAACTTGTGCTAAAGAAAATGCCTGCAAATGTCTTTCGATTGTTGTAACAGGTATCCAATCAGCCTCTTTTGAAGTAGGCGATTGAAATCCTAATGGCATTATTTCTTTGCTGCAAGGTATTGGGCCAAGCCGAGAACCACGGCCTGCAGCAGGTAAAAGACCTATTCTTTCATTCATAAAATAATACAATCCTGAGGAAACATTATCATAGATTTAGGTTTTGTTTTTGGAAAACGGCCGTTACATTAGAACCCATTTTCAACGCATCAATAACTTTAAAGTAGGGAACCGACAGAATTCGAGCCACTTTACTTAAAGCTATTCGCGTAAATATCTTGCTTAGGACACCAGAACCAAAAACATACTGTATATAAAATCGCAGGCTTGTACTAGTACCTGCATGGCTTCCATACAAACAATTTCGCTCTACCTGCCGAAAATTCCGCTGCTCCATCAAATCATTCAGCAACTTGGTGGGAAACAAATACAAATGGCGAGGCAGTTCAAAGCCAGCCCAAAAGCGTCCAAACAGATAGCGATCTATGCTGTCCAGATTTGGATGATTGACCACAAAAATCCCGCCCGGACGCAACAAGCGCCCCACTTCATCTAAAACAACACAAGGATCATAAACATGCTCTAACACATCCCACATTGTAATCACATCAAAAGATTCTTTTGGAAACGAGGCTTGGTTTAAGGTACTTACCAGCACATTCAACCCAACTTGCTCCCGTGCATACCTAACCGCTGATACACTTGTTTCAATTCCAACAACCTGCCATCCAGATTGTAAAGTCACTTCAGCCAAAAAATCACCAGTTGCACACCCTACGTCCAGCAAATCCCCTTGCTTTACATATTTTTCAATTATTTTGTATCTTTTCTTCAAGCCATATCTTCGCACATACCGATTCAGGAAACTCTCTGCATGAACGCCGACTGTATATGGCTGATACTCATCAGGATAAAACTCAGCCATTCTTGAAGGTGTCGGCCTAGGTGTTAAATAAAGACTTTCACACTCTTGGCATTCGCACATAAAATATATGTCCTGCCCACCAAGTAATAAATCAGTTCGTTTAGCTACAACTTTGCGAGAAGATTGACCACAAATTTCACATGCTGTTTCTTCAAAACCATTATCATATTTTGCAGTTGTGAAATTGTTTGCCATTTATACGCTCCACCCTGGCTGCATATCATCAACAGTTTTTGCCTGCAACCCTAGCTGGATGCCACGCAAAAAGGTGGGCAAGCTTTTGAAATTGCCTTTGATCATCTCTCGCAGTAACACCCAGCTAACATATGTTGCCAACAAGCCAAGCGAATGGTGTTTACGATGATAACGCACACAACTCTGCCCCAAAATCTTCCACCAACGCAATGATTTGGGACTATTTTGCGTGCTGCGTGAAACCTTGTGCCAAATACGCGAAGCTGGAGAAAACACGATTTCCCAGCCATCTTTTCTAGCTTCCAAACAAAAATCCCAGTCATCGTAGTAAAAGAAGTAACTTTCATCGAACAAAACCTGCTGGCAAAGTTCTCTTGTTATGAGTAAACAACAGCTTGGTGCAAATGCAATGATTTCTTCCGTTTGTAGGGAACGGTCGTCCTGTTTTTGCCGATCACGCAGTAAAATATTGGATGGCATCCACCGAGTACGGCCACCTGTAGACCAAATAATATCCGGCTCATCGTAATAATAAATTTTTGGCATCACAACACCGCACTTGGGCCATCTCTGAACAGTATTTACCATTTCTGTTAAAAAATCAGGATCGAAGATGAGATCATTGTTCATAACAACAACATAATCTGCACCTGCCTGCAAACCAAATTCAATACCCCGGTTGTATCCAGCTGCAATGCCCCTGTTTGTTTCACAGGCAACAAAAGAAAGTTCAGGGTGATACGTGTTAAGTTGCTGAGGGCTATCATCTGTAGAGCCATTATCTACCACAACAACTTGAAAATTTGGGTAAGTTACACCCTGTAACGAAAGCAAACATTCATGGGTATCCTCAAACGCATTCCAATTTAAAACTACAACCCAAACATCTGGTTTGTGATCTTTTGATTTATTTTTTTCTGTAATAGCATTCATTCTAATATTTTTCCAAAGTTAAGCAGATTTGCACATATTGTCTGGCATTATATTGGTTTATTTTTATGTTACCAGCACGTAACTTTATGATAGAATATTGGCTTGTTCAAATAGATTGACGATCATTGTAATCCTTAACACAGTCCGTAAGGAACCATTTCTAGACTAGGACGGAGTTCGCATTCATTCTTCACCTCACAATTGCTACAATTGTTTGCGGATGATTCATTTTTTACAAGCATAGAAGCAACTTTCAAAAACCAGAAAGCAGCCCGGAGCAGAGCGCATTTTTGATAATGCGAACGGCTCAGGGCCGTTTTTTTATGAATGCTGCTTCCATTTTTATTCAAAGGGGCATGTACCATTGTTATGTTAGCAACTAAAGAAAGAACAACCTCACTTATTCCACCCTATGGTGGTGAACTTGTTGACCTTTTTGTTCCAGCAGAAATGTTGGAAGAAAGAACTGCTTACGCCAGTCAGCTGCCTTCTATTCGCCTTTCTGATCGCTCTGTTTGCGATTTTGAATTGTTGGCCGTTGGCGCATTTTCGCCACTTGACCGATTTATGGGGCAAGAAGATTACCAGAGCGTGCTAGATAATATGCGTCTGGCCAACGGGTACGTTTTCTCAATGCCAATTCCACTGCCTGTTGATGATGATGTGGATGTGACGATTGGGCAAGACATTGCTTTGCGCGACCCGCAGAATGAGCTGCTGGCCATCATGACTGTAGAAGAGGTTTATGAGTGGGATTTGGAAGAAACGGCCGTAAAAGCATTCGGCTCTACAGATTTGCGTCATCCAATCGTGGCTGAGATGCACCGCTGGGGCAAACGGAACATCTCTGGCCCTATGCAAGTGTTGAGCTTGCCCACCCATTACGACTTCAAAGACATTCGCATGACGCCAGCCCAAACCCGCGCTGCACTAGAAACCTTTGGCCATCAAAACGTCGTCGCCTTCCAAACGCGCAACCCTATGCACCGCGTCCATGAAGAGTTAACCAAACGCGCCATCGCCGAAAAAGATGGCGTTTTGTTGCTGCACCCCGTGGTGGGCATGACCAAACCTGGGGATGTAGATTACTTTACCCGCGTTCGCACCTACAGAGCGTTGGCTAAAAACTTTTATGACGAGGATCGCATCCTGCTTTCTCTATTGCCGCTCGCCATGCGGATGGGTGGCCCGCGTGAAGCGTTGTGGCACGCCATTATTCGCCGCAATTACGGCGCAAACCACCTGATTGTGGGGCGTGACCACGCCGGCCCCGGCAAAGATTCGCAGGGCAACCCATTCTACGGCCCGTACGACGCGCAAGATTTGGTTGAGAGCTTCAGCGAAGAGATTGGCGTTACCGTTGTACCCTTCCGCATGTTGGTTTACCTGCCAGATGAAGCGCGGTATGAAGAGATTACCAAAGTGACCGATGATATGGAGACGGCTCAAATTTCAGGTACGCAGGTGCGTGAGGAGTATTTGCACAAGGGCAAATTGCTGCCGCAATGGTTTACCCGCCCGCCCGTGGCCGAAATTTTGTCGGAAACATACCCACCGCGTCATCGCCAGGGTGTTTGTATTTGGCTAACTGGTTTGCACAATGCGGGCAAATCCACCACGGCCAATGTACTCACAACGCTGCTGCAGGAATACGGCCGTAATGTAACCCTACTCGATGGCGATGTCGTCCGTACTCACTTCTCCGAAGGGCTTGGCTACAGCAAAGAAGACCGTGACGACCATGTGCGCCGTATGGGCTACGTCGCCTCCGAGATTGTGCGACACGGTGGGTTGGCTGTGTGTGCGGCCGTTTCCCCCTATCGCGCCACCCGCAACGACGTGCGTAGCATGATGGAAAATGATCATTACATCGAAATTTTCGTAGATACCCCTCTAGATGTGTGCGAAAGTCGTGATACCAAAGGGATGTATGCTCAAGCCCGCAGCGGCAAGATCAAAGGATTCACTGGCGTTGACGATCCCTATGAAGCACCGCGTCATCCAGAACTTCGCATTGACACCATTGACAACAGTGCCGAAGAAAATGCCCACAAAATTGTGGCCTTCCTGCTCGAAAAAGGGTTCATTCGCCCCAACCATTGAAAAATCTGTAACTAGTAATTGGATAATTGAGCAATTACCCAATTACTAATTACTCAATTACCTAAAAGAGGATTTAACATGACTAAACAACAAGGATTTGTACTGTGGATGACCGGCCTGTCTGGGGCAGGGAAAACCACGATTGCTTTAGAGCTATTAGACCAACTGGCTGGCCGTAACCTGCGCCTGGAGCGGCTGGATGGCGATGTAGTGCGCGAGAGCCTGACCCGCGACCTGGGCTTTAGCAAAGAAGACCGCACCAAAAACATTGAGCGCATCACCTTTGTGGCTAAACTGCTCTCTCGCAACGGCGTGGGTTGCGTTTGCTCCTTCATCTCCCCCTACCAGTCCATCCGTGACGATGTGCGGGCCAACACCACCAACTTCCTGGAAGTTTTTGTTGACGCGCCCCTGGACGTAGTGATTGATCGGGATGTAAAAGGATTGTACAAAAAGGCACTGGCAGGTGAAATCCCGAACTTTACCGGCATTTCTGATCCGTTTGAAGCGCCAGAAAACCCTGATATCCACGTCCGCACCGACAAGCAAACGGTTGAAGAAAGCGCAGCCTTCATCATCGGCGAGCTTGAAAAACGCGGCCTGATTCCGGTAGCAGAGCTGGCGTAAACAGTCCATCATCCTTTCTTCAAGAATTTAGAGATTGGAGACCGGAGACTGGGGATTAAAAATCTCTAATCTCCGGTCTCTTTTTTGCTTTATCCGGCAGCACCCTTTATGCTTCCCCGTCATGAATATTCAAGAAGCGTTAGCATACGGCCGTTTCCAACTCACCCCCTCCTCCCCTACACCCCAACTAGATGCTCGGCTGCTGCTGGAATATCTGCTAAACGTGCCACACAGCTACCTGATTATTCATCACAAACAACGGCTCACAGCCGAACAAGAAGATGGCTATCGCCAGTTGGTAGCCCGCGCTACCCAAGCGGAGCCAATTCCCTACATCATCGGTCACGCACCATTTTTCGATTTTGAGCTGCATGTGGCTCCTGGAGTGCTCATCCCCCGGCCAGAGACAGAACAGCTTGTGGAACTGGCTGTGGCGTGGGTAAAAACCCATCATGCTAAAACGGCCGTAGACGTGGGCACCGGCAGCGGCTGCATTGCCATCGCTTTGGCCCGGTTTTTGCCAGATTTGCAGGTAACGGCCGTAGACATTTCCCCAAAAGCATGTGCTATTGCCCAGCAAAACGGCGCGAGGTTGGCATCAGGCCGCATTCAATTTTGCCAAAGTAATTTGCTGCAAGCGATTACTGAGCCAGTGGATTTGATTGTGGCCAACCTACCCTACGTCACTAGCAGCGAGTGGCAGTCGTTGGCCGATGGGGTAAAATTGCACGAGCCAACGCTGGCACTGGATGGCGGTGTGGACGGCCTGGATTTCATCAGACAGCTATTGCAGCAAGCCGCAACCAAGCTCCAACCCGGCGGCGCTATTTTTTTGGAAATTGGATGGCAGCAGGGCAAACAGGCTAAAAACGCTGCTCAAACACATTTTCCAGAAGCCGAAATTACCGTTTTGCCCGATTTCGCCAGGCATGACCGGATTGTAAAGATTATAGGGAAGAGGGAAGTTTGAACAGTTTGCAACGGCCGTATCCACTCGACCACACACAACTGTTGCCTGCCAACTGGCCCGGTGCCATTATGCAGGCGGCTGCTGAGGCACGGTCAGGCAACCTGATTGTGATCCCGACAGACACACTGTATGGCGTAGCCTGTGATGCGTTTAATCCAGAAGCGGTGCGGGCAATTTATGCAGCCAAGCAACGGCCGTACAGCAAACCCATTCCCATTCTCCTGGCCGACCACTCTGATTTGCTCCGGGTGGTGCGGCATGTGCCGCCCATAGCCCAAGCCTTCATCCACCAATATTGGCCGGGGCCGCTCACCATTTTGCTACCCAAACATCCTGATTTACCTGATGAAATTTCTAACAACGACGGTGTAGCCGTTCGCATCCCAAACAACGAGGTGGGTCGGGCAATTATTCGGGCTGCAGGTGGCGCGTTGGCCGTAACCAGCGCCAATCTTACCGGGCAAGAACCAGCGGAAACGGCCGTAGACGCCCAAAATAAACTCGCTGGCTGGGTAACGGCCGTGGCAGACGATGGCCCCGCGCCACACGGTGCCGCCTCCACCATTCTGGACTGTACCGGATACGAGCTAAAAGTCCTGCGCGAAGGGCCAATCTCAGCCCAATCGCTGCTCGGTGTAAAATAAGTTTATGAGTGCACTAATTATTCCTATCGCCCTGAGCGCTGCCGGGTTGCTGCTGGCCATTGCCACCTACCAGGGCATCCGGCGCGGGGGAGCGCGATTCTACACCTTGGAGCGCGAAGCCGTTTTGCGCCGCGCCATGCTGACTTTGCTAGTCAGCACCCTGCTCTTTATTGCCGCCGTTGGCTACATGGCCGCCCAGGAACTGCAGTCTCAGGCAGCAGAAGCTGAAACAGAGGCCGTGCTGGAAGGTGAGGTAGAGGCAACCTCCACACCGGAGCTGGGTGTTTTCCCGCCTACACCATCCCCCAGCCCCACGGTAGATGCCGCCATTCCCACCGCCACGGCTACCGCCATCCTGTGCCGCGCCATCGTAGAAGGCACGTCTGGCAACGGGCTAACGCTGCGCGACGCACCCGGCGGTGCCGATTTAGGCGTCTTGCCAGAGGCCACTTTTGTCACGCTCATCAAAGATGAAGCACCACAAGAGGCTAACGGCCTCGTCTGGCGCAAAATTCGGGACAACATCTCTGGTGACGAAGGCTGGGTGGCCGAAGATTTCCTCTCGCTTGGCCCCGGCTGTGAATAAGATGCAAAGTGTAGGTTGTTCATATTTTAATATTGCGTATTGCGTATTTCGTAGAGGAGATCATACGCAATACGGAATACGCAATACATCCTCATGCTAATCGGTATTGACGCCAGCCGCACCATTACCAGGCAACGCACCGGCACCGAGGCATACGCCACCTTTTTGCTGCAAGCACTTATTCCTGTGGCTACTGCCCAAAACCATCAAATTCGGCTCTACTTTAACAAGCCATCGCCCGCCAAACTGTTCCCCCAATCACCCCAGGTTGAGCACGTCATCATTCCCTTCCCACGCCTGTGGACGCACCTGCGCCTAGCGGCTGAACTGCACCGCCGCCCACCGGACGTCTTTTTCACGCCCGCGCACGTCATTCCAGTTAGCTATTTTGGCTCTTCCGTAGCCACGATTCATGATTTGGGCTACCATCACTTCCCGGAAGCACACCCGTGGCGACAGCTTGCTTATCTGCGCTGGAGCACACGGCACAACGGCCGTCGCGCCCGCCGAGTGATTGCCGATTCCCAAGCTACCAAACAAGACCTCATTCAGCTAGATGGCATCCCCGCCCACAAGATTGACGTGATTTACCCTGGCGTAGACCCCGCTTTGCAGCCTGTAACGGATGAGGCCGTGCTGACGGCCGTTCACCAGAAACACAACATCACCCCACCCTACCTGCTTTACCTCAGCACCCTCCAACCCCGCAAAAACTTGGTGCGGCTCATCCAAGCGTACGGTGCCAGCAACTTGCCCCACCAACTCGTCCTTGCTGGCAAACCCGGCTGGCTCTCGCAACCCATTTTAGAGGTTATCGGTAATCAGTCATCAGTAATCCGTGAGCGAATTGTGGTGACGGGCTTTGTGGATGAGGTGGATAAAGCTGCGCTGCTTACAGGGGCAACGGCCGTTCTCTATCCATCATTGTACGAAGGGTTTGGCTTTCCCGTGTTGGAGGCGCAAGCGTGCGGCACGGCCGTCCTCACCGCCACCACTAGTTCCCTTCCCGAAGTGGCTGGAGATGCTGCCCTGCTGGTCAACCCCTTGGATACGATGGCCATAACCCAGGGGATGCAAAGGCTGGTGCAGGACAAAGCGTACCGACAAACATTGGTGCAGCGCGGGTTTGAGAATGTGAAACGGTTTAGATGGGAGGAAACGGCCGTGCAATTGCTACACACGCTGGAAGAAAACCACCACGAATGACCCGAATAAACGAATTCAACAAATATTCGTATCATTCGTCCATTCACAAAATTCGTGATTTGTTTTTAGGACACCTCCAACAGCACGTTTGCTAAACGCATCGTTAGTTCCCAGTCCGCCGAGTCGCCGCCATCTTCGTAGCTCCACCAGACAGAGAGGACAGCTTGGGCCAGACTCCACTGCCGCATTCGCTCACGATCTATGCTCAATGTTTCCGCCAGAATGTCCAGCCGCCGTGCCGTGATACCCTTCAGGTCTGGCTCATCAAAAATGGTGGCGATGGGGTTACGTAGCAATGCGCCCACCTCGTAGGCCGGTTCGCCCACCACACCTTTGGGGTCAATCACTTGCCAGCCGTCGCTGGAAGAGAGGATGTTGTAATGGTGCAAATCACCATGGAGCAACACTGGTTCGTCGCTGGAAGCTAGGAGATCGGTGAAGAGGGATACGGCCGTATCCACCAACCTCCCCTCAAACGGCCCTGTCCCCCCGCCAAACGCCTCGCGCAGTTCCGCCAAACCATCTCCCCAATCTGCCACCGAGGGAAAATTGTGTTCTGCGGGCAACTGCCACCACAACGTTTGCATTGCCAGAGCCGCGATGCGCGTCGCCTCATCGTCATCCGTCAACGTTGTGAGCATTTCCCCAGGATGCAGCCGCGCCAGCAGCAAAACGCCCTGCTCTGGATCAGCATCTAGCAAACGCACACAGCCACGCCCAGCGTACAGTCGCAGCGCCTCAATTTCAGTGCGTAGCTCCCTGTTGGGCACGCCCACCTTGAGCACAATCTCCGTGCCGTCGGCCAGCGTGGCAGGCGCAACATAATTGTATGAGAGCGTGAAATTGGTTGGCTGTACCGTCAAATCCCAGCGCCGCTCGCATTCTGCCAGCAAATTGGGCAGATGCGTCAGCCATTCTGCACCGCCAGTAAAGGTGCTGGTGACTGTTTTGGTAAAGTGTGGGGGTAGGTTCATATTGAAAATATTGCGTATTGGCTGGCAATCCTACGCAATACGAAATACGCAATAGAAAATTATCGCAGCAAAAAGCCATGCCGCAGCGGGTCTTCCGGATCAATGAGAAGCTGGTTGATGCCGCAAATGTGTGCTGTGCCTGCAACTTGGGGAATAACGGCCGTATACGGTCCAAAATCCGTCTTGGCCACCACTTCCCCCGTGAAGGTGCTGCCCAAGATGCTTTCCACCACAAACGGCTCATTCAGGCCAATTTCCCCTTTGGCAAAGTGCAGCGCGGCGCGGGCACTTATCCCCGTGCCCGTCGGGCTGCGGTCCACCTCGCCGTCGGCAAAGATGCAAACATTGCGGCTGTGGTTTGCCGGATTATGCGCTGCGCCTACAAAGATAGTGCCGTATAAAAAGCCTAAATCTGGCTCAAACGGATGCACGATGGGCAGACTGTTCATTACCGCCAGTTTGATACGCTTGCCCAAATCAATGAGTTGGCGAAAATCGTCGCCCGATAACCCCACGCCCACCGATTCTGCCTGTACAAAAGCGTAGAAGCCACCACCGTAGGCAACATCGTAGCGGACGCTGCCCAAACCCGGCACCTCAACAGTTTGATCAAGCGCCAGCACAAAGGAGGGCACATTTTGGAAAGAGACGGAAGTGATACGGCCGTTCTCCCTTACCCCCGTCGCTACCACTCTTCCGGCTGGCGTGTCTACCTTCAAAACTAGTTTATTTCCCGGCTTTTCGATCATCCCAGTATCCAACGCCACCTTTGTGAGGGCAATAATGCCGTGGCCACACATCGTGCTAAACCCCTCATTGTGCAAAAAAAGCACGCCCAGGTCGGCGTCTGGCGTCACTGGCTCGGTGAGGATGCAGCCATACATATCCGCATGGCCGCGTGGCTCCCACATCGTCGCCGTTCGTAGCCAATCTAGATGCTTCTGAGCGTAACGCCGCTTGGCTAAAATGGTGTCGCCGGGAATATCTGGCAGGCCGCTAGTAAAAATTCGCAACGGTTCCCCGCCTGTATGGGCATCTATGGCAGTGATTTGCTGCCAATTTTGTGGGGGCGTCCAGTTGAGCATGTCGTTCTCCTAAGTTTTTTGTTACCTAGTCTTTGTCATTGGGGTGAAGGGAGTTCAAGGGGTGTCCAACCGTAAACGACAAACCCTTCCCCTGGAGGTAGTTGGGCAAGTTTTTGGCTTGTCCAGGTTGGTATATCAAGCAGATGCAAAGATTGCCCACCGCCTTCCAAGAAAACCGTATAAGCAAATTGATCCTCTGCCATCCATCGACCTACGATAAAATCCCCATTGTCAGAACAGATTTCGCCGACCCAACTTTCATGAATATCCACAATATAGCCTGAACCTGTCTCCAGAGTTTCCTGCAAGGTATAATGGATATAATTCTGCGTCGAGGGAAAATTGAGGTAGCGTACGTAATTTTGGTCTAATCCAGGATAAGGTTGAACTGGTAGCGTCATTTCCGTGCCGTTACGGGTCAAGCTAAATATTCTATCGTAACTGAATTGATCTTCGGTTACGGGCATACTAAAGACCACACTACTTCCGTCTTCGACCCATAGAGGAAAAGGGTACAGATAACCTACACGAAAGCTGCCTTTTTGATACCAAATATCTATCCCATTTCCAATATCACGCAAAACCACATCAGAAGTGCTCCCCTCTCCAAATGCTGAATACAGAATAAGTTGTCTAGTTGGGTCTATCGAAGCAATACCCGCGTATAAAGGTTCCTGATAATAATGATAGTTGGGTAAAAGCAAGTCAAATTCCAATGATTCTGTTGACTGTGTATTCATATCAAAAAAAGCAAACTCAAAATGGTGAGCCTGCTCCTGTTTAGGGAGTGGCCAGTTCCTCGATTGCTCAATACGGCCGTCTGGCAACCAATTCCCTGAAAAATGAGGCAGCGGCTCGTCAGAGTAGATTTCTTCCTTGGAGATAAGATCGTAAACAACAGCATAAGACCCATTCTCGTCAGCCCACTCAAATCTTAACAACTTAGTCCCATCAGGTGAGATAGACACGCGAATGGGGTTAGAAGAGGGAATCGTATAAACTGGCATTGGGGTAAGAGAATTTGCTGAAAGAGCTAAGACATCTGAATGTTCTTCCAATGCAAAAAAATGCAGATTCGCCTCGTCAGCTTGTCCAATGATATACAAAATGCTTCCATTGGACAGCAGCGGGGGAGCGTCAGCAGGCAAAACCGTTGGGCAATCTCTTAGTTTGGCAGCAGGCTGGGGAACCTGTGTTTCCATGGGTGAAATTGTGGGATTAACGGCCGTTTCCCGATCAAAAGCAATAGTTGGTGTCACTGGCAAGCTCGTTGAAGTTGGCAACACAGTGGGCTGCGGTACATCCGCAACGATTTCAATTGTCACCGTTGGGTTTATTTCAGAGGTAATCGTTTCAGGTTCAGCAAAACACCCCACCAACAAAGCTGCCAAAAGAAAAAGGCAAATCCACAAACTTTGCTTGTACACTGTAATTTCCCCTCCTAATTCGGGACTGAACAAATTTAGAACTTGCGGTAACGGCCGTTTCCAAACTATTGTATACTCGCATCCAAGTTTTTTCAGCACTATTCACTTTTTACTTCAAAAGAGGCACTCATGCGTATACTCATCACTGGCGCCAGCGGTCAGATTGGCACCAATTTAGGACTTCATTTGCAATCTCAGGGACATTATGTCTTTGGCATTGATAAGCGACCAAATACCTGGACGACCGAAATCGAGACGCTGCTGCAAGATTTAAGCGCGCCCCAAAGCAACTTCACCCAAGGCATCGGCCACGCCGAATACCCGCCAGACTTGGATGCGGTGGTTCATTTTGCCGCCCATGCCAAAGTGCATGAACTGGTGGAACAGCCAGACCGCGCTCTGGAAAATATTACGATGACGTTTAACGTGCTGGAATTTTGCCGCCAGAACAATCTGCCGCTCATTTTTAGCAGTTCCCGCGAGGTGTATGGCGACATTCACCGCTACATCACGGAGGAAAGCTACGCCGACTTTGCCTTTACAGAAAGTCCCTACTCCGCCAGCAAAATTTCTGGCGAGGCGCTGATCTACAGCTATGCACAATGTTATGGTCTGCGTTATTTGGTGTTCCGGTTTAGCAATGTGTACGGCCGCTACGACAACGATCTGGAGCGAATGGAGCGCGTTATCCCCCTCTTCATTCGCAAAATTGGCAGTCGGGAACCAATTACCGTCTACGGTAAAGACAAGGTTTTGGACTTCACCTACATTGATGACTGCATCAACGGCGTGGCGCGCGGGCTGGAACGACTGGTCGCTGGCGAGATTGAAAACCACACCATCAATCTGGCGTTTGGGCAGGGCAACAGCCTGGTAAACATGGCCAAATTCATCGGCGAGGCGCTGGGGATTGAACCAGATATGACGATTGAACCCGCCCGCGTGGGCGAAGTGACGCATTATGTGGCAAACATTGGCAAAGCCCGCGCCCTGCTGGATTACCAACCCACAACCTCTTTGCGGGACGGGATTCACAAAGCGGTTGAGTGGAGCACGAATTGGTGGGAAAGTAATCAGTAGGTCAGTGTTCAGTAATCAGTAAACAGCTACTGAACACCGACTCACTGATTACTGAATACCGAATGCAGGCTCCTGGCCCTTTGGTACTATGTTGGGAAGTGACAAATCTGTTTACACTTCTGGCGAACGGTCGAGATGGATGCAACGGCCGTTTTTGAGACATACTGGCCGAAGATGCTTATGGACAACAACGCTGCTTTACTCAACACCCTTTTACAACAGGCAGAAACGGCCGCCCAAAAACACGGGCAGCAATCTCGCCAAACCAAGCAAGCCATCAGCCGCAAGCTAGAACGTACTGATAGCGAAACGGTGGCCCGCCAGCTAGACGAAATTTACCAATACCGCGTTTCGCGCATTGCCGCCGCCTGGCGCGTGGCTCAACAGCTTACCCTGTATAACAAAGAATCATGGTAGCCGACGTTAGCCTAAAACAGGGGCAAATTTGGTGGACACAGCCACCAGAAATGCCCACCCCCCAACCTATCCTCGTCATTCAAAGTGATGCCTTTAACCGGAGTTTGCTGGAAACGGCCGTGTGCGTCACCCTCAGCCCAGATTGGAAACTGGCTCCTGCCCCTGGTAACGTGCTCATTTCCCAGGCCGATTCGGGCCTCCCCAAAGCGTGCGTCGCCAACGTTGCCCAGATCATCACCATCGACCGTCGCTTCCTCACAAAATACGTCGGCACCGTCCCCCCCTTCATCCTAGAAAGCGTCCTCGACGGCGTGCAGCTCGTCATGGGCCGCAGTTAGCATTTCAGCCACAGAGTTCACAGAGGTTTTCATGCAGTCGAAGTTCAACTTTTTGAAAAAGTTGAACTTCTAAAACTGATAAACTTCCAAATTTCCCCACTAAAAACAGCAACAAAACAGTAGCCAAAAAATAGTGGTTGTGTAAACTGGAAACACCATCCAGGAATTTGCTACGCAAATAACAGTTTAAGGACAAGAAATCTCATGAGAATTGAAGCAGATGTTAAATTGGGCTTTAAAGATGTGATGATCCGACCCAAGCGGTCTACACTCAGCTCCCGGTCGCAGGTTTCACTGCTACGCACCTTCACATTCCGGCATAGTGAGCACACCTGGGAAGGCGTGCCCATCATTGCAGCCAACATGGATACGGTGGGCACGTTTGAGATGGCTGCAGAGTTGAGCAAGTTTCATATGATGACGGCCGTTCACAAACATTACACCCGCCAACAGTGGCATGATTTTCTGCAAACGGCCGATGAATCCGTTACTCAGCATATCGCCGTTAGCTCTGGCACTGGGCAAGAAGATGCCAACAAGCTCGATTATTTGATGCGCGAATACCCCCAGCTCCATTTTATCTGCATTGACGTGGCCAACGGCTACTCCGAGCACTTTGTCCACTTCGTCAAGCGCGTGCGAGACAAGCACCCAGGCAAAACGATCATGGCAGGCAATGTGGTAACTGGCGAAATGGTTGAAGAGTTGATTCTGGGCGGAGCAGACATCATCAAAGTGGGCATCGGCCCAGGCTCCGTTTGCACCACGCGCATCAAAACGGGTGTGGGCTACCCGCAGCTTTCGGCCGTCATCGAATGTGCCGACGCGGCCCACGGCCTGGGCGGCCAAATCATCTCCGACGGTGGCTGCAAAGTGCCAGGGGACATCGCTAAAGCGTTTGGCGGCGGTGCCGATTTTGTGATGCTGGGCGGCATGTTGGCCGGACACGATGAATCTGGCGGCGAACTGATTGAGATTGACGGCCAGCCGTTCAAGCAGTTCTACGGCATGAGCTCACAAACCGCGATGAAAAAACATGCGGGCGGCGTGGCCGAATACCGCGCCTCGGAAGGCAAAACGGTCAACATTCCCTACCGTGGGCCAGTCACGGAAACCGTGCAGGACATGCTGGGCGGTCTGCGCTCCACCTGCACCTACGTGGGAGCTAAGCGACTCAAAGAACTCACCAAACGCACCACCTTCATCCGCGTCCAAGAGCAACATAACGAGGTGTTTTCATAGGCGTTAGAAATCGCTAATCGGTGCTATCGGCTGAAAACACGGCAGATAAGAGAGTAGCCAAATCGCCAAAAATTTGGCAAACTTAGCGACATGGACACGTCCGTCTCAACTACTGCCTCCATTCAGACACCTCAAAGTGAAAAAATGCGATCGTGGACGGCCGTTCATGATTGGCTTCAATCACCCGCAGACATCGCCGTGCTGGTTTACTTCCGCGTGGCCTTTGGCGCGATTATGATGTGGGAGATGTGGCGCTACAGCAGCTACGGCTGGATTAGCCGCTACTGGATTGAGCCATCGTTCCACTTTACCTACTTCGGCTTTGATTGGGTACGGCCTTGGCCCGGCATTGGCATGTACATTCACTTCGGAGTGATGGCCTTGCTGGCGCTCTTTATTTTGGTGGGGCTGTGGTACAAGCTCAGTGCCACGCTCTTCTTTTTGGGCTTTACCTACATCTTTTTGCTGGAGCAAGCGCAGTACCTCAATCATTTTTACCTCGTTTGCCTCATCGCCTTCATCATGATCTTTTTGCCAGCCAACAAAATGTGGTGTGTGGATGCGTGGCGGCGGCCAAACGGCCGTTCCGACTG
The DNA here is from genome assembly GCF_965223525.1 of Candidatus Leptofilum sp. GTDB lineage: Bacteria > Chloroflexota > Anaerolineae > Promineifilales > Promineifilaceae > Leptofilum. The sequence goes on along the minus strand of NZ_CBDCWX010000005.1, from coordinate 1,815,046 downwards.
GATGCCGAACTGGAGCCTGTGGCTGCTGCGCTTTCAAATTGGCGTGCCTTACTTTTTTGGTGGTCTGGCCAAAATCAACGGCGACTGGCTGCGCGCCCAGCCCATTGAATTTTGGCTGGCGTCTCGCACCGATTTCCCGCTCATCGGCCAATTTTTTACCGAAAAGTGGATGGCCTATAGCTTTGCCTACGGTGGCTTGCTGCTCGATTTGCTGGTGGTTCCTTTTTTGATTTGGCGCAAAACACGGCCGTTCGCCTTCCTGGCCGCGCTCTTGTTCCATCTCACCAACGCCCGCCTCTTTTCCATTGGCATCTTCCCCTGGTTTATGATTGCGGCAACGGCCGTATTTTTTGATCCCAGTTGGCCCAGACAAGCACTAAACTTGTTTGGAGTGGGTCAAAAAGAGTCTGCGCCGCCTGCCAAAATCAAGCTGCCCAATTGGGGGCTGGCACTGCTGACGGTGTACGTGCTGGTGCAAATTTTGCTGCCGCTGCGCCACTTCATCATCCCCGGCAACGTTAGCTGGACTGAAGAGGGACACCGCTTTGCCTGGCACATGAAGCTCCGCGACAAGGATGCCACTGCCACCTTCACCCTCACAAATGCAGCAGGCGAATCGTGGCAAATTGATCCGCTGGAGCACCTGACGGCACGGCAACTGCGAAAAATGTCCAACCGCCCCTACATGATTTTGCAATATGCTCACTTTTTGGCCGAGGATGCGACTGCCCAGGGGCATGAGGGTGTTGAGGTACGGGCGGAAATTTGGGCTTCTTTGAACGGCCGTTCCGAGCAACTACTCCTCGACCCCACCGTAGACCTGGCCGCCCAGCCCCGCACCCCGTGGGTGGTAGACTGGATTGTGCCGCTCGCCACGCCACTTTTCCCAGAAGAATCTTAGAATTTCATACCGAAACACTGGCAGAGTTGGCACATACTATCATTCTCCAGAAAATAGAACCATGCAGTTAGGCAAGCGATGGCTCAATTTCCTCATCATGATAATTCTGTTGGTTGGGTGTGGCCTAGTGGAAGCACCAGAAACGCCCCCTGTACCCACGCCAGTGGCTACGGCCGTTTCCTGGGACGTCTCCCAATTTCCGGCTGGCGAGATGGTGAATGACCCCGTGAGCGATGTGGTGCCAAAAATTGATCCGCAAATTGCTGGATTGGTTGACGCCGTCTCCCAGCAGCAGCTTATGGGCTACGTGCAAACAATGCAAAGCTTTGGCAATCGCAACGTCTTTAGCGTCACAGACGATCCCAACTTTGGCATTGGCGCCACCCGGCAATGGCTGGTAGATGAATTTGTGCGGGTGGGAAACGGCCGTCTCGAAGTCACCATCCAGGAATTTCCTCTCTTTTACAACGGACTTTCCACTACGCCAGCCAACGTCGTTGCTGCCCTGCCCGGCTTAAACTCAAACAACGACATCATCGTGATAATAGCCCACTACGACAACCGTGCCCCAGAACCCACCGATGGCGAAACCTACGCCCCTGGTGCCAACGACAACGGCTCCGGCATCGCTCTGCTGCTAGAATCTGCCCGCCTGCTCAGTGCCTACGAGTGGAATCAAACCATCGTCTTTCTCGCCGCAGCAGCCGAGGAGCAAGGCACGTTCGGCTCGCGCCACTTTGTGCAAACCGCCTTTTTGGACGGCATGAACGTCATCGCCGCCATCAACTACGACGCCATTGGTGGACGCAGCGGCATTCCCCAATATGCCCGCCTCTTTGCCCCCAATTTACGCGAATCCCCCTCTGGCGAACTAGCCCGCTATTACGAATACATTGTCGGTCTTTACCTGCCAACCTTCCCCATCCAGGTAATTGATGCGCTGGATCGGGAAGGGCGTTGGGGGGATCATCGGGAATTTGTGAATGCAGGAATGCCAGGTATCCGCGTCATCGAATCCGTCGAAGACCCAGACCTGGTGAACTCAAGGCTGGACACCTGGGATCGCATTGATTACAGCTACCTGGAACAGATTGTGCAAATGAATATTGCTGTCGTTGCTAATCTAGCAGGCGCACCCCCAACCCCTCAAACGCCTATCATTCAAACGCTAGATTCGCCTGGCGATTTTTGGCTGCGCTGGCCCACAGACCAAAACGCGGCCGGGTATGCTATCTCCTTCCGGCCAATTACAGAAGGCAGCTTCACCACCTTCCGCTTTGTACGGGCCAACGAGGCAGGCAATGTTGCCCTCACTGGCCTAAACCCTGCCACTCGGTATGCCGTCAGCTTAACCGCTTTGGATGAAAACGGCCGTCTCGGCGATTTCACGCCAGAAGTCATCGTAGAACCCAGTGCTTCCTCTGCAGAGGCTCCCTAGCAAGCGTAGCAAATCACAGAAAGTTATTTGATAGATTCCTTTTGGTTTTTACACAGTAACAAAGATCGTAATAAATTTTGACTACGCTTTACACGTAAGGAAATCGTCCCACAAGAGCAACTTTTGGATGAGATAGATATTTGTAAAAGCGGGAAAGTTTTTGAAAATAGGCAGAGTCATTTCTCCCGCTTTTACTCAAGTAATCGGCCAAAACGAAGGTTTGTTAATTTTAAAAACTTTTGGCCGATTACAAAGTTCCTATAAATTGCATCTTGATATTTTTAGTAAAAACCATTATTGTTAGGAACGTTAATTGCAATTTTTTAAAGCGAGGCTAAATTATGTTGGTTTTGTTGGCATCCATCTTCTTTTACATCTTAATTGTGGCATTTGTTCAGAAACGTCGTCGTCAGCTTCAAGCACAAACAATTGCCATTGCCAAGAGACGCCAACAACGACTTCGCCAACAACAGCACAACCGCTTTTAATTTTACATTTCGCAATAAAACAGTTCAGGCAGGTTCCCGATGGGAACCTGCCTGTTTTTGTTTAACCTCAATGACTCGTTCGCCCATCTTGGGCAATTTATTCCCTCTTTCGCCCAAGGAACCATAGCAAAAACAAAACGGCCGCAGCCAACAAAGCATATCCCGCCCATTTGCGCTCAGGTGGGGCAGTTTGCTGCGGTTCGGTGCGGGCGATCCAGTCGAATGTTTCTAGCAGGCCAGTTTGCAACGGCCGTGTTTTCCAACCCAGCTCTGTCCGTGCCTTATCAGACCGCGCCATGTAGGTAGCACCCAGGCTACCCACCGCTTCTTCAGAGAATAGTTCAGGCAACGGCAGCACCGAGCCAACCGCCCCCACCACTGGCGCAAATTTGCGTAACGGCCGTCCTGCCAGCCGAAACGACGGCGGCTTGCGGCCAATCAGGTGCGCCCAAAAATCAACCATCTCATTCAGGGGGATGGCTGGGCCCGTGAGGATGTAGCTTTCTCCCAGCGTCCCTTGTTCCGCCGCCAATAAATGCCCTTCGGCAATATCGTCCACATGGGCATACGTCACCGTTAAATCTGACCCCGGCAGCAGCGGTAAGCCTCGATAAAACATACGCATCATTTGGGCTACAAAGCTGCTATCGCCAGGGCCGTACACCGCGCCCGGCATCACAATCACAATCGGCGCGCCTTTCTCAATGAGCGGCAGCGCCACTTTGTAGTGCGCCAGCCATTTGGTGCGGTCGTACTCTGTGAGAAAAGGGCCTTCCTTATAGTACGTTTCATCCACCAACTGGCCTTGCGTATCGCCAAAGACGGCCACTGTACTGGTATACACAATTTTGGGAATGCCCAGCTCATACGCTAGCCGCAAAACGCGCCGGGTTCCGCCAACGTTAATTGCTTCTGCCTGGCTCCAGTCTGGGGCGCCCACCTTGTACCAGGCAGCAACGTGGAAAACCACATCGCATCCTTCCATGGCCGGGCGCAGTGAGGCAGCATCGGTAATGTCGCCCATGAAGACGGTGGCTCCTAGCTGGCGCAAAAAGCTGGCACTTTCTTCTGAACGCGCCAAAGCGTGTACCGTATCGCCACGGGCAATGAGTTTTTTTACCAAGTATTGTCCAATAAACCCCGACCCACCTGTTACAAACGCTTTCATAAAAATATTCCTCGCCAAATATCAATAATTTGGGGCATTATACCTGAGCGAGCAAAAGTTGGCAGTTTGGCAACGGCCGTTTCCCTTGTAACCTAGTATCACACTGCTATAATTTGCCCCATTTATTGGGCGCGTCGCCCAGTCGGTTAGAGCGTAAGGAACCCACGATGAAAACGCAATACATGTTACACGAACAGGGCAAGCTGGCATACACCGACTATGGCGGCATGGGTGAGCTGGTTCTAATGCTACCGGGCCTGGGTGCGCTCCGCCAAGAATATCGTTTTCTTGGGCCGGCGTTGGTGGAAGCCGGTTATCACGCCGTTGCTGCTGATTTACGAGGACAAGGGGAATCTAGCACCGCATGGGCGGCTTATGATGTGCCGTCCGTCGGCGGCGATATTTTGGCGCTGCTCCAGCATTTCAGCGGCGAGCCTGTCCACGTCATTGGCTCTTCTTTCTCCTGTGCAGCATTCGTTTGGGCTGCTGTGGAGGCACCCCAAAGTATCAAATCGCTCACATTGATCGGGCCGTTTGTGCGCGATGCAAAACCAAACCTGATTATGAAGGGTGGCATATGGCTCATGATGAACAATCCCTGGCGTGCCCAAACGTGGCGCATGTTCTACGCAACCTTGTACCCTAGCCAAAAACCCGATGATTTTGAAGATTATCTCGACCAGCTAACCGCGAACCTGAAAGAAAATGGACGCTTTGATGCCGTCAAAGGGTTTGTAGCTGCCAATCGTCAACCATCTGATGCGCGACTGACGAAAGTCCAAGTTCCGACCCTCGTTGTGATGGGAACGGCCGATCCCGATTTTCCTGACCCCGTTGCCGAAGCAAAGTACATCGTCGAAAAAACAGGGGGTCAAGTGGCGCTGATTGAAGGGGCTGGGCACTACCCTCAAACGGAAGTGCCGGACGTTACCAACCCGCGTATCATTCAATTTTTGCAGAGCGTCAATTAAGGCCAGGACTGGCAGTCCTAAATTTGGTCGTTTTAGAAGATAACACCCCTAGGGCTGCCAGTCCTACTGATGGTTTATGTAAATCCTGAAGGCTTTCCAAGAAGCGGAAGTGACGGCAGATGATGAATCGTCAGCGGCTATCCTCTTTTGTTTGCTAACTGCTTGAACCACCCTTGGCTCGCATCTGGCCACCGTGTAAACCCACCACCCTGGAGACTGGCAAAACAAAAATCACCCCGTTGTGCGGATCTTCCATATTGCCCAAGATTTCCTCGGTGACGTGAATAATCTGGTCTACCATTTCCTCCGTTTCCACCACGGTAAACAGCGTCCGGTGCCGCTCTTCACGGGTTTGTAGCAAACGGCTCAGGCTAGGCATGAGGGGAATATCATCCCGGATGCTCAACTTTCTAACCCGCCCCATGCCTGTACTCTCAAAAATGGTGATGCCCCCTACACCTTGAGCATCCCACGCCTCCAAAATGGTGGAACAGTGATTCACATCGTCCAAAACAAGCATAATCATGTGGTACATATGGTTCTCCTACAAAAGTATTGCGTAATGCGTATTCCGTGATTTTGTACGCATGGCGCTTATGGCGGGCTGGGATTTGCACGGCCGTCTCACTGTGACTGGTTGGCAAATGCGGCTCTAAGCATGGGTGGCGTCACCAAAGTGGCCATGATGACCATAAAGACAGCAATTGAGAAGTTCTCTTGACTAATCAGTCCCGCCGTTAAGGCAAACGAAGCAACAATCAGCCCAACTTCCCCACGAGACACCATGCCGATGCCCAACTGGAATGCTTCTTTGTTGGTGAACCCGGTGATTCTGGCACCCAAACCACTACCCCCAATTTTGCTAATAATGGCGATAACGGTGAAAACGGCCGCAAACCACCACGCATTCCCGCTAATCGCCCGCAGATTCACCTGTAGACCAATATCCACAAAGAAGATTGGTACAAAAAAGGCGTAGGCGATTGCCGAGATACCTTCTTCTATCTCTTCCCGAATGGGCGTGCGGCCTAAAAAGAGCCCTGCCAAAAATGCGCCGGTGATAGCAGCCATGCCGCCAATAATTTCGGCCGCGTAGGAAAACAGCAGGCAGACCACCAGCACAAAGGCCAATGTACCGCGACTAATTGGCAGGCGATTGATTCGCTGGGCTAACCAAGGCAACACCCAAAATCCGATGGCTGATGCAGCGGCTATGTACAGAATCATGTTCACCACGGTAAGCAGCACGCCAGACAAACCGCCACCGCTATCCCCAACCAGCACAAACGATATCGAAAGCACTAAAATGACCAAAATATCATCGAAAACGGCCGCTCCCAACAAAGCAAGCCCCACTCGGCTGCGTAATACCTTTAGCTCCATCAACGTTTGGGCTGAGATGCTAACGCTGGTTGCCGCCAACGTCAGCCCCAGGAAGAGTGCTTCTTGGGAACTGGCATCAAATAATACGGCCGCACCAAACCCCAACCCCAGCGGCACCAGCACCCCCAACACGCCAGATAGCGCCGACACCTTGCCCGCATTCAGCAAATCTGGCAAATGTAACTCCAGCCCTGCCAGCAACATCAGCAAAATAACGCCTAGCTCCGCCATGAGTGCCAAAAGCTCTTCTAATGTTTCCGCATGATGAAAAAAAAGCGTCCAGTTGTGCAGCATGTCCAGCACAGTTGGCCCTAAAATCAAACCAGCCAACAGCTCACCCAAAACAGAAGGTTGGTTGAAGCGGGTGCTAATAAACCCGCCCAATTTGGCTGCCACAATGATGATGACAATTGCCAAAATAAACTCTAAAAATTCACTTTCCATCGGAAGTCCTTGATTGGTTGCGAAAGGTTCTTGGGGGACACTTTTATTAGGTTTGTCAGGAGCACGTCAATGTAAATCACAAAAAGCATTTTGATAGAAAATGAGCCACGATGTGATTTACAAGAACGCAAATTGGCTCATAGATGATTTATACCGCAAGACGTTTAGTAACGTCAATAGTCACCCGCTCACCTTCTCGCTTGAGCTGCACGGTGTCCCCATTTTGAATGCCAGCAATAATATTCGCATCAAACTGGTAAGCGTAGGGAATGTTTTCTAACGAACAAGCAGGGGCACTTTGCTGGTCAATTTCTGTATTGACGACGGCAACGGGGGCGTTGCCGCGATAGAACAATTCTAGCAGCACGTAGGGGGCCACGGTGGAGCCACTGCCTTTGGGGAAGATGGCAATCCTGCCTGCCATGCTTTGCCCGTCGGCAGGATGACCAGGTTCTTCGATGACGCCACTTTCCCGATTGACAAAGCCCAGCAGGGTAATGGGTGTGTCGGTGACAAAGGCGACGGCCGTTACGCTAAAGTCACTTTGGGAAGGGAGGCCGTGACCGGTGGCGGTGAAAGTTTCGGTGACCGGGTGGGCTATGCGAGCATCGCTGGTTGAAGGGGTGACAGTTTGTTTCTTGCTGATTGTTTCCGTTTTCCGCACCTCAGTCTCCAATCTCCAATCTCCAATCTCTAACTCACCAGTGGCCAGGGCAACACAATCCGCCAAACGCATCACGGCCGTTGGAATGCCATTCAGCCCCGATTTGATGTAATGCTCTGCTTTTAACGAATTGGTGAGAACCTGGTGTACCCAGCTTTGGTCGTAGGGCACTACTTCCGGGCAGGTGTTTTCTAGCAGCAGTGCGCCGCTGTGGGTGATGATCTCGGCCAAGCCAGTTTTCTGGGCAATGTCTTTGTTCGCGGCAGAAGTGAATACCCACAATGGTGGAGCATCTGGGTGAAGCTGCTTACCTTGCAGCAGTTCGGCCGTGGCGCGGAGTTCGCCCAGTGATGCTTGGGGGCAGCCGATGGTGATAAGGGATACGGCCGTTTCCGGCGCCAATTCCTCATACCGTTTCTGTAATTCAGCCTCACCAAACGCTAGTTTTGCCTGAAAATTTTCAGGTGGAATCTCGCCATGACCATCCAGATACAACAGTGGGCAACCATAATTGGCGGCTGCGGCCGTGAGTGCTTTCTTCTGTTCGTGGGTTAACTCAGTGGGCAATCCTTTAATCAGCGGAATCGGCCCATACGGAATCTGCCAGGACGGCCGACGCTGCTTGCCAATCCAATCCCCCAACACCGAAAAATCAGTCGGGTCTGCCAACAGTGTGCTGACCAACACTTCCAGGTTGGGTCTGCGATTTTCGGCGAGCATCAGGCCATATTTGGGCGTGTAGCCCGTCAGTGCTGCCGCCAACGCCGATAGTCCCGATTCACGATTGGTCACCAGCCCCGTGTACGAATTGCCAAAGCAAATTGCATTCGATTCTGCCCAGGCCGCTTCGCCTGTGGTCACCACACCCTCCCATTCGTAGGGAATGCACGACTGCGTAGGGCGCACGCCCAGTTGAGCATACCGCGCCACAATTTCTGAATTATGTTCCTTGAAATTCGGCGCTACAATACGCATTGCCTCAAACTGGGCTTCGTCGCAGCCAGCGGCGTTGAGCGTGGTGGGCACTGCCACTTTGGCCTGTGGGTCTTCGGCCAAACGCGCCAGGAATTGGCGCAAGCCAAGCCCCCCTGTTAGAGGTGACACGCCAGACAGATGGGCGCTGCGAATGGGAACCAGCTCCGTTGCCCCTGCCGTGGCGGCTAAATCCAGCAGCAGGCGCATCCCCATTTGGCGTGCCGTACCCTGCTGGCCATTCAGCATGGCTTGTTGTGCTTCATTTAATTTAATTTGGCTCATTAGCTACTCTTTTAGTGAGAAATCCAAATGGTTTTCTTACTCTCTTTGGTCTTACTCTCTTTAGTCTTTCCCTCTTTGGTCTTTGGATTCTCTTTGGTCTCTGGGTGTGGTGGGCAGGTAGCCAGTTTCCCGCTGGAGCTTTTTGCGATCTGCCACCACGGTGGTCATTTCTTGAGGGTCAGGCGGCTTTTTGCCTTCCTCAAAGTGCAGATATTCGCGCTGGGTGGGATAGGCAAAATCAATGTTCCAATGATGCTTAAAGGCACGCAAAATCGCTTCCCAGATGTCTTGCTCGCTGCCGCGCCGCTTGCGGGGGTCTACCATGTAGCGCATGGTTAGCACCACGCCGCTGTCGGCGACGCTAGTGTAAACGGTAGGTGAGACGTTGGAATAGCTGATGACAAATCGCTGCCCGGAGCGACGGGCACGGCGCACGGCCTCAGAAACATCTGGCGCCAAATCGTTGATGATGTTAACAAGAATCGCTTTGGCTTTCTCCCAGTCACTTTCAAAGGTAACCATCACAGGGATTTCGTTCCAGATGAAGGGGAAGCCCTGGTGCATGTTGTTGAGCACTTCGGAGAAGATTTTGCCGTTGGGCACGTGGATGATGCGGCCCGTGCTTTGCTCTGCGTTGATGCGACGGCCGATTTCTAACATGCTAAACGAGAAGAGTCGGATATCAATCACGTCCCCTAGCTGCCCGTCAATTTCGATGCGATCACCCACCACAAACGGCCGTCGCCACACAATAAAAACCCAGCCAGCCAAGGCCACAATTAAATCTTGCAGCGCAATAGCAATACCTGCCGACAACAAACCGAGGTAGGTAACAAGTGTGCCAACTCCCTCCAGCCAGAGCCGCCCCACCAGCAAAACACCCAGCACCACCGAGGCGTACTCCACCGTTTTTCTCAAATTGTACAAGGTACGGGGACTGTTGGCGTAGCGGCGGTCAATGAGCCGAGTGGCCAACCAGCGCACCACGCCCAGCACAATGAGAATGAGGATGGTCACCAGCAAGTTTCGCTGAATAGGGTTCGTCAGATCAATATTGAAGTTAGCCAAAAAATTGGTGAAGGCTTGGTTGATTTCTTCAATCATGGGGAGATTGGTGCTCCTTCATTGTTTACATAATCTGGGCGAACAATTTCTACGGAGACGGCCGTTTGCGCCTCCACCCACTCTGCCAACCGCTCAATTGCATCATCACCAAACACGTTGGCCGTGGTGCCACGCGGTGCACCCAGCACCAACAGCTCTGCTTGGGCATCCTTCACAAAGCGCGTAATCTCATCCCGCACCTTGCCCTTGCGAATGCGAACCTCTGTGCCCAGATAGGCTGCGTCTGCTCGCTTCTGGGCGATACGCAATAGCGTCTCCCCCATCCAGTTCAGCTCCGTGAACAGCGCATCTTTCATGCTGGCATCAATATCGTCATCCAGGCTATGCGGATCCACCACATACAAAAAGATGAGCGGCTTGTCTAATGTCTTGGCGCGTTCAATCGCGGCCATCTGAGCAGCACGACTGCCTTCGCCACCGCGCGTGGCGCACACAATACTACCCATGATGCACCTCCTTATTCTCTACATCCAGTCCCCTGTTTTTCTTGATGAGTTCCAACGCCGCCACGCGGTTGTTTAGCTCAATGATGAGTTCATCATGCACTTCATTCGCGATAAGCCCCCGCCGAGACGCCTCGCCGATGGCGCTGCGCTCCGCATTCAGCGCATCTTCGCGCGCCTGCAAATACATCTCCTGCTCCAGCTCAGGGAAATCTTGCAAATGCGTACGTAAATCCGCTTTCTTATCCAAGATTTCTTCGTCGTACACTTGCCCCATTGATTCCCAAATATCTTTAAACAAGATACCATTTTCACGCAGGCGGTCTAGTTCATGCTTGCCCGCCCATTTGGCAAAGAGGGTAGCTTGTCGTCGCTGCAGCTCCACCCGCTGCGGCGGCTTGTCGGCTAGCTTCAATCGATCAATCAACTTTTCGATGGTCATGCCCTGCACCAGCAGCGTAAACAGCACCACGCCAAAGGTCATCACCCGCAATTCCAAGGCCACATCAGAGCCAAACACAGCATTCTCGATGGACAGTGCCAGCGCCAAACTGATAGCACCACGCAAGCCCCCCCAATACATCACATGCTGAAATTTGAAGGGAATGCGGTTGCGTGGTTGGAAACGGCCGTAAATCCAGCTAAACAGGTAAATTATCAACCCCCGGCTCAAAATAATCGCCAACACAGCCACAATAATCGGAATGATGTTCGGCGTTAGCTGCGCCAGCTCAATCTCCAGGCCAATCAGCAAAAAGACCAGCGAGTTCACCACAAAGCTCAAGAACTCCCAAAAATTGTCCAGCGTTAGCTTGGTCGTTGGCGAGGTGTTTTCCAGACCAATATTGCCCACCATCAAACCAGCCGCCACCACCGCTAGGATGCCGCTAAAATGCAGCCCGTCCACGCCCACAAACTGCCCGAATGATTCCGCCACCACAAACGAGCCAAACGCCAATGCCACCGTGGTCGCCGTTTCGATCAGATGGTCATCTACATTTTTGAGGATGATGTAAGAAACCACATACCCCATCACCAACCCCACCGCCAGGCCACCAAAGGCCACGATGAAAAACTCCTGCAGCGCCTCGGCTAGCCCAAACGACCCAGAAAGCGTGCCTGCCGCCAGCGCCAAATTAAAAATGACGATGGCCACGCCGTCGTTGAACAAGCTCTCGCCCTCCACCAAAATAGTCAGCCGCTTGCTCACGCCCAAACTGCGGAAGAAGGCAATCACCGCCACCGGGTCTGTGGCTGAAATGAGCGCACCAAAAGCCAACGCCGCCGCCCACGAAATGCCTAAAAATTGCACCACCAAGCCACCGACTAAAAACGTACCAACCAGCGTACCGCCCACCGCCAGCAGCAGCACCGGCAGCAAATCTTTCTTTAGCTTACGCCAGGGAATATGCAGTGTCGCCTCAAAAATGAGCGGCGGCACCAGAATGGCCAAAATCAGGTCAGAGCTGACCGTAAAGCCCAAAAAGTTAGGGAAGAAGGAAAGCACCAACCCCACCAGCACCAGGGCCACCGTGTACGGCAGCCGGATGCGGCGCACCACAATGGCCACCATCGCCGCAATAAAGAGCAGCACCATGAAGCTGAGTTCCTGCTGTACCAGGCCACCTTCTTCGGCAAAAAAGAGCTTGGGTAATTGTTCTGTAAGGACGAGCGTGTCCATATTCACTCCTGAAAGTTGATTGCTGGTGGTTAGCGGCTAGTGGCGTGAACGTTCAACCAGCCACTAGCCATTAAAAATAATCATCCAAATTAACAGCCCCATATTCCCCCCGCGTAAATTTACCCCTATTTGCACCCCAGGGAATCGTACAGTCGAAGCCGAGCTTGGCGGTGCGGCTTTTTTGCCCCGGCACATGAATGCCGGAAGGGTCGAGCGAGCTGCCAGGCTGGTTTTCAAACAGCATCATATCTTTATCCCCTTGGAAGCGGGTAGCAAACGCCCACTCAATTTGAGCGGAGTCGTAAATATCTACATCACTATCTACCACCCAAACGTGCTTGAGTGACCCATGCCCTCTGAAGGCGGCTTCGATGGCCAGACGGCCGTCTTCCACCCCACCCTTCTCAATTTGCACCACTGCGTGCAGCCAAGAGCTGCCCCCTGGCGTAATCACCACCCCTGTGCAGCGCGTCACCTTGTTCACCTCGGCAAAAATCGTTGGCTCCTTGGGCATCCCCATCAAAATTTTGTGTTCCAAACCACCGGGCAGCAGCGCATGGTAGATCGGATTGCGACGGTGCGTAATCAAATCAATCTCGATGATGGGTTGGTCGCGGGTGATGTCCATCGTCTCCGTCAGATCCATAAACGGCCCTTCTTGCGTTTGCTGCTTGGTGATGCGCCCTTCTAGCACAATTTCTGCATCCGCAGGCACGGCCAAATTATTAGTGATGCACTTTACCAGCGGCGTGGGCGCCAGCGCGTGAGCTACTGCCAGCTCATCCACCTCCGGTGCGGCCGACATAGACGCCGCCAAATGCACCGCCTGCGACACGCCAATGCAAATGGCGATGGGCAGATCGCCATCCACTTTTTGCATGGCCGTCCAGGTGCCGCGCCGCTCAATGATGCGCGCCGTAAAGCGACGTTCATCCAACCGCAGCAGGCGATGGTAGCACATATTTCGCCCCAGCTCCGGATCTTCGGTAATAACCACGTTGCTAGCGATGTAATGCCCGCTATCTTGCGGCAAGTGGAACAAAATGGGCAAGTCGTTCAGATCAAACTGCTCCAAAACAACTTCCTGGCAAGCACCGCTTTCTACCAGTGGCGGCGTTTGCGGGTTTTGTGTGGCTTGCGCCAAATGGGCAATGAGGTCTGGCACGGGCACACCTAAATCCATGCTGAAATATTTGCGATCTGAGCATGGCCCAGCGCAGACGCGCCAATCGGGGTAATCTACAATATTGTTGAAAAGCACCGGGCGTCCTTCCAACGCATGGGCGACGTTGGCCAGCTCGTAATTGACATTGACAGGCTTCTCAATTTCAATGAGATTACCCGATTGGGCAGCCTGACCTAAAAATTTCCGAAAGCTCATGATTCCTCTTCACACAAAATTGACGCAAACGGGGCGGTTGCGTAGAAATTCCGCTGTGTTCCCGTGCAGAGTTGGATCGCGTCGTAGCGTAATCTATTGTAAACTGTTTGGGTTTATCCTAAAAATTTATTGTAAGGAGTGACTGCATGTTGCGCCAACATCCTTTATTGTTCTTCATTTCCATTCTTTTTTTGGCAACGCTGGCCTGCAACGCTTTTGCGGGGGAGGCAGAACCAGCCATCTCGGTGCCGCCCCCTGCGGTGACGGTGGTGGACGGCACGGCCGTTCCCAACGAAGAAGCCCCCATTGCCGACATTGCCCCCACAGCCACCCTGCCCGGCGGTGATGCAGGGGATGGCACGGCCGTTGCCAATGGCAATCCATTCGTAACGATTCTGGTAGACCTCAACATCCGCTCCGGGCCAGGTGTGGTTTATGATCGACTCGGTTTCTTTTTGCAGAACTCCACGGCACAGGTGCTGGGTCAAGACCCAGTCTCTGGCTGGTGGCTGGTGGCCTGCCCCAGCGACATTTCTGCGCCGCAATGTTGGGTTTCTGGCGGGTCGCAGTACACGCTGGGCAGCAACATCGAGGGTGTGCCTGTAGCGGCCGTTCCCCCCACACCAACCCCTGTACCAACCGCGACAGCTACTTCAGAACCTGCGGCGGATACGGCCGTAGTCGGCGATCCAGGCAGCTACATTGTGTACAGCGACATAGACGGCATCTGGCAAATACCGCTAAACAGTAGCCAATCGCCGCCAACAGCAGCCGGAGAAGCCGTGCAGCTTACGGCCGTTGCCGATGTGAACCGTCTCTTTGTTTCCCCCGATGGTCAATATGTGGCCTTCACGGCGGGGATGTTCGAGAGCAGCCGTTTGGGTCTTGTTTCTTTGGCAGGAGGGGCGCAAACGTTGGTGACAGCAACCGACCTGCCCAATGAAGTTGGCGAAGGACTTGCCCTCGTAATTGACGAAGTTGCCTGGCTACCAACTAGCCAAACAATTGCATTTAGTACGGCCGTTATCCCTCTGGAAGCCCCCGGCTATGGCCCACAAGCTGATTTATGGCTTGTAAGCACCAGCGGTACGCTAACAGAACAATTTGCTGCGGGGGATGCCGGCCACGCTTTTGCCCTTTCTCCAAACGGCAGCCGCGTCATTTTTGGCAATCCGGAAAGCGTGACGCGGGTGAACCTGGACGGCAGCAACCGCGAAACGGTGATTGAATTCCCCTTTGTAAACACCGCCAGCGAATATGCCTGGGTGCCAACCGCCCAATGGCTGCCCAGCGGCAGCCAGGCGTACGTAGCCATCGCCGATGCCGATCCGTGGACAGCCGAAGCAGAAGCTACCCTCTACCAAATTCCGGTTAGTGGCCCAGCCGTGGAAATCGGCTCCGTGTTGGGTAACACGCTGTTCTCACCGCTGGATTGGACAACATCGGGCGGCAATCTGGGCTATGTACAGCTTATTGTAGGGTCTGCCAATGAGCAATCTGTGGTTGTGGCAGATGGCGACGGTGACAGTCCAGTACTGGTTAAGACAGCCAACAACCAACAGCTAACATTTGCTGGCTGGAACCAGACTGGTTCCCACTTTTTGTACGCTGGCCCAGGTTATCTGGGCATAGGCCAAATTGGGCAACCCGCGCTAGAAGTGCTAATTGCAGGCGGCGTGGGGAGCCAAATGTGGCTAACGGACGGGGCGTTTGTAACGGCCGTAAACAACAACGGCTATTGGCAATTCTTCACAGGAGACTTGGCTGGAAATATGCAAGATGTGGGGGAAACTGGGGAGGATACGGCCGTCTTTGATGTTTGGACACCTTAAGAATTAGATCAGCAGATTTCGCAGATTGAAAAATTTAAATCTGCGAAACCTTTGATTATTCCTAATTTGGGCAATGCGTTAATAAGCTGGGCTCAAAATACTCTGTGTTCTCTGTGGCTAATGAATAAAAAGAAGTGCGCCCCCTGTCCTGCATTAACAGGGGGCGCGTGCAGAGGGGATGTTGTTGGTGAGGTTATAGGATGAGGGACTTCACCAACGAAAACAAAAAGGAGCGCTGCACAGTAATTGCTGTTTAGGTGTTGTCCGATACCTGCTCTAACAATTACTGCCCATAACAATTACCTCACGGTAATTGGTGTTGGCGACACAATCACACCAAGCCACTGTTCGGCTTTGTGGACTGTCAACTCCTCGGAGTTGATAGATTTTTAATTTGCCACAGAGGTCACAGAGAGTTTTGAGAAGATAGTTTATCTCTTATTTCTCTGTGACCTCTGTGGCTTTTTATTAGCGACGGCGTAGGAACGCCGGGATTTCCAAGTTATTAGGTGCAAATTTGGGCTGCACCGGTTCCAGTTCCCGCTCTTCTTTTTCACGGGCGGGTACCTGCCGTGAAGCAGCCACGCTGGCCTCTGTTTGGGGACGATGGGTCGGCGGGCTGGTTTTACGGCCGTACTGCTGCTGCAAAACCTGTCGCCGGGAAATGGTACGCTCAAAGCCAGTAGCGATAACCGTAATCCGCATCTCGTCACCCATGCTCTCGTCAATCACCGCACCGAAGATCATGTTGGCATCCGGGTGAGCCGTCTCGCGGATGATGGCCGCAGCTATGTTCACATCGTACAGGCTCATATTTGGCCCGCCAGTAACATTGAACAAGATGCCCTGTGCCCCGTCAATAGTCACGTCCAGCAGGCGCGAGCTAATTGCTTGCTCGGCCGCCAGTCGCGCCCGCTCTTCACCTTCACCATGACCCACAGCCATCAACGCCGCACCACCTTCCGACATAATTGCCTTCACATCGGCAAAGTCCAGGTTGATGAGGCCAGGCACCGTAATCAGTTCGCTAATGCCTTGAATACCCTGACGCAGCACGTCATCGGCCATCTTAAAGGAATCTTTCAGGGAAACGCGCCGATCGGTCAGTTCCAGCAGGCGGTCATTGGGAATCACAATCAGGGTGTCTACATGCTCTTTCAGCTTTTCGATGCCAGATTCGGCGGAGTTGGCACGCTTGCTTCCCTCAAAGAGAAACGGCCGTGTCACTACACCAATCGTCAGAGCCCCCTGCTCACGGGCAATCTTGGCCACAACCGGAGCCGCACCAGTTCCCGTACCACCACCCATGCCAGCGGTGATAAACACCATATCGGAGCCGGTGAGCACCTCGTGCAAATCCTCGGTAGACTCTTCGGCCGCTTTTTCACCCTGCTCAGGGTGCCCACCTGCGCCCAAGCCCCGCGTCAGCTTCTCGCCAATGCGAACCCGCACAGGAGCATCTGAAAGCAGCAACGCCTGATTGTCTGTATTAACGGCGACAAAATCTACGCCATTGATGCCCTCTTGAATCATGCGGTTAACAGCGTTACAGCCACCGCCACCAACACCGACCACGCGAATACAGGCTACATTTTCAAACTCAGGCGCTCTTTGCATGTGAATACCCTCTTACTAACAGCTAACAGATCAAAAAATTGAGAAGCAGAGGGCAAACATAGCCTCTTCCCGGGTTTGCCCCCTGCTCTCAACGGTTAAAACAAGGTCGCTTTGTTACCAGGCCGTGGGTCATACCGACTGGCGTACTGGTCGAGCGTTGCTTTTTCTACCAGCCATTTGTTGCCAAATTTGATGGCTGGCAGCTTCCCCTGGCGGATCAGGCGGCGCACAGATTCTGGATGAATGTTCAGCCGCTTGCTGACCTCTGCCACACCCGCATAATTTTCAATTAAATCGTCTTTACTCATTGCTTCTCATCATTTTGAAGAAGCATCCTCACAAATGCGGGATACTACAACAATTACAACTGTTGCAACAATACAACAAAACTTAGCATATGTCAAGTACTAATTGTTGTAATACGTCAACAAGGTTTTGGGGGATTGTAGGGGACTGGAGATTGGAGACTGGCAATCTCTAATCTCCAATCTCAAAAAGTAGCTGCTCGTTAATCGTTGGGGAACTTGCCTACCCAACCTATTTCGGCGCCCGCCTCAGCCCAGAGCCGCTCGCACAGTTCGCCAATGTGCAGTTGCAGGTGGCGAATGTTGTAGAATTGCAGCTCCAGTTTGTTGAGCGGAATCCAGCTAAAGCCAGAGGGGGCTTCTGGATTAAGCTGGCTAGTTTGTTTTGTAACCTCATTTTGGCAAATGGCTAAGTAATCCAGCAAATCAGCCTGGCTGTACGGTTCGCCCCGTTCCCATGGCTCATCCGGCGCCCACGGGGGTGGGCCAAACCCGTTGACATTTGGCCGATGCTTTTCCCAAGGGACAAAAGTAGCTTCTTCTGGCTGGGCGTAAAGGTGGGTGTAAAAGAGGGCATGGTAGGCAACGTGCCAGAAGGGATTGGTATGACTGGCGTCTTGCCACAAATCATCGGGGCATTTTGCAATGACCTGCTTCATCATTTCTAACACTGCCAAATATTGTGAAGTGATTTCTTTTTGCATCTCTTTTCCTCCGCTACTCGGTAGTTTTTGGTGTGCCTTGAAGAAATGTGCGTTGGTAGGAACGGCCGTTCCACACAATAACAACCCCCAAATTCATTCCTTCTTGAAGGCATTGTTACCTTTGCCGCTTACCCACCAACCTGTACGGGACGAGAAAGGAAGATAGCACTATCAGGAGACAGGCCACAGCCCGCGATTTCGTAAGTCAATACACGGGGATAAAAAACGCCAATTTCTGGCACATTATAGAACGCTCAAATTTTAGCATAAGTTGGGTGGGAACGGCCGTTACTATTCTGTTCCAAGCCGGTCTTTGACGAGTATGCTGCAAGGGGAGTTCCGCCACACTACTAGCAACAAAAAGAGAGGCCAAACCTTCGTCTGGCCTCTCACTATGGAAGTAAACACCTACTATGAAGTAAACGAGGCAGGGCACCTGTTTACAACAACCCGATTCAACAACTCGCTGTAAGAGTATCCCTGGCAGGATACTGGCTCACCCAAAACTACTATCTTAGAAGAGGCAGTTTCTCTTGGCCATAAGGCCAAATGTTAAGCCGGCGTAAGATTTTACGCTGTGGAGTGCAATCACAACCACAAATTTTAGGATGCTGGCGCTGCCACAAATGTGTTCAACAAACCAAGACAATCCAGATTACACAGTATGTTTTGACTCTGCCGTTTCATCTTTAACGGCGGCTTATAGGCTAATAATACCAACTTTGGACAAAACCAATAGTGCCATTTGTCACAAGCAATTTGTGACATTCTTCAAGTAACAATTCAGCGACAACTATTCAGCTCAAGTCGCGTTCAGTTCATACAATTCAACCAGTACGCCATTTGCTGCTTTTGGGTGAATAAAGGCAAATTTACGGCCGTCTGCCCCCACAACAGGCACCTCATTAATTAATTGAATTTCGGCCGATTTCAATTTGGCTAGAGCAACCTCGATATCATCCACCTCAAAACAAATATGATGCATCCCAGCCCCGCGCTTTTGCAAATATTTAGCCACGCCACTCTCATCATCAGTAGGCTGCAACAGTTCAATTTTGGTGTTGCCAACTGGCAAAAAGGCAACATCCACCGCTTGGCTAGCCACATGCTCCTTATGAGCCAATTCTAAACCAAGGGCGTCAACCCAAAACGCCGTGGCGTCCTCCAAATTCTCTACAACAACTGCAATATGATTTACTTTTTTTATCATTTTCTTTAACCAATCCTTACACTCTAATTTCAGTGTAAAAGAGTTTACATTTTGCTTGTAGCCAGGCCACCAACCAACTCAATAAAACTGATTTATGCTATTGAATGTAGTTGAGTTTTATTGGATTCAATTTTGTAAAGGTATTTGTAACAAAAATGTATTTTTAATTATTTATCCTCTTAATTTCCTCTTTTCTCCTTCTTCTCCTCTTCCCGCAAAGAGCCTCGCTAAGCGAGGCTTTTTGTGTTTCAGAGCCTGTTTTGTCTAAAAAACAACATCCGATGCGCTTGGTAACGCATCGGATGCTTTTGTAAAAATGGAGCTGCCTTGTACGGGCCGCTACTTCAGCAAATCAGCCACAACAGATTTCTCATTTTTTAGCTCTTCTTCAGTGAGTGATACTTTCTCACGGGCAAAGTCGCTCCAGGTTAAGCCCTGCACAATAGCGTAACCACCAGCGCCATCACTTGTTACCGGGAAGGAGAAGATGAGTCCCTCTTCAATGCCATAGCTGCCATCAGAAGGAACGGCCACAGAGAACCAGTGACCCTCTGGCGTTTTGCTCTCAAAGCTCATCACATGGTCTAAGGTGGCATTGGCTGCCGATGCGGCGGATGATTTGCCGCGCGCTTTAATAATTGCCGCACCACGCTTTTGAACTGTGGTAATAAACTCACCGCGTAGCCAATCCTGGTCAGTAATGACTTCCATAGCAGGTTGGCCATTGATCTTGGCATTTTCTGCATCCGGGTATTGGGTGGCGCTGTGGTTGCCCCAAATGGTGACATTGCTCACAGCACTAACTGGTACATGTGCCTTCTGTGCCAGTTGAGCATAGGCGCGGTTCTGATCCAGACGCGTAAGCGCGCCAAACCGATTATTCGGTAAGTCAGAGTTGTTCATGGCGATCAGGCAGTTGGTATTCGCCGGATTACCGACCACCACAACGCGCGCATCGCTTGCGGCCTTGTTTAAGGCACGCCCTTGCCCTACAAAGATGGGGCCATTTTCACGGATGAGATCGCCACGTTCCATGCCAGCTCCGCGAGGCTTTGAGCCAACTAGCAAAGCCCAGTTAATGCCGTCAAAAGCGGTTTCGGGATTGTCTGTAACAACCACATTTTCCAGGAGCGGAAAAGCACAGTCATTCAATTCCATGACAACACCTTCCAGAGCGGGCAATGCTGGCGTGATTTCTAGCAAATGCAGCGATATTTTTGTGTTTGCACCGAACACTTCGCCGGAAGCAAGGCGGAATAGAAGCGAGTAGCCAATTTGGCCCGCCGCGCCAGTGACGGCTACTTTCACATTATTTCTTGACATAAAACTCTCCTTCAGAGTAAAAACTATATTAAGCTGCGAAACTAATTTTTATTGTTTGTTAATTGAGGTTCACAACCCAGAACAATTATCGCTGAGGTGCCAAAACTGGCAACCTTTTTTTGAGTCATTTTTATTCGTTTAGCAATTCTGTAATGGATATCCAGTTACGCAACCAATCACTTGTTTCTGGCATTCTGGCATCAATGCCTGCCTGTCGAATTGCTTTCATATCAACAGGAATGCGGCGCAAATCTACGCTAATGGCATTACCCTCTGAGGTAATGATTGCATATTCTGCCCAAGGCATAACGCGAGGCCCTCGTTCTGTAAAAGGCATTTGTTCAAAGGGCATTCCCACGCTGCCGGCATTGACAAGCAAGACGCCGTTATACTGGCGGAGCATTTGTACGTGTGTGTGTCCACCAGCCATGACCGTTGCACGACGGCCTGCCAGCATTTCGTTGACTTCTTTGGCCGGGGTGGTAGCAAAAATGTTGTCGGTGTGCCGGCGTGGGGAGCCGTGAAAACAGATGAGGGTGCTTTCTCCTTCTAACTTAACTTTGAGCATTGGCTGGAAAGAGCGCATGAATTGGTAATCTTCGGGGGTTAGGCGGGCACGACACCATGTTAGGACGTCGTTAAACCATTGCGTGCCGCGCATGTAGGCTTGCCCCAATGAAGGTTTAAACAGGTATGTTTCGTGGTTGCCAATGATGCAGGGGCAGCCTAAATGGCGCAGGCGTTGTAGTACTTCATGTGGCTGTGGCCCCAATGTGGCTGCATCACCTAGAAAAATAATTTCGTTGACGTTTTGGCGTTCAATATCAGCCAAAATTGCTTCAAAAGAAACCAGGTTCCCATGGATGTCTGAGATTAAAGCAATTTGCATGGATTTTTACTCAATGTACCTGAGCTGAATCAGGTATGGTTTCTTGACGCTGACGAACAGCTTCGAAAACAACAACGGCCGTTGCCGCCGATAAATTTAAACTATCTACTGTACCGCGCATGAGGATTTTTAGCCGGATGTGGGCATTGGCTAACCAGAAAGGATGCACCCCATAAGCTTCGCTGCCCATAACCAGCGCAATTTTGCCACGAAGGTTGGTTTGCGTGTACGGCCGTTCCCCATCTGGGGTAAGGGTGACAACTGAAATCTGGTTTTGGTTTAGCCAGGCAAGCAGATCATCTGCTGGTGCTTCTAGAATGGGGCGGGTAAATAACGCCCCCAGGCTGGCGCGAATCACGTTTGGATTGTGGATATCGGTGCCGCGATTCTCTGGTTGGCTAGTAACAATCACTGCGTCTACACCTGCAGCATCGGCCGTGCGTAAAATGGCACCCAGATTGCCTGGCTTTTCGCCCCCGTCAATGATGAGCAGCAAAGGGGCTTCAGAAAGCGATAATGAGGCAAGCGTTTGGTCAAGGTAGGGGATGACCAACAAAATACCGCCACTTTGACCACGGTAAGCAGCTTTGGCAAAAAGCGCTGGCGTGATGGTGAATAGCGCCATGTTAGTGGTTTGGGCTAAGGATTGAAGCTGGTGGTAAACGGCCGTTCCCTCCGCATCGGCAAGAAGTTCGGGGCAAATATATGCTTCATGGGGGACAATGCCCGATTGCAGGGCACAGTTTATTTCACGGATTCCTTCAACAACGGTCCGTCGTTGAGCATCCCGGTGTCGCCGATTTTGCAGCTTTAGAATGTTTTTGATGCGAGCATTTTGCAAGCTCGTCAATAAGGTCGTCATGCGTTTTTTGGGTCATGTAAACTGAACTACTCTGTCTTCTGTGTGATACTTTTTAGAGTTGGTGAACGGCCGTTGCCATTTACCTTACCAATATTTACAGTAAAGTTATAAAGCCATATTCCTTTTCCTGACCTGCCAACGCCTGCACATACCGTTTAGCCAGAAACTCTTTAATTTGCCGAAACACAGCGTCGTAGAATGGTTGCAGTTCGCCCCGCTTATCTTCCGGGATTTTAATTTCACGGCCGTTTGGCCCCAGTTTAACAATGAAGTTTGAACCTACTTTTTTAATAAAAAAGCTGAGGACTAAAGAGAGTGGATACGCGCCTGAGGCTTCCATCAGGTTTAGCTCTACACCGAAATGCCAAAAGGATTCAGCGTCCATACGCATCGCTCCTGCCAGCGCATAAAATTTGTTGTTAGGGTCTAGCTCTTCACCAAGCGGAATGTAGGTTATTTCGCGCTCTTGCGGCCATTCAAAATATTCCACCATGCCAAAAACCAGATCGCGGGCAAAATTGCGACACGTTTCTTCGTAATCCCGAAATGATTTTCTTGCAAAGCTGTAACTTCGCATCAACTCTTCATACTTAGACATGTTTGATCCTCATTTCTTTGGTTTGCACAGGTAAAAGTGAGAAGCAGTTTTGCATTCCACCAAACTGTTTCAATTCTTTGCCAGCAGTTGATACATTAGACGATTTGACGGTTTTTGACAAGCTATTTTGAGGTGGGTGTATTCCCAAATCCAGGGGCAAGCATCATCTCTTTGGTTGACCAGGCAGATTCGGGTAGTTTAGGCTTTTCATCTTCATTTTTTAACCAGTCGCGCATGAGCAGGACGGCCGTCCACGTAAACACAATGCCTCCCATAATCCAGATAAGCGCAGCCCCCAAACTTTGGTCGGTAATGTCTAACGTGGTGGTGTTCAAATGAATTTCAGCGGGGTATTGGTAAACGGCCGTTTCCGAAAACAGCAACACGAGCCCCACCAGCTTAACAGGGGATGCACCCAACGCAGCATACCCCACCCGCCACAGCGGTGGCATTGGCAAATGCAGCCGTGGGGACGCCGCCAAAATGTGCCACCAGTAGAGAACTGCCGTTCCCAAAAGCGTCACATTCTCCAAACGATGCAGCCAGCTATTTTGCAGCACCAAACGATTTAGCTGCACATCGTGCCACAGCCAAAACGTGGCGGCAAATAAAAACCAGACTGGCACGGGATGCAGAACAGCGATCAGCGCAGAATGAAATTTGGGAGCCTTTTGAGGAAGCCGCTGCAATTCAACCTGAACCCGCCGGGGCAAGCCAGCATGCAAAATCGGCAATGGGTTCCCGCTAAGAAAGCAGAGAGGGATAAGGGATATTAACAGCAATCGTTGCAAAACATGGAAAGAAAAGGTGCCAGCGGCCAGGCCGTGCAGTGGTGAAAGCAAAGCACCGACAAGCAGTAAAATGGCAATGACAAAGGTGAGAATGCGGCCGGGATGCGGCGACTGATGTTGCCAGCCACGCCCATAGAGCAGTACGGCCGTACCCAACACCACGCCAATCTCTGCATCCAATATCGTCATTTGTTGCCCCTTTTGCTTAATGTTGAATCTAGGGGTGATTTTAACACAACTCAACAGTTGGGCAGGCAACAAAATAGCTACAGAACGAATTCTGTAGCTAAGTGAAAACCATGGTAAATCACGTTTTAAGTATGATCTTATGGCTCCAGCATCAAATCCAGCGGCATGAGATCGCCGCTTTTGGTAGGTAAGTAAAATGGATCGCTAGTTTTAAGCAAACGGCCGTCATCAACCGCAAACATCTGCCAACGGTATGGCCCGGTGCCAAGCTGGGCATCGGCAAACCAAAACTCCTTCACGCCCACCCAATCTTCTTTTTGCTGAATGGCCTCCAGCGAGCCTTGCCAACCCGCTACATCTTGCCAGACACCATCTTCATCCAGCCACTGCACCTTCAGCCACAAATCTTCTTGCCAATGCAGGCTCTCCCAGGGCCAATTTTGGCTAAAGTGTGCCTGCAAATGAATGCGCGCTCCTTCCCCCGTCGCCACAATTGTCCCGTCGGTGCCAGGGGTGTTGGGCATATCGTCGCGCGGGGGCAGATCGTACCCATTGGCGGTAGCTGAACCAGCCGCCACCAGCAGCAAACCCACTGCTGCCAGGCCAAGCAGGGCCATGAGATAATAAATGCCGATACGGCTGAATCCATACTGTCCTTGTTTCATGTTCAATTCTCCCTCATCAAATTGATGAATTTGTTACAAAATTGATTTAGCGCAGGGGCAAGGCCAATGGCTGCCCAATAAATTGAGCTGCCGCCTCGTCGTCCCCCGTTGGTGGCAAAGCTGTGCCAACGATAAATTCTGCGCTTACGTTGTTATAAATTTCGCCCAAAATTTCGTGCGTTTCCAGCACCCCGCCGTAGGTAGTGCCCAGGTGGGCAGAGTCTACTTGGGCATAGACCGAGGTGCCGTCTGGCAGATTGCCGCTGTAGCTGCTGTCTGCCTCTGAGTAGTACAGATTGAGTGCGCCAGGGGCCGTGCTATAGCTCAACGTTAGTGAGCCGCCAGCGGGAATGGCCACATCTACACCCCACACAATGCCTTCGGCCGCCACGTCTGACCATTGTTCATTGGCTTGCGTTGGCATAGGGTCTGGCGCAATGTAAAAATCAACCCAGAAGCCGCTGCTGGTGGCTTGCGTTCCCTGATTTTCGATGGTTACCTCAATCAAATCGCTGCTGGCGTTGATGTTGGTGACGACCAAATCCGGGGCGCTAACAAAGTTATTGACGATGGCGGGCATAAACACCTTGTACAAACCAAGCTGCACGGTGACTGTGCCGGTATCGTTACCGGTCGTGCCGTCGCTGATGGTGTAGGTGAAGGTATCGGTGCCAATTTCACCAGGATTGGGGGTGTAGGTGACGGTGCTGCCGTTGTGGCTAACGCTGCCTTTGCTACCCTGGGTAACGGCCGTAATTGTCAAACCATCATCTTCAGGATCGGTATCGTTATCTAGCACGTTGATGGTAACGGCCGTATCCGGGGGTGTTGCTTGGGTATCATCCACGGCCGTCGGGTCATCATTGATTGGGTCAATAGTGACATTAACGGTAATTGCATCTACGCCCCCTTGCCCGTCTGTTATTCGCACCATGAAGCTGTCGCTGCCGTTGTAATTGGTTGTGGGCGTGTAGTTAACTGTTTTGGATGTGCCTGTACCGCTTACAGATGCCGTACCGTTGCTAGCGCCGCTCTGAATGCTCCAGGTAATCGTGTCTGCGTCTGGGTCGGTGGCGTTGAGCGTTAGGTTAAATGGTGTGGGGCTACCATCCTCATCCATCGTGACGCTGATCGTGGTGCCTTCGGTAATTACTGGCGAGAAGTTCACATCATCTACGTTTACGCTGATGGTGGCGGTGTCTGTGCCGCCCCGGCCGTCGCCGATGGTGTAGGTAAAGGTTTCTGTGCCAATAAAGGCGACGTCTGGCGTGTAGGTGAGGCTAGTGCCGTTATTAACCACCGTGCCGCCGTTGTCTGTGGGGCCAACGGCCGTAATGGTTAACGTCTCGCCCGTGTCTGGGTAGATTGAATCGTTCACCAATGGGTACAGTGAGTTGTCGCTGCTTTGCTCATTCACGCTGGGGCTGTCGTCAACCGCGTCCGGGTCATCATTTTGTTCGTTGATGGTCACATTAACGGTGATGTCATCCATGCCGCCACGCCCGTCGCTAACGCGCACCACAAAGGAGTCGGAACCATTCATATTGGCATTGGGCGTGTATCCAATTGCTTTGGATGCCCCTGTGCCGCTGGCGCTGGCCGTGCCAATGGTTCCCTGGCTCTGAATGCTCCAGGTAATGGTGTCACCATCGCCATCCGTTGCATTGAGCGTCAGGCTAAAGGCGGTTGGGCTGGCGTCCTCATCCATTATTACGCTGGTGGATGTGCCTTCTGTGATAATGGGCGCCTCATTTACGTCATTTACGGTGATGGTGACGGTGGCTGTGTCGGTACGGCCGTTGCCATCTGAAATGGTGTAAGTGAACGTTTCCTGGCCTACATAGCCCGGCGCTGGTGTATATGTAATGGTGGGTGAGTTGTTGACGGCCGTCCCGCCGTTGCTGGTTGCGCCAACGGCAGTAATCGTTAATGTCTCGCCGTCGTCGGGGTTGGTGTCGTTGCTCAACACCGTCAGCGTGTTGTTGCTGGAATTTTCATCAACGGTGTAGCCATCGTCTATCGCGTTGGGATCATCATTCTGACTGGCGATGTTGATTGTTACCGTAGCACTGCCGGAATTAACTGTTCCATCGTTGGCAAAATAGGTGAAGGAGTCTGAGCCATTATAATTGGTATTGGGCATGTAGGTGAAACTGCCATCGGCGTTAAGGGTCAAGGTTCCATTGCTGGTTGTTGTGTTCACTACGGCCGTCAGGTTTCCTATATCATCCGCATCTACATCAGTATCGTTGACCAACACGCCAGCGGCTCTATTAACATTCAGTTGCACATCTTCGGTAGCATTATAAGCGCCATCATTTGTTGAAACAGGAGCGTCATTCACACCAGTTAGGTTAATTGTGACAGTTCCGGTATCTGTTCCTGTGTCACCATCGGATATTGTGTAATCAAAAGTGTCTGCCGTGTTATCGCCTGCATCAAGGGCTTGAATGGTGGCTGAACCAGTTGGATCATAACTGAAAGTGCCATCAGAATTGACCGAAACGGCCGCTCCCATTGAACTTGTGGCGTCAGAAGCTGTAACGGACAGAGAATCATTTTCTGGGTCTGTATCGTTGTCAAGCAAGCCATCCGCAGGAAGAGACACGGTATACACTGTATCTTCGTCGGTTGCGTATGTGTCGTCGTTGGCAGTGGGGTCGTCATTGGTACCAGAAACGCTGATGGTCACTGTAGCAATATTGGAGTCGTCAGAGCCGTCATTCGCATGGTAGGTGAACGTATCTGTACCGTCAAACTGAGAATCCGGCATATAGGTAAACGTACCATCAGCATTTAGGTTCACTGTTCCGTTAGCTGCTTGCGTATCCAGTACGGCCGTTAACACATCAACCGGGTTCTGATCCTGGTCAGTATCATTGGCCAACACACCATTAGCCGTTATGCTGACATTCAGCAATGTATCTTCTGTCGCATTATACGTGCCGTCATCTACCGCAACAGGTGCATCATTCGCATCGTTAATCGTAATTTCAACAGGTGCCATGTCAAACAAACCACCATCACTGGCTAACACATAAATGGTATACATGGTCGTACCCGACTCAAAATCAATTTGGTTTGCGTCCACGATTCTTATTTCACCATCATCACTATCAATCGCAAAAGCAGTAACGGGGCCAGGTAAAATCATGTAAACGATATTGTCGCCCGGATCGCTATCTGTGGCGGAGACAGTTCCTACCAAGCTACCATTGGGCAAATTTTCATCAGTTGCAAATTCGTAAGAAGCCTGATCCATTTGTGGTGAATCATTGACATTTTGTATATTAACTATGACTGTTGTAGAAGTTGTGCCATCTGTATTGGTTGCTGCAACGGTTAATGAAAATTGGGGGGTCACTTCGAAATCAAGTTGCGTTCCGTCGGCAACATTGATGATACCGCTGTTATCTATGGTAAACGCACCGCCGCCCGTCCCATTACCGGCTGTAATGGCGTAGGTGGTCGCATCGGTGGCTACCACTTGCCCTACAAAGGTTCCTGTTGAGCTGTTTTCTGTAATGGTGAACGGCCCATTGGCTGTAAATACAGGGGCCGCCGCGAAAACAGTCATTGGCATAAACAAAGTGAGCACAACAGCCAAAATAACCATTTTGCGAATTTTGGACGATTGATTGCCAATGGTTTGGTTATGGGAAAAGTAGCGCTGAGTAAAGAGTGCCGTTTGTTGACTTATTAGATGAAATAGACGCTGCAATTGCAACATAAATGCCTTCCTAAATTTTGCTTGATGGGTGGAAACGGCCGTTTTGACGCAGATTAATTTTATGAAGGTTGCGTCACTATTGACCCGTTCCACCTAGTTCAACGTAAGTTCAACTAATTGTAGGAGGCACTGCCGGGATCGTATATCACATAGTAGTCATAGCAATTTGGTCCCAAAAGCATAAAAATTGCGTAAAAAAGCCCATCCAGGTTGCTGGATGGGCTTATATCGCCTGTATGACCGTTCTTTGTTTAGCGCGTGGCTTCGGGTTGCAGCAGCCGGGCTAACAATGTGTTCAGCTCTGCCCGCGAAACGCCCGCCACGCCCAACGGCCGATCCACCCGGTCATGGCAGTCGGAGCCGCCGCTGGTAATAAGGCCATACTTTTCGGCCCACGCAGCCATCAGTTTGCGATGCTCCGGCGCGTGACCCGGATACTCTACTTCCAGTCCGTCCAGACCCAACAGATCGTCATCCAGAAATTCAGGCATCAAAATTTCGACAACTTCGATGTCAGGGAGAACTTCATTGTAGAGGCTTTTGCCTGGGAAAGAACCGGCCGCCGGGTGGGCAAAAATGCGTACCAGTTGCGGATATTTCTTTAGCAAAGGCGTTAGCTGTTTGGGGTCAATGCCGGATGGCACGTAGGCTACGCTGTCGTTGCCAATAAGCATATTCACCTGTTCTTTGTCTAGCCCGTGATTTTCTTTGAGGGCCACGGCAAAGTGACGGCGAGATACATTGACAGCGAGTGCCTCAATTTCTTCGGCGGTAAGGGCTTGCTTGAGCAGCGGCTGGTTGCCGTTGGGGCCAAATTCGGCATTGATGGCCTGCACGCGGGCACGGACTAATCCAGCTCCCCGTCCCTGGCGGAAAATCTCGGTGGCCATTTGGCGAAATTCATCATCTTGCAAAAGGTCGTAGGGGATGTAGAGCAAGTAGTGGAGAGTGCCGGTGAAATACGGCCGTCTAAACCGCAACGATACCTCTACCCCAGGCACCACCCGAATGCCTAGCTCTTTGCCAGTAGCTAACGCTTCATCAAGCCCGTTGAGCGTATCATGGTCGGTTACGCCAATCGCTTGCAGGCCCAACGCTTTGCCCGCCTGCACCAGTTCGGTGGGGCTGTATTCGCCGTCGGAGGCGGTTGTGTGATTATGTAAATCTGCAATAAAGGAAAGTGACATTTGCAACTCCTGTGGTTTATAAATTTGCAGCGATTATTTCAACATGGGAACCTGTCAGGTGGGCTAACGGCCGATTATTTCCACCACCTGCCCCATCACCGAAACATCGTAACCTGGCAGGGCGGCAACGGCCGTTCTAAATTCATCATTTTGCAGCAAGTCTAGCAACGGCCGTATCCGGTCACTCTCGTACGTTTGGTGGGTCATCACCAGATCGTACTGCTCGTGCGCCAGTGGCACAAAATCCAGCTTGAGCGCCCGCGCTGCTGCCCGAATGCCCAAGCCAAAATCGGCCGTGCCAGAGGCAACCGCCGCCGCCACCGCCAAATGCGTGTACTCCTCACGGCCGTAGCCACGCACCTGTTCTGGCTGGATGCCCAATTTACCTAGTTGATAATCCAGCAGCACCCGCGTGCCCGCGCCACGCTGCCTGTTTACCAACTGCACATCCTCTCGTGCGGCTGCTTCCCAACCCTGAATATTTTTGGGATTGCCTGGTGGAACCAGCCAGCCTTGCTCCCGCCCCACCAGCGTCAGCAGCACCACGTCTTCGTTGGGCAGATAGCGATGGACGTAGCTTTGGTTATAGGTGCCTGTTTCAGGGTCTAGCAGATGGCTACCTGCCAGATGGCATTCGCCACGGCGCAGAGCCACCAATCCACCCAAACTGCCCACGTTAGCGGAGGCCAGCCGCGTGCCGCTACGCTCTGCCAAAAATTGGGCAATGAGATCGAGTGTGAGATCGTGGCTGCCGATGGCCAGAATGGTTCGCGCCAGGTCGCGGGCATCCCGGTACAAATGCACGGTTACATCGCTGCCCGCCTCGGCTCCTTCGCTAAAGCGGGGAATTCGCACAATGCCATCAGCCCGCACCAGCGAAGTAATAACCCCGGCTCCTCGGCTAATCGGTGTGGTGACGTAACGGCCGTTCACTTCCCCCGCCGCCACCCGCACAAAATCATCATCTCCCGTGTGTGAGTTCACCTTGCGGGTAAGCGTAGCTTGGATAGTCAGCGGTTGGTACGGCCGTTGCCCTTGCCATCGTGCCAAAAGTGGTTCCACGAAGATTTCGCCGGTCAGGGCGGCACTAACAGGGTAACCGGGGACGCCAATTATTGGGACTAGAGATTGGAGATTGGAGATTGGAGATTGCTCATTAGTCTCCAGTCTCCAGTCTCCAATCTCCAACATACCCAAAATAACCGGATGCCCTGGCCGCACGGCAACGCCATGCACTAAAAGCTGCCCCAGCGACTGCACAACGTGTGCCGTGTAATCCTCGCTACCGGCGGAGGAGCCAGCGTTGAGCAGGATGAGATCGTGATGTTGTGCAGCCAGGCGCACGGCCGTTTGAATCGCTTCAAATTCATCTGGCACAATGGGCCAGCGGGTGGGCAGTCCGCCCCACTCGGCCACCTGTGCTGCTAGCACCATGCTGTTGTACTCAATAATCTGCCCTGGCTGAATGCCGCTCTCGGCCACGTTTTCTGCGGAAACCAGCTCGGAACCAGTGGGAATGACGGCCACGCGGGGCTGTCGGTAAACAGAAACCGTGGCGTGACCAGACCCGGCCAACGCGCCCAAATCCACCGGGCGCAGCTTGTGGTTGGCGGGCAGTACCAGTTCGGTAGCCACCATATCTTCCCCCATTGGGCGCACATGGTTCCAGGGAGGCAAACTAGCGCGAATTTCGATTCCGAGACGGCCGTTTGCCAGTTCCACCTGCTGAGTATGTTCAATCATCACCACGGCGTTGGCCCATGGCGGTAGTGGGTGGCCCGTGTTCACAAGGCGGATTGGGCGTGGCTCGCTGGGGATACTGTCCCAATCTTCCACCAATGTAAAGTGGAGCGGCTGGGTTTCGGTGGCACCTTCGCTGTCACTGGCTCGCAATGCGTACCCATCCATCGCACTGGCGTGGTAATGAGGTGAGGAGAGTTTTGCCCAGATAGCGGTGGCGGTGATACGGCCGTTTGCCTGGGCTACAGGAATTTCTTCTGCTTCTAATGGCTGCCACCAGCCCGCCGCCGCCAATGCTGCCTGAAAAGCTGCCCGCGCTTCGTCCAGCGGAATATCTTCCAAATAAACATCTCTTTTGTGCGTTTCTTTTGCCATAATTAGCCTTATCTTACCAAAGAAAAAAGCCCCCACAACTGTTGCTGTGAGGGCCAATCTGAATGACTCCGGCAGGATTCGAACCTGCGACCAAGTGATTAAAAGTCACCTGCTCTGCCAGCTGAGCTACGGAGCCGCAACAGACAGACCGTAAGGATTCGCTCACAAATAACTTCTGATTAAGAAAACGAACCCCGAGGCTTGACCGTTTACCAAAATCAAAAGTTACTAACGGTCAAGCCCTAAGTATAGCCGCCCCCCAAACGGCGTGCAAACCAATTCCGGCAATTTTTCAGCAAAATCCTGGTCAAATTTCCGTTATTGTTTGTGTAATAAATTGGACAAACACTTTACGAATAAACAATTCTTGACTAGGATACCCAAGCTATATTCCCGAAAGGTGGTTTGCCCCACTATTTGGGGTCGTTTATAATTTCAACCATCTTCAGGAGAATAAATTCATGGCTCTAACTGAGTCCAATGCCACACAACCCCCATTCCACGACACAACGGCCGTCGCTGACGAACGAAAACAGCCAACAGAACTGGTCGTGCGTGAAATTATAGAAACCCTACTCCTGACCTTTTTCATTTTCTGGCTGGTCAACAGCTTTGTGGGTCGCTATCGTATTGATGGCAGCAGCATGAACCCTACCTTGGACAATGGCCAATATTTGCTCATCAATAATTTTAGCTACTATTTAAACGAACCAAATCATGGGGATATTGTGGTTTTTGAGCATCCGAACAGCGATCTCAACCTGATCAAGCGCGTCATTGGCGTCCCTGGCGATCATGTCGAGGTTCGCCAACTTGTAGAAGTAGTAAATGATCAAGAAGTCAGTCGCCGCGTTGTTCTGGTGAACGGGATAGAGCTCAACGAGCCATACATTCAAGCAGCGCCAACCTACACGGGGGACTGGCTCGTACCTGATGACGAATTTTTTGTGTTGGGCGATAATCGCAACAGCTCTAGCGATTCTCATTCCTGGGGCTTTTTGCCGGAAGAAAATATTATTGGCAAGGCGATGGTGGTTTACTGGCCTGTTGCCGACTGGGAACTGGTTCCCCATGTTGATCATCCTGTAAATTGAGTATGAGCTACAGCGAAAAAGAGATTGAGGCGTTGGTACGCAAAGTGGTTAACCGGGTGTTGGGTGATGGGCAAACGGCACCTTCGATAAGCTCAACCCCGTTGAGCAGCTCAGAGCAAGCAGTATCCACCCCCGCAGCTACTAACAAACGGCCGCTTATTGATGCCAATCTCATCCAGCAGCTCCCCCCCAACTCAACCTACGCCATTCCGCCCAACGCCCTCATTACCCCACTGGCTCGGCAAGCTGCCCTGGAGCGGCACATCCGCCTGGAAGAAGGCAGCGCCAGCCAGCCAGCACAAAAAACCAACAAGCCAGCCATCGCCATTGGCGCTGATCATGGTGGTTACACTCTCAAAGAAACGCTCAAAAAGATGCTAGCTACCACACACCCGGATTACGAGATAGTGGATTGTGGCACACACAGCACGGATTCGGTAGACTATCCAGACTTCGCCTACGCGGTGGCCCAACTGGTAGGCAGCGGACGCGCCTGGCGCGGCATCATCATTGATGGTGCAGGCATAGGTAGCTGCATGACGGCCAATAAAGTCCCCGGTGTGCTAGCGGCCATGTGTTATGATCAGGCAACGGCCGTTAACAGTCGAGAACACAATAACGCCAACGTTCTTACCCTTGGTGCTGGGCTCATTGGCCCCAATCTGGCCCAGCAAATTGTAAAAACATGGCTGGCCACCGATTTTGGTGGTGACCGCCACGCCCGCCGCGTAGATAAAATTTGGGCGATTGAAAAGCGATTTAGCAAGCGAACTAGTGGTTAGTTGTTAGTTGCGGGTGGTTAGTAACAAGCCACTAGCAACCAGCCACAAGCTACTAACAAACTAAAAATGCAAAACCAAGCAGCCATCGAACAAATCATAGAAGAGATTACCCGCGAGGTGCTGTTGCGGCTAAACCAGCCCCAAGCCGGCAGCGCGAGTTCCGGCTGCAATTGCACGGATGGCTCTTGCGTGCAAAACTGTGCCGACAAAGTGCAGTCGGTGGTTCAGGCAGGTGCAAGTCGGGTCACGGCTACGCTGGGCATACGGCCGCAAGACAGCAGCATCGCCCGCTACATTGACCATACCCTACTCAAACCAGACGCTTCACAAGACCAGATTGCCCAGCTTTGTTATGAAGCCCGCACCTACGAATTTGCCTCCGTTTGCGTTAATCCGGCGCAGGTAAAATTGGCCGCCCAGTTACTCAAAGGGTCGCCGGTGAAAGTGTGCACCGTTGTTGGTTTCCCGCTGGGAGCCACAGCAGGCACGGTAAAAGCGTATGAAACGCAGCAAGCCATTCGGGATGGTGCCACAGAGATTGACATGGTGATTAACGTGGGTGCGCTGAAATCGCAAGATTACGTGAGGGTAAAAGAAGATATTGGCACAGTGGTGCGTGCTGCCCACGCAAACAATGCAGTGGTCAAAGTGATTATCGAAGCCGCACTGCTGACGGATGAAGAAAAAGTGATTGCCTCGCATCTCTCTAAGCTGGCCGGAGCTGATTTTGTAAAGACATCCACCGGGTTTGGCCCTGGCGGGGCTACGGCCGAAGATGTGGCTCTGATGCGAAAGGTGGTTGGCCCAGATATTGGCGTAAAAGCCGCTGGTGGCGTGCGTAACCTGGTAGATGCCAAAACGATGATTGCAGCAGGCGCAACGCGTTTGGGTGCCAGCGCCGGGGTACGCATTGTCAAAGAAGCAGATGGTGAGGTTTCGGAAACGGCCGTTTCTACCGCAAATTATTAGCCATAGAGAGCACAGAGATTTAGAGAATTTGTGCAATCGGTTAAGGAAATTATTTATGGATTGTCATCATTGTCGAATAGGAAAGTTCCAACCCACAAAAATCGCCTACTACAGCCCGCTCAACGAGCACCTCATGGTTATCCCCCATGTTCCCGCCTACCAGTGTGACGTTTGTGGCATTACCGACTATGATGAGATATTCACGCTCCGGTTACATTACCTCATTGACAAACTGACAGGTAAAGAACCTGATTTAGAAATTGACGATTGGCAGCCACGACCTGAACCCACCCACCAATGGCAGCCGGAAAGGAGTCGTTAACGTGTCCGTTGAACTGCGTAGCTACGTTTTTTTAGATAATCTTCAGCCGCAACATTCTGCCTTTTTAGGCACTGTCGCCCGTGGTTTCCTCCCCCTTCCTGGCGATGCTTCTCTCTGGATTGAAATCTCGCCAGGCATTGAAATCAATCGCATTACCGATGTCGCATTGAAATCGGTGGGCGTAAAGCCCGGCATGCAAATTGTCGAGCGGCTCTATGGCTTGCTGGAAGTGCATTCCAGCAGCCAGGCCGACGTGCGCGCTGCCGGGGAAGCCATTTTAGAAGCCTTGGATTTGAAAGAAGAAGATCGCCTGAAACCGCGCGTCGTTTCCAGCCAAATTATTCGCAATATTGATCCGCATCAGGTGCAGCTCATTAACCGGATGCGCCACGGACATATGATTTTGGCTGGGCAGACGCTGTATGTTATGGAAGTTCAGCCTGCGGCCTATGCTGCCCTGGCTGCCAACGAGGCCGAAAAACGGGCCGATCTCAACATCCTGGAAGTACGCGCAGTGGGTAGCTTTGGCCGCATCTATTTGGGCGGTGATGAAAAAGATATTATGGCCGGATACCAGGCTGCCATAAACGCTATCGAAAGCGTAAGCGGCCGTTCCTCGGAAAGCAAAAAAGGTGAATAGTTTTAGTGGCTGGTTGCTAGTAATCAGCCACCAACCACCAGCCACTAACAACAGGAGAATCTTATGACAGAAGCACTTGGAATGATTGAATGTCGTAGTTTTGCCGCCATGGTTGAGGCGTCCGACGCAATGGTGAAAGCCGCGCGAGTGGAGCTAGTTGCCTACGAGAAGACAGGCGGTGGCCACGTAACAGCCATTGTGCGCGGTGATGTGGCGGCGGTGAAAGCGGCCGTTGAAGCCGGCACACGCGGCGCAGAAAAAGTTGGCGAAATCGTCTCCGTCCATGTCATCCCCCGACCCCACGCCAATGTGGATTCTGTGCTGCCTTTGGGTCGCCAAGACGCCTCTGAGTGACAGTAATCGGTAATCAGTTATCCGTAATCGGTCATCAGTAAAAGAATCCGATTACCGTTCGCCGATTACCGTTTACCGAACACGGATTACAGAAAAATGTTCCTAGGCAAAGTAGTTGGCACGCTGGTGTCTACGCAAAAAGAGGCGTCGCTGGATGGGCTTAAGTTCCTGGTGGTGCGACGGCTAACGGCCGAAAATGAAGAAGAGTCCGGCTATGTCGTTGCTGCCGATGCGGTGGGCGCAGGGCTGGACGAGGTGGTAATGGTGGCCACCGGCAGTTCCGCCCGCCAAACCAAGTTCACAGACAAACGGCCGTGCGACGCCGTCATCATGGCCATTGTAGATAGCTGGGAAGTGGCTGGCGAAGAAAAGTACCGGAAGTGACACCTGCTACTCAGGAGAAACGCGCCCAGTTTCTTGCATTTATGGAAAAAGTGTTGCTGCCGGAAACGGCCGTGCAGGCCATCATTGGCGTTGGCAGCATCGCCACCGGACGCATGCGCCCCGATTCCGACATTGACATCATCCTCTTCCTCGACCCGTATGATCTTTATATCGTTCCTGCTGAAGCGTATTGGCTAGAAAAAGACAACAGTTTCCACAGTATCTTCAGCGAAGACAAAGCCATCCAGCAGGGACTACAGCTTGATTTTATGCGCGTTGATTGGCAGCAGTGGCGTGACCCGGCCTTTCATTGGCCTGAAGAACAGGTATCTGCGCTGGTTAATAGCTGGATTGTCTATGACCGACATGGCGAGGTAACCCAGCAAATTCAAGAACGCGCAGTTTACCCCAGTAACGTGCGTCAAATTCGGTTAGATGAGGCAATTACGGGATTAGATCAACACCTCGGCTGGGGATCGCCCCAAAAGAACTGGAACAATCTAGGCTCAGCCATTGCCCATGACAGGCTTCAATCGGCATATGATTATTTAGTAGACGGATTGTTTGCTTACAATCGCCGCTGGCGCATCTGGCGCAACCGGCAAATGAGCGGCTTACTACAGTTACCGTGGTTGCCATCCGGTTTGTCAGAAGATATTTTGCTGCTTGCCAACGCCCCATCCCTGGACTACGCTGGCTACATGGCGCGGGTAGATAAGCTCACCACTTACTTTACAGCTTTCCAGCAGCAGCTAATTGCCGATGGCACTTACCAAGACCCAGTTGGCGAAGCCTTTATTCGCAGCCACGAAGAGCCTGGCAGAGCTTGGAACATGGCGGAGTGGAATGCCAAACGGCAGGAACGAATTAGTCATTAGCAACATTTCTATCAACAGATTGCACAGATTCAAGAGATATTTAATTTGTTAAATCTGCGTAATCTTTGATCTTTGGATTAAAAGCCATGAACGAAAGCGATATTAAGGCAATTATTGAGCGGGTAAACCGAGAAGTAGGGGGGACGATGCCGGTGACGAGGGAAACGGTCGTTTCCCGACGCCACCAACAAACTACCCCACCCCAAGCCCCGGCTGGTGGCGAGAGCGGCGTATTCCCCACATTGGATGAGGCCGTCGCGGCAGCAGGAACCGCCTTTCACCAGCTAAACAAGCTGCCTGTAGAAATTCGCAAACATATGGTGGCCCACATGCGTCAGGCCGGGCGCGAACATGCCCAGGTGCTGGCAGAAATGGCTCACAGCGAATCTGGCATGGGGCGCGTGGCAGACAAAACGCTCAAAAACATTCTGAATGCAGACAAAACATTGGGCGTGGAAGATTTAGAACCCACCGCCTGGAGTGGAGACGGCGGCCTGACCATCACTGAGTGGGCGCCTTACGGCATCATTGGGGCGTTAACGCCCAGCACCAACCCCACCAGCACCGTCATCTGCAATGCAATAGCGATGGTGGCAGCGGGGAACGCCGTTACCTTCAACGCCCACCCCAGCACGCAAAACGCCTCCAACTACACGGTGCAAATCTTGAACGAGGCAATTCAGAAGGCGGGTGGCCCAGCGAATTTGCTAACGGCCGTTGCCCACCCCACCATCGAAAGCGCCACCGCGCTCATGCAGCACAAAGATGTGCGCTTGCTCACCGTCACTGGCGGAGCGGCCGTGGTGCGTGCCGCCATGCGTAGCGGCAAACGCGCCGTCTGCGCCGGGCCGGGCAATCCGCCAGTAGTTGTGGACGAAACGGCCAATCTTGCCCAAGCAGGCCGCGACATCGTCATTGGCGGCTCGTTCGATAACAACATTGTATGCACCACAGAAAAAGAGACGATTGCTGTAGATAGCATTGTGGATGAGCTGATTCAGGTGATGACGCATCACGGAGCCGTCAAGCTGAACAGTTGGCAGTTCAACCGCCTATGGAAAGCTGTTACCGTCAAAGATCGCGGCCCGCGCAAATATGCCGACATGAACAAGGCGTTCATCGGCAAAAACGCCAGCGTACTGCTGGCCGAAATTGGCATCTCTGCTGGGCCAGAAGTACGCCAAATTGTGGTGGAAGTGCCGGAAGACCACCCGGCGGTGTGGTCAGAGCAAATGATGCCAATCATGCCCATAGTACGAATGCCAAATGCAGACGCAGCGATTGATTTGGCCGTTGAGGCTGAGCATGGGTTTAGGCATACGGCCGTTATGCACTCCAAAAATTTAGACAACCTCAGCCGCATGGCCCGTGAAATGAATTGCAGTATTTTTGTGAAAAATGGCCCCTGTTTGGCCGGATTAGGCTATGGCGGCGAAGGGTATTGTTCCTTTACCATTGCTAGTCCCACTGGGGAAGGATTAACGGGGCCGCGCAGTTTTAGTCGCTTGCGCCGCTGTACGTTAGTAGATTCCTTCAGAATTGTATAGTAAAGTATGGATGGCATTATTTTTGTAACTGTAAAGAGAGAAGTGAAGCAATGTCTACAGCCTTTGGCAAACGCAATCTAATCAACCTGGATTTATTTACCGATGCTTACCGCGTGACGGGCAGAGCTTCTGTTGGCATGGGTGGCATCCATGCTGAACTGGGCAACCCCAACTCTAAATATCTGGAACTGCAAGATGCGTACATTTCTCGCATTCACACGCCGGGCGACATCGTTGCCAACTATCAAGTAGCTGCTTTTCGCAAGGACAATATCAACTTTATTGTCTTGCAAGACAGGCGTGAAGGAATTCCGGTGGGGACGCAACACGGCCGTTCTATATTCACCCGTGGTCGCATCATCCCAATTTTCCTCACGGTGCCTTCTTTTGAAATTGTAGGCGAAGCGATGCACGAAGGTAAATTCTCGGCGCGAGAAATTTTGGTACAATCCATGGGGAGCTTTCAGCTTGTATTTTCTGCTAAAGCATCGGCATCGCTTTATCCAAATATTTCTTACAGTGGCGATCTGATTTTGGTGCATAAAGATCGCATTGGCATTTTCTGTTTAGACAACAACAAAAAATAACATTTGTATTGTAATTTGAGTAAGGAGACGGTGCGGTGGCCCGAATCTTTGTAATTGATGATGATGAACAACTTTTACGCATGGTCGGCCTCATGTTGGAGCGTGGCGGCCACAACATCACCCTGATCAACAATCCGCTGGATGGCCTGGAGCAGATCAAAGCCGACAAGCCGGATTTGCTGGTTCTAGATGTGATGATGCCCAACATGAGCGGGCACGATTTGGCGCGGGAGATTCGGAATAATGCCAATGTTGAAGATTTACCCATTTTGATCCTCACTGCCCGCTCCCAGGAAGTAGATCGCACCACAGCCCTAAAAAGTGGCGCAGATGATTACCTGAGTAAGCCAGTCACCTCGCAGGAGCTCATGGAACGGGTGGATGATTTATTGGCTAAAAAAGGGGGGCAGTCCAGCCCAGAAACTGGTATTGTTATTACTGCCTTTGGGCTGCGGGGGGGTGTAGGGCAAACGACGCTGGCGGTGAATTTGGCTGCCGCTTTGCGGCGCGCTAGCCAGCAGGAAGTCTGTCTAGTAGACCTCTCTCCCTCTGGCGGACAGGCAGTTATGCACATGCGGCTGCAAGCCCGTTCCTCCTGGCTCGATCTACCTACAGAAAATGAACTGGATTGGGCCGTTCTGAAAAATCGGCTCATCATTCATCCATCTGGCCTGCGGGTGTTGGCTGCACCGGCCAAACCACAAGACCCATCTGCTATTTCTGGCGACCGTGTTCAATATATTTTGAATTTGTTGAAGCATCATGTGGCCTTTACGGTGATTGATGCCCCACATGTTTTTTCGCCTGCGTTCCTTCAGGCAGTTTCTATGGCAGATATGGGGCTACATATCATCACGCCTGAGGTGGTTTCGGTGCAAACGGCCGTTCAGCTCAACCGCCTGCTCAACAAATCTGGTATCCAGGTAAAGCGCAAATCACACATCCTGAACCAGCACACGCCAGAAGCCCAATTGCCCCAAACGGCCGTAGAGCGTGGTCTCAATAACAAAGTTGCCTTCCAGATTGGCTACGATATCAACCAGGCGCGGGCCATTGCTCAGGGCGTTCCGCTCACTCTCACTTCGGCCAAATCGGGTCTACCCAACGTGGTGCGCCGTATGTCTGAGGCAATTTGGCAGCGCGTTTCAACGAAAAGCCTTTGATTGTGTTCAAGTGTTTAAGTTCTCAAGTGTCATATAACTACCTGAAAACCTGAAAACTTGATCGCCTAAACACTTTTTATGACATTTCCCGCAATTGCTTTACTCGAATTTAGCAGCATCGCCGCCGGTATTGAGGCGGGTGATGCGATGGTGAAGCGTGCGCCCGTGCAAAAAATTCAGTCGGGGACGGTGCAACCAGGGCATTATCTGGTGCTGGTGGTCGGGGATGTGGCATCGGTTGAAGAGGCGTTTGCGGCTGGCAAGGACGTGGGGCGCGACGCGCTGGCTGACTGTCTCTTTTTGCCTAATGTGCATCCAGGTGTTGTGGAGGCGTTAAGTGGGCAACAGAAAGCAGCACAGGAAGATGCGCTGGGCATTGTGGAGACGACGAGTGTAGCAACAGCTATTGAGGTAGCAGATGCGGGTTTAAAAGGTGCAGAGGTTTCGTTGCTTCGGCTACGCTTGGCCGATGGCTTGGGCGGGAAAGGGCTGGTTTATTTTCACGGCTTGGTAGCAGATGTGGAAACGGCCGTTGCCATCGGCAGCAACGTCGCCCACAATCATCTGGTTCAGCAAATGGTCATCCCCCAGCTACATGCCGAGATGTGGGAAAATGTGAATAGATACGGCCGATTTGGCCAACATTTCGGCTGGGAAGCAGCGTGAGCAGTAGTCAGTGGTCAGTATTCGGTAATCAGTAACCGGTAGGGGCGAGGCAATTGGTCATCATCTTTGGGTAGCAAATAACCATTCATCCAATTGCCTCGCCCTCACCCAAAGAAAAATCATGCAATTAGCACGCGTTATTGGCACAGTGGTAGCCACCGAAAAATATGAAGGGCTAGAGGGTATCAAATTCCTGATGGTGCAGCCCTTAAGCAAAACGCAGGAAGCCGTTGGGCAGCCTGTGGTCGCGGCCGACGCCACGGCTCAAGCCGGGCCAGATCATCTTGTCTTCATTGTTGGCAGCCGAGAAGCTGCCCAGGCCATGCCCATCACCTTTGTCCCCGTAGATCATGCCATTGTTGGCATTGTGGACGATGTGCAACTGGCGTAGTGCCACGCCTTAATCGGCAACTTCTGAATGGTTTGTGGGATAGAAAAGCTTCACCTGCGGCTGGCCTTCACCAACTGAAACAAACTCCTTGAACTGTAACCCCAATTTCCGCAGCAGTTTAATTGAACGAACGTTGTCTGGCGCAGTGATGGCGACCACTGGTTTCAAGTCGGTGTGGGCATGGTTGAGAACGGCCATTGCTGCTTCTAATGCGTATCCTTGACCTGTGTGCTGGTCGAGAAACGCAAAACCGATGTCTACGTTGGGGAGGGACGGCCGTTTTACCAAGCCACACATCCCCAAGCGCACATTATCTGCGGTGCGCCGCACCAGATAAAGGCCAAACCCATTGGCCGCGTAGCTGGCCATTGGTCCATCCCGCAAATACGCCTCCGCCTGAGCAACAGTGCGAATTCCCCTGTCGCCAATAAAACGAATCCAGCCGGGCTCGTTGACGAGCTTTAGCACAAACGGGGCATCATCCAGGCAAAAGTGGCACAGCTGCAATCGCTTCGTTTCAATCAGGCAAACCACTCCATTTCTGGCTGGTCAAGCAGCCGCTGTACATCGTTAACATGGTGGAGATTGTGGTAAAGCGTGAAAAACAAGATTTCACGCACTGTTAGCTTGCCCAGCAGGGGATGGGGTAACAAATAGTTATCCAGTGCCTTTTCATCCCATTTTTGCAGGGCAGCATGAAGTGCGTCTCCTTTTTCTTGCCATTTGGCCAAAATACGGGTCTGGTGTGCTGCTGAAAAATCTTCTCGAACTTCTGGCACAAATGGGCCGCCTGCCTGTCCTCCGTTAGCAAGAGCATCGTTTAGATAAGTGTAGCGCACCTGTGCCAGTGGGCGCGAATCGTGTTTAGCCCAGCCAAAGCGGATACGCAAGAAGGTTTTGGGAATGTTCAAGACCATCACCACCGGGGCGCAGGATTTGATAAGGTGCACCAAATTTTCTGCAGGTGACCAAACGCCGGGTGGGGATGCAAAAAAGGTATGTGGCTCAATGGCGGCGAAGTGGTTGTGAACGGCCGTTACCTCCACCACCCACGCCTCCACAATCTCCAGCTTGCTAAATGGCTGACCCAACGAAATCATTATTCACCAGAAAGTGAAGCGGATGAAATTGTTAGATCGTCGAAGGTAACATCTACATTGCCATCCTCAAAGGCGGCAGCAGCAAATCCAGCATACCCGGATCTGTAGTCGCTGTCTTCCACCTCTGCCACAAAGTCGCCATTGACATAAAGTGCTAAATAGTTACCAATACAAACGGCCAGAATAGTATTCTCTGCCTGCCCATCATTGATGGTAGAACTGCGTGTCCACTCAACCAACGGGTTCACATCATCCCCCTCCCCCTTAGAAATGGAGTAATAGCCGTCGCCGCTGATAAGGAAGTAGTATCCGTCTCCGTTATTGCTAACATCGGCGCGGCACATTACGCCATAGGCATTGTTTTCATAGGAGGAAAGCTGCTCTGACGTCGCCTCAATGACTACATCGTTATGTTCCTCGTCGTTTAGCCCCCAAATATAGCCACCGCCACCTGCCTGCACGCGGTATTCACCGTCGTCCACTTGCAAATCTACGTCGCCGCTAACAAATGTTTCCCAGGCATTGGCATCATTGAATGATTCAGTAAGCAGCACGTCATTCGTTTGATATTCCTGAGAAGGCCCACCACAGGCAGCCAAGAGGAAAATTGTCATTATGAACAGTACAAAAACTGAAATTTTTCGGTTCATATGTTACTCCTTATTTGTATGCTTATTTGCTAAAGTAACGATCGTATCTACCACTTTTAGAAGATGAATGCCTCCGCAAAACAATTTTGCTTGTCGGTGGAGTAATTCCCACAATGTTTCCAGATGGATATTCGTTGCCTGTAAATTGAGGCAATTTATTTCTCCGCAACCAATACCCTTAATTTACAGTGCAAATCTGGAAGCGTGACCAAAGATTAATTTTGCTTCACCACATGTTTTTGGGGCGAATAAAGTTATGTCATGAGCTTGATTTTGCAATCTTCACAATTCATACAATTTGCTGAATTTTCATAATCGCGATAAACAAGTGATCTTATCTTTACACTTGTTGGCGTTTTCATCATAACTTATCTTTATCAATATCAACTTATGAACTCTTTTATCATTAAAAAAGCGTTTGTTTTGTCAATTTGAATATGCTCCAAACTACTTTGAGAATAGAACGAAGAAGTATAAGAACTACTATGGATACTAATACAAACCAGCCTAATACAAGCCAAGGCGTTCTAGATGCTGAATTTCCAATTGATGATTGGGAACTCTCAACTGAATTACAAGAACCATCTTCAAGCGTATTGCATGAGGCACAATTGTTTCCATTATTGGGTGGCCAGCCTTCTAGATACCAATTCAACTCATCCTCTCTGCCAAACTGATAAGCTATAAAACCAGGAAGATACGGAAGAACATCAAAAAACGTATGACCTATGTAATCACTGTTACTCGATTTATCGGAAAATCCCCATCTGTCCGGAGTTCCCGCCACGATACCTTCTGTAATCAGTAACCCATTAATGTCATATGTACATTGTTGCCCTGGTACAATCTCCACATTGCTACTTGTCCATCTAATTTCCCATGTTGCTCCTGGATGGAAATTGATTAATTTTTCGTCAAGTTTATTTGCTGTTAAACTCCAACCTTCACCTAGATTTAATTGAGGAGGCGTTTCGCCTTCTTGAGGAATAGCAATTTCACAGGGGCAAGCGGGGAGTTTATCATACCAATTAGATGAAGAAGTTGTTACCCCAAATGAAGGGGGATCAGAAATAGCAAATTCATCGTATTCTTCATTGCCAGGTGGGACAAAACTAATCACAGGAAAACTACATAACCAACAGGTGACTGCAGGTAATATACAAAGTAGAGCATATCCTATTTTAGACATAATGAATTTTCATCTAAGAATCATAAATTTAGCACGATGTTTCATTTCCGTATCCTCAAGATAACTTGAGGGCGGGCAGGGCATAGAGAATGTAGACAAGCCCTAGCGGGTTGCCATTTTTGAGCATGTGCAAACGCGCCCCGCGCACGGCTTCACCCAGCGTTTCGTCTTCAAACATAAAGCGTCGCAAACACTCTTCAGCAAACTGGGTAGCAATGGATTCAAAGATGGTAATCTCGGTGCCGATGACGCCTGCTGCCCGACTGGTTTGCACGAAGCCGGTTACAAAGTCGAGGGCGCGTTCCGGGGTGATTTGGGTGGTGTGGCAGCCGTTGATGAAGACGAGCGGCCGTATTTTTTGCCAACGAATGCGACGCGCGCGTAAATTTCCCCGCGTGAACCAATCCCCATCTTTGCTGCCTAAACTAAGGTAGGGGAACCTTCTGTCGGTCAATCCGCCGTGACAATAAAAGTAAACCACCTGTGATTCGGTCGTCTTGAGCATGTCTAGAGATTTATCGCG
The DNA here is from genome assembly GCF_965223525.1 of Candidatus Leptofilum sp. GTDB lineage: Bacteria > Chloroflexota > Anaerolineae > Promineifilales > Promineifilaceae > Leptofilum. The sequence continues at coordinate 1,770,446 of NZ_CBDCWX010000005.1, read as the reverse complement.
GCTGTCGGCGTATTCCCAGCCCACACCCATCTTTTGCAGACGTTTTTCGTGGGACGGCCGTTGCTTAAAGTTCGGATCGGTCGAAACAGAAACTGCCATCTTAGGTGGGCTGCTCCCGCCGATCTTCAAGGGCGCATCCGGCGCAGATTTAACAGACATCGGCAAGCCCAACGAGTGGCGAAAGCCCCAAAATCCGCTGGGGCAAACGATCTGTAAATCATCATAGGTAGGGCAGTTACCCTGAAAGCAAATACACTTTTCCAGCGGTTTGCTACCATCCAGTGCCTTCTCAAATTCCGGGCAGAGCGAATAATCTTTAGGTACGTTGCCGTCCAGGTAAGGATAATCGTAGAACATGGCGGCGGGAACGACGATTTGGGCATTTTCTTTGGTGGCAATCTGCACCTGCCCTGGCTTCACCATCCAATCCATTACCTCCCACGATTTTTCTGAATCGCCAACTAGCGGATCAAAAAGCGCATCGAAGGCGCGATGGCCATTCTGAGCCATCTCTAGCAAGTCGTCTTTGAGCTTTTGCTTGTTGAGCTTGCCGCCATATGAATATTTTTTGCCTTCTTTATATGGCTCTTCATCTCCCCAGGCAGCGTTACGCAAAGCCCCCCGCGCCCAATTTTGTAGATTGGCCACGGCATCTTCGCCCAGGCTGGCATCATTTTTGAACTCGTTTTGCCCCACAAAGCGAAAGCCATGGCTGCCGCTGCCGTTGTCGTTGACCATGATGCTGAGGCTATTTTCACCCATTGCTTGCAGTTGGTGTCCGTTCAGGTTTTTAGAGAGCGTATAGTCGGAGGCATGCCACATCATGCGGTAAGGCTGCTCAGTCGGTGTGGCAGAGACGCGGGCCACGATGAGGTGGGATTGCACGAGCGTGTTTTGGTAGTAGATGTTGCAGCGGAGACGGCCGTATCCTTCATCAACCATCGTTTGCACCGCAAAAAAGAGGCGCGTGTCCAACATATCTGGTGAAGCACCGGTTGGTTCATCGGCGCGGCGCGTTACCCGCACTGCTCCTTGAGGGGCTAGCTGAACTTCGCCAACTTCTGCGCCGGTTAGGGCAATTTCTCCCTCAAAAGCAAACAGAGCAATTTTTAGGCGCGCTTCGGGCGGCAGCTTGTCGGAGGGCAAGGCGATGCCTTCCTGCGCCAGGCCGCTTTCTAGCAGTTCGCCAATTTCCAGCCAAAAATAGTGGGGCTGTGCCGCAGGCAGCGGCGTGTTGAAGCTATTAATTTCTGCTTCTGGGACATCCTGGCTGGCAAAGCCTGTATTTACATAACGTGCTTCTGATTCGCTTAGAAAATCTTCTAACCCTTTTTCTCCAGAATTTGGTAAATTCACGTTTTGCACGGTGGTTTGGAAGCGGTCAATTACAGCTTCCAGGCTGGCGGCATCGGTGACACGCCCTTGAATGTATTGGGCATCGTCTTCTTCCAAATCAGGGTAGGCAGAGAGTGCCGCTGCGGGGTCTTTGCGGAAAAGCGCAAAAAAGGCGGCATCATTTCGTAAGTGCAATGCCATTTGCAGGCGGGGTTCGGTATCATCAGTGGCACTTTCGGGAGCAGCAGGCGGCCGTTCCGGAACAGCCACACCAAACCGTTCAGCAGCGGCCGTTAGGCTAGCCGAATCACTGATTTTGTCTTTGAGGTAACGGCCGTCATACTTGTCTAAGTCGGGAAATTCCGCCAGAATTGCATCGGGATCTTGCAAAAAGCGATCAAAAAAAGCGGCATCGTTCAGCAGCCGCGTAACAATTTCCACACGAATTTCTTGGGAATCTGCCATTTTTTACCTGCTTTTGGGGCAACCAGAAGCTGCGGCTATTTGCAGCTTCCAACTTTATGTAAATTTCAAGATTGACCTGTACCGAATCTATCCGCGACCACTATCGTCACCAGAACCTGAGCTCATAGCAACGCCACCATTAGATTCGTCACGGGCAATTTCATTCTCGCCTAGCTTGGTGGAACGGCCGTCCAGAAACCAATCCACTGAGAAGTTGCCGGAAATACGCACCCACAGCATGAGAAAAGCAAAATAGCTAAAAAACCCGATGAACAGGCCAATACCGTAGCCGCCAAACAGATCAGTTCCAGCCGGAAACAAGGCCAAAATTGCACCACCGCCCAAAATGCCAATTACCGTTGCCAGGTCGCTAAACTGCACATCGCTTTTGCGGTATCGGTTGATGTAATAAACCAGCCAGCCAATGATGGTACCAAAGCCAACTGCGCCGATAATTTGCAGTTGTGATGCGGCTTCTGTTGCTTCTGCTTGAAAATACATGGGTCGTTCCTCCTGTTGAACGATTATTTTTTGCCACAGACTTGTGCTGAGCGTTGTCGAAGTAAGACACAAAGAATTATGAGATTTGTCTCTTAAACTTCTGTGTTCTCTGTGGCTAAATTTTTTGGTTCTGGCGAAGCTGCTGCCGCCAGGCGAAATGAATGGCAAAGGCAATGATGAGGGCAACAAAGAAGATAATGAGCTGCACAGTACTGGTAAATGAGTAAATGAGCCAGGCAAACCAAATGGTAAAAATGGCAACGGCGAGGAGGTTTAGATACGGCCGTCGCTCAACCTGCCACTTTTGCAAAAACAGTTTGAAATAGTGAACCAGTTTGGAGAATTTGGATTTGGTTTCAGGCTCAGGCTGGGTACGCGTTCTGAGTGGACGCTGATCCACAAACAAAACGAGCAACCAGCCCCACACCAATCCTGCACCAACAATGCCTGCAAAAATCACCTTGTTTCTCCGAGTGCTGAACCAAACAATAGTGACAGGATAGCATAGGGCAAAATATCTGCCAATACCTCTTATAAAATAAAAGATTAGTTTGAAACGGAAATAGAAATTGTCAATTGTTGACTGCAGAACCCTGCACCATATTGCTCAGAACAAGCCTTTGCTGAAATTGTATGAGTACCCACCATATTTTCCCAGTTCCAGTTATTGTAGTGATCTCCATTGATATCGCCTGCCATCGCATAAGGTGGCGCATTTTCCGCGTCTCTGCCATTCATTTCAAATTGGCGACCATCTAAATAAAATATAACGCTTTGTATCCAATCTGCGCTCGCGCTCACTTCCGCCCGAATATCCAGATTTCTTGTTGATAGCGACGAAAGATTAATCTGGGAATTATTGGACAACGTAAATATATCTTGGTTTGTATCAGCGTTAACCAGAATCAAACGTGAAATTGGAGGGATAGACGTTGCTGTAGGCAGAACCCGTGGGGTTGCAGTCGCTGTGATTGTCCTTCTCGTAGGTTCAGGCGTGTTTTTAGGCTCTTCTGCATTAGATGTTTCTTCATCTGGCACACCTTCATCACCATCAGCAGCTTCTTCGTTTTGTTGGGGTGTGTATTGGGGCAAAATAGAATATTGTAAAAGCAAATTACCATCATCACTTTCACCTTCAATTGTTAAATTTGCCTGCCAATTGTTCTCCGGTTCTAGTAACACACCATATCCACCAATAATTTCTGCCTGTTGCCACCATTCTAACGCACCACCTGTAACCGTATTCAAAATAATCCCTAACAATGTTGTATTCGTTATTGCCTTCCCGGCAATTAGACCTTTTTCGATAGCATGTTCAAGAGCCTCTGCTGCGCCCTCCAGGGCTAAAGAGGCTCCTCGTCCAGCAAAAAAGCTTAATTCATCATTTTCAAAGGCAATTAGATAAACGAGGATTTTCTCGTCTGGCGCAACATCGTTGACTGTTAAAGAAAAACCTTCCAGAAAGATTCGATTATTGCCGTCGATCTTATATTCTCTTAATCCTGGAGCCTCTAAAACTCTGGAATCACCATTCTCTCGAATGACAAGCAGTTCCAACGTCAGCTCACCTTGTCCGACTAAATCCCCAATATTTTCACCGATCTCTACCCAGTCAATACGAATATCTATATTGTTTGGTGTTCTGTCTGCTAAACCTACTACTGTTACATCTTGCGAAGATACGGTTGGGGGTAAGTCAGTCCCGCCACAAGAAACCAAGATAAGAAGAACCGGGATAAAAACTAAGCGGAGAAACAGGTGCTTGAATGACATACATCTTCTCCTTATGAGGTACGCTACTGCTCGGGCTAATACAGTTTGAAACTCAGAATAAAAACAGTATAGTTGTTCTGTATTCAAAATTGATTTTTGAGAACTTACGAAAACCTGACAGATTTCCGCTGAAAACAACAATCATTTGCAAAACCTGTTAGATTTCATCACAATGGGTAAGTTCTGCTGTTTTAGAAGCAAAAATCAGGAATCAGGCGAGCTTATGTATGTTGGACGCGTCTCAGGCACGGTAGTAGCAACGATTAAACATGCGGCGTTTAACGGCCGTAAACTGCTCATTGTGGATAAGTTGGGGGAAGATGGGCAGTCCAGCGGCGGCTATGACATCTGCGTAGACATGGCTCAAGCAGGCGTGGGGGACACGGTGCTGGTGCTAGATGAAGGCAACGGTGCACGCCAAGTGCTTAACATGAAAGTCGCACCCATCCGCGCCGTCATCGTTGGCATTGTGGACGACATACAAATTCTGTAACCTCAAACATCTCTCAGTTTAATTTTTGGGCTTAACTAAAAAGTCATAATCATTTCTCTGACAATGAGAACTACCCACCCAAGAATGAATAAGGCTGTAATCGCTTTTCGACTATTTCGGAATGTGAAATTAGGAAAGAGATTTTTGTGTTTAGCAGACAGTTCTTCAAGCTGCTCTTTTTCTTCTGGGGAGAGCGTTTCAAGAAACTTTTTCTTTTCTTCCTGAGATAATCTGAGATATCTGTTATATCTAAATATCCAAAATCCAAGTTGGGGTTCAATTTCAACAATTCTATGAAGTGTGATTTTCTGATGTGCATACCATCTTTGCGAAATGAAATACCACGTTAGCAAAAGACAAATTGAGCCTACTCCTGTAACTAGAACCGTAAAAAACGTTTCAAAATTGTGCTGAGAAACGACCCCCAGTAACCCTAACCCAGCTAATGTGATTGGGAATACAATTCCTGCGATTTGCCATATCATACTGTCAATTCTAGCTACTCTGGATTTACATAGTTTGTATTCTTCAAGCAATAACTCTTGTCTTTTATCCATTTCTGCAGACCTCGGCCAACGACAATCAAATGCTTTGACATTCTTTCAGCAGGGTAATGGCAATTTACAACATCTCTAATTGTTCTTATTCCGCAGGGAAGATGGCGGCAACGACATCGAGAACCAGTTCTAGCTCTGGGCCGCGCACGATGAGGGTTTCTTGCTCAGATTGGTAAAGGCAAATGAATTCGTCCTCGCCTGGCCAACATTCGCCGCCATTTTCTTGCAGTTCGCCGCCCGTTATAAAAAGGCGCGTGGGGTAGTTGGGGTAGAGGGCCGCAAATTCGGTGCTGTCTTCGGTGCTGTCCCAGACGGTGTGCAGCGCCATTGCAAAGCTGTCGTCGGCCTCATTGGTGTAGATGACAAAACGGTCGCCGCCCCAGCCAGTTACGGCCGTTTCCACCTGCGTCTCGTTTAGCTGCTGCAATAAATATTGCCCTAGCAAAAATTCACCCAGCACATTTTCCGTTGCCAGCGTCCACGCATCCCCCAAAACAGGCACCAAATCGGGAATTGTTACCAGTAGGGGCCCCGCTTGTTCCTGGTACAGTTCCGGGTGCAAAATTTGCTCAGTAGATTGTGGTGGATTGGCCCATGCCTCATCTAGCGCAGGGTAGCTGCCAGATTCAAACAGGGTGCGGGCAAAGTCGTCGCCAAATTCGTAGGGAAACCGCACCCAGTTGGCAATGGGGGTAGGGGTGTCGGCGAAGGCGGCCGTATCCAGCACAAAGGTTTCAGGGATGACGGCTGGTTCTAAGGGCAAGTAGCGCGCCGTGAGGAAATTTTCCTGCAAAACTGTTGCTTCTCCCTCACTCAGCGCAGCCAGCGCAAGGGCCCCATCAAGCGTTAGTTCCCCGGTGTATAGCGCATCCAGGCTAAAATTCTGGTCTTGGAGCAGGTAAAGCAGTTGGCGTACGTACCCTAGCTGGGCAACGGCCGTTAGCGTGTCTGCCTGCTCAATCAGCAGCATCTCGCCAGACAGCGGCTGATAAAATGCAGGGGTCGAATCGCCACCAGCCAGTGCCAACATATCTTCATAATCAAATTCTGCCGGAGCAAAATCAAACGCCTGGCCGATAAGCCCGGCATCTAGCCACATCGGCCCGTTTACCAATGTCCGCGCCACATCCGTTTGCGCCTGGCGTAGCTGCACGCCAGAAACTAGCAGCTCGTTCAGATCATCTGGGATGGGCAACTGGCGCAGACCGCTAACCAACTCGGCAATGTCTTGGCGTAAACCAGCGTTGCTGTCATTGGCAGGGCGGCTCACCGTATCGGCCAAAGCCACCGTCACCGTCACGGTGGCGCTGCGGCTGGTAATGCCTTCACTGTTGACGGCCGTTAGCTGGATCACGTACTCGTTTGGCACAGCTGGTTCCCAGGGAGCAACGGCCGTAAACAACGTTTCATTGTTCGGCAGGTAAGTTTCAAATGGCTCTTCATTGATGGCTAGATTCACAGAGGAGATGCCTTTGGGATCGGTGGCAACCAAAACAATGTTGACCAGAGCACCTTGCGATAGCAAACGGCCGTTTGCCGGGGACAAAATCGCCACATCCGGCGGCTGTGCCAACACCGCTTCCTGCTCATCTTGCAGGGTTGTGATGGTTTGGCTAGCAGCGTCAAGCTGTGCGGTGAGCGCATCCACTTCCTGCTGACTGTGTACCAATTCGCCATCCAGCAAAAGCGCGTTTGATTCGGCCGTGGCCAGCGCATCGGCTGTAATGGCGCGGGTTGCTTCCACCGCCGCCAAATCGAGTTCAGTTTGGGCTAAATCTTGCTGGAGATCGGCCGTTTCCGATTCCAAATTGTCCCGCTGGTCAATCACCGTTTGCCGCCCCTGAAACAAAAAAACAAAAGCCGCAATAAGCACCAACAGTAACATAAGTAACGTAAGGACTAGGCCAGTAAGAGAGGTCTGTTTCATGTGTGCAGAATCCTACACGATGATAGATCGCGGGTCAAGCATATATTTTGTGAAAAGATAGTGACCATCAGGCTCAAATTGAGCCAATCTTTTGGTTTGCCTGACGGCTAGCTGGTGCTATGCTTGGCGCAGCTTGTCATGCCCGCCTGCGCGGGCATCCATGCGTCATGAAAAGTGGATTCCCGTTTTCACGGGAACGACAAGTAAAAGTGGCAGGACTTACGCAGTTGCTCCAGCCGCCTCTCAGTCCCGAAGGGCTGCTCTCCTGACCGTACCGGGTAGGTGGCACGGCGAGACGCCTGCCACAGCGCGTAAATTGCGTAAGTCTTAAGTGGTTTCAAAACGACGAACTCGTATTTCAGAGGAAAATAGCATGACAAATTTATCTGAAGCAACAACAGAACAGCTCATTCAGCTTATTGATGAAGATCCAACCCGCCTGGCGGGAATGATTGATCACACCTTGCTCAAACCAGACGCAACCGAGGCGATGATTGCCCAAATTTGCCGCGAGGCGATCCGACACAGTTTTTTTTCGGTTTGTGTGAACCCAACAAATGTGCGCTTTGCCGCAGAACAGCTACAAGGCAGCGCGGTGAAGGTGTGTGCCGTGGTCGGTTTTCCGCTTGGGGCCACCACCACCAAAGAGAAAGTGTCTGAAGCGCAGACAGCCATCGAAAATGGTGCGACGGAAATTGATATGGTGATCAATATTGGGGCGGTAAAAAGTAAGGATGATAAATTTACGTTGGCGCAGATTACGGCCGTTACCCAAACCTGCCACCAAAACGATGTATTATGTAAAGTAATTATCGAAACCAGCTACCTCACTAACGAAGAAAAAGTGCGCGTTTGCAAAATTGCTAAAGACGCCGGGAGCGATTTTGTAAAGACCTCAACAGGCTTCAGCGGCGGCGGAGCTACGGTAGAAGATGTAGCCTTGATGCGGCACACCGTCGGGCAGCAAATGGGGGTCAAGGCATCAGGCGGCATTCGCTCGCTGGACGACGCGCGGCGCATGGTAGCGGCTGGCGCTAACCGCCTGGGCGTGAGCAGTGGCGTCCGCATTTTGCAGGAGGCTGAGGCAGCAACGCGTGGCGGCACGGAAATTTTGAGTGTGGCTGAGGCCGTGCTGTACGTAACCGACATCTCCCACGCCGAAAAATTCTACACCGAGGTATTGAGTCTACCTATCAGCGCACAATTTGAAGATGCCATCTTCTTACAAACGGGGCAAAACTCGACCCTGATTTTATTTGACATAAATAAGCTAGCGACGCGCCAAAGCATCATTCCGGCACATGGCGCACGCGGGCAGGGGCATGTTTGCCTGGCTATTCCCCCAGAGCAAATGGATGGCTGGCGCGCTCGCTTGCTGGCGCACGGCATCGAGATTGAGCATGAGCAGGATTGGTCGCTGGGCACCCACTCCATCTACTTCCGCGACCCGGACGGTAACAGCTTGGAACTGATGGACGGCCGTCATTACCATCGCGTTTGGCGCAAGATGCAGGAAAAAGCGGACACGGCGTATTAAGCAGTGAGGCAGTATTCAGTAATCGGTTTTCAGTAACTACCCGCGCTCGTAACTTTTCTTTGCCTGCGGTACTCTATAAAAGCTATGGAGAATTCAACCTCAACTCAAACTGAAAAAGTATTGATGTATGGTACGCCCACCTGCCCAATGGTGCCACCCGTGCGCGGGATGCTGGAGCGGGCGCAGGTGATCTTCGACTACATCAACATCACTGAAGATGCGGAGAGCCGAGGCAAGGTGATGGCCATCAACGACGGCAATGCCAGCGTACCCACGCTAATTTTCCCGGATGGTAGCACATTGACGGAACCAAGTACGGCCGTTCTGCAAAAGAAGCTGAAATCCCTAGGCTACACCGTGCCCAAGCCCACCCTGTGGCAATCGCTGCGCGACAATCCATTTAACAGCATGATGGGGCTGGCAGGGGTTTTATTCGGTCTTTACGATGGTAATTGGGTCTTCATTGGTCTGGGGATTGTGTTTTTGGCGTATGGGGTGGTGAGTAGCAGACGGTGAATGGTAATCGGTAAACAGTGATCGGTGACAGGTACTGATTACAGATAACGGATTACCGATTACTGGCAATAGACGCTTTCATCATTTGTAGCAGCCCGTAGCCGTGAACGGAACTGTGTTCAATAGTGAAGCCCGCGATTTGTACGGCAACGGCCGTTTCTCTATTCAGATGGCACTCCCCTTGCAAAGCAAACCACAGCGGTTGCAGCCAATCGGTGAAGCGGCGAGAGATGGGGCCGTGACCTCGGGTGTGTTCGAGTAGAAGGAGACGGCCGTCTGGCTTAAGCACCCGCTTGATTTCTGCCAAGGCAAGCTCCGGCTGGGGAATGGAGCAAAAAACCAGTGTCCCGACAACGGCATCGAATTGGCTGCTGGCAAATGGCAGCTTTTGTGCGTCAGCACAGCTAGCGGGTGTGTCGGATTCGCCCGATTTTTGTCGAGCAAGAAGCAAGCGGTCTGATTTTATGTCAATGAGTGTAGTGTAGGCGGAACGGCCGTAAAGTGGCAAATTGGCACCCGTCCCTGCACCCACTTCCAACACCTGCCCCGTGACATCATGTAGCAGTTCCCGCCGCAAATGACCAATTCCCCAACGCTCCATCCAGCGCATTCCGCGATCGAATTGTTCAGCCTCAACAGTTGACATAACTTGCTCGGAAATCGGTATTCAGTGAGCAGTAATCAGTTACTGACCACCGATTACTGTTCCCCTACTCGATAAATCACCGCGTACGCATCCCGGTACAGTTCATGCAGCAGCGGATCGTCCTCCGCTTCCTCCATGAAGTTGTCGTGGTTCAAGTCGCTAAAAACGTAGGCGGCACCAAATTCATCCCGAATAGCAGCACCCGGCTGCTCTACACGACCCCGCGTAATGTCTACCCAGCGGTTGAACAACGCCTCATCTTCCAGTTCCATGAACGTGGGGTCTAATCCGGCCGTGTAGATAGCGTTTGTATTGTAAAAGAAGAGCCGAGTGAAATCATCCCAATCCGTTTGGAAAACCATTGTACCGGCTGGCGTGTTGTCGTGCAGCCAGATGGTGGCGTCGGCGTAGCGGTCGGCGGGCTTGCTGTCGGCCAGCAATCCGCGGGCGTCATTCAGCGTAACGTAAAGCGGGTAAGCCAGCAGCAGAAGCAGGATCAGGGGAGCTAGTTGGTGCAAGTACGGCCGTTTCTCACCCCACTTTTCCAGCCACTCCCGCAAAATCGGAGCCGCACTCAAGGCAAAAAAGATCAGTGCAAAAGGCGGAAAATATTCCACAAAGCGGCGCGATTCAAACAGCATGTAGCCAAACAGCACCATCAGCCCCAGCGCTACCAATGTGGGCCCGTCAATCCGCTTTTCGCGCCAGCCCAACGCCAGGATGCCTGCCAGAACGGCCGTAAACGCCACGCCAGAATTTGTTACCAGCGTCCAGGTGCGATAGGGCGACCATTCATTACCCACTGGCGTACTAGATTCGCCCACTTTGGGCAGCAGATGTCCCACAATGAACTCAATATTTTGGGGGAAGTAGGGATTGATGATTAACCCCAGCCCAATGCCAACGGCCGGATAGACAATCGCTTGCCAGGCAATGCGTCGCTCTAGCATAAAGGCGGCAATAGCGTAGGTGCCTGCCACAACCAACAGCAGCGGGAAAGCATTGTAGGCCCACACAAAGACAAAGCCCAGCGGCAGCAACAGCTTATACTTCCCTTGCAACAGCCAGTGCAGCCCCAGAACCAGCAGCAGCAGAGATAGTGATTGAGCACGCGGCATACTCATTCGGTACAAAAACGCTTCTGAAACGGCAAAGAGACCCACGGCCCAAACGGCCGCATACGGCACCTTTTGCCCACGCAGCAGCCACCAAATCGCTAAGAACGCTAGCGACGGCATGATGATACTGCCCAGTTTGGCTCCCTGCGTCAACGCCAGCCCGCCGTCCAGTGCGGGATCGGTGGTGGCAAAAATTGCCAGGAACAGGTGGTACAGAAGGTGGTGGTCATAATAGGCTGCTTCGTTGAGGATGGTGTAGGGTAGGTAAGGAAAATCTGGCGTAAGTCCCTCGGTGCGGATGAGGTAGCCCATCTTCATGTGGTAGTAGCCATCGTTGCCTGCCAGGCCGGGCGTAGCGTATTGCACAACCGCAAAACCAGTAATGAAAACGAGGAAGAGGAGAACGGCCGTTGCCACAACTTTCTCATCCCATTTTGTCTGAATACGCGCTTTTACTGTTTGCATCTGGGTGGTCATACGGGTTGTCACTTGCATCATTTTGTCTCCAAATTCTTGATACTTGTAAGTGACTTTGGCCATAAAAAAGTAACGCCCAGAAATCCGGACGTTACTATGCCTGCAGCTAGGGCTGCAAGCAAAATACAAGAGGGATTAGCGCATCCTAGTCATTGTCGTTGTCGTCATCGTTGTCATTGTCATTATCGTCGTTTTCGTTGTCGTTATCATTGCCATTGCCGCTATTGTCGTTGCTATCTTCATCACCGTCGTTATCATTACCATTGCCATTGTCCCCGTCGTCATCATCATCATTATCGTTGCCATTATCATTGCCGTTGTCATCGTCTGGCGGAGGCTGAGTTGGCGGCGGGGTGGCCGATGGTGGCGGCGCACCAGTTGGCGTTTCCGTGATAGCTGGGGTTGTGGTTGGCATTGGCGTCGCTGTAAGCTCCGTCGTTGGGATTGAAGTGGGGTTTGCCGTTTCCGTTGGTTCAGGCGTTGGCTCTTGGGTAACTGTGGCGGTTGGCTCAACTGTTGCCGTTGGTACGGTCGTTGGCGTCTGTTCTGGCTCGGTTGGGACAGATGTGCCTGTGAGCATGATGATGGTTGTAGCGGCTAGGATGCCGTTGTCGGCACGGCCGTTTACCCGCGCCTGTTCACCCACCTGCGGCTGACCTTCGATGGCGGTTGCCTCGTCCAGTTGGACTTCAATCAGATCCACCAGCCATTCATTGGGTTGAATGGCCATCACTTCACCTTCAAAGGTAACCTCGGCGCTGCGGCCTGTACGCAGCAGAGCCTGTACTTCGCGGATGCGTTCCTGGCGGTATGTTTCTGCTAAGGTAGCGGCCGTTTCTGGATCATCTGCCCAGTTTAGCCGCACGGTTTCCACCAGTCGCTTCACCGAGTACAGGGCATCCCCAGGAATGGCCGACCCAGAAACCGAGACGGCCGTTGTGGCAAACAAAATCAATACCAAAGCCAGCGAAGCGATGGGGAGCAATATTTGGCGCAGGCGATACCAGGGAGACGGCCGTACCGGGCTCACTTTTAGGCTTTCGGCATGGGCCAAAAACGCTTTTTGTGAGGTTTGCTTGGCAGCCAGCGATGGTTGAGGAGCTAGAGTCGTTAGCTGGACGGCCGTTTCCAGGAACGGCCGTAAGTCTGCGGCATGTTCCGGGTAGCGCGTCAGGATTGTTTCAACCGTTTCGCCTTGCTCTAGCAAATCTAAACTTTCTTGCAGCAAAGCCTCTGGTACATTGTTCATTCGCGTCTCTCCGAGCCTGTCATCGTTCGGGTCAAGGCTGCGATGGCACGCATCTGCAACATTTTGACAGACCCTTCGCTTTTGTTCATTGTTTCCGCTACGTCGCGCACGGGCATTTCATAACCAAATCGTAAGGCTAATACTTGCCGTTGCTCTTCGGTTAGATTGGCCATTGCCTGTCGCAAGGCCTCTTTACTTTCCTGTACTTCCAACTTCTCGGTTGGTACGGCCGTTTCCCCCGGCAACGCCTCGGTCAATTCAGTTAACTGAGACCGTTTCTTTTTACGGTAATGCTCCTTCAAAATGAGCGAAGCGGTGCCAAACAACCAACCTCGGATTGTTTTTTGCGGTGCATTCTTTTGCTGGATGGCATGTAAAAATCGGACAAACACCTCGCTCGTTAAATCTTCGGCCGTTTGTAAATCATTCACCCGAAACGTCATGTAACGATAAATCGCACCGTAATATTGCTCGTGCACTTGGGCTAAAGCATCTTGATCATATGATTTTGCACGATGTAGCAACAGAAGTTCATCCTGCACGATTCCAGAAACTCCAAAGATTGTGCGCGGCCAGGTAAAATAATTTGCCGCAGCATAGCCCCTAATTATAGACCAATGCCACGACCGCGACGATGAAGGTAATTTGTGAAAAGGAGGTCTTTTCACAGACCTCCTTCATCACTTTCTAAGACTCAAAAGATGATTGATGAATTATTTAGTCATCATCGTCGTCGTCATCATCGTCATCGTCGCCCCCGCCAGAGTTGTCGTTGTCGTCATCATCATCGTTGTCATTGCCGTCGTCGTTGTCGTTACCGTCATCGTCGTTGCTGTTGTGATCACCACCGTCGTTGTCATTGTCACCATCGTTGTCATTGCTGTCATCGTCGTTGTCGTTCATGTCGTCATCGTCGTTGCTGTTGTCATCATCACCGTCGTTGTCATTGTCACTATCATCGTCGTTGTCGTTGCTGTCATCGTCGTCGTTGTCGTTCATGTCGTCGTCGTCGTTGTCGTTCATGTCGTCATCGTCGTTGCTGTTGTCATCATCACCGTCGTTGTCGTTGCTGTTGTCATCATCACCGTCGTTGTCGTTGCCGTCATCGTCGTTTTCGTTCATGTCGTCATCGTCGTCGTTGCTGTTGTCATCATCACCGTCGTTGTCGTTGCTGTCATCGTCGTCGTTGCTGTTGTCATCATCACCGTCGTTGTCGTTCATGTCGTCATCGTCGTCGTCGTTGTCGTTCATGTCATCATCGTCGTCATTCATATTGCTTTCATCGCTGTCGTTGGCGCTGTCGTCATCATCGTTGCTGTTGCTGTCTTCATCATTCGCATTTGCATCATCATCGTTGCTATTTGCCGGATCATCATTGCTGTTTTCATCGGTTTCGCCCGGCGTGTTGTCGTTGCCTCCCGTGTCACCCGGCAGGTCGCCAGTGGGTGTACAAGCAACGGTGAGCATCATGAGAATTAAAAACAGAATAGCCATACCATATTTTGAACGAATCATTTGTTTCATTTTCTTGACTCCTTTTAACTAAAAAACATTATGAAAGTTATGTTGTTGCCTATAAAGTGCAACTTACTCGTAAAAAGTAACGAGCAATTTCAACAGTCCCCAAATTCGGCCGTTTTCAACCAACAAACAATAAAAAAGCCACCAATAGAGGTGGCTCATCTAATTTGATTTTGTTGCAAAGGGTGGGGTCAGTGGCGGATTGCGGCCGTTTCTGCCAAAACCTCATTTAAATTTTGAATCAGGTCGGCGCGGGAGGTTGGTTTGGGTAAGTAGCGGTTGGCACCAGCTTCCAAGCCCTCTTCCACAGCGTTGAGATGCGTCTTGCCGCTGAGCATGATGATAGGCAGGTCAGACGTTTCTGGGTTGTTGCGTATCTTTTTGCAGACGGTGATGCCATCCATGTGGGGCATCATCACGTCCAGAATCATGATGTCTGGCTTGTTTTCTTTTACTTTTTCCAGAGCATCTAAGCCATGTTCGGCCTCAGAAACGCGAAATCCGGCTGGCTCTAACATTAGGCGCAGCAAATCCTGCGTCAAAGGCTCATCATCTACAATCAATACTGACCAACTCATGCAAAACTCCTATTTGTAGGAAGAGGTGAGGCGTTCCCGTGAAACGCTTCCTAACAATACGCATTGGACTCCTTAAGCGCTTGCGCTCACCTCTGATTTATAGCACTGGCATCTGTCGGGAAACATGAATGAATCGTGAATAATTGGTGAACAAAACGGCCGTATCGCCAAGTAGTCACCCACAAACGAGTTCTTGGAATTAGTGGATGACCTTCGAGTAATCGTCCCTCCTGAAAAATAAATTATTCTTGGACGGTTACTCTAGGTAGCCAATTTAACCTGACCTCGGTATGATTTGCAAATGGACGTAAAGGCTCCCGGTTTCTTTGAACAAGTCTACAAAGTTGTGCGCTGCATTCCGCCCGGTAAGGTGAGCAGCTACGGCCGTATCGCCGCCATGTTGGGTCATCCGCGGGCTGCCCGTGCGGTAGGGTACGCGCTTAGCGCCCTGCGCCAGCCAGAGAAAGGTAGCTACACCTCGGCTAATGTGCCCTGGCAGCGAGTGGTCAACAGCCAGGGACGCATCAGCATTCGCCACCGCGAGCAGACGGCCAACCGACAAGCTGAGATTTTGCGGGCAGAGGGGGTGGAAGTGGATGAGAACGGCCGTATTGACCTGTCTGTTTACCTGTGGGAAGGGCTACATTTGGTAGAGCTGGATGATATTTTGCGGGGCCGGTAATCTGTTCACGTCATTTCCGCGCAGGCGGGAATCCATACCTTCAATCAAATATGGATGCCTGCCTCCGCAGGCATGACAAACGCATGTAATATTATGCAAAAATGACTTTAGCGATGCGTGAATTTGTTGAAGCAGAATTACAAATTTATTTATTGGGACATATGCGGCTGTTTGTGGGGGAACGGCCGTTTCCCCTGAAAACGCTGCCCAAAGCCAAATCGCTGCTGGCCTACTGCCTGCTGCACCCAGACACAGCCATCCCGCGTGACCAGCTTGCCTTTACCCTGTGGCCAGACGCCACCGAAAAAGAGGCCAAAAGCCGCCTGCGCCGCCATCTGTATGATTTGCGCCAGGCTTTGCCCCCGACAACAGAAGCGGCTCCCTGGCTGCTAGTCACCGCCAAAACGGTACAGTGGAACCCAGCCGCACCCTACTGGCTGGATGTGGCGGCCTTTACCCATCTAAACCGCCAGCAGCGGCTGGCAGAGGCGATTACCATCTACTTGGGGCAGCTATTGCCAGATTTGGATGAGCCGTGGCTGACTGTGCAGCGGCAAAGCCTCCAGATGCAGTTTATCGCGGCGTTGGGACATTTACTGAACAAGCAGTGGCGGTTGGGCGATTGGCGGCAAGCGGCCGTTTATGCCCAGCAAGCGTTAGCCGAAGATGGCTTTAATGAGACGGTGCTGCGCCAGTTGATGGCTTTGCATTACGCTTTGGGAGAGCGAGCTACGGCCGTTTCCCAATTTAACTATTTTGCCCAACAGTTAGCCGCCGAGTTAGATGTGGAGCCTTTGCCAGAGACAACGGCCGTTTACAAAGCCATCCAGCAAAATCAGAATCTAGAGCGCGTCTTTACTTTGGCCGGGTTTGAGGCGCAAGCGGAATCTCAATCTGCGTCTGCTGGTGCAGAAAAGCCGCCGATTCCGTACCAAGTGCCAGCCCCGCTGCGGCAGCTTGTTGGCCGCAGCAATGAGAAAACCCAAATTTGCCAACTGCTCATCAGCAAATCACCCGCTCGCCTGCTGACCCTGACGGGCACGGGCGGCATTGGCAAAACGCGGTTGGCCATTGCCGTGGCGCAGACACTGTACGCGCAATCTGCGTCCCATTTTCCCGATGGCATCTTCTTTGTTTCCCTCGCCCCGCTACAAAAACCGGAACAGGTGGTTACGGCCGTTGCCGATGCGCTTAGCGTGCCAGCCAAAACGGTAGAAGGGTTACGAGAACATTTACGCTACCGTCAATGTCTGCTCATCCTCGACAATTTTGAACATCTGCTGCCCGCCGTGGGCCACATTCACAACTTGCTGCAAACAGCCCGACAGCTACAACTGCTCATCACCAGCCGCGTCCCTCTCAGTTTGCACGGTGAACAACTCTACCCCGTTGCTGCACTAGAATTGCCCACTGACGACAGCCAATACCCCAATTACTCAATTACCCAATTACAAAACATTGAGTCGATCACCTTCTTTACGGCCGTTGCCCGCAGCACCAACCCCCAATTTGAGTTAACCACACAAAACAGCCCCAGCGTCGCCCAAATTTGCCAGCGGTTGGACGGCCTACCCCTAGCCATTGAGCTGGCGGCAGCGCGCAGCAAACATTTTCCGCCGGACGTGCTGCTCAAGCAGCTAACCACAAACCTGAAGCTGTTAACCAGCCAGGCGCAGGATGTGCCAGACCGCCACCGCAGTCTGGAAGCGGCTCTGCAGTGGAGCTACGATTTGTTGAGCGAGGCAGAAAAGCAGCTTCTGGCGGGGCTTTCACTGTTTGAGGATGGGTTTTCGGTAACGGCCGTTGCCTATACCCTGCTCAACAAGCCCTTCACCACCATCACCGACATTGATGCCGAAACCACCACCTTGCTCACCAGCCTGGCCGATAAGAGCCTCATCTACCCCGCTGCCAACCGCATGGAGGGCGAACTGCGCTTTGGTATGCTACGGATTATCCGCTCCTTTGCCGCCCAAAAATTGGTGACGGCCGTAAAACATCAGCTGCTGGCAAAGCTGGCAGCCTACTTTGCCCAATGGGAACCCGCCATCATCCAGGCAGAAGGCACGGACGAGGCGGCCAATTGGGGACGCAGCTTTCAGATTGAGTATGAGAATATAACGGCCGTTTTGGAACACATACGCAATTTAGAAGCAGCCCCTCTGGCACTTATCGAAGCAGCCGGAACGATTGCAGCTTACAAAAACCATTGGTTGGCAACGGGTGATTTACACACCGTCCAACCCATCGCCGATATGGTGCTGGCTCATGCAGAACAGCTCCCCGTCTCATTGTGCTACCGTCTAACCATCTCCGCTGGGCATCAAGCCTCGGAACGGGGCGATTTTGAGATGGCAAAAAGCTACATACTTGCCGCCCGTTCACATGCCGAACAAACGAATAGCCCCGATGACTTGATTCATTGTTTGCAACTACTCAGTGGTGTTTGCCAAAATCTGGGTGAATTTGAAGAAGGCTTACTTGCCTCACAAGAGGCGCAAGATTTGCTGGAGAATTCTGCATCTGACATTAAAAATTATGTCCAGTTGCAGGCCAGAGTGTATGGTTCGATAGGTATCGCCTATTTTCTGCTGGGCAATTACGCAGAAGCAGAACGATACATGCTTTTGCAATTGGAATCCGGCAAAGAACGAGGCTACCATTTTGACATTGGTGGCGCGTACCACAACTTAGGCGTGGTTGCCCTGAACAGTGGTGATCTTGAAAAAGCAAGTGGTTATCTTCGTGAAGCGATAACCGCCTTTCACGAAGCCCATTCACCCTATTCCATCATCGTTGCCGCCAGCGTATTGGCAAGTTTGGCACAAAATTTGCAGCAGTATGAACGTTGTGTCCTCATGCACAGCGCCACCATTACCTGGGAACAGCGGCGTAGCATTGTCCTCACGGCACGAGATGAACAAGACCGGCAGGAAGAGTTAGCCCTTTCCCGCACAAAATTAGGTGAACATGATTACCAGGTGGCTTGGCGAAACGGCCGTAATCTCACCCTCGATCAACTTTATGCCCTAGCCCTCGAAGAACAAAGTCATTGAATAATTTCTCAATAACCTAACCTGGGCAAGCCAGACCCCAAAAATGATTTTATCAGCAGATTTCACAGATTGAAAAGATTAAAAATCCGTTGAATCTGCGGAATCTTTGATTTTTTTCTAATCTCCTTCTACTCTTTCGGACGTTTTTCGGACGCACCCCTTGTAAGCTCCTATAAACCATAAAAACGGATGAACAACATGCAGTTGCATCAAATACATCTGGTGCAGGCAACGTTTGCGCTTGTAGAAAAAAAGGCAGATTTGTTTGTGACCAGATTGTATGACCAGCTTTTTCGGCTTGACCCTTGTTTGTGCTACCTGTTTCCCAGGGAGATTGATGCACACAAGCAAAAGTTTATGGCTGTTTTGGCAGAAATTGTGGCGGGGTTAGAACGGCCGTATCCCCTCACCCAACAGTTGCTCAAACCGCTAGGACAGGCACATGCCCAAATCAACATTCAGCCCACCCATTACCACACCTTTGCCAACGCGCTCTGCCTGGCTTTGGTAGAAACCGTCGGTGACCCGTTCACGCCCGAAGCGGAACAAGCCTGGCGGGATGCTTACTATTTAGTTGTGGGGGTCATGCGGGAAACCAGATCGTAGTGCGTATTGCGTATTCCGTCAGCTTCTACGCAATACGAAATACGCAATATCCTCGCAGGAAAGGTTCAAGTTTTTCATAATTCATCCTTCCTAAATTCATAATTTTGGAGGCCACCATGCTTAAACCATCCAAAAAACCACTCTTGTTGGCAATCTTCATCATCGCCGCGCTGTGGGTGCTGCCCAGCCGCTCCCATGCCGCACCGGGGGACATTGTGCGTGTCTCTGTTGCATCCGACGGCACAGAAGGAAACGACTACTCAGACGATGCCACTATTTCGGCAGACGGCCGTTACATTGCATTTTCCTCACGCGCCTCCAACCTGGTGAGTGGCGACACCAATGACCGGGATGACATCTTTGTGCGCGACACCCAAACCAACACAACCAGCCGCGCCTCACTCTCATCAACCAGCGCAGAAGCAGATAGCGATTCACAAAATCCCGCCATTTCAGGCGACGGCCGTTTTGTCACTTTTGAATCCTCGGCAACCAACCTTGTAGGCAGCGACACCAATAATGCTCGGGACGTTTTCCTCCACGATCGACAAACCGGGCAAACAACCCGCGTCTCAATTTCCTCTGGGGGTTCAGAAGGAGATGGTGAATCCCGCTTCCCGGCCATTTCGGCAGACGGCCGTTATATCGCGTTCCGCTCCGCCGCCACTACCCTCGTCCCCAACGACACCAACAATGAATACGACATTTTCGTCCACGACACCCAAACGGGGCAGACAACTCGCGTTTCCATTGCCTCTGACGGCACAGAAGCCAACGATTATTCGACTGATTTAGACATCTCAGCAGACGGCCGTTTCGTCACCTTCGACTCCGTAGCCACCAATCTAGTTAGCAACGACACCAATAGCCGGAGAGATGTGTTTGTCCACGACACCCAAACGGGGCAAACCAGCCGCGTTTCCGTGGCTTCTGACAGCACAGAAGGTAACTGGAACTCAGAATATCCCGCTATTTCGGCAGACGGCCGTTTTGTCACTTTTTCCTCTGAAGCCACAACCCTGGTTGCTGATGACGAAAACGGCACCACCGAGGACATTTTCCTCCATGACACGCAAACAAGTACAACCACGCTTATTTCCCGCGCTGACGATGGCTCCAAAGGGAATAGTGATTCAAGATATCCAAATATTTCAGATGACGGCCGTTTCATCTCTTATCAATCCTCAGCAAACTCATTAACTCCCGAAGAAACTCACGACGAGGAAAATGTATTTCTCTACGATCAACACCTCAACACAACAAAGCTCATATCGGTTACACTATTGGGCAACGGCACAGATTACGAAGCCATCTTGCCAGTTGTTTCAGGCAATGGCCAATTTATTGCCTTCGGATCTTCGGAACCCAATTTTGTAAGCGGCGACAACAATGATGAGTTAGATGTATTTGTCTACGAAAACAATGTCTTGAACTTTAGCAATCATGTTTATATTCCATTCATCATCAAATAACAGACCAGTTGGAAAAATGTATTGCGTATTTCGTAGTGCGTAATATACGAAACACGCAATACGCTCTACTTCCGAAGGATTAAAGAAATGTCATCGGAGAACCTGATGTCCTTGTTCAAATACGATCTCTCAGATTTACGTGCAAATCAAAACGGCCGTTTATCGCCAAACCAGCAAGCCCGGTGGGTAGAAGCAGATCAATGGTCGCAATCGGTGGTGCAAACGGCCGTTCCGCTAGGCATTTTTCTACTCATTCTCATTGTGGGCATTGTCATAAGTCTGGCTGCCAATCAGCCGCTGATAGGGAGTTTGGCAAGTGTGGTCTTGGCGCTGCTAGTTGGTGGTGGGGTTTGGTTGGGGATGCGGCGTGAGCAAACGGCCGTACCCCCACAAATTCCCGCTGTTGGTCGCGCAGAGGGCATTGCCAAATTAACAGATGAAATCGAGTACGATGAGCACAACGCATCTCGCCGCTATCGGCTAGAAATCAAAAATCACACCTTTCAACTATTCAATAAACAGCAGTTTGAAGCATTGGAAAATGGGGCTCGTTACGCTGTGTATTACTTGGATAACGAGGAAAAGCACATTGTTTCACTGGAAAAATTGAACTAGAAGCAAAAGATGTTTTTGGAGGTTGTAATGGACGATTCAACTATTTTCATCCTAATTTTTTCAGGCGTAACCATAATACTGCTCGCCTTTGCCTACCGTACCGTCAAACGCATGGTCGGCAATCTGCAGCAGGCCGAAGCGGCCGAACAACAGATTATTCAACAGGGCATCACTGCCGACGCGACCATTTTGGACGTCTGGGAAACAGGTGTGCGCCACAGCCTCGACAATGACCCGCAACTTGGCCTACGCCTCACCGTCGCGCCCCCCAATCAAACACCCTACGAAGCTGAAATCAAAATCATGGCTAGCCCCCTGCAACTCGTTCAGCTACAGCCCGGCCAAACCATCACCGTCCACATAGACCCCGCCGACCCCCATAACATCATCCTACCGCCCGCTCACCCAACCATTACAAATCTTGACGACTTATCAAAAGAGCTATTATGAATGCGGCACGCTACCAACAATGTTGAGCAAAGCCAAACCATTTCGCAAATTTCATAATTCATCCCTCATCATTCATAATTTTTCAGGAGACAAAATGGATCAAATAACTCAATTTTTCAGCCAAAACTGGATTGTTCTGGTCGTGGTTGGTTCGCTACTACTTTTTATAGTGCCCTGGCTTTTTGTGTGGCGATATAAGGCAAAGCGGCGGGAATTGTTGCGGAACGGCCGTCCTGCCCAGGCCAAAATCCTTCAAATCAAACCCAGCGGGCTCACCTTCGGCACCAGCAGCAGCCCCGAAGGCGGGAATATGCAGGGAGTCAACTTTGTGCTGGAAGTTTACCCAGAAGGCGGCCAACCGTACCAGGTTAAATCCCGCGACCAACTCCACCTACTCGATCTCTCCCGCATTGTCCCTGGCATGATGGTGATGGTAAAAGTAGACCCTAACAATCCCCAGCGCGTCGCCGTTGACTTTAAAGCCAGTAATCAGTAACTGATGAATGGTAATCGGCTTTATGTTTACCGATTACTGACAACGGATTACCGATTACCGATCATCTGCGCTAAAATGGCTGCGTGAAACTGATCATCCAAATTCCCTGCTATAACGAGGCGGAATCGCTGCCCATCACCGTGGCCGAACTGCCCAGTCACGTCCCCGGCATTAGCTGCATCGAAACACTCGTCATTGACGACGGCAGCACCGACGGCACGGCCGAAATCGCCCGTAGTTTGGGTATCAACCACATCATTGCCCATCGGCAAAACCTGGGGCTGGCCCGCGCCTTCGAAACCGGGTTAGATGCGGCTCTGCGGCTGGGTGCAGACATCATTGCCAACACCGATGCCGATAACCAATACCCCGGCCGCTACATTCCAGAGCTGGTGGCTCCTGTTCTGGCTGGTAAGGCAGATATTGTCATTGCCAACCGCCAGATTGAACATATCGAACATTTTTCACCGATGAAAAAACTGTTGCAAAAGCTGGGCAGTTGGACGGTGCGGACGGTGAGCGGCACTGACGTGCCAGATGCAGTGAGCGGCTTCCGCGCCTACAGTCGGGACACGGCACTGCGGCTGAACATCCTCACTAACTTTAGCTACACGTTGGATACGATTATTCAGGCAGGCAAGCAGGGGCTTATCATCAAAAGTATTCCCGTAGAGACAAATGGCCCGATACGGCCGTCTCGCCTGCAAAGTAGCATGTGGCACTTCATCAAGGCCCAGGCCAGCACCATTATCCGCCTCTACGCCTTTTATGAACCGCTACGCACCTTCAGCTATATTGCTCTGCCCTTCATTTTGGCTGGACTGGTGCTGTGGGGACGCTTCTTCTACGCTTACTTCAACAATACCGTCAACCAGTTCATCCAGTCCGTCACCATTGGCACCGGCCTGCTGCTGGTCGGCCTGCTCATCTTCCTCTTCGGCGTGCAGGCAGACATCACCAGCAAGCATCGCCAAATGACGCAGGAAACGCTCTACCGCCTAAAAAAGCTGGAGCTGAAACAACAAAAACAAACCGAGGATGTCCCCTGATCCGTATAAGTGGATTTAGAAAAGTATCAGAATGATGACAAATCCTGCTAAATATACTAAGGGAAAGAGCCAGCGAGCCACTCGGTCTATGCGCTGGATTTCAGCCTCATTTTTCTTGTATTGTAAATAAGCCAGCACATTTTCCAGCACCGAGAGCGTCAAAATAATGTAGCTAAAAGTGATAGCTCGATCCAGGACAGTTTGGTAGGGTAAGCGGGGTAAATTACTGGCAGTCACAAAGTCAAACGCAACCACCGTGAGGACGCTGGTGAAAGAGACACTCAGCCGGTCTGCCAGGTGCATATTGCCAAAATCCATCCAGAACACAGCCCAAGAGATGGCCACAATCAAAACAAGCGGGATGATCACATTGCTAATGTAAAACTGAGGCAACCGACTAATTTCAATGAACAACGTACTTGTCGAAAAATCAAACTCTTCGCCTGGGTCTACGCTAGTTTGCACACTCTCGATCAGCCACTCGTTGGTCGTCCAATCCAGATCAAGCTGTTCTTCTCGCTCGATCTCAGTGGCAAAATCCTCGGGGCCAATAAATATCACTTCTGTATTTTCATAGAAAAACGGGGCAACGGTGAAGCTAAGTTCGTGATAGTCGAAGGGAAATTCTTCAAAGAAAAAGGGCTGCCAAATATTAGCATGAAATCGCTCGGTGTAGGTGACAAAGCCATCGTAATCAATGGTGAGCGTAATGTGCAGCCGATCACGCGACCCTCTCGAATCAACAACCTCCAAATCAGGCCACCACACTTCGGTTTTTAGCATTTCAACGGCCGTTTCCCCCTGAAACACTTTTATATCTGTACCTGCAACCTCTGGATCAAAAACCAAGCGGTCATCAAACCAGTCGGCATACAAAAAAGCCTCAATTTCAAACGTCTCTTCCTGTTCGTCAATGCGGAAGATGTTCAGACCATAGAGATCAACATACACTTCCACGGGGAACTGTCCGGGCGGTGGGCTGATTACGTTGCTCAATGGCTCGGTTTGAGCGTGTACAGCCTGTACTGAGCTTGCCGAAGGTGCCGTTTCGCCACCAAACAACAACATCCCCAACAGCAAAAACAAGACCAGCAGCACCCCCCGCCGGATCCAACGTGCGCTATTCATTTGTCACTCTCACTTACTGGAAATCTTAGTAGTTACCCCGATTATACACGGTGATTTGTTTGCTACAGAGGGCACAGAGGATTAAGACGAAATAATTGTGCAAATCATCATGTCTGTTTCAAAAACAGATCCTGCCTCATGTTTTTAAGGGTATTAAAAAACTTTTCGGAATCAGTTGCCCTTAAATCGATTAGGAAGCCGTGGGTTCCTAGTCCGTACATAGTTCCCACAAAAGAAAATATTTGATTAACCGGCGTGTAAAGACTAATCCCATATATAGGTTGTTTGTAAAAAGAACCTAGTCGCACAAGTTCACAATTTGCAATCTCTTGCCAATGAATCAACTGGCTTTTGTAACCGTCAAACTGTAGATAAAATCCTTCGTTATCAGTCGTGGGTAGTGGAAAAGAAGCGCGTCTGACCATTCCAACCCCTAACATAAAAAGCAGTATTAGCGTAAAGAATCCAAAGCCCAGCAAACTATTTATGAATTCTCCAGTACCGAAATTTTCCTCGTTTGCTACAAACAAATTTAGTAGCATGACAAGTAACAAAGCAACCCAGAGAAAACCTAAAAGTATTACAAACCGCTTCATTTTTCCCTCATTAGAATGATGAATGAGTTAATTTAAAAACCCAAAACATAGTGTTCAATTCGCATATATCCACAATGATTTAACTATAAAATCAGCGTTTATCTGTGTCAATTAGTGTCCCATCCCCTAATAAACCGTATCGCCACGCACGAAAGCGGCCGTTTCTTCCCGCCCTGGCGCACTAAAAAACTGCTCCGTCTCCGCTACCTCGATAAGTTCCCCAGCCCAGAGCAGTGCCGTGCGATGAGCAATGCGCCGCGCTTGGAAAATATTGTGCGTCACCAACACCACTGTCATGCCGCTGCACTGGTTCTCCTCCTGAATAATTGATTCGATAATACCCACGTTGCTGGGATCCAAATTGGCCGTCGGCTCGTCCAGCAACAGCACGTCTGGCTGGGTCACCACCGCCCGCGCCAGCGCCACCCGCTGCGCCTCCCCTGCCGAGAGCTTCGGCGCGGCCTGATCGGCTAGCTCTGCCAAACCCAGCCGCGCCAACCACTCTTCTTCCTTCGCTTCAGCTAGCTTTTGCCCGCGCAGCCCCAACCCGTAGCGTAAATTAGCCCGCACCGAACGTTGGAGGAGCAACGGCCGTTGAAAAACAGTCGTCACCCGCCGCCGCTGAACCAAATCTAGCTCTGGCGTCGCCACCTGCCCATCGAACCGAATAGTGCCTTTGCAGGCTGGCTCCAAAAAGTTGAGCAGCCGCAACAGCGTGCTTTTGCCCGCCCCGCTCGGCCCCACCAACGCCAAAATCTCGCCTTTGTGAATGGTGAGTTGAGAAATATCGAGGACGGTACGGCCGTCATAAACCTGCTGTACCTGTTCCAGTTCAAAGATTGGCTCACTCATCGGCGCACCCCCCGCTGCTGCAAACGATACAGTGCCAAATTAGCCAGTAGTGCCAGCAGCAGCAAAATGAGCCCTAGCGCAATGGCCAGAGCAAACTCGCCCCGCCGCGTTTCCAGCACGATGGCTGTTGTCAGCACCCGCGTCTCGCCGCGAATGTTGCCTCCCACCAAAATCACCGCGCCGACTTCCGAAATGATACTGCCAAACGCCGCTACAATCGCCGCAAACACTCCCAGCTTCGACTCCAGCAGCATCGTCCATGCCAGTTGCCAACGGGTAGCTCCCAGCGAACGGAGTTGCAACGGTAGCAAAGGATCAAGGGACTGAACGGCCGTTAACGTCAATCCCACCACCAACGGCAGCGCAATAATCGTCTGCGCCATCACCATCGCCGACGGCGTGAACAGCCAGCCCAACTCACCCAGCGGCCCCTGGTTAGACAGTAGCAAATACACAAACAGCCCCACCACCACCGGTGGCAGACCCATGCCCGTGTAAATCAACGGAATCACGCAGCCGCCGCCCGGAAATCGTCCCAGCAGCCCCAGCAACGCCCCCACGGGTAGCCCCAGCAGTAGCGCCAGCAATAAAGCAATCCCCGTCACCCGCAACGTTAGCCCCACAATCGCCACAAGCTCCGGATCACCCGAAACCAGTAGTTGAAAAGCGTTGAGGAAGGCGTCTAGCAGCGTCTGCATAAATGGGAGATTGGAGACTGGAGATTAGAGGCTGAACGCAAAAAAGTCTCCAGTCTTGTTCTATCTGTCGCGCCACACCTGCGAATCCGGGTAAAACAGCGGCTGGCCGAAAGTATCAATGCCATACTCAGCAATCACAGATTGCACAGCAATGCTGGTGAGCCAGGCCACAAAATCGTCGGCTAAACCGTTGTTGACGTTGCCCTTGTTAGGATTCACCGGGATGACCCCATATGGATTGTATAGCGACAGGTCGGCATTTTCATCAATGCTGTTGCCACCCACCATAATAGCTAAATTGGGCAGATTTTCCTGCTGGCTTAAAAAGGTGCCCCGGTCTGTCATAGTGTAGGCACCACTCTCATTGGCAAAGCGCAGCGTATCGCCCATCCCCTGCCCCAGCGATTTGTACCAGCCGCCTTCCGGGTCACGGGGCAGGCCTGCCGCTTCCCACAGCGCACGCTCTTTGGAATGGGTGCCGCTGTCATCCCCGCGCGAGGCAAACGTGGCTTCAACCCCAGCAATCGCCGTCAACGCCTCAGACGCCAGTTCCATCCCCAGAATGCCTGCCGGGTCATCTGCTGGCCCCACAATGATGAAGTCGTTGTACATCACGTCGGCCCGCGCAGTGCCGTGGCCATCGGCTACAAACGCATCTTCGCGGCTGCGGGCATGTACCAGAATCACATCGGCGTCGCCCGCTTCACCCAGGGCAATGGCCTGGCCCGTGCCCACAGCCACCACATCCACACGCACGTTGAATTGGGCCTCAAAATCGGGCAAGATGGCTTGTAGCAAGCCTGAATCTTCTGTGCTGGTGGTGGTTGCCAGACGCAGCACCTGTGATTCATTTGACCCACAGGCTGCCAGCATGAACACGGCCGTTCCCAACACAAAAATACGCCAAAACGCCAACATCTTTCCCAGGCGGGTTTCCATTTCGTTAATTTTTTGCCAGGCGATGCGATAATGCACGATAAGCTCTCCAAAAATTATTCTGACTGCAAAATGATTAACGGCGGCATCTGGCTTTGGCGAATGGTAACAAACTGTCGGTGACCTTCAAAACCGGGGGCGCTTACATTCAGAACGGCCGTTTCACCTAAATAAGCTTCAGGCACCTGCAAAACAGCAACGCCAGCGGTATCTGATGTGGCCAAAATTGGGGTGCTACCTGAAACATCTAAAGCGACGCTCGCCCCAACAATGGGGGCTTCATCTGCTGTTAGTACGCGAATTTGGTGTGTGATGAGCCCCTGCTCTTCAGGAGCTGTTTCGCCACCACGAATAGTTGCTGAAAGCGCAATCAAGACCAGCACAACAATGATGCCAAGATACAGAATACGCACCCATTTTGTGGTTGCTGGTGGAATTAAATCATCAACCAGCCTGTTCAAAAAAATTTCTATGAACGCCACCGAAAAGATTACAATGGCTCCCCACAAGAAATAGTTCATTTATCAATCCTTCAAAGAAAAGTCGTATCTAAACAGACTCTCTAGCCGTGGCCGGCGTTTCGCCGTGCCACCAAGTTCCGGTAGTCGGTGCTGTCTCTTGCTCAAACGCCGAAAACGTGGGTCAGTACCGTTGCCGCTGCGCCACCGACGCTTTGCAACAGGCCAATTTGGGCATTTTTGACCTGATTTTTACCTGCCTGCTCAGTAAGCTGTTGCACAATTTCGGCCGTTTGGTAAAGGGCAGTCGCCCCGATGGGATGCCCTCGTGCCTTTAGGCCACCCAGTGTGGCAATGGGA
This sequence comes from Candidatus Leptofilum sp., assembly GCF_965223525.1. Lineage (GTDB taxonomy): Bacteria > Chloroflexota > Anaerolineae > Promineifilales > Promineifilaceae > Leptofilum. The sequence goes on along the minus strand of NZ_CBDCWX010000005.1, from coordinate 1,742,299 downwards.
ATTTGGCCACGCAAGCCAATCTTTTTGTCTGCGGCCAGCCGCCAGCCGTCGCCCGGTTCGGCAAAGCCCACGGCCTCTAACAGCAAGCAGGCCATAATGCTAAAGGCATCATGCACTTCGTAAAAGCTAATGTCCTGCACGTTTACATTGGCTCGCCGGAACGCTTTTTGCGCCGACAGCCGAGCCGCCTCCAGCGTGAGCGGGTTAGGGCGTTCGGCAATGCGAAAGCGGTCGGTGGCGACGCTGGAGGCGAGAATATGGACGGGTTTGTCGGTGTAGGCGCGGGCTTCGTTGCGCGGAGCCAGCACCACGGCTGCCGCGCCATCGCAAATAGGCGAACAGTCTAGCAAGCGAATAGGTGGCACAATGTGGCGGGATTGGCGCACGTCGCGTGCCGAAATCTTTTTGTGGAAGAGCGCGTTGGGATTGGTGAGTGCGTTTTGGTGCGCGTTAACGGCAAAGTTAACAAGTCCATCCTCTGGCATATCGTACCGCTCCATGTAGAGGCGCATCAAATCTGCATTTTTGCTGATGAGCGTAGCTCCGGAAACTACCTCTTGCCGTGCATCCAGTGCTTTGGCCAGGGCGGGCGTGGCCGCGCCTTCGCTCATCTTTTCCACGCCCACTGCGACGGCCAAATCGGCTTCACCGCTGGCCACAGCGAGGTAGGCCATGCGAAGCGCGGCGGCTCCGGTGGCGGTAGCGGCACGAATTTGCAAGGCTTCAACGCCACGCAATCCGGCCTCGTCGGCGATGAGCGCGGCCAGGTGCTTCTGGTTTTGCAGTTCGTCGCTGAGCATGTTCCCGGCAAACAGCGCGTCTACCTGGCTTACTCCTGCATCGGACATGGCTTGGCGAACGGCCGTTGCCCCTAGCCACCTTAAACTCTGGGCATAAATCTTCTGTACGAGCAGCTGCCCAATGCCAACGATGCTTACTTGTCTCATACCTCTCCCAAAAGTGACAGGCACTTTGAAAGTGCCTGTCACTTCGCTCTATGCAGGTCGCTTGAAAACACAAAAATATTTATTCGTCCAGCGACGGCTGCCGCCACCTTCGTGCATCAAAATATCTTCATTTTTACCCACAAAGACGGGTTCCATGTGGACCAATTCCCACCCTTTGGCACCCAGCCGATTAAGCTCTGGCATCAGTAGCTGCGGACTGTAGCTAGCCAATTCTTCTTCCTCCATTGCAAAATTCATGGAGTCTGTTGCAGACTTATTCGCTTCCAGAAATTGTGTGAGGTATTCCCATTGGTTCATTGTTATTTCCTCCAAATTGCCTGCTTCTTTTTACCGCAAGCAGTTCGTTAATCCGTCAAGTAAAAAACAAGATAGAAGTTCCAGAAGCCCCAGATAATTTGAAAAACAACGAGTGCGATTGTGTAGACGCGGCCATCTTTATTTTGCCTTTTTAGCTGGCTTAAACGAAAGAAAATAGTTGTTAATGGAAGCACAAAAACCATGAAAAACGGTATCAAAATAATGGGCAATGTGAATATTGAAGAACGCAGTGGACCTCGGCCAGGTCTATCCCAACCCAAAAGGGCAAAATAGTAGAGATAGAGTGCTGGGAGAATAATACCTATTAAAAATGTAGCGGTTAATAAGCGTTTATTGGCGCTCAACTAATTAATCTTATCCTTTCAAATCCAATTAGATCACGTTTTCATTCTTTAGTGTTTCAATTGCCGCCCCATCATACCCCAACAAGGATTGCAGGATTTCGGTCGTGTGCTGGCCGAGGGTGGGCGGCGGGTAGCGGACGCTGGTAGGCGTGGTGGGAATTTTGAGCGGCGAGTTGACCAGCGGCACGCTGCCAGCGGTGGGGTGTGGCACATCGATCCGGGTTTGCCGTGCCTGCACCTGCTCATTCTCAAATACCTGGGCCATGTTGTTGATGGGTGCGGAGGGGATGCCCACTTCATCGCAGAGGGCCATCCACTCTGCCGCGTCGCGGGTAGCGAAAAGCTCGTTTAGCATAGCGACCACGGTGCTGCGATTGGCCAGGCGGGCGGTGTTGGTGGCAAAGCGTTCATCGGTGATCCATTCGGGATGGGAGACGGCCGTACAAAACTTCCGCCACTGGTTATCGTTGCCGCAAGCAAAGGCAAATTGCTGATCCCGCGCCTGGAACTCCTGATAAGGCACAATGTTGGGATGCCCGTTGCCAAATCGCCCCGGCAATTCGCCAGAGACCAGATAGTTGCTAGCGACGTAAGACATCAGCGCCACCTGCGAATCGAGCAGCGCCATATCAATGTACTGTCCCTCGCCCGTGCGCTCGCGGGCAAACAGGGCGGCCAGAATGGCGCTGCTGGCAAACATGCCCGTCGCCAAATCGGCAATGGCGATGCCTGCCCGGTTCATCTCGCCGTCGGCGGGGCCGGTGACGCTCATAAAGCCGCCCATCGCCTGCACCATAAAGTCGTAGCCCGCGCGGTCTTTGTAGGGGCCATCGTTGCCGTAGCCGGTAATAGCACAGTAGATGAGGCCAGGGCGCAATTCCTGAAGCGTTTCGTAATCCAGCCCCCAGCGTGCCAGCGTGCCGGTACGGAAATTTTCTACCAGCACGTCCCCCTGGCGAATCAATCCTTTGAGAATTTCCATCCCTTTTTCTGATTTGAGGTTGAGGGTGAGGCTGCGCTTGTTGCGATTGGCGGAAAGGAAATAGGCGGCTTCGCCACGCTCGCCATCTGGTGCAGCCGTGAAGGGCGGTCCCCAGTGGCGGGTGTCGTCTCCACGCCCCGGTGCCTCAATTTTAATAACGTCTGCACCTAAATCGCCAAGCATTTGGGTGCAGTATGGTCCCGCCAACACGCGGGTTAGGTCAATTATGCGGATGCCGTCTAGCAGGCCGGGTTTGTGACTCATGGTAATTCCCTCTATTGTGATGGTAATCCGTAATCGGTATTCGGTTTCCACCGATTACCGAATAACCGGCAGTTTGACAAGATACGGCCGTTCCAAGATAATCTTTTTTCCTCTCAACACAAGGCGTAAAAGAGGTTGGTTGCCGTGGGTTAGATGATAAGAACCCCCTCATTTTTACGCAAGCAGATAAGGAAATTCGCATGAAACCAGCTCCCTTTGAATATGTAGCACCGGATTCGTTAGACGGTGCGCTGGCGGCGATGCAGCAGCACGGCTTTGACGCTAAGCCGCTGGCGGGTGGCCAGAGTTTGGTTCCGGTGATGAACTTTCGGCTAGCACAGCCGGGGGTACTCATTGATTTGAACAATGTACCGGGATTGGACGGCATCTGGCAAGCTAGCGATGGCACGCTCCACTTTGGCAGCATGGTGCGCCAAAGTCGGCTAGAGCGAGAGCCATTGGTGGCCCAACACCAGCCGCTGCTGGCGGAGGCACTGCCCTACATTGCCCATCCCCAAATTCGGGCACGGGGTACGTTTGGCGGCAGTTTGGCGCACGCCGATCCAGCAGCCGAGTTGCCTGTGATTGCCGTGGCGCTGAACGGTCGTATCAAAATCCAATCTGCCAATGGTGACCGATGGGTAGCTGCCCGTGACTTTTTCACCAGCCTGTTCGCCACTGATTTGGGTGATGAGGAACTGCTGGTAGAGATTGCCCTGCCACCATTGCCTGCACACACTGGCACCGCATTTACGGAGATGGCGCGACGGCACGGTGATTATGCACTTTCTGGCATTGCTGTTGTGGTAACGGTGGGCGAAAGCGGCGTCTGCACAGCCGCCCGGCTGGTCTACCTGAATGCAGGCGAAGTGCCGATGGTGGCTGATGAGGCGGCGAAGATTTTGGTGGGGGAACGGCCGTCTGAAGAGCTTTTTTGGGAAACGGCCGTGGCTGCCAGCCAAAACGAAATTGATCCCGTTGGCGACATCCATGCCACCGCTGATTACAAACGCCACCTTGCCAAAGTACTCACCGCCCGTGCCCTTAAACAAGCGTTTGAGCGAGCAGGTCAATAACCCTCCGTAGTTTCGCGGAAAGAATCCGCGGCTACACGATGATGGATTCGCAATCATGAATATTGAGTTATCAATCAACGGAAAGACGTACGAAAAAGAAGTAGAGCCGCGGTTGTTACTGAGTGACTTTTTGCGGCATGAGCTGGGGCTAACGGGAACGCATGTAGGCTGCGAGCAGGGCGTGTGCGGCGCGTGTACCATTTTGTTTGACGGCGAGCCGATTCGGTCTTGCCTAATGTTTGCCGTGCAGGCTAACGGCCACGAACTCACCACCGTGGAAGGGCTAGCCGAAAGCCAGGCAGATTTGCATCCCATCCAGGAGGCGTTTTGGGAAGCTCACGGCTTGCAGTGCGGCTTTTGCACGCCGGGCTTCCTCATGACGCTAGTGCCGTTTGTGGAAGCCAATCCAAACCCCACTGAGGCAGAGATTCGGGAGGCGATTTCTGGTAATTTGTGCCGCTGCACCGGCTACCAGCACATTGTTCAGGCGGTGCAAATTGCGGCGAAAAAAGTGCATGGTGCTGCATGAGCAGGCCAATCAATCTGGATGCGTCGCTGACCGTTATTGCCAGCGAGCTACGCAGCGGCGGCTGGCCTTTGCCCGATTATTTGACCGCACTTGAGCAACGTTTCAACGAGCGCGAACCCGATGTGCTGGCCTTTTTGCCGGAAAACGGCCGTTTCCATCGCCTGCAACAACAAGCCCAGGAACTTCTGCAAAAATATCCCAACCCAGCCGAACGCCCCGCACTATTTGGCATTCCGCTAGGCGTGAAAGATATTTTCCAGGTGGATGGCTTCACCACGCGAGCAGGCAGCCAATTGCCCCCCGATATTTTGCAGGGCAGCGAAGCCCCCAGCGTGACGGCATTGCGGCAAGCAGGAGCCCTTATTTTGGGCAAAGCAGTCACCACCGAATTTGCCTACTTTGGCCCTGGCCCCACCCGCAATCCGCACAGCCCGGCACACACGCCAGGGGGCAGCAGCAGCGGATCGGCAGCGGCCGTAGGTGCAGGCATTGCTCCCCTCACCTTTGGCACACAAACGATCGGCTCCGTGAACCGCCCGGCAGCATTTTGCGGCACCGTTGGTTACAAACCCACCTACAATCGCATTGATAAATCTGGCGTTTTGCCGCTCTCTGTTTCGCTAGATCACGTTGGCTGCTTCACCAATGATGTGGCCGGAATGGAGCTGGTCGCAGGTTTGTTATGTCAACATTGGCAACTCGTCGTAACCGAGAAAAAGGCAGTGCTAGGCATTCCCGAAGGGCTTTATTTGCAAAAAGCATCTGAAGAAGGACGTAAACATTTTCGGCAGCTATGCCGTCGGCTACATGAGGCTGGCTTTGTGGTGAAATCGGTGGAAGCCATGCCCGATTTTGACAAGATTTACACCAGACACAACCTGATTGTGGCGGCTGAGGCAGCGCGATTCCATGAAGCGTGGTTTGCCGAACATGCCGAAAAATACCATCCAAAAACGGCCGAACTCATCCAGCGCGGCCAAAAAGTAACGGATAGCCAGCTCAAAAAGGCCATCAGGGGGCGTGCCGCTCTCCGCGAATATTTAATGCAGATCATGGACAAACACCGCCTCGATTTGTGGCTCTCACCACCCGCGTTGGGCGCAGCTCCGGCTGGTTTGGACAGCACAGGTGACCCGGTGATGAACCTGCCCTGGACACACAGCGGCTTGCCAACGCTAACCCTCCCCGCTGGAAAAAACAAAGCTGGATTGCCGCTGGGCTTGCAGCTTACCGGCCGCCGGTTTGGCGATGAGGCGATGTTGAGCTTTGCTAGCCAAATCGAACCAGTTGTTGATGTGGATAAGTTCGCCTAAGTATTAAACCGCTGAGGCGCAGAGGCCGCCAAGTTTTTCTCTTTACCTCTGTGCTCTCTGTGGCAAATTATGGAGATTAGAGATTGGAGATTGATTTAGCGCCTACTGCATTTTTTGCTTTGGAAGATGAATTTGTGGCCTCGTTTTTTGATGGCTGTACGTTTGTTTGGGAGGCCATTACCAAAATTGAGACTCACACGGCCCGGTTGGCGGGTGATAAGCAAACTATTTTGGGCAATGTCATGCCTGGGGCTTACCTCAGTGACCGCCCCATTTTTATTGGCGAAGGCGCGGTGATTGAGCCGGGGGCGTATGTGCAAGGGCCAGCGTACATCGGTGCGGGGGCGACGGTGCGGCACGGGGCGTACGTGCGGGAAAATGTGATTTTGCTGCCGGGCAGCGGCCTGGGCCACGCCAGCGAAGCCAAAAATGCGCTCTTTTTACCCGGTGCCCATGCACCACACTTCAACTACGTCGGCGACTCTATTTTGGGACATCGGGTAAACCTAGGAGCAGGCACCAAGCTAAGTAATTTAGGGATAATGAGTGAAAAAGATGCGATGACGGGGAAACGGCCGTCTATCCACCTCACCATCAACAGCCAAACCTACGACACGGGTTTGGCAAAAATGGGAGCCATTCTGGGCGACGATGCACAGAGTGGCTGCAATGCCGTGCTGAACCCCGGTACGCTCATTGGGCCACGCACGCTGGTTTACGCCAACCTCAGCCTGCGAAAAGGGCATCATGCGGCCGATTCGATCATCAAATTTCGCCAAAACCCCCGCCGCGTAGATCGTATATAAACTATCCGCAGATTTCACAGATTAGCACAGGTTTTGCGGATGGAACGTTCTTTCATGGAAATTTTACTGGCAACAAGCAATAAAAATAAAGCGAAAGAAATTCAGGCAGCCCTTGGCCGACAAGTGCAGATTATCAACCTGGATTTACCAGAAATTCAGGCGATTGATGTGAAGGATGTTATCGAACAAAAAGCGCGAGTCGCTTATGGCCTTGTTGGTAAGGCGGTGTTAGTGGAAGATACAGGTTTGGCAATACACGCATGGAACGGCTTGCCCGGTGCATTGGTGCGTTGGTTCCTCGAAGCAGTCGGCAATGATGGCATTTGTCGCATGCTGCAAGCGTATGAGCAGCTTGAAGCCACTGCAGAAACCAGTCTGGGTTACTTTGATGGCGAAAACTTTTTCTCATTTTCAGGAATGATCGAAGGGTGCATTACGCGAAGCCCAAGAGGCAACAACGGATTTGGCTGGGATGCCATTTTTGTTCCTAAAGGCTGGACGAAAACTTTCGGAGAAATGACCCTGGAAGATGGGGCTGAGTTTGTATCAATGCGAAAGATAGCGGCTTTGAAGCTGAAAGCATTTCTTGACGGTCAGACGTGAGAGAAATATATGGGAGACAGGCAAAAAATGAATGTAATGAAAAGTGAAGTGAGGCAAGGGGCCTACTATGATTCTGTGGTACTGATGCAGCTACAAAAGGCGCTGGCAGAGCTACCAAATGTGGCCGACGCGGGGGTGGTGATGGCAACGGAGGCCAACAAAGAACTGCTCGCTGCGGGCGATCTGCTACCCGCCAACGTGACTGCCAAGGCGGATGATTTGCTAATTGTGGTAAAGGGTGAGACGGAAACGGCCGTTACTGAAGCCATCAACCAGGTAGACGAACTGCTCACCCGCCGCAAAGCATCTGGCAGCAGCGAATACCGCCCCCACAGCCTGGCCGCCGCCGCCAAGCAGCTCCCTGAAGCCAGCTGGGTGCTCATCTCCGTGCCCGGTCGCTATGCCGCACGCGTGGCTGAAGAAGCCTTAGATTTAGGCAAGCACGTCTTCCTTTATAGCGACAACGTGCCACTGGCCGACGAAGTGCGTCTGAAACAAAAAGCGCAACGCAAAGGGCTGCTGCTTATGGGCCCAGATTGCGGCACGGCAATTGTCAACGGCGTTGGGCTGGGCTTTGCCAACCGGGTGCGGCGTGGTCGCATTGGGCTGGTGGCCGCCTCCGGCACCGGTTTGCAGGCCGTCAGCAGCGAGGTGCATAATTTGGGCAGCGGCTTATCGCAAGCAATTGGCACTGGCGGGCGCGACCTGAAGGCGGAGGTTGGGGCTATTACTGCCCTGCAAGCAGTCAATTTGCTCGGCAAAGACCCCACCACGCGCGTCATTGTGCTAGTCTCCAAGCCGCCGTCACCTAAAGTGGCGACACAGCTTTTGCAAGCCGCGCAGGCCACGGGCAAGCAGATTGTGGTCAACTTCATCGGCTTCCCGCCGCCAGGACATAAGTTGGGCAATATTCATTTCGGCACCAGCCTGGTGGAAACGGCCGAACTGGCTGTGCATCTGGCCACCACCGTAGAAACTTCGCTGCTGTCGCCCGTGCGCCAGTCGGTGCAAGGGTACGTGCGCGGACTGTTTTCTGGTGGCACATTGGCGTATGAGACGGTTCTGGGGTTAACGGCCGTTCTCGACCAGCTCTACACCAACATCCCTATCCGCCCCGACCAGCAGTTGGACGACCTCAACCGCAGCCAGGGGCACACCATTATTGACATGGGCGAAGACGAGTTCACGCAAGGTCGCCTGCACCCGATGATGGACAATGATTTGCGCCTGAGACGACTGCGCCAGGAAACGGCCGATCCCGAGGTCGGCTTCATTTTGCTGGACGTGGTGCTGGGTGAAGGGGCCCATCCCAACCCGGCGGGAGAGCTAAGCCCAGCCATTGCCGATGCGGTGCAAGCAGGCAAAAAAGTAATCGCCATCGTAGTTGGCACGGACGAGGATCCGCAGGATTTGAACAGTCAAATCGAACAGCTAGCAGCGGCGGGGGCGATTGTATTCCCCAGCACAAATGAGGCGGTGGATTACATTTTCAATCGGCTGCCGGAACCGGAAGGCAACGTGCCGCCAGTTTCTGCAGCTGCCTTTGGCGGCACCTTGTCGGCAATTAATGTAGGGTTGGAATCTTTTTACGAAAGCATAAAAGCACAGGGGGGAACGGCCGTTCAGGTCGAGTGGCGTCCCCCGGCTGGCGGCAATGAAAAGCTGATGGCGATTTTGGCAAAAATGAAGCAAAAAGGTTGACCGTATTCCAAAATGATTGCATAATGATTCCACATTACAAGCTCTTCGTATTCTGGAGGTAATTTATGGCTACCATGACAATCAAAAATATTCCTGATGCATTATATGAAGAACTCAAACAACGGGCAGCAGCTAACCGGCGGAGCGTTAACAATGAAGTCATTGTTCTTATTGAGCGTGCCGTTCAATATCAGGTGCAAGACCCAAATGAGGTGCTGGAGCGTGTCAGGATATTACGGGAAAAGCTGGACATTTATGTAACAGAGGATGAAATCACTGCGGCTAAAAATGAAGGACGTCCATGATTGTCGTTGATTCAAACATTATTGCTTATTGGCTTTTGCCAGGGGAAAAAATGGCTCTAGCAGAGGGCGTTTGGCAAAAAGACCCAAATTGGATTGTGCCTCCCCTTTGGAAAAGTGAATTTCGAAACATATTGGCTCAATGTTTAAGGCATAAAAAGCTCTCTCTATCGGAAACACAAGCCCTCGAAAAGGAAGCCGAAACTATTCTGAAACATAAAGTGTATGAGGTTGATTCAGATTGGATTCTGCGCTTGGTAAATAAAAGTAGCTGTTCGGCATATGATTGTGAATTTGTTTCGCTAGCACAACGTTTTGGTGTATTGTTGGTAACGGCCGACAAACAAATTTTGAGAAACTTCCCAGAAACGGCCGTATCCCCCCAGCAATTTGTCAATGGCTAAAAGCAAACTCAACGATCACCTCCTAATGGAATTCATGGAAACCTTTTACGGATTTGGCAACTACGCTGGAAAATATTGGCTGGTTGGCATGGAGGAAGCAGGGGGACAAACCGTTGAAGCAATTCAGTCCAGGTTGACCCAATGGCAAAAAAACGGCCGTTCTGAGCTAGAAGATTTACCCACTCACGCTCAGCAACAAGGCTGGGGTGAGAAATATTTTGGCAAAAAGCCCAAATGGCAGCGAACCTGGGGAAAACTTATTCGTTTGATTTTGGCAGCGGAAAGGATAAGAAAAGTGGATACGGCCGTCGTCAAACAGTTTCAGCGAGAAAAATTAGGTAGATACAACAGCAATCACTGCCTACTCGAGCTTCTCCCGCTGCCAGCACCTTCAACCAGTCACTGGATTTATGCTCAGTACAGTAAACTACCGTCTTTACAAAGCCGGAAAGCATACCGCCAACAGTTGGCCCTAACCAGGATTGCCCATCTACGGCAACGGCTGCAAGAACATTGTCCCCAAACTGTTATCTTTTACGGTTGGAGCTACCGAGATTGGTGGCAGCAGGTGGTAGAACGGCCGTTTACCCAGCAAGAAAATCCTAAATGTTTAGTAGCCGTTCAGGATGGCACCTACTTTTTTGTCATCCCGCATCCAACGGCACGAGGCGTAACAAACCGCTATTTTGAACAAGTTGGCGCACAGATCGCCACAATTGGAGGGTAAATAATGATTGATATAGAAAAAGCAAACGAAACGGCCGTTTCCCGTATGATGGAAGCGCGACCAATCCTCAAAACCGTCGCCACCGCCCGCGATGTAATTCCCGGCATGCGCGAGAATTTACTGCTGCACGCCGGGCCACCCATCACCTGGGAACGCGCCTCCGGGCCGATGCGAGGGGCCATTGTGGGCGCACTCATCTTCGAGGGCAAAGCTACCGATTGGGAAAGTGCCGAAAAGCTGGTCACCAGTGGCCAAATTGATTTGGAGCCATGCCACGAACACAATTCGGTGGGGCCAATGGCGGGCGTGACCTCCGCCTCGATGAAGGTGTACGTGGTAGAAAACGTCACACACGGCAACATGGCCTACTCAAATCTCAACGAAGGGTACGGCAAAGTGCTACGCTACGGCGCGTACAGTGAGAATGTGCTTAAGAAGCTACGCTGGATGAACGACACAATGGGGCCCGTTCTTGCCGAAGCCCTGGAAATGCTCGACGGTATTGACGTTCGCGCCTTGCTGGCCGAATCCCTGCACATGGGTGATGAAGGCCACAACCGCAATAAAGCTGGCTCCATCCTCTTCACAACCAAATTGGCCCCGGCGATTGGCAAAGCAACCAACAATCGCATTGTGGCCTCAACGATTTTACGCTTTCTGGGTGAAAATGCGCTTAGTGTGCTCAACCCCGTCATGGCAGCATGTAAAGCAATGGCCGATGCCGGACACGGTGTGGAAGGCAGCACCGTTATGACCGTGATGGCCCGCAACGGCACCGACTTGGGCATTCGCGTCAGCGGCTTGGGCGACCAATGGTTCACTGGTCCGGTCGGCCAGCCAGACGGCCTCTATTTCTCTGGTTTCACCGCCGACGATGCCAGCGGCGACATCGGCGACAGCACGATTACGGAGACGGCCGGGATTGGTGCTTTTGCGATGGCCACGGCTCCCGCCATCGTCACTTTTATCAGCGGCACGCCAGAAATGGCGGTAGACACAACGATGCGGATGTACGAAATCACGGTTGGCGAACACAAAGCGTTCACTATTCCGGTGCTGGGCTTCCGGGGTACCCCCGTCGGTGTGGACATTCGCAAGGTGGTGGAGTTGGGCATACGACCGCAAATCAACACTGGCATTGCCCACAAGGATGCAGGCGTGGGGCAGGTTGGCGCAGGCTTGGTTTTGCCCCCTGCCAACGTCTTTGAAGATGCGCTCATTGCCTATGCAGAAAAATATCTATCGTAATGGGGCTATATCGCGGTAACGGGCTGGGATTTTCGCTTTTATTTGGCAGTCTCTTCCTGGCCGTGCTTGTCACGGCACTGCTTGATCTGGCAACCACCACTGCCATTTTTTTAATTGGTGGCTTGATGATTGGGCTAGACTTGATTGTGCGCTGGCACAGCAAAAATGCGTCGGGGTGGCGCAAGCTCTTTTCCGGCAAAGTGGGTGGTCAATTTGTCTTTTTACCAGTGTGGGGTGCGGGCATTTTGTTTTTGCTGATCGGTTATTCAGAACTGCAGTAACTCATCAAACCTAAAATAGACTCTGTTTGTGGAGAACCACATGAAATGAACTACTATGTCTTGATTTATCATTTGACTGACGATTATTTGGAACGTCGCCCTGCCTACCGCGCCGAGCATTTGCAACTGGCGAAAGATGCCGAAGAGCGGGACCAACTGGTGCTAGGCGGTGCTTACAGCGACCCGGCAGATATGGCTTTGCTGGTTTGGCGTGTGGCGGATACGGTCGTCATCCAAAACTTCGTCAAAAATGACCCCTATGTAAAAAATGGCCTGATTGCCCACTGGGAAATACGGCCGTGGACCGTCGTCATTGGCACCGCTTTCGAGAAATAATAGTTCGCAGGCATCCACAATCCTGATATGATCATCACATGAGCAAGCAAGATGAAGCACTGATTACGGCCGTTACCACCGCCATCAAACAATCCAAAAAGTATGGTGACACCAGCGAAGTTACCATCCGGCAATTGGCAGAAGAAGCAGCCCGCCAGCACAAAAAACCCAAAGCCGCCATCAAAGCCGTACGCGCCCGGCTGCACAGCATCATGGCCCCCTATCTGGGCGACCCAGATTATGAGGCGATGGCCTGGCAGTTCAGCCACGCCTTTGCCAACAATGACCAGGAACAGATCAACCAACTGTGCCTGCAGAGTCTGAACGCTCACCTCTCCACCCGCGAGCGGCTGCCCATCATGGCCGACTTTTACCAGCAAATCTTCGCCATCACCGGCCAACCCCGCACCATCTTAGACATTGCCTGCGCCCTCAACCCACTTGCCCTGCGCTGGATGTACCCGACACGGTATTCAGTAAACGGTAATCGGTTGAAGTTTTATGCGTATGATATTCATGAGCCGCGCGTTCGGTTTATTAACCACTATTTTCAGCTAGAGGGGTTGGCACCGCTAGCGCGGGTGCAGGATGTGGCCATGCAATTCCCGCAGGAGCGGGCGGATATAGCTCTCTTCCTTAAGGAGATGCCCCGCTTTACCCGAAATTATGGCGATTTGGGACGGCCGTTGTTGCAAGCCCTTAACGTCCGCTGGCTGGTCATCTCCTACCCCAGCATTAGCACCCACGGGGGGCGCAACCTCACCAATCGCTACCGCGACTTTATGCACAAACTTATTGATGGCCTCAACTGGTCGCTCACCGAACGACTATTCGAAGGCGAACTTGTCTTCATCATCGACAAACTGTAAAAAATGCTGTTACAATACAAAGCAAAGGTTGTGATATTTGTCACCTCACGGTTCCCCCACTAACCGTGTATTCTCTATTATGGGCTTGACCGTTTTTAACTTTTGAGTTTCGGTTAACGGTCAAGCCTTAGGGTTCGTGTCTTGAACAAAAGTTATTTGTGAGCGAACCTTATGGGAAACAAATAGTTAGTCAGCCAACCTGAACCATTCTTACTATTTCCTCTAAAAAGATTGGCCGATTGCTGTCAGCAACAATATAAGTGAGCAATTTAAATGAAACGATTAGGTGTTTTAACCAGTGGCGGTGACGCCCAGGGAATGAATGCCGCCGTGCGCGCTGTGGTGCGAATGGCATTAGAAAATGACGTGGAAGTTTTTGCCATCTATGAAGGGTACCAGGGCATGGTAGATGGGGGTACGCAGATACGCCCTATCGGCTGGAACGATGTAGGCGGTATTTTGCACCAGGGGGGCACGGTTATTGGCTCTGCCCGCTGCCAAGCATTTCGTGAACGCAACGGCCGTTTGCAGGCGGTGCAAAATTTATTGGCGCATGGCATTGACAACTTGGTCATTATTGGTGGCGATGGCAGCCTGTCTGGCGCGCAATTTCTTTACGATGAGTGGCCTAGCCTGGTAAACGAACTGGCTGAAACCGGGCAAATTACCCAACAAACGGCCGTCAATCATCCCCATGTGCAAGTTGCAGGCATCATTGGCTCCATAGACAACGATATGTACGGCTCCGACGTGACCACCGGTTCCGATACGGCGCTGCACCGGATCATCGAAGCCACCGATGCCATCTCTAGTACGGCCGCCAGCCACCAGCGCATCTTTGTAGTAGAGATAATGGGGCGACGGTGCGGCTATTTGGCACTCATGGGTGCCATGGCCGGTGGTGCCGATTGGGTATTCATCCCCGAAAACCCACCCGACCTGGACAATTGGGAAGACAAAATGTGTGAGGTGATGCGCCTGGGGCGCGAAGCGGGTCGGCGCGACATTATCGTGATGGTGGCCGAAGGTGCTCAGGATCGCCAGGGACAACCCATTACCAGTGAATATGTGAAGCAAGTACTAGAAAGCCACCTGGGTGAAGAAACCCGCATTACCGTGTTGGGGCATGTGCAGCGGGGTGGTGCTCCCAGTGCCTTCGACCGAAACTTAAGCACGCTGCTGGGCGCAGCGGCCGTAGAGCAACTACTGACGGCTGACGGACACGAAAAACCGTTTGTAATGGGCATTCGTGGCAACAAGATCACGCGCACGCCGCTTGATGAGGCACTGCAAATTACCCACGCTGTCGCACAAGCCAGCCAGGAAGGAAATTTTGAAGAAGCAATGCGGCTGCGGGGCAAAGGTTTTAACGAATCGTTCCGAATTGTACGCACCATGGTTCGCGTCTTGCCTCACCCGCCCGCTCCAGGCCAGCGGCGGATGCGTATAGCCGTGCTCAATGCAGGCGGGCCAGCCCCAGGTATGAATACGGCCGTACGAACGGCCGTGCGCTTAGGAACCGACAAAGGGCACATCATGCTTGGCGTTAGCAATGGGCTACATGGCCTCATTGATGGGCATATTAAAGAGATGAATTGGATGAGCGTCTCTGGCTGGGCCTCACAAGGCGGCGCAGAGCTAGGCACCAATCGCTATATCCCCCACGGCAGTGATTTCTATGCCATCGCGCGCAACCTGGAAGAACAAAGCATTGATGGCATTCTAATGATCGGCGGTTGGACAGGGTATGAAAGCGTTTTGAAATTGATGGGACAGCGGCAAACGTTCCCAGCGAACAACATTCCAATGGTGTGCGTACCGGCCACTATCAACAACAACTTGCCAGGGGCAGAACTGTGTATTGGGGCCGATACAGCCCTCAACAACATCGTGCAGGCGGTAGACAAAATCAAGCAATCGGCCGTTGCCTCCCGCCGCGTGTTTGTGGTGGAGGTAATGGGGCGTAACTGCGGCTATCTGGCCTTAATGAGCGCTCTGGCCACAGGCGCAGAACGTTTCTACACCAATGAAGATGGTATCACCTCCAGCAACCTGATCGAGGACGTAAAGCAGCTCATTACCGGTTTTAACAAGGGCAAGCGGCTGGGGTTAATAATTCGCAATGAAAATGCCAACCAGGTTTATACAACAGCATTTATCAGCGCTTTGTTTCAAGAAGAAGGAGGGGATCTCTTTGATGTACGGGAGGCCATTTTAGGTCACCTGCAACAAGGTGGCGATCCCTCGCCCTTCGACCGGATTTTGGCTACGCGACTTGCATCTCACGCCATTAACCATCTAGAAAAGCAAATTGATGCAGAAGACCCAACCTGCTTTTGCTTGGGTCAGGTTGGAGGCTCGCTAGTTTTTACCAATATGGAGGATGTGCCACGCATGTATGATATGGAAAAGAAACGGCCGAAAAAGCAATGGTGGATGAATTTACGCCCAATTGCCCATGTGCTGGCCAAGCCCGCACCCCACTAGGAATAATATATATTTTTATACGTAAAAGGAGCAAATGATGACAAAAATTGGCATTTTAACTGGCGGCGGCGACGTGCCTGGCCTAAATCCGTGTATTAAGGCCGTTGTTAACCGAGCCATTGATGAAGGGTACGAAATTGTAGGCATTCGGCGTGGTTGGGGAGGCTTGCTAGAACTCAACACAAATGATCCTGCTTCGGTAGAAAAGCATGTGCTGCCACTCAACAAAAACGTGGTTCGCACTATTGACCGCACGGGCGGCACAATGCTGCACACCAGCCGTACCCATCCAGGCAAGGTAAAGCCCGATTCTGTACCTGACTTTCTGCGCGACCCTGAACATCCTGAAGCGGAAGCAGCCGACCAAAGCTTGCGTGATTTTACGCCACACGTCATGAAAAATCTGGAATTTTTGGGTATTGATACGCTCATTCCCATTGGTGGCGACGACACATTGAGCTATGGCGAGCGGCTGCATAGCGAAGGCGTTCGGGTTCTGGCAATTCCTAAAACGATGGACAACGACGTTTATGGCACAGATTACTGCATTGGGTTTAGTACGGCCGTTACCCGCAGCGTCCAATTTATTCATCAACTCCGCACTAGCACTGGTTCTCATGAGCGAATTGCCGTTATTGAGCTATTTGGCCGCAATTCTGGAGAAACCAGCCTCATCAGTTCCTACCTGGCTGGGGTAGATCGCGCCCTCATCTCTGAAGTACCGTTTGATCCAGAAAAGCTAGCTGAACTTGTTTTGAAGGATAAGCAAGCCAATCCCAGCAATTACGCTATGGTCACTGTGAGTGAAGGGGCGCACATGGTTGGTGGCAAGATCATTGAATATGGCGAGGCTGACGCTTATGGTCACCGCAAATTAGGCGGCATTGGTGAAATCACGGGTGAAGCAATCAAAAAGATTACTGGCGAAAACATCATTAATCAGAAAGTTTCTTACCTGATGCGCTCTGGCGCGCCTGATGCGCTCGACTTGATGGTGGCTACCAACTATGCCAACATGGCGGTTGATCTCATAAAAAATGATGTGAGCGGCCGTATGGTAGCTTTGCGTGATGGTAAATACACGCATATCCCTATGAACACCGTTACCAGCGGCATCAAGCGGGTGGACGTGGACGAACTGTACGACGTGAAAAATTACCTACCTCGCGTCCGCCACGTTATGGGCAAACCGATGTTCCTCTATTAAAAGAATTGGCCACAGAGGACACAGAGAATCAAGAGTTTTTCTCTTTAAACTCCGTGCCCTCTGTGGCAGAAATCAAAAAATCCCCCCATTTTCTGTTAAAATAGCATCATGCACCGCTTTTTTATGGAACCGCAACATTTTTCGGGCGAACGTGTTGTGTTGCCTGCCCAAATTGCTCATCAGATTCGCAATGTGTTGCGGTTGCGGCCGGGTGCAGCGATTTTGGTGCTAGACAACAGCGGTAATGAATTCGAGGTGTTGCTGCGGCAGGTAGACAGGCAGCAGGTAGTGGGGGAGGCAGTGGCTAAACGGCCGTCTCCCAACGAACCTTCTGTGCAGCTTACCCTTTATCAAGCCTTGATGAAGCGCGATAAATTTGAGTGCGTGCTGCAAAAAGGCACGGAGATTGGCGTGAGCCGCTTTGTGCCCATCGTCACGCAGCGCAGTTTAGTGCAGGGTATTGACATAAAAGCAAGTAAGCAGGCCCGCTGGCACAAAATAATCACCGAAGCGGCCGAGCAATCGCGCCGGGGGCGCATTCCTGAACTACACCCGCCCCAAACGCTGGCGCAGGCGTTGGCAAACCAGCCAAACCAGCCCGGTTTGATTGCCTGGGAGGAAGAAAAGCAGCTTGGTTTGCGTGAGGGACTGGTGAGTGTAAAACGGCCGTCCCACATCTCATTGTTCATTGGGCCAGAGGGCGGCTTTGCTAGTGAAGAAGTAGAAGCCGCTCAGTCGGTGGGCATTCGCGCTATCACACTCGGTAGGCGCATTCTTCGGGCAGAAACGGCCGCACTCGTGGCTGCTGCCCTCATTTTGCACGAACTAGACATAATCTAATTGGGTTTTGATAATGCTTTACCTCGTAGCAACCCCCATCGGTAATCTTGGTGATATTACGCTGCGCGCGTTAGAAACACTGCGCCAAGTGGATGCGGTTGCTAGCGAAGACACGCGCAAAACAGGCCGCTTGCTCAAACATTTTAAGATTAGCAAACCGCAAATCGCCTTCCATGAACACAACGAAGCGAAGGCAGGCAACAAAATCATCAGCCTACTGCAAGAAGGCAAGTCGGTGGCGGTGGTGACAGACGCGGGTACGCCGGGCATTTCAGACCCTGGCTACTCGATTGTGCAGCGAGCCGTGGCCGAAAACCTGCCTGTCACCATGATTCCTGGCCCGACGGCACTAATCATGGCCCTGGTCTTGTCTGGCTTGCCCGCCCACGCCTTCACCTTTCGAGGCTTTCCCCCCCGAAAAAGCGGCAAGCGGCAGCGTTTTTTGGCAGTGGATGCGGAATCTCCGCACACGCTCATTTTTTACGAGAGTCCGTATCGGCTTAAACCATTTTTAGAGGATGCGTTGGCGGTGTATGGGGATAGAGATGCGGCCGTTTGTAACGAACTCACCAAGCTGTACGAAACAGTCCATCGGGGTTGCCTTTCAGAGCTCATTGCCCATTTTGAAGATGAAGAGCCGCGCGGTGAGTATGTTGTTGCGATCGGCGGCTTCATTATTTAGCAAAGAGCCCTAATTTTTTTTGAGCAACTGATTAAGCGCAAAGGTCATGTTGGCTAACGGCCGTATGGAAGCACGATAAAGCACATAATAACTATTTCGCTCTGCCGATACCCAGCCAGCCTGGTGCAGCAATTTGAGATGTTTAGAAACGGCCGCTTCCGATAGGCCAATAATCGGAGCAAGTTCACGGGTTGAACGGGGTGTTTGAGCCACAAGCTGTAAAATTTGTAAGCGCGTGCCGTCCCCAATGGCGCGTAATGTCGTTAATAATTGTTCCGGCGGCAATGGCGATTGCCCAATATGGCGAATTTCTGGGAGGGGGTAGGTGATGGAAACAGAAAGCCGTTCATCTTGATCTCGGTGAAAGGTGAAAAGGGAGCTAGGGTAGGTGAAATAAGATGGGTAAAGATTCAAGGTGTCCTTGCTGCCCAGCCATCTTTCCTCATCCTCACTATTGTTGAAGAAAATCACTTCCCCACTGTCTTCATTTATGTGCATTTTAGGCATTAGGTCTGCCAACCCCTGAATCACGCCCTCCGCATAGAGACGCTGCCCACGACGGCCGATTTCTTGCAGAAAAAACGACTCTATTTCAGCCCAGGAAGCATGAAAAACCAATTCCCAATATTGCTTTATGAAGGTGATAAAGCGTTCCTTCAGCGCAGTTGGGTTCGTTAAAAGCAGGTCAACGATCTCAATTGAGTCGGGATAGTAGGTGGCGAGCCAATCGCGGGCTTGGCTTTGCAGCGTTGGCTCTTGTTGGAATGTTGCTAGCGTGGTGAAATGTTGCACGATGCGTTTGCCCGTAGGCGTGCTGCCAATGAGCAAAGCAGAAATAATGGCGTCGGTGAAGTGGGCTAACGGCCGTTTTGCCAACATCTCCAGCTCGATAGCAAAATCAGCTTCTTCAACCTGCCCTGTTTCCCACAGAAAAGTAAGCATTGATTGAAAGATAAGGGAAAAAAAGCGATGTTCCCGCCGCATACCGTCCGGCAACTGACGGCGCGTGGCCAAAGCCCAACCAATGTGCAAGGGATAATGTTTGTGGTCGCCCAGCACCTTTAGGCTTAACAGCAATTCATTGAGAACCGAGTAGCTGTAAGCCATGCGGGTAACAGGTAAGTTGTCTAGATGGAGTTTAATGCTCATCTGATTAACTGTTTAGTTAAATAGTTGATTCGCGTATAAACTATACCGTATCGTATTGCCGTCATGCAAATTTGGTTCTTTGGATTCTTGGGGTAGGGGCAGACCCCCGTGTCTGCCCACTCTGGGCGCACACGGGGATGCGCCCCTACAACGCACACGGGGGCGTGCCCCTACAAATGGTGCCGGTCTCCCGAAATCCTGAAGACCCGCAAATTTTTACAAGGTGGAAGTTCAGAAGGAGACGAAACAGATGCAATTACTAGAACAAATCGCTGATGCCATTCGGGAACGGTACATTTTGGTTGATGAGGCAGAAAATGTCATTGCGGCACTACAAACACATCGGGAAACAGTAGAAGCCCAACCGTCGCCACAGCATGTGGCCATGAAGCTGACTCAGATTTTGCGCGAGATAACGAATGACAATCATTTTGCCCTCATGCACGTGCCGGAAACGGCCGTTCCCGCCCCAAATCAACTCGACCTTTTTGCCCAAAGTGCGCGCCACAACCATTACTTTTATGAAGCCAAACGACTGGCGGGCAATATTGGCTACTTGGATATGCGGATGTTTGCTGGCAGTCAGGCCGCTATGGAAACGGCCGTTGCCGCCCTTGGGTTCCTGGCTCACAGTGACGCACTCATCTTTGATCTTCGGCAAAACCACGGTGGGATGCCCCAAATGATCCAGCTCATTATTAGCTATCTCGTGGCGGAACCCACCCTCATCAACACATTTTATGAGCGTGTGACGGATGAACACCGCCAATCATGGACATTGCCATTTGTGCCGGGAAAAAAGCTCATTAACATCCCCGTCTATGTGCTGATTAGCCACACAACCGGATCGGCGGCCGAGGAATTTGCTTATGATTTACAACAAATGGAGCGAGCAACGCTTGTTGGCGAAACGACGGTAGGGGCTGGGCATACGATTTCGGCCGTTTCCCTCGATGATGGTTTCCTGATACACGTGCCCAGCGGGCGGCCGATTAATCCCATCTCTGGTACAGGGTGGCAAGGCGTGGGCGTACAGCCCCACATCGCTACCGATGCGGCAGAGGCTTTGCCTGTGGCCCATGCTCACGCCCTAGAAAGCTTGTTGGCACAAGAGGCACCGGCTGATCTACAGGCTTTTCGCCAATGGGAGCTAGAGACAGTACGAGCCAATCAAGCACCCATTGCCGTAGACAACCCAAGCCAATATGTTGGTGAGTATGGGCAGAGCAAAGTTATCCTGGAAAATGGGCGTGACCTTCGTTATCAGTCTCCCATGTTTGACCAAATTTTAGTACCGATCAAGGAAGATGTTTTTGCTCTCACGGATGAAACGCGCCTCACCTTTACCAAAAATGAGATGATTGTCTCTTGGCGCGACCAACCTAATAAGATGCGATTACCTAAAGTGGCCTAGTTGTATAGCTTTCAATAAGCCAGAGGATGCCACCCACGTTACATTTTTTTCCAATTCAACACGTCTTTTACCTCTGGCAGAGCCAAAAACGAAGCCCGTAGCTCCCCTTCTGGAATCTGTTCGATGATAAAGTCGAGGGTGGCGCGGGCTTCTTGGCGGAATTTGGCCGCTTTTTCTTGTTTTCCCTGTTTTTCTAATAATACGGCCGTTAGCTTCTGGATTCGCCAGCGAACCCGCCGCTCTCCATGCTTTTCTGAAACAGCTAACGCCCTTTTGAGCGATGCCAACGCGGCCTCATCCTGATTAAGCTCAACATAGGCGCGTCCCAAAAGATAATAAAGCTCACTAACCAGCACGCCACATGTTTCATTCGGATCAACCCGATCAAGAAATGTAACCAGCATCGTTATGACTTCCGACGGTTTGGATTGGCTCAACAAGCTGATTGCTTGGGCCCGAATAACATAGCTGACAATGTAATAATAACTGTCATCAAGAGGAATTGAAGCATAGATTGGTTCCCATAGCTGCTGGGCTTCCTCATGCTTGCCATTAATAATCAACGCATACGTTACACAAGCACAAGCAACAGGATGCGTCCATTTTGGCACCGCTACGTCACCGTTCATAAAGCTTTTGTACATTTCTATCGCAAGCGAACTTTTCCCCAAATCTGCCAATATGAGCGCAAGCAGGCTGCTATGCAAGTTTGTAAAAAAGCCAATCTCCTTATCGATCGCTATCGTTTCTTCAATATATTTTATGGCTTGCCTATACTCCCCAAAATCCCAATATATCCATCCCATTAAGGATGATGCAGCCATGTTGTTGTAAAGATTATTGATTTCTTGGCTAAGCTGCCGTCCCTTTTGAGCCATGGCCATGGCGCTGTGTAATTTACCTTCGTACCAATAGCGCCAATAAGCAAAAGAGGTGTATGAGTCAGCCAACATTGGCAGATTGTTCAGTTCAAGCCACAGTTGACGTGCCTCATTTTCGGTTTTATGTGCGCTGTCCCACTGCCTAAGTTCTCGGTATACCTGCACAATATCGTTGAGCGAAAAGGCCAATTGCGAGCGCAAACTATGTTCTCTGGAGATGGCGATAGAGGCTTCCCCGTGGGCAAGTGCCTTTTCGGGATAGAGATGGGCAAACCTGTGATGGAGCAGAAGCAACCAATGGGCTTTCGCTTCCGCTGCTTTGTCCCCTAGCTGTTGGGCTAAACGGAGGGCTCGTGTGGCATAAGCTTCAGAGATGGTCAAATCTTGTACTGGGGTAGAGGTGGCATAGAGTGTGGCTTCTCCTATGAGGGAAGCGAGCTGCAACGCCTGCTCTCCTATTTGCACCCCTAGCCGTTGCATCTCTTGGAAAAATTGCACCGCCTCAGCATATTGATGGTTCATTTGATAAGCGCGGCCTAAACGACTACACAAATCATGGAAATGTTGGGGAGGTTGGTTGGCGAGCCTGTTTTCCATGAGCAAATCATACGCACTGCGGTAATGCTCGATAGCATCTGCATAGCCAAAGGTGGCATTGGCTTTGTCGCCAGCTTGGATCAGGTAGCGGAAGGCGGGTTCGTATAATCTGGCCTGAAGGGCGTGGAAAGCGAGTTCGGCGGCGGATGAGGCGGCCGTTTCCAGCACATTCAGCGCGCGACGATGATAGATGCGCCGTCGTGCTTCCCCTGCTTGGTCATAAACGACCTGGCGAATATTGTCGTGAGAAATATTGTAGGGATTGTTCCCTGCTCGTTCGGAAATTAGAGAGTGATTGAGCAAATTATCTAATGAGTTGAGTCCGCTTAACTCCTCGATACCCGCAATTTGGCACAGATGCTCAAATTGGCAGTGACGGCCGATTATGGCCGCACTTAGAAGCAGCGTATTATCTTCGTCACTGAGGCGGCGTAAGCGAGCTAGAATGATTTCGCGGATGGTGGGGGGCAAGGGGAGACGAACGGCCGTTTGAATCTGCTGCCATCCCTTTTCCACATCAAGTTGATTGCCGCTCTCTCCGATTGGCGACAAAATATTCTCTTCGATCAGCATCCAAACAATCGCTTCAATAAAAAAGGGAGACCCATTCGATTCGTTAAACAGCCATTGGCTAAACTGTTTTGTCACCTGCACAGGAGTTGATTGTGAGGCAAATTGGGAAACCATCTGCTCAATATGAGTTTGCTCTAGGGGAGCTAATGCCATCCGTGTTAATGCTTTGTTGCGCTCCACTAGATGGAGCCATTCATTTAAGTGAGAGCCAGCCAGCAAGGCTTCGCTACGGGCGGTGAGCAAGAGCATGATTGGCGTATGGCTCTCTTGCCAGCGATGCACCACATATTGCAACATATCCAGCGACCCCTCATCTGCCCATTGAATATCATCGAGGGAAAAGATGACGGTTTGGCGTTTGGCTAACGCCATGCCCAGCAGTGCCACCGATTCAAACAAGCGCGATTTGGCGATGTCATCATTGCTTTCTGTCGGTTTTGGTAAATCTGGATACCGCTCGCGCAGTTCGGGCAGTAAGCGGCTTAGTTCAACAAGCCACACATCTGGCAATAGATCATCGGGGGCATTTTCGGCGTCTAATCGCTGCCGCAGGGCATGGATGAGGGGCTGGTAGGATAGACGACCACCCATCTCAAAGGCACGGCCGTTTAGCTGGTCTGTTTCTATCGCTTGCACAGAGACCCAGTTAAAAAAGGTCTCGACCAATCTTGTTTTACCAATGCCCGCACTGCCACTAATGAGGACAACTTGTGTTTGTCCTGCTGTGGCATAACGAAATCGATCGACTATTTTTTGATGTGATTCACCCCGTCCAACAAAAGGGGGGGTGAATACGGCCGTTTCTTTTGCGGGAGATGTTGGTGAACGGCCGTTACCTGCCATCTTTTCCGGTGAGGTATTCAATAAAGCGGCCGTTTCTGGCGACGGTTCTAAACCAAACTCCTCATCTAACATCTTGGCACAGGCTGCAAAAGTTTGCGACGCAGCCGAGCGATTACTAGCCAATAGATGGGCTTCGATCAGATGTTGATAGGCTGGCTCACTTAGGGGGGCAATTGCTAACCATTCGGTTGCCGTTTGCACCGCTTGGGCTGAAGCTAACTGATCTAAATGATGTCGTGTGAGGCGCGCAAAGATCGCTTCAATACGCTGCTGACACGCTTCACGCTCGATGGCGGCCCATTCATCAAAGCCAACCGCATCTTTTAGGCTAAAACCTGTAAGGAAGTCACCGCGATAGGCAGAAACGGCCGTTTGCCACTCAGCAACAGTCGCATTATTGCCATACCCCATCGCCACCGCATCCAAATCAACCACATAAGCGGCTTCAAAATCAAAGCTGATCAAGTTCCCCTCTGTGATAATTGTGATTTCTGTGGGTACTAATGTCTGGCGCAGGCGGGAAACGGCCGTTCTCAGCGAATTGCGCCCGCGCGTTGGGTCACTGTCCGGCCAAAATAGGGCAATCAGGCTGTCCCGCGAGTGGCGTTGTTTTGTAACCACCAAATAAATAAGAAGAGCCAAAATTTTGCGGCTGCGAAAGCGCAAAGAGTCTCCTTGAAAGCGTATTTCAGGCGTACCCAGCAGGTGAATTGAAAGAGGTTTGGTAATGGCTTCCATTAAGTTGGTATTGGTTTGGTATTGGTCAGCCAATAAAGTTCATTTCATAAGTTTGGCGGCACACAAATATAACTGATAGCCCCAAAAATTAAAACTCAATACTTTATAAGGAGATTCATAATGAGTACAGCAACAGCAATTAAAAATGGACAAGCAAATTTAAATGGTGCAGACAACACAATCCATCACCTTGTGTGGCAAATACGCAACGCCCGTAAAGAGTGGGCCATCATTTTTGATGGGGTTTCAGATGAAGACGGCGAAAAACGCTTTGGCCGCATCAACAGCCTGGGCTGGTTTATGGCTCACCTGGCCTGGCATGAGATGATGAACCTCGGCGCATTCACTGGGGAAATGATGTTCCCACAGTTGCATGAACTGGCAGGAAAAGGCAATCCAGCAACCACGCCCAAATTGAGCGAAGTGCGCGCCCTTTGGGAACAAATCACCGAAGCCGTGGACGAATATCTTGTCACACTGACAGTGGACGACCTCTTGGGTGAAGTCAACTACTTTGGCTGGGTTTACCCAGAAAATCTAGGGTCCGTATTGCAGCGCACCAATAATCATTACTTTTTCCACATGGGTGAAGCGTTCGCCGTGCGCCAGCTATTAGACCACACAGGCTTCCCTGAGGTGATGGCAGATGAAGGCGCAATGGATTATTATCCCGAGCGGTAATTGCCAGACTCAAGCCAAGATTGATTTTACAGATGGCAACGCCAAAAACGAAGCCCGTAGCTCCCTTTCAGGAATGTTCTCAATGATTGCTTCGAGGGTTGCACGGGCTTTTTTTGTCAAAGCCAACAAATATCTTGAATTAGATTGACCAATTCTACATAAACCATCAAATCCTCCCCCTTAATCTCACAAGACTACCCCTAGGGGGGGTGAACTCCCCCTGCCAAAAATTTACACTCTTTTGCAGATAACGACACGCGCTGAATTTGCAAAGGAGAACATCATGGAACTGACAATGGGGTTACTTATGGGATTTGCCTATATGGCTTCACCGGGGCCAATTACAAGTGAAACGTTACGTCGAGGAACGATTTTTGGTTTTCCAGCCGCTATCTCCTTCCAATTAGGCGGCATGATTGGGCATCTGTTTTATGCGCTCTTGGCCTATTCCGGTGTTCAGGTTTTGTTGAAAATGGGTCAGTTGCAGTTGGTTCTTGGGGTTTTCAGTGCTTGTTTACTCCTTTATTTGGGAATTTCAAGCATCAAAGATCGCAATCTGTTTCTCCAAGAGGTTGATGAAGGAAGTAAACCGGGATGCTCAATCATTCACACATTTTTTGCAGGTGGCCTGATTTCCATTACCAATCCATTTGCCATTGCGTTTTGGCTTTCGCTAAGTAGTCAAGCAAAAAATATTCCGGTTGATTCAGAGATTTTTTTGGCTGGGTTTTTTATTAGCTTAACGGCCGTTGCCGGCATCCTCGTTATCTTGGCCTGTCATTTGATGAAACGAATCGACATGAAATGGTCTAAACTGATTATTTCAGGCTGTGGTTTAGTTTTGATTGGGTTTGGAATAAAAGTCGCATACTCTGTTTTGCTAGCTGTTTAGGATTTAGTTACTTGTGGCCTTGAAGTTCGGCGAGTTGTTGTGCAATCACCTGTTTTGGGTCACTTTCGGGCAATGAAGCCTTCAAAGCCTCAAATTCAGCGGTAGAAAAATGAGCGTCAAGCGCAGTTTGTATCTGTTCAACTTCGTGCTTGATATAGGGATCACCCTTATAACTATCCCCAAAATAGATGAAGGCGGTCGCACATTTGGTTAGATCAATTACGGTTAACCAATATCGGCTAAAAGCAAGCAAGCAGTCCGTATTGAAGCGGCTAGGCGTATCTGGTTGAAGAGAATGGTCAGCACCGCGCTCTAAATATATTTTTGCTTGCTGGGGCAACCCTGCTTTGGCGTAAACCCGCGCAAGCATTAAATTTTGTGCCGCTCTATGACCTGTATAGTTGAATTGAGTTGCTATTTGCAGGGCCTCCTTTGTGTACCGAATGGCTTGCGCCCAATCGGACTGCATTTCATAGTAAAAAGCCCAGCCATAGAAATAATGCTCCATTGTGCGCTTGGGGGCATTTAAATCCCCTATAATTTGATCCGCCTCAGTGAGATAGATTTCTGCTTCCGCAAACATCTGCGCCGAGCATGACAATTGGCTTAACACGTATAATCGCCTTGCGATGCCGGCTCGCTCACCAATCAATCTTTTCAAAGCGAGGCTTTCTTCAAAAAGGGCGCGCGGTTCCTCAAGATGACCGAGTTCCATCAGCATTAGCCCAAGATTATAGGTGGCACTTGCCAGCAGGGCATCATTTTCCTGTTGCCTTGTCATGTTGACTGCCTTCCTGGCGATTTCAATTGCCTTTTCGTTGTTCCCTAACAATCTGTGGGCATCACCTAAGCGATTTAAGGCGAGAAACATATGTCCAGGGTGAGCTACGCTTTGACTTAACGCCCAATATTGGTCGGCGAGTTCAACGGTTTTTTCATAATCATTGATATCAAGAAGCGATGTTGTTACGGTGCCATAGGCCGATAATTTAAGCTGGACATCTTCTTGCGTCTCAGCAAAATCAAACAACTGTTCCGCAAGCTCAGCCGCCTGTTCAATTTCCCCAAGCTGCAGTAGAAAATAGTTCTTGCGTCTGATAAGCTTTGCCCAAACTGGACTTAGCGGTAAATGGGCAAGGGCACGCGAGCAGTACAGAATACCTTCATTGAAGTAGGATTTACTATACCAATAATCAGACATGGCGGCGGTGAGGGTAACGGCCGTTTCCCATATTTCATCCTGTTGCCCCAATCCCCAATCCAAGGCCACAGCTACATTTTCCTTTTCTAACTCTACCTCCCGTAAAGGGTACAAATAATCGCCATGCTCAAGCGCAACAAGGGTGTCGGTGACATACGCTGCAAAATAGGCAAGATGGTCAGCTTTTGCTTCTTGGAGATGGCCGCTATCTTTCAGCTTCTCAAACGCAAACTGCTGCACCAGCGGATGCAAATCGTACCGTCGTTCCGCCACCTGCTGCACAAAGGATTTGTGCTGGAGCGATTGCAACAGCCTAATGGAAGCACCCGCCACAGCTTTGGCCGCTTTGCGACGAAAACCCCCACGAAAAATAGCCAGCTTCATACACGCTCTTTGTTCTTGGCGAGATAGCTTTTCCCAACTGGCGGAAAGCACCGTGCGTATGCTTTGCTGCCGCTCAGGGATGTTACGCATTTCGGTGGAGAGTATGTCTAAGTCTTGGCGTATCTCTTCCGCAATTTCGTCTACATCGAGCGAATCAACCCAGGAGGCGGCTAAAATAATGCCCAAGGGTAACCCACCAACCAGATTGACGATTTGCTGCACATGAGCAATGTCTGGAGCGTTTAATACAAAGGTCGCTTTCAATGTTCTGGCAACCGCCTCAAAAAGCTGGGATCCATTTTCTTTTAGCCCTTTCAGCTCTAAAACGGTTTCGCCGTAGAGGTTGAGCCGCTCTCTGGAGGTAACAAGGATGCGGCAGGTGGGTGCCGCTTTCATCAGTCCATCTACGAGGTCAGCCCCATCCAGGATATGCTCAAAGTTATCGAAGATAAGAACCATTTTCTTGTCGCGGCAAGCGTCGAAAAGCTGCTGTTTTTGGTCATCTGTCCCTTTGGCATTGATGCCCAGTGCCTGCAATGCCACCGTGATGATGTTGTTGGCATGGTTCAAGGGGGCCAACTCGAACAGGTAAACCCCATCAGGGTATGTTTCTAACAATTGATGGCCTGTTTCGATGGCGAGGCGGGTCTTGCCCATGCCGCCGGGGCCTAAGACGGTGAGCAGGGGGGTGTTTGGCTGTCCTAAAATTGTGGTGATTCGTTTGATTTCTTTGTCGCGCCCCATGAAGGGGGTGGCGATTGTGGGGAGGTTGTGGGGTTGGGCGGTTGGAGTGGAAACGGCCGTTTCTCCACTCCTAATCAAGCCTAATCGCTGCGCTTTGGCAATTGCCTCTGTGCGCCGACTGGTACCCAGCTTGCTATAGATTTGCTTGTTATACCAACGAACCGTCTCTTTGGTGATAAACAGCTTTTCACCAATGGCGGCATTGGTTAGCCCATCAGCCATCAAGCTCAAAATCTCTAGCTCACGGTCTTTAAATTCATCTAAAAGAAAATCATCAACATCAGACATGATGAACCTAATACAGGTGCAGGATCTGCTTGATTTCCACGTTTACTTCCAACTCTTCCCACCTACTTGTGATACTGTTCGCCCGCCAAAATGGTGCAGGCGCGGTAAAGCTGCTCCAGCAGCAAAATGCGCGCCATTTCGTGGGTAAAGGTGAGCGGGGAGAGGGAGATTTGTTCGTGGCAAGCGGCCAGCACGTCGTCTGAGAAACCCAAAGGGCCACCAATGAGGAAAGCGATACGGCCGTACCCCTCCACCCGTTTTTGCAGCCATTTTGCCAGGTTGGGGCTGGTTTGCATTTTGCCCGTTGGCGTGAGGGCAATGAGGCGGTGGCTGTCGCTGGTCGCCCGCAGAAGCTGCTCCCCCTCTTTGGCCATCGCCACGTCATCGGGGATGCGGCGACCAACCACATCTTTCACTTCAATCAGATCAAGCGTCGTGTATCGCCTCAATCGCTTGACATAATCATCTTGAGCCGCCAGCCACGCCCTGCTTTTGATTTTGCCGACGGCGGCGATGGTGAGACGGCCGTTCAGTCGCATCTTTCGGTAATCGGTAAACAGTAATCGGTGATCGGTTTCACGGATTACCGTTCACCGATTACCGACCTACCGGATAATCCCAAGCTGCCGCCCGCCTTCAATAATCGTGTCGGCACAATAGTTAATATCTTCAATGCAGTGTGCCGCGGAGACGCAAGCACGCAGCCGTGCCTGGCCTTCTGGCACCACGGGCGCCACCACTGCCTGCACAAAAATGCCTCGATCCTGGCAATGCTTCGCCAGCAGCGCCGCCCGGTCTGTGCTGCCACACACCACCGGCACGATGGCCGTCTCCGTGTACAGCAGATCAAACCCTGCCTGGCGCAGCCGTCCGGCAAAATGATCATAATTATCTTGCAGCTTCTTCACGCGCCACGGTTCGGCTTCAATCACGTCGAAGGCAGCTTTGGCCGCCCCGGCTGAACCTGGGGGAATCGCCGCTGAAAAAATAAAGGCGCGGGCTTCATGCTTCAAAAATTGAACCAGCTCTTTCTTGCCCGCCACATAGCCACCCGCACTAGGAATTGCCTTGCTCAGCGTGCCCATTTTGATGTCGATGCTGTCTGGCGGCAGGTCGAAATGCTCTTCAATACCATGTCCCGTCTCGCCCAAAACGCCGATGGAATGGGCTTCGTCAATCATTAAATAGGCTCCATATTTGCGGCAGAGGCGCACCATTTCTGGCAGGTTGATGATGTCGCCATCCATGCTGAATACTGAATCGGCGATGACCAGCTTACGGCCGTTCCCCCCAGCTTCTTGCAACCGTCTTTCCAGGTGATCCATGTCGTTGTGGCGAAAGCGCACAAATTTAGCCATCGCCAATAGGCAGCCATCCACAATGCTGGCGTGGTTCAGCTTGTCACAAATCACCGTATCTCCCTTGCGGAGCAGGCTAGATATGGTTGCCAAGTTGGTAACGTAACCGCTAGAGAAGGTGATGGCTGCTTCCGTTTGCTTAAACTGTGCGATGCGGTCTTCAAGCTCATTATGCAGCTTGAGAGAGCCTGCCAGCAGGCGCACCCCGTGCGTGCCGGTGCCGTAATGGTCTACGGCCGCTTTCGCCGCCGCGTTAATCTCTGGATGTCCAATCAGTCCCAGGTAGGAGTAGCTCCCCAGCATAATCATCTCGCCGTGATTTTCTACATTGACACGGCCGTTTGGCAAAATATCCTTTGTCGCCTCCAGGTAAAAATAGAGCCCCACCTCTTTGTAATGCTCAATATCCCACAAAGTTTCCGGCACAAGACCCGGTTTTTTTAACGTGGTTTCCCCGATCATTGATTTCTCCTCAAATAGATAGTGGTTCAGGCTGTCGCCAAATTGCCTGAACAGCAGCCTGATTTTATCCTTTGCCGCATCATTTCTCAAACAAGTTACGCATTCCTGGCTAAATCGTTGC
Source organism: Candidatus Leptofilum sp. (assembly GCF_965223525.1). GTDB lineage: Bacteria > Chloroflexota > Anaerolineae > Promineifilales > Promineifilaceae > Leptofilum. The sequence goes on along the minus strand of NZ_CBDCWX010000005.1, from coordinate 1,711,686 downwards.
TCAGAATGGCTCGTCGCCGCTTGCCCCTTGCCTGCAATCCTGCGACAATTTGGCTTTTGGTAAACGGTAAACAGTAATCGGTAATGTCGCTGTGCGACCGCTTCGCGTACGGTGACTGATTACGGATAACCGATTACGGATTAGGGAAAGATGCCAAAACCAACCCGCATCATCAAATGGCGCGTTCGGCGTCAGCAGCGCAGGCAGCGCAGCGGCCTCAACGTTTTTCGTTGGCTGAGTGTGATTGTGTTAGGCTTGGCAACGGCCGTATTCACATTCGTCATTTTGGGAGCTGTGGGGGTAACGGCTGTACTCGCCAGCTTCACCCGCGATTTGCCTGACTTCACAGAGCTGGAGCGGCTGGGCCAAGACAGCAGCACCACCTTCGAGACCAGCAAAATCTACGCCTGGGGCAATCCCACCGCCGACGGCCAGCGCGACCTCACCCTCATCTACGAAATCATAGACCCCCTCGGCGGCGACCGCCAATGGATTCCCCTCGACCAGATTCCCCAGCAGCTCATTGATGCCACCATCGCCATCGAAGACCGCACCTTCTACACCAACCAGGGCTTCGACATGATCGGCATTGGCCGCGCCTTCAACGAATACATCCTGCAAGGCGGCGACATCCAGGGCGGTTCCTCGATTACCCAGCAGGTCGTTAAAAACAACCTCATCGAACCGGAGCGGCGCATTGTGGGCGAGGTGGGGCTGGACGATTACCAACGCAAGCTGGAAGAGCTGCTGTTGGCGCGGCAGGTATCGCAAACCTACAGTAAAGAGCAAGTTTTAGAGTGGTATCTCAACACCAACTTCTACGGCAATCTGGCTTACGGCATCGAAGCCGCCGCCCGCATTTACTACGATAAACCCGCCGCCGACCTCAGCCTGGCCGAAGCCACGATGCTGGCCGCAATCCCCCAATCTCCTGCTCTGAACCCGATCAACAACCCGGAAGCAGCCAAAGCGCGGCAAGAGTTGGTGCTGGATGCCATGGTGCGGGAGGGGATGATTAGTACGGAAACGGCCGCAGCCACCAAGCTGCTCCCCGTCCCCGTCGTCAACGCCATCACCGACCGCTTCGACATTATTGCCCCCCACTTTGCCCTGTACGTGCAGCAGCAGTTAGAGCAAATGTTTGGCCCCGATTTAGTCCTGGGCGGTGGCTTGCGCGTCTACACCACGCTCGACCTCACCTACCAGCAGCAGGCCGAATGTGTGGCGCGGGCGCACGTTAACCGACTCTCTGGCGCAATTGGCCCCGGCCTGCCCGCCGACGAACAAAGTAGCTGTGCCGCGCTCGACTTTTTGCCGCCGCTGCGACCCGGTGACGAAGGTGTAGATCATGCGGTGCGGAATGCGGCCGTTCTCATGCTAGACCCCCGCACCGCCGAAATCAAAGCAATGGTCGGCAGCCTAAACTATTGGGATGAGAGCATTGATGGCTCTTTTAACGTCGCCGTGGATGGCCTGCGCCAGCCCGGCTCTGCCTTCAAGCCCTTCACCTACCTCACTGCACTCAGTCAAGGCTACTCCGCCGCCAGCATGGTGCTGGACGTGGAAACCGATTTCAGCGAAGCCAACAACGGCATCCCCTACGTGCCACAAAATTACGGCCGTCAATTTAATGGCCCGATGCGGCTGCGGCAGGCGTTGGCCAACAGCTACAACGTCCCCGCCGTACAGGTGATGAGCTGGGTGGGCGTCAACAAAGTCCTCCGCACCGCCCACAGCCTGGGCATCAACAGCCTGGACCAGGGCAGCGGCAGCTACGGCCTTGCTCTCACCCTCGGCGGCGGCGAAGTCTCCTTGCTGGACATGGCGTACGCCTTTTCCGTCATGGACAACATGGGCGTGATGGTCGGCCAACCCCGCCCGACTGAGCAAATCCGTCCCGGTTACCGTACGCTTGACCCCGTCGCCATCCTGCGCGTGGAAGACCAAAATGGCAACGTCCTGTACGAGTACAACCAGCCCCAGCGCCGCGAAATTCTTACCGCCCAACTCGCGTATGTGATGAACGACATGCTCTCTGACCGCAGCGCCCGCTGTGCTGCCTTTGGCTGTCCCAACGTGCTGGAACTGCCCAATAACCGCCCTGCCGCCGCCAAAACCGGCACCACCAACGATTTCCGCGACGGCTGGACCATCGGCTACACGCCGCAGTTGGTTACGGGCGTGTGGATTGGTAACAGCGACAACAGCCCGATGCAAGACGTGCCCGGTTCCAAGGGGGCGGCTCCTATCTGGCATGCGCTGATGAGCTGGGCGCTGCAAGACGAACCGCTGGAAAATTGGCCGCGCCCCACGGGCATCGTAGAGCAACCAGTGTGCAATCTGTCTGGCCTGCTGCCCACCTCGTTCTGCCCCACCGTCTCCGAGATTTTCATTGACGGCACGCAGCCAACCATTTTTGACAATATGTACCAGGAGTTTGCCATCAACCGGGAGACGGGGCGGCTGGCGACGATTTACACCCCGCCGGAGCTGATTGACCGGGAGCTATTTGTGGTCTACCCGGACGCCGCCGCTGACTGGGTGCGCGAAAACGACATCCCGCAGCCGCCAGACGAGTACGACACGATCACCGCGCCGGACAGCCCCACGGAGAACATCCGCATTAGCTCGCCCGCGCCGTTTGCCTTTGTACGGGGGCAGGTGGTCATCACCGGCACCGCCCGCAGCGATAATTTTGCCTTTTACCGCCTGGCTTACTTTGAAGGTCTCACGCCCGACAACCTGCAAACGCTGGCGGATAACGTAACGGAGCCGCGCGAAAACGCGGAGCTGGCCGTCTGGGATGTGTCGGAACTGGAAGGACTGTACACGCTGCTGCTGACGGTGGTGCGCCAGGATGGCGGCTTCGAGGAGTACAGCGTGCAGGTGACGGTGGACAACACGCCGCCCACGGCCGAAATCCTGTTCCCGCTGCCTGACCAGCAAATCTTCACCGACGAGGAGTGGGTGATTGTGCAGGCGCAGGTGGCGGATGATGTGTCGCTAGACCGGGTGGAGTTTTATGTGGACGGGGCGGAGGTGCCGTTTGCCATCAGCACGGTGCCGCCGTTTACGGAAAAGTGGGACATCCCGGGGCCGGGTTGTCACAGCTTCCGCGTGGTTGCTGTTGATGCGGCGGGGAATGAGAGTGAGGAGGGAGGAAATACGGCCGTATCCGTCTGCCTCATCAACCGTGAGTAAATCCCTATTCGCATTTTTAAAATTGATTGAACGGGAATGGTCGTTAAAACCTCTCGCAACTCAACATCATCAATCGTATCAGCTACAATGGCTTTATGTTAATATGGCGACTGTAGTGACGAAGAATAATGTAGAGAAAATCGTGTGTATAAGTATCAGATATTGAGCATCCCTAGCCAGCAAATCGTTTTTTCAAAAGCCAAGATTTGTTACTTCAAACCACTTTAAACTATCAAGAAATTTTTTGTCGCTATCTGTTGTAATTTGTTTGTGAAAAATATCGCTGTGACCCAGAATTTTTAGATAATTGTTGACGAATAATAAAAGCTTTTTAGCTGCGGTTTTTGAGAATGTGTAAGGCTCAACGAAGTGATGTTCGTTAAGATCATAGCAACCCCATTCGCTGAACATGCTAATCTTTTGGGGATTATCATGATTCTGCCTAATCAGAGACTTAATATTTTTATCGATCCGTAAGGTGTTAAACTTCCATTGAGAAGATAAAGAATCACACTTAGACAGTACTGTTTGTGGTAATAACTCCCCGTGAATAATTGGATTCCGAATTTCGTGAATCAACTTTATTAATTGAATATAATTTTGTATATGTTTACGTAAATCAGGTTGTTTGCCTCTGATTGCTTTAAGAAAATTTTTGTCATTAGGATTTAAAGAAACTTCATTTGAATTAAAATTAATTCCTAGTTTGCTATTAGTGTACAAGGCTAAGTAATCAAAAATGCCTGTCATCAGAGTTATTAAGTAGTTGAAATGGTAAGCTGTATTGATTGATGTGTCGTTATGTACTTTTAAGAAATACTGAAAGCCCAAATTGTCAATAGCCATTAATAAATAAATCAATCTATCCGTAAGAGATTGCAGTTCTCCGTCACTGAAATCAAAGTTCCTGACTTTTGTTCTTAATGAATACAAGTAGAACAGGAACTTACTGAGGCTGGCATTATAAGTATATCGATATTCATTATTAAATTTCAAAAAAAGATCAACAATTTCACATGCTTCATCAAAGCTAACAATATTAAAAATTTCTTCTGTATAAGCTTGAGGGGAGAAAGACAATCTGTTTTTTAAAAGTTTTTGCCGATTGGTAACGAATGTTAGCTTATCCAATGGTTTATCATGAAATTTGTCAAATAATCCCCTATCGTCTGAGGGAATAAATGATGCTACTGTATTAGCAAGAAGAATTTCGTTGATCTCGTATTGACTAATATTTTCCTTATTGTACATTTTTTTGGTCTCATTGATGATGTATTCTTCAACGTAATGAAACCCTGTTTGCATACCGTGATCTTTGTCAAACTCAATCATAGTGGTTGCATAAGAGTAATCATCTCCAATATTTAATGGAGAAAATGAAGGGATCTCTAGTATTTCATCATAAGGGGTATTATCTGGAGTGCGAATGAATTGAAATTTTTCGTGCTTAGAAAAATCCAAAAACGTTTTGGTTTTTCTGAAATGTCCCTTAGCCAATTCATCTTCCAATAAATCGCTGAAACATATTGTATCAACCGCAACCCACAGTTTGTTTCCGGGGAGTGGCTAATTCTGTAGGCATACGAACTCAATCACATGTTTCTTGTCAAACGGCCGCATCCGATTGTGCAACTGACGTCGGTTCCAGGCATGAGCAAACGCTTTCACATGACGATTTAACCAAACCAAGCTGCGTGAGAAGCAACGGCTCTTTCTGACTAGTCGAGTGAGATAGTGTCGCAGTTCCGCATTGCCTCCTTCAACTGAGTACGTTTCGCTCTTATCTCTTAGCGATAAATGGTAGCCGCGACGATAAATCAAACTGTCGTACAGAGGGAACTTGTCACTGTAATACTGCTCGGCAGGCGCCTCATCAATCATTTTTTGTGCCACTGCCTGCGTGCGTTGCAAAACGGGCTCAATCCCTAGAAAACAGCGGGTTTGCCGGTCTACAACGGTCATGATGTAGATTTCGTTTTTTTCTCACCGATAAAGGTGAAGAGCTCATCCTGTTCAGCTACTTCCACTGGTTCATTAGGGCCGGGCAAGGTTGATGGCAACTTATCAGCGTATGCTTTAAGCCAATTAGCGACCGACTGTGGCGCAACACCTAGATGTCGTGCTGCCTGACGTTGGCTATTGCCATCCAAGACCAAGCGAATGGCTTGTTGGCGGATGGCAATTGGATGGCCATTTGGCTGAGGCTGGGGTACATATTTACGATTGCAGGCTTTGCATTTGAATACTTGGCTACCAGCCACAGTTTTGCCATTTCTAACTTGAGAATCTGTTCGGTGACAGTGCGGACATTGGTTCATGTGCCTTTTATACCATGCCTTTGTGTTTAGTCACTCCCTGTTTCCGCGTAATAGATCGCTATCTGGTAACATTAGCCCTTGCTTTGGTATGGTATTCTGCTAGCAAAAACATGTATCCGGCTGTGGTCGGCGTCCTGCCGTGCGCTAGTTTTTTGTGAGATACGGCCGTATCTCTCACCCCCACACCTCACCCCAACCAACTGGCAAATGGGAAACGGCCGTTCCAGACACACTTTTGAGCTTGGAAACGGCCGTCTTTGGAATATTCACATGGCTATTATTAGCGGTTTATCGCGCCGCCTAATAGCGTTTTTAAGCAAACATTAAGCGACCCTTTGGTATCGGAATCGGCCGTCCCAATGCTTGGGCTGTTTCTATCCACTCATCAATGATGGTTTCCAGGTTGCTTAAAACTTCCTCATGTGTTTCGCCATCAGCGGCACAGCCTGGCAGCTCAGGAACTTCGGCAATAAACGCTTCGTCTTCATCGCTCCAATAAATAATTACTTCATATTTATATCTACTCATCATCACCCTCGTCAGCCAGTTTGTAGCGTAAAATAATGTTGCGAACTTGTTTTACCTGATATGCTTTTGCCTTGCCGCGCTTCGGCTGCAAGTTTAAGATTTCCTCTACATCCCTTCTCGTAAAAATATGATGACTCCCCTTAATTCTCTCGTTAAAACCTAGATGATTCAGAACCAAGCATAGGTCGTTGAAGGAAATATTGTTATCTGATGTGCCTCGCAGCACCTTTAACAGGATTTTTTCTTTTTTTCCCATGTCGTGAGTTTACCATATTTAAGTAACTTCACGATTTGCTTTATACGCCAAATACATTAGCAGAGTGTTGCTCTTGTGACAAGATAGATTTTTGCTTAATCACAAAACGGTACGGCCGTATCCACCCCCACACCTCACCCCAACCAACTGACAAATGGGAAACGGTCGTGAACTTTACAAAAATTCCACGTGATTTTCCATTTCCTCAGCCGAAAGCACCTGGAAAATGAAGTGCAACCCACGCACCATGTAACCAATGGATTGTCTGGGTTGCACAAAAACGATCCCGGCGTGTTGCACACCCTGAGCATGAAGTGTCAAGAAATCGTCATCTTGAGTTATCAAAACACGCTGTTCCTGTGCGGCAAAAGCCAACTGCTCTTCATCAGCAGAACCAAGCAAGCCCGCTAGTGGCGTACTCAAGACATCCACACGGCGACGCTTTAGCCCGGCGATGACAGCAGCCGGGATATGTTCATCTGTTTGGAACCTAATCTCACTCATCAAACTGGATAGGTAGCTTGGAAGGAATCTTCTTTTTCATTTCGGCGACGAAGGCTTCGCTGGCTTTGATTGCCTCGTCAATTTCGACTGGATTGTTGTGGTAGTAAGCTAATGCCGCATAAATTTCGGCCAATGTTAAATCGTATTCAGTGGCAATTTCATCGGCACTCATCCCCAACCATTCGTGCCAAATGACAATGTTTTGCACCGCAATGCGCCGTCCAGCAATGCGGGGCTTGCCGCCTACCACACCTTCTGTCTTTTCGATGTAATGGTCTAGCGTTTGTACAATCATCTCTGTTTCCCCGCTCAAATTTGATGCAGCAACTTACATCTAATCAACTTTCACATCAAGATTATACTCGATTTTATTCGAAATCTCGCTCATCACCCCAACCAACTGACCAATGAAAAACAGCCAACTCATTACTTATAAGCATCCTTTCTTTGCACCAGATCGACGATAAACACAAAAACCTTCTTGTTATCAATCAGGTAAAACAGACGGTAATTGCCAATTCTGTACCGGTAAAATCCCTCGAATTCACCCTTCAACTTTTTAATATTTGCGCCAAAATAAGGGTTGCTTCTTAATTGAGGATAAACAACATCGTTGATTTTTTGATACAATTTCGGATTGATTTTCTTCTTAACTTTGGCAAACGTTTTTGTTTCAGCAATCTTAAAATCAAACAACGGTATAGTCGCTCTTTTTAATATCTTCGAGTCCTTGCCTCAAGTTAGCAACCAACTCTGCGTCATTGAGAATTAGTTCCATTTCAGCATCGTCAACATAGGTTGCTGAGGTTAAATATTGCAGTGTGGCAAACTCAATAAAGTTGGAAAGGTTGCGTCGTTGCCCGTCTGCGGCCGTTTTTATCATCTGGTAAACGTCGTCATTGACCCGAAGGGTGATTGTTTTAGACATGATTTGCGCTCCTCTGAATATTTTTCCAGCCCATTGTATTCAATTTTATTCACAATATCAAGTGTAATGCAAAGCACATTCCCCGAATGTCAACTGGCTATTCTGAGTAACGCCAACGGCCGTTTGCCACCTCAACTAATTTATCTGCCACGCGCGGGTAAATGCGGAAAGGCATGTCGGGCGTCCGCTGAAAGCGAAGATCAACGACGCTAAAAAGACCAAAGCTAGTTTTTGCACCGCTAATTTCTCCCCAAGGCACAAAAAATGGGGGGTGCCCAGGCCGAAAGAAAAATAGTACCGAGAAGTAAAGCCCTTCATCATCAGCGCAGATTTTGAGGGCACTCCGGTAGCTGGATGAGAAGCGCAACGTGGCACTTTGCATCGAGAGACATTCGGCCGAGAGTGGTTCATGGTAAGTGTACGCTTCTGCCATGCGGTTCCACCCCCCAAGTCGGGAAATGAAAAAGACGATGCCGCTCCAAAACAGGGGGAAGATGATGAAAAAGGCGAGGGGTGCCAAGATGAGGGCAATGGTTTCTGTTTCCATGGTTGAAAAGATAGCGTGATTACGGCCGTTTGTAAACCGTTTTGTCCAAAATTTAGAAAAAGAGACGAGCGACATCCGCTATTCGTCACGCTCGTGTCACGACAGCAACTTAAAGTGATGCTCAATTATTTGATGAATCAATATTGCTTGAAAGGAGTTTATGATGGAAGCGCTGTTGAGTTTTGAAATGTTGGGTTATTTAGCTTCAGTTTTTGTGGCTGTGTCACTAATGATGCGCTCGTTGGTCAAGTTGCGGGTGATCAACTTGGTTGGGGCTCTGCTGTTTACAGCGTATGGCCTGATGATTGCTGCCTACCCGGTGGCCGTGGTGAATGGTTTCATTGTGCTGGTGAACATTTATTATTTGCAGCAATCTTACAGAAGAACGACCGTTTCCACCTCACAAGCTTGAAATATTTAGGGGAATTACAAAGACGACGGCCGTATCTCCCCTGCCTCAATCCGTTGCCGACAAACGCACCTGCCGGTTGGCCTGCCAACTGTCTATGCGCCACATGATGAGGCCTAGGACGAGAAATATGACGATGAGCGCACCAGACCAAGCCGCGACTCCTGAGTAGCCAATAGCATCCACATTGACGAAAAAATAAGGATAGTAGCCCACAATTGGCCCGCGAAAGAGCCAATAAACCAGATAAGCAATGGGGTAGGCGAGCCAGACGAAGGGGTGCTTCCAGGTCAGTTCCCCCTTCGGTACCCCACGTAAAAAGAACACCACGCCCAGAATTGGCGATAGCGTATGCGCCGTCATTTCCGGTATCCAAAACAGCCAGGAGGGCACATTTTGCGGCCCGCCCAAAATAAACCAGAAGCCCAACCCCACAAAAGCGATGTATAAACAGCAGGCAGCTTGCACCGCTGGCGATTTGAAAAAGCCATCCAGTCTGCCACGCCCAATCAGTAAAGCCGCCGCCATAATAATAATGATCAGGTTGCTGAGGTTCGTAAAAAAGCTGAACGTTCTGACTGTTTCACGTCCCCATTCTGCCACGGGCGCATTGAGTAAGCTACGGCCGTACCAAATAGAAATGCCAATAAGCGACGATAAAAGTAACGTCCACAGCCACATTTTGCGTTCTCTGTTCATTTTTGCGCTCATCTGGTTTCTCCTCTAGTTTAAGTGATTTGCAGAAAGATTGTACCAACCGCCGATCTTTCTTCGCAACAATGACTACGGCCGTTCCCCAAACACCGCTCTTAACCCAAGCAAATCCCCAAAAGTGCTCGATTTCAGATTTTGATGTAAAAAGTAGTTGACACAAGGTAAATTATATATTACTATATGTTCGCTTAACTTTACTAAAAGTAAAAATTTCTAGACAAATCGAGGGAATAATGACCTTTCAGGAAAAAAATGTTGCTGTGTCATTGGCGAGTTTTATATTGATTTTGGGATTTTACCTGCTACGGCTGCTTGGCATGTCTCAAGATGGCAGTCTACAAGAAGCGGCCGTGTTTCGCCTTTGGGGCATCACCATTGTGTTGGCAATAATCTTCACAATTATTGCCACCATCCTGACCCACATTGTTTCAGCCATCATTCAGGCAATACAAACAGGCGAAAAAGAACCTGATATTGAAGATTTGGCCGATGAGCGTGACCAACTGATTGATTTGAGGGGCACGAAGATAACCTATTCCGTCTCTTCGTTGGGGGTGTTTGCGGCTATGCTCACTTATGTCTTGGGGCAGCCCCCATTGACCATGTTCACTTTGCTAATCTTTTTTGGGCTACTGGCACAAATTATTGGCGATATCGCCAGACTGGTTCTGTATCGGCGGGGGTTTTAAGATGAGCAAGAGTGCTATTCGCAACAATATTCGGAAGCTGCGCTTTTTGCACGACGAAATGACGCAAAAAGAGCTAGCTAGCAAGGTGGATGTCACGCGGCAAACCATCATTGCTATTGAACAGGCAAGATATTCGCCCTCACTCGAACTGGCTTTTCGCATTGCCTACGTTTTTGATTCACCATTAGAAGAAGTGTTTTCTTATGACCCCAAGGATGATCCGATTTAGGCAACCCACAATTTAGTAATTCACCAATTCGGTGAAAACCGAAACAACACGCTAAACAGTCCAAGTTAACCATCAGATTCACAACTTACTTTGCATTTGTTGAAGTACGGCCGTTGCCCACGAAGCCGCACTGCCCGACTGCAAAAAAGGAGTACAAAATGAATTTAATCCAAGAAAAAGCCACGCTGGATGTGAAGGCGCTGCTTTCAACCTTGTGGCTGTTCGGCCTGCTCAACGTCATTTTTCGGGACATCCACGAGTTATTCAGACCGGGGTTTCTAGCCGAGATTATGACCGGAACGGTAAATGGTGTGGCCATGACAGAAGGCTTGCTGCTACAAGCAGGCATTATGCTAGAGCTTCTCATTATCATGGTTCCCTTGTCAAAAATATTGCCATACCGCCCGAATCGCTGGGCAAACATCATCGTTGGCGTGCTGGGCATTGGGTACGTTCTTGGGAATGGCGCGAATGATCTTGATGATAGCTTTTTTGCGGCCGTAGAAATCGTAACCCTGGCTCTCATCGTCTGGCTTGCCTGGCGCTGGCCTAAGATAAGGTCATCTGCATAACAAAAACCCAACCAACTGGAGGAAAAAATGAATAATTTACAGAAGGTGGGCGGCACGGCCGTTCCACAAATAAACCCTGCAAATCAAAAGAATAATTTAAAGAAAGGATGGCTGGCCCCTGCCCTCTTGCTGGCACTTGGCTCATTGAACGTCTTGTCTGGTGCCATGCAGCTAAACAATATTCAGCAAGGGCCGCCGCCCGTTCCCGATGAATTTACCGCCATGCAATATTTCCTTATGCCCATTCCCATTGTGCTACATATTGTGGGTGGCATCTTGTTCAACCTGCTGGGCCCGCTCCAATTTGCACCCGCCATCTGGCAACGTTGGCCCCAGTGGCACCGCTGGTCTGGGCGTTTGCTGATTGTGGCGGGCTTCATGGTGGCCTTTTCCGGGCTGTGGATGAATCATTTTTATCCAGCATATGGCGGTGTCTTGAAATACAGTGGCATTATGGTTAACAGTTTGGGACTGGCCGTTTCGCTGCTCATTGCCGTGCGGGCCATTCTGGTTCGTGACATTCCTCACCACCGCGTCTGGATGATGCGAGCCATAGCCTTTGGGCTTGGCCCGGCCACGCAGCGGCTGTTTGTGCTGCCCATCTTTTTCATCACTGGCAGCATCAGTAATTTGATGATTGGTTTTGTCATTTGGCTTGGCTTTTCGCTCAATCTGCTCGTCGTCGAGTGGATTTTGTGGCGCGAACGTACCGGAAAATCAAATGGAGAAGTGCAACATGACGGCCGTATTCTGGGTCAAAAGAGCGTACGCATATGACGAAGCTATTCAAAAGCACGACGGCCGTTGCTAGCAGCAACTTTGAGCTATTAGAAGCAAAACTCTGGGACGAGGCAGATAAAATCTACTGGATTGTGGCGCGGAAAGCATAAAATCCTTCCAATCTCAAAAAAGATGCGGCCGTTCTGGAGTAACAATGTACCAAATGTAGTACGTGTACACGCCCATCACCACAGCGGCCGTCCACACAATAAAGGTCGCCCACATCCAGTAGCGCAAACGGCCGATTTTGCGCGGCAAGATTTTGTGGCCAGCCAGCAAACAGTACGTAGCCAAAACCTGGGCAATGATGCCCAAAACCGCGTGGATGACCACCACAAGATAGAATGGCTCAAACGGCCGTTGCATAAACTCACTCGGCACATTCTCATACCGCAAAGACAACACCATAATGACGATGATAAAAAAGAAATTCAGCACCACCACGGGTGTCTGAATCCAATCGTGCAAGTGATAGTTGCCGCGCCGCTGGGCAACCACAGCCACGCAAATGAGAATGTAAAACAGCAGCTCCCCTACCAGAGCCAGATCGGCTCCCATGTAGCTGGCTGGGGCTAAAAATCCATCTGAACTAAGCATGAGTACCTCTTTTGGTAGGGATGATAATTAATTGAAATTAAGGAGCGGGGGTTGGGGTTATCTCAACCTCTGTACCTTCTTCAGCAGCCTCTTCTGCCGCAGCGGCTGCTGCTGCCTCGCGTGCCGCGGCCTCGCGTAGCGCCCGATCTACCACATTTTCGGTGTACGGATCCTGGAAGTTGAAGTAGTTGTAGGTAAGCTGGGCAAACTGACGCAAAATGGGGAAGCTAAAATCATGCAGCAAGAAGTCGCCCTGTGGAAAGTGTAAATATTCTACCAATACGTAGTCGCCATTTTGTGAAAAGACGATGCCTGCGTCGCCGTGCGTTACCTCATCCCAGCCATGTTTGTGGGAAACGGCCGTTTCCTCCGGCACGCCAAAGCGAATTAAATTACCTTCCTCATTAAGCACCATCAAATCAATGATGGCCTGGCACTCTTGTGGGGTTAACTCGCCAGGGTAGACGGCCAGCAATGCGCCGCCGCCGTTGGCACAATGGTAAATCATCGCCAGCAGGGTTCCGATATCCTCGGCGGTGGTTTGCCGGGCGGGGTCTGGTTCAAAGGTGAGGTTGGCACCGGTGTTAGCGGGGGTCGTGTAGGTACTAGGTCGGGTTGAAACCGCAATGGCATCATACGGAATGGCCATAAAGGTGTTCACCAACCCCAAACGATGCAGCGATTCAGTAAGCTGTTCCGCGCCCTCATAAGTGTTAGCCTCGCCCGCAATCTCATGCAGCAGCAGGTTGGCGCCAAAGTTGCTAGATTGTACGGCCGTATCATACAACAAACCCTGCACATACTCATTCGGTGGGCCATTCAGTCGCCGGTATGTCTCTACAAAAATGGCAATCTTTAAAATGCTCAACCCAGAAATGGCTGCGTCTGCATTGATAGCCAACTCCTCGCCTGTTTGCAGATCAATGATGAACACGCTGGCCAACAACCCCTGGCCGTCATTGGCCATCACCTGTTCAATTTGCGTTTGCAGCACCTCCATATTCAGATCGGCCGGTTCCTGCATCTCAATCACCAGATCAACCTGACGATCTTCGACGTTCGCCTGGTAAAGAGCCATCTCTGCCGCAGGCAAGCTAGCATCCACATCCGTCACATAACCAGACTCGCCCGGTTGGTAATTGCTGCCTGCCCCCAGCAAAAGCTGTGGCGCGGTAGCAGGCTTGTCCAGGAAACTGGCTACATTTTCAAGCTGTGTTCGCAAGGCAGCCTGATCATACCCAGCTATGATGGGAACGGAGGATTCTTCGAACGAACGATTGAGCAAAAACTCAATAAATCCTTCTAAAAAGGGCACCTCGCCACGCGCTGTCTCTGCCTGATCCAGCATCGCCTCAACATCCAGGTTAAAGCCAACATCTTGAGGATTTATGTCAACTTTCTCTTCCAAATGTTGCAGCATAATGGGCGACCAGTAGTGTGTCCGCAACGCCTCAGCCGCCTCCTCGCGTGACATACCGCCCACGTCTATGCCAGCAATTGTGGTAGCGGTCGGCAGCTTTTCACGCACCAAACTGTATAAAAATGCCTGATACCCTAAAAACAGCAAGCCAACAGCCAGCAAAATGAATGTCAGGAATCTTTGAATTACCTTTAACATGGTCTAGTTTGTCCGGGCATCTGTTAGATAGGGATTATCAAAGTTGAAGTAGTTGTAGGTAGCGCGGGACAAATTTGCCAGCAACGGTGAGCTAATTTCCCACTCTAGCCAATCTGGTTTATACAAAAATTGTACGATGACGTAATCGCCACCAGAGGAAAAAACGATGCCTGCATCTCCGTGCGTGTCGCTAATCCAGCCGTGGCGGTGGGCAACGGCCGTTTCCTGCGGTACCCCCTCTTCAATTAAGCTACCAATCTTGTTTTGCAGCATAAATGCCAAAATTGTTTGGCACTCCGTCTGGGTAATATCTCCCTCAAAAACGGCCATCAGCGCCCCACCCTTGCCCTCGGCGCAGTAGTAGAGCATAGAGAGCAGCGTCCCCATATCTTCGGCGGTGGTTTGCAGGTAGGGGTTGGGCAATGTGCGTACTTCTTCGGTAGAGTTGGCAGGAGTAGACGGCCGTACCGTCCCTGCTGGTGGTTCACTGTCGTAAGGCAGCACAATGAACGTGTTTACTAAGCCCAAACGCTGCATCGTTTGCGTTACCAGCTCTGCTCCCAGGCGCGGGTCATCCTGCCCGGCTACAAAGCGGAGCAGTTGGTTTGCCCCCTCGTTGCTCAAATCTGCCGACAACGTGCTGGAAATCCACGCCGCCTGCGTCAGCGTTGGCTCTTGATCCAGCAAGCGATACGTCTCTAGCACAATAGGCAGCTTCAGCAAATCCATACCCGACATCGGCAAATCTGCATTGATGGCAATTTCATCCACGCCAGCGTTGAGATCCATTACAAACATGCTGGCCGCACCGCCCGTAATTTGCTCATAATCTTGCAGGCTGTTTACCAAAAGGCGGGTGAGTAGATTGATTTGCGGCCGTTCCGGGTTGCTAGGTTCTACCACCAGCCGCGCTTCACGGTTGCTGGCTCGGTAAAGCGCCCCTTCCACATCGGCAAAGCTGGCTTCGATGTTGGTAACCGTACCCGTCTCGCCATACTGAAAGCTAAACGTGCCGGGGACTGGCTGGGCAGGCTGGGTTGGCTCATCCATCAGGGCAGAAATATCTGCCAGCACACGGCGCAACGCTTCCCGGTTGTGCGTCGCCGACAGCTCAACGGGACTCACTTCTACGGGCCTTCCCCATAAAAATCCCCAAAAACCAGCCCAGAAATCTTGCTGGGTGCGCTCGATGTCGGCACGACTCAGCATCGCTTCTAAATCCAGCTCAAATTCAGCGTCAGCCGGGCTAATCTCAAACCGATCCTGACCATGATAAATGATCACAGGTGCCTCGATATATCGGTTCGTCAGCACATTGGTTGCTTCTGCTGGGGATAGCCCACCGATGGGCACACCAGCTACGGTAAGCCCAGTTGGGAAGTTACCACGCAAGCTGGCAAACTGAAACAGTTTAATCAAAAGAAATATGGATGTGCCCACCAGAATGGTGACAGTTAGCCACTGTCCTGCACCTGGGGAGGAGCGACGATTCATCTTTTACCTAATTCTCCAAATTTTTATAGTAAGCAACGGCCGCATCAATTGCCAACTGGGTATGATGCGTAATTGGCTGCGGCAACGCTTCGCAGGCAAACCAGCGCGCCTCGATTAGCTCATGGCTTAACCGGATGTCGCCAGAGTTCAGCTTGGCAGGGTAGGCAATGCCAATATGCACCGTTTCTGGATCATGTTGTACGGAGATAGCTGGGCCAAGTTGGGCCGTTAATCCAGTCTCTTCCCTTAATTCGCGCAAGGCACCATCTTTTGGTGCTTCATTCTTATTTAGCCAGCCGCCCGGCAGCCCCCATTCATACAGCGGATGGAAAACGTGGCGCACCATGAACACCTCAAGGTTATCATTCACTGCTACTACAGCCACCCCCACACGCGTGCGCGGCACTGTTAGCTGTATCATGAGGCGCATACCCCATCGGGCTAGCGACCATTTTGCAATTTTGGCCGCTCTTTGTTTCCACATGCAAGTTCTCGTTGACCCAGACGGCCGTTGCTTACTTTATTCCGCAAAACAGTTGGCAAATATACAGATTGTGGCCAACGGAATTTGTTTACAATTTATTGACGAGCCAGTATAACAAAAACGGCCGATACCGTCAGTTGTTAGCAACCAGAAGCACAAAACATTATTCTGCCGTTCAGGTGCAATTTAGCCCACGCTCATGTGCAAAATCGGTTGCATAAATACGAAACTTTCACTGCTGGCAGACGTATAGGCGCATAGTTCAACAAATGAACGTTGCAAAAATGGAGGCAACCATGTCTGAAAATAGATTAACTCGCAGCGAAACAGACAAAATGCTCGCCGGTGTATGCGGCGGTTTGGCAGAATATTTGAACCTGGACGCCGTTTGGGTGCGGCTTCTTTTTGTATTGTTACTATTTGCCAGTGGCATTGGCGGGCCGATTTACCTGGTTTTGTGGGTGATTATGCCCCGCGAAGCAGTCGCCGGTGAATCCGGCAGCACCGTGCTACAAGACAACTTCGATGATCTGAGCCAAACCGTTTCTAGTAAGGTTGGTCGGCTAAACCGCCCTAGCACGGTAGGCACCATCCTGATTTTGTTTGGCATTTACTTTTTAATGTCACAGTTTGGCTGGTTCGACTGGCTGAATGGCATTGTTTTCTGGTCGCTTGCCCTGATTGGCGGCGGTATTTACCTGTTGATGCGGCGAGAAGAGTAAGTTAATTTCTGAACTGCGTATTTTGTGGAACGGCCGTCTGCGAGAGACGGCCGTTTTTTCATGGAGAAGAACGCCGAAAGGTTGCCCCCAACGCTCGCAGACTAGGCCGTGTTTTGCTTAACTCATCAGCGTTCGATTCGGCCGTGGCTGGCTTTGGTTCCACCAGAATTGGCAAAATGATGGTGAACGTTGTGCCTTCACCCACCTTGCTCATCACATCAATATTACCGCCATGCGCCTGGGCAATCCATTTGGCGATGGCCAAACCCAGGCCAGCTCCCCCCTGCCCCTGGCCAGAATGGCCACGCGCACGGGCTTTATCTACACGATAAAATCGATCAAAAATGTAAGGCAAATCCTCAGCCGGAATACCCATCCCCGTATCGGCAATCCTTAGGTAAGCCCAGCCATTTTTCTTGGAAAGGCTAATGTCTACCGTGCCGCCACCTGGCGTGTATTTGATGGCATTGCTTACCAGATTTAGCAATAGCTGCTTCAAGCGATCCACGTCCCCCATAATGCACGCCTGATCCACCTCTGTGACCTTGACCTCGACCCCTTTTTCCAGTAGCCGCACCTGTCGGTACACTTCAAATAGCAAATTGTCTAGCTCCACTTTTTGCTTTTCCAGCGGCAGACCTCCCGCATCGGCACGGGCCAGCAGCAGCAAATCACCAACTAATCGCGTCATCCGCTCAATCTCTTCCTGGATGATTTCCAACGATTCCCGGTCGGCATCCCCCATGCGGCGCATGAGGTCTACGTTGCCCCGAATAGCGGTGAGCGGCGTGCGTAGCTCATGCGACACGTCTGCCAGCAGTCGCTGTTGAGTTTGGAACAGTCGCTCTAGCCGCTCCAGAAGCTGGTTGAAAGACCGGGCCAGCACGCCAATTTCATCGGTGCGTTCGGTGTTGGGCACACGGCGGCTCAGATCATCGGCGTTGGTAATTTGGCGCGCCACAGCAGCCATATCTTCCAGCGGCTTAAAGGAACTGGGCGTGAGTAAAACTGCCAAAAAGAGGGAGGCAGACGCGCCAGCAAAGCCAACAAACAGGGCAATGACTAAGAAGCGGTTAAAACTTTCGATATTGTCAACTAGCCGCCCCACCTGCAGGTAACCAACAAGCTCGTCATCATCAAAAATTGGCGTGGTGAGAACGCGCATGGTACTTTCACCACGGGTGACGTAGTTGAGCGTCTCTTCCTCGTTTAGGCCATCTTCATCCAGCAAGCCAAAGTCGGGGGGCAACCCCGCCATGTTGCGCGACTGCAAGGAAATGTCCCGATCTGTACTCACAACTTGGAAGAAGGAAGCGGCCGTTTCCAAATCATCCAAATCCTGGCCCAGCTCAAAGAAAACGGTGCCATCACGCCCGGTAGACACGTTTGCCGAGCGCAACTCGCTGTTGAGCGTCCGCAAATCATCATCTACCTCTTCGTCAATGCGGCTACGCGGCAGCAAATACACAATGGCGGCAAACAGCACAAAAGCCACCATGAAGATAGACGTATAAACAAAAAGTAGGCGGTTCTGAATAGACAATTTTTACGACTCTTCACGCAAGACGTAGCCAATGCCACGCACGGTATGGATCAGGCGGGGAAAATCACCTTCCTCAGTTTTTTGGCGCAGGTAGCGCACGTACACTTCAATAATGTTGCTTTCACCACCAAAATCGTAATTCCAAACACGGTCAAAGATGAGGTCGCGGGTGAGTACCTGGCGTGGGTGGCGCATGAACAGCTCTAGCAGTTCGTACTCTTTGGCGGTGAGGTCGAAGATACGGCCGTCTCGCCTTCCTTGCCTTGTTCCAGTATCCAGTTCCAAATCAGCAAAGCGGTACACCTGTGGCTGGGACGGTTGGGAGCGGCGCAGCAGGGCACGGACGCGAGCCATCAGCTCATCAAAAGCAAAAGGTTTTACTAAATAATCATCGGCCCCGGCATCCAGACCGGTCACGCGGTCTTCAATGGTTTCTTTGGCGGTGAGCATCAAAATGGGCAGATCGCTCACGGCGCGCAGGCGGCGGCACACTTCTATGCCGTCCATGCCGGGGAGCATGAGGTCCAGCAGCACTAGGTCTGGCGGATTTTCGCGGGCGAGGTCTAACCCGGTTTGGCCATCTGCGGCCGTATCTACCCGGTAGCCTTCAAAGCTCAACCCTCTTTGTAAAAATTGTCGAATTCGTTCTTCGTCTTCAATCACGAGAATGCGAACTGTCATGTTAGCCTCCAAAATAGTTTGTCTGAATCAGCGGGGCAGGGTTACAATGGAAGTGGGAAGATGGAATAAAAGTTCAATTGCACATCAAATTCTGCTACCCCGCAGAAAAAGCTTTTTTAGCCGCGAATTTCACGAATTAACGTGAAGCCGTGTTGAGATTCGCGTCTTTCACGGCCGATTTTTGAAAATTGCGTAAGTTTTGCTCTAAACAATAATAGTAACAAATGCAAGATTCACCAGTCTACCAATGCAGGTGTTTCTTAATCTCTCATCTATGTTCCTGGTAAGTATGCAAACCACAGAAAATATCTTGAAAACCGACGAGCGATTTCTCTGTGGTTTGCTCAAGTAAAAGCCAAATGTGCGCTCAATCTAATTCAAGGTATTTGTTGGCTTTTACATAGGAGCTAAAAAATGGATCCCCTTTTGCAATTTGGCGTAGACGCCTCACGTTGGTTTCAGGAAACCCTGCCCCAGCTAGAAGCATTTTTTCAGTTCATAAGCACATTGGGCATTGAAGAGTTTTATTTGGCACTGTTTCCGCTGATTTATTGGAGCGTACACAAGGAAGCCGGGCGGGCATTGGCCTACGTTTTTTTGGTGGGGAATGTGTTCAACACGACGTTGAAACATGCTTTTCGGCAGCCACGGCCGTTTTGGCTAGACCCCGCGCTTGAAAAGTTCACAGACGGCGGGTATGGCATCCCCAGCGGGCATACGCAGTTTACTACAACTATTTATCTGTTTGCGGCCGTTTGGCTGCGGCGGCGTTGGATGTGGCTGCTTGCCATTCTCATGATCATTGTGATGGGCGTGAGCCGCATTTACCTAGGTTCCCACTTTGTGCATGACGTGGCGGCGGGCTTCGTGCTGGGTCTACTCGTTTTGGCTGGCTATTTAATCTGGCAGCGGCGTTACCAGTCTAAATTTGAGAAGCGCATTTTGGGGCAGCGGCTGCTGACAGTGGTTTTGGTGCCAGTGGCGTTTACGGCCGTTTACCTCATCATCCGGCTCATCATTGGTGAACCAGACACGACCGTTGCTTGGGCCAGCCGGTTGCCAGAGGTGGAGTTGGAGAGCGTGGAGGGATTTGTAACGGCCGTATCCAGCTTGCTCGGTGCAGGCATTGGGCTAGTGCTAGAACGCAGCCGCATTCGCTTTTTGGTGGAAGGCGCTATTTGGCAGCGAGCCGTGCGCTACCTGCTGGGGATAGTCGTCGCCGTCGCCATTTGGGCAGGGCTAGGCCAACTCTTCCCCGATGACCCGCTTTGGCTAGCGTTGCCGCTGCGCCTGCTGCGCTACGCCCTGCTAACGCTGTGGGTCACATATTATGCACCCTGGGCGTTTGTCAAACTCCAACTCGCCCAGGCCAAACCCGACCCAGGCATTGAAATGACGCTGTAGCCGTGGATTCTTTCCGCGCCGCTAGAACGCTTATGGTCGCCACTTCGCTACCGAATCCCCCCAATAGGCTGGGCCAAGCCAGAAAAAGTTGGAGCCATCCGCCGCAATGACAGCCATCGCCATCATCGTTCTGTCGCTGCTGCTTAGTCCACCAGGATCAACCAAAATTTGCAAGAATTCCCCGTTTGGAGACCAGTTGGCTTCAAGCAAGTAGGGGCCATTCGCTTCGGGGAAGGTGTCGGCAACGGCATCTGTGGGGCAGACAACCGCATCGTCACTAAGCTGTACAAAGCAAACCCCGCTGTCGAACCCATCCAGCAAGGCTGGCGGCGTCCGCCAATAAATAAAGCTCAAGCGCGTGCCATCTGGCGATAGCTGGTATTTGTCGGTGGTGTAGCCCCGTTCATCAGCCCATCTTGAACTAGCACCGTTGCAGCTTGTTTCACTGCCTACCGCCACATCGAACCAGCAAATCTCGCCAAAGCTGCGGTATTGGACGCGACTGCTGCCGTCGGTAGCCCAATCACCATGCAACCCATCATACGAACCGACCAGTTCCCCTTGATTGGTGAAAAAGGTGGTGATGGTGCAAAATTCGTACACGTCTGGATTGTCTTGATGGCGGTGAATTACCATTAGGTAACGGCCGTCTGGCGACCATTTCAAATCGGGGCGGTCATTGTCAAATTCAGGCTCAACGGGATCGTCCAGCGTAACGATATTGCCGTTCACGTCCTCGATGTGGAGCATTTGCATGCCAAACGGTTCGCCTTCCTCAACGTCCCACGGGGAAATCCATTCCATGCGGGCAAGGTGTTGCCCATCGGGCGACAATCGTCTGTCTTTCATCGGCGCATCTTCTAATTTTTGGATGATAATGCCTGTGGTGAGATCTAAAGCGGTGTGTTCCCATGCCTTTGGGTCAGTGTCGGGTATGGATTGCCAGTAGGAAAACAGCGTGTTTGTTTCCCATTGGTAAACCAGATCGCGCCTACCTTCTGCTAACGGTAGCTCAAACGCTTCGCCAGTTTCTAAATTGAGGAAATGCAGGTGGAGGGTTTCGTCATAGATCCCCGCCTTGATGGCGCTAACCACAACGGGCGTGGCGGGATCAGACAACCAGGCAGGTAGGGGGATGGTGATGGGGGTGGCAGTGGGAGTTGGCGCTGGTTGCGTGGTGGGAACGGCCGTTGCCGTAGACACTAATGTAGTTATTGCGGTAGGTTGGGACTGGCTGGTTGTGGAAACGGCCGTTGGCTCAACATCCTCAACGGCAGGCGTGCATCCAATCAGCAAAATGAATATCCACAAC
Source organism: Candidatus Leptofilum sp. (assembly GCF_965223525.1). Classification (GTDB taxonomy): domain Bacteria; phylum Chloroflexota; class Anaerolineae; order Promineifilales; family Promineifilaceae; genus Leptofilum. The sequence continues at coordinate 1,690,156 of NZ_CBDCWX010000005.1, read as the reverse complement.
CAAATAAATGCGCTCTTTGTTCTCATGCTCTCAAATCCTTATTAGCTTGAATTTGATAGCAGCTTACGCACTTGCCGTCATGGAAACGTGATTACGGCTGCAAGTTGACAGTCACTTTAAAAAGTGACTGTCAACTGGGATGCACGAATCTATTTACCGAGTTGTAAGCGGCAAATAAATCAGCAAATCGGTAGGCATGATGCTGATTGTGTCGGTGAGAACTGGAGAGCCAGAAACCATTGCATTCAGCGTAACTTCGTAGGTGGTGTAGTTGGTAAGCCCGGTGAGCGTGTAGCTGCGCGTGCCTGCCGCCAGTCCGGTGATGGGCGAGGGCTGGGCACCAGCCGGGCCACTGTAGCTAATTTGCCAGGTCGTGCCGGGGTCTACCGGTGTGTTCACCTGCCAGTTCAGCACAATCATTTGGTCATTGGGCGAACCAAAAAGCTGTAGCTGAGGGATGATTTCTACCGCGCCGATGTCTGGATTGGTACGGCCGTTGCCCAAAATATCCTCAGCCGGGGCGTTGGTCGGATCGGCAGCATCAACCACCGGGCTGCTGCCAGACGGCGTGCCATAAAGCATGACCAGATTCGTGAACACCTCCATAATTGTGGCTGAGCCATCGGCAAATTGGCTACCGTTCCAGCGCGGCAACACCAGCCCACCCTGCCCCGGCAGCAGCGGATCGGCCACCAGGCGGTTACTGTCATCTGTGTAGTTGATTAGCTCACCACTATCGGTGGGAACGGCCGTTCCGCCATTCCAGTACAGATTGTTGTCCAGCGTCCAGCTACTCGTTTCCCCCGGCGGCGTGTCGGAAAAATCATTGCTGTTGCTGCCATCTGAGCCCATCGAGCCAGTGGGATCAGCCCAAATGTTGTTGAAAAACTGAATGTTTTCATTAGCTGGATTGCTGCCTTCGGAATTGAGGCGGAAAGCGTAGGCATACGCTGGCAAATCGCCCACGACGGTATTGTTGCGGAAGGCGACATTTTGGCCGCCCTTCACGCCAAATGGAGCGCGGATGACGTTGGCCGCATTGCCCAGCAGCAAATTATTCTCTACCAGCACGTTCCGCGCTTCAAAAAATGGCTGGCCATCCTCGCCAATAAGGACAAAGTTGGAGCCTGTGGAGCCAGCCCAGTTGAAGAATACGTTGCGCCGCACGGTAATACGGTCATTGCCCACGAACATATCGTCCCCAGCGTTGCTGTCTTTGATAACAATGTAGCTGCCGGTGTTGTTGAGATTGGTACGGCCGCTTCCCGCAAAATCGTTAAAAAAGACATTGTCCTGAATAATCACATCCTCCACGCTGTTCACATCAATATGCTCATCAGAACCCGTCTGGTTGTAGAAAATGTTGCCCTCAACCAAAATATCGTGAGTAGCATTGTTGATTTTTAGGATGTCGTTGTCGTAGCTGTCGTGCAGGATATTGTTGCGGATGGTGATGTGGCTCACGCTGCCGTTGCCGCCACCGTCAATGTGAACCACTAGCGGCGCTGCGCCGGGGCCATCATGCCGAATCTCGAACCCTTCGATGGTGATACCCTGCACGCCATTTGCGTGGGCGTAGGCGGTGATGACGCGATCGTTATTTTGCAAGATTGCCTCGTAAGGAACCTCTGACCGAACCGTAACGCCTGTGGGGAATGTGCCGCGAATGCGGATACGGCCGTTATACGTCCCAGGCTTCACCAAAATCAAGCTGCCATCCGGTACGTTGTCCAAAGCGTGGGTAATGGTTGCCCAGGGATTGCCGCTAGTCCCACTACCAGTGCTGTCACTGCCGTCGGTAGCGACGTAAAAGGTGCCACCCTGCGGCGCGCCCAGCAATTTTTGTGCGGTTGGCCAAGTGGCAAGCAACAAAATCGAGAACAAAAGCAAAAATGTAATGGTTTGTCTCGTTTTCATAGTTCACCTCATAAAAACAGCGGAACACAGAGCTACACGGAGAAAGCACAGAGTTTCACAGAGAAAAGTACAAAATCTGTGTAGCGAAATCTGTGGATAAATCTATTCAGAATGAACCAATGGCAGATAAACCCAATTCGTAGCCTCAAAAGGCGGCGCATTAAGTTCGTCGGCACCGAGGTCGGGGGCAGGGCCATACGGCCGTCCCTCACCATCCACATCATCGCTCACTTCGGCCAGAGTCGTGGCTTGGTCAATGGCGGCAAACGCCGCGCTGTGCAGATGCAAATCCCCATTTGCGCCATTCACAAAAAGTGACAGGGGTGCATTTTCCAGATTGTTATTGAGAACGGCCGTTCCGCCCCGGTCGCGCAAATTGTGGCTCACCAGATTGTTGGCAATCTCCACCTCGGTGTTATCAAACCGCCACTCAATCGAGGAAAATGGTGTCTGCGTGGAGACAACGGTATTGTTAAAGATTTGTGCCTCACACGCTTGCCACAAGCAAATGCCGCAATCAAACCCAAACTGTGAAGCAAATAAATCTCCATCGCTGGCAAAAATAAAGTTATTGCGAATGATGCCGCCGTAATGGTCCACGTAGCCGCCCCCCGCACTGGGGCAAGGATTGTCGCCATAGGTGCGCGCCTCGCCGCTGGTGACGAGGCCAAAACCAATGCCCCGCGCATTTTCGCGCAGCACGTTGCGCTCCACCACCGTGTCGCGGCAGCCCCGCCACAGGTGGATGCCATGTTCCGACAGCCCCTCATCGCACCAAAAGCCTTCAATCAAATTGTCTCGAATCACCCAACCCTCGGCTTGGTGGGCGTCAATGCCGCCCGTGTAGCAATTGTTGCGGATGAACGGCCGTCCCACATCCGTCAATTCAAGATGCGAACAAGCAATCACCCCATCATCCGGGTACGTGCCATCCGCCGCTGGGTTGATTTTGATCGCTTGCTCCCCTGGATCGATTAGGTGGACATTGTAGATGAGCGTATTCAGCGTGTCCCCCGCATCGGTGGTCATTACGTGGATAGGATGATAATACGCTTCGCGCAACGTCACATCCGCTACCGTCACGTCTGAAGCCACAATTTGGATGATTTCGGTGGTGATGTAGTTGCCATCCAGAACCACCGCCGCCCGATTGCCGCTGGCCGAACGCAGCGTCACGTTGGACGTATCAATTCGCAAGTAAACGCCGTCCAGATTGTAGATGCCATCGGCAATAAGAATGGTATCGCCAGTTGAGGCATTATTTACCGCATTTTGCAGCCCAGCGACTGTAGACACGTTCACAATCGTACCGCTGGCAGGGGGTAATGGGGGGCAATTTACGGCCGTTGCTTGCGCCAGCAATGGCCGTGGGGATTGCCTATTCAACAGGAAAAAAACGACCAACAGGCTAGCAATGAGGAACGAGCCAAATAGGCTCCATCGGGTCAGCTTCTTCATTTTTCTGCTCCATTTTGGCAAACCACAGTGAAAATGCTCCCCGTTCTTCAAATTATTTTCTGTGGTCTGCTCATTCTGCTGCAAACATAGTACGCGATTCCCACCCAAAAATCTGTAGGGCAAAAGTGCTAGACGAACGTGCTCAAAATTGGCCGTTCACGCCGTGTTCACGATGATTTTACGGCGCACATACGGACGCGATTTGCCCCCTGACGTATGCTATAGACGGTACTGTTTAGCACCAACTCGCCATCCAAAAATGCGTCGCTAAAACGCCTTCGAGATGAGGAATAGGAAAGATTCAATGGTCATTACCCAACCAACAACAACCGAAGCGTTTTACGAACATTTGCTACAAACGGTGTCGGCGGGTGTGCTTGTTTTAGACGACAACGGCATCGTCACCTCGGCCAATACGGCCGCCGGGCGCATTTTGGGTTGGGAATCTGAGCAGCTAATTGGCCGCACCTGGGCCGACATCGGCGCTGGTGAGCAAACTTTGGCCGAATGCCCCCCTCATCAGACCACCTTGCGCCAGCCGGACGGCCGTTCCGTCACCGTCAATCTGGCTATCACCCCCGTTTCTGACCACATTACCAGCACCACAATGGTCTCCTTTACCCATTGGCAAGAAATTGAACAGCTAAACGAAGCCTTGCTGCAAACGCAGCGGCTGGCGGGCATTGGCTTGCTCACCGCCAGCGTTGCCCATGAACTAAACACGCCGCTGAGCATCATCGCCGCCACCTGTAGCAACCTGCTGCATGAAATTGAAGAAAACAATTTGGGCATGGAGCAGCTGCTGCACTACGTGCAGATGATTGAGCAAAGCGCCTGGCGTTCTGCCAGAATTGTGGAGGTTTTGCGAAATTATTCTTATGCGGCTGAAATGCAAACGGCCGTTACCGACCTCAACATGATCATCGAAGACGCGCTGGTGCTGGTGCAGCATCAGTTCCGGGGAGAGTACAACATTCAACTGGTGAAAAAGCTGGATGAGGAGCTAAAGACCATTGTGCTGGATCACAATCGCCTAACGCAAGTGTTGCTCAACCTGCTCATCAACGCCCGCGACGCCATGCCCGCCAGCGGCGGCACCGTAGAAATCCGCTCCTGGTGCATCAACGAAGGTCAGACACCCCCTGGCGGCAACGGCAACGGTGCACACCAGGAAGCCTACGCCTTCTCCGTCAGCGACACCAGCAGCGGCATCGAGCCAGCCCTGCTGGAGCGCATATTTGAGCCATTTTTCAGTACCAAGCAGCTAGGCAAAGGGGCAGGGCTGGGTTTGTTTATCTCTCGCCAAATTGTGGAGCAGCACAACGGCCGTATCTGGGCAGAAAACAACGAACTCGGCGGCGCAACCTTCACCGTTGTCCTCCCTCGAAACCTGTAGCCATCGGCCGAGACCGGCGGCTACGTGGATAAGAACGCTAAAGCGCTCTTATTTAATCCTGCTTATGCAAGTTTTTTAGCGTGATCTTTTAAGATCATGCTTGTTTGTGCAATCTCTACCAAAATTGGACCCAGACAAGCTCGGGGCTTGGTGATTGACCCGGCTCCCAATTTTGATTGCCAAAAAAGCACTAGAGTTTGTCCAGTATTTTCTACCAACGCAAAACGCTAGATAGGTTTGGGGCAGGTTGGACAAGGCAGCGACCGTAAGTGGATTGGCTAAACGAATGAAGCCAAGTTTAGATGTCAGCTAAGCTGTTAAGGCTTCCTTTAATTATTTGGGCGTCTGGATGGTCAATTCCCAGAACCTTTTCAGTAATAGCCAGGGCGCGTTCAAGGTAAGGCCTGGCTGCCTCGACCTCACCAGTGGCTTTAAGTAATTTGCCTAGACCTTCGAGGCAGTGGGTGGTGGATAAATGTTCAACTCCATGAGCTTTTTCGGTAATGGCCAAGGCGCGTTCAAGATAAGACCTAGCTTCTCGATAATCCCCAGTTTTCAGGAACAATAAACCTAGGTTATTAAGAGGAAGGGCAGTATTGGGATGGTCAGCCCCCAGAGCTTTCTCAAAGATGGCCAGGGCGCGTTCAAGGTAAAGTCCGGCCGTCCTACTCTCCCCAGTTTTCCGGAATAATGCACCTAGGTTATTGAGGCAAAGAGCAGTTTCGGGATGGTCGGCTCCTAGGACTTTATGATAAATAGCATGAGCGCGTTCTAGATTAGACTTGGCTTCTTCATAATCCCCAGTTCTTAGGAACAATGAACCCAGATTGTTGAGGCTGGTGGCGGTATCGGGATGGTCGGCTCCTAGGACTTTATGATAAATAGCATGAGCGCGTTCGAAGTAGGGCTTGGAAGCAGCATAATCCCTGGTAGTCCAAAATAAATGACCAAGGTTATTGAGGCTGGTGGCGGTATCCAGATGGTTTACTCCCAAGGCTTCCTCTCGAATGGCTAAGGTACGTTCGAAATAGAGTCTGGCGGTAGCATAATCCCCGATTTTCTCGAACAATGACCCCAGATTATCGAGGTTGGTGGCGGTACCCGGATGGTTTACTCCCATGACTTCTTCTTCAATGGCTAAGGCACGTTCGAAATATTTTCTAGCTTCCTCATACTCACCTTTGGTAAAGAGCAGCACTCCAAGGCTATTAAGGCTAGAGGCGGTTTCCGGGTGATTCGCTCCCATGATTTCCTTTCGGATAGCTAAGGCACGTTCGTAGTAAGGCCTGGCCGCCTCGTACTCACCAATGTTCATGAAATATGATCCAAGACTTCTGAGGCTAGAGGCGGTTTCCGGATGATTCGCTCCCATGATTTCTTCTCGGATAGCTAAGGCCCGTTCGTAGTAAGGCTTGGCTGCCTCATACTTTCCTGTTTCCAGAAGCAATGACCCTAGAATGTTGAGACTAGTGGCAGTATTGGGATGGTCGCCTCCCATGGCTTTCTCGAAAAAAGTCAGGGCACGTTCGAAGTAAGGTCTGGCCATATCGAACTCCCCATTAGCCATAAGCAATTTACCCAGGGCAATGAGGCAGATGTTTGTATGTGGGTGGTCGGTTCCCAGGACTTTCTCACTAATAGCTAGGCCACGTTCGAAGTAGGGTTTGGCCGCATCATATTCATAACTATCCTTAAGCAAGGTCCCCGCCCCGAGATTTAGAGCAACAAGGTTATGGTCAGCGATCTCTAGCGAGTTTGCAGCAACGATAAGGCATTGTAGATGAGGTAGGAATTGACGCCTCGCTTTTCTAGTAATTACGTCATGATTATCAACAGGAAAAGCTGAAATCAGAAGCTCCGACGCCAACTCTACCCATTCCAACTCCTTTTCCCGTCCTATTCGATCACGATAGACCATTTGTACCATCTGATGTATATTTAAACTCTCTTCCGAGCCGTTCAGCAGAGAATACTTGCGAAGGACAGATAAAGCATCAGCCCGCATCATACTGTTTTCTAGGACAATACGGAGATTTTTTCTAATAGTCTTTCTGCTTAAGAAGAAGGCAAACCATTCTATTTTCCTTAACGCATCAGAATGTTTAGAAAGTAAAAATAGTGGAATATCATTCGGAGCCAGAAAGCAACATAAAGCCAGTAATTCGGCTGCACCAGGCGTTTTCTGTACTTGTTTGAAACTTATATCCCAGGTAGTAGCAATGGTGGCATGGTAATCGTCGGGTGGTTCAGTACGTTCCCACAACTCCTGTCGCCGAGTTTTAAACTGTTTTAGATAAAAAGCCGCTGTCTGCTCCCTGGTTTCCATGTAGGCAGCAGCATGCTCTAAAGCCAAAGGCAGGTAGCCTAACGCCTCAGCCAACGGAAGTAAGGCAGGATCACTTGCCCCGTGCAATCGTTTTTGGAAGAAAGCAGTTGATTCTTGAGAAGTAAAGACATTGACATCCAGAACCCAAGCCTGTTTAGCCCAGTGAGGGTTTCGGCTAGTAATTAGGATATGGCCGGCACCACTAGGTTGATAAGGGCGCAACTGACGGGCATTCAAGGTGTCAACATTGTCATAGATGAGCAACCAGTTTTTGTCTGTGCTGCTTAACCAGCTAAGGACTATTTGTCGGGCAGCAGGGAAATCGTTAGCTGGCAAGGGTAGCAGCAACCGTTGACCTAAAAGAAGCAGGTCACTTTCCACCTGGGTAGCATCGCTACCATTTATCCACCAGATAATATCATAAGTTTGGCGATGTCGGTAAGCGTATGCCAGGGCTAGCTGAGTCTTGCCTATACCGCCCAGGCCAGTAATGGCTTGGGCGAAGCCGTTCATTGACCGATGCTTGACGGCAGTCGTCTGCAATAATTCTAAGTGTTGCTGACGGCCGGTAAAGCGCGGGTTGGGCGGGGGGAGATTGTTGATGGGAAAGCTAAAAGATGGCAATCCAATATTGATCGTACCTTCATTATGAAAATCTCCATCACCAATATTGCCAATGATAATATCGGCATCTATTTTGTATTGAGGAGGTTCAGATCGTTTGCTCATGTACTTCTCGTTAATCGACTAAGCTTAAAACACGATCTGAGCCAATTTGATTAAAGCGCCAACAATTGGAGCAGCCTTGAGAATGGCTTTGCCAGTTTTACCTGCTGCCTCAACCACAGAAGCAATATTTTCTAATCTCGTTTTGAGTTCCTTTAATCGGGTAAGGATGGTAATCTTGTCTGGTTCTTCTTCAGCGATTTCTTCAGCAATTTCATCAGCCGCTGCAACTACTTTTGTGCCGTCCCGCTCTTTATCAAATTCACCTTGACTAACTGCCTCATTTAGCAGATCTTGCAAGGTTTTTAATTGTTTAATGAATTCTTCTTTTGTCTGAGGTAGCGGCTGGTCACCAAGAACAATATCCCCCATTGCAATATTGCCTTCGTTACGAAATTCGCCATCGCCAATGTTGCCAATGATATTGTCAGCTTTTACCTCTATTTTCTTGCGCGAATCGGTCGCAGTTCCCCCTTCTGTAGCTAAATTGCCAATATCACCTTGATAAACAGGTGCCTGATAAATATGGGTGACTCTCCCGGAATCAGATTGATTAGCGTCTTCTAGGGAAGTTTGTGCAGTAAGTTTTGGCTTGAGCTTTTCATCCGGGCGGCTGCGTCGTATGTAGGCGGCAATTTCCTCCAGGCGACTGTGACGTTGGGCATATTGCACTAAAGCCAATACTTTGGCAGATTTGTTCTGCCCTTCAATATCTTCATAATCGATATCTAACTCAAAAGCGAGTTTTCGCAATTCTGACTTACTGTATTTTTGGTTGAGGGCAGCATATAGTAATTTTGGATCTGCTGACATATATCCTCCTGTGGCACTAACTGGCTAACGTAAAATGGCCTTTCTAAAACTTACAGCTCGCGAGTCCGGCAGGCGGAATGGCCGATTAATTCAATTTTGAATAACGTTTAGGTTTATTGGTTACCGAACCGGATTCGTTGCGAAGATAGTAGCAAATTACTACGCAACGAACAAGCGCAAGATGCTCGCTATTTTTTACTTTCTATCAATCAAAGACAAAAAGTATTCGTGGAAACGGCCGTCTCCCGTCAATTCTGGGTGGAATGAGGTAACAAGCCAGTGGCCTTGCTGGGCAGCAACGGCCGTACCGTCTGGCAGCGTCGCAATGATTTTTGTATCTGCTTTGGCAGCCACTAATTTTGGGGCGCGAATGAACACGGCAGGGAACGGCCGTTTGTCCCCATTGGCAAACACCGCCACATCCAAATTCGTCTCAAACGAGTCCACCTGCCGCCCAAACGCATTCCGCGCCACCTCAATATCCATAATGCCCAAAAGCGGCTGGTCTTTCCCCTCGGTGCCGCTGGCAATCTCTTTCGCCAAGAAAATCATCCCCGCGCAAGTTCCCCATACTGGCTTGGCGGTGGCAAACTCGTGTAGCGGTGCCATCAGCCCAAAGCGACGCGCCAGCTTGCCAATAGTGGTACTTTCCCCACCAGGGATGATGAGGCCATCCAGGTCAGCCAACTGCTCCGGCAGGCGCACCTCAACCGCCTCCACACCCAGCGATTCCAGCATTTTTATATGTTCAACAAAGGCACCTTGCAGTGCCAAAACCCCAATTTTCATAGTTGATTTTTTGCCACAGAGGGCACAGAGATTTATGAGTTTTTCTCTTTTTCCTCTGTGTTCTCTGTGGCTAATCTAGTTTTTTGATAAAGTTGATTTGCCGCTCGACTTCGGTGAAGCCGAGGGCTAAGTGGCTGGCTAGACTGATCTCGTTCTCAATGAGTGTGTCGGAGGCGAGTTCAGTGTAGCCATTTTGCTGCGCCCATGCTTCCGCTGCAGCGATAAGCGCCCGCCCCACGCCCTGGCGACGTACATCGGCGTCTACAAACCACTCTTCTAGATAAGCAACAGGCGAGGTGGTGCAGCCTTCGGCATATTTGCGGCTGCCGACGTGTAAATAACCAGCGAGTTTGGGTGAAGACGGCCGTTCCGCTACCAACACACAACCATCAGCCTCCGCCAAAATCTCGGCCATCTCCTGCTGATGCTCCGCCTCGGTGCTGTCGTCAAACAACCCCTGCCGCAGCCGCAGCCACTCCGTCATGTCCCGCGAAGAATCTAACTCACGTACTTTCATCACAATCTTGTTGTAGCCGCGGATTCTTTCCGCGTTTTGATAGTGCAATAAACGCGCTAAGAAAGCGCGGCTACGATCACACGATCACCTGCCGGGCTACCAGCCGCGCGTGGCCAGATGTTCACTCTCTGGCAGGCTACTTACGTTAATACCCACCATCGGCTCGCCCAGATTCTCGCTCACTTTGGCCAAAATCTCTGCATTTTTGAAGTGGGTGGTTGCCTCTACAATCGCTTTGGCACGTTCAGCCGGGTTGCCACTCTTGAAGATGCCAGAGCCGACAAACACACCATCCACACCAATTTGCATCATTAACCCAGCGTCAGCGGGGGTGGCAATGCCGCCAGCAGCAAAGTTGACAACTGGCAAGCGACCCAACTCTTTGGTTTCTTTCACCAGCGAGTAAGGTGCGCCGATATTTTTAGAATAGGTCATCAATTCTTCATCGGGCATGAGCTGCAACTGCCGGATTTCACCCAAAACGGTGCGAGCGTGGCGCACCGCTTCTACCACGTCGCCCGTGCCAGCTTCCCCTTTGGTGCGGATCATCGCCGCGCCTTCACCAATGCGGCGCAGGGCTTCACCCAAATTGCGGCAGCCACACACAAACGGAATCTTGAAGTTGTGTTTGTTGATGTGGTGGGTCTCATCAGCGGGAGTGAGCACTTCGCTCTCATCCACGTAATCCACGCCAATTGCTTCCAAAATCTGGGCTTCCACAAAGTGGCCAATGCGAGCTTTGGCCATAACGGGAATGCTCACGGCGGCAATAATCTCTTTGATCATGCCGGGATCAGACATGCGGGCTACGCCACCATCTTGGCGAATGTCTGCCGGGACGCGCTCCAAAGCCATCACGGCACAAGCACCTGCTTCTTCAGCAATCACGGCTTGTTCTGGCGTGACGACATCCATAATGACGCCGCCTTTTAGCATTTGCGCCAGCCCAGCTTTTACTTTGAAGCTACCGACTTCGCTTTGCCCATTTTGCTTGATTTTTCCATTTTCGCTCATCTTGAACCTCCATTTTCTTTCCTGCGGATTAGTCTCGACATCTCTTATGCGTTTCTGTACCACGATTTTAATAAGAGCTGACGGGCAATTCAAGCAAATCGGCACTATTGTTTTCTTTGAAAACCGTATATAAATAACATCTTTTTATGTTAATAAATTGGCAAAGATAGTCAATCAACCCGGAGATCAAATTGAGTTTCGGGCTTGAAATATGTCGAAAGTGACATATAATTTATGGTATGGTTCCTCTCGAAAGGCCATTGGTTTGGTTACATGGCGAGATTAAGACCTGCCAACAGCGGATCAAACATTATGATTCACTGTAAATCGGAAGAGAAATAATGGATCCAAAAAAGAAAGAAAAGTTAGTGCAAGCTGGCTGGGCAGTTGGTTCCGCTGAAGATTTTCTGGAATTGAGTCCAGAAGAAGCTGCTTACATTGAATTGAAGTTGGCGCTGGCTGAAAATTTACGGCAGGTGCGTCAAAACAATCATTTGACGCAGAAGGAATTGGCGCGCCTGATCAAATCAAGCCAGTCACGTGTTGCCAAAATGGAATCGGGCGACCCATCTGTTTCGATTGATTTGCTAATTCGCAGTTTGTTTGCTCTGGGGAAAACGCTGCATGATTTATCTTTGATTTTGGCTGGCCGCTGACTTTTCCAGCACGAGCAGGTGGGAGATGCCCAGCGCAGCCAAGGGAGTTTTTTCGGCAGCGTAAAGGCTCTTTTTGAGCAAACGGCCGAATCCTGGCCATCTATTTTCAATATTATCGTAACCGCCAAAAATACGGCCGTGGTGCACCACCCGCACGGGCAAACCCCGCAACAAAGCTAGCAAGCCGCGCTTGGTGTAGGTACGCACATGGGGTGCCAGCCGATTGCGTAGTGGGTTCGGCAGATAGTTCACCAAGGGGATGTTGCCAAATTTGTAGTTGCCACGCCAGTAAATGCCGTGCTGCTCCACCGGATACCAGCGGTTGGGGCAAAAGATGAGGATACGGCCGTTCACCTTTGTCACCCGCACCATTTCCGCCATCGCCAGATGGTCATCCTCGACATGCTCAATCACTTCATTGCTAAACACAAAATCGAAGCTGTGGCTGGCAAACGGCAGCGTCTCACCTTTAGCTTGCACAATGCCAGGGGCGACGGCTAGCGCTTTTTGAGCCCGCTCTAACTCTAACTCCAGGCCAAAACGATGGGGTGTAAACGGGGCAAACGCATCCAGGTAGGTACCCAAGCCGCAACCATTGTCCAAAATTGTCGCGTCGGTCAGGTCAATCCATTTCTGGATCATACGCAGGCGGCGTTCCTGCCCGGAGCGCCACACGTAGCCGGGTTCGCCACGCAGCGCAGCCTTGTCTGAATGTCGTACAGTTTGCAGCATAGCGGAATTTTACCAAATTGTGGTTACAAACGTGGAGTTCTGAATGGTTACATCATTTGTAATGAGGGGATGCGCCTTGACCTTTGCTGAGGCGGCAATCAAACGATCATGAAGTTCTGGAATATCTTTTATTTCATATGCCGCCTGAATCACACATTGATCCAGCGGTAGTTCAACAAAACTGGATTGAACATCAAGAAAAGCGAAAAGCTCCTTGAATGTGAGAGCGATTCGCTTTTTTTCGGAAAGGTATAATATTTCGGCAAAAACCATTGCGGGAATAAAAATTGTTGCTTGTTGAGCTTCTGCTTGTTGCAAGGCAGCTTGTGCATTTGCTCCGAGACGGCGTTTTTCCAAATACAAAACCAAGCCAACGGTATCAATACTATACGTCGGCTTTGGGGTAACGCTGCTCATAATCTGCAAACTCCTCTTCTAAATGGGTCAGCTCATCTTGCCGCATTTGCCCTAGCTCAAACTGCAAGATCATATCCCGCCACTTGGGCTCTGCCAAAAGCTCTGCCTTTATTTTGGTGATTAGCTCTGCTTTAAGTGATTGCATGTCCCAATCCCTCGGAGCGGTTTGGTAAACGGCCGCTGCCTCCCGCAATACATTTGTCTCATCTCGCCCAACTTCTTGGGCTTGCCCAAATAGCTGTTCATATTCTGGGTGAGCCACAATTGCCACCACAGGCTTACCATATCGCTCAATAACAATATGCTTGCCAGCAACGGCCGTATCAATCACCTCGCGCCATTTAGACCGTGCCTCATCGCTAGACATTTTGATCATACTCATAGTTGATTACCCGACTTCCGCAAGTTTCGTAAGTTTCTGACGAAAATCTTAATCCAAGACGGCCGTTTTGTCAACGCTCATCTATTTACCCACGCAGTTTTTCAATTGTCACAAATGGGACGCGGATTAACGTGGATGGCGCTAAAAAGTAAATAATCCGCGTTTTCCGCGCTTGTCTGCGTCCTATCGTCATTTAAAGGCGATTACTGAAAATCCCTGCATTTACCCACTCACCAAAGTGTCATACACGCGGCGCACTTCCTGGATATCTTGCCACATGAGTGATTTTGGGCTGCCGGGTTTGCGGCTGGGGTTACGCAGTAGGTAAGCGGGGTGAAAGATGGGCATCATGCGACGGCCGTTCCACTCATGCCACTGCCCACGCAATTTGGTAATGCCCGTAAGCCCCAGCAAAGATTGCGTCGCCACGTTGCCCGTGAGCAGCATAATTTTGGGGTCTATCAGCCGGATAATTTCATACAAGTACGGTTTGTAATATTCAATTTCGTCGTTGGTGGGTTTGCGGAAATTTTTACCCCCCTCCCCTGGCGGCATCCGAAAAACAGAGTTGCTAATAAACACATCTTGCTCGGTATCAAAGTTAACTGCCTGCAAAATTTGGTCCAGCAACTGCCCGGAGCGGCCCACAAACGGCTTGCCCTGAATATTTTCTTGTGGTCCAGGTGCCTCGCCCACAATCATTAATTTGGCTTGCGGATTACCTCGGCAAATGACCACATTTGTGCCAGCATTGGCCAACGGATCGTTATCCATCTGCATCATTTCATTGATGAGTTCGTCTAGCGAATTGTACTCATTGCTGGGTTCGTCAAATAAGCTTTTTTGCATGATTTTCTCCTTTTCCCACCCCATTTTAGCAAAGGGCTGGCGTTTGCAAAAGGCATGCTAAGTTTTGGCCAACCGAACCAATAGGAAGACCGGTTCATGACTTTTATGTAATTGGCAAGCGAAGCGATTTCTTTTAGGCTAATACCATCTTATGAGAGCTGACAACCGCAATTCATATTCATATTATTGATAATTCGGCGGATGTCTTGAGCATGTATTGGTAACGGCCGTACCCAAAATAACCTTATAAACAGTATCGGGCGGGGCAGCAAGCGTCGTATTGGAAGCCCCAACTAGAGGAAAATTTTTCGGGGAGCTAACTACTGTTATGCAAAAAGAGAACCAAATCAAAACGGCCGTTCAATCGAACCCGTTTCAGGAAGATGTTGTTCTGAACCTGACGATTAGCGGCGCACGCGAACAAATTCTTTGCTTGCTTGAGCAAATGGATGACATCACTGGATTTTCTGTCTTAAAAGGCTCGTTTATCGTTTCTCATACACGGAATTCACCGACGTAGCAAAAGATATCGAGTTTCTGCTGTTTTCAAAAAACGGCCGCCTCTGGGGAAGAAGCGGCCGTTTTTTGCTTTCATAACTGCTGATTGATTTTCTACAGCTTAACTTTGTCTACCAGCAGATCATCTGGTGATTTTTCCTTCAGATAAACAGGGCCGCGACCGCGAGCCACTAAACCTATACCTGCAACAATGAGCAAGATTGCACCAAGTGAGCCTGCCCAACCAGACAATGTTACGCTCATTAGAGCAAAGCCACCCACAGAGGCTGCGCTTAATGCCATCCCAGTCCACATTAGTCCGGGATTTTTACCGCCACTGGCTACCAACAGGGCCAGGCCAACGGCCAATGGCTCCAGCGTCCAAAGAATTGCCCATGCACCCCATAGGCCAGTCAAGGCACAAAATTGGAAAATAAGGCCGTTCATGCCAATGATGATGGCTGGAATCATCAACCAAACGTTCCGCGTAAAAACTGATGCTGCCAAAAACCCGACAGCCAGTCCCAAAAGAATCATGGGCCAAAAATATTGCCAAATGCCCCAGGCATTAAAGAGACTACCCCACAACAGCAGTGTGCCCACCACCATCACCGGAAAGCCGGGGATGAACAACGCTTTCAGTCCAGGCTGGTTGGTGTAAATAAATGGCGCGACAATAAAGGCAAGGCCAACAGCACCAATACCCAATGGCCAAAAGCGCCAAAAGCTAAAGTCCCAACCCAACTGTGGGAAGATCGTAGCTTGCAACAATGCCAGCCCCCCCAACAAAATTAAGAACAACCCGCTGTAATTTGTCGTTTTCTTTGTCACGATGTCACTCCTTTACATTATTTCTAGCTATATTAAGGAGTGTAAAGGAACGGCCGTTTCCCTACCTAACCGCCAGCTAACCATTAGCTATCAACCAGTTATCAACATGAAAAAAAGCAACAAAATGATAGTGCCCATGGCGAAAAGCCGTAGCCGTTTGCCCGCGAAGACAACCAATTCTGGCGTAACTTTGGCAGCAATTGTGCGAGAAATAGGGTACCAAAGCACAACCATGACCATAAAAACTTGCAGTGGCCACAAAAAAGACCAATCTTGCCAAGCAGTTGATATCGAGAAATAGCTCAACAAAATGCCCTGACCTATTATCAATCCGGCAGGAATAAACAACCAAATATTGCGCTGGGCTATCATCAATTGGCAAAAGATCAAACCCAAAAAAATGAGTTCGATTGGCCAACCCCTACTGAAAAACCAGCCTGCACCCCCACGTCCTGACCCCACAATAATAATCAAGTTGAACAAAGCTATCAGAATAAGGCCATTGATAATGGTTTTCCAGGCAGCATTTTGGCGGGACGTGGTGAGCGCTGCTGATCTATCCACTAATGGTGACACGGGCGGTTCTTCTGCTTTTAAGGCTGCCAGCTCTTCAGATATGGCATCAACGTTGGTAACGGCCGTATCCTGCGCCGCAAATTGAGCATCCACCAGTTTTTCCCGCGCCTCTCCAGAATAAACAGCCACCGAATCGGCCGGGGCATCTGCGGTGGAAAATGAAAGCGGCGCAGAGATAAAGTCTGGCACGTCAATGTTGGTTTCGGCAACGGCCGTTTTCAACGCCTGGATCATCTCTGTACCGGATTGGAAACGGCCGTCTGGCTCTTTGGCCAACGCTTTTAACACAATGCGCTCCAGTGCTGGCGGGATATCTGGATTTAGCTCCGACGGCAGCGGCAATGGGTCGTTAACATGCTTCAGCAGAATCGCCAGTGGCGTATCAGCATTGAACGGAGGCTGGCGGGTTAGCATCTCATAAAAAACCACGCCCAGAGAGTACAGATCGCTGCGGGCATCACTCATCCCCTCTAGCCCCTGTTCGGGTGCCATGTAGTTGAGCGTCCCCAGCAACGCACCAGAAACGGTATGCCGCGTGCCACCCACGATTTGGGCAATACCAAAATCTGCCAACACCGCCTGGCCCCGCTGCGTCAGCAAAATATTGGCTGGCTTAATGTCTCGGTGAATCATGCCTTCCTGATGGGCATAGGTGAGGCCGTCCAACACATCCAGCAAAATGCGAACCATCTCGCCCCAGCTCATTTGCTCATTCCTCACGCGATAATCGTTAAGCCGCGTGTGCAGCGTGTCCCCATCCAGCAGCTCCATCACCATGAAGTAAATGCCATCTTCCACATCAAAATCGTACACCTGGATAATGTTGGGGTGGCGCAAAGCGGCGACAGCTTGTGCTTCATGCCGAAAGCGGGCCAAAAATGTTTCATCCTCAACCAGATCGGAGCGCAGCACCTTGATAGCCACAAACCGATCCAGTTGAGGATGATAGCCGCGATATACACGCGCCATGCCGCCACTGCCCAGCGGTTCTAAAACGCGGTATTTGCCCAAATTTTGCCCCGATAGAGATGTTCGGGTCATTGTTACCTCACCCACTATTTTGCATCAGATTGTGATTGCGGCTTGAGGAAAAACAAACCGCGACTGAGCAAGCCGGTGCCAATCAAACCAATACCTACCATACCTTCCCATGAAAGCCAGTTTGGGTCAAATAGCTCCATCAAGCCGCTGCCAATAATCCATACGCCAGCAATAAGCAAAATGGCTGAAGCCCAGGTTGATTGGCGGGCAATGCGCACGCCTTCAAAAAATGCACCCACGCCAGGAATGAGCGTGAAGAAGCCCCACCA
Source organism: Candidatus Leptofilum sp. (assembly GCF_965223525.1). Lineage (GTDB taxonomy): Bacteria > Chloroflexota > Anaerolineae > Promineifilales > Promineifilaceae > Leptofilum. Next base: position 1,672,949 of record NZ_CBDCWX010000005.1, on the reverse strand, counting down.
GTGGAGATCGCCAAACAGGGCGGTTACATCAATCAGTTGGTGCTGAGCGGCCAAAAAGGTGAGACCCAACAAAATCATGGTGCCGCCAAACCAGTAACCGAGGCGCAGCACGGCCGTTCCCCCCACACCTGCTTTTGCACCACCCAACAGCCAAACGGCCGTACCGCTCGCCACAAGCATCAGCGGCCACCACATTGCCCAATTCAGGTTCAGGGCAAACATCAGCGCTGCCGTCAGGATAATGATGCCAATGCCGCTGCTTACGCGGGGTAGAATGGTGAAACGGCCGTTTGCAATCCACGCCATCCGCGCCATGCCCAAAAACAAAACAGCCGGTAGCGCAATAAACAGGCTCCACCAATTTTCAAGCCGCCGCACCCCCAATACGTTCACTACCAGGAAAACAACACCGGCCAACAATAACGTCACACCACCAAAATCTTGCCAAAATCGTCTCTGCTTTGGCTCACTTTGCCTTACCGTCTCTTGATTCATCATCTACCTCCATACCTGCGTCAGTAAAAATTGTATGGAAGCATGGTAACGCGAAGCCTGGGCAGGTTGCCTAACGGCTAGCTAACAACTGGCTATCTAAATTTTGACAAGGTGAAGGGGTGACACGGTGATGGCTTGAGAAAGTTATATGCAGATTACAGGATGAGTTTATAACCGCGCCCGCGCACGGTGAGGAGTAGCTGAGGATTTTTGGGGTCTGGCTCTAGTTTTAGGCGCAGGCGGCGTACGAGATTTTCAATTTGGTAATCAAACACGCCATCTTGGTACTCTGGCCAAACGGCCGTACCAATCTCATCTTTTGAGCAAACCAGACCGGGCTGCGAATACAAATATGCAAGCAGATCAAACTCTTTGGGAGCCAGCTCCACCAATTGCCGATTCACCCGCACCAACCCAGCAGGAACGTCCATTTCCAACTCGGGCAGCGGCGTATCCTGGTGCGTCACCTCCGGATCATGAAACACAAACTGCACATCCCCCACTTTGATCTGGTCTCGGTCACGCAGCTGCATTGGCTCAGAAAGGCGCTGGCCGTTCAAAAAGGTCCCATTGGTGCTGCCCAAATCTTCCACCAGCACCCGCCAACCTTCCCGGCGAATACGAGCATGTTCCCGCGAGATGCGCTTGCTGCTCACCACAATTTCGTTCTCGACGGCACGACCAATGGTTGTCGCCGCACCACTTAATTCATGAGTGCGCCCAGTTGGATCAATTAATTTGGGTGGCTCTTTGCCGTTCATGCCTGTTATCCTGTGGGTTCGTTCACAAATTGCTGCTATTTAGAAAACGAACCCTAAGGCTTGACCGTTTACAAAAGCTCAAAATCAAAAATGGTCAAGCCCACTGCGCCAAGACTACGCAGAACGGCCGCTTCTGTCAACCAAATCTTGTGCTAAAATGGTCGCATTCAAAAGGAGCGTTCACCGACTGCATCAACTACCATGAATGAAAATCAACAGATTCCGTGGATTTCTCTTCTTTCTCTGTGGTCTCTGTGGCAAATTTATTTTTGAAGGAGTAAAGATGATCCAGATTCATACCCAACTCATCGGCCAACCCCAAACGCTCACGGACAAACGCGGCACCTGGCGTTCAGCCATCTTCCGCCAGCCAGTGACGGAGCCGCTCCAGCTTGAAACAACAGGGCTGGTTGGCGATAAAGTTGCCGACACCAAACATCACGGCTCTCTGGATCAGGCCGTGTGTTGCCATCCATTGGCACATTACGCTTTTTGGAACGATTTCTATGAGTTGGAAGGAGATGCCCAGCTTGGCCCCGGTGGTGTCGGCGAAAATTGGACCGTGAGCGGCATCACGGAGGCGGATGTGGCTGTTGGGGACATATTTCGAGTGGGTGAGGCAGTGGTGCAGGTGACTGGCCCGCGCTATCCGTGTTCCAAGCAGCAGCGCAAGCTGAAGCTGCCCAAATTCTTAAACGAGGTGACGGTCACTTTGCGAACGGGGTTTTATCTGCGCGTGCTGGAGCCTGGCATGGTACAAGTTGGGGATGAATTGCGGTTGGTGGAACGGCCGTATCCCACCCACACCATCCACTGCATCAACGAGCAAGCCCATCACGCGCTTGACCCACTCATTGCCCGGCAACTGTTGGAAATTCCTGAACTGGCCGCCCCCTGGAAGCGCCTTCTAAAAAGAAAGCTGAAGAAAGTAATTGGGTAATTGGTAATTACGTAATTACCAATTACCCAATTACATCAAACCCGTCATAATCTCATCAAGCGACTCTGCTGACGGCCGTAACTTCTCCTCAAGTAAATGTGCCAATGGCGTCTGGGGCAAATGGCTCGCCTCTGCCAGATTTTCCCGATCTTTGTCGAAGTAAATCAGCCCAGTGATAAACTCCTGCGTCTCCTGCGCCCAGATTAGGCGGTTTAAAGCCCCTATCTTGTCAGTAGGATCATAATCTTCATCCAGCTTGCGGAGCTGCAAATGGGAGCCATCGTGCAGCCCTACCACTTTCATTTCGCCCGGCGCATAGTCGTCAATCATAATTTCTTCTGCCGGAGGCACCCAACCGATTTCATGGAGCTGATCTTCATGCTCCCTGCCGTAGCCATAGCTCTTGGTAGAGGTATCGTGGTTGTTAAAGGCCACACACGGGCTGATAATGTCCAGAACGGCCGTTCCCCGATGACTCAACGCCGCCTTCAACAATTCCCGAACTTGCTTGGCATCCCCAGAAAACGAGCGTGCCACAAAACCACACCCTGCCATAATCGCTTCCAGGCAAATATCAATCGGCGGCAGCTCGTTGGAACCCGCATATTTCAGCTCCTGCCCCTCATCGGCCGTGGCAGAAAATTGCCCTTTGGTAAGGCCGTACACACCGTTGTTTTCCACAATGTACACCATGCGAATGTTGCGCCGCATCAAATGCTTGAACTGCCCCATGCCGATGCTGGCTGTGTCCCCGTCGCCACTCACGCCGATGGCGTTTAGCGTGTGGTTGGCCATCAGCGCACCAGTGGCAATGGATGGCATACGGCCGTGCAGCGAGTTAAACCCATGCGACCGTCCCAAAAAGTAAGCAGGCGACTTGCTAGAACAGCCAATCCCGCTCAGCTTAATCATCTCGTGTGGCTTAATGCTTAACTCATACGCAACCTGCACAATCTGGCTGGAAATAGAATTATGGCCGCAACCTTTACATAATGTAGAAGGCCTCCCGTTGTAATCTGTCTTGGAAAGCCCGATCAAATTCACGCGTGCTGGTCGTTTTGTGCTCATAATTATTTTCCCTCCCCATTCAAAATTGCTTCAACCACCCAATGGGCCGTTAACGGCATCCCATCTAGGTACGCCAATGAAATCAGCTTCGTGGCTATTTCCGGCATTTCGGTTTGCAAAATGTTGTGCATCTGCCCGTCACGGTTTAGCTCAATCACGTAAACTCGGTCGTGGTCAGCCACAAACTGCTGCACCGCCTCGTTGATAGGCAAGGCTCGCAACCGCATAAAGCTGGTAGCCGTGCCGTCTGCCGCTAGGCGATCCCGCGCCTCGTCAATGGCAAACATTGTGGTGCCATAAGCAATAATGCCGATGCTGGCATTTTCAACCTGGTCCACCATCGGCGCAGGTACGGATTCACGCGCCGTGTCAAACTTACGCTCCAGGCGAGCCATATTCTTCAGCCAATCTTCTGACCTTTCGCTGTAGACAGCATGTTCATCATGACCGGTGCCTCGTGCAAACCAAGCTCCCAGCGGATGCTCATTGCCGGGCAGCGTGCGGTAGCCCACGCCATCACCATCAATGTCTTTGTACCGGGCAAACCCTTTCTCCTGCACCTCGTCGGCGGTGAGAACCTTACCCCGCTGCAACGGCGCGTCCGGGTAGCTAAATGGCTCCGTCATCCAGTTATTCATGCCCAAATCTAAATCGCTCAGTACAAAAACGGGGGTTTGCAACGTTTCGGCCAGATCAAAAGAGGCGGCACCAAAATCAAAACATTCGCCCACGGTGGCGGGTAGCAAAATGACATTTTTGGTGTCGCCATGCCCCAAATAATAGGTCGAGATGACGTCCCCTTGCCCGGTGCGCGTGGGCAGGCCGGTGCTTGGCCCCACCCGCTGTACGTCCCAAATGACGGCTGGAATTTCGGCAAAGTAGCCCAATCCGGCAAACTCAGACATGAGCGAGATGCCGGGGCCAGACGTGGCGGTAACGGCGCGCGCCCCGGCCCAGCCCGCGCCCAGAATCATGCCGATGGCGGCGAGTTCATCCTCTGCCTGCACTACAGCGTATGTTTTTTCGCCACTTTCTGGGTCGCGGCGCAGCTTGGCCAGGTAATGGCTCATGGCGTCTACAAAGCTGGTGGATGGCGTGATGGGATACCAAGCGACAAAGCTGGCTCCGCCGTATACTGACCCCAATCCGCCTGCCTCATTGCCTGAGATCATGATTTTGCCTTCGGTGGCGTTCATTTCAGCCACGCGGTAGGGATCGCTTTTTTGGATATTTACGGCCGTCCACTCAAAAGCTGCCTGCACCACCCCCATGTTAGACTCAACCAGCTTGCGCCGTCCCTTGAAATGGTAATCCAGTGCCTCGTCAATTTTTTGCAGTGGAATGCCCAGTAGCTGGGCCAAAGCCCCGACGTACACCATGTTGGCCACGTAATCCTTGCGCTTCCCTTTGAGGCCGGTATCGCGCACGAACTGATTGACGGGGATGCCGTAGCTGGTAATGTCGTCCCGCTGCGGCACCGCCCGCCAGTCGCTATTGTAGAGGCAGATGCCACCCGCAGGAAGCGTCTCGATATCTTCGTCCACGGTAGCGGCGTTGAAGGCAACAAGTACCTCAGAGGTGTGGCGCCGGGCAACATACCCCTCGTGGCTGACGCGAATGTGGTACCAGGTGGGCAAGCCCTGAATGTTAGAAGGGAAGATGTTTTTGCCGTTGACGGGAATGCCCATCTTAAACAGCGCTCGCAAAATGGCCAGATTAGCCGTTTGGCTGCCGGTGCCGTTGGCGGTGGCTGCGACTATTGAAAAATCGTTGACGATAGACGGCCGTTCTGCAACGGTCGTCTCGTCTGGGGCAATTTGTTGTACATCCATAATGTAACTCCTCTATAGTGAATAAATAGTGCGTATTTCGTCCCTCCTATGGCACTACGCACTATCTGTAGCGGCCGCTAGGCCAGCAACTCCTTCAAATGCCGCACCACATCCCGGAAAGAAATGATGCCTTCGGGACGGTGTTCCTCATCTACTAACGGCAGATGCCGAAAGCCGTGAACGTGCATTTCGTGCAGAGCCTGGGCAATTGGCAGGTCAGACATTAGGGCAATGGGGTCTGGGGTCATGTAGTCGGCGAGAACGGCCGTGTCCATATCATCCACCAAGCCTACCACCCGGTGCAGCACATCCTTCTCCGTAAAGATACCCACCAGCTTGTCCTGTGCATTCGTTACCAACAGGCAGCCAATGCGATGACCGTTCATCTGGTGAACTGCTTTCGCCAGTGACGCCGACGCATCAATGGTAATGGGCCGTTTGGGGTTCAGCGTGGCCAATGTGTCCTCAATTAGCCGATCTTGGATGTCGGTGGTTGGCTCTGGCTCTTTGTCAATGTCATCCACATACGCTTCATCTACCTCCAGCGACAGGCGACCAGTCTGCTTGGTTTTCGGCTTTTCTTTGGCTGTTACGGTCCACAAATCGGCCGATTCATACAGCGTCCGCAAATCGCCCTTGCCCTTCGCTTCTTGCGCCGAGGCAATTTGCCCCATCAGCCCTTCGCCGTAGGTTTGCTTCTCTACGCGGCGGATCACGCCCATTGGCGCGGGGAATTCAGGATACTCCATGCTGGATAAAATGAAGGCCAACTGCGTGGAAGTCTCGTCATGCACCAGCAAATCATCTTCCGTGATGCCATTGCCTAACTGCACCACCTCTGGCCGGAAACCGTTAAGGCGAATACCTTTGTCATGATCTTTACCATAGATCATCGGCTTGCCGTGTTCCAGGTACAAAATGTTCTCATCCCGCACCCGCCGATCATCCAGCCCTTCCCATTCAGTTGGGTTGAAGATGACGCAATTCTGGTAAATTTCTACAAATGAAACGCCCTTGTGCTGCGAGGCTTCATACAACACTTCACCCAGATGTTGGGTATGAGCATCAATGGATCGGGCAATGAAGGTTGATTCGGCAGCCATCGCCAGGGCAATGGGGTTTAGCGGCTGCTCTAGCGACCCCATTGGCGATGATTTGGTTTTGTGTCCCTGTCGTGAGGTGGGGGAGTATTGTCCTTTGGTAAGGCCATAGATGCGGTTGTTGAACAGTAAAATGTTCAAATTGACGTTGCGACGAATGGCATGAATGAGGTGGTTGCCGCCAATAGACAACCCATCGCCGTCGCCAGTGATGACCCAAACGCTAAGTTCTGGGTTGGAGATGGCCAACCCAGTAGCCAATGTGGGCGCACGGCCGTGGATGCTGTGAATGCCGTAGGTGTTCATGTAGTACGGAAAGCGGCTAGAGCAGCCGATGCCGGAGATAAAGACAATATTTTCTTTAGGAACGCCGATCTCTGGCAATGTTTTTTGCACGGAGGCCAAGATGGCATAATCGCCACAGCCGGGGCACCAGCGAACGGTTTGGTCAGAAACGAAATCTTTGCGGGTAAGTGTTAAGGGAATGGTCATTATTCTCTCCAAATCTAGGCTTAGATTGGTCTAATCTTTGAGATTGGACCAATCTGACAGCTAACGCTAGCCAAGTAGCTGCTCAATTTTGTCGGTAATTTCGCTGATTTTGAACGGCCGTGCGTGCATCTTCGGGAAGGATTGGATGTTGAGGGCAAAACGGCCGCGCAGCAAAAAGGCAAGCTGGCCCCCGTTCAGCTCTGGCACCACCACCTGCTTGTAGTTGCTAAGAATGTCGCGCAGGTTACGCGGCAGCGGGTTGAGATAACGCAAATGAATGTGGGCTACGGAACGGCCGTCTGCCAACGCTTTGGTAACTGCCGAACGAATCGCCCCGAATGTGCCACCCCAACTAATCAGCAACAAATCGCCCTGACTGGGGCCAAACACCTCTTGCTCTGGCAAGAATTCTGCCAAACGCGCAATCTTCTCAGCTCGGTCTTGGGTCATCTGCTCATGATGCGTCGGATCGTAAGAAACGTTGCCAGTGAGCGGCGCTTTGCTCAACCCACCAATGCGGTGTTCCAGGCCGCGCGTGCCGGGAATGGCCCACGGCCGTGCCAGCGTCTCTTCGTCGCGGGCATAGGGGAGGAATGGCTCGTCGCTTCCGTTGTCTCTGGGTGCAGGATGGCTTATCGGAATAGGTGCAATCTCATCTGGGTTCGGCACGGACCACGGCTCCGAGCTATTGGCCAAAAAGCCGTCCGACAAAATTAAAACGGGTGTGATAGCCCGCATAGCCAACCGCGCCGCTTCTATGGCAATATCGAAGCAATCTGACGGGCTTTGTGGCGCGAGTACCACGATAGGGCTTTCCCCGTTGCGGCCAAACATCGCTTGGAGCAAGTCCGACTGCTCTGTTTTGGTCGGCAAGCCGGTGCTGGGCCCACCCCGTTGCACATTAACAATGATCATCGGCAATTCCAGGGCGATGGCTAGCCCCATGCCTTCACTTTTTAGAGCCACGCCAGGGCCGCTGGTGCCAGTCACGGCAAACGCGCCACCAAATGCTGCCCCAATAATCGATCCCATTGCCGCAATTTCATCTTCGGCCTGGAAGGTACGGACATCAAAATGGCGCAGGGGTGCCAGCGCGTGCAAAATGTCGCTGGCAGGGGTAATTGGGTAGGTACCGTAGAAGAGCGGTTTGCCCATTTTGTAAGCGGCCGTTACTAATCCCATCGCCATTGCCTCATTACCCGTTACTTTGCGGTAAGTGCCAGGTGATAGCTCTGCGGGACGAACGCGATACCGCTGCTGGAAGGTGCGGGTTGTATCGCCAAAAAAGAAGCCTGCTTGCAAGGCTCTGGTATTTGCCTCGACAACATCAGGCCGCTTAGAAAACTTTTTCTGTACCCATTCCAGGGTGGTTTCCATCGGCCGTTCAAACATCCAGAAAACGATGCCCAGGGCAAAGAAGTTTTGCGAACGATCTTTCTCTTTGGTTGAGAGGGTTTCGATATCTTTGAGCGCTTCCCGGTTCATGCTGGTTAGCGGCACTTCGATAACCTGATAGCCAATTAGCGATTCATCTTCCAGTGGATTTGTTTCGTAGCCTGCTTTGCGTAGATTGGTTCTGGTAAATGCGTCGGTGTTCACCACAATGGTGCCGCCTCGCTCTAGCTCTCTGAGGCTTGCTTTGAGAGCGGCGGGGTTCATAGCAACCAGCACCTGAGGCGAGTCGCCCGGTGTCAGGATGTCGCTGTTGGAAAAGTTCACCTGAAAGCCGCTAACCCCTGCCAGCGTGCCCGCCGGGGCGCGGATTTCGGCGGGGAAGTCTGGCATGGTGCTGATGTCGTTGCCAAAAACGGCCGATGTGTTGGTAAATTGCGTACCGGTTAACTGCATCCCATCCCCGGAATCCCCGGCAAAGCGGATGACAATTGAGTCTAATTCTTTGAATTGGGTTTCTTCACTCATAATAATCTCCTGAATTTAGTGGGCAGTTTTCAGTAGGTCAGTAGTCAGAATACTGATAACTCGTTACTAATCACCGCTACCCGCCTTCCTGCTTGCGTGGGAACTGGTCTGGGCGGGGTGGGCGGTTGAGCACTTCTACCGGGTAACGGGCGGCCAAAAAGCTGATGACGGCTTGATGGGTCATGTTGCCCTTTATTTGGCCGTCTCTGCCAACAATGGGTAGGTTGCGGAACTGTTTTTCATCCATCAGCCAAAGGGCGTCGGCCGCGCTTGTATCTGGGGTGACGGTGATGGGGCTGGCGGTCATGATGTCGTTGACCGGCGCGTCCAGCTTTTCAGGCGCGGTGGCAATTTTGGTCAGCACATCCCGCTCGGTGAAAATACCTACCAGCTTACCGCCGCTGGTGACGAGGCAAACATTGGTTTTGCTTTGTCGCATTTCTGCCAGAGCTGTGCGAACGGCCGTTCCGCTGGCAATCTGGCAAAATTTCGACAAGTCGAGGTGAGACACACGCTCGCTCATCAATTCTTCCTTCAAACTCATGGGAGTAATCCTCCTGTGGGTGTCACCTTACGATGCCCCGGTTAACAAATGCTTTAAGAAAAAGTTATCGATCATTATTGCTTATGGGAAGTTCCGGCTGTGTGGGCAGCAGGTCAAAATGGGCAGCAAGCAGTGCCAGCCCCTCATCAAATTCATCAGCAACAATGGCGGCAACAATGCGTTCGTGGTAGCTCCACACCTCCAACCAATAACTGTAGGGTGAAAAGCGGGTCAGTTCGCTGGCTTCATAGGCGTCCCAGTAGGCGGCCAGCATGCCTTTGACAAAGGGATTATCTAATCGGCTAAAAATGGTAAGGTGGAGCTGCCGATGTTCTTCATTTGGCACGTGGATGGGATTGCCTTTGAGCCTGGTCCATGCTTTATCTACTAACTGCTGTAATTTTTGCTTATCGTCGGGGGTGAGGTTGCGAACGGCCGTATCCCAAAAATTAACCTCAATCGCCTGGCGTAAATCGCTAAACTGCTTGAAGTGCGCCTCGCCGCTGCCTAAGCCAAACAACACGCCAGCCAAAACCGCCTGCGAAAAATCGAATGGCTCACGCACAATGCCTACACGGGGCCTTACGGAAACCAATCCCAAGCTGCGCGCAATCTCTAGCTGCTCGCGCAGTTTGCCAACGCTCACGCCCAGCTCTTGCCCAATCTGGGTTAGCGTGGGCAGTCGCTCGCCGGGAGCCACCTGGCTTTCTACCAGGTACCGTAGGAAATTAGAATCTAATTTGTTGAGACGCATGGGGAAAACGGCCGTAACAGACAGGCAAAAACAAGCAGTATGTAGAAGTGGGTGTGGGCAAACTCATCCAAATGATCCAATAAATCAGATTAATCAAATGTTTGTACATCGTACCATATCCACACAGCAATATCAATACCTAAAATGGATCACTTTTGCTAAACTTATTTTTTGCCGTAACCATTTAGGAAATCTATCCACAGATTTCGCAGATTACACAGACAGATTAAAGAATATAAATCTGTGTAATCTGTGGATTTTCACAAGGAGATTGTTTTGGCTGTTGAAACTGTAATTTTCGATTTGGGCGGGACGCTGATTGAGTATGCGGGGAAATATGAACATTGGCCGGAGCTGGAGACGCCGGGTTTTGCTGCTGCGTATGAGATTTTGGTGGAAAACGGCCGTGCCCTACCTCCATTTGCCCAGTTCCGTGACGCTGGCTTTGCCAATCTGCCCCGCATGTGGCAAGCAGCCACACGCACGACGGCCAATTTGCAGGTTCACGCCCTCATCGGAGAGTCGCTGGCGGCGTTGGGCGTTAATAGTTTTAGCAATGATGATTTACTGGCGGCAGCAGATGCTTACGGCGGTGCCATTCAGCAGCAGGCGTTTGTCATTGAGGGGGCGGTTAAGGCGGTAACGGCCGTAAAATCCGCAGGCTACAAAGTGGGTCTGGTTTCTAACACCATGTTCCCCGGCGAGATGCACAAAGAAGATATGGCTCGCTTTGGTTTGCTGGCACATTTTGATGCCACCGTCTTTTCAGCCGACGTGAACAAGTGGAAACCGAATGCAGATCCCTTTTTGCATGTGTTGGATGCGCTGGGGATGGGGGCGGAAACGGCCGTTTACGTTGGAGACGACCCAGCCAGCGACATAGTAGGCGGACACGCCGCCGGAATGCGAACCATCCACTTCCCCTCCAGCCAGCGGTTCCACAAACCAGATGGCGTCGAACCAGACGCCGAAATCCAAAACTTGGCAGAGCTACTACCGTTGTTAGATTCCTGGGAGTTGTGATCAGGCGCTCAACTATTCAGGTTTTCAAGTCCACTCGCCCACTCGCCAGCTGGCCGCCTGTACACTTGAAAACTTGAACACGTAAACACTTGGAAACATCCTTCCCCCTTGCTAAACTTGCCCCATGGCCAGCGACGACGAGATTACCCGCGAAAAAGCGAAGGTTTATTTTGAGCGAGCATACCGCAAGCAAATGGACAGCGAGTATGGTGATGCTATTGTGCTATACAAACGCTCCATCGCCACCTACCCTACGGCCGAAGCATACACATTTCTTGGCTGGACCTACAGCCAAATTGGGCATACAGAAAAGGCAATTGCCCTGTGCCAGCAAGCTATTGAGGTTGACCCCAGCTATGGCAACCCATACAACGACATCGGCGCCTACTTGATTGACAAGGAAAAGTGGAAAGAAGCGATTCCGTGGCTGAAAAAAGCCACCAAAGCCCCCCGCTATGAAACGCGCCAATTTCCGTATATGAATTTAGGCCGGGCATACCAAAATTTAGGCAAATATCAAACCGCCATGCAGCATTACAAACAGGCCCTCGTTGAAGATCCATTTTATTTGCCCGCCCATTGGGCGCTCACGGCACTTCTAGCCAAAATGAATTAAGAAAGCCACAGGCTTCTACTTTGCTCAGTACAAGCCTGTGGCTAATATTCGGACAAGTATTTAGGCAGAGATTACTTAACTACACCTAAACCAGCAAAATAAGTCTTGAACGCTGATGCTTCAATTGCAAATGTGCCGTCAATGTCTGCCATCGTGATGGGTCGCCACCAACTAATGTCATACAACCAAACCGTGCCATTCAGAGTTTGCACCGTTGCCTCGGTTTGGCCCCATGGGTTACGCAGAATAATGTATTTGCGGTCGTTGCGATATTCCCAACCCAAAACTGTATAGCAGTGTGAAGCTACAATGTTGGCATCGCCGTACACAATCTTTTTCTTCGACGCTGTCCCAGAGGAGTACGTCCAACTGGTCATGGGATTGAACGTACGCCGACTTAGCGAATTGGCGCGAACTAGATTCCACAGTTCGTCACTAGAGTAATTAGTTGTGTTGTAGTAGTGACGTTTGCCCCCAGTTAGCTGCGCTGTTGCCCATACACAATCACCCCATGCCGTGGCTGTTATGTCTGGCTGATCGCCAGAAGTGCCTGTTGCCAGCTTGGCGTACGCTTTTTCGTAGACCGCAGGCCAAATTTCGCCTGCTTCGCTGGAGCGTGCATAGATAAAGTTTCCGCTCGCGTTCAGCGGAACCCTCTCGGTGACTTCAATTTCTTTGTCAAGCGTACCGTTGCTATCTGGCTTGTAAAAGTTAACTGCGTTAGTAAATTGTTCCTGTCCGAGGCCGGTAGCACGGGTCATATGCTTGATGTGCTTGGGCATGGCCCAGGCAACGGCCGATAAGGCGGCAATATAGTAACAGTTGGCCACAGCGCCCTGGATCGGATCGAAGAATTCGGCGGTTTCATTGAAAAATCGTCCGCCGTCACCCCAGGTGCCGTTGGGCGGTGTCCAATCCTTTGATTGACCTCGCTCCTCCGGGTCTGGTGCTACGGTCTCAACAATCTCCTTGGTAAACAGTTGGGCCAGTCGCTGCCAGCGCTCTTTGTCTGGCAGGCGCAAAACGAGGTGAAGGTAATTCAAATTGGCAACCTCCGCACGCACAACAGGAATGGTGCCAACATCTTCAACTGCAAATCGGGGGCCAAGATCAGCCAGTTTGTGAATCTGTTCAGTATCGAGGGTTACTTCTAAATCACTGACGTCAACTTTGACCTCAACATCCAGAAGCGGGGAGCGAACTGGTTCAATTTGCAACTTTTCGTTAAGGCGCAGGCCCATGTAAAGTGGACCTTCATAAATTGGATCAAACAGTTCTTCGTAGGGTGTCTGCAAAATATCTTCTAACAGCCGGGGGACATCGGGCACTTCCTTCCAGTTGATACGCTGATTAACAACTAGTTCGGCCAGAGCGTAAGGGTTAATGACGGCCGTTCGCTGGGCTACCGCTTCATTCACACCATTTTCAACAACAACATTGTTTAACATGACAATACCTCCAAACATACTGTAAAAGAGTGGATACATTGAGGGTCGGCACAGTTTTTGCTAGGGAATACGGTGTTTCTCTACCCCTAAAGAAAAATTGCACCGCCTTCACTATGGTTAAACGGTGCAAAGATTGATTTTCCGGTAAATATTGTTTGAAAGGTTTGGCAACGGCCGTTGCTACCAGGGTTGGTCGGCTCTTTCCAAACGCCTCGCCCTGGTTGCAATTACCAGATATTTTGCCAATTGCAAACGATTGTTTGTGTAAGATTTGGGCGAGGCAGCGCGGGTAACGTTGCTTCGCTGAGCAGGGCTAAATCCGCGCTGCCTCGCCCCTACCCGATCATTCTGGGAATGCAATCACAATCTGGTCGCTGGCAGAACGGCCCCAAACTGTTGCATCGTACATCGCATACACCTCGGCGGGCATGGCGGTGAAGCTGCCCGTTTGGGTGGCGCGAGCCATGTAAGTGATAGTGCGGGGACGGCCGTCCACCTCCGTGATGAAGAAAGTCACCCGATCCCCACGAACCTCTTTGTAGTTGTAGCCTAGCTCTTGCCAGGAGTAAGTTGGGCTACCGTACGAATACGCATCCACCGCATGGCTGGTGATCGCCAAGCCTTCGTTGAGTGCTTCCAGGCCACCAGGTAGCTGGTCTTCGATGATGATGTAGCTGCCCTGACTAGGCAAATCTACCTTCAGACGCACTTCCACCAACTGTCCCGGCTCGATAGTCTCTAGCAGCTCGCCCGTCTCTGCATCCAGGTAGGTGCGGGTGATTTGCACATTGCCTGCTGCTTCAATCTGTTCGCGCGGGAGGAACATACGGCCGTTCAGCACAAAGTAGAGTCGTCCCCCACCGTCTTGGGTCAGTACAATCTCATTTTCACCTACCTGCAAATTGTCTATTGGAATTGTTAGGGAAACGGCTGGTGCGCCGCGATCAAGCGTACCGCTGGCCACCGTTTCGCCGTTCACCTGCACCGTATAGCCTGTGCTGGCAACGGCTTCGTTAAAGCTGGTCGCCAGCAGGTGATCCGTCAGGCCTAGGATGGCGAAAGAAGTTTCGTTGGTGCTGCCCCAACCCTGGCTGCGCCGCTGAGCCATTAGCCAGCGCACCGCGCCGGGGATTAACTCGCTGTTGGGTTGAATCTGGCTATAGGCACTCAGGGCGATGGCAGTAGTGCGGATATCGGAGGCCATGACCTTATTATTGTAGTAACCGTCGCTAGATGACCCTTCCCAATAGATGTCGTTGTTCTCGGAAACGGCCGTTTCCTCCAACTCTGCCAATAGTTCAGCCGCCAACCCATCTTCGCCGATAGTGTGCAGCGTCAGCGCCAGCGCAGCCAAGCTGAACTCATCACCGTTCAGTTCATCCCGGTCACGGTGCAGTGCCAACGTCGCTTCCTCGTTGGGCAGTCCGGCCAAAGCCATTGCGTACAAGGCAAAGGCGCGAGTGCGACTATCCATGTACGGCCGTTCCTGGTTTAGCCAGCTCACGCCACGCTCAATCACGCCCGGATCAATTTCATAACCTGCGTCGGCAACCTGGGCCAGGCCAAAGATGACCCATGCCGTCTGGTAATCGTGGCTGGCATCGTCGTACCACCAGCCCCAACCGCCGTCGGTGTGCTGGAAGCCATAGAGCCGCTGGATGCTGGCGTTGATCTGCCCCGGTAGCTCTGCTTGCAGCGTGGGATTGGTCACGCCAAGCTGGTTCAAAGCGCGCCCGACGACGGCGTTGGGCAGCGCTTTGCTCATCGTTTGCTCCACGCAGCCGTAGGGGTATCCCGTGAGATATTGCAACCCTTCCAACAGGCTGCCCGCAATAGAACGGCTGAGTTGCAGCTCCACTTGGCTCATTGGCAGGGCATCGGCGGGTACGATGACGGTGGTTGCGTGTTGGCTGGTGAACTGCCCCACCTCGGTGGTTACGTCTGGCACGGCCAGCGGCTGGATGGTGAGCGGCAGCAGGATGGCATCTCCCGGCCCAGAACCGAAGGTGGGAACGGCTGTAATCACCACATCCACCTTGCCTGCTTCGACCGCATCCACAGGCCAACCCACAATTTGCTGCTGCCCTGGCTGGATGATGATCGTTTGCATCGCCTCCCCACCAATCTCCAGTCCCAAATCTCCAGTCTCCAATGTAACCTCCAACGTCTGCGCCTCATCGCTGTAATTATGCACAATCGCAGACAAAGCCATCGTGTCCCCAGCAGTGAGAATGCGCGGCAGCAACGGCCGTACAATCACATCTTGCCGGGTAATGACGTTGGCAATCGCTTCGCCCACCTGCGTATCGGCCGTGGTAGCTTTGGCGGTGGCGCGCCAGCTTGTCAGGCTGTCTGGCAGGGTCACGGTAACGCTCACTTCACCATTGAAATCGGTGTACAGGACAGGTTCCCAAACGGCCGTGTCTGGGAAATCCTGGCGCGGACCATTACCAGAAAGTCCGCCATCACCCCCACCGCCAAAGCCACCTTCCCACAAGTAGCGAATCGGTTGTAGGCCGTTATAAGTTCGCACGATGCTGCTGCGCTCGTAGTAAAAATCGTCGTACATCGCGCCATTTAGCTCTGGGCTGAGGGCAAAAATCGCCTCATCTACCAACGCCAGCGACACCTCGGCCGAAACTGGCTCGCCGCGATAGTTGGTAACGCGCACGGTGAAGGTTGCCTCTTCGCCAGGGGCGTACTCTGCCTGGTCGGGCGTAATCGTCACGTTGAGCTGCTTGGTAAATGCCGGCACAGACAAATTGACATAACTCGTCAGTAAGTTACTGTCTGGCAGGTTGCTGCTGGTGTTTGACGTTAGCTCGGTTTCCTGCTCCTGCCAGGCATTGATAGCCACGTACACATTGGGCACGTCCCCTTCTTCGATGGTGAGCGGAATCATGGTGACCGGGGCAGTTAGCTCAACCAGCTCCTGGCGACGAATGGTGCCGCGCTCTACGGTAAGCAGCGCGGGGCCACTGAAGGTGGATTCCACCAGCAGTTGAGCCACATCGCCGGGACGGTATTCAGGCTGGTCGGCTTCAATGTTCAGGTTCCCGCTGTCGCTGCCGTACCAGCTTGAGTAAAAGTTGCTGAAAGCATAGACCCAAGTGTTGTAGTGCATTGGCTCGCCCTGGCCGTCTGTGCCAGCGATGCGAAGTTGGTAGTAGCCGGGTTCTTCAATGGTGAAGTTGAGGTTGGCACGGCCGTTTTCATTCGTGGAGAGGGCAACAGATTGAACAACAATGTCGTATTCGTAGCTGCTGTGGTTCCAGCGGCGCAGGGTAAGTTCCAGTTGGCGATTGGCCACTGGCTCATCGAAGATGGTTTGCACAGTGGCGTTGACGGCAAAAGGAACGCCTGGTTCCTGCACGTAGCTGCCTGCATCCACGCTGATGTATTCGGTCGCGTCGTAGATGGTGAGGATGGCGTGGCCGCTTACGGTTTGGCGGCTGCCGTCGTCTACAGTGGCTTCGATGCCCCACTGCACCTTGCCCAAACTGCTTTGCCAATCTTGCTGGCCAAAGTACAGCCCATCGCCGCGCAGTTGAAAGCTGAAGGTGGCACGGCCGTTTTCATCCGTCGTGCCGCGCAAGTTACTCACGCCGTATAGCTCATACCAACTGTACAGGCCGGGCGTGTACCAATCTGGCGCAACCTGGAAGCGACGCAGCGTAATTTCTGCATTCACTACCGGTTCGCCAAAGAAGTAGGCGGTGTCTACGGTCACCTCAACCGTGTCGCCCTGAGTGTAAACAGCGGCATCGGTAGTAACGCTCACGTCGTAATCAGGCTTGCGGTAATCTTCTACCTTAAAGATTTGGCTGTGCGCCTCACCGTTCAGCGTTGCCTCGACGGTATAGACGCCCAGCGTTGCGCCTTCGGCAATCTGGAAGCTGCCGTTGACGGTGCCAAAGCCGTTGGTGGTAAGTTCTTGGGTTTGCACGACGTTGTTGCGGGCATCACGAATGCGAATGGTAACGGCCGTTCCTTCCGGCGGCACGGAGAGCAGAGCATCATCGTCCAGGCGCAGGATGGCTTTGAAGTAGACGGTTTGGCCCGGTTTGTAAATCGGCCGTTCTGTGAAGACGAAGGCAGCAGATTGGGCGTCACGGGGTCGGCGGGATTGCCAATCGTACTGGCCGCTGCTGCTTTGCCACTCGCCAGAAAGTCCGGTGAGCGTTACGTCGTCACCCACCTGCGCCGCCACGATGAGTGGCTCTGTGGCGGGCGGGCCACCTTCTTCAAACGGTAGCAGTTCAGTAGCAAACAAACCCTCTTCGTTAGCCTGCCCGCTAGCCAAAACATTGCCATTGCGTGCGTAGATGGTTACGGCCGTATTGGGCACGGGCGCGTCGTTGATGTCTGTTACCCAAACCAGCAGCTGCTCGTCTGCCTGCTTCACCGCCACCACGTTTTCTGTCACGATGAGGATGAGCTGGTCGTTCACATTGCCCGCGATGAGGTTGAGGATGTAGAGGCCAGGGCCGATCTCATCGGGCAGGATGGTTTCTTGCACGTTGGCCCACTCTTGCAGCGGATCGGTGCTGGTCATCTGCCATGCGGCCACCAGCTCCGTGCCGTCCAAATTGATGCCCTCATCCCCCTGATCTTGCCACAGCCAGCCGTGAAAACCGGAGCTGTAGCGATCTAAAAATTGGGGCATGGTGAGCTGGTATAGCTCAAATTCAAACTGGAGTTCGCTACGGCGAAATGCCTGGAACTGAATGGCACGACGGCCGTTCATATCCAAAACCTGGGCATTGGGACCGTAGCCAAAGTTGGCCACATCTTCCAGCTCTTTGGTGCTGAATTCCCAGCTGTAGGCTCTGTTCATGATTTGCTGGCCGTCGGCACTAAGAGCGGTGTCGGCAACGGTGATGGTGTAGCGGCTGTTTTCGGCCAGATAGCCATCTTCTGGCGTGAAAATGAGCGTGGTTTCTTCCCAATGGAAGCTACCAGTGGTGGCTGGTTCAATTTGGAAAGCAGCCTCAGTGGTGGCGGCATCCATGAGCCGATCAAAACGAATTCTGATGGTGCCAGCGGGGTGATTGCTGCTGCCGCGCGGCGTGGCAGAGATGATGACAGGCGACGTGGTGAATGCCATCGCTTCTGGCGCGGGAATGTTAAAACCAGCGGCGTCGCGCAGGTCATCGCTAAAGCTAAGGGTGTAGGCAGTGTCGGCGGGAAGCTGGCTGTTTGGCGTTAGCTCGACGCGAGTGTCATCATCGTTCCAGGCAAACTTGCCGCTAATGGCAGGCTCGATTTTGAGTGCGCTGCTGACACTGGCGCGGTTCATGGGGTAGTTGAACTGGATGGTGATGGGGGCCAGGTGGTTGGCGGCAGTGGGCCAGGAGATGGCATTCACTGCCCTGGCTAACTGAACCGTCCAACTGTAAGGTTGCGCCAGACGACGGCCGTCCGCATCGGCAGCGCTGTTGGCAATGGTGAAGGTGTATTCAGTTTCAAAATCCAGCGGCTCGGCGAGGCTGAGGGTGAGAATGTCATCATTCCAAGCCAGTTCGTAAGGCACAGCCGGCTCCATTTGCAACGCCTCAGCTACGGATTCGTGGTTCATGGCGCGAATGAAGGTGAGATCAAAGCTGGGCTGCCGCTCGGTAAGAGTGAGGCTGTTGGGCGTGCGGCTGGTAATGCGGGGGCTGTATTGGGTGTGAAATTGCCAGGTAACGGACGTTGGCTTCAGGCCCGTTTCGCTTTCCAGGCGGGGGTCTAGCTCGACCCGGTACACTCGGTTGCTGCTAAAGGCACTGTTGGGGGTGAAGGTGAGCAGGGTGCGGTTATCGCTCCACTTAAATTCGCCACTCACGGGTGGGGAAAAGCGCAGGGGACGAGGCAATGAGACCGCCATCGGCTGGTTAAAGCGAATCAGCAGTGGTTCGTAGGGCGGCAGATCACCAGAGTCACTGTCACCCACATATTCCCAGGCGAGATAATCAGGAACGGCCGTGGGTTCCGCACTTTCAACTGTCTCTGTACGGTTGGCAATGGACGGTGTGGGCTGGGTGGAAACGGCCGCTTCTCCGTTCAGTGCGGGCGTTGGCGGCGTTGAATCCTCCCCCTGACAAGCAGCCAAAATGGTAAAGATGGCAAAGCAAATGAGCAAAAAACGTAAGCGCTGGTTCATGATTGTACCCCCTGAATTGCAGTAATCAGTAATCAGTTGCCAATTACCAATAACTGGTTACGGATTACCGTTAATGGATAGGATACGCTTTTGCCTGCATAGGCTGCACAACGCTGGTTCGTTGCTTGCCTGACGGGATGCCGACGAGGGAGGGAATTGTGAATTGTTAAGGAGGTGCAATCGGGCAGAGGTTGACAAGCGTCACGTGACAGAGTACATTTTTAGCATGATCAAGACGTTTGCTGATAAGCGTACCCAAGAATTGTTCATTACAGGCAAAGCTAGGCGATTCCCTCAGGACATAGCAAAACGGGCAGCACGTAAACTTGAGTACGTTCATTTAGCAACCAAATTGGACGATCTAAAAGTTCCACCAGGCAATCGGCTTCATGCTCTAAAAGGCAACCGCGAAGGTCAATTTTCAATCTCCATCAACGATCAATAGCGCATCTGTTTTCGTTTTATGGATGGCGATGCTTACGATGTTGAAGTTTGTGATTATCACTAAAACGAGGTGTAAAAATGAGTATTCCAAACACAGAAAGTATGAAGCGACGTCCTACTCACCCAGGGGAGATGCTGCGTGAAGATTTTTTGCCCGACTACGACCTAACTATTTCTACATTGGCTAAAGCAATTGGGGTGTCACGCCAAACGATCAATGAACTGTTGCGCGAGCGTCGTCGTGTTAGCCCAGAAATGGCGCTGCGGCTGGGGCGGTTATTTGGCAATTCGCCTGAGTTTTGGCTGAATGCCCAGCGTGCCGTAGACCTTTGGGATGCAGCCCAAGCAATTCAAAGCGACGTGGCTCGTATCCAGCCTTTGATACCTGCTTAATTTTAAAAGGGAACGGCCGTTACTCTGATTGTGTCCCGTGTCCATTAATAAAATTGTGCGTGGCAAGCGGGGCATCAGCGCTGATACGGCACTGCGTTTAGCCCGCTATTTTGGCATGTCGATTGAGTTTTAGACAGGTATCCAAACCCGCTACAAGATTGAGAAAGCAAAAATGAGTCTGGGGAATCGCCTCAAACAAGAAGTGAAGGTGCTTGCCTCCGCGTAAGATGCCAGTTCCAGTTCGAATGGTCGTGGTGGATGAACGGCCGTTTGCGGCACCCATTTCCCGGCTAGCCAACTGGCACCGAGACAGGAGAGGTGGTTACAAGTATGGCAAAGGTTTCGTCCCGTCACATCATTATTGCCGAAGACCGTGCCAAAACAGAGGCCGATTTATTTTTTGCTGGCAGAAGATCTCACCGGAACATGGGTGATTATCCAGGCAACAGGGAAATGGCCGATCCCCGACTCAGGTTGCCACAGTTTCCGTATGGAAGCCTTTGATCGAGCTGGGAATGTAGTGGTGAGAACTGCCGTATCCATTTACCTAGTGGACCGTGGGCGAAAAACTTGTAAAAGCATCTTATTTGTTATTCTTGCCTTTATGTAAATCTAAATGCGCCTCAAATGCTTTGCGGACATTTACTATATCGACATCTTGAATATCTCTATGATATTTGCGTTGTCTTTTTAAGGTGTTGCCCGCCATTCTGTATACCCAATGTGCAGCTATCCCATATTCTGCTTTTTCGTGCATTTCTTCTGTTCGTATTTGAATCTCTAGAAGTCTGATGTCGTCTTGACTAATGGGATAATAAACAGTTGTATGAATTGATTGGTAACCATTTGGTTTGGGTTTTTCGATCCAGTCACGATATGGTTTACCATCATATATCTCTTCAGTATATTCAAAAAAGTCCAGCAATATACTTAGTACTTCGTAGCATTCCCTCTCAGATTCAACAATTATTCTTATAGCTAAATTGTCATTAATTTCTTGAATTGACAGATGTTGCTCCTTGATTTTTCTATAAAGACCATATATATGCTTAGGGCGACCTGTGATTTTTATAGCCATAACACCTACTTTCTCTAAATCATTTTTAATTCCCCATATTACATTTTGAATTATTTTTTCCCTCTCTGTTCGACCCTCATCTAACTCTCTGCTAATTTTGGTGTACATTTCTCGATCTATTATCTTGAAGGCCATATCATCTAATTGCCATTTTACAAACCAGATACCAAGTATCTCTGCAATAATCGCATGTACTACCAGTGTTTCTTCTGCCATACCAAGCAATATAGATGGATCGAGATGACTCTCTGAGTATTTCAGAATGTATAATCGTTCTAGGATCATAATGAGGGCAACTTTAGTATCGTTGGCAACTCTCAATATAGCTCTGATAGTAGCTTCATCTGTTTGTTTTTTCCAGAACCCCTTTTTTCTTTCTACTTTTCCCGTAGTTTTCTTCTCGCGTCTTTTTTGAACATTTTCAGCGTTCCAGCGATTAATTTCAAACTTATGAAGTTCGAGTAAATTTCTAATAATGTTTACTATGCTCTTATGGAGATTTTCAATATGCTGAAAACTTAATGCTTTACTACGTATAGGATAGTACAATATCGCACTAAGTAAATACGGGATTTCCAACCTTAATTTTGCCAAATCCAATGTAACTTTAAGAGATTGTAAATAGAAGCTATTAGTAAAGCTTGAAATATCTTTTAAGCATGAGAAAGATATTTCGAGAGCAATTTCTAGCACAGATAATTGCTCAGGAACGAGATATTTTTGTGCTTCTTTTTGCAATCTTAAGGTAGTATATTCAATTTCGTTGGTCAAATTCATTGCCATGTTGCCCATTTCTCAGCAAGGTCTTCATTTGAAAGCTCATACTTGACCCATAAATATTCAAAATATTTACTAAAAACCATATACAATGAATCTGGCCCCTCTTCAAGTTTATATACAAAAGCATGCTTATCGTTATCGCTAGTGTGTAAATAACCACTGACATATGCTATATCATCAAAAATAAAAATCCGCCATAGATAAGGTTCAGAGTGTTCCCGTCCTTCAATATTGTAATCGTATGTATCTTTGAGTAATTCTATTTGCTTGTCCAAACGCCTAATATCTTCCCCCCATCTTTTAACAGGAGTGTTTCTGAATTTGGCTCTTTCCTCGGATAAAAATGGAGAATTAGGGGCAGCACGTAGCACACGAATGCTAGTTCCAGAACTATTCTTTTCTTTTGCAAGTGACCAGAAAAAAGACGATTCCCCATCCCCCAATTCCTTACGACCAATTTGGAGAAGGAGGCAAATATTGGTTGCTTCGTGGAAATCTTTTTGCATATCTTCCTTACACTGATTCAAATTTTCATAGATCTCTATAATACCAGTGCGCTCTCTCATATACATTTTTCCGAGATCATCCGAAAAATATCTGATGCCTCTCTTAAAGTAAGAAAAAGCTAATGAGCCTGTCAGAATTAAAATTCCAATAGTAATAGTTTTAATGTCATTATCCCAACCTAGCCAAGTGGATACCAAATAACCTATTATGCCTATTATAACTAACAGAAATGCTTCTTGGGAGAATGTAGACAACAAACTGCTGTTACCTTTTAACTGAATTCTATTCATCTAATTCCTCCAAATCTGACTTTAGGCAGAGTTAAACCATTTTGGTTTCTTTATTATGTTTACTTGAAGTATACTCCTGAGTATTAATCTATCAAAATCTCGGTCTATACAAAAGGTGCTATATTTGCTGTTACATGGCAATTACGTGAATTATTTATGGTTCATATAAATGGCAGGGTGGCGTTTCGATTGATTTGATAAAGTTTTATACGGATAGGGCAGAAGTGCTATTTACCATTAACACTGTCCCACTATTTAGTGAGGAGTAGTCTGATTTTGGTTCAGGTGGTACAGGTTTTCTATCGGTGTGTTTGATGAAAAGGAGGTTGGGGAGGGGAATGGCCGTGCCTGCCTGCGCCAATGTCAACCGCAACCAAGTGAGATCTCGCACTCGACGAAGACCTCGCCGGAGTATGAAAAGGTTCAAAGTGCCTGTTTTGTAGCTCGAAAGGCTTCCACAACTAGACGGAGGCTGAAGTCGTCCGACGATACTCTACCACGGCCGATATTCAAGCGATTGGTGGCGGAAGTAGGTGGTGTACAGTTCGGCGTAGTGGCCGTTTTGGGTTAGCAGCGCGTCGTGGCTACCTTCCTCGATGATCTGCCCGTCGCGGAGGACGATGATGCGGTCGGCGGCGCGGACGGTGGAGAGGCGGTGGGCGATGATAATGCTGGTTCGGTTTTGCAGCACCGTCGCCAGCGCGTCCTGCACCTGCGCTTCTGTGAGTGGGTCTATGCTGGCGGTGGCTTCATCCAACAGCAGGATGGCCGGATTTTGCAGCAGTACCCGCGCCAGAGCCACCAACTGCCGCTGCCCCAGCGAGAGCCGCGCTCCCCGCTCTCCCACGTCTGTTTGAAGGCCATCGGGTAAATCTTCCAACCAACTGCCGTCGCCTAGCTGCCGAGCGGCCGTTTCCACTTCAACATCACTCGCAGCAGGACGGCCGTATCGCACATTCTCTGCCACCGTTCCCGAAAACAAAAAGGGGGCTTGCGGCACCAGCCCCAGTTGGCGGCGATATTGGCTTAAATCGAGGCTGCGGATAGAACGGCCGTCTACCAACACATCACCCCCCTGATACTCATAAAAGCGCATCAGCACCTTCACCAAGCTCGATTTGCCCGCCCCGGTGTGACCCACAATCGCCAGCGTCTCCCCCGCCGGAATGTTTAGCGAAAAATCTTGCAAGACCGTACTGCGCCCGGTGCTGTAATTAAACGTCACCTTGTCGAACGCGATCGCACCGCGAAGAGACGGCACCGGCTCCTGCGCCGTCTGGATCACCAGCGGCTCATCGTCAATCAGGGCAAAAACCCGCTCGCTGGCCGCCAATCCCTGCTGAAACTGACTCCAAAACGAGGCCAAACTGGTAATCGGATAGAAGAAAATCGTCAGCCCCTGCACAAATAAATACCAATCCCCGACTGAAATTTCCTGGTCAATCGCCATCAGCCCACCGACGTAAATAATCACCGAGACGGCGACGCCAGAGACGGTGTTGAGCAGCGGGAAAATGCTGCCAAATACCGCCACGCGGTTTAGCTGCACCCGGTACGCTAGCTCATTCACCTCCTGAAAATCATCATAAATGGCCGCTTCTTGACGGAAATTTTTGGCGACGCCGATGCCGCTAATTGTTTCCTGAATGGTAGCGTTGACCGTGGCCAAAGCCCGCTGCGTCTGCTGCATGGCGTTCCGCGCCAGCCGCCGGAAAACGAGGGCAATCGTTACCACAATCGGCCCCATCGTAAAGGTAATGAGCGCCAACCGCACATTTTGGGTGAGCAAAACCAGGCCGATGACCAAAACCAGCACAATTTGGCTCAGCAAATCAATTGTTAAGGTGACGACAGTGGCAAAATCTTGCGTGTCAGACGTTACGCGGCTGACGATGCGGCCAGAGGCAAATTGGTCATAAAAGGACAAATCGCGCCGCATGACGGCTCGGAAGGCATCTTCGCGCAGCGCCAGCACCACTTCCCCCACGGCCCGCGCCGAAAACCAGAGGCTGACAAAGTTAAAGCACCAGCTCAATCCACCCAAAACAGTGACAACCGCTGCCAGCGTCAGCAAAAGTTGCAGCTGCGGATTGGCCGCCAGCATATCAATCCCCCGCGAGATGATAATTGGCGTCGCCGTTGCCAAAATGGAGATGAGTGACACCATCGCCGCCACCAGCAGCACCTTGCCAATGTGCGGCCGAAAGTAGCCCAAAATCCGCCGCACCAGCTCTCGGTCGCTGTAAGTTCGGTCGTACTCTTCTGGATTTATGCCACCAGTAATACGCATTTTTCCCTCAATTTATCGTACAAAAATCTGCTGGTAAACCGCACTCCTGTCCATCAGCTCCTCGTGGGTGCCCTGGGCAATGAGACGGCCGTTTTTCATCAACAAAATCAAATCTGCACGCCGTATTTGGGACAGGCGGTGGGTGATGAGCAGGGTCGTTCGCCCGGCCAGCACGTTGTGCATCGCCCGCTGAATCTGGTCTTCGGTGTTGCTGTCGATGGCACTGGTGGAATCATCCAGCACCAAAATGCGCGGGTCGCTCAGGAAGGCGCGGGCAATCGCCAGCCGCTGCCGCTGCCCGCCAGAAAGCATTACGCCCCGCTCGCCAATCATCGTCTGGTAGCCGTCGGGAAAGCTCATGATAAAGTCGTGGGCTTGGGCCTGCTTGGCCGCCGCCTCAATCTCTGCTTGCGGCACGTCACTTTTTGCACCAAAGGCAATATTCTCCGCAATCGTACGCGAAAAGAGGAAGATGTCCTGCTCGATGGTGCCGATTTGGCCGCGCAGACTGTCCAGGCTCCAGTCGCGCACGTCAATCTGGTCTATGAGGATACGGCCGTTTCCCACATCAAAGGTTCGGTTCAGCAGCTTGGTTAACGTGCTCTTCCCCGCCCCCGTCTGCCCCACAATCGCCATCGTCTGCCCTGGCTTCGCCCGAAACGAAATCCCCCGCAAAGCCAACTGGGGATCAATACTCGCAGACTCGCCACTGGCAAACTCGCCGTACCCAAAACTCACATCCTCAAAAACCACTTCCCCACGCATTTCCTGCGCTACGCCCGCTTCATTTTGATCCAGCTCCGTCTCCGTCAGAATCATCTCCAAAATGCGCCGGGCGCTGGCAAAACTTTGCTGAAAAGTAGCCACATTTCGCAGCAAAAAGCGAATTGGCATCCGCAGCGTGCCCAACAAGGCCATGAAGGCAATCACCTGTCCCACAGTCACAATCTCCTGCATAAACAGGTAAAGCGCATGGCCAAAACCCAAGCCAATCGTCAGGCCGTAGAGCAACAGCGGCAGGTAGCGCGCCGTCACCTCACCCTCGCGCACGAAGGCGTCGCGGTAGGCCCCGGCGTTGTGGCTGAATTGAGTGTTTTCGGCCGGTTCCTGGGCAAACCCTTTGACCACCTCAATGCCCGAAATTGTTTCCGCCAATCCAGCGTTCATCTCGGCAAAGGTACCGCGCAGCTGGGTGGCGACGGGAGCCAGGTTATTGTTGTAGCGGCGCAGGGCAAAGTAGGTGGTGATGAGGAACACAACCGGCACGATGAGCAGCTGGTAGTCCAGCGTGGTGATGGTCACCAGCGGCACCAGCAGCGTCAAAATGGACTCCGTCGTGGTGCCAAGTGCTGGGCTTACAAACAGATTGATCTGCTGCACATCGTTGGTGGCCCG
This sequence comes from Candidatus Leptofilum sp., assembly GCF_965223525.1. Lineage (GTDB taxonomy): Bacteria > Chloroflexota > Anaerolineae > Promineifilales > Promineifilaceae > Leptofilum. The sequence goes on along the minus strand of NZ_CBDCWX010000005.1, from coordinate 1,646,634 downwards.
CGCCATCAAATCCCCAACCCGCTGCTGGCCGTGGAAGGTTTGGCTTTTGCTGAGCAGGCTCAAATACAGCTCGTCGCGGGCGTTGCGCTCTACCCGCTGCGCCAGCACGCGAATCGAAAGGCTGTTGACGATGTCGAACAAGCCATAGCCAACGTAAGCGGCCACCACGTAAAGCGCAGCCAAAATCAATCCAGCCCGCCCCTCGTTCTGAATCACGCTGTCAAACGCCCAGCCAACGGTAACGGCCGTCATGCTCTGCGACGCCGCCATCCCCACGGTTGTTAGCAAAAAGGTGATCAGCAGCCCCTTGTAGCGCAAAATGTGGGATTGCAGCCAGCGAAATGTTGAACGATGGTCATAGCGATAGGCGTTGGTGACACTGAATTCAGATCGACTCATCAAGTAGCTCCTCTTGTCCTGAAAAGATCGTATCAGGTTTTACGATTTTGGCCTCAATGGGTTTCCGACTTGACAGACAGCGTAAAAGAGCTTATTATACCAAAAGGTTAATTAACTAGTTAGTTAAATAAGGGCAATAAGAATGACAAGGAGCGATGATGAATTACTAGATCAGACATTTGCCGCCCTGGCAAGCAGTACGCGGCGGGCCATTTTGGCTCGTTTGGCAGAAGGGGAAGCAACCGTGAATGAACTGGCTGAACCATTTAACATGAGCCTGCCAGCCATCTCTAAACATATCAAAGTATTGGAACGTGCCGGGCTTATCAAGCGGGGCCAAAAAGCGCAGTACCGGCCCTGCACCATTGATGCAGCCCCCCTGCAAGCAGTAGCCACCTGGACAGAGCAGTATCGTCACATTTGGGAAGCGCGCTTTGACCAGATGGACACCTATCTTCAACAACTCAAACAAAAGGAGCAAAACAGTGAGTGAACAAACAGCGTCTAAAGATGCAGTCGTCGTTGAGCGGATTTTTGAAGCACCGATTGACCTGGTGTGGCAAATGTGGGCCAGTGCAGAACATTTTAAGCAGTGGTACGGGCCGCACGGCTTCAGCATACCCGTTGCCAAAATGGATGTGCAGGTTGGCGGCAAGCGTCTGGTTTGCATGGAAATGCAGACACCGGACGGCAGCAGGCAAATGTGGACGACGGGTGAGTATCTGGAAGTGGTGCCTACCACGCGGCTGGTTTATACAGACAGCATGGCAGATGCAGATGGCAATGTGCTATCACCAGCAGCAATGGGCATGCCCGAAGGCACGCCGGAAACCACGCAGGTAACGGTGGTGCTGGAGGATTTGAACGGCCGTACCAAAATGACCATGACCCACGCAGGCGTTCCCGCCGATTCCCCCGGCGCAAGTGGCTGGAACCAAGCATTCGAGAAACTAGCTGCTTATATCGAGTCGAGTCAAGCGTAAAAATTATTCTTGTTATTGCACCACGCCGAATACAGTATCATACATAGCTTAGAGCAGTCAGGAGAAAAAATGCTTGGCTGCTCTAAGTATTTTTGGGCACGCTAAGGCCAATCGTACTTTACATCGATAATTCTACATGTAAACTTATAAGAGTATTCTAGCAAACTGAAAAGGTACAGATAAATTCATGGGAAAAATTGCGAAATTACATATTGAGAAACTGCCTGAAGGGTATTTTCTAGCAACTTCAGATGATATTCCTGGATTGGTAGCTCAGGGACAAACCATTACTAAAACTTTGGAAATTGCCCGTGATGTGGCGAAAAAATTACTTGAAGCACAAAATGCTCGCTAGATTTCATGCTTCTTTAGACAACTTTCAATAATTATTCCCAGCTCTTTGGGGTTTCATGGGGTTTGCATCGAATTTACGCGAATTAACACGAAAATTAGCGTTCATTCGCGTAAATTCGATGCAAAAATCAGTTGAGCCCCGGCAAATTCTGAAGAACCTTATTCCCCTAATGTCCAATGTAATACGATTTCTTAGTCCATAAAAAATTATGAATCGACTCAATGATGAGATTGAAGTCAGAGCTCAAATTTTAGCTGCACCGGCCTATCAAGAAAGGTGTGAAGGGCTATTTGAGATATTTAAGGCTTTAAGACAATGGGATGGTAACGCACAGACGCTCCTCGGGCTGCAAGCGGCTCTTGGAGAGATACTTATTGAGTGGCAGGAACGAAAAACTGAATTCAAGAAAAATAAAGACCATGTGAGGTTTGTTCTTGTCAAACGTTTGATCTTAATTTTGAAGAAAATTGCTGATGCCCTAGTGTGGAGAGCATTTCGTTATGACAGAGTATTAATTCAGTTGCTTTCAGAACATCCGCAGACTGGTCATCTGGACGAAAGTATTAAATCTGATTTCGAGATAGCTCATCAAATTTTATCAAATTCAGGAGACATGGTATTGATAAATGATCTCACAAGCACTTTGTTGCATGGAGATCTAACGGTAATACGGTCAAATGGTTTGATAGAAATTATTGAAAATAAGTCAGGAAGAAGTAGCAGTAGAAACACTCGTGCCATCCGTCAGAAACGCCAACTCGCTGATTTAAAAAAGTTTCTAAATACTGGTTTTCGCATTAGCAAAGACAACACAAGAGATCACATTTTGCGAACTGACGTAAAAATTAACACATATCACAATTCAATATCACAGGTGATTAAGCTAGCTAAACGAAAAGGGTATCACAGGGAAATATTAAGTGAATGTTTTGCAATAGAAGCTATTTGGATGAATCATCAAAATGCCACCTTACCTCTGGAAAGACCATTTAATGAAATAGAACATATACTTCCACAAAACAATCTGGATGTATTTGATGAAACTACAAGAAGAATTGTACCATACAGTGTCTTTCCGTCATCATCTGAAAAAATTGAAGAGTTCTTGTCATTTTCAAAAGGGGAACGGATGCGAAACATAAAACAAGATCGTAGCTCATGGTTTGCAATACGCAATGGATCCGATCTGATGAAAATAAGTCCAGATTATTGGGGGAGAGTTGTTTTAGAATTTATTGACGAAAATTCAATTTTACAAGCGCAGATTGATAACTTAACCTAAGTTGCTACCTTAACAGTCAAAAATGGTGAAGTCCATGAAAGCCAAGTAAAGTGGGTTTGAACCACCAAACCATTTTTACGAGGACAATCATGGACGAACAAATTGTAGCGATTTACACGCTGGTTAACGACCTTTTGCTTGGTTTAGGTCATCATGAAAACAGTCAATGCCGCATGAACGATTCCGAGGTCATCACCACAGCAATCGTGGCTGCTCTGTTTTTTAGCGGCAATTATGAACTTGCCCGTGCCTTCTTGCATCAAGGCGGCTACATACCAACCATGTTGAGCAAAAGTCGGTATTCACGTCGTCTGCATCGAGTGAGCCATTACATCGTGACCTTTATCGAGATGTTGGGCGCCCACTGGAAAGGGGTCAGTAGCGATTCGATTTACGTGATCGATACCTTTCCTATTGTGGTGTGTGACAATTGGCGCATTCGCCGCTGTCGTCTCTATCGAGAAGAGAAGTATCGCGGCAAGATTGCGAGCAAACGCCGCTACTTCTATGGACTCAAACTACATTTGATGGTCACCAGTCAGGGTCAACCAGTTGAGTTCTTCCTAACACCGGGTTCTGAAAGCGATGTGACTCACCTGCGCTCCTTTCAGTTTGACCTACCGACGGGTTCAGAAATCTATGCAGACAAAATCTACAATGATTACACCATGGAAGACTTAATCAATGAGACAAGACAGGTGAAACTATGTCCTGTACGCAAGAAAAACAGCAAACGGCCGTATCCACCGTGGCGCACTTATTGGATAAAACTGCATCGCAAGATTGTGGAGACGACAGGGTCATCCATTGCACGCAGGATGCCGAGGAGCATTCATGCAGTCACAGCCGCAGGCTTTGAGCTGAAAATCGCATTATTTGTTCTGGCTGAGAGTGTCAGCCATATTTTTAAGGTAGCAACTTGAGTTAACTTAGCTAAGGTGGCGGCATTGCATATACCTGATGATCAGAAAACAAGAATCTATCATGGTTTCATAGATGAAACACATATCTGGATGTAGCTCTAATAGTTTTAGTGCCTAACCATGTCAGTTTATCCGATCCTGAAATCATGAACGCGCAAATTGAGGTTTTGCAAAACGGCCGTATCCACCACCACACTTTCCTCGATGGAGAACGGCCGCTCACCACCGCCCAAGTTCTACAAAAGTGGCAAACAGATAATGTTTTCCGCACACTTTTCATTGGGCTGCTGGCAGATGCACCATTTACCGCTTACTTTTGGGAAACGCCGCCAATTACAAAGAGTACACTGGAACGGCCGTTTGAATTTGTCCTCGTCAACGCTCCCTCACTCGCCCGCGTCTCTGCTCAGCGGCGTGCCTTTGCCAGCTACTTCAACCAGGAGCCAATTGTTGATTTCCCCAACTTGGGCGGAGACGCGCATTTGGTTGTGCCTTGTCCGCAAACGCCAGCCGATGCGTTTACCCATTTAGCCACCTTTAGCCGCAGCGCACCGCTTGCCCAGCAGCACCAGTTTTGGCAGCGGGTGGGAATGGCAGTGATAAATCATGTGGGGGAACGGCCGTTATGGGTAAGCACCTCTGGTTTGGGCGTGTACTGGCTGCACGTCCGGCTCGATTCACGACCCAAATATTACACATTCCAACCATACCGCCGTTGGCCCCAGCCACAATAATATTTCCGACTTTTTAGTCCGTTAGCAATGAATTTCTTGTACAGCGAACAAGAAAATCAAAGATTACGCAGATTCAACAGATTCTTAATCTTTCCAATCTGCGTAATCTGCTGATAAAAAACTTTTTGGTTCTGGCTTGTCCAGGTTAGGGATCCCTGAAAGCACGGTTTTTCAGTTGTCAATAAATGCGGCTCGGATAGCACGGAAGAAGCGAATAATCCGCGTTTTTCCGCGCTTGTCCGCGTCCTGCTGCCATTTGAAGGCGATTACTGAAAAGCAGCAACGAATGAACGCGAATTACCACGAAAATTTGCGCTAATTCGGGCAAATTCGCTGCAAAAAATCAGCCAGCTCCGCCAAATCTGAAAGCCTCACAGCTTCTTGCCATTTTGAAAAATTGCCCAAATTTGTTCTAAATTCCATTTGACTTTTTAGAACATCCGTGCTAATATTCTTAGCAGACATACGGAACCCTCTTCCCTCTTCTCTACACATACCCTCTTCCCCTCAAAACGTGGCGCTGATGAGTAGCGACCCTTATCAGCGCCACATCCTCTCTCATTAAATAAACAACTGGGGACATCACAACAAACAAATTCACAGAGGAAAGAGCTTACGAACCTATGGTTCGGATTTTTTTTGTTTCTGCGGAAACGGAGAGTGCAGTAGTATTTGCAGGAGAAAGAACATGAACACAAAGGGCGCAACGAATAATAAGGCGGCACGCCCTACGCAATCCGACAGCAACGCTTTGCTAGGACTCAATTTGCCGCAAAAAAGCATCATGGGCATCATCCTGGTGGTGGCGCTAGTGGCGTTTGAACTGTTTAACTTTGACACCACGCGGTACGCGCTAGGAAACCTGCTGGGAGACGTGCGCTTTGCGGGGGTCGGTTGGGCGACCATTTTGGCAATTGCCTTCTGTGCGATTGATTTTGCCGGGCTGGCCCGGCTGTTCACCCCAGAACGGGGCAAGGATGAGCCAACGGCCGTTTGGTACCTCATGGGTGCTTGGCTGTTGGGGGCTACCATGAACGCCGTCATGACTTGGTGGGCCATCTCACTAACGCTGCTATCCCACGATTTTGGCAATGAGGTGCTGAGTCGGGAGCAGTTGCTACGCTGGGTGCCGTTTTTTGTAGCGACCCTGGTGTGGCTAACACGCATCTTGTTCATCGGAGCTATCTCTGTGGCCGGGGAATATATGTTTGCTGGTTCTCTGCTACAACATGCACAGCGTTCTAAGCAACGGCCGTCTGCCACCACACAACGCACCCCCACCGGACGGCCGTATCGGCCCAACCCAGCCCCCATGCGTGCCGCACCTCGACGTGAAAACGGCCGTCCCCGTACAAGAAGCCGGAACAACCGTCCCAACCCAAGCCGACCTTCTCGAACCGACATGAAGGCACCAGGCCACTCTAGTGGCCCACCACGTCGGTAAACCTGGTTTAAGACGGCCCTTTTATTCAAACGGCCGTCTTAAAAGATCTTAATACTCTCCCCTTATTTGTCAGGTTGTATTGCTCCTCAATAATCGCTGTGATAACATCAAAATGTAGACTGTATTTATTTTGTTTATACCTGTTTATATCAATTGATTCACGAGCAAATCTAAAAATTTGCTCAACAAAGGATTTGGCAAAAACTTACCAAATTATTCCAGAGTGGTGCATTTAATTTACTTGTTGTTCCATACTTGCGCCATTCCATTGCCGATAAAGCGGCAATGCAAAATCGCAGCGCCAATCATTCAAACGAAACAACATTGCAGCGCCAAGCATTTATTTGGGACTTATCCTTCGTCAAACTCATTAAGCCAACAAATCTGCCAAGAAATGGCCTTCCGCTTATTAAATGGCAGGCCATTTTGACAAAGTAAGTTTTGCCCACCTTTTACTCATTCATCTAAATAATAAATATCATTGGTAGTGCTTACCGTACAAGACAAACTTGCAGCAACGACTGTAGCTTGTTTGTATGGAAGCTACTCTAAGTGCTTTCATTATTTGTTTTGTTGGCGCTTTTTTTTGCAAGGAATCATTATTATGAGCTCTGAATTTATTTTTCGTATTGTGGGGGCAATTCTCACCGCTATTGGTGGTGCATTTTTAGGCAGCTCTATTGCCCGATATTTACGCGTGGCTCAAGAAGCCTATGTGATTGTCTTTATCTTGCTGGGCTTTTTGGTTGGGCTAATCTTGACACCATACATCACGATACGGCCGTTGCGTGCAGCCAGCAACCGGTTGGCCAAAATGCCCGCCGAACGCCTCATTGCCATTGTGCTGGGGCTGTTCATTGGGCTGGTCGCTGCTGCGTTGCTCTCGCTGCCGCTAGCACTGTTAGGCTCCCCGTTCCGCCAAATTTTGCCCCTGGTAGCGGCGGGGGTGCTGTGTTACCTCAGCGTGGTCATTTTAGTATCTCGCCAAAATGATTTGCAGGCGTTCTTTAGCGGGTTGCGAGTACCTATGATCCCAACTGCGTCCGAACATAGTGCGACGGCTGACGGCAACGACCAATTTATCTTGCTAGATACAAGCGTGATTATAGACGGCCGTATCGCCGACATTAGCAAAACCGGGTTCATCCGCGCCACACTGCTCATTCCCAACTTCATTCTGTCTGAATTGCAACACATCGCCGACAGCGCTGACCCATTGCGCCGGGGACGCGGCCGTTTGGGGCTGGAGGTGCTTACCCAACTGCAAAACGAAACACCCCTCCCTACCCAAATTACCGATATGGACGTGAGCGAAGTGCGCGATGCCGACAGCAAGCTGGTGGCCCTGGCACGCCATCTACACTGCCCTATTATGACTAACGATTACAACCTGAACCGCGTGGCTGAACTGCAAGGAGTGAGTGTTCTCAACATCAACGACTTGGCCAATGCAGTGAAGATCACCTCCTTGCCTGGTGAAGAGCTAAAAGTCAAAATCATTCAGGAAGGGCGCGAATCAGACCAGGGCGTGGGCTTTTTGCAAGATGGGACGATGGTGGTGGTGGAAGACGGCCGTTCCCTCATCAACAAAACACTCAACGTCACCGTCACCAAAGTGCTGCAAACCTCGGCTGGCCGCATGATTTTTGCCAAACCGTAACGTTCCTTGCAACGTGCCGCCATTGCGCTACGATTATAAGAAACTTGCCACAGAGAACACAGAGGGTTAAGAGATTTTTATTAGTCACACTGTGGGCTTTTGCTACATTTCTAATCAATGATTCCGCAAATTGGCTAGATTCTTTATCTTTTGAATCTGCGAAATCTTTGATAAATAACTCTCAAAAGCACCAACAAAGCCTCTTTTTTCTCTGTGATCTCTGTGGCTAAATCCGGAGTTTGTATGTCACTGAAAATTTACAATGTACTCAGCCGCCAAAAAGAGAAATTCGAGCCGCTCCAAGACGGCCGTGTCACCATCTACGTTTGCGGCCCCACTGTGTACGACCATTCCCACATCGGCCACGCCAAAACCTACGTCGGCTTCGATGTGATTGTGCGCTACCTGCGCTACATCGGCTACAATGTGCTTTACGTGCAAAACATCACCGATGTGGGCCACATGCTGGCCACCGGCGAAGACCGCATCTTACGCAAAGCAGAGCAACTTTCTGCCCTGCCCATGCAGGTGGTAGAAACCTATATGCGTGGCTACTTTGCCGACATGGATGCCCTCGGCGTACAGCGGCCAGATATCAGCCCCCGTGCCAGCGGCCACATCCCCGAACAAATCGAAATGGTGCAAGAACTGATTGACAAAGGCCACGCCTACGAAGTAGATGGCTCCGTCTACTTTAGCGTGACGTCTTACCCAGACTATGGCAAATTAAGCGGCCGTAAAATCGAAGAGCAAGAAGGCGGGTCCCGCGAAGCCGTCCGCAGCGAAAAGCGCCACCCCGCCGACTTTGCCCTGTGGAAAAAAGCGGAGCCAGAACACATTTTGCGCTGGCCCAGCCCCTGGGGCGATGGCTTCCCCGGCTGGCATGTGGAATGCTCAGCAATGGCCAACAAATATTTGGGCCAAACCTTCGACATTCACGGCGGCGGCATAGACAACATCTTCCCCCACAACGAATGTGAAATTGCCCAAAGCGAAGCGGCTCACGACGAAACCTTCGCCCGCACCTGGATGCTCACCGGCTCGCTGACGCTGGACGGCGTGAAGATGAGCAAGAGCCTGGGCAACACGCTCACCATCAAAGAGGCGCTGGAAAGGTGGCGGCCCGAAGCAATTCGAGCCTTCATTTTATCTAGCCATTACAGCAACCCCATTGATTTTTCTGATGAGGCGGTGGAGGCAGCTACCAAAGGCTGGCAGCGTTTGTGGGGGGCGGTAACGTTAGTAAGAGAGCAGATGCGTACGGCCGTTCCCGGCAAAATTAGCAACGAAGTCCAAGAGCTCATCAGCAAAACCAAAGCCACCTTCATCGAAAAGATGAACGACGACTTCAATGCCCCCGCTGCCCTGGCCGTGCTGCAAGACTACACCCGCCAGGTTAACAGCCTGCTCAATGAGCAGGGGCCACATTCACAAGAATCGCTAGCTGCGCTGGACGAGCTTTACCGTGAACTGGGTGGCACTGTATTAGGCATCATCCCCGACGAAACCGCCCAGGACAGCAACGCCGAGCGGGAAGCGGGGCTGATCCGCTTACTTATTGAGCTGCGCGCCCAGGCTCGCGCCAACAAAGATTGGGCCACTGGCGACCAAATCCGTGACCAGCTACGTGACCTCGGCGTCGTTTTGGAAGATCGCGCAGATGGCACCATTTGGAAATTAGGGTAATCGGTAAACAGTGAACAGTAATCGGAAAAACTTTTGGTAACCGTTTACAGTTTACCGATAACGGATCACCGATGACCGAATTCCTCATCCGCCGCAACACAGTTCTAGAAGCCTTGCGCGGCAGCCGCCGGGAGCTGCATATGCTTTGGCTGCAAGAGGGTTTAGACAGGAAATTAGCACGGCCGTTGCGCCAGGCAGCACAAAAGCGGGGAGTTCGCATTCAAACGGCCGCTAAACAAAAAATCGGCCGTCTGGCAAAAGACAGCAGCCACCAAGGGGTGGCGCTGGAGGTGGGACCATACATCTACAGCGAAGTTGATGAAATATTAGGATTGGCAGAGCAGCGCGGAGAGAAACCCTTTTTGCTGCTGCTGGATTTGCTACATGGCCCCCAAAACATCGGTAGCTTGCTACGCACGGCCGAAATTTGCGGCGTGCACGGTGTCATTGTGCAGGATCGCCGCGCTCCAGAGATTACCCCCACCGTTGTGCAATACTCTGCTGGTGCAGCCGAGCATCTGCTCATTGCCCAGGTGACAAACTTAGTGCAAACCATTCGCCAACTGCAAGCAAGCAACGTGTGGATTGTGGGAATGGATTTGGCCGAAGATGCCCAATCGCTGCATCAGGTGGATTTGAACATGCCGCTGGGCATTGTAGTGGGGCATGAAGGACAGGGAATGCGGCGCCTAGTGCGCCAAAGCTGCGACATTCGGTTGATGCTGCCGCAAAAAGGGCATGTGGAATCACTGAATGCGGCCGTTGCTGGCTCCATTCTCATTTACCAGGCATGGCAAGCACGGGGGTTTGCTTAAAAGTATAACCGATATCAAGCACCCCCCATGCAAAATTTCACCCTGCGATGCACCCTTCTGGGTAATCATGCTCCTCTCCTCACTTTTGTATACTTCTCAGTATCAGACACCTACAAAGTTCATAAACGCAAAAGGAGAGCGGATGTTAACGCGAAAACTTGGCAAGAGCGGTTTAGAAGTCAGCGCAATAGGAATGGGCTGCTGGGCTATTGGCGGCCCGTGGCGCATGGGGCGATCAAAAGAAGAGTCGTATCCGGCTGGCTGGGGACAAATGGATGACAACGAATCGATTCGAGCCATCCACGCAGCCTTAGATTTGGGGATTAATTTGTTTGATACAGCCGCAAATTACGGCGCAGGCCACAGCGAGGTCGTCTTGGGTCGGGCGTTGGCAGGTCGCCGAGATCAAGCCGTCATTGCTACCAAATTTGGCCACATTGTGAATGAAGCAGAAAAGTTCGTTACGGGCGACAACGACCAAATCCTCAAGAACGTGCGGCAAGACGTAGAAAACAGCCTGCGCCGACTGCAAACTGAGTATATTGACGTTTATCAGCTTCACGAGGCCGCGTATGATCCGGAGTTGGCATTGACGCTGCGAGAAGAACTGGAAGCACTTGTAAAAGAAGGCAAAATTCACTGGTATGGTTGGAGCACAGATTTGGTAGATCGCGCCCAGGTTTTTGCCGATGGGCAACATTGCACCTCCATCCAGTTCCGCCTGAACGCTGTGGCAGACAACCCGGAGATGCGCCAACTTTGCTCAGAGCACAACTTGGCTGGCCTGAACAAAGATCCGCTCAACAAAGGAATCCTCACGGGCAAATACAACAGCCAATCTACTTTTCCCCAAGATGACATACGCTCGCAGGTTAGTTTTGAGGAGGATCGCATTGTGCGGCGGCTAAAAACGGTAGAAGCATTGCGGGAAGTTTTCACTGATGGGGGACGCACCATGGCGCAAGGGGCACTTTGCTATATTTTGGGCCTGGACGAACGAATGCTACCCATTCCTGGCTTCAAAAATGTGCAACAAGTGAAAGACAACGCCAGCACCTTGCAGTTTGGGCCAATGTCAGCCGAGGAAGTAGCGCAGGTGCAAGCCATTGTGGCTGAATATGAACCAAAAGAGGAGCAGGCTGCCTAAACGGCCGTTCCTCTCCCAGACTTCACCTTTGCAGGCACAGGCACCCGCGCCTCGCGCCACAAGCTGAGGCGGAACTGCACTAGTTCCTTAAAGGCACGAGTGATGACGCGAAGATTTGCGCCGGTTGGGCTGCCCGCCACGCGGGGGCGGTGTCCGCGAATCGGCACTTCGATGATTTTGAAGCCCGCTTTTTTGGCCCGCACCAAAAATTCTGCGCTAAATGTTGCCCCACCGGAGCTGATTTCTTCATGCAGCTGTGTGACCACTTCGCGGCGCATTAGCTTAAAGGCGCAATCAATGTCGCGGGCGGTGTAGCCAAAGAGCAGCGTCACCAGCCAACTCCAGCCCTTGCCGTTGAGGCGGCGCATGAATGGATCGCGGCGCGGCGCACGGTAGCCCACTACCAAATCGGCCGTTTCAATATGTTTAAGCAGCTTTTCAATTTCAGCCAAATCAAATTGGCGATCCGCATCGGTGAAAAAGACCAGTTCTTTGCTGGAGTGGGTGAGTCCGGTGAGGACGGCCGTTCCATACCCCTTATTTACATCATGCTGCACCAGTTTTAGTTGGGACTGCTGGGCGGCGAGTTGTTGGGTGACAACGGCCGTATCGTCCCAACTGCCATCATCCACCACAATAATCTCAAAATCATCCGCTAATTGGGGTAAAACGTGCAGCACATCGGCCACCATGTCGGGAATATTTTCAGCCTCGTTAAAGGCGGGCATAGATACAGATAAACTTCTTCGCACAAAATTCTCCTGTAGGGGCAGTCTGAGACCGGCTCCTACCAACGTTATACACTAATCAACCCGCGCCAGGCTCACCATTTCGCCACCACAAACGCGCAGCAAATCGGTAAACTGGATAGCAAGTGTCGCTGTGTTTTTACCACTTCCGCAGTAAACAGTTCCCATCTCGGCAAGCTGTTCATCCAGCAGCACAGTTACCTCTGGCTGGAGGGTAAACGGTCCCACGCCACCGACTTCAAATCCTAGCTTTGCTTCTACCGCATCGGGGGACATGCTGGCAATCGCCCGCCGATTGACGCCGCAATACGCTGCCAACTGACGATAATCAATGCGATCGTGCCCGCGAAGACCTGCTAAAATGAAACGGCCGTCCTTCACCCGAAACGCCACTGTCTTGAGCATCTTGTCTAGTAAGAACGGCAACTTTTCCTCAATCTCAGCCACGGTTCGCACTGGCTTATGTTCGTGCATCTCAAAATCAACCTTGTTGCTTTGCAGCAAGGTCACTATTTGGTCGTAAACAGTCATATCGCGTCGGATTTTAGTGGGTGACGCTTGTTTTGCCGAATTGGCTGAAATCTCAGTTACAATATTGGCACGATGGAATCAATTCAATTATCAGGCACTGTTCTCACGCCAAGCGTGCAACAGTGGCTACAAAAACCCAAAGCGGTGAGGCTGCTGCACTTATTCGATGAGGTGATCAATCTGATAAATGCCGATGGCGAAATCATTTCTGTAGTGCAGTCGCAAATTAAACCGGGGCCGTTTTCGCTGCTGGTGGATGAGAAACGGCCGTTTCCCACCCTCATTCATCCCTCCGCCTCAGTTACCAAAACAGACACCACCCTCACCATCGGCTCGCTAGAGATTGATTGTGGCTCTGCCAAACTGTGGAATCCCATCCCCAACTGGCATTTATTGAACCAACGGCAAGGAAATTGGTTGGGCGTACTGCCGGCGATGCAAACGGCCGTTAACCAACGCTTCGACACTTTGGGTGAACTTGGTCCGGCCAACTTTAACCAGAAATTCCAGACCGCCGTTATCCGGATGCAGGCCGTCCGCTTTGAATCAGACTCGGAAGCATGGGGAACGGCCGTTGCCAAACTGGCTGGCTTCGGCCCCGGCTTCACCCCCGCTGGGGATGATTTTCTGGTGGGATTTTTGTTTGGTTTGTGGGCCACGCGCCCAAAAGATGAGGTTGTAGAATTAGCGAAATTTGTGGTGGAAACAGCCGTGCCTCGCACCACTCAACTCTCGGCCGCTTGGCTGCAAGCCGCCGGTCGTGGCGAAGCGTGGATAATGTGGCACAATCTAGTCGAAGCCTTTTTGTCAGGATACGGTTGGCAGCTACCTGTAAAGCTCATCCTGGAACAAGGCGCAACTTCTGGCATTGCCGCCCTGCTTGGCTTTATTGCGGCGACGTCAAGAAGCTGGCTAGCATCCTAAATTTTATACGAAGAAACAAAGGGACAAAGATTCGAAGTTTTCCAAAATCAACAGATTTCGCAGATTTAACAAATTTTTCTTTTTTCTCTGTGGTCTCTGTGGCAAATTTATTTTTTAAAGGAGCTTTTTGTGGATCAACTAGACAACACCACAGACCAGATTCGGGCTAAATTTGAACAAGTCAATGCTGCCCGCGACCAGGCCTACCAACGCTCTCGCAAACTGATCAGCCTGTGCGCTCGCTCTATCCGCGCCATCCACCGCGAGGAGTGGCAAACGGCCGAAACCCTCATCGCCGAAGCCAAAAGTGCTACAGACACATTGGTAGCCGGTGTAAAAGATCACCCCAATCTCTATTTCGCTGGCTATACGCAAGATGCTGTGAAGGAATTTGTGGAAGCGAACCTGACCTACGCCCTTGTGCGCGGTCTCCCCCTGCCCACGCCCGATGAATTAGGCACCGAAGGCAACACCTGGCTCAACGGCCTCGCCGAAGCCGCCACCGAACTGCGCCGCCGCATTTTAGACATCATCCGCCACGGCCACAGCGACGAGGCGGAGCGGCTACTAGACATTATGGATCAGATTTACAGCCAGCTTGTCACCTTTGACTTTAACGACAGCATCACCGGGGGCTTGCGCCGCCGCACAGACACCGTCCGCGCCGTGCTGGAACGCACGCGCGGCGATGTAACCAACAGCCTGCGCCAAGCACAGTTAGAAGCTGCACTCAAAAATGTAGAAAACCGATTGAGGGAATAATTTTTTGGCCACAGAGAACACAGAGGTTTTAAAGAGGTTATGCCTTTTTAGTTTATTCTCCACTTCCAGCCCAAATTAGCCCCGCACCCAGACCCACCAGCAGCCAAACGGCCGTCCACAGCGGCAGCATATTCCATACCCAGGTAATCTCCGCCTGCGTAAATTCAGGGCCGTGGGCGTGCAGGCCGGTTTTTACCGCCATAAAGACAAAGGTGAGCAAAGCACTACCAGCCCCCAACATCCCGCCAGATACGGCCGTAACCACCACGCCCATCCCACGCCCCACGATTTTGCCCCCCAACCACTGCTGCCAGCCATACCCCACCAGCAATACGGCCGTTGCCGTCCCCATCACAATCACCTGCACCAACGCGCCTTCCAAACTAATCCAAACGGCCGAATACATAATCCACACAACCAACAGCAACCGCAAACCGGGAATTTTTTTGGGAAAAACCATTCGAGTCACCGTTCAGCAACCGGTATTCAGTAAAACTGACCTACTGAACACAGATTACAGATTACCTGTTACGGAAGCGGTGTCGGCGTCACCAACACATACCCTTTCGGAATTTCCTGCTGGTATGGCTCCACCGTGGGGGGAATATCTTCTGTGAAAATGACTGTTTCAAAACCCAACCCTTGCATGAAGGTTAACATAAAATCTTGGGCATTGTAATTAGCAACTTCCAAAATATCCGTCTCGTACGCTTCTTCACGCAAGACGGCTTCGGCCTCTTGCCGCACCGTCGTTTCTAGCTGCGGGTCTACGCTGGCAAACAGCCCCGTGTCACGATCCAGCACGCGGGAGGTTTCCGTGTCCAGCAGCGGCAAATCTTCAAAGAGGGTCGCTGGCGGGAGATGGATCATCACCGTGGTGGGATCAACCACCTGGATGTCGGCGGGAGTCATATTGGCAAAATCAACGCCGGCCACGGCCAGGCCGTGCGCCTCAAAGATAAGCGTCTCGCCCAGCATGCCCCACATGATGTCACTGTTTCGCTCAGCAATGATGTTTTTTTCCAGCTCCATCGAGGCAGTTTCCAGGCGAGCCAAATCATTAATTTGGCGCACGATGGTGGTGGAGCTGGGCAGAACCACTGGCGTGGCAGGCAGCACAAGCTGCTGTACAAAGTCGCCAATGGGCTGAACAACCGTTTGGGCCTTGTTCACAGTGGCCACAAAGGTGTAGGCGGCAATGGCACCCGCTACAAAAAAGACAATTAGAAATAGGTACGCTAATTTTTTTAGCATTGCGTTTCACTCCTGCAAAATTGCGATTTTGCGGCAATTTTGCCCTTTTTCCATTACTTTGACGCGCATTTAGGCGGGCGCGTCACCCTTAAAACGTAGATACGGCCGTTTTCGTTGCACAATCTGGTACTTTTGGGTAACTAAGTCATGGTGTTCAGAATTGAATTAACTCCTATACTAATTGTCGTGCCAACATACTTGCGAGTTATGATTTCATTCATAAATCTTATCTGCACCTATAACATTCTTGAATTGTCTGACCCAAAACCAAACTGCTATAATGCCTGTTGGCAGTCAGTTTTCACTGTTTGTGCCACAGTCATTAGCTCTAAATAAAATAAGCCCCATACCTTACCAACATAGTTCAATACAATTTCCTCAAAGGTTCTGTGTGTTTCTGAGAGAGCGACCCAAGCATAGGGCATCATTCTCTAAGCCATGGATTAACCCACAATGCTGTCTATTTATAAAACTACCCCCTTTCTTCAATGTCGATATATCAAAAATGACCAATACACTCAAACAAAGGAAAGCTAAGTCATGAAAAATTTTGTCAAAATCGTGGTTGTTGGAGTATGTCTAATTATAGGCATTCTTGGATTAAATTTTAAAACGGGTGATCAATATCTGTTGCTCGAAGACTATCCACAGATAGAGGGGTATTCTATGGCCATTAAGTACAAGTCTATCTCTCTTTGGCAATATCCTATTTACAAATCAAATATTGAATATGTTGCAGTAAAAAATTATGTCGCAGAAAATGATTTCATTTTATCTGCCAATGAAGTTATCACATTAGATTACAATACAATTCTTAATCTTGAGGCTCAATATGGTAGCTTTGATCAATCTCTCCCCAGTAAATATAAGTTTGGATGGTTAGCAGCTGTTGCAGGAATTCTAATATTCATTATTGCATTTGTTGTTGTTGACGGTGTAATCGGTGCAGAGATTGATGTCGAGATCAATTGATCCTTTTTTACGCAAATATGGTTAAATTCTAGAAAAGGCGAATTGACTTGCCTAAAAATGAAGGCATTGTGCAAAATGAATTTTACACAATGCCCTCATTCTTTCTCTTTGGGTATCAGCACCTGCGTGCTTGACTTCTTATCTCCCTTTCTTCACAATTCTCCTCATGATTATAGCCAGTTGTGTAGTTACCCTGGAATTAGTAGGCGTCTCTTCATTAAAAGAGAAGCGCAGCATTGTCAAATCAGTTCTCAAACGATTGCCGCAAAAGTTCAACGTGGCGGTGGCAGAGGTGGAGCATCAGGATGTGTGGGGAACGGCCGTCATTGCCCTGGTAACAGTAGGTAACGATACTGCTCACCTGCACAGCCAGCTACAAAAAGCGGTTTCCTGGCTAGAAAACCACCGCCCAGACGTACCGATTGCCGATTACGAGATTGAAATTCTTTCTTAAATCTCTGATGATTGAACGATTATGTAAAGTGAGTTAAGTTTGCCGTGAACAAAATAATCTGCGTAATCTGCGGCAAAAAACGAGGAACCGCACAGTAATCGTCGTGTGAACTACCACTCCCTTCGGTATAATCGGCCAGATGGAACGAATAGCAGCATTAAAACGTATACAAACTATGGTTAAACTAAGTGCCTCAAAAATCCGGTTTCTTCTCCTGTTTTCCCTCTTTTTTGCAATCTATGGGATTTCAATTGCGCCCGTTGCCGCTCAGGATGATGAAAACGGCATCACGCTAGACGTTGCCGTGGGCTTCGATAGCTATTTCAAAAGCGACTATTGGGTTCCCGTGCAGGTAACGGCCGCAAACAATGGCCCAGCTATTGAAGGGTATGTCGAAATTTTGGTGCGCGAGAGTGGCTCCCAAGAGCGAACGCCCTATCGCAGCCCGATCAGCCTACCCACACAATCAAACAAGCGCGTCACGCTTTACGTTAAAGCTCCAGCGGGCACAAGTGCGCTTGAGCCGAGACTGTATCAAAATGACGGAACCCTGGTAGCTGAAGCCAGCAGCGGCAGCTTGAGCCGCCTAGGGGCAACATCTGACTTGCTCTACGGTGTGGTTAGCCCCGATGCGGCCGAATTTGCCTTTTTGGAGCGGATTCCCGGTGGGCGGGCAGATGCAGCCGTTGCCCTCCTGACGCTAGATGATCTACCAGAAACGGCCGTTGCCTGGAGCACGCTCGACGTCTTGATTTTCAACGATGCAGACAGTAGCCAGCTCACCAGCCAGCAGCGCAGGGCACTAGAGGTTTGGCTAAAGAACGGCGGTCAGCTTATTGTAACGGGCGGGGCAAATTGGCAAAAAACGGCCGCTGCCCTCACCGATCTCCTCCCAGTCACCATAAACGGCAGCCGCTCCGTGGACGATTTGCCTGGCTTGCGTGAGCGCATCGGCATCCCGTTCCGCGATCCCGGCCCGTATGTGGTGGCCACCAGCAGCCTACGCAATGGCGAACTGATTTTCCGCCAAGATGAGCTGCCCTTGCTGGCGCGGCAGTCGGTAGGGCGCGGTTCTGTTTACTTTTTGGCGCTAGACCCGCGTCTAGCTCCCCTGCTGGATTGGGACGGCAGCGAAGCCATTTGGGCCGCTATTGCTAGCCGCGTCCCGGACGTGAGCAGTTGGGGATTAGGGCCGCAAAACAGCTACGCGGCCGTTGAAGCCGTCTCTAGCCTGCCCACGCTGGCGCTGCCCAGCATTTTGCAACTCATTGGCTTTTTATTTGTTTACACCATGGTGGTTGGGCCACTCAATTACTTAATTTTGAAGCGGCGCAACCAGCTAGAACGCGCCTGGATCACCATTCCGGCGTTGGTGCTAATTTTTAGCGCAGTCACTTACTTCACTGGCTTCCAGCTACGCGGCAACGACACCATCATCAACCAGATTTCGGTGGCCTATAGCCAAACTGACGCGGAACAGGCAGATGTGTACAGTCTGCTGGGTCTCTACTCACCTTCGCGCAAGACGTATGATCTGGTGCTGCCGCAAAATTCGCTGGCACGGCCGTATAACCAAAACTTCGGCTCACCGTTTAGCAGTAATGAAGCCGATATTGGCGCTGTTACCTACAGCAATGAAGTTACCATCTCTGATGTGCGCGTAGATATTGGTGAGGTTTCTGTTTTCCTGGCAGAGAGTGCCGTGCCAGCGGTAAACGTCAGCGGCTCGGCCACGCTTACCATCGAGGGCAACAGCCTGATTTTGGCGCTAGACGTGCTAAACAGCAGCGACATCACGCTGGAAACAGCCTCCATTTTGGTGGGCAACCGGGCGCTATCAGTAGGCGAAATCGCTCCTAACGAGCGCACCACGCTTTCTTTACCAATGGGAAGCGCCAGCAGCAGCAGTGGTGGCACCACGGGAGGGATTGTATTTGGCGGCAGCTTTGGCTCTAACGCGCCGCTTTCTGCCAATGCAGAGACCATTCTGGGCTCGTTTGATTATTACAATGACCGGGAACTGTACCCCCGCTGGCAACTGCTGCAAGCGTTAGAGAGCAGCAATTTTGGCGGCCCTGGTACATTTGCTGTTCCGCAGGAAACGGCCGTTCTCATCGCCTGGTCCAACGAGCCACAACTTAACGCCAGCCTGGGTGGGGACAACTTCGACAGCGAAAGCACCACTCTGTACCTGATAGAGATTCCACTAGAGCAAAATTTGGTAAGCGGCCGTAACATTGCTATCCCCGTTTCTTTGCTCAACTGGGAACCAATCGGCAATAACAATGTTTACAATCCCACCATTCAGGATTTGTACTTGAACGGCGGCTGGGTGGAATTTTCCTACACTCCCTGGCCAGAATTGCAAAATATGGAAGTAACCGAATTAGGATTCTCGCTGACGCAGCAATTTGAAGACCCTAGCCAAATCACCCCAGAAGTACGCATTTGGGATTTTGAGGACAGCGTTTGGCGCATCGTGGAAAATCCGGTTTGGGGTAACAATATCATCAATGATTTTGCACCATTCATTGGCCCCAACAACGAAGTTCGCCTGCGCTTGCAAGACAACAACAGTCAGTTCGGCCTGGGCATCGGCGAAATCTATCCAATCCTGACAGGTAATTTGGATGAATAACCCAATTTCCAACTGTCATTCCCGCCTGTGCGGGAATCTATTTGTCACGAAAACTAGATGCCTGCCAAGTTTATCCTCGCGAAGGTGAGGGCAAGCATGACGCTAACGAGTGTTTATGTCAACAATCATCGAAATTCAAGGACTCACCAAAAAATACGGCGATCTGACCGCCCTAAATGACCTCAACCTGAACATCCAGGAAGGGGAAGTGTTTGGTTTTATTGGCCCCAATGGTGCTGGTAAAACCACCACCATGCGAATTCTCACTACGCTGCTGAAGCCCACCAGCGGCAAGGCGTGGGTAGCAGGCGAATCGGTCATAGGCAATCCACGCGCAGTGCGACGAAACATTGGCTATATGCCCGACTTTTTTGGCGTTTACGACGATATGAAGGTGTGGGAATATCTGGATTTCTTTGCCGCCTGCTACGACATTCCCCAAACCACCCGCTTGGGCATGGTGGATGATTTGCTGGCACTGGTGGATCTTAGCCACAAAAAGGATGCGTTTGTAGACAGCCTGAGCCGAGGCATGAAGCAGCGTCTCTGCCTAGCGCGCACGCTGGCCCATGATCCACAGGTGCTCATTCTGGATGAGCCAGCCAGCGGCCTGGATCCCCGCGCCCGCATCGAAATTCGGGAACTGCTGCGCGAGCTAAAGACAATGGGCAAGACGATTTTCTTCTCCTCGCACATTTTGTCTGAAGTGGCAGATATTTGCACCAGCATCGCCATTTTAGAGGCGGGTGGCCTGGTAGCCTATGGCGACATGGCAGAGATGAAGCGGCAGCTTCGGGCGCACAGGCTCATTCAGGTGCGCGCGCTGGGCGATTTGATGCCTTTGCAAGAGTTCTTGCTGCGCCACGAAGCAGTGGATGGCATCATTACCTCTGAGGAAGCAGATATTCCCTCGGATTCACTGCGCTTTGACTTTACGGGCGACGACGAGGCGTTGGGGCAGCTTTTAGCCAGCTTGATTGCCAACAACTTCCAGGTGGTTGGTTTCCAGGAAGAGACTGGCGATTTGGAAGATGTGTTCCTGCAGGTAACAAAAGGGCTTGTGAATTGAAGTGGGGGTTCCCAACGGGGCTACGAGCAGGGTGGCGTTGGTTTCGTTCGCTGAACGAGAACCCAGTTTACTTGCGCGAGAAAGGCGGCTGGGGAAACCCAAATCCATATTACGAGAAGCTGCGCCGCTATTCGCCCTTTGTGGTGATGGGCGCAATTGTGCTGGGGCTATGCGCGGGGACGAACCCGGCACTGCTGGGGGCAACTGAGGATGATGAGCTGTTCAATTTTATTTGCCTGGTCTGCTTACCGGGCGGGATGTTGTCTATGTTAACAATTTATGGCTCGTTTATGGCTCCAGCGCTGACAGCACCCACCATCAGTATGGAAGTGAACCGGGGTACGTGGGACATTTTGCGTCTGACGCCGCACGCAACGTCTAGCATTTTACTGGCAAAGTTGTTTGGCGGGCTGGCACGTCTAAATATCTGGAAGGTGATGTTGGTATTAAGCTTTTTTCAGGCGTTGATGCTGCTGCTGGTCATTACTGTGGTGCCGAGTGAGGCTACGGCCGTTTCTAGTTTGCTCATTGGGCTGGGGGCATGGTTACGGCCGTGGGTGGAGGTGTTGTTTGCTGCCTTCATTGGCATGTATCTGTCTACCTGGGCACGCTCCTCTACATTTGCCCTGGCTGCCAGCTACGTTAGCGTGGTTTTGATGAAGCTATTTAACAGCAGCCTGATTTGGCTTGGCGTTTGGAATCTGTTTAATGCAGATA
This sequence comes from Candidatus Leptofilum sp., assembly GCF_965223525.1. Classification (GTDB taxonomy): domain Bacteria; phylum Chloroflexota; class Anaerolineae; order Promineifilales; family Promineifilaceae; genus Leptofilum. Next base: position 1,625,136 of record NZ_CBDCWX010000005.1, on the reverse strand, counting down.
CCTTACTTTCTGTGGGTGGCAGTATGTTTTCACCAACGGCCGTTTATGGAACGGCCGTCCTCCTCCTTTGGTGGGGCATTGTGCGGCAAGCGAGAAAGTTAAGCAATTGAGTAATACTGCACTGGAGAAGTTCAACTTTTGACAAAAGTTGAACTTCTGAGCAAGATATTTTTAGAGGCATTATGACCGAACTGGCACAAGAACCAATCACAAAAAAGAAAAACTTCATCCAGCGGCTGCGGGAAAATCCCGTTACCGTAAAAGAACTCCGCAGCCGGATGCGCGGACGACGCGCCTTTGTGGTGCTCACCGTGCATCTACTGGTGATGAGCGGCTTCATTGCCCTGGTCTATTCTGCCTTCGCATCAGCCGCCAGCGGCCCGTTTGGCCCCGACTCCCGTGAAGTGGGCAAGGTCGTCTTCAGCTCAGTGCTGGGTTTGCAGGTGATGCTGGTCATTTTTGTGGGGCCGTCGTTTACGGCGGGAGCCATCAGCGGCGAGAAGGAGCGGCAAACGTATGATTTGCTCCGCACCACGTTGCTATCTGCAAAATCGTTTGTGGCGGGTAAGCTGGTGTCGGCATTGAGCTACGTGCTGCTGCTTATTTTTGTGGCGATTCCGCTGCAAAGCATTGCCTTTTTGATGGGCGGCGTAGCGGTGATTGAACTGGTTTTGTCGCAGATTATTGTGCTGGTAAGCGCTATGGCGTTTGCTCTGTGGGGATTGTATGCCTCAGCCCGAATGCGGACGACGCTTTCGGCCAGCGTGGTGACTTTTGCCGGGGCACTGTTTGTCACCGTGGGCATTCCAGTGATTGTAGGGCTGTTTAGCATGATTTTGGGGCCATTTTTGTTTGGCGCTACTTATCTAACCTGGACGGCCGAAGCTGCCTTGATGTATGTTCTCTTATTCCTGGCAGCAACCAATCTACCGGCCACACTGATTGTGAGTGACATTGTGCTGGTGGAAGAAGGCTCACTTTGGTATTTCAGCACCGTCGTTGGCGGCGCGTCTGGCAGCAGCCACACTATTTGGCTCTTTTCACCGTGGCCGCTCTTTTTAATTTTGTACATTTTGCTGTCGGTAATTTTGTTTTACGCCTGCGTGCGGCGAGTGCGGAAGATTGCCACGCAATAAAAAGATTGGCCACAGAGGGCACAGAGGAAAAAGAGAAAAAACTCCAAGTGAAAAGGTTTCACAAATCTCTATGTCCTCTATGGCAAAAAATATGAACGAACGATTTGAGGAATTAAAGCAGCAGTTGGGGCAGTGGAACGGCCGTCGCCGGATGCGTGATGGCCTGCTTTGGTTGCCGCGTGGCTTGCTGCTGGGGTTGCTTCTGGGCGTGGTCGTGGCCACGATTGCTCGATTCCGCCCGCTGCTTACCAACCAGGAAGTTGGATTAGTGGCTGGGGGGGTGGGGCTGGTTGGCTTGCTGGTGGCGGCAATTGTGCTGCTGGCTCGCCGATATGATTTGCTGCAGCAGGCGCGGTTTGCTGACCGACAATTTTTGCTAAAAGAGCGGGTCAGTACGGCCGTTGAAATCCAAACCCAGCAGCTAGAAACTAATCCCACCTTTGCCAAACTGCAATTGAACGACACGTTAACGGCCGTTCGGCACGTAGACACACAAGCCATGCTGCCTTTCAAAGTGAACCGGCAGGATTGGCTGATTATTTTGCTGGCGATTATTTTGTTGGGAACGGCCGTACTTCTCCCCAACGCCCAGGAATCTGCCTTGCTCAAAAGCCGTGCCATCCAGGAAAGCATCGAGGAGCAGGTAGAGGCGCTAGAAGCATTGGAAGAAGAAATTATCCAAAATCCAGAGCTAACGGATGAGCAGGAAGAAGAACTGCTGGAACCGATCCAAAACGCGCTGGAAGGGCTGGAACAGGGCAGCTTAAGCCAGGAAGAAGCGGTCGCCACGCTGTCAGAAGCAGAAGCAGAGCTGCGCGAACTCGCCGCCAACAACGACCAATCCAATCTGCAACAATCCCTGCAAGACGCCGGGCAGCCGCTGGCCGAAAACCAAAACAGCCAGTCGCTGGGGCAAAATCTGCAAAATGGCAATTTGGCGCAGGCCGATGCGGCCGCCGCGCAGCTAGCCGACTCTTTGCCGACGCTGTCGGATGGGGAGTTGGCGGAATTGGCGGATGATTTGCTGGAAACGGCCGCTTCCCTCCAAGACGTAGATAGCGAACTAGCCAACGAACTCGCCGCCGCTGCCGAAGCCCTGCAAAATGGCGATGTCGCCGCCGCGCAGCAAGCGCTCCAGCAAGCCGCAGGCACGCTTCAGCAGCGCGCCCAAAGCAATGCCGCCGCCGGGCAAGCCAACGCCGCCGCCAATGAACTTGGCGAAGGGAAGCAAGAGGTTGCCCAGGCGGGACAAGGCAATCAATCTGGCCAAGGGGAACAGGCCGAAGGCAGTGGACAAGGCGAGGGTGAAGGTGAAGGCCAGAGTCAGGGCGAAGGGTCTGGACAAGGTAGCGGTCAAGGGCAAGGCCAGGGACAAGGCTCCGGGCAAGGCAGTGGCAGTGAGCAAGGCACTGGGCAAGGTGGCCCCGGCCCAGGTGGTGGCCATGCCGAAAATGTGTACGCGCCTGATTTGGTAGATTTGAGTGCATTCGAGGGAGAAGATATTGAACTGCCTGCCGAATGTATTGCCAACCCAGCCGACTGTGGCGGCTTACTCAGTGAGAACCCCACCGAGTTTGGCGACGAGCAAAGCATCGTTCCCTACGAGCAGGTCTTTGGCGACTACCGCAACGCCGCCAACGAAGCCCTCGCCGACGATTACATCCCGCTCGGCCTCAAAGGGTACATTCGGGACTACTTCTCATCCCTGGAACCATAGCCGCGCTTTCTTTGTGAGCCGCCCAAGGAAACCAAACTTGGCTGAGCAAACCAACCACCACCTGTCCTTTCGACCAAAGGGAGAAATCCTTCCCCCATTTATAAGCCAGCTAGCTACGATAGTAGAAAGATTTCTCACTATCGTTCGAAATGACAAGTAAAGCAAATCAGATTAGGAAAATGACCAATCCTGCAATTCAAACAACAGGAAAAACAAAACACAAACTTTTTGTCGTGGTGGGAACATTATTTTGCGCCCTGCTGGGTGGAATTCTTGTTGCACTAATTTTAGGTCTCGCAGCCTTCTTTGCACTGTTTGATTTTCCGCTGATTACAGTTATCGTTTATCAAATTTACATTCCGGCGACTATTGCGGGTGTTCTTGGGGGATCATATATTTTTCTCCGTGAAGAACCTATTCCCAGGACAAAGCTTAGAGCGTCTTACAAGAAAATTATTTCAGGAATTACGATTACCTACTGTCTTTTGTTTGCAGTTGAATTTGTTTCCCGATCAATCGTGCGTCAGCAACATCAAGCCTTTGCTGACGCTCTTAGCCAGAATAATTATCAGACAGCATATGAATTTATGTCGGAATCGTATCAAGCGAATCACAGCTATTCAGAGTTTATTAGTGACTCTCTAAAATTCCTCAATGGTATGGAAATTTCCGATGAAACATTAAATTTGTTTTGGGATGTGAACGTAATTCCGCTAGAGCGGAAAGCTCAGGTTCATTACCAATCAAGAAGGGGATCGACAAATACTTATATTTGGGAAAGATCAAGCAATAAATGGCGATTCAGCGGCCAAATAGATTTTTCTTTCCAAGAATTTGATTGACAAAACGTACATTTGGAAATGATCGGTTAATGAATATCACAGTTCGTTCCACATTTGGCGTGGAAACGAGAGAAAGTAAGAGGTTTTTATGATTGATGACGCAGCGTTGGCTGAACTTTCGGTAGCAGATTTTCGAGAGACAGCAGCAAACATTGAAAATGAAGTCGGCAAAGTTATCGTCGGGCAGGCGGATGTGGTGCGGCATGTGCTGGTGGGCATTCTGAGCGGCGGGCATGTGCTGCTAGAAGGCGTGCCGGGGCTGGGCAAAACGATGCTCATCCGCACGCTGGGGCAGGTGCTCAAGCTGGAATTCAGCCGCATCCAGTTCACCCCCGACCTGATGCCTGCGGACATCACCGGTACCGAAATCATGGAAGAAGCAGACGGCCGTCGCGCGTTTCGCTTTCAACAAGGGCCAGTCTTTGCCAACCTGATTTTGGCCGACGAAATCAATCGCGCCACGCCCAAAACACAGTCCGCCATGCTGGAAGCCATGCAGGAAAAAACGGTGACGGTTGCCAACCACACTTACGCCTTGCCAGAACCATTTTTTGTTTTGGCGACGCAAAATCCCATCGAGCAAGAAGGCACCTACCCGCTGCCAGAGGCGCAGCTAGATCGCTTCCTCTTCAAAATTAACGTCCCCTTCCCTTCTGCCGATGAGCTAACAGAGATTTTGGCGCGCACCACGGGCAAAAACACGCCCACGGCAGGTGTGGCCGCCGACGGTGAGCGACTCATCGCCATGCAAGCATTGGCGCGGCAGGTGCCCATTCCCAGCCATGTGAGTGAATACATCAGCCAGCTAGTCGTTGCCACGCATCCGGGCGGTAGCCCTGCGCCGTTGGTGGAACAGTACGTGCGCTATGGCTCCAGCCCGCGTGGGGCGCAAGCTTTGGTGTTGGGTGGGAAAATATCTGCGCTATTGGACGGCCGTCTCAATGTCAGTTTCGATGATGTAGCCACAGTTGCTCCCGCCGCCCTGCGCCACCGCCTTCTGCTCAACTTTGAAGGCCAAGCTGAAGGCATCCAAACCGACAACGTGATTGCCGATTTGCTACAGGCGATCCCAAAAGAATAATTTTTTTGAGATTGGAGATTAAATGAATCGCCCAATCTCTAATCTCCAATCTTCCATGCCCATATTTGACGAAACCACCCTACGCAAACTGGAACAGCTTACCCTCGTGGCCGAGCGCGTGCGCGTTGGCGTGATGAAGGGGGATCGGCGCAGCAGCAAGCGCGGTACCTCCATTGAGTTTGCCGATTACCGCAACTACACCAAAGGCGACGACCTGCGGCGGCTAGATTGGAATGTGTATGCACGGCTGGAACGGCCGTTCATCAAGCTGCTCGAAGAAGAGGAAGATTTAGCCATCCACCTGCTCGTTGATGCCAGCGCCAGCATGAATTGGCCGGATGACGGTGAACAATCGGAGAACAAGTTAGCTTATGCGTTGCGGCTGGCTGGGGCGTTAGGACATATTGGGTTGGCTGCTGGGGACTTAACGGCCGTTACCCTCCTCAGCAGCGGAGGCGACCATACCTGGGGGCCATTTCGTGGTCAGCAAAACTCGCTGCGCTTGCTGCAATTTCTGGAAACCGGCAGCGGCGAGGGCATTACCGATTTGAATCAATCGCTTAAAAATTACGCGCTGCGAGGGCGGCGACCCGGCCTGCTCTTTGTTCTCAGCGATTTGCTTTCTCCCAATGGCTACCAGGAAGGCCTCAATGCCCTGCAAGCCCGTGGTTACGAAGTTGGCCTCATTCACCTGCTCAGTCCCGATGAGATGGAACCACCCGTGACGGGCGATTTGAAGCTGGTAGACATCGAAACGGGCGCGGATGCAGAGATTACGCTAGATCCAACCACGCTGGATTTATACCGAGAGCGGCTGCAAGCGTGGCAAACCGAAATCGCCACCTACTGTGCCAACCGGCACATCCACTACATCCCCCTCACCACCGATTTACCCTGGGAAAAGCTCGTCATGCAGACTTTGCGCGTAAAGGGCGTCGTCAAATAGCGTGTCTTTTTTAACTCCCCTCTTCCTGCTGCTAGGCCTGCTGGCCGCACCAATTATCATCTTGTACATGCTGCGGCTGCGGCGGCGCGAGGTGATGGTGAGCAGTACCCTACTTTGGCAAAAGCTGCTGCGTGACCGCGAGGCTAACGCCCCCTGGCAAAAGCTCCGCCGCAATTTGCTCCTCATCCTGCAACTGATTATTTTGGTCGCACTAGTGTTTGCACTGGCCCGGCCGTTTCTACCCACACCGTCCATCATCAGCGGCAGCGTGGTCGTTTTGCTCGATGCCTCTGCCTCGATGCAGGCTGCCGACGTGGAGCCAACCCGATTTGATGCCGCCAAGGCGGAAGTTGCCCGATTGATTAGCGATCTGGGCGGGGACAGCCAGATGACGCTGATCAAAGTGGGTCAAACGCCTACCGTGCTGGCTGCCGCCACCAACGATCGCACCCAGCTCCGACGCGCCCTCGAAATCGTACAGCCTGACCCGGCTGATGCTGCCTGGAACGCTGCTTTTGCATTGGCTACCGGGGCGGCGCAGGGTTTCAGGGACGGCCGTATCGTCATCATCTCTGACGGGGGCTTACCCGATGATTTGCCGCCTCTGCCTGTCGAATCAATTTATTTACCAATTGGCGAGAGCGGAGAGAATTTAGCCATCACCGCTCTGGCCACACGCGAATTAGAAGGCAGCATCCAGCTCTTTGCCAGCGTGCAAAACGAGGGGCTGATTGACCGCGAAACGCTGCTGAGCATCGACTTGGACGGCACGCTGTTCGACTCCCGCCGCCTGACGGTGCCAGCGGGCAGCAGCGTCAACGTCACCTGGGATTTGCCGCCCGGCACGGCCACCATCCGCGCTCACCTCAGCGAAAATGAAGGTGATTTTTTGCTGCTGGACGACGTAGCCTGGGCCGTCCACGAGGGGGGCGTGAGCAATCGCACTCTGCTGGTGACGGAGGGGAATCTCTTTTTGGAGCAGGTGTTCACCGTTCTGCCCGGCATCGAGGCGTTTAAAGTGCCGCCCGGCAGCGATTTACTCGACGCCGAAACATTTGATTACGATTTCGTCATCTTCGACGGCGTGCCGCTGCCGGAGCCGCCACCTGCCGCCGATATGCTCATCATCAATCCGCAGGCGGGCGGCGAAGGCGGGCTGTTTAGCGTGACGGGCGCATTTTCCAACACGATTACCACGCGGCTGGAGGAGTCGCCGCTGCTGCAATTTGTGGAGTGGAGCGAGGTGGATGTGCTGCAAGCGCAGCGGGTGTCTGCCCCGTGGGCGCAAACGTTGGTGGCGGCAGAAGGCGGGCCGCTGGTGCAAATCGGGGAGAGCGGCGGCTACCGGATTGCCCTACTCACCTTTGATTTGCGAGATTCTGACCTGCCGCTGCAAATTGCATTTCCCATCTTAATGGCTAATATTACAGGCTGGCTCAGCCCCGGACGCGCCTTTGATGCCCCCACGGGACTCCAGCCCGGTGATCCGGTGGCGGTGGTGCCGGGGGCGAGCAGTACGGCCGTTCTCGTACAAAAACCAGATGGCAGTCGCTGGACGGCCGAAGTGGGCGAGGAAGATTTGTTCTTCACTGAGACGGACGCACCGGGTCTGTACACCGTCTTGCTGCGCGACGCGGCGGCAGACCGACCCGCAGGCAGCTTTGCCGTGAATCTATTTAGCCCAGCAGAATCTCGGATTTTGCCAGTGGCAGATTTGGTTGTGGGGCAAACGCAAGTTGAAACCGAAGATGAAGGCGACGTCGGCCAGCGCGAACTATGGCCCTGGCTGCTAGTCATCGCCGTGGCCGTGCTCATTTTGGAGTGGTGGGTTCACTATCGCGGCACTCGCTGGCCAAAATTGCCACCAATTTCTGTAATTAATCGTATCCGAAGATGAATCGTCTAAATGATTACTTTAACAGCACACAACCTTAATTGGATAACAAAAGATGAAACGATTGATTTATGCGCTCATGGTTCTGTTGAGTTCTCTATCGGTGACTTGGTGATTGTTTCTCCTGACGATGGAAACTGGTGTGTAAGTGCAGCAGCCCTACATCTTTTGAGAACTTTATCTAAATCACACACTTCAGAATCCCCAGTCGGCGATCACCTTTTCCCATGCTGTGGTCATGCAATGTACCAAGATGAAAAAAGCAATGATTGTTTTATTGTGGAATGTCCAAATGGAATTAATTTTGATGTAATTCATCGCGACAGCGATATTTTGATCAAGACTGAAAATGGGCAAGAAAAAAATGTTTCATCAGCCGATTGGAAAACTTCGATTTGTGCTTTTTCAGATCAAATATCTGATTTTTATGAAAAAGCAAAGCCTAAAAAACCTTTCGACGATGTAGAGAGAAGGGGGTTCGAAGTTTTTCAGAGAGAGTGGATAAGGCGCAGAAATCAAGTAGAACTTGATTTTCGCAAATAAACAACAAAAACTGCCATTGTGTAAATCTATATATTTTGATTGCAATTTTTTATGAGTGAACAAGCCAACCAAGAAATCGAACAAACTACAACAGCAGCCCGCTGGTGGTGGGTGCTGGCTGGTTTGGCTTTGGTGCTGCTGGTTTGGCTGGTGATCACGTTTAGTGGCTCGCGCCCGTTGAAGAGTTGGCAAGATACGGCCGTATCCCCCAACAGCACCCTCAATCCCGAAGCTATTGTCGTTGAGTTTGACGCCTTGAACGATAGCCCCTCCGATTATGTCAACCAGCGCATTCGCGTTAGCGGCAACTATTTGCAGCTAGAGCCAGTGAATTGCGCCCAATTTAGCGGGCCGCGCATTCAGTGGGGGCTGGTGGCAGATGGGTTGCAGCTCAACGCCACCGGATTTGAGACGATTGTGCTGCCGCTAGTGCCACCCAACACGCCCATGACAGTGATTGGCATTTGGCGGCGTTACCCCGGCCCGGCAGGCTGCGGCAAAGAGCCAGATCGCGGGCTGTGGTATTTGGAAGTTGAGCAAATCATCGAGCCAAATCCGCTGGTGGCAGGCACAGCAACCCCGGTTGGCGTTTTGTCCGTCACGCCACCGCCTTTCCCTGGCACCGGCACCCCCACAACGCCGCCCGACGGCACGCAACCCCCGCTCGTCGGCACGCCCATCCCCAACGTGACAATTGTAAGCACGGTGATTGTGAATACCCCTGTTGGCACGCCGACTATTGCTGGCACGGCCGTTCCTGGCAACCCCACCTTCACCCCAACCAGTCTAGCCACAGCCACCAACACCCCCACGCCCGGCCCTGGCACGCCAACGGCCGTTCCCGGCACAGCCACACCCACATCAACACCTACTGCCACCAGAACGCCCGGCAGCGAGCCAACCGACCCCACCCCCACGAGTGCATCATTTGTCACCGCCACACCGGGCAGCGGCTACCCCGGCCCTACATCTCCCGCACCGACCAATACACCCTCCTCTTACCCATAATTGGGTAATTGGGTAATTTGTGGACAATTACCCATTTCTAATTACAAATTACCACTCCCGGAGCAACTATGAACTTACCATTCGCGCCATCCGTCATCCCGCCAACCGAAGAAATCACGTCTGCCTTTTGGTTTATCTTTCGTGGCAGTGAACTGCTGGTGGTTGATCATGGCGAAACGGCAACGGCCGAGACGGCCGCCCTCCCAACCGGCAACCACAACCTCGCCCTGTTGCGGCAGCATTATTTGGGCAAGATTGAGGGGGAAACGGCCGTAACCCACTGTTACGCCGCCGAGGTTGCCGAAGAAACCGAGCCGCCAACGGGAACGCAGTTTACCGGTTTGCGGCAACTGTTTAATCGCCTGCCTATGGATCATCTGTGGCTAGCAGGCCGCGCCGTGCAAATTATTGATTGGGATCGCACGCACCAATTTTGCAGCCGCTGCGCCACCCCCAACGAAATCCTGAGTTACGAACGCGCTAAAAAGTGCCCTAACTGCGGCCTCACCACCTACCCACGCATTTCCCCAGCCATTATTGTGCGGGTAGACAGGGTGATTGATAGTGTGCCTCATTTGCTTTTGGCGAGAAACGGCCGTTGGCGGAAAGGTTGGTACAGCGTGTTGGCAGGCTTCGTGGAGCCGGGCGAAACGTTAGAAGAGTGTGTGCATCGGGAAGTGTTTGAAGAAGTGGGGATTCGGTTGAAAAACGTGCGTTACTTTGGCAGCCAGCCGTGGCCCTTCCCCAATTCGCTCATGGTCGGCTATACGGCTGAATACGCCAGCGGCGACATTGTGCTAGAAGAAGAAGAAATTGAAGATGCCCAATGGTTTACGGTAGACACGCTCCCCAATTTACCCTCCAGCATGAGCATTGCCCGGCGGTTGGTGGATGCGTTTGTTGCAGCGAATAGCTAATCATTCACCAAAAAGGCGCACGGGCATCGGTGCGTTTGCCTGGGCAGACCATTGCAGCAGTTCCGGTATATCTTTGTTCTTGGCCTCGTCGCCGTGCTGCACACGCCCCGGCACCAGCCGCAAAAACGTGAGCTGCTCGTCCTCCCGCAGCAGCCGTTCCGATTCGCTAAACACTGGCACCCAAGCCCCCGTATTCACATACCATTGCCGGTAATTTGGCCGATTTTTATCGGTGGGCGGCAGCAAGAGCGCATTGGCCTCATGATTATGACCAAAAATAAAGTAGCGCACGCTGCCATAGCCCGGATGGGTTCCCCCATTGAGCAAGCGAGCAATGCTGCCAGCCCCGGTGAACAAATAATGCCCTTCCAGTAAATCATCCAGCGATTGCACCATGCCGGAGGCAGTGTACCCAAAAATGAGCGCCAGCAACACCGCAATAATCGCGGGCCAATAAACCCCCAAAGCAACCACCCGAACCGCTAAAAACAGAAGCGCAATCACTACCAAAACCAGCAGGAGGCTACCCACCAGTCGGCCTACCGTTTGCCAAGTAGATGATGAAACTGACTCTCGGCTATGAATTTGGATATCATGGATTGCTTTCAAGAATGGGTCTTCCATCTCCTGTTGGGGTGCTTTGTCTTCACGATTTTTCAGCTTTTTATTCACCTCACGCCGGGCCCGCAGGTATTGCGGCAGCAGCGTCCATAAAAATGTGGTGAGTTCGCCGGGGGCATGACGCAGCAGCCAAAAGACGTAGCGGGAAATCGGCTTCATGTTGTCGGCGAAGGGGTGAATATGCTCCACGTCGTTGAAAAAGTAGCGCACAAAGAGGGAGCCGGACGGTAGCTCGATGTATTTGTCAGCATCAGGAAAATCATCTGTGATGGTGAGGCGGGGGTCTTCAAAGTTGCGGAAGGCGTTGGCTGGCTCAAATTGGCAGCCGTGTTCGGCATAAAACAGCCCCGGCTCATACAAAAATGCGGGGGGAAAGCTAACTTGCTTTTGCAGCTTTTCCAGGTCGAGGGCTTCGGGAAGGTCATCAAAATGGGGCAGCAGGGCGTGGGTGTCGTTGGGTACGGCCGTTTCCCACCAACCTTCATACGCTTTTTGCAACAACTGCCGCATTCGTAGCTGCACATCAGGCCAATACAGCTCGATGTCGTGGTTGCCCTTCATCAGCACCAGCTCATTGCCCGGCTGAGCCATAAACCAGGCCAGTGCCTGAAAAAAGATGGGATGCCCTTTGGCAATTTGGGTTACTTTCCACACAATTTCTGGCGAGGATGTGCCGAGGCCAAATTTGCGATCATTTTCGCGCAGGTCCGCGTGTGAGCGTACCCCTTTCACCCCGAAAAGCTCTGCGCCTTCTGGCGGCAGCGTGACAACCTGCAAAAAGTCAAAGATGTCCCCGTTGATGACCAGTTTCCAGGGAATGTTGTGGTACTCTACGGCCGTTTCGCGGCGGCTTAGTTTTACGTGATGGGCAATAAATTGGGCAAAAGGCACGTCCTGGAAGAAATCTTCGTTGCGATGAATCAGCCCGTTGGCCGGATTGCGCCCTTCGCTAAGATGAAAATCGCTCAAAAACAAGTAATTAAATTTTTGCGCCATCTAATGAACTCCAAAATGTTGTGTAAATCACAAAAAGAAATTTATAGATTGTAAGAAAATATGAATGATTGCGTAATTACACTGGGATGTTGGTACGGCCGTTACAAAAGCGTTGCAAATTAGTAGGAAAAGTATAGCACAACCGTACCTTTGCTGTGAAAATAGCCTTCGTTACAATGGCACCGCTATTTAATCTGAAACCAATAAGCACAAAAGGGGTCTACTCGTGAAAAATATTATCGTAACAGGTGGCGCTGGTTTTATTGGCGCGAACTTTGTTCTCTACATGCTCAACAAATATGACGATTACAACATCATCGTCTACGACAAGCTCACCTACGCAGGCAATCTGGACAATCTGCTGGACGTAAAAGACGATCCGCGCTACGCCTTTGTACAGGGCGACATCTGCGACGCTGAACAAGTTGAGGAAACCATCCAGAAATATGATGCCGATACCATCGTCAACTTTGCGGCCGAAACGCATGTGGATCGCTCCATCATGAACCCTGATGCGTTTATCCAGACGGGCGTGTACGGCACTTACGTTTTGCTCGAGGCCGCCAGGAAACACGGTATGCGCTACCATCAAATCTCCACGGATGAGGTGTATGGCCACATCCCGGAAGGGTATTCCAGCGTGGAAGGCGATAAGCTGGACCCGCGCAGTCCGTATGCCGCCAGCAAAGCCAGCGGCGATCTGCTAGTGAATTCGTACTTCATCACTTATGGCCTGCCCGTAACCATTACGCGCGGCTCTAATAACATTGGCCCGTACCAATACCCGGAAAAGGTCGTACCGCTATTTGCCACCAACGCCATTGATGAAGAGCCGCTGCCGCTGTATGGAGACGGCCGTCAGATGCGCGAATATCAGTACGTGGTGGACCATTGCGAAGCGATTGACCTGGTGCTGCACAAAGGCGTGCTGGGCGAAGCCTACAACATCGGCACGGGCGAAGAGATGGAAAATGTGGAGATGGTAGAGATTCTGCTAAAAACGCTCAGTCGGCCGCACGACCTGATCAAGCATGTCAAAGACCGTGAAGGACACGACCGTCGCTACAGCCTAAACATTGACAAAATTAAGGCACTGGGCTGGGAACCACAACATACCTCTGCTGAAGCTGTGCAGAAAACGGCCGTATGGTACCGCGAAAATGAATGGTGGTGGCGCAAAATTAAATCCGGCGCGTTCAAAGAGTATTACGAGAAGCAGTATGGCCATCGTTGGGAAACGGAACAGTAATACTTTTCACAGTTGGATAGACAAATATTGCGTAGTGAATGTTTTACGCAATACGCAATAAAGAATAAACAAAGATCCACAGCTCCCTGCTGGGGGTCTTTTTATTTGGATTATCAGATTCTAAGTAGTGTCACCGGACGGTAGGGGTCCTGTGCTATACTTACGCGCGATTTTATTTTGTGAATAACCCTTCGCTTCATGCTATTTTGCCACTTTGCGAAGGGTTTTGTTATGGAACTGTTTATGCGTACATTCATTATCTTTTGCTTAAGCGTGACCCTGCTTTTTTTGGCGGCGTGCCAGGGCAATGAATTGGGAGAAACGGCCGTTCAAAGCCAAAACAGCCCCACACCACCCATTGTAAATACGGCCGTTCCCCCCACCAACACACCGCCGCCCCCCCCGCCCGTCATTGAAGAAGAGTTGCCAACCAACGCGCCAGACCAACCCACCGCCACCAACGCCCCACCTACCGAACCGCCGCCCACCCCCACGCCGACCATCACCCCCATCCCAGAAAATCCCGTCAGTAGTATCAGCCTAGCGCCAGTCATCAGCGGCCTGACCCAGCCCCTATACCTGACCCACGCCTTTGATGACCGTCTTTTTATTGTGGAGCAGGATGGCCTCATTAAGATTTTCCAGAACGGCGCACTGCTGGCCACACCATTCATAGACCTGACGGGGCCTGTGGGCTACAACAGCAATGAGCAAGGGTTGTTAGGGCTGGCTTTCCATCCCAACTATCAGGAAAATGGCTTCTTTTTTGTGAACTACACGGACGAGAACGGCCGTACCAACATTGCCCGGTATCGCGTCAGCGACGACCCCAACGTGGCCGACCCCGCCAGCGGGCAAATCCTGCTCACCATCCCCCAACCATTTGCCAACCACAACGGCGGCATGGTTGCCTTTGGGCCAGATGGCTACCTGTACGTAGGCATGGGCGACGGCGGCAGCCAGGGCGACCCACAAAATCATGGGCAAAACCCCGGTACACTGCTGGGCAGCATCCTCCGCCTGGATGTGAACAGTGCTGACGGCATCTACACCATCCCCGCCGACAACCCCTTCATCAACGATACCAATGCCCGCCCGGAAGTATGGGCATATGGCTTCCGCAATCCGTGGCGCTTCAGCTTCGACCGTGATTCTGACGATTTTTTCGTGGCCGATGTGGGGCAAAATGCCTGGGAAGAAGTAAGCTGGCTAGCCAGCGACACTCCCAGCGGGCAAAATTTTGGCTGGAACCCAATGGAAGGAAATTATTGCTACCTGCAAAACTGCGACTCAACGGGGTTTGTTCCAGCCATTTTTGAATATAACCATTCGCTGGGCTGCTCCATTAGCGGCGGCTACATTTACAGAGGGCAGCAATACTTGAGTTTGTACGGCAACTACTTTGTTGCCGATTTTTGCAGCGGCACTATCTGGGGCATCTTCCAAAACGCGGACGGCAGTTGGCAATCGGCCATCGTGCATGAAAGTGGCTTGCCCATCAACAGCTTTGGCGAGGATATTAACGGCGAGCTGTATGTGGTGGCACGCACCGGGCAGATTTTTCAGATACGGCCGTAATCAATGCGTTCAAGTGAGCGACTGTTCACGTTTTCTAGCAAAACCCACAAGCTCACCTGAGCACTTGAATATTTAAACACCTAAACACCAATTTACTCATCACCGCAAGGAGTATCATCATGACACGACAGTTCAAACCCCGACAATTTAGCCTGATTGTCTTGTTTGGCCTCTTCACCGTACTGCTTTCTGGTAGCTTTCTGGTTGAGGCTGGCGGCTTCCCGCCAAATCCCGACACATATTGGAACGCGGGCAACCTCCCGGTATCCGGTACCAGCCAGGGCAACTTGGAACATTGCACACTGGAAAGCAATAATCTAAAAACGCCGAACAACGTGGTGGGGTTTAACGTCTACACGCCGCCTAACTACAGCAGCGGCAACCAATCTTACCCGGTCATTTATTTGCTGCACGGCGTCAGCGGCAATGAGTACAACTATTTCAATGGCTTCAGTAACGTGTTTAGCGGCAGCAGCGGCAGTCTGCCGAGCCTCATAGACAACGGTATGGTAGATGAGGCGATTCTAGTGTTTGTGAATGGTGGCCGGGGCAGTTTTTACGACGATTGGGACGACAGCACGGGCAACGGCCCCAGCTCTAGTTTTCCCATCCTGGCTGAGACGGTCATCATGGACGATGTGATTCCCTTTGTAGATGCCAATTTCCGCACCATTGCCAGCCGAAACGGCCGTGCCATCGAAGGCTTTTCTATGGGCGGCCGCGGAGCGGTAAAGCTGGCTTTCAACTACCCTGATCAATTCTGCTCCACCATCGCCTACGCCGGAGCCGCCTTCGAGTCCATTCCCAACTCTGCAGGCTCTGACCATCCACGCCTTGGCGAACTGCCAACAGAGTACAAAATCTCTACCATCACCGCCAACAACGCTGCTGCCATTCAATCCAACGGATTACAAATCCGGTTAGTTGATGCCACAAATGATGGAGCAGCTGGTCAAGGTGGTGGAATCGACGATCTGTCTATTCAACTAAATAATCTAGGGATTTCTCACGAATATGATCCAAACTTGTCAGGAGTATCAAACCACGAATGGTCACAATATCATCAGGCGACGGGGGCAGTTGGCCTGGGTTTCCACTTCTCTTGCTTCAGTGCTGCTAGCTCTGCCATCTCGGCCCCTATCATTCTGGGCTCGGCAGATGAGTTTGTCTACCTCCCTCTCGTTGTAAAACCAGCCACTACAACCCCACCAGCAGGGGTTTGTAATTAGCCTGAATTGACCAAATGAGTGTAAATGGAGCACAGGCATTCCGCCTACTGTAAGTCAAGTTTGCAAACTTGACCTACATTTACGAAGGAGTATTGGCATGAAGAAGCATTTGTATTGGATTTTGATTGCAGGGTTTATACTGATGGTTGGGTTGGCAAGCAGAACGGCCGTTTCTGCCCAACCATTTACCACCCCAGAAGCACCAGAAGGCGTGGGAATTACGGCCGTTGCCATCGAAAGTGGCTTCATCCAACCCGTAGACATCACCAACGCCGGAGATGACCGCCTCTTCATCGTGGAGCAGCCCGGCATCATTCGTATCATTGACGCCGACGGCAACATGCTGCCCGATCCCTTCCTGGACATCAATCTCATTGTAGACAGCGAAACGCACAGTGAACGGGGATTGCTAGGGTTGGCGTTCCACCCAGATTATCCGAACACCCCTTATTTCTATGTGAACTATACGGCCGTTTCTGGCAGCGGTGATACGATCATTGCTCGCTACACCGTCAGTAACGATCCCAACGTGGCAGACCCCAACAGTGCCGTCGAAATCCTTCGCATTGACCAACCCGCAGGCAACCACAACGCAGGCGATCTTGCCTTTGGGCCAGATGGCTACCTTTACATACCCACCGGTGATGGCGGCAGCGGGGGCGATCCGTGGGGAGACGACGGCAACGGGCAAAACAGACAGGCTCTGCTAGGCAAAATTTTGCGTATTGACGTTGACGGCGGCTCTCCATACGCTATTCCCGCCGATAACCCCTTCGTTGGCGATGCCTCCACGCTGGATGAAATTTGGGCTTTAGGCCTACGCAACCCCTGGCGCATCAGCTTTGATCGAGACACGGGAGATTTATATATTGGTGATGTCGGGCAAGGATTATGGGAAGAGGTGAACTTTCAGCCTGCCAGCGGCGGCGGCGGCGAAAATTATGGCTGGCGTTGCTATGAAGGCAATCAGACATTCAATACCATCAACTGTGGAGACATCTCAAATTACCAATTTCCTTTTGACGATTATCCACACGGTTCATTTCCATTTGGCATGAACGAAGGAAATTCGATTACCGGCGGTTTTGTCTACCGGGGCAATGACTTCCCCGATCTCAATGGAATTTACATTTACGCCGATTTTATCAGTGGAAACTTTTGGCTAGCACAAAACAGCAGTGGCTGGAACATCACGCCACTGGGCGGCATTGGCGTGAGCAATCCCAGCACCTTTGGCGAAGGCTGTGATGGGGAGCTGTACGTGGCCAGCCACAGCGGCACCATCTACCAAATTCAATCCAGCAGCGGCGCAAAACCAACCGGAGCCGTTTTAGATCAATTTGTCTATCTTCCACTTATCATGAGGGGAAGTGGAGTAGGTCTTACATGCTTTGGATAAGTTTGCAGTTGCGGTTTGAATGACAATGATTTTGTCACTCAGATAAGCGATAGGAAATTACTCTGAAAACCTAAATGAATTTATCATTATCTCGCCTTCGACAGAAGTTGGTATTAATTGAAACACCCAGCCACTTTCACCAAAAACAAAATATGAACATCTCGGAAACGCCATAGTTGAAGAGCATAATTCGCGGCCAATGATGTTTGCTGTTTGAAATGGTTTCAATGTGTTTCCTTGAGATTGCACATTAGAAGCCAGCCAATTGTCCAATGACATCGATTGCTCAATTGGAAATGCACGTATTTCAAGATCTGCGAGTTCCAAGTCTCCTAGTTCACTTGATGCCTTCGTAGGGCTCAAAAAATTAATGGATACAGTTGGCCTCGGATTTAGGAGTTCAAATTGTTCACCATCTTGGATACGGTATATAAAATTGGCCGGATATTCAATTTCAAATTTATAGATATCATTTTCATATATATCTGTGAGCGTTGATTCGGCTCCATCATTACTGTTTGCCAAAGTATCGGGATTATCCTGACTTGCCCCTCCTGGAGGTGAATTGCTTTCGTTCTGACTCATTGAATCATTTTCTAATGTTGATACCGCATCAACGATTATGCTGTCCTCTTTGTTAATCTCATTTTCGTTAGATGATAATGTTTCCGTTTCATTAAGCTGCCCTGATAAGTTAGTACATCCTACTGTGCAAATCAAACAACACTCGATAAACAAATAAACGAAAAACAAAACTTTAATCTTCATAGCTTACCCTCAACAATTAGTATTACCAATTACTATTTAGACTTACGCAATTTACCAGAAGATTAGACTAATCTACTAACTAGGACGGAGACCGTTCGCGACTTAAATCAGTCAAATCTGCGAAACTCCTAACTATAATAAATAACGTTGCAAAGCAAGAGAATGTTCCCAAACTAATAAAGGAAAGCCCGTTACGCATTAATACATAACGGGCTTCTATTTAGTTATGACAACTCAAATTTGCCTACAATATAAATAACGCTAACAGTCGGCTGCATCACATAAAGGGACAATGGTGTTGTCTGTAAATCTGACACCATAAATATTTCTAGTACCTATGAATATGCCAGAGTTTACACCGCTTACATTGCCCCTAACTTGATTTATCCCATAATTTACCATCCAAGGACCACCGGAAATCCCTCCTCCCCAGTTGCAGCCCATCCCACGAACATTATATGCTTGTCGGAAACTTTCTGCGACACAGGTGCGAAGATATAGTCCAGCATTGGGGATAAAATCATCATTATAATTTTTAAAAGGGTAACCAAGGTCATAAAAATGTTTTGTATAAGAAGCATTCCATTGACGCCCCATCCAACCTACAGCCTGATTAAGAGTTTGGCTAGCAGAGTTTGAGTTCATTGAACATACCCCAAGATCAAAACGCGCCCAACTGTTGATAGAGTAGCTCCCTGTTAAATTTACCCAAGACGTTAATATATAGCATGCTGATGCTGGAAAAGAACCATAAGGTGCATTCCCATCACGGTATGCAGGTGTAAATACCCAACTTGAGAACCATTGATCATTTGTAGTGTCGTAAAGACAATGAGCTGCCGTTACAATATTGTTGCCGCTAATAGTGGTGGCAGAACAATAGCTAGTTCCCGAAGAGGTTGTAAAACTAAGCCTCCCTACCCAATTGTGGGGATACATTTTTTGTAAAGAAGCTGTCGAATTAATATTGTAGCTTGAAAAAACTTGGCTAGTGCCAGACACTTCTGTTGGTTCCGAACCTTCTACATATATTTGCTCGCCATTTGTTTCACGAAATGGAGAATTTGATTCTCCGCTCGATACCTCTAACCCTTCCCAATCATGGGGATAAGCTACCTGTGCAATTAAATCAGCATCGGGCAAAGCCCGCCCAGCCGGGGAACTTCCCACAGGGCTTATTGTTTCACTTTCTGTACTTTCCAGCAGGGGTTCGGGGTCGGGCATTCCATATTGGACTAATAATCCGATTGGTTCAGCATTGCTAATAGCTTCCCGTGTCCAAAATTCAAGAGCTGCTTGTTGCTCATTTTGCGAAATTATTTTGCTAACAACACTAATTTCTTCATTGCTTTGTAGTTGCATCCTGCTGCTTTGAGAACTTGTATTTGCCATAACATTTGAACTAAAAATCAAGAGCAAACCAAATACGAATATATATCCCAATTTTACCTTTTGAATCATAAAATCCCTCCTTAAAGGATAACAAAGCCCAATAAAAACCTACCCCGTTGCGTTATACACGCATTCTGGAGTATGAAAATGGGCTAATTTTCATCATAGTTAGTGCGGTAGCAATATTGTGACTACTTACAATCGGTATTTAGTTGATTACTGATATTTGATCTTAAAATGTTTAAAGTTTCTTCCAAAACTGACAGCAATAATAATAATTGAAATTGGTACTCAAGTCAAACCTATCGTAGGGGTGTATTGAAAAGTTTGTAATAGGAGGTTATTGGAAAGCGTTGGAGGAGGATGATTTACGGCCGTTCCACCAGCGGCAAATACGTCTTCTCAGTTAGCTCAAAGGGATGGAACATGGGCCCGGCAAAGCAGGGGTAGGTCTCTGGGGTGGGCTCGCCATTCACCGTCCAGCAGAAAAAGCCATCCCCGTCTTCGGCAGCGGGAACGCGGTCGGTGGCAGATTGTGGCACATACCAAAAGACGATATTGTCGCCAATCGGCTCATCATTCACGAAGATGTCTGGGCCTTGCAAATGGTCATCGTTGCAACAGTAGCTTGGCCCCGGCGGGCTAAAGATGGGCAAATCGGTGTCGCCTTCCTCTGGTTTATGTTGCGTTATGTAAACAAATGGTATATCGTCAATGCCGCCGTCGTTAAATTGCCCCAGCCCTGGCTCAATGATGTAGCCATGCCCGCTACCATCAACCAGCAGCCATGCTTCGTTGTCGGCAGTGAGCTGGTGCGGGCCAAATCCGGGTGAATCGTACGGGGTGCGATACGTCTCGCTGTTTTGGAATGACCATTGTGTGCCGTCCCAAATGGCAAAGCTGTCGCTGGTATCCCCATTGACGGCAATGTCTATGCGGATCACCGGACGGTAGACAGGCTGCTCCCATTGCACATCATCGCCACAGCCACGGCCGTATGCCCCAACGACGACGCGGAAACGGCCGTCCGCAAAAAATTGGTATCGCTGCCCATACCGATAATTACATGCCGCTCCCCAAGCCGACATGCGAAAATCTTGCACGACCTCAAAACCAATAACCTTGCTGCCGTCTAGCAAATCACGCACTTCCGTCTCACCAAAGGGCGGGATGGGAAAGCCGCCCCCGCTGCCGCCGCAGCCCGTTACATCAAAAAAGCCGGGAAAAGTGTACTCGCCATTGTAATCCACATGCCATTCTGGCAAGGACGCACTGGTGAGAACATCACGCCCCTGGTAGGTCACATCGTAAATACGTAGGCCATCGGTTCCAGTGGTTTCGTAGCTGAGTGACCAGCCGTCTCGATTAGCCGTACCAGGTGCGGGACAAAAGCTGCCATCCGGTTCGTAAGGAATGAAGCTGCCGTCGTCAGAAACGTTGGTCCAGCGCAGGGCGGTGACGGTTTCGGTGGTGAGGTCCACAATAGCCCAAAGGATGCGGTTGCCCACGCGGAAGGTTGGCCCGGCGCAGAGATGCCCCTGATCACAGGTGGAGCCACGCAGCCCAGCGGCGACAGGAGCCATATCGGCTTCATCGGGCTGAAAGCCTAAGGCTTCAATTACACCAGGGTCGTTGAGGGCCAGTTGGAGGGCGCGGTTAGCCAGCCGCTGGTTGATGCCGGGCTGCATGTTAGGCTGGTGCAGCACGTCGCGCACAATGCCTGCATCGGTATCCACCACGGCTGTTACCGTGAAGTTCTCATCGAAGCTGTAAATTTCTACCTGGTAGCAAACGGCCGTTTCACAAGCTGCGCTATTTTCAGTAAATTGCTGCCCCATCCGGCGCACCCCAAACACTTCGCTGCGCTGTCCGTTGGTAAGTTCCTTCACCCGCGCATCGGCCAAAGCCAACACCTGAGCCGTTTGCTGTTCACTAGTGATGGCTGTTTCCAGCGGCAACGGCGCACTTTTCCCTCGTACAGAAACGGCCGTTTGCCCCAACTGCCAAACCAACAGAACCAAAACAACCCCAAAAAGAACCCCCAGCCCAGTCAGGCTCCACTCCAGCCTCTTAACCCTCTGTGATCTCTGTGGCCTAACCAATTTTCACCTTCACAATGCCATCTTCCACTTTGACAGGGTACATTTTGAGGCGGTAATTTTCATCATCGGGCCAGAGGATACGGCCGTTACGCAAATCCCAACAATATTGATGATCCGGACAGGTGACCTTGTAGCGGCTCACCCACCCTTTGCTGAAATCGGCCGAGGCGTGGGGACATTCGGCGGAGAAGGCGTAAAGCGTGCCGTCCCAAGTGGTGAGGATGATTTTGTGACGATTGATGGAAATGGCCGTCATTTGGTCGGCCTGCACCGCATCAATGGCAACTGTTGTGAAGTAGCCGTCGGCATCTGGTTTGGCTTTGGAGCGGAATAAATTCATGCGGGATTTATACCGCAGGGGGCTGTAAATAGGTAATTGAGTAATTTGCTCGACAAGCATCCAATTACTCAATTACCCAATTGCTTAATTACTCGTAGATTCAAGCGGCTCAGGCTCTGCCATGAGTGCTTCAATAGCGGCCACGGCTTCCAAATCAGAGCCGCGCGTAAATTCGCCGATGTGCTGGTAGCGGATACGGCCATACTTATCAATCAGATACGTCGTTGGCCAATACCGCTGGTTGTAAGCCCGCCACGTTTGCCGGTCATTGTCAATCGCCACTGGGTAGGTGATGCCAAACCGCTCAATCGCGTCCTGCACGTTTTCAACCTCACGCTCATAGGCAAATTCGGGATAATGAATGCTGATAACCGTAAAATCGTCACCTTCATATGCTGCTTGCCATTCCTTGACCCAAGGAATCGTCCGTTGACAATTAATTCAGCCAAAGGTCCAGAACTCCAGCAGCACCACCTTGCCCCGCTGCTCGGCCAATGTCACTTGGCCATCGCTGTTCAACCAAACCTCATTCAAAAATTCGGGCGCTTCGCCCATGTCTGGTAAATCCACCACAACCTCCCCGCGCGTGGGCGGCACCACCGTGCCGCTGGCCAATACTTCCACCTCGCCGCTGCTTGCTTCCTCGGCGGCGGTTGAAGTGCAAGCTGTCATTACGAGGATGAGGAGGATGAATACGGCCGTACCCCACACCAGCAACTTCAATCTCATAACATACCTCCTTTGCAGAAATCGGTAATCAGCGAGCCAGTAATCAGTTTGCGATTACTGATTCACTGACTACTGAATACCGAAAACTGTACCTCATACAGCTTAACAGAAGATTACAAAACGCTTACCGCAGGGCATTCACCCAACGTTTATGAAAAATTTTCGCGCATCCAACACAGTTAAGAACCAAAATATTGGTACAATGAAGAAGACAGTCAGCTAAATTGTAATAAAACCTGCTATACTGATTATAGACCGCCTGAACTTTCTCCTTGCAAATACCAATGCGGTTTTTTACCAGAGGTTGCAGTCTGTCATAGCCTCAAGTTAATTTAAATGGGCCAGCCAGAGGATGCAGCGTTGAACGAATTACCTTCAATTACCCAAATTCAAACAAATATCCGCCAACTGCGAGATTTAATTGATAATCTTGGCAGCACTGTCAACCAGCAGCACCAAACCCTCATCACCACTCGCGCCGAAATTGCCCAGCGTGCCGCTACGCAATCCAGCGACGAGCTGGCGCGGCTGCTGGTGCACGTAAGGCGCAACCTGGAAGATTTGGAACGCCGCTTCAAAGATCAGCAAAAAGAGCAAGAACAGCTCCAGGCGTTGCAAGAAATAGGCGGGGTCATCAACTCCTCACTAGACCTGAACGAAGTGCTGGTTTACGTGATGGATTCCATTATTGACCTCACCAAGGCAGAACGCGCCATCTTGTTACTGAAAGATGATGAAACGGGCGAGCAAGAAGTGCGTCTTTACCGCAACGTAGACCGCGAAACAATTGAAAAATCCTCTTCGTTTGAGATTAGCCGCAGCATTGTGCGAACTGTTTCGGAGACTGGCGAACCCGTGGTGACGATGAATGCCCAATCCGACAGCCGCTTTGCCGCGCAAGAAAGCATTATCAGCTACAACTTGCGCTCCATTTTGTGCGTGCCGCTCAAAATCAAAGATGAGATTACCGGTGTCATTTATGCCGACAACCGCATTGCCGCTGGCGTGTTTGGCAACACCGACCGGGATTTGCTTGCCTCGTTTGCCAACCAAGCGGCCGTTGCCATTGACAATGCCCGTCTCTTCCGCCAAATTCAAGAAAATCTCACTGAAATCACCGAAATGCGCGATCTGATGGACAATGTGTTTGCCTCCATCGCGAGTGGTGTGATTACCATTGATGATGAAGAGCGAATTGCGCTGTACAACCGAGCGGCTGAACGCATTTTGGGGTTCCCGGAAACGGCCGTTATGCACCAAACCTACAACACCGCTCTGGAAACCCTCGGCCTGCCTGTAGAACCACTCATCCAAGATGTGTGGACCAACGGCGGCGCACACAACACAGAAGTAGATGTTGCCGTCAACAAGCGGTCTGGCCTTACCTCGCTCAACCTCACCCTCACCCCGCTGCGCGACTACGACAGCGACACCCTGGGCGTGGCCATGGTGCTGGACGATGTGACCGAGAAAAAGCGTCTGGAAAGCGTGCGCCGCTATCTGCCGCCCGCTTTGGTTGACCAAATTCGAGACCTGGACGCCGCGCAACGGCCGCAACGCAGCATCATGAGCGTACTATTTGCCGACGTACGCGGCTACAGCACCTTTAGCGAACATTTGGATCCGGAAAAGCTCATCCAGATCATCAACGGCTACTTCACCGAATTTGTCTACGCCATTAACGAATACGAAGGGCTCACCGATAAATTTATGGGGGACGCGGTGATGGCTCTGTACAACACGCCGCTCAACCCGCAAGAAAACCATGCCGAACGCGCCATCCGCACCGCCCTCATGATTCGCAAGAAAATGCAGCGCTACTTGGCGGAACTGCCAGAAGATCGGCGGCTGCATTTTGGCATTGGCGTTCATACGGGCGAAGCCGTCGCGGGAAATGTCGGTAGCAGCCAGCGGAAAGATTACTCAGCCATTGGCGATGCGGTCAACCTCTCCAAGCGCATTCAGGAAAACGCCCAGGCCGACGAAATCCTCATTAGCCAAAGCACCTACGAGCAGGTGAAAGATTGGGCTATTGTTGAGCCATTAGAGCCCATGAAAGTAAAAGGCCGCCAAACCCCTGAGCAAATTTACCGACTGGTTAGAGCCTTGTCATCGTAAAAAACCTTTTTCAAAAATTTTTACGCGCTTCTCAACCATTGGGAAGCGCGTTTTTATTTGGCGCAAAAATGATTTTTAGGGGGAATTGGTTGGTGGTAAACTTGCGAAAAATTTAGGGAACAGACCAATAGTAATGAGCCAGCAATCAGCTAGCAGCACACCAAGCGATTTATCCGTTGCCGTTTTAGTTTTGAACTGGAACGGCCGTTCCCTGCTAGAAACCTGCCTCCCCACACTCCTCAAACAAACTTATGTCAACTACAAAATTGTCTTGGTAGACAACGCCTCCACAGATGAGTCGGTGGGCTGGGTGCAGGCCAACTACCCCCAGGTGCAAATCATCCAAAACGAAGAGAATTTGGGCTTTAGCCGAGGCATCAACGCGGGTCTGCGCCAAATTTCGGCCGATGTGGTGGTGCTGCTGAACAATGATGTGCTGGTGCGGCCTGAGTGGTTGGTGGAAATGGTACGGCCGTTCGCCCAAGACCCCACCGTCGGCATCGTGGGCGCCAAGCTGCTTTTCCCCGACGGCACGATTCAGCACCTGGGGGCTGAACTTAGCTATCCGCTGGCCCACAGCCACCACTTCCACTACAAAGAGCCAGACCGTAACCAAATTGCCGCTGTGCGCGACGTGCACTACGTCACGGGCGCCTCGCTGGCGGTGCGGCAAGACGTGTTGACCCAAATCGGGCTGCTCGACGAAGCGTTCCATCCTTTTTATTACGAAGAGGTTGATTTTTGCACCCGCGCCAGAGCAGCGGGCTTCCGGGTGGTGGTTGCGCCCCAAGCCGTGGCTACGCACGATGAGTCGGCTACGATGGCGCAGGTAAGCGGCCTGAAGCTGCAAACGCTACACCAAAATCGCCTACGCTACGTGCTGAAGCATTACACGCTCGCCCAATTTTTGGACGATTTTGTGCCCGCCGAGGCCGCTTATTTGGCAGAAACGCCCACCCCGACGCAGCTTGCCCAGCTACGTCTGGCCTATTTTGCTACGGCCGTTCCCCAGCCCCTAATCTCACCAGAAGCACCCGTGGAGCAGGTGACGGCCGTACAAAATGCCCTCCTGCACCTGCGCCGCGTTGCCATCCAGGCCAAGGCAGAAGCCAACCAGCCACCTCCTAACTTGACTGAGTTTGAATTCCCGGAAAGCAGCACGCTGCTGGGCACAATCGCCGCCGGACTGCGCCGCACCTGGAGCAGTATCGCCGCCAAATGGCTGGTACGCAGCCTGATGCAGCAGCAAAATCGGCAAAATCAGCACCTACTGCGCCAGATTGAACAGCTACACAGCCAGGCGCAAATTCAGGCACAGGAAACCGACGCACTCTTGGCGGAACTGGGCAAGCTCCGCCAACGCCTCGATCAAATTGAATCTCAGGTGAAGCAACAACCATGACCATCGTGGGGAGCTTGCTGCTGCTTTTGCTACTGCTGCTGCCAGGGATGGCCGCCTGGTTCACGCTGGGAAACGCGCAAAAAGTGCCGCTGCGCGGACTGGAAGCCCTCTTTTTATGGTTCCTAGCTGGGGTAGCGACGGTAAGCTGGCTGTCTATCACGCTAGCCGAGTTAGAGCTATTTTCGCTACCGTTGCTGGTAGGGTTGGTAATCGGAATCACCATTATTTTAATCGGTTTTGGCTGGCGAAACGGCCGTCGCTGGCAGCCATTGCGCCAATTAAGATGGGGCTGGCCAGACTTGGTCGTGGGGCTGCTGCTTCTGGCGGCCATTTTTTTGTCGGGACGACCATCTGAATACATCGTCGGGGGGCGCGATCATGGCGTTTATGTCAACACGGGCATTCACATTGCCAAAACGGGCGGCATTCTGGTTTATGATGCGGAGATAACGGCCGTCCCCAAAGCAGTACGCTCGGTGCTGGTACGACCAGAAACGCGACTGTATCAAGCTGGCTTCCCCGGCCCCTGGAGCGAAGGCCAGCGCATTAGCGGCCTCACCATCCGCGACACAGACGCAGGCATCTACCTGCCCCACGCCTTCCACCTTTACCCAGCCCTGATTGCCGTTTTTTACGCGGCTGGCGGCGTACCGTTGGCACTGTTTACCACCATGTTTCTGGCCTTGCTGGGTAGCCTGGCCATCTACCTAACGGTTACGCGCCTGTGGAGCCAACCCGTTGGCCTGCTGACCCTGCTGCTGCTCACCTTCAGCGTGACGCAAGTTTGGTTCACTGGCTACCCCACGGCTGAAATGATGGTGCAACTGTTCTTTTGGGGCGGGCTATACACGCTGGTTTTGTTGCTGGAATCGGGGAATCGGGCAACGGCCGTTCTAACCGGAGCTTGCTTTGGTTTGCTCTCGCTCACCAAGCTAGACACCATCCTGGTTCCGCCGCTGCTCATCGCCACCTTTTTGTATCTGTGGCTAAGCAAGCATTTCAAACCGGCCTATTGGTGGGGCGTCGGCGTTTACATTTTGCTAAATTTGCAGGCCCTTTGGCATGCCACCTTTATCGCCACCATTTACTTTGTAGACCATCTGGTGCGGACGCTGCTGCCTAGTTTTTTGGCGGAACCGTTGGCAGCGGCGGCTAACGGCTATCCGTATCCGCTGGATTGGCTGGGGCGACTGTTTGCCGCCCACTGGGTCTCGTTGCTGCTGGCAACGCTGCTGCTGGCATTGATTCTCATTTTGCTGCGCTACCGTCAGGCTCAGTTTAGGCAGGGGCTAGCTTGGCTCTTTGGGCAACCTAGGCGGTGGCAGATCGGTCTGTCTACTGGATTGGGATTGGCGATTGTGGGAACGGCCGTTCTCAACCAAACTTTAGCCCCCTCTATGCTGGCAGACCCGGAACAGGCGGTGCAGCTTACCCGCCTTTACCTCACTCGTGCCGGCCTGTTTGCGGGTGGGATTGGCTTGCTTCTGCTTATTTACCAAGCAGAGGCAACGGCCGTTCGCCTAGCCCATTTTATTTTGCTGGGCAATGTGGCCCCGCTTTATCTGTTGGGCGCAGGCACGGCATTAGACCATTTTTGGGTGGTGCGGCGATTTATTACGGTGGCGTTTCCCCTGTTTATTTTGGGGATGGCCTGGCTCATTTGGCAGCTACGGCCGCGTAGCCGAGCCCACTGGTTTGTGGCCGCCGCACCGTTGGGGTTGCTATTGCTGCTGCTGGCCGGATTTGGTCAGCATCTACGCGCCATCGCTGGCGTGGTGGAATACGATGGCTTGACCACTCAGCTAACCGAGTTCACCAACCACTTTCCCCCAGACGCCGTCTTGCTGATGGAGACTGGAAATCAGGCACAACGGCTGGATTTGCCAC
Source organism: Candidatus Leptofilum sp. (assembly GCF_965223525.1). Classification (GTDB taxonomy): domain Bacteria; phylum Chloroflexota; class Anaerolineae; order Promineifilales; family Promineifilaceae; genus Leptofilum. Next base: position 1,597,242 of record NZ_CBDCWX010000005.1, on the reverse strand, counting down.
TGTGGTTTATCTTCGACCAGACTGTTTTCACGATTCAGCAAGAGGTGCGGGAAGCCGCTGAGCTGCAAACGGCCGTAACCCACTGGCAGGCAAACGGCCGCCCAGTTTATTGGCTAGCCGTCAACGGGGCTACCCCACCGGGCTGGTCTGAGGGCAACCGCCAGCTTGCTTTCAGCCAAACAATCAACGTGCCCCTCATGGAAACCCCCCGCGATCATATTCCAGTTCAAGTCAACCATTTTCAGGTTCCCTTCGACGTTTATGCGCTCACACTACCCTAACCTGGACAAGGCGAGCGATTAAAATCACTACAAAGTCCGCCTACGCGGACTGAAAAAATCAATGGTTCCCAGCCTGCGAAGGCAGGCTTTGCAGATGTTGGTGCAGATTTATCTGCTGTTGCTCAAGTGTAGTTGCCTGCGGATGACATCACTCTTAAAATCCTGACCAATGGCGCATAAAAATGAAACTCCCGCAACCGTTATCTATTTGCATATTCCCAAAACAGCGGGAAGCACGCTGCACGCCATTCACAATCAAATCTACGCTCCTGAACAGGTGCTGCATCTAAAAGGCGACCCACATATTGATACGGCCGTTGCCCAATTCAAGCAGCTTAGCAACAAAGCCAAGCAATCAATCCGGCTGCTAACAGGCCATATTGAGTATGGTCTGCATGAATGGCTCCCGCAGCCAGCCACCTACTTCACGATACTGCGTGACCCAATTGAGCGCGTACTCTCCTACTACTATTTTATTCTGCGTACTCCCGACCACCCACGCCATGAAGAAATGACCGGTCGGCAAACCAGCATTGCCGATTTTGCCAAACATATTTTGGGGCACAACAATCAGACCCGCTTTTTAGCCGGAACCTGGCTAGAAGATTTGCCCTGCACAGCAAAAACCTTATCTCTGGCAAAGCAGCATATTTTGCAGGATTTTTCGGTAGTGGGGTTGAGTGAGCAGTTTGATACGACGCTGCTGCTCTTAAAGCATCAGTTTAACTGGCCCCGTCTGCCCTATTATCGTTCCCGCAACGTAACAAAAAATCGGCCAAATCGCCAGCAGTTGGACGACCAAACGCTGGCGATCATTCACAAAACGCAAGCTTACGATTTGGAACTGTACGCCTTTGCCCAAAAACAGTTTGAGGAGCGTGTAAGGCAGATGCGGTTCCCCTTTTGGCTCTCCCGTATCCAGCACCAGTTGCACCAACGCACCTATCCATCTCTGGAAAAAATCCGGCGTGTATCGGTTCGGCACTGGATTCGGCAACAGTGGCAAAAAAGGGGAATTATCGGTTGAAGCAGAGTCTATATTTGGCTACCAATCCCAGCTTATCTGTTTGGGAGGAGACGCAATAATGAATGAGGAAAGTCCCGTCTGGAATGAAATACAGGCACGTATTGAGTCGGCTGCGAGGCGTGAACAGTTGGATACGGCCGTCCCTCCCCCCGTTGTTTTCCCCGGCAAGCCGACTGACATTGGGTACGATGTCGCCCTCTACAACCATTTGCAACAAGCAGCCGAAATCATTCCCAACTTTGAGCGTGACCTGCTGCTAAACGAGACAAAATGGAGCCAACTGCCGCTCATCGGCGGGCTGGTGCAAAAAGTGCGCCACGGACTGCACAGCATTGCTCTTTTTTACACAAACCGGGCGTTGCAGCACCAACAGCAGGTGAATAAACAGTTATGGGAAGCGGTGGGGCGATTAACGGCCGTTACCCAACAGCAGCAGCGCACTATCCAAACCCTGCAAGCCCAGCTCACCGCCACCTCCCAAACTAACAACTAATGCGCCTGGCAATCATCACCCCTCGCTACGGCCCGGAAGTGCTGGGCGGCGCGGAAACATTTGCCCGCAATTTGGCCGAACAGCTAGCTGCCCACAGCCATGAAGTTCATGTGTGGACAAGCTGCGCCAAAGCGTATTATCTCTGGGAAAATGTGTACCCAGCGGGAACCACAACAGACAACCGAGTTACGGTGCGCCGCTTTCCCATCACCAGCTACAACGCGCCACACTTTGTTGAACTGTCCCAAAGGCTGGAGCAGCAATGGGGGCTAGGCTGGCCGCAGCAAAAAGCTTGGCTGGCCGCCGGTGCCCATAGCCAACCGCTGTACGAAGCGTTGAGCCAGGAAGCCAGCAGCTATGATGCTCTGCTGGTGCTGCCCTACCAAGCAATTTTGGCGCAAACGGCCGCCTGGATTGCGCCCGAACGTACCATTCTCATTCCGTGTTTACATAATGAATCGTATGCCTATTTAGACCTGTTTCGCTTGCTCTTAGCAGGAGCATTTGGCGTACTTTTTTTGACGCCTGAAGAACAAGCCTTCACCAATAACCAACTAAAAGCAAACTTGAAGCGGCAGGCAATTTTGGGGGCGGCCGTTTCTGAACAAGCAGCCCCAATAACCAGAAATCCAGCAAACCCTCCCTACCTGCTCACGCTGGGTCGGCTGGAAGCAGGCAAAAACGTGGCCCTGCTTTATGATTACGTGCAGCGATTAGCCGATTCAGGCTCTCCCATCAAACTCGTTCTGGCTGGTGAAGGCCCGTTTCCCCCCCCGGCGCAGCCCCCGTTTGAGCTCCGTGGCTTCGTATCTGAAGAAGAAAAGCGAATGCTGCTTGCCGGAGCCACCGCGCTGGTACAGCCGTCACTCAACGAAAGCTTTTCGCTTGTTTTGCTGGAATCGTGGCTGGCTGGCTGCCCCGTTTTGGTACATAAGAAATGCCCAGTTACCAGCGGGCATGTTCGGCGCAGCCAGGGGGGATTGGCCTTTGCGACCTACGGCGAGTTTGCAACGGCCGCACGCCTGCTTTTGGCCGAACCGAAAAAAGCGAGAGAAATGGGGGAGAACGGCCGTACCTACACCCACCAAAATTACACCTGGCCTCGTATCATCAGCCGCCTGGAAAATATCCTGGAGAACTGGCTAACGAACTAGACCATGCGCTATTTACACGTCACCCACCAGTACCCCCCCGCCATTGGCGGCTCCGAAAAATATATTGCCGATTTATCTGAGGCGTTGGTGGAACGGGGGCACACGGTGGACGTTTACACCTCCCGTTCGGTGGATTTCCACACTTGGGCAAACGAATTGCCACCATTTGAGCAGAGAAACGGCGTCAACGTTCACCGCTTTTGGAGCCTGTACCGCCGAGGCTCCGTTTGGCGGATGCTCCATTTTGGCTTGCGCCACTATTGGCAAAATCGCTCCTGGATTTATGAGCCGCTGATCTTTTTAGGTGGTGGGCCAATTGCCCCCGGTATGTTTACCCAGATGCTGCGAAACGGCCGTTCCTACGACCTCATCCACCTCAACTGCCTCGTCTATTCCCACGTCATCTATGGCTACTGGGCAGCAAAATGGCTGGGCGTGCCGATTGTCGTAACGCCCCATCTACATCCAGAGCAATCAGTAACCTACGACATCGGCTTCCAGCACACTGTTTTGCAAGGTGCAGATCACATACTGGCCGACACCAAAGCTGAACATACATTTCTTCTCGAAATGGATTTGGCATTAAACAGCGAGAAAGTTAGCACAATTGGGGTAGGCTTAAATCCCGCCAACTATCCGCAGATGAGCCGAAGCCAAGCACGGCAACGGCTCAACCTGCCCCCCTCAGGCACGATGTTGCTTTTTTTGGGGCGAAAGTCACAATACAAAGGTCTAAAATTGGTGCTAGAAGCGTTTGAGGGGTTGCAGGCCGAGTTTTCCGACATTTTTTTGGTCGCCGCCGGCCCTGAAACGGACGAATCGAAAGAGTTGTGGCTACGTTACGAGAAGTTGGACGATCTCACTGTTTTGGATAAAGTCACGGATGCTGAAAAGCTGCATCTGTTGCAGGCTTGTGATTTGTTAGTGTTGCCTTCCGTGGGCGAAGCGTTTGGCATTGTCTACCTTGAAGCGTGGCTACTGGGTAAACCGGTTATTGGTGCCGATATAACGGCCGTTCGCAATGTCATTACCGACGGTGTGGATGGGCTGCTGGCAGAACCGGATAGTGCAGACTCTGTGCAGCAGCATCTGGCCACCTTGCTCAAAAACCCAGCATTGCGGCAAGAGATGGGGCAAAACGGCCGTAACAAAGTCCTAGCCAACTACACCATTCACCAAATGGCTGACCGCCTGGAGGAAGCGTATCGTAAAACATTGGCGGCTAGAGGAAAAGAAGCATGAGATCACTCGAAGAAGAAGCAGCACGCATTGAAATTCAGGACAGTGCCATAGACCAAACAGCCATTCACCAACGCTTGGCAGACGCACTGGCTGCCCGTAGCAGTTGGCGGGATGTGGCGCAGGTTGGCCCGGAATCATTACGCCCCGGCAAGACGGCCGTTTACCTCGCCACCACCGAAACCCTCAACCGCCTGATGATTGATTTGATGGCTCAAGAACCGCTGCAGGAACGGCCGTTCGCCTCCAATGTCCCCTTGCTTGGCCCCCTCATCGTCGCTTTTCGCAATGCGTGGAACTGGATGTCTACAAAATGGTACGTACTGCCCATCATCCAGCAGCAGGCCGAAATTAACCGCAAATTGCTGCTCACGGTGAATGAATTGGCGCAGAGGCAAGAGCTGGACGCGCAGCGCATCGCCCAGCTAGAAGCCCACCTGAAAGAAGAAATCACATGAGGAAGATGCGAATTCACCAACTTACCTTTGGCATGATCATGGGTGATGCCATCAGCAACAACATTTTAGCCACCGATGCCACGCTGCGACGCTGGGGCTTTGAGACAGGCATTTACGCCCAGCACGTTGCGCCCCAGCTTCAGGGGCGCGTCTTGCCAGATTCTCGCTTTTTGCCGCACCTGGATAGCCAGGACGACCTGCTGATTTTTCATTATTCCATCTATTCGCCCAACATCCGGCTGTTCAAAGCGTATCGCGGGCGCAAAATTTTAATTTACCACAACATCACGCCCGCCAAATTTTTCACCGTGTGGGATACGCAGCAAGCAGCTCTGTGCGACATGGGGCGGCAAGCGTTACAAACCATGATAGATTGCGATCTGGCTATTGGCGATTCTGACTACAATCGGCAAGAGTTGGTGGAGGCAGGGTTTGATCCAGCGAAAACTGCCGTTCTCCCCCTCTTCCTCACCCTGCCCAAACCAGACTCAACTCGCCCGCCAGCTTCCCCGGACCCGCAAAAGAAGGTAACCTGGCTCAGCGTAGGCCGCGTTGTGCCGAACAAAGCCGTGGAAGATGTGCTGCGAATCTTTGCCGTGTACCATCACACCATCAACAAAAATTCCCAGCTCATTGTGGTGGGGTCTCGCGGCCTCACTAAATACGTGCAGGCATTGGACCAACTGGTTGTGGATTTAGAGCTGCAAAACTGCGTCCGCCCTCTTGGGCATGTAAATGATCCCCGCGAGATGCAACGCTTTTTTGAAACGGCCGATCTCTATCTAACCGCCAGTTTTCATGAGGGATTTTGCGTACCGCTGCTGGAAAGCATGGCCTACGGGCTGCCCATCCTCACCCGCCGCAGCAGCGCCATTCCAGAAACATTGGGGGGCGCAGGCGTGATGTTTACCGAACTTGGGTATGAAGCCGCCGCAGAAATGGGGCATATTTTGGTGAGCGATACGGCCGTCCGGCAGCAGGTCATTCAAAAACAATATGCTCGGCTAGAAGAGCTGGATGCGGCCAAAGCGGAAGCAGGTCTCAAGGCAATTCTAGCCCGGTTAGGCATTATGGTGGGTGCATAATGGACAACTTATCCCAAAATATCCAACAGGCAGCAGAAGCCATTGAGCAAACACGGCAGCAGGTTATAGCCCGGCAAGCCACATTTTTTGCCACCGACCCAGGTAAACGGCCGTCCATCCACAAAATGGAGCAAACCGCCTGGATCAACAGCCACCAACCCATTGCCTGGCCCAGTTGGCCCCCCGGCCTCGTTCCTAAAATCAAAGCCGCCGCTCAAAAAGTGATGCGCCGCACCCTGCAATGGTACATTGACCCGATTGTGCAGCAGCAAAACCAGTTCAACCAGGCCACCCTGCAAGCCATCACCGTGCTGGCTCAGGAAGTGGCTGCGCTGCAAACCCAACAATCTGAGCAAAAAGCGGATTAGCCATCTGCCATGCAAATTGCCATTTTCACACCGCTGCCGCCCATTCAGTCCGCCCTGGCCGACTTTGCCGAAGGGTTGATCCGAGGGCTGGCGACACTGCCAGACGTCACGGCGCTAGATATTTTTGTAAGTGGCGATTACGCACCCGAAGCCAGCTTCATCAGCGACAAAATCACTATCCGACCCCACACAAATTTCCCGGCGCGGCAGGCTGACTATGATGCGACGGTTTACTCTTTGGGGGACAACGGCCGTTTCCACGGCTACATGCTTGATTACGTCCATCGCTTCCCTGGCATCGTTATTCTCAACGACACCACGCTGCATCGCTGCATTTTGGCCGCCACGGTGGGGCAAAACAACCCCCAGGCGTATGTAGATGAGCTGCTGTATGCCTACCGCGACGATGCCGCCCATATTGCCCAACAAATTAGTGCAGGCTTGGGCAACGAGGTACTTCTGCGCTTTCCGCTTATTGAACGCATTCTAGACAGCAGCCAGAGCGTGATTGTGCAGAACCACTTTGCTGAGTCGCAGGTTTTGGCAATACGGCCGTCTAGCCACACAAACGTCATCCCTTACCCCTACTTCTTGCCCAGCGAGCTAAACAACGCCGATCCTGCCAAACTGCGAGACCAACAGCGCACAGCCTTCGGCTTTGCCCCAGACAGCTTCGTGGTCGGTTCATTTGGCATTTTTGTGCCCAATAAACATTTACGCGCGTGCCTGGCTGCTTTCAAAGAAGTGACCCGGCACACGCCCCAAACTCACTACTTTTTGGGCGGTTTTGCCGCTGACAGCTACGATCTGACCGGAGAAATTAAGCAGATGGGGTTAGAAGGCCAGGTGCATATGTCTGGGTGGCAACCACCAGCGACTTTTGTGCAGCAGATGTTTGCCCTGGACGTGGGCATTCACCTGCGCCACCCGCACATTGGCGGCACGCCGTACACCCCCATCCGGCTCATGGGGCTGGGCATTGCCACCCTCACCTCAGACATTGAACCGCTACAAGATCTGCCACAGGGAAGCTGCCTAAAAATTGCCCCAGACGATTATGCCGAAGCGATGCTAACTGAATTGCTGCACCAGTTGGCGGTTGATACCTCATTTCGGGAATTGGTGGCAGAGAACGGCCGTTCCTTCATCCAGCAGCATCACCACCTCGACAATATTGCCCGGCAGTACGTCCGGTTCTTCCAAACGCTTTAACCCGCCTTGCCCCAACATGAGATTCTTCTTAAAGGGACAAAAAAGCCATTGAAACTGGAGGCTATTCCTGCCTTAATGGTGCAAGTTCGTATTGTTCATGATTGTAAGTAAAAAGTATTGGGCTACGCAGTCGCGGTAGGTGGCACGGCGGGACGCCGGCGACAGCTCGAAAACTGCGTAAATCCTAAAGTATTGAAGGCATAAATCATGGTTCATTTAATAAGTAAAAATCATCCGCGTTTTGCTGTTGTTTTGTTCATTTTGGCGTCTCTCGTTACTCTGATAGCTACCTCCGCCAACAAAAGTGTGCTAGCAGGAACCAACACTGTCATCTCCCTGGGCGGTGCGCCCATTAAGCACGCTTCCCCAGCAGCGGCCGACTTCAACGGGGATGGCGATTTGGAGATTGTAGTGGGTGGCTACGACGGCCGTTTAAACCTCCTCTCCTTTAATGGCTCAAACTGGAACGTCGCCGACACGGTTCAGGTAGCTAATGCCCTCAACACCAAGCTCCCGGCCAGCGAACACCAGGCAACCGGGCGCATTGAATCGGCTCCCGCCATCGGCGACGTAGACAACGATGGCGATCTGGAAATTGTAGTCACCACCGGGGGCTTCCCAGACGCTCAAAATCCCGTGGATAACAAACATGGCGGCATTATTGTGTATGAAGTCAGCGGTGGACTTTCCCTCTCGCTAAAGGCTGGCTGGCCTTATTTAGCCTTGGATGAAGGTGGCCAGGGCACCGGCGGCTCTACCCCAGACGGCGTTCGGGATGGCATTTGGTCCTCCCCTGCACTGGGCGACCTCAATGGGGATGGCGATCTGGAAATCGTGACGCTGGGTTTAGACCGTCGCATTTACGCCGTGGAGCATAACGGTACGGCCGTTTCTGGCTGGCCCCTCTCTCGTGATAACGCTCCCCTGCTGCGCGGCGGCTGGTCATCCCCCGCCCTGGCAGACATTGACGGCGACGGGCTGGTGGAAATCATCGTCGGCACAGACAGCCCTCCCTGGAACGGCGACGACGGCAGTGGCCCCTTCCCCAGCCAGTACAACAGCCCCGACTACACCAAAGCCACCGTCTGGGCACTTAATGGCGACGGCAGCTTTGTGCCCGGCTGGCCCACTATTACCGAACAGCAGGTGCAATCTTCCCCGGCCGTTGGCGATATTGATGGCGATGGCGATCTGGAAATTGTGGTTGGCACGGGTCTGGGCATTGGCGGCACAAACGGCTACAAAGTGTACGCCTGGCACCATACGGGGACGGCCGTTTCTGGCTGGCCACGAACTACGGCCGGCAATATGTCATCCTCTCCCGCGCTAGCCGACCTAAATGGCGACAACGTTCTGGATGTGATTATTGGCTGTGGCGCAGAATCTCAGCAGGAATGCAAAAATCTGTACGCCTGGCAAGGGGATGGCAGCAATGTGCCCGGCTTCCCCATCCAGCCGCTCAACGGCACAAACGCGCAGCGTGCCCAACCTTATCCATCCGTTGTGGCCGACATTGATAACGACGACCAGCCGGAAATCATCCAAACAATGGCCAGCACCACCGCGTTACGCATCATTGAGCATAATGGCAGCCAAAGCGGGGATCTGTCCCGTGCACTGCTGGCAAACAGCAACACCATTCTGGCCGCTCCCCTCATTGCCGATGTGGATAACGACGGTTTATTAGAAACGGTGATGGGCGCAGAAAACAATGGGCAAGCGGCCGTTTACATCTTTGAAGAAACCGGTGCAAATGACAACGACAGCCTGCCCTGGCCCACCTTCCAGCAAAATATGGCCCGAACGGGCATCTTTGAGCCACCGCGCTTAGCCTTCACGGATGAACTCCGCTTTTATCACCAGCAAGGGACAGGGAATACGGCCGTCCTTCAAACAGCCATCCACAACAGCGGGGGGGATGAAATTGATTGGATCCTCAATGAAAGCATTGCCGAGCTAACCGTCAGTAGCACTTCTGGCACAGTAAGCGACAGCACCCAACTTACTTTTACGGTAACCACCGACAGCTTCGCCCAAAACCAGTGGCACAACCTGGGAACCATCACCATCACGGGAACCAACAACGGCGTCCCCGTTCAGGGTAGCCCACAAACCGCCACCGTCTACCTCTACGTCGGCGACATCGCCAATATCTACTTGCCGATGATTACAAAATAAATTGCTCCCCAACCTTTTTGCTTATAAAATCACCCGCATCCTCTGGCCTGTAGGGGTGCAGGTAATTTATGTCAAGCAACATGAGCACAAATTCACAACAAACAGCCATCTTTTTGCACATCCACAAGACAGCGGGAACAACTTTACATGCCATTCTGCGACGCCAATATGCTGCGGCAGAAGTATACAACATCGACGCCAAAGGGCACAATTTTGACCATTTCAGGCAGCTCAAACAAACGCAGTTCGCTAACATTCGCTTGCTAAAAGGGCATATGGATTACGGACTACATGAATTTTTGCCCCAACCAGCCGTCTACTTCACTTTTCTGCGTGAGCCAATCGAGCGGGTGATTTCCTACTACGCTTTTATTCAACGCACGCCGCAGCATCCCCATCACCAGGCAGCAAACGAACTCAGTTTGTACGAATTTGCCAACCAGCAAATTGACCCACTCATGGCCAACGGCCAAACGCGCCAGCTTACCGGTGGCTACCCACAGTATGAGTTCGGCGATGAGGCAGATACGCTGCTAGCCAAAGCCAAACGGCATTTGCAGAATCATTTTGTGATCGTGGGGCTTACCGAGCAGTTTGATGAATCATTGATATTGTTGCAGAAAACATTTAGCTGGCAAAATGTGTGGTATCAACGCCAAAATGTGGGCAGTAACCGACCTAAAAAGAGCCGAATCAATGAAGAGGTGCTGGCTTTGCTGACGGAGCAAAATCAAGCAGACAAGGAGCTTTACGCATACGGCCGTTCCCTCTTCCAAGCCCAAATTGCCCAACAAGGCGCACTGTTTCCGTACCGCGTACAGCTTTTTCGCTGGCTCAACCGCTTTACCAAACCATACTGGCAGCTTCGCAAATTCTCCGTCCGCGCTTGGCTGAGCAAGCCACAAACCTCATGAGCCTGGCAATTCTCATCCTCAACTGGAACCGAGCCGAAGACACCATTCATTGCGTCCGGTCTGTGCAGGCGTGGCGGCAACCGGAAGACCATATTTGGGTCATAGACAATAATTCTGCCCCGGAAGACCGTGCCAAATTGCGGCAGGTTTTGCAGGACGAGGTCATTTTTATTTTTAGCCCCGCTAATCTGGGCTTTGCTGGTGGTAACAATTTGGGGCTGCAAGCGGCTCTGGCAACAGAACATGACACGGTTTTGCTGCTTAACAACGATGCGACGGTGGACGGAACGGCCGTCACCAAACTCCTCACCCTGCTGCAAACACACCCGCACCTGGGCATGGTTGGCCCCGAACTGTGGGACGGTGAGCAAATGCTCTCCGCTGGCGGTGGCGATATTGGCTTAACACTTGGCACGCATCATCAAGAACCATTGGCTAACAGTGAGATGCGCGAAGTAGCTTATATTCCCGGAACCTGCATCTTCATCCGCACGGCCGTTTTACAACAAGTCGGTCTGCTGGATGAAGATTACTTTTTTGGCGGCGAGGTGGCTGACCTGTGCGCCCGTGTGCGGCAAGCTGGGTTCGGTGCGGCCGTTTTGGGCGGCACGCGCGCCCAGCACCAAGTAGAGCGCTCGGCTGGGCAACGGCACCAGTTACATATTTACTACGTACTACGCAACCGCTTTTTGTACGTGCAAAAGTTCCACGCCAGCCAGCGGCTGCGGCTGTTTCTCTATTGGAGCCTGATCAGCGGACACATTTGGCTGGAGGCACTGTTACAGCGCAACTGGCCACGAGCGCGGGCGGCGGTGTTGGCCTGCTGGGATGGCTGGCACGGCCGTTTCGGCGGGCAAAACGCCCGGGTCACGCGGGGTAAAATCAGATGAGCGTCCTTTTTCATCTCACCATGCCCGCTGGCCCTCTGGCTGCTCTGGAAGCCGTCATGCAAGACGTGCAGGCGTTGCAAAAACAGATTCCCGGCAGCCAAATTAACCACCTGCATCCTGGCAAACGACCCGGTACGCGCCTGCCGCGCCAGCTTTGGGGCATGACCCAGCTACTTAGCCTGCGCCGCGCCGAACAACAAATAAAGCTGCACCACATCTTCAACCCAGATTTGTTTCCTTTCCCGGTACTGCGCGGGTTAAGAAAGCCAATTGTGTACACGGCCGTTACCGGTCTCGGCTACACGTCTAAAGCAACAGCACAAAAATTGGCTCGGCGCGTCCACATCGTCGTCCTGCCCACAGCGGCAGGCCAACAGCGGTTGGCAGCCTGGGGCATTGAAAATACGGCCGTCATCCACAGCGGCATCAACACCACCAAATTTCAGTACCAGCCACCGCCCGCCGACGCCCCCTTCACCCTCATGATGGCCTCCGCCCCCTGGACAAATGCCCAGTTCCGCAGCAAAGGGATTGACGCGCTGCTGGCCGCCGCTCAGGAACGCCCCGACCTGCACCTGATCTTTTTGTGGCGCGGCCTGCTGGCCGACGAGATGCGCCAGCGCATTGCCCAGGCCAACCTGGGTCAGCGCGTGACCCTGCTTAACGAGCGGGTAGACGTTAACGATACTTTGAGCCGCGTCCATGCCAGCGTTGTCCTAGCCGATGATCCCGCACTGGTGAAGGCCTTCCCCCACTCGCTGCTAGAGTCGCTAGTGGCGGGCAAGCCCGTATTGGTAAGCCCTACCATGGCGCTGGCTGACTATGTGATGGAAAAAGCGTGTGGTGTGGTGGTAACGGCCGTTTCCCCCCCAGCCATCCTCCAAGCCCTAAACCAGCTACAAAATCAGTATGCCACGTACCAACAAAATGCGCTGGCGGTGGGTAAGCGCGACTTTAGCCAGCAGCAATTTATTGAGGCGACGTTAGCCCTTTACAAAAGCGTGGTTGGCGGAGATTTTTTGCCAGGAACGGCCGTGGCTCCATGAGAATTCTGCACGTTGTTCACGGCTACCCGCCCAACATGGGCGGCACCCAACGGCTGTTTCAGGAGCTTTCGGAGCAGCTGGTGCAAACCTACGGCGATGAGGTGACCGTTTTTACCACCAACGCCTACAGCAACTATCATTTTTGGCAGGAAGATGACCACACCGTGCCCGTCGGCACCGAGCAAATCAACGGCGTCACCGTGCGCCGCTTCCTTGTGTTCAATCGGTTTAGCGGCGTGCGCCTGAACCTGGCGCGTCTGCTGTACAAGCTGCGGCTGCCTGGCCATGATTGGGCGCGCACCTGGCACAATGGTCCCATCGTGCCGGGTCTCACGCAGGCCATCGCCAAATTTGAGGCCGATGTGGTGACGGCGGCAGCTTTTCCGCTGCTGCACATGCAAAACGCCCGGCGTGGCGCACAGCAAAGCCGTAAGCCGCTGCTCTACTTTGGTGCGCTGCACCCAGAAGATGTGTGGGGCTTTGAGCGACAGCTCATTTACCGCTCCATTGCCGACGCCACTGGTTTTTTGGCAGCCACCTCGTTTGAAAAAACCTATCTGGCCGAGCGGGGCATTGATCCCAGCAAGATCACCGTTTTGGGGGCGGGGGTGAACGTGGCGGAATTGGCAAAGGCAGACGGCCGTTCCTGGCGCAACGCCCACCAACTAACCAACGAACCCCTCATCGCCTTTGTGGGGCAGCAGGTGGCACACAAAGGCATTGATAGGCTGCTGCAAGCCATGCCCCACATTTGGCAAGCGCTCCCGGCGGCACGACTGGTCATCGCGGGCAAGCCCACGGGCTACAGCCAAACCATCCACGCCATCCTGGAGCAGCTTCCGCCTGCCCAGCGACGGCAAGTTTTGGTGCTAGATGCCCCGCCCGACGCCGAGAAAAACGGCCTGCTGGCTGCCTGCGACGTGCTGGCTTTACCATCGCGCCACGAATCGTTTGGCATGGTGCTGGCGGAGGCGTGGGCCTGTGGTAAGCCGGTGGTGGGTTGCCACGTCGGTGGCGTGGCCGCGCTGGTGGATGATGAGCAGGACGGCTTGCTCGTTCCCGTGGATGACGCCAAAGCGTTGGCGCAGGCGTTGCTGCGCCTGCTGCAAAACCCATCGCTGCGTGAAAAACTGGGGGCAGCAGGTAAACAGAAGGTAGAATCGCGGTATACTTGGGCGGCAGTAACGGCCGTTTACAGAGAAGCGTGCATTGCGGCCATCAACCGATTCGCAGATTTTTCATAATTCATCCTTCATAATTCATAATTTTCAGAGGGGATCATGAAACTGGACGAACTCATTCAACTAGACGAAACGCGCATTGATAAAACGGCCGTCCTACAGCAAGTTGAACAAAATCTGGCGCAGCGCCAATTCACCAGCCCAGCCAGCTTCCCCACTTTCCAACTGGAGGTAGACAGTTTGCCCCAAAATGGGTCGCTTTCAGCGGAGCTACTGCAAAAGTTGGCGCAGCTTAACGAACAATCCAGCCAGCTTTGGCTAGACCCGGAACTGCCTCCTGCCAAAACGGCCACGGAGCGGTTTTTGAATTGGGTGAAACGGCCGTTTCATCGGCTTGTCGTTTTTTATGTCAATAAACTGGGGCAGCAGCAAAACGAAATTAATGCCCAAATGCGGCAAATCATCACGCAACTCATTAGCGAGTTGAATAAATCAGAATGATATTTCGGAAAATCCAATTCAATTGAAATGCCCACCATTCATCAATTCGTCACGGGCGCAACGCCCGGCAACGCCATTTACAACGAGGCACTCATCATGCAGCAGGCACTGCGAGGCTGGGGCATTCGCTCCGATATTTTTGCTGAGCACATCCACCCCAGTCTGCAAAAGATGGTCACGCCCTATGACCAATATCGCCCTCAGTCAGAAGACGTGTTGCTGTTCCATTACAGCCTCGGCTCGGCACTGTCTGATTATTTGCTGGCACTGCCCCAAAAGCTACTGCTGCGCTACCATAACGTGACGCCGCCGCATTTTTTGGTTGGGGCAAATCCGTGGCTGCGGGCCGGGGCGGCAAAAGGGCGGCGCGATTTACCGCTTTTTGCCAGCCGCACCGCATTGGCTTTGGCAGATTCCACTTTTAACGAACAAGATTTAGCAGCGGCACAGTTCCCCAAAACGGCCGTTCTCCCCCTCATCCAGCCCAATGATTTGTTTAACACCCAGCCTGACCTCGACCTACTCAACCAGCTTCATGACGGCTGTACCAATTTACTCTTTGTAGGAAGAATTGCGCCCAACAAGCGGCAGGAAGATTTGCTCAAAACGCTCTATTTTTATCGGCAGATTGACCCAACGGCTCGGCTGCTGCTGGTGGGTTCTGAAGATGGTGCGGGTAGCTACGGCCGTTTCTTACGCACATTTGCCCAGGAGCTAGGTTTGGAAACGGCCGTGCAGTTTAGCGGACACGTCTCGTTGGCACAGTTGGCAGCGTATTATCGCACCGCCTCTGTCTACGTCTGCCTTAGTGAGCATGAGGGATTTTGCCAGCCACTGGTGGAAAGCATGCGTTTTGGCCTGCCGATTGTGGCTTATGCCAGTACGGCCGTTCCCGGCACACTGGGCAACGCAGGCATCCTGCTCCAGGAGAAAAATTACCCCGTCCTGGCCGAACTCATCCATTTACTGGTTACAGATTCTGCCTTGCGAGAAAAAGTAATTGCCGGGCAAGCTGAACGGGCAACAGCTTTTAACCAGGAACAATTATTGGCGCAATTTCAGAAATGGACAAAACTGATTACCGATAATTGACCGCCGCCCCTAGCGACACAAAAAGTAACTCGACCCCCGGTCGCACAGGCGGGGATTGCCCGTTAGCTCATTCCGCCCCTCCTGCACAACTTCCCAGCCCAGTTCTGCCAACCACTGCTTCAGTCCGGCGTGGGTAAAGCGGCTGCCGTGCTTCCAGCCCGGTGCTGGCGACACAAAGTAATCGGCCGTTTCCGTCTCTAGCGTGATGGCACTTTGAATAACCAGATGCCCAGTGGTAATCGGCCGCAGTGCCGCCAGAAGGTCGCGCGGCTTGGCGAGGTGGTAAAGTCCGCCGGCACACATTACCAAATCGTATGTTTCGGGCTGCTGCACCGCTTCCCAGATGTCTTGCACCCGAAAGGTGGCGTTTTCAATGCCCAGCACCGATGCTGCCAATCGCGCCCGCTCAATTTCCTGAGCGTCTAAATCCACCCCAGTTATTTGGGCATCTGGCTGTGTCTTGCCAATCCAGCAACTGTAATAGCCATCGGCGCAAAACAGATCCAGGCAGCGGGGTTCGGTGGGCAAATCGGCCAACGCCTGCTGCAAAAATGGAATCAGGAAAGTTTCTTTGTGCCGCTGGTTAATTTGGTGCGAGTTGGGACTCCCTTTGAGCAACGTTTTTAGAGACAGCTTCTCCCCTTTTTCCACAAATCCGGCAGGTTTGACGGGGGAAAGCAGCAGAATCAGCCGTCGTAGCTGCTCTGTGCGGCTCATGGCCATGTCACCAAAATCGGTCTGCAAGCCCAGCTTGTTGAAGTTGTGGTACCAGGGGCGCAGCGCATATATTTCTGGATTAAATTGGGCTGTTTTTTTCATACGGTCTCATCTGCAAAACCTCCCGCAGGTTTGTTCTTGAACGCTGATTGCGGATGGAACCTGCGGGAGGTTGGCTTCTTGTAGATTTTTTATATCTATGTCACAATTTGGGCTGTGTCTGCATCTGTCTCCATAATCGTGGTCAACTGGAACGGCCGTCACCACCTAAACCTATGCCTCTCCGCCTTGTTTGCCCAAACCTACCCCAACTTCGAGGTTACCCTGGTTGACAATGGTTCCACCGACGGCTCGCAGACGTTTGTGCGCGACCATTTCCCAGACGTTCGGCTCATTGAACTCCCACAAAATATGGGGTTTGCCAGGGGCAACAATGTGGGCATTCGCGCCTCAAACGCAGACTACATTGCCACCATCAACAATGATACAAAGGTTGCCCCCAACTGGCTAACGGCATTGGTGGAAACGGCCGAAGCGAACCCCAACGTGGGCATGTGTGCCGCCAAGCTGCTGTTCTGGGATCGGCCAGACGTTATCAACTCGGCAGGCATCTGCCTGGATCGGGCGGGCATTGCCTGGGATCGGCTAGGCGGCCACCCCAACGAAATCTCTCAAACAAAACCAGTTCCTGTGTTTGGCGCCAGCGGCGGGGCGGCGCTCTATCGGCGCACCATGCTCAACCAAATTGGCCTGTTTGACGAAGATTTTTTCGCCTATTTAGAAGATGTGGATCTGGCGTGGCGAGCCAGGTTGGCGGGCTGGGACTGTTTGTTTGTGGATACGGCCGTTATCCACCACCATCACTCCGCTACTGCCATCGAAGGTTCGCCGTTCAAAAACAGGCTGTTGGGCCGCAACAAAGTGTGGACGATTGTGAAAAATTACCCTTGGCAACTGCTGCTGCTCTACCTGCCCGCTATTTTGCTTTATGATTTGGGGGCTGTGGCCGTTGCCTTGCTTGCCAGACGGGATGTTTCGCCGCTGGTCGGCCGTTTGCAAGCCATCCCCAAGCTACCAGCCATGTGGCAAAAAAGACGCAAAATCCAGCAAAGCCGCACCCTTCCCCTCAAAGAACTACGCGCCCTCATGGAGCCAATTTCATCCCCGCTCAAAGTTTGGCAACGCTACCAACATTTAGCCTCTGGCAACCCCCATTGAAAAAGCCGCGCAACCCGCTAAAATAGGCCGCTATGTCATTAGAAATCAAACCACCGCAGCCGCTTAGCACCATCCCCAACCGCTTTGACTCTGATCAGATTCAATCCCAATGGGACAAGCTGCGTGAAATTGTTGCTTACCGCAATTTGCTAAAGAATTTGGTCATCCGAGACTTAAAAGCGCGGTACAAGAATTCCGTTTTGGGCATTGTTTGGAGCTTGCTCAACCCAGTGCTGATGATGGCCGTCTACACAGTTTTGTTTACGATACTCATTCCCAATGACGGCATCAAAAAATATCCAATCTTCATTTTGGTGGCGCTTATTCCCTGGCAATTTCATGCCAGTACGATGATGAGCAGCACGGGGTCTATTGTCAACAACGCTGCCATCATCAAGAAGGTCTATTTTCCCAGGATTTTGCTGCCAACTGCTTCATTGTTGTCCAATCTCGTCAACTTTTTGCTCGCCTCCATCATTCTTTTGATCTTGCTGTACGCCTTTGGCATTGGTCTAACCATTCATGCCCTCTGGGTACCGCTCATTTTACTCACGCAGATCGTTTTTTTGCTGGGGCTAGCGTACATCTTTTCTACGCTGCAAGCGTTTTACCGGGATACGCTCATGATTTTGGAAGTTGGTTTGCTAGCCTGGTTCTTCCTGACGCCCGTTTTCTATCCGTTTGAACGATTTGGCGACCAGGCAGAAATCTGGGGCATGGTGTTTAATCCGGCTCGCCTCATGCGGTGGGTTAACCCGATGGCTTCGATTATTGACGGCTATCGCACCGTTTTGTGGGGCAACGTGGGCAGCAGCGGCCCTGGGGCGATGGATCCATTGGCTTTGTTGCGGACGTTTATTACGGCCGTACTCATTTTCATCATTGGCTACATTGTGTTTAGTCGTTCAGAACATCTCTTTGGCGAAAAGCTATAAATTGTCCGCCACCCAACGGCTTCTGTACCCAATTTGTACGTTCCAACTGCACGGTTTCGGGGGGTTGAGCGTCCATGTTATAATGCCCCCCGGTGCTTACAAAAGGGAATTTAGAAGATAATTATTATACAGGTGCTGCGGCCGGTCTCCTGACCGAGCCGCCAGGTGGCACGGCGAGGACGCCGGCCACAGCCTGAGAGGCTGTATAGTTACTTTAGAAGTTTGAAATTATGGCATTCATCTCAAAAAAGTTCTTAGCAAAATTTACTGGTCTAGCCATTCTTTTATATGCTATTGTCTTAATTTTGGCGGGTTGTGCCGGGGGACAACGCCCCCCGCTGCCAACGCTAGCGGCAACTGTCGCCATTGAAGTCGCTGCCAATGAAAGCAGCACCACACCCCAGCCGCCGACCGACACACCTACCCCCTCAACTACACCAACCCCAGCAGGCACAAACACGCCTGGCCCCAGCCCCACGCCCTCTAACACAGCCACGGCAACACCCACCAACACGGCCGTTCCCACCAACACGCCCACCAGTTTACCCCAGCTAAACCCGGTCCTCACCGTGACTGCACCTGTTGAGCTGCTCGAAGGCATTCCCACGCCATCTACGGCCGTACCAACGGCCGTTCCCACTTTTGAAGTCCCCGATTCCACCACCAACATTTTACTGCTGGGCAGCGACACCGCCATTGGTTCCAATGACACCCGCACCGACACCATGATCATCGTCTCTGTAAACCAGGATGGCCCAACTGCCTCCATGATCTCCCTACCGCGCGATCTGTACGTCTACATCCCCGGCAAAACGATGAATCGATTAAACACAGCGCTCTCGCTGGGTGGCGTGGAGCTGCTCAAGCAAACCATCCTGTACAACTTTGGCATCCCCATCCATTATTATGCGCGGGTGGATTTTCAGGGGTTTGAAACGGCCGTAGATGCCATCGGCGGTGTGGATATTGCCGTGAGCTGCCGTTTGCAAGATTGGCGGCTCATCTCGCCGGAACTTGATCCAGAAGATGAGGATAATTGGGAGCAATTTGCCCTGGAACCTGGCCTGCACCATATAGATGGCGACACAGCGCTGTGGTTTGCCCGCTCTCGCCTTTCTACCAACGATTTTGACCGGGGCCGCCGCCAGCAGCAGCTACTGCGCGCTTTGCTTAACCAGGGGGTTGATATAGGGCTGGTTTCCCAATTTCCGTCGCTGTGGGAGGCTTATCAAGACAACGTAGAAACCGATATGGATATCGGCCGTATGTTACAGTTCGCAACCCTGGCTCCCGGCATTCGGGAAAATGGTGTGCAGCACCTTTATCTTGTGCGCGGCATTGTCCCTTGGGAAACGCCCGGAGGTGCCCAGGTGCAGCTACCCGTCTGGGAAGGCGAAAATAACCTGGAAGAAACGTTCAGCCGCCTCTTCCGCGTGCCTGCACTCAACCGCGCTGGCCGCCGCCCCATTACGGTAGAGATCATCAACGCCACGGGCAATCCAGATATGGCCCTGCTCGCAGCTGATAATCTGGCCTGGTACGGCTTCGTACCCATCATCGGCGAAGACACACCGGAAACAGAGCCTTTCACCCAAATGTTTTACTATCGCCCCAATTTCAAAGATTCATTTGACTGGATGATTAGCTGGATTTTTGACATGTTCCGCAGCCAAATCCAGCTTGCAGAAGACGACAGTTTTGAGTACGAATACAAGGTCATCCTGGGCGAAGATTATGATCCGTGCCTGAACCAACTTTATCAGCCACAGGAATTCATCAACCAATAAAATCCGCAAAAGTGTCATTCCCTCAAATTCCTTCCTAATTTCATTGCACATCTCTCAGCATGAGGCATAATGTGAGCAACTAAGGAAGGGAACTCATGACATCTACCCCCGTTGATCTGCCATTGCATCAGCTTAGCGAAAAAGAGTATAAACGGCGCATTCGTGCCTGGGCTCTGTATGATTGGGCCAACTCTGCTTTTGCCACGACGATTTTAGCGGCCGTTTTGCCAGCGTATTACAGCAGTGTGGCCGGAGCTAACCTACTCAGCGCAGCCACGGCCACTCAATATTGGAGCATCACCCTCTCAATCTCCGTCTTTATCGTCGCCATTTTGTCCCCCATCTTAGGCACGGTTTCCGACATTATGCGCGGCAAGAAGAAATTCCTGTCAATTTTTGTAGGTCTTGGCGTGGTCGGCACAGGCTTGCTGGTGCTGGTAGACACGGGTGATTGGCTGATGGCCTCCATCTTCTTCATCATCGGGCGCATTGGCTTTGGCGCGGCCAACGTTTTTTACGATGCCCTGCTGCCCCACGTAGCCAAAGAAGAAGACCAAGATCGTATCTCGACGTATGGCTATGCCTTAGGCTACCTGGGTGGTGGGATTTTGTTGGCTATCAACGTGGTGATGATTTTCCAGATGCCAGAAAATTGGGGCGTGCGCTGGTCGTTGTTTAGCGTGGCGATTTGGTGGCTCGTCTTCTCTATTCCGATCTTCAGGCAGGTTCCAGAGCCTATGGGGGTTAGCCAAAAGATGCTGCCGCCAGGCAGCAATTTGGTGCGGCAAAGCTTTAGCCAAATTCGTAAAACCCTAAAGGAAATTACGGAATATCGTGAACTGTTCAAATATTTGATTGCCTTTTTGATTTACAACGACGGCATTGGCATCATCATTTCTGTGGCGGTTATTTATGGGGCAGAGCTGGGCTTTGGCACGACAGAACTGGTGCTTGCGATTTTGCTGGTCCAGTTTGTGGGCATTCCTTACAGTCTAGTGTTTGGCAATTTGCCAGCCAAAAGCAATCGGCGGCAAACGGTTTATGTGGCTTTTGTGATTTTCAATATTATTGCCCTGCCGCTGGTGGGCATTGTGGGACGATACCGATTGCCCAAGACCCTTACCGGCACGCCTTCGGCTGATTTTGTGGCGACGGATACGGCCGTTGGCCAAGGCTCACACACAGTGGACGGCGACGGGTTTGCACTCACGGGCAGTTGGGACACTATGATGGTTTCTGGGGCGGAGCGGGGCGAAACCTGTGCTTGGTATGCCTTTTGGTGTGATGAGGCTGAATTAGCTGCCACCTATGCCACTACGGAGGATGGGAACGGCCGTCTCGACTTCGCCTACCAGGGTCAACCCCTCGAAATTACTTACAGCATTGGCCCAGATCACGGCATTTGGGCCGTAGAGCTAGATGGCCAGCCGCTGCTGGACGAGACAGGTGAGCCAATTCTCATTGATGCTTACCAAAGCACCGTGCGCTACGACGTAACCACCGAACTGCAAGCGGACGCCGAGGGGGAACATGTGCTCTCGCTGGTAAACACGGGTGAACGCGCCGCTAACAGCAGCGGCAACCTGCTTTCAGTAGCAGGCGTTGAGGTGCTGCCGCCATTGCGAAGCAGCAATCTAGGCGGCATCATCGGTTTGCTGCTGGCTACACAAGCGGTGGCGATTCTTTTTGCCTTCCTCACCGGGCCACGCCTTTTCCAGGGCATCGCCGACCGCCTAGACACGAAGCGCAGCATCATTTTGGCACTCTCTGCTTACGCCATCATTGCCATTTGGGGCTTCTTTTTGAACTCTGTAGTGGAATTTTGGTTCCTGGCCTGGCTGGTGGCCATTGTGCAGGGCGGTAGCCAGGCACTCAGCCGCAGCCTGTACGCTACCATGACCCCTAAGACAATGAGCGGTGAATTTTTCGGCTTCTTCAGCATCATGTCTAAATTTGCTTCGTTCCTCAGTCCGCTGGTATTTGTACTGTCCGTGGCCTTGTTCGACAGCAGTCGCCCCGGCGTGGCCAGCCTGTTCTTCTTCTTTGCCATTGGCATTTTCTTGCTCTCCCGTGTAAACGTAGCAGAGGGTAAAGCAGTAGCCGACGCGAAGGATACGGAGATTCTGGCAGCCGGTTCCCAATAACCAGTATTCAGTGAACAGTAATCAGTAAATTCAGACCATTTACTGATTACTGACGTACTGATTACCGATTACCATTTTTGGCTGCGGTCTCGTTTGCGTTCGCTGCGCTTTTTCTTTTCGGCGAGGCGTTTTTCTACGGCCGCTTTGGATGGTTTGGTGCGGCGGCGTTTCTTTTTCTTTTTGAGGGCGTCGGCGAGGAGTTGTTGGAAGAGGGAAACGGCCGTATCCCGATTCCGATGCTGGCTACGAGAAGATTGCACATTCAGTTGCAGCACCCCTTCCTTGTCAATCCGATTTGCCAGCCGCCTCAGCAATCGCTCCCGCACCTCTTCAGGCAAGCTGGGCGAATTGGCAACGTTAAACAGCAGCGTCACCCTGGTAGCACTCTTGTTCACATGCTGCCCGCCCGGCCCGCTGCTATTGGAAAAGCGAAAGCGCAACTCCGCCAGCGGAATTTGTACCTCGGCGTTAACGGGAATCAATCGTTCAGCGTCCATCACCATTAGTATAACTTAAAAGTGGTTGGTGGTTAGTTGCTAGTAAAATAACTAACCACCAGCTACCAACCACTCAAAATATGATCAAGCAACCTAACTCCGACTACTGTTTTGTCTGCGGCCGTAATAATCCGCGCGGCTTGTATGTGACTTTTTACGACAACGGCCGTAACGAAGTCACCGCCACCCACACCATCCCCGAAGCCTACCAGGGCTACCCCGGCGTGGTGCATGGCGGCATTGTGGCGGCTCTGCTGGATGAAGTGGTCGCTCGTGTGGCCATGATTGGCGATCCGCACCACTTTATGATGTCTGTCAAGCTAGAAGTGAAATATCGCCATCCCATACCGACAGAGACGGAGCTAACGGCCGTTGGCCGCATTGTGCGGCTGCGCGGGCGACTGGGCAAAGCCGTAGGCGAAATCCGCCTGCCCGATGGCACCGTCGCGGCCGAAGCCACCATGACCCTGGCCGACGTGCCCGCCGAAATTCTAGCCAGTGCTAACCTGGAGGCTCTGGGCTGGCAGGTTGATGAGTGAGTTTACGGATTTCTTCCGCGACTAGGAAACGCAGTAAGAAACTGCGGCTACTAACTTAACCTAAGTTGCTACCTTAACAGTCAAAAATGGTGAAGTCCATGAAAGCCAAGTAAAGTGGGTTTGAACCACCAAACCATTTTTACGAGGACAATCATGGACGAACAAATTGTAGCGATTTACACGCTGGTTAACGACCTTTTGCTTGGTTTAGGTCATCATGAAAACAGTCAATGCCGCATGAACGATTCCGAGGTCATCACCACAGCAATCGTGGCTGCTCTGTTTTTTAGCGGCAATTATGAACTTGCCCGTGCCTTCTTGCATCAAGGCGGCTACATACCAACCATGTTGAGCAAAAGTCGGTATTCACGTCGTCTGCATCGAGTGAGCCATTACATCGTGACCTTTATCGAGATGTTGGGCGCCCACTGGAAAGGGGTCAGTAGCGATTCGATTTACGTGATCGATACCTTTCCTATTGTGGTGTGTGACAATTGGCGCATTCGCCGCTGTCGTCTCTATCGAGAAGAGAAGTATCGCGGCAAGATTGCGAGCAAACGCCGCTACTTCTATGGACTCAAACTACATTTGATGGTCACCAGTCAGGGTCAACCAGTTGAGTTCTTCCTAACACCGGGTTCTGAAAGCGATGTGACTCACCTGCGCTCCTTTCAGTTTGACCTACCGACGGGTTCAGAAATCTATGCGGACAAAATCTACAATGATTACACCATGGAAGACTTAATCAATGAGACAAGACAGGTGAAACTATGTCCTGTACGCAAGAAAAACAGCAAACGGCCGTATCCACCGTGGCGCGCTTATTGGATAAAACTGCATCGCAAGATTGTGGAGACGACAGGGTCATCCATTGCACGCAGGATGCCGAGGAGCATTCATGCAGTCACAGCCGCAGGCTTTGAGCTGAAAATCGCATTATTTGTTCTGGCTGAGAGTGTCAGCCATATTTTTAAGGTAGCAACTTGAGTTAACTTAACACAATTTATACGGCTATCTTGCCCCAGAACTTTTACAATGTTCTATTATGGATCAGGCATATTCCAAAGAACTGCGTGCCGACACGGCCGTTCTTCTCATCCCACTCATTGCTGGTGCCACAGCCGTTGCCGCACTGTTTGCTGCCATTATCGTAGAGGATTTTGTGGCAAGCTGGCATTTGTGGCTGAGTGTGGTGCTGGCAACCGCAAGCGGCTTGTTTGGCTGGCGCGCCCTCAAGCAAGAGCGGCGGATTGTAGGGACTGTCGTTTTTACGACCGTTCACCTGCTCATCTTTTTCCTCATCATCTACAAAAACTGGATGCCCGGCAGCCCACTGCCATACCTATATGCCATACTCATCATCGCCAGCAGTATGTTCATTCAGCCAGATTTCAGCTTCGTGGTTTGGGGCATTGCTACCTTGCTCACGACCATTGGCATTAGCGCACATACCGAGGGGATAACAGCGTTACTGCAACAGATCAGCAGCCCCATCATTGTGAACTTTTTTGTGGCTGGTGCTGCTTATTTTTCAGCTCTGGAATGGCAGGTGGCGGTTGAATCGGTGAGCTCGCTTCATCTTAAAGCCCAGCAGCGGCGGGACGAACTATTTGCCATTCAGGAAGCACTGCGTCTGGCCAATGCCAAGTTGCACAGTGCCAATGAAGAACTGGAAAATGCCAGGCAAACGGCCGTTTCTGAACGAGACCTACGCACGCGCTTCATGCACCAGGTGAGCCACGAGCTACGCACCCCCATCAACACCATTGTTAACTTTGCCCACATTTTGGGCCAGGGTGAGCTAGGCGACGTCAGCGACCAACAGGTAGATTACCTGGGCCGCATCGAAAAATCTGGCTGGCACTCCATGAGCGTCCTCAACGACCTGCTTGATTTGGCCCAGATGAACGCTGGCGAATTTCACCTAAAAATGAAGCTGGTAGATTTACATTCAGTTTGTGAAGAGGCAATGGCCAGCGTCCGCAGCCTGCTGCGTAGCCCAGAGATTGCCCTGGTGCGCGACTACCCAGACGTGTGGCCTGAGGTTTTAGTAGACCCCAAACGGTTCCAGCAAGCATTGCTAAATTTGCTGGGCAACGCCGCCAAATACACCGACGAAGGTCACATTGCGCTGCGTGTCCGCAGCCATGAGCAAGCCGCCACCTTTGCCGTAGAAGACACCGGTATCGGCATTCCAGAGGCGCACCACGAGGCGGTGTTTCAAGAGTTTCGCCAACTGTATGAAACCAGTGCCCGCCGTCGCATTGGCACGGGGCTGGGGCTGTCTATCAGCCGCCACCTAATCGAGCGGCATGGCGGCACGCTGACCCTTCACAGTAAACCCGGCCACGGCAGCACCTTCACCATCACCCTGCCGCTAGCAAACACAATTCAACCCAACGGCCGTAACCACACGCCAACCATTGCCCCGGAACGGCCGTTTTGATACACTCCAAGCACACAGGTAACCAATGTCCATACCATTAGCCAACGCCACCATCATTCTTGTAGAAGACGATCCCAACGCCCAACTGGTAGCCCTGGACTTGCTGCGAATGGGTGGGGCCAACCGATGCTACTCCCGCCGCAGCGTTGATTCTGCCATTGCCTTTGCTGAAAAGCTGCCCCGGGTCGATCTCTTTTTGGTAGACATCAACATGCCCCAAAAAAGCGGCTTCGATCTACTAGCCGAAGTTCGGCAGCACGAACGCTTGCAAGGGGCATTGATTGTAGCCGTAACCGCTGGCACACTGGAGCATGACACCGGGCGCATCCGCGAATTTGGCTTCGATGGCTTTATTAGCAAACCGCTACGCGCCGCCGAATTTGCCAATCAGGTTCAGCGAGTTCTCAACGGCGAGCGCCTTTGGGAAACGCGCTAACATTTTTCAACTGGAGTTCAAGTGAATAAGGTCATACCGAGAAAACATCTCCGGCAAGGGCAGCTTGGCCTTTATGCTGGCCTGCTGCTCATTTTGTTGCTGCTCACCGCTTGCTTTGGCGGCAGTGAGGAAGCTGCCCCGCCGGAAGGTGCTGTACAGCGAACCGGAACGCTCACTTGCAGCCAATCTTGCTTAAGCCAGGGTCAATGCGGCGCAGCAGCAGACGGCCGTACCGTCATCCTCGCCCACAGCGGCCAACCCACCTTCCGCGATCACAATGCCATTTTGGAAAACGAAAGTGCTATCCTTATTGCTGGTGAGCAAATCCGCAACATCACCAACGCCAACGGCACACTGGGCACGCTAACCTTCTACGCCGTTCAGCCCACGGGCGGAGGGCCCAATAATTGGGTAGCAGGCAGTTGTGTTAATCTAAACCAATAAATTCATCATGGGTGATAATTTACGCATTGTTCAAGCGCTTTTGGCCGCGCAGCAAAATGGCATTCCTGTGGTTTTAGCTACGGTTATCAAGGCGCGTGGCTCGGTGCCGCGCCACAGTGGCAGCAAAATGTTGGTGTATGAAGACGGCCGTATCTCTGGCAGTATTGGCGGCGGCGAGATGGAGTCGCGGGTGGTAAATGAGGCGTTAGGGGCG
The DNA here is from genome assembly GCF_965223525.1 of Candidatus Leptofilum sp. GTDB lineage: Bacteria > Chloroflexota > Anaerolineae > Promineifilales > Promineifilaceae > Leptofilum. The sequence goes on along the minus strand of NZ_CBDCWX010000005.1, from coordinate 1,570,746 downwards.
TTGCAAGACGGCCGTACCCGCGTGCTGCCCTACTCGCTAGTGGAACCTAGTCGGGGCGACCCCGGCGTTTGCGGAGGTGAAGTGGAAATTTACTTGGAACCATACGCCCCACCCGCCACGCTGCTGGTGGTCGGCTGCGGCCATGTGGGGCAAGCGGTGGCAGAGTTGGGTCACTTTCTCGGCTACCGCATCGTCGTTACCGATGACCGGGAAGCCTTAGCCAGCCCAGACGTCATCCCCAATGCTGACCTGCACCTGCCCGGTAGCTTTGCCAACGCCCTGGCGCAAAGCCCCATCAACGCCCAAACCTACGTCATCATGGTGACGCGCAATGTCCTGGTAGACCGGGAAATTGTGCCGCAAATTATTCACTCCCCTGCCCGCTACATCGGCATGATGGGCAGCAGCCGCCGCTGGGCAGAAACAAAAAAGCTGCTCATGGAAGACGGCCTCTCGGCTGAGGATTTGGCGCGGGTGCAGTCGCCCATCGGCCTGGAAATTCAGGCAGAAACCCCAGAAGAAATCGCCGTTAGCATCATGGCGGAAATTATCAAGCTACGTCGTACGTAGCAACTGCGCCGAACGATAAAACCAGTAATTGAGTAATTTGCCGGATTAGTTGCTCAGTACCCAATTACATATCGTTATTCGCTTGCCAACTTTCCATTCACAACTTTATACTTAGCCTATGCACACCCATTTCCAACAAATTTCCCACTATGAAACCCCCACGTCGGTAACGGCCGTCCTGGAACTATTGGCCCAATACGGCCGTCGCGCCCGCCTTGTGGCTGGCGGCACCGATTTACTGCTAGAAATAGAACGTGGCCTCCGTCCCGATCTAGATATTTTGATTGACATCACCCGCATTCCTAGCCTGGCAGAGATCAGCGAAGATAAGGACGGCACCATTCACCTAGGGCCGCTGGTGACACATAACCAGGTTGTTGCTTCGCCGCTGCTCGTGCAAAAAGCGTTGCCGCTGGCCCAGGCCAGCCTGGAAGTTGCTTCGCCACAGCTACGCAACCGGGCCACCGTGGCCGGTAATCTCATCACCGCCAGCCCTGCCAATGACACCATCACCCCACTGCGCGCGCTTAATGCCACCCTCACCCTCGCCTCCGTGCGTGGTGAGCGGGTCGTCTCTCTGGCCGATTTCCATACCGGCGTGCGCCAAACGGTGCTGGAACCAGACGAAATGGTGACCGACATCGCCTTTGCCCCGCTGCCAAAATCGGCACGCGGCATTTTTGTTAAGCTGGGATTGCGTCGTGCTCAGGCCATTTCTGTAGTGCATCTTGCTTTTGTGCTCGACTTTGCTGACGATGGCACTATCAGCAGCGCGGCTATCACCCAGGGCAGCGTCGCGCCCACCATCATCAACAGCCCCAGCGCAGAGGCATACTTGGTGGGCAAAACACTCACCGATGATGTGATCGCCCATGCTGCCAATTTGGCTGCCGCTGCCGCGACGCCCATTGATGATGTACGTAGCCCGGCCGAATATCGCCAGCAAATGGTGCGCGTACTCACCAAACGCGGTCTAATTGCCTTGCGAGACGGCAGCGAGCGCAGCCAATGGCCGCAAGAGCCGGTCATGCTGTGGGGAGAGACGAACGGCCGTTTCCCCACCGGCACCCAATTCAGCCATACCCACCTCCCAGACACGCCGATCACCACCACCGTAAACGGCAAAACGATCACAGCCACAGGCGGCAACCACAAAACGCTGCTGCGTTGGCTGCGCGAAGAAGGTACGCTCACCGGAGCGTCGTTTACAGGTAGCAAGGAAGGCTGCGGCGAGGGCGAATGTGGTGCCTGCACCGTCATTCTGGATGGTATGGCCGTGATGTCTTGCCTGGTGCCCGCCCCTCGCGCTCACGGGGCCAATATTGTGACCATCGAGGGATTGGCAAACGGTGCTGAGGACGCTACCTTGCATCCACTGCAACAAGCGTTTGTGGAGACGGGCGCAGTCCAATGCGGCTTTTGCATTCCTGGATTTTTGGTAGCGGGAGCCAAGTTGATGGAGGAACGGCCGTCTCCCAACCGCGAGCAGATTTTACAAGCATTTAGCGGCAATCTGTGCCGCTGCACCGGCTACTACAAAATCATCGAAGCTGTTGAGAAAGTTGCCGAATAGCAAATGGAGGTAATCCCTTATGCGCCTAGAAAAGAAACAAGAAGAAAGATTAGCACAACGCAAAGGTCTCACAGGAAAAACCATCATTCAGGTCATTTGGCTGCTCTTCACGGGTACGTTGGCCTACTTCTTTGTCAATTACCTGTTCGCTGAAGAGATTCTCAGACCCGGCATTTTTTATAACCAGCTATTTATCCCCCGCTCTGTGCCAGAAATTGGGCTCAAGCTAATTGTCGTCCTCGGGCTGGTCATCGTCATGCAAATTGTCTTTTCCATTGGCTTCATCATTGCCAGCCCAGAAGGTCGCCGCCGCACGGGGGATGCCTCCATGTATTCACGCAATAAAGATCCATTTGATGACCGTTTTGGTTAATACGATTTGTAAATCACAAAAAGAAATTTGATGTAAACTGCTGACCTGCAAAATAGTGATTTACTCAGAGAAAAAGTATGCTTGAGGCCCAATCTGTTTACCGCGTAGACGCACCCGGCAAAGTAACCGGAGAAACCATGTATGCTGGCGACATTACGCCAGATAATTTGCTGCACGGCAAGGTGCTTTTTAGCAACCAGCCCCACGCCCGCATGATTTCGATGGACACAAGGGCAGCCGAAGTCGTGCCTGGTGTGGTTGCCATCCTCACCGCCAAAGATGTGCCCGTAAATGAGTATGGTCTCATTCTGCCAGACCAGCCGGTGCTGGTGGGGCTGGGCAGCAGCAACCCCCATGCCGATGTGAGCCGCTGGGAAGGGGATCAGGTGGCTGTGATCATTGCAGAAAGCGAAACGGCCGCTGCCAAAGCCCGGAGCCTCATCCAAATTGAGTGGGAACCGCTGCCCATTGTCAGCAGCATGGAAGAGGCACTAAAAGACGAGGTGATCGTCCAGCCCTGGCACGGTAGCAACGTGCTGAAAAAGTACCAGATTCGCAAAGGCGACATGGGCGCTGGCTGGAATGAAGCGGACATCATCATCGAAGGCACCTACCGTTTGCCATATCAAGAACACGCCTTTTTACAGCCCGAAGCGGGCGTTAGCTACATAGACGACCGCGGGCGCGTGACGGTAGAATTTGGTGGCCAGTGGGCGCACGAAGACCGGCAACAGGTGGCTCATTCGCTGGGGTTGCCGGAGGAAGAAGTCCGCATCATCTACCCGGCCATCGGCGGCGCGTTTGGCGGCAAGGAAGATATGTCCTTGCAAATTGTGTTGGGTTTAGCCGCTAAACGGCTGCACGAGCAGGGCATTGACCGCCCGGTACGCATCATCTGGACGCGGGAAGAGAGTATTGTGGGCCACCACAAGCGGCACCAGGCCACTGTACACACCAAATGGGGTGCAACGAAAGAGGGGAAGATTACGGCCGTTTCCGCCACCGGCTACTTAGACAGTGGAGGCTACGCCTATACCAGCACCAAAGTGCTAGGCAACTTCCACCTCATGGTCACGGGGCCGTACGAAATTCCCAATGCCCATCTGGATAGCTACGCCATCAGCACCAATAACGTGCCTGGCGGTGCGTTCCGAGGCTTTGGCGGGCCGCAGGGCGCCTTTGCCGCCGAAATGCAGATGAACAAGCTAGCGCAAGCGCTGGGCATCAGCCCCGTAGAAATCCGCCTGAAAAATGTGCTGCGCGAAGGCAGTTTACTCACTGTACAAACCCCGCCCCCGCCCGGCATTAGCATGGCGGAGGTCGTGGAGCGGTGTGCGGCAGAAGCGGGCTGGGACAGTGAGCAGTATTCAGCGAACAGTATTCAGTCATCGGTAAACGGTAATCAGTTTAGCAGTATTCAGTCGCTGCCGGTAAATTCCGAGGTGCTGCGTAAGGGTCGGGGAATTGCCTGCTCGTTTAAGAATGTGGGTTTTTCATTTGGCTTCCCAGAGAACTGTGAAGCGACGATTGAACTACATGGCGAGGCAGAAGTCGAGCGTGTGATTTTACGCCACGCTGGCGCCGACGTTGGCCAAGGGGCGCATACGGCCTTCAAGCAGATGGCTGCCGCCGCCGTGGGTGTGGATGTGAGACTGGTGGAGCTAGATATGTCTGACACAGCTACCAGCGGCAACTCTGGCTCAGCATCAGCATCGCGCCTGACGTGGATGGCAGGCAACTCAATTCGCGGCGCGGCTGAAGCGGCGCTCACTGCCTGGACCAACGAGGATCGCCCAGCCATCGGCCACCATATTTACAGGCCACCTGGCACAGAGCCATATGATGCTGAAACCGGCATTTGTATGCCTAACTTCTCTTACGGCTATGTGGCTGAAGCGGTGGAGCTGACAGTGGATATCGAAACGGGGCATATTCAGATTGACAAAGTAGTGTGCGCCAACGATGTGGGCAAGGCAATCAATCCAGTCCAAATTGAAGGGCAAATTGAGGGGGCAGTAGCGCAAGCACACGGGTATGCGCTGATGGAAAATTTGGTGGTGGAAGACGGCCGTATCCAAAACCCCTTCCTCAGTCAATACCTCATCCCCGGCATTAAAGACGTGCCAGAGATTGTGCAGTCGGTCATCATGGAAGTGCCAGACCCCATTGGCCCCTGGGGGGCGCGGGGCATGGCGGAGATGCCATTCTTGCCACTAGCGCCTGCCATTGTAGCAGCCGTTCACGATGCCACCGGCGTCTGGTTCGACGAAATTCCGCTCGCGCCCGCCCGCGTCGTGGCCAAGCTGCAAGAAGCTGGCATTCACCATTGAGGTTTTTGCTGCTCGCAATCGAAAATTTGTAACTGAAAGGAGGTGCTGAAACGCCTCCTTTTATTTTGCAATCTGGGGAAGAAACAGGCGATTCTCCGCGTTGATGACCGTACTTGTCCAAATACAGCGTCCTTCAAAACAGAGTTGGGCCACGTTAATAACCACGACAGGTTCGGGTACGGTCGTTGGCGTGGTAGTATCAGTGGGAATAGGCGGTGGAGTGTCTGTCTCGGTAGGCGTGACGGTAATGGTAGATGTGGGCATGACAGAAACTGTGACAACCGGCGTAGGGGTGCAGGTTGGTTTGGGGCGAGGTGTGCCGCTGTCTGGAGCAGCCTCTGGCAGCACACAAGATTTGTCGTCCGTTGGGCGAATGGGCGGTGTGGCTGTTGGGGGAACTGCCGTAGGAGTGGAAGTAACCGTAAGCGTGGCGGTGTTTGTTGGTAATGCAGTTTCGGTTGCTGTGGCAGAGGGGCTATCGTTTGAAACAGGCGTTTCTGGTTGGATGACGACGGCCGTTAACGTTTGCCATGCCTGGCTATTTACAGGCAAGGTAATGGAAATTGAGTGCAATAATCGGCCATTCTGAACAAAATTGGGCGCTGAAACGAGTTCCAGATTGCTCGGTAGGGTGTCTGAAATGACCAGACTAGGCAAGTCTCGAACATTGTTGCTTCTAATGGTGAATCTGAACTGGATTGTTTCTCCAGGAAATACAGCACCTGCTGGTTCGCTTTCTTTGCTAAAAAACAAAAGCGGCGTCCAATAAATTGTGTTTTGTGGGGTGGGTAGCTGTGTACTATTGGTAATTATGGCCCCACCGACAATGTAAAGGCGATCCCAAGTAGAAACGGCGGCGGCATGGCCATAAAGATGTGCTAAGCTGTTTGCCTCTTGCCACGGCTGAAGCTCTCCATCGGGCAATATTTTCGTTCGATACACATTGTCTCTGGCAGGGCCTTGCGTGGCATCATACTGGGTGGTTCCTGCAATGAAGTACACGTACTCGTCGGAGCGGACGGCCGTACCTGCATGAATGCCTGCGCTACCAGGGATAACTGGCTGATCTGTCCATCCCTCTATTCCGTTTACGCCTACCTTTGCCCGTAAGCTAACGGCCGTTGGATTATTTTGGTTATTTGTTATCCCTCCAAAAAGGTAAATGTCATGTTCTGAACCTGAAGCTCGCTCCAATGCAACGGCAGAGTGGCCTCTAAGTGGTTCTGGCAAACCCTGCTCTTGCTGCCAATCTAAAGCATCACAACTGTCGCCGACTTCTGCTGAAAACACAAACTTGGTGGCATCCCAGCTCTGGCTGAAATAGAGACCTCTACGCAGCCCACCTATCACATAAAGGTGGTCATTCAGGTAAACGGCCGCATGATACGCCATGCTTTTTTCATAATTGTACGAAGCGCCATCATCGAAATACCAATTCTGTTGCTTTGCTTCCCAGCGTGCAAACGTGCCATCTTCATTTATCTCTGCACAGTAAGCCGTGTTATTAAATTTCGGCAGCCCGCCACCGGCTGGATAATACATACCGCCCAGCACATAGATTCTGTTATTAACGGCCGTTGCCGTAAACCCATGAAGACGTCGCGGCAGTTCTTGTAGATCGCCAACACTGCTCCAACTGCCCAAATCCCCATTTTCATGCAGCTCCACGCGCGTCACACGCTTGGTTTGCTCCACGCGCTTCGTTTGAGGGTTAAACTGTTCTGCACCGCCAAGCAAAAATAAATATTCATGCTCACCTACACTCAGGGTAACAGCCTGAGCAGAAACCGCAGGATACGGAGCCTCATCCAACACCCATTGGATATGATCTTGCTGATCGCTCGGTAATGGTTCAAAAAGGGGCTGGGAAACCAGTGGTAAATAAAGTGTTTCACCAGAGCTTTGAGCATTTGGTGTCAACGGGCGAAGCAAAAAGAAGGTTAGCGCCAGCATAAAAGAAGCGCAAAACAAGCCAGCAATAAGCTTATACGCTTTCGCTGGCCTTGCTATAAATGATTCCAATTTCTGCCTAGCCTGTAAACTCACGGTATTAAGGTGTTAGCAAATGCTCCTTACATGACAAACCTCGCCAACGGTATTGTCTTATGGAAGCGGTGGTGGGGTTGTCGTTGGGTCTGGAGCATCTACAAATAGCGGTCTATCTTCTGAACGAGTGACTTCTGTATGAACACCATTGCTTGGCCCTTCCATTACAGCTACATTGACGAAGTAAGTGCCAATAGGATAATCTACATTGTTAACACTAAAGGCATACTGATTCTCTTTGGTCCAGGTGATGCTAAAGCGCGCTTCGGGACGGGGATCGCGTTCAGACCAAAAGCGGACGGCGAAGTTTTGCGTTGGTGTTAGTTGCCCATTCCAAATCCAACGCACGACGACGGCACCGGAGGGCAGCAATTCCAGGTCGGTAATAATGGGCGGAGAGATTGATGTAGCTGTTGGTTGGGGTGGCGAGGTCGGCAGCGGCTCGCTGGTTGATGTCTCTGTTGCAGTTGGTGCCTGCGTAGGTTCTGGGGAAGGCGCTCGCGTATCGGTGGGAACAGCCGTTGGCTGCAGCGTCGCTTCTTCTGTAGGCACAAGTGTTGCTACCGATTCCGTCCCATTTTCAGTTGCGACAGCTTCGGTGGCAGCAGACGTTGGTTGAGCCACAGTAATGAGCAAAGAGCCTACACCAGGGCAACCCTCGGCATTTACAGCTTCTAAATCAACCTCAATTTGTGACACATCGTTCGGCACAATCAACGTGGCTGAAACAATATCGTCATCGAGCAAAACATCTGGCTCGGCTCGCCAGCTAAATGTCCAGCCCAGGGTGTTTTCTTCAATCTGTGGCACAAGGTAGACCGTATCACCAGGGCTCGGATCAGGAACTTCATTGATAGGAATGGAAAACGTACACGCAATTGCCTGAGCCGTTGTCAACGAATCTGATTGCGATGTGGGTGTAGGCAAATCTGTTCCACAACCAATTAACAAGAGGGTGGCAATTGTCAAAAATAGATGCTTCGCTTTTTTTGTCATGATTTCCCCATGTTGGCTTTGTAATCGGCATAAGGATTTGGCAAGCCATGATTTTGGCCGATTACTTGAGTAAAAGCAGGGGAAACAATTTTACTTGGTATCTAGCTCTTTCCCGCTTTTACACATTCCGCTATGGTTGAAAGTGTAGCAAGAACACATTTGTCAGCGGCTGACCATCATATAACAAAGTCACAACAATTCTGTCGGTTTTAGCTGATGAAGATGACAATAAGTACGCGACTTCCCACCTTCCTTGCTTCTCAATTTCGCCAGCATCGGACGACCAGCTACTTTCTATGCTGCTATCATTGGCTATAAATTGTTGGCACGCATTGGATAATTCATCTGGCGTCCACTCTACAGAAAGGCCTAGTTCTAACCATTTGCTAGAAATAGTGGCGGAGGTATTTTGCGGCAAGACAAGTTCAGGCTCGCCAGGTCGGTTTATGTGCAGTTCGGGCACGGCCGTTTGCAAACAAGCTAGTTTTTCTTCATCCGTCAGCCTGCCATTGAGAATAAAAAAGACAGCGACAACGATACTTAGCAAGCCAACTGCACCCCACCCAAACCAATTCCGACGAGAACGCGTATCATTGACAGGCATAATTGGTACAGGTTTTCTTTTCTCGTCAATCAGGTGGCGGAGGGCAACGGCCGTTTCATGTTCAGCCACCGGTTTTAGCAATATCAGCGCCTTATCATGCTCGCTCTGGGCAATGGCCTCACGGGCTTGTTGCAGATGCGCTTCAATCTTCTCTGCCAGCTCGCCCAGCAGCGCATTTATGTCCAAGTAGTTGGGCTCTAGGGAATCGGCTTCATCCAGCAGCTTTTGGGCCTTGAGCCAATCTTGCTGCTGCATAGCAACCTTACCCTCGCTATACCATTGCTCAACTTGAATTTTGCGCTGAACCTGCTCTTGCAATGCTTTCTTTTCTGGCGAATCAGACGCTTGCGATAAAAAGTAATCTGCGTCGCGCCAGCGTTCATTAGCCATTGCTTCACGGCACTGGTTTAAGACAACCTCATCTTGTTGGCGCCGCTCGGCTCGGCTTAGGGCATCGGCAACAGCCCCGCTGTCTGGCTTGATTTTGAGTGCTTGCTTGTAAGCCTCTATGGCCGCGTCCCACTGCTTGGCCTCATACTGAATGACTCCTTCATGCACTGAAGAGTCGAAAGCATGACTTTGCCATGCTTCGCTTAACATTTGCACAAGCTCACCAGCAGACGCATAGCGCACCTCTGGCCGCTTGGCCAACGCTTTGGCAAAAATCGCATCAAACTGTGTCGGCAGTTCTGGTGCCAATGATGTAATTGGGGGCAGGGGCTCCTTAGCGATTGCCTCTTCCAGTTCTAACAAGTCGGTTTGGGTAAACAGCCGTTGCCCCGTCAGCAGTTCGAACAGCAACATGCCAAACTGATAAATGTCTGTTTGCGGAACCAACGACCCTCTGGCCCACTGCTCTGGTGCCAGACACGCCAGATACCCTAACGGAGCCTCTTCCTCCATCATAAGCGTAGTTAATTCAGTAACGGCCGTTATCTGGAAGTCAGTCAGCAAACATTCATTGTTTGATCCAATGAGCACATTGCCCATGTGGATGTCGCCATGAACCTGCTCATTTTCATGCAGAGCATCCAAGCCATCTGCCAAACTTTTGGCAATTTCACAAACCTGATTCACAGACAGCCTGCCCTCTTTACGAAAACGGGTTCGCAACGAAGGGCCGTCTACAAATTTCATGGCAACAAATGGTTTTTCTTCATGCAAATCTACTTCGTAAACCGGCACAATAGCTGGATGGGCCGGTAAACGTAGCAGCTCCGCTCGCTGCCGCACAAACTCTTTTTGGTATTTATGATTGGGCATCAACGGCTGCTTCAAAATCTTCAGAGCAATCAACTGTTCATCAATTAAATCTTGCGCCTGGTACACGGTGGCAAAACGGCCGTGTTGCAACTCCTCCTTAATCTCATAGCGACGTTTGATCAATTTGGGGCGCAACAAATTTGCCACTTCATCTGCCAGCTCTAGCACCGTTTTGTACCGTTCAGCGGGCGCTTTAGCCATTGCCTTTTCCAAAATTGGTTGAATTTTGGGCGGCAGTTTGGGATTGAGCTCGCAGGCATTGGGAATACGGCCGTTCAAATGTTGCTCCACCAAAACACGACGATCCGGGTTAGGGAACGGCAGTTCACCAGTAATCATCTTAAAAAGCGTCACCCCAAGCTGGTAAATATCCGTGTAGGGCTGCGCCGTTTCTCCGCGCCACTGTTCAGGTGCCATGTAAAATGGCGAGCCACCGTACGATTGCGGCACAATGCCCGCTTCCATCTTGTCTAGTGGTGCCGCCAGGCCAAAATCAGCCAGAAAAACGGTCCCTTCCTCATCCAACAAAATGTTGGCAGGCTTGATGTCCCGATGCACAATCCCTTCGCTGTGAGCACGATTTAGCGCCACCGCCAGCCGATTTAAAATCAGGCTGGCATCTGCCAAAGGGATGAATTTCTCCCGCTCCAAACGATCATGCAAAACGTCCGGCATCAAACGCATGACCAAATAAAGGTTTTGGGTGCTTTCATCCTGACCAAAATCATATACTGGCAAGATGGCACGATGTTCCAGACCAGCGATCGTTTGAGCTTCATTCAAGAAGCGAGCCTGAAATCTAGGGGCTTCGGAGAAACGCTTTAGAATAATTTTGAGTGCAACCAGTCGATCCAACTTTGGGTCTTCTGCTGCGTATACTTCAGCCATTCCCCCCTGCCCAATCAAGTGGGAAATTTTGTAGCGGCCAAAAGTCTGCAATGTCATAACAGAACGCTCTTCGGATGGTTGGTTATGTAAAATAACCGCTTTCAATAACGGAGAAACAGGAACACACTTTCCCCAAAATTGGCCGTTTCAAACCAAAACAGCCTTTCAACTTAACGATTAAATTTGGCCACTACAATTAAAAAAGGAATACCAATACGAGCGCAACTGATCGGCATTATACAGAACTCTGACCCACAAAGTAAAGTCTCAAACGCGCTAACTCATAAGCCTCTGTATATTTTGGCAACAGTTTGGCAACAGTTTGGCAACAGTTTGCCACCAAAGTTACACCTCAGGTAAGATCAGCACATGTTATTTCCAAACCAGCTTGTCATTTTGCGCGGCGGCGGTGATCTGGCCACGGGCGTGGCGTTCCGCCTGCACCATGCTGGGTTTCCCGTCATCGTTTTGGAGCTAGAACGGCCGCTCGTCGTTCGCAGAAAAGTGGCAGTGGCAACGGCCGTTCTCGAAGGCCACATCCAAATCGAAACCCTCCATGCCCAACGCGCCGAAACGGTTGAACAAGCTATTGAACTCGCCCACTTGGGAACGATTCCTGTGTTAGTAGCCCCTGAGTTATCGGTTATTAGTAAACAGTATTCAGTAATCAGTCAACCATCACTGGTTACTGAACGCCGATTACTGAATACTGTTTACGAAGTGGTCGCGCAGCGACATTACCGAATACTGGTTGACGCGCGCATGGCCAAGCGCAACATTGACACCAACATGGAACAAGCTAATTTGGTAATTGCGCTCGGCCCTGGTTTTACCACCGGGGTAGATTGCCATGCCGTCATTGAGACGATGCGCGGACACACGCTAGGGCGCGTCATTTGGCAAGGCAGTGCGCTGCCCAATACCGGCACGCCAGGCATTGTGGCAGGCAAAGGGGCAGAGCGGGTTTTGCGTGCGCCAGCAGCAGGAAAGGTGAACTGGAGATTGGAGATTGGGGATTTAGTGACGAAAGGGCAAATTATTGGCAATGTAGCAGGAAAAACGATTGTGGCACCGTTTGCTGGCGTGCTGCGTGGCTTGATTGCCCCCAGCACTGAAGTGCGCGCTGGCCTCAAAATTGGCGATTTGGATGCGCGAGCAGACGTATCTGCCTGCTTCACCATCTCGGACAAAGCACTGGCGATTGGCGGGGGCGTGCTGGAAGCTGTTCTCACCCACCTAAACCAAAAATTATGAGCCGTTACACGCTTCTCACCGCGTTTAATTTGCAATCGCAGAAAGAGATGATCGCGTTTGTGGGCGGCGGTGGCAAAACCAGCCTGCTTTTTGCGCTGGGTGCAGCCCTGCCCGGACGACGCATCCTCACTACCACCACCCGCATCTTTACGGTCCAAATGAGCCAAGCGCAAGAATTAATTTTTGCCACAGAGGGCACAGAGGAAAATGAGAAAAAGATTGGTGCAGCGTTGGATCGGCGGGGAAGCTGTTTGGTGGTGGGTGAGGTGGTAGGGGAAAAGGCAACGGGGATACCTCCCCAGATGGCCGATGGCTGGCTGGCGCGGCCAGATGTGGATTTTGTATTGGTAGAGGCTGATGGCTCACGAATGCGCCCCATCAAAGCTCCGGCTCCTCATGAGCCAGTGATTCCGGCCAAAACAACGCTAGTGGTGCCTGTAGTCGGGATTGATGCGCTGGACGGCCGTTTCTCTCAAGTTACACACAGGCCAGAGATTGCAGAAGCATTGCTTCAGTATTCAGTAATCGGTAATCAGTTATCAGTAAATGATGTGGCTCGGCTGATTGTGCATCCGCAGGGTGGGCTGAAAGGCGTGCCAGATAGGGCGCGGGTGGTGCCGTTCATCAACAAGGTGGAAACGGCCGCACAGCTCACCGCCGCCCGCCAAATTGCCCACCAACTGCTGCAAACACCCCGCATCGAGCGCGTGGTTATTGGGGCGGTGAAAAGCGAGAAGCCGGTGCGCGAGGTGCATCAGCGGGTGGCAGCCGTTATCCTGGCGGCGGGTGAAGGCAAGCGGATGGGGCAGCAAACTAAGCAGCTACTTCGCTGGGGCAGCACAACCGTTTTGGGGCAAACAGTTGAGAATGTGCAGGGAACGGCCGTTCACGATCATCTCATCGTCACCGGGCATGACGCAGAAGCAGTACGCCAAGTTGCTCAGGTAGCAGGAATCGAAACTTTACATAATTCGAATTATGCTACCGGAGAAATGCTTTCGTCTTTGCAAACGGCCGTTCGCGTATTAGATGAATCGGTAACGGCCGTTCTGGTTGTGTTGGCCGACCAGCCGATGGTTGAACCGGCCACGATGGATTTGCTGCTAGCAGCATACTGGCAAGGTCTTGGCGATCTCATTGCACCTGCTTTCGCAGGCAAACGCGGCAACCCAGTGCTAATCGGACGCCGCTACTTTGCAGAGTTGCTCGCCCTCCCCCCTGGCGATGCCCCCCGCACCCTGCTCCGCCGCCACGCCGACAAATTGCATTTGGTGCAAGTTCCCACAGACTCAGTTTTGCGCGATTTGGACAGCCCGGCACAGTACCAAAAGGAACGGCCCTAAACATCTGCCTTTAAAAAATGAACCTACCCCTCAAAACCCTCTGTGGCAAAAAAATTTATCGCTGCAAAGCTTCAACCGTTTCAACTAAGTGGGTTGCCCGTTCGGCTAGCAGATGAGCAATAAGGCGATGCAGCGCCGCCGCAGCTTCTGGCGCTTCTGCCTCCATTTGGGCCAGCTTTTGGCGAGTCAGCTCATACACCACACTGGGCACGTCGGCCACCACCGAAGCGGTACGCACCTGCTCTAAATAGAAACCCATTTCCCCCACCACACGGCCGTTGCCCATCGTTTCCAGGCGAATTGGGTCTTTAGACGGCCGTTCTAGCTGTGCTGTTACCTGTCCCGCCTCAATAAAAAAGAGAGAATCTGGCGCACTGCCCTGGCTCATCAAAACATCACCCGCCCGCACGTCTCGTCGCGCAAGAAATGGCAACAGCGCATCCAATAGCTGGCTGTCTGGCAAAAGCTGTTGTAACTGCTCCCTGAGCGTTGCCGGTTCGTTTTCGCCACCCTCAACTAGCTGCAACAAAGCATTTTCGCACCATTCCAGCCCCTCATCCAGATTGGCAAACCAGCAAACCTGTCTGTTTTCTGCGTCAACCGCACTTTGCAACTGCCGTTGGAACTGCGGCATCAAGCCTGCATACACAACGGTGATTTGCTGTTTATCTGCCACTTGCTGCAATTTTTGGAAGCTAAAAACGGCCGTCGAGTCCAATCCCGTCACCCGCTGAAAATCTAGAACAACAAACTTTATACGGGCAGGCTCATCGGTAGCAACGCGGCTACGGATTATATTTAGCAGCGAATCGGCCGTGCCAAAAAAGATGTAGCCTTGTAGCTGCCAGACATGAATCTGCTCCGATAGCGTTTGCAACTGCCTACGCTGGGTCACAGAGCGCGTCACCCGGCTGCGTACATGTCGCCCAGAAAGTTCATGATGCACGACATTGGTACGACCATAATTTACCCCAAACAAAATAACGGCCGTTACCAGTCCCAGCAAAACACCTTGCAAAAAGCCAACCGTGGCAATGACCACCACAATCAACACAATAATCAGCGCATCAGCGGTGGGCAACTTCCTCCACGATGACAAAACCCACTCTGCCAAAAATTCAATACCCAAATAAAGTAGTAATCCTCCCAGGATCACCTTGGGCATAAAAGCCAGCACCGCCGCCCCCTGAAACAACACAACAGCACAAAAAAGTGCTGAAAACAACCCAGTCAGGCGCGTGGCAGCACCAAGTTTAATATTCAAAACCGACAAACTTAGCTGTTGGTAACCTATCAAGCCACCCCCAAGACTGGCAAGCATGTTACCCAAACCAGCCGCTTTCAGCTCTCGGTTCAAATCCACATCTTCAGCCGTGCTCAACTCTAAGCCCCCGGCATTTAAAAGCAGCGATACAACGCTCACTATAAGTACCGTCAGCGTGCTGCCAATCTGCCCAGCCAGGGCACGCCAATCTACTTGGGCAAAATCCAGCCTGGTAAGCGGCAACCACAAACTTTGATCCGGAAAAGGCCCTAAAAGCCAACCATCTGCTGCCATATCTGCAGCGGTCAGTCCAGACAACCAAATCACGATGTAAAACAACAGAACACCGCCCAGAATCAACCCTGGCAACAGCAAAAAGTGGGTAAATCTGCGACTGGCAAAAAAGAGGGTTAACGCCAGCAGCAAGCCAGGTAGCCAGCGCAGCAAAGAATCCCCTTGTAGCAAAAGTGGCAACGCCTGCCAGGTTGTCGGCAAGTCGGTCATCAGGCCAATGGCTCCTGAAACGAGCAGCCAGCCAGTGCCACCCAAAAACCCACCAATAACCGGATATGGCAAAAAGCGCACCCAGCGGCCGGCTTTAAACGTTCCTAATCCCCAAAAAAGCAAGCCAGTGAAAAGTGTTGTGAGGGCAACGGCCGTTACCACCGTAACAAAAGCAGCTTCTTCCCCCCCCGAAACACGCACAACGATGGCCCCTGCAATCACCGCTAAAACAGCAGCAGGGGCATCCTGGTTGCCAGCAACAGTGCCCGGCAAAGAAACGAACAGAGTCGTCACCACAACGGTGACAATCGCCCCAAACAATGCCAGCCCAATACCGCTAGCCACAAATGGCGTCAGAGGGCCAGTAAAAATGAGCGCAGCAAAAGAAACTGCTAACACCACTTCAAACAGGGCAACGATGCTGCCACTGACAAAAGCAGGAATCAACAATTTGGGCGAAAGTTCACGCTTTAGTTTTGTCAAAAAGTCAGGTTCAGACGCCGCGCTCATTTAGTTAGTACTCACCCCCCAACCTTTATTCACCGGGCTGTTGATTGATGTTCATCAACCGTTCTTCTAATCTATCTACCGTCACCTGATCTCCGATTTGGCGGAAGATGGCGACGCTTTTTTGGTAATGGGCTTCTGCTTCGGGCAGGTTTTGGCTGGCAACGGCCGTATCCCCCAAATAGAGATAGCACAGCCCCTGCCCCCGCGCATCTTCCATGCTTTGGCGAATAGCCAAACTTTCCTCGTAGCGGGTTTGGGCAGTGGCAAAATCTCCCAAAGCGTAAGCCACCCGTCCCAAATTCACCAGCGAAAAACCCATGCTCCAGCGGTTGCCCAACGTTTGCTCTAAACGCAAACTCGTTTGAGAATGTGTTAACGCCACCTCGTACCGCTTTTGCAAAAATGCTATCTGGCTCAAAATATTGTTGCTAATCGCCTGACTGTAGGTTAGGCCATGCTGCTCACCAATGGCCAGCGCCTCCTGGCAGCTAGCCCAGCCCGTTTCATAGTTGTCCTGCACGTATTGAACCACTGCCAAATAGTTCAGCGCATAACTCAATGCCGCCGGCTCGCCGTCCACACGCAGCGTGTCAATGCTCTCTTGCAATAATCGCTCGGCTCGGCCGCGGTCACCCAACAAAAAGGCAAACCAACCCTGGCGCGCCTTCAGCTTACCCAAAACAGCTCTGGGTGCCTGCGCTACTAGCTCAGTAACGGCCTGGGTAAACAGTGCTAATCCCTCGCGGAACCAGCTACGCATATATAAAAAGAGGGAAAGTACGGCCGTCGCTCGATCCACAGCAGCCACATCGCCCTGAGAAACCGCCAAACGCCACGCCTGCCGCACATTGTCCATCTCCTGGTTGATGATGGCCAGCGCTTGTTGCTGGTTGCCACCCTGCAAATCAGCTTCCTGGGCAGCAACTAAATCGAGGTAGTAACGGCCGTATCTCCCCTGTAACGCTTTTAACGCCTCACCACCCGGCAAATGTTCTGCCGCAAATTGGCGGACTACCATTAACATCTCGTAGCGGGAAGCGGCGGCACGGCCGTTTTCACCCACCCGCCGCCGCAAAAACGATTTATCCAGCAGTGCTGAAAGCTGCGGCAATTTAGCCTGTGCCACCTCGGCCGCCGCTTTGCGATCAAACCCGCCCTGGAACACAGAAAGTCGAGCCAATGTTTGCTGCTCGTCGTAGGTCAAAAGCTGCCAGGAGTAGTCAAAGACGGCGCGCAGGCTGTGGTGGCGGGCAGGCTGGGCGACATTGCTGCTGCCCAAGCTATCCAGATTTTGGTGCAATTCATCCAAAATTTCCGGGCAAGAAAGCAGCCGCACCCAAGCCGCAGCCAACTCGATAGCCAGCGGCAGCCCTTCCAGCAATTGGCAAATCCGGGCAACGGCCGTTTCCGGGCAATCTCCCACGTCTGTGAGCGAAAACCGGGCTTCCACCTGCTGCGCGCGCTGCACAAACAGGGTCATCGCTGGGCTGGTTGCGTCAGCGCTGTCTGTAGGCAAACCAGCCAGCGGCAGCGCCCACTCACCCACCAAATTCAACCGCTCCCGCGAGGTGACCAAAATATTCACTTCAGGCGATTGCTGGTAAAGTTGCAAGATAAGCTGCCGCCCCGCCGCCATCAGATGCTCTAAATTGTCTAGCAGCAGCAACATTTTTTTGTTCTTCAGATAGCCCATTAGCTGCGCTTGTGGATCACGCGACCCGGCAAAGGTGAACCCTATCGCTTCGGCAACGGCCGTTACCAGCGGGTTAAACTCAGTAGAATCAACCAGGGCCACGTCGGCCAGCGGCACAAAATAGACACCGTGCAAAAAGGGTCCCAGGTGGGCAGTGGCCGCCTGCCAGCCAAGCGCCAGCGCCAAGCTGGTTTTGCCAATCCCCCCCGGCCCTACAATGGTGTGCAGCCGCTGGTCTGGATTGGCTAGCTGGGCACTCAACTGCGCTTGCTCCTCACCTCGCCCTACCAACTGTTGTGCTTGAGGTGGTAACTGGAACGGCCGTTCCGCTGTGGCTTCCCGAATTTGTTCTGCCAAAGCGGCCGTTTCCGGCATTGGGTCCACCCCCAGCTCATCCAGCAACGTTTGGCAAAAAGCGTCATAGCTCATCAGGGCAGCGTTCCGGTCACCCAGCAGCGCCAGCACCCGCATAAGTTGCTGCTGGGCGGCCTCGCGCCACGGCTCGATGGCTAGCTGCTGCCGGGCAAATCGCGCCGCCTGCTCATATTCGCCGCGCCGCTCATGATATTGCGTCAGCTCATCCAGCACGGCCAGCGCATCTGCCTGAAACTGCTGCCGGTAGCCCAGCACCCACTCGTCAAAAGCAGCGCTATCTTCCAAAAAGAAGCCGTCTAAAAACGACCCTTTGTAGTGAGAAACGGCCGTTTCCATCAAAGCTATGCAATCTGAACAACCACTGTCCCGGCTACCCCGATGCGCCTCGCACCCGGTTAGCCCCGCCTGAAAGTGTCGTACGTCTAGCGCATGGCTGCTGGCCTGGTTGAACTGGGTAGATTCGCGGGAGGTGTGCAAAAAGGGTGTCTCCGCTTTGGCATCGCTGATGGCGCGGCGCAGGCGACTGAGCGTCTGGCGCAGGTTGGTGCGGGCTGCTTCGTCGGGCATGTCTGGGAAGAGCAGGCCAATGAGAACCTCGCGGCGGTGGGGGCGGTGTGCCTCCATCGCCAAAAAGATGAGCAGTGCTTCTATCCGCTTGGCGCGTGATTCGGAGATTGGTTGTTCATCAACTGCTGCGTGAAAGCCACCAAAAAAGTTGAGGGTCAGGTGCATGGCGTCAGGGTGTCCTTTGCACAAATCTATGAGTTGTTGTTGGGGATTGGCTGCATTTTAGCTGATGGTAGGGATTGTGTCACGTTGGCGTCACGGAACGGCCGTATCCTGCAAATCAGATAACGGTTCAGCACAAAATTTGGCAAGTAAAGGACAAAATCATGTTTTCAGCAATCACCAACAACACACAAAAATCAACAAGCTGGGTTAGCAAAGTTGTCTCCCGTTTTGCCCAAAAAGCAACCGCACTGCCCACGTTGTCCCAAGCAATGGCAGGCCGCTCTATCGCCGAAAGCAATTACCAGGGCATCCGCCAAGTACCGCTGAGCCAAATCGTAGGCACCGCCAGCGACGGCCGTAGCCATGACTTCGATGCCAACTTCCACATGACCAATAAACACAACCGCAGTCGTCTGGATGGCGTACGCCGCGCCCGTCAGCAGCTCGCTTCCTTGCCCCCCATCTCATTGGTTGCCGTTGGCAATAAGTATTATGTACAAGACGGCCACCATCGCGTCTCAGTTTTCAACGAATGCGAGCAAGACAGCATCGCCGCCCACGTCACCATCTTGGTTTTGCAATAACGATTTAGTTATGAAGGAAACATCACGAACGAAAATCAGCTTCGCAGATTTTCATAATTCATCCCTCATAATTCATAATTGTAAAAGGGGAAAATCATGAACAGTTATGCCGTTAACACAATTCCCGTTAGCAATGTAAAAAAGCAATCTGCCATCATCTTGACCTTGCATGAATCAATCACGCCTTCAACCTACGAAGAAATTATCACAACCGTCAAATCTTATTTGGCAACTGGACACACGCATCTTGTTGTAGAAATGCTGGGGGTTCCTCGGCTCAACCTGACGACGCTGTTTACGTTGTATAGTTTGGTGGCGCTGGCAAAAAATCAGCAGCCTGCCAATCCTGAGGGTGGCTGGAACGCTATTTACACCATGGCCGATGCTTTTGTAGATGAGCCTGTCAGCAACATGAATGTTTGCGCCGTCCAACCCAATGTGGCGCAAGCCCTGCGGCAAGGTGGGTTTGCAGATGTGGTGGAGATTTTCTCCACGTTGGGCAAGGCGGTGAACGCATTTAATCCAGTTTGCATGACGGCCGTTGCGCCCACACAAAACCGTCTCCCGAACCAACTGCTCATTGGCCAAGCGATATACCCAGAACGGCTAGAGCAACTGTGTAAGCCTTGTTATCAACAGGTTTTCTTGTTTTCTACTATAAGAATTTTGTTGGCAAGTACCTAATTGGGGGCGTCTTCTTCCAGGCCGATGGCCATGAGGTAGCCACGAGCGCGTTCGGTGAGGGGGTATTGGTTCACGAGTGCCCAAAAGTTGGGCCCGTGATTGGACTCTTCCAAATGGGCCAGTTCATGCACAACCACGTATTTCAGCACCCAGTCAGGCATCGTTGCCAGGCGGTGGCTAATGCGAATGGTGCCTAAACTGGGGGTGCAGCTACCAAACCGCTTGTTTTGGTTGGTGACGTAACGAATGGATTGCCATTGAAGACGGCCGTTAAAATAAGTCTCGTTAAGCTGCTGGGCAATCGCTTCTAAATCTTCGTCTGTTTTGGGGGTGTGCCCCATTTTATTTTGCAGCCGCTTTTGCAGCTTCTCAATGATGCCGTTGAGCTCTTTTTTGCTCATGCGGGCGGGCGCACGCACCACCAACTCTCCATTTTTCAACTCGGCACTGACGGTCTTTTTGCGCTTTTTGCTGCGTATAATTTTTATGGGCCACGCTTCTTGCTCGCTCATGCCTATTTATTTTTAGTCAGTAGGTTCTTCGCCAGTTTTCAGGTAGCGGTATCCCCGGTTCCAGTAGATGAGCGGGGCTTCACCTTCGCCGGGCGTGCCAGACGCCTCTACTTTGCCAATGTAGATCGTATTCGAGCCAGCTTCGTACCGATTGTGAATGGTGCAATCCAGCCAAGCCAGGGCATTTTTCAGGATAGGTGCGCCGGTAACGGCCGTTCCCCAATCTCCCATGGCAAACCGATCCTCATCCTTGATCCAAGCAAACCGATTCGACAGCTCGCTCATATCCTGTGACAAAATATTCACGGCAAACACCGTGCCTTCCTGCTCCAGCATTTTGTAACCAGATGCCCGGTGGTCAATGGCAATCATGATGAGGGGTGGCTCCGGGGAAATAGAAGCAAAGGCAGAGACGGTGAGGCCGTGTGGTTGCTCTTGGTCAGGCGTTTTAATCGTCACTATCGTGACGCCCGCTGGAAATTGGCGCAACGCTTCGCGGTATTTCTCTGAAGTAACAGTCATAATAAATCCTTTGGTTGTTGTGTAAATCACAAAAGAAATTCGATGTAAACTGACCTGCAAAATAGTGGTTTACAAACGAATAGATAGTCGTCAAGCGACAGTAGGATAAAAATGTTACAGCATCCCTTACACATAGTTGGGAATTGGTAACCCTAAAAAGGTGCGCGTTATCTTGGCAATGTCTCGCAAATCGTGAATGTGGGCAGCCAATTCAGCGTGTCCGGGGCCAATTAGCAACGTTGGCACTGGATTGCGCGTATGTTGCCGCTGGTTTTTCTCTTCAATGTTACCATGATCGCTAGTGAGGATGAACAGTCCATTTGAATCGTCCCAGGCGTGTAGCAGCCCGCCCAGCACGGCATCAATCATCTCTAAATGGGCGGCGGCGTCTGCCAACGTGCCGCGATGCCCGGCGCGGTCACTAGGCCAATGCTCAAAAAAGCTGAACTGGTAGTTGGGGGCGATGTGGGCAATTTGCCGCCCGGCTTCCGCCAGGGTGAGCAGCGGGATGTCATCATAGCCCAAATGATCGTGCCAGCCTTGCCCAGTAAAACCGGGGCTAACGGCACGGCCGTTCCGCAAATCATCTGCCGTCATCAAAGCCAAACCCGCCTCTGTGGCCGCCAACGGCACGGACGAGAGCAGCCGCTTACCACTTTCTATGGCATCAAAATAGCCCTGCGGGTATGGCGTGATCAGTCCCGCCTGTCCACCTGCGTCCACTACTTCCTGGAATAGCGTTCCCTCGGCAATGACAGCACGCACGGCGGGGTTTGGCTTGGGGCCGTAATGCTCCCCCACCAGCTGCGGCACGTTGCGCCCGGTGAGAATCGTCGCTTGCCCGGTGGCGCTTTGCGGCTTCTTAGGCATCTTCAAATTGGCATCTGTGGGGATTAAACTGGCATACTCCGTCATGATCGGCTCACGCGTGAGGTACCAGCCATCACCCAACAGCCCAGCCAAATTGGGTAGTTTGGCAGTGACAAAAGGATTCACAGTGGGATCATCCCCACCCAATCCCACGCCATCGAGGAAGAAAATGTGTACGTAACGGCCGTTTTTCATAAGATTTTTGCCATTGTAGGGGCAGGTCTAAGACCTGCCCCTAAGAGACCTGCCCTACTTGCGGTTAAACGGATTCGGTGATGCTGCCGGGTGAAGTTGATCTTCCAGCCAGTTGGCCGGATTGTTTTGAATGTACTCCCGAATGGCATTCAAGGCACGCTCATTGCGGATGATACGTTCGTAATAATTTCGCTGCCAAAATGGTGTGCCTATGGTATCACGCAATTCGTTGATTCGGCGCGACGAAAATGATTTCAGCGCCCGCACGATTTCGGGCAGGCCGTGTCGTTTTCGGTTGTTTGTAGGGGCAGGTCTGAGACCTGCCCCTACGTGACCACCCTCTACAAAGACAACGATAAAATGGATGTGATTGGGCATGATGACAAAAGCATCTAGAATCACACGCTTGTAATGGTTGACCAAATCTTGCCAGCATGCTTGGACGATACGGCCGTATTCATTCAAAACCATCTCGCCATCCACCACTTCACCCAGAACCGACTCGCCACCCTTCACGCAAATCGTCACAAAATACGCGCCCGCGCTGCTGTAATCGTACCCTTTCAGGCGAATTGAACGACGATGATGTTTGTATGGATCATATGGCATGATTCTTCTCCGATTTCGTATGTACGTTTGTAGGGGCGGGTTTGGTAGGGGCAGGTCTGAGACCTGCCCCTACGACACACTCTACGCCTCGATAATCTCCAACGGCGGCAGGTTATTGACGATTTCGACGGTTTCTAGGCTGACAGTGATGACTTGCTTGATGAGGCGGAGGATGTAGGTTTCGTCGTCGAGGTTGTTGGGGTCGTTGGTGATGCCGCTGCGCTTGTCGGTTTTGACGCGGTATTGGTTGATGACCCAATCCAGTGCGGAGCGGTTGCCCAGTTTGTAGTCGAACACCTGGGGCGGGATGCCGTTTAGCGTGAGGAAGTCGTTGTATTTGAGGCTGGTTTTGTCTCTGCTGAGGCGCATTTTTTCGACGCGGTAATCCAATGGTTCGTCCGGGTTTTCTGTGTGTTGCAGGGGGTATTCAGGTTGGGCTTCGTAGTGGACGTGGATTTGGGCGAGGCGTTCACCGGCGTGGACGAATTGCCAGAACTGCTGGGGCTGGACGAAGGGGATACGCGGCAGTTCGCGGCGCAGGTTGGCGGCGTACGTTTCACGGTAGGTGGGGTGGTGCAGCAGGGCGTAGACGTAATGGAAGATGTGCCATTTATTGATTTCGTCGGGGGCAGGTGGCGGCGTTTCTGTGGAATTCGCGCCGTCATCCATCGTAGGGGCAGGTCTGAGACCTGCCCCTACCGACGGTTGGGCGGTGGCGTAGGTGGTGCGGAATTGGGCCAACGCCCAGTCGGTGATATTTTCGCGGCGGGTGTATGACGGGGTGTCGTCATTGTGGGGGTGGGAAGTGCCGTCATTGTAGGGGTGGGTCTGAGACCCACCCCTACCGGCGGTTTCGTAGGTGTAGAAGGGGAAGCATTGCGTTGGGCGTCCGCCAACATCTAGGCACGGAGCAGCGTCAACCATCAGAGCGACAAAAGGGATTTGTGAATGATTGACAACTCCAATTGCTCGATTATGAGTTTGTTGCGTTGGAAATATTTTATGTTGGAGATATTGGCGTTGATTTAGTAAGCTATCAAAGTAAAGATGTTGTTTTACGAATGGACGATAAAGAGAAGCACGGATTTGACTAGACTCAAATTGAAGGGTTTGACCTTGTTCAAGAGCTTTTTTAAGGCGATCTGTCCATTTTACGAAACTTGGATCATTGTTTACAAAATCATCTACGTTATTTACTTTCCCAGCTTGTTGTAGCCTAAAAACTTCATAATTGTAATTTTGGATCAATGTTTTTACATTGGTTTCAAGTTCTTCCTTTGTAAAAAGGTATAACCAATCATCACGATTAGTTGCTACTCCCAATGAGAAAGTCTTAAAAATAGACTCAACATCAAGTCCTTTAGATTTTTTCAGCTTTTTCGTACCCATCGGAACAAAAGTGTCAAAATCATCACTCAGGTCATCAGTAAGCCAATTATGTTTTTTGTCTGGTGTGAGTTCCTGCCAATTGATATTTATTGCTGTTCCGACTTCATCTACAAAATCAAACTTTTCTTGACGGGTTGCTCTAAAATTAACCGCATGATAATAAAGCTTTTTGTCTGTAAATTTAGGGCTTTTGACAAAAAATGTCACAGTAATCCCTACCATTGCAGCAAGGCCAAAAACCGTATGTTTTTCCCCTAATGGTATGCCATCTTTCATAGAATCCTTGCGAATATTTCCTTTCAAATCGAGAATATAGATTCGCTCAAAATCTTGATTTAGATGTTTTCGCATCCCATCGAAAGAAATATCCTCAATAAAACTGCTATTGGTAACAAAAACAACAATTCCCTCATCTCCTACCCTATCGGTTGCCCATCGAATTGCTTTGACGTAGGGATCATTGAGCTTGCGGACAAGGGTCGCTTTTGAATCTTTAGCGTAAGTTTCGGATACACGATTATCAATTACAGGATATTGACGGTTCTTGTTGTTGTCATTCTCGTTGACCTGCCCGGCGTTGTAGGGTGGGTTGCCGATGATGACGAAGATGGGCGTGTTTTTCTGCCGCTGAACCCGCTGGGTGTTTTCCGGGGCAAAAAGGGGCATTTGCCGCCCTTCGGCCAGTTCAAAGGTGTCTACCAGGGAGATGCCGTCAAACGGTTCGTAGCGGCCGGTCAGTTCGTAATAGTCATGCTCAATGTTCATACTGGCAATGTAGTAGGGCAGCAGCATCACCTCGTTACAAAACAGTTCGTGCTTGTATTTGTGGGGCAGTTTGCTCTTGGGCATCTGGCGCATGACGCGCAAAATGAAGTTGCCCGTCCCCACAAACGGGTCCAGAATGGCCACGCCGTCGCTGGCGAGGCCGTCGGTTTTGCCAAACTCGCGCCGCAAAATATCGTCCACGGAGCGCACCATAAAGTCCACAATTGGCTGCGGCGTGTAGACAATGCCGTGCGTGTCGGCCACCTTGACGCTAAAGCCCTGGAAAAATTTCTCGTACACCGTGTTCAAAAAGTCCTGCTTCTCGCTAAACTCCTCGATGGTGGCGGCGGTGGTTTCGATGGCGCCGTAAAAGCGGTCCAGGCTGCGTAAAAAGTCGTGGCGGCTAAAGTGGCGGCTGGTGAGCGCTTCAATCACCTTCTCAATTTCGCGGGCGATAATGTTGCGCTGGGCAAAGTCCGGGTTGTTGAACACTTTGCGGAAGATGCGCTCGGTAAGCAAATGCTGGATGAGCATCTCTTCCACGGCCTTGTCGGACAGGTTGGGGTTGATGGCGTCGCGCATCAGGTTGGTGAAGCTGCCGAAGGCGTCGCGGAAGGCGCGGTTCTGCTTGCGCTCGGTTTCGATCAGTTCCAGCAGGCTTTGGGCCAGCTCCGGCACGCGCTCCTTGAATTCCTCCACAGCCACATCCCACTGCTCAAATTCGGGCGGCTGGTATTCGCAAAACAGTTTGAGCACTTCTACCAGCCTGTCGGGGTCGGTAATTGGTTCATCGAAGATGGTACGGCCGTTTTGCACCAAAATCGCTCGGTCAGGAGCCTGAAACAGGATATTGTCCTTGGGATAGCCGTCGCTGAACTTCTTTTTCACCTCATTGGCCAGATCATCATCCGTGTCTTTGGCTTCCCAGACGCCGTGACGCAGCTTAAACTCGTCCAGAAAGACCCCATCGGCACGGAGCGGACGGCGGCCTTTGCGGGGGATGGCGTACTGCTCGGCCAAGGTCCAGTTCATGCGGCTGGCGCAAGCGCGAAGCAGGTTGGCAAAGGCAGGAGCCACCGCTCCTTCGTGGAGCAGGCTAAGCTGCTGGGTTTCTTTGAGTGCTTTGTAATAGTCGCGCACTGGTTTGTGGGTTGTTTTGAGGTTCAAGTATGGCATTTATTGTTCCCATTGTTGAGAATAAGCGGCGTGGGTGCATTTTAGCATAAATTTTGTTTGGTGTGTGTAGGGGCAGGTCTGTAGGGGCAGGTCTGAGACCTGCCCCTACACGTGTTGGATCGGTTTCTGATCGAACGGCCGTTACCATACAAAAATCTGGGGATAAATCCCACAGGCTAAAAGGATGTGGCTATGGACGATTTTTTTGGTGGATTTTTCATTTTTGTACTGGTGTGCTGCCTGCCTCCGTTGGCCATCGGCGGGCCGATTGGCTTTGTGATGTACCGCAACAAGCAGCGGCGCGAAGGCAGCGAGGCGATTGCCCAGGCACTCTTTTTGCAGCCCACTGCCAAAGCCAAACAAATGCAGTGGTACGAGGGGCGTTTGAGCAATGGCCGTCTCATCGCCTACATTCCCATCATTTTCCATCGTCATTACTATAATGAAGGACGGCGACGGCGCACGCATGTGTCAGCAGCGCGGTTGGTGATTGAGGTGAAGCGGGAACGGCCGTTAGACCTCAACATCTTCCGCCATGAAAATTGGTCTAAAAAGCGCGCCCCACTAGACAGTTTTGATACGGCGTTCAACGCCAAAAATGCCAGCAAGCTCACCAGCAGCCAGCAGGCGGCATTATTCGCCTTTGCCGAGCAAAATCCCGGCTGCACCATCTGGCTGGGTGACCGTGAAGGCGCTTCCACCGACGTGTTTAATGCGCCAGAGGTGATGGCTGGAGCCACTAGTTTCTTGCTGTACGAATACAAAGTTGTAAACCCTTCACCCGACGAAATTCAGGCAAAAACGGCCGAACTGAGCCAACTTGCACAACTGTTTGATGAGTAAAAACTGGACATTGACAAACACAGATTTTCACTGATTTTGCCTTTGTCTGTGTAAGCTTGTACTGAGCAAAGTCGAAGTATCCATGTGCATCTGTGCCACACGACTTCCCAGCCGCTGGCGATTATGTTAAAATGACTGCCAACGTTATGTATATTTACTCTGGGAAAGATGTATGACCACAAAGGCAGAGTTCTTACAAAAACATCCGCTGTTTAAAGAATTGGAAGATTACCATATAGAAGCCCTCGCCCAAATTACAGATGAGGCGCAGTACGAAAATGGTGGCATGGTGGCGTTCCAGAGGGATGTGGCGGATAGCCTGTACATTGTTAAAAGCGGCCGTTTATACGCCGAAACCCGCCAGGATGACATCGAAAACAACTCCTACGTCGTCGAAACGAGAGATTACTTAGTCAATGACTACTTCCAGGATGATTGGCTGTTCGAGCCAAACGTCCATCCTGCTAACGTCAAGGCCAAATCCCACCGCGACAAGCCCGCCACCGTACTCATCATCAGCGGCACCAACTTTGTTCGCTTCCTGCTGCAATATCCAGATGCCCTACCGTTGCTGGAAACCGAGGAAGAGGAAATAGACGGCCAAATTGTCACCGTCGCTGGCTTGTCGCCATACGCCTACGAAGAAGCGCAAAAGCTCTTCTCCACTGCCAAACGTAGACGCACCGTCATCAGCATTTTGCCAGACGAACTGGTGGAATACAGCTCCCGGCGCAGCCGCCTTTACCTGCTGGTGCAAACCTTCTTCCCGGTGTTGGCCATGCTACTGCTGCCCCTTCTTATTTTTACCTTCTTCAACTCACAGCCTGCCGACTCCTTCCTTTTCAACCTGCGCTACTGGGTGTCGGGTATCTTTTTTGTGATTTTGCTGCTGGTAGTGTTGTTCCAAACGCTTGATTGGTCCAACGATTATTTTGTGATTACCAACAAGCGCGTGGTCCATCGGGAGTTTGACCTCCGCACCTTCCGAGTTGACATAAAAACAGCACGTATTGACCAGGTGCAAAGCGTGGAAATTGCCAAACCAACATTTATCACGAACCTGTTTAACTTTGGCACCGCCCGCATCACCACCGCCTCTGCCTTTGGCACCATCTTTTTCGACAATATTGACAATCCCATTGAAGTTAAAGAGACGCTGGATCGACAAAGCAAAAGAGTGAAATCACTCGATGCCAGCTTAGAACAGTCAATGCTGCGCGAAACATTTAGCGACCATTTTGCGGTGAAGCCTCAATATCAACCCGTTGGCGAAAAAGCAACGATATTACCACCGGCAAAGCCCACTCGCCGCGATACGCTCTGGTGGCGGCTAAGACAGCGGTATTTTTGGCGGGTGGAAGAAGAAAATGCCATCATCTACCGCAAACATTTTTTGGTGGTTATTATTGAATCGGTCATTCCGTTGGGGCTGGCTTTACTGGGGGCCGTTGTTGCCTTCGTCTTAATTCGCTTCTTCGAGTTCACCTTCCAGCAGCTACTGCCTGCGCTTATCTTGTTTTACTCGATTGATTTGCTGTGGCTTATTTGGCGGGTGGAAGATTGGCGCAACGATATGTTCCAGCTAACAGACAGGCTGATTGTAGATATTGACAGACGGCCGTTTGGCTTTGGCGAAAGTCGGAAACAGGCGCTCTTGAGCAATATCCAAAATGTGAATGCGTTCACACCGGGTCTCATCCACACCATTTTTAACTACGGCAATGTAGAAATTGAAACAGCCGGTGCCGAAAGCAACCTCGTCTTTGAAGATATTCCCTACCCCAGCGTCATCCAAAGCGACATCTTTGCTCAACTGGAAAATATGCTGCAGCAGCAGCGGCGGCGGCGGCGCGGCACGCGCCACAAAGAGTATGCGCTGCTGATGGACGTGTATAAGCAAACGATGGAGCAAGACCGCATTCCAGACCGAACCCCCGGCGATGTGCCAGACCTGCCTTAAAACTGAAGTTATGCAGATGTGTACCTCTTCACCCTCACCCCAACCCTCTCCCTCAAGGGAGAGGGAGCAGTCCCCTCCCCCTGTGAGGGGGAGGGCTAGGGAGGGGGTAAGGCTACCCGTACAGTTACAATTTAATTTCCCATGATTCTTGTCACTGGTGCCAGCGGCTTTGTCGGCCGTTCTTTGATGGCTTGGCTTGAGCGGGAAGGCATTGCCGCACGCGGCTATGAAGGCCGCATGAATGATCCCATTACTCTGCGCGAAGAGCTGGAAGGCGTTGCCACCGTAGTGCATCTGGCCAGTTCAGAAGCGCGGGGCCGCAACCGGCTGCTGAACCATGTGGATATTGACGGCAGCGAGCGGCTAGTGGAAGAAGCACGTCGGGCGAACGTACGGCGCATCATTTTTGCCAGCCGCATTGGCGCAGACCCACTCAGTATGCACCCACTGCTCCAGGCTAAGGGAAGAGTGGAACGGCTCATCCAGCAAAGTGGGCTGGAGTACACCATTTTGCGATCTTCGTCGCTGTACGGCCGTAACGACCGCTTCTTTGAACTGATTGTAGGGCTGGCCATCTGGACATGGCCGGTTGTGTGGCTGCCCGGCGGCGGCCAAATGATGATGCAGCCGCTGTGGGTAGAAGATTTTGTGCGTTGCCTGGCCAAAAGCCTCAGTCGCTCCACCCACATCGGCAAAACCCTTACCATTGCAGGCGGCGAGCAGCTGCCTTACGCCACGCTGGTGCAGCAGCTGCTGGACGTAGCGGGCTACCGTCGCCTGCCCCTGCCCGTACCAATGCTGATTTTCCGCCCCATCACCCCCATGCTGTTCCGCTGGTGGTATTGGCCTGCCGTTAGCCGCTACTTTATGGATCGCTTTTTTGTACCAGACATTACCGACCACGACGCCGTTTATCGCCAATTTGGCTTTCAGCCCGCTCGCATTCGGGACACAATTAGCTATTTGCGGCGGCCGGGGCTGGCATTCCGCATCTTCCGCCACTAAAATAGTATTTATGAAACGGTGGGGGCTGATTTTGTTACTGATCTTTTTGCTAGGCTGCGGGGCGGAAGAACGGCCGTCCCCACCCACACCATCTGCCACCCCCATACCACCCACCGAAACGCCGACACGACTCCCCACAAACACCCCTAGCCCCACACCAACCGCTACGGCTACGAATACGCCAACGCCCGTTCCCAGCGATACGCCCACGGCAACGCCTAGCCCCACGCCGCTGCCAACGGCAACACCCACACCAAGCCAACCCGAAACGGCCATTCCCGCCGTCACCCAACAATCTACCGTCGTGCGCTGGCAAGGCGTGGCGGAATACAGCTTCTTTAGCCAATCGCGCCAACAAGAAATCTTCTTCACGCTCTACACCCCCCCCGGCTACGATCAATCGGATCAGCATTACCCCGTGCTTTACTTTTTGCATGGCAGCCAGGGCAGCCACATTTTATTTTGGAATGCGATTAGTCGGGAGGTTGAAGCGGCCAACGAGGATGCGGGCGCGTGGCTGTCGCAGCTTATCAACAGCGGCGAGCTGCCACCGTTCATCGTGGCGGCTCCCAGACGGCCCGATGGTGCCTGGAATGCGGCAAATGAAGCATTGGTGACGCAGGAATTCATTGCGGCGGTAGATGGCAACTGGCGCACGATTCCGAACGGGAACGGCCGTTCCCTGGTAGGATTCTCACTCGGGGCCGCCGGCGCCATGCGCTACGCTGCCCAACGACCCGACCTGTATTGCAACACGATGCCCCTGGCAGAAAGCGGCGTGGATGATGCTACCAGCCTGTGGGAAGAAAACGCGACGGCCGTTCTAAACAGCGGTTTAGAGGTGTTCCTGGCGGTGGGTGAATTGGATATGCGGGCGGTCAATGCAAGTACGGCCGTTGCCGGCCTCCTCACCCAGCTAGGCATCCCCCACCAGCTACAAATCGTCCCTGACGTGCCCCACAACTTTGGCCAACTGTACAACCAAATTGGCGTCCAGGCGCTCCAGTTCCACGCCAGTTGCTGGCAAAATTAGAACACGGACTGAACGAGCTTTTATTCGTGCTTATGTTCCAGTCGCGTTTTTGAGGGTGTTGGATGGGATGCCAGCCAACTTCTACTAAATTTAGGAAAAGAAATGAAATTTAGCAAAGAACATACCAAATACGCTGGTTTAATTGGATTTGCACTTTTACTTTTGCTCATCTTTACTGACTTTCACCCAATTGCTTGGATCACAGGTGAGAGGAAAAACACGTCTAGCCCTGCCTTCGGTTTTTCTGTAACTCATCCCGGAATTTGGGATGCCCGCCAATATGCCGATGGAGGATACCGAGGCGATGAAACAGTCGTCTTTATTATAAGCAGCGATTTGGTTGCTGATTTCAATGGGATCAGGATTAGCCGACAACCAGCAAATAACCCAACACTTGAAGAGGTTGCTGAATGGGGTAAAGATTTACGAAGAGAGGATGGCTGGCGACTTAACAGAACCTATCAAGGATTTGAGGTCTCAGATTTACAGAAAGAAATGATTGGTGACTATCCTGTCTTAAGAAGAATTTACCGTGTTGACATACGTAATGCTGTAGATGAAGATGTATATTTAGCTCGCCAAAATGATATGATTATTTTTACTCTCCGTACCACGCAGGAGCAGTATGATAATCTTATTGGCGAGTTTAACCTAATAATTACGAGCTTCACACCAAAGGAATGAAACGCTAAACGCTCAGATATTGTGTAGTTGGTTCTGCTATTTACCCACCACAAGCTTGTAATGCAGCCTGCATCGTTTCGTGATTCTGGTCAACTTATTCACAATTCTTGTTCGATAAGTATTACGGCAAGTATTACGGCGCGGGCAATACCATCTTCTGTGCGGATTTTTTCGCCCAGTTGGGCTGCTTTTTGGCGCATGGTTTGGTTAGAAACGGCGTATCTATCACTTCCGTCAACTGCTGGCAAAATAAAGAGGTTTAGAACACGGATTGAACAAATTTTTATCCGTGTTTACCCTCCGATCCGTGTCGCATTTTTGAGAGTGATGAGTGAGGAAACGGCCGTTAGCAAATCAGATTATTTCAATCGTTGATAATAAAACGACGCGGCCAAAAGACCGTGTCGCTGGATTCATATTTACATTGAACCATAGCAAAGCATGGCAATTAATTAGTACATTGAGCAGATGTGGTGTAAAGGCTCAATCCAGTTACGACGCCGTTAGATGTAAACACCGTACCGGAACTGGTTGATTCAAAGTCAGGTAGCCGCCCATTGCCGTCCCACTCATAATGCACCCCTTCTACAAAGTAATTATCTTCGATGGCATCATATTCTTGCCCGTGGGAGATTCTGACGGTGTACCCATCCCCCTGACCGATAAATCTAATGCCAATCAGTGCCTCTTCTACTCTCGCATTTGAGACATTTCCCCGCACGCCGAGTGTGCATTTTCCAGTGACCTCATAGGTAACACCATCGCACGGACTTTGTTGAATAAAGTAGCAGGAAAAGCTGCTATCTTGACCTACTTTTTCGAAACTAGGCCCATCCGTACGGCCGTTGCCTCCGCTATCTGCAAACACAGAGCCAATTCCCAGAACAAAAACCAAGAATACTGCTATCAGTAACGTTAAAGAAGCCTGCCTTTTCATTTCTGTAACCTCCATACACCCAATTCGGTGCAGCTAAAATGTAGAAACTATAATGAGGAGTTGAAGCGCGAATCTCTTAAAAGAAAAACTACAAACTTATGTTTGAGCTAAAAGATAAGAGGCTACCGTTTGCTCTACCGTTTGTTTGAATATATTTTGAGATTATGTGCTGAAAGATTGGAGGGCCGCACAGCACTGTTCCATTACAATGTCCAATGCGATCTTCTGCACAGATTTTTTCGCCGAATTTGGCTGCTTTTGGGCGCATTGGTTGGCCTGAAACACCTTTCCGTGTCATCCGCGCTCGTCCGCGTCCTAAAATCGTGACGATTGAAAAGCCCTGCTTCGGTTTCGCTATGTGCAGTCGTTGCCAATCAGATTATGCTAAAATTCGAGAGTTCAACATGACAAAGCAGGCGACGCGGCTAGAGGCCGAGCCGCAGCCAAACAAGTTCCATGCTAGCCGAAAACCGCGCTAGGACAGGGAAGCGAACTCTATGGTGAGGAAAAATCAACACCTTCATCGGATAGACGTTCGATTTCATCTATTGCTAACGATATATCCTCTTGGCCAGCAGACATCTCCTCATTGGCCCTGTTGATCTTATCTGTGTCGAATTCGTCTATTCCTTCAGCTAATAACTCAGCGACTAAATCGTAATGCTCGGCTGCGTTTAACCAATGCTCATGGAGCGTCTCAAATCGTTCTGGTGCTTCCAACGAGCGAACTTCATCGCCAGCAAAAAGAAGAAAGGCCAGTGCTGTCACTACTTCAATTTTCCAATCATCATCGAACATTAAACTGACGTCGGCCCCGGCAGCTGAAAGTTGAACGCCTAATATATTCAATGCCTCACCGTAAACCGAAGCAATATCCAAAATGGCATCTATATAAGCTTCTTCTTCCACTGTAAGCACGTTAGAGTCTGGGGTATCTGTTGGCACAGGCGTTTCTGTAACGACTTGAGTTTCGGTAGCTTTTGGGGGATTGGTAACAGTCGGCTCTGGGGTACTGGTTACTGTTGGCTCTGGGGTATTGGTTGATGGCGCTGACGTTTCGACAGGTTCTTCAGCAACTAAATTATTTTCAGTTTCGTTTTCCTCTTCGAGGACATCTTCTTCTACAGGGTCATCATCTACAATTTCAGCTAGCTCACTTCTCTCTTCAACAGATACAGCCGTGGCCTCACCGGGCTCTGGATCAGGCAGAAGCAAAGCAATAGCAATAAATCCAACGCAGCAAAGGCTAAAAAAAACAGCTACTCCAATGATGATCTTGCGGACACGCCTATTTTTCATGTTTACCTCCTGGGTTTTGTTCAAACTGGCACTGCGTTCCAAACGATAACTGATGACAATTTACCGAAGATGGCTTACGGGTAGGGTTAAGCAGATAGCTTTATAAACCATACATTCCTGCTCTAGGCGGGTCTTCATGGTTGGCTGCGGCACGGCGTCTCACCGCGCCGCTTCTTTGCCCAATGAAATTTCGTCAATTAGCAACCACAGGTTCGTGTTTCCGGTCAACTCATTCACAATTCTTCTTCGATGAGCGTCACGGCGCGGGCAATGCCATCTTCTGCGCGGATTTTTTGACCCAGTTGGGTTGCTTTTTGGCGCATGGTTTGGTTGGAAACGCCAGCGTCAATCGCCGCCGCCAACTTATGCGCCGTCAGCTTATGCCTCATGATTGCTTTTGACCCCACGCCCAGCGCAGCCACCCGCTGCCCCCAAAACGGCTGGTCGGCAAAGTGCGGCACCAAAATAGACGGTACGCCCGCCCGCAAGCCCGCCGCCAAAAAATCGAGCAGTTCGCCAGGCGGCTGCCACTGCTCATTTTCGTCTAAAAGCCAGTAGCCAGCCGTATGGAAGTTGTCTGGCCAATCGGCTGGATGCGGCACCACGCTGGGGCTGTAGCCGTGAATAATCGTCATTTTGCGCCGATCTTCCCGGTTTTCGGCGCGGGTTTGGGCAGGCATCCCCAGCATTTCTTTGCGAACGCGATTGGCAATATCCCTGTACAGGCTCCAAGCGGCCGTTTCGATGAAAAATTTGCCAAACCAATAGTTGATCCAGCTAGATCGGTTGGGGAGCGGGGCATTGAGGAGGGTACGGCCGTCTCGCGTCGTAAACAAGGTCGGCTGCAGCGGCGCACTCACGTGCGGCACGCCCAATTTTTGCGCCATCCCCACCGCGTACACATCCGAGGTAAAGCTGCTCACAATCAGGTCACTGCCCTGGCAAGCGTCCCAGGCGTCGCTGGCAATTTGCATCCCGTGCTTTGCCAAAAGCCGCCCCATAATCCGCAATTGCAGCACCGGATTGTGCCCCTTTTCCACCCAGTCGCGCCCGCCCTCGCTGGCCATCATCGCCTGCATATCAATCTGAGTGGGCAGCGGAATGAGGCCATGTTGCTGAATCCAATCGGCAAAGTTAGCCCCTGCCAAAACCCGAACCGTGTGGCCATGCTGGCGCAACGCTTTGCCCACCGCTACTGCTGGCTGCACATCTCCCCGCGTTCCAGATGCAATAAAAGTAATCACGCTCATGTCGCAATTCTACGATTTGATGATTTTCTGGCCAATTTTGCGTGACCTTAAAAAAATGACAGTTTTAGAAATATACCATTTGTAGGGGCGTACCCCCGTGTGCGCCCAAAAGCGGGTAGACACGGGGGTCTACCCCTACCGACACAATCGTTAATCGCCTGGTTACTTGACAGAAAAATTGGGAAGGTGTATATTTTGATTGAACGCTTGCTCAATAGAAAACTATGCCAAGAACTGAAAAACAAAACGAAGCGATTCGGGCAGCGACCCGAACCAATATTCTCAACAGCGCCATGCGCCTGTTTGCCCAAAAAGGGTATGCCCACACCACCACTCGCAACATCGCCACGGCCGCAGGACTCTCGGTGGGGCTCATGTACCATTACTTTGCCAACAAGGAAAGTTTGCTGCAGGCCGTGTTTGATTTTGTGATGGCGCGGATTGATGAACGAATAACGGCCGTTCTGCAAACCAGCCCCCCCGGTGAAGTACTACCCAACCTGCTACACGCCATTTTCGATTTGTTGGCCAGCGAGCCGGAATTTTGGTCACTCTTTTACATGCTCCGTACCCAGCCAGCCATCATGGCCGTCTTGGGAGATGCGTTTCGGGAGCGAACAGCGATGCTGCGTAGCTGCTTTGTGGCAGAACTGGCGCAAGCAGGCTGGCCACAGCCAGAGTTAGAAGGATATTACCTGTACAGCGTCATCGAAGGCGCGATTCAACAATATTTATTAGACCCAGCCAACTACCCACTGGCCGAGGTCGTCGAGAAAATGATTGCCCAATTTGGAGGTAAACATGAACCAGTATGAAGTTTCCGTATCCCGCGTGATAGATGCGCCACCCGAAGTCGTCTACGCCATTTTTGCCGACTATCATCACAGCCACAATGCCATCTTGCCAAAACCATACTTCACCAAAATGACGGTAGAAAAAGGCGGCACTGGCGCAGGCACGGAGATCACCGTACACATGAACGTGATGGGAGCTAAAGCCACCTACCACATGGTGGTCACCGAGCCAGAGCCGGGACGCGTGCTGCAAGAAGAGGACAAGGAAGCCGGTGTTCTCACCACCTTTACCGTTGACCCGGTAAACAACGGTCAGGCGTCAAAAGTGACGCTGCACACCCGCGCCCGCACCGCACCCGGCGTCCGGGGCTTCATCGAGAAGCTCATCACGCCCACCATTTCGCGCAAAATTTATAATGAAGAGCTAAACTTGGTGGGAAAATATGTGGCGAGTGGTGAGATGGCCAACGATTTTCAGTAGGGGCAGACCCCCGTGTCTGCCCCAGTTTGGGCGCACACGGGGATGCGCCCCTACCGTAAACACCAGACGGGAAGGGAAAATGATTGCAAAACAGTTAGGATAACGGCCGTACCCTCCCCATCTACTCCGCCCTGATCACATTCCGCAACGCCATGATTGCCCCAAAATGGAGCGCCTCGTGGTACAAGTTGAAAGCAGTGGCATCCTCAAAGGTGGGCAAATCAAAGCTGGTCGTCGTGGTGTAGGGTCTGTAGTTTTGGAACCGATCGGCAGCAGCGTCAGCGATGGTTTGGGCGGTGGTTTCAGTGAGGAGCCGCCGTACTTCGGCCAAATCTGGTGTGTCTTGCCAATCGGCAGGGGACGTACCGGGGGAAAACAGCCGCACATGCGCCCGCCGAGTGAGCGTTGGCAGTCCACACAATCGGTAAATAAGCGATTGCTGCACCACAATAAGATGCCCCAGATTCCAGGCGATGTTGTTATCAAATCCGGCAGGCATCACCAACATCTGCTCATCAGACATGGTGTCAATAATCTGTTCAATGTAAGCGCGATTCTGCTGAAAAATTTGTACAAACTTCATTTCACGAACTCCTGAGCGATTTTGGCAATGAGAAACGGCCGTCTGCATCGGGCGAGAAGGCTACAAAACCAGTCACGGCATCCAAATTAAGCGGACCGTAAATGTGGGGGAATTGGTGGCCGCTTTCGTAACAATCTTCGTACATTAGTCTGGCCGTCAGTTTGGTAGGATCAATCATGAGCAAGATGAGGTCGGTTTGCCCGGCGAACATCTGGTTGGCGGGCATGAGCACCTGCTCAACGGTGGAGCAATGAATAAAGCCTTCGCTCTCTAATGAATCGGCACGGTATTCGCCAACGGCAACGGCCGTTTGCCACGCCGTCTCTGTCATAATGTGCAAAATAATCATCTGCAGATTATCGCCGAGAGAGGTTCAATGGCAAACGGCCGTTTTATTTCTACGATTAGCCCCCGCTAGTTCCCCAACCAAATATTGCTTACGGGAATAGATCGCCCTCCTCAGCTTCTGCCTGCTGGCTTAAGCGAAAATACAGCCGCAGAATGAACAGCCCGTAACCCAGCGGAACGAGAGAACTCACCAATATGTAGCCAACATCGTAAGGATTTAAGCGATAGCCAAACAAAGCAACAGTGCTCAAAGTTAAAAGGCTCAAGCCAAAAGAGTATAAAATAGTCTCTTTGCGCTGGCTCAAGGCTAGCGACTGCCAGGCTGGGAATTTCAGGATGACAATCCCCCCAACTGCGGGTGCCAATAGCAACAGCAACCATAGAAGCACCGAGGAAAATGTGTCAAAGAGATTATCTGGTGTACTGGTTCCCAATATTGCGTAAGTAATGACGGCTCCTAAACCAATCAATAGAAAATGTTGCCATTTTTGCAAGCTGGCGGCAGTTGCAATTGCTTTGTCATTCAATTCTGGATAATCGGAGAAAGTCATATTTTGTTTCATCATTTTGTCCTTTTTTATTCATCAGCAGCAATAGCTTTCAGGATAGCAGCGGCGACACGAGGCTCTTGAAAGATTAAAATATTTCGCTCACAAAACTTTGCCAATAAAAGACGGCCGTTTTCAGTCAGGCGAAAATACCGTCGCGGCGGCCCCTTATCCGACTTACGTACATCACTTTGAATAAGCTGGTTGTCTTCAAAACGCTTGAGCGCACGGTAAATGCTCTTCTCATCAACAGATACAGTTTGTTGACTCATATCGGCGATGACGGCCGTCATTTCATAAGCATACATCTCCTCCTGATTCAACAGAAGCAGAATCCAGAATGACAATAATCCTTTTTTGTATCCTTCTTCCCACTTGGCAAGCAATTCATCTAAATTTGGCATTCTAAATTCCTCATTGGTATTCTACTACAGGAAGAATACTGGTAAAGGTAGAATACAGAACTATTGCCGTCATGTCAAGGCAATATGGCATTGACAAACATCCTTCTTTATTTTTATACTCCCCCATCTTTTTGTCACCACCTTCCAGGAGACTGCTATGGCTGACAATCCATCTGCCCAACTGCCTGCCCGCCTAGTTGTGGAGCAAGGGCCAGAGCCGGACAAAACCTTTACGGTAGGCAATGCGCCGCAAACAATCGGCCGTTCGGCCAACAATGGCATTGTGATCAACGATGCAGAAATTTCTCGCCGCCATGCCCAACTGACCCCACAGGCAGACAGTTACGTGCTGGAAGATTTGGGCAGCACCAACGGCACATTTGTAAACGGACTGCGCCTGGAGCAGCCCACAATGCTGAATCACGGCGACTCGGTGGAGTTTGGCGACACGGTGCAACTGCGCTTTTGGGCGGCGGGGATGCCCTCAGAGGTGATCTATAATCCGGCGGATGATGTGGTGACGCCAGCATTGCCGCCAGAACCGGTGCCTGCCTACGCCCAGCCAGCCGATTTGCTGGAACCAACCCCCGCTCCTCCCCCCACTTTTGACGAATTTGATGAACCAGAAACGGCCGTATCCCCCAACCGAAACCGCATTCTCATTGGCTGTGGCTGTTTGCTGGTGCTGGCCTGTGTGCTGTGCGTGGGGACGGTCTTCTTCCTAGACAGCTACCAACAGGGGGAGTTGTTGTATTGTGGGGGATTACGGCCGTTCTGGGAAACTGTCCTCGGCCCGGTTGGCTTTAACCCCGCTTGCCCCTAAACAAAAAAGACCTGCCAGTTTGTTTGGCAGGTCAAATGTTGCAAAAGGTGACAGGCACTTTTGAAGTGCCTGTCACCTAACTTTGTTCATCATCGCGGCGGCAAATTGATGACCTGACCCGGATGAATCAGGTTTGGATCAGCAATTTGCGGGTTCACGCTAATGAGATCGGCGTAGGGAATGCCCAGCCGATTGGCAATTTTGGTGAGCCATTCACAGGGAGCCACCACGTAGGTATCGCCCTGGTCAATGCCCGGCCCTGCTTCGCTGCAAAAACCGGCTGGCACAGAGGCTTCCGCACCGTCGCTGCTGCCGCTTGCACCGGTAGAGCTGCTAGCAGATGAATCGGAAGCTTCGGCAACGGTAACGCTACTCGTTGCGGCAGGCTCGCTGACACCAGCGGCGCGCACGCCAAAGGTGTGGTCGCCTGCGGCAGGCGTGTAGCTAAAGCTCCAGGTGCCGTCATCGGCCACAACGGCCGTTCCCACAACCTCATCCCCGTCCAGAATCTCAACCTCGCTACCGGGTTCGCCCATGCCGCTAAAGGTGAGTTCACCACCATCGGCGCTGCTGCCGTCGGCGGGTTCATCCAGCGTCGGCGCGGCAGTCGCTAGGGAGAAAGCAAACGGATCGGTCTCAACGGCCGTTCCTTCACCATCTACTGTCCGCAGAGCCAGCTCGTAGTCGCCAGCAGGCAAATTGATGGGCAAGCTCCAGGTGCCGTCGTCGGCCACAACGGCCGTACCCACAACCTCGCCGTTGACCACAATTTCCACCTCACTGCCAGGCGTGCCGGTACCGGTCAGCGTCACATCACCTCCCGCCAAATCTGCTTCTGGCAGATCAAACGTTGGCAAAGCAAAAGCGGGTGCTGTGGCAGCAACCGTTACGTTGCGCCCTTCCGATTCGGCCAATACGTTGCCGTCGGCATCTAACATACGCAAGCTCAGATCATAATCACCAACAGGCAGATCAACCGGAATCATCCAGGTACCGTCTGCGCCAACAACGGCCGTCCCCACCACTTCGCCATTTGCTACCAATTCCACCGTGCTGCCTGGGGTTCCGACACCGCCAAAATCTACCTCCCCTGCGCTAAAGTCAAGGCTGGGCAGGTCAAAATCGGGCAAGGTCAGCTCAGACAACGACAACCCAAAGCCTTCTGACTCGCCAGCTACGTTTCCATTGGCGTCAATAGCCTGCACGTGCAGACCATGAAGTCCCGCTGCCAATTCTGTGTCGAACGACCATGTGCCGTCCGCGCCAACGGTGGCGGTGCCTACCAGCTCATCGTCTATGACAATCCCCACTTCGCTGCCGGGGGTAGCCGTCCCGCTCAGGCGAACTGGCCCAGCAAGCAGGTCGCCTTCCGGCAGATCCAGCGTGGGGATGTCTAGTGCTACCTGAAATGGTGGCAGGTCTACGGTGTGGGCTACGCTGCCATCTACATCTAGCGCTTCCAGCGTAAGGGAGCGGGAACCGACTTCCAAGTCGAGGTCGTAAGTCCAACTGCCGTCGGCATCTACTTCGGTGGTGCCAACTTCTTCACCATCCAAAATGAGGCGCACGGTGGAGCCGGGGGTGCCGCTGCCGCTCAGGCTCACGGTACCGGGTTCCTGGCCATCGCTCAGGATGGGGTCTTCCAGTTCGGGGACGGCGATTTCGGGCATCGCCTCGTCCATTGGCTCATCTACGGCCGCGCTCGTGTCTGCATCATCGGTGGTATCGGTGGCAACGGCCGTATCCTCTACACCCGCATCTGTCCCTTGCACAAACGCCGGGGGGGATAGCCAAAACCACAGCAGCAGGGCAATGAGGATGATCAAAACTATCAATTTGAAAATATCGAAGCGTCTCACTTCGCCTTTTTCTCTGTGATGAATCATTTAGTTATCCTTTACTGAAGCAATTTGCAAATAAAGTGTCTGTCAAAAAAAGTTTGCTTCAGTACTAGCTATTTTGGGCTTTTTCAGCAAACTGCTTGGCTTCAGCAATCCATTGCTCTGGTTCGATGTTCTGCCACTCTTCTGGATCAATAATTTCACGAGCGCGTTCTGGCGTGATCGCAGCAAGTTGAGCAAAGCTATAAACACCAGCCTCGTTAAAGCGACGCGTAAACACATCGCCAATGCCGTGAATCTTTTGCAGACGATCTTGCTTTACCATCACTTCTTTAATTACTTCCTGCACAATTACTTCTGGTTCTTTACTGAGCGCTTCTTGCAAGCGGGCTGCCAGCGACTCTTTTTCGGCCTCGACTGCCGCCAATTTACCTTGCAGATCTATGTCCATTGTCCTGCTGGCAACGGCCGTTCCCTCATCTTCGCGCCGCCAAAAGAGCCAATCAATGACCCACTCTATGACCCAACCTAAAATCAAACCAATGATCAAGCCAACCCAAAAATTCATTACAACCTCCTCAAGATAAAAAATCACTACAACATGGTTAGGCAAATTGCCAGGTTAATAAATCAAGCAACGATGCTCCCGACGCACCCACAAAAGTAAGACACGGGCATAGGAAATTAGTCACATATTATTTGGCAGCGAGGATTAGGATGAAAACGACCGTTTTTATCCCGTTCTTCTTTGTTGTCGTTGTTGAAATCCGGCGGAATTTTGTGTCACAACAGTTGAACTGGTTCGTCTCTTCCCATTTTTGATCGAACTACCAGGTGCAAGGCAACTGTTTTGTGACCTACATTTTATGCGGGTGTCTGTAATTTCAGGTCAATTTTACCAAAGTTTTCGTGAAGGAGTAACCAAAATGGAACAGATTCAAGAGTTTTTTGCAACCCCCGTTGGTGCACCCATTTTAGCGTTTTTGGGTGGCGTGCTATTGCTCATTGTTGGGTATTTCGTAGCGCGATTGGTTGCCAGCCTGGTGCGGCGGCTGCTGAAGCGCACCAACCTGGATAATCGGGCAGCCAAATGGTTTGAAGGTGAAGATGGGGTACAGCCGTTTTCCGTTGAAGATGTGATTGCAAAGCTGGTGTTCTGGCTCATCTTCCTCTTCTTTATTGTTGGCTTTTTGCAGCAAATCAATTTGCCCGGCGTGGCCGTACCATTGCAATCTTTGCTAGACCGCATCACCACCGAATACTTGCCTCGCCTCGGTTCTGCCGCCTTGCTGCTAGTGGCCGCGTTTGTTATTGCCACCGTGCTGCGTACGCTGGTGCGGCGCGGCGCAGCCATGCTCAATGTAGACAGTTGGCTCAGCAAACACGCCAGCCTGGAAGATGACGAACAGGTTTCTGTGGCTGAATCGTTAGCAACGGCCGTTTACTGGTTTATCTTCCTGCTCTTCTTGCCTGCCATTCTAAATGCCCTCGGCGTGCAGGCCATCGCTGCCCCTATCCAAAACGTGTTTGAAGAGTTCCTAAGCTACATCCCCAACATCTTCGGTGCGACCGTTACCCTGCTCATTGGCTGGTTTATTGCCCGTGTGGTGCGCCAAGTTGTTTCTAACCTCTTGGCCGCCCTGGGCAGCGATAGCTTCGGTGAGCGGCTGGGTCTCAGCGGCGAGCGGTCACTCTCCAAAATGGTTGGCACCGTTCTGTACACCTTCATTTTGCTGTTTGCCATCATTTCGGCGCTGGATTCTCTAAACATCGAAGCCATCTCCCAACCCGCCACACTGATGCTCACAACCCTCATAGACGCCCTGCCCAACATCTTTGGGGCTGCACTGGTGCTTGTTATCTCGTTTTATATCGGCCGTATGATTGCCAATCTCATCACCGACCTGTTGCGCGGCGTCGGATTTGACGAGATTCCCACCAAGCTGGGATTAAATTGGAGCGGCACACGCCAACCCACCGCTCTGGTGAGCTACCTCATTATTGTGGGCATCATGCTATTTGCTTCCCTGTCTGCCGCCGAACTGCTAGGCTCAGACTTCCTGTCTGACATTTTAGCCACGTTCATTGGCTTTGGCGGGCAGCTTATCTTGGCAGTAATTATCTTTGCCATTGGTCTTTACCTGGCTAACCTGGCTCGCAATCTCATTTTGAGCGCGGGTGGGAACCAAGCCAACTTCACCGCGACGCTGGCGCGTGTGGCTATTTTAGTGCTTACCACAGCAATGGCGCTGCGGCAGCTTGGCGTGGCCAACGACATTGTAAATATGGCGTTTGGCATTATGCTAGGCGCATTGGGCGTAGCAGCAGCACTGGCCTTTGGCCTGGGCAGCCGAGAAGTTGCCGGACGCGAGGTGGAAAGGCTGGTTGCCAACTTGCGCGGTGAAGAAAGCAGCAGTGGCGATTAAGTAAATCAGTTTTCTTACCAATCTTGAAGACTTTTGAACTTTTTGCATCATGATGCAAAAAGTTCAAAAGTGTAAATTTTACTAAGCGGTGCAGCGATGAGCAGCGTAGACAAGAATAATCGAATAGAATACCTGTATTGGCGATTTTACGCTGGGTGTATTCAAGCTTGCATCGGGTTGGCAGCTTGGTTGCGGGAGCAGCTAGCAATTTGTGAGGGGTATTGTCATCGGTATGGAGCAACAGGCTCTTGTAGACTTATCGGATGTTGCGTTAATAGAAGTTTGTCAGCAACGTGGCACCAAAGACGATCGGCCGTTTCAGGAACTGTTTCGGCGGTATCAATCTGTGGTGTGGCGCGTTTGCTACAGTTATATGCGAAACCGCGAAGACGCGGAAGATTTAACGCAGGATGTATTTTTTAAGGTTTATCGCAGTTTGCACCAGTTTGAAGGGCGTTCTTCATTTAAAACCTGGCTTTACCGGGTAGCCATCAACACCTGCCAGAATGAAATTCGGCGCCGTGGACGAAGGCCACAGGAAGCAGAAACGGAGATGGAGACAATTGCTGAGATTATGCCATCGAGCGAATCGGTAGAAAAAGCGTACCAGGTGCAATACAAGCGAGAAATGTTGGCTGAGGCGCTGGCGAATCTGGACCCTGACGTGAGCGAGATTTTGTACATGAAGGATATGGAGGGACGACCGTACAACGAGATTGCCAACATGCTAGACATTGGTGTAAGCGCTGCCAAAATGCGCGTACAGCGGGCTAGGCTAGCTTTGCAGGTTCAATATCGAATGCTGGCAGGTGAATGAATATGACCAATAATCCAAAACCACTATCAAAAGAGCTACTACGCCGCTTTGTGGCCGGTGAGCTGAACAATGCAGAAAATGAAGCGATTTTGGCGCAGCTAGCAGAAGATGATGCCAGCCTGGAACTTGCGGATGCTCTGTGGGAAGAACAGCTATCGCAAACGGCCGTTGTAGAATTACCAGACTTGGAACCAGAACGTGCCCAGCGGGTACGTCGCCGCCTCATTCACCGAATTCATCGGTCTGACCTGGCTAAAAATGTGGTCAAGATGGGAACTGGCGGCTTTAGCAATGTCGCAATGAGTTTGTTACGGCCGTTGTTGGATAACCCAACACGAGAACGAAGAAACCGAAGGAGACGCAGAGGAAATGATTGATTTAGAGATTATTCAAAATGCTTTTAGCAATTTGGTAGCCAACGCCATTGATTATGTGCCGCGTCTGGTTACCGCCCTCATCATCCTGTTTGTTGGCTGGCTGTTGGCCAAAGGCGTCTCTAGCCTGGTGCAGCGATTGGGCGAAAAGCTACGACTGGAAGATTTACTGGAGCGCACGGGGATTAAAGCAGGCCTGGAACGCGCCCAAATTAACCGCTCTGGCACTCAACTATTGGGCACATTACTCTTCTGGATAATCTTCCTGAACTTCATCCTCATTGGGTTAGAAAGTCTTGGGTTGAATGCGGCCGTAGACCCATTGCGAAACCTGATTGCTTTCTTGCCTCGGCTGCTAGCAGCGCTGGCCACGCTGACGGCCGGGGTGTTGCTGGCTCAGTTTTTGGGCAGAGCCGCCCAGGCAGCCATGAGTGGCATGGGGGTGGAATTCCATCAGGAAGTGGGGCAAGGCGTCAACGTGCTGCTTATCATCATGATTGTCATTGTGGTGCTAGAGCAGTTGGGCATCAATGCCGCCATCATGACCAATATTTTCACCAATGTGATCACCATCATTGTAGCCGGGCTGGCGTTGGCGTTTGGCCTGGGTGGCCGCGACGTGGCGCGGGGCGTGCTGGCTGGCTACTATGCCCGCGAGCAGTACGAAATGGGGGATCGCATCGTCATAGATGGCCAAGAGGGCATTTTAGAAGCGATTGGCACGCTCAACGCAGAAATTCGCGTTGGCGAAGAGCGGTTGGTGGTGCCGAATACAGTTTTGACAG
The DNA here is from genome assembly GCF_965223525.1 of Candidatus Leptofilum sp. GTDB lineage: Bacteria > Chloroflexota > Anaerolineae > Promineifilales > Promineifilaceae > Leptofilum. The sequence goes on along the minus strand of NZ_CBDCWX010000005.1, from coordinate 1,525,887 downwards.
AAACGGCCGTAAAAGTGAAAGATTCCGATTGGGATCAGCCGATTCTTGAGCTAGACGAATAAAGATATGACAAGGTGAACGGGTGATTTCCTCACCTTGTCACCCGTTCACCCCTTCATTCCAGCCACTCCGCAAAAAAGTCATCCAACGGTGCGCCATGAGCCGCTTCCATCATTTCCCGAAACTGATCATCGCTGGCGGTGCCGCCGCCATAGGTGGCAAAATAGGTCTGCAAGCCACTGAAAAACGCTTCATCCCCCATCTCTTGCCGCAGTTCATGCACAAATACCGCCCCGCCAAAGTAAGTATTAAAGCTAAATAGCTGTGCCGGTGGCGGATTACCTAGCGGAAAATCATCCCCGTTTTCCTCTACGGCCGAACGAAACGATTCAATCACTAGCTGCAAATCCTCTGGATCATCCCCCGTTTCCCACATGAGCTGCACGTAGGTGGCAAAGCCTTCGTTGCGCCACATTTGCTGCCAGGAATCTAGGCTCACCCAGTTGCCAAACCACATGTGGGCCAATTCGTGCATCACCGTGCGCTGGCCAATCATGTTGTTGGCCAGCAGTACCATTGTTTGCGTCTCTAGCGACACACTAGAGACATCGGCAGTGACAAAGCCAAACGCTTCATATGGATAGGGGCCAAAACGGTCGCTCATCCAATCAATCGCCTCACCCACATCGGCAACGGCCGTTTCAAATTCGGCCATCGCTTCTTCTGTTACGTAATGGCGCAGCAACACTCCGTCAGGCGACCTCTCTTCCACCCGCTCAAAGTTGCCTACCACTACCGTTGCCAGGTACGATGCCATCAGAAAATCATGCTCCCAAACGAAGGTGCTGGTCGTTTCACTGTCAATTTGCTCGATGAGGAGACCGTTGGCAACGGCCGTTAACCCAGCCGGCACCGTAATCTCAAAGCGATAGGTCGCCTTGTCGCGGGGGTGGTCGTTGTTGGGGAACCAGTAACGGGAGCCATCCGGCTCTGACAGCACATAAATGCTTTCACCATTCACAAAACTCATGCCCAAAGAAGCCGCAAAACCGACGTAGGGAGACGGCCGTTCCACCGGCGCACCTGCATAAGCAACCGAAACCACAAATTGGCTATTTTCTGGCAAAGGCTGTGCCGGGAACAAAATGAGCTTGTCATTTTCGTAGGCAAATGAAACTGGCTCGCCATTCAGCAACACGTCGGCAATGTCAAACCCTACCAAATCAAATGAGAGTGCCGCCAGATTTGGCTGCGTGACGATGCCCTCAATCTGAACAGTGGCCTCAATGTGAGTGATGGCTGGGTCTAACGTCATTTGCAGCGTGTAATGTTGGGCATCGTAGCCCGTGTTGCCCAATTCCGGCGCGTATGGATCGCCAATGGATAATCCATCTGCCGGGGCAGTGGCTGTGGGGGCTGCGGTATTGGGTGATACGGCCGTTGGCGAAACAATCAGCGTCGGCGTAGCAAAAATCGCAGGAATTGGCTCATCTTGAATTGGCGTAGGAGGGGCAACAGTTTCTTCACCACAGCCAATCAACAAAAATCCCAAGATCAAAAAAATCTGCGTAATCTGTGTAATCTGTGGATTGTTTATCTTAACCTTCGCTTGGAGTGCTTGCATTTTCATCTTCATTTCCCCATACTGTGCTGGCAGTGGCAAAAAGTCAACGGATTAACCAATGACGCCTATCAAGCATTAACAAATTAGTGGCTGGTGGTTAGTGAGTCGCAACCAGCCACTATCCGCCAACCACTCGCAACAGGAGTTGTAAATTGACCAAAAACCCGCGCTTGCGTCAACTTGATTTTCAGCCAGTGTACCACCAGGGAGAACAGATGTGGTATCTGCGTGACCCTCTGGAACTGTCCACTGAACAGCTAATTGTGCCACCCGCCCTGGCGCAAATGCTTCTGTTTTTAGACGGCCGTCGCACCCCTCAGCAAATTCACGCCGCCTTTTGCCAGCAAATCGGCCAGCCGCTCGACTTTGCCATTACTGAGCAGGCAATTGCCCAGCTAGATGCCACCTACCTGCTAGACAATGAACGCGCCGCGCAAGCATTGGCGCAGCAAAAAATTGATTTTCGCAGCCAGCCTCATCGCACCCCAGCCCTGGCCGATTTGAGCTACCCGGCCAACCCGCGCCAGCTTACCATGATGCTGGATGCGTACGGCCAAGAGGATAATCTGAATGGCTGGCAGCCCTGGCGGGGCCGAGCCATCATTTCGCCGCACATTGATTACCAGCGGGGCGGCGAGGTGTACTCAAAAGTATGGCGGCGAGCGCAAACGGCCGTTCTCGAAGCCGATCTGGTCATCATTTTAGGCACCGATCACAAAGGTGGGTTGGGAACCTTCACGCTTACCCGTCAGCCCTACGCCACCCCCTACGGCGTCTTGCCCACCGACACCAATTTGGTGGATGAACTGGCAGCCGCCATCGGTGAAGAAGCCGCTTTTGCTGAGGAGTTGAACCATCGTCGGGAGCACTCGGTTGAGCTATCGGCCGTTTGGCTGCATTACATTTACCAGCAAGCTGGGGTAAAACCCCAGCCAATGGTGCCCATTTTATGCGGCTCGTTTCATCATTTTGTGATGAATGGGGGGCATCCGGCGGAAGATGAATTGTTGGAAACGGCCGTCACCACCTTGCAACGCGCCACCGCCGGGAAAAAGGTGCTCACCGTTGCCTCGGTGGATTTTGCCCACGTTGGCCCCGCTTTTGACGACAACTACATTATGGACAATACGCGCCGCGCCGCCCTGCGCCAAACCGACCAAAATCTCGTCCAGGCCATCATTCGCGGCGACGACGCCAGCTTTTACGACCAGATCGCTGCCGTGGAAGATCGCAACAAGGTGTGCGGCTTCTCCCCCATCTACCTGCTGCTGCGCTACCTGCAAGGCACCGAAGGCATCCAGGTTGCCTATGACCACTGCCCCGCCGATGAAAAAGATGAGTCGCTTGTGTCCATTGCGGGCATTTTGCTGGAGTGATTTGGAGCCAAAATGAAAATCCCTACGCTTGAAACAGATAATTTGCGATTACGGCCGTTTTCCATCATAGACACCACCGCCATGCACCAAATATTTAACACCAAGAATGTGTTGAAATATTTTCCTGGCCCCCGAACGCTCACCGTGGCGCAAGTGCAGCGCTCCATCAACCGACTGCTCGACCATTGGCAAGTAAAAGGGTACGGACTTTGGGCATTAGAATCACGCGCCACCGGCGAACTGGTCGGTCGCTGCGGCTTGCAGCACATAACGGAAACTGACGAAGTTGAAATTGATTTCATCGTGAGTCCCAAATTTTGGGGACGCGGATTTGCCACGGAGGCGGGACAAGCCAGTTTGCAATACGGCTTTGAAACGTTGAATCAATCGCTCATTGTGGGCATCGTCCATCCAGAAAACATCGCCTCACAGCGTGTGCTAACCAAGTTGGGCATGCAATTTGCTGAAGAAACGCAATATTTTGGCATGGCCGTCCAACGATTCGTCAAGACCCACCCTGAATTCTTAATCAATTAAGTTGCCCATGCTTGCATATAGAAGTTAAAAATTGGTTTGGAGTAGAACAGGCAAATTATGAAAAATATCAACCTTTCATTATTGGACAATTTTGAGTTTATTGGGAAATGGTGGCTATCTGAATTTCCAGAGGATGTGGTTGCTGGGCGAATAAGCTATAGCGCACACGATTCAATCCTTTTGGAATTAATAGGAAGATTTGACCAGATCGACAGCGACAATCCAATTGATCCCACAATAATGCTAGGTATCTCTACAGAAGGACACTTATTCACTCTTATTGATTGTATGCTAGTGGGATCTCGTCGAGGGTATCCTGGATTTGAGACCCAGCATTTTGAATCGCGATATTTAATGGTTGGGCATCATTTCAATACAAAAAGTGATTTGCAATTTTCTTCATTTGCCGTGAGTTATGAACATTTGGAAGAGTGGTATGGCGAACGCTTGTACAAGACCGATTTGTTAAATACTGAAGGCTTCTTTTCAGGATACAATGTCAAATTTGAGCGGCCAAAGCCAGTAGATATTCCTTTGCCTTCTCGAAAAGGTGTTCTCAATATTAGTTTTGCCTTTAATAATGCGGAGGAAAGAAACCGATCTTTTACCATCAAAAACCAAGCGTTTTTGGTAGTCAGGCCATTTGCATCACAAGAATTGGACTGGTTTAATCGCTTCTTTTTCGACATCGAACGGTTTTTAATATTTACGTTTACAAGCGTTACATTTCCTCGTCGAATCGAAGTATACATTGATATTGGTGGCGAAAATCGGAAACGGATCGATATTTTTCGAATTTATGAGAAAAGAAAAAGTAAAGATATTTACCGCTGGGAAATGTTACTTGCATATCCTCAGCTAGCAACAGATTTTCCTGCAATTCTTAATAGGTGGTTGATAAATATTGAAGAAGCCCGACCTGCATATGATCTCTTTTTTAGCTATTTGTATAAACCTGACAATTACCTTGAATTTAAGTTTCTAGCTTTGGCCCAAGCTTTGGAAAGTTACCACCGCTCAATAAAGGGTAAGAATTATTCACGCAGAAAAAAAGTGTCACTTCGAGAGAGATTAGAGGATCTTTTTTCAGATCTAGAAACATCGCTACAAGACCTTGTAAGTCCAGACTACGCTACACTGATTTCAGAAATAATTGCTACTAGAAATTACTTCACTCACTATGATGAAAAGGGCAAAAAGAAAAGTCTAAGTTATCAAGAAATGATTGTTGCATGTAAACGTATGCAAGTTTTCTTAACAATTCTCTTCTTGAGGCAGTTAGAGATTGACAGCCAAATAATCATCGAACGTGTCTCTAAAAACAAAAGGTTGAGGTTGTAATTTTCAATAAGCTGAATCCAGCCGCGCCCGGACATCAAGGGCGAGTGCACTGGTAGGCAGCACGCGCAGGGGGTTGATCTCGATTTCGGCGAGTTGGGGGCAGTCGGCGGCGAGTTGGCCAAGGCGGAGGATGGTTTGCAGCACGGCCGTTTCGTCCCCAGCCGCCACGTTGCGATACCCTGCCAGCTTGCGCCCCGCCCACGTATTTTGCAGCAGCGATTTGGCTTCGGCTTGCGTCAGCGGCGCCAGGGCAAAGGCCACATCCTTCAATCCTTCCACTTCCACCCCGCCAGAGCCAAACATCAGCACCGGGCCAAACTGCGGGTCGCGCACCACGCCCACAATCACCTCTTGCCCGTCGGGAATCATGGGCTGGATGAGAACGCCATCTAATTTGGCATGGGGCAACGCCGTTTGCACATCCATCATCATTTTTGTAAACGCAGTGGAGACTGCCGTTTCCGTGCGAACATTCAAAACCACCCCACCCACATCCGACTTATGCGGCACGTCTGCCGAGGCAATTTTGAGCGCAACGGGCAGCCCCACCTGCCGCGCAATCGCTACCGCTTCATCTGCCGTCGTGGCCAGGCCGCTACCAGGAACGGGAATGTCGTAGGCGGCGAGAAGCTCTTGGCAAACGGCCGTTGGCAAAAAAGTCCCCGATTCTACATCACAATTAGCCAAAATTTGTTGGGCTTTGGCAGTGGCGGTAGGAGACGGCCGTTCCGGTTCAGTACATGCCGTCTGCAAAAATTCAGCCCGGCGCGATAAAATCGCCAAAGCCGCCGCTGCCCGTTCGGGGAAGCGATATTCCGGCACTTTGGCCGCCCGAAAATGCTCCACCGCCTCCTGAATCATCTTCTCGCCCATGAGGGCAATCACCACTGGCTTGCCCGTGGCGTAAATGATGGGCAGCATGGCCTTGGCCACGCCCCCGGCAGAGTACATCGGCGGCGGCGGCAGAATGACCATGACGCTGTCCACGCCGCCATCTTCCAGCAAAATCCGCAGGCAGGTAGCGTACTGCTCCGGCGATGCGCCCGCCAGCATGTCCACCGGATTTTGGAAGCTGGCCGCGGCTGGTAAGACATTCCGCAGTGCCGCTTCCGTTTCAGGGGCAACGGTGGCCAGCTCTAAATTGTGGGCTTCCAGTGCATCGGCAGCGGTGACGCCGGGGCCACCCGCGTTGGTGAGCACCGCCACCCGTCGCCCCTGCGGCAGTGGACACCAGGCGAGAGCTTTGGCCCAATCGAATAGCTCCTCGCTGGTTTCAGCGCGCATCACACCCGCGCGGGCAAAGGCGGCATCGAAGGCAGATTCTTCCCCAGCCAGTGCCCCGGTGTGCGAGGCGACGGCACGCTGCCCGCTGGCAAAGCGACCCACCTTCAGCGCCAGCGCGGGCTTCTCCCGCGACACCTGCTGCGCCACCTGCACAAAGCGACGGCCGTCTGATACCCCTTCCAAATACAAAGTGACCACGCGCGTGTGCGGATCGGCGGCAACGGCCGCAAGCACATCCGTCTCCTGCACATCAAGCTGGTTGCCCAAGCTGACCAGCCGCGACAGGCCAAACCCCTGCCCCCGCGCCCAATCAATCACCGCCGCACAAATCGCGCCGGAGTGGGAAATAAAGGCGACGGCGCCCGGCGTGGGGCCAGGCGGGGGCAAAAAGGTGGTGTCCAGCGGCAGGTGTGTGTCCAGCAGACCAATGCAGTTTGGCCCGATGAGGCGGATGCCAAACTGCTGCGCCACGCGCAAACATTCTTGCTCCAGCGCAGCGCCCGCCGCCCCAGTTTCGCGGAAGCCACCCGCTGCCAAAATCGCCGCCCGAATGCCGCGTTCGCCACAGTCGGCGATGGCTTGGGGCATGGCGGGGGCGGGTACGAGCAGGACGGCCAGATCAACGGGGTTGGGGACGTGGGAAATTTGGGGGTACAACGGCCGTTCCAGCAACGTCCCCCCACCCGGATTCACAAAATGGATCGCGCCTTCGTAGCCACTCTGCACCAGATTCCGCGCTAAACCAAAGCCCAGCTTCATCGGGTTCCGCGACGCACCGACCAGCACAATACCCTTCGGCTCAAAAAAGGGAAGAAGTGAAGAATCAACAGGTAAACTCATAACATAAATTGTAGAAAAACCGTGAGAATATAAAGATGATGATCAACTGTTGCCGTAATCTGTAGACTCTTCAAGCAATTGCAACTGAACGGGTTTTGGCGCATCAATATATTGGTATTGTGATAAGTCTAAGTTCGTTATCACAGCTTCAATCATAGGATTTCGATTATTTTCGCTGGCACCGACGTGATAGAAATGCTCTCGTGTAAGAATGTTGAATCTATTCCATAACAAATCTATATACTCGTTCTTTCTGTAATCATTGTGATGCCAGGTGGACAAAATAAATTTTGCATCAGTACGCGACAATGCTTGAAATAATCGTTTCTCATGTACTTCGTCCCAGCCATTGTAATAATCAGCATGGCGGCCAATATATGGCGGGTCACAGTAAATAATATCTGATGCAGTTGCCATACTTATTGTTTCTTCAAAACCCTGACAGTTGAAGGTAAAATCCTTCATTCTCAGCAATTTTGAGACAGAAGCAACTTGGTTCACAATTTTGGTAACGTAAGCTGGAGCAAAACGATTAGGCTTGCGGCAAAAAGGAATGTTAAATTCTCCTTTGCGATTAAACCGAATCATCCCATTAAAACCTGCTCGACTTAAAAACAAAAAATCTAAGGGCTCATGATATTTGTTAAATCTATTGCGAATCGCATAATAATGCGACTCGCCAACCTCAAGTAATTTTGATCCTTCTTCATTTAAGTATTGCCGTACAATTCCAGGGGTTATTCTTTTTTCAGAAATAGCCGTATAAAATTTAATTAGGTGAGGGTTTATATCACACATCAAAGCATGTTGTGTTGCAACATTAAATCCAACCACACCTGTACCCATAAATGGCTCAATCCACACGCCGTCAAAATCATTAGGAATGACGCTATTTATCCAAGGCACTAATTTCGTTTTAATGCCTTGTGATTTAATGGGTGGCACCCGTACTTTCATTGGCTGTCTCCCTTAGGTACTCGATTACGTTTTGGAACAATTAGAGAAGTGTCTCCCCTGCGATAACTAACAAAATCCTTGAGGTTTGATATTTTCTGGGTTCCTCCTTTGCCATCGGGAACCGTGATTTTGCGGTAGTTCATCCAGTAATCATCAAACCATTCTTCACCCAATTTCGAGAACATTCCGCTCCCATTGATGATATCCTCAATGTTATTGATGCTACCGATATTTGCGGTGTTGCCACTACCGCTTTTGTCACTGGCAATGCGCCATTTCTCTGCGACAAAAAATTGGAAGTCTTGAATAACAGAAGTGATCGACTGGAGTTCGCTTAGATCATATGATCGGGTTTCATCAATCGTGGCATTATCAACGCGGTTATAAATAATACCTAAACAAAAATGACCAGTATACGAACCGTAAGGAAACTGTATATTCTTGGTGCTACTTCGATCTTCAAAGTATTTACCATGTGAGCCAAGTGTGAAACCGTTACAAAGATAGGGTTTATGTGGCAAACGGTATGTTGTCTTAAAATCTACCACAAACTTGATTTTTTCATTCTCAGCTTTTACCAATGAGATGTCGGGGTAATAATTTTGATGCTCAGCCAACACGATCTTGCAACCGTATTGTTTGGCGAAGTCCAAGATTTTGGGGAACAAATGGATTTCCAAAATCTTTGAGACAATTTTTGTGTCGGAGGAAATCGTATACACGTTTTGAAAAACGTCTATGAACCCCTTCACAGTCCATTGTCCATCATCTGTGCTTACATAAACTTGTAAACTCTCAACGAACTTTTTTAGCTGTTCTTCGGACTCAATTTTGTATTCTTTTGGATTCATGATTTGAAATAATTTTGTTTGTGAAAGTAAGTTGGAGGAATTTTACCACATACAAATGACAGTGATTTTTCTTGGAAACGGCCGTTCCCGCACCAAACCAAAGCCCATTTTTACGCTTGGCTGGTCATAAATCCCAAAATGAGCTAGTTAAACCCACCTGCTTGAAAATCGCCCCAACTTCCGCTGCTGAACGGCCGTTAAACTGTGGCGATAAACGATCTGCGTACCAAAGCTGCGATAAATGCCAAACTTGCGGCAGAGTGAGCAGTTGACCAAAAGGCATCTTGCGGCGTTGGCACCACGCTGCAATGCTCACTTCCGACCGGAAGAGCAGTATGGTTGCTCAAGTCAAAATCAAATCGTCGTACCATTGCTTCACCGGCAGCGGGAAGTGAATAACGCCCTCGCCGGGTTGAAGCTGCCCATTTTTCACAGTGAATTTGCTTATTTCCCCCGAATCTTCATAAATTGCTGTCATTGTCGCATCTTGCTGCATTGCGGCGGGTATCCCCAGCATATCCCAGGCGCAGTTTGCCCAGTAAGTTATCTTGCCAATATGTACCTTGAATTTTGTGGGAATTGCCGAGAATGGGTTTGCCATCCGAATAGAAAGCGTGCCCGGTTCCAGAAAGAAAAAGTGGTTGTCGTGCAGGCGTTGGTAGCTTTTTTCGATGTCGTTTGGGGGCAGGTTGAGATGAACGGCCGTTTCCGCCACCGATGGCGGGCGGGCAGTTTGCACAAAATGTTGGTAAACAAACGTTCGTACAGCCAGATCAAGGTCAGAAATCATGGAAACCCGGCCAGTAATCAGGCAGGCTCTTTCTTGCCCAGACTTTCGGCCAGAAAAGTATTTACCAGGGTATTCATGCTAACGCCTTCCTGCTTGGCACGGGCCACCAGACGAGCATGTAGGCTTTTAGGGACACGCTGCACAAATTTTCCACTGTAGCTGCCGCCACTCCCTGGTTCCGGCACAGGTAACTTCATGCTTTCCAAAGCAGCAATCGTCTCTTCCAGCGCATCCAGTCCATTCTGAATGGCTTCTTCAATAGTGTCACCGTCAGAAATGCACTCAGAAAAGTCTGGAAAAGAAATAAGATAACCGCCGCCATCTTCTTCTGATAAAATTTGAATTTCAAATGGATACTGTTTTAAGTCTCTCATAATTTATTCCAACACAAACTCAATAAACTTTTTGACATAAATAGGCTTCATCGGGCGACGAGCAGGCACAGGCAAGGTTTGCCCGTCTGAGCGAATAAAAACCACATGGCTGGTACCGCGCTGCCGTCATTCAATCTCATTGGCTCGTGCAACGGTTTTCAGGCTATCTATCTGCCAATCTCGCGGATTATTTTGCATTTTGCTTAGAATTTCGTTTGCTTTGCCTACGAAGAAATGATACTAAATGCAGTAGCACAGTGCAAGATCAAATCCCCACTTTACCTAACTCCCGTCTCGCACTATAATCTCTTAAGACGCAATGCGTCATAAAAGTTTGCAAGTGGCAAATAAAACCTCGCCCATTGGCAAACTTGCACACCTGAATACCTGAAAACTCAAAGAAAGGGGCAAAACCATGCGTTTAGGCAAAGATTTAGTCGGCAAACAGATCATTAGCATCACAGACGGCCGTTCTCTCGGCAACGCCAAAGATATTTACATGAACAGCGAGCTTACTGACGTCACCGGTATCTATCTTGGCTCGGAGGGGCTCATCAAGCGGAAACATTTCCTCATCAATCGTGGCGATGTCGTCGTCTTTGGCATTGATGCCATTTTGGTACGCAACAGCGACGTTGTGGGGGAAGAAAACGAGATGCCAGAAACGGTGTCCTGGGTACGTCTGAGCAAGCTCAACAAGCGCGAGATTGATACCCCCGGCGGCACCAAAGTGGCCAACATCGGCGACATCATTCTGGGCGAACAAGGCAATATCACTGGCTTTGCGCTCTCCCGTGTTTATGTAGAAGGCCCCATCGAGAAAAATGGGACGATTCCGCGAACGGCCGTTATTGACACAGGCGGCGATGATGGCGTGATGACCGTTGACCTAACCAAAGCCGAGAATCCCGGCGCGGTTGAGGAAAAAGCCCCCGCTGACCCCGTTCCTGCCCCTCTATCTGAAGAACCCGAAGAAATTGAGATTATCGCTGAACCAGCCGACGAACCCGCACCTGAAGAGGCAGAAGCAGAATCAGAAACCGAGGAAGAAGCTTCCGAATAAATAACTCAGATTTTGCCATGCAGACTTCAAAAGTCTTATTGTCTAATCGATCAACACGACATAACCAAGACTTTTGAAGTCTTAAATCCGCGCAATCCGTGGCTGAAAATTTCTTGGCCCGGGCGCTTTCATTTTCACAAAAGGAGCTAACCTATGAGCAACACAGTCCACTTCGCCCTCAATGATGAACAAAAGATGATCCGACAGCTCGCCCGCGATTTCGCCCGCAACGAAATGGCACCCGCGGCCGAACATTACGACCTATCCCACGAATATCCCTGGCCCGTCATCAAAAAGGCCCAGGAGCTTGGTTTTACTACCCTCAACGTGCCAGAAGAATATGGTGGCCTCGGCCTCAGCTTGTTTGAAGAGTGCATGGTTTCAGAAGAACTTGCCTGGGGCTGCTCTGGCATGAGTACCGCGATGGGCGTCAACGGCCTAGCAATTCTCCCCGTCCTCATTGCCGGCAATGAAGCGCAAAAACAAGAGTATTGCGGCCGTTTGGCCGATGGGCAGATGGCCAGCTATGGCCTCACCGAGCCAGAGGCCGGTTCTGACGTAGCAGGTATCAAAACCACAGCTCGTAAAGAGGGCGACCATTACATCATGAATGGCTCCAAAACATTTATCACCGGAGCCACTGTCGCTAATTTCTTCACCGTTTTTGCCTACACAGACATCGAGCAACGGTATAATGGCATGAGTTGCTTCGTCGTTGACCGCGACTGGGAAGGCGTGAGCGTGGGCAAACCATTCAACAAAATGGGGCAGCACGCCTCCGACACGGCTGAACTCATCTTCGACAACGTAAGAGTACCCGCCACGCACCTGCTGGGTGAAGAAGGAAAAGGGTTCCTCATCGCTATGAAAGTGTTCGACCGCAGCCGCCCGCCCACGTCTGCTGGGGCTGTGGGCGTCGCCCAACGTGCGCTTGATGAATCAATTCGCTATGCTAAAGAGCGCGTGGTGAAGGGCCAGCCCATCTGGAAGCACCAGGTCATCGGTCACATGATTGCCGATATGGCAATGGAAGTGGAGGCTGCCCGTCTGCTCGTCTGGAAATCTGCCTGGGCGGTGGACGAGGGTGTGAGCAACACGCTTTACTCCGCCTTTGGCAAGGCATACGCTGCCGACAAAGCGATGAAGATTGCCACCGATGCCGTGCAGATCTTTGGCGGCTACGGCTACATGTCGGAATATCCCGTCGAGAAGCTGATGCGCGACGCCAAGATTTACCAAATCTACGAAGGCACCAGCCAAATTCAGCGGGAAATCATCGTCCGCGAACTATTCCGCAAGTAGTCGGTATTCGGTTATCCGTAATCGGTAATCGGTTTATGGCTTACCGTTCACTGATTACTGGTTACCAATGTCCTAGTGCGATTGTCCCATTTACGGTAAAGGGGCGATCCGTATAATACAAAGCACGCAAGGACACACAACTTTTTCTCCTTTTATCAAGAGCTCCGGGCCCCCCTCCCCCGGAGCTCTCCTCTTTTTCAGGCAGTTTATGGGTCAACTCGTAGCCCGCAACGACTGTGCTATAATTCCGGCTTTGTTTGATTAAAATTCACAACTGTAAAGAGAACTTTATGCAAAATACGACATCGCAAGAAACGGCCGTTTCCACCAAAAAACGCCGCACCATTCCCCAATATCTGGGCATTGTTGCCCGGGGCATCTGCATGGGCGCATCAGACATCGTGCCGGGCGTCTCCGGTGGCACGATGGCCTTCATCCTCGGTATCTACGAAGAGCTGATTGACTCTATCCGCACAATCGGCCGTCCCAACTTTATCCAGGCCGTGCTCAAATTCCGCATCAAAGATGTATTTCAAATTCTCAATTGGGAATTTCTACTTTCCATCGCCATTGGCATTCTCATCGCCATCCTCGCCCTTTCTAGCGCACTAGAAAGCCTGTTGGTAAACCAGCCCGTTTACCTGTGGAGCTTCTTCTTTGGACTGGTTCTGGCCTCGGTACTGGTCGTGAGCAAGCGCGTCAAACAATGGAAGCCTGTGCTATTTGGTTTGCTGCTCATTGGTGCTTTGGGAGCTTATTTGTTGGTGGGGCTCGTCCCTGTACAAACGCCAGATGCTTGGTGGTTCCTCATTCTTAGCGGCGCGGTAGCTAGCTGCGCCCTCATTTTGCCAGGCGTATCCGGCGCATTTTTGCTGGTTTTGTTGGGTAAGTATCAGTTCGTTCTGGGGGCGGTTAATGATGCACGAGGCGGCGACATGAATGCGGCCGTTCCGCTGATCTTCGTTGGCATTGGGGCGGTGCTAGGGCTGGTAAGCTTCGCTCAAATCCTCAGTTGGCTATTCAAACGATACCATGACCTCACCGTTGCCCTGCTGATTGGCCTGATGGTGGGCAGTCTACGCAAAATCTGGCCATGGAAGATGGATTTGGACTGGCTGCGTGATGCGGCGGGTAACTTTGTGCTAGACAGCGACGGCCATGAAATTGTTATCGAGCAGGCCAACGTGCTGCCAGACTTAGGCAGCAGCGCGGGACTCACCGAATTTACTTTCGCCGTCGTGCTGGCACTCATAGGTATCGGTGTTATCCTCTTCATTGATCGTTTGGCAACACGCATGGAAAAAACCTCGTAGTCAACTTCACACAATTTGCCCACAAAAAAGAGCGATTTAAAATTGACAAGGAAAGCTGGATCGCATTTTATTTATGTCAACAAAAGTTGAGCAGGTGCAGCATATTTTTCGTGAGCTAGTGGAGAGAAACCCCAGCATGATCGTGCGTGCGCCGGGGGTAGTGAAGCTGCTGGGTGGCGAATTGGAACCAAGCGAAGGTTGGGCATTGGGTGGAGCAATTGAAGCGGCTGTGTGGCTGGCTGCTGCCCCAACAACCGATAACCGAGTAACTGTACATGCGCTGAATTTTGGCGAAACGGCCGCTTTCCAACTCCCCCACCTTGAACTATTTGCCTCCAGCGTGGGCGGCAACTGGATCAACTACCCGATGGGCGCAGCCTGGGCACTGCAAAAAGCAAGGCAGGCGTTGGTGGGGATGGACGCTGTGCTCGTGAGTGATTTGCCGCAGGGTGCAGGGCTGGGTTCGTCAACAGCGGTTACGCTTGCTTTCATCCGCGCTTGGGAAGCGTTGGCTGGATTTGAACTAGATACCCTCAGCCGAGCGCATTTGGCGCAAAAAACAGAAGCTGATTATGTCGGAGCACAGGCTGGCTTGCTCACACCATTCGTCTGTGCCGCCAGCCACGCCAACCAACTGATTTTTGTAGACGGCCGTACCTTCACCCATGAATTGCTCCCCTTGCCGCCAAACGTGTCGCTCGTGTTGGTAGATTCAGGTGAGCGGGGGCAAACGGCCGTTTGGCAACAAAGAGCGCGGGAATGTGCGGAAGCAACGGCCGTTCTGCAACCACACCTCCCCCACATCAAAACCCTGCGCGACGTAAGTTCTGATGAACTGGAGCTGCTCGGCCACCACCTGCCAGAGACGCTGCGCCGTCGTGCCAGCCACGTCGTCGGCGAATGCGCTCGCGTGCAGGCCGCCGCCACCGCCCTGCGAGATGGCGATCTCGCTGCGCTAGGTCGCCTCCTGCGCCAATCCCATCTTAGCGCCCGCGACAATTACGAATGCAGCAATCCTGCCCTCGACTTGCTAGCGGCCACCGCCTGGGCCACGCTCGGCTGCGTCGGGGCAAAATTGGGCAGCGGTGGATTTCTACAGGTTTTGGTTGAGGATGAGGCGGTGCCACAGGTTATTGAAGCGTTGAATAAGGTTTTTGTGGGAGAATACGGCCGTACGCCCCCCAGCCTTATCACCAAATTCACCAACGGCGCAGGTTCTGAATCGGCATCGGATGCCTCATAATTTGTGCTACCCGATACTGAACTAAACTCTTCGCACTGGTAAATTGGAAGCGATGAAATACGGCCGTATCTGACGCACCACTCCCCGCGCTTTATAAAGCCATCTAAACTCTCTCAATGCCGCGAATCAATTTTCAACGAGAGGAAGATAGATAGAATATGTAAACCCTGCCTTCTGCAAACCCAACCTAACCGCTGGGTGTGACATAAAGGTTTGCCAAACGAATCCATTATTGCGGTAATTTTCAATCATGAGCAAGGTGTTTCCCTGATCTATACCAATAATATCTGTATCCCACCACGCTCTATCTACATTAAAAGCATCACTGAAGCCATAGCGTCCCCAAATCTCATCTTCATAAAGTTCATACATTGTTTCAAGTGCAGCAATTGAAAGTTCTGGGGTAAAGACAATGGAACTGGCAGAAGCTGAAGGGGCAATTGTACAATCGTGGACAATGGTTCCTGGAGGAGCCCCATAAGCCATATACCCATCCGGCCCATCGCTGGCCGTCAAACCCCAAACATTTTCGTCATAAGTTTCGCACGCATCTATATTGTCTATTGCAAATTGACGATTAGCGAGTGTTGCGTTTACCGAGCTTTCAAAATAATCATATCGAAGACTGTCTCTCATGTTGCGAAAATCAATCCATACATGACTAAATTGGTGCGTGAAAAGAGGGCCTTGAGCAAAGGTTGTGTAACCAGCATATGTGCCAATTTGCCGTTCCCATGCTTCCCAACTACTGCTGGGAATCGGGTGCGTGGGAGAACCGAGAGCAAGGATGTAAAGTATCATATGCTCACTGTACTGATCCCAACGGTATGGGAGGAATCCAGTCTCAGGTTTCCAGCCGTGTCCTAATAGCTGCTCATCAGGCAGTGAACCGCCATCTGTCAGCATCCACATAAAGTCAACACGCTCATAAATTATATTAGCTAATACCTCAACCTCCGTGCCTGGAAAGCATTGAGCCACACTTAGTGCACCTGCCAAAAAAAGGGCGGTATCGATGCTGGAGGCTTCAGATTCCCAAACGCGTTGACCAGTTTCCATATCCAAAAAGTGATAAAACCACCCATTGACATTTTCGACATCATTAGCAAAGGTAAGAAGTGTCGTATGAGCGCGATCATAAGCATCATTTTCTGTAATCCAGCCATGCTCTTTCGCAACACATAGAGACGTAAGACCAAAACCAATCGCCGCAATACTAGAAACGTCATAACTATCTGTGCTAAAGTTATTTGCCCGATCCTTAATTAGACCGTTATCGGGGTTCGTTTCTTGCCAGAAGAAATCAAATGCGCGTTGTGCTATGTCTTCTAGCAATTGCTCTGTAGGATCAATATCTAAGTTCTTCGCCTCATCAACTTCACTTGCATCACCGTTTTCAGCAACGGGTGCCTGTGGTGTTGTAACTGTCGGCTCAATATTGGGAATATCCGTATTTTCTGGTATCTCTGGAAAGTTGGGAATGTTGCTCTCCGCTGAAGCTGGTCGTAAGGTAGATGTTGGTAGTAATTCTGGAGTATTTACATTGGTAGATGTAAATTGTAGATCAATACCATCTTGGCTATAACTTTGCTGTCGGCAACCTAAGCACACAAACAATAACATGATGAGTATCAACCATGGATTAGTCACTTTAGCATAAGGACTTGGTAGTTGCTTAGAGAAACCCGTAGACACCATATCTCCTCAAAATAGCTACCTTTAGTCGATTTGAATCCTTGACCAAGGATAGCAAACTGTGCATGTTCACATATCACCGACGTGTAACTGTAACAACAGACCTTACAAGGCTTGGGAGCAGATTGGTTAATTCAGTTGCGTTACTTATATTATTTTCACTGACTATGAGAACATAGATTTCAAATTGTCTACCAGAATCGGAAGGGCCACCAATTTCAGTAGGTTCGATCCATCCGCCCAAACCTACTGAATCGGGTTGCCAATGTGGGTAGTAAGGGTATGTAACGCTTTCCGGCGGGATAAGCAAAGGATGCACTAAGATAATAGGGCGATATCCAACAGGTATTTCACCTACCACGTTGAAGGTAACATTCGTGTTCATGTCAACAGTAGACCCATTGCTTGGATTCGTGATTTGTATAGTTATCGGCGGCGGGTCTGGCGTTATACACGGTATGTCCTCCGATAGATTGGAAGCATCTACAACGCTATTATGAATCCAACCGAGTTGGTCGTCTGTGAGAGATATTTGCCACCAACTACTATCACAAATTTTTCCTATAATTTCAAACTCATCACCATCACTAGCAGTTGCCACCACTGGATAATTTATTCCTGGCCCTGACCGAATATTGGCTGTAGCGTTTACCTTCACTATTGGATTTTGAGGTTCCGGTGGATCAACGGTGGGAGGGGGATCCCCCTGCACAGTAACTTCAACAGTGATGAGTCTTGTGACTTCGAGCTCAGTCTCTACAAGTCGCGTAACTTCTACTTCTCGTATAATTTCTACTTCCCGTGTAACTTCCACTTCTTCTATTGTGGGGACTAATCGGGTAACATCGATCTCAACAACTTCTGGCGGAATTGCATTGACTGTCTCGTGAACATTAATTGCTAAACTTGTTCCAGATATTTCTGCCTGTTTTGTTGCAGTTGCCGAAATGCGAATGGATTCTAACGTTGCGTTATAAGCTATAAGGGCAGTAACAATAAGAGCGAGGGCACCGATAATGGAAGCAACAATCGAATGCTCCTTTACATAATTAAATATAGCAGCACGCATATTCAACCCTCCTTTTACTTGATGAGCAAATATACCTAACACGCAAACCGACTCAACCTAAAAGACTATAATCTTTCTTGTACAATTAGGCAAAATTCAAGATGTAACAATTTGCTTTTCCCCTACGGGGACGAGAATAGTGAACCCCAATTAGCCCAATCGACAGAGAATGAAGGTCTATCAATGTTCTGTTCTGTTATGCTGATTGGCTAACGAAGTGGAGGCGCAGGAGGTGGAGCTCTTCGTAATCGACGGTTTCGTTGAGGGCGAGGTAGACGGGGCGCAGGTAGTCGGTACCGTGCTTGGCGAAGGCGGCGAGGGCTTGCTGCTGCTGGTCAGGCGTGAGGGTTGAATGTTCGAGCAGGTTGCTTTCCCGCACCGTTTCGCCAGCCTGCACCGCTTCCCACAGGTGCCCGACAATGGTGCTGCGCTTGACGTTGTACTGCTGGCACAGTTCTGGAAGGGAACGGCCGTTATTAAACAAATTCAGCACCTCTAGCGTCCGACCACCCGGTGTGCTGCTGCTTTTGGAAACACGGGTCGGCACCGACTTCTGCACTTCCTCGATCCCATTTTCCGCGCAATACGCCTGAACCACAGGTAAAAACTCATCGGCAAAGTTGTTCAGCTTCGCCTCACCCACGCCGTACAAAGTACCAAAACTGGTGCGCGATTGCGGGAAGTACGTCGCCATCTCCACCAATGTCCGGTCTGAGAAGATGACGTAAGGCGGTACCCCCGCCGCATCGGCGAGGGCTTTGCGCTTTTGGCGCAGCTGCTGGAACAAAGCCTGATCGTAATTGGCATAATCGGTAGCCGAGGGCGCGGCCTGCGGCTTGTCTGGCAACGTGCCGCGCACGGGTTCCCCTTTGAAGGCGGCGTACGCCTTGGGCGTCAGCTTCAGGCTGCCAAACTCCATATCCTGCGTCATTAGCCCCTGCTGCACAAACTGCCGCGCCAAATATTGCCACTCCTTCTTGCTAAACTCCAGGCCGATGTTGTAGGTAGATAGCTTATCGTGCCCGCGCTGCAACACCTTTTGGCTCCGCGACCCGCGCAGCACATCAATGATGTGGTTGATGCCAAACAGTTCCCCGGTGCGCTTAACGCAGGAGAGGAATTTTTGCGCCGGGATAGTCAAATCCACCAGATCGCCTACCTCGGTAGTGCAGTTGTCGCAGGTTTCACAATTTTCGGTTTGGTATGACTCGCCGAAGTAGTTGAGCAACGGCCGTCTCCGACAATCATTCCCTTCCACAAACCCCAGCATCGCTTCCAGCCGCGCCCGCGCCCCTTGCTGCTGGCTAGGCTCCTGCTGGCTGATGAAGTAGTTGATCGTCTGCACGTCGGCATAGCTAAATAGCAGCAAGCAGTCCGACGGCAGGCCATCCCGCCCGGCCCGGCCAATTTGCTGGTAGTAGCTCTCTAAATTTTTAGGCAAATCATAATGCAAGATGAAGCGCACGTTGGACTTGTTGATGCCCATGCCAAAGGCGATGGTTGCCACCATAATCGGCACGTCGTCACGGATGAACTGCTGCTGGTTTTGGCGACGGGTGACGTCGTCCAAACCGGCGTGGTAGGGCAGCACCGACCAGCCGCGCCGCGCCAGCTCACCCGCCAAAAAGTCCACCTGCTTGCGCGTGTTGCAATAAATAATGCCGGATTCGTCGGGATGTGCCTGCAAAAAGTGAATGGTTTGGGCCAGGCCGTCTGTTTTCGGCTCGACGGCCAGCATCAGGTTTTCGCGGTTAAAGCTGGCTACAAACTCATGCGCCGACGGAATCTCCAGGCTGGTTTTAATGTCTTCCCGCACCCGTTGGGTGGCGGTAGCGGTGACGGCCAGGCAAACCGCATCGGGAAAGCGGCGGCGCAAGGCCACCAATTGACGGTACTCCGGCCGAAAATCGTGGCCCCATTCAGAGATGCAGTGGGCTTCGTCAATGGTGAGGCAATCCACGCGGCATTTGGCTAGCAGCTCCAGCGTGCGCGGCTGCACAAGCGTTTCTGGCGCAGCGTAGAGCAGCTTGGCGGAGCCAGCCAGCAGTTGGTCGGCAACCCAGTCGTAGCCATGATGATCGAGAGTAGAGTTGAGGAAAACGGCCGTTACCCCCAATGCCTGTAGTTGCATCACCTGGTCTTCCATCAACGAAATCAGTGGCGAAACCACGACTGTCAACCCTGGGAACTCCAGTGCAGGTAGCTGGTAACATAGCGATTTGCCGCTGCCGGTAGGCATCACCACCAGCGAATCCTGCTTACGCAGCACGTTTTGAATAATTTCTTCCTGCAATGGGCGGAAGCTGTCGTAGCCGAATATTTGTTTGAGTTTGGACTGGATCATGCCAGCTATTTTAGGCGAAAATTGGCGATGGGGAAAGGGAGATTAGAGACTGGGGATTACGAGCGATCTAATCTCCAGTCTCCAATCTCTTATGTTTTATCGTCTTGCTGGCGGGAGAAGCGATTACGGAAGTTTTGCAGCTTCTTGGCCAGCGTTTGCTTTATGAGTACCGGGCGCAGTTTTTTCCATTCCAGGCGCGGGTTAAAGCCAAAATCAAACTCTTTGGCGGCACTGAACTGCTTGAGGACGAACTGTCTGGTTAGGGTGCGAATGGGTTCTTTGCCTTTGGGAACGGCCGTTGCCAAAATTTCAGCTTGCTCATATGGCGTATTGGTTTCCCGCGTAGACAATCCCAGCCAGCCAGACCAGCTTCGCAACCGGCTAAAGCTCCGGTCTACATCTCCCTCAACGCGCTTATTCATTTCATTGGCAGATACCGAAAGCACCACAGCAACCAACAGTACCAATGTTGCTCCCACTGCTTGCCACACCGGGAACGTATCCCAAAATGAAGGTTCTACAGTGGGCAGAGGCGCATCAGCCTGCAAATCATCTGGCGATAGCTCGTCCGTAAAAGGAATTTCTGGCTCTAAAAACTCTTCCAGCAGCTCCTCGCGGTCCAAAAACGATTGTGCGGAAAATTGGCTAAACGCATCCCCGCCGCCGCTGTTATCAACCTCCTCTGGCCGATCCCAAGCAGGAATAGACGCGGTTGGCTCAAACTGTATCCAGCCATAACTTGGAAAATAGACTTCTACCCAGGTATGGGCATTGCTAGCCTGCACCCGGTAAGAGCTGGTTTCTTCATCAAAGCTACCCTGGGCATAGCCACTGACCACCCGCGATGGCACACCCTGCGAGCGCAGCATCAGCGCCATTGCCGAGGCGTAATAGTTGCAATAGGCCTCCTGACTAACAAATAAAGTGTAATGCACGGGGTCTATACCCTGCGGTGTCGCCTGAATTTGATCGTTATAAGAGATGTTGTCCCGCAAATAATCTCGAACGGCAATCGCTTTATCAAAGGGAGTATCGAACGGCGCAGTTAGCTCTTCTGCCAAAGCCAGCGTTTCTGGTGTGAGGCTTTCTGGCAGTTGCAGGTACGTTTCCGTAACCCAATCCGGGTAATTGGTGGAAGCAGCTCGCAGGCTGGCGGCATCGGCCAACGAGAGGCGAGAAATTACTTGGTATTCATCACCCAACTGCAAAACATATTTAGCACGTACCTGGCTTACCAGTTGCTTGCCTCTGCCATCTGGGCTGGCATATACGTTGATTGGCCGATCCACATTGACAATATCGGGGGCGCCGTAAATTAAGCTGGAATTGGGCAGGTAGGTAACGACGGTTTGGGTTATCAGTTCACGATCATCGGTAAGGGGCAAATCAATCGCGCCGTCCTCAGGCAAATATTCAGTATATGGCTCTTCGATACTTTGCCAGCCCCCGTCTTCATACGCATGGTACACTTTGGCCTGCCAGTAAACGTAAGGCAGTTCCTGGGGAACAAAAATGTCCATAACGGCCGTATTCCCCACCGTTCTTGGGCCGCCCAGCACCAATATGTCCTGGTATGGGTCGCTCACCGTGGTGCCGTAGGAACGGAGCGCAGAAAACATGCGCGTCCAGTTATCCTGAAACTCACGCCACGGCCCTCTGGCTCCGTTGAGCGCATCCCCTACCGTTGCACTGGCAGAAAGCGGTGGCAACCCCCAGGCAAAAATGAGCGCCAATAGCGAGGCAATGAAACCAGCGCGAACAAAGTTAAACCAGATGCGCTTTTCATACCGCACGGCTCCAGACAACCATCCTTTTTCCTGCTCTACCAAGTAGGTACGAGCCACAAACAAGAGTGCTAGCAACATATATACTGCCAGATACATTTGCAATGGCCGTGGCCCAGCGTAGTAATAAACCACACTCAGCAGTACCAATCCGGTTGGCACCACAGCCCACCAAACACGGGGCTTACGGAAGGTGTACCAAGCGGCCGTATACCCCAGCAACCAGTAAATAATAGAGGTCTGGAACACAAAAATCAGCCCATCGCGGCTGGTGCCGCCATCAATTAGCTTTTGCAGCCAAATTATTTGGCGCATCACGATGCCATTTTCTGGATCAAGGATGCGGTCTCGCCACGGCATAGTGGCAAAGGTGTCTACGGTGCCAACCATGACAAAGACGACAAACAAACCATATACAAATGAAAACAAATGGGCGCGATTCGGGGAAAATTGGCTCTTAGCCAGCAGGAGGCCTGCCAACAAAGCAATGGAGCCAACCATTGGAATGACGTGCAGACCAAAAATGAGATCCGCACGGGCAATGGCCATGGCAGAAACGAGGATCATGGCCCAAAGTAACAGGAGGGTGGACCATCCTTCTTGTAATCGTGGTCGTATTTGCATCTTAACATCCCTGGCGATTTTTTATTGCTTCTTCTCATCGGGGATTATAAATGGTTGTCACCGAAATGTCACCTAAACAACCAACGCTTCATTGACGCTTAATCTACAGGATGTCTTCGTGGTACGGCCGTTCCCCCACGCCCCCTCTCTCTTGAAGCCCCCTGCCGCCAGCTACGCACAATCAAACCAATTACGACTGCACCAGCAACAATACCTGCCACCCAGGGCAAAATCGCACGAGGCACAACCTCTAGCGGAAAGTTAATATCTCCTGCGCCTCCGCTCCCCGTCACAACGACGTGCATTTCGTAAATGCCGGTTATAACAGGCACCAAATCTGCTTCGTAAAATAGCCGATTGACAGATTGCTCAGTCGTGGCAACAGCCCATACCACCACCTCTCCCGCTTCATCCACAATCAGCACATCCACCGAACTATCCAACACGGGTTCTCCTGTGCTTTCATCAGCAATGCCCACGGTTACGTGAATCACCTGCCCAGCCTGCACCGTCGGCGGATTAACCCAAACAGAAACCAGGTAGAAACCAACTGGTACATTGCCCGCTTTAAGCTCACCGCCCCCGTGAGCCAGCAACTGGCTAAGTGGCAACAGGCAAAGCAGCAGCGTTATCAACAAACGCCATTGCCATTTTCTCACCGCAATCCTCATAAATTTTGTAATCATGATTCGTTTTTTGGGGAGGACGGCCGTTCCCGCTCTGAACGCCGCACAAAAACCAGGTAAAGTCCACCTGTGAGTAGGCTAAAAATAAACCACTGCACGGCATAGCCCAAATGCGGCCCTTCCGATAAATCCACCTCGCGTGCTGCCCGCAGCGGCGGATTAAGTTCAACGTCTTCGCCGGGTGATTCCACCAGGAAAACAGGCAACAATTCATACGGCAGCGCAGCCTGGATGGCTGGAATTTCTATACGATACAGTTCGCTCCCGGCCGCCTCATTGCCCTCTCCCCGGCTTGGCTGACTCAGTGCCAAATAACCCTCAATCTGAACCACGCCACTTTCCACCCGATATTGGTCGAATGCACCTTCATCATAATCTGCTTGCGGTACCCACCCTCGGTTGACGAGAACGGCCGTTTCACTACCCTCAATCATCAACGGCGTCACCAACTGCACGCCTGGTCGCCCCTGCCACGTTTGCAGCAAAAGCACCCACTCATGGGCAAAATCATACCGTCCCGTCACCGTTGCCAGCCGATTTTCCAAAGCTTCTGGTGCATCTGGCAGCGGCTCTGCTAAATCCAGCGGCGGCGAATCCAGCACCACCTGCAACACCGCATTTTCGGCGCGTCGCTGTTCTAATCTGTCTAGCTGCCAGATACCCAAGCGCACAAACAAACCAATGGCAACAAAAACCAATATCGTGCCGCCCACCCAGCGGCGGCTAAATAATTTTTTGATCAAATCCATGCTTGGCTCAACGCTTCCCCACCAGCCTTAAGACCGTTCCAAACCAGGCGCACCTGCCACCTCTTGCGAAGCCCATTCCGACTTTGGCAATGGCGGCTTGCGATCTTCCTGGCTCAAATAACGGCCGATCAAAATCAACGCCGCCACAATATACATCATGCTCCCCGGCACCCACATAATCAGGCCACCCAACTGCTGATCCATCAACACATCAAAACCCCACAGGCGCGGCACATTTTCATAGTAGGAATAGTAACCCTGCTCGGCAAACGAAAGCACAATGCCCGTGATCATGTTTGGCGGAACCACCGAAATCACCAAACCAATACGCCCTAGCAAACCAAACTGCTTATGCACACGCGGCCCAGCACCCGTTAGATGCCACCACAGCAGCACGCTGGCAATAAAAAAGGTCAGATGCTCCACATCATGCACCCATTCATAGCGCAAGGCGGCATTGTACATGCCCGGATCATGCCAGCCAATGAGGGAAATCACCCACACCATCCACACAATGCCCGGCTGGGTTAACGTCCGCAACCATCGCCGAAAACCAGATTCCCGATGCAACGCCTGGCTAAACCAGCCCCCAACCCTGCGGCGCAATCCAGTTGGCAACCCCCACAGCACAAATGGCATTGGGTTGGCAATCAGCAGCAGCGGTGGCGCAACCATGATCAGCAGCAGATGTTGAATCATGTGCATAAAAAAGAGCTGCTGCCCCAAAGCATCAATTGGTGAAAGCAAAGCCAATGCTGCAGAAATTAGCCCGCCCCAGTAAGCCACCAGTCGCCAAGTTACTGCCAGCCGCCAGCGCGATCGCCCCGTCCGCCGATAACGACGCATCGACCCACCAGCCCGCTGGCGCAGCAGCCACCACCCCCTAGAATAAAGCGTCCCGGCCAAAGCCAGGACGATAATCACTTCAATCTTCCAATCCCAGGAGAGCAAAATTGCTTTCGTAATGGGATCCATTTTTTTCTCACTTGTGCCCAGCAAACTGTTTACTGAACACTGCTTACTGAATACTGTTAGTGAACGGCCGTACCAATCAAATACAGCGCTGGGTAGAAAAAGACCCACACCACGTCTACGTAATGCCAATAAATGGCGCAAGCCTCAACGCCCCAATGCTTCTCTGCTGAAAAATGTCCCTTGCGGCCCAGGTTCCACACAAACAAGATCAGCACCAAGCCGCTCAACACATGCAGGGCGTGCATACCCGTCATGGCAAAAAAGACACCGCCAAACACACCATCGGTGGGCTTCAGGTGACCAAACCATTCAATGCCAAAGAGCTCCAGCTCCAGGCCAAAGATATTCCACTCCATCACAACCACGCCGATGAAGAAGATAAATCCCAAAACGGCCGCAACCATAAAGCTGCTCAAAAACGTCTTCCGGTCACCATGCTCCATCGCTGTTTCACCACGGAACACAAAATAACTGCTCACCAACAGCACTGTTGTGGTAATTAAACCCAGCCCCTGGCTCAATTCCGGCCGTTCGCCACCCCACAGGTAAAAACGAGCCGCCAGCAGTGCTAAAAACAGAAAAATTTCCGAGATGCAAAACAGCCAGAGCCCCATCCGGTTTGCCCGAAGCTGTTGGGGCCAGGGCAACTCGTGGCTGTGAGCATGACCATCATCATGATGCGTTTCTGCAGTTGCTGAACTCATCAATGACTCTCCTCACGCCATAAACGATATACGTGCATAAAAAAGTAAACAATCAAAGCGGCCTTCACCAAAGCAATAATCAGCAGCAAGACCGTAATCGGTGTTTCCAATCCACCCACAATGGATTCAACAATAGTTAAAACCAGCAACGCCAGAAAAACATAAAACCCTGTGCGCTGTGCAGCTTTCTTTGCGTCAGTCACAATAATCTTCTCCACTTGAGGTCAAGTTTCCAAACTTGACCCTCTAGTATTGCGCTCCAAAGACTCGTATCAGGTTTCGAATGAGGCGCAATACTTAAACAGTCCGGCGCACTCAACATAATAACCTGATAAGGATTTTCGCCGGACTGTACTAGTACGGAACACTAGTCTCCAGTATGAGCTGGCGTCATATTCAAATAATCCGCCGAGGCTAACCCATAGTCATACGGTTCGCCCACAACTTCAAACGGAACATCGTAGTTGAATTCTGGAATCGGCGTTGGCGTTTGCCATTCTGGTGAACGCGAACGCCACGGGTTCGTGTCTGCCACGGGTTCCGTACGGGCACTCGCAATAAAATTATAAACCATAATCAGCAACGACCAGCCAATTACCAAGGCCGTTAAGGTAATTAAAATTTGGGTATTGCCAATGCCTAAACCCGGTTCATAATCGGCATAACGACGGTTCATGCCCAAAATCCCAATGCTCATTTGGCCAAAACTCATCACCCAAAAACCAGGCACCATCAACCAAAAATGGAGCCTACCCAAAGATTCTTTGTACATATGCCCGGTAATCTTTGGATACCAATAATAAAGTGCAGCACAGAAAGGAAAGATAAAGCCACCAAACATGGTAGCATGGAAATGACCGACTACCCAATAACTATCGTGCAAGTGCATATCAGTGGGGATTGTTCCCAAAATTGGCCCCGTTACGCCGCCAATCAAAAATACAGATATGGCACCAAGCACAAAAAGCATAGGCGTTTCAAACGAGAGCTTCCCTTCCCAAATTGTGGCTACCCAACTGAAAAACTTAACGCCTGTTGGAATAGCGACAAACATGGTGGAAATCATAAAAACGATACGCAGCGTATCACTCATGCCCGCCACAAACATATGGTGTGCCCAAACCAAAAAGCCCACCAACGCAATGCCTAAACTGGAAAGCGCAATCCAACGGTAGCCAAATAGCGGCTTCCGTGAAAAGACGGGTAGCAATTCACTAATAATGCCCAAACCAGGCAAAACAAATACATATACAACCGGGTGCGAATAAAACCAAAACAGATGCTGGTACAAGAGGGGATCACCACCATTTGCCGGGTCGAAAAATGTGAAACCCAATGTTCGTTCGGCAATTGTCATACTTAAAGCAACACCGACTGTTTGCGTAGCGGTAAACTGAATAATGGCTGCAGCCAAAGCGCCCCACACAAAAATTGGCATTCGGAACAGCGACATGCCTTTGGCCCGCATGGTAAACGTAGAAACGATGATGTTGATAGCGCTAGCAATAGAAGAGAAGCCATTCATGTAAAAGCCCAGCAAGAAAAGCTGTACGCCAAGAGGAGCCCGCAACGAAAGTGGCGCGTAGGCTACCCAACCAGTATCCCAACCGCCAACCGCCATACCCGCTAGAACAAGAACGATTGAGGGAACGCCAATCCAGAAGCTAAAGGCATTCAAGCGCGGAAAAGCCATATCGGAAGCACCAATCATCAACGGCACAAGGTAATTGCTCATGGCTCCAACACCCAACAGGATGCTGACGATCATGACAATGCCGTGGGCACTAAAAAGAGTATTGTATTGGTCAAAGTTCAAAAATTGCATCCCCGGTTGAGAAAGCTCAAGCCGGAAGATGATGGCAAAAATACCACCCACAAACAACACAAAGAGGCTGGTAACGCCATACTGAATGCCAATTACCTTGTGGTTAACATCAACGCCGAAGTAACGGAACCATTCTGGCTTGCCTTCTGGTGTGCCGTGGCGTAGCGGGGTTTTATGCCCGCCAATCCACAACAGCCAGTCAGTAAGTACGCCAGCACCCAACAGTGAGCCAATAATGCTGATGATGGCTCCGAAGACAACAGCGCCTTCGTTCATCCAGTCCCATTGGGCACCACCCAATATGCGGAACAGGTTGATAAAGGCATTGCCCGCAACAAAGGAGATAGCTTGACCAATCAATCCCCACACGACGGAGGTTTCAGATGAGTAGTAGAGGAAGCGGCCTAGCCGTGTATTTTGGAACATGCCTAAACCGCTACCAAAACCAACGACAACGTGGCCAATGATGATCAAGACAGCGATAACATTGATAACAATTGGGTAAGCGGTATCAAGCGCAGAGGCTGGAATCAACAAAAATCCCAGCATAAACTTCACAAAGGCAGCGATTGGTTCTAAAGTGAATATTGCCTGCACCAATGCGGCCAGCACTAGGCCAACCACGCCGCCAAACAGAGCTGCGACTATCGCAAAGGCAAATCTTGAACGAACAATTTTTAGTAACGTAGTCATAGATTTTTCCTCTAGAACTTATTGATCCAACGTCTGCATGAAGGCAATTAGGTCAGCAATGACATCAATTTCTACACCTTCATTTCTTAGAATTTCCGCTTCTAAGTCAGCAATTCGCGTGACAAAATCTTGTGCCGACATGATACCAGGATTGAATCCCTGAACGATTTGAGCATCAGGATTTAAAATAGAGTCTCGTATGTATTCATCATCAGCAATCACGGTTGTTCCGTCATCCAATAGTTCTTCACGCAGATAAACGCCTTGCCAGGTCGGCCCTGCGTTTACCGAGCCGTCCAGCGAATGACAGCCGTTACAACCCAGATCAAAATAAAATTGCTCGCCACGGGCCTCATCTGAGAGATCGGAGTAGCGGAAGGCTGAATCAATCAAGAATTGTTCAAAATCAGCCTGAGAAACAACTTGCACATCTGCCAACATGTCTGAATGGCTGGTGCCGCAGATTTCGGCACACTGCAAGCGATAGTTGCCAATTTCTGTTGGAGTGATACGTAGCGGCATCATCATTCCTGGCACGAGGTCTTGCTTTACACGAAACTCAGGTACCCAAAACGAATGCAGCACGTCTTCTGAATACATTTCCAGCAAAATGGGCTGATTAACTGGCACGACCAGCCGAGCCGAGCGCACGTCAGCTTCTGGGTACTCAAAACTCCAGGACCATTGCCGACCCACAACTTCGACCACCATCTCGTCTGGCTGTTCGGCCGTTACTTCGTCGAAGAGTACCCAACCATACACACCAAAACCAACCACAACAATGGTGGGAATGATGGTCCAAGCAATTTCCAGGCCAGTGTGGCCGTGAATGTGGGGGCCGTCTGTATCGTCACCTGGGCGACGACGAAAAACAACAACGGCGTAGAGCATGATGACCATGATGAGGGCAAACAGGAAGGCCATCATGATGAAGTGTGCTTGAAAGAGGTTTTCGATGGGCGCAGCCTGGGCACTGGCCGGATCAGGGCGCGTAAACATCCAATTAAATAGAAAGTACAACCCCGTAGCACTAATTAGTGTGAGTACACCGACAATAATTGGGTGTTTCAATTTTCCCATAACTCTCTCTTTTCCTTCTATCTGAAAACCTATGTCTGCTTGACTGCAAGAAATCGCATGTGTGTATAGTTACGATGCGTTTAGGAAAGCCATAAAGCCAATGCCCAGCCCCAGCATAATGAGGCCAGTGATTAGCACGGCGATAAAATCCCAGGGAATACGACTAGAATCTGTCTCGTCAATACCGTCAATTTTTTGCGGTCGTAAGCGCAACCCAATGATTACCAGGGTAATGAGGGCCAACACAAGGAACACGCGCGTTGTCACACTCACAAACTGGCCATCATCATTAATTGTATACCCTTCTGGGAAGAAGTTACGCACGACTACCATAGTGGAAAAACCAACAAATATGAGCGCAATGAGCGTGTTGCTAATAACAGACCAGCGCGGCATTTTGTGGGAAGGCGTGGGGTGGGTGGTACGGCCGTCTCGCAACTCCTTGATCTGCTCTTTGGTGCGTTGGTCCAGGGCGTTTTGGTGTTCCTGAAACGCTTCGCTTTCCATTGTGTTGTTGCGAAGGTTGGAAAGCAAGCGGGCAATAAACGCCAACCCGCCACCGACAACCACAATGCCACCAATAGCAACTCCGGCCACAACGGCCAAACCAACAAATGGTGAAATCTCATCGGGCAGGCTGTCTGCAATGCCAGATGTTATTTCTGACGCAGCTAGGTTGGTTTTGATGGCTTCCAAACTGATGGGTTCTGGTTCAACGGGGACAGAAGTGCTGCTGCCTCCGCCAAAAGAGAGGGACGGCAAAGAAAACGCATCGGCTAACGCGGGCCATACGGCCGTTACGACCGCAAAAATAATGAGCAAACCGATTAATGGCAGCCAGGTTTTCCATGATTCAGATGTTTTCAATGGTTCTTCTCCTGCCGGGGTCTCGCACAATCACGTTTTCTGCGAGAAGGCTCCGGTCGCCAAAAAGTGTCATTGGAACTATTTGCAATTGTTCAAAAATCGCTTTGCGAAAGCTAAAATGAATAATCTTCTTGTGATTTGCTACACATACCTGCTCTTCAAGATAATGCGTTTTGAATCGCTTCTTCTCGTTTGTGGATTTTAGCACAATCTAACTGTCAAGCAACAGCCACTACTGCGCCTAATAGCTTACTGGCGGCTAGAAAACGGCCGCCTAAATAGCGATTTTCTGCGAGATGGTGCAGGCGCAGATTCGTTGCCATGACGTTCACGCATATCCTCGCGCAAAGAAAGCAATGTGCGATGGTAAAGCGACTTAATAGCTCCCTCACTGCGCCCCATAATGTCACCAATTTCAGCATTAGACAGCCGCTCAACAAACTTAAGAATCAGCAACTCTTGACGGTCAGCAGGTAAACGGCGAATTGCGCCAAGCAGCAAATTCTTGTCCTCCAGAAGCTGCGTAGCAAACTCCGGGCTTTCATCTCCCACATGCCAATGGGTAATATCATCCAGGGCCACCATCTGGCGACGGCTGTTGTCTCGGTGCCAGTTAGCCACCAAATTATGAGCAATGCGATACAGCCAGGCCGAAAACGGCACGCCCTTATCCTGGTAACGGGGAATATGCTTCATGGCTCGGACAAAAATCTTGGCCGTTAAATCTTCGGCATCCGCCACATTGCCTGTCCGATAGTAGACATAATTATAAATTCGATCTACGTAAAGCTCGTAAAGCTGCCCAAACGCATCTTTATCTACTTTGGCGCGCTCAATGAGCGCTTTTTCATTGATGGGTGAACTCAACGTGTCCTCTTCCTACACTAATTAACCGTCTTGAAGCATCTTGGTGTGTGCGGAACGGCAGTATAACAGATGGCTTACGGCCTGCCTAACAAAACTTCTTCTCACAAAGGTTACAAACCCTCATCTATTTTCCGTTCTTTAGCTGTGGGTAAATCGTGCTTGACGGCCGTTTTTCACAACGTTATGCTCAATCGTCATGGCAAAACATCAGGACACAACAGACCAGGCAAACGGCCGTGACGGGAACCTGTTCGGCTCTTTGCTGCTGTTTGTGCTGCTGCTCTTTTTTGCAGGAGTTGTGTTGAATGAGAGAGGGGAAGGGGAAACGGCCGTTGCCGTCGCCAACACGCCCACTAACGAAAGCAACGCCCTGAACACGGTTGCCCCCACGCCGACAATTGCTGACACAACAACACCCACAGCGACAGCAACAGCATCGCCCACCCCAACACCCACGCAAACCCCGACGGTGACGCCCACCTACACTCCCAGCCACACGCCCAATCCTGCCTGGACAGCTACAGCAACGGCAACAACACCCCCACTGCCCACA
This sequence comes from Candidatus Leptofilum sp., assembly GCF_965223525.1. Taxonomy (GTDB): domain Bacteria; phylum Chloroflexota; class Anaerolineae; order Promineifilales; family Promineifilaceae; genus Leptofilum. The sequence goes on along the minus strand of NZ_CBDCWX010000005.1, from coordinate 1,494,477 downwards.
CCGCAGGCTGGCATAGGCAGCACCATCACCGTCACCGTGCCAATTCTCATGTACCATTACATTAGCGTTCCGCCAGAAGATGCCGACATTTACCGCACCGATCTATCCGTAACGCCCAAAAACTTCCGCACCCAAATGCAATACCTGGCCGACAACGGCCACACACCGATTGACTTTTACATGCTCTCCCGCGCCATCACCAACCATGAACCATTGCCGCCCAAGCCCGTCATTCTCACCTTCGACGACGGCTATCTGGACAATTACGAAAATGCCTACCCCATCCTGCAACAGTTTGGCTTTGTTGGCACCTTTTTCATTCCTACCGAATTTATTGACAGTAATCGGGCAGGCTACATGACCTGGCCGATGATTGAAGAGATGGCGGCGAGTGGCCACCGCTTTGAGCCACACTCCCGCACCCACCCAGACCTGCGCGCTCGCGATGATGATTACCTAATTTGGGAAATATTGGGCCCGCAGGAAACACTTGCCTACCACATTGGCTACACGCCCCGCTACTTCTCCTACCCCGCTGGTCGTTATGATGACAACGTGCTTTCCATGATGCAGCGGCTGGATTTTTGGGGTGCAGTCACTACCTTTAGCGGCGATGAGCTTAGCTATGCCAACCGCTTTACCTGGCCGCGCCTGCGGGTACGCAACAACACCCCGCTGCCAGAATTTGTGGATTTGGTCAATGGAACCTGGGAATAATCCCTACGTGACACTCACTTCCAAAAGTGACTGTCACGTCGCACCACCCAAATAGTGTTAATAAAATTTCTATATTTCTCCGATGAACTTCTAACATCGTGCATATATTTTTCTTACGTTTCTGCTGGAAAATGCCAACTGTATTTGCGGAAACAGAAACACGACGGTGCAGGTGACAGTGGCTTGTTTTGTATTTTGCGATTTTTCTTGAACTCTTTTTGAGCCGTTGCCACCTCCCGAATAAAAATTTAAAGAAGTTACCTTGGAAATATAAGGAGTGTGAAAGATGAAAAAAGTAGTACGCTGGAACCCGATGAATCCTGTAAGCCTGATGAATGAATTTGATCGCTTGTTTGAACGGCCGTATACCCGCACCACTTCAAACTGGAACATTGCCCTGGACGTGGCCGAAACCGAAGATAGCTACTTTGTAAAAGCCACCATTCCCGGCATCAACGTAGAAGATATTGAAATTACGTTGGAAGACGACGTGTTGATGCTGAAAGGCGAAATTCAGCAAGATGAGGAGGTAGAAGAGGCCAAATACCACCTGCGCGAGCGTCGTTACGGCCGTTTTAGCCGCAGCATTCGCTTCCCAATGGCTGTAGACAGTGACGCAATTGAAGCCATCTACACCAACGGCATCCTGAGCCTGAACGTCCCCAAAGCGGAAGCTGTGAAGCCAAAGCGCATCACCATCAACGCAAACTAACAAAACTCTCCCCCTCCACACAGAGTCAAAAAAAGAGGCTGGTGATTTGCCAGCCTCTTTTTTGCGTTCAGTTAGATTGCTCGCATTTTGTTATTGCGTTTTTTGTGTTCCACCTCTGCCAAGCCTAGTTCCTCCATAAGCGGCGGGATGTACATGCCAAAGCGCCCCCGAAAATTTTTCTTGAGCCCATACCAGCCCCCAATGGGATTTTCTGGCGAACGCGCCCAAAACTCCACTGTACCCGGCTTTGCCTCCTGCTTTTCATCCTTGCTGCCAAGCAGCATCCAGTCGCCATGTTCTTTGAGCATCGCATGACAATCTGCCAGGCAGCGATAGTCGTAATGAAGCACTGTTCTGCCGACCATGCAGACGATGATCTCACGGCCGTCTTTTTCGGTCACATACATTTCATACTCTGATGATAAAGGGGGTGTCTTCAGCTTCCAGGGGTTATCTTTTGTTCGCTTTTCCATCTTTTCTGTTTTCTCCTTGCGTTAAAGAAGTTCAACTTCTGGGAGAAGTTGAACTTCTTTATAATTGCCGTGATGTGCTAATTTTTTGAGTTCTGGATCGCTTCTGCTTCCTGCTTCAAATCGGCAGCAAACTGCTCAAATGAGTCATCAAACGGAGGAATAAAGCGGGCAAACAGCGGGAAAAACAGGCCGCCAATCTTTTCAGTCATAGAAAAGACAACCCCGTCCCCACTTTGTTGTAGTGCATAAACCCGACTCCCCTGACTATCCCCCCAAACCAGCCGCTGCTCAGGCACCATCTCCTTCACTTTCAACTTAAACGTTCGGCTTTCATCCAGCGTGGATTTAAGCTGAAGCGTTTCACCCACTTCAATGTTCCCATCTAATGAAATAATGGTGCTGTTCCAGCGGGCAAAATCGGCCGCATTGGTTAGCAAAGACCAGATGATGGCCGCATCTGCTTGAATTTTGGTGGAAACGGCCGTTTCTCGACTAAACATCGTCTTGGTGGTGATGGCTTTACCATCGGGGGATTGAGATAAATTTGTCATCAATAGTCTCCTTTTTCTTTTTTAGACGATCCAGCCGCTAAAAAAGATAGGATTTTTACGAATCGTCTGCCAAATACGCCTCCATCACCTGCCGATTATGTTCCAGATGGTGTAGCTGCAATTCAGCCGCCCCAGATTCAAACGGATCCAGCTCCTGCAAAATTTTCATCCGCAGATCAAATAATGCTTCCTTGCTCTCGTTTTCCTCATCGCGCACCATCTGAATCTTCACCAGCTCCACCTGCACATCTTGCTTGGGATTAAAAATGCCATTCAGCTCCGTGCATTGGTGGCAAATCCCCTGCTTGTTAATCAGCGAACAGCGATGATCAAAAACATCAATCATCTTGCTGCGCCCAACCCGCAAATAATATTTCACCATTGCCTCTGTTTGCGCCATAATCTCGGCGATCTCTTTTATCTTAAACCCATATACCTCCTTAAGCAGCAGCGTTATCTGCTGCTCCAGCGGCAAAGATTGAGATACGCAGGTGAAGCAAAAAGCAATATGCTCCTTGATTTCAAAGTGGCCTTGCGGGGAGGTTTGCCGGATCTCCATCGCTTCCTGAAAAAATTGCGGGTTGCTCAGCGCGGCATCTTTACAAATGTCGGTCACATTCTCTGGCCATCGCTTTTTGGCCCGCAGCAAATCCCTAGCCAAATTGGCCGCAATGGCAAACACCCATGTTTTCAAAGAGGAATCGCCCCGGAAGCTGTCAATTTTTGCGTGTGCCTTAATGTATGTTTCCTGAACAATATCTTCGCTGTCTTGAACACTCGCCGTCATGCGTAAGATAAATGATTTCAGCTCACCACGAAAAGATTCAAACGTTATGGTAAAATTGTCAGCCGTCATTGTTGTTTCTCCCAATCTAATTTATCCAGCGCGTACTCCACATCATCCCCATCCCAAACTTCCAAATCTTCGGTGTGAAATGTGTCGGTTGCCTGCAATGCCTCTGGCGTCAGGCGGAAGCGGCGCACCAGCGTCATCCCCACTTTCTCCATCACGCGACGGGAAGCGACATTGTGTTCATATGTCGTCGCTACCACGCGCACCAGCCCCAACTCAGCAAACCCCTTGCAGATGAGCGCACGCACGCCTTCGGTAGCCAAGCCCTGCCCCCAAGCGGCGCGCACCAGTCGGTAACCCAGGGCAGCATGATGAGGGTTTTGGGGTAACGGCCGTAAACTAAACCATCCCACAAATTCTCCACATTCCCTCATCTCTGCCGCCCAAAAACCAAATGCAGGCTGCACCGGATCGATCTGCATAAACCCAGGCAAAATCTTTTGCTCAACCACCTGGCGCAGCGTCGGCACACCCCCGTTCAAGTAACGCATCACCTCTGGATCATTATCCAGCGCAAATAAATGATCTACATCCTCACCTGTAAAGCGACGCAGCCGCAAACGTGCCGTCTCTAGTAAAATCTCCATGAATTTTCTATGGTTTGCTATGTTCAAGGAAAAAGTCCAAAATCAGTTCGCTGGCGTTGATTTCCCGGCTGACAACACCCACCAACGCCTCGCTTAGATATTGTTGGCCACCTGGCCAGGTATGCCCGCCACCTTCAACCTGTACCAAAACCACCTCGGTATTATCAATGCAGTTGGTATAACTTTCAATCTGTACGGCCGTTCCATCATCCGGGTCACTATCAGACAAATTAACCACTTCCGCCGAACCTACGCAATTATTGAATCCACGAAACCGCGCAACCGTCTCCTCAGTAGATAAAATCTCGCCTCGGCTGCGGCCAAATTTAACTATTTTCACGTCTCCACCATCAAATGGCACAAGCGGATCGGCTGTGCCGTTTACGAGCATAATCGAGATAGGCTGGCTGGGTTCCTGCTCGGCCAACGCTACAGAAAGCTGTGCTGTCACAGGCGCAACCGCCGCCAGCTTGTTGGTTAGTTCCAAAGCCAGCCGCACAGACATGAAACCACCATTCGAGATGCCCGTTGCATACACCCGCGCCGGATCAATACCGTGCTCGGCTATCATTTGGTCAATAACAGCTTCTAAAAAGGCGAGATCGTCAATTTCAGTGCAATTTCGATCTTCTGCCAAATGTTCGGTACGGCCGTCACACCATTGATTATCAACCCCTTCAGGAAATACCGCCACCATTCCCCGACTTTCTGCTGCCGGAATAAACGTGTTGGCTGTTCCCTGATTGAATGTTGCGCCTGCCCCCCCACCGCCATGCAGTGCCAGCACCAGCGGAGCTGCCTCCGTCTCATTAAAATCAGAAGGGAAATAGATATGATACGTGCGCTCAACTCCATCAATCTCTAACACCTCCGTCTGAAGGCCAATTGAAGACGGCCGTTCACACGCCGACAGCAGCAACACACCCACAAAAATAACAGTCATACGATACAGGCTCATAACACACCTCCAACTCAATACAGTTTTTGTACGGCTCTTTAAAGGCAGGTAACGGCCGTTTCCCAAAAAGTTGCAAAGTTGTGCCTCAAACTGAATTATGTTAATATCCTCTCCAGTTCAACCCAGCCAAGAACAGAGACATCTTGCAAGAGAAACCTAATGAGTGAATTGAATCCAGAACGCGCAAAAATGTTGGGCGGCCTCATAGAAAAGGCCAGAGAGCATTTTGGACGCACCAAGAAAGAGTGTGCGGCCGTTTTAGGTGTCAAACCAGCCGAATACAGCAAAATCGAGTCAGGCGCATACTCGGTCTCCTTACCGCAGCTAGAAGCGCTGGCGCTCTTCCTCAACATTCCGATGGGCTACTTTTGGGGTAGCGAACCGCTCAAATCTGAAGACGAGTTGGATTTTGCTAATCTAATCGCCCTGCGCCACCGTGTTATCGGCGTTTTGCTCAGCCAGCAGCGGCTACGCAGCCGCCAATCACTGGCCGATTTGGCTGAAACGCTCGATATGGACGAAGCGCTGCTCAAATCGTATGAAATGGGCGAGGAGCCAATTCCTTACCTGCACCTGGAGCAAATTTGCCGCCAGCTAGACGTCTCTGTGAACTACTTTTTAGATGATGTACACGGCCCGCTGGGTCGCCACGAAGCCAAGCAAAAGCTGGAGCGCCAATTCCAACGCATGGCTCCAGACATGCAGGCCTTCCTCATCAACCCAGTCAACGTTAGCTATCTGGACACCGCCAAAAAACTCAGCGAGATGGATGTCGCCCAACTACGACAGGTGGCCGAAAGCTTGCTGGAAATCACCTACTAATTACCGAATTACATTCAGTAATTGCGTAATTCTCTCCGCAATGACTCCTTCCCCCTCTCCCCAAGCATTAAAAGATGAAGGGATGCGGCTATTTCAGCAAGGCAAACGGCGCGAAGCGTTGGCCGTATTTGAACAAGCTGCTGCAACCTTTGCCGCACAAGAAGATTTTGGCAACCAGGCAGAGATGCTCAACAACATGGGAGTGATTTTGCGCGTGCTGGGGGATGGAGAAACGGCCGCAACCACCCTCACCCAAGCCGCCAACCTGTTTCAACAAATTGGGGATGCCAGCCGCCACGCCCAAACGCTGGGCAATCTCGGCGACCTGTACGCCGGGCAAAAAAAATACACCGAAGCCGCACGCCACTACAGCGACGCCGCCGCCCAATTTGCCCAAAGCAATGAAAAAGAAAAACAGGCCCAAGTGCTACGCGCCCTGAGCCTGATGGAGCTTCGTCGTGGCCAATGGGTGGCCGCCGTCATGCGAATGGAAGATAGTTTGCAAGCCCGTCCCCGCCTCTCCTTCCCCCAGAGGCTATTCAAATGGCTCATTCGCTTCGCCAACCGCCTGCTCGGTAGTCAGTAGGCGGTAATCCGTAAACCGTTCACCAAATACCGATTACTCTTCACTGATTGACAGCCGCTGAATCAAGTTAAAGCCCACAAACGGCCCTAGCCAACCACAGGGCATCACCAACAGAGCTAGCCAACCAAATGGGCCGCGTTGCAAAAAGCGTTCAGGAGCCAACAAAGCGTCGCTGGGGTTTAGGCCAGCACTGGCCGCTAGCGACACAAACAAAGATTGGCTCAGGAGCAGCACCAGCAGCGTCACCACCGTGACCACCAGCCGCTGGTTCCAATTCCGCAGCCGCCACACTGAAAAAGCAGCCACAATAATGATAGACCAGAAAATCATATAAAGTGTTGGCATTGTGAACCTCCCATTGAGTTGTAAATTGGGTTTTTATTTCGTCTACAGCGTACTTGTTTTTAGGGATCTGTTGCTTGCTGTTTAGAAAACGGCCACCCAACGCTGCACCTACAAAACGTTCACCCGCCACAAAAGGTTCCACCAAATCTAAACAAACCTTTAACTAACCTGGGAACAGACTCTCAACCCCGGTAAAATGCAGCCAAGCAAACAACATTAACTGGCAGCTAGCGTTTTTACTAGCCGCCAGCCACCAACAACTACTCACAGGAGAAACAAATGACCCTCGGCAACCAAGCCCCCGATTTTGAACTGATTTCCGACGAAGGCACCCCCGTAAAACTGTCTGACATGCGCGGCAAAAAGGTGGTACTCTTCTTCTATCCCAAAGCAGATACTCCCGGCTGCACCACGCAGGCATGTGGCTTCCGCGACAACTGGCCTCTTATTGATGCGGCAGGCGCAGCGGTGCTGGGCATCAGCCCAGACAGCCCAGAGAAGCTGGCAAAATGGCGTGCCAAGCAAGCATTCCCTTACAATTTACTATCTGATCCAGAGCATGAAGTAGCCGAGCTGTATGGCGTGTGGGGCGAGAAGAAGATGTACGGCCGTTCCTACATGGGCATCATCCGCAGCCATTTTGTCATTGACGAAGACGGCCGTTTCGCCGACATGCAGGTAAAAATTTCCCCCAAGAAAAGCATCGAAAAAGCCGTCAAATTTTTGGGCAAGTAATTCCAAGACGGCAGAAAGCTGACGTGCCAAAGGAAACGAGTACACAGCTTAAGCACCTGAGTAGCGGACACATTTGAAAACAATTTTACTCAGAACAGATTTGCTAATACAATAAAAAGTATGGAAAATTTCAAAGTTTACCAATCGGATGATCACTCTATTTTTCATGGTAATGCTCTAGATGTCTTAAAATCGCTACCAAAATCGAGTGTAGACCTCATTTTTGCTGACCCCCCATACAACATCGGGAAAAAATACGTTAACTTTGTTGACAAATGGCCATCTGACGAAGCATATATTGAGTGGTGCAAAGAGTGGTTAAACCTATCGCTATTATTACTAAAGCCAAATGGTAGCCTTTATGTCATGACCAGCACTCAAAATATGCCTTTTCTTGATATTTTCCTGCGCGAAAAGTTAACCATATTATCTCGCATTGTTTGGCACTATGACAGTTCTGGGGTTCAAGCACGAAAGTACTTTGGGTCTAAGTATGAGCCAATCCTGCATTGTGTAAAAGACCCAAATGATTATGTGTTCAACGCTGATGATATTTTGGTTGAAGCAAAAACTGGAGCAAAACGTAAACTTATAGACTATCGAAAAAAAGTTCCAACAGTTTATAACAGTGAAAAAGTTCCCGGGAATGTATGGTATTTTCCTAGAGTACGGTATCGGATGCCTGAATATGAAAAGCATCCTACTCAAAAGCCCGAAACACTTCTAGAACGTATTATTGCAGCCAGCAGTAATGAAGGTGATTTAGTTCTTGATCCATTTTCAGGAACATTTACGACTTGCGCGGTAGCAAAGAAACTAAACCGAAAATCAATAGGGATTGAACTTGAAGAAGAGTATATCAAAATTGGCTTACGCCGCTTGAGTGTTATGTCCCTCTACAACGGTGAAAAACTGCACCCTGTTGAAAAAATCTATGAGCGTAAAAATGGAAAGCCTCAAGTATCACCAAATGAATTAACGCTTCTGGAAAGTAACGAATGAGAGAACACGAATTTACATTAGTCATTCAGTACATTCTAACTGAACACTTTTCAGAAAGTAGTGATTTAATACTTGAAAGAAGTGATTTACTTCAATACATAAATACAAAAACAGTATCTGCCAGTAGGGGATCAAAGGCAAGAGGATCATTTGGGAATCTTTACGCAATTTATGTTCTCGTAGAAGATTATCTAAATCGGAATTTTGATGAAAGTGGCGACTATAGAGAAGCAGAAGGGGCTAAGTTCACAGATTTATTTCAGCGCCAGCGAGAACTACCTTTTGGTAGCAAACTACAAAATCATGCTCTAAACCATCGTCTCAATCAAGAGTTTGAGAAGTATTTCCCGATTTCGGAGTATGTTCCAATTATCCGTGATACTCAAACCAGTGAGTACTGGTTCAACGAGAACCTTTTGTTGATTGATACTCCTAATGGTCTAGTTAATATCGGTCAGCCAGTAATCGAAATAATTGACGCTTATGTTGAAGCAAAGCAAGGTGCATTCAATGCTTTCATTGAAGATTGTGAACGAATGCAAACTGTCTCACAAGAAAACCCATCAGAGGTGGCTGAGTTTTTGCTCTCACTTTTGCGGCCAAATGTAGACGCACGGATTTTTGAAATTGTTAGCTTTGCCATCCTAAAGAATCACTATAGTGACTTCTCCATTTATTGGGGCTGGTCACCTAATGATATTGAAGAAGAGACATTGGTTTTATACAAAACTGGAAGAACAAATGCTAATGATGGCGGCATTGACTTTGTAATGCGCCCGCTGGGTAGATTCTTTCAAGTTACAGAAACTCTTGATGTAAAGAAGCATTTTTTGGATATTGATAAGATTCAGAAGTTTCCAGTGACCTTTGTAATAAAAAGCGAACTTCCTATTGAAGAAATCCAACAAGCGTTACGTATCCAGGCTGAAGCTCAATTTCCTGTGAGAAGGGTAATTGAAAAATATATGGCAAGCATTGAAGAAATTATTAACATTCCTATCTTGTCATCTTTTTTGGATAAAGCGATTAGCGAAAATACATTAGAGGAAATTCTGAGCGAAATGATAATTCACAGCAAAGTCGAATTCAATATTCACGAATAAACCAGTTTAACACCGCATAACAGAGATTGCGGCCGATGAAAAGCACTGTTGAAGCAAGCAATAATTGGTAATTGGGTAATTACCTAATTACCGTTATTGGCAGGATGAAACGGCCGTCTGCCGCCAATTCCCCCGCCTCATCCAGCACCGGTAGCTGATTAAACTGTCCCGGCTTTGGCTGGCTGTAAAAACCCACAGCCAACTGGTACGCACCCGCTGGCACCCCCGCCAATGACAGAGATACCTGCTCTTCAATCACCTCGCCAGCCGTCCATTGGCTGGTAGGGTAGCTGCCGTAGCGCGGCGGGCTATCATCTTGCACTAGCGGCGCACCGCCCTCATTTGCCGGAATAAGATGAATGAAGCGTGTATAATCTGTTTGCCCATTCTCCAGAGCTTGCCAGACTAGTGTCAGGGTAATTTCTTCATCGGTTTGGCTAAATCGGTAGCCTCGTAGCTGAATTTCTTCACCAAAAACGGCCGTTACTCCCGCCATCTCTTCCAGCAGTGCAAACAGAGGTTCCGTTGGCTCAAACACAATCTCCGTGCCGACTTCCACCAGTTCACCTAGCCGCCGCGTTAGCACCACCCGGTTTGGTTCTGCCACTTCATACAGTTGAGCAACTAAGGCAAACGGCCGTTCATGCAATTCATCCGGCGGCGGCAATGAGATGGTGAGCCAATCGTTCACCCACTCCCCGGCAGGCCAGCCGCTGCTGGGCAAAAAGCCGTAGCCCGGTTGGGTATCTACTACGCGGACAAACTTGCCCTGCGCGTTGGTTAGGCGGAGCGCTACATTGTAATTTTGGCTGAGCGGCTCTAGCGTAAACCAGGCAAGCTGCACCGCCAGTTGCCCGTCGCCCATTGGCTGCACATCCAGCCCGCGTACCGTCAGCCGTTTTTCTGGGGCCAAATCGTTCGCGCCGGGCAGCACGCGAATTGGTTCCAGGAAAAGCTGGTCACGACTGCTTCCCGTGAGCGTCAGCGGCGCATCGTCCAGCACCGTGAGGCGCGGCACAAACAAGCCTGTTGGGGCGTTTTTGGGAAGCACTAAAGTAACCGTGCTGACTTGCTGTCCAGCAGGAACCGTTTGCGCTGCCAGCACAGGCACGTCTATCCAATCAGGCCAATTGGCGGCGGGAGAAACCAGTGCAATCGTCATCGGTGAAGCGGGCGGGATTTCCCAAAATAGCTCAACCTGAATAGACTCTCCAGCGGAGACGTTTCCCTCTGAAATCTCATACCCGTGCAGCACGGCTCCAGAGCGGAATGCAATCTCGTCGGCTGAATGCAAATAGCCCATCTGCACAAAATCCCAGGTGCGCGGCCCGTCCCGTGGCGCAGGCTCTGGCCAAAGGCGCAGGCCAACAGCCAGCAACAGCACCCCGCCCAGCACAAGGCCAGTTTGCCGATTTAGCCAGCTTTTTTGCGGCTTGAGCAGCCAAATCGTGCCGAAGAGTGCTAGCAAGGAAAGTAATTCTGCCCACAGGCGCACGGCCGTTCGCCCCAAAGTTAGCTCAATCTCGTGTAGCCCAGCCGGAACGTCTAGCTCGATGAGGCCGCCGCCAGCAGATGGCCGTATCGTTACTGTTTCACCGTTCACCTGCGCGACCCAGCCCGGCCAATGCAGCGTGGGGAAGATGAGTGTGGTGGCAGTTGCGGCCTCTACTTGCCACTGTTGATAATTTGTGCGCTGTTCAGCCAGTTCTGCCGAAACTAATTCGCCCATCAGCGGCGTGAGCTGCCAGCGGTTGCCCGTATGGAGCCAGTTGCTGGTGTACGGCCGTGGCTGCACCGTTGGTGGCAAATATTCAAAGCTGATGGTGGTGCCAATATTACCCGTGAACCATTCGTACTGCGCCAACGATTCGGCAGTGATGTCCGCATCCGTCAGCGGCAAACTGTCGGGGCGAAGCTGCCCCAGGCTGCTAACCAGCAGCAAAATGATGAGCGGCGGCACCCACCAGCGGGGCCACGGCAGCACAACCGCCAGCACCCCCACTGCCAATGCCCCGCCAAACGCCTGCACGGACAAAAAGCGCCAGGGAAATTGGGTAAACGAAAGCAGCGGCAACTGCGCCCACAGCAGTTCAGAGAGCGGGGTGAGCATAAAGCTGCTCACTGCCACCGTCAGCAAAACAAAAATAATGAGGACATTCTTGTTATTCCCGCGAACGCGGGAATCCATTTGTTTACGCCACAACCAGAGTAGCCCCAAAAGACCTGCAATGGTTACGGCCGTTTGCACCAGCCCCATCCGAAACGCCTCCCGGTTCACCACCCCATAATCCACAAAAAAGGAGGTTTGGCTCAGGGGAAAATCGGCCGTGCCAAGAAAATGATTGCTGTAATGAAAATAACCGCTCGTCACCGTATCTAGCTGTGCCAACGACTGCTCTGCCAGTGCGGGAATGAAAAACCAGGCAGCCAGGGCAAAGGCTAAAAAAAGACCAGAGATTGAAAACTGGAGACTGGAGATTACCTGCGCTGCGGCCGGTCTCCTGACCGCGCCGCTGATGGCACGATTGTGCATACTTGCGCTGACGCCAGCTACACTGACTGCTTCTGCGCTTTTGCTCCGCGCTCTCAGCAGCAAAAATTTAAGCAAAATGTACAGCAACAAAAATGGCGAAAAGATCATGGCGGAGATGTTGTGGCTGAGGATGAGGGCCGCGTAGGCAAGTGCAAACAGCGCCACCTGCCGCCTGCCACCGACAACCAGCCCATCCGCCGCCAAAATGACCAGCGGATAGAAAGCCATCGCCCAAAACTCCGCCAGCGAATCGCCACGCACATAGACGTTTACCAAATGGAAGGGGACAACGGTGTACGCAACCGCCGCCAGCAACCCCGCCCAATCGCTGCCGGACCCTTCACGGCCAAACCAACGCCGCGCCAGGGCAAATGTGCCAAAGGCAGCCACCACATATCCCAGCAGATGCGACAAATGAATCGCCCGGACGAAGCTAAAGCCGAGCAGGCGAAACAGAAACGCACTATAAATTGAAAGCGGGGCGTAAAAGTTGTAGAACGGATAGCCGTAACCGTAATTGGCGTCTGGCATCCAACGTGTGGGGAAGTGACCGTCGAGAACGGCCGTTTCCAACTGGTGCAATCGCTGTAATAAAAAGGGGCTGTCCCCCCCGCCGCGTGTGTTTAGCAGCCCCGGCTGGGATAGCTCTGGCCAGGCCGCCAACACAGCCACCAGCAGCACGGCCAGCCAAACCCAACGCACACGAGGAGAATCATTCACAAAGCGTTACTTCTCCGGCTCTGGCACCACACGACCGCCGCGCACGGTGCCACGCAGTACCAAGCCTGCACCAATCAACACCAGATTTTTGACAATATATTGACCCTCTAATGTCAAGCCATAAGGAAATTCCGTCCAAACCGAATCTGGCAGCACCAGCAACGGTAGCGCCGTGCCCGGCATCTGCAAAAAAAGCAGCAGCAACGTCAGCCGCATGAATTTGCCAAGCATCAGCCCCAGCCCAATCGCCATTTCCCATACTGCCAGAACGGGAATAAACCAGTCCGGATTCACAAAATATGTCGTGTTACGCACCAACTCTTCGGCGGGGCTAAGACCCGGCACCAATTTAAGTGCCCCAAACCAGAAAAAGATAATGCCCAAGCCGATACGCATGATCAACATGCCATACCGGGCCATCCAGACGGTAATTTGCCGATCAATTTGGTCAAACTGTGTTTGAATCTGTTTACCAAATGGTCGTTGATTCATTGATTTCCCATTACTAGGCAGTGCGGCGCAGAACTGTGAACAAGATGCCTCCTAGCAAAACAACGGCCGCAATCAGTAGAGCGAGACCACTCCAAGTAGGTAGCCCACCTTCTTCGGGAGCGTCAACGGCCGTTTCATCACCCGATTCTGCTGCCGTGGTGGGAACGGCCGTTGCGGCATCTGCTACGGCGGTGGGTTCAACGGCCGTTTCCTGACGCAAGCGACTGCCAAACTGCACGCCGGCCGTCTGCCCGGCTGCCACGGTGACGCTGGTTGAGCCAGCCGTTGTCATCTCCAGCGGCCCAGGCACCACTTGCTCAATTTGGTAGGCACCTGCCTCTAAACCTTCAAAGCAAACTGCCTCATTGGTGCCAGTGGAGACTGCCTGCCCCACAACTTGCGTGGTGCTGGCGACGCGGAAGGCCACGCTGCCCATGTAGCCCTCGTTGGCGTCAAATTGACCGTTGCCATTGTCATCGGCAAAGGCGTTGATGCAAATGGTGGCTCCGGCGGGTTGTTCTGGCGTGTTGGTAGGAGCTTCGGTGGGAACGGCCGTTGCCGTTGGGGGAATCTCTGTTGTGGCCGTGGGGATGGGCGTATTCGTCGCAGGGGGTGGCGGTGGCGAAGTGGGCTGCGGCATGGGCGTATTGGTTGGCAGTGGCCCAACTTCGATCAGCTCTGCCGAATCAAACCAAATGTCCAGATGCGCCCGGCACTGGTTCACGCCTTGCAAACCATAATCCGCCGCGGCAAACACCGTCACCTTGTCCCCCGTCGCCGTCACCTCAACAGAGGCCGATTGCCAGGTATCGTGCGGCTGAATGAAGCCGCTCCACTGCACATCGGCATCGTTCCACAGGCCGCTGCCGTTGGGGTCTAGCCCCACCTGCACATCCATCCGCAGGCCACCTTCAGACGGGGCGGGGAAGCTGTCGTTGGAACCGCGCCCTCTGGCCCAAAGCGTGAAGCGGTAGGTGCTGCCAGGCGTTACGCTCACCGTTTGCAGCACGCCCGCTGCCCAGGTATCCCACTGGTTGCCCACATGCTGCGAGGCAGACCCGGAATGGATCAATGAGGCACTGACCGTTTCTGCGCTCCAGTGGGGCTCTTTATGGTACCCGTTGGTGCAATCATCAAACTGGTCAGCACTGCTGTTGCGGAACCAGCGCCCCCAGCCGTTGGCGGAGCCATCCCCGTTGTAGGGCAGCTCAAAGCCCGGATTTTGCAACAGATTTGTTTGGGCAGCACTGGGCTGTGCCTGGCTGCCCAGACCCACCCACAGCAACACAATTAAAATTAACTTCCAACTATTTCTCATATTTTCTTCCCTATCCACGTTTTTGACTCATAAAAACGACCGTACCCATCAATAATATGCCGATTAGAATGCCCGCGCCAATGAGAAACGGCCGTGCTGCGCCCTCTTCCCCCGGTGAATCAGCAGCCAGCGTTGCGCTTTCCGGCACATCCCCAATAACGGCGGCTGGGTGGGTAGGGGGATTGGTTGGTTCAGGCATGTGGGGAACGGCCGTTTCGCCATCGCTCAATGCAGGCGTTGCCGTCTGCCCCGCAAAACCACCAAATCCCAGCATCACTTGGTCGCCCGTAGCCAAAATCACCGTCCGGTTGCCGCTGTTGGTCAAAGTTTCATCTCGGCCTACCGAGCGCGTCACCTGGTAATTGCCCGCCGCCAAATCCGTGAGGCAAAATGGCTCCGACACGCCATCGGTGACGTAATTGGCTACCACAGATGCAGATGTGAAGACCGTAAAAGCAACCCCCGCCTGCAAAGGCTCGGTTGGTTCCCGCTCACCATTGCCATTCTCATCGGCAAAGGCCACCAAGCAAATTGCCGTCACAGGTGGTGGTGGAGCAGTGATTGTAGGCGTGGGCGGTTCTCTAGTGGCAGTTGGCGTCGGTGAAACTTCCGGCGTTGCTGTGGCGGTCACAATACCCACAATCAGGCGGTCGCCCGGCTGAATCAGCGCATCTTCTGTTAAATTGTTCAGGTCGAGCAGCTCTGTTAAAGAGATACCAGCGCGGGCGGCAATGGCCCAAAGCGAATCGTTCGGCAACACCTCGGCATAGATAATGCCCTCAGCATCCGGCGTGGCGGTGGGTAAATCTTGCCCTTGCAATTGAGGGGCAAAAACCAGCCACAGCAGCAAACTGCTGCCCAGCACCACCCTTAACCACCGCAGTTTTACCTGCATCTTGCCCATCCTCAACCACGTTCTCCAGACGAAACCCTAACG
The DNA here is from genome assembly GCF_965223525.1 of Candidatus Leptofilum sp. Lineage (GTDB taxonomy): Bacteria > Chloroflexota > Anaerolineae > Promineifilales > Promineifilaceae > Leptofilum. The sequence goes on along the minus strand of NZ_CBDCWX010000005.1, from coordinate 1,479,033 downwards.
TTTTGTGTGCAGCCCAGCTAGAAGTTCAACTTCTCAGAGAAGTTGAACTTCTTTGTATTCACATGTGCAAAAATACGATTTCTTTGAGAGATCGTATTTTTCTAAGGTGCCAACTGCCAACTATCCTTTTGCAAATTACCATTATCATCAAGTACCGGCAGCCGATCCAGCGTTACCGGATCATACAGGCCAACTTGAATGATGTGCAATGCGGGATCGTAAGGTTCGCTGAGCGTAAGCAACCGCCGTTCATGCACCAGTTGGTTATCCCGCCACCAGTGCGGGAACCAGAATGCCCCGCCGGGCGGTGCATCTGCCTGGGTAATGAGCCCGTCTGCCCCCAACAGGTGCAAAAACGCAATTTGGCTGGACTGCCCGCCGCCAATTTTTTGCCAGATAAGATCAACTTGCACTGTTTGTTCGTCCAGCGGGGCAATGGTCCAGCTATGCAACTGAAATTCATTGCCAAATTGTACGGTTTGGGTGGCGTTCGGGCGCGTATTGCTGGCGTAGCGTACGTAAAGCGGATACGGTTCTGGTTCTAAGTCGCCACGGGCAAGACGGCCGTTTCCCACCACCACCATTTCCGCATCTGCCAACAGTTCTGGCACAAATTCCAAATCGCCAAAAGGCCAAGCGTACAGGCTCACAGGGTGGCCGGATGCAGCCAGAGACAGGCCATCTTCTGGCCGATAAAGCGTCACACTGTCCAAATCGGCCAAAAAGGGAATGCTCGGCCATCCTTTTTGGCTTGCTTCATCCCAAAACCAGCGATCCAGATAAACGGCCGTTCCACTATCTTCCGCATTCAAACTTTCCGCCAACTCAACCGCCGCCGCCTCAAAGAATAAGGCTGTCTCAGGCTGCTGACTATAATTAACATAATCCGTGATAGTGAGAAACAGACTGCCTGCCATGAGCATCGCTACCATCGTGCCACTCACTGCTTGTGGCAAACGCTCCCACCGCCACAGCCAAGCCAGCCCCAGCGCAGGCAAGAAGATCGCTCCGGGCAAAATGCCGACGGCCCGCAAAAAGTGGGGGGCATCCTCGGCCAAAACCGTCACGCCCAACATGATGCCGCTCCACAGCAAAACGGCCGTTGCCGCTGGCCTACGCCAATTTTGAAAACACCAACCCAAGCCTAGTAAAAACGGAACCGCCATCAGCCAGTCGAAGAACGGCCGTCCCGCCGGATTGTGGCGCACAATCGTGTCCCCCTGCCAGAAAAACAGGCCCAGCGAACGCCCAATTTGTTGCCAAAGCGTACCCCACAAATTGCCGCCATTGATGGTTGGATTGAGAATGGAAACCTGCCCCGTGCGCCCCAGCAGCAAATCCGGGTTTTGCAGGTAGAAGAGAGCGAGCGGGAGGAGGGTAACGGCCGTTCCCAACAAAAACCAACCGACCCCACGCCGCAGCCAATCGCGCCGTCCCTGGCATAGCAAAAATGCCACCAGCGTCAGCAACAGCAACGGCGTAAAGCGAATTGCCAAATAGGTATAGAAGCCGAGGCCATAAGCAATGCCCGCCGCCAGCCACCAGCCCACTTTTCGGCGACGATACGCCTCGGTGCCCAGCCAAAAGGTAAGCGCCAGTGCGGCTGGCAGCAAAATGGTGCGTAGTCCAATGCGGCTCAAATGGACGGGCCACAGCGTAATCGCCCACAGCCAGGCCGCCAGCAACCCCACGCGCCAGCCAAACCAGCATCGCCCCAGCTTGTAGACTAACAAGGTGGTCAAACTGCCCACAACGGCGGCAACCAGCCGCACGGCCAGCACGGTGCGGCCAAACAAGGCCACGCTCAAGGCCGTGAGGGTGATGTAAAGCGGTTCACGGCCGTTATTGGCGGTGAAAAAGAGGGCAAACTCGCCGTCCAGCGCGCGCAGGGCATCCAGGCCATTGAAGGCTTCATCACGGTACAGGCCGGGTGGCCAGATCCCCAAATTGTAGAGGCGCAGGAAAACGGCCGTACCCACCGCCAAGAGTAATAAAGCCCATCCAAATCTGGACGGGCTTCGATGATTTTTATGGGTCGTTTGCATAGGCTGCCTGTTTGTCAAAGCGAGGCAAGTATAGCAAAATAGCCCCTTGCGTCAACCAGACCACTGGGAGCGTTCCAGACTGATTTTGACCAAATTGATAAATGATTCATGAAGTCTAAAACTTTAATTCGACAATGAATGACCCATATTGCGTAGCGCGTATTTCGTAAAATTTGTCCAGGAATACGCCCCACGCAATACATAATGTTTTGATGAAAATTCTGCTCCTCTCAAAAGCGTGCTTGGTGGGTTCCTACCAGACCAAGCTAGAAGCAATCGCTCGGCACGGCGACGTGAACCTCACCGTCATTGTGCCGCCCGTTTGGCTTGATCCGGCTGGTCCGGTAACGCTGGAACGTATCCACACCGAAGGGTATCGCCTGCTGGTTGATCAGATACGCTTCAACGGGCAGTTTCACATGTACTACTTCCCGACACTCAAGCGGCGTCTGCATCAAATTCAGCCCGATTTGGTACACATTGACGAGGAACCCTACAATTTGGCTACTTGGCTGGCACTGCGGCAGGCGCGGCGCGTAGGTGCCAAAACGCTCTTTTTTTCGTGGCAAAATATTGTCCGGCAATATCCCTTTCCGTTTAATCTGCTGGAAAAGCAGGTGCTGGCCAAAGTTGATTACGGGCTGGTGGGCAACCGGGCATCGGCAGAGGTGTGGCGGCAAAAAGGGTATTGTGGGCCGCTGCGAGTGACACCGCAGTTTGGCGTAGACGCAACGCTGTTCCAGCCACTTAGCCAGCGAGACCCAGGGCGCGGCTTGGTGATTGGCTGTGCCAACCGGCGGTTGGTACCAGAAAAAGGAGTTGATTTGGTGCTGCGGGCGGTGGCCAAGCTGCCTGGCGTGTGGCGGCTGCACATTGCAGGGGATGGCCCAGATCGGCCGTCCTTACAAAACCTGGCTTACCAACTGGGCATTGCCGACAGGGTACAGTTTGACGGGGTCGTGACCTCGGCGCAAATGCCTGGCTTTTTGCAACAGCTAGACGTGCTAGTGCTAGCTTCGCGCACGCTGCCCAACTGGAAAGAGCAGTTTGGCCGGGTGCTGGTAGAAGCGATGGCTTGTGAAGTGGCAGTGGTTGGCTCAAACAGCGGTGAAATCCCCAATGTGATTGGTGAGGCAGGGCTGATTTTCCCAGAGGACGATGAGACCGCACTGCACCAACAGCTACTTAGGCTTATGCAGTCGCCACAGCTACGGGATGAATTGGGCCAGAACGGCCGTACGCGCGTACTCAACCATTATACCCAGCGCCAAATCGCCGATGAGACCGTTGCCGTCTACCGGGAAATACTTGCAACGGGTCACATAATTCATCCTTCATAATTCATAATTTTCAGAGGGGTATTTTGCAGGAAACCAACCATGAGTAACTTGAGCGGCATTTTGTGCGTGGATAAACCATTGGGCATCACCTCGCATGATGTGGTGGGGCGTGTGCGACGGATAGCGGGGCTGCGCCGCGTGGGTCATGCGGGCACGTTAGACCCGCTTGCCACCGGCGTGCTGTTGCTATGTCTGGGTCGCGCCACGCGCCTGATTGAATATTTGGTAGGGCATGACAAGGTTTATGAGACCACCGTACGTCTAGGGCAAAGCACAAACACGTATGATGCTGAGGGAGAGATTGTGGCGGAACGGCCGTTCACCGACCTCACCCTCCCCCAAATCAACGAAGCTCTGGAATCGTTTCGCGGCGACATTATGCAGCAGCCGCCACTTTACTCCGCCATCAAAAAGGATGGGCAGCCGCTGTACAAATTGGCGCGGCAAGGCAAAACGGATGTGGAACGGCCGTATCGCCCCGTCACCATTCATGAACTCACCCTGCTCAACTGGGAACCGCCAAATTTAGAACTGCGGATTGCCTGCACATCCGGCACCTACATTCGTTCGCTGGGGCATGATTTGGGGGAAGTGCTGGGCTGCGGTGGCCACTTGAGTGCGTTACGTCGGCTGGCGGTTGGGGATTTTGGTATTGAAACGGCCGTTCCCCTAAACACCCTCACCCCTGAAAACATCACGGATCATTTGCTGCCGCCAGATACGGTCATACGCCACCTGCCGCGCCTCGATTTGCCAGAAACGGCCGCTGTCAACATTTTGCAAGGCAAACCAATTCAAATAACCAGTGAGCCATCGGCTGAACTGGTGCGGGCTTACGGGCCAGATGGCCACTTTTTGGGCATCGTCGCCGCCGATGGCGACCAGTGGCGCGCCCGCAAAATGTTTCCTGCCGTCCCCTGATCATTTTGATACAATTCCATCCTATGATTCAAACTACAACCCGTGTTGAACAACTTTCTCACGTAACCGAGCGCATACCGACCTTTGTGGCCGTTGGCTCATTTGATGGTGTGCATTTGGGCCACCAAGCGGTGCTACAAGAGATGATTTCTGAGGCAAAGAAGGCAGGGGCGCGAACGGCCGTTCTCACCTTTTTCCCCCATCCCAAGCGCGTTATCCAGCAAATGACTGAACCTTACTACCTGGGTACGCTTGACCAGCGCGTCGCTTTGTTGGCCAAGCTGGGCATTGATCTCATCATCACCCACCCCTTCAACGAACAGGTGCGCCAAACCCGCGCGGCTACATTTGTGGACGAGCTGTGCCGTTATTTGGATATGCGCCAAATGTGGGGCGGCAACTTTGCCCTGGGTTACAACCGCGAAGGGAACATTCCCTTCTTGCGTAAGTTGGGTGAAGCGCGCGGTTACACCGTGCAGCAGGTGGATACAATGGTGCTGTGGCAAGGCGAGCGCGTCAGCAGCAGCCGCATTCGGCGCAGCTTGCTGGAGAGGGATTTGGTAGAAGTGAATGGCTGTTTGGGACGGCCGTATTGCGTCAGCGGCACCGTTATTGGGGGCAAGAAGATGGGGCGCACCATTGGCTTCCCCACCGCCAACGTCGATTTTTGGGACGAACAGCTGCTGCCCGCCCAGGGTGTGTATGCCACCTACGCCCGGCTGGGCGAAGAGCGCCATCTGGCAGCTACCAACGTGGGCGTGCGCCCTACCGTGAACGGTAGCGCCGTCACCGTCGAGGCCCACCTGCTTGATTTTGATGTGGAAATTTACGGCCGTACCCTCCACCTGGAATTCATTAACCGCATCCGCCCCGAAAAGAAATTTGACGGTTTGGATGCCCTCAAAACCCAAATTGCCGCCGATGTGGCCCAAGTGCGGCAGCTTTTAGCAAGCGATTGAGTTGAAACCATGTTCTTATTTATATTCGGAGCCATCATAGGATTTCTTTTAGCTATCTTTCCGATAATCATTAAGTACAAAGACGTTGACAAATATTCGCCTGAAGAGTTTGTTGAAGCGTATCCTGAAGTTGCATGGGTCAATCGTTTTTTAGGAAATGTAACCCTTATTTGGATTATTTTTTACGCCTTCGCCGGGCTTCTGTTGCTATCTCAGATTTTTACTGACCCTGTTTCACGATTTACATTAACTTTTTGGCTTGCGGGAGGTATTGGCCTGATAGATGGCGTCTTTGAGATCATTACCTTTATCTCTCCTGAAAGGATCGTAAATATGAGCAGAACCGGGAGAAACAGATTACTACGTCTCTCAGTGGGGGATAACGTTAGGTTTTATGGATCAATCCGCACTGCATTAGTTTTGTTGATCGGTTTAATCGTACCAAGAATAATCCAACTCACCACGAATTAACAAGTGGAACAAGTCTTAGACCTGTCCCAACGAAATCTTTTATGCAAGACGCTTACTTCAAAAAAACGCTCACCTTCAAGCAGGATGACCAACAGCTCCAGTTTCATGTGTCGCAGGAGCTGTTTAGCAGCTACGAGGTAGATACGGGTACCCGCTTTTTGCTACGCACCTTGAAACAACTACCAATGGCCGATGTGCAGCACGTACTGGACGTGGGCTGCGGCTACGGCCCGCTGGGGCTGACGCTAGCCAAGCTCAATAGAAGTCGCACCGTCTATCTGGTGGATCGAGACGCGCTGGCGGTTGATTTCTCACAGCAAAACGCTGAACTCAACAGCTTACATAATGTTTCAATTTACGGCAGCTTAGGGTACGATGACGTTACCGAACACAATTTTGACCTAATTCTCTCCAACATCCCTGGCAAGGCAGGTGAGGAGGTGGTTGCTCATTTGGTTCGCGGCGCAAGGCCATTTCTCAGCCAAAACGGTCACGTAGCCATCGTCGTCGTTACCCCGCTGGTGCCGCTGGTGGAAAAAACGTTGCGCGAAGTGCCAGATACGGCCGTTACCCTCAAAGAATCCACCGCCAACCATACCGTCTTCCATTACCACTTCACCGCCCCAACTACGGAAGAACCGCAACCAGCTTTTGCCAGCGGCCTCTTTTGGCGGGACACAATGGAAGTCAGTTACAAGAAGCTGAATTTTGGGATGCAAACGGCCGTTGGTTTGCCAGAGTTTGATACGCTTGGATTTGGTACACGACTCTTGTTAAACATGCTCAACGATATTCAACGAGAAACGATTGAGCATTTATTGGTTGTGAATCCGGGGCAGGGGCATACGGCCGTTGCCGCTTGGCACATGGTGCACCCCCGACAAATTACCCTGGTAGACCGAGATTTACTCGCCCTTAAAACCAGCCGCTACAACTTACAAAAAAACAGCTTCCCGGCGATACACATCCACAGCCACCACCAAATCGGGCTGCCCCCATTACAGACGCCTGCCAGCCTAATCCTCCACCCCCTGCGGGATAGCGAAGGGCCAAAACTGACTATAGCTCGCCTCAATTTATTAGCCGAACAGCTTGCTCCAAAAGGCAAAATCCTCATCGCTGCCAACTCCCATCTCATATCACAAGTTGAGCAGCAGCTAAAGAAAAGCCAGCTCTTAAAACCCCAAAAACGCAAAAAGCGCAAGGGCTTCAGCACCCTCAGTCTTCGGCCCAAATAAGTATCGTTGCCTAAAAGTGCCAGGCACAGGGCGGAACGGCTTTGGTTACTGCGAATTGTACAGCCCTGTGCCTGGCACTAACTACTCTTAGTTCATTTTGTTCGGTATTGACTGAACAAACAGAACTTAGTAAAATACCAGCATCTTCAAAAGAGGAGGCACGCTATTTGACTGGGCTAAATGATGTGTTGTTACGTTACATTGAAGAGTTCGGGATTTTCTTTGAACAGTACAGTTTGTCCCGAACAGGTGGGCGCATTCTGGGCTGGCTGCTGGTTTGTGACCCATCCCATCAAACGATGGACGAGTTAGCAGAAACATTGCAAGTAAGCAAAAGTTCTGTCAGCACCACCAGCCGAATGCTCATTCAATCTGGGCTGGTAAGCAAGGTAAGCTTCCCTGGTAAGCGCAAGGATTATTACCGCATTAGCGATGATGCCTGGGTGCGGGCATGGTCGGCTCGTAACAACCTCAACATTGCCATGCGGCGGCTGGCAGAACAAGGGCTTGCCTTATTGCCAGAGGATGATCCAGAACGTCGCGCCAGGCTGCAAACAATGCACGATCTATACAAATTTCTGGAAGCCGAGCTTCCTAAACTGATTGAGCGCTGGCTAGAAGAACAGGCTCAATCTGCCTAATCACCCCGCGCGACCTCGCTCGCTTCGTAGCTAAAGAAAAGGTAACTACCCTTAAATTGGCTTTTCTTTGTCTATTCCGCGGGCAGCGCAGGGCAATTGGGCAACCACCGGCTCGCAATTATTACAGCACAATTCTGTTGTGCTTGGAGAAGGCTATGAGTGAACATGTGATTGAAACTAGGGGATTGACGGTTTATTACGGCCGTCATCGCGGCATCCTAAACGTGGATCTCTCTGTTGAAGAGGGGGAGGTTTTTGGGTTTTTGGGTCCCAATGGAGCAGGGAAAACCACCACGCAACGCGTGCTGCTAGACATCATTCGCCCAACCTCGGGCAAGGCATCCATTTTTGGCCTGGATTGTCAGGAACAAGGTGTCGAAATTCGCAAGCGAATTGGCTATCTGCCTGGTGAGTTGGCGCTGTACAAAAATATGAAGGCGAGCCAATTCTTCAAGATGTATGAATTTTTGCGCGAGGAAAATGGCAGCAAAGGATATTGGCGGGAGCTAGCCGACCGATTGGATCTGGACACAACCCGAAAAATTGGCAATTTCTCTCGTGGGAACAAGCAAAAGGTGGGCATCGTGGCGGCGTTTATGAACCAGCCCGACCTGCTCATTTTGGACGAGCCGACGGGTGGTTTAGACCCACTAGTGCAGCAAACAGTGTTGGAAATGGTGCGCGAGGCCAAGGCAGACGGCCGTACTATCTTCTTCTCCTCCCACATCTTGCCAGAAGTACAGGCAGTAGCTGACAAGGTAGGCATCATTCGGGATGGTCAGTTGGTAACCACGCAGCGTGTGGAAGAGCTGGTAGCCCAGCGAGTAACGCGGCTCCACTTAACCTTTGCCAAGCTGCCGCCCAACGATGCGTTCCAGTTTGAGGGCGTTATAGAACTCAGCCGCAGCGAGCGGGGCGTGATGCTGGAAGTGCAGGAGAGTCTGCCGCAGGTCTTGGCAGCGGCAGCAAATCATCAAATTCAGGATATTGAGACAATTAACGTGAGTCTGGAAGAAATCTTCCTGACCTATTACGGCAAGGGGAATGGAGGCAATCATGCTTAGGTTACTGTGGCAAGAGCTCGTTTTTCGGCGCAACGCGATTATTGGCTGGGGACTGGGCTTATGTTTCTTCCCGCTGGTTTACATTTCCATCTACCCATCCGTCGCTGATGAAATGGCCGGGCTGGCTGATTTGGAAATTTACCAGGCGATGGGCATGAGTTTGGGCAACTTCTCTGATTGGGTCGGCTCAATTTTAATTGTGTTCATGCCGCTTATCGCAGCTATTTACGGCATCATCAACGGCACGGGTACGCTAGCTGGTGAAGAAGAAGACGGCCGTTTAGAAATGGTTGTGACGCTGCCGTTACCCCGTTGGCAAATTGTGGCCGCCAAGGCAATTGCTTTTACTATTTCGTCCGTCATCATGTTTGTAATCGTGGCTGTGGTTTCCATGTTGGTGTTTCAATCTATCGAAAGCCAGGTTGAGACGGAAATGGTGGCAGGTGATATGTTTACAAGCGTCATGATGGCGTGGCCGATTGTGTTTGCCGTGGGCATGATGAGCATGTTCCTGGCTGCATTCTGCGCCAGCCGCCGCTTCGCCTCAATAATCGCCGCCGCTGTGCTGGTGGTTGGTTACTTTGGCAGCAATTTAGCCGCCTCCACCACCGAACTGGAACCGTTCGAGCCGTTCTTCTTATTCACTTATTTAGATGCATCGGGAACGGCCGTTATCGAAGGCCAGGCAGCGGGAGATATGTTGGTATTTTTTGCCATCGGGCTGGTAAGCTTCGCCCTCGCCCTCTTCTTCTTCCAGCGCCGAAACTTGACGGTCGGCCTGTGGCCCTGGCAGCGAGCAAGAGTTTCGTAAGCAGTGAACGGTAATCGGTGAACGGTAAGCATGCAATTTTACCGATTACCAACCTACCGATTACCGTCAGAGGCGTGGGTCTATCGGCTCACTCTCCAAGGCTAACACGCCAAAAACGCATTCATGCACGTGGCGCAAAGGCTCACGCTTAACAAAACGTTCCAGCGCCTCAATCCCCAAAGCAAATTCACGCAAAGCGAGTGAGCGTTTACGCCCCACGTTTCGGTTTTTCAGCTTTTGCAAATGCTCAGGCAACGTGTACTCAGGGCCGTAAATAATGCGTAGATATTCCCGACCGCGACATTTCATCGCTGGCTGAACTAGTCCTTTGCGGCTAAAGGTGATGAAATCCACAGGTTTAATCACCATGCCTTCCCCACCCTGTTGGGTAAGTTGTTTCCACCAGTGAACGGCCGTTTCCTCACTTACCGCATCACTCAAGTTAACATAAATATGATTTGTCGCCAATAAAATGTCAGCCGCTTGCCCAGCTACGATCTGTTTAATCGTGTCCATGTGCCAACGGTGGTTTTTATCAGCATGAACCCGATTTTCTGTGGCAAGAATGTGGAACGGTGCCAGTCTTAAATCGGACACATTTTGCACCGGCCAGCAATAATTTCGGTACGCTTGCCGATACTGTTGGATCAGCTCTGCTTTTTGCCCGAATTGGCGTTTTAATGGCTCTGCTTCAATTTGGCGCTGTGCCAATTGCTCAAGCTGCCGAATTGCTTCGCCTAAGGATGCCTCAGCCGCCGCGCCCACGGCCGCATATTGATCTTTAAGTAATGCCTGCGCTTTTTCTGACCAGGGCATCAATTCACAATCCAAACAGACCCAAGACGTTTGCATCTGCTCCCAAAAGTTTGCCTGCGTGAGTGCTTCTTGCAAATAGCGCAAAAACTGTTGTTCAACGGCCGTATCCGCAAAAAAGCGTCGTCCTGTGCGCGTGTAAACAATCCCCAATGAACGTTCAGCAACCCCAAATCGCTTTTGAACGGCCGTTTCGCTCTGCCCCACAATCACCACTGCCCGTGAACCCATATGTTTTTCTTGGCAAATAAGTTCTTTGACATCGTTTTTGCGGTAATAATTGAACGCTTCCACGGGATGTTCCAACAACTCTGGCTCCCGGCTGGTTTCCGTGGGCGACATCGTTGGAGGAAAGTAGATCAGCCACTTGGGGGAAACGGCAAAGCGGCTCATCACTTCCAAAGCGGCGGTGCTGTTTTCTGCCTCCAGCGTGATTTTGCGCCGCAGCCGAGTTTGCACAATGCGCTTACCCGTTACATCTGCCAAATCCAGCATGTCATCACTGAGCTGCTGCGCGGTTTGCTGATTTTCAGGTTCAACATTTTGTAGCGGACGCGCCGATTTTGCATACTCTCTGGCAGCCGGGATGGAAATCAGTTCCCGTTCAGGATAGCGCAAGGCCGTCAATGCCCCACCAAAAACACAGCCGGTGTCCACGTTGATGGTATTATTCAACCATTCAGCCTGAGGCACGGGCGTGTGCCCATACACCACCGCAGCCTCTCCCCGATATTCCAGCGCCCAGTTGTAACGAATGGGCAAGCCAAATTCGTCAGTTTCGCCCGTTGTTTCGCCGTACAGGGCAAAATCCCGCACGCGAGATGAAGCACGCCCCTGTAGCTCTTCCTTCAAGCCTGCATGGGCTACAACCAATTTACCATCATCCAGCACGTAATGGCTCACCAGCGAGTAAATAAATTGAGCCATTTCCTGTTCAAAAGATTTCACATCGGGCAACGCTTGTATCTCATCCAGCGTTTGTTGCAAACCGTATTTAATTTGCACGTTACGGCCGTTCAAACAGCGCATCAACTTCGTGTCATGATTGCCCGGTACGCACAGCGCGTGGCCAGCCTTAACCATGTGATGTACAAGCTGGTAGCTGTCTAAAATTCTTGGCCCCCGATCAACCAGATCACCCAGGAATATCGCTTTGCGCCCTTCGGGGTGTTTGTAAACGCGATGATAGGTATAGAAACTTTCTTCCGGCAATTCTTCCCAAACGTAGCCAAGCTTTTCCAGCAGCAGTTCAAGCTCATCGGCACAGCCATGAATATCGCCAATGATGTCGAACGGGCCATGCTCGTCTTTGCGGTTATTCCACAACGGTTCGCGCTGGATTTCGGCCGTAGCCACATCTTCAACAGATTTCAGCGTGTGAATGCGGCGAAAGCCCTCTTTTTTGAGCCTTCGCAAGGAGCGGCGCATCTCTCGTATTTGGTTGCGAATCACGTGTTTGCCAAATGATCTGTCTGCCCGTGCTTCGTTGCGCTTCTGGCAAACAGATTCCGGCAAATCCAGCACAATCGCCACTGGTAAAACGTGGTATTGGCGCGCAAGCTGGACGTACTGCTTCCTGTCTTGGAGTTTAACATTGGTGGCATCTATGACGGTGAGACGGCCGTTTGCCAACCGCTTGGCCGCAATATAGTTCAACGCTTCAAACGCATCTTTTGTAACCGTCTGGTCATTTTCATCATCGGCCAGCAACCCACGAAAATAATCTGAAGATAGCACCTCTGTCGGCAAAAAATGCTGCCGCGCAAAAGTGGATTTGCCCGCACCAGAGGGGCCAATCAACACAACTAGCGCTAATTCTGGAATGTTTAGCTTCATCGTTCAAACACCCCCATTTGTGAAGGAGAACCCACGTTAGCATCCTCCGGCCCCAAATTCTCAAACCGCACAGTGTACCCATTTCTAGCGGCAATGTTTGTAGCCCACGCCTGAAACTCAGCGCGTGACCACTCAAAGCGGTGATCAGGATGCCGGAATTGGCTAGCAGGCAATTGTGGCCATATCACATTGTATTCACGGTTTGGGGTGGTGATTACAATCATTTTGGGTTTAGCATATTCAAAAAGCACCTTTTCAAAAGCCCTGAGGCGATCTGCATCAAGGTGTTCAATTACCTCAACTACGGCGGCGCAATCATAACCGGCTAGCTTTTCGTCCCGGTACATCAGGGAACCATGCCTAAGCTGAATGCGCTCCCGCTGCCTGGTGGGCAACTCATCGAGATGCAGGCGTTCCTGAGCCTTCTGCAAACTGCGGTAAGAAACATCCATGCCTAAAATCTGTGTAAATTGTGGCTCTTGCAAAAGCAGGCGAAGTAGCTTCCCTTCACCGCAGCCCAGGTCAACTATCTTTTGGCCGCCGCTCTCTTTTAATATTTTGGCAACCGCTTGCAGACGCTGCTGGTGCAGACCAAGGGTCACTTCTACCTGATCTTCTCTAGAATCCCCCGTCTCCGCATCTTCGGCACTGCCTTCCGACAATTGCGCCAACGCCTGCCGAGTCAGGTGTCGCCGATGCTTGAGCGCGCGGCTGATAATTTCCTCACGGGCAGGGTGCGTGTCTAGCCAAGATTCGCCCCGCTTTAGCAGCTTGTCAATTTCATCTTCCCCGACCCAGTAATGTTTTTCATTGTCCAGCACAGGAATCAACACATAAAGATGGTTCAACAATGTTTGAAGTGGTACTTTATTTGCCAATGTCAAGGAAAACAAAGAGCTGCTCCCCAACTCTGGGAACTCGGCATCCAGTTCAATCTGTGTCAAGGCAACATCATAGCCCAGCGGCTCAAATAAACGCGCCACGAGAGATACATCACCAGCAACGGAAATTGCTGGAAGGTGCGCCTTCAAGGGAATGGGTTGGTTAGCAAGGTTTGGATGCTCTTTGCAACGGCCGCTCAACGCCGAACCATACACCTGGGCAATCGCCACGCTCAAAAATGAAGAAGCAACGTAAGGCCGATCATTTACATAGGGCTGCAAGGCAAAGTTGAAGTTCCGATTTTTGCCGCCACGAGCCAGCTTAATAGGATCAACATCCAGCAAAAGCGTTGCGGTACAAAGTGCTTCCGTAGCTTCTGGATAAAAAACATGCGCCTTGCCAAAGCTCAGCTTGAATGTTTGCAGCTTATCTGGATGCTTGTGTAGCAAATAGCCCAGATCGGTTGCTGGTTGGTAAGTTGTTGTTATTGAAAGAAGCATAAATTTTTGTCGCTTTTATGGAACCGTTCAGTTCCTCTGGAGACTTTTGAAGTTTTTGACTTTATCGCAGTAATTTCCAAGCGCAGAAACTTCAAAAGTCTGAACGCTTGCACTTTTATTTTCAGGCAAACGAATTGAATCAACCGTGCCTGATTTTAGCAAATCTCTCACGGTTTTGTGATTCTGACTTTTACTAATTAGTGGGAGATTTTGAGCTATTCAGGCTCGTGGGAAGCGCGCCAGGCAGGTGATTTGTGAACGTGAACCACCTGCCAGCCGTTGGCATCCTTGATGAGGACGCGGCTTTCGTTGTGGCTGCGGTGCTGGATGCCCACGTCGGTGGCGATGGATAGCATGAAAGTGTAGGTAGCAACGGCCGTAATCACATCCCCACCTTCCCCATAAATTTGCACACGCGGCTCCCATAAATCGTAGCGAAAATCGCTATCAGTGCCTGCCCAGCTATGGTCAATCATAAACAGATGAAAATCAAGCCCATCCTGCCGATGTGGGGTCACAAACCATTCGTACAGAGATAAATCTTCGGCCGTAGTAACTTTGTAAGTTTCTACATCCTTACTGAAAATGCTCCGAATGTGCCGGTGTAAAAAGTCCCAAATCTCTTGTTCTAACGCGCTCATAATTACCCTTGATCCAGATGTTGCAGAGCCATTTGGACACGCTCATCGAAGGATTTGACGTCGCGGGGGATGTTTTGCAGGGCAGATTGGGCTTCTACAATACTAAAACCCAGCCCGGTGAGGAAGTCAATTACATCGGCATCTACGTCACTGACGAGCGGTACGGCCGTACTCACTTGCGTCAGATCCAATTTGTCGCGTAATTGGAACATGATCCGTTCGGCCGTTTTCTTGCCAATACCGGGGACGCGCTGGAGAACGGCCGTTTCCTCCCGCATAATGGCACTTTTCAGCATTTCCGGGCTAAGCGTGGCTAAAATGGAAAGTGCTACCTTTGGCCCTACGCCATTCACACCTAGAAGCACCTCAAAAAGCTGCAAATCTTCTTCCGTCTCAAAGCCGTACAGCGAAAGCTCCTGCTCCCGCACAATGAGGTGCGTGTACAACTGGATTGAACGACCGACGCCGCCCACATTTTCCAGCACCGTTTTTGGCACAAAAGTACGAACCCCTACGCCGCCTACATTCACAACCAGACTATTTTCTTCAATTTTCAGAATGGTTCCACTGAGAGAAGCTATCATAATCAATCCTGATTTATTTGCTTACGAACGATTTTACGGCCGTTGCTGGCAATGGCGACTTCCTCAAATCCAACTTTTTGAAAAGCAGCGGGCGAACCCATAAAATGGTAACTTTTATCTGGTTGCACCGGGTAGCCCTCTACAATTTCTGCTCCTCGAGACCTAGCATAATCAACAGCCGCACTCAATAGTTGACTGGCCACTCCTTGTCCCCGAAACTGTCGAGCAATAAAAAAACAAGTCACAGACCAAACTGGTTTTTCATCAACTCGCTTCAAAATGCGTGAACGCTCTAACCCTTCGAAATTTTCTCTGAGAGAAATGGAGCACCAACCAACAACCCTGCCTTCATGATAAGCCAATATACCAACAGGAACATCTTGTTCCACCAATGCTGCAAATTTGCGTTTACGCCCTGCAGCATTTTCTTTACCAAAGTCGCCGCTTCTTAAGCGCCACCGCATACACCAGCAGTAGTTGGGATTGCCATTTGCCTTGAAAAATGCCTCAAGATGGGACCAGCGCGCGACTGTAACTGGGTGAAATTCAAGCTCTGACATTTTCAATCATACAGGTTTTCGAACCGTTGGTAATGGTAATGGGTGATCGCCACCGCCAGACCGTCGGCGGCATCGTCAGGGCGGGGCGTTTCTTCGAGATCGAGTAGATTACGCACCATCAGCTGCACCTGGGCTTTGTCGGCTTTGCCGTAGCCAGTAACCGCATCTTTGATTTTGGGTGGGGAATATTCACCAATGGGCAACCCGGCGTTGGCTACAGTGAGCAGCAACACGCCCCGCGCCTGCCCTACGGTAATCGCAGTCGTCACGTTGCGACCAAAGAACACCTCTTCAATCCCAACGCTGTCTGGCTGGTAATCGTCAATCAGTTGCTGTAATTCTTGCTGGATTTGCTGCAAGCGCTGCGGCATGGGCGTTTTGGCGAGTGTGGAGATGACGCCGTAGGTAACGGCCGTAAGTTCCCCCTCCTCCACATCTACAATGCCGTACCCGGTGGTTGCCGTGCCAGGGTCTAAGCCCAAAATACGCATGAGGAATATTTAATTGTGAATAATGAATTGTAAATTGTGAATGACTTCCCGTTCACAATTCACAATTAACCGTTCACAATTCACACTTACCTACGCTGCTTCCATGGCCGCGATGGCTTCGTCGCTGATTTCCAGCGTGGAGTAAACATTTTGCACATCGTCCAAGTCCTCGATGACCTCAATCACCTTCATCACCTGGAGTGCCTGATCTTGAGCCAGATCGATGGCGTTGTTTGGCTCAAACACCATGCTGGCTTCTGCTACCTCCATGCCAGCCTCCTTAATCGCTTCGCGCACCGCCTGGAAATTTTCAATCTCGGTAAAAACTTCAGCCACCTCGTCAAACTGAATGTCATCGGCGCCTGCGTCGGCGGCAACCAGGAACAGTTCATCTTCATCCACGTCGCCACCCACGGCAATGTACCCTTTGCGGGTAAACTGCCAGGCAACGGCACCACCTTCCGCCATATTGCCCCCGTTTTTGCTGAGGGCGTGGCGCAAATCGGCCACGGCACGATTTTTATTATCGGTAACAACCTCAATGAGCAGGCCAATGCCGTTAGGCGCGTACGCCTCGTACATGAGCTCGAACAGTTCGGCGCCTTCCAATTCGCCCGTGCCGCGCTTGATGGCCCGCTCGATATTGTCTTTGGGCATGTTGGCTGCTTTGGCTTTGTCAATGGCCAGCCCCAGCCGGGTGTTAAAGGTAGGATCACCACCACCTTCACGGGCAGCAATAGTTAACTCTTTCGACAATTGCGTAAAGAGCTTGCCCCGCTTCTTGTCGGTAGCCGCCTTTTTATGCTTGATGGTGGACCATTTGGAATGTCCAGACATAATTTTTCTCCAAACTTTAATTACAAAAATTTGTCCGTTATTGGGATGTTGCGTGGGTATTATAGCACAGTTAGTAGGCCTTTTCTGGCAACGGCCGTTTCCACTCCGTTGCCCTCGCCCCACCCAATTTTCCCTGCGCCACTGCTGCATTCAGGTCGCCGCTACGCCAAAATTCGGCCAAAAAGTAAGCGATGAAGGCATCGCCGCAGCCAACAGTACTGCCCTGCACGGGGATGGCCTCCACGTTGAAAAATAGTTCTTGCGGTTGGATACGGCCGTCCCACACCAACACCCCCCGCGACCCCAACGTCACTACCAGCAGCTTGCCCAAGTCAAAGACAATTTGCCGTAGCTGCGGCAACAGTGGGTCGTCCGATTCCTTTGGCCAGCCGATGAAGCCCAAATCCACCAGCGGCATCATTTTGGCAAACCGCTCCAGTGTAAAGTGGCGAAAATCGAGGAAATCTGCGGAGAGAAACGGCCGTTCCCACACCCCCCGTTCTGCCAAACGATGCACCTCCCGCATCAAGCTATCCACCAATACGGTATGCACTCGCTCTGCCTGCGCTACCACCCCTTCCTCAGCGGGCGTTAGCTGGAAGTCTGCCAGCACGCCTTCCACAAAATTGTCCATGTAAATTTGTCTATCGGGTAAAAAAGCGATGTCAATGGCGGGCGTACGGCCGTTTCCCACCAAACTCTCTGGTAAATATGCAATCTGGTGCCGCTGAAAAAAGTCACGAAAAACCTGCGCCCCATCCGTACCAATGCGCGTCAGAAACAGATGCGGAAACCCAAGCTGCCGCCAATGGTACGCCATGTTCAGGCAGCCACCACCGGGGAGGATACGGCCGTTTTCCTTGTAAATATCCAAACTCGCAGCTCCCAGCAAGATTGTGGCTAATTCAGAAGTTTTGGTCATTTTCGTTTAAAAACTCACCGCAGAGGCACGGAGAGCGCAGAGTGTTTTAAATCCTCCGCGTTCTCCGTGACTCCGCGGTAAAAAATTACAAACCAGCCAGCGGATTGGCTCGCTCTGCCCCTAACGCCAAAAAGCGATCATAGCGCACCTCGACAACCTTGCTCATTTGCCAAAACGCTTCCACAGAAAGATGGGCGCAGCCTTCTTTATGGTACCAACCTTCGCGGCTAGGCAGACTGGTAATGAGCGTGGGGTCATGTACCGGCACAACCGCCGGATTGAGGCAAAATCCCGGCGAGAGCGGATCTCGGATTTGCAGCAGGTAGTTGCCACGAAAGCCTCTGGCGCGGGGCAGTTCGTGTGTTTGGCCGTCAGTGAGGTCAGTGAGATTGGTGGGGGTAACGGCCGTATCCACCACATCCGGCCATTCATCATCCTCCACTAACTCTGCAATCACCCGCCGCACCGAGATGTCCTGATAATGGTTCATCGCCGTGTGGGGCTGCTCATAGCTGTCGTCGTACACGTTTGTGATGTTGTCGTCGTAGACGTTGCCGCAAACGGCCGTTAAAAACCGTACCAACGCCGGATTACACCGCAAAAAATACCGATACGCCGCCTCATACTCTTTAATTGCTTCGCTAAATGGAACGCTGTTCCCCCGCACGAAGTATTGGATGCGCCAGTTGTTTGGGCCGAAACGGCCGTCTAGCACCTCCCGCCACTGCGCCTTCGCAATCCCCGCATACCCCGGCGTCCCCACCGGAATCCATAACTCGCTAAGCGGAGCCACCTGTTCAGGCTCAAGTTCTTGCCACCAGTTTGTCTGATCCATTTTTTCCGTAAACGGTAATCGGTGAACAGTAATCGGTGAACGGTAAAACCGATTACCGGCTACGGATTACCGATAACCGTTAGTCGCCTGCAACTGGTGACTGCATCTCGCCACGGGCCAATTGGCGGCGGAAGCGGCGGCGCAACAGTGCCAGATTTGCTTTCTCGCGCAATGCAACCAGAACCAGCGCCGCCAGCGTGGCAAACTGCGGCAGCAACTGGATTAGATTTGGCGGCAAATCGGTTACATTCTGAATACGAACGGCAAACGCTTCGGCCAAGCCGAAGAAGTAACCGGTAAGCAGCACACCGAGCGGATGCTGGAAGCCAAAAATATTGGCAGTAACGGCCACCCAGCCCAAACCGTTGCTCATATTGCGCGTGAACAGCGAAAGATGCCCAACAGAAAGAAACGCCCCGCCCAACGCACACAGCATCCCCGCAATCACCATCGCAGACACCTGCACCCGGCGCACGTTAATGCCCAACGTCTCGGCCGCCTGCTTGTTCTCACCCACAGCGCGAATGTGCCGTCCAAATTTGGTGTGGAACAAAACAATGTAGCCAATGATACAAGCCGCCCAGGAAAAGTAGACAATAAAGTTGTAACCGCTAAAAATATCTCCCAAGATGGGAATGCTGCTCAACAAAGGAATCTCAAAGTCCGGCAATCGCTGGATGCTGGGATCTGACCAAGAACCAACATTGCCAAACAGAACGCGCATCACGTAAACAGTGATCTCAAGAATAAGAAGATTGATCGCCAGCGCCAGAATGATGAGGTTCACCTCATATTTCAGGTAGAAAAAGGCAAACATATAGCCCAGCAAGCCCCCAAAAATGATGGCTACCAGAATGCCCCCCAGGGTCGTACCCATGTAAAATGTGGCCACAATCGCCACAAATGCCCCAAGCAACATTTTGCCTTCCAGAGCAAGGTTAAGTACGCCAGCGCGAGAGCAGAAAGCGCCACCGAGCGCGGCAAGGATGATTGGCGTTGCCAGCCGCAGGCCACTACTCAGCAATGCGACGGTAAACAGATCGCTTTCCATTATTCCCTCTCCTCCATGGCTAGTTCAACGGCCGTCTTCTGCCCCCTGAACCTTGCCCACCTTTCACGCAATCCGGCGATGCCTCCTATGTAAAACTTTTCCGCAGCCACAAACAAAATCATCAGGGCAATCACCGTACCACCTAATTCACGCGGGATTCCCAGGTTAATCTGCAAACCCAGTTGGGCACCCAAACCAACGCCAGCAAACAAAACCGCCACCAGGAAAACACCCAGCGGATGTACCTGCCCCAAAATCGCCACAGACAGACCAGCGAAGCCCAAACCAGGGGCAAAATCCTGGTTAATGCGGTAATGCACCCCAATCACCTCAATAGCACCTGCCAGGCCAGCCAACGCGCCACTAATAAACATGCCGCGGATGGCGGCACGGTCATTGCGGATGCCGCCAAACAGGGCAAACAAAGAGGATTGCCCGGCCATCCGCTGCTCATAACCCGGCGCGGAACGCCAAAGGTACAAATAAACAAATATCACCGCCACCACCGCAATAACAAAGCCCATCCCCCATTTAGAACCGGGCATGAAAATGGGCAATTTAGCCGCATCATTGATAACCGGGGAAAAAGCAGTAGTGCCCCGGTCAGCCCGCAGCGGAAAGTTCACCATATAAACTGAAAAGAGTACGGCGATCTCATTCATCACAATGGTGGTAATCACCTCGTTGATGTTCAATTTAACTTTCAGCACACCGGGTATCCAGCCATAAATGCCACCCACAATCATCGCCACAACCATAATAAAAATGGGGTGGATAACGGGGGGCAGGTCAATAGCAAAGCCCAGCCAAGCGGCCGTCAGTGCGCCAAGCGCAAATTGCCCTTCCTGCCCAATGCTAAACATGCCAGACCGAAAGGCGACCACCGCAGAGAGGCCGGTGAGCATGAGTGGGGTGGCTCTCTCTAGCGTGGTGAAAAAGGCGCAGCGATTGAGCGCAGAGCAGCCAAAACCGGCCTTAAACAGTTCCTCAAAGGCGGCGAGGGGTGAGTTGTCTGTAAATAAAATGAGTACAGCAGCGACTATCAAGCCAGAAATAATGGCCAAGAGCGGTACTAAAAACGTATTGATTCGCTGCTGGCGATTATAATTTTCCATAACGTTACACCACAACTTCTTTTAGCGGATCGGCAACGGCCGTTTCCTGCAACGAACTCCCGCCCATTAACAAACCGATTTCCTCTTTTGTGACCGTATTCGGGTCTGCTTCACCAGCAATGGTTCCCCGGTACATAACCAGCACCCGGTCACTGAGCGACAAAATTTCGTCCAACTCAACCGAAATCAGCAAAACCGCCGCCTGGCGGTCGCGCACCTCAACCAGTGAGCGATGGACAAACTCTATACTGCCCACATCCAGCCCGCGTGTAGGCTGGTTGGCAATAACAAATTTCGGTTCACCAGAAAGCTCACGCGCCAGAACCACTTTCTGCATATTCCCGCCGGAGAGCGTGGCAATCATCTCGCCCGGCTGGGCAGCCGCAATGGAAAACTGCTTAACAGCAAAAGAGGCAAACTTCTTCATCGCCGACTTAATCATGAACCCCAGCTTGTTAAATTCCGACAATTTGTACCGATTCACGACCAGGTTCTCATCCAAATGTGTTTCCAGGTTCAGGCCAATTTTGATCCGGTCTTCGGGAATGTGCGCCATTCCTTTTTTGCGCCGTTCACCAACGGTACGCCGGGTAATATCTTGCCCCATAAAGGTCAACGCACCGCCCTCAACGGGCCGCATACCAGAAATTGCTTCCACCAGCTCCGTTTGTCCATTGCCGCTGACACCCGCAATGCCCAAAATTTCTCCCTCTCGTACGGAAAAAGACATGTGGCGAACAGCGGGCAGCCCACTCGCATCCGTCACGGTGATGTTCTCCGCTTCAAACACCACTTTGCCAGGGGTAGCAGGTTTCTTATCCAGCTCAAGCAGCACAGAGCGACCCACCATCATGCGAGCCATATCGGGGATGCTGGTGTCGGCCACGGTGCGGGTGCCAATCATCTTGCCATCACGCATTACGCTGAGCCGGTCTGCCACATCTTTCACTTCTACCAATTTATGGGTGATGAAGATGATGGTGCGCCCCCGTTCAGCCAGATTACGCACCACGGTGAGCAATTCTTTAACTTCCTGGGGGGTAAGTACGGCCGTAGGCTCATCCAGAATCAAAATTTTTGCTTCTCGTTGCAATGCCTTCAAAATTTCCACCCGCTGCTGCATCCCTACCGATAAATCTCGAATACGTGCATGAGGATCAACAGGCAAACCAAAATCGTTGGCAAGCTGTCGTACCAATTCAGCTTCATCTTTTTTCTGTAGCACGCCATACCGATTGGGTTCAATGCCAAGCATAATATTTTCGGCAATCGTAAACGAAGGCACCAGCTTAAAATGCTGGTGTACCATGCCAATGCCTAAATTTATAGCATCATCAGGATGGTTAATCTCTACTGGCTGCCCATTGACCAAAATCTCCCCGGTATCAGGTTCGTGCAAGCCGTAAAGAATGTTCATCAACGTCGTCTTACCGGCTCCATTCTCCCCCACCAACGCATGAACCTCTCCTTCGGTAACCGAGAGAGTAACATCGTTATTAGCCAGTACGTTTGAAGAGGGGAAATATTTGGTGATGTTTCGCAGTTCTACAGCATTTGCCATGAGTTTTCCAAAAAGGGCGAATGGTGCAACGCCGCTACGGCGTCACACCACTCGCCTGATTATTTGATTTTACTTAAGCGGCGCACACGCATCCGAAGTAAGTTCAGGATCAACCAGCGCATCACAAACTACGTAATCGCCAGACAGGATGTTTCCGCGGTATTCTTCTACAGTTGATTCAACATCTGGCAACATATCAACCATGTCAGCTGGGCCTTCATCCTTGAAAGTGGTTGAGCCTTCATCCCAGGAAATGCCAGCAGCCCCATCAGACATGCCAAGCTGGTTAAAACCACCCTGGAACGTGTCGTTCAAAGCCCATTCAATCAGCGTGTAAGTGGCAATATCTACACGCTTAATCATAGAAACAATCACATGACCTGGCTGAATCCAGTCCTGATTTGAGTCTACCCCGATGGCGTAGTTATCGGTTTGGGCAGCAGCTTCCAGAACACCTTCACCGGAACGACCAGCAACCTGGTACACTATGTCCGCACCCTGCTCATATTGACCCAGAGCAGTTTCCAAGCCTAATGTTGGGTTCTCAAAATCAAAGCCCAGATAACCAACCAAAACTTCACAGTCGGGGCAAACTTCCAAAACGCCCTGTTTATAACCATAGAAGAACTGGTTCAAGGCTGGGGCATCGCCACCAACTACGGCACCAACGACCTTGGTTTCCGTCATCATCCCGGCAATAAGGCCAGCAAGGAAGCTAGACTCATGGACGTTAATCTGGAAAGCGGCAAAGTTGTCCGGTAGCGATTCGGCGAAAACGTCTGACGGCGCACCAAATTTTTGATCTGGGAACTCTTCTGCCAAAGCCAGCACTAGTTCGGCATCTAGCGCTAAAGGCAGAACGATGTCATTGCCAGCCAGGATGGCACCACGCATTGCAGCTTCATGCTCAGTAATACCGGCCGTTTCGATGACAGTGCCGGAAACGCCCAGTTCTTCCATTGCCCGTTCAGCCCCGCGATTGGCGGAGTCGGCAAAAGAACGGTCGCCCAACGCGCCAGGCAGCACTAGGGCAAAGCTAAAATCAGAATTATCTGGGGCAGCTTCCTCCTCTTCATCCGCCATATCCTCATCTTCGGCGGCACCTTCATCGCCGCTGGTATCAGCAGAACTATCTTCACCAGAGGTATCTTCGGCTGCATCGTCTCCACCGCAAGCTGTAAACAACAGAGCGAAGAGCATTGCCAAGATTAATAAAAGGGTTTTGCGTCTCATTGTTTCCTCCTTTAGGAATATTGTGAGCAAACTACAAAATTAAGGCTTACGCATTTTTCGTGCTGGGGTCAGCATCTCGCCGCGCCACCTAGCTGGCCGCGTAAGTCCTGAAAATGAAAAAAGCACGCAGAAGCGGCTTTTGACGAACAAGGTTGAATGGTTTTTTTGCGGTTTTTGAGAACCGGGGTAGCCGGGTAACAATCGGTGCTGGGGCAATTTTTGCGGTGTCAGAAGAGTCGCACCATTTGGTGTGAAGTTCATCGCCAAGAACCCTTACGTGGAGTTGAAGATTACCGAATGTAACTAGTTTTGACGAAAATGCCATGTTTGTGTGAGGATTCCGTCTTCTCTTTTCAAAGTATCTTAACAATGTCGAAAAGTATAACATGCTTACATTTTTACGCACCTTTTGTTTTGGTGCGGGCTCTCAACCAATAACTGATAGTGGGCATCACCATGAGGATCATCATTAAGCCAATAATGATGTTGCTCAGTTGGCGGGGCACGGCCGTTTGCAACTGCAACCCATTCAACGACCCTAAGCGCAACCCGCCCAACAAAAATGAGCTAAACACAATCCCCAATGGATGAAGCTGCCCCAGTAAGCTCACAATAATGCCGTCAAATTGATCAATCGTGGAAAAGCTGGACACAAACCGATGATGCACCGCCAGCACTTCTAGCCCACCCGCCAAGCCAGCCAATCCGCCGCTGATAAACATGCCGCGCACGACCGCCCAACGTGCATTCATTCCCGCAAATTTGGCAAACAAGCTCGCCTGCCCAGCCATGCGAACTTCTAAACCTTTACCACGCCGCCAAAGATATAAGTAAACGAGAACGGCAACGCCAATGGCAATAAAGAAAGCAACTGTCAATTTTGTAGTCGGAATCAGCGGCGTAAAGCGTACTTCCTGGGGGATGCGCCAAAAGCTTACGCTGCCCGTTGCCGCCAGCGCCAGCGTATTAAAGATGAGCGTGGTAATTACCTCGTTGATGTTCAGGTAGGCACGCAATGCACCCGGAATGGCGCTCCAAATGCCTCCCGCAATGACGCCGCCAAGCAAGCCAACGCTCATTCTCAACCAGGGTGCACCGGGGAGCGTCACAACAAGAAATGTTGTCGCGCCCGCACCGCAAACCATCTGCCCAAACTGACCAATGCTAATCATGCCAGAGCGAAAGGCAACCATCGCCGCTAGGCCACTGAGGATCATCGGCGTGGCGTACTGTAACGACGTCCAAATGGCACAAAAGCCGCCGCTGCCCGCACAGCCGAATCCGGCCGAAAACCACAGTCGGTACGCCTCAAGTGGGTTTTCACCCGTGGGCAAAACAATCAGTAGGCCAAGCATCAAGCTAAGGATGACGGCAAGAAACGGCTGGAAGACGGGTGCGGGCTTCAGGTTCATTTGCTGCTGGCTGCATCAAGCTGTGCCAATTGCCACATTGCCTCCAGGCCAATTTGGATAGCTTGCTGCTCGCCTTGACGGTAATCGGCCTCGCCCCACTCTGGCTTGATGACGCCCGGTGCGCCATCGGAAGCGTACAAAGCCCCCGTGCGCCAGCTGCGATAGGCTCCCACCACAAAGAGCGTATCGCTCTCCATTTCTACCGAGACCACGCCCGCCGTCTTAAAAATGTCGCCGGAGCCTTCCTCACGCGGAGCATAAAAAGCATCCCCTGCCAAGCCCACACCGACCGTGTAGGAAATTTCCATTGCCTCGGCCGCTTTTACCAATTCGCGCAAAACGGCAAAGGTGGGTACGGCTGGAAAGTTGAGTGGCAGATAAGCGTTGGCCGTGCCGCCCGCACGGAATGTACCGCTGGCAATAATCACGTCGCCTGGCTGCTGCCCATCCTGAAAGACACCGCAGGAACCAACACGAATGAACGTATCGGCTCCCATGTGGGCCAGTTCTTCCAGGGCAATGGCTACCGTGGGGCCACCCATGCCCGTGCCGCAAACCGTCATGAACACATCTTTATAATGGCCAGAGAAGACGGCATAGCCACGGCTGTCTGTGACTAGATAGCTTTCGTCCAGATGATCGGCGATCTTTTTGGCACGCGCCTGGTCGCCGGGGCAAAAAACGTAACGGGAAATCTCTTTTGGATCACACTGAATATGCCATTCCATTTGGTTCTTCCTCCTTGGGAAATTATCCACAGATTACACAGATTTCGCAGATTTGAACCTTAATCCGTGCAATCTGCGAAATCTGTGGATTATTCTTTAAAGTGAGCGAGCTGCGCGATTTGTTGGGCGAGGTCGCTGATGGCACGGCCGTTCTCACCCGGAATGTAGCTCTCAATTTCATTATTTAGCGGGGCTGTCCAGTGGGGCGGGATATTGTCTGCGTCCAGCATCACGCCCAGGATGGAACCGACCGTCGCGCCGTTGCAATCTGTGTCCCAGCCGCAGGCAACGGCCGTTCCCACCCCCGCCGAAAAATCATCACCACCGTAAAGCAAGCCCAGCGTTACCAAACAGGCGTTGGGAATGGTGTGAATCCAGTTTTCGCCTACGTCGGCATTGTAGCGGCGGCGGCAAAATTGCTTGATTTGGCGGAAGGCATCCTCCCAGCTTTTTTCTCGCTTCACCCAACCAATCACCTTCTCAACCGCCTCATGCAGGCGACTGCGCGGCGGAATTTCGGCTAGCCCAGCGCGAATTATCGCTTCCGGCTCATCCAGGACAAAGGCAGCAGCCACCATCGCCGCCACCCACATCGCGCCGTAAATGCCGTTGCCCCGATGGGAGAGAACGGCATCTTTGTAAGCTAACGCCGCCGCCCGTCGTGGCTGGCCGGGACAAATGTAACCGTACACGTCGGCCCGAATTTGGGCACCGATCCATTCGCGGTATGGATTGTGTAAATCTGCGGCCGTTTCTGCCGCAACCCCGTTGACCAAATGTTTGTACACAACCCGCTCTGCCGTGAAGACACGGCCGTAGGCAAAATGATCCAGCCAAAACTGCCCCACATCCGCCGAGGTAAAATCGAAGCCGTGCTTTTGCAGGATAAGCAATGCCGCCAGCGTGTACTCCACGTCGTCGTCCTGCACCACGCGGCGGATATTGCCCCGCGTGGTGTCGTGCCAGCGGCTCCATACTGGCAGCGGGAAGCCATCTGGGAACGGCTCCCGCAGCGGCACGTAGTCACGTAACGGATACGCATCTGCCAATTCCAAATACCGCCAAATTTGGGCGGCTGGCCAGGTGCCTTCCAGCGGCTTGCCCAACATCATTCCGGCAAACCGCCCCAGCAGCCCACCATGAATTTTGTTGGGGACGGCCGTTTCATCCACCCCAGCCAATTTCACAGAGTCACAACTTTGCTGGATCGCTCCCAAATCATCTGGTTCGTCATATAGCCAATTAGGAACACGCGGCAGATTGACTATTTGCTGCCAAAATGGCTCTGCTTCGGTTGGGGAGAGAGGGGCTTGGGAAACGGCCGTTCGCAATTCAGCCAACAGTCGGTGGTCAAATCCCTGCTGTTCGCGCAAATCCAGTTCGGCCAGTAAAAGTTCTTGCGGAGAGTACATATTCGCTCGCTGGGTGATTCGATTCACTTTTCGTCAAATAAAATCTCTTGCCGCATAATATTATCTGAAAGTAGGCAGAGAAACCCAAACTCTATCGCGTGTTGCATATTGCGTATTGTTTTTTTGACTACGTAATACCAAATACGCAATTTGTTTTTGACATAATCACACAAAGCGAACCCAATGGCCTCACCTAACATCCTCCTTTTTTTGACCGACGATCATGCCCAATGGGCGATGCACTGTGCCGGAAATAGTGAACTTCGCACGCCGACCTTTGATTATTTAGCCCAACACGGCACGCGCTTTGCCAACGCCTTCACCCCCACGCCCGTCTGCTCCCCGGCGCGGGCTTGTCTGCTCACCGGGCGGCTGGCCTCGCAGCACGGCATCCACGACTATCTGGCCTCTGGCGACCCTGAAATCAACGATATCCATTGGCTGGCACAGGAAACGACGCTGGCGCAGCTTTTTCAGGCAGCAGGCTACCAAACGGGGCAGTTTGGCAAGTGGCATCTGGGGCAGGACGAACACGCTGCCGCCGGCTACGATAGCTGGTTTACATTGGGACGCGACTATCCCATTCCGCATGAAGGGCCATTTCGCTATGGGGTGAACGGCCGTTTCCAAACCCTCCCCGGCCGCATTAGCCACAACATCACCGAGCAAGCTGTGCAATTTTTGCGAGCGCGGGATGGGGAACGGCCGTTTTTCATGACGGTGGGGTATTACGCTACCCACAGCCCGTGGGAAGGGCAGTCGGAACGATTAGCCGCATCTTACCGCCACGGCAACTTTGCCGATGTGCCGCTAGACGAGACGTATCCCTTTGGTGAGCAAGCTCTGGAATCGCTGAACAAAACCCGCCAAAAGCCACGCGAGGCGCTGGCGCAATATTACGCGGCGGTGACGGAGATTGATACGGCCGTTGCCCGCCTCCTTGACGAGCTGGACGGATTGGGCCAGCTAGACAACAGTATCATCATTTACACATCCGACCACGGGTTAAACTGCGGCCACCACGGCATTTGGGGCAAAGGCAATGGCACGCTGCCACTCAACATGGTCGAGGAATCCATTCGCGTACCGCTGATTTGGTACGACGGCCGTTCGCCAAGCGTACAGCCGCACGCACAGACTCCCCGCACTGAATTTGTCGATCATCTCGACACCTTCCTCACGATTTTAGACGTGGCAGGCATTGCCCCGGCCAACAAAAGTTTCGTTGGCCGCAGCTACCAACCGCTGCTGCACAACCAAGCTATGCCCGACTGGCGTGCCGTGCAGTTTGGCGAATATGGCGATGTCCGCATGATTCGCACCTCGCGACACAAGCTGGTTTACCGCTATCCCGATGGCCCGCACGAGCTGTTCGATCTGGCCGCCGACCCGCGCGAAATGAAGAATTTGTTCAACCAACCCGACATGCAGCCTATCGTCCAGGCACTCATTGGGCGGCTAGAAGCCTTCTTTGCCAAAAACGAAGACCCCGCCAAAAGCGGCCTGCGCGTACACAACCTACCCCGCCACAACTTCAGCGAAGCGTGGCGAACTGGCTAACCTGTCATTCCCGCGGATGCGGGAATCCATTCTGTGAACGAATGTGGATACCCGCCTTCGCAGGTATGACATATGCAAAACAAAAATCTGTGTAATCTGCGAAATCTGTGGCAAAAAATATGGAGGAAATGATGGCAGTTGTAGTTCTTGGCAGTATCAACATGGATTTGACCACCTACGTCCCCCGCCTGCCTGCGCCGGGCGAGACCTTGTTTGGCAGTGCGTTCATCACCGTGCCAGGTGGCAAGGGGTTCAACCAGGCGGTTGCCGCTGGGCGGCTAGGCGCACCCACGCAGTTTATTGGCCGCATTGGGGACGATGCCTTTGGCAAAGGCGTGCTAGAACTCGTTGCTGATGAGCCAGTGGACATCAGTGGCATTTCGGTGGATTCAAACGTCGGCACCGGGCTAGCCGTCATCAGCGTGGACGAGGCGGCCGAAAACGCCATCATCGTTATCTCTGGTGCCAACATGGCCCACGATTCGCGTGAGGTCGCCCGCACCCGCAAGACGCTACAAAGCGCCAAAGTGCTGCTATTGCAGATGGAAAGTCCGCTGGAAACGTCGCTGGCGGCGGCAACAGTGGCTCGTGAATTGGGAGCCACCGTCATTTTTGATCCAGCCCCCGCCAAACCGCTACCCCCAGAAGCATATCAACTTGCACAAGTGATGACGCCAAATGAGCTGGAGACAGAGGTGCTAGTTGGTTTTCGCCCAACAAACCAAGCGGAAGCGGCCAAAGCAGCAGACATTTTGCTGGAACGTGGCGTAGATACGGCCGTCATCAAACTGGGCGCACAGGGGGTTTACTACCAATCTGCCACCGAATCCGGCTTTGTAGAGCCATTCACCGTCAACGCCATAGACACCGTAGCGGCGGGGGATGCGTTTAATGGTGGCTTGGCGGTGGCGTTGGCAGAGGAACGGCCGTTGCCCGAAGCCATCCGCTGGGGAGCCGCCGCTGGCGCACTGGCCACCACCAAGCCCGGCGCCAGCTCCGCCATGCCCACCCGCACAGAACTAGAATCCCTACTAAAAAAGTAACAGCCACAGATTTCGCGGATTATTGGGATTAAAAGCAGAAAAAATCCGCGTCAATCCGCGAAATCCGCGGCCAAATTTTTACAACCATGAAAATATTGCTCAAAGCGGCTCAGGTTGTTTGTTTGGATGCCCAGGACACGATTTTGGAGCCGGGTTATTTGCTGATTGAAGACGGCCGTATCCAATCCATCACATCTTCACCTCCTGACGATTTTGCGGGAACGGCCGTTGATTTGGGTAATAAGCTGCTTATGCCGGGGCTGGTCAATACCCACACGCATACGCCGATGGTGCTTTTCCGCGGGCTGGCTGAGGGGCATTCCCTATTCAACTTCGAGGGCTGGTACAACACCATCCGGGTGGTGGAAGAGGTGATGACACCAGAGATGATTCCTGCGGCCGTTCTCGTCTCCTGCGCCGAGATGATCCGCACCGGCACCACCACCTTTGCTGACCAATATTTCTGGATGGAGCAGATCGTTCCCGCTGTACAACAAAGCGGCATGCGGGCGGCGTTGGGTTACGGCGTGGTGGAGCTAGGCGAAGAAGAAGCCCGCCAGCGAGAACTGGACGCCGCCACCCAATTCTTGCAATCCGTCGCCCATGACCCACTGATTGAGGGCTGGGTCGGCCCCCACGCCTTTTTTGTAGACAACAGCGAAGCAGCGATGGCTATTGAGCTAGATTTGGCCATCGAGTTTGACACTGGCTTCCACATCCATCTCAGCACCAGCGGTGAGGAAGACCGTTACTGCCGGGAGAAGTACGACCGTACCGCCATCCAGCAGCTACACAAAATGAACATGCTCCAGCGACCCATCATGGCTGCCCACTGCCTCACCCTCCCGCCAGAAGATTACCCGCTGCTGGCTGATGTGCCGTTTACGGCCGTTATCAACCCCTCCTCCGCCATGCGTAACGCCGCTGGGGTTGCTGACGCTTGCGGCATGTTAGCGGCGGGCATCAATCTTGCCCTCGGCACCGACAACGTGACCAACAACAATAGCTACGATATGTTCAAAGAGATGCAAATTGTAGGCAAGCTGATGGCACTGCACCACCGCACCCCCAACGCCCTGCCCACCCGCACCATTTTGCACATGGCGACGCTCGGCGGGGCGCAGGCACTTGGCTTGGCAGATGGAATTGGCTCGCTGGAAGTGGGCAAACAGGCTGACCTCATCGCCCTGGATTTAGACGAAATTGGCTGGACGCCGTGCAACGGGCAAGATGTGTACACCGCCCTCGTCTACGCCATTTCCGGGATGCACGTCCGGGATGTGATGGTGGCGGGGGAATGGCTGTTGAGAGACGGCCGTTTCCAAACCATCAACTACCAACAAGCCCGGCAGGATTTAGAAAACAGCTACCGAAATTTAAGCGTATTGCGTAGTGCGTAGCGAGCATTTGGATATGCACTACGCAATACGCCTTTCCCACAAACGCAAAACAGGAGAAAAATCACCATGGAAAAACTAATCATAGACACCGACCCAGGCGTAGACGATGCCGAAGCCATCCTGATGGCTGCTGCCCATCCCAACGCCACCATTGCCGCGCTGCTGGCCGTCGGTGGCAACGTCGGGTTAGAGCATACCCTCCGCAACAGCCTCACCATCGTCGAGATGATTGAGCAGGACGTGCCGGTTTACGCGGGCTGCGATAAGCCGCTAGTCATCTTCCAGGAAGATGCCGCCTTTGTCCATGGCGAAGACGGCCTGGGCGATGTCGGCTACGTGCCAAAAACACGCCAGCCAGAAAGTGAACACGCGGCTCTGGCACTCATCCGCATGGCCAATGAATCGCCGGGTGAATACACATTGGTGGCGATTGGCCCCCTCACCAACATCGCTGTCGCACTAAAATTAGACCCAACCTTGCCCGAAAAGCTAAGGCGCTTTGTGGTGATGGGTGGCGCAGTGACAGCGCACGGCAACACCAGCAACGTCTCCGCTGAATTCAATATCTACCACGACCCAGAGGCGGCGCACGTGGTGTTTGAAGCGTGGGAACAGTATGGCGGCCTCATTGAGCTAATTGATTGGGAAGCGACGATGCGCCACGGCATCCCGGAGGACGTAGTTGAACGATGGCACGCCATCAACACGCCAAAAGCCCGCTTTTACAAAGATATTTCCGCCAAAATTTTAGAGTTCATCACCAAATATATGGGGCGCACGATGATGTTTGGCGCAGATCCGCTGGCGATGGTGGTGGCCTTGGAACCAGATGCCGTCCTCAAGGCAGAAGAGCGTCACGTCTCGGTAGAGCTAACAGGGATGTACACACGCGGGCAAACGACGGTGGATTGGGGGCAACGCAACGGCCGTACTGCCAACTGCAATATCATCCTAGAGGTAGACAGTGAACGTTTTTTTGCCCTCATGGAACAAGGGTTGAGATAATCTGGATATTGCGTATTTCGTATTGCGTAGGCTTGAGTCACTTACGAAATACGCAATACGCAATAATATTCATGAACGAATTGGTAACACTTGTTAAAAAGTATGAAGCACCGCTGCTAGCCTTTTTACGGGACTTGGTGCGGCTGAAGTCTGTAAACGGCCGTCACCCAGAAAAAGCCGTGGCTGAACGAATCGTGGCCGAAGCGGAGAATTTGGAACTGGACGGCCGTCTAGTTGCCAAAGAGCCACTACGCCCCAATGCGCTGGTGCGTTGGGGCAATGGATCACGTGGCTTTGCCCTCATCGGCCACATGGACACCGTGGCTGCCGGAGACACCAGCCAGTGGACTTCGCCGCCCTTTGAGCCTGTGGTGCGGAACGGCCGTCTTTACGGGCGCGGCACGGCAGATAACAAAGCCGGGTTGGCTATCGGTCTTTACACGCTTGCTGCTTTGCGTGATGAGGGGAAGCTAAATCCCCATGACGTCACGCTCGTTTTGGCAGGCGTCGCCGATGAAGAGTCCGGAGCCAGCAGCGATTTGGGCGTGCGCTACTTACTGGACGAAGGGCATTTGCCCGTGCAGGGCGCGATTTACACCTACGCCAGCGACATCGTTTGTGTGGGGCATCGGGGATTGTTGCGGCTAGTGCTGACAGCGCAGGGAACGGCCGTCCATTCCGGCAGCGACCAATGGAGCCGAGGCGAAGGTGGCGTCAACGCCGTCACCGGGCTGGCCGCGATATTGCTCCAATTGGAACAATTGCAATTGCCCTACGAGCCACATTCCGCCTTCGATCATCTGGGTTTTACCATGACCCCCGGCACGCTGTTCAGCGGTGGCGAATTTGAGAGCATGGTGCCTGGTGCGGCAACGGCCGTCATAGATTGCCGCCTCATGCCCGGCCAAACCCCGGAAGCTGTGCTGGATGCCGTGCAAGGCATTATCGGCGCTGAATGTGCCAACCGACCCGGTTTGCGCGTGGACATCCAGGTAAAAAACCGCCTGCCCGCCGCTGCCATCCCCGCCGAGCACCCCCTGGCGCAAATTGCCCAGCGGCACGCCCAGGCCCTCACAGGCAAAGCGTGGCCCATTCGCGGCGCAGGCCCAGCCAACGAAGGGTACATGCTCATCAATGCGAGCATTCCCACCCTGCCCGGCTTTGGCCCTACAGGTGACAATGCCCATGCCCCGGATGAATGGGTGGCGATGGATAGTTTGATGGAAACGGCTGTCATCTACGCCACCATCATTTCAGATTACCTTTCGTAGGGCGAGGCGGTTGGCCTCGATCTACCACAAAACTGAATACAAATCCCATCCAACCGCCTCGCCCATTTGCCACAAAAACCACCATCTGTGCGCGTGCCGGGAATGATGGTTTGCGATAATGTTGGGCGAGGCAATCGGTGCGAAGATGGTTTTTTTGAGTCAATATTTTGGCCGATTGCCTTGCCCTTACCACCACACAATCAGGAGAAAATCATGTCTAATTTACCCCGCGACCCCTGGCAAGATGTCACCACCATTCACGGCTTCCCTGCCGATCACGTCATCTCTGCCCTGCAAAAAGAAATCCGGCGCGGCAACAGTGAAAACGCCGCACTGCTCGCCTACGAAATGGTGCTCACCAGCCCTGCTATGGAAGATTACCTCTGGCAGCGACTCATGATTATTTCTGTGGAAGATATTGGCTTTGGCGACCCGCAGGCTCCGGTGCTGATCAACGCGCTGGTACAAATGCTGGCTCGCATGGATCGCAGCGTCGCTGAACGTAAACTGTTTGCCGTCCACGCTGTGCGCTACCTGTGCGCGGCCCAAAAAGACCGCTCCAGCGATGAGATGATCAACTGGATGATCCACGGCGTGGCCGCTGGCACACTACGCCCCACTATCCCCGACTATGCTCTGGACATGCACACTGGCGACGGCCAGCAGATGGGACGTGGCCGCGCACATTTTTGGGCCGAAGGCGCAAAAATCGCCCCCGAACTGTCCAATCGGGACACCACCTACCGCGATTACATCACAAAATTACTCGAAGAGGGTGCTTGGGATTAAAAATCGTCGCTCAAGAAGATAATCAATCTGAACCTGCGGAAGTGCCTTCTGGATACAGTCGAGTTGATTGCCAGAAATAGTTACAAGCTTTATCTGAGTTAAGTAAATTCAATCTCTTAACTTCAGCTTTTGCTAGTTCAATATCATACAGAATTTCTTTCACAAGTATCCGACGCTCATCTGGCACATTTTCATATTCATCAATTCTGATAACTGCATAAACAGTTCTTTGGTTTTTGAATTTATCGCTCATATGTTGATCTGTTATTTCAATCTTTTTGGTAGATGGCTAGCAATCGCTCCGCCAAATGATTCCAACTGAACTTTTCTTCGATGTGCGCTTTGGCTCCGGTGGAAAGTTTGGCCTGTAATTCATGGTTTTGCAAGATGTGGATGAGTTCATTGGTGATGTTTGTAATGTCGCCTGTGGGGAAGGTGGTCCCGGAACGGCCGTTCACAACATACTCCCCCACCTGCCCTACCGCCTCGGCCACAACGGGGACACCTACCGCCAGCATGTCGGCTAACTTAACTGGGCATTTGGTGCAATTGAGCAGCGTATCTTCCATCAGGTAGATGCCCGCGTGGGCTTGCCCCAGCAAAGCAGGCAACTGCTCCGGCTCCACCCAACCTGCGTCTTCGATGGCCTCCCAAATGCCCGCCGCCTCTGCCTGCTGCTGGAAGTTAGCCGCATCCGCCTCGTATAGCCCCGCCCCCACCATGAGAATGCGTAATTGCGGAACGGCCGTAACCACCCCTCTTAAAATCTCAACCAATCGCCCCGTTTCAAACTCAAACAACCGACTATAAACCAACACCGTTGGCCTATCCGATAACCGTACGCGAAGCGGTCGCAGAGCGACATTACTGATTACCGAATACCGAATACCGGAACCATTCGGCACATAAACCACCCGCTCCGGCGGCAGCCCCATGCCCCAAGCCAGCGTTTGCAGTGCCCGACTGGCCACAGTGAGGGCGTGGCAGTGGCGCATTCCCCATCGCTCTTGCCAAGCGAAAAAGCGTTTTTGCAACGGCGTGTACGGCGCCAACTCGTTCCAGCCGCCCCAGCCTTCCCAATCATCCGTGTCCATGATGAGGCGCAGCTTGGAACGGTGAAAATGCCACAGCCACCAGGCCACAAGCCCGCTGTACGCCTTCGGCTTGAAGCAGTGAACCACGTCCGGCTGCCAAGCCAGCACCTCGCGCACCAGCCGCCGAGCGATGCCCAGCACGCCTCCGCGCAGCGGCACATAGCGCATCTCTACGCCATCTTCCTGCCAACTTTTGTCTGCTTCTTCGGGGGTTTGCCAGGGAGGCATGAAGATTTTGACGGCGTGGCCTTGCTGGGCCAACGGCCGTGCCAACCCCATGGCCCGGCTCGCCATCGTTTTGTTGGGGTGAAGGCCGAAGGGGCCAACCATTGCAATACGCATTTGGGGAGGGACTGGAGATTAGAGACTGGAGATTTTCTTAATCCAGTCTCCAATCTCTAGTCTCCAATCTCCTTTTCCATCAAATCCATTTGGGCGACTAGCAATTCTTGCAAACGGGGATGCTCGGCATAAACGCCTCGGTACTCCGGCGGCAGCAGGGCGGCGATGCGGCACATCATCTCATCGGTGCTTTGCTGCAAGAATTCATCTTTATTTTTGCGGGGCAGTGACGGCAAGGAGAATGGCTCGCCGACGCGAATGGTGATCTCTAGTCGCTGGAATCGTTTGAGACGGCCGTACACCACCTTATCTTCTGTCCCCGTGATGGCTACGGGAATAATGGGGACGCCTGTTTTTGCCGCCAGGTATGCCGCCCCTGGTTTGCCCGGCTGCATCTGCCCTGTGGGGCTGCGCGTGCCTTCGGGCGCAACGGCCGCAATACCACCTGCCTTGAGCCGCTTTTGCACTTCGCGCAGGGTACGGAAATCGGCATTGTGCCGATCCAGCCAAAGCGCGTCCAACTTACGCGCCGTCCAACGCCAAATCCAGTACGCTTGGTACTTTTCCGCCACCATCATGATGATGTCGTCCCGGTCAGACAAAACCATTGCCAGCATCGCATCCAGTCGTCCCAAATGGTTGCTGACGGCCAAACACGCACCCGTCGCTGGAATGCGATCCAATTCAGATTTATCAATTCGAGCAATAATCCGCAAGATGAAGCGGCAAACAAATCGGAGAATCCTGAGAAACATAGTTGCAAAATTATATAAGCTCTCCGTTTTGGTACAACTTGCATCATGGTAAGGGGAATAATTCAGGCAAAGACGCCAAGGTACTTAAAAAATCAGTGACTTTGCGACTTTGCGTGAGATTTTAGGTAAACTACAGAAACTTTGCTGAGGGTATCAATTGATGAAAAGCCAATTTGATTACATCGTAGTGGGCGGCGGCACGGCAGGTGCTGTGGTGGCGGCGCGGCTGGCCGAGCAGCCGGGTATGCGCGTGGCACTTCTTGAAGCTGGCCCCAGCGACGAAGGAAACGAGGCGATTCTGACGCTGAGAAACTGGCCCAATTTGCTGCAAACCGACCTCGATTTTGATTATCGCATTGAGCCACAGACGCGAGGCAACGGCCGTATCCGGCACGCACGGGGCAAAATGTTGGGCGGAAGCAGCTCGCACAACTCTTGCATTGCCTTTTGGCCGCCAGATGAAGATTTACGCATTTGGGAAGACGCTGGGGCTGAAGGGTGGGAGCCAGAGGCGGTACGGCCGTTCATCCAGCGCGTCTGTGAAAAAGTAAATCTGGAATTCCCAGAGCCCGTCAATGAATTGGGTCGCGCCTTTTTTGCGGCGGCACAGGCGGCCGGCTTCCCAGCACATAATTTTGCCGGGAACATCAATCAGCCAGGCGTGGGCTGGTTTATGCTCAACAAGCAGGGTAGGGTACGCCACTCCAGCTCGGTGGCCTATTTGCATCCGCTGGCGCAGTGGGGGCAGCGGCTCACCCTGTTTACCCACTGTTTTGTAGAGTGCGTGTTGCTAGACGGCCGTCGCGCCATCGGCGTGCAAACGGCAAACGGGGTGATTTACGCCGAGCGTGAGATCATCTTGTGCTGCGGCGCGTTTGATACGCCCAAACTGCTGCTGCTCTCTGGCATTGGCCCGGCGGAGCATTTGCAAGAGGTGGGCATCCCGGTGCAGCATCACCTACCTGGCGTGGGCGAGAATTTGTTGGACCATCCCGAAGGCGTGATCAATTGGGAAGCCTCCCGACCCGTCCCGCAGGAGACAACGCAGCTTTGGGAGTTGGGACTATTTGCCAACACGCAGCCGGGGCTGGAACTGCCCGATTTGATGTTCCACTTTGGCACGGAGCCGTTCGATGTGAACACCGTGCCGGCAGGATACCCAACGACGACCAACGGCTTTGCCCTTACGCCCAACGTAGCTCGCGCCAAAAGCCAGGGTACGGTGCGGCTGCGCTCAGCCAACCCTGCTGACCCGCCGCGCATTGATTTCCGCTACTTCACCGACCCAGATGGCCACGACGAACAGGTTTTGGTGGCTGGCATTAAGCTGGCACGTGAACTAGCGGCACAGCCCGCACTAAAATCATGGATTGCCCGGGAGCTGTCGCCGGGGCCAGCGGTGCAGACGGACGAAGCCATCTCGCAATACGTGCGGCGGACGGCCAACACGGTGTACCATCCGGCGGGAACGTGCAAAATGGGGGCGGATGGGGATGAAACGGCCGTTGTCGATCCCCAACTGCGCCTGCGTGGCCTAGAAAACATCCGCGTCGCCGATGCCTCCATCTTCCCCACCATGATTGGCGTGAACCCGAATTTGACCTGCTTTGTGATCGGGGAGCGGTGTGCGGACTTTTTGAGTGGCAAGTGAGCAAGTATGCAAGTGGCGAGCGAACTTGCATACTTGCTCACTTGCAAACTTTTAAGGATTTTTCATGAGTGAGCCACAATTCACCATCTCCTGCCGCAAGGTTTGGAAGATTTTTGGGCCGAATCCGGCGATGGTACGGCCGTTGCTCAACCAAGGGCTTACCCACAGTGAGATTTTGGCGCAGACAGGGCATGTGGTTGCCGTGCGTGATGTCTCGTTTGACGTGCGGCCAGGGGAAATTTTTGTGGTGATGGGGCTTTCTGGCAGCGGTAAATCTACGCTGATTCGCTGCCTGTCCCGGCTCATTGAACCCACCGAGGGCGAAATTATTGTAGATGGGCAAAACGTCGTGGCCTTTGACGAGGCTCAACTGCGTGAACTGCGCCGCCACAAAATGAGCATGGTGTTCCAGCGGTTTGGGCTGTTCCCTCACCGCTCCGTTTTGGACAACGTGGCCTATGGCCTGGAAGTGCAGGGCATCAAAAAAGCCGCACGGCACGACCAGGCGCGGCAAATTTTGGCAATGGTGGGGCTGAAAAGCTGGGAGCAGCATTTTCCGCATGAGCTAAGCGGCGGAATGCAGCAGCGGGTGGGTCTGGCCCGCGCCCTGGCGGTTGATCCAGAAATTTTGCTGTGCGACGAACCGTTTAGCGCGTTAGACCCGCTCATCCGGCGGGAGATGCAGGATGAGCTGCTGCGGCTGCAAAAAACGCTCAACAAGACGCTGGTGTTCATCACCCACGACTTTTTGGAGGCACTTAAGCTGGGACATCATATTGCCATTATGAAGGACGGGGAGATTGTGCAGATGGGCAGGCCAGAAGAGATTGTGGCTCATCCGCTAAACGATTACGTGCGGGAATTCACCCGCGACGTGCCACGTATCAAAATTATCACGGCCAAAACGATCATGACAGTGGCGGCGACGGATGCGGATGGGGATCACGTGTCGGTACACGCCGATACGACGCTGGAGAAGCTTATTGGGTTAACGGCCGTTTCCCCCGATGCGCTGGCCGTTTTAGACGACGAGGGCTGTGTGATTGGCATGGTAGATAGAACGGCCGTTTTGCAAGCACTGTCGGAGGGTAATTGAGTGTATTTTTTAGGAACACAGAGCTTCACGGAGGCGTGCAACCTATCGGTTGCTTGGAGTTACACGGGGAGTAGAAAATCCTCTGTGAAGCTCCGCGCTTCTCTGTGGTTCTCCGTGTTCCGCTTTTTTGAGACCGCTCATGCACGCTGAATCTCGAAAGCCACATGAGAAACGGCCGTACCTCCTCATTGGCCTGGTTTTGCTGGTAGGGCTGCTGCTGGTGCATCATTTTGCCGTGAGCCTGAACCTGTTCCCGGAGGCGTGGGACGTGCGCCTGCGCGAGCCGCTGGACACGTTTAAGCAGTGGTCCATTCGCAACCGCACCACCCACCCGCTCTTCCTCTACTTTT
This sequence comes from Candidatus Leptofilum sp., assembly GCF_965223525.1. Classification (GTDB taxonomy): domain Bacteria; phylum Chloroflexota; class Anaerolineae; order Promineifilales; family Promineifilaceae; genus Leptofilum. The sequence goes on along the minus strand of NZ_CBDCWX010000005.1, from coordinate 1,439,774 downwards.
TTGAACCGGTTAGCGACGGGTTGGACTTTGCCTTGCGCCGTGCCGAGACCTTTTTGCTGTGGCTGCCCTGGCCTGTGTTGGGGACGGCCGTCTTCCTGCTCGCACAGAAAGCGTCCAATTTGCGGCTGGCGTTGCTCACCACCTTCTGTCTGCTGTTTATGGGGCTGGTGGGGCTGTGGCCAGAAAGCATGCAAACCCTGGCCTTGATGACCGTCTCCGTACTCATCGCCCTGCTCATCGGCATTCCGCTGGGCATTTGGGCGGCACGGAATGCCAAGGTGGAACGGGGGTTACGGCCGTTCCTCGACGCCATGCAAACAATGCCCGCCTTTGTTTACCTGCTGCCGGTGGTGCTCTTTTTTGGCATTGCCCGCGTGCCCAGTGCCGTCGCCACCATTATCTACGCCCTGCCGCCCGCCATCCGGCTCACTACGCTGGGCATCCGCGAGGTGGACAAGGAGACGGTGGAAGCGGCTCGTTCGTTTGGGGCGACGCCGCGCCAAATTTTGTTCAAGGTGCAGCTCCCGCTTGCGTTGCCCACTATCATGGCTGGCGTCAACCAAACCATTATGATGGCCTTGGGCATTGTCGTGATTGCGGCGATGATTGGCGCAGCGGGGCTGGGGGGCGTGGTGCTGGATGCGCTGCGTAGCCTGCGCGTGGGGCTGGCACTGGAGGCAGGACTGGCCATTGTCTTCCTGGCGGTGCTGCTGGATCGGCTCAGCGAAGCCCTGTCGGAACGCAATCGGACGGGGGCGGGAGTGATGAACGGCCGTCTCTTCCCCAAAAGCTGGCAAACCAACCAACTCATTATCCGACTGGAAGCTGGTTTAGATTGGCTATACGCAACCTGTAGCGATCTGTTGGCACGATTGGCTAGCCTCAGCCGCAGCGACTTTGTGACGCGCCACGCTTACCTGTTTGCCAGCCTCATTTTGCTGGGCGCCCTGCTCTGGCTGGGGCGCACCTTCGATTGGACAACCTTCCCCGAAACATGGCGGCTCAATTTGCAAGACCCGGTGGATACGGCCGTTCTTTGGGTGCGCGACAATTTGTTTGAGTTTGAACTGGGGCCGTTTTTGCTGGGAACACGGCCGTTTAGCAACTTTGTCATCCTGCAACTGCTCGATCCGCTCGATGCCTTCTTCCAGGAATTCCTCTCCTGGCCCGCGCTGATTTTGCTAGTGGCTCTGCTGGGCTACTGGGTCTCTGGCTGGCGGTTGGCGGTGGGTAGCGCGGTGGTGCTTTTTGGCGTGGGGCTGCTGGGCATGTGGGAGCTGGCGCTGGTCACGCTGAGTCAGGTCATTGTGGCCGTTTTCTTTGCGCTCATCATCGCCCTGCCGCTGGGCATTTGGGCAGCCAAGAGTGATACGGTAGCGGCCGTTTTGCGCCCCACCCTCGACTTTTTGCAAACGATTCCCGCCTTTGTCTATCTGGTGCCGGTCGTGATGCTGTTCAACGTGGGGCGCGTACCGGGCATCATGGCCTCGGTGCTGTACGCCCTGCCCCCCGCCATTCGATTAACCAATTTGGGCATCCGCCAAGCCAGCCCAGAGGCGGTGGAAGCAGCCCAGGCGTTTGGCTCCACCAGTCGCCAACTGCTGCTCAAAGTGCAGCTTCCCCTCGCGCTCCCGTCCATCATGGCGGGCATCAACCAAACAGTGATGATGGTGCTGGCAATGGTGGTGGTGGCGGGCATGGTGGGCGGCGCGGGTTTGGGGCTGGAAGCGGTCAATGGCCTGGCCCGCAACCAGCTTGGGCAGGGCATCGAGGCGGGGGTGGCGATTGTGATTTTGGCGGTGGTGATTGATCGGCTGCTGCTGGCAGGCGCAGCGCGGAGTTCGGGGGGCAGTAAACCGTAAACGGTTATGGAATATTGCGTATTTCGTATTGCGTAGGGTCTGGTTACGAAATACGCAATAATTTACCCCCACCTCTCAAGATCATCCAGTCCCGTGAGCCAGCGAGTGATACCAAAGGCCACCACCGCCAACCCCAGCAAAATGAGCGCGGTGATGAAGGTAACGCGCAGGTCGCGCTCCAGCGAAGCATAGACCAGCAGCGGCATCGTTTGGGTAGTGCCTTGCAAATTTCCGGCAAACAAAATCGTCGCGCCGAACTCCCCCAGCGCCCGCGCCCAGCTAAGAATAAGCCCGGCCAGCAGTCCGTTGCGGCTGAGGGGCAGCATGATGTGGCGAAATATTTGCCAGCGATTGGCACCATCTACCTCTGCTGCATCCTCAAATTCGCGGGGGAAAGCCGCAAAGCGGCTTTGGGCAGCGCGAATGTAAAAGGGGGAGGCGACAAAAATCTGAGCCAGCACCACGGCCGTTCCTGAAAACGTAATCGTAATCCCCAACTCGGCCAGCGGTAGCCCCAGCAGCCCGCGTCGGCCAAACACGGCCAGCAGCCCCAGCCCGGCCACGACTGGCGGCATCACAATCGGCAGCTCGATGAAAACGGTGAGCAATCGCTTGAAGCGTAGCGGATACCGCGCTAGCACATACGCCAGCGGCGTCCCGAACAGGATGATAAGCAGCACGCTGATAGCTGTAGTCGTCAAGCTGAGCAGGATGGCACTAGCGAGGTTGCTTTGGTTCAGAACGGCCGTTACCGGCAATGTCGTCGCTCGCCACACCAAACCCACCAGCGGCAAGATGAGGAAAAGCGACATGATGAAGGTGAGAACGGCCGTTACCCAGCCAATCCATCGCCCCGAACGTGAAGAATCTGTTTGTTGCCCTGCCATCATCAAAAGACACGCATCTATTATTTCTTGCCACAGAGAGCACAGAGGCAAAAGAGATTTACTACAGATGGCAGTCACTTTGAAAGTGACTGTCATCTAAACGTCTGCTTATCTCTAAACTCTCTGTGGCTCTGTGGCTAATTAAATCATCACAAGAAAAAAGCGGGTTTTTGCTTGAGCAGCAACCCGCTTCACTTTCAGTTTTATTGTCCGCAAAAATGCAAACGATTTAAGTCAATTTTTACGGTAGCCAAGCCCGCCACACATCTTCGTTGGCATCCAACCACGCCTGCGCCGCCTCTTCCACCGATTGCCCGTCAATTTCTACGGCCGCAATCATGCTGATCTGATCCTCGGTGCTGTAGCTCATGTTAGTCAGCAGCGTGTGGGCATCCGGCGCGGCCTCTGCCAAGCCAGACCAGAAGATTTTGAACAGATCGTCGCCCGGATAGTCGCAATCTACGCCGCCGGAATCAGCTTCAGCGTAGCAATCATCGCTGTATTCGGGTAGTTCCACGCGCGTTAGCTCATATTTGGCGTGAATAGAATGGGGCGTCCAGAAGTAGAACAGCACTGGCTCTTCCCGGCTGTAAGCGGAGTCTAGCTGCGCTAAAATTGCTTCCTCGGATCCGGCAAATACCACTTCAAACTGCATTCCCAAATTATTGATGATGTCGCCATCGTACTGCACAAAGCTGGGGTCGCCACCCAGGAATTGGCCCGCATCACCTGTTTCGGCCGTGGCAAAGAGTGCCGCCGCCTCGTCACTGGTAAAGCCTTCCCAGGTTGCCAAATCTGCATTTTGGTCGAGCATGTAGGCAGGCATGTACCAGCCAATGCGGCCGACCGGGCCAAGCAGCCCGCCATTTTCTACGGTGCCTGAGCCATCAATGTACTCTTCCACGTTGGCGGCATGACCAGAAGGCCACACTTCCAGGCTGGCGTGGGCATCGCCCGCAGCCAGGGCAGGCCATTGGGCGTTTTCATCCAGCGAGACAACTTCTACAGGATAGCCCAGCTCGTTTTCCAGCAGGTTTTTAGCTACGGCGATATTTAATTCAGAGGCTGACCAGGAATTTGCAATCAAAATGATGGTCATTTTCTCTTCCGATGTGGTGGCATCTTCGCTGTCGGTTGCTTCATCGCTGGTGGTTGTTTCGTCGCCGTCTGCCGTGGGTTCGTCGCCACCAGTGCCACAAGCGGCGAGCAGTAAGGCGGCAAGCAATAAAAGAATCAAAGCTGCATACTTCCAATTGGTTTTCATGAGTTTCTCCTTCCTCGCTTAAGATTTACTAATGGTGATTGTGGAGTATAGCAGTCAAAATCTTCGGTGACGATATATCATGCGAACTATTCATTTTGTGCTGGGCAACGGCCGTTGCCCAACTTTGTGTATACTTGCCCCCATCGGTAACTGAATTGAATAACCTCTGGCAATGGCCTCGTGGCTGAATATCAAAGGAGACAAGATGTTAAGCTGGAAAGAATTTGCTCAACAAGCCCCAAATCTTGCTGACTTTGGGCAAGCTCGTTTTCAAAGCGGTGTGGCCTATCTGGGTACTGTCCGCGCCGATGGCAGCCCCCGTGTGCATCCGGTAACACCCATCATCGGCGAGCAGCTATTTCTGTTCATGGAGCCTACATCGCCCAAAGGCAAAGATTTGCAGCGCGACCCGCGCTACACGCTGCACTGCTCCGTAGAAGATACAGGCGGCGGTGGTGGTGAGTTTTACGTTCGTGGGCAAGCTGTACTGCTCCAAGACCCAGCGGTACGAAAGCAGGCAGTACAGGTGTCCTCTTACAGTCCAAAAGATCGTTACATTTTGTTTTTGCTCACTGTCAACTTTGCTTTTATGAACGTGTACGTTGAGGGTACACCGCACCCGCAACGCTGGCGTGCTGTAGATTAGAATTGCCTCCCCCATCGCCCCACGTTGGACAGAAAGACCTCTGCAAGTGCATGAAACATTCTACGGAAGGCGATGGCACGATTACTGTATTTGCAGGAGGAAGTGATTGAGGGAACGGCCGTATGGCATTTGCGGTATTATCAGTAAAGGTTTGCAGTTTAAACGGTCTATATTATTAAGCATCTAGTTCATGTCTTCGCAGTGCAACATGAGTTTTAAGGTTTTTACATGAGGTACCAACCAAATCTACTAAATGAATACGGTGTCTTTCAAAGGCTTAACACGTTGCTAAGGGCAAGCGGAGAAGATGAACCATTTGCTAATCGGTTAGAGCATTTCTTATACCGTTCTTCTTGCATTCTTGCCTCACTAAGAAATATGTACGTAGCAGAAGAACAAACTGTTTTATTGGTAAGAAACTATATCAAGCAGATTGAATTTGATTCGAGCAGCAGAATTGCTGTTTCCGCAGAACCGTTATTTTTTGTTTATTCGCAGATACCGGCCTGCCTTACTCTTCTTGTTATCTTACAAAATGAATTAATTGGTATTTTTCAAAAAATCGAAGGCATAAAAAGAGCTGTTCCTTCTAGCTTGAATAAGGCGTTTAAAAAAGGGCTGGCTACATATGGATTTAGTAAAGGTGTTAGTGATCAAGTAAATAAATATTGGTTAAATGGTGGCAAATACATAAGAGATTTGCGTGATGTAAATGAGCACCATTTTGCGCTAGTTGATCATTCCTACTTTCATTTTGAAAATGATCCTGGGCAGATTCTTATTCTGCTTCCTGATAATCCAGAGCGTAAATCAATTAAGAATTTCACTTATAGAGAGGAGAATGATGCTTTCAATACATTGTCTAAAGGCTTCCTGGCGATCAATGATTTAGTTGAATCAATACTGGAAGAATTTGGATATACTCAAGAGCCGTTTACGTCATCCATATACTTGGCACACATGGGTACATTCGAGGTTCCTCAAAATAGAACCTTGGGTTTAATGATTAACACTAAATCCAGAACGCAAACAGAGAATGGTATTCAATTAATATTGGATACCATAGAGGTAAGACAAATTATCCCAGAGAAAGAAGGCGAAGGTAATATAGCAATCAGAAAGCTAATAACGGATTCTGAAATCCAAAAGAAAACTTAACAAGGGAGCACTAAAGCTAAACGCTGTTAGACAATTGGAGCAAACAGCTATTTCTTCTATTATCTTTGCTTTATTCGTTAAAATGGCGAAATCGTCAAAGCTGCGGGGTTGGGTAAAATCGGGGCATGACTTTGAATGAACCGACGATTAGCAACAATGGCATTGTCCGCCCCACCTACATCGAAGTGAACCTCATCCGCCTGACGGAAAATTACCGGGCGATTGAACGCGCCGTCGCGCCCGCCACGGTAATGCCCATCCTGAAAGCGAATGCGTATGGGCATGGGCTGGTGGAGGTGGCGCGGCATGTGGTGTCACTGGGTGCGCCGTACCTGGGCGTGGCCTTTTTGGAAGAGGGCATTTTGCTGCGTGAGGCGGGCATCACCGCGCCGATTTTGGTGCTGGGGGGGATCATTGGCAACCAAGTGCCGCTCTTTTTGCAGCACGATCTCACCCTTACCGCCTCCTCTGTGGAAAAGCTGACCCAAATTGACGAAGCCGCCGCTAGGATAGGCGTGCAAGCCAAAGTTCACCTGAAAATTGACACGGGGATGGAGCGGATTGGGGTGCATTATTACAATGCAGATTCGCTGCTAGAGGCGGCTTTGCACTGCGAACATTGTCTGGTGGAGGGGATTTTTTCTCACTTTGCCAATGCGGACACGGCCGTTCTCCAATCTGCCCAAACCCAACTAGACCGCTTCAACCAGGTACTCTCGTTTTATGAATCTCGCGGGATGCCACCGCCCCCCATGCGCCACATGGCCAACTCCGGGGCCATCTTGCAGCTGCTTGGCAGCCATTTCGACATGGTTCGTGCCGGAATTCTGCTCTACGGCGTCTACCCGTCAGACGATGTCGCCAAAACTATTGATGTGCGCCCCGTGCTGAGCTGGAAATCCCGCGTGGTGTACTTTAAAGTGGTGCTGCCTAACCACCCGGTAAGCTACGGCTCCACCTGGCAAAGCGACCACATGGTGCGGGTGGTGACGGTGCCGGTGGGGTACGGCGACGGCTACTTTCGGCGGATGTCGGGACGGGCACAGGTGATCATTCGGGGAAAGCGGTATCCGGTAATCGGCCGTATTTGCATGGATCAGCTCATGGTCAACATTGAATGGGACAGCGCCTACAACAACGATGAGGTTTTGCTGCTGGGTGAAAGCGAAGATGGCGACGTTGCTATTACCTGTGAAGAGCTGGCTGAGTGGGCTGGCACCATCCCCTACGAAATTCTCACCAACATCAACACCCGCGTCTCTCGCCTGTACATGGCCGATTAAAAAGAAAAAGACCTTTGAGGTTTGATAAACCTCAAAGGTCTCGGAAATCAAATGAATTCTGTCACGCCCCCCAAAAAGCGTTCGACCCCGGCCAGGAGGGAGAACCAGGGTCGAAACACTTCTTTTGGCGACTTCTGATTGTTAGAATAGCCCCCTTACTTAAACCAAACCTGAGTCAAAGTTAAATAGTTTCTAAGTGAACGTCATCCGGCAAGCTGAAAAACGGTTTGCAGTTCGCCAATTTGCAGTACATCACCATCGTTGAGGGTGCGTGCGCCATTAATGGTTTGCCCATTCAAAAGAGTAGGAAAGGCGTTATCCAGTTGTTCCAGATAGTAGCGCACACGCGCCCGCCGGATAACGATGTTACCGACGGTCAGTTCTCCTACACTGGGTAGGGTTTGGTGGTCGGTACGGCCGTCTGCCCAATGAAACGCCAGGCTAGGACGAGACCGTACAGGCTGGGGAGCAGTCTGCCGCGGCACAGGTTGCGGCAGGGTAGCCCGTTCGCGGCTGCCAACCCAGCCAGCTAGCGCCAGCAATAGGCTGCCAACAAGCCCCAGCAACAGCGGCTGATGATTTTCGGCTACAAAAGAAGATACCAGTCGCAGTGTGTCGAACTGCCAGCGATCATTGACTAATTTGGCCTGCTGGTATCGTTGCTCAAAGTCGTCCAGCCAGGCCACATCCAGATCAATGCGCTGTTTAATGCTCAACATATTGGCCGGAACGCCCTGCCAGGATTCAATACCCCAATATACCAAGCCGACCAATTCGGCTGCATCATTGGCAATCGTCGCGGCAGCCTGAGGCATGAGGCCATTGGACGCCAGGTTGGTGAAGAAGCTTTGCCATTCCCACGCTTCCTGCTGGATGGTTTCCAGAGCGGGCAGTTCTGTGACGGTAGAAACGGCCTTTGCCACATCGCCCAAACCATCACTTACATCCGCCAAACTACCAGAGACGGTTTGGCTCTGCCGGTACAAATCAGATAAAACAGCATCCCCATTGTCTAGGTCATAAACGCGTAGCTGCGCCAAACCGTGCGACAACGATGTCGCCTCGCTAATTTCGGCCAAATCATCGTCAAAGGTCGCTATTTGGTGAACGGCCGTGTCCACGCCAGCCACAATCAGCCGCACCTTTGTGCCAGCGGGAACCAGCTCCAGCAGCTCTACCGCTTGCGATTGATCCAGCCAATTGGCAAAGGCAGCCGCTTCCTCGGTTTTGAGCGTTTGACGCAGGTAGACCGCCTGCGAGCCATACGAATTTAGCTGCACAGTGCGCTGCGGCTCGGCGGCCACCTCGGCAATAAGTTGTTCAGTTAAAATTCGATAGGGGTCGAAAACATTGATCACCCTGGCCCCGATGAACAGGGCCAGAATGACCGCTCCCAACAATAAACCAGCACGATACGCGACACGGAACATTTTTTCCTCCCGGCTCCCCAGCCAAACCACCAGAACTATTGCTTGCAGTATAAACAAAATGCCTGAACCAAATCGTCCAGGCAGCTAACAATATTCTGATAGGTTTATGACAGGAAAAAGAATCTAGGAAACACCGAGCTGGTGCAACACGGAAAGAACGTGGTCGCGCATGGAGGCGGTGTGCCACATGGCTGAAATATGCCCGGCAGGGATGGTGACTAACGGCCGTTCTGCAAACAGTTCCGCATGATTTTCCATCCGAAAAAAGAGATCGCTTTCACCTAGCAATGGAAAAACGCGGTCAGGGGCGCATTGCTGGTAGTAGGTAGTGAAATCCAAATAGGTTTGTAGCTCTGTTTGGGTGAGCTGCATGGGGCGATTGAACATTTCTGAGATGTCCCAGATGACCTGCGCCAAATTGGGAGAAGAGAGCATCGGAATAACGGCGCGTGTTTGCCGCAGCACGCCTTCATACATCATGCTGGTAATGCCGCCCCAACTCACGCCAGCCGCTGCTGTGTACGCCGCTCCCTCTGCCTCAAATTGCTGCTGCACCAGTTCCATAAGGCGCAACGAACCAGCAAAAATCTGGTAGACGCTCTGCACCGAAGTAAATCCTTTTTCTACAGGTTCCAGCCAGCTAGTGTGGAACGGGGCTTGAACGCAGGCGGTGTGGAAAGGCAGCGGCACAGCTTGGGGAAACAGTCGCCGCCAGCTACTGGTGTAAGGATATTCGTTAAAGCCGTGATGAAACAGAAGCAGCGGCGCATGTGGGTCTATGGCGGGGCGCACTTTGGCGCGGCAGCAGACTTCTCCCATGGGGCTTTGCAGGATGATGGGGTGTTCGCCGGGGGCTGTGAGTTGGTAAACGGCCGTTTGCCGCGTATCTACCTCTGTTTTTGCCAATACATCTTCTAATGTTGGCGCTTCGGCTGCACTGGATTCCAATGAATCTGGCACGCGCCGATTCAGACTGTACAACACCGCTTTATCAAGTTGCTGAATCATTGTTCGACGAAAATTCATGCCGCAACCATAACATTCCGCCCGTCAAACGCCAATAAAAGTGTCGGATTCCAAAAATTCACTCATCTTTCACTCGGTTACGGCCGTTTGTAACAACATTTGCCAGTCAACGAACCGATCCTGTGCTTGTAACACACCCTACCTGATTGTTAGAATAGGACTAAAGCACAGCGATTTTTTTGGATAAATTGTCTATACTCTACGTCACCAACACCGTTGAGGAAGAAGCGACCGATGAAACTGCTCACCACCGCAAAACTAAACTGGTTCGACGATGGCTGCTGCGACGTGAAATATTTGGACATTTGGAACAGTGCGCCTCGTTCGTACCAACCCGGTCAACCGATTGACCATAGCTGGCAAATGGATAGTTACGAACTGCCGCTAGGGGTGGATGAAGACGGCCGTCTCTTCAAAAAAGCGTCCGACAAATTGATGCGCTACCAATTTTACCCCCACGACGTCATGAGCCACGTCAGCGACTTTGGTTTGTGGAATCGGTGGGTACAAGCTGGTGACCGCATTGTGCAGCGCATTCACCTCTTTTCCCTGTTTGGCAAACCCATCCTCGATGCCGTGACCATGACCGAAGTTACGCAGGTCATCCTTGAACCGCGCCGCTACGGTTTTACTTACGTCACCGTAGATACCCACGTAGAGCAAGGCGAATGGTCTGCCTGCCTGGAATGGCGCAAAGACAATGCGCTCATCCTCACCGTCAAAGCAACCTCTCGTCCGCGCCCCGAAGAACCCACTCGCAACTACAGCTTCATGCGCCGCCTGCAACAAGCTGCCCACCAACGCGGCCTTGAATACTTTAAACAAATCCTCCTCGCCTAAAAACGAACCACGAATCTTTCTCTCTGGCTGTGGCCGGTCTCCTGTATGGTTACAGTTGAGAACAACTTTAATGAATTTCTAAATTGCCTATTCGTTATATTCGTGATCCCTACCAAACTCGGTACAATCAGCGCATGACAACCACACTCGCCTCCTGGAACGTAAATGGCCTGCGGGCCGCCCACAAAAAAGGGTTTCTGGATTGGCTCCATTCAGCCCAGCCCGACATCCTGAGCCTGCAAGAAACCAAATGCCACCCCGACCAGCTAATCCCTGAACTGCGCCAGCCCGCTGGCTACCACACTTACTGGGCCTGGGCGGAGAAGAAAGGGTACAGTGGCGTGGCGCTCTATAGCAAAACGGAGCCAAATAACGTGCAAATTGGTCTTGGCATCGAGGCATATGACCGCGAAGGGCGCACCATCGTGGCCGAGTATGACAACTTTGTTGTCATTGGAGCTTACTTCCCCAACGGCAGCCGCGACCACAGCCGGGTGCCTTTCAAAATGGCGTACAAGGCGGCTTTCCTCGATTTTTGCAACGAGCTGCTCGCCGCTGGCAAATCCGTCATCTTTTGTGGGGATGTGAACACGGCACACAAGGAAATTGACCTGGCAAGACCAAAACCGAATCGTACAAAGACTGGCTTTTTGCCAGAGGAGTGCGCCTGGCTGGATAAAATTGTGGCGCAGGGGTATGTGGACAGCTTCCGGCATTTGTACCCCGAGCAAACGAGCGCGTACTCGTGGTGGAGCTACATCGGTGGGGCGCGAGGGCGCAACGTGGGCTGGCGGCTGGATTACTTCTTCACCAGCCCAGATTTAGTGCCGCGCATTGCCGAAGCAGCCATCCACGCCGATGTATTGGGATCGGATCACTGTCCCGTAAGTTTGCAACTGGCTGATTAGAAACGTATTCGTTCGCCATCCAGCGGTGGCAGATTTAGTAAACGTACTGCCCAGGGGAGAGCCGTTTTGAGCTGCACCTGTTGAATGTGACGCACACGGGGCGCATTGGGGATGGTGGGCAGACCAGCGCGGGCGGCAAAGAAGCCGCTAACCAGTGCCGCAATCTCGCCAGCGTCGGGCAGCAATGTTTCTGGGGCGGGGCCACCTTCAGCTTGTAGACTGGGGAGCCAAAAGCCCAAATCCACATTAGGATTTCCTACACATACCAGATTCCAATCAATGAAAATGGTGTGATCTTGACTAAAGCAGATGTTGTCGCTGCGTAAATCTAAATGGAGGAGGGAACGGCCGTTTACCACCGCCTCATAATCAATTGCCAACAAAACGGGCAGCGCCCGCTCCAACCAATCCTCCGTCGTCAGCCCCAAAGAGAGGAACGGAGCGGGATTATTCGCAACCTGCTGCCAGCCATTCCAGATGTAGTTTTGTGCCGTAAGTTGAGGCAAATTGGGCATCGAAGCATTCCACATCAAGGAAAGAGAATCCATCACTTGTCCGATGCGACGGCCGTTCCACGGCGGCGGCCAAAAAGCGTGGCTCAAATCTTCCAACAAAAGAATGGGGTTGCCTGGATGATCGTCCCAGCCAAGAAAGCGGGGCATGAATGAGCCAGACAGTGTTTGATAAACAATATTTTCTTGACGTAAATAGCTAGCTGTGTCTGAGGTTGCGCCAATTTTGGCAAAACAGGTCGTATTGTCGGTGAAGGTGAGTTTCAATCGTCGTGCGGGCGTGTAGCCTCCCTGAACAGGCAGAGCTCGCAAAATTTGCTTTTTGGCAACAGCTTCCAGGCGATTCTGCAATTCAGGGGTGAGATGGTAGTTAGTCTGGTACATTTTCCGCAACGGCCGTCAGTGGGGAACGGCCGTATTCAATCACCACCTCAGCCATCAACCTTTCTGCCAACTGACCCAGCGGCTCGCCCGTTTCAGGATGAGGAAAATTGGGCAGCAGGTCAGCAACGGGGACGGCAACGTGGGGGAATTTGGCTAAATCGGGGTCGGGGATAGGGCGCGAACGGCCGTCGCCACCATCATATTCCAGCACCGCATCGTTAAACAACACAATGTCTGCATCAATGGTGCGTGGCGCGTTTTTGTCTGGCAGGCGCACCCGCTGGAGCCTCGTTTCAATCGTGCCGATGATTTGCTGCTTGATTTGGCTGGCGGTGAGATCGGTTTGGATGAGAACGGCCGTGTTCCAGAAGTTGGGTTGATTCAGCAGACCAACGGGTTCAGTTTCATAAATGGGGGATACGGCCGTAACCGCACACATCTCACGCAGCAGTTCAATCGCTCGCGGCAGATTTTTCTCTTTCTCAATGTTTGATCCCAGCGCGATGACAACTTGGTTCGGCATTTTCTGGCTCTTCTGGATTCCATGAGAGTTTGAGCTATTGCGTATTGCACTCTACTTACGCAATAAATTCAGTCAAAATCGGCGCGAGTGCGCTCAATTTCTATGCCAACGGATTCGGCAAAGCGGAGTGCGCCTGGTTTTTCCACGCGCACCATTACCCGCTCCACGCCAAACTCTGTAATGACGATACGTGCCAAATCTGTCACTAGCTTCTCCACCAAAAAGTCTGACGACTCTTCCACATGCTGGATAACGCGCTTGGTGATTGACTTGTAATCTACCGCATCTTCGATGGTGTCACTGTTGGCCGCCTGGCGAATATCGGCCCAGATGACCATGTTGATGAGAATATCTTGCAGCTTCACGCGCTCGTCGGGGTTTATGCCGATGATGCCGCGCAGCAGCAAGTCACGAATGATGATTTTGTCCATAGTACACACTTTCTTGGGTCATTCCCGTCTTCACGGGCATGACACGGTTAGTTTACAGATGCGCTTCCAGCCATTGCTCAATGTCGGCGATGACCTGGTCGCGGTGAATGTCGTTGTGCGATTCATGCACGCCGCCTTCATACACAATCAGCTTTTTGTCTGGCTGCGGCACTTTGGCAAAAAAGTCGCGGCTGGCCGAGACGTTGACAATGTTGTCGCTATCGCCATGAACCATAAGGAGCGGTGGCTTAAATTTGGCGGCTTGTGCCATGGCCCATTCGGCGGCGGCGGGAAATTCTACGCCAAAGCGGGGCGTGGCGAAGGTTTGAACAAGCGGATCATCACCGTACGCTTGGGCTTCTACGGGATCGCGGGAAATGTCTGGGAGTTCCAGGTTGGTTTTTACCTGCATGGCGGGAGCCAGTTTAGACATTATTTTGCTGATCAGGGCTAAAATCGGCGGCACATCCAGCTTGCCAACGGCCGGTGCGGAGGCAATGACGCCATTGTATCCCTCAGGGTGGCGCAGGACGTAGTTGAGGGCAATGTTGCCCCCCATGCTGTGTCCGTACAGGAAAAACGGCCGTTCCGCCCACCTATCCTTTACGAGTTTAATAAACACCCCCAAATCATCCAGGTATTCTGACCAGTTATTCACAAACATGCGCTTGCCGGGGGAACGGCCGTGTCCGCGATGATCGGCAGCGTAAATGGCGTACCCTTTGGGAACCAGCCCGTTGACGACATGCGGGTAGCGCCCGCCATATTCCCCCATGCCGTGCACAATCATAATTACTGCCTTCAGGTCGCCCTCTGGCAGCCAGCTTTGGTAGAACAAATCCAATCCATCGGCACTTTTGAAGGTTGCTTCTTCGTGTTTCATCTTCTTCGTCCTTGTTGATTGCATTTTTACGAGAGGGTGAGGCAGTTGGAGAAATGTTGGTTCATGTTGCCACAATTGTTACCAACTGCCTCACCCCTACCGGTTGTTACGGGTTTTATCTCAACGTTAGCGTGCCCCAGGTGGTTGGGTTGGTTAGGGTGCGGTTGGGCATGTGAGACATCATCACTTCTTGAACGGCCGTTTCCGGCGTGTCGTTGTCGTTGGCATTCAATGCCAAACCGATGGTTAACTCTTCACTTGGCTCCAAATTGAGATCCGTCCAGGGAATGGCCGCTTCCAGCGTGTAGCCGTCGGCCGTTTGCTGCGCGGCCACCGTTACGCTGTTGCCGCCCGGCGCATCCAAAATTGCGCCGCTGGCCGTACCCTGATAGCGAAATGCCGTTGGGCTGCTGCCAGCAAAGTCCCCCGGCGACAGGGTAATCTGGAAATCGTCCGGGCTTAGGCCGTCACCAAAATCGGCATCGCGCACGGTGTCGAACTGCATATCCACCCCGTCGCCCCGGAAAATTTCGTTGCCGCTGGCGGTCTGTACGTGGGTGTCATCGGTCACGCTCACGGCAACGTATAGGTTGCCATTGTCCCAAGCAAGTTGCCAAACGGCCGTTAAATCCTCAGAGCCATCCCAACCCGCCACGCTGTACACCCGATTGGTTGAGCTGGCGGCAATTGTGCCGGGCCAGTCGCCTAAATTGCCATCAATATTGGGCGGTGTGGTTGTAAAGCTAGCGACGACTGCGCCGCTGCCTAACGGGATTTGTGTAGCAACGGCCGTTGCAGGCAAGGTGCTCGTCGGGGCAATAGACGGAGTATCCGTGGGCGTATCTGTCACAACTGAGGTCGGAACCACCACCGCAGGTGCTTCATCTGTTGTGGTACGCTCACGGAACTGCGCCCAAACAAAGTAGGCGGCCACCCCACACACAATAATGCCAAACAGGACGGCAATCCCAATTCCCGCATACAGCATCAATTGTGAGCCATCTTGCGTTTTCTCCGGCTCCAATCCTGCCCAATCATCATCCAGGTTGTGTTGTGGTTCGTGCATGAGAAATCCTTTTAGTGGTTGGTGGCTAGTAATTTGGTTTGTACTAGCAGCTAACCATCAATCACCAGCCACTACCCCTGTAATTATGCGTCGTTCCTTGGCACACTGGCAAATAGTGGCAACTGGAGCCCAATCTATTATATAATTTTGGCAATGGGTTTCTCATCTCCAAAACGTCCTCGCACCGTAACTATTGCCCTTTGGAGTGTTATTTTTTTAGGAACCTGGAATCTTGGGCGAGCCATTGCCATTGGCCAACAGCTCAATTTACAAACCGTTCTTCATCTTCAACCAGACCCGCGTTTGCGTTTGGTAGCAGCGGGGCTTTTTACATTGTTGTTTTTTATGCTAGCGTGGCAACTTTGGTGGAAACGGCCGTTTACCATTCGTGCCATACCCATAACAATTGGCTGGTATGCTTTGTATGAAACGGCCGTTTGGCTGCTGTTTGCCCAACCGCCACGCAACTGGCCCTTGTGGGGCATCAGCACGCTTTTGTTAATGAGCAACATCCTATTCACCTGGTGGGCGCTCCGGCGTGTCACCCAAACCTACTTTTAAGCCAATTCCAAATGTACAACTGGAATTGGCAGCATTGTTATTTGGAATTGGCAAATGAACGATAAATTACAGAAACTGCAACAGCTTCGGCACGAGTCACAGCAAGGTGGCGGCCCTGACCGCATCGCCCGGCACAAAGAAAAAGGCAAGATGACGGCCCATGAGCGGCTCGATCTTTTGCTTGACAAAGGCTCCTTCCGCGAGATAGATGCCTTTGTCACTCATCGTGAAAGCAACTTTGGCATGGATAAGCAGAAAATTCCTGGCGACAGTGTCGTCACGGGATGGGGCACCATTGATAACCGCCTCGTTTACGTCTTTAGCCAAGACTTCACCGTCTTTGGTGGCAGTCTCAGCCAAGTACATGCCGAAAAAATCTGCAAAATCATGGACATGGCTATGCGTAACGGCGCACCCGTCATCGGCCTAAACGACTCCGGCGGTGCGCGCATTCAGGAAGGCGTGGTCAGCCTGGGTGGCTACGCCGACATCTTCTTGCGAAACACCCTGGCTTCGGGCGTTGTCCCCCAAATCAGTGCCATCATGGGGCCATGCGCGGGCGGCGCAGTTTACTCCCCCGCCCTCACCGACTTCATCTATATGGTCAAGGAAAGCAGCTACATGTTCATCACCGGGCCAGATGTAGTAAAAGCTGTCACCGGCGAAGAAGTCTCCTTTGAAGAGCTGGGCGGCGCCATGACCCACAACCAAAAGAGCGGCGTAGCTCACATGGCGGCTGAATCAGAAGCCGACGCCCTATACCTCATCCGCGAATTGATGAGCTACCTACCTTCCAACAATATGGAAGACCCGCCCTTTGTGCCCACCAAAGATGACAGCCTGCGTACCGAAGCGGCTCTCAACACCATGGTTCCCGACAATCCCAACAAACCATACGACATCAAAGAAGTCATCCACCTCATCATGGATGACGGCATTTTTTACGAAATTCAGGAGCATTACGCCCAAAATATTGTGGTGGGATTTGCGCGACTGGGTGGCCACGCGGTGGGCATTGTGGCCAACCAGCCAATGGTGTTGGCAGGCGTGCTAGACATCAACGCCAGCGAAAAAGCAGGCCGCTTTGTGCGCTTCTGCGATAGCTTCAATATTCCCCTAATTGTGTTTGAAGATGTGCCAGGCTTCTTACCCGGCGTCAATCAGGAGCATGGCGGCATTATTCGGCATGGGGCCAAGCTGCTGTACGCCTTCTGCGAAGCCACTGTACCCAAAATCACCGTTGTTACCCGCAAGGCTTACGGCGGAGCGTACTGCGTGATGAATAGCAAGCACATCCGCGCCGACCTGAACCTGGCCTGGCCTACGGCCGAAGTTGCCGTGATGGGGCCAGATGGCGCAGTCAACATCATCTTCCGCCGCGAACTAAAAGCGGCAGATGACCCAATTGCTCGTAAAAGCGAGCTGGTTGACGATTATCGGGAACGGTTTGCCAATCCTTACGAAGCAGCCAAGCGTGGCTACGTGGACGATGTCATCGAACCGAGCGAGACCCGCCCTCGCCTCATCAATGCTCTAAACATGCTGCAAAACAAGCGGGATCAAAATCCGCCGAAAAAGCACGGGAACATTCCCCTTTAGCCGGTAAACGGTAAACCGTAATCGGTTAGTTTTTACCGATTACCGACCACCGATTACCGACCACCGAAACAATGGCTACAGACAGTTTACTACCCAAACGATTCAACAAATTACTTATTGCCAACCGTGGCGAGATTGCGATGCGTATTTTGCGGGCTTGCCATGAGTTGGGCATTAGCACCGTTGCAGTTTACTCAGATGCCGACCGGAGTGCGCTGCATGTGCGCTATGCCACAGAAGCATATTACATTGGCCCTTCACCCGCCCGCGACAGCTACTTACGCATGGACAAAATTATTGAAGTGGCAAAACAGTCTGGCGCAGAGGCAATTCATCCAGGCTATGGCTTTTTGTCTGAGCGGGCAGAGTTTGCCCAGATGTGTGTAGACAACGGTCTGGTATTTGTTGGCCCGCCACCAGAAGCGATTCAGGTGATGGGAGACAAGCAGACAGCGCGGGACACCGCGATTGCGGCTGGTGTGCCTGTTGTGCCTGGTGCCCCAATGGGCACAGACGAGGAGCTGATTGAAGCGGCCAAATCCATTGGCTACCCTCTGTTGGTGAAGGCCACAGCCGGCGGCGGCGGCAAAGGGATGCGTCCGGTGTATAAATCGGCCGATTTGCCAGATGCGCTGGGGGCGGCGCGACGTGAAGCGGCAGCAGCCTTTGGCAATGACGCGGTTTATTTGGAAAGGTTGATTGAAAACGGCCGTCACATTGAAATTCAGCTCCTGGCCGACATGCACGGCAACGTCATCCACCTGGGCGAACGAGAATGTTCGCTCCAGCGTCGCCACCAAAAAGTGATTGAAGAAAGCCCCAGCTTTGTGGTGGATGAAGCGCTGCGGCAGCGCATGGGTGCCGTAGCCGTGGCCGCTGCCAAAGCGGTAGATTACGTCAGCGCCGGTACCATCGAATTTTTGCTAGACCGCGATAAAAACTTTTACTTTCTGGAAATGAATACCCGCGTTCAGGTAGAACATCCCATCACGGAACTGGTAACCGGTGTGGATATTGTGCAGGAACAGCTACGGATTGCTCGCGGGCGCAAGCTACGCTTCACGCAAGAAGAGATCAAAATGAAGGGATGGGCCATCGAATGCCGCATCAACGCCGAAGACCCTTACAACAACTATCTGCCCTCCACCGGAACCATTACCGTGAGCCGCGTACCCACTGGCCCCGGCGTGCGGGTGGATACTGGCGTTTTTCCTGGTTACGAAATTACACCCTATTACGATTCGATGATCAGCAAGCTAGTTTGTTATGGTGAAACGCGCGGTGAGGCCATTTTGCGGATGCGCCGCGCCCTGGAAGAGTATCGAGTGATGGGCGTAAAAACCAACATCCCCTTCCACCAACATATGATGGATAGTCACCGCTTTTTGACCGGGCAGTTTGACACCCATTTTGTAGAAGAACGGTTTTCTATGAGCGACCGTGAAGCGCCGCGCGTGATGGAAGCCGCCATTTTAGCCACGCTGATGGCACACCAGGAAGGCCAGCAAGCCAGCCAAATTGTGGCACCGGGTCATCGGGATGTGAGCAACTGGAAATGGTATAGTCGCTGGGAACGGCTGCGGAAGTAATTGCCCATGAAATACATAACAACTGTAAACGATCAAGAGTTTATTATTGAAATTGAGCAGGACAACCAGATAGTGGTTAACGGTGAACGTTACGACATTGATTTTCAACATTTGCCGGAAGCTGATGTGTTGTCCCTTTTGCTGGATAACCGTTCTTTGGAAGCTGTGGTGGAAGCCCGCGATGACGTGTGGGAAGTGCTAACGAAGGGCGAACTGTACACGGTGAAAGTGCAGGATGAACGTGCTTATCGTTTATCTAAGGCGCGGGGAGCAGCAGGAGAGGTCACTGGCGAAGCGCAAATTAAATCGCCCATGCCGGGGCTAATTGTGGCCGTACCAATAGCGGAAGGCCAAACGGTGCAAAAAGGGGACAAAGTCATCATTTTGGAGTCCATGAAGATGGAAAATGAATTGCGTGCGCCGAAGGACGGGATTGTGTCTCGTGTGCATGTGGTTCAGGGGGCTAGCGTAGAGAAGGATCAGGTGCTCGCAGTGATTATTGACCCAGAGTTGGATGAGGCACCAATTGTGGGCGAAGCATAGCCAGCTAATCGTTTGGGCAAAAGAACTATACTAAAACGTGGGCGCAAATCAGCAAAATTTAGAAGTTGAGGTGAAGTTTTACGTACCGGAGCTGGCCGCATTTCGGGAGCGGCTGCTGGCGGTGGGGGCGGAACTCATAAAGCCGCGCGTTTTTGAGCGAAATGTGGCCTTTGACACGGCCGATTCTCACCTTTACCTATCACGTTCATTATTGCGGCTGCGGCAAGATACGGCCGTTACCCTCACCTACAAAAGCACACCCAAAAATCTGCCCAAGAGCGAAGCCAAAGTGCGCGAAGAGTTAGAAGTGCAGGTAAGCAATTTTGACACGCTGGCTGAGATTTTGCAGCGGCTGGGCTTCGCCCCTGTGGTTGTTTATGAAAAATACCGAGAAACGTTCATTTGGCAAGACGTGGAGATTGTGCTGGATGAGCTACCCTATGGCAATTTTGTAGAGTTTGAGGGGGATGAAAGTGGGATTAAGACGGCCGTTTCCTACCTCAACCTCAACTGGCAAGATCGCATCCTGGACAACTATCTCGGCCTAATGGCTCAGCTCAAAGCCCACCACGACCTCCCCTTCAACGACCTTACTTTCGCTAACTTTGCCAACCAAAATGTCTCCATTGCTGATATTTTGCTTTAACTTCAGGCTGCAAATTCATTTTGTTAACAATTGCAGTCACTCTTCCTTGAGCCAAGAAGATAGGTCTAACAGGTGCATCGAATACCTGCCCACACCATCCAGAGAAGTGACCACTAGCACATCATTCTTTGGAGACCAATCCAAATCCACCGGAAATATTCGTCTCTCTATTCCAGTTACTTCGATTACTTCTGAACCATCTGATGCCACCAAGACAATGCCTGCCTGATATCTGGTTTCTGGCGTATCCCCAAACATTTGTACAGCTAGCCATTCCCCGTCAGGGGACCAAGTCAGATTACCAATGGTTGCATCAATGGGACCGATTAGCGTTTTACTTTCACCAGAGTCGAGATCTTCAACAATGAGACTATGAATGTGTGGACGGGATGAAATATCCATAAATGTGTAAGCAACCTGCCCGTTCTGAAAATCACAAGCAAGATTTTCTAAAATAAACCATTCTGCTCCCTCGACAATCGTCGTCGTATGGTTGGTTTGAAAATCCATTACCTGCAATGAGGAACCCTCTTGCGACAACCGATGACTAATTTTCTCGAGATAGATTATCAAGTTATTTGGTTTATCCCAGCAGGTATCATAAATGAGTGGATGATTCTCTGAAACTGTCTCCGATTCGCCCGTATTCAAATCATGAATCATGAATGATTCAAGCACTATCCCCATTGCTGCATTTGGCTGATTGAAGATGTAGGCAATCTGATCCTGATCCCACCAATCTGGTTTTTCAATGGCAAAATCGCTTCGAGAGGGAACCTCTAGTTGGTTCCAATTACCGCCATCAGAATCCACGGTAACAAACTGATGCTCAGAACTGTTATTTGATACAAATTGAAACAAGATCGTTTCCCCATCCTCGGACCATCTTGGGTGGCTGTACGTACCACGGCGACTGCTTATTTTAATCAGGAAATCTGAATTTTGAACTGAGATACAACTACTTAGCAAGAACACCACTAAAACAATCAAAAGGGCAAATGTTAGTTTAAAATTTTTGGCCATGGAAATAGAACTCCCTGATGAAGCTCAATATGAGGTTTTCTTTCCCCACTTTGTAGATTCGCAACGGCCGTATTATAACATACCAACTTCGCCAGCTTAAACGCCCCATCGCCAACATTCTGCCCTAGCTTACTTTTTGATCTGGCCTCTAAAAAAAGGCGCCTTTGGGTTGGTTAGGATTCTCCGGCAGGTACGGTATCAAATGGTAGGCTCCCGACAAAACGCGCCGAACCAGCCACAGACACCATGGTTCAATCGGTTCTTCCAATGCTTCTAGCTCATCCAACGTAAAATAAGCCGCCTGATCGGTTTCCTGATCATCACTCTTAGGAATACCATCTTCATGACGACAAAGGTAGATTAGGCTCGTCATTGAGTGCCAATTAAAGTTTTGATACCCCAGAAGCCCTTCGATTACGGCCGTTACCCCTCCTTCCTCCAACGTTTCCCGCGCAGCCGCCTCTTCAGGTTGCTCATTTGCTTCCACGATTCCCCAGGGAATACTCCACTGACCGGCTAAAGAAGCTCCTTTTGCCTGCCGAATCCAAAGAACCTTATCTTCTTTACGCACAACTGTGCCCACGCAAATCACTTTTTTAGGTGGCCAGTCTGATGATTTCTCATCCATTTTGATTTCCTCAGCACTTACGCATTTTAGCAACTAGAAGGGAAACAGAAACGGCCGTCTGCATTCATTTTCATCTAACTGTTGCAAACGGCCGTTTTCATCATTTACAAAAAGCTAAAATGTTTTACTGCCACCAGCCCGTGTAGCTTCCTGTACCGCTAGAAGGCACTGTATACGTTCGGTTACCCCCGCCTTCCCAAATAGTAGTGGTACTACCCTGCCGCACAATGAATTTGAACTGGATTGTCTGACCCGCGCTGGTTGTAAACGTTGCCGGGCCACTCCAAGTGTCACTATCAACCCAGGTTAACGGAACAGCATTGGCTGGATCCCAATCGCCTAGCTCCGGCACGTTACCTACCACGTACATATCCTGTCCCCACTGCGTTACATATCCATTTACAGTAAAAGTTACCTCCACACTGCCACCAGACTGCGGTGCGAGCACAACGCCCGGATCAGTATTGTCTAGGGTAACGGTACATTGTCCACCGCTAACTGTACAGCTTTTGCCGCTGCCCAATAAATCTTGAAGCACCGTCCCGTTGGCGTAGGGCAACGAAACAGCTCCAATGTTGGGGATAGTCATCGTGCGCGTGCCGCCACTGTCGTTCAACGCCACCAAGACAGCATCATTTCCCTGCCCACGTTGGTAGGCATAGGTGCGGTCAGCGTTGAGCCGGTAAAGCGTAATGTAATCGGCAGGGCTAAAGGTTTGCAGCCCTGGGGTTGTTTTCCGCACGTCAATAAGTGCCTCATAGAAATCCCACAACGCCGTGTTGGCGCTGCCTGTCCATTCTGCTGGCGCAGAGGCATCATAAAAGCCCCAAGCCATTCGTTCACGCGCATATTCAGGGCGGCCACCGCCGAAATGGTAAATGCCAAACTCTTGTCCCAAGCCGATCTCGTTACCGTAGTACATCACCGGTACACACGGCTGGGTAAACATGAGCAAGGCACCCAGCTTCATATCGGCTAAGTTGTAGCTCACGCGGTGAGAGAAGCGATCCATGTCGTGGTTATCAATAAAGCAACCACGCACAAATTCGCTGGGGGAGATGCCATCCTGGTAGTAGAAGCTGGCGCGGTCACGCAAGCTACTGTCTAGCGAATCCACATCGTTGCCGCTGGTGAAGAAGCCCACGATGGCGGCGTTGGCCTCAAAATCCATTGCCGAATCCACCCGCCCCTGTTGGCGACGAATCATTTCCGGCCCGTTGTTTAGCCAGATTTCGGCAATGGTAAAAGTTTCGTTTGTGCCAATGGTGTCATTAAATTCGCGCCAAAAATCAGTGCTGGGGCCGGGGGCGTAATCGAGCCGGTAGCCTGCGTGGCCTAAGGTGGTCAGCCAATAATCGGCACGACTGTTGATAACCCAGTTGCGTGCCGCGCTGTTGTCATTATTGATTTGGGGCAGTTCCAGCACACCAAAGAAGCTTTTGTTGGTGTCATTGGAACCGTAGACAGTGTAAGTGGCTGAACTGGTGTTGAAACCGGTTGGGAAGTTGACGTTGAATGTGGGATCAGCGGCCGTATTGCAGTTGCTAAACGTATACCAGGTGCTGTATGGCCCCGAACAGTTGGTGCTGGCATCAGCAAAGTAACTATGCTGGCTGGAGGTATGGTTGGGGACAAAGTCTAAAATAACGCGAATGTCGCGAGTGGCTGCCTGGGTCACTAAAGTTTGCAGATCAGCTTGCGTACCAAACAGTTCTTCCACAGTCAGCGGGTCGCTGGGATGGTAGCCGTGGTAGGTGAAATAGATGTCTCCATTGCTGTTAAAGTCACTGTCTGTATAAAAGTTAGGGTTGTCGAAAACAGGGGACAACCAAAGCACGTTGATACCCAGATCTTCTAAATAATCGAGATGCTCAACAACGCCATCAAGATCGCCGCCGTTATAAGTAAAGCGGTAATCATCTTGGGGATGGGCAGGCAATGCGCCATGAACAGCATGGTTATGGTCACAGTAACCGTTGGCAGACTCAACGCAATAATCGTTGTTACTGGTATCGCCATCATAAAAACGATCAACAAAAACGTTGTAAATAACAGCTTCGCCTGTCCAAGAAGGAAGCTGATTTTCACCTACGCGGAAGCCAAAAATGCGTGCCTGGGTGGGGTCGGTAACGGGCCAATCAGTCGTGCTGTCGGCATATTTGGTAGCCCCGCCTCCGCTGTGCCAAGAGGCAATTTTGTATCGGATGACGGTGTTGGTAGGCCAGGGGCCAGCGGTTGCTTTGTACCAAAGCGTGTTGTTTTCAGTATGATCCAGGGTCATGGTGATGGCTTGGGTAGACCCTTGAGGGGCGTGGGTGGTAGGGTTGATGGATGGCTCGCTGCCGTCGGTAGTGAGGTAGAGGCGCGTGTCTGTTACCCAGCCCTGGTAGCCAATCTGCACCCAGAAATCAACGGTGTCGCTACTGGTGGGGGCGGACGGGACGATATTGCCTGCATGGTCAATGAAGTCGGCAGCGGCTCTGATTGATTGGGTTTGCCACAGCAACAGCAAGCTGAGCAAGGTTCCTAAAAATAGGGCACGAAATGGTAGAGAATTAAGTGACTTGCGTACAAAATGCATTGAGAAATACCTTCGAATATCGAAATAGGTGGGTGATGCAGAAACAGTTGAAAAAGTAAAAAAGGGCGATGTGAGGTGCGGTATTTTAGTTGCTTTGTGCAGCGAGATCGGCTTTCAGAAGTTGAACGGCCGTTGCTGTGAGATCGATAAGCTGCTGCCGTTGTGCCGGAGTCAAGGCTGCTAATCGCCGTTGAATAGATGCTTGGTGCAGTTGGTGCGCCTCGGCAACTTTTTCTTTGCCCGCTGCCGTAAGAAAAATGCGAACCAGCCGCTGATCATTGGCATCGCTACCAACACGCACGAGGCCGCTTTTGCTCAAACGCTGCACCAGCCGAGTGATATTACCCCTGGTACAAAGCAAAATATTTGCTGCTTCCGTTACGGTGAGGCTGTCGGCTGCGGCGTTATCTAAAGCGCGTAAAAAATTATATTGTGTAATGGTGAGGGCAATCTTTTTGAAGGTACGCCGGTCGCCGTCATCGAGCAACACATATACGGTAAGGAATTGACGATACAGGCTTTCTTCCAGTGAACTGTCGGTCATAGTTTGATTCTCAAGCAAGTTTGTTGACTAGTCAACAAACTTGACAGCAGGATAACATAGGGCAAAAAGAATGTCAAGATGCACCACAATCATCTGTAAAAGCCTAATTCATATTGCCGATTCCGCACTCCCTCTCTATGATCAGGGAAGCAACAAACCTAAACCTACCTTATCGGGAGAATTTATGGAACTAGAACGCCCTGATTTAAGCAGCGTCAGCCCGGATGTGCTAGCCTACATCGAAGCGCTGGAAGCTGCGTTGCTCAAATCCAAATCGAGCCAACCCACGCGCCGACGCAGCACCGAAGTGGAACCTAGCGAACCGCCGACGACGCAGCAGGTCATCACGATTAGCCAGCGGGGGATGGCGAAGCGGACGGCGCGGCATTTGTACGGCCGTCAGCGGCGCAGCGGCATTGGTGTGTTTGATCTGGACGTGGACGAGCATGACTTTCCAGCCCAGATCGTCGTGGTTGATGAGAGCAAGCGACTGCTGCTGTTTAGCAACCTGGGGCGCGTCTTCCCCATCGCCGTGGCCGACATTCACCAAACCGACGAGCTGCGTGCCCCCGGCGAAAGCCTCACAAACCAATTCCCCTTCCACGGCAATGAACACATCATCGGTGCGCTGCCAGCTGAAGCAGGCCAATATGTGATTTTGGCTAGCCAGCGGGGTTGGGTGCAGCGCGTGGCGGCCAGCTACTTTGGCAAGAGCCTCATCCCCGGCATGTCTTTTCATGATGTGAAGCAAGGGGGGCAGATTACGGCCGTTACCTGGACAAACGGCAGCGAGGAAATCTTCCTGGCGACCCAGCAAGCGCAGGGCATCCGCTTTCGCGAAACCCAGGTGCCAGCACGCGGTGGCTGCCTGGGGCTGCGCGTGGCTCCCGGCGACGAGGTGGTCGCCGTTGCCAGCGTCACTGAGCGCAGCGGCGTTTTTGTGGTGGGGCATGATGGCAAAGGCACCATTCGCTTGATGGGCGGCTTCCGCATGAACAAAGCGCCCGGCGCTGGCGGCAAAACCATCTTCAAAAGCGACCAGCTCATTGGCGCAGTCACGGTGAAAGAGAAAGACGACCTCTTCATTTTGGCGCAAGGCGGTAAGATGATTCGCTTTCAGGCTAGCGAGGTGCCGCCCAAAACGGGCGTGGTGCAGGGCGTGAACTGTATGGAAGTGCGGAATGATGTGGTTACGGCCGTTACTGCCATCAAGTTGGAGTAAACATGAGCCTCCCCTTCGACAGTGGTGAAGAATATATCGAACAACAGTTCAGTGAATTGGTCGTTTCGCAGGAAGAGGTAACGGCCGTTACCTTTGAAGAATGTACCTTCACCAACTGCAACTTTAGCGAGACCCAATTCAAACGCTGCATTTTCCGCGACTGCCACTTTGAAAACTGCGATCTCACCCTGCTGGATGTAGATTACAGCCGTTTCCAACGCTGCAAATTTGCAGAATGCAAGTTGATTGGTGTTAATTGGGCAAAAGCAGGACGCATCCAGTGGATCGAATTCCATAGCTGCAACCTCAGCTACAGCACCTTCATGGAACTGGATTTAAGCAAAGCAGTCCTCACCAATTACCTGGCTAAAGAAGCGACCTTTGCTGAAACGAACTTGACCGACGCCAACTGCACACACACTGATTTTTTGGACGGCCGTTTCATCCACACCAACCTCACCCGCGCCGATTTTCGGGGGGCTAAAAATTATGCCATCGCTGCCGCCGAAAACACGCTCAAGCAAACCAAATTTTCCCTACCAGAAGCGATTGCCTTGCTAGACGGGCTGGACATTATTTTGGAAAATCCCACTTCATAAATCATTGGTAGGAGCGCATCCCCGTGTGCGCCCTGGCGTGGGCAGACACGGGGGTCTGCTCCTACCAACAAACGAGGAACCAACATGCTAGAAAGAGCACAAGCATTACACGAAGAACTCATTCGGTTGCGGCGCGACCTTCACGCCCACCCGGAACTGGGCTTTCAGGAATTCAGAACGGCCACACTCGTCGCCGACACGCTCACCGAACTGGGCATTGATGTGAAAACAGGCGTTGGCCGCACCGGTATCGTCGGCCAGATGGGTACAGGCAGCGGCCCCACCATCGCCATCCGTGCCGACATGGACGCCTTGCCCATCCTGCAAAAGTCAGACGCGCCTTACAAATCCCAAAATGAGGGCGTGATGCACGCCTGCGGGCACGATGCTCATACCGCCATGCTGCTAGGCGCGGCGCACTTGCTCAAGCAAAGCATGGCCGAGGGCAACTGGCATGGCAATGTCCGCCTGCTCTTCCAGCCATCCGAAGAAGCATTTGACGAAAACGGCATCAGCGGTGCTACCGCCATGATTAGCGACGGTGCATTGAAAAATGTGGATGCCGTCATCGCCCTTCATGTCGCTTCAGATAAGCTATCTGGCCAAATTCGCTTTCAGGATGGGTATTCGCTGGCCAATGTGGATTCGTTTAAAGCGTGGGTGCGCGGCGACGGTGGCCATGGCGCTTACCCGCACACGGGCAGCGATCCGCTGCACATGCTCAGCATCATCTTACCCGCCATTTACGCCATCCCCTCCCGCCGCATAAACCCGCTGCGTGGCTGCGTGGTGAGTTTGGGGCAGATTAGCGGTGGCGCAGCCCCCAACGTCATCCCCAACGAGGTTTATTTGCAGGGCACTATCCGCTCTTACCATGACGACGTGCGCGAACAGCTCCATGTAGAGGTAGAACGTGCACTCAAACTGGCGGAGCAGATGGGCGGCAGCTACGAATTTCAGCTCACCAAAGGGTATCCGGCAATGTTTAACAATGTGGAGGTAAATGGCTGGATGCGGGATGTGGCCGAGGAAATTGTGGGGGAAACGGCCGTCGTCGAAACCGAATTTGGCATGGGGGCTGAAGATTTTGCCTACATGACCCGCCAGGCCAAAGGCGCCATGTTCATGCTCGGCGCAGCCATTGACGACGGCATTGTGCGAAACCACCATACCGATATTTTTGACATTGATGAAAATGTGCTGCCGCTGGGCACGGCCATCCTGGCCGAAACAGCCCATCGCTTTGTCACCGGCAAGATAAGATAGATAATGGAGACTAAAAATCTCCAGTCTCCAATCTCCAAATTTATGGAAATTACCCGCCACTTCACCGCCACCACCTTTGTTGTGTACCAGAACCAAGTGCTGCTGCATCAGCACAAAAAGCTGGGCATTTGGCTGCCCGCTGGAGGGCACATTGACCGGGACGAACTGCCGGAGGAAGCGGCCGTTCGTGAGGTGAAAGAAGAAACCGGGCTCGATGTCACCCTGTACAATCCAGACAGCCAACTGTTCATAGCTGACGATGAAGCGTGCCAACTACACCGCCCCATGCACCTGTTGCTGGAAAACATCAATCCGTACCACCAGCACATTGATTTTATTTATTATGCAACGGCCGTTTCCAACCAACTCAACCCCGCCAACGGTGAAACCCACTGTCTGAAATGGTTCGATTTAACCGACCTGGAAAACACAGAAATGCCCACCAACGTGCAGGTCTGTGCCCAGGAAGCCCTCGCCTTATTAGGCCAAAAAGATTGACACTTTGCCACAAATGTGCAGAATTTGAGACAAAAATTTAACAAGCGTGTGTGAAGATAAAAAGGTTGTACTATAATAGTAGGTGAAAACGGGAAGTACTTTGAAATAAGAAAGCGACGATTCTCCCGTTTTCCCTGAATAAATCACAACGAAGCGATTTCACTTAATTTAAAAGCCTTCTTGTGATTTGCTTCGCATCGTAGTTCATTGATAATTGCTTTACTCGTATTTGTTCAAGTCGTTGGAGGTAACTATGGCAGGTCCAGCAAACGAAGATAAGTTTTACCCAAACCGATGGGTTCGCATCATTTTAATTGCTACAGAAGAAATTGTGGGCAAAAATGGTGTCAATGCCCTACTAAACATGGGTGGACTATCTAGCTACATTGACAACTACCCAGCAGACAACATGAAAAAAGAAGTGCCGTTTGCACATGTGGGCCAGCTACAACAAGCGTTTTGGGATATGTACGGCGCACGGGGTGCGCGCGCCTTTGCTGTACGGGCCGGCAAGAAAACATTCAACGACGGGCTAGACAGTTTTGGGTCTGTAGCTACGGCCGCCCGCGCTGCCATGAAGATTGGCTCTTTGGAACGGCGCATTGGGCTGGGGCTGCAATTTTTTGCTAAATTCTTCAACCAGGTGAGCGATCAGGAAGTGTCGCTGACTGATGATGATAAATCGTGGTACTGGAGCATTTTGGTCTGCCCCATGTGTACCAACCGGGAAACTGATTCGCCGGTCTGCCATTTGGCCGTTGGTGTTTTGCAGGGTGCGCTGGAAAACTTTGTGGATTCCGACAAACGTTTTAACGTTTCCCCTACCCATTGCATTGGCCAGGGAGATGAAAGTGGGATTGTCGCCATTGATAAAGAACCGCTATAAGACCAACACTCACCACATAATTTACTGACAAAAGCGCCCCTTACCAGAGGCGCTTTTTTGTCATTTTTGTTCGGAACGGCCGTTCTATAGAAATCCCCCCCTACTTTTCGCTATAATGCTCCTACCGTATCGTCCAGTTTGCCCTTATGGGGCAAGCAAACCGTTGCAGGAGGGATTAGCAGTATCGTCCCACTTGTTGTGTGTTCTAAAAGCAAAACGCAAACCAAATTACCCTCTCTTCGTTTCTGGCTTGTTTTGCCTTAGTTCTCCTGCCACACACCTGAAGGAGGTTTCAGCGTGAATCATACATCATCTTCTCAAGCGGGATTCGGCCGTTTTGGGCGACGCGCCGTAACAGCACTGGGCTTACTTTTGCTAGCCCTGTTTTTTACCGCAGGTACCGTTAGTTCCCATCCCCATCCCATCCCCACCATTAGCATCAGCAGCGTACAGCGCGGCGATAGTGTCACCTTCCAAACGCACAACTATCCGGCTGGGCAAACGTTTACTGTGCGTATGGGCAAGATGGGCACACGCGGCGTTGGCGGCACAGTCGTGGGCACATTGGAGTCTGGCGCAGGCGGTTCCATGACGGCCTCTTTCGACATCCCCGAAGGCCTGAAGGATGATCACCAGATTGCCATCCGGCTAGATAGCAACCTGGGGTATTACAGCTTCAACTGGTTCTATAACAACACGGCTCCGCCTAGTGGCGGCACCGGTGGCGGCAGCGGCACTGGCACGGTGTACACGGGCATTCCCACCTTTAAGATTACGGCCGTTGCCAAAGGCGACAATGTCACCATCGAAACCAACAACTTCCCTGCCAACCAAACCTTCACCGTCACCATGGGCAAAATGTTTACACGCGGCATCGGTGGCATCGTTGTGGGCACCATTGAATCTGGCGAAGGGGGCAAGTTGACGGCAACATTTGAGATTCCAGAGGCGCTGAAAGATGACGGCCGTATCGCTATCCGCGCCCAAACAGCCCATGTCAATCCATTCTACGCCTACAACTGGTTCTGGAATAACTCTACAAACAGCGGCGACAGCAGTGAAGGTAACAGTGGCGATGGCGACAACAATAACACGGTTGCCAAGACAGTTTACAACGGCATTCCCACCTTTACCGTTTGCAAAGTAACGCGCGATGGCGAAGTAGAAATATTGACCAAAAATTACCCCACCAACCAAAATTTCACCGTCACCATGGGGCCCATGTACACTCGAGGCATTGGTGGAACCGTCGTGGGCACATTGGAATCTGCGGACCAAAGCAGCGCCCGCTACACCTTCTCCATCCCGGATCATCTCAAGGGTTCTTACCGCATCTCCATGCGGGCACAAACGGCGCACGCCCATCCTTTCTATTCATATAACTGGTTCTACAACAACTCCACCACGATGGATCATTGTCAGTAAGCAAGAATTTAGACTTTTGAAGTTTTTCTTTCTGGAAATTGCTGCAAAATGATACAAAACTTCAAAAGTCTCCAAAAAGCCCCGGAAACGGCCGTTTCCGGGGCTTTTTTTTTATTCCCACCATGATTTGCTACACTAGGTAGCATGATTGAAATTGCCCAGCTGCAGAAAGTGGTTCAGCAAAACAGTATCATAGACATCCCGGAACTAACCGTAGCGGCTGGGAGCATTACGGCCGTTTCTGGTCTCACCGCCCCGCACAAAGAAACATTTATCCAGCTACTTACCGGGCAAACGTCCCCCACCGCAGGCCAGATACGTCTGGACGGGCTAGACCCGCACCACGAGCGCGCCGAGTTTGCCCAAAAAGTTGGCTTTCTTCCCGCTGAAAACGGTCTGTATGAACGACTCACCGTGCGCCAAAATCTGGATTTTTACTGCCGCCTTTACGGCTTGCCGCTGGATCGGGCAGCCTCCATGCTCACCCAAGTTGGTCTGCAAGACAAAGCCCAAATCCGCGCCCAGCAGCTTTCGCCAGAGCTGGCGCGGCGGCTGGCATTGGGTCGCGCTCTGCTGCACCAGCCGCAGGTGCTTATTTTGGTAGACCCGTTTCATCGTAGCGCGCCGGCAACGGTAGAGATCTTCACCAACTTGCTGCGCCAGCAAGCCAAAGCGGGCGTTGCAACCTTGCTTATTGCCGATGAGAGCGCGGCGCTAACGGCCGTTTGCCAAACCATTATCATTATGAACCAGGGCCAGTACAGCCACAGCTACCAACCCAGCGACCAGCCCACGCCACCAACCCACAACCTGCCCTTCAAAATTCCGGCGCGGCTAGAGGGCAAGATTGCGCTCGTAAACCCCGCCGACATTCTTTACGCCACTAGTGACGACGGCCGTACTTACCTACACACGTATGACGGCCGTATTCCCACCCACCTCACCCTCACCGACGTAGAAGAGCGACTGGACCGCAGCGGCTTCTTTCGTGCCCACCGCAGCTACCTGGTCAACTTGCAGCACATCAAAGAGATGATCTCCTACACCCGCGACAGCTACACCCTCATTTTGGACGGCTTTCAGCCCGACGACGCCAAACCCATCGAAATTCCCCTCAGCAAAACGGCCGCCCGCGACCTGCGCGACCTGCTAGATTTCTAGAAAAGCTGCGCCATTCAACCCAAATTTGCTGCCATTCAGCCGATTTTGCCGCTTTTTAGCCCAAAAATAATGCACGCCGCGTGGCAATTTGTTATTGTGGAGTGCGTGGATGGCAAACGGCCGTAAGCGGCAAAATAGACACCCGAACTTGTTGTAGCAAAACCAAAAGCGAGAAAAATCAAATAAATTCAGAAAGAGAAAGTTAGATTCAAGTACAGAGATACCGTAGAATCAGCCAAAATCTAGACAGTTCATAACAAATGGGCAAACGGATATGACAACAGGCGTTGAATCACTCCCAAAACAAACCAAAGCTGGCAGTCGTGCCAATCACGGGCGCGTCATCTGGGCCATTGCCCGCAAAGACCTCGCCGAAATCACAACAAATAGCCAGTTTATTGTGATGAGCTTGCTGCCTGTACTTATCTTTTTGGTCTATCGTCTCATGGTCAGCGGCATTAGCACTTCAAGCATTTTGGATATTGCCGTGTACGATTTGGGCAATTCCCAATTGGTCAACGCCATGCAAGAAAGTGCCACTATAGAACTGCACATTGTTACCAGTGAAGAGGCACTTCAGGCACAAATTGACGAAGGCGAAATGACGGGCATCCAAATTCCAGCCAACTTTGATGCAGATGTAACTGCGGGCGATATGCCAGCGTTAAATGTATGGCTCAACCCCGCAGACGGCCTGGCATCAGAAACGGCCGAATGGCAACGGTTCATCGAGGCAGAAATCTTGAAGCTGGGGCAGCAAACCCTGCCCGCCCAAATTGAATGGACAGAAGTTGAATCAGATGATCTCTCAGTAGGGACGGGTTTAAATAGCTATTTGCTCATTGTGGTGATTACCATGGTGTTCTTCCTCACAGGTGCCAATCTTGTGGCCCTGCTCATTACAGAAGAAAAAGAAAAGAAAATGGGGGTTGTTCTCATCAACTCCCCAGCCAATCCTTACCACGTTGTCTTGGGCAAATCGCTGGCTGGCATAATTGGTATTGCTGCTACCTTGTCAATTGTCATCCTGCTAAATGGCGGTTTAACCGGCAATTGGCCACTGGCACTGCTCTACATGACTGTAACCTTGCCGATTACGCTCGGCATTAGTATCTTGACAGGCAGCCTGGTTCAATCCAGCAAACAGTGCAATAGCTGGCTGGGCGTTGGCATGATCCTTATTCTCATCCCGGCCTGGTTTTCTAACCTGCTCAAGTTGCCGGAGCCATTTGAAACGATTTTCTCTTTTGTGCCAACGCACTTTTTGGTACAGGGCTTGAGCGATGCCCTAAACAACAGCGAAGTTGCAGAAGCCAACAGTGGCAATTTAGCCGTGTGGCTGTCGGTGATGGTGGTTGTGGTTGGCCTGACAGCGTGGCGGCTTTGGCAAAATCCAAGAAGCATCATCGAACCCGCCTAACCCACACAGTTTTGACTTACAAAATCTAGTCTAATCGGACATTCAAGCGTTTGCTATATGATATTTCGTATTGCGTATTTCCTATCAGAATACGCAACACGCAATATGCTATTTACAAAGGAGCTTTTACCAATGATTGACGTGAAGAATTTGAAAAAATATTACGGAGACGACAACAGCATCAAAGCAGTAGATGATGTCTCATTCTCTTGCCCGGATGGGAAAATTACCGGGCTACTGGGACCCAACGGCGCTGGCAAAACCACCACGCTGCGGATGATCTCTGGCCTTATCAAGCCGATGGAAGGCACGGTGATTGTGGATGAGCATGACGTAACCCGCGACCCGCGCGGTGTGCGCCAGGCATTGGGCGTTCAGGCAGATATGAACGGTGTTTATCCGCGATTGACGCCACGAGAGCAGTTTCGGTATTACGGCCGTTTCTACGGTCTCAAAGGGCAAGTGCTGGAATCTCGCATTGAAGCTGTCATTGCTGAACTGAACATGGACGGGATTGCCGACCGTCGCGCGGAAGGATTTAGCCGGGGACAACGGCAAAAGATTGTGCTGGGTCGCGCCCTGGTCCACAACCCGCCCAACATCATCATGGATGAGCCAACCAACGGACTAGACGTGATGGCCGTGCGCGACACCCGCGACAGCATTCGCGCCATGCGCGACCAGGGGCGGTGTGTGCTTTTTAGCACCCACTACATGGACGAAGCCGAAAAGCTCTGCGACAACATCGCCATCATCGTCGGCGGCAAAATCGTGGCCTCCGGCACCCCTGCTGAACTGATGGCTCGCACGGGCAAAGACAACCTGGAAGACGCCTTTGTGGCTTTGGCGGGTCGTGAGGGATTAGAGCGCAGTGAATACGGCCGTATGCAGGAAAATGGCTAGTTGTTAATGGTTGGTGACTAGTCGCCTCGACTTAAAAACTAACCACTAACAAACTATCAACTCGCAAACTGAAAAGGAAAACACCATGTTAAATAACATCTTAAACATCTGGCAAAAAGAAATCTTAGACATCATCCGCGACCGCAAAGGGCTGCGGCAAACCTTAGTCGTCCCGTTGGTTCTTGGCATCTTCTACGCTGTGCTGAACCCCCTGCTCGGATCATTGGTTGAATCACGGCAGGATGATACCCTCATCTTGCCCGTACAGGGTCTGGAATACGCCGGGCAAGATTTCATAGACACTTTCGCTGCCTTTGATATTGAATTGGAACCATACGAGGGCGATCTGGAAGCCACCATTACCAGTGCCGAAGAAGCTGCCGGGCTTATCTTTACCCCCGGCTTTGGCGACAATGTAACCAACGAAGAAGAGGCCACTCTGATTGTACGCACCAACAGCACCTCTGGCGGGCTGTTTGGCGGTGGACTGTCGCTGAATCGGCTGGAGCTGGCACTGGGCGCATACAACCAGCAAATTACGGTACAAAGACTCACCGAAAGAAATGTGGACTTGTCCGTACTAGCTCCAGTAAATCTGGATGCTGAAGATTTGGCCTCCCCAGCCCAGCGTGCAGGCGCGGCCGCGGCCTTCTTCTTGCCCATCCTGGTAGCTATTAGCGCCGTGCAGGGCGGCATGTTCATTGCCATAGACGTCACTGCAGGTGAAAAAGAGCGGGGCACATTAGAATCCTTGCTGGTGACGCCCAGCAGTGATGTGGAGATTTTTGTGGGCAAGTTAGCGGCCGTATTTACCGTCACGGGGATTCCCATCATACTCACCCTCTTTGGTTTTTGGGCGGCCAGCATCCTACTGCCAGAGTCCATGACGGATGGAGCCGGTGCTTTACCGTTGGGCGTCATCATCCAGGCTATCCTGGTATCGCTACCGCTGGCGCTGTTTGCCAACGTCATCCTGATGGTCATTAGCATTCGCACCAAAACGTTTAAGGATGCTCAATCTGCCCTGACGCCCGTGATGTTTGGCGTGATGTTTGTAGCCATTGCGGCCGCTTTTGTGCCACCAACTGGTGCCAGCCTGGCTTATCTCGTTCCGGTTTATGGCACGTCTGCTGTGGTAAGCGCTTTAACGCTGGGTGGCATTGTACCCGCTAATGCGGTTCTGTTTAGCATCATCGGCAACGTGCTGGCAACGGTGGTGGGTGTTGTGTTGGCTATGCAAATCTTCAACCGGGAACGGCTGCTGTATAGTATGTAACCTCACAGTTTGATTTAACATCTCATGATTAAATAAAAACCTGACAGTGCTATGAATCACTGTCAGGTTTTTACATTTGAACATCAAAACAGATGAGGGCATTATGAAATGGTTTTCTTTTGGCAAAAAGAAAAAGAAATCGGCAGCAGAGGTTTCAGTTCTAGAGGTGACAGACCAATCTTTTGAGGTGCAGGTCATTCATCGCTCTTACAAAACGCCCGTGATGGTTGATTTTTGGG
This sequence comes from Candidatus Leptofilum sp., assembly GCF_965223525.1. Lineage (GTDB taxonomy): Bacteria > Chloroflexota > Anaerolineae > Promineifilales > Promineifilaceae > Leptofilum. Next base: position 1,404,062 of record NZ_CBDCWX010000005.1, on the reverse strand, counting down.
CGGCGTGGTGTGGGCCGTGCCGCCAGCTTGGGCCAGTGTTGGAGAATTTAGCTGAGGAGGCTGACAGTCCATTTGTTTTGGCAAAATTGGACACTGAGCATAACCAGCGGATGGCACGGAAGTACGGGATTCGTTCTATTCCGGCGGTGAAAATGTTTCGCAACGGCCGTATCGTGGATGAGTTCACGGGGGTTTTGCCAGCCGGATTGGTGCGCCGCTTTGTGAACAAAACCGTATCGGCACCCGCCCCAGCCACCAAATTTCAGGGGAGCGACGATCCAATCCAGCGACTGGAGCAAGCCAAGCATCAGCTTAAAAAGGGGAATGGCGTCAATGCCTTCACCTTGCTTAACAGTTTCCCCGAGAGTGATGAATCAGAAACGGCCGTTGCCCTGCTGCCGCTGGCACGCTTCATGATGGATGTGGCCGATGGAGATGCACTTACAGGGCTGGAGCCGTTAGACAAGCTGTACCAACAGGCCAATCTGGCCTTAAAACGGAGCAATCCCAAAAAAGCGTTGGCGTTGCTAGCTGAGGCGTTAAGCGTTGGGGAAGAGATCGACCAACCTTACATTGGCGACGTAATGCAAGCCTTGTTTACTCTGCTGGGCGAAAATCATAAGCTCACCAAGCAGTATCAGGCGTCGTAACGGCCGTTTCCTCTTAACCAAAATAGGGGTATGATCACCACATGATCATTCTCCGCATCTTTGTCTTTATTTTTGGGCTGTTTCTAGCTATTTACACCTTCATTTCAGCCACCCGCACCTTTGTGCTGCCCCGCAGTGCCTCGGTAAAACTTACGCGGGTGGTTTTTGTGTCCGTTCGCAGAGTTTTCAACTTAATCATGAAAGCGCTGCCATCCTACGAACAGCGCGACAGCTTGATGGCGATTTATGCGCCGATTAGCTTGCTGCTGATGGTACCAACCTGGCTTTTCATCACCACGCTGGGCTTTGCCTGCATGTTTTGGGCAATGGGCATCACCCCCTGGCAGGATGCCTTTTTGCTGAGTGGTTCGTCCATCCTCACGCTTGGGTTTGCCACAGCCGAAACCATGCCACAAACAGTTTTGGCCTTCATCGAGGCCACCGTTGGCCTGATTTTGGTCGCCATGCTCATCTCTTACCTGCCCACCATGTACAGCGCCTTTTCGCAGCGCGAGGAGGCCGTGTCGCTGCTTGAGGTGCGGGCTGGTGCGCCGCCAACGGCCGCAGAGCTGGTTTGGCGGCTCCATAGTTTAGCAAGCACGCTGGTCATTCAAGATTTCTGGAGCAGTTGGGAGCGCTGGTTCACCCAAATTGATGAAAGCCACACCTCGCTGGCAGCGTTAGTCTTTTTTCGGTCGCCGCGCGCGCAGCAAAGCTGGGTTGTGGCTGCTGGAGCGGTGCTGGATGGCGCATCTCTATATCTGAGCACTGTAAAACAGCCAGATCATGTGCCGCCGACGCAAGCACTGGTTATTCGGGCAGGGAATATTGCGCTGCGCCACATCGCCGACATGTTTTTAGTCTCCTACAATGATGATCCACACTTTCCAGAAGACCCAATCTCTGTGACACGGGCTGAGTTTAATGAAGCGTATGACCGCTTGGCCAGCCAGGGGGTGCCGCTGCAACCAGACCAAGATGCAGCATGGCAACATTTTGCGGGTTGGCGCGTCAATTACGACAGTGTGCTTGTCGCCTTATCTGAGCTAACAATGGCGCCAAAAGTAAATTGGCTCTCCGACTACACCTTTGTGCCAACTAGCGCGGGCGATGGTGAAACAAGCGGCCGTTTGCAGAAAGTACGGTGATCGGTGTTCAGTAATCGGTAGGTCGGTAATCAGTCAGGTTGTGCATCCACCAGCCTACCAACAGTTGAGCGTATGATTTACAGTCATGATTATGGTTATGGAATGAATGGAAGTAGTAAAGAAAAAGCGAATGGCAAATGGACAAAATCTGGATTAGTTGACTAGTGAGGAAAATAATTGCACGAATTGTTCGATAATTCTTCGTTTACCTCACTTTGCCTTACATACCGAATAAACCAATTATCATTGATTTTATAGACGCGATACAAAAAATATTCTGTTGGTGGTCTCGGCGAATTTCCGTACAGCATTTTGATTTCAATGCAAGCTTCAACATCATCTGATTCCATGTCAGTGCCAATAATATACTCAATATTTTCGACCTGATATTGATAAGTCTCATCACCAAGAAGAATATCTGCGGTTGTATTAATCCCGACTTTTGAGTAAGTCAAAATGTCAAAAAGCAAAGATCTTGCCAGTTCATCAGGAATAGGATTTTTACCTTCTCGTTGAGACAATACAAAATAAGCAAGAAGTACCGCGATTACAATTACAAGGATCGTAATTACCTTTTTGAATTTGTGCATCGTTTCCATCGCTGTCTGTGAACTAGAAGGTACATCTAATTGTTCAAATATTTCTTTAGCATCTTGATCATCATTTTGTGCTATCAATTAAAAGTATTTACTTGCTGACCGAAAACTGATTAACGCTTGAACTCGCCAATTGTAAGTCATTTACTGATGGCTGTGAATGCACTTTTTGTATAATGTGTTAGTTTCTGCCGCGCCTGCTGATGCCAATCTGGGTCGCGGGGGACGAGGCGCTCATCCAGGCCATGCGGAATTTCATACAAAGCGCGCGCAAGACGGGCCACCCACCAGATGAGCATGAGAGTAGTGTAGGTGTAGATGCGGAGAACGGCCGTTTCCTCCCCACAAAGTTCCGCATACAAATTAGCCACCCAATCCCACCGCTCCGCAGGCACGTCTAAATATTGCGGATGCGTCGCCAGATCGGCTATCTCAAATGCCGGATCGCCCCAGCCGCTGTTTTCCCAATCCACCGATGCCCATGCCCCTGGACGGCGAATGAAGTTGAGTGAATTAGCATCCACGCGGCACAGTGCTAGTTGCGCTAAAGGCAACGTTTGGGGCAAATTTTCTACCCACGTCACCAATTCTTTAAGTTGTGCTGGCTGGTTTTCTGGTGGGATTCTGGCACGCTGCTGCTGAATTTGGAGAAGGCCATTTTGAATGCCATTGAAGTTGACAACGGCCGTTTCCAACGCAACTCCCATATTTTCTGGCGTCATTTGGCTAAGTGTGACGTAATGCTGGACGAGTTTTTGCCAATCGGCATCTGTTTGTGGCGGAACGGCCGTTACCTCACCAGCCAGCCAGCTTTGCACCACCACTGGCTGGGGATAGCTGGTTTCATCTAGCAGAATTGGCTCTGGCGCGGTGGTTAGTCCATGTGATTGCACAGCTTGTAACGCCTGGAACTCTCGCCACGCCCGACGACGGCCGTCTCGCAGCGTAAATTTCACGGCTAAGTTGCCCTCGGTGCCACACACTTTGTACAAAATGTTGTTGGCACCCCCATTGATTTTTTGGATGGTGTGGGATTGGTAACGGCCGTCTTCCGGCCAGGTAGCCAAATAATCTAATAATTCTCGCATGATGAAAAAGTAGCAAACCTCGCTATAATGAACCAGATCGTTTTAGCAACGGCTTGCCTATGGAGTAAAGCGTGAGTGTGAAGCAAATAATCTGGTCGCCAACGGCCGTTACCCACGATACCGAGATCGAAAAAGAGCAAGACATCCGTCAGGATGAAGCGTTGGAGCCACTCTGGAAGGTCATTGCCCATGATGACCCCATTACCACGATGGAATTTGTGGTGCGGATTATGGTGCAAATCTTCAAAAAGCCTGTCATCTTTGCCGAAGCCATTATGTGGCAAGTGCACAACGAGGGGCTATCTGTAGTAGACACGCTGCCCAAAACAGAAGCAGAGCGGCGCGTAAAAATGGCAACGATGGCCGCCCGGCTGGAGGGCTTCCCCTTCAGCTTTACCCTCGAACCTGCCGATTAACTCACCATCCCCTTTTTTCGCAAATCCACCTATAATTCTCGCTGGGAGCTGCCGTGCCTGCCAAATTCTATTGATTGCCGCAGCTTTTGGAGCATTTTATGGTTTCTAATCGTCTTGCCTGGCGAGCACATCCAGCCACCGTTGGTTCTGCATATTACGGTATTTTCTGGGCAACAATGGCGTTGTATCTGCCTTATTTCAATGTCTACCTGCAAGAGTTAGGGTTTAACGGCAGGCAGATGGGCATTTTAGCGGCCGTTTTCCCGCTATTTGCCCTGGTTGTCACCCCCAACCTCTCGGCACTCGCTGACCGACGTGGCTGGCGGCGGCGTCTGTTGCAGGTCAGCTTGATTGGTTGGGCAATTGTGCTGCTGCTCTTCCGCTTCCCCACCAGCTTTGTGCCGATGCTGCTGCTGGTAATTGTAGAATCGGCCGCGCGTGGCCCTGCGCTGCCCGTTGCCGACGGGCTGATTGCCCGCATGGCGGTGCGCCATCGGCTCAATTTTGGCAACATGCGGCTGTGGGGATCGTTGGGATTTGCAACTGTTTCCATCCTCAGTGGCATTGTCTGGCAACGAACTGGCTATACGCTCATGTTTGTGGCTGCGGCGGTGATGATGCTGCCAACATTGTTTGTTGGCCGACAGTTGGAAGAAGGGGAAATTGCGGTGGGAAACGGCCGTCGCTCTGCCCGGTTTTTGGCACAAGACAAGGGAATCGTCATCCTCATCGTTACTGCCTTCTTCTTAGGAATGGCGCTATTCAGCACCTTTATTTTTAGTGGCGTTTACATAACCCGGCTTGGCGGAAACGAAACCCACATTGGCTTACTTTTTGGCCTGTCAGCATTGGCAGAGGTGCCGATCATGCGCTACAGTGGCGCAATAATCCAGCGATTACAAGGGGCACGAGCGTTATTGGTGTCAATTTCCATTTTGTTCATCTCCCTATTGGGGCATGCTCTTGCCGCTTCACCCATTGTGCTCATTGGTGCGAGCGTCGTAAAGGGCATCGGGTATGGTTTACTGTTTGTGGTGCTAGTGCAACTGCTGGACGAACGCGCCCCGAAAGGCTGGAGTTCAACGGCGCAATCGCTGTTCCAGGCCGCGTTTATGGGGCTGGCACCGTTGCTCACCACAACGCCCAATGGCATCGTTTACGATGTGTGGGGTGGCGGTTTACTATTTGGCTTGATGACGGCCGTTATTGCCCTGAGCATCATCTTGCTGCTGCTGGCCATGCGCTGGGATTGGTTCGCGCCGCACAACTGGCAGCTCGATTAAGAACGCTGTTTTATCTCAGCAGCCAGAGCTTTTCAGTAATCGCCTTCAAATGGCGATAGGACGCAGACAAGCGCGGATGGCGCGGATTATTTACTTCTATCCGCGCCATCCCCGTTAATCCGCGTCCCATTTAGTAACAACTGAAAAGCCGTGTCTCAGCAGCTCTGCATTTTGCCTAACAAGTTCGGCTGGGCTAAACTCGCCAGCTTGGACGAATTTTGTTACTTTTTTCAACCTTGCGTCACTCGTTGATGATTTTGCGTAATTTTTGGAGAGTCCTTTGCTGTTACCCTTACTCAAAACGATGCGCCCACGCCAGTGGACCAAGAATGGCTTTGTCTTTGTCGCCCTCTTTTTTGATGGCAAGCTGCTGCAATTAGACAGCTTGCTGCCCACCGTTGGTGCTTTTATTTTACTTTGCCTCATGTCTAGCGCCGTCTACATCATGAACGACTTGGCGGATATTGAAAATGATCGCCAGCACCCTATAAAGAAGAACCGTCCCCTGCCTGCTGGCAACCTAAGCCCACAAGTTGCCCAAATTGCGGCCGTTTTGTTTGCCCTGGGCAGTCTGGTAGCCGGGCTTTTGCTCAGTTGGCCGTTTGGTTTGGTGCTGCTGGCTTATTTACTCAGCCAAATCGCCTACTCTTTTTGGCTGAAGCATGTAGTGCTGCTAGACATCTCCATTGTAACCGCAGGCTTTGTGCTGCGGATTGCCGCTGGCGTGACGGTGATTGATGTGCAGCGGTTTTCCCCGTGGCTTTACCTGTTTGGCGGCTTTTTGGCGCTGTTCATGGTGCTGGGCAAGCGGCGACACGAGCTAACGCTGCTGGGCGACAATGCCAACAGCCATCGCGCTATCCTCAAAGAGTACAATTTAGACTTGATTGACCGGCTATTGGGCGTCGTAACGACGAGTGCGGTGGTTTCGTACAGTCTATACACTTTTTTGGCGGAAGGTCTGCCAGAAAACCACCTGATGATGCTGACGATTCCGTTTGTGCTGTACGGCATCTTCCGCTACCTGTACCTGATTCACGTACGGGAGATGGGGGGCGCACCGGAAGAAATTTTGCTGCGGGATCGTGCTTTTCAGGTGTCGCTGGTTGGGTTTGCCATCGTGGTGTTCCTTACCCTTTACATTTTTAACTGATGATCAATTTCAACCCCGTTAGCGAGGCGTCTGCCCCTGGCAAGATTATTTTGTTTGGCGAACATGCGGTGGTATACGGCCGTCCTGCCATTGCTGCCCCCGTTTCCCAAATTCGAGCCACAGCCTCTGTCACTTACTCATCTAGCAATCTCTGTTTCCTCGTCGCACCAGATTTAGGTCGCCTTGATCGACTGGAAGATTTACCCGAGGATAACCCTTTTGCTCGCGCCGTCTGGTTGGTGGTAGAAGCCGCCAACCTGTGGCAGCCTCCAGGTGTCACCATTCGCTTTCACAGCCAAATACCCATTGCCAGCGGCATGGGCAGCGGCGCAGCCATTGCCGCCGCCATCATCCGCGCCCTGGCAAAGCATCTCAATCGCCCTGAGTTGCAAACCAACGAAATGGTTTCTGCGCTCACGTATGAAGTAGAAAAAATTCACCACGGCACCCCCAGCGGCATAGACAACACGGTCGTGGCTTACGAGCAGCCCATCTACTTTGTGCGCCAATCCCCTCAGAACCAAATTGAGCCGTTCAAAGTCGCCGCGCCGCTTCGCTTTGTGGTGGCAGACACGGGGGTACGCAGCAGCACCAAGTTTGCTGTGGGGGATGTGCGCCGCCAATACAACAAGCAGCCTGCGAAATTTGCCAAGATTTTTGATGAATGCGGCCGTATCGCCCAAACCGCCCGCCAAGCCATCGAAGCCGGGGACGTAAGCAAAGTGGGTCAGCTCATGACGGAGAACCACACCTGGCTGCAAAAAATGACCGTCTCTTCACCAGAATTGGATAAACTTGTGGAGGTCGCCCTGCAAGCAGGCGCACTCGGTGCCAAACTCAGCGGCGCAGGCCGCGGTGGCAACATGCTGGCACTTGTAACCGATGACGCAATGGAAGCCAAAGTCCGAACGGCTTTGCAAAACGCTGGTGCAATCAACATCCTCACCACCACCCTCAATTAGCGTAGATTAGGTCAATCTTTAGCACATCTGCTCACAGCGCGTAAGCAAATGAGATTGGGCCAATCTTCGGAAGCTACAAAAACCACAGCAGATGCTTCCACCACAGGTTATGATACAATTGCAATTTCACAGTTCTGCTGAAACCTTTCAGGAGTGACCATGTCTGAAAATGAAACTGCTCAACAAGAGGGAACCCTCGGCATGATAGATATTTCGACAACGGCCGTTACCACTATCGCCAGCCAAGCCATCAACCAATGCTACGGCGTGGTGGGCATGGCCAACAAGAACCTGGCCAACGGCATCGCCAATCTGCTCTCCCGCGACAGCAAGCGCGGCATAGACGTTGCCATCGAAGATGGTGTCATCACCATTGACGTTTACGTCATTGTGGAACATGGCGTCCGCATTCGGGCCGTGGCCGAAAGCATCCAGCACACCGTCAAATTCCATGTGGAAAAAGCACTAAATATGCCCGTCAACGCCGTCAACGTCTACATCCAGGGTTTGCGGATGAGCAAAGAGAACAACTAAATTACCCAATTACAGTGTAGGGGTAGGTCTGAGACCTGCACCTACATTTGTTCAATAATTGAGGAATTGAGGAAATTTCGGAGAAGAATTCGTGACACAAATGCAAACCAACGATGCCGCCCAGACTGCGCCGCCCCCAAAATGGCTACATTGCAACGGCCGTCAACTACAAAAGTTGGCCCACGCTGCTCTCGTCTGGCTGGATCAGAATCACCAGCACGTCAATGCCCTCAACGTCTTTCCCGTACCGGATGGCGACACCGGCACCAATATGCTGCTCACCATGCGCTCCGCTTACAACCGCGTCCAAGACAGCGACGAAAACCACGTCGGCAAAATGGCTGAAACGTTGGCCCACGGTGCCCTCATGGGCGCACGCGGCAACTCCGGCGTTATTCTTAGCCAGATTTGGCGCGGTCTGGCCAAAGGGCTAAAGGGCAAAGAAACGTTCGATGCCCAGAATTTAGCCGACGCCCTGCAAGCCGCCTCCGACACTGCCTACGGTGGCGTGATGAAACCCGTCGAAGGCACGATCCTTACCGTGATTCGGGAAGGTGCCAGCGAAGCCGGTGACGCCGCCAAAAAGAGCCTGGATTTGCGCTTTTTGCTAGAGCGGGTGCTGGAACGGTGTAAGCAAGCCCTGGAACGTACCCCGGAACAGCTCGCCATCCTAAAACAGGCGGGCGTGGTGGATTCTGGCGGGCAAGGGCTGGTCTACATTTTGGAGGGGATGCTGCGCTACGTGCATGGTCAAATGAATGGTCTCCAGCTAACGGCCGTTCCCAGCAACAACAACTTTAACGCCAATCATCAAATATCCGCCCAGGAATTGGCCATGCCGGAAGGCGGCGAAATTGAAAACCCATACGACGTGCAGTTCATCTTGCTGGGCAAAAATCTAAATGTAAATGAAGTGCGTGACCGCATTGATGCGATGGGGGATTCCACCGTTGTCGTTGGGGATGAAACCACCATCAAGGTACACATCCATGTGAAGGACCCTGGCGAACCCATCTCTTACGGCATTAGCCTGGGGCAAATTACGGACATCGTGGTAGAAAATATGCAGATGCAGATGGAGGAGATTGTACACGCCCCCGCTGTCCCCACCGCGCCCCCCATCATCAAACCAACCGTGCAGCCGGGGCAGATTGGCGTCGTCGCCGTTGCCGCCGGGGATGGATTGGCCAAAATTTTTGAAAGCATGAACGTCTCCTACGTTGTCAGCGGTGGGCAAACCAACAACCCCAGCATCGAAGAGCTGTTCCAGGCCATTCAGGATGTGCCAACCGATAAGGTGATCATCCTGCCCAATAACAAAAACATCATTCTGGCTGCCGAAGCCGCCCGCGACCTCAGCCCCAAAAACGTAACGGTGGTGCCAACCAAAACTGCGCCGCAGGGTCTTAGTGCGATGCTGGGGCTGAATCCAGATGGTGACTTGGAAGGCGTTACCGCTGCCATGACCGACGCATCCCAGGAAGTGGCAACTGGGGAGATTACCCGCGCCACCCGCACCGTGACGCTAGATGGGGTGGAAGTGAATGAAGGCGAATTTATTGGGCTGGTAAACGGCCGTCTTTGCACATCTGGTTCCGAACTCGCAGGGGTATTAACGGCCGTTCTCACCGCCATGGAAATGGAAGACCGAGAGCTGCTCTCGCTGTACTACGGGCAAGACATCTCCGAAGATGAGGCGGGCGACCTGGCCGAGCAAATTGAAGCGCAGTACGATGAGGTTGAAATCGAACTACTGCCCGGTGGCCAACCATATTATTTTTACATTTTAGGGGCAGAATAGCCCCCTCCCTAGCCCTCCCCCGAAGGGAGAGGGAACCGGCTTCCCCTCCCACGGGAGGGGATTGAGGGGAGGGTGAAAATCCAACTATGACCATTAAAATTGTCACCGACAGTGCCTGCGACGTACCGCCAGAACTCGCTGAACAACTCGACATTACCGTGGTGCCTGTCTACCTGAACATTGGCGAACACAGCTATTTGGAGGGGGTAGAGATGAGCCGGGAACAGTTTTACGGCCGTCTCAAAACCTTTCCTGAATACCCCACCACGGCCGCACCCGCCGTTGGCACCTTTACCCAGCTTTATGAGCAGCTCACGGCAGATGGTGCCACCCAAATCCTCTCCATGCACATCGCCCACGACCTGAGTGCCACTTACAATGCCGCCCGTGTAGGAGCTGCCGCTGCCGATTCTGCGCCCGTCACCTTGTTCGACACGCGCCAGATTACGCTGGGGGCTGGCCTGCTAGTGCTGCTGGCTGCCGAAGCTGCCAAAGCTGGGCAAACCATTGCAGAAATCGTGGCTATGCTCAATGAAAAAGTAAAACAAACCTGCGTTTTTGGCATGATCGACTCTTTGGAATCGCTACACCGTAGCGGCCGCGTTAGCTGGGCGCAGTTTGGCATTGGCTCCCTGCTGCAAATCAAACCGATCATGATGATTGCCGACGGCGTAATCTCTGCTGCCGCCAGGGTACGCACCCGCAAACGGGCACTCAACCAGATGCTCAAATTGGTGGCTGAACTAGCGCCATTTGAACGGCTGGCCATCATTCATGTTAATGCCCAGGCAGCGGCCGAAGAACTGTACCAGCTATCTCACGATCTCTTTGCCAACTTTTCCGATGCGGCTCCGATGATTCAAGGAATCACCCCGGCCGTCGGTACCCATTTGGGCGTTGGGGCGGTTGGCTTTGCGGCCGTTTCTGCCAAACAAACAACGTAAAAAGGAGATTGGAAATTGAACGAATCTCCAATTACCAATCTCCACTCGTAGGATAAACTTTCACACATGAAAAATGCTTTAAAACGATTAAAACGTGTACTGGATTTAGAAGCCAGCCAGGGATACAAAAACAAAGCTGTGGTCGGCGGCATTCGTCAATTTGCTACCTTTTGGGTGGGGCAAGCCCGCGAAGCGGCCCAAACCGAGATGGACAAGGCGCTAGTAGAGCAAGTTGCCGAAGTTTTAACCGATTACGGCCGTCTGCCCGGTACCGAAGCCCGCGCCAAAGTGATTGAACAACTGCAAAGCAAGCTGGCGCAGCGGCGTGAGCAGGAACCTGCACCGATAAAATCGTCCGCGCCGCCTGCCAAAGAACCCGCCAAACCGGTGGAAACGGCCGCATCTACCCCACCCCCTACCCCAGAAAACCGAAAGCCCAAACCAAATGTAAGGCGAGAACCGCTGCCCCCCCGCAACAAAAAGCCGGGCAAATGGGAACGTCGCCCTGCCAACCGCAAGCCCGTTGATCCTGACCCAGAAGGGTTGGCACAGTCGGTAACGGCCGTTCACGGCATTGGCCCCAAGCTAGCAGAGCATCTAGCCAAAATCGGTGCCAGCACCATCGAAGAACTCCTCTACATCTTCCCCCGCCGCTTCGATGATTACACCCTGATGAAACCAATTCACAAGCTGGTTTACGGTGAAACCGTCACCGTCATTGGCACGATTTGGGAAACGCGCGCCCGCCGCAGCCGCAACAACCAGATCATCGTCCAATCCATCATCAGCGATGGCACCGGCAAGGTACAGGCCACCTGGTTTAATCAAAAATGGCTGGTAGACAAGCTCAAAGCCGGAATGCAAATTGTGGTCAGCGGCAAGGTAGACCAATATTTAGGTCGCCCCGTCTTCAATTCGCCAGAATGGGAACCGTTGGAGCTAGAGCCACTGCGAACCCGGCGCATCGTCCCCATTTACCCACTCACACAGGGTCTCAGCGGCAATCGAATGCGGGACATCATGCGTAAAACGGTGAACTATTGGGCGCGCCGCGTGCCAGACCCGCTGCCACCAAGCGTACGTCAGCGGCAAAAGCTGGAAACCCTGCCTGAAGCACTGCAACAGCACCACTTTCCAGACAGCCAGCACGCCCTGCACCAAGCTCGCCGCCGCCTCATTTTTGATGAGCTATTTTTACTCCAGCTAGGGATGCAGGGGTTCAGGCATGAGTGGCAATCGCAGCCAGGGGTAGAAATTGAAAAGGATACGGCCGTACTCACCCAGTTCCAGCAAAGCTTGCCCTACACTCTTACCAACGCCCAGCAGCGCGTCATCCAAGAGATTGCCGACGACATGGCCAACAGCACCCCCATGAACCGACTACTGCAGGGCGATGTGGGCGCAGGCAAAACCGTCGTGGCCGCTGCCGCCTTGCTGTTGGCCGCTAAAGCTGGCTACCAATCCACTCTCATGGCCCCCACCGAAATTTTGGCCGAGCAGCACTTTAAGGGATTACGGCCGTTGCTAGAGCCACTTGGCCTGCGCCTTTGCCTGCTCACAGGCAGCACTCCCACCGCTGAAAAAGCGCCCATCTACGCTGCGTTAGCCAGCGGCGAAATTGATCTGGCCATTGGCACCCACGCCCTTATCCAGGAAGCCGTCAGCTTTCACAATCTGGCGCTGGCCATCGTGGATGAGCAACATCGCTTTGGCGTAGACCAGCGCCAGGCATTGCGCGACAAAGGGCCAGCCAGCGGCGAATACAGCCCCCACTTGCTCACCATGAGCGCCACTCCTATCCCCCGCTCATTGGCGCTCTCGCTTTACGGCGATCTGGACCTCTCCATTTTGGATGAGATGCCACCTGGCCGTCAGGAAATCAAAACGCGCTGGATTCGCACCCGCGAGCGGGAACGGGCTTACGCCTTTATTCGCAAGCAAATCGAAGACGGCCGTCAAGCCTACATCATCTACCCGCTGGTTGAAGAAAGTGACAAGGTGGATGCCAAAGCGGCCGTTGCCGAACACGAGCGGCTGCAAGGCAAGATTTTCCCGGATTTGCAGGTGGGGTTAATACACGGCCGTTTGTCTGGCAGCGAAAAAGAAAGCGTCATGCGCGACTTTTACGAAGGCAAGCTCAATATTCTCGTCTCCACATCCGTCATCGAAGTGGGCGTAGACGTTCCCAACAGCACCGTCATGCTCATAGATGGTGCCAACCGCTTTGGTTTGGCCCAATTGCACCAGTTCCGCGGGCGCGTCGGGCGCGGCCAGTACCAATCTTACTGCCTCCTCGTTGCCGACAGCGACACGCCTGATGCCGAAGAGCGACTCAGCGCTCTCACCCAAACCAACGACGGCTTTGCCCTCGCCGAGAAAGATTTAGAAATACGCGGCCCTGGTGAATTTTTCGGCCGTCGTCAAAGCGGCCTGCCCGAACTCAAGCTGGCCAGCCTGCTAGATATGGACATGCTAAAAATTGCCCAGACCGAAGCCCAAACCATTGCCGAAGCCGACCCCAACCTAGAGCAGCCAGAACACGCACTGCTGCGCCAACGTGTCGCCAAATTCTGGCAAAATGCAGGAGATGTGAGTTAGATTTCGCGGTTAGTGGTCAGTGGCTAGTAAAAACTAGCCGCCAACCGCTAACCACCAGCCCCTACCCCAGGAGAAACCCTTTGATTACCGCACTCTACCCCGGCACATTTGATCCCGTTCACTACGGTCATCTTGATTTAATCATTCGTGGCGCGGCACTTTTCGACAAACTCATTGTTGCTGTCTATGATCATAAAATCCCAACCAAATCAATTCTCTTTTCAGTGGATGAGCGCGTAGCCATGATCCAAGAAGCGTTACAAGGCAGCAACGCAGAAAACATCCTTGTAAGCAGCTTTAGCGGCCTGGCCGTAGACTTTGCCCGCAAAATGAATGCCACAGTATTTGTGCGCGGCTTGCGCGTATTTTCAGATTTTGAGCTAGAGTTTCGGCTAGCTTTGGCCAACAAAAGGCTGGCGCCAGAAATTGAAACCGTGAGCCTCATTACTCAGGGCGATCACTCCTTTTTAAGTGGTACAACCGTGCGCGAAATCGCCTCGCTCGGCGGCGATGTAAGCAGTATGGTACCGCCCAACGTTGCGGCCGCCCTGTACAACCAGTTCAATAGCAATGATAAAGATTCATTCAGCCGCCCTGTGCCATTGCGTGATTGATCGTTTAGCTACTATAATATTTGCGAGGGTTTCAAATAGGTAAACAAAGTGTCAAGCATCGGGCAGCGCGACTTGGATAAGCAAAATTTTTAGCCCGTGCCTGGTGCTTTAGAAGCTTCTTCATAGAAAATGGGATAACAACATGGATATTCAACATTTGGTCGATCGGTTGGAACAAGCACTCAACGACAGCCCCCGCATACCATTGAGTGCAAATTTAGTTGTGAATGAAGATCGTGTCTTTAGCATTATTGACCAAATGCGTGTTGCTGTGCCAGAAGAAGTGAAACGAGCCAATCGCATTGAAGCAGAGAAAGATCGCATTCTGGCACAAGCGAAAGAAGAAGCGGAACGAATCCGGGAGTTGGCCAAGCAAGAAGCAGGCGAGTTGGTAAAGCGAGACGCCATTACCATGTCATCCCAGCAGCGGGCCGACAACATTTTGGAACGCGCCCGCCGCGATGCCGAAGCGCTGCGCCATGACGCTGATGCCTATGTGATGGAGGTATTGGTAAAGTTGGAGGAGGATTTGATGCGCTCCTTGTCTGTAGTGCGTAATGGTTTGAACAAAGTGCAACGGGAGCAAGTGCAGGCTCCAGGGAACGATTAAGTCGTGTATCCCCGTATCTGACTAAAACTAAAAAGTAAAGGGCTGGTTCGCAAAGGATCAGCTCTTTTTATGTCAAATCAGCCTGTACACAAGCTCACTTGACTCTGCAGAGTAGGCAGCGAATATGTTGTGGAAGCTACACGTTGCAATCAGCTCGTCAATTATGTACAATAAACTGTACATGCTTACACAAGGAGCGATAGATGGAAACAGTAAATTACACATGGGCAAGAAATAATCTGGCAAAAACTATTGCCAAAGTGTACGATGATCATGCGCCGCTAATCATCACTCGTAAAAACCAACAGCATGTAGTTCTCATCTCACTGGAAGATTATCAAGCTATGGAAGAGACCGCATATCTGCTTCGTAGTCCGCGTAACGCGCAGCGATTGCTGGAATCCATTTTGGAATTAGAGGGCGGTGATGGTCAAGAGAGAGAGTTGCTCGAGTGAAACTGATCTTTTCTGAACACGCCTGGGATGATTACTTGTATTGGCAAAAAACAGATAAAAAGATAGTCAAGCGAATCAACAGATTGATTAAGGAAATCCAGCGAACCCCCCATGAGGGAATCGGGAAACCTGAGCCGTTGAAACACGCACTCACGGGGTACTGGTCGCGTCGCATAAATCACGAACATCGCATTGTATACAAAGTGGAAAAAGGTAGTTTACGAATCGCTCAGCTTCGCCATCACTATTAACGAGGAAAGTATTCTGGAATCAGGATTCTATGCCTGGTCGTGGATGCCCTTAACAACCAAAACATTTTCAAGGCATTGAGGCTCTGCATACCTGAGTCTAGCTGACTTCCTCGCTCCTCACATTTTTCTTGACAGTCAAGCGGGTGTGGCTATAATTGCCAGTCGCGGCGAATTTGCCGCTTGTTTTTTGTTAAGTAGAGAAATTATTAGCAGGTTGAAGCCTGAATTAGTTAGAGAGGATGTTGTTATGGGTGCTGTACCAAAGCGAAGAATTTCCAAAGCACGTCGTGGTCGGCGGCGAGCACACGATGCCTTGAAGACATTCCACCTAGTGGAATGCCCAGATTGCGGCAAGATGAAGCGTTCCCATCACGTTTGCCTTGAGTGTGGCAAATACAATGGTCGCCAGATTTTGCCGGTTGCCGAAGCTTAGTTCGTTTGGAAAAGAGGCCGTTATTAAGCGGCCTTTTCTCTTTTAGCTACAATAATTTTTTGGACATTATCAAGTGAGTAGTGCATATCTTTTCCCTGGACAAGGGTCACAGCACGTGGGCATGGGGTTGGAGCTTTACCAAAACACCCCTGAGGCGCGTGCTGTTTTTGATCAGGCAGATGAACAATTGGGCTTTGCTCTCTCAAAACTTTGCTTTGAGGGGCCGGAAGAAACGCTAACTGATACGGTGAACCAGCAGCCAGCACTGTTTGTTACGAGCATGGCAATGTGGCAACGTATGCAGACACAAGGTTGGGAGATGCCTGCCTATGTAGCTGGGCATAGTTTGGGTGAGCTTTCGGCGTTAACGGCCGTAAACGCAATCACTTTTGCCGATGGGTTACGCTTGGTAAGGCAGCGTGGCGAACTAATGAAAGCGGCAGGCGAACGGGAGCCAGGCGCAATGGCCGCCATCCTGGCTTTGGACATCCCCACCGTGCAGCAAATTTGTGAGCAAGCCAGTGATGAAGATGGCACAGTGCAAGTAGCCAATGACAACTGCCCAGGGCAAGTGGTCATTTCTGGCGATGAAGCAGCCTTAATGCGAGCCGTGGCGCTAGCGGAAGAAGCGAAAGCCCGTAAAGTTGTTAAGTTGCCTATCACGATCGCAGCTCATTCTCGATTGATGGCCTCGGCAGCAGAAGCGTTTGCCCAGGCGGTAGACGCCACCCCAATTGAGGCACCCACCGTTCCCGTGATTGCCAACGTAACGGCAACGCCATTGACAACACCAGACCAAATTCGGGAAGAGCTAAAGGCGCAACTCACGGCTGGGGTTTCCTGGACGAATTCGATGAATTACTTGTTGGAACAGGGCGTTGACACCTTTGTGGAAGTTGGCCCTGGCGATACGTTACTCAGCTTCATGAAGCGCATTCACCGCAAATCGAAGCGGGTGAAGTTGAGCTTTGGTGAAAATTTTTAGGACAATTTCCAGACTACAAAAGTCTTTGAGACTTTTGTAGTCTCTGGTGGAGGAAGGGTTGTGGCATTGTTAGCAGGGAAAGTAGCAGTTGTTACGGGGGCGTCTCGTGGTATTGGGCGAGCCATTGCGGAAGATTTGGCGACGCACGGCGCGAAGGTGGTTATCAACTATAATTCCAGTAGCGCGGCGGCAGAAGAGGTGGTTGCAGCTATTCAGGAAAATGGTGGGGAAGCAACGGCCGTTCAGGCCGATGTCTCCCAGTTTGAAGCAGCCCAAAAGTTGATAAAAACCGCCACCGACACCTATGGTCAAATTGACATTTTGGTCAACAACGCGGGAACCACACGCGACACTTTGCTCATGATGATGAAGGAAGACCAGTGGGACACAGTGATTGATACAAACCTGAAAAGTGTATTTAATTGCTGCAAAGCGGCCGTTCGGCCTATGGTGCGGAAGAAGCAAGGCGGCCGTATCATCAACATCTCCTCTGTCGTGGCTCTTATTGGGCAAGGTGGGCAAACCAACTACGCGGCTTCCAAAGCGGGCATCATCGGCTTTTCCAAATCTCTGGCTAAAGAGATTGGCTCGCGGAACATTACCGTCAATGTCATAACCCCCGGCTTCTTCCCCACTGCGCTAACCGAAGTACTTGAAGATGATGTTGTGAGCGAATCCAAAAAGCTCATCCCACTTGGTCGCTGGGGAAAATTGCCAGAGGTAGCGTATCTGGTATCATTTTTAGCGTCAGACAAGGCCGCATACATCACGGGTCAGGTAATTAGTGTGGATGGCGGCATTGCCATGTAACCAAGAACCTACTGCGCCTAAAGCAGGGAGCAAACAATAATGGAAAACGTACAAGAAAGCATTGGCCGCATTGAGGTTGCCCCGGACGTTTTGGTAACAATTGCCCATTTTGCCAGCCTTCGGGTTGAAGGGGTAGCCAAAATGGCACCCATTCCGGCAGATGTAGCACGGCTTTTCCGCCGTGAATCTCGTCAGTCTGGCATTTTGCTGGACCTGACAGAAGATAACAAGGTTAAATTTGATATTTACGTTATAATGAGCCCGCACGTAAACATTATGGAGACCAGTAAGCGTCTGCAAACGGCCGTTGCCGAAGCAATTGATACGATGGTCGGAATTTCCGTAGAAGCGGTCAACGTGCATGTGGAAGATGTTGTCTATGCTCAGGAAGAATCCACCGATTGACTCCTGACCATTGGTATGACCGTCTGAGACTATGAAAACTAGACGTCGCGCTCGGCGCGTAACCCTGGAAACGCTTTACGAATACGACATTGCTGACCACCCACCGGGTGAAGTGCTAGAACGTCGTTTGTTGGATAACCCCATGGAAAAAACGGGCGTCGAGTTTGCCTCCCGCCTCATTCAGGGCGTGATTCAGCACCAGGACGAGATGGACACCCTCATTGCCCAATACGCTCCGGAATGGCCGCTGGATCAGATGGCCGTCATTGATCGTAACATTCTCCGCATCGCCATTTTTGAATTTCTAATTGAAGCTGAAACCCCCGTAAAAGTTGCTATCAATGAAGCCGTTGAATTGGCCAAAACGTATGGCTCAGACAGCGCGCCACGCTTCATCAACGGTGTTTTAGGCACACTTGCTGACCATATTCCCCAGTTAAAAGAACAGTTCCTCCCCTTACCCGTTCCCGAATAATCTAACCTGATCATGGCCACCATCGTTTGCTACGATATTTACGGCAATGCAGTTCCCGTTGCCGCAGAATCGATCACATTTCGCCCCGCTGTTTATGGCATATACATTGAGAATAGCCAGATTTTGCTGCAAAAACAGCCAGAGACTGGTCTGTGGCACCCGCCTGGTACAATGCTCACCGCCAGCGACACACCCACGCAGGTTATTCGACAATACTTTCGGCAGCTTGTTGGCCTTACGCCAGCGATTGGTTCACTCCTTTTTGTAGAAGATCAATATTTTTTGGACGAGGCGCGTCGAGCCTGGAAACTTTCGGCGATGTATTATGGTTTGGAACGGCCGTTAACCACCGCCACAGCCCTCATCGAAACCGATGAAACCAATCCAACCGAATGGATTCCTCTCGCAAATTTGCAGCGCGACCAATTCCAATTTGGCTACGAAGCCGTACAAGCAGGAAAATTGCAGCAAAAATTATGACCTTGACACACCTCCTGCCCAGTGCTATTATGCGCCCACGATGAACCAACAACGATTTTTTAGCTTCTTCTTTTTTATGGACTCTTACGCTGCGTTTGCGCCGGAGGTTCGTTCTGCCTGAGAAGAAGCAGTAAAATACGAACTTGCTCTGAAAGACGCGGCCAACACCGCGTCTTTTTTTGTGTCTTTGGACAAGAACCGATAAACTTTTCGCTTGGAATTATTAGCGCCAGGCTTGTACTGAGCGTAGCCGAAGTAGAACGCAGAGAAATAAGAGAAAACTCTCTAAAACCTCTGTGTACTCTCTGGCAAAAAATCATCTTAGGAAGTTAATTATGCTAGACCAACTGGAATCATTGTATGAAGCATCGCTGGCCAAGCTGGGGGATGTGTCGAGTACGGCCGTACTCGACACCTGGTACCGCGACACTTTAGGTCGCAAAGGGAGCATCTATTTGATGACCCGCCAGGTCGGGCAACTCAGTGCCGAGGAACGGCCGATTTTCGGCAAGCGGATCAACGTCGTCAAAAATGAGCTGGAAGCTGCCTACTCAGCGCGGCAGGCAGAGCTAAAAGCAACCGAACTGGCCGACAAGATCGCCAGCTCCGCCATTGACGTGACCTTGCCAGGACGGCCGTTAACCACAGGAGGACTACACGTCATCACCCAAACCCTGCGCGACATCTACCGCATTTTCGGCGATATGGGCTTTCAAATCTACCGCTCACCCGATGTGGAAACCGACGCCTACAACTTTGAACTGCTCAACTTCCCACCCCACCACCCGGCGCGGGAAATGCAAGACAGCTTCTACACCGAAAATCCGGACGTGATTCTGCGAACCCACACCAGTGCCGGACAAATTCGTGCCATGCGTGAATATTATCCCGAACCAGTGCGCGTCATCCTGCCCGGTATGTGCTACCGCAACGAGCAAATCACCACCCGCAGCAGCATCCAGTTCACCCAGGTAGAAGGGCTCGCCGTCGGCACGGCTATCACCTTTGCCGACCTTAAAGGGACGCTCACCGAGTTTGCCCGACGCCTCTTCGGTGCCAACCGCCAAACCCGCTTCCGCGCCAGCTACTTCCCCTTCACCGAACCCAGCGCAGAGATGGACGTGACCTGCTTTTTATGCGATGCCAAAGGGTGCCAAGTGTGCAAATACACTGGCTGGCTGGAAATTTTGGGCAGCGGCATGGTACACCCCAACGTGCTACGTAACGGCGGCTACGATCCCGAAATTTATACGGGCCTCGCCTTCGGCATGGGGCCAGAGCGCGTCGCCATGCTTCGCTACGGCATTGATGATATTCGGCAGTTTTGGAATAATGATTTACGGTTCCTCAAACAGTTTTAAAACGTGAAACGTGAATACCTTATCACGTTTCACGCCTCACGGAGTAAATAATGCTTGTACCACTCTCATGGCTTAAAGATTTCGTTACGATTGACATCCCCGTCGCACAGGTAGACCGCCTGCTAACCAACGCGGGATTGGAAGTAAAAACTATTGACTATTTCGGCATTCCTGGCGCAGATTTAGAATGGAATCGTGAGCTGGTTCTGCTGGCACACCTGCTCAAGGTGGAGCAACATCCCAACGCGGATCGGCTGGTACTGGCGACCGTCGCCTATGGCAACGGCCGTACCAAAACCGTTGTCACCGGCGCACCCAACTTGTTCGATTATCGCGGGCAAGGGGACATTAGTAGCTCGCAAATTTACTCACCCCTCGCCTTGGAAGGTTCCGTTTTGTATGACGGCCACAAAGAAGGCTTAGCCAAAACCAAGCTCAAAGGGCGCGAGCTGCGCGGCATCTACAACGACGCCATGCTCTGCTCCGAAAAAGAGCTGGGCATTAGCGAAGAACATGAAGGCATCATTCTCATTCAAAAAGATGCTCACGCGCCCGACTACCAGGCCGGGACGCCGCTGCAAGATGTGCTGGGCGACGCCGTGCTGGAAATTGACATCATCCCCAACATCGCCCGCTGCGCCTCCATCGTCGGCGTCGCTCGTGAATACGCCGCCCTCACCCACCAACCCATCCGCTACCCAGATTATTCGGTGAAGATGGAGGGGGAAAAGGTAGACGGCCGTATCCAACTCACCACCGAAGAACCCGAACTCAATCCCCGCTTCGTCGGCTACATCATCGAAGGCGTACAGCAAACCGCCAGCCCCTACTGGATGCAGCATAGGCTCCGCCTCGCTGGGCAGCGTCCCATCAACGTCGTCGTAGACATCTCCAACTACGTCATGCTAGAGATGGGGCAGCCCAACCACACCTTCGACTACGACTTCTTGCGCCAGCGCGCCGACCAGTACAACCCCGATGGCCCCATCCACATCAACACCCGCCTGCCCCACGACGGCGAAACGCTCACCACGCTAGATGGCATCAGCCACAAGCTGGCACCGTACAGCATTTTGGTGACCGACCCGCAGGGCAACCTCAGTTTAGGCGGCGTGATGGGTGGCGCAGACAGCGAAATCAAGCCTGAAACGCAAAATGTCTTCCTGGAAGCGGCCGCCTGGAATTTCATCAACATCCGCCGCACCAGCAGTAAGCTGGGCATCCACACCGACGCGGCTTTCCGTTTCAGCCGAGGTGTGCATCCTAGCCAAGCGTTGCTGGGCGCAACCCGCGCTGCCGACCTACTGAACAAATTGGCAGGCGGCACCGTCGCCAACGGTGTCATTGACACTTACCCCAATCCGCCAGAACCCGTCACCGTGACGCTCAAGCTGGACTATGCCCGCCGTCTGAGCGGCCTGGATTTAAGCGGTGAGGAAATGGCCGCTCTGCTGGCGCGGCTTGAATTTGAAGCCGAGGTACACGACGATCATCTCATCGTTACCGCGCCAGACCACCGCATGGACATTGAAGGGCCGCACGATTTGGTAGAAGAAATTTGCCGCATGTATGGCTACGATAACATCCCCTCCACCGTGCTGTCTGATGTGCTGCCACCGCAGCGAGGCAATGCCCAGCTAGAGCAGGAAGAGCGCATCAAAGACACGCTAGTGCAGGCCGGGCTGCAAGAATTGATTACCTTCCGCCTTACTTCCAAAGCGCAGGAAGCCAAGTTGATTCCGCAAAATCACGCAGCTGGGCCAGATGGACGGCCGTATGTCACCCTCACCAATCCCCTCTCTGCCGAACGGGCCGACATGCGCCATAGTCTGCTTGCCTCCGTCGTGGAAATTGCCGCCCACAACAGCCGCTTCCAGAATCGTCTGGCCATGTTCGAGGTCGGCCCCGTCTTCATCGCTGACGAGGATGAGATTTTGCCCCAGGAACAAACGCGCCTTTCCGTCGTACTCAGCGGGCAGCGCACCGTGTTGGGCTGGCAAAATGGGGACGCTGGCAGTTACGACTTCTTCGATTTGAAAGGTGTGCTGGAAGCGCTGTTCAACGAGCTGCATCTGAACATCAGTTATGAACCAGTGGATCATCCCACTTACCGTCCTGGCCGCACCGCGCGGCTGCTGCTGGGCGAAAACCAGGTCGGCGTGATGGGTGAGCTGCACCCGCTAGTTGTTGAGCAGTTCGATGTGCAGTTGGAAAACAGCGACCAACCCGTCCTGGCGGCTGATATTGATCTGGATGCGCTCATCGCGCACATTCCTTCGCACTATCCCTACGACCCCATCTCGGCATATCCAGCCGTGCATGAGGATATTGCAGTGGTGGTGGACAAGAGTATTGAAGCAACGGCCGTTGCTGACATTATTCGCAAATCGGGCGGCTATTTGCTCAAGGACGTGCAGCTATTCGACCTGTACGAAGGCGAGCAAATCGGTGCAGGCAAGAAAAGCCTTGCCTACCACCTTACCTTCCAGTCGCCAGACAAAACCCTTACTGACAAAGTGGTGCAAAAGGTTCGTAAAAAGATTGTCGGGCAGCTTAAACACAGGCTACAGGCACAGCTGCGCCAGTAGAGATCAACATGTGAAATGACCAAAAATTGACCTAAAAAATTAGTTGACATGTCTAAAAAACAGTGATATAGTTGATACATCAACAGTTGAGATGTCAACTATATTTCGTGACTCTTCCAAGAGGATCTGCCTGAATAGCATGAGTGACAGGGAACTACTGTACAATCTTCTAAAACAAACCTTTATCCTCCTCGATGATGGTGATCGACAACTTTTTGGCCAGTTTGATCTAAGCCCAACCAGGTATTATTCATTACTTCATATTGCAGAAAAACCCGGACTCTCATCCAGCGAACTCAGCGATCGCCTCTTATGTGACAAAAGTAACGTGACGCGCATTGTCAAAGGACTAGAAAACACTGGCTATATTGTCCGCAAACCGCATGAATCAGACGGCCGTACCCTCCGCCTCTACCTCACTGAAAAAGGTCAATCTGTCTGCACAAAAATCTCTGCCGCTCATCAAACATACAACGACTTACGTCTAAGCTGCCTTAATGAAATATCCCAGGGCAATCTCCTGGAAAACCTGTCTCTTTTGAACGATTCCCTTCAAGAAGAGCTGGCCAAGCCCTTCGTATCGGTAAATGGAAATTCAAACGCTTCAGGTGAAAACGAACTACCCTGATGGATACCCAAATGTAGACATAAGATTACAATGAAAACCTAGTAAGTGGATACTATTGTTTACATCCAATAGAGGAGGTGATGCACTCAAAAAACCATATGCCAAAACGATTTCCAAATTTAACAAAATTCAATTCTATTTGAGGAGAGAGATGAACAACAAAAAATGGTACCTTATAGCTGTTTTCTTTTTACTGGGCGCCCTATTTTTAAGCGCCTGCGGTGGTAGCGAACCAGCCACAGAAGAAACGGCCGATGAACCGGCCACCACCGACACAACGGAAGAAGAAGCTGCAGATGAAGAGATGGAAGAAGAGGAAGCGGCTGACGAAGAAATGGAAGAAGAAGCCACAGATGAAGAGATGGAAGAAGAAGCGGCTGACGAAGAAATGGAAGAAGAAGCCACAGATGAAGAGATGGAAGAAGAAGCGGCTGACGAAGAAATGGAAGAAGAAGCCGCAGATGAAGAGTTCGATGTCTCCATCACCATTTGGGCTGACGACACCCGTGCGCCCATTCTTCTGGCACTGGCCGAAGATTTCCAGGCTGAATATGGCGTTGGTTTGGTTGTTGAGCAAGTAGCCGACATTCGTGACCAATTTGTCATCGCTGCCCCGGCTGGCGAAGGCCCCGACATCATCCTGGGCGCTCACGATTGGCTAGGCCAACTGGTAGACAGCGGCTTACTGGCTCCTATGGATCTGGGTGACAAAGCAGATTCATTCACTGATGTTTCCAAAACAGGCTTTACATTTGATGGACAGCTTTACGGAATGCCCTACGCTACCGAAAATCTAGCCTTCTTTTACAATACAGAGCTCGTTGCAGAACCGCCAACAACCTGGGCTGAGGTTATGGAAGTGGGTGGAGCACTACAGGCTGATGGCACTGTAACCTACGCAATGGGGCTCACTGGCACCACTTACGATGCCTTCCCGCTGCAAACGGCCTTTGGCGGTTATATCTTTGGCCAAGATGCTGACGGCAACTACGATCCCAGCGACGTTGGCATTGATAGTCCAGGCATGATTGCCGCTGGCGACTTCCTGCAACAAGCTGTTGCCGACGGCCTCATCAGCGACAGCACCGACTGGGACACCAACCACGTTCTGTTTGAAACTGGTGAGGTTCCCTTCCTCATGGCTGGCCCCTGGGCATTAAATCGAATTCGTGAATCCGGTGTCCCTTATGGCATCACAACTTTCCCAGATGGTGGACAGCCATTTGCTGGTGTACAAGGTTTCATGGTTAACGCCCTCAGTGAAAACGTTCTTCTAGCACAAGCATTCCTTACGGAGTTTGTTGCGACGGAAGAAGTAATGTCTGAACTGTATCTGGACGGGAATCGTCATTCTGCCTTCATCCCTGTCTTAGAAGCGACCGATGATCCAGATATCATCTTGTTTGGCGAAGCAGGTGTAGATGCTGTCCTCATGCCCGCCATCCCCGAAATGGGTGCTGTTTGGTCCTCTTGGGGTGATGCGTTTAGCCTTATCCTGACCCAGGAACTAACGGCCGACGAAGCTCTGACAACCGGTGCATTCCAAATCCGCGATCTCATTGGCAGCCTTGATACACTTGCCGATATGGTGAATGTACCTGGCTCCTGGCAAGCCGCTTCCGGCGCCTGTACAGGCGACTGGGATCCCGCTTGCGAAGGTTCAGCCCTGACAGACAATGGTGATGGCACCTTCTCTGGCACCTTTGACCTGCCTGCAGGCGATTACGAAGTGAAAGTTGCCCTGGCTGCTACCTGGGATACAAATTACGGCGTTGATGGCGAAGCAGATGGCGCGAACTACATGTTCACTATGTCCGCCGATGGTTCTGTAACCTTCACGTATGATTCAGAAACCAATCTGCTAGACATCGTCACCCCATAATTATCATTATGAAGAAAAAGAAGGTCGGGAAAATCCCGACCTTCTTTTTTAACTAAATTGATTTTGTTCGTAACTTGGTAATCAGGTAATTGAGTCATTTATACGGTCAATTACCCAATTACTAATTATTCAATGACTGAACGGTCATTGGGTTCCCCAATTTTGGTTAGACATCAAAGGCGTATTCTAAGGAGGAAGGAGAATGAGCGTCGTCCAAATGCAGGGCAGCGGCAAAAAAGGTCCCAACCAAACAACAACAGCTTCCAGTTTGATTTTCCGCTTGCTGTTTTTGTTTGTCTTCGACGCCGCCGCCATCTGGTTCATTATCAATACCTATAACAACGAAGCTTACTTTTTAGCAGCGGCCGTTGCTGTTGTTGCTATTCTGTTTAATGTTGTCTTTTTAAGAAGCAGTCTTTATCCGGTACGTTGGATGATGGTGGGATTTGGCTTTATGATCCTCTTTGTCATCTACCCCATACTCTTTACCATCTCCATTGCCTTTACCAACTTTGGTGATGGCCATCTCTTCACCAAAGACCAAGCCATTGAACAGATACAAAAACAAACCTATCTGCCTGAGGGAGGTTCAGCCTACCGCTGGACGGCATTCCGCACCGAAGATGATGCGTATGCCCTGTGGCTCATTGATGAAGCTGGCGACGTTTTCCTGGCGCGGCCGGGCGAACCAACCGTACCTGGCGTGGTAGGCGAAAATGGCGTAGGCGAACTGGATGACGATGGCGTGCCGTCCGAAATTGCAGGGTATCAAAAATTAAATACCCTCCTGGCCACCGCCGACGAGAACTTGGCCAATATCCTATTTGGTGAAGAGGATGGCGTCACGATTCAGGTGCGGTCGCCTCAGGAAGCGGCCGAATTACAGCCGCTTTATCTTTATGACCCTGAAACGGATATGATCACCAACCAGGAGACTGGCGTGGTTTACAGTCCCATTTTAGGCACTTTTACCTCTGTGGATGGCGATGAACTTCGCCCCGGATATCGGGCTTCAGTGGGAACCTTGAATTTCACCCGCTTTTTCACTAGCTCGGCGCTGCGTGGCCCTTTGGTTCGCATCGTTACCTGGAACTTTGCATTCGCTATTCTCAGCGTAGTTACCACATTTGCGCTAGGTTTGGCAATTGCTCTCATTTACAACGATCCAGATTTTCCCTTCAAGAAGATCATTCGCTCCTTTTTGCTAATTCCTTACACCATCCCCTCGTTAATTACCATCATTATCTGGCGAGGGATGATGAACCCTGAAGTGGGTGTGATTAACCGCATGTTGGAATCGGTGATCAATTTTTCACCCCCCTGGTTTACTGACCCTATCTGGGCAAAGGTAGCGATTTTGCTCATCAATTTGTGGCTGGGCTACCCATATTTCATGCTTATTACCAGCGGTGCGTTGCAATCCATTCCCCAAGATATTTATAGCGCGGCCGAAGTGGATGGTGCTTCAAACTGGCAGCGTTTTTGGAAGATTACGCTGCCACTGTTGCTGGTTTCAGTTGGCCCCTTGCTCGTTGCGTCATTTACCTTTAACTTCAACAATTTCAACCTGATCTTCCTCTTCATAAACGGGGGGCCGCCTATTGCGGGTGCCACTGCACGAGCCGGTCATACCGATATTTTGATTAGCTATGTTTACAATCTGGCCTTTGCCGGTGGGCGCGGCCAGGATTATGGTCTGGCTTCGGCTATTACCATTGTCATTTTCTTAATTGTAGGCGCCATTACGCTGTTCCAATTTAGATACACAAATATGTGGGAGGAGATAAGCGAAAATGTCTAGTATTCAAGTATCTGGTGAAAAACGTGGTGGCTTATTAAGCCGAGTGCGACAGTCACAAACTTTGCAAAAGCGGTTAAGCATTGGCATTCGCCTGGTTATCTCCGTATTTTTGATCATTTTTGCCGTTTTTCCGGTGGTTTGGGTTCTTTCAGCTTCTTTTAACCCCATTGCCACGCTGGCTAACCAAAGGCTTATCCCTGAAAATGCAGGTCTGGGAAATTATACAGAGCTGCTCACGAGCGAGATTTTTCCTTATTGGCGTTGGTTTTGGAATTCGATCAAGATTTCCTCGATCTCAACCGTGCTGTCTGTGTCCATTACGACGGTAGCAGCCTTTGCTTTTTCCCGGTTCCGCTTTACAGGGCGGCAAAATCTGCTGAAGCTAATCTTGCTCATCCAGGTATTTCCTGGCTTGCTGGCAATTGTGGCTATTTTCTTGATGATTTCTGACGTGGGTGATGTGATTCCTTTCGTTGGCCTGGATACCCATGCCGGTTTGATTTTGGTATACATGGGTGGCGCAATGGGCATCAACATCTGGCTGATGAAGGGCTTTTTTGACACGATTCCCCGCGCAATTGATGAAAGCGCGATGGTGGATGGTGCCTCTCATTGGTACATTTTCACCCGCTTGCTGCTGCCTTTGATGCGGCCGATTTTGGTGGTCATCGGCATTTTGTCTTTCATTGGCACCTACGGCGACTTTGTTTTGGCGCGTATTTTGCTGAAAAGCACGGAGCAATATACGCTGATGGTCGGGTTACAAATCTTTACCTCCGGGCAGTTTGCCCAACAGTGGGGGCAGTTTACGGCTGGGGCGCTTATTGGTGCTTTGCCTATCATGATTGTTTACCTGGCTTTGCAAGACCAAATTGTAGGTGGTTTGACTCAAGGGGCTGTGAAAGGATAAGTAATAATTAATTGTGAATGTAAATGGTTAATTGTTAATGTTATTAAGGCCGTTTCCAAAAAGACCCGTTCGGTTCGGTGAAGAAGGAAACGGCCGTTTTTAATAGGAGCCTTCTATGCAAAAACGCCTGTTTCTCATCTTCCTGACGCTCATCTTTGTGCTGATTGCCTGTGACGGGGCAACCCCAACCCGGCAACCAACTGCGACGTCGGATGGTGATGTGGGAACGGCCATTGCCACCGAACCCACCACCCCAGCACCCACCAACACACCCAGCCCCACCGCCACGCCAGACCCCTTCGAGAGCGGCACCAACGGCTTTCCCTGGTGGAATGACCTCGTTTTTTATGAAATCTTCGTCCGCAGCTTCTACGACAGTGACGGCGACGGCGTTGGCGACCTGAACGGCGTCATTGAAAAACTGGACTATTTGAACGATGGCGACCCCACCACCACCGACGATCTCGGCGTTACCGGCATCTGGCTCATGCCCATCACCGTCTCCCCCAGCTACCACGGCTACGACGTTACCGACTACTTTCAGGTAGACCCAGAATATGGCACCAATGAAGACTTTTTGCGGCTGATGGACGAAGCCCACGCCCGCGGCATTCGCGTCATTGTTGACCTCGTCCTAAATCACACCTCCATCTCCCACCCCTGGTTTATCGAATCGCAAGACCCTGACTCTGAAAAGCGAGACTGGTACATCTGGGCCGAAGAAAATCCCGAATATCGTGGGCCAGACGGCCAAGTGGTGTGGCACAGCGGCGACAGTGGCTACTATTATGGTGTCTTCTGGAGCGGTATGCCCGACCTGAACTATGAAAACCCCAACGTCACCTTTGAGATGTTTGACGCCGCCCGGTTCTGGCTGGAAGAGATGAACGTTGATGGTTTCCGCCTTGATGCAATCAAACATATGATTGAAGAAGGAGAAGGACAACAAAACACACCTAGCACGCATGAGTGGCTACAAGAATTTTACCAATTTTATAAAGCAGTCAACCCGGATGCGCTAACCGTCGGCGAAGCATGGACAGGTACCCAACAAGTGGTTGAGTACACGGGTGATGAGGTAGACATTGCCTTCCAGTTCTTCCTGGCTGAAGATATTTTGAACACAGCCAGAGTTGGGCTGGGTCAAATTTACAGAGATACGCTTGTAGAAGTGTACGACTCTTTCCCAGCGAATCAGTACGCCACCTTCATCACCAATCACGACCAAAACCGGATCATGTCTCAACTGGATGAAGATGAGGGGCAAGCACGGGTTGCGGCCGCAATTTTGCTCACCAGCCCCGGCGTCCCCTTCATTTATTATGGCGAAGAGATTGGCATGACGGGCGTCAAGCCTGATGAAGATATTCGCCTGCCCATGCAGTGGGCCAGCAACGGCCCAAACGTTGGCTTTACCGAAGGCACGCCTTGGCGACCCGCCGCCGCTGATTTCCCGGTACGCAGCGTTGACCGCCAGACGGATGATCCCGATTCGCTCCTCAGCCTGTATCGTGATCTCGTTCACCTTCGCAACGCGCACGAGGCTTTGCGCGTGGGCGACTGGACGCCGGTAGAAGCAGGTTCACCCAGGCTGCTTACGTTCTTGCGCCAAACGGAAAATGAAACCGTGCTGGTTATCATCAATGCAAACAGAAATGCGGTGGGGGCTGATGATTACAGTCTGGATTTGGAGCTAGATGGAGCGGTTACGGCCGTTTCCCTCCACGGCCTCCAACCCAACAGCAACCCAACCAGCGGCGGCTACGTTCCCTTCGATGAAATCCCACCACAGTCGGTTCACATCATCCAGCTTGTACCCGAAGGATAGTGTAATCAAGCACAAATGAGTACCAAAAAACTTTTCATCTTCTTGATTTTCGTTTTTTTAGTTGCTTGCCAGCGGGTAGAATCAAACCAAGAAAATATGGATGACTGGGTGGAAACGGCCGTTTCCACCCAGTCATCCACCCCCCTCTTTCAAAACATCAGCCGCGCCGCTGGCATCACCCAAACCCGCCAGGGCAATGACCGCGCCATCGGCCAAGCCTGGGGTGATTATGACCGCGACGGCTGGGTTGACTTCTACGTAACCGATACAGAAGGCCCCAACAGCCTCTTCCGCAACAACGGCGACGGCACCTTTAGCCGCCCGCCGCTGGCTGAAACCATTGCCTTGCCAGAAGCCTACAGCGGTGGAGCTAGCTTCGCCGACTACAACAACGACGGCTGGCCAGACCTCTACGTGGTCAACTGGGGGCAAAACGTCCTCTTCCGCAATGAAGCGGGGCAGGGTTTTACCAACGTCACTTTCCAGGCAGGCGTAGGCGGCAAAGAAGACAACAGCCAAACCGCCTCCTGGGGCGACTACAACAACGACGGTTGGCTAGACCTCTACGTGGCAAACTGGGCTTGCTACCCGCAATGCGGCCGTCCCAATCAAGGCGATACCGACCGTCTTTACCACAACAACGGCGACGGCACCTTTACCGAAGTGACCCGCCTGCTAAACGGGCAAACCTACGGCGCAGGCTTTGTCGCCAGCTTCACCGACTACGACAACGACGGCGATCAAGACATCTACCTGGTTAACGATGAGTTTCTCTTCCCCATTGGCAACAAGCTGTGGCGCAACGATGGCCCCGGCTGTGCCGCCGAAGGAGACGAAGACCCGCTCGCTCACTGCTTTACCGAAATTGCGGAAGAAGCGGGGGCAGATACCCGCGTTATGGGCATGGGGCTGGCCACCAGTGACTACGACAACGACGGCGATTTTGATTTTTACTTCTCCAACGCCGGGCCGATGACCCTGCTGCAAAATCAAGGAGACGGCCGTTTCCACGATGTGGCGCAACAGGCAGGGGTTGAGATGTCTCAGAACATCGCCTGGGCCGCCACCGCCCTGGATTATGATAACGATGGCTGGCAAGATTTGTACCTGGCTGTCATGACCACTGCCGACCACCAGGGCATTGCCGCCAATCCGCTCTTCCACAACAACGGCGATGGCACCTTTAGCCGCGTCAGCTCCGGCAGCGGCGCGGGCGATGTTGGCCCTACCATGGGCATCGCCCTGGCCGACTTTGACAACGACGGCTGGGTTGATCTGCTGCTGGGCAACAAAGATGAAGGGTATAGCCTGCTTCACAACCAAAGCGGTGACCAATCAGGGAACAACTGGCTCACGCTAGAGCTGGTTGGCGCGGGGCCGGTTAATCGGGACGGCGTGGGCAGCCGCGTCACCATCCGCACGGCCGATGGCAATGTGCAAATGCGCGAGGTGCAAAACGGCAGCAGCCTGGGAGCTGGGCATGACCTGCGGCTCCATTTTGGCCTGGGCGCGTTTGAATTGGTGGATGAGTTGACGATTCGTTGGCCAGACGGCCGTACCCAAACCTTCACCAACATCCCCACCAACCGCCAAATCAGCCTGCCCTACCCGCTGGACGCCGCCGCCGAAGCCGCCCAGCAAGCTGCCCTCTACCCGCTCACCAGTAACGTACCAGCCACTAACAAACTACCCACAAACCTCCTTATCGCTGCCAATGCAATCGCTTGGCTGGGGCTGTTCCTGCTCATCTTTCGTTATCGCCACAATTTGGGAATTAGCTGGCAGAGCTTGCGCTGGGTGGGCATGTTGGTGATTTTGCTGGTAACGGCCGTTTACCTCTTCACCAATCTACAAGCCACATCTTCACCCCCTGAAACCCGTGAACCCGCAAACAGATTCACCGACCGTCTGGCCCAGGCCGGAGCCATCCCCCCCTTGCAGCTACCCGCCGCTTCCGAGGCAGAAGTTGCTTTAGGCCGCGCCCTGTTTTGGGATCCGATCCTCAGCGGCAACAAAGACATTGCCTGCGTCACCTGCCACCATCCCAACCTCGGCACCGGTGACGAGCTGGCACTGTCCATCGGCACGGGCGGGCAAGGATTGGGGCCAGAGCGGGTGCTGCTGCCCACCGCCCGGCAAGTTTTGGTGCCGCGCAACGCCACGCCTATCTACAACCTGGGTCTGGACGGCATGGACGTGATGTTTTGGGACGGCCGTGTTTCCGCCATACCAGACGGCCAATTCGACAGCCCTGCCAACGACGATATGCCCTATAATCTGGCCAACGTCGTCGCCGTGCAGGCCATGTTCCCCGTCACCTCGCAAGACGAAATGCGTGGCCACCCCGGTGAAATAGATATTTTTGGCCAGCGCAACAGCCTGAGCCGCATCCGAAATCATCAAATCACCCTCATGTGGGAAATGCTAATGGCCGAACTGTTAGCTGTGCCTGCCTACCAGCAGATGTTCCAGGCTGCTTACCCCACGGTGCCGCTAGATGAACTCACCTTTGCCCATGCCGCCAACGCCCTGGCCGCCTACCAAATGGACACGTTTACTTTTTTAGACAGCCCCTGGGATCGCTATTTGCGGGGGGATGAGAGTGCGCTGTCGCCAGCGGCGTTGGCCGGAGCCGAGCTATTTTACGGCGAGGCGGGCTGCGCCGACTGCCACAGTGGGTCGCTGCTCAGCGACATGCAGTTCCACAACATCGGCGTGCCGCAAATTGGCCCCGGCAAGGGAAATGAAGCGCCGTTTGATTACGGCCGTGCCCGCGAAACTGGTGACGAGAGCGATCTATTTGCCTTCCGCACACCGCCGCTACGGAATGTGGCCATCACCGGCCCCTGGATGCACAATGGCGCGTATGCCACGCTGGAGGCAGTCATTCGACACCATCTAAATCCGCGCGAGGCCGTGACAACTTATGATTTTGGGCAGCTATCACTATTGGTTTTGGCAGAAGATTCTGGGGATACGGCCGTACACACCGTCGCCCTCAACGCCCCCTCCTTTGCCATACCCCAGGTAACCTTAACTGATTCAGAAATTACCGTTTTGCTTGCATTTTTAGAATCGCTCACCTCTCCATCGGCACTGGATTTAAGCCACACCATTCCCGATTCAGTACCCAGCGGGCTACAAGTTGGCGGCTCTATCAACTAATAAAATTTCAGGCAGAGTAACACCTGATTTTTATCAGCAGATCACACAGATTGAAAAGATTTTTATCTACTTAATCTGCGAAATCTGTTGATTATTCTATTTTGAATGGCACATTGTTATGAGGCAGAAAAGTAAATGGACGATTTTGTATTCGGCTCACTTTCCACCACTGAAAAAAGACTGAACTATTATCAAAAATGGCGGCAAGGCGTGAAGCATCACAGCCTGATCATGCCGCGCGCCCCGCAGGCGGACGATCCCCCTGTACTCACCGTCATTGTGGGGCTGCCCCAGCTCATTGACCGGATTGAGTGTGAGGTGATCCTGCCAGAAACGGCCGTTTATCAATTTACCCGCAGCCAAACAGAGTGGGATCTGCTCAACTGGCAATATTTGCAACATTGGCAAGTTACTCTGCCGCCACAGCCTGATGGCATCCTGGTGCGCTACGCCATCAAAGCATACCCTGCCGACGGCTCCGATCCAATCTTGGCAGACGACGGCGAAATCTTCTCTTACTACGTTGGCCCCAGCGAGCCACCCGCCTGGAGTCAGGAAGCCATTGTGTACCAGATTTTCCCCGACCGATTTTTTGTGGGAAACGGCCGTTCCTGGAACCCCGCCCAATCCCTCAACGATATCTACGGCGGCACCCTGCGCGGCATCATCCAAAAGCTGGATTACGTCGCCGAGATGGGCTTCAACGCCATCTGGCTCAACCCCTTCTTCCCAGATGAGAGCCACCACGGCTACCACGCCACCGACTACTTCACCGTAAATCCCCGCCTGGGCAGCATGGACGACATCCGCGAGCTGGTAGCAACCGCCCACAGCAAAGGCATTCGTCTGCTGCTAGACTTTGTGGCTAACCATTGGGGCAGCGAACACCATAGCTTCCAGGAAGCCATCCGCGATCCGCACAGCTCCTATGTCGGCTGGTACAACTGGATTGATTATCCGCATGATTACGAAACCTTTTTTGGTGTAATGGATTTGCCTCAAGTCAACGTCAATAATCCCGAAGTCCGCAAATATCTGCTGGATAGCGTGCGCTTTTGGCTGGGAGATGTCGGCTTCGACGGCCTGCGCCTGGACTACGCCCTGGGCCCCACCCACGACTTTTGGACGGAGCTGAGGGCTACCGTCAAACAAATCAAGCCTGACGCCTGGATTTTTGGCGAAGTGGTAGAAACGCCCACCACCCTGCTGAGTTACGACGGCCGTTTAGACGGCTGCCTTGATTTCTCGCTGGAGCAAGCCATGCGAGACACCTTTGCCCTCCAGCGCATGACCATCTCCGAATTTGCCAGTTTCTTGATTAAGCACGAACGCTTCTTCCCGGAAACATACAGTCGCCCCAGCTTTTTAGACAACCACGACATGAACCGTTTTTACTTCGCCGCTGGCCACGACAAACGCAAGCTGAAGCTGGCGGCACTGTGCCAATTTACGCTGGTTGGCCCGCCCATCGTGTACAACGGCACCGAGGTGGGCGTGAAGCAACTCAGAAGCATGTCTGACCCGAACAGCGCAGGCATGGAGGAAAATCGCCAGCCAATGCTGTGGGGCGATGAGCAAGATGATGAAATTCGAGACTATTTCCGCTGGCTCATCCAATTTCGTAAGGCGCACCCCGCTTTGCGGCACGGCCGTTCCCAAATCCTCCATGCGAATGATCACACACTGGTGTACGCGCGAACCAATGAGCAAGAAATGATTTGGGTGGCACTGAATGTGAGCGAGGAAGCGCAGGCGGTTACGGCCGTGCACCAAAACCACCAGCATACTTTCACCCTCCAACCCTGGTCTGGCGACGTTCATTGCTTTGATTGAGAAACCTTTGGAAACTCTCAAAAATGCTTGACAGGTCAACCAGATTCTCTATAATCCAGCGAAATTTACAAGGCGACAAACCTGTCGCCCCGTAAAAGCCATGATCAGGACGAGTAAGGATTAAGCCTGTACCAGAGAACGGAGCGCCATCGGCTGCGAGCCTCCGCAACAAAGATAATCCCCAAAACCCCCTGAGAGCGACTTCCTGAACAATTTTTAGTAAGGAAGCACGGTTGGCCCCGTTAACGGCCGTTTCAAGGGTAATCTGTCATCGGTTAATGTTCACCGACCAATGATTACCGAATTGGGTGGAACCGCGACGCCGTCGCCCCATTGTGGGTGATGGCGTTTTTTATTGTTGGAGATGAGGAGATTGGAGATTGAACGCGATGTACTTACAAATCTCCAATCTCCCTAAATGGAGAGTTAATTATGAGTAGCAAAATCCCCGTCGGCATTTTGGCCGCCACTGGCTCAGTCGGTCAACGTTTTATTCAACATCTGGTCGGCCATCCCTGGTTTGAAATCACCGCCCTTACTGGCTCCGAGCGCACAGCAGGACGGCCGTATGGCGAAGGCGTAAATTGGCTGCTCCCTGGCGACCCGCCCGCTGCCGTTGCCGAGATGATCGTCCAGCCCACCGAGCCAAATCTGGCACCCCGCGTTCTCTTCTCTGCCCTGCCCACCGCCCAGGCGCGTGAGCTAGAGCCGAAGTTTGCCCAGGCAGGCTACATCGTCCTCACCAACGCCTCGCCGTTCCGTATGGACCCGTGCGTGCCATTGCTCATCCCAGAGGTGAACCCAGACCATACGGCACTCATCCCCCGCCAAAAAGAGGCATACGGTTGGGACGGCTGGATTGTGGCCAACGCCAACTGCTCCACAACCAGCATTGTGCTGCCGTTACAAATTTTGCACCAGACTTTTGGGATAGAAACGGCCGTTGTCACCACACTCCAAGCCATTTCCGGCGCGGGCTACCCCGGCGTCCCCTCGCTAGACATCATAGACAACATTGTCCCCTACATTGGCGGGGAAGATGGCAAGCTGGAAACTGAACCCCGCAAGCTGTGCGGCACCTATCAGGATGGCGAAATTGAAATGGCCCCCTTCAAAGTCAGCGCCCAAGCCAACCGCGTACCGGTGATAGACGGCCATCTGGGCAGCGTCTCCGTCAAGCTCAGCCAATCCGCCTCCGCCGAAGAGGTCATCGAACTGTTCAAAACGTGGCAGCCGCCCGAAATCATCCGCAACCTACCTACCATGCCTGAATCGGTCTTCATTTACCGACCCGAAGCCAACCGCCCCCAGCCCCGCCTGGACCGGGACGCAGGCAACGGCCTCGCCTGGACCGTTGGCGGGGTGCGTAATTGCAAAGTCAACGACATCCGCTTCCTCTCCATCACGCACAACACCCTGCGTGGTGCAGCCAGCGGCTCGGTGTTAAATGCAGAATTGTTGGTCAAGCAAGGGTTTATCAAACGGTAAATCTGGGGGGTGAACACATTATGCAAACCACAGGAAGTATCTTGAAAACCGACGGGCGATTTTTCTGTGGTTTGCTCAAGTAGAAGCCAATTGCGCCATCATTGTATTTCAAAGTAGTTTTTGGCTTCTACATATGTGGCCGATTTTAAGTAGGCTGAAATAGTTGTCCCCATCACCTGCCTAAACTCATTTGCCAAGTGTGCCTGGTCACTGTAGCCACAACGCAACGCCAAATGTGCTAACGACACCTGTTGCTTACACCTCAACAAGTTCAAAACGTGTTGTATGCGTAAGGTAGTGCAAAACGTTTTAGGCGACAAGCCCGTGTGCCTTAAAAAGAGTCGTTCTAGCTGTCGTTGACTCACGCCCACATAGGCAGCAAGCTCTCTGATGGCAATATTGCCATAACGACTATTGGCCATCTCCATTGCCAACAAAACGTTGGGATTCTGGAAACGGCCGTTTACAGGATAATTCCGACAAACCGCGGCCTCAAGCAGATGCCTCTGTTCCATCCAACCCTTTGATTCATGAAGTTGGTGCGCCAAGGTCATCAAATCAATGCCCAAAACCTGATGGACATTGAAGGAGCTATCTTGCAGCTCCTTCAATAAAAAATCATTGAAGACAGAACCCGCATTGGGCACAAATTCAATCCCAAAATAAGCGGCTCCTTCAACAAAAGGGTACTGCTTTTGTTGGGTTACCGGGCCAGACAGCACCGTTTCAGCCGCAGAAGAATAAATTTTGATAACAAGTTGGGAGCCAAGGCTGGGTGGGACAATATACCCCTCATTCGGGTCAACGTCAGAGTCAGAATGCCAAATTGTGCTGACTAAGCTGCTCAAATATTTGGGCTTGGATTCTGTATACATGCCTCAACTATTTTGTGAATGTTACGCCTCTTTCAATTTCTGAATAACGCCAGCCACGTAAGAATCCCAGCCGCTGTCATGCGTGTCTCGGCTAGCTTCGCTCTGAAAACCTGAATGGGTAATCAGTAATTCAGTCCCATTGGCCAATTTGTTGAAATCAACGGTTATTTGGGTCACCTCGCCATCGCTATTCCACTCCCAACTATATACCAGTTGAGCGGGATAGGATACCGTCAGAAATTCACCCTTCATGATGGAGCTTCCTTGCGGGGATTCCACAATTAGGTGCAAGAAGCCGCCTACTTTTGGATCAACTTCAATTTTGCTAACCGGTGGGATCACAGTCTCCGGTGAAATCCAGGCTTCAAAAAGTCGCTCTGGCGGCAGATTGATACTGTATTTTTTATGGATCGTTAGCTCAGACATGATACTTTTCCTAATGTGGTGCAGTGCTTAAATAGCTAAACATTACCCGATTGGTCAACGCATGTCTTGTAAAAATGCGACATTTTCGCTGAAATCGGCGTTGCCAAAGCACAAGCCCCAAATAGGTTACTGCAAACCAGCAACAATGGCATCTACATTGGTACGAAACATGCTGATATAACTATCTGCGTTGCTGCCAGCCAGACCAAGTGCGCCGGTGTAGAGCGGTAAAACCTGCACCTCGTCGCACTCAATTAGCTCGCCTGCTACGGTTTGTGCCAACCCATCACTCACCGTCACTTCTGTGAAAATGGTGCAGACATCATGCTCTGCCATCGTCTCGATGAGATCTGTCAGGTCGCTGGCAGACGGTTCAGCCACGGTGCTATTGCCAGGGATGACCGTACCCAACACGGTAAAATCGTACGCCTTGGCAAAGTAGCTGAATGAACCGTGATTGGTAGCCAAAAAGCGACGATCTTCTGGAATTTGAGCCAGCTCGCTTGCCACATATGCTTCTAGCTCAGCCAGTTCGGCCAGGTAAGTAGCTGCGTTACGCTCAAATGTGTCTGCATTGGCCGGATCGAGGTCGCTTAAGACATGTTCTGCATTTTCCACCCACTGCTCAACGTTGTGAATTGAAAACCAAACATGCGGATCCGCGCCACTGTGTGCATGCTCATCCTCGTGTTCGTCTTCATGCCCGTCATTATGTTCATCGTCATGAACATCCTCACCAAAAGCTAACGGTTCGATGTTGGCAGAAATGGCTACAACCGGTACATCACCGCCGATCTCTTCCAAATCATGCACCAGTGCTTCTTCCAAATCCCAGCCATTTACAAAGATAACGTGGGCGTCAGCAACGGCCGTTAACGCCCGCGCACTTGGTTCAAAACTGTGGGGGTCTTGCCCTGGCCCCATCAAGGTGGTCAGCTCAATGGCCTCGCCGCCCACCTGCGCCACCACGTCCCCGATGATACTGGTGGTCGCCACGACCTTTAGCGGCGCACCATCCAAGGCTGCGGCTTCCAGTTCTGGCAGGGTGAGTACGCCTGCTTCGGTTTCGTGGTCGTGGTCACTTTCGTGATCGTCTTGGATGGATACGGCCGTTTCGCCTGCGCCAGAACAACCCACCACCAAAATGGCTCCAATGAGGAGCAACAGTATCCAGATTTGTTTATTTAGTTGTTTCATATTCACCCTTCTATATTGAGACATTGTACCAAAAGGTATTTTGTATCAATTCTAGCAAGCTGTTTTTGATTGTCAAAAAGAACCATTTAACCTTTCGGGAGTGACTAAACACAAAGGCATGGTATAAAAGGCACATGAACCAATGTCCGCACTGTCACCGAACAGATTCTCAAGTTAGAAATGGCAAAACTGTGGCTGGTAGCCAAGTATTCAAATGCAAAGCCTGCAATCGTAAATATGTACCCCAGCCTCAGCCAAATGGCCATCCAATTGCCATCCGCCAACAAGCCATTCGCTTGGTCTTGGATGGCAATAGCCAACGTCAGGCAGCACGACATCTAGGTGTTGCGCCACAGTCGGTCGCTAATTGGCTTAAAGCATACGCTGATAAGTTGCCATCAACCTTGCCCGGCCCTAATGAACCAGTGGAAGTAGCTGAACAGGATGAGCTCTTCACCTTTATCGGTGAGAAAAAAACGAAATCTACATCATGACCGTTGTAGACCGGCAAACCCGCTGTTTTCTAGGGATTGAGCCCGTTTTGCAACGCACGCAGGCAGTGGCACAAAAAATGATTGATGAGGCGCCTGCCGAGCAGTATTACAGTGACAAGTTCCCTCTGTACGACAGTTTGATTTATCGTCGCGGCTACCATTTATCGCTAAGAGATAAGAGCGAAACGTACTCAGTTGAAGGAGGCAATGCGGAACTGCGACACTATCTCACTCGACTAGTCAGAAAGAGCCGTTGCTTCTCACGCAGCTTGGTTTGGTTAAATCGTCATGTGAAAGCGTTTGCTCATGCCTGGAACCGACGTCAGTTGCACAATCGGATGCGGCCGTTTGACAAGAAACATGTGATTGAGTTCGTATGCCTACAGAATTAGCCACTCCCTAACCTTTCAGTCAAACCCCATTTTCCGGTATACTGTGCCTAGTTCAGCCAGACAACCAGCAGGAACCACTATGAGCGACGAAACAAACGACAAAATAACCGTTGGAAACATTACCAACAGCCAAAATATTGCCATTGGTCGTAACGCCAAAGTAATTGTTTACCCTGAATACCGCCCAGAAGCCGTGTACAACCTGCCCCCGCCAAATCCGCATTTTGTGGGACGCATAGCACAGCTTGAAGCGATTGCCACAAACTTTGCCAGTCCAGCCAACCCGCAAGTGGTAATGCAGGCAATTGCCGGGTTAGGTGGCGTGGGCAAAACGCAGTTGGCGCTCGCCTATGCCCACACCTGCCGCGACCAGTACGACATGCTGTGGCTGCTGCGCGCCAGCGACACCCCCACGCTGGACAACGAGCTGCGCCTGTTGGGGGTAACGCTGAAGATTGTTACCGAAGAAGAAACTGAGGCAGAAGCGATACGCGCCAAGGTGCTGAGCCACCTAAGCAGCAGCAAGAAGCGGTGGTTGCTGCTGTATGACAATGTGGATGAACTAACCCCGCGTGAGTTGCGCCCTTACCTGCCCGGTGGTGGGCACGTGCTCATTACCAGCCGCCGCGCCGCTGCCCATTGGAAAAAATTTGGGCAGACGCTTGCTTTAGATACGTTTAGTGCGGTGGAAGCCACGGCTTTTTGGCAGGAGCGCAAGCTGCCCGACGCGCCAGAACTGGAGGAGCTAGCAGATGAACTAGGTTTCCTACCGTTGGCAATGGAGCAGGCGGCGGCATTTATGCAGATGCAGCAGCTGCCTGCAACGGAATATTTGAGCTGGTTCCGTGAGGCGCGGGACAGCCTGTGGGCGGAGGAAGATGCGCCAACCGACTACCCCAAAACGGTCGCCACGACGTGGCAGATTGGTTTTGACCACGCCAAAAAGCGCAAGGGCGCGGCCGAGCTGCTGAATTTGTGCTGCTTTTTAGACCCGGACGGGATTCCGCTAGATTTGATTAAGCGCGTGACGGATGTAGAGACGTTGCAGACAATGCCTCTACGAGAGGTGGTGGCGGATGAACGGCAGCTACGGCTGGCGCTGACGGCACTGCGCGACTACTCCCTGCTGCAAGTGGAAGATGGCACCCTGACGCTGCATCGGCTGGTGCAAACGGTGGCCCGTGACCGCATGGGCAGCAAACGCGCCCGCGCCTGGGTGGAAGTGGCAGTTGATTTACTGGCGAATGTATACTTTTATGATCACTATGACATTGACACTTGGGAAACCAACGCTAAGTTAATACCTCATCTTACAACCATTACGGACTTCGCCGTCAAGTTCAACTGTGAGACTCCCAACTCTGCTTATTTAAACAATGTAACGGGCTATTACATCGAAATTAGAGGCAACTATGCCGCTGCATTGCCCTTTTATAAGAATGCTCTCAACCTTCGGGAAAAGCTATTTGGCCAGAATCAT
Source organism: Candidatus Leptofilum sp. (assembly GCF_965223525.1). Taxonomy (GTDB): domain Bacteria; phylum Chloroflexota; class Anaerolineae; order Promineifilales; family Promineifilaceae; genus Leptofilum. The sequence goes on along the minus strand of NZ_CBDCWX010000005.1, from coordinate 1,363,023 downwards.
CCTGATACCGCCACAAGTCTCAATAATTTAGGATTGCTACTTCAAAATATGGGCAACTTGGCAATCGCACAATCATATTTCGAGCGTGCTATCATCATCTATGAGAAAACCCTTGGAACTAATCATCATGATACGGCCATCAGTCTTAATAATTTGGGGCTTTTGATGCAAACTATGGGAGAGCTGACCACCGCTCAGCAACACTTCGAACGCGCTCGCACCATTTGTGAAAAGACTTTAGAGTATGACGATCCAATAATTATTTCAATTCTTAACAATTTAGGTACCTTATTACATGAAACAGGAGAGCTCTCAGCCGCAAGATCACATTTTGAACGTGTAATCAAAATTTGTGAGAAAACTTTAGGACCTAGCCATCCAAATACTGCCACTAGCCTCAACAATTTAGGTCTTTTGCTACAAGACTTGTCTGAATTCAAAGCCGCACATCCGCTATTCGAACGTGCGCTTTCTATCCGAGAAAAAGTGCTCGGGACAAATCACCCCGATACCGCCACAAGTCTTAATAATCTAGGACTTTTGTTACAAGCCATGGGCGAACTTTCCGCCGCATACCAATTTTACAAGCGGGCTTTCGAAATTCGAAAAAGAGTGCTGGGATCTAATCATCTTGATACCGCAAATAGCCTGAACAATTTGGGCTTTTTGCTGCAAGCCAAGGGTAACCTAACAGACGCCCAACCTTATTTTGAACGTTCCTTAGCCGTTTACGAAAAAACCATAGGTCCGGACAATCCTCGTACTGCTACTCCTCTCTTAAACTTGGGTGTTTTACTGCAAGATATTGGAGATCTATCAACCGCACAATCATATTTCGAACGCGCTGTCGCAATTTACAAGAAACATTATGGCCTTAATCACCCTGATACAGCTCACAGCATAAGCAACCTTGCTATACTGACCTACCACAAAAGGGAGTACACTAAATCAGCTCGTTTAATGCGGCAGGCGTTGGCCATCCGCGAAAAACGGCTGGGACCAGACCATCCAGACACCGTCGGTTCCCGCGAAAGCCTCGTCGTCATTGAAGCAAAAATTGCCTCATAACAATTCATCTCTGGTAGGGGCAAGGCAGGTGGCCGCCATCTGGCAAATTTTGTTGCTTGACTCTCTCCACCTGCCTTGCCCTTTTACTTGGCAAACCATCTGGTCATTGTGGCATTTGGGCGAGGCGGTTGGCGGGGTTGTTTTGCCGTTATTCGTTCATTGGCTGCCAACCGCCTCGCCCCTACCTGTGTGGCGTCATGCCCGTGAAGGCGGGTATCCATTTTTGCTGGGTTGGGTGGATTCCTGCCTCCGCAGGAATGACCGGATGGGGAAAATGGCGGTTAACCACCGCAGATCTTCTACCTACCGTTCACTGATTACTGCCTACGGGGTTACAGAAACCGGGTCATCGTACCAGGTGGGGATGAACTGCACCCAGGTGTTGCCAATTTGCAGGGGGAAGGGGGTGCCACCGGGAGCAGTGAAGGTAAGCAAATCGTTGCGCTCTTCGCGGTGCCAGGTGATGGGGTACTGCTGCCCATCGCGCAAAATGATGCCCGTGCCGCTGCCCCATAGCTGAATCTGCACCGACAGATGGGTACAGACATCGTTGGTAATTTGCTCACAAATGGTGGCATCTTCCACATGGTTCGGGGCAATGATCACAATGTTGGACGCGCTCACCTGCTCGCCCGTGTTGCCGTCCAGGTGGGGTTCCCCGGCAGCCCACCGTAGATAGCGGCCTGTGGCGGAGTCGTACCGCCACTCCACAATTTCCCACTCATAATTAAGCGCTACGCTGCTGGCTGGCGTGCCTCCGGCAGGCGGCTGGTTAGTGAAGGTGAGCAGGCCATTGAAGCTGGGCGGGGTATTGAGTCCAAAGGCTTCTAATCCCTGGCGAAAAATGGCGGGACGGCCGTACAAAGTATGCTCAAACGGTTTATCTTCCCCTGTGCGGAAGTAGCCGGGGTCTGCCGAGCGGATGATACGGCTCTCGAAATCTGAGGCGTTGAGCCGCTGGTTCACCCCCACGCTGGCCCCGGAAAAAGCGAGGGCGGCATCGTACATAGCGGGCAGCTCCACATCAATGAGCCGCGCACTGCGGATGGGGCCAACCTGGGCCACTTCCTGCCCGTACACAATCAGCGTAAAGCGGGTGATGTTGCCTTCTGCGGTGTGTTCAAAGACCCAGTCGGCACTGTTTAGCCCCGCCTGCGGCCGGACAAAACTGGGCGGCGCATTGGAGATTTTGATGGCAAGCGGCCGTCTTTGCAGCAGCATCGGATCGGCCATCAGTTCCCCCGTCAGCGGGTTGCGGTCGGTGCCAAAATCGGCGGCGGTCAGCAGGCTGACGCCCTCGGCAAGGGGTTCACTAGCCACGGTGCTGGTGGCCACTGGGGCAAGGGTTGGCGGGGGTAGCAGAGTGACGGGAATGGTTGCTGTCTCGGCTGGGGTTGCGGGGGGAGTGTTGCTGGGTTGGGTGGAAACGGCCGTTGGCGGCGGCGGAATTGGCGTGGGCGTAGGGGAATCTTCACCACCACAGGCCACAATCAACAGTAAAACGATCAGCAAAGCAAACAGATAAAATTGTTTTCTCATATGCGTTCAGCTCCCTAAATTGGGAATGTGACGCAGTTTATCGGGATTTACAATGCTGTAAATGTTTTGAATTTGATTGTTAACAATTTCTAAAATGATAACGGTAAAAGGACGGCCGTCTACATAAACAACCACCCCCGGCTGACCGTTAAACATCTTGAATTGCGGCACAACGTTTGGCGGAGCTTGTCGAGCGAGTCCCAGCAAAAAGCGGGTTACTTTTTCGCGTCCAAGAATTGGCTTGCGAGCCGCATGAACTTTTCCGCCGCCATCTGACCATTCCACCACGTCCTCGGCCAGCAGCGAGAACAGTTTCTGGGTATTGCCATTGGTACACGCCTGAAAAAATTCGGCCGTAAGCTGCTCAGATTCTTCTGGCGTAGCGGTGTAGCGCGGGCGGTGGGTTTGCAAATGCTGACGGGCGCGGCGAACCAGTTGGCGGCAAGCAGCTTCGCTTTTGTTTACCATCCGGGCAATGTCGGCGTAGCCGTAGTCGAAGACTTGTCGCAGCAAGTAAACGGCCCGTTCGGTTGGGGAGAGGTTTTCTAGCAACACTAAAAAGGCGATGGAGATTGATTCAGACAAGATGATGGCTCCTTCGGTGGAAACGGCCGCTTCTGATGAGACATCTGTTTCCGGCAGCGGCTCAGGCAGCCACGGCCCCACGTAGGTTTCCCGCTGCACCCGCGCCGACCGCAGAAAATCCAAGCAGAGGCGAGTGATGATTGTCGCCAAATAAGCTTTTGGCGAATCAATCGTAGCAGGTGGTGCTTTTTGCCAGCGAAGGTATGCTTCCTGCACCATATCTTCGGCATCCATCACGCTGCCCAACATGCGGTAGGCAATGGCAAACAGGTACGCGCGATAAGTGTCGAACAGTGCTGGATCGCTCATTTTTATCCTCAGGAAACGGCCGTTTCCAAACGAGGCTGACCGTATTTTTGCAGTAGCCAATCGGCCCAGGTAACAGTGCCAGACGGCCGTTCAGGAATGGTATTGTACCCGGCCCGGAAACCCGTCCCAACCTGCCCAGGAATGGGCAAATGCCACACGCGCCGGGAAAATGGCTGATGTGCTAACCAGGGCTGCACCAATTCACCGGCTGTCTGCACAATTGGCCCGCCCAAATCGGGCAATCGCCCAGTCAGTTCCTGTTTTAGCGCTTGCACCATCACATTAGCTACTTCGCCAGAATCAATGAGCTGAAATTGGAAATCCGTAGGAACCAGCATGATGGGCAGCTTGGCCAGGCTATGAAAAAACATATCCAGCAAATATGGGAACTGGGTTGCCCGCAAGATACTCCAAGACAAGTTTGCTTTCTCGATGACAGCTTCAGTCGCCAATTTGTAACGATAATAGCTGAACGGAATGCGATCGATGCCCACAATGGAAATGTAAAAGAGATGATCAACGCCTGCCTGCTCTGCATGGTGCAGCAAACGTTCTGTACCTGCCACGTCCACACGCTGGGTTTTACCAAAAGGCATAGCGGCGCTAGCAGCGTGAATGATGCCATCTACACCCTGCACGGCCTCGGCAAGCCCCTCTCCGGTTTCCAGATCAACCTGCGACCATTCCACATTGGAGTCCATTTTTTGTGTTTGCGCTACCGGGCGGCGGCTGGTGCCACGCACATTGTAACCAGCAGCCAACAGACGTGGCCGTAGTTGACTACCTAATCCACCTGTTGCTCCTGTAATCAAGATTTTCTTCATCATAACCTCCGAAAATTTTTCCGATTTATACATGTAGACGAAGGTAACGGCCGTTTTGTGACAAAATGCGCGTCTAAGTAAACCGCAGAGTGCTACCGGATGAAAAAGAAGCCTTTCCCTGCGGTTTACTCAAGCAATTGGCCAGAAACTGGCTTGCTATATTCCAAATACTTTTTGCCGATTGCATATGACGCAGAGCACCGTGACGAATCGGTTTAAATGGGGTTTAATACGTTGTCACGGATTCAACAACTTGAAGAAGAGACGGTACAACAACACCAAAAAGCCTTTGAGGAGCAGAACATGCAAAAGCGATACGGCCGTATCACCGGTTGGGGCGCATACGTCCCGGAAAAAGTGCTGACAAACCATGATCTGGAGAGAATGGTAGATACCAGCCATAAATGGATTGTACAGCGCACTGGCATCCACCAACGCCACATTGCCGCCCCTGAAGAAACCAACGCCACAATGTCGGTTGAGGCCGCTCGCCGCGCCCTCAAAAAAGCCAATCTGAGTGCGACCGATCTAGACCTAATCATTGTGGCTACCACTACGGGCGACCACATCACGCCGGCCGTTTCCAGCCAGGTGCAGCACATGCTGGGCGCAACCAATGTACCAGCTTTTGTGCTGGCCAACGGCTGCACCGGCTTTTTGTACGCACTAACCACCGCCCAACAGTTCATTAACGGCGGCGTCTACGACAACATCCTTATCATCGGCTCGGAGCTGCTCAGCCGCTTTATTGATTGGCAGGATCGCAGCACCTGTGTTCTTTTTGGCGACGCGGCGGGAGCCTTTGTGATGCAAGCCAGCCACGAGCCATGCGGTCTCACGGGCTTCGACATGGGCTCAGACGGCAGCGGTAGCCACCACATTATTGCCCAAGCGATGGGTTCGGCTGAACCAGTAGATGCCACCACGTTTGCCGAGAAGCGGCACTATATTCGCATGAACGGCCGTGAAGTATTCAAGTTTGCCACCCGCATTTTGGGCAGGACCAGCCAGCGCAGTTTGGCACAAGCAGGGCTAACGCTGGATGATATTGACTGCATCGTGCCGCACCAGGCCAATTTACGTATTATCCAGGCGGCAGCGCGGGGCATGAATTTGCCAATGGAGCGCTTTTTGGTGAAGGTACACAAGTATGGCAACACATCAGCAGCGTCTATTCCGGTCGCTATTTGTGATGGTCTGGATGCTGGGGAAATCAGCTTGGATGACCGACTGTTGCTGGTGAGTTTTGGCTCTGGATTAACGTGGGCTTCGGCCGTTTTGCAAATGGCCCCTACCCAGGCCCGCCAGGTTTACACCAATGGCGCAACGGCTCCAGCCATCGCTGAATTGGTAAGAGCTTAAAGGTTCGTTACTGCATTGACAGCCATCTGGCAATCGCTATAATTGCCAAAGTTGAATTTTCAGCTACTGAATATTCACTTAAGCCCAAGTGGCGGAATTGGCATACGCGGCAGGTTGAGGGCCTGTGCCCTTTTGGGCGTGGAGGTTCGAGTCCTCTCTTGGGCACACAAACGCTAGCACATGGTGCTGGCGTTTTTTGTTGCAAATTTTCGCCGCGAAATCGGTACAAACTCGTGAAAGTGGTGTTATTCGTGGTAATTTTTTTGGAAACGGCTGTCTTCCCTCAATATCTGCCGTAAACCATCCTCCAAACTTACCAACGGCCGAAAACCCAATAGCTGCTGCGCCCGGCTGATATCCGCCACCAAGCGCGGCACGCCGCCCTCCTTTTGCTGATTGTGCAGTTGGTTTACTCGCTTGCCGCTTACCAGCTCAATTTGTGCCACAAGCTGCGTCAGGCTGGTTTCAATGCCGCTGCCAATATTGATCACCTGACGATTGACCGCCTTGGCGGTGGCGGCAGCTTGCAAGGCCGCCACCACATCCGTCACATAGATATAATCGCGCGTTTGCTGCCCATTGCCATACAACACCACAGAGCCACCCGTGAGTGCCTGATGCAAAAAGCGAGGTACCACCGGCGCATGGGAAACGGGCAAGTTTTGGCCCGGCCCATAGGCGTTGAAGATGCGTAATGCCACCGTCTCAATATCCCATAACCGACCAATGGTGTGAATGTATTGTTCAGCAGCCCATTTGCTAACGGCATACGGCGAATCTGGGTTGGGCTGGTCATTTTCGTGGACGGGTTGCGTGGGCAAACGGCCGTACACCGCCCCCGACGAAGTAAACACCACCCGACGCACCCCAGTGTCTCGCATTGCCTCCATCAAACTCACCGTGCCCCCCACGTTCACCGCATTGTACGCTTGCGGGTGCAAAACAGACTCCGGCACAGAAACCCGTGCTGCCAGATGGTATACACAATCTACATCCCTCAATAAAGACCAAAGCAGTGGAATATTGTTGACACCCCCCTGGGTAAACTGAATATCGTCACGCAGCAAACTGGCATCGCCACTGCTCAGATCGTCTAAAACGGCAACCGCATGGCCATCTGCCGCCAGCTTGTTTGCCAGTGCCGCGCCCAGAAAACCTGCGCCACCCGTTACCAAAAACCGCATCTCGTTTTCCAAAAAGACTTTTGAAGTTTCATCCACTTGCAACTGTCACAAGCTAACGCAAAAACTTCAAAAGTCTGAATCATAGTCAAACAAGAAAGCCCCGACTGAAATCAGCCGGGGCTTCAAATTATCTTTTGAATTTGAATTTAATACTCTAACAATTCGTCTACGCGCCCTTCAATGTCGGGATCGTCAAAATCTCCCTCTTTGGCCCAGGCTGATAGCTCAATAGAGAAGTTTTCAAAGTAGCTTTGCGGCGGCAGCGAGCCAGCCCCGTACTGCATCTCCTTGATTTCCGCATTGATGATGAGCGTGGCCGTTTCCAGCACAATCACCTCATTTTCGCGCGCCAGTACCGGTTCACCTTTCGGTGCCAGCTTGGCTTTGAGCGCTTCATCAAAGAAGGCGTGGTCGCTCATCACTACTTTGGTGATGGTCTTAATGTCATTCTTGTCGAACAACCACACTTCCAGGGCCGTAACGTTTTTGGGCGTATCGCTGCCGATGGATTCGGCAATGCCCACACCACATTCGCCTAAGAATTCCCCACCGGAATTTTCAATGCTGAAGGAGTCGTCGTAGTTGTCACGGCCGTATGCGTAGTCACTCTGGAAGCGGGCAATCGGCACAGCATTCACCCCTTCCTCTGTTACCATTGTAGGTGCGCTCTCTGGCATGTTGTCCGTGTAGATGTCTACATTATCATCTTCAGCCATCATGCTGTTGCGCCGATTGAGTACCACCACAATGCCAGCGCCAACCAACGCTAGGACAAAAAGCAGCGCCAAAATGGCACCTAAATTGGAGCCATCTTCCTCTGGAGTGGGTACTTCGGGCAAAGCACCGTCTGCGGGGAGCGCGCCACAAGATTGGCCGCCTGTTTGCACCATCGCAATGGCGTCTAAACGTTGCTGGGCTGCGGGGTCGGCAGTTGTACGGCCGCGCAGTTCACAAATGGCTTCGGCAGCATTGGGCCAAGAGCGGAGCGCATTGGTCACTAAACCGGTATTGCCTGGCTGGTAAGAGTAGGCATCGGCAATGGTTTGCAAATAAATGTCTTGCTCAGACTGCTCCATCTCTGCGGGGCCGATTTGCGTCCATTCAATGGGGTCAACATACCAGCCCCAGATTAACCCAAAAGCAAACCCTAAAACTAAAGCAATTAGAACAGAAAGTTCCGGTCGATTCTTTAAAAAATCCATGTGGCACCTGCCTTCTATTGCCCCCAATGTGGGACATTATGATAATGACATAACATCCCCTCTACAGTTTGTATCTTACCATAACTAATAGTCGCGTCAAGTTATGTTGAATGCTTTTCCTCTGTTTTTGGCTGTGGTATACTTTTTTAAGGTGGCCAGTGGCACCAGCGGGAATTTAGGGTACGGTCGTATCGCCCAATTTTCCCAAATTCTACGCCAACGGTTCGGAGAATTTACACTGTGAAACATTTTCTTAGCATCGCTGATTTGTCCCCCGATGAACTGCACAATCTGCTGGATTTAGCCCTTTCATTAAAACAGGAATGGCAAAATGGCGGCAACCGCCCACTGCTGCAAGGCAAAAGCCTTGCCCTGGTCTTCCAAAAACCATCGCTGCGTACCCGTGTTTCGTTTGAGATGGGCATGGTTCACCTGGGCGGGCACGCGCTTTATCTGTCGCCCAATGAAATAAAAATGGGTGGCCGCGAGAGCGTAGCCGATGTGGCTCGCGTGCTGTCTGGCTATGTAGATGGCATTATGGCTCGTGTGTTTGAACATGAGCATATTCTGCAACTGGCAGAGTACGGCTCTGTTCCCATCATCAATGGCTTGTCCGATTACAATCACCCTGCTCAGGCATTAGCCGATATTTTCACGGTGCTGGAAGCCAAGAAAAAGCTGGAAGGGTTGAAAATGACCTATATGGGGGATGGCAACAATGTAGCGCGGTCTTTACTATTTACTTGTATGAAGGTTGGTATGCACTTCGCCATTGCCACCCCGCCCAATTACACACTCGACGAAGAAGATTATGACCTGGGGCAGCAGTTTAGCACCGCAGGCGCTTCAATAGAGATATATGAAGATCCAAACAAAGCTGTTGTAGATGCCGATATTATTTACACAGATGTGTGGACGAGTATGGGGCAAGAGGAAGAAACGGCTGTGCGTCTTAAAGTCTTCCCCCCATACCAGGTAAACCAGCAACTGATCACATTAGCTAAACCAGACTGCTTGGTGATGCACTGCTTACCCGCCCACCGCGGCGAAGAGATTACCGACGAGGTCGCCGACGGCCCGAACTCAATCCTCTTCCCGCAGGCAGAAAACCGGATGCACGCCCAGAAAGCAATTCTGGTTGAGTTAATGAGCTAAAATGGCTTAATTGAGCCCATAACTAAAGACAGGGCAACCTGATTACTGATAACTGAACACCGTTCACGGAGGCTCCATCGTGGCAGGAAACCGGGCCCGATTTGAGGAAGCATTAAACCGAGGCCATTCCCATAGTTGGGACCAAAAATGGCAAGAAGCGATCAAGGAATTTGAGGTCGCCATTGAGGAAATTGCCAATGAACCAGCACCGTATGCCGGGCTGGGCATGGCCTATTTGGAGCTGAACAAGCTACAGGAAGCGCTAGAAAATTATAAGCTGGCAGCACGCTTCTCGCGTGGGGATGTGATTTATCTGCGCCAGGTGGCCGACGTACAAGAGCGGCTTGGGCAATATGGTGAAGCGGGCAAAACATACATGGCCATCGGTGAAATTGAGCTGAATCGGCGGCGGCTGACCGAAGCAATGGACAATTGGAACCGAGCCGTGCGCCTGGAACCAGATTTGCTGCGCGCTCATCAGCGATTAGCCTCCATTTACGAGCGGCAAGGCTCGGTACACAACGCCATTCGAGAATATTTGGCCATCGCCCGCATTCTCAATGCCCAAGGGGAAGCGGAAAATGCGCTGCAAGCGTGCCAGTTGGCTCTAAAGCTAGACCCGCGCAATGCCGAAGTGCTGACAGCCATTGAGCAAATTCGCAGCGGCGAAAAGCTGGCTGGCGAATCAGATTCCCCTACTTACCAATCCTCCGACAGCATAAGCGAAGTAGCACAGCACATGGCGGCCGCTTTGCAAGAAAAGGAAGGCAGCAGCAACGGCAAGGTGACAGATGCTGCCAGCCCAGTGCAAGATGCACGTCGTTTGGCCTCTGAAAAGCTAGCTGAAGATTTGTTTGGCGATGGGGATACGGAGCTGAACGCCCAAACACTTCAGCTAACCACGCTCATTAGCAAGGCTTTGGACTTCCAAACACGCAACATGACCAATGAAGCAATTAGTGCTTACGAAGAGGCAATGGGGCTGGGCTTAGACAATTTGGCCGCACATTTCAACCTCGGCTTGCTATACCAGGACAAACTCCGCTTTGAAGACGCCGTGCGGGAGTTTGAGCTTTCGGTACAAGATCATGATTTTCGGCTGGCCAGCCACTTTTCGTTGGGCGAATGCCATCGGGCACGAGGGCGTATTGAAAAAGCGCTAGAGCATTTCATTAACGTACTCAAAATTGTAGACTTAGCTACTGTGCAGCACAGTCAGGCGGATCGCCTTATTGAGCTATACGAAAATCTAGCTGACAGTCTGATGGCACAGGGCGAGCGAGACCAGGCCTCTGCTTTTGCCAATGCGCTGGTAGAGTTCCTCAGCCACAAGGGGTGGGAAGATAAAGCGAAGGATGCGCGGGGGCGTTTGGATGCGATCTCTGACTCTGGCATGATGATTTTAGGCGATATGCTGACGGCTGGCTCTGAGCAGGTGCTGGAATCGCTTTACTTGAGCCAGGAATATGCCAAACGGGGTATGTATGATACGGCCGTTGAAGAAACGTACCGCGCCATTCAACTTTCCAACGACTATCTGCCTGCTCACATCCAGTTGGGTGAGTTATTAGGTAAGCAAGGTCGTCGCGAAACGGCCGCACAAAAGTTCATCACCGTGGCCGACACTTACCGCAATCGTGGCGATGTCAATGGCTCAATCATCTCTTATGAGAAAGCGGTAGAAATGATGCCGCTGGATCTATCTGCACGCGGCCGTTTGATTGATATGCTCAAACAGCATGGGCAAATTGATCGTGCGCTGGAGCACTATCAGGCGGTTGGCGATGCCTATTATCAGCTAGCGCAAGTTGACAAAGCGCGAGACACCTACCAGGAAGCACTCAAATTAGCACCGCGTGGTGCGGATGAGCAAAACTGGAAGGTGCGCTTTTTGCGGCTAATGGCCGAAATTGATATGCAGCGCTTCGATTGGCGACGAGCCCTGATAGCGTACAAAGAGCTGCGGGTATTGGATCCCAATGATGAGCGCACAGCCATCACCCTGGTTGATTTGTATTACAAGGTTGGGCAGCCAATCAATGCGGTGGGCGAACTGGATAATTACTTAAAGCAGTTAGTACGCAGCGGGCGCGGGGCTAAAGTGGTTGGCATTTTGGAAGATATGGTGCGGCAACGGCCGTCTGACAAAAATCTGGTTGATCGTCTTTCTCGCCTTTATTTGCAACAAAAACGGCAGGCTGAAGCGATTGAACTGCTAGACAAGCTGGGGGAAGCCCAGCTAGAAGCCAACGAAACCCAGGCTGCCTACCAAACTATCGAGAAAATTCTGGCGTTAAATCCCCCCAATGCCGCTAGTTATCGGCAGTTGTTAGCCCAATTACGGCCGTAATCGCCCCCACCTATGAACATTTTTTCCTGGGAGAGTATTGCCGATGCACTAAGCCGCTCTACCGACGTGTGGATTAGTGTAATTGATATCTTGTTGGTAACGGCCGTTATCTACAGTGGCTTTCTGCTCATTCGGGGTACGCGTGCTGTGCAGGTGCTGCGCGGCTTTGTAGGGTTAGCTCTCATCGTCCTGCTGCTTTCTTCAATTCCCGGCCTCACCGCTTTTCGGCAGTTGGTTAGCTGGATTTTGCCCACGCTGTTGCTTTCCATCCCCATCATTTTTCAGCCCGAGCTGCGTCGGGCTTTAGAGCAGCTCGGGCGCACCGGCAGTTTCTTTCGCTTTTTGCGCCGAAATGAGGTAAGCCCGGTAATTGTGGCCGTGAAGGAAGCCAGCGTTCGGCTGTCGCAGCGGCGGCACGGGGCGCTGATTGTATTTGAGCGAGACACCGGCCTCCAAGAGTACATTGACACCGGCATTTTGCTCAATTCCGAAGTGTCTCCAGACTTGCTGCTGACCATCTTTAATAAAAATACAGAGCTTCACGATGGTGCTGTGATTATGCGGAATGATAAGCTGGCTGCGGCTGCTTGTGTGATGCCGCTTTCTACCAGCAGCCTAACTGACCGGCAGATGGGGTTGCGCCATCGGGCTGCCCTGGGTATTAGCGAAGTGAGTGACGCCGTGGCGGTGGTTGTATCTGAAGAAACTGGGCAGGTCTCGATTGCTCATAACGGCCGTGTCATTCGCCGCCAAGACCCCGCCCGATTGGATGATATTTTGTACGCATTTTTACACAACCGGCAAAACAGCCAGAGGGCAGACGTATGATGCGCGTGGCCCGTTCCCTCATTGCCAATTTGGTAACGTTGATACTTTCCTTCATTTTGGCTGTTATCATTTGGGTAAATGCCATGCAGGTTGACGATCCCGATCTCAAGCGCGTGCTGCAAATTCCAGCCACTTTCGTTGGTTTGCCAGAAGATGTCACCCGCCTTAGCCCTGCTGATGACAATCCCCCGGTGCTTATCACTTACGAAGGGCCCACATCCATTGTCTCAGCATTGGATCAGACTGATTTTACAGCCATCATAGACTTGAGCGAGGTGCCACTGGGGAGCGATGTGACTGTGCCCGTTGAAATTCAGGCGGAGAATACCGATATTGTCCTCGAAGCCCCCATTCCAGAAACGGTAACGGTGCGCTTAGAAAAGTTGGTCACCCGTGAAATTGATGTTCAGCTAGACATTCGGGGCGATGTTGCTCGTGGACACACGATGGGAGAACCACTCATCGATCCGCCCGTCATCACCGTTACTGGCACTGAAACAGAAGTAGATCTGCTGGATTTTGCCCAGGTTACTATCTTTTTGAATGACGACACGCAAACGCGCATCGAATCGCCACAGGCGCTCTTTTTTAATAGGCAGGGGCGCGTGGCCAGCGTGAGCGGCTTGCAGCTAAATACTGAGCAGGTGGAGGTAACGATTCCCATCAACGAATCGGCTGACTTTGCCAACAAGGTGATTACGGCCGATATTGTAGGCGAAGTGGCACCCGGCTACCGAGTGCTGGGAGTCACGATTGAGCCATCTAGCGTGTTAGTGACAGGGTTGCCTACGCGACTGGCGCAGCCGTTCCGCGTGCAAACGGAACCAATTGACATTACGGGTCTGACGGAAACTTTTCAGGATCAGGTCTCTTTGGATTTGCCAATTGGCATTACCCTGGACAGCGTAACGGAAATCACGGTGACGGTGCAAATTGAACCTTTTTCCAGCACAAAGATATATAATCAGCCCATTGAGCTTTTGGGCATTACGGAAACGCTTGAGGCAACCATCAGCCCAAATACGGTGCGGGTGGTTTTGTTTGGGCCTTCCCCGGTGCTGGATACTTTAACAGAGCAAGAAGTGCGGGTAACGCTGGATTTGTTTGATTTGGAACCAGGCGAGTATGCGCTAGAGCCAGATGTGGACGTACCAGATCGTGGCCTGGAGCTGCGTTCAATTCAACCCGCAGTGATTGAAGTAGTGATTACAGAGGTAATGACGCCGACGGAAGAGATTACCGAAACGGAGTCGTTGTTGCCGATTGCGCCCGGTTTGCTGCTGGTAGTGGGCGCGGGAGATACGGCCGCTTCGGCAAGCCCAGCTGTGTTGAGCAGCTCAGTGCAGGCCGTATCCACCCAGCTTCCTATTCTCATCCAACCCATTGTTGCCTGGCTACCCAACCACAAAATTATTTAGTTTTTAGCCGCAGGCTTGTGCTGAGCGCAGCCGAAGCAGGACACAGAAAATTGTGAGATATTTTTCTCTAAATTCTCCGTGCTCTCTGTAGCAAATAACGATTGACAATTATGAGTGCAAAACCTTTGGTCGCGTTGGTCGGGAGACCCAACGTCGGCAAATCCACCCTTTTTAACCGCATTGTTGGCCGCCGCATGGCGGTTGTTTCTGAAACCGCAGGCACCACCCGCGACAGGCTCTATGCCGACAGCGAGTGGGCAGGTGTTCCCTTTTCGCTGGTAGACACGGGCGGTATTGAAGTAACCACTGGCTGGCACACAGAGCCGCTGTCTGAAGATTCGGAGCAATTTTTGCCGTACATTCGCCAGCAAGCGGCCGTTGCCATTCAGGATGCAGACGTCGTGATTTTGGTCGTGGATGGTCAGGTTGGCGTCACGGCTGCTGACCAAGAAGTGGCGGATATTTTGCGCCAATCCAACAAGCCAGTGCTGGTAGCAGCCAATAAGCTGGAATCTACCAAGCTGGCCGAAAATGTATATGAGTTTTACGAACTGGCTCTGGGTGAAGTGTTCTCCATTTCGGCCCTGCACGGGTATGGCACGGGTGATTTGCTGGATGCGGTAGTAACGGCCGTTCCTGCCACACCCATTGACGATGACGAAGAAGACAACGCCATCAAAATTGCCATGCTAGGCCGCCCCAACGTGGGCAAATCCACATTGGTGAACAAACTTATCGGCGAAGAGCGCGTCATTGTCAGCCCCATTGCTGGCACCACCCGCGATGCCATTGACACCAAAATAAGGTGGCATGGCCAGGAATTTACGCTCATTGACACGGCGGGCATTCGGCGGCGGGGCAAAATTGCCCCCGGCGTTGAAAAGTATAGCGTGCTGCGCGCCATGAAAGCGCTCAAACGTGCCGACGTGGTGCTGATGCTGCTAGACGCCGAGAGTGGCATCATTGCCCAAGACACCCATGTGGCGGGCATGATTACTGATGAAACCGCCGGGGCCATTGTGCTAGTAAACAAGTGGGACGCCATCGAAAAAGATACGTACACCATGAAAGCATTTGAAGAGCAAGTGCGGCAAGATCTAAACTTTCTGCCTTTTGTGCCTGTCCTTTTCATTTCGGCGATGACGGGGCAGCGGGTGAGCCGCATTTTGCCCCACGTGATGGATGTGAATGAGGCACGCTACCAGCGCATACCGACCAGTGCCCTCAACAAATTTATGCGGGATGCCATCACGCAGCACCCACCGCCAGGCAAAGGTGGCAGGCGAGTCAAGTTTTTCTATGTTACGCAAGCGAGCGTGGCCCCGCCCACGTTTGTTTTTTTTGTGAACAATCCTGATTGGCTCAATTTTGGATACAAACGGTATTTGGAGAATAGGCTGCGGGAGCGGTGGCCGTTTACGGGGGTTCCTATTCGGCTCTTTTTCCGCGCCCGCAGCGAGGATCGTTTTGGTAAGTAACTGGGTAATTATAGACTTCAAAAGTCTCGATCGCATCTGGTCTTAGCCAAATTGCTTACAAGACTTTTGAAGTCTGATTAAGCTCTAGCGAAGACGCTCCAGATTTGAAGCCCCCTCCCAGTTAACGTCTAACAGAAGAATGTCTTTGTACAGCGTTTCTGGGTTTTCTTCGCCATCCAGCGGTGCTTGCCGTACTTCTGCCTCACTAATGTCGTCACCTACGGCCGTATAAATCAGGGAACGGCCGTTACCCGTCAAAAAGGCGTTCTCAAAACCATTTTCGGCATCATCATCCAGCTCAATTTCGTCCGCGCCGTCTTCCACAGGAATGGCGTACAGAATCCAGTCGTCGCCAAAATCTTCCCGTGCAGCAAAGACGGCCGTATCATCCGAACTGTTCAACAAACTAATTGTGGCCCACTCTTCCACCAAAATGTAACCATCTTCAGCATCCAGGCTAGACACAAACAGAGAGGAAAGTCCATCTTCATCGCGCAAGGTCAGGTAGATACGGCCGTTTGCCTCATCAACCTGAATTGCAATCACTTCAAAATCATTATCGGCAAACAGCTCAACTGGCTCCGCACCATTTGCCTCGGCGCTAAACACAGCAAAATCATCATCTTCCGCCACAGAAAAAAGCAGCCGATCGCTAAGATAACCAATTGTAGAAACAGCGTCTCCGTCTGCTACTTCCACGGCCGTTTCATCATTTACATCATAAACGAAAAGCGTTTCCCCTCGCGAGTTTAAGGTTCTAAACAGGACATAGTCGCCCTCTTCGTCCCGGCCAGCATAGCGAATGCTCTCTTCTTCCAAAATTGGATCCCCGGTACCGTTGATGAACAATCCCGCTTCATCATCATCTTCATCCGGTTTACCCACAATGTAGATGGTCTCGCCATCAGCCATGAAGCCCACAGACACGATAACTTCAAACTCATCACCAATAGGGGTTGCTTCATCGTCACCTGGCTCGATCATATACGCCTGAGCATCCCGACGATCAAGTTCTACATAAGCAAAAGTAGATAAATCTTGATTCCAAGCGGTGTCTAAAACATCCTCAACGCCATCAAGAATGACTGTTTCTTCTTCACCATCGAGTGAATAGAGGGTTAGGGTTAATTCATCTTCATCCCTCTCCTCCGACACGACACCGTGTTCTGAAACCCAGCAAATGGACCCTTTCGCCAGCCGTTCAGCTTCTGCCCCATCAACAGACACATAGCAGCTAAATTCAGAAAAATCTTCTGTTTCAGTCAAAAATATGAGAAACGGATCGCTTGAAACAGACCCAAAAACGCGGTCGGCTACATCCCCTTCAAAAAGTTCAGTTGGGGCATCATCTCCGATTTCCATTTGCTCTACACGCAGATCATTTCCATCTTCATACCAAAGCAGAATATGGTTGGTATCGGGTACAAATGTTGCATACCTGCCATCAAACAGAATCGTTGACACAGCATCTTCAGCCAAAGATTGCCATTCACCTGATTCAGAACCTAATTCGGCTAAAAATATTTCCGCTTCAAAATCCCGATTAAATTCAGCCAGCAGCAGTTGTTCACCACTGGAACAAGCCGCTACAGTGAAAAGCAGTACGGCCGTTAACAAAAGTAAAATCGCAGACCAAAGTTTGCTGGGCTTATGTTTTTGAATCACTTTAACCTCCTAGTTGCGGTTTGGAACTGAGTAAATATTTGGGGCACTCTCATTCTTTCTGGGTGGACACAAATACAGTGTAATTATTGTCGGGGGTTTATGCAACTAGTTTGCCAATGATCCAATCATTCAGATTGGTCATGTGGTATCATCTAGCGACTTTTACAGGGAATGAAGATCAGGATGAACAACGCAACAACCTATTATGTGCAAACAATGCCAGGGGTAGAAGAGATTGCCTGGCTAGAAATTCGAGACAAGCTGCCAGGTGCCAAATTCAGTGAAACTGTCTTTGCCAAAGACCAAAATGGCCTTTTGCTTTTTAGCTACTCCGGGGACGCTTCCGATTTGTTTCAGTTACGCGCCGTGGAAGACGTTTTTGTATTAGCGGTTTCTATAGACAAAGTGCCGCGTACCCGCCAAGTGCTGCCGCAGCTAACGGAGTTGATTGGCGAATCGGCAACCTTCCAACATGCCATTGACATCGCCATGCCTATCCGTAAGCAACCGGGACGGCCGTCTTATCGGGCAATTAGTCGTCTGTATGGCAGCCACGACATTTACCGCAAGCAGCTCGGCGAGGCGGTGCGGCGAGGGATGAAGGAACGATACCCGCGCTGGCGGCTGGTAGATGACCACGCCATGCTAGAAATTTGGATCAACTTGCTCGGCTCGCGCCTGGTGGGCGGCATCCGCCTGACAGACCGCACCATGCGCCATCGTTTTAACAAGCCCATGCCGCTGAAAGCTGCGTTACGGCCGTCCGTCGCCGCCGCCATGATTCACCTCACCCAACCTACTGATGATGACATCTTCCTAGACCCGATGTGCGGCAGTGGCACGCTGCTGATGGAGCGGCGCTACGCCGGAGCGTACAGCCAAATGCTGGCGGGAGACATGCTTTATGACCATACGCAGGCCGCGCGACAAAACGTACATGCGTTGCGTAAGGAGCCGCCCAACAGTTTTGGTGCCTTGCATCTGGACGCAACCCGGTTGCCACTGGCTAACGGCAGCATCACCAAAGTGGCAACCAACCTACCATTTGGCAAGCAAATTAGTTCACCTAAGGCACTAAAAAGATTGTATCCAGCGTTTTTTGGAGAATTGGAGCGGGTTTTGGGAAGAAACGGCCGTGCCGTCGTGCTTAGTAGCGAATACGATTTGGTAAAAGAGTCCGTCCGCCAATGCTCAAATTTAGAGATTTTAACTGGCTACTCCGTTGCCGTGCTGGGGCAGTGGGGGCGTATCTACATCCTCCGCCGTAGCTAAAATTGTAATTGGGAATTGGCAATTAAGTCATTATGTCAATTGCCTAGTTACTCAATTACCCAATTCTGGTGGTTCAATGTCAATAAGTTCATCGTAGTTAGAAATATCCACTTGCCAGATGCTTTCTAGCTCTTCATCCTCTGGCTCTGGCTCACGCACCACAATACGCACCAGTTCAAATGTTTCTGGGCGAATCCAGAGCTGAATATCCACCTGCTCTGGGCCAATAAGGTAACCGCTCATTTGATAAATGTTTTCACCAGTAGCAACGGCCGTTACGCTATACAGCAGCTCATCCGGCCCCTCACTTTCCGCCAAATTTTCCGGTTCAGCCAATGCAATCTCAGACAAATCAGCCAGCAGCACCGCCTGAATGCCAATATCGCCGTCAAAGAGAACGGCAGGGTTAAAACCCCAGTTGGGCGGCAGCTCCTCCCAAACATCCGTCACGACGTTGGTTTGCCACTGAATTTCCGCCACGCTAATCACGTCCACATCGGTAATGATGCCGGGGCCAATGACCCGCACCGTCGCCAAAGCGCGGTCTGGAGCCACATAGGCACCCGTTGCCCGCCGGAAGGATAGCGTTTCGCCCGGATCAAGGTAGGCAGGCGCACCGTCGCGCTCAATGACAAACTGAAAGCCATCACTGTTTTTCATTCGCTCAGAGGAGAGTTGTACCAGTTCCTCGGCAGAAATTTCGGGCAGAGAAGGGTCGCCGCAGGCAGATGGGACAAGCAAAAGAAGAAATAATATCAGCAGACAAAGCGGATTGTTTCGTAAGCGCATCATTTTAAAACTCAGATTCATTCGTTTTATTTGATTCGGTTGAGGCGGGATTGGAGGTTGGTAACGGCCGTTTCCCACGCACCAAATTCATTACTCTCCAGCCACAGCTCACGCAGCTCCGATTTTGTTAGCACGCGAGCCACTGCCTTCTGCGCCATTTCTATGTATGCTGACTTCACCTGCATTGGGCTGTTTTCCGCCAGCCACTCGGCCAATTCTGCCGGCGGATTGTTTGGGGGAAAGCCAGCGGCGGCGGCCACACATTCAGCGGCGGCCAACACCTCTTGCGCTTCGTCGGCATCCAGCTCATCGGCATCAATCATGCCCGCCACGCCTGCCAGCGTCCGGTCAATCAACCGAAAATCATTCTCACCAAAATCGTACAGCCAATCTGCGGCTGCATCGTTTTCAAAATTACCTGAGCCCCAGGTTCCCATATTTTCTCCTATGAAAATTATGAATTATGAAGGATAAATTATGAAAATCTGCGTTAATCTGTGAAATCTGTGGCTAAAATCTACGCTTCGCGTTTTTCGCGGGGGACTTTTAGCTTGGCTTCGATGAACGCCTCGCGCGTCAGGTTGAGGGTGCGGGCGATGGCGCGAATCTCCTCGATTTCATCGTAAGTGGCCATGCCGTCGGCTGCAGCGACGGCAAACAGCACGTCCAAAAAGTGCAGCCACTCTTCGCGGGTGGTGCGAGTAGCAAATTGGCGCACGGTGCGGTGGTGATCCAGCTTTTTGGCTGCTTCAGACACGGCAACTTCGGTAATGAAAACGGCCGTTACCTCATCCACCTCCCAATGCGTTTGCAACGCCTGTACCATTGCGCCAAACTCAGCTTTAGACACATCATGATCCACATGTGCTACCTTTGCCATCAATCCTCCGGCCAGGCTCAGTTTGCGTAACGCCGCCTCTGGCAGTTGCAATTCAGACTGCTCCACATGCAGCCGATGGCTAACAGCGTAAAACACTTTGTTCTTGATGTAATCTTCAAAATGGCGTTCACGATTGGGTGTGTCGGCAACGGCCGTTCGCCGCGCCATCGCCCCACCCACCATCCGGCCTATCTGCATAAACAGGCTCAAGTTCACATCAGCAATCGCTCGTTTCACCTCATCAACCAGCACCTGCTCTTCTGCGGTGATCTCACCGTCAATACCCACCATTTCATCCAGAGCCTGCCGCACCAATTGGCGGTCACGTGGGGTACGCAGCGCATTTTGCAAATCAACAACCAAGCGAGCGCGTTCTGCTTCGCCAATCGGCTGGTCAATGTACATCTCCAGCCGCGACCATTCCTGGCCGCTCATTTGCAGGCCACCTTCCTTTCCGGCGCGGGGTAGCTGAAATAGCAAATCCTTGAGGCTGTTCACCTCTTCGGTGCTCACCTCCCCATCGGCCCAAGCAGCGGCAATTATCACTTTAGCTAACGTAAAAATAAGATTGCGATCAGACATAGTGACTTCCTAGCTGAATAAAATAACAGGACACAAGCAAGATAAATCAGTGTCAATCTGTGTCCAAGTAATTGAGACTGTTCGTAATTATGCGAGGGAGGACAGGCGTTTGTCCAGCGAGGGCATGTCGGCACGGGGATCTCTCATGCGCTGGTCATAGATGAAATCGGCCGTTTTTTCGATGCGCCATTGGTTGCCATGTAATTCGTTCAGGGCGGTGGCGATTTGGTAGAAGTTCCAGCGTGAATTGCTATCCAGCAAGTACAGATCGGGGGTAGCGTGAGCGAGGGTTTGCAGGGCAACGGCCGTATCCACCAAAAAGCTACACGCGGGGAGCCATTTTTCGCTGGCGCGCACCACTTCTTGCTTTGCTAAAAAGTCAACCATGTTGTTGGAACCAGGGGCGTCGCCAATTTGCCAGCCCAGCCGGACAATGATGGCTTCTGGATTGGCGGCACGCACCTGCTGTTCGGCCATTAGCTTGTCATAGCCGTACCCTTCACGGGCATCCGGTACCGATTCCGGGGTGAATGGGCCAACGGCATCGTCCGTAAAGACCATCACCGAGCTGGTAAAAACGAAGCGGATGTTTTGCTCATGGCAAAGCTGCGCCAGTTGGGTGGGCCATTCCACATTGATGCGCCACCCTTCATTTGCCTGCCCGGTGGATTGGGAAGCAATGGCCAAATGAAACAGCACATCTGGCTGGGTGGCTTGCAAAAATTGTTTGGCCGCAGGGAGGTCGTTGGGAGAAACTGCCGTTCGATCCCAACCCACCACCAAATGACCATCTGCCAAAAGGTATTCGTTCAAGGCAGTGCCGACTGCCCCGTTCATCCCTGTGATAAGTGCTTTCATAAAACTTTGTAAAAAAGCGTAGCACAGAGTTACGCAGAGGAGACTCAGAGTTTCACGGAGAAAATCTGCGCGTATCTGCGGAATCTGCGGATAAATTTAGGATTTACGCGAACGGCCGCGTGACCGTCGCCGGCGTTTTTTCCTGGGTTTGTCTGATGATTGGCGACGTACCGGCTCTCTTACTTCCACTGTTGCGGGCGGCGAATGGAGCGTTTGCTGGTACAAATCATCCAGCAGCATGGCCAGTAGCTGCGCCCCTTCTTCATTTTCAGCTAAAGTTTTGACCATCGGCACAAAACGCTGCAGCCGCTCCACACGTAGCTTGTCTCGGTCACGCATTTGGGCTTCTAGCTGCACAATCATGCGCTCGGATACTATTTTGGCTAAGGCGGCTTCATCGGGAGACGGCCGTTCCTCAAATTCAATACTGTACTGCTTGGCAATCTTCTTGAGCAGCACCTGTTCTGAGAAGTCACCCACGAGCGAAACGGCCGTGCCAGCCGCTCCCGCTCGCCCGGTGCGCCCGGCGCGGTGAATGTAAATTTCCGGGTCTTCCGGCAGCTCATATTGGAAGACGTGAGACAGATCGGAAATGTCAATGCCCCGCGCTGCCACGTCGGTGGCTACGCAAAAGCGCAGCTTGCCCTTACGTAAACGATCCATCACCTTCTCGCGCTCTTTTTGCGGCAAATCGCCACTTAGCTCATCGGCGTTGTAGCCAAATCGCTGCAAAACCACCGACACATAATGAACACGTTGCTTGGTGTTGCAAAAAATGATGGCCGAGTCGGGATTTTCCAGCTCGATGAGCCGCACCAACGTTCGGTCTTTTTCCATGGGCGAAACCATGACGGTTTGGTGAGAGGTATCTGCCACATGCACATGATCGCGGCTCAGGCTGAGGAAGTCAGGATTTTCCATAAATTGCCGCGCCAGGCTACGCACCGTGGGCGGAAATGTGGCGGAGAACATGCAAGTGTAAACTTTGTCTGGCAAATATTCCTGTACGCGGCGCATATCGGGGTAAAAACCCATGCTCAACATGCGGTCAGCCTCGTCAAACACAAGCACCTTCAGCTTTTTCAGTGACATCGAGCCGCGCAGCAAATGATCCAGCACGCGCCCTGGCGTCCCTACGATGAGGTGTGTGCCTTCGCGCAAGGCTTTGAGCTGAGCACCGTAACCGACGCCGCCGTAAACGGCCGTTACTCGGAACCCACTATCACCAAACAAGGTCTTCGCCTCGGCAACAACTTGGGTAGCCAACTCGCGGGTAGGCACCAGCACCAACGCCTGCGTTTCGTCTTTGAAGCGATTCACCAACTCCATGATGGGCATGATGAATGCGCCGGTTTTGCCGCTGCCGGTGCGCGCCTGCACCATCATCGGCCGTTGGGCAAAGATGTAGGGCATCGCTTTGGATTGCACGGGAGTGAGCGAGTTCCAGCCCGCGCGGGCGGTGGCTTCGCTTAAACGAGGGGGCAAATCACCAATCTGCACCGATGGCAGACTGTCTTCTGGCTCTTCAATTTCTTCCTCTACAGCTAGATCGGCCGTTTCAGGCTCGGTAATTTCTTCTTCTGGTTGTTCGATTATTTCTGTTTCGTTCATGGAGGTGAGTCTAGCCTAAAACGGCCGTTTCTGCACCTGAAGAAGTGGGCAAGTATGCAAGTAGGCGAGTTTGCAAGCCACGTCAGAGGCTGAAGCCATCCGGCTAGTTGTGAAATCCCTTCGGGGCCACCCGAATGGGCTTGTTCTCTTTTTTTAATTTGCTTCGTGCTTGTACTTATTCCATCGAGCCAGGTAATGTCGCCGAACAACTTCATCTACGTCGAACTCAGGCCCGACACCAGCGAACCATGTATACAGTTCCCAAAAAGGCTTATATAGCTTATCCAATGGCGTTTCTGGAAGAGTGGCATTATTTGTTCGACGGTACTCTTTAATATTCCGAATACATTCACTAAAAACTTCTCGAAGTTGTTCGTATTCTTCGTTATTGAACATCGGTACTTCTTTTTTGCAGTGCCGACAATATCTTAATTTCATTGAAGTATCGCCTTTTTAGAGAACGCCGGAGCGGTTCAATGTATTTTATGCAACCTGCCAAGACATCAACCCCAGCAACGCCAGATACGAAATAGCCGCCAGCAAAGACGGCCGTTTGCTCAAATACCAAATGCGCGGCGGCAAAAAGAGCAAAATGAGCAACACAAAAGCACCAATCATGCCCAGCCAGCCGTTAAAAAGTGGAATGGATTGGAGAACGGCCGTTCCCACCAGCACCGCTCCATTCACCATCAGCAAACCCAGCAGCACCAGCCCCGCATAATTTCGAGACGCATCCTCAATCGTTACCCGCACCGAGGCACTAAGCACCAGCACATAAAATAGCGCAGAACCAATCAACGCCCCCGGCCCGTACACAAAAAAGGAAGCCGATTCCCCTGCCCCTAAAATGCGGTCATCCACCACAAAAATAGAATCCCAGTAGCCAAACTGCCGCAGCAACTCCACCACAAAAGCCAGCGAAAAAAGAATAGCCAGCACGCGCATCGTCAACGTTTGGGTCAGCCACGCTGGCAGGCGAGAAACCCTGCCGGCGTCGGCGGCTGGCTCCAATTTGCGAATGAGGTAAACGGCCGTGCAGTAAACCACAAACGCCCCGCTCAAAATCAGCACATTGATAGTCGCTGGCTCCGCAAACTGTGCTACCAGCGTCGGCAGCAGCAAAATCATGGCCGCCGCACCCGCCGCATCTGCCAAAATAGGTAAAATCGTTAAAAATCGTCGGTTTCGTTTCACAAATTCACGCTCACTTTTGCGCTGATCTTAGCAGAATCCTGGAAAAAGCAATCACGAATTTAACGAATGAACGAATAACGCGAATTCTCAAATAATTATTCGTTTCATTCGTCAATTCGTGCCGTTCGTGGTAAATCTTTTCATTGTTTGAACCGCTTGCCAACCCCAAGCCAATGTACTAATCTTATCTCTGAAATCTGTGGAGCAACCAAAGCAGGAAACCAATGAGTAATAGATTCCCACCTGAAGGAGACCCATTTATCCCAAATGGGTTTGTCAAAACAAAATCGGCCGTTTCAGGCATAGAAGTTTACCGACCATTAACCCCGGAAGAGCTGGAAGATGCCCGCCCGGTGGTGGATTTTCGCTGTCCCAACTGCGACGGAGCCACCGCCTTCAGCACCGACGACGGCGGCCTTACCTGCTCCTTCTGCGGCTACTATGAAGCCCCCGAAGTAGAAATTGTGGGCAAAGGGGCACAAGAGTTTGAGTTCACCGTAGAGACGGTGGAGCGTTCCACAAACGGCTGGGGGCAAGAACGGAAAGAGCTTGTTTGCAACAACTGCGCCGCCCACACCACGCTGTCTACCGACATGCTCAGCCACACCTGTCCGTTTTGCGGCTCTAACGCAGTGGTGCAAACCCGCGCCCCGCAAGACGTGCTGCGCCCGCGCTTTTTGGTGCCATTTGTAACCACCACAGAAAATTGCCGCCAAATTACGGCCGACTGGCTACAAAATAGCTGGCTGCTGCCTAAAGATTTGCAAAATTTGGCGCGCAGCACCGAATACACGCCAATCTACATTCCCTTTTGGACCTTTGACGCCCGCACCAAAGCCGGCTGGCGTGCCGAGGTGTACAACACTGATGCCAGCCGTCGCCGACACTCTGCGCCCAATTGGAAGTGGGAACGGCAGTTACTCCTCAAAATGGGCAACCGCGAAGGCAATCAGTGGGATTGGGAATCCGGGGCGATTAGCCTGTTCACGGACGATCTACTGGTGAGTGGCAGCCGCCAAATTAGTCTAAAGCTGCTCAAGCATATGCGCGGCTATCGCCTAGGCGAACTGGTACCGTACCAACCCACCTTCCTCGCGGGCCTCTCAGCCCAAGCGTACGATATCGATTTGGAAACCGCCTGGGCCTCGGCGCGGCGCACCATGCGTGTCCGAACCAAAAGAGCCTGCCAAGATCAGGCCAGCGCCCGCAACATGCGCAACTTCAGCATGAAAATGGATTTCAGCGACGAGAGCTGGCGCTACATTTTGCTGCCGCTCTACCTGGCGACCTACCGCTACGGCGACAAGGTGTTCCAGGTACTTATCAACGGCCAAACCGGCATCATTGCCGGGCAGCGGCCTGTGGATTGGCGCAAGGTAGCCAGGGTGCTGGGGCTTTGGTTTTTGCCGGGACTACTATTGGCGATTATTGCGGCCGTTTTGCTGGCGAATGAGATTGGGATTGGGGCGGCCGTTTTGCTGGTAGCTGGTTTTGCGCTGCTCACTTGGCTCATTTTTGTCATCGACACGCTGCGGAAAGCTGGCAAGATGACAGATGCCTAGGAATGGTTAACGGTTAATTTTTAATTGCAAGTGGTTAATTAGATGTCTGAAACAAGCCAAATGGCAAATGAAAACTGGATTAAGCAGTGGGGAACTGACTGGGTGCTGGAGGGGTGCGTAAGCTGCAACGGCGTGTTTGTGCTGCCGCCAGATAAGGTCAGCCAACGCTGTCCGCTTTGCGGGCAAGCGACCCTGGCCCAAATGGACCCCACCGATGACCGCCCCATTTACACGCAGCCACCGGAAATGGTAGTGCCGTACCGCGCTAATGAGGATGTTTTGCGACAAAGCGTAAGCCAATTTGCCAAAAGCATCTGGCTGGCTCCGTCCGATTTGCAGGAGCGCAACTTACTCGGTCGCTTGCAACCTGTTTACCTACCTATGTGGCTGGTGGATGCCCACGTGCAGGGCGGCTGGCAAGCCGAAATGGGCTTCAATTACGAAATTGTGAGCCACCGGGAACAGTACAAAAATAATGATTGGCAAACGGAGCGGGTAAAAGAAAATCGCGTACGCTGGGAGCCACGCTTGGGGCGACTCAACCGTGCTTATCACAATCAGGCCACACCTGCTTTGGAACAGCAAGATGAGGTCGAGGCCAAAATCGGCCGTTTTCAAACGAAAGACCAGAAGCCATTCCATCCAGGCGACTTGAAGGGAGCCATTGTGCATCTGCCAAACCGCCCACCGGATGATGCCTGGAATGATGCGGTTTTAGTGTTGCAAACGGCCGTTTCCCAGGATTGCCGCCAAGCCAGTGAAGCCGACCACACACGCGGCTTCAAATGGTCGCCCAGCTTTGCCAACCAGCACTGGACCCAACTGCTGTTGCCACTTTACACCAGCTACTACCTGGACGATGACAATCGCGCCCAGATGGTGCTGCTGCACGGGCAATCCGGCAAGCTGCACGCCATCAAGCGGGCCTCGATGAAGCGGGCGCGGCGTGTGGCAGGCATCATATTGGGCGTCGCGGCCGTTTTCTTGCTGATGACACTGGTATTGCTGGGGCTCGGCTTTACCGTGGCGGAGGATGCGCTGGCATGGGCTGGTCTCGTGGGGGTATTAACAGTTGGTGTGGGCGGAACGGCCGTCCTGCCACTACTCTACGCCTGGTACATCAACAACGTGCAATCTTCATCCTAGGATTTAGATTCCTTTTTTAGAACTCGTGGATTCTTTTGTATTGCGTATAACACATTGCGTGCCTGCTTGGGGCTACACAATACGTTATACGCAATATTTTTCTGTTATTCGCCAAAAAATAGCAAGCCATTTGTCATACCCCCTCCGTGACATTTGTCAATAGTTGCCAAATCCAATTGACGCTCTAAAATCAGATTAGTATAATCCTCACAGTTACATAGATTTGCATAGATTTACACGGTTTTGCAATGATTTTAGGTAGGTTTTATGAACAACTTTCTTCCTGAAACTGAACAATGGCTTTCGCTCTCGCAGGCGGCAGATTTGCTTGGCGTACACAGCACCACGCTGCGGCGCTGGGCGGATGGCGGCCAAATTTCGTTCATGCTTACCCCAGGCGGGCATCGGCGCTTTGCATTGTCCGACCTAAATCAGTTTGCAGCCGGGCGGCGGCAGGTACAGCTCCCCAGCAGTTTAGAGCAGCTTTGGGCTGAAAAAGCATTGACGCAAACGCGCCAAGAAATTTCGGCCCACAAAGGTGAAGGGTGGCTGACCCAGTTTGATGACAAGGTACGCGAGCAACATCGCTTGCTGGGTCGTCGGTTGATGGGCTTAACGTTGCAATACATCTCTGACCCAGAATCGAATGGTGTGCTGCTAAAAGAGGCAAAAGGTATTGGTTTAGAATACGGCCGTCTGGCCATACAAGCCAACCTCCCTCTCACCGAAGCACTGGAAACCACGCTCCGCTTCCGCGACATGCTAGTAGACACCGCCTTCCAGCTGCCCAGCACCGCCACCATCAAACCAGAAGCCAATCTGCGACTCATGCGACGCATAAACGAACTGCTCAATGTGGTGCAGTTAGCCATCGCGCAAATTTACGAGCAGCAATCGTAGAATCTTTCAATCTGTAACTCAAAATTAAATTTGATTTCCACAAAATCCGGCGTGGCAACGGCCGTTCTTACTGTTTGCCTGTTGAAAGTGAGGAAGATGAGATGACAGCTCATGGAATCCAAAGGATTGTCGTCGCGGGCGGCGGCATTTCTGGTTTGGTCACCGCTTACTATTTAGAAAAAGAGGCGCGTCAGCAAGGCATCACCATTCATACCACCGTTTTAGAAAAAGTGAATGTGTTGGGTGGCAAGATTGCCACGCAGCAGCAAGAGGGCTTCGTTTTTGAAGGGGGACCTGAATCGTTTGTGACCCGCAAGCCAGAAGCGTGGGAACTTTGCCATGAGCTGGGGCTTCAAGATCAACTCGTTGGCACCACCAGCTCCGGCAAAAATTATGTCTTGCACAATGGCCGTCCCGCCATCGTACCATCTGGGCCTGGGAGCTTCCTTTCTACCCCGCTGCTTTCTGCCAAAGGCAAGCTGCGGCTGCTCAAAGAGCCATTTGTAAAGCCCCGCACAGAAACCAGCGACGAATCGCTGGGCAGCTTTTTGCGCCGCCGCGTGGGGGATGAGATGGTGGACAACATCGTCAAGCCCGCCATTGGTAGCGTTTATTTGGGCAATGTGGACGAGATGAGCGTGCAGGTGTCGTTCGGCCGCTTTGCGGAGATGGAGCAAACGCACGGCAGCGTAGTCAGGGGGATGTTTGGCCTGATGAAAGAGAAGCGCGCCGACCGCAAAGCGTCTGGCGAGCCCCGCCCGGCCAAAAAGCCCGGCTTTGCCACGCTGAAAACGGGGCTGATGGGGCTGATCGAAACGTTGGCGGATCGAATTGAAGGGGAGATTTTGCTGGATACGGCAGTTACCCATCTGCACCACGACCTAACCCACACCCATCCTTTTACACTTTCGCTCAGTAACGGCCGCGCCCTCCGCGCCGATTTGGTCGTTCTGGCAATTCCCACCTTTGTGATAGCCGATTTGCTGGATGGATTGGTGGAAACGGCCGTTATAAACGACCTCCGCAATATTCCTTACAACCCCGTCACCACTGTCAACCTCGCCTTCAACCGGAATAAAATCAATAATCCCTTCGATGGCTTTGGCGTCGTCGTCCCCGATACCGAATCATCCTCCCTTCTGGCCGTTGAAGGCATGTCTGTCAAGTTCCCTCACCGCGCCCCCAATGACCAATTTGTGCTGCGCGCCTTTGTGGGCGGACAAAAGCATCCAGCGTTGGCCAGCTTATCGGAACATGAGCTAATTGCATTGGTGCGGCAAGAGCTGGAGCAAATTTTTGACATCACAGCCAATCCCACACAAATTCACGTGCAGCGCTGGTTGCCAGCCAACCCGCAACCACCTGTTGGCCATTTGGCGATGATCGCCCAAGTTGAGCAGAAGCTGGCGGAACAGCTACCCCAACTTTATCTCACCGGGGCAGGCTTGCGCGGCCAGGGCATTCCAGATTGCATTCGCCAATCCCGCAACTTGGTTAAGCAGATCATGGCAAATATTGCTGAATACAATCCTTTGCAACGGAATTTTTGATGGTAGGGGCGTACCCCCGTGTGCGCCCGACTTCGGGCAGACACGGGGGTCTGCCCCTACCCGAATATGCTGGTTAATTTAAATTTGAATGGGATGGTAATTATTTTCCTCAGAAACTGAGACGATTTCCGGGGAATTTCTGAAGAGGAGAAGAAGAAATGAAGCATCGTTTTAACTTGATTCGGCTAGCGGCCGTACCGCTGAGCCTAACTTTGATCAGCATTTTGGCAGGCAGCGTCATCAACCGCGTCATGGTGGTGGAGTTGGGTCTACCCGTGACGCTGGCAGGACTTTTCCTGGCCGTGCCGCTGCTAGTTGCGCCCGTGCGGGTTTGGCTGGGGCATCGCTCCGACGCCTACCCCATTCGCGGGCTGCGGCGTGAGCCGTACATCATCATTGGCGCAGGATTGGCTGGTTTGGGAGCGGCCGTTTCCGTGGCCCTTGTGCTGCGAACCGAATCGTTACTCAGTGTGGGTGCAGCAGCGACCTTGCTGTTCCTGATTGTGTACGGCATCGGCAAAAACCTGACGAGCAACACCTTCCAAGCGTTGCTGGCAGACAAATTTGAAGAGGGCGCACCCCGCTCACGCGCCGCCACGCTGTACGAGGTGGTGAACATGATTGGCCTCATCGCCGGGGCTGGCATTGTGGGCGCAACCTTGCAGCCATACACACCAGAGCGGCTCACGGTGGTTGTCGCCGTCATCGGGGGAATGGCGTTGCTGTTTGCCCTGTTTGCTGCGCCGCGTCAAGAACCGCGTGACGTCGCCGATCGGGGCAGCCAGGAAGCTCGCTCGCAAGATTTTAGAACGATTGTGAAGCAAGTTGTAATGGGCAACCCGCAGGTGCGCCGCTTTTTTGTGGTGGTGATGCTAACGCTGCTGGGCACCCAAATTCAGGATGTGCTGCTGGAGCCGTATGCGGCCGTTCGCTTTGGCATGACGGTAGGTGAAAGTTCCCAACTGACCGCATTTTGGGGATTGGGTACGCTCATCGCCATGCTGGCTTCTGGCCTCTATTTGATCAAGCGATTTGGCTACCTGCGTATTTATCGCATTGGTTTGGGCGTTGTCGCCGTCATGTTTTTAGTCATCGTGGCTATTGGTTTTACGGGCAATGCCAACCTGCTGCGGCTGGCCGTTGTATTCCTGGGGTTGGGCACGGGGCTGGCAGCGGCCAGCCTGCTCGTCTCGATGATTGAGTTCACGACGGAAGCGCGCGCCGGCTTGCTGATTGGCGTCTGGGGCGTGGCGCACCAGCTGGGGCGGGCGATGGCTAGTTTGCTGGGTGGTCTGGTTGTGGACAGTTTGCTGTCGGTTTCTGGTGGCAACGAGATGTTGGCTTACGGCACGGCGTTTGTGCTGGAAACGATTTTGGTCATTGTGGCGATTGGGCTAATTGCTAAGGTGGATGTGGCTGAAGCAAAAGCATCTGTGGCGCGGATTGGGGCGTGGGGAACGGCCGTTCCTACACCAACTGATTAAAACTCAGGACTGGCAGTCCTCTGTATTCGTCGTGACAGACTAACCAGTTTACAGGACTGCCAGTCCTACTTTGCTAAAGATTCAACAACGTTTTGGCAGCGGTTTTGGCGACGGATTTACGGCCGTCTCCAGACAATCGCTCCAAATGGGGAACCAGCCAATGGCGCAGTTCAGGGTCATCTTTAGCCCAACTGCCGAGCGTTTTCATTGTTTGGTTGAGCACAATCCAGTCGTTGTGGTTGGCCAAATTGCGCTTAAGCACTGCTTCTGCCTGCTGGCGTTGGCTGGGGGTCATATGCGGAGCCAGCGTTTGGAACAAATCCGCCAGCGTCCACTGCGCCGACGCCTGATCGAGCTCGGCGATTTCCGTCAGGAAGCCATCAATGAGCGGCACCAGCCATTCCGGCTTCTCCCGCGAGATGCGCTTGAGCGCATTGGACGTGCGCAGCCGCACCACCGCATCCTCGCTTTGGTAGCAGGCATACAGCTCCCCCAGCCGCGCCCGATCCGCCAGGACAAGCGCCGCCACCTCCACCGTCCGCCCCAGCGAATTTGGGTGGCCACCGGTTAGCATCTCTTGAAATGATTCTTGGCCCATATACATCAAATCAAATTAAATCTTCAATTAATAGAAATATTCTAATCTCGCCACAAAGTGTCTAAATCATTATCTGATTTTACTTCTATTACATTGAAAAAAGTGCTACCCTTATGAAATTGAAAAACGCTTTCCCATGAGTGCCCACTTTCACAGAAAAATGTAATACTTATCGTAACACCACGCTGATGCTTGGCCGCGTCAGAATCTCGAAGAGCGGGGCCTTTTGAGGTGATTTCCCACTCCAAATCCCCCTCAACTGGATATACTCGTACTTTAGCTGGATGAACGTATTCAAAATCACAATAAGGGCACACAATATGGGGTTCGCCGTATGCACCGTCCGTCTCGATCTTCATTGATTATGTCCTTTAGTTAGTCAATATCTATATTGTCTCTTTAGAAATCAAAATGGAACATCATCCACATCGAACCCAGAGCTCTTCATAGGCTTCCATTCAGATACCAAAGTTGTATGGAAACTAAAATGTCTTAATGCAGTGGTGACCGAAATTGCTTCTTTCACAATTTCATGAGCTAACGGTACTTTTTCAAACTTCTCTTTTACGGCTAAGAAATCGAATCCGATTGTAAAAACAGACCCACTAAAATCTAACAGTTTTGCAACCGAAAGATAAGCTCTTAAAGTTTCATCTCGACTCCCAACATACCTTAGAATGATAGGCCAATTTGAAACGATTAAATCTAGTTCATGATTTTTCCGATCCAATTCTCGAATCTCATTAACAGCTTCATCTTGGCGTTCGAGCTTTAAAAACCTTTGAGCGAGCTCGATAAATCGGTGTGTTTGATACATATGAAAATCAGATTGTGCCTTTTCAAGCATTTCTTTACGCAATTCTGGTCTTGCACCAATTGTTTTACCTTTTAATCTTAACCACCAATCAGACTTAACATCACCAGTAACAAAAATCAATGGCTTATGCTCTGATTCTATGAAGTCGAGCATTTGCATCCATAAAATCGCATCACCGTACGCTTTGGGTTCTGGATCACCTTTTTGAGGAACCTTCTTGCTTTTCACATCTTCATAACCAGGAGGAATATCCATAGAATATCGAATTTTTATAACCTCGTATTTTTTATCAAGCTCTTCTTGGGAATACGGTATACCAACTTTATTTGAGAAAAGCTCAGTGATTACCTCAAGTAGCCCATCTGACGATAGGTAATTTGGATGGTGAGATTCCATTTCATCCAAGACAACCTGTAATTTTTCTTGAGCGGTATTAATTATCTTGAAGAGTTCCTCAGCTTTTATAAAAGGATGTGGACGATTTCCTTTAAGATTCAAACCCTCTATATCAGTTTTTAATCCCCCAAAAGCTTGTTGAGCCATTTTTCTGATTTCCTAATATGGTTGCAGCTGATTCAATATTACACTTTGTCGATTTTTATGAAATTCGAACGCCACTTGATTCGGAATCCAAATTCTGTCTTTCAGCAAAAATAAAATCTCTAAGAAACGCTCACGCGTTTGAGAGGTGTATCTGTAAATATCCAAAAGGACATTTGCATCAAAAGAAAAAACACAATCTTGCCAGATTTGAGCAAGTTGTAACTCTGAAAGCCTGTAGTAATGTGGAAACAAATTTCTCATTTATCTGATGGATTCCGTGATGTTTTTGATAATAAACAAACATTAAAAAATGGCTAAACATTGTAAACGAAAAACGGCAGTTTCTCCACCCACCTTTCAATTACCCAAGCTGCTTGGTCATGCGCACGCAGGCCAGTTCGCCGTGCATCATTTGTTTGATGGTTTGCCAGCCAGTGGCTTTGTAGAAGGGAACGGCCGTTAAGCTCGCATCCAGCCAAAATTTAGTTACCCCACAGGCAAGCGCGTCCTGGCAAGCTGTTTCCATAAGGGCGGAGGCCACGCCACGACGCACAAAATCGGGGTCTACAAAGAGGGAGCACAGTTCATTGGTGGCCGGATTCCAGCGCACAAAGCCAATCAGCCGATCATCTTCCTCTGCCACGAAAACGCAGTGCTTTTTCAGACGCGCTTGCTGCCGCGCCAGCGTGCTGTGCTTCACCCAATCGGCTAGTTGTTCCAGGCTATAATCCGCCGCACAAAGCGACAAAACGGAGCGGTTATGCAGTTGCCAAATCGCTTCGGCATCAGCCACTCTCGCCACGCGAATCTGCATCATGACACTTTCTATTCAAGCTCAATGTAAAATAAAAAAGCGATGGCTCAACACTATCCCATCGCTTCGCATATCACATTTCTAAGCGTTGCCATATTACCCAAAAAAGCGTTCATAATCGTCATGGCTCCCAATCCAGAACCATGTGATCGTATTACCTTCAAAGATACCAAGTGCACGGTAGCCCAAAGTCACGCGCACAGCCCAAATATTTTCTTGGCTGTTAATGCACTTGAAGCGTAAGGAAGGGTGAAAGGGATTTTCTCGCCACAGAATGTAAGCTTTTCTGGCTCTTTTCTGGATGGTTCCATCAAGTGAGCGATATGCCTTCCAGAATGAAGGCAAGGTTGCCGACTTCATAACTGCTCATAATCCATTGGTTCCGACTTGCCCGACGCAATCTCTGCCCTGGCTTTCCTGGCAGCTACAATGAGCTGATCTTGTGTCTTTTCAAACAGCGCATCCCATTCACTTTCTTCTTGCATTTCGGCAATAAAATCACGCAGTTGCTCCACTGCTTGTTCTTGAGCAGCTTCCGGCAAAGATTCCATCATTTTTTTCATGGTCGCAATTGCTGTAGATGACATTTCCATTTTCCTCAAACTAAACTCTATCTAGCCAATTTTCTGCATCCATTGTAAACGAAAAACGGCCGTCTCTCAATCCACCGCCTTCTCCGCCTGCGCCAGCAACCATTGTTCTAGCTCTGGGATGTTTTCACTGAGCCGGGCAGCGGCAACGATGGGGAGCCAACGGCCGTATTCCCCCCTCCCTTCTGACCGCAAAGAAAAATAGTGGCGCAGGTACAGCCTGTGGAACAGCCGCACAAACATTTTATCCGTACGCTTTGGAGTCTGGCTGCTGGCGGCTGCGCCCAAAGCAATAATGGACGAACGTGCCAAATCTGCCAGCGGATTGCCCCGCGTGGCATCGATCCAATCAATAATGATTTCACTTTGCGGTGAGGCCATCACGTTGCCCGGATGAAAATCACCGTGGCAAATTTGATTGCCATCTGGCATCTTGGCCAAAGTAGCTAAAACACGCACCCGCAAAGCGTCTGGCAATGCTTTTGCAGCCTTAATTTTTCTCACTAGCCGCTCACGCTGACGGGGAATCTCTGGCTCAAGCGGATTGGCGTGCATCTCGACGTGCATCTCCGCCATGCGCCGTGCATATCGAAAAATGGTCCACGGCTTGCTGGGCATCACCTCAAACAGCGATTTCCCCGCCACCCGCTCGTAGATAAGTCCGATACGGCCGTTCACTACCACCATCTCCCCCACCGCAGGCACCGGCAGGCCGCTAGCGTAAACGGCGCGGGCCATTCGGGCTTCGTATTCAATATTTTCCCGCCCAAACCAGTCGAAAAATAGCTTGAGGATCTGCCCCTCTTCCCAGGCATAGATTTCGGCCGTTGCGCCGTAAGCAATCGGAGAACCAAGCTCAAGATTCATACGCGCCTCAAAATAAACCGCCCGCACTTTTCTGCGGGCGGCTCTGTCGTTCTTGTTACCAAGCGTAGGCTTGCGGGGCTTCGCCGCCGGGGCCGGGGAAAATTTCATCCAGCTTTTGCAGCGTTTCGTCGTCCAGCTCGATTTCCGTGGCGCGCACGGCACTTTCTAGGTGCTCCATCGTGCGTGGCCCAATAATGGGTGCGGTGACGATGGGATTGTGCAGCAGCCAGGCCAGTGCCACTTCCCCTGGCGGATGGCCAATCTCGCGGCAGAGGGCTTCATACTTTTCTAATTGGTCTCGCTTCTCGTTGACCATCCTCTCAAAATGCTCCCCTTTGCGCCGCCCGGTTTCCAGTTTTTCCAACGCGCCGCCTAGCAAGCCACCTGCCAGCGGGCTCCAGGGAATCAGCCCCAAACCGTAGTGGCGGCAGGCGGGGATGACTTCCAGCTCAACCATGCGGTTATCCAAATGGTAAATGCTTTGCTCGCTCACCAAGCCCATCATGCCCCGTTTAGACGCCTCCTGGCAGGCAGTGGCGATGTCCCAACCTGCAAAATTGCTGGAACCAACATACACCACCTTGCCCTGGTCAACCAGACTGCCAAATGCTTGCCACGTTTCATCCCAGGGACAATCCCGGTCAATGTGGTGCATCTGGTACAGATCAATCCAGTCGGTTTGCAGTCGCTTGAGGCTGCCTTCGCAATGCTTGCGAATTTTGTAGGCAGAGAGGCTACGGCCGTCGCTGTTCACTTCTGGTAAGTTAGCTTTGCGATCCACGGGATTGTACACTTTGGTCGCTAGCACAGTGGCATCCCGCCGTCCGCCGCCCAGGGCAAACCAACGTCCGATGATCTCTTCAGTGTGCCCTTGCTCTACTTCCCAGCCGTACACATCAGCCGTGTCGAAGAAATTGATGCCCAGTTCCAAGGCGCGATCCATAATTTTGTAGCTATCTTCTTCGCTAGTGTGCCAGCCAAAATTCATCGTGCCCAGGCAAAGGTTGCTCACGAGTACACCATGTTTGCCGAGTCGTTTATGTGTTACTGCCATGTTGAATCTCCTTTTATGATTGGTGGGAAACGGCCGTTTCTCCACCTCACTATTAAAAATTAAAGTATAAGCTCGGCTTCATACGGATAATGCGATAGCAGTTCATACCCATCCTCCGTAATCAACACCTGATCTTCCAGCTTGACGCCCGGCCCGCCTTCCCAACGCCCCACGTAGCTTTCTACGCAAAGCACCATGCCGGGGATAAGTACGCCATCGCAGGTCAGTTCGTTCCAGTTCCAGGGATAAGGCACGTCCGGATATTCGTCGCATAGGCCAACGCCGTGATAAAGGCAAGAGTAGTAGCGGAACTGTTCTTTAGGATAGACCAACGATTTGTGACTCAACTCCTTAAATGTGACGCCTGGGCGCAACATCTCCCTGTTCTTCTGCACCTGCTCATACGCCATCGTGTAAATCTCTTTTTGTGCAGGCGTCGGCTCTCTATCCCCACACAGCCAGGTGCGCGAAATATCTACGCAGATGCCATACGGGCCAATCAAATCGGTATCGAAGCCCATCAGCTCACCCGCCTGAATTTTGCGGCTGCTGCACTCCTGAAACCAGGGATTGGCGCGTGGGCCAGCCGCCAGCAGCCGCGTCTCGATCCATTCACCGCCGCGGGAGATATTTTCTGCGTGCAGGTAGCTCCACAGCCGCTGCTCTGTGATGCCCGGCTGGAAATGGTCGCGCATGATGTCAATGGAGCGATCACAGGCGACGATGGCGCGGCGCATCGCCTTGATCTCCTCATCATGCTTGATCAGCCGCGCCAGCTCCATGATTTCTTCCCCGTTCTTGATTTCCAGCCCGTGTGCCTCTAGCGCGTGAACGGCCGTTACCGTGCCATGATCTAGCGCCAAGCGTTTATTGCCACCCCCGTGTTTTTCTACCAAATCGGCGATTTCTGCTGCCCAAACGGCCGCTTTCGCCTCATAATTTTCCCCTGCCCCAAAATAGTAATGGCTGATCGCCGGCCGCACTTCCGTCACCAGCGGATTGTGGTCGCTCAGAAATTCGCAGCCGTGAAACTCAAAAATGATGACCGGCCCCTCCGTGGCTACAAAGGCATACCGCGCCGCGTTGTGAGTGATCCAAAGCTGCATGTTGGTGCTGTCGGTGGCGTAGCGGGTGTTCAGCGGATCGTAGAGCAAGATGCCTGCGTAATCGAAGGACCGCAGCTGCTCCCGCACGCGATCCAGCCGATATTGCCGGATAAATTGCAAATCGGGCGCGGGCAAGCCCGCCTCGGCCCATTCCGATTCTGCCAATTCGCCGGGGCCAAGTACGTGCATGTGTAAACTTTTGGCATACTCAATTGTCTCGGCGGAAGGCTGCTGCAACGCGCTAATTTTTGAGCGGTGCTTGCCGGTAATGGAGGGGGTCGTCATGAGAAACTCCTTTTGGGGAACTTTTATCCGATTGCCAAGCGATGTGCGCGTATTGCTGGCAAAAATTATACGGTAAGTACGGCCGTTGCCAAAAACCACCCCGTACCAAAGTCACCTTCAACACGGCCGTTTCCTGCCGCACAATATCCCCAGAGCAAACAGAAGCGACCCCCGCGTGAAGAACGGCCGTCGCAAAGGAAGCACACCACCATGAAATTGCGAGTAAAACCAAAGACGCAGGCCAAGCAGACACCCTCAGCCAACAAACAGCTATCAGGTGAAGTGGGGATATTGTTGGTACTCCTCATCATCCTCGTTGTGCTGTTGGCCACAAAAACGGCCGAAGGAGCTGGTACAGTGGGCAATGGCACCCCAGCAAGCTGCACAGAAGCCGCACTGGAAACAGCCTTAGCAGGCGGCGGCAGTGTTAGCTTCAACTGCGGCGGCAGCCACACCATCACCCTCGCCAGCCAAAAAACCATCAACAACGACACCACTCTTAACGGCGGCGGGCAAATCACGCTCAGCGGCGGGGACAGCACCCGCCTGTTCAATTTGCAAAACGGCGCTAGCTTCACCCTGCAAAACATCACCCTCACCGACGGATTTAGCAGTAGCGATGGCGGGGCGATTTACGTGGAGCGACTCAGCACCCTCACCCTAACAAACAGCGCCATCAACAGCTCCACGGCAGCTAACGGCGGTGCCATTGCGCTCAATGGCTGGGGTTCCAGCGACGTTGGCGGCACGCTCATCGTCACCAACAGCAGCTTTAGCGGCAACCAATCTACCGCAGCAGCAATCGCGGGCGGCGGAAACGGTGGTGGCGCACTCTACATCACCGGCGGCTCAACCGCCACCGTGAGCGGCAGCACGTTCAGCAACAACAGCTCCGTCAACGGCGGGGGCATTCATATCCTGGGGGCCAATCTTACTGTGAGCGACTCGACGTTCACGGGTAATGTGGCCAACAATAGCGTCGGGGGCGGCGGTGGGGGCGCAATTTACGTGGACGGTACCAAAAATTTCAATGGCACAATTGACATTTCGTTGAGCACCTTCACCAATAACCAAACCAATCAGCTAGGCGGCGCGATTTTTAGCTTTCCGGAAGGCACCGGCAGCACACTCATCGCCCAATCGCTGTTTGACGGTAATTCGGCAACCGGCGCTGGGCAAGGGGGCGCCATCTACCACCAAAGCGCCACTAGCAACGGCCCACTAAACATTAGCGACAGCACCTTCATGAACAACAACGCCCACGCTACAGACGGCAGCGCTAGCTCTGGCGGTGCGCTTTGGCTGCTGGATGCACCCGTGACGATTACCAGCAGCACCTTTGACGGCAATGATGCCACGACCCCCATCGCTCTGGCTGATGATGATTGGCGACGCGGCTTTGGCGGGGCGATTCGCACCAGCGACGACACCACGATTGTGAACAGTACGGTTGTAAACAATACGGCGGGCTTTGTGGGTGGCGCGATTGCTGGGCCGGCGACGGTCCGCAACACAATTATTGCCAACAACGATGGAGACAACCCCTGGGACATCCAGGAAAATTGCACAGTGGTGTTAACCAATGGGGGCAACAATATTCAATTTCCGCAAAAAACGACGGGGAATTGGAATGATTATGAATGTTTTGGGGGGCAAACGGCCGTAAATCCCCAGCTAGGCACAATCGGTGACTTTGGTGGCCCGACACCCACCGTGCCGCTGCTAGCCGGCAGCCCAGCCATAAACGCAGGCAGCAACTGCCCCGCCACCGACCAGCGCGGCTTTGCCCGCAACGGCGTTTGCGACATCGGCGCGTACGAGTTTGGTGGGGGGCTGCTCATTAACAGCATCGCGCCCCCCTGGTCTGGGCTGGACGATGTGCAAGATGTGCTACTGACGGTGCAAGGGGCGGGCTTCACGCCCAGCACGGTGGTGCGCTGGGAAGGTGCGGATCACGCCACGACGTATGTGAGTCCTTTTGTGGTAACGGCCGTTCTCCCCGCATCTGATCTCAACAGCCTCGGCAGCTACGCCATCATCGTCTACGATCCGGATCGTAGTTTGGAGAGCGACCCGGTGAGCTTCACGGTGGTAAGTGTGTTGCATGAGACGTATTTACCGGTGGTGATCCGGCCGTAATTATCCAGGATTATTGGCGGATCAAGAAGTAGCTGAGTTCATCTGCTCTTCGAGAATGACAATAAGAACAATCCCCAAAAAGGTGATGAACAGTGAAAGCAACGGTGAAACACCTGAAATGAGAAGGATCGCAACGGCCGTTGCCACCTGGGTGACCGAAAAAACAAAATAAGGTCAAAAAACAGTTCAATGAAGGTTGCCCTTTGATCTTCTGGTAGGTGATAGGCGGGGAACTGCTTGGCGGTAGGGAGATGGCTCACTATCTCCCTACCGCAGAAAGATCAATCGTTTTTCTTCTGTTTGTCGTCATCCTTCAGGAACACACCGAGGAGCCAGCTCACTACACTAATCACCAAACTACCCAATAGAGCAGCACCAAACCCATCAACAGTTAAAGCGCTGCTAATGGCATCAGTCAACATCAGCATTAGTGCGTTGAGTACAAAAACAAACAATCCCAAGGTCACTATAATGAATGGGAGAGAGAAGATCGTTAATATTGGCCGAACGATTGCATTAACAATGCCAAAGATCAACGCCACAAACAAAATAGTGGCAAAGCTCCCTTCAAGAGTAACGCCATCAACAATTTGTGCCGCTGCCCAAAGTGCGGCTGCGTTAATCAATAAACGAATAATCAGTTTCATGTTTACCCTCCTACAAGGTAACCTGTTGTCATCTAATTGTTAAAATCCATGTTTATTAGATTTCTTTACGGCTGCGTGCATCTTGAAGTTGCATCCTTCCTGGAAGAGCCGAAGAGAAGATGCATTTTAAGTTGGTTACAATTCCTACCGGTTGTCACCGCAGAATTAGGCATCAGCGAAGAAGCGTTGCACAATGTATTAGACGAACCGGGACAAGGTTTGCCTGATTTGGAAGCCGCTGCCCAACAGCTTACGGTTCCTGTGGAAGCGCTACAAACTGCGTTGGGGGTACCGAATGGGGAACGGCCGTAAACAAACGGAGCCTCCGCCGACAATAAATTTTGCGGTGGGGGTGGGCAAGCTTATTCCAAATAGCCAAGCCAATCTTGTTGATAATCTATCATCGTGTCCAGCATTTCGGCCATGCCTTGATACCGGGTCACAATGGGGTCAACTAGCAATGCTTGCAGGGCTAGCTCCCGCGATTTATGCAGAATCGCTTCAGCCGTCATGTCGTGAACCGCTACCTGATTGCGTAACAATCCCAAAAAGCCCTTTGGCAACTGCCCCATCGGAATGCCGTGAATCCCATTTTTATCAACCTTCGCTGGCACTTCAACGACGAGCCAATCGGGGAGTTCATCAATAAAGCCGCTGTTGGGAATGTTGACAGCGGGTTCTTCATAACCAGAATCCGTCATCATGCCCTCAACAATGGGTACGATCCGCTCTTTTATTTTTTGCTCAATTTTTGGCTCGACTTTGGTCAGATAATTTTTGTAGAAGCGGTAGAAATCATTGATCCCTTTGTGATCGGTCACGTCATAGGCCCACTGAATATATTCACCAAAATGACTATCACTGGTAATGGGCAGCACGCCAAACCGCTCTAAAACCGCCCGGAAGACGCCTCGCTCCGGCCACGCTTCAGTTAATACCTTAGGCGCATTGCCATTCACAGATGCAGCTTGGCCCGTTTCTTTGAAATACTTTCTTGCCGTGTCCAGTAGCGGCATGTTACCAAAAAATTCGGGCGCGAGCGCCAGAATGTCTGGGTAAGCATCTGCACCTGTATCCCGATAGGTTGCTGTGAGCACAGCACTAAAATGGTTAAGGCCAGCAGCACGGACGGACAGGTCTGTGTACGGCCGTTCCAACACCAGCGGCAAAAACCGTTCCAGCGACCTAATTTCATGACATAGACCAATGAAGTTCAACTCTGGGAAGGCGCGATGCACAGTGGTACAAATTCGGCTCATGGGGTTGCTAAAGTTAAACACCATTGCATCAGGGCAAATCGCCATCACATCCGCGCAGATTTCCAGGATGGGCGGCGTGATCCGCAGCGCGTGGAATAGCCCGCCGGGGCCACCATTTTCACCATACACCTGCTGAATGCCAAACTGCTGCGGAATTCGCCAATCCATCTCCCACAGCTCAAACCGATCCCCAATTTCAATGGAAATAATGACAACATCAGCTCCCTGCAACGCCTCAGCCCGGTTGGTAGTGGCCGAGATCGTGTAGGGCAAGTTGTGGGCATCAATATACGCCTGGCCAGTCTCCTGAACCACGCCCATCGTCACCGGGTTAA
The DNA here is from genome assembly GCF_965223525.1 of Candidatus Leptofilum sp. Taxonomy (GTDB): domain Bacteria; phylum Chloroflexota; class Anaerolineae; order Promineifilales; family Promineifilaceae; genus Leptofilum. The sequence goes on along the minus strand of NZ_CBDCWX010000005.1, from coordinate 1,321,174 downwards.
TATCATGAAGTACAATATGGCTACCGGCCAATACCTCGCTTTGGAAAACGTCCCCAATCGTACCGTAACCAAATTGTGCGCTCCCTGCGCCAATCAAAACAATTCGCTTTGCCATAAACAATTCACCTACCTAATAAAATTTTACGAATTATAAGTTACTTCTTGCCAGATGACCCGCATTAGCAACGCAAAAACCCGCCTACTTGTGGCGGGTTTTTCCAGAACAGACTACTTTTAAAAGTAAAAGATTAGGACTTAGGCACTTTCCGGGCGGTGGCCCGCGTCCCGCCTTGCCACTTAGCCAGCCCGGTCAGGAGACTGGCCGGAGCGACTACGTAGGTCCTGAAGAGCTCAGTTTTGCACTAAGACAAAGGAATTTCTTCTGCTCCTAACATTTCGACCCATACACGGAAGCTGTAAAAAACAGGAGCTAGCAACACCAGAAGAACAACAATTAATTCTAAAAAGGTAATGCTGCGCTCTTCTTCTCGATCCGCAAGCCTGCGCGGTGGCTGCCACCATTGCCGAAAATTTTGCCTAATCAAGTTCATCAAGTTCATCTACTTCTCTTCCTCTCACTTGCCATCAGATTGTTGATCCATTTTGGGGGCAAACGCGATCAACACATCGTTAGCCTGCAGTACCTCGTCGGCAGTCGGCGAATAATGGAACGCACCATCACGCCACACCGCTAGCACTACTACTTGATGCTGGTTGCGTAATTGCGTCACGCTTTTTCCTACCCAGGCAGGATAGTCACTGATTATGAATTGCTGCATATCATAAGTTGACTGCGCTTTGAATGAGACTTCCATCCAAAAATCGCCAATCAACGGGTTCATCATCCAGGATTGAACCTGCATACCACTCCCTTTTTCGGGAAAAATAAGCTGATCTGCACCCGCAATCTGGAGTTTGGGGCCATTTTTATCGTCATAAACCAGCGCCAGGATACGTAACTTGGGATTATCCATTTGGGTGGCGAGTGCCCGTGCGCTGATAACAGCAAACAGATTGTGCTCATCGCTGTCGAGGGCGGCAACAATTCCTCTTGCACGGTCAATGCCGGCGGCGATCAAGGTGCTGTCGTCAGTGGGGTCGGCCAGTAAATAAGGCACATCAACCCGCTCTGTCAACTCTTCCAACGATAGCTGTTCATCTTCAGTTACATCAACAGCCTGGGTAAGGTCATAGTAATGGCCGAATTTTTTCTGCAGATACTCTATGTCCAGATAAAGCAGGGCGCGGCGCAGTTTCTCTTCATCTTGCTCGACCAAAATGATGGGCTGGTTGTCTCGTTGAAAAAAGAACATCGCTTTGCGGCTGATGGCATTGCCGCCACAAACGATGATGTGGTTTTCTAAACTCGCTATGGTGCTCATGCGTTGCTCCTGAATATGACGTTGGACTCGTTCTTGCTCCCATCTAATGACCCCTGCGGCCAGGGTAGAGATGGCGTAGCTTGCCAAACCAATGGCACTTAATGTAAAGAAGATGGCAAAAAGCCGCCCGCCCACTGTTTGCGGCGAAAGATCACCGTAGCCAACTGTCGTGATTGTAATAATGGTAGCATACAGGGAATCCGGCAGTGACCATCCTTCAAAATAAGCATAGGCGATAGTTCCAATTCCGATCAAGATCACGATTGGAAGGATTGATAAACCGAAGCCTGAACGGTTTAATTTTTTCATTAGGGGGGTAATTGTGTTTTTCCAAAAAACATTCCACCATAGCATATGCCAACACCTCAAAATAATCTGATAAACCTTAAGCCATTGAGCCTAGCTGTGCATGTGCATAATGAATCCCGGTCAATTCTGATAGCATAATCTCAGCTTTCGCATTAGGTATTTCCATCTGGATTTCAGCCAATGCTGCTTCAGCTTTTTCTAAACTGCGGCAGGCCAGAATTGTGGTTGCACCCTTGCGCGCAAATTCCTTGGCTGCTTCAAAGCCAATGCCGCTGTTGGCTCCGGTAACAACAATCACTTTGCCCGTCAAGTCTGGCATGCTGGCTGTTGTCCATTGCTCAGGCAAAACGGCATTATCGCTCTGCTTGCCATTCATTGCCCGATAAACACCAATCCCCGCTAAAATAAAGGCAAGGTCACCAAGCCATTTTTTGTTCATATAACCATCCTTTCTTGGGTTCCAAGCAAGGCAACTCTGCAGCCTGCCCGAATCATTTCTTCTAGACTTACCAACGAACGAGCAACCGGGTCAATCCTCGCACAATTGCGCTGTCGTTATAACTAAGTTTGGCTGCTGGAACAGCTAACTGGAGCGTTGGCAACCGTTTGAGCAATGTGTTAAACGCAATTCTGGCCTCTAGCCGCGCTAGCGGTGCGCCAACGCAATAATGAACGCCGTAGCCAAAGCCCATATGTTTATTTTGCTCGCGCCTAACGTCCAGTGTGTCACCCCCGGCAAAGGTTTGCAGATCGCGGTTAACGGCCGCCAAAATAACAATGACAGTTGTGCCGCGTGGTAAAAAAGTGTCGCCAATGGTTACATCTTCGGCCGCATAGCGCGTTGTGGTCATTTCAACTGGCCCTTCATAGCGCAAAAACTCTTCGATAGCGTTATCAATCAGGTCAGGGTTGTGTTGCAGTAACGCAGCCTGGTCTGGATGTTGCAGCAAAGTCGCCATGCCGTTGCCAATGAGGTTGACCGTTGTTTCGTGCCCCGCCACGATAAGCAAGGCAATCATACTGAAAAGCTCCTGCTCAGTCAGGCGTTGGCCATCTTCTTCTGCATGAACCAGGCGCGAGATGAGATCGTCTTGGGGATCATGCCGACGCAAATGAATTATACGGCCAATATATTCCACAAACTCAAATAGCGAATTGCCAGACGGATCGGCCTCGTTAGAAATGCCGATAAAGGCATGTGACCAACTGCGAAACTTGTGGTGGTCTTGAGTTGGAATGCCTAGCAGTTCGCAAATGACGATGATGGGCAGGGGAAAGGCAAAATCTTCGATGAGGTCAGTTTCGCCTTTCCCCTCAAATGCGTCAATGAGCTGATCGGCAATCTCCTGAATGCGCGGTGCAAGTGCCTGGATCGTGCGGTTAGTAAACGCTTTGCTTATGAGCGCACGCAGCCGCGTATGGTCTGGCGCATCCCGACTAAGCATGTTGTCGTAGAGCAGGTCAAACGTGGTAGGCATCAGGTGGGTCATGATGCGTTCCCGGTCGCTCATCAGATTGCGGTAATCTTTGATAAACCGCTTGTGATCGCCCATCACCTGCCGCGCTTCATCGTAGCCCACCACATAAGCCGTGCTGCCTTGTTTGATGATACGGCCGTATGCCTCATGAATGTTGTTGTACTGTTCGTAAGGTGTCGTCATATTTTACCGAACTTGCTTAAGACAACATGCGCTCCCGCATACTAGCTATAAAGGCATCATCGCCAACCTGCTCGCGCATGGCATACGTTTGCATGGCATCATCCCCCAGCAAGTAACGCAGTTGGGTTTTGCCGTCGGTGGCTGCTTCATAAATACCTGCCGCGATCTGTTCGGCCGTACTTGCTGCCAAACCAGCGTTTGCCCGAGCTGCCATAAATTTCTGAACGGCGGGCAAATAATCTGGCAGATCATCGGGAACAGCCATATCAAGAGAACGGCCGCTAAAATCAGTGTCCACACCACCAGGTTCAATCAACTTTACCTGGATGCCTAGCTCACCCAGTTCATACGCCAACGATTCAGTAAAGCCTTCCACCGCCCATTTAGTGCCGTGATACAAGCTTACAAACGGGAAAGTGACCCGTCCGCCAATCGAGGAGACATTCATAAACATGCCCGCATTGTTAGCTCGGAAATGGGGCAAAAAGGCGCGAGTTACTTCCATCAATCCAAACACATTGGTATCAAATTGGCGGCGGATACGGTCAGCCGATGCTGCTTCGAAAGGACCTACCAAACCATACCCGGCATTGTTTAGCACCACATCTACGTTGCCAAAGTCTGCCAAAATCTGCTCGGTGGCATTTTGAATAGAATTATTGTCTGTCACGTCCATTTGATAAACAGTGACGTTCTCAATTTGGGTTAGTTCGGTTTCTTTTTCAGGTGTACGCATGGTTGCAGCCACTTTCCACCCTTGTTCGGCAAAATATTTTGCGGATGCTTTGCCAATACCAGAACTTGCACCTGTAATTACAATGGTTTTCATTATGATTTCTCCTAATTTGATTTGTTTAAGCGGTTGTTAAAACGTGTAGCGAATTCCTGTCAGTTCTTCAGAGACTTCCCAGAACCGCTTGAGAGCAGCAGCATCATTGAGGACATCGTTGCATTCCTGTTCAGCCGGATACCCGCGCACTCGGAATGTTTTCGGGCCGTAAAATACGCCCCCTTTGACATCTGGTGCTACAGAGGCATAAAGTTGCGGCAGCACCCCCATGCTTATATCTTGCGCCATCAATCTCTCAGCAATCGGATACAGAATTCGCTCAAATAGCGGCCTGCCAGATTGCTCCAGGCTGTTGGTTTGCAAATTGGTCATCACCAAGCCGGGGTGGGAGGAATTGGCAATAATATCGTGTCCGGCTTCCTTAAGCCGTCGGTCTAGCTCAGTGGCAAAAGCGGCGTTTGCTAGTTTGCTTTGCCCGTAAGCTGTCCAACGGCCGTATTCCTTCTCGCCCATCAAATCATCAAAATTGAGTTCGCCACGGAAGGCCGCGCTGCTAGAAGTGTTGTGTACACGGGAACCAGGCGTTTTAGTTAGCACGTCCAACAGCAGCCCCGTCAGGGCAAAGTGAGCCAGATGGTTCACACCTAGCTGCATTTCAAAGCCATCTTCGGTTTCTGTGCGGGGAATAGCCATGACGCCTGCGTTATTGAGCAAGATGTCGAGGCGATCATATTTGGCTTTGAAAGCGTCAGCAAAGGCACGCACAGAGGCCAGGCTAGCATTATCCAAAGCCATCACGTCTAACTTGGCGTTTGGTACGACCTGTAGCACCTCGGCTTTTGCCTTTTCCGCTTTGCTCAGATTACGACAGGCCATCACAATCGTCGCACCCTTCGCTGCCACTGCTTTTGTTGATTCAAGCCCCAAGCCGCTGTTTGCACCAGTGATGATGACAACCTTTCCTGTCAGGTCAGGCATATCATTTTGTGTCCATTTGTTGCTCATAAGATTACACTCCTATTTCATTCAGTTGACCATTCAAGATTGATTAGTCAGTCATTCGTTATCAAAAAAACTACTGCGTAACGCCCTTCCAGAAAACATCAAAGCCTTGTCCGATATGGCGGTTGAGGGGCATATCGGTTAGGTTGTTTTCGGTGGCATAGTGAACGGCCGCTTCCAACTGAGCATAAAAAATCCGTCCCAGATAGTCGGGAGCCACATCCACCAGCACGCCATCGGCAATGCCCTGGACAATCATGTCATAGGCAAAGGCCATCTCCGCCTCCTGGCTCTGCTGCACCTCTTTGCTCACCAAATCCGACAGCTTTAGCTGCATCAGCAAGCTGTACCTGACTGGAAAACGAACGCCCCAATCTATAAAACGAAACCAGACATGCTCAACACGCTCTTTCAGGGTGCCATTTTCAGGATAGCCAGTCATCATATGCCCCATCCATTCTTGCTTAAGCTGCCTGTACACAGCGTCAATCAGCACATCCTTTGATTCAAAGTAATTGAACAGCGTACCGGTAGCCACGCTTGCGTGTTTGGCAATGCGGGAGGTGGGTGTATTCCAGAACCCTTCTTTGGCAAAAAGGTCAATGGCGGCCTCGATGATCTGTGTGGCTTTGTCGTTCATGGGCAACAGCATAACATAGATTGACTAATCAGTCAATACCTATTTTCAGAATAACAATGCTTTGGTTGCACTGTCCGCAACTATAGCAATTAGTTGACAATGTTTTCGCGGAGCCAATTCTGAATGTAAGCAGCAACCTCGCGCCAGTCTGGTTCTAGCATGAGGTTATGCCCCATGTTTTTGAAGATGTGGCATGGTGCTTTGTAGGCAACGGCCGTGTCACAAATCGCATCCGGCAAAACAGTCCCATCATATTCTGCCCCCAACACCAGCATGGGAACATTGATGTCATACGCCTGCTTCAATGGCGGATTCATCTCTTGCGTCGCTGTCCATGACTCCTTTTGCAGGCGTTCGCGACAACGGGTCACAATCTCCTCCGGCGTGCTGGGTGAAAACATGATGTTCCGAACGCGACGATTGTCTGGGTAAATTCGATGAATATCACGCCATAAACTGGCAATGAAAAATCGCCCCGGATGCGTTCGCAACAAGCGCAATGATTGTGAAAGCATCCCGGCAAAGGGGGATGGCGACATCATCACCACGCCCGATGTCGCATAGTTGGCCGCAAAGCGTTGGACAATCAAACCGCCCATTGAATGCCCGATGACAACGGGAGGGTGAGCCAATTTTTCCGCCACAGACGCGACATCTGCAACATAATCATCTATACGCACTTTTTGCAGCGGTTTATCTGTTGCGCTGCCGCCGTGCCCACGCAAATTCAAGGCAATTGCCTGGTAACCAGCCTCAGCAAAAAAATCGAGGAAGCCATCTTGCCAACACCATGCGCCTAAGCAGGCACCATGCACAAAGAGTAAAGGAGTTGAGAAAGCAGCGATTTTGGATTTTCGCTCAAACGTTTCAATATAAACCATAAGCTACTTCTGACCTCTGAGTACGTTATTCTCCGTGGATGGTCACCACCAGGTGACGACTGCCACCCCGGTTGCGGTGTTCGCAGAGATAGATGCCCTGCCAGGTGCCAAGATGAAAACGGCCGTTCCTCACAGGCACCGTCACTGAACTTCCCAGAAGCACCGCCTTGATGTGGGCGGGCATGTCGTCTGATCCTTCATAAGTGTGTACAAAATAGGGGGCGTTTTCAGGTGCCAGCACGTTAAAATGGCGCTCCATATCCTGCCGCACCGTCGGGTCTGCGTTTTCGTTCAGCGCCAGTGAAGCAGACGTGTGCTGGATGAATATGTGCGCCAACCCCACCTGAAAGTCGCGCAACGCTGGCAACTGCTGGCTAATTTCGGCCGTTATCAAATGAAACCCACGCGCTTTGGGCGTTAATGTAATCTCTTTCTGAATCCAGGTCACAGAAAAATTGTACCAAAAAACAGAGATTTTACTTTTCGCGGTCGCGCAGGAAAAAGAAGAGGGTAACGCCTACGGCCGTAATCAACAAAATCCCCCCACCTACCAAAATGAGAAACATGAACGACATTTCACGCCTCGGTTCAGCGCTCTCGCTGCTGCCAGAAGTAAAGACCAGCAACCACAGCGACAACCAGCACCCCACCACCACAAACAATAATCGCCAGTTCAGCAAGGCCAAAACCAACCATTATACTTACTCCCGATCCTTCAAAAAGAAATGGAGGCCAACACCAATAGCGGCCAGCGTTAGCCCAACCCCGCACACAATCAATAACATAGCCATCAACAGCTTAATCCTTTAGGGTAGAATCTCTACAATGACGCCCTGCTCGGCCCACGCATACAGTTGGGCGGCGTTTTCATTGCTCAACAGTATACAACCATACGTCACGGGCGTCCCCAAATTGCTGGTCCACAGCAGATTGACACCATCGCGGGTGGGGAAGCCGTGGAAGCCATTCATAAAGGCGACGTTGGGTGCAGGCTGGTAAATACCCATGAAGTTGGGCATCCACAAATCCCAGTTGGCGGCGTAGGCATTGGGTTCATGCGTTTGAATCTGGAAGACGCCGGGGGCGGTGGGGCTAGAGGCGATGCCGGTGCTGGCCAGCCATTCCCACTTGAGTGCGCCATTTTCATACACCCAGGCGCGCTGCTGGCTAATGTTTACCACAATGCGCTTGCTATCTACTACCGGGTATGGCAGCAAATCATCTGGTGAGGGAATGGTGATAGTTTGCCCAACGGTGAGCGCGTCAGCCACATCTGGGTTGGCAGCCTGAATCCAGGGATAGGGAATGCCCACTTTGCGCCCAATGCTGGCAAAGGTATCGCCCGGCTGCACTGTGTACTGGCTGGGGCTGTGGTAGATGCGTAGCTCAATGCGCTCTTGCTGGTTTTTAATGGCGTCGGTAACGGCCGTTAACGCCAGTTCCCCGTCCAAATACCGATTTTCGCCCAGTGCGGCGTTGCGCTCGGCAAAAAATTGGTCTGCTTTGTGGGGGTCAACTGCCCACTCAAACTGGGGCGGATAACCAGAAACAACCTCCAGGGTTAGCCAATCGCCCCATACCTGCGGGCCAACAACCCAACTCACGGCCTCATTCCGCACGGGGTCTGTAGCATGGATGGTGATGGTGGTGCTGAGCAACGCTTCTGCCTGAGCCACCGCACCGCTCACGTCGGTGATGGCAGCGGGAATGGCTTGCATCACGAGTAGAATTTGGCCGTTTTGGGTAACGGCCGTTGCGCCATTCTGCACCAAAGCCGCGACAGTCGCATCTACATCCAGCATTTGCCCGTCGGCAGCAGGGGTCGTGGCAACCTGCCCATTTTGGATAATTAGCCCAGCGTTTACCGGTTCAATGGCTAATTCTCTAGCACGGGCTTGGAGAGTGCTTTGGGCAACGGCCGTATCCAACATCCAAATTGGCTCCACGGTCATCGCCCCGGTTTGAACAAATTCGAACCAGGCGGCGGGAGTACGGCCGTACGCATACGCGTTTTCGGCCGTGGTGGGGGCATTCAGGGTCAGCCCCAGCTCTTCAGCAGAAATGAGCCAGACCGTCTCACCCTGCGTCAGGCGCACCGTTTGCTGGCTGGCAACATCGCTCAGAGCGGAAGCCGCTTCGCTTCGCGTCAGACGGCCAACGTCTACACCGATCACTTCTACGCCGGGCAAAATCACATCGCTCATAAAAAGCAGGCTAGCGCCAGCAACGGCCGTAAAGCCAAAAGCCAGCAAGGTTAGCAAGATTAAGCCGAAGAAGAAATGTTTGAGGAACGGCCGTCTACGCCGAAAGGTGTGTGGCTGTGGCTGCGTGGCTGCTGCCGGGAACCAAAGCTGGGTCGGCGCATCGGCCAGCGACTGTGTTTGCGCTGGGGTGGGCAGTTCAGTCACCACGCGCTGTGGCGCAGTTGGCCTGCGGAAAAATTGGGTTTTGAGTTCGCTGGTTTGCATTGATAATCCTATACAACAAAGAAAAGTTACACATTAACAACGATAGCTTACTGGACTTGGTTCTACTTTGCCTGACGCTTGCCTGATTGCCGCTATGCTGAATGGCTACGGCCGTTCTTGTGCCATAAATAGAAAAAGCCCGACTTAGTGTCGGGCTACAATCTGCATTCGAGATGTTTCGTACAAATTTTTGGTTAGCGCACTCGGTTACGGCTGCGTCGCTGCCAGCGTAGCAACTTTGTCTTGATGGGCTGCCACCGTGCCAAGAAGAGTAAAGCCACAATGCCAGCATAAATGCCTGGCTCAATATAAACATTCTTCACCAGCCAAATAAAATGGACCAGCACCAAAATGATGATGAGGTAGCTCAGTTTGTGCAGCCTTTTCCACCGCTTGCCCAGCCGTCGCTGCCATCCTTTGGTGGAGGTAATGGCCAGCGGAATGAGCAGCAGGAAGGCAACCGTGCCAACCAAGACAAAAGGCTGCTCCACAATGCCATCAATAATAAATGCCAGATTGAGCGCATAATCCAGCCAGATGAAGGTAAGCAGGTGCAAACAGACGTAAAAGAAGGCGTAAAGGCCTAACGGCCTTCTCAACGAGATCACCTGCTTCCAGCCAAAAACAATATTTACTGGGGTCACAGCCAACGAAAGCACCAGCAGCACCAGCGCAGTGGTGCCCGTGTGGAACAAAATCTCACGCACGGGGTCTACACCCAAATTGTTGGTGAAGTATTCCGCTACCAGCACCACCAACGGCACCCAGGCACCTAAATGAGTAACCCAGGTGAGGCGGCGAACCGTCTTTTTGCGGTTGCGGCTTTTAGGTTGAGCGGAAACGGCCTGCACTGAGCTGCTCAATTGTGTTGAGCCTGCCACAGTGGGTGCGTCCCGACCAGAAATTACAGACATTTGCTCACTCTCTTTCGTCACGTCACTCTACAAGTTGCCCCAGAGCACTCAAAAATCTCTAAATTCTCTGTGTCCTCTGTGGCAAAATCCCCCTAACTCGATTGCGTTGTATCGTAATCTGGATCGTCGTACAGGTGAGCCACCTCATCACTATACCCATTAAACAGCAGCGTCTCGCGCCGTCCAAACTCGCCAATGCGCCGCTCTGTGGCCTGCGACCAGCGTGGATGCGGCACGTTGGGGTTCACGGTGGCAAAAAAGCCGTACTCATTGGGCGCTGCCTTCATCCATAAAGATTCTGGCATTGTGTCCACCAAATCAATCTTGACAATTGATTTTATGCTCTTGAACCCATACTTCCACGGAACCACCAGGCGAATTGGTGCCCCATTTTGGGGCAGCAGCGGCTGGCCATACAGCCCTGTGCTCAAAATTGTCAGATCGTGCATCGCCTCATCCAGACGCAGCCCTTCCACATAAGGCCAGGGGAAGAGCGGACTGCGAACGCCGGGCATATTGGCCGTATCTTCAATTGTTTCAAAACGCACATATTTGGCGGTTGAGGTTGGCTCCACTTCATTCAGCAACTTGGAGAGCGGAAAACCCACCCAGGGAATAACCATTGACCACCCTTCGACGCAGCGTAGCCGATAAATACGCTCTTCCTGCTCAAAGGCCATCAACTCTTCCAAGCCGAAGGTTTTTGGTTTGTTAACTAACCCACCCACAACCACTTGCCAGGGTGCCGTTGGAAAATTCTTTGCTAGCGAGGCCACGCGGGTTTTGTCCGTTGTAAACTCATAATAGTTGTTGTAGGTTGTTATTTCCTCATAACTGTTAAGCGGATCGCCAAATTCATCAAAATTACTGCTAACAGAACCGGGCATTGCCTCTTGCACATAGCTTTCTTCAGCAGCGCTGCCGGTGGCAATTGTGGAAGGCGCATCTTCGGCAACAGACTCCGCGTCTGGCGCACCGCAGGCAACTAGCAAACCGCCAGCGGCAGCGGCAGCAGCCCCACGCATAAATTGGCGGCGCGAGAGGTACACAGATTGCGGAGTAATTTCTGATGAGGGAATCTCAATCCCCGTGCGTTTTTTGATTAACATGCTTCTCTCCAATGAAAATTATGAATTATGGAGGATGAATTGTGAAAAAACCCCCAATTTTCATTTATGATGCAATTATCTTTAATCTTATGATCTTTTTCTAAATAAAATCTTGTGAGTTGATTACAATCGTCGGCAGATTTTAGAAATCGTATTTCTCAGTTAGACGCTAGGGGGAGATGGTAACGGGCAGGCGAATTTCCTGGTAACTTTCTCCTTCGCCAGTGGAGATGGTGAGCAAGGCTGGGCCGCTGGGTGCATCATCTGGCACGTCTAGGTCAATGGCCCAAAAGCCAAACTGGTCGGCAAAGGCTTTGCCAGAGGTAACCAGACGGCCGTTCCCACCCACAGAATCCAGCTCCAGCATAATGTCTACCGCGCCCTCTGGCACGTTAGCCGCCACGCCAAACAGATTGGTAGCTTGTCCCGCGTTGAAGGTAAGTTCTCCCAAATTGCCCAGCTTGAGCAGCACAGCCTGCGGATCATCGTAGGCGCGTAGCTGGATGGGAATGATAGTCTCGCGCCAGGCACCTTCGCCATATTCGCCCGTGTAGGCCACGGCGCAGGCAGGGCCAGCTACGGCATTTTGTGGCAAAATCACAAAGCCGTACCATAGCCCACCAGACAGCGAGATTTTTTGGGCAGCAATGAAGTTGGTGCAATCATCCACCAACACGCCGATGGTGAAGGCATCGTCTATGAGATTGCGACTATCGCCCTGCATGAAGAAGGTGTAACCAGCAACGGCCGTCTCTCCCTCAACTGGTTGAACAAGTGAAATGTACGGCTCATCGGTGCTGCTGTCGAAGGCAATTGGGTTGGTTTGCTGCGCCTGTGCCAAGTCGCCCAGGGAAACCGAGAGCAGGCCGGGGCCAGAGGCAGCGTTGGCTAGGGTAGTGGTGAGTTCCCAACGGCCGTCATCGGCAGGGGTGATTTGGGTGGATACGGCCGTAAATGAACCAATCGTTAACGTCAGCGAAATCGGGTCAGTGGTGGGCGGCTGCACCTCGCCGCGGAACGTCACATCACGGCCTGCTAACAGTGTGGTGGCTGGGGCTGGTTCCACAATGGTAAGGTTGTAATCGGGCGTTGCCACTGTGGGGGTCAGCGTTGGTGTGGGCGTTACTTCCGGGGTGGGGAACAGTGCTTCTTCCGTTGGTTCCGGTTCCGTCGGGATGATTTCAGCCGTGGGCGTGGCGGTTGGTGGTGCGTCGGTGGCTGTTTCGGTGGGGGGGATGGCTTCGGCAACGGCCGTATTCGTTGGCTCTGGAACAGGAGCCGGCGATCCGCCACAGGCTGCCAGCCACCACAAATTGATAGTTACCAATACAAAAAAAACAAAACGCTTCTTCACACTTATTTTCCTCTAAAACGCCTTGAGAAAATTGTTAGCCGCTACGATTGCTAAAATAAAATGCAAGCGCAAATTATAGCAGACAGCCCCCCAACATCGAACAATCCCGCTGCCGGTTTAGGCAATCGTTCATATTTGTCACCAGGGACAATGGGTAGGGGCAGACACGGGGGTCTGCCCACGCCCGGGCGCACACGGGGTGCGCCCCTACCGTGACCCGTCTTTTTTCACATTCTCAAGCCTGGTTTTTTATGATTCGATGGTGATGGCAATCATGTGCGGTTCGCCAACGTAATTGCTGTCTTTAACCACAATCAACCGCAAGAAATATTCACCCGGCGGCAACGCCTCGGCGTGCAGCATTTCCAGTGGGCCATTGACGACGGGCTGATCGTGCGTGTTGCCCAGAGTCACCCAATCTACGTTGTCGCCGTTAGGGATGCCTAGCTCGATTTTGTAAAACTGCACCACGCCTGGTTCAAAATCGGCTGTGCCCATGATAGGTAAAATGCCGCTGACGGTTTCCCCTTGCGTTGGACTGCTGATGCGGTAGACGGCCACCCGGTTAGGGTCACGTGCCAGAGCGAGCAGTTCGTCGTTGCAAACGGCCGTTGGCAACACCACTACATTATTTGCCTGCGCCCACTCATGGGCTGCCTTCACGCTCTCCGGGTTGCGGGGCGGAGCGAGGAATAGTTGCGGTAGCGCATCGGCAGGCAGCAGCGTGGCATCTGTACCTTCAGCCAGATGGCAGAAAAGCTGCGGCGGTGGGGCATCTTCGTCTTCTTCGGCGGCTAGCAGCAGCTCTGCGGGGAGGGGCGGCAGCGGCACGGCAGGCATCCGTAAAACGGCTGGCTCCAGTTCTTCCCAAGCTACTAAATTGGGATCGCTGGTTTCGGCCACAGCGGGATTGTTGTTGACGAGGAATAATTCAGAACCAGCAGGCGTACATTCGGTAGCTCCGATGGTGACGGACGTGATGCTGCACAACGGCCGTTCTTCCAATCCCTCTGGCCGTACAAAATCAGTCGGCGGTTCAACGCCGTTCACGTTTAGCACTGCCAGCAGATCGTAGTTACTGTAAACCGCCTGCATGTAATCGCTCCACAGCGGCGCAGCCCCGGTCAGGCCACTGATGTTGAGCATTTCGCTGTTGTCTGTATTGCCCGTCCACACGCCCACCACCAAGCCGGGGGTGTAACCCATCGTCCAGTTATCGCGGAAGTCATTGGTGGTGCCAGTTTTAGCGGCTGCGGGGAAAGGCAGCGCCAGCGGATTGCTGCGCCCCATGGCGGGCACGCGAGCTTCATCATCGTCCAAAATGTTGTTAATCAGGTAGGCTACGCGCGGATCAATGACGGAAACGGCCGCTTGCGGGGGCTGTTCAAACAAAACCTCGCCATTGCTCTTTTGTACGCGCAAAATGGCGGTGGGCGTTACCTGGTTGCCGCCGTTAGCAAAGACGGCATAGGCGGCGGTCAGTTCCAGCGGGGTTACTTCGGCACCGCCCAGCGTCAGCGAAAGGCCATAATTACTGGAATCCTGGTTCCAACTGCTAATGCCCATCTGCTGGGCAAATTCCAGCATTCGCGGCACGCCCAAATCCTGCAAAACCAGTACGGCGGGGATGTTGTAGCTGTTGGCCAATGCTGATCGCAAACGAACGGGGCCGTGGAAACGGCCGTCATAATTCACCGGCGAATAGGTCTCTCCATTAAACTGTGGATAATCTACCTCCACATCCCACAGCAAATCTGCGACCGTCCAGGCGGGATCGCCATTTTCACCTGGGGAAAGCGCAGCGGCGTAGGTGAGTGGCTTGATGCTGCTTCCCGGCTGCTGCAAAGAGAGCGTCACGTTCACATGCCCGTCAATGCTTTGGTCTTGGTAATCAACGCTGCCTAGCATGGCTAAAATCTCGCCCGTGCCTGGCTTCATCGCCACCAGCGCGGCGTTGGTAAGATTGTGCTCCGGCCCGACGGCAGCAACGTGCTGCTGGGCCAACTGCTCCGCCAGCCGCTGGTAGTTCATATCCAGCGTGGTTGTCACGCGCAGGCCACCATTGGCCACCGCTTCGGCTCCGTACAGCGCCTCTAGCTGCTGCCGCACGTAAACGGCAAAGTGGGGAGCCTCCAGGCTCACTTCTTGCGGGGCAAACGTGAGCGATTCCTGGTAAGCTGCCACGGCCTCATCCTGGGTAATGAAGCCTTCGCTCACCATCAGATTGAGCACCAGCCATTGCCGCTCTTTGGCCGCCTCCAAATTCGCCAGCGGGTCTAGCTCTACCGGGCTTTGCGGCAAACCTGCCAGCAAAGACGCCTCGCCCAGGTTTAATTCCTGTGCCGATTTGCCAAAATAGGTGTCGGCAGCGGCTTCGATGCCGTAGGCTAAATTGCCGTAATAAATTTCATTGAGGTACATCTCCATGATTTCATCCTTGCTGTAATCCCGGTTCATAATCCAGGCGAGGATGATCTCTTTGGTTTTGCGGTTGTAGGAGATTTCGGTGCGCTCTTCGTAGTCGAAGGCGATGTGGCGCACAAGCTGCTGGGTGATGGTGCTGCCCCCCACGGGACGGCCGTCTGGATTACGCAAGTTAGCAATTAACGCCGCCACCAATGAGGGAATGTCCGCGCCGGGGTTTTCGTAAAAGCTATCGTCTTCTACCGCTACAGTGGCGTGGATGAGGTGGGAGGGGATTTGGCTGATGGGAACGGCCGTGCGCTTCCCCTCGCCAAAAAATTCCCAAAGCAGCTCCCCATTGCGATCAAAAATCTGGGTGGTTTCAAACGTTTCCCGGTCGCGGGCGGCGTCTAGCTTGGCAATGCCGTCTTCAATTTCCTGCGACAGATTGGAGTAGACCAGCGTGCCGGCCACAATCACGCCGCCAAAAATGAGCATCGCTAGTAATAGAATGCCGCCAATGAAGGCGCGGCCCAGGCAGCCAAAGCAACCGCGTCGCTTGCGCGTAGGCGGTGTGGCAAATTGAGCTTGTTGTTGAGGCGGTGCCGATTGCGGGGTCTGAATTAAAGCCATCGGGCGGGTGGTTTGGTCTTTGAGCATGGTCTCTCCTGAAAGCAGTTAATAGTGGTTAGTGGCCACAACTAACCACCAACCACTATTAACTGTAAAGGTACGGCCGTTCCCCCACTGTTCGCCCCCCACACGATTAACAAACGACAACCTGACGCGCCCCACGCCCAACAAAAAAGAGCGCCCCCGTAGAACGCTCTTTTCGGTTATCGGTGTTCGGTAATCCGTAATCGGAAAAACTGATTACCGCTTACCATTTACTGATTACGGGTTTACCCGCGCCGGAGCATGACCACGCCCACGCCTGCCAACAGCACCAAAATGGCAGCAACAACCAAAACAATGCCGCCGATGCTACTAAAGAAGCCGCCCTCATTGGCAGGGGCTGCTTCGACATCTTCGGCGGATTCAGCAGCGGTGTCGTCGGTGGCTGTGTCTGCGGAAGTTGTGTCGGCAACGGCCGTTTCCTGAGGATCAAAGCGCGTACCAAATGCCACCGAAATTTGAGCGCCCTCTGCTACAGAAACCGCCCAGCTTGGCGAGGTCGTTGGCTGGTAATCGGCAGGCGGGAAGATTTGCACCTGGTACGTATCCGGTGCCAAATTCTCAAAGCAGTATGGCTCGCTGGCCCCGTCGGTAATGTGGGTTGTTACCGTGCTGCCGCCCCGGAAAATGGTGATGGCTGCATCAGCTTGCAATCCTTCCGTAGCGTTATCTCGCACGCCGTCAGCATTTTGGTCGTCAAATGCCGCTACGCAAATGGTGCCCGTGGTAGCAGCAGCGGTTACTTCAGCCACTTCTTGAGCAGGGGCTCCCTCTTCGGTTGATTCACCGTCAGTGCCTTCTACTTCAATCACTTCCTCGGCTAGGGCTGATTCTTCTGGTTCGTCAGCAGGGGCTTCTTCGGCAGGCGTTTCGGCCGTTGGTTCCGGCGCGGCCACAACTGCACCTGGTTCCTTGATGATCAGCTCCTGGCCTACCGAGATGAATGCCGGATCATTATTCAATTCTCGGATAACCGGCAGGGCTTCCTCCGGCGTCAAGCCCAGCGCAGGCGCGTAGCGGATGGCAATTGTCCAGAAGGTATCACCGGTGTTTACAACGTGCACGATGGCCCCATCTGGAC
Source organism: Candidatus Leptofilum sp. (assembly GCF_965223525.1). Classification (GTDB taxonomy): domain Bacteria; phylum Chloroflexota; class Anaerolineae; order Promineifilales; family Promineifilaceae; genus Leptofilum. The sequence goes on along the minus strand of NZ_CBDCWX010000005.1, from coordinate 1,304,505 downwards.
GGGGCGTGGGGGTGGGGAATGGCGTTGCCGTTGGGCCAGCCTGTGCGGCGGTGCCACCACCGCTGCTGCCGCCAGAGCTTGCCGGCACCTCGCCCGTGCTACCTAGCGCATACAAAGCCACGCCGTCCATAAAGAAGCCACTGTTAATAAATGGAACCTTAGAACCCATTTCCAGGAAAATTATCATAGATTCAGACGTAGCTGTGAAATCCCAAATGTAGTTGATGCTGTTAAGGTAAAAGCCCGCAACGTTGGCAGCACCCCAGGTGGGACTATAAGTAAGGCCAGCGGTACGCCAACCGGAACCAGCCGGCCCAACGCTAAACCGGATAAAGCCGGCATCAGGTCGAGCGTCTGGCGGCTGCTTGCCACCGTCATACGATTCCACAATGTCAACGTAAATTGGGGCAACAATGCGGTAGTTGCGGCCAACTTCCAGGCCAGACACTTCTTGCGACAAGGCCACAAACAAAGGTGCCCACGGTTTAAATAGCTTCAAGGTAAAGCTGCCGTCGCGGAAAAAGAGCGGCCGTTCTGCTGGAGGTGCATCTTGAATATTCCAAACGACTGTTTCTGGACGGTAAGCTAACACCCCATCTGTACCTTCAAAGGCGACGCCATCCAGCCAGTGCATCCGCCAGCCATTGGGTACAGCAATTTGGGGAATGCTGTCCTGGTTGAAGTAACCAGCTTCAAATCCCCCATTCTCAAACAGGTTGCCAGAAATAATGTCATCTTGAGCCGATGCGTCATTTTGGGGAATTGTGAGCAGCACAACCAGCAAGGTTACGACAAGCAGCAGCGCAGGTTTTGCAATTTTACTTTTCATGTTTCTTAATCCTCCACACAACAATGCCCAGCCGATTGCAGTTCATCGAGCATTGCCTCTTCCATGTGTTACGTTGGCTTATTCTTGCAATTTTATTTGATAAGCTACGAAGCGTTCTTTTCATCTGTTATTTCAACCAGACAAAAATATAGCGCAATGGTGAATTGCGCTACAAACAAGCAAAAATTGTAACATACCGCTCAGGAAACAACAATTTCGGCAAGGTGTGATATGATCCGGCTCATTTTCTGAGAATGTTGCCAATATGACCCGTGACCGTGACTTATCCCCCTCCAATAAAACAAGCGTGAGCCAACGGCCGTTCCCACGCAGGCAGACGTTCTTTTTCCTCTTTCTCATCACACTTTTAGCCGTTCCAATTTTGCAGCCGCTGTTTACCAGGCAAATTAGCTGCGGCTTCGACACGATGTTCCACTTGTGGCGGGCGGTGCAGGCGGGGGCGCTGCTGGATGAGGGGATTTTGTTCAGCCGCTGGGCACCGCAGATGGCGCATGGGTATGGCTACCCGCTCTTCATGTTTCAATCCCCCTTTTCAGCGCAGATGACGGCCGTATTTCATCAAATCGGTCTGAGCTGGCCAGTGGCGCTTAATCTAGCTTACGGGCTAGGCATCTTAGCCTCTGGCTGGACGATGTGGGGGCTGGTACGCACCTTTTGGGGCAACTGGGGCGGACTGGTGGCGGCAGTGGCTTACTTGTATGCACCGTTTCACGCTTACGTCGCTTTTTACCGCGCCAGCCTGTCGGAAACGGTGGCCTGGAGCTTGCCGCCGCTGGTGCTGTGGGGCCTCTACCGCTGGCAGCAGGAGCAAAATGGTTGGGGATTGGGAACGGCCGTTTTCAGCTTTATCCTCCTCGTTTACACCCATGACGTGACGGCCTACGCCTTCCTGCCCCTATTTGTGGGCTGGATTGGGCTATGGTGGCTGCGAGACGGCCGTTCCCGGGCAACGTTGGGGCGTGGGGTAGTTGGTTTGCTGCTAGGCATGGGCGGAAGTGCCTTTTTCTGGCTACCCGCCACCATGGAGCGGTCGGCCATTCAGTTTGAAAGAGCCAACAGCGCTTGGCCCTTTTTATATTTCAACAACTTTTTGCCGCTGGAGCAACTTTTGGCACTATCCCGCAACGCAGACCCTAGCCTGCTAAACGATTGGCCTCCTCGCGGTTTGGGCATTTTGCTGCTCCTTGTGGCGTTGGTTGGGGCGGGACTGGCCTGGCAACGAGCGAAGGCCAGCCGCTGGCTGGTGGGCTTTTTGCTGGTGGGGCTAGCTGGGTACGTCTTCCTCACCGTTCAGGCTTCAGAATTTTTGTGGACGGCCGTTCCCCAACTCGCCGCCTTCCAATTCCCCTGGCGCTTTTTGGCTCCCGCTAGCTTTTTAGCTGCCTTTTTGTGTGGAGGACTAAATGATGGTATTGCGTATTGCGTATTGCGTACCACAAGAAGCGTACGCAATACGCAATACGCAATACGCCAAAATCCACCAAAATCCCAACCTCTCTCTATCCTCCTACCGATTGTAGCCATCACCCTGCTATCTGTGGGGCATTGGGGTTGGCTCTACCCGGATGTGTGCGACATGCCGGATGATTTGTCTGTAGAAGGCATGGTGGCCTGGGAGCAAGCCACACAAACACTCGGCAGCACCGCCAGTGGCGAATTACTGCCCCGCGCCGTCGAAATCGTGCCCGACCCAACCAATCCTCCTGCCTGGCAAGCTCGCCTAGACGAAACTATCCTATCGCCAGAAGCAACCATCCTAGCCACCAACCACCAGCCGCTAACCACTAAAATCGAACTCGAAACGGCCGTTCCCTTCACCACCACCCTCCGCATCTTCAACTTCCCCGGCTGGCAAGTCACAGTCAACGATGAACCCGTGCCAATTACCCCCTCAGACCCCGAAGGGTGGATAACAGTGCCCGTGCCGAACGGCCATGCTACCATCCAGGCCACCTTCCGCGAAACCCCACTGCGGTTAGCGGCGGATGGGATTGCGCTATTCAGCTTGGTTTTAGTGCTGGTTATCGGTTATCGGTTATCGGTTATCGGTAAACAGATTACTGCTCACCGTTCACCGATTACCGTTCACCGATTACGGATTACCGATTACGGATTACCGTTCACCGTCGCCTTGTTGCTCATCGCAAGCAAGCTACTGCTGGCGGATGCGGGGCAAACCCCGCTGCGGCAGGCACGGTTGCAAGATGGCAAGTTGGCGGACGTGGCACAGCCGCTGGATGTGACGCTGGGCACGCCAGGCAATCCGGCGCAGGTGCGGCTGCTGGGCTTGGATGAATGGAAGACCGCCGTTCCCGCCAACCAACCACTTACCCTCACCCTCTACTGGCAGGCGTTGCAGCCACTGCCCGCCAACTACAAAGTGGGGCTAACGCTGCTGGATGCCAACGGCCGTCGCTGGTCAGACGAAGGATTGCGCGATTACCGTTGGCTGCGTAATCCGCCACCTACCTCAGGCTGGGCCACCGACCAGTACGCCCTCACCGCCTACTTTGTGGATTTGCTGCCCGGCACGCCGCCCGGAGAATACCAACTACAGCTCTCCTTTTTTGAGGAAAACAACCTCACACCACTCACGTTTTATGCCGCCGATAGCCAACCCATCGGCCCACAATTTGATTTAGGCACGGTAACAGTTGAACCGCCTACTGAACCGTGGCTTACCACGCTGCCCATACAGCACCGCCTGAACGCGACCAGCAGTTCGGCTACATTGCTGGGCAGCAATCTAGATCGCACGGAAGCTGCGCCAGGAGACTCTGTACTAGTAACGCTTTTCTGGAAGGCACAGGCAGAAACGGCCGTTACTCTTAGTCTAGTTGATGAAGATGGAACGACCGTTGCCAACTGGCCCATCACCCTGCCCGAATTTGGTGCGGGGGCGTGGCGCAGCCAGCCCCTTTTGCAGTTGCCAGTACGTTTGGCCGACGGGAACCACCACTGGCAGCTCGCCTTCCCCAACGGCCAGACCATCCGCTGGGGCGAGCTCACCATCACCGCGCCGGAACGTTTGCTGGAGATGCCTGAGGTGGAAACGGCCGTCGGCATCACTCTCAGTGAGCAGGCGACGCTGGTTGGCTTTTCGCTAGATGAAGCGTCGCTGGCGGCAGGCGAAACGCTCAATTTGGAACTGGTTTGGCAGGCTGAGACCGAGTTGAGTGAGAGCTATCGGGTGTTTGTACATGTGTTGGATGGGGACGGCCGTATTGTGGCTCAATCTGATGCCCCCCCCGCAGGCTGGACGCGCCCCACCACCGGCTGGCTCCCCGGCGAATTTATCATCGACCAGCACACCATCACCCTGCCCGCCACGCTGCCCCCCGGCGACTACACCGTCACCACGGGCCTCTACCTGCCCAACGCCAGCCGCCTCCAGCAGCCCAACGGCCAAGACAACATCCCACTCACCACTTTCACCCTGCCCTAAAACCGAGGAGTGAGCATCCTCAAATGCCCGCCGTTCGCATCTAAGGATGCTCACTCCTCCCGGCAAAATCACGAATTTTACGAATAGACGAATGCCACGAATCATGTCAAACAGAATTCGTGTTATTCGCTCATTCGTGCCATTCGTGATTGGCTTTTTATCTTTTTAGGATGATGAGTTCTTCAATATTTTGGCGGGAGGGGACAGAATCGTGGGGGAACTCACGTTGCTGGATGCTGAACCCGTGTTCAGACAGCAGTTCAATCATGGCGTCTGGCTGCACGACGAAGGGCGGCCCGCCAGAGCGGCGGCCAATGGGAAAGGCAAGTCCGATGTACAGGCCGCCGGGCTTGAGCAATCGTGCGGCTAATGCTGCATACTCCCCTCGCCGAGCCGGGTCTATAGCGCAAAAGCAGGTGTATTCCAGGATGTAATCGAAACGGCCGTTCATCCCCATTGGCAACTCAAAAATATCCGCCTGCAAAACCTGCACCGGATGGGCAGCATCATTCAGTAAGTGCATCGTTGCCACTGCCTCAGAAGCAAAATCTACTGCCAACACGTCGAAGCCATGCCGGGCAAACAGGCGAGCATCATGGCCACGCCCGGCTCCCAGCACAATCATCTGACCCGGTGGATAGTCGCCGCTGGCAGCCAGCCGGGCAAAGACGGGAGTCGGGTAGCCTAAATCCCAGGGGGTACGGTCGTTGCGGTAATGTTGCTGCCAAAAATCGGTAAAGTTTGTTTCATGCGCCATGCGGCTATTATACTGGTCTTTACAACTATTGAATGAACCTCCCGATTCTAGTTAGAGGCAGACCCCCGTGTCTGCCCAAATTGGGCGCACACGGGAGTGCGCCCCCTACAATGGTGAGTAACGGTGTCGAATTTGGCAACGGCCGTTCGTCGTACAATAGTAAGTAGCAACCAACCTCCCGCAGGTTCCATATGTGATCAAAATCTAGCAAGAAACCTGCGGGAGGTTTATTTAAAGGAGAAAAAACCGATGAGCACAACCACCTTCACCAACTTCCCCGCGGAAGGTATCCAATTTATGCACGATTTGGTGCAGAATAATGAACGCGACTGGTTTAACCCACGCAAGGAACTTTACAAGACACACATCGTCGAACCCGCCATTGCCTTCATCGAAGCGATAGGCAATCGCTTACAGCATCTTTCCCCCAACATTCAGTACGATACCCGCACCAACGGCTCTGGTTCGCTCATGCGAATCTACCGCGATACGCGCTTTAGCAAAGACAAAACGCCCTACAAGGATTATGTAGGCATCATCTTTTGGGAAGGCAGCGGCAAAAAAACCGAATGCCCCGGCTTTCATTTGGGATTAACCGGCAGCGGAGCGGGCATTCATGTGGGGATGTACGGCTTTCCCAAGCCTATGCTAGCCGCGTACCGTCAGGCGGTGGTGGATGATGCTTTGGGGGCAGCGTTGATTGAGGCGGTTACGGCCGTTCAGCAAGCAGGCTATACCGTCGGCGGGGAACATTATAAGCGTGTGCCGCGTGGCTTCGACGCTGATCATCCCCGCGCCGACTGGCTGCGTTACGCCGCCCTCTTTGCCAGCTCTGGCGACATCCCCGCCAGCGTCGTCACCTCAGACAGCTTCCTGGACGTTTGCTTCGATCATTTTGAAAAGATGGCTCCGATTCAGCAGTGGCTGGTGAAGGTTGCCCGAACGGCAGAAGGCACAAAATAAAGAGCATTATTGCGTAAATTAGAGACAGCCACGCAATACGAAATACGCAATAACTCAATAGCTCAAAACCAATTGGCAATTCCGCCATTGACGTTTATTATTCCCAGATGGCAAAAAAGACCGTCCCTTACGGCTCCTGGAAATCCCCCATAACCTCTGATCTCATCGTGGTTGGCTCGATTGGTTTGGGTCAATTGGTGGTAGATGGCGATGCTGTTTACTGGACAGAAGGACGGCCGTCTGAAAACGGCCGTAACGCCCTGGTAAAATGGACACCCGACGGTGGTTATGAAGAACTGTCTGCCGCCGGATTCAACGTGCGAACCCGCGTCCATGAGTACGGCGGGGGCAGCTACGCCGTCCACGACGACGTGATTTACTTCACCAACTTTGTAGACCAGCGGCTCTACGTGCAATACCCTTACAGCGAGCCCGACCCACTCACCCCAAGCAAATCTCTCAGATTTGCAGATGGCACGGTAGATGCCAAACGAGGTCGCCTTTTTTGCATTCGAGAAGACCATAGCGAACCGGGCGAAGAGCCAACCAACAGCCTCGTCAGCCTGAACCTGGATGGCCACAATGAAGCTGGCGCGGTGCTGGCCGCTGGCAACAACTTTTATGCCTCGCCCCGTTTGAGTCCGAACGGCCGTCAGCTTGCCTGGCTCAGTTGGAACCACCCCAATATGCCCTGGGACGGCACCGAACTGTGGCTGGCCGATTTAGACGAAACTGGCACAACCCTCAATAACATGACCAAAATCGCTGGCGGCAGCAACGAATCTGTCTTCCAGCCAGAATGGTCGCCCAACGGCGAACTCTACTTCGTCTCTGACCGCACCAACTGGTGGAATTTATACCGCTGGCGCGATGGCGCAGCGCAGCCTGTGTACCCAATGGAGGCTGAATTCGGCCGTCCGCAGTGGGCGTTTGGCATATCTACCTACGGTTTTGAACGCGACGACACCGTTATTTGCACCTACACCCAAAATGGCATCTGGCATTTGGCGCGGCTCAACACTAAATTGGGGACGCTGACCCCAATTGATACCCCGTACAGCTCCATTTCCCAACTGCGTGTGGGCAATGGTTTTGCTCATTTCATTGGCGGTTCAGCCACGCGCCCCAACGCCATCGTCCGGCTCAATTTGCAAACCAACGATGCCCAAATTCTGCGCCAATCTACAGATTTAACGGTGGACACCGCCTACCTTTCTGTCCCGGAATCAGTGGAGTTTCCCACCGAAAATGGGCTAACGGCACACGCCATCTACTACCCACCGCAAAACCGGGATTTCGCTGCTCCGCAAGGCGAAGCCCCTCCGCTACTGGTGATTAGCCACGGCGGGCCAACCAGCGCCACGCAGACCACGCTCAATTTAGGCACACAATATTGGACCAGCCGGGGCTTTGCCGTTTTGGATGTAAATTATGGGGGCAGCACGGGATACGGCCGTTCCTACCGGCAGCGGCTCAATGGTCAGTGGGGCATTGTGGACGTGCAGGATTGCATTAACAGTGCCAAATATCTCGTGCGGCAAGGGTTAGTAGACGGCAACCGCTTGGCCATTCGTGGCGGTAGTGCCGGTGGCTACACGACACTGTGTGCCCTCACCTTTCACAATACCTTCAGTGCTGGAGCCAGCTTCTTTGGCGTCAGCGATGTAGAAGCCTTAGCCAAAGAAACACACAAATTTGAATCCCGCTACATAGACAGCATGATTGGGCCATATCCCGAAGCCAAACAGCTCTACACAGAACGTTCTCCTATCCATTACACCGACCAAATCAACTGCCCGCTCATTCTGTTCCAGGGGCTAGAAGACAAAGTTGTGCCGCCCAACCAGGCAGAAATGATGTTCGAGGCAGTCAAAGCAAAGGGCATCCCGGTTGCCTACGTCGCTTTCCCCGGCGAGCAGCACGGCTTCCGCAGTGCGGAAAACATCAAGCGCACGCTAGATGGTGAGCTCTATTTTTACGGCAAAATATTTGGCTTTGAGCTAGCCGATCCCGTCAAGTCAATCGAAATCGAAAATCTGTAAGCACATAGCGTATGTCATTACCGCCTGCGCGGGAATCCATCCGCGCAATGAATTTGGATACCCGCGTTCGCGGGTATAACACCTGTAAAACCTGTCGCTCAGGGATTATTCGGGGCGGTAGAAGGAGTCGGCTGGCAGCAACGGCTCTGGCACCGTAAATGAATCCACAATCTCTACAAAAAAGACATTGGCCAGTGCCCGAATCTGATGCAAAATGCGAACAAGCTGGCGCGGCCGCAGCACCTCAATTTCCAGATGAATATGCACTTCATTTGGCGCACCCGGCTCTGGGGTATGAATGTAGGAGATATTGATCCCTTCATCATTCATGAGCTGGGTTATTTCAAACAGTAAACCTGGGCGATCATACACTTTGACTTGCAGCTTAATTTGGCGCACTTCGCGTGGGGTCGCTTCCCCCCAGGCTAAAATCAGCTTGCGCCCGGCTAGCCGACTGGGATTCAAAGTATGGCAACGTTCATGATGAACGGTCACACCTCCATCCCGGCGCAAAAAACCAATGATCGAGTCAGGCGGGCGCGGGTGGCAAGTGCCGCAAAGGCGAATTTTGCGCCCTTCTGCCTGAGTTACCACAAACTGGTCACCTGCTTCTGAGTAGACAATTTTACCGGTGTGGCGGGCGGGCCCTTGTGACCACATTTCCTCGACCAGCGTGGTGGTAACGGCCGTTGGCAAAATCTCCGCCCGCCCCAGTTCATGATACAAATCATGCGTGTTATCGTAATTAAAAGCATGCGCCACACGATCATGCGGGTAACTGTACAATCCCAGCATACTCAGCTCATCTTGCAGCAACTTAAGCCCCTGGTAAACCGCCTCTTTTTGCGGCAAGCGCCTAAACCAACGACGCGCATGGCTACGGGCATAATTGGTCATAAGGTAGCCTAAATCTTCATCCAGCCAATCGCGCTGCGGCTGCGCCCGCTCCTTTTTCATGATATGCACCTTCATACCATCAAGCAACGGCCGATTCAACGAGTAGTGCATATCATTCACAAATGCCGAATAACATTGATCCCCTAACCCTGTGTGAATAGCGTAGGCAAAATCCAACGCTGTCGCCCCTTCAACCAATTCCACAGCATCCCCCCGTGGCGTAAACACGCGAATCTGCTGCCGAAACACATCTTCCACCACACCGCGTACACCGGCCGTGGGGTCTTGAGGCTCCATATTGATATTTTCGTTGATGTTTTCAAAGAACGCTTCCATGCGCCCTGCTACGCCACTTGTCCACATGGGCGTATCGGCATACACCCAGCGCGCCAATACGCCAATTTCAGAGACCTTGTCCATTGCGTCTGTGCGTAGCCGCAACTTTAAATGCTGCCCATTGGTATGCACGACTGTCGAATGCAGTGAACGATACAAATTATCGCGGGCAACAGCTACGTAATCATCAAATTTGCCAGGTACAGGCTGCCACAGTTGGTGCAAATGGCCCAGTGCCTGGTAACAAGATTGCCAATCATCTAGCAGCACCACCAGCCGCATTGTCTTGTCTACATCATAAAAGGGGGTGCCATTTTTGCATAAATCCTGGTACACACTGTAAATATTTTCTGGTGCCAAAAAGACGCGCCGCACATCCAAATTGGCTTGCAGCAGACACTCAAAAATCTGCTCTCTAACAATTTGGTAATCTTCCTGCTGCTCTTTATGAATCTGCGCCAGGCGATTTTTTATAATGGCGTGTGCTTCGGGCTCCAACACCTCCAGCGAGAGGGATTCCAGTTCGTTTTTTAGCCACCAGATGCCCAACCGGTTGGCCAATGGTGCATAAACCGAGAGCGTCTCTTTGGCCTTGTAAACCTGACGGCCGTGGGGTGTGGCTTTAATAGTTCGCATGTTATGCAACCTATCGAAAAGCTTGATGATGACGGTGCGAACATCGGTAGTCATGGCTGCCAACAGCTTGAGCAGGGTTAAATCTTCAATCTCCTGCTTAGAAAGCTCTTTCCGTTTGGCAATGCCTTTGGTGACGTCTTTTAATTTGGTCACACCATCAACCAGTCGTGCCACGTCTTGACCAAACTGGGCTTCAATTTCTTCAACTGTAACCCGTGTGTCTTCGGCTACATCATGCAGTAACGCTGCCATGAGCGCTTGGGCATCCAGGTAATATTCTGAAATGTAGTATGCAACGGTTAATGGGTGGGTAAAAAAAAGCTCGCCAGACTTACGGCGTTGTTCTCCGTGTTCCCGGCGAGCGAGGGCAAATGCTTCCTGTACGCAAATGCGATCTTCAGCACTAAGGTACTTGTTAATTTGCTCAAAGAATTGCTTGCCGTCAGACGCAATTGTGTGTGTCATAACGGATAATGATATTAAAAACGCGGGAAAAGTAAACCCTTGCGTCTATTTCGACTTACGTAAAGAGATACGATTTCTTGTTTATCTCTTTTCTGAATTTTTGTGTTGTTAGCAATCGTTGTCTACCAAATTAGTGCTTTTAGATTTTCTTGTAGTCTACAAAGCGGTAACCAACGCCACGCTCGGTGAGAATGTAATAGGGGTTGGCCGGGTCGTCTTCTATTTTTTTGCGTAGGTAATTGATGTATAGGCGCAGATAGTGCGTTTCATCCCGGTATTCGTATCCCCATACTTTGGCGAGCAGGGTTTCGTGGGGCACCACCCAGCCTGCATTTTGAATGAGGTGGTTGAGCAGACGGTACTCTGTGGGGCGCAGGTCAATCCGTTCATCATTGACCAGGACTTGGTGCCGATTGAAATCAACAGAGAGCCTATCATCTATGCGGAGGATGGTTCTAGGTGGTGGGGCTGGCCACTCTGCTCGTCGGAGAACGGCCGTTACCCTTATCATCAGCTCTCTGGGGCTAAATGGCTTCGTCACGTAATCATCTGCACCCAGGCTTAACCCCTGAATTTTGTCATCCTCCTCACTTTTCACCGTAAGTAAGATAACCGGCACTGTCGAAATTTCGCGCAATAATTTTAGCGTTTCGAAGCCATCCATCTCTGGCATCATCACATCCATAATGACCAAATCTGGCGTGTGCTGCCGGATTTGTTCCAGGGCAACCAAGCCATTTTCGGCTTCGATAATTTGGTACCCTTCCAACTCCATATTCATGCGAATAAAGCGCCGCATCCGGGATTCATCATCCACAACCAGGATGAGGCGAGGGGCTGTTGGCTCTAGCGAATCTGGGATTTGTTCAACCATAATTTTTTTGCGAGACATAGAGATACGATTTTTTGGAAAAATCGTATCTCTAAATATTGTTTACCGAACGAAACTAACAACTTCTTCCTGGTCACCAGATGGCAAGATTTGAATAAAGTTGATGCGATGCCAGGGCACTAGCATGCTGGTTACTTCTTCATCCAGGTAATGCAAATCTTTGCCATCGCGCAGGCGCGGATTGTGTACTTGAACAAACTGGCTGCTAGGACTGGGCAATTCGTCAATTTCGCATTCAAAAGCATCTTCGTTTCTGATATGAACAATTACCGTAATCATACAATTGACCTCTTTAGATTTCTATTTTATACAAACTCACAATTTCTCACGATGCCGTTTTCAATTGAGACAGTCAATTGGTGCCAGAGCCAGAATCCGACAAAAATATGTGAACCAACAAGTCGCCAAAACGAATTTCGTCGCCGCTTTGCAGCGGGTATGGCTCATGGGGCGGCAAGCGGTAGTTGTTTAGCAGCGTGCCGTTGGTGCTGTTTAGATCTATTAGCACTAAGCCTTCTTGCACGGCATGAATTTTGGCGTGAAGGCGCGAGACGCCTTTTTCTGCACCATCATCATCAGACAGATCAACTTCTGGCACCAGTTCAGAAGAGGCGCGGCCAATTTGAACTTCATCCTGCACCGTTAATTTGAAGCGACGGCGGCTGCTGGGTACGACGAGGGCGATTTTGGGGGCAACGGCCGCAGGGGCTAGTGTGTCTTTGGCCAACGGCGGTGGGGGGGGTCTGTTAGCAAATTCGGAAAATGGCAAGACGGCCGTTATTTTCCCTGTCTCCACTAAAAGAAACCCACCACATTCACTACAAAACAGCAATCCCTCTTCTTGCGAGGAACCGCACTCTGTACATTTAATCATGCTTCTTCTTTGCTTTACCGATTAAGGCTCGCGTACCGTACTTCAGCTTTTTGCGCCCTGCTAAAGACATGGTACCGGCTCTGGAAATCTGATCCATCTCTTGTTGTGCTTGATGTGCTAGCTCCGTTTCGCCAGCTTCTAACAGGCGCGTACTTAGGTGGTGCATCCGCGTGGTGGCCACATCTAGACGGCCTGCTTCTACTTCTTGCCACACTTTTTCATTCATGCGGTACATGTTCATCACGCGTACCGCTTCCACAATATTTTCTGGCGGCATTTCTTGGGCTACGTCAGACAGAACCATGAGGGGGTGTGCTTGCTTAAACGCCTGCTCACGCTTTTGTGGCCCTGGAATATGGGCTATGACCTCGATGTTCAGCTTGAGGCGCGTCTCTGTCGGGCTAGGTGCTATTTTCAATTCCAATAGCGCAGCTAGCGGGGAGCGACCTTCCAAATTGCCCAGTTTCAGAAACTCATCATCTAAAGCAAGGGGCTGAGCAAATGGTTCTAGCTTAAACCCGTACTGAATAGTTGCCTGGCGATGCAGGGTTGCCTTGAGCTGTAGGTTTTTGGCATAAACGGTGCCTAGCCCTTGAATGCGCTTTTGCAGATGTTGCACAATGTCGCCTGGTTGCTCCACAAAGTTGGATTGTCCGCCAGAGGGGGAAACGAGGGTATCCAAAAATTGATCGTTCCATTCTGTACCCAGGCCGAAGGCACTGATGCCGATGTTTTCTCTGGCTGCTCGACGAGCAAGCTCTAGACATTGCTCAACATCCCCGTAAGTATGCCCGTCGGTTAACAGAATGAGGTAATTGGTGTGCTTGGCCAGATCAACCTTGCGTAGCTCTTTTACTGCAGCCTGCAGCCCCTGGTAAATTTCGGTACCGCCAGAGGCCTGTACGCCGCGTAGTTGGCCAACAACGGCCGTTGGGTTTTCCACCTTACCTGCCGGCACATCAACGTCTGCGCGGTCGCTAAAACTGACAATGGAAAGCGTGTCTGTTGGTGCTAGCTTATTCACAATGAGTTCCACGGCCGTTTTCACATGGCTCAACCGGCTACCCTGCATAGATGTGCTTTTGTCTAGCACCAGGCTCAAATTTAAGGGGAGTTGCTTGGTATCCTGGGCTGGGGGTGAAATGTCTAGCAGCAGGTACACTACCTGTTCTGTATCAGATACCTTGATGCGATCTCGGCTGGCTGTAACCTGCAAATTCACAACATCCAGCGACTTGGTTTCTGCCAGTAGCGAATCGTAGGTGGCGCGGCGAGCCGGATCGCTAAGAACTTCGTAGGCGTTGGCCAGCCGTGCATACGCAGGATTTTTGGCTTTGTCTCTTTTTTCTTTGGGAATTTTGACGCGCAGTGAAGCAAAGGCTGACTGAATTTCTTCAAGCGTAGCCTGGGGTGCCACTCCTAAAATTGCGTAGTACTCAAACTCTTTATCCATAAACTTACGGCCGTACTGCCTTGGATGCTACTGACTTACACCGACCTGCACTTACACAATCTATTTTGGGAAAACAGTGAGGGTAAAGGTGGTTCATTAATTGAATGAACGTCTTCCGGTTGTTATGCTGGCGAAAATCTGTCCTACAAACTGCCAATTGGACAATTACCCTCCCTAAATTTGTTTGCCAATTATAGCGAGAAGTCTACCACAATGGCCGTAACATTGTCATTGCTATGGGCTGCTAACGCAGTTTCATACAGCTCGTCTACCATTTGTGGCAGCGAAATATCTTTTTCCAATATTTCCTGAATGTTTTCGTCATCAATAAACCCGCATAGGCCATCGCTACATAGCAGCAATTTACCCGTGTGGGGCAGCAAGCGCATGTAGGTGTCTACTTCAACTTCTTCTCCCTGGCCCACTGCCCGCAGCAGCACGTTGCGGTAGCGGTACATGGTTGCTTCTTCAGCAGTAAGCGTGCCCACATCTTGCAAACGCTGCACCAGGGAGTGGTCACTGGAAATTTGCTCCAACTTGCCATCGGCCAGCAGATAGAGGCGGCTGTCGCCTACGTGAGCCACATGCAGGCGGCGACCCAATACCAGCGCAATCGTCAGCGTGGTACCGCTATCTACTTCTGGATCATCTTCAAAGACGGCCGTATTGGCCACCTGAACCGCATCCAGCAACACTTCCTGAATAGGCACTTGGTTGGGGGTCCCCACCGTTTGCAGCAGGGGCATATAAATTTTGGTCAAAATGTAGTGGGCGGCCACCCGCGAGGCAATGCGGCTGGCTACATGGCCGTTGGTGTGCCCCCCCATGCCATCTGCCACAATGTAAAGACCCAAAGGCAGCATAGAAAAATGCCCACCAGCTTCTGAACTAAACACTAAGCAAGAATCTTCATTTCGTTCACGCGCGCCCACATCACAGCGAACACCAGCACGCAAGGTGGGGTCATTGGTGTTTGCATTGCTCGGAGGCAGCCCTGTGTCTATAACGGCCGTTTCATTAGGGTCTTGCATAACGGCCGTCTCCTCCAATTGAGACGTCTCTGCAACTTCTTCCACTTCCTCGGCTTCTGTTTTGCTTGCCTCTTCCTCAGGCTGAATGAAAGGTGGTGTTTCGTTCATAATAAAGTCCAATCGTGGTGCATTGTGCCAGCTATGCTGGCAATGCATAAATATAATGGTTGGTGGAGCCGATGTAAACCACACCATCAGCAATTGTCGGTGATGAAATAACAGGTGCCCCCGTATCAAATTTCCAATTCATATCGCCCCGCTTGGTGTTGAGGCAATAAACGCAGCCGTCTGTACCGCCAAAATAGACGGCATCATTCCAAACAACGGGCGAAGACGCTATTTGGCCTTCTATTTCAAACGTCCACTTTTGACGCCCAGTATCCATGTCGAGCGTATATAAGCTACCATCAGAGGATCCAATATAAACGGAGTCGTCGTGTACGGCTGGGGATGAAATTATGGGGCGGCGCGAACGGAATCGCCAAATGATCCAGCCTGTATTCGCATCTAGCGCGTACACAGTGCCATCCATAGAACCTACAAATACGATTTCATCTGCCACAGTGGGAGACGAGGTAACGTTCCGTTTGGCCTGCGCCTGCCATTTAGTCTTGCCGCTGGCAATTTCAACACAAAAAATGTAGCCGCCTTCGGTACCAAAGAAGATGCGCTCCTCATCTACAAAAGCAGTGGAGCGAACAGATGCGTACGCATTGGCTTTCCACTTAGGCCGCCCCTGATGAACCTCAAGTGCATAAAAGTGGCCATCATCTGATCCAAAAAAAACATGATCGTAGCGAACGACGGGGGAGGCGTAAACAGAACCGTTGGTGGCATAGCGCCAATTTTGGCGGCCAGTGCGCCGCTGAATGCAGTACAAATGCTTGTCGGCAGAGCCAATGAAAACATTATCTTCATAAATAAATGGTGTGCTACCGCCCACGCTGTCTGAAGCAGGGAATTTCCAGATGAATTCACCATTTTCGTTGTTCAGAGCGTACAGATTGTTGTCGTAGGCGCCCACGAGTACCATATTGCCAGCAACGGCCGCTTTGCCCCGAATCTCATCTTCACACTTAAATTGCCAAATGGGCTGCACTTGGCTAACCGCTGGCGTGGTAGTGGCAGCAGGGGTGCCAGTCTGGGTCACAGCAGCAGGGCTGCCAGTTTGAGGAATTGGCAAGTTGGGATTGCTGTCGAATACGGCCGTTGCCGGGCGCACCGCCAGCACCTCCAACGCATCTTTCAACGCCTTCGCATCGGCAAAGCGCTCTTTGGGATCATAGGCCAGGCAGCGATTGATGATTGCTTCAAACGCGGGCGTCACACCGGGGTTCACTTTGGAAATCGGCCGTTCGGCAAAGGTAAAGGGGGGTTCCAGACGTGGGTCTTGCCGTGTGAGCAAATGGTGCAGCGTGGCCCCCAGCGCATAAATATCCCCGGCTGGCTCCGCCTGCCCCCGGTACTGCTCTGGGGGCGAATATCCCTCCGTCCCGATCATCGTGCCTTTGTCACCCATCTCAAACACTTTGGCGATGCCAAAATCAATCAGGCGAATCCGCTCACGATGATCCAGCATGATGTTAGACGGTTTTACATCGCGGAAAACGATGGGCTGCGGTTTTTGGCTGTGCAAATGGTAAAGGGCGTCGCATAGCTGCATCGCCCAGGAGATAGCTGTCTCCTGATCCAGATGGTCAGTTTGCTCCTCTAACCATTCGTCTAAATCTTTGCCCCGGATCAATTCAATAATCAGATAAGAGCGGTCCCCTTCCGTGAAGTAGTCAGACACATCGGGGATAGCGGGATGATCGAGCATAGCCAACATGCTGGCTTCGCGCTCAAACGATTTGATGGTGAGCGCCCGCATTTGCGGATCTGGGGTAGAAATGACCATTTCTTTAACAGCACACAGCTTGGTAACGTTGGGGAAGCGCATATCCCGCGCCTGGTACACAGAGCTAAAACCGCCTGCGCCCAATGGCCCCACGATGCGGTACCGTTCTTGCAGCATATCACCCGGCTGTAAGCCACTGCGCTGCGCTTTTTTTTGACGGCCTCTTTTGCTGGCAAGTTGTCTGGTCGTTAGTCGCCCCATGATTGGTTGTCGTCTATCTCCTTGTGTGAGGGTTTATTATAAGTTGCCCCCCCGTAAATAATCAAGCCAGTCGGTACTAATGGGAGGATTCTGTCGCTAAAACCAACGGAATCTTAACGACAAACGGCCGTATCCTCAAATGGCCGCTACGCTCTAACCCGTCGCCAATACCGCTCCCCACCCACTTGTGCCGCATACGTACGAATTTTGGCCTCGGCATCCTGGCGGCTGGCAAAAAAGCTGCTGCGCTGCGAGGCGTAGGCCCAGATGGCTTTGATTTTGGCGGCAACGGCCGTTTCCGGCAGCACTGTTTGGGTTGATTGCATGGTCGGGTGGAGGACGGCCGTTACCGCCCCACGCTCTGCTGCATACGGATAATCTTCATAATAAAGAAGGCGATCCGTGCCAAAAGCACGTTCTGCCGCCTGCCGCACCAGCCTGTGATCCACATGATTGCCCGCCGTGAGCGGCACCACAACTTCATCGGCAGGGGGCAGTTGGGTGAGCTGCTGGGTGAGTTGGGCAACCACCGCATCATCGGCGGGGTGCTGGGTGGTGATGATGCTTTCCCAAGTGGGGTAGCATGGTTCGCCCGTGGCCGGATCGGTACGGTAGACGCAGTCTGGCACGTCCCAATGTAAAAAATCTGCACCAAGAATTTGGCAGGCAGCGGCATCTTCGGCGCGGCGGGCGCGGACGGCGGCTTGAGGGAGTTCCCAGCGTTGGTGGAGTGCCTGGACGAAGGCCGAGAGCTGCAAATTTGGCGCGGGTTCGCCAGCCATGAGAGTAACGATGAGGGTTGGGTGGGAAGCGGCCGTTTCCAGAAAAATCCGCCCACCACATGAAAGCACCGCATCATCCAGATGGGGCGAGAGGTAAATGGTTTTGTACCAATCACGCATTGGCGGCTCTGCGTTTGAGTTCGGGGCCGTTGGGTGTGTCGGTGATGTCGTAGCCTGCGGCAATGATTTGGTCGCGCAGGGCATCGGCCTATGCCCAATTTTTGGCGGTGCGGGCGGCTTGCCGCTGCTCGGTCAAGGCTTGAATCGCTTCAGGGATGGCTTGTTCAGCTTCTGGCTGCCAATCGGCCAAACCCAGGCCAAGCACGCGGTCAAACTCTACAATCGTCGCTTTTTTCACGCCGCCGGGCAGGTCGCTTTTGACCAAATTCCAAACGACGGCCAGGGCACGCGGCATGTTCAGGTCATCGTTGACCTGCGCGGTAAAATCGGCGAGGAAGGTTGCATCTAGTTGGATGGGATCGGGCCATTGGGAAACTGCCGTTCGCAAACGGTGCAGCGCCGTCGCCGCTCCATCCATCGCCTGCCAGTTAAACGTTATTTTGGAACGATAATGCCCGCCCAAGCAAAAATAACGAAAGACCAGCGGATCATAGCCACGATCCAGGAACGTTTGCAGCCGCAAAAAGTCGCCAGACGATTTGGACATCTTCATGCCGTCTAGCTGCAAAAAATAGCCATGCAGCCAGAAGTTTGCCAGCCGGGTGCCGTGGCATGCCTGCATCTGGGCAATCTCGTTGGGATGATGCACCATAATGTGGTCCTCGCCGCCACAGTGAATGTCGAAGTAGTTGCCCAGGTAATGTGCCGCCATCGCCGAGCATTCGATGTGCCAGCCGGGGAAGCCAACGCCCCACGGACTGTCCCACTCCATCTGCCGCTGTGCCTCTGGTGGGCTAAACTTCCACAGGGCAAAGTCGGTAGGGTTGCGCTTTTCGCTCATTGCCACCCGACTACCTGCCTGCAAACCCTCAATTTTCAGCCGAGCGAGGTAGCCGTAATCGTCCAGCCTGGCCGTATCGAAGTAGATGCCATCGCTGGTGCGGTAGGTGTAGCCGTTGGCCTCAATGCACTGAATCATGGTGATTTGCTCGGCAATGTGGTCGGTGGCTTTGCACCGGATGTGCGGCTCAAGGATGTGTAGCTGGGCTAAATCCTGCTTGAATGCTTCGGTATAAATTTCGGCAATTTCCCAGGCGCTTTTGCCAGAGCGGCGCGTACCCACTTCCATCTTATCTTCACCCGCATCCGCATCGTCGGTCAGATGCCCAACGTCGGTGATGTTCTGGACGTGCAAAACGTCATGCCCGTTAAATTCCAGGACGCGGCGCAAAATATCTTCAAAGATGTAGCTACGCAGATTGCCGATGTGGGCGTAGTCGTAAACGGTGAGGCCGCAGGCGTACAATTTTACTTGGGGTGGATTGAGGGGGGTGAACGGCCGTACTTTTCGCTCGTAAGTATCAAACAGCATCAACATGCTGGATAGCTTACCTTACTCGTGAGGAGTTGTCGAAGGGTATCTCTACCACCGTCTTGTGGTAGAACGCACCAAAATCAAGGGGCAGATGGAAGCCATATTGGGCGCATGTGGCTGGAAAAATCAACAGCACTGATCCGACGTCGGTTTTGACCATCGCCATCGTAGAGAAAAATCTCGTCCGCGCATCGCTCAGTTCCAATAATCCAGGAACTGTTGTCCGTTTTGCGAACGCAATCCACTTTTTCAACTGTAGCAATATACGCCTGATCCGGCGAATAACGAATCCACAGTATCCGCCCAAATCCTTCCATTGTCTCTAGTTTGCCGCTGTTCAGATCGAGACGAAACAAGCTCTCGTTTTTTACCAATATCATCTCATCTTCAGTTAGCCATTGCCCAACCTGAAAGGTTTCTTTTTCTGCCGATTCTGGCAGTGATTCAGTTTCTCCATTTAGCTTGGCGATGTAGGAGCCGTTGTCATCGCTCATTAAAAACCGGTCTCCGTTTGGCGACCAATCCACAATCCAGCCACCTCTGTCAACAATGTTATGTTCGACATTTGTTGCCAAATTGTAGATGCGGGTTTGTTCTGATGAAGCTCTGATGCGCCAACGGCCGTCTGGCGAAATAATCGGCGATAAGTTCCGTTCATGATTTGGCTCTTGTGAATAACCGGCCTGGGGGAGAACGGCCGTTTGCCCATCCAGAAACAGAACTAGCGCATCCGTTGACGTAGACAAGTCGAGACAATCCTCTTTTTGCGTATAGTGCAATAAGTTTGCATTTGCCCCGCTGACTGTGCTTCTCGAAGTCGTAGCCGTATCTGGATACCACTTGCTCCACGCTTCACTCTCCGCGTCTAATAGCCAAAATTCCCCTTCATCCATCTTTAGGCAATCATAGATGACCAACGTCGGAACGTTATTCGGTTGGACGACGGCCGTATTCGTTGGCGGTGTCAACATCGGTCCCATCTGGTCTGTTGGCAACGAAGCAGGATCGTTACAGGCAACCAGCAAAAGCAGAAGGCACCCCCAAAATCCCGTGCTGAACAGATTTTTGACTTTCATCATCTTTACTTCCCTCTATCCTGTGTAAAATCTGACCCTGACTATAACATTTTTCCTGAGTGCTTACCCTTCTCTAGCTTGACAGTATTCCAATGCTCAGCTAATATATAACCATATGGTTATGAATAATCCGCAGCTTGACCAGATCTTTGGTGCACTTTCAGACGCGACGCGACGAGGCATCTTGATGCAGCTTTCTCAGGGGGAGACCAACATCACCACTCTGGCCGCACCTTACCAGATGTCGCAACCTGCTATTTCCAAGCATATTCGCATTCTGGAAAATGCGGGGCTAATTCGGCGCGCCAAACGGGGGCGCGAATATATTATTCAAGCCGCGCCAGAGGCGGCCGAACAGGCGCGTGACTGGATTGATTACTATGCTCAATTCTGGCGGGAACAGTTCGACGACATTGAAGCGTATCTCAAGCAAACAGGGGAACTTAAATGAGTGTCGATATTTCGTATGAAAATGGAACCTTGGTTGTGACACGCCAATTTGATGCGCCGCGAACGGCCGTTTTTGATGCCTGGATCAAAACCAGCAAGGTTGAACTTTGGTGGGGCTGCGGCTTCGCAACGGAAGTAAAGTCGCACGTTGAGCCGGAAGTTGGCGGGAAATACCACCACCTGATGACCTTACCAGAGGCAGGTGAATACCCACATCGCGGACTCATTATAGAGTATGAACCGCCAACCTTGCTAGCCTATGAACTAACTGACCAATTCCACGATGAGAAGATGTTTGTGCGGGTCGTTTTCACTGAGGAAGGTGGCAAAACGACTGTCCGTTTGACCCAACGCAATCTACTCGACGCCTACAGCCAATTTGTCATGAGCGGTTGGGCTTCAGCCTTTGAAGGGCTGGCCTATTTGCTGGAGACTGGTGACAATCCTCGTGAACGGCCGTTGGCGCATTGAACAACGTACTCAGGCAATGGCTGAAGAGATTTCACGAAGGTGGCACACTCATGAAAATCAACAGATTTAGCAGATTGAACAGATTTTTCTCTCTTATCTCCGTGGCTCTCTGGGTTTTCTCTGTGTAACTCCGTGTTCCGCTTTTTATTTTCAAAGGAGAAAAGTAATGAATTTAGCAATCCCATACCTGATGTTTTCTGGCAACTGCCACGAAGCTTTGCAGTTTTACGAATCATGTTTAGACGGCAAGATCACGTCTTTGCGTACCGTCGCTGAGGCTCCGTTCGATGTCCCGCCAGGGATGGAAGAGCGCATTTTTGATTCAGAGTTTAAAGCAGGCTCCGTTCACTTCAAGGCATCTGATGATATGCCGGGCAACGAAGTCACGGTTGGGAGCAACTTTGCCCTGTTTATTGGATCGCCCGATGCGGATGAACGGCAGAGGGCATTTGAAAAACTATCCGAAGACGGTCAGGTTCTCTTTCCTCTTGACAACAACTTTGGCATGGTCACCGATAAATTCAACATTCAATGGATGATTGCGCGAACTGAAGAATAAATTAAAAGATTTCAAAAGTCTTCTCGGCGATTCGTTCAACACCAGAGAAAATAAAGACTTTTGAAATCTACGCTGCGTAACATGAGTAAATAAGATGGAGGCAAAATGAGCACAGATAATCAAGACCCAACTGAGGCCATGCGCCTGAAAGCCAGCCTATACCCACATGTTGATGAAGGAACGGCCTGCACCCAAAGCTCATTTAAGGCAAACAAACGGGGCTTTCTCTACGTTGGAGAACAGGGTGGACGCTTCAAAGCGATGTTTAAGCTGCAAGAATCGTTGCCGGAAGCGGCTGAACTGGCAGAAACTGCGCCGAAAGATTTCCAGGTTGGCTCCAACGGCTGGGTCACTGCACGCTTTTCTGCCGAAAACCCCATGCCGCAGCCCTTATGGGAAAAGTGGCTCGATGAAAGTTATGAATTGAGCATCGCCTCAAAGCCAAAGCGGAAATAATAAAGTCAGACGTCCAATTGAGTGACACGGCAGCGCATGCCTGCGCCAATGCCGTGCCGCCCCTCTCTACCTTTATCCAAAAATTTATCACAGACGAACAAGATTCAGTCGTCTTGCATCCCCTTCGCCAAATTGCAGTTTTTGCCCCCTATACCTTTCTCTCTCAAAACAGTTAGCCGTTTCGTAGGCATCAAACAAGTTTAACATGCTGGATAACCTACATCATTCTGGGGTGTTGTCGAAGGAGGTAGCGGTTTTGGGTGAGGTAATCGCCTATTGCCATATCGCCGGAGGCTAAAGCCATCCGGCTAGTTGTGGAATCCCTTGCGGGCTGCTTGCTTGAGTTTGAGAATCAGACCCTATGGGCCTTTCATTTGTAGCGGGGGGCGTTTACGCCTCAGCAAACATAGCGGCAAATCGACTATGTGGTTGCAATAGAGATTTTGGTAGAATATGGTCGTTGCAGGAAGCTAACCGTAAAAATTATTATCGAGCGGTTGCTGTGCCATGACCAAACAGGATTTCTTGATGAACAAACTTGCCGTCTTCACATGTCTGCTTTTTTGCACAATGTTTGTCGGTTGTTTGCAAGAAGATCCAAGAGTTAATCCCACCTCACCATGGAATGTTACGAGTAATTCCTTGCCCGTAGAACTTATTTGGTCTGCTAAGGCGACTTTAGCGGCTTCTGGGACACCGATGGCCTGTAACGGGAAGCAAGGCGTCATTGCCGGAACGATGTCTTAGGAAGGTAAGGAACTCGAAGGCACAATACTATTTAATAAAGAAGGCAATGTGCTCTGGCATAAATCTGAGCAAAGCCCAGTTGCTGTCGCGCTAAATCATGCTCAGGTCTTTGTGTACAAAGCGGAGACAATTCCTAATATTGCCGCTTATAAGATTGAATCTGGCACCCAACAATGGGCATCAGGGAAAGCCTTAGATTTCCGCCAAGGAATTCCTTTTTTGAGCGTAAAGAACGGACGTCTCAGCTACCATTCAACTGATCAAATAAACTATTACGACACCGATGATGGAACTCTATTATCAAGCGAGTCGATTCCTACGGAAAATCTCCATCTACGACAAACCGGGATCGATATTTATAGTGGAAATGGATACCATTTGTATGCAACGGTCGCTGGTGAGCCCCAAACTTACTTATGGACAACTGAATATGACATAGGCCTAAACCCTTATGTTTTCGATGACGCACTCATTGTACGAATGCGCCAACAAGTATGCAGTCTCAAACTTGAAGATGGCCAAATAAATTGGTGTTCTGACAAACAGATCAATTCCAACATTGCTGCCTACGGAGATATTGGATACGTTCTCAACTTTGATGGTCAGTTGATTGCTTTTCAGTTGGACGATGGGTTAGATGTTGGAAGTTTGGAATTTAGCTCGAAAAGTCCTGCTTCTGGTAACTTTATTACGACTTGTGATGGTCATTTGTTAGCTTATCTTCGCTCTCCCGATCAGATTTTTTGGTTTGACTATATTGGCGAAAACTAAAAATAAATTTGGAGCTGAACGGCCGTCTTCTGCCCCAATTGGCTTCCCACCTGATAGCTCACTATAATTGCTTTTAATGTCAAAGTTAACCCATCTGGATGAAGCTGGTCGCGCCCGCATGGTAGACGTGGGCGACAAGGACGACACTGAGCGCGTCGCCGTGGCGCGTGGCTCTGTGAAAATGGAGCCGGAAACATTGTCTCTTATTATAGAAGGCAACATGAAAAAGGGAGATGTGCTAACTGTGGCGCAGCTAGCTGGCATCATGGCCGCCAAGCGCACCAGCGACCTCGTCCCTATGTGCCATCCGCTCATGCTCAGCCACGTAGCCGTCACCTGCACGCCCAACCCCGCCGCAAGCCGCGTTGACATCAAGGCATCTGTCCGGTTGAAGGGCAAAACGGGGGTGGAGATGGAAGCGTTAACGGCCGTTTCCGTTGCCGCCCTCACCATTTATGACATGGCCAAAGCCGTCGATCGCGGCATGGTCATTGGGGATGTGCGCGTCGTGGAAAAATCTGGTGGTAAAAGTGGAGATTGGAGATTGGAGACTGGAGATTAAAATCAAACTCAAATCTCCGTTCAACTAAAAAATGGAAATTCAAATCAAACTATTCGCCACGCTGAAAGATAAAGCGGGCAACAATAAAATAACCGTCACGGTGGCAGAACCAGCTAATGTGGCAACGTTGTTGGATGCAGTCGGCGCAGCGCATCCGGCTTTGCAATCTTCCCTACCTATTGCGGTGGTGTCGGTGAATAAATCGTTTGCTGGGTTGGATACGGCCGTATCTGCTAATGATGAAGTCGCCCTGTTCCCCCCCGTCAGCGGCGGCAGCGGGCAGGACAACCTTCCTCACCCCACCTACTTTGCCGTCACCAGCGATGAGCTAGATATTCCCTCTATCCACGCCCACCTTACCAACCCAGAAATTGGCGCAATTGTCAGCTTCACCGGTTCTGTGCGCGGCCATACCCAGCGCGACGGCCTGCCTCCAGAAACGCAGTTTCTAGAATATGAAGCCTACAGCGAAATGGCCGAGCTAAAAATGGCGCAGATTGCCCGCGAAATTTGGGAGAAGTGGCCGCTGGTGAAGGGGGTGGCCATTGTGCAGCGAATCGGCCGTTTGGACATTGGCGAAAACACCACCTTCGTCGCCTGCGCTAGCGGCCATCGCGACCAGGGCGTCTTCGACGCCGCCCGCTACGGCATCGACCGCCTCAAAGAGATCGTCCCCATTTGGAAAAAAGAAGTTGGCGAAGACCAGTCGGTTTGGGTAGAAGGCGATTATCGCCCCACTGAAGCGGATAATTAGAGACTGGAGATCAAACTATTCTCTAATCTCCAATCTCTAATTATGGAAAACTGGCAAGAACGCGTCCACCAATTTGCTAAAAAACACAACTTATCCCACTCCCCCGGTGTTACTGCATTAGATTTACTCAGTGAATTTGGCGAGGTTGCCAAAGAGCTACTCAAAGCAACCGATTACGGCCATCACGACCCGATTGACAACCCAGCCATAGCCGACGAGTTAGGCGATATGCTTTATAGTTTGTGTCAGTTGGCAACGGCCGTAAACGTAGACCTCGAGCAAGCACTCACGGCGGCTCTGGCAAAATACGAAGCCCGCTGGCAAGAAAAAGGGCATCCGGGCAGTGGGCAATAATGAAAAAAGAAAGAGGTAATTGAGTAATTGCCCAATTACTTCCCTGAAAGGTATCAACTCTTGGGAGAAGAAGAATGCAAAACGGATTAAAAAACCATCGTGTCGTCATTACCGGCATGGGCTTAGTTACCCCTCTAGGCCATAACGTACCTGACACTTGGGCCGCTATCAAAGCGGGCAAGTCTGGTACAGGTGATTTTGTGGTGCTCAACAAAGGCGAACACGAGATGGGCACCATTTGTGAAATCAAAGATTTCGATGCGAATGAACATTTGGGGCGACGCGATGCCCGCCGCCGCGACCGCTTCCAGCAGCTAGCCACCGTCGCTGCGCGCGAAGCAATCAGTCACTCTGGCCTCGAAATCACAGACGAGAACCGGGAACGCATTGGCATTACGATGGGAACTGGCGTGGGCGGCATTCAAACGCTAGTAGAGCAAGAGCATACCGTGCTAGAAAAAGGGCTCAAGCGCGTCAGTCCCTTTGCCATCACCATGATTATGCCCAACGGCGCGGCCGGCATGATTGCCATTGATTACGGTATTCACGGTCCCTCCACCACCATCACCACAGCCTGCGCCGCTGGCAGCGATGCCATTGGCCACGCTTTCCGCACCGTGCAGCGCGGCGAAATGGACGTGATGCTCACGGGCGGCAGCGAATCCATTCTGGCTTCTGTAGCGGTAGCTGGTTTTGAGCGCGCTGGCGCGACGTCCAGCAAGACCAACAACACGCCTCAGCCTTTCGATAAAAATCGGGATGGGCTCGTTGTGGGCGAAGGGTCTGGCATGTTGATAATCGAGAGCCTGGAACATGCCCAAGCGCGGGGGGCTACCATTTACGCCGAACTAGTTGGCTACGGCCAAACCACCGACGCACACCACATCACTGCTCCGGCTGAGGGTGGCGCAGGAGCCGCCCGTGCCATCCGCAAAGCATTGGAAGATGCGAGGCTGCAACCGGAGGATGTAGATTACATCAGCGCACACGGTACGGCGACCCCTTTGAATGATGCGTCGGAAACGGCTGCAATCAAATCCGCCCTCGGTGAACACGCCTATAACGTTGGCATCAGCTCCACCAAATCCATGACCGGGCACATCATGGGGGCTACAGGCGCCATCGAAACCGTCTTTTGCACCCTGGCCATCCATGATCAAATCATGCCGCCCACCATCAATTACGAAACCCCAGACCCCGACTGCGACCTGGATTACATTCCCAACACCGCTCGCTCCGCTAAAGTGGACGTTTGCCTCAACCATGCTTTTGGTTTTGGGGGCCATAACGCGGTCTTGGTCATTAAAAAATTCCAATAGCCCCAAATTGTGTGGCATAATAAGAGAAAAAATCAAAGATTTCGCAGATTCCCAGATTTTCCAATCTTTTGAATCTGCGAAATCTTTGATTGCTAACTTGTATGAATCGTTTTGGTGAATTAGAAAACAATCTCAACATCCAGTTCAAAGATTACTCGCTGCTGATGCGCGCGCTTACCCACCGCTCCTACCTGAACGAAAATCCTGGAGAGGTGCTGGAGGACAACGAGCGTCTGGAATTTTTAGGGGACGCGGTGCTGGACTTTATCGTTGGAGCCTACCTTTACCACCGTTTCCCAGAGATGGATGAGGGTGAGCTGACCAGCTTGCGGGCGGCACTGGTGCGAGCAAAAACGTTGGCAAGCTTTGCGCGTCAGTTGGAAATCGGCCGTTTTCTTTTGCTTGGTTATGGTGAGACCGAAAACGGGGGTCGAGAGCGCACACCTTTGCTCTGCGCCTCATTCGAGGCGGTCATCGGGGCAGTTTATTTAGATCAAGGCTTGCCTGCGGTTAAACCTTTGGTTGAGAGACTCATTAGTCCAGCCCTCACAGAAATTATGGCAGAATCGCTGCACAAAGATGCCAAAAGCGAGTTCCAGGTGTGGGCTCAGGCCAAATTCAACATCACCCCCCGCTACGAAGTTTCGGGCGCAAGCGGCCCCGATCATGCTAAAGAATTTACGGTTCAGGTATTATTAAATGAGGACGTGTGGGGAGAAGGTATTGGTCGCAGTAAACAACGCGCTGCCCAAGCCGCAGCCAAAGAAGCAATTGCCAAAACCGAAGCTTTAGATTTAGAAAACGAATGAGCCGCATTTTAATCACAGGGGGAAGCAGTTACCTGGGTCAGCATCTTGTGCCGTTGGCAGTTCAGATCGGACACACAGTTCATTATTCCTACTATCAAAACAACCCTGCGATTCCTGGCGAACGTTATCAATTGGATGTTCGGGATGAAACGGCCGTTCGCAAACTCATCCACTCCCTCCAACCGGACATCATCATCTACCTCGTCGGCTCTACAGCAGCGATGGCCATGGCCATCCGCGAGGGCACCGGGAATGTGATGTGGGCCGCCCGTGAAGTTGGCGCGCGGCTGGTACACCTATCAACCGACGCCATCTTCCGTGGCGATGCCGCCCCCTACAATGAAACTGCGCCGCCTGATCCGATTACGCCATACGGCCGTGCCAAATCCGACGCCGAAGCCATTGTGCAGCAGCACCCCAACAGCGTCATCGTACGTACCTCACTCATCTACGGTTTGGAGCAAATGGACCACGGCACGCGCTGGATGGCAGCGGCCCTGACCAACGGGGAACCTGTGACCCTGTTTAGCAATCAGATTCGCAATCCAGTGTGGGTTGAAAGCCTGTGTTTGGCGATTTTGAAACTGGCACACAATCAGGTCAGCGGCATTCTCAACGTGGCTGGCAGGCAAGCCCTTACTCGCGCCCAGTTTGGCCTAAAAATGCTGGATTATTGGCAAGTTCAGCCCCGCGACACGCTTACCATTGCTCCATCAGACGGCCGTTGGCCATTAAATTGTGAACTGGATTTAACAAAGGCAACGGCCGTGCTAGAAACACCACTTCCGGGCGTGGATGAACTGCTGATATAGATGAAAAAATAGGCCAAACAACATGGTACCAAAGAGCTATTGTTGCTTTTGATATTGTCACTTTCAAGACCCAGGTTTCAGTTCATTCCACCCCTTGACTTTTGCCATTTGAATATGCTAGACTGCCCCTCTAGGTAAGGAAGAGGCTAGCTAGCTCAATGCTTATACAACACATTTTTAAGAGATTATAAATTGCCGTTTGGGAAAATTTGTGACGAGTTGGCTACATGGGTGAGAGTCAGCACCCCCTAAATATACAATCTCGGAGAAAGGGAAAATAGATGACCAAATTAACCACGCCATTCGACGAAATGGACTTTGTTAGCGTATTGCTAAATGAAGGGTCCGAACAAGGCTATATCACCTACGATCAAATCATGGAAGCCCTGCCTGACGTCGAAGACAATTTGCCAATACTAGAGACAATCCTGGAAGAGGCTCAGGCAGCTGGTATTCCTATTTATGAAAACGAGGATGAAGTTGAAGCTCAAATGACGGATGCCGAGTCTAAGGAGCTAAGCGAGGCTTTAGCCAACGGTAAAGCCTTGTCAGAAGGAGAGACTACGGAAGTCTCCCCTCATGCTGCACCGCTGTTTGATTTAAGCAATGTACCGATTGATGATTCCGTGGGCTTATATTTCCGTGAGATGGGGCAGCAAGGGCTGCTTTCTGCGGATGAAGAAGTTACCCTGGCCATGGAAATTGAAGCGGGTAAAGAAGCAGAAGTACGCATCAACGATGAAATTTTGAGCCTTGATGAGCAGGATGCGCTGGCAAATCTGACAGAAATTGCCGACATGGCTCGCGCTCATCTCATTCGCGCCAATACTCGCCTGGTTGTAAGCATCGCCAAGAAGTATCGTGGACGCGGCTTGCAGTTTCTGGATTTGATTCAGGAAGGCAATGTTGGCTTGATGAAAGCCGTAGAAAAGTACGATTATCGTCGTGGGAATCGCTTTAGCACTTATGCCACCTGGTGGATTCGTCAGGCCGTCACCCGTGCCTTGGCCAACCACGGCCGTACCATTCGTATCCCGGCGCACTTGGGTGGCCGCATCAGCAAGCTGTATCAGGTTGCCCAGGAGTTAGAACAGGAATACGGCCGTCAGCCCACTGCCGAAGAAATTGCCGAACATATGGAGCTACCCGCCGAGCGCGTTCGCTGGATGTTGCGAACCAGCCGCCAGCCAGTCCACCTGGAACGCCCCGTTGGCGACGAATCTGACGCTGAACTGGGTGACTTCATTGAAGATGTAGACGCACCGCCGCCAGCCGAAACCGTCGCCCAAAAGATGCTCACCGAAGAGCTAGGCGAGATTCTGGATCAGCTTACCCCGCGTGAAGCCCGCATTTTGCGCCTGCGCTACGGCCTGCAAGATGGCGAATCTCGCACCCTCAAAGAGGTCGGCGAAATGTTTGGCCTTTCCCGCGAGCGCATCCGGCAGCTTGAGAAGGAAGCGCTACGCAAGCTGCGCCATCCCAACTTCGCCGGACACCTCCGGCAATACCTCAACTAACAAAAAAGGGGCCGCGGCCCCTTTTTTGATTCATGTAATTGTTTGTGGAATGCAGTACAAACTGCCTTCTATTTTTGCTGTTGCCTAAAATGGAATATCCACCTCTTCGAACGAATTTGCAAAAGCCAAATAATTATCAAGCTTTACACGAATCGTGTATTTGGGTATTTTGCGACGAAAGGATATAGAGAAATTTTGATTTGGCTTTACCATGAAATTATTTATTTCATACGCTCCATTCTGAGTTTCGGTCTGAACCTCAATTTTAAGATTAAATGGTCCAGGCGAACTGGTTTCTGGCGAAAAATCAAACGTAGCAGATTGGGCTGATAAGCGACCAGTTTGAATGAAGGTATGTTTCCGAAAGAAAAGCGTACTTCTGCTGGTAGCTGCAACTTTATTACGATATTTTCTTCTATTGTTTGGTTCAAGTAGCTGCAACAAAGTTTCCTTTTCAGCCTGAGACCGACAATAGATATATCTTAAAGCATTAAGCTCTAAACTGTTAGGAACCAAAACTTCTGCACTACGTCGAAAGGTTATATCCTCCTTTGAAGGATCAAAACGACCCGTATGATATATTTTCTTCCATGGTAAATTTTTCAAGTCGCTTGCATTCGATAAATATCTTGCTCTGGGAGAACCAAGCCCACCATCCGAAAACTGACATCCATCAAGAGTTAAAATATATTCGGAATCAAATAAGGAAAAAGACTGGAACCGGGCAATGAGCATCTGGATAGCGTGATTTCGACAAAACCCTGTCAGATCGAATACCCTCAACATGAAATTGAGTGGGAGTTTGAGGGCGGAAATAAAAGCGGACGCAAGATTGTACATGAGGATTAGTTCCAGCAAGAACAGCTGAGCTTCCACTACTAACAGAAAGCACGCCTCTTTTTTCCGCTTCTTGCCTGCTAAAAATTGCACCACTATTTAATATTTTTGCCGCGTTAAGTATATCTGTGTAATGAAAGACAAAACTGGGCCACCATCTTCGTTCACTTCTATATATCCATTCTTGCTCTGAGAGATTTTTCAGAAAGCTTTTTATTTGATTGGCGTCTTTTTTCACGAGGCTAGCTTTTAAATATTGTCGAACGAAAGGAGTGGCAATTGTTTAATTTCATGTGAACGGCTGAAAGCAGAAGGCATGACCTGTAGACCTATTGATACGGTAGATCTAGCTAGCTGTTCGTAATTTTCTGTGACATGAACAGGCTTTACATAATCAAGTTCTGAAAAGATAGGTATGAGATAAGAAATTTGCTTATTGATACCTGGTGCAATCCTCCGGGTAGAAAATCCATGATTGCGTAATTGCTGCCAAAATGCCACCAAGTCTTCATATTTGACTAAATAACGTTGTCCAGAAGCATATATCTCTAGCCCTTCAGGATCATAACAAATTTGAGCCGAAAACTTGTTATTTTGAGCTACGGTTGTGAAATTTGATTTTGTTTTTAGCAGATGAGTAAGGTCATCCCAAACCTCAAGAAACGGAAGGCTGGTAGGCTCAGTTCGCAACCACTTTTTCATCTCAGTAGGACTAAGATGCTCCACAAAGGGGCTGTCTTTTTCTGGATAGATAAAGACATCAATAGGTAGATTTCGGAGATAATCATACATAAGAGGTTGAACTTGGCTTTTAAAGTCCAATTGCCCATTTCCACAACCAAGCGGCGGAAATGCAATACTATGAATCCCCATTTCCGCATACGTGTCGGCAAATTTCTGTAAGCCTGCTTCAATGTATTCTAACTTGGAAGGATTACGCCAGTGTTTTTTTGTAGGAAAATTTAAAACCCATTTATTCGGGCTCTTATAAAGCCACAACATACCAATCTCAAAACTACCCTGCTCACACAACCTTCGATACTGCTTGTACATATCAGGGAATAGCCGCTTGAACTCCAAAGCAACTCCTTTGCCCATCACCCCCACTGTATTCACAGTATTTACTAAAACTTGAGCAGGAGAATTAAAAAGATTACCTTCCACATAGAGGATCATGTTAAACCTTCCTGAGAAATTTCCACCGTTTCATCCTTATTATACTACATTGTGGATTTTTATAGGACATTTATTCTAATATTGTTAGTTATTTAATCGGGAGCCGGCAATTTTTCTGCCTGTTAGTTTTTAAGCACGGAAAGCTCACGTTCGGTATAATCGCACGTTATGGCACTTTTGACGGCACATAACATTGGCCAAGCGTTTGGTGAGTTTGACGTTTTCACTGGCGTGAGTGGCAGCATTCCCGACGGCGGTAAAGTGGGGCTAGTTGGTCCCAACGGCGTGGGCAAAACGACGCTGCTGCTGATTTTGGCTGGATTGAGCCAGCCTAGCGCAGGTAGCGTGCAAATTGCCAAAGGCACACGGCTAGGCTATCTGCCACAAGAAGCCGCCCAAGCGTTTGCTGGACAGGAAAACAGCGTCTTTGAAGAGATGCTCACCGTTTTTGATGCCTTACGAGAAGATGAAGCTACGCTGCGCCAAATGGAGCAGAAAATGGCCAACGGCGATCACTCCGAAACGTTGCTGAGTAGCTACAGCCAACTGCAAGAGCGTTTTGAACATGCAGGTGGCTACGACTACCAGATTCGCATCCGGCAGGTGCTGACGGGGCTGGGCTTCGCCGAGGGTGATTGGAGGATGCCGCTGCCGCACCTGAGCGGCGGGCAAAAAACGCGCGTTCTGCTGGGCCGTCTGCTGCTGGAAAAGCCAGATTTGCTCATCATGGATGAGCCGACAAACCATTTGGACGTGGCAGCAATTGAGTGGCTGGAGGGAATGCTGAAGACGTGGGACGGTGCGATTTTGGTGGTGAGCCACGACCGCTACTTTTTGGACCGCGTGGTGAGTAACATCTGGGAGATGAGCAGCCATGG
This sequence comes from Candidatus Leptofilum sp., assembly GCF_965223525.1. Lineage (GTDB taxonomy): Bacteria > Chloroflexota > Anaerolineae > Promineifilales > Promineifilaceae > Leptofilum. Next base: position 1,271,941 of record NZ_CBDCWX010000005.1, on the reverse strand, counting down.
CCTACAGCGTTATCGCGGCAACTATTCAGCTTATGTGCAGCAGCGGCAGGAGCGATGGCAAAAACAAATTCAGGCGTATGAGGATTTTCGGCAGCATATCGCCAAAGAGATGGATTTTATTCGGAGGAACATTGCCGGGCAGCGCACGCAGATGGCACAGGGCAAACTGAGTCGGCTGGCACGAGAGGTAACGGCCGTTCTCATCGGCGGTCTCCCAGCATTAGCCATGCTCAACAGCAAGGGCTGGTTGCAAACGGACGCCCATTACGGCATTATCCGGTACGGCCGTGTGGCTACCACCGTCGGCGAACTGCAACAGCAAATTGGAGAACTGAGGCCACCGATACGGCCGTCTACCCTTCGGCTTAACTTGGACAGCGAACAGCGCAGCGGCGAACTCGTCCTACGCACCAAAGAGCTAACCATCGGCTACCCTAGCACAAAGCTGTTTACGTCTGAAGACATTGAGCTGCGGCGGCTGGAATGTGCCGCGCTTATTGGCCCCAACGGCGCGGGCAAAACCACCTTTCTCAAAACCGCGCTGGAGCCGCTGGAACCGCTGCACGGCGAGGTGATTTTGGGCGCGAGTTTGCAGATTGGCTACTTTGCTCAGGCGCATGATGGGCTAAATTTGGAAAACACGGTGCTGGACGAGCTGCTCAACTTCCGCAATCTGCCCATCAGCGAGGCGCGGAACTATTTGGCGCGCTTTTTGTTCCGCGAGGATGATGTGTACAAAAAGGTAAGTATGCTCAGCGGCGGCGAGCGGGGGCGGTTGGCGCTGGCAATTTTGGCACTACAAGGGGCTAACTTTTTACTGCTCGACGAGCCGACCAATCATCTGGATATCCCCTCGCAGGAAGCGTTGCAAGAGGCATTGGAGCAGTTCAATGGCACCATTTTGATGGTATCCCATGACCGCTATTTGGTGAATGCGCTGGCGACGCAGATTTGGGCACTGGCAGACGGCCGTCTGCGCGTCTACGCTGGTGGCTACCAAAACTATCTGGACATCCGTGAGCAAGAGGCAGAAGCAGCCAAAGCAGCGGCTGCCCGGATGCGCGCAGCGGAAAAAGCAGCTCGCAGCCGCAACAACGGCAGCCAGCTTAGTAAAAACGAATTGCGTAAGCAGGCCGAAGCGTTGGTTGAGGTCGAACAGGCCATCGAAGCTGCTGAAGCGGAGATTGCCAAAATCGGCGACGCGCTGCAAGAAGCGACAACCAGCGAATCTTTTGCTAAGATACAAACGCTCAGCGAGGCGTACGCTACTGCCGAAGCTAAATTAGCCGATCTAATGGAACAATGGGAGACATTGCATGAGTGACAACGCTGAACCAACCACCTATGCCGGAAAAGTGATCGTGGGGCTGACGGGCAATATCGCCACGGGCAAATCGGCCGTGATGCGCCTAGCGCGTGACCACGGCGCACTCACCATTGATGCCGACAAGATTGTGCATGAATTGATGGACAATGATGCCACGATGCAAGCGGCTATTGCGGTGGCGTTTGGCTCAGAGGTGCGGCGGGAGGACGGCCGTATCAACCGCCAAAAGCTCGGCGAGATTGCCTTTGCCGACCCCACCGCCATGCAAGATTTAGAAGCGATGATTCATCCCGCCGTGGGCAAAGTGGTAGATGCCCGCATTTTGGCCAGCGAGCAAAAGATCATCTTCATCGAGGCAATTAAATTACTTGAAGGCAATCTGCGCGATATTTGCCACCAAATTTGGGTCACGCGGTGTAGCCCCCAGCGGCAGCTTGAGCGGCTGCGCGTTTGCCGGGGTATGGAGACGGAAGTAGCGGCCGTTCGCATCAAAGGCCAGGCTCCGCAAGAAGAAAAAGTGGCTCAATCAGACGTGCTCATAGACACCAACGGGCTCATGAAGGATACCGAAGCCCAGTTCAACATTGCCTGGGCGCGTTTGCCAGACCCAGCCACGGCCCAACCAATGGCGCGCCTGCCGCAGCCGGATGAATCAGCACAAAGTAACTCACTGCCGCTTGCAGGCCGTCTAAATTCACCCAAAGCAGCCGCACCCAAAAAAGTAAGCAGCGATGCCCCACCGCCCCGCCTGGAACCCAGCGACCGCCCAGACGATTTGCAGGTCCGCCGCGCACGGCCGTCTGACATCCCTTCCATCTTACTGCTCATCCAAAAAGCAACCGATGGCAAGGTGAAGATGAAGCGTGCCGAACTGCTAATGGCCTTGAGCGAAAGAGGTTACTTCATCGGGCAAGTTGGCACCGAAATCAGCGCGGTCTTTGGCTATAACATTGATAGTCAGGTAGCGCGCATTGACGAAATTTACATTCATCCGCTGGAGATGCTCTCCCAAACGGGCAAGGCCGTTTTAGAAGATATTGAAATCTCGGCCGCCTCCCACATGGGGCAAATCATTGTGGCCTTTTTGCCTCAAGATGCACCTGCCATCATCCGCGAACTGTTCGAGGCAGAGCATTACGCGCCGATGCCCTTTGATGAAATGGCCAAGGGCTGGCAGTTGGCCATCGAAGAGTCGCAGCCGGAAGGCACCGATTATCTGGTGCGGCTGCTGCGCGACACGCGAGCTGGGTAAAGAATTTCTCCGCAGATTAACGCAGATTTCGCAGATTTTTCCTTTAATCTACGCTAATCTGCGAAATCTGCGGATTGTTTTTAGGCAGGAAATTAATGCGATTTGTGTGGGCATGGCTTTTGTATACCTGGGGTGGACTGCACCGCTATTTTGGCATTCAAAACAGCATGGCGCGGGAGTTTGAGCGGGCGGTTCATTATTTTAGCCGTGCCTACAATGTTGACCCAACCTTCCGGGCGGCAAGGCTGCACCGGGGCATTTTGCTGGGGCGAGAGCTAGGTCGCATTGAGGAAGCCATTGCCGATTTTGACGCCCTGCTGGATGAAGACCCCACCTACCACCTGGCTTTGTTTAACCGGGGGATGATGTGGATGGAAAACGGCCGTTACCCTCAAGCCCTCACCGATATAGAAGCCTACCTCACCCAAGCTGACCCCTCCGACGAAAATTGGCCCGACGCCAACCGCATCGTTCGACTCCTCCGCGACATAGACCAAGAATAATGTTTCTACAAAAGTCGTTATTATATCTTTGCACAAAATTAAGCCACAAGCCTTGCATAATACACACCACGTGGTTAAAATCATCACATGCGTTTTGTTAACCGAAAAATTGAACTTGCTTTTCTTGATAAGTTACTCAAGCATACCCGCTCACGTTCGGCGCAATTTGTGTTGATATACGGCCGTAGACGAGTAGGCAAAACGCGCCTCTTGCGCCATTGGTTATCAAACATTGATATTCCCGCCATGTATTGGGTAGCTGAAAAGGAAACCGCATCATTACAAAGACGAAAATTTATCGCTGAATTTGAGCAGCGGCCTCTGCGACAAGCCCCTCTGTTGGATAGCTGGTCAGAGGCATGGGAACTTGTGGCTAATCGTATTGGTGATAAGCAACATATCTTGGTGATTGATGAATTGCCTTATGCCGCACAGGCTGACAATGCGCTGCTCTCAAGCCTACAGCACGCCTGGGATCAATATTTTGAAAACAGCCAACTAATTCTGATATTGTGTGGTTCGCAAATGCGGGTAATGGAAACATTACAATATCACCAATCCCCGCTATTTGACCGATTCACAGCTCAATGGCACCTTGATCCGCTACCGTTTCACAGCCTTGAACAATTTTTCCGGGACTGGTCAACTGAAGAGCGCATTGCCCTCTACGCAATCGTTGGCGGTATTCCAGCCTACCTCAATTGGCTTCATCCAGAGCAAGGGTTAGTTGAAAACATCAGGGATGTCATTCTGGCACCTGGCAGCTTGTTCATCGCTGAACCAACATTTTTACTGTACGACGAAGTAAACGAACCTCAAACTTTCCTCTCGATCCTGAAGGCAATTGGGATGGGCAACCATACACTGTCCGAAATCAGTAACTACTCGTTGATAGGAAAAACACATCTTTCATCATACTTAGTGCGGTTACAGGAACTAAAATTAATTGAACGACGCATTCCAGCCACGGTACCCACCATCAAACGCCGAAAATCGCGTCAAGGACGCTACCATTTCAGCGATCCATATTTTCATTTCTACTTTCGGTTCTTAGCCCCATTCAACGATATCTTGCCCGATGATATTGAGCCTGTATTAGAAAAGGTACGCTCAGAACTGCGTGGGTTTGTGGGGCAAACCGCATTTGAGCAGCTAAGCCAGCAGTGGGTGCGTGAACAACGCAAACGAGATGCGTTAGAATTTCGGCCAATGATTATTGGCAGCCACTGGAGCCGAAAGGTTCAAGTTGATGTGGTTGGAGTCAATTGGGATAGTCGCGATATTCTGCTTGGTGAATGCAAATGGGGAGACAATCCGATTAGTCGTGGAACAGTGCGCGAGCTAGTAGAGCAAAAAGCACCTAAATTATTGGCAGAACTGCCCCATTCACCTACCGATTGGTCGCTTCACACCATCTTCTTCGCACGGGCAGGATTTTCATCAGCGGCACAGCAGTACGCAAGGGAACAAAACATGACATTGGTCGATCTTGAAACGTTGGAAGCTGGGTTAGCGTTTCAAGCGTAATGCAACATTATGCTGGGGATGGAACGCCGTTACCCCCAAGCCCTCGCCGATATGGAAACATATCTCACCCAAGCCGACCCCACCGACGAAAATTGGCCCGATGCCAACCGCATCGTCACCCTCCTCCGCGACATAGACCAAGAATAGCCTCTTTGGGCAAATTGCGTTGTCATTCGTTCCTTGTGCATGTAATAGATATGCACTTAGCTGAATCTTGTAATGGTCAACGAAACATTTTATACTGTGCGAGATCGTGTTTATTGCCAGAATAAGTAGTTTATCCAGCACCAATGCCTGATAAAACCCTGATTTTCATCTTACCCAGCATCGGTGCAGGTTAATAAGTAGTTAGGACGGCTCTCAAATGGGCTGATGTAAAGGAATTAACGTAAATGATTCGCTTGTATTTCGATACTTGCATTCTTAACGATTTTTTTGCACTCATTCAATATGAGTATGGTGAAGGAATGCGAGCAAAAGATGTAAAAGCTCCTTTATCTCGATGGACGCCAGAATACATAGCTTTGTATTACTTGCTTAACCTAGATGACCAATGGCAATTGATATTTGGGACATCTGAAACCACTCTAAATGAAATCAAAAACTTTTCTCCAATCGGGCATATCGCTCACGAAAAAAGAGCATTTCTTGAAAGAGCCTACTGTGAGCTATCAAAAAACTGGGAGTCATCTTCGGAACCTGTCTCTGATGCAATTGTAGCGAGAGTTAATAGCCTTTTTGGACCAGGTTATGACTCTACGCACATTTGCCGTGCAATTCAAAACAGATGGGACTTTTTTCTTACAACAGACTTTAAGACCATTTTGAATAATTTGGTTGCTGTCAGGGAGATTGAGAACAAGATTAAAATTAGAAGTCCTCTGCAATTTCTCGAAGAAAACTTGTTGCCACTCTCGACTTTAATTAGAACACTGCATGGTTCTTGGACCGACATTGATACTTTCATTACTACATTTAGTTTCGACTTGAACCAGTTGAGGAATTAAGACATTAAGGCAAAATACATAGGCGGCAAGCCGCCTAACATGGGTTGCAGGTGACGCTGGCGCGATGCCTCGAATGGCTACCGGTTTGGTCATTGGCAAAGGCACTTGCTGACCGCGCCAGCGCACCTGAACCTGGCGTTAGGCAGCATGGGCGAAGTCTACTGACTATCCACCACCGCAATTTCGTCCCAAATTTCTTCTAAATCGGTGAAGGTGGCAATGGGGGCGACTGCTTCCATGAAGGCGCGGGGGGTGTGGGTGTTGGCCTGGATGTCGCGCAGCATGGGGCCAGTGGGGTCGCTGCCGGTTGCGCCGGGAACGGCCGCATACGCCCCGTAAAAGGCAAAGTACGCCTGGTTCAGCTTGCGAATCCCATACCCATTTTGCAGAAAAACGAGTCGTCGTGCTTCCATGTATGCCTCGGCTGCTTCAATATCACCCGCTGCTAGCAGCTCCTCGGCGTGGATGCGGGTGGCGGCTAGCTCTGCGCCATACTCAAAGACTTGCGGCTCATCCGGTTCGGCTTCGGGGGCTGGGTCTGTGGCTGGCGGCGGGGGCGGCGGCACAAATTCGGGATAGTACCGCTCGATGACGCGACTGCCGATTTCTTGGTCAAATATGGAGGCGATGGTTTCGTTGATGATGCGTACCTGGGGGTCGCCGTAGTTTAGCCCGACGGGGAAGAAAGTCATCCAGTGGTGTGCCCATTCGTGGGCAGTGACCTCCACAAACCAGTTAATGTTGCTGGTTTCCATGATCATCGCCGGGTAAGTGCCTAAGCCACCCAGCGGCACGACCAGGGCAGAGAGGTTTAGCTGTTCGTAGACGGCCGTTTCCAATGCATCCTTCTCCGCCGTAGACAATCCCGGAATGAGCGACACCCCGTAAATCCGCTCGATGCGGTCTCGCGGGGAGATGATAAGCAGCGACGGCAGCGGACTCATTTGCATCATCACGGGCGGCCAGGCTTGCCCCAGCACGCCAAACCCTTCCTCCGCCAAAATCTGCCCCACTTGATCCTGCACAATTGCCTCTGCCACGGGTTGGAGGGCAGCGAGTTCCTCTCTTTTTTGGGCATATTCGGTTTGCAAAACGGCCGTTGCCGCCACTGGGTCACTAATGTTTGGATCGGTGTAAATTTGGCTAATTTGGGCATCCAGCTGCTGAATTTCACGAACGAGTGCCATAAAATCTAGCACCGTCTGCTTGCGGCTGGCTTCATCCAAAAAGGCATCATTGTTGGCCAAAACGCCCTCCGCTTTGGCGGCAAAGGCATTTAGCTCCCAGCTCACAAAATCAAACTGGCGCAATCCGACCAGTTGCACAATTTGGGTGTATTCGTCGCCAAAAGGGGGCCATTCACGCGCCAAAAAGAAGAGACAAATAATTGTCAGCAGCAGAAGTTTGAGCCAGAGAAAAAGGCGACGCATCTTAGGCACGGCGATACGGGTCGTATAGCTTTTCCCACTCGTCCAGCGCGTACCGATCCGTCATCCCGGCGATGTAATCGGTAATGACGCGGTGGAGCGGTGCTTCGTCCAGCTTCTTTTTGGTACCGGTGGGCAGCATGTTTGGTTCCTGGGCATAAGCCTGGAACAGCTCAGAAATGAATCGCTCCGCCTTTGTTTGCATGCGGATGAGCCGGTAATGATGGTACATGCTGTCCAGCAAAAACTTCTTGAGCTGGCGCACCTTCGTTTTGAATTCAGGCGAGTAGCTAACCAGATTGACGGGGTGGTTTTGCACCTTTTCTACAGAATCAATCTGGTTTTCTGTCAGGTTTTGGCTGGTCTGTGCCAAAACATCTGTTACGGATTGGCCGATCAGTTCGCGGATGAGTTCGTGGCGGGTGATGTTAGGCAACGGCCGTTCCGACTGCCACCCCACAACTTCCTTCAACTCTTGCCACAATGTTAGCTTATCCAATGCCGCCATCTCAAACATGCCCGCCCGCAGGCCATCATCCAGATCGTGTGCGTTGTAGGCAATTTCATCAGCCAGATTGGAAATTTGTGCTTCCAGCGAGGCGCGTTTGCCTGGCTCATATCCTTCAGCATCGCTTTTGTCGTAATCGGTTTCGTGCTTAATCATTCCTTCGCGCGTTTCGTAAGTCAGGTTGAGGCCGGGGAAGTTCGGGTAGCGCTCTTCCAGCTTGGTAACGATGCGGTAGCTTTGCGTGTTGTGGTTGAAGCCTCCGTGATCGGCCATGAGCCGATTGAGTGCGTACTCACCAGCATGGCCAAAAGGAGGATGTCCCAAATCGTGGGCCAGGCAGATTGCTTCGGTCAGCTCTTCATTGCAGCCCAGCCCCCGCGCTAGCGACCGCCCCAACTGGGCAACTTCCAGCGTGTGCGTCAGGCGAGTACGGTAATGATCTCCCTCATAATAAACAAAGACCTGTGTTTTGTACTCCAATCGGCGGAAAGCAGTGGTGTGAATGATGCGATCCCGATCGCGCACAAATGCAGGCCGCGAAGCGGATTCGGCTTCAGGATATACGCGCCCACGGCTGTCTGCACTTTTTAGCCCATATGGAGCGAGGGCCATTTGTTCAATCTCTTCCAGCTTTTCGCGCTTGTAAATCATGGGGACCTCCAACATCTTATGAATTATGTACGGGCGATGCAGTTGGAAGACATTTCGGTTTGCCAGGCAAAAATTTATTCTCAACTGCATCGCCCCTACTTGCTATTATTTTATGGTAAGTGTAACATAATTCCAGACGGCCGTCTCAATAGTTCATAGTCTGCACAGCCATGCAAATTGGTTTGGCGCAGCAAAGGGGAAACCGTATGCCAAATCTCCGTTCACCTGTCGTTTTGATGATGATTGCGATTGCCATCATCCTGGCCATAGGCGTCTTTTTAGCCATGAATGTGATACAAAACCGGGATGCTGCTGAAACAACCGAGGCGCCTGCCGACGGCAATTTCTTGGTAAATGTAGGCGGGCAGCCAATTACGCTGCAAGTAGATCCCAACACACGCCCCAATCTCGCAGATGCCCCTGCCAACGACAGCCCGCGCCCGGAAGAGGTAGCCACAGAAAGTCAACCGCCGGATCAGCAAGTGGAAACCGCTACTGCCACGCCGGAACCAACGGCCGTTCCCCCCACAACCGTGCCACCAACAAATGTACCCGCCCCTCCTGCCGTCGAGAAAATCATCTACCAAAGCTACACGGTGCAGCAAGGGGACACACTTTACAGCTTGTCGCAGGCATTCACCACCTCCATCGCCCTCATGGCCGATAAAGGTATCTCCCAGACCAATCTGGTACCAGGTACAACCATCAACATCCCAGTGGGAAATCCGCAATATTGCAGCGGTCGCGGACGGCCGTATGCGGTAGGCGAAGGCGACACCGCCTTCAACATCAGCCAGCGATTCAACACCACGCCTGAAGATTTGCAAACGCGCAACAACCTGGACGCCAACTACACCGTCAAGATTGCCGACATCATTTGCGTGCCGTAACCATGCGCCTGACTCAATCTGAATTTAACGGCCGTTCCCAACAGCTTCTCGACACCATCCGCCAAAACAGGTTCACAGGCGTGGTTCTCTTCGACAGCACCAACATCCTCTACTTCACAGGCTTTGCCTTTATCCCCACAGAGCGTCCCATCGCCTTTGTCCTCAGCGCCGAGGGTGAGCGCGCCATGCTGGTACCCCGCCTGGAAGTGGAACACGCTCAAGCTGAAGCCGATCTGGATCGCGTGGCACATTACCTGGAATATCCCGGCGATCCGCACCCAATGGCCATCTTCCAGGATTTGCTGATGGATATGGGGCTGATCAAGGAAAACGTGAACCCCCAATTTTTACATACCCCCACCCGGCCAGAAGAGATTGTGATACGGCCGCATCAAGAAGCACCCAAACAATATCCCCTAGCCAGCAGCAGCCAGATTGGGGTCGATATGGACGGTTATCCCTGGATTTTTGGCTACGAAGGCGTGTCTCTCAGCCAGCTAACCGGCATGACGGTACACAATATACAAGGTCAGCTCAACAAAATGCAGGCAATCAAAAGCCCCGCCGAGATTGCGCTTATAAAGGAAAGCTGCAAGTGGGGCCACCTGGCGCATGTGCTGTTGCAAAGATATACGGCCGTCCATGCCACAGAAACGGCCGTTAGCCTACGCGCCAGCCAAGAAGCCACCCTGGCCATGATGGACGCTATCGGCCCGCTTTACCGCGCCCAAAGCATGTGGCTCACCGGGCCGTTTGCCGGGTATCGCGGGCAGATTGGGCGCAATGCGGCCATTCCCCACGCGCTGGCCAACAACATCACCTTTCAACCAGGGGATGTGCTGGTGACGGGCGCGGGCTGCCCCATGTGGGGCTACAACTCAGAGCTGGAACGCACTATGTTCGTGGGCGAACCTACCGCCAAGCAACAAACCTTCTTCAATCATATGAAAGCAGCACAGGAGGTTGCCTTCGAAGCAATGAAGCCGGGGGTGGCCTGCAGTGCGGTGGATTCGGCCGTTCGTACCTATTACGAAAAAAATAGTATGATGCAATATTGGAAGCATCACACCGGCCACGCCATCGGCCTGCGCTACCACGAAGGCCCCTTTTTAGACAGTGGTGACCAAACTGTGTTGCAAGAAGGCATGGTATTCACCGTGGAGCCGGGTCTGTACGTGCCAGAACTCGGCGGCTTCCGCCATTCAGACACGGTGGTTATCACGGCAAATGGCGTGGACTTCCTCACTTACTATCCGCGCGACTGGCAAAGTCTGGTCATTCCAGCTTAGGCTCTTGCCAGAGAGAATATTTATGTTAAGATGTGAGCGTTATGTATAAAGAACTATGGCGGCAACGGCCGTTGCTAACGCTCCCCCAAATCATTATCCTGCTGCTGGTGGGTGCGGCCGTCTTTGTCGCGGTGGATCTGAACCGGCGAGCGCAGGCTGGGCAACTGGTTGGCGTGGGCGAAACGGACCTTCAAGCTCAAGTAGACGCCGAATCTACTCGCCAGGTTTCGCTCCAGGTTACGCTGGAATATGTGCAAAGCGATGATTACATAGCCGCCTACGCCCGCGACGAAGCAGGCTATGTTTTGCCCGGTGAAAAGCGAGTGGTGCCTTTAGTAATTGAAGCGACGCCTTTGCCAACGGCCGTGCCCACCGCCACCCCAGACCCCATCCAAAACGCCCGTCCCTGGCAAGCCTGGTGGCATCTCCTCGTTAATGCTCCCCAACCGTCACAATAACGTCCAAAACCCCAGAAAATCTGCCAACCAAACCATATTCGCCAAAAATCTAGCCAAACTCTGCCAAAACTCCCCCATTTGTACTATATTTAGCCGCTTCACAATGCCCCTGCACTTGCTATTCAACTTTACATATGATAACATACGGCTCGTTGAGAGGTTTACATATTGTTATTTGTATTGGTATTTATCAGACAAACAAACTGAGCTACGGCTGTGTCCTCAATTGCAAGAAGGTTCCGGTTTTCAATAACCAAACAAACTGAAGCCGACACGAGATAGCAATACAGTTTGAGTCAGTAGCTTACTCCCGTATGACACGCGACCCAAGATACCCGCTAGCCCCTAAACATATGCTTAAAAAAGGGACGATCTTATGAGCCGTCGAACTATCTTGATTCTCATTTTTGTATTTGCCCTCGTATTATTGTCAATTGTCGGTGTGTTTGCTGTTCTACAACAAGATCAACCCATAGATACAGCAACGGAAACAGACGGTACGCCAGGCGCACCCGCCCCAGACGGTTTAGAGAGCGATGAGCCAGCAGAAACAGTGCAGCCGCTTGTAGAAGTGGTCGTCTCTTTGCAGACCGTTCCGCGTGGTCACCAAATGACAGAAGATATTCTGGCTTTGGATATGCGCCCGATTGACACTGTTGGCAACAATGTAATTACCAGCATAGAAGAAGCAGAGAACCTGTTCGCTAGAACCGATATTTATCAGGGCGAAACGCTTACCTACGATACTTTGGTAGATGATATTACCCAGGTTGGTCTGGAATCATTCGGGCCAAGCTCTCTCATCCCACCAGGGTATGTGGCTCAATCCGTCCCAATGAATCGGCTCACTGGCGTAGCTTACGGCGTAAGCGAGGGTGATTACGTAGACATCATGGTTACATTCCTCTTCCGTCAAATTGACGAGGAATTCCAAACTTATTTGCCCAATAACGCAGCCTTTTATCTAGAAGAACAAATTGAAGCCATTGAAGCATTGGGGGCCGGCGATGTATTAACCACAACGACTGGGTTAATTATTTTTCCGGTTGAGCCAGTCGGCCGTTTTGAGGAGCTGCCCACAGGCGATCTTGCCCATATTTTCCCCAATGAAGAAGACATTGCCCCACGCCCCGTACCCGTCAGCATGATCATTCAAAACGCTCGGGTTATTCAAGTGGGACAATATAGCTTACCCGGCAATCCAGCAGATTTAGTTCCTACACCCACACCTGAACCAGCAGAAGAAGGGGAACCCACTCCCACGCCGCCACCGGCTCTGGCACCAACCGCTACACCGCCTCCGCCTGATGTGATAGTCGTTGCTTTGCAACCACAGCAACAGCTTCTGCTACGGTATGCAGTAGAAGTAAACGCACAAGTTTTCTTTGCTTTGCGCGGTGTCAACGATGGTCAACTATATAGTGTAGAAAATATGACGTTAGACTTCCTTTTAGAGCGGTTTAATGTTGAGATTCCGCCTAATTTGGGGTACTCGGTTGAATCAACGGTGATACAGATAACACCCACCCCGCCCCCTGAAGAAGGCTCTGTGCCTGAATAATGATGGGCTGTTACTTTCAAGGCTAACTTAACAAGGACCCTGTTATGCGTCTCAGAACGTTCATTCTCCTGATTTTGGTATTGATATTGATAGCGGCCGTTGCGCTTTTGCTGCTGGGCAATAGTGGTATTGGGCCTCTGGCTGGCCTTTTAGGTGGCAATGATGACACACCAGCAGAAAACGGCACCACCGATAATGGTGATGATGACAACGGTGCAGAAGAGCCGCTACAACCGCCACCAACAGCAACCCCAGGGCTTGAAGATGTGGTTGTCGCTCGGGTAAACATCCCTGTAGGCACAATGATTACAGATGAGCTGCTAGAAGTTCAACGGTGGCCGCGTGACAATATTGCTTTACAAGGTGGTTACACATTTACGGATACAACGCAGTTGGTTGGGCGCATCACAAAGGTAGACATAGCGCGTGGGCAATCATTTTTAAGCCCCATGTTGGCACTAAACCCAACAGACATTGCTTCATTTGGTTCTGACCTGGCTTTGTATGTGCCGTTTGGGGAAGTAGCCATTGCCTTCCCTGTTGACCGCTTCAATGGTGCTGCCTTGGCGATGCGCCCTGGTGATTTAGTAGACGTGTTGATGACAATGCGGGTTGTAGACATCGATCCGCAGTTTGGTACGATATTGCCTAATAATGTGGCGCGTGTCATCAATTCAGCATTGCTTAACGGACAGCCATTTTTGTTTCCAGAGGTTAAAGACGGCCGTCTCGAATTTGTTCCGGAAATCAACCAGGTAGCCGCTATTTATCCCAGCACGCTTGGGCTTGAAGGACAAGATTTCACGCTTGGGCTTCCTATTCCTAAGCGAGTCACCCAGTTAACTATTCAACAAGCAGAAGTACTATACGTAGGTACTTGGCAAGACCCACGCATTTTAGAACAAGAGCAAATTGCCGCCCGGGCAGCGGCTCAACCTGGCGAAGATGGTAGTGTGCCACCAACACCTACCCCTATCCCTTCCAGATTAGAAGGCCAGCCAGATGTGGTGATTCTCAGTATGTCATCGCAGGATGCCCTGGCGTTAAACTGGGCTATGTTTCGGGGGGTAGATATTGACTTGGCTTTGCGCTCACCTGGCGACCAAACGGCATTTGTAACAACCAGCGTTAGCCTGCCACAAATTATTGACCAAGGTGGCTTGGCCATACCAGATCAATCAAATTTTGATCTGCATCCATCTATGGATAATGCGCCATATCTGGCCTTGCCACCGGAAAATCCCAACGAGCCAGAAGAGTAGTTTAAGAGTGTCCAGCAACATTAAAGTCTCTAGCTTCTGGCTGGAGACTTTTTATTTACGCTAATTTTTGGGAGGCATCTTGTCTGTAGAGTTATCTGCAAAATACGATCCGAATCAGTTTGAACGGCCGTCTGTCACCGTAGACGTGGTCATTTTCTCGTTAGATAAAAACGAGCTGAAGGTGCTGCTCATTAAGCGGCTGGCGCCACCGTTTGCCAACATGTGGGCTATCCCTGGTTCGTTTGTGCAAATAGATGAATCATTAGAAGAAGCGGCCGTTCGCGCTTTGGCAGACGAGACCGGTGTGGAGGATGTGTACACAGAGCAACTATACACCTTTGGCAATCCTGGGCGCGACCCGCGCACCCGTGTCATCACCGTGGCTTACTTTGCCCTCGTACCACACGATGCCATCCACCACAAAGCCGGACGCGATGCCAGCGAAACAGGCTGGTTTGCCATCTCCCAGCTTCCTTCGCTGGCATTTGACCATGCCGAAATCATAGAGTATGCACACACGCGGCTTCGGTACAAGTTAGAGTACAGTTCAGTTGGGTTTCAATTACTGCCTGATGTGTTCACACTTTCCGAACTGCAAAAAGCGTACGAAATTATCCTGGAAGAACCTTTAGACAAACGAAACTTTCGTCGCAAGATTTTATCGGCGGAAATTTTAGAAGAAACGGGGGAAAAGAAAAAAGAAGGAGAAGGCAGACCCGCCATGCTTTATCGGTATCGGGAAGACGCTGTTGCCGAGGTTAAAACGCGCCGCCTGTTTCCGTAAGCAAATTAAGATCTTACTCTACCCAGAGGGATTTAGTTAGCTCCACGCCTAGCACCACATCATCCCGCCCCACGCGCAAGCGCATTGGCCCATTAAACGGGGCGCGCCCCATAATTTCAAAATCTGCTCCTGGTACCAAGCCCAGTGAGCTGAAATATTTTAGTCGTTCTGGATCATGTGTACGTACCCGGCTAACTGTGCCAACATGGCCCACCCCCAAATTTATGATGCAGACATCTTTCACTTCTGGCAAGTTGCACTCTGAATCAGGAATTGGTTCACCATGGGGGCAGCGGGTGGGGTTGTTGGTCATTTCTGCCATGCGCTCAGTAATTGTGTCGTTGAGCCCTTTGCCCATATCATCCGCATGTTCATGGGCTTCATCCCAGGTAAAGTCCATCACATTCACTAGAAAAACTTCCAGAATGCGGTGGCGGCGCAACTCACGCAACGCTTCTTCACGGCCGCGCGGGGTTAGTTCAATGCCCTGGTACGGCTTGTGCTTTACATAACCTGCATTTCTGAGCCGTTTCAACATGCGCGGCACCGCTGGCGCAGATACCTGAAGGCGCTCTGCCAGGCTGGTTGTGCTTACGGTAGGCGAATCCTCTTGCAGCCGAAAAATTTCGGCCAGATATTCGCGCATCGCCACGCTGGGCTGAAAGTTGTCGTTGACCATGTAATTGATATTATCTCGATCTTGACTGTATTGCCAATCGGCACGCTTAGCTTCCTAGCTTAAGGTATTTTTTCTTAATTTGGTCGTTGTTTCCTCAATAAGCATCACTAGGTCTGTCAACATCTCTGTATCGAACCGGAATTCTGCCCCCGCAGCAGCAAATAACTCTGGCAAGGTTTTGGTGCCACCCAAAGAGAGTGATTGACGGTAAGCAGCTAATGCTTTCGCAGGGTTCTGCAAGCTGTTGCGCCAAACTTGCAAAGCCCCAACTTGCGCCATGCCGTACTCAATATAATAAAAGGGCGAGGTGAAAATGTGCAGCTTGCGATGCCAGCCGGTTTCAAGGCTGGCTTCATGGCCGACCCAATCAACGCCTGGTAAGAATCGTTCATACAGATTTTGCCAAGTGGCATCGCATTGAGTGGCATCTGCCGCTTGTTCGGCATTGGTATACACCCAATGCTGGAAGGCATCTACCACGGCCATGTAGGGCAAAAAGGCAAGGCTATTTTCCAGGTGGTCTATGCGGGCGCGTGCAGCTTGCGGCGACGTATAGAAGCCGCCACTTTGGTTTGTGAGGTAAGGCGCAGCTAGCAGCTCCATAGACATGGAGGCAACTTCGCAAAATTCCATGGGTGGGTCGGTTTGCCAAATGAGGGGTAGTTCGGCCGTTTCAAACACATGGAAAGCGTGTCCAGCTTCATGGAGCATGGTTTGCACATCATCATGGCTACCCACACCGTTCATAAAGATAAACGGCCGCATTCTCAGCGGTAACGGGCTACAGTACCCGCCCAACGCTTTGCCGGCACGAGTATCCAAATCCAGCAGGCCATCTTCTGCCATGGTGGCAAAATGGCGGCCTAACTGTGGGTCAAGCTGGTTAAAGATGTTGAGCGTGTGTTGAATAAGGGCATCCTGGCCTTGATACGGCCGTAGTGGTTCCCCATCTGAATCATCCACCAACGTTCCTTTTTCTGGCACCCAATCCCAGGGGCGCAATGTATCATACCCAAGTCGCCTCTTTTTACGTTCTAAAATGCGTTGTACTGCGGGAACAACGGCCGTTTCAATCGCTTCATGAAACGTTAGGCAATCCTCAGGCGTGTAGTCAAACCGACCTTTTTCCCGGAAGGCATAGGTGCGATAGTCTGGTAAATCGGCATTTTTAGCCATTTGCTGCCGCAGCGTGAGCAGTTTGGCGTAAATGCCATTGAGCGTTTCCCGCTCACTTAACCACAAATCAGAAATTGCTTGCCACGCTTTTTGGCGCACCGCACGGTCCTTGTCATTCAAAAAGAAACCAAGCTGGCTCAGGTTTTTTTCTTCGCCATCCCAAGTTGCTTTGAGCACACCGGTTACTTTATCATACTCATTTTCCAGTTTAGCTGCCTGAGTAAAAAGCGGAATGTTTTCCTCACGGAACAAGGAAGCCTCATTCTGCATGTTTCGCAGCACGAGCGTCATATCTTCTAGAGCCTCACTGCTTGGATCAACTGCCAGCAGCCGCTCCTTTAATGCTTGGATAGCAACTTGCGCCTGCGGGTAAACATCATTGATCAAATCCAGAAATGCTTGCTCTTTCTCTTTGTTGGTGGTGTCTTGTGATTTTTCAATGTAAATCAGTGAGGCTGCTTCAAACAGTAGACGGGTCAAGTCGGACCAGTCGGTGAGCCATTGGCGCAAATTTTCGGAGGTTAACGGCCGTTCCTTCAGTTCATTAAAATAGGGAGCAAACGTCTCCCATTGTCGTGGATTAATGACATCTACGGTTCGTGGCAAATCAAAAATCTTCATGCTAGAAAACTCCATAATTGGTGACAAAAAAAGCCCCTGCCAGCGGGCAAGGGCTTTGGATATTGAGGCGACGACCGGATTCGAACCGGTGATAAAGGTTTTGCAGACCTCTGCCTTACCACTTGGCCACGTCGCCGGAAACAAATCCGGCAGGCTTGCAGCCTGCCGATTGTTACTGTTTCGCCAATGCTACTTAATTGGCGATTTAGAAGGGAGGTGGCGAAACAGTTAAACAGAAGCAATCGTTATCATGAGCCACCTACAACATCTGCTTCTGTATAGAGCGGGCAACGAGATTCGAACTCGTGGCCTTCTCCTTGGCAAGGAGACGTTCTACCACTGAACTATGCCCGCAAAGAGAATTACTAGTTACAGTTATACCAACTGCCGCTTCATTTAGCAAAACTTTTACTGCAATCTTACCAAACAATCATGGCAAATGTTAAAAAGAAAAATATGCCAGGACCCAGACTCGAACTGGGGACACCTGCATTTTCAGTGCAGTGCTCTACCGACTGAGCTATCCCGGCGAATCCTTTGTTAAAAAGGCTGGGAAATTCTATCCAAACCAACATGGGATGTCAAGTAGCAGACATAAAAAACGGTCGTATTTCCCCCGCGCTGGTAAGAACGGACTATGGCTGAAATGCAACCTTTCTCGTTACAATGATTCTCGAATTTCTGACCACGAGTTCGTGTCCTAGACACGTAAGGAAGTATTATGCAAACAGAACAAAACGGGGCAGCCCATACAACCACAACCAATAATCTAGACAGTACGCGTCTCTGGTTGGCGCAAAAAATTGAAACCTCCCTACCAAAAACACTCACCCTAGATCGCAGCCCACACACAATCAAACTCATCAAAGAACGGTACAAGCTGGCCCGCCAACACGCTAAAATCAGCATTGCGCCAAGTGATGAAAAGCAGTTTTTTGAAGAGCTACTAGATGAAATTTTAGGCTTTGGCCCTCTGGAAAAAATCCTCAAAGACAACGATGTTACTGAAGTGATGGTCAATCGCGCCGATCTGGTTTACATCGAAAAGAAAGGGAAGCTCATCGAGTCTGGGGTTACCTTTGTAGATGATACCCATGTGGAGCGCGTTATTCGTAAGATCATAGAACCTCTAGGGCGTTATGTGGGGGTTGATTCACCGTTGGTAGATGCCCGGCTGCCTGATGGCTCCCGTGTCAATGCCGTCGTCTCCCCGTGCGCCATTGACGGCCCCAATATCACCATCCGTAAATTCTCCAGCAACCCATTTGGCATTCAAGATTTAATCAACTTTGGCAGCCTGAATCAGGATATGGCCGACTTTTTGGAAGCATGTGTACGTGCCAAGCTCAACATTGTTGTGGCTGGCGGCACTGGCTCTGGTAAAACCACCTTACTCAACGTACTCTCCAGCTTCATTCCCGATGGAGACCGCATCGTTACCATCGAAGATGCGGCCGAATTGAGCTTGCTTCAACGGCATGTGGTGCGTTTGGAAACCAAAAAACCATCCAAAGCAGGCGACAGCGAGGTAACGATTCGCGATCTAGTCATCAACTCATTGCGGATGCGCCCGGAGCGCATTGTGGTGGGTGAATGTCGCGGAGGCGAAGCGTTAGACATGCTACAAGCCATGAACACTGGCCACGATGGCAGTCTCACCACCATTCATGCCAACAATCCACGCGACACCATTAGCCGCCTGGAAACATTGGTGCTGATGGCTGGGATGGATCTGCCGCTTTCTGTGGTACGCAAACAAATTGTTTCGGCCGTAGACCTGATTGTGCAGCAAGCCCGTCTGCGCGACGGTAGCCGCAAGGTCATCAACATCACCGAAATCACGGGCATGGAAGGTGAAACCGTGGTAATGCAAGACATCTTCAAATTTGAGGAAACAGGTGGTGGCGACGGCGAATTGGTTGGTGATTTCAAACCAGGCGGCATGCGCCCCAACTGCGAGCAACGCTTGCGTAATTTTGGCTTTAAATTACCTGCGTCTATGTTCATGGGGAGTCGTAACGGTTCACTCAGCCGTCGTATGCGGTAATTTCCAAACTCGCACCGGACCTTTGCCTGCGCTAAAATGGTGGCCATGAAAGTTTTCCTGAATAGTATTGGCTGCCGCTTGAACCAAAGCGAAATCGAAACAATGGCGCGTCAGCTACTGGCTGCTGGGCATGAGATCGTGACGGAGTCCGCTAAAGCTGACAAAGTTATCATCAACACCTGCGCGGTTACGGCCGAAGCGGCCCGCGATGCCCGCAGCCAAACCCGCCGCATTCACCGCCAAAATCCAGACGCAGAAATTGTGCTCACGGGCTGTTACGCCACCATTGCGTCTGATGAACTGAGCCAGGTGCAGGGCGCAGGGCGCGTTGTGGTAAATCAGCAAAAAGCCCAGCTTGTGCAACTGTTGGATCCAAAGGCGCGTATCGAGCTGCCCGTTTTTGAGCAAGAGCCTGTATTGAGGGAGTTTTTGGCAGGCGGCTTGGGGGCAAACACGCGCGCTTTCATCAAAGTGCAGGATGGTTGCGACAACAAATGCACCTTTTGTGTCACAACGGTGGCACGGGGTACGGGGCAAAGCCGCCATTTGGGGGATGTGGTGGCTGAGATTCAAGCATTGACCGCGGCTGGCTATCAGGAAGCTGTGCTGACGGGGGTGCATTTGGGCAGCTACGGGCATGATTTTGGCAATCGGGCAGGGTTGCTTGATTTGGTGCAGGCTATTTTGCGGCACACTGATATTCCTCGCTTGCGCCTCTCTTCACTGGAGCCGTGGGATTTGGTGCCAGACTTTTTTACGCTATGGCAAAATCCCAGGCTGCTGCCACATTTGCACATGCCGCTGCAATCTGGCAGTGACAAAATCTTGAAGCGAATGGCGCGACGCACCAGCTGCGCCAGCTTCCGCGAATTAGCGGAGGCTGCCCGCAGCCACATCTCCAATCTAAATTTGAGTACCGATGTGATTGTGGGCTTTCCGGGTGAAACGGCCGCAGACTTTGCCGATAGCTTGGAATTTGTCGAAGAAATCAACTTTTCCAGACTGCATGTGTTTGGCTATAGCCCTCGCCCGGGAACGGCCGCTTCGCAATTCCCCAACCAAATCAACGGCAAAATCAAAAAAGAACGCACCCGTCGCATGATCAATCTGGGGAAAGAACTCAGCCACAAATTCCACCGGCGGTTTGTAGGACAGACGCTCAACGTACTGTGGGAAACGAACGTGGGAGCAGACAACGGCGGCTTGCGCTGGGTGGGCTATACCGATAACTACATCCGCGTGCAGGCAAATGGCCCCGCCGATTTGTTCAATCAGGTCACGCCCACAAAAATTGTGGCAGCATTCCCAAATAGCGTCGCCGGCTTCATCGGGGAGCCAGTTTCTGTTTGAGTTTTCTCGATACAGCTTTTTTCCTCAATCCCCCAAATGTATACCAGATTCATTTAGGCGTTCATGCACCAAAGCCAGCAAGCGCGGGCGCATCTCTGCCCCCATCGCATACTTTGCTTTAGCTACCAGCGTCAACTCCGTTTGCTGCCCAATGGCTCCAGATTGGCTGATGATTTGCCACGGCTCCAGCAAATTTGGCAGCAACAAAGTCGCCTCTTTGCCAAGCACCTCCAAAATGGGCAACGCTCGGCTCAAATCATCCGCATCTACTTTGATGGTGACGGTAGCAGGGGAAAAACTGCCGCGACTAAAGTTACGCACAATACGGATTTCGCCATTGGGCACGACAAATAGCTCACCGCTACCTGCGCGCAGCGTCGTTGTCCGCAGGTTGACAGATTCCACAACCCCTTCATTGCCCAAAATGTCTACTTTTTCGCCCACGTCGAAGGTGTCTTCAAACAAAAAGCCAATACCGGTGAGAAAATCACTCACCAACGGCCGTGCGCCCAAGCCAAATGCCGCCGCAAACAAGCCCACCATCCACACCAGCGTCTCGCCCCCCACAAAGAGGTTGAGGCTGAGAAGTACGGCCGTTACCATCGCTAAAAACGTAATGGCACTCCCCACCAGGCTTGTCAGCGTCTTTTGCCTGTCGGGGCGCAGCTTGCGCCGCTTGCTGGCCAGGCTGCCAATTCGCAGTAGTCGTCGCGCCATGCGCCCAGACAAGCGATGAATCAAGTACGCCACCAAAAAATAAACAAAAATCCGCAGCAGATAGCTCCACCACATTTCTGCGTTCCAAATTTCCAAAAACTGTTCCCACATAGTTGCCTCCAGGCACAGATTTTATCATCTTCTGGCTAGCTCTCTAACTCATGTTACGCAGCCCAAGACTACAAAAGTCTTACTCAGTCTGGAAATTGCCTGAAATGCGACCTAGACTTTTGTAGTCTCCCTAGACGAAGTGCGTAACATCAGTCTCTAACACAAAATTGACGAATTGCCACACCTATGCTAACCTGTTAGCGTCTAATTCAGGAAACCTATGATGATAAATTACATGGTTGCTCAACGATTACGAAATGAACAACGGCACTTACTTGGTAGCCGTGTTTGTTGCGTTGCTGGGGCAACCTCATGGGTCGAATGAATTAAGAAATTGAATTTCTAAACATTTTAGGCCACAGGTGCTTCAGCCCTGTGGCCTTTTTCTTTTCACACAGCCACGGGAGACCCTGTGGCTTTTTGTTTCACCAACTGCACAAACCGGCTCAAAAATTTAGCGATTTGTGGAGGAAACCCGTGAAACAGAAAAATTTAACAATTAAAAACCATAGCCCGCCCACCAAGCGGGCAGCACCGACAAGTTGGGATGATGTGGCCGCTTGGTATGACGGTTGGATGGGGCAAAAAGGTGGCGATTATCATCGCCAGATAGTGATTCCGGCTTTGCTGGAATTACTCACCCCCCAACCTGGCGAGTCCGTGTTGGACATTGGCGCAGGGCAAGGTGTTTTGGCACCCTATTTGCAGGAAGTGGGCATGGAATATCTGGGTATCGAAGCTAGCCCGAAGCTGGTGCAGCGAGCTAAAAAACGGCATACAAAAGCGAATTTTTTGCGGGGTGATGCCCGTGCATTGGATAAGGTGGCTGGTGTGAAGAAGGGTGGGTTTGACACGGCCGTCTTCCTGCTCAGTATTCAAGATATGGATCCGCTGGATGTGGTGCTGCAAAACGCATCTTGGGCATTGAAACCCGGCGGGCGGCTCGTGATTCTCATGACCCATCCCTGCTTCCGCATTCCCAGGCAAAGTGGCTGGGGCTGGGACAAACAGCGCAAGCTGCGCTTCCGGCGCATAGACAGCTACCTGACAACGCTGCGCGTGCCGTTGCAGCCTAAAAAGCAAGGCCAACGCAGCGGCAAGACCCGCAGTTTTCACAGGCCACTGCAAGCCTACATCAACGGGCTGGCCGACAGTGGCTTGTTGGTGGAGCGCATTGAGGAAATTCCGGTGAAAGATGTGGCGCAGTTGGCAAACGGCCGTCTCAAAGCAGACAAACGAGCCAGCGCCGAAATACCGCTATTTTTGGGCATTCGCGCCCGGAAAGTTATAAGATAAAGTGACAGGCACGGGGCAAAATGGTTTCCACAGAAAAACATTGTGCGCCCCGTGCCTGTCACTTGAAGAAATATCATGAACACAGAATTTGCCTTTACCCAAATTTGGAACCTCTTATTGTTACATCGCCCGACAGCGGCATTGATTCTAGCTGCTGTCGGGCAGTTCGCCGGGGGTTGAAGCCCTTGGGCGGATCGAAAGTGTTAGTTGCTCAATTACACAATTACCAAATTACCCAATTACAAACAATAAGAGGACAAAATGACAAAGCAAACAAAATACAATCCCCACGCCGTCGAGAAAAAATGGCGACCCATCTGGGAAGCGCAAAAACTGTACCAGGCAGGCGATGACCTTGCTAAACCAGACATCTACATCCTGGACTTTTTTCCGTACCCATCCGGGGCGGGGCTGTCTGTGGGACACGCCCGCAACTACGTACCCACCTGCATCATTAGCCGCTACAAGCGGATGCGCGGCTACAACGTGCTGCACCCGATGGGCTGGGACGCCTTTGGCCTGCCCGCCGAAAATTACGCCATTAAACACAACATCCATCCTAGCGAAAGCACCAAACTGTTCGCCGACACCTATCGGCGGCAGATGCAAGCAATGGAATGCAGCTACGACTGGTCACGCGAGATCAACTCCACCTTTCCCGATTATTACAAATGGACGCAATGGTTTTTCCTGCTGCTGCACCAGCGAGGGCTGGCCTACCGGGCAATGGGCAGCCAATGGTGGTGCCCGTCTTGCCAAACCATCCTGGCCAATGAGCAGGTAGAGCAAGGGCTGTGCTGGCGCTGCGACAGTGAGGTGACCAAGAAAGAGCTGGCGCAATGGTATTTCAAAATTACGGAATACGCCGACAGGCTGATTGCCGACCTGGACACCGTGAATTGGCCGGAAAACGTGAAAACGATGCAGCGCAATTGGATCGGCCGTTCCGAGGGCACCGAAGTCGTTTTTGAAGTTAAAAATCCACAGATTACACAAATTTCGCAGATTGAAGAACAAAAATCTGTGCAATCTGCGAAATCTGTGGCTAAGAATTTTACGATCAGCACCTTCACGACGCGGGCGGATACGCTATTTGGGGTGACGTTTATTGCCATCGCGCCAGAGCATCCGCTGGTGGGGCAAATTGTGAGTGACGGGCAGGCAACGGCCGTTTCCCACTACACCCAGCAAGCCAAGCGCAAATCAGAAATTGAACGCACCGCCACCGAAAAAGTACAAACCGGGGTCTTTACCGGCGCGTACGCCGCCCATCCGCTGACGGACGAACCAGTGCCCATTTGGGTAGCCGATTACGTGCTGCCCAGCTACGGCAGCGGCGCAGTGATGGGCGTACCCGCCCACGACAGCCGCGATTTCGCCTTCGCCCAAACCTACGATCTGCCCATCGTGCCAGTCATTGAACCGATGGGTGGTGAGGCAGACGAGGACTGTTTTGTAGGATACGGCCGTCTCATCAACTCAGCACAGTTCAGCGGGCAAACCTCACAAGAGGCCATCGCAGCCATAACCACCGAACTGCAAACCCAAGGCAAAGGACAGCCACAGGTAACCTACAAACTGCGCGACTGGCTGATTTCGCGTCAGCGGTACTGGGGCGCACCCATCCCCATCGTGCATTGTCCAGAATGTGGCCCGATGCCTGTGCCGGAAGATGAGCTGCCCGTCCTGCTGCCGGAAACAGACAACTTTGCCCCCGCTGGAGACGGCCGTTCCCCGCTGGCGCACGTTCAAGACTGGGTCAACACCACCTGCCCGCAGTGCGGCGAACCCGCTCAGCGAGAGACAGACACAATGGACGGCTTTGCCTGCTCCTCCTGGTACTTTCTGCGCTTTGCCAACCCGCATTACGACGAGGGGTCGTTCGACCCGGCGGCAGTGCGCCGCTGGCTGCCAGTGGACATCTACGTAGGCGGCACCGAACATGCCGTGCTGCATCTGCTGTACGCTCGCTTCTGGACAAAAGTGATGGCTGATGCAGGGCTGATTGATTTTGTAGAACCCTTTACCGAGCTGCGAAACCAGGGGGTGCTGTCTTCGCCGCTGGACGGCCGTCGCATGTCCAAATCGAAGGGCAATGTGATTACGCCAGATGAGGTCATTGACCAACATGGCACCGACGCGCTGCGGCTGAACGTCGTTTTCCTGGGGCCATTTGACGCCGACGTCATCTGGGATGATGCAGGCATTCGCGGCATGACGCGCTTTGTAGGGCGGTTCTGGACGCTGGCGCAGGAAAAGGTTCACGCAAAAGCCCAACGTCACGAAGACGAGAAGGCGAAGGTGCGTTTTGAACGGGCGCAGCACAAAATTGTGAAGCGGATTACGCAAGAGATGGATGATTTTCGGTTTAACACTGCCGTTGCTGGTCTAATGGAATATCTGAACAGTCTGTACGACGCGCGTGAGCAAGCCATCGGTGTGGAGGCGTGGCGGGAAGCCATTGGCACGATGGCACGACTGCTGGCCCCCCTCGCCCCGTTCATTGCCGAAGAGGTGTGGCAAACGGCACTGGGTCATACCGAATCCGTCCATCTGCAACCGTGGCCCAGCTACAATGAAGCGATGACGCTAGATGATGAAATCACCATCGTGGTGCAGGTGAATGGCAAGGTGCGTGACCGGATGAAGGTGGCGGCTGACCTGCCTGTGGATGTGGTGAAAGAAACGGCCGTTGCTCAACCCAACGTCCAAAACCATATCAATAGCCAGCCAATCCGCAAAATCATCGTTGTGCCGCAAAAGCTGGTCAACATCGTCGTTTAGCACAAATTAAAAAGTGCTCTGCTTCACATGGCAGAGCACTTGTCTTCAGTTAAAAGCATCGTTCGGGTAGGGGTAGACCCCCGTGTCTACCCTAAACAACGAGCTCATCGGGGGTGCGCCCCTACAATTTTATAGTTTAAACGCGAGTGATATATTCCCGCGAATCCGTGTTCACGCGAATTGTGTCGCCAATGTTCACAAACAAGGGCGTTTTTACCTTCAAACCAGTGCTGGTGATCACTTCCTTCGTTGCACCTGTGGCTGTATCGCCAGCCACTGCATTTTCAGCTTCCACAATTTCAAAATCCATCGTTTTGGGTAGATTGTAATCCAGCACCTCACCTTCATACATCAGCAGTTCCAGCTCCATGTTGTCCAGCAAAAACTCCTTGTCATCTTCCATCACATGGTGGTTTACCTGCTTTTGTTCGTAGGTGCCAGTGTTCATAAACACATAAAACGTGCCGTCGTCATACAAATATTGGAAGGTTTGCTTGTCCAACCGAATATCTTCCACGCGGTCGCCAGAGGTGAAGGTGAGCTGAAAGTTAGAGCCTGAGCGCAAATCGCGCACGCTCACGCGAATGGTGGCCTTGCCGCGCCCCGGCTTGCTGTGGCTGTATTCCGTTACTTTGTAAAGATTTCCGTCCTGAGTAAAACTTACTCCACGACGTAGCTGATTGACATCGATCATTATCTGGTTGCTCCTCTAAAAATTATGAATTATGAAGGAAGAATTATGAATGCGGAGTTTATCATAAACAATCTGGTGCGGGTAATATGAAAAACTGTTGGGTGCATAAAAGAGTTGTCAGTGAATTTCACGCCAAGGCGCAAAGACGCCAAGTCTTTCCCTTTGCGCCTTGGCGTCTTTGCGTGAGCCAATCATTTTGCCTGGCAACTTGTTAATGCACCCAAACTGTTTTTTTGTAAACTGGGCTTGCGTCTTTTTTTGTCTTTTGAGTACAATGCGGCTGTTATGGATGAGCTAACCATCGAAACCCCAGAAACCCAAATTTTATGCCACCAATGTGCGGCCGTTCTTCCCATCGAGCAAGGCTCCCAATTTGTAACCTGTGAATTTTGCGGCGCGACCAACTTTGTAGATAAAAGTGGCGCAGTGCTGCATTATGCGGTGCGCGCCACGGTGGATGAAACGGCCGCTGCTGCCGCCGTTCGTCGCTGGATGGGTGGCAATGACACGGTGAAGGATTTAGACAAGAAGGCGGTTTTGGAACGGCCGTCTTTCCAGATGTTCCCCATGTGGCTGGTACGGGTGGATATGAACGGGCAGGAAAAAGTCGTGCTAGAACCCGCTGCTGCCCTCTCCGTGCTGGAAATCACCGAACTGAGCATCCCTGCCTCCGACCTGGAACCGTATGATCACACCATGGACGGCGATGCCATCACCCCTACCGTGCCGCTGGACACAGTTCGCAAATGGCTGGCCGAGAACCAAAAAATCGCCGCTGGGCAGATCAAAGAGAGTTCGTTGGTGCATCTGCCCCTGTTCATTTTCAAATATACGTTTGGTGGGCGCGGGTATACGGCCGTTGTGGATGCCGCTAGCAGCCAGGTATTTGCCTCCATTTATCCGTCCAAGCGCGAAGTACCCTACGTGGCCATTGGCTCCATCGGCTGTGCGCTTTACTTTTGCGCCGCGCTCATTCCCGCCATTAGCTTTTTCTCATTCGATATTAGTCTGATTTTTGGCATTGTCGGCTACATCGTCGTCGCCATTGTGCTGGCCGTACCCATTTTTGGCATCGCCGCCTACATTTCTGCCCGTGTATGATAATTTGTAAGGGCGTTTCGCGAAACGCCCCTAAACACATTAACGATGACACAATCAACCAACAAAACCCAAGGACTCACCTGCCCCGAATGTAGCGGCGTCGTACCCATTGCCGAAGGGGATCGCATCGTCGAATGTCCCTTCTGCCACACGCACTCGCTGGTGCAGGGCGAGCGGGGCGTGCGCCGCTGGCAAGTTTCTCAAACTGTCGAGCGCGAACGCGCCCTGCAAACCGTCGGCAACTTTTTCCGAGGCATGAAAAAAGCCCGCGACCTGGCCAAAGAAGCCCAAATCAAAGACACATTTTTGGTTTACTTGCCCTACTGGCGGGTGGAATCATTTGTAGCGGGCTGGATGTTTGGCCGCGTCAAATCGGGCAAAGACAGCACCCGCCCCATTGAGGTACAAATCAACGAAACAATGCACTGGAACGATGCGGCCGTTGATGTTGCCGAATATGGCGTGCATCGGGTAGCCATCTCCAAGGAACAGCTACAACCATATGACAGTGACCAACTGCACGCCCAGGCAATGGTGTTCGAGCCGTCAGAATCCCACACCGATGCGTTGGACGAAGCCGGGCGGCACTTCACTCATCGAGGACGACAAAAACGAAGCCTTCGCACTAAATTTTTTGAGAAGTTCCACTTTTTGCGCCAGCGTTTGTCCATCGTCTATTATCCACTTTGGGTTTCCCGTTACGAATACCACAAACGCAATTACCAGGTGGTGGTTGATGGCGTGAATGGCAACATTTTGTACGGCAAAGCCCCTGGCAACATCTTTTACCGCGCCGCCGCCTTGGTGGGTGGGCTGGCCATAGGCAACCTCATTTTAATCAACGGCACCTGGCTGGCGGGGTTGGCCGTTAGCAACAGCGACGATGGGGATGGCGCACTGCTCGTGCTGCTGCCTATCGCCCTAGGGCTGGGACTGATTGCTGCTGGCTACCGTGCCTTCCGCTATGGGGAAGAAGTTGAAGAGATTCAAAAAGGGGCACGCAAGGCAGCTTTGGCGGGTGAATCAGACGGCGGGAACTTTATCTCGGCCATCACGGGCGGCATGGTGGGCAACAATGACGATATTCAGGCGGTGATGCGCTCTGGGATGAGCGTGCTGGAAGATTTGTCCGGAGGGAAGCGATGAAGCTGCTGGCCTTGCGCTGCCCCATCTGCGCCCAACCGCTCAAGCCGCAAAACCCAGATGTGGTGGTGTTAGGCTGTGCAAACTGCGGCACGGCCGTTTCCCTCAACGAATCCGGCCTAGACACAATCTCTTTACAATTTGCGACCCCAGCTGTAGAAAAGTTTGACAGCTGGCTGCCGCTTTGGGTGTTTAACGGCCGTGTCACTATTACCAACCGCCAAACCCAGGGGCGCAACAAAGAAGCCCAGCAGCATTCCGAGCAGCTGTGGGGCTATCCACGCCGCCTCTACGTCCCCTCCTGGGATCTGCCCACCGAAACCGCTTGCCAGCTTGGCGGCGATTTGGTGCAGCGTCAGCCCACCTTTCAGCGCACAGACCCGCCAGACAAATTCAGCCTCGTCGAGGCTGTCGTCACCCCAGAAGATGCGCTCAAGCTGCTGGAATTTGTGGTCCTCAGCGTAGAGGCCGCCCGTAAAGATTGGCTCAAGGAGCTGCACTTCACTATCGAAGCCGCTAAGCCTCAGCTTTGGGCCATCCCAGCCATGCAAGCTGGCAGCGGCTGGCAATTGCAGCCAGCCTTTAAGTAGCCGCGCATTCTGACTCCCGCCCAGCCGTAAACGGCCTGGGCTACATTATGAAAGCCTCTTCGAGGCTCAAATTAGCCCCGACAGGGCTTCCATAAACTAGCCGGAGGGCTTTAGCCCCCGGCGGAGCTAGTCACTAAGAAAAGGAGTTAAAAATGAAAACAATCATTCACACCGATGACACGCCCAAAGCGGTAGGCCCTTATTCGCAAGCGGTACGCACCGGGAACTTGCTGTTCACCGCGGGGCAGGTGGCCCTCGACCCGGCCACAGGCAAAATGGTTGAAGGCGATATCGTCGCCCAAGCCGAGCAGGTGATGCAAAACTTACAGGCCGTTCTCACAGCCGCCGGCACCAGCTTCGACCACGTCGTCAAAACAACCGTCTTTTTGGTTGATATGGCAGATTATGCGGGGCTGAACGAAGTGTACGGCCGTTACATCACCAATAATCCCCCCGCCCGTTCCGCCTTTGCCGTCCGTGGCTTGCCCCTGGGTGCCAGAGTCGAAATCGAGATGGTGGCCGAGATTCCCGATGCCTAACGAAACGATTCTCGTCGTGGATGACGAGGCCAACATCCGCGATTTGGCACGGCTTTATCTAGAAAAAGATGGCTACCGCGTCATCTTAGCGCAAGATGGGGCGCAAGCACTCAAGCTGGTCCAGGACAACGAGCTGGCCCTCATGGTGCTGGATTTGATGCTGCCAGAGGTAGACGGCTGGGAAGTGTGCCGCCGCGTCCGCACCGATAGCAATCTGCCCATCCTCATGCTCACCGCCCGCGACGACGATATTGACAAAATTGTGGGGCTAGAGATGGGCGCGGATGATTATCTGACCAAGCCATTCAATCCCCGCGAGCTAGTTGCCCGCGTGCGCGCCATTCTGCGCCGCACTACCGATTCTGCCAGCGGCAACGCCAGCGACGACGTACGCCAAATCGGAACCGTCACCATAGACCCCAAAAGCCGGGAAGTAATGGCGGACGGTAAGCGCATCCCGCTTCGCACCAAAGAGTTCGACCTGCTGCTCACTTTGGCGGATCATCCCAATATCGTCCTGTCGCGTGAGCAGCTGCTGGATTTAGTCTGGGGCTACGATTTTTACGGCCAGACGCGCACGGTGGACGTACACATCGCTCATCTGCGCGAAAAAATGGGTGACAGCGTCACCATCGAGACGGTTTGGGGGATGGGCTACAAGCTGGTGACGGCGTGATTATTTTTGACACCGATATGAGCCTGGGTACGCCGGGGGCAGAAATTGACGACGGGGCGGCACTTATCTTTTTGCTGCGAGCAATGGGGGAACGAGTAACGGCCGTTACCATCACACATGGCAACACCAATTTAGAAAATGTGCTGCACAATAGCCGCCACCTGCTGACCTACCTAGGCCGAGAAGATTTACCGCTGGGACGCGGCGCAGCGCAGGGCATCATCGAAGAAAAAGCGTGGTTTGCCGATTGGCAAGCAGGCTACGGCCGCACCCCACCCTGGCCGGACCAATCGCCACTGCCGCTGGCCGCCAATCTCATCATCGAGACAGTGCGTGCCAATCCCGGGCAGGTCACGCTCATTGCCGTTGGGCCGCTCACCAACCTGGCACTGGCCGTGCGGCTGGCGCCAGACATTGTGCCGCTGGTGCGCCAGGTAGTCACCATGGGCGGTTCGCTGGCCGACAAACCCACCCCGGAATTTAACGCCCGCTGCGATCCAGAAGCAGCGCATATTGTGCTAAACGCAGGCTGGCCGCTGCGCCTCATCGGTCTAGAGATTACGAGCCAAGTGCCATTTTCTCGCGCCGCCTTTGCCCGCTTGCCAGATGATGATCCGGCTCTCAAGCTGCTAAAAACGCAGGCTGATGGCTGGATTGACCGGGTAGAAAGCATGGGCTGGGGCAACAATGATTGCTCCTTGCACGATGCGCTGGCAGTAGCGGCCGTTTTGGATGAGAGCTTGTTTGAATGGCAGGAAACGGCCGTTTCCGTCACCCTCCATCCCCAAAACCAGCGAGGCATTACCCGCGCCGTGCCGCAAAAGGGTAATTTGGTGGAAACGGCTGTGTCGGTTGATGCGGATCGCTGCCGAGACCTGATTTGGTCTTATTTGGTAACTGAGTAATTGGGTCATTCTGACATTTGATTTGGAAATTACTGGTTGACACATCGACGATCTGGTTGTAAAGTGGGCTTTATCAGGATATTGCAATTTTTGAGGTGAGAGATGAGTGATACGGCCGTTAGCATTGGGCAAGTGAAAAGGGACATTTCTGAATTAGTAAATCGTGTTGCCTTTGCAGGTGAGCGAATCGTTTTAACTTCTCGCGGCAAGCCAAAAGCCGCCTTAGTTAGTGTTGAAGATTACGAAAAGCTAAAACAAAGTCAGGATGATGAGCGAATTCTACATTGGCAAAATTGGCTAGCTGCCACTGATCAGCTAGCTGAAAAAATTTTAGCTGAACGTGACGGGAAACCAGTTGATATAGATGCTGCCTGGGATGCTTATTTAACTGAACGGGAGAGTCGTGATGACCAAATACTTGGTCGTTGATGCTAGTTTTGCTATTCGCCTGGTAGCACCACATCCAACTCGTGATTATTTTAAGAATTTGGCAAATCAATGGCTCACGGATAGATTTGAGCTGTGTGCTCCATCCTTATGGCTTTATGAAGTCGCCTCTGCCACAACAAAACTCGTTCGATTTGGCGACCTCAACAATCAACAAGGAACCGAACTATTACAACTCCTGCAAAATTTAGGAGTTACGCTTTTTGAAATGGATGCTTCCCTCGTTGTCAGAGCATTTGAATGGACAATCCAACTAAACCGAGCTGCTGCCTATGACAGTTTTTACTTAGCATTAGCCGAAAAACTGGGCTGCGATTTCTGGACAGCCGATAAACGATTGGCGAATGCTGTGCAACAACCTTGGGTTAAGCAAGCGGTTCCACAAAGCTAGGTTTTAGATGTCCAAGCGGTATCTAATCCCGGCGGAAGAGGCGCGGGCGGAAATTGAGGTGAAGAGGTCGCGCTTTGTGGCGACGGCCGTTCCCGCCTTCACCGTCGAGGAAGCCAGAGCGTTTATCGCCCGCATCAAAGCCGAATTTAGCGACGCCAGCCACAACGTGCCTGCCTTTCTGGTGGGCTATGGCAGCAGCGTCACGGCTCACTGTAATGACGATGGCGAGCCGGCCGGCACGGCGGGGCGGCCAATTTTGGCAGTGCTGCAAGGCAGCGGTTTGGGCGATATTGCCGTGGTGGTGACACGCTACTTCGGCGGCACCAAGCTGGGCACTGGCGGTCTGGTGCGTGCTTACGGCGACGCCGCCAAAGCGGTGCTGGACGTTCTGCCTCGCGCTGAAAAGGTGCCGACGCACATTACCATGCTGGCGCTGCCCTACAATTTGCTGGAACGGGTGCGGCTATTGGTGGGGGATTGGAACGGCCGTATCCTCGATGAAACATTCGCCGCCGACATCACCATGACCCTACAGTTCACCGTGCCAAAATTCCCCGGCTTCCAAGATGCCTTGCGTGAGCTTTCACACGGCTCTCTTGCTGCTGAAATAATCGAAACCAACGAAAACAGCATCATGCCCCTCGGCACATTTGACGATGAAGAAATCTAAGATGTCACCAAAATGGCACGGTGGTCACCTTGACGAACGGTGTGAAAAAAGTGTAAACTGCCAGCACGTTACGAATGGCCATTTCGCAAACGGTTTATTAAAAAGTTTCATCAAGTCAGAAGGAGGTTTTATCGTTTTGGAATACGTTACAGAAACCCACTGGCTGGCTGGAAACTGCACCAAATAGGGCTGTTTGCAGTAAACGCACAAGCCAACACAACTAGTGAAAATGGTTATGGCCGTTTCTAGTTAGCCACTATTTTATTAACCCACACAAAGTAAATACCAAGCGAGTCTGAATTCCAGGCTCGCTTTTTTTGTTCTTCAAAAAAAGGTGATAGTCACTTTATTTATATACTTGCTTCAACGAGCAACTCCCAAAGTGACTGTCACCTCACGGCCGCACGTAAAACTTCTGCCGGGTGCCGCACCTGGCGGCCTGTGCCGTGCTTAATTTGCTGGCGACAGCTCACGCCTGGAGCCACCAGAATCGTCTCTGGGGTGGTAGCGCGCATGGCGGGCAGCAAGCGTCGCTCCGCCATTTTTAGCGAGATGTCATAATGCTCTGCCTCGTAGCCGAAGGAGCCAGCCATGCCACAACAGCTACTATCTATCTCTTCCAGCGTGTAGTTGGGCGGCAGCGTTAGGATGCGGCGGGCAGGCTTGGTGCCGATGAGTGCCTTCTGGTGGCAGTGCCCGTGCAATACCAAATGTCGCGCCTCGTCCGTAAAATTCAGTTTCAATTCCCCATTTTCTGCCAATTCAGCAATGAATTCTTCAAAGCTGCAACAGTGCGCCGCCACAAGTGCCACTCGCCCATCATTAGGCAGTAACGATTCATAATCATCGGTAATAGCGGAGAGATCGCTAGGCTCTAGGAAGATGATGGGCAAGCCCTGTTCGGCCAGTGGCGCAAGGTGATTCAGCACCGTTTTGGCAATATTGCGGGCTTTACTGACCAGACCTTTGGAGAAAGACGGCCGTCCGCAATCTGTTACCCCCGGCAAAATAACTTCAAACCCAACCGCTTCCAGCAATTCCGTGGCAGCAATGGCGATGTGCGGGTCGTTGTAGGTAGAGAAGGTGTCGTTAAACAGCACGATTCGTTGTGGGGGTGCATCTTGAGCCTCCCCTAATGGTGTGTGCTTTTTGAACCAATCCACAAATGATTGCTTGGCAAATTTTGGCAAACTGCGCTTGGCCGAGATGCCGAAGGTACGCTCCAGCCCTTTGCGAATAAGGCCGTTGCCTAGCGTCCAGTTCGCTAACGGAGCCATCACCCCACTGCCCAAACGGCTGAGCGGCGTGATGTTGGCAAATAGCTTATCGCGCAGGGGCGTACCGTGGGCGTCGTGGTACTGCGCCAAAAATTCTGCCTTAATCTTGGCCATATCCACCGAGGAGGGACATTCAGCTTTACACGCTTTGCAGCTAACACACAGCTCCATGACTTCATACATGCGTTCGCTGGTGAACTCGCTGCCGGGCAACTCGCCGCTCATGGCGGCACGCAGAGCGTTGGCGCGTCCGCGCGTGGCGTGTTCTTCCTCGCGGGTGGCCATGAAGCTGGGACACATGGTGCCGGTGGTGCGCTTGCGGCAAATGCCAGCCCCGTTGCACATTTCCACAGCGCGATCAAACCCTTGGTCGCCGCTAAAATCGAGATGGGGGGTGATGGGAATGACTTGGTAGCCTTCGCCGTAGCGCAGATTTTCGGTCATTGGCCCAGCGTTGACGACGGTGCCGGGGTTGAGAATGTTTTGCGGGTCGAAGATTTGCTTCACCTGTTGGTACAGCCGATACAATTCGGCCCCGAAAAACTTCTCGTTCAGCCAGCTACGGGCACGGCCGTCTCCATGTTCGCTAGAGAAAGAGCCGCCGTAGCCGCGCAGCAAATCCACCGAGAACCCTGTGATGGCGGGCAGTTTGGCGACCTCTTTGGCGGTTTTAGTATTGATGAGCGGCCGTATGTGGATGCAACCTGCGCTGGCGTGGGCGTAGTAAGCTACGTCAGTACCAATGTCGTTGCAGAACTGCTCGACTTTGGTGACATATTCGGACAGATGTTCCACGGGAACGGCCGCATCTTCAATGAACGGTATCGGTTTGTGGTCGCCTTTAATGCTCATCATCAAGCCTAGACCCACTTTACGCACCGTCCAGACGTCGGTTTGTTGTTGGGAGGTGAGGGCGCGGGAAACGGCCGTAAAGTTCACCAGTTGCCCCTTGAGATGCCGCTCCAAATTATCAATCTTGCTCAGCAATTCGGCTTCGCTCTCGCCATAAAATTCGGTGATGAGAACGCAGTTGGGCGTGCCCTGGATGAAGGTAGAGAGCAGCCGGGCGTACTCCGGCACGTCGCGGCACATGGTTAGGCCCAGATTATCCAGCAATTCCACGGCAGAGGGGCCAACTTCTAGCATGAGGGGAACGGCCGTTAACGCCTCTGGCAAACTGTTGAAATGCACAATCGCCAGCGCGGTGTGCCTGGGCAGCGGCACCAGGTTCAGCTTTAGTTCGGTGATGACGCCCAAACCGCCCTCTGCCCCGCAAACGAGCTTGGCTAAGTTGAATCGTTCGTCGTAGGGCCAATGGTAGGTGGGACGGCCGTTTGCCACCGGAATCAATCTATCCAAATTGTAGCCGCCACAACGCCGCCAATGGCGCGGCGTGCCGCTGCGGATGGTTTCCTGGTTGGTGGGGTCTAAGGTGAGCGCGTGGAGCTGACGGTAAATATCTCCTTCGAGGCCGCTTTTTTGCGTGTGTTGCAAAAGTGCCGCCGATGCCAGTGGCCCAAAACGGGTCAACGTGCCGTCGGCCAGCAGCAGTTCCATCTCCAGAACGTGATCGGCCGTCATGCCGTACATGATCGAATGACTGCCAGTGGAGTTGTTGGAGACGATGCCCCCCATGGCCGCCCGGTTGCTGCTGGCCGGGTCGGGGCCAAATTGCAGGCCGTATTTTCGCAGATAAATGTTCAGTGCGTCGAGAACAATCCCTGGCTGCGCCCGCACCCACATCTCTTCCTGATTGACCTCCAAAACTTTGTCCAAATGGCGCGTAAAATCCATCACCAAAGCTTGGTTAACTGCTTGCCCCGCCAAACTACTGCCCCCGGTGCGCGGCAGCAGCGGCACCTGATGCTTGGCCGCCAGCTCCACCGCCGCCTGCACGTCATCCACCGTTTGCGGCAGGAGGACGGCGTGCGGCTTCACCTGATAAATGCTGGCGTCGGTACTGTACAAAATGCGGCTGTACTCATCCGTACGGAGATCGCCGCTGGTTCGATTGCCCAGTTCTTGCAGGAAATTGAATAATGCTTCACTCATGGTCAACCTCAACTTCGGCGTGTGGGTACAGGGAAGCGAAATAATCTAACAATGTTCGATGAATAAACATCCAACCACCACCTACACGTCGCAAAATCACACGATCCTTCATTGCATCCAGAAAATCTACAAAAACTCGATCTGGATTTTTTATAGAAAGTGCAACTAATGGTAGCATCCTTTGACTTCCCAACATCAAACGCAGAACATAATGTTGAACATAGCTTTGTCCCCCATACTGAAAAAAGCCGCCAATTAATCCACCAATCACCCCGATGGCTCCCCCGAAAATACCTCCTACAAAAAGGACCAATCTTCCCTCATCAGAAAAAGCCGTCTTGATAGCTACTTTTATCTCTTGTCCACCGATTAATACACCAGAAAATATTGAATATAACCCAAAAATCAGTCCGCTTATTATTGCAAGTAAAACTGCTCCTACTAACCCGTAAAACAAACCCATTACGAGGCCTCGCCTGAGGGAGCTATGAATTCCTTGATTAGGGTGTAATGATGTTCTATAGTCCGATGCTTGGAAACAAGACTCTAAGCCGCCAACAAACCCGCCAATTATTCCAATAAGCAACCCACCGATAAGTCCACCAACTAAACCGCCGGCAACTCCTCCATTAAACCCACTGCTTAACCTAACAATTAATCCACCTAATAAGCCAACTATTAACCCAAAACCTGGTCCGAATATCAGCCCAAATATCAGTCCGCGTTTAACTTTTCGGAAAAATTCTTGACGAGAGGGAAAGTGCCAATACAATGCTTCATACAACTCAATGGCTTCCTTATTTGTGCTTAGTTTACTGATAAATCCACAAAACACTCCAAAAATCAATCCACCACTCATATCAATAAAAAGGCTAAAGATTGAACCGAAAACAAATCCAACAATGGCGATATAAATCCACGCATTAAACCGTTGTAAACGATCTGATAAAAGCCAAGTTGGTTGTAAACGCTCCATAAAAAACTGAGACTGTTTATGGTGCATCATTCCATAAGCTAAATTTGTCAACCATTTTAGTGCTTGAGCTTGACTATATTTCTTTTGTTCGGAAATCGGCCGTCGTTTAAACATCTCATCCACATAACAACGAAATAAGTGATTTCGGCGTGTCATCGGCGTAGAAAATTTAGAAAGTTGTTCGTTGTTTAATCCCCGATATGCTAGGGTAATTATGCTTAAAAAGAGTGGTGTTTTGGCCAACTTCTGGAATGCTTCATCCGTTTGCCAAAGTTTATAGACGGCCTCAAGCGCCAACTCCGGTCGCTTGAAGTAATCGTCTACCTGTACTTTCGACAGTGACTGGATACGCACCCCCATGCCCAGGTTTAGCTTGTGGGACAGGGCTTCATACTCTTCTGCGCGGCAACAAACAGCCAACCCACCGCTATGCTGTTCCCTAAACAAATTAATCGCCTGTACACAAGCATTACGCGCCGCTTCCGCCATCTCATCTAGCCCGTCTAGCAAGTAGATAAGCTGGTTGTTTTGAATAATAGCTCGCCCAGCTTCGCGTGGTAGCTGATACTGCTGCCACAATTCTTCCACTAGCCAATCTACCAGCGACTTTTGCTCATTTGCCCAAGAAGAAAGGTTCAATACTACAGGTGTTAGCAGGGTGGCATCTTGTTCAGCATCGTTTAGCAAGCTTTCTGCCAATTGGAGCAGCGTCATTGTCTTGCCGCTACCCGGCTCTCCTAAAATAAGCAAGCTCCCAAAGTCAGCAAAAAGTTGTGGTATCTCTTTTTCAACGGGCCTGTCGGCTTGCCCCGGTACATAGGCTACCTTACGTGTCAGACTATGGGGTTCAAGTGCCACATTCAGCTCCAGAGCAATCTCATCTGTTACTGACTGTTTCAACACGCCGTCAATCCAGGTGGCTCGTACATTGCGTCGTAAATCATAGAGATTTTGGAGGGTATTTGGTACGGGCCATTTAGCTTGCGGGCGTTCTTGCTGGAGCGCAGCCATCAACTTGTTAAGCTGCCCCCGGCGGTCGGCATAAGCTAGCAAGGAAGCCGCTTTTGTGTCGATTGTGTCACCGCTTAATGTTTCATAACGGATGCCTACATCCAAGCACAAAATGCGTAGTTCCTCTAACGAAAACAGTTTTGTAATTTGTTGGCGTAATGACCCAAAGGCGGGTGTTTCGGCTAAGGCAATCTCGCTGCTGGCTGGGGGCTGCACGTTGTCTGGACGGCTAAGCCAGGCAGAAAGGGCAGAAGCAACTGAGAAAACAGCAAAAAAGAGGACATTCAGCGGCTCAAAGCTACCCGGCTCACTGCGAATCCACTGAATGAGCGTGTAAATAATGGCAACCACGGTTAGCACCAGAAAAATCGTGGTCAGGTTCCGTAGTCGGTTGCGCCAGGCAGGTGTTAATTTCATATTGGCAACTATTCAAGTGACAGTCACCTGCGAGGTGACTGTCACTTCATTAAGATGCTACAAAATCTCTTTGAGAGCAGCGAGGAGTAGGGTGATGTTTTCCTTGCGGCTGTTGAAGCCCATGAGCCCGACGCGCCACACCTTGCCCGCCAGTTGGCCAAAGCCGCCCGCTACCTCAATGTTGTACTCGTTCAGCAGCTGCCCGGCGACCGCTTTGGCGTCCACGCCATCGGGGACGCTGACGGTGGTGAGAGCGGGGATGCGTAGCGCGGGGTCTTTAACGTGGCAGCTCAGCCCCATTGCAGACAAGCCTTCCCAGAATAGTTCGGCGTTGGCCTGGTGGCGCGCCCAGCGTTCGTTTAGCCCTTCTTCCACGACGAGGCGCAGCCCTTCGCGCAGGGCGTACATGCTGTTGATGGGGGCGGTGTGGTGGTAGCTGCGGGTACGGCCGTCCCAATAATTCGCCAGCGTGGTCATGTCCAAATACCAGTTGGGCACCTTGCCCTGCCGTCGGTCTAGCTTGGCCAAAGCGCGTTCGCTTAAGCTGAACGGTGAGGCTCCGGGCGGGCAGCTAAGTCCCTTTTGAGAACAGCTATAGGCCGCATCTACGCCCCATTCATCCAAAAAAATGGGGGTTGTGGCCAAGCTGGTGACGGTATCTATAAGCAGCAAGCAGTTGTGGGCGCGGCACAGTTCGGCAACGCCTTCCATCGGCTGCAAAGCTCCGGTGGAGGTTTCGGCGTGAACCAGAGCCAGGATGGCTGGTTTATGTTCGTTCAGCGCCTGGCTAATGTCATCGAGGCTGAGCACTTCGCCCCACGGCCGTTCCACTCTTCTTACATCTGCTCCATACCGCCCGGCCATATCCACCAGTCGCTCGCCAAAGTAGCCAATGACGCCAACCAGCACCACATCCCCCGGCTCTACGAGATTGGCCAGCGTCGCTTCCATCGCTGCACTGCCGGTGCCGCTGACGGGCAGCGTAAACGGATTACTGGTTTGCCACGTGTAGCGCAGCATCTCCTGAATTTCATTCATCACGGTGATGAAGCTGGGGTCCAGATGCCCCACTTGGCGATTGCTAATGGCTTGCAGCACACGCGGATGGGCGTTGGACGGACCCGGCCCCAGCAACAAGCGGGGTGGCATATTCAACTGTCTGGTTTGCAGACGGTGGGTTTCGTTAACTGGATAGGTTTTCATGGCTCTTCCTTTGTGTTTTGAGGAACAAGAATGGAAGGATCATACGCCGCCGAGGGGGATTTTTCAAGAGGATTCGCCACAGGTAAGGGTGCGCCCAGATTGGGCAGACACGGTGGTCTGCCCCTACCTTCTATGGGGTGGGTGTGGCGGTGGGGAATACGATGGGCGGGATGACCGGTTGCAGCGTCACCACAATGGGCGGGAAGATGGGAAAGACAGTCAGCCCGTCGTTGAGGCACGGGTCGGGGAGATGGGAACCAGTGCGGTGGCCGCACCAAGCAAAGCTGTCGTTGTAGTTGCCATTGAAGCGTTCGCCATTTTCCAATACAAAAAATTGAATATCGCCGCTGGTGGCGTTTCGGCTCCAGGTTCCATTTAGCGTCGTGCCGTTGGCCGTGGCTTCGATGGTACCATCGCCAGCGGCGTAGGTGCCTTCCACCTCGGCACCATTTTGGGTGAGCGTCATAGTGCCACAGCCAGATGCGCCACAGTTGGTAGTCCAGTCACCGTACCAGGTGGCGACGCCGCACGGGGTTGGCTCTGGCTGGCCGTCTCGATAACCGCACCAAGCGGCCGTTTTGTCCCAGTTTCCAATCCAGCTTTGCCCATCATCACTCAGCCAGAAATCAATCGAGCCATTTTCGCCAGCAAACGACCAGGTACCGGTGAGGCGGTTCTCCTCGATGATGCCCACAATCGTGCCGCTGCCTGCGCCAAATGTGCCGGAGACCGTCTCTTCGCCTTCGTTATGCGTCAAAATGACGCTGCCGCAGTCTAAAAATTCACAGCTACTGAGCCAGACGCCGTTCCAGGCGCCGGGCGGGATGGGCGTGGGGCTAAAGGTAGGCGTGGCGCTGGGCGTTGGCGAC
This sequence comes from Candidatus Leptofilum sp., assembly GCF_965223525.1. GTDB lineage: Bacteria > Chloroflexota > Anaerolineae > Promineifilales > Promineifilaceae > Leptofilum. The sequence continues at coordinate 1,231,753 of NZ_CBDCWX010000005.1, read as the reverse complement.
GCGGTAGGGGTCGCTGTGAAGGTGGAGGTGCTAGTCGGTTGATTGGTGGCTGTGGCGGTTGGGGTGGCAGTCGCCGTCTCGGTTGGCGTTGGTGTAGGCAGCTCACCGGGAGCTGGGTCTTCGTTGTCCGGTTCGCCATCGCCGTCAGTGTCGGCATTGGCGGGGTCGGTACCGTTTTCGACTTCCTCGCCATCCGAGAGGGTGTCGCCGTCGCTATCGGGGTCGAGCGGATCGGTATCCCAGGTGGCTTCGTCGCCATCACTCAGGCCGTCATCATCACTGTCGGCATCATTTGGGTCGGTGCCGAGGTCGTTGACTTCTTCACCATCGGGGATGCCGTCACCGTCACTGTCGGGATTGTTGGGGTCGGTGTTGGTAACAGTGGCTTCCTGACCATCGCTAAGACCATCGCCGTCGCTGTCGCCGCCTAATCTGGCTGCTTCGGTTTGGGTGGCACTGATGGCAGCCTGGGCAACGGCCGTTGCCGTCGCATCTTGGCCGCGTTCATTAAAAGTGGCAAACACCACTGCCAAGGAAATGCACAAAATCACCAACAGAATGCCAAATATTGGCAGCAACCAGCCAGGTAAAATGGGTTTGGTGGTAAGCTGCCCTTGCACCGTTTGGCTCTCCAGGCCGCTGCTCACCTGGATGGTGAAGGGATTGGTGCTGGGGTTGCCGGTAAACGGCCGTTGTGCTGCCCCCACCTGAAAATCTATCGTATCTTTGCCCCCAGCCGGAATCGTGACTTGCTGGGTTGCCTGCTCAAACTGCACGGCTTTGGCTCTATCGCTGCCGCGAAGCGCAAACGTCGCCTCAAAGTTGCCATCATTGCGAACCAGCACCCGGCAGAGGCCGTTGTTGGTAATCTCACTTGGGCGCATGTCAGTGGCAAACTGGGTGAACGGCCGTACCTGCACCGTGCCAGAAACGGCCGCTTGCTCCGCCGAATTATTTTGCGACACAACCAGTAACCGATAGCGGTGCTGCCCAGAGCGGGCACTGCTGCTTTTGGGCGGCTGAATAGTGACGGGCAGCGAACTTTGCGCCCCCGGCATGAGCTGAACGGCCGAACCGGGCAGCGTGACCCAGCTTGGCGGCAATCCTTCCAGCTTGAGCGTAAAATGATCCACAATGCTGCTGTGATTCAATAATTCCACTTGAATTTCGGTGCTTTGGCCAGGTGAGAGCTCAACATTGGTGGGATGAACGACCACGCTCAACTGCCCCGTGCTGCTTTGCATCAGCGTACTGCCAGGCGGACGGCTAATTGGCACAACGGATGGGGCTTCATAAGCGGGCTGTGGCGCCGTAACCAGCGGCGGTTTAGATTTTGTGGCCGGGGGACTGCCTTCAAGCTGGATGAAGAAGGGGCCGATTCGCAACGTCTGGCCGCCATCCCACGGCTCTGGCACCTCCGGCAGCAGCTTGGCTTCATCCAAAAAAGTGCCGTTGGTGCTGCCCAGATCGGCGACGAGCCAGCCGCTGGGCGTGTATTCCAGCCGGGCATGGTGGCGCGAGATGCCGTCGGCGGGCAGGGTCACGTCGCACGATTCAGAGCGCCCGAGCAGCACGGGATCGCTGCCCAGCTTGTAGGTGCGTGGCGACTCCCCTTTTTTGCTAATGACCAGCCGCTGGTTGGGGCTGGAGGTGGCGGCAGCGGCCATTTGCGACGGCCGTTGCACAATCATCTCTTCATGCAGTTGGGTCAGCACGCTCACTACCGTCTCTTCAGCAGAGGTGGCAAAGACGGTCACGTCTTCTTCCGTCAAGCCCGTGGTGGCGCGGCGCAGGGCAGCGGCAAACGCTTCGGCCGTTTGGTAACGGTCATCTGGCTGCTTGGCGATGGCTTTGATGATGACATTTTGAACCGCCTCGGGCAAGCCGGGCTGCAGATGGCGCGGTGGCGGTGGCGTCTCGTGCATATGCTTCATCACGGCGTCAGTAGGTGTTTTTATGTCAAATGGCAGACGGCCCGTCGCCAGTTGGTACAGCACCACGCCGAGAGAATAGATGTCGGAACGGCCGTCTAGCGAAGCAGAAGCCAACGCCTGCTCTGGCGACATATAGGGCAGTGTCCCCATAAAGGTGCCGGACTGCGTTTCGATGCCCCCCTCCAGCAGCTTGGCCAGGCCAAAATCAGTCACTTTGGCACGAATGGGCAGCTCATCCGCTTGCCCAGCTTGCTCTAAACGCGCGACCAAAATATTGTCTGGCTTGATGTCTCGGTGTACCACGCCCAGCCGGTGAGCGTAACCCAGCGCATCGGCAACCTGGGCAATGATGTTGAGCGATTCACTTAGCTCCATCACCTGCCGCCGCTGCGCTAGCTGCTTGATGTACGCACCCAAACTCAAGCCGCGCACGTACTCCATCACAATGCTTAAGTAAGACGCGCTGCTGGAAAAGCTGTAGATAGCCACAATATTGGGATGGTTGAGGCGGGCAGCAGCTTGCGCCTCTTGCAAAAAACGCTCTTGGAACTCTGGCTGGCTGGCAAATTGCCGGTGCATAATTTTGAGTGCCACTTGGCGAGCCAGGTTCGTGTCTAACGCCCGGTAGACTGCACCCATGCCACCCTCACCCAGCACAGCTTCTATGCGATAATGGTCTATCTGTTTTCCAATTAAGTCGTCCATAATGCGTGAGTATCCGTCACAAAGGCGGGTTGTGTCAATAAATTTGGTTACATCTCCTCGTTCCACGCTCCGCGTGGAATGATCTGACCCGATGCTCCGCGTCGTATGGAACGCAGAGCGTTACAAGCATTCCCACGTAGAACGTGGGAACGAGGGTAAACCAAAAACTAGGGCAAAAGATACGTCAGTTCGAGGGTAGGTACTGTACGGATGGTGTACAGATCGGCAACGGCGTCCCCATTGCTTTCTGTTTCAAACTTGAGGAGGAGGGAAAATAGGGTTTGCCCCTGCACCAGCGCATCTTCTACGTCAAAAGAGACATCTAAAGTGCCAGGGGATTCAAATTCGCAGGCGAGAAAAAAACCAAGCGCATCATAAACGCTGTTGTCCAGCGGCGGCGTTAGTTCAACCGCTTCAATTTGCAGGCAGCCGAGGGCATCAAACGGCCGTCCGTCCAAAGCAGCATCATCGCTAAAGTGCAAAAAGGCGGTGCGGACAAAGGCATCGGGGGGAATTTCTGCCAAAGAGAAGGTGAGAACGCCGCGCACGGCCGTTCCATCCGCCAAATCCCCTGCTTGGGGCAACGCCTCACCACCCGTGTTCACCTCACCCCCGTCGGTGAGCCAGCCGGAGTCGTCCGGCAATAAAGGGAGCGCAACCGTAACCTCTTTTTCGGTTGGTTCCAGCGTGACCGGTGGGATGAGCGTGGGGAAGCGAAGCGGATCGGTACCGTCAATGACCTCCACCCCATCAGACAAACCATCGAGGTCGGTGTCGGCCAGGGTGGGGTTGGTGTTGTGTTCCTCAATCTCAATGGAATCCATCAGCCCATCCCCGTCTGTATCCAGCAGCAGCGGGTCAGTGCCGTGCGTGTTAACCTCTTCCCCGTCCAGCAGGCCATCGCCATCGCTGTCTTCCTTGAATGGATCCGAGCCAATGATGAGTTCTTGCTCCCCATTGAGGCCATCGCCATCATCATCTCCCTCAAGCTGGGCGGCAGTGAGCGGCGGAACCTCATCTGTGCCTTCACCCAGCACAGGCGTAGAGACGGGCAAATTTTCAACCGGATTCCCGCGGTTGCCCAAGACGGAGTTGAGCACCACGGCAATGAGCAGCAACACCATGAGCAGTTGGATGAGTGGCAGCACCCAGGCAGGGAAGCGGGGTCGCAGTTCCAGATGACCCAGCTTGTTTTGGCGCAGGCCATTAGCGGTGCGAAGCTCTACATCAAAGGGAATCTGCTGGACACGGCCGAATAACGGCCGTTTCTTGCGATACGTAATGCGGTAAGCCGTTGTCCCGGTGCTGCCCGGTTCCAGCGTGAGCGACTGCTCATCGCCAAAAAATTGCAGCTTGCCTGCCGGGTCTTGTGCAGTAAGCTGTACCGTACTGTTCACGTTGCCGTCGTTCCGCACCATCACGCGGCAGGTGCCGCCCGCTTCCACATGAGCCGGCCACATGCTGAGTTCAAACTGCTCTTCTGGCAAAATGGTAAGCTGCCCTTGCAGCACGGCCGTTTCCACCGGGGGGCCATCGGCACGTAGCAAAAGCTGAAACGGATGCTGCCCCGCCAGCAGCGGCTGCTCACTCGGCGGCAGCTGCAGCGTCAGCGGCACCGTCGCCCGCGCCCCCGGCGTCATAGAAACGGTATCTTGGGCCAACGTCGCCACCTCTGGCAAACCGGTCAGGCTAATTTTTACAACCAGCACCTGGCTGCTTTGGTTAAACAAATCAATTTGCAAATGCGCCTCATTGCCAGGAGCCAGGGTTGCCTGGGTAGGGTTCAGCGCTACGCTAAAATTGCTGTGGCTAGCCTGCACCTGGCTGCCCTCGGCCGAAAGCTGGAACAGCTCAGTGACAGGTTCCACAGGCGTTTGGCTGGCTGGGTTTACGGGAGCCTCGCCAGCGAGCTGCCATTGCAAAAAGTAAGGGCCAATTTGCAGCTTCTCTCCCGGTTGCCACAGGGTTGGCTGCTGGGGTGGGAGTTTACGGCCGTTGTAAAACGTCCCGCCCCGACTCTCCACATCCACAATGCGCCAGCCGCCGGCTACTTTTTCCAACCGGGCGTGGCGGCGGGACACATCCAGCGAAGAGAAAACAATATCGTTATCCGGGGCACGGCCAACGGTGATCTGGTCTTTGTTCATGCTGAAGTGGCGCGGCGCACGCCCCTGCCCCGTAATCACAATTTGGTCGCCAATGGCGGGAGGTGGTGAGGTGTGCAGCAAGCTGCTGGATGGGGCCGATTGTCCATTTTTTTGTGGCGGCGCGCTCCCCTCTGGCAACAGTAGGGAGGGGGTTGCCTCTTCATCAACGCTGGCTGGTGGCTGCGCGGGAGGAGGTTGGGGGCGCACGGCCGTTTCTTCCAAAGTGGCCAACGGCGGGCGCACGGGCGGGGCATGCTTGTTTTCCTCGATGAGCGTGCGAATGTCTACGACGGTGGCTTGCGGGGCAAACAGCATCGTGTCGGCAGCGGTAAGGCGGCTGGCGGCTTGGCGCAGTTCATCTCCCATTTGCTCCGCCATTTGGTAGCGGTCTGCCAATGCGTAGGCGGTGGCTTTGTCCACAATATTTGCTATTTCATGAGGCAATCCGGGCTGCAATTCACGCAGCGATTTCTGGTGGTTTGGCAGCTCTCCAGCGATGAGCTGGTACAGCACCACACCGAGGCTGTAAATATCGGCCCGGCCGTCCACAGCTTGTCCAGCCTGTCGCTCTGGAGCCAGGTAGGGCACAAAGCGGCGCAGGGGACGGGCCATTTCTGGCGTTAGGCCATCGGGAATGCCGGAGCTGGGGATGGGCGAGAGGCCGAAGTCGGTTAGCATGGCTTTGAGGGAGGGGTCTCCGGTGCGTAACGGCCGTTCCAATGGCTTGACCAAAATATTCCCTGGCTTCAGGTCGCCGTGCAGCACCCCGGATTGGTGAGCATACCCCAGCCCATCCGCAATTTGGGCGATGATATGCAGCGTTTCGTCCAGCCGCAGCACGCGCTCACCCTGTGCCAGCAGCCCCAGCACCCGCTCCAGGCTGATGCCGTCTGCATATGCCGTCACCAGGTAAAGCTGGCCGTCTTGCTGACCAAAGTTGTACAGCGGCACAATGGCCGGATGGGTAAGGCGAGATGCCGCCTGCGCCGCTTTTAGGATTTGCTGCTGGCGGGCGGGATGCTTCGAGAGGCTGGGCTTGAGCAGCTTCAGCGCAACCTGCCGCTCTAAATTGAGGTCGGTGGCGCGGTAAACTGCGCCGCTGCTGCCGTTGCCAATGTGTGCTTCAATCTTGTACTGTTCCAACTGCTGACCAACGTAGGTGTTCATGTTTCGTTCGGGCAAATTTTTCGCATTATGGGTTTGTGAATTCGCTAAATCAATCGCCAATGGTCATGTTAGGCGCGTTTTTGGGCGATTTTCTCATCTTTTGTAAATCACAAGAGGCATTTTGATGAAAATGAGCCGCGAAATTGTGATTTACGTAAGTAATAGCGGGAGAAACGGCACAGCTTAGTTCAAACGTCTTTCCCACTTTTACAAGTATAGGTTTCACCCAGGGCGTGACCATGCAAGCCGCGTGAATAGTTGCTCAATAAATGATTAGGAAGAAAATCCTGTTAAAAACGGCCGTTTCCAGTGAAGAGCCCGTAAAAATTCCGTTTTGCTCGTCCAACCCCATGCTAGAATGCAACTGATTGTCAACAACTGGCTTCTATTTTGATGGTGAAAAAATGACCGCAACCGCGCTAAAAACAGATGAAGCAACGCTGGATTTGCTGCAAACCGCATTCCCCGATTTGAGCCGCAACAACATAAAAACATTGAGCCAAGCGGCCGTTTACGAAACCTACCCTGCCCGCACCAACATCTGCAAAGAAGGCGAAGAAGGCACCACCCTCTACATTTTGGCTGAGGGAGAGGTGGATATCATCGTCCATGCTGACGACAACCAGGAAATTCTGGTAGACAGCATTGGCTCTGGCAGTTACTTTGGCGAGATGGCCTTTTTGGGTGAAACCACCCGCATGGCCACCATTCGCACCCGCCAGCTATGCCGAGTGCTTTCCATTGAAGAAGAAGATTTCATGGCGATTGCCCAATCCAACCCCAGCCTGCTGCGTACCCTGCTGCGGCAAATCATCGGCCACATTCGCCGTACAGACCGCGCCGTCATCAACGAGCTAAACGTGAAAAATGCCGCCTTGCGGAAAACATACTCAGAATTGGAAGAGCAGGAGGAACTGCGAACCCAATTTATCGCCACGCTCTCTCACGAACTGCGTACGCCGCTCACGTCCATCAAAGGTTATTTGGGCTTGATCAACGGCGGTGCGATGAAAGGAGATTCGCTGCAAATGGCGCTGGATTCCATTACGCGCAATGTTAACAAGATGGTTGGCCACACCAACGACCTGCTCATTTTGTACGAGATGCACCCGCAAAAGCCATCATTTGAATATTTGGAAGTGGCGGATGTACTCATCGAATCACTTAATGCGGCCCGCAGCGTATTAAACGATCACGCTTCCCCCGTCACCATTGATATTCAGCCTGAGGTGCCAAAGGTGTATGCTGACCGGCGTGGCCTGACGCTGGCGCTGCGGGCGCTGATCGAAAATGCGTTCAAATATTCGCCGGCGGAAGCACCAGTGGCTATTCGCGTTTCTTGCCCAGAAGCAGGTGAGGTGGCCATTGCCGTGGCGGATGAGGGAATTGGCATTGCCCTGGCCGACCAAAAACGGCTATTTGAACCATTTTTCCGCCTGGAAAAAGAGGAAAGCGCGCCGACGCTGTACCCTGGGCTGGGCATTGGTTTAACGATTGCCAAATTTGTGATGGATCGGCATAACGGCCGTATCCACATCAACAGCACCCCTGGCCTGGGCAGCACATTTTCGCTTTGCCTCCCTCGCAAGTAGATTTCCTGCAACAAAGCCCTCATTCTCACGTAGAGACAAACATGCGCTGCACAAGGTGGCGCATGAATTGAGCAGACAATTTAAGATTGAACCATTTTCATTACCCTTTGTACTTGGCTGAAATCTCAAAATGGTCCAATCTTTACTTGAATTCTCCACAAGAATCGAGGCAAACCCAATGAGTGAAGAGAACGGTTATCTAAAAATTGAAGTTCCAGTTGAGGAAGAAACGCCTTTTGTACCGGAACAGCCCCAACCCAACACGGCAGATGCAGTTAAAACCCAAGCGGCCAACGCAGCCAAAAAGGCTTGGGACAGTGAACTACGCAAAAAGGCCACGCGCGGGGTGAAACGGGGGGCAACGGCCGTTGCCGCTAAAAGCCAACAAGTCGTGCAAGAACGTATGGTAAAAGCGGCAGAAGAGCAAGCCCGCCAACAAACCGAAGCGATCAAAACCAAAATTCGGGAAACAGATTGGCAGCACGAGGCCAAACAGGGCACTGCCAAAGGGTTGCGCTGGCTCAGCACACAATTGAGCAAACTGGCAGAGCGGTTTACCCCCAAAGAACCCTCGCAAGAAGAATAATTTACCGCAGAGGACGCAAAGGACGCGGAGTTTTTAGAAAAGCCGCTGCGTCCTCCACGCTCTCTAGGGTAAAAAACTATTTATCGTCCAGAGCGGCAATGCCGGGCAGCGTTTTGCCCTCCAACAGTTCCAGGCTCGCCCCGCCGCCCGTGCTAATGTGGCTCATTTTGCTAGCAAGCCCCGCTTTGGTAACGGCCGCAGCCGAATCCCCACCCCCAATAATCACTTCCGTACCATCTTCTACTTGCGCCGCCAGCAATTGCGCTAACTGATTGGTGCCAACGGCAAAGCGCGGGAACTCAAACACGCCCATTGGCCCGTTCCAAACCACCATTTTGGCCCCTTGTAGCGCCTGCTTAAACTTTTCCAGCGATTTGGAGCCGATGTCTAGCGCCATTTTATCGGCAGGGATGCCATCGGCGGCAACGGTTTCGGCTGCTGCGTCGGCATCAAATTTGTCGGTCACGACAAAATCAACAGGCAGCACCAGACGGTCGCCTGCTTTGCCCAGCAGCCGCTCGGCTTCAGGTAGCGCATCGGCTTCCACCAGCGAGGTGCCAGTTTCATGCCCCTGTGCCCGGATGAAGGTATTGGCCATGCCGCCGCCGATCAAAATTTTGTCGGCGGTGTCTAGCAGGTTTTCGATGAGCTTGATTTTGTCAGAGATTTTGGCCCCGCCCATGATGGCCACGTAGGGGTGTGGTGGATTGGATACGGCCGTTCCCAATGCCTGCAACTCTTTCTCCATCAAAAAGCCCGCAACGGCCGTACCGCCTTTCGCTTGAATGGCTTTGCCCACGCCTTCTGTGCTGGCATGAGCGCGGTGTGCCGAGCCAAAGGCATCATTCACGTACAAATCTGCCAGATTGGCTAGCTGCTGTGCCAATTCAGCATTGTTTTTCTTCTCGCCCGCGTGGAAGCGCGTGTTTTCCAGCAGCAGCACGTCGCCAGGCTGTAAATTAGCAGCCGCAGCGGTCACGTCCGCCCCAACGACATTTGCGGCCGTTTGCACGGGGCGTTCCAGCAGTTCACTCAGGCGAGCCGCCACGGGAGTCATGCTAAATTGGGTGTCTGCGGGGGAAGACGGCCGTCCCAAATGGGAACATAAAATGAGCGCAGCACCATTTTCCAGCAGATGGGCAATGGTGGGCATTGCCGCCCGAATGCGGGTATCGTCGGTTACGGTGATGTCATCGTTGGGGTCTTTGCTGCTCAACGGCACGTTAAAGTCAACGCGCACCAGCACTTTTTTTCCATTTACATCAATATCTCGAACAGTTTTTTTATTCATTTTGACCTCAAGTTCGTAGCTAGTCGTTGGTGGTTAGTGTCTCGTTGGTGACTATGATCGCTAACCGTCATTATTTACAATTTGTGTATCAGTCGATTTCTTTCAACTTCCGCCCATCATTATACGTGCATGACCAACCATTTTCATGCCGAAATAGTTAAAGGTGAGCAATGACGCGGGGTTACGTGACAAGCATCAAACGCATCAGCGCAATTGAGCCAGCACGGTGCGCGAAACCACAAATCCTAACCAAACGCAAAGCAAGCCCCCGAGATTGCTAGAGGCTAAATAGAGCATCCCGTCTCGGCTGCGCCCGGCTTGCAGCAGCGTCAGGCTTTCCAGGCCGAAGGTGGAAAATGTGGTAAAGGCGCCAAGCCCGCCAGTGAAGACAAGCAAGCGGGTGTTGTGCGTATAGGTAACCGTATCGAATAGCTGCCACAGAAAGCCAATTAAAAAGCAGCCGAGTAGGTTGACAACCAGCGTGCCGTAAGGCCAGCTATCGCCAGCAAAATGGATGACTAGCAATGAAACCAAATACCGCAGCACGGCACCAACTGCGCCGCCGAGGGCGATGACTAGAATTTGCAAATTGTTTTCCTTTGAAGAAGGAGGCGAGGCAGTTGGAAGACATATTGGTTTTGCTTAGCATGGATGATTCCCAACTGCCTCGCCCCTACCAGAATGGTGATTATAAAATAAACTGGTCGCCGGTTTGGGCAATGCGGAAATTGGCTTGGTGTACGGCCGTTTCTGCCACACTCCCCACGTCCAAAATCATATTTGTATGATTCAGGTGCGTCAAAACCATTCTGTCTGCTAGATGGGTGAAGCGGGAAATGGTGTCTGTAACAAGCGGGTGGGCAACGGGGGCACGACCGCCAAGCTCCTCTCGACTGTAAAAGCTGGCATCCACTAAAGCCACATCTACGCTGCTCAACGTGGCTTCGGCTTCCGGCCACTCATCCCAAGAATCAATGTCTGGCAGGTAGAGTAGCGATTGGTTTGACCCCTGGATGTGATACGCCACTGTACCTACCCCCCACTCATCCCGATGCGGTACGGGAACGGCCGTGACTACCAATCCATCTCCCAAATCCACCGACGCCCCGCTGGGCATGGGTCGAAAATCTAGCTCTGCTACCAGCGGCGACCACAATCTGGTTTGCTCAATGAGTTCACACAAGGCGGGTGTCGCGTAGAGCGGCAGCCCGTTGACAAACATTGCTTCCTTGCTCAACTGCGGCAGACCGCCAATGTGCCCCATGTGAGCGTGCGTCAGAAAAACGCCGTCTGGCTGGCGCAGCCGATTGCGCCGCTGGGGATGCTCGCCCAACACCCCCGCCAGCAAGTTCATCTGAAACTTAATATCCGGCGTCGCATCCACCAAATAAACGCTTGCCCTCTCTCTGTGCCCCTCTGTGCCTCCTCCGTGTAACTCTGTGTTCCGCTTTTTCCTCGTATCTACAACCGCCAAACAAGCCGCATACTGCACCTGCGCTGGATTCTGGAAAGCGGCCGTACACCGGGCACAGGTACAGCCTGCGTGGGGCAACCCTGCATCTTGCATATTGCCGAGGATAACGGCCGTTACTGAATCATCTCTAAAAGTTAACATAATAATAGTTAATGGTTATCGGTGAATGGTTAATTGTTAATGCCAGAGTTTACCATTTACCATTAACCATTTACAATTTACCGTTCACAAACCCAGACTGGAGAAAATCCGATGAAACCTCTTTCCACCAAACTCAGCAGTATCCCCGCCTCGATGACGCTAGCGGTGAATGACAAAGCAAAAGCAATGCAGCGCGCCGGGCAGGACGTGATCGCCCTGGCGGGCGGCGATCCTGATTTTGACACGCCAGCGCACATTGTGGAAGCGGCCGTTTCTGCCCTGAAAAACGGTCACACCCATTACCCCGCCCCGATGGTGGGCTTGCCACAAACCGTAGAAGCAATTGCCCACAAAATGCGAAGCGAAAACCAGATACCCATCGACGACCCGCGCCGCCAAATCATCGTGACGCCGGGGGGCAAATGGGCACTTTACCTGGCGCTGGCTGCGATTACCAATCCTGCCGATGAAATTTTGGTGCTGGAACCATACTGGGTAAGTTACCCAGCGATGATCACGCTGACGGGCGGTACGCCGGTGTCGGTTAGTCTGCCCAGCGCCGACAATTTTCGCATTACGGCCGACCGACTACGAGCCAAGCTGACGCCGCGCACGAAGGCGATCATGGTCAACACGCCGTGCAACCCCACCGGGCGGGTGCTTACGGTTGAAGAGCGGGATGCGATTGTGGAAGTTGCTCAGGAAGCAGACCTGTACGTGATTGCGGATGAGATTTATGAGAAGTTGGTGTTTGACGGCCGTTCCCACCTCTCCCTCGCCGCTGCCCCTGGCATGGCCGAGCGCACCCTCACCGTCAACGGCCTCACCAAATCGTATGCGATGACGGGCTGGCGGCTGGGCTGGCTGGTGGGGCCGCCAGAGATTATTCGGCTGGCGACGAAGCAAAACGGGCAATCCGTCTCCTGCGCCGCCACCTTTACGCAGCACGCTTGCGTCGCCGCGCTGACGGGGCCGCAGGAAAGCATTGGCATGATGCGCGATGCGTACCAGCAGCGGCGGGACTTTATGGTGGCCGCCCTGAACAGCATTGACGGCGTAGAATGCCGCTCAATTGAGGGAGCGTTTTACCTTTTCCCCAGCTTCCCAACGAGCCAGAAGAACAGCCTGGAATTGGCCGATGCCCTGCTGGAAAAAGCGCAAATTGCAGCCACGCCGGGCATCGCCTTTGGCCAAAGCGGCGAAGGCCACCTGCGCTTCGCCATCTCCACTGCCCAGGCCGATTTGGAACGGGCAGCGGAACGGCTGGTACAGGTCGCACAGCTGTTGTGAGACGACGCCTATCATTCTGACTGTAGGGAAGAATCCTTTAGTGAATAGTCAATTGGAGGTTATACTCGTGCGGCGCGGAATGAATCCGCAGCTTCGGGGTTGGAATGGATACGAGCTTAATCGAGTGCGTTGAGGTTGCCCTGCACAATTTGGGTGTGGGGATGTTCTTTACCGAAAGCTTTTTCCAAAATGGCAATCGCCTGTTTATAGTAGGCTCGTGCCTCAACTAACTGTCCTAAGTCTTCCACAAGGCTGCCCATATTGTTGAGGCTGGTAGCGGTGTAGGGGTGGTCATCACCTAGTACCTTTTTATAGATGGTGAGGGCTTGTTCGTAAAACGGCTGTGCCTCAGCCAGCTGCCCCATGGCTTGCAGGATGAAGCCCATGTTGTTGAGGCCGCTGGCGGTAGTTGGGTGGTCATCACCTAGCACCTTTTTGTAGATAGCAAGAGCTTGTTCAAAAAATGGCTGTGCCTCAGCTAGCTGCTCCATAGCCTTCAGGAGCAAGCCCATGTTGGTGAGGCCTCGGGCAGTGTCGGGGTGGTCATCACCTAGCACCTTTTTGTAGATAGCAAGAGCTTGTTCAAAAAATGGCTGTGCCTCACTCAGCTGCCCCGAGTCTTGAAGGAGTATGCCCATGTTTTTGAAGCTTTGGGCAGTGTCAGGATGGTCGTCGCCCAGCACCTGTTGGCGGATAGTGAGAGCTTGTTTGAGATACAGCCGTGCCTCGGCCAAGTGCCCTATGTCATTCAGGAGTAAGCCCATGTTGTTGAGGCTTTGGGCGGTGTCGGGATGGTCGTCACCCAGCACCTGTTGGCGGATGGCAAGTGCCTGTTCGTAAAAACGCATGGCGGCGGCGTAGCTGCCCCGCAATTTGACATAATGCCCCACTGCATTATTCAAATAAGCCGCATTTTCCGTTTGGCCGCCCAGCTGGGCGGCTAGCTCTGTGGCGATGGTTAGGTGGGGTATGAGGTCGTTCACCGCTGCCCAGGTTTCCATCTTGCTATGGTCATAGTGATATGCCTTACATAGCAAATCAATGGCCGCTCCCAACCAGTCACGTACCCGTTCCGCACCCATGCGACTCCGAGCCACGTCCTGCACCAGCCGGTGCATTGTCAACGCACCTTCGGTTTGTTGAATTAAGCTATACCGCCGCAGTGCGCCCAGCACATCATTCAACGCCAGCTCATCGGCCACCACCGTTTGTAGAGACGTTGCATGCAACGTCTCTACGACGGCAATCTGCTTAAGCAAATCCAGCGGAATGCTTTCCGGGTCTAAAAAGCAGCACAGGTTCAGCAAATCCAGCGCGCCGGGGGTCTTTTTTATCTGGTCAAAGGCCAGTTCCCAGGTGGTGGTTATGGTGGCGTGGTACCGCTCCGGTCTCTCGGCTCGTTGCCACAATTCATTTTGCCGTTCGGTAAAGAGCTGGTGGTATCGGGCATAGCTGCTGCCTTTACTTTCCACATACGCCACCGCGTGTTCCAGCGCCAGCGGCAGCCGCCCCAACGCTTCCGCCAAATCCGCCGCCTCTTGCCATTCTTGGCTCTCTCTTTCTACCTTTGCCCTCTTTGCCTCTTTGCGTCGAAAAAGAAACGCAACAGCTTCATCCAAATCAAATAAGCCCAGCTCCAGCACCTGCCCCAGCCCGCCATAGTTGGGGTTGCGGCTGGTAATCAGCACGTGCCCGTTGCCACTGCGGGGCAGGTACGGGGCCAGCTGCTGCGGCTCAATCTGGTCGGCATTGTCGTATACTAGCAACCAGTTGTGGCTGGTTTGCCCCAGCCATTGCTGCACGGCTCCAATTGTCGCCTGCTGGTCAGTGGTTTCCGGGGCAATTAGCTTCAGGCGTCGGGCCAGCCCCATTAAATCTTCACCCAAGCTCGGCTCGGTATCGGCGCTGAGCCAATAAATGAGGTCGTAGCTGTCTAAGTGGGCGTAGCTGTAGGCCAACGCCAGTTGGGTTTTGCCCACGCCTCCCAGCCTGGCAATCGTTTGGGTCACTACCGTCGTTTGGCCAGCGTTTAGCGTTTCGGCCACCTGTGCCAATATCTCAGTGCGCCCGGTGAAGTTGGGATTTTGTGGGTGAGCAATTTTGTGGATGGGGAAGGTTGGTTTTTCTGGTGCAGCGGGGTAATTATGCTCATGGAAGTTGACTTGGCCGCTGCCAAATACAACGCCTTTGCTATCTTTAATGTCTCCTGTGTTGATTGAATCACTCATAGGTTGGCATTTCCTGGCTGGGTTATGGTTTGGGACATTGTAAAGGCTTTTGCGAATCAGAATCAAGAGTCAAACAGTTTCGAGATTCGGAAAATCGCAAATTACCGCCTCGCCAGCCAAATGCCACAATGAGCAGATGGTTTGCCATGTAAAAGGGAGAGGCAGGTGGAGAGAGCCAAGCACCACAATTTGTCAGATTGCAGCCACCTGCCTCTCCCCTACCCCTACCTTAGTTTGCCTGTTGCTTGCCAACTAATGGTTTGGTGCGACGGCCGTTCCGAAACAGCCAGCCCGGTACAGGAATAACCTTCGGGACACGCTGTTGGTAATTCACATACGCCTGCCCCAAAGCCGCCCGCAAATCTTTCTCCTCAAAATAGAGGCCGATGAAGATGTAGATGGTCAAGGCAATGGCTAAAAACAGATGTGTAAACGTCATCGTGGGGGTAGACCAGAGGCCAATCAGCACCCCAAGCTGCAGCCGGTGGCGCACCAGTCGGTACAAAAACCGCTGGGTAAACTTGGGCGGCGGTTCCTGCTGATTTTTCAGGTTGCGGTACGCTTGCTGCAAACCAAACAGCTCAAAATGATTGATGACAAACGATGCTAGCACCGCAAAAGCCCAGCCAAAAAGGTACCCGGCAGTTAATATCGCTTGCCCCACATTGGAATGAACGGCCCATACCGTCCCGTCAATTGGCTGCCAGAAGAAGCAGAAGCTCAACATCAGGATGCCAGAGGTTAAAACATAGGTGCTGCGTTCGGCCGCTTTGGGGATGAACCTGGTTAAAACCTGCTTAAAAGCTGGGCGCGCCATGATTGAGTGCTGTAAGCCAAACAGCAAAACCAATCCCAGATTGATCACCAGTGCTAGGCCGACGGTTGTCATCTCACCAGAATCAATTTGATGTGGCATGAATGACCAATTGCCAATAAACAGAATGAAGTAGACGAGTCCACCCAACCCTATAAAATAAGCAAGGATACTGTAAAAAAAGATTAAAATCTTACCAACGGGTTTGTTATTTGAATTCATGCTGCCTCCTAAAATTTTGTTAAGTTGCACAAAGAGTAGAAGGCAAACATCCTCTAAACGTCCCAAATAGCGTCCCCTGGGGGGGATTTGCCTGGATATTGCCGAGGCTGAAGTGACTGTCACCTTGAATTGAGCCACTCCCTGCCTTAGAAATGTTTCTGATCAGGCGTAAGTTTGGGGTACAATGGCGTATGCACCTGAAGGCTTCTTTGTTTGGCACTCCCCGGTTTGAGCGTGACGGCCAACCTTATCCCATTGGTCGCCGCAAAGTTGTGGCTTTGCTGGCGTTTTTGGCACACAGTGGGCAACCCCACACACGCGAATATTTAGCAACCTTGCTATGGCCTGAATACGACCAATCTGGGGCACTCAAAAATCTACGGCGCGACCTGGGGCGGTTAAAGCGATTTGTGGGAGACACTGTTTTAGAGGCAGATCGGCTGCAAATTGGGCTGACGGTGGGGGAGACGCTTTGGGTGGACGCGGCCGTTTTCCAAGCACACCTGCAAACCGTAGAAAACCACAATCATCCGTCCGAAACGTTGTGTCCCGATTGCGCCGCTACGCTTGCTGAAGCCGTAGACATTTTCAGCGGCGACTTCATGAGCGGGTTCAATCTGCCCGACTGCCCGGAATTTGATGAATGGCAATTTTTTGAACGAGAAGCGTTGCGCCAAAAGCTGGGGGATGCGTTACAAAAGCTCATCCGGTGGCACACGGCCGTTGCAGAATTTGAGAAGAGTATTGAATACGGCCGTCGCTGGTTGTCGCTAGATTCATTGCACGAGCCGGCGCATCGGGAGCTGATGCAGCTCTATGCCTGGGCGGGGCAGCACAGTGCCGCGCTGCGACAATATGAAACCTGCGTGCGTCTTTTGCAGGAAGAGTTGGGTGTTGAGCCAGAACCAGAAACTGACGCGCTTTACGAACTCATTAAGCAGCGCAATTTACCCCCACCACCTGAGGTAGAAACGGCCCTTGCCACCCCAACCACCCTCGCCCCCACAGACCGGTACAGCATCACCGAGCCGCTAAAACATGGTGGTCACGCCGAGCTTTATCTGGGGCATGATCAGCTACAGGATCAGCCCATCGTTATCAAGCAGATTCGGCCTGAACTACTCAACAGCTCAGAAGCCTACGTCACCCGCTTCAAGCGTGAAGCCGAGGCATTGCAACAACTCAATCACCCCAATATTGTGGCCATGCTAGACATCTTCGAGATGAACGGCAAGCAAACAATCGTGATGGAATATATGCCCGGCGGCTCTTTGCGTGACCTGCTTATTCGCAACGCACCTTTGGCTGCTGAGCAGGTGCTTGATATTGCCCTGGAACTGGCCGATGCCCTTAGCCGCGCACATCACTTGGGAATTATTCATCGTGACCTTAAACCGGGCAACGTGCTGTTGGCTGCCGATGGCACCCCTCGTTTAGCAGATTTTGGCATTGCGCGGCTGGAACGCGACAATGTGCGCCTCACGCCCACTGGCTCTATTTTGGGCAGCCCTGCCTACATGAGCCCAGAGGCATTGCGCGGTAAGGAGCTGGATACCCGTTCCGATATTTGGTCGTTTGGCATCATTTTGTATGAGCTGTTGGCTGGCAAACGGCCGTTTCCTGGCGACCAACTGACAGCCATCATGATCAACATCCTGAACAACCCCGTGCCAATTGTTGCCGATGAGCTGCCTGATTTGCCCGCTGGTTTAGCCCCGCTTTTGCAGCAGATGTTGGTGAAAGAGCGCGAAGACCGCATTCCCAGTATGCGCCAGGTAGCGGCGGAGCTAGAGGCCATTCGAGCCGGCACCTGGCAACCAACAGCGACCCCATTAACTGCGCCCGCTGCCACTCCAAAACCAGCGTTGCCCACACCCGCTACCCCATTTGTAGGCCGCGAACATGAGCTGCAGGCGATTTGTCATCTGCTCACTGAGCAGTCGGAGTGCCGCATTTTGACAATCGTTGGCACAGGGGGAAGCGGCAAGACGCGGCTGGCGTTAGCTGCCGCCGAACAGGTGCAGGCTACGTTTACAGACGGCACTTACTTTGTGCCGCTGGCTGCAGCAACCGCCCCAGAAGAAATACCGATCATTATCGCCGAGACAATGGGTATTTCCCTTTCAGGTTCAGACGCGCCTGAACAGCAGTTGCTGCGAGTATTGCAGGCCAAAAATATGCTGCTACTGCTGGACAACTTTGAGCATTTACTGAGCGGGGTTCCACTGCTGATACAGCTTTTGCAAAGCGCACCGAACGTCAAAATTTTAGCCACTTCGCGGGAGCGATTACAGCTAGCCGGGGAGCAAGTGTATGCGCTGCATGGCTTGGATGTGCCAGAGGTAGACACGGTCGTTTCTAATGAATCTCACAGCGCCATTACCCTCTTTTTGCAGCATGTGAATTTAGTTCGGCACAGTACGGCCGTTCAGCTAGACGAATGGGCAGACGTGGTTCGTATTTGCCAGTTGGTGCAGGGGATGCCGCTGGCGCTGGTGCTGGCCGCAGGCTGGGCCAATATGCTCTCGTTTGCAGAAATTGGGGACGAGATTGCCCAAAGTCTGGACTTTCTGGAAACAGAACTTCATGATTTACCACTCAGGCAGCGCAGCATGCGCGCCGTGTTCGATTCATCATGGAAGCGGCTAACGGCAAAGGAAGCAGATGTACTGCCCAGGCTGGCACTGTTCAGCGGCGGATTTACCCGCGAGGCTGCCCAAAAAATTTGCGGTGCCAATTTGCGTGTGCTGCGACAGTTGGCAAATCGTTCGCTACTTTCAATGGATGATCAGCAGCGGTACTGGCTTCATGAACTGCTGCGGCAATACGCAATCGAACGGCTACCCACCAATGAAAGCGAGCCGCTTCATACTCATTTTGCCACTTTCTTTGCGGATTTCATGAACCAGCAGGCGTTTGATGTACAGCGAGCCGCGTATCAATCGGCTCTGGATAAAATTGCTACTGAGCAGGGAAATTTGACGCAGGCGTGGGAATGGCTGGTAACAGCCTGCACTGAGCTGCCCAACGCAGTTGGGCTTGCCGAAGTGGTCGTTACCAGCCATCCCGCTACCGAGGAAACCCTCCATTTATTAACCCCCTTTATTGAAAGCTGGCAATTTTATTATTATCTCAAAGGGCCGATGATTACCGCGCTGGATTTCTTTTTGGATGGGCTGAACAGCTTGGAAACGGCCGTATCCCAGCCGTCCATCCAAAACGCAACAACCAATCTCTACCGCACAATTATTGCCAATTTGCAAACCAAAGCCGCCTACTTTAGCTTTGGCCTGGGCAATTACCAGCAGGTAGATGAGCTATTAACGAAGTCTGTGCCCTGGTTAAAAGAGACCGACAACCAATCGCTGCTGGCCTTTGCCTACAACTGCTGGGCGAAAGCCAGCGTGCTGCGTGGGCAGCGCGATTTGGCGCGAGAACAGCTTACCCAAGCGTTAGCCCATGCCAAACTGCCTGAGGATTATTTCATTCAGGCAGATGCGTTGAAAGTGCTGGGCGTGGTCGCTGTAGACGCAGGCGATTACGACTTGGCTCATGCGCGTTACCAAGAATCGCTGGCTCTGTTCCGGGAGCAAAATTTTGCCCCTGGCTTAACCATGCTGCTGCACAACATTGGCACCGCCTATTCACGGCAAGAAGAACACAAGCTGGCTTTGGACGCTTACCAAGAAGCCTTGGGCTACGCCAGGGAAGCAGGCTTTACGCGGCTTGAAATGGAGTGCATTGGGGCAATTGGGGGAACTTACCGAACATTGGGTGAATTCAAGAAGTCGGAAGCCCACCTGCAAAGAAGCATCGCCATCGCCACAACCATTGGTGAAAGGCGGGTTCTGGCTTCCATGACAAAAAATCTGGGAATCACCTATTTGGAAGTGGGAAACGTGCTAAAAGCGAAACGAACCCTGAAGTCTGCGTTGGCTCAGAGCTGGGCGACAGAAACAGTACCGGATGCCCTCTCAACTTTGTCAGCCTATGCTAGAGTGATGGCAAGCCAGGGGCAATTGGAGCAAGCGTTAACGATTTTGCTGTTTGTTAAAGCGGAAGACCGGGTGCGCCAAATTGATATTGACAGTTATCAACCCATCGTAGAAGAGCTGATGGCTGAACTGCCGCCAGACTTTGTGGCGCGTGCAGAACAGTCGGCTACAAAATTAACGCTGCCCAATCTAGTAAACCAGATCATCTAGTGAAGGCCTTACGCAGTAAAGACTACAAAAGTCTTACTCTTTCTGGAATTAGCATCATTGGCCCCAAGACTTTTGTAGTCTAGTGAGGGCAAATGCGTAAGCTCTATAGTGCATGAAGTGCAACGGCCGTATCCAGAAAATGGTAGTTTGTAGGCGGCTGTAGCTGAATAGTCAGCTCCCGCTCGCCATAATGATGCCGCTGCTGCATGGGCAATCCACTCTGCTCAAAGATTCGCATCATGCCACCATTGGCTGGGTGCATCACCACGTTGAAGCAAGAGATTTGGTTGTTTACAGCCGTTTGGCACAGTGCAGCAAACAGCTTTTTACCAACCCCTTGCCCCTGATACCAATCATCAACAACAAACGCAGGTTCAGCAGTGACAGGCCGTTTTTCGTCTTCAATAACATAGTACGCTAGCCCGATGGCCTGTTCGCGCCCACGCACCTCAGTTGTGGCTACCACGCCCGCCCCTTGCGTCGCCGAGAGGTGGGTGATGAATTTAATGTCTCGCACCGATGGGCGATAAACCCGCAAAAACCGCTTGTATAAACTTTCTTCTGAGAGCCGCTCGTGCAGGGCGACCAGCAATTCTGTATCACTGGAGTTCATGGGTCGGATGGTAACGGCCGTTCGGCCAAAGTTGGTTTTTAGTTGATAGTTTTGATAGGTTGTTTGCTGAATCATCGGGAACCTCCGTTTTAATTTGATGGCATCATATAAAACGGCCGCCCCAGCAACGTCCCACAAACCGTCCCGCCCCAAAACGATTTGGCACCATTTTGTAATCGTCACAATTTTAGGACGCGAACAAGCGCAGAAAAACCGTGGTTGCATTCAAAAGTCCGTATTATTAGCCAATGGGACGCGAATTAACGCAGACAAGCGCAGATTAGAAGCAGGTTTCCGCGTCATCTGCGCTAGTCCGCGTACTAAAAGTACGAAAACTGAAAAGCCCTAATTGCGCCGCCCGGAATAATGCGTAAAGGTCAAATTTGTTTTATACTCTTGTCACCGATTCAACTTAAAGTAGGCATACCCCCTTGGCGGTGAGAGATGAGCGATCGCTTCGATTGGCAAATTGGCGAAGAAGAGGACGAACTACCCCCTGCGCCAGATACGGCCGTTTCCCGCAATGCCTTCCCCTGGTTCTGGCTGGCACTCATCGTGGTTGTGCTGGGGGCTGTGTTTGGGCTATGGCGCTCAGCCCAAACACAGTTAGCCGATGCTGAAGAAAATGCCGTTCGTTGGGCGCAGGATGCGCTTGACTTTGAACGAGAAGCGTACCTGGGTGGGGATGGCGATCTTTTTTTCAGTTTCCAGGCGAATGATTCAGATTGGTTTTCTGCCCAACTGATGCCGCTAAACGGCCGTCTATACCACCACGATCCCGTCATCACCCACGCCGAACAACACGAAGACCACATTTGGGCCAATCTGCAATGGCGCGAAGGCACAGACACGTATCAGCGCGTCGGCTTCTGGCAAATTCAGCCAGACGGCAGCCTCATCCGCCAGCCAGATGCGCCGGGCTACTGGGGCAGCCTCACCTTCACCGATTATGCGTGGGGTCGCCTGCGCTACACCCAAACCGACACCGATCTGGCTGAGCAAATTGGAGACCAGATCACCGAGCGCATTCTCACCCTGTGCGTCGCCAATTGTCCCACAGCGGAACGGCCGTTCACAATCACCATCGCCCCCCACTTCCAGGAAACGGGCGCAGCTGATGAGCTCACCTTCCCCTCCCCGCGTCTTGTCGGGTTAGATGAAAATGGTGCACCGTCGGAGCTGTTTTGGGAATTGGTAGACGGCCGTATTACAGACCGATTCGGCCAGGTCACCCTCCGCTTTGGCATCCCCGAAGCAGATTACCCTATGATGGCTTACCAAATGGTTGCCGCCCAATTCATGGCTCAAAATCCACGCATCACCATCGAGTTGATTCCGCTGAGATTTTCCAAGCCCACGCCCAACGATTTGGCCACGCTAGACATCATTGGCACAAGGCCCACGGCCGAATTTCTGGCAGCAGGGGCCGTCCGTGACCTGACCACCATGATGCAAACAGACCCCGATTTTGACCGCGCCGACTTTTATGAGCAGGTATGGCAAGGTGCCTGGTGGCAAGATCGCATGTGGTTTATGCCCCTCGCGGCCCGGATGAACGTCATTTTTTACGACAAAAGTGCCTACCGCGTGGCCGAACAGCCAGAGCCAACTCTCCGCTGGACATGGGAAGAGATGGAAGCAGACATGACGGCCGTTTCCTTCGGGCCAGATTCACAAAATGGCCTTTTAGAGTGGGGCTTTTTAGATGTGGGGCCAGACGTACTCTTTTCATACGCCTACAACTGGAACAACAGTTGTGAAGAAGCCACCGTCCGCTGTGACCAACCGCTCACGCCGGAATCCGTTGCCGCCACGCTGCGCTGGTACAACGCGCTGGCTGGGCAGCCCGGCCAACTCCCAGACTTCACGCAAATGAACGACATGGAGCGTGCTGGCATCCTCTCTAATTGGCAATCGGCTCGCCGCCGGGCTGTTATTTGGGTGGATTCACCCTTGCTTTATGAACTACGCGTGCAAATGGATCCAATGGGTGTGGTTCCCTTCCCTGGCTCCAACCGGTTCGATGGGATCGCGCCGTTGTGGGTGGATGGTGGCTTTATTACGTCGGGGTCGGAACGATCGTATGCCGCTTGGGAGTGGCTCAAATTTCTGGCAAATCAACCGCCGTCGGCACGGTTCCGCTTTGTACCCGCCCGCCCCTCGGTGGCAACCAGTAGCCAATTTTGGGGCCGATTGCCGCACGATTTGGGCAACGCTATGCGCTCCGCCTTCCCCTTTAGCCGCCCGGTTTTAATTGAAGAACAACATTTATTTAGCTGGGAGATGTTAACGGCCGTTCAAACCAACACGCCCCCCGAACAAGCCGCCCGGCTCCGCCCTCGCCTGCACTGGTTCCAACAATAAAAAAACGGCCGTCTCGTGAGAAACGGCCATTCTATACTGACTGATTACTGGACACCGAATACCGGAATTAATGATGCAAAATCTGCGATAAGAACAACTTCGTCCGGTCATTCTTCGGGTTAGTAAAGAAATCCTCCGGCGTGTTAATCTCCACAATTTGCCCTGCATCCATGAAGATCACCCGATCCGCCACCTCACGAGCAAAACCCATCTCATGCGTGACCGCCAAAATGGTGTAGCCAGACCGCGCCAAGTCGCGCATCACGTCCAGCACTTCCTTGATCATTTCCGGGTCCAATGCCGAGGTTGGCTCATCAAACAGCAAGATATTTGGCTCCATCGCCAGGGTGCGGGCAATGGCCACACGCTGCTGTTGACCACCAGAAAGCTGCCCAGGATACTTACCTGCCTGCTCTGGGATGCCCACGCGCGTAAGCCACTTCATCGCCACCTCTTCAGAGCGCTCACGCGACCATTTACGAACGTGAATCGGAGCCAGCGTCACATTTTCCAACACCGTCAGGTGCGGGAACAGGTTAAACTGCTGGAACACCATCCCCACATCCCGCCGAATCTCGGCAATGTTACGCACATCGTGGCTGAGCGTAATGCCATCCACAATAATGTCACCGCCTTGGTGCTCTTCCAAACGGTTAAGTGTGCGGATAAATGTTGATTTGCCAGAGCCAGATGGCCCCAAAATCACAATCACCTCACCTGTTTTTACGGTTAGGCTCACATCCCGGAGCGCATGGTAATCACCATACCATTTGTTGATATTGTTACAAACGATTACGTTTTCTACTTGCGATAGCGTAGCTGCTGTTGTCATTTTTCTCTCCTAAGAAGGAGTGGCTGGTGGTTAGCAAATAGTGGTTGGTAAAAGCAACTAGCCACTAACCCCTCGCCACTATCTTTTTATCTCTCACCCAAGCCGGTTTGACGTTCCAGGCGACGGCTGTAAGCAGTCATAATTGCCGAGCCGACAAAGTAAAGTACTGCCAAGAAAATGTAAGGCTCACGACGAACGCCCAACCAATCTTCCTGAGCAGCAATGGCGTTGGCCACGCCTAACACATCAAACATACCGACGATAGCCACCAGCGTTGTGTCTTTGAACAAACCAATGAACTGGCCAACGATTGCCGGAATTACCACGCGCAAAGCCTGTGGCAAAATGATGAGCCGATACTTTTGGTACGCACTAAATCCGAGAGAATCGGCCGCTTCGTACTGTCCGTTGGGAATCGCCTGCAAACCACCACGCACATTCTCTGCCAAATACGCCGCCGCGAAGAGAGCCACAGCCCACAACACGCGCCAGGTATTCAGTATTTCTACGCCAGGGGGCAATAAAATCGGGAACAGAATAATGCTACCGAATAAAACGGTAATAAGCGGCACACCACGCACAAATTCAATGTAAATGGTGCTAAATGCAGCCAACACATTGCCCTTGAAGGTCCTCTGGAAGGCGAAGGCGATTACCAAAACCAACACAGGCCAGTAAGCCAAAGCCAACTCTACGGTATTCCGAGCATCTTCAATAAGCTGCGGTGTGCTGTTGATGAACCCCCAAATGGCAATGGCAAGTGCTGCACCATACGTTAGCCAAGCGGGAATACCGCGAATCGTGCTGCGACGCCCAAGAGCCATCAAGAGGCCAATGGGGAAGGAAACCACAATGGCAAAGACGGTAATGATGAGGGTGAGTAAAAAACCACCCCAATTCACGTCTGGGTCAATATCTGAGAAGATGGGCTGAGTCACTTCCTGAGGAACGCCATCAACCATCAGTTCCCTAGTGTAGCTAAATGAACCAATGATCATGCTGAACACTTGTATGAGGGCTAAAAAGGCCAAAACGCCAAAAACGATCAACAATAGTCGCAATAACGTTCGGCCAAATATGGTGAGTTCCCCTTCGCGTTCCTGTTGCGGGAAGCGTCGGTTGATAAAGAAAGCAAGCCCACCGAAAACAAGGAAACCTAGCACGCCAAGCAAATTCCGGTTACCAGAAAGGGTTGCCTGAATTCGTGTCCAGTTAGAAATGGGTTGTAAGACGCCATCGCCGAGACGCTCAAGGGGACGGCCGTTTACATACGTTATGCGCCCCGCCTCTTCCAGTTCTTCAATAAAACCAGTCCAGGCAAAGGTGTTATCCCAAATGCCACGCGTGACTGAACCGAACCCATCCACCTCAAACGGCACGGGATTCACCCCGCGAAGGAGCAGATAAACAACAATTGGCGATGCCAACCAAAGATAGGTCAGAATCTGGCGCAGCCGCTTATTTTGGAAACTATCCCGGTAAACAAATGTTGTGGGTACAAAAAGCACCACCAACAAAATGATCACTGCCCAAATCCGCCACGTTTCGTCACGGTTAAAGCGGAAGATCATCATTGTCAGCAGGTTTGCTTCCACAGCGCCCCAGTTAGCCCCGGTAAATTCCCGCTCCACATCAAAGAAGCGTGGATTTTCGGCCGTGCTGGCAAAACACGTAATGCCATTCTCTGGATCATCTGGGCTTACATCGAAGCAAAAAGAGGAAGCCTCTTCGCCCACAGCCAAATTGCTGGGGGGCGCGGCGAGATCGGCCGTAGCAAAGCAGCGTTCTGCAGAGTCTTCCACGATGGTAGTTGCCGATACATCTGTATCCACCCCACCCATTGTAAAACAGTACTCGCTGCCACCAGCGTCGATCAATTCTGCCTTATAATCCTTTGCTGGCACCGACACAAAGCTGGCATTGACCCAAGCATAGTTGTAAAAAGCAATCACCGCAGCAATAATCCCCAACACAATCAGTAAGCTAATTTGAGTGTTGGTGATGTTGTTGTACATGTTATTTTTGAGCCACAGCGATAACGCATTGTGCTTGTGCCGTAGCTCATTGATGGCAACCAAGGCCACTGTCACCACCCAAGCCACCAAAACCAAAATGGTAGAGATAGGCGCAGCCTGTACTCGGTTAACAACCGTATTTAGCGTAAAGGCAGTGAGAACGATCAACCAAAGTGTCAAAATCCATGAGCGGGTAATCTGCTCTGTTACGAAACGGTTAATCTGAGCCTGAAAATCGTCAGGCAAAAAGTCAAAGCGCGTTTGTTTTTGGGGTAATGTCGTCATGATTATCTCTCCACCAGCGCAATTCTGCGGTTATACCAGTTCAGGAAGAATGAAATGAACAGGCTAAACGACAGATAGGTTAAAGCCAAAATCACAATTGGCTGAATGGCACGACCTGACTGATTGATAATTGTGTTGATGGTACGGTACAAATCAGGATAGAGGACAGCCAACGCCAAACTGGAGTTCTTTGTGAGATTCAGATATTGGCTGGTTAGCGGGGGAATAATAACCCGTAACGCCTGTGGCAACACAACAAGGCGCAACCGCTGCGTTTCAGAAAGACCCAACGCTCTGGCGGCCTCTGTTTGTCCCTTTGAGACAGACAAAATACCGGCACGAACAATCTCAGCGACGAAAGCCCCGGTGTATAAAACAAGCCCAAACAAAATGGCTGAGAATTCCAGCGACATTTTGGAACCACCCACAAAGTTGAACCCTTCTAACTTGGGTGTGGAGATGCGAACGGGCGTTTCTGGCAGGGGAACAACAAGCTGATCGGCACTGTTTTCTAACAAATCACGCTCGGCTGCCACAACGGCAGCTGTTGCCACAAAAGCATCACAGCCATCCTCTGCATATTCTCCAATCGCCTGATCGGCACGGTCACTGCGACTCACTGAAAATGGCACATTTGCCCGGCGCAGTTGTGATGTTAAGTTAATTTCTGATGGGGAATCTTGTAGGGTACAAATCGCAAATTGGGCTTCGTCCACTGCTTCTTGTGTTAGTTCGCCAGTTGCAATGAGGTCATCAATTTCAGACAAATCTCCAATGCTTAGACGACGTTCAATCAGTGCCGGAATATCGTCAAATTCGCGAACTCGGTCGGCGCGGGCAACCAGCATCGCTTCGTTGTTGCTATTATTGCCAGCCACATACCAGCCAATGACAACCACTATCAGGAAGGAAAGAATTACCCAAAATGTTCGGCTGGATTCCTGACCCGTTTGCTCTTCGCGCCGTCCCAGGATGACCCACAGGAGCTGCGCCTGAACAATGCCTAACACAATAAAGGCAACCCAGGTAGCAAAGGAGGACATGGGAATCAGAGAGGGATAATTGAGACCTCGCTGACTTACAAAAACAGACCCTAGTTGAATCGCTTCGCCCACAAGCGGTAACCCCACCAGAAATACAACAAAGTACAGGAAAAATAGCTGAAGCAACAAGGGGGTGTTACGCATCAGGTCAATGTACCATTTGGCAATGTTACTTACCAACCAGTTGGGGGACAATCGGGCAATACCTGTAATGGTGCCCAAAATTGTGGTGAGAATGATGCCAAAGAACGCAATTTTCATCGTGTTGAGCGCGCCAACTGCAATGGCCCGCCAGAAAGAATCAGAAGGTTCATAATCAATAACTGATTCTTGAATATCGAACTGAGCATCGGCACTCAAAAAGTCAAAGGCACAGCGAAGGCTAGATGTACCGTCTCGACAAATAAATTGCGCTTCGCCTAGGCCGATTATGTTGTTATTGATATTGACAAGTAGCCATCGGGCGCTAAATAGGAAAAATATGACGAATGCTATTTGGAGCAAAATCCCAATGATACGGCCGTCTCGCCAGGGCGGAATCCGTTCATTGCCCCGTATGGAACTGCTGGGTATGTCCGACATGGGCGTTCTCCTGTTTTAGGTTATAGGTGAAAACGGGAAAGTAGTTTGAATTTAGATAACGATGATTCTCCCGTTTTCCCTAAGCAAATCACAATTTCGCAAACCAGTTTACATAAAGACTCTCTATGTGATTTACATACAAGACAGCCCGACACGCAATGTGCCGGGCTGTGCTTTACTCAAACAATCAAATCAGAAAAATCTTATTTGAATGGCGTCGGATAGAGGATACCGCCATCGGTGTACAGTGCATTGCGGGCCCGTGCCAGGTTAAATGGCGTATCAGGGCCGAGGTTCGCATTGTAGATGTCTTCGTAGTTACCAACTTGGGAGATAACCTGGTAACAGAAATCGTTGCCCAAGCCCAATGCCTGACCCAGATCGCCAGTCTCACCTAGCAGGTTCTGAATAACGGGATCGTCACCGCCCAACATGCTATCTACGTTTGCATTGCTAATGCCGAGGAATTCAGCGTTGACGGTACACATCACAACCCAGCTCACGATGTCGTTCCAGTTGTTGTCGCCGTGACGGGTAACAGGACCCAGCGGCTCACGGGACATATCCTCGTCCAGAATTACGTGTGCGGACGGGTCAGCCAGCAAAATCTGCTGAGAAACCAGACCGGATTTATCTGTCGTGAAGCCGTCGCACGCGCCGGAATCATATGCGTCGCGGGTAGCCACAGCATCATCACCAACCAGCGGCGTGTAGTTAACGCCGATGGAGGTCATGTAGTCAGACAAGTTCTTCTCTGTGGTGGTGCCGGACTGCACACAAATGGTAGCGCCTTCGAGTTCAGCCAGGGTGGTGATGCCGCTTTCGGCGCGAACCATCATGCCTTGCCCATCGTAGAAGGTGATAGGTGCGAAGTCGAAGCCCAAAGCTGTGTCACGGCTGAAGGTGTGGGTGGTGTTACGAATGAGTACATCAACCTCACCAGACTGCAGCGTGGGGAAGCGGGATTGACCGGTTGTGGGGGTTACTTCAATTGCTTCAGAATCGCCCAAAACGGCCGCTGCAATTGCTTTACAGAAGTCAATATCAAAACCGCTGAAACCACCGGTATCGGGATCCAGATAACCAAAACCAGGAACATTGGCATTACCACCACAGTTCAGCGTACCGCGAGATTGAACCTGAGCCAGGGTGTCGCCACCGCCTGCAAACTCTACCGCAACCTGCTCGGTGACAGTTTCGGTAACGGTTTCGGTGACAGTTTCAGTAACGGTCTCTACAACCGTTTCTGGATCGCCAGCAACTTCGACGATGCGGGTAACTTCTACAAACTCGGTAACAGTTTCTGGTTCGCCACCGCCACAAGCTACCAGAGCCAGGGTCAGCATAAGCAATGCTACAACAACAATTTTCTTGTTCATATGGATTCTCCTCCAAGTGTAAGCTTAACAAAAAATTTTTAAGTCAGGGTGCTTTTCAGCTTCATTTCAATGTATCTAACCACCTCCTTATTCACAATATTGATTTGGCTATATTAACCACCTGTGCGTCTACACTCACTGTGCTATGCAAGCTTGGGAAGCGTAATTTTATTATCAGGGACGCTCCCGCATTGGCAGCAGATAAGCAAAAATACCGCCTGAACCCATAATCAGGTGGTTTTTTATAGCTTCTCAGTTGGCAGACTAACGTGAATTTGACGTGTTTGTCATGAATTTGCCCAATAGACAACAGTGCCTATTTTGTTGAATCGCTTTCTTTCTTCCCAAAAAATGCGGGTCATTTTAGTGACAAAATCCTTGCATTAGAAGTTAATTAGTATAGCGAGGCTGGGCAAATGAGCAAGTTTTGGTGGGGGGCTGGTGAGGCACGGCCGTTTTTGGGGTATCTTGCAAGGGAAACGGCCGTCTTACAGTCGGGTACATCCAAGTTAAACGGTTACTTTCCTTCGTCTTGGGCAGCAGTTTCCGTTTTGTTCCGAATAAAGTCAACAAGCTGGTCTACCGAAGCAAACCCTTCCTGTTCGCCCGTATGCGGATTTTGCAGCGTGGCACGCCAGGGCATCCCCTCTTCCTCGCGCCAGATGCGTAATAAATATGCGTGATAATGTTGCAAATTTTTATTCATAAGCGTTTTCTCGTGCGAAAGTTCCAGGCACCGCCAAACTATGACATTGCAAACTGATGATCTACCTTTCGATAGACGATACCAGGCAAAGAGAGCCTTATCCGTCCCCTCATTCATCATTAGAGTGGGCTATAATGATGTAGCAAATCACAAGAAGATTTTTAACGAACCTTCTTTGTTGTGATTTGCTCAAGTAAAAGCGGGAGAAATAGCTCTTCTTATTTTCAAAAACTTTCCCGCTTTTACAGCAAACCGCAGAAAATATGTTGAGTAAAATCTTCCCTAATCGTTTTCTATTTAGTGAGTTTACTTTTAGAACGATCCGAAAACGATCCATTTACTAAAACCTGACACATCACCGATGACAAACAGGCTAGAGCTAACCCTCCTTGGGGAAACAACAATTAAAATTGATGGCAAACAGGCAAGCGGCCTAGCTTCCCGCAAGTCGGAAGCAATGTTGATTTATTTGGTAAGTACGCAACGGCCGTACTCCCGTGAGCTCCTGGCCGATTTTTTCTGGGATGACCGCCCCTCTGAACAAGCCATGGCCAATTTGCGCTCCTTGCTGTCCGGGCTGCGCCGCAAGTTCAAGCCCTATATAGAAATCACCCGCCAAAGGGTTGCCTTCAAAACCGAAAGCCCCCACTGGTTGGATACGGCCGTATTCCAAACATTGGCCCAAAGCGAAGACGTGGCCGACTGGGAGCAAGCCATCATCTTGTACCAGGCTGACTTCCTGGTTGGGTTCGATATTCGGGACAGCCGCGGCTTTGAAGAGTGGGTATCGCTGGAGCGGGAGCGGCACCAGCGCACGGCCGTTCACCTGCTGCGGCGGCTGGTGCAGCACCATTTAGACCATCAACAGTACGAAAAGGGCATCCGCTACGCAGCGCGGCTGCTCGCCATCTCCCCGCTAAGCGAATGGGCGCACCGCCAAATGATGCTGCTGCTGGCGCGCAACGACCAGCGCTCCGAGGCACTGCGCCAATACCGAACCTGCTGCGACATTTTGGTAGAGGCGTTAGGCATTGATCCCTCGCCAGAAACCACCACCCTGTACGAACGAATTCGGTCTGCGATAGACATCCGCCGCCACAACCTGCCCGTAACCACTACCCCCTTCGTGGGGCGCACCGAGGAGCTAAAGCAAATTCAGGGGCAGTTGGTGCGGCCGTCTTGCCGCTTGCTGACATTGGTTGGGCCTGGGGGCATTGGTAAAACCCGTCTGGCGCTGGAACTGGCCAAAACGGCAGTTGGCACCACCCTGAACGGCGTCTATTTTGTGCCAATGGCCGCCGTACCCGCCCCAGACTTTATTGTACCTGCCATTGCCGAGGCGATTGGCTTCACCTTTACAGGCGCCTCATCGCCTAAAGCGCAGCTGTTGGCCTACCTGCAAGCCAAAGAGATGCTGCTTCTGCTAGATAATTTTGAACATCTGCAAAAAGGGAGCCAACTGCTGGCAGAAATGATCCAGGCGTTGCCAGACGTGAAGCTACTGGTCACTTCCCGCGAGCGGCTCAACCTGCAAACCGAGTGGACATTTGAAGTGGGGCCGCTGCCGTTGCCCAACGGCCGTACGGCAGAAACGGCCGATTCCTTAAAACTGTTTACCCAGCTAGCCCAACGCGCCCAGGCAAATTTTGCCCTAACGCCCCAAAACCAGCTAGACGTTGCCACAATTTGCCAGTTGGTGGATGGCGTGCCGCTGGGCATCGAGCTGGCTTCGGCCTGGGTGCGGCAACTTAGCTGTGCTGAGATTGCCAGCGAACTGGCGCGAGATATGGATTTTTTGCAAACTCGCGCCGGGGATGTGCCAGACCGTCACCGCAGCCTGCAAGCGGTGTTCGACCATTCCTGGGCGCTGCTTACGGAAGCAGAGCAGCAGGTGCTGGCACAGCTTACCGTTTTCCGAGGGGGCTTTACCCGCGAGGCGGCACGGCAAGTGGCCCAAACCACTTTTTGGACGCTGACCACGCTGGCCGATAAGTCGCTGCTACACCGGGAAGCAAGCGGCCGTTACGAAATGCTGGAGCTGGTGCGCCAATTTGCCGCCGAACGGCTGGCCATCTGGCCAGAACTGGCCGCAACTGTCCACGCGCGTTATGCCCAATATTATTTGCGACTGCTCCACACCCAGGAAAATCGTTGGCACACTGATCAGCGACAGCAAGCCGTTGATCAACTATCGCCTGAAATTGAAAATGTGCGAACTGCCTGGCGCTGGGCGGTGACAGCTCTGGAAAATCTAAACGCGCCAGATGCAGCAGCACAGGCTATGCAGCTTATTGATCAGGCATTGGTGTCGCTCTTCTTTTTGTATGAATCACGAGGCTGGTTCCAGGATGGTGCAGCCGCGTTTGGCTGGGCAATGGCTGCTTTAGAGGAAATGAACCAGGGCAGCAAGACCAATCCGCTTTACGGCCGTCTGCAAGTGCGTTACGGCCGTTTTTCCACCTTTTTGGGGCAGTTTGAAAAAGCAGAGCAACTGCTGAAACAGGCGTTGGCCCATCTGGAATCTAGCGAAAACGCCAAAGAGATTGCCCTATGCCACAGCTATCTGGCCATCGTTTTGGGCTTTCAGGGCAATTATGAACAAGCCATCGCTGCTGCCGAAGCTGCTTTAACCCTAACCCGCGAGATTAATTACAAGCCGGGGCTGGCATTTGCCCACAATTTACGTGGTACGCTAGCCCATCGCCAGGGGGAGTACGAGGCTGCCCAGGCACAGTATGAAGCCAGCCTGTCTTTGCGGCGAGAGTTGGGGGATCAGTATGGAACGGCCGTTGCCCTTAACAACCTGGGTAACCTGGCCAATGCCCAGCAAGATTTTACCACTGCGCGTAACTATTACGAAGAAAGCCAGCTCCGGTTCAAAGAAATCAATCACCAACCAGGTCGTGCTGCCACGCTGGGGAATGCTGGTGTGGTTGCCATGGAACTGGGGAACCTAGCCGAGTCTCGACAACTACACGAAGAATCTCTCATCCTTAAGCAAGCGTTGGGCAATCGGCGTAGCATAGCTATTTCGCTGGTGAACCTGGGTGAAGTGACTTATCTGTTGGGGGATGCCGATGCGTCTCGCCGCGCTTTTCATGAGGCGTTGCGAATAACGCAGGCCATTCAGGCGCAGCCGCTGGCGCTGGATGCGTTGGCAGGACTAGCCGCGTTGCTAGCTGCAGATGAGCAACGGCCGTTGGCCATTCGGCTGCTTCAGCTAGCTCTCCACCACCCGGCTAGCACCCGCGAAACCAAAGAAAAAGCGGCACAACAGCTTTCCAAAATGGATGTTGCCGTTGAGCCACTTGAGTTGCCAGCGTTGGCTGAGGTGATTGCAGAGGTTTTACGACCGTACGCTTAAGCACAAACCAGTAAATGTTGTCGGGTACGTAGCCGCGGATTCTTTCCACGCCACCAGAGTGCAGTAAGAAACTGCGGCTACAATCAACCTTACCGATTCACGTAATCCCGCTGCGTTGCCTGTACAAAGAATTCCACCATTTCCCCGGTATCGGTTTCTCCAGAGAATTTCCACGTTGGCTGAACAATAATCGTCGGTTGCCCATCATAGCGCACCTCGCCATTGTCATTAGTTGGCCAATTGTAGGTGGTATAGTAAGCCAACGACACCTCATTGACGGTGAACGATTCGTAAGCGAATGGCTCAAATACGGGTTCTTCGCCAATCGGCCCTTCTTCAACGGGCGGTTCTACGGGCAGCAACTCCTCATCTGGCGGGAAGTTCACAATTTTGTCAATGCTTTCCCAATCCAACACTGGATATTCCAGCCCCAAGTCGCGGGCAGCCCAGGCAAACAGGTAAACCTCGGTGCCATCTTCCAGATCAGTCGGAGCATCTGGCACGATGAAGCTGTTGCCCGTGCTGCTATCTGTAAACAGTACCTGGTCGCCACTTCGGTTAATGATGCCCGCCCCAGAGGTTGCCGGTTCAAAGATTTCAGAGATCGGTTCCCAGCCAGCCAGCTCAATCGTATCGCCATTGGGTCCAATCTGCCCCCAAATGTGGATATGTTGCCCCACATGCCCGGTTAGAGCATTCAGCGTGGCCGCATCTGCCTGCACGCGATAGTTGCGTAATTGAATACGCGGCTCCGCACCTTCATCTACCGGCAAAAAGACGATAGGCCATTCGTACAAATGGATTTCATCCCCTGGTGCAAATTCACGCATCCAGAATTGGTACAAGTCTGCATCTGGTCCCTCAATGAAAGCAGGTTCCGCAATGGCCAATTCCGGTTGGGCAGCGTACATGTACGGAATATTGTTGTCTACCACGCCACTTTGCAAAATTTCCCACGCTTCCTGCGCGGTGATAAGCGGGTAGCGACCCATCATTTCGGCATTACGCAGCACTTGGTAGCTGGCAAAGTAAACACGGCCGTCGTGACTAACCCCCACTGTCATTTCCGGCTGATTGGTCGGCTGGCCATCAATAGTGCGGACAAAGTTCACATCGGCTCCCCAAATTTGCATCACCTCGTACTCAAAGTCGAGCAGACCACGCTCCTGTACAAAGGCTTCGGCAATGGGAACGGCCGCTTCAAAAGAAATTGGGTTCTCATAATCGTTCTCGATGCTGCGGTCATTGTAATACACGCCCCATTGGTCAATAATAAGCGTGCGCTGGCCGTCAAAAAGATGGTAGACAACTGGCGGTTCATAAGCCGGAGAACCTTCTTCCTGCTCAAAAACCGGGTACTGCTCCTGGTAGATTTGCCCAGAGAAGCCAAAGCGATCTGCCAACTCGCGCACCTCATCCAGGCTAATCTCCTCGCTGGGCACATTTTGCAACACGGGGGCTAACCCCGGTGCGGTGGGCAGGCTGGTGTTTAGCAAAAAAACGGTTCCAGAAAATGGATCGGTGTAAATGAAGCTGGTATCTGCAATCTCTAGTGAGGCAGTTTCAGCCACGGCCGCATCGCCGCCGCCACCTTGGGGTCGCACATTGGCACCTCCGCCGCCCAAGCCGGAAGCCTGGCTGTTGCCTTCTAGTATGGGCAGTGGCGGTAACTCAGGCGTTGTTTCTTCACCTGCCCCACCCTCATCTGCACTAACATCGTTATCCGAGTCCTCCGAACTATCAGATACATCGGGTTCGGGTGTTGCTTCTTCAGCAGCGGAGCAGCTCACGCTGAACAGCCCGCCAATGATGAATAAGAAGATGAGGGGAATTACTATCCCTCGAAAAATTTTGTAACGGTTCATAATGGTTTTTCCTCACATTAAATTTTGACTTTTAATAATATTTTCTGTAGTTTGCTTGACATCATCTTATCTCAAAATTCTTATAGCTTCTGCACACAAAGTTGACCAGTTGCAAACAACTGGACACAATAAAGACGATCTTTTATGCAAAAAAGTTCAATTTTGACGCAAAGCGTTCAGACTTTTGAAGTTTCTCCCTTTAGAATTTGCAGCAATTCAAGGCTAAAACTTCAAAAGTCTCCAGAGGATAGTTGGAAGATGGATGTAACGGCCGTTCTCAACACACTCTTACATGGCAACCAACTTAAACGCACGCCCCGCACAGGCTGGGTACAGCGCGGCGTTCCAAATGCCGAAAACGTGGCGGCGCACAGCTTTGGCGTGGTGTTTGTCGCCCTGGTTTTGACCCAGATTGTTGAAGAAGAAATAGATTTAGGACGGCTGCTGGCCATCGCCGCCCTGCACGATTTACCAGAAGCACTCACCACCGACATCCCCACACCCGCCTGGCGCTATCTGCCGTCCGGCATTAAAACCGATGTGGAGCGGGGGACGATGCAAGAAATGTTGGCAGATACGGAGTTTGCCCCCACCTTCATGGATTTGTGGGAGGAACTCCACGCCAACAAAACGGCCGAAGCCAAATTGGTCCACGACGCCGACAAACTGGAGATGTTTTTGCAGGCAGCGGTGTATGAAAAGCAGACAGGCAATAAGCAGCTAGAGGAATTTTGGGAACGGCCGTACACTTTCCATTACCCCCAAGCCCAGGCGATTTACAACAAGCTCGTCTCACAAAAAGATCAAGCAAACATATAAAATCTGCGTTGCGTCCAAACAAAAGAATGTAAGAATTGCCCGGTCAAACCCATCTACTACATAGATTTTGTTACCATTTTAGTCAACGATTTTGGAGAAGTTCAACCTTTGGCAAAAGCTGAGCTTCTGACAACAAATTTTTAACAGAGAGAAGAATTCACATGCAAAAAGAACGCGTAATTGTTATTGGTTCAGGCCCCGCAGGCTTAACGGCCGCTATGTACACCGCCCGCGCCCAATTAAACCCACTCGTCATTGCTGGCACCCAAATTGGTGGCCAGATTGCCCTCACCCATGAAGTGGAAAATTACCCCGGCTTTTGGTCAGAAGAAAAAACACCAACTGGCCCAGAGCTGGTAGAAGTCATGCAAAAGCAAGCTGAGCATTTTGGTGCCCGTTTTGAGTATGATGAAGTTGTCGAGGTTGATTTCAGCAAGGGCGCACCCTTCTACATTAAAACATACGGCAATGAATACGAAGCCGATGGCGTTGTGGTCACTGCCGGTGCATCCCCGCGTCATCTGGGCGTTCCCGGTGAACAAGAATACGTTGGCCGGGGCGTAAGCTACTGCGGCACCTGCGACGGCTTCTTCTTTCGGGGTAAAGATGTCGTCGTGGTTGGCGGTGGCGATAGCGCCATGGAAGAAGGTATCTTCTTGACTAAATTTGCCAACAAGGTAGAGGTTGTTCACCGTCGGGACGAACTGCGTGCTGGTACTTCCTTGCAAAATCGTGCCTTTGCCAACGAAAAAATCTCCTTCGTCTGGGACACTGTAGTAGAAGAGATTCAGGGCAATGGCGTGGTGCAAGGTGTGCAAACCCGCAACGTAAAAACAGGTGAAACAAAGCCACTGAAAACAGATGGCGTTTTTATCTTCATTGGTCATTTTCCCAATAGCAAATTCCTGGTGGGTCAGTTGGCAATGGATGAAGAAGGGTACGTTATCACCGATGAACGATACCGCACCAGCGTGCCCGGCGTCTACGCCGCTGGCGAAATCCAGGATTCGCACTTCCGCCAGATTGCCACCTCTGTGGGGCAAGGTACCGGAGCCGCCATGGAGCTGGAGAAGTGGCTGGCTGCCCAAGAGTAAGCAATCTGATGCCAAGCACTGGTCGTATGATCACTATTGTCGAAGAACCCTTTGACTAGTGTCTGGCATCTTTCAAATGAATATTTTGTAATTGAGCAGTTGGGTCATTACCTGATTGCTCAATTTTTCTTTATAATCAGGTGCATCAACAATTTTGGCTACAAGTGTCATTCCCGCGCAGGCGGGAATCCATTTCAAAAACAATAGATGGATACCTGCCTTCGCAGGTATGACCGTATTTAGGAATAGCACATGGACGGTTTAAAGAATTGGATTACAAATCACCCGAACTTATCTGCCTGGTTTGTTTTGGCACTGGGTATGGTGGTTTTGCTGGTGTATGAAGCGCGTGACGTGGGTTTGCAGGGCAGCCAATGGTTTTGGCTGATTGTGGTGACTATTTTGGTAGCCGGTGCCTGCATCTGGATTATTAGCTGGGGGGACGACGATGAGGATTTAGCTGACGCGCCTCCGAGCGGCAGCGAATAGTTATGCAGCAGCAACCTTCCCCCTACACAGCCCCACCTCCGGTTGTTTCTCTGGAAAAAGTTGAAAAGATGCGTCGTGGAATGGCTCACCTGTTTTCAGTGGGCGACACGACGCTGGATGAGCCACACAGTGGCTTTGTGCGGTATCGCGGCCGTTTTTTGGTAGATTCCGCCGACTGTTTTGATGAAATTCGGGAAATCTTTGAGGCGCAGGGATTTACGCCAACGGTGAGGGAGGAGGAGAACGGCCGTATTGCCATCGTTGCTATTCCTCAAGTTTTTAACCCATCTGCCTCCGATTGGCGCATTAACCTTGCCCTGTTTGTTGCCACCGTGCTTGCCACCTTGCTAACAGGCTCCTTTTACAATGCAGAAACAGTAGAGCAAGCATTCCAGATTTGGCGCGGTTGGCCGTTTAGCCTAAGCATCATGCTCATTTTGGGGGCACATGAATTAGGCCATTATTTTGCTGCTCGATACCACAAAGTGGCCGTCTCTCTTCCTTACTTCATCCCCCTTCCTGTTCCTGTTATTTCGCTTTTTGGCACGTTAGGAGCCTTTATTCGTATGAAGGAACCTGTTAAAAACAAACGCGCCTTGTTTGATATTGGTGTCGCTGGTCCGCTAGCCGGGCTTGTATTTGCTGTGCCAATTTTAATTTACGGTTTAGCAACATCTGAAATTGGGCCTATGTCTTCAACAGGTCTTTTGGAAGGGAATTCTCTTTTTTATTATCTGTCGAAATTTGCTGTTTTTGGTCAATTTTTACCAAGTGAAACCAGCGATGTGTATTTAAACCAGGTAGCCTGGGCTGGCTGGGTAGGATTGTTGGTAACTTCTCTTAATTTGATGCCTGTGGGCCAGTTAGATGGCGGGCACATCATGTTTTCACTTTTTGGCAGACGCGCAGGCCAATTATTTATGCCAATCATCGTGATATTGGTTGCTTTATCAATTGCATCTTACCTAATTTATGGAACTGCTACCTGGACGCTTTGGATTGTGCTGCTCTACTTTTTTGGACGGACATATGCTGAACCATTGGATGATGTGACAGAATTAGACCCGCGCCGCCGTTGGCTTGGCATTGCGACAATGATCATTTTCGTGCTGATTTTTATGCCGGTTCCCCTACGCATTTTGGGGTGATTTTTGCTCCCGTTGGCAGAGTTGGCTATAATTCCGTTCGCTTTTGGCGCCATAGCTCAGTTGGTCAGAGCGGGGGACTCATAAGCCCTAGGTCAGTGGTTCAAATCCACTTGGCGCCACACAGGAATTACAAAGGCCGCTCCAAAATTGGGGCGGCTTTTTCTTTTGAGACTGGAGATTGGAGGCTTGTCCTGAGCAGAATCGATGGATTGGAGATTAAGTGGTTGAGGTGGCTGGTGGTTTTGCTGGGCGTGGGGCTGGTGCTGCTGTGGGATTGGGCGGGTGAACCAGCCCGGCCGTCTACCCTCACCGCCATCACCAGCCCCATCCTGGCAACCGATGTGGTTCAGGGCAGGCTAAATGCCGTTCCGCCCGCTCCGGCTGGCGATGGGCAGCTTACCTATCGCTTTGTGGCACAGCACAATGGCTTACGCGAGATTGAACTGCTGCTAGCGCGAAACGGCGAACCTGATCCTGTAGAAAACGGCCGTTTCACCCTCACCCTCTCCGACACACAAGGCAACCAACTGGTCACCCAATCTTTGCCGACGCGCCAGCTAAGGCACAACCAGCCGTATGTGCTGCGCTTCCCGGTGCAGGCGGATTCGGCGGGACGGCCGTACTTGCTCACACTCAGCGGCAGCGACGATAACCGCGTCACCGTCTGGGGCTACACGGTTGACTTGTTGGAAGATAGTGAATTGGCAGTCGCCAGTGGCCCGTTGAACAATGCTGTGCCAGCTACGGCCGTGCAAGAACTCCACTTCACCAGCCGCTACCAGCTCACCTGGGCCGATGGGCTGCGCCATTTGGGTGAACTGCTGTGGAATTACAGCGCAATTATGCTTTTGGCCTTGCTCTTATTACTGCTGCCGGGAACCTTGCTTTTACAGCTACGGCCGTTCCGCCACAAATTCCCCGACCCGATGGCCAAACTAGGGGTGGCGCTTGCGTTAGGAACGGCCGTTTGGCCCACGCTCTGGTATTTATTCTCCTTGATTGGCGGGCGTTTTAGCGGCTGGCTGTTGTGGATGTTAGTGGCTAGCGGTTGGTTGCTAGTAATTTTCCGTCACTTGGTTACCCGGTCACCTAGTCACCCTTTCACCCCGTCCCCCTTCAAAAACTGGCGTCCAGAACATTCTATCTTGGTCGCGCTCTTGCTCATCGGGCTGGCCGTGCGCCTCCTCGCCGTGCGCGACCTTGTCTTCCCGCCCTGGGTAGATTCAGTGCGGCATGGGTTGATTACGGCCGTCATGAGCCAATCGGGCCAAACTAT
Organism: Candidatus Leptofilum sp.; assembly: GCF_965223525.1. Lineage (GTDB taxonomy): Bacteria > Chloroflexota > Anaerolineae > Promineifilales > Promineifilaceae > Leptofilum. The sequence goes on along the minus strand of NZ_CBDCWX010000005.1, from coordinate 1,192,083 downwards.
AACGCAAACTGGCTACGCGCCGTACCTGCCGGTGGATCGCTTTCCCTACCATTTTGGCTTTCATACGATTAGCAGCAGCCTGGTGCTGCTAGGTAAGTGGGAGATTCCCCAACTGCTGCTGGGGCTGGGGCAGCTGCTCAACGCCCTGCTGCCGCTGACGGTGTACGCGGGCGGCTGGCTGCTCACCCGACAGCGTCGCGCTGGGCTAATTGCCGCCTTTTTGGTGGCACTGCCCCTCTTTTTCCCAGCTTACTACGCCACCTGGGGGCGGTACACGCAGCTTACGGCGATGCTGCTCATGCCCGTGCTGCTGGGGCTAACGTGGCGGCTGCTGCGCGGGGCGCGGGGCTGGCACAAAACGTGGTGGTTGGTTGCTCTACTGGCGGTTGGCCTATTCCTGATCCATTTTCGGGTGTTTGTCTTCTACGTTCCATTTGCCGGATTGGTTTGGCTGTTGAGTTGGGGGCGAAACGGCCGCTTCCTTTGGCAAGCAGCTGGTTTGAGCATTCTCATCCTCAAGCCGCAGCTTTACTACCTGTTCCAAAACAGCAATCCGGGCGCAGCCCTGGCGGCTCGCATACCAGATTACACTAGCTTCCCCACCAGCTACTACACGGCGGGCTGGGATCGCTATTTTTTGTGGCTGGCGGGAGGCTTAATGCTTTGGATTTACCTGACTGGATTTTGGCGATGGCGAGTATGGTCGGCTGTTCCAACTGCTCTATTTATTTGGGCATACTTGCTTCTTTTGGGATTGTCGGGCAACTATCTTGGTTTTCCCGCGCTGCCGCTACTGAATTTGAACAGCTACTACATCACCACTTTTCTACCGCTGGCGCTCATTTTGGGCAGCATCGGCAGCGCGTTTTGGGGTTGGCCCTGGCAGCAAGTGGAACCGCTGCGGCTTGGCGGGATTTTGTTGGCTTCGCTGTTGGGAACGGCCGTTACTCTTTTCGGCGTCCAGCAGCAAATCAACATTATCAACCCACAAACTGTTCTGGCACAACCTGCCGATATTGAGGCGTTGGCATGGCTAGATGAAAACGTGCCGGAAGATGCGGTAGTGGCGGTGAATAGCTGGCTTTGGCTGCTAAATGCGTGGTCTGGCAGCGATGGAGGCGCATGGTTGGTACCATTCACCGGGCGGCAAAGCAGTACGCCTCCTGCTGATTACACTTACAAAGCAGACCTGGTTGGGTTTGTACGGCCGTTCAATGAGCAGCTAAACAACATTTCAGATTGGCAAGCGGAGGAAACGGCCGTTTGGCTGCAAGAGCAAGGCATCACCCACATTTTCATCGGGGCTAAAGGAGGGCAGATGGATCCGGCTGGGCTGCTGCAAAATCTGGGGATGGAGATGATATACGGCCGTAACGGCACCTTCATCTTCGAAGTGAAGTAACCTCTAAATTCGCCGTCTTTTCTCTAAAATCTCTGTATTCTCTGTGGCTGTTACCAAAATTCAGTACCTAGTTCACCTTTGAAGGGGCCAACCACATCACTAGTAATCCAGCCGCCGTAAAAGCTGCCTGGCTGTGGTGTTACCAGTTCGCCATCCACCGTACACGCATCTATTGGCTCTGCATAAAAGGCAACGTGCATTTTAATTGATTCAAACGGGGGGTGCGGATTGATGTAATACCAGCCTGCAACCGGGATCTGCGCGTCGCCCACCATGAGGCCGTAATAGTGTGCTTGTCCCTTCCATTCACACAGCGAGGTGCTGTGGCGAGGCACCAAATACTCCGTTTTAATATCTTCGGGGGGAATGTAGTAGGTAGGTGGATGGCTCGTTTCCAGCACGCGCTTGGCACGGCGCGTGTCGGCAATGGTCACGCCGTTGAACACAATTTGGATATGCTTGTTGGTATCTTCCAGCCGGGGCGGTCGCGGATAATCCCACACCGATTCTTGCCCTGGCTTTGGTTCGATGCGCTTTGGGTTCATTTACACCTCAAATGTTAGTTATTTAGCTTGCCAAGGATTCAACAAATTGACACCTGTATCTATAAAATCTTTAACATTTCGGGTTACAAAAGTCATTTTATAGGTTAGGGCTTGGGCTGCAAAAAGTGAATCAATAGCAGGTAAGGGTCGCCCCATTTTTTCCAAACTGGCTACCATATCTCCCCACCTCAATGTCACTTCGACATCAAGTGTCAAGAATCTTCCACTGAACCGATTTAATAGATTTGTCTCTAACCAATCAGTCAAACTGTCCTTACGGTTTGAGTCTGGAAGTTTAGAAATCCCTCGTTGAATTTCCCCGATTGTCAAAACGCTCAAAAAAATGTGCTCATCCGGCACATTATCTATCCAGGCCAACACCTGTAGGTTAGGATTTTTAGCAGCCAGTTCCGAAATGACACATGTGTCCAGCAGATAGTTCATAACACGAACTCATCTCTAACGGGGCTTTTATCGCGGGTCAAATCCAGCTCAATTTCTGCAAGTGGCGATTGGCGAAAAAAATCGGACAGCTTTTCTTTGGATGTCTTCAGTTGCCGATACTCTTCAACCGACAAAACAATGACAACTTCAACACCTCGTCGCGTAATAATTTGTGGGCCGCTCTTTACAGCTTCATCTACCAGTTGGCTAAGTTTGTTTTTGGCTTCTTGCAATTGCCACGAGCTTATCATTTTTTACCTCCCAGAGATTAATAGCTAGACTGTCTAGATTGTATTGGTTTTTATGAGGCTTGTCAATGTTATATGACTCTCAAACGGCCGTTCCCCACCCAACTCCCTACATCCAACAAAATACTTTGCATTCACCAAAATTCAGCTACCATTTGCTCACTTATCCGCACTATTTCTGGGAGGGTTTAGATGGCAAGCAGCGCGGCGGCGAAACGGCCGTTCAACTACAAAAAAACAGTCATTGTGGGCTTTGGCTTCTTAGGCATCAGCATCATCTGGCCTATTTTTAACCAGTATATCCCCATCTTTTTGCAAGCAGGCAATCCTGCCTTTGAGGGAGGCACAGACGTGCGCGGCTTTGGTCTTGGCCCCGCTCTAGCGCTGTTCATCATGACCTGGGACAACCTGATCAATGTCTTTGTGCAGCCGTGGGTCGGTGCCAAAAGTGACCGCACCTGGAACCGTTTCGGCCAACGCAAGCCGTGGATTTTGCTGGGTGTGCCGATTGCACTGGTTGGGTTTACGCTAATTCCATTTGCTCAAACGGCCGTTGCCATCGCCGCCTTCATTCTCATCACCAACTTTGGTATGGCCCTGTTCCGCTCGCCCACCGTAGCCTGGCTGGGGGATTTGTACCAGCCAGAAGATCGCAGCAAAGCCAATGGCATCATCAACCTGATGGGCGGCATTGGCGGATTGCTGGCATTTTTTGGCGGCGGGCTGCTGTTTGAGCAGTTCAGTGCCATTGATCCAGAATTAGGACGAATGGCTCCGTTCATTGGTGGTGGCATATTGCTGGTTGCAGCGGCGCTGGTTGCTCTGCTGGGCGTGCGCGAACCAGAGAAAATCAGCACTGAGGCAGAGCCAGACGACCCCGGCGTTATGGCAAACCTACGAACTGTATGGCGCAATCCCAACAAAAGCGGCCTGATTGTGCTGCTGGGCATCTTGCTTTGGTTCATGGCTTTTAACGCGTTAGAAGCAGGACTCTCCTCGTTTGCGGTTTTTACACTGGACATTTCCCCTGGCATAGCTTCTATTTATGCGGGTTCGATTACCATAAGCTTTATTTTGTTTGCCGTTCCAGCAGGATTGATTGGCACCAAATACGGCCGTCGCCAAGCCATACGCATCGGCTTAACCGGGCTAACATTGCTCATGCTGGCTGGTTACTTTCTCATTCAGGGGGCGGTCATGTTCATTGTGGTGCTGGTGTTGGCGGGGATTTTTTGGTCTTGTGTCAACGTCAACAGCCTGCCGCTGGTGTATGACCACGGCGACGAGCGGCGCATCGGGGCGTATACAGGGCTGTACTACTTTTCTTCACAGTTAGCGGCCGTTTTGGGGCCAACATTAGGCGGCTTAGTGGTAGATAGCTTAGACAACAACTACCGTTGGCTCTTTCTGTTCAGCGCACTTTTCATGGGGCTAGCCTGGGTCGCCATGCAGCGCGTCAAACCAAACTAAATAATTCTTGACGAATCCTAGCCCCCATGCTACCATGCGCCCATTATGAATCTGCACTTTTTCAGCTATTACTACAGCTATACTTACGCAACACGGACGCCGCAGGCGTGTGGGGATGAAGTTGGCTGTCACTGACAACTGAACCAAAATACCCAGACTACCCAAGACGCGGCTAACCCCCGCGTCTTTTTTGTTTTTTTGCCACAGATTAGCCACAGAGAACACAGAGGTCAAAGAGATAGATAAGCAAAATCTGTGTAATCTGCGAAATCTGCGGATAACTTTGTAGGAGAAGGACTTATGAACGCAATTGAGGAACTTCGCTGGCGCGGGTTTGTTTACGACCACACAGAAAGCGTGCCAGAACTGCTGGCAAAAGAGAAGGTAACGCTTTACAACGGCTTCGACCCGACGGGTGACAGCCTGCACATTGGCCATTTGGTGCCGATGATGGCAATGGCGCGGTTGCAGCAGTTTGGCCATACGCCCATCGCTTTGGCCGGTGGCGGGACGGGCATGGTTGGGGATCCAAGCGGCCGTTCCTCTGAACGCAATCTCCTCTCTCTAGATGAAGTGCAGGCAAACCTGGTTCGCATCCAAAAGCAACTGTCTGGCATTTTGGACTTTGAAGTAAAAAGCAACCCCGCACAGATTGTAAACAACGCCCATTGGCTTACTGAAGTAAGCCTGATGGAATTTTTGCGCGACATTGGCAAACATTTCACCGTGAATTACATGATGGCCAAAGATTCTGTGAAGTCGCGGCTGGCGCGGGAAGATGGCATCTCCTACACAGAGTTTAGCTACATGCTACTTCAAGCCTACGACTTTATGTACCTCTACGAAAACCATAACTGCGTTTTACAAATGGGTGGCAGCGACCAGTGGGGCAACATTTTATCTGGTGTGGAGCTTATTCGCCGTGCCAAAGGCCAAAAGGCTCATGCGCTTGTTTTTCCGCTAATTACCCAGGCAGATGGCACCAAATTTGGCAAAACATCGGCTGGCACCAACGCCTGGCTGGCGTCTGATCGCACCTCGCCGTACCGCTTCTACCAATTCTGGCTGAACACCGACGACGGAGATGTGCTGAACTACCTACGTTACTTTACCTGGCTTAATCGGCAGGAAATTGCCGAATACGAAGACAAACTTTACAGCGCACCAGAACGCCGCGAGGCGCAGCGACGGTTGGCACAGGAAGTAACAAGGATGATTCATGGGGAAACGGCCGTTCACAAAGCCGAAAAAGCTGCCAAAGTCCTGTTCGGGGGCGATTTGGATGGGCTGGAAGCTGCCGACATCCGCGACATCTTCGCCGATGTGCCCTCCAGCAAGCTAGCCAAAACAGCCCTGGAAGGTGAAGGGCTTTCTGTGGTGAATTTGCTCGTAGACAGTGGCCTGGCCTCATCAAAAGGGGATGCTCGTCGCTCCATCAAGGGGGGCGGTCTCTACCTCAACAACGAGCGCATCACCGATGCCGGGCAAGCCGTCACGCTCAATCAAAGCATTGATGGCCAGTTCATCATCCTGCGTAAGGGCCGCAAAAAGTACCATTTGGTGCAGGTTCAGCAATAGATTCTCGTTGCTAAGATACAAGGGGGTTGATTAAGCAGATTGTTGCCACTGCGCCCAATGACGCTCGATGTATTGAATGATTGCCCAGTGTGCCTGCTTACTATTTGTAACGCGGAAGGGTTGTCCAAATGCCATATAAATTGGCTGGTGACGATCAAGTGGCCCAAAATCACGCAGATAACGGCCGTTTATCAAAAAGTCAGTCTTCACAGCAATTGGCACAACGGGCACGCCAGCACGTTTGGCTAGCTTTACCCCTAGCGAGTTGAATTCATCTGGCACAAATGTGGGGGTGCGGGTGTGCTGCGGAAAGAGGATGATGGAACGGCCGTTTTGCAACATTGTAACGCCCTCAGTTAACACTTTCTGCAAATCCTCTCGTGGGTTAGTACGCCCCACCGTAATCGGCTGGCGCGCCCCAATGACCGGGCCAAACACAGGATAGCGCGTCAGCGACTCTTTAATGACAAAGCTTACTTCCTGATGATGGGGCAGCAAGCAACCAAGCACATTGCCCTCCAGGCTGCTTACATGGTTGCTCACAAACACGACCGACTCGCTTAAATCGTGAATGTTATCTAGGCCAGTGATGTGAAAGCGGCCGTTACACTGCTCCACCATCTTAAAAATCGCATAAGCTGTAGCTCCCCACGCCTTGCGATTGTACGCCTTGCGCGTTACCAGCCGTCGGGCCTTGATAATTTCCCAAATGAAGTGCGTATGCAAAGCCAAACGACTGCCTAAGAAAAGACGATCCAGCCAGTGGCGTGGCGTATCGTTGGGAGTGTGGTAACTATCGCCGGGAAAGTAAGGATTCATGCCACAAATTATACCTTGAACCGGGGATAGAATCAGATATCGAGGCGGTCTTGTAGCCAGATCATGATCTCTTTTACGGAGTGACCCTGTCGCCCAAGCTGCCATAATTCGCCGCTGGCAAACAGTTTTTTGCCCAGATTGATTGCAGGTTCGGATTGAGGAACGGCCGTTTCTACAAAAGTTACCCAGCCGCCCTTTCCCGTTCGCAACATTGCTTCCACTTTTATCACCAACAGCAACTCTGCTAAATTGTCATTTTGTGGCGGATGAACAAGCAGCGGGCCAAATGCTTGATAAGGGGGTGTATCGATCAACAAGCTGCAACCAGCAAACGGATCGTAGGAGGCGAAATGGACATTGCCAATGCGCCCGGTGCGAATAGCACCCATGCACATGGGGCAAGGTTCCAAAGTGGTGTAGAGCGTGCAACGATTCGGCGGCACATCAGTTTTGTATAAGGCAAAAAGCGCATTCATTTCAGCGTGCGCCAGACGGCTGCCGTGCAATGGTGAGTCGGACTTCGCTTCAAACAGCGCATTGCGACCCGTAGCTACGACACGGCCGTTCCTATCATCCACAATCACCGCCCCAATTGGTAGCGACCCAGCACAGTACGCCTCCCACGCCAGGGATACGGCCTCTTGCCACGGAAGTGAAAGCGATTGCCAAAGCATAGGTTTAACTGTACGAAAACCACTCATCGAGTTCATCGTCCGAAGGTTGCGGGGTGCTGCTTTTGCGACCTTTCATCTCTTCGTAAAAGGTTTCGTCGTAGCGGCGAGAGCGCACGGGGATGGGCATCTTCACGCCCCAGCCCAGCAGCAGCACCTCTTCCTTCTCCTGTAAACGGGCCAACATGCCGCGCAGCTGGTCACGTCCAGCCAACCCCGTCAGCACAGCACGGATGTCATCCTCGTCGCCTAGCCAGCCAGTAATGCGCGTGCCTAGCTGGCTCATCACCTCGTCGTCAATGCCAGACGGCCGTTGATCCACCACCAGCAACGTCACAAAATATTTACGCAGCTCACGGGCAATAATGCCAAACGCCGTCTGCTTAGATAGCTGAGGGCTTAATAGCTTATGTGCTTCTTCAATGGCAATAACCAATGGTCGCGGTTTCTTTCCATCTGAATCAAGATGGCTCTGTTCAGTAAGCTGCACCCATTTTTCTCGGATTCGTCTGGTAAGAATGTTAGAAACAAGTAAGTAATCAAGTTCATCATCATGCTTTCCAAAGCTTAAAACAATGTGACGGCCGTTTTGCAAAGCATCAATAATCATATTTATGGGATTACCGGCTTGCCTTTCTCCAACATACTCTTTCCGATAAATCCGCATTAACTTATTATGTAGTGCGGCCGCAGCTTTAGGATGCACATTGCTATCATTCGCCCAAAACTCTACAGAATCTGGAGCGGGAACCTTTTGCACTTTACCAGAATCATTTTCCCTTTCTTCTGTTTTACCGGGAACCATGGCCATGAATTTAGTAAACCAATTTTCTTTGAAATCACTTGCCAGCGCGCTCAAGGTGGAGGCTGCTGTATCTGTTAAATTAAGCATTCCTGAAAGCAGCAGCACATCCTCAGGTGTTATATCTTTTGCCGTAAGTAATAGGTCAAAATCAGGTCGGTTGCCCCGGATAGTCTCTTTGCCTAAGGCAACAGTTTGTATCTTATTCCCAAATAAATAACTCAATCCTCTGGCCTGCCCAGTTCCATCTGGATTGGGAATGTCAAATGCATACTCGTTATGCATATCAAACACAATCGTTGCCGGGGCTTTTTCACCACCTTGGTCTTTCAGGTTCATCACACCAGCCAAAACCATGCGCGTTAAATAACTTTTGCCTGTTCCCGTAGCACCAAAAATGCCCATTGATCGCTTAACCAGTTTTCTTAGATCAAGATTGATTGGGTGTTTTTGTTCCAATGTATGACCAATAACGAAAGAGCTTTCGGCCGGAGCTTTGAAAATTGTATCAACATCAGCACGGTCTGCTAGGCGAACTGACACATGATGAGCGGGAACTGTTTTTACTGGTTGAGGGCCTTTCTTCCCTTTTTCAACCTCATCTTGCCAATCTAAATGACCAGACGGGTCAATGTCAGGATCAGGCCCGCGATCCATCATCAACGTTGGAAACATTTCGATGGTTGTATAAAGCGTCTTCCCCATGAGTGCCTGGCGGATAAATGGTGACTCGATACGAGACGGCCGTTCGTCAGCAAACCGTGGGTTCGTAGCACCTAAAGCAAGATTCGTGATCAATCCATAAAATCGCCAATTACCACTATCACAAACCACAAAACTCCCCTCTTGAACTTCTTCAGGCGAGACAGACAGGCGGACAAACAATCCTTCCTTTAAGCTACCACCAACGATATATCCTATGGGATATTGCTCTTCCATCTTAATGCTCCAAGTTATTGTTGCGATGTGTCTGCCAATTGCGGCAGAGTATGACTTAAAGTTTCTAAAATCGGCACGAGCGTTTGATAATCGTGCCGCAGCAGTTCAATAACCTCTTGAATGGCAGAAGCTGCCCACTGATGTTCCCCGCGCTGTTGACAAAGGTTACGAATGTGTGTGATTAATAGCTGGTCAATAGGCACTTTTGTGGGATCGGCCCGCGTGATCATGCGCAAATAACCTAAATCATTCGTAAAATCTTTAATTTCATTTAGGTCTGAACACAAAAATGCAGGATCAAGGCTGAGCGGTGGCCTCATGGAAAGTCCATGTTGCAAACGGCCGTTCATGTTATAACCCACTGCCAAAACGCTCATTTCTATTGGCACCAATCTGTTTTGCCGCTGGTCTTCGATCATCGCTGGCTCCAAGCCATCCAACAGCACCAACCTGCGAACAAGCGGATCATCATCAATATCAATTTTATAAATCAGGCCGTAGACTACATCTGTTTCATTTAGTTTTGCTTTAACCAGATCACCAAAAGAAGAAGTTAGCTGCTCTACACGACATCCGACCACGAATCCTTCTGTACTAGCCCGTAAGGTACGCCCAATTTCTTTATCTACTAACGTCATAGATTTCACTTATCCTAAATTATTCATATCGCGAAGGCCCGCTTCGAGTATTAAACTTGCCAATTTGTTTGGGGCTATGGCGGTGCAAGGCAAAGTCAGAGCCCATTTGCATGGCAATCATATTCTCAAAGTATTCTCTATCTTGCTGCAAAATAACGGCAATCTCATCTGCTCGGGTCAATACATAGGGATAATCAAATTTACACTGAGAATAAATTAGCGCGTGAATCTGGTTCACCATGTTTACGTCATTTGCAAGCCAACACGGCATATCTACACGTGAGATTTGTCTTCCCCTAGCATTCGTTGAAGCGTTTAAGTAAAAGAAGCATATGTCTTGACCCCGATTACCAAATCTTGTGTTCAATTCCGAAATATTTGTAAAAACTGTTGTTCTTTGGCCGGGCTCAAGTACATCGGTAAAAAGCGTCGCATCTGTAATACCAATGTTGCTTTGCATAAGCGTTTCCGGATCAAGTAAAAACTCACCAGTATCAGGATTTATGCGATCAACATCAAGCGTTCTTAGCATATTGATAACAACGCTGGTTCCTGGATTCGTGATAAACCCAACCAAACCAATAGATTTGTTTTGTTCATAACGCTGCTCCACTTTCTGGAGTGCTTTTAGCCATTCATAAACCACCTGTGTCTCGCCCCGATAAAGCAATCTTTGATCCAGCAAGCCTAAAACGATGTCTTCTGTGTCATTGCTTTCTTCGCAGACAGCTTCGCTGAGCGTCCTAATTTCTTCTAAATCACGAGCTACACTTACTTCGCTAGAAGAAAAAACCAACTCATTTGAGTCTAAACTATCATCTGGGAATTGGAGAATTGGCTTGGTGAAAATGTCGGGGGCTTTTGCAGCACCATGAAAATATTTAATAATTCCAACATTGATCAGGTAATAGAGGAATGGTGCATGACGGTCAGGCATTATTTGGGAACCATCTGCGCCAATAATTACGGCCGTTTCCGGCAAATCTTTTGTTTTGACAGATACACCTTTGTTCAGTGGTTCAAGTTCGTAGGCAGGATGAGGTCTTGCGGCATACAGCTTATTATCCGTACTCTCTAAAGCTAAATCCAAGGTTCGATTAAGCTCCTTTCGATCTTCCGCGTATGTATTTATCTTTTCAGATATATTTTCTTGTTGGGAAGCAAGTTTTACCTGTCTGGCCAGAGCAGAATCAACCATCTTTTTTACTTGTGACAGCAATTTTTCATATTCCAGGGTCATGGTCGCTATTGTAAACCTTTATCAAACTGGCGTAAACAAAACTAAATTTTATACAAAGGAACGAAGAAACAGAGAAACCAAGAGGAAAAAGTTCTTTGTTTCTTCCTCCCTTTGTACCTTCGTATAAATTCTTGTCTAAGATTCCCGATAAAGATCGGGAGAAACAAAAGGCGCAAACGCATACGCCGTAGCCAAAGCGAACGTCTCGCCGCGCAGCACTAGACCGTTGGTGAGCGATCCCACCGCGCCTCCTTTTTGCTTGGTGTTGTGGTCGTTCAAAACCTCGTCCATCACGTCGCCTAGCTCGGTACCTGCCAGCACTTTTGGGCGATGTGGTTGGGCAAAGGCAGTCTGCCGCCACCACCAATACCCATACGGCCGTTTCTATCCACTACCACCACCCAGCCATGCAGCGTCAATCCAAACGGTTCGGGATGCACGCCCCCTTCCAGCCCGACGCCAAAATCGGCGTCCAGCGCGTCGCGGGCAGCAAGGGCTCGATTATGCGCCCCGATGCGTGTCTCCTCGTCCGTCATGGGCATGTCGCTGACGCCGCTAGGTACAGCAATGGGTACAATTTCAGCTTCCGGCCAGATGCGGGTGATGGTTTGGCGAACGGCCGTAATTTTCACGGGATTTGTGGAACCAACGGCAATTTTCATGGGGAAACTTCAACCAATTTCTATTTTGGTGACAGTTTCAAAATCGAGGGTTTCCTGGCCACCCAGCACCGTTTCCAATGCCATCTGGGCAAATTCAAAAAAGGCTTGCAGATCGTCTATGCGCTCCAGGTAATATTTAGCCAATTCCTGCTCTTCCAGGGTCAGCTCGTCGTTGGCAGATTGCAGCTTTTCCACGCTTTCGCCCAGTACCTGTAGGGCCAACTGCACTTCGCGCCGCTCACGGCTGTCTAGCACGTTGCGAATAACTTGCCACAGGTCAGATTCGGCCTGGTAATATTTCTTGCGTTCGCCACGCATCCACACTTCGGTGGCCATGCCCCACCGCTCCAGGGCGCGCATGTTCATGCTCACAGAGCCTTTGCTGATGCGTAGCGTATCGGCAAGATCGTCCAGCGAAAGCGGTTCTGGACTCATGAGCAGCGTGCCATAGAGCCGCCCCATTACTTCGCTAAAGCCAAAAAAGCGAGCCAGGCGACCCAAGCCAGCTACTGTACTGTCGTTTACGGCCGTTAAGTTATTGTGCATCGTTTTCCCCTGCGTTCAGAACGTTTTGAATGTACCTGATGTTAGCAAAGTTGTGAACGTGCGTCAACATAAGCGGAATTGTAGGGGAAAGGCAATCGGCCATGATTTTAGCCTAGCAAACGATCTGCTCTCCGATTGCCTCTCCCTGACCATCTCAAAAAATTGCCAAGGGGCCGTGGCCGCCGCCAAGCTGCCAATCGGTGGCATGCTGGATGGCGCGATGGGTGAACTGTTGGGCCTGAGAGACGACCGTTTTCAACTCCACCCCCTGCGCCAAAAAGGCACAAATCGCGGCGGAGAGCGTGTCGCCGGAGCCGTGCGTGTTGTGCGTGTCGAGGCGCGACTGCCGAAATTCGATAAAAGTTTGGCCGTCGTACAGCACATTTACCAGTTCAGCGCCGTCGCGGAAGCCTTTGATGAGCACGTTTTTGGCTCCGATTTGGTGCAGGCGGGCGGCGGCGCGGCGCAGCTTACGGTAGGAATCAATCGAGGACGTTTGCAAGAGAACGGCCGTTTCCACCAAATTCGGCGTAACTAAATCAGCAATCGGCAACAGGTAGGCTAGGTAAAGCTGTCGCACTGCGTCGGGGAACATTTGTTGGCCACGGTGGTTTACAAGAACCGGATCGACGACGATATGTGCCGGTTTGTATTTTTGTAATGTTGCAGACACAGCAATCACTAACTCTGTTCGCCCCAGGAAGCCCGTTTTTACGGCTGTTGCCCCATAATCAGATAGCACCGCCTCCAGTTGCGCCTGCACAAATCGGGGGGACATCCAGGTAACGTCTTGCACGGCAAGGCTGTTTTGGGCAGTAACGGCCGTTACCACACTCATCCCGTACCCGCCCAGCACCGTCCACGTCTTCAGGTCAGCCTGAATGCCTGCGGCACCGCCGCTGTCGGAGCCGCCAATGGTGAGGAGCTTGACTGGTTCTGACATCATTTGCTGTTTTGTTTGCACTTGAGCATGTAGGTTAGGATGGAAGCGGCCGTTTCTGGCTTCCAGCCGCTGCTCCAACCATGATTTCCCTTAAATAGCTCATACCCCTCCCCCCGACGCCGAATTTGCACATACGCTCCCGGATCAGACGGAGAGGGATGGCTGGCATCATAAAAACGTAGCTCGTGCATTTCTGGCAAGCCATCCAGCGTGGCACGTACGGTTTTTTCCGGCGGCAGATGTTCCATCGCCAGCTCATGATTTCGCCGCTCATCCACAAAAAGCACCTCGATCAGCGGACTACCAGCAACCAAATCCTCTAACGAGCGAACCTGTGCCTGATACCAAGCCATCGCCGGATCAGCCAAAATAGCCCGCCGTTCATCTAGCTTAAGCACAAAGCGCGCGATTGCGGGCAAATCTGCCTGAATAGTTTGCTTGAGGTGGAAGGTAAAACTGGGGTTGGCTAGCAAATTTGCGTACCAACTGCGCGTGCCTGGGGTGCCGGTGATGTAGGTACGGCCGTTTACCCGCCGAAACCAAATCTCAATCCGCCGCGGCAGCCCACTTTTGCGCCCCGTTGTGGTAATGTCAATCGTATCATTTGTATCCAACGCCTGCCGAATTCTCTCGTCCATCAATTAGCCTACCTTATTCACTAAAATCGTGACCATTCTAGCATATTCACAAACGCTTCTAGCCAACCATCAACAACTGATCGATTTCTGATCGTTACCCCTTTACACTGTTTTAGAAATTGCCCAAACGTTCTCAATCACACAAAGCAGCATTTTTTAAGGAGACAATACATGAAACAACAACAATAAGGCCACGGTTTCTTGCTATGTTCCTAATACTAGATGAGAAACTGCAGCGAGAATCAGGATTTGACTCAGGCCGTTAACATTAAGTTAACATCCATGTGTAAAATAGGTTCCAAATATTCTTGATGGCAGGATCTGTTGCCATCCTGCTTCAATATTTTCCATAAACCCGATTCAATACAAAAGGAAAATCAATGACCAACTCCTCAGCAAAATTTGCTTTGCCCCGCTCGTCTAATTCAAATCAAATTCAACTATTCACCCACTTGCAAACCAAACACAAACAAATATATGTCATCATTTCTCCCCCAAGATGCAGCTCAACTGCATTTTCCAGAGTGTTTTGGGAACAGCCCACCATTCGTTATTACAGTCATGAACCTTTTGAGGTGACATATTACGACGGCAAAGACCTGACAACAGTTGTGGATAAATTGAACAAACCGCTCGATTTGCTGAATATTGAACGCATTCAAGACAGTTCTGGCAGCAGCTTACTCATAAAAGAAATGCCTTATCAAGTTGGCGATAATTTTCCAATTTTGTTTGAAATTGCCAGCAAGCCTATCATCTTCTTAATTCGTGATCCGCGATTGAATATTGCTTCCAGAATTGAGAAGAAACGGATGGTGGGCGAAAGCATTTATTTTCCCCACATTGAAACCGGGTGGGAATTGCTACAGAAAAAAATCAGTTACTGTGAGAAACATGCAGTTCCCCACATGATAGTAGATTCAACAGAGTTCAGAAATCATCCACAGGAAGTATTCCCCCAAATTTTTGAGAAGTTCATGCTTCCGTTTTCCCCTGAGATGTTGATATGGAATCCATGTGAGGATGAGGTAAGCCTCGACAATTTAGATGGCAAACATCAGCATCTTTATGCGCGGGTGCTAAACAGCAATGCCCTACAGCCCGCCCATGAAGCAGTTCCAGAAATAGATGAATTTCCTGAGGAGCATGGCATTCATGAACATGTGGAATTCTGCCTAGATATTTACAAGACGCTAAGAACGTCATCCAACAGAATTCGCCCTCAAACTGAATTACTGTCTATACCAAACATGTAAACTGCCTTGAGAAATTATGTCTGAATCAAGACGACTGCTTCTGGAATGAAGTCTGCAAGTTCAGCGGCCAGGACACCTCGATCCTGGCCGCTGATTTTTCCAGCCAGCCCGTGCAAAAACCCACCCAGGCGCGCCCCATCATACGGTGGCAAACCTTGCCCTAGCAGGGCGGCGATGATGCCACTCAGCACATCGCCGCTACCGCCAACGGCCAGCACCGGGTTGGCAAAGGGCAACAGGGTGGCACGGCCGTTTGGCGCAGCAATCACCGTATAAGCACCCTTTAGCAGCACTACCTGGTTCCACTTCTGTGCCTGAACCATCGCTACTTCGATGCGATCTCGCGTTTTCATTTCTGCCAATGGGATGCCCATCAGCCGCGCCATTTCGGCTGGGTGTGGGGTGAGAACGCAGTTGGCAGGGAGACGTTCCCACCAATTTTCTAGTCGCGCCAAACAGTTCAGGCCGTCGGCATCAATTACTACCATAGGCACGTCTGGCGCGGTGCCTGCGGCGGGAAAGAGGGTGGCGATGAACTCATCGGCATCGCCCAGGCCAGGGCCAATGAGCAGGGCGTTGTAGTTGTGGGCGGTTTGGTGGATGTGGTGGGCGGATACGGCCGTTAACCACCCCTCCTCCTCAATTTCTGCATACGTAGCCTCTGGCAGCGCAATGGAAATGCCTAGGCGCAGGGCAGTGGGCACGGCCAGCGTTACCAAGCCTGCCCCGGCGCGAAAGGCGCCTCGCGCTGCCAGCAGCGGTGCGCCATGATATTTTTCACAGCCAGCAGCAATGAGCAGCTTGCCAAAAGTGCCTTTGTGTCCATCTTTGGGGCGCGGGGGTAGCAAATTGCGAGCCAACTCCGGTGTGGCCACCTCAATTGGCACATCAGCTACCATCTCTGGCGTAATGCCAATATCTGCAACGACCAGTTCGCCAACGGCCGTTGCCCCGGGAAAAACAAAATGCCCTCGCTTTGGGCCGGCAAAGGTCACGGTAAGATCGGCAGATAGAGCCAACGGATCCAGGTCACCCGTGTCGCAATTGAGTCCGCTGGGGCAGTCCACGGCAATGGTGACCGGGTAACTGGGTGACAAGGTGACATTTTCTTGAACCATCACCTTGTCACCTTGCCACATTGTCACCTTGTCATTGAAATTAGTAAGGTTTGTTAATGCAGAATGCGTGGCTTCCGCCAAATCAGCGCGGCGTTCAGCAAGGCCAACGGCCGTTTGCTGCATCAGTTTGGCCAAACCACCACCAATGGGGCGGGTGACGCCCGTGCCCAGCAGCCCGTCAATGAGAATGTCGGTGAGGCGCAAGCGGGTACGCAAAACGCGGAAGCGCTGGTCAAAGCTGGCCTCCACGGCAAAAAGACCCATTTGCTGAATTTTGGCGTAATTTTCATCGGTGGCGGGGTCACGCAATTTGTAGAGATAGAAGGCAACATCGGCACCGGCTTCAGCCAAGTAGCGTCCCGCCACGAGGCCATCGCCGCCATTGTTGCCGGGACCAACCAGCACCAGCACGCTCGCGTTTTCAACCGGCCACCGCGCCATGATGGCTTCGGCCAGGCCACGCCCAGCGGTTTCCATCATTTGGGCGTAGCTGTTGCCTTGGGAATCGGCCGTTTTTTCGGCGGCGATCATTTGGGAGACGGTAAAGAGTTTCATCGTTTCAACAACCCTTGCTGCCAATACCATTCTAGCGTTTGCTTGGCGCCCTCCGCAAACGGCGTGGGTTGGAAACCAAGCTCGTTTGCTGCTTTTTGGTAAGAGACGTGCCAATCCTGAAAGACGTAGGGGGCCATGTTGATGGGGTAAAACGGCTCACGACCCGTGAATTTTGAAAGCGCAGTCCAGCTACGCGCTAGCAGCAGCACCATCCAGGTGGGGAAGTTAAGCCGCCAGTTACTAATCCCCGCTAGTTCATTCACGATGGCGTTGACGCGGTTGTGCTCTAGCGATTCGCCGCAGATGTTGTAGATTTGGCCAAAACGGCCGTTCCTTAAAGCCAATTCCACCCCCTGCACCACATCCGGCACAAAAACAGGGAAGGTGATGTGACGGCCGTTGTCTACCTTGATGCGCCACCCTTTTAGCGGCTCCTCAAAGAAGAGGCGATTGAAGGCGTACCGTCCCCACGGGCCATAGAACGCACCGGGACGCAAGACGATAGTCGGCAAGCCATCATTTTTATGCGCTGCCAGCACCCGTTTTTCGGCCTCCAGCTTGCTTTGCTGGTATGGCTCTAGCGGATTGCAGGGCGTGACTTCATCAATAAGGCAATTGGTTGGGGGCTTCCCCACAACGGCAATTGTGGAAATGTGAATAAATCGCTTGAGGGGACGGTTTTGGGCCGCTTGCAAAACGGCCGTTGTCCCCTCCACATTAGTCCGCCAAAATTCATCCATCTCGCCCCAAAAGCGAAACAGTCCGGCCGCGTGGATGATTTGGTCGCAGCCCGCACACGCCTGCGTGATTGCGGCCACATCGGTAATATCGTCGGCGTAGGCCAGCGCCACGCCCAGCTTCTGCAAAAATTGCGTATCGCTGCTGGGGCGCACCAAAGCACGTAGCGGATAGCCCAATTCAACCAATCGGGGAACCAGATGGTGGCCTAAAAAACCAGTTGCACCTGTTATTAAAATCATAAGGAGTTTGCGAGTGTGCAAGTGATTCAGTTGATTACTTGCATACTTGTCACTTGCACACTTTTCGGAGAGGCACCCCAGGAGGGAATCGAACCCCCAACCTACAGATTAGAAGTCTGTCGCTCTATCCGTTGAGCTACTGGGGCTGGTAATTAGTCGGCAATTCTAAACAGCAACGTTTGGGGCGTCAACTTTGTCGCAGGGCTAACGCAGTGGGGACAATTTCCTGTTGGAAACGGCCGTTTTCTATCCACCCAAACAAGCTCTGCAAATCTGGCAAAATGTCGTTGGCCGTAAAGCGGATGGCCCAATGGTGAACAAACGGGGTGATGGCGATGATGTAGGTATTGCCTTGGTACGCTTGCCACATCTCCATGGCGGTACCCATGCTGGGCAGTGGCAGGTAAGCAATGAGCAAATCCACCTCGCTGGCCTTGTTGGTCATGGTGTGGAAGGTGTGCCGCGCCTGTGATTCTGTGTAGTTAACGCTGTTTGGGTTCTCAGCCCACGGGTCAATAATCTGCACGTTGGGAACGTGCTGCCGCAACGCCTGGCTGATTTGCAGGCGATAATTTTGGCTTTCAATTTGGGTGTCACGCCGATTGGCTTGCATTACCCCTGCAATAAAAACGCGCAGCGGCGCACTCCCTCCCGCAGACGGTGGGAAGAGGCTAATTTGGTCACCCGCTTGCAAGATCGTGTCCAATTCGGCCGTTCCGTTGTTGATGGCCACAATTGTTACCAGGCCGTCTTCTATACCCAATGCTTCTGTGATATGAATGGCCGTTGTCCCCGCTGGCAAAGTCATCTCAAAAGCATGGTGCGGCAAGCCTGGTGCTTCTGCAGGGCGATTAGCTCGCAACATTCCGTACAGTTTTACCTCTACCTTCACAACAGTCTCCATCTAACAATTCACCAGCAACTATCTACTAAAACAAAAAACCGTCGAGTTTGGCTGACCCAAACTCGACGGTGGTACATGCCTCAATAAAAAATTATTCATCCAAAACAGGGCGCACGCCCTGGTAAATTTTGGGGCCGCCCATCGTTTTCACAATGGTGCTGGGCGAACGCTGCACCTTTTCAGCAATCTCTCTGGCGGTCATTGGCTTGTTGGCATTGGCCAGCAACACGCAAAAAACAGCGTCCACCAGCGAGGTGCGCGTTACAAAATCATCTGGCACCTGGCTAAAGTACGCCTGAACTACGTACTGAAAGCCATCTACCCGACTCACTTCGCCTGTTTCGGCATCAACCAAATCCATTTCATCGGCATCAATTTCTAGATTAATGTCTTCGCCAATGTCTAGGCGGGTGAGCAGATATGTTTTCAGATCCAGGTCAGATTTATCCCACCAGTCGTAATCAATGTAAAAGCGGGTATCCGGCGTGGCTCGCTTGAGCATAGACGGATTGAGTTTTGGTCGTGGACTTTTAGCCAAGGTCTTTCTCCATATCGGTCAAGTTGCTATCAGGCACCATCTTGCCAGCGGTTGCGGTCAAACTGCCAGTAATGATCCCCTACCGGCACAAACGCCTGGTGACGTACCAATTCGGCAAATAGCGGGCCGGGCGGTACGCGGCGCAGCATGTTGATGGCACTGTACAGTGTTTTGGCATGAACAGCACTTTGCGGCGTGAGTTCAGATAGTTTGGGGAAGATTTCGGCCAGCAATGAGGAGACGGTGCGCTGTTGGCTCTCGGCGCGTCGCCACAGGGCGTCTATGGCGGCAACGACATCGGTACCCACAATCATCAGATCATCAAAGCCACATCCCACAGAGCGGCGCTGTAGTTCAAACTGGATGCGATTATCTACGGCCGTTGCCAAACGTATCCATTCTCGCTGTGGCCGACGGCGATCAAAGCCGAGGCTGAGTACACCCGGTTCTGGCCCAGGGTGAATGTGAACAAAGCCCCCAATGGGAATGCCATTTTTCTCGTACCAGTCACCTAAGCCATAAATGTAGCGGGCTTCCTGCACCGCCCAGCCAATGACTTCCTCTTCCGTTTGGTCATCAATAAAGACAACGCGCTGACGCGGAGAGTTGCTAGGGGGGAACAACGGCCGTATCCGCGAACTCAACGGAATCACCCCTGCGTGACGGTGGGGGAACATCAACGTAAACACCACGGGCTGCGGGGAGGCTGGCGCTTCAAGAGCAGACCATTCATCATCCAGCTCCCGCTCTAGCAGCAGCAGTTGGGGACTAAGTAATGCTCGGTCATGAGGAATGGGCTGGTAGTGTAGCCGTTCTGGCGTTTTACGCACTTCATCTGGCTCCAAGCGGTTCAGGAACCAGGCAACCTCATCTTTGGGAGCCACTTCATCAAAGCGGGGGTCTTCTAGCAAGTGATAATTGAGCGAAAAATGCTGAACTGACGGGTCTAGCGAAGAATCCATGTCCAGATGTGGCACAATTTCTTCGGTTGGCAGCGGCCCTCCTTCGTTCATTTCTAGCACCGCTTCGGCCAAATGCAAATGCCCGGTGTTTACTTCAGCCATGAGCTGCTTCACAAACCAAACATCCCCCAGCTTTACAAATTCGGCGCGGTCAACCAGTTCCTGGGCAACGGCCGTTTTCACCCAATCACCATACTTGGCTACCAGTTCATCCACATCTACTTGCAACATATTTTCTACTGCATTGCCATTGTCGGCATTTAGCGCATGGTCTGGCTGTAGTGCAGCAGCAAAGTCACGGGGAGCCTTATCCATCGTCACGGTGATTACTTTGAATTGCCCATCGTGCGGATTGTAGCCATCGCGTACGGCCGTTACATCTCCGTGGGCAAATTGCAGGGCAGGGAACACCAGCTTGTCGCCAACGTCGTAGCTGTTTTTGGGCTGGTAAATGGTGCGACCCGACAATTTCTTCTTGACCTGGCTGGCTTCTTCTGCCACGCGATACGCCATGATCATGTGGGTGATTTCATCGGCCGTCTGCGGCCGTTCCACCTCTAAAAAGTGGTTATAAATTTGTTCTATGTCAGTATCTGTTAGGGCAAAATCCGCTCCCCAATAAGCTTCAGTCTGGGTTCGGGGCTGAATCACAATAATCTCCTCAATAAGCAGAGAAAGTCAGATTTTTAGGTGTCGTGTTGTAAATCACACAAAGAAATTTTTTGTAAGCCGACCTGCAAAATAGTGATTTACTTAGGGAAAACGGGAGAGCGATCATCTT
This sequence comes from Candidatus Leptofilum sp., assembly GCF_965223525.1. Classification (GTDB taxonomy): domain Bacteria; phylum Chloroflexota; class Anaerolineae; order Promineifilales; family Promineifilaceae; genus Leptofilum. Next base: position 1,171,404 of record NZ_CBDCWX010000005.1, on the reverse strand, counting down.
CCTAATTCAAAGCACTTTCCCGTTTTCACCATAAATCACAAAAAGAAAAATGAGCCGTGATATTTTACACTTGTCATCTGCTTTGGAATTTTTTCATTTGGTGCTTTGGTTACGGCCATATAAACCGGATAAATGCACAACGCAAGATTATACCAGTCTGCCCCCCCTACGCCAATGCTCGCCCAAATCTGGCCAGGGTTTTTCAAAAGTCCACATTATGAGCCAATGGGACGCGGATTAACATGGAAAACGCGGATAAATCATTGGGTTTCCGCGTTTTCTGCGCTCGTCCGCGTCCGTTTTTTGATGGCGTTGGACTACTGAAAAGCCCTACAAATCTGGCAGGTTACGGGAAGGGGGTCTCAAGCCATTGCAAGCCGTTCACAGGCACGCCATGTACGCGCAAATCCCAATGCAAGTGTGGCCCTGTAGAAAGACCCGTTGAGCCACCAGCGGCAATGGTTTGTCCGGCAACAACTACATCCCCCGCCGCTACAAACGTCTCTGAAAGGTGGAAATATGCAGAAAAAACGCCCTGCCCATGATCCAAAATGACGGTATTGCCGCGCAGTTCCAACAAATCAACAAAAACCACCGTCCCGCTGGCCGGAGCCAAAATAGGGGTGCCAATGGTTCCTGCAAAATCCACACCTGAATGGTAAATGGTGATGGGCGCACCATTGTAAGATCGGGCATCGCCGTACGGTGCAGTAACGATCGTAGGCGTAACGGGCGCAGTAAACAGCCCCTCCCATTGGCGCGTCTCGCTTCTGGTCAGGTAGATGGTTGCCAGCATTTCATCTTCTTGCTGGCGCAGTTCCGGGTTATCGTCGAGGGGGATTTGCTGCAGGGCGTAGCTGCCCGGATTGACCAGCACCTGCTGGGTAAACGGCCGCCACGGGCGACTGCCAGAGCCTTCCAAGCGCAGCTCAAAAAAACCCGGCTCGGCAAAGGCATCAATGCCAACCAGAGCCACAAACCCATTCTCTTGAGGAAAGAATTGCAATGGCTGGTTGCCAAATTGGCCAGACGGCCGTCCTTCCAACACATTCTCTACGTAAATGGAAACTGTATTGCCGGGGATGATGGGAAACGGCCGTATCGCCACCTGCTGCCACGCGCCACTTAAATATTGGTACGGCGGCGCATCGCTGGGAATGCGTAGCCGCTGCCCGGCAAGCAAGTGCGCTAGATAAGGCAGATCGTTGGCAACTGCCAACGCTGCCGGGGAAATATTGTGTTGAGCAGCAATAGTGACGAGCGTTTCACCAGGGGCAACAACGTGCGGCGTTCCCGTTACAGATTGCGGTAACGCTGAACCAGTACGACTTACAACGGTTATCGTCTGGCCAATGGCGGGGGGCTGGCTGGGGCTGATCATCCGGTTGGTTTGCAAAATGGCGTTGGGGGTAGTGTTGAAAACGGCCGCAATCTGCGCCAATGTATCCCCACCCCCTAGCCTGTACACGGTAGCCACCGCTTCCCCCTCGCCGCCGGGGATAGTGAGCGTCTGCCCCACAAACAAATTATCTGCATTGGGCAAACCATTCAGTGCCAGCAATTCGTCTACAGTCACTTCATACAGGCTGGCAATGTAGGTTAGATTTTCACCCTCAGCAACGGTGTGAACGCGGGGAATAGGGTCGCTGGTTTCGTCGGGGTTGGGTGTGGGGGTGGGATCGGCCGTTTGCGCCAGCACGGAGAGCGGCAGCAGCAAAATCAATAACAAAAAGAGTCCAATACGCTTCATCAGGTTACAAATTGAATGTGGTCGCCCACTTTTACCCGCTGCGCCAGCTCCGGTTGGCCTTCAATAACGTAGCGGGCAGGCGCAGGTGGCATGTAAGAGAGTCGCCAGGGCTGCGCCACAACAGTACCCACAACTTCGCCAGCATCATTCACCCAAATGACGCCCAAATCAAAAAAGACAAATAGCATGTGGATGGCAGTATTTACGCGATTGTCTTTGGCTTCTACCAACACTAAGCCTTCTTGCGGCTCCAATGTGCGCCGAAAGGTGAAGCCGCGCAGCTTGCTGCTAAAGCTATCGCACCATTTGGCTTGCGGAATGAGAATCTCGCCGCTTTCTACATGAATAATCTGTCGTGTACCCATCGGCTGGAAGTATAGTGAAGGGGTAAGGGGGTGACAAGGTAAACAGGTGCGGGAACGCATATTTTGCGAGGCTCCGCTCATCTTGTGGCACTAATCGCCACAACTTCTGTTATAATAACGTTATGTTAAAACAAAAGCCTGGACAGCGGTTGGCATTTCTGGCAGAAGCAGATGTGGAGGCGTTGGCAGCGTGCCTGGTGGCGCTGGCCAATGGGGACGGTGGGTTGATTGTGCTGGGGCTGAATGAAAACGGCCGTCCCGTCAACGAAATCTGGGAAGAAGAGGCAGAAGGCGCGTTGCTGGAAGCCGCCCGGCTGTGCCGCCCCCCAGTGCCAACCCGATGGCAGCAGGTGGAAACCCCTCAGGGAACCCTCATTGGCATTGACGTGCCACGCAGCACCGACCTGCACACGTTGGACGACGGCCGTGTGCTCGTCCGCAGCGGTACCGCCAACCGCCCCCTCACCGGCGATGAAGTACGCAACTTGGCCAACAGCAAAAATACGGCCGAATACGAAACCGAAATCGTCCCTGGTGCACGCTACACCGACCTGGACACCAACATTGTGCAAGATTACCTAGCCCGGCGTGAGCAGCGCGGCCAGGCGCGCACGCTTTCCACCCGCGAGTTGCTATTTGAAATTGGGGCCACAGACCGAAATGGACACCCCACGACCATTGGCATTTTGCTCTTTGCCCGCAATCCGCAAATGTTTTTTCCGCAAAGCGGCATCGTTTTTGTTAAGTTCCCCGGCACAGAGCCGCGTGGCGAAGATGGTGGCATTGGATACGGCCGTCGGGACGAAATCAATGGCCCCGTTGCCCGCGTCATCGAACGCGCCTGGAACATCATCTTTGAAGAGATGCGTGTTGGAGCCACCGTGAACCAACTTGAGCGAGAAGAGCTGCTGGAGTATCCCCGTTTTGCCGTGCGCGAAGCGTTGGTAAACGCCGTGGCTCACCGCGACTACCGCATTCAGGGGCGACGCATCGAAATTCGCATGTATGCCAACCGACTAGAGATAATTAGCCCCGGTGGTTTGCCAGGTTACATGACATTAGACAATCTGGTGGAAGAGCATTTTTCACGCAATCCACGTCTGGTAAACGGCCTCTACCAGTGGGGCTACATTGAAGAGCTGGGGCTAGGCATTGACCAAATGATCGAAGAGATGGTTCAGGCTGGCCACAAGCCGCCAGATTTCAAAGCCACACCGCACTTGTTTACGGTAACGCTACACAACAAGCGGCAGCGACAACCCACGCCCAAATGGACCAAAAGTATGAACGAGCGGCAAACCCGTGCCCTCACCTACGTGCGCGAAAATGGCTCCATCACCAACCGTGAATACCAAAAGCTATGCCCCGATGTTTCCGCCGAAACGCTCCGGCTTGATCTGGTTGATCTGGTTGATCGCGGCATCCTACTCAAAATTGGCTCCAAAAAAGGAACGCATTACATTTTGAAATAGAGTCAGACTATCAATCACTTGATGAAGCGTCCCCAAATATACTTTCTGCTATTTGTCACAATCCATTTCCAATGTTGCAACAGATGAACTCCAACCATAATTAGCGTTGCGTTGCTGGCTGCTTCATGCAGGTCTTCAAACGCTTCATTGCCAACTTGAAACCCTAAAGTCGGCATTACTGATTCAGAAATGAGCAACCCGGAAACACCCATAAAAATGAAGGAAATCGTTAACCCTAAAACGACAGCATAGCTCATCCGGGTTTTACGATTGAGTTTTGCATTGAATATTCGTTTGGTAACATTTACAACCCACTTCCAATGCAAAACAAGATGGGTAATTAGCCCGGCAAACAGGGCTAAAGCCAACCATTCATGCAGGGTTTCTCCGGTAATTTCCTGACTAAATACAGCTAGAAATCCTAAACTAATGACAATATCCCAAATTAGATTGCGCTTGGCGGGGCTTGTCTTTCTTTTCTTTTTGACTGCCACTGTACTCATTTTTTTCAATCCTTGTTTATCAATCGTTACAAAATTTATGGTTCTGATCATATTGAATTTGGGATATGTGTGATTAAACAAGAACTTAAATTGGGTTAAATGCAGCTTAAATCTGTTTTGGCGACGGGTTGGTTTGTTATCCCAAATTTATCCCAAATGGGTATTTGGGATATGTTGGGTTATAGGATGGATTTCCCTGGATTTATCCCAATTTCCCAAATTTTGTAAGATGAAAAGTTGGTATAATGGCGCAAACTGTAGCAAACCACTGCAAGGATTTGACCTGATCGTATGACGCTGACGCAGCAATTTTTAATCCTTTTGACATTGCCCCTGAGCTTTATCGGCATGATCGTTTACCTATGGCGAGCGCGTCTAAAAAGACGGCCGTTATTCCTGCGTTGGTCGCTTACATTATTGTCGGCAGCGGTGTGGGCCAGCAGCGTTATTCGCTTTTTTGGCGGCAACAACTTTTCTGTAGATCTGATCTACAGTTGGGGGGTAGTGGGCAATTATGCGCTGAGCTTAACGGCAGTTCTGCTTCTCTACACTACCTTCACCTTCCTGCCAACCCCACGTGGCTTCGGCCGAATTGGGCTCGCGCTCAGCCTGCTGCTTTGGGGTCTATCCATCCCCCTGGACCCCAACATTTGGCCCAACGCCTTTCCTGACTTCATCTTGCTTGGCCAATCTATCCGACAATTTGATATTTGGGCTTCTGTTTGGATTACTAGCTGGGTACTTCCTGCTGTTGCCACCTGGATGCTGACGCAAAAGCTCAACAGCAATCTGCCGCCCTCACTGTTTCGGAACCAGGTGCAATATTGGCTGGTGGTAGTACTCCTGCTAGCCATCGGCAGCAGTCTGGGCTCGGTGCAGCAATTAGGGCAAACAGGCTGGCAGCAAGCAGGCGTTTTGGTGATGATGTTGGCTGCCCTCACTGGCACCATCAGCCTGGCCAGCACCACCCTGCCCGATTTACAGCTTTCGCTGCGGCAGCTTCTTAGCCGGATAGTGAGCGGGCTCATTGTGTTTGGCCTTACCTGGGGAGCCATAACCCTGTTGGTACGTGCGGTTCGCAATCTACCTGAAAACACGCCCCAAAACGGCGAAATTCTGCTGTTGTTGGTGGCAGCAGCTCTATTCGTGGGGCTGTTCACGCTTGTCAGTCGTTTTATTACAGGACTCTCTCGCCGTATTTTTTTGCCCGGCACGCTAGGCCGGGAAGCTGTGACTGAGGAGTTCAGCAATGCTGTTGGCAATTTGCCAGAGCCGGTACAGTTGGGGCAGCTTTTTTTGCGGCTGGTGCAGGCTAATCTGGCAACAGATGAGGCATGGCTGTTTACAACAGATGATGGGCCTGCGGGCAGGCTGGTTTTACGGCCGTTAGCCACTCTGGACAATCGCACGCTCCAGCCTTTACCCTTAAGCAAAAGCAGCCCTGTAAACCAATTTTTACGCCAAAACCATGTGCCGCTGGTGCAGTACGACATTGACACGCTGGAAAAATTTGCCGATATGCCAGAAGCAGAACGAATGCTGCTGGAAAGCTGGGGGCGTGTTCTGTACAAACCGCTTCATGCAGGCGACAGTCTCATTGGGGTCTTGGCGCTGGGTTTAAAAACGTCTGGCGGCACTTACGACCAGCCGGATTACGACCTGCTAGATAAGATGGCCCGACAAATTAGCCCGCTGTTGGCTCAGGCGCAAAACATTACCAGCCTGCGCCAAATTAATGAGTATGTCTTCCAAAAAAACCAGACGCTTACCCGCGACAAGCAGCATTTGCAAGAATTGGTAGCCCTTTATTCTCAGTTTGTAGACTTGATCTCGCCGGAGTTGAGACGGCCGTTTAACACCCTCACCCGCGAAGTCCAACAGCTACAAACCAAAGAGGATGCCACCACAATGAAGCTGGCTAGCCAAATTGACCAGCAAATAAGCGAAATTAAGCTGCCCATCGAAAAGCTCATCAACATCTCTAGCCGTATCCAGATGCGAAATGCGTTTAACTTTCAAGTGGTGCAGCTAGATGAAATTGCCCAACAGGTTGTCCGCAACCTGCGCGCTATGGCTGAGGCACGGCGCGTCGTTGTAGAATTTACAACCACCACTTCGCATACCACCGTACTCGGTGACGAAGACCAGCTATCAGAAGCAGTCCAGCATGTGCTGCACAACGCCATCAAGTTCAACAAGATTGGCGGCGTCGTGCAGGTGGAATGTGGTCTGGTAGGCAGCGATCTGTTTCTGCGTGTGGTGGACACAGGCGTGGGCATTCCCCCGGAAAGATTAGAAGAGATTTGGTCTGGCCTGGCAAAGTTGAAGGCAAATGGCAACGGCCGTTCCGCTGGCATGGGGCTTGCATTAACAAAATTTATCGTTTCGGCTCACGGTGGTCGCGTAGATGCTCAAAGCAAATACGGCGCAGGCTCCGTCTTTACCATCTACCTCCCCCTCCACTTCGAAGATTAAAAAGCCACAGAGAACCAAGAGAAAACAGAGAATAAATGTTCATCCACCTGGCGGCTGGCACCTTCGCGTTGAACAATCGCACATTAGACAACCGTCAAAAAGAATTCCCCAAACCCACAACATCCCCTATAATGCCCTCAACCAATTACTAATTACCGTTTACCGAATTACTGAACTGTGAACTTCACCACGCCACTCGCCCTTTTGCTGCTCCTCACTATTCCCTACTTTTTCTGGTTGGGGCAGCCCCGCCGTGCTGTGGGGCGGCGCTGGCGCGATTGGGTCAGTCTCGCGCTACGCATTTTGATCATGATGCTGCTCATCCTCAGCCTGGCGGGTACGCAGCTAGTTCGCGCTGCCGATGAGCTGGCAGTGGTCTTCCTTGTTGATGCCTCAGATTCAATTAGCCCTGCCCAGGCCGAAACGGCCGAATCCTACATCCGCACCTCGCTAGAAAGCATGACGCCAAATGACCAAGCGGCCGTTATCCTCTTTGGAGCCAACGCATTGGTAGAACGCCCCATGAGCGGGCTGGCCGAACTCGCCCCCGTTAGCTCCGTGCCACAAGCCCTGCAAACCGACATCGCCGAAGCGATCCGGCTGGGGATGGCCCTGTTCCCGGCTGGCTCGGCTCGCCGCCTAGTCATTTTGAGTGACGGCACGGCCACCGTTGGCGACGCCAATGAAGCCGCCCGGCTAGCAGCTAACAGCGGCGTGGAAATCAGCTATGTGCTGCTAGGGCGGGAAGCCACCGCCGCTGAAGCGTTGCTCACCAGCGTCAGCGCCCCCACCCGCATTAGCCAAGGGGAAACATTCCGGCTGGACATCACCGCCGAGAGCAGCGCCGACATGCCCGCCACCCTGCGCGTGCTGTCTGGCGGCAGCGTCGTTTACGAGGAAGCAGTGCAGCTACGGCGCGGTGCCAATAATTTTGCCGTCCGGCTACGGGCTTTGGAGCAAGAATTTGCCCGGTATCGCGTCCAGCTTACCCCAAGCAACGACACCTTCTTTCAAAATAACGAGCTGGCTGCCTACACCGAGATTACCGGCCCGCCGCGCGTGCTGCTGGTAGCCAACGACGGCACCGTCGCCGACGATGGTACGCCACAGCCAGATGAATCGCCCCAACTACTGTTAGCCCTGGAGGCAACTGGGCTGACAGTAGATCGCACCACGCCCGCGGATCTCCCCGCCAGCCTGGCAGAGTTAAGCAATTATGCCAGCATCATTTTGGTAAACGTGAACGCTAAAAATTTGTCGCCGCGCAAGATGGACGTGCTGCAAAGCTATGTGCGCGACCTGGGCGGCGGACTGGTTGCGGTGGGCGGGCCGCAAAGCTACGGCATGGGTGGCTACTTCCGCACGCCGCTGGAAGAGACGCTGCCTGTCGAGATGCAAATCAAGGATCAGGATCGGTTTCCCTCAGTGAGTATTGTGATTGTGATTGACCGCTCTGGCAGCATGGGGGCGCAAGAAGGCAGCGTGACCAAGATCCAATTGGCTGCGGAAGGGGCAGTGCGCGTAGTGGAGCTGCTGAATGATTTTGACGAGATTGCCGTCTTCCCGGTAGATACGCGACCAGACAACCCAATCGGGCCGCTGCCGGCGAGTGAGCGAGAAGAAGCTATCAATTTAATCCGGCAGATTGGCGCAGGAGGGGGGGGTATTTACGTGCGGACGGGTTTGGAAGCAGCGGCTGATGCTTTGGCAGATAGCCCAAACCAGGTGAAGCACATTATTTTGCTGGCGGATGGCGCCGATTCGGAGCAAAAAGAGGGGGTTGAGCCGCTCATTGCCTCGCTGGTAGAGGAAGGGGTGACGGTCACGGCCGTTTCCATCGGCAACGGCCCAGACGTACCCTGGTTGCAACAGGTGGCACAGTGGGGCAACGGCCGTTTCCATTTCACCGATCAAGCCGCCAATTTGCCCCAAATCTTTACGCAGGAAACTACCTCCATCCAGCGGACTTACCTAATCGAAGAACGATTCTTCCCCAGTTTGGTGAGCAACAGCCCGATTTTGGCGGGGATTACGGCCGTTCCACCCCTCTACGGCTACGTTGGCACCAGCCCCAAAGATACCGCCCAGGTCATTTTGAACTCAGAGCAGGGTGACCCGGTGCTGGCGGCGTGGCAGTATGGTTTGGGCCGCGCCATCGCCTGGACTTCTGACGCCACCGGCCGCTGGGGCCGTGACTGGGTGCAGTGGGACGGCTTCCCCGCATTTTGGGCGCAAACGGTGCGCTGGACTATCTCGCAAGACCGAGACAGCAACGTGGAAACCGTCATCACCTATACCGATGAGCAAGCCACGCTGACGGTGGATGCGCGCGGCAGCAACGGTAACTTCCTCAACAATTTAACCATGGAAGCCAACGTGGTTGCGCCCGACGGATCCGTCCAGAACGTGACGCTGGCGCAGGTAGCACCTGGCCGCTACGAAGCGGAGTTTGCCCCGGAAACAGACGGCGCCTACTTCATCCGCGTGGCTGGTTCTGACGGCACAGAAGAGAACGTGGTGAGGCAAACCAGCGGCTGGGTGCTGGGCTACTCCCCGGAATACCGCGAATTTGAAACGAATCCCCAGCTTTTGGAAAACGTCGCGACGTTAACAGGGGGGCAGGATTTGGCGGGGTTGGAAACAGCCGTCTTCGACCACACCCTCCCCTCAGAAGCAACCACCCGCCCCATCTGGACCTGGCTCACGCTGCTGGCGGTGCTGCTGCTGCCGGTAGACATTGCGGTGCGCCGCTTGGTCATCACCCGGCGCGATTGGGAACGAGCTTGGGCAGCCACGTTTGGCCGTTTGCGGCCCGCAACCGTTGCCCCCGCCCCACGCACAGAGCAAGTGTCCCGCCTGTTTGAAGCAAAACAGCGTGCGGAAAAAAGCGCCTCTCCAGCCTCCCCACCCGTAAAAGAAGCCAAACCGACGGTGATAGTGCAGCAGAAAGAGCGGGAGGAAGGGGAACGGCCGTCCCCCAACAAGCCAGCCCCACCTGCAAAAAAACCGCAAAAACCGACAGCAAGCGGCACCCTGGCCGCTCGCTTGTTGCAAAAAAAGCAGCAACAAGACCAAGAATCATAACAATACTCCAGTGGCTTGGTTGGCTTCACGCCACAAATTATTGCCCTGAATGACCCGGAAACGGCCGTAGATGAAACATTAGAAGCCGCCAGACAGTTAATCCTGGAATCTTGACGGTAAATTGGTAACGATTTGCGGGCATACCTGCCTATTTTCCTATTGAGTTTCACGTCTCGTTCACGCATACTTTGCGCGAATTATTTTTCAAAAGATAGCAAGTGCCAAAAGGCACGATAAACAAGCAGAACGCACATAGCATCTCTTTTTCAAGAGTTGAGCCAAAACAAAAAATGCTTTGTGCATATGGGGAGTTAATTCAATGAAGTATAAATTCTCACTTGCAGCTTTGCTACTCTTATTGACTGCGTTGCTGGCTGTACCCTTTGTATCCGGCGGCACGGAACGTGTTTCTGTGTTGGTTCAGGCAGGCGATGTGGATACGGCCGTTGCCATTGTAGAAGCATACGGAGGCGAGCTTAACGAACAGTTAGCCATCATCAATGCCGTCTCTGCCACCGTACCGGAACACGCACTCAACGCCATCGCAGCCGACGGCCGTACCGTGGCCATTCATCAGGATGAAGAAGCCAATGTTGCTGGCACGACTGCCGCAAGACATATCAATCAAGTTGATGCTACCTTCCCTGAAGTTATGGGCGTTGATGAGGTATGGGCCGAACGCATCAAAGGGCAGCAAATTGGGGTTGCCATTGTAGACACCGGCATCGCCAACAGCCTCTGGGCCGCTCGCCGGGTCGTTGCTCGCTATGATGCACTCGATAACGGTACATGGAGACTAGACCCTCACGGGCACGGCACCATGATGGCGAGCCTCATTGGTAATAGCACCCGCGATGTAGACGGATTTATTGGCATTGCGCCCCGCGTAAAATTCATTGACGTTCGCGCTCTGGACGCTGAAGGCAAAGGCACTTACACAGACATCATTGAGGGGCTAAACTGGATTCTGGAAAACAAGGATGAATACAACATCCGCGTGGTGAATCTATCCTTGTTGGGAAGCATTAGCAGCCCATATTGGGCAGACCCCGTTAACCAGGCTGTGGAAATGCTTTGGGATGCAGGCATTGTGGTGGTAGCCGCCGCTGGCAATGTAGGGCCAGACGCAATGACAATCGCTGCCCCTGGCAACGATCCCTTTGTTATTACCGTCGGTGCATTTACCGATAACTACACGCCTGATGATCCCAGCGATGATTACATTGCCCCGTTCAGCGGTGCTGGCCCCACGGAAGTTGGCTTTGTAAAACCGGATGTTGTGGCTCCTGGCGCACACATGCTCACCTACGCTCCCGCCCACTCTGCCTGGGCGCAAGAGAACCAGGATTTGCGCGTAACGGGCAATTATTATGAAATTGCGGGGACGTCATCGGCAACGGCCGTTACCACCGGTCTCGTCGCGCTCATGATTCAAGAAAATCCGGACATGACTCCCAACCAGATTAAGTATGCACTCATGGCCTCGGCGCAGCCAGCCGCTTATGAAGACGGCACATTGGCCTGGAGCATCTTCCAGCAGGGGGCGGGACGCGTTTGGGCACCTACAGCCGTGCTGAACCCAGCCGAGGGAGAAGCCAATGCGGGCATGATTTCTGGCGAGCCATACGTTGGCCCCGTTGTCTACCGGGATGGTGAATTTATTCTGGTGGATGAAAATGGCGAGCCGCTGGCCGATGCCGAAGGCTACTCTTGGGTCGGTGGTTACTCCTGGGTTGGCGGCTACTCTTGGGTCGGTGGTTACTCCTGGGTTGGCGGCTACAGTTGGGTCGGCGGTTACTCTTGGGTAGGTGGCTATAGCTGGGTCGGCGGCTACTCCTGGGTTGGCAACACCGATTGGGATGAATGGACGCAGGAAGATGTCTGGCAAAGTGGTTACTCTTGGGTTGGCGGTTACAGTTGGGTAGGTGGCTACTCTTGGGTTGGCGGTTATAGCTGGGTCGGTGGTTACTCCTGGGTGGGTGGCTACTCCTGGGTTGGTTTAACCAGCTTTGAAGAATAGCACCTGAATCTACCCAAATTTGAATAACTATTGTGAGGCGGCTGCTAAATTAGTAGTCGCCTTTTTGTACCGGACCGCCGGAGCGTCCTACCCTTCATTCCACGCAGAGCGTGGAACGAGTCACTCCCACCGACTACTGAAAACTGAATACGGATTACCGCTCCTAGCTACCATCGCGGATGACGCGGCAGGAGGCAATGTCGAATGTTGCCTTGCCGATATTGAGGTTGGTTTTATTGCGGAAGCTGGCAGCAAACTGCATAAAGCGGTACACATCGGCAAAGTTGGTGGCCAGCCCAACCGAAATACGAATAGCCCCGGCACTTTTGTTGCCGCGATGCTGGATGAGCTGCATGAAGCGGGGCAGGGTCATATCTTCCGATTCGGCGAGGCCAGCGAGCATGTCCTCACGGGTGAGCCCTTCTGCAATTTCGCCAGCGCCGGGGTTGCAAAAGCAGCCAGTTCGCAGGGAGATGCCCTGTTCGTTGGCTAGCTCTTCAATGCGGCGGTAGTCTAGCAAACGGCCGTCTGGATCATAAAAGTTCAGCGTTACTGTACCGCCCCGCATGTCTGTGTTGGTCGGGCCGTAGAGTCGTATCATGGGACGGCCGTTTTCATGCACCAACCCCATCAGCTCATCAATTAACCAACCCGTAAGACACCGAACCCGTTCACCAATCGTTTCCATCCCTACTTCTTGCAAATGGGCTAACCCAATTTTGATGGCCGGAATATTGAGATAATTCACCGTGCCATCTTCAAAAGCGGCTTCGTTAGGGGCTAAATAATGCCCCTGCGCCTGCACGCTGGCAAAGTTCACCGTGCCGCCCGCAAACCAGGGGCGGCGCAGCTTGTCCAATACCGATTTGCGGATGAGCAGCGCCCCCAGCCCAGTAGGGTAACCAAACATTTTGTAAAACGACATGGTAACAAATTCTGGCTTCACTTGGCTGAGATCAAGTTGGCCGGTGGGTACAAAAGCGGCCGCATCCAGGCAAACGTCCCACCCTCGCTTTTGCACAAGCTCCACTAACTCCAGCGGATGCTTCACACCAGAAAAGTTGGATTGCGCCGGAAAGGCGAACAGGTTGTGCTGTGCCGGATCGCCGGCCGCTAGCAGTTCATTCAGGGCAGCTTCATCTATGCGTAAACTAGGCGTGGTTAGGGGAACATAGCTGAATTCAGCCCCTTTGTTGCGGGCAAATTCGCGAATGCCGTTGACGGAGTTGTGGTTGTCGTAGGTGAGCAAGTAGTGGCTACCAGGGGTAAACGGGTACGCCTCGCCCACCAGCTTGAGAGCATTGCTGGCATTCATGGTGAAGACAGCAATGTATTCATTGGGATTGGCATTAAAGTAGTTGAGAATATAGCTGCGAGTGCCTTCCACCATATCTGTCATGGCCAGCGAGGTGGGGTTGGCGGAGTGGGGGTTGCCCAGCACTTGCGTTTTGAGGATGGCCATGTGGGCGTCGAGCTGGCTTTCTGCGTAAAGGCCGCCCCCGGTGTAGTCCAGGTAGATTTGGTTGGTGGTGTCGAGACGGCCGTATTCCGTCCGTCGCCATTCATCTAGCAACATTGTGTTGCCATACTCTGGGTAGTTTTTCAAAAATTGTTCATACATAGCCGCCTTCTGGACGGCCGTATATTCAGAAGCAGACTGCTGGCTTGTTGTGGCATTTGTAGACATGCTTACTCCTTCATGGCTCAGTTTACATCCCATCGTTTAAGGGAACAGTGTTGTTTCCAGACCGCGAGATTGCTCGATCTGAACAAAGTATTCGCGTCCCATTAACGCTTTCAAAAAATCTGGTGGGAAAATATCTGGTTCAACAGGATATTGGGTACGATGTTTGGTTAGAGCCATCATTTTCTGTTCAATAAAATCCGAAACATCTATGCACATAGTTGCCATTTGCTGTGTCTCATTCGAATCCGTCTCCTCGGCTGCAAATTGCGCCTCCTCGCCACGACCCGCAAAATTGGTGGGCTTGCCGGGGGAGAAGACCAGGCAGGTTGCATTTCTGACTGCTACAATGTGCGCGTTGCGCGGCTGTCCGTACGCTATGCCGGTATCACCTATAAAAGAGCCTGGCCCCAAGGTTGCCAGCAACATGAGGTTGCCATTTTCATCTTCACGCAAAACGTTGACGCTACCCGATAACAGCAAATAAAGTGCTGTCGCTGGTTCACCTTGTTCAATAATATAAAAATCTGACGGATACCATTCCACTTTTATATGATCACTCGCGTAGCCAAGCATTGTTGATTCGTCGGCAAAAAGCATAAGACCGTGCATAAAATCCTCGCTGCCGCGAAAACGAGTGTCCAAGTTTTGCAGCCACTGCACAATCAGGTCTAGCAGCAAGAGTCCACTTTGGGGAAAACAAGCATGAAATAAACGTGGCGGCGCGAATGGCACAAGCCCCTTTTGGAGATGTTCAGAAAATTGTTCGCTAAAGCCAGCTAATTGGCACGCTTTGGTTGTAGCAGCACTGATGGCGATGTGATCTGGATGGCCGTAGGCGCCAAACGCATCAAAAGTGAAAACAACATCTGGCTGAAATTCCCGAATTAGCTTAACGATTGGCTCAATTAAGTCATCTTGAGAAACGTCTTTTAACTTGCCATCGCCGTAATCATAGCAAAGGACATGCTGTACGCCTAAAGCAGCGCAGGCATCCTGTAATTCGTTGGCGCGGACTTGACCTAGCGTTCGCCGGGTTGCAGCTTGGGCATCACGAATCTGACCCGCTTCGCCACGCGTAAAGCTGACGACCATTGCCTCCGCCCCCTCTTTGATGTAGCGTGCAAATGTGCCGCCAATGCAAAAAGTTTCGTCATCTGGATGGGCAAAGACACCTAGCAGGCGGGGAAACGGCCGTTCCTCATCAATTTGATTCTGCTTATCCATCTATTTCTCCTTTCTTTAAAGGACTTAAACACTATGTGGAACTACTGGATGTGTTCAAGTTAAGATCGGCTAGGCGAGTCGTAACGAATATTATACCGGTTGGGAACGCAAACGGCAGGGCAACCAAAAAAGAGAGAATGACTAAGTTCGAGGTGGCAGTCACTTCAGCCTTGACAATATCCGGGCAAAACAAAAAGTGACTGTCACCTATACAAGATTAGTCACTCCCCAAAAAGAGCTGATACAATTCTTGTCATGACAAATCTTAATTCAACACTTCAGCTATTTTCCGATCTTTTAGTGGCTGCACCCAGCGGGCGTGAGGCGGCACTGGCAGCGGTTGTGCGTCAGAAATTGACGGGTTGGGGCATCGCTCATGAGCAGGATGGCATGGGAAATGTGATTGTGCGGTTGGACGGCCATTCCCCACAAGCCCCCCTCATCATGGTCGCCGCCCACATGGACGAAATCGGCATGGTCGTGACCAAAATCAACCTAGACGGCAGCCTGCAAGTGAGCAACAGCGGCGGGCTGCACCCCTGGAAGCTGGGCGAAGGCCCGGTAGAGATTTTGGGCGATGTGGAAACCATCATTGGTGTGCTGTCCATGGGGTCTACCCACACGGCCAATGCAGCGAAGACGGCCGTTACCTGGAATGATGTGCGGGTGCTAACAGGGCTCTCAGCGGATCAACTCAAAGTAGCCGGGGTGCGCCCCGGTTCCACAGGCGTGCCCACCCGCGAGCGGCGCGGCCCGGTGCTGTTTGGCGACCCCGCTGACCCGCTGGTGGCGGCGTGGACGTTTGACGACCGGATGGGCGTGGTGGCGCTTTTGCGACTGTTGGAGCGGATGAAGGTGGAGGGGATACGGCCGTATCATCCCACCATCATCGCCTTTACCGTCAGTGAGGAAGTGGGTGGGCATGGTGCCAAATCACTTGCTTTGCGCGAGCAGCCAGAGATTTTTGTGAGCGTGGACGGTGCGCCGATGCCGCCAGAGAGTGATTTGGTTTTGGACGGCCGTCCCGCCATTTGGAGCAAGGATCGGTTGGCCCATTACGACCAGCCGCTGCTGCAAGCATTTTGCCAAGCTGTGCTGGACGCAGGCACAGAGCTACAGCCTGTTGTCTACCAAAGTGCTGCCAGCGATGCCAGCCTGGTTTACTACGCAGGCGGCGCACAGCGGATTGCCTGCATGGGACAAGTACGCGCCAACAGCCACGGCTACGAAGTCGCGCGGCTTTCTGTGTTTGACAACATGCTCAACACGCTGGTGCAATTTGTAAAGGATTTTGAAGGATAATCCCCGAATTATTCACCATCACTGTTTGGGGTGCTGGTAGGCGACCCGCGCAAGACGCTAAGCGGGCAAACTGAGGGAGGTGCCATGCGGAACCCGGTCGCCTGCGCCCACTGTCTTGCCTTCACTTCATCCGGGTAAAACGGAGGGACAGGTAGGTAGAGCCGCACGGTGGCGTTTTCTGGGGGGCTGGTTGTGTTAATAACGCATTCGGTGGGGCGGGGGATTTTACTGCCGTTGCTCAGTTCCGGCTGGGCATCCAAAATGCGCTGGGCTTCTTCGGAAGGCAAGGGCATGGTGGAGAGCGTCCACGCGCCCAAATATTCGCCCATGTTGGGGTTGTAGCTAATGCGAGCATTACCATGCACAGGCGCACCCACAATGAACCAATCATTCCGGCCGGCGGTACAGCTGCTGCCCCCGGTGCCAGAGGGATAGCAAACTGGGCGCAGCTCAATCCCTTGTGGTTGGATGAACCCGTTGGCTGGCGGACGGCCGTTTACCCACAAACTTTGTACCATATCCGGATCAGCATAAATGGATTGCATGATTGTGTTCCACAGAGGGGCTGCGCCACGTAAGCCAGAGGAATCGATCATGGGACGGCCGTCTGAATTGCCCGTCCACACCCCCACCACCACGCCGGGAGTGTACCCAAGCGTCCAATTGTCGCGGAAATCATTGGTGGTGCCCGTTTTGGCCGCCGCCGGGAAGGGTAATTCAAGCGCATTGTTAAAGCCCATTGCCGCCACCCGCGATTGGTCATCATCCAAAATATCGGTGATGATGTAGGCAATTTTGGGATCAATGGCGTTGACGGCGGGTAGCTGATTTTGCTGCGCGTCAAAAATGACGTTGCCCCGGCTGTCTGTAATTTTGAGGATGGAAGTGAGGCGCGGCCGTTGCCCTTGGTTGGCGAGCGTAGCGTAAGCGTGGGTCATCTCGATGAGCGGCACTTCGCCGCCGCCCAGCGTGAGCGCCAAACCATAAAAGCCAGGTGGCTCGCGCAGGGATTCGATGCCCATGTTGCGTGCTGTGGCGACAAAGTTGGGCACGCCCACATCCCGCAAAAGCTGGACGGGCGGAATGTTGTAGCTGTTGGCCAACGCGTCCCTGAACAACACAGGGCCACGATAGTAGCCATCGTAATTGGTGGGCACCATTTTTTCACCGCCGCCCAAATCTAGCTCGATGGGCACGTCCCACAGCACATCGGCGGTAGACCAGCCGCGCTGCAAGGCGGTGGCGTAGGTGATGGGCTTGATGCTGCTACCGGGCTGGCGCGGGCTGAGCGCTACATTTACCTGCCCGTCAATGGAGTCGTCAAAATAATCCAGACTGCCCACCATTGCTAAAATTTCGCCCGTACCCGGTTTGAGAATGACCACTGAGGCGTTGCTGACATCGTGAACGGCCGTTCGAGAGGCAATCCAGTCACGTGCGGCCGTTTCTGCCATTTGGTGCATATTCAAATCCAGGCTGGTGGTAATCTGCCAGCCACCCAGAGCAATCGCATCAGGCCCGTAAAGCCGCTCCAGCTCATTTTGCACGTAAAGGACAAAGTGAGCAGCTTCCAGCGTCACGTCCTGCGCCGCCTCGTTGGCAGTAATGCGCGGCTGAATATGCAGCGGGGTTTGCTTGCCCACTTCGCCATCCAGTTCGGTAATGACGCCATCCTCCACCATCAAATCCAGGATGAACTCTTGCCGCGCTTTGGCGGCTTCAAAATTGGTGTACGGATCCCAATCCAGGGGCGACTGAGGCAGTCCGGCCAAAAAGGCAGATTCGGCCAAATTAAGCTCCTGCGCCGCTTTACCAAAGTAGGTTTGGGCGGCCGCTTCGATGCCGTAGGCCAGATTGCCATAGTAAATTTCGTTGAGGTACATCTGGATGATGGCTTCTTTGCTGCGCTGCTGGGTCATGATAAAGGCAAGGAAAATTTCGCGCAGCTTGCGTTCGTAGCTGACGCTGATACGCTCTTCGTAAGTGAAGGCGATATGGCGGACGAGCTGCTGGGTAATGGTGCTGGCTCCTACAGGACGGCCGTCCTGGTTCCGATAATTGTTCAGCAACGCAGCGCCGATAGCAGCCGGGTCCATGCCGTAGTTGGTCCAAAATGTATCATCTTCCACTGCCACCGTTGCATCAATCACCGATTGGGGGATCTCTGGGTACGACAGCCAGAGCCGCTTTTCAGTGGTCGTCAGTTCAAATAGCAGCTCACCATTGCGATCAAAAAAGCGAGGTGTGCCACCCACCCCTGTGCCGCGATACGCAACTACCTGATCAATGGAATCAGACAGCTCGTTGCTGAAATAAATATAGGCACCGACAAAGGCCAGAATGCCCAGCAGCAGCCCCAACAAGCCAAGCTGCACCAGCAAAATAAATGCCCGCGCCAGACAGCCGCGCTTGTTTTTGTCCCCCTTATTTTTGTTGCCAGACTGTTTGGGGGAGCGCTTCTGGTATTTTTCCAGATATTCCAGCTTATACCCGCCGTTATTTGTCATAACAATATATGGTAAGCGTATTTGTCATTTGGTCAAGTGAGCAAAAATGGCACGATTTACCGGAGGAAAAATTGATTTATTAGAACAATTGTGCTAAAATAGTGTTGTTATTTTAAGGGCGCATTGGCACACAAATCTATGTTTTTCATTTGTCTAAAACGTGATACTATTTACCAACTTCTCGTTTCTTTATAGGCAAAAACGTGCCAAAATTGTAATCATTTTAAGGAGAGTGTTTCATGTATCAAAAGATAATTGTGGTTGGAAATCTGGGGAGTGACCCTGAAATGCGGTATATGCCAGATGGAACGGCCGTCACCAGCTTTAGCGTGGCAACGAATCGGCGTTGGACAGACCGTTCTACCGGCCAACCTGTTGACGAAACCACCTGGTTCCGGGTGAGCGTTTGGGGGCGGCAAGCAGAAACAACCAATGAGTACCTCAGCAAAGGGCGCAAAGTTTTGGTAGAAGGGCAAATCACCCCAGACCGCAACACAGGTGGCCCGCGTCTGTGGACTGGACAAGATGGCACAGTCCGCGCCTCCTTTGAAATTCGCGCCGATTCGGTTCGCTTTTTAGGTGGCCGGGATGATACGGGTGGCGGCAGCTACAGCGGTGGCGGCGAGAGCTACGAGAGCGGCGCACCGGCCCAGGAAGAAGACGACATTCCATTCTAGCCAACAGCGATTACTTATTTACAGAACTTGGGGCATGTTCGTAATTAGCGGACATGCCCTTTTTTGTTTTCGGTAGGGGCAGACCCCCGTGTCTGCCCCAATTTGGGCGCACACGGGGATGCGCCCCTACCATTTCCCGTTTTATTTTTTAATCACCAATGAAGTGACTGTCACATTTCATAGTTGAGCCTTTTTGTTATGACGAATTCATAACGGTGCAATTGTATGGTTTGCTCATCAATCACAAATTCGGAGCAAATCATGAATTATTCAGCCAACCCAAAACAGTTTTGCTTACTGCTGCTTATCCTGCTGGCTTTGGCAGCTTGCCGCCCGGAAGCCACGCCGGAGCCGGAACCTACTGACCCTGCCACGGCCGTTTCCACACAAGCCAGCACCCCGACGGCAACGGCCGTTACTTCACTCAGCACAAATCCCACACAACTACCATCTGCAACATCACATCCTACAAACACGCCAATGCCAACGGCAACCCCCAGCCCGCGCCAGCTTGGCCCCTTTACCGAAGTTGCCCTAATGGACGAACTTATCACGGGTAGCTGGCAAAAGCTGCACAGCAGCCCCACGGGCGATCTCTTCTTTGCCAGTACCAACGAGGTGCTGCGCTTTGATGACAACGAGTGGGCTGTTTATCTTCCAGAATACAACGGCCGTTTCATCGGGTTTGATAGCCAGGATCGCGTTTGGGTTTTAAGCGAAGATGGCGCAGAAATTGCCGCTTGGGATGGTAATACCTGG
The DNA here is from genome assembly GCF_965223525.1 of Candidatus Leptofilum sp. Lineage (GTDB taxonomy): Bacteria > Chloroflexota > Anaerolineae > Promineifilales > Promineifilaceae > Leptofilum. The sequence continues at coordinate 1,151,579 of NZ_CBDCWX010000005.1, read as the reverse complement.
CAAGCCTTTGGCACAGAGGCAGGTTGGGAAGTAACAACCTCGGTTTACCAACAGCCCATCGTTGAAGATGATCAAGGCAGCATTTGGCTTTCGGCACGGACAACGATTCGGCAGTTGGTAGACGGCCGTTGGCAAACACACACCATCGAATCTGTAAACCTCACCCTGCCCGACGGCGATGCGTCAGACTGGGACACAACTCTCGCCGTGGCTTACATTCAGCCTACCAACGAAATCTGGATTGGCCAATGCAACTTCCTAACCGGCAACCCCAGCGGCGGCGGGTTGTCCATTTTGCGCGATGGCGCATGGCAACCGACCACCATCAACGATACCTCTCCCTGCATCTGGGCGATTGCTGCCCGCGATGACGGCAACATTTGGCTACTTTCTGAAAATACACTCTACCAATCCAGCCAGAGCGGGGAATGGATACGCCATGATGAACCGGAAGGCGCATACGGTTTGCTCACCAGCCTGGATTTTGATGCCCAGGGGCGGCCGTTAGCCAACTTCTCTGAGTGCATTCAAGGGCACTGCCACATTCAGGAAGATTACTTTCGTCTGGATGACGGCCAATGGACACTGCTGGCAGATGACGAGATTGAGTTTGGCCCCGTCACCAACGTCGCCGATGGGGATGGGAACGATTGGGTGTTTTTGGCGGGAAATACTTATCAAATTGTGGGTGATGAATTGGTACTCGCACTCGAAAATTTTAGTACAGCCTGGACAAATACAGCGGTGGATGCGGACGGCCGTTTCTGGTTTGTCGTCACCGTGGACGATGAAACTGGGCTGTGGCGGTTCACGGAGTAAATTGCTATGCGCTTAAAAAGATTTCTTATCAGGCTATTTGTGCTGCTGATTGCGCTCATTTTGCCAATTATCCCGGTGCAAGCGTATGCCGTTGTGCCAGACCCGGTTTATCGCCATACATTTGCTTCCACTGTGCAACTGTTCAATCCTTTCCGGCTCGGTGTAGCTTATGAAATTAGCTGGTTTGGCTTTGCCATCATGATTTTGCTGCCAATAGTGGGCTTCTGGGGCGGCAAGAAGTTGGTAAATTGGCCTCGGCTGGGGTTACTGTTGGTAACGGCCGTTCTGCTCACAGGCTGCACCACCCACACATCCGGCATAACGATTTCATCACGGCAGATGAATATGATTGCCTCACAAAACAACACACAAGTATTACAAGAAAATCATCAGGAGAATCTCATGACCACAGCAAATCAAACCGCAGAACAATCCGGCTTTCGTCGCTACCTTACCCCCATCATCGCTACCGTCATTTACTTTATTCTTGGCCTCGTTTGGCTCTTTAGCTTTGGCTTACTCATGCTCAGCATTGCCCCCGAAGAACAGCCAATGACCTACATCAGCATGTTGGTTTACGCCGTTGTTGTGCTGCCTGCCCTCATTTTCAGCTTTGTCTATGCCGGGCGAGGCGAACCGGTTCTGGCTTTGCGAGCGGCGTTGGTGCCACTACTGCCCGGTGCCTGGGTCATCGTGAGCTGGATTTTGCTGTTCATTCATTACGCATAATGTGACAGACTACAAAAGTCTTTGAGACTTTTGTAGTCTGGGAGCAACACAGGTGGCACATGAAAAATGAAACTGAGCAAACCCGATACCAGTCGTACTTGCTGCGGCTGTGGCAGGTGAATGACTTTGGTGTGCCGCAAACGCGCATCACACTCATTCACGTCGCCACCGGACAAAAACACACGTTTACAGAATTTGATGCCTTGCTGAACTTCCTCAATCAGTCGCCCACAGAGCCTAGCAAACGGCCGGCTCGCTAATCATTCTTTCCTTTGTCCCATCTCCCCAGCCGACTATAATGTGAGCCACGCTTGGCTCGATCAGACCAGCTACACGTTCTTGCGACAATCAAAGTTATCAACCATGCCTCAACTTACCATCAATTTGCTGGGTGAATTTTCCGTTACGCTGGATGGGCAGCCCGTCACCAACTTTTACTCCGACAAGGTGCGGGCGTTGCTGGCTTACCTGGTGGTAGAGCAAGGGCAAGCGCACTCCCGCTCCAAGCTGGCTGGCCTGCTGTGGCCGGAATCCCCAGAGAAGCAGGCGCGGCAAAGTTTGCGACAGGCGTTACTGCACCTGCGGAAAGCCCTCAAGGATACCAAAGCAGACCCACCCCTCATTTTGGCCGACCGCCAGACTGTTCACCTAAGCTCAGCCGTTCCCCTACAAACCGATCTCGCCGCATTCGAAGATGCCCTCAACAAAAGCGGCGGCGCGGCCGAAGCCGTCGCCGCCTACCGAGGGGACTTTTTGGACGGCTTCTTTTTGGCAGATTCAGCCGAATTTGACGATTGGGTTTTGATGCAGCGAGAAATGCTGCGAGGCGACCTACTGGCTGCACTAAATCTGCTGGTGGCGCAGCACGAGCACCGGGGCGAATATCCGCAAGCCATTAAGGCGGCGCAGCGTTGGCTGACGTTTGAGCCGTGGCAAGAGGAAGCCCACCGCAGCCTGATGCGCTGCTACTTTGCCCAGGGCGACCAGGCCGCTGCGCTGAATCAGTTTGCCGCCTGCGAAACCACTCTCAACGATGAGCTAGGCATCGAGCCAACTTCTGAGACACGCTCGCTCTACAACGAAATTCGCCTCAGCAGCGAGACGGGACGCTCCAACTTGCCCGTGCCGACGACCCCGTTTGTGGGGCGCGTAAACGAGCTGGACGGCATATTAACCCGACTGGCTGACCCTGGCTGTCGCTTGCTCACCATCGTGGGCGCAGGCGGCAGCGGCAAGACGCGGCTGGCCATCGAAGCGGCCGGGCAGGTAGATTTGCCGCACAAGGTTTTGTTTGTGGGACTAGACGGATTGGACGAAGTGACGGCCGTTCCCCTGGCACTGGCGGATTTACTCGGCATCTCACTCTCTGGCAGCCAAACGCCCCAGGCACGACTGGCAGATTATTTGGCAGAACGGCCGTTTCTGCTGCTGCTAGACAACGTGGAACAACTGCTCACCGGAGCCAATGCCGCCGCCATGCGCCAACTGCTGGCCGATTTACTGCAAGCGTGCCCCGAACTCAAGCTGCTGGCCACCTCCCGCATTCGGCTTCAGCTACAGGCCGAGTGGGTCTATCCGCTGGCGGGGCTGGCACTGCCTACCGATGCGTCTGCGCTTACCAATTCAGACGCAGTGCAGCTATTTTGCCAGAGCGGGCAGCGGGTACAGCCCGGATTTAGCCTGAACAGTGAGAACGAAACGGCCGTTGCCCACATTTGCCAACTTTGTGCTGGATTGCCGCTGGCGTTGGAACTGGCCGCCTCCTGGCTGCACGTTCTCAACCCCACCGAAATCGAGTCCGAACTGGGTGACAGCCTCGATCTGCTCACGACCTCCAACCCGGACATTCCGGCGCGGCAGCAAAGTCTGCACGCCGTCTTCAACCAGTCGTGGCAGCGGCTCACCCCGCCAGAGCAGCAGGCGTTGCGCCGCTTGGCCGTTTTCCGGGGCGGCTTTAGCCGTGAGGCAGCCCAGGCCGTGGCCGAGATTCGCTTCCCCACGCTGGCCGCCCTCACCGAAAAATCGCTCATCCAGCGCATTGTCACTACCGGGCTGGCGCGTTTTAGCCTGCACAAGCCGCTGCGCCTGTTTGCTAGCGAAAAGCTGCAAGCCGCGGGCGAGGAAGCGGAGGTACACAGTCGCCACAGCCGCTACTTCCTACGCTTGCTGGCCCAGCAGCAGCAAGCGTTAGAGCAGGATGGTCAGCGGCAAGCGTTGGCCGAGATTGGTCGGGAGATTGACAACGTGCGCGCCGCGTGGCAGCACACCATCGCCCAAAAAGCCTCCGCCGATTTGGATGCGGCGTTGGAAAGCCTCTACTACTTTTACGACACCCAAAGCTGGCTGCGCGAGGGTGCGGAACAGTTTGCGGCGGCGGCAGAGTTGGTGGAAGGGGCGCGGTATGAGAAGGAGAACGGCCGTATCTGGGCCAGACTCATCGCGCGGCAGGCGTGGTTTGCTTTTCATTTGGGAGAACGGGACAGTGCGCGGCAAAAAATGGAGTCGGCGTTGGCCATCCTGCATGCACAAGGCCACCAGCGGGAGATGCTGTATCCATTTTGCTTCCTCGCCGCAGCCTGCCACGACCTGGGCGAACTTCGGACAGCCCAGCGCGCCGCGGAGCAGGCATTGGAAATTGCCGCCACCCAGCAGGACGATTTTTATGCAGGCATTGCCAACAACATTTTGGGGCAGGTGGCACAAAAAGGTGGCGATTGGGCGCAGGCCAAGCAGCATCACCAGCAAAGTTTGCTGCTTTCTAACCAGACGGGCAATCTGCTCACTCGCGCCTTTGCCCTCTCATTTTTGGGGGAGATTGCCCTGCGGCAGGAGCAGCCAGATGAGGCGGCGTCGCTGTTTGGGCGCAGCCTGGCGGTGCGCCGCGATTTGGACGACCAGCGGGGGATCGCTTTTAGCCAACTGATGTTGGGGGATGTGGCTTTGGCGGGGGGGGATGTGGATACGGCCGTTACCCATTACCAAAGCAGCCTGCAAACGTACCGTACCATCGGGGATTTGTGGGGCGTGGCGGAGGCGTTGCTGCGACTCACCCCCGAGTCATTAGCCACTCCGGAAGCTGCCCGCCCCCTGTTGGCACAAATTTTGCAGGCCACCCAGCGCACCCGAACAGCAAGCCAGGCAGTTGCGACCTTAAATCGTGCTGCCAACTGGTACGGCTGGGATGATTTGGGCAGCTTGCCAGATGATGTGAATGTGCGGTATGAGAAGGTGGAAACGGCCGTTCAAAAAGCACTCGCCCGCCTCCTAACCTGAATTAAATTTGAAGTCGTAAATACGCGCTGTGGCCGTTGCCACCCAACTTCTGCTAAAGTTTGAATATTCAACGTGATTATGTAGGCAATGCGGCCAAAGGCTGAGGTGTTGCCGAGGAAAGTTACATGCTAGCAGAAGACCGTACCAGAATAAGGAAATTATTTACCATAGTCTGTTGCTTAGCAATTCTTTCCTCGTGCAGAAGTTCGGGTTCCGAAGTCCAAGAAAACAAACAACGAGGAGATACCATAATTCAAGCTATTACCGCATATGAGCAAGATCATGATCAACTCCCGGGTCAATTAGATGATCTTGTCCCTATTTACTTGGCTGATATACCTAAAACTGTAAGTGATGATGATTTTTTATATGGTGTGAATGGAATAGACGGGTTTCTGCTTAGCTTTGATCTTCAATCCAGAGATCGATCATATTGCAGCTACATCTATCGCTTCCAATCATGGGATTGTGGTGTATACGCAAATGAATAATATTGCCTCCTGCTTTGGGAGGGTCTTCGTGTCTGCGCTGTGGCCGTTGCCATCCAACTTCTGCTAAAATTTGAAAATTCAACGCTGCCAGAGGCCGAGCCGCAGCCGAGAAAGGTTGTTGGCTAGCCGAAGCAAGGGGATTTTAAGGGACAATGAAGCTTAAAGAAATACAAGATCATTTTAACAAACTGGACGATTTTCATAAACAACTTTTTTTATCTAAGCTCATTTTCGAGTGCTCAATACTAAGCAGAAGTGTTTATCCTGAAGCAAGAGAAGGTATGCCACAAGCAACAAGAATATTAATAGCTATGAATGAAAACATTCTTTCTATCTCAAAGCAACTTAGTTATGAGATAAAGGGAGCAGCTAAACAAGAGCCGAGATTAAGACTATTTAAAAATATTATGGAATCTGCTATTAAAAATAACTCAAGTTGCTACCTTAAAAATATGGCTGACACTCTCAGCCAGAACAAATAATGCGATTTTCAGCTCAAAGCCTGCGGCTGTGACTGCATGAATGCTCCTCGGCATCCTGCGTGCAATGGATGACCCTGTCGTCTCCACAATCTTGCGATGCAGTTTTATCCAATAAGTGCGCCACGGTGGATACGGCCGTTTGCTGTTTTTCTTGCGTACAGGACATAGTTTCACCTGTCTTGTCTCATTGATTAAGTCTTCCATGGCATAATCATTGTAGATTTTGTCTGCATAGATTTCTGAACCCGTCGGTAGGTCAAACTGAAAGGAGCGCAGGTGAGTCACATCGCTTTCAGAACCCGGTGTTAGGAAGAACTCAACTGGTTGACCCTGACTGGTGACCATCAAATGTAGTTTGAGTCCATAGAAGTAGCGGCGTTTGCTCGCAATCTTGCCGCGATACTTCTCTTCTCGATAGAGACGACAGCGGCGAATGCGCCAATTGTCACACACCACAATAGGAAAGGTATCGATCACATAGATGGAATCATCACACAGTTCTTTCCAGTGATTGCCTAATATCTCGATAAAGGTCACGATATGATGGCTCACTCGGTGCAAACGACGCGAGTACCGACTTTTGCTCAACATCGCTGGGATGTAGCGGCGTTGCCGCAAAAAAGCGCGGGCAAGTTCATAATTGCCGCCAAAAAACAGAGCGGCCACAAGTGCTGTGGTGATGACCTCTGAATCATTCATGCGGCATTGGCTATTTTCATGATGACCAAGGCTGCGCAAAAGGTCGTTAACCAGCGTGTAAATCGCTACAATTTGTTCGTCCATGATTGTCCTCGTAAATATGGTTTGGTGGTTCAAACCCACTTTACTTGGCTTTCATGGACTTCACCATTTTTGACTGTTAAGGTAGCAACTTAGGTTAAAAATAGCTATGTGGAATCTTTGATTTTTGCATTATCAAGAGCATTTGAATCCAAATAGCAAGTATGTTTCCTCTAATTTGGGCGGGTCTTCGTGTCTGAGCTTTGGTCAGGATCGCGTCGTGCCGCTTTTATGCCGTAGCTAGTCTGCCATTCAACTTTTACTGGTTCAAGTTTCCGAATCTGCGGTTCAGCGGGTAAAGGGGCCTTTGTTGCCAATCATCATGGCATCGGCTACGGAATCAACCGCCAGGTCGAGGGTGTAGCTGTCGCGGGGGCCGTCTTCATCTTCCAGATCGAATAGTTCCAGGGTAATCAGGTTGTTTTCGGCGGGGAGGATGCGGTAACGGCCATTCCATTCCAACGGTGGGTAGCCAGAAAAGCGCACCAAACCATCCTCAAAGGTGTAGCTGTAAGAAGCGTGAAAATCTTCATCAACCGCTTCTGAAAAAGACCAACTGCCTTGGATTTTCTGCTCGGCTTGTGCTGTGGGGCTGTCCACCTCGGCACAGGCAACAATAAAGCTGCTAATAAACATTAAAATAATGGCGGCAAGAACTGCTTGGGGCGTCATAATAAACCTCAAAATTAACTATCTGTATCAATTTGTAGCGAAGCAATAAAAGCGTCTAGCAAGGATAGATTGGGCGTGAAAGTGTCAACGGCCGTTTCCTCCAATATCTCAGCCACCTGTGCGTTGTAATCGTGCATGATGGCCGCCAATTCTGCGTGGTCGGTAGGCAATGTTTCTGGCATGGGCACGGCAAAATGGGGCTGGTTTGGCTGGTTCGGTGCCCCAGAATCTGGTAAGAAGGGCAGCGTCAGCGGCGCAAAAACCTGGACAAAATACGTACCATCCGCCGTCAGGCCCCGGAACTCATATTTGATACCGCCGTTGTGGGCCACGAACAAATCCTGACCGTGCATGGTGACGGCGCGAACGCCCTGTACCTGCGGCGCGGGTGGATAAGCCAGCTTGGCTTGCAGCAGCAGGGCTGCGCCTCGGTTTGTGAACTGGTAATTTTCATCTTGGTTGGTGACGGCCGTTTCCACATCAGGAATCAGCTCAACTTGCCACGTCTGCTCTAAATCCACGCGCGTAATTTTGATGCAGCCCTCAATCACGCAGTAGCCATCTTTGGCAAATAAAAAGGTGATTTGGTCGCCACTTTCAGACAGTTCTGGATAAAGTGCGGGCATCACGGCCGTATCAAGCGTGAAGCGAACGTTCTCAAAGCTGTAGTCTGGCCCTGTGATGGCTCCGTTGGCAACTTCTGGCAGGGGCGTTTGGATGGGGGCAAGCGTGGGGAGCGGTATTTTTGTAGGGGCCGCGGTGGCTGTTTCTGTGGGCGTGGGCGTAACAGCCGTACAGTTGCCATCGGCACACGTTAGCTGAATGGCAAACGCATACAGGGGCAGTTCGTACACATTGCCAAACTCATCTTCATAATCAACCAAAGGGAGACCTTCATCCTCGTATGGATCGACCCCAGACAAGGCGGCTAGCTCTTCCACGCTGAACTGGCGTGGGGTGTAGCCTGGGGCGGAGAAGTGAAAGGTGGGCGGTGGCGGGCCATCCCCAACGTAGGTGATGCCATTTTCTAACTGCGCGAAGGTAATACGGCCGTTTGCATCCGCCAGTAAGTCCTCATTGGCAAAAGGCATATCTTCTATCTGTAAGATTGCGTCAGGAACGGGTAAGTCTGTCTCTGCATCATGCAAATCAAACTGCATTGCGCCGTAAAACGGTAGAAATTCCCAGGATTCCGTCAGATCGTAGCCGTCAATGTCATCATCCTGCCTAAAATCGCCATCGTCATCATCGTCATTGTTTGGGCGTGGTGTGGGCGTGGTGGCCGTGCAGCCAATCACGAGGAAAGCTACGCACAACAGCCAAATCGTTTTAAATCCAATTTTCATTAGGAACTCCAAGGCTTCAGCAGCTAATGGTTACAAATTCGCAAGTGGTGTGCATGGTAACGGCCGTTTCACTCCACAAAGCCCGCATATCCTCACACGCCGCTACCTCAGCAACCGATAGCTGAAGCTGGTCAAGCTCGGTGCGTAAGCGGCCTGATAATTGCACATAGTTTGGATTGTCATAGATAAAAGTTTCGGTGATGGGTTGGCAAAGGTGCGGGCAATCTTGCATTTGTTCATGTTGCGGTTGCATTACAGTCGATAACATCTTGTTTCTCCATTTATTGGCTTTTTTCAGCTTGTTACCTACAGCATACATTGTCAACGTGATGAAATCGTGATACACATTCAAAATGAAAATCTCATTCCAGAAACAAACCCAACCCACCATCCCAGAGCTACTCTTTTGCTGGCGGCTGCAAATCATCACCGATTCCCCAACCAACCTAACCGACATCTTCATCCCGGAGCTGTTCTTTGATTTTTTCTGGGTTCAAGAGGGAGAAATTTTTTACCGTGATTCCAGGCAAAATCGCAATTCAACACTACCAAAAGAATGCTTAAAAGCGTTGCACACTGATCGCCTCGACCTCACCCTGCAAACGCCGCTCACGCTCTTTGGGGCCAGATTTACCCTGCCATTTGCGGAACTCTTTTGGCAAAAGGAGATGCCTGCTAATTGTTTTTTGCCATTTAACTGGTTGCGGGAACGGCCGTCTGACCTAAAAACATTCACGCAGCAAATTATTACCACAGTTGAACAAAACAAAGTCAAAAAGACAATTGCCCCCATGCTGCATCCCACGTTGGCAGAAACCGATTGGCTCGCTGCCTATTCACCCCGCCACAAGCGCAGGCTTTACAAAACCGTCTTTGGCCTGAGCCGCAAAGAGATACAGGCCATCCAAAATATGCACATCTTCTTGGGGCAAACATGCGATTTCGGTGCACAAATGCCCCGCATCGTGGAATACGTCAGCGACGATTCCTTTTACGACCAACCCCACCTCAACAACGCCTTCAAAAAGCTAACCGGATTAGCCCCCTTGGCCTACTTTGAAGCGACTTCAATTCTGCAAGATAATCTTATGGCCGTTTCTTACAATGAACTGCCCGGCGACTATGATAGGATGTAATTATGAACTACCAACCATCCCAAAACGATATTGTGAACGACTATATTGATAACCTGAGCGAAGAAATCGCCCCGCTTTTTTTAGAGATTCGCGCCTGCATTTTGGCAGCTGGCCCGGAATTTAATGAAAGCATCAAGTGGAAAAACTGCCTGGTTTACGGTACTACCAAAAACCACATCCAAACGGTGGTGGGCAAAGGCAAAATCTCTCTCATTTTCCACGATGGGGTTTCGCTTGATGATGCTTATGGCTTGCTGGAAGGCGACGGCAAAAAAGCCCGCACCGTTCGCATCACCTCGACAGATTTTAACCGCGAAGCGTTGCAAGATTACGTCCGGCAAACCTTGCAAAGGTAAGGACTGGCAGTCCTTTGGCAACTTTGAGATAAAATCTATTTACAGAACTGCCAGTCCTAAGAAAGCAATAAAGGGAATCAGATGAGATCATACAGTGCAAAGACAATAATTAACGCGCCAGTGCAGGCAGTTTGGGACATTTTAGTTGATCCCACTAGTTATCCAGATTGGGACCCCGGCATGGTGCGCGTGGAGGGCAAACTAGCTTTGGGCGAAAAGGTGAAATTTTTTACCAAATTCAGCCCAGACCAAGCGTTTGCCGTTAAGGTAGCTGGTTTTGAACCGGGCAAAAAGATGGTTTTCACTGGCGGAATGCCGTTGGGCTTATTCAAATCTGAGCGCACCCACACGCTCACAGCAGGTGAAGATGGGCAGGTTTTTTTTCGTACGGAAGAAATTTTTAGTGGTTTGCTGCTCCCAATTTTTGGCAGGACTATCCCCGATTTAACTGAAAGTTTTCAGGCATTTGCAGCGGGTTTGAAGCAGGAAGCGGAGAAGGGCTAAACTTTGGGATTGGAGATTTAGGACTGTCAATCTCCAATTACGGCGCAGCCAGTACACTCCAAAAGCGAATCGTGCCGTCGTGGGCGGCGGTTATGAGCAAACGGCCGTCCTCCGAAAAAACCAACCCTCGCATATCATCCACGCTGTTTTGGCGAAAGATGGGAACCCCGACCATGCCGATGAGCCGCTCCGTGTGGTGATTGAGCGTCAGCAGCAATTCGCCACTAGCCACATCCCACAGCTCAACTGTGCCAGAAAGCGAGCCGGATGCAATGAGACGGCCGTCTGGCGAAAAGCCCAGCGGATCAACTTGCTCATCAGCTTCAAACTGTAAGTGAATGTGTCGGGAAGCCATATCCCAAAGCAGCCAATGGTGGGTGGGTGGATTTCCTTCAGCAAGGGGTTGCGTATTCACGTAGCCGATAGTCAGGTAACGGCCGTTTTCATCCAGCCAATATTGGGTAATGTAATCTCCATCCAGTTCCCACAGCGGTATTTGCTGGGCTGGCGATTGCAATGCGCTTTGCACAGGCGAGGAGTAGCCATACTCGTTGCGCCGAATGGCAACCAATTCGCTGTCTTCACCAAAAATTAGTTCCCATGCCTCTTCAAACCGAGCCACCTCCTGCCCCGTTTCAATGGCAAATAGCGTGATGGGCAAACTCACTGCCAAATGAGTGCCATCCGGGCTAAATTGCAGAAAGCCGGGGGCAAAGTCGGTGCTAAATCGCTGCACCAGCTCCCCCGTTACCACGTCCCAAACGGCCGCTGTTTTGTCATCTCCGCCCGAAGCCAGCCGTTGACTATTCGGGCTAAACACCAGGGTGGTGACTTTTTCTGAATGGGCATCAATCGTCGTTAGATGCTGACCATCAGCGGCGTTCCACAGGTGGATACGGCCGTCATCATGCACCGTTGCCAGATAACGGCCGTCTGGCGACAGTGCCAGATGCCGTTGGGCATCTTCCAATTGAATCAAAAAGCGTTCTTGGCCTGTTGCAAAATCCCACCCTTGCAAGGTGTGGTCGTCGTAGCTTAAAAGCCAACGGCCGTCTGGGCTGATGGTATGGTTTAGGTTGGGCAAGGTAGCCGCATCCCAAACGCCGATTCCCACCAACTGTGCCACATTTTCCGGGGTGATTACCTCCAGATGAGACCATTCACCAATTGCTGGCTGGGTGATGGGTGTGGATGATGGTATGACGGTGGCTGTAGCAGTTGGTGGCGGCGTGGGTGAGGCCGTTGCTGTGGGAACGGCCGTTGCCAACGGCGTTGGCGAAGCGGGGGCAACAGTATGCGTGGCAACTACTGCCGCCGTTTCTGAAGTTGGTGCAGATTCAATTTGATCAGCTACAGGTTCACCATTGCCACACGCAATCAAAAACAGCAGATAGAATGTTAGACAACCAACCAATCCGACTAGGCGTTTCATCTTATTTCACCTGCCACACTTTGGCAGTGCCATCTTCTGAACCAGAGATTAGCCGCGTACCATTTGCGGAGATGGCCAGACTGGTAACGGTGGTGTAATGTGCTTTCCATTCAGAAACGGCCGTTCCATCAACCACGTTATGCACAGCAATCATACCATTCGCCAACCCGACAAACATCTGGCTTCCATCCCCAGAAAACACGAGGGCACGGGGTGCTCTGCCAAGGGTCGTTTGGATAAGCGGCGTTTTGCGCCCCATGCGCCAAAACCGCAGCGTCAGATCACGGCAGCCAGCGGCAAAATGCTTGCTATCGGGCGCAAAAGCCAGGCAACGTACGCCGCCCCGCTTGCCGGTGTTAATGTCCGATTTTTCCTTGCCTGTTTTGAGCATCCAGATAATGATACGGCCGTTGCCAGACCCACCATACCCCGCCGCTGCGTAACGGCCGTTTGGTGAAAAAGTGACGGCAGACGGGGGTGTGTAGCCTTCCCACTTGTGGCGCAGATTACTGGAGTTTGCTTCCCAAACGCATACTTCTGGTTCATGGCCGCCGGAGATGAGGAAACGGCCGTCTGTTGAAAAGGCCAAGCAGCTAACCAAATCAATATGATGCGTATCATCAATTTGGTAAAGTGGCGCGTCCGTACCATTTTGAACCTGCCACACGGGTATAAAACCTCCACGGTATATTTTTGACCCGGCAGCCAGTTCGCCATTTGGAGAAAGCGCCACCGCCTGCACCGGGTTAGAGAAGGGAAAAGCGCGCACAGCCGCCTGCGTCTCGACATCCCAAAGCTGCATCTGTTTATCGCGGCCACCTAGCAAAATTAGACGGCCGTCTGCCGAAATATCCACACCGTTAACCGGATGCCCCGTTTTAATTGAAAGCAATTCATTCACCTCATTGTCCTTATAAAAACCTGGCCACAGATTTCGCAGATTACACAGATTGATGTTCAAAATCTGCGAAATCTGTGGCTAAAAAACTAACGAAAGTAAATCCAGGGGCCGCCTGCTTCATTTACGGCCGTTTCCGACACAAAATCTAAAAAGCAAGCCGCCAAAAAGTTTGTTGGATACCCCGCCTCAGCCAGCAGCTTGAGCAAATCCTGGCGCAGAAGGCCGAAATGCCCTTTGCGTTTGGCCTCGGCCAGCGCGGCATCATCCCGAAAGGCCAAAGCAATGCTTAGATGCCGGGGATGAATTTCTGGTGAGCCAATGACGACCTGGTTCACAAGGGGCGGCTCAAGCTGCTCATGCTGCTGCCGCAAACGCGCCACTGCCCAGCTTGCGCTGCCAATATTTGCCGATGGCTGATTTTGGTTACTGTTCATTTCGTTCTTCCGTAAAAATGACGGGCTTCAAGAAATTGATGCCACTGGTAGGGGCGTACCCCCGTGTGCGCCCAGCGTGGGCAGACACGGGGGTCTGCCCCTACCCAACGAAATCTGTTATTTGTTAATTTTGGGGAGCGTGGCGCATGAAGTAGACGCCGCCGCCCAGGTTGGTGTCGCCCATGCCAACCCAAACCTCGCCCGTTACCGAAACGAGAACGGTGCGAACGCTGTTGGAGGGCAAGCCGTCGCGGGTGGTGAAATGCGTCCAGGTGCTGCCGTCAAAATGGTACAGGCCAGCCGTGCCGCTGCTGACGCTGCCTGCGAAGATGTCGCCATTAGGGGCTACGGCCACAGTTACAAATTTCACGTCTTCATTGAGCAGGGTGGCGGTTTGGCCGTCGAAGGTTGCTAGGCCAAAGTTTCCGGCGAGGATGATACGGCCGTCCTCCCCAAAAGCCATTGCCCGCACCGCCGGGTCATTACCCAATGCGTCTTCTGCCAGCACCAACTCTGCACTGCTGTCCGTCAGACGAACCAGGCCAGCGTGCGTGCCGGCCCACATCGTTGTGCCGTCCCACAGTAGGGCGTGGGTGCGAGCATCTGGGTAGCCCTGGCTTGTATCCACGGTGCTAAATGTGCTTCTGTCGAAGATGCTCACGCCACCCTCGCTGCCAACCCATACGCGGAACTGATCATCGAGCGCCAGACCGCCCTGATGGGCATCGCGCAGGCCATCTTCCTTGTTCCAGCGCATGGATTCTTCTTGCCACGGTTCTAGGTAAAACAGGGTGCGGTCGCCTAATGACCACATGCCGCCGCCATTACCATGGGCTAAAAGCGCGTTGTCGCCAAAAAAGCCCAGCACCTCTTCAGCCACCTGCCCGTTCGGGTCGGAGCGACGGACAAAGCCATCGCCAGCAATCCAGACGTAGTAGGCATCGTCCTGCGCCAGGGCGGAGACAAAGTTGCTTAGAATGAGTGCTGGAGCCATGTAGTTTGTCCAACGGCCGTCTTCCTGCGTGAAGGGGTTAAAACGAGCAACACCATTGTTGAGCGTGTGGTAGTACAAAGTACGGTCTGGGGTGGCATGGAGGCCATAAACGCGACCTTCTGGCATTCCCTCTTCCCGCTGCATGACGGCCGTACATTCAAATGTCCCGGCGATGTCCATGGGGCAAAGGGCATTGGTCATGCCCAGCCACAAAATCCCCTGGCCTGCAAAATATTCCAGCGAATAAATTGCGCCCGCGGGCATGTTGGGCGCGTCGTCCTGGGTGATGAGCTGGGTTGAGCCATCTGTGTTCAGCACAACCAGCCCTTCATCGGCAGCCATGTAAATCGTGCCGTTGGCTTCCACTTCGATGTCATGCACTTTGTCGGCGGGGAAGCCGGTTTCGATGTTATGTACCGTCACGCTGCCGTCGCTGTGAATCACGGAAACGCCCTTGAAGCCGGAGGCAACCCAGATGTCGCTGCCGATCACTTCAATATCTTCGACTGCGCCCCAGGCGAGGCCGTCGTTGTTTCTGGTGTAGCTCGTCACCACGCCATCCGTTAAATCCAGCACGGTAACATCGTTGTAGGCCATGATGAGACGGCCGTTTTCCTGATCGCACACCACGTCACTGATGCGGGCGGTGCCATTGAAGATGCTGGGGCCAACTGTGCCCTCGCTGGTGTCCAGCAGATAGGCGCCATCGAGCCATCTGTCGCTGGCGGAATCGTAAGTTGCCAGCCCATGCGTCGTCGCGGCGATCAGCGTCGGTTCGGGAATGTTGCAAACTGTAACTGCGTGTGCGCCAATGTGCGGCAGGCCGTCGAGCGTTGTGTACACAGTTGGCGCACCAGTCTGTAAATCCCAGGCGACCATGCCACCCAGCGTTGCCGCCCACAGCGTCTCGCCGAAAAAAGCCGTGCCGCGCACCTCGTTTGGGTCGCTGAAAATGGTGGGAACGGCCGTTGCCACGTCCAGTTCTTCATATAAATCATCATCTGTCTGATCCGTTTCTTCTGCAACGGTTTCAGGTTCTTCGGCAACGTCCTCATCTTCAACAACCTCTTCAACGGTCTCCTGTTCTTGTTCAGGTTCTGCTTCAGGTTCAACCTCAGGCTCCTCGGAATCTTCGTCGGTTTCGGTGATTTCGGCCGTTTCTGGCTGATTGGTCACCTCATCGTTGCTGTCTGTGGCTTGTTCGACGGGATCGTTGCCCCCGCAGGCTGCCACCGCTAGCAAAATAGCCATCATCAGTACAAAAATAATTCGCAAGTTCGTGTCTGTTTTCATGCTGCTTCTCCAATTCGATAAAGGGTTCAATGTAATGCTGGCAGTGTAGATTTTGTGCGTTATGGAAGCGTCATGACAGGAGAGATCACGTTTTCATTACGGCCGTTCTGTACACTCATCAACATGAAAGCAGCACCCAAATCTTTTCTATTGCGAATTTGGCCGCAGGAGACGGCCGTTGCCACCGAATGGCGCTTTTCCCTGCAGCCCATCCCCGATGGCGACCGCCAGGGCTTTGCCGATTTGCTGGAGCTGCTGCTTTATCTGGAGGCAATCACCCCAGACATCGAAACACCTAATTCTGGCAAAAAGCTTTCAACGAGAAAATGAATCACAGATTGCATAGATTTCGCAGATTAGAAATAAAAATCTGTTCAATCTGCGAAATCTGCTGATAAAAAATGGAGGTAAACAAACATGCGTAAACGATCTTGTTCTCAACAATTAGGTTTATTGATTCTTCTGGGTAGCTTGCTGTTTGGCGGCTTGATTATTGGCTTGCCCACGGCCGCTTTGCTGGCTCCCAACTCACAAATTGCCCCCGTCCTCGGCTTCTTTATGCTGCCGACGGCGTTGGTTTTGGCACTGCTGGGTTGGTACGGAACGGCCGTTGCCGCCACCACGTTCGGCGCAGCTAAGAAAACAGTGCAAACTGGCTCCCTCACCGCAGGATTAGAAGCTGCCAACCAGCAAAGCAGTTCGCCACCAGGTAAAATCGTCCTGCTGCTCATTCCCGCATTTATTGGCACGCTGTTTGGGCTGGTATTGTCAGTTGTGGCTGGAGAATCGTTTTTGGGTGTAACGGCCGTTTGCCTAACAATCGGCTTTGGCTACGGTCTCGTTTTATACCTCGCCGCCCGCTTCTGGATTTTAAGCGACCTCTTCGCCGCCCTATTTGACGATTACGCCTAGTAGCCGCGGATTCTTTCCGCGCCACAAGAGCGCAGAAAGAATCTGCGGCTACATTTCCTCTTAAATCTCTGTGGCAAAAAACTATCAGAAACCGCCAAATGCCGCTAAAATACCCTCGATTTTGTGAGGGGTACAATTCATGGCAACGCTGCGGCTGTTCTTGCTGGGCACATTTGAACTATTTCTAGACGACAAACCAATTACCGATCTTTACTCTGACAAGACACGGGCGCTGTTGGCCTACCTGGCACTGGAAGCCAACCAGCCGCACACGCGCGGCGAGCTGGCCACGCTGCTCTGGCCGGACGTGGAAGACAAAAAAGCGCGTCAAAACTTCCGACAAACGCTCAGCAAACTGCAAAAAAGCATTGGCAACCAGGAAGCCAATCCCCCCTACCTGCTCATCACCCGGCAAACGGTGCAATTCAACCCCAACTGCGATCACTGGCTGGACGTTACGGCCGTTCAAAACAACGACGTCTCCCATTACCGAGGCAGCCTGCTCACCCACTTCATCGTCAAAGAAAGCACCCTGTTTGAAGAGTGGCTCACCATCCAGCGAGAGTCGCTGCACCGGGAGGTGATGGGCTTGCTGGAGAGGTTGGTGGTGGAAACGGCCGCAACCAACCCCCAACAAGCCGCCCGCTACGCCCAACGCCAAACTGAGCTAGACCCGTGGCATGAAGAGGCGTACCGCAGTTGGATGCGCTGCCTGCACCAAGCGGGGCAATCTAGCCAAGCGCAGCAGGTGTATGCTCAATGCCGTAAAATTCTGTGGGATGAACTCGGCGTGGAGCCAGAGACAGAGACAGAAGCATTGTTGGCAGACATCAAAGCAGACGCCCAGCCCAGCCAGCATCCCACCTACAATTTACGACCGTCCACCTTACCCAAAGAGAAAACCCCGTTTATCGGCCGTTCTGCGGAACTGCAAGAAATTCACGGCCTGCTCCAGCAGGAGGATTGCCAACTGCTGACCCTCGTTGGTCTGGGCGGCGCAGGCAAAACGCGGCTGGCCATCGCCGCCGCCAAGCAACTAGTGGCAGGCGCAGACAGCAAAAATCTATCTGAAAAAGCCACAGAGGAAAAAGAGAAATCTGAGAACCAACCCTTCCCCTTAAAACCCTCTGTGGCAAATATTCGGTCGGGTTCTAAAAATAGCTACCCTGACGGCATCTGGTTTGTCTCGCTGGTGGGGGCAGAATCCATGCTGCCCGCCATCGCCAGTACACTCAACTTCCCCTTTGCCAGCAACAGCGACCCCGGCGCACAGCTCATCGACTACCTGGCCGACAAGCAATTGCTGCTGGTGCTAGACAACTGCGAAGAGCTGCTGCACGAGCGCGGCTGGCTAACCGATTTGGCACAGGCAGCCTCAAACATCAAGCTGCTCACCACCTCGCGCCAGCCGTTTGACATTGCTGCCGAATGGCTGTTTGCTGTGGAGGGGCTTAAAACAAAAACGGGCGACGAAGCGCTGTCTGATGCAGAAGAGTTGTTTGTGGCGGCTGCTAAACGCGCCAACGCTCGCTACCGTTTCGCCGATGGCGATCGCCCCGACATTCAGCTCATTTGCCAGCGCGTGCTGGGGCATCCGCTCAGTATCGAACTGGCCGCTTCCTGGGTGCCGCTGCTGGGCATTCCAGAAATTGCGACCGAAATTAACAGCAGCCTCGCCATTTTTGCCACCGATTCGCAGCAGTTTGAGGCACGACACCGCAGTTTGCAGGCGATTTTTGAGTACACCTGGCAAACGCTCAGCCCATCAGAGCGGGAGACGATGGGCAAGCTGGCGGTGTTTCAGGGAGGCTTTACCCGCGAGGCGGCGCAGCAGGTGGCGGGGGCGTCGCTGCTCAACTTGCTGCAGCTGGTGAATAAGGCACTGGTGCAGCGGCAAGGTGATCGCTTTGGGCTGCACGAGGCGGTGCGCCAGTTTGCTACCAGTCGGGCAGCGGCATTGCCCCATCAAGCCCATGCCCAAACTTACGTGCAGCTTTTGGCCGATTTGCGCCACGCGCTGCAAAGCAGGCTCGATCCAGCACCGATAGAGACGATTACGACAGAGTTGGAAAATATTCGCGCAGCCTGGGCGTGGCAGGCGGCGCATGAGCCGGTGGCACTGGCTGCGGCCTTGCCCACGCTGACGCTGTATTCTGAGCGGGCGGGTTTAATTGTGGAAGGGTTGGAGCGATACGGCCGTCTCCTCACCAACCTTCCCCCAAACAAACCAGCCAACGTTCCGCTGCGGGTGCAACTGCTCAACATCATGGGCAACTGGATGGTGGAGAACAACCGGGAAGTGGAAAGCCGTCCGCTGCTGGATGAAGCGTTGGCTCTGGCGCAGCAGCACCATCTCAAAGCGGAGGGGGCCATCGCCACAACCAATTTGGCACTGTACGCATTTTTGTTCCGCGAAATTGAAAAGAGCCGAAAATTATACAAAGAGAGTTTACAGATCGCGGAGGAAAGTGGCGATCGGGCGGTGCTGGCGCTTTGTCGCAGTCGGTACGGCCGTACCCTCGAAAACATTGGCCATTACGCGGAAGCGATTGAAATGCTGTCTGGCGCGGTTGCGCTGGCCGAGTCGTTGGGACGCGCCGACATCAGCACGGGGCTGTACGAGCGGCTGACGTTTGCCTACCTGAACGCAGGCGACCACGACAACATGGCCCGCTGCGCCCACGTTTATGCCCGCGCCGCCGAGCAAATGGGTGCCGACCAAACGATTGCCGCCGCCAACTACCTACTGGGGCTGGTTTATGATATGCAGAACCAGCATTGGGAAGCGATAGGTTATTACCGGAATGCGCTTACCATTTTTACCCGCTACCATATTGCCCGCCGCCGCTTGACAACGGCCGTTCACCTGGCAGGTGCTTACCAACACGCCGGGGAGTATGCGCTGGCGGAGGAGCAGTTTTTGTGGGTCAAAGCGCGGCTGGATGCGGAAGAAGCAATGACCAGCCGGGCCAACATTCGCGGCATTTTAGCGAGTCTGTATGTGGATATGCAGCAAATTCCCAAAGCGTATGCCATGATACGTGAAGCGGTACCGCTCATGGATTGGCTCTCGCCGACATCGCAATCGATGCAGTTTTTCATGTACATTGCCAAGCTGTTGCTAGCAGATAATCGGCCAGCGCAAGCAGCCCCGTTTTTGGCCTACAACCTGCAAGGTTCGCTCATCCGTGAACGTCACCGCCAGCAGTGTGAGGCGTTGCGCGCCCAGTTGCCAGATGATGTGTGGGAAACGGCCGTTGCCGCCAAACCCACCATGCACACCCTCCACCAACTCGCGACCAAAACATTTAGCAAAAATAATGAATTGTGGACAATGAATTGAGAATGGTGAATGAAACCCCAGTTCACAATTTATTGTTAATTATTCTCAATTCATTATTACATCCTACTCTTCAGCCATTTGGTACACCAGGATGCCCGTGTCTGGGTGAGAGATGAAGAGCCTGTCGCCGACGACTTCGGTTTGTATCAGGGTTGTGTCTAGCGGTAGCTGGATGCCTTTGCCCAGCATTTGGGGTGCAAACGGGTCGGTGAGGATGTGGGGGATGAAACGGCCGTCCACCGTCATCACCCACAGCAAGCCTTCAAACAGCACCAGCTTGCGGGCATTGCCAGGAACGGTAAGCCCGTTTTTCACTTCTGGCTCATGCGCCCGCAGCGTGTGCAGCGCCCACAAAGTGCTTTCGGCACAGTCCGCTTGGGCAAAGCGGCATTCCGTACCGAGGTAATAGGTTGCGTTTTCTCGCCAGCGCACCACGCCATCCAGCACGGGAAAATCGGCGGGTAAAAAGCTGTGGGGCACCAGCCAGCCGGGGCCAGCAACCCCCACAATGTAAATGCCGTCTGGCCCAATCAGGTGCAGCGTATCTGGGCCGGTGACCAATATTTTGTGAATCGCGCCCTCGTAGCACTCCTCACAGACGGCAATCTGTTCCAGGATGCCGTCGTCGTTTGGTTCAAACGTTTGCAGCCCGTCGCCAGTCGTATCCAGCCACTGCCCAGCCAGGTGCAGCGTGTTGCTTTTGGGGTCAATAACGGCCGTTTCCTGCGGCATTGTCGGATTCGTTACATCCAGTTGAATCAGCCCTCGGTCTGGGTCAATAATAAATTGCGTATTTTGGTAAACATCGCTAAACCGATTGGGCGTTTGCAGCGACAGGAAGCTGTGGCGCGTCTCCAAATCGCTAAGATCAAAACTGAATAGTTGGCTGGGCGACGTGCTACCGACGGCAAAGCCCGCCATCTCGTTGCCCAAATCCACCGAACTGCGCCAGACTAATTCGCTTAACACCGCCGGAGAGGCTGCGTTGGCCAAGTCTAGCAGGCTGAGGCCGCGCTCATGTGCCACCACCGCCAGCGTACCTTGAAACGTGACGGCGTTGGCGGTGAAGGGCAGTTCGGCCACAAGCTGCGCCGTCGGTTCAGCGGTGGCGGTGTCAATTGCCCACAGCCGCGAGGCGCCAGCCGGTGCAAAATAGGAGCCTCTGTCTATGACAACGGCCGTATCCCCCACCATCGTCACAAACCCACCTCCACGCGGCGAATCCACCCCCGTCAAAAAGTCGCCCAGCGGCGCAGAGTTGATGGCTTCAACCGCTGCTGGGTTGGCGATGTTGAACTGGTGGAAAAATTCATTGGCTAGCAGCAAACGGCCGTCTGCTAGGGGCAGAGCTGGATTCACGGCAAAGCCATCAAAGCTGCTGATCTCACCGACAAGGGTTGGCTGCCCTGGCTGCGTGATGTCAAAAATGTCAATCCGCTCAGATTGGCTCACAATGAGCAGTTCACCTGTGGTGGTGAGGCGGGTGGGTGAGATGGTGGGCAGGGTGATGGTGGCGGTGGGAACGGCCGTAACCATCCCGCTAATGTCCCAGGCGGTAAGTGTGGTTTTGTCATCAGCAACGGCCGTTGTGTATAAAAAGTCACCCATCACCACCATGCTTTGCACCTCGCCCTCGATGGAAAGCTGGGCAATGCGCCGAATTTGGGCAGGATTGCTCACGTCCAGCACGTCAATCCAGCCCGGTTCGGCCACCACGTAAGCGGCATCCAGGTACAGTGCCAGTAGGCGCACCACGCCCCCCAGCGGCTTTGAACGGCCTAGTACGGTGGGAGTGGTGGGGTTCGTGAGGGAAACGGCCGTTACCCGCAACCCTTCCCCCGCAAAGGCCACATCTCCAGAAAGTGCCACCGCTTTGGCCGCGCCGCCAACGTGATCCATCAGCACCAGCGGACGGCTGGGTACGCTGGGCAAGGTGGGGAAGTCCGCCGCAGAAACGGTAAGCGATTCTGGCGGCGGTTCATGCTCAATATAGGATTCTGGCGTCTGCGTGGCCGCTGTGGTTAGTGATGCGTATGAGCCTTGACCATCAATCAGCAACGTGCCATCAGAATTTATGTCTATGGTCATCAAACGGTCGTCGAGTGGCTCGCCTTCCTCATCCATGTTGGTGAGGCTTAGCACAATTTGCTCTGAACTTTCTTCTACAACTTCGTAATTCCCAGACCAAAAGCGTGGCGGATACCCTTCAAACGAGAGTTCGCCATCTTCAAAAAAATAGCTATAGGAGGCAGAGAAGTTTTCATCCACGGCTTCTGTGTAGCTCCAGCGTCCCTGGATGGCAGCAGCCGTATCTACAGCCACGGTCGGTTCAACGGCGCGGGTTGGTTCCACCTCCTCGGTGCGGGGGCGGTCGCCATCGTCGTCATCATCAACCGGGCGGGGTGTGGGTGCAGCATCTGGAGTGCAGGCTACGATAAAAGCCAGCAGCAAAAAAATGAGCAAGGGCAAGGTTTGTTTGTGCATCGGGTTAACTTCCTTTTCATATCTGTTTGCCCATAGCATACCTACCGTGTGTGATGAAATCGTGATTTCATTGGTATAATGATCCGGATGATGACGAAGAATGCTCCTGAAGAAACGGCCGTTTCACACCAAAAAATCACCTCAGCCATCCAAACATTTGAATGGCAACAAGCCATTGCTCTCGTTACCCACACCCTGACTGAATCCCATTCAGATGATGAACAATTTCAACTCCTTTCCTGGCGTGCCCAAGCGTATCATTCGCTAGGGCTGCACGTGGAAGAAACGGCCGATTTGCAGCAAATGCTCTCTCTAGCCCAAACCCAGCAGGATGTGGGCAACCAGATGGCAACCTTGTTGAAAATGGCTATTGCCGCGCGGGTGTTGGGCAAGCAAGCGATGGAGCAAACAAATGTGGAGCAAGCCATGCTGCTGGCGACCCAGGTTGCCGACAGTGCGCTGCTAGCCAGAGGCCACTTTGCCATGGGGCGCATCCACAAGCGGCGCGGCGAAATTCCAGATGCTGAACGCGAATTTGACCAAGCATACCAACTTTACCAGCAAGCAGAAGACAAAGCAGGCCAAGCCCGCACCTTGCGCGAGCTTGCTTGGGTGTGGACGCGCAAAGGCAGCCTGGATAGAGCCAATGAACTTTTAGAGCAGGCATTAGGGCTTTGCCAAGAGATTGGGGATCGCTCTGGCGAGGGAGATGTCCGCAACATGCAGGGGGTTCTCTCCTTTGACCTGGCGCAAAAGCGTACCTATTACGAACAAGCCCTGGCCATTTACGAAATCATCGGCAAGCGGCATAAGCAAATCATCATTTACAACAACCTCGCCCTCATCTACCTGAATTTGGGACTGTACGGCCAATGCTTGGATTACATTCAACCCGCCATTGCCCATGCCCGCGAAAATGAGGCACGCAACGAGCTAGCCTACAGCCTGGACGTGCTAGGGCGCAGCAGTCTGGCACTGGGACTGGTTGATCAGGCAGAACAAGCATTTACAGAGGGGCTGGCCATCTCGCAGGAGATGGGACACCAAGAGCTAATCGGCTACTACAATTTTGGTTTGGGTCAGGCGCGGGTGGCGCAGGGGGATTTAGTGGCCGCCCAGCAGCGTTTGCAAGTGGGGGCAGAGGCGTTGGGCAGCAGCGTTCATGGGGATCGGGCGGTGGCGCTGGCCTGGTTAGGGCTGGTGCAGCTGCATTTGGGGGATTGGCAAACGGCCGTTGCCACCACCCAACAAGCCATCACCATTTTAGAGGAAGGCCATCCCCAAGCAGATTATCCCGCCGCCTGGGCGTGGTGGTATCACTATTTGGTCGTTTCCGCTGCGCCGCAGCCTGATCCTGCCCGCTGCTGGCACGTTTTGGAACAGGCGCAGGCACTGATGCTGGCAGGCATTGATAAGCTGGGGGATGAGGGGCTGCGGCGCAACTATTTGAATCGCGCCGCGCCAAACTCGGCTATTTTGCAAGAGTGGGTGGCGCAGGCGGTGGCGCAGCAACGGCCGTTAACACCCCTCACCCAAACCTTCACCCGGCAAGACAGCATCGAAGAGCAGCTTCAGCGGATGTTACGCATTGGGGTACGCATCAACGCGCGGCGGCAGGTGCAAGATTTGCCCCGCTTCATCATGGGGGAAATTGTGGAGCTGTGCGGTGCAGACCGCGCCGCGCTTTACCTGCTGGATGATTCAAACGAATGGCGACTGGTAGCCGAAAACACAACCCAGCCAGACGCCAACTGGCTAGACAGCATCCAGCCCGCCTTACAAGAGGCCATTCATTCACGGCAGGCGATCCTGCATGAAATCGGCGACGAAGCAGACATCACCAACCAGCGATCTATCATTTGCGTGCCGCTGATAGCACAGGGCAAGCTGGTGGGGCTTTTGTATGCAGATTTGTTGGGGATTTACGGCCGTTTCACCCAAAACGATCTCGATTTGCTGGTGGTATTGGCAAACCAAGCGGCCGTTGCCGTAGAAAACGCCACCTGGGCCAGCACGCTAGAGCAGCGCGTTGCTGAGCGCACCGCCGCCCTCGAACAGCGCACCCAGGAGCTAACGGCCATCAACGCCGTCGGGCGAGACATCTCCGCCACGCTGGATTTGAATGCGGTGCTGGAACAAATTGCCGAGCACGCCCAACGGCTGCTCAACGCCGACGCCAGCGCAGTTTATTTGCCGGATGCGTCTGGCAAAGTTTTGCGAGCCACAGTTGCCAAAGGTGCCATCGCCGACCGGATTTTGGCGCATCCGGTGCCGCTGGGCGTGGGCATTATTGGGCATCTGGCACAGCAGGGGCGTGCCGAATTTGTGAACGATGCCACCCGCGACCCTCGCGCGGGCACCATCCCCGACACGCCGGAAAATGTGGAAGAGAAGCTGATGGCCGCCCCGCTCTTCACCGGTAGCCAGGTCAGCGGCATGATGGCTATTTGGCGCGGCACGGGCGGGGAGCCATTTAGTGAAGATGACTTGAATTTTGTACAGGCGTTGGCGCAGCAAACGGCCGTTGCTCTGGAAAACGCCCGTCTCTATAGCGAAGCACAGGCAGCCCGCCTGGAAGCAGAGGCAGCCAGCGAAGCCAAAAGCAGCTTTTTGGCCAACATGAGCCACGAACTGCGTACCCCGCTCAACGCGATTATGGGATTCACGCGCATCGTGAAGCGACGCGGCCAAGAGGCGTTGCCAGAAAAGCAGCTAGACAATCTGGACAAGGTGCTGGTAAGCGCCGACCATTTACTGTCGCTCATCAACACGGTGCTGGACATTGCCAAAATCGAGGCGCAGCAGCTCGACGTGCAGCGCACTGAGTTTGATTTGATCGCCTTGGTGGAATTATGTGTGATGACGATACGGCCGTTGCTCAAACCCGATGTCGTCATCTACCAAAATATCACGAGAGATAGCATCCTCATCACATCCGATGAAGAAAAAGCGAAACAAATTTTGCTCAATCTTCTCAGCAATGCCGCGAAGTTTACCTATGAAGGTGCGATCCAGGTGGCTGTGGCTGTCGGGAAAACTGAGGTAGCAATTAGCGTACAGGACACCGGCATAGGCATCCCGCCTGAAAAGCTGGAAGTTATTTTTGAAGCTTTCAAGCAGGCAGACGACAGCAGCACCCGCCAATTTGGCGGCACAGGGCTGGGTCTTTCTATCAGCCGCCAGCTCGCCCGCCTGCTGGGCGGCGACATCACGGCTACGAGTACGCTTGGAAAAGGCTCAGCCTTTACGCTCACTTTGCCTGTCAAACTGGAGTCTTAAGGTTAATTATGAAGAAGATTTTGATTGTTGAAGATATTGAATTTAATGTAGATTTGCTAGAGCAGTTATTAGAAGATGAGTACGCTGTGGTTGTGGCTCGTAATGGGAAGGAGGGGGTTGAACTGGCCACCTTGGAGCAACCAGACCTCATTTTGATGGATATGTCTTTGCCAGTGATGGATGGCTGGGAAGCAACCCGGCAAATCAAGGCAGATGATGCGCTTAAGCATATTCCCGTCATTGCCCTGACGGCACACGCCATGAGCGGCGACGAGACCAGAGCGCGGGAAGCTGGCTGCGATGATTACCTGAGCAAGCCACTGAATGAGGATTTGCTGTTTGAAAAGTTAGCTGCTTTTTTACCGCCCTCATAACGGTTCCATAACGCGGGCAAGCTAGATTTCTGTCACCAACGCACACAAAGGAGTGGTGACAGGATGAAAAAATTATTTGGAATTGTACTTTTTGCACTATTTTGGCTGGGTGTGGCCTGCACACCAACAGCGGAAATAGCCCCCACGCCTATACCTGACCAGGAAGTGGAAGCAACGGCCGTTACTTCGACTTCACTCAGCACAAGTCCCACTAACCCGCCAACCATTTCTCAAACCCAACCCACCCAAACCCCAACAACCGAACCAACGGCCACCACATTGCCTACCGAAACTCCTACGCCAACGCAGGAGCCAACGGCCGTTTCCACCAAAATCCCCATCAACACCGCTACCCCTGAACCAACCGCAGCACCAACAGAAACGGCCGTTCCCTATTCCATCGTTCAAGACACCACCTTCCCCAGCCAGCCAATCGAGCAACTGTGGGTATCGCCAGCTACCGGACGCACCTGGGTAACGACCGCGACTTCTCTCTACACCTTTGCAGACGGCAGTTGGCAAGAAGCACAGCCCCATCACGCCATCATTCTGGGCAACGACCATGAAACCCGAACCTGGTTTTGGCTCGGCGACACGCTGGCTTATTTTGGCGAACATGAAGGGTGGCAAGGCGTCGGCCCAGCTTTGGATACGAGTAGCTTGACCAATCCAGAGGATGAGATCGAAGATTTGGCGGTGGATGATGCAGGGCACGTGTGGATTGCCCACGGCCGTAACGGACTGCACCGCTTTGACCCTACCAGCCAGCAGTGGGAAACCCTGCGCGGTGAAGACGTTGGCTACGCGCCACTCTTAGAAGCACTATAGCAGTCTGGCGATTACGATCCATACCTTTCCTTCACCAGCGTCACGCGGGATGCCTTTGGCAACATCTGGGCGAGTGCTTGCCCTTCCCTGCTAATTAACCCTGAATTTGACACTTACTTTTTGCGCGATGGCGATGGCGCGCGCTGGTTTGATGGCGAATCCTGGGCTGGGCCAGGCGAGACAGCGGGTCGCTGCGTGCTAGATTTGGTGCGCGATCCACAAGGCCGCATCTGGGTGGCGAGCCTGGAAAATAGCCTCAGTGACGGCGAACACCGCGTGCTGCGCTACGACCCCAGCAGCGGTTGGACGCAGCTTCCCCTCACAGACCCTGGCCAATTTTTCTCCTCCGACACCTGGATTAACTACGTTTCCGACCTGCACCTGGATGAAACAGGCATCATGTGGGCCAAAGCAGATCGCATCGGCGGCGCGTCGTCGCCGCCAGCAGGCTTGTACAGTTGGGAAAATGAGCAGTGGCAAACATTTGCCTTCGTGGCTGGCGATGATGTTAGCTTTGGCTTGGGGGATGAGATGTGGTTTTTGGCGTGGCAGGGGCTGGTTAGCCCCCATTGGCCAGAATATCATGGCCTGCTGCGCCACCGCAACGGCGAGATCACCCACGTTCCGATGAACATAGACGAGATACGCCCCGAAACGGTGCAGGCAGACAGAAACGGCCGTATCTGGTTCATCGGCGCAGACGGCACGTCCATCTGGACATATGTCGGTGATCAGTAATCGGTAAACCGTCATCAGTCATCACCAACCGATTACCGTTCACCGATTAGGGATTACGGATAACCGTTCACCGAAAACCGCAACATCACGCTTTCATCACGTTGGGGCGCTACACTAATTGCAAATACGATAGTGAGCAACGGATTTGATGAACAGCGAACGCCAATTTGAAGAAGAGAACTGGATATTGCACATTAGCTATGCCAATGCGGGTACGCGCAGCGAAGGGCAGCATGGCGACTTGCGCCACAACGGCCGTTCTCTGCAACCCACGCACGAAGGCCAGGAGTTAGACACGCCGCTGGGTCGCCTGAAATATTATCTGTATCCTGACAAGGCAGATTTTCCCTTTGCCATCACTGGCTGGAACTATGCCAACAACAAATTGATACGGCCGTCTACTTTCACACCACCGCCAGAACTAATGTCTGTTGAACAGGAGGCTCTAGTGCAAATCGTTCGCTCGTTTCGCAACTTTAATGAGCTATTCTATGCCATAGATCGTGGCTTTGAAAAAGAGGGCAAAGCAGATTTACAGCGGGAAAAAGGGCGAATTATTGAGGCAACGGCCGTTTTGCGTGAAGAAATCAAAGCGCGACTGCCGCTGCTAACCGCCGCCATCGCTGCCCAAAAAGATTTGAGCAATCGCCATCACCATTACCTAAACGAACTGACTTATCAATTCCCATTTTTAGAACAAAAATCAATTTGATCACAAGGAGAAAACAATGACCACCAAAACAATCCTCGTAACTGTAGACAAACCCACAGGCAAGGCAGCAGCCGCTGTCATGCAGGCTGAGTACGCTAAAAGCCTCACCCGCGCCTTTCGCAAAGCTGCCGAAGCACTCAATGAAGGCACTGAAATCACCGTCGAAATTAAAGTAGCCGCTGGCGAATATGACGGCGACCTCGGTTCTGGTGCTTACGAGTTGCCGCAATTTGATAATGTGGACGGCCGTCTCCACATCCTCGGCGGCTACAACAGCAGCTTCACCAACCGGGATCCATTCCACACCCCCAGCCAAATCATCACCATCCGCGAGCGCAGTGCCCCCATCTTCAAATTCGCCAAAAATTCCAAATTGGCGGCATTAGTCATAGATGGCCTGGTAATTGATACTGGCAACTCCAACAATTACGATGCCCAAACCAACAGCCTGATGGGGCACGGCTCCTGCACGCACCCATTCTTCAAATTGATGTACTTTGAGACAAATTTGCTCCAGTTTAGTAACTGCGTCTTCATGAACTCGCCCCACCGCATGATGGAACCGCTCATCCGCGCCGCCAGCGACGCCGCCGAAATTCGGTACGATAACTGCATCTTCCTCAACAACATCATTCCGATTAAGCTGGACAGCGCGCGCTTCCGCCACAAACCCGCTCGCATCGTCGTCAATCGGTGCAGCTTCCTGCTAAACTGGGCATTGAATCCAGATGTGAACACCAGCAATCCCGCCGCCCTGGAAATTGGTCCGGCCGATGCTGCCCATGAAATCCAGCTCACCAACAACCTCTTCTATACCAACTTTGGCGGCGCGATTTTGGCACTGAACCTGAAGATGCCGCCGCTGATTGTGAACAACAACAACTTCGTTGGCAACGGGCTGATGCACGGCCAGCCGTACACCGACGCCGTGGCCATGATTGTGGCCGCAGGCGGGCGCAAGCAGCCGCTGGACGTGGACGACATCGAGGATGTGCCGCACGTAGATGAGGCCGAAGGCAATGTTTCTATTGATCCTGGCTTGCCGCTGGCGGTGGGTAATGTACAAACAGTGGATGCCGATGCCATCCAGCCAGAAGCCAATTGGCAAAATGAAGTTCGCGCCATTTTGGGGCTAAATTTGGACGGTGGCCGGGTGGAAATTAACGATTTTGCCCCACGCCAAACGTACAACGCCCAACGGCCGCCTTTTGCCACCAATCCTGCCGCTGCCGCTTATGGCGCAGCACCTTTAGCAGAACCAGTTATGTAATTTGTATTTGGGTAATTGAGTAATTGCTCAGTCACCCAATTACCCAATTACTCACTTACCAAATATCATGAACAAACAGCCAAGCTTTCTATTTCCCATATTTCTATTGCTCGCCCTGCTAGCTGCCTGCACTGGCAGCGCAGCACCCACCCCACGGCCGTCTGACGATGACGATGATGGGGGTGCGAGAAACGGCCGTTACGACCTCACCACCAGCGAAGGCATTCACGAAGCGTATGAAGCCATCACCCGCGACAGAGTGGATGAAGGAGAGTACTGCTTCAAGCCCGTGCGCGACCTCAATGATGTAGCCATCGTGGGTACTTTTGCCTACGACTACGGCTGCATGTTTGAAGAAGCGATTGTCGTTGATGAAGTCGGCTCCGTTTCTGAAATGACCCAGCCCGCCCTGCTGCACAACGGCTGGGACGATCCCGCCAATCGGGAAGGATTGGCGCAAATCTGGGCAGAAGACGGACTCATGGCAGAATTTAGCGTCATTCGCAGAGAAAATGAGGATTTCCTGAAACCGGGAGCCTTGCCGTACTCAACACCCACCGTCACCACGCGCGATAGCGGCGACGTTGAAGTGACGATGTGGGTGCAGGAACCCGCCGGGATGCTGCCAGAAAACAGCTATCGCCACATGCAAATCGTCATTTCTGCCGAAGGTGAATTGGAATCTTACGAGCGGGGCGCACAGTTTACGGTGGAAATTGGACCCGCCATTGAAATTACGCCAGAACCAACGGCTACCCCCGAAGTAGAAGTTGGAGCAACCGCTACACCAGACACGATTGTAGAGGTTGAAGCAACCAAAATTCCAGAGCCAACGGCAACTTTGGTTCCTATCGCCACTGGCTTGCAACAAGATCAGCCCTGGATTGTGATGGCTAACTTCAACGGCATCTTTGCCGCCAACGGCGACGGCACGGCCATCACCCAGCTTTCAGATGATTTGGTGGCTTACGGCCAAAACAGTTTGCTGGCAGAAATCTCCCCAGATGGGCAATGGTTGGCGTATGTTACGGCCGTTGCCGAAGAACCCATCCTCAAACTAATTGAACTACGCAGCCAAACCGAGCGCACCATCACCCCGCTCATCAGCGACATCTCTGTGCCGCCAGATGCCCCGTTGGATTGCCTGGGCGTAGATGGGGACAGTGACCCCTGCCAAGCATATTACACCGTCGGGCCGATGGCTTGGTCGCCCAATGGCAGCCAGCTTGCCTTCATTGGCGCATACGACGGCCCCACCAGTGACCTGTACATCTACGACCTGGCAGATGACCAGGTGCGCCAGCTTACCGACGGCCCTGCCCACGCCGCCAATCCAATTTGGTCGCCGGACGGCCAGTACATTTTCCATCAGGGCATCTTGTTCAGCTTCGGCTCCGGCGTGGCCAAAGTGACCGCCGCTTGGTCAGCCCGTGCCGATGGCGGTGGCGTGGTGACCCTTCACGACGATCCGGAATCCAGTTGGGAAACGATTTTGGGCTGGCAGGGCGACCACACCATCCTCATCCATTCAGAAGAGTTCCCCTGCGCCAAAAATTTGCGGGCCATCAACGTGGCCACGGGCGAAACCATCTCGCTGTGGCCTCACACCTTTGGCGGCGAATACATCGCCTACGCGCCAACCAGTGAAACGATTTTGTTTAGCGATGGCTCGGTGGCGGGCTGTGGTGATGAGGATTTTGAAAATGATGGCGTCTTTTTCATTTCGCCAATTGATGGCAGTTTTTCGCCAGTTACGGCCGTATCCCCCCTCCACATCTCACCCCTCCATTGGGATCCATCACTAAGCGCATTCTACTATGAAACCCTGGACAGTTGGCTGCTCATCTTCCCGGAAGATGGCGGCAAAGTTTTCGGGCCAGAGGATGTGACCCTGCCCCCGGAGATATCGCTAAACTCTTACAGTTGGGGCATATACGCCTGGCACGACCGAGCCTCTGAACCAGAAGGATTGTGGCTTTATGATCGCAACAATCCAAACGTAGGCGTGCAGCTCATTGTGGAAGGAGAGGTGCGAAAGGTACAAATGGTGCCAGACACAACAACCTTGCTTTTCTTTGATGCAGAAAGCCCAGCCAACCTCTACGTGGCTGACGCACCAGATTTTGTACCAACGGCCGTCACCAACGGCGAACTACGCGGGCAGCATTGGGATACGCTACTGTTCTGGTCACCGGTGCCAACCAACTGATTCACCCTCACCCCAACCCTCTCCCTGCGAGGGGGAGCCAGTTCCCTCCCCTTTTGGGGGAGGGCTAGGGAGGGGGTTCCCCTCAATCACGCTTTCATCACGCACAATTCGTATCCTGAAAACAACTTGAAACAACAACTTGCTTTTCATGTAAAAGCCAAAAGGTATCTTGAATTAGATCGAGGGTAAATTTGGCTTTTACTTGGCAAACCATAGAACAATCGCCTTTCGTTTTTCAAAACATTTTCTCTGGTTTGCACAGGAGAAACCAGATGACTACAACCACACTTAGCAACGGTTCAAACGGCCGTTTCCTGCTCATCGGCGGGGCAGTTCCCGCCCTACTCATTGGCCTGGCACTGCTCATTGCCGGGCTGGCCTTCATCCCCGCCTCACAGCGTCCCACCAGTGGCGTTGCTGATTTGGGGCCAGGCTTCGCCTTCTTCTTCACCCTCATTTTGCTGCCAGCAGCCATCGTTGTGCTGGGTTTGGCAATCATGTCGCGGCTACCGATACGGCCGTTGGCGCTCGTCGGCGGGTATGGCAATTTGCTGCTGGGCATTGGCTGGGTAGCACTGGCGTTGGCCATTGGTGCACGTGACCAGCAGTGGCTGGCTGGCATCATGGCCGCACTGCCGGGCAGCTTATTTATCTTCACCGGGCTGACCGGTTTGGCAGGCTGGGTGCAGCGCGGGATGCACGTTCCTGGCTGGTCGCTGGTTTCTACCGTGACGATTGGCCTGCTGGTGGTTGCCGCTGGGTTGGGGCTGGTGAGCGGCATTTTGTCGCGCAGCAGTCGTGTGGTTTTGGCAGAGGCGGGCAGCACGCCGGTACGCGATGTTGTTTGGCAGCCGTCGTCTGGCTTGCTGCTGAGTGGGGATGAAGACGGCCGTCTCCAACAATGGTCTGGGCAAACGGCCACGGTCATCACCCAATTTGAGGAGCGGATTGTCTCATTGGCCATCTCTCCGCAGGAAACGGCGCTGGGGGTGAGCCTGCCAGAGAAGTTGCTGCTGGTCGATCCAGCCGATGGCAGCGTGCTGCAAACGCTGACTCTACCTATGGACACAACAGCCTACACCCTGCACTGGTCACCCGATGGACAAACCATTGCCGCCGATATTGGCAACAAAATCATCCAGCTTTTTGCAGCCGACACCGGTGCAGCACTGCACACGCTGCAAACTGACGCGGGCGGCGTGGGACAAGATTTAGCCTGGTCGCCTAGCAGCAGCAAAGTCGCTTACGCTGTCGGCGGGGGCTACATCATCATTTGGGATGCACAAACGGGGAAAGAAGTGGCCAATTGGCGGCCAAACGGCCGTATGGACAGCCTGGCCTGGTCGCCCGATGGCAGCAAAATTGCCTACTATCACATCACCTCCATCAACATTTTGGACGCGACCACCGGGGAACTGCTAGAGACGTTCGACAGCCCAGCAAAAAGTGATTTACGCTACCTTATCTGGTCGCCGGACGGTAGTAAGCTGGCCGGGGGGTCAGATGATGGCGAGGTGGTGGTGCTGGATGCGGAGAACGGCCGTTCCCTCGTCAACCGCTCCGAGCATGAAAAGATGATCTACAGCCTCGCTTGGTCACCAGATGGCACCCAATTAGCCGGCAGCAGCCGGGACGGGCAGCTGCTTGTGTGGCAAATTCGCTAAACTGGAGGGGTGTTTTGTGACAGTCATTTTTGCGAAATGACTGTCACATTTTGTTGTTACGCCCGTGACTTCAAACCTGAGCCAACCTCTGATCAACTTACGGTCAAAGCAGATTTAATAAAGTTCTTAACGCCGCTTCCACCCCGCAAACGCAACCAAATTGCCTCTTGCCCAGGCGTAAAAACCAACTCTATCTGAAAAAAAGCACAACATTGTCGCTCTGCTAGTGAGAAAGCTATCACTTCTTGAGCAATTTCTTCTGTGCCAGGAAAGCGAAAAGCGTAGCCATCATTCAGTTCGTGTTCTTCTTCTACAAGATGCCACAATGACGCAAAAATGCTCTGTCGTCGGTTCACCAACGCCTCATCTGTTAGGTCACAAGCGATGGGAATGTCTGTTATTGGCATATCAATTGGTACGGTCATGCTGTCTCCATTATCTGAGTAAGCTACCTACAAACTATTTGGTGCCTTTACGGCCGTAATCTGAGATTACTGTTTGGTTTTGGGATAGCTCAGAGATTACTTGCGCTTTTAGAAACTGTCATGCCTGTCTTCGCAGGCATGACAACTGTAATCATTTGCTGTAATGATGTGAGCTATCCCCGGATTTCACTAGCGGTTTGGCTTCACGGCCGTAATTCGCGCACTAAAAATTTGGGCTGAGCCAACGTGCGGTTCCACATCTGCTAATTCCAGACCAACCTCTTCTTTGTTTTGGATGGAAACTTGCGTGAAGCCCGCGCCGCGCATCCAGGCGGCCATATCTGCCACATCCTCCGCGCCAGTGATGCAGCCTGCCCAGGCAGACATATCGGCTCGCTCTTGCGCGGTGAATTTGCCTCGCGTCACCATGTCAGACACGGCCAGTCGCCCGCCCGGTTTGAGTACCCGGAACGCTTCTTTGAATACAGCCGTTTTGTCCGGGCTCAAATTGATCACGCAGTTAGAAATAATCACGTCCACGCTGTCGTCAGCTGCCGGCAATGCTTCAATCTGCCCCTGGCGAAACTCCACATGCTCTACACCCAGCTTGGCCTTGTTGCGATTTGCTTTTTCCAGCATCGCCGGCGTCATGTCCACGCCAATGACCTGCCCGGTTGGCCCTACGCGCTCTGCCGCCAAAAAGCAGTCAATGCCGCCGCCAGAGCCTAAATCTAGCACCGTTTGGCCCGGTTCCAGGCTGGCAATGGCAATGGGATCGCCACAGCCAAGCGAAAGTCCGGTAACATCTGCAGGCAGTTGGCTCACGTCCACATCGTACAGGTCGCTGCCACAATAATCTGTGTCAGACGCTGGATCGCAGCAGCTTGCGGTATCGTTGAGTACTTTGAGCTCCGGCTGGAAGTCTTGGGCGATACGGCCGTATTTATCCTGCACTGCCTCATGAATTTCTTCGTTCGTACGTGTTTTTGTTGTCATCATTCACCTCACATTGATATTTGTCTATATGTCTGGGTAAAAAATTTTCCCTTGCAAAAGGGAGCCTACTGAACGGCTATATTAGAAATGCTCACTTGAGGGGCGTATTTTTGCATCAGAATGCCGCAGCAAGAGGCAACCGCATCCTGATTTAGGGAGTAAAAGATTTGCTTGCCTTCGCGCCGGGTGTGCACCAGCCCAGCGTCGCGCAAAATGGCCAGATGATGCGACACCGTCGGCTGCGATACGCCGCCCAACTGATCAACCACGTCACTCACGCACAGCCATTGGCAACAGAGGTGATTCATGATTTTTTGTCGGGTTTCGTCGGCAATTGCTTTGCCAAAGGTAATTGGGTCTATCATCGTCTCGCCATCATATCGAAGATCGTCAATATGATGGCATTATAAACGATGATTTAATTTTGTCAAACGGCCGTTTCCCCCGTTTGACTTAACCATTTGCCACCGCTAGAATCCGCCATCTACCTCTAAAAAGCGAGAGAGCAAGATGCGGATTGTTGTTGATGCAATGGGAAGTGACGAGCATCCAGCCCCAGACGTGGCCGGAGCGGTAAACGCTGC
This sequence comes from Candidatus Leptofilum sp., assembly GCF_965223525.1. Lineage (GTDB taxonomy): Bacteria > Chloroflexota > Anaerolineae > Promineifilales > Promineifilaceae > Leptofilum. Next base: position 1,116,119 of record NZ_CBDCWX010000005.1, on the reverse strand, counting down.
CCGCGAATTTGGCGACACGATTATTTTGGTGGGGGACGAGGCTCAAATCAAAGCACGGCTGGCCGTCCAAAATAGCAGCGGCCTGTCGTTGGAGATTGTTCATGCCAACCAAGCCATCACAATGGAAGACAAGCCATCCAAAATTGTAAAAAGTAAGCCCAACTCCTCTATGCACATGGGGCTGTCGCTGGTAAAGGATGGGCAGGCAGATGCGTTTGTCTCAGCAGGCAATACGGGGGCTATTTTGGCCGTGGCTATGCTGCGCCGGGTGGGGCTGGGGCGCATTCCGGGCATCAAGCGGCCTGCGCTCGGTGTCATCTTCCCCACTAAGCATCGGCCTTTGCTCATTGATAACGGTGCCAACACCGACTGCCGCCCCGACTATTTGCTGCAATTTGGCATTATGGGCAGCCTGTACGTGGAGCGGGTACTCAAAATAAAAAATCCGCGCGTGGCCCTTATTTCTAATGGCGAAGAAGAGGGCAAAGGGAATGAGTTGATCAAAGAGACCATTCCACTGCTGGAAGCAAGTGGCCTCAACTATGTGGGCAACATTGAACCAAAGCAGTTTATGCAAAACGCGGCCGAAGTGGGCGTGGTGGATGGCTTTACTGGTAATTTAATTATGAAAACGGCCGAATCCATCGCCAGCTATATGTCCGGCATTATCCGTGAGGAGCTAACAGCAAACCCAATCTCGATGCTGGGTGGGCTGCTAACGCGCTCAGCTTTCAAGCGCGTGCGTGCCCATCTGGACCCAGATGAGGTAGGTGGTGCGCCACTGTTGGGGGTGAACGGGGTTGTAATTGTTGCCCACGGCCGTTCCAATGCGTACGCTATCAAGCAGGCCATCGGGCAAGCCCGGCGCGTGGCAGAGAATCATGTGGTCGAGGCAATTACGACTGGAATTTCCGGTGATCGATAAACAGTTATCGGTAATCCGTAATCGGTGATCGGCAAACCAACTGATTACCGACTCACTGAATACGGATTACTGATCACCGAAAACGAGCAGATAACCATGAATAACCAATTTCTGGATGCCAAAGGCAGACCGCGTATTGTTATTACGGGCATCGGCGTGATGAGCCCGCTAGGACACACCATGGAAGAGAGCTGGGACAGTTTATTAAACGGCCGTTCCGGCATTGGCCCCATCACCAACTTCGATGCCTCAGGACTACCTTCTCGCATTGCTGGCGAGGTCAAAGAATTTGTTGCCAAAAAGTATATGGATTTCAAAGAAGCGCGACGCATGTCCCGCGCCTCGCAGCTTGCCGTTGCGGCTGCCCGCATGGCACTAGATGATGCTGGCCTGCCAGAACCTGTGCCCAACCCGGAGCGGGTCGGCACGCTGGTGGGCACAGGTGTGGGCGGCTTTGAAGTGGCCGATGAAAACCTGAAAATTCTGCGGAGCAAAGGGTTCAGCCGCGTCAGCCCCTTTGCCATGACGGGCTTTTTGCCCAACATGCCCAGCCACCACGTTAGTTTGCTGGCCAAAGCGTTGGGGCCAATTAGTACGGTAACTGCCGCCTGCGCTACTGGCACCCAGGCAATTGGCGAAGCAATGGAACTGATCCGCAGCGGCCGGGCCGACATGATGATCACCGGCGGCGTGGAGGGGCTGATCCACGAAGCTGCCATTGCCGGATTTGGAGCCATGCGCGCCCTCTCCACAGGCTTCAACGATACGCCAGAAAAAGCAAGCCGCCCCTTCGACAAAGACCGGGATGGCTTTGTACTAAGCGAAGGCGCAGGCGTACTCATCATCGAGCGGCTAGATCACGCCCTAGCACGCAACGCCTGCATCTACGCAGAGCTAAAAGGGTACGCGGCCTCCGCCGATGCCTACCACGTAGCCCAGCCAGACCCAGAAGCGGCTGGGGCTGTACGCGCCATGCAGTGGACGGTGCAGGATGCCTGCCTCCAGCCAGACGATGTGGATTACATCAACGCCCACGGCACCTCCACGCCGATGAATGATTCTTCGGAGACATTTGCGGTGAAGACGGTGTTTGGCGAACGGGCCTATGAGGTACCCATCAGCAGCAGCAAGTCAGTGCTTGGCCACGCTATGGGCGGCGCGGGAGCCATCGAAGCCATCTTTTGCGCGCTGGCACTCAATCAGAGCATCATTCCCCCCACCTGGAACTACGAAACGCCAGACCCAGAATGCGATCTGGATTACGTGGCAAATGGCCCTCGTTCTGCCCCTTTGCAGGTGGCAATGTCTAATTCGTTTGGCCTGGGCGGGCAAAATGCCTGTTTGGTTTTGGGCAAATATGATAAAAATGTGTAAATTTTGTTATGGTTATTTTAAGAGACGATCAACGAATTGCTCGGCTAAAGCGCGCTAGCCAGATTACCAGCTTCTTGGGCATGGGTATCTTGCTGGCGGGTATGCTCATTCTTTTTCTGCCGGATGCCACCAATTTGATTTTTTACCAGTTGGTGGCTCTGTTTTTTGGCTGGATGTTGTCCCAGATTGGCATTTATTTGGGCAACCGGTATGTGCGTGACCCTCGGCCAGATGAGTTGCTGGATGAGGTGCTAAGAAAGGTGGCGCGGAACGGCCGTATCTATCATTACCTCCTCCCCGCTTCCCACGTGTTGCTCATCCCCTCTGGCATTATCATCTTTGTTACCAAATACCAAAGCGGTTCCATTACCGTGGATGGTGACAAATGGAAACAGACCGGATTGGGGCTGCGTCGCTTTTTCTCCCAGGAACGGCTCGGCAATCCCTCGCGTGAAGCAGAACTGAGTGTTGAAGCCATCGCCAGCTATTTGAACAAAAATGCACCCTCTGTTGAAGAAGTTCCCATTGGTGCCATGATTGTGTTTACCGCCAAAGGGAATAAAAATCTTGACCTCAAGAAATCAACCATCCCCGCCATGCACTACACCAAAATAAAAGGGTACTTGCGGCAGCAAAGACGAGAAAAACCCATATCGGAAGAAGATTTTGCCGCCATCCAGGCCGCCTTCGATAAAAAAGCCGCGCATCTTCTCGACGAACCTGAGTTTGTTGAGGCTGAGGTGTAAATCGCACGGTTCCTATGGAAATTGCGCCCAATATCCATTGGCTAGAGACAAGCAGCAACGTGTATCTGATTATTGATGCGCCACATGTGGTGCTGGTTGATACCGGTACGCCGCGGCAGCAAGACAAGATTTTTACAAAATTACGCCAGTTGAGCCACCAGCCAACCGACCTGACCCATATTCTTATTACCCATGCAGACATTGATCACGTTGGTAGTTTGGCAGCTCTTTACAATACGTCGGGGGCTCAAATTATGGCTGGGGCGGCTTCAGCACAGCTTATCAGTCAAGGAAAATCACCTCAGCACATGCCCATGCTTGTTCAATGGATCATTGATACGTTTATGAAGTACGGTGCGGTACCGCAGGAAAAAATCTCTGTATTCAAAGATGGGGAGACGCTACCATTTCTGGGTGGTTTGCAGGTGTTAGCAACGCCAGGCCACACGCTGGATCATTTTTCGTTTTTTAGCCCCACAGCTGGTGTACTGTTTGCTGGTGATGCCATTGACACGCGAAACGGCCGTATCAACCTCACTCGCCCAGCCATCACTGCCGATAAAACGGCCGCACGCCATTCTGCCATCCGCCTACTAGAACTTTCTCCCGCCGTTATCGCCACCGGTCACGGCTCACCATCCACCAATCACACCTCAGATCAAATCATGCAACTTTTTAATACCCTACGCCAGGAGTAAGAAAAATCATGACATTATCCAGTCGCACTATATTAGATCAAGATTTAGCACAACTAAAAGACAACATTATACGCCTTAGCAGTGCTGCTGATGAAAGCATCGAACGCGCCATGCTTGCCCTGCAAAACCGCGACGTGGCGCTCGCCAATCAAGTCGTAGCCGACGATGAAACCATTAACCAGATTCGGTTCGAGGTCGAAGAGAAAGCATTGCAAATTTTGGCCACGCAAGCCCCTGCTGCCTCAGACCTACGCACGGTCATTGCCGCCATTCACCTGGCTATCGAGCTAGAACGGATTGGCGACCATGCCTCAGGCATTGCCCGATTAGTGGAGCGTATGGAAGGGGAAGACGAAATAGATACGCTTCACAAGCTGCCCAAAATGGCCAAACGCGCCCGCGATATGATTCGGCAAGGGATTGATGCGTTCATCCAGGCTGATCCAGAACTTGCACTGAACATGATCAAGCGAGACGACAAAATAGACCGACAATACAACAAGCTGTTCCGCGAATCGCTAGAAGAGATGAAAGAAGACGCCTACATTCGCCGTGCCACGTTCTTACTGTGGGTTGGGCACAATTTGGAACGAATTGGTGATCGCGCCACAAACATTGCCGAACGCGTCATCTTTATGTGCACTGGTGAATTTGTAGAAACCCCAACCACGCTGGATGCGTGAGCTGCGTAATCTTTGGAAAAAACCTGCAAACTTCTTGGCCGTTACTTGATTGCCACACACTTGGTAATTTGAGCATGACACCAAGCCTAGAATTTGAAAGCAACTGTCTGGTTGACAACTATAAGCATTGCCAATAGAATTTTGAACCACTATATGAGCAAATCACCCTGGTAAATATTTGGAAGAGGAAGTGATAGTTGCCCAAAATCAATATAAATCAAGCTAAATGACCAAAGCAGCCACCTAATTTTGTTAACAGCGCAAGCCTTTTTGCGTTGGTTTTATCCGTTGTGTAAGTAGATGTTTGCAATTCTGCAAACAGATACATTACCCATAATTTTCCGTAAGGAGGAGAATTACATGAAACGTTTGAGTTGGTTAACCTTATTGATGTTGTTGCTGACCATGGTGCTCGTTGCCTGTGGTGGCAGTGGTGATGATGCCGAACCAGAAGCAGATTCTGGGGACACCGCTGCTGATTCTGGCGATGAGGCTATGGACGAAGAAGACGAAGCAATGGATGAAGAGATGATGGAAGAGCTCGTCTGTGAGGATGCCGTTGGCTGTGTTGAGATTGCTCCTGGCGATCCCATCCGGGTAGCTTCTGCTCTGGTTATCACTGGGCCAAACGAATCGCTCGGTTTAGATTCGCAATACGGTGTAGAAATCGCTATTGCTGACCGTGGCGAAATCAATGGCCATTCCATTGAGCTGCAAACCGAAGATGATGGCTGTAACGCTGAAGGCGGTCAGGCAGCTGGGCAGAAGATCGCCTCCGATCCATCCATTGTTGGGGTTATTGGCACAAGCTGTTCCGGTGCTGGTGTACCCATGTCTCAAATTGTGTGCGCGGAAAGTATCGCCATGATCTCTCCATCCAACACAGCGCCCGTACTGACTGACCCAGAAACACGCCAATCCTGCTACTTCCGCACCGCCCACAATGACAAGATTCAGGGTCGGGCGATGGCTGAGTACGTATTTAACGAATTGGGCTTGACTCAAGCGGCCATTGTACATGATGGTGACCCCTACACCGAAGGTTTGGCTTCTGTATTCCGCGATGCGTTCACTGAATTGGGCGGCGAGGTTGTTGCCTTTGAAGCAGAAGCAGCCGATGCAACCAACGTTGAACCGCTGTTGACCTCTATCGCAGCGGCCGGGCCAGAGATCATCTACTACCCGGTATTCATTCCATTAGGCTCCCTAATCACCAAAACCGCTCAGGAAATTGATGGCCTAGAAGGTATTGTGTTGGCAGCCGCCGACGGTGTGCAATCCCCAGACTTCCTTGATGCCTCTGGTGACGCAGCTACCGGTATGTATGTTTCCGGGCCAGATTTGGGCTTTGGCAACGACATCTACACCGCCTTCCTGGAAACTTACCAGGCAGAGTATGGCACAGAACCGACGGCTCCATTCCACGCCCACGCTTATGACGCTACCAACATGCTGTTGAATGCTATTGAAGCAGTTGCACAGGTTGGCGAGGATGGCACGATGTTAATCGGCCGTCAGGCACTGCTAGACGCTTTGACCGCTACCGATGGTATGGCAGGTATCACCGGCACCATCTCCTGTGATGAGAATGGCGACTGTGCAGATCCACAAATCGCCGTGAGCCAAGTTCAAGACGGCTCCTTCAACGCAGTCTGGAATTACGAAAACGAGTAATCGTTAATCACTGTGAAGCCCAGCTTGGTTATCAAGCTGGGCTTCATTTTTAAGACGACATCTGGCAGATTTTATGCCTGTTAGCTGCTCGTTTACAGTTTGTATACGTTTTATTCTAGACAGCCTGTGATACAACTCACAGGCTGTTTGCTAAATGTAAGGAAGAAGGGGACGCAATCTTGAAAAGATTTAACTACATTGACCTCGTTCTTTGGTTTTTTCGTATTGGCATTATCGGCATTGTGGTCTGGGGCATGTTTGGTAAATTTATTCTCGGCGTGGGAAATAATTACACCATTTCCGATTGGCTCGATTTCTTTGTGTCCGGTTTGTCACAGGGAAGCTTGTATGCCTTAATCGCTTTAGGCTACACCATGGTATATGGTGTGCTTTTTATGATTAACTTTGCTCACGGCGAATTTTTTATGGCTGGAGCCATGTCTTCAACTGTCCTGGTTGCCCTACCGCTTGAAAATGCTGGCCTTACTGCCCGGTACCCAATATTAAGCCTTTTAGCCATTTTTATAAGCTCTATCCTAATGTCAATGGGGGTGGCAGTGTTAACAGAGCGCGTGGCTTACCGTCCGCTGCGTAATGCTCCCCGGCTTGTGCCGCTCATCACTGCAATTGGCGCTTCCTTCTTCTGGCAATATTATTTCCGTGGACTTTATGGTTCCTCTCTTATTCCCTTTCCAGAGTTTGCACTGTTTGATGGCAAGGTTGAGTTCCTGGGCTTGGATTTCCAAAAGGCAGACATTGCTGTAATTGTCACTTCTTTGTTAGTGATGCTTGGCTTGCAGCAGTTTGTACAGCGCACCAAAACAGGCCGTGCCATTCGTGCTGTGGCCGAGAACAAGGATGCCGCCACGCTTATGGGAATTGATGTGAATCGTACGATTACGATTACGTTCATGGTGGGGGCAGCGATGGCTGGCGTTGCTGGCGTACTCTATTCAATTGTTTTCAGGCAACTAAATTTTATTATGGGTTTCATTCCCGGCATCAAGGCGTTTACGGCCGCTGTGCTGGGCGGCATTGGCAGTATCCCCGGCGCGGCACTGGGCGGGCTATTTTTAGGTGTAATTGAAGCGATTGGCCCACCGCTGTTTTTAGAGGGCTTGGGGGTTGCCGGTTCGCATCAGCTTAAAGATGTGATCGCCTTTACCATGTTGGTTTTGGTTCTCATCTTCCGTCCACAAGGCATTATTGGTGAGCGGCTATCGGAGAAGAAAGCATAATGAACGAGCAACTGCGAAGAACCGTAAACATGGGATTGATTGCCGGGGCTGTTACTTTAAGCTTGGGCATGATTGGCATTATTGATGCGTTTAATCAGCGTTTTGTTATTACAGATTTGATTACCCTGGGTCAATTGCTGTTGTTTGGCATGCCCTTGATTGCTGGCTTTTTAGTAATATCCCGGCTGGAAGCAGACGCTTTTGGCAGCAGGCTACTACATGGTGGTGTGGCTGGCATTTTGACCGGGGTTCCCATTTTTGTCCTTTTGCTAATTACGCTGATTTGGGAAACCATCAGAGATTCATTCATCAATGTGAAACCTGATTTGATTGCGATTTTTACTTTAAATAATGAAAACGTGGTGGTCGGTGGTTTGCTGTTGATGCTGGTTTTTGGTGGGCTGGGGCTTGTGGGGGTTGGTCTGGCGTTATTACCCAACCGATTTAGACGGCCGCTTTTCATGGGTCTGGCGTGGAGCGTTGGCTGTGGCATTATGTCTGACATTTTGATTGGTGTTTTGCGCCCGCGCTTGAGCAATGACGCGCTTCGGAGCTTATTTGGCAGCACAGGGTTGAAGTGGGTACCGTTTGTGGTGCTGTTTGTGGTGCTAACGGCCGTTTTCTTTTGGTGGCAGCAAAGTGGGCAAACTCGCTACCAAACCATGCGCCAAAACTTTACCCCCAATCAACAAAAAAACAGCCGCCGCATTAGCATCTCGCTGCTTATAATCTTTTTGTTGATTTTGCCCTCTTTGCTAGGAGTCTACCTGAGTGAAATCTTCAACGAAGTCGGCCGTTTTGTTTTGATGGGCTTGGGCTTGAACATCGCCATTGGGCTGGCCGGTCTGCTAGACTTAGGCTATGTCACCAACTTTGCCGTGGGCGCCTACATCATGGCATTACTCACCTCCAACAGCGATTTTGGCGTGGCCGAACCGTGGACATTTTGGCTGGCGGTGCCCATCTGCGTGGTGGCCGCCATGTTTACCGGCTTTGTGCTGGCTCTGCCCGTATTAAAAATGCGCGGCGATTATCTGGCCATTGCCACCCTGGGCTTTGGCGAAATCATTCGTGTACTGGCTCGGTCAGACGCGCTCAAGCCATTTATTGGAGGCGCACAGGGCATTTTGCAAATTCCCGCTGCCAAAATTAGCGGCTTTTTAGCGCAAGCAATGGGGGTGGTACTAGACCCGATCAACAACTTTTTAGGGCGGTTTGAGCTAGGCATCTTGGCAACCAATGGCGAAGGCGAAATTATCTTTGGGAATCCGCCACAGCTATATTACCTGTTCATTCTGGCCTCACTGCTCATGCTGTTCGTGTCGCGGCGGTTGAACAACTCGCGGACGGGACGGCGCTGGATGGCCATCCGAGAAGATGAGGATGTGGCCGCAGCAATGGGCATTAACACGACCAATGCGAAAGTGCTGGCCTTTACGCTGAGTGCCGCCTCTGGCGGATTGGCTGGGGCTATCTTTGCCGCCAAACTTGGTTCCATTTTCCCTACCAGCTTTGAGCTGCTCATCTCGGTGAACGTGTTGAGTTTGATTATTGTGGGTGGCTTGGGCAGTATCCCTGGCGTGATTGTGGGGGCATTTGCCCTGGTGGGCATTCCGCAGTTACTGAGCGAATTTGCCGAGTTCCGCTTGCTGCTGTATGGCATTGCCCTCATTGTGATGATGTTGGTACGGCCGGAAGGGTTATGGCCCTCAGAAGTACATCGGCGTGAAATTCAGGGGAACGGGGATGACGAAACGGCCGTTCCCGTCACCGCTAAATCGTAGGTGAAAATCATGAGTGACAACATCCTTGTAGCAAACCAAGTAGTAAAGCGATTTGGCGGGCTTGTAGCCACCGACCATTTTGATTTTGTCCTGCCTAAAGGCATGATTGCTAGCATCATTGGCCCCAACGGCGCAGGGAAAACGACCTTTTTCAACTGCCTCACCGGTTTTTACCAAATTGATGAAGGTACGCTTGCATTCAACGGGCAATCGGTTGTGGGGCTAGAATCGCACGAAATCACCCAAATGGGCATTTCCCGGACTTTCCAGAATATTCGCCTGTTTAACAATATGACCGTACTGGAAAACATTATGGTAGGCCAAGAACCGCACCTGAAATCCACCTGGATTGGTGCGCTGCTGGGCTTGCCCAGCGTGCGCCGCGAAGAAGAAAATACGGTGCGTCGCGCCCAGGAACTGCTGGAATTTGTCGGTTTGAAGGGCATGGGGGATTCGCTAGCAAAAAATTTGCCATATGGCGACCAACGGCGATTGGAAATTGCCCGCGCTTTGGGCGCGCGCCCCAAACTGCTGCTGCTAGACGAACCCACCGCCGGGATGAATCCCCGCGAAACGGCCGAAACCACAGATTTCATCAGGCGGCTGCGAGACGAGCTAGAGATTACCGTCTTGATGATTGAGCACGACATGAAGGTGGTCATGGGGATATCAGAAAAAGTGACGGTGCTGGATTACGGCCGTAAAATTGCCGAAGGTCTGCCCCATGAAATCCAAAGCAATCCGGTAGTTATTGAAGCCTATTTGGGCAAAGGGGCTACGGCCGCCTTAACCGCCACAGAACCACAAGCATAGTTAGAGAGAAACCTTATGCCACTACTTGAAGTTAACGATGTCCATGCCTACTATGGAAACATCCACGCCCTCAAAGGCGTCAGTCTCAACGTAGAAGATGGGGAAATTGTCACCCTCATCGGCGGGAATGGCGCAGGCAAAACCACCACGCTTCGCACCATCAGCGGGTTAATGACCCCACGCGGCGGCAATGTCATCTTTGACGGCGAAGATGTGTCCACGCAGCCTGCCCACGCCTGGGTTTCCAGGGGCATTGCCATGGTACCAGAAGGGCGCGGCGTGTTTGCCAAACTCACCGTAGAAGAAAACCTGGAGATGGGCGCTTTTCATCGCAACGACAAGGAAAATATCAAGGGCGACATTGAAAAATCGTATGAGATGTTCCCTCGCTTGGGGGAACGGCGCACCCAATTGGCTGGCACTATGTCTGGTGGCGAGCAACAGATGCTAGCCGTAACGCGGGCACTGATGTCCAAACCGCGTTTGCTGCTCATGGATGAGCCATCCATGGGGCTAGCCCCAGTATTGGTAGATGTCATTTTTGAGGCGATTGAGCGGATCAACGAAGACGGCATGACCATTTTGCTGGTAGAGCAAAATGCACATATGGCGCTACAAATTGCCAACCGTGGCTATGTGCTGCAAACGGGCGAGATTGTTCTTACCGATAAGGCTAATGTGCTGCAAAAAGACCCCACCGTGCAAAAAGCGTATTTGGGGATTGAGTAAGCGTTAAATTTTTTTGGCCACAGAGTACACAGAGATTTTTGAGAACGCTCCTTGCCTCTATTTTCTTTGTGATCTCTGTGGCTTTTAGTTTTTATGGATGTAAGACGTCGTTGGCTATTTTTATGTTTGGGGTTGCTATGGTTGGTAATTGGTTGCCAAACCGATCCGATTCAGTGTGAGGATGCGTTGGGCTGTGCAGTGGTGCGCCCGGGCAGCCCCATTCAGCTTGTCACCCTGCTGCCCACCTCTGGCGAAACGGCCGTTTGGGGGCAAGAACTAACACGCGGCATCAATTTGGCACTTTCTAACCGGGGTGGGGAACTGCTAGACCACAACATCGAACTGCTCTTGCTGGATTCTGGTTGCGACCCAGACGTGGGTCTAGAAGCAGTCCAAACGCTTGATGAAGAATCGGATCTAGTGGGGATTATTGGCCCGGCTTGCTCTGATGTGGCGACGGCCGTTTTGCCCACTGTGCGTCGTAACGATTGGCTGCTCATCTCCCCTGCCAGCACCGCCCCCAGCCTGACGGCAAATGCACCCAATCTAGCCTTCTTCCGCACCATCCCCAGCCATCTGCACCAGGCAACCGTGGCTGCCCATTTTGCTTATGAAGAACTGGGGGTGCGGGAAACGGCCGTTTTCTTTGACAGTTCCGAATTTAACAGCCTCCTGGCACAGCAATTCGCTGAAACCTTCACGCAGCTAGGCGGTAACGTGATCTACCGGGGAACGCTAACGCTTGGCCAACCTGATGTGGCCAACTTGCTTACCGAAGCGGCCGATAGCTCCCCGGAACTGATTTACCTGGCCCTTTTTGAGCCAGAAGGAACCCTCATTGTCAATCAGCTAGCAAACAACAATAGCTTGAATCGCTCAGTTCTGCTGGGTAGCGACAGCTTGCGAACCACGCAATTTGCCGGACAGCTTGGGGATTTCTCTACCACAATTTATGTGACTGGCCCGTCACTGTCAGGGTCGGCCTACGACAATTTTGAGGCGGCCTGGGTGAATCGGTACGAAACGCTGCCCACTAATGCGGCTCCAGCGTACGCTTACGATGCAACGCAGCTCCTTTTAACCGCTATTGAAGAGGTGGCTATTGCCGGGCAGAACGGCTCACTCATTATTGGTCGGGAGGCGTTGCGCCAGCATTTGACCACGCTGGAACTGGCCGGGCTTACGGGCAACTTACGCTGCACCCCCACCGGAGATTGTGCCGCCTCAACGTACGGTGTGTATGAGTTGGATACGGCCGTACGCACCGACGCCTTTTGGCCGCCGCCTCTCATTTGGCAATTTGACGGGTAGGGGCGAGGCAGTTGGGAAACAACCTTACGTCCAACTGCCTCGCCCATTCAAAAAGGAGACCCCCATGAAAATGCGTATTCTTTCCGCACAGGACGTTCGCCGTGCCCTGCCAATGGCCGAAGCAATTGAGGGGATGAAGCAAGCCTTTGCCCAGCTTTCTACCGGGCAAGCCGTCGTGCCGCTACGCGGTCGGGTGGATGTGGCCTCGCAAGACGGCACCACGCTGGTGATGCCCGCATTTTTAGCCCAAAGCAATGATTTGGCAGTAAAAGTAGTTTCTATTTTTCCCAAGAACAATGCGCGGGGCGAACCGACAATTTATGCGGCCGTTCTGGTGCTGGATGCAGAAACAGGACGTCCACTGGCGCTGATGGAAGGCGGCACCCTCACCGCCATTCGCACGGGCGCGGGGTCTGGTGCGGCGACAGATTTGCTGGCGCGACCCAATGCCAGCGTCGTGGCGATTTTAGGCAGCGGGGTGCAGGCGCGCACCCAGCTAGAGGCAGTCTGCACCGTGCGAAACATTGAGGAAGTGCGCGTGTACAGCCCCACGCATGAAAATGCGGTTACCTTTGCAAGGGAGATGCGGGGCGTCGGCCCTGTTCCTGACACGATTCGGATCATGAGTAATGCGGAAACGGCCGTGCGCAACGCAGAGATCATTTGCACCGCCACCACCAGCAACCAGCCCGTTTTCAACGGCAAAGATGTGGCTACCGGTACCCACATCAACGGCGTCGGCTCCTACACCCCCGCCATGCAAGAAGTGGATGCCGAAACCGTCCAACGCGCCCTCGTCGTGGTAGATGAGCGCGAAGCCGCCTGGGAAGAAGCGGGCGACCTCATCCAGCCGCTACAAGCTGGCCTCATTACCCAAGATCACATCCACGCCGAGCTAGGCGAAATTGTCGCTGGCCTCAAGCCAGGCCGCACCGACCCACAGCAAATTACCTTCTTCAAATCGGTCGGCAACGCCGCCCAAGACGCCATCTCCGGCCGCATCGCCCTGGCCAACGCCATCGCGCACAACCTGGGCACAGAAGCGAATTTGTAAAGTTATACGGCTTGCGGATACCGATTTTGCACACGCAAGCAACTAAGATAGTTCGTGCAAAGTTTGCCATCATAAACAACATTTTCGTGAATCAACCCTGCTACACAGACCAAAACGGCCGTCCTAACAACAACTTAAAGCTGACGTGCTAAAAGAAACGGCCGCTCACGGCATCCACTAACATCACATCTATCGCCTAAGATCCTTGTGTTGAGTTGAGATCAGTTCCCTGATTTATTTTCATTCTGATCTATAAAAACCTCGCCTAACGGGGCTTGCGACTGACCTGTCGGCAGGTTAGGTAAAGCCAACGTTAGAACCAACCAAACGGTAGCCTTATACGATGAAAAAACTATGGTGAATATTCTAAATCCAAAACGGCCACCCTAACAAAGGCTTAAAGCTGACGCGCCAAAGGAAACGAGCGCGCAGCTTAAGCGACTGAACGGCGGACATAATTGGATCAGTTTTACTTTTCATACTATCTAATTCGTTTAAATCACCAATTATCTGGCTATTCAAATTTTGAAAATAAAGGTTTCTAGGTTTTATCAAGAAAGATTTTCTAACAAAATTTTGGAGGGAAAATGTATATTATTCGAAAGTCGCTGTTATTATGTTTTGTATTTCTATTGATTCTTGCTCCTATAATCAATGCAGAGGAAACTGAAATCAGTTTAGTTTCAGATGCCCCTACTTCTTGGCAAATTCCAAAAGATGAAGCCCCCGAGCCTTTAATTTTAAAGCTCTTAAACAACACATCTGAGGAGCAAAAGTTAACAATCAATTTAGAAGAACTTCAGATTTTTAATAATTCTGATAATGAACTTCCAAATGATGAGATTTTTGCATTTGAAAGCGAATTGACAATCTCCGCTTCTGGAATATCAATCATTGAATTAACCATCGTTGAGGATTTTGATGTCACCCAATTAAGATCAGGTACGTATAAAGGATATCTGAGTGTCGGCGTAGAAGAGGGGGGTGTTCTTCATCACTTGATAACTATAAATGTTAGAGATCACAAGCTTTCCAACCCAGAACCTCTTGTGTCAACTTGGACAATCAGGAGTTATAGGCTTTGGCCAAGTTATGAGATGATACAGGATTATGAGATGATACAGGATAATACTTGGCTTATTAGGAATCTCACCAATCAATTGCCAGTTAAGACATCTGAAACTCCCTTTAACATTCCTGATGGCTCAATAGGAACACTCTCAACTGATTGGGGAGGATCGGTTGATATCTCGGTATCTAATAATCCTAATAATGCCGATACCCTTCTATTGAATTTTGAAGAGCCAACGAATGTTGGCACATATTCAGGAAAAATAGATATTCTTCCTTTAGATGACAAAAAGGGCGAAGTGACGGTTACTTTAATAAGGAAGGATAGTGTTTGGCTTCCAACTCTCGTAATATTGTTTGGAATAATACTCGCTGTTGGATTTCAAATATATATTGATAGCCACCGAGAAAAACGCTTACTAACTTCAGAGTCAAGTCGAATCTTTAAGGATCTTGACGCAAAAAAAGGTGATTCAACGGAATTTAGCTATGCAGACGATCTCACAATATATACAACTTCATTAAATAGCAGCTTAGATGAATTGAGGAATGATCGCTGGAATAAGATCAATACGAAAAGTGAATTATTCAAATCATTAAAAAGCAAATTTAAAAAACTAATTTTTCTTAATAAAAATTGGCAAAAATTCTTAGATAATGTTAAAGATATTAAGGCTTATTTGGAGTCTATGGATAATGATTTGAATAAAGTGCCTCAATGGATGAGAACAAAATATAAAAATAAACATCCTCAATTTGCCATAGATTCGAAGAGGCTGATTGAAGCAAGAAAAATTGATATTAAAGTTTTTGGTGAAAAAACATTAACCTTTTTTGATCAAAGGAAAAAGGAATTTCCAAATTATTATCAAATTGCGAGAGCAAGAGATTTGTTTTCAGAATGGCTAAGTTTATGCGAAAAGCTGGATGAAGCCTATAAAAAATTAAAAGAAATAAGAGATAATAATCAAGGTAAATTTACTACTGAATTAGATAAGATTGAAATCGAAATTAACCAAATTTTAGACTTGCTTTGGGAAACAGATTTAATTGATGAGGAAGTTAATCTCAAGACAATGATAAATAAATGGTGGACTACATTTTCTAAGTTGCGGGACTTGGAAAGCATATCAAATCCTAGTGTGCCTTCGCCAAATTTTCAAATGCCTCCGGAAATAAATTTCAAGGATCGCCTTGAATTATTCCCTCAAGTAAAGGATATTGACCTCGGATATCCCTTCTTAAAAAATTGGGTTATGACAAGAGATATTAGGATATTATTTGAATCTGTTGATCAAAAACCTATTGAAAAAATAGAGGAAGCAAATTATGAAGAAATGGAGACAGCAATTCTTAGGGAAGTGGAAGCAACAGACACAATAATTGTAATTGTATTAGCGATAATATCAATTCTCGCAGGATTGACAGTCTTATATATTGATAAACCATTTGGAACACTTTTTGATTATCTTAAATCTATAATGTGGGGAACTTCTTCTATAGCCTTACTAAAACCATTATTAACGACTATCACAGGATTTAGAAATCGTAGCGTTGTTGTTCAAAGTTTGTTAAAGGATTAAACAACATTAAAACTTGCAAATGGCAAGCTTACTTTTATTTGATAACGTTTCCAGCACCGCCTAACAGGGCTTGCACCTGACCTAGCGGCAGGTGAAGCGGGCGTTATGCGATCGAGTTTGTTACACAGAGACTAACTAAATAGATTGTTGGGAGGCTACAAATGAAGTATCACTCTAAAGACATCGCTGTGACTCACAAAAACATTTCTGTTAAAACAGCGGCACTTCTGTATAAATACGTATTTCCTCTTGCACCCAAGATTTATCAGGACTCTCTTCCCTCAGCTGAATATCTACACCATCTACTTCCTGAATTTGCGCCTAAAGAACTCAAGGGTACTAAAATTCCACCTGTTATTAGTGTATTCCAATGGTATATATACCAGATTATTCTGCTTATACGTGACATGGCTGCGAGTGGAGACGATTTTGAAAAGGCTAAACCAGCGTTTATTGAACTAGAAAAGTTGTCCAAAGCAGTTAGTCCAAATTTCTCAGCCTTAATGTTGCATGTCTGGCCCGATGTCGATGCTTACGAAAGAGCACTTAGACAATGGATATTACACATGGAGAATGGATTCAATTTAACTTGCTCTAACGTAGAGCAACTGACTCTAAAAATCGATAACGACAATACTCCAAATCTTGAAGGATCTGACCCATGTATTGTTCTTGCTAATCTCGATTTGATTGACGCAGAAAGCCTTGAGTGGAACCAAATTTTGAACATCCGAACTGATGAGGAATCTGCACTTAGACTTCGACGCTTGCGAACCTTTATGTTTGAAAATTTCGATGGAATGCCCAAATCGTATATTGAAGACAAGCTGGGAGTAATGGTGGAAGATTACAAAGCGGCAGTCGAAAAACATGGAGCGGGACTTGTTAAGACAGCAATTCAGGCGGTTGCGTCTGATAAATTTTTAACAGGTGCTACAGCAGGTGTTTTGGCCGCAGTAGCTGGAGCAACGGTTCCAATATCTAGTGCTATTGGCGCTGTTGCATCTCTCGCAGGTGTCTTGATTGAAGTGCGCAGCAGCCGGCAGAAGGCAAAAATCGATTTCGCACAATCCCCAGTTCGATTCATAATTGACATCGAAAATGCTGCAGGCCAAAATTAATTCGGTTTATGTTTTTATGAGAATATTTTCATTAAAAAATGCAAAACAAAAATGCAGACGGACCAACCTCCGTTCCGGTTGGCCGCTGATTTAGGCGTTAGGGCGGCTTATGTGCCAAATTAGGTAAGGGGGAGCTTGAAGGTGAAGGTGCTGCCGACGTTTTCTTCGCTTTCCACGCTGATTTCGCCGTCGTGGGCTTCGATGAGGCTTTTGACGATGGCCAGACCGAGGCCGGTGCCAATGGCTAGGTGACGGTGGCCTTTTACGTGGCTGTAGCGGTCGAAGAGGTGGGGCAGCTCGTCGGCGGGGATGCCGTAGCCATTGGCTTCTAACTGGAATATGGCATAACGGCCGTACCCAGTACACAAACAATTCACAAAAACAGTGCCCCAATTACGAGGCACTGTTTTCTTGTGTAACTATTCTGGTTTGATGTTCTGGTTCAGGCTGAAGAAGTTGGTAGGGTCATACTGCTTTTTGAGGGCTACCAGTCGTGCATATTGAGACCCATACGCATCCCGCATCATTGCATCCCCTTCTTCCTGAAACCCGGCAAAGTTGAGGTAGCGGCTACCATCTGAAAATGGTGCCATGGCATCAATGATGTCTTGCACCCAGGCAATGTTGGCTGCGTCGTCAGCCGCATCTTCCCAATTGCCCTCCACACCGAGCAAAAAGGCCGATTGACGGCCGTTAAACGCACCATCTTCTGCACCAAATTCTCTGATCGCCCCGCCGATGTGCCATACATCCACCGTGCTCAACGGAGAGACCTGTTGCTGAGCATGGCGCACAATCGTCTCAATGCCAGCCTCATCCAAATGAGACAAGTTGAGCGACTTCCAATAATAGCGCATCCCGTCGGGATAATCTTCGTCGAAGGCCTGCTGTGCTTCAATATAGGTTGTGGGGCCACTAAAATCTATGAGCGGTTCACCAAAATCGAGCAGCGGCTGCAACGCTTTTTTGCCATCTGCTACCGACCCAACATACAAGCCACCCATCAGCACAAACGGTTTGCCGTGAATCGCTTTAGGAAAGAGATGTTCTTCTGGTGGCACTTTGCCCAAAGCCAACAGGGTACTCACTTCGTTGGGGGCGAATGCCGTGTACTCACGGTAATATTCAAGACCATGCTTCATCTTGTCGCCACTGCCATCGTGCAGGGCAAAGACAAACATTACCTCTGGCCCAACGGGGTGCAATTGGAAGGTGAATGAGGTAACGATGCCAAAGTTACCACCGCCACCGCGCAACCCCCAAAGCAGCTCTCGATTTTCCGTCTCGCTGGCGTGAACAATACGGCCGTCTGCGGTTACAACTTCTGCGGCCAATAGATTGTCACAGCTTAGGCCATACATATTCCGCAGCCAACCATAGCCACCGCCCAACGTTAGGCCAGCAATGCCCGTGTCAGAAAATACGCCGCCGGGTGTCGCCAAGCCAAATGGCTGTGTAGCGGCATCCAGCTCACCCCAGGTAACGCCACCACCCGCACGAGCTGTGCGCTGATCCACATCAACCTCAATCTGCTTAAGGCCAGACAGATCAATGACGAGACCGTCGTCGCAGGTAGCATGCCCGGCAACGTTATGCCCACCACCGCGCACGGCTACAGGCAGTTTTTGCTCGCGGGCAAAGTTAACGGCCGTTACCACGTCATCCACCGACGCACAGTGGGCAATCATTAACGGATAGCGGTCAATCATACCGTTCCATACGGCGCGGGCTTCATCATACTCTGAATAACCTCGGCGAATTAAACGACCTTTTAGTGCATGTGCAAAACTGATTACGGCCGTTTCGCTTACTTTTTTACGTTCTTGTTCCAAATAAACTGTCATTAGATTTTTCTCCTTCACCAAACAACTTCAAGCTGGTTTTTGTGTTCGCGGTGATGCAGAACGCCAGCACGGCTGGGTGACAAACGCCCCATCTGGAACGCATCAATGTAGCGACCGGCGCGGAAGGCGTATTCAGGCATGGTGCCTTCAATTTGAAAGCCCATTTGCTTGTAAAGATGAATCGCGCGGTCATTGTCCGTCCATACAATTAGGCTCAAGCGCGTTAGCTGAAGCCATTGGTCGGCTAAGTCGAGCAGCGCCGCCATCAATTGACGACCAATGCCATGATTTTGCCAATCTTCATGCACCATAATCATGTTCACCTCACCGCAATGGCGGTGGCGCGGCACATTTGGATAAGTAATGAGTTCTGCATACCCGACGACTCTGTCATCTGCTACGGCGACAAGCCGAACGACACCATTCACGGGCGCAACACGCTGTTTTGTGTAGGCAAACGATTGATAGGGAAGGCGCATCGTGCCATTGATTACGGATTGCTTGCTACACATTTCATGAACGGCCGTTGCATCTTCTTCTTGTAAATGTCTAATTAAAATAGTCATGATATTTTCCTTGAGATTGCAAGTTGCAGGCCGTGAATGATTCCCAACCTGCAACTTGCTGCCTGTAATTTTTACCTGTTCGGCATAATCTTGACGCGCAGGTTCACGCCTTCAGAGGCATTCAAGCCAAGCAGCGTTTGTTCACTTTCGCCACGTGCATCGTTGTATTCGCCCGTGCCACCCGTGATGGCGCGGGAGATAGCTTCGCCAATGTCGGCCAATTCGTACCCAGTGGTTACCAGGGTTTCAGCCCCATTTTCGTTGCCAAACTGGAAGAATTGCGTTGAGAAAACCCACACACCTTCGGTTGCATGGCCTGCGTCATTGATCATGTATCCCTGGCAAATCCATTCGCCAATTACTTTTTCGGGAAACTCGGGAGAGCCATCTGGATTAACGCCGTTGCTGTCGGTCAAGGTACCTGCCGGGTAAATATAGCCCCGCGTGATGAAGCTGCTGCCGTCTGCCGGATAACCATCTTCGTACACAACATCCTGGTCAAAGATGAAGCGGTTCATATCTTCCGCAACATCAAATTCAAGCATTGCCGGTTGGCGTGCGAAGACCTCTTGCCCAAATGCCAGCAAAGCCACAGTGGCCATAACAGCGACCAACAGGCCAAGCACACCAAGTTTTACAGAGCGGTTTTTGTTTAAGTTCATGATTTACCATCCTTTTTTCCCTAGCTGGGAATTTTGGGTGTGTTTTGCTATTTTGTGCATCACACCTCGTTTTGATTAAGTTGATGGACACGTTACAAAACGGCCGTTCCCTTCCCATTCCTTAAACATTCCTTCGCCCTGTTAAATGTTTAGCAAGCTGAATTTCGCCCTTTTTCATTCCCCCTAAACTCATGTAAAATGCGCCATGCCGCTCGAACTATTTCTGTTTGGTGTACCGCGCATTGCCCACAAAAACGAGCCCATTCCTTTCCGACGCCGCAAAGGGCTAGCCCTGTTTGCGTACCTCGCCATGACCCAACGGCCGCAAAGCCGAGAAACCTTGCTTGGCCTGCTGTGGCCGGAATTTTCACCCGATAGTGCGCGTAATAATTTGCGGCGGGAGCTGTCGTTGCTTAAAAAGAAGTTGCAAACGCCCATCCTGCTGGCTGATGCAAACCAGGTGAGCATTGACCCTAACGCCGCGCTTTGGGTAGACGCGCTGGCATTCCAAACAGCGCTTGGTGCATCTGGGGAAACGGCCGTTTCCAAAATTTCCACCACCCAACAGGCTGAACAAATGACAACGGCCGTTAACCTTTACACGGGTGATTTTTTGGCTGGGTTTTCGCTACCCAACTGCCTGGCTTTTGAAGAGTGGCACAGTTGGCAAGCTGCCCAACTGCGTCAATTATTGGGCAATGGCTTAATCGCTCTGGTTCATTGGCAGGAGAAGCAAGCGGTGTTTGACTCGGCCATTCATTATGCACAGCGCTGGCTGGCGCTCGACACGCTGCACGAACCCGCTCACCGCAAATTGATGACGCTTTACGCGCAGGCAGGGCAGCAAGCGGCCGCTCTGCGCCAATACCAAACCTGTGTTTCGTTGCTAGACAAAGAGTTAGGCGTACAGCCAGAAGCAGCTACTGAGAAATTAGTCGAGGCCATCAGGGCTCAGGAAATAGGCTCGCAAGAAACGGCCGTACTGTCCTCATCACTCCCACGCCAAGCGGTCAAACCATTGCCCACACCGGCTACCCCGCTCATTGGTCGAGCAACAGAATTGGCAAAAATCAGGCAATTGTTAGAAGAGGAAGCTGGTTGCCGACTGTTAACTTTGGTTGGGCCCGGTGGAATCGGCAAAACGCGGCTTTCATTAGCGGCTGGTAGAGAAACAGATACCTTTGCAGATGGCGTGGCCTTCATCCCGTTGGCCGCTGTTGATAATCCCACGTTCCTGGCCGAATCTATGGCCACCCAACTGGACGTTCGTTTTTCAGGACAACTCCCAGCAAAGCAACAGATCATCAACCACCTACAGCAAAAACAGATGCTGCTGATTCTGGATAATTTTGAGCAGCTAATCAGCAACGAGGGTCATTGGTTAGGCGACTTGTTGCGAGAGGCACCACAAATAAAATTGCTCATCACCTCTCGTGAACGCCTCAATTTGCAAGAAGAATGGGTATTCCCACTGTCCGGTTTGTCTGTCTTGGCCGAGGATGGGGCTGAGGCTGTGGCGCTTTTCAAGCAACGGGCACAGCAAAGTTTGGCCTCGTTTGATCCTAGCGAAGCGGAGTTAAAGGAAATTGAGCGCATTTGCCAACTGGTGGAAGGTTGGCCGCTGGGGATAGAGTTGGCGGCCAGTTGGGTAAATATGCTCGCCTGTAGCGAAATCGTGGCTGAAATTGAGGCAAGTCTGGATTTTCTAACGACGCAATCCCGCAATGTGCCTGATCGGCATGGCAGTATTCGGGCAGTGCTGCGGCACGCTTGGCAGCGGCTTACCGCGCAAGAACAGCGCGTTTTGCAGCGATTGTCTGTGTTTCGGGGCGGTTTTCAGCGGGAGGCGGCGCAGCAGGTGGCAGCGGCTTCGCTGGCAACGCTGTTTAGTTTGGTTAATAAGTCGCTACTAGAAGTTGAACGAGAAAACGGCCGTTACCGACTGCACGAATTTTTGCGGCAATATGCGGCTGAAAAATTGGCAGCGGAAGCAGCCGAACAACGTCAAACCGTTCAAGCCCACACGCAATTTTATCTGCAACATTTGGCGAATTATGCGCGTCACTTGGTAGACACCACACAAGGCATCACCAATCAACAAGTACAGGACGAGATTGATAATATTCGGGTCGCATGGCAAACGGCCGTTGCCCATCAAGATTTTGCCGCCCTGCAAACGGCCATCATTTCCTTCGGGCACTTTTATTATGAGGTGCGCTGGTATCAAGAAGGCAGTGTGATTTTAGAGGAGACAGTTACGGCCGTTCGCGCCAGCAAACAGCCCAAGAAAAGCTTGCTCATGGGGCAACTGCTAATCATCTTAGGCATGTTAACCCTGCCGCAAGGCCACGTTGCCGCTGGCAAGCAGTATCTACACGACGGGTTAAAGCTTGCTTACCAATTTGAAGATGCTCAAGCCATCGCTCTTGGCGAAAAATGGCTTGGCTGGAGCTACTACCTCAGCGCCGAACAAGATGAAGCGGAACAACATCTGCAAAAATCGTTGGCGATTTATCAAGAGCAGGGGAAAGACAACTGGGCCGCTTCAACGCTTAATATCCTGGGGCTTA
Source organism: Candidatus Leptofilum sp. (assembly GCF_965223525.1). Lineage (GTDB taxonomy): Bacteria > Chloroflexota > Anaerolineae > Promineifilales > Promineifilaceae > Leptofilum. Next base: position 1,093,673 of record NZ_CBDCWX010000005.1, on the reverse strand, counting down.
TTGCCTTGGCCCAACAGCGGTTTACTCAAGCCAAGGCCTACCATTTAGAAGCGTTGCAGATGGGCAAAGCCCACAACGGAACGATTCTCAATAATTTGGCGCAGCTTTCTGTGGTCACGGGTGACTACCAAGCGGCCGAACGTTATGCGCTCGACGGCATACAGTTTGAGCTTCAAGCAAATAGAATCCACAGTTTACCTTACCTCTACGCCAATTTAGCCCGCGCCAAGTTTGCCTTGGGCCAGCTTGAAGAAGCCAAAGCATATTATGCCAAAGACCTTGCCCTCTCCCGTGCCTCGGCAGATCGGCGTGGCGAGGCGGGTACGCTCAACTTATTGTCCAGAATTGCCATTGCTGAAGGTGCATTTGAAGAAGCCCACCAGCTCATACAAAGTGCGCTGGCCCTCAATACGTCCATTGATTACAAATTTGGCCTAGCTTCAAGCTATACAAATTTGGGTCATCTGTTTTTGGCTGAAGGTGATCTTGAATCTGCACAAACGAATCTGGAGAGGGGGCTGGCACAGTGGCAAGCACAGCAAAGCGTGCGCGGCCAAGCGCGAGCCTTGGCCTTGCTAGCCAGGATTGCCCTTAAAGAGTCAGCGCCAGACCGTGCGGCGACCCACCTCAAAGCCGCAGAATTATTGGTTGATGAAAGCAAACTGGGGGCAACTTGGCTGTGGTTGGCGGCGCATTGGGTACTTTACTGGCGTTTCTTGGGCGAACAGGCAAAAGTAGATAGGCTCACCCAAACCATTCTGGCCAACCCGGCAACCCATTACGAGGCAAGGCAACTGCTCTTACCTTCTTGAGTATGTTTTGTGTGCTGGTTTTGGACAGCCGTTGCTAGCCAGCGTATCTCTACGCCAAAAAAATCCCACTATCTATGCCGCCCCAAGGGGATTTTAGAGGTTTCATTGTAAAATCCTGTTGTCTCTTTTATACTTTTCGGGTGTTATCATACAGCGGTGCTGCACAAACCTAAGAAATCAAGCTTATGCCGCAAGATGTGCAGCTATTTGTTGAAAATTACAGGTTTATACTGCAAAACGCGCCGTATAACAATAAATTCGCAGGTTTATCATGCACGTGTGCAGACTAATATATGTTGGGACGGCTTAATACATTTTTAGGTGTGGCTAAATCAACAATCGCCGTCCCAACACCGCATAAAGCCGACAAAACTGCACACAGATTTTGCGGCTTATGCAACTGAACGGGCAGACGACCAATAGGAGAAAAATATGAACCGCATCGCGCTAGGTATATTGTTGGGATTACTTTTCGGTGTTATAGATGTGCTGCTCATGATCCCTATTTCATTTCCTACAGCTAACGATAAGCGAATTGCCATGACAGGAGCATTTTTTGATCGATTTGCCATAGGTGTTCTGATTGGAGCAAGCATTTTCCCCTTCGCACCATGGTTGCAGGGAATAATTGTGAGCGTTTTAGTCAGCCTACCAAGTGCAATTATTGCCCGAAATTATGTCCCGATTTTGTCAATTAGTGTCATTGGCGGCGCAATTTTAGGCTATCTAATTGGTTTGTGGGGAGTGTAATTCCCGATTGGTGCATGGTTTAGGAAATAGTGAAAAACATAATGGCAATACAAATCTCAATCAACGATCACTTTGAGGGAAAAGATGAAAGAGTCAGAGTAATTTACGAGCGATTACTTGGCTCTGTACGAGAGTTTGGTCATGTTCATGAAGCACCTAAAAAAGGGTCGATCCACTTAGATCACAAATCAGGATTTGCCGGAGTCTATCTTCGTAAGAATTACATTCTCCTGCATTTTCGGACAGATTATCCAATTGATAGTTCACGGATACAGAAACAGCAACAGCTTTCAGCAAGGCGATTCAAGCATACGGTTAGGCTGGATAGCGGCAAACAAATTGACCAAGAACTACTTAGCTGGTTAAAAGATGCCTATTTGCTGGCAGGTTGAACGGTTTCTAGTTCCAGGTTCTCCATGTCGCCGCCCAACATGGCTTGCAGCCGACGCGAAGCGCGGCTGAAGCGGGCGTTAGGGCGGCTTATGTGCAGTATCAAGTGAGGGGGAGTTTGAAGGTGAAGGTGCTGCCGACGTTTTCCTCGCTTTGTACGCTAATCTCGCCGTCGTGGGCTTCGATGAGGCTTTTGACGATGGCTAGGCCGAGGCCGGTGCCGATGGCCAGGTGGCGGTGGCCTTTGACGCGGCTGTAGCGGTCAAAGATGTGGGGCAGCTCGTCGGCGGGGATGCCGTAGCCGTTGTCTTCTACTTCGAATATGGCAAAACGGCCGTTCACCATCGTCCGCACCGAAACCAAACCATCCTCCGGCGTGTACTTTAGCGCATTAGAAATTAGGTTCAGGATAACGCGCCGGATTTTGCTCATATCGGCCGTGATCATGATGGGGGATGGAACTTGATCGTAATTGAGCGTAATCTTTTTCTCTAGAGCTTGGGTTTCTAGCGATTCGGCCGTATTTTTCACCAGCAGCGCCACATCAAAGTTAGATGATTCCAGCAAGATCGGCACGCCAGATTGCAGTTTTTCTAATTCCAGAATATTGTTCACAATTTCCAACAGCGTATCCTGGCTGTTCAAAATAACCTTGGCAATCTTGGTTTGCTGCTCACGGGTTAGCTCCCGGTCGCGCATGATGCTGCCGTAGCCGCGAATGCTGGTAAGTGGCGTCCGCATATCGTGGGTAAGCACGGCCAGGAAGGAATCTTTTTCCTTGTGCAATGCCTCCAGCTCATGGTTGGCATTTGCCAATGCCTGGGTACGCAGCGTCACCATTTCTTCCAGCTCCACCATCTGCTTTTTAGCATTGTTCACCGTTACGCGGAAGGAGTAAGCTGAGAGGATGATGGGCAGTACAAAGATAGCCAGCCCCAGCAGCCCAAATTGTGCCACAGCCAGCATAATTAACCCGCCGCCCACGCTCATTACCAGCACGTTCATGGGAATGGCCCAGCGGTTTTCTCTGAAAACTTCTTTGGGGCTTACGCCATTAGCCAGGTAGATGATGATGGACAGTAGCCAAAAGTTGACCTGATCGCCAACGATAGCTCCCGCAAACCAGGGAATCGCGTCGGCAATAAAGCTACCCGTGCCTAGCATATCGCGCACCCAAACAAAAACGAGCCCTCCCAACAAAATTGAGACGCCGTGAATGCCGCCATTTACCCCAAGCCGCTCAATCTCGTGGTTCCAATCGCGGTCTTTGGGGCGCAAGCTCAGCAGCCAAAGGCCCACTTCGGCAATAGCGGCTGCCATACCTGCGGCCACAGGGCCATATAATCCCACGACGGCAAAGCTAATGGCCCCACTAACAGACACGCTAACGTTACCGCCAACCAAGTAAGTCATGGTGCTTTGGGTAGCAATGGCAAAAAATAGCAAGAGCAGCAAAATGGAGGGGTTTTCATATTGGGGGAAGCGTAACAAGCCCAATATGATAATGACAAGACCAGCAAAAGAAAGCAAACCAGAGTAGATTTGCCGCCGATTCAGGAGCCGCTCCTTCCGGCCAGGTGTTTTCTTTTTGTCTCTTTCATCAATTGCAGCGCTCATTTGCCCAATACTGTATATGATTTTTACATCGGTTAATATAGGAGATCATGGGGAACGAACGGCCGTTCTCATGAACAAAGAGTGAAATTAGTACCCCAGGCAACGCAAGTCGCCTTCCCGATGCTTTTTCCCTGACCCAATGGACAGGTGTCACAATTATTGGTACAACTATAATCAATTCAACCGACTATTTTTTTGACCAACTTGGAAGGAGCAAATACGATGAAAAATTTGAAAGCAATGATTAACGATTGGTTCCCGGCGGAAGACGCAAATGCCCACTGCGACGGCCCCTGTGGGGTGTATGATCCAGCAGATGCCCGCATTAAAGCAGAAGCGGTTCTTTCTATGACCAAGAAAATTCTGGCTCTCTCCCCGCCAAGCGATGGCGATTCTGCTGCCTGGGCCGCTTACCTAAACACGATGTCTCGCTACATTGCCATTAAGGAAGAACAAGCGCACAAAGCGAAAGAAGAACTGCTAGTGTTGTGGACCGACTACTTCAAGCCTGTCCATTTGGAAAAATACCCTGACCTACACACAACCTTTTGGAATGCTGCCAAACTTTGCTCTGCTTGCAAGGTTGAAGTGAATCTGGAACATGCCGAAGAGCTAATGGCGACCGTGGAAAAAATCCACGACATCTTCTGGGCCACCAAAGGGCGCGACGTCACTTATTACACCGCCAGCTAATCATTTTCAACAAACGACAACAAACGCCGATCCGCATGGGTCGGCGTTTTTGCTATCCATGCCAACTCCCTTGCCTACCGCTTCTGTGTTTGCCTTCTTGAAGCTGCTGCTGCCGCGCTGGCAGCGCCGCCGGGTGAACGGCCGTTCCATGCACCCCACCCTCCCCGATGACAGCACCGTTTTAGTAGATACGGCCGTCAGCCCCCACACTCAACTCCAAATTGGCGACATCGTCCTGGCGCAGCACCCGTACCAGCCCAGCAACCAAATGATTAAGCGCATTACGGCCGTTACCGAAGACGGCCGTTACTTCTTACAAGGCGATAATTCCGACAGTTTAGCCAGCACAGACAGCCGCAGCTTTGGTCCTGTGCAGACGCAGCATATTTTAGGCAAAGTAACCCACCGTTTTTAGGAGAATTTTGTCAGGGAAACGGCCGTTTTTACCAACCACAAAAATAATTGACAAAGCAGTTTAGTGTGGCTAGAATGAACCCATTGACCCAACCGTCAATAACACAATCTGAAATTATCTCCACCCCAGCCCAAAGTGATTCAAATTCAGTTTGAGCAAACACAAATCGTAATCGGTTTAACCAAACGGAGATAGTTTCCTAAACCAAGGCCGGTTACCAAACAATTAACTTTCTGACCAAGTAAGGAGAGGATTTATGACCCATATTGTGACCCGTTTATGTCTGCGCGACACCGCTTGCGTAGATGTATGCCCGGTAGAATGTATGGTTCTGGGGAAGCCCGAAGAGGAATGGCCCTGGCTCTACATTGACCCTGATACCTGCATTGATTGCGGTGCCTGCGTACCGGAATGTCCCTACGAAGCCATCTTCCCAGAAGAAGAAGTACCGTTCGATTATGAAGCACCCGCCGGTGTGTGGATCGCCAACACCAAAGAGCTTCTGCCTGACGGTGCCGCCTTTGAAGGCGAAGTTGATGGGCATGACGTTAAATTGCTCAATGCCCAGCAGCTTTCCGGTGGTGAAATTTTGGATCTCACCGAAGACATTCCGCCGAACTACGACTTCTTCTCCGAAGGCCCAGGCTACGACGCCCTGGATTAATTAAAGTTTTTTTGAGACCTGTTGCCCAAGCAACGGGTCTTTCTCTTAAAAAGCCGAATTAGACCTCTAATGCTTATTTGCAAACGTGGCTAATTCGGTTTTTTGTCTTTATCTCAGTACTAGCAAAGAGGAAATAATGAGCGATTATCGTGTGGAAAAGGATTCATTAGGGGAAATACACGTACCTACGAATGCGTACTGGGGCGCGCAAACCCAGCGCGCTATTCACAATTTTCCTATCACTGGCCTAAAGCCATACCCTGCATTCGTCTGGTCAATGACCACTATCAAGCGTGCTGCTGCCGAAGTAAATTCTGATCTGGGTCTCTTTCAGGACAAAGAGGTAGATGGCAAGGTTGTCTCTGGTGATGCGATGGCCCAAGCAATTATGATGGCGGCAGATGAGGTGATTGACGGCCGTTTTGCCGAGCAGTTCGTTGTAGACCCCATACAAGCCGGGGCTGGTACCAGCCACAATATGAACATCAACGAAGTAATCTCCAACCGAGCCAATGAGCACCTGGGGTATGGGCTGGATGTAACCGCCAAGCCTGTTCATCCCAACGACCATGTCAACATGGCCCAATCTACCAACGACACCATCCCCACCGCCATCCGGCTGGGCTGCCTGTGGCGGCTGGATGAGCTGCTGGCCACCCTGAAAAACCTGGCCGATGCCCTGAATGGCAAGGCGGCTGAATTTGATGACGTGGTAAAAAGCGGCCGTACCCATCTTCAAGACGCCGTACCAGTGCGACTGGGGCAAGAGTTTGGCGCCTACGCCCGCTCCGTAGAACGCAATCGTGAAAAGATTGCTCAGGCTGCCGAGGGGCTGCGCCGTTTGGGTATTGGCGGCACCGCTACCGGCACCGGCCTTAACGCCCACACCGAATACCATCGGCGCATGGTAGCCACGCTGGGCCGCCTCACCGGGCTAGAGCTACATGAATCGGACAATTTGTTTGAATCAATGCAAAGCTTGGCCGATGCAGTCCACTTTAGTGGTGCATTACGCACCCTGGCGCAAGATCTCACGCGCATTGCCAACGATTTCCGCTTGCTCTCCTCTGGCCCCAGCACGGGGTTAGACGAGATTCGCCTACCTGCGGTGCAGCCTGGCTCCTCTATTATGCCCGGCAAGGTGAATCCGGTGCTGGCCGAGATGCTGAATATGGCGATGTTCCAGGTGATGGGCAACGATCTCACAGTAATGTTGTGCGGCCAGGCAGGGCAGCTTGAGCTAAACGTGATGATGCCAGTGATGGCCTACAATCTATTCCAAAGCATGGATGTGATCATCAATTCGGTGAATGCGTTTACAGAAAAATGCGTCGTTGGCGTGAAGTCTAACGAGGAGAAGGCAACCGGCTGGTTGGCCAAGAATGCAATTCTCGTTACCGCGCTCAACCCGGTGATTGGCTACCTGAAGGGTGCAGAAGTAGCCAAGGAAGCCATGGCCACCAACCGTACCGTGCGCGAAGTGGTCATCGAGAAAGGCTACTTAGAAGCGGAAGAGGTGGATCGGCTCCTCAACGTCCGCTCGCTCACCGACGGCGGTATTCAGAAGTAACGGCCGTTTCCCAATACCAATGCAAGGGTCGCCATGAGCGACCCTTTTGTTTCTTACGAAATATGCTTATCATTGAACGGTCGTTTCTCAACCAAATCCTGAACCATTTGCAAGATTGCTATCCGCAGGAAGGGTGTGGCTTGGTGGCTGGAGATGCTGTGGGGCGGGTAACGGCCGTTTATCCCATCAAAAACAGCCTGCACAGCCCCATCGCCTACCAAATGAACCCCCAGCAACAACTCCAGGCCATGCTGAACTTGGAAGCCGAAGGTTGGCAGTTGCTGGCTATCTATCATTCCCATCCGCAGGGGCCAGAAACGCCCTCCAACACCGACATTCAGCAAGCCTACTACCCCGAAGCCCTCACTATGATTATCTCTTTGGCAAACAGAAAAACACCTATCGTCCGCATTTTTCAAATAGAAGGGCAAAGGGTTACAGAAGAGAAGATGAAGGTCGTGTAACGATCTGTGAAACTCTGTGTTTAATAGGTTGTCATTGGCTGACGCTACTGTTGGCTGCACAAATCGGAGAGGAACCTAACAGATGATTTCAGTTTTTTACTTTTTAGTGGCAGCGTTGATTGGTTACTTATGTGGCGCAATTCCCTTTGGCTACCTGTACGTGCGTTTGGTGAAGGGTGTAGATATTCGCACGGTGGGAAGCGGCCGTACCGGAGGCACCAACTCTTTACGCGCTGCTGGTTTAGGCGTAGGCTTGGCCACTTCCTTTAGCGACGTGGGTAAAGGCGCACTAGGCATTATTCTTAGCCGCTGGCTGCTAGCTAACCAACTCAGCGCCGATTTACTACCCTGGGCATTGGCTCTGGCTGGTGTCATGTCGGTTATTGGGCATAACTGGTCTGTGTTTATGGGCTGGCGCGGTGGCGCTGGTACTGGCCCCAATGTGGGCTGGGGCACCGCCCTCTGGTGGCCCATGCTCCCCATTGCCATTGTGGTCATGTCCGGAATGTTGCTGGGCATCGGTATGGCTTCCGTCGCCTCGCTTACAATGGGGGCGCTCATCGCCATTGCCTTTTTTGTTTTGTATGTGGCTGGCATCCCTCCATTTGATGCGTCGCTGGCTTACATCGTAGGCGGGCTGGTGGCTTTCGTCATTGTGGCTTGGGCGCTGCGCCCCAACATCAAACGTCTGCTCGAAGGAAATGAGCGTGTTGTTGGCCCTCGCGCCCGCCGCCTAAAGCGCAAGCAAGAAGCACAAAATTGAGCATGGCAAACGCGGCCCGTGAAACTTTGCAGGACATTCAAAATCGGCAAAAGAATGTGGGATTAGCGGCCGTTCTCACCTTAAATGGCGAAACCGTACTCTTTGAATGTATCGGCTTTGCTGACCTAGAGCACCGGGTGCCAGTTACACCAAAAACTCAGTTCGGGATCGCAAGCGTAACAAAAGCATTTACGGGAATTGCCTTGCTCAAGCTGTTTGAAGATGGTCGAATTGACCTGGACGCACCCATCCAGCAATATCTCCCTGATTTTCCAGAAAGTGCCAACTCAAGGATTACCCCTCGCTTATTAACTGCCCATTTGGCTGGCGTCCGTCATTGGGAAAGGGAAAGAACGCCTGAACTATACAGTACTCATTTCGCCAATATTTTGAACGTTCTGACGCTGTTCAAGGACAACCCATTAAAAGCACCTCCTGGAAGTAAATATCACTATTCTAGCCCTGGATACAATTTGCTGGCGGCAGTTATTCAGGAGGCTGTTCAGGTGCGCTTTCAGGATTATGTTGTTCGGGAAATTCTTACACCTCTTTCGCTAAAAGATAGTGGCTTCGATGATGTAAGGCGCGTACTGGCAAATCGCTCACGGCGCTACAGTTATTATGACCCTGTTACATACGTAGAAGACAAAGACAACCTTTACCGCGTACCAGAGTGGGATTACAGTCATAATTTGGCTGGGGGCAACATGTACGCAACGGCCGTTGACCTAGCCAATTTCGGAAATGCGCTTACACAACCAGGATTGCTATCACAACAGGCTTTGGATATTCTTTACGCTCCTTTGTATCCACAAAAATCTCCCTGGAGTTTTGGCTGGTTTGTACAAGTGCCCAAACAGAGCAAACAGCGGTGCATTTATATAACTGGTGCAAACCCTGGTGTGCAGGCAGCCATCTATGTTTATCCCGATGACAAGTTTGTTGGTGTTATTCTCGCCAATACTTGGGGTGTAGGCTCGGCCTCAGGCGAGATGGTTACGGTGTTGCCTCAGCGTTTGGCCGAGATTTATTTGAACGCATAAGGCGGTGCACTCCTATATGTAAAAACTAGCTCCCTCCCTTTGTTAGCAGTTCGTAATGCATCAAGCCCATCACGTCAATTTGCACATTGTTTACATTATTGATGGCAATGGCAAAGCGTGGCTGCTGCAATAAATCCACTGTAGGAAAATCCTGCGCCCATAGCTGTTGAATATCGCCAAAGGTTGCTAGCCGTTCGGTCTGAGCTACTGCTTCATCTGCAGCCTGGAGGAAGGCGGTCATAGAGGGGCTTTCGTAGTTGGGGCAGAAGGTGCTGCTGGTGACAAAAATATCTGTCCATGCGCCAGGGTCGGGGTAATCTACCGGCCGCCCCGGGCTGGGCCAGCCCAGCAAGTAGGCTGGCAGGTTGCATTGGGTTATCTGACCAATAAATTGGTCGAAGGGAGCGCTGGAAAGGGTGACTTGGAAGACGCCCGTTTCTTCTAATTGGGTTTGCAGGGCGGTGGCGTAAGCGGCTTCAACGTTGCTGTAACGGCCGTCGTTCACGTACCACAGTTCAATTTCTAAAGGCACATCTGCACTATACCCTTCTTGCAGCAAGAGGGAGCGGGCTAGCTCCAGATTGCGCTGCGGCAACACGGGCAAATGACCAGGAAACCCATCTGGGATGGGACTAAAAAGTGGCTGGCGGCCACCGCCAAAAACCTGTTCGGCTAAAGCGTTTCGATCCACCGAGAGAGCAAACGCTTGACGCACGAGGGTGCTATCCCACGGCTCTAGCTCCTGATTGAACAGCACATAACTTTTGAAGGCTGCCGGGCCTATCCAGGCGCGGAAGTCTGGCTGGCCATCCCCATTGGAATCGCTGTTTTGCAAAGCGGCAAAGTCGTTGAAGGGCAGGCCGGTCCAGGCAATGTCTATGGATTGGAACTCTTCGAGGGAGCGGCGGAGAACGGCCGTATCGTCCTGAAAGCGGAGCAAAATGTTTTCAAAAGCAGGTGTGGGACGCCCAGGCCATTCCGGGTTAGCACGCAGACGCATCTGCTCACCCTGTGACCAGCTAACAATTGTGTATGGGCCAAGCCCGCCGCAGCTACTTAGGTCGTCCTGCGTTTCGCTAAAGCATTCATTGCTGATGGGAAAGTAAGGCGGCGTTGCCAATAAGCTGAGGAAGCTGGCATCCGGCTCTTGCAGCACAAATTTTACAGTGAAGTCGTCTATTACCTGCACCGAATCTTCATCGGCAAAGCCATCTCCATTACTATCTTTTAGATAGCTATTGACCCAGAAGTTGCCCAGGCTACGGGCACGATCCACTGACCATTTCACATCGGCGGCGGTAAATTCGCTACCATCTGGGAAGTTAAGGCCAGGCAGCAATGTAATGGTGTATTCTAGTTTGTCGTCAGAAATGGTGGGGAAATCGGTAGCCAGCATCGGTTCTAGCGTGTTGTTGGCAGTAAGGGTGTACAGGCCACTCATGGTGTTTATTTTAATTTCCCAGCTTGTCAAGTTAGACGCTCTGGCGGCGGGATCAAGGTCGCTGGGGTTCCCCACAATGCCGATAACGATTTCGTTGGGCGAGGCAACCACGCGGGGTTCACCGGGAATGAGCGTGTCGGTGGGAAGCAGCCAAGAAACGGTCAGTCGGTCAATGTTGCCTTCGGTTTGTACGGCCGTAATCGCCGCATTTAATCGTTCTAAAAGAGCAACATTGGTAGCAGAGACGGCAATGCCAAACATTTTCTGGCTAATCCAGGCATCACGCTCGTTGCCCCCAACCACTTTAATCTGGTCGCTGTAAATTTGGCTAAAATGGTTAGCGACGTAATGGTCGGTGATAACGGCCGTTAAAGACTCATCTATTAGCGCTTGCAACACATCTACGCTGTTGCTGTACCCATTCCGCAAATCGGCCTCATTAACCCCCACAACCGTGCGCGCCACCTGCTCCGCCTCGCTATTTTGCACCACGCCCACCGACATGCCGGACTGTAAATCCTGGTAGCTGCTAAAGCGATTCTCGTCGGCCAGTACCACCAGCACCTGGCCCACTTCTAGGTAAGGTTGGGTGTATGCAATGCCGGGCAGCGGCTCCTCTGGGATGACCAACCGAGACATGGCAGCGTCGAAGTCACGGCCAGGGTTCGCTGCCAAATTTTCTAGCACTCCCTCGGTGGGCGTCACAACAAATTCGTAGTCCAGTCCAGCTTCTGCCGCGATGTTTTCCATGAGGCGGCTTACGAAGCCATCCAAATCGCCAAATGGATCAAACTCGGTGAAGGGGGGCAGTGGGGCATCTGTAGCTATGACGATGAAATCGTTGTTACTGAGGGGCGGTGGGGCTTCTTCTGTGGCCGTAGCGGTTGGTGTGGGTGGTTGGGGGGTAACGGCCGTTTCTTCGCCACTGCGCGCACAGGCAACCAACAGCAGCAAATTGACCAGTAAAAGCAGGTTTCGTTTCATAACGGGGGAGTATAACAACTGACAGTTGCCTGACAAGCAGAGCCGGAATTAGCTGAGTAAGGGGTTGCAAAACGGCCGTACCGCCCAGGCATTTCATGCGGAATTTCTTTGCCTAATTGGAACTGTACGGCCGTCTTACTCTTATAGCTTACAAAACAAGCTGACCTATTTACTATAGGGGTCTACATGAATCTTCCAATCACCATCCTCTTCAATTAGATCTACGGTATCTGAATCCTGATTACCATTGCCATAAGTAAATTCCACTTCGACTTCGGCTGTTTCCCCAGTTACCTCTTCAGAGATAATATCAATCTTATCCAGGCCGCCATCGGCTTCAATATCAGCTGTTCCTTGCGATAGCAAAGCACGCCATTTATCTTCACCTAAAGATTGGACAGCACCGCTTGAAAGATAACCAATGGCTTCTGTTATCTCTCCTGCTTCTATAGCCTGGAAAAAACGCTCAACAACCTTGCCTGGGCCAGAGCTACAACCAGTTAGCATGAACATGCCAAACAAAACAAGTAATAGTAAGGTGTATTTTTTCATTTTTCCTCCAAATTATTGGGAATGGATACAACAGTTTGTAAATAAGGACTTTGGCTTAGACGGGAAGGCAACAGGTACGTACCATCAAATTGAAACGGGAGTTCAAGTTCATCAAACTGGCCGTCAACCAAATCAATGCCCGCCTGTTGGTAAGCCAGCCAAACAAGTTCTGTACAGTAAAGGGAATCGGGCGAGGAGAAATCAAAAGCATTATCAAAAGGAACAGTGTCAATCCAGGGAATTGTCTGAGCAACGGCCGTTTCTGCAAGATGTTGATAATCTGATTTTAAGCGATAAATGGCAACGGCCGTGGATTCAGACAAAAAGTCAGCGAGTGCCTGCTGTCGCACCCAACCGGCTCCATGCAATGCTTCAGGCATAGCATGTATCACAAAAGTTTCCCCATTTAACACCTGAATTAAACCAACATGCGAAAATTGACTCTGCTCATCTACTAATTCGACAATGCGTCTTCCTGCACCAATACCTCGGCGAAAAATCAAATCACCACTTTTGAGCGAGCCTGACTGGTCAAGCAATATCGAAAAATCCAGCCCTTTTTCAATTGTTGGCGCAACCACAATGGGATGAAAAGCAAACAAACAAAAAACGCCTAAAAAGGCAAAGCGAGAAACAAAACCAACGATAAACCTAAAAGGAGACATTATTTGGTAATGGTAAAACTAATGATTTAGGCAAGGATACTGAGTCTATTGATTTTTTGCTTGGACTCTTTTCCTAGAAAAGCAACAAACTATGGGTACTGGAAACTGCCAACATTGTAAAAAATGCGAATTTAATTGTCAATTCAATGATGGGATGGGTTGAGGGTTAGAGGGTTTGTATTGCCAGACAGATTAGAAGAGTCTTTCAATTGTTTATGTAAATCGCTAAAAGGAGTTGGTTGTACACTGAGCCATAAAACTATTTACAATTCACCATTTACTATTAAATCGGCCGTCATGTACAAGCCGTCCATCTCAAAACTGTGGTATTTGGCATAATATTCTCGCGTGCCGATAGCGCTGATGACTGCAATCTTGGCATATCCTGCCTCCCACGCCATCTCCTTCGCCTTGTGGATTAGCTCCGAGCCCAACCCCATGTGCTGCGCCTCGCCGCTGCTATCTTCGCCCAAGTTAAGCGCCGGACCATACACATGCACCTCCCGAATCATAGCATGATCTTCTAGCTCCGGCAGTGGATGGGGGATGTTTTTATGTGGCAGCGAGAGCCGCAAAAAACCTGCCAGCTTGTCATCGGCCGTTTCGAAGCTGAGAAAGTGCTCCGTGGTGGCGTCCGTTTCATAGGCTTCGATGCGAAGCTGCACATCACGGCGCTGCACTTTGTGGCGACGCACTTCGCGGCAGCGGATGCAGTTGCAGCGCAGCCCGCGTTCTGCCATGCGGTTCAGGGCAATCTGGCGCAGATTGGCCTTTTTGTTGCCCGCCACCACGTTGGTGGTTGGGAAGTCGCGGATGACGCGATTGAGACGCACGGTGCGCGGCACTTGCACTTTGCAGGCGATGAGCAGTTCAGTGAGCGTCTCTTCGTCGTAAGGCAGGTATTCACCCCGCTGCCAATAGTCGTACAGTTCGGCATTTTCCACCAACATGCAGGGATACAGCTTGAGTTCGTCGGGGCGGATTGCTTTGTCTGACCAGATGCGGCTGAAATCTTCTACATCGCTTTCCGGTGTGGCCCCCAGTAAATTGGCCATCCAGTGGCCGTGAATCTTGAAGCCCGCCAATCGCAGCAGGCGGAAGGCGTCGCGGGTGCTTTGCACGTCGTGGCCGCGATTGTTGAGCGCAAGTACGCGCTCGTCTAAACTTTGGATGCCCACCTGCACCTTGGTCACGCCCAGGTAGCGCAGCCAACGCAGTTCGTCCACATCCACATGATCCTGGCGCGTTTCTACCACCAGCCCCACGTTGCGCCGCTGGCCAGCAGCGTTTTTTTGCTGTGCTTCAACTAGCGTTTCTGAATCTTCTTCGTTCATGGCATCCAGGCAGCGTTTGACAAACCATTCCTGGTAGTCGCGGCGGTAGCTGGACCAGGTACCACCCAAAATGAGCAGCTCTATTTTTTCGGCGGGGTGCCCAATTTGCTCAAGGGCACGGATGCGTGCGGCCGTTTGCGCGTAGGGGTCAAAGCCGTGGCGTTCGGCACGTTGTGCTCCCGGTTCATCGTGCAGGTAGCTTTTGGGCATACGCACGTCGGTGGGGCAGAAGATACATTTGCCGGGGCAAGGGTATGGCTTGGTAAGTACGGTTACAACGGTCACACCTGCCTGGCTGCGGATTGGTTTCATTTGCAGATGGGTGCGTACTTCAGGGTTAAATTCTGCCCAGCCTGCTTCGCATAGCTCTTCATAAAGGCGGATAACATTGCTTTTGGAGAGCCACGGTAAGCCTTGGCGAGCGTAGGTGCGCATGGTGCGCTGATACTTTTTGGAGGTTAACGGCCGTTTCCGTAATAACGCCTCTACCAATTCCAAAAACATCGGCTCCTGGCCTTCACCTAGCAGCACCGGCGCATTGCGGGATTGCCATTCAGCCACCTGCACCTGCACTTCATTTGGCGGCACTAAAATGTCCGGGGATCCTTTCCTGCTCATAAATAATTTACAAACTCATCAACAGACATGTCTGCCTGCCGAATTATCGCTCGCAAAGTGCCGCGATCGAGTTGTTTGTGATCTGGGACTACCAGTTGGGCAAATGGTTCATCGCGTCGCAAAATAATATGACTCCCTTTTTGTCGCTTAATGTAGAAGCCAGCTTTCTGCAATACCTTAACACACTCTTGGCCTGAAATTTGGGGTAATTTACTCATGTGGATAATTTACTCATTTTCGTCCCACCATGATAGCCCGATATGGAGACTGTCATTTGGGGAGTTTTTCTTTGATCCCCTAGCAAACAATCTATCTCGCTCTCTACGAAAGTGTTTAACATCCACCAAACCTTGCGGAAATGCTTGGTGCCATAATTTAACCGCAGCTTGTTCTGTACGGTTTCCGCCACCACGCCTTGTTAGGTAATATATTGCCCATGTCCTAATTCTAACTAAATGAGTAATCCTTTTTGTATTGCCAAATTTTTCTGCTATCCACACCTTCCCTCCGTCAGGTAAATCTTCCCAATATCCTAAAGGCAGCTTGAAAGGGCGTAATGAACGTGTAACTCCTCCAATTTTACTTTCTATCAATTGTGTCATAGGCCAACGAAACACCGGTGTGATTTGCCCCCAAAACACCCAGTCAAACACTCTGCTATGAAAAACTTCTTTTTGGTTTTCTGAATAATCTTTAGCTTCACTGTCTAGCGGTATAAGCCCATATGCTCGGCCTAACCTAAATATTTCATCGTGAATTTTGCTTATTTGATTGGCCTCACCCCATATTTTTGACCAGACTTGCCGTTGAGTCTCTTTATCATCCCTCATTTCCCAGACTTGAGTAGCCCAATCCTTGTTAAACGGAGCATAACCGTCTCTGTTTTTTACAACATTTTGGATTGTCAATCCACTTGAAGAATCCCACCCTACCGAGACTCCTAAATTATCTTCAATATGAAGCGACCAGCGCAAGTGCAAATTGTCATCCATTGTCAGGGGTTCAAACCTATCTTGATTTGCGACAAGCAACCAAATTAATCTTCGTGTACCCCCTACCCAACGATACCAAACTGGATCGAACCGAAATAAAAATTGACTGTCAATTGTTGCTTCATCAAGTTCGACCGTTGCATTTAACAATTGATCAGCGAGCGATAGAATGACTTGTGTTCTATTTAAAGTTAAAGGCACATCGTCCATCATACTGCGATAACAAATGTCTCAAACAACTCATCTGGAACATCCAGACCATCTTCCTCAAGGGTTTCAATGTACAGTTGAATTGCCTCACGAATGTTTTGGACTACTTCTTCCCTTGTTTCCCCCTGGCTAATGCAGCCCGGTAAGCTGGGACATTCAGCTACCCAGAAGCCATCTTCACCTCGAAAAATAATTGCCTGTCTCATAGCAATCTCCTACTCATCACTCTTGTGTTTTGATTCAGTTTTGGTCAATTATCCACAACTTACCCACAAGTTGTTCACTCATGAGCAAGACTTTAATCTTGCCCAACATTAAGTGAGTTCAGCCATCAATTCTACCATAATGCGCAAGCTTTCAGCGTCGAAGACGGTGAGGTTCATGGTGGTGACGGGGGAGTCGAGCCAGAGCGACAGACGCTCTTTGATACGCTCGCGGGGGCCAACCAGCGCCACATCGTCGATGAGCGCGCCCGGAACCTTCATCATCGCCATCCCTTTGTCGCCCGCCAGGTACAAATCTTGAATTTCGGCGGCTTCCGCTTCGTAGCCGTACCGTCCGGCTAAATCGGTGTAAAAGTTTTTGCCTTTGGCACCCATGCCGCCAATGTACAAAGCCAGTATGGGGCGCAGCATGTTGTAGGCCACCTCCACATCGTCCTGAATCACGACGGAGACGGTGGGGGCGATGTCAAAATTGTTAATGCTCTTATTGCCACCCGCTTTAGCAAAGCCCGCTTCGATGTGGGGCTTGTAAATTTCGTCGTATTTGCTGGGGGAGAAGAAGATGGGTAGCCAGCCATCGGCGATTTCGGCGGTGAGCTGCACATTTTGGGGGCCGATGGCGGCCAGGTAGATGGGAATGTCTGGCTGGGCTTCCAGGGTGCTTTTGAGCGGCTTGCCCAGACCTGTGGCGTCCTCGCCTGTGTAGGGAATTTGGTACAGCTTACCGTCATGAGTGACGGGGGCTTCGCGCCTGAAGATGTCCCGCACGATTTTGACATATTCACGGGTGCGGGTAAGCGGCCGTTTGTAACTCACCCCATGCCAGCCCTCCACAACCTGCGGGCCTGAGAGACCTAAACCCATGAGGAAACGGCCGTTACTGAGTTGATTCATTGTCATGGCCGTCATGGCAGCGTTGGCTGGGGTGCGCCCCGGCATCTGCATGATGGCCGTGCCCAGCTTAATGTTTTGCGTTTGCGCCCCCAGCCAGGCCAGCGGCGACACGGCATCCGAGCCATACGCTTCAGCCGTCCAAACCGAGTATACGCCCAGTCGATCCGCCTCTTTTACCAGCTCTACGGGCAGCTCAATTCGCCGTCCGGCATACCCCAACATAATTCCTAAACGCATGACACCCTCCAGAATGGTTAATGGTAAATTTTTAATGGTTAATGGTTTAGCATTAGCCAATGGGCGAATTGTAAGTCAGGGACGAAAAAAGCCAAAACAGAATCTAGATTGTGGTAAACAGCAAGATTAGATGAGCCGCACCCAAAACGGCCGTTCCAACAATAAAAAAGCTAGAAACAAAACCCTGAAATTCATAGCGGGAATCGCTGCGAAACCACCAGTGCAAGCCCAGATGGATGAAGGCAAAGCTATCTGCCGCAACAAAAAACCAGCGGGCAGGGTTGGCCACAAACCACAAGAAAATCGCAAAGAGGGGAATGTGCAGCATGGCAAACATAGCATAGCCAGTTTCATCATCCAGGCGGTTGATAAAGGCGAATAGCCGCCATTCGTGGTGGCGAATGGCATCCAGTTCATGACACAGGAAGAAGGCTAACATCAGCAAAAAAAGATTGTCTGGATTGGTAAACATCGGTTCCTCCAAAAGTGAATGTTGTATCAGTTTACCCAATGGAGCCTGCCATTTGTATGAAAAGCGATGCCAATTTGTGCCAAAACGGCCGGTCCCCCATCTACTTGCCCATAATCTTGAAACCTCCAGCAAAATCACATATGATCCCCCTCTACCAGATTATCTGTTTTGATAATGCTGAAAGGTGAAATGTCATGACGGTTATTGCTCCGTTCCATACCCTTGGACAAAAAGATATTCCCCTCGCTGGTGGCAAAGGTGCCAACCTGGGCGAAATGACCGCCGCTGGTTTCCCCGTCCCGCCAGGATTTGTCCTGACTACTGCCGCGTATGATGCTTTTGTGAAAGAACACGGTTTACAACAGCAGATTGTGGGACTTGCGCGCACAGTTTCGGCGAGTGATCCGCAATCGGGCGAAGCCGCCTCGGCTAAGATTAAGCAGCTCTTTTTAGCAGCGGAGGTTCCTGCAGAGACTGCCAGAGCGGTTTTGACTGCCTATGAAAATCTGAACAGCACAGCAACGGCTGTTGCCGTTCGTTCATCCGCCACCGCCGAAGATTTACCAGATGCCAGTTTTGCCGGGCAGCAGGAAACCTACCTCAATGTGCAAGGCAAAGACGCCCTGCTGGAGGCCGTGAAAAAGTGCTGGGCTAGCCTGTGGACTGCCCGCGCAATCGCTTACCGATTGCGCCAAGCGATTGATCCGAACAGCGTCAGTCTGGCCGTTGTTGTGCAGCAACTCGTTCCAGGCGAAGCTTCTGGCATTTTGTTTACAGCCAACCCGGTCAATGGGCAGCGAGATCAACTGCTCATCAATGCCACCTGGGGCTTGGGCGAGGCGATTGTAAGCGGGCAGGTCACACCAGACAGCCTGATTGTGGACAAAGCAACGTGGAAGATTCTCTCCAGCGAGATAACAACCAAAGCGGTGATGACCGTACGCACCGATGCGGGGACGGAAGAACAAGCCGTGCCTGTGGAACTGCAAACGCAGCGCGTGCTTGATGAGGGTACGGCCGTTTCCCTCGCCAAACTCGCCACCAAAATCGAAGCCCACTACAACCTGCCTATGGACATCGAATGGGCCATCGCCAACGGGGAGATCGCTATCCTGCAAGCCCGCCCCATCACCTCACTGCCAGACCCCAAACCAGAACCGTTGCAAAATGTCGTCTGGGAACCCATTGTCCCTAACACCGTCTGGATGCGCCGCCAAATTGTGGAGCATATGCCCCAACCGCTCTCGCCACTATTTGAAGACCTTTATCTGCGGCAGGGGCTTACCAACGCCATGAATTTTTTGATGGAAGCTCTGGAATCTATCAGCGGGGTCACTTTTGATTTTAACAAGATGATTCCCCACGGCTTTGCTGGCACCATCAATGGCTACGCTTACACAACTGGCAGCTTCACCATGGATTTTGAGGACTTTAAGGGGATCATGCGGATTTACGGCCGTCTCCCCCAATTTCTCAACATGAACGCCTTCGACTGGGATAGCGAAGTGCTGCCCGACTATCTAGCCCTCATCACCCACTG
This sequence comes from Candidatus Leptofilum sp., assembly GCF_965223525.1. Lineage (GTDB taxonomy): Bacteria > Chloroflexota > Anaerolineae > Promineifilales > Promineifilaceae > Leptofilum. Next base: position 1,074,329 of record NZ_CBDCWX010000005.1, on the reverse strand, counting down.
GGAAGCCAAAGACCTTACCCAGGAAACAGACCAAGCCTTACTGCAAGGCATCGCCGACATGGCAGCCGCCGACGGCTATTACTGGTTCGGCTCCGCCAGAAATCTGGGATTTTCCCGACTGGTAGACCCATTTTTTGACAAATTATTGAAATCACCGCTCATTCGGCACGCCCTTCCAGAATCGCGCCGCGCCAGTGCCGCCTTTTTGCGCGGGTTCGATTCCAAAGCGCTGGATGCCCAGGCAGACATGGAAGCCATCGCCATACTAATTCGCAACTCTGAAACTTTGCCTGATTTGGTTCTCAAAACAGAAGCCAATGCCCTCATTTCAGCCTTAAACGAACATCCAGAAGGCCAGCCAGTGCTTGATAACCTTCAGCAATTTCTGAATAAATATGGCCACCAAATCTACAATCTAGACTTTGCCGAACCAACCCAAACAGAAGACCCGCTCCCCATTTTGCTGAGTCTCAAAGCGCTAGTTAAAAATCCACCCGCGCAGGATGTCCGCACTCGTCAGGCCAAAATGGCCAAAGAACGAGATGTATTAGTCGCCCAGACAGAGCAGCAGCTCAATCCATTGTCGCTGTCAATTTTCCGCTGGGTCTGGAAGTGGACTAAAAAATATGCCCCCTACCGTGAAAACGTGATGTTTTACATGGGCGCAGCTTGGCCAACGCTGCGAAAGCTAGCCAAAGAGTTGGGCCAACGCCTTACTGATGCCGGTGCCATCGCCACGCCAGATGACATTTACTACCTTGATAGTAGTGAAATCAATTTGGCAATTGCAGCTCGTGCTAACGGAGCACCCATGCCATCTTTTGCTCAACGGGTAAAAGAGCGGCGCACCTTGCGCGAAGCCCGCAAGCTGCTCACGCCACAACCAGCAGTCCCCCCTCGCGGTAGCCTCAAGATGGGGCCATTCGATCTTTCAATGTTTGATCCCACACCCCACAACTCTGCTACCGAAGGCGCAATTTTGCGTGGCTATGCAGTCAGCACAGGCCAAGTTACGGCTCCCGCTACGGTCATTCATTCCGCCGCTGATTTCGACAAAATGCAACCTGGCACAATCTTGGTTTGTACAACCACGACTCCGGCGTGGACACCGCTCTTTTCTCAGGCAATTGGGTTGGTCACGGACGTAGGCGGCGCATTGGCACACGGCTCCATCGTGGCTCGTGAATATGGCATTCCGGCCGTGATGGGTACGGGTGTCGCAACCGAACGCATCAAAACTGGCACGATGCTCAAAGTTGACGGGGATGCTGGTACGGTCACCCTTGTTGATGAATTTGACCCTGTTGAAGAGCAAAGGCGGCTAGCGCAAAAGCAAGCTGAGCAACAGGCGGCTGCCAAGCGGCGCAAAGTGCTTATGGCCGTCATTGCTGGGTTTATTGCTGGCTTGATTTGGTGGCGAAGACGAAAATAGGTTCTTTTGGTTGAGGGATGTCATGAAACAAAAAAACCAGCCGATTGGCTGGTTTTTTGGCTGTGCCCCTACGGAGATTCGAACTCCGGTCTTAGCCTTGAAAGGGCTACGTCCTAGTCCCCTAGACGATAGGGGCAACGGGCGAAATTTTATCATTCTGCGGCAGTTGGGTCAAGAAGTTTGTATAATTCGGTATGAATACTGCCAACTGGTTGGTGCGCCCGCCTAAATTCAGCGATGTTGATCCGCTGCAAGCAATTGCCACGGCCGTTTCTCAACCAACCCAGCCTATCCAAGCAATTCTTACCCAGCAAACAAACGGCCGTTTCTGGACCCTCGCCCAACAAAACCAACCCATCGGCTACGCAGCACTGCTGCCGCTACCCGGTTTGCCCCACCTGTTCGAGCTGACGGGCGGCATCGTGCCACAATTTCAGCGGCGAGGGGCAGGCAGCTTTTTGTGGCAGGCAATGCGGGCGGATGTAATGGGAACGGCCGTTCACCAAATCACTTACACCACCGAACAGTTAGAAACACCCGCCGCCCACTTTTTGCGCCATCATCAATTTGAGTTGGATCATGAAGAGTGGACAATGCAGCTACACAATCTGCCTAACGCGACCCTGCTCCAGCCTGCTCAACGAGGCACAGTAAGACAGCTAAATCGGGAAACGGCCGTTCGCACCCTGCCCAACCTTTACAGTCGCTGCTTTGCCCGCACGCCCTGGTTCCAACCGTACAGTGCCGCCGAAATTGCCGCCAGTTGGCAATCAGCAGACGAATTGTGGATATTGGCAACCGACGACGAAGTCATCGGCTTTGCTTGGCTGCATTTTCCTGAACGTAAGACGGCCTTCATTGAACCAATTGGCATTGTGCGTGAGAAGCAAGGCGTGGGCCACGGCCGTTTCCTCCTCACCACCGTCCTGCAAAGCCTGAAAAATCGGGAATTCCAAACAGTTTCTTTAGGTGTATGGGCAAATAATGAGACGGCTGTTCACCTTTACCAAAGCGTCGGCTTTCGTCACGTTAGCAGCAGTTACAGCCTCACCTATACCATCCAGTCAACATGAGCGTTCCCTAGAACCATCTTTACGATTAACCCAAACCATCTTACAATGAACCTTGTATCAGTAATCGGTAAGCAGTTATCAGTAATCCGTGGTCGTTGACCCGTATACCGATTACGGATGCCCGATAACCGATTGTCTCTGCAAGTTAAAAATGGAGAAAACAGCATGTTCAAAGATATTGCCGATGTACGCCAACGATTAGGCCAACAGCAGTACATCGCCTCTGAAGAAATTGGCACTGTCGTTTATTTGGCGCATTCACTTTGCAAGCCTATTTTGGCCGAAGGGCCTGCGGGCGTAGGCAAAACAGAGCTCGCCAAAGTGTGGGCACTGGCTACCGGAATGCCGCTTATTCGCCTGCAATGTTATGAAGGGCTGGACGAAAGCAAAGCACTGTACGAATGGGAGTACGCCAAGCAGATGCTGTACACGCAATTGCTGCGTGACACGCTTCGCAACGTCTTGGGGGATGTTACCACCCTAGCAGAAGCCGCCGGAAGGCTCGCCAAAGAAGAAGATGTCTTTTTCTCCGAAAACTTCTTACTCCCCCGCCCCCTGCTCACCGCCCTCACCTCAGATGAACCCGTTGTGCTGCTGATTGATGAAATTGATCGCGCCGATGTAGAGTTTGAAGCCTTTTTGCTGGAAGTGCTCAGCGATTTTCAAGTGAGCGTGCCGGAATTGGGCACGATTACGGCCAAGCACCAGCCAATGGTGCTGCTCACCAGCAACAACACCCGCGAACTCAGCGAAGCACTCAAACGCCGCTGCCTCTACCTGCACGTGGATTACCCTACCCAAAATGCGGAATTGGAAATTGTGCGCCTCAAGGTGCCAGACCTCAAGCCAGAACTAGCCGAGCAGGCCGTCGCCGTTGTCAACCAGCTACGCAACATGGATTTACGCAAAATGCCCAGCATTAGCGAGACGCTAGATTGGGCGCGTGCCCTGGTGACGCTCAATGCAGATTCAATTGACGAAAAGACGCTCACCAACACGCTCACGGTGCTGCTAAAGTATGAGGCCGATGTGCAAAAAGCCCGCCGCATGATGGGCGGCGACGATGGGGGACGATACGGCCGTTATAATCGGTAAGTTCGTATTCAGTAATCAGTGAACCAGTAGTCAAACTGAATACCGGCTTTCGGAGAAAGCAGATGGATAACAGAATTGTAGAGTTTATACGAGGCTTACGCGCTGCAGGCGTACGTGTGTCACTAGCAGAATCGGTGGATGCGCTGCACGCGGTTGAAGAGCTAGGCATCACCAATAAAGAGGTGTTCCGTTCCTCGCTACGCGCCACGCTCATCAAAGAGTCAGACGATTTTGCCGCCTTCGAGGAACTGTTCCCGCTCTACTTTGGCAGCGGCGGCCCCCCACTGCAAAATGCTCTGGATGATATGAGCCCTGATGAACAACAGATGCTGGAGATGGCATTGAGTGCGTTAAGCGGCCGTATGCAGCAACTACTAGACTGGCTCTCTAGCGGCGATGGTCCCACCAAAGAAGAGCTGGAAGAGATGGCTCGCCGCGCCGGGGTGGAGTGGGCCAACAATCCGCAAGAAGCCCGCTGGGTATCGCGCCGCATGTTGCAGCAGATGGGTTTTGCCCACCTGGAAGAGCAAATGCAGCAGCTTTACGAAAAGCTGCAAGAGATGGGCATGAGCCAAGAAGCCATCGAAAAGCTGATGGGCGTGGTGGAAGCCAACCGCGAAGCGTTGGCCGAGCAGGTAGCCCAGCAAGTGGGGCAGCAAATTGCCGAGCAGCGCGCCAACCGCGCCGACGATCTGCACGGTTCCGACCTCATGAACAAGCCCCTGCAATCTCTAACGGAAGAGGACGCTAACCAGCTACGCAAAGAGGTTCAGCGACTGGTTACGCAGATGCGTAGCCGGGCGGCTCTGCGGCGCAAGCGGGGCAACAAGGGCAAATTCGACTCCAAAAGCACCATCCGCGCCAACCAGAAAAATGGGGGCGTGCCGATTGAGCTAAAATTCAAAAAGAAAAAGCTCAAGCCCAGTTTGGTACTCATTTGCGATGTGTCTACTTCGATGCGGGCAGTGGCCGAATTTATGCTGCGGCTCACCTACGAACTGCAAGACCAGGTGGCCAAAGCGCGCAGCTTTGCCTTTAATTCTGACATGCTGGAAATTAGCGTCACGCTCTCTGGCAGCCGCGCCGCCGATGCGGTGACAAAGGTGCTGTACGACATTCCCCCCGGCTACTACGCCACCGATTTGGGCAACAGCCTGAATACATTTAGCAAAAAGTTTATGGATGCGGTGGACGGCCGTACCACCGTCGTCATTTTGGGGGATGGGCGCAACAATTACAACTCCCCGCGCATTGACCTGATGAAAGATTTGCAGCGTCGCGCCAAGAAGCTGGTTTGGTTCAACCCGGAATACCAGCGGCAGTGGGGCACTGGCGACAGCGACATGCTGGAATATTACCCGGTCTGTGATTCGGTTAGTGTAGTGCGAAATTTAGCGCAGTTGGCAACGGCCGTAGACCGCCTCCTTGCCGACGCCTAAAACAATCCGTAGCCGCGATTTCTTATCGCGCTTTTGGGCGCAGCAAGAAACTGTGAGGTTGGTACAACTTTGCGCTATAATCAACGTAATAAAGATATGCAACGCGACTGTTCAGGGACAACATTCGTGGCTATTTAGCAAGCTGTCCCGGTGGAGGCAGGTCATGATTCATAACTCATCCCCTTGAGCCTGAAAGCCTAATAGTGTGTTTTCTTCGTGTATGATGGCGGCTGCGTGTGTACGGTCGTCTTGTTTTGCTTGAGAATAGAGGAATATAGAATCATGAAACTCAATTGTCCCAAATGTGGCACAGAAATCCTGTCCGAAAATATGAATCTGGATCGCATGATAGCAAAATGCAATCGTTGCCATTCGGTATTTAGCTTTGCAGATCGGCTAGACACGCCAACTACCCCCGCCAAACTGGATGCTCCCCAACCAGAAAAAGTCCGAGTAGAAAATTCAGGCACGGATCTTACCCTGCACTGGCGTTGGTTCAGTTGGTATATTGTGCCAATGACGCTCTTCGCCCTTTTCTGGAATGGCATTATCCTATTCGGCTTTGGCGGGGCGTTCTTTTTTGCAGACAGCGGCGAACTGCCTTCTTTCGCTTCCTTATTGCCACTTCTAATTTTGCCTCACTTTTGGGTGGGATTGGCACTGATTTACTATGTTCTCACTGGCTATCTCAACAAAACTGTCGTAACGGTAAATTATGGACAGCTTTCCGTACAGCATGGACCATTGCCCTGGTGGGGCAACAAACGTTACGAACCATCACATATTGTGCAGCTTTACACGAAAGAAAACCGCTCTAGGTTCAGGCGAAATACGTGGTCAGGGAGTTTTGAAGTTCATGTGATTCTTAAAAAGGGAACCCATCAGAAATTGTTATCTGGTCTGGACTCATCTGAGCACGGCTTGTTTGTTGAACAGGCACTAGAAACGTACTTGAACATCACGGATCATGCTGTACGAGGTGAATACGGCCGTTAACAATTTTTTCCTTATGAAGCAAGCCGTAACGGTCACTTTACTCTTTCAGCAATGATTGTGACACGGTCTCAATAGCCCTTTCCAGCCATTCAATTTGCATCCGCTCAAACCGTATCCCAAAGTCCAGCGTCAGCGCACCATACTTCTGTTCAAGATCAACCGTGGGATCATCAACTGCCGGAAGAGCAACATCATGGTAATAAGCGAGCTGCATTTGATGTTGGCGAACCTGATCCGCCAATACGCTCAAAACGTCTTCCGGCGCAATGTTTCGCATAAAATAAAGCTGAACCAAAAAAGGAACCTGAACTGGTTTGAGTGAATACGACTGGCGCAACCAATTTTGCAGCGCGTTTTGGCCCGCAAGGGTAATCTGATATTCTCGCCGATTTGGTCGGCCTGTTTGTATTTCCAGATTGCTAACTACCCACCCTTCTTCCTCCAAACGCTCCAGGGTTCGGTAAATTTGTTTTTGATTTGCCGGGAAAAAATTCCCAACCGAGCCATCAAAATAGCGCGTCTTGAGATCATATCCTGACAGTGGTTCAAACTCTAAGAAACCCAAAATTGCATACTTTAGCGTCATGGTTTTTTCCTCTTGATCTTGACGGCAATGACATTATTAGGTACTATTTTAATATTGACAATGTCAATATTGCCATTTAACCTATACTGTCCATATCGTAAGTTAATAACTGCAATTCGACAACCTGCACTTTCTGGAAACAAACAATGCCAAGAAAAATGAAAGCCACAGTTTTTAGATTTACCAATATTGCTATCCTGGCAGCCGTGCTCATTCTTACACTAACTGGCCTGTACAGCTTCATTTGGGTCAGTGGCGGCTGGATTGTTGAGATTCACCGCATTGCTTCCTGGGCGTTGCTGGCTTTACTTCCCTGGAAGGTGGTCATCTCGTGGCGTTCGCTGCGCCGGGGTTTGGGCAAACGGCCGGATCGCAACATTGTGGTGGCCATCTCCTTGCTGCTGGCAACATTGGCTATAATGGCCGTCATCCTGGCCTTGCTGTGGACGTGGCAAATTGGCGAACAGACGGCCTTCGGCCAACGACTGCTTTGGTGGCATTGGATTTTGGCGCTAATTTTACTTATTCCCTTTGCAATTCACACTTGGCGGCGTTGGCCACGCCCCAAAAGAGCGGATTTTACCTCCCGGCGCGCAGCTTTGCATTTGCTTGGTTTGGGCACGGTGGGGCTGATTGGCTGGCGACTGGCAGAAGCGTTGGCTAATTTTCGGGCAACGGCCGTATCCCCACGGCTTATCACGGGTTCGCGCCAACAGGGTGCCTTTAGCGGCAACGACTTCCCCATCACTAGCGAAAGAGCCCCAACAATCGATGCAGAAAAATGGCAGCTAAAGGTCAGCGGCGCAGTTAGGAACAAATTCAATCTATCCACCACAAAGCTCTCAGATTATACCTACCAAGAGACTGAAGCGGTGCTGGATTGCACCAACGGCTGGTGGACTATTCAAAATTGGGGTGGCATTCCGCTAGAAACGCTCTTGGCGGAAGCAGAAATCAATGAGGAGGCGATTGCGGTTCGGCTCACCTCGGTAACAGGGTATTCGCAAGTGTTTACCCTTGAAGAAGCCAACCAGATTTTGGTGAGCACGCATGTGGGTGGTGAGCCGCTTTCTCATTGGCACGGTGCCCCGGCACGGGCGGTTGTCCCTTCACGCCGCGGCACGTTTTGGGTGAAGTGGCTGTCTGAGATTGTGGTTTTGGATTCAATAGGCCAAATTTTGGCGCATCCTATTTCTATCCGCTAAAGCAAGCACCACCAACTATCTGAGTTCAATTAGGCTTATCCCCCTAGTTTGGCATTGGCTGCTTCGATGGCCGGAATCAAGCGATTCAAGCTGTCGTTGATGCCGGTCCGTGCCACGCCATAGTTTAAACCACTAAGCCCTCCGCCACCGCCGTCGCACAAAGCGTTGATGCTTTCATTGGTTGCCAGGAAGTTCTCAACGGCAAAGATGTAGTCGTTGTAGATGCCTGCCCAATCATCCGGTACGCCGCTGTAGGTGGCACTGCGGATGGCATCATCGTAGTAGCCCTGGTATTCGACGCAGGTCTGGTTTTCGCCATTGAACAGCCTGTCCAGCAAACCGCCCGCCTGCTCAATAGTCGAGCGGACGCCATTCATACTGTCGCGCAGGGCTGTGGGGCTAAAGGCAATGGGATTCGGCCGTACGGGATCATTAGATACAGGATTAGGTGTAGCCGTTGCAGACGAAGGTGCTGTCCCCAAAGTGGCATCATCCCAGATAGCTTCATTGTGAGCGGGAGAATTAGGGCCAACATATTGACTTACCAACAAAATGGAAAGTCGCTCGCTCTCTGCAATAGCATCTACCGATATGAATTGCCATGCGTCCAAGGGTCTCACAAAGCCCGTACAAAAACTTTTTGCGGAATTGGGATCGCCTTCGCCGAATGTGTTTATACAAAGACGCGCACTAAAATCGCCGGGGTTTTCAGAGATAGTACGATCTTCCCCACTGCTAGACCATATTTTCACCCACGCCCCGGCACGGTAAGTGGCGCCGGGCGTTACATTTGTGCTGACTACTTGATAATAAATATTGTGAAACGTCGTGCTTGAGGTTGGCCCTAGTTGGAAAGCCGCCATTTGGCCTGAATGAACAAACTGTGGATTGTCTCCAGCTCCGTAGAAATGTTGAATCGTTGGGCCAGCATGATGAGCTTCCCACGGTTCCCCACCAAGCTCGAAGCCGGGATTAACAAGCAAATTGGGGCCAGCCGGTGCTGGGGCTGGCGGCGGAGCAGAGACGGGTGCTGGCGGAGCGGTGGTGGCCGTAGCTGGCATCTCTGTTGGCGTTGCCGTGGCAGTATTTGTGGCCGTTGGTTCGGTAGTGGGTGTTTCTGTGGGGGCAGCGGTGTTGGTGGCTGTGGGTTCTGGCGTGGGGGTGTTGGTTTCGGTGGGAACGGCCGTAAGCGTCGCGGTTTCGGTTGGGACGGCTGTGTTGGTTGGCGGAACGGCCGTCTCTGTGGGCACCACATCCGGTTGCTCGGTTGCCCCAGCAATTTCGGCCGCAGGCGCTTCCTGACACCCCATCAGTAAGAATAAACAACAAGTAATAATCAGGCATGTAAATTTCTTCATTGAAAAATCCTCCAACAAACTGAATGCAACTGTCCAATTTTTAGCGAAACGCCTCTAAAAATCACCTTACAATTATAATCGTTTCGGCATGAAGAATAGCACCAATCATCCAAATTGCTGTTATTTGCATAGATGAGGAGCAGCTACAAGCTATTCGGGAGTGGGCTGGCCTGGTAACTATTTTGAGACTTGTGCCCATTTAGGCGGGGTGAACGCCATTCGCACTGGCGACAGCCTTCAATGGCGTTCCGCGCATCAATTTCTAGACAAAACCTTGACAAATCTAGTAAAATTCTGTACAATGCGGGCATGAATACAAAAAATATCTCTCCAAAAATTGTGCAAGCTGTCAATATCGCAGCATTTGTTGCGGTACTTATTATGAATTTTTTATCAAATCTGCTGCCGCTAAACGGCCGTACGCCCGGTGAAATTTCAGATGCACTCCCGTCGTACTTCACGCCCGCTGCCTATACGTTCTCCATTTGGAGCGTCATCTATTTAGCTTTGCTGGGCTTCATCATTTACCAGGCGTTGCCATCAAATCGGCACAAGCCTTTCTTGACACAAATTGGCTACTGGTTTGCACTCAGCAGCGTGGTCAACATCGCCTGGCTGTTTGCCTGGCATTACGGATTTTATGCGCTCTCAATCTTTTTTATGGTATCCATTTTGGTAACGCTCATTACCATTTACCGACGCCTGAAAATTGGTCAGCCAGCCCCGAACTCGTCTTTGGCAAACAAGCTGTTGGTGCAATTCCCATTCAGCATTTATCTCGGCTGGATTACAGTGGCAACGATTGCCAACGTAGCCAGCGTGCTTAACTATTTAGGCTGGGATGGCTTAGGCATTGCCGAACCAACTTGGGCGGCCATCATGATGGGCGTGGCGGTAGTTGTGGTTGGGCTACTGCTGTTCAACCGTCGTAATCTATCTTACGCGGGCGTGCTGATTTGGGCATTGTTTGGCATCCGGGCAGCCAATAGTGGTGTGCCGATTGTGGCGAATACGGCCGTTATCGCCGCCGCTCTCATCTTAATTCTGGCGCTGGTGGGCTACTGGCGCACCCGTGAAGCAAAATTACCCATCTCAACCCGAACGCAACCTGCCTAATATGGACGGGTGCAGTTTAGGAACATACCCTTTTGCTAACGCCGCCACAGTTGATGGCGGCGTTATTGTTGTTACCTGGTCTAACTTCGGGCGGCTGACTGCTTCATCGTAACTATCTGGCTGCCAGCGGAAAAGAGCATCTTCCCAAACGAGATACGGCCGTTCCCGCCACAAAATAAAAGTGCCGTTGGGAAGCTCTTTTAGAACGGCCGTAAACGTGCGCTTCTTCTTGTTTTTCTTGTAAAAATCTTCCGTCATCCGTTCGGCATGGAGAGTGGCATCCATTTCGGCCGTTTTCAGCGGTGGCTCCACATTGTTCCCCAACAGCCACGCTTCCCGAAAAGCATTTGCCGCAGCACGACGGCATTCAAAGCATGGGCGATGTCCCGCTGCTAGCGCCGTCGCCTCGTCCAGGAAAAAAAGCTCGGTGTAGCGCCCTGGCTGCATGAGCTTGCGCCGCCGTCCCTTAAATTGAAGTTGGCAAATAATCCATGCTTTGTGGGCGTAAGGCATTACAATTTCTTGCTGAGCATTGTGTAAAATTCCCCGATTCCCCATGAACAGCCCTCGGGCCGGGGTGGCAATAATGTCACCTTCTGGCGTAATGCGGTTTTGTTTGGGCATTGGTTTTCCTTAATTATGATGGTTTGCTCACCGGAAATACGGCCGTTTCCTCGTTCAATATTACGCGCGTTTTGTGTTTGTTAATTGTAGCTGTATTGGGAGGAAAAAGATGTCTACAGATGAAAACCAGGAAAATATTCTCAAATGGGCGATCCGCTACGTGCTGATCCCCGTCTCGTTGGCGGTGATCACCGGCATGTTTGCCCTGGAAGTGATTGATCGCGAGATTGATAGCCGCCAGCAACCGCAGGGAAATGTAGCCGATTCAATTGAATCAATTTTTGCCACGATGACGGCCGTTGCGCCCAAAACGCAACCGGAACCCACAGAAACACCGCTGCCCACAAATACGCCCACCGTACCGCCCACGCCCGCAACGGAAGCCAAAGTGGACGCAACACCCGTGGTGGAGGGTGAAGACGATGGTGGCAATGTGAATAAAGAGGTTCCAGCGGATACGGCCGTTTCCACCTGTGGCCAGGTTCCGGCGGACTGGCAACTGTACACGGTACAGCCCGGCAATACACTTTACTCATTAGCCCGCTGGAGCGGCACCACCATCGCCAACATCCAGCAGGCCAACTGCCTGTATGGCCAGCTAATGGCCTACAGCCGCATCTGGCTGCCACCATTTTTTGTGGAGGAAACCGCCGAGCCAATCGTCGAAGTAACGCCGGTCACCGTAACGCCAACCATCACCGTTACGGAAGAAGTGGCTTTGCCTGACCTCATCAACGACACACGCGATTGGCCCGTCGTTGATACAAGTTGTGACGACGAATGTGTCACAACCGTAACGCTGGCAGTGAGGAATGTGGGAACGGCCGTATCGGATTCTTTCGACGTGCTAGTGCGGCTTGACCCACAACAGTCGGTAGTCATTGTGGGAGTGATGGAGGGTCTTGGGCCAGGTGGAGGCACAACGCTCACCCTTAGCAGTCCGCTCGGAGATAGCTGTTATGATCCCGACTGCACTGTTTGCATCTCCGTAGACAGCCGCGGCGCAATTACCGAAGCCAACGAAGAGAATAATTTATACTGCACCACATTTGGCGGTTAACATACATGTTATTTGCTCGAATTAGCGCGAATTTTCGCAAATTAAACATTCGTGCTAATTCGCGTCAATTCGTTGCAAAATTGCCACTCAAACTTAATTTTTCCATTAAATGCCGCTAATAATAATCAGTATCAGGGCGGGGAGAATGCAGCAGGCCGCCAGCAGAAGTGGGATGCCAAATAAGAAGATGCTAACCATGAGGAAAGCGGCCGTTCTAGGATTTTGTTTCTCTAGCCAGGTAGGCTGTACGGCCGTTCCCGGTGGTGATTTCTCAGCCAGCGCAGCCAAATGGGCGAGGGCGCTAACCCATTGCCGGGCCGCTTCTGGGGTGAAGTCGTTGGGCATGGCGGGGGTGCTCCACTGCCACCTGCCGACATACGCTTCGCTGTCCAAACTATTTAGTTTTCCGGGACTGAAGGACACGGCCGCTCCGGGGGGCAAGGTGGGGTTGTTCATGAGGAGGATGAGATGGGATTGAACGGCCGTATCTGCTAAGAAGTCCTCCAACCAGGCGGGGTCGTGGGCAAAGGCGATAAAGTTCTCAACCAGAGTGGGCACATTTTCCACCGGGCGATTGCCCCAAAAACGCTGCATAAATCCTACAAACCGCCGCGCCAAACCGCGTGGCTGCCCCAGCATCAGGCGGCTCATTACCGGGGTCGTGACAGAAATGCTCAGCCACAGCCCGGTAAATTTGCGGTAGCTGATGGAACCAGTGACGTATCGGTTGCGGGTGCGGGTGGCGATGGAGATTTCGTAGGAACGGCCGTTAATCTCCCCAAAATATTTACGCCCGCCAAACAGTGACCCCGGCTGCAAGCCCAGCGGCAAAAAGCAGCGGTCCAGCTGCGCCCCCACATCACCCAGCCCCGCCACAATCAGCGGCTTCCCCACACCCTTGTTCAGATCATTTTCAATCATGCCTTCTCCAAATTTGCTTGCAAATCAAATAACTGATCCACATTCTACCAGGCAACCGATCACAATCCGATCCGAAATCTTTCATTGGTTTTGATAATTTTTGAAGTACCAATAACAAATATGGAATGAGGCTATTGTATATAGTAAGGTGACAAGGTACAGTGCTTCAATTCAGTCAGTCATTAGCGACTCTTAGCTTGGAGAGTAAGCTAAAAAGCACTATCTCAACCTGTGAACATTATCACCTACAAAATGTGACAATATAGAATTGTCTGTTCTCAAATTGAACTCAATAATTTTCTATAATATCCTTGTTTCTGTTACATTATTTTCATAGCACTTTGCTTTTGAAGAAATTTTTGTGCCAGTTTGGAGAATTATAATGAAAAATCGTATCTTGAAATCCTTTGTTTTTTCCTTCCTTATCGTTTTTGTTGCTGTTTTCTTAAAATCAAATTTGGAAGCTCAAGGTGACGAATCCGCAATTCCTCCGCGATTAGACCCTGAAAGTTTTGAGCCTATGCGTTTTTTAGAAACTTCGATAAGTGCCGAAGAAGAGCTGCGGCCAGATGTTCCCAATATTGTAAGTTGGGGGGAAATAGTCTTGCAAACATACAGAGATGGCAATTGGGAAGTTTACACAATGAATACAGTTGGCAATGAAGAACAGAGAATTACAAATCATGCCAAGTCAGATATTCATCCAAGATTCAATCGTGGTACTACGTCTATCATTTTTGCCTCAAATAGAGATGGCGATTATGAAATTTATTCTGTTAATCCAGATGGGTCAAACCTAAAACAACTCACCTTCAATTCCACAGATGATGTAAACCCCACCTGGTCTTTTGATGGTACAAGAATTGCGTTTCAGGCTTATCGAGACGGTCAGGCCGAAATATACATGATGAATAAAAATGGAACTGGGCAAACTCGTTTAACAACGAACAGCGCATATGAAGGCACTCCATCTTGGTCGCCCGATGGCACGAAAATTGCATTTGTTTCAAATAGAACTGGGGGATACCGAATTTTTGTTATGGATTCTGAAACAGGCGAAGGGCAATTACAGCTTTCAAATCAACCATACAGCCTCAATCCAACTTGGTCTCCAAATGGGAAATATATTGCATATGATGCTGATGGGGATGGAGATGGTTGGCAAGATATTTGGGTGATGAATGTAGATGGATCAGATCAGCGTGAATATTTCGATCCCCCTGGACAAGTTGATGCTTGGGTAAGAAGTTGGTTTGGGGGAGCTGTTATCGCATTTACAGAAATATCCTTTATCCAGTATCAAGGTTCCTGGTATTGGACTGAAGCAATTGCAAGCTATGTTGGGTTTCAAAATAATTATCCAAGTACATCCTATTCATCTACATTTCATGGTGGAAACACAGATTGGCACCCAGATGTACAAACGATTGATGCACAAGCCCCATTCAGTGTCATAAACTTTGCCCCTGATTTTATTCAGCGAGATGAGAAGGACAATTCAATAAACTATGGAACATGTTGGTTTGTTTATGAAACCGGTGGCTCAGATTTTGCTGCAATTGAAGTAGAATATCGAGGAGAAGGAGAGGATTGGCAATATTTTTCCTACATACAAGATCAATGTGGAAACTTTCTTCCATATCACAAGGAGGATTATCGTTACGGTTGGTTTGAATTTCGCGGCAGAGCTTATGATTGGGCACAAAATTTTGAACCGTGGCCCAGTCAACCTGAATACAAATTTTTGGTTTACGAATGGGTTCTTGAAGCAACAACTCAGGACAATCGGGGAAATTATTTAGAATCTACACAGATAGTTGCCGATAATCTGTTGCATACTATAAAGAATCCTGAAGGAAATTTGCAAACTTTCTATTTTGCTGAAACGGTTGATCAATTTGCAAGTTGGTCAAATGTGGAAAGTGGTTATTTATCGCTACCTGAGACTGAGTATCCTACCAGATATGCTAGGGCAAGTGCAGATGTATATCTTCCAAGTGCTGATAACCTTATTGCAGATTGGGGGTTTGAGAATAATGATTTGTCGCTAGCTTGGACAGTCGAGGGAACACATTCATCTCCTTCAACCGGAATATTTCACAGTGGAATGCAATCAATTTTGTTTAACGATTCTATACGTGCTATCTCTCAAACAGTAACAATACCGCTTGATATGACTTATCCTACATTATCCTTTGTATCTGGACCGGTTGGCTCTTCAGATTATGACCTAATCGTTTCAATATGGGGGGAATCGACACAAGATACATTTTTTATTTCAGATCTCTCATTTTGGGAACATAGCTGGATAGACCTCAGTCAATGGTCGGGAGAGACAATAAC
Source organism: Candidatus Leptofilum sp. (assembly GCF_965223525.1). Taxonomy (GTDB): domain Bacteria; phylum Chloroflexota; class Anaerolineae; order Promineifilales; family Promineifilaceae; genus Leptofilum. The sequence continues at coordinate 1,059,081 of NZ_CBDCWX010000005.1, read as the reverse complement.
TGTTTCAATAGCGAATGAAGTTCCAGATCATCAAATTTATGTGGATGAAGTTACAATAAGCTCAGCTTATCCAAACATTTGGGTATCACTGCATGGTGATTTGGCTACCCTCCCTGGCGAAGAAATATTATACGAAATAAATTTTGAGAATGAAACAAACCTTGACGCAGAAGCAGCCGAGATAACTATGACTTTGCCACCTTCCTTAGAATTTACCAGCGCATCTATATCTCCAACTGTGAATGGAAACGTCTTGACATGGAATGTCGGGGATTTATTGGCAAATTCTGGTGCTTCATCAATTCAAGTTTCAACAGCAGTTAAAGAATCTGTTAGCACCGGAATAACTTTGGAAACGCGAGTTGAAATCAACTCTTCTACACCTGAACTAGCTTTATCGAATAACTCAGTTGAATTTCAAACATTTGTCGGGGATATACAATTTTTACCTTTAATCTTGCGAAAATAAAGAGCTTGACTCGCTCTCTCCTTTTTTGCTTCCATCTAAATTCGAGGTGAGTTCTATTCACGTCTTGCATATTAGCGAATTTTCAAGATTCAAAGCGAATCTTCTAAATCTACAACCAGTGAATTTATGTACTCCAGCGACTGATGCCGGAAGTAGGTGTTGTATAGGTCGGCATAGTGGCCGCTGTCGGCCATGAGGCTGTGGTGGGTGCCTTCTTCGATGATACGGCCGTTCCCCATGACAATAATTCTGTCCGCATTTTTCACCGTGCTCAACCGGTGGGCAATGACGATGGCGGTGCGCTCACGCATCACCTCGTCCAGCCCCTCCTGAATTTGGGTTTCGGTGAAGGGGTCTACGCTGGCGGTGGCCTCATCCAAAATGAAGATGGCCGGATTTTTGAGCAGCACCCGCGCCATCGCCACTAGCTGCCGCTGCCCCATCGAGAGGTTGCTGCCCCGCTCACCCACGTCGGTGTCTAGCCCATGCCCCAGGCCGTGCAGCCATTCGCCCTGGCTAATGCGGTTGGCGGCGGCTAACACTTGCTCATCGTCTGCGTCGGGACGGCCGTACCGAATGTTGTCCCGAATGATGCCAGAAAAGAGGAACGGCTCCTGCGGCACCAAGCCGATCTGCTGCCGGTAGCTGCCCAGGTCTAGCGTGCGAATGTCGTGGTTGTCTACCAGGATACGGCCGTCCTGGAACTCATAAAAGCGATTGATCAATCGGGCAATAGAGCTTTTGCCCGCGCCCGTGTGCCCCACCAACGCCACCGTTTCTCCCGGTGCAATCGTCAGCGAGAACTCAGGCAAGACTGTTTCTTTGTCGGTGTAGCTAAAGCGCACGTTTTCAAAGCGAATCTCACCTTTTAGTCCACCCGCAACTTTGCTAGCGGCCGTTTGCTGCACTTTTGGTTCCAAATCAATGAGGGCAAAAACACGTTCCGCAGCCGAGAGGCCATCCTGGAACTGGCTCCAAAATGAGGCGATGCTGGTCATGGGGAACCAGTAAAAGCCGACCGCCTGCATGTACAGATACCAATCCCCCACAGACAGGCCAGCCAAGCCGCCCAAAAATGATTCAGACAAGGTTGCCAAGCCGCCGGAGTAGACAAGAACGGCCGTGCCAATCCCCGAGGCAATTACCATTATTGGGAAAATGGACATAAGCACCAGCCCACGCCGTAGCCCCACGCCGTACCCTTGCTTGTTGTTGTCTCGGAATGTCTCGTAGATGGCCCCTTCCTGCCGAAAGCCTTTGGCCACGATGATGCCGCTAACGGACTCCTGAATTTGTGCATTGATAACGGCCGTTACTCGCCGGGCATCCTGCGTCACGCGACGGGCAATGCTGCGGAAGCTCAGGGCAATCGCCACTGCCAGCGGCGTCATGCCAATGAGGATCAGCGTCAGCCAGACGTTGATGCTAAACAACCAGCCCGTCAGGATAACCACCAGCAGCACCTGGCTCAGCAAATTTAGCGTCAAATCCACCACCGCTGCAAAATCCTGCGTGTCGGATGTGACCCGGCTTACCATCTTGCCCGACGGATGCTCATCATAAAATGACAAATCGTGTTTAATGGTGGCCGAAAACACATCCTCGCGCAGTTGTAAAACGACATTCCCTACAATCCGCGCCGAGAAATACCGCCGGATATAGTTAAACACCCAGGCCGATGCCCCCATCAGCGAGACCCCGCCCGCCAACAGCAACATCGTTCGCGTGGTCGGGTCAGCTACAATCACGTCTATCGCGCTGGCAATGATGATTGGCCCCGCCGTTCCTGCCACCGAGTTCAGCGTGATCATGATTGCCACCAAGATCATCTGCCGCGAATACGGCCGAAAATAACCAATAATCCGAGCCAGCAACTCCCGATCCGAATAATTGCGATCATAATCTTCAGTATCTAGTCCATCTAAAATAAAACCCATAACAATTCCCTTGTGTGAAATCGCTCAGCATTAAATCAAATATGGTAGGGGCGAGGCAATCGGCCAAGATCTCGGCCTAGCAAAAACACCTTCACTCCGATTGCCTCGCCCTCGTCACCACAATTTAGGGCGAGGCGGTGGCGAGACCAGATTATTTGTTTCAACACACGTCATTCGCCACCGCCTCGCCCCTACCCTAAATTAATCATACCGAGCAAAGATGCGCTGGTAGGCGGGGCTGCGAGCCAGTAGTTCTTCGTGGGTGCCATGGTCGGAGAGACGGCCGTTACTCAACACCAAAATCTTGTCTGCCCAGCGAATCTGCGACAGGCGATGGGTGATGAGGAATGTGGTACGCTGACGGCTGATGCGCCGCATCGCCTGCTGAATTTGGTCTTCCGTGGCGCTGTCGATGGCGCTAGTGCTGTCGTCCAAAATGAGAATGCGCGGGTTGGTGAGGAAGGCGCGAGCAATGGCAATGCGCTGCCGCTGCCCGCCAGAGAGCGTTACGCCCCGCTCACCCACTTCTGTCTCGTACCCCTCGTTGAAGCCCATGATGAAGTCGTGGGCCTGGGCCTCTTTGGCCGCCTGTTCAATGTCAGCCTGCGTGGCATTGGGCACGCCAAAGGCGATGTTTTCTGCCAGCGTGCGTGAAAACAGGAAGATGTCCTGCTCAATCGTCGAGATTTGGGAGCGAAGCGACTCCAGGCTCCAGTCGCGCACGTCACAACCGTCTATGAGAATACGGCCGTTCTCCGCGTCAAAAATTCGGTTAATCAACCGGGTCATTGTCGTCTTACCAGAGCCCGTCTGCCCCACAATAGCTACCGTCTGCCCTGGCTCTGCTGAGAAGCTAATACCGTCCAACACAGGTTCGCCGTCGTAGCCAAAGCGCACGTCCTCAAACGTTACTTGCCCCTGAATCTCCGCCTGGTACCCCGCTTCATTTTCATCCAGGTTGGTCTCATCATTGATCATCTCCAAAATGCGGCGGGCGCTGGCAATGCCAAGCTGCACCAGGTTAAATGAAAAGATAGAAATGAAGGTGGGGAAACGCAAAATGCCAAACAGCCCCATGTAGGTCACAACCTCGCCCAGCGTCAGCGTGCCCGCCCGCCACAGCCACATCGCGTGGAAAAAGCCCGCACCCAAACAGAGTGAATAAACAAGAAGCGGCAAATAACGCGCCTGAATAACCCCTTGCTGCACAAAAAAGTCCCGGTAACGCCCCGCGTTGGTGACAAAATTTTGAATCTCCTGCCGCTCCTGCGCGTTCCCTTTTACCACTTCAATACCGCCAATGGATTCCGCCAGCCCGGCATTCATCACGCCAAACTGCTCCCGCATGGAAAGGCTCACCGGGTTTAGCTGGCGGGCATAATCCCACACCGTAATAACAAATAGAACCAAAAAGATGGCGGGCACAAGAAGCAGTTCCAAGCGCAAGGTGGCAATGAGCGCAATCGGTGCCACAATCCCCATAAACCCATCCACCAGCAGCATAACGCCTGGACTAAACATAATGTTTAGAGCACGGACGTCGTTGGTAGCCCGCGCCATGATGTCGCCAATGCGCTGACGGCCGTGGAATGTCTGACTTTTTCCCAACAAACTGATGTAAAGCTCATCCCGGCTGTTCCGCTCGATGAGTTGGGCAATATATTCATTAGAAAAATTGCGGGCAATGCCTAACCCGCTTTGCGCCGCCACCGTGCCAAAGACAGCAAACGCAATTCCCAATAACGCAGTGGTTGCCCAACCAGGGGTGCTAATCAAGTCAAAGGCGCGGCCAATAAACACCTGCACATAGCTGGCAGCCAGATTGTTAATGATGGACGCCACTGTTACCAGGATTGGCAGCCACGGATAGCGCATCACGTGGGACAAAATCCAGCGAAGCGGCCCACGGCGATTGTATTCATACTCGTTTTCAACCCGAAACTCTTTTTTACTCAAGATAGCCTCTGTTTATTTGGCAAGTGATTGCTGTCACAAATGTGAGAATTATATCTCAGTTAGAACAATTGTGCGTCTTATCCCTAGTTTTTGCCCGTTTTGAGGATATATGTCGTGGATTTATAGTACAATCTTCTCGTTTTCTTAACAGGATCATTTGCTATGATCCTTTCGGAAAAAGCGGAGCCCATTCTCGTTATCCTTGTACCCCCGCCCGATTCACACCACACAAACTTCACAGACGGCCGTCTTCTACACTTATCGGCTTTTTGGGAATTTGCGCCATCATTCGCAGCATCGTCACTTACGCGCTTTGCGGTTCTGCTTCATTAGATCAACCATTTTCTAGACAAAATGGAGATGCTTATGCGAATGCAATTTGGACGAGATAATCAAACTTACGGGCGTACTACCCTCATTCCCTTCACCACCCAAAACCCGACTTTACAACGCTTGCAAGGGCTGCTGCCTTTGCTAGGTCAAGGTGGCGGGCGCATCAGCGCGTCGGTTTACGACACCGCCCAGGTGTTGCGCGCTTACCCCCCGCCGGGCGGTGTTACCCCCGGCCTGGAATGGCTCAAGCGGCAGCAAGAGGCCGATGGTGGTTGGGGCAGCCCCGCTGCGCCGCTCTACCGGCGCATCTCCACCATTGCCGCCATTTTGGCGCTGCACCAGTACGCCGACATTGTTGATTCATCCGAAAGCATAGCTGCCGGGCTAGAGCATCTGCACTTTCAGCGGGAGCTATGGGCCAGCACCGTGCCGGAGAGCCTGCCCGTAGGCGCGGAACTCATTTACCCGTACCTCATTGATGAGGGGGCACGGCTCAAGCTGCGTATTCCCCGCCAGGGCAACACGGCGTTACTCAGCCAGGGGCGCAAAAAGCTGAAATATATTCAGCACATCCAGCCCGATGCCGGTTCGCCACCAATGCACTCCTGGGAAGCGTGGGGCAGCACGCCAGAACTTGCCTATCTGGACGGGGCTGGCAGCATTGGGCATAGTCCGGCAGCAACGGCCGTCTGGCTCAACCGTCTCCCCAAAACCGCAGAAACCGAGCCGCTGCGCCGTGAAGCAGAAGCATACCTAAAGAACGCCTCTCGCGTAACAGGTTACAACGTCCCTGGCGTGGTGCCTGGCATTTGGCCGATGGATAAGTTTGAGCTGGCGTTTGGCCTTTACCCGCTGCTGGTGGCAGATTTGCTAGATCACCCTGATTTGCAAACTATTCTTCAACCCCAGCTAGATGCCCTCGGCTTTGCCCTAACTGACCAGGGCATTGGCCTAAGCGACTACTTTTACCAGGATGGCGATGATACGGCCGCAGCGTTGGCGATTTTGCACACGGTGGGGTATGTGGTGGACACGGCCGTTCTGGAGCGATTCCGAGGCGATGGTGTGTACTATGCTTTTGGGGGTGAAATTCAGATGTCGCTTTCGCTCACGGCGCGTGCGGTTCACACTTTGCGGCTGTTTGGGCAGCGGGACAACGCCGCTATTCAGATGCTGTTGAAAACTCAGGGTGAAAACGGCCGTTGGCAAGACGACAAGTGGCACATCTCCTGGCTGTACAACACGCTGCATTTGGTGTTGGCTTTAGCGGCGGAACCTGAAGGGTATACGGCCGTCATGCACGCTCAAGACGATCTCATCCAAAACCAGCACCCCAACGGCGGCTGGGGTGTCTCCGACGAGGCAACCCCCTCAGAGACGGCCTACGGATTGCTGACGCTTTACAGGCTGTTCAAAGAAAAGTTACTCACCCAAGAAGGCTATCGCGCCTTCCACAAAGGACAAGCTTACCTGCAAGAGCATATCAACCAGGCCGACCTGGATCGCACCTCACTCTGGATTGAAAAGGAACTATACGTCCCCCACCGAATCGAGAAAATGTTTGAGCTTTGTGCCCTTCTCACCCACATCAACTAAACTCTGTCTCACTATTCGACAAGAACAAAAAAAGCTGCATCGCCGGGGCAAGCGATGCAGCTTAACTTTCAAGTGCTGTTGGCCAGAAGTCGCATTTCTACAGTGGCACTTGACCTACTGAATATCTTTACAAATTTGGCACAAAACAGCCAGCGGCTAAAACAATGAAGCCAATCAAAATTAGCCAGGACGCCATAGAGGTGACAAAACCAAGCTGAATGAGCAGGCCAAGAAGACCCAATACAGCAAGAACAACTGCTACGATAAATGTCATTTGTTTTGGTGCGCTTAAATTCATTTTTCTCTCCTGTGTCTAATCTGCATCTAATATAATAGGTATCTATCTTACTTCTGCCCCAATTAAGCAAACCACAGAAAATATCTTGAAAACCAAAGTGCAATTTCTTTGTGGTTTTTACATAAAACAGGGTCTGGTAAATTCCCAGACCCTGAAATGAACGTGGCTTCTATAGTTTTGGAATCTTCAACACTTGCCCCACGCGGATCAGGCTCGGGTTGTCCCCGATCACGTCCTCATTGGCCTCATAGATAAACCGCCAGTTAGCCTGCGTATTGTAATATTTCTGGGAGATCATGCTCAAGTTATCGCCAGAAACTACTTTATGCTCTGCAATAAATTCAGTAAAGCGTGATTTGCTGGCCGCTTTGGCTTTTTCTTTTGCTTCTGCCTCGGCTTCGCGGGCTGCTTTTTCCTTGGCACGTTCCAGTTTGCGGGCTTCGAGTGCCTCATCACGCTTCTGTTTTTGTGCTTTTAGCTTGGCTTCGCGTTCTGCTTTGGCTTTGGCGTCAGCAGCTGCTTTGGCTTTTGCTTCGCGTTCTGCCTTTGCTTTGGCAGCGGCTTCTGCTTTGGCTTTGGCTGCTGCCTCTGCTTTCGCTTTGGCGGCGGCGGCTTCTTTGGCGGCCGCTTCACGGGCAGCTTTATCGGCTTCCTGTTTGGCTTTACGACGAGCTTGCTTGTGAGCTGGCGTTGCCTGTAGTGCCTCGGCAATATCTTTTAGGGCTTCACTTTCTTCATCGCTGGTGTTATCACCAATGCCCAGCACGCCTTCCCCGGCGGCTTCTGCCACAGAGCGGCCTACGCTAAGTAAGAAAGTATTGAACGCATCCAGGTCATCTGCCCCCAGCTTCTTCTCAACAATGCCAGAAATGCGGCTCAACGCTTTTTCTGCCTGTGACTGTGTCGCTTTTTTTACGTCCTTGTCGGGATCATCTTCATTGGCAATAACATCGCGTACCAGTTGGTTCCCTCCTTTGTACGCCTCCATTGCTTTACCCAGTGCCTTGTTTTCCTTGCGCTTAACGATGAGGGCCACACGGCCGTCTGCCGCTGCCAACGCTGCATTAACCCAAAATGGTGCATCTTTTACCAAATTCCATTCGGTAGCTGATAGTTTCGCTTTTGACATAAACATCTCCTTGAAAATTGTAGGGGTCAATCTATTAACAATTTTTGCCCAATTGTAATTTTTATGAGCCCCTGGTTGGGACACATCCGATAGACATCACATTGAGTCATCTCGTCACAAATTGACTGAATTAGGCAAACGGTACCCTAGTACTATTAGAACCACAAACGGCCGTTTTGTCACTCTTTTGAGGCAAAATTCAGCTTAAAATTTTGTGGGGGCGGATATGACCGTTGCCATTTTCACATTGTTTGCAAAATTTGCACTGTAACTTTTTAAGCCGCCAAACGTCAAAAGGAGATATGGACTTACAATCAATTTACGCCAATGACGCTGACTCCCTGCTGGCAGCTTTGCGGAATCGAACCCCAGATGCTTTTGCACACGTTTTTGAGCAATATTCGGATAAGCTGTTTCGGCTTGCGGTAAGCCTGCTTAAGGATGAAGTCGCAGCCGAGGGCGTTGTGCAAGACACTTTTCTAAGGTTCATTGAGCGGCTAGACCAGTTTGAAGGACGCGCCAATTTAGGCACATGGCTATACCGCATTGCTCAAAACCTAAGCATAGACCGACTGCGTAAAAGAAAGCCAGATGTGGTGCTAGAAGATGAGCCAGAGGACGGCCGTTTACCGGCCCCTGTCTGTTTAGTAGATTGGCAACAATGGCCAGAGAAACTACTTACAGATAGCGAGGTAGGGCAGGCTTTGGATGATGCCATTGCCGCACTGCCAGAAAAATTCCGCATTATTTTTGTGCTGCGTGAGGTGGAAGGTTTATCTACGCAGGAAACGGCCGACATTGCCAACCTTTCCATCAGCGCAACAAAAGTCCGTTTGCACCGCGCCCGCCTCTTTTTGCGCGAGCATTTAACCCAGTCGCTGTTGGCGATTGGCTCTGAGTGAGATTGAACCCAATGAAATGTGAAGAACTGCTCCAATATCTTTCTGATTACATTGACCAGGAGTTGGAAGATGAACTTATTGCCGAAGCGCAGGAACATCTGGCAACCTGCCAAAATTGCCGCGTGGTGCTAGACAGCACCCAGCAAACCATCTTTCTGTTCCGTGAACAAGGCAAGCGCACCATTCCAGCCCAAAGCCGCGCCCGTTTGTTTAACCAGCTACAAGATGCTTTTATGAAATCAAAAACATCTCAGTAATTTTGTAACCTTTTCCACTCGTCTCCGTCTAAAAAATAATGAAGGACAAAATGAACCGTAGCGAAGAGAGGCAAACCAATACCCGCAGCACCCTCTTAAAACTCAGTTTGGTTTGCTTGCTCTGTATCAGCCTCATTTCTGGCCTAGTTTATCTGATTCAGCTTTTTACACAATAATTTTTCGGAGGATACTCATGAAACAAAATATGGGAAGTGCAGATCGTATTATTCGGGTGGTTTTGGCTGTTGCCGTTGCCGTGCTGTATTTTACCAATCTTATTTCTGGCACGGCCGCAATCATCCTGGGCATTTTGGCCATTGTCTTTTTGCTTACCAGCGTGGTTGGCTTTTGCCCGCTGTATGCACCATTCAAGCTCTCAACCAAAAAGTAGTGTGGTTTTTTCGGAACCCAACTTCTGAAACCTAAAAGAGCGGCGTGCCCGCTCTTTTTTTATCCCTTTACTCTGTCACCTTGTTACAGCTTCCAGACCATAAACCACTAACAACCGCCAAAAGTTATCGCTGGCGACGTGGAAGTTGAGGATGGCTCCGCCTGCCTGCAACGATGCACCCACCCGCAACAGATCACGCTCGACGGCAACGGCCGTTTCGCACGATTTGTTCAGGTTATCCAGCGCTTCGCCCCACAGGCGCAGGCTTTCGGTGAGCGGTTTATGGATGGCAGCGGCCGTTTCCCCCGGAGCTTCAACCTGTTCCAACTCAGTGAGCAGCCGATCCATCACCGCTGCATCCGCCACAAAGGTGGGATGCGCTACCTGGCTTCCGCCACACAGTGCCTCTGGGTTTTCTTTGCCTGCTTCCAAAATTTGGCCATCTCGCTCGGCAACGGTGAGCCCTTCTTCCAAAATTGGCTTAACTTCTTCGGCATAGGCAGAGAGGAGCGCCAGGTTGGTATCGTTTAGGGCAATTTCGGGGAGTTCAACGGGGGGCAGCGTAGGAACGGCCGTTGGCGAGGGCGCAGGTGGGGCAGATTGATTGGTTTGGTTGGTAACGGCCGTTTGCCTGTTTCCACCCCCATTTTCCTGATTTCGTGCCACCTGCGCTCCAAAAATCGCGCCCAGACAGCAGACCACCAAAATCCCCACAATACCAATCCCTACCACCAATGATTTTTCAAAAGAAGCCATACCAATACCTCCACTTGTTCACCTGCAAACTTGAAAACCTGCACACTTGCTTACCCATAAATACCATAAAACAGGTAAAATGTTGCAAACAACCGTGAGGAAAGCTATGCCGATTATCATCTTTGGCACAAAAGGGCGCGTCGTGGCCGACGATAGCGCCAGCAAGCAAACAACCACCTGCGGCTACTGCCGCGAGCTGGTACAGATGGAGCCCGTCCGCAACAAGCGGTACTTTTCCCTCTTTTTTATACCGATTTTTCCGTTAGAGAAGGGTGAAGCCGCGTGGCGCTGCCCCAACTGCAAGAAGCTGTTCCTGCGCCGCGAATAAACTTATCCGCAGATTTCGCAGATTAACACAGATTTTTCTACCAGATCAGTGTGAATCTGTGTTTATCTGTGTCCCAAATGGACGTGCTTGGCAGCGTGGAGCATGTGGCGGATGGGATTGTAGTGGGTGTCTACGGCCGTTTCGAACCGCGCTAGCTCGCCCAAAGCCAAAACTTGCTGTCCGTCGGGGGTTAGGTGCATTTGGGTAAGTGCCTGCTGAATAGCCTGCCGCAGCGGTGAGGGGACGCTTTTGTGAATCACCCAGGGGGGAACAGGGCTGGGGCCAAGTGCCTCGATAATGCGAATTTGATTGGCTAACTGCGGCCGTTCACGCAAAGCTATGTCCATGACAGTACTGTCTAAAGCTGCACCGTCTGCTTCCCCTGCCAAAACCATCTCTAGCGATTGCAAATGTGCGCCAGAGGCTACAATTTTGCCAAAGAAATCCCCATCTGCCCCAATTTGAGACAGTTTGTAGCGCACGACATGGTAGCCAGATTGGGAGCCAACTTCGTTGAACGCCCAGGTCGCTCCCTGCAAATCCTCAAATTTGGTGAACGGGCTGTCTCGCCGCACGATTACGTCAGAAAAGTAGATGGGCTGGTTTTGGTAACGGGTCTTGGCAAAAACGGGCAGGGCTAGCAGTTGGATGTCTGGGGTGGGTACGGCCGTTTCCTGCACATACGGGTAGCCACACATCCAGCCAATCTGAATGCGCCCCGCCAGCACGTTTTGCAAACATTCCTCCCACGGGGGATCAATGATGAACTCAGTTTCTAAGTTGAGCTGTTCTGCTAAATAGTCTGCGATGGCCCCGGTGACGGCGTGGGTGTTGCGTGCTTGGCAAGTGGTAAATTGTATCTTCATAACTGGCTCACGGAATAAAGCCACAGAGGACACAGAGGAAAACTCTTTTTCCTCTAAATTCTCTGTGATCTCTGTGGCAAAATAAATCTGTTTTCAAGGGTCTCTTAACTGGTTGAGGATGATGGTGGCGACTTGAGACGGCCGTTCCAGCGTCAGCATGTGGCCGCAGTCGGGAATCTCTAAAAAGGTGGCATTGGGCTGTAATTCTTGCCATAGCTGCCAGGATGGTGGCCAAAGCGTGTCGGAATCCTCGGCGCGGATGGCCAGCGTGGGGTGGGTCACTTTGGGCAGCGCCTCCCACACGCCCTGCGGCGGCATACTGTAAAAGCGGGCTTCCCACTCGCGTGGAAACGCCAGCACAAACTTGCCAGCTTCGGTTTCCTTGATAGCTGAATTGACATAATCCCACAAAGCGTCATCTGAAAAGCGTTCAAAAACCGATTTGCGGCGGAAGCGGGAGAAAGCAGCTTCGCGGCTGTCCCAACGGTTGCGCCGCTTGAGCGCACCAGCCACCATCGGGTTAAACGCGCCTGCATCGGGATTTTCGGCCGTCATTTGCAGCACTTCTGGGGGTAAAAAGACGGGCTCGATAAGGATGAGTTGGGAGAAGAGGTCTGGGCGGGAAACGGCCGCATACAAAGTCGCCACCGCCCCCAAAGAGTGCCCCACGCCAATTACCTGCTGCCAACCCATCTGGTCAAAAAAGCGAATCAGGTCATCTGCAATCACCGTCCAGTCGTGCATCTCCTCGGGCTTTGAGCCCAGCCACAGCGGTCGATGTTCTACGGCGAAAACGCGAAACCGCTCCGTCAGCGGCTCTAAAAACTGTCGAAACCCGGCCGGGGGGTAGGCGTTCGGATGAGCGAAGTGGAGAATACGGCCGTTGCCGCCAAAGTCAATGTAAGGAATAGAATCTCTCATAAAATACCGTTTTTCTTGTTCCACCCTCTCGGTGTTAAAAAGTAAACCAGGCAATGGTAGGGGCGCGTCCCCGTGCGCGCCCAAATTTGGGCAGACACGGGGGTCTGCCCCTACAAGATTAGGTGTGGGAACGGCGGGATTCGTTGAAGAGATGCGGCCGTTTGCCAACCACCTCGGTGACTAAATCCTGATAACGGCTCTCCCGCTCCACAAGCGTCACCAATTCCCGCATCTTGCCATCCAGCGAATTACCCACCAACGATCCTGACCTTATTTTCAGATCAAACAGCAAATCGTGAAACTCATTTTCATCAAACGCTGATTTCAGAGCAGACAAAACCTCACGGCGGGTGGGGATGCCTGCCTGCCGCATTTCTGACGTGCTGACGCCGTTGAGCAGTTGCTGCACATCCAGCATAATCACTTTCCCTTCTTTGCCAGGGTAGGGAATCACGTCTATCTTCTTTTCTTCTAGCTGCTCCAGGTAGGCATAATCAATAGGCTGCGCGTCTGGATGGCCGGGGATGGGCACGACCTCGCGCGGCTTGGTGCCCTGAATGGTGTCGTGAATGCCTGCAAATTCCAGCCTCAGACTGTAAAGAAATTGCCGCCGATCTCCGCCGCCGAGAATGGAAATGCGGATGGTGGCGGCTTTGATGTCTGCTTTGACGAGGGCAGCGAAGCCATCATGGTGGAGCATGACGCCGGTGTGCCAGCGGATTTTCTCGTCCACGCGCTGGTGTTGGCGCACCATGAAGCGGTGCAAAATGCTGCGCGGGAGAACCCTGTATTGGTAGGCAAAATGGAGCGCGTTGGCGTCGTCCCATTCAAAGGCAGGCTGCTCTTTGCTGATGAGATCGGGGATGAGGAGCGTTTGACCGCCCGGCAAGCCAAAGGCCAGTTCAAATTTGAGCATCATGTCCAGCAAAAAGCGGCGTTGCTGGTTTGGGTATTCGTCGCCGGGCAGCAGGTTCCGCACCTGATTGCGAGCCAGAATACCGTGCTTTCTCTGCAATTTATCGCTGTTGAGCAGGGTATAAATGCCTTCCGTAACCCAGTTGGGGTTAAGAACGCTGGTGTCGCGGACGCGGTCGTCGTCGGTGAAGTTGAGAACAATACCCAAATCATGGAGGAAGCGAACCAGCGTGGTTTGGCTACTTTCTTCTTCAATGCCATTTTGGTAGCAGAGGGCTTCGTATTCATGGTAGGGAAGAAAATGACGCTGAGCTTGCATTGCAACAAGCGAGGTTTTTACCTGCATCCAGCTAGCGGGAAAGGCAGTGTCTACATGCTCCATCGTAGCCAGGATGTTGGCGATTTCTGTTTTGAGTTCATCAATGCCCCTGCCGCTGCGGGCAGAGGTGCGGATGAAGCCTTTGATGGCCGGATATTTTTCTTGCAGGCCGCGCCGGTTGATATCCAGATGGTGCTGGTCTGATTTGTTGATGACGATGAGGACGGGGGCGTCGGGGGCGAAGCTGTTGATGAGCGCCAGCCAATACTCCACGCGCCCCTCATCTTCCCCTTGGCGAGCGTCAAGGACGAGCAGGTAGAGGCTGCGCTTGGTGAGGAAAAATTGGTGAGTGGCGTGCATAATTTCTTGCCCGCCAAAGTCCCATATATTGAGGGCGATAGGGACAACACCTTGCTGGTCTCGATTGACATCCAGCGACCAGGTTTCGATGTTGATCCCTTCCGTCTGACTTTCAGCTTCGTCAAAGCCTTGCCCCAGTAACCGCTTAACAAGGGAGGTTTTGCCCACGCCCCCTTGCCCAACAAGGATGAGCTTGGCTTCATTTAGCGGACGAGCGGACACTTTCTGCTGTTCACGCAGATAATCAAGGATAGCCTGGGCATTATGTTGTGCTACAATCTCTGGCGGGATGGGCAAGTCGGGATTGTTTTCTAGTCTAAGCCGTCTTAGCTTTGTTAGTTTTGTGACTTCAGGGGGAATGGATGTTATCTGATTATCTGGCAGCCAAAGCTCTTCTAAACTTGTTAACAGACCAATTTCGCGCGGAATAGTAGTTAGCTGATTTCTATGAAGAGAAAGCAAATCTAATGCTCTCAATTGCCCAATTTCGGGCGGTAAGGCTGTTAGTTGGTTATCATAAAGAAAAAGTTTCGTCAATACCGTCAATTGCCCAATTTCGGATGATATGGCCATTAGCTGATTGCCCTCAAGCCAAAGGCTCTTAAGTTTCGTCAATTGCCAAATTTCAGGCGGAACGACCGTTAGCTTATTATCTTTGAGCTTAAGAACATTCAACTCAGTCAGCAGCCCAATTTCGGGCGGTACGGCCGTTAAGCCCAAATTGTTCAAGGTAAGTTCGGTGGCTGACTCATCTTTAACTATTTTTATGCGGCGCTGTGCTTCTTTGTAAGCATCATCGGGGTTGTTGTATCTATAGTTGGCCATGGGGTTCCTCGTGTTTTAGGTGGGTGCATCTGGCAGGTGCGTCCCGCTTGTCTGGCAAAATTTTGGTTCCATTTTACACAATTGCTTCGCCTGTACCCAACCTCCCGCAGGTTTGGTAAGCAAACACACTTCTGGCGTAAACCTGCGGGAGGTTTCGTCGCGTCTCCCAAGTGCCAGTCACGGGGCACACGATCCGTAATGACCAAGATCGTTCTGCCCAGTGACTGGCACTTTTACGTTCAATTGTCATGCTGAGGTCCTCCGAAGCATCCCTCTAACCCCAGAAATCGCTCAATCTCACCCTCATTGGAGGGATTCTTCGCTCCGAAGACTCCGCTCAGAATGACAATTTCAGGTTTTGACGCTTTTTATCATGTCAGCATTTTTAGAAGCTGCTGGGTAACTTGCTTGGTGTCCGGGCCGATTTCGCCGGGGGGGCCGACGCAGGCGGGGCAGCCGTCGCGACAGTGGCAGTCGCTGACTAGCTCCAGAGCAGCGGGCAGCAGGTCGTGGTGCTGCTCAAACAGCCGCTGGCTAAAGCCCACCCCCGCTGCTACAGACTCGTAAATCACAATCGTGGGGGCTTTGGTAAGCGGGCTGCGGCTTTCGGCAACCACCTCAATGTCACCGGGATCGCACATGAGGTAAAGCGGGGCGAGGTTACGCAGCACATAGGCCAGCCCGCCCAGCGCGGAGCGAGCCTGCTGCCCAGCTTCGGCCTGCTTGTGGCAGCTTGGGCACAAGGTGATCAGGTTTTCAGGCTGGTTGGCCTCTTTGTAGTGGTCGTTTTGGCCGGGGATGTAGTTGAAATCGCGGAACGGCCGTATATGGTGAACGTGTAGCGTAACAGACCTGACAGGTTTTTGAGGTGACTCGCTCTGAGCTTCGTCTGGTTGTAAACCTGTCAGGTCTTTGCGGCCTTCCGCACCACAGTTGCGGCAGCGGTGGTTGTCGCGGGCAAGGACAATTTGGCGCTGTTGCTGCCAGTTGGGGCCGTAGTTGTTGGGTCGCAGCAAAATGCCCGCATCGTACAGTCGCTCCGTCAACGCATCGGAGAAGATGAGCCAGTAACCGCTGGTTTCCAGCACCATCTCCGGCAACTCAATCTCGCCAAAGCCCAGCGTCTCGTGCGTGTATCGCTTGATTTTGCGGTAGCCAGTGGACTTGGTCACGACGGTAACGTCTCCCCAGGCGCGGAGAATAGCCACGGATTGCGCGGATTTTTTGGATTTAGTCCCTTCGGCTTTGCGACTTTGCGTGAGGATGGTTTCTTCGGCCGTCTCCAGCGGGTTCAGCTCGCGGATGGAGCTGCCGACGCTGGCGCGGGTGTAGTAATCTACCTCGATGGGGCGGACGTGGGCGATACGGCCGTTCCAATCAAATTCCTCCACCAAATACGTGCGTGCCTGGTGCATGTAAATCGCGCCTTCGTACACCATGACGGGGGCGGTTTCCAAATCCACCTCGCCAATCACCTGCACGCTGTCCTCATCGTGGGCTTGAATGACGACGGTATCATCGCCGCTGGTTCGCAGGGAAACGGCCGTTGCGGGCGAGCCTTCCCCCACATAATGAAACTGATCCCGCGTCTCGTGCAAATCGCCGCCGTTGCGCAGGGCTTCCAGCAGTGGGGTCGCGTCGCCAAAACCGCCAAACGGTTCGCCCTGCTTGAAGGGTAGCTCAAAGGCTGCGCAAAGCAGATGGCGCACCATGATGCGTAAATTGTCTGGATTGGTGAGCGCATGTTCGGGCGAATTGCCAAAAATGTAGCGCGGATGGGTGCAGATGTATTGGTCGAGGGGGCTATTGTTGGCGACCATGATGGCGACGGACTGGTCGTTGCGTCGCCCGGCGCGGCCCGCCTGCTGCCAAATCGAGGCTATCGAGCCAGGGTAGCCAGTGATGACGGCCGCATCTAGCTGCCCAATATCAATCCCCAATTCCAGCGCGTTTGTCGCCACCACGCCGCGAATCTGCCCGTTGCGTAGACCGTGTTCGATTTGGCGACGCTCCAGCGGCAAATAGCCGCCCCGGTAGCCCGTCACGGACAGTTCTTCGCCACCTTGGTAAACCACGTCGTCGCGCAGGTAGGCCAGCAGCAGCTCTACCGTTTGGCGGGCGCGGGCAAAGACGATGGTTTGAATGTCTGAGGCCAGGAAGGTGCTGGCAGCATCCCGCGCGGCCAGTACGGAACTGCCGCGCAGCCCTAGCGTCTCGTCGATGATGGGCGGGTTGTACAAAATGAACTGCTTCTCGCCGCTGGGTGCGCCATTTTGCGTTTCGTCGATGAGGTGGAACGGCCGTTCCACCAATCGTTCTGCATGTTCTTGGGGGTTGGCAATGGTGGCCGAGCAGCAAATAAATTGGGGTTCGCTGCCGTAAAATTGGCACAGGCGCTGCAGGCGACGCAGCACGTTGGCTACGTGGCTGCCAAAGATGCCCCGGTAGGCGTGAATCTCATCCAGCACAACAAATTCCAGATTACTCAGCAAATTGCGCCAGCCGGTATGGTAAGGCAAGATGCCTGCATGGAGCATGTCAGGATTGGTAATCAAAATGCCATTGGCGCGGCGTACCTGCGTGCGCTGGCTGCGGGGCGTGTCGCCGTCGTAACTGTATACTTCAAACGGCAGATTGCCCGCACCGATGAGCACCTGGGTTTCGGCGAGTTGATCCTGCGCCAGTGCCTTGGTGGGGAAGATGTAGAGGGCGCGGGCGTTGGGTCGCTCTAGCAAGCGTTGAAAAACGGGGATAGTGTAACAGAGTGATTTACCGGAGGCTGTGGTGGTTGCAATGACGACGTGTTGGTTTTGGGAAACGGCTGATACCGCCGCAGCCTGGTGGGTAAACAACTGGTCAATCCCCCGCTGCTGCAGTGCCTTGATAATTTGTGGGGGCAAGGTGAGGGGATGTGTGGCAGACGGCCGTGCCGGGATGCGTTCCCAGGCGACGACATTCTGCATAAAGTCTCGGTTCATTCGCAAAGAGGCAATCAGTTCAGCAAGTGACATATAAAGATTATAGCGTTGGTTAAAGACCTGTCAGGTTTATGGATCAGTTTCTGTTATTAAAGAAGTTATTCAGATGATTATTCTTATCAATATTATTTTTAGTATGTAGTCGTAGGGGCTGGGGATATGTGTACATTTCTTTTTAGTTCCCATATCTTCGGCTATTCTCCGGGGCTGACCCATATCTTTCTGAAAAACCACCAAAAGGTCTTTTCAGTGGTTGGGGAATTCTTTGTATAAATTTGGATTTGTTGGGATTTATCACGGTTGTTTCCCATTTTGGTCAAAATGTGTATATAGCCCAGGACTTCAGTATGCCCCCCATATCTGGGGAATAGTTTCTTTTTGTGAAATTTATGACAACTGGAGTTTTCCACATCTGGGATCAGTTTTCCACAGTTTACGGCCGTTTATCCACAATATTATTGCAATTTGACACCAAAAAGTGGCTGAGGCGCAAAAGTGAGAGGTCTGTATATGGGTAAATGTACCGGGGCTGCCGAATATTTGGGGGATGGGTTATGAAACGACAGTGCTAACTATTTAGCAAAAAGCAAAGTTAAAGAGCATTTTTCCGGGGGCTCCTTTTTTTGCCAGGAATTGGGGGTACTGTTATCCTTGACAACTTACTAATGTATTGAGAGAATTTAGTCATCCTGAGCACTACACTCTGACATGAACCTGAAAGTGGGTCATTGACGAGACATCTTGGAGGCCTAACATGAACGTCATCAAAGTTTCTGCTCGATCTCGAACGGCCGCTGTTGCCGGTGCCATCGCTGGTGTCATGCGGGAAGTCAATCGGGCAGAGGTACAGGCCATCGGAGCCGGTGCCGTCAACCAGGCTCTAAAAGCAATTGTCATTGCCAAAGGGTACCTGGCCGAGGAGGGGGTTGATATCGTTTGTGACCCGTCATTTGTAGAAGTTTCTATTGACGACCAAGAACGAACAGCCATTCGCATAGTGGTTGAGCCACGTAATCAAGCGTCGTAAAATAATTTGGTTTGGTTACAAGGGGCTTGGTGTTGGGAGACATCAAGCCCTTTTTTGTTGCAATAGGTTAACGGCTGCCGCGCTGCCCCGTTGCCCTTAATTCTGTAGACGAAATATCTTTGCGGAACGCCTCTGCTGGAATGTGCCGGAATAGCTGCTGGAATTCCTCTGGCACGTTAAGCTGTGCCCCATCTCGGAAAATCCCATTTTTATCCTGACGACCAGCCACCAAAAATGAACAGCCTTGGTTCGCAATCTCGTGTAGGGCGGCATCTCGTCGCGTGATGCTGTTTTGGTAGTAGCGGGGCTGAAGAACGCGCACGGCCGTATCAAAACCAATCACAAAGATGGTGTTGGGAAACAGCCGTGCTTTTTCCAGAAAGGTGGGTGCGTTGGTGGCATACACGGGCCAGCGTCCGGCAAATTGGGCAATGCGCGCCACCACCATTTCTGGGGAGATGGGTGGCTTATCCACATTTTTTGCTGATATTTCAAAGGCAACCGGATGGCCGAGTAGCTTGGCAGAGACCTGCAGCAGTTCCAGGTGGCCGTCGTGCAGGGGGTTGAACGCGCCAGAGAGTAGCGCCTGTGAGTTGACATGTTTATGACGGATACGGCCGTCTGCCCGAACCCCAAAAAACGCACGCTCACCCAAATTTAGCTGACGGGCCGCCTGCCCAAAATGATGCGTAGACACCACAAGTCGGTCTGCGGCTGTTAAGGGCAGCGGCAATCGGTGGGGCAAAGCCATCGCCTCGGCCAGCCCGTTGAGGATGATGCGGCTAACTAGATTTTCTTCGCCCGATCGGTTCCGAAAGCCCTTGTTGAGATGAATGCCGTACTCCACCAGAAGATCCGGCTGCCAGATGGCAATGAAGGCACGATGCTCGCCGCGCTTGGGGCGGTCGGTGATGATGGTGGCGGTGCAGGCAACGCCCACGACAGGATGGTTGGCAGCGTCTAACCAGCGTGCGCGGGTAAAGGCCCGGCCAGCCAGCAGGCGAGCGGTTCTTTCGGTAACGTATTTTGCGGGTGGCTTGCCCAGAAACTCATCGAAGGCGGCGGTGCTGTAGGGGACGAGCGCCTCTAGCAAGGTGCGGGTCGCGCCGGGAACGCCCAATAGATTGGAGAGTGCCTCGGTGCCAGCCCCGGCAGCGACGAGGACAATGCGCTCTGGGGCATCGTGGATGGCTTGGACAAGCTGTTTGGTTTCTTTTTCCATAGCACGGAGGATTTTATCATTGGCAGAGGTAAATACAATTGCTACGGAATGATAAGATGCAGCAAAAAGTGGTTTGCCCTGGTGAACCCCAAGCTGAACGCGTGTTCAGCTTGGGGTTCACTCTTTGGTTCCCAGAGGTAGCGGCCGTATTGCGTAAAATTAGCAGATGCCGATAATTGCTCACATTGTGATAACTGATGCGCCAAATACAACGCTGGCTTTTTTGTGGTTGGGGGTCTTGTTGCTGCTGATTGGGTGGCTGCTGCTGCGCCGTTGGCGGCAGCATGTGGGGGTAGATTCAGCTGGCACCGATCTGCTCAAGGCGGTTGAACCTACAGAGCCTACACCACAAAATCCCACGCTAACCCCACAAACGCATCGCCAACTGATTGCCACCATGCTGGGCGGCGGTCTGCTGCTGGTTGTGTTGGGGCAGCTCGCGTTTGCCCATCTGCCCATTGGGGCGCGTTGGGCCGTGGGCGGCGTTATGGTGCTGGGCGGCGCACTCTTTTTGTGGGCTGGCAGTCGCGTTCGCCCCGATGGTTTGGCCAGCGATTGGGTATCGGCCCGGCTGCACCAGCTTGGGCAACGGCTGGGCGTGGTGGGCTGGCAGACGCTGTTGCTGCTGCTGGCCGTTTTGCTGACTTTCTTGGCCTGGCTTGCGGCCGGAGATTTGTGGTTGGCGCACCGCTGGGATGTGTCGGTGGTGGCTTGGCTGTTGGCAATTGGCTTTATGCTGCTGGGGGGCGTGCCGTTGACGGAGTACCGTTTTTGGCTGCGGCGCGATTTGGGGCTGGTACGGTGGGAGTGGTGGTTGTTGCTGGGATTGATTGTTGGGGCGTGGTTGTTGCGGGGAACGGCCGTTACTCAATTTCCCAACACCTTCTCTGGCGATGAAGGCTCGGCCGGGCTGCACGCGGCGTTGTTTGTACGGGGGCAGGCAAATAACTGGTTTACCATCGGCTGGTTTTCGTTCCCTTCTTTTTACTATGCCCTGCAAAGCGTGTTTATTGATCTGTTTGGGCAGACGATTGAGGCGGTGCGCTATTTTGCGGCGCTGGGCGGCGTGCTGGCGGTGGTGGCCACCTACTTTTTGGCGCGGGTGATGTTTGGCCGGGGAACGGCCGTTCCCGCCGCATTGTTGATGATGGGGTCTCATTATCACATTCACATGAGCAGGATTGGGCTGAACAATATTTGGGACAGCCTGTTTGTGGCGTTGGTGTTGGCTGGGGTGTGGCTTGGCTGGCGGACGGGTCGGCGGCTACCGTGGCTTTTGGCTGGCGTTGCGCTGGGCCTGGGGCAATATTTTTACGTGTCGGTGCGGGTGCTGCCGCTGTTGCTACTCATTTGGCTAGCGGGGCTGTGGTGGCGACGGCGCGTGCAATGGCAACAGCAACTTGTGAATATGCTGCTTTGTGCGGGAACGGCCGTTGTTACCGTGCTACCGTTGGGGATTTATTTTGCAACCCACTGGGCTGAGTTCCAAGCGCCGCTGAACCGTGTTACCATCATGGGCGAGCGGATGACCAATATGGCCGCCGCAGCAGGCGTAAGCGAAGGGGTGATTGTGTTGCGCCAAATGGGGCAAGCGGCGTTGGGGTTTACTCACGAACCATTACAGTTGCTGTATGCGCCGGGCGTGCCGCTGCTGCTGCCAATGGCGGCGAGCCTGTTTTTGCTAGGATTTATTTGGGGCGTGCTGCGACTGGATGGTCGCTTTGGTTTGTTGCTGCTGCCTATCCTCTCCGTTATTTTTCTAAGTGGGTTTAGTCAGGACCCGCCAGCTTCGCAGCGGTTTATTTTGGCGCTGCCATCAGTGATGGTACTTGTGGCGCTGCCGCTGGGTTTGGTGGGCGGCTGGTTACGGCAGTTTTGGCCTGCGGGCAGAGAATGGGTTGGACTGGGAACGGCCGTTCTGCTCATCGCGCTTGTGTTAATTGACATAACATTTTATTTTGGTAGCCTGTATGAATCGTACACGCTGGGTGGGGATAACACGGTGGTGGCTACAAAAATTGCGTATGACCTGCAAGACGAACCAGAAACGCCTGATGTATATTTCTTTGGCTTCCCGCGCATGGGCTATTTCAGCCTGGCGACCATTCCGTATTTGGCTCCAAATGTGCAGGCTGTTGATCTGGTTGAACCATTAACTGCGCCACCAGATTGGCAGATCACTCAGCCAACAATGATGATCTTTTTGCCAGAGCGACTGGATGAATTGAGATTTGTACAAGAGGCGTGGGAGAACGGCCGTTACGAAGAAATCCGCGACGAAAACAACCGACTACTTTACGCAGTGTACCGCATAGAGCCATAGCCAGATATTATCCTGTCAACTTCTGTCGAGCTTTTCTTCTCCGAATTAGCCACCACAGCAGAGAGATAAAAGCAATTGGCATCAAACAAGCAAAGAAAGGCCAGAACCGATAAAAGAATAGGATAGCATCATATTTGAGAGAATGTTGGATTTCGACAGGCAGATGGCCAGTTGCCTTTATTGCTTCAGCAATGGTTGCTGCATTTGCTTCTTCAACGGCACTATAAACTCCCAAATAGTTGGCGGTCAATATTTCAGAAGGATTACCATTTGCAAAAAAGATGAAGTTGCTTCCAGGAAATACTGATGACAAACAGCTCCCACCCAAACCGAAGCCCTCAATTTCAATTATTTCAGGTCCAGAACCTTTGAAATATTGATGTACTGCGACTGTTGCTCCATAGCTGCCAGTGGATGTTCTGCTCCCGGCACCAATGTTGCCAAAATCTCCTTCAACAACTGTGCTATCCAAATCATTTGTTTTTAGAACCGTTCCCTCAAACACCAATTCTGCATCATGGGTTCTTTCTGTTACGGTATAGTTGAATCGCCCCGCAGGTAAACAAGCCAAGATAGGCAGTGTTGGCGTTAAAGTGATCCATAACCACACAGCTATCCAAAATGATAAAAGCGCGATTAACTTTTTTGGAAATTTGTAAGGCCGCATATAATTATCGTTTATGGATTTTTAGCTAGATTGCCAGTCGAAACCGTCGGGGCGGCGAAGTTCTGTGTTGAACATGTAGCTGCTTTTGACTGTCCAGTCGCCTTCGCCGTTGTCATTAGACAGGTGGTCAAAGAAGCCCTGGACGCGGCTGTCTAGCAAATCAATTTGGTGCAGCAAGATCGCTTCTAGCGTTTTGGGCACAATGGGGGAACCCCATTCCTGCGTGCCGTGATGTGAGGCGATGAGATGCACCAGATGACGCAAATCCTCTTCTGGAAAATCATCCAGCTCTATGGCTGCTTTTTCTACCATGACGACGGCGCGGGTAATGTGGCCTACCAGACGGCCGTCTTCCGAGAAGCTGAACGATTTGCTGATGTCGTACTCAATCGTCTTGCCCATGTCGTGCAGCAACGTGCCTGCCAGCAGCAAATCCCGATTGACAAATGGGTAATGGCTGGCCAACTGATTTGCTATTTTGGCCATACTCAGCGTGTGCTCCATCAAGCCCCCAATGTAGGCATGGTGCATATTGCGGGCGGCGGGCGCATCGGCAAAAAGTGCCAAAAATTTTTCTTCCAAGAGCAGCTTCGTTACCAACTGCTGCCAGGGCTGCCCCAGGCTGCGGATGTGTGTGTTTAGCTCTGCTAACATTTCGGCGCGAGGGCGGCGGCTGGCTGGCAATAGATCCGCCAGAACAGGTTCCTGGTTTTGGTTCATGTCCGTGACGTTGATTTGCAGGGCGTCTTTGTAGCGCACTGCGCGGCCAGTAACCAGTACGGCACTGCCGGTAGCGACCCAACTTTCAGTGTAGCTGGGGATGTCCCAGTAGACAAAAGAAAGTTGCCCAGTGTTGTCGCGGAGAGAGCCTAGTAGATACGGCCGTCCATCCTTCGTCTCACGCAAAATAGAATCTTGAATGAGGAACGGTTCATTTTCCAACTCGTCCCCGATTTTGATATTGGTAACAAAAAATGATTTCACAAAAGCCTCTCAAATTTGATTTACCCTAAAGGGATTGAATACCCCGCCACTTGTGGCGAATAAAATCTTTTTCGGTTTTGATACCCCGTCTGCTTGCAGCAGGGTAGTTCATTCAAGGTAATGGTTTTGGCAAAATTATAGAAGGCGATTGTAAGAGGAATTTGGTTTTCTGACTACCTATACTAAAATGAAAAGATACCAAAACGTGTGGAGGCGTCATGAAAAAATTAATTGTGGGGATTTCGGGAGCCAGCGGCGTCATCTATGGTATTCGCTTGCTGGAACTGCTGGGTGATTTGCCAGATGTAGAAACGCACCTGGTGATGAGTACGGCCGCAGCCACCACCATCGGCCTGGAGACTGATTTAACTGCTGAGGATGTGATGCAGTTGGCGGATGTGACGTACCGGTTTAGGGATATTGCAGCGGCCGTTTCTTCTGGTTCTTTCAAAACGTGGGGCATGGTGGTAATCCCTTGCTCGATGAAAACGTTGGCAGGCATTGCCAACTCATTTAGCGACAACTTGCTGCTGCGGGCGGCCGATGTGGTGCTAAAGGATCGTCGGCGATTGGTGCTGGTTCCCCGTGAAACACCGCTGCACCTGGGGCATTTGCGGCTCATGGTACAGATAACTGAGATGGGGGCAATTTTGGCACCGCCTATGCCCGCCTTTTACCATCGCCCACAATCCATTGACGACATCGTTAACCAGACGGTCAA
The DNA here is from genome assembly GCF_965223525.1 of Candidatus Leptofilum sp. Taxonomy (GTDB): domain Bacteria; phylum Chloroflexota; class Anaerolineae; order Promineifilales; family Promineifilaceae; genus Leptofilum. The sequence goes on along the minus strand of NZ_CBDCWX010000005.1, from coordinate 1,034,601 downwards.
TCGGGTACTTGATTTGCTGGAGATTGAGCTGCCGCAAGATTTATTCACACGTTGGCAAGGAGGGAAGGCCAGCCGTGACGCAGCGTGACCCCAAGCAGTTGGCACTGGATTACCTGGCAACTCATCAGGTCATGACATTGGCTACAAATGGCGCGGAAGGTCTATGGGCAGCGGCCGTTTTTTACGTCAATGATGGCTTTGACCTGGTATTTTTATCTGCAGGGCATACGAGGCATGTGCGGAATTTTACGGCCGTTCCCCATATTGCCGCCACCATTCAAGAAGATTACCAGGATTGGCAGCAAATCAAAGGAATTCAGTTAGAGGGAAAAGTGTCCTTATTGATGAATGTTTCACGGGAAACATCCATTGCCCGCTACCTGCAAAAATACCCGTTTTTGGCCAACGCCGATGCAAGAATGCAAAACGCCCTGGCAAAGGTAAACTGGTATTGTTTACGGCCAGAGCGTCTTTATTTTATTGACAATAGTTTGGGATTAGGCCACCGTGATGAAGTCGCGCTTTAACTTTTCTTGTAATCAGCAAGAAGTTCTTGAAATTAGCGAGCCATGATTTTGGCCGCTTACCTGAGTAAACCGCAGAGCAATGGCTCCTTTTTCATCCGAAAACTTTCTGCGATTTACTCTACATGCCTAGCCGCTCAAAATTCTTTATAAGCGTTTTGATGTAATTAGAATATTTAGGCTCATAATGAAGTGCCAGAGCTGCTTCCGTCTCGTCAAACTCCTCCGCCAAGTCCAGAATTCCTTTCACGTATATCGCATCGCATCGCATCACAGATTCCTGATACGCTTTTGGCCCTTTAACTTCTAACAGGACGGGAGCGGTTGAAAGTGATTTGTCTTTAAGCGTATGAATCACCTGCGCCTGACGCGCCGTAAGTAAAACAGCGTTAATGGCATTCTTTGAAATTTTATGACCATTGGTCTTGTAACTGTCGGCCATTATGTCAATGAGTTCGCGCCAGCGAATCTGGTCATTCGAGGATAGCAGATGAATCAGGTCCTTAATGATAGTGAAGCGAATCTCACGTTCCACTACGCGCAGCCGCCGCTTTTTTAGCTCACGACGGTAGCGAATGTGAAGAGGAACCGACGGCTTCTTCTGAGCTATGGGACGTTTGACGTAGATAGTGGTTTCTACCTGTTCGACGCTTACCAAGTCTCGGTGAGACTCCAGAAATTTGCGGAAGCTTCCTTCAGCGTAGCTACTTTTGTCAAAAGCACCGTGGCTACCATCTGACATATGTTGCTTAAGCACGCTAGCCCGCACCCGTTCATTATTGGCCAGCAGCTGCTGCAGTGATTTGGCCAATAAATCTTTGACCTGGGCTTCGTTTAGCTCTGGTGTAGGCACGATATCTTCGTAGTAAATGTATTGGTCACACAGGTTGGCCAGGCTTTGGCTAGTGGTGTGCTTAACGCCCATGCCAATGACTTGCTTGCCCCGTTTGCGTAGTGCTTGAACAAGCGGAGTGAAATCTCGGTCTCCGGTCATGAGAACGTAGGTGCTGAAGTTTTGACCGTCTAGCAAAGTTTCCATGGTGTCAACCACAATTTGCATGTCGGCTAGATTTTTGCTGAAGCTGTTGATTCGCACGGCGTTGCGGGTGTCGAATCCAGCCGTGGCCAATTCGCGGATGAGCTGCTGATCCTGGCGCGAATCTCCGTATGATTTACGCAGGACGATACGGCCGTTTGTCAATTTCTTGATATGCGCCAGCACTAAATTAACATCGAAGGTTAGATTGATTTGCTTAGCACCAATGACGAGGTTGTCTAAGTCGAGCAAAATGGCAACATCGTTGCTAGGGGATTGGCTAAGTTGGGGCGTGTCTTTTTCTGGTCTGTTTGATTGGGTAGACATGAATAAAATTTGGCTTGTTCGAAGGTAAGATATTAGGCTTTTTGTATTCTACTTGATTCAAACATTCCCGCAATTGTTTCACGGGAAACCAATTGGCGTTGGAGAATGGTTAAAGTAGGAAACGGCCGTTTGCCAAAAATTTGTTGAAAAGGTTGCCATGACTTACGGCCGTTTTACTAATTCTTCGTTCCATGTTACCATAATGTACTAATACTATGTCAAGTAATCGGTAGGATGAAGCCTGCAAATTCAACTATTAACTTTGGCCGATTACAAAATCTAATGTAGGTTACCCAAAGTGGGTTCGGAGGTACACAATGGACCGCAATAAATGGGCTTGGTCAGGAAAACCGTGGCAAGCGTTTAAAACCTTTGCCATTATCTTTTCGTTTATTATGAATTTTGTGCTGCTGGTTGTGCTTCTCGTAGCTGCCCCCCTCATCTTGCCAATTGTGGATTCTGTGGCAGAGCCCCTGGTGGGCGGACTGAGCGACAGCTTTGTGGATATGAGCAACGCAACCATTTCCCAAACAATTTCGCTGGATACCACAATGCCTATCAGCTTTACATTGCCCTTGCAAGAAGAAACCGAAGTGGTTCTGGTGGAAAATGTTCCCCTGACAATCCCCGCACAATTTACGTTGCCTGGGGGCGGTGGGCAAATTAACGGAAACGTGAATCTGGAACTGCCGGCTGGCTTGCCGTTGCCAGTGGCCCTAGACTTGGACGTGGGCGTTGATCAGACAATCCCAGTGCAAATGGACGTACCTGTGCAAATTCCGCTGCAAGATACTGATTTGGGGGAACCATTTAACGTGCTTCGCGGTTTGTTTGAGCCGCTGGATCAGTTGATAAAAGGGTTGCCATCGTCTAATGATGAGCTTTTTACCCGCGTAAGGCAAGCTGGCTCAACACCGTCACCGCCAGACACGGCCGTTCGCTAACCCACCTGTTTTCACTAACACATGAACAACACCGACACGCCTCCCGTCTGTGACTACGAAGGCTCCGACTACCGCACCCGCTTTTGGGAAGGGCAGGGGCGCAATTATGAAGACCAGGTTGAGCGCATTGCCCTGCGCCGCCTCATGCCGCCAACTGGTGGAACGCTCATCGAAATCGGGGCCGGATTCGGCCGTTTGGCAGATGAATATCTAGGCTACCAAAAAGTGGTATTGTTCGATTACTCTCGCTCGCTGCTGCGGGAAGCCCAAGCCCATTTGGGGGACGATCCGCGGTTTGTGTACGTGGCAGGTAACTGGTACCAGATGCCTTTTGTGGCTGGATTATTCGACACGATGGTGCAAATTCGCACGCTGCACCATGCAGCCGACGTGCCGGCTTTGTTTCAACAGCTAGCCCGCATTGCCCGGCCAAACGGCCGTTACATCCTGGAATTTGCCAACAAACAAAACCTCAAGGCAATTTTGCGCTACGGCCTGCGCCGCCAGGATTGGTCGCCATTAAATTTAGAGCCAATTGAATTTGTGGCCCTCAATTTTGATTTTCACCCTCGCTGGATTCGCCAGCAGTTAGCCGCAGCTAGCTTCAAACCGGGGAAGATGCTCACCGTGTCGCATTTTCGCATAGGTGTGATTAAACGAACTGTGCCGACTCGCCTACTGGCTGGGCTAGATTCATTGATGCAGCACACGGGCAACTGGCTGCAACTTAGCCCCAGCGTGTTTGTGGATATTGAGCATCCCAGTGAAGGCGAAACGGCCGCTCCCACCACCTTCTTTGCTTGTCCCCATTGCCAAACTGCCTTGCCGGAACCGGTAGACGGCCGTCTCATTTGCCCCAATTCCAACTGCCAGCGCCAATGGGCAGTCGAAGATAACCTCTACGACTTCAAAGAACCCGTCTGATATGGTACAATGCAACCGTTGTTGTATAAGGTCAACAAATGATTGCAAACAATTCTCAACGCATCGGCGTCATTGATCTCGGTTCCAACACTGCCCGGCTGGTTATTCTCAACGCGGTACCCGGTTATGCTTACCGCTTGGAAGATGAAATTCGGGAGGTGGTGCGGCTGCGTGAAGGAATGACAGACGCTGGTTTAAGCGATACGGCCGTTGCCCGTGCCCTCTTCACCCTCCGCCTGTTCAAACGATTTTGCGACAACTACCCCGTTGATCACATCATTCCCACCGCCACCAGTGCCGTGCGAGATGCCGCCAATGGCCCCGCCTTTTTACAAAAAGTCTCCCAAGAAATTGGCCTCGATTTGCAGGTGCTGGATGGCGAACGCGAGGCGTATTACGGCACGCTGGGCGCGCTTAATGAAGTGCAGTTGGGCAATGGCTACGTAATAGACATTGGTGGCGGCAGCGCCCAGGTTAGCAAAGTGCGCGGCAATCGGTACCAGGAAGGAGCTTCTGTACCGCTTGGCGCGTTGGCACTCACTGAGCAGTTTGTCTGTTCAGACCCCATTGAATTTGCCGATGTGACAGTGCTTAAACAGCAAATTGGTCGCCACTTGGACACCATTCCCTGGCTAAAGAAAAAGCAGGCAAAACCACACCGACATTTAGTTGGATTGGGCGGCACCATTCGCAACCTGGCCAAGATTGAGGCTGCGCGCCAAAACCATCCACTTAATACGCTTCATGGCTTTGTTTTGAGTCGGGCGTCGGTGCAAGAGACGGTACAGTTACTAGAGAAGTTGCCGGTATCTGAGCGGCGACAAATTTCTGGCCTGAGCCGAGACCGGGCAGACATTATTTTTGCCGGGGCGTTGGTTTTGGCAGAGGTGATGGATCGGCTACAAGTTGAAGCTGTTACTATTTCCAAGAATGGCTTGCGTGAAGGGCTATTTTTGGAGCAATTTTGGCAGCATCTGGATTACCCGGTGGTGGCTAACGTGCGCCGCTTTAGCGTGCTGAACATGGCACGGGTGTACAATTACCAAAAGGCACACGCCAGCCACGTACGCTACCTGGCAACGCGCCTGTTTAACCAGTTGGCTCCCTTGCACGGGTATGGCCCGGCCGAGCGTGAACTACTGGATGCGGCCGCATTGCTGCACGATTTAGGCACGATTATCAGCTACGATGATCATCACAAACATTCGCAAACGCTGATCATAAATAGCGGCTTGCCGGGGTTTTCGCCGCGTGAGACCGCACTAATTGCTTTGCTAACACGGTATCATCGCAAGGGGAAGCCATCGTCAAATGGATTTACCTCGCTTCTAGACAAAGGTGACGAGGAGATTTTGTTGGGGCTGGCAGCCATTTTGCGCCTGGCAGAGTTTTTAGAGCGGGGACGAAATGCGAATGTGGATGATGTAACGGCCGTTTGGGATGATACCATCCTTCGTCTTACCCTCATAGCAGATGATTATCCCGCTGTGGAGTTGTGGGAAGCTGAACGGAATGCCGCGTCGCTGATGGAAACTGCTTTTGCCCGTGATTTTGTGGTAGAAAGTACGGCCGTTCCCGACATTAAGTTTGGGCTTTAGATCAGTTAACAGCAGGGTGATTTTGTTAGAGAATTTTCCAAAAATCTAAGCAAACATCGAGAAAAGGTTGGAAAAATGAAACAAGAAAATCTTCCAGATAAAGGCCAGGGATTGGTTGAGTATGCCCTCATTTTGGTATTGGTGGCGGTCATTGTCATTGCCATTTTAACATTGCTTGGGCCCCAAGTGGGGAACGTGTTTAGTCGGGTGGTAGATGGTTTGGGCGTAGCTACTTCCTCCGGGGGCGGCGGTGGAGGAGGCTCGCCACCAACCGGGAACGTTACCTCGGTTTCTGCCTTGCGGGGCGGCTCAGATGTGGTGGTACAGATTCAGGTGTCGGCGGCGGTGGATGTAACGGCCGTAGATTCCCAGAGCGGCAAATCTGGCACGGTTAATTGCAATACCAATTGCACCATCACCATTCCGGCCGTCGGGCCCAACCCAGGAACCATTACCGTAACGGCCGCTGGTGGCAACAGCATGTCAGATTCATATCCAGCTCAAAACTAAATTCGGAACATTTGCTGGAGGGAGCATGTTCACAAATCAAAACCAGATCGCGCAAGGGTTGGTCGAGTACGCCCTCATTTTGGTGCTAGTTGCTATTGTCGTGATGGGCGTATTGACGTTATTAGGCCCGCAGATTGGCAATATTTTCAGTCAGCTTATGGAGCCATCCTATTGTGGTAACTGCATTTGTGGCACTTCCATCTGTAATTAGCTGGTGGTTTATTACAAGTTCAACTTCTCCGAGAAGTTGAACTTCTTTATGTACCAGCGTCTGCTTGCCACAATCCGCTTCCCCTCGGTAAACTTGCAGCATGAATCCACAACGACTTACTTTATTATGTCTACTTGTGTTGAACTTGTTAGCCATTGCGCCGCAAAAAGGTGTAGCGGCCCCTATTGAGAAGCAAGCTCTAGCACCGGTTGATTACCGCTTTGGCGTCATCGAAAGTTATGAAAATCCGGGGCAGGCCAACGCGCTCGGCGCAGCCTGGACGCGGGTGCGTTTTCAGTGGGCCGAAGTGCAAGCGGGCGGCCCCGGCACCTGGACAGCCAGCGTGAGCGATAGCCAAATCAATGGCGAAATTGCCGCCGGGCGTACCGTTGTTGGCTTGCTGATCGGCATCCCTGATTGGGCGCGGGAGGGTGAATTGCCGCGCGGCTTGCATTTGCCGCATACAGACCCAAACAACACTTGGGCCAATTTTGTACGCGAGTCGGTTGGTAGGTACAACGGCCGTATCAATCACTGGATCATCTGGAACGAACCGGACGTCAACGACCCCAACGCGCCAGGGCACACCTGGGGCGGCTCCGTGCAAGATTTCTTCCAGCTTCAGCGGACGGCCTATCTGGCTGCTAAAGAAGTGAACCCCAACAGCACTATTCACCTGAGCGCCTTCACCTACTTCTGGAACCCCAACTACATTTACGATTTTCTGGATGTTGTGGTGGCCGACCCCGCTGCGCCAGACCACAACTATTACTTCGATGCCCTTACTGCCCATTTGTACTTCCAGCCGGATTCGATTTTCAACATCATCCAGCAATTTTACGGGGCAGTCGGCAGTCGGGGCATTCCCTGGAAGCCGGTTTGGTTGGTGGAAACGAACGCACCACCCACAGACGACCCCGCTTGGCCTGTTCCCAACTGGACGTTTTTGGTAACGCAGCAAGAGCAGGCGGCGTTTATTCCGCAGGTGTTTGCGGTGGGGATGGCGGCGGGGGCGCAGCGGATTGCCATCTACAAGATGCAAGACACGCCAGATGACGTAGCCGCCAATCCAGAACCGTTTGGCCTGCTGCGGATGGATGGCTCCCGCCGCCCGGCGTTCACCACGTACCAGGTGGCGGTGCAATATTTGGCGGGGATGCAGGGCATTCAGCGGGAGCATTGGGGGCATTGGGGGCAGATTCGACTGGATCAGGGAACGCACGCTACGACGGTGCTGTTCTCTCGCTTGCCTGCACCGCAAACGGTGGAGGTAGTGGCTGAGGCGAGCACGGCCGTTCTCGTAGACATGTGGGGCAGTAGGCAAACTATCTCAGCCAACAACGGTGTCTTTACCGTCACGGTGCCGGGGGCGATTTGCGCCCAGACGGCCGGGGATTTTTGCATGATTGGTGGCCCCGTTTACTATCTGGTGCAGTCGCTGGATGGTGGTTCTGCGCCTGCGCCACCGCCTGTCAGTGGCCCACCTGCGGACGAAAATCCACCAGCGGCCACTGCGACGGTTGATCCCGATGCGCCGACAGCGTTACCGCAGGAAACGCCCACGCCTGAGGCAACGGCCACCCAAACGCCAACTGAAGAACCCACAGCAACGCCGACAGACACGCCAACCCCCGACCCCTCACCAACAAGCACGCCGACAGCGACGCCTACTAACACGCCATCCGCCACTGCGACGGAGCAGGCGACAGAAACGGCCGTACCTGCCACAGAAGTTGCTGTTTTGCCGCCAACGGCCGTTTCAACTCAAGAACCCATCGCGGAAGAGGAAGCAACCAGCGATAGCCCTTTGCCAGTTATTCTTGGCGCAGCGGGGTTGTTGGTTTTGGGTATTGGCGGCTGGTGGTGGAACGGCCGTCGGCAAAGTTAATCATCAAAGATTACGCAGATTTATAAGATGAAAAATCTGGCTAATCTGCGAAATCTGCTGAGAAAAATAATGGTGAGTTTCATATCTCGTCGGTGTGGTTACCAAGTGGCGGGCTTCATAAACGAGCCACGGGAATCAGATAGCCTCTTTGGAAACAAACTTTTTGAAAGAACACCTTTACGAATATTTTTGACAAAATCAACATTGGCTATCAAAACTTTGCTAGGATGTTTCTGTGGATTGAGCAAGCCAATTTTTTTGCCTAATTCTTTCTTTACAAACTGAATCGGCAAAAGAAGATCAGAGTCATTAGACACAACAACAGCGACATCGTAAGCATTTTTATATCCATCGCTTAATAAATGCAGAGCCAGGTTAACATCAGAGCCTTTTTCCTCGGTCTTGATGACTTTCACGTAGCCACTTTTAGGTGGTGCAAGCGGCATCATTATTTCGTGGGTCAGAAAATGACCAAAGATGATTTCAAGACTTGGAATGGTTTGTAGGGCGCGCAAATAAGTTTGTTGGCGAGTCAATTGGTTTGGGTCTGTTGGGCGTGGGTTAACAAGCGCAGTGAAATATTTGATCTGGCTAATTTGATCTCTTGGCAGCATAATCTGGCACAATTTTCTAATGTTTAGCCAGCGATAAGGTGTGTTTTTTAATGCACCATAATAAAGATTGAAACCGTCAACATAAACAATTGCTTTCAAGAAGCCCTCCAGAGAAACACAGAAGCCGCCCAAAGGACGGCCTCGCACCCTTTCGCCGAAGCTACCGGGGGGGATATGCCAAGATTATACCATATTGAATCAATAGGAGGAAGTATTTGTTGTATTTGATGAAAAGAGGTGCGATTTTGATGGTTCGTACTGCAATAACAGTTTTGTTTGTTGGCTGGCTATTTGGGGGGGCTGAGACTGCATGGACGCAAAGCAGCATCACCGTCACACGCAACGAGGCGCAGGTGGATTTTCCGCAGTCGGTGACGTTCCAACTGGAAGTGGCCGATGCTGGCGACGTGGCTGAGGTCAATTTGGTTTATGAGGTGGATCGGGCGAGCTGTTTGGAAGCAAATACGGCCGTTCCCATCCCCCTGGACGGCAACGAAGCAGAGTGGACCTGGGAAATGGTTCGCTCTGGCAATCCACCGCCAGGGGCGACGCTGCGCTGGTCATGGCAAATCACCGACAGCAGCGGCAACGTGACCACAACAGATGAGCAAAGCCACACCTTTGTGGATGAACGCTTTGAGTGGCAAACGGTCACTGCGCCCAACATTCGCCTTCATTGGTATGAAGGTGACCAAGTAGGGCCGATTTTGCTGGATGCTGCCGTTGCCGGGCTAGACCAGTTGCAAAACGAGATGGGCATCACGCTAGACAACGAAGTGCAGCTTTTTATCTACGGCGAATCGGATGACATGCGCGACGCGGTGCTATACATTCAGGAGTGGGCAGGCGGTGTGGCCTTTAGCGATTACAACATTATCCTCATCGGCGTGCCGCCGCGCATTGCCGAAAGCTGGGGCGTACCTACCGTGCGCCACGAGCTGGCTCATTTGGTGATTGGTGAGTTTGGTCGTAGCTGCGTCGGCGGCAGTCGCCCCACCTGGCTCAATGAGGGGCTGGCCGTCTACGCCGAAGGCGAACCGAGCGAAACGGTTCAATCCGACATTGCCAATGGCATTGAAAACAACAGCTTTGAGCCGGTACGCAGCCTGAACGGGGCATTTTCGGCACATGGCCCAGAAGCGGGCATTGCCTACAGCCAAAGCTACAGCGTGGTGAAGTTTTTGCTGGAAACATACGGCCAAGAGCAGATGCAGTCGCTGTTGCTTACTTTGGCAGAGGGCGAAGGGTACGACGAGGCATTGGAAGCGGTTTACGGTTTTAATGTAGATGGATTAGAGCAAGAATGGCGGCAAAGTTTAAATCTCCCTGCGCGTGATATTCCGCCCACGCCAACGGCCGTTTCTGCCCAAGCCATCCCCACCATCGAACCATTTGGTTTGCCGGAATCTGTACCCACTGAACCGGCGGCTGCGGCTACGGCCGTGCCACCAACCCCAACGGGAAACCCCACAGGTGGCATCTGCAACCTCACCGTCTTCCCCGTGCTGCTGGTTGGCTTTGGTCTGGTAACCAGGAGGCGCAAATGATTAGACCAAAAAGCGGAACACAGAGACGCACGGAGAACTCTCCGTGCATCTCTGTGACATCTCCGTGTAACTCTGTGTTCCTAAAAAAAGCACTCATCATCATTCTTCTCTCTCTTTCACTCCTCAACTGTCAACTTGTAAGCCGCACGCCCCAATTGCTGCAAGAAAGTGCCGATATTGACCGGGACGACGCAATTTTCCTCCTCGGTGGGCAGCCGCGCACGCTGGACCCCGCCAAAACGCTGGGTGGCCCCGACGGCGCGTTAGGCCACATCTTCTCTGGATTGGTGATGCTAGATACTGATTTGCAGGTGCAACCAGAGCTAGCCGCCGGATGGGAAGTGAGTGAGGATGGGCTAACCTACACCTTCTACCTGCGTAAAAATGTGCTGTTCCATGACGGACGGCCGTTCACTGCCCAGGACGTCATTTTTAGTTGGGAACGGGCTGCCAACCCAGACACCGGCTCCGACACTGTGCAAACCTACCTCGGCGACATCGCAGGCATTCAGGCGGTGATCGATGGCGAGGCAGAGCAAATTAGCGGCCTGCGGGCCATTGACGACCACACGCTGGAAGTGCAGCTAACCGCCCCAGTCGTCTACTTTTTGCAGAAGCTGGCTTACCCAGTGGCCTTTGTGGTGGATAGCGAGACGGTAGACAGGCGCAACTGGGAATACGAACCCAACGGCACCGGCCCCTTCCGCCTACAAAATTGGGAGGATAATGAAGAGATCGTTCTGGTACGAAACGACAGTTACTATCTGGAACCAGCCCGCGTACGCCACGTTGTGTATGATTTGGGACCGGGGCTGGCGCTGGCGCAGTACGAAGAAGGCGACATTGATCTGGTTGGTGTTGGCGGGGCCAATCTGGATCGCGTAGAAGACCCTAACAACAGGCTGCACGATCAGCTTGAGCTAGGCGTCAGCCTTTGCACCTCGACGATTGGCCTCAATACCCAAATTGCCCCATTTGACGACGTGCAGGTGCGCCAAGCCTTTAACTATGCGCTGGATAAAGAACTACTGATTGACACTTTCTCCGGCGGCGATGCTTTGGTGGCGACTGGCTCTTTACCGCCGGGAATGCCGGGCTACAGCAGTGACCCTGCCCGTGGCTACGCCTTCGATCCGGTGAAAGCCAACCAGCTTTTGGACGAGGCAGGGTATGCAGACCGCAACACTTTCCCGACGCTTACCTACACGACGTCTGGGTATGGGGATGTGGGGGGATATGTAACGGCCGTAATCTCCCTCTGGCAAGAAATGTTAGGCATCACCATCCAACCCGTCGTCGTGGATCCGTTCATTTATTACGATGAGCTGTACGCGGGCAACGCAGGCAATATTTACGGTAGCGGCTGGTGCGCCGACTACCCCGATCCGCAAAACTTCCTCGACATTTTGTACCATAGCAGTTCGCGGCAAAACGTCGGGCGTTATGTTAACTCTGAAGTGGATATGCTGCTGGAGCAGGCACGAATTGAGGAAGATGTAGACATGCGCCTGGCGCAATACGCCGAAATTGAGCAACGCATCGTCGCTGACGCGCCGGTGGTTTTTGTTAGCCACAGCCTGCAAGCCGCCCTCATCAGCCCCGATTTGGACGGGTACGTCCTCACCCCTATGGGCGTTCGCCAATGGCACCGCGTTTCGGTAAATCGGTAAACGGTGAACGGTGTGTGGTAGGGGCGAGGCGGTTGGCCTCGATCTTCCGCAAACCAGACGGCCGTTCCCCTCCAACCGCCTCGCCCAATTGCCTATGCGCGTGCCAGCAATGATGGTTTGCGATAATGTTGGGCGAGGCAATCGGTGACGAGGTGGTTTGTTTGTACCAACGTTTTGGCCGATTGCCTCGCCCCTACCACATGTTTTTTACGACAACGCCTCGACCAATGATTGCAGGATTTGGGCCAACTGGGGCGGGAGACCGGGGGGGATGGCAGGAATGGGTTCATTGGCGGCAACGGCGGAGAGGAAGAGGCCGATTTGCCCCAATGGCCCCGGCTGTTCCATGAGTTGGGCGATGGCTTCCTCAACGTCAGGGGGGAGCGGGGCGTTGGTGGAGCGAGCCTGGTATGCGGCTTGCGCCAGTGCCAAAATGAACTGTGCCAACTGCGGGTTGGCCAGTGGATTGGCAGCTTGATCGGCGGCATCAGCGCGACGGAGGGCCTCTAGTTCGGCGAGTTTGGCCTCCCGTTTAGCCTGCCACTGCGCCGCCGCTGCTGCATCCCCCCGGCCGCGGGCGAGGGCAGCCATATCACCGTAAGGCATGTAAACTTCTGGCAAATTGAGCGATTCATAGATTCGCACGGTCTGCAAAGTATTTTCTTCCGCTTTGTCAAATTCTCCCAACAGCCGGTATATTTGCCCCAACTGCCCATATGACGACGCTGCGCCTACCTGATTGCCCATTTCTAGCTTGATTGCTAGACTTTCGGCCACAGAAGCCGCTGCTTGCCGCAAATAGGCGGTACGGTGGGTGTTGTCGGCGGCCTGCTTTGCCCGCGTTTGGTAGAGGATGCCCCGGTTTTGGGCAACAACGGCTAACTGTCCCCGGTCACCGAGTTTTTGCGCCAGTTCGTGGGCACGATTGTACCACGTTGCCGCAGCATCCAACTGCCCGCGCTGCTGTTCGGCGCTTGCCAGCAAATCGCAAGTACGCATTTGCGAGCTTTGCTCTCCAACTTGCTGGAAGATGTTGAGCGCTTCTCGGTAGCGGGTGACAGCACGGCCGTACTCTCCTTGACGACCATGCAAAATGCCCATCCACTGTATGATTGAGCCTTCCAATTCCTTATCGCCAGCCCCCTGCGCTGCCGCCAGCGCTTCTTCATAGCGGTGTTCGGCGGCACCATACCGGTTCTGCTCCGTCAGGATTTGGGCGATTTGTGTCAGCCCGACGGCAATTTCCCGGTCACGGCCGATTTCACGGTCAATAACCAGTGCATGTTCGGCCATTCGCAGAGCTTCGTCCAGTTGGCCCAAATCTTTATAGGCGTTGGCCAGGTCGCCCAGCGCGGCGGCGAGGTTGCCCTGCGCTGCTTCTCCTGGAAGTTTTTCAAACAAGTTAATCGCTTGTTTCGCAAGAGCCACCGCCAAATCAAATCGTCCGGCACGGACATAAACCCTTCCTAGACTACGATACCCCAGCGCTATTTGAAAGGTGGGGTCGGCACCGTCGCGGAGGCCGTTGTTTTGTAGGGTCTCGATGAGGCCTTGCACTTCCTCTATCGCTTGCGCCGCCTGCCCCTGCGTGAACAGCGTCCAGGCGTGCCGCCAAATTGCTTCGCAAGCGGCATCGTCCGGCAAATCGTCATCCGGGACGGCTAACTGCGCTTTGGTCCAGGCGGTGAGGGCGTTCCGTTCACGCAGTCGCCCGGCGCGTTGCAGGTAAACGTTCAATGTCTCGGCAATGCCCCCACCGGCGGCCCGTTTCCCTTGCTTAAAAGCAATGGCGGCGGCTCGGCGCAGGTTGGCCTCTTCGCGGGCGGTCAGCGCCATCCCTAATGCCGGGTGTTGGCCGCGCAGCAAGTCGCCGGCCAATTCCATTACATTCCAATACACCGCCACAAATCGCGCCGCCGTTGTTTCGCCCTCAGCGGGGTTGAGGCGTGCCGCGTCAGCCAATGTGGGGTGAAAACGCAGGTAAGGGGTGTTGAAGCCGTCCAGCTCCTCGACGCGAATCAGTGCGGTCTCCACCAGTTCTGCCCGCACCGCCGCCCACGTTTCTGGCGCGATTTCGGCAAAAGCGAGTATGGACGCTTCAAAAGCTCCGCCATCAAACCAGCCCAGGTAAGGCCATACCTGCTGGGCAGCTTCGCTGAGGCGGCGTTGGGAAAATGCCAAAGAGGCCAGCAGGGAGCGGTTGCGCCCTTCGTAAGCGTCGTCGTCGCTAAATTGGGGCAGCAGTTGGTCGTAGTCAGCCACGATTTGCGCCGGGGTTAGCTGCCGCAAATGGGGGGCCACCAGTTCAATAGAGAGGGGGTGGTCGTCCAGCTTTGCCAGCAGGTCGGCCATCTCGTCCCGGTCGTAGGCGCTGGCGGTCACGTCAATGCTCTTTTGGTCGAGGATGGCGGCCAGCAGGTAGAGGCTGTCCGGGCGGGCTAAGCCACGCAGCGGCAGCTCTTTAAGCCCTTGCAGGCCAGTCTCCTGCGGACGGCAGGTGACGAGCAGGCGGCCTTGCGGCCGTTTGCCGTTTCGCTCGCCAGTCAACTCAGCGTACAGTTTGTGCAGCTGGGCGCGGGCGTCGTCGGAGAAGGCGGTGGCTTCCGAGACATCCGATTTTTTCAAAAAATCAGATGTCTGATCGTCGTTTTGGTAGATGGGCAAGGTGGATTCAAAATTGTCCCACACCAGCAGGACGGGGGTTTGGTGGAAGAGGTTGACGGCCGTTTCCCACCGCTCATCCGCCGACAAAGCCGGAAAATCTTCCCCGCGCAAGGCCGCGCCCAATAGCTGCACCACCCGCTCCGCGCCCGCTTTTTGCTCAAAGGAGTGAAAAACGGCGGCGCTGAAGCGACCTTTACGCAGTTCCCAGGCCGCCGCCTCGCGCGCCAGGGCTGTTTTGCCCATCCCGCCCATCCCGCTAAAGAGGACGGCGTTGTGGCGGCGGAAGGCGCGTTCTAACTCTAGCAGTTCGGCGGCACGGCCGTGGAAGCGGTAGCGGGGAGGCGGGGGGAAGTTGTGGAAAATCTCCTCACCCCGTCCCTCTCCCCCACGGGGAGAGGGAGTTGCAGAGGGAATGAGGGTGGGGTCGGGGCCGATTTGGTAGAGTTGGGGGATGAACCAATCTTGCAGATCAATCGTCTCGGCGTTGGGGCCGCGAGAGAGCCAGCGGGTGCGGTTGGCGTGGATGCGGGTGCGCCCTTCTTCTAAGGCTTGTCCTACAGAACGGGAATCGGCCAGTTGGCGGTAAAATCGTTCCACCAACAGTTTGGCCGCTTCCACATGCACCGCGTGGCTAAAGGCCACCACGCTGCCGACGCCGCTTTGCAGCAAAGCGGGGGCCACGGAGCCAAAGACGGGCTTCTGGGACAGGTCGGCGCTGCGGCATGCTTCTAAAATGACCAGCGGCACTTCCAGCCGGGAAAGCAAGTCGCCCATGCGGGTTCCGGCGATCAGTTCAGACTGGCCATTGTCCCGCTCAAAGGCCAATGCGCCGACGCCGGTGCGGGGCAGGTAGGTGCCGTGGCCATCAAAATGGACGATGTGATACGGTTCTTGCGCCGCCCGCGCTGCCGACACCATCTCTTCTAGCCGGGCAAAGGTGGGCGGTTCGCAAAAATCAAGTTGGGCCAGGTCGGGTAGCTCGTCCAGCGCGTCCATCACCGGGCGCAGGCTGGTGCGCGGGTCAATAAAGCCTGTATCCGTGGGGCGGCTGACGATGAGCAAAATCCGCAGCGGCAAGCCAAAATCGTAGCTGACGCGCATCCCGCTGCCCTGCAGCTGCCTGCGGATGACCACGCCGCGAAAGGCCAGTGGCCCCCGCTTGTCGCGCATCATCTCCCAGGGTTGCCCCAGCGCGTCGGCGTCGGTTGTGCCGATGGTCAGCAGGCGGGGTTCGGGGTCGCGCATGAAGTTGTTGTAAACATGGGTGCCTTCGACCGTGCCAAAGAGGGCGTTGAACAATGCTTCGCCCCAGGTTTTCAGCTTGCGCTCAACGGCGGCAGCTTTGGTGCGCTCACCGCCGAGGGGGAACTGCATAAATTCTTCCAGATACCAGCGGAGTTCTTCCACGTTGTCGCTGTTCATGGGCAAAACCAGCGGGAATGAATCGGACAAAGGGCCATTGGCGTCTACCCACTTGGCGGTGTAGTCGTCTTTCTGGCGGTCAATGATGAGTCGAATTTGGGTCATGGCGTAGTTCCTAATAATGAATTGAGAAGTGTGAATGGGGCTCTCACTTCTCAATTCATTATTCATTGTTCACAATTCATTATTTCTAAAGGGTGAATCTAGTATGGCGTTTCTCTTCCTGCGGGATGCCATAGCGGAGTGGGCCGAATTCATTCTGCACGGTCACCACAAACTCAATGGAGCCACGTCCGCCGCCGCTGCCGGGTAGGGCGGCAATAATGGCGTAGACAAATTGGTCACCATCAAGCGGGTGGGCGGGATGGCTTTTGAATTCCCATACGGCCGTTGTCTGTCCTGCTCCGTAGCTTTGCACAATGGGAAAGGCCTGCCGGTGTTCAATTTCTACGCCCAGCTCGCCCGGTTTAAAGCTGATCACTTTGGCAAAGGAGAGTTCGGGGCTGAGTTTGACGTTGAACGTGCCTTTGTCTTCCACTGTCAGCCGGTTGGGGAAGAGGCTGTAGGCGTACACAGCTCCCTGCTCTGCGCTGGCGTTGCGGGGACGCAGGTAGAGGGATTGGGCGGCGTTGGTGATTTGGCGACGGCCGTTTGGGTCGCGCAGGGTACAAGCAAAGCGAGCCAGCCAAAATTCAGCCCCGCCCAACGGCGGTGTCCATTGCCAACTTCGATTCCCAGGGCGTCGGCAACCGGCCATAATTCTGGCTTGCCCAGGGTTACTACCGGGCGTTCTGCCGCGTCTTTGGCCGACATGGCCGTTTCCGGCGGCACAAGTTCGCCTTCCCAGGCGATGGATTCAATATGATTAGGGGTTTTGATGAGCATACGCACCTCCCAACTGTATTTGCGAACGGAACAATTCAAGGACAAAAACATTATAAGGAAGTTGGCTGTGTTGTTCAATGGGTTCAGGCGTTTACCAAAGTTTGTCTTATCTGTTGCCGCCCCCTTGTCTAGCACTGTGGAGCGATAGCCAAATGCCGATTTTGTCGGGATGGTTTTCCCTTCATTTTAATTGTCAGACAAACGTGAGATAAAAGCCGTAAGCTGCTGCCTATGAGTTACAAAAAACGGAGTCATAGAAATGAAAAATAGCAAATTAGTGCAAATTGGTTTATTGGTTGTCATCGTGATTGCTGGGGCGTTGTTGGCAACCTCGTTTCCCTCGGCAGAACGGATAATTATGCGGATTACGGTGGTTGCGGGGGCTGCTGTGGTGCTTAATTTGTGGAGCATGTGGCGTGAAGGGCGTGCCCAAAAGAAACAGGCGATAGAGGCAAAAGATGATGCGGCTTAATGGGTTAGCGATACTCTTTTTGTTTGGTAGCGCCGCGGTTGGTTTGCTGCTCCAGCGTTTTGTGGCACCGGGCAATGAGGCCGTTGCGGTTTTGATTGGCGGTACCTTGATGCTGCTGCTGGATTTGGGCTACCGTCTGCGAAATGACGCTTTTAACGGCCGTCCCAAATGGATTTCCATGAAGGCGGGGGCATATCTGGCTTTTTTCCCGCTTTGGGGTTGGGGGTTGGCGATAGCTGTAGTGGCGCTGGTTCAATTGGTTACGGGTCAAGACATTATTTAAGCAACCGCAGTTTCTTGTTGCGCGTTGGTGGCGCGGATTCTTTCCCGCCTACAAAATTAAAACGGCCGTTTCTGTTGTGTGTGGAAACGGCCGTTTTTTTTGTGCCACTCTCAACTGCGGTTACAATCCGCCGCTTATGATTGTGACCCTGATTATCTTCCTGGCTATTTTTGTCCAGTCGGCCTCTGGTTTTGGGCTGGCGCTGGTTTCTATGCCGCTGCTGGTGGGGGCAGTTGGCGTGGGAACGGCAACGCCGCTGGTGGCGGTGGTGGCTCTCACCGCCGAAATATTTTTGCTGCGCCGTTATTGGAAAAGCCTCCAGTTTGCCGCCGTTAAGCGAATCTCTTTGGCTTCGGTTGTTGGTATTCCGCTGGGTGTTTTTGTGCTACGCACGGTAGACGGCCGTATCGTGACAGCCATTTTGGGGATTGTGGTGACCGGCTACGCACTGTACGCACTGTTTACCCCGCGGCTGCCTCAGCTACGCCAATCTGGATGGGCGTATGGCTTTGGGTTTATTGGCGGGGTGCTTAGCGGTGCTTACAACACCAGCGGCCCCCCTGTGATCATCTATGGCACTTGCCGCCGCTGGGAGCCAGCCACCTTTAAGGGCAACTTGCAAGCGTACTTTTTTATCAACAGCCTCTTTACGCTTTCAGCCCATGCGATCAGCGGGAATTTTACGGCCGTTGTTTGGCAAAAATATCTGTGGGCGTTGCCAGGTATTGGGTTAGGGCTTGTTTTGGGGCGATTGGTAGACGGCTGTGTCACGCCAGACAAGTTCCGCCGGGGCGTGCTTATCCTCCTCGTCCTGCTCGGAATTCGCCTAATGATTGGTTAGCCGGGTAAAGGTTGAGTGAATTCTCTTGTTCAAACAGTAAGAACTCATTACACTGTCAGCTATGGATGAGCAACAGGAGCAGTTTGAAGAAGCACAGCCCCAAGACCCAACAAAACGCCGCCGCCGTGTGGAACGACGATACCGTTTTGCTTCTCGTAAACAGCGAAGGTTGCCCCAGCTTCGCTGGTGGCGAGAAGCGCTCCTGGTTTTGTTGCTGGCAACGGCCGTTCTCTTTCTTATCAATCCCTTCACCCGGCTGGCACAATCGCAGGCTACCGTTGCTCGTCCAGTGGAGCCATTGGCCGTCACGCCGCCCACAAATCCTGAAGAAGGATACTGCCTGACGGGAGATTTTTTGGATTGGAACGGCCGTAGCACGCCGCTGCTCGATGATGGCACCAGCGGTGATCGCACGGCCGGGGATAACCTTTATTCACGCACCATCACATTTGAGGAGCCAGGGCGGTATTTGTGGCGGGTGTTGCCCTGTGGACAGTGGAATTCGGCCGTTCCCGAAAAATCTGCCTGGGTATTTGCCACCGCACCAAATCAGCCAATCACCTTCACCTTTAATCCAGAGATGCCCCCAAGCCGTTTGTGGCCGCGTAGCTATGCCTTTACTGCCAACGACACGCTGCCAGCGCGGGTTGTGGCTGTGGGTAGCTTTCAACCAAACCGTTGGGATAGTGAGGATACCCAAACGCAGATGGATCCATCTGGGAATGGGCAGTTTCAGTTAGCCTATCGCATTCCGCTGCCAAGCAGCTACCAAGCCTATGTGCTTATTCAAGGACGAGACGAGGGAGTTGGTGCAAGCGGCCGTTCGATGGAGCCGATTCCGCTTGAATTTAGCACAGAGTTCCCGGCCGAGATGGTTGTGATTCAATACGATGCCCGCACCGACCGCATCAGTGTCTTGTCTGGGATGCCATGGTGGTTAAGCTGGCTTGGCTTTGGCTGGGGAGCCAGACTCATTGCTGCCTTTGCCTTGGTCGGCTTTTTGGTGCTTGGGGCACAAGTTGGTTACAGTCGCGTTGTTCAGAGACCCGATTGGCAGTACAGTGCTGGCTGCCCTAACTGCCAGCAGCATGATTTCAAGCGCATTACGCGTGAAATGCCAGATTATTTGCTGGATTTAATTGGCGTGCCGGTACGCCGCTACAAATGCAACCATTGTGATTGGGAAGGCCGCCGCATTTACCGCCGCCGGTCGTGAGCAGTGGACAGAAGAACCGCTAAGGCTTGCAGTAGGATGTCAATGTCGGCTGAGGTGTTATAGGCTTGCACCGAGATGCGAATGTGGTGACGGCCGTTCCACGTCACAATGGGCACCTCAACATTAAACTGTTGCAGCAGCGCCGCCTTGAATGCCTCCGGGTTTGCCAACTGGGGCAACTGCACGGTGGCCATCTGATGATAGAAGCCTGCGCCGCCATCTGGGTAAATGGAGGGCAACCCGGTGAGGGCGCAAATGCGGCGGATGGCTTCGGTGAGTAGCTGGTGGCAGTTTTGGCGAACGGCCGTCCAATCATGATCCACCTGAAACTGAATTGCCGCCGGAACCGCTAGGTACGCCGATACATCATTCGTACCCAGCCACTGGTTATAATCCAGAAAATCAGAGCCAAACGATAGCGTCCGCTCTGGCCCCCAGCCCCAGCCCACAACCAATGGCTCGATGAGCGACTGCTTGTCTGCCCGTGCATACAAAAATGCAGACCCCTTGGGGCTGCACAACCATTTGTGCAAATTGCCAAAGTAAAAGTCTGGGTCAATTGCTGATAAATCCAGCGGCAGCTGCCCCGGTGCGTGTGCCCCATCAATGATCGTTAGAATGCCCGCCTGCCGCGCTCGATGACAAATTTCGGCTACAGGAAAGCAAACGGCCGTAGACGAGCTAATGTGGCTAAGGAAGATAACGCGAGTGCGAGGCGTCACGCCTTGCCAAAGCTGATCCACAATTGCTTCCGGCGTCGTCAGCGGCACAGAAATGGGCTGCTGCACAAGGCCAAAGCCGCGCTTTTGGCTGAGAAACTGCCACACGCTAGTGCACGCGCCATACTCATGGTCAGTCGTTAACACGTCGTCGCCTGGCCCCAAAACCAGCGACCGGGCCACAATATTCAAACCAAACGTGGCGTTAGGAATGAAAACAAGATCGTCACCATTGGCTCCCACGAAGTGGCCTAATTGCTGGCGAGCCTGTGCCAAATGGTTCCACAGTTCTTTCTGGATGAACTGTACGGGCTGACGCTCTAGCTGCCACTGCCACGCTTGGTAGTTGGCAAAAACGGGCCTGGGCGTCGCCCCAAACGAGCCATGATTCAGGAAAACAACATCGGGATCGATTAAGAACTCTGCTTTCAAAAGATTTTTCCTTTTTGCGGTAGCGTTATATTGAGAATTTTGCCTGCCAAAATAGGCTCAACCTGGTTTTGCGCTTCATTTCACAAAGTTGCCCCTCATCCTTAAATCATTTATTCTGTTTGTAGTCGGCAAAACTGTCGTTTGCTATTTCACAAACTATTTGCTGGCAACGCTGTAAAAGCCAAAAGAATTTTGAACTAGAGTAGCCTCGCACTTGGCTTTTACTTGAGTAAACCGCAGAGAAACCGTCCTTCGTTCTCAAAATTGTTCTGTGGTTTGCACACAAACTCTGTTTGCAGTACAAAAATTGATGCCCAACCATAATGATGCGCGTATGAGCCGTGACGGTTACCGATTATCCAGTCATTTCTCGTCTAAGGTCAGCCAAAGCGAATAGTTTTTTCGGGAATACGGCCGTCACGCCATTCAATCGTATCCTTCCGTTGTGCAGGCATTTTGCAAACTCACACAAATTAGCGATAGAGTAACGATAGTCCAGTAACCTCTATAAAACACACCTCAGGATTTCTACAATGATAAAAAACAGTGAATATAACCAGCAAGGACAGCGTGTTGATGGACATCAGGCGAACATTGCAGGCGACGGGAAAATTGGCCAGATTGGTAATAATTACCATATCGCGAAGGCACAATTTAACCTTCCGCCAAAGCTTGTTGAACAAATTCTAACGCTTAACAATCGAGAGCAGCAGGAAGACTTTACGCTTGAGAAGATGCAAACGGAAGCATGGGAACCTGCAACGCTTTTCGTAGCAGCAGGTACGTTTCAAATGGGCAGTGAGCCAGATGAAGGCATCCCAGATTATGAAACACCGCAATTTGAAATGACTTTACCTGCTTATCGAATAAGTGAAAAACCAGTAACCAATGAACAATATAATTTCTTTCTAGACGCGACTAACAGGGATGTGCCTTCTGAACTAGGCTGGCAAAACGGCAACGACCCCTCTGAGGAGCAAAGCGAGCTGCCAGTAAAGGGAGTGACTTGGTATGATGCCCTTGCTTACTGCTCGTGGCTTATCAAGGAAACAGAACGGCCGTATACCTTACCGTCTGAAGCCCAGTGGGAATTAGCTGCCAGGTTGCCTATAGAAATGGTAGGCAGTATTCGGGAGTGGACAACGTCGTTATGGGGACGCAACCGTCGCCATAATCTCGATTCTATTAGCAAATATCCTTGGAAGGAAGCGCAGGAAGGGTGGAGGCCAAACAGTGGACATGATTTTCTTAAAGAAAGTCGGCGAATTCGGCGGGTGACGCGGGGGGCTTCCTTACTGCCCGACGGACCTTTTAGAGTAACGCGGCGTGAATCAGAACTGCCTTATATGCGTGGGATGAAAAACGGCCGCATTGGTTTTCGCGTGGTACTCAATTGGGAGGTGGCAACATGAGCACAAGACCTATGCGGCGCGGAGATGCCCTAGCGCGACAGCGCGGGCCAAAAAGCCAGCCAAGTAAAGATTTATTTTTCAAAAAACGGTGCAAAGATATTCAAGATGGCAAACTCATTCCAATTATTGGTGACACCATACGCAATGCCCATATTTTTGACCATGATGCCGACCAAAACCTGGGTGTGGCGACGGCTAAAAACCAAGCCAACTCCCACATTGATTATGACAAGCTGAATGTTACAGAAGAGCTAACCCAAAGTTGGGCTAATGGCGGCACATATTTAGAAGGTAAAGAAGAACCCATCACCTACCCACTTACAGATAATATCCGCATTGCTCGAGTGGCCCAATTTTATGCCCTTGTTCATAACGAGCCACTTACTGCCAAAGAAGATTATCTCTCCTTTCTAAAAGATGAGTTGATTGGCATTGCTTATGATGTTGCTGAGATGAAAAACGATAATGAAGAAATGGCCTTTATTCGACAATTAGCTGAAGAACAAACATTATCTTATTCAGATATTGTAGCCGAGCTGGACTATCCTCAATTTCCAGAAGGCCAAGAGGATCCGCTACAAATATTGGCTCGTTTACCAATCAAAGTTTATATCACAACTAGCTACCATGATTTTATTGAACGAGAGCTAGAGGCCGCAGGTAAATATCCACAAAGCCGTCTTTGCTTTTGGAATATGGCACCAGAGAATCTGGCTCCAGAACACCGACCAAACCCAGATTATAAGCCAGACAAGAACAACCCGGTTGTTTACCATTTGCTAGGCATGGAACAATACCCGGCCTCGATGGTTTTAAGTGAAGATGATTATCTGGATTTATTGTGGGCAATTGCTCGGGATGAAAAAGGACAAAGTCATAATGGTGATGGCATTATCCCCCCCTATTTTGAACATGTGTTAAAAGAGTCCTCTTTATTGCTGCTGGGCTACCGATTACATGATTGGGACTTAAAAGTTCTATTTCGAGGATTGCTCCGGGGAGATGAAGGCTTTGTTAAGCGTCGTCGCTCCAGTACCGCTATTCATATTGATTTAGATGAACAGCCCATGATCAATGACAAAGAAAAGGATCGAAAACAAGCCGAAAAATATATTAAAGATTACTTCAAACAAGCCTCTTTTGATGTGAAGTTTAGCCGATCAGATGACTTTATCAATACATTGTGGCAGGAATGGTTAGATTGGATTGGAGCAGAATCATGAGTTCCCAGCAACCAAATTTAGCACACAACAATAATCCATATGTTGGGCCGAGGTCTTTTGCCCGCGACCAATTCAACCTATTTAAGGGACGCTCTCGTGAAACAGATGAGTTGTATTCTCTTTTATTAGCCAGGCGGCTAGTGCTTTTTTACGCTCAATCAGGTGCAGGTAAGACCTCCTTGCTCAACGCTGGGTTGATTCCTCAATTGGAAGACTCACAGGAAGGTTTTGAGGTGTTGCCAATTGGTCGCGTGGGTGATTCAGTTAAGCCACCGAATAGTGTAGAAAATATTTTTGTCTTCAATTTGCTTATGAGTTTAGGGATCAGCAAACAGCCAGAGAAGTTGGTTTCTCTTCGTTTAAGCCAATTTTTGTTGGATCTTATTTTTGACGGCAGAGATTTTATTTATGCTGATGAGAGGAGTAGTCACTTTTATCCTACAGAAGAAGATGATGAATGGAATGAGGAAGAAGCATTTACTCCGGTTAAACCGCGTGTTCTAATTATTGATCAATTTGAGGAAATTTTTACCGTTCATCCAGAATATGAACAGGAGCGGATTGCTTTTTTTCACCAGCTCTCAAAGGCAATGTCTGAGGATCCTTATTTATATATTCTCCTGAGTATGCGTGGCGACTATGTGGATCGGATTTCCCCTTATGTTCACTTGCTGCCCAACAGCTTACGCTCTCGCTATAACATGGAGCGTATGCGGGAAACGGCCGCTCTCCAAGCAGTTAGTTTACCAGCCGAGGAAGCAGGACGGCCGTTTGCCCCTGAAGTTGCTCAAAAATTGGTTAATTATCTGCGCCGTGTGCAGAGTAGCACGGCTACAATAGAGAAGTTGGATCCGTATGTAGAAACGGTTCAACTTCAGGTCGTTTGTATGCAGCTATGGCAAAGTTTGGCAGATGTTCCTGGCAAAAACATCACGATGGAAAATGTAGATCAGGTAGCACAGCAATATGTGAAGCAATCGCGACACGGGGGAGTAGACAGTGCGACCGTAACCAATGAGGATCCCCTAGCACTATTTATTGACACTGCTTTAGCCAGCTATTATGAGCAGGCCGTGACTAGCATCTTAAATGACCCTACGTTACCCACAATTGATGAGTACCAGTTACGCAACTGGTTTTCAAAAGAGCTAATAACAGAGGCTGGCACACGCAGCTTGTTACCACGTGGCAAAACGGAGACAGAGGGCGTTCCCGAAACAATTGTTGCCTTGCTAGACACCAAACATCATCTTGTGCGAGACGACATGCGGGGAGGACGGCCGTTTATCGAACTCGTTCACGACTCCTTTGTAGACCCCATCCTCAGTGCCAACCAAAAGTGGCAAGAAAACCTGAACCGCCAAACCCCCTGGCTCAATGCGGCTTTCCTTTATAAGAAAACCCAAGACCCCGCCCTGCTACTAAAAGACGACAGCCTAAAAGCCGCCCAACAGCAGGCAAAAACTATGCAAAGCCTGCCAGATGAAGCGAATATCTACCTGAACGCCAGCCAAGAAGCCCAAGAGGCTAGAGAAACAGAACAGCAGGCAAAACAACAACAGCAACAATTAGAACACGAACGAGCCATTGCCGATGAGCATCGTAAACAGGCAGATTTACAGCAAAAACGTGCTGAAGAAGCAGAGGCAGCTAAGGCGAAACAGGGAAGATTGGCCACTACAGCTGTTGTTTTTACAGTTCTAGCAATTGTTGCTACTATCTTTGCATTTAGCCTAAGGCAACAAGCGATTGGGGCACAGGCTACGGCAGAAGCTGCTGCAACTCAGGCAATTGCGGCTGAAAGCACAGCAGTTGCAAATGCCACTCGTGCATCCGATGAGGCAATTAAAGCACAAGAAGCAGCCAATCGCGCAGCAACAGCCCAGGCCGAAGCAGAAGCTGCTCAAGTGGAGGCACAGCAACAAGAGTACATAGCAGATTCATTGTGGCTAGCAGCCCAAGCCGAAGAATATTTAAATAATTCTCAAACCGTTAGTGCGGTGCTGTTAGGTGTTGTTGCCAACCAAACCATTACAAGTGCCCAATTTGAAACAACAGATAATCTTTCTATAAACTCTGCCAAAGATTTTACTCAGGGTATTTTACTTGAAGCACTTTTTTACTTACCGCAGCCTGATGAAGCTGAGATGGATCAGGCAGACACGCTTTTTAGTCGCAGCGTCTTAGTCCCAACAGAAACAATTTCAAATCTTTTTCCCGGCCCCCAAGCCCATACCTTGGCTACCCTCCAAGAGGGTGCAATTGTTTATTGGTCAATTGATGAATTGATTACAAAAACAGTTGAGCTACCGACCACAAAAAACACCATTACCCAGGCTACCATTGATCAAAATAGCTCAAGACTCGCCATTGCAGCAGACAAAACGGTCACTGTATTTCCACTTACAGATGGTGCAATTGGTGAAAGCATTACCATTGAGGCCATGACCGAACAAAATGAAGACCCGTCAATCTCAACAATGACCTTCAATGCAAACGGTACTGTTCTGGCTATCGTCGCTTGTGCCGAAGCAAATGAACCGGCATCCGATGCACAAGAAGGTGCAGGAACGGGGAGTAGCCAAGGAGATGGAAACGAAACGGCCGTTTGCCAGATCCAAATCCATAATCTTTCAGACGGCGGGCCACTGACACACGCTTGTCAGTTGCCGCTTCCCAACATTACGGCCGTTGCCTTTTTTGACTATGAAAACCATCTGGTATGGAGTGGTCAACAAAACGAAACGAGCAACTCTCAACTCTTCATTTTAGATTACGATATTTGCGAATCTAAAGCTGTTCCTGTGCCAACTTCCCACAACATTCAATCAATTGCCCTTCTTCCCGAAGTCGAAGGCCAGAGCAGCCTGCTTGTAACCTCTGGGGGTAGTTTTTTACAATGGTGGCGATTTGATAAGGAACAGATCCAACTTCATCAATTAGGTTCGCTTCTGCAAACAGCAAACAGAATCAGAAATGGCCTGTTTTTGCCCAGCCAGCAAGCCTATCTAACCCTTGATGATAAAAATAATATCGTTTGGTACGAGGCAAATTTATCGTCTTGGCCGCAAATAGGGTGTGGCCTCGCTAATCGCAATTTCACCCAAGAAGAATGGGAAAATGCCTTTCCTTTAGACTCCTATGAACAAACCTGCAAAGAATATTACGATTTTGGCCCCCATATCTCCTTGGCCCTCAATGCCCTTGACGAAGCTAAAATCAGTTTACAACTATGCAACTTAGCAGAAGCTGAACAAGATTACATTTATGCCAGTGAAATTGCTCAAGAAGCGGATAATGAGGATATTCTAAACATTGACTTCTCCTCTTGGGCGTTAGCAGAGTTATTAAGTCAACATATTCTAGATCCCTCATCGTGCCAATTAAATGACACCGACACGCTACAAGCCCTTGTAGAAAGTAATATTGCCAGCGACCTTATCGATATTGCCAATATCATTGCCAGAGGGAAAGATTTTCTTGATCAAGAACTGTACAGTGATGCCTTATATGAGTATGAAACAGCCTTTAATCAGATAGCAACGCTTCTACCCGAGAAATATTATGATGTATTCAACCACAATATCATCTTTGACTATGGGCTCATTTGTGCCCTTGGTGATGCTTCTGATTATGATATGGCATGCAATCGTTTAGTTGGATTTGCCAAATCCCTCTCAATAGGAACGCCTATCGTCTCCACAACTCAGGCACAACAGGTTTGGGCATTTAACGGGGATGTTGGCGATATATTCTCTATTTCCATGAACACGACAACAGACACGCTAGACCCCTTCCTAATTATATTCGATGCAGATGGGAATTTCGTTGATTTTAACGACAATGATGGAGAGAGCTTTAACTCATTAGTTCCCACTCTAATTCTTACTTCAGCTGAACAATACATCATTCTCGCCACTAGAATTGATATGTCATTCGGTTCCTATGAACTTGAGGTAACCCAGGGACTCCCCAAAAATGCTTTTCTAGGCTCTACAAATTCAGCCCACACCGATGATACCCAACTTTGGGTATTTGAAGGCCAGGCAGGTGACTTTGTTACCATCGCGATGAATGCAGTTGATGAAGCCCTTGACCCCTATCTCACTTTGCTCGATTCAAACAGCAATTGGTTAATAGAAGATGATGATAGCGGCGGCAACCTCAATGCTTTAATCATTAGCTTCCCACTTGTTGAAACAGGTCAATATTATATTCAGACCACTGGCTTGAGTGGTTCTGTAGGAGGGTACGAGCTTACGATTACGAGGGGGAAACCTTCAGAAATTTCATTGAATACAAGCGAAATCGCTAACATGGAAGAGTCGCAAGTGTGGATTTTCAAGGCGCAGGCAGGTGACTTTGTCACCATCAGGATGAATGAAGTTGATATTGGGCTTGACCCTTATCTCACCCTGCTCGACTCAAATAACAATTTGCTAATGGAAGATGATGATGGTGGCAGCAATCTCAACGCTTTAATTGAAGATTTTCCAATTTCTGAATCAGGCCAATACTACATTCGCGCCACCGGCTTGGGTGGCAGTGAAGGGGAGTATGAGCTTACGATCGAAACAAACCCTATTCCGGCTTCCTTAGAGCAAATTGAGCAGGGTATGGTTGCTGAAGGGTTAGCCCAGCTGCAAGAAATTGGTGTCTTTGACGAGCCTAATCGGCTAACGGCTATAGAATATAATGAAATATGTTGGTGGGGCAGCTTGTGGGGCTTCGCGGCAGAGGTGTTGTTTGCTTGTGAAACGGCCGTTTCCCTAGACCCAACCAACGGCGGCATTGCCGACAGCTATGCGGTAGCCCTTGCTTTACTCGACCGTACAGAAGAAGCCCTTATATATTTCCGTCAATTTATTGAATGGGAAGGGGGGTATAACAAAACATTGCGAGAAGGATGGATTGAAGAGTTAGAAGAAGGTCGTAATCCATTTATTGTTGATGGTGATATAAACCACAATTTGCTGGAAATTCTTCGCAATGAATAAAATCCTCAGGAGAGTAACCTAACCGCGTAACAATCATTTAAGAAGATCGACACCTTTAGCAGGTGGAAATTTTTCAGACAGGAGGCAACATGAGCACACGTACACACATGCACCAGGCAGAAGCTGCTGGTTTTGAAGCTGTTGGCGTTGATTTAGACAACGTGGCAGCAGGCCAAACGTTTCAGGCGAAATGGGGGTTCAAAAACACAGGGTCTACCACCTGGGATGACAAGTATCAGCTTGTATACACAGAAGCCCACCACCCAGAAACGGCCAACGTGCCACGCTCACCGTTAGGGACACAAACAGTCCAGCCGCT
The DNA here is from genome assembly GCF_965223525.1 of Candidatus Leptofilum sp. Lineage (GTDB taxonomy): Bacteria > Chloroflexota > Anaerolineae > Promineifilales > Promineifilaceae > Leptofilum. Next base: position 1,005,923 of record NZ_CBDCWX010000005.1, on the reverse strand, counting down.
GGGTCAGCTTTCCAACATTCGCTCGGTAAAGCCGGGCGAAACGCTTTGGGTCACATTACGCTTTACGGCTCCCAGTGGGGATGGAACCTTTGCCACCAATTGGCAGCTCCGTGCGCCAAATGGCGTGCAGTTTGGCCCAGTGCGCTGGATGCGGCTGGTCGTGCCGAAATCAACTGGTGCATCGCTGGCTTACCGCATGGTGGATTTTAGCAACAGCGTGGCCAACTTCAACAGTATGCAGCCAGGACAGCAGTTTACGGCTACGTGGACGTTGCAAAATATGGGCACGGCCGTTTGGTCAGGCGACTTCCAAATTGGGTATCTGGCAACAGGCGTGCCCGACACCCAGACCCGCACCGCGACCCCCATGGGCGCACCCGCCACAATCACGCTACGCGAACTCACCAAACGTGAGCAGGTAAAACCGGGCGAACTGGTGGAAATTGCCATGCGCCTCACCGCACCAACTACGGCCGGAGCTTATGCCTTCCATTGGCAACTGCGAGACGGCCAGGGCAACGCCTTTGGCGACATCCGCTGGCTGGCCATCGGCGTGGGGCGGCAGCTCCCCACAGAAATACCCATCAAGCCCAGCAGTGACCAAGAAGTCGGCTTCGGCATGAATGTCAACATCAACGACGGCCATCCGCTGGACGCCGAGCGCATGAATGGGCTAGGCTGGGTGCGCTTTGTCTTTTGGGCATCGCGCTTGCAAAAAACGCCAGAGCAAGCGTATCAGGAACGCTACCGACACATCATCCAAACCTACGCCAATCAAGGCATTCGTTCGCTGATCATTTTGCACCAGGATACTTTTTGGGGGAATGCGCCGTGGGATAATGGCGGCTGGGGTGCCTACGCCCAGCGGTTTGGCGAAGCGTGCGGCCGCGTGGCGCGGGTCTGCGCTGAGTTTGGCGATATGGTGGCCTACCAAATCCACAACGAGCAGGACAGCGAATTTGGCAACGACAAAGGTAACAAAAACCATTCCGCGATTGGTATTGCCCCCGCCAACTATGCCAAAGTGTTGCAGCAGGCGTCGGCGGCGATTCGGCAGGCGCATCCGGGTGCGCCGGTGATTTTGGGTGGGCTAAAGACGGGGCCAGGCAATGCCATTGAATACGTGCGGCAGGTGCAGCAAGCCCTGGGAGGCAAGCTGCCGGTTGATGCGCTGGCTTACCATCCATACGGCCGTTACGTCAAACTCGCCCTCTTCAACTACGCCACCATTGGCAAGTTGGGGGATGCGCTGGATATGTTCAAACGTGCTTACCCCAACATCCCACTGTGGATTACCGAAGTGGGCGCAGCGGCCGACATCCACATCGGCTCAGAGCATTATGCCAACATTGCCACCTACATGCGTGAATTTGTGAATGAGATCGCCAACAATTACAACGACTATGTGCAGGCACTCATCTGGTTTGGCTGGACCGACATCATGCGTAATTCTGGTATCCTCACGGCCGACAACAAGCCCAAAGCGCATGTGTTTGATGCCTTCGTGGCCATGCGTGACCGTTACAAAGGGCTGGCCAAGTCAGTTGATCTGTTTACAGAGGTCTCTGAGGCGACCTTTGAATCCTTTAGCTCCACCCAGGCTAATTTGGACGCCGTGCCAGCAGGCGCGTCCTTCACCTGCCGCTGGACGTTCAAAAACAGCGGCACCACCGCCTGGGACAAAAATTACACGCTGGTTTACGTACCGCGCGGCAGCAATCCAGACCCGATGATTGCCAAGCAAAGAATTCCCGTCACGGAAGCTGGCGACTTTACCCAGCTAGAACCGGACGAGACGGCCGTCTTCACCCTCAATTTGACTGCGCCAGAGCGGGACGGCCGTATCTACCGCAGCTTCTGGCAAATTCAGGACCCGCAAGGCAATGCTTTTGCCCACTTTTACGTAGACATCACCGTCGTACCTGCGCCCCCCGTTGGCACCTCTGCCCGCACCCCAGACATGACCTTCCTGGCCGACCACACCATCCCCGATTACGAGAAAATTGTGGCAGGCACCGACTTCAACAAGCAGTGGCGCGTTAAAAATAGCGGCTCGCGGCAGTGGGGCGATGGCTTCCATTTGGCATACGTGGACGGCAATTTTGAGATGGCTCGCAGCAATGCGTCGCATGTGGTACCTGTGGCCAAACCGGGCGATGAGGTTATCCTGACCGTGCCCATGACCGCGCCACAAAGCAAAACGGGCGAAATTTACTCCGTTTGGCGACTCAAAGACGATCGGGGCAACTTTTTTGGTGACCCGCTCTGGGCGAAGATAGTGGTTACAGGCAGCCTGCCTGCCGCTGGTGCAGCCAGCACGCCGCTGTCTCGCCTTCTAGCTGACCAGACAATGTGGTATTCGCAAGTTGACCCCCGCTGGCGCAACGACCAGCTTGGCTTTGGCCGAGAGAAAATTGGCACCTGGGGCTGCCTGATGACCTGCATGGCTATGGCGCTTTCAGCCTACGGCACGCGCCTTACGCCACAAGAGATGAACCAAAGATTGAAAAACATGCCAGCCAATCAGGGCGGATTTAGCGCTAACAGTTCCGTCACGCCATTCCTGGCTCCGGCTTATCTGGGCGGGTTGCAGTACAACAAAAATGTGAAGTCGTGGCCCAACAAGCAGGTGGATTGGGCGGTCTGGACGGGTGAAAACCCCATCAGCCGCATTGATAAGGCGCTGGCCAAAGGGCATATTGTGGTGGCGCAGGTAGATACGCGGCTGAATACTGCTTTTGTGGATCAGCATTGGGTGGTCATCGTCAAACGGTCGGGGGACGATTACCAGATGATTGATCCGCTGACGCCGCCAACGGCCGTCAACCGAATCACCTCATTAAAAGCACGATACATGAACCACATTCCGTCCCAATCGGCAGAAACAAATTTACGCAACGCCATTATTTCTACGATGGTGTACACCAAGCCGAGTGGCTCTGGCAATTGAAAAACGTATTGCATAGTGCGTATTCCGTTCTTCCTACGCAATACGAAATACGCTATACGCTTCAGTAACAACGGAGAGATTATGAACACAAACGCAGCTCACAACCAGGCAAAGGCTGCTGGCTTTATGCGCGGCATTGATCTAACGGCACTGCCACCTGGCACCACCTTTCCAGTCACCTGGATATTTGAGAATAACGGCAGCAGCACCTGGGACGGCCGTTACAGCCTTGTCTACAGCGAAACCCCGCACCCTGAAACAGAAGCGTTTCCGCGCGGTTCGCTCAGTTGGCGAAAGGCTTACGCCATCACAGAGATTGGCGCACCGACTCAGGTGCCGCCGGGCGGCATCGCGCAGCTCACTATCACCATCATTGCGCCCCAGGCGGAAGGGACGCACGCCACCAATTGGCAGCTACAGGCTCCAGACGGTACGCGGTTTGGCCCCATCCGCTGGGTGCAGGTAGAGGTGGATGCCCAGGCTGTGGTTCAGCCTGAAGTAAATCCAAAAGTGGCTACCCCAGCTGCGGGCGACACAAGCACAATGGCCGAACATCTAGAAGAAGTGGACACGATGGAAACCGCGCCGCTGCCCACGATTGATCTGTTGGCCTTCATTAAGGGAGACGGCCGCCAGTACGAGGTGAAAAATGCCTGGGGCAGCCAGGAGCGGGTGCAAACCCAGGAGGATGGCGGTCACTTTTACCACGTAAAAAATGCCCAGTGGGAACAGTTTTTCTTCGATGGTGATTTTATTTATCGGGATGCAGATACGTCGCCGGGGAACGGCCGTTTCTACCGCTTAAAGGATGACGACTTGCCACGAGGTAGCCGCTGGTTGCGCCGACACATGGCCATTGGCGAAACCTTTACGCAGACGCGCCGCGTGCAATTTTACAAAAAAGCGGACGGCTCCCACTCTGCCGCCAACAGCGGCACGGTTACCGATACCATCAAACTGATCGCCCACCATGCCACACATCGCTTCCCCACCGGCATTGAGCTAAACGATGTGCTTGAACTGGAATGGGTAAACGGCCGTGAACGATACTTCTACGCAAAAAATTATGGCCTGGTTGGTTGGGAACGCAAGCACGACGATCCCCATACGCCGCCCTGGAGCGCCATTTCCGAAATTCACCAGAAAGGCACACGCAAACCATTTACCCGTGAGCGCGTCGCCGGTTTGTAACCGACAACTGTAGGGGCGCACCCCCGTGTGCGCCCAAAGCGTCTAAACATTCAAAAGGAGAAAAATATAAATGCCTCAACTAGAAATTCCTTACCGTTCCCAGTGGGACAATGATGCCAAATTCAATAATTCCGATTGTGGCCCCACCTGCACTGCCATGCTCCTGAACTACTTTGGCAAAACAGCCACGCCAGACGGCATTTATGATCATCTTCCATCCAAAGACCCTAATGATTTCACATTTGTGTGGGAACTGGTCAATGTTTTCAAAGCCCATCAGGTAACCGCCACCAACATCCAGTACGACACCAAAGCCACCGCATTTTACCATTTACGTGCCAACATTGATGCGGGCAAACCAATGATCGCCCTGGTGAAATATCAGCCATGGATTTCTGCAACGGGAAATAGCTACAAATGGGGTCACTTTGTCGTCATTTCAGGCTACACAGACACGCACGTTTTGATGCACGATCCGCTTTTTGGCATGTGGGCGGCACGCAGCAAGGGTGCATTCTTTGCACTGCCCAACGATCTGTTTGCGGCGGGATGGGGCGGGTTTACCAATAACGAAAATCCCAACTGGGTGGTTATTATTGCTGGAGATGGGCAGCGCACCGCTGCCACTGAATCGGCTCCGGCTCCCACGCCAGCCCCCGTTACGCCCCCCAAACCCACGACCCCCACAACGCCCGTTGCCCCCACCACACTGACCGCACCCACAGAGCCAGTTGCCGATGAAGAGCGGCGGATGTGGGCACTGGCTGCCTACCGCTGGACGGAACCGCCCGAAACTGAGGCAGAAAAGCAGCTTTGGCGCACCCATCTAGGCGATTTTGCAGAAACCTACACAACCCACACCGTGCAATCTGGCAATACGCTGGTTGGTTTGGCGGCACGTTTTTATGGTGAGCAACATCGCTGGCCAACCATCAAAACGTTCAATGATTTGAAGCGTGAGGGGTTGATGCTGGGCGAAAAACTATTGATTCCGAATCTGGGGCAAAGTGGGGCAGGCACGAACCCTGCCCTGCCTAGCGACACGATTGACCAGGCGAAGGCACTCAGTCTGGATGAGCTGGTGAACCCAGATTTGCCCGCGCTAGATTACAACGAATTGGGCAAAAATTCGGTGGGCATTGGCTTTGCGGAAGATGAGGGCAGCTAACAATGGTTGTTGATCCTCCAGGAACGGCCGTTCCTCACGAAAATATCGGTGGCGACAAAATCACTGTTGGTAATGTTGCGGGAAGCCTTGCTGCCATTGGCAAAGGTGCCAGTGTCATTGTTAATCAAATTCATCAAGCCCTTTCAGGAGTAGATGAGCTAGATAAATCAATTCAGCTCGCAGAACGAAAGTTGGCTGAATCAATCGAGACAAAGCTCAAAAATATTGCCAACGTTGCCACAATAACCCACGACAGCCGATTTAATCCATACAAAGCCTTGTTGGATTATGAGTTGCAGGATGCTCCGTTTTTTTACGGCCGTTCCGCTGCTATTCAGGAAATGCAAGAAAAAATGCAACAGAGTCAGCTCACCATTCTGTATTCTGATTCGGGTTCTGGCAAGTCGTCACTGTTGCAGGCTGGGTTGGCTTCACGATTATTGGCTGAGGGGCATTTTCCTTTGTATTTACGGCCGTATCGGCAAACACCAACTGAAAGCATCAAACGTGCCTTTCTGCCAGATTACAACAGCCAACCCGAGTTGAGCCGCTTTGCGGATGACCAAATGTCATTGAACGGATTTTTAGCAAGGGTAGTACATTATTTAGGTGGCCAACGTTTGTACATCTTCATCGATCAGTTTGAAGAGTTCTTCACGGAACTTTCTCTCTCAGAGCAAGAAACGTTTGCAGAGGTTCTTCAAGCTTGTGTGGATTCGGGTTTACCAATTTGGTGGGTGCTGGCTCTGCGCAAAGAATATTTCTCAGAGCTGAGACTATTTCGTGGACTAAAGCCTTTCGACAATGCTTACTTCTTACCAACCTTCAAAATGGAGGAAGCCCAGGAAGTGATAACTGAACCAGCTAAACGTAAAGGAATAAGCTATGAAGATGGGTTAGTTGCGGAAATTTTAGCTGATTTGGATGATGGTGAAGAAGGAATCGCCCCGGTTCAAATGCAACTGGTCTGCTACACATTGTTTGAAGAATTGGTGGACGAAAATGTCAAGGTGATTAGTAGGCCACTCTATCAAAAACCGCGTGGACACGGAGCTTCCGGGGCAGAGGGTATTTTGACCAGTCATTTGTCTCGCGTATTACATCGCCAAATGTCTGGTCGTCAGCGTCAAATAGCTAGCCGCACTCTGGAAGCATTAACAAACTCACAAAAGATGCGCGTCAAAAAAAGCCGACGTGAATTGACCTTAGAATTGGGGCAAGATGCTGGTCAGGCTCTTGAGGAAACTTTAGAAGTTTTGCATAACAATCACCTCATTCGCCTTGAAAAAGATGAAAATGATGAATCGATCTATGAATTGACACATGATTACTTGTTGGCAGAGATTGCTCTCGATCCTGAAACTCAGAGGCGTAAGCTAGCTCAAGAGATCATCTATCAGGAATTATTGATTTCACGTGAGAACGCTCTATCCCGCATTGCCCACGATAAGCTGGCAATTATCGAGCCATATCTAGCCAATCTCAACCTTTCCTTCGAGGCTTTTCGCCTGATCGACTTAAGCCAAGAGGCCGTGAAGGAACGAGAAAGGGCTAAGGAAGCAATGCGTAAGCGTCAGCTAAAATTGGCTCGCTCCCTTGCGTTGTCAGCAACTACAGTCGCCTTGTTAGTAATTGGAATCTTCTTTTCTTCCGATGTTCGCAGTAGCTATTTACAACGGCAAGCTCGCACTCCCCTGATCTCAGTTGGGGAACAGATACAGATTGAGCAGCATGAAGTGTCGAATAAGCAATATCAACTATGTGTTCAGGCCGATGTCTGTACCGCACCTGCCGATCCCTCGAATGGCTATCTAAATGTCTCGCTTCAGAATCTACCCGTGGTAGGTGTAACTGCCCAACAAGCCAGCGACTATTGCCAATGGTTGGACAGGCAATTACCGACGTATGAAGAATGGAGAACAACGTATGATTTTATTGAGCCTTCTTTAGCCGAAACTCCTCCCAATATTGCCAATGGAAGTGAGGTTCTACCAATGCCAGTCATCCCAAATATGAATAACGGAGTTAGCGATACCAAAATTTACCACCTCGTCGGCAATGTTTGGGAATGGACGCGTTCCTTTTCTGAGCGTGAGTTTGGAGATTGGAATGGCAGGCCGGAGGAACTTTGCCAGAGCCAAGCGGATGGGTCTTGTGAACTCCTTTTTCTAGACCCTGTCGGTGGAAGCTGGCAGAGCGTTGATTTTTCCCCTGAAGTTACATACTTTAGTTTACCGTTTGTGGTTGATGATAAAGTAGGCTTTCGTTGTGTAGGACATGATTAGATTTATGGAGGGATATAATGCCAGATATAAAGACAACACCACTAATTTTTGATGACCCAACTGTACATATTGACCCTGGAGCAAAATCAATTGATGGGCTTATTAGTCATGCCAAATACCAGGTTGGCCACTGCCTGTTACAGTTTAATGTTAAAGCAGAAATGATCGATGTGATTCGTGAATTCATTGGTGATGCAGAACAACCTTGGTTTTTTATTGACGAGGGGATAAAAGCAGGCCAACGATTTGTGAAGATTTGGCGGGATGATCGGTTAGCTGATTTGGAGGTTGGAAAAAATTTAGCCAACAATTTCGTGCATTTTGGGTTTGAATTACCTTACGAAGCGGATGAACAACCATTTAGCATTGAACTAGATATAGATCCTAGTATTAATGATGGGATTCAACATGTCTATTCCTTTTATATCAAACTTAAGAATACTATATCAGTTGGCAATAACTTTTTAGAATTAAACGGGGGAACGACAAATGTTCAGGGCGAGATGTTTTTAGGAAAAGATGAGACCAGTGAGGGAGAGATCATTGATGCTATCAAGAAAATCAACGCTCTTAATGAAAATGATAACCGGTGGTCAACAACTGACGAGAATGAGAATGCGCCTACTTTCATTGATCGTGTAGATGCAACGGAAGTACAACAGCTCACCTACAAATTGGCAGATTATCGTATTGATGATGAACCAATAGAATTGTGGCAAAACAAAAAAAAGCACAGGTGGCAGCTTGATACTGTTGAAAAAGAAGATCAAGTAGAAACAACGGCTTATGTCTTAGTTGTGACAGGATCAAGTGATACCGGTGAGGAAAGCAAGTACAGTGTGAAAGGACTCATTGAAGTCCGCTAAGAAACTGGACTTCTTTAGATACATTTTCCACTTACCAGAGAGAAATATTGCTTATTGGTTTCTCAAATGAGACTTAATTTATCAGGAGGTCAAAATGAGTGAAATTTTTGAACATGGGTATGCGGTGGTGATTGGCGTAGATGAAAATAATATTTCTCGGCTGGCCCTGCCCACGGTGGCCAAAGATGTGCAGGCGGTGCATGATGTGCTGGTCCATCCTGAACGGTGCGCCTACAAACCAGATAATGTGAAGCTGCTCAAAGGGTCTGAATCGACCAACAAGAATATTTTGGAGGCACTGTACTGGTTACAGGACAAGGTGAAGGAAGATGCGGAGGCAACGGCCGTACTCTACTACTCCGGCCACGGCTGGGTGGATAAAGCAACCGACCAATATTACCTCATCCCCTACAACATCGGCTCCATGAGCCGCGTGCGAGCTGATGCCATCAAAGCCGAAGAACTCACCGCCGAAATCAGCGCGATCAAGGCCAAGCGAATGTTGGTCATTTTAGACTGCTGCCACGCGGCGGGCATGGATGTGAAAAATATTGATCTGGACGCGCCAGACGTGCAGGCCACCGCCTTCCCCGATGATTTGCCAGAAACCAAAAATATTCCCACTCTGGAAATGGAGCCAGGTGCGAAAGCCGCCAGCGACCTAAATGAAGGTCAAGGACGCGCCATTTTGAACTCTTCAACGGGGGCACAATCCTCCTACATCCGCACAGATGGCAAGATGAGCCTGTTCACATACCATCTCATTGAGGCTCTCACCGGCCATGCCCCGCCCCTCGATGATGCCAATGTCGTATACGTTACCCAGGTGATGAGCTGGGTGACGCATAAAGTCAAGCAGTCGGCCAAAGAGCAAAACCGCGACCAGACGCCCGTAATGCGTACTACTGGTGTGTTCCCGGTGGCGCAGCTCATTGGCGGCCAGGGCGTGGCTAAAGGTCTCGGCGGCACACCACCCGATCCGCTGGCGCCGCTGCCGTCCATCAACGTGGAAGTTGGGAGCGGTGCGGCCGCCGTTGGTGACAACAATACGGTTTTGGGCGAAGGGGCTGCCAATGTGGAAGGCAATGTAGGCGGCTTCGTTGTAACAGGAGACGGCAATACCGTTCAGACGACAACCACAACCTATCAAGGTCCTGTTGATCAATCAACGACAACCTATCAGGGACCAGTGGATCAGTCAACGACAACCTTTAACCAGGAGGGACAGAAAGTGGAAGGCGATCAAGTAAATGCAGGTGGCGATGTAAATATTGGGCATATGGGTGATAACATCAATACCGGTGGAGGTGATTTTGTGCGTGGCAATAAGACAGTTAACGAAGGGGATACGGTTCATGGTGACAAAGTTGGTGGTGACAAAGTTGGTGGTGACAAGGTCGGTGGGGATAAAATTTCAGTTGGCAATGTCAGCGGAACGGGCATCGCTATTGGTTCCGGGGCGAGTGCAACGGTTAATCAGGGTGTTAGCGGGGCTGAGTTGAACCAGCTTTTTGCGCCATTGTTGCAGCAAATGGCGCAACAGAATCCAGCAGTTATTCCTCAAGTCAACGAACTCAAAGAAGAAGTAAGTAAAGGGGACGATGCCGATGACGAAAAGATGGCTGATTTGATTAGTGCTATTGCCGACGCAGCTCCGGCCGCCGTTGAAGGCATCGTTAACCTGTTCACAAACTCAATCGTGGCTAAGGCGGCTGGAGGGGCTACTAAATACGTCCTCAAGCGCCTCCGCAAATAATAAGATGCCTTCATTCTGTCGCTAATTATAGCTTCCCCAGTTTTCGAGAGGATTGAACAATGGCTTTTGAACATGGTTATGTCGTCGTAATTGGCGTAGATGAGAATAACATCGAGCGATTGGCATTGAAAACAGTGGCCAAAGACGTGCAGGCGGTGCATGATGTGTTGGTGCATCCTCAACGATGTGCTTATAAGCCTGACAATGTGAAACTGCTTAAAGGTGAGAAGTCCACGAACAAGGAAATTTTGGATGCCTTATATTGGTTGCAGGAAAGAGTGGCGGAAGATGCAGAGGCAACGGCCGTAATCTACTATTCCGGTCACGGCATGGTAGACAAAGCAACCGACCAATATTATCTCATCCCCTACGACATTCGCTCCATGAGCCGCGTGCGGGCTGATGCCATCAAAGCAGAGGAACTTACGGCCGAAATCAATGCGATCAAAGCCAAGCGAATGCTGGTTATTTTGGATTGCTGCCATGCGGCTGGCATGGACGTAAAAAAAATTGAACTGAACGCACCTGATGTAGAGGCCACTGCTTTCCCCATTGATTTGCCGGAAACAAAAGATATTCCCATTCTGGAGATGGAACCAGGGGATAAGGCGGTCAACGACCTAAAGGAAGGGCAGGGACGCGCTATTTTGAATTCTTCAACAGGCACACAATCCTCCTACATTCGCACAGACGGGAAGATGAGCCTGTTTACCTACCATCTCATTGAAGCGCTCACAGGTCATGCAAAGCCTGCCGATGATGCCACCGTGGTGTCTGTCACGGACGTGATGAGCTGGGTGACGCACAAAGTTAAGCTGTCAGCTAAAGAGCAAAACCTCGACCAAACCCCCGTGATGCGGACCTCTGGCGTGTTCCCTGTCGCGCAGCTTATTGGTGGTCAGGGTGTGGCCAAAGGGTTAGGCGGCACACCGCCGTATCCGCTAGCACCGCTGCCGTCAGTTAACATTGAAGTGGGTCATGCAGAGGGCGGCGTTTTTGCAGGGGATGTTAGTGCTGGTGGTGATGTAGCCGGACGAGACATCATAAAAAAAGAAGGTGGCGTTCACATTGATGGCGGGTCTAATATGAGCGGAGGCAACTTCACTGGTGGAGATGGCAAGGCTGCAGAGGATGATTATGTGGAGAAGCCTATTGCTATTGATATCAATAGTAAGGGAGCAAACTTTGGGCGTCAAGCCAAAGTGATGGACGCGGCAACGAGAGGTGAAGTCAAAGTTGGTGAAGCTACAGTTGTTTTAGCGCTTATACGTGACTCAGGTTCTAAAGGTCTGCGAGAGCTACTCGACCTTGAACCTGATTACCAACTTGAGGAGGAAGATGTTCGGACTTCGAGGGACTTTCGCTTAGATTTTCCGGTTGACAAACAAGAAAATCTATTGCCAGCAAATGTCGAGATTAGAATCAGTGCCCCCAATTTTTCACCGTCCTCCCTTTCGGAAATGATTGAGGTAGAGCCGTATGGACAAGAGGATAATGAGCCGGAGCCAATAGAGTTTTTGATGACCCCTCTAATTTCAGGTGACTTACAAATTTTGATAGAAGTATTTCAATTTTCAGGAGGTAACCACAAAAAAGTTAGATCAAAACCATTGCGAACAATAAGTAGGGTAAATCCATCCCCATATGCTAAACCCCACGTAATTTCATTAATGTTTGATTTGGTTAGCGTTAATCATTTAGGGGACATTAATACTGAAGGCGGTGATGTGGCTGGTCGCGATATTATTAATAAAGAGGGTAGTATTCACATTGATGGAGAGTTTAACATGAGCGGCGGCAACTTTGCTGGCGGTGATGGGAAGATTGTCGAGGGCGATGAAGTGCATGGCAATGTAGACAAATCAACAACCACTTTTAATCAGGAGGGACAGAAAGTGGAAGGCAATCAGATCAATGCTGGCGGCAATGTGAATGTGGAACATATGGGAAACAAAACAGTAAACGAAGGTGATACAGTTTACGGGGATAAAGTTGGTGGTGACAAGGTCGGTGGGGATAAAATTTCGGTTGGTAACGTTAGCGGGACAGGAATTGCCATTGGTAGTGGAGCACAGGCAAATGTTACACAAGGTGTCAGCGGTGCAGAATTGAATCAGCTTTTTGCGCCATTGTTGCAGCAAATGGCGCAACAGAATCCGGCTGTTATTCCTCAAGTTAACGAACTCAAAGAAGAAGCAAGTAAAGGGGACGATGCCGATGATGATAAGATGGCTAATTTAATTAGTGACATTGCCGAAGCTGCGCCAACGGCCGTAGAGGGCATTGTCAATCTGTTTACGAACTCTATCATTGCTAAAGTGGCTGGGGCTGCTACTAAATTCGTAGTCGGCCGCCTGCAAAAATGAGAGGTGAGAAATGACAGCACCCATTAGTTTTCATACGGCCGAACAATCCGTCTTTCAATCAGCATTTTTAGAAGTGCTGGCTGATGAGATTGCTCAGCAGGACGATTTGGAAAAGTCAGTTTTTGACGCGGCCGGGCTGGGGCTTAAGGCAGAGGACGACACCATGCAAACCCTGGCCAACGTGCTAGACCCGCATGCCAAAGGTGGCGGCGATCTGTTTAGCACGATGGGCGTTTGTGTGCAGCATACGCTCGATTTGGCGAAGGCCAAGGCATTGGGGCGGGATGATGAAGTTGAACGGCTCCAAAACATCCTCACGGCCAGCCTGTGTGATGCCATCAACTGGGCAAAGATTGCCTCCGTGGCGGCTGGCTACTACAAGCTCAGCGGCAACAAACCCGTCTACCGCAAGCCCGCCCGCCGCGAGGATTTTGTTTACCCTCTGCCAGAGGGCAAGGGTGAAACGCTAACAATTGGACTGATTGCCGATTGGGGGTCTGGCGAGCGGGTGGCGGAGCTGGTTTTTGAAGAGATGTGCCTGCACAAACCAGACGTGGTGATCCATTTGGGCGATGTCTATTACTCCGGCACAGGCAAAGAGCAAGCCGAAAACTTCACCAACATCGTCAATCGCATTCGTGAAGATTACCCGTGTGTGCTCTACAATTTGCCCGGCAACCACGATTATTATGCGGGCGGCGCGGCTTTTTACGATGAGCTGGCTCGCCTGAACCAGCCGCCCGCCGCCCCAGCGGGCACGCCGCAGCAGGAAGCCAGCTTCTTCTGTTTGCGAAACGATCATTGGCAAATTCATGGGCTAGACACTGGCTACCACGATCACGACTACTTCAAACATGCCGTTGATAACGCTCGACTGGTGCTTCAAGACATTGGCGCGGATCATGAAACGCATCTAACGGATGAAGAGCTGGCCTGGCATCTGGACAAGCTGGAAAATCGAGGGGATCGTCGGGTGATTTTCCTGTCGCATCACCAACTTTTTTCTGCATATCTCAAGGTTGGTAAGGATTACATTAACCAACATTTGCAAGAACAGTTTGCCGATGCTCTGAAAACCAGAATGATTGACGCCTGGTTTTGGGGGCATGAACATGTTTTGCAGGTGTATGCCGATCAATTTGGGTTGGCGAAGGGACGGTGCGTGGGGTACGGGGCGTTTCCTATTCTTGCCCAAGAAAACCCCTACGAAGTTGAAGAAAAAACCGGTGTAAAACTGTACGACAAAGATGTTGAACCGGGTCAACGGATCGAACTCGTGGCGGATGAGCGATCTGGGGTTTATGAGCATGGGTACGTGATTTTGAAGCTGAAACCGCCAAACCAACCATCCGAAGCAATTTATTACACGGTGCCTGGGGATGGCAGTGAGGCCATCAGCACCGAAATTTTCCGCGAAACATTATAAAAAGAGAGGGAAACTGATGGCGGGTAAAAGTGCAAAATTTATGTCGGCGTTGCACAGCAACATATCTGAACGCTTTAATTTTGAAGAAGTGCGATCGCTATGCTTTGAATTGAATATTGATTTTGATAATGTTCCCGGCAACACAAAATCGGCGTTCATCAGAAATTTAATTGTTTCGTTGGCAAGGGAGGGGCGGCTGCAAGAACTGGTAAATCTTGTCAGGGAAAAGCGATCTTTTATCAATTGGCAAGATGTGCCTGCCAATTTCCAACTGCCAAAAGACATCGCTCAGGAAGATATTCAGCAGGTTGTCAATTATCATGTGTACAGCGGTGATGTAGTGCATGGCGACAAGGTGGCGGGTGATAAGGTCGGTGGTGACAAAATCAGTGTGGGCAATATTGACAATGCCGAAGGGCTTGCCATTGGCCGAGGTTCTTCGGCAAGTGTGAATAAGGGGGAAGCACCTACGGAACGGCCGTCCACCATCAGCAACCTCACCGTGCAAGAAGCGGTAGATGAGTTAAAAGATTACCTAGATTTTGCTTCCAGGAAACAAAAAGAGGTTGCTGACGAATTAACCAAGGGCATGAACCTCATCCTCAATTTGGCAGCGCAACAGCCAGTGGACACGCTGCATTTGAAGCTGCTCTGCCTGGGGCAGCAGCAGCTTGCTCAAGAAATAGGCGGCTCTGTACATGGACTTGATGAGGTGGTGGCGCAGTTTGTAACGGCCGTTCAGCAACAATAATCGCTTTCTACCCAATTTTTGCACAGTAGAATCGTTCCAGTCCGTTTTTCATAGAAAGGAAGTAGCAGCATGTCAGAAACTGAGCAAACCAGTGGCGACCATATTGAAATTGGCGACATTAAAAATGGCAAAGCGATAGCGATTGGGCGCGGCGCAACGGCCGTTTACCAGGGACTCACCGTCGAAGAAGTGGCAGCACTCGTTGTTGAGCTGAAAAATAAGGACCAGCCGACGGTGTGGAACGGCCGTATCCCCTACCTCGGCCTTAGTGCTTACCAGGAAGCCGACGCCCGCTACTTTTTTGGCCGCGAAAGTTTGGTGGCAGAACTGCTCCAGCGGGTGCAGGAGGCCAGCTTCATCACCATTGCGGGGCCATCCGGCAGCGGCAAATCGTCGGTGGCGCGTGCCGGTTTGTTCCACGCGCTGCGCCAGGGGGAGGCGATTGAAAACAGCGACCGCTGGCTCTTGGCGACGATGCAGCCGAAAGGCGATCCCTTTGGGCAGTTGGCCACGGCCATGGAAAAAGCGACAAAAGCAACGGCCGTTGGCGACGCCCTTCAGCCCAAAGATGATGAATACCCAACGGCCGAAACCTTACTGCGTCAGGTTGCGATGTATTTGGAGGATGGGAACGGCCGTTGCCTGCTGCTGGTAGACCAATTTGAGGAGCTATTTACCCAAACCAAAAGCACCGAACAGCGTCAAGCCTTCATTGACCTGCTCACCCACGCCTCCCAAGCGCCAGAAAGCCCCCTCACTATCATCATCTCCCTGCGCTCCGATTTTGTCTCTAACTGCGCCGGCCACGAGAAGCTGCGTGCGCTGATGAGCCAGCAATTCCAGCTAGTGGGTGCAATGGCCCCGCGCGATTTGACTAAAGCAATTACCCTGCCCGCTCTGCAAGTGGGTGCCGACATTGATGACAAACTGGTTTCCCGAATCATTGCCGACATGAAAGGCTCCCCCGATGCGCTGCCACTGATGAGCTTTGCCCTGCGTGACCTGTTTGAAGTGGAGAAAACAAAAAAGGGCGAGCCGATGGATTTGACCCTGCCCGAATATGTGCAGCGGGGCGGGCTGGAAAAAGCACTGGAAGAACACGCCAACAAAGTGTTTGACAACTTCACAGACGACCAAAAAGAGATTGCCAAAAACATCTTCTCTAAGCTGATTGAGGTGGGGCAAGGGCGCGTAGACACCCGCCGCACCGCCACTTTTGCCGAACTGATCCCCGCCGGCAGCAGCGCCGAGGTAGTGACCCAAGTGCTAGCTAACCTGGCTGATATGCGCCTGGTAACCACCAGCGATTTAGCCGTGGTGGAAGGGGAAGCTGTGACGACCAGCGACCAGGACAGCACGGTGACGATTGCTCATGAAAAAATGATTGACGCCTGGCCCTGGTTGCGTGCCCTAGTAGATGAAAACCGCGACCTCATTGCCTTACAAAACCAGATTAACAACGACGCCCAAGCATGGGCTAAAGATCACGATGCCGGGTTTTTGTATCGCGGTCGTCGCCTTCTACAGATAGAAGAAAAACTTGAGATAATAAAATCGTCTCTTGGTTCTATTTCGGTCGAGTTTGTTCAGACCAGCTTAGATCATAGAGAGCAGGAACAACAAAAAGCACAAGCTAGCCGTAAGCGCGAGGAAGATCTAAAAAGTCAAAAACGAATTGGCCGCATTCTCGGATGGGCGATAGTGATTAGTGGGATTTTGCTTATCATTTCAGTTAATTCCACTTTTCAAGCAGTAAGGACGCAAGCGGAAATTAGGCAATTAAAGGAGGTGGTTCAATCTAACCAATTAGCAGAATTAGCGCGTGTTGAAGCAAGAAATGATCCTATAAAAGCATTATTGATTGCAGTAGCAGGATTTCGTCTAAACCGTCAACCAAACACACATTATTCAATAGCAATAACTTTACAAACACCTTTTCCAACATATCCAACAACAATATTGTACAGTCATGAAGGTATGGTCAATTCGGCGACGTTTAGCCTCGACGGGGAGCAGTTCGTGACCGCGAGTGATGACGGGACAGCACGGGTCTGGGATACGGAGGGTAACGAACTCGCGGTGCTCAGAGGGCATGAAGGTGCGGTCAGTTCTGCAGAGTTTAGCTCGAATGGGGAGCAGATTGTGACAGCGAGTGGTGATGGGACAGCGCAGGTGTGGGATGCGGCAGGTAATGAGCTAGCAATACTGAACGGGCATACAGATTGGGTGTGGTCAGCGACATTTAGCCCAGATGGGGAGCGAATTGTGACGGCTAGTGAAGATGGGACGGCACGAGTGTGGGACGTAACAGGTAATGAGCTAGCAATACTGGACAGGCATACAGATTGGGTGTGGTCAGCAACATTCAGCTCAGATGGGGAGCGAATTGTGACAGCCAGCATAGACGGGACGGCACGAGTGTGGGACGTGACAGGTAATGAACTGGCAGTGCTGAATGGGCATACGGATGCGGTGAGGTTAGCTATATTTAGCCCAGATGGGGAGCGAATTGTGACGACTAGCATAGACGGGACAGCGCGGGTGTGGGACACATCAGGGAGCGAACTGGCGGTGCTAAGTGGTCATGCAGATTGGATATGGTCAGCGACATTTAGCCCAGATGGGGAGCGAATTGTGACGACAAACCTTAATAATGGGACGGTGCTGGTATGGGATGTAGCAGGGGATGAGCTGGCAATACTGGACGGGCATACAGATTGGGTGTGGTCAGCAACATTCAGCTCAGATGGGGAGCGAATTGTGACGGCCAGCATAGACGGGACGGCGCGAGTGTGGGACGTGACAGGTAATGAACTGGCAGTACTGAATGGGCATAAAGATGCAGTCTGGTCAGCGACATTTAACCCAGATGGAGAGAGGATTGTGACTACAGGTGCCGATGAGACGGTACGGGTGTGGCCCGGTTATTCGGTGAAATACATCGTAAATGAATCATATCGGCGCATTCAGCGTGATTTCACCGATGAAGAATGCCAACAATATTTTCGGGATGATTTAGACGCTTGTCCCCGCAGCAAACGGGAGCTTTTTGAGCCGTTGTTTGAATATCTCACCCTCGAACAGCAGGCGGACTGGCAAAGTTTAGAGGAGTAAGCTCACAGCAGCAAGATGAGCTGGGTGAGGTTGGTGACGCGGTGGACGTTTTGGGGCAGGGGATTGAGGCGCTGCTGCTCGTAGCGGTCTATCCAGATGCCGCCCGCGTAGCCGCCGGGCTGTACGGCCGCTTTGGCATCTACCTCTAAATTATCCCCCACGTACAAACAGTTGGCTGGTTTTTGGCGCAGCTTGCTCGCTGCTCGCTGGAAGATCGTTTTGCGGGGCTTGTGTATGCCCACTTCCTCGCTAATCGTGATTTGGTTTTGGGGGATGATCTCCCCCAAAAGCTCGTGAATCGTGGCGCGAACCGAGGAGGAGTGGTTGGAGAGGATGCCCAGCTTCAGGTTTCGCTCTTTCAAGGCATGTAGGGTGGGCAGCACATCATCAAACAAAAAGTGGGGCAGCAAGCCGTAGCCTGCATACACGTCGTAGGCAAAGTCGTAGCTGTCGTCGGAGTGGTTGAGGCGGCGCAGCAGCTCCCGGTACAGCCGGATGATCTCCCGCTTTTTTTGTGGCCGCAGCGATCCGGTCAGCTTGCCGCTGGCAATATCTGCCGCCAGCGACGCCCGTGCAGCCATTACGTCCGCCTCGGTGCAAACAACGCCATATTTTTGGAACAACGTGGTGGTGCGAGCCACATGGGAAACGTGCAGCCCCAGTGAGTATGCTAATGTGAAGTCCCAATCAAAGAGAACGGCCGTTACCGCCCCCACCTGCCGTGCGTTCTGCGATGAACTCATACGTTACCCTTGCCTGAATGTAATCTATCATGGCTCGTCATTGTACTTTTTTGGACAAGGGGATGGCGTGAAGGTCACATCAAAACTGGCCTGGCTGCTTGTTTGGGCAGGAAATTGCTCTCATTTTCACGCAAAATTTGGGGGCTGGGCATAAATTGGGCCAATTGTGGCAGAAAACTGCTTACGGTGTGGGCGTAGGCGATGCTGTCGCTGTGGGGGTGGCGGTTTCGGTGGCAACGGCCGTTCCCGTTGGCGTACTTGTGCTTTCTGTGGTGGGGGTGGCGGTTCCGGTTGGTTCCTCAGTCGGCGTGGCCGTGGGCGTGTTTGTGGGCGTCGCGGTCGGTGTCGCTGTCGGAGTAGGTGTTGGCGTGGGTTCCAGCAGGGTCACCACCACGCGCTCTTCGGCAATGGCGCGATCTTCCTCTGGCGTGCTGGGATTGTCCGGGCCAAACAGCAGCACCCGGATCGTTAGCGGGCCAGAATAGCTCAGTGAGGATGTGTCCCAACTGGCCAGGAGCCCATTTTCTACGCTCAAACCTTGCTGCTCCTGCACCATGCCCCAGCCGCCGGGCTCGTTGCCAAAGCCATACTCCACCTGGTAGCCGCCAAAGCCCGGCGCACTCACCGAGCCGCGAATTTCCACCGTATCAATAATCTCGCTGCCCGCCGCTGGTTGGCTAATAGTGATCTGCGGACGAGGTGTGTTTTCATCGCACGATTGGGTTGGCGGCAGGCGCAGCGGCACGGCGATGTTGCGACTGTTGGCCCACGCTTGCCCAGCGGCCGTATCCTCTAACCAATCCTGCGCCACCGTTTCCTCACGCGCTTCCACGGTTTCGCCACCGCTCACCAGCAGCGTGAAGAAGCTGGCCTGGTACACATTCTCGGTGCAAAAATCGTTAGCCTGCAGGCCAGTCCATTGGTCTAGCTGCACCGCCTGAATAAAATCTTGCTCGCTGCTCAGCGGCGGCTGGTCTTCAGCAAATCGCTCAATGCGGCGGTCGGTACAGTCGTTGCCGGGGCGCGTGCCGGAATCGCTGCAAATCTCGATGTCCACCACGCTGGACGGCCGTACAAAATCCACCGGTTGCTTATTGGCCAAAAATTGCGCCATGAAGCTGTTCCAGATGGGCGACGCCACCCGCGTACCGGACTGCCCCTCGCCGATGGGTTCGTTATTGGTGTTGCCCACCCAAACGGCCGTCACCACCTCCGGCGTGTAGCCAATCGTCCAGCCGTCACGCACATCGAATTGGTCGGTGCCAGAGGTGCCCGTTTTGGCCGCAACCCGATGGCCGGGAATAACCAGCGTGTTGTTCGTGCCAAATTCCGGCTGGCGGGCGCTGTTGTCAGACAAAATATCGCTCAATAAAAAAGCATGTTCCGGGCGAACCACCTGAGTGATTGCTGGATCGGGGGCTGGTTCCTGGAACAAAATATCGCCCGCACTGTTTTCGATGCGGCGAATGGTGAATGGCGCAACAAAGTTGCCCTGATTGGCCAGCGTGCCAAAGGCTCCAGCCATCTCCAACGGGCTAATTTCGCCGCCGCCCAACGAGAGTGCCAGGCCGTAGTTGCGCGGCGCACCCTGCTCTACGCAGCCAGGGTCTTGCAGCGACGTCAGCCCAATTTTTTGCACGTTATCAATAAAATTGCATACGCCCACGAACTCCAACGCCTTCACCGCTGGAATGTTGTAGGAGTTGCCTAGAGACGGCCGTAACCGCAGCGGCCCATGAAATTCATTGTCGTAATTCTTCGGTTCGTAAGGTGGATTGGTGCCGTTGGGAAACGATGTGGGCACGTCCCAAATCAGCGTGGCGGGCGTCCAGCCCTGCTCCATCGCCGAGAGGTATACAAACGGTTTGATGGTTGAGCCTGGCTGACGTGGGGCTAGTGCCATGTTCACCTGGCCGCTAATTTCTTCATCGTCAAAATCTACGCTGCCCACCAAGGCCAAAATCTCCCCGGTAGACGGTTCTAGCACCACCATGGCCGCATTGTTGGCACCAGCGGCGTTGATGTTGGGGCGGGCATTGGCCAGCGTGGTTTCGGCTAGCTGCTGGGCTGTGGGGTCCAGCGTGGTGTGAATTCGCAAGCCACCGCGATAAATATTTTGCGCTCCTAACATCTCTTCCGCCTGTTGTAGCACCGTCACCGAAAAGTGCGGATAGGTAATCTCCCGCACGGGCGGCGTCATGTCGAAGATGAAGGCGTTGGTTTCATTCAGCGCGGCCTGCGCTTCGGCGGTAGAAATGTAGCCTTCGGAGGCCATCAAGGTAAGCACTTCCGATTGGCGACCCAGCGCCAACTGGGGTGCGGTGTACGGATCCCAACTGGCGGGGGATTGAGGCAGCCCGGCCAGCAAAGAGGCTTCCGCCAGCGTTAAATCTGCTGCCGATTTGTCAAAATAGGTCTCGGCTGCGGCTTCGATGCCATAGGCCAAATTGCCGTAATAAATTTCGTTCAGGTAAATTTCCAGGATGGTGTCTTTGTCGTAGGTGTTGTACATCTCGGCGGCAAGAATAATTTCGCGCACTTTGCGGCGGAAGGTGCGCTCGGTGCGTTCATCTTCTTCCAAGAGTGTAGCGCGAACCACCTGCTGCGTAATCGTGCTGGCCCCGGAGACCACTTCCCCTTCCTGTGCCGCCTGCCAGATGGCGCGGGCGATGGCAATCGTGTCAAAGCCAAAATTGTCGTAAAAGCGGGAATCCTCTGTGGCGATGGTCGCCTGGATTAGGTGATCTGAGATTTGCGCCAGCGGCACGCGGGTGCGGTTGCCCACGTTAGGATCGGCCAGAGAGAGCAGTTCATTGCCGTTGCGGTCGTAAATACGCGCCGTCTCAAAGGTGCTAACACGATTTTCTAGCTCGGTCACGGGGGGCAAATCGCTGGCGATGACCCGGTAGCCAATGGCTAATCCCGCAGCGGTGAGCGCTAGCGCCACCACGCCCAGCATTAGGCTGATCACCACGCCTCGAATGAGGCAGCTACCCCAGTTGCGGCGTCCGGGGGCATGCCGTTTGGGGCGCGGTTTGGGTTCGCGTTGGGGCATGACAACCTGCCCGGTGGGTTGCCCTTGCTGGCGACGGGGTTGCTGTTGGGGTTTTGGTCTCAGCCTGGCTCCCTGGTCTGGCCGACGGTTTGGTCGTTGCTCGCGGCGCGGTTGGGGGCGCGTGGGTGCTTCACGCACCGGGCGCACGACGGTGTGAGCGTCGGTTTCGTCAGTTGCTTCGATTTCGTCAAGTGGTCTGGCTGTCTCTGGCTCTTCGCGCTGGTAAATTTGGGTGGGTTGCTCAGAAAGCGGCCGTTCCGGTGCGGGAATGGCTAAATCGGGCGACACCTCGGTGGCGTCGGGGTCTTCCACAGGTGGCCGTTCGATGGGGCGCAGCTTGGATGGCGTAAGCGGCAACGGGGCAGGTTTGGGTCGCGCTGGCTGAATGGCCGGCAAGTCGCCGGTCTCTTCATCATCTGAGCCGGGTAGGCCAATGGTGAGGGTTTGCTCGTCATCGGAGGGTTCGGTAGGGGCGTCGTTGGAAGCGGCCGTTTCTACTTCTTGTTCATCAATTTTGGGATCTTCTGCCTGTACGGGTTTGGGGCGTGGAGCCAGCTCTGGCCGCAGCACGATGGTTTCTGGCGTTTCTTCATCGCCAGCCTCTTCCATCAAATCAAACAGCGACACCGTGCCAAATGCTTCATCCTCATCTGGCAGGGATGCTGGTTTGGGGGTTTCTTCGTCGGGATCGTTTGGGGGTAACGGCCGTTCTTGTTCGTCACTCATCTGTTTTTGATTCAAAGTAGCTGATGAGCAATTGCTCCCACTCATCTATGTATGATTTGTATTTTTCTGACGTGTAGTGAGCCACGAATGCGTTTCCTTTTGAGCTTAGCCCAACATATTCATAGCTCACTTCTACCAGCGTCTGCTTGCTGCTTATTTCCGTGCAATCTACAGTAATGATAGCCACCTTATCTTCTGGTTCAACCTTATAAAATTGCACAAGATGTGATTCAGGCTCAAACTTTTTTACGAGCCAAATCGCCTTTGTTGAGGCATAGTCATGAGCTTCGGTCAGGAAAATATAATCTTCATGGAGTTCTGTGCCTTCCATAACTTGTTCATAATCCCAACCAGGCACCCAAAGCTTTTCCCCTTCAGCACTAAACAGCGGAAAGAGAACATCAATATTCTGATTGATTTGAAATGTGTGCGAATGCTTGATTGTGCTCACTAGTAACCTGCAAAGTTAACTATTCCGGCTTTTGATCAACATGACCCAATCGCCACGCTGCACTGCTTTACCATGTTGATTATAAACGGCGTACTTCATGTTTATGTTCCCGCCGCCCAAGCGCGGCAACGCTTTTATCTCCGTAATTTTTAATTCGACATGTACCGTGTCGCCAATAAAAACGGGCAGGCTGAACTTGGCAGTTTGCTCACGGAAGGCAAGTACCGTCCCTTCAATGATGCCAGACTGCACAGCCAGGCCTGTGGCGATGGATTGCACCAACATGCCGTGTGCCACACGCTGCCCGAATGTATCTTTGGCCGCGTATTCGGCATCGGTATGAATCTGGTTATAGTCACCCGTCAGCCCGGCAAAACGGACAATGTCTGTTTCGGTGATGGTGCGTGCGGCCGTTACTAGCTGCTGCCCCACTTCAAATTGTTCAAAATAGCTTCCCCGTGGTTGGTAGGTGAGTTTGGACATTCAGTACTCCGTTTGGTGTTCCAGTGTTCAGGTTTTCAAGTGAGTGGGCGGAAAGTTACCTTGAGCACCTGAACACATTTTTTACGATTCGTTTAACGCGGCCAGCTTCTCCGCTTCGTCGGCGACGGTAAGGGCATCAATAAATTGGTCAATGTCGCCATCCATGACGGCGGGCAGGTTGTAGCTACTGAGGCCAATGCGGTGGTCGGTGACGCGCCCCTGTGGATAGTTGTAGGTACGGATTTTTTCGCTGCGGTCGCCCGTGCCAATTTGTGATTTACGGTCGGCGGCCACGGCCGTATTTTGCTTTTCTTGCTCAATTTCTTGTAACCGGGCTTGAATAATGGCGATACCCAACTGTTTGTTTTGGGTCAGGCTGCGCTCTGACTGTATTTTGACAAACATGCCTGTAGGAATATGTACGACGCGAGCGGCCGTTGCATTCTTTTGCATATGTTGCCCACCCGGCCCGGAGGAAAAGGTGGCCGTAATCTCCAAATCCTTGGGATCGATGGTGATGTCCACCTCGTCCATTTCTGGCATCACGGCCACAGTTGCCGTGCTGGTATGGATGCGCCCCTGCGATTCTGTTTGCGGTACGCGCTGTACCCGGTGAACGCCACTTTCATACTTGAAGCGTGAGTAAGCCCCCTTGCCTTTTACTGAAAAGATGACTTCTTTGTAACCACCCACCCCGGTTGCATTCTCTTCCAAAATGGTAGGCTTCCATTTGCGGCCTTCAGCGTAGCGCATATACATTCGCAGCAGGTCGGCAGCAAAAATGCCCGCTTCATCGCCCCCTGCCCCGGCGCGAATTTCTACAAAGACATTGCGCTCGTCACGGGGGTCTTTGGGCACCAGCAGGCGGCGCATTTCGCCATCCAACGATTCTAGGCGGGCTTCTAAATCTTTAACCTCTTCTGCTGCCAGCGCTGCCATTTCACCCTCTTCCAGTTCGACCAATTCGCGGGCGTCTGCCAATTCTTGCTTTACCCGCTCATGCTCGCGGTACGCTTCCACCAGCGCCTGCAAATCGGAGCGTTCTTGTGCTAGCTCAGTGAGCTTTACGTGGTCGGCCAACACGGCCGGGTCGGTCATTTGTCGTTCAATTTCGTCGTAGCGGGTGACGACTTGTTTGATTTTGTCTAGCATAATTCAAGTGTATAACATATTGTTGTGCGGGCAACAAACCCTGTCGTAAAAGTGTCGCCAAGCTGTCGTAGACAGTGCATCTATTTTTCAAATATACTTTGCTTGGTTTTGTGTAAATGGTAACTAAAAGATTGCCAATGGTTCATAAGGTAGGAGTTACGCACTTACCTTCACCAGACTACAAAAGTCTTGGAGCTAATGATTTGAATTCCAGAGAGAGAAAGACTTTTGTACTCTTTACTGCGTAACTCCTAAAGGAAAAGTGAATGAGAATTGATTCAGGTAAGGTAAAAAGGTTGCGCTCTGAGAAAAATTGGTCTCAAGAGCAATTGAGTGAGGCTTGCGGATTGAGCCTTCGAACGGTTCAGCGTTTAGAAAGTAATAGTAAAGCATCCATTGAATCGGTTCGCGCTTTGGCCGACGCTTTTGAGATTGGCCCAAATGATCTGATTGTGAATGAGGATGAGGAAAAGATGACGCCACTGGATGCTGTGAAAGCTGGCTTTGTTAATTTTGCTAACTTTTCTGATGGCGCGACTCGATTTGAGTATTGGTGGTTTTTTCTATTTGCCTTGCTGGTAACGGCCGTTGCTACCACCCTCCACCCAAACGCCTATCAAATCGTAGCGCTGATCCTCTTAGTGCCCTTCATTGCCGTTGGCACCAGAAGGCTAAATGATATTGGCAGAAGTGGGTGGTGGCAATTACTATTTTTGGTTCCTTTTGGGCAAATTGTTATCTTTTATCTGCTAGCTCAAGAAAGCAGAGTGAGTGTTAGTCAGACAGGTGGGGGACGTTTTATTGCATGAGTTGACAGTCACCTTCGAAGGTGACTGTCAACTACCTTTTTACTATAAATACGCTGCAAACCAGCGGATCATATGGTTGAGCCGCTCGATGCGGCGGTCGGTGCGGCCAGCGCGGGAAAGCCCGTGTGATTCTTCGGGGAATAGCACCAGTTCCGTGTCTACACCTAGCTTTTTCAGGGCAACGAACAGTTGCTCACCCTGCTCATGGTCGCAGCGATAGTCGGCTTCGCTGTGAATGACGAGGGTGGGTGTGGTGGCGTTACCGATGGTGGAAATGGGGGATTGCCGCCAATAATTTTCCAGGTCTTCCCAGGGGGCTTTTTCGGCACCAAACAGATATTCGGTACCGATGTTCATGTCGCTGGAGCCGTAGAAGCTGATGAAATTGCTGACGACGCGCTGGGCAACGGCCGCTTTAAACCGATTTGTCCGGCCAATAATGGTTGTGGTCATGTAGCCGCCATAGCTGCCGCCCGTCACCCCCATGCGCTCACTGTCAATATAGGGCAGTTTTTCAACATAATCGGCCCAGGCCATCACGTCCTCAAAATCAACGGTTCCCCAGCGATTGTAAATCGCTCCGGCAAAATCTTCACCATAGCCCTGGCTGCCGCGTGGGTTGCTCCAGTAAACGACGTACCCTTGTGCGGCCAGCAAGTGAAGTTCGTGGAAGTAAGCACGGCCGTATTGCGTTTGGGGACCACCGTGAATCTCTAAAATGGAGGGGTATTTCTGGCTGGGGTCGAAGTTCGGTGGGGTCATAATCCAGCCGTGCAGGTCGGTGCCGTCTTTGGCTTTGAACCAGACCTCTTCAATATTGCCAACTTCCAATTCGGCCAGAAGCTGGTTGTTGAACTGGGTGAGCGTTTGCGTGGCACCATCGGCTAAATTTAGCGTGCATATGCGGGCCGGGGCACTTAAATCGCCCCAGAGGTAAGCAATTGTTTGCTGGGAGGCATCCAGGCTGAAGCTGCCGACCAATCCGGCATTGTTGATGATGCGCTGGTAGCCGGGGTTGTCTGAGTCAGTGCTGAAGGCGAGGACGGGCTGGTTTCCTTTTTCGGTGGCCTGAATGGTGATGGTACGGCCGTCTGCTGACCAGGTAGGCAAAGTTTGCGACGTACCGCTACCCACATCCGTGAGGGTGACGGTGGACAGGTGCAAATCCGTCTCGCCAGACAGGTTGCGGGCGGTGCCGCCGTTGATAGGGACAATGTAAAGGCAGTCGTTTTGGTACCAACGCCCTTTTTGCCTGCGTCCCATGAACGCTATCCAGTTGCCATCTGGCGAAATGGTGTGGCTGTTTTTGCGTCCTTCTTGCGAGGAGATCAGTTCCATTTTGCCGCCAGTTGCTGGAATCCGGTAAAGCTCAGTCTGATCCCAGTTGAGGTCTGGCTGTGGGTCACGGTTGGAGATGAAGATGAGGGAACGGCCGTCTGGCGTCCATTGGGGTTGGGTTTCACTAAATTTGTCGCCGTCAGTTAGCTGTGTGGCTTCGCCGCTGGCGGCATCAATGGTCCAGATGTGCCACTTTTCTTGGGGCGTGTAGCCGCCGCCGTCAAATTTATAATCGAGCCCGGTGATATGGCGGCTAACGATGCCTAGCTTTTTCTTATGCTCATCTTTTTCGCGTTCGATAGCAGCCGCATCTTTTTTGCGGAACTGGGTGGCAAAGGAACGGCCGTCTGGCGACCAGACAAATCCGGCAAAGCTGCCTTCCATTTTGGTTACAGGGCGAGCTTCGCCTCCGTTGATAGGAATGACGTAAATTTGGAACTGTTTTTCATCTTTGCGGTTGGAGAGGAAGGCAAGGGAACGGCCGTCTGGCGACCAGCGCGGGTGTGTATCAGTCTGATCGCCGTAAGTGAATTGGCGGGCTGGGCGGCTACCATCGCTGGGAACCAACCAAAGGTTACTGTATTTCTTTTCTGTTTTACGGTCTACGCGGGTAAGGCCAAAGATGATACGAGAACCGTCGGGAGAGATTTGTGGGTCAGAGACGAGTTCTAGTTTGTATAGATCATCGGCGGTAATCGGCCGTTTTTCTGCCTGAGACATGGTACCTCCATAAAATGAAAATGAGTGGTCAGTATATGGTATTCAGTGATCAGTAATCGGTGAATAATGGCTTACCGATTACTGGGGACTGGTTACGGATTACAGAATTGGGAATGATAGCGTGGCATGGTCGGGCCTGCCAGCGCTGGCAAGATTATGCAGATAGGGGATGATAAGCGGGCAAGATAAAGCTAAAAGTGCTCCCTTTGCCCAGTTCGCTTTGTGCAGCCACTTCGCCCCCCAGCTTTTCCATGATGCGACGCACAATGGAAAGCCCTAACCCATGCCCGGTAGCCCGCACCTGGCTTAGTTGGGTAAAGGGTGTGAACAATAAATGGTGCTTTTCCGGATCAATGCCTTCGCCGTTGTCTCGCACCCAAAATTTGATACGGCCGTCTGGTAAAATCTCGCTACCTAATTCAACCTTGGGCGAGTTGCCGCCATATTTGAGTGCATTGCCAATGTAATTTTCCCACACTTCTTCAATCCACGGCGCATATCCACTAGCCACAGGCCAAGATTCAGGCAAAATGAGGCGAACATTGGATTTCTGTATGGTAAAACGCAGACGGTCTAGAGCATTTAGCACAATTTCCATCATATCTAGTGGATACACGTCTACATCTCGCTGACGTACGCTAGAAAGAACCAGCAGCTCCTGGATGATGTTGCTCATGCGATGCGCGTTTTGCACCAGCAGTTCCAGGGCCCGTGTTTGCTCTTCTAGGGTAATGTTGTTTTCCGCAGTTTTCAGCAGATCGGCAAACCCTACCACCAAGGCTAGCGGATTTTGCAGATCGTGGGCGACTGTGTGGTCAAATGCTGCCAATTCTGCATTCTGCACCTTCAAATCTTCCATTTTGGTTCTTAGCGTTTGGATGAGTTGGGCATTGTCAATGGCGATGGCGGCTGAAGCGGCTAACATCTGGGCATAGGTAAGGTCTTGCGACTTAAAACGGCCGCTTTTTTTGTTCACAACTTCTAGTACACCCAACACCCGGTTACGCAAGTGAATAGGTACGGCCAGAATGGAGTTGGTAACAAAGCCACTGCTGCTGTCTATGCTGGGGTAGAAACGGCCGTCGGACGACGCATCAGATACAATTGTGCCTTCATTTTTCTCAGCCACCCAGCCCACAATACCGTTCCCTGAATGCACAGCTTGTCCTAGCAATTTTTGTTCAGTGCCAGGATGAAAAGCAGCCCGGCAAATCAACTTTTCTTGATTTGCATCTTCCCATAGCCAAACAGAACTGCCAGTAGCACGGATAACTTGCACCGTCACTTGCAGGAGGCGATCCAGCACCTCATTAATATCTAGCGTAGCGGTTAATATTTGGCTGGCCCGGTTCAGCAGCAGCAGTTCTCGGTTGTGGCGCGCCAATGTTGCCACGTTTTTATCCCGGTTTGCCATGTCGGCCGTTTTAGAGACGGGAACGATGGTTAGCAGCAATCGGTTTGGGCGTTCAGGGAACGGCTCAATTTGCAAATCAAAAGTGTCATCTGGGTTGGTGCTTTGGAAAAAGTAAGCATTTGGGTAACTGAAAATACCCTCTGGCGACTGTAGCTGCTGAATAATATCTTGCTGGTGGGGTTCAAGTTGGGGGAATAAATCAATGAGATGTATATCAGCTAGATCATCTGTTGTCAGATGAACCCATTGGCGCAATTTGGGCGAATAATTTAGGACATTGAGCCTTGTATCTAACGTCGCGTGGACAATCGTCTTTTTGTTTTGTTCAATTGGTGCGCGCTCAATTTCCCGGTACATGGTGGTTAATGTTGTTCAGTTTAACTGGTTGGCGAAACAGTAGTCATTGTCAATCATCTTAGCACGATTTTTGGAATATGAAACTGATATCGTTGTTTAACAGTGGTTCTTTAGAGCCATTGCGCTAAATCCAAATCCCAAATGCGGATAATTTTATCCTTTTCGCCGAGGGTGGCGATGACAGACTGGCTAGGGTGAAAGGCAAGCCCAGAAAAAGCAAACTTGGAGTGCGGCTCTTCTAGAATGACTATGGGTTCCCATCTGTCGGTACGCCAAAAATGAACAGTGCCGTCGGCAGATTTGGATGCGAGCAGTCGCCCATCGGCAGAGAAGGACACGGCCGTTACCGGTTTGTCGTGGACGGACAGGTGGGTAATTGGCTCGCCATTTAGCTGCCATATTCGCACATCGCCATCGTAGGAGGCAGAGGCAAATTGCTGTCCGTTCGGAGACACGGCCAGGTCCAATATTTCGCCACGATGGCCATCAAGGGTTCGCTTGGTTTGCCCGCTTGCCAAATCCCACAGCCTAATACGGCTATCGGCCGCGCCAGATAAAACAGTTTGGCTGTCTGGCGTAACGGCCAGGCAGCCGATACGCCCTTTGTGGCCAGTGAGTATTTTTTCTTCTGAATCATTGGACAGGTTCCAAATGCGAATCGTTTCATCATACGCGCCAGAGAGGGCAAAATGGCCGTCTGGTGTGGCCGCTACTGCGTAAATGTAATCTGAATGGCCGCGCAAGGTACGAGAGCGATTTTTGCCCGACATCTCCCACACTTTTAACGCATTTTTAGAGGCAGAGATGGCTAACTGGCCGTCGGCGGTAATGACGACTGTGAACACAGAGCCACTATAACCATATAGCTCCCGGATTTGTTCGCCGCGCTCGGTATCCCAAATACGGACGGTTTGATCATAAGAAGCAGAAGCCAACAATTTACCGTCTGGCGACCAGGCAATGCGTGTAATCGCTCGATTGTTTGCCTTGAGCTTATGGCGAAGCGTGAACCCGGGTGGACTTGCTTGGGCTTTCATTGTAACTCCTATGTGCAATGTGTGTTGAGTTAGCAGTCCCATGAATGTCGGTTACGTTACCAATAAAGAATACACCAGTACGGCCGTGCCTCCCCCAAAGAAGGAAGATAAAAAGTTTACCACATCATTGTTCATCCATCCCCAACCCCGGATAGGACGGGTAGGCTGACCACAATGAGCCTTTTTTTCTGTCTCTTTTTCACAAACGTCACAATAATAAATTTGCTGCACGGTAGCGCCTAAAAAGCTATCGCACAGTGACCCGGCTAAGCCACCAATGCCGCCGGTAATTGTTAAGCCAACAAGATTCATTTGCGTTAACAGTCCGGCCGTCAGCCCAATAAGCAAGCCCCCCATAAAGGAAACGGCCGTGCCAAACAGAGAAATGCCGCCAGAACTGCCGACCGGCACAATACGCCCTGTGGTAATGAGGCGGGGAGGACGCTTGCTGAGTGTGCCTAACTCAGTTGCCCAGGTATCGGCTGTGACCGTACCCATAATCCCTAAAAAGAGTAGAAACCACCAGGAGGAAGGGAAAATACCATATATCAGTGCAACGAGCGCACCGCCACCACCATTAGCCAACACTTGTCCCAAATCACGCTGGTGCCCCTTGTCAAACTTTTCGGCCACAGCCTGTTTCTCGCGCTCTTTGTAATGCGAGAGCAAGCTAGAGCTAACAAAAAAGAGCGCCAATAAAATGCCCCACACCCAACCCCCAAGGCCACAAATAATGGTGCCAACCAGCAGTGCGCCTGCCACCCCAGAAGGTGCCAGGGATCCGCGCCAGTAAGCCAAAACGGCAACCAAGCCGCTAAGAAGGAAGGAGAGAGCAAGCTGATTAAACATGGGCTTTTCAAAAAGCTGCGTTAGTGTACCAAAGCCCCCCTCAATTGTGAAGAGTCGGGTAAGCGGATCCCACGATAACTAGCGTTGTCTGTTTCAGAAAAAGATAACCTTTCTTCGAGCAAAAAGTCATGATTGAACCTAATTACAGAAAACGGTGTTTACCTTCGTAACTCATTCTTGTACAATTTGATTTGTCAGCCAATGGTAGTAAACCATTTGCACCTTTCCCTCCCTTGAATGTTTCCAAAATAGTCTATGCAAAATCCTGCCTTGCTGGCAACAATCCTAAACCCACTTTACCACGGAGTAAATTTTATAATGACGAAAGAAAACCTGAACCCTTTTGCAATTGCACAAGCCCAGTTAGATGAAGCAGCCGATGTGTTGCAGCTTGACCCCCACATGCACGCTTTTTTGCGAGAGCCTATGCGCGAATTCCACTTTACCATTCCAGTACGAATGGATGATGACACGACCCAAACCTTTCAAGGGTTCCGTGTGCAATACAACGATGCGCGTGGCCCGGCCAAAGGTGGCATTCGCTTCCACCCCGATGAAACCATTGACACCGTTCGTGCGTTAGCGGCCTGGATGACCTGGAAAACGGCCGTATCCGACATTCCGCTTGGCGGTGGCAAAGGGGGTGTCATTTGTGACCCCCGCAAGATGACGCAAGATGAACTGGAGCGTCTTAGTCGTGGCTACATGCGTAACATTGCCCGCTACGTGGGCATCACCCAAGACGTGCCCGCCCCCGATGTAAACACCAACCCGCGCATTATGGCCTGGATGCTAGACGAGTATGAAACCATCACCGGAAGGCGCGAACCAGGCGTAATCACCGGCAAGCCGCTAGAGTTGGGTGGTTCAGCCGGGCGCACCCCTGCCACGGCAATGGGTGGCCTTTTTACCATCCGCGAAGCTGCCAAATTGAAAAGTTTAAATCTGGAAGGTGCAACAACGGCCGTACAAGGGTACGGCAATGTTGGCTCCTACGCGCACATATTGGGGCAAAAGCAGTTTGGCTTAAAAGTTGTGGCCGTGAGCGATGAGTACGGCGGCATCTACAATGCCAACGGTCTGGATTGTGATGTAGTGCTGGAACATCAGCGCAAAACAGGCAAAGTGATTGACTGCCCCGGCACAGACAACATCAGTAACGAAGAGCTTTTGGAACTGGAAGTAGATATTTTGATTCCTGGCGCAATTGAAAATCAGCTCACACTCAAAAACGCCGATAGCGTGAAAGCCAAAATTGTGGCCGAGCTGGCCAACGGCCCCACGACACCAGAAGCAGACAACATCCTCAATGACAAAGGCATTTACATCATTCCCGACTTTTTATGTAATGCGGGTGGCGTCATTGTTTCCTACTTTGAGATGGTGCAAAACGGATACCAATATTATTGGGATGAATCCATGGTGCATCAGCGGCTAGACAAGAAAATCACCACCGCGTTCCAGGCTGTAAACCATATGTCTCAAAGCAAAAACGTGGATACGCGCGTCGCCGCCTACCTGGTTGCCGTAAACCGTGTGGCCAACGCGGTACGGCTGCGCGGCTGGGTCTAAATTTGTTGTTGCGTATTGTGGAAGCAAACTTTACAATGTTGTTAGCACAATATGGTGAACAATTAAATAGGGCAAACGGCCGTTCGGGAGAGAACGTAAGTATTATTTTTGCGTCACCGAAGGGGCAAGCGGCAAACAAAAACGGTTGCTGTGAAACTCTCAGGTAAAAGGACCGGGCGGTTGGGTTAATCTGGAAAGTGAGCGTTAATTGAGCGGCAGCGAAATTTACGCCCACACCGAAGGGGCAAGTGGCAAACCTTCGCGTCTGCTGCGAATCTCTCAGGTCTATGACAGAGGACGCTAGCAATTTTTATGATTGCTATGCGTCCTTTTTTGTTGGCTAAAGATGATAAAAATTGCCACAGAGAATTAAGAAGTTATTCTCAGAAATCTCTGTGGCTCAAACCAAGGAGAGAAAAATGAGCAATATTCCAGCAGATTTGAAATACACTCAAGATGATGAATGGATTCGCATAGAAGACGACGTTGCTATCGTCGGCATTACAGACCACGCCCAAGATGCTTTATCTGACATTGTATACCTTGAACTGCCAAATGAAGGAGACTTCTTTGGTGTGGGTGAAACATTTGGCGTTGTAGAATCCGTAAAAGCAGCAGCCGATTTGCTGATGGCTATTTCCGGTGACGTAATTGAAGTGAACGAAGACCTCATTGACACGCCTGAGCTCATTAACTCCGACCCATACGGGGAGGCATGGATGATTAAGGTGAAGATGAGCCACCCTGCGGAAGTAGATGACCTGATGGATGCGGACGCTTACGAAAAATACCTAAGCGAACGCGAATAAATTCCTGGAGAAACCCCATGACAACTCCCACAACTGTTGCTACCTTGCCACTGTCCCAAAATGGCAAGGTCAATGGCGACATCCAAATGAGTAACCGCGACCTGCTAACGCCCACAGACCACTTTGTAGATCGGCATATTGGCCCCCGTGATGAAGATATTGCTCACATGCTGCACACCCTAGGCGTGCAGTCACTGGCTGAATTGATGAGCGAAACCATCCCAGACAACATTCGGCTAGGGGATAAGCTGCAAATGGATCCCCCACGCAGCGAATCTGAAATTTTAGCCGAACTGCGTGCCCTTGCTGCCCAAAACAAGCTTTACCGCAGCTTCATTGGCATGGGGTACAGCGATACGCTAACCCCGCCTGTGGTGCTGCGGAACATTTTTGAGAACCCCGGTTGGTATACGCAGTACACGCCCTACCAGGCAGAAATTGCCCAGGGGCGGCTGGAAGCATTGCTTAACTTCCAAACAATGATCATGGATCTAACGGGGATGGAGATTGCCAACGCTTCTATGCTAGATGAAGGAACGGCCGCTGCTGAAGCAATGACCCTCACATTACGCCAACGGCCGCGTCGCTCCACGGCCAACACATTTTTTGTCTCCGAACTGTGCCATCCACAAACCATTGCCATTGTGGAAATGCGGGCTGAACCGTTGGATATCAATGTGGTGGTGGGCGATCACGCCAGCTACGATTTTGATGACTGTTTTGGCGCACTGCTGCAATATCCAGCGACGGATGGCAGCGTTTTAGATTACGAAGCGTTTGTGACAATGGCCCATGAAAATGATGCGTTAGTCGTTGTGGCGGCTGATTTGTTAGCGTTGGCGCTGCTGCGTTCCCCTGGTGAGTTTGGCGCGGATGTGGTGGTTGGCAATAGTCAGCGTTTTGGCGTGCCGTTGGGCTACGGGGGGCCACACGCGGCATACATGGCCACTCGTGAAAAGTTTAAGCGGCAGTTGCCGGGACGCTTGGTAGGTGTTTCTGTGGATGTTCAGGGCAACCCGGCCATGCGGCTGGCAATGCAAACACGCGAACAGCACATCCGCCGTGAGAAAGCAACCAGCAACATTTGCACGGCGCAGGTTTTGCTGGCCATTATGGCCTCGATGTATGCGGTGTATCACGGCCCTGACGGGTTGCGGCGGATTGCTAGGCGGATTCAGTTGTTAACGGCCGTTCTGCACAAAACTCTCTCCCAATTAGGCTACACAACCAACGACCAGCCCGTCTTCGACACAATCACCGTTTCTGGCGGCCCCAAATCGCAGGAGCAGATTCGGGCAGCGGCCCTGAGCCGGGAAATCAATTTGCGTTACTTTGAGGACGGCCGTATCGGCATCTCCCTGGACGAAATTGTAGAAACAGACGAGCTGGATACGCTATTTGAGATTTTTGGCGCAGACAAAGGGCAATTTAGCGTGCCAGAAATGGCCGATGCCATCAATCTGGCCTACCCAGAAGCCCACGCCCGTGCCAGCGACTTCCTCACCCACCCCGTCTTCAACAGCTACCACTCAGAAACGGAGATGATGCGCTACATCAACCGGCTGGAAGCCCGCGACCTCTCGCTGACGCACTCGATGATTCCGCTGGGTTCCTGCACCATGAAGCTCAACGCCACGGCCGAAATGCTGCCCATAATGTGGCCCAAATTTGGGGCGCTGCATCCCTTCGTGCCCACGGACCAAGCTGAAGGGTACGCGGTACTGTTCCGGCGGTTAGAACGTTGGTTGGCAGAAATTACTGGGTTTACGGCTGTTTCCCTCCAGCCAAACTCCGGCGCCAGTGGTGAATACACGGGGATGCTCGTCATTCGCGCCTACCATTTGTCACGCGGCGACGACCAGCGCAACATTTGCCTCATTCCCAGCTCTGCCCACGGCACCAACCCCGCCAGCGCGGTCATGGCTGGCATGAAGGTCGTCGTGGTGAAGTGCGACGACCACGGCAACATTGACGTGGCTGATTTGCGTGCCAAAGCAGAGCAGTACAGCGAAACGCTTTCGGCCGTCATGATTACCTACCCCTCCACCCACGGCGTTTTTGAAGCGGCCATCGAAGAGATGTGCCAAATCATCCACGACAACGGTGGGCAGGTGTACATGGACGGGGCCAACATGAATGCCCAGGTGGGCTACACCAGCCCCGGCAAAATCGGGGCAGATGTGTGCCACCTGAACTTGCACAAAACGTTCACCATTCCGCACGGCGGCGGTGGCCCCGGCATGGGCCCGATTGGCGTGGCGGCGCATCTGGCTCCGTTCCTGCCCGGGCATCCGGTGGTGGCTGGCGTTGGTGGTGAACAGGCCATTGGCCCGGTTTCGGCCGCGCCCTGGGGCAGCGCTGGCATCTTGCCCATCCCCTACGCCTACATCGCCATGATGGGCGAAGCTGGCTTGCAAAGAGCCACCGAAGTAGCAATTTTGAACGCCAACTACATCGCCCACCGGCTGGACCCCCATTATCCGGTGCTGTACAAGGGTGAAAACGGCCGTGTCGCCCACGAGTGCATTATTGATCTACGGCCGCTCAAGGAGTTTGTGACGGTAGATGACGTGGCCAAGCGGCTGATGGATTTCGGCTTCCACGCCCCCACCATGTCCTTCCCCGTCCCCGGCACGCTGATGATTGAGCCAACGGAAAGCGAGTCGCTGGTGGAGGTAGACCGCTTCTGCGACGCCATGATTCAGATTCGGCAAGAGATTGCGGAAATTGAGGATGGCAAAGTGGCCCACGACGACAGCGTTTTAGCCCACGCCCCGCACACGGCGTCGGCAATTGCAGGTGAGGTTTGGGAACGGCCGTATTCAAGGGAAACGGCCGCCTTCCCCACCGAGTGGGTACGCAGCAGCAAATTCTGGCCCGCCGTCGCCCGCATAGACAACGTCTACGGCGACCGCAACCTCGTTTGCGCCTGCCTTCCCATCGAAGCCTACGTGAGTTAAGCGAAACGAAGGTTCTTCAAAAAAGGCCACCTCGCAAGAAGTGGCCTTTTTCTTTAGCGGTGGCTTGCTGTGGCCGGTTTCTGACCGAGCCACATGATCATTTTAGGTTGGGAAACGGCCGTAAAAAATTGCAAAATAAGCGGTACGGTAGACGCCTACTGCAACGGGGCAACGGCTATTCTGGTTTGCGAGGTAAGTCGGCAACCCTCATTCTTATCGGAGCGAACGCACAATGACAAAACAATGGTGGTATTCTCCGCCCGCCTGTAGGTTCCAGAGACCCCTCCAGGGTGTTACACCACTGTCACTTATCGATTCTACGACAACATCATAGAGGCCAGCATCACCGGCATCAATGGAGAAGCGGCTGACAGGTCCTAGTTCAGGGCACTGTTGAGGAGAAGCAAAGTAAACCCTACAAGATGTGCAAGCACTGATTTCCTCGAATCTCGGTTCAGGACCGCTAAAGACAATACGCAATCTCTCGGGTGAATCATTTTGGATAACTAGTTCGACAATGTTGCTGTCAGTGCTGCCGACTCGCTCTGGGGTTGGTATCGTACCCGCGCCAACCGCTCTTGCGTTTCCGACAATTGCTCTCGCGAGGCCACTCTCTACACTTGACACAAGACTATGCTGTGGAAACTCCGCCAGGAAAACCTCATAAACGTCAATAGCATTTTGCCAGTCGGAGGCATCTTCAAGGAGATGTCCACAATTGTGATAGAATGTTGGCAAGAAATCAGACCTTTCAGAACGGATTGCATTTGACACCGCTTTGTGCATTTGACATGCAACAGGATTATTGCTAAGCGCAATTTCTAGCCCTTCGGCGAGCATATGCTCTGGGTAATTAACAAGGATTCCCATGTACATTTCGAACGATTTAGCGTAGTTTTCTTCGACATCATACACCTGTCCACAATCATAGTATAGCAATGGCATAAATTCGGATGAATCGGAAGATACACTGCTCTGAAGAGTCACGACTCTTCTACAAGCCCTAGGGTTAGCAAACAAGGCAGCCTCAACCTCTTCAATAAGCTTATGCTGCGGATAATCAGATAGAAACGCATTGAGCAATTCAAAGGATTCGTCGTAATTTTCAGCGGCAGCATAAGCTAAACCACAATCGTATAGGAGCGAAGACATAAATCCTTCTCTACTAGCAATTTCGGTAAAAACTCTCCGTATAGTTAACGCCTCGTCGCACGTAGAGGGGTCTTTGAGCAATTGCGACTCCAACTCAGTTGCTAGGGGATGGTCAGGGTACTCAGAGAATAGCGAATCATACATCTCCAAAGCAAGTCGCTTCTCATTTACAGAATAATAGAACTCTCCACAGGCGTGGTAGAAGCGTGGTAGATTTTGTTCGTGTTCAGGAATTAGACTTTGTGTAAGGAGCAAGTCAATCATCTGACATGTCCAATTATCGGCAACCGAAGACAATGAGTCCTGGTCGAAGATCTCGGCATTTTTCTGCCTTGCTGCCACGGCCAATTCGTCGTAACTGTTGCCATGTCTCAAGAGGAAACCTGAATAGGCACCTACTGCCAGATTGAAAGCATTAGCTTCCTGGTGTTCCACTGCTTCGCTGAAGAAGAGACAAACTTCCCTGTTTGATTCTGCAATTGAGGCAAAGTTGCCAATGTCCGTCAAGCGCCACTTATTTATGATACGGTCGAAATAGCCAATAGCCTCTTTGCAGTCTGCTTGGCTAAGTGCTTGCCGTCCTTTGTTGAGATTGCCTCGGTCAACAGTATATTGAATTGCTATAAATCCAATAACAAGTACAGTGAGTATTGCCATCCTAGCTAAACAGCCGAGGCGTGGTTTTTCTTGATCGGAGTCGTTCTTATTCATGTTGGTGTTATTCTCTAAAGTCCTCACCATCTTTGCCAGAAGTTAAGAATAATGATAGCAAGGGCGGAGAGATAATGTCCTGGTCGGAAAATTTAAAGCATTTTAACACAACTCACCGCCATATCCGATGTGAGATAATCTCACATGACCACCGATCATTTAAATGACAGTAAAAGCTCTATTTAGATAATTCCATTCGACTTATTCTGCAACTAATCTGGACAAACCAGAACTGGGAAAGCATTTTAACAACAGATTTTCTAGATAAAAATCTGCGAATTGCCTCAAAAAAAACACCGTAAAGAGGAATTTTACTGGTAAGGGCTAATTGGCAGCAGACGGTATTTTGCAGGCTAGAGGCGTTGACATTTGGTTGGATATCGTTATTTGTCGGCGTTAGTTTTGCGTAACTTCTAGTGAGCTAAAGTTGGTTTTGGATTTCCATGAGGGCCAGCTTGCGCTCTCGCTGCTTTTGCTCATCCCACAGGATGGTTGGTTCCACGGCGCGGTCGCGGCACTGGTCGGCCGTGAGCGGGCACCGTTCGCACGTTTCGTTGATGATCACCTGCGGAATGGTCGGATCCTGCGAGAAGCGAATCGTGTTTTTCATGTCCGGTTCCACGCGGAAGCCGACGATGACGCTGCTCTGTATTCCTGGCGTCAGACTTAGCTCGCGAGAGAAGCCCAAACACAAAAAGCGATCTTGCGTCTCCACAAATTCAGACATTTGTACGCCAATGTGGGGCTGGTCAGATGCGGTTGGCACGTGGGGGGCATTTGCCATCTCGCGCAGCAGCCGCACAGACAGCCAGCGGCGGCAATAATGCTCTAGCAAACCAATGCCGCTGGGCACGATGAGCTGGTTCATGTTGAGCTGCTTGATGAGCTGGTAAGTGGTGCTGTCTTCCCGGTGGTGGAAGCGCAAAAAGTGCAGCTTCACGCCAAAAAATTGGGGAATCAGTTCGCTGAATCGGTAAAAAAGCATCTCTGGCGTGACGTTGTATTTATCCAGCATCGCCAGCATCAGGTGGGGAGACCAAGTCGGCTGCTCAAACAGATGTTGCAAATCGGACAGCATGTGTTGGCGTGGCATGAGCAGCACGCCGCCAAAGTAAGCAGCTTTAAAATCATTCAAAATTTGCTGGAACGAATCAATTTGGTCTGGCGTGGAGACAAACGAGCGTTCTTTCAGCCCCAAATATTGGTACCCTACCTCCCGCGCCAAAATGAATGTGATCTGGTGCAAATTTAGGGTGCTATTGATGAACAGCCGGGGCTTTTTGCCTTCAAAAAAGACTGAACGATATTTTTTCAAGGCAGGCTGCGTATCCATGGCTTGTAGGTCTAGCTCATACCCATAGGTTTCTTCTAGGATGGTTTTTAACGCTTCCTGGCTCACGGGTGGCTCATCCGTGAGCCCAAGCTGGGTGCCGTGTTCTTTGATGAAGGCTTGGGCGGCATCTTCCAAATCCTGAAAGTAATTTTCGTGGATTTCCTGGTAAGAGCGCAGGGCGGCTCGTAGAAAATCTTCTTCCCGCAAGCCATAGCGACGGCTGATTTCCAGCACAGCATGGAGCAACGCGCTCGCCTTTTCGGGTTCACGGGTAAGCAGGGTCACCAAATCCCCCATTTCTAAACCAAACTCATCAAAGGGAAAGCGCTGAAAGGTGGCCGACTTGAGCGTGGTGCTCAGGTAGGTCATGGATGGCGATAAGGCGATGGAGACCAACTCATCGTATGGCTTTTGCAGCACTTCCGCCATCCGCATGATTTTGTCTGCGCGGGGGTATTTGCGCCCTTTCTCGATTTCGGTGACGTAAGAGGGGGAAAGTTCGCATTGGCTGGCAAATTCGGAAAG
This sequence comes from Candidatus Leptofilum sp., assembly GCF_965223525.1. Taxonomy (GTDB): domain Bacteria; phylum Chloroflexota; class Anaerolineae; order Promineifilales; family Promineifilaceae; genus Leptofilum. The sequence continues at coordinate 965,854 of NZ_CBDCWX010000005.1, read as the reverse complement.
GGTAAGCCCTGTTTCCAGCCGGGCCTGGCGCACCTTCATGCCAAAAATGATGTTGATGAGATTATTTGTCATGGGGACTCGCTTTTGTGCGCGGTTGTTTCTTGAGCCATTTGTTGGGGGTGTTGGTAGGGTGAGCATGATTTAATCATACTATTTTTAGCGAATTTTCGCTAGAAATCGGGAAATCGCTAATTTGCTCTTGACGCAGTGCGTTTTTTGATTATACTTTTCTTCACAAACAGCGAATTTTCGCTGACAGAGTAAATTAACAAGCCGGGTCGGGTATGGTTTTATTGCGAATGCTGGGAGAGACATTGCAATGAATTTTCAACTTTTGACACAAATTCTTTTTAGGCATTTTAATCGCAATGAACTGTTCGAATTATGTCTTATCTTGTTAATCCCAATTAAGAGATCAAAGGAACCCAAAATAGGCTTGGTATTAAAAATAATTGAATATTGTGAGGATGAGGGTTTACACAAGGAATTAATAGCCTATGTCATTCTATACCGCTCATTTTTGTCGGAAATGCTTGCGCCCTACCTTTGTGATTGTACTAAAAATTTTCCTAATGCAGAGTATTTTGCTCGTGAATTAAGAAATTATCATACCAAAAACATGAATTCTTATATTCGATTATTTTCATCACAAGAAGAAGCACGGAGAACATTAAAACAACAAAAGAAAACTAGAGTTTTTCTGTCTGAATTTGCTCTGCCTATTGATTTTCAGGGTAGTTCACCAGACTATATTTTTCATTACTAAGGAGCCTCCCACATGACCCACGAATTTGAGCTGACTGGTAGCATCCACCCCGGATTTGATCGCATTCTAACCCCCGATGCCCTTAGATTTGTTGCTGCGCTTGATGCTGCTTTTGGCGAACGGCGTCACGCTTTGCTGAAGCAGCGGGACGTGCGGCAGGCACGTTTGGACGCGGGAGAGATGCCGGACTTTTTGCCGGAAACGGCCGTAATTCGCCAATCAGAGTGGAAAGTGGCTCCCATCCCCGCCGACCTGATGGATCGTCGTGTGGAAATCACCGGCCCCGTGGATCGCAAAATGGTCATCAACGCGCTGAACTCTGGTGCCAATATGTACATGGCCGACTTTGAAGATTCCCATTCCCCGACCTGGTTTGACACCGTTCAGGGGCAAATTAACCTGAGCGACGCCATTGACGGCACGATTACCTTTACCAACCCCAACGGTAAGTTCTATCAACTGAATGAAACGATTGCCACTTTGCTGGTGCGCCCCCGTGGTTGGCATCTGGACGAGAAGCATATGGTTGTGAACGGCCGTTCCGTCTCTGCCTCCCTCTTTGATTTTGGTCTCTTCTTTTTCCACAACGCCCAAAAATTGCTGGATAAAGGCAGCGGCCCCTACTTTTACCTGCCTAAATTAGAAAGCCATTTGGAAGCCCGCCTGTGGAACGATGTGTTTGTGATGGCCCAGGATATGCTGAGCGTGCCCCAGGGCAGCATTCGCGCCACCGTCCTCATCGAAAACATATTAGTTGCTTTTGAGATGGACGAGATTTTGTACGAATTGCGGGATCATTCCGCTGGTTTGAACTGTGGCCGTTGGGATTACATCTTCAGCGCCATCCGCAAATTCCGCAAACATCCCAACTTTGTTTTGCCGGACCGCGCCGAAGTGACGATGACGACGCACATGATGCGTTCCTACTCGTTGCTGCTCATCAAAACGTGTCACCGGCGCGGCATTCACGCCATGGGCGGCATGGCAGCTCAAATTCCCATCAAGAACAATCCTGAAGCGAACGAAACCGCGCTAGGCAAGGTGCGCGCCGACAAAAAGCGCGAAGCAGAAGACGGGCATGACGGCACCTGGGTTGCACATCCGGCCTTGGTAGCCATTGCCAAAGAAGAGTTCGACAAGGTGATGCCTGGCCCCAACCAAATTGATTGGCTGCGGGAAGATGTGGAAATTACGGCCGTAGATTTGCTCACCGTGCCGCAGGGCAGCATCACCGAAGCGGGGCTGCGCGTCAACATGGACGTGGGCATTCAATACATGGCTTCTTGGCTAGACGGCAGCGGCTGTGTACCCATCTATAACCTGATGGAAGATGCCGCCACCGCCGAAATCTCACGCGCTCAGGTGTGGCAATGGTTGCACAATCCGGGGACGAAACTGGCAGACGGCCGTTCCATCACCCCAGATCTTCTGCACGAACTGATGCCCGCCGTGATGCAGCAAATAGAAACGGCCGTTGGCAGCGAGCGATTCAACCAGGGTAAATACCAGGATGCCAGCAAACTGTTCCAGGAAATCATCATTGGGCAGGAGTTCACTGAATTTTTAACCCTGCCCGCTTACGAACGTCTAAATTAAAGAGCCACAGAGGAAAAAGAGAAAGCAGAGAAAAGATTCAACCTCTCAAAAAACTTTGTGGTCTCTGTGGCTAAAAAGAATTCGTTTTTTGGCGGCACAAGTCAAAATATCGCCGCACATTTTTAGCAATCAGTTTCTTAATCAAAACTCGGAGGAGTGAGCATGTTAAAACAGTACGACGTATCGCAAATGGAAACCAGTTGGAAATTTGATAAGCGGTGGCAGGGTATTGTACGGCCGTACACCAGCCATGATGTTTGCCGCTTGCGGGGAACCATCCAAATTGAACACACCCTGGCCCGAATGGGTGCTGAACGTCTCTGGCGGCTGATGCATAAAGAAGATTATGTCAATGCGTTAGGCGCACTCAGCGGCAACCAGGCCGTGCAAATGGTGCAGGCTGGCCTCAAAGCCATTTACCTGAGCGGCTGGCAGGTGGCGGCCGATGCCAACGGCGTGGGGCACACTTACCCAGACCAAAGCCTCTACCCGGCCGACAGTGCACCCAAATTGGCCAAACGCATCAATAACGCGCTCATGCGCGCCGACCAGATTTACCACATGAACAGCCAAAACGGCGTCTACTGGTTTGCCCCCATCGTGGCCGACGCTGAATCTGGCTTTGGTGGCTCACTCAATGCCTTTGAGCTCATGAAAATGATGATTGAAGCGGGCGTGGCGGGCGTTCATTTTGAAGATCAGCTTTCCTCTGCCAAGAAATGTGGGCACATGGGCGGCAAGGTGCTCGTACCCACCCGTGAATTCATCCAAAAACTGGTTTCTGCGCGCCTCGCTGCCGACGTGATGGGCGTGCCCACCGTCCTCATTGCCCGCACCGACGCCGATTCGGCTCAACTGATCACCAGCGATATTGATCCGCGCGACCAGCCATTCATCACTGGCCAACGCACGGGTGAAGGGTTCTACAACGTGAAGGGTGGCTTGGAAAGCGCCATCGCGCGCGGCCTTTCTTACGCCCCATACGCCGACGTGATTTGGTGCGAAACCTCCACGCCAGACCTGGGCGAAGCCAAAGAGTTTGCCGATGCCATCCATGAGCAATACCCTGGCAAGATGTTGGCCTACAACTGTTCACCGTCCTTCAATTGGCGGCGCAACCTGGATGAAGCCACGATTGCCCAGTTCCACCTGGAACTGGGTAAGATGGGCTACAAGTTCCAGTTTGTTACGCTGGCCGGGTTCCACGCGCTGAACACCAGCATGTTTGAGCTGGCGCTGGCCTACAAGCAAGAAGGCATGGCTGGCTACTCACGTTTGCAGCAGCATGAGTTTGACCTGGAAGCCAGCGACGGCTATCGGGCTATCAAACATCAGAGCTTTGTTGGCGCAGGCTACTTTGACGAGGTTCAACTGACGGTTTCGGGTGGTGAGGCATCTACCGCTGCCATGAAAGGCTCTACCGAAGAAGCTCAGTTTGACGACGAACTCGTTCCGGCACACTAAATTTTCCTAAATTCTTCCATTCACTCCTTGGTAAAAGAAGCGGCCGTTTGTGGGAAACGGCCGTTTCTTTTTGCCTAATTTCCCTAGCTACAGTTCTGAATTTAGCATCAAATTATCACGAATTCGCGTCAATTCGATGCCAAACTTCCATTCGTTACGGTAGCCCATTTTGATGGGAACTCCTCTAATTTTCCGCGTAAGCTAAACGTTAACTTTGCCCCATTAGCATACCCCTACGATATCAACAGTAATTCTGCTTCGCATCCAAGAGAACTATGCAGTCATTAGAGCAAGAAATGTTTATAGAGCCCGACAAGATGGTTGAATCTTCGGCAGGATTGAAGATTTTTTTATTTGGTTCGCCATCTTTTTTTATAGATGGGCAGCCCATTGCCGACACATCGTCTAACAAGGTTGAGGCCTTGCTTGCCTATTTGGTGTGCCATCCACACCCCCATTTGCGTGATGCGTTGGCTTCCCTGCTGTTTAACGCAAACTCACGTAATCAGGCCAACAGCAATTTGCGCGTTTTGCTTTCCCGACTGCGCCGTGTCTGTGAAGACACGGTGTTGATTACGCGGCAAACGGTTCGGCTAAATCCTTCGTATAAAGTTTGGTTGGATACGGCCGTTTTCCAGCAAACCATCGCCCAACAACCAGAAACCGCTATCGAACTCTACAAAGGTGATTTTTTGGAAACCGTGCAAGTGCAAGATGCCAAAAGGTTTGTGGAGTGGGCTGCGCTAAAGCGCGAGGAGCACCGTTTGCTGGCGATAGAAACATTATTGCAGCTCATAAAAAAATACGAAGCATGTGGCGAATTGGAGAGAGCTATCTACTTCGCCCAGCAACTGCTTTCCATTGAACCGCATCATGAAGGCTGGCACCGCTGGCTCATTCAACTGCATTTGCAAGCGGGGCAGCGTGACGAAGCAAAAAAACAGCTTCAAGCCTGTCAACAAATCATCCAAGAAACATTTGGGCAAGAATTATCCTCGCAAAGCCAAGCTCTCCTCCCCTAATTTTTTTTGAAACGAACCACCAATATGTAGGGGGACACCCCCGTGTGCCCCCACCTTTGCGTATGTTCTAAATGAGCAGACACGGGGATCTGCCCCTGCAAAGCAATTTCCCAATTTACAAACAATTTACAAACGCATTGCAACTTTCGAGAATCTGTCCGGTATCTATAAGCAGTAATGGAGAGTGGCGAGTTCAAAGGTCTATGAACTAACAACCAGCGACTAGCCACCATACCTAAGGAGACATTCTCATGGTTGACGTCTATATCGTTGTTTATACCCTGCTTGGTATTTTGATCTGTTTGCCCGCGCTGCTGCTGGCGCTGAACCTGCTGATGCCTCAAATCACCCAGCGCATTGAAACGCGCCTGGAAAAAACGCCGGGTAAAAGTTTTGTGCTGGGGGTGCCGGTAACGGCCGCTTTCCTTCTCTGGATCGCCATTACCGCCAATATCCCTGGTATCGGGCAGGGGAGCGCATTTTTAGCCGCCTTTGTGGGCATGGGGCTGGGCACGCTAGGCGCGGCGGGCATGTCTCGCCTGCTGGCCAAGCGTGTCAAGCTGCTAGCCAACCCCAGCTCTGAAGTGCTCAATTTACTGCGCGGCGCGGTGATGTATGAACTGGCTTGCCTCTTCCCCATCGTCGGCTGGTTTTTGTTTGCGCCCGTCGTGGGCATTACGGTACTGGGTGCGGCCGTTTTCGGACTGCTTGGTTGGTTACCACGGCCGTCGGTAAGTGAGCAGGTGGTGGTAGCCAGTAATCAGTAATCGGTGAACGGTAATCGGATTACCGATTACTGATAACAAATTACCGATCACCGTTCCGAAGGAATCTGACATGAGATTAACCAGACGCGACTTTTTACGACTCGGTGGGCTAACGGCCGTTGCTGCCGGAAGCGCTGGGTGCAGTGTGGTGGGGCGAGAGCTGGTGCAAAATGAGCTGCCGGAGACGCTGGTGCCACCCGCAGCTATTCCCGGCACCATCCCCCTCACCCAAGCTGCCCCCGCTTTGCCCACGCTGGCTGTTGAGCCTGCCCGACGGCTGCTCAACCGGGCGGGCTACGGCCCCAGACCCGGTGAGGTTGAGCGCGTCAACCAGATTGGGTTTGCTGCGTATTTGGAAGAGCAACTCAACCCGGACGATATTGAGGATTTAGCTGGTAGCCTCATTGCCCGGCACCAGACACTTTACCAGATGGATGCGAGCGTATTGGTGGGGCAAGAGCCGCAAGACGCCGTCCTGGAGCTCATCGGTGGTACGTTTATGCGGGCCATCTACTCCAAGCGGCAGCTTTATGAGGCAATGGTGGAATTCTGGTCAGACCATTTCAACATTTACCTACGCAAAGAGCGGCTGATGCCCCTGGCCAAAATTGTAGACGACCGGGATGTGATACGGCCGTATGCCCTGGGCAACTTCCGCGATTTGCTAGGTGCCTCTGCCAAAAGCCCCGCCATGATGATCTACCTGGACAACATCAGCAATGAAAAGAGCCATCCCAACGAAAATTACGCCCGCGAACTGCTGGAACTGCACACGCTGGGCGTAACCGGCGGCTACACTCAACAAGATGTGCAGGAAGTGGCGCGGATGCTCACGGGATGGACGGTGGCGCGACGCGGCCGTTTGCGCGGGCAGTTCATTTTTGATGAAGAAATCCACGACTTTGGCGAAAAGCAGGTGCTGGGCACAACCTTTCCAGCCGGACGAGGTGAAGCTGATGTGGAAGAGCTGCTCGATTTGCTGGCGTTGCACCCATCTACCGCCAACTTTTTAGCCACCAAGCTGGTACGCCGCTTTGTAGCCGACGATCCGCCCGCAGAACTGGTTAGCCAGATAGCAGATGTCTTCCTGCAAAGCGGCGGCGAGATCAAGCCAATGCTGCGGACGCTCTTCCTGAGTGAGCAATTTGCCACTGCCCCTGCCAAACTGAAACGGCCGCATACTTACATGGTCTCGGTGTTACGCACGCTGCACGTAGATTTTAACTTGGGGCGAGGCCGCGCCATCGCCAACTGGATGCAAATGATGGGGCAACCGCTATTCCAGTGGCCGCCGCCAGATGGCTACCCGGACATTTCATCAGCGTGGACTGCCAATCTGCTACCCCGCTGGAACTTTGCCCTGGCGCTACTGCACAACCAGATTCCGGGAGCCACCGTGCCGCTGGAAGATATTGTGGCGGCAGGCGGGGCAGAAACGGCCGTTGACATCCTGCAACTGTTCGGGGGATTGGTATACGGCCGTTCCCTACGAGAAGATGAACTGGCCCTGTTCACCGACTACGTGGGTAGCCAGCCCAGCAACAACCGGGAAGTGCGCCAGCGACTGCGCGATTGTGTCGCCCTCATGCTCGCCAGCCCCGAATTTCAATGGACGTAAACATTCGTAGGGGCGACCTGCCGGGTCGCCCTTACAAAATGGAGAACCAAAATGACAACCCAAACCAACCATTGCCAGGAATATGAACAAGTCAGCCGCCGCACCTTTTTGAGCCGAGGCGTACAGTCGGCCGCCGCGTTGATGTTTGGCAACAAGCTGGTGGCGCTGCCAACCTGGATGCCGCGCATTAGCCTGGCCGACCCCCACGTGGGGCCAGCGGGCGACACGCTCGTCTGCGTCTTTTTGCGTGGCGGAGCCGATGGCCTGAACATGGTCGTGCCGCACGGCGACGACGACTATTACAGCCACCGTCCCCTCATTGGCATTCCCCGGCCAGATGATAACGGTGCGTCAGACGGCCGTACCGTTGACCTCGACGGCTTTTTTGGCCTGCACCCTGCGCTTGGCTCCCTGCACGACATTTATGCAGCGGGCGACATGACCTTCATCCATGCCACCGGCTCGCCAGATGAATCTCGCTCCCACTTTGAGGCAATGGATTTGATGGAGCGCGGCGCAACGGAAAATGGGGACTACACCGGCTGGTTGGCGCGCCATCTGGCCACGTTAGACAGTGGCAACAGCTCCGCGCTGCGCGCTGTGGGCATTGGCGATATGCTGCCCGCCTCACTCACCGGCGCCGTCTCGTCCACCGCGCTGCAATCCATTGCGGAGTACCATTTGGGCGGCAGGCCAGAGCAAATTGGGCAGATGACTACCTTGCTGCAAACGCTTTACAACCAAAATGAAGATATGCTCACAGCGGCGGCGCAGCAAACCTTTGCCTCCATCGAGGTGTTGGGCAAGATTGATACGGAAGGGTACGTGGGGAACGGCCGTCCTTACCAGGAAAATGAGTTCGGCCAAGCGATGCGAATGGTAGCCCAGCTCATCAAGGCAGACGTGGGCGTGGAGGTTGCCTGTATAGACGTAGGCGGCTGGGACACACACGTCGCCCAGGGCGGCACTGTGGGCACAATGGCCGGCATCTTGCAAGAGCTTTCCGATGGCCTGATTGCCTTCTACGAAGATTTACAGGCACAGATGGGCAGCGTCACGGTGGTTGTCATGTCTGAATTTGGGCGGCGGCTGCAAGAAAATGGCGGCCTGGGCACAGACCACGGCCACGGCAACATGATGATGGTGATGGGCGGCGGCATCAGCGGCGGGCAGGTCTTCGCCCGCTGGCCCGGCCTGCACGATGAGCAGCTTGTCGGCCCCGGCGACCTCGCCATCACCACCGACTACCGGGACGTCCTGGGGGAAATCATCCAAAAGCGACTCAATAACCCGCTTCTCCCCGCCATCTTTCCAAATTACACCGTTAATTCATTTGGGTTGGCTGTACCTAGGTAACGCTTGCTTGGGCAGCAGGCGGGTTAGGAGACTATTTTCGGGCTTAACAAAACATTGAAAAAGCCCCAATCTCGCCTGTCCGCTCCAAGCGTTGTTAGCTTCCGTATGGATCACTTGGGTTTTCCAGTAGCCTAGGTTGAAAGTTTTGCTTTGGTTTTAAATAAGTGGAGTTGGTTCCTGAAATTAATCTTTGTGACGCAATTTCATGAAATTCTGTATTAATCTCAAATCCAATGAAATTCCGTTCCAAGCGTTTTGCTGCAACAGCGGTTGTTCCACTTCCCATAAAAGGGTCAAGAATCGTCTGACCTTTGATCGTTGTCAATTTGATCAGAAACTCGATCAATTTAACTGGTTTTTGCGCCTCATGAATACGCCTTTCGTTTTTGCTAAATCCAAATTCAAGCATGTTGGTTGGATTAGTTCCTTGAATTTGACAATCTCCAAAATTCATGGCTCCCACTGAATGTTCTAATACGTTATCGGCAATTGTACCGCCAATCTTATAGGGTTTAACGAACCACGCTATAGGTTCAAAGATGGGAGCTAAATTCCCTAAACGCCAACCTTGCCATTGCTCGGCTTGTTGCTTTAAACCGCGTCTTTCAAAAACTATACTTATTCTCTGTGCTCGATGATGAGCAGATGGTTTTTTCCAAGCAAGTACATCTTTTAATAAAAACCCGCTGTCCTCAAAAGCATTAATAGCCCGGTGTATTGTTCGCCTGGCACCAAAAATGAATAAAGAGGAACCCTTCTTCATTTTTGGCATCAATAGTTCAGCCCAAGATTGACACCACTCTTGATATTCCTTACCAATATTTCGATCTGCTTGTGACCAACCATTGATTGGTTTCCCGCGTCTCTTGAAAGCTGTTTTTCCTTTTTGTGCAGGTGACTGACCTAATAAAGCGGAATTAGTATTTTCGTGTAATACATCCCAATCATCCAAGTTAATACCATATGGAATGTCTGAGAGAAACAGATCGATGCTATTTTCTGCTAACGATGGAATGTATTCCCTACAGTCACCCAACGTTATTTTGTTCAAATATACTTTTTCCATTCCTTACCTCGAGTTGAGAATCCCATTGTCCGCAACTTTATTTATTGCTTTAACGCGATTATCTATTTTGCGTGACTTCAAGACTTCTTTGATTGCTTCATCACGAGACAACCGCATGATACGCTCCCGTTCACGCGCTAGAAATTGCAGAGCTTCTTGTTTAGAAATGCCAATGGATTCAGTTAATGCTATTTTCTCTTCACGCCATAACTCAGAAAGTATCTTATCAAAATCCAAAATTGCCGTATTGATCGCTTGCCAGTAGGCAATAGCATTTTTTGAAGGATTTAGGGTTTCAACAGTTTTAAATACCTTATGAAGCAGATCGATCGCTCTTTCTTGGCCTGCAAGCTCAGCATATCTTATTCCAACTGTCAGGTGTGTATATGTAGAAACTAAAACGGATCTAGTCGCAGCTTGTTGATAAATCTGGCTTGTTCGAGAAGGTAACTGATAAGCTGGACAGACTACAGTGGCAAATGGTTTACCATGTTTCCAATTGTCCATTGCCTGAACCTTGAAATCCTTCTGGTTCTTTGCTGTACGGCTAAGTCGAAATGCTTTTGCATCAGCGACAAAACTGTATTTTTCAGTGACACATTCTACATCTGCAACATCTGCACGTTCTTTTAAGACAAGGCTTGTAAATCCCATTGCCTTAAATGCTTCATGAATAACAACATCTGTATACTTTGAATATAGTTTTTCTTCAGAGCTATCGTGACGATAACCCTCTGGAATTGCGCCACATAATCGTAAATGCCCAAGCAAGGCAGCAATTCCATTCTCGCTTATTTCTTGAGAAAGTTCTGCTTCTACCCTTTCAGCATCAACGCCAAAATCACCACTCAAGCGACTTATTTCGTTGATCCAATATGCTCGATTTTCTATCTGTTGTTCAGAAATAATATTCATAATGATATTGTTGCACATAAACTAAAATAGGGGAAGCTAGCATATATTAGTCTGCACGTGGGCGGCCTAAAATTGCTTATTTATTGTTATCTTGCGTGTTTCGCAGCAAAAAACCTGCACAATTTGTGACATACGCTTTATTTCTTAGGTTTATGCCGCACGCTTGCATGATAAATGCACAGGGGTAGTATAAATCTGGCAAAATCTTTTAGCAATATCGGTACGATTATTCTCGCCATTTTGATCATTGACGTAATTTGTGGAATCGTGTACGCTTGCAGGGTAGATTTCGCGAGGTTGTCCTGGATTCAAAAGCGTTGCCCGGACTCAAAAAGTCGGGAAGCGCTTTTTTTCTTGGCAAAATCGCAGGTAGGCGGCCAAATTTAGAAAAAATAGATGTGGTTACAAAACGGCCGTTTACATAGAACCACAAGGAGAATCTTTTTCGATGTCAGATTTAACAACCGGAACCGTCAAATGGTTCAACGATTCAAAAGGCTTTGGCTTTATTGCTGTAGATGATGGCGATGATGTATTTGTTCATTATTCAGCAATCAATGGTTCCGGCCGTAGAACTTTGTACGAAGGTCAACGTGTCGAGTTTAGCATTGAAGCTGGCCCCAAAGGCCCCGCTGCTGCTAACGTAACGGCCGTCTAAAGTTTTAGACAGCATACTTTTGAAGTTAAGAAAAGGCACCCACCCGGGTGTCTTTTTTGTTGCCTGCTAAGCAAATCACAAGAAGATTTTTAAAATAAGCGAACCTTCTTTGTTGTGATTTGCTCAAGTAAAAGCGGGAGAAATGGATCTTCTTATTTTCAAAAACTTTCCCGCTTTTACACAACAAGAGGGAACTTTTGCAATGGGCTTGACGTTTATATGACGGACAGTTTGAGAAATGATTCACAAGCCGTTACCAAACCTAAATTTATGTTTCGAGGAGAAATTAGAAATGAAGTTTCACACCAAGTTTGCAAAAGTTTTCGCTTTGAGTTTACTCATCATCATCACAATGGTTGCTTGCAGTCCGGCTGGTTCGGGCGGCAATCTGGAGCCAGAGATTGACTCGGTACCCAATTTGGAGGGTAGCTGGGTTTTGGAGAAATTTGGGCCAGAAGGAGAAGAAACGGCCGTACTCCCCAACACATCTATTACCCTCAATTTTGAAGATGGGCGCATTGGTGGTTCGGCTGGCTGCAACAGCTACTTTGCCGAATTTACGCAGGCGGACAATATGCTCTCATTTGGCGTCATTGGCGCAACCAGAATGGCCTGTATCGAAGGCATGGAGCAGGAAGCTGCCTATTTGGCCGCCTTAGAATCTGTTAGCAGCTACTCGGTAGCCGACGACCAGCTAACCCTGATCTACGAAAACGGCACGCTAATCTTTATGACAGCCCCGGCAGACGAATCTTCTGATGAGTTGGATGCTAACGAAGAGGCAAAAACGCTTTTTGTTGGCCCGGAATTGGTAGATTGCGTTGGCGTTGCCCCACAAAAATGTATGCAAGTTAAGGACAGTTTGGATGGTGAATGGACGTTATTCTACGACCAGATCGTCGGGTTTGAGTATGAGCCTGGCTTTGAATATGAGCTGCGCGTTACCGAAACTGAAATCGAGAATCCGCCAGCAGATGGCTCGTCTATTGAAGTTGCTTTGGTAGAGATTGTGAGCAAAACGGCCGTCACTCGCACGCCTGAACCGCAGCCAGAAGTCAATGAGCTGATTGGCAGCAGTTGGGTGTTGGTATCCTTTGGCTCGACCGATAACCAGACGGCCGTACTGCCTAACACCCAACTCACGCTTAACTTTGAAAATGAGCAGATCAATGGTTCGGCTGGCTGCAACAGCTACTTTGCCGATGCAACTGTTGGCATGGATGGCAGTCTGGAATTTGGCCTGATGGGCAGCACGCTAATGGCTTGTCTGGACGAAGCGGTATCGCAGCAGGAAAGTGACTTTTTAGCTGCGCTGGCACAGGCAACCAGCTATACGCTTGCAGATAACCAACTTGCTTTGCACATGCCAGACGGAGTTCTGCTATTTGTACCCGCCTCCATGCACCAAAGCGGCGCGGACGATGCAGAGGTGGTAGATTGGGAAACGGCCGTTGCCATCCTGAACAGTGGCGACGTGGTAGAAATCTTCCAAACCCACAGCCTGGACGTGACGCTGACGTTGGCAGACGGCCGTATCATCAAAACGGTTGAACCGACAATTGACGATATTTTTACCGCGGTCAATGATTGCGGCGACCCATGTAGTGGCATCATGATGGCAACCGAGTAATGTTCCCATCTCTCTTATAAAGAAACAACTTCCGCACCATCCCCCAGAGCTTTAAGCAAATCGGCCGTCCTCATGAGGACGGCCGTTCCTCTTACCCCAGACCCCAATGAAATCTCCGTTTGGTTAAGCACAGATTGATCAACAAGGATGCGAACAGGCTTAGGTAACCCAAAGGGAGCCACCGCGCCGATTTCGTAGCCAGTAATGCGGCGCAAATCATCTGGTTTGGCCATTGTTAGGCGGGATAAACCTAATGTACGACGTAACTGCTTCCAATCAATTTGCTGTGGCCCAGCGACCAAAACCATCAGGAAGTCGTCTTGCGCCAAACGAAAGAGCAAGCTACGCACCACCTGCTCCGGCTGCTGGTTGCGTTCTTTAGCGGCTTGCTCAAGCGAGCGGACGGGGCCGTTGTGGGTGAAGAGAGTGTAGGGGATTTGCTTCTGGTCGAGTTCAAGCGTGACGGGCGTTTCAATCATCGTTTTGGCCACAGAGTACGTGGATTTTTAATTAAATATAACCTAAGTTGCTACCTTAACAGTCAAAAATGGTGAAGTCCATGAAAGCCAAGTAAAGTGGGTTTGAACCACCAAACCATTTTTACGAGGACAATCATGGACGAACAAATTGTAGCGATTTACACGCTGGTTAACGACCTTTTGCTTGGTTTAGGTCATCATGAAAACAGTCAATGCCGCATGAACGATTCCGAGGTCATCACCACAGCAATCGTGGCTGCTCTGTTTTTTAGCGGCAATTATGAACTTGCCCGTGCCTTCTTGCATCAAGGCGGCTACATACCAACCATGTTGAGCAAAAGTCGGTATTCACGTCGTCTGCATCGAGTGAGCCATTACATCGTGACCTTTATCGAGATGTTGGGCGCCCACTGGAAAGGGGTCAGTAGCGATTCGATTTACGTGATCGATACCTTTCCTATTGTGGTGTGTGACAATTGGCGCATTCGCCGCTGTCGTCTCTATCGAGAAGAGAAGTATCGCGGCAAGATTGCGAGCAAACGCCGCTACTTCTATGGACTCAAACTACATTTGATGGTCACCAGTCAGGGTCAACCAGTTGAGTTCTTCCTAACACCGGGTTCTGAAAGCGATGTGACTCACCTGCGCTCCTTTCAGTTTGACCTACCGACGGGTTCAGAAATCTATGCAGACAAAATCTACAATGATTACACCATGGAAGACTTAATCAATGAGACAAGACAGGTGAAACTATGTCCTGTACGCAAGAAAAACAGCAAACGGCCGTATCCACCGTGGCGCACTTATTGGATAAAACTGCATCGCAAGATTGTGGAGACGACAGGGTCATCCATTGCACGCAGGATGCCGAGGAGCATTCATGCAGTCACAGCCGCAGGCTTTGAGCTGAAAATCGCATTATTTGTTCTGGCTGAGAGTGTCAGCCATATTTTTAAGGTAGCAACTTGAGTTAAATATAGTTGTCATACCCGCGAAGACGGGTTTCCAGGTTTTGTGTGGATGTGGATTCCTGCCTGCACAGGAATGGCTGGTGGAAGAATCGGCACAGTTTTTGATTGCCCTATCTTTTTTCGACAACAAAGGTGGGTACGGTGGAGCCACCGCCAGCAGAGACGTTGAGCAGTGGGTCAGTGGAGAGGCGGGTGAGGCAGCCATCTACGTAATCGCCATGAAAGATGAAGGGGGCAGTGTCCAGCAAGCGATCATAGATTTGCAAACGGCCGTCAATCATGCTGGGATATGGCTCTTCCGGAATCACCACCCGCTCCTGCACGATGTAAGGTTCTGCCAGGGCCTGCTCTACGGCTTGCTCCCAGCCGCTGGCGTTGGTTTGCCAGCCCAGCACGATGCCGTGTCCACCATAATCATCATTCGGTTTTAGCACTAATTGGTCTTTGTATTTGTGCATGAATGGAATCAGGTCAATGGGCAGGCCACCGTAAGTAGTTTTGCGCTCCTCAACGGTGCGTGTCCAGGGGATATGGTTGTGGATAGCGGCCGTTTCTTTTTTGTTAAACAGATGCACATTCCGCTCGTCGCTCAACACAGACAGGCTCATTTTTTTATACAGCAGCTTGCAGCGGAATGGGTTCACCATGGTCACGTTGCCGTCGCGCACGGCGCGTACCACAGGCTGATCCAGCCCACCGCGCTCAATGAGTTCGGTAATCAGCACCCGCTTGTAGATAACGTCTATCTCAAACCCTTCGTGGTGCAGACGGCCGTTTTCATATGCCATTTCACGCGGGTCCACAATCTTGGCTTCATAGCCCTGTGTTTTGAAATATTGGGTGAACAGCTCAAATTCGCTGCGCGTAGGCACATCGTGCCAATCCAGAATGCCAATTTGGGGGCGCTCGGTGCCGCCAGATTGCCGGTACGCATCGAGCAAAACGTGGAGCACGCTGTGGCGGGTGGGCAACGGCCGTACCGCATACCTCCGCAAAAATTCCCCCATCACCGACAGGCCGTAAAACACCTCGTTCAGCACATCGTTGTAGGCAGAAGCAGCGGGGACTTCTGCATTGTACTCCGTAAATTTCAGTTCGCCGGTATCGGTCACGTAAAAGGCATCTAGCCGGGTAAGGGGGGTGTGTCCACGAAATCGTGGTTCGTGTTTGAGAAGCTCTTCTTCCCACCCTACCAAGCCAAACTGCTTGCAAAATTCTGCATCTTTAACGGCTAGCTCAGATATTTTCTCGAAGGCGCGGAGCAACGGCCGTATGGATTTTCGTAAAAACAGATATTGTTGCGGGGTTAAAAAACGAGGACGCAGCACGGTGCATAACGGCCGTTCGCCAAAAAAGAGCCCCCGCTGCTGCATCTGCTCCGTTAGCTGCCCCTGCGACTCTGCCGCCAGCTCATCGGTCAATAAATCATGATAGGTCCGTATTGCTTCCTTCAACGCCATCTTCTCCTCGTCTCGCTGCAAAAAGCTAACCGCAGAGAGCGCGGAGTTTTTATTACTCTCTGCGCTCTCTGTGTCCTCCGCGGTGAAAAAAATCTAAAAAAGTCCGCTCCAACGCATCTCCCCCACTTGCGTTCCCTCTTCCTTTGCCAAACGAATACACATGTCCGCCATCCCTTCCACACACCAGCGATGGAATTCATAGCCCAGCGAATTAACATCCATGTCTGGGGCGGGATTCATAAAGTCAATGGCGTATGGAATGCCGTCGCGGATGGCAAATTCGCAAGTGTTCATATCGTAGCCAAAGGCGCGGCACAATGTTTGGCAATCCGCTACGATGCGGTCGTACATTTCTTGGGAGAGGCCGTCTGGGTGACTGTATTGGCGCGTGTTGGGATCGTACCGCATCACTAACACATTCTCTTGGCCCAACACCATGCAGCGGATGTAATCTTCCCACTCGATGAATTCTTGTAACACCATAGTTAGCAAACCAGATTGATCGTAGCTGCGGTAAAGCTCTTCCATGTCATGACAAATGTATACTTCTTTCCAGCCGCCGCCATGTGCATCTTTTAGCACACAGGGGAAGCCACCCACGTACTCTACCAAATCTTGCCAGGGCATGGGGAAGGCCAAATTGCGTAAACTTTTACTGTGGTCAATGCCGGGAATGTATTCTTTGTTGGGGAGAGCAGCCGTTTTGGGGCTGGCTAATCCTAGTTTTGTAATTAAGGATGCGCCAAAAAATTTGTCGTCGGCCGTCCACATGAAGGGATTGTTGATAACGTGGGTGCCCTGCAGCATGGCATTTTTCAAATAAGAACGGTAATAAGGTACCTCATGTGAAATGCGGTCTACGATGACGGCGTATTCGTGTGGTTCGTTCATTTGTGTGCCGCCAACCGTTACAAATTCTGCAGTGACGCCTTGGTTACGGCCGTTTACTTCCTCAATAAATGCCGGTGGCCAAGACCACTCCATGCCAACCATCAAACCAATCTTTTTTGTCATGCGTCCCTCTCCTTATATTAGTTTGTAGTGGGCTAGTGACTGGTTAGTATCCACCTGTAACTAGCCACTAACCGCCAACCACTTTTCTAATCGTGTCCACCAATGTATGTTAGCAGCATCTTTTCCCAATATGGCCAATCGTGGCTCCAGCCATCCCAAATTCGCAGCGCATTGCCAATGCCTTTTTGCCACAGGGCAGTAGAGAGGTATTCGTTGTTGTCGCGCAGCCCGTCGTCTCGCCCTACCGCTAGAATAATGTCTAGCTTTCGCAGCAACTCCAGCCGCTGGTGGTCATTCTCGTTGGGAATGTAGGCGCTGGGGTTGTTGGCGTAAATATGCCCCCCGCCATGCCCGTCTGCCCAGCGGCTGATGTCGTAGATGCCACTTAGCCCAATGGTGCGGCTTACCAGATCGGGCCGGCGCAGTGCCAGATTAACGGCATGATACGCGCCAAAGCTGGCTCCAACTGTAATCAAAAATGGGTTCTGGTTTTTGAGCCATGAAAGGGAGAGTACTTCATTGACCAGATAATTTTCGTACTGCACCTGCCGCCAAGCGCGCGCCCCAGGATGTTTCCAATGGGCATACCAGCTTTCAGCATCCACGCTATCTACACAGTAAAGCTGTAGCCAGCCTTCGTGGATATGGTGGCCGAGCAGGTTCATCATGCCCCGGTCTTCCCACTCATAAAAACGCCCTTTTGAGGTAGGGAATACCAGTACGCGTGCGCCGCTGTGGCCAAAGACCAGCAGTTCCATGTCCTGCTCTAATGCTGGACTGTACCAACGATGATATTCTCGATTCATTTGATTCACGCTTCCTAATTGGACCTACCATGCCAGATAATGCTGGATTGGAGAAGATATTGTATCAATTTTTTTGTAAACGCCCTAAAATTGACTGTTTTACGAGTATGGCAAAACGGATTGGAGCATAGGGGGTTACTATAAGTTAGTGCGTTGTGGAAACGGCCGTTTCCCAATCCTGCACAATGTGGTAAAACGAAAGAAATTTGGAAGAGCAAAAAAGAGGAGACCCACTTATGAGCAAAGCAAAAGTTGCTGTGGTTGTAGACAGCACGTCGTACATTCCCCCGGCTCTGGTAGCCCAATACAATATCCACGTTATTCCCCAGATTTTAAACTGGGAAGGAAGCAGCTTGCGTGATGACGTAGACATTAAGCCAGATGCTTTTTACAGTCGCCTGGCCACGGCCAAAGAGATGCCCACCACCTCTCAACCTTCAGCAGGTGAGTTCCATGAATTTTTCAGCAAAGTGGCAGAAACGGCCGACTCCATCGTGGCCATTCTTATCTCCAAGTCACTCAGCGGAACGCAGGCTTCGGCCCAAGCAGCAGCAGGCATGATGGAAGAGTATCCCATCGAGATTGTAGATTCGGAATCTGCGGCGATGGGATTAGGCTACATGGCATTGGCTGCTGCCCGCGCTATTGAAAACGGGGCAGATTACAAGGAAGCTGCCGAAGCTGCCCGCGCCATCGTGAAAACGATGCGGGTGCTTTTTGTAGTAGATACGCTGGAATTTTTGCATCGAGGCGGCCGTATTGGTGGGGCCCAACGTCTCATCGGTTCTATGCTTTCCATCAAGCCCATCTTGCATTTGGTAGAAGGCAAGATTGAGCCGCTAGCCTCTGTACGTACCAAGAAAAAAGCAATTGCTCACCTGCTAAATGTGGCTAAAGAGGAAATGGGCGGCAAATCTGGGGTGAAAGCGGCCGTTATTCATGCTGCCGCCGCAGCCGATGCCCAAAAGCTGCACGATCAACTCAGCGGAATCCTGAATCCTGAAGAGATGCACATTGTCGAGCTAAGCCCGGTGGTGGGGGCGCATGTTGGCCCCAAAGCGCTGGGCGTTGTTTACTACGCCGCCTAATTAAGTACAAACAAACATGGTTGTCATACCCGCGAAAGCGGGTATCCACACTTTTTAAGCGGTGGGTTCCCGCCTGCACGGGAATGACATTTCTGAAGTAAAGAAGCCTCCCAATGCCTGTGGGAGGCTTCTTCGTTTTTTGCGCGGAAAGAATCCGCGGCTACTGAATACTGCTTACCGATTTACTGATCAGCTAGCGTCGCGGCCATATTGCCGTCTACAAAGTAACTCTCGCACGCTTCATCTACTAGCTCTGGCGTTAGGCGCGGGGTGGTGTTGTCGTAATTGCAAATGGAGATAACCGTTTTTACGATGTCGCGGGGATGCACAGCCTGCATGACGCGGTTGGGAGCACGGTACCATTTTTGCAGCAGGTGGACAAATGCCTTTTTGTCGAAGGGAATGTTGTACGATTTACAGGCTTCCACAAAGATTTGGTAGAAAAGTTTCTCGCTGGGGCCACCTACTTCTACCTTCATTTGAATGCGCCGCAGGAATGCGCCATCTACCAACTGCATCGGGTCCAGGTTGGTAGAAAAGACAATGAGCTGCCGGAAGGGAACCTCTAAACTTTGGCCAGATTGCAGCCGCAGAAAATCAATGCCGCTCTCTAGCGGCACAATCCAGCGGTTGAGCAGCTCTTGGGGGCTAATTTGTTGGCGACCAAAGTCATCAATGAGGAACATGCCGCCGTTGGCCTTCAGCTGCAGAGGAGCTTCATACACTTTGGCAATGGGTTCATAGCGCAGGTCTAGTGAATCCATCGTCAATTCGCCACCCACCATTACCGCTGGCCGCTCAAATAGCCGCCAGCGCCGATCAAACTTTACTTTTTCAGAACGGCCGTTTCCCAAAAATGCCATGTGCATGGCTATATCTTCTGGCTCAATGGGATTGTGTACCAACGGATCAAATACGCGGATGATTTGTCCGCCGACGGTAATGGCGTCTGGTAGCCAAATAGGAGAATCGTGCCCGATGAGCTTGGCGATGGCCTGGGCTATAGTGGTTTTACCGTTCCCTGGTGGCCCATACAAAAAGAGAGACGTGCCAGCGTTAACGGCTGGCCCCAACCGCCGGTCAAAATTTTCTGGCAAAATTAAAAAGCTCAGGGCTTGCTTCATTTGTGTGGGCGTAATGCGTTGTTCCCGTTTGGATTGTGCCAGGATGGCTGTGTTGTATTTTTCTAAAGAAACGGGGGCGCGCCCCACATATTGGCTTCGTTCAAAAGCGTCGCGGGCGCGTTTGGCGCCGGCCTCGGTGAGTCCGTAAATAAAGCTGAGGCTGCCCAGCCCGCCTGCTCGTTTTACTTCTACTAAATGCTCCTGTTTCATGCGAGCCAGCAGCTCATCTATTAGGCTGGGGTGAATGCCCATAACTTCAGAAAATCGGGCAATGCTCACGTCGCTTTCGTTAAACAGCAAGCGGAAAATAATATCTTGAATTAAACCAGCGGGGATTCCCAAGTTCTCTAGCTTCATGACCGGTGCTAGAAGCTTCGTAAGTTTGTCTGTTGACATGGTTTTACCTGTTGGGCAAGTGGGCGTTAATGTGATGCAGAACGGCCGTTTTGCCATGAGTCCGTAATCGTGTGGAGAAAATAGTTCATTGTCGGGACTTGTTATTTTGAATTGAGGACAACTAGCCACATGCGCCAGCCATCGTGCCTACCCTTGAAGTATAAATAGACAACCAGAAGAATAATATAGGAAATAGGCGGGAAACGAAATCTCATACAGCCAAAAAAAGAGCACCGAAAATTCGATGCTCTTTTACAAAATCAACAACAGGGCGAGGCGTTAGCCAGAACCATTAATTACGGGGATATTTGGTACGGCCGTTGCTTCCTCTCCAACCATCTCCTCCGTTTCATCATCGCCATTTACCTGCGACAAGCGTCCTTCACGGACGACGGCGACAGAGGCCACTGTGTCTCCTTCGCGCAGTTCCATGACCCGCACGCCTTGCGTCGAGCGACCCTGCTGCGAAATCACATCGGTAGAGGTACGCAAAATGATGCCGTTGGCCGAAATGCACGTCACCTCGTCGCCTGGCATCACCACCCGCGCACTCACAATCTTGCCCGTGCGTTCCGGTGTCAGAACCATCGCCCGCACGCCCTGGCCATACCGATTTTGCTGCCGATACTCGGCCAGCGGGGTGCGTTTGCCATACCCTTTTTCGGTAATTACCAGCAAATCATCCTCTGGCAGCACCACGTCTGCCCCGGCTACGCGATCCCAGCTATCCAGCCTAATCGCGTTTACGCCCGCGGCGTTGCGACCCATTGGCCGCACATCTTCTTCGCTAAAGCGAATGCCCTTGCCTTGTTCACTCACAATAAGCAAATCTTGTTCACCTGCCGTTAGCTTCACCCAGCCCAGACGGTCATCGTCATCCAGATTGATGGCAATAAGCCCGCTGGGGCGCACGCTTTCAAAAACATTCACCTCCACGCGCTTAATCCGCCCCTTGCGGGTGATCATGGTTAGGTATTCTGCATCTTCAAAGCTATGAACGGGAAGAGCGGCCGTAATGTTCTCTTCTGGCATCAAAGGCAAAATATTCATCAACGACGTGCCTTTGGCCGTGCGATCTAGCTCAGGGATGTTGTACGCTTTATCTGCATACACCTTGCCCCGATCCGAAAAGAACAAAATGGTATTGTGCGACCCAGCCGCAAACAGATGCTCTAGCTGATCCTCATCGCGGCGGCCCATGCCAATGAGCCCCTTGCCGCCCCGCGCCTGCTTACGATACGCTGCCACCGGGGTTCGCTTCACAAAGCCGCGCTGCGTAATAGAGATCAGCACGTCCTCATCTGGAATTAAATCTTCCATGTTCAGGTCGGCATCCATGCCCATCATAATTTGCGAGGCACGCTCATCCCCATATTTTTCTTTGATCTCTGTAATGTCTTCCAGAATCAGACCAAGAATCTTCTTTTTATCAGCCAGCAATCCTTCCAAATATTCAATATGGGCAGTTATTTCACGATGCTCGTCCTCAATCTTTTGCCGTTCCAGCGCAGCCAAGCGGCGCAGCTGCATATCCAAAATAGCCGTTGCTTGCGGTTCAGAGAGGCCAAAGCGCTCCATCAACTGCGTCCGAGCCGTATCTGCATCGGGTGAGCGGCGAATCGTTTCAATAACATCATCCAAATGACCCAACGCGATGAGCAGCCCCGCCAAAATGTGCTGCCGCTTTTGGGCTTTGTCTAGCTCAAACTGGGTGCGCCGGGTAATGACTTCAATGCGATGTTCTATGTGAATTTGTAAGGCGCGTTTGAGCGAGAGCAGCCTAGGCTGTTTGTCTACCAACGCTAGCAATTGCATAGCAAAGGGCGTTTGCAAGGCCGTGTGCTTATACAGTTGGTTGAGCACTTTCAGCGGTTGGGTGTTTCGCTTCAGTTCCACAATAATGGAGATGCCGCGCTTGTCAGACTCATCCCGCAAATCACTAATGTCGGTGATGACGCCTTTGTTTACCAACTCGGCTATGCGTTCAATGAGCATGGCTTTGTTCACCTGGAACGGAATCTCGGTGATGTTGATGCGCTGCCGATCTGGGTTGCGGGGCAGGGGTTCAATTTCGGCTTTGGCGCGCATAATGACGCGCCCGCGCCCGGTGGCGTAGGCGTTGCGTATGCCCTCATTGCCGATGATGAGACCGCTTGTGGGGAAATCTGGGCCTTTCACAAACTCCATCAGTTCATCAAGGGTCACGTTGTCAATGTCGTCATACCGCTCGATGAGGTAGCCAATTGCATTGCACAGTTCTGTGAGATTGTGCGGGGGAATGTTTGTGGCCATGCCTACAGCGATGCCCGTGGCACCATTTAGCAGCAAGTTAGGCAGGCGAGCGGGCAGCAGCTCTGGCTCTACCAGACTGTCATCAAAGTTGGGTGCAAAATCAATGGTGTTTTTGTCAATATCTTCCAGGAGTTCGTGGGCAATGCGGGCCAGGCGGGCTTCTGTGTAGCGCATGGCAGCGGCGCTGTCGCCATCTACGCTGCCAAAGTTGCCCTGGCCATCCACCAGTTCGTAACGCATGGAGAAATATTGGGCCATACGCACCATGGCGTCGTATACGGCCGTATCGCTATGTGGGTGGTATTTACCCAGTACTTCACCTACAATACGGGCACTCTTGCGGTGGGGTGATGTGGCTCGAATGCCCATATCCCACATAGCGTACAAAATGCGCCGGTGAACCGGCTTGAGGCCATCACGCGCATCGGGCAAGGCCCGCGACACAATCACACTCATAGCGTAATCCAAAAAGGATGTACGCATCTCCTGGTTAATATCAATAAAGTTAATTGTTCCGATGTTGTTGTCCAAAATGGAACCTCCACAGAGGGTTTCTAGCGAAAAGATACGACCAATATGGTCGGTAAATAAGCAAAAAGCCACCGCGCTGAAGGTGGCAAAACAGTTATTTTTTTAGGTACTAAACCAGCCTAAATTATACCTTGTTTTGGGTAATTTATCGAAAAGTAGAGGGTGGAAGAAGAAAGGCTTTGTAGATCATTTCTGGTAGCGGTGTTTACAAAATTTCATAGTCACATTGCTGCCCGTTTTGCTGGTGCTCGAAACCTTTTTCTGTTTATGCACCTCTTGTTAGATAAGTAACGCTTATCATGTCCAGAGGTATCTCTTTTTTGCAACGTCTGTCATCCTCGGTGAGTGACATTTGTCATTACGGCTTTTAGGAGTAGCCCAGTACAATGTACAAACCACATTAGCTGAAGATGAGAACAGCCTGTGTTTTATGTTGACTAAACTGTGGAAACATGAGGAGGCACTATGCTACGAAAACAATGGTTCTTGATGATTATTCTCATTACGGCCGTTGTCACATTTGTGGCTGCCTGTGCGGGTGAACCAGGGGAACAGGGGCCGGTTGGTCCCGTTGGCTCGCAAGGCTCACCTGGCCCGGCTGGCGCACAAGGTGAGCAAGGCCTACCTGGCCCGGCTGGGTTGGATGGCCTTAGCTATACGCCTCCTTCCTTTATTGGCAGCCAAGCCTGTGCCGAATGTCACCAGGAAATCTACGATGTTTTCATGTTGAGCGGCCATCCGTATAAGCTAAATGCCGTCGTAGATGGCCAACCGCCCGAATACCCCTTCACAGAGTTAAGCGAACCGCCTGCTGGCTACACCTGGAACGATATTAGCTACGTCATTGGCGGCTACAACTGGAAAGCCCGTTTCATTGATAACGAAGGCTACATCATTACTGGTGAAGATGAAAATGCCACCACCCAATACAATTTTTACAATGAAGAGCTAGATTTAGGCGACGATTGGGTAGGCTACCACGCGGGTGAAGAAAACCTGCAATATACCTGCGGCACTTGCCACACCACTGGCTACAGCCCCATAGGCAACCAGGATGGCTTGCCCGGGCTTGTTGGCACTTGGGCTGCTGGCGGCATTCAATGTGAGGAGTGCCATGGCGCGGGCAGCCAACATGCAGAAAATCCCATCGTGGTGCGCGCCGATATTGATCGCGACGGAGAATCCTGCGGAGCTTGTCATTCACGGGGAGCTATAGAAGAAGTTAACGCCTCAGGTGGCTTTATTCGCCACCACGAGCAGTATGAAGAGCTGTTCCAAAGCAAGCACATAACCTTAGATTGTGTGGTTTGCCACGATCCGCATGCGGGGGTGGTGCAACTGCGCGAAGCCGGGTTGCAAACCGTGCGTACAACCTGCGAAAATTGCCACTTTGAGGAAGCACAATATGAAGCTGGGCATAATAACATTCGGGTTGATTGCATTGATTGCCACATGCCACGCATTACAAGAAGTGCCGTTGGCGATCCAGACATGTTCACTGGCGATTTGCGTACGCACATGATGGCGATTGATCCAAACCAGGTTGAGCAATTTACGGAAGATGGCACGGTGGCTCTTTCACAGATTTCGCTCAATTTTGCCTGCCGTAGCTGCCACAATCCTGACGGTTTTGCCACAAATGTGACGGATGATGAGTTGATCTCATTGGCTACTGGATATCACACGCCGCCACCACCTGAGGTGGAAACGGCCGTAGAAGAACCAACTGATACGGAAGCACCCTAAATGATGTTTAGCGTGACAAATAAGCGACGCCTCATTTGGGGGCTTGTCTGTGCTGTTGTAGCCTCTGTGCTGGCAATGAGTTTGCTGCCAGCACAGGCTGCTAATTCAGGCCAGCAAGATGTGACGGCCGTTATTCAATCACATCCACCCATTACAAGCGTGGAACAGGTTGCCGCCCTGCCGCATCCCCAAATTGCCGATGACACCGCCTGCCGCCTCTGTCACCAAGATACTGAGAGCGAGGTTGTTTTTCCGTCAGGCGAGGCCCTGCCTGCGCGGGTAGACTTAGCCGAATTAGCCAATTCCGCCCACGGTGATGCTGCTTCTGACCCGTTGGCTTGTTCTAGCTGTCACCAGCCCATCAACAACTACCAGCAGCCCCACGCGCCAGTAAACGCCGACACGCTGCGCGAGTACGAACTAGTACAGTCAGCCAACTGTGAAAGCTGTCATGTGCAGCCCCACATCACCAGCCATCCTGGCCCTGAAGCTGAAAATCCAGTGGCCTGTACCGACTGCCACGGCTCGCATGATGTGTTGACAGTGGATGAATGGCAGGCAGGCGCGGGTACTGAAGCCTGTACCGACTGCCACGTTGAGCAAGCTGTTCCCCTTGTAGAAGCCAGTCAGCTTACAGAAATTATCCAGGCCGGTTTGTTTGCCCAAAAAGTAGACAACAGCTACTGTCTGGCCTGCCACAGCCAGGAGGGGCTTACCTACACCTTCCCCAACGGCGATACGCTCAACCTGACGATTGATGCCGACGTGCTGCACGATTCTGTACACGGCGAGGGGAATAACTGGCAGCCGCTGGCCTGTACCGATTGCCATGAAGATGCGCGCTTCCCGCATGAGCCAGTAACGGCCGTTAGCCTACGAGAATACAACCTGCAACAATACCCACTGTGCGGCCGTTGCCACGAAACCAATTACGATCAGACGCTGGACGATGTGCATGGGGCGGCCATTGCAGAAGGTGAAGTGGAAGCGGCCGTTTGCACAGATTGTCACGGCGCCCACGACACTCCAATCCCCGATGAGCCCCGTGAGCGCATCTCCCACACCTGTGAACAGTGCCACAGCACCATCTTTGCCGAATATGCCCAAAGCGTACATGGAGGGGCACTTGTCAACGGCAGCAACCCAGACGTACCTACCTGTATCGAATGCCACGGCGTCCACAACATTTCCGATCCCACTACTGCACTATTCCGCATACGCTCTCCCCAACTGTGTGCCGAATGCCACGCCGATGTGGAACTCATGGCCGAATACGAAATTTCTACCGACGTGTTTGACACCTATGTAGCCGATTTCCACGGCACCACCGTCACCCTGTTTGAGCACCAAGACCCAGAAGCAGAAACCAACAAGGCCGTTTGCTACGACTGCCACGGCGTACACAACATCAAAGCCGCTGATGACCCTGAAGCAGGCATCAAAGCCAATCTGCTAGAAACCTGCCAACAGTGCCATCCCGACGCCACAGAAAACTTCCCAGATAGCTGGACGAGTCATTTCAGGCCATCCCTGCAAAATAACCCGCTCGTTTATCTGGTTGATCTCTTCTACAAAATTGTTATTCCGGCCACGATTGGTTTCTTTGCCTTTCTGGTAGCTACCGATATTTACCGACGTGTGCGCCTGCGCGTAAAGGGGCAAGCATGAGTAACAAACCACAAGATACCGCCAAGAACGCAGAAAAAATGTACCCTCGTTTCCGCACCATGGCGCGAATTGAACACTTTATTTTAATGGTGAGCTTTACCATTTTGGCCATTACTGGCTTGCCCCAAAAATATGCCCTGGAAAGTTGGGCAGAGTGGATGATCAACGCCATGGGTGGCATAGAGTTAACCCGGATTATTCACCGTTGGTCGGCCATTTTGTTGGTGGTTGGTTCCATTTACCATCTCTTTACCTCGGCTTATCGTCTTTTTGTTAAGCATGAACGTATGCGGATCATGCTCAGAAAGCAGGATTTGTTTGATCTGATTCAAACAGTTAAGCACAACCTGGGTTTGGCAGAGCATCCACCCAAAATGACCAAATTTAACTTTGGCGAAAAGATTGAATATTGGGCCGTGGTATGGGGTACGGCCATTATGATTATTACCGGGTTTGTGCTATGGAACCCCATCGCTTCCACGGTTTTCTTGCCGGGGCAATTTATTCCTGCTGCCAAAGCTGCCCACGGCGGCGAAGCCCTGCTGGCAGTTCTTAGCATCCTGGTTTGGCATATGTACAACGTGCATATTAAGCATTTCAATCCCAGCATATTCACGGGAAAGTTGCCTCACAGCCAGATGGAAGAAGAACATGCGCTGGAATTGGAACGGCTAGAGCAAGGCGGCGACCCCTGGCCGGGTTTGGCCTTGCCAGTGCGCCGCCGCCGCCAGCGAATTTTCTTTGCGGTGAGCATCGTTGTTGGGAGCTTGCTGCTGATTGGCGTGATTTGGGCGTTTACGTTTGAGCAAACGGCCATCGAAACGATTCCGCGAGTTACCCGTGAGGTGTTTGTACCTTTAAGTACGCCATCCCCATAGTTTGTCAGTTTTTGCTTTTCTGGCGGCTATGTTTTTGTAGTCATGGGGCGATGTTGGCAAGCAGATCAACATCGTCTTTGAACTTTTAGAAAGTACGCAGAGGGGACTTCTTTCTGTAGTAACTTTCTGATAATTTCGTTGCAAAGGAGGTTTATATGTTTAACCCGAAGTATAAAAGCGTTTACGTTTTACTCGGGCTTTTGCTGTTTTTAGGGCTGGCTATTGTTGCTTGTAGCCAAGAACCAGAAACGGTAGAAGTAACAAGGATTGTTGAACTCCCAGGCGAAACCGTAACCGAAACGGTTGAAGTTCCGGTGGAAATGGAGGTAACGCGTGTTGTGGAAGTGATGGTAGAGCCGGAAACGGCCGTATCCACCATTCCCTTCGAAGCACAGTGGGCCGCCTCTGGCCACGCTGACGCTAGCGCAGAAGCCTTTGTTCACTGGGATGAAGACGATCCGGCTGAGATTCCTGCTCGCTGCGCCAAATGTCACAGCACACCAGGCATCTTGGATTTTCTAGGGGCAGACGGCTCTGATTTTGGCACGGTAGATGCCGCCGCACCACTCGGCACCACTGTTGAATGTGAAGCCTGCCACAACAGCGTAACCGCTGACCTGGCCAGCATCGTTTTCCCGTCAGGGGCAGAAATCACAGGTTTGGGGCCAGAAGCACGCTGTATGCAGTGCCATCAAGGGCGCGCTTCCACCGTCTCCGTGAACAATTCCATTGTTGAAGCCGGACTAGACCCGGTGGCAGACCCGGATACCGTGAGCGAAGATTTGGGCTTTACCAATATCCATTACTACGCGGCTGCGGCCACGCAGTTTGGCACCTGGGCGATGGGTGGCTACGAATACGAAGGCCAGTCGTATGATTCCAAGTTTGACCACGTGGAAGGGTACGACACCTGCGTAAGCTGCCACGATCCGCATACGTTGGAAGTTCAATTCGACGAATGTACCGTTTGCCATACGGACGCCGCTAGTGTAGATGAGCTGGTGAACATTCGTATGCCCGGTTCATTGGTAGATTACGACGGCGATGGCGACATGAGCGAAGGCATCTTCTTTGAAATTGAAGATTTGCGCGCGATTCTGTTCACTTCTATGCAGGCATATGCCGCAGAAGTAAGCGGCACGCCCATCGTTTACGATGACCATAGCTACCCCTACTTCTTCATTGATGGTGATGGCAATGGCGAAGTAACGGAGGGCGAAGCGGCATTCCCGAATCGGTACAATGCTTGGACGCCACGTTTGGCCAAAGCTGCCTACAACTACCAGGCCTCGTTGAAGGACCCCGGTCGGTACGCGCATGGCGGCAAGTACATGATCCAGCTACTCTACGATTCAATTGCTGACTTGAATGATGCCATCTCTACGCCAGTGGATATGACAACGTTACGGCGCATTGACCACGGTCACTTTGCTGGTTCTGAAGAAGCGTTCCGGCATTGGGATGAAGATGGTGCTGTACCTGGCAGATGTAGCAAATGTCATACGGCCGCAGGGCTGCCGCTGTTTGCCACGGAAGGGGTATCCATTACCCAACCAACGGCCAATGGCCTGAACTGCGCCACCTGCCACAACGATCTGGAAACGTACGATGTGTATGTCTTTGACTCGGTGACTTTCCCCAGTGGAGCGGCGGTTTCCTTTGGTGAAGGTGAATCGGCCAATACCTGTATCAACTGTCATCAGGGTCGTTCGTCAACAGTTTCTATGAACAGTTCGATTGGCGATCTGGGTGATGATGAAATCTCAGATAGCTTGCGCTTCCAGAACATCCATTACTTTGCGGCTGGCGCAACGCTCTTTGGCACTGAAGTGCAAGGCGCGTACGAGTTTGCTGGTAATGAGTACCTGGGCAAGAACGAGCATGTTGGCGCATTTGATGACTGTACAGAATGCCACAGCACCCACAGGTTGGAAGTGAAAGTGGCTGAATGTACGGAATGTCATGAAAATGTAGAAACGGCCGCAGACATGTGGGATATTCGCGTAAGCGAGGTGGACTACGACGGTGACGGCGACGTGACCGAAGGGATTGCTGGCGAAATTGCGACGATGGTGGAACTGCTTTATCCAGCTATTCAGGAATATGCTGTTAGCGTGGGTGCATCTCCCATCATCTACGATTCTCATGCCTACCCCTACTTCTTTATTGACACGGATGGTAATGGGGAAGTAGATGGCGGCGAAGCCATTTACCCCAATAGCTACAATACCTGGACGCCTAGCTTGCTGCGGGCGGCTTACAATTACCAGTATGCACAAAAAGACCCAGGGGCATTTGCTCACAATGGCCAGTATGTCATTCAAGTTTTGTATGACTCGCTGGTAGAAATGGGGGCTGATGTTTCTGGTATGACACGGCCGTAAGTAAGTGAGAGGGTGGCTAAGCCCGCCAAACGCTAACTTTCGCTAGAAAGAGCAGGGGCTGGTTTTGCAAAACCAGCCCCTGTTTTATTTTAGGGAGTTGCCGTGGGCGCGGGGGACGGGGTTGGTGTTTCAGTTGGGGTGGGTGTTGAGTCCGGTGTGGCTGTTTCTTCTGCTGTGCCCGTTGGGGTTGGGGTGGTATCTACCGCCGTCTCCGTTGAGGTTGATGCTGGCGTAGCCGTTACTTCTTCTAGCGCAGGTTCTGGCGTGGGGCCAACAATGAACAAGGTTAGCTCGCGGCTGGCGGCATCCAAATCCTCAGCCACCGTTAGCAGGTCAGTGGCAAAGCCGTCGGCAGCCAGGGTAAGGCGAGTTTCCAGCCGCAGCAGAGCTTGAGCCGCAAAGCTGTCTGGCTCGGCGGTAAGGCTGTTGGCGAGGGGGATGGCTTGGGCAACGGCCGTTTCTGCCGCAGCCACATCACCATCTGCTAATGCAAGCCGCGCGTTGGTGAGCAGCCCCCATAGCTGTAGCTGAATCAGACTTTGTTGCAACGCAGCGGCTTCGCTGTCGCGGGCGGCTGTCATGTCGGTGGTCAGGATGGTCAGGCTGTCATCCAGATCGGTCAGGCTCAGGCGCACGGTGTCCAGGTCGCCTCCCAGGTCGTCAATGCGAACGCCAGCGCTGTTTAGGTCGCTTTGCAACGCTACCAGGGCAGACTGCACCATTTCCAGTTCGCTAACTAGATTGCTGTTTTGGGCAACGGCCGTTGCCAGGTTTGCTTCTAACGCGTCAATTTGGTCAGTTTGAACGGCCGCATCTTCTGCCTGGAGGGTTTGCAATGCTTCCAGTTGGCTTGTGAGCGTTTCAATTTCAGCTTGAAGCCGATCAATTTGCAGTTGCTGTTCTAAATTGCCCTCGGCAACTTCTACGTTTACCGTATCGCGCAGTTCGTTTACGTTTCGCTCATTAAGTTCAATCCGCGTGAGCAAGTTGTTATCGGCGCGTTGAATATCTCGCACGCCCAGGTAGCCAGCAAAGCCCAGGCCACCCAGCACGGCCAGAAAAATAAAAATCAGCAGCACGGTGCGGATTACCCACCAGAGGCGGCTGCCAAAGCTGCGTGGTTGATCGGTTGTCATTTTTAACTCCTCGTTTGTCGTCATAGCGTGAACCTTTGGAATGGCGCAGAACAAGCTTTCTTCGGGCTTAACCGTTTATAATTTTTGATTTTGGTAAACGGTTAAGCCTTGGGGTTCGTTTCCTTATCAAAAGTTATTTGTGAACGGACCCTCAGCCGCGAATTTCACGAATTAGCGCGAAACAGTTATAAATTCGCGGAAATTTGCGTCATTCGCGGCAAACAATTCATAAATAATTGGTACGCATTGAGTCGCTCATGGTTGCGGCGCGGGCGTGTTGGTTGGGAATGAAAATTGGGTTGCGGTGGGCTGTGGTGTTCGGGTGGGGTCTCCGGTTGGAGAAACGGCCGTTGTCGCTGGTGCCTCCGCAGTTGGTGTGTTGGTACCAAACGGGGTGGGGGTTGGCGTGGGCGTTTCTCCAGAAGGTGCGGGCGTTGGTGTGGCATTGCCACCTTCCAAATCACCCAGCAGTGAGCGTAAACCATCTAAAAAGCTGGTAAACGTGTCAGCTGCCCCCGCCACCTCTTGCAAACGAAGCTCCAAATCGCCAGAGCGCGTGGCCAAATAGCTGATGATTTCTTCGTTGTCGGCAATCTCTTCGGTGAGCGCGTCGTTGGCTGCGGTAAACTCATCTTGCAGCGTTTGGTTACTGGCGGCTTCCCGGGTGGTCACAATGCTCACGCGGGTAGAAAGTTGGTTTAGCTCGTTGGTACGAGAGATGATTTCGGTATCTAGCCGTTGCTGAATTTGGGAGTCGGTGGCGGCATAGTTAAGGCTGCCCTGGTTGAGCGCAGCCAAGACAGCCAGCGTGAGTACGGCTCCTAAAATTGCGCCAAAGGTTGCCCCAAGCAAGGTAGTGATGCAGCCGCGCCGCTGTGCGCTGGCTTCCCAATTATCGTTTTGTGTAGGCGGCATGGCGCGCATCAAGTCCGGTTCGGGTATCGCTTCGCCGTCTGGGTCTGCTAAGGGTAAGTTTTCAATTTCGGGGGTTGGGGGCGGCGCAACGGCCGTTTCCAGTTCATCTTCCGTTCCTTCCACAACTTCTTCTACGATGACACTTGGCTCACTGGCATCCTCAATAATGTCTCTCGCCTCTAGCAATGGTTCCGTTTCGTCTGGCTCTTCCACCTCGGCAAACTCTTTAGCCTCAACAAC
Organism: Candidatus Leptofilum sp.; assembly: GCF_965223525.1. Lineage (GTDB taxonomy): Bacteria > Chloroflexota > Anaerolineae > Promineifilales > Promineifilaceae > Leptofilum. Next base: position 933,868 of record NZ_CBDCWX010000005.1, on the reverse strand, counting down.
TTCTTCAACGATGACGGGTTCCGCAGCGTCCTCGGCCTCATCTACAGCTTCCGATTCATCAACGCTATCCTCTTCAACAGCCGAGGGTACGTTTTCTGGCTCGGCCGGGACTGGAACTTCAGCCGCCAGCAAACCGTCTGGCTGGGGCGGTGCATCGAGCATTTCCATCGCTTCGGGCGCGTCCAGCAGTAGGTGTTCTTCGGGTGCATCTAGGGTTGGGGGAACGGCTGTTTCCTGCAAATCCGGTTGTACCGTTACCAAATCCTCAAAGCTACGCACCATCTTTTCTGAAATGCCCGGAACGGCCGCTAGCTCAATCACCTCTTCAAAGGGATGGACTGTTTCTCGGTATTCAATGATTCGTTGCGCTAACGCTGGCCCAATGCCAGAAATCATCGCCAATGTCTCGGCATCGGCCACGTTAATATCAATCTTTTCACTCATTCTTAGCTCCTTCTAAAAATAGAGCGTAGTGCGTAATGCGTAAAAAACAGAATGCTTTCTACGCACTACGCTCTACGAAATCAAGCCAAAGCACTTTCCTCACCAGAGTCGCGTACAAACAGGCAAGAACCATCTACCGCTGCCACAATTTCCTGGCAAAACGTAAGCTGTGCCGGATTAGGTAGCCCAAAAATTGCCAGATCCGCACGAGGAACTTGGTGCAGGGCATCAGCAAACGGGGCTTGCACCACAGTTACACCACTGTTCTTGGGCAATCTGGCCAGATCGATTAGCTCGTGTAAAAATTCATTTGCAACAGACAGTTCATCTTCTGAGGCTACTGCCATGCACAAATTTATTTTACCAGACCAATTTTTGGTTAGCTGGTACGCTAGCAGCAGGGCTAAATCGGAGTTGCTCCAGCGCAAATCAATCTGCCAATCATCGCCCCGGTGCGAAATCCAGACGTTAACCAAATGCTGTCGCCCCAAAGCCCGCACCGGATGGCGTGCTAGCAAAACGATACCCATGTTGTAAGCGGCCGTTTTGTCCACCAACTGCTGCAAAATATCCAAATTAGATTCTTCGCGCAAATTCAAAAACAGCAAATTAGGCCGAAAAAAGGTATTGCGTAAAATCTGCGTCGCTGAGCGAACCCCGTTCACCAGATCAGACTCTTCCAGCAGCGTGGTGCGGGCAAAAATGCCCTCGTCGGCAAACGAATCCGTCAGGTCTGCTAGCCCTCTCAGCCCTGAATCATCTCCTTCAGGGTAGATGCCAAGCGCATGAATAGCCCCCTGTGGTGCGGCCAACGCCCGCAAAAAGCGGTAGCTGCCCGTTAGCTCCTGTGTTTGCTCTATGGGCGCCAATACCGACGGTTTCCAAGTTCGCTTAACGGCCGGAGGCAGGCGGCTAACCCGCGTTGTTGCCCACTCTGCTAGCGATAAAAACATGCCGCTTCGCACGTCGCTAGGCAAATATTCTAAATTCCGCCGCAGCAGGTAGCCATACACCAGCACAACCACCACCATAGCCACCAGGCTAAACACCGGGTTGATGAGAAGCATCACAAAAACACAGCCGACGAGACCAGTAAACGGCACAATGCGCGGTACGCGAAACGTAGGCCGAAAGCTCACGGTACTCAACATCTGTTCAATCAAAACGACCAAGTTGAGCATACCATAGGTAATTAAAAAGAACATGGTAATGATGCTAGCAACCGCGTTTAGCCCACCGCTAGCCAGGGCGATCAACAGCGTAATCAATCCAATCGCGCTGGTAGCGTACAGGGCGGGTCTCGGTTCGCCTTGGTCTGTTTCCTGCGCCAAAATCTCGCTGAGAGGTAAGATGCTGTGCAGTGCCAAAGCTTGCATAACGCGGGGAGCAGCCACCAATGAGCCAAGTGCAGAAGAAAATGTTGCCCCCAGCATGCCAGCTAGAATCGCCCAGCCCCAAAATGCTTGGTCAACCATCACGGTGCTGTTCCGTCTAAGTTCGTCGGCGGGGGCGGCGTGTGCCAGCCAGTAGGCTAGCAGCAGGTACACTACCAGCGTCAGGCCGATGGCGCTCATCGTGCCCAGGGGAATGCTGCGGCGGGGGTCTTTGAGCGATCCACTAAGGCTAATGCCCACCATGATCCCCGTGACGGCTGGGAAGAAGATGGCAAAGGCTTCCCAGAAACTCCACTCTGTAAATGGGCCCCAGAGAACGGCCGTTTCCGTCAACCCCGCCCGCCCCGCAACAGGAAAACTCGCCAGCAGCACCGAAAATAGCGAAAAGCTCACAATGCCCAAAATGAGGTACTGAATCCGCGCTGCAAACTGGGCACTCACGTACGCTATGCCAAATACAATGGCAAAGGTGATAACAGAAACGAGGAACATGGAATGGTTTGAAAATATGGCCAACCATGCCTCGGCAAAGGCCAGCACGTAGAGAGCCACCGAAATACCCTGGGCAATAAACAAGGGGATGCCCACGCTGCCCCCCACTTCCAGCCCCAACGATTGCGAAATGATGGCAAACGCGCCCCCAGCCCCAACCCGCGTGTTGGTTACTACCGATGAGACAGCCAATCCGGTAGAAACGGTAATAACATGCGCCAGCAAAATGATGAGAATGGCTCCCAGCAGACCCGTATTCCCCACTACCTGCCCGAGACGCAAATACATAATTGCACCGAGGATGGTTAAAACAGTAGGCGTAAACACGCCGGGGAAGGTACCAAATTTGCCGTCGCTTTCTGACCCTTCGCCACCCTTCAACCAATTGCTTAAACGGGCTTGAATTTGCTCCAAAATAGTTGTCTCCGTTGGCCAAAAGTGAGTTTCTAAAATTGTACCATGTAGTGCAACTATCTACTCTGTTTTGGAACAGTAATTGATGGGTTCACGCCAAGCATTATCAGGCAAGGGCTGGCCGAAGTTGTCGGTGGCGGGGCTGCGTTCGCCAGTGGCAAAATCATAGACGCCTACCAGCAAGGTATGGGGCGTTTGCCCTTCCTCTAGCGGAATTTCGCGCAAATCAAATATGGCCCAATCTAGTGTGGCTGCCAGCAGGCTGGGACGAATACCCAACGGCGGGCCGTCTGATTGGGCGAGGAGACGGCCGTCTGCTCCCAAAACCTGCACAAACACAGAGGTCGTCTCTGGAATCGCTTCACCATCTGCCAGCCAGCGTAGCGAAATTGTCACATGGTTAGCGCAATAAGCAGCTTCAACGGCAGTCAGTTGGTACATTCCAAGGTGGGCGATTGGATTAGGCGGGGAAATGGGTGGTTGTGCCTGCTGTGGCAGGACATAGCCTGTGTATGCAGTTTGGGGGCCATTAGGTAAGTAGTTGGTAATAAAATAATGGCGAGCTTGGTTGTTGAATCCGGTTAACCATTCATGCTGTGCGTGAACACCGTAGGCATAAGCCTGGCTGTTTTGCAGCTCTGGCAAGTTTACAGCCCACACCAGATGTTGGCTGGACAGATTGAAGCTAACCAACTCTTCTGCAAACAAATAATCACCCAACATGGTGACGAACTCTACGCCGATAGCGTAGGTTTTGGGCGGCATGTCTAGCCACTGCGGCAAATTGATGAGAACAATTTCGCTGTCTGGGGCAATGTTTTTTTGCATGACGGCTACTGGTTGGGTGAGTTGCTCATATTGGGTGAGCTTGGTGCGGACAAACTGGGTGCTGGTGAGGAGGATGAAGGCGAGAACGGCCGTCCACAACAACCCCCTCCCTAGCCCTCCCCCTGCGAGGGGGAGGGGACTGGCTCCCTCTCCCTTGAGGGAGAGGGCTGGGGTGAGGGTAGACCACACGCCCGCTAACAAGTTTGCCCACAGCAGCGCCACCCCCGCGCTGCCCAAATAAAGCAGGCGCGGCCCACGCAGCAAATAGTCGGTGGGCAGGGTGACGGCCAGGAGCAAACTGGTGGCCGCCCACCAACCTCCGGCCAGCAGCAGCGGGGCGCGCCAGGTGGGTTTGCGCCACGCTAGACAGCCAGCCGCTGTCAAAACCAGCCCCGTGCCAGCCAACGTGATTAGTTCGCCACTCACGTTCGGGAGCAAATGGGCAAACCAGGCGATGGGAAAAACGGCCGCTTGCAGCAAATACAGACCGTTCAGCCACAAATTCTGCCCCACTTCTGCCGCCTGGGGCGCACGGCTAATCGGCAAAAATTGGTAGATAACCAAATAGGCCAGCCCCGCCAGCAAAAACCAACGCCATGGCTGCTGCGGCAGTTGGCGCAATAGTTGGCGCGGTTGGGTGAGCAATTCTGGCTGGGTACAAATGTGTACCAGAGCCGCAAATCCGCCGAAGAGGACGGCCGTTTCGTGCGTCAGCACCATCAAACCAAATAAAACGGCCGTGAGTACCCACCATTTATTTTTCTCCGTGCTTCTCTGTGGCTCCTCCGTGTACCTCTGTGTTCCTTTTGTTTTAAGAGCCGCCAGATAACAATGCAACCCCAACAGCACCAATCCCGTCATTGCCGGATGCACATTGTGGCCGTATACCGTCACCGCCTGGTACGCAAAAGGAAAGGTGGCAAAAATTGCACCAGCGGCAAAGGCGCGTCGCCAATCGGGCCACAGCCGCCAGCTTAACCAGGCCAGCAAGCCCGCATTGAGCGCATGTTGCACCACATTGTTGCCATGCAGCAGCCATGCCGGATAGTCGCCAAACAATGCCTCAATGAGTAGCATCGGGAAAAAGGTCATTGGGCGGTAAAAGCCAAACGCTTCGGTGGGTAGCCAAACGGAAGCAAAATCTAGCCCGCCCGCAATGCGAATGTGCAGCAGCGTGTCGTAGATGAGCGGCAGCCGCAGGGTGGGCCAATAGAGCCAGCCAGCACCCAGCATGACCAAAAGGGTGGCAAACAGAATAGGGTTTCGCTTTAGGCACGAAAATAGAGCGTATTGCGTATTGCGTAGAAAATGACGGAATACGGAATACGCAATACGGTTTTCATTCATGGTGTTGAGCTTACGCCCATAATATCTCCGGTTAATAGAAAATGGCTTCCGGCAATTGCCAGAAGCCATTTAATTATACAGGATGATGTCGTTTTGTTGTGGCGTTAGCCGTTCAGGCTGGCTGCCGAAAACAGGACGTGGAACGGCATGCAGTAAATGACCACGCTCTGGTATTCGCTCAAGTCTAAATCGGCGGACAGTTCGTAATTTTGGTTGCCTACGTTGCCTTTCAGTTGACCCAGATCGAGGTAATCTTCACCAATGCCACTGCCGATAGGATCGGCATTTTTGCTGAGAATGACGTGTAAATCCGGGCCGTTGGTGACGCGGAAATCCTCAAAGCGCAGCACACGTTGCTCGCCTTGTTGGAAGATAACGGCCGTTCCCTCACCCTCATGAAAACTATCAGCCCCCAAAAATGTACCGGAGGCAGCGATTACCCACTCAGCAGCAGGCATGGCGTCGTCCATTTCCTTGTCGGCCATGACCGTAGCAGCCGCTTCCATCACCTGTGCTTCCACTAACGCCCTATCTTCATCAGACAGTTGCTCAATGGTGGCTTCGTTGGGTACGGTGGCCATAAACTCATCTTCCAGGTCTGCCATCTCTGCCGAGTCCATATTGGCTAAGGTCGTGGCGTCTGGAATTTCAAAGGGAAATGCTTCATCCACGCTGTTGGTGATAAATAGCGGCCCGGCTAGATACCAGCCCACAAAAAACAGCATGGCAGCCCCCACTACGCCTATAATTATCTTGCCTTCTCTAGTCATGATTATGTTAAATCCTTTTGGGTCTTCAGAATTTCGGAGGATCGACACCATGTGTAGGGGCAGACCCCCGTGTCTGCCCACTCTGGGCGCACACGGGGGTACGCCCCTACCGCAGGAAATCCCAAAGAACCATCCTTTTTCAGTTACACAGAAGCTTCAAAGCTGTGAATGCCAGTTGAGCCATCGGGGCGATTCGGGTTGCTTTCTTCAATTTGGGGCGTGCCGTCTGCCTCGGTGCAGCGCACCTCAAACAGGTGATTGCCTTCGGTGAACGGCCAATCGTACCGCCAAATGACCCAGGTGGTTTCTGAAAGCGGGGCGCGTAGCTGGGCGGGTTGCCAATCGCCGCCGTTGACGCGCACCTCCACGCCGCCAATGCCGCGTGCCCCGGAGTAGGCAATGCCGCCTACCGGGATAACCTGCTGGCCACCAACCGCGCCTACGCTGTCTACGGCCACCGTATCAATAACAGAAGTGGTTCTGACGATGGCTTCTTTGCTCCAATTGCGCTCTACCCAGTAGCCAGGTTGGTACTCGTCTGTCACTTCAATGCCTACAATCCATTTGGGCTGCTTCATGCCGTATCGGTCAGGAATCCAGATGCGGAGCGGGAAGCCGTGATCTTTGGGCAGCAGCTTGTCGTCCCAGGCGTAGCAAAACATGATGCGGCGGTCGTTGCGAATCAGCTCCAAATCAACCGTCTCGTAAAAGCCGTCGCCGGAGGTGATATAGAGATATTTGGCTTCTGGCTGCACACCAACTGCTTCTAGCACGTCTTGGACACTAACGCCCGTCCATTTGGTGGTGCTGATGAGACCCGTCCCCACCCGCCCAGAAATGCAGGTGAGCGTCACGAACTGATCAAACGATTCAAACTCGTCGCGGAACTGTTGCAGCGTAAAGATACGCGGATTATCTACTAGCCCGGTGATAGGTAGTTGCCAATCTTCTTCTTCGATAATAGTGGGTTCGGTTTGCAGGAAAACTTGGTAATGTTCGGAGACGGGCGTGTATTCCAGCCGAGTGCCGGGAGCGGGGATAATGGGGTCGTTGGCATTGGGGAAGATGATGTCGCCAGAGCCGATCCTAGCACCGCCTGCGGAAAGACGGGCGCGTTCGGCGCGGGCTAGCGTGGCACCAATGCCTGTGCCAGCGACGGTGAGTACGGCCGTACTCGCCCCAAGCTGAATCAAAAAGCGACGTCGGTCAATCACCTGCACATCATTGACGGGAACTGCTTCAGGTTCGGGTTCTGCTGCGGATTCGGCGGGGAAGAGACGGCCGTAAGCCACACCCAACAGCCAACCCCAAACCAAAAAGCTGCCAAATAGCCACAGCCCATTTATCAATGGCGGTACATCTAGCTGTGCCACAGATTGGCTAATAGTAAGCAGCGGCAGCCCCACAATTGCACCCACAATCAGACCCGCCAAGCGGGGACGGCGCAGCTTGAGCAAATGCCAAATTGCAAAAATGATTGCGCCTAACACCACCGTCATGCCCACAAATTGCAGCACAGCAGAGACGCGTTCGGCCGTTTTAGCCAAATCAACCACGCTCAAACCCAACGCCAGCATCGTGTCAATCATCATATCAATGCCAAAGGTGATGAGATCGCCGGGCAGCACGCGAGTCATCCAGTTGAAAAAGTCGAAGGGAATGAAGGCCGTGCCGACAAGTTGGGCTGCCAAATAATGAACGGCCGTTACCGCCGCCGTTAAAAGTAAGCCAACCAAAGCACCAAAAGAAAGTTTTCTAAGCATAATTTCTCCTGAAACGGAAAGAATTTATTGAAAAGTGAGAAATGAAAACTTTGTCACTTACCCACTTAGACGGTTTTACCTTAGCGAAAACTGCTTACAGATTTATTACAGAGGCGTTGTGGATTGGTTACTCATGAGTTAGATGTTCAATGCCATCGGGCGTGGCCAGGACGGCATCGGTAGCCATGTTGAGAAAGAGCCCATGTTCCACCACGCCGGGCTGTTGGCGGATAGCGGCAGCTATTTGTTGTGGATTGACAATGGGGGAAAGATAGCAGTCGAGGATGATGTTGTTTTCGTCGGTGCGGAACGGCCGTTCCCCATCTTCATCCATTCGCTTGACCACCCGTGCCCCCAACGATTCCAAATAGTCAGATACTGGCTGCTCGGCAAAGGAAATCACTTCCACCGGCACAGGGGCTTTGCTGCCCAATTGGGGTACGCGCTTGGTGTGGTCAGCCACGATGACAAACCGTCTGGACGCTGCCGCTACAATCTTTTCGCGTAGCAATGCTCCACCCAACCCCTTAATCACGTCTAAATTCGGCGCGATTTCATCGGCTCCGTCAATCGTTATGTCAACTTTCGGATGCTCGTCAAACGTAACCAGCGGAATTTGCAGCGACTCAGCTTCACAGGCCGTGGCCTCAGAGGTGGGGATGGCGACGATGTTTTGCAGTTCGCCACTTTTTAGCAGCCGCCCGACGGCACGCACGGCGTGGACGGCCGTACTACCCGTTCCTAAACCCACCACCATTCCTGACTGGACGAACTCAACCGCTTTTTCGGCGGCTTGCCGCTTCAGTTCTGTAATGTCTGCACTCATGATTTCGCGTTTAGTTCTTGTCATTTATAGATAACAAAAATTGCCGCACTTGCGCTCCGATTTCGTTCATTGTTGCTTCATCAACCCGATTGTCCTCATTAACGCCAGCGTATGCCATAATTTGCGGCCCTCGCCGGTTGTCTGGCTGAGCTTTCATGCGGGGCGTAATGTGAAAATGCACATGCGGATGCCGAGGATGTTCAGCAAATTGAAGCACGTATGTTTTCAGACAACCAGTAACTTGCTTCAGAGCCAGGGAAACAGTTCGCAATAGCTGGCCTAATTCAGATGCTTCTGCTGCACTCAATTCAGCTACAGATGGGATGTGTCGCCGTGTAACCAACACTAGCCAGCCTACCAGTTCTGTGTCAAGGTGATGGACGACATCCCAATATTCTGTTCTAAAAATATTATCCCATAACGGCGCATTGTTGCTATCTCGTCGAGCAATTAGCTCGCAACTACGACAGGCTTTCATGTTTCTTCCTGCCCAGGCAATGACAACCGACCCGTATTCTTGCGGCGGCGAGCGGCCGTTTGAGCAATGTCATCCTGGCTGCTGGGAGATTGGCGCATCCAGCGGCGGAAAGTGTCGCGGTCGAAGGAGACAACTTTTACATGGGTAACGGCCGTTACCGTCGCAATTCGTTGACTTCCTTCCAACAGGCCAATTTCACCAAAGTAATCCCCAGCCGTCAGGTAAGCTACTTGATGCTGCTTGCCAGTTTCATCTTCATGAGTCACAGACACGAACCCTTCGGTGATGATGTAAAAGCGATCTGGCTGCTCCCCCTGCCGCACAATCACCGCCTCTGCTTCATACTGTTCAGCAGATTCAACGGCCGTTTTTACAAAATCATCTGGCATTGGGGGGATGTTTGGTGCCGGGGCTGGTTCCAAAGGGCCAGTATCGCGGGTACGTTCAGCCGCCAACGCCTTGATTTCCTGGGCAATAAGTGAAGAACCATCAATCCACGTTTTGAAGGTTGCATAATCCATCGTCATAACGTCAACGGCCGTTTCTGCCCGCACCGTGGCCATCCGCCGACTTTGCCGCAGCAGCCCCACTTCCCCAAAAAAATCACCCGGCCCCAAATAATCCAGCACCGCATCCAGGCCATCCGGCGGTTGCAACAGCACCGCCACGCGCCCCCGCGTGATGATGTAAAACTTGTCCGGCGCATCCCCCTGCCGAATAATGTTTGTGCCTGCGGGAAACTGCTCTGGGCCAAATTTTGGTTTATTTTCAAACATTGCGTCTGCCTGTTTTATTTTGCCACAGAGGTCTATGAGGGGTATTTTCTCTTTTCCCTCTGTGTGCTCTGTGGCTAATTTTAATTATCTACTTTGACGACAGCGTGCCCGCCGAACTGATTTCGCATGGCTGCCAGCAGCTTGGCCCCAAAACTTTCATCCTGGCGGCTGACAAAGCGGGCAAACAGCGAATGCGTAATGATGGGCGCGGGAATGTCCAAATCAATCGCTTCCTGCACCGTCCAGCGCCCTTCGCCGCTATCGGGTACATACCCTTCAATATTGCTCAAATTGGCATCTTCTGACAATGCATTTGCCGTTAAATCCAGTAGCCAAGAGCGTACGACGCTGCCAGAACGCCATATTTCCGAGATTTGGTGCAAATCGAGGCCAAAATCTTCTTTGGCCTTCATAATTTCAAACCCTTCGGCATACGCTTGCATCAGGCCATATTCAATGCCGTTGTGCACCATCTTCACAAAATGACCAGCCCCACTGGGGCCAACATGTCCCCAGCCTTTGTCTGCGCTGGGAGCCAGAGTTTTGAGGATTGGGGTGAGGGTGGCAACGGCCGTTTCTGACCCACCAACCATCATGCTGTACCCTTCCTTTAAGCCCCACACGCCGCCGCTGGTTCCCACATCTACAAGGCGGATGCCTTTTTTGGCAAGCATCGTTCCACGACGGAGCGTCTCTTTGTAGTTGCTGTTGCCGCCATCCACGACCAGATCGCCTTCGCTGAGTAATTTGCTTAGTTCGGTGATGACACTTTCAGTGGGTTTACCTGCCGGCACCATGACCCACACCACGCGGGGAGCCTCTAAATTTTCTACAACCTCTGCCAATGAGTAAGCCGGAATCAGCCCGAATTCTGCTGCGAGTTGGTCAGTAACATCTGAATGCAGATTAAACCCAACGACTTCATGACCACCTACAATTAAACGGCGAGCCATGTTACCGCCCATTTTGCCTAATCCAACCATTGCTAATTTCATAATCGAACCTCCATCCGGTCAGACGCTTTTAGAAACAATATCATTACAATGATTTAGCAGAATTACCGGACTGTGCTGAAACTAGCTGGTTTCTTGCCAGGTGCGTAAAACTTCGGCCACGCTCCAAGCCTGGGCTGAACAGCCGCGAGGCGTATAAGGCGCATCCCCGTCAAAAATTTCGCTTAAACTGCCCACGGTATGTGCCTTGATCTGGTGGTTTAACAAAAATGCCAGATAAGATCGGGCATCTTTTTTATCGCTGTACACGCGCAGATGGGCACTTACAAATGCACCAATCAGCCATCCCCACACCGTACCTTGATGATAAGCGCCATCTCGCTTGTAGCGGTCCCCGCCATAATGCCCAATATACGCTTCGTCATCAGATGAGAGGCTGCGTAAGCCGTGTGCTGTCACCAAGTGGCGACCACACGCATCCAAAGCAGAACGCTGCTGCTCTGGCGTTAGCGGACTGTGGGGCAGCGAAATGGCAAAGAGCTGGTTGGGACGCAAGCTGCCATCTAGTCCATCGGCATCTGGCCCGTCAATTACATCGTAACAATAGCCCATTTCCTGGTTCCAAAAACGGCCAAACCCTTGCTTCACCTGCTTAATGAGGGTGTTGTATTCGGTGGCATCTTCGCCTAAGAGCCGGGCAAAATTAGCCATGATGCAAAGTGCGTTGAACCAGAGAGCATTAATTTCTACGGGCTTGCCAATGCGCGAAGTCACAACCCAATTGTCTACTTTGGCGTCCATCCACGTGAGCTGTACTCCTTCTTCGCCAGCGAAGAGTAGCCCGTCTTCTGTGTCCATCTGGATGTTGTAGCGGGTACCTCGCTTGTGCCACATGACAATTTCTTGCAGCACGGGGAACAGCTCTTTTACCAGGGCATCATCCTTTGTGGTTGCATGGTAGGCACGGAGGGCTTCAAAATACCAAAGCGTGGCGTCTACGGTGTTGTATTCGGGATGTTCGCCTTCGTCTGGGAAGCGGTTCGGCAGCATCCCCTGGTCTACAAATTGGGCGTAGGTGTGTAAAATAGAGGCGGCAACTTCGGGCCGCCCTGTGGTTAGCGTTAAGCCAGGCAGGGCGATCATCGTGTCGCGTCCCCAGTCGCTAAACCAGGGATAGCCAGCAATGATGGAACGGCCGTTTTCATCTCGTGCGGTTGGCCTTTTCACCACAAACTGGTCGGCTGCCAAAACTAGCTGGTCAATCTGTGGAGGAAGTTCAACCGGATGCACTTTGCGGGCGCGATCCAGTAATTCCGCTTCATACGTTTGCCGCTCGGCATAAGCCTCGTCTCCATCCAGGTTGGCGTTGGGGTCTGTGCTGGCCACCAGCGTCAGCGATTCGCCAGGGCGAAGCACCTTGCGAAGCTGCGCAGCATAGATGTGGTCTTCCTGCACGTCATTTTGCCCACGATACTCCTCAATACTCAGGTAGAAATCTTCGTACCAGTCAAACTGTGGCGTCATCTGCATTTTGTTACTGAGTAGATAAAATGGGGTTGCTTCTTCATGAATTTTTAGACACAAACCGTTTGTCACTTCTGCAATTTCTGGTTCCCAGTCATTGACAATGGTCGTGCTGTGGTAGTCACGGTAGTTAACAAACGCTTTGGCTTCCATGGTGAGCGGCCCTGTAGCGCGGATAAGCTTGTATTGCATGTAGGTTGTGTTCGCGCCGGGCTGCATCCAGATGCGCTTTTCTAATAGGGCATTACCGAAAGCGTAGGTCCAAACGGGGGTCGTGCCCTCCAGGTGGAATCGGTTGATCGTTTGGTGCCCGTTGCCTTCTACTACGCCATTTGCCCAACGGTTAACATAAAGTGGATAGAAACGGCCGCTTCGAGGGTAAATTCCCTCATACTCCACCGTCTCATCCAGCTTGGCTAACAGCAGCGTCCGGCCCAGAGGCGGCTCCAGTGCCGCCATCAGCAAGCCGTGGTAGCGGCGCGTGAGCGTCCCTGCCACGGTGCCAGAGGCAAAACCGCCAATGCCGTTGGTTACCAGCCATTCTCGTGATTCGGCCGTTGCCAAATCGCCACACAGTTCGCGTCCAAAATCAATTAGCACACAGTTGCTCCTTCAAGGTGTTCAAACGTCAAGTGTTGAAGTGAGCAGGTGAAAACTTGAGTACCTGAAAACTTAATCACCTGAACACAAAAATTCCCGCCGCCCATTATACACTTGCGCGCCGAATCTGATAACGCTAGAGTTACACGGCAAAAACGGGCAATTTTTTGGCAGATTGCCCAGCACCGAACAGGAACATACATGGCTTACCAAAAACCCTCCCCAGAATTTGTGCAGACCGTTTTGCAGCGGCTGCAAGCCACCCATCCAGACGCCCATTGCGAGCTAAATTATGAGACGCCTCTCCAACTTCTGGTGGCCACCATTCTCTCGGCCCAATGTACAGACGTGCGCGTGAACCAGGTAACGCCGGAGCTTTTCACAAAATACCCTGATGTTGCTGCTTTTGCCGCTGCCGACCGCGCAGAATTGGAAGAAACGATTCGTCCGACGGGATTTTTTCGGCAGAAGGCAGAGTTTATACAGTCAACGGCCGTTTCCCTACTGCAAAATCATGGCGGCGACGTACCAGATGAGATGGACGATTTGACGCAGCTAAAAGGGGTGGCCCGCAAAACGGCCAATGTAGTGCTGGGCGAAATTTACGGCAAGGCAGAAGGCATCACCGTAGACACCCACGTTAAGCGCATTGCCCACAAACTGGGCCTTACAAGCAACAACAAAGACCCAGTCAAGGTGGAGCGTGAGCTAATGGAAATTATTCCCCACGAGCATTGGATCAATATTTCGCACCTGCTCATCTTTCATGGCCGCCGCATTTGCATTGCCCGCCGCCCAGACTGCCCCAACTGCCCGCTCAACGACATCTGCCCCTCGGTGGAGTGGTAAGGGTCATTCGAGAACCGCCCTTACTCTGAACTTTCTGCGGCTCAAAAATATGAGTGATTACTTTAACTACCAGTTGCATACGGCCGTTTCTCATTGGGATCGCCGCACCTTTCTCCGCTACAGTCGGCAAATTTATGGAAGAGATAATCGCTGGACGCCACCTGACGCCCACTACATACACACGCTGCTCAACCCCGCCAAACAGCCACACTTGGCCCGTATGCAGCCCCGGTTGCATTACTTTGATGGCTTGCGCCAAAGGAACCAGCAGTCAGTGACTACCAGACCAGCCCTGGCCAACTTCGAGACGCCACTGGTCACCAATATTTTGCTGCACGACCCGCGCCGCCACGATCGCACTGCATACCTGGCCTACCTGCACTGCACCAACAACAAAGCAGCATTTCTAGCCTACCAGGACAACATCATCGAGGGCTTGGTTAACCGGGGCATTCGGCGGCTGCTTGGCCCCGTAAGCCTCTTGCCACAACTCGGCAGCGGTGCACTCGTCAGCCATTGGCAGCAGCAACCGCCCCAGCACACGCCGTACAATCCGCCCTATTTGCCAGAGGTGCTGGCGCGGCGGATGCGCCCAATTGCCCAGGCAACGCTGTTTTCTTGCATTGTGCCAACAACAGCTCTAACTAACATGCCACAGCACCCCGCGATGCTGCGCCCGCTGAACCCGGCTCAGCTTAGTGGCGTGCTGCTGCCCCTGCTGGTTATGCTTTGCCAAAATCCGGCCGGGTTCCCTACACCAGATGATTTGGAAGCAGCCTATTGGCAACGCTGGCTGGGGCCGCAGCTGCGTGGCTGGGTTGCCTGGATTGATGAGCAACCGGTTGGCCTGGTGCTGCTCCTGCCAGATTTGGCAGCGCGGCTGCGGCGGTTTCGTGGCGGTCGTGGTATGTGGGGGCTGGGGTTAACGGCCGTTCGTCATCGCACAGTTTCCGCAGGCAGGGTATTGCTGGGGGGCGTACACCCCGCGTGGCGCGTGCAGGGCATTGGGCGGCAGCTTTGGCAGCAAACCATCCAGTCTGCCCAGGCCGCAGGGTGGCAAAAAATAACAATTGGGCCAGTGTGGGAGGGTGGAACGGCCGTACCCTTTCTGCACCACCACAAAGCCATCACCCAACAAACATACCAACTCTACGAGCGTACCTTTTAGCCCCACGATCCATTCCTTCCAGAGTTGCGTATAATTTAATAGAAACAACTGGCTTACGGAAAAAGTTGTGTTGGAGTGTGTACAAAATGAAAAAGCTTGCCGTTGAGCGCCGAACGTGCGCCCGAATTCCCACAGAGGTGGGCGAGTTTCAACTTTGCTACTATCAAAACAATCAGGATCAAAAAGAACATTTAGCCCTCGTTTTTGGAGAAATGGTGCTGCAGGAGCCATCGCTGGTACGCATTCACTCCGAATGCTTTACGGGTGATGTACTGGGCTCACTGCGCTGCGACTGTGGCCCCCAACTCAATCAGGCGATGGAAAAAATTGCCCAAGCGGGTGCGGGCGTCATTGTGTATCTGCGGCAGGAGGGGCGCGGCATTGGCTTGCTAGACAAGCTGCGTGCCTACAATTTGCAGGATGAAGGGTACGATACGGTTGACGCAAATTTGAAGCTCGGCCATCAGGCAGATGCGCGCGATTACACCATCGCGGCTCGCATTTTGGATGATTTAGGCGTGTCATCTGTGCGGCTGCTTACCAACAACCCCAGCAAGATTGAAAGTTTGGAGCAGTTGGGCATACAGGTTGCCGAGCGAGTGCCGATGCCTGCCGCGCTAACCGTGGAAAATGCGGCTTACCTGGCCACCAAGGTGGAACGAATGCGCCACTTGCTGAATTTGAACGGCCGTTCCCCACAGCCATCACCCAAGCCCAAACCGATGCCAAACGGCCGTCCCTTTGTCACTCTCAGCTATGCTCAAAGTGTGGATGGCTCAATTACGCGGCAGCGCGGCCAGCCAATGGTACTCAGCGGACAAGAGTCGCTTACGCTCACCCACCAGCTACGCGCCAGCCATGATGCGATTTTGGTAGGCATTGGCACTGTGTTGGCCGACGATCCGCGCCTGACGGTGCGCCTCGTGGCTGGTGCCGACCCGCAGCCCATTATCGTAGATAGCCAACTGCGGTTGCCTCTCACCGCCAAACTGCTCATAGAGCATCCCCGCAAACCGATTGTAGCTACTGCGGAAACGGCCGCTTCCACCAAAGAACACGCTTTACTAGATTTGGGGGCAACCGTTGTGCGTTTGCCCGCCACCGCCAACGGACAGGTGAGCTTACCTGCGCTGCTGGCGCGTTTGCCCCAATTCCACATTCGCCGACTCATGGTGGAAGGGGGCGCAGGCATCATCACCAGCTTCTTGGCAGCGCAGTTGGTGGATCGGCTGGTGATTACCGTGGCACCGCTGCTGGTGGGTGGCCTCAACGCCGTGGGCAACCTGAACGGCCACGGCCTGCCCCAGCTACAAAATCCACAAACCCAGTGGCTGGGCAAAGATATGATCCTCTCCGGCGATGTAAGCTGGCCGGAAAAAAGTTAGTCACGGATTGTGCGGATTACAAGGATTAAAAAATCCGCGCAATCCGCGGCTCAAAAATGAAGGAAGGGTGGATGACTCAGTTTAACGTGCAGAATCCAGACTATGAACAGACGGTGCGAGCGAGCTTTGCCCAGCAGGGATTTATGGCATTTTTAGGGGCGGAGCTAACGGCCGTTTCCCCTGGAGAAATAACAATCGAGTTACCCGTCTCAGCTAGCTTGTCCCAACAACATGGCTTTGTTCATGCGGGAGCGACAACGGCCGTTGTGGATTCTGCTTGTGGGTATGCTGCCCTCACACTAATGCCGCCAGGCAGCGAGGTTGTCACGGTTGAGTTCAAGGTCAATTTATTAGCCCCGGCGCTGGGCGTAAAGATGATTGCCATTGGGCGCGTGGTGCGCCCCGGGCGCATGCTCACCGTTTGCCAGGGCGAACTGTTTGGCGAAGATGAAACCGGCGCACGCAAACGGTGTGCCCTCATGACCGCCACCATGATCCAGCGGTAGGGGCATACTCCCATGTGCGCCCTGTTTTGGGCAGACACGGAGGTCTACCCCTGCGACAGCACAAAACTATGCAACGACAAGCCCTTTTTTTCACCGCCCCATACCAGCTAGAAATCCGCGAAGAAACGCTGCCACCGCTGCCAGATGATGCACTGCTAGTACAAACGGTGGTCTCCGCCATCAGCCCAGGCACGGAGATGCTGCTGTATCGAGGCCAAATGCCGCCAGAGCTGATGACCGACGCCACAATTGCCGCGCTCGGTGACGGTGGCTATCCACAGAAGTATGGTTACGCCACCGTCGGGCGCGTGGTGGAAATTGGCAACGCTGTACAAAAATCGTGGCGGGATCGGCTGGTTTTTGCCTTCCAGCCTCACCAATCCCACTTTATCG
The DNA here is from genome assembly GCF_965223525.1 of Candidatus Leptofilum sp. Classification (GTDB taxonomy): domain Bacteria; phylum Chloroflexota; class Anaerolineae; order Promineifilales; family Promineifilaceae; genus Leptofilum. Next base: position 916,958 of record NZ_CBDCWX010000005.1, on the reverse strand, counting down.
CCCAGCCAGATGCAGTGCTGCCCCTGCCGGGTGGGATGCTGCCAGAAACGGCCGTCTTCTTACCAAACATGGAAACGGCCGTCTCCTTCATCATGGACGCACAGCCGGGGCTCGGTGAGCAAACGGCCGTCTTTGGTCAGGGCGTTGTGGGCTTGCTCACCACCAGCTTGTTGGCGCAGCTGCCGCTCGCCTGCCTGCTCACGCTAGACGGTTACCCGCTCCGCCGTGACTGGTCGCGCAAGCTAGGAGCCGCCGCCAGCCTGGACCCCGCCGCCCCGGATTTAGCTGACCAAATTTTGGCGGCACTGCCCCACGCCAGCTATCATCCCGGCTTGGATTTGGCCTTTGAACTGTCCGGAAATCCGGCGGCCTTGGATGTGGCGATTGAGGCGATGGGTTTCGACGGCCGTATCCTCATCGGCTCCTGGTACGGTAGCAAACGTGCCAATCTGAACCTGGGCGGCCGCTTCCACCGCAGCCAGATTCGGCTCATCAGCAGCCAGGTGAGCCATCTCGCGCCACGCTGGGGAGGGCGGTGGCGCAAAGCACGGCGGCTGGCCGTTGCCTGGCAGATGCTGCAAAAAGTGCAGCCCCAGCAGCTCATCACCCACCGCTTCCCGCTGGCGCAAGCTGCCCAAGCGTATGAATTGATTGATATGAGGCCAGAAACGGCCGTGCAGGTAATTTTTAGTTACTAGCGGTTGGCGGCTAGTGGTTTGTGCTCACGTAACTAGCCGCTAACTACCAACCACAAAATGGAGAAATTATGTACACCGTCGCCGTCAAACGTGATTTTGTCGCCCAACATTTCCTCATCGGTGGGGATTGGGGGGCAGAAAATGAATGGCATTCCCACCATTACATCGTCGAGCTTCAGCTATCTGGCCCCACCCTGGACCAGCATGGCTACCTTGTGGATATTGTGGACATCGAAGCCAATCTGGAAGCGTTGGTAGCGTACTATAAAGACAAAACGCTCAACGACCTGCCCGAATTTGCCGGGCTCAACCCCAGCATCGAGCATTTTGCCCGCATTCTGGCCACCCAACTCGCCGAACGCATTCAGGCAGAAACGCTCAGTCATCTCACCGTCAAAATTTGGGAAAACGAGATCGCCTGGGCATCGTATTGGTTGCCAATTGGAGAAATATATGAAGGATGATTCAAACATGGAAATGTATGCAGACCCTGCTAACTACGATATTGAAAGTGGGCCTATTGAACTGGACAACACCATCTTGCTTGAATTGGCTTTGCAAACATCTGGGCCAATGCTTGAGCTAGGTTGCGGCACCGGGCGGGTAACTATCCCATTTGCAGAACGAGGTTTTGATATAACCGGGCTTGATATTGAATCAGGTATGCTGGCTCATGCCCAAACCAAAGCGAAAGCGTTGCCCATAAAGTGGATTTGCGATGACACACGCAACTTTAATCTGGAAACGCAATACGCGTTGATTTTTACTTATGGTTCAGTTTTTCAGCACCTGCTTAGCCGCTCTGATCAGGAAGCAATGCTGGCTTGCGTGCGTAAACATCTGGCCGAAGACGGGAAGTTTGTCATTGACATTGGCTTCAAACGACCAACTTCCATGATGAACGTTCCAGAAAAACAAGCTTGGTATTCGTTTGTTGATGGCAAGGGGCGTGAAGTTCAGGTGTCCGGAACAGATCATTACGATCATTTGCAACAAATCTGGTATCAAACATTGTATCGCCATTGGCCTGAGGCGGACGAGCCAAAAGAGGGTCAGCCAGAAAGGCTGGCTTTGCGCTACATTATGCCTCAAGAAATGGAATCTCTGCTTTACTACAATGGTTTTACGGTGCTGTCTCGTTATGGAGATTGGCGAGGAAACCCTTTAACAGCAGATGGCTATCTTCAGATTTATGTTTGCACACATCGTCGCTGAGTTCCGTCATGAAGGTTGGGCTCATCATTTACGGCCGTCTCCAAACAATCTCCGGCGGCTACCTATACGACCGCAATCTGGTTGAGCATTTGGAGGCGGCTGGTGACGAAATGGAAATTGTCTCGCTGCCCTGGGAAGGATATGGCCGTTCCCTGCTGCACAACGTCTGGTTTGCCCTGGCAGAGCAGCTACGCCTGGCCGATTTTGATCTGCTGCTGCAAGATGAACTCAACCATCCTTCCCTCTTCTGGCTCAATCAGCGGCTGCGCGGCCAGATTAGCTACCCGATTGTGAGCATCGTCCACCACCTGCGGTGCAGCGAACTGCGCCCAAGTTGGCAAAATTGGGTTTACCAGCAAATCGAGCGGCGTTACCTCGCCTCTGTAGATGGCTTCATCTTCAACAGCCAGACAACGCGCCAGGTTGTTCAATCTCTGGTCGGCGATTCGCCGCCGCATGTGGTGGCTCTACCCGCAGGCGATCGTTTACAGCCAAACATCACCCCCGCGCAAATTGAAGACCGCGCCCAGCAGTCAGGGCCACTGCGGTTGCTGTTTGTGGGTAACGTGATTCCGCGCAAGGGATTGCACATTTTGCTAGAAGCGGTGGCTGGCTTGCCCAAATCTGACTGGGTGCTGGATGTTGTGGGGGAGACGGCCGTTTCCCCTCAATACACCCAACAAATCCAGCAGCAGATCACCTACAACGTCACACTTCACGGCCCCCTCAGCGATGCGGAACTCGCTTCCAAAATGATGCAAAGTCACCTGCTCATTGTCCCCTCCAGCTATGAAGGCTTCGGCATTGTTTACCTCGAAGGCATGGGTTTTGGCCTGCCCGCCATTGCCGGACGCGGCGGCGCAGCCCACGAAATCATCACCCACGGCGCGGATGGCTTTTTAGTGGAAGACACACCGACGCTCCGCCAACATATTCACGCGCTGCACCACAACCGCAGTCAGCTTGCCAAAATGAGCCTCGCTGCCCAAACTCGCTTTGCTGCTCACCCGACTTGGTCTGATTCCATGTCCCAAATCCGCAACTTCTTACAATCGGTCATTCCTCCCCCTCCGTGAGGGCAGGCTCTGCGAAGGCAGGAATCCGAGCCGAACACAAAAATGTATACCCGCCTACGCGGGTATGACACGGTAAAAGATTATGATTTACGATTTTCCTCGCTACCTCGCCGCCAAAAAAACGGTTGATGACCGCGCCCTTAATGCCCACGTTTGGCAGACGCTGCGACAAAACCTGCCACCCCAGCCCGCCATCCTGGAAATTGGCGCAGGCATCGGCACAATGATTGAACGGCTAGTTGAACAACGGTTCATTTCATCCGCAAAATACACGGCCATTGACAACCAGTCAGAGAACATTGCCACCGCTAGGCAGCGGCTGGCTAGCTTGCCTCCAGGCATTGCGCTCATGCTAGAAGCAGTTGATCTGTTTGACTTTATCCGGCGAGAGCAAGGCCAGCAGCAGTGGGATGTGCTCATCGCTCACGCCTTTTTAGATTTGATGGACATTCCCGCCACGCTGCCGCAGCTATTTTCCTTGCTCAAGCCAGGCGGGGTATTCTACTTTAGCATCAACTTCGACGGCGTGACCATACTGGAACCCGCCATTGACCCAGCACTGGATGCCAAAATTGAGCAGCTTTATCACCAAACGATGGATGAGCGTATGACGGGGGGACGGCCGTCTGGTGATAGCCGTAGCGGAAGGCACCTGTTTACTCATTTAAGACAGGCAGGCGCACAGATTTTGGCTGCGGGTGGCTCCGATTGGGTCGTTTTTGCCCAGCCAGATGTTTACACGGCAGGCTACCCGGCCGACGAGAAATATTTCTTGCAGTTCATCGTGGAAACGATGCGCCGTGCCTTAGCGAATCATCCAGACCTGGATGCGGCGCAGTTTGAAGATTGGATCGCCCAGCGGCGGGCGCAAATTGAGGCAGGGGAACTGGTGTACATTGCCCACCAGCTTGATTTTGTGGGGCGATGGGTTGGAGAGCGTTAAATAAGATTTTGCAGCAAGAATGGTTTAGCCCAAGCCGCAATTAGCCCGCCCCAAAAACCGAAGAAGTGCATGGCGTTGGAATAGCCTTTATGCCTCCGTAAAACCAGGCGGAAGATGCCAAAATAGAAGAACCCCACAATAATTCCAATTAAAGCGGATTGCGTCTCTTGATTTATGAAACCATCGAAAACAAGGTAGCCAAAATAACCTGTAACCAAACCACTGGCACCCAAATGCCTGCTTTTTGAGCCAATTAACCATGTGCCCAGGCTACCAATTGTCACAATGGAGCCTGTTGCTATCCAAAAAGCGGGCAAGCTGGATAGGGCAATAATCGAACCTAAAATGGCAAAAGGGACAGAGTTGCCGAAAAGATGTTTCCTGTCTTTATGCAGTGTGTGGGCCAAAACGGGTGACAGTAAATTGTTGGCTTGTCTAGGTTGAAGCCCGTAGGATGCCTTTAGCTTTTTCTTGAACATGTACCGGTCTGCTAAGTGAAGGATGTACATGAAAAGCAGCATGATCAGGACGGTTTGCAAGCCCGCTGGCAGATTAAGGAAGGTTTCGTAAAGGCGATAAAGGAACATGGTCTGGTGGCAGAAATTAGGGAAACAAAAAGCTGCTAGCCTCATTGTAACCTCAAGGCCAGCAGCGTCCAATCAAATTCAGAAATTGACTAAACTAATTGGTTACTTGTCTTGCCACAGCAATACGATGAGTGCCAGCTCAATCAACTTGTCTACAATGCCTATTGGCGACCAAATATCTGGCCAGTTAAAAACGAAGTAGAGGATGAAGGTAACGGCCGTAAACGCCAATAGCACCCACCGAATCAGCGACCGCTGGGCGGCAAACTGGGGCAAAAAGTAAAGCGCTGCCATCAGCACCAAATAGCCCAGCCCATTGAGCAGAAACATGATCAAGAATGTACCGCCAGCCAGTACGCCCAACACAATGTGAATAAGCGCCGTAGCTACGGTAAGCCCCACAATTGTCTTCTGCTGACCTGATAAATTTGCTGTCAAATCCATTGGAAAACCTCCTCTTGCCTAAAATGAGTGAAAAGGGGGTGGGCGCAGTGGGTAGATGGTGCCCCGGATTACCAAATCATGCGCCGCCTGGCGCGATTTGATGTATGCCTGTTTGTAAAACCCCAAAGATGGCGATTGGGTTACGGCCGTATCCAAACCATCTTCAGCCGCCGACCCATCCACCACAACCCCAGCAGCCCCAGCAGCACGTCCCGCAGGCGGATGAGCAGGCTTAATCCCAGCCCTGCCGCCGGATTGAACCCCATGAGTCCCAACGCCCACACTTGGCTAGCTTCCAGTGTGCCTAGCCCACCGGGCAGCGGCAGCAGATAGGCTAACCGCGCCGCTGTGAGCAAGGCAATGAGCTGCACCAGCGACAGCGACACGCCTAAAAAGGTAGCCATCGCGTAAAATTCTATAATCATCAGCCCCCAACTGAGGACAGAGATACCAATTGCACCCAACAGCGCGCCAGGATTTTGTTGGCAAAGGGTGTTCATTTGGATTTCGCTGGCGGAAACGGCCGTTACCCACCTCTCCAATTTCACAATCCGCAACAGCTTGGTGATTGGTTGCCCCCCTAGCCAGATGCGCCACAAATAGAGCATTGGCGGTAAGAGAAGGAGCAGCACCCAGACGGCCGTTTGCCCGCCCACAGCACCGCCCAACAAACCAGTCTGCACCACCAGCGCAACCCCGAAAACCAGAAAGCCAAAGTTGAGCAGCAGCTCTACGGTTTTATCCAATGAAACGGCCGCAATGGCCCCAGCACGCGGCACGCCATGCTGCCGCTCCACCAGCAGCACCTGCACCGGCTCCCCGCCAAAGTGGGGCCCTGGCGTGAAGTAGCTTACCCCAAACGCCGCCAGGCGATGCCCCAGCAGCGAGCCAAACGGCAGCTTGTACCCTAGCCCACGCAGCAGCAGCCACCAACGGCCGTTCAACCCCAGCAGCACCAATCCATTCAAAAACAGTAAAACAACCAACTGCCAACCCTGTAGCAGAGCCAGCGTCCGCCCCACCTCGCGCAGCGGCACAGAGCGCACGACCAGCCATAGTACAAGAAGCGCAACGCCCCAAATAAATGCCTTTCCAAATCGTTTCTTCATTCCAATCCCGTTAACGGTAATCGGTGACCCGTCACCGTTCACTGATTACCGATTACTGTTCACCGCTCACCAGCGCGGCGCAACAAAAACCGCTCTTCTGGCTTCCAGCGGGAAAGTGTCCCGGTACCCAGCAGCATGAGACAAACGGCCGTTGCCAAACCAATCCCATTTGCCCAATCCAGTCCCCGTGTCACCATGTCGAAACCCAGCGGAAAAACTAGCCAAAACGCTGCCAGACGTCCCATCGTGCCTAGTAACACTAGAAGACCGCCAAGCAGCAGCAAGATCACAGCGACGATGGCCAAAAAGGCGGGCAGCGGCAAGCCCCAGCCCGTGAACAAACCCACCCAGGCAGGCGGTGGCCAAGCCGTTGGCAGCGCCAAAAAAATCGCGGAAACGCAGCTTGCTAGCGCTAGGCGAAACAAGGGCGGCAGCCAATGGGTCGTCACTTGGTAAAGCCACTGCTGCACTTGCCGATAACGGACATTTTGCGGGTTCAATTGGCCAGTCACCAGAAACCAGTCGCGCAAAAAGCCGAGGGCGGTGGGAATGGCAACTGTTGTTCCGGCAATGGTGGCAAATTCGGGCGGCATGATGGGCCACAGCACCGAACTCATAAAGCCCATCTGAAACCCGGCAAAGACGCGGCGGTGTACGCTGGGGGGCAGGTCGTGGCTGGGCAAGCCGCGCCGTGCCCGCAGCCATAGCCCAAACAGAAACAGATACCGCGCCAATCCCAAAATGAGATACCACCACGGCAGTTGCCTATACCAGACCGCTAGCAAAGACACAATGAGCATCCCCAGGCCGTCATACTCCATGTCTAGCCGTTGGCCCAGCGCGGTGGCACGGTTGGTGATGCGCGCCAGGTAGCCGTCCAGGTAGTCGGCAATGTCGGCGGCGGTGTACAGTAGCATGGGGAGCCAGGCCAGCCAGCCATCTGGCCAGGGGCTGAACAAAAAGCCCGCCACCATGCTGATAGCCAACCCGCGTAGCAGGGTGAGCCGGTTGCCCCAGCCAAACGTGGGCAAGACGGCCGTTTCGCCCGCGCGCCGATTCTCTGCCAAATGCCGCCTTGGAATCCACAAACAGTACAGTAGCGGTGGTAGGGTGAGCAGCAGCCAACGATTAGCAAAGTCCGGTTGCCAGATTTGCCGTAGCCAGAAGTAAAAGAGGAGGACGGCCGTTCCCCACACCAAAACTGTGCCTACCCATCTCCTTTTTAACGTTTCCAATTGCGTTATCACCTGTCTTTGTGTTATTCTATAACGCGGTGCGGCATGAAATGGGTTTTCACCTGCTTTTTTGCGAGATCACACCTGCAAAATGTCACTTTATTAACCAGCTTACCGCCGCTATAATCTGCTAAATTATTTCTGTTGCGTATTTCGTATTGCGTAGTCGCTTATTGTTACGCAATACGAAATACGCAATACGCATTGACAAATCAAGAAGCCAATCGAATCCGCGAAGCCTGCGGATAAAACGAAAATTCCCATGAGCCGACGAATCAAAATCAAGGTTCGCCCCCAACAAACGATACCGTTTCCTGGCATTTGCGTCCATTGCAGCCAACCTGCCCCAGAAACAATGACCGTGCGGCAGCGATACGGCCGTATCACTCGCCTGGTTGATGTGCCCCTGTGCAGCCGCTGCACGGGCGAACGCAACCGCCGCTCTGCTGAAGAAGAGCGGCTGCAAAAGATTAGCTGGCTGTTGAGCGGCGTGCTTGGCTTGCTGGGGCTGGCGGTGGCGTTATTGCTCACCCCGGCTGAACTCTCATTTGGTTTGCGCTTGCTGATTGCGCTGCTCGTGGGTGGTGGTTTGGCAACGGCCGTACTTTGGGGGTTTCGCCAGCCAATTGCCAACGCTGCCTTGCCAGAAAAACAGGCAATTCGTCAAGCTGTGACCATTGAAGCGTTCAGCTGGCGTGCCACTACCTTTGCTTTTGAAAACGATCTCTTTGCTGACCGCTTCACTGAGCTAAACGCGCCACGCCTGATGGAAATTTAGCTCGTAAGGCAGGTTGCCTAGGGTTTTGTCGCAAAATATTAACAACCAGGGTAGGGGCAGGTCTCAGACCTGCCCCTACATAAAACATTGGAGGTTTTTGCATGAAAGTTGTTGTAAGCATTAAACAGACCCCCAGCACAACGGCCGTTCTCGTCGTAGATGGCAGCGGCAATGTTAGCTGGGACGATCCGGGTGGCAAGCCCAACGTCCTCAATCCGTGGGACGAGTATGCTGTAGAAGAAGGCGTTCGCTTTAAAGAAAATCACGGTGCCACCGACGTTATTGCCCTCACTGTGGGCAGCGAAGAAAGTCAGGATGCCCTGAAAACCAGCCTGGCAATGGGCTGCACCGAGGCAATCCTCGTTACGGATCCGGCACTACAAGGGTTAGACAGCCTGGGGACAGCGCGCACCCTGGCCGCCGCCATCCAGAAAGCTGGCGATGTGCAGGTGGCTATTTTCGGCCGTCAGGCCATTGACGGCGATACCGGGCAAACCCCTGTGCAGGTTGCCCGCAAGCTGGGCTGGACGCCGCTTACCTTTGTTTCCACCATCAAAGAAATTGGCGACGGTAAAATCACGGTTGAGCGGCTGCTGGACGACGGTAAAGAGACCGTTACCACCAACCTGCCCGTAGTCATCAGCACCGTCAAAGAGATCAACGAGCCACGTTACCCCTCGCTCATGGGTATCCGCAAGGCCAACCGGGCCAAAATTCCCACCTGGTCTGCGGCTGATTTGGGACTAGACGGCGGTGCCGGTGATAGCAATGTAGATTGGTCCAATGTTTACGCCATCCCGCCGCGCGAAGGCAGCGTACAAATGATTGAAGCAGATTCTGTTGAAGAGCAAGCCAAAGTCCTGGCCGACAAACTGTTTGAGGAGAAAGTGATATGAGCGGCGTGTGGGTATTTCTGGAAAATAAAGATGGCAATATTGTTACCGGCTCTCGCGAAGCCATTGCTGCCGCTCGCACCGTGGCCGATGGCCTGGGGCAGGAATTAACTGGGCTGGTCTTTGGCGAAGGCGTCTCCGGCGTAGCCGATGCTGCCTTTGATTTGGGCGTAGATGCCGTGTTGGGTGCAAACGACGCTACGCTGGCGCAGTTCCGCGTGGAGGCGGTGGGGCCAGTTGTTACCAAATTGGCGCAGGAACACAGTCCCGGCGTAATTATGGCTAGCGCTACCAGCCGGGGCCGTGATTTGGCCGCCTGGGTTGCCGCCGATTTGGAAGTTGGGCTGGTGTCCGATGGCGTGAACGTGGCCGTAGATGGTGACAAGATCAAAGTGACGCGGCCCGTGTATGCAGGCAAGCTGATGAGCGATGTCTTTGCCACCAGCAGCACGCAGGTTATTACGCTGCGTAGCCGTGCCTTCCCGCAGGCAGAGTCTACGGGCAAGAGTGGTTCGGCAACGTGGGTGGATGCGGTGGTCAGCGAAGATGACATCCCCACCAAAGTTGTGAGCTTTGAAGGCAAAGAAGGCACCGTGAGCCTGACCGACGCCAGCATCATCGTTTCTGGTGGGCGTGGCGTGGGTGGCCCGGAAGGGTTTGAGCCAGTGCAAGCATTGGCAGATACCTTGGGCGCGGCGATGGGTGCTTCGCGTGCGGCCGTAGACGCTGGCTGGATTCCCTACGAGCATCAGGTTGGGCAAACTGGTAAGGTTGTTAGCCCTGATCTGTACATTGCGTCCGGCATCAGCGGCGCGATCCAGCACCAGGCCGGTATGCGAACCTCCAAGATCATCGTGGCCATCAACAAAGATGCCGACGCGCCCATCTTCAAGCTGGCGCAGTACGGCATCGTGGGCGACCTGTTCAAGGTGCTGCCCGCGCTCACGGCGGAGTTTAAGAAGCGACTGTAGTCAGTAAGCAGTATTCAGTAGGTCAGTAAACAGTGGAGCTGGCAGGTTGGCGATGAGAAGTCGCGGAACCTGCCAGCTTTTTTGATTTTTGGCGATTTTTCAGTAGGGGCAGACCCCCGTGTCTGCCCATTTTGGGCGCACACGGGGGTGCGCCCCTACAGTTGGTGTCTCTGTTTTGAAATGTGTAGGGTTTTGTGCGGAACGGCCGTTTTCTATCCAACTTATGTTAAAATTCGAGGATTCAAGCGTGCGAAGTGGGCGGCACGGCGTCCCGCCGCGCCGCAGCCGGGTGAGGTCTCTCGCTGGCCGAAGACCTCGCCAGAGCAGGGGTATTTCTGGCGGAGTTGGCTTTCTTGCTGGGGCAGCGGTAGTAGCTGCTGTTGGTACAGGTCCTGTTGGCTTTGCTGTTGCTGTAGGATGGTTCATCGAAGCTCCTGCTTCTAATTGGATATTCCAGAATACAGGATTGCTCCCGACAAGGAATTTGGCACCCTTCAATTAGAATTCAAGGATAGGTTAGTGGCGTCACCAGCATTATACGTAGGATTAGCAGCAGCAAGTTTATTTCTAATAATTAGGTTAGGATTATTAAAGTCGTGGTTTATTCTTAAAACTCTGCCAGGGCTTATGTCCGCAAGAATGATATATGCGATCTTCCCCATCGGACTTGGGTTTCTCGGATTATCTTTGCTGCCTATATTATCAGGTTATAATCCTGATGAATTTCCCTTTACGCTTTTGCTGGGGATAACCATATGGGGTGGCCCCTTACTCGGTTTCTGGTTCATGTACCGACCACCGAGGTGGATAAAACCTAGTTGGCTACAATGGCTGGAGCAGGAATATGGATATTGCTTGCCAATTCTCATTCAGGAGGGACAAAAGATGAATCGGTGGCGGTGGGAAGTGCAGGTAAGAACCCGTGCCGGGATGCAGGCGTGGATTGATGACGTATTTACCCATCGGCGCGAAGATGTTGAATTTGCCTGGCAAGTAGAAAAGTTCGAGTTGATAGCGCAAAAAACAGATGTGATCAAGCCAGGAATGAATGCGAATGGTGATGTTCCCGCTCATCGGCGATATGACGTAATGATTACCCGTGAGGAAATTGACGCTGTTGTTGCCGTTCAAAATGCGCAGTATCGGCCTCATGAGAAATATATGCGTAAGAAATAAGAATTCCGATTGAGGATAAATCTTCCCACTGTTACTGCAAGGGTCTCTCGGTGGGCTGTGGCCGGGCATCATCGCTGTACCATGTTTTACCCGGAAGCCCGTTCACCCCCTCAAAAAACGGCCGTTGCCCCTCCCAAAATCTCCTCTATCATTCTACTGTGGTTGAAAAATGGTTAACCCAAGGAAGTAAAAGGCTGGTTTTGCTGTTTGGCGTGCTGCTGCCAACGGCCGTTGCCCTCACTTGGTTGGTGGTGGGAAGCAGTCAGCGCACGGTTGGCTGGTGGTTTCTGCTGGGGTCGGCACTGCTGGGCGGGCTGGGCGCGCTGCTGCTGATCCGTTTGTGCAGCAAACGGACGCTGCATACCCAACAGCAAGCTACGGAGCGAAAGCAGTTGGAGAAGCTAGCGCTGGAGCTACTGCGTGAACCACTGGAAAACGGCGACCTCCCCGCGCTGTTAAGCCGCCACGTTCCCCAACTTTTCCCCAATGGCTGGGTAGAAATCCGACTGTTGCCAGACGCCGTGCTTTTTGCCCAGGGCGACGGTTGGATTCCGCTGGCGAATGAGCGTTGGGTTGAGCTTCTGGCAGAATTGGAGACGCCTAAAATTGTGGCTGGGTTGCCTGAGGCCAGGCTGGGTTTTGGTAGCGAGGCGCTCGTCATACCGATTCAGGGGGAGAACGAAGAAAACATCGGAGGCATTTACCTGATGCGGGCCGCTGGTTTAGGTGTGCGCGATTGGCTGGCAAACGGCCGTTCCCTCGCGGCACAAATCGGGGCAAATTTGCAACAGGTGGCGCAGCTGGATGCAGCCCTGGCTGCACAAGCCGAGGCGTACGAGAAGGAAATTTACGAGCAGGCGTACCAGGCGGAAGTGAATGCCATGATGGCCGAGTACGAGAAGGTTTCAGAAGAGTTGGGCGTTGCTCGTAAGGTTCAGGCCACTTTTTTGCCACCAGAACTCCCGGAGATACCAGGTTGGCAGCTAGCCGTCACGCTGGAACCGGCGCGGGAGATGTCTGGGGATTTTTATGATTTTATTTGGTTGCCGAACGGCCGTATCGGTCTGGTCATTGCCGATGTGGCGGACAAAGGGATGGGCTCTGCCCTGTACATGGCGCTCAGCCGCACGCTCATTCGCACCTTTGCCCCCGATTTTGACACGGAGCCAGAGCAGGCGCTGTGCGCGGCCAACCGGCGGGTCCTCACAGACAGCAGCAGCGATCTGTTCGTGACTGTTTTTTACGCCATTTTGGACCCTGCCAGCGGCGTGTTGACCTATTGCAACGCCGGGCATAATCCGCCCTATTTGTATTCCGGCAACGGCGGCGGGATGCAGCCGCTAACCCGCACGGCTATCCCCATTGGCATTTTAGAGGAGCCAGCCTGGACCCAAGGTTCCATCCAGATGGAGCCGGGGGATTTGCTTCTGATGTACACGGACGGGGTCACAGAAGCAGAAGATGAGGATGCCGATTTCTTTGGCGAGGCGCGGCTACAGGCGGTGACGGAGGCCAATTTGGGCCGTTCGGTGGAGATTATTGAGAGCAAGGTGGTAACGGCCGTTCTCGACTTTGTTGGTGAAGCCCCCCAATTTGACGACATCACCCTCATGCTGTTGGCGCGAGACAGTTAACAGCCCATGAATCTGTTTTTGAACAATCCAGAACTGCTAGCCGTGGCCTATGGCTTGGCATCTGCGGCCGTTTGGGGGGCTGGTGATTTTAGCGGCGGGTTTGCCGCCAAGCGAGGCAATGTGTACGCTGTCGTGCTGCTGTCGCAGGCGGTGGGGTTGGTTTGCTTGCTGACGCTGGCGCTGCTGCTGGAAGAGCCGCTGCCCTCAGCGCGAGACATGCTGTTTGGTGCATTTGCCGGATTGGCTGGCGTGATTGGCATTTTGGCTCTGTACGCCGGGTTGGCGCGTGGGCGGATGGGGGTGGTGGCACCCACAACGGCCGTTCTCTCTGCATCTATTCCCGTGGTTGTAGGCATTGTCACCGATGGCATCCCGCCGATGTTGGTGTTGGTGGGATTTGGGCTGGCGGTAACGGCCGTTTGGCTGCTCTCTGGAGGTGGGCAAGCCGAAGGTATCCGCCGCGACGAACTTGGCTTGGCGCTGCTGGCTGGGTTTGGCTTCTCTCTCTTTTTTGTTTTCATTGACCAGATTAGCCTCGGCGTCGTCTTTTGGCCGCTAACGGCCGCTCGTGTCGCTTCTGTGCCGTTGCTGCTCATCTTTTTGCTGAGTCGGCAGTGGCAGGCGGCGCAATGGCAACTGCCCTCCCGCGCCGTGCTGCCCATTGTGGCACTCTCTGGCATTTTGGACAGCGGCGGCAACTATCTTTTTACGTTGGCAACGCAATCAGGACGGCTGGATATTGCGGCCGTTTTGTCCTCACTTTATCCAGCCTCAACCGTTTTGCTGGCTCGGCTCGTGCTTAAAGAAAAGCTCGGCACGCGCCAATGGTTTGGCGTCGGTATTGCCCTCGTTGCCCTGGTTTTGATTGCGCTGTGAAAAGGAAATTGGAGACTGGAGATTGGGTAATTGCTAATCTCCAGTCTCCAATCCCCTGTATAATCGCCACATGGCAGAAAAATTGGAAGGTCGGGTCATCAAAGCCATTAGCGGGTTTTATACCGTAGAAATTGACGGGCATGAGCCAGTTGTAGCTCAGATTGCTGGCCGACTCAAGCAGGAATGGCAAAGCAGCACCCTCGTGGCCGCTGGGGATTGGGTCACGATTTCGCTGAACCCCGACGGCACGGGTACGGTGGAAGCCGTCGCCAAACGCAAGTCGGTGCTGTCGCGCAGCCGTCCCACGGCCGCCCCCACCCGCAAAATGTCTGCTGACCAGGAGCAGGTGCTGGTTGCCAATCTGGACCAGGTGATTTTTGTCTTTGCCGTGAAGAATCCCACCTCCAACCTGCGTAAGCTGGATCGCTTCCTGGTGGTGGCAGAGATGAACAATCTGCCGACCATCATCTGCCTCAACAAGATTGATCTGGACAAAAAGGGGAAGGTGGCGGCGCAATTCCAGCGGTATGCCGACATTGGCTATCCTGTCTTGCACAGCAGCGTCAAAACGGGCGAGGGCATCGCCGAACTCAAGGAACTGCTGCACGATAAGATTTCGGTGCTGGCCGGATCGTCGGGCGTGGGCAAATCGAGCTTGCTCAATGCCGTCCAGCCGGGATTGGGGCTAAAGGTAAGTGCGGTGAGTGGGGCCACAGGCAAGGGGATGCACACGACGCGCTTTGCCGAACTATTTCCGCTGGACGACGGTGGTTACGTGGCGGACACACCTGGTATTCGCGGCTTGGCACTGTTTGATTTGGAGCCTACGGAACTAGATGCGTACTTTCGTGAGATTGCCCCGCTGGTTTCTGACTGCCAATTTAGCGACTGCAGCCACCGCCACGAACCTGGCTGTGAGGTGCTGGCGGCGGTGGCAGACGGCCGTATCCATCCCAACCGTTACAACAGCTACCTCCGCCTGCGCGACGAACACGAAGCGTTAGACGAAGAGAATTACTAGTTCCAGTCATCGGTATTCAGTGTCCTAATAAATTATACTGATTACTGACAACTGTTTACTGATAACCGCTCCCCTCTATCAACCGATCGGTTGATACGGCCGTATCCATCCCACTGACTCCACAATCCACCGAACGCAACGCATAATTCAATCCTCCGATTGGTTACTTTCACCTGCTTATCCTTTAAGATTAGGTCACATTCGGCAAACAGATATGCAAATGTGGGAAGCATTGAAATCACCAAAGAAATACCCCACTTTGCCCAAATAGATAAGGAGTGAATTGTGAACGATCAATTGAAGCGTGAAGAAAAACAGTATGTAGAACAAAGCAACAACACCATTATGGCCGCCATTTTCATCGTTGTCGGTGTGGTTCTAATCTTTAGCAACGTAACTGGCTTTGGTTTTGCCAATTGGTGGGTGCTTTTCATGGCTATCCCCCTGGCTGGTTTTGGGCGACACATTTACAACGACTATCAGGCAAACGGCCGTCTCACCGCAGCCAGCACCGGAGCCATTATTGCCAGCATAGCCATTCTTTTCGCCGCTGCCACCTTCCTCTTTGAAGCCATCACTTGGGGTATGGTTTGGCCCGTAGGCCTCATCTTCGCTGGCATCGGTATGTACCTGGGCAACCGCTCTTAAAAAATCAGAAGTGCAACTTTTTCAAAAAGTTGCACTTCTCTGTTACATCGAGGTTTCAAATGAACGTCATTGAGGTAAAAAAATTACGCAAAGCGTACGGCAGCACCGTTGCCGTAGACAATATCTCGTTCAACGTGCAGAAAGGTGAAATCTTTTGCATTGTTGGGCCGAACGGCGCAGGCAAAAGCACCACCGTTGAATCAATTATGGGGTTGCGCCAGCCAGACGGTGGCAGCATCCGCGTACTCGGTTTAGACCCGCAAAAGCGAGAGCATGAACTACGCCAGCGCATAGGTATCCAGCTTCAGCAAGCCGCCTTGCCGGAGCGACTCAAAGTGTGGGAAGCACTTAATTTGTACAGCTCTTTTTACGATAAAATCGTCTCTTGGGAGAAACTTTTGGCAGATTGGGGATTGACAGAAAAACGCACCACTAACTTCAAAAACTTGTCTGGTGGGCAAAAGCAGCGGCTTTTCATCGCGCTGGCATTGCTCAATGACCCAGAGCTAGTCTTCCTGGATGAATTAACGACCGGATTAGACCCGCAGGCACGCCATGCCACCTGGGATGCCGTCCGCGCCATCCGCGATCAGGGTAAAACCGTGGTGCTGTTAACGCACTTCATGGACGAAGCCGAAGAATTGGCTGACCGTATCGCCATCATCGATCAGGGAAATGTAGTTGCCCTGGATACGCCAGGCAAATTAATTCAAAATTTGCAGGCAGAAACGCGCGTTCGCTTCACCAATTACAACGGGTACGATCCGCAACAACTACATACCGTTTCTGGTGTGACCGATGTTGAGCAGCGGGGCAAGCAAGTGATTGTGCAGGGCAACGGTGCTTTGCTAGCGCACGTAGCCACCGCTTTGGCGCAGCACAATGTCACCCCCACCGACCTGCGCGTGGAGCAGGCCGATTTGGAAGATGTGTTTTTGGCTCTCACAGGCCGCAGCATAAGAAATTGAGATAGTGGCTAGTTGCTTCTGCAATTTACTAGCCACTAACCACCAGCCACTATTAACGAGGAAATCTAATGAACGCTTTACGAAAAATGACCTGGGTTGAATTTAAGCTGGCTTTGCGTGAGCCAGTTGCAACCTTTTTTACGCTGGTTTTTCCGGTTTTGATTTTGTTTTTGTTTGGCAGTATTTACGGTAACGAGCCGTCTGAATTTTTGGGCGGTCGAGGCAATGTGGACAACTCAGTGCCGGGCTACATTGCGATGGTGATTGCCACCACTGGCATGATGAGCCTGCCCATTGGCTTGGCCACTTACCGCGAACTGGGCGTCCTGCGCCGCTACCGGGCCACACCGCTGCGCCCGCAAACGCTGCTAGGGGCGCGCGTCATTGTTCACACCATCATTTCTGTCATTGGTTCGGCCGTTTTAATCACCGCAGGCGTGCTGGTGTACGACATGGTTTTGCCCGCGAACATTCCAGCCGTTGTTTTGGCATTCTTGTTAGGCAATGTTGGCTTTTTGGCGGTTGGTTTTTTACTGGCCAGCGTTTTGCCCAATGCCAATACGGCAACGGCCGTTGGTATGGCACTGCTTTACCCCATGTTGTTCCTATCTGGGGCTGGCCTGCCGCGTGAGATTTTGCCCGATAATCTGGTGAAATTTGGCAACTTCTTGCCGCTAACCCACGTGGTTGATTTGCTCAAGGATGTTTGGTACAGCAACACATGGAACATGACGGCCATTGCTGTGATTGTAGGTATGACGCTGGTAGCAGGTGTGCTGTCTGTGCGGACTTTCCGCTGGGAGTAAGCAAGCCTTCTCTCCTTTTTAGGATACGGACGAGCGTGGGTAACACGGAAAATTACTAATCATTGGCGCCCGTCCGCGTTTATCCGCGTCCCATTAGGTTGTGAATCAAACTTTTGAAAAACCTTTCCTCTGAGGGGGAGGGTGAAAAGTTAGGTTATAATGATGCACATCATGACCGAGAAAACGGCCGTTGCCACCCCAACATCCCCCCTCAATCACCGCCTAAAAGCGTGGCTGGCTGAACTGCGCGACGTGAAATGGCCCTGGGTTGTTTTCCCCGGCATCTCTGTCGCTTTCATTAACATCCTGGTTATTGGTACCATTATTTCCATCTACGCCTCTGTTGTTTCGGTAGATCTGCAATCCCCTGGAGAAACGGCCGTCGCCGTAAGTCGCGGAGCCGAGGTTATCGGCACCTACGCTTCCCCGGTGACTCATTTTTTTATCACGATTATGGTGGCTTTTTGGGTATGCAAGCGGCAAGGAACGGCCGTTTCTTGGTATGGGCTGCTCATTGGCGTCGTTAGTGGGATTGTCACCGCCTTTCAGGTGGCACTTTTTGCAGGTGTTCCATTACAGTTACTTTTTGATTTCACGCTTCTCACCTTTTTGCCAGTGCCCATGTTGGCTGGCTGGATTGGCGCACGGCGCAGTCAGAAAGTGCTGGCCGGGCAGCAGCGTCTTTACTTCACGAGCCAGGCCATCGCCCACGCCCCCACGCCCCAGGCCATTATTGTGGCCATTGGCACGCATTTAGCAACAGCGAACGTGAGCCAGATTGGCCTGTGGGAAATTTTGTTGCAGGGGGAGGGTGGTCGGCCAACGGCCGTTTCCCTCCTCGCCGCCTGGACTGCCAAACAAGATGAAAGCTGGCAGCCCGGCCTGCAAATGAGTGCCGACATTACCCAGTCGCTGCGCCGCCTGTCGCCAGAAAGCAGCCTGCAAATCAAGGCAATTGAGCTGCCAGACGCCGAAAAGCAAAACTGGGAAGTGTTGGGTGCGCGCTCTGCCCTGCTCATTCCGCTGGTAACGCCTACCGGAAGCTGGGTTGGCTTGCTCACTGTTACCTCCCCAGCCAGCGGCGGCTTCTCGCGCAGCAGCGAGCAGGATTTTGCCACTATTGCTGCCCAGGTAGCCCTCGTTTTGGACAATTTGCGATTGGTAGCCCAAGCAAAGGAAACGGCCGTTCTCCGTGAGCGGCAGCGAATGGCGCGAGAAATCCATGATACGCTGGCGCAGGGCTTTACCAGCATTGTGATGCACCTGGAGGCGGCCGAGCAAGCCCTACCCGATGACCCCACCACGCTCACCCGCCACATCACCCAGGCCAAAAGCACCGCCAGAGACAACCTGACGCAAGCCCGCCATGTGGTGGAAGACCTGCGCCCCGAAGTTTTGGAAAGTGCGCCTCTGTTCCAGGCCATTGAGCGGGTTGTACAGCGATGGGAGCAGCACAGCGGTATTCCGGCTACCTTCAAGATGACGGGGCAAGTGCAGCCGCTTCACCCAGAGGTGGAAGTGACGCTGCTGCGAGCCGCGCAAGAAGCGTTAGCCAATATTCGCAAACATGCCCAGGCTAGCGAGACGCAGGTAACACTCTCTTATCTAGGGGATGTGGTCATTTTGGATGTGCAAGATAATGGACAGGGCTTTATGGGAGGGAATGGAAAGTCGGAAACGGCCGTATCCGGCGGATTCGGCTTAGTAGCTATGCGTGAACGCGTTGATGAGCTGGATGGCGAGTTGGTTATTGAATCTGATCCGGCCGAGGGAACCACGCTCATGGTCAGCATTCCAACAGGAGCGCAGTCACAATGAGTCAACAACCGGTACCTGCCAACCGTACACAGCCCATGAGTGATCGGGAACTTTGGATACGTTCGGTTTGGCTGTGGTCTACAGTTTTTGTTCTGTCCTTTGTGGCGAGTTTTCTCATTTACTATCTTGAGAACGGCCGTACAGAGGAACTTCCTCTGGTTGCCGTCCTGACGATTGGTGTGATTGGCTGGCATTTGGGGGCGATGTGGCGCTTTGGCCGCCAACTAAACTTCCGCGAAGACTTACGATTAACTATACCATATACCGTCGGGCAGGTTCTATTTTGGATAGCCCTGGTTCGGATAGATGCGGCATTTTATTTTGGCTTAGCAGGGGTGTTTAGCCAACTGTTCTTTACGCTGCCTATGCTCTTTGCAGCGATTTTTTCAATTGTGGTGGCAATACTTATTGTCCTGTTGCAAACGGTTTTGGATGGGCAGCCATTCTCCTGGACTCTGATGCTGTTTTATACCATTCCCACAGGCATTGGCATTGGCATGGGTGTGTGGCTAAATGCCATCATGCGCCAAAGCCAGGATCGCAAACAGTTAGCCGAAGAATTGCAGGCAACACGACATGAATTGGCACAATCCGAGCGTCGTGCTGGAGTATTGGCCGAGCGGCAGCGGCTGGCGCACGAAATTCACGACACGCTGGCGCAAGGCTTTATTAGCATCATTATGAATCTGGAAACGGCCGAACAGACCCTGGCAGAAACCAACAGCGACGCTGCCCGCCAAATTCAGCAGGCCAAAGAAGCTGCCCGCCACAATTTGCAGCAAGCCCGGCGCGTTGTCGCCGATCTGCGCCCGGAATCGCTAGAAAATCATACCTTGCCTGCGGCCATCGAGCGCACGGTACAGCGGTGGAGCCAACGCCACAGCATTGCCGCCACCATGCAAACCACCGGTATGCCGCTGCCGCTGCACCCGGACGTGGACGTTACCTTGCTACGCGCTACGCAGGAAGCGTTGGCCAACATTCACAAACATGCCCAAGCCCGCAACGTCAGCGTTACACTGTCATACATGGATGATTTGGTGCTGCTAGATGTGCAAGATGACGGCGTCGGGATGAATGGAACCAAGCCCTCTCCATTTGGTGGTGGCTTTGGCCTGCAAGCCATGCGTGAACGCGCTGCCCAGTTTGGCGGGGAATTGCTGCTGGAAAGCGACCCAGACGGCGGCACGACGCTGGTCGTTTCAATACCAATCACGTAGAAACATAGCAGGGGCGCACCCCCGTGTGCGCCCTGTTGTTGGGCAGACACGGGGGTCTGCCCCTACCCAATTACAATTTGTAACCACAGGAACAAAAATGGAAACAATCAAACTTATTCTGGTAGACGATCACCCGGTTGTTCGTGAAGGGTTGGCGGGAATGCTGGCGGGGCAGCCTGATTTTGATGTCGTTGCTACGGCAACCGATGGCTCAGAAGCGGTGCGACTGGATGCCGAACACACGCCAGACGTGATTTTGATGGATTTGCGGATGCCGGGGATGGATGGAGTGACGGCGATTGGGGAGATTAAAGGGAAACGGCCGTCTGCCAACATTCTTGTCCTCACCACCTACGATAGCGATGCTGACATTTTGCGCGCAATCGAAGCAGGCGCCACTGGTTACCTGCTCAAAGACACCCCACGCGAAGAGCTGTACCGCGCCATTCGCGCCGCCGCCAATGGCGAATCTGTGCTGGCTCCCGCCGTGGCGGCTCGCCTCATGACCCGCATGCGCGCCCCCGCCGAAGAAAACCTGAGTGCCCGCGAAATTGAAGTATTGCAATTGGTTGCTAAAGGTGCCAGCAACCGAGAAATTGGCAAAGAACTGCACATCAGCACCGCCACCGTGAAGACCCACCTCATTCACATCTTCAACAAGCTAGGAGTAGATGATAGGACAGCGGCTGTTACTGTTGCTTTGGAGCGGCAAATTATCACCCTCAACCGTTAAACCCCACACTTTTTGCGGTAGGGGCAGACCCCCGTGTCTGCCCATTTGGGGCGTACCCCCGTGTGCGCCCCTACAAATTTTGGTAACCAAATCCTACATTTTACCGTAATGCTTTTATAAAATATGATATGATCGGCACGATTTCATCCTGCCGCAGGGAATAAATTTGCGGGAGGTCGTTCCCCAGAAGGAAGAAAAATATGAATAGTTGGGCCATTGAAACGCGGGGGCTGACCCGCCATTTTGATAAAAAAGTAGCGGTAGACAATCTTGATCTTACAGTTAATAGCGGGGAATTTTTTGGCTTTTTGGGGCCAAATGGGGCGGGCAAAAGCACCACCATCAACATGCTAGTGGGGTTACTGCGTCCTACCGAAGGCACCGCGCTCATTGATGACATTGATATGTGGGAAGAGCCGCTCGCGGCCAAAGCGCGCATTGGCGTTTTGCCAGAAGGAATGCAGCTTTACCAACGACTGACGGGACGGGAATATATCCGCTTTTCTGGCACGATGTATGGCGTGCCAAAGGCAGAAGTGGCGCAGCGCACCGACGAGCTGCTAGATCTGCTTACTCTCACCGACGACGCTGACAAGCTCATTGTGGATTACTCACACGGAATGCGGAAAAAGACGGCGTTGGCAGCGGCGATTATTCATGCGCCGCGCGTCCTCTTTTTGGATGAACCATTCGAGGGGATTGACGCGATTTCTGGCCGAATTATTCGGGATGTGCTGGGGCGGCTGCGTGAGCACGGCACCACTATCTTCTTCTCGTCGCACATTTTGGAAGTGGTAGAGCGTTTGTGTACGCGGGTGGCTGTGATTGATGACGGCCGTCTGGTAGCCCAGGGCAGCATGGAAGAGCTACGTCATCAGGCAGAAACTGGTGACGAAACCACGCTGGAAGAAATATTCCTGCGCGCAGTGGGTGCCTCCAGCGATTTGGACGCAGAAGGCAGGTTGTCATGGCTGCGCTAGGCGAACCCAATCCCGTCCGCTCGCAGGTAGGTACGCTGTTCCGAATCCGGGGCAAGCTGACGGTGCGCCAATTTTCGCGTGAACGGGGGCGCATCATTGGCGCAATTTTGGTCATCCTGATATTTGGCCCCATGATTATTGCAGCGGCCGTTGGTTCAGCCATTGGTTACAGCAACTTAGAAGGGCAATGGCCCACCGCGTTGTTTGGCGGCATCATGGTAGCGCTCTGGCTGCTGTGGCTTGGCTTCCCCATTGTTGCTACCTCCATCAACGAAAGCGCGGACATTACTCGGTTGCTCATCTTTCCCATCTCTCGGCGTGACCTGATTTTGAGCACGCTATTGGGCACCTTGTTTGACTATCCCACCTACCTGATGCTGCCGCTATTTGTGGCGGCGTTCATTGGCTTTGGCTTCACTGTTGCCTTTCCAGTGGTCATTTTGGCAATTTTGCTGTGCTACGGGCATATGGTGATCATTGGACAATTCATCTCGGTGGCAATTGGGGGCATATTGCAAAGCCGCCGCTTTCGGGACATTGCCATCATTTTCT
Source organism: Candidatus Leptofilum sp. (assembly GCF_965223525.1). GTDB lineage: Bacteria > Chloroflexota > Anaerolineae > Promineifilales > Promineifilaceae > Leptofilum. Next base: position 894,577 of record NZ_CBDCWX010000005.1, on the reverse strand, counting down.
TTTCTCTGTTAGGTAGCTCCTGCTACTTCATCAATTTGGCGTTTCAGAGCGGCATGGAGCGGTTAATGAATTCGCTTTCGCCGGGACAAGAGGAGGCGTTTGCCGAATCGTTTGCCAATTTTCAGCCGCTAAACATTTTGCAATGGTTTCCCACTGGTGCGCCCGCGCGGGCGGTGGAGCAAGCGTTGGCTGGCTCTTGGGGAACGGCCGTACTCTGGTTGCTCTATTCGGCCGTTTTGCTGGCTGGGCTCACCTGGGTCTGGTCTCAATTGCTGAATCGGTTGGCTACGGGCGGTGGCTTCATCATTGGCGGACGGCCCAAAGAAGAGAAAGAAAAGCCAGCCGTGCGAAAAACAACGAATCGCGGCTCTGTTTTGGATTTTCTGCCCCATGATTTGGCTGTTTTGGTGGGCAAAGAGTTGCGCTCGGTGTGGCGCGTACCGCAGCGGCGCGTGGGCTTGCTGCAAGGAGCGTTAGTGCCATTTTTTATGTTGGCACCGTTCCTTTTTTCTGGTGGTAATGTATCGGGTGGGCTTTCAGCGATTCCTAGCTGGTTTGCTCTTACCATGCCGGTTTATGCTCTCTTTTTAACCTGGGTCAACTCGCAAAATATGCTGGCCTGGGAGGGGCGAGGCTTGCCATCACTGCTGCTAACGCCTCATCCACGCTGGCGGCTCTTTTTGGCCAAGGGGATTGTCTTCTTCTTTCTGAGCGGCACACCATACTTGGTTGTAACCGGTTTGATCGCTATTTTTATCGGTGGCTGGATTTCTGGCGTCGTCATTCCTATCGGTTTGGGAATGTGTTTGGCGGCAATGGCGGTAACGGCCGTTTCCTCCGTCCTCTTCCCCATTCCCGTAAATCTAGAAGCCAAAAGCACACGAGGGGCATTTCAATCTGGTGGCAACTTCAAAACCGGCTGCGCCTCCGTCACCATCATTCCAATGGGCATTGCCGTAGTCAATTTACCCGCTGGTGCGCTGTTGGGGTTAGCCTTTTACTTTAATTTGCCCTGGCTGGGTGGCGTAGCGGCAATCTTTAGCCTGGTTTTTGGAGCCGCTTTGCTATACGGGGGCTGTCGTTTGGCCGGAAATTTATTGCAAGAGCGCGAGCCCGAATTAGTAGCAACCATGAAGCTCCCAGAGGATTAGGCTGTAAGATAGCGGGATGCTGCCACGTCTCAGAAGGAAATCCAAACAGGCAATTTGCCCATCCATGCTTATTAAATTTTCCTTCCGATTAGGAGTTTCCCTATGTCTTTTTTTGAGCCATTAACCGATTTTGAACCTACACGGCAAACGCTCCATCTTTACAGTCACGCGCTGGGTGTTGTGCCACGCGCCCACGGCATTGCCCATCCCAAATGGTGGCATATTAGCTTGAAACCCCGCCCCGATGGGCTGACGAGTGACAACATTCCTTTGCCTAACGGTGGCGTACTTGCTTTGCGATTGGATTTTCATCAGCATCAGCTTGTGCTGGAAACGAGTAGCGGCCAAACACAATCTATGAGCCTGCAAGATGGGATGACGGGGACAGAGATGGGAGAATGGGTGATAACGGCCGTTGCCCAACACGGCATTACTGGCGACTTTGCCCGCGAAAAATTTGAAAGCGACGAACCGCGTGAATACGACGCAGCACAGGCAGTGCGCTTTTTTGGCGTACTCAGCAACGTTGCCCGCACCTTTGAGAAGCATCGCGCCAAATTAGAGGGCGTGGTTAGCCCGGTGCAGGTGTGGCCGCACGGCTTCGACATTGCTTTTGATTGGTTTGGCAGCCGGGTGGAGCGTGCCGAAGAGCATGGCAAGATGCAGGAATTTCCCGCGCAGCTCAATTTGGGCTTTTACCCTGGTGGCGACCCCTACTTTTACTCCAACCCCTGGCCGTTTGAGGCAGACGCGTTGTTGGGTAAGCCGCTGCCGCATGGGGCCGTGTGGCACACCGATGGTTGGCAAGGAACCAAATTGCCTTACAGTAATTTGGTTAACCAGCCAGAGCCAGATGCCGAGACGAAGCTGCTTGAATATGCTCAGGCGGTTTATGATTTGGCCGCGCCCACCCTGATGGCTTGATTTGTTTTTTAGCGCCAGGCACGGGGCGGGACAATAGTGCAAAATAACGACTATGCAGTCCGTGCCTGGCACTTTAGTTGATGACAACAGCCCTTCGACAACTTCCCCTGCTTTACACTATAATGCAGCCACCTTATTTTTGACCCAGCGGAGAGTTTGATGCCCAAGAAGACTGATACGGCCGTTTCCCCCCTCACCCCTGAACAGTTACGCCTAACCTGCCCAGCAGACACATTTACCTTCACCAGCACGGCCGAACTAGAAACTGACACCCACATTATTGGGCAACCGCGTGGCACACGGTCCATTGCCTTTGGTATTGGCATTGGTAGCCACGGCTACAACATTTACGCGCTGGGTGCACACGGTACGGGGCGGGCCACCGCCATTGAGCATTATTTGCAGCAGCAAACTCGCACGGCGCCTGTGCCAAACGACTGGATTTATGTGCATAATTTTGCCGTGCCGCACCAGCCTCGCGCCATTGAGCTGCCTGCCGGACAAGGCACTAAATTCAAGGCACGCATGTCTCGCCTCATTGCCGATTTGCGGCAGGATTTGCCCCAGGCGTTTGATACCGAATCTTACCGTGAGACCATCAACCGCATGAAAACAGAGTTTGAGCAGCAGCGTGGCGCGACGTTGCAAACAATTCAGCAAAAAGCGGCTGCCAGTAACTTTGGCCTGATGCAAACAGCCTCCGGCTTTGCCATTGTGCCCATTCAGGATGGGCAGCAGATGAGCCCGGAGCAGGTGCAGCAGTTGCCCATCGAAACGCGGCAGGCGATGGAGCAGGAAGCCCAGAAGCTCTCGGCGGAGTTGGAGGAAGCGGCTTACCAAATTCATCAGCTAGAGCTGGAAGCACGGCAAAAGATGAAGCAGATTGACCGAGACGTGGCGCAAACGGCCGTACAACACCACTTTGATGATTTGCAAACTGACGACATCGCCGACGAAGAGATGCAGCTTTACCTGAAGGAAGTGCAGGCAGACGTCCTTAACCAGATTGATGATTTTACATCGCCGGTAGACAGCCCGGAGCAGATAGATTTGAGCAGGTACGAGGTCAATGTTTTGGTGAACAATGGCGACACGCAAGGCGCACCTGTCATTGTGGAAGATAATCCTACCTACAATAATCTCTTTGGACGGCTGGAGTATGAAATGCGTAACGGGCTGCTCACGACCCATTTCACCAACATAAAATGTGGCAGCTTGCACTGGGCCAATGGTGGCTATCTCATCCTCAATGCCCACGACTTATTTAAGCATCCTGCTGCCTGGGAAGCCTTAAAACGGGCCATCAAAGCAGAAGAAATCTCTGTTCAGCCTGCCGCCATGATGGGTGGCGGCCAGGTTTTGGCCAAAACGCTCGACCCGGAGCCCATTCCGCTGCAGGTGAAAATCATCATGACGGGCAGCGTGGGGCTATATTACTTGCTGTTTGAGCAGGATGAGGATTTCCGCACCTTGTTTAAGGTGCGGGCCGATTTTGATTCGACGATGCCGCGTGATGAAGCTGCCGAGCAGGCATATGCTAATTTTATTGCCAACCGCTGCCACCAGGAAAAGCTGCTTCACTTTGAGCCAACGGCCGTTGCTAAAGTAGTCGAATTTGGCTCCCGCATAGCCGAAGACAAGCGCAAGTTGAGCACTGTGTTTGGCATGGTGGCAGATTTGGTGAGGGAAGCGAGCTATTGGGCAGGGGCCAATGACCGACCTCACGTAACCGGCCAGGATGTGCAAGAGGCACTGGCAGAGCGCACCAAACGCGCTAATCAGCTCGAGGAAATCATGTTCGAGCGGTTCCTTGATGGAACCATCTTCATCGCCACCGAAGGCGGCGTGGTGGGGCAGGTCAACGGTCTCTCCGTGCTAGACACGGGCGACTATTCCTTCGGCATTCCTGGCCGCATCACTGCCCGCACCTTCATGGGTGACGATGGCATCATCCACATCGAGCGGGAAACGGAGATGTCTGGCCCCATTCACGAGAAGGGCGTGCTGACGCTGAATGGCTACCTGGGCGGTACCTACGCCCAAAACCAGCCGCTGTCGCTCACCGCCAGCCTGACGTTTGAGCAAAATTACGGCGGCGTGGACGGCGACAGCGCCTCCTCCACTGAACTATATGCGCTGCTCTCCAGCCTCAGCGATATTCCAATCAAGCAGTCGCTGGCAGTCACGGGTTCTGTTAACCAGCGGGGTGAAATTCAGCCCATTGGTGGCGTGAATGAAAAAATTGAGGGCTGGTTCCGCCTGTGCCAGGCACGGGGGCTTACGGGGGATCAGGGGGTGCTGATTCCCGCCAGTAATATTGAGAATTTGATGCTGCATGAAGCGGTGGTAACGGCCGTTTCCTCAGGTAACTTCCACATCTGGCCAGTCGAAACGCTGGATGAAGGCATTGAACTGCTCATGAATCTACCTGCCGGACAGCGCCAAAAAGATGGCAGCTATTCCGAAGGCACCGTTCACCACGCTGTGCAAGCCCGCTTGCTAAAACTGGCCGAAGAACTCAGTAATTTCGGCGAAGACGATGATGCCTAAGTAAAGTTTAATCAGAACGATGAGTAGACGTAAGCGACGCAATGAGTTGGTCAGGCCATTTGTAAAATGGGTAGGAGGGAAACGCCAGCTCCTGGCCGAAATCAAAAGATATATCCCCCAGCAATTCTCACGATACTACGAGCCCTTTGTGGGTGGAGGAGCCGTGCTATTCCATTTGCAGCCCAAAAAAGCTGTCATAAACGATAGCAATGAAGAGCTTGTAAATCTCTATGAAGTTATAAAAAAAGCACCAGATAAACTTATCCAAGAGTTGAAAGAGCATAAAAACGAAGAAGCATACTTCTATGAAATTCGAGGCTTAGACAGAGATAAAGCGCTTTATCGCAAGTTAAACAACATTCAGCGAGCATCTCGAATCATATATTTGAATAAGACTTGTTACAACGGGCTGTTTCGTGTTAATAGTGCTGGCGAATTTAATTCGCCTTTCGGACGGTACAAGAATCCAAATATTGTGAATGAGATTACCATAAGAGCTGTAAGCAACTATCTTGCTCACAACGATATCAGGATTCTCAACACCGACTATGAGAAAGCTTTAGCAAACATACGCAAAGGCTCATTTGTCTACTTTGATCCCCCATATGATCCTGTCTCGAACAGCGCCAATTTTACTGGTTACACCAAAGGTGGATTTGGTAGAGACGAACAGGCGCGTTTGAAATCTGTGTGCGATCGGCTTGACGAAAGGGGCGTGAAATTTTTGCTATCTAATTCAGCGACAGACTTCATTAAGGAACTGTATGCTGACTATTCAGTCAGCATTGTCCACGCGAATAGAGCCGTAAACTCAAAAGCAAATGGGCGGGGAAAAATCGCTGAGGTGCTGATACGAAATTATGCGTGATGCACAGATGCTGATGGCCAATAAAATCAATATTTTGAAATAAAGCTGGCAAAGGCATCCAACATATACTCAATCATGGTGGGGGTAGACGCCAATCCAGAAGGTTTGATTCATGACGATGTCGGTGTCGGTAAGGTCGCCAACGACGTGGAACGACCCCCGATTGACTTTCCTCAACCGGGGGAGCTAATTCACATGGTGCGTGAATTTTGTTTGCCAGATTTCAAATCAACTTAGGGGCTAGGGGCAAGTAACGTTGGGATTCCAATCTTCAAACATGCCTGCCGGGTTATGTTTCCAAATCCAGGCGTGGAGAGCATACACGCCCAGGCTCTCATTGAAGTGGAAGTGATGGCCAAAGAGTTGGGGTGGTTCACTGTGTCCGGCGGCGTCCCAGGCTGCGGCTGGCACCACATATTCAACAGCCCCTAGTTGCAGACGCCCGTTTTGACCAGTCGAGTAAACCATCGCTTCTGGGCGCAGCGGATCCACGTTCAAATCCAGAATATCAAGATTGATGTAATGGTAGCCCATTCCCCCAACGCCAGGATTATCAAAGCAGTGATCCAAACCGGGAACAAGATCGTAACCTGCCGCTTGTGCTGCAGGGATGCTGCGGAATCGGGCCGTAACCGCACGTAATCGTTGGATTGGATTATGGCCACTATGGCCACGGCCGTCTGCCAAAACCAACTGCGCCGTCAACAGTAAAAGGGTTACCACAACGCCAACTAGTATCAATTTTTTGCCTTTCATAATAACCTCCAAAATCATCTAGGAATATGACTGTTTACCTTACAAATAAAAGTAGGGATCCAGCACCCGAACTTCTGTGATGCGGTCTACTGGCAGGTCGCTGCGATTGGCTGCACTGCGAACAGCTTCTGGCGACGGGCCATCGTAAATGCAAAAAGTTTTTTGCTTGTCACCGGTAACATAAGAGTGAATCCAGGTAACGCCGTTTGTGGCATTGTTGCCAATCAAAGTTTGGCAAACCTGGGCACCTTCAGCATTGGCGGGTAAAGCAAGTCCGTCAGAAAATGTACGTTCAACGAGGTATCTAGGCATCAGTTTAATCTCCTTTTGTGTATGATTTTTCTAGCTATCAGCTGATGGCTCAATCTTAAATGATGGCCAGAGATACCACATCGGCGCGATTACCTATTTTGGACAAATGGGGTACCTAAATTGGGAATTACGGCCGTTTCAGCGGGGAAAAGATGGGGAAAACAATATTATTTGGCCGAAAAGAGTTTGTGTTGGTGAACAACAGCAACTGCCTCGGTGCGTGATTCAACAGCTAGCTTACCCAAAACGGCCGAAACGTGATGCTCTACAGTACGTGGCGAAATCGTTAAACGTTGGGCAATGTCGGCATTGCTCAACCCCTTGGTTAAAAGTGCCAGCACATCCATCTCACGCCCCGTCAGGCCAAATGGATTTTCTCGCGTAGAGGGGCGCGGGCCACGCGGAATGCCTCGCACACCTGCTGATCGTAACTGTTGGCGCAACTTGTCGGCAGCGGGTGCGGCTCCTAACCGTTCAAAGATTTCCAGAGCCGCTAATTGGGCTTTCTCATCGCCATCGGCCAGGGCAGTAGCCTGCTCATATGGGCAGCTCCGTTGCTCCCATTCATCAGCAGCAGCCTGCCAGTTACCATTAATTTGTTGAACAAAAGGCACGGTTGTCCAAGAGGGAATTGTTAGCTTTTCTCCAGCTCGCCAGGCCCAAAAAGCGAGCTCACCCGTAAACCAGGCATGTTGTTTTTCAAGGGCAAATTGATAGGTAGCCTGGGCTTCTGCCAACGTACGTTCTGGATTCCCGGCCAACCAGGCAGCCTCGGCGCTGGCTGCCCGCACAGGCGCAATGCGCTGCAATGTTTGTGTCTCTTCGGCCAGGTCAATGGCTTCATCAAGCGCTTCCCAGGCGCCCGGATCGCCACGTCGACTGCGTAAGCGCCCTAGAGCCAGCAGGGCCATTATCCGACTGATTGCCGAAACGTCGGGATATTGCAGAACGGCCGTAGCTGTCTCCCCAACTTGATCCCATCGGCCTAAATAGAGCTGGACGAGTGCCCGCCATGCCATCATATACAGACGGGAGCCATGCTGCTCTCGTTCAAGAGCATAGGCAGTACCTTCAGTCAGGTAGCGATCTGCTTCGGGAAAATAATACATCTCGCCTGAACCAGAGCCCAGATTCGCATAAGCACCGGCCACCCGAAAAGACAGCGCATTTTCTTCGGCAATAGTCAGGCTTTTTTCCAGATAGTGGCATCCTGCTTCGTAATCAGAAAGAATCAAAGATGAGCCAATGGTATTGTAAGCCGCGGACAAGGTTTCCATATCTTTAAATTGTTCTGCTAGAGCCACAGCCTTCTCTGCTTCGGGCAGGGCTTCTGCTAAGTCTCGTTGCAGCATACTTAGCATGGCTTGCGTTTGGTATGCCTGGGCTAGTTCCCGACTCGGCGGGAGTGCTTCCAGCAGATCAACGGCTTCTTGGCTGGCTAATTCAGCAGCGGCCGTTTGCCCCAGTCCAAAATACATGGTGACCAAAGCTACTAGATTTTCTCCAACCTTTAGCTGATTGCCAGCTTCACGCCAAATCTCAATGACCGCCTGGCGAGCAGATATTCCTTCTGGCCGTTTCTCAACAACATTGCACTCAGCAGCATAGGCTTCTAACAATGCCGCGCGGTCGGTTGGAGGAAGGGTGTTAGAAAAACGCAAGGCGCGTGCATATTGTGCAGCCGCCTCCCGATGAGCATTTGCCGCTTTGGCCTGGCGTGCGGCTTCAGACGCATACGCCAGCGTCGCTTCTGCGTCATTCGCCCCCTCAGCATGATGGGCTAAGCGTGCCAGGTTTTGTTGTTCGGTTGGTAATGCCTTCATGCCCTCTAAAATCAACTGATGCAGGATGATTTTTCTTTGGGGCGAAATGGTATCCAGAATCGTCTGGCGAGTTAGTTCATGGCGAAAGGCCAATATCGCTCCTTGCGTTTGCAGCATTCCAGCCGCAAGGCACTCCTCAGCGGCTGACGCTTCAGTGCTGGTAACCGCAGATAATAACATCGGCTCGACCCGCGCACCGATCATGGCTGCTGCTTCCAAAGTAGCTCGTCCAGACAGTGAAAGGCGAGTCGCTCGCGCCAAAACCGCATCCCGCACGGTTGCTGGAATGCCATCGGCATCACTCGCCAGCACCTCCGTCACAAAAAAAGGGTTGCCGCTGGTTTGGTGGTGGAGGGTTGCTGTGTCCACATTTTTGCCTTGCGCTAATTGTTGGACACCGGCAATGGAGAAGGGTGTCAGGGAGATTCTGCGTATTATGCCAGAGGTGGCTAGATCGCCTAGAACGGTTCGCAGAGAATGATGGGGCTCTAACTCATCATCACGATAGGTAAGAATGATAAGCGTTGGTGTTGATCGAATTCGTCTTCCCAGGAATTTGATTAGATCGAGGGTGGCTTCATCTGCCCAATGCACATCTTCAATGATTACCAGTGAGGGAATTTCGTTGCTTTCTAACTTGCTTAAAAAAGTTCTGGCAATGGCTAGCCAATCAGTCTCCTTTTGCAGCAATTCGCGCATTTCAAGCCAATTTTGCCGAGCCATATCGTAGATGGGATCTAGCGGACGTGGTGTAAACAAGAAGTCGCAAACGCCAAAAAACAACCGGACAGGCTGGGGGCACTCGGCAGCAAATTGTTCAACGAGAGAGGTCTTGCCAATACCTGCTTCGCCATAAACCAGAGCGATACGGCCGTTCCCAGCAGCTACCTCAGTAAATGTAGTATGTAACGTCTGTAAAAATGTCTCGCGTTCGAGAAGTTTCATCACATATGAATAGGTTGCAGCACTTGCTCCTATTTTGTATGGATGCGAACAAATATGTAGGCAGTATTGAAGAAGTATCGTTGGTAAAACAGGAGCTGATAATTCAACGATTTAGAAAATCAGAAAACACAGATAAAACATATTCTATCATCTGTGGCGTGATGCGTGGGTAAACCCCGATCCAAAACGTTTGGTTCATCACCGTGTCGGTGTTGGTGAGATCGCCCACCGCGCGATAATTGACGTTTTGGTAGGCAGGCTGGCGGGTGATGTTGCCGCTGAACAGCAGGCGCGTTGCCACCTGATTGGCTTCCAAAAATTGCACCAACTCGTTTCGGCTAAAGGGGGCATCGGGGCGCACGGTGAGCAGGAAGCCAAACCAGCTAGGGTCGCTGTTGGGGGTGGCCTGTGGCAAGATAAAATAGTGCTCGTATTGCTTGAGCCCATCGTACAATAGCTGCCAGTTGCGCTTGCGGGCTTCAATGAAGCTGGGCAGCTTCTTTAGTTGGGCCACGCCGACGGCCGCTTGCATGTCAGTCATTTTCAGGTTGTAGCCAATGTGGGAGTAGATGTATTTATGATCATACCCTTCAGGCAGATCGCCTAGCTGCCAGTCAAACCGCTTGCCGCAGGTGTTGGCGACGCCGGGGGCACACCAACAGTCGCGCCCCCAGTCGCGGAATGATTCCACCAGCTTTTTGAGCTGTGGGCGGTTGGTAAGCACACAGCCTCCTTCGCCCATGGTGATGTGGTGGGCTGGGTAAAAGCTAACGGTGGATAGATGCCCAAATGAGCCGGTGAGACGGCCGTTATAAAGCGATCCCACAGCGTCACAATTATCTTCAATGAGCCAGAGGTCATGCTTGTTTGCTATTTCCAGCACGGCATCCAGATTGAAGGGGTTGCCTAATGTGTGAGCTATCATAATGGCTTTGGTGCGGGGAGAAACGGCCGCTTTCAGCAGCGACACATCCACATTGTACGTCCCCAGCTCAATATCCAAGAAGACAGGCGTTAGCTGATTTTGCACAATGGGATTTACCGTTGTGGGGAAGCCTGCTGCGACCGTAATTACTTCATCCCCTGGCCGTAATTGGCGATCTTCCAGTTTAGGAGAAGTGAGTGCAGAGAGTGCCAGCAGATTAGCCGATGAGCCGGAGTTGCACAAAATAGCGTGGCGCACGCCCATCCAACGGGCAAAGTCCTGCTCAAACTGCTCGGCATAACGGCCGGTTGTCAGCCAAAATTCTAGCGACGAATCCACTAAATTAACCATTTCGGCCGCGTCGTACACGCGCCCAGAAACGGGCACCTCGGTTTCACCGGGCGTAAAGCGGTGCTGACTATGTTCAGCCTCGTAATATTCTTGTACCAATGCCAGAATTTGTTGCCGTAGGGCGTCGCTTTTGCTCATGAGGGATAGCTTATTGCAAAACGGGGATTTGGGCGAATGGTTAAGTAAATCGCAGAAAGTTTTCGGATGAAAAAGAAGCCATTACTCTGCGGTTTACTCAGGTAATCGGCCAAAATCATGGCTCGCTAATTTCAAGAACTTCTTGCCGATTACATATTCCGCCCAACGGTCATTCGGCGGTAGTTTGTGGGTTATTAGTGGGTGGGGTAGTGAGTGGCCGTATTCCATCTACCACTATTTGCTCCACGCGGCCCAGCCGGAAAAGCACCAGACCCGCCAAAAAAGTAGCGCCGCTGTAAATAAAATAGAACCAGTGCCACGGCAGCGCCATCAGCAAAAATCGCACGCCCCGGCTTTCTAGCAAAAATTGGTAAAATGGCCAATTTAGCCAAATTAGTAGCACCATTGCTAGCAAAACAAACACCCACGCCCAGGCAGACAACATCGTTAATCCCAAAGCAAATAGGCCAATGAAGGTAACGGCCGTACTCAACCGCTGTGAAAAATTCAGATTCAGATCATTCGGTGCACCGCCGCCCTGCAAAATGAGCCGCGTCCAGGGTAGCGCCCGGTCGCGCACGTCGGTGATGAGCATTTGGCGCGGTGTCCACCGCTTCATGTGCTTTACTTGTAGCAGCTTCTCTAGCTGCACCCGATGCCCAGCCGCCTGCAAGCGGTAGCCCAACTCAATGTCCTCAATACTCGGCCGTTCGTAAAGTTGCTCATTAAAGCCACCAATCGCCAAAAAAACATCCCGCCGAATGGCTCCGCAGCCGCTCCAAAAGGTAGACGCATCAATCTTACTGTGCTGATGCACATAATGGTGCAGCAAATTACGGTATTGCGAGAGAAAATTAGGGGCAAACGGGGCGTCGTCGTAAGAGCCAAAGCAGGCGGCCAACTCAGGGTTTGCTTGCATGGTAGCGGCCACATGCCCCACCGTGCCTGGCTGCACCAGCACGTCGGCATCCACAAAAAAGAGGATGCTGCCCTGGGCCACCTGCGCCCCAATGTTGCGCGCCTGCGCTGGCCCCAAACGGCGGCTTAACCCAGTCACCAACCGCATTCCATGACTGTAAGCTATCTCTACCGTATCGTCCGTAGAGCCATCTTCTACCACAATACATTCCCACGATTCATACAATGTTTCCTGCAATGCTTCCAGGCAGCGGCGAAACAGATCGCCGCCGTTATGCACGGGAATAATCACCGAAATCATAGGTTTCATGTCAATTTTCTCACTGCTTGTGACGCAAATTAAGGAAGATGTTGTAAAGAAAGGCAACAGCAAATCCTAATATAAATCCGGTCACAAAGCCATATAGCAAACCAACCAGGCTGCCCCAAAAGCTCACGGTGTACCCCAGAAAAAATTGGCCCAACAGTGCCAAATGGGGGCCTACGGGCTCGCCACCTTTGAGCAGCAGCCAGTTGGTTGCAATAAAAATGATCAACCCAAAGATAACGCCCGTCACCAGGCCGGAAACAACCGCATTCAGGCGCGTTACGCGCGTTTTCACAATTGTTTCCAGGGTTGGTTGTTCTTTTTCCATTGTCAAAAAAAAACTTTTTGGTGCTTGGTATTGCCATGTCTGGCTCCCCGCCGACAAGCGATTTCAAACCCCAAAAAGTTTCATATCATCATTCGATTGTTTGCCGAAAAGGGCACACAGACTTTGAAGTTTTCACCTCTTGAAGCAACAACAGTTTGCCACAAAAACTTCAAAAGTCGCCGGAGTGCTGAACACTTACCCGAAAAAAGGAGTTTCGGCATTCTGATACCAGTATTAACCAATTTTGGCGGTTTGTGCAACAAATTCTGCCAATTTTGCCAAGTACAACTGGCTATCTGAGGCTAAGTGCCCATTCACAAATAAAATATGGAATTGGCGAATGGGCTTAAAGTAGCCGTTCGGTTCGTAAACCGCTAAGTTAATTCCGAACGGCTACTAAATATGCTCAAAGAATTGGCGCATGGTGCTTTGCTGGGCAGAGCGATGAAGGCTGACCAAATAAAGGGCAGTGGTGGCATTGCGTAGAAACGCATACCCCCAACCGAGAGCAAACCCGGTAAGAAAGCCATAGCCTAAGCCAACGAGACTGCCAACGGCCGTTATGTCATAGCCTGGGTAAAATTGTGCCAGCAAAGTCAGGGTTTCCCCGCTCACATCACCGCCAGTAGCAACCAAGAACAAGGTCGCCAGCAGCAGGCTCAACCCCGTCACAATGCCCAACGACATGCCCAACGCCAATGAGTCCAGCTTTGGAAACGCCCCATCCAGAATATCATCTACCACATGAGTGACCGTTTCTTTGTCTAAAGTTTGGTTGAGCACCAATTCTTCATGGTATTCCTGCTCCGCATTAACTTGCCAAAGATTGTTATTTTCGCCAAACAGCAGATTGCGTACTGCCAACATGCCGGTGAGCATGGCATGGTCTTGGTTGTTGTATCGGTGCAGCCCGTTGCGTCCCACCGTTTGCAAATCTTCTAACGTGCCTAAATAATCTTTGATGATGTCCAGGCTCTCAGCATATTCAGAATCGTAAACCGGGTATGATTTTTCTACACGGAAGACAGCCCCATCAATGATGTCGTCTGGCTGGGCCAGGCCAATCTTGGCGATTTCTTGCTTGCCTAGAGCTACCAATTCTTCATCTGGCATGTTCCAGATGGCGTCTCCCTCGTTGCAAAAATATTCCAGTCCCAGGCTGGTGGTACTTTGGTCTGGCACCATGTCGGTGCTCCAATTTTTGTAGTTTTGGATGCGCCCTACCAGTACGCTGGGATCGTGGATGTAAATCCAGTTGTCGGGGAATAGCTCTGGCTTTTTCACGATGAGGCAAACAGTGAGGAAGTCGCGGTAGTTGAGCTGGTTGGCAGCTTGCAGTACACGAGGCGGCGGTGGCGGATCGAGCCATTGCAGCAGTTGGGTCACGGGCATACTGGAGATAAATTTACTGCCCTTAAGGGTGTGGGTACGGCCGTTCTGTTCCACTGTCACCCCGGTAATCCGCTGCCCCTGCCGCTGGATGCCCACCACGTTGCTGTTGAGCTGTACCTGGCCCCCTTGCGCGTTGATGCGGTTTTGAACGGCCGTCCACAACATGCCAGGGCCGCGCCGTGGGTAATCGAACTCTTCAATGAGTGTTTTGATGGTTTCCTGCGGCTTAAGAAACATCGCCGTGATAGCTGTTTTGAGCGACAAATCCTTGATGCGCTGGGCGGCCCATTCTGCCTTTAGTTCACTGCACGGAATACCCCACACCTTCTCTGTGTACGATTTGAAGAAGGTTTCAAACAGGCGTTTGCCAAAGCGATTGGTTACCCATTGTTCAAATGTTTCTTCCTCTTTGTAAGGAAACAGGTGCCAGCGCACGTAACTGCCCATAATGCGAACGCCCTCGATGGGGCCAAGCCCTAGCAGGGCGTTCAATGGCTTGAGCGGATAGTGGAAATATTTATTTTTGTAGAAAATGCGAGAAAGGCGCGGGCGGCGCAGAAAATCATCCCCCAACACCTCCTGCCAAAATTGCTGCACCTGAGCCGATTTGGTGAAAAAGCGATGGCCACCCATATCAAAATGGTAGCCGCGATAATTTTCGGTGCGGGCAATGCCGCCGACCTTGTCGTTTTTTTCCAGGACGATGGGTGTGTGCTGCCGCTTGGTGAGTTCGTAAGCGGCCGTTAACCCTGCCGGCCCACCCCCAATTACAATAATGGGTGCGTCGGAGGCTAAGTTAGATGTAGATGGTTGAATCGTAAGCTCAGTGTGCTCCATATGGCAGAATCGTAGCCTGAAGCACTTACGGGGGTACTTACAAATCGTCTTAAGCTGATGGTACTTTGGTGCTACTTGTTTTGGGGTTAATGGTTCAAAAACCGAGCCGCACGGAGGATGCCCACAATGCTTTTGGCATCTTGTAATTGGCCGTTCCAACACATCTCCACCAATTCAGTCAGGGGCATAGGGGTGAGTTCAATTAGTTCATCTTCATCGCCGAGGAGGGGGGCTGGGGAGAGGCTTTCAGCTAAGTAAAGCTGCATCAGCTCATCTGAGATACCAGGAGCAGGCCAGATCTGACCTAACGGGGTGAATTTTTCGGCGCGATGGCCCGTTTCTTCCCGCAATTCGCGCTGGGCACAAAGTAACCAATCCTCATCCCAACCGCGTGTGCCAGCAGGCAGTTCCAAAATGGTTTGGTTGAGCGCGTGCCGGTATTGGCGCAGCATGAGGATTTCTGGCCCGTTGGTGGACGGCGGCTCACCAGCGGGTGAGTGTATAGGTACCAGCACCACTGCGCCTGGGTGAGCAACGGCTGCTTTTTGGACGGTACGGCCGTTTGGCAATTGCAAGGTATCTAGGCGTAGTCGCCAGCTATCCTCCTGTTGCCAAAGAAGTTTGGACGCACCCTTTTTTATCATGATAGGGACGCTGGAGATTGGAGATTTTTAGTCTCCAATCTCCAGAAAATGTTAGTTGCCCGGCGGAATCTTAATCACCTGCCCCACGTCCAGTACATGAGGGTTGGGGATGTTGTTGTATGCCGCCAACTCTTCAAAGCTAAAGCCGTACTGCAAACCAATGCGGAACAAATTCTCACCTGCCTGCACAATGTGGGTGCGTTCTTCGGTAGCTGGCGGTGGCGTGGTGGCCTCGGCTACCGGTGTTTGGGCTGGGGCAATATCCTCAACCTCGGTGCCTTCTGCAGGGATAATGAGCTGCTGCCCAATTTCCAGAGCGTCAATGTTGGTTAAATTGTTGGCCGCTACGATCACATCAACTGGAATATCGTACAAAACGCTTAGTCCGGTGATGGTATCGCCAGAAGTGACCGTATGCGTTACCTCGCCACGGGGTTCGGTAGATTCAGGTGGCGTGGTGGCTTCAGCTCCTGGCTCTGGAGTGGCTTCAGTAGCTGGGTCGGGGGTGGTATCATCGGGAACGGCCGTTGCCGCTGCGGGGTCGGTGGTCGGGGCCACACCCGGGTCGGTGGTGGGTACCAACGTCGCGGGCAAAATGGGATCGGCCGTGGGGTCGGTGCTGTCAGAGTTGATGGGTCGTTCACAGGCTACCAGCACCAATGCTAACAAAACGAGCAACGGCAGTAGCCAGCGGGGTTGAACCAAACGTTTCATAGGATTCCTACCTTTTTCATACAAACGATGCAAGAATGATTCTTATGTTAATCTTTAGTAAACATAACGCAGTCTACCATAGGCCAAAATGAGCGTCAAGTGAGTGGCAACTGCGTGGCGGTTAACCAGAAGCTTTCCCTAATGTCGCTGCCTATTAGGGGATAAGCTATAATTTTGGGCTATGCCGTCTGAACAGCATTTTGGTTCAAACGGTGGCGCAGAGGTGAGCCGTTTGGGGATTAACGCCCACTTGCTGTCTGGCGAGGCTGGATACCGTCGGGCTGGTATTCACCAATATATTGCTCAAGTGCTGCGCCATCTGCCCTGGGAAGAGGGTGAACCAACCTACGTTGTTTTTACACAACAGAAAAATTTATTTGCCGATCTGCCGGGGATTACGGCCGTATCCAGCCGTTTACCCACAGAAAACCGTCTGCTGCGTATTTTGTGGGAGCAACTCATTTGGCCCTGGCAACTGCGGCAGCACCGGGTTGATCTGCTGCACAGCATGGCCTTTGTTACGCCGCTGTTTAGTCGCTGCCCGGCGGTGATCACTGTGTACGATTTGAGCTTTTACCATTTTCCAGAGCGGTTCCCGGCTTTGCAGCGTTGGTACCTTAGCAGCCAAACGCGCCGTTCCTGCCAGCAGGCGCAGCGCATTATTACCATTTCTGAATCCAGCCGCCAGGATGTGTATCACTTTTTAGGTGTTCCTTTGGACCAGATTGATGTGGTTGTGCCCGGTGTAGACGCTGTGTACCGGCCTTTGCCGCATGAGGAAGTGACGGCGTTTCGGCGAAAGCATGGGCTCGATAAATTTGCGCTGCATGTGGGTACGCTGCAACCGCGAAAAAATATTCCGGTGCTTATTGAAGCATTTGCCCGGCAGGATGATCCCACATTAAAGCTGGTGCTGGTAGGCGGCAAAGGGTGGCTGTACGATGAGATCTTCCGGCAGGTGCAGGCACTGGGGCTGGCGGAGCGAGTGATTTTTACCGGCTACGTGCCGGATAACGAGTTGCCACTCTGGTACAACGCGGCGGAGCTGCTCATCTTCCCGTCGGTTTATGAAGGATTTGGCTTGCCGGTGGTAGAAGCAATGGCTTGCGGTACGCCGGTGATTGCCTCGAACAGTTCGTCTATTCCTGAGGCCGTGGGTGAGGCGGGGCTGCTGTTTACCCCAGATGATGTGGAAACGTTGGCGAATCAGATGACGGCCGTCTTAACCAACGCAGAATTAAAAGATAAACTACGCCAACGCGGGCTGGTTCATGCCCAAAAATTCTCATGGGAACGGGCTGGCAAGGAAACGGCCGTCGTTTACCAACGCGCCTTGCAAAATAAATTTGCCACAGAGAACACAGAGATTTAAGAGATTTTAACTCTTTTTCCTCTGTGCCCTCTGTGGCTAAACAAATATGAGTCATCAACGAATTCGGATTGCCACTATTTTGAGCGACCTGCTGTTATTTAACGGCGGGTTTGCCTTAGCTTACATCATTCGGTACGAGTGGCAGTGGCTTCGTCCCATCACATTCTTAGAACCATTTGCCCATTATTTGGGGCAGCTAGCATTGCTCAACGTTCTGCTGATTTTCACCTTCATCCAGGTGCGTGTTTGGCGGCGCAAGCGGGGCGAATTTTGGGTAGATGAACTGTCGCGCATTACCTACGCTGTGGCGGCGGGAATTGGTTTGCTCAGCATGATTGCCTTCTTTGTGCAGCCAACACCATTCTCTCGCCTAATGTACTTTTGGGCGTTTCTGGCAATTGTGGTGCTGATTGGCGTTGCGCGGTTGCTGCGCCGTTTTGTGTTGGGGGCATTGTATCAGCGAGGCATTTTGGCAGACCGTGTTTTGGTGATTGGCTCTGGCGAAGTGGGGCGCAGCCTCATCCGCACGCTGCTGGCACGCTCAGATCTGGGGTACAAAGCTGTGGGCTATCTGCACGAC
This sequence comes from Candidatus Leptofilum sp., assembly GCF_965223525.1. Taxonomy (GTDB): domain Bacteria; phylum Chloroflexota; class Anaerolineae; order Promineifilales; family Promineifilaceae; genus Leptofilum. The sequence continues at coordinate 876,742 of NZ_CBDCWX010000005.1, read as the reverse complement.
GGTGAAAGTGAAAACAACATCGGTTTGGGGCGTATTCCCAATTTGGGCACCTTTGCTGATTTGCAAAATACGCTGGCAGAACGGCCGCATCTCCACACCATCTTTATTGCCCTGCCTGGTGAAATGCACCAGCAAATTTCGCAGCTGCTCCGCCTTTGCCAGCAGCATGGCGTCCGGGCGCAAGTGGTGCCAGATTTGCTGCAACTTAGCATGAACCGGGTAGAGTTTAACAACATGGCCGGGATACCGACGCTTGGCGTGCGGGACGTGGGCATCACGCGGGTTCAGCAGCTCACCAAGCGCCTTCTCGATCTCGGCATCATTTTACTAGGAGGCATTCCGGCGCTGTTGGTGATGTGTCTTATTTCTTTGGCGATTAAGCTAGATTCCCCTGGCCCTGTGATTTATAAGGCGATGCGGGTGGGAAAGAACGGCCGTCCCTTCCCCATGTACAAATTCCGCTCGATGGAGGTAAATGCAGAGCAGCGGAAAGCGGAACTAAAGCAATTCAATCAGGCAGACGGCCCTATTTTCAAAATGAAGGATGACCCTCGCATGACGCGCGTAGGTCGCTTTATTCGTCGGCTAAGTTTGGATGAGTTGCCGCAAATTTATAACGTGCTGCTGGGGCAGATGAGCCTGGTGGGGCCACGCCCGCCGCTGGCAGAAGAGGTCGCGGCGTACAAGCCGTGGCACAAGCAGCGCTTGAGTGTCATTGGGGGCATTACGGGGCTGTGGCAGGTAAGCGGCCGTTCCGACCTGACCTTTGATGAACTGTGTCTATTGGACATTTACTACATCGAAAATTGGTCGCTGGCACTGGACATCCGCATTTTGCTGCAAACGATTCCCCACTCCCTCTTTGGTCGTGGGGCTTACTAATTTGGATACGGATAACTGATCTCAACGGTAAACATCTCGACGATGTTTAACACGATAAATTGTCACTATTTGGACATCGTCGTTAACTTCATAGAGGATGCGGTAAGTACCAACCCGTACGCGAAACCCAGTTTCACCTTTTAGCTTTCTTGCTCCATCAGGCCGAGGATTTTTACGCAACTTGTCAATTTGCTCTTGGATACGTTGGAAGTGAGGCGGAGGTATTTGTAGAATCTGCTTTTTTGCTTTGCCACGAACAATTATTTTGTACATGTAGCATCAAGTATGCTTTGCTTGATATTCTTGGACAACTTGTTCCCAGGCAAACGCTCCATCTTCTTCCTGCTGGGCTTGCTCAAAATCAGCAATATCTTCAATATCCTCTAGCATTTGTTGTATTGTCTTCCAAACAGACAGGTCTAACTGAACGGCCGTCTGTTGACCGTCACGATCTACAACATACTGCACGGATGCCAAAATCTCGTTTACAGTCATGATTCACCTCAAGAATGCTTTGCCAGCAGTATAGCATAAAGCAACAAGTAGATAGTGGTTAGCGGCTGGTGGCTAGTTCATTTCACTAACCGCTAACCATCAGCCACTATCTAAAATTCATCATCCGGGAGCGTAGGCTGATCCATGTTGACCACTTCGCCATGAAAGTTGATGGTGATGCGGAAGCCCATCATGCCCATCATGTGGCGGGCCTGGGCAGGGATGCCCTGGGCAATGATTTGGTCCATGTCGATATTGTTGATTTGGGCATCAACGGCCGCTTTGGTGAACAAATCGTCCTTGCCCATCATGCGGAGAGCCTGCTCAACGGCAATGTCTTTGTTGGCTTCTAGCTGCTCCAAAAAGATGCTCAACACTTGCCGGTCTACCTGATCCGCATCAATGTGCCGCTTGAATCCGGCGTCGTCTATGACATAGAACATTTCTTGCCCGACAACGGCCGTTTCCACCATATTCCCTGCTTCATCATAAATTAATTCTTGAAATAATGCTTTGTTTGCCATGCTAAAACCTCTTGGGTTGAGTTGCTAATTCTGTTGATAGTACGCAATCGTTTGAATTTTCTCTCAACGTTTTCACGCAAACGGCCGTTTGGCTCATCCCATTCTAAGCAATTATACAATTTTTGGTGGCAAGCGTAGGGTAATTTGTGGGCAAAATTGGTGATGTGTTGGCGGTCGAGTATAATTTCGTGCTGGTTCACACTAGAATTTTGAAGCCTGTGGCAAAAAGTGTGGACACACGGAAGGGAGAAAAGTAGGGAACATTGTTTAGACCGCTCGACTGGCTCTTGGGCCTGTTTTCACTCGACATTGGCATCGACCTAGGGACGGCAAACACCCTGGTCTACATTCGCGATCGTGGCATCGTCATCAACGAGCCGTCCTGGGTAGCTATCAACCGACGCACCCGCCAGCCCCTAGCTATCGGCGCGGAAGCGCGTGAGATGGTGGGGCGCACCCCGGCAGATATTGTGGCGATACGGCCGCTCCGTGATGGCGTAATCTCCGAATTTGAAATCACCGAAGCGATGCTCAAATATTTCATAGACAAGGCACATGAGCAGATGATTGTGCCCTTCCCGCGCCCGCGCGTGGTGGTGGGCATTCCCAGCGGCGTAACGGAAGTAGAAAAGCGCGCTGTGTACGATGCCGCTATCTCTGCTGGCGCACGCGAGGCGCACCTGATTGAAGAGCCAACCGCTGCTGCCATCGGCGCGGGGCTACCCGTCAACGAAACGCGCGGAAGCATGATTGTAGACATTGGCGGCGGCACCACCGAAGTTGCCGTTTTTGCGATGGGCGGCATCGTTGTCAGCCGCTCCATTCGCGTGGCGGGGGATGAAATGGACGAGGATATCATCCAGTACGCCCGCAACAAGTACAACCTGCTCATCGGTGACCGAATGGCCGAGCGGGTAAAAATTGGCATTGGCTCCGCCTTCCCCTTGCCCGAAGAGCGCACGATGACGCTGCGCGGCCGTAATCTCATCAACGGTCTGCCGCAAGCGGTAGAAATCAGCAGCATCGAGCTGCGTGAAGCGATGTCCCCCTCCATCAACATCATTGTGGATACAGTGCGCGACTGCCTGGACGACACCCCGCCCGAACTGGTGGCTGACCTGATGGAAGTAGGCATCTGCCTGGCAGGAGGCGGGGCTCAAATTCGCGGCTTGGCTGACCGATTGGAAGATATGGTGAAGATGCGCGTTTGGGTGGCGGAAGATGCCATGACCTGCGTGGCGCGTGGCGCAGGGCGTGTGTTGGAAAATATTGACCTCTGGCGACGGTCGCTCACTGGCCTGCACCGGGGCAGCACGCATCACTAGCGGTAATCAGTAAACAGTAATCGGTTATCGGTTTTTGCTAGCTATTACCTACTCACCGATTACTGATCACCGGACAGTATGAATCTAAACGATGCCCAACGCAGGATTCGCTGGACAACCATTGCTATTCTGGTGGGTGCCTCCATTTTACTCAGTATTTTAGACAGCACTGGCAACTTAAATTTGTTATTTGGCTTTTTGCAAGATCCGTTAACGGCCGTTGCTAGCTGGACCTCTCGCCAAACCGACACTGTTGCCGACGCCCTGTCTGGCCCCCGTGATTTAGATGAAGCCCGCGCCCAAATTGAAGAGTTGCAAGCCCAGCTTGAAGCGTTAGAGCGCGAAAATGAGGAGCTGCGCGAAATTCAGGGCGAATGGCAAATTTTGCAGGATTTATTCAACCGCGCACGCCAAACCCCGGAATTGCGACGCCAAACCGCCAACGTCATTGGTTACGACACCAGCCCCGCTGTCCGCAGCATCATCATAGATAAAGGTTCAGAGGATGGTCTACAGGTAGGGATGCCTGTAGAAAGCCCCCGCGGCATGATTGGGCGTATCTTTCGCACGACGCAAAACTCGGCCCAGGTAGTGCTCATTACGGATAATGCTAGTGCCATTCCGGTGCGGCTGGGGACATCCCGCGCAACGGGTAGCCTGCGTGGGCGGGGAGCCACTGGCGACCTGATTGTCGAATGGATTGACCTTAAATTTCAGCTAGAGCTTGGGGAAATTGTTTTGACGTCTGGCCTCGGTGGGGATTTCCCGCAGGATATTGTGATTGGCCGGGTTGTACAGATTTTGCGGAATGAATCAGATCTATTCCAACAAGCGATTGTGCAGCCCGCGACGGACTTTGACACGCTGGAAATTGTTTTCATCATCACCGATTTTAACCCAATAGACACGTCTATTTTTGATAGCCCCACGGAGAATTAGCTAGATGACGGCCTCTATTTATCTGGCTATTCCATTGATGATTTTGTTAAGTGTGGTGGAAACGGCCGTACTCCCTCACTTTCCCATTTTTGGCAACACACCCCAACTGGCGCTGTTGGTGGCACTGGCCTGGGGCTTGCTTTTTGGCATTGAAGAGGGTGCGGTTTGGGCGTTTTTTGCCGGCATTTTTACCGATCTGTTTTCTATCACGCCGATGGGCGTCTCTTCGTTGGCGTTTATGGTGGGGGTTACGGCCGTGCTTCTATTACAATACGCCCTGCCCACCAGCCGCATTTTGCTGCCGCTGCTGTTTGCTGGGCTGGCCACCGCCATCAGCTTTCTAGCTGGTCTAATCTTGCTGTGGCTGTTTGGCACCATTACCAACTTTCTAAGCATTGGCGTGTTACCCACCACAATCCTTATTAATATCTTAGCGATTTTGCCTATTTACTGGCTACTTTATATGATCAATCGCATCATACGGCCTCGCCGTGTGCAGATGTAACCATTACAAACCTTCTAATCGTAGCCGCAGATTCTTTCTGCGCCTCAAGTACGCGGAAAGAATCCGCGGCTACAAAAGATTTGCTCCAATCTGCGTAAATCTGTGGATCGTTTTGAGGTGAGACCCCATGTCCCGGATGGGTTGGGAACGTGTAGAAGATGTCGAAGAATTGGAAAAGGAAGATTTTGGGCTGCGTGGGCGGCTGTTCTTCTTTCGCCTGGTCGTGGTTGCCATTTTAGGGTTGTTGCTTTACCGTGTTTATTGGATTCAGCAAAACTCGGGTGACCAGCTGCAAGCGCTGGCCCAAGAAAATCAGTTTGCTATTTTGCGTAATGATGCCCCGCGCGGTGTGATTTTTGATCGGGACGGCGATCCCCTGGCCATCAACATTCCCAGCTTCAACGTCACTATCACCCCCACATTTTTGCCAGATGACCCCAATGAGCTACAGGCTATTTATGAGCGGCTATCCTTGCTAACAGGCGTCCCTGTGACCAACACCGTTGCTCAACAGCAACTTGTAGAAGCTGCCAATCCCGAACTAGTAGAAACATATACTCGTCTAGCAGAAATCTACGGTGTATCTGGCCAGGAAACATTGGCGCAAACTGGAGTTGTTCCCCAACTGCCGGACAGCATTGGTGAGATTATGCGTATTGCTGCACCACTGCAATACATTCCGGCAGTGATCACTTCCGGCATTCCCATTACCCAGGCGTACAACATTGAGCAAGAGAGCATCTTTTTGCCTGGCGTGCGCGTTTTGCCTGAGCCGCTGCGCTACTATCCTACGGCCGAATACACCGCACCCATTATCGGCTATATGGGGCCGCTACCCAATGAAAATTGGCTCAATCTGGGGTTAGGTTACCAGCGGGATGATCGAGTTGGCTGGATTGGGTTGGAATCCTCAATGGAAATTGAGATGGCGGGCACGAAGGGTGAGCGGCAAATTGAAGTGGATTGGACGGGGCGGGAACTGAGGCAAATTGGTACGGCCGTAGAACCCACCCCCGGCCTCAACTTACACCTCACTCTGGACATAGACTTGCAAATAATTGCCACGGAAATCTTGCGACAGGCAATGGAAGTGCGCGAAGCCACTCCCTCCCGCGAGCCCATTACGGGCCAAGAAGAAGATGTGGAAGTGCGGCAAGGCGCTGTGGTGGCTATGAACCCGCAAACGGGCGAAGTGTTAGCCATGGTCAGCCTGCCCAGCTTCGACAACAATCGCTTCCAAACCGAAGTGCCTGTAGATTACTATCTTGGTCAGGCGCGTAATGAGTATCAACCATTTGTTAACCATGCGGTGAGCAGCATTTACCCTCCTGGTTCCACCTTCAAAATTGTGCCCGGTTCGGCTTCCTTGCAAGAAGGGCTTGTCTCGCCAACTCGGCTGCTAACTGCGCCAGGGGAAATTACCATCCCCAACCGGTTTGCCCCCAACGACCCCGGGCGCGCCCAAACCTTTTTCTGCTGGCTGCGCTCTGGCCATGGCGTGATGAATGCCATCACCGGCATGGCCAACTCTTGTGATATTTACTTCTACAAAATTAGCGGCGGCTTTGATCAGGATGGCGAGTTTATCGAAGGGTTGGGCATTGACCGGCTGTCACGCTACGCGGCTCAGTTTGGTTTTGGGCGAGTGCAGGGTATTGAACTGCCTTTAGAAGCGGCGGGCGACCTGCCGCCAGATCGCGGTTGGAAGGCGCGGATTTACGGGGAGCCCTGGTCTACAGGTGACGATTACAACATGGGCATTGGGCAGGGGTTCCTCACTTCTTCCCCCATGCAGGTGGCGCAAATGGCGGCGGTGGTTGCCAACGGGGGCTTTTTGTATCGGCCAACCATTATTCACCACATGACAGATTCTGAAGGAAACATTGTATTTGTGGATGATGACAGCCAGATTGTGGCGCGAGCAAGGCTGGGTGCGGACGGCCGTACCATTCTCACCGACGCCGACGGTAACCCGCTAGATGATCCATCCTTTAACGTCCGCTTTGACGCCAATGGGGAAATCATCTACCAGCCAGAGGTGCTAAATGCGGTGGATGTAGACCGCGAAAACTTGGAAATCATTGCCGAAGGGATGCAATTGGTTAACGTTTTTGTGGATGAAGATGAATTTTATACCGGGGCGACCTACGTAGATTGGCTGGACCCTTTTGGCATTACGACTGCTGGTAAAACGGGAACGGCCGAATTTTGTGACAATATCGCCATCGAAAAAGGGTGGTGCAGCTTCGACGACATCTTAAACCGGCGCATTTTGCCCACACACTCCTGGTATGTGGGGTATGCACCGTTTGACGAGCCAGAAATTGTGGTGGCGGCCTTCCTGTACCACGGCGGCGAAGGGTCGCGGTGGGCAGCACCGGTGGCCTGCAACGTGATGGCCGCCTATTTTGGCATTGCCCAATATGCACAATTCTCTGGGGCTGCGGATGTTGAATTTACGGAAGGGGATACACGCGCCTGCAACTCTTTGAGCTTCAACCCAGTTTTGCCACCAGACCTTTTAGATCAAGTCCAGCGCAACTAATATTTCGTCAGCTTATTAGTTGTGCTATTATTCACGTATGACAACAATTGTTCTTGTGCGACATGGCGAAAATGATTGGGTAAAGAAACATCGGTTAGCAGGTTGGATCGAAGGGGTTCATCTGAATGAAAACGGCCGTCAGCAAGCAGCAGCGGCGGCAGAGCGTTTATCTGAATTACCCATCAAGTCATTGTACAGTAGCCCTGTGTTGCGCTGCCGCGAAACGGCCGAATTCATCGCCACCAGCCAGAACCTCCCCCTTAACATTCTGGAAGACGTGGGTGAGGTGCGTTATGGCGAGTGGGAAGGCAAGAAAGTTAAGAAACTGGCTAAAAAGAAAGCGTGGTTTACGGTTCAGTTTTTCCCCAGCCGCATGAAGTTCCCTGGCGGGGAAACATTGCGCGAGGTTCAGGCACGCGGTGTCAACGCACTGGAAGCGTTGGCCGGGCAGCACGATGACAAAGATATTATTTGCGTGGTTTCACATGCAGACTTGATCAAGCTGGTATTGGCACATTATTTGGGCGTGCATATTGATCTGTTCCAACGCATCATCATTTCGCCAGCGTCGGTGAGCGTGCTGCATTTAGCGCCAAATGGGATGGTGCGCGTGGGTCGCATTAACGATGACGGGCCACTCAAGCCACCCAAAAAACCAGCAAAAAACAAGGAAAATGAAAAGGCTGATGATACGGGCGAAACGGCCGTTTCCTCAGAAAATTCCAACAGTTAAGCAAGCTTCGGCTTTTACGCAGAGAACCTTATGGCTAGCCATATTGAACTAAACCCAGCGACACAAATTACTGTGGGAACCATCGGCTCCCCAGGGCAGCGGACTTTTTACCTACAGGGCAGTCGTGGGTCACAAACCATTTCACTTACAATAGAGAAAGAACAAGCACGCATGTTGGCCGAAAGCTTCGATGCGCTTATTGAGGAGCTGGCTCAAAAATATCCGACGGCGGAAGAAGCCCCTGTTTGGACCGACATGCGGCTGCGAGAGCCAATAGAAGCATTGTTCCGCGTGGGCAACATTGGCATTGGGTACAATGAAGAGAGCAACCAGGTGGTGCTGGTTGCTTATGAGCTGGTTGGCGAAGATGATGAACCCAACGTCGTAAGCTACTGGATTACTCGGGAGCAGGTTCAGGCTCTGGTAAAACATGCTTACGATGTTGTGAAGGCGGGACGGCCCATTTGTGGGAATTGTGGCAAACCAATTGATGCAACCGGGCATTTTTGTCCACACCGAAATGGGCATGCACATTAATTTTGAGGCAAGCGGTTAACTGTTGAAATGGCACAACAAACGCTTAGCACAGCGGATTGGCTTCAGTTATTGCAGGTGGGTACACTGTCTGTAAAAGGGGTGCTGCCCTGGAGTTCAAACTACTCGTTTTTGGTAGATGTTTGCCCAAACACGGCCGTTTGGGAAGCATTGCCCCATTTGCCTCAAAATAGCGTAAAGGAAGTGCGAGCGGTGTACAAACCGCGTCGTGGCGAACGGCCGTTGTGGGACTTTGCCCAAGGAACTCTGTGCCAACGAGAACGCGCTGCTTTTTTGATTAGCCATGCCATTGGCTGGAACCTCGTTCCCCCCACCGTGCTGCGTGAAGGCGAACACGGCACGGGCTCTGTACAGCTTTTTATTGACCACAACCCAGAAGCACATTACTTTACCTTTGAAGGCGAGCCCAAATTTAGGGAAGCGTTACAAAAAACCGTGTTGCTAGACATCATCATCAATAATGCAGATCGAAAGGCAGGGCATGTACTCATTGAGGAACATGAAAATTCTGACAAGCTATGGCTTATTGATCATGGCATCTGTTTTCATGCAGAGTATAAGCTCAGAACTGTCATTTGGGAATTTGCTGGTGAGCCAATACCATTAGAAATGCTATCTGATTTAGAAACATTAAGTGATAAAATTGCTAGCAACAAAGCAGGCTTACGTTCTGAACTAACCCGCCTGTTGGCTCAAACAGAAGTAGGTGCCTTACAAAATCGCATCCGTCGAGTTATCAATCGAGGAACCTTCCTTGCCCCAGGCCCAGGGCGACATTACCCCTGGCCGCCAGTATAGGTAGATATTCGTCAAGAAATCCGATTTCTGAAAGCTGACAAGGCAGTTTGTATCGGGAAAAACCTATGACATCACCGATTGCCTTCAAAATATTAGTCATTGATGACCACCCAGAGACGCTGAGTATTATTCAGCGTGTTTTGCAGCAGCATGGGTACAACGTGCTTGGGGCGCGGTCTGGCTTCCGGGGTCTCTCTTTGGCAGAGTCAGAGAACCCAGATATGGTGATGGTGGATGGCATGATGCCAGAGATGGATGGTTGGGAAGTGTGCCGCCGGCTGCGGGCCATGCCTAACTTGGCAGATATGCCTATCATCATGTTTACGGCCGTTGATGAAGCAGAACAAAAGTTGGCCGGGTTTGACGCCGGGGCTGATGATTACCTGACCAAACCTACGGAACCCGCTGAACTTTTGGAACGTGTGAAAACGATGTTCGAAGACCGCACCCCAAAAGCGGCCGCCCAAACGCGCCTGCACAAGCCCTTGCCTGAAGCGAACAAGCGCAAAGGAGTGGGTGATACCAGTGCGCCTTTAACACGTTCTGTTACATTTTCATCGGCTGGGTCGGTAACAGCGATTTTAGGCGCACGCGGCGGGGCAGGGGCAACCACGTTGGCCATTAACTTGGCCAGCAGCCTGGCTAGTAGCAGTCAGGCCACCACTTTGCTCGATCTGGATCTTGTGCAAGGACATGTGGCTCTATACTTGAGCCAAAAGCATCAAAAAGGCCTCAACAATGTGCTTACCCAACCAGAAAGCCAGTGGAGCCACCTTTTAAAGAAGGAGCTGTATTCCTACGCCGAAAATTTAGAGTTGCTGCTTGTCCATACCCAGCATGATGAACCGCCGCTGCCGCTGGAGCCAGAACAGACGCTTAACTTGTTGCAGCCGCTCATCAAACCAAACCATCAATTGATTGTTGATTGTGGGCATCAACTAACGGCCGTTGTTGAATCCATATTAGCACAAGCAAACCAAATCATTGTCTGCCTGCGCCCAGAGCGGGTGGCGCTGGCCAATGCGCGTCAACTGCTAGAGCATCTGCATGAAATTGCCCCAGAAGAGGCCACGGTGCGCGCCATCATTTTTGACTTTAGCGGGCAGATGGCTATCCCCCACCAGACCCTAGAAAAGTTTCTCAACCATCCGCTAACGGCCGTTTTGCCAATGCCCCCCGCCGAGATGAACCAGGCGGTGAATAAAAGCGTCCCGCTCGTGCAGCTAAATCCACATGCCAAAGCCGCTATCCTCATCCGGCAAATTGCCCAAAAGCTGGTGCAACCGTAAGTGCCATGAACCCCTCACCAACAGTCGCTCGTGCCATAGAGCTTTTGCGGCAGGCAAAGTCGGTTGTGGCCCTCACTGGGGCTGGCATCAGCACGCCCTCCGGCATTCCCGATTATCGCAGCCCGGATTCTGGGCTGTGGGAGCAGGGCGATTTGATGGAAATGGCGTCCATCTACGCCTTTCGGCATAATCCAGAGGCATTTTTCAACTGGATACGGCCGTTAGCCACCACTATCTTCAATGCTCAACCTAACCCAGCACATGAGGCGCTGGCAAGTTTGGAGGCGAACGGCCGTTTACAAGCCATCATCACCCAAAACATAGATTTGCTGCACACCCGCGCTGGCAGCCAAACTGTTTATGAAGTACACGGCAGCCTGCGCCGCGCCACTTGCCTAAGTTGCCACACCGAGGTAGACGGTCTGCCGCTGGTGAAGGCTCTGATTGAAACGGGCCAACTGCCCTGCTGCCCCACCTGTGATCACATCCTCAAGCCAAACGTGATATTATTTGGTGAATTACTGCCTGCCCTAACCATGCACTTGGCTCAGCAAGTGGCCAAACAGTGCGACGTGATGCTGGTAGCCGGGTCATCTTTAGAAGTGGCACCCGCTGGCGATTTGCCGCTGCTTGCTAAACGAGCCGGTGCGCGCCTCATCATCGTTAATTTTGGGCCAACACATATGGATCGGGAAGCCGATCTACTTTTTCGGGAAGATGTTGCAGAGCTGCTGCCGCAACTGGCAGCAGCCTTTGTGTAAAAGCGGGAAAGTTTTTTGAAATACGCAGAGCCATTTCTCTCGCTTTTACTTGTACAAACCACAGAGAAATCGCCTTTCGGTTTTCAAATTGTTTTCTGTGGTTTGTAACAGATGTAGGAAGTGAGCATCACCATGACAGAACAAGTGAATATTGCCGCCAACACGCACAGCGCCATTTCGCCAGAGCATTTGGCGCGGCTGCTGCAAATTAGCCAGCGTCTCAGCTCCACGCTGCGGCTAGGTGAACTGCTGTCGCTGGTGATGGACGTGGCGACTGAACTAACCCACACCGAAACCGCCTCTATTTTGCTGGTAGACCGCTCCACGGGACATCTGCACTTTGCTGCTTCCACGCGGGGCGAGGTGCCACGAGACATTGTGGTGCCGCTGGATAGCAGCATTGCGGGTTGGGTCGTGCGACACGGCCGATCCCTCATTTTGGATGATGTACAAACAGATGAACGATTTTATGCCAATGTGGATGAAGATTTGGAATTCGTAACCCGCTCCATGCTGGCGGTGCCGCTGATCACCGGACAAGGCGTCATTGGTGCACTGGAGGTAATCAACAAGGAAGATGACAAAGATTACACGGAGCAGGATGTGGCGTTGATGGAATCGTTGGCCTCACAATCGGCCGTTGCCATTGTGAACGCCCACCTCTTTAGCCAATCGGATCTCATTGCCGAAATTATGCACGAGCTAAAAACGCCGCTCATGGCCATTTCGGCTGCCAGCGAACTGCTAACGCGACCAGAAATCCCCCAGGAAAAGCACGGTGAGCTGGTGGGGATGATCAAAAAAGAGTCGAATCGTCTTTCTAAAATGACCAAAGATTTTCTGGATTTCTCACGGTTGGAATCTGGCCGAATGCGGCTGGCGCGGGAGGTAGTGCCGCTGGCGCAAATCGTTGAAGAGGTGGTGAGCATTTCGCAAGCGCAGGCGGCGGCACGCGGCATTGAGATTGAGGTGAATCTGGCGCCAGATTTGCCAACCGATGCGGGGGCAACGGCCGTTATCGGCGACGCCGATCGGCTAAAACAGGTGCTTCTCAATTTGGTGAGTAATGCGATTAAGTACAATGTGGCAAACGGCCGTATCGTCATCAGCGCCACTTGCCAAAACAGCGAAGTCCAAATTGACGTGACCGACACCGGCCCTGGCATTGAGCCAGAAGATATTGAGCATCTATTTGAGCGCTTCTACCGCATTCCGGGCAGCGAAAGCGCGGAGGGTAGCGGCTTGGGGCTTTCCGTCGCGCAAAAAATTGTGGAGGAGCACAACGGCCGTATCACCGTTGCTAGCACCGTGGGGGAAGGAGCGACCTTTACGATTATGTTGCCAGTAACGGCCGTTTAACCCTGACCTCAGTGAGGCAGTGGAATATTATTTATCGTCACTCCGGTTAACTTTTCTAACCCCAAAAGCTGTAAAACTGATATAAAACAGCCCGATAATGACAAAAAGCCCCCCAGGCGCACCGCCACAGGCCAACCGAAGCATCAACATCTGTTGTTCTGGTGAGTCCGGCAAAGGCTGTCCTGTTTGCTGCACCAACAAAACTTCCCAAATCAGATAAATTTGCCCCACAAGAAAGCCCCAGAAAATGAGCTTCCCCTCGTTGCCATCCTTCTTTTTACGCGCGTTCCACCAAGAAATAAGGAGATACGTTTGAATCAAAAGGATAATGATTGTGGGGATAAAATAAATCATGGGTTTTGGGCTACTGTTTCTTTTTGAGTTTCTCTACCTCGATGCTGATAAACTCCGGTAAATAGTCGGGTGTACAATTTTGGGGAACCGGAATGCCCTTGTACAAACCATGCCGTTCGCCTATGGCGATCATTCGTTCGCGGAATTGAGGATCGTGAACACCAATCCACCCACCAGTGAAATTCATCGCCCATTGCACTTCGGGCACCTCGTCGGAGAGCCGCTCCTCAATGGCATCCACAAGGTTTAAAGTGTTTTCCGGCGGATTCTGGCCAGTCCATCTTAGACGAGCCTGATGATACCAGAACATACGGCGTAGATCGGGAAGCGCATGATGCTCCCAAGTCTGCATGAGCGTGACCAGCTTCTTGTCTTTCATTAGCTGATTGGCCATAAGCCACTCGTTTATTCGGTTGCGCTCTTCTGGCTTGTGAATCTGTAGATCTTTCGCCATGGATTCGATGATTTCCTGATTTAGCTGCTTCTTATCCAAAATCAAAACGGAAAGAAGACGGGGAAAAAATCCTTCTGAAGCCCAAAGCTCCATCGCAAGGGGGTGATCTCTTTTGATTTCCCTGGCAATTTTTTTGACATCGCCAAATTTGATATTTTGGCTGTTGAGGCGGGCAATAAGTTCTTGCGAAGATAATTTTACACCTGACATAGCTACCTCCATTGCGAATAATATAAATCATTCATAAATAATATTGACATTCTGAGTTTCAAATCGGAACAATATTGGTACGTCCTTCCCACGCTCCGTACTCTGCAATTGGTCTGAATCGAAGGGTTGTGAACTCAAAGTGAAAATCTTTTCGCCGCCGCTCAGCCATTGCAGTGGCGTGACGCTTAGGTTGCGGCACGGAGCTGTGTCCATGAACCATATCAACCATTTCCCGTTGAGAGTGCCACACTGAAAAGGTAGAGACTGTGCGTGGCAGCCTCATCGCTGCTATCGCTAAGGTTTTGCCTGGATGGTCTCGAACCAGTTCTTCGACAGGCTTGCCCCAACGAATGAAGCGTGGGACTTGTGGCAGCTTCATCCGAGCGAGCGTTACGGCTACCACAGGTGCTTCTGGATTTTGTCCTCCCTCGCTTTCGGCAAGCCCATCGAGCTCGCTAATGTAGCCCCAGCGACGCAGAAACACCATCCGCACATGCCAGCCTGTTGCAAGTGCACGGCCTAGTTTGGTATCAGCAAGAAATTCATCTATCGCACGATGGTTTTCCCAAGCTGCAAACATTGTTAGATAGCGGAGTTGCATTCGTGCTGGCGACAAGATTGGCGCACCGAGCGTCATCCTTGTCATGCATTCCGCGTGTTTGAGGCCACGGACATCCTGACTGGTCGGTGGGCGACTAAGTGCAACGGCCGTTGTGCGGATTTTGGTATTTGCAAAATGGAAGGTATATATTTTAGTTTCAATCATTTTTCTCCTTGTGCTGCGTAACTTGGAAAGTGCCTTTGTAGGAGAAGACAGAACCAAATAGAGGATGTTTAATCAACAAATGAATGCTTACTTGATCTGCTTTTGGAAAATCAACCTTTTGAATGAATTCCTCGCGCCCTAGAAAAATAGGCCATAACCAGTTGGGTAACCAAAAGATCCTGTCCCTGTAGCGTATTCCCGCCCCAACGACATCTAGTTTAATCGTATCTGGGGGAGCAAAGCGAACATCCCATGCCAGGGCAAGAAAACCTTTAAGGCCTACAAGATCAACGGCTTGTTTAGAGGCTCTGTCAAATATTACTTTGACGTCAAACTTTTTGACTTTTGCCCCATAAAATCTGCGAAACCATAAATGGTAAGGAAAACCGTTTTCATCATAAATTGCCACAACTTTTAGGGTGGTTTTTATTGAATTTGCTCGTTCAGCAATTAAGATCCCCAAACGTTCTAGTAACCAGAAAAGCGGAGCTAGCCAGATCGGTCGGAACCAAACTTCGGTTAGCACCCCCTCAAGAACGACATCATAATCCAGTTCTGGCGAATGCAAAAACTGAATTTTGAATGCTTCAGGTAGCGTCTCAATATCTTCTAAAATTGGAGAAAGTGGAGATTTCATTCAAGCCCTAATCTTAAAATCTTTGAAATATTCGTCTTTGGAATCAAATAAGTAAATTATAAAGGGGATCCACCAAATTAAATCGTTCGTCAAAATTAGCACAATGCTTTTTAATGGCCATTCTCTATTTAGAAAAAGGTAGGCCCACCCTAACGGGCCTAGCACTTTGCCAAGCAACCCCACAGCTGCGATCAAAAATCCCTGCGACGGCCGTCTCGCAACTTCCAAATAAAGAATGCCATAGACGCCAACGACCATTCCCAAAGTTGTAAATATTGGCGGATGATTTAACAAGGGGAGGTCTGAAAATCGAAAAAACCATTGCGGATCAAAACTGCTGTAGATTCCCCATAGCAAATTGTAACAACCAGCACTCAGGAAGAGTATTCGATGAAACTTGCGTCGTTTCATAGACACTTTGCCCGTTACTGCCTACCTGCTTCTGCGGCAAGAACGGCCGCTCCCACAATCCCCGCCTCGTTACGCAACTCTGCTGGCACGATGTCGGCGCGGGTTTGGATATAGGGCAAGAATTTCTCGTACCTTTTGCTAACGCCGCCACCAATAATGATCAGCTCTGGCGAAAAGATGAACTCGATATGCTGAAAGTAGGTATTGAGCCGCTTACCCCACTGCTCCCAGCTTAAATCTTGCTCATCCCGGATGCGCTCCGCGGCCCAATCTTCAGCATCATGCTTTTGGTTGCGTAAGTAAAGGTGGCCGAGTTCGGTGTTGGGGACGAGACGGCCGTTGACAAACATTGCGCTGCCAATCCCCGTACCTAGCGTAAAAATCATCACCGTGCCGGATTGGTTGCGCCCTGCGCCAAAGCGCACTTCAGCCACGCCCGCTACGTCTGCATCGTTGCCCAGCGTCACCGGGCAACCAGTGGCCTTGGCCATCGCCTGCTGGCTAGCAAAGCCAATCCACTCATCGTCAATGTTCGCTGCCGAGTGGGTGATGCCGTTAATAACAATCGCCGGAATCCCCACCCCAATCGGCCCGCTATAGTCAAAATGATCCACAATTTGCTTGAGTACCTTGATGACGGCCTTTGGTTTGGCAGGCTTTGGCGTCGGAATACGCAGCCGATCCGTCACCATCTCCCCTTTTTTTGTATCTACGAGTGCGCCCTTGATGCCGCTGCCGCCAATGTCTATACCGAGTGTGATCATGTTTACCTCCGTGTTTGGTATTCCGTAATCGGTTATCCGTGATCAGTAAACAGATAACCGATTACTGTTTACTGATTACCGACAACTGTTCTTCTGCCTCACGCACGGCCGTTCGCCCTGCCGCAATCCCCTCATCCAATCGGTGAAAATCGAACAGGCCAATGGAACCCATGTTGGGCTGCAACAGAAGCTCCGGGCGGGAGACGGCTAAATGCTTCTGTAGCGTTTGCGCCGTGATAATGTCGGCCACAACGGACATAATTTGCCACGTTTTGCGCCGCTGTGTGAGGGCCAAAGCCTTGCCCAACACGCCTGTTGGGGTGGGGGCTGGCTTGTCTGGCGTACCGTAGGGTGCGGTGTTGCTCAAATCCACAGCAATGACGTAGTTGGCGCCCCGCGCCCTGGCAACATCAAATGGCGTATTGTTCAAAATGCCTCCATCGCTCAACACCATACCATCCTGCTCCACTGGGGGAAACAAAATAGGAATGGCGATGGTGGCGAGGACGGCCGTAATCACATCCCCTTCATCTAAAATCACCTCTTTCCGCGACACCAAATCTGTGGTAACCACCGCCAGCGGCACGCCCAACTCAGAAAATTTGGGGCGGCCAATATATGATTTCAGCAACTGCTCGAATTTACTGACCCCCGTTAGCGCAGGTGCATTGCCTGCAAAAGAGTACATCGAGGCAATATTCATCTCGCGCAGGCAGTCTGCTAGGTCGTCGCAGGTAAGCCCAGAGGCGTACAACGCGCCGACTAGGCCGCCAATGCTCGTGCCGGTAATGAGATTTGGCCGAATGCCCAGCCGCTCTAGCTCCATCAGCACGCCAACGTGGGCCGCGCCACGTGCGCCGCCACCGCCTAACGCATACCCAATTTTCATACCATTACTTTCCTTTGAATTGAGGCGGTCGTTTCATCATGAAACTTTGCGCCCCCTCCATAAAATCTTCACTGCTCATAAGCTGGCTTTGTGCCCAACCCTCTAGCATCAAGCCGCGATCAATGTCGCTGAGACCATCAATGACGCGCTTGGCCATGCCCACCGCCAGCGGGGCTGCTAGATTGATTTCAGCAGCCAATTCTTCCGCCTTGGCCATGAGCTGGTTGGTGGGCAGCACGTAATTGACAATGCCCCATCGTTCCGCATAAGCCATGTCAAAATGCCGCCCGGTGAAGATGAGCTCTTTGGCGCGGGCGGGGCCAACCAGCCGCGTTAGCCGCGTCGTGCCGCCCACGTCGGGGATGATGCCCAGGCGCGTTTCTGGCAAGCCCATCTGCGTGCCTTCGGCGGCAATGCGGATGTCGCAGGCGAGGGCCAGCTCCATGGCCAGCCCCAGGCAGTAGCCGTGCAGCAGGGCAATGGTGGGAATCTCCAGCCGCTCCAGCCGATTGTGCACCGCCTGAAAATCATCGGTGATGTTCCGCATGCGCTGCTGCCAGTAGGGGCCGTACTTTTGCGCCAACCCTAGCAGGCTGCTCACGTCAATCCCCGCCGAGAACGCTTTGCCCTCACCCCGAATGATAACCGTGCGGATGTTGGGGGTGCGGTTTGCGGTGCGAACGGCCGTATCCAACCCCTCAACCAGTTCCGCATTCATCGCATTCCGCTTCTCTGGCCGATTCAAAATAATCTCAAAAATGCTGTCCCGCTGCTGTGTAAGGACTAACTCGCTCATTCAACTACCTCCACCGAGGGATAAATCCTCCGACTATTTGTGCAAGCCCTGTCGGGCTAAAAACCAAACCGATTACCGACCACCGATTACTGGTTACCGGTCTGGTACGCCTCCAGCTCCACGCCCAACCCATCGGCCAGGCGATTGACAAAGGCATAATACCCCGTCACCTGATTTATATCCAGAATGGCCGCGTCGCTAAAACCGACCTCACGCAGCGCAATCACGTCCGCTTCCACCATTTCCCATGGGGTGAGCGTCAATTTTTCGGCGTATGTAAGCATCTGGTGGTCGGCAGGGGTGAGGTTGGCACTGCGCCAGTCGGTTTTTAATGCTTCGACTAACGCCTCGTCGTTGGTCAGGCGGAGCAGCCCGGCTCCGTGATGTACCAGTCAGTAATGGCATTTGTTGGCAGCCGAAGCGACAATGGCAATCATCTCCCGCTGCACCCGACTCAGGTCTGACCTGCCCCGCATGAGGTGGGCGTACAGGTCGTAATGGGTGCGTAGCGACTTGGGGTTCAGGCTGTGGATTCGCAAGATGTTGTCTACCATGCCCGCCGGCTCCATGTATTTTTCATACATCTTTTTTAACGCGCCAGTCGCTTCTTCCATCGAAATCATCTTAATCCAGGCCATTTCCTCTCCTTCCGAGTAAACCTCCCGCAGGTTTAGCCCAAAGCGTAAGTTGTATAAAAAGCCTGCGGGAGGTTGGTTCAAACGTTAGCGGATGATAGCAAAAGAGGGGGAAGGGTGCAGGTGGTTGGCAAATTGGGTCGGGTTAGTCACAATTGGCACAACTTTTTTGCCACAGAGAGCATCGAGAGAAAAGAGGCTTTTCCTCTGAAACCTCTGTGTCCTCTGTGGCAAATTTCCCAAACCCACTGAACCGAGGATACACAACCATGTCTAAAAAGGTTTATATTGCCTACACCGGTGGCACAATTGGAATGCAGCGGGTAGACGGCCGTTACCAACCCATCCCCAACTTTTTGCAGCAACTCATGGCCGATAACCCCGCCTTCCACCACCCGGAACTGCCCCAATTCACCATCCACCAGTACGATCCGCTGCTCGATTCGCCCAACATGACCCCTGGTGACTGGTCGCGCATTGCCACTGACATTTGCAACCATTACGATGCGTACGACGGCTTCATTGTCCTGCACGGCACAGATACGATGGCCTACACTGCCTCGGCACTGGCCTTCATGCTGGATGGCCTGGGCAAGCCCGTCATCTGCACCGGATCGCAAATCCCGTTGTGCGAAATTCGCAACGATGCCCAGGATAATCTCATTGCCGCCCTGCTGCTGGCGGCCAGCTATCCCATCCCGGAGGTGTGCTTGCTGTTTCACAGTCACCTCTTCCGGGGCTGCCGCGTAGTGAAGGTAGATGCCGATGGCTTTGATGCCTTTGAGTCGCCCAACTGCCCGCCGCTGGCCACGCTGGGGATTGATGTGGAGGTGAACTGGTCGCTGGTGAAACGGCCGTCTCTACCCATCCCGCCCATCAACTTACAAACCATCCGCGAGCCGGGTGAAGTGGGCGCACTGCGACTTTACCCCGGCATGTCTGCCCGCGTTTTAGAGAACGTGCTGCAGCCACCGCTACGTGGCTTGGTGCTAGAGACGTACGGCGCGGGCAATGCCCCCACCAACAATCCTGCCTTTTTGCAAGTGCTGGCCGAGGCCATCGAGCGCGGCGTGGTGATTGTAGATTGCACCCAATGCCTGCGCGGCACGGTAGACCTGAGCAAATATGCCACAGGCTCCGCTCTGGCCGACATTGGCATTTTGAGTGGCTACGATATGACGCCAGAAGCCGCGCTTACCAAGTTGGTCTATTTGCTCAGTGTCGAATCGAATCTGGATGTGGTGAAGGTGAAAATGCAGCAAAGTTTGCGCGGAGAATTGACACGGCCGTAAGGCAAATTGTCACGCTGGCGTCACGCAGGGCAGGTAAAAATGGACATATCATATGGAATGCCTTGGATTATCTATTAGGCGTTCTCCCTCCTTACGAACGGCCGTTTGCTATCAGGGAGTAGACGGCCGTTTCTTTTTGCAACCCTTTGCTGGTATACCCGTACAGTGCCATGAGCAACGGCCGTTACCAACCCAACCAATTTCCCAAGCCAGATCATTACAAAGCTGGTATCCTTCCAAGTTGGCATAACAGATGTCACATGGTCGGTATCGGCGGTGTTTAAAACAACGGCAATACCTAACTTACCAACAAAAAATAGCTGAAGAGAATGCAGTAATAGAATTCAGTTCTCTATAATTCTCTGCGTACTCTGTGGCCAATACTTACCAACTGCTATGAGCGATCCAATAATTGTTGTAGATAATGTTCATAAATCTTACCTGATGGGCAAAGAAGCCGTTCCCGCCCTGCGCGGTGTTTCGCTGGAGATTCAGCCGGGCGAGTTTGTTTGCCTCATGGGGCCCAGCGGCTCCGGCAAAACCACCCTGCTAAATGTTGTGGGTGGGCTAGATGAGCCCAGCCGGGGACACCTCATCGTCGCTGGGCAAAATCTCGTCTCGCTTAGTGAGAACGAACTTGCCCGGCTACGGCTGGACAAAATGGGCTTCATCTTCCAGAATTACAACCTGCTGGCTAACTTTACCGCCCAGGAAAACGTAGAAGCCCCCATGGTGCTGGCCAGCGTCTCACGCAAGGAGCGGCAGGAACGGGCTATCAAGCTGCTAGAGCGCGTTGGCTTGGGTGATCGCACCCACCATTACCCCAGCGAACTGTCTGGTGGACAGCAGCAGCGCGTGGCCATTGCCCGCGCCCTGGCCAACAATCCCCCCATCCTCATTGGTGACGAAATGACTGGCGACCTGGATTCTGAGACTGGTTTTGCCATCATGCGCCTCATTGCCGAGCTGAATGACGAGGGAATGACTGTCGTTTTTGTGACCCACGACCCGCGCATGGCGGAATTCGCTGGGCGCGTGATTGAATTGCAGGATGGCAAGCTGCTGAATGGGAACGGAATTAGCTCCCCAGCTGCGGCACATGAAGAAGAAAAAGCAGAGGACTAAGCGATGGTTTTAAAATATGTCCTTAAAAACTTCCGGCGGCGGAAGGTGCGAACATTGCTCATGGTGCTCTCGTTGCTAGTGAGTACGGGGCTTATTGTGGCCATGAGTGCCACAGTGGAAACCATTCGCCAATCTAACGTGGAGCTGATCGCCTCTGGGGTGGGGCGCTACGATCTTACGGTAGCCAAAACCGACATTAGCCCGGAGCCATTTGTGGATGTGGACCGGGTTAGCCAAACGATGCTGGCGGCCGATCCGAGCATTACGGCCGTTTACCCCCGTATCCAATCCATTGTAGAAATGTCTGGCAATGGGGAGCAGGCCAACGGTTGGCTAGTCGCCCTGGATGCCAGCATAGACGATGTTGGCTTTATTGATGTGGTAGACGGGGAATATGAGTTTGGGGATAACGGAGCGGCCGTTCTGGAAGCTACCGCCAATGCCTTTGGTCTGAATATCGGCGACACAATTGATGTTTCTTACAGCTTTCCTCAGCCCCGTGAAGAAGGTAAACCTGAAACAGTGGGCAGCAGCCAGCAGCGCACCACGGCTCGCTTCACGGTCGTCGCCATCGTGCGGCAAGATGGCGTGACAGACGCTGGCGTGCGCGATGGCCTCATTATTGATTTGGCCGATGCCCAAACCTGGCTCGGTCTGCAAGGCCGCGCCGACCGGGTAATTGGCCTGGTAGATTCTCGCCTGTACGAAGCGCGGGATTCTGAAGCTGCCGCTCTCAGCGTGCGCGACGTCGCTGCCAATGTACAGGCCGCGCTAGGCGAAGATTATCAGTATAGCCTAGATAAGGCGGTCATTTTAGATGCTAGCGCACAGGCTTTTTTGGTTCTGCAGGCGCTTATCAACACGTACGGCCTAATGGCGCTGGGCGTGGTGGGTCTGCTGGTACACACGCTGGTAATGACCAACGTGCAGGAGCAAAAGCGCGAGATGGCGATTTTGCGGATTTTGGGTAGCCAGCAGCGCTATCTGTTCATCTTGGTCATTGGCGAAGTGGCGGTGATTGGGGCGATTGGTATTGGCCTGGGCGTGATTTTGGGGCAGTTGATTACCACCTACGGTGTGGTGCCATTTATTACCTACCAGATGAGTTTGTCTGGCCTGACGGCCCGTTTGCAACCAGCTGTGAGCTTAACGGCCGTTCTTCCCGCCATCATTTCTGCCATTGTGGTACTGTTTTTGAGTGCCCTCAAACCTGCCCGTGACGCGGCCAATACCAAAGTGATGCACGCCATCAACCCCGGCGTGGCCGATAATTTACAGTTGGAAGATTTAGCCGGATTGCGAGAGCGTAAGCCAAGTGGCCGTATGTTCCTCATTGGCCTCTTCCTCATGTTTGTGGTGATGATGACCGTGGGGCTGGACGTAATTTCCTCGCTGGGCAACCCGGCGGCAGAAGCCACCATTATTTTGGCCGCTGTGCTGATGATGGTTGTGGGGGTTGGCTTTCTCTTCTTCATCACCACTGTACCGTTTGAGCGGCTCATTTTGTTCCTGACCGGCCTCATCATGCCCAAGCTCACTTACTTTGCCAAGCGGAACGTGGGGCGCAACCAGGGGCGCAACACGCTCATTTCATTACTGGTACTGTTTAGCGGCGTGCTGCCCAGCTTCTTGGCCACGCAGAGTGCCATCGCCAATAAAAATCTGGAATCGGACGTGCGCCTGAATGCCGGTGCGCCTGTAGAGGTGGAAGTTTTTGGCGGGTTTGGCAGCAATGCCGATGCGTCCCTCAATCGGCTCAAGCCGAGCTTTATTGATGAAGAGTTGTTGGCCATTCCGGGCATGGATCAGGCGGTGGGTTTGAGCTACGGTTATCGCACCAGCGTCAGCGACCCGGTGGGGATGCGGAGTGGTTCTGTTTCGCTTATTGGCGTAGACGGCCGTCTCAACGACGTTCTCTTTGCCGACATGGTTGAATTTGTGGGCGGTGGGCCAGAATCTTTAGATGAAATCTTGACCGACCACAACGCTATCGTCATCAGCGAAGGGTTGGCTGAGGGGCTGGCCGTGCCGCTGGGCGGCATTGTAAAAATCACCGGCGCAGGGCTAGACCATGTCGAGGAGATGCGCGTGGTGGGCATTGCCCGCACCATGCCCGGCTTCCGCTCTGTTAACCGCGTCCGCACCCAGGGGTTGGGCGGCAGCGATGTCTTTATCTCGATGGATGCGTTCCGCCGCATTTCCAATGATCCGCTGCTGCCGCTGCCTTCCGCCGACGAGCCAATTCTTGACCGGATTCTAGGCACGACCGCCCCAGATGCGGATCCATTTGAAGTCTCTTCCGAGATGACAAACCGATTTAGCCTGGAATTCAGCATTTTCACCCAAATTGTAGAGGTGCGGCTGGAGCAAGCCCAGGCCAGCCGAGCCCAAGAGCAGGCCTTTTTGCTGGTGCTGACGGTGATTAGCTTTACAACGGCCGTTTTCGGAGTATTTGCCGTCATTTACGTCACCATTTACGCACGGCGGCTGGAAATTGGCATGATGAAAGCCATCGGGACGCGCACCCGTGAGCTAACGGGGATGCTCATCGTGGAATCCATTGCCATGACACTGAGCGCTGCGTTAGCGGGCATTACCGCTGGGGCAGCGATGGGCTACCTGTTTGCCTACTTCGATAGCGTTTCTGCCCAACGCCCAATGCAGTTGGCAGTAGATACAACTGTGATGCCGTTTGTGGTGATCATGGTGGTGCTAGCCAGCGTCATCGGCGCTACTTTCTCTGCTCGGCGCATTGTGAAACGGCGCGCCGTCGAAATTTTAAGAATGTGATTTTGGCCACAGAGGTCACAGAGGATTTAGGGATTTTTCTCAGCGTTCTCCGTGCTCTCCGCGGTAAAAAAATATTAACGGATAATGTTATGAAAGCGAAGAATTTATTTGCGTTTTTTGGTTTGATTTTTGTATTGCTAATGATGACAGCTTGTGTAGAAGCCCGCCCCGTTGACGGTGGAGGCGTCATCACTGAGACAACCGACAGGGACGAGACCAGCAATGCTACTCAATCTACAACCTCGCCAACAGCCACCCGCCCCAGCCAAAGTGGCGTGACTATTTTGGCCGATGGGTCGGTTGTGGCTGTGCAGCCCGTCTTGCCCGTGAGCTTTACCGCCAGCGGGCGACTGCTGGAACTAGCCGTGGAGCCAGGTGATGTGGTAGCGGCTGGCGATCTCATTGCCACGCTGGATGATGAGGCACTGCTGGATGCCGTGACCAACGCGGAGTTCCAGGTAGCGCAATCTGAGCTGAACCTGACCCAGGCGCAGGCCGAGTTGGATCGTTTGCTAGAGTGGGAGCCAGATGAAACGGCCGTAGCCGTGGCAGAGGCAAACCTTGTTGCGGCGCAAGCCCAACTGGAAAATGCCGTTGCCTCTGATGCGGCTGCTGGCAACAGCGTGACCCAGGCCAACGTGAGCGTAGCCCAGGCAGAGCGCCAACTGGCCGATGCCCAGGAAGCGTACAACACCGCCTTCGATCCGGGGCGTGAGTGGGAGCTAAACGATCCCTTCCGCAAGCAATTTCTAGAGAACGAGCGGGATGCCGCCACGCGCAATTTGCAGTTTGCTGAAGAAAATCTGCGGGTAGCGCGCGCCAACTACAGTTTGGCCGTCGCGGGCATCAATAACGACTCTGCCCTGAACGCGGAAGCCTCCGTGATTAGCGCCCAGCAGGCGTTGGAACAGGCGCAAAAGCCGCCCACCGCCGAGCAAATCGAAGCCGCCCAGCTAAGTGTGCAGCAGGCAGAACTCTCATTGCAGCAAAGCCAGCTTAGTTTGGAACAAGCGCAAGAGGCCGTGGCCGACGCCCAGCTTGTCGCGCCCACGGCAGGCACCGTCCTCTCGGTAGAAGTGGCTGAAGGCGCAATGATCGGCACTGGATCGCCCATTGTCACCCTGCTGGACACAACGCAACTAGAGTTCCATACTAGCAATTTGAGTGAACGGGATTTGGCGCGGGTGGCTCCGGGTCAATCGGTGGCCGTGACGCTGAAGGCGTATCCCAATGATGTGATTGAAGGCACAGTGGTGCGTATTGGCGCGCAAGCAACAGGGACCGTGGGGGATGCGGCCGTTTTCCCGGTTATTGTCAGCATCAGCAGCGATGAACTGGACATCCGCCCCGGCATGACAGGCCGTGCGGAAATTGCTGGCGAATAGATTTCACTGCAAAATTCGTGGAGAACGCTAAGTTTTGGAGCCTCTGCGTAAGCAGGGGCTCTTTTTTTACAATATATCAACTATGCTGGGGGGAATGATTTCTTTCTGCGGCCAACTCATAGAACGAACGCTTAGTAACCAGAAGCCCCCATCTGGCGACAAAAATCTACTAGATCGGGGTGGGTGTAACGGCCGTTTTCCTCAATCATTACCTCATCCAACCATACAGACGGGTTCAGCACCACCCCATCCGTATGCGATGGCGAACCGTACTCGGTAGCCCCAATGCCAAACTGCATACAGCCAAAAACCCGCTCATCTTCCAAAATGCGGCCGGTGGCACTGGGCACGCCAGGGTTAAAACCGTAACAGGCATGATCCATGCGGTACGATTCTGGATGATCAAAGCCAGCCAGCCACCGTTCAAACATCAGGGCATTCGCGCCGCCTTCAACCTTTTGAATCAGGCCATTTTCAATCGTCAATTTCACTGGCTCACGCAGCAAGCCAATTTCTGACGGTGGCCAAATCGCTGCATCAAAAACGAGCACGCCTTCGTAGCTTTCGCGGTGCGCCATAAAGCCGGATTGTCCACCCAACATTTGCGGGAAGCCGCCTTCCGCTGGTGGCTCTTCCCAGAAGTGATCGCCCGCCTTGTCAACGGTCATGCGTAAATCTGTGCCGAGGGCGGTTGTCAGCCGTACGGTTTCTGCTTTTTGCGATTCCCGGTACAGCCAGCGTTTCATTTCGTTCATGGGTGCATAGTTGACGCGACCAATGGTACGTACCATCATGTCCACATCCATGCCGGTGAGTTCAACGTAGATGCAGCCGTTGTTAACGGCCGTATGATAAGCTGGACTATACAACTGATAGGCCACTGCAAAATTGAACCAGATTTCGGCATGTTGTGACGCGCCCAACAGGGGTTTGGGTGGCTCTTGCATCGGCTCGTCGAGGGTATGGTAATTGATCAATGTCGGCACACCACCCACTGCGTAAACGGCCGCTGCCGTTGCCCGCGCCACGCGCATATCTGCCGAACTGTCGGCCGTGATCAACACTTGTTTTCCAGCTGCAGGACGCAGTTCAGTGACTAATTTGTGGGCGGCCTTGTTTAATTCTAGTTCAAGATACTCGTTGCGTGGCTCACTGCCAAGTTTAAATACCATTTTATACATCCTTTGGAAATGAACCGCAGAGGAGAAGCTATTTGTTTTTCTCTGCGTTCTTCGCGTCTCTGCGGTTTTTATCCCATCAATTCCTCAATCGGAACGTAGTCAATGTCAAAACCAAAGTAGCGTGGCCCGGTGGATTCGTTTAGGCCAAATTCGGTACGGAACGATTCCAGCCCTTTGATACCAACGGCCGTAATTGTGTCGCCTTCTTTAATCAGCGTGTTGGTAGTTCCTAGACCAGTCTCTTTGTAAAGTAGTGTCACCAAATCAGGGCTACAAATCCACGGCTTGCCGTTGAGCCAGGTAACATGATTTTCGTTTTTGAACCAAACGGACAAGGTTTGCCCTTCGTAATCCCCCGTGCCTCGCAGATGGGTTGTGCCGAACATGTAGCCATCCCGGTCTTCCCACTCTTTTTGGGTGACGATACCTTCAAACAGCCGCCAACCGTTGGTGACGGAAACGGCCGTTTCCACCGGATCATCCCCGCGTTCCCGCGCCAAGCGCATTTTCTGGCCCAGCCTTAGGCAATTTGTTAGCGTACCTGGCACAATAAGTTTTTTCATTTCCTGGCCACTAAAGGGATTTGTCGCCATTGTTGTATGCCCATAAGCGGCAACGGCTAGCATCTTGCCCACGCGCTCAAACATGGTTGGGTTCCTCATCCTCTTGGCAATCGTGACATTGCCAAAGCCATCAACGCTGGTCGCTGGCCAACCAACTTTCCCATGTAGATATGGCGTTCCTTGCATCTCGTCAGGAACGGCACGACCCGCATAGTCGCCATCAATAACGGGGATGCCATGCTGCGCCCCCACCACAAGCGGAATGGGCGTGTTGCTAGCTCCGAGTTCGACGGGAATGATGCCGCCGATGGTTTTTTCTAAATAATCGCCTAGTTCTTTAACGGCCGTTCCCATCGCCTCATAACCCGTCTGTTCCTCTAATCTCAAACTGGCAATCTCATCCTGCGTCTCTTGCGAGACAGGTGCAATGGATCCCATGCTAAAGACACTTGCCGTCAATACATCATCGGGAATGTCAGCCGCATCAATCCATTCCAATGTAAGCCCCGTTTCCAGAGCTTTTTGCAAGGCCGCCATCCCTTCGGCAACGCTGCCTCCACCGCCGGTGCCCATAATCAGGCAGCCTTGCACAAAATCTTCGCAATCTTGTAATGTTTCTAGCTTTCCATATGGCATGGTTTAGTTTCTCCTTAATTTTTGCTTTGCTGTTCTGCAAACCACAGAAAAGATCTTGAAAACCGCAATGCGATTTCTCTGTGGTTTGCTCAAGTAAAAGCCAAATTAATGCTCAGTTTAGTTCAAGATTCTTATTGGCTTTTACATCATCAACCAGATGGCACGCTGCCCAGCTTTGCTCTCCCCCTCGAACCAACAGTGGCGTTTCATGTTTGCAGCGTTCAACCGCTACCGGGCAACGGGGGTGAAAATAACAGCCGGAAGGCGGGTTGGACGCATCGGGTACGGAACCTTTGAGAACGGTTCGTTTTTGCTGTAAATTTTTGGCGACGGAGGGAACGGCCGTTAACAAAGCCTGCGTATACGGATGTTTCGCCTGACCCGCAAACATATCTGCCGAGCTGTTCAGCTCCACAATCTTCCCCAAATACATCACCGCAATGCGGTCACTGATGTGGCGCACCACGCTTAAATCATGCGAGATAAAAAGGTAAGTCAGCTTCAATTCCTTCTGTAAAAGCTGCAATAAATTGATAATTTGTGCCTGCACAGACACATCCAAAGCCGAAGTCGGTTCATCGAGCACAATAAATTTGGGTTTCAATGCCAAAGCCCGCGCAATGGCAATCCGCTGTAGTTGCCCACCGCTAAATTCATGGGTATAGCGATTAAGAATGCGCCCCCGCATCCCAACCTGCTCTAGTAATTGACGAACTTCTTTGACCAATGCGTCGCCCCGCAATGAAGTATGCGTGACCAATGGCTCCGCTACGCATCTAAGCACCGTAAAGCGTGGATCAAAAGAGCTGTACGGATTTTGAAAAACCATCTGCATATCACGCTGATGACTGCTTTTTTTGCGGTTGGTGGCAGACATATCCTGCCCTTCAAACTGTACGGTGCCTGCTGTAGATGGCACCAGTCCCATGATTACGCGACCCAAGGTGGTTTTGCCGCAGCCCGATTCCCCCACCACACCAATCGTTTCTTGTTTGAAGATGGTCAGATTTACATTATCTACAGCGCGGACTTTTCTTTGCTTGCGGGACAAAAACCCCCTGCGCGATGTGTAGATTTTGGTTAGATTATCAACCTGCAATAATGCCTCGTTTGTCACGATACCACCTCCTTGCCATACAAATGGCAGGTAGCCAGATGAGTATTCTCGCCGACGCTGATGAATGGCGACTCATGGGTACGACAAACGTCCATCACGTCAGGGCATCGTGGATGAAATGGGCAGCCTGCCACTGGATTCAGACCATCGGGAACGGAGCCACTAATCACCTGCAACGGTTGCCCATGAGGGATCAAATCGGGCATTGCGCCTAACAAACCCTTAGTGTATGGATGTTTTGTTTCGTACAAAACATCGTCAATTGAGCCAATCTCCACAATGCGACCAGCATAGGCCACGCCAACTCGGTCGCAGGTTTCAGCCACCACCCCCAAGTCATGAGTGATAAAAAGAATAGAGAGGTTTTCTTTCTCGCGCAGTTCGGTTAAAAGCGACAAAATTTGTGCCTGAATCGTTACATCGAGTGCTGTGGTTGGCTCATCTGCAATCAATAGCCTAGCCTCTGAAGAAAGGGCCATTGCAATCATGACGCGCTGCTGCATCCCGCCGCTTAAATTGAAAGGATAGGCTTCAAAAATACGCTGTGGGTTAGGCAAGCCAACCAGCTCGAACAAATGGAGGGCGCGTTCTTTTGCCTGGGTTTTGTCCAGGTCTGTGTGCAGGTCCAGCAAGCGCATAATTTGGTTGCCAACAGTAAATACGGGGTTGAGTGAGGCTGTCGGATTTTGGAATATCATGGCAATTTGACCGCCCCGTATTTCATTCATTTCAGCTTCACTTTTTTGCATGATGTCCTGACCCTGGAAGCGAATACGGCCGTTCACCACGCGCCCCGGTGGTCGCACCATTCGCAACGCCGCCAAGCTAGTTAACGATTTGCCACAGCCCGATTCACCAACCAGGCCAAAAATTTCCCCCGGCATAATCTCAAAGGACATTCCATTGACAGCGTGAGCTTTCCCCGAATAGGTATCAAAATGAATATGTAAATCTTCAATCGAAAGAATAGGCGTCGGCATCAGGCAGACCTCCTTGTGCGTGGGTCCAGCACATCGCGAACCGTGTCACCAATCAAGTTGAACGCCAAAACCACAAGAAAGATAGAGACACCAGCAGACCCAGCATACCAGGGCCGCTCAATGAAGTAGATGCGACCAATGCTGATCATTTGACCCCAATCGGCCGTGGGCGGCTGCACGCCAAGGCCAATAAAACTAATCGCCGCCCCGGTGAGAATCGCGCCACCCATATCCAGCGTTATCTGGACTAAAACTGGTGTTAATACATTTGGCAAAATGTGGGTCGTTATAATTTTCCAATTCGACACACCCACGCTGCGGGCGGCCTCAATGAAATAACGCTGACGTAAAGAGAGGGTTTGCGCCCGTACTAGCCGTGCATACCAGGGCCACCAGGTAAAAGAGATGGCAATCATGGTATTTATGAAGCTGGCTCCCAGGGCTGCGGCTAAGGCAATTGCCAGTAGCAGTGGCGGAAATGCCAGAAAAACATCCGTGACACGCATCAGCAAATTATCAACCCAGCCACCAAAGTATCCAGCAACCGCACCCAACGGAATGCCGATGATGGCGGCAAAAAAGACCACCAGAAAGCCAATGCTCAAGGAGGTGCGCCCCCCATACAAAACACGAGCCAGCACATCACGTCCTAAATAATCCGTACCTAAAAGGTGGTCTCCATTTGGAGACACAAATTTCTCTAAAATATTTGGGTCTCCTAAACCTTGAGCTGAGTAAGGCGTCAGCCAAGGGGCGAAAATAGCGCCTAAAACAAATACTAGCAGAATAATCAGACTAACGACAGCCAGCGGATCGCGCCGAAACGCACGCCACATCAGATGATATTCGCTGACGCGTTTAGCTGGCGGTTGTTCAGTAGGGACATCAGCGGGGTTAACAGCAGCAGACATGAGAATTCTCCTTAAAAGTGACCGTTATAAAAACGCCACCGACGCCTATTGCAAAACCACTCTTGGGTCTAAGACAGCCTGAGTGATGTCAATAATCAGATTAATCAATACGTAAAAAACGGTAACAATGAGGGTAACGGAGACAATGACTGGAAAATCAACGCTGAGTACCGCGTTGGTAACATAAGTGCCTAACCCTGGCCAAGAAAAGATAATTTCCACCAAAATTGCACCAGTCAAGGAAAAGACAAAGGAAAGCCCCAGCGCATTAAGAGCAGGCGTAATTGCATTTTTAAGTGCCAATTTAAAAAGGATTGTACGTCGCGGAACGCCTGAAATTTCTGCAGCAAGAATATACTTTTCGCTCAACACTTCAATCATGCTGGAGCGGAGCATGCGGATGGTGAGGCCAATTGGATAGGTTGCTAATACAAAGGCAGGGAGGATGATATGGCGCAAGGTGTCGCCAAAGGCGACCCAATTGCCGGTTAAGAGTGAATCAATCAAATTGAAGCCAGTTAGTGTGGTAATTGGGCTGTTAATTGAGACCTCGGTGGAAATGCGCCCGCCTAAGGGGAGCAGCCCCAACCAACTGAAAAACAGAAGCTGTAAGATTAAACCTAGCCAAAACGCGGGCATGGATACGCCTGCAATTGAGAAAAAGCGCGTTAAATGATCGAGCACTTTCCCTTTGTTTGCCCCTGACAAAACACCAAGCGGCACGCCAAGAACAACAGCCATCAAGATGCTTGCCAAGACCAACTCTAATGTAGCAGGCAGGAAAACCTGAATGTCGCTAAGAATTGGTTGTCGAGTGGTGACTGATGTGCCTAAATCGCCACGCAGCAGAGATGACATATACCGTTGGTATTGCACGTAGAGCGGCTTGTCTAGGCCTAATTCAATGGTGGCTTGGTCAATTTGCTCTTGGGTCGGGCGTGGGCCTACCCAAGCTGCCGCTGGGTTCGATGGCACGACGCGGGCAATGAAAAAGGTCATGATTGAGACAGCAAGAAGGACAAAAATGGCAAGGCCCAATCGCTTGATAATAAATTCAATTCGCTGCATGCTTTTCTCCTTGGTTCTCTGGGACGATGCCATTCCCCCGGAGGTGCCACCCCTCCGGGGGATATTGCTTACAGGGTTTATCGGCTCAGATCGTAAACAAAGACCACATGCGGGTAGGCGGGATTGTCCACATAGCCATTTATGTCAGAGCGGGCAAGGTGGGTATTTGCTAAATCGTAAAAGAACATGGCAGCAGCATCGTTTACGAGTATTTCTTGTGCATGGCCAAAGAGGTTGGCCGCTTCTTCCTGATCGCTGCCGGAGATAGCATCTGCTTCTAACACTAAATCGTCAAATTCAGGATTGCTGTAATATCCGAGGTTGAACAATGTTTCTTCTTCGGTGAGGAACATGTTGAAGAGGAATGTGGTTGGCGTGACGTAATCGGGCCACCAGTACATGACGAAAACGTCTTGGGCATTTTGTGGGTCTGATTGGCCTAGCTCCCATTGAGCTTCCCAGGTCATGGCCTGCAATTCCAGGTTGATGCCGAGCGTGGCCAATTCTGCTTTCCACAGTTCTCCAATCTGCTGTTCTTCTAAGTCGCCTGTGGCGTAGGTGAAGAGTAAATCGAATCCGCCGTCGGCGTATCCGGCTTCAGCGAGCAGTTCGCGGGCTTTGTCCATATCGTGATTGTATTGCAGCATATCAGCGTTGTGCCCCCAGATGCCACCTGGCACTGGGCCGCGTGCCTGAACGGCTCGGTTGCCCATGATGGCAGTGATAAATTGCTCGTAGGGGAATGTATAGGAGAGTGCCTGACGGACAAGTGCGTCATCTAGCGGCGGTTTTTGGGTGTTGAATAAGCCAACCAAGTTTTGGAAGGAGGGATTGGTAAAGACTGTGATGTCGTCACGGCTATCGAGGGTGGCGAGGTTATCTGACGGGACTTCATACGTAAAATCAGCCGTCCCGGCTTCAATTTTTTGTTGCCGTACCACGGGGTCTTCGACGATTTCGAATACGGCCGTATCGAACTGACCATCAGACCAACCACCCCAATAATCCTCGTTGCGGGTCATGATGAGGCGAGAGCCGCGTTCATAACTGTCAATTATATAGGGGCCGGTTCCGGCACAGTTGCCCTCATTGAACCAGTCTGCACCATTTTCATTGTACGCCTTCATGCTGTAAATCCAGGCAGCATAACCGGATGAGGCTATCAAATCCATTGGTGCGGAATAGATTAAATTGAACTGCACGTTGTATTCATCAACCACTTCAATAGATTCAACCGGTGCCCAAATATAAGACGCACTTGCGCCAATTTCTATGGTATTCTCAATGGCGCTTTTTACAGCTTCGGCGTTGAGGGGTTCGCCATCATGGAAGGTAACACCTTCGCGAATCTTGAAGGTCCAAACCGTGTTGTCTTCATTTACTTCCCAGCTTTCAGCCAGTTTTGGTGAGATTACCTCGGTGCTCCCTGGTGCGTTGTAGAAGGTCAGGGTTTCATAGCAGTTGGACGTGATGAGGGAGTCGTTGGAAAAGCTGGTGGCGGGATTTATGTCTGGGTAGCTGGTGGTGCTGGCATAGACAAAAATGTTTTGATCGGGTGCTGCTTCTTGTTCTGTTTCTTCTGCTGTGGTGGCGGGTTGGTCTTCCTCAGCGGGTTCACTTCCGCCGCAGGCTGTTAGGACGGCCGTTATCAGCAAAACAGTCAATAGAATAAACCAAAATCGTTTAGATTTCATTTTCCTCTCCTCGTGTGAATTAAATGGATAAGCAGTTACGAAGCGGCCGTTCTTGCCGGGCCACTATTAAATACAAATCTTGTCCCAAAAACACCTCCTCACCCGTCAGCGGGGTGCCTAACGTACCCAGGGTAATGATCAAATCGGGAAATGCGGCAATTTTCTTGTTGTCAACGCTCAGCTTTGTGTACCGCTGGCCATACGTTAATTGCAGTTGCCGATTGGCTACATCGCGCATGTGGATGAGGCCGTAAGCTTCCTGCCCTTGCCCGTGCCAGCTAATCTCAGTTACCGATGCAAAGGTGGAGAATTGGGTTGGCAAAATTGTTTGCAAAGCGACAATGGTATCCTCGCCGCCATTGTCATTGGTAGCCAGTAACAGTTGCCCAATTCGCAAGGCATCGCTTATAGACGATTTGCTTGCTTGGCAGGTTAGGGCTGTTGGCGATAGTGGCCCAACGGCCGCAATGTAAGTTGCATCGGGGGGCAAAGCGGTCAACTGTTGCAATAGTTGTGTTGGTTGGCCGTTCCAGATTTGAGCTTGTTGGTGATTGTTTACAAGGCAAATTGTGAACCTTTGGGAAACGGCCGTTTCGCACAAAAAGAGCAATAAATTTTGCAATGCAGCAGGATGGAATGTGGCTGGCACGCAGGCATCCAGCAAAGGAATGTTCGAATAGGCAGACAATTCCCAGCCGATCATCGTTTCAACAGCCCCTGAGCCGCCGCTGACGAGACCGGAAACGGCCGTTCCTAATTCATGTTGCAGTGTTTCCAGGGCACAATGGATTTGAATGGGGTCAATTTGATGCGTCTGATGGCTCGATGTGTAAACCGGCATTACGGCTGCCACAATCATTTGGGGCAAGCTGGCTGAATCTAAGAGGCAGGCACCCCCTTGAGCCGTTGCCAATGCGCCAAGATGCAAACCATCTTCCAGCTTACCGCCTCCGCCACCTCCCAAAACGGCACCGCCAAGAACGGCCGTTTCCATGGTCAATGCGTCTAAATTGGTTTTCAGGTTCATCCTTCTCCTCGTTTGCCAAAAACGGCCAGCTATCCTTAATAAAAGGATAAATAATCAATTGCAAGCCGTCTACGGGGAACAAAGATGAAAAAGAAAGAGGCTGTTTATCCACAATGGATAAATCAAATAGGAGGAGGTTATGATTTATGCAGATGTGTTAGCTTCGTGGCAAGATAGAAAGCCAATTGCCGATCGCCCTTGAATGGGTTGATGCCTAAAATTTCTTCAATGCGGCGTAGGCGGTATTTCAAAGTTTTGGGATGAACGAACAAATCGCGAGCCGCCTGCTGCGAATTCTGATTAGCGTCGAAATAAGTTTCCAGCGTTTTTATCAATTCCGTGTCGTTATTTTGATCATAAATGATAAGCCGCCCCAAAATTTGCTCCCGCCAGCGGTTCACTTCAGATTGGTCGGAAAAACGCTTGAGCAGCACATACAGCGCAACATCTTCATACCAAATTATCGCTTCTGGGTTACCTAAGTGCAGGCGGATCTCTAAAGCGGCCGTTGCCTCTTCAAAACTGTGGCGCAGGCGCACCACCTCATCATAAAAATTGCCAATGGCAACGGAAACAGACAGTTCGTTCAGCGTTTCTGGCAGACCAGCACAAATTCTTTCCGCCAGTGCATGGGTGGCACGCTGCGCCTGCGTCAAAGGTATCTCTGCTGCAAAATGGGGCATCACCACAATGCTGTCGCTGCGCTCCACCACAATACTCAACGGATTCTCCCCCGCAACAACGCGCGAGACCCCGCGCAAAAACCGCTGTTTGATGTGCTGAAAATGTGCTTCTCCTTTCTCCAAATGGCGCAAATAATATGCTTCAAACTCATTTAAATCTACCAACATAACAACGCGCTTGTGCTGCAAATCCCAGCCTAGCGACCGGCCCCGTGCCAGCAGTGCCTCCACCGAATGATGCTCACCGGTGAGCATATCTTCTAAAAAGTCTCGTTTGAGCCGTCGTTCAGTTTCCAGCACGGCTCGCTGTTTTGCCAGCTCTAGCGAGGCAACCGTTGCAGCTTGCTCAATGGCCGTTAGATCCAACTGGTTCGCACTTTGCTCAGCATCCCATACCAACACAAATCCATCAATCTCATTCTGCTTACCCGTAACCAGCGGTACAAGCCAGCAGCCGCTTGCTTTGTTCCAAACCAGCCCTGGACGCGCAAACTGCAATATTTCTTGTAAAAGATTATCGCTATTTACTTGTGGCGCACCGGCCAACAAATCGCCCCAGCCGTTAACAAAAGCAACCGGTCGGTTAATCAGTTCATGCAGCGCATCTGCAACAGCCTGCAAGCCATCCCCGCCTAAAATTAGCCCAGTCAAGCGCTGGTGGATTTCTTGTGAGCGTTGCAGAAGATACGTTTTTTCTCGCGAAATGGCTTGTACAAGTGGGGTGATGATTTCTGGATAAGCAACGGATTCTTCCACCTCGATCAGTGGCAAACCTGATTCCTCTGCCTGTTGGACAACCAAGGGGTCTAAAATATCTTGAATTCCCTTCTGAAAGACCAGAGCCGCGCAACCTTGCTCGGCCAACCCTTGGATACTTTTAATCTGCAAAGAAGTGTTGTCGCGTAAGGCGTAAAAGCTGGTTAAGAAAAGGTGGTCTTGTGTTTCCCAGAATGGCTCCCAAGGCGCCTCTAAAATATTGACGTGATTTATAATGCGATCCAGGTGTTTGCTCCCGGCCAGCAGCCGCCCTTTTTGTAGCCCGCCAATATTCAAAGCCTGCCTAACAGTAATGGCCATAATCTATTCATCCCTACGGCTTTGGGATCAAAATTGATTCGCTAAATCTTTACATTCTTGATGTCTGAAACATGTCACTAAATGATCATTACAAAATCCAACCGCTTGCATAAAAGCGTAAACGATGGTGGGACCAACGAAGCTGAAGCCTCGTTTTTTGAGGACTTTAGACATGGCTTGGGAAACGGCCGTTTCTGCTGGAACTTCCTCCATACTGCGCCACCTATTTTGGATGGGACGGCCGTCTACAAAATCCCACAAGAAGCGGCTAAACGAACCTTCCTTCTCCATGATGTCCAGATACCCCCGCGCATTTTTTACGGCCGATTGCACCTTGAGCCGATTGCGTACAATCCCTGGATTTTGCAGCAGTTCGGCAATTTTGGCTTCGTCGTAACGGGCGATTTTTTCGGGATCGAACTGGTCAAAGGCTGCCCAATAATTTTCCCGCTTACGCAAAATGGTAATCCAGCTCAACCCAGCCTGCGCGCCGTCCAAAATGAGTTTGGCAAACAGCAGTTGGTTATCGTAAATGGGAACGCCCCACTCTTCGTCGTGGTAGCGAATATACAGCGGATCGGTGGTGCCACACCAGTCACAACGAAACTTTGTGTCCATCTATCTCCTCTAAGCGATTAGGTTGGTACCGTTGAAAACTGAGCGATTTTTTCCTCATCAGAGGGGGAGTGTTTTCCTTATAGCCACTCAAATCGTCCGCGCAATTGTACATCACGCGACGACTTGCCTACCAACAGTTCGAAATGGCCGGCTCCGTAACCCAATATTAAGCTAAGCCGCAAATTATTATTGTCCGCCAGACACTGCGGCAGGCTTCTGCTAATTCGCTCTAACTGTACTGGACACCTGTCAACTGTTCAGACGTCTCCCAAAGGCGGTATCCATCCTCCTCGTCGCGGGCAGCCGCATTGGACTGAACCAATACCGGATACCCCCTTATCTCCTGAAAACCATCCGGCCCGTAAAAATCACCGCCCTTTGTGGCGGGATCAACGGCCGCTCGCAAGGTCGGCAGTGCCCCCATTGCCGCGCTTTGCCGCAAAGGACTGAGCAGCCCAGCAAAAAGTTTCGATGACAACGTATCGGGCGGCGGTGCATTAGCCTCTATATTTGTTCTTGAAGCACCCGGATGAGCAGCAACAGCGATAGTATCCACGCCTGCTGCCTGTAAACGACGCTGCGATTCGTGCGTGAACAGCATATTTGCCAGTTTGGAACGGCTATATCCCTTCATCGGCGTGTATTCTTTTCCGTTAGCAAATGTCAGATCATCAAAATCGATCTTGCCAAAACGATAAATGCCGCTGGAAACATTAACGACCCGCGCTTTTGGCGTTGCCGTCAGCATATCCAACAAAAGACCCGTCAAGGCAAAATGCCCCAAATGGTTCACACCCAGTTGTTTTTCAAAACCATCTTCGGTCAGGCTGTAAGTTGCCCCACCGATACCAGCGTTGTTGACGAGAAGATCAAGTTGCTTGTATTTGGCTTTGAAGCTGGCAGCGAAACGACGCACCGAAGCCAAGCTAGCCAGATCGAGTTCCATCAATTCACCTTTCGCTTCTGGAATTTCCGCCCGAATTGCTGACCAAGCAGCTCCTGCTTTTTCCATATTGCGACAAGCGAGGATCGTGTGCGTGCCCTTACGTGCCAACTCTTTCGCTGTTTCAAAGCCAAGGCCGCTGTTGCCGCCTGTTATGATGACGACTTTGCCTGTTAAGTTGGGGATATCAGCCGTTGTCCAATTTTTGCTCATGTGTTTGCCTCTCAAAACAGTAAATTCTTGTGATTTAAGCAGTCCCAAAAACCTTCGGATCGTAAAAGCGGGAGACGAGAAGAAGGATGATGGTGATTACGGGTAAAACAAATTGAACATCACCTAATGCAATGTGTGCCATTAGAGCCAGCACAAAGTCAAAAAAGAAGCCTGCATATGCCCATTCCTTTAGAAGCGGCGATCGCTTCGTTAAAATGGCGATGATGCCCAATGTCTTGGCTAGGGCCAATGGGTAAACAAGATAAGCTGGATGTCCTAAGCGCATAAAGTTTTCGCCCATCATTTCATTTTGCAGCACATACGTCAGTGCACTCATGATCATTGAGGCCGATAACAGACCCGTTGTGATCCAATAAATAATTTTGTCTCGTGCTGCCACATTGTCTCCATATTCAAGTGCAATTAATCGCATTTTTTGTCTCCTTCGATTCTATATTGAGCCAATCTTGAATCATTTAGCTCTGCGTGTCTATTTCGGCAATGGTTGAAAAAACATCCGTCCAGCCAGTGTAATCCCCTGCGGTTTCGCCAAAGCGCACCACGATACTGTCCGTGTCTGGCGAGATGTAAATAAACTGCCCAAAATTGCCGTAGGCAAAAAAGTCGTCGGCTCGATTTTCCTGTGGATTAATCCACCAAAAGTATTTGTAGCGGTAGGGGTGTTCTGACAAGCCCATGGTAGAGCCAGGGACATCGGTTAACAAAGGGTTGTCATCGGGCAGATAACGAGTTGAACGCTGCACCCATTCTTCTGACAAGAGGGTTTCATTGCCGAAACGGCCGTTATTCAAAAACAGCAAACCAAATTTGGCGTAATCAATGGGCCGCGCATTCAAACCACTAGCCAATTTTTCAAAACCAAATTCGTCTAGGCTCCAAGAGCCATCAAACTCGGTCCCCAAATTTGCCCACAATTTGCTTTCCAAATAGGCTGTAATTTCCGTTCCCGTGGCTCGTTCCAAAATCAGTCCCAGCAGCAGCGGATGATAATCGTTGTACTCCCACTGCACACCCGTTGGCGACTCCGATTCGGCCGTCAAAGCCAGTTGCCGCAGATCAGGCGTGTAATAGGTGCGGGCAAAATCGTCCCAGGGCATTAGCGTCCCCTCAAACCGGATACCAGATGTCATTGTCAACAGATCGTGAATCGTAATCTTTTCCATTTCGGTACCGACAAACTCAGGCAGATAGATGGCAATAGAATCATTCTCGCTGCCAATAAAACCGTCTTCGATAGCCAAGCCAATCAGAGCCGAAATGAACGATTTGGAAACGGAAAAAGTGCTAAACACCGAGTCGCGCTCATATCCATTGAAATACTGCTCATAAACAAGCTCGCCTTCTTTGATAACCAAAAACGCTGTAGTTTCGGTATTGGTGAGGAAGGTGGAGAAATCGCTGGTTTGATGACCCTCAATCTCAAGGGTGGCAGGAATGTTGTCAAGTGTCTGTGCCAACGCTGTTTGTTCCTCAACGGTGGCATTGGGAAAATCCCACGGTTCATCTGCCGCTTCCATAGGGCGGGTGGGGAATATCTGGTAATCTTCGACACCGCCATTGCCCCAAGCCAACACGCGTGTCCAATAAAACTGCCGCCAGGTAAAGGCTAAGTAAATACCGATAA
Organism: Candidatus Leptofilum sp.; assembly: GCF_965223525.1. Classification (GTDB taxonomy): domain Bacteria; phylum Chloroflexota; class Anaerolineae; order Promineifilales; family Promineifilaceae; genus Leptofilum. The sequence goes on along the minus strand of NZ_CBDCWX010000005.1, from coordinate 837,168 downwards.
CTGCAATGATTAATAGACTGATTAGGAATGGTTTTCTTTTTTTCATGACGCAGTCTCTCTTTTAAATAACGGCCGTTAACGCCTTCTGCAAAGGCAACTGCCGCAAGCGATGACCGGTTAAATCAAAAATGGCGTTGGCAATGGCGGGGGCGATAGGTCCTAAAGGCGGCTCGCCCACGCCCGATGGTCTGTCTGAGCCTTCAAGCAAGATGACGTTAATCTCAGTAGGTGTATCGGCTAGGGTTGCCATCGGGTATTGGTGATAGTTGCTGGCGGTGAATTGGCCGTCCTTAACGGCCGTTTCCTCATACAGCGCCGCCCCAATCCCCATCATCACACACCCCTCAACCTGCATCCGCACCCCCTCGGGGTTGATGACAACGCCGGGGTCAATGGCCGACGTCACCCGAACCACATGAATTTTGCCCTCCTCCACCTTGACCTCAATCACCGAAGCGGCTACCGTGCGGCGGTCATTGACAATCGCCAAGCCACGCCCAACCCCCTCAGCCTTCGGATCATCCCAACCGCTTTCTGCACGCAGGCGTTGCAAAACATCACGCATCCGGCGCAGCTTCTCATCCGAGCCTTGCAAATAAGCCAAACGAAAATCAAAGGGGTCTTGCCCCGCCGCCTGCGCCACTTCATCCATAAAGCTCTCTATGGCAAAGCCATTCGGGAACATCCCAATCGCCCGCCAAATCCCCGTGTCATAAGGCACATCAATATGCCAGACGGTGGCATCCCGATTTTCAACTTCGTAAAGAAAGGATGCGCCATGCGCCACGTTCATCAAGTCCGCGCCGAGGATTGGCTGAACAGAAAATGGCAAGGGAATAAGCCCCAACCCCTGCTCGCCAGAAGCGACGTTGTGTTCAATCGCTGTCAATTCACCCGCACCGTTTAACTTCGCCCGCAGCGTGTGATGCGTAGACGGTCGAACCACACCGCACAAAAATTCAGTCTCCCTATCCCAAAGCACGTGAACGGGACGACCCATCATTTGCGAAAGACGCGCTGCATCGGGCGAAGGATCGAGCCAAAAGCGCCGCCCAAAACCACCGCCGAGGTAGACATGCTGCACCTCCACATTCTCAGCATCAATGCCCAGCGCTTGAGCCACCCCACTTTGAACCCGAGCCGGCCCTTGCGTTCCCGTAATGACGAGCACCCTATCCCCCTGCACATCAGCAATCGCCCCGTTCGGCTCCATGTGGGCGTGAACACCTGTGGGCACACGATATTCCGCTTCAACCAGCGTCTCTGTCCCACCGTTAAATTGGCTGTTGACATTGCCCTCGCGCTGGATATTGACAGGTGATGTCGTTCCCACCGTGACAAGGTCATCAAGCTCCTGCTGCTGCCAAATTTTAGGCACTGTCCATTCCGCGTTGAGTTGCCGCTTGCCCATCTCGGCCGCGTAACGATTCTCAGCCACCACAGCTACCAAATCATCCTGTTGAATGACTTCCACCACGCCGGGGAAGGCTTTAGCGGCGGCCACGTCCAGATTTTGCAATGTGCCACCAATAAAGGGGCATTTCAGCACGTTAGCGTGGAGCATAGAGGGTATCTCGGCATCCAGCCCGTAGATGGCTTCGCCCAGCACCTTCGGTTGCAAATCAATGCGAGGTTGCTCCGTGCCCACTACTTTGAAAGATGAAGCCGGGCGCAGCGGTGGCGTGTCGGGGATTTCCCACTCGGTGGTGCTGTTGACCACGTCAATGTAGGGCATTTGCCGCTCACCTGCGCTGACGAAGCCAGCGTCTGTGCGAACCTGCGAGACAGCAACACCCCACTGTGCAGCGGCCGCTAGCTTGAGCATTTCGCGAAAGGTTGCGGCCGTTTCCCGAATGGGTTGATAGAGGCTGCTGGTGGTGGAACTGCCCGATGTGCCAGCCGTATCAATCATGCCCTCGGCCGTCGAACTCGGTATCACTTTCACCTGTGCCAGCGGGATGTCCAACTCTTCAACGGCCAGCATCGCCAGCCCAGTAAAGATGCCCTGTCCCATTTCCACCTTGGCCGCTTTGAGCAGCAGGCTGTTGTCGGCCTGCATTTCAAAGACGAGGTCTGGTTGCAGGGTGTTGATGCCGTGGGCAAACTCTTGCTCGGCGATGATCTCAGCCGCGAGCCTTCTTAAGGGAGTGCGGCCAAAGTAGATGGCGGCGACGGAGCCAGCCAAAGCAATGCCGCCAAATTTTAGAAAGCCACGGCGGGAGATACGACCCCGTTTTTTGATTGGTTCATTTTCTGTCTGTACATTCTTTCTGCTCATGATTCAGCTCCTAACTACCCTGGTTAATTTCAGCCGCGCGACGAATAGCCTTCATGATGCGGGGATGCGTACCGCAGCGACAGATATTGCTGATGTTTTGTTTGATCTCCTCGTCGGTGGGATTGGGGATTTCGATAATTAGCTTGGCCGCCGCCATCATAAAACCCGGCTGACAGTAGCCACATTGGGGGACGTTTTCTTCCAGCCACGCTTGCTGAACGGGGTGCAGATTTTCCGCACTTTCAGAAAGCCCCTCCAGTGTCATTACCTCTTTGCCTTCAGCCAATTGCACGGGGTAGGTACAGGAGCGGAAGAGGTTGCCATCCACATGGAGGGAACAAGCGCCGCACATGCCTCGGCCGCAGCCGTATTTGGTGGCCTTTAGGCCAAGCTCGTCGCGCACAACCCACAGCAGGGGCATATTGGGGTCAACGTCTACGGTGATGGGGTTGTCGTTTATTTTGAAGTTGATTTCCATGATTGAACTCCTTTCTTAGCGAATAAATTCGCGGCAACTACTGCCAAGTCCGCCTTCGCGGACTAAAAATGGCCTGCTATAGTCGGCGAAGGCCGACTTTGTTGGCGTAGTCCGCAGTTTTAACTGCCGGGTGTTTTATTCCGTCTCCGTCGGTATTAGCGCACCCGCAGCGAGCCACGCTTCTAGTGATTGAATAAATTGTTCGTGGGAAACTGGGGGTGGCGTACGGCCGTTTCCCGGTTCCCACGCCCACAAGACCAGCGGGTCTTCGCTCATGTGGTGCAGCAAATCTTCATGGGTGCGGCCACCATTTTTGGCTGGGTCAAGTAGAGCGGCGACAACCTCGGCATCGGTTAGCCCGTGCCAGCCCATGCTTTGCGGAGCCAAGCCCCAGTGAGGCGCGCCGGGCACGTTGCTGTAGAGGTTGTTTTCTTCATGGTGGCAAGTGTCGCAGGTTTGCACGGGACCAGCGTGATTTTCCTCGCCCCGTGTCACGTTGAAGAGGTGGGGAATCTGCTCGTCGCGTTGCAGCGGCTGATCGGCCGTTGGGTGGCAGTTGCTACAGCGGGGGCTGGTCAAGACGCTCATAACAATGTCGAATGGTTCGCCATCTATAGACTGAGTGGTGGCGGCGGGTTGATTGCCGACGGGTGTCCCAGGTGGTGGTTCCTCTGTTTGGCAAGCAGTGAGGAGGAGGGTGGTGAGGAAAACGGCCGTAAACAAAACTGGGCGATTCAATCTTAGTCGCATAACTAACCTCCTAATATTGTGTAAATCACAAAAAGTATTTTGATAAAAAATGAGCTGCGAAATTGTGATTTACTTAGGTAAAAGCGGAAGAAATGGCTCTGCTTATTTCAAATTACTTTCCCGCTTTTACACGGCTCCCTACCGCTCGGTCAAACAAGCCATCACCGAGCAGATGACGAGCCGTAATGAGCAGCTTGGCATCACGCCCGACGCGGTAACGAGCTTTGGGGCTGTTGCTACTCAACGCTTTCAGTACCGTTTGGGCGACCAACTCCGGCCCCGGCGCGTTTTTATAGCTGTCGCGGACAGACTGACGGAAGGCGGCGACCATTGGGGCATAGGCTGGCGGCTCATTGCTGTTGTCCAGCGTATTTACGGCCACATCTTCAAAGCCCGTGTCAATAACGCCCGGCTCAACCAGCACGACATTGATGCCGAACTGCTTGACTTCGAGCCGCAGCGCATCGGTCATCCCTTCAACGGCGTGCTTGCTGGCCGCATACCAACCTAAACCGGGCATGGACACTTTGCCAACGACGGAACTAATGTTGATGACGGTGCCGGATCGCTGCTGGCGCATCATAGGCAGGATGGCCTGTGTCATTCTGCCCAGGCCAAGGACATTGACGGCAAAGACATGCTCGACAGCTTGGGGAGATAGACCTTCGATAGTGCCATAGAGGCCGTAGCCTGCGTTGTTGACGAGGACATCGAGGCGGCCTTTGCTGCGTGTGATGTGGGCAACGGCCGTTTCTATCGCCGCCTCATCCGTCACATCCAGTTTTAAAGGTTCAATCTGGCTCGTCCGCATCGCTTCCAGCTTGTCCATCCTGCGAGCGGCCGCAAAGACATAAAAGCCATTGGCTGCCAGCTTTTCGGCAATTGATTTACCGATACCGCCTGATGCGCCAGTGACTAAGGCAATTGGTTCTGTTTGCTTACTCATGATTCTTTCCTTATCTGAACATTTCTGCTTGCTTCATACACTATACTGCTGACGGGTATCTATTTGAATACATAAACGCGCCTAATGTTTGCACAATCCTGCTTCGTTGGCGGAATTGTCTATACTTTGAGCCGTCGTTCTGTTACGATGTAGTTGTGCAAAAAGATAAAATTTGGAGATAAAAACATGATGAACTTGAAGCAGCAAACCTTAACTGAGCTACTGAGCCGTCAGGCAACAAAAGAGGGCTTTCACGAGTCAGCCATTCGTGATCTAGTGCTGTTTAAGGCCTCTGACCAGCGGGCGCGGCTGCAAACGTTGTGTGAGGCGTTTATTGTGGTTTTGGGGCAGGGCAATGTTTGCTGTTACGTGGGCGGAGAAATGTATGATTTCAGCGTCGGCAGCTATTTGACGCTGTTTTTGCCCATGTCGCTGGAGATTGAGGTATTGGCAGCCTCCGCAGAAGCTCCCTTGCTGGCTGCGTGTATTCGGGTTGATTTGAGTCGAATTGCTACTTTGTTGCTGCAGATGGATGGGGTTGGGGAAGCGTTGGGGGAAAAGGAAACGGCCGTTTCTTCCGGCATCTTTACCGCGCCCATCAACCATAAATTGCTTGACCCCACCATCCGCCTTTTAGAGGCATTGGACGACCCCCGCGACATCACCATTTTAAGCCAGGCCATCATTGACGAAATTTACTACCGCGTCCTGTGCGACGACCGTCCAGGAGCCAGTTCCTTTCGTCATCTGCTGGAACAGCGGGGACAAATCCAAAAAATCGCTAGAGCTGTCAACCACATTCAGAACCACCTTGATGAGAAAGTTTCGGTTGAGTATCTGGCGCGTTTGGTCAATATGAGTACCTCCAGCTTCCACCGCAGCTTCAAAGCGGTGATGCACGTTTCGCCCGTGAAGTATGCTCAGGCGATGAAGCTATTTCGGGCACAAACATTGCTGAAAGAGGGATATACGGTGAGTGAAGCGGGCTATCAGGTTGGTTACAATAGTCCGGCGCAGTTTAGCCGGGAGTACAAGCGGCATTTTGGCTATGCGCCGTCGGCGACAGTGGCGGTGGGGTGAGTTAGGAGAAGAGAGTGGGGAAACGGCCGTTTCCCTCCTCATCTCATCCTCCAAAAAATCAAACCGTAGTCACAATCACTCCGACAAAAAATCTCGGACATTCGCTATCACTTTTTGCGTCAATCGGCTCCTTGCTTCTACTGTCCATCCCGCAACCTTATTTGAGATGATAACGTTGGGATAGCTTGAGAAAATTTCTGCATAGCCACCTGCCCCATCTGCATCAAAAATTGCATAGTTGTGCCCTTGTTCAATCCAATCACGAAATGCGATTGGTTCAAACGTTGGGCCAAGCGATGTGTTGACCAATATTGAACCCGGTTTCATTCTTTCAAACTCTTTTTTGCCCAATAAATTTGTCTTTTTGGGCAAGTGTGTTGTAACCACGTCCGAAAATACCAACAACTCATCAAGCGGCGCATACCGTACATCCCTGCTTTCTAACTCTTTTCGGCGTGTGCGGCTGTAATACCATACTTGCATTCCAAAACTACATGCAGCCTTTGCTACCATTTGTCCGGTCGTGCCAAAACCTATTATCCCCAGATGCTTGCCTGTCATTTCCGTAGGTTCATCACCCCACTGGTGTTTTCCCAGCCCTTTGTACAGGGAAATAAGTTGGGCAATGATAAATTCTACAACTCCTTCATCACCGTAATCCCGAACACCGCGAACTGTAATTTTTTGCGACTGCGCCGCTTCAATATCCACATTTGCTGATGACGCATCATACAAGCTACAACACATACCGACATATTTCAATTGTTTAGCTGCTCGCAGCACTTCGGCTGAAATAGGCGTGTTCCAACTTACTAAAACGCAATCCGCATCCTGTATTCGCTTTATAATTTCCTCATTGGAAGCGGGATAATCGCGTTGCTAGAAAATTGTTGGAGGTTATTGTACCCTTCAGGAGTCAAGCCTGTTTCGTCAACACAGACTATTTGCTCAAATTTCATATCAATGCGATCCTCCAATATCTTTTGTTGCCCAATAGTGCATTTATCTACTTGCATAAATTATAGTGAAGAAGATAAGGGGGGAAACGGCCGTTTTCCAATTTGGCCGAGAGTACAAGCGGCATTTTGGGTTTGCGTCGTTTGCGACGGTGGCGGTGGGTGGGGTGAGTGGGAGAAGAGAGTGAGGAAACGGCCGTTCGATGATATAGTGGGTATTGACTGTGGGGCGGATTGGCTCAATATCCACCACATCTCGCGTGCACTCTACGGCCGTTGAACTAAATGCGTTGCCGCACGCTGGACAAAGGTTGCCTGCTTTGATGAGGGCGGTTTGGGCTTTATTGAAGGAATCATTGCCAACGGCCGTTTCACCTCACTGATGCTCTCCAAAAAATCAACGATATAAGGGTTAACAACATCTGGATTTGTCACGGGTGCCATATGACCTAGCCTTGCCACTCGAATCAAATCAGAACTAGGCAAAGCTCGGTGCAAAATACCCACGAGCACCTGTGCTGCCTTAGTAGATTGCCTACCTGATAGTAAGAGGGTTGGCATCGCCAACGCAGCCAATTCCATAACATCCACACAATCCCCAAAAAGCCCCTGACGCTCCAGCCCCACTTTTGGCATACAGTTCACAATCATTTTTTGTAGGGAGCTTGGCATTTGTTCAAACGCTTGCGCCCCAGACCAATAGTTTATGAAGTGAGAGGCTGCCGCGACGAAATCGCCTCTGTCAACAGACTTGGCTGTTTTTCCCAATGCTTTCTTAACGGCCGTAAAAGTGACCATATCGTTGGCCTTGAGATACCCAAAAGAGACTGGTTCAAAAAGCGTGAGCGATAAAATACGCTCAGGTACACATTGGGCAACCCGAAGAGCAACGCTACCCCCATACGAGTGTCCAATAAGATGGAATGATTCATCATCATAAAGATTATCCAGAACTAATTGAACTTCATCGTCCATTGAAAACGTACCGTTGGGGCTTGGCCCCTGTCCATATCCATAAAGGTCGGGTGCAACGAAACGATAGGGCTTATTAGCTAAGCATTGGCTCAATGGGTGCCATTGGTGTGAGGTGCTAGCACTCGCGTGCAGACAAACAACGGTTTGTTGTGGTTCGAACATCGTTAAAGAATTGATAGTTTTCATGGATTATCCTCCTAAACTTAGGCAACTAACAGGGCGTCGCAGACGGAAACGGGGGAAAAGTTTTGGGGTCGTATTCTGGTAATGACGGTAATCGTCGCCAAATTGGCGTACTAGTGCCTTTTCTTCAAAATGCAACCCAATCATTATGTAACCGGTCATCACTGCCGCAAAAAGCAAATGCCCAACTGTCATATCTGGCGTTGCCCAAAAGCCGATAATTAAGCCCAGTTGCATCGGATGGCGCACAATTCGATAGAAAAAAGGTTGCTTCATGGTCATTGGCGGCGGCTCTTGCTCACGCAAGTAGTACCAAATCTGTTGCAACCCCGTTAACTCAAAATGATTAATCAAGAAAGTCGAAACAAGCGTAATCACATGACCGAGCCAAAAAATACCCCAGATAACTAGCCGGCCCATTTCATTTTCAATTGACCAGAGTGACGTGGGCAAAGCCTGCCATTGCCACACAATGAGCAACAACAATAGAGCTGCTTGTAAAACATAGGTGCTACGCTCAGCTGCCTCCGGAATGATGCGTGTCCACCATACCTTAAACCAACTCCGTGCCATAATGCTATGCGCCATTCCAAAAAGCGTGATTAAACTTAAATTGATTAGGATGGCTTGCGCGAGAGAATGACTGGTTCCATTGTCAATCGTTGTCGGCACAACACTGTTAGCGAGGAAGCCAATCATATACAAAAATGCGAATAAAAATGTTCCATAAGCAAGCAGGCCATAAAGAGTTATAAAAGATTTTTTCATAAAGTTTCTCCTGTGTGGATGAATTTGCATCACAAATTGGGGTGTGGTACACCTTTGCAATCGGTTGAACTTGAGGATCAGTATAGGGAGAGGTGTGCAACTCCAATACTGCCAAAAGTTAATAGATAGGGTTGGTTTATGTGGAATTGAGAAAGCATCTTGATCTATGCCTTTTGCAGACCTGTCAGGTTTTTCCGCAGATTGTTGAAGATATGTGTCGAGGTTTGCTTAGCCCATTTTGGAGCAAAGAGATGGCAACTTCTGATAATTTACCCAAACCGCCAGCAATACATTATGTGCAAAGTGGTGATGTCCATATTGCCTATCAGATTATTGGAACAGGCGAGCAAGCCGTTTTGTTTGTCAATGGCTTCCTTTCGCACCTCGATGTTCATTGGGAAGATGAAGGACTAGCCCGTTTTATCATGCAAATTGCAACTAATAGACGTCTTATTTTGTTTGATAAGCGGGGTGTGGGGTTGTCTGATCGGATTGGGAGCCCACCAACTTTAGAGGACACGCTTGACGATATGCTGATGATCCTGGACACGATAGGTTGTCGTCAAGTTGTTTTATTTGGTGTATCGGAAGGTGCCCCTGCTGCTGCACTTTTTGCGGCCACCTATCCTGAACGTGTGGAAAAATTGATCCTCTATGGGGCGATGGTCAAATGGGTGCGGGAATTTGATTACCCGTGGGCGTTGACACGCAATCAATATAATCGCTGGCTAGAAGCAATGATAGAGAACTGGGGGAGTCCGTTTGCTTTGCATACTTTTGCGCCATCTAACGCGGAAGATCCAGCGTTCCAGCAATGGTGGGGGAAGATGATGAGGCTGGCGGCAACGCCGGGGAGTGTTCGTGATGTGCTTGGGGTGATGCGAGACATTGATGTTCGTGCCGCATTGCCACATATTCATGTGGCAACGCTTGTTTTACACCGCACTTATGATAAAGCGGTGCGGATTGAGGGGGCGCGGTGGATGGCGTCGCAACTTCCCAATGCTATTTTTGTGGAGCTTGAGGGTAAAGATCATTGGTGGTGGCTTGGGGAGACAGAGGCGTTGATTGAGGCGATAGAGCAGTTTCTTCAGGAGGAAGTAGTTGAGGATGGGAAGAGCCGGCCTGTCTTGCTTGATCCGCTGACTCCGCGTGAATTGGATGTATTGCGCTTGTTGGCAACGGGGTATACGAATCAACAGGTGGCAGATGATTTGGTGCTTTCAGTGGGGACAGTGAAGGCGTATACGAGTAAGATTTATAATAAGTTGGGTGTTCGTAACCGGACGCAGGCAATTGCCCATGCTCGCAAGTTGGGGGTGATTTAGCATGCCCGTCTTTCTTTTCACCGACATTGAAGGGGCGACAGCATCGTGGGAAAAGCATCGTCCTGTGATGCTGAGTGTGTTGCAGCAGCTTGATTGGCTTTTTTGTGCCTGTCAAGGCTAAATCCGATGCGTTGATTGGTTCATTTATAGGAAGGGCTGCTGCCCGGTTTTACAGCAACGCAGCATTTACTCAGTTCGCACGTGGTTGATGTGCAGGGTAACAGTGCTGAATGTGATGCCCATTTGCTCGCCACCCACTACTGGAGATAACTATGTCCACACACCAACCAACTGCAATCGTCACCGGTGCTAATCGTGGCATTGGCAAAGAAGTGAGCCGCCAACTGGCGGCACAAGACTACACCGTTCTGTTGACGGCACGCTCGTTGGAGAAAGCGCAGGCGGCGGTTAACGAGTTGGGCAACAATCTCGTTCCCGCCCAACTCGATGTGGCTGACCCGGCAAGCGTTGTCGCACTGCATGAACGAGTCGTGCAAGAATTTGGCCGCCTCGACGTGCTGATCAACAATGCCGCCATCAACTACGACACCTGGCAGCGAGCCATCAATGCGGATTTAGAAATGGTGCGGGAGACGTTTGAAACAAATGTGTATGGCCCTTGGCAGTTGATTCAAACCTTTCTGCCGCTGCTGCGCCAAAGCCCACACCCGCGCATTGTGAATGTGAGCAGCGGCGGTGGTGCGCTTAACGGGATGGGTGGTGGCACACCCGCCTACAGCATGACCAAAGCATCGCTCAACGCGCTCACGCTGATGCTGGCGGATGAATTGCGCCGCGACCGCATCTTGGTCAACGCGATTTGTCCGGGTTGGGTAGCGACTGATATGGGTGGCAGCGGTGGGCGACCTGTGGCCGATGGCGCGAAAGGGATTGTCTGGGCGGCGATGTTGCCGGATGACGGGCCGACGGGTGGCTTTTTTCGGGATGGCAAGCCCATTGCGTGGTGAGTAAGAGGGGAGAGAGGGGAGAAACGGCCGTTTCCCATATAACTTTCTCCTTATGAGCTGTTGGCTCGCGCATCGGCAATTGTTTTGCCAACAAAGGCACCACCAAAACCGCCGACAACCAAAGCTAAAATAATAAGAACAGCCAATAGCCAACCCACATCATTTCCCAAAAAGTCATTGAATCCGCTCATAAATTCCAGCGGCGGAGCTGTGAAGATCAAACCAAATAGCATCACGCCCACCAATGCGAGCAAGATCAATAGCAAAATCAGACAGCCTACCATGCCCAAACAGCCGCAGCCTAATTGCCAAAGTCGTTTCTGAGTTGAATCTTCCATCTACCTCTCCTTTGCTCCTTTCAAAAATTTTCTAACAAAAAAGCTGGTATCCTGAAAGATACCAGCTTTTTGCAATTTTGTAATCCAGTTCAGGTTTCAGGCTACTCGCTCAAAAGGTAGTTACCGGAGAAAATCTGTTGGTCTTTTTCCATCAGTGGGTGGTACTTGGCTGCCTGCACATCACGGAACAATTTCTCCAGGCCAAAATTACGGAAGTAGCCAGGTCCACCGACAATGTCCATTGCTTGGGTAACGGTATTGATAACAGCATTTGCCACCAAAGTTTTGCGCGACAAAATTTCATGCCCTAGCTGATCCGTCGGTTCAAAGGCAAAATTATTTGCCAGACGAAGCATATCCTGATGCAGCACTTCCGCGGCAACGAGTTGGTTATTCATCGCGCCAACAGAAGAAGGTACGTACGCTTTGTGCGTATCCTTCTGCTTCAGATGATCCAAGGCAATTTTTGCAGCTTTTTGAGCAATACCAACATATACAGCCATGATGAGCGGCATTGCCACGGTCAAAACCACATTCCAGACTGGATGATACTCTCCAAGCGGCCGTTTCAGGGCAACGGCCGTTTCTGGTACAAAAACATCGTCAAATTTTATCATGTGGGAACCCGTGCCGCGCATACCCATTGCCTGCCAATTTTCAACTAGTGAAACGCCTTCAGAATTAAGCGGAACCGGGAAGTGGAGCACTTGCCCACCCAGTTCAGGGTCGTGATAGGGCACACTAGTCACTGCAATATCACCAGTAGCAGATTGGCTGGCAAAAGCCTTGTAGCCAGAAACCAGATAGCCACCATCAACTTTTACGGCCGTTCCATTCGATTCCAACCAGTCCCGGGCACCGGTGCTAACCAAGACAGGATTGTTTGCCACCACGTTCCGCAACATTGCTTCGGCACCTTTGCCATTCTTATATTTCCAGACGTTAGCAGCGACTAGATGTTGGTGCATTGAATTAGCCAAAGCGGTTGAGCTGCTATATTGTGCCAATGTCCTCAAAATATCTGCCATTTCAGCATGGCTTAAGCCACCGCCCCCCAACTCAACGGGGATAATCGCTGAAAGCAACCCGTGTCGCTTCAACTCAATATAATTTTGCTCCACAAAACTATCTTCTTGATCGTGCACAACTTCGCGCTCTGCAAAGACAGTACCTAAATCATGAATCAGGTTGAGCCACTCCTGCGCGGTTTTGGGGCGATCTTCTATGTGGCTATGACCATTGGCACCATTTACTATCTTGGGTTCTTTTTCCATTTGAGACAGCATTTATTTACTCCTTGTTTTTGTCATTCATAAGTTATGCTGCTCATTTTGCATCATCACCGACCCTTAATCGTCCCAATAACCGTCCCCCAACAAAAAAAGCTGGCATCTTCAGGCATCATAAGTTGTTGCCGTAACGTCTCCGCCCTCGCCAGTCCAATTGGTGTGGAAAAATTCGCCGCGCGGCTTGTCTATCCGTTCGTACGTATGTGCCCCGAAATAATCTCGCTGGGCTTGCAGTAGATTGGCTGGCAGCCGTTCGCGGCGGTAGCCGTCGTAAAAGGCTAGTGCGCTAGACATAGCTGGCACAGGGATTCCGAGAGAAACGGCCGTTCCCACCACACGCCGCCATGCGCTCTCAGCCTGTTGTACCTGTTCCTTGAAAAATGGGTCGAGGAGCAAGTTCGTCAGTTCGGGGTTTTTATCAAATGCCGCTTTGATATCGTCCAAAAATGCGGCACGGATGATGCAGCCACCGCGCCACATTAGGGCAATGTTGCCATACGCCAAATCCCAGCCAAATTCCTCCGATGCCGCCCGCATGAGCATGTAACCCTGCGTGTAAGAGACGATCTTGGAGGCAAACAAAGCTTGCTGCAGATCGGCAACGAAGCCGTCTTTGTCTCCCTCGTAGGTGGGAGTAGGTGCTCCCAGTACGGATGCGGCCGTTACGCGCTCATCCTTCAAGGCGGACAGGAAGCGGGAAAATACAGCTTCGCCGATCAAGGTCAGGGGGATACTATTTTCGAGGGCAGAAACGGCCGTCCACTTGCCCGTTCCCTTTTGCCCCGCCGTGTCCAAAATCTTGTCCACCATTGGCTGACCATCTTCATCTTTGAATGCCAGGATTTCGGCCGTGATTTCGATAAGATAAGAATCCAGCTTGCCCTCATTCCAATCGGCAAAAACCGCGCTCATTTCCGCAGGCGACATACCCAAAGCGTGGTTCATCACATCATACGCTTCGCAAATGAGTTGCATGTCCCCGTACTCGATGCCATTGTGAACCATCTTTACAAAATGCCCCGCACCGTCTTGCCCGACCCAATCGCAGCAGGGCGAGCCGTCGGCCACCTTGGCGGCAATACCCTGGAAGATGGGCTTGACGTGTGGCCATGCTTCCGGCGAGCCGCCAGGCATGATGGAAGGCCCAAACCGCGCCCCTTCCTCACCGCCAGAAACGCCCGTGCCGATGAACAGGACGCCTTTTTCGGCCAGTTCTTTGGTGCGGCGGGTGGAATCAGGATAGTGCGAGTTGCCGCCATCAATAATGATGTCGCCCGGTTCCAGTAGAGGAACCAACTGCTCGATGGTCGCATCTACTGGCCAGCCTGCCTTGACCATGATCATCACCCGACGCGGCCGTTTTAATGTGTTGACTAATTCTTCCAGCGAATGGGTGCCGATGACGTTGGTTCCTTTGGCCTCATTTTCCATAAAACGGTCTACTTTGCTGGTTGTGCGGTTAAAAACGGCAACAGTAAAGCCGTGGTCGTTCATATTCAAAACGAGGTTTTGCCCCATAACAGCCAGGCCAATCAATCCAATATCTGCTCGTTGTGTCATTTTTTCTTCCTTACGTTTGCAAAAGTGAGAAAACGGTTTTACATTTTTCCGTTTTCATCTAGCGTTCAAATTTTGAATAATATGCGTCACAATACTTTCTACGTCATTTTCCACGTTGATAATGAGTGTGTTATCGGGAGAGGGCACTTCTAAGGCGTCAAATTGACTTTGCAGCATGTCTGCTTTCATATAATGTGTCTGCCGTGCCACCATCCTTTCCCAGATGAGATTGAGACTGCCCTGCAAATGCACAAACTTAACGCCGTCGTTGCCCTGGCGCAGTTGGTCACGGTACTTCTTTTTCAGGGCAGAACAGGCGAGTACGGCCGTTTCTCCCCTTTCCAGATGATCCGCAATTAAACTATGCAATCGAACCAGCCAGGGATAGCGATCATCATCATTCAACGGGGTTCCACTTGCCATCTTGGCCACATTTTCTGGCGGGTGGAAATCATCGCCATCGTAAAATGGACAGCCTAACCTCTCAGCCAGCGCCAATCCTACCGTCGTTTTACCAGAACCAGAAACGCCCATCACCACAAAAACCGTCATGATTTCACCCGATACAGCATTTCGCCCGCTTTGGGCACATACAAAATGCCTTCATCTTTCCGATTCTGCCATTCGGTCACATCAATTTCATCTGGGTTCACGTAGCCTAACGCCAATTGGGCGCAATCTTCTGGGGATAGTTTGGTGGCTAGTTTGACAGTTGCGCGAGGATGTTCGATGTTGTTATGAAAACGGCTAATTTCAAATTCTTTAGGCATTGTTTATTACCGTTAATCTAATCCAAATGTAAGCTGGCTCCCAACCTTCTGGGCAAAATGTTGCTACACTCTAAGGTATGAACGAGAAACTTGTTTTTGTTTACAATGCCGACAGCGGCTTACTTAACTTCATTTTGGATGCAGCCCACAAAATCTTTTCACCATCTACTTACCCATGTAATCTGTGTGCGCTCACCTATACGCTGACCGGCTTGCCACGCTGGAAACGTTTTGTGAAAAATTTGCCCTGGCCTGCTGAATTTTTGCACAAGGATGAATTGGCAGCGCAATATAGCGTGGCGGATGCGCCATTGCCCGCCGCCTTCTGGTGGGATGGTCACACTTTGCAACCCTGGATATCCGCAGAAGAAATGGAGGAGTTTGAAACGTTGGATGAAATGATGACGGCCGTTTCCGGCCGCACACAGCAGCTATTGTTGGAAAAACAGCAAGTGGGTTAGGTGGAACGGCCGTTCAAATATCCCTTCAACCATTGCCCCGTGTACGACGCTTCCACCTCAGCCACATCTTCTGGTGAACCAGCCGCCACAATTTCGCCACCACGGTGGCCGCCCTCAGGCCCCATGTCGATCAAATAATCCGCCACCTTGATGATGTCCAAATTATGTTCAATGATGATGACCGTATTCCCCTTATCCACCAGCTTGTTTAGCGCGACAATCAGCTTGGCCACATCGTGCGAATGCAGCCCCACCGATGGCTCATCCAAAATGTAAATCGTGCGCCCCGTGGCAATTTTGCTCAATTCCCGGCTTAACTTGATGCGCTGCGCCTCGCCGCCGCTTAGCGTCGGCGCTGGCTGACCCAATTTGATGTAGCCCAGCCCCACATCCATCAACGTTTTCAGCTTGCGTTTTATCGTTGGCACTTTGGCAAAGAATTCCAGCGCATCTTCCACGCTCAAATCCAGCACTTCGGCAATGTTGAGCTCCTTGTAGCGCACTTGCAGCGTTTCCCGGTTGTAACGCGCCCCGTGGCACACGTCGCACGGCACATAAATGTCCGGCAAAAACTGCATCTCGATTCGGTTTTGCCCTTGTCCCTGGCACGCTTCGCAGCGGCCACCTTTTACATTAAAGCTAAACCGCCCTGGCTTATACCCTCGAATTTTGCTTTCCGGCATACTGGCAAACAGGTCGCGGATTGGGTTAAATAGATTCGTATACGTCGCCGGATTTGAGCGGGGCGTACGGCCGATTGGACTCTGGTCAATCTCAATCACCTTGTCCAGATGCTCCAGTCCCTCAATATCCTCATGCTTACCCGGTACCGCCTTCGATTTGTAAAAATGCTGGCTTAGCTTCTTACTCAAAATCTCAATCAGGAACGAACTTTTGCCGCTGCCGCTCACACCCGTTACACAAACAAACTGGCCCAGCGGAATGCAAATGTCCAACGCTTTCAGGTTATTTTCCCGCGCCCCCCGAATCATCAGCTTCTCGCCAGTGCCTTTGCGCCGCTGCTCTGGTATGGGGATGCGCTGCCGCCCGCTTAGATAGGCCCCGGTAAGCGATTTTTGATGTGCCGCTACCAGTTCTGGCGACCCTTCCGCAACCACTTCACCGCCGTGTGTGCCCGCCCCTGGCCCCAAATCAATCAGCCAGTCGGCGGCGCGCATCGTGTCTTCATCATGTTCCACCACCAGTACCGTGTTGCCTAAATCACGCATGCCCTGCAAGGTGCGAATCAGCCGCTCATTGTCCCGCTGGTGCAGGCCAATGCTCGGCTCATCTAGCACGTACAGCACGCCCATGAGTTGGCTGCCAATTTGCGTTGCCAGCCGGATGCGCTGCGCCTCGCCGCCGCTTAACGTGCCAGCCGTGCGATCCAGCGTCAGGTAATCCAGCCCCACATTCACCATAAAAGTTACGCGGTCGCCTATCTCTTTCAGGATTGGCTTGGCAATCATTGCTTGTCGCTCAGTAAGCGGGCTATTTTCTTCATTTTGGAGCTCATCTACCCAGGGCACGATGTTGAGTACGGGCATCTTGACGACTTCGGTGATGGTGGTGTTGTTAATATCCACGGCGCGCGCCACGGGCTGCAAGCGGGAACCATCACATTGAGGGCAGGGCTGGTTAACCATGAATGCTTCTAGCTTGTCGCGCACGTAGTCAGAGGTGGATTCATTGTAGCGCCGCCACAGGTTCGGCACGACGCCTTCGTAATTGGTGAGGTAGCGGCGCGGGTCGCCCTGCCGATTTTTGTAGGTAACAATCACTTGCTCGCTGCCGCTGCCTTGCAGCAAAATGTGCATTTGGGCGTCAGTCAGTTTTCGTACAGGCACGTTGGTAGGGATTTCAAAATGTTCGGCCGTTGCTTTAAGCAGTTGCCAATAATAGCCTGCCTTGTCCTCCGTCGGCCATCCCGCAATTGCGCCATCTTCTAGCGAGAGGGACTTGTTGGGCACAACCAAATCGGCGTCAATCATTTTGGTAGTGCCGAGCCCCTGGCAAGCCGAGCAGGCACCATGCGGGCTGTTGAAGCTAAACGTGCGCGGCTCAATTTCTGGAATGCTGGTGCCGTCGTAGGGACAATAAAGATGTTCTGAATACAAATTGTCTACCGGATTTTCTGAATCGGTTACGTCGTTGATGATGACGAGGCCGCTACCCAGCCGCAGCGCAGTTTCAATGGAGTCTGTGAGGCGGGTTTTGGCTGATTGAGCATCTTCGCTGTTGTCGTGCGGGTCGTGCCGCACCACCAGCCGGTCTACTACGGCCTCGATGGTGTGGTTTTTATACCGATCCAGCTCAATCTCTTGGTCCACAGAGCGCACTTCGCCATTGACGCGCACCCGCACAAAGCCTGATTTGCGAACATCATCGAAGATGCCCTGGTGGTGGCCTTTGCGGTCACGAATCAGCGGGGCCAGCACCTGAATGCGACTATTTTGGGGCATGTGCAGCACGGCATCCACAATTTGCTCGGCAGATTGTGGGCTAACCGGACGGCCACATTCCGGGCAGTGAGGAATGCCAACACGGGCAAACAGCAGACGCAGGTAGTCGTAAATTTCCGTGACGGTACCGACGGTAGAGCGCGGGTTGTGGCTCACACCTTTCTGGTCAATGGAAACGGCCGGACTGAGTCCTTCAATCTGATCCACATCTGGCTTTTCCATCTGCCCCAAAAATTGGCGAGCGTAGGCGGAGAGCGATTCGACGTAGCGACGCTGCCCTTCGGCAAAGATGGTGTCGAAGGCGAGGGAGGATTTCCCAGAGCCAGAGAGTCCACTGATGACCACCAGCTTGTCGCGGGGAATCTCGACATCAATATTTTTCAGATTGTGAGCACGCGCACCGCGCACAATGATTTTGTCTAAAGACATCTGATTTTCCGTTTGGCATTTTCCGTTGAGGGTTAGCAGCAGAAAATGCCATACTTTATGAACGGTAAATTGAGACTTTACAGCAATCTACAATTCTAACATGTCGGAAAACCGATGACCATTAACATTTTATTATTTCGTGAGAATAAGAGAAAAAAAGGCCATCCGTGTGGGATGACCTAAATTTTGCAAAAATCAAAAAGAATTTTGGATTAGAAATATCGGGGAATTGGTTTTTGCCTGAGCAAACCGACGAGCGATTGCTCTGTGATTTGCATTACATAGCGAAAAATGTATTTGGACTATTTTTTGATCAGGCTAACGATAAATAGCAAAATGACGGCTCCTACGATTGCCGTGATAAGAGAGCCAATAAACCCTCCGGCACTTAGCCCCAATAAACCAAATACCCAGCCACCGATGAATGCGCCAATAATGCCAACGATGATGTTGCCAACCAGGCCAAACCCACCGCCACGCATAATTTTGCCAGCAGCCCATCCTGCGATAGCACCTAAAATTAGCCAAAGAACAACCGAACCTAAAGTCATATTTTTCTCCTTTAGAAAAATTTGTGAGAGCCAACTTTATGAATTTCCCTCTCACGTCACCAAGTAAAGTTGCTCTTTAGACATTGCTTAGGTGGTTTTGGTCACTTTATTGAGACCACGGGGGGCTTCTGTATTGTACCCTTTGCTGCGTGTGAGATGATAGGCAAACAGTTGGGCAGGGACGATGCTCACCAACGGCGAAAGCCATTCAGGCAGGCCGGTTGGCAAGGAGATGGGTGAATTTGCCAAGTTGAGCATGGCCTCATCGTTGCTGATGATGAGCAGCTCAGCCTCGTTTTCTTGGGCTAGTTTTTGCAGTAGGTCGCGCATATCTGGCAACACGGCTCCGGTGGGTGCAATGGCCATGATGGGGAAGCCGCGATCCACGATGGCGATGGGGCCGTGCCGAAAGTCGGCGGAGGAGTAGGGTTCGGCGATGATGTAGGTGAGTTCCTTGAGCTTGAGGGCCCATTCGAAGGCGGTGGCGTAGTTGTAGCCGCGCCCCAGCACCACGCATTGCGTCATGTAACGGTAGCGTTGCGCCAGTTGGGCAATTTTTTCGTCGTGGGCGAGTACGGCCGTTCCCCATTCCCCCAATTGCTCGATCAATCCAAACTGGGCATCAGATTGGTTCCAGGCGGCGGAGAGCATGGCGATGGCTAGCAGTTGGCTGGTGTAGGTTTTGGTGGCGGCAACGGCAGTTTCTATGCCCGCATGAATATTGATAACAAAGTCGGCTGTTTGCGCCAGCGGCGATTCCGGTTCATTGGTGATTGCCAGCGTCGGCTGCCCTTGCCGTTTGCCTTCGGCGACGACGTTTACAATGTCAGGGGACTCGCCTGATTGTGAAATGCCGATGACCAATGCGCCGCGTAGCTGGGGGGGCTGCTGGTAGAGGCTAAAAAGCGAGGGGGTCGCCAGCGTCACGGGGAGCTGGTTTTTTGCGCCCCACAAATAGCTGGCGTACCGGGCGGCATTGTCGGACGTGCCTCGGGCGGCGATGAAGGCGTGATGGATATTGTCTAGCGACACCGCCTGGGTAATTATCTGGACAACTTCCCGATTTTGGGCGTAACTGTGCTGCCAAACGGCCGTTTGTTCATGAATTTCTGCGTGTAAGGACATTTTTATTTCCTTGCCACAGAGGACACAGAGGAAAAAGAGAAAAACCACTTAAATCTCTGTGTTCTCTGTGGCTAAATTCTTTTGATAAATCATGCGCCCGCCGACGAATGCTGTGTGTACCTGCAATTCTGTGTCGAGCAGCACCAAGTCGGCGTCACAGTTGGGCGCGATACGCCCTTTGTGGGGCAGGTTGAGCAGGTCGGCGGGGGTGCTGGTGACGGTAGGCAGGGCTGCGGCCAGGGTGTAGCCAGTGTAGATGATGAGATTGCGTACGGCCGTATCCATCCTCAAAATGCTGCCCGCCAGCGTGCCCGAGGGCAGACGCGCAGATGTGTCATCCACCGTTACGTCAAAGTCGCCTAGCCGGTAGCTGCCGGGGGGCATCCCCAAAGCCGCCATCGCATCGGTGACTAAATTGAGACGGCCGTTCCCCACCAACTGCCACACCATTTTGACTAATTCTGGATGCACATGCTCGCCATCAGCAATCAGGCCGATGGTGGTGCGTTCATCTGCCAGGAGCGCGCCAGCTAGCCCCGGTTCCCGATGGTGCAGCGGCGGCATGGCGTTGAATAGGTGCGTACCATAGCGAATGCCAGCCTCGAAGGCAGCCTTCGCCTGGGCAAAAGTGGCGGTGGAATGCCCTGCGCTGACGACGATGCCGCGCTCCGCGAGTAGATGCGTCACATCAAGGGCACCATCCAGTTCCGGTGCCAGCGTGACTAGTCGCACCCCATTTTCTGGCAGCCAGTTAGCGACGGCCGTTTCTGTAGGCAATCGCAAATAGTCAGGATTGTGGGCTCCTTTTTTGGCCGGATTCAGAAAAGGGCCTTCCAGATGCAGACCCAATGGGATCGCACCTGTAAAACCGGTGGGTGGGGAGTTGGTGATGATTTCCTGGGCGGCCTGAACGGCCGTTAGCGGTGAAGTAATAATCGTGGGCAAAAAGCTAGTTACGCCTGTGCTTGGCAAATAGTCGGCCACTGGCCAAATACTGCTGGGATCAGTCGTGAAGTCTAGGCCAATCGCCCCGTTAAGCTGTAAATCTATAAAGCCCGGCACCAGATGCAGCCCCGTGCCGTCAATGCGGGAAACTTTATCAGGTAGGTCAATTTGATTGGTGGGGGCAACGGCTTGGATACGGCCATCCGCTACCAAAACCGCCCCATCTTCAATCACCTTAGCTGGCGTGTAAACTTTAGTGTGTTGAATACAAATCATGACCGACTGACCACTGGCCTACTAGTCAACGACAACCCATGCCCAAAACCATACAAATCCCCCACCTGCACGGGCAGCTTGCCCTGGAAGGGAATCTCGCCCCAGAGTGCGGCAGCCAGGGCGCGCATGGCGGTGGGCAAGATGCTGTAGGTGCAAATGTGGGTTTGGGATTGCGGGTAGACGGTCAGATCGTACGGTGTGCGTAGGGCAACGGTGATGGTGGGAACGGCTGTTACCAAGAGTTCATTCACCAAATCCGCCTGCATCTTATCCATCGAGGCACTGATGCTGCCAACGATGAGGTAGTCATAGCCGGTGGCTTTTTCTCGCAGGGTGGAAATTTCAGCTTCGGTAGGCGGATGGCTGGTGATGAATTCGTCTACGTGGGGGTGGTACTTACGAACGGCCGTTGCCAGCGTAAGCGTAATAAATGAGGACGTATCGGCAGGCGTTAGCTCTTTGGGTTGGGGCATGATAACGGCAATGCGGGCGTCAGCGTCCAGTTGCAGCGGCAGCAGCCCCGCGTCATCGCGCAGCAGCGTTACGGAGCGATTGGTGACCGTTTGCGCCAGCTTTTGGTGGGCTGCACAGGCAACCACATCCAGTGGCGGTTGCGGCGTGCCACTCACCCATTGCTTTAAAGCCATAATGCGCGCCAGCGACGGTTTTAGGTGGGTTTCATCAATCAATTTGCGACTATAAGCCAACTGCAACCCGGCGTACAAGCGTTCTTGCACCTCGGCACTTTTGGTTAACAGCAGCAAATCAACTTCGGCACGAACGGCCGTAATCACATCCACAATTTGCCCCGCACCCTGCGAAATCGCGCCCATGTCCAGCGCATCGGTAATGACGATGCCCTCAAAGCCGAGTTCGTCGCGCACAAAGTCGCGCATCACGGCGCGGGATAGCGTGGCGGGCAGTTCTGCGCTGCCCGTCAGCGACGGGATGGCAAAGTGACCTGTCATGACCAGTTTGGCTCCGGCACTGATCGCTGCACGGAACGGCCGTAACTCCATCTGTTCCAATCGCTCCCGGCTGTGATCAATTAGCGGCAGCGCGTAATGTGAATCAACTTTCGCTTCCCCCTTGCCAGGGAAATGCTTAATCGTCGCCGCCACGCCCTCTGCCTGCATTCCCTCAACGAACGCCACGGCCATTTGTGTGGCCAATGATGGGTCATCGCTAAAGGCGCGTGCGCCGCAGGCCGGATTGTTGGGATTGGTGTTGATGTCACAGTTGGGAGCATAGTTGACGTTGATGCCCAAGGCTGCCAGTTCCCGCCCCATTGCTTGCCCCACCTGCCGCGCTAAATCAGCATCGCGGGTGGCGCCCAATGCCATGTTGCCGGGGAAAAGCGTAGTCTCTTCGCCCAGGGCGTTTAGCTGCCCACCTTCCTGGTCTGTGCCGATGATAAGAGGGGGCTGGTTAGCCTGTTTGACAATGGTTTGTAATTCGGCCGTAAGTGCGCGAACCTGGGCAGGTGATTGCACATTCAACGGGCGGAAAATGGTGAATCCGGCTGGATTTCTTTCCTGAATCCAGGTACGAATCTGCTCTGGCACTTCGTACCCTTCAAAGGCCAGCATGAACTTATAGCCTAAATCTCGTTTCATTGACTTAAAAGGAGACTGGGACTGGAGACGAATCAGTCTCTAGCCCCCAGTCTCTGATCTCCAATCTCCTATTCTTAACCTTTAACCGATCCGGCTAACAATCCTCGCACAAAGTAACGCTGCAAGGAAAAGAAAACGATTAGGGGAATGATCATCGTCAGGAAGGCACCAGCCGTGAGCAAATGCCAGGCTTCGCCTTTGGTGCCCACCATAGCCGAGAGGCGCGAGGTGACGATGGCGACATCAGGATTGGTGCCCAAAAAGACGAGGGCGACCAGCAGATCATTCCACACCCATAAGAACTGGAAGATGGCAAAGGAGGCGATGGCGGGTACTGAAAGCGGCAGAACCAGCCGAGTAAAAGCGGTGTAGTGAGATGCGCCGTCAATAAAGGCGGATTCGAACAGTTCTGTGGGTAGTTGTGAAATATAGCTATACAAAAGATAAATTGCCAGCGGCAGCCCAAAACCAGTGTGCGCTAGCCAGGTTCCCAAAAAGGTGCCGTTTAGCTCCAGATCAGTGTACAGGCGCAGCACAGGGATGAGTGCCATTTGCAGTGGCACCACCAGCAGGCCAACGACGACGGCAAAGAGCCAATCCCGGCCGGGAAAGCGCATCCAGGCAAAAGCGTAGGCGGCAAAGGCAGCCAGGGTGATGGGGATGACGGTGGCCGGAATGGTAATGATTAGGCTATTGATGAAAGCATTCAGCATCCCGTCTGCGGTGAGGACGGTGCTGTAATTTTCCAGCGTCCATTGGCTGAATTCAAAGGGGTGAATAAGTGCCGTCCACCAGCCTGTGGTGCGAATCTCGTTCGCGGTGCGGAAGGAGCTGACGAACATGCCAACTGTGGGCAATGTCCACAAGAAGCAGATGATGAATACGGCCGTTCGCACCGGTGCCTTCTGTAAAAATTTCTGCACGGCGTTGGTTTGCCGAGCTTGTGAGTAAGTTGTCATGATTTCCCCTTTTCCGTTATCGGTATTCGGTAATCGGTTTTTACCGATTACCGACCTACCGGTTAATCCCCTGTTGGCGCAAATTGCGGATGTTTACCACCATAATCGGCACAACCACGACGAGTAAAATGACAGCCAGCGAACTGGCGCGGCCAAAGTTGCGGAAGTTAAACATCTCCACAAACATGCGGTTGGCAATCACCTCTGTATCAAACTTGCCGCTGGTCATCACAAAAACGATGTCGAACACTTTAAGGATGGCAATGAAGATGGTCGTACCGACAGTGATGATGGCACCCTGAATCATGGGGATGATGACGCGGAAGAATATTTGTAGCTCAGAAGCACCGTCCATGCGGGCGGCTTCCAGCACTTCGCCCGGCACGCCCTTTAGCGCAGCCGAAAGCACAACCATGGCAAAGCCCGTTTGCAGCCAGACCATAATGACGATGAGGGCATACGTATTGAAGCTGGTTTCGATGAGCCAGGGAATTGGTTCCATCCCCAAACTGGTCGTGATGGCGTTCAGTAGGCCAATCTGGGCGCGATCTCCTGGCTGCCAGGCGTAGACAAATTTCCAGATGACGCTAGCACCTACAAAAGAGATGGCCAGCGGCAAAAAGATGAAAGATTTGGCTAATGCCTCCCGCTTTACGCGGTCTACCAGGGTGGCGATGATGAGGCCAATGGCTACGCTGCCGCCCGTGCCGATGATGAGCCAGAGCAGGTTGTTGCGGAAGGCAATGCGCATTTCTGGGCTGGTGAAGGCGAATTGGTAATTTTGCAGACCGACGGCCGTCAAACTAAAAACACGCTGCTCGGTCTCGTTGTCGGCATCGGTAATCGTTTGCGGGCGTACCACCAACCAGACATTTCGTTCGTTAGCGGTCACGCTGGCCAGTTCAAACTGGTCGGTATCAATGAGATAGCGGTTAAAGGTAAGGTCATCGGCGTCGGCTACCAGATCGGCCGCAATGCTGTCTGACGCCCAATACTGCTCTGGCACTATTTCGGGAATGTTGAGGATGTCTTCAGAGAAGCTGGTGTAGACGGTGTTAAAGACAGGATAGATGAGGTAGGTAGCCAGCAGCAATATTGCAGGGCCAACAAAGACAAACGGCCGTAAGCGTTCACGCAAACTAAATGGCAGCCGTCCAATCAAATCGTTCGCCACCCAAAACAGCACCCACACCCCACCGATGCCCACCACGAGGGCAACGGCCGTAATCATCAGCTTGCCGGTGAGGGGATTGATGCCGCTTTCTTGTAAAGTTGCCAGGGCTGAATCTAGCCCCAACCGCGTATAAATTGATAGTAAAAGCTGTTCCGGTGCTTCCTTGTCCCGCATGAAGCCAATGCTCCAGCGCAGCACAATGTAAACGGCCGTCGCAATGCCAAGAGATAAAGCTGCCCGCCCCAAGTTTGTAACCTGATTTTCTTCTTGCTGAGGAGGTGAAACATATTGCCCAGCCATGTGGTTATCCTTCCCGAGTAAGGGCGGGTCTCAGACCCGCCCTTACATTATCATGATTATGGTTTAGTTTTCTGGCCAGCTATCTTCAATTTGCTGGAGGACGGTTTCGGTATCTGTTCCGCTGACCCAATCCACCATGCCGCTCCAGAAGGTGCCTGCGCCTACTTCGGCGGGCATCAAGTCAGAAGCATCAAAGCGAAGAGTCGTTGCGCCTTGCAGAATTTCAGCTTGGCCTTGATCCACGTAGCTGCCGTACCAGTCGGCGGGGACGCTGCGGTTGGGGGAGATGAAGCCTCCGGCCTCAACCCAGCCTTTGGCGGCATCAGCCGTTGCCAGATATTCCATCACAGCCAACACCTCTGGCCGGTCAGCGAAGGCGGCAAAGACATCGCCACCACCCAGCACGGGACGGCCGTAAGCCTCGTCAATTGGCGGCAGGTAGAAGAAAGAGCTATCCACGCCCGCTTCTGTACCTTCCGGCCAGAAGTCAGGAATCCAGCCTGCTTGACGGTGCATCCAGCACTGCGGCCCGGCTTCATCAAACATCGGGGTTTGCGTATCGCCCACCCAGATGGTCAAGATACCGATGGTGCCGCCGTAAACGTAATCCTCGTTAAACCAAATGTCACCCACAATGTTGGCCGCATTGACAACCTCTGGGGCATTGAAGGGAATCTCATGGTTTACCCATTGGTCATAAACCTCTGGGGAAGCTGTGCGAAGCAGCACATCCTCTACCCAGTCAGTAGCCACCCAGCCGGTCACGCCGCCATGCTCCATGCTGACGCACCAGGGCGTGCCACCGTCGGCCACAATTTGGTCGCTTAGGGCAATCATTTCGTCCCAGGTTTCGGGAATTTCGTACCCAGCATCTTCAAAAGCCTGCACTGGATACCAAACGATGCTCTTGGTGCTAGCGCGGAAGAAGACGCCGGAAAGCTGCCCATCCACTGTCGCCAAATCGATCCAGGCATTGCTGTAATCGGCTGCGAGTTGGTCTGTATTAATGTTGGTGCCCAAATCAACCACGGCACCTTCGCGGACAAACTCAGCCAGTAAGCCCGGCTGCGGGAAACCAGCAATGTCAGGTGCGTCACCACCTTCAACCCGCACGGTGATGAGCGTTTCAAATTCGGATGAGCCTTCATATTTGATGTCTATGCCGGTGCGTTCTTCAAAGTCTGCCAGGGTGTTAACGAAGCTGTCTTCTTCACCTTCTGTCCATTTTCCAAAGATAGTTACTTCGGTGCCGGCAAATTCACCTGCTTCGGCGCGTGCCAGATGCTCATAACCACCAGCCTCTTCAGCAGCTTCTTCCTCGGCATCGCCCGTGCCGCCCAGACCTGTTTCGGCGTCTGGCCAGCTATTTTCAATGTTTTGGAAGACGGTTTCGGTGTCGGCTCCGCCAACCCAATCCACCATGCCGCTCCAGAAGGTGCCTGCGCCAACTTCGGCGGGCATCAGATCAGAAGCGTCAAAGCGTAACGTGGTTGCGCCCTGCAAGATTTCAGCCTGGGCCTGGTCTACGTAATTAGCGTACCAATCGGCCGGGACGTTGCGGTTGGGGGAAATGAAGCCGCCAGCTTTCACCCACACTTCAGCCCCTTCGGGCAAGGAGAGATATTCCATGAGTGCGGCCGTTTCTGGGCGGGTGTTGAAGGCTGAGAAAACATCGCCACCGCCAAGAACGGGGTTACCGTAGGCTTCATCAATTGGCGGCAGGTAGAAGAACGAGCTATCTACGCCTGCTTCCGTACCTTCCGGCCAGAAATCAGGAATCCAGCCTGCCTGGCGGTGCATCCAGCACTGTGGGCCAGCGTCGTCAAACATCGGGGTTTGTGTATCGCCTACCCAAATGGTGAGGATGCCGGTGGTGCCACCATAAACGTAATCTTCATTGAACCAGATGTCGCCCACGATGTTGGCGGCGTTAACCACGGCTGGATCGTTGAACGGAATCTCGTGGTTTACCCATTGGTCGTAGGTTTCCGGCGGTGCGGTGCGTAGCAGCACATCTTCCACCCAGTCGGTGGCCACCCAGCCGGTCACGCCGCCGTGCTCCATGCTGACGCACCAGGGCGTGCCGCCATCGGCCACAATTTGGTCACTCAGGGCGATCATCTCATCCCAGGTTTGGGGCACTGCGTAACCAGCATCTGCAAAGGCCTGCACGGGGTACCAGACGATACTCTTGGTGCTGGCGCGATAGAAAACGCCAGAAAGCTGATTGTTGACGGTGGCTAGATTGATCCAGGCGTCGCTGTAATTGGCGCTTAGTTCGCTCGTGTCTAAAAATTGAGCATGATCAGGAATGGCACCTTCGCGCACGAATTGGGCCATTAGCCCTGGCTGCGGAAAGCCCGCAATGTCGGGCGCGTCGCCACCTTCCACACGCACGGTGATGAGCGTCTCAAATTCGGATGAGCCTTCGTACTTCACGTCAATGCCGGTGGCTTCTTCAAAGGGAGCCAGAGCCGCCTCGAAGCTTTCGCCTTCGGCTTCTGTCCATTTGCCAAAGACGGTGACTTCACTGCCAGTAAATTCGCCAGCTTTGGCGCGTTCCAGGAAGGAACCAGCAGCTTCGTCGGCCATTTCTTCGTCGCTGGAATCGGCCGTTTCGTCGCTTGTCTCTGTCGTTTCTGTTGCGGTATCCGTATCGGTTTCTGTGTCTGTTTCGGTGGCTTGCGGCCGTTCGCCACAAGCAATTGCAAATAAGGCAATCAGGGCAAACAAGAAAATTAGGGTTAACTTTCGCATTGTAATCTCTCCTTCAGCTTACCTATTGGTTAAGGTAAAACGTATGGTTGTGGCTCTCTCTAGTGTGACGGGATACGGTCGTTTTCCGAACAGTTGCTGAGAGAGCCACTCCACCAAGGAGCTTTGTCGAAAAGACCGTTGTTTTGGGGTATTATGATTGTGGTTGAGGGATCACCTCCTTTAGCTTGGATAACGTCACAACTCTGGAGTTTGCCGCTCGATTGTGGCGTTATCTACTTTTAATAAACTTGACCGATGCACATCATTTACACATTTACATATGAACCGCTTCCACTAAAACGTTTTGTTTTGCTAATTGAACAGCCCCCCACAAACCAGGGTTGAAATCTGGTGAAATGAGGTGCAATTTTTCATCTAAAAGCAGTTTGGCAGCCAATGATGATTGTTGGCGCAGGGCGGCCAGCTCGCGCAAAATAGGTTCTACGAAACGCTGACCGCTGCGGGCAACGCCGCCGCCAAGCACAACCTTTTCTACGTCGTAGGTCATGATGAGCCACTGAATAGCACGAGCCAGATATTGGCTGACGTGCCTGATAACTTTTTGTGCCACAGGGTGACCATCTCCAGCCAAGCGGTACACATCGCCAGCGTGTTGAATTTGTGATTCTGCTTGAGGGTTCGCTGTCAGGAATTGACGCACGATAGCTGGCCCAGAGACAATAGTTTCAAGACAGCCGCGCAGGCCACATTTGCATGGTTCGCCATCCATCTCTACTAATATGTGGCCAATTTCACCCGCCATGCCGTTGTATCCTCGGTAGAGACGGCCGTTTAGCACCAAACCAGCAGAAATGCCCGTTCCAATGCTAAAATAAGCAATCGTTTGTACAGGTTCCATTTGACGCACATGATTAAAAGCACCAATAGCAGCTGCGCGTCCATCATTTTCTAAAAACGTAGGGACTTTGAATCGGGATGAAACAGCAGGCCCAAGCGGGTAGGTTTGTAAATTAAGGTTGACGGCCAGTTGCACAATGCCTGTCGCAGGCTCCACTTGACCAGGTACCCCCAGGCCAATGCTCTCAATTTGCTGCGGTGTGGCATCGGCTTCGGTTAATGTTGCGTGGACAGCACGGGTTAGGGTGGCTAGAAGTTCATCGGGATTGGTCGCGTGCGTAGGTAGGGTGGCCTGCCCAAGTAAATTGTTGTTGCCATCCACCAGCAGAGCGGCCGTTTTGGTACCGCCTACATCTAATCCAACAAAAAGCTGCGCTGCCTGCATTCGCCGCTCCTTTCTAAAAAACGCCCAAGCCCTGGCTTAAAATGAGCGCAGATGCGCCCAACAAAACAAGATTTTCTTCTTTGTTAGCGTACTGTACGGCCGTTCCTGCTGCCAATTTGGGTAACACACGATGGGTCATGCTAGTGCGTACCGCTTCAATAAACAGGTCGCCCGTTTGGGTGACATTGCCCGCAATAACAATCCGGTTTACGTTCAAAATGCCTACTAAATTAGCCACCGCCATGCCCAACGTTTTGCCCGCTTGGGTAACGATTTCTTGGGCTGTTGCATCCCCTTGCTCGCATGCCTGCTGCACGTTTGCCCAAGAAACTGTGCCGCCAGACGACCGTAGTTGGGCCAATACGCTGTCAGGATTCTCATCGGCAATGGCTTGGGCCTGGCGCAGCATGGCGCGCACGCTGGCGACTGTTTCCAGGCAGCCATGATTGCCACAGGTGCAAAGCTCACCGTTTTCCACCACGCTGACGTGCCCAATTTCCCCAGCACCGAAGCCTTCACCATAGAAGATACGGCCGTTCAAAACGATACCGGAACCAATGCCCTGGCCCATTTTGATCAAAACCAAATTGCGTGAATCGTCGCCACCGTAGGAATATTCTGCCAAGGCTGCCAGATGACTGTCATTGGCAATGTAAACGGGGAAGTTGTAGCGGTCTTGCAATAGCTGCCGCAAAGGCAAATCATGCCAATCCAGGTTAACCGACTGCTTAACCAGGCCAGCGGTGGCATCAATCAAGCCGGGGCTACCCAATGCGAGTCCAAGCACCGGTGCCGTAACGTTGGCCAAAAGCTGGTCTACCAGTTCATACACTAGATTGAGAGCCTCTGCGGCGGTACGGCCGTTTACGGGTAGGTTCACTTGTTCTCCAAAATGTCCCCGTAAATTTACGAGAGCCCCATTAAAATGCTCATTCCCCAAGTCCAGGCAGACAAGCTGGCGCGCATCCTCTGCCATGTTGAGCAGAATCGGTGGCTTGCCTCCTAAAGATGGCCCATAGCCAGATTCTGCAACGAGCCCTTTGTCTAACAAACCTGCCACAATATTAGAAACAGTCGCCCGTGTCAGACCGGTCATCCGGGCTACATCGGCGCGGCTCACGTCGCCAGCCGTATAAATCGTTTTGAGAACCAGGCGAGCGTTGTGCTGCTTGGTGTGTTGCCGGGTTGCCTTTTGGGTAGGGGATTGGGAATGTCTCATTTATAAACGAACCTTTGTAAGTTCATTAAACATACTAAGAGTTTAACACACTATAGAAACGGCCGTCAACACCAATTTTTACTACCTTCCGCTGCTGATGTCGTATACTAGGACAGATTTCAAGAAAAAGTGTGACATTATGTATGCGGCAGGAGGTAAGGTATGTTTCAGAGACTTTCAAATAGTTGGGAATTGGTAAAAGCCAGTTGGCGCGTGCTGCTGGCCGATAAAGAGCTGATGGTTTTTCCGTTGGTCGCGTTTTTTGCTTCTATATTGGTGATGGTAACTTTCGCTGTCCCCACCATTTTGGCTGGCGTGCTGGATACGGCCGTTGCCAACGGTGAACTTAGCGTCTTTAGCTACATTGTGGCTTTTTTGTTTTACGTGGTCATGTACTTTGTGACGATTTTTGCCAATACGGCGCTGGTTGGGGCGGCAATGATTCGGCTTGAAGGGGGCGATCCCACTGTAAGCGATGGCTTTCGCATAGCATTGAGTAAGATTGGCAACATCTTTGGCTATGCCGTCATCGCCGCCACAGTGGGGACTATTTTACGAGCCATTTCGGAACGCTCTGGCGCAATTGGCCAACTGGTCGTCTCGCTCATTGGCTTTGTCTGGAATATAGCCACATTCTTAGTGGTTCCCGTGCTCGTAGTGGAAGATGTCGGCCCGGTGGAGGCCGTTAAGCGTAGCGGCAGCTTACTGAAAGAGACTTGGGGTGAGCAGATTGCAGGGAATTTAAGCGTTGGTTTGATTTTTGGCCTGGTGGCTTTCCTGGTGATTTTGGCCGGGGCTCCGCTCATTTTTTTGGCGGCGACGTCTGGTAGCGTGGCCTTGATTATAACGGCCGTTGCCATCGTCGTCTTGCTGCTAATTGCCATCTCGCTGGTGAGTAGCACCCTGAGTGGCATCTACACAGCAGCGGTTTACCGCTTTGCCACCACGGGTGACACGGGTAGCTACTTTGAAGCTGATATGGTGAAAGATGCTTTCAAGCTAAAATAATTGGCGTGTTGCGTAATTCGTTTTGCGTTTTTTCTACGCAAAACGAATTACGCAATATTTTCTCAAAGCAATTGAGGCACGGTTGTACTACGGTTGATACAGTTCCGTTTCCGGGTAAAACGCATACCAGCCAAACCAGTAGGCCAGATGGCCGTTGATGCGCGCTAGCGTTTCACCGTCTGGACCAATCAATGCTTCTTCGGTGACTTGCCAGGGACGGCCGTCTTCATCTACCACCTCAAAATCATTTGCACCGGGGGAGAAGCTGTGTTCGCCACGGGCAAATGTGCGGATTTCGGCTCCAGACGTATACGTAACTGGGCCGATGCGTTGGCTGATGCCCTCCACTTCCACTATTTCACCTGCGGCAACCAGGGTAACGGCCGTTTCCCCCACCACATCATTCACCACCCGCTCCGCTAACAAATCTATAACCGGGTACGCCTTAGGCGTTTCGTCAATTCGCAAGGCATACACATGGTCTTTATTGAATAGCTGATCGCTTTGCTGCCAAACCGGGAACATCAGCCCATCCTGGAATAGCCGAGAATCATTGGCAAAATAATCGCCATAGGCAGCACCTGGAACGTAAAGGCGGTTAAAGCCTGTTTCCATGTCTACAACCAATGTTTCTGGGTGCTGCTCTTGCCAATCTGCCCAGGTTGTTAGCACCACCGGCAGCAAATTGAGCCGGATGTCGCCAGCCGCCAGGTCGCCCAGCACCGGCTCGCCCGTAAGCTGGTTCCACAAAGTAAATGTGCTGCGGTCATACATCAGCTTGTTGCTGCGGAAGAGAAAACCAGAGGAGCCAAAGGTGTAGGTAACTTCATTGCCTTCCAGGTCTACAGAACGGCCGTCGTAGGCCACAGCCGCCCCGCAAAGCGTGCAGTAAGCTAATGACACAGGCACCCCCCCAACCACGTCGTTGGCCATCTCGTGCCAATCCAAAATACGCAGCGGGTAAGCCCGCACATCTCCGTTAATGGCAATGCCAAAAACGGGTTCCCATGGTTCTAGATAATCTTCTTCAGTGGCGGTTAGCATGTTGGGATTGTCCAGCGCCGGAATGCCATCTAGCACTACGCCCCCCCACTGCACCTCTTCCACTCGAATTCTTGAGGGATGGCTGTCTTGCAAAAAGAGGCCGAAATAGTTGTCTATGCCTGCCAGCAGCCGCCCTTTCCAGCTCGTAAAGCCTGGGGGTGGGATGAGGTCTGTGCTGCCGTACCACATGATCCAATCCCCCCAATTTTCTCCCCAGCTTTGCCCGCTGAGCGTTTCCAAACTGCTGACGATTTCGTCAAACTCTGGATATTGAATGAGGCCAATTTGCCGCCCGCGCATTAGCTCGATGAGAACGGAGACGAACCGCTGATCCTCAGCGGCTAGAATGCGGGCTAGGGCAGCCTGGATATCGTTTATGCTGCCTTCAGTTAGATTAAACATGATGGAACGCGCTTCCTCATCATCAATAGGGCTGGCAGCAACGGCCGTTTCTTCATCATTTTCGTCTGTGGAGACGGCCGTTTCCTCCGCAGAATCTGAGTCACTTGTGGCAGTTTCAGGTTCATCTGCCGTGTTTTCAGGTACGGCCGTTGGCGTGCTTTCTTCTGGAGAGGCAGGCCCACATGCTGCCAGCCCCAACAGGAGACTTGCTAAAAAAATTTTGCGTAAAAGAGACATGCGCTGCTCCTTGTGTAACAAACAGTTGTGCAAACTACAGAAATTCTTCGATAAACAAAACGTGATTTCTGTGAAGTTTGCTTTGGAGTATAGCAAGAGATTGGGGCGGGAAACGGCCGTTTTGCTACATGTAATCATTTGGTAAGGATCAGATGAGCCTAAAATGAAAAAAGGCGACCTGATTATCAGGTCGCCTTTTAAACATTGCGTTTGCAGCTATTAATTTGCGGTGAAAATAACGCTATTGTCGCTGCCGTGTTCGTTAGCCCAGTAAGCATCGGCAGCTTCATCGTTGTGCCAATGCGCGCCATCTACCAAATAGCGAAACTGGAACTGGCCTTCTTTGGGCAGCCGGATTTTGGTGCGGAAGGGGCCTTTCTTGAGCTTCTTCATCTGAATTGGTTCCCAGCCATTATGCTCAGAAACCAAAGCAACCTGCTCGGCATTTTCTACATTTACCTCGAACGTGACTTCACATTCATCTTTTGTCTTAAAGAACTTTTTCTTCAACATGGGATAGTACCTCCAAAAAATTGGGATTATGTTCCTGATGGAACGTTGTGTGCATTGTTAACAGTTTGATTTTTACATGAGTGACAGTACATTTTCTGCCAAAACAGCGCCGGATTATAAGCAATATGGTTGACATGTCAAGGATTTTGACAAGAACAGCGGAAAACAAGCAGATTTTGGCCAAAAGCAGAAATTTTAAGGCTATATTTAGAACATAGGTTCTGATTTTGTGATACAATTCCACCATATTCAAGCGTACAAAGCCCCCCATTTTTAAAAAGTTTAACAACAAAGGAGATAGTAATATGCAGGTAGTGCAACGATATCCAGACGGTGTTTTTTGTTGGGTTGATCTCACCACCCCAGATCAAGAAGCAGCAAAGGCATTTTATTCAGGCTTGTTTGGCTGGGAGATAGATGACCGCCCAATTGATATGGGTGGAGTATATACCATGCTCCAACTCGAAGGGAAAAACGTGGCGGGTCTGGGCGAAATGCAGCCAGACATGAAGGCGCAGGGAATGCCAGCCTTTTGGACTTCCTATGTAAAACATGATGATGTAGACAGCATTGCCGCAAAAATGAGCGAGGCGGGTGGCAATTTGATGTTCCCGCCAATGGATGTGATGGCATCGGGCAGGATGACCGTCGGCACTGATTCCGCAGGTGCAACATTTGGTGTTTGGCAGCCCAGAGAGCATATTGGCGCAGAATTGGTAAACATGCCCAACACGCTCGTTTGGAATGAGTTACAAACCCGCGAGCCAGAAGCGGCTAAAGTGTTTTATCAGTCGGTGTTTGGCTGGACAAACGCTGCCGACGAAAATGGGTATGTGACGTTTTCTGCAGACGGCCGTATGCAGGCGGGCATGATCACGATGGATGAAAATTGGGGACCAGAAATTCCCAACAATTGGTCTGTTTACTTCATGGTGAAAGATGTAGCCGCCAAAGTGGCGCAGGCAGAAGCGTTGGGCGGTAAAGTGATGGTGCCGCCAACCCAGGCAGGTGAAATGGGCATCTTCGCCGTCATCGCAGATCCGCAAGGCGGTGTGTTTAACGTGATGTCGTTCAACGGGCCGATTGATCCGCCGCCAGGGTATGAAAAAGCCTCTTAGCGTGTGATTTTGTAATTGGTAATTTTTACCCTCACCCCGGCTCTCTCCTTCAAAGGGAGAGGGTTAGGGAGGGGTCAAATTTGCGTACGCACCTGGGATTTTGGGGGAGCCGAAGTCAAAAAGTCGCGGGCAAAGCGTTCGTTGTAACTGTGAATGAGCTGTTGGATACGGCCGTAATCCGCCCCCGCCACCAGCAAACCAGCATGATACTTTTTGGGGAGCCGCCACACGATTTCTGGATCATCATACGCTGATAAATCGGGCTGTTCTTGCTGCGCCAGGCAAATGATAAGCCCGGCGTAATCCTGGCGCGGCGTGGGGGGCTGGTAATCCTCGCGCCGCACGCTGGCCAGGTCAATCCGCGCTACCTCTTGCCAGAGGACAACCCCTGTGGCTGCTTCCACCAGGCGGTCAATGTTGGCTCCCCCAACCCGTGCGGCCGTTTCTAGGAAGTAAAAACGGCCATCTGCCTCTGCCTGGATGAACTCAGTGTGGGCGACACCGCGCACTTGCCGCAGCACGCGCATCAAATTCTCGTTGGCAGCGATGAGTGCTAGGTTGCTTTCGCTATTCCGTTCTAACGTACGCGTATTAAAGATGCCGCCCCCAGTGGTGACGGCCAGCGGCGGCGTACCGTACTGGCTGGCAACAGCAAAAACCACCCCGTTCTCCCAGATAAGCGAATCCACATGGCAGACGTTGCCCACCACAAACCGCTCGAGCAAATAAAACGAACGCTGGTCGCCGAGTTCGTTTACGGCCTGCCAGACAGCATCGGCCTCATGCAGCTTGCGGATGCCAATCGCCCCTGCCTCAAAACGGGGCTTTAGCACCCAGGGCGGCGGCACTCGCTGGAGAAACTCGTTGAGATCGTCATTGTTGAAAACGGCCGTAAATTCCGGCACCAACACCCCTTCATCCCGCGCCCGCACCCGCATCGCTAGCTTGTCACGGAAGTGGCGAGCCGTCGTCTCCCCCATGCCTGGAATGCGTAAATGCTCACGCAGTGAAGCGGCCGTAGCCACATCGTAATCATCCAACGCCACAATACGGTCAATTTTCTCTGTGCGAGCCAGGTAGCTCACCGCATACGTGACATCTGGCTGCTTAGACAAATCTGGCATGATAAACCGTTCTTCAATGACATCCAGCGGCCAATCGGGAACCTGGGCAGCTTCTTCCGAGACAAGCAGCAGCACACGCGTACCTTGCCGCTTGGCTTCCAGCAGATAGGGAATGCCTTTGCATTCACTGGCAATGGCCAGAATGGTGATGGGACGGTTTTGGGACATGGTCTTCTCCGTGTCAACAGGTGGGGTTTGAATACGGCCGTCATTTTACCTGCAAATAGAGCAACGTAAAAATGCAATCAGACATTGAATTGCACGTAAATACGTGCTACACTGTTTTGCGTGGAGGCTTGTTTGTATGGAAAAACAAAATGTGACCTTATCTTTACCCAAAGAAACATTACGCAAGGCCAAGATTTTGGCCGCAGAACGCCAAACTTCATTATCTGCCTTGCTCACGAAAACGCTTGAAGAAATTGTGGCAAAATCAGATATGTATGAAATTGCCAAGCAGCGGCAGTTAGTTCTAATGGAACGAGGGTTTGATTTTGGCATAGAAGAGACACCAGCTTGGACGCGGGATGAGCTACATGAGCGATGAGTATAGCTACCAATTTGTAGACACAAATGTGCTTGTGTACGCTTACGATAGCAGCGACGCTCAAAAACAGCAGCAAGCCAAGAAACTTTTACAACAACTTTGGCAGCAGCAGTTAGGATGTCTGAGCATTCAGGTTCTGCAAGAATTTTTCGTTACAGTTACGCGCAAGCTGGCGAAGCCACTTACGCCATTAGAAGCTTCACAAATTATCGCAGATTTAGGTTTATGGCGGATTCACCAACCGCAAGTTGAAGATGTGTTAAGTGCGATCCAAATTCAGCAGCGGCATCAACTTTCATTTTGGGACGGCATGATTATTCGGAGCGCTAGCCAGCTTGGTTGTCAAATTATCTGGACTGAAGATTTGAACAGCGAGCAAATAATTGAAGGATGTACAATCCAAACACCATTTGTGACATGAGAAAATTACCCGAAAGTGATTGGAAAAAATTGAGACGTATCAGGGAAAAGGCTTTAGACAGATTCTGCACACGCGTGCTGTTGCAAGTTCATGCCAAATCTGACGCCAATCACCTTGAAGAAGCCCACAAATCTTATCTTGAGATATACGAGTTTATTGATGAAAACGATGAGATGCTAGCAATATTATTTGATGGCAGACGGCGCTCAACAGCTTTCATGACGCTTATGGGTTGGCTGAGTCAAGGTCTTGTAACGAAGAAGGAATTGGAATCTCTTTCCGAAGATACACAGAGAACAATGTCCAATCAAGCCGAAATCAAATTCCACACATGATTTATTGAAGAGTCGCTATCAGCTTTTGTTTTTAGCAACTTTTTCCGCCCCGTCGCGCGTAATTTGAAAATGATCGAAGTCGCGGGCAACGTGGG
Source organism: Candidatus Leptofilum sp. (assembly GCF_965223525.1). Taxonomy (GTDB): domain Bacteria; phylum Chloroflexota; class Anaerolineae; order Promineifilales; family Promineifilaceae; genus Leptofilum. The sequence continues at coordinate 800,140 of NZ_CBDCWX010000005.1, read as the reverse complement.
TGTTGGGGAAGATGGCTTGTGCTTCTTTGCGAATCATACGGCCGTTATACCGCCGCGATAAATGGGTGAGAATCAGGGTGCCGACGTTGGCTTCTTTGGCCAGCCGAGCCGCTTGAACGGCCGTCATGTGGCCAAACTTGTGTGCCAACTCTGCATCTTCTTCTAAATATGTTGCTTCAATCACCAGCGTATGCGCATTTTGGCAAATGGGCAGCAGCTCATCCACGCGTCCCACATCCCCTACATGCACATATTTGGTACCGGGTAGCGCTTCCCCCAACACATCATCTGGCTGGATGATACGGCCGTCTGCCAAAGTGACCGCCTCCCCACGGACCAGTTGCGCCCGTTCTGGCCCAAACGGCACGCCCAGCACGGCCGCTTTTTCTGCCAAAAAGGGGCGATGTGCTTTCTCCTCAAACAGAAAGCCAAAGCAGTCTGGCCCGCGATGCTGTACGGAGAAAGCCGATAATGTGAACTTATCATCCGCCATGATGATGCCGGGTTCGATTTTGGTTAATTCGATATGAAGAGGGGAACGGCCGTGCGGGAAGACCACCTTAAAGAGCAAATCAGCTACGCGACGCAACGTGCTGCGCCCCGCAAAAATATCAACTCGCTCCATATTTTCCCAGCGTGCTAGCGTAGAAACAAACCCGCCCAACCCCAAAATGTGATCCAGATGGCCATGCGTCAGCAAAATCTTGTTCAGTCGCTTGAAGCCCAAGCCACTGTGCAAAATTTGCCGCTGCGTACCCTCCCCACAATCAATGAGAAACCGATACTCACGATACAAAACAATATGCGCTGATAGCCCCCTGTAAATGGAAGGTGCCGACGCTGACGTGCCTAAAAAAATAAGTTCAAACATGGGCGTATTGTAACGGCGATTGTCGGTTTAGGGGATACTGATTTGAAGTAAGCCAAAAGAAACCCCCTCAACGGGCTTGTCGTTGAGGGGGTAAGAAGGAGGTAAAAAATGCTTGCTTACACAAATTGCCAACAAATTGCTGACAATGAAGATGGCTCCCAACTTGGAGATGGGTTTTTAGTAAGCCCCGTCTCCTTTTAAGACTGCTGGAATAGTACGCAGCAGAATTTTAATGTCTAACCAAACCGACCATTCGGTGATGTATTGCATATCCAGCGCAACCCGTTCGTCGTAGGTGGTGTCGGAACGGCCGCTTACCTGCCACAACCCCGTCAACCCTGGCATCACCATCATCAGCGTGTTGCCATATTGCCCATACTTGATCAATTCGTCTGGAGCAATGATGCGTGGCCCGATGAGAGACATGTCTCGTGCCAATACATTTAGCAATTGTGGCAGTTCATCTAGGCTAAACTTACGTAAGAATTTGCCAACAGGCGTCACGCGAGGGTCGCATTTTAGCTTGTAATTTTTGTTCAGTTCGCGGCGCAGTTTTGGATACCGTGCCAAAATCTCGTCACCGTTCACATACATGGTGCGGAACTTGAAGGCGTAAAATACACGGCCGTCTTGCCCCAGCACCCGCCGACGATGAAAAACCGGGCCAGGCGAATCTAGCTTAACCATGATGGCGAGAAAAATAAAGAGAGGGGCAATTAGCAGCAGGCCAGGTATGGCCAAAGCATAATCAAGTGCAAGCTTCATCGCTTGATTGTAACGTGTCGCTACCATCTGTTGTTCGCTTTTTGCGGTATTTGCTTCCATGCTGGCCTTTTCCAGGAGCCGATTTGTTTGTGTTGCTTGGATCAATGTTGTACTCCTATGAACGACTGCGATATATATGCTTGTTCGTTGTTGATTCGGTGTTTTTTGACTCTAACACAGTGTACGTAAGGCAGCTTACAACAACACTTACTAAAACTTAACGACGATTTGGCCTGTTTCAGAGGGGAACAGCGACTGTTATGCTAGTTGAAAGGAAGACTTAAGAAAGGCTGTAAGGAGGGATATGGGGGAGTGTATGACGGTTAAACGGCCGTTGCCACCGCCGTACAAAATAAAATCGCCACGGCACAAGCCAAATTGAGCCATAGTACCTGTTTTTCTCGCTGAGCTAGCTTTTGCTGCTCGGTTTTGGCAAGTTGCGGCTTTTTATCTGCCAACAAAGCGATTCGATCCGCTGCTGGATACAGACCGAATTGCAAATAGACAGTCAAGGCAGCTAACAAGCCAAAGGCAATATGCTTTACTAACATCGCCCAGGCCCAGGTGCTGTCAATTGCCAAAAAGCCACTATAGTTCACGTCGTTAGTCATTTGCACAAAGCCTGTGATGAGCAGCAAAACCAGACTGATGTTTGCCCAGGGGATAAGCTGTTTTTGCAAGGCAAGCCAACCATTCTGAGCTACCGCGCCTTTGCCAAGAGCTGGCCAGGCGGCTAGAGCCATCAACACCAGGCTGCCAAACCAAATGACGGTTGCCAACAAATGAATCCAGTAAGAGAAAACAAGAATCCAAAACATTGCGCTTACCCCAACAGTTTATTTGGGCATTGCCTTAAGAGCCAGATAGGCTTGGCGAGGCATGCCGTCTGGCAAAACAATTGACCACCAATATTGTTCATGCTCTTCAGGCGTCCAGGTGGCATCGGCCATGTAAATAGTGAAGATGGGGCCAATCCACGGCTGCCAATTTTCGCGGGCAAATTGGTATGCTCCCACCAAATAGTTTGCCTGCTGCTGCTCCGTTACGCCATGCCAGGTGTAAGAAGGGTGTAAATCTTGCTGCAAAATCCAGCCCGTCTCCAAAATGACGATCTGTTTGTCTGCATCGCCGTTGGCAACCATGATGTCGCGCATATCCTCTACGTGACGGAAGACGTTCCAGCGGTGGCCGCCCCACTCTTCGTTCAAACCCTCTTCGGGTGCTAATTCAGGTGGTGCTTTATAGCCTGGGGCATTCAGCCCCAGCGCATCAAAGTAAGCAGATGCGCCCGCCGCGTACATGCCGCGCAAAAATTCATCGTCTGGCATGGCTTGCGGCATTGGGCCGCCTGTGGGTGCTAACCCGGCAGATACAACAATCGCGGCTGGATCGCCAGCTTTGATGCCTTCATAACAAACGCGCAGCAAGGCTGTGTACTCAGCAGGATTTGGGGTTTGTTCGCCCCACTCTCGGTTGAGATTCGGTTCGTTCCACACTTGATACGCTTGAATTTGGCCTTTATAGCGGTCTGCCAGGGCAAAGCAGAAATCGCCAAAATCCTGGTAATTTGCCGGGGGCTGATTTTGGGTGATTGGTTTATCTACCAATGCCTGAACACTCCAGAGTGGTTGGTGGTCAATGCGGACGAGCAGGTTGAGATTGGCTTCGTTGGCTTGCTGCACAATGCGGTCTGGCCGGTACCAATCGTATTCCCCTTTGCTGAAGCCTTCAATGTCGCGCCAGGCGAAGACTTGTTTGACCCAGCCAAAGCCCATCTCTTGCACCAGTTGCAAATCGTGGGGCAGCACGTCGTCTACGTGCCACCATTGGGAAAGGTGTACGCCGTACTCTGGTGAGTTGAAGAGTTGGCCGGGTAGGAGATGCGGGGTGGGTGTGGGCACGGCCGTTCCGTTCACAACCATCTCCACTTCTGGCGGGGGCAGGGTGGGCGTGGCCACTGGCGTTGCTGAGGGTGCTTCCAGCGTACTTTCCGTTTGTGAGGTTCCGCAGCTAATCAGCAGCAAAAGCAGGAGGGTTGTTACAGTGAGCGTGAGGCGTCGGTTGGTCAAGGTAATTGGGTAACTGAGTAATTGAGTAATTGGGTAATTAGGTAGCTAGCCAATTACCCAATTACTCAATTACAGCATTTATGCGTTAGTCGGGCTTTTCCATGTCTGCCACGGCGCTAAACGCTGGACGGGGTGCGCCATTGATGTCTACGATGCTGTACGGTACGGGATCGTCTTGGGGGCCGCTGCCCTTGTTGCCAAAGTCATAGTTGAACAAGAAGGCGAGCCAGACGTTGCCGGAAGCGTGCATTTGCTGGAACGCCTGCACAACGTAGGCGGCTTGCTCCTCCAGCGTGTTGTCCTGGGCAAAGGCAAATCCTTCGGGAACGACATCGTACCCCTCACTGCTGGCCCAGCCAAACTCAGTGACGCACAGCTTCATGTTGGGGTCTATCGCCTGGATTTTTTGGGCATAGGTGTCTAGCGTGGTTTTGAAGCTCCAGCTATGGTGTGGGTTGTCGAAGGGGCCACGGAAAACGGCCGTTGCCGCTTCTGCCGTGCTCCCCGCCTGATCAAACGCCACATCTGGGGCAATGTTGTAGCCGTTGTGGTGCGCCCCAACACAATCAGTAAAGTTGAGCATGCCTGCTGCCAAGGCGCGATCCAGATATTCAAAATCGTCGGCCCAGCGCACCCAGTCGCCGGTGCCAGTGGGTGATAGCGCGCCACTAATCACAATGATGTTTGGGTCGGCAGCTTTGATGGCGTTGTAGGCAACTTCCAGAAAGCGAACGTAATCTTCTGGACTGATGCCGTTGGTCGTTTGCCACTCACGATCCAGATTTTGCTCATTCCACACCTCAATGGCGTCAATCTTGCCGGGGTGCCGATTGATCAGTTCGGTGAGAAAGTTGGCGTATTCGTTGTAATCATCTGGCGGGCCGATGTGGTTGCCTGCCGCTCGTGTCCACTCTGGCGAGCCAACCACGCTCACCATCAGGTTCAGGTTGTGGTTGGCCGCTTCATCAATGACGCCATCGTAAAAGAACCATTGGCCAGCATTGGGCGAGGGGTGGATGAGCCACCACTGAATTTGCATTTTCACCCAATCCAGGCCAAGCTGCCCTTCCACGGTGTCCATCGTGGAGATTGGGTCGCCAACCGTGGCATTGCCGTGTACCTGAACACCATAGCCGAATTTATCGGTGGGCCACGGCCGTATTTTTACTTCTTCAACCACTTCTGCCGGGGTAGGGGCGGGATCGTCAGCGCCACTCCCTTCTTCAACCACCACCACGGGCGGTGGTGCCAACGTGGGCGTGGCGGCTGGCTCTGGCGTTGGGGGATTAGGAACGGTGTCAGCACTGGTATCGGGTGCGGCCGTTTCCGGCTCCGTTTCGCCACCACCACAGGCAACGATTAAAAAAAGAACGGCCGTTGCAAAAAATAACCATCTCATCTGTTTCATAAATACCTCACGTAAAGAAAAGGCGCATTTTGCCCCTTGCGTAACAAAATGCGCCTACCATTCTACCTGAAATGTTTCAAACAACGTTACGGATTCATCACTTGCCGCAGCGTTTCACAAGCTGGGCAGCTACCATCCTTACGAATCATGGCAAAGCCAGCCTGTGGGTCAGAGTTAAACGTGACAAAATCCACGTTGAAAACGATCAGCAGGCGGGTTTTGCCGCTGTTGGCTGCCAAACTGGTGGCCTCAGCCAGCCAGGCGGCGTGCTGGGCAATGGTCGTGTTGCCCGCCCAGGCAAAACCCGCAGGCAGGCCACCGTAATCTTGACCAGACAAGTAGCCCAGCTCGGTAAAGCAAAGCTGCCGCGAGCCACCAAAGGCATTGTAGTAAGTATTCACCATGCCCCAGAAGTAGCGCGTATAATGCTCGCTGCGGGGATCGCCGCTTTGCTGGCTGGGCGGGATGATGCCCTCGTTGTAATGAATGCCAATGCAATCCATATAGCTGGCAGCGCCCGCATTTGCCATGCCTGCCACGTAGAGTGCGTCGTCGCAACCTGCGCCGCTGCAGCCACCAAAGAAACCGGTCGGTGCTGGGCCACCGCTAATCACCATAACGTTGGGATTGGCAGCTTTAATAGCCTGGTAAGCAGGCTTCAGCATGTTGTTGGTGTAAGAAACCGGATCAATTTGACCGTTCGGCCATTCTCGATCGATATTCTGTTCATTCCAAACTTCAATCGCATCGGGGCCGAGGGCAGCAACGCCTGCCAGGAAGTTGACGTAGGCATTGAAATCAATGTTGCTGTGGTCGGCGCCGGGGATGCTGAGGAGCACCTTGAAGCCGTTGGCATGTGCTTGCTGAATGCGCCCGGCAACGGCATCTGGCGAATCGCCAATGCCCCATTTATGCTGGAATTTCACCCAGTTCATGCCTGCATAGGCCATGAGCGTGGGGTTGGCAAAGGTGTGGGATTGCCCGCCCAGTTCAAAAGATGCGTTGGCTACCGGAGGCGGAGGAGGTGGGGGCGTTGTGCCGCCGCCTCCATCGCCGGAGCCACCGCTATCGGCCACAACGGGGGGATCAACTTCTACAACTTCCAGGCTGCTTACGTCTAAATCTGGGCTGAGGTCTAGCAGCGTACCAAAAATCCAGCCCTCACGGCCGTCTTCTGGCATGAGGATTTGATACCAGCTAGCGTCTGAGTTGCGGCCAACCACATCTACCTGGGTACCGCGGCTGAGCCCACCAGCAATGAGGCCGTAGGTAAGCCCTGGCCCCACGCGCACGTTGGCGTTGACGTTCACAACGGCGTCGGCATCACCAGGGTCTATTGCGCCATCGTTGTCGTTGGATTCTTCTACAGGGGCGACGACGGCCGTTTCCGTTTCAGGCTCTTCTACAACCGGGGCTAGCACATCCACCATGACGGTATCTAGCATGGCGACCGCTTCACCCAGGGCAAACTCGGCCATGATGGTGTAGCTGCCTTCCGCTTCTTCACCAGGCCAGGCAAAGGTGAGTTCGTTGCCGCTCTCGCTGGCCAGGATGCTGCCGTCTTCATCTGTTACCGTCCATACAATGGCTGCCGCATTTGTTTCCGGGGCGGCACTTAGCCCGGTGAAGGCAGCTAGCGTAGCGGCGTAGCCAGCTTCATCTGCCACGTTGCCCAGTCCACGAACGGCCGCACCGCGCAGGCGATACCGCTCTGCCAAAGCCAGACGATTGCTGAGGGCGGCAGGGTTGCCCAGCCACACATCGTGGGTTTGGTCGTTCATTTCATAGCCATAGCGGTAGGTCAGGCTAGCCCCGTCCCACTCTAGTGGTGACGCCTCGCCAGAGAGGGCGACTTCGATGGCTGTGCCCGGCTCTACTTCTTCACTGCCAGCCACAAACTCTATTTGGCCAAAGTTGGCCAACGCTTGTTCGTTGGACATTTCCAGGAACGCCTCGCCAACGCGATCTACAGCCCCGGCATTGACCATCATGGTCAGTTTGTTGCGGTCAATCAGGCGCGTGGCCCAGTTGAGTAGCTGCATACTGGCACCGTTAGCGCCAAAAGCGGTCGGGTCTAGCGGCATGTTCAGGTACACAATGTCTGCGGCTTGCCCAATGGCAGCCCAATCTTGCCCGCCAGTAAGCCATTGGCTGCCATCTTGCTGTGGTGCAGCCAGGGTGACGGCCAGGGTGAGGTTTTGAGCATGAAGCGCATCAGCCAGGCTACCAACAAAGGAGCTAAACGCATCTTTTTGGGACTCTGCCACGCCTTGATAATCTAGATTGATGCCTGCGAAGTTGCCGGAAACGGCCGTGTTCACCAGGGCATTGATCTGGTTTGTTTGGGCAGTGGAGTCACCGAGCAGCGCCGAAAGGGAGGCTTGGTCTACAACCACACCCACGTTGGTGACGCGCACCAGTGCATCAAACTCGCCTTCGGGCAGTTCTGTTACTTCGCCTTGCAAATCGCCCGTGCCAACCAGCGTGAGCGTGCCAACCGACAGTTCTGTTAGGCTAGCAAGGGCTGGGTCAGACAAGGTTTGCAGGGGCAAAAGTTCTGCTCCGACGGCCACCGTTTCGGCTTCGCCAGACTCTACCAGGGTAAATGCCTGGTACAAGTTGTGGTCTGGGGAGACGATTTGACGGGTTTCCAAATCGATTTGGCTGGGGACAAAGCGCCAGCTTTCGCCATCCCAGCCGTAGAGATCAACCATTTCTACGGCCGTTCCTGCCGGCACATTGATGGCAACTTTACCGCTGAGGGTGTTGGCATCATGCTCCACTTTGTACACGCTGCCGCGCACGGTGCTGTTGGCGGGGAATGCGCCCAGCTCGGTGGCCGCATCGCTGGCGCTTAGGCTGCTCACGTTCACCACAGCTGTGGTGTCGCTAACAATCACGTCTACCTCGCCTGCAATGGATGGATTGCTGGCGACGGCGGTTTCTGCTTCTGTTGGAGATGCCGTAGGCGAACTTTCTGCGGTTGCCTCTTCATCGCCGCCAAAGCCTAGTCGCTCGCCCAATGAGATGGGGGGCAAAAATAGACCGGCAATGATGAGAATAACGACAAGCACAATCCCGCCGATTAACAGGCCAGAGCGTGCAGGTTGTTCCATTTCTGAGGGGGTGTCTTCAGACGGCCGTTCCTCTTCCATAACTAATACCTCCGTTGGTGCTGTTGGTGTGTTTGGGAGGGGAGACGGCCGTTTTCAGGCAAGGCAGCGAGGCAATGAGACTTTCCCATTAGCCAAAAATCTACCACTTTTATCCTCTTCCCTAAATAATGAACACCGTAACAGCATTCATGCAAAAAGCGGCTTTTTTGTAAATCACAAAAAGCATTTTGATAAAACTTGAGCCGCGAAATTGTGATTTACTTAAGTAAAAGCGGGAGAAATGGCTCTTCTTAATTTCAAAATCTTTCCCGCTTTTACATGAACGTTTTCACCGAAAATAGTAATTTAATCGTTCAATATGAGCCGCTTCTCCTCTGGTCATTTCAATTTTGCCAGAGCGGCGGACATTCTAGCACAAGGATGAAAAAGAAGGCAAACCAGGGTAAGGCTGCTTACATTCAGAGGTGTGAATCTTTGAGGAAACGTTAAGAATGAGGGTAGAGGCGTTGCATGGCAACGCCTCTACCACAAAAGATCAATATTCGTCAACGCCAAAAACAAGGGTGTCTGGGTGAATATCCTTCCAGCCAAACCAGAATGAGGTGGTTCCTTTGTGTCGCGTGAGTTGTGAACCAGCCAGAGGGCCATCGAGTGCCTCTCCGGAGAGGGCATCCCAGGTGGTGCCGGTTTCATTATCCTGGATAATCAGCGGGGTGTCTGTGGCGGCAAAAGTGAGGGTTTGGTCAGCCACAATGCGACTGAATGCGACGGAAACGGCCGTTTCCACATCAAAAATCACCAGCACCGTCTCATCGCCTACCGAGTCATTTAGCACCGGCTGTTCGTTGAGCGCACTAAATGGGTAGGCGACGGTTGCGGCTTCCAACTCGACGCCGTTGACGAATGCTTTCACATTTAGCCGATCGTCCTGAATGGATTCGGGAATGACGCCTGTTTGCGAAGAAATGTAATAACTGTCGTAGGTATCACGACCGCCACGGCGACCATTTTTGTTTAAAGCAACTGTTTCAGGGTGTAATGATTTCCATTGCTCCCAGGTCATCATCCACGAGGGAACAAATTCCAGCTTGGTGCCAACCAGTTCGCCCTCAACCGCCTCGCCTAATAGCTGGCTCCAATAACTTTCTGTTTGCCGATCATACATGACCAGCACGTTACGAATGAGCTTGCCAGAAACGCCAAAGGTATACTCTTCACCATTGATTTCTCGGGAATACACGATTCCCGTAAAGCAAAGCGGTCACCAGGTAACGGCGATTTTCACGCCGCCAACGGTGTCGTTGACAATTTCATGGTTGCTTAAAAATGGCACAGAGTAGGCGCGGGCGTCTCCATTGAATGCTACGCCAATCACCAATTCGTCAGGATCGTAAAATTCGTCTGCTTGCGCGATGGTTAGAAATTGCGGGTTGTCAATGGCCGGGATCGCGTCTCGTGGCAGTAGCGTGATAATTTCAAAATCGGCATATTTATCAGCCGGAAACCGCTCGGTGGCAGCGGTTGGCTCCTCGGCAACTTCCGTAATAGGCGCGTCAACGGCCGTATCACTTTCTGCTGGTCCAGTGTCAGTGGGGGCGGATGTGGCGGGTACGGCCGTTGCACCACCACTGCCGCCACAGGCCACCAAAAAGAGCAGGGCCAGCAGCAGCCATCCTTTGGGTTGATTTAAACGATTCAAAAGCATAGACAACTCCTTTTTTCAGTTTCAGGTGTAGGTTCAGTATATGAAATTATCTGAGAAGTTCTGTAAGCTTGACACGGAAACGGCCGTTGTTATACTCTTTTCATGCCGCAGTGCGTAATAATAATTTGATAAATTTCCCAAGACCGACCTGACAGGTTTTCAAAACTTGTCAGGCCTTCAAATAAAAAAGGAGTCAACTATGACAACCCCAGCCGATATTTTTGCAAAAACCGCTGAAAACCTGATTGCCGAAAAAGCAGGTGATATGAATGCGGCCGTTGCGTTTGATCTTTCTGGTGAAGAAGGCGGGCAGTGGACCGTGAAGATTGCCGACGGCGCTTGCAACGTAGAAGATGGCATCGCCGATGGCGCAGACGCTACCATCAGCATGACCGGCAGCGATTACGTGGATATGATGACGGGCAAGCTAAACCCGATGATGGCTTTCATGGGTGGTAAAGTGAAAGTGAGTGGTGATCTCAACACCGTCATGAAGTTTCAGACGATGTTCAAAATGGGTTAGAATCATTCAAGTGACAGTCACTTCAGAGACTAAAAGCGTAAATAGCTAGTTCTGAAGTGACTGTCACTTTTTTACTGTCTCTGAGCAATATCTGCGTACTCTTGCCGTTCGGCCGTTTCCAGCTCAACCCCCACTAATGACAAAATTTCAGCAATAAGTCCCGCCTTGCGTTCCGCGTCGGAGCGTGACCAAGTGCGTGACTTAATTTCCAAAAAGTTACCGGGCACGGCCGGTTCAACCACCTTGTCGAAGTTAATAGCAAAGTCTGTCTCTTTGAAGATGATATGCCAGCGTAAGCGATCCTTCACCACCTCAATTTCCGATTCTGGCGCAAAATATTCGCGGTAAAAGCGCAGGCTGCGGTCTGCATCTGCCCAAAAGCGGGTGCGTGACAGCATCACGGCGTTGGGGAATTCCAGCCGCTCTCCCTCACCAATGAGCGTGAGCCGCGTGCGCGTTTGGTAAACATTGCCATCTTCACCCACAAACTCATCCTCACGGTAGCGCAGCCGGGCAGAGTCCGGGTCTTCATCGGCAAAGATGAAGTAATGGTCGTACTGTTTATAATGGGCATCGCGCACGATGGTGCAATGGTCGCTGTTGAGGAAGTTAAACACCGCCTCTTTTTCTACCTTTGGGGCTTTTACCTGCACTTCAAAACTTTCCTGCCGCTGCACGCCAGAAAGCAGCACCAGCTTGTTATACGGGCTGGATTCGCGTCGCTGGACAAAGGCATCAATTTTTGCTGCGACCTGGGCGGCATCGGTCATAGCTTGTTTTTCATCAACGGTGAGGAGCGTTTGATTTTGCATGAGCCAACGGCCGTTGCACATCACGTGCTGCACATCCCCGCTTTTGGCCGCGTAAATCAGGCGTGAGTAAACACCATCCGGGTTGTTATTAAAATGGGGCCAGTTGTGCAGATGATTCATGCTCACCACGGCAAGATCAGCGCGTTTGCCCACCTCCAGGCTGCCCGTCACGTCTCCCATGTGCAGCGCCCGCGCACCGCGCCGGGTGACGAGCTCCAATGCCTGCCGCGCAGGCAACACGGTGGGGTCGCTAGACTGTGCTTTTGCCAGCAGTGCCGCCAGACGCACCTCTTCAATCATGTCCAGATCGTTGTTGCTGGCTGGGCCATCTGTGCCAACACCAAGATTGATTCCTATATCTAGCATTTCTTTCACATTGGCGATGCCGCTGGCCAGCTTCAGGTTGCTGCTGGGGCAGTGGGCCACGCCTGCACCTGCCTGCTTTAGTGCAAACATTTCGCCTTTTTCCAGATGAACACAGTGGGCGGCCAGTAATTTGGTATCTAGTAGCCCGTGTTTGGCAATGACGGGAACCACGGGCGTGTGGTGCTGCTGGCGGGCGTTCTCAACCTCGAAGCTGGTTTCGGCAACGTGGGTGTGGATGGGTACGTCAAACGCGCGGGCGAGATCGGCACAGGCGCGATCCATTTCTGGCGTGCCAGTGTACCAGGCGTGGGGGGCTACCGCAGGCTGGATGAGCGGGTGGCCGTTCCAGCGTTCGATGAAGCGGCGGGCGAGGACGAGGGCGTCTTCAAAGGTAGCGGCATCTGGGGCAGGGAAGACGAGGACAGTTTGCCCCAACAAGGCTCTCATACCGATTGCGGCCGTTTCCTCCGCAATCGCCTCTTCAAAATAGTACATATCGGCAAAGGTGGTCACGCCAGAGCGGATCATCTCGGCGCAGGCGATGCGCGTACCTAGTTTGACAAAGTCTGGCGTTACGAACTCTCTCTCCACTGGCATCAGGTAGCCCAGCCAAACATCCAGCCGCAAATCATCGTTCAGCCCGCGGAAAAGCGTCATGGGAACGTGCGTGTGGGCATTCACCAGCCCCGGCATGATCACTTGCCCGGTGCAGTCAATTGTTTCGTCCGCCTGGAAATCGGCGGTGAGGGTGGCTGCGAGGCCAATCGCTACAATCGAATCTCCTGCAACGGCCACTGCGCCATTTTCAATAATTTCGTACTGCTCATTCATGGTGACGACGGTGCCGCCCGTGAGCAGGACGTCGGCCTTTTTAGGCATGTTCCCTCCGTTTCGGTTATCGGTGTTCGGTAAACGGTATTCGATAGTCACCGATAACAGATTACTGTTTACCGTTTACGGTATCGAGGGGATTATACCGAATTCCTGCTACAATGATGAATCTGTTATACTTTGGGAGGCTGGTCACATTAGCAGTGTAAACTATATTTCTGCAACGAAGGTGGTAATGATGAGACAATGGGAAACAATAGAAGCTATTGAGCGTGATCAAAACAAGATCAGCGGTGCTTAGGTCTTTCGAGGAACAAGGGTTCCAGTCTCTGCATTATTCGAGAATTTACGGGATGGTGCTACGATCGCAGAGTTTTTGGAGTGGTTCCCTGGCGTGGAGCAAGCCCAGGTTGAGGCTGTCCTTGATCATGAAATAGAGATGTTGGCAAGTGTAGCCTGAGCATGAAGATTTTGTTTGATCAGGGAACACTAGTGCCCTTGCGTCGCCATCTCATTGAGCATACTGTGGCTACAGCTTATGAACAAGGATGGTCCAAGTTATCGAATGGCGATTTGCTAAAAGCAGCCGAGGAAGCAGGCTTTCAACTGTTTATAACAACAGACCAAAACTTGCGATACCAGCAAAATTTACGAGAGCGTCAAATGGCAATTGTCGTCTTGCTCTCAACCTCGTGGCCTAAAATCAGTCGCCGTATTGACGAGATAAAAGATATTGTCAATGTGGTGAGTGTGGGTAGTTACACTGAAATTCCGATCTAACTCCAATCTGGAAGATAACCAAGCCCATAGATATTCTCATGAAGCCTTTGAAGATACGGCCGTTCCAACCCACTGATCACGACTACAACGCCCTCATCCAGATGAACCGCTTTCGCAACCCGGATGATCAGGTGACAGTGGCGGTTTTGCGGCGGGAGGACAGCGAATTTTTCAAGGAGTATACGGCCGTTCGCGTACTTGGCGAGCTGGATGGCGACATTGTGGCTCGGGGTAGCTACTATTATAAATCCGGCTCAAATCAGGTTCACTTTGCGCTTTACGTGCTGCCGGAATGGCAAGAAACGGCCGTTCCCGCCCAAATGCACCGCTACCTGCTGGCCGAAATCGGTAAATTGCAGCCAACCAAAATTGTGAGCGAGCCGCCAGAAAATGAAACATTTCGCACAAAATTGCTAGAAGCTGACGGCTTTGAACTAATGATGCGCTTTCCCCGTTCCTCGCTGGATGTGCGGCAGGTGCAGCTAGCCGATTATGAATCTCTTCTAGAAAATGTCCGGCAGCAAGGCATTCGCTTTGTAACCTTGACCGACGTGATGCAGGCAGACCCCGATTGGCAGCAAAACATCTGGCAGTTGTTTACGCAAATCGAGCAGGACATTCCCACACCCCACCCAGAGCCGCCAACCCCGTTCACGGAGTACGGTGAATATTACAAAGGCGATGATTTTCGGCCTGATTCCTGGGCCATTGCGGTGGATAAGCAGGCTGAATATGTGGGGATGTGTGTGGTGAATGTGATGAGTAGACGGCCGTCTGGCCTCTTCGCTGGCATTACGGGGGTCATTCGCAGCCACCGTCGGCGCAAAATTGCCTCCGCCCTCAAGCTCAGTAGCATTCAGTATGCCCAGGAAAATGGCTTCACCACCATGTATACCGACAACGAAGAAAACAATCCCATGTTCCAGCTCAACCTGGATTTAGGCTTCAAGCCCTTGCCCGCCTGGACCTATTACGAAAAAACCTTTTCATAGAATCCGCGGCTACAAATTACCCATTTCCAAAGGATTTTCCCACCATGCGAATGATCGAACTGATTGAAAAGAAACGAGACGGCAAAACGCTTTCCACGGCCGAAATTGAATGGTTCATCCGCGCCTACACGGCCGATGAGATGACAGATTATCAGGTCGCAGCTCTGCTGATGGCCATCTACATTCGCGGCATGGATCGCCGTGAGACGGTGGACCTAACGCTGGCAATGGCCCGCTCTGGGGACGAGTTGGATTTGCACGATGTCGCTCCGCTGGTCGTGGACAAACATTCGTCTGGCGGCGTGGGTGACAAGACGACGCTGGCGGTGCAGCCGCTAGTAGCTGCCTGCGGCGTACCGGTGGGCAAGATGAGCGGGCGCGGCCTCGGTTCCAGCGGCGGCACGCTGGACAAGATGGAATCCATTCAGGGATGGCATTTTGAAATGCCCATCGAGCAGTTCAAGAAGCAGTTGGGTGAGATTGGGCTGGTGCTGGCTGGGCAAACGGCCGTCCTCGCCCCTGCCGATAAAAAGTTATACGCTCTGCGCGATGTCACCGGCACGGTGGCCAGCGTGCCGCTCATTGCCGGATCGATCATGTCTAAAAAGCTGGCGGCTGGGGCAGATGCGATGGTGCTGGACGTAAAAACTGGCTCTGGCGCGTTCATGCCCACGGTGGAAGCCGCCAGCGAGCTGGCGCAGGTGATGGTGGACATCGGCACGGACGCTGGGCGCAAGGTGGTGGCGCTCATTTCAGACATGAACCAGCCGCTGGGCCACGCCGTCGGCAATGCGCTGGAAGTGAAAGAAGCGATTGAAACGCTGCAAGGGAGCGGCCCCGCCGACTTCTGGGCGCACTGCCTGGAGGTGGCGGGCCACATGCTGCTGCTGGCTGGCAAGGCGGATGATTTGGACAGGGCGAAGGAGATGGTTACTGCCGTTCGCCAAAACGGCACCGCTTTCGAGAAATTTCGCCAAATGGTGGCAGCCCAGGGCGGCGATTTAGCCCAGGTAGACGATCCCAGCCTGCTGCCCCAAGCACAATTTGTGGAGCCAATCCTCGCACCCCGTTCAGGCACGATTGCGGCGATGAATACGGGGGAGATTGGTTGGACGGCCGTTCGTTTAGGCGGCGGCCGTTTGGTGAAAACCGACCAGATTGACCACGCCGTCGGTTTTGTGCTGGCCGCCAAAATTGGGGATAACTTTGCCGAGGGGGATGAACTTGGCACCATCCATGCCAACGATGCAGACAAACTAGCTCAGGCTCGCGAGGATTTGCTCGCCGTTATCAACTGGTCAGACGAGCCAGTGCCGTCGCAGCCCCATTTCCACGGCACGGTCCAGTAGCGCGACTACTTTTAGCCACAGACAGAAGGAAAAGAGGAGGTTCTCAAAAATCTTTGGGTTCTCTGTGGCAAATTATTGCGGCTCTTTGGGATTTTTTGGGCTTTGACGTATTGCGTAAGCCACGCTGATTACGCAGTGCACAACACTGGTTGTTAACCACCTAGCATCCTGACGCGCCCCAATACTGTTTTGTTGTTTGTATAGCAGTTAGCTTACTAAAAAGGCAAAGGCTTCCTACCCCCTTTTTGCGGCTAGGCATTTCATTTCGTGCTTACAATCTTCGCTATACCTTGTAACATTAGCATCCAGCCCTTGCAGAAATTCTGTATATCGATCGGCAAAGTCAACCATGAGACCTGAGATAACCAAGACGGGCGTTCGGGACAGATCGGCCTGTTCAGCGGCTGTCCACGGTGACCATTTGTTGAATTGTGATTCTGAGTCAGCAAACTGGTTTGTTGTGATGCTTGGCCGCGTGGCGCTGATCGTGGCCCAATCGTGCATAGCACCATCCCAAATGATAACTGCAGCAAATAGGTTTTGGTATCTAAAAGCGTGGGAGGCCGCCCCAAACCCGCCCATTGAAAAACCCTGAATAAATCGTGAGGCGCGGTCGCCAATAATCTTGTAATTTTGTTCGACATAAGGAATAAGGTCGTTGTGGATTGTTGAGGCCATGTCGTTCGACCCTTTGGCGCTGTCGGCCCACATCGAAAACTTGCTTGCATCGTATGGGCTTACAATTACCATTGGTTTTGTTTTGCCAGCATTTACAGCTTGCTCGTGAGCAGCAGCTATCCAATACAGTTCCTTGTAAACCCAAGACCAGAGCATGCCCGCACAGTGCAGATGGTACAAAACGGGGTAGTTGTTTGCACTTAAGGTATATTCTGGCGGCGTATAGATTGCAAATTTCTGCCCAAGTTGGTTTCCTGAACAGAGACAGTGCCAGCCAAGCTTGATTTTCCGCCAAATAAATAGGGAAACATTGAGCGAGCGATGTCGAGAGGTTTGGGTTGAGCGTTATTTTCCTTTGTCATTTTTTCCACCTTTATTGCTTCAACTTGGCCACTTTTCTTGGGTGGGGTTCGCCATTTTCTACATAATATTTTAGTTCATCCATTTGATCAGAGAGGTTTTTCGACAATCCTTTCTTGAGCAGTGGAGAAAGGAGTTTTCCGACAGTTTTTAATTGGATATTTGAGTCCCAGGTCATCTCGGTTTGATTATGACCTAAATCTTTTAGGCGAAACGTGATGAGATTTTGAACAATGGGCAGCCTGCCGCCAACAGGAACAACCTTCACTGTGAAGGCGTGATGTGTCTCGTCATAAGAGAGAATTGTTTCGTCAACATATGGTCCATCTAGTTTGGTTGTCAAATCGCAAACTCTACCAACCACTGGCGCGCCGTCTACCTTCACGCCATCTGTTTTTTCAACCGATTTTGGAATCAAGGACATCCAGTCCTCTGCCCGATCAAAGTGGATTGCCAATTTGTCCCATACTTCTGGGGTGGATGCGTCAATTCTGTTTTTTAATGTTAACTCAAGTTGCTACCTTAAAAATATGGCTGACACTCTCAGCCAGAACAAATAATGCGATTTTCAGCTCAAAGCCTGCGGCTGTGACTGCATGAATGCTCCTCGGCATCCTGCGTGCAATGGATGACCCTGTCGTCTCCACAATCTTGCGATGCAGTTTTATCCAATAAGCGCGCCACGGTGGATACGGCCGTTTGCTGTTTTTCTTGCGTACAGGACATAGTTTCACCTGTCTTGTCTCATTGATTAAGTCTTCCATGGTGTAATCATTGTAGATTTTGTCTGCATAGATTTCTGAACCCGTCGGTAGGTCAAACTGAAAGGAGCGCAGGTGAGTCACATCGCTTTCAGAACCCGGTGTTAGGAAGAACTCAACTGGTTGACCCTGACTGGTGACCATCAAATGTAGTTTGAGTCCATAGAAGTAGCGGCGTTTGCTCGCAATCTTGCCGCGATACTTCTCTTCTCGATAGAGACGACAGCGGCGAATGCGCCAATTGTCACACACCACAATAGGAAAGGTATCGATCACGTAAATCGAATCGCTACTGACCCCTTTCCAGTGGGCGCCCAACATCTCGATAAAGGTCACGATGTAATGGCTCACTCGATGCAGACGACGTGAATACCGACTTTTGCTCAACATGGTTGGTATGTAGCCGCCTTGATGCAAGAAGGCACGGGCAAGTTCATAATTGCCGCTAAAAAACAGAGCAGCCACGATTGCTGTGGTGATGACCTCGGAATCGTTCATGCGGCATTGACTGTTTTCATGATGACCTAAACCAAGCAAAAGGTCGTTAACCAGCGTGTAAATCGCTACAATTTGTTCGTCCATGATTGTCCTCGTAAAAATGGTTTGGTGGTTCAAACCCACTTTACTTGGCTTTCATGGACTTCACCATTTTTGACTGTTAAGGTAGCAACTTAGGTTAATGTTAATTTCATGATATTTTCCTTATATTTTGAGTGCTAGCGAGGCTTGCACAACTTTTCTTGTGATTTGGGCATTGCGAATTTCGTTCTCCTCAACCCCCTTATGGAGAAGAAGTAGAAGTATAAGGAAAGGGCTGTTCAGCCAGTCCTTAACTATGTATTCCTTTCGTGCGGCGGAAAATATGAAGCGCAACCTGGGAAAGCGCAAACAACACCGTTGTGAGAAGGAGTCCACGTAACATAACCGGCTCATAACCTTCTGCTAACACGGAAATCGTTCGGGCTAAGCCATTTAATAAGAAGTACAAGGACGCTGGAAGAATTAGCAACCAATCCTTTCGGAGAGCACCAATGGCCGTGACAATAGCGAGAGTGAGCGTCGGTGCCCCTAAGGTGCGAACGTTTGTCAGGCCGTAAGCACCTACCGGGTTAAACCCACTTGTTTCACCCATTGTTACCGGATTTAAGATGGTCATTAATCCTGCACCACCTAGAACAACAACAAACAGTACACAAAGAATTTGAGCTAAACGTGTCATAATAAAGTCCTTTTTTTGGAGTCAATCTATGAATTGGACTAAGGTCATTCAAGAGTTGACGGAAGTTTCCAATCAGCTGTTTACCACAACCGATTTAGTTGATATAATCAACTATTATACAGATTTGGTTGATTTTGTCAACTATTATTCAAAAGGAATTCTTTTATGCGGCAAAGAACCGTTCTTGAGGTAGCATTCAGATTGCAATATGATGTGCGCGACGTATTTGCGGATCGGCTCCACCAGTTAGATATAGACTTGGTTCCTATGCAAATGCGTGCGCTACGCGCCATTTGGAGTGCGGATGCTGTGACATCGCAACATATTGTGGGTACGTTGAAGCGCGACAAGGCTCAAGTGACCCGATTGGTGAATGAATTAGTGGCGCGGAATCTTGTCTATCGTGAGCCAAATCCTGAAGATAAACGCAGCAAACTTCTAAAGTTGACAGATGAGGGGGGAGCCATCTTTCGACAGATCGAGGATATTGAGAAGGTCGTTTTCGATGAAATGGTGCAAGGGATCGATGAAGCGGATCTAGAGACGTTTTTCAGAGTGGCAGATCAGCTTTCTGAAAATATGCGGCAGATAAAGTAGGTACAACAACCCTTACCCAAATGAAAATGCCGCAGGATTGTTGCTGCTGATAGTGTCTACGCCCCAATTTAGCAGGGTGGGATAATCCCAATAGAAGCCGCCGGGGGTGCAGGCGTAGCCCGCTTTTTGGATGCGCTGCACCTCGTCTTGTGTTAAAAAGTCGGTGGCGGGGCTGAGGGCGTCTAGCAGCATATTCCCAATCATTGCCAGCGGGTCGCAAAAACGGCCGACATAAATCAAGCTCACCGTCAGGTTGGGGTTCATCTGCTTCACCCGCCGCAGGGCAAACTGGTCGAAGCTGATTAACACGACTTGATCTTCCATGCCGTGCTGCTCAATCAGATGCACCACTTCATGATCAAGCCGCGGATCGAAGATGGGGCCGTGCTTGAGTTCAATCATCAGCGCGACGCGGTCTTTAGCCCAGGTGAGCATTTCTTTTAGCAAGGGCATTTTTAGCCCAGCAAACTGTGGGTCGAAGTAGCTGCCCACGTCGAGCGTACGTAAAAATTCGGCCGTAAAATCCCCAATTTGGCCCCGAATCCCGGTTTTATATTGCAAATCTGTGTCGTGAAACAATATGACTTGCTCATCAGCCGTGAGCTGAACATCTAACTCTAGCAAATCGGCACCGCCAGCCAGGCCCGCTTCAAACGACGGCATGGTATTTTCCGGGGCGATGTCCATGGCTCCCCGATGACCAACCAGCAGCGGACGGCCGTTTTTCTCGCGTCTCAATTCGTACATCAACTACTATCCTTGTGGGTCAATTTTTAAAGATTGATCTACGGTGTGCCGAGCGTTTTTTGTACAACTTGGGCGACCAGTTTGCGTAGTTCGGTTTGGTTGAGGGAGGAGGGTGAGGGTGAAACGGCCGTGTCTTGCGGTTGTAGCGTCGGCAAATGGGCTGCGCCACTTGCGTGGCGCGTGCCGCACACCTGGCAAAATTCCTGCCGTTCTGTGGCGTGACTATACCCCTTGTGATCGCGTATAGTCAGCAATTTTTCAACCTCGTGCGGCGGCAGCGGATTGTCCACACCTAGCTGCGCCAGCATGAAGCCAATCCGCGCATTTTGCTCCAATGTTTCCAGCCGCATAAACGCCTGCAAGGGGGAATTGCCCACGGTCAGCGAGCCGTGTCGCTGTAGCACCAGCCCGTCATGGTTGCGAATGAGTTCGCGGATGGCCTGAACGTTTTCTACGCTGGATGGCGTGGCATATTCTGTGGTGGGAACGATGCCCAGCATCACAATCACTTCTGGCAGCAGGCAGCGTGCCATCGGCACGCCCGCAATGGAGAGGGCGACGGTGTGGGGCGGATGGGCATGAACCACCGCCTGAATGTCTGGGCGTTGACGGTACGCTTCCAGGTGCATGGGGAGTTCGCTGGTGGGCTTGAGGTTGGCGGAACGGCCGTAGCCACCCCGCACCACATTTCCCTCTAGATCAACCACCAACATTTGCTCTGGCTCCAGCATGCCTTTGTGTAAATCCGCTGGCGTGATGAGTAGCCGATCTGACCCCAGCCGTGCCGAAATGTTGCCGTCACTGGCCAGGATGAACCCTTTTTCGTACATCAAACGGCCGATTTTTACGAACGTTTGGCGCAATTCTTGCTCATTTTCGCGCATCATCCGTTTGTTCCCAGAGCAATTTCGTACCGCTTCACTTCCTGCACCAGCCGGGATGGTTTACCGTTAAACTCGCGCCAATCCAGCTTTTCTAGCGTGAGCTTCCACAAAATGTCGGTGAGCGCAGCATTCACGGGGGTGGCGATGCCCAGCTCCTTGCCAGCTTTGGCAATGGCACCATTGTGGTACACCACTTCGCTTTTACCTTTGCCAGTTGTCAGATCAATATGGAAGGAGGGCATTTTGTCGCCACGGCCGTCTGCCACCAGTTTGGCCAATCCTGGCTTTAATAATGCACGGGGCAGTCGCTTGACGGAAAAAGCCAGCTTGGTGGCGGGCACGGCGGGCAAATCTACTACCTTGTGCCCGGCCGCCTGCATCACGACCAATGTTTCTGCCAGCATCTTAATTTCCAAATCAAAAATGGTGTCTGAGCGGTAAATAAGCCCTGGGCGGCGGTTCAAAATGGCAGACGTGGCGTTGGCAATGATGTTGAGGAACGCTTTAGACCATTTCATAGACTCATAAGATTTGTATGCTTTGGTCGTGAGATTTGCTTCTTTGAACAGTTTGAGCCACGGCTTAATATCTTGCTTGGGCTGCGTTGGCGCCAGGCAAATACCGCCATCGGATCGTTCAGCTACCAGTTGGGTGGTGGTTTCTTTGCGAATGGGTAGGGTGAAGGAGCCTGCCAGTACGCGCTCGGCACCGAACTGCTTGATCAGTCCCTTCTCGACGCCAATGCCGTTTTGGGTGGTGAGAATCATGTTCGGCTCGGGGCAAAAGGCAATGAGGGGATCAATGGCGCGGGCAATGTCGTACGCTTTCATGGCCAGGATGATAAGGTCATACTGCTGCCCGTCTTTGAAGGCTTGGGCAACGGAGGTTACGGCCGTTGGCCGAGTTACCGCACGCTTCCCATCTTCACTTACTTCCAGCCCCGTCTCGCCAATGAGCTTGGCCATCACGTCTCGCGTGATGAGGGTGACGTTGTGTTTTTGTTGCGTCAGCCGTGCGCCTAAATAGCCGCCGACCGCACCTGCGCCGTAAATTAAAATATCCATAAGCTTCTTCCGCTACGTTTTGGCCGCGGATTGCGCGGATTATTAGGATTAATCCCGAAAATCCGCGCAATCCGCGGCTAATTTTCCGTTCCTAACTTGCTGCCGATGAAGTTGGCATGGCCGCGTAAAAAGTCGGGTACGGCCGTTACCCGCTTCCCGGCTAGCTGAATTTCATCTAAAGTTAATGCCCCGTCGGCCGTCAGAACCGCTGCGCCTTCTTCATACGCTATCACTTGCCCTGGATTACCTGTAGGGAGACGGCCGTTTGCCACCGAACCTGCCTTAATTTTGAGCATCTTGCCCTGCCAACTGGTAAATGCGCCTGGCCACGGCGACATGGCGCGTATTCGGCGATCAATCTCTGCGCTGGTTTGTTGCCAGTTGAGACGGCCGTCTTCCTTGCTAATCATTGGGGCATAGGTGGATTGTTCATCGTCTTGCGCGGTTGGGATGAGCTTGCCCGCCACAATATCATCTAAATGCGTGGCTAACAGGGTGGCTCCCATTTCTGCCAGCCGATCGTGCAGGGAAGCGGCCGTTTCCGTGGGCGAAATGGGTGTGGATTGACAAGCGTAAACAGGGCCAGTGTCCAGCCCCACGTCCATTTTCATTAAACAGATGCCCGTTTTCACATCCCCCGCCAAAATGGCGTGCTGGATGGGAGACGCACCCCGCCAGCGCGGCAGCAGCGAGGCGTGAAGATTGAGGCAGCCATGCGGCGGCAAATCCAGCACATGCGGGCGCAAAATCTGCCCAAAGGCTGCCACGACGATGATGTCTGGTTGCCAGTCACGCAAGGGCTGGGCGGCTTCTTCGCTGCGTAATGATTTAGGTTGGTAGATGGGAATGTTGGCTTCTTGTGCGGTGATTTTGACGGGAGACGGCCGTAATTGCTTGCCGCGCCCCGCTGGTCGGTCTGGCTGGGTGACAACGCCAACCACCGTCTGTGTATCAATTAACATTTTCAGGACGGGTACGGCAAAATCGGGCGTACCCATAAAAACAACATTTACCATAACGGCATTCTAACCACGATTTTGTGGTTTGCAAAGTTGTTGACGTAGAGAGGCCAGCCCCTTACAATGCAGGTGTCAAAACAATTGGGGGTGCAACCAATACCCCTAACACTACTTTTAGGAGGCAAATTCAATGAGTGATGACATTGATGTTGTGAATGATGATATGAGCGTTTCTGGTCCGACAGACGATGACAAGTTATGGTCGTTGTTAGCTTACGTTTTTACACCAGTGATCCCGATCGTCATTTTATTGATGGACGACAAGAAAAGTCGTCCATTTATCAAAGCACATAATGCTCAAGCACTTGCTTGGGGATTAGTAAATTTGATAGGCGGCACTATTTTGAGCTCTGTTTTATTCTTTTGCGTTGGGCTTCCCTCTGTTCTCATTTGGGCTGTCGGTGCATATTGGGGCTGGCAAGCTTATCAGGGCCAGGAAGTCACGATCCCAGTCATCACCGATTTTGTAAAAGGGCAAGGCTGGGCGTAAGTTTCAGAACATGTACGGCCAAATTGCAGGCAAGGTGGGCGGCACTCCACCAGAAGAAAAATTTGCTGTGTAATTGCCGTCAGGTGGGGAAACGATCCAAACAGACGAAAAAAGCGGCGCATCCGAGGAAGGGTGCGCCGCTTTTTAAAAGGGAAGAGGGTTCTTAAAATTTAGTCGGTATTCTCGTCATCGTCTGGAAGGGTTTCCAGAACGGCCGTAATCTTATCCTGATTCAGTGGTGCAGGTGCGGCCACCAGCGGGTACTCGCGCGTGCCAAACTTCGTCAGCGCCGTCGCGCCCAATCCCAGGAACACAATCGCCCACCAGATCAGGCTCTCGCCAATCACAAACGGAATCGCGCCCAAAAAGCCAATGGCAAACGTAATTGCCGCCGTTCCTAGCGCAGTTGTCATCGCCTGGCTGCGGGATTTCATCTTCAGTCGCTGTCCTAAAAACTCACCGACAATATTGCCGACCGTGAACCAACCCAGAAAGCCAGCCGCCACCATTGCCAGAATCATTACCCCAATCAGCGGATAGCCCAGCAGGCCTAAACCGCACAGCAAAATGAGGGGAATGGAGATTAGCGCCAGCGTGACCGCCACAAACGGCATTGAAAAGGTCGTTAGCAGCCCAATTGCACCGCTGGCAACGGGGCGCTGTCGCAACGTGTTTTCAATACGCTGCATTGGCCGGGGCATCACAGAAGCGGCGGCAAAAGCCAGCAAGCCAAACAGAACGGCGCGAGCCATAGCTGCGGCCGTGCCACCCAAAAACCGCTCTAAGAAGGAAGGTGCTTCGTACTCTGGTGGTATCTCAGGATTTATCTCTAACTCACCCAAAAAATTTACTAATTCTTGGGGTAACTCTACATTCAGGTTGGTGCAGCTCACGCTGCCGTCGCCTGCTGTCGCGCCGTTGAAGAGAACGCAGTCGCCGTTGAGAACGGCCATATCGCTCACCTTTAGATTCCCATTGAAGAGAACGACACTGCCGTTTACCGTTCCGGCAATCTCTGCATCGCCATTAAAGAGAATGATATCCCCATTAACGCGGCTACCATCTTTTAGTTCAAAATCTTCATCGAATAACACAACATCGCCATAAACGACGTTATCATCATTTACTTCTCGTTGAGCCGACGGCGCAGCCAAAGCGACGCTTGTGGGCACAACCAGAAGCAGCAGAAGCGTAAAAACCCATAAAAGTCGGCGTTTAGTTTTTACTTGTTGCATGTTTAACTGTTACCTCGTACTGAAACGGCCGTTGGCTGGCTCACTAGCTGGCGGTAAACACCGTTCCAGACAAACACCATCCCGGCCAAAACCAGCAGCCAACCCACAATAGCAGGCTGCTGCACAATCAACTCACCCAGCCCCTTGAACAAAGCGCTAGAAACCACCCCAGCCAATCGCACCGCTTGCGACCACACTTGCTGAACAGAGTCAACAAAAGCAGGTTCACTAATAACGGGGACAACCGTATTGGCAGCCCAAACCACCAGCACGATTGGCAAAATGCCACTGAGTAGTAACAGCACATAAATAATGCTGATGGCCCACAGGCGAGCCCGTCGGTTGGGCAGCATCGCTACCGTCCGCTGCGTAAAACCGGCAGCCGGACTCAGCATCGGGGCTTGCCGGAACAAGGTGTCAATGGCCAAAATCGCGTGCCACTCCTGGCGGCAGGCAGGACACGCCCGCAGGTGAGATTCCAGCTCAGTTTGTGCCTCAGCTGCAAGCTCACCATCGAGCGCGTCCATCATCAACGTGTGAATTCTTTCGTGTTCCATAATTTGCTCCATCAATCTTGTTTCAAATATTGAGTATGCAGTGACTTCTACCTGCATCACCAGCCGAAACAACTTGCTGGTATCTATTTCCAATACAATTAAGAGGCCAACGCCCCATCACTTTCTAATTGCATTCCAGCAGCTATTCCAATTTCGGCTAGCTGCTTGCGTGCGCGGAACAAGCGAGACTTAATCGCGCTAACGGTTGTATCCATCATTTCTGCAATTTCGTCATAAGATAGCTCATGCCAATAACGTAAAACAACAGCCTCTCTATATTCCGGAGCCAGTTCTGCTAACAAGCTTTGCACCATTGTCTCGCGTTCGCTCTGAACGAGCTGCGGCTCTGGCCCTGAGGATTTTTCTGACATCAAAGCTGGATGTGGCGGCAGCGGTTCATCAATATTCAACAAAACAGCCCGCCGCTTTCGCAACAGATCAATGCAGTAGTTAGACGTGATGGAAAGCAGCCAAGTGCTAAATTTATGATTTGGATTGTAGCTATCTAACCGGGTATAGGCGCGAATAAACGCTTCTTGTGCAGCTTCTTCTGCTTCGCCTGGGTTACTCAGCATGCGATAAGCCAGGTTGTAGACGGGCCGCTGGTATGCTTCTATTATTTTGCCAAAGGCGGCCTTGTCGCCGCGCCGCGCCTGATCCAACCAGACCTGTTCTTCGTTCACCGCTTTTTTCTCCTGACGCTTGTCAGTACGCAGTATAGCAGGAAAAGTTTCCTTTGACGCTGGTTGGTTAGCGGTTAGTAAACTACTGTTTTTTAGTGCCATGCTTGACAATGCTGAACCCTCTTTTATAATCGAATATGCTGCAATTCAATACGCAATACGTTGATTGGGACGAGTAGTTGCAAAATTTGTGCAAGAGAGTGATGGTTAGGTGATTTTTCGAGAGACTTTTGAAGTTTTGTCCCAGATTGCACAATTTCCAGTAAGAGAAACTTCAAAAGTCTGATTCGGTGAAAAGTTATCTAGCTGAGAGCCATCATCACAACAAGGCGACGAAAACCCCCCATGAGTGGTTTTCTGAACAGTAGGGCAAACTTTATTGTTTGCCTATTTAGGGGCAGACTTTTGGGTCTGCCCCCCACCTTCTCATTAAGAAAATCCGGGTGGCTCTGTTAACGGCCGTTATGAGGGTTATCAGTAAACGGTAATCAGTTAAACCGATTACGGAATACCGATCACTGATTACCAAATTTGGGTGGAACCGCGACGCCATCGCCCCAAACAGGGTGGTGGCGTTTTTATTTTTAATAGTTTGGAGGAATCATGTCACAGGAGAACGGCGTTCCGTACGTCGAATCAGAACTTTACAAAATCCGGCATTCGGCCGCGCATGTGCTGGCCGAGTCCGTGCTGGAATTTTATCCAGAGGCCAAGCTGGCTATTGGGCCGCCCATTGAAGATGGTTACTACTATGATTTCGATCTGGGCAAAGATGAGAATGACAAACCGATTACCTTTTCACCGGAAGATCTGGAAAAAATAGAAGCCAGGATGAAGCAGTTGCTCAAAAAGAACGCCAAGTTCGAGAAATCTACGATGACAATTGAGGAGGCCAAGCAGTTTTTTGCCAACCAGCCCTACAAGCTGGAACTGATCGCAGAGCTGGCGGCAGGCAAGGTGGATGAAAATGGCGAGCCACTCAGCGAGCCTGTAAGTGAGGTGGGCATCTACACCCAGCGCAACTTTGTCGATCTGTGCCGCGGACCACACGTGGCCTTTACCAAGAAAGTTAAGGCCAATGCGGTGAAGCTGTTGCGTACTGGTGGGGCATACTGGCGTGGTGATGAAAAACGGCCGCAACTCCAACGCATCTACGGTACGGCCTGGCACAACCGGGTTGAGCTGGAAGAGCACCTCGAGCTGCTTGAAGAAGCCAAAGCCCGCGATCATCGGCGGTTGGGAAAGCAGTTGGGGCTGTTCCACATTTCGCAACTGGTTGGCTCTGGCCTGCCGCTGTGGCTGCCCAAAGGTGCCATCCTACGCGAAAATTTAGAGAGTTTTTTGCGCCAGGCGCAGCTAGAGCGTGGTTACTTGCCCGTCATTACGCCCCACATCGGCAAGCTGGATTTGTATATCAAAAGCGGCCATTATCCGTACTACAAAGAGAGCCAATACACGCCGATTGATGTAGATGATGAGAAGTTCATGCTGAAACCAATGAACTGCCCGCATCACATTGAAATCTACAAGAGTGAGCCGCACAGCTATCGGGATTTGCCACTGCGCCTAGCGGAGTTTGGCACGGTGTACCGCTACGAGCAGAGCGGTGAGCTAAACGGGCTGACGCGGGTGCGCGGCTTTACGGTGGATGATTCGCATCTGTTTGTAACGCCGGAGCAGCTAGAAGAGGAGTTCATTGGTGTGGTGGATTTGATTCAGCATGTGTTTAACACGATGGGCTTTTTAGATTTTCGGGCGCGGCTGGGCATAAATGATGCCGACAGCGAAAAATATGCCGGAACGCCAGAGATGTGGCAGCAAGGCGTTGCCGCCATCCGGCAAGCGGCCGATAAAGTCGGAATGCGCTACACGGTGGAAGAGGGCGAAGCGGCTTTTTATGGACCCAAGTTGGATTTCATCTCCCGGGATGTGCTGAAGCGGGAGTGGCAGCTTGGTACGGTGCAGGTGGACTTTTTGCTGCCGGAGCGGTTCGATTTGGAATACATGGGTGAAGATGGTCAAAAACATCGGCCTGTGATGATTCATCGTGCCCCGTTTGGCAGCATGGAACGCTTTGTGGGCATCTTAATTGAGCATTTCAACGGAGCCTTCCCGCTGTGGCTGGCGCCGGTTCAGGTGGTGATGGTGCCAATTACGGATCGCCATGTGCCGTATGCCAACCAGGTGGCGGCGGATCTGCGGTCAGCCGGGATGCGGGTAGAGGTGGATGCGAGCAACGGCCGTATGAATGCCAAAATCCGCAACGCCCAGCTGCAAAAGGTGCCGTACATGCTGGTGGTTGGCGACAAAGAAGAGGAGGCCAACGCCGTGGCCGTACGCACGCGCGACAACGAAGATCGCGGCGCGATTCCGGTGGCTGAATTTATCACTCAGGCGACCACCTTGGTCACTAGCAAGGGGATGGTGTTATGAGCGGCCGTTATTGGTAATCGGTAAGCAGTTATCAGTGAGGCCGCTCGTGAGAGCGGTCTTTTTTGTTTTTGTGGCGAGTGGTTAGTGGCTAGTTTTGTACCAGCCACTAACCACCAACCACTACCGGAGGTAAATCTCATGTCTGAAAATTATGAACAGTCCCATTTGTACAAGCTGCGGCATACGGCCGCACACGTTTTGGCTCAAGCGGTGCTGGAACTGTACCCACAGGCCAAGCTGGGTATCGGCCCGCCGATTGCTGATGGGTTTTATTATGATTTTGATTTGGGGATTGGGGAGAACGGCCGTTCCCAAACGTTCCACCCCGACGACCTGCCCAAATTAGAGAAGCGGATGCGCCAAATCATCGCCGAGAAACATCCCCTGGTTTACGAGGAAGTTTCTGTTGATGAGGTGCGCCAGCGGCTGGCCGACCAGCCGTACAAGCTGGAACTGATTAATGAGCTGGCTGAAAAAGGGGAGCAAATCAGCCTGTACCAGCACGACAGTTTTGTGGATTTGTGTCGTGGGCCGCATGTGGCCCACACGGGCAAAATCCCTGCCGCCGGGCTGAAGTTGATGAGTATTGCTGGGGCTTATTGGCGTGGGGATGAGAAACGGCCGCAGCTACAGCGCATCTACGGCACGGCCTGGCCCAACAAAAAAGAGCTCAAAAATCATCTAGCCATGCTGGAAGAAGCCAAAAAGCGCGATCATCGCAAATTGGGGCGTGAGCTAGAAATCTTCATTTTGGATGAGGATGTTGGCTCAGGGCTGCCGCTGTGGCTGCCCAACGGCAACATTTTGCGCGAAGAGTCTGTAAAGCTAGCCAATGAGATGGAAGATAAGGCGGGCTATGTTCGTGTGGCCACGCCGCACATCGCCAAAGAATCACTTTACCTGCAAAGCGGCCATCTGCCCTATTATGCAGATGAGATGTATCCTGTGATGGAGCGGGACGGCAGCCGCTACTACCTCAAGCCGATGAACTGCCCCTTCCACCACAAAATCTACGCCAGCAAGCCACGCAGCTACCGCGATCTGCCCCTGCGGTTAAGCGAATACGGCATGGTGTACCGGTACGAGCAGAGCGGCACGCTGATGGGCCTGCTGCGGGTGCGTAGCATCGAACAAAATGATGCCCATATTTACTGCGCCGAAAGCCAGCTCGAAGAAGAATTTATGGGCGTAATCAATTTGTATCGGAGCTACTTTGAGCTATTTGGCATAGAAAAGTACGTGATGCGTCTGAGCAAGCACAGTCCAGAAAAACTAGGCGTGAAATATGTGGACAATGGCTCGATGTGGCTCAAAGCAGAGCGCATCATCCGCGAAACGATGTTGAAGCATGATGTCCCTTTTGTGGAGGCAGAAGACGAAGCCGCTTTTTATGGCCCCAAAATTGATGTGCAGATTTGGAGCGCCATCGGGCGGGAGTTCTCGTTGGCAACGAACCAGCTTGATTTTGGCGTACCGCCCCGCTTTGATCTCACGTTTACGAACGCGCAGGGTGAACTGGAGACGCCGTGGTGCATTCATCGTGCGCCTTTAGGTGCCCATGAGCGGTTCATCGGCTTTTTGATTGAGCATTATGCAGGCAACTTTCCGGTCTGGCTGGCACCAGAGCAGGTGCGGGTGATTCCCATCACGGATGGGCAAAATGAGTATGCCCAGCAGGTGGCGGGGCAGCTAAAGGCCAGTGGCGTGCGTGCCCAGGCGATGCTGGAAAGTGACCGAATGCAGGCTAAAATTCGGGCGGCGCAGCAGATGAAGGTGCCGTACATGCTGGTTGTGGGTGAACGGGAAGCGGCCGCAGGCACAGTATCGCTGCGTAAGCGGGATGGCTCACGGCAAAATGGATTGGCACTGGCGGCGTTTGAGGCGTTGGTAGCAGAGAAAATTGCGCGTCGAGATGCTGTTTTGTAGGATACGGCCGTTGTTCACACATTCAGCTTTGGCTCAAAAACGATTAGACAGGGTTCAAAAAGCCTTCGGCGTGGTGGCAGGCAACCATGTGTTCTTGTTTTGGGTTGCCCAACGGCCGTAAAATAGGCTCCTCTTGGCGGCAAATATCCGTAGCATACATACAGCGTGGATGAAAGCGGCAGCCAGCGGGGGTAGGGGTATCCTCATCCAAAACGATGTGCGGCCGTTTTTTGGCTGTGTCAGCGTCTGGTAGGGGAACAGTAGCAAGGAGGGTTTGCGTGTATGGATGAAGCGGCTGGTTTAGCAACGCATCACACTCGCCTATCTCTGCAATTTTGCCCGAATACATAATTGCCACGCGATCACAGATGTCGCGCACGGCCCATAATTCTTGGGCGATAAACAGATAGGTCAAGTCTAGTTCCTGCTTGAGATCAGCCAGTAAATTGACAATTTGAGCTTGAATAGAGGCATCCAGAGCCGAAATTGGGTCATCGGCGACAACAAACGACGGGTTTGTAGCCAGAGCGCGGGCAATGCCAATGCGCTGACGCTGCCCGCCAGAAAATTCGTGTGGGTACCGATTAACAAAATATGGATTAAGTCCAACCAGCGAGAGAAGTGCTTCCACGCGCTCTTTTTGGCTTGGGGCATCGCCAATATTGTGGATGACCAGAGGCTCACTGATGATGTTGCCAACCGTCATGCGGGGGTCTAGTGAAGAATATGGGTCTTGGAAGAATAGCTGCATGTGGCGGCGAACGCGGCGTAGCTGTTCTCGGTTCAATTTTGTTAAAGATTCACCCTCAAAAAATACGGAGCCTTCTGTTGGCCGATGAAGCTGCAAAATCGTCTTACCAGCAGATGATTTGCCGCAGCCACTTTCCCCAACCAGTCCCAAAGTTTCGCCTTTGTAAATTTTAAAAGAAATGCCATCCACAGCCCGAACTGTACCGACCTGTCTTTTTAGGATGCCTTGCCGGATGGGGAAATGTTTTTTCAGGTTGTTGACTTCAATGAGGGGGAGGGGATGGGAACGGCCGTTTTCTGAGTCTGTCATGGTTAATGAACGTCTTATCAACGCCAACGAGCCTTGAGGTAGAGGCGTCACATTGCAACGCCTCTACCGGTAGTAATTTACATATTGTCTACAATGGCCTGGGCAAACTCAGAGCATTTCAGCTTGGTGGCCCCATCAATTTGGCGGTGCAAATCGTAGGTAACAGTCTTGTCCTGAATCGTCTTGGTCATTGCATTCACGATCAGCTCGCCAGCTTCTGTCCAGCCCATGTACTCTAGCATCATCACGCCACTGAGGATGAGGCTGCCGGGATTCACCTGGTCTTTGCCCGCATACTTGGGTGCCGTACCGTGCGTTGCCTCAAACAGAGCCACGCCATCGCCAATATTGCCGCCAGGAGCCATACCCAAACCGCCCACTTGGGCCGCAGCGGCGTCGCTCATGTAGTCGCCATTCAGGTTGAGGGTAGCGATCACGTCATAATCTTTGGTGCGGGTAAGCAACTGTTGCAGCATGTTGTCGGCAATCACATCTTTGATGACGATTTCTTTACCCGTATTGGGGTTTTTCATGATGTGCCACGGGCCACCTTCCCACGGTTCAGCGCCGAACTCTTCACGCGCCAGCTCATAGCCCCAGTCACGGAAGGCACCTTCCGTGAACTTCATAATATTGCCCTTGTGTACCAGGCTCACGGAGCTGCGGTCATGGTCAATGGCGTACTGCATGGCTTGGCGCACCAGTCGCTTGGTGCCAAATTCGCTCACTGGCTTAATGCCAATGGCGGAGGCTTCTCGCACATTCTTGCCCATTTCATCCCGCAGGAAGGCGATGACCTTGTTGGCTTCGTCAGAATTGGCTACAAATTCCACACCAGAGTAGACATCCTCGGTGTTTTCGCGGAAGAGTACGATGTCCATGAGCTCTGGGTGGGCCATGGGGCTGGGCGTGCCGGGAATGTAGCGGACGGGGCGGACGCAGGCATACAGATCAAGTACCTGACGCAAGGTCACATTCAGGCTGCGGAAGCCGCCGCCGACGGGGGTGGTGAGGGGGCCTTTGATGCCCACAACAAATTCGCGCATGGCGGCGAAGGTTTCTTCTGGCATGTAGTTGCCATCATAGAGGCCGGCTGCTTTTTCGCCGGAGTAGATTTCCATCCAGGCAATTTTGCGTTTGCCGCCATATGCTTTTTCTACGGCCGAATTCCATACGTGCAGTGAGGCGGGGGTAATGTCTACGCCAATGCCATCACCTTCGATGTAGGCGACGATGGGATTGTCGGGGACGTTTAGCTGACCGTTGGCGTAGGTGATTTTTTCGCCATTTGACACTTTTATATTGAGATAGCTCATGGTTTGGTTCTCCTGTGTAATTTAAGAATTGTGAAGGATGAGTTATGGAAACTTGTGATTTGCAGGCGCGGTGGGCAAGGTGGCCGATGAAGTCTCCCTGATTGTGTGTCAGGAGCTTGATTATACGCGATTGGGGAGAATGGAAAAGTGAGAAACGGCCGTATCCCGAAAAAAGCTGGCAGGATACGGCCGTCTGCAAAACTTACAATTGTTGCTGCCCAACAACAAGAGGTGCTGGATTTGCCGGTACTGGAGCCAGCGGCGGTGCTGTTGGTGACGTTGCGGTTATACGAGGCGTTCTTGTTGGCTCAATGGGGTCGGCAACCGTAATGGGGACTTCAACATCTTCAATTTTAACAGTTGTCACCCGACACCACATATCGGTGTGAATGGTATGCTTTTGGGCACGCACCTTTGTACCCATTGGCTGGCCAAAAACATCAATTTGTGGCGGCTCGCGGAATAAGCCAACTAAGTTAAGCCCCCCTTCTTCGTTTCGGTTTACCGACATCCATTGAATGCGAAAAAAGTGGTCACCCGATATTTCCAGAGCTTGCCGCGCTTCCCAGGTAACCAATCGTGTCATGTTGGCTACGCTGTAAAAAACCGGCGGTGGTAAATTGGCATTTACAGCCACCGCAAATGTTTTCATGGCTGGCATCATGATCATCAGGGCAAAGAGCAAGGAAAACCCCATGATAAGACCCCACATAGCCAGGTAGCGTACGCTGCCCATAACTTCTTCTGTGAAGCGCAGGCTTTCGCTTTTTCGGGTGCTTTCTAAGGCAGCAATTTGGTCGTCCACATTATTTTCTAGCCGCTCCATACCCTCTATACCAAATACAGAAATATCTTCAGCGGCGGTTACGGCCGTATCCTCAATATCCTGAGAGAGCTCCTCAATTTCTCGTTCAAGGCGTTCGTTATCGTCGGTTGGCAGGTCGCCCAAAGCGTCTTGCAGCTCCACACCAAACGCATTAACTTGCTCAACAGATTGATTCACTTGCTCGTCAAAATCTGTGTTCATCCCTTCGGCCGTAATTTCAACCGTTTCCTCAGGTGTGGTCTCTAAAATTTCTACAATTGTTTGGATAGCCACCGGCCCGGCGACGAAGATGAGAATCGGCAGAATAACTGAAGCGATCAGCAAGAAAAGCGTGTAACGACCCCACAATACTGTTTCTAGGCGGCGCGAGTTAGGTAAAACTTTGGCAATGTGCAGGTCTTCTCGGTAAGCGTCCCATTGCGAGATAATATTGTTGATGAGAAGCACCGTCACCACAATTGTAGAAATAGCTAAAACATTTGCCTCGGTTTGAGAGATTTCCAGAAGGTCAGGCAGAGCCAGTGCTAAAAGGGCAAACAAGATGGCAATGAAAACGGCCGTAAACGCACTCGGAAATTGATACCGCCAAAGACGGAAAAAAGACCAAAACGATTTATCGCCCGTCTGCTGTTTTAACGTGAGCCAATTCCGGTTATCGGCACCACAGCGGGGGCAATTTACAGGAACAGGCTGAAAGGCAAACGGTCTTGGGTTGTTGATTGGCGGCTGGGTCGTTTGAGGCCTTTGCTTTGGCAATGGTACCACTGGGCGTTGCTGTCTTGCACCTTGATACTGTAAATTAACAGAATTGGCACTATTTGCATGCACGCCCCATAAGCTATCACCATCGCGGAAATCGGCGCGTCTGCCCCGATGACCTTCGGTAACGGTAAACTTTTCTTTGCAGCTTACGCAGGTGATATGGCGGGTTGTGAAAACATCAGGGTATGGAGGAAGGTTTAGCACGGCACACCTCTTTGCTAAAAAAATACAGCGGCAAAATTTCTTTACGACATACTTGAAAATACAAACCATTATGCGACCAATGGCAACCTAAGCATAGCATACAAAAAGTAACAGGCGATGACAAGGTCACAAAGAGAGATCGTATCGTATTTGAAGGA
Source organism: Candidatus Leptofilum sp. (assembly GCF_965223525.1). Classification (GTDB taxonomy): domain Bacteria; phylum Chloroflexota; class Anaerolineae; order Promineifilales; family Promineifilaceae; genus Leptofilum. The sequence continues at coordinate 765,574 of NZ_CBDCWX010000005.1, read as the reverse complement.
AAAAAGCAGAGCTGCACGTTCATAAAAAGCATATCATGCACTCCAATTGCATTATGGTTCACCGTTGGATAAAGGAGCAAACCAATGACAACTTTTAGCCCAGAACAGATGGCACAGGCAACGGCCGTACTCAACAGCGTCCGTGATGATTGGCTGGCGCGTGAAGGCGTAACGGCCGTTGATCTTGGCTTCAAATGGTCGCAAGGGTTGATGACGGGTAAGCTCTCTATTCGCGTGCATGTGTCTCAAAAACGACCAGAGGCAGAACTAACCGAAACCGAACTGTTCCCAGAACAGCTCGAAGGCATTCCGGTGGATGTCATTCAAGCGGAATATGGCCTTCAATTGCTGCCCGGCGGCTCTCAGCTAGAAGCTGCTCCCGAAGCCCGCAAAGCACGCTACGATCCTATTCCGCTCGGCGTCAGTGCCGGGAATCCGCGCATTACCGCCGGTACCCTGGGTGCCAAAGTGTACGATGCTGCCACGCTGGCACCGATGGCTTTAAGCAACTGGCACGTTTTTGCTGGGTCGCCCGCTGCGGCTGTAGGTGAACCCATTTGGCAACCTGGGGCGCTGGATGGGGGCAACAGTGGCGACACGTTTGCCACCCTTAGCCGCTTTGAGCTGGGGCCTTATGATGCGGCCGTTGCCCAACTCACCAATTCCCGCGATTTAGTCGCCGAGACGGTGGATAAGGATGCTGCTGAGGATGTGACGACCCCCATTTTAGGGATGCTAGTTTGGAAGAGCGGCCGTACCACAGAGCGTACCCAGGGCTTCATTGATGGCATTAAAATGACCACAGCAATTAACTATGGTGCGGCCGGTGTTCGAGCCATTCAGGATGTGGTGCGGATTGTGCCCCGTTCTGGCGCAGGCAATGTGGAAATTAGCATGGGCGGAGATTCTGGCTCTGTTTGGGTAGATGAAGGTAGCGGCAAGGCGATTGGGCTGCATTTTGCTGGTGAAGTTGGCAACGCCCCGGAACATGCGCTGGCGTGTGAACTGCAACCCGTGCTGAGCCGCCTGAATGTATTGATGCCCGCGCAACGGCCGTCTGATCCCCCAAATCCAACCCCCACGCCAGACCCGATTGAGCCACCGCCACCCCCCGACGATGATACATTCCCACCACCGCCGCGGCCAAACCTGTTTCAGCGACTGTGGCACAGCCTTCGCAGCTTTTGGCGCAATCTATTCGGGTAGTTCAGACTTTTGAAGTTTTTCTCTCTGAAACTTGCTGCATTTTGGCAGAAAACTTCAAAAGTCTCCACAGTGAGTTTCTTAATAATTTCTGAGCATAGGCCACATTGGGCAACGGCCGTTCCTACCACTCGTTAAAATTAGGGGCGGAAAAATCAAAACGTTCTTTAGTGCATGATGGGTTTGTAATGGCAAAGAAGATTGTTAGTTTAATTGGATTGTTACTTTTTTTGCTGCTGGGTGGCTGTGCTGGGAGTGGCACGCCCTCGCCAGAAGCATTGCCGCCAACGGCCGTTCCCAACACCATTACACCAGCTTTGGAAACGGCCGTTCCCACCATAGACATCCCCCCCACCAATACAGCCCCACCGCCTGCACCCACAGAAACGGCCGTCCCGCCAGAGCCAGACCTTTCAATCGAAGCCGATAACATTTTTCTGTACCCCGTGCCGGAACTGTACGCTGGTGATCGCGTCACCTTCCAAATATTGGCGCATGTGCCAAGCACTGTTGATCCACGTTCCGTCACCGTGCATGTGCTGGTGAATTATCAGGATGTTGCTGAAGGAACGCTAAATGCTCGGAACCTGGCCGGGGATGCGGTTGGATTATTCGAGTGGGCCTGGGACACGACAGACGAAGCCGGCGACCAGCTTGTCCATATCATTCTGGATCGATACGATGAAATTACTGAGGGGGATGAAAACCGAGACAACAACGAAGTGGTACTCACTGTCCCGGTGCTCGATCCACAAAACCTGCCCCCAAATGAACGAGGAGCTACCTGGGTCACGGCAGAGACCAGTTGCTGCAATGTCCACGTCGTTAGCGGCACGGCCGCTTACCGGGATTTGCCCGAAATATTGGTGACGGTAGAAACGGCCGTTGCCCAAGCCGCCACCCGTTTAGAAGAACTGTCCAACCGCAAAATTGACGTTTACCTCATTGATCGCGTGATTGGGCAGGGTGGGTATGCAGGCAACGCCATGGTTGTTTCCTACCTGGATCGGCATTATGCTAGCCGAGGCTTTGAGCAAATTCTGATTCATGAAGCCATCCACATTCTCGACCGCCAATTTGCCCCTGAGCGCATTCCGTTTTTGGCCGAAGGCATGGCTGTTTGGGGGTCAGGTGGCCATTACAAACAGGAAAATATCCATCAACGCGCAGCGGCGCTGGTGGCATTGAACCAATACATTCCCCTAGCACAGCTTATAGACGATTTTTACCCTGTGCAGCACGAAATCGGCTATTTAGAAGCCGCTGGATTTGTAGCCTACCTGGTGGATACCTACAGCTACCCGCAATTCAAATCATTTTACGCAGACGTCACCGCCCAAGACGCAAACACCCTGTCGCAAGCAGTTGATCTCAATTTACAACAATATTATGGTCTCACCCTGGCCCAAGCAGAGGCAGATTGGCTCGCCTTTTTAGTCAGCTTGCCAGAAGATCAAGCTCAGCTAACCGACCTGCAAACCACATTACGCTACTTTAACGTGATGCGCCGCTACCAGCGCTTTTATGACCCTACCGCTTATTTCCTCACCGCTTGGTTACCGTACCCCGGCGCGCTGCAAACTGAAGGCAATCCGGCCGATCTCACACGCCATCCTCAAGCGGAGGTAAATGTGACGTTAGAGGTGATGCTGCAAGCTGCCGACGTAGCTTTGCGTGCCGGGGATTACAATAAAGCCAACGTGCTGTTAGACAGCATCACCCGCGTGCTAGACAATGACGGCATATTTATTGATCCGTTGGCAGCTAGCTACCTAAATCTGGTGCAGCAGCTAACGGAACAAGGATACGAGGTGCAGGCAGTCAGCCTGGATGGGGATCGGGCAGAGGTGCAGGTGACTGGCTGGGGAACGGCCGTACTCACCCCACTCACCCTTACCTTGTCTGGCCAAAACTGGATACTTTCCAACTAAAAAACACAGAACTTACGCAATTTGATGCCGGGCCTGACAGGTCTGAGCAACTCCTAAAATAGTGGCATTTTTGCCAACGGCCGCATGGATAAATTTTCACTTTATGCTACAATGCCATACAGTTGAGCAGTAGGTAAAAGGCACCTGTCACCCACCAATAAAACGCCGACATGTGCCCCCAAATGAGGAAAAATATGATCGAAGTTATCGTAGACAGCATCCGCATTAGCCTTGTTTCACAACATCGCATTGTGGTGCTGAAAGAAACTGATAGCGAACGCCAACTACCCATTTGGATTGGCCCATACGAAGCTGATGCCATCACCATTGAACTACAAGATGTAGAAATGGCGCGCCCTGTCACCCATGATTTGCTGAAAAATGTTATCTCTGAAATGGGCGGCAAGGTGTCACACGTATTGATCAAAGCCCTTAACGAAGGTGTTTTCTACGCTAGCCTCTTTGTTGATGTAAACGGTGAAATGAAAGAGATTGACAGCCGCTCTTCTGATGCAATTGCCCTAGCGGTGCGCGTGAAAGTTCCCGTCTTTGTAAACCAGGACGTGATGGATGAAGTTGGCGTATTGCCAGAGCCAGACATCTTGCAAGAAGACGCCAAAGAGGGCGAAGGTGAAGACCCCGAAACGTTAGACATCTTTACCGACTTTGTAGATACGCTTGATTTTGAAGATTTCGATGAATAGCATCGCTCCATGAGCACTGTTGAACGCCTACCCCCGCACAGTTTGGAAGCTGAAGAAGCCGTTCTTGGTTCGCTGCTTATTGACCCCGATGCCCTGTTTGAAGTTTCCAACTTTTTACGCCCCGAAGCATTTTACCGTACAGCCAATAAATGGATCTACGAAGCAATTCTTAGCCTGAGCGAGCGGCGCGAACCGCTTGATTTTGTGACGCTTACCGAAGAACTGCGGCGGCGCGAACAGCTTGAAGAAGTTGGTGGCGAAGCATACGTCATTAGCCTCATTAACGCCGTGCCGACGGCTATCAATGCTCGCAACTACGGCAAGCTGGTAGAAGCGGCCGCATTGCGGCGCAAGCTCATCGGTGCAGCCGGTACCATTGCCAACCTGGCCTACGACGAAGCAGAAGACATCAATGTTGTCATTGACCGCTCAGAGACGGCTCTTTTTAGCATTAGCGAACAGCGCACCACGCGGGATTTAATGCCGGTCAAGCAAATTGCGGGCGAATATCTGGATCGCATCCAGCGGCTGATGGAGCAAGGGGACGACGTTATTGGCGTGCCTACTGGCTTCACAGACCTGGATCGGTTATTGGGTGGCCTCAATCGCTCCGATTTGCTCATTTTGGCGGCACGACCTGGTATGGGTAAAACTAGTTTGCAAAATGCGATTGCCCTCACGGCTGCTATGCGGTATGGCAAGCGTATCGCTATGTTCAACCTGGAAATGTCTGGCGAGCAGCTAGTGCAGCGTATGATTGCCGCTGAAACGCGCATAGATTCTCAACGGTTGCGGCGCGGTCAGCTACATGAGCACGAATTGCCGATTTTTATGGAAGCAATCGGCCGTTTATCCGAAACGCGCATCTTTATTGATGATACGCCTTCGATTACACCCAACCAACTTCGCACCAAATGCCGACGTCTCTATGCCGAACACGGCCTCGATCTGGTCATTATTGATTATTTGCAGCTCATGTCGGCAGAACACACCAGCAACAACCGCGTCATGGAAATTAGCGAGATTTCACGCGCGTTAAAAGGATTGGCGCGTGAGTTGGATGTGCCGGTGCTGGCGGCTGCCCAGCTTAGTCGTGCCGTCGAGCAGCGCCAAGACAAGCACCCCCAGCTTTCCGACCTTAGAGACAGCGGATCGATCGAGCAGGATGCCGATATCGTGATGTTTATTTACCGGGATGAATATTACAATCCAGACACCACAGAACGGCCGAATATCGCCGAACTCACCATTGCCAAACACCGCAACGGTCCTACCGGGGTGGTAGACCTCTACTGGCACAGCAAACTCGCCACCTTCCGCAATCTACAGCGCCAAGAGATCAATTTGTAGATAGAGTCTGGAAGTGCCAGTCACCGGGCGGAACGATGTTGGTAATTGATCATCGCCGCGCCCGGTGGCTGGCACTTTTACTTGCCGTTGACAATTAACCATTAACCATTCACAATTAACCATTATGAAAGGTTTTCCCGGTTTCCCAGACGGAAAACTACGCACGACCATTATGCCCAACCTTTTTTTCAGCGATCTGCTGCCTCACATTGAGAACATCGCCGAGCTTAAGGTGACGCTGTATGCGTTTTGGGCGATGGGGCAAAAAGATGGCAAGGTGCGCTATCTGCGCCTAACCGACTTTTTGAATGACACGGAGTTTGTGAAGGGACTAGGGCCAACCATCGCCATTGCCACAGAGGCGTTGATGGATGGCATTGAGCGGGCGGTGGCGCGGGGAACTTTTTTACACGTCAACATCGAAAGCGCTGATGGCAAAATGGATCTCTACTTTTTCAACACCGAGAAAGGACGTGCTGCTTTTGAAGGTATCACTAAAGGGCAGTGGCGACCCAACCCAGACGAAGATGAGCCGATCACCTTGCTGGTGGAACGGCCGAATATCTTCATCCTCTATGAACAAAACATTGGTCCCCTCACGCCGATGGTGGCCGACGAACTGCGCGACGCCGAGCAAACCTACCCCGTCCGGTGGATAGAAGAAGCGATAGAAACGGCCGTTGCCAACAACGTCCGCAAGTGGCGCTACATCATCGCCATTCTGGAAAGATGGCGACAGGAAGGAAAGAAAGATGGAATCGGCCGGCGAGATACTCAAAAAGAGCTACGCCAATCAATCCCAGATGGACTTGAAGACATCATCAAGCGATAGCCCCCTACCCGACGACTCTGCCGAAGGCAGCGGCTTGGGTCAGCCTGATTGCCCACATTGCGGCGGGCTAGGCTACGTGATCCCTAACGTGCCGCCTGTAGACCCCCGCTTTGGACGGGCCTTACCCTGCACTTGCCGCGCCGCTGAGCGCGAAATGGCTCGCATAGACGGCCTACTCAAGCTAAGTCAGCTAGGGGCGCTGCGAGATTGTACCTTCGATGCTTTTCTACCAGATGGTCATGGACTTACCCCCGGCAAGCAGCTCAACTTAAAGATGGCCTATGACCGTGCCCTGGCCTATGCTCAAAACCCCGAAGGGTGGCTGGTGCTAAAAGGTGGCTACGGCTGCGGCAAGACACATCTGGCAGCGGCCATTGCCAACCAGCGCATCGCCATGGGGCATCCTGCCTTGTTTGTGAACACGCCAGATTTGTTAGACCATCTACGAGCGACCTTTAGCCCCACATCCCCCACCGGTTACGATGAGCGTTTTGAGCAAATTCGCAACACGCCTTTGCTCATCCTGGACGATTTAGGCGCGCAAAGCAACAGCGACTGGGCGCAAGAAAAGCTGTACCAGATTTTTAATCATCGCTACAACAGCCGCCTAGCGACGGTTGTCACTACCAATCTGGAACTGGAAGCCATTGAAATTCGCATACGCTCGCGCATGGTAGACCCTAGCTTGGTGCAAATCATCCACATCGCCGCGCCAGACTTTCGCCGGGCAGGGGTAGATCAGGAGCAATCTGAGTTATCTAGCCTAAGCCTGCATCACGACAAAACGTTCGATAATTTTAATTTGCGGGAGCGGGAACTGCCGCGCGCGCAGGCCAACAATTTACGCAACGCCCTAGAAACAGCGCGTGAGTTTGCTGACACGCCATCAGATTGGTTGGTACTTAACAGCGTTGGCTACGGCAATGGTAAAACACACCTGGCAGCAGCTATTGCCAACGAAATTCAGAAAAAAGGGGAGCCAGTGCTGTTCATTTTGGTGCCGGATTTACTGGATCACCTGCGGGCGACATTTAACCCGGCCAGCGGAATGCGCTACGACAAGCGGTTTGACGAGGTGAAAACGGCCCCACTGCTGGTTTTGGATGATTTGGGAACAGAGAGCGCCACGGCCTGGGCGCGGGAGAAGCTGTACCAACTGTTTAACTACCGCTACAGTGCCCGCCTGCCTACAGTTATCACCACGGCCACGCTCATTGATGAAATTGACCCACGCCTGGCCACGCGGATGCTGGACGGCAGCCGCTGCACTTTCTTCTTGCTAGAAGTGCCTAGCTATCGCGGTGGCATAAAACCCAAACGCAGCCGGAAAAGATAATAAGCCGGTAACGAGTATGATTTACCTTATTGGCGGTGCGCCTAGAGTTGGCAAGAGTACGTTGGCTCAACAAGTTGCTGCCAGTTTAAAGAGTAGCTGGATTTCTACCGATCCTTTGCTGGAGCTTTTGCGGGTGGGGGATGTTGCCGGGGTAAAAACTGAATGGAATGCTAAGCCAGAGGCAATAGCGGCAACGGCCGAATGGTTTTATCCATATTTAGAGCGGTTTGTTTGGAGTGTCGAGTCTCTTGCTGCTGATTATGTGATTGAAGGGGTTGACTTTCTTCCAGAACAGGTAGCTCGGTTGTCAGCTCAATTTCAAGTGAGAACCTTGTTTTTGGGTTGCTCAAAAATGACCCGTAAACGATTCGACCAGTTCCCCGGCCGTTCACGGGGGTACGCTAACCTACCAGAGGAACTCAAGCGACAAATTGTAGAGGACGTCCCGCTTTGGAGCGCATTCGTTGGGCAAGAAGCCCAAAAATTTGGGTATCCCTACGTTGACACGGAAGATGATTTTCTGGCTCGGCTCGTTGAAGCCGAAGGCAAACTTCTTACTGAAAACTGATTGCCGGTTACTGTCCGTCTGGAATTGTTAAAACTGTGCTGACGGTTACGCGGTCTGGGTTAGCAATGTTGTTTGCGGTGACGAGGGTCTGGACAGTGGTATTGTACTGGCGGGCAATGGCGGTGAGGGTTTCACCGGGTTGGACGGTGTGTGTTTGGGCAGGTACGGCTGTTGGAAAATCTTCCGGGTTTACAGGTTCTTCCTCAGTTTCTGCGCCTTCTTCAGTGACTTCTTCCGCTTCGTTGTTCTCAGCCTCGTCCGGTTCTTCATCTGAAGCTGCTTCTTCCTCTTCTTCAGCCTCTGGTTTGATGGTTTCGGCCTCTGCGTCGCTTTCCACCAGCGGGGCTGCTGGCTGGCCTTCGCCCAAAACGGCAGGGATGACGGTGTTGAAAATATACGGCCGTAACAAAGCAATGATCAAAACTGTAAACAGCAAAATGATTGCCAAAATGGCAAACTTCAGTAGTTCACCTCGCCTTTCATCTGCTTGATCTGGCTCTAGTACGATGACATCGGTATCTTCCGGAGTGGGCTGTACTTTTACTTCTGATTGTTCAACAGGTGCTTCACTCATGGGAACTACGCCTCCAAAACATATGTGTGAAACATTATGACAAATGGTGTCACAGATTAACAGGCTTGCCCTATTTGGTCAAGCCGCGCCAAATTCTGTTAGAATCCGCCTGTTCAGGGAGAAGAATAATGAGACGATCTAGGCGAGTGATCGGGCTGTTGTTTACATTTTGGGTGTTAGTTTTGAGTGTGTACGGCCGTTCCCAACCGACCAACGCTGGTGAAGATGAACGCCTCTATTTGCCGCTGGTTTCACGCCCATCATTAGGGCCAAACTTGCTGCCGAATAGCTCTTTTGAGCAGGGGTGGTATCACATTGACAACGTGCCAGAGCTGCAAATTCCTGAAGGATGGCAGTTTGCCTATGCCGAAGGCGATAATGCGCTAGACCCTGACCCGTGGAATGCGTGGGTGCGGCCAGAGATGCGGGTGCTATCGTCGGCATTTTTACCGCCAGAAGAGCATGATTTGTTCATTTGGGATGGCAACCAGACAGTGAAGGTGTTTAAGGGTTTTGGGGCGATTCAGTTTGAGTTGACAACGGCCGTTTCTCTGCAACCGGGCACATACATTCTCGTCATCCACGTTTTTCCTGATCTGGTGATAGGGTATGAAAATGGCCAGAAAATCTGGGCACCAGACCCACTTTCTGGCGAAGTGAAGCTGATCGCTGGCAACGGCACGACTGGCTGGCTGTTGCCTGAATTCGGCCAGAAAAACCGCTTTCAGACCACATTCACCATTTCCAGCCCGCAAACGGTTACCGTTGGCGCGGCTATGCGGGGTCGCTGGGCCATTGAAAATAATGGCTGGTTCCTGGACGATTGGGGCTTATACAAACCATAAACAATACGCAGATTTCGCTGATTCTCGCAGATTTAGGGTCTTAATCCGTGAAATCTGTGGCTAAAAAATTTATGAACAAGATTGGGACTTTGGCAGAAAAATCGCTGCACGCAGGTATTAAGGAATGGTACGGCCGTTCCACCGACCAGTTCGAGGTAAAGGTGGACGGCTTTGTCATTGACATTGTGCGTGGCGAGCAGCTCATCGAGATTCAGACACGCCACTTTGGGGCGATGAAGCGCAAGCTGGGGCTGCTGCTGGACAATCATCCGGTGCTGCTGCTGCACCCCATTGCTCAGGAAAAGTGGATTGTGAGGGAAACGGCCGTTGGCTACCCCATCAGCCGCCGTAAATCCCCCAAAAAAGGGCAACCGCTTGACCTCTTCTCTGAACTAATGCGAATACCCCACCTGCTGCCGCATCCCAATTTGGTGGTAGGCGCGGTGCTGACCCAGCAAGAAGAGATTTGGCGCGATGACGGCCAAGGGAGCTGGCGGCGCAAAGGGTGGAGCCTGCACGATCATCGCCTGCTGGATGTGGTAGAAATGCACACCTTCGCCACGCCAACGGATCTGCTTGCCCTGCTGCCGCCCGATTTACCCCAGCCGTTTACCAACAAACAGCTTGCCAAACTTGCCAAAATTCGCACTAAATTGGCTCAGCGCATCACCTACACGCTGGCTCGTTGCGATGTTATTGAACAGGTGGGGAAGGACGGCCGTTCAAACTTGTACAGCGTGAAAGAAAACGCTTTTTGAGAATTTAGGAGATTTTCTGGGAGATATTGCGTATTTCGTATTGCGTAGCATCTGCAGGACACGCAATACGAAACATGAAATACGGACAAAGCCCTAATACTTTTCCATATTAAGGGGATAGCACAAAAATGGAGCCAAAACGGCCAGTTTTACCTTTTTCGGCACGGTGAGAGAAGAAGAGGTCGGTGCGGTCGGCGGTGCAGAGGCCGGGCATTTCAATTTGTTGGACGCCAGCTTGCAGCAATCGTTGGCGATTTGCCTCGGGAAGATCGTAATGGTAACGGCCGTTCCCCTTCCCCTCTGGTTTTCTCAATAGCAGTTCCCAATTGGCAAATGCCGCCTTCACCTCGCTGACGAGCGGTTCATCCACCTCGTAATTGTCCCAGCTAATGCAGGGGCCAATGCCCGCCAGCAAACCAGCCGGATTGCTGCCAAACTGCTGCTGCATGGCGCGTACCATTGCCCCCGGCAAATCCACTACCGTGCCTTTCCAGCCTGCGTGGCCTAGCCCAATGGCGTGCTGCACCGGATCAACCAGCAGGATGGGGGTGCAGTCGGCAAAGTTCATCGTCAGGCCGCAGCCCGGTTCGTTGGTGATGAGGGCATCCACGTGCTCCACCCAGGTACCGTTGTCGGCTTGTGTCACGCGAGCCACCTCGTTGCCGTGTACCAGGTGGGCGTGGACGACAGTATCATTTTGCCGCTCAAACAGCCCAAACGCTTTGGTGCGATTGGTGTAGACGGCCGTTTTCTCATCCGGCACGCTCACACTTAAATTTAAGGAGTCATGGGGCGGCTGGCTCACCCCACCTTGGCGGGAAAAGATAGCGTGCTGGCTACGGCCGTAACTGCCAAAGCTCTCAAACTCAAAATAAACAATCCCCGCTTCTTCTTTTTGCAGCATAGTTAGCGATTATGCCACTTTTGCAGCAGTTCCGCTTCCCGTTCGCGGCTTATACCGGCACGCCATTCATGGTTAGCGGGGCGGGTGGCTTGCCAGGTTAAGGTGTCCCGGATTGTTTCGGCTAACGGCCGTACAACCAATCCGTCTGCAAACGCTTTGTCGCAATTCACCAGGTTGAATCCTGGCAGCTCACTACCCACCCACAGCGGCAAATCCATCCACGCCGACACCGCGTGCTCGGTTAAAAATGGCTCATCCACCCAAGTAAACGTAGCGTCGCTGCCAGATACGTCTTTGCACGTCTCTAAAACATCGCCCAGCGTGATTGTTCCCGCCTGCCCGGTGACGTTGTAGTTGCCCGTTTTTTGCTGGGCTACCATGTGCAAAATCCACAACGCTAAATCGCGCACGTCAATGAACTGTGTCAGGTAATCTGGCGAGTCTGGAACCAGCACTTCGTCACCCTGGGCCACGCGGTGAGGCCAGTAGGTAAAGCGGTCTGACTGGTCGTGCGGCCCGACGATTAGCCCGGCGCGCACGTTCAAAACGCGCCCCGGCATCGCGGCTTCGGCTGCTTGCTCGCACAATGCTTTTAGCGGACCATACGTTTCGCCCGTGACTTCTTCCACCGTTTCGTCTTCCATGGTGCCAACGGCCGTATCCTCTGCCAAACCCGGTTCACGCATCGCCTCAAATGGATAGACAGAAATGCTGGAAATGAACACATATTGCTTCACGGCATCGGCTAGCACGGTAGCCGAATCACGTACCAGCCGGGGTACGTAGCCACAGGTATCAATGACGGCATCGAAGGAACGGCCGTTCAACACCTCCAGCCCCCCATCTCGATCCCCAATCAACAAATCCACCTGCCCACTGTACAAATCTGGATTGCTCTGCCCTCGATTAAATAGCGTTACTTCATGCCCGGCCGCCAAAGCCGCATCCACAATGGCGCGTCCCAAAAATCGCGTTCCACCAATGACCAGTATGTTCATATTTCTCCTTTCTATGATTACGTTAATGTCGCCGACTAAATTTGAGGGCTAATGTTTGTATTCTTTTGTGTCATAGATTTTAACGTAATTTGATTCTAGTTTTTCACGCAAAGAGGATCTATGATTAAGGTGCCAGCTAGCATAACTTTTTGTGAGAGGCAGGATGGTAACTTGGTTATTGGTTGTCTCTTCGATTAACGATCGGGTTTTTAGCTCCCTTAGAGCGTCAAAAAGTCTAGAAGTTTCAATTTCACAGATTGTTTGAATAGCTTCTATTTCGATTGGATTATTCAAAAGAGACATTGCCATTAGAACCTCTTTCGCTCTCTCTGATAAGCTGCGAAACAATTGTTGAAAACAATAGGCCAACACATTCTCTGCTGTGTATAAACTATCCAATATCTCTGGAATCAAACCTGTTAAATCTTTTCTTCGAGTTGCACGTATTTTTGCCATGATCCATTTAATTGCTAACGGTATACCACCAGTACCATGATAGATTTCCAGCATTAAACCTCGATCTAAATTTAACCGCTCAAAAATTTTTTCTTTTCCTTGTTCCGCATTAATTAGTTCAACACACTCTTCAAACGAAAGCGCAAATAATCTTATAAGATGTTCTCCTTCACCCTGAATTTCTATTCTGGAAGTAACTAAACATTTATTATCAAATGGAATACTCCTTGCAAACCGTAATATTTCAGCAGCAGCATCTTGCTCAAGAGACTCAAGATTATCTATAATAAGCAAAATTTTATTTCCTTGAAGAAATGACTTGATTTTGTCTTCCTTGTCAGGAACTGAGTATCCATGACAATTTATATCCAAAGTTTTAGCAATAACGTCTAATAAGTCTTCAAGGTCTTTAGTGATAAATGCTTCATCAATTTCTTCTACATTCCTTCTTTTATCAACAAGTTCAGTTTTGCTGCTAGCCCATACTATAACTTCAAAAGAAGCATCAGTAGCATCCAGAAGTTTATGTGCAATATGCAAGGCTAATGAAGTTTTTCCAACACCTGCTACTCCTGAAATTGCAATTAAGAATGCACGAGGATTATTAAGTAATAAATCTAGCACAACACTAGAAATTTTGTTTCTTCCCACAAAAGGTTCGTTTAACTTTCTTCGTGGAAGATTGTGTAGCACATTCTTGCTATCTGACATTTTATTATCCTTGTTGAAATTCATCTTCCCCAAGAGAATACAGCTTTCTACCGGAAAATGCTTTCAGCCTTTGTTCATCAAACTCATAATCAAAATCCATTATTTCGACAATGAAACCCTTCACTGGAACTCCCTCAACGCGAATTGGAATGATAATGTGACTGCCTGGCTCACAAACATCTAAGTCAATCCGAATTGTTGCCTTGGTAGTTTCAGGAAAATCTGTAAAGTTGTGATTCTTTACAGTTACCTTTAGTTTAATTCTCACCTCTACGGCTGTTCCTGATTGAGTTATATTTTGAACGTTTTTAATATCTAATGATATGTATTTATAAGGGGTTGCCATTGGAGATTGCGATGCCCACCATTTTTTAAGTTCTCTACATATTTGTCCCATGCTATTATTACCATGTTTAGCAACTTCTTGAGCATCAAGTGGGAAAAAATCTATTATGTTCCCCTTTGGTAGAAAAGTAGTATATTTTTTCCACTCTATCATGATTTTGGGGCCAAAAGTGGCTTGATATTGAGCTCGTTGAAGCTCATTATTTAAATCCATAGCCTTAACCTGCTGATCTGATTGCGAAAGTTGTTGCCTGATCTGAAAAACAGTGATAAATGATAAAATGGCGGCAACTACGGCACCAAGTCCGGCACATATTTGACCTATAGCAGCTCCAATTACAAACCAATCCAATATAGTAAACTCGCTCATATATCTATCTCACTTTGAGAATTGTCCAACCTGACTTATTTTAATTACGCGCTGTGATGCAATTTTGTTTCTAGTCGAGAGTTTTGCATCTAACTAAATTATTACATAATAATGGCAATTTTGATATTTATGCAAGTAACAGGAATGGCACTAATATAAATTAGAGGGAAAATGAAAGTATCAATTATTCAAAGAGAAATCCAAATTAGTGAAGCTGACACCATTGTCGTGAACCTGTTTGATGATGTGACAACGCCAAGTGGCGCAACGGGCGCGGTTGATCTGGCCTTGGACGGCGCGATTAGCGAACTGATTGCCAGTGGTGACCTGACGGGCAAGATGGGTGAGGTTGGCGTGCTCTACCCGCGAGGGGCGATGGCGGCGACGCGCGTTTTGGTGGTTGGTTTAGGCAAGCGAGACGGCTTTGATCTGGAGGGCGTGCGGCAGGCGGCGGCCAATGGCATTAAACAAGCACACAAGCTCAAGGCCAAAAACGTGGCCACGATTGTGCATGGCGCGGGCGTCGGTGGCCTAGATGTGACGGCCGCAGCACAGGCGACGGTAGAAGGCAGTTTATTGGCCACTTACCGCTTTGCCGCCACTCGGCAAGAGCCTGAACCGCCGCACGAAATCGAGTCGCTCACGATTGTGGAGTTTGATGGCAGCAAGCTGGCCGCCATTGAAGCAGGCAGCATCCAGGCGCAGGCCATTGCGGCCGGGGTGACCATTGCCCGCGACCTGGTGAACATGCCGCCCAATGTGGCTACGCCGACCAAAATAGCGGATACGGCCGTCACCATCGCCAACGATCACAACCTCAAGCTCATCGTTGGGGATCGTGCCTGGGCGGCCGAGCGCAACATGGGTGGCTTTTTGGCTGTGGCCAAAGGTGCAGGTGAGCCGCCCAAATTTATCGTGCTGGAACACAATGCCGAGCGGGAAGATTTGGATACGATCGTGCTGGTGGGCAAGGGCATCACCTTCGACACCGGTGGTATCTCCATCAAGCCCTCGGCCAACATGGAAGCGATGAAGTCTGATATGGGTGGCGCTGCGGCCGTTTTGGGGGCGATGAAAGTAGTGGGCGCCATGAACCTGCCGCTGCGGGTTATCGGCATTGCCCCTTGCACCGAAAATATGCCAGATGCCAACGCCTACCGTCCGGCAGATGTGATTACCGCCAGCAACGGCATCACCATCGAAATCATCTCCACCGATGCCGAGGGGCGCATGGTGCTGGCCGACGGGCTGGTCTACGCCGCAAAATACAACCCTAAAGCGGTCATTGATTTGGCCACGCTGACGGGTTCTTGCGTGGTGGCTCTAGGTAAGGGAATGGCGGCGGGCTTGTTCAGTACAGACGATAGCTTACGGGATAAATTGGTTGATGCGGGTACGGCCGTACACGAGCGCGTCTGGCCCATGCCCCTGTGGGACGATTACAAAGAAGCCATCCAATCAGACGTGGCAGATATTAAAAACAGCGGCGGCCGTTTTGGTGGCGTGGCCACCTCCGCCATGTTTCTTAGGCAGTTTACCAGCTACCCCTGGGCACATTTAGATATTGCTGGCATGGCTCTAACTGACAAAGGCAACGCCTTGACCCCACGCGGCGGCACGGGCTATGGCGTGCGGTTGTTAGTTGAGTTTTTGCGGAAATGAGTGTAAGCGTGTTTCGTGTTCAAGTATTCAAGTAATCTGAACTCCTAAACACTTGAGAACTTGCATACTTGCACACTCCTCCCCACCCCCTTTATAATCTTTCCAGCAATTCGCTTACGCTTTACTGTGTCCACAAAATAGGAGAAAAAAATGTCCGTACCGACCCCGCCACTTACCATGGGAATTGAGGAAGAGTATCAGATCATTGATCCGAAAAGTCGGAATCTCCATGCGTATATTTCCGAATTTTTGTCTCAGGATCAGCAGCGACAGGTTAGCCTGGGCTTGATGCCTGAATTGATGCAGTCGCAGGTGGAGGTGGGCAGCAATGTTTGCCAGAACATTGGCGAAATCCGACAAGAGGTTGTCCGGTTACGCCGCGCCGTCTGTGAATTGGCCGAGGAAAATGGTTTGGCTATTGCTGCTGCATCTACCCACCCATTTGCGCGATGGGACGAACAGTCCATTACAGAGGGGGTGCGGTACAAAGAACTGCTGGACGATATGCAGGGGGTGGCCAAGCGGCTGCTCATTTTTGGTATGCATGTGCATGTTGGCTTTGGCGCAGATTTGGAATCAAAGAACCTGATGATTGAAATTATGAATCAGGCGCGTTATTTTATTCCCCACTTGCTGGCACTTTCAACCAGTTCGCCATTTTGGCACGGTCGTAACACAGGTCTTCGTTCTTATCGCAGCGTCGTCTTTGAATCGCTGCCCCGCACGGGCATTCCGCACTCGTTTACCTCCTGGGGAGAGTACCAAAATTACGAGCGCACGCTGGGCACGGTCGGCGCGTTTGGCAAAGATGATACGCGGGCAAAAATTTGGTGGGATATACGGCCGCATCCCGTCTTTGACACTTTGGAGTTCCGCATTACCGACATTTGTACTAAAGTAGATGAAGCCATCTGCATTGCTGCCTTGTTCCAGGCCATTTGTGCCAAGCTGCTCAAACTGCGGCGGCAAAATATGTCCTGGCGACAATATCGGCACATCCACATTACCGAAAATAAGTGGCGGGCCGTGCGCTACGGCATTGATGGGGAACTCATTGATTTTGGCAAGCAAGAATCGGTTCCATTTTCCGACCTCATGGAAGAGTTGCTAGAGATAGTAGATGATGTTGTAGACGATTTGGGGAGCCGCCAAGAAGTGGAATATGTGCACACTATCTTACGTAATGGCACCAGTGCTGACCGACAAATTGCCACTTACAAAGCCCACGGCGGCGATGAGAATCGGGAGGAGGCACTCAAGGCAGTGGTTGATCAGCTAGTAGCGGAAACAAAAGAGGGCCTTTAGCTTCTCAGAAATGATCCGCTATCAATGAGTTTTATTGCTGTGCTGGCAGGACGTGAAACAAAACAGCAAAGAAGTGGCAAATGGAGCCACCCAACACGAACAGATGCCAGATGGCGTGGTTGTAGGGGAGCTTTTCCCAAGCGTAAAACAGCACGCCTAGGGTGTAGACCACGCCGCCGACCACCAGCCACACAATGCCCCCCGGCGGTACGGTCACGAGCATTTGCTTGAAGGCAATCACCACCAGCCAGCCCATGAGAACGTAAGCGGCCGTTGCCCACTTCTCATATTTGCCAATGAACACCGTTTTGAAGGCAATGCCCAGCAGTGCCAATCCCCACACGACGCCAAACAACGTCCAGCCCCAGGGCCCACGCATACTCACCAGGGTAAATGGCGTGTACGATCCCGCAATGAGGAGGTAAATGGCCGAATGATCAAAAATCCGCAAAATGCGCTTGGCTTTTGGGTGTTGAATGCTATGGTAAAGCGTGGAGCAAAGGTAGAGTAAGACGAGACTGCTGCCGTAGATGCTAAAGCTTACCACACGCCACACGTCGCCATAGATGGCAGCCAGGGAAACCAGCAGCGTGAGGCCAGCAATGCTGAGGGCAGCACCAATGCCATGCGTTATACTGTTGGCAATCTCTTCACCAACGGTGTAACCCATCACGTTGGTTGGTAAACTCTTTTTTCTATTCATTGGCTGTCTCCCTACTTTGCTAACGTTCCACCACAACGCTAAATTGTTCGTAGCGTATCACAAATTATAGGGGGTTCAAACGGCCGTTTACTAACTTTTAACTATCAAAAAGGAATCAATATATGGGTAGGAAGTTGATTGATGTCAGCCACACCGTCGCTGACGGCTTAGTGACCTACAAAGGCTTGCCCGCGCCAATAATCTGCGACTTTCTCAGCCGGGAAGCGTCACGAGAGCATTACGCTGACGGCACAGAGTTTCACATTGGCAAGATTGAGATGGTGGCTAATACGGGCACTTACGTTGATGCCCCCTTCCATCGTTATGCCGACGGCAAGGATTTGTCGGAGCTACCCCTCGGCTCGCTGGCGAATCTGGATTGTGTGGTGGTGCGGATGCCGGAGAGTTACGGCCGTTCGCTCCATCCCGATCTGCTGCAAGGCAAAAATGTGCAGGGGAAAGCCGTCCTGTTTGATACGGGCTGGTCGCAGCATTGGAACAGTGAGCAATATTTTGAAGGACACCCCTTTTTGACGGCGGAAACGGCCGTTTACCTACAAAAATCCGGCGTGGCACTGGTGGGCATTGACTCATTGAATATTGATAACACCGAAGACGGGAACCGCCCCGTTCATTCCACCTTGCTCAAACACGACATCCCCATTGCCGAACATCTCACCAACCTCCACGCTCTTCCCGACGATAACTTTCGCTTCTTTGCCGTGCCGGTCAAAGTGAAAGCCTTCGGCACCTTCCCAGTCCGCGCTTTTGGCCTTGTGTAACCCAAAATCTAGGGTAAAATCCAGCACAAATGTTCTCGTTTTGCGCTGGCACTTTTGGAGATAAAAAATGACCCAAACACCTGAACACCTAATGACAAAACAGATTGAGGCGATGGGTGGTGAGGCAACGGCCGTTACCATCCAATCTATTCACGCCATAGCCAACTGCACCTCACCCCACGGCGATTACACCACCGAAATCCAGTCGGCACGCCAGCAGCGGTTGCATTTTCTGCAAACTTGGCCTGGGATGCCGCCTTTTAGCGGCATTGTCAATAGTGAGTATGCCTGGGGAGATGACCCCGAAACGGGTGGGGTACGGCCGTTGGCAAAAGCCAGCATCGCCATGCTGCGCGGCCACGAATTCCAGATGATGCCGCTCACCTTACCAGATTATTTTGGCCAGATGGCCATTGGCGCAGAGTCCGATTTTGCCGGAAGACGCTGCGCCACCATTCAAGCCCTCGACGAACTGGAGAAGCCCTGCACCCTCTACTTTGACCAAGCCACAGGCTTGATGGCGGGTTTTGTCATCGTCAACCCCAATGGCGAGGCAGGCGAGACGGTGCAAACCGTTTTCAACGAGTGGCAAACGATTGAGGGCATCAGACTGCCCAGTAAGGTAACCGCTACAGACAGCAGCGGCGATTTTGTGCTGGATTTCCACACAATTACCTTGAACAGCGTGGATGAAACAATATTTACCGTACCAAAAGCTATTGCCGAAGGGTGAGTAGACAACGGAGGATTTTCTAATGGCAAAACTAGATTTAATTGGATTGGTCGTAAAAGATATAGTCGCATCACTGAATTTTTACAGGCTGTTGGGGCTGGAAATTCCGACCGAGGCAGGCAGTGAGGGGCATGTGGAGGTAACGCTGCCCGGTGGCCTGCGCTTAGCTTGGGATACGCTAGATGTGATTTTGAGCTTCAATGATGAATGGGAGACACCAGTCGGCCACCGCATGGGCATGGCCTTTTTGTGTGACAGCCCCGCCGAGGTAGACAAGCTGTACGAAGACGTGGTTGCCGCAGGCTACGAAAGCCACAAACCACCCTGGGATGCCTTTTGGGGTCAGCGTTACGCTCAGGTTAAAGACCCTGATGGCAACATCGTGGATCTGTTTGCCTCAAATGCACAGTAAGCATTCTGCTTATTGGGCAACTAAATAGAGTACGGCCGTTTCCCACCCCACAACCTGCTCCTCCAACTGCCTTTTGTATAGGACGTGAACTTTATTAATCTCTTTCTCGCTCAAACCAGCTTCTTGCAAGCGACGGCCGTATGTACCATCTCCATTTTCACCAAACCAACGTGCTAAATGGGCTTTTGTGAGACGCCGTTGCCCTTTTTCGCGGTCTAGCTGGTGGGTAGCAATGGTAAATCCAGCGGATTCCAGACCAACCCGCACGTCAGTTTCGTCCCAATTCACTAGCGGATCGCTTTCGTCTGCGTAGATTGCTTCCTCGGCTTTTGCGACTTTCTTCGCCAGCGTCTTCGTCTCGCCAGACCAATCGACTAGTTGGTGCAGTCGCTGGCCGTGCTTGGGGATGGTTTGGATGAGGCAGAAACGGCCGTCTGGCAGCAACCTATCTGCTAAAGCTGTAAGGATTTCTGGTTTGATATTGCGTATCGCGTGTTGCGTAAAGAGGTTTCGGGCGAGAATGCGGTCGAATTGGAGATTTTCCTCGCCACGGAGGGCGAGTAGGGTGTCTAGCTCTGTGAGATCCCCGATGAGGATGAACGGCCGTTCCAGTTCTGGCAAACGTTCGGCCTGTTGGCGCAGGGCTTCGCCGTCGGTGGTGGCCGCGGCCAGCGCATAAACCGCACCTTCCGGGGCGCGACGCACCGCCTCCCAAGTGAGCAAGCCGCTGCCCGCGTTGACGTCCAGCACCAGATGGTGCCGCTGCACCGCCGCTAGCTCAAACAGTTGCTCCCGCTGTTGCCCCAACGCCTGCCCCGCCTGAGAAATCGTCCGCTGTAGCCACGCCTCTTTCCCCTTGTTTTTGGGACTGGTCGTATAAATCTCCCCAATCTCTAGTCCCAAGTCTCCAGTCTCTAGCATCGCCGCTAGTTGGGCTTCCCGTTTCCTCGCCACCTCGTCCCGAATCTGCCGCTCGTACCCCTGGTCGCTCGGTTCGTAGAACATTTTGCCTTGCAGCGCATCGGGCAAATATTGCTGCGCTACCCAATGGTCGCGGTAAGCGTGTGGATAGAGATAGCCCTTGCCATGCCCAAAGCCTTCGCTATCCCGGTTGCCGTCCTTCAAATGATTGGGGACGTCTGCTTCCTGCTCTTTCTCCACGCTGCTGAGCGCAGCAAAAAAGGCAAAAACGGAGTTGGACTTGGGCGCAGTGGCCAAGTAGATGCACGCTTGCGCCAGCGGGAAGCGGCCTTCGGGCATCCCGATGCGCTCAAAGGCTTGCCAACAGCCGGTGACCACGCCCATCGCCTGCGGATCGGCCATGCCCACATCTTCCCCGGCAAAGATGGTCATGCGGCGGAAGATGAAGCGGGGGTCTTCGCCTGCGTACACCATTTTGGCCATCCAGTAGAGAGCTGCGTCCGGGTCGGAGCCGCGCAGGCTTTTAATGAAGGCGGAGATGGTATCGTAATGGACGTCTCCCTCTTTGTCGTACAAAACAGCACGCCGCTGGATGGATTCTTCGGCGACTTCAAGGGTGATTTGGATACGGCCGTCTTCCCCCTTTTCCGTCGTCTCTACCGCCAACTCTAGAGCATTCAGCACGCCGCGCGCATCGCCATTGGCCACATCCACCAAATGCTCCAGCGCGTCTGGCTCGATGTGAACGTTTAGATTGCCATAGCCCCGCTCTGGGTCGCTGAGGGTTTGCTGGGCAATCTGGCGCAAATCGTCCTGCGTGAGCGGCCGTAGCTGGAAAATGCGGCTGCGGCTGACAAGGGCTTTGTTCACTTCAAAGTAGGGATTTTCCGTCGTCGCGCCAATCAAAATGATGGTGCCATTTTCTACATGGGGAAGCAGCGCATCTTGCTGCGCTTTGTTCCAGCGATGCACCTCATCCACAAAGAGCGTGGTGCGCTGGCCGTACAAATTGCGCCGCTCCTGTGCCGTGGCAATCGCCTCACGAATCTGCTTCACGCCTGCCAGGACTGCATTTATCGTTATGAAATGGCTCTCGGTTGTGTTGGCAATGACCATCGCCAGGGTGGTTTTGCCGGTGCCCGGTGGCCCGTAAAAAATGAGCGAAGAAAGCTGATCGGCCTGGATGGCGCGGCGCAGCAATCGCCCTGGCCCCATGATGTGGGTTTGCCCCACGTATTCATCCAGCGTGCGGGGGCGCATCCGGTTAGCCAGCGGGGACTCTTTTTCAATTTGAGCCTGACGGCCGTGTGCAAACAGATCCATACCTGCATTGTAGCCAATTGGAGGGTGCTTTCCAAACGGCCGTTGTCAACACATTTACAGTTTATCCGTCATATTTTGCTGATAATGTGCGTTGATTTATTGAAACTAGATTCACATGCTCAGGAGGCACCTCATGAAAAAAACGTTCATTCTCATATTCTTTTTGCTTATCGGCATTGGCGCGGCGGCGTGCGGCGGTGATGGTGGTGGCAATACCCCGCCCAGCGACCCGGCGGAGCTAAAAAGTTTCCACCTGGCTGGCGTTTGTACAGGCACGGTCATCGAAGCCGCCGCTGATTATGATGCCAGCGGCAGCGGCCCGCATAAAATCGCTCTGTACAGTCAGAATTCCTTTGATGGCGACATCTACGACATTATGTTCCCCTCGCAAACAGATATTCCAGAAGCGTGGACAACGGCCGTAGACCAACCATTCAGCGACATTGAGCTGGTTGGGTGCCTGGCCCGGACGGAAACCACGCTGGTAGACACCTGCGAAGGGTATGAAATTGATGAAGAGGAGCGGGAAGGCACCGTGGAAATTTACGATGCCATGTACGAGCTGACCATTTATGCGGCCAAGACAGGCGAGGTTGTGGGCACAGCAACCATTGAGACGTTCATGGATGAATGCCCTTCGTTTGTCATGTTCTCCACCGGTTCTGGCGAAGATTTGGTGGAAGAACGGTATGGCAATCCTGATGATGCGCTGGTAGGTTTGGTAGAATCGTACGTGAATCCATAAAACAAAGCATCGCAGATTTAAAAGATTCGGGTGACAATTTTGCAGCGAATTAATGCGAATTTTCGGTTCATTCGCATTAATTCGTTGCTAATCCCAATAATTTCAAAATAGTCAAAATTTTTCAGTTAGGAAGGGGAAATGAGTAAAGAAGTGTGGTTGATCCGGCATGGGGAAAGCATATCGAATGCGAATTTGCCGACGTTGCATCCAGCAAAATCAGAATTGACAGACAAGGGGCATAGAGAATCAGAATATTTGGCGGAGGCGTTTACGCGCAAGCCTGATTTGATTGTAGTGTCACCTTATATTCGCGCCCGGCAAACGGCCGTTCCCACCATCAGCCGCTTCAACCCAATCCCTGTCGTTGAATGGCCCGTTTACGAGTTCAGCTATCTGCACCCGGAAAAATACAATGGCACTACCGGGGAGCAGCGTTGGCCAGAGGCAATGGCGTACTGGCAGCGCATGGATCCACTGGAAAAAGAGGGGGGCGAAGGCGAATCCTTTGCCGAGCTGCTGGCGCGGGTACATGCGCTGGATGAGCAGCTTGCCAACACGCCTGAATCATTTATTGCTTTGTTCAGTCATGGCCTCTTTTTGCGAGCCTATTTGTGGATGCACCTGTCTGGTTTTCGTGAGGCCAATCGGCACACGATGGAGCGGTATCTCAACTTTTCACGGGGCATGCCAATGCCCAATGGTTCCATTTTGAAGGTGCGCCTTGAGGCGGACGGCCGTCTCTCATTCAGCCCCTTCGACACCGACCACATCCCGGAAAAACTAGGTCTGGTAGACGAATAAGATGGCGGGTGAAACTGATTTAAGCAAAATGCTGGCTACGCTCGCACCCAAGCTGCATGATGAGGAATATGTGTTTTGTACGTTTGAAAACGGCCGTTACGGTGACCACACCAAACTACAACCCATTGCCTCCTTCATGGAAGCAGAAGGACTCACTCTCGTCATTCCCAAACACCGCGCCGACGCCCACGACGTCAAGTACGAAGGTGTGTTCCGGTGCATCACCCTGTCGGTGCATTCCAGCTTGGAGGCGGTGGGGTTAACGGCCGTTATCGCCACCAAACTCACCGAACACAATATCAGCGCCAACGTCATCGCCGCCTACTACCACGACCACGTTTTTGTCCAAAACGGCCGTGCCGAAGCAGCCTTGGCTGCGCTGGAAGATTTGGCAGAAAAATAAACAGTTGGAAAGTGTTTAAAAACTCAACTTGGAAGATATGGTGCTGTCATCGTTCCATATTAAAATAGTTCGGCTTCGCGCAGCGTAATTTATATATACCACGCCCGCATGATTTTCCTAACGTGATTGCCTAAACAAAATAGACACAAAGCTGTTACACAAAAGTAACAATTAAGCCCCCCTTTTCTGCGATAATTACATTGTTGATGAGATGGTTTTTTGCTTTGCTCATCAGATTGCAAAAGAGGTGATTTATTATGAAACGTTTTATTTGGTTATTGACAGGTTTGCTGGCTCTATTTCTTCTGGTTAGCTGTACCCAGCCAGAACCAGATCAGGTAACCATTCAATTGAAATGGCTGCATTCAGCACAATTTGCGGGCGTTTATATAGCCCAGGAACAAGGGTTTTATGCCGAAGAGAATATTGAGCTAACCATTAAGCCTGGTGGTTTTGGTGAGGATGGGGTGATCAATGTTGTTGATGAAGTAATGTCGGGGCAGGCAGAGTTTGGTATTTGGTCTGGCGATTCCCTCCTGAGAGCCTCTAGCGAGGGTCAACCAGTCAAGGCAATATCCGCCATCTTTCAAATTAACCCTACTGCCTACTTCTCGCTAGCCGAAAACAATATAGAAACGCCTGCTGACCTGGCTGGCAAACGGATTGCTTCTGCCAATGGCAACCTTTTTCTTCATTCTGTTTTGCATAGTTCGGGTTTAACCATTGACAATATTGAAATATTCCCTCTTGAATCTGATATGACCCCGCTTTTGAATGGGGAGGTAGATGTCTGGTCTGGTTATTTAACCGAACAGGTCGCTCGATTAGAGGCGGAAGGGTATGAGCTAAATGTGATCCTGGCTTATGATTATGGGGCCTTTATTTATTCCGACATTCTCTTTACCACAGATAATTTAGTGCAAGAAAATCCAGATTTAGTGGAGCGATTTGTGCGCGCCACAATGCGCGGTTGGGAGTATGCCCTAGCCAATCCAGATGAAGCGGTAGCTGCTACCTTAAAAATTGACCCATCTTTGGACGAAGCCAGCCTCGAGCGAGAAATGAGGGCTTCGATTCCGCTTATTGATGCAGGTCAATCAGCACTTGGTTTGATGGATGACACAATTTGGGAAACGACCCAATCGATCTTGATAGAAAATGAATTATTGGAAGCACCACTAGATTTAACGACGTTGTATACAAATGAATTTGTAGCACCATAAAAATTGGGCCGATCGGCAGAAAGTGTGCGTTACGTGACAGTCACTTCTAAAGTGGCTGTCACGTCTAGACAAATTTCACATTTCACGGTTGAGCCAAATTTGGAGTTGGATCACAGGCGAGTAATTGATGCGTATGAAGACAACAGAATCACCCTCAAAAACAATGCGGCCGTGGAGCCGCTTTTCCCGTTTCCGCACCATTAGAGCCCGAATGTTGGTGGCTTTCGTCTTGTTGGTGTTGCTGCCTGTTGTGCTGATTACGGCACGCACGGCCGTTGTAAGCTGGCGTGATGGGCAAACACAGGTAACGCGCCAGTTGGAATCTGTGGCTACCTTGAAGGAAGCAGAAATTGAGCGCTGGCTAGATAGCTTGCAGCTAAATTTAACGGCCGTCCTCGCTAACTCGGAAAGTGATCTAGTCGTACAGATGTTGGCAGTGGATAGCCCTGAACAGACGGCCGTTCAGCTTGTGCAAGAAAACTGGACGCAACTGATCAAGTACACGGGTCTTTTTGAAGAACTTTTTCTGATGGATCAGCAAGGTCGCGTTGTACTTTCTAATGGGGCAACGGCCGTTGGCACCATTCACAGCAACCAAACCTACTTTCAACAAGGTTTAGAGGGTAGCTTTGTTCATCCCCCGTTTTATTCGCCAACACTGTTACGGATGTCTGTTGTCGTGACTGAGCCTGTTTTGGATGGGCAAGGGAAGATCTTAGGGGTTTTGGCTGGGCGTGCCAGCATGACCACACTCAATGAAATTATGCTGGAGCGATCTGGTTTGGGGGAAACAGGCGAAACCTATTTGGTGGGTGCAAATCACGTCTTGTTGACCAACGCCTTGTCTGTAGAGGCCGATATTCAGGCGGCCGATTCAGTTATTTTTGTGCGTAGCGAGGGAGCCAATCAGGCTCTGGATGCCAAGCAAAATGCAGCGGGCTTGTACGCTAACTATGACCAGGCACCTGTCATTGGTGTTTATCGGTGGCTGCCCAGACTGAAGGTTGCCCTGTTAGCCGAGCAGAGCCAGGCAGAAGCCTTTGCCAGCCTGGAAGCGTCACTTTTGCTGGATATTGGGCTTGGTATCGCTGCGCTTGCTGCCGCTGTCATTGTTGCTTTTTACGTTACGCGTGGCTTAACTCAACCCCTACAAAATTTGACAGCCACAGCGCAAAAAATTGCCCATGGTGACTTCACGCTAACCGCCGATATTGAACGAGAAGACGAGATCGGCATCCTCGCTTCTGCCTTTAATAAAATGACAGGCCATTTAAACCAGCTCATCACCGATCTGGAACAGCGTGTAAATGAATTAAAAATGGCCCAGCTTTCCTTGCGAGACAGCGAAGACCGCTACCGCACCCTGTACAACAGTGCTCCTGTAATGATGCACTCAGTTGATGTGGCAGGTAATTTGATCAATGTCAACCTTCATTGGCTACAAACAATGGGGTATGAGTATGATGAGGTGATCGGCCGTCCGGTGGCCAACTTCTTCACCGAAACCTCAAAGCAGTATGCTACTGAAGAGGCTGTTCCCAAATTTTTTGAAACTGGTTACGTGCAGGATATTCCCTACCAATTTGTTTTGAAAAACGGTGATGTTATTGATGTTTTGCTCACAGCAACAGCTTATTACGATAACCAGAATGAACACAAATACTCCATATCCGTTATTCAAGATGTAACAGAGCGCAAACGTGCTGAGGAAGAGCTACGCCTCAGTGAAGCACGGCAACGTGCCCTGCTTGATGCGATGCCCGACATGATGTTTCGCATAAGCTTGGACGGGGTCATTCTTGACTTTAAGGCTGAAGAACAAGCCCAGCTAGCAATGCCTGCGGCCGAAATTATTGGCACGAACATGACAGAAATGCCGATGCCGCCAGAAGTCGTTCAGGAGATGCTAGACGTTATGCGACAAACGGTTGCTACAGGGAAAGTGGTAGCTTATGAGTATGATTTACAAGTACCCATTGGGCTGCAAACTTTTGAGACACGTATGGTTAAAAGCGGTTCAGATGAAGTTATCTCTTTTGTACGCAATATTACTGAACGTAAGCGGGCAGAAGAGGCGTTGCGGCGCAGTGAGGCACTTCTGAACGCCACGAATCAAATAGCCCGGACAGGCGGATGGGAGCTAGACCTACAGACGAATGAACTTTACTGGACGGACACGATTAAAGAGATCCATGAAGTGCCGCTTGACTATGTGCCCATTCTTGAAGAAGGAATTGAGTTTTATGCTCCAGAACACGTACCCGTTATTCGAGACGCTGTGGAGAGGGCGATTGATGGAGAAGCATATGATGTAGAGTTGCAAATTATCACGGCTAAGCAAAAGCGGCTTTGGGTACGGGCTATCGGCATTCCAGTTTATCAAAACGGAGAAGTCATCAAGCTGCGTGGTGTCTTTCAAGATATTCATGAGCGCAAACTGGCTGACGAGGCTTTGCGCCAGAGCGAAGCGAATTTGCTTGAAGCACAGCAGATAGCCAAGTTGGGGAACTTTGAGTTTAATCTCCATACGCAACAGGTTTACTGGTCGGATGAAGTGTACCGTATCTTTGGGCTGCCGCTTAAAGAGGAAGTTACTCTGGAACGATACCAGAGTTTATTGGCGCCGGAAGATTTTGAACGGGTGATGACGGCCGTTGGCGAAGCTGTTGCCTCACTGGAACCTTATACCATTGAACACGACATTATCTTGTCTAATGGGCAGCGCAAACACCTCCAGGCCATTGGACGGCCGTTAATAGATGCAACAGGTGAAGTAAGTCGTATCTTTGGCACGGTGCAGGACATTAGTGAAGCTAAGAAAGCCGAACAGACATTACATGAAAATGTGGTTCGCTACCGTGCCTTGTTTGACAATGCTAATGACGCTATCTGGGTATATGACCTTGAGAAAACAGTCGTGATAGCCAATGCCAGCGCCTGTGAACTGACTGGCTATTCATTGGATGAGTTGATTGGTAAAAAGTATGACTTTTTCACAGTGCCTGAAGAGGTTGATGACGCACATCAAAAATTTCGGGCAGCAACTCGGGGCAGAATTACACCACATTATATACGGACTGTTCTTGCAAAGAACGGAGAAAAGCGGATCTGCGAAGTCAGAATAAAACGTGTTGAAGATGACGCCGGGACGCCTCTCTTTATCCAGGGCGTCGTTAGGGACGTGACCGAACGTAAACAGGCTGAAGCACAAATCCAGGCTTCCTTACAGGAAAAAGAAGTCTTACTCAAGGAGATTCACCATCGGGTGAAGAACAACTTGCAAGTGATTTCCAGCTTGCTGGATTTGCAGTCGGCTTACATAGAAGATGACGATGTGCAGGAGATGTTTCAGGAGAGCCGCAGTCGGGTACGCTCAATGGCCTTGGTGCATGAGCAATTGTATCAATCTATTGACTTGGCGCAGATTGATTTTGCTGATTATGTACATAGCCTAACAAGCTACCTATCGCGCGTGTATGGGCAAATGGCCAGAGGGGTAACGCTGGATGTAGAAGTTGATAATACGCCTTTGAGTGTAGAAACGGCCGTTCCCCTCGGCCTCATCATCAATGAACTGGTTTCCAACGCATTCAAGCACGCTTTCCCCAATAACCAGGGGGGATTTGTTCGGGTTCAACTTACTGCAATGGATGACCAGCAACTTTACCTTACTATTCAGGATAGTGGCATTGGTTTGCCCGCTCATTTAGATTTTCACAACTCTCCTTCTTTGGGACTCACTATTGTGATGACGTTGATTAATCAACTCAAAGCAACCATTCGCCACGTTCCCCAAGAAGAAGGCACCCGTTTTGAGATCGATATTTGGCTAGGGGAAAAGGATACTCAGTGAAAATGAGTTGGAAGATATTCTGGCCTACAATTCATGATTTGCACGGTAAAGAGGAAGTAGAACAGCTTATCCTCTTACTTGATCGCATCTTAAAGATAGCTTTTATTCTGACCGTTATTGGGAGCTTGGCCAGTATCTTCATCGTGCCTTTATCTGCTTTTGAGCTGCTAATAATGGGAGCCGCTCTTCTGCTTTTCATGATTGCACTTACCCGGTTTTTGTTGAGGCAGAAACGACTGCTACAAGCATCTATCATATTCCTTCTTTCACTATGGGTTATCTTTATCCTCTTGACGATTTTTAACGGCGGGGTTAGCTCAGCCGCACCAACCACTTTCATTTTTGGCGTGCTTGTTGCGGGCTTACTGCTGGGCGAGCGTGCGGCAAAGAGCTTTGCGGGTTTAAGTGTTCTGACAACGGCCGTTCTCTACGTACTGGAAGTGAGCCAACGGTTACCATCTCCGCCCTTGCCGCTGACGCCAACAACTGGCTTGGCGGGATTTATTATTTTGCTGTTTGCTACAACGGGCGTTTATAGCCTGACTATTCGTAAATTGCAGCAAACAATCAATGCTTTATCCGCGTCTGAAGCTGAATCGAAGAAAGCAGAACACGCATTGCGTGAAAATATGGCTCGCTACCAGGCCTTGTTTGAACATGCAAATGATGCAATTTGGGTGTATGACCTTGATGACAAGGTCATGACGGCTAATTCACGCGCCTGTGAGCTAAGTGGGTACACATTGGAGGAAATGCTTGGTAAAACACCTGAATTTTTTACAGTCCCAGAAGAATTTGATGAAGTTTACAACAGATATCAAGAGGTTGTCGTTCAGGGTGGGAGCCCGCCGATTTATGAGCGAACATTGATTTGTAAAAACGGGGATAAACGAATCTGCGAAGTCAGAGCCAGCCGAGTTGAAGATGAAGCCGGAAATCCCATCTGTTTCCAAGGGATGATTAGAGATGTTACGGAACGAAAACAAGCTGAAGCGCAAATCCAGGCTTCCTTGCAAGAGAAGGAGATATTGTTAAAGGAGATTCACCATCGGGTGAAGAACAACTTGCAGGTGATATCCAGCTTGTTGGATTTGCAGTCGGCTTACATTGAAGATGACGCCGTGCAGGAGATGTTTCAGGAGAGTCGAAGTCGGGTGCGCTCGATGGCTTTGGTGCATGAGCAGTTGTATCAATCTATTGACTTGGCGCGAATTGATTTTGCTGATTATGTACAAAACTTAGCCAGCTATCTGCTTCGCGTTTATGGACAAATGGCCAGCGGGGTAACATTGGATGTAGACGTTGATAATACGCCGCTAAGTGTAGAAACGGCCGTTCCCCTTGGGCTTATCATCAATGAACTGGTCTCCAATGCGCTAAAACATGCTTTCCCCAACGGCCGTTCTGGGCAAATTCGTACCCATCTGCGGGCAGAAGACGATTATCTCTACTTGACAGTACAGGATGATGGTATTGGCTTCCCAGACGATGTAGATTTTCGCCAATCGCCCTCGCTTGGTTTAACCATCATTATGACGTTAGTGAATCAACTTCAGGGGCAGATTGAACTGTCTACTCAAGATGGCACCCGCTTTGAGCTTGTTTTTTCTCATGAAAGCGCACAAAACGGCCATGACCTTAACGACGCAGTAAGTGGAGAAAGTGTGAATTATTGAGACAACATTTCCCCGACAGGAAGACACTTGAAAGGCAAGCAAGGATAATATTATGAAAGAAAGCCATATACAATTGAAGGATCATCCCATATATCAGCAAATACGCCGATACATGGCACCTCCTCTATTCCCCAACGATAGGCAGAAAGCCTATCAAGCTAATTTGCTGAATGCGCTACTCTTCACGATCTTATTTTTGACGATAGTAAACGCCCTAGTAACTCTATTCACATCAATGCGACCTTGGGTGAGTATATGGTTTG
The DNA here is from genome assembly GCF_965223525.1 of Candidatus Leptofilum sp. GTDB lineage: Bacteria > Chloroflexota > Anaerolineae > Promineifilales > Promineifilaceae > Leptofilum. The sequence goes on along the minus strand of NZ_CBDCWX010000005.1, from coordinate 734,884 downwards.
ATCTTGTGCCTATGGGGATCATTTTTGTCTGCCTTTGGTTAATGCGACGTAACCACATTCAAACCGCCAGCATTCTCTTAACGGGTATGGCATGGGTCGGTAGCCTAGCTTCGGTTTATACATATGGTATTCGCGATCATATGATCCTTAGCCTTTTCGTCGCGCTTGTGCTGGCAACCTTGCTGTTGGGAAAACGCGGCACTTTTCTCATATTAGCAGCAAATATTGTGACTATTTCTGCCTTTGTTTATGCTGGAAGGGGTGGATTCTTGCCAGAATTGCCCGCACAGTCACTGGCATCTATCTGGCGTGTAAATATCACTATTTACATTGCTATAGGTGTTTTGCTCTATCACTATTCCCGTGCTTTCGAAAACTTTATTGCGCGTGTGAATATCAGCGAACAGACATTGAAGGAAAATAATCGCCAGTTGCAATTACACGCCCAAGAACTAAAAAAGCAACAAGAAATATTGCAAACGAGCGAGACCCGCTACCGGGCTGTTGTTGAGGGTAACCCCGACATGATCTGCCGTTACTTGCCTGATACGACCCTCACTTTTGCCAATGAAGCTTACTGCCAACACGCTGGCCAAACGCGCGATGACCTCATTGGAACGCAATTTTTACAGTTTGTCTCTTTGGAAGCACGGGAGGCCATCAGAGAACAAGTGGAAGCCATTGTGAAGAGCGGGCAATCATTTTCATATGAACGTCAAGTAACCGCGCCAAACGGGGAAGTTCGATGGCAATACTGGTCTGATCGACCCATTGTTAATGAATCTGGGCAGCTGCTGGAGCTACAATCGATTGGCCGAGACATCACCGTTCGCAAGCGAGCTGAGGAGCAAATCAAAGCCTCGCTGCAAGAAAAAGAGGTGCTGCTCAAGGAAATTCACCATCGTGTCAAAAACAACTTGCAGGTAATTTCTAGCCTGTTGGATTTGCAGGCGGGATATGTGTCCAATGAACAAGTCCAGGGCATGTTCCAAGACAGCCGCAGTCGGGTACGTTCGATGGCCCTAGTGCATGAACAACTTTATCAAGCCGCTGATTTAGCCCGCATTGACATGGCTGACTATATCCAACAGTTAACCGGCTTTTTGTTTCGCTCTTACGGCCAGCAAATTAACCCGGTTGATTGGCAATTGGACATCGACCATGTGTTTTTGAGTGTAGAAACGGCCGTTCCCCTGGGTCTGATCATCAATGAGCTGGTATCGAATGCATTGAAGCATGCTTTTGTAGACGGCCGTTCTGGGCAAATTCGTATGCGTCTATGGACAGAAGACGATCAACTCTACCTGACAATACGGGACGACGGTATTGGCTTCCCAGACGATGTGGATTTTCGCCAATCGCCTTCTCTTGGGCTAACTATCATTATGACATTGGTGAATCAACTTCAGGGGCAGATTGAGTTGTCTACGCAAGATGGCACCTGCTTTGAATTGACCATTCCTACTGAAAGCGAGAAAAATAGTGTGGTAGATGGCCACCAAGCCAGCTTTACCCAAAATGAGTAATATGGTGGCTTACTTAAAGATAGAAAAGGTATTGATATGAAACCCTTGCGTTTGCCTCAGCGCAACCCAGATGAACAGCGACGAGCTCGATTACTCAACACGCTTCTAATTGGCACAATAGTGCTTGGTTTTTTGATGGCAATCGTCTTTGCCACTAGCTTAACACTTTCTGCCGAAGAACGGATTTTAGCAACAACGGGTATGACTGTGTACGCGGTGGGCATCCTGATTATTCTTGCTATTAATCGGTATTGGTCTAATCGTATTGCAGCCTGGCTTTTTTTAGGGCTGCTTATCGTGGTTTTAGCCATAAGCGATACCCCGTTTGAAGTTGTTAGAGGCCGAACGCTGTTCCTGTTTACAATTCCGATATTTGCTTCGGCCGTATTGCTGCCCGCTTACTCCACTTTTATTGTTGCTGGCCTAGTTAGTCTGGCGATTAGCTATGTTTCTTTCAATGCCCAACTGGGCTTTCTGTGGATACAGATGACAGGCTTTTTAATGATTAGCCTGGTTGTCTGGTTGGCAGCGCGCAGCTTGGAACAAGCATTAACTCAAGTGCGCCAGAGTAATCGTCAATTAGAGGAAGCGCAGGCAGCTTTAACTCAGACAAATGAAACGTTGTCTGCTTCAGAGGCAGAGGTACGCGCGATTTTTGAGGCTATAACAGATGCCATTTTTGTGATAGATGCAGACGGCCGTTATGTCCGAATTGCGCCGACCAGTAACCCCAATGTACTGATAGCTTTTGCTGACATGCTTGGCAAGACATTGTATGATGTATTACCAGATAAGCAGGCGCGTGAATTTCACAACAATATTCAGCAGGTTTTAACCTCGCGGAAGACCATGCAAGTTGAATATAGTCTGCAAATTGAAGCCGACAATTGGTGGGAAGCAACCATTTCACCACTTGGCAGCAATGAAACAGTTTGGGTCGCACGTAATATCACTGAACGGAAGCACATTGAAGAAGCGTTGCGTCAGAGTGAGTTTAATCTGCGGGAAGCTCAAGCGATTGCCAAACTGGGCAACTTTGAATTTCATCTGCACACCCAACAGGTTCGTTGGTCAGACGAGACGTATCGCATCTTTGGGGTGCCGATTAGAGAAGAAATCGCCCTGGAAAGATACCAGAGCTTGTTGGCGCCTGAGGATTTTGAACGGGTGATGACGGCCGTTGGTGAGGCCATCGCTTCGCAGGAACCTTACACAATTGAACATGACATCATTTTGTCTAATAGGCAGCGCAAACATCTTTATGCCATTGGACGGCCGTTAGTTGATGAAATGGGTGAGGTTAACCGCATTTTTGGCACCATCCAAGATGTTACCGAGTCCAAGAAAGCCGGACAAGCGCTGCGTGAAAACGCAGCGCGCTACCGCGCCCTTTTTGATCATGCCTTTGATGCTGTTTGGGTCTATAGTGCTGATGGCAAAGTTGTTACCGCCAATCCGCGGGCTTGTGAGCTAAGTGGCTACACTTTGGAAGAAATGATTGGCCAAACACCTGAGTTTTTCACAGTACCAGAAGAACAGGACGAGGCAAATAAAAGACATCGTCAGGCTGTTATGCAGGGAGCAAACCCGTCATTTTATGAGCGGACGATAGTTCGTAAGAATGGAGAGCATCGGCTTTGCGAAATAAGGGGCACGCGTGTTGAAGATGAGGCTGGAAAAGTCCTCTTTGTACAAGGTACCGTGAGAGATATTACAGATCGCAAACAGGCCGAGACGAAAATATTAGCTTCATTGCGTGAAAAAGAGGTCTTGTTGAAAGAGATTCACCATCGAGTAAAGAACAATTTGCAGGTGATTTCCAGCTTGCTGGATTTACAATCAGGCTACTTGGAAGATGAACACATACAGGAGATGTTTCAGGAAAGCCGCAGCCGGGTGCGTTCAATGGCTCTGGTGCATGAGCAGTTGTATCAATCGGCCGACCTGGCGCGGATTGATTTTGCTGATTATGTGCAGAGCCTGATGGGTTACCTAATGCGCGTCTATGGGCATATGGCTAGAAGAGTGGTGCTAGATATAGACGTTGCTCACGCATCCTTAAGTGTGGAAACGGCCGTCCCCCTGGGGCTTATTATCAATGAACTGGTCTCAAATGCTTACAAGCACGCTTTTGTAGACGGCCGTTCTGGGCAAATTGTGGTGCAGCTAAATACTGAAAACGAACCGGAGATGGTGCTAACGATCAAAGACAGTGGCGTAGGCTTGCCTGCTAACTTCGATTGGCAGCAGGCTAACTCCCTGGGGCTGTCAATTGTGCATACGCTGGTGCAGCAATTACAGGGCGAAGTGATGTTTGAGAACAGGACGGGAACGGCCGTAACCATCACCTTTACCCAAGAGAAGCACATATAGGAAAAACAATGGCAAAAATCATGGTTGTCGAAGACGAGGGCATCATTGCCCTCTCTATTCGCAAAAAATTAGAGCATCTCGGTTATGAAGTGCCTATTGCCGTTACCACAGGTGAGGAGGCGTTAATACAGGCAATCAATATTCGCCCAGATCTGGCCTTAATGGACATCATGCTGGGTGGCGGTCTGGATGGTATTGAAACAGCCACCCTCTTGCGCGAACAACTCGATATTCCTATCATTTACCTCACCGCCAACGTGGATAAACGAACCATACAACGGGCCAGGGTCACCGAACCTCATGGCTACCTGGTAAAACCCTTTGAAGAACGAGAGCTAGCTACCACCATAGAGATGGCGCTTTATAAACACCAGGTAGAACAAGAACTTAACCGCTATCGTAATGGGCTGGAATCGTTAGTGGCGGCGCGAACGGCCGAATTAACAAAGGCAAACAGGCAACTGCAAACAGAGATTGAAATTCGCAAAGAAGCAGAACAACAACTACGAGATTCGCATAAACATTTAGAGCGTGCTTATGACCAGACCCTAGCTGGTTGGGCTAAAGCCTTAGAATTGCGTGATAAAGAAACGGCCGGTCACTCGCGTCGCGTTACCGAATTGACGCTGCAATTAGGCAAAGCGATAGGATTGACGGAGGCAGAGCTGGTTGATATTCGGCGCGGTTGCTTACTGCACGATATTGGCAAAATGGGCGTTCCCGATGAAGTTTTACTTAAGCCAAATCGTCTTACGGCAGAGGAGCGGCAGGTGATCGAGAAGCATCCAATATATGCTCAGCAGATGCTAGAATCTATTGATTATTTGCAGCCAGCTTTGGATATTCCTATCTACCACCATGAACGATGGGATGGGAGCGGTTATCCATGTGGCTTAAAAGGAAAAGAAATTCCTCTGGCGGCACGACTGTTTGCCTTAGTGGACGTTTGGGATGCGATTCAGTCTGATCGCCCGTATAATAAAGCCCTTAATCGTGAGCAGGCGATTGCCCTGATTCAAGAAGGAGCTGGCAGCCACTTTGACCCGGAGATAACGGCCGTATTCTTGCAGCTCATTACAGCGGAGGTAAATCAATGACACCAGCAAGCATATTAATTGTCGAAGATGAACAATTGGTTGCCTTATCAATGCGGCGCAAATTAGAAAGTTTAGGCTACACTGTTCCTGGAACCGTGGCCACAGGTGAAGCCGCCATTGAGCAGGCCAGCGACATACATCCTGATCTCATTCTGATGGACATCATGCTGGCTGGGCAAATGGACGGCATTGACGCTGCCTCACAAATTCGGGAGAAGTTTGATATTCCCGTCATCTACCTCACTGCCTATTCTGATGATGCCAGCATTGACCGCGCCAGATTAACGGAGCCATTTGGTTACCTCCTAAAGCCGTTTGAGGGCAAAGAGCTACAGACCGCTATCGAAATGGCGCTATATAAACATGAAATGGAGCGGCAGCTACGAGCAAAAGAGCGCTGGCTCTCAACTGTTTTGCACAGTATCGGTGATGGGGTAATTACCACAGATGAGCAAGGTAAAATCACCTTTATGAATCCGGTGGCCGAAGGACTAACCGGCTGGACGCAGTCTGACGCAGCCGGCGAGCCATTGCCAGAAGTGTTTCAGGCAGTGGATGAAGAAACGCTTAGCCCTATTGCCAATCTGGTAACCCGAGTCATGGACAGTCGCCAAACGGTCATCCTGGACAACGGCACGTTATTGATACAGCGCGATGGAGAGACACGTCCGATTGAAGATAGTGCTGCCCCGATTAAGGGGGAGCTTGATGAGATTTTGGGTGTCGTGATCGTCTTCCACGATGTTAGCGAGCGCAAACAAGCCGAACAGGCTTTGCGGCAGAGTGAAGAAAAGTATCGGCTGCTGTTTGAGAACTCGCCAGAATCCATCACCTTGCTGGGGCTGGATGGCACAATTGTGGATTGTAATGAAGCCACAGTGCGCCTGCGTAATTTGCCGCGAGAGGAAATCATTGGACAGTCTTTTATTGAAGTGGATTCCATAAAAGAGGAAGACTTAGAACGTTTTACAGCACTTTTCTCCCAGCTGCTTGAAGGTAATAAGATTGGCTCGTTGACAATTGAGCTAACAGGTCCAGATAATGAAGCACGCTGGGTAGAAGCATTTCCAGCATTGTTGCGCCGGGACGGCCGTGTTGATGCCATTCAGGTTATCACCCGCGATATTACCCAACGCAAGTTGGCGGAAGATGAAGTGGCGCGCTATCAGGAGCATTTAGAAGAGCTCGTTGCTGAACGCACGGCCGAATTAGAAAATAGCAATCTCCAATTAGCCCGCTCCAATGCTGAATTAGAACAATTTGCCTACGTTGCCTCCCATGACTTGCGCGAGCCGCTACGCAAGATTAAGAGCTATACAGAATTACTGTCCCGGCGATACGAAGGAAAGCTGGATGCCCGAGCTGATAAATATATTGACTATATTGTTGACGGTTCGTCACGAATGCAGCAGTTGATTACCGATCTGCTGATGTATTCTCGCCTGGGACGTGCTGATCTTAACCTCAATTTAACAGCTCTTTCCGCTATACTAGACGGGGTCATGTCTGATTTAGAGCTAAATATTCAGGAAAGCGGTGCAACCATAACGGCCGATCCTCTACCCACCCTGAATGTAGATGCCCAGCAAATTAGCCGTTTGCTTCAAAACCTCTTGGGCAACGCACTCAAATTTCGCGGCGATAAGCTAGCCCAAATACATATCTCTGCTGAAGAAAAAGATGACGAATGGCTCTTTTCGGTGTCTGATAATGGGATTGGGATCGAGCCGCAATATGTAGACCGCATTTTCTTGATCTTCCAACGTTTGCACACTCGAGGTGAATATCCTGGTACGGGCATGGGCTTGGCCATTTGTAAAAAGATTGTGGAGAATCACAACGGCCGTATTTGGGCCACCTCCCAACCTAAACAGGGTGCAACCTTCCACTTTACGCTGCCCGTAAAGCAAGACGGTAGATTGAATACTGGAATGCTAAACCTCAATACATGACACGGGGTGCAATTTTTCACTTGACACTACCTACTGCACTGGAAAAACGATCAAGATGGATTATGATACGTTTCTCAATCTAGAAATGGCTGAAGTTGCCCAAATTGTTCAATCACGAGGGCTGCGAGTATGTGCCTTTATTTTCAATGGTACCCGACGTTGGTTTATTTTGGAGCACGCTCAGCCAGAAGAAGATTTTGCTCTTGCTTACCTTGAGGCCACCTCAAAACGTCTGGTTGAACTAAGCCAGTTACTCTTTGACCACGGCATACAAACCCTCTTGCTTCCCGCTTTTAACCCGCAATTGATGGCGCGTGGTGAACGCTATGTAAAAATGATGGGAGAAGGGTTATCCCAACTAACGAGCCATCCGCGCTTTCTGGATTTTTATGAAGCTTATGACGTACGGGTTCGATTCTACGGTGAGCACAGACAATGCCTGGCCAATACACCCTATGCCCATTTGTCTGAACAGTTCGACCAAGTAACAGCCCGCACTCTAGCACATACTAAACACCAACTGTTATTTGGTATATGTGCCCATGATGCGACTGAAACATTGGCTGCACTGGCGGTTCGTTATTATCAAGAGCATGGCAAGATTCCCGACAAACAGGCTTTGGTTGAGATGTATTATGGTGAATACATTCCTCCAGCAAATCTTTTCATTGGTTCGGGGAAGCTGCACGCTTCTGATATGCCTTTGATGACAGTTGGAAAGGAACAACTCTACTTTTGCGTTGCGCCTGCTTTCTATTTGGATCAAGTACAGTTACGGACTATTTTTTACGACTATCTATATGCCCGGACCGCTAAGAGGGTCAATTATGAAGCCCTACAGCCTGAGGATTGGATGGCGTTGCGTCAATTTTTTCAGGCAAATCAGGGTAAGACTCTGGGCGTAGGAGCTAGAAATAAAGAGTGGGACATGTGGCACCCTACACCGCAAGTTACATTGCCAGAAGGTTTTCTGGAGGAGTAGGCTACAGGCAGACGACTGAAGCAAACGATAGATATGACATATCAATCGCCAAATGACTCGCTCTTCTTTTTTGATATGATGCGATCAATCCAAATTCTTACCTGGGAATTTATTCAAAATCTCCCTCTTGTGGCTGGCTTGATTCTGGCACTCCAGTTTTGGCGGCAAGAGCAATGGGGTACGGCCGTTGCCACTATTATGGCTGGCAGCATCATAGGCTCTCTTTTAATTCGCTTTACGGAAGCAAAAATTGTAACCAAAAGGCGGGAGCCAATCTCCGTCACGATAACGAATATCATCGTAATGAGCCTGTTGATGCTTGCTGTAGTTGCTTATGTAAACGCTTCATGGAGTAATTGGCAGGTTGATTTAATTGTGGGCGCCTTGGGAGGTGCACTATTAAGTGCGGCCCAGAATTTAGCGGCCAAAAAGCGGATTGGCGTTAAGCATATGCTGGCCTTTGTTTTTGCTTTTTCCGTGGCCTTAATCGTCATTAGAACCTTGGTAGATATTTTGCCTACTGTGGCGACTATTTTGTTAATCACGATCATTGTGACTGTTGTAATCAGTTTAGTAGACTATGATCTTTTGCGTTCTCATACATAGGAAATGAAGTATCTGGCCTACGTTTTTAGAATTGAATTGAGTTATTGTATCGGAGTGTTTAAGTGGATCTTCATCAACAAATAATCCAACTGCTTCAAGAAATCAAGCCTGGCCAAAGCCAAATGACAAATACGGCATATGATACAGCTTGGGTAGCCCGTCTATTTGAATTGGGCGAACCAATTGCTGAAGATGCGCTGAGCTGGCTGCGCCATCACCAGCTAGCCGACGGCAGTTGGGGTGCTGAAGCACCGCTCTATCATCACGACCGACTCATTTGCACTTTAGCGGCGATGATCGCTCTCGCTCGGCGTGGACTAGAGCACGATAAAGTTCGCATAAAGCATGGGCTGGCAGCGTTGGAGATTCATTGGTCTCAGCTGGCAGATGATCCAGCCGGGGAAACTATCGCTTTTGAGATGCTGTTTCCCACTTTGATGGTAGAGGCTCAATCTCTGGGTTTAATCAATCGACCATATAATTTTTTGGATAATATGGCTCGTATACGTGAAGTTAAACTGGCTCGTTCGCCTAAACAAATGATTAGTCGTTTAGTGAGTATGGTTTTTTCAGCCGAAATGGCTGGTGGCGACGGTGTTCATTTATTAGACACCGAAAATTTACAGGAGGCTAATGGCTCAGTTGGGTTTAGTCCTTCAGCAACGGCGTATTTTTCTCTTTTTGTTGACAATGATAATGGGCAGGCTCTTGAATACTTGCGCGGGCTTCCTGTTTACAAAGGGGGTGTGCCAAATGTGTTTCCCATTGATGTGTTTGAAGCAGCCTGGACGTTACAGAACCTGTCCTTAATCACTTCTTTAGATGATGAAATTATAGCTCAATGTCAGCCGCATCTTGATTTTCTTGAGGGTGATTGGGAGCCAAATAATGGTATGGGCTATGCTGCCGGCTGTGCAATTAGGGACAGTGACGGTACCAGTGTAGTTTATGAAACATTGACTCACTTTGGTCGCCAAGCAGATTTGAAGACGATCTTAAGTTATGAAAAAGATGATCATTTCCGTTGCTTTCATCTGGAAGCGAACCCATCTGTGAGTGCAAATATTCACGTATTGGGTGCGTTGAACCGAGCGGGTTTGAAATTGTCCCATCCATCAGTGCAAAAAGTGCGACAATTCTTGTACAGAAAACAAACAAGGAAGGGGTTCTGGGTTGATAAATGGCATGCCTCCCCTTATTATCCTACTGCTCATACTATTATTGCAGGTACAGAATATGATAAAGACTTAGTAGCGAAAGCCGTGGCTTGGATTCTGAATACCCAACGGGATGACGGAGCTTGGGGTTACTACTATATGCCTACAGCAGAAGAAACGGCTTATTGTCTACAGGCATTGGTTATCTGGCAACGATGCGGAGGCGATGTCCCTCTTGAAGTATTGCGGCGGGGAGCTAGTTGGTTACAAGCACATATAGAATTGCCTTATCCACCTTTGTGGATTGGGAAATGTTTATATGCGCCAATGAAGGTAATTCGCTCAACTATTTTAAGCGCTTTGCTATTAACGAGTTAAGTGAGTTCATCGTGATAGAATTTGTTAATCAACTTATAAATGTACCTTCAACCGATCCTGACACACAAAGACGTGCTCAACTACTCAATATATTGCTCTTAGGCATGGCGGGTTTAGTTCTTTTAGCTATTGTATTGACGATTGCTCTTCCCGCTATAAATATCCAAGAAGGAAATCGCTTAATCGCTGCAGGGGCTGCTGTGCTAGGAGGTCTCACAGCAGTTTTTGTAATTAACCGGCGGGGATTTAACCGATTTGCTAGTTGGCTTTTTTTAGGGCTTTTGGCGATTTCCCTTCTTTTTAGCGATACACCTGAACAAGTCGCGTTTGGCCGAGCGTTATATATGTTCACGTTACCTGTTCTTATGGCTAGTGTTCTTTTGCGCCCCTACAGTAGTTTTATTATGGCTGGTGTGATAGGTATATTGATTAATATTATTGCTCTAGTTGAGCTGTCTACATTTAATTTCGTAGCACCTATTGGTTTTTTTGCGATCGCTTTAGTTGCTTGGTTATCATCTCGTAGTTTAGAACAGGCATTGCGAGATTTGCGTATGGTCAATGTAGAGTTGGAAGCGCGATCTATCGAGATTGAAAAAACGAATACTCTCTTGCGGCAGGAGATTGTAGAACGAACCCGTGCTGAAGAAACTCTACAGCAACAAACGCATGTCTTGGCTCGTACAAATAGAGAGTTGCAGCAATTTGCTTATGTTGCTACGCACGATTTGCGGGAACCTTTGCGGAAGGTGCGGTCGTATACGGAACTGCTGGAGCGTCGCTATCAAGGACAGTTAGATGAAAGGGCAGATAAATATATTAATTATATTGTAGGTGGAGCCACGCGGATGCAGACGCTCATTACTGATCTTTTGGCCTATCTTAAGGTTGGTGATGAAGAATTATCTCTTCAATCAGCTGATTTGAATCAGATAGTTGATAATGTATTGCATGATTTAGATATGATGGTGCAGGAAAATTCGGCCGTTATTACCTACGATCCTTTACCTACTGTGCAGGCTGATTCTTCGCAAATGACACACCTGTTGCAAAATCTATTAAGCAATGCCATCAAATTCCGTAGTGAAGAAACACCCACTGTTCACATTAGTGTTGAGCGTCAAAATGGCGAGTGGCTTTTTGCCGTGGCCGACAATGGTATTGGTCTTGAGGCGGAATTTGCTGAGCGTGTCTTTGTGATTTTTCAACGATTGCACACGAAAGAGGAGTATCCGGGCACAGGGATTGGTTTGGCTATAAGCAAGAAAGTGGTTGAGAATCATAACGGCCGTATCTGGCTTGAATCCCAGCCTAATGAAGGTACAACATTTTATTTTACACTTCCTGTATAATCACTAACCCAACATCCATACATTTATATAGGAGCAATAATTATGATGGCTGAATACGTTGAAATATTGATGGTCGAAGATGATCCTGGTGATGCCGATCTAACCCAAGAACTTTTGGAAGATGCCAAAGTCTTGATCCATGTTAATGTGGTTGAAGATGGGGTAAAAGCAATGGATTATTTGCGGCAACAGGGTAACTATGCCCAAGCCGTGCGTCCTGATCTCATTTTGCTCGATTTAAACCTGCCTCGCAAAGACGGCCGTGAAGTCCTCCAAGAGATCAAAAGCGATCCTGACCTCAAGCGTATTCCTGTCGTCGTTCTTACAACTTCTGACGCGGACGAAGATATTCTCAGAAGCTATAATTTAGGTGCCAATTCCTTTGTTACCAAGCCTGTTGGATTGGATCAGTTTGCCCACATTGTGAAAACCATTGAAAATTTTTGGTTCACAGTGGTCAAATTTCCACCCAAATAAAGGGTTATTCCCTGAAGTAATAGACATAATATGAGCCAAGACCAGATACGCATCCTCTTAATTGAAGATGATCCCGGTGATGCCGATCTGCTCCAAGAAATTCTGGATGAAGATAGAAACAGCCCCTTTACGCTCACCTGGGTAGATAGATTGCAAGATGGGCTGGGACGATTGGCCCAAGATGAATTTGATCTAATCTTGTCCGACTTATCCTTGCCTGATAGTCATGGCCCAGAAACATTTATTAAGCTATCGGCACAGGCTGCCCATTTGCCCATTGTTGTCCTTAGCGGTTCAACGGACGAAGGTATTGCCGTACAGGCTTTGCAGGAGGGAGCTCAGGATTATCTAGTGAAGGGGGAATTTGACCACAAGCTAATCGTCCGGGCCTTGAGCTACGCCATCGAACGCAAGCAGGTGCAGCTAGCTCTGCGCCAAAGTGAAGAGCGTTACATTTTGGCGGCTCGGGGCGCAAACGATGGTCTGTGGGATTGGGATTTGGTCGCCGACACTGTTTATTTCTCGCCCCGCTGGAAGGAGATGCTGGGCTATACGGAAACAGAAATTGGCGAAAATATTTCTGAATGGTTTCAGAGGGCACACCCTGATGAGGAGCAACGGTTACAGGATGATTTGATGGCGCATTTGCGGGGAGAGACTAGTCACTTTGAGAGTGAGCACCGTTTGCGCCATAAGGATGGCAGTTACCGTTGGATGCTGTGTCGTGGCTTAGTAGTGCGTGGTGCAAATGACCGCCCGCAACGCATTGCTGGTTCACTAACCGATATTACTCGCCGACGCATGGCTGAAGAACAGCTCAAACACGATGCCCTGCACGATGCCCTTACGGGCTTGCCCAATCGCGTTTACTTTGTTGAACAATTAGATAAAGCCATTGCCCTTACCAAATTAAAGGACAACTATCGTTTTGCCGTTCTTTTCCTAGATTTGGATCGCTTCAAGGTTATCAACGACAGCCTGGGGCATTTAGTTGGCGACCAATTGCTCATTGAAGCTTCCCGCCGCTTGCAAACCTGCCTACGTGCGGGCGATACGCTGGCTCGTTTCGGGGGAGATGAATTTGTTATTCTCTTGCGAGATATACAGGATATTCAAGATGCCCAGGATGTAGCTGAGCGTATCCAACACCTATTGTCAGCGCCATTTGATTTAGCCAATCAAAAGCTGTTCACTAGTGCCAGCATTGGCATTGCTTTGGGAAATCGCCAATATAAACAGCCGGAAGATTTGTTGCGAGATGCAGACACAGCAATGTACCAAGCCAAAGCAGAGGGCAAGGCGCGTCATGCCCTCTTCGATACAGGTCAATTCAAAATAATATTTGCTCGCTGGAATTTGGAAACAGATTTACGTCAGGCTGTCGATCGGGAAGAGTTTGTTGTTTATTATCAACCCCTCATCTCTTTGCAATCAGGCGAAATAGCTGGAGTTGAGGCCTTGTTGCGCTGGCAGCACCCCGAACATGGCTTACTATCTCCCAAAGAATTTCTTCCACTGGCTGAAGAAACAGGGCTTATTTTACCCATTGGTGAGTGGTTGTTAAATACTGCTTGCCGACAGTTACAGGCCTGGCACGGGTTAGGCTTTTCCGCACTTCGCATGGGAGTCAACGTCTCCGCCAAGCAATTTCGGGATCAAGATTTGCCAGAATTGGTGGGAAGGGTCTTGGGTGAAACGGCCGTTCCGCCCCACCGTCTTGAGATCGAAATCACTGAAGTCAATACCATCGAAAATAACAACTATGCCATCGGTGTGTTGCATAAATTAAAAGGGATAGGCGTACGAATTGCTATGGACGATTTTGGGCTTGACACCTCGCTCCACGCCCTGAAGCGCTTGCCTGTAGACACACTCAAAATTGACCAATCCTTTGTCCGCGGCACGTCAAAAGAGGATGCTAAAGAAGTTGCCATTATTCGCGCCATCAGTGCCATGGGGCATAGCCTTGACTTGAATGTTATTGCTGAGGGCGTGGAGTCTGAAGAGCAACTCTCTTTGTTATACGGGCACCATTGTAATGAAGTCCAGGGTTTTCTATTCAGTCCCCCTGTTCCGGCTCTTGAACTGATAGAGTTATTACAAAATTGGGACGATCATAAACTGAAGTGGGAGAACAGTGATACCTTTGCATCATTTATCCACACCCAAGACAACGCACCGGACAGTGTTGGCTAAGTACTTTTCCTCAACTGGCGGAGCTAAGATGGAACTTTTACCGCCTTCCATAATAGATAATAGGATGAACTGTCTCTCCTGAATGTGTTATTCAGAAATATTCCTTTCTATGGTAAGCTGACTACATTTGTGTAAATTGGAAATGGTGATTTACACAGGGAAAAGCGAAAAATTTGTACTGTCTATTTGGTTGAGACATCTGCGCTTTTGCCAAAGCATGAAGCAAAATGAAGAATCTTTTTAGCTCACTTTTTTCACAGAAGCCTTCATGGCCCAGGTTGCTTACCCCTGTGGCATTTGTGGCTGCCCATCTGATAATTTTCCTGGCCTTTCATCCAATGATTGGGCGAGGCATTGCTGCATTTGCGTTGTTGCCAGCAGTTATCGCTGGTTTGCTTCTTGGCTGGTGCATCGGTTTGATAGCCGGGATGGTCTTAACCCTACTTAACGGCGCATTGCTCCTGTTACTATTTGGCGCAGAGGCTTTTGACGGAATTTTTGCAATTGGTAGTTTGTTCATTCTAGCGTCGGGAACGGCCGTTGGCTGGTTGCAGCAACAGTTACTACGCCTACGTCAGGAGATGAATCGCGCCAATGAGATGACAACGGCCGCGAACGCTTTACGGGACGGGATTTCAGTAATCAACAGCACCCTCGACCTCCAGGAAGTTCTCAACAAAATATTATTGCACCTCAGTGACGTTATTCCCCATGATGCTGCCAATATCATGCTCATTGAAGATGACATTGGGCGCGTTTTTCACCATCGCGGCTATCCAGAAGATGAAGCCGAAAATATGGCCAAAGTGCACTTACATATTTCTGAGACGCCGAACCTGCAAAAAATGATACAGACAAGGCAGCCTGTTATCATCACAGATACACAACTATTTTCTGGCTGGATCAGGCGTAATGCCACCAGTTGGACGCGTGCCTATGTGGGGGCACCCATTAGCACACGCGATCATGTTATTGGTTTTCTCAATGTCAACAGTGCCACCCCCAACTTTTTTAGCCAAGACCACGCCGCAGGCCTCCAGGCATTCGCTGATCAGGTAGGTCTTGCGATTTACAATGCCCAACTGTTGACCCAGGCACGCCAGCAAACTGAGCGGCTTACCTCCTTGTTAAACACAATGCGGGCTGCTTCTGCGATTCTTGATCTAGAAGATATCCTCCGTTTAGTTGCTGCACAAATTGTGAGAGAGCTTAAGGTAACTGGATGTGCCTTATCCAAATGGGATCGGCAAGCTAATACAGTTATCACCTGGTTGGACTTTGGTTTGCAGGAGTCAGAGTACTTAGACTCACCAGGCACAGTTTATGCTTTAGATGATTATCCGCTTTCCCGGCAAGTATTGGAGACGGCCGTACCTACAACTATCCTGGTGAACGATCCAAAAGCAGACCCAGCCGAAATGGCTCTGATGAAAGATTCTCAGGTAAACAGCCTGTACATGTTTCCCTTGGCTACGGCCGATCGGGTCATTGGTCTAGTTAAGCTATATGATCATGAACAGGCGAGATATCTAACGGCCGATGAACAAGCCCTGTGCCAGGCGTTCCTTGATCAAATTTCCGTTTTCGTGGTTAATGCTGATCTCTTTGATGAAACTCGCCGCCAAGCACAGCAGCTAGAGGCTTTGCGGCAGGCTGGCCTTAGCGTCACGGCAAGGCTAGAGCTACCAAGAGTTCTGCAGGCTATTTCAGGCGCAGCGATGGGTTTGCTGCCTCAGGTGAGCGGCATTCATATTTATATCTATGATGCGGCTGAAGACAAGATGTCCTTTGGTACAGTGCTTTGGGCAGACGGCCGTACAGATACACCCTATGACAAACCCGAGCCAGGTGGCCTTACTTATACCATTGCACATCAGGGCGAGACAATCATCATGCCCGATGCGCGCACCCATCCGCTTTTGCAAGGGATTGTTCCAGAAGACACAAAAGTTGCTTTAGCAGCCTTGCCCTTAAAAATTGGCCAGCGCGTTGTTGGCGTAATGGTCATTTCTCGTTCACAACTTGGTCTTATCACTGAAGCCGACTTAGAAATTGTCCAGCTTTTCGCTGATCAGGCAGCTATTGCCATTGAGAATGCGCGCCTTTATAAACAAGCTCAGGAAGAAGTAGAGGAACGCAAGCTTACCGAAACGTCGTTGCGGCAGCGTAATATCACTTTGGAACTGTTGGCTGAACTCTCCAGGGCAATGACGGTTCCTTTAAGCACGAATCCTATTCTAGACAGTGTCGCCCAACTCACAGGACAAGCTCTTGATTTCACCACTGTTTATATTTGCGACTGGATCAATGAAACAGGGCAGTCTACCGTATTGGCTGAATATATGGCTCCAGAAGCCTCTCCTTTGGAAAAGCAATCTGATCTGGGAAAGATTTACAATCTGGCGGAAGATTTTGAAGACACGGCCGATTGGCTCCAAGACGCTGACCATTATGAAGTTATGTACGTAGATGATCCCGAGCTGGCTTTGAGCAAACGCGAGCATATGGAACAATATGGTGTGCGATCAATTATCACTGTGCCGCTGTGGGCAGGTGCCACGCCGATTGGCTACTTGGAGGGTTGGGAAAGTCGCTATAAGCGGGAATTTCGTCAGGATGAGATTGAGCGCTTGCAGGCAATTGCGCGGCAAGTGGCAATGGGGATTCACAATGCACTGCTCTACGATTCAGTGCGGAAAAACGAAGAGCGGTTCCGCCTTATCTTTGAATTAGCGCCCACCGGTATGGCCATTGTGACCATAGACGGCCGTTTCCAGCGTGTGAATCAGGCATTTTGTAACATTGTTGGCTATACGGCCGCTGAACTCCTAGACATGACATTTGTTGATATTACCCATCCTGACGATATAAGTACCAATCTAGCCCTAGATCGACAGTTATTACGTGGCGAATTACCCCATTTTTCCATGGAAAAGCGTTACTTTCACAAAGAGGGGCACCTCCTCAACGTGATTTTACAAGTTGCCCTTGTCAAAGATGATAATGGCGAGCCGCTGCACCTTGTTGGGCAAATTATAGACATCACCCAACGCAAAGCGGCCGAAGAGCAACTACGTCACAACGTTTTCCACGATGCCCTAACTAATTTGCCCAACCGTGCCCTATTCCTCGATCATGTACAGCGCGCCATTGGCCATACTGAACGGCAAAGTCACTACGCCTTTGCCGTCCTTTTTCTTGATTTGGATCGCTTTAAGGTCATTAATGATAGCCTTGGTCATGCAGCGGGCGATGAGCTACTAAAAATCATTGGGCAGCGACTGGCAGCCAATATTCGCCCTGGCGACACAGTGGCGCGCTTTGGCGGCGATGAGTTTGCTGTCCTTCTTGACGGGATGCAACAAATAGACCAGGCACAGTTGGTAGCCGAACAGATTCTGCATAGCTTGAGTAATCCGGTGCAAATAGCTGAGCATGACATAGCCCTAACCGCCAGCATTGGCATCACGCTTAGTTCTAGCCATCGGCAAAAAGCAGAGGAGTATGTGCGGGATGCAGATACCGCCATGTACCGCGCCAAAGAGCAAGGTGGCAACCGTTTTGTCATTTTTGACAATGAAATGTACACAGTCGCTCTGGAGCGCCTACGCCTGGAAACAGATTTACGGCAGGCGATGAAGGCAGAAACGTTACAGGTTTTTTATCAACCTATTTTAAGTTTGCCAGACGGCCGTATGACCAAAGTGGAGTGCCTGCTGCGCTGGCCCCATATTCAACAAGGCTTCATTTCCCCAACACAATTTATCCCCATGGCTGAAGAAACAGGCCTCATTAATCCTATTGGCGAATGGCTCATGCGTGCGGCCTGCAAAGAGGCCAAAAAGTGGCAAGATATGGGCTATCCGATTCGTATCGCCATCAATGTGTCGCTTCGCCAATTCCAATACCAGGACTTGCCCCAACTGGTAAAAGAAATATTGACTGAGACTGATTTGCCCGCAACCTCTTTAGAATTGGAGATCACCGAAAGTATAGCCATGTCCAGCCAAGATTTTAGTACCGCCCCTTTGCAAAAATTAGCTAAAATGGGCGTACACATTTCGGTAGATGATTTCGGCACAGGCTATTCGTCTCTCAGCCGCTTAAAAACGTTACCTATTTCTACATTGAAAATTGATCGTTCTTTTATAATGGATCTAATGGACGATCCCAACGATAAAGCAATGGTGGAGGCCATCATCGCCATGGCGCATAGCCTAAAGCTAAAAGTTGTTGCTGAAGGGGTTGAAACCATGGATCAACTTACCTTCCTCTGGCAGCAGCAATGCGATCAAATTCAGGGCTATCTTGTCAGCCCGCCGCTGTCATCGTCAGATCTGCTGGCATTTGTTGAAGAGAATACGCACATTAGTGAAACAGGAAATGGTACAAGGAAAGCATTATTTATCACAAAAGAAATTATCGGAGAATAATAAGCAACCTGGCACATTTTTGATGTGGCAAAAACTTTTAACCAGCCGTTAGCTAAGTAGCTACAAATTTAATCTTATGGAACAAATAAAAACAGAGCCCACTTCATTACATTACACAACCCGTCTAAAACTCTTGCATGAGATTGATCGGATTATTTTAACCTCTCGCTCGCCATCAGAAATCGCAACGGCCGTTATTCAACGCCTCAAGCAATTAGTGCCATACCAACGCGCCAGTGTCGCCTTGTTTGATTTTGCAGCAGGTTATGCAACTGTTTTGGCAGCGCAGGTTGATGATCAGGCTCAGGTGCAAGCCGACAAACATCCACCATTGACAGCTTTCAAAGGGCTAGCAACTTTGCAAGAACATCGCCACTTTGTGATGCAAGATTTAGCCGCTTCGTCAGATTTGTCGGAGGTGGATAAGCAGCTATTGGCTGATGGCATTCAGGCCTATGTTATGCTTCCCCTTGTATCGCGCGGTGAATTACTTGGTTCGCTAAATCTGGGCGTTCAACAAAAAGAGCTGTTAAGCAATATTGATCTGGAAGTCGTGCAAGAGATAGCCGATCAGGTAGCTGGTGGCATGCAGCAGTCTTTATTATTTAAGGCGGATCAGCGTCGCCTGCGAGAAAGTGAAGCTATTGTCAAAATCAGCCGGGCCTTGAATGAAACGCTGGATTTAGAGGAAGTTTTTCAGCTAATTGCCGAGTCCGCCCGGCAGATTATCCCGCGGGCGGAACGAACGGTTATTCATTTGCTGGATGAAAAGGAACAGGTGCTACGGCCGACAACCGTGACGCGCACAGGAGAGGTTGATCGGAGCGGCTTGATGATGCGCCCCGGTGAAGGTATTGCCGGACATGTGGTTGTAGAGGGAGAGTTAATAAATGTAACCGATACCCAAACGGACGACCGCTTTTTGGCTGGCGGCCGTTTTCGGCAGGGGTCGTTAATGGTAGCTCCCATCAAGAACCGTACCAACATTACCGGCACCATCACAGTACAAAGTGGCTCACCGCACGCTTTTTCAGCAGACGACGAACGCCTGCTGACTATTTTAGGGACGCAAGCAGCCCTGGCCATTAAAAACGCCACGCTCTTTATGGCCGAACAACGTGCCCGCCAGGTAGCTGAGACATTGCGCGAAGCCAACACAGCCTTGACCCAAACATTGAATCTCGATGCTGTGCTGGAAACGCTTTTAGCTTATGTAGCGCGGTTGATACCTTACGACAGTGCCAATGTGATGTTGCGCGAAGGGGAAGACCGCGTTGTTATTTCGGCTATGCGTGGTTACGGTCAATTCTTAGATGATCCGTCCGTGGTACAAAGGGCAACGTTCCAAACTGACTGGCCAACCATCCAGCCTGTGATACACGAACAAAAGAGCCTCATTATCTCTGATACAGACATCCACGATCATTGGGATAGATCAACTGGTGCGACTTATATAAAGAGTTGGATGGGTGTGCCCCTTGTAGCCGGGGGTGAAGTGATTGGTTTGTATTCACTGGACAAAGCTGACCCTCACTTCTTTACTGAGGAGCATCGCCAACTGGCCGAGGCCTTCGCGGGGCAGGCTGCTATTGCCATCTCTAATGCCTTGCTTTACAGGGCCGAGCGTCAACAATTTAAACGCTTACAACAGTCACAAACGCAGCTGATACAGGCTGAGAAAATGGGTGCTTTGGGTCGTTTGGTTGCTTCCATTGCCCATGAGATCAATAATCCAATTCAAGCGATTCAAGGTTGTCTGACGTTAACAATGGAAGAGCTGGAGGAGGATGAGCCTGAACAGGAAACGCTTGATTTATATTTGGGGATTGTTAAGAGCGAACTGAACCGCGTGGCGACCATTGTGCAGAATATGCGTGACTTTTACAGACCGGCTCGCGAAGGCATGGATTTAACAGACATACATGGGGTATTGGAAAGCGTTTTGCAGTTGACGGGCAAGCAGATGCAGCGTAGCCAAGTTGTGTCAGAGACGGTTTGGGCTACCCAATTGCCTAAGGTTGAAGCGAATCCCAGTCATTTGCGTCAGGTGTTTTTGAACTTGGTATTGAATGCCATTGATGCCATGCCGGAAGGTGGGACATTACGTGTTGAGACGCGTGTAGCACGCACAAATTCTCAACCAGGAGACGTGCCAACGGCCGTACAGATTACTTTTAGCGACACGGGCGAAGGGATGTCACAGGAAGTGGCTTCTCAGCTATTTGAACCCTTTTTCACGACAAAGGAACAAGGCTCTGGGTTGGGTTTATCCATTAGCTATGGCATCATTGAAGCTCATAACGGCGAGATTTCTGTGAGCAGCCAGGAAGGGCAAGGAACAACTTTCACCCTCCTTTTACCTGTGAAGCAGCCGTAGAAAGAGTATAATGCAGCACGATGTTGCCCAAACGATCACCAATTAGACATGACAGCTAAGATTCTGGTTGTAGACGACGAACAGCATATCCGCTTTTTCTTGGAACGACTGCTACAGCATGACGGGTATGACGTAACGGCCGTTGCTAGTGGTGAAGCCGCCTTGACCCAAATTAAAGACCAGGAATTTGATCTGGCGATGCTAGATGTAATGATGCCTGGCATTAGTGGCGTTGAGGTAATGACTCGCTTGCACGCTCAGTGGCCGCAGACGATTGTGATTTTGCTGACGGCTCATGCGGCTTTAGAAACGGCCGTTGAAGCCCTGCGCCACGGTGCCCATGATTACCTTTTTAAGCCCTGTGAAGCTGATGTCCTGCGAAAAAGCATCCACGAAGGTTTGCAAAAGCGTCAACAGGCATTGCAGCAGCATGCACTTCTGAAACAGTTAGAAGATAGTTTAACCAGCAGCCTTTCCCAAATACGTGCGGCCGCAGCAGGAGAAACGGTTGATGGTGTCATGCCAACAGTGGCAAGCGAAACAGCCGAATCCTCTCAACGTTTCCTCAAAAAGGGCAGCCTTATTATTGACTTGGCTCGCCACGTCATTACAGTTGATGGACATTTAATTGAACTCAGCCCTATCGAGTTTGATTTGATGTCTCATCTAGCCCGTAAATCTCCCCACGTTGTCTCACCACAGGAGTTGGTCAGCAAAATTCAGGGGTATGAAAGTGATGCCTCAGAAGCGAGTGAGATAACCCGTGCCCATATTTACCGCATCCGCCAGAAAATAAAAAAATCGGCCGGAAAATCGGCCGATGTTATTCAAACGGTTCGCGGTGTGGGATACACCATTAGCGAATAAATAAAAAATATACGATTAGTATTGAAGCCGCGAAACCGTATCAGGCAGATGGGCCATTGTCCAAAACCTGCGAGACTGCCTGGCGTATCTCCGTTATTTCCACTGGTTTATTCATAATCCGCTGAATAGAAACCTGTGATGCTTGCTGGTGGAGTTCATCATTGTTATGCGCTGTCAGCATCAAGATCACGGTTTGCGGATACAGTTCGCGAATTTGGCCGGCCAAAGCCAAGCCATCAGTGCCAGGCATCATATAATCGGTGATCATTAAATCAAAGGGTCCTTCCTGGCATAAGGCCAAAGCTTGGTCCGCATTGCGTGCCAGCTTAATTTCACAGTTGGGCAATTTCTTTAGCCCTTTTTGGACGATAAGCCCAACGTTGATTTCATCATCTACCACTAAGACACGTTGTGGAGGAAGATTCGCATGGGTCACAGACACACTTTCTCCTGCTGGGGTTACAGGTACAGGTAGTTGTACAATAAATTGACTGCCAAAACCGGGTTCGCTATTGATTTCTAAACGGCCGTTATGTTCTTCCACAATTGCTTTTACCAGGGTCAACCCCAGCCCCAGCCCCTCATAATTACGCGTGGTTGAACCATCTATTTGATAAAAGCGGTTTGAAATTAACTGCTTTAGCTCTGCGGCAGGAATGCCAATGCCGGAATCAGTAACGGATAGACAAAGCTGGTCATGCTCTGCGTAGAGCTTTAGTTTAATAGTGCCCTCTGCTTCATTAAACTTGACTGCATTATCCAGTAAACAAGTTACCAAATGCCCCAGACGATACTGGTTGCCAAAAATAATTGGTAAATTGTCATCCATTTCAACGCTCAAGGACAATCCGGCCGTTTCAATTTCGGTTTCTTTTTTAGTGACAACTTCTTTTACGACCTCTGCTAGAGAGAGCGGCGCACGGATAACTTCGTGCCCCTCACCACCCATCAGCAAACAGATGCGCTCAACAAGCCCCTTTAGCGATTCAGCGCGATCCAGGATTACTTTCGTGGCTTCTTCTTGTTCTGGTGCCAATTCACCAAAATCGCCATCCTTCAACAGCTGAGTAAAACCCAGCATAATTGCTAAAGGCGTACGTAATTCATGGGAAACGTTTTGAATAAAAATTTCATGTAACTTATCGGACTGTGTTCCGGCTTCCATCTATCTCACCTGCTAAATATTGAGAGTTTATCGTTTGATATTTGCTCACTAATGATAGGGGAAGAGACGGCCGTTTGGGCAAACAGTTACGTGACAGTTGCGTGACGGCTCTATCGTCTATCCACTACGCCGAAATGGGCAGATAACGGGCAACACAGTTACGCAGATCGCGAATATTAATCGGCTTGGGCAAATAATCCGTACAGCCAGCGTCAAGCGCCTTCTGATCATCACCCACCAGGGCATTGGCCGTTACCGCTACAATCGGCACCTCAGCCAACTCTTCATGCTCACTGGCACGTAAGCGGCGAGCAATCTCATACCCATCTACGTCCGGCAAGTTTATGTCCAACAAGATGAGCTTGGGGCGATGGGTCTCGGCCATCAAAAGGCCTCGTTCACCGTCCTCAGCACCAATCATTTCATAGCCACTCGCCCGCAATATCTTCTCGACGAGATGCATGTTGTTGGGATTGTCTTCAATATATAAAACCTTCATTCGTTTACTCCTGTTGAATGACTCAACTTAAGCCAATATGGCTTCTTGCGCCATGACCGAACGCTTCACTTCAACGGGCAATTCGACAAAGAATGTAGACCCCTCACCGGAGATGCCCGTACTTTCCACCCATAAACGGCCGCCGTGTAACTCAACCAACCGCCGGCTAATGGGTAGCCCAAGGCCTGTTCCGCCTGCTTTACGGGTGGCTGAATTATCAGCTTGTCTAAAGTGTTCAAAAATCTTTTCAACTTGGTCAGGCGCGATGCCTGCACCTGTATCTTTTACTTTTATCTGTACTAATTCGTTAAGGCGGCCTACTTCAACCTCGACGCTGCCTTTTTCTGTAAATTTGATGGCGTTGCTAACCACATTCAAAAGCACCTGTTTAACCCGGCGAGCGTCTCCTTCAATCTCCAGCTCAGAGCGGTCGGATAGATTGTTTAAGTCTAGTGCTAGCTCTTTCTCACCAGCTAGCGGTGCTGTTGTCACCACAACATCATTGAGCATATCATAGATATTGATTTTACCCAGTGACAATTCCATACGGCCGGCTTCAATTTTAGCCATGTCCAACACATCATTGATCAAATCTAGTAGGTGCTGACCATTACTTTGGATGATCTTCAAATCAGTTTCCATCGCATCGGTCAATGGCCCATCCAAGCCTTCCAACATCACGTCGGTGAAACCAATAACGGAGTTCAACGGCGTCCGTAATTCGTGGCTCATATTTGCCAGGAAGGAGGATTTCAGTTCGTCTAGCTCCTGTAAGCGCTTCACGGTAGCTTCCTGCTCTGCGTAAAGGCTTTGGTTCTCAATAGCAGCCGATAGTAGCGAGGCCATCTGGAAGGTTAGATTCTCATCCTGATTGTCGTATTGGTTAAGCTGTTTGCTACCAATGTTGATGGTGCCCAAGACGTGCGTACCGCTTATGAGAGGCACAATCATAGAAGAGTTGATTGCCCGATTGGGTGCGGGGGCAGGGTCATGGATAACCATCGCCTGGCGGGACTGAATGGCTTTTTCTGTTAATGTGCCCGCAACTGGTTGCGGCACACCCACGGGTACTGACCCCCGGTCCCCGCTAAAGGCGATGACCTGTGCTTTTTCACCAGTTTCGTCCAGCAAGCTCAACGTCACCCGGTCTGAGGGGAACAGTTCGGTTGCTTCACTGGCAGCGATTTCATAAATTTCATCCAGCGTGCCAGCAACGGTGATCTTCTCACTAATTTGGTTGAGCATGGCCATTCGTTGGGCCTGGCGTTTCGTTTCTGCCAAAGCGGCCTGTGTTTGCTCATACTGGCGGGCATTTTGCACAGCTACGGCAATCTGTGCCGCTAGTGTCGTTTGAATCTGAACGGTTTCTTCATTGAAGGCGTACGGCCGTTCTGACTGCACATCTAGCACCCCAATCACCTCGTCACCCACAATCATGGGTACTGCCATCTCAGAGCGTGTATCCAGGAGGAGTGGGTTGGGCAAATAGTCAGGGTTGTCGAACACGTTGTTCACGATAACACCCTCGCCAGTACGGGCAGCGCGGGCTACCAGTGATTGCGGACGATCGAGAGCGATGCGCCAGCCCTCGGCCGTCATTTGCCGCCCAACCTCGCCAGCGCCAGCGGCCAATACCAGTTCATCTTGCTCTTTGAGGTAGATGTGAGCATGGTAAAAGCCAAATCGCTCTTTGGTGAGGTCAGATACCGCTTGCAGCAGATGCTCTGTTTCTAATGTAGTGGCGGTGGCTGTACTCACTTCAGCTACTGTAACGAGGTCGCTTGCCCGCCGTTCAACTTCTTCGTTGAGGCGTAAGGCTTCTAGCCGCTCGCTAATCTTTTGGGTTATAGCTTGCAACACAGCTTGTGATCCTTCGTTATTGTCAAGGCCGCTAATGGCTAGCTCGCCGATGGCCTCGCCGCGTACAAGCAGCGGTTGTATAACGGCCGTTTCTTCCAGAGCTTCTTGCAGGGGCATTACCTCTTGTTGATCATAGATAAAGCCAGAAGCCTGTAATTTTGCTGCGTCATGGTAGCTTTGCCACCCTTCGCGGGTCAAGCGACGTACCACAGACTCCGCTTCCATGCGGTACTTTTCAGCTTCGGTGAGCAAGCGCAGATTTTCAATATGATGGGAAACCTTCTCAGCTACGGCCGTTAGCATCTCTGCTTCATCTTCTGTCCACTCTCGGCCTTCATAATCGGCCAGCCGGATGGCACCCACAGAAGCGCCCGCCACTGTGATGGGCACTGCCACCTCGTGTTCATCTTCTGCCAGTTCAGGTATGTCAGAAAGGGCGGTTTCGTGCGACAAATCGTAAGCAGCGGCCAAATGCTGGCTGCGGTCAATCCCGTTCAAGAAGCCTTGCCAACCCTGCTGAGCCAACTGTTGTGAGTAAGCTTCTACCTCAGCGCGAGCCTGCTGCGTTTCGCTGAACAGCGTTGCGTTCTGGATAGCCACAGCGAGCTGGGCTGCCAATGCCGTAAAACCGGGGATGTTCTCATCGGTCAAGCCTTCGACCTCGTTGCTTTGCAGGTCAAGAACACCAACCAGCTTTTCATCAACAAGCAGCGGTATGGCCATTTCAGAGCGCGTATCTGGCAATAGGGGATTGGCGCGGTGCCCTGCGCTGGCTGTTGTATCGGTTACCAATACGGCCTGTCCACTGGCTGCGGCCGTTCCGTTAATAGAGCCAGAGCCAACTGGCAAGCGGTGGCCGCGACTCACCAACTGTTGTCCGGCCTCACCGGTACCAGCCCGCAAAATCAGGCTGTTACCAGCCGGGTCTGCCAGGTAAATTTGAGCATAGTACAGATTGAAGCGGTCACGGATGATGTTTACCGCATTTTGCAACATATTTTCCAGGTCTTGTACCTGGGTCATTTCCCGGCCTACGTCAACCACCAATTCCAGGTCGTGGCTGCGGGCTTGCAGGCTACCTAGCGATTGACGTAGCCGCGTCATCATCTGCTGGAAATTACCAGTCAATTGACCAATTTCGTCCTTACTGCCTGTTGGCAATGCTACATCCAGATTACCTGCAGCTATGGCTTCTGTTGCTTTATTCAGGGCCAAAATGGGACGGGTAACGGTGCCAGCCATAACGAACGCGACGGCCGTTGCCAAACCGACAATGCCTAACCCGACCAACTGGATGGTGCGGTTGAGCGTTGTTACAGAAGCCAGGGCCTCGCTGGCCTCCTGCCGGGCTACAACAACCCAGCCGAGATCCAAAATGCCGGTAGCAATCTGTCCAGCCAGGCTGCGATCTGACCGATCAACTTCTGCTTCTGTGTGCAACGGTGAATGACCAAAAACAGCCTCATCGCCATGTTCATCTGTAGCAATGTTGTAGGTTGCCTCTGTGGTGAGAAAGCTTTGTACCAATTCAGATGGCAGTTCTGCTGTATCAGCATCTTGCGTCGCAAAAGGATCGAACAAGACGTTACCAGCGGCGTTAAAGAGAACCGCATGACCCGTGTCGCCAAACCGTAGCTGACCAATCAGGGCGAAGAGCGTATCAACAACCAGGGTCGTCCGGACAACACCGATGACTTCACCATCATCTGCGTAAACAGGGACGGCGATGAGGAGGGCGTTGGCATTTGCACTTTCATCAAACTCTGGATCCGAGATGTAGATAGCGCCTTCACCGTCTGCCCAAGCAGATTGCCACCAGCCCTCATCTGCCTGATAGTAGTCAGACAGGCGATTAGAAGAAGCAACGGTGGCGCCGTAGCGGTCAGTAACGAAAACTTCAATATGCTCGGGGAACTCGCGAGAGATGTCATGCAGTTGCGCGGCCGTTGCATTAACATTGGCATCATCAATAATGACAGAGCGGATAAGCGGATCATCATCGCCAGCCGCTACCCATTGGGCATCCAATGCCTCTATTCCCGCCAAAATCTCTTCAGGGCTGCCTGAGTAACTCTCGTTACGCACCGCCAACGGCTCTCGCACCACATCTGTGAAGGAGAGAAGTTGAATCTGCCCCACTTTTTCGTGGAAAAAGAGATTGATCACGTCTCGTTGGCTTTTTGCTTCTACGCTGAGTACTTCGCCTACTTGCTGGGTGAGGGCACTTTCCATCGTGCGGGTAACGCTAAGGGAAACGCCAGCAACCGAGGCAATACTAAAGATGACGAATACGATTGCGAGTTTTGTTCGCAGACTATAGTGACGAAATTGGAGAATTGTGTTGAAATTCATGATCATCCCTTTATTTTCGGCCGTTTACAGCTTTGCCTAGTTCTACAATGGTGTGTTTGGCACCAAGTGCCTGCCGTAATTCGCGCGCAGCAACATCTAGAACGGTTTCTATGGACGTTGCAGTTTCAATTTTCTGGCTGATGGTGTTCAGAACAGCTTCCTGGTCAGCCTTTTGCTTTGCCTGTGCATAAGAGCGGGCATTTTGTAGAGCGATGGCAACCTGGCTAACAACTGCCTGGAGTAGCTCCACATCAAGTTGCTGCAGCCCATTCACAACATTGTGCTGCACATCCAAAACCCCCAGAACCCGGTCACCAACGGTAATTGGTACAGCGACCTCGGCTTTGGTTTCTGGTAGTAGTGGGTTGGGTAACCAATTAGGAGCCTGGCTTACATCTGGTATGAGAACCACATCTTTGGTGGTAGCTGCTCGGCCTACCAAACCTTTGTTAATTGGGATGACGTGGCCTTTGGCTAGCATTTCAGCACCAGCCTGTCCCGTACCACCAACCATTGTCAAAGATTGCCCAGAGTCGTCGAGTAAATAGATATGGGCGTGATAGTAGTCGAACGTGCTTTGCACTTGCTCTACCACTTGAATAAATAGTTGTTGGGGTTCCAGAATCGTTGAAAGACGACGGCCGATTTCCGTACTGGTTTCAATAACGCGATTGCGTCGTTCCAGACGACCAACCGACTGTTGTAGCTGGGCCGTCATATCATTGAAAGAGCGCCCTAGTTCGCCGAACTCATCACCACTCGTTAAGGAAACGCGTGTGTCCAAATTTCCGGAACGTACGTGATTAACAGCATCAGCCAGAGTGTACACAGGTCGTGTCAAATACCCTGACAAGCCAAAGGCGACTATGATGGAAAGTAAAGCAACGCCGATAATAAGCAAAACCGTATTGCGCTGCTGAGCCGTTACAGCGGCTAAGCCAACTGCCTCTGGCTGGGTGACAGTCAATACCCAATCCAAATTGGCAATCTCGGAGCGATTTTCTGTATCTTGAACAAGAATGGCACTGGCGAGCGTTGGATCATTATCGTGCTGCACTTCTGCTATGGTTTCGTTTGATTCGGCTAGCGTATGCCATTGCTCATAGCCGTCGTCTACAGAAATGATGGTTCTGCCTTCTTCCAACTCGAGCTCACGGCCGTCTGGCAAATAAACATCAACGGTGAGAGATTCGCCAGCCTGGCCTGCTGCGAGCAACTCTGTCAGGGCGTCTGTTTCGTAAGTGGTTCGCAAAATGCCCACAATAGAGTTGTCTGGCGCAAAGATGGGAACAGCCATTTGCAGAGCCAGTGCGTTACTACTTTCATCAAATTCTGGCTGACTAATAAAGGTGGCACCCTGGCCGTTGGCATAAGCTACCTGCCACCATTCCTCATCTGCCTGATAGTAGTCGGAGGTGCGGTTTGTGGTTGCCAAGAGTGCCCCCTGAGAGTCTGTAATGAAGAGCTCTACATGTTGGGGGAAACGTGCCTGAAAGGTTAGCATCTCAAGCGCCAAAGGATGGTTCAGGCTGTCTTGAATAAGCGGATCGCTATCGGCAGCATTACGCCATTGCTGGTCGATAGCTTCTAATTGAGCCAGGGTAGCTTGAGGATTGATTGCCGCCAACTCAGCACGCATAGTGGAACTAAGTGAGAGCGCGTTGAGTAAGTCTGCCTGACGCGATAACAGATCGCCAATGGCTGTGGCTCTTGTGTCTGCTACATTGTGGAGATTATTCCCAATATCCTCTAGTAAGTTTGCCTGAATCGTATTGGTCGTAAAAAGCGTTACGACACCCCCCGAGAGGAGACTTAAGGTCAAAAATGCCAGAATTAGTTTGGTACGCAGACTGTAATCGGAGAAGCCTCGCACAATAAAGACGGTGAAAATCACCAGCACCAACGCTGTTAAAATGATAATCACTGATTGAAGCTGGGGCACAACCTGGCGGTAATCCCCGCCAAAAATATCGAGTAAATAGGTGAGGATACCAATGCCCACAGCGAGGGCGATGAAGCGCGTATGAGTGTGGGCTGGTAATGTTTGCAATACGGTGACAATAACAAGACCAACCAGAGCGAGGCCGAGTACACTGCCTAAATCAGCTACTAATAAGCTGGTAACCGGGAAGAGGACAAACATGCCTCCTAGTATGCGTGTAATACCAGGCTGGATTCGGCCATTTTGTACATAGCGACGAGCGACGAGAGCTAGTCCACCATAGCTAAAAAGAAGGGCGGTTAAAATATATATCTGCCATGCTTGTGTTTGCCAGGCAATAATGAGATAAGCAAGGGTAGCAGCGACTACACCTGCCAGAACGACATTGACGACATACTTGGCATTACGCGCCCGTAGTTCTTCTTGATTCGCTACCTTGCTTTGTTGGCTGTTGTTCATAATAAAATCTCCGAGGATATGATAGTCTGTATCCTAGATAGGTGGTGTTATGATTGTGTGATAGTTGTGTGACGGCCGTTTTCTAACAAACGAATGGCGGTCTTTTCCGCGCCCAAAACCTGGCCTAACTCACGTACAGCAATTTGCATCACTTCTTCTACAGATTGGGCTGTATCAATTTGGTGATTAATGTCGTTGAGGCGCGCCTCTTGTTCGACACGCGCTTGCGTCGTTGCGTAATCTCGCGCGTTGCGGAGGGCAACAGCGATCTGGCTGGATAGAGAGTGCAGCAGGTCAACATCACCCTGGTCTAAACCATTCACAACGTTATGCTGCACATCCAAGACGCCCAATACGTTATCACCGATGGCAATAGGAACGGCCGTTTCTGCTTTTGTTTCTGGCAGCAGGGGGTTAGCCAACCACTGTTCGTCTTGGGAAACATCCGGAACGAGAACGTCCATATTTGTTTGTGCGGCACGTCCTACCAGACCTTTGCCCACTGGAATGCGGTGACCATGAGAAAGCATCGTTTGACCCGCTTCACCCGTACCGCCAGCCATAAGCAGGGTATTGGCTTCGCTATCCAACAAATAGATGTGAACATGGTAATAGTTAAAAGCGTTTTGCACTTGTTCCACAACCGCTTTTACTAGCTCAGCTTCATCCAAAATGGTGGAAATCTGGCGACCCACTAAAGCACTGGTCTCAATAGCTACTGTGCGATTGGCCACCTGCTCTTCTAGTGTATCTACTAAAGTTTGTAGCTGGGTTGCCATACCGTTGAAACCATCAGCTAAGCCAGCTATCTCAACAGGTCTCTCAATTGTGACCCTCTGGTTCAAGTTGCCCTGACTCATTTCTCGTACGGCATTACCTAATGTTTGTAGGGGGTGGTTAATCTGGCGAATTAAATAGAAGGCAGCCGCGGAGCCAACAAGAATGGTAATGACAGAGATAGCGGCTATGATGCGTAGGATATCTCTCGAGATGATCTGTAGGTTAGTTCGCACATCTTCAACCACAACCTCAGAAAGTCCCTGAAGCTCGGTCGCTGCTTGTTGAAGTTCGCTGGTGATCTCTTCAAAGACAAAGTTGCTCCGTCTGATTTGCTGATCGAGATCGAATAAATCATTGGCGACAGTGAAATAAGAATCTACCTGAGTATTTATGGTTGCTGCTTCCTCTACGGTTTGCGTTTCCTCAGCCACATTTTGGAAGGAGGTAATCAAAAGACGAATGCTGTCCACATGCTCTTGCTGGCCTGTAATAAAATAGGTGCGTTCCCGCGTCCGAATTTGCCGCAAAATAGATTCCAGTTCTGGGTTATTTAGAGGACGCACCATGTCGTCTAAACTATCAAATTCGACTTGCAAACTTCTTTCTAAACCCTCTGCCTGGCTACGAAGCTCAATGGCCTCGATTGTGCTTTGAAAAGTGGTTTCATAGTCGGTGATCAGGGGCCGTATTTCGGCTGTTTGCTCCACCAACTGTGCAGAGCCCTGGAAGGTATCATTAGCAGCAAAGATGCGGTCAATCTGATCGAGTGCATTTCTAGCTCCCAGCAAATGGGTCGCATTCTCCTCGAGATTATTGCTGGCAGCCTCAGAAAAGCCGACTGAACGCCAAGTTGTAAGAATATTGGCTTCATTTTGCCGAGCCAGCAAGAATTCACTTTGCATTTGATTACTTAAGACCTGAAGTTGGTTGGCATCATTTATATCCACACCCAATGTGCTGCGGATGTTAAGTAGAACGAGGATATTCAAAAAGGTCACAAGAATGAGTACAAAAAAGATAATACCCATGCCTAAACGCAACTGTGCCCGAATAGACGAAAAACGCCGACCAAAAAACTGTTTAATATTCATAACTATCAACCTTTGCTGTCAAGATAGTGCCTATTATTTTGCAGAGAACCAAGTCCCCTAGAGGAACCTGGTTCTTCATGCGCTGCTTAATTACGATTTACTGAGAATGAGAAGCCAATACCTCATCCCAAGCATCCACATATAGCTGATCGGTCTCTACATTGGTGCTGGTAAGGAAAAACAGTTGCTCACGTACTGTTTCAGTTGGATACAAGGCTGGATTGTTGACGTCTTCCTCATTCAAAAAAGGTACAGAGGCTTGATTGGGCGAGCCATAACGAACAAAGTTAGAGAGTGTGGCCCCAACCTCTGGCTCCAAAATGTAATTCATAAAACGCTCGGCCAACTCTTTGTTAGAGGCATCTTCGGGGATGCACATATTATCCGTCCAAATAATCGAACCCTCATCGGGAATCACATAACGAATGTTAGGGTTTTCCTCCATAATCTGGAAAATATCGCCACTCCATTCAAATGTTAGATCTACTTCGCCTGCTAAAAGCATATCCTGCCCAGTGTCTGGGGCATAAGCTGCAATCTGATCCGCATGTTCCTTTAAGAAATTGGCCGCTTCCATAATCTCGTCAGCGTTGGTTGTGTTGGGGCTATAATTTAAAGATAGTAGAATCACAGCCAATGTGCTGCGTGCATCATCTAAAAGAGCAACGCGTCCTGCAAATTCAGGATCAAATAAGTCCAGCCAACTGTGGATTTCCCGGCCGGTGGCTTCAATGTTGTAGCCGATGCCCATTGTGCCCCATTGATAGGGAACGCAATGTCGGTTGCCAAAATCATAGCCAGGGTCTATAAAAGCGGCATCCAAATTGTCGAAGTTGGGAATGTTGTCTTTGGTGAGGGGGGTTAGAAGACCTTCTTGTCGCAAAATCTCTACCATGTAATCTGTAGGTACGATGAGATCGTAATTGAAAGACTCGTCATTTTGCATCTCTTCAAACAATTCTTCATTGTTGTCAAAAGTCTCATACTCGATGGTTACACCGAACGCTTCTTCAAAATCTTCCAGAATTGTAGGATCAATATAAGTGTCCCAATTGTATATCCGCAACACATTTTCGGTTTCGCTACTTGGCTCCGTTGTGGCCTCAGTCGTGGCCTCGGATGCTGTGGTACAAGCTGCAAAAAGCACACTTCCAAACAGAATAAGAAATGCAATTTTCAAGATCGGGTGTTTCATTGAAGAATTCTCCATATTTATTAAATTTAACTGTCCATAGCTTACTGCAAGGCAAACGGCCGTGCCGTTATGGTTATGTGACAGTTATGTGATGGCTGTTAAATAGTTGTGAATAGGGCGTGAACAGACACTCTTGTGAAAATATGTTCAATTGCTAGTTGACAGCGTACACCAGTCTGGCTAACGCCCACATGAGACGTTTGTCCCGAAGCTCGTAAGCGGGGCGTGAATTTATGGGAAATAATGACTGTTGGGGAGGAAAACGGCCGAAAATCTTCTGCTTTGGTTACTCAATCGAATCATCTAACTCGAGCGGAGTTTCTGGCTCTAGGAGATCATCAAGCTCTTTAGACCAGGGTGTATCTGGATTGTCCAGCAAGAGCCCGGTATGATACAGTGAGTAGTTAGCCTTCCCACTCATTTTAACGTGGTACATGGCGATGTCGGCATCCTTGAGCAAATCTTTGGCTCGCTCATAATGGCGCGTATTGAGGGTAACGCCAATGCTGGCACTGATCTCCACGATCTTGTCAAATAAGCGAACGGGGGACTGCAAATTTGCTTGAATGCGCTTGGCTACCTCATGGGCTATTTGCACATCTTCAATATTGTCTAGCAAAATTACAAATTCATCACCGCCCAGGCGGGCGACCACGTCGCTGGCGCGGATAGATGCCAGTAAGCGCTCAGCGACGGTTTTCAGCAACTCGTCGCCATAATGATGGCCAAAAGAGTCATTTATCTCTTTGAAATAGTCTAAATCAATAAACAGCAAGGCCAAAAGATAGCCTTCAGATTGCTTGGCTCGCTCCACTGCCATTTCTAGCTGCCTTAAAAAGTTGGTTCTGTTTGGCAACTCAGTTAGGGGATCATGCAGCGCAAAATGGCGCAAGCGTTCTTCACTGGCGCGTAATGTTTCCTGGATGCGCTTGCGCTCAATAGCATAATGCAGGATGCGGTTGAGATATCGGCCGTTAAACTGACCTTTTACCAAATAATCTTGTGCACCTAGCTGTACGGTTTTAAGAGCCACTTGCTCGTCATCTAGGCCGCTTAAAATGACAATGGGTAAATGGGCAGCCTTCTCATTTACTTTGGTGAAGGTATCAAGCCCATTGCTATCCGGCAGAGAGAGGTCTAGGAGAATAACGTCAATTTTGTTCTTAGAAAGGACGCGGAAGGCATCCTGCAATGTCTCTACACTTTTGATTGTGTAGCTAGTTGTAGGGCCTTGCTGGATGATTTTGTGTAGGAGTTTGATGTATAACGGGCTATCTTCTATGAGAAGAAGCGTGAGAGCATCAGACATGATATTATCGTAATTGGCTTAGGGTTTTTCATTAAGTGAATATTTGTAAACTTTTTACGCGCTGCTACCAAAGGTAACGCGATTTCAGAAGTTATAAAACCTTTTTCATAATGATTTAGTCGTCGTTTGTTATAAAATGTCACAAAATCGTTTTTGCGCTCTCGTGTGCGATAAACAGCAGTTGCGAAGCCATATTTACATAATCCTTACTACTAAAAAGCCCTTTAAATGGCTTGTCCAGCTTGCCTGTTAGGGGCGTGTGTGCTGA
Source organism: Candidatus Leptofilum sp. (assembly GCF_965223525.1). Taxonomy (GTDB): domain Bacteria; phylum Chloroflexota; class Anaerolineae; order Promineifilales; family Promineifilaceae; genus Leptofilum. Next base: position 700,191 of record NZ_CBDCWX010000005.1, on the reverse strand, counting down.
ATTGAGAAAGTTATCAAATGGCGAAAGCCATATCTGACGTGGATATTTCCGCATGGACATAGAGGGGGAACTGGACAGTGAAGCAGGTTCCTTTCCCAACTGAACTAGCCACTTCAATTTGGCCATTGTGCTGCTCGACAATTGATTTGACGATAGCAAGACCAAAGCCGGTACCTTCTATGGTTTTTGTCGCTTCGTTACTAACCCGGTAGAAGGAGTCGAAAACGTGAGGCAGGTCATCGGCAGGGATGCCCATGCCATCATCCTGGACATGAATGCGAACCTGATCGTCCTGGACATCAGTAGAGATAGTGATACGGCCGTTTTCGGGCGTGTATTTTACGGCATTGTTTACCAAATTACGGAATACCTGTTGCAGCCGCAATCTTTCCCCCTGAATTTGCAGCAATTCGGTATCGGCCGTCAAATTTAGATCTAATGACAGTTTCTTTTCATCTGCCTGTGACAAAAACTCATCATAAATTTCCTGAAGCATGGGAGCCAGTTCAACAGATTGTTGCTTCAGGCCAACCTGCAAATTGACACGAGATAAATCCAGAATGTTTGTGACTAATTGGTGCATCTGCGTTGCTTGGTATTCAATGCGCTCCAAGATTTTTGTTTGCTGGGGGCTGAGCGGTCCTATTCGCTTTACCAAATTACTGCTGAGCAACATCGAGGCAATTGGGTTTTTGAGATCATGAGAGGCAGCGGCAATGAACTCATTCTTAATCCGCTCTAGCTCTTTAAAGTGAGTGATGTCGTGTAGCACAATCACGCTACCGCCTTCAACAACGGAGGTCACCTGTGTTTGGAAGGTGCGATTCCCTGGCCAGGCCAGTTCTGTTTGCTGCAAAGTTCCCGTTGTTTGAGCCTGTTGCGATAGAGTCATCAATTTATCGCTGGAGTCAGTAGCGGGCAGTGGTTGATTGAGACGTAATCTATCACGCACAAACAAGCGTTCGGCCGCTGGATTGGCTAGTTGTAGGTGATTACGGCCGTCTGTGACCAAAATTGCATCTTCCACGCCATGCAGAACAGCTTCCAAACGTTTGCGCTCCTGCTCCACAGCCATGTATAGTTGGGCATTCTCTGCTGCAATCGCGGCTTGGCTGCCAATTGCCTGCAATAAGACTTGATGATCGGCCGTAAACTGGTTGGGTTGTGTGTGCGTCAGTGTGAGAACGCCAATAACATCATGGCGACCCAGCAAGGGTACGGCAATTGCCGAACGCGTGGAGCCATTATCTGTTTTCAGCCAACGGGGGTCATTTTCTGTATCCATGATAACCACCCCTTGCCGAGAGGTGGTAACGTGGGAAATAAGCCCGTCTTCTACCAAACGTTTTTGGGCGTCTTCGCCCAGAGACACCAACTCTCCATTGGCAAAAAGTCTTTGAAAAACCGACCCATCAGGCTGGAAGATGGCCAAATGGCTGTTGGCACCATTCATAGCCAGGGCTGTACGTTCCAAAACAATCTTGGCCAACTCCGCCAAATCCAAACGCGCACTTAAATCCTGGGCAATTTCTGGCAGCAGAGCCAGTTCACGATTGCGCTGTCTCAGCGTATCCTCGGCACGCTTTACGCGTAGCTTGGTGCGAATGCGCGCACTGAGTTCATGCCAATCAATGGGTTTCACGATGTAATCATCGGCACCCAAATTAAGACCCGCCTGAATATGATGGGGTTGCGTGCGAACGGCCGTTACCATCAAAACCTGAATATGCTTCGTCCGTGAATTTGCCCGGATTTCTTTTAAGACTTCAAATCCGGTTTTGCCAGGCATATTAACATCCAGCAAAATCAGGTCGGGTACAAGCTCCCAGGCTTTTTCTAACGCTTCCAGACCGTCATCGGCCGTAAAATAGGTATAGCCCTCATCCGCCAAGCGGGTAGACATGAGTCGCAAATGATCCGAGTCGTCGTCAGCAACTAGAATTTTGAACTTCTCTTTGGTAGGTTCTGCCGGGTGAACGATTGGTGTTTCTGGGGCACCGTGCAGCGTTTCATTAACAAGGGCACGAACTTTTTCGGGGTCTACTGGCTTAGTCAGATATTCATCAACCTGTAGATGGCGCGCCGTGGCGGCCAGCCCCTCAGTGTCATAAGCAGTAATTAAAATTGTTTGCTCTGGGGATGAGCTGCTCTTTTTTTGTAGCTGTTCGATTAATTCCAGGCCGTTCATACCCGGCATCAGAAAATCGGTGATCACCACCTGAACAGGCTGATTCTCAACCAATGCCAATGCTTCTTCGCCATTATGAGCTGTAAGAACCTCAACATGCGAGCCTAAGCCGCGCAATACCTGGGCGAGAATGAAAGCAGCATTGGGATGATCATCTACAATTAAAATGCGGGTAACTCGTTTCATGATCCTCTTCTTTTCCCAAAGAGATAAATTGCATCATCGTTTTCATTAAAGCTAAAATCGTACTATCAGGATAGCGTAAAGGAGCACCAGTACCATTACTGTTCTGTGATAGTTATGTGACAGCACACTCTGGTACCGTAGTAATCAGCGGTTTGCTAATGTCAATTTCTTTGAGCTGTTAGAAGATGTTTTTGCAAGTAGTCAAACAGGTCAGCCGGTTTTACTGTGCCTGTTGCCGAAATGGATACAGATCGGTGGCAAACACCTATTTTGTATGAAATCACCAGACGGTAACTTGTGCATTCATTCATATGCAAGTTCTGATCGCATCTTCATCCCCTCACTCTCACTCTAAAAACCACACCATCGCCGTTTCATCTGTCTTGAAAAAATCTAATAGCGTGCGCGCAACTTTGTCGCGGGCGGGGTCGCCGGGGTGAGTGCCGTCGTCGGCAAAGTCGCTGCACGGCCAAGTGAGGCCATCGCTGCGGGGGGTGAGGCCGTCGGCCCAGAGGTAGGGTCCCCAGGCCAGCCAGGGCGCGGCTACGGTTCCCAGCGCTGCATCATAATTTAGCTGCGGTTCGCCATTGATTTGCGCCTCGATGAGCCACTTGACGGCAAAGCCGGAATGATAGGCAATCGGTTCCGGGTTGAGCGGCCCAGTGGCGTAGCCACCGTAAATGCGGCTGGAGAGGTAGACAATTTTCACGTTAGGGTAGCGTATCTGCACAATTTGGATGATGCTTTGCAGCTGCGCCTGCAATATTTGTGGCTCCTGGGGGAATGGTTCGTTTTTTATCCCGCCGCGCGCCTGTTTGAGCCACACCACCTGCACTTGGGCGGGCGTCAGGCCATTGTCAGTTAGCCGCTGATCCAGCACTTGCCAATATTCTGCATCGGGGTTTTCGGCCAGCTTGTTAGAAGTCCACCCCCCTTGTGCCCCGTTTACAATCACCACTGCGTCATTTTTGGCAGGGTCATCGTTGGCGAGGCGCAAGAAGCTGTTGAACTCTAGCGCGGTGTTGGACATCCCCACGGAGATAAAGCCAATTTTGCCAGCGGGGTCAGGCGAACCGTCGGCGGCGAGGGGTTGGATGGCTTGTGCCTGGGCTAACCCAGCGGCAAGATGCGCGGCAGGCGGCGCGTTTTGGCCGTTGGGGTAGAGGCCGCCTTGCTGCCCCATGTACAGATTGGTACCGAGGTCGGTGAGCGGCACGAGGCCGACACTGGTTTGGCTGCAGCCCACAAGTGGGATGGGGGTGACGGCGTTGGGGTTGGTAGTTGTGGTGCTGCCATTATTGCTAAATGAGACGGTTTGCAACGCTGTCAGGCAGGTGGCTAGTTCATCTAAATCTTGGGCTAAAGCGGCCGTTTCACAAGTGCGTACGGCCGTCTTCAACCCCATCACCAAATTCTCCCCAGCCGCAGGCAGGACAAGGCTCTCTAGCGCCAGTCGGTTTGCCTGAATGAACGCCGCCTGCACTGCTACATCGCCCGCCCACTCCGGATCGTCTGGGCGAGGGAAGGTTAATAGTTGCTGCTGCGTTTGCACCAGGCCAATGACCTCTGTTTGCACCTGCTGGAGTAGGGTAATGAGCTGGGCACGACCCTGTGGCTGTGCCAGGGTGATAGTTGGGAGCGGAACAGGAGTTGGCGTGGGAAGCGTGGTGGCGGTGGGGCTTGTCGTCGGAGGAACGGCCGTTGCTGTCTCCGTTGGGGTAAGGGCAGTTGGCGTAGGAGGCGAATTAGGTTGCGAAACGGACGTTGGCACAACTGCCACATCCTGCTGGCAACCAACCAGCACCAGCCACCAGCATCCAACCGCTAAAAAAACAATTTGACGTAAAAATCTAGGAATATTGGCCACGCCAGAAGAATATCAAAGATTTCGCAGATTTGACAGATTTTTATCTACTTACTTATCGTCTTCTGGCACCAGATGGTAGCTAAACGGCTCCACCTCGGGGCCGTAGTGGAAGACGTTGGGGACGGGGATGTAGTTACTCACGAAGGTACGATCTTCAATAAGCTGCCCATCGGCATTGTAAACGAGGCGGCGCACCGACACATCGGCACCTTCTGTAGCCCAATCAATCTTTTCCACCGTGCCTGGCTCTACCGTTTCTACAAACTCCCAGCGATCCTGATCAGACCCCGGCACTTCGGTGACATTGGCCCAAACCGGGTCTTCTTTCACCACCGTGCGCCCCAGGCTAGTGCTGTAAAATTTAAAGGTGAGTGCTTGGTTTTCCTCGCTGAAATAGTTCTCGATGAGCAGATGGTGGGGGGTGTTGTTGATAAACTTCATATCAATATTGATGTTGCCATCGTTAAAGACGGTAGCATCCATGCCGTGCCCTGCGCCGTCGCGGTAGTAGCCTAGCATGTAACCATGCGGCAACCGTTCGGTGATGGGGAAACCTGCGAAGAAGGCGGTTTGGTAGAGCGTGGTGCTCACCTGGCAAACACCCCCGCCAATGCCCGTGATGGTTTGTCCGCCAACAATAATCAACCCTTCGGTGAAGCCGTCTGCTTCGGTGATGCTGCCCAAATAATCATTGAAGGAGAATTCTTCGTAAGGGGCGATGACGATGCCGTAAAAGTTGGCAGCGGCCGTAGCAATGTTGTGTTTGCGGGCGTCGGAGGAGCCAGAGAACCAAGTGGTGGTCTGGGTAATCAGTTCGGTAATGCCCAACTCTGCAGCGGTGGCGGTGGAATTGGCCAGCGGCACAATATCTTTCACCACAAAGGGGATGGAGCGATTGGGCGTGTTCACCTGGGTTTTGAACTGCTCAATGGTGGCTTCGATGTCGAGTTCACGGCCGTTTACATGCGGCGCGACCAAAACCAGCTCCTCTGTGCCATCGTCAAAATAGTAGCGTGCGTTCACGGGGTCGCGGAAAATCTGCGCTTCAAATTGGCGTAGCCAGTGGCGCACGGCGTTTTCATCCACAAAAACATTGTGGGCAGCACTGCTGCTAGCCGATTCAGCCACCTCAACCCGCACCCACGCCGCCAAATCTTCTTGGCTCAAAGTGATGGGAGCCAGATCAAGCTCATCGAGCGGCTCTTCCAGGTAAAAGGTGACAGGGCTACCCAACACCTGCTGAATCTCGGCGGCGGCGTTGCCAGCGTCGAACACGGCGGGGGCCACTTCATGCACGAGCAGTTCCACCTGCGCCGGGCGGAAGTTGGTGAGGGGCATGATGACGCGATTGCGAACGTCGGCCACGTCCATGAAACGACCCGGCTGCCCAGCAGCGTAGCTGGTATCGCTGCCGCTCAAGTTGAAGGTGGCGCTCACGGGCGGCATGTTGATTTCGGTGGCGAGTTCGGCCAGGGCGCTGTCCAGCTTGCTTTCATCCAAAATGAGGACGGGGGGGACGGAACGGCCGTAATACCAACTTTCATACATCTCCTGGGCCTGAGCCATCGGGCCACCGCTGCGCCCTAGTTGGTAAGCGGTTTCTACTGTCTGGGCCACATCGAAGGTGAGGCCGAGTTCGCTGGGGGTTTTGGCAAATTGCTGCCCGGTTTCTGGATCGACAAAGATGATTTGCTCGCTACTGGCGTAGCTAAAATGTTGTGTGAGGGCAGTTTCGGCTTCGGCAACTTCCATGCCGCTGAGGTCTACGCCCATAACACTAATGCCGGTGAAGATACGGCCGTTGTGCCGACTCTGATAGCTTACCAACACAATCGCCAAGGCCACAAAAAGCAGCAAAAAGCTACCCAAAATAGGGGCTAGAAAGAAGGCCAGATTGCGGCGTGTATTTGTTATTGGTTGGGGTGCTGTTGCTTGCATAAATTTCTCAGCGAACCAGTTTTCATCCAAAACTCGGCGCAATTATAGCGAAAACGACCGTCTATCCAGTGAATTATCATGGCAAATTACCATGTTCTAATGTGTGCCGCTCTCATTTGAGGCTCGGATGAGGAGTTTAGCGGTAGCCGTTTCCCCAAACCGGAATCTTGCTTACAAACTCACTCACCCACTTGGGCTTCGGTCCAGACGGTTTCAAATTCTTCTAGGAAGTAGCTAGCAAACTCCGGGTCATGCACGATGATGATGTTTTCGTCGTTGCGGCGGTTGGCGTTGTCGCTGAAGTTAAACGAGCCAAAAATAACGGTGCTGCGATCAATGATGAATACCTTATGGTGCATCACCTGCGGATTCCCATCGGTGAGGACGGCCACGTTAGCCAGCCGCGCCTGCTCCAGCAAGGTATAGTAGCTAAACGGCGCATTGGAACCAACGCGCTCAAACACGCCACGCACAATCACACCGGCATCTGCCCGCCCCAGCAACGCTTCCCCAATCTGCTCATCCGTAAAGGCGAACGCCATGAACAGAATTTCGCTTTCTGCCCGCGCTACCCGGCGGGAGATGATGAGGCTGATCTCTTTCTCTGGCCCGAAATAGTTTTCGACTTCGATGCCGCCAATGGAAAGGGATTCGTTGGGGGTATTTTCGGGCGAATCGGAGCCGAAAAGCTCGTCGTTGTACATTTCGTCCATTTCGGCGGTGTAGTTAGCGGCTAGGCGGGGCGAGTTGATGCGGACGATGTTGTTGTTGTTGCAGTAGACGCCATTGCTGGTGAAATTCATCGAGCCAAGCCAAGTGATACGGCCGTCTATCACCACAAATTTGTTGTGCATAAAAGCAGTTCGTTTGTCCTCGCGCACGCTAATGCCGTTGCGCCGCAGCCGATTGATGCTGCTGAGTGACGCATAATCCGTGTCTGTGACCACCCGCACCTCTACACCACGCGCCTCCAGCTCAATTAACGCCTGCACGATGGGTTCCACATCCAGATCAAAGGCAGCAATATCCACCCGCACCTCGGCTGTGAGCATGTCGCTTGCGATGTCCTCATCCAGACCGCCCACGCGCTCGCTTTCTGGCGGGCAGGTGGGGTTGGTAAAATAGATTTCGTACCAATCAGCCGGTGCACCCGAATCAACTACCGTGTCAATAATCGGTTCGCCTTCATCCAGGCCAAACTGCTGTAATAAGTCTTGCCCAAAAATGACCGACAAAACGGCCACAACCAGCACGAGAATCGCGCCGCCAATTTTTTTGTTCATGCAACTTCCTTAATTGCTGGAGACCTAACAGGTTTTAGAAAACCGGCTAGGTCTGGATGAGTGCCAACAGGTGTTGGAAAGCCGCTTCGCGGTCTTCTGTGTCGCGTGCCTGATTGAATTCACTAACGCGGCGCAAATTGTCGGGGCGGAGCGGCTGGTTGGTGAGCCAGCGTAGATTTTTCAGCAGGCGCGTCATCACATCATCCACCAAATCAAACTCTGGCGGTTTGCCAATGGTGCCGATGAGGTCATTAACGCCTGCCATGATGAGGTGAACGGCCGTGCTATCCTTTTGCAGCAGCGGGGTGGCATCTTCATCAGGGAGGCGTTGGGTGCGAACGGCCGTTTGCTCCACCTGCGCCATTCCCCACGCCAAAAGCTGCTCCGCTTGTACATCCACCAAGTTACTGCGCCAACCTGGATTATCCATAATTGGCACAAACCACAGTTTTAGCCGCGCACGAATTACGTCGTCATAAGCTACATTGTTCATCCAAAACACCCTCTAACTTTGCCAGCAGGCTAGCTTGCAAAGCGTCATCAAAAAATTGACAAGATTCTACAAAAGAGTGCATGGCCCGAGCTTGGTCGGCAACGCTCTGTTCGGCTCCCAAAATCCCATGAAGCTGGCGCAACGCTTGCAAAATTTCTGCCCGTTCTGCTAGCAGAAAGTTGAACTGCACATCGCAAGCCGGAATCGGCGGCGGGTAATTCACAATCTCATCAAAAATCCGCTGTTTTTCCTGCGTTAAATGCGCTTCAATAGCTTGCCAAAGGTCGGTTACCACCGTTTGAGTTTGGATTCCGAGGGTTGCAGACATTGTGTCATCTCTCTGTAGCCGCGCTTTCTTAGCGCGTTTTTTGCGCGGAAAGAATCCGCGGCCACGATTTATTCTTGGGCAAAGCCAGGCAGCAGAATGAAATCATCGTCGGTTTGGACGATATGGTGAGGCAGCCAGGCGACGCCAAAGAGCGTGGTGTTGATATTGCTCTTGGCAGGCGTGACGGGAAGGGTCGTCGTGTCCTGAGCAATCTCCTCCCACTTTTGCTTAATTTCTTGTAAGGCATCTTCCGCTTCTTCTTCTAGCTCAACAATGTCCTTCTGGTACTCCTCAATCTGGTCTTTCGACTCTTCGATATCGGCTTTGGCCTTGGCCGTCATGCGCCGCTTGGTCATGGAGGAGGAAACGCTGCGCCGCCGCTTGCTGAACAGGCTGAACAGCGTCTCGGCATGGGTCACAGCTTCCTCGCGCTTGCGCTGGGAATATTCGGCCTCGTCTTCCGCCAGTTCCCGCTCTTCCTTTTTTAGCTTGTTTTCCAGCGAATCAATTTTCTTTTCGTACTGCGCCGCCACCTTCTTGCTTTCGGCGTCCGATTTTTCTTTGGCGGCATCGGCACACTGTTCCGCGAAGTCACGTTCAGAAACGTTTGGCCCGCCGTAGATTTTGAGTCCTTCGTTGGCCTTTACTTCCACTTCTAGCCCTCGATAAATCCAGTCAGCAAAATCTTTTTTGAGGGCACTCAACGCTTTGGCATCATCAAGCGGCGCTTCTAACATTTGGAAGCGGGCATCCAGCGCTGGGGCGCGATCCAGTTGGCGATCATCAATGGCCTCGGATTCATAATCTTGCCAACGCACCACCCCGCGCCGATCTGGTTCTGGCACAACGGCCGTTTGCCACACTTCATGATCCAAATTGTAGCGACGGTTGCTAAAACGCACCGTCGCCTGAGCTAATAACACGGGTTGGTACAGAATGCCTGCTGATTTAGCCGATGTGGGCAGGGAACGGCCGTCTCGCTTCGCTGCTTCGCTAAGGGTCAAATTTTGGGGCAGGAAAAACTCTTCCGTCCGCCCAGGAATGCCCGGTTTGGCCGCCTCGCCTGGCAGGTCAGCTTCGGGCGCAGCCTCACGTATCGCCATCGAAGGTTTCGTATCATGAATAGCAGGCGTCGTCGCCGCCAACTGCTCACCACCCACTGACTGTTCGCTAAGCGGTCGCGAAGCGACATTACCGATTACTGGCAACTGATTACCGACTCCGGCAAGCGCATTCAACGCCGGAATCTGATCCCGCGTGACCGGCCCAGCCAAATAATTCATTGCCCAGCGGGTTTGGAAGAGGGATGGCTGTTTGTCGTGGACGTTCCGCAGCAAAAAAACCCGCTTGCCCAACGCAGAAATCAAATCATCGTAAACACGCCGGTCGAAGCCACCGCTGGCGGCCGTCGTCAGGCCATCCAGCAGCCGCGCCTTGTCTTGCTCCGTGCCCAGCTTGCCGATAAACCATGTCCCCGCGTTGGACAGCGCCTTGTAATCCACATCCACCGGATTTTGCGTGGCTAAAACCATCCCCACGCCGAAAGCGCGCGCCTGCTTTAGCATCCGCAGCATCGGCTCTTTGGAAGGCGGATTGGCAGTGGGAGGCAGGTAGCCAAAAATCTCATCAAAGTAAACGAGGGCGCGCAGCGTCGTGCTGCCCTTCTGCGCTCGCATCCAAGATTCCACGGCCGAATACAACAGCGTCACAAAAAACATGCGCTCGGCCTCGGAGAGGTGGGCGATGTAGAAGATGGTGTGGCGGGGACGGCCGTCTGGCTGGTAAAGTAAGCTGGCCACATCCAGCGGTTCACCCTCAATCCAGGCCTGGAACGCGGGCGAAGCCAAAATGTTGTTCAGCATCATCGCTAGTTCAAAGCGGTCTTTTTCCGGGAAGAAGGTGTTCACGTCAAACACGCCCAGCTTGGTAAACGGCGGCGACTGCGTTTGCATGATGAGCGAAGCCAGATCGAGGTCTTGCCCCTGGCTCCAGGCGTGCTCAAAAATATTGGACAGCAAAATGTGCTCACGCGCTCGTACCGGATCAATATCCTTAAGCCCCACCAGCCCCAGCAAAGCGGTGACGGTGCCGGAAATCTTCTCGCGCAGCAGTTCCCGGTTATCATTCCAAGAGATGTCTGGTGCCTTTAGCGAGGCCAAAATAGAGACCGGTAGTCCCGCATCTGAGCCGGGGGTGTAAATGGCAAATTGCGCGGAATCTTTGAGCTTTTGAATGCGCTCCGGCTGGATGTCCCACCCTGCCAGACCGTTGCGCCAGAGAGCGGCCGTTTCTTCTGCCGCCTGCTCTGCTGTTTTTCCCTCGCGTCGCGCTTCGTTGGCGTTAATCCACGGCTGGAAGTCTACCGGGGCTAAATTGGGGAAGTGCATCAGCGCATTGGTGATGTCCCCCTTCGGATCGATCATCAGTGCCGGGACGTTGTTCAGCGCCGCCTCTTCCAGCAAATCCAGGCAAAGCCCTGTCTTGCCAGAGCCAGTCATGCCCACGACGACGGCGTGGGTAACTAAATCATCTGGATCGTACAGTAGGGGAGTGTTGGTTTTCTCGTTCGTTTGCGCGTCTACCACGCGGCCTAAATAAAATTTTCCGTTGGTGTCTATCATCATTTCGCCTCCGCTAACAGTTTACCGCAAGATTGGGCTTCTGTGAAAAGATTTCAAGGTTAAGATTATGAACTGAAAAAAGTGTTTGGACAAAGTTGCGAACTCATATATTTAAAGTATCATGTACAAAGTTACTTTTCTCTTTGCCAGATTATCCGCTGTTTCGCAAACATTTTGATAAGGAGTTGAATTTATGAACGATTCCACTGAATTTACAGAATCACAAGACGTCCAACCTAAGGTTGGTAGCCGGGGTTTGTTAGATATCAAAACAACTCTATCCAATCCCGACCCAATGGCAGGAAGTGAATTTACTGTTTATGTATTGGTGACGAACCTGTTCGATGTGCCAATTTGGCCAATTCCACCAAAGGTGTTTCTTCCGAGTGAAATGAGACCAGTTTCTGCTCAAAGGGTTTTGGAAGATTCGGTAAAGAGCTTATCAAATTTACTTGAGCATATTGCTACAGGAAGTGTTTCGATTCCGACCGCATCTCGCTCACGTTTAGGTCGCTTCTTCGAACGAAAGAGGTCAAAAACCAAACATATCGTGCAAGCTTTAGCAGAACGCATTCTTAATTTAGAAAAAGAATTGCAAGAAGTGGAAGAAGATATTCATCAAATACAACTGGAAATTGAGCAAATAACAAGCGGAAAATCATGGTCAGAGCGTTTGGATATGATTAAGAACGATGAAACTCTGAGGCAATCATCAGAACGTGAGGCTGATTTAACTCGAAAAACAGAAATCTTGCGTGAAGAAATATCAAACCTCACAACACAAATTGTAACCTTAACGGATAGTACTGTGATAGTGGCAAATGGTGATCTGAAAATTGAAAATTTAAATCCTGCTTCAAGGTTGTTTGTGCAAGCATTAGGAGATGTAGAGATTTCATTAGCATCACCACAACTCGTCAGTCTTGAAAGCTCTCTAGAGCCGGGAACTCCCTTGCAACCTGGGAACACAGTTGTTTACAGCCTTGCCCTAACAACGAGAAGAACTATCTTATTCAGACCTATTCAATATACACTTCAATATTCAGTAAACTATTCATTTGAGGGATTTACAGGGCCTCAACAAACAAATATGGCTACACAACAAATGACAATCAGAGCGCCGATTATATCGGTCATGAGCGGAGCTATTCTCGGTGGATTGGCAGGATCATTTGTTAGAACATTGTTGCAAGACCCTGAGGAGATAGCATTTAGCAAGAGTTTTATGATACTATTGCTAATAGCTGTTATTTTAAGTGCAATATCCGTTGTCTTTCTGGCAAGAAAATCTGAAACACAAGCTTTGGTAACAGTTGAGGACTTCTGGGGCGGCATCGTTATTGGCTTTTTAGTAGGCTATACAGGTGTGTCATTCTTTGAAGAAAGTGTAATGGGAAAAGTAGGCTTATAATTATATTTGACGGTGAGTAAGATGAGTGAACCCGAAAAAACTCTCAATCCAAAAGAAGAAATAAAGAAACTTAGCCCATCAAAAAAGGTTAATGTTGGCGACGGAATCCAAATTCAAGGCGACTCAATAAGTGGCGATAAAATTTCTGTGGGAAATATTTCTGGCTCCTCTGGCTTAGCAATCGGTAGCGGTGCCTATGTGGTTGTTCATCATGGTAATGACACTTCGAAAATTAACCTTACTGATTATATGCAACAATTTATCGATCAAGAAAACTTGCCACCTGAAGATAAAGAAAATCTAATCGCTGGTATCACCCAAATTCAGGAGAATATCAGTTTGCATGATGGTTCTAATAGCGGTTTGCTCAATTTTTTCTTTCGCTATATTAAATCAATTTCTCCCTCAGTCTTCGATATTTTGGGGAACCGAATATTGACGCAAGAAAATATATCTCCAGATGTAAAACGGCTGGTAAAAGGGATTCTTTAATTCCAGGACTTGTATATTGCAAAAAACCTAACAAGTTTGGGCAAAAATTCTAGTTGCCTCAAGAGGAAACCTGTTAGGTTTGTGGAAGTCCAGGATAATTGAGCATCCAACTCCGTTTACAATTTCAGGGCAGCTTGGGCAGCGGCTAGGCGGGCGATGGGCACACGGTAAGGGGAGCAGCTCACGTAATTCAGCCCCACTTCCTGGCAAAAAGCGATGCTGCGTGGTTCGCCGCCGTGCTCACCACAAATGCCCACCTTCAATTCTGGCTTGGTCTGGCGACCTCGCTCCACGCCCAACTGCACCAATTGCCCCACACCATTTTGATCCAGCACCTGGAACGGATCGTCAGTGAGTAGCTTTTCGCTGACGTAATGGGAGAGGAAACGGCCGCTGTCATCCCGGCTCAGTCCAAAGGTCGTTTGGGTTAAGTCATTGGTGCCAAAACTGAAAAAGTCGGCGTGTTCGGCAATGCGGTCGGCCGTGAGCGCAGCGCGGGGTAGCTCAATCATCGTGCCAATGTGATAGTCCATCTTCATGCCGTAGGCTCCCAACACGGCCTCTGCCACTTGCTCTACAACGGCCCTTTGATGCCCCAACTCAGTTTGCACAGAGACCAATGGAATCATGATTTCTGGGTAAACGTTTATCCCTTTGGCCTGGGCTTCACAAGCGGCTTCCATAATGGCTCGCGTCTGCATCTCGGTCACTTCAGGATAGACCAATCCCAGGCGGCAGCCACGATGCCCCAGCATTGGATTGGCTTCTCGGAGCTGCTCTACGCGGTGCAAAAGCTGCTCTTTTTCCCAAATCTGGCGCAAAAGCTGGTCCATGTTGGCAAAAGTATCTACCTGCTGCGTTTTGAGCTTGAGCTCATACAGCTCCGCTTGCAGCTCTTCGAAGTTAGGCAAAAACTCATGCAGCGGTGGGTCTAACAGGCGAACGGTAACGGCCAGGCCATCCATTGCCTGGAAAATCTCTAAAAAGTCGTGGCGCTGGATAGGCAGCAGCTTGTCTAATGCCGCTTGCCGAGAGGCCAGATCGGTTGCCAAAATCATTTCTCGCATGATGGCCAGCCGCTCCTCGCCAAAAAACATATGCTCTGTGCGGCAAAGGCCAATGCCTTCTGCGCCAAAATTGCGGGCAACGGCCGCATCATGCCCTGTGTCAGCATTGGCGCGAACGTTTAGCTGGCGTAACGCATCTGCCCAGCCCATGAGGGTTTGGTAATGTTCACCTAGCTCTGGCTGCTTGGTTTCTACCTGCCCCAGCAGCACGGCACCTGTCGAGCCGTCAATCGTGATCCAATCACCACGCCCAACTTTGTGTTCGTGGGTGTAAAAGTAGCCTTTTTCTTCGCCAATCTCTATGTCACCGGCCCCAACAATGCAGGGGGTTCCCATGCCGCGCGCCACAACGGCCGCATGGGAAGTCATGCCGCCCCGTGCTGTGAGAATGGCTTCGGCAGCCGCCATGCCATGAAAGTCGTCGGGGCTGGTTTCGTGCCGCACCAGGATGACGGGATGGCCTTGCTCACTGTAGGTGACGGCCTCATCGGGCGTGAGCACCACTCGGCCAGAGGCCGCCCCTGGGCTGGCGGGCAGCCCCATGGCCACGATAGTGGCATCGGCGTCTGGATCCACGGTGGGATGGAGGAGTTGGTCTAGCTGATTGGCTTCTACGCGGAGAACGGCCGTTTCCCGATCAATCACCCCCTCAGCCACCATATCCACCGCAATGGCAACGGCCGCTGCCCCGGTGCGCTTGCCGGTGCGGGTTTGCAAAATCCACAACTTGCCCTGCTCAATCGTAAATTCAATGTCCTGCATGTCGCGGTAGTGAGACTCTAGCCGCTGGGTGATCTGCATGAGCTGGTCATATGATTTCGGCAACTCACCAGCCATTTTGTGGATGGAATTGGGCGTGCGGATGCCTGCGACCACGTCCTCCCCCTGGGCGTTGAGCAGATATTCGCCAAAGACCTTCTTCTCGCCCGTGGAGGGATTGCGGGTGAAGGCAACGCCCGTGCCGCTATCCCAGCCCATATTGCCGAAGACCATTGCTTGCACATTTACGGCCGTTCCCAAGTCATCCGGTATGCGGTGAATGCGACGGTACTCAATGGCGCGGCGCGTATTCCAGGAGTCGAAAACGGCCGCAATTGCCATACGGAGCTGCTCATACGGGTCTTGCGGGAATTCATCCCCGTGCCTGTCGGTGAAAACAATGCGCTTGTAGACGGCAATCAACTCATCTAGCTGCTCTTCGCTCAGGTCGGTGTCGCGGCCAGAGGCGGTTTGCGTTTTGAATCGTTCCAGAGCGCGGCTGAATTTTTCGTGCGGCACCTTCATCACGATGTTGCCAAACATGCTGATGAAACGACGATACGCATCCAAAGCAAAGCGGCGGTTTTGGGTAAGTTTGGCCAGCCCTTCCACAGTTTCATCGTTCAGACCCAGATTGAGCACCGTGTCCATCATGCCCGGCATAGAGACAGCTGCGCCAGAACGTACGGAGACTAGCAACGGATTTGCCTGGCCGCCAAATTGCTTGTTTGTGTCAGATTCCACTTGGGCCAGGGAGGTTTGTGCCTGCGACCACATGCCCTCTGGAAATTGTTGTTCGTATTGGGCATAGGCGTTGCACGCTTCGGTTGTGATGGTAAATCCGGGGGGAACAGGCAGACCTGCCTGCGTCATTTCGGCGACGTTGGCTCCCTTGCCGCCAAGCAAAGATTTCATCTCGGTGCGCCCTTCGGTGAAGAGGTAGACCCATTTGTGATCACGCTGCTTGTATAACATTCTAAACTCCTTATGCTAATTTAGTGGAATTGTGGACAAAATAGCTTTAGACTTGCGGGGATACGGCCGTTCTGCCAGCTATCTGATTTCATTATACAAGACCAGGTGGCCGCAATCGTGGGCAAAAAGCTCACAAATGTTCCAGCTTTGTAAAAGCATTTCCAGATTGAACAGGACTATTCATTCAGCGGCTGCGCTTACTACCAGAGAAAACGGCCTAATTGTTTGGCAAGGGTAGGGGTAAAAAGGAGGATTGACCGAGCGTGATGCTGCCATCTACGCGCCAGACGTGGACGGCCGTTTGGTGTTCAGCAACCAAATTTCAGCATGTTCAGTTTGGTAAAATACCTTCATTTCATAGGGAGAACGGAAAGCGCGCATCATAGAAAGAAAAAATGTGGCAATCTGCGACTGCATCTTGTTGTGAACAACTAAAGCCAAGTGACTGAGCCCACCCACCGTACCCAAATAGCGTTGGGCTTCAAACGTTGCTTCAATATCTTGACCCGATTCAATGAGCAAAAGAGCCTGGCCAGAGCTATCAATAGATTGCACATCGGCAACCAACTGTTTGGCATTTTCAAGATTAAGGGGCGTGAAATCTTTCATCGCCACATAGATGATACCATTTTCATGCAAGGATATACGGCCGTACGCTGCATCTTTTGTCTGTTTTGCCGCTTGGTCTGTTTTTTTCTCTTCAGACATAATTATTTGTTGCAAAAACGCTCTTTTTGTTGAGGGTATAGTTTAAAAGGGTATGATTTAGCGTCAATGTGACATCTGCCCCATCATCAAGAGGTATTATGGCTCAAATTTTAGTTTGTGGACACACCAATATTGAAACGACGTTAGCCGTGGAACAGTTTCCGGTTGAATATGTGCCCATGCGCTACCCATTTTTTGGCATTCAGACGGCCGTTGCCGGGGTAGGTTACAACATTGCCAAAGCGCTCACGACGCTGGGCAGCCGGGTCAATTTCCTAACAATGGTAGGAGATGATTTTTTCGGGGAACAGGTTAAGCATCAGGCGAAAGCAGATGGCATTTCCGGCAACTACATCGTGGCCAACATGCCCCAGACGGCGCAATCGGTCATTTTGTACGATAAGCAGGGCAAGCGGCAGGGGCACACCGATTTGAAGGATATTCAGGAACGGCCGTATCCTCCCGACCTTTTCCAGCAAGCCCTGCAAGACAGCGATTTAGCGATTTTGTGCAACATTAACTACACACGGCCGTTTCTAGCCCTGGCTCAGCAAGCAAACATCCCCATCGCCACAGACGTACACACCATTACCGACCTGGACGATGATTACAACCGCGACTACATGGCCGCCGCCACCATCCTCTTCATGAGCGACGAGCGGCTGCCCCTGCCGCCGGAGCAGTGGGCCAAAAAGGTGCAGCAAACATTTGGCACTGAGATTATAGTGATTGGTTTAGGTGCGAAAGGGGCGCTGCTGGCTGTGAAATCAGACAACTTCTGCGAACGGTTCCCCGCTGTGCAAACCCGCGCCGTTGTCAACACCATCGGCGCAGGGGATTCGCTGTTCTCCTCGTTCAACCACTTCTACCGCAAGAGTGGTGACCCATACACCGCCCTGCAAAAAGCAATTCTCTTCGCCTCCTACAAAATCGGCACAGAAGGCGCAGCCGCAGGCTTTTTAACCGAGGCGGCGCTAAATAAACTTGCTTTCTAACTAACATTCTCAAGAGCGGTTAAAAACCGCAGCTTCGCCGACTAGCAGCCAGACCGAGCAAACGGTCTTTGTTTAAGTTGCCGCAAATTCATTGGCCGGGAAGTGATGACAAACTCTTTATCGTTTTATGCGTGCCGCCTGACCCCGTAAATCTACAAAAATGGGGTGCAGGCAAGTGATCACCTCTGCCAGCCGATGGCTAAGTTGGGCTTGGTGGTCGGTAGTGTACGGTTCGGCGGGCACCACTTCATACACTTTGGCCCAGCCCTTGTCCCACATTTCGGCTTCAAACGATTCTCCCAGCGCGTCTTTAATCTCAAACAAGTGACGGCGGAACCCTTTAAGCAAGAAGCGATTGAGCTGCTTGTCGCCAGATTCAAAGTGAAAGCCAATCTCCCAAGCTTCGCGTCGTGCCACCCGCGACAGTTCATAATGCAAACGTGCCTCACCAAAATGAAACTGGATAAGCCAACGCCACGGCTGCCGTACCTGAATCCCTCGTAGGGGTTCAGGCAAGCGAGTTATAACCAGTTCGGGGAGTGTTTTGAGAAATTGGGTTTGGGAGAGTTTCGCCATCGCTTGTCAGTATCATATCATCACCTTATAGACGGATCAAAAGATTTATGACCATCAAAACCTACTGCGCCGAGTTGTACTAAACGGAGGTCTTTGCACACATTTCATAGATGAGCCAATATATATGGGTACGCCCATCCTAATACAAGATGGCGCATTATGAAAATGATAGTGATCTATTACCTGTAAAGTAGGATTATGTCAACAATATTACCCGACCAACTCGCCAAATATCCAGCTATTAGCGACCTGAGAAAGCGAGCCAAACGCAGACTGCCGCTCGTTGCGTGGGAGTATCTCGACATGGGTACAGGGGATGATGTCGCTGTCTCGCGCAATCGCACAGGGCTTGACAACGTAACGCTATTACCACAATTTCTCAAGGGGGAGCAGACGCAAAATACAGAGACAAAGCTTTTTGGCCGAACCTACGCTTTCCCTTTCGGTGTCGCGCCCATCGGCTTGACAGGGCTAATGTGGCCGAATGCTGAAATTATCTTGGCAAAGGCAGCGGCGCATTACAGCTTTCCCTACTGCCTCAGCACGGCCGCTACGCAAACGCCCGAAACGATTGGCACGGTCGTCGGCAATATGGGCTGGTTCCAGCTGTATCCGCCGCGTGATGAAGCGATTTGTGATGATCTCCTCAAGCGGGCGCGCGACAGTGGGTTTCATACACTGGTGGTGACAGCCGATGTGCCAGCCGCCAGCCGCCGCGAACGCGCTTCACGCGCCGGACTGCGATTGCCGCCGCGCATTACGCCACGCTTTGTGTGGCAGGCCGTGCGTCGTCCAGCGTGGGCGATTGCCACGCTGCGTCATGGTTTGCCTCGGCTTCGCATGGTCGAAAAGTACGTAAATAGCGAAGGGACTCTCAATAGCGCATCACTGACCAATGCGTCACAATTTGTTGGCGAACGGTTTGGCGGCACGCTATCCTGGGCATACTTGCAGCGCGTGCGTGATTTGTGGAATGGGCCGATTGTTCTTAAAGGGTTGCTCCATCCTAATGATACGGAGAAGGCAATAGGAATGGGCATTGACGGGATTGGCGTGTCAAATCACGGGGGCCGACAGTTCGATGGCGCACCCGCCGCGATTGATGCGCTTCCTGGCATTATGCAGCAGGTGGCCGGTCGGGCAGCGATTGTCTTCGACAGCGGTATGCGCTCTGGTCTTGATGTGATTCGCGCCCTGGCATTGGGGGCAGACTTTGTGCTGTTGGGGCGGGCGTTTATGTTTGGCGTGGCGGCATTTGGAGAGCAAGGTGGCGCACATGTGGCCGAAATTCTGCTGGCAGACCTAAAGACAAACATGGCACAACTTGGGGTAACGACCATTGAGGAAATTAAGCAGTTGCACCAAGAGACATAAGAGTACCCTAAAGGTTGAAAGAAGTTAGGAGGCATAAAACATTTAAGAACAGCGACCTTGACCAAGCGATTGAGCAAATTAATGAAAGCCTTGCCCTTATCCAAAAAGAAGACCCTTTTACACTGGCTCGCGCTTTAAACATTCAAGGGCTCATTGCCAGAAACCAAAACCGGCACGAGGCTGCGCGGGCTTATTTGGAGTGGAGTTATGAAACGGCCGTCTCCTCCCAACATCTCGGTTTGACAATCACAACCCTTAACAATTGGGAACCCGGGATTTGGAAGATGACGGAGTGGTAGCAGTTTGCGCTACCT
Source organism: Candidatus Leptofilum sp. (assembly GCF_965223525.1). Taxonomy (GTDB): domain Bacteria; phylum Chloroflexota; class Anaerolineae; order Promineifilales; family Promineifilaceae; genus Leptofilum. The sequence continues at coordinate 680,616 of NZ_CBDCWX010000005.1, read as the reverse complement.
TGTCTGGTTCTGCTACATTGTTTTCTCGTTTTTATTGGCGACAGTTTATTTGGAATACGGCCGTAAAACCACCCTGCACTATCCAGACCCTCAGGGTTTAGTATCCAATTCGTGCAAGCAGTCTAACGCGAAAAATCCTGAGAATCTCCAACAACAGTGACCCCACTTTTTCACGCAATTTATGCGTAGCAGCTCCCCAGAATTGATTACAATGAACTCCGTTGGCTCTGCGTTGTGATGAACAATGTCAGTTCTTCTTGCTAAATCAAATTGATGCACACCGTTGCGGCCTACAAGGATGAAAGCAGTTAAGAATTTCAGGGCTTACGCAATTTGGTTTGTGTAAATCCTAAATTTTCAGGAAAAAACCATGTCCAATCAACTTATTGAAAGACACGAAGCCCGACTTGCCGCCCTTTACGAAGTGAGTTCTCAGTTAGGCAAATCGCTCGATTTAGGGGAAGTGCTTAACCAAGTAATGGATTCTATCATCCAGCTAACCGGGGCGGAACGCGGCTTTTTAATGCTGTACGACTCAGAAAACGGCGATTTACAAACCCGTGCGGCTCGTAACTTCGATCAGGAAACCATTGAAGCCGATGCTACCAATATTAGCCGTACCGTTATTGAGCGGGCCATTAACACGGGCGAAGGCATCTTGTCTAGCAACGCTCAGGAAGATGATCGCTTCTCTGGTCGCGAAAGCGTGATTGGCTACCAACTGCGCTCCATCATGTGTGCACCACTACAGGTGCGCGGGCACACGCTGGGGGCTGTTTACGTAGACAACCGCCTTTTCAGCGGTGTTTTTGAGAAGGACGACCTGGGTCTGCTGGTCACGTTTGCGAACCAGGCGGCTATCGCCATCGAAAATGCTCGCCTCTTTACCCAAACCGACCAGGCTTTGGCGCGGCGCGTGGAGGAGCTCTCGCTCTTTCAGCGGATTGACCAGCAGCTAAACCGATCGTTGGAGCTAAACCAGGTTCTCAGCCTGTCGCTCAATTGGGCCATTGCCCTTACTAACGCAGCAGGTGGCTCGATTGGTCTGTTTGAAGATATAGAGAATGAGGACACTGGCATGTTGGACGGTTCACCGATTCGCATTTTACGGTTAATGGTTTTCCGGGGCGAGGAGGAGCATAGCGAAAGCCGGTTGGTTTCGCTTGACCATCCAATCGTGCAAAAAATCATGGCAGACGGCCGTTCTATCCTCACCAACGACGTTTCTGAAGAAGAGTCTGTAGATGGCACCCCCGCCAGTATGCAGTTGGCCGTTCCCATTCAGCAAGATGGCATCATCACCGGGCTGATCACTCTGGAAACGCAGCAAAACATCGAAATCAATCGGGAAGACATTGCCTTTGTAGAGCGATTGTCTGATCGAGCGGCCGTAGCCATTAAAAATGCCAAGCTGTATGAGGCGATCCAGGACGCTAACAAAGCCAAAAGTGAATTTATCTCGCTGGTAGCGCATGAACTGCGCGTGCCAATGACCTCCATCAAGGGGTATACCGATCTCATGAACGCCGGACTGGCTGGGCCACTCAGTGACCAGCAAAAGCAGTTCCTGGAAGTGATTCGCCGCAACCTCACCCGGATGACCTCGCTGATTAGCGACTTGTCGGACATCAACCATATTGAAAGCGGCCGTATGAAGTTCGATTTGCAGCCATTTGACCTGCGCGAAGTGGTGGCAGACGTAGCCGACAGCCTGCGCGAGCGCATTGCAAACCGCCAACAAACGCTGCACATTGAAATTGAAGATGATTTACCATTGATTTTTGCAGATTCCACCCGTATGGCTCAGGTTGTCTCTAATTTGATGAGCAATGCCAACAAATATACGCAGGATGGTGGGGAAATTGTGCTGAGGGCTTGGCCAAACGGCCGTTACGCCCACGTCAGCATCCAAGACAACGGGTTGGGCATCTCCGAAGAAAATCAGGAAAAACTGTTTACCCAATTTTTCCGCGCCGAAGACAAAGAAGTGCGCGAACAAGCCGGCTGGGGGCTAGGGCTTTCCATCGTGCGCCGCATGGTCGAGGCCCAAAACGGCGAAATTACCTTCGAAAGCATCTTAGGGGAGGGCAGTACATTTACTTTTACCATTCCTTTGGCTAATATGGAGTAGTGCATTAATATGGCTACCCAGCCAACATGAGGAAGGTGAATTGTGGAAGACAAATCAACTGGCTTGAAGTTGTTGCTAAGCTATGAAGTATCAGATGGAAAATTGCAAGCGTACCAGCAATTTGTCATCCAGCAATACGTCCCTGCCATGCAAATGATGGGCTTTCAGGTGAGCGAAGTATGGCACACTGCTTACGGTGATGCGCCCAATCGCCTCGTCGGCTTTGTCTGCCGTGACCGCCAAACGGTAGATGATTTGCTGGATAACGAAATGTGGCTCACCCTCAACAGCCAGCTAGAAGAATACGTTACTGACTTCTCCTATAAATTGGTCCCCTACCAGCGGGGCGTTTTCCAAATGTAAGCAAGTATGCGGGCGGGCACGTAACAAGTCCTCTTTGTTACGTGCAAACCTGCAAACTTACAGACTTGCAAACTCTCCCTCATGAAAAAGCACAAATTGCTCCTGTTTGACCAAATAAGCCGACGGATGCGGGGCAAACTGCTCTGGCTGGGTTTGATTTTGCTTGTTTTAGCCGTGGTGGATTTGGTACGGCCGTTCCTCGGCTCTACCTTCTACTTACTCTGGCTGGTGGTAGGATTGGTTGCTTTGCTATGGGTCTACTACGCCATCCTGCTGCGCCGGGCAGGGTTGTTTATTGCCCCCAACTATTTGCTGCTCCGCGCCCCCCTACGAGACGTGAAGATTAGCTACGGCCGTATCGCCACCGTTACCTCTACCCAAATGAGCCAGCATTTCACCCTGAAAGAGCTAAAAGCGCGGGAGCGCAGCCTGGTGAAGCCCATGTTTGGGGCAACCTGCACCTTTGTCGGCCTGAATAGCTGGCCTAAAGCCCTACAAAATCAGCGCACGCTTTGGTTCCCGCGCCTGCTGTTTGGCGTGCGCCGCGAAGGGCTGCTGCTGGTAACGCCCAACTGGATGACGCTCAACCGGGATATCGAAGAAGCCCGCAGCAAATGGCACGATGCCCGCCAGCAGAAAAACAAGAAAGACGGCCGTTCCCTGGCAGCCAAAATCCTCGAGCTGTAAGCTGAACAGTTCACGCTCCCCTCACATCAGCGTAGCCAAACCATTTACCAGCCATCCAGAATCCTACGCGCCTACCTGCTAAGATACCCTTTTAAGCGTTATGCAACTCTGAGGATTTTGAGATGAAACGATCTTTATCTATTTTCACGATTTCCATGCTTTGGCTGGCCTTAGCCGCCTGCACACAAACAGTACACATCATTCCAACGGCAACAACCGTTGCCAACACACCGCTTCCCACACCCACCCTGGCATCCGTCGTCACAGAAACCACAATGTCCGCGACGGCAACCGCCACGAGTGATCCTGCGCCTACGGCCGTTTCCGCCCAGCCAACCACTACGCCAGACAGCAACAGCCTGCGCGAGCTCGTCCAGACAAAATTACCGACCTATGCGTTTGAAGGCTTGGATGTTTTAATGTTGAACGTACCGCAGGGGGAACGGCCGTTATGGGTCGTGTACAGTCAGGGATTCCGCAACTACGATTATGACCCCGTTCCCAGCCATTTTGTGGCACTGTACACCTGGCAAGATGATAGCTGGTATGAGCTAGCCTACCAAGAGCTAAATAACGAATCATCCACTGACCAGGGAATTGGTAGCTTCGGCCCAGACTATCTGTTTGAGCAAAGCGTTATTCAAGTAGACTTAGCCCCAGACAACCTTTGGCTTGCCGTGGATGGCGGCATAGGGGCACACGGTGGCACGTTTCAGCTACTCCGCTTTGATGGCGCGAACTTCCTTATCGAGCAAGAAGCGGGCAACGCCAGCCCCGGTGTCAGCACCTTTGAAGATTTGAATGACGATGGCAACCTGGAACTAATCACCCTGCGCCACGATTACTACGTCTTTTGCTACGCCTGTGGCGTGCGCTACCTGGGCTTTGGCGTGTACAGTTGGGACGATGCCGCCCAGCAGCTCACCGAACACACGCTCCAGCCTCTGCCAGCCGACTTGCAAGATCATCCCGCCTACCAACCCAATAACCGCGCCGTCGAGCTTGCCAATGCGGGGCTGTGGCTCGATGCCTTGACCCAAATTGAAGAAGCAGAGCGGCTGGCAGCAGAAACGGCCGTTCCCACCCAAACCCCCACCCTGCAATGGAACGCCTCAATCATCCGCCTGTATGAACAGGCGTACCGCGATGAATTAGAGTGGACGCCATACCCGCTGCTCACCAACATCTTCTACGGCGATTACGCCGCTGCGCTAGATATCATGCGCGGCACGCCCAATGAACAAATTTTCAGCAGTACCTCTCCACTCATTCAAGGCACGGTAGCTGAATTTAACGAGCAATGGTTGGCTGAATACGTTTTGCAACAAACCAACGCCGCCATCAATGTGCAGCCCGATTTAGCCGCCGCCTACTACTTCCGCGCCTGGGCTGCCACGTTTCACAATCCTACCAATCCGCAAATTGAGGCGGATTTGCAGCAGGCAGCCGCGCTAAATCCTAACGAACCCCTATTTAGCCAGGTCGCACTGCCCGCCGCCAACCGCATCCAGTTTGGCCCTGGCGAAACATCTGCAACCATCACTGGCCAGCTAGATACACAAGGTGTTGATATTCATGTGCTAACAGCGCTGGCGGGCCAGCAGATGGTGGTGACGCTCACCGTGCCAGATGAGCAAACACGCGTCTCTGTGCAGGATGGTGCTGGCAATTACCTGTACGGGCAGGTTGCCTCAACGCTTTGGCAAGGCGAGCTGGCGGAGTCAGGCGATTACGTTATTCGGGTGATTGGTGGAGAAACGGCCGTAAATTACACGCTACAGGTCATCATCCCCCAACGCATCACCTTTGCACCGGGAGCCACCTCGGCCATTATCGAAGGGAATGTGGCAGCCTATGAAGCGGATGATTACATTCTGACAGCTCAGGCAGGGCAAACCATGCGGGTTGCCATCACTTCGCCCAACGCCAATGTCATCCTGACAATTGTGGGCGCAGACGGTATTCCGCTGGTAAACGGCAACATGTCTGGCGCCACCAACTGGCAAGGCGAACTGCCCGCCACGCAGGATTACACTATCCGGGCCATCGGCACAGAAGAACCCAACACCTACACCCTAACCGTCTCAATCGAGTAATTTGTCTCAGCCTCCTGGAGATTTCATCTAAAGTGAAATCTTGGCCCAAATCTTTGGGAGGTGTCCAGAGGGGAAAATTATGAAATTTAGTAAAACCATTTTATTTTGTTTGATTATGCTGTGGCTAGCCGCGTGTAGATCAGCTAATAGCTTGCCAGGGCCAGTGGCAACGGAAGTTCTTCCTACCAATACCCCTGAAGGCCACGAAGTTGAAGTAGTCAGAGAGGTAGTTACGGCCGAACCCACCGCTACGCCAGCCCCATGTACGCCGCTACCAACAGGAATGCGCCTCACCATAAGCATGGCCGAACAAGGACGTACCCTTTTGTTGGATGCCGAAGGCTTGCTGCCAGAAGATAAACCGATTGTGCTCTTGAACGGCCGTTCTGCCGACCATAGCAGTGCCATCGAATTTGCATTAGCCAATCCAGTTGGGGCAGACGGCCGTTACCAAGACAGTTATCACTTGGGCGAAAATGACATTACGGAATGGCATGGCCAGGTCATCCATCAACGTGGAGCCATCTGTTTTGAATTTACCCTGCCACTTACCGAACCAATTGTGCTAGAGGGCATGGCTGAACCCGCGCAAGGCACCATACCCGTTTCTACCCAAAGCAGTAGCTTCAGCAACCAGCCCGCCATATCGGCCGATGGCAGCGTCATCGCCTTCACCTCGATGGGTGCGCTCACGCCCAACGCTCGCCCCGACTGGACGGCCTACGCCTAAGACCCTAACACCAACCAAATTGAACTACTAAGCATTCGGCACGATGGTCAGCCTGCCTATGATCCCATCTACGCGGTGGCCTTGTCGTCAGACGGCCGTTTCGCCGCCTATTACTCTTTCGACGGCCAAATCACTCCAGACGACCCAGACCTTTGCACCGACGGAGACTGGGCGGAACCGTGTGAAGATTTGTTCATCTACGACCGCCAAACTGGGCAAATTGAGCGCATTCCGGTGGGGCGTTCCTCCGGTTTGGGCAAGTCTTACACCATTTCACTGTCGGCAGACGGCCGTTTCATTGCCTTCACCTCGCTAGGAACCAGCCTCACCAGCAACGAATTGAGCCAGTGCGACGACTATCGCGGGTTCAGCCGCACCTGCTACACCATCTACCTGCACGATCGGCAAACGGGCGAAACCTGTCTGGTCGTCAATAGCAACGGGGACAGCATTCAGCCTGCTCTGTCGGCAGACGGCCGTTACCTCACCTTCGCTTCACTCGCCCAAAACCTGCTGCCCAACGCCCCCACCTGCGACACGCCCACTCTGACTGTTTGCGGCCAGATTTACCTGCTGGACACCCAAACGAGCGAGCTGCAGCTTATCAGCCAGACCACAAGCGGCGAGTGGGGCAACGGTGGCAGTGGTCATCCTCGTATCTCAGCAGACGGCCGTATCATCACTTTCGCCTCAGACGCCAGCAACCTCGTCCCCAACGACACCAACGCCGTCAGCGACATCTTCCGCTACGACACAACCACGGGTGAAATGATGCGGGTGAGTTTTGTGGAGCGATAATCTATCTCCTTAGAAATAGGACACGAATTGAACGGCTCACAGGGATAAAATCAGTGTTCTTTCCTACTCCGTGTTCTGTTTTCATTCATGGTGGTCGGTAAAGTCTCCTCAGAAATGCAACTCTTCCGGGGAAATTCCACAAAACCAACAAAATGGTCTAGGCAAACCTACACGGAACAAAATGGCTCCTTTTGACGTTATAGGGATGAAGGTCGGGACAGCCTCGGCCTTTTACTTTGTAACTATAAAAGGAGGTTTCAGTGATGAAACTAAAAACAATTTTAACAATACTAATTCTTGTTTTGATAGTGGCTTGCAGCCCAGCAGGGGGCGAACCCACTGTTCCAGACGATCCCGTAACGGAACCTACGCCCATGGCGGATGAAAATCCCGATGTAGACATTCCTACCAAGATAATTGAAGGGGAAGCAACTGTGGAATCCATCGGCATTGTGATTTTGGAGTCGTTCCCAGTGCAGGTGCATGTAAACGCCACGGGCTACCTGGGCGATGGCTGCACCACGCTGGGCGAAATAGAAACCAGCCGCGAAAGCAATACGTTCACGGTCACCATCCCCACCGAGCGGCCTGCCGATGCACTTTGCACCCAGCAGCTTGTTGGTTTTGATGAGAATATTGCGCTAGACGTGCTGGGCTTGCCTGCTGGTATTTACACAGTAAACGTCAACGGCGTGACCGACACGTTTACTCTGGATATGGATAACTCAGTGCAGCCGCTGCCCGGTACGGACAGTGAACCAACCTCTGAGTTGGATTTGCCGGACGGGGATGTGGCTGAACTGCTGCGACTGACGCTGGAACGGGCTTTGGTAGCGCAAGAAATTCCCGACTACGCGCTGTTGGCCGATCAGCCAGAAATCGTCTTGTCCACAGAAAATATTGATCCGGCGTTGTTGCCCGAACTGGATGGCGTAGATTTGGTAACAATGTCGCCTGAGGAGATTCAAGCCAAAGCTGATGCAGAAGGTGATTTTCCTTACTTGCGGTTTCAGGGGTTTACGGCCGTTTCCCAAGAAGAGGTACGCGTATCTCTGGGCAACAGTTGGGCAGTAAGTGCCGATTCCGACATGATTTACCTGAGTGGCGGTGGCTTTACCATCAGCTACGGCCGTACCGCTGATGGCTGGGATGGTGAAATAACAGAGATGTGGATTTCCTAATCCAGATTTATTCAGAAGTGCAACTTTGCAAAAAGTTGCACTTCTGAACCACGCTTGATCTAAGTAATCGTTCGGAAATAAGATAGCAGTTTTCGTACCGAACGATTACTTTAAGCCCATTCGCCAATTCCAAGCTTTCCAAGCTATGGAACAGCCATTATTCTGCGAATGGGCACTAATAAGTCGGCAGTTGTGGCTCTATCTCTTTTGCCCAACGGTTGATACCACCATCCAGGTTCCACAGCTTCTTGAAGCCATGCCTTTGCAGCTCACGCACGATGTCGGCACTGCGCGCCCCAGAGCGGCACTGCACCACAATTTCCTGCGCCGTATCTAGCTCATTTAGCCGATTCACCACCTGCCCCTTGGGAATGAGGTTTGCCCCTAAATGGCTCAAGTTAGAGATGTCCCATTCGTGCGGTTCGCGTACATCCAAAATGTACAAATTATCACCAGCATCTAGCCGTGCTTTTAGCTGCACTGGAACCATTTGCGGTACGCTATCGCCATTGCTCTGCTCTACGGCCGAAAAATGGCTGCGGTCATGGGCAGGCATTCCACAAAACTGCTCATAATCAATGAGCCTGGTGAGCGTAGGGTTTTCGCTGCACACGGGGCAGTCAGGGTTTTTACGCAGATTCACCTGGTCAAATTCCATGTTGAGGGCATCGTACAGCAGCAAACGGCCGATTAGCGGCTCCCCTTCTCCCAAAATCAACTTCACAGCTTCCGTTGCCTGAATTGCGCCAATTGTGCCGGGTAATATGCCTAGCACGCCACCTTCGGCGCAGCTCGGCACCAGTCCGGGGGGCGGCGGTTCGGGGAAGAGGCAACGGTAACACGGCCCTTCTTTGGCGTAAAAAACAGACGCTTGCCCCTCAAAGCGGAAGATGCTGCCGTAGACGTTGGGCTTGCCCAGCAGCACACAGGCATCGTTGGTGAGATAACGGGTGGGGAAGTTGTCCGTGCCGTCAATGATAATATCATATGGCTCAAACAGTTCCAGCGCATTGTCAGAGGTCAGTGGCACCTCGTAGGTATCTACCTGAATGTGTGGATTAATGTCCAGGATACGGTCTTTGGCGCTGTGCAGCTTGGGTCGCCCTACATCTTTAGTGCCGTGAATAATTTGGCGTTGCAAGTTAGTGTAATCCACCACGTCATAATCCACGAGGCCAATGCGCCCGATGCCTGCCGCCGCCAAATACATGGCTAATGGTGAGCCAAGCCCACCCGCGCCAATCAGCAGTACACTAGCGGCTTTGAGCTTTTTCTGCCCCTCCATGCCTACTTCCGGCATGATCAGGTGACGACTATAACGCTGCACTTCTTCATGCGACAGGTTCACATCTGCCACTGCCGCCCGGTTAATTAAGGTTTTACTGCTCATAGGGTTTCTCCATAGGTTTTCAAGTTTCAGGTAACAGTCACTTTTGGAAGTGATTGTCACCTCCGTCCCATCTAGGCCAAGCTAGCGACTTGCTGCGTGAGCTTTTGCGTATGCGTGAGGCCGTAATTGATTTCGCGCACGTCGCCTTGCTGGTCTATGAGAATTGTTGTTGGTAAGGTGAAGACGCCATATTTTACGGCCGTTTCTGGTTCTAGTTCAGCATCAATTTTCTGTATCATCAGTCCGTCCTCCCATTTGCCCAACAACTGCTCTAGATAACGTGCTTGGCTAGGGCAAGCGGCACAGCTATCGCTGGCAAAGTAGAGGATGGTAGGCGTTTGGGACATAGCCTGTGCTGAACTGCTCAACGCCGTTGAGCTTGACGAAACGACCGTTTCCAAATCTCCCAACACTCGCACATGCCGTCGCTTAAACGTAGCATAAGCGGACGTGCCCAGCAGGATAAGAATAGTTGTAATAATTAGTCGCTCTATCATATTTTCGTAATCCGTAATCGGTGATCGGTTTGCCGATTACGGATAACCGATTACCGTTTACCGAATCGGTTTCACGCGAAAGCCGGGCAAGCCCAGCTTGTTGAGCTGATAATAGACAAAGCAGCCCGCGCAAAAGCCCAAGAACAAGTTCAGGGCTGCCAGGGCAATGACGAGCCAGACCAATCCCCAGGCGAGAACGGGTAACCCAGCTACCAGAGCCAGAATTGCCAGCGCCACCACCACGCCACCAAAACCTTGGGCAAAGCGGTGCGGTTCGGGATTGTCTACAATCACATCTGGCTTAACTAGCCCAGCAGGACGCAAAATATGTTGGTAGATGCGTTTGAAGAGGGCAAGGGTGGGAACGGCCGTTCCAAGCAACATCACCATGCCCACAAACGCCACCAACCACACAGCATCCAGCAAAAATGCCCCAATGCTCAAACCAATAATAAATGCCTGGTTTACCCGCAACGCGGCGTGATCCACTTTTCGTTCTTTCAGAGTACTCATCTTTTTCTCCAGCCCTCCACCCAGTAAACCGTTACCAGTAATCGGTGAACGGTAATCCGAATACTGATTACCGATTACGGGTCTTATCCTCCGGCTATGGAGGGGATAATCATCAGTGTGTCATTTTCGGCAACGGCCGTCTCCGACCCATCCAGGTAGCGCACATCCTCCTGGTTCAGATAGATGTTGACAAAGCTTCGTAGCTCGTCGTTTTCAAACAGGTGCTGGCGCAGGTCTGGGAACTGTTGCGTCAGATCATCTAAGGCACTATTTACGTTGTCACCACTTACCGTGACCGAGGCGTTGTTGCCAGAATACGGCCGTAATGGCGTTGGAATACGAATCGTTGGCATAAATTTTTCTCCTTGTTGTTTTGTAATTACGTAGTTACAGATTTTAGTCTGTTTCAACAATCTCTTCTTCAATAAAACCAGACCGATCAGCAGATAATTGCCACGACTGGCTGTAGGTTGGTTGGCTGTTCAGCACCTGGGTAATGAGGTAAGAGTAGCCTGGCCAGCTTGCCCATGCCAAATCGCGCGGGGAGGCCACTGGCACATCGTCTGGGTGGCTGTGAAAAATGCCAATCACATCCAAGCCCGCCACCATTGCTTCTAGCTCTACCTGTTGCCACGCATTTGGGTCAATGCTGAAGCGAATCGGTTTTTCAGCTTCATTGGGCCACACATTTTCCATAGGGCGAATCTGCTGAACCATATTCTTGCCCGGTTCTACCTGCCCCAGCAACAGCCCGCATCCCTCAAACGGATACGATGCCTGCCCGTGTGCCTTAATCGCTTCGTGAATCTCTTTTGTCAATACCAACATCTAAGCTATTCTTGATTTTTCATGGCAGATTTCAACAAAAAACACCTTCCTGAAAGATAAGGAAGGTGTCTGCAATTCAGAACCATCTTCTTATCTTTCAGGTGCAGTATCTGCTTCTGCACTTGACGGACTTAGCACCATTTCGTCAGCCTGGGCTGTCGCGGTTGCTGAGGTGTCATCGGGCCGTTCCCTCAACCTCTCTGGATAAGATTGGCAAATTTATGATTTTTTGTACAGCGGTTGCCATCTTACCAAAGCCACAGTGCAGCGTCAATGGGCAGATTGCCCAAAAACGACCATCATCCTATTGCCATAATGTGTCACTCAAATATTTAAAGCCGTTGTCTGGCAAGATGGTCACGACAACGCCCTTATCTAGCTTTTTAGCCACGTTCAGGCTGGCAACCACGGCCGCTGCGGCCGAAATGCCCACAAACAACCCCTCGTGACGCACCAAGAAATGTGCCATAGCTCGAGCGTCCTCGGTGCGAACGGCCGTTTCCCCATCGGCCAACTGTTCATCATAAATACCTGGCTTTAGTGCCGAGGGCATATGTTTCAGCCCCTCTAAACCATGAAACGGCTCATCGGGCTGCATGGCGATGGTTTGAATGTGGGGATTGAACTGCTTCAGGCGGCGCGTTGTGCCGGTAAACGTGCCGCTCGTGCCCAAACCAGCCACAAAGTGGGTGATTTGCCCGTCGGTTTGCCGCCAAATTTCTGGCGCAGTGCTTTTGGTGTGCGCCTGCCAGTTGGCCGAATTGTTGTACTGATTGGCGTAAAACAGGGTGGGATCAGCAGCGGCTAACTCTCGCGCCGCCACAATCGCCCCGTCGGAGCCTTCCAGCGGATCGGTGAGGATGAGTTCTGCGCCATAGGCTTTGAGGATGGCGATACGCTCTGGACTGGCGTTGCTGGGCAGGGTAAGCCTGACGTTGTAACCACGGGCGGCACCCAGCATGGCGTAGGCAATGCCCATGTTGCCAGAGGTAGAATCCAGCAGGGTCATGCCAGATTGAAGTTGCCCATTTTCCTCGGCAGTGCGGATGATGTTGAGAGCGGCGCGATCTTTGACAGAACCGCTAGGGTTAAACCATTCGGCTTTGGCGTAAATGGCAACGGTATCTGGGATTTGGTGGGCAACGGCCGTATGCCACAAACGGAGCAGCGGCGTGTTCCCAACTTGGGCTTCTAAGCTATTGGCGGACGTAGGGACAGATTCGTGAAGACGTGTATTTTCGATTGTTGACAACATAATTGTAGGTGTTCCTGAGATTGTTTTCTAAACAGAGGCAGCAGGCACGCTACCCAACAAAAAACGGTCGCAGCATTTCGCTGGCGAGACAACAAGGAGAGCAAAAAGATGCTCATTGTTGTTCCGCGAGGGTAGCCACCACCGTCGTTGCACCCAAATTGAGTGCTTTTAGAAACTTTCTCAGGTTCTCAAACGGTGGTTAGCGCCCCCGCTCGATACACCTGCAATATTGTCCAATCATCATTTTCACACTTTTGTTAGGGCAAACTGCATCACAATTGGGAATTGAGTGAGTAACGTGCAGCTTGCTTATTGCTGAATCAGTTGCGAGTATAGCAAAGTGATTCAGCGCGTCAAGTTAGAGTAAGATAAACGGACTCGCGTCACTTTTTCCCGCATATTTGTTGGATTCAGTGTGTAGGGAATTTCTTACGGGAATAAAATGGGACGCAGATTTTCCTGTACGCGAAGCGGTCGCTTGGCGACATCCCCATAATCAGGTGAATCAGGTTGAGCAGCGTTCTATTTTCCGAAGAGGGCAACGGCCGTTGCCGCACTAAACACAATCAACATCTGCCCAGGGCCATACGTGAGCCAAATCACATCCCCAATCAGGTAGAAGCTGGTGTCGTTAAACAGTTGGGTAGCAATAATCAAGTCGCTAATGAGGAAGAGCGCCGCACCAACGGCCAGCCAGGTGAATTGGCCTTGCTGGATGGCCAAGCCAGTTGCTACGCCAGCGGTGCTGGCCAGCAGCAGTGCGTACGGCAATGCCGCCCGGTGCAGCGTCGTCGGCTGCTGACCGCGATAAACCACAAAATACCAGGCAATCGCGCCAATCACCCACCAAGCAATTAAGCTACTCCAGCGAGCCGTGCCGTCCGTTAACCCAATCTGGCTGCCCACGCGCCAAATGCCAATAATGTAAGCGACGTGGCCGAGGCCAAAGGTGGCCATGCCGCCCAGTATGTTTCGTCCACCGGGCATCACGCCAGCCATGAACAGATCGCCTAAAAAGCCAAAGCTCATACCGATGGCCAGCCACAGCACAAAGCTATTGGCTTCGTTTTGGCGGGTGATGAAGAACCAGCTCCAGCCCGCCAACACCAGCACGGCAGAGGAAGTGAGTCGCGTCCATTTGGGCATCCGCTGGCTAGGGTCGGCGGAGCCAAAGATGAAGCCGCCAAATAGCAAAATTGCCCACAAAACAAGTAAGGCAATGAGCAAGGTGCGAGGCATTGGGTTTAAATAATTGAACATGCCAGAATTGTACCGGGGAACGGCCGTTTGACGAAAAATCATCCACAGATTACACAGATTTCGCAGATTATTTTCTCTTATTTCTCTGTGTCCTCTGTGACCAAATCATTTTGCAACTTTTGGCGCACTTTCCGGTACACTTTGGTAGGACGCAAACCATGACGCTGACAGACGAGCAGCAGTTGCTGCACCAGGCCAGGCTAGGAGACGAGACCAGCGCCGCCGCGTATGGCGAACTGGTGCGTCGTTACCAAACGGCCGTCTTCAACGTAGCCTATCGTCTGTTGGGGCGGCGAGTAGAAGCGGAAGATGCGGCACAAGAGGCGTTTTTGCGAGCGTACCGGGCATTGGACAGGTTTGAGATGGGACGGCCGTTTGCCCCCTGGATCAAGCGCATCACCACCAATTTGTGCTTAAACTGGCTGGAATCAGCCAGAGCCAAAACGCAGCTTTTGGCCGCCGATATGTCGCAGAATGACCAGCCCGTGAGCATGGATGATTGGGCGCAGGCCGCCCCGTCGCCGGAGCAAACGTTGGTGCGTGAGGAGCAAGCGACCCAGCTTCACCGGGCGCTCTTGGCCTTGCCACCCCGCTATCGGGTCGCCATTGAGCTGCGCCACTTTCAGGAGCTAAGTTATGATGAGATGGTTGAGGTTATGGAACGGCCGCTCAGCAGCGTGAAAAGCGATCTGTTTCGGGCGCGGAAAATGTTGGCAGAGAAGATGAAAGAGAGTGCATAACCATGAACGAGTTTAACGAAGATTACCTGCACGAATATTTAGACGGCACGCTGGATGAGCAAACCCGGCAGGCTGTTGAAGCCCATTTAGCGCAATCTCCAGGAGCGCGGGCGCAGTTGGCAGAGTTGGAGGGGTTGTTTAGCAGCCTGGACGCCCTGCCGGAACTGCCGCTCGGCACTGATTTGTCGGCGAGGGTGGTGGCAGCGGTTGGGCAGGAAACGGCCGTTACGCGACTGCCGCGCTGGGTGTGGGGCTTGCTGCTGGGTCAGATGGCAATTGCCCTGCTGCTGTTGGGGAATGTGTGGCCATCGTTGCTGGCTTGGCTGGACAACGGCCGTGCTATGGCTACCGATTGGTTGGCCACGGTTCAGCTATCCACATCGGCGTTATTAACAGAATTTTGGGCGGAGGTAACGGCCGTTTGGCAATCGCCCACGCTACCAACATTTACCATTGAGTTGCCCACCGCGCAGTGGGGACTGCTGCTTGGTCTGGCATTGGTCGTCTGGCTCGCAGGCAACCGTTTGCTGTTTACAACGGATTAGCCACAGAGGCCACAGAGAATTAAGAGATTTTACTGATTACGGACACACTGATTACCGATTACTGGTCGCGTAGCGGTCGCTCTGCGACATTACCGTCCAACCGGAGGTTCACATGGCTGAAGGATTACAAATCATCATACTCATTTTGTTTAGCTGGGGAACGCTGGCTGCGCTTCTGGTGCTGCTGCCGGCGTTGCTGCCCAATCGCGTGGCGCGGGCGCAGCAGGTGGCTCAAAACAGCCCGGGTCGCTCGTTTGTCATTGGGTTGGTGAACTTCCTCTTTTTTGGGCTGGTGGCAACGATCTTTGCCCAAGGTGGTGAGGCAGGCGGCCTGATTGCGCTTATCATTTTGATGGTAATTATGGCAATGACGGCCGTTGGTTTGGCCGCTATCAATCAAATTGTGCAGGCACGACTGTATCCAAAAGGTGCTGGGGTGAGGGTGGGGTTGAAAACGGCCGTCATCCTCCTCGCGGGTGGATTAGTCCCCCTACTGGGCTGGCTCGTCGTCGCCCCCGTCCTGCTACTTATTAGCCTGGGCGCAGGTATCATTGCTCAAGTCCGCCCCAGGCAGAAGCCGCAGCCAACTGAGTTTGGCACGATACAAGAATAATCAAAGATTTCGCAGATTGAAAAGATTTTATCTGCTTAATCTGCGAAATCTGTAGATTAAACATCAGCTTTTTTGGGTATGAAAATGTGCCTTGTAGGAACCAGTTGAACGATAGCCAAGTTTTTCAGCCAGCTTGACAGATTCTGGATTGGCGGCGTCCCAGTTGGGGTGCAGGTTGCGGTTTAGGCAAGCTAGCAGCAGGTTTGCCCCAACCAAGGTGGCGATGCCCTGCCACCGATGAGCCTCATCTACAAAAATGCTCACTTCAATGCCCTGGCTGCACACCAGCGAGGAGTAGGCAATCCCCACAGGTTGTTCCCCCACCATAGCCACAAATCCCAAACCGCGTGTGGCAAAATCTTCGGCAGAATCAAAGTCGGCCAGGCCAAAGTGGATCTGGTTTTTGGTGCTGAGTTTATGAGCAACGGCCGTATCAATCCGCACCACCTTCCCTTCAAATGAACTTCCGTTCACCAGTTTATTCAAATGGTCGGCGGCCAGCGATTCCGATGAAAAGCTATGCCGATTGTTGGTTCGCAGCGCGTCCCCAAACTGCTGGCGAGCCAATTCCGCCCAGCCAGGTGAAGAGGGCATGAGCAAGTTGTAAGCCGGAAACTCAGCCATCATCGCTTGCGCTTGAGGCGTGTCGCTGCACCCAGCAAAGTAGTGAAATGGGCCAATTACCACGTGGTGGATGGTTGGCTGTGCCAAATCATCCACAAACGCCTGACCCATTTGCCCCTCAACCACGCACGGAATCGACATATCAACCCGAGGCACGTTCTGAAAAGCGTCGGCAATTTTGAGACGATTAATTTTTGTGAGTTCAAGTTCGTAACACATTTTGATTTTCCAAGTAGAGAAGTTCAACTTTTGGCAAAAGTTGAACTTCTTTGCTAGCCAGATAACCGACGGTAAATGCCCCGATTGCGGGTCATCAGGTTGTGTTCAATGAGCGAACGACGCAGCGTGGCCACGTCTTCATGAAAGTCGAGCAGAGTGAAATTGACCTCTTTTTCGGTGTATTCCCGCTCTGGCTCAAACTCCTGCACAATCAGCTCCAAAATGACCTGGAGCTTTTTAAGCTGGGCGGGCAGCCGCACCACGCGACCATGTTTGACGAAGGTGTTGAGTACTTTTTGTCTGTAGGCATCTGTTTGCACTTCGGCCTTCAGGCTGGGCTGGGGCAGCCGAATCACTTCGCCCAGCGGCTTTTTAAGCACACCCGCCACCAGTGAATAAATTTGGTAATACTGGTCTTTGGTGGACGTAAGCAGCCCTGCCTCTGCCAATTTGCCCAAATGATGCGACACGGTAGCGGGCTTCAAGTTGAGAATGGCGGCTAACTCTTCGCCGTGGCGCGGCTTTTGCTGGATAAGGTTGAGCATGAGCAGCCGCGCCGGATGCCCCAATGCTTTGAACAGTTGAGCGCGTTCTTCTAGGTTGAATTCGGCTGTTGATTTACTCATTGTTCCAGCTCCTTTTGCCCGTGGCTCGCTGGTAGGCCATGTCAAAAATGCCCCTAGCGTGTTGGATGGTGCTCAATTTGATCTGTTCTTTGATTAGATTTTCTCGGTCGTTCATCGCCTTGAGCAGTTCAATCTCGTTTTGGCTGTGGGTGACAATGGAGTTGATGATATGGTGAAACCCTTTGGCGATTTTGTCCGCTTCAGACAAATCTGACGTAAATATTTCCTCATACGCTTTCATAGACATAGCAAACCTCTTGCTTTGATATTCACTAAACCAATTTCGCTTATTTTGATTCAAGTTTTATCTAATCAAAATAGTACAGAATATTTTCAATTTTGTCAAACAAGATCGACCTTCAATTGTTTTTTGAGTGAAACGAAGAATCCCGCCCAAGGTTATCCCGCAAAAATCACGTCGTTTGCAATTGTTTGATCAGTAGGATGATTCACTCCCATTCAGCATGACAATTGTGAGTTGGTTTTGAAAAACAGGTACAATAACGGCATGTCCGAGCAAGTTCAGATCGCTGGCTCTGTTGAGCGCATCACCTACTACAACGAAGAAAATGGATACACCGTGCTGCGGCTTAAGCCAGATTCGCGGGGGATGCTGCCGTTTCGCTATGCAAGTGGACGAGACGCGCTGATCACCGTCGTGGGCAATTTGCCAGAGGTGCAACCTGGTGAATGGCTCAAGCTGACGGGCAAGTGGGGCAATCATGCCAAACACGGCCGTCAATTTTTGGCAGAATTTTGTGAACAGTCGCTACCCGCCACCACCGAGGGCATCAAGCGGTATCTCGGCTCTGGCATGATTCGCGGCGTGGGCAAGGTGATGGCTGAGCGCATCGTGGCACGGTTTGGCGAAGAGACGCTGGACGTAATCGAGTATGAGCCAGAGCGGTTGCAAACCGTCTTGGGCATCGGCAAAAAGCGCGTGGGTCAAATTATGAAGGCGTGGGAGGAGCAACGTGCCATCAAAGACGTGATGATCTTTTTGCAATCGCACGGCGTTTCTACAAATTTGGCGACCAAAATCTACAAAAAGTATGGCGACACGTCGCTGGCTATTGTGCAAAATACGCCGTACAAGCTGGTGCAGGATGTGTACGGCATTGGCTTCAAAACGGCCGATAAAATTGCCCAGGCGTTAGGTCTAGCCGCCGACGATCCGGGGCGTATCGAGGCTGGGGTAGCCTACACCCTCAACCGCATGGCAGAGGATGGCCATGTGTACATGCCACAGGAAGAGCTAGAGCCGGAAGCGGCCGAAATTTTAGGCTTAGAGACGGAAAAGATTACGGCCGTTATTGACCATCTGGAAACGAGCGACTTTATAAAACGGGAGACGTTACGGCATCCAGTAATCAGTAAACAGTTATCAGTAAACAGTGGCCAGTTTTCAGTAATTGGTGAGGAGAAGCCAATTTATAATGTGGGAACACCAGAAGTGCGGGAGGAGCGCGCGGTTTATTTGACACCGTTTTATTACTCCGAAATCGGCGTTACCCAGCGCATTCAGCGGCTGATCAACCATCCCACCAGCCGCCTGGCTATCCTCAAAAATCAAAAAGCCAACCACCAGTCGTCAATCGAAAATCGTCAATCGCCAATCAAGCTGGCTCCTCAACAGCTCCACGCCATCCAAACGGCCGTTACCCACAAAGTCACCATTCTCACTGGCGGGCCCGGCACAGGCAAAACCACCACCATGCGCGCTTTGTTGGATTTGCTGGACAGGCATCGGCTAACTTATGCGCTGGCCTCCCCCACGGGGCGGGCTGCCAAGCGGCTGGCGGAGGCAACAGGGCGCGAAGCCAAAACGGTGCATCGCCTGTTGGAATTTAAGCCGGGGGAAGGATTCGGCCGTTCCGAAAACAATCCGCTCAATGCCGACATGGTGATTATTGACGAAGCCTCCATGCTGGATTTGATGCTGACCTTCAACTTGCTCAAAGCGGTCTCGCCAGACAGCCATTTGCTGCTGGTGGGGGACGTGGATCAGCTGCCCAGCGTGGGTGCAGGGGACGTACTGGGGGATTTGATTGATTCGGGGAAAACGGCCGTTGTGCGCCTGCAAACCATCTTTCGTCAGGCGTCCAACTCCCTCATCATCAGCAATGCCCACCTGATAAACGAAGGCAAAATGCCCCAAACCAGCCCAGACGCCAACGACTTTTTCATCTTTGTAAAGGAAGACCCTAGCGAAGCGGCTGAATTGCTGGTGGACGTGGTCAAAACGCGCATCCCCCTTAAATTTAGACTCGATCCGCTGGACGATATTCAGGTGCTGGCTCCGATGTACAATGGCGCAGTCGGCGTGAACAATTTGAATCTGCTGCTGCAATCGGCACTCAATCCCGGAGCCAAGCGCAAAACAGAGCGCAAGCTAGGCGGGCGGCTGTTCCGCGTCGGCGACAAGGTGATGCAAACGGTGAATAATTATGACAAAAACGTCTACAATGGCGACATTGGCCGCGTGACCGAGATGGATTTACTCCAGCAAAATCTAACCGTCAGCATTGACGGTGCGCCAGTGGTGTACGACTTTTTGGAGGCGGACGAGCTGGTTCATGCGTTTGCAATTTCGGTACACAAAAGCCAGGGCGCAGAGTATCCATGCGTGGTGATCCCGGTGGCCACCCAGCACTATTTGATGTTGCAGCGGAATTTGTTGTATACGGCCGTTACCCGCGCCAAAAAGCTGGTCATCCTCGTCGGCACCCGCAAAGCCATCCGCATTGCTGTGCAAAACGACAAAACCACCCAGCGCCACACCGCCCTCGATTGGCGACTAAACCATTAGTTACAATTCACATAATTTCAGGAAAGATTGCGAGGTATGATTATGGAACAGAACTTGGACTCCCCCCATCATCAAAAGCTCATTCAGTTTCTAATGGCTTCTTTCAGTGAAAATGAACTCAAAAGGTTCTGCTATTTTAATCTTGGGCTTGATTACGACTCATTGCCAGCGATGGGCAAGGTGAACAAGATTAAAGCGCTAATTGAGCAGCTAGCTGGTGAAGACCGTCTCTCAGAATTACTTCTAGAAGCAAAAAAAGAACGGCCGCATCTGGATTGGGACAGCTTGCCAGGGAAATTGTAAGCCGTAAAGATTTGGCTCCCCGCATCACCTACCAACTGTATCTTCTTCGTAGTCGCATCGTCGAAATACGGTGTGTTACCTCAAGTATACTTCTCAGACGAATACAGTTTGTCAAGAGAGGACTACTTTTGATGTCACGTCTGAAAATTTTTGCTTATCTTTTTTTGCTTTGTGCGGGATTGGCTGGCTGCCTGCCAGAAAGTACCAACCAGATAACGGTGGCCGTTACGCGTGAGCAGTCATCGTCCACAGCAACAGTGACTAAAACAGTAACGGCCGTTCCGCTACCCACTGAACACCTCCCAACGCTTACGCCGCTGCCATCGCCAACGGCTCCTTCGGCAAGCTCAACGGCGTTGAGCAGCTCAGGACAGGCTATACCCACCGAAGCCATCTTGCCACCACCCCCAAAGCGAGAACAGGTAGACAATTTAACGGCCGTTTCCGCCAATGCCATCGCCTACGTGCAAAACGACCAGCTTTTCATCCGCACCTTGCTCAATGGCGAGACGATACCCGTCCACACCGAGCCATGCCCAGAAGAGCGTTTCTGTTTTTTGGCATATCCAAAATGGGTTCCAGATGGGCAACATCTACTGTACGTTTACTATGATGGGCAAACCAGCAGCTTACGGATGAGCAATAAACAGGGAACTGTGCAGATCATTGAAGAGATTGCTTTTATTCGCCCTGGAGCCTGGTCGCCAGACGGCCGTACGATTGTCTACTTCAAAGAAACAGACACGTATTTCGAGCCAGAAGGCGACAACGTTCTAGGGGAGTGGCTCTTTGAGGTATGGACTGTAACTGTAGCCGAAAATGGCAACCTGGCTACCCCGCAGTTGGCTGGCACATGGCGACAGCCTGGCGGTGGTTGTGGCGGCGGCGGACGTTCGCTCAGTGAAGTGCTGTATGAAAACGAAGGCGGCACGCCGTATGGCTACCGCATGGGCGTGTTGGAATGGACTGTCCAAAACATTCTGCTGTATACCAGGGACTGTAGCAATATCGGGATTGGTCGGTTTGATATGACCAGCGGAATGGAACTGCCCAGCTTCGAGCGACCGCTTCGCAACCTGGTGCTAAACGCCAGCGGCGACCGCTGGTATGCGGTTACTGGCAATGCCTGGGTGCGCGACAATCCTGAAAGCAATTTGCTAGTCACTGGTACACCAGATTCTACGGAAATCACCGTCATCCCCACCACTGCCCAGGCAGAACTGGTCTTTGTTGGTCAGACCAGCGGCACACTTTTTTACACTGAGCGCAATCCGCTGGGGCGTGAATCCTACGATGACCGGGGACTGTATTTTGCCTACTACGAATCAGCTCTGTGGCGCATTCAGCCGGACGGAACTGGCGAGGAACGGCTGCTGTTTGGTGCAGACGTGCAGGCGTATGCTCAAGTTGAGGAAACGGCCGTTGGCGATCTTATCTTTGTGCTGGTAGAAAACGAACGGCCGTTGTTTGAGGCTGCCCAATTTGACAGTCTAACAGAAGAACAGCTTCAAGCCTACTTTCCCCAACGCCACATCATGCTGCTGCCTGCTGCTGGGGGTGAGCCAATAACTATTCTTAGCAATGCTGGACAACCAACCTTGGCTTTGCCGTAAAGAAGAGGCTGGAGATTGGAGATTATTAGTCTCTAGTCTCTAGTCCCCCATCTCCACTCGCACCCCCTTCCAATTCCCCCAAAACCTGTTTACAATACCCCCATGACCAAAAATCGCATTGACCGCCTTTACTTTGTCACCGCTTCACAAAACAAATTTAACGATTACCAATTTTTACTGGGCAAGTTTGCTGACCTGTTCTGGTTTCGCTTTAACATTGAGGATGTCGTCACAACCGATTTAGACATTCTCATTCGGCGCAAAGTGGAATCAATTAAGCCAATGTTGCCGCATTTACCCTTTTTGGTTGAGCAAACCAATCTGATTATTCACGCTTGGGGTAATTTACCGGGCAATGTGGCAGGGTTGTTTATGAATGGTGTCGGCGCGGCGGGCATTTGTAAGATGCTAGAACCATTTGATGATCGGGCTGCCACGGCCGTTACCAAACTTGCCTACCATGCCCCAGACGGCCGTGTTCACGTTTATGCCGGCACCCTCAAGGGAACTATTGCCGCCAAGTCACGCGGCCATCAGATTTTTGGCTGGGACACCATCTTCATTCCCAACGGGCATAAGCGCACCCTGGCCGAAATGGGCATGGAGCAGCGCAACAATATCTCGACGCGGAAGCTGGCGGTGGCTGAATTTTATACGGCCGTTCTCCAGGAAAGCCAGGCCGAAATCTTGCTGCAAAACCGCATCCGCCTGCGCGAGCTGATGGTGCGCTACTTCAACAAATCTGAGCTAAAAATCCTCTGCGCCGACTTGGGCATTGACCAAGACGAGCTGCCCAACGCCACCAAATCAGAATTGGCGCAGGAAATCATCCTCTACTGCGAGCGGCACGGCAGGCTGGATAAACTGCTGGAAATTTGTCGGAAGCAACGCCCCCACGCCGACTGGCCAGAAGAATTATAGCATCCACAGATTCACGCAGATTTCGCAGATTTTTTTTATCTGTGTCATCTGGGTAGCGTCCTTAGTTTTTCGCCATCTCCGTATGTCATATTGCATATTCCGTCAACTCACTCTGGCTACGCAATACACCGTACCAGCGCAAAATGTGCGTCATGAGCGTAAAAAGATCGATCACGCAAAGGCGCAAACTTTTTTTTCTTCCTTCGCGTCTTTGCGCCTTGGCGTGAAATTTTGGTTGTGACTTTACCACTTTATGAAATACGCAATAAATCAATCTTGCTGTAAAAAGGTGACAAGCGTATCAATTTCTGCTTCGCTCAAGTGCAGGTTTGGCATCAGGGTGCCAGTTTTTAAGTCATCGGGATTGGCCAGCCAGAGTGCCACATATTCGGGCGGCCGTTTAACAAAGGAGAGGTCTGGCCCAATTTGGAGTATATTGTCAGCCATTGTTACGTTTTCATTCGTGTGGCATTGAATGCACCCTTTGGCCACAAACAACGCTTCGCCCACTGCTTCCGGCGCGATGGCTGGCACGATTGCATTCTTAGTTTCGGCCTGAACGGCCGCTGGCATTTGCCAATACAGCCCAAAACTAACCAAACTAACAATGCCTAACAGGACGGCCACCACCAAACGAGGTCGGCTTTTTTGTCGTGCCCATAAGACAAAGAGCAGCCCTGTACCCAGTGCAGCCGTCCAGCCAACGACAAGCTGCCAAGCCACCGATGTTTCTCCTCCAACAATATCACTCGCAGCCGCAGCCGCCTCATTCACCATCAGCGAGGGCATGGGGTAAACGGCCGTAAACGCCTCAATCTCCCACTGCCATTCTCCTGCTCGGGGAAACGTTATCGTTGCTTCATAATAACCCGCATTCTTGGCTGCCTGCGCCTCAACTGTGATTTGTTCGCCACTTACTGTATGAACGGCCGTTACCTGCGTAAAAAGATCCCCACCAAACAGCGGCGTTTGGCCGTGTTGTAATAGTAGAAACTCAATGGTGAACGGCCGTTCCGCCACCACCTCTGTTGGCAATTCAGACAGCGTCAACGTTGCCCAGCCACCAGCCCGCGCCAAACCAGGCCAAGCAAACACACCAATCAGCAAAACCAATCCAACCATCAATACCAATTTCTTACGCATTACGATACTCCTTCATGTAGCCGCGGATTCTTTCCGCGTTTTGGTGACGCAGAAAGAATCTGCGGCTACCATTTATTGCTCAATTTCTTCCAACGATTCAGCGATTCGCAAAGCATCTTCCAGCGACATTGCTCCCTCTAAGCGGTAAGTTACGTCATCCTCCCACCAAATGAGTACGCTGCCTTCCACAAACAGCCATTCTTCAACCGCGCCAGCCGCCAGCGCACTATCTTGCAAGCGGAAATAATGTGAACCGACCAGCCAAAATGCCTGGTTGCCATTTACGGCCGTCATTTCCAGCATCTCGCTGCCTTTATAGGCATAATCCGGCACCTGAATTTGGTAGAGGCTCAGCCCAATTTGTTGTGGGTCTGCCGCGCCTCGCCAAAGGAAGATAACGGCCGTATCCCACACCGGCTCCTCGTGCAGCAACACATCATCTGGGGGCGGCAGCTCAGTGGGCAGTTGCAAATTTGGGAACCGTGTCACAGCATCTGCCAGCGCAATCGGTTCCGTAAAGGCGGGGAGCTGCTCGCTCAGCAGCGGCGGAATCTCATCCACAGCCGCTTCCTCGCCCACAAAAATGATGATGCCACCCGCCCGCAAAATCTGCACTAGCGCGGCACGGACGCTGGGCACGGCCAGCAAACTGGCAGCCAGCAGCAGCAACGCCAATGCCCAAGCCAATCGGCGGGTCGTCTGAATCGGCTTTTTAGGCGATGCAGTGAGCAACGGCCGTATCTTCCCGGCAATGTTCGGCGTTGGCGGATAATCAAACCCCGCCGCCCACTCCGCAATCTGCTTTTCGTAAGAACTATTTATCCCGTCCATCAATTACCCAATTACCTCTCTCAACTCCACAAAATCCGCCTCAATCACAACCTTCAACTGCTTTAACGCCCGGTGCAGGCGCGATTTCACGGTTCCGGCGGGGATGTTGAGCGCAACGGCCGTTTCCTGTTCAGACATCTCTAAAAAGTAGCGCAGGTAAATCACTTCCTGCGCGTTGGGGCGCAGCCGCTGCACTGCCTGCCAAAGCTGAACCGATTCATCCTGAGTCATTGAATCTGGCTCAGGGACAGGTTCCTGCTGCCAATACTGCTTTATCATTGCCCAGTAGCGGGAGAGGCTACGGAGCCTGTTTTTGGCCAGATTCCGAGTAATTTGCAGCAGCCACGGTTTGAACGGCCGTTCTCCATCAAACTTATCCAGTGCCACAAACGCCCGCACAAATGCTTCCTGCGCCACATCTTCCGCCTCATGGGCATCACGCAGCAGCAAATAGGCCAGCCGGAACACAGCCTCTTGGTGTTGGCGTACCAACGTTTCCCAAGCGGCCGTCTCCCCTTGCTGAGCTTGCCGAATCAAATTTGCCTCTGTGGTGGCGATTTCACTCGTTCCAGAACGTGCCATCTACCTACAATACACCGTTTGCGCCAATCGGTTCCATTTTTCAAACACGAATGGCACGAATAGACCAATGTCTCGAATGAATATTCAAAATATTTGTGAAATTCGTCCGATTCGTGATGATTCGTGCTTCGCTTTTCCCTACGAACGTTTGTTCCAAAACACTTCGCCGCGTATAATCCACTACTCTTTTTTCTCAGCGTCCTCCGCGTTCTTCGCGGTGAAAATCAGGAGAAACCAATGACTACCCAACTCACCCTCACCCGCCAAGATTTGCGCCGATTGGCCATCACGCGCCAACACCTCACCAAGCAAAAGCCACCCGCTAAGCTAGACGTGATCCGTGATTTGGGCTGCGTGCAGCTAGACCCCATTCGCGCCGTGGAGCGCACCCATCTGCTGGTGCTGTGGAGCCGCCTGGGCAACTTTGACGAGGCTGAGCTAGAGCGGCTACGCTGGGAAGAGAAAGCCCTGTTTGAGTATTGGGCACACGCTGCTTCAATGGTTCTCACGGAAGAGTACCCACTGTTTAGCTGGGGAATGCGCCAACGACGGGAAAGCCCGCGCCGCGCGGCGAAATACCAAAAATGGTTCGATAAACATGCGGGACTCATTGAACTTAAAGACCACATTCTCAACAGACTACAGCAGGAAGGACCTCTGTTTTCGCGGGACATAGAAACTGGGGACGATTTGCGCTACGAGTCGAACTGGTCAAGCGGCCGTTTCGTGGGCTTCATCCTCGACTATTTGTGGACAAACGGGGCAATCACGGTGACCGAGCGGGTGGGCAACCAGCGGCGGTGGGGCTTGCTGCCAGAATGGCTACCAGCGGGAACACCGCAAGAGATGTGGACAGACGAACAGACGTGCCGCTTTGCCGCCCAAAAGGCAATCCGGGCACTGGGTGCAGCCACGGCCAAGCAAATTAAAGTGCATTACACGCGAGGAATGTATCCGGGATTAACGGCCGTACTCAAACAGCTCGTCCAAGAAGAAATCTTGATCCCGGCAACCGTGGATGGCCTCTCTGACGACTACTACCTCCACGCCGAAGACCTTCCCCTGCTGCGCCAAATTCAAAATGGCGATTGGCAACCCCGCACCACCCTGCTTTCCCCTTTCGACAACCTCATCTGTGACCGCGACCGCACCGAAGCGCTGTGGGACTTTTACTTTCGCATTGAGATTTACGTGCCAGCCGCCAAACGGGAGTATGGCTACTACGTCCTGCCCATCCTCTACGGCGACAAGCTCATCGGCCGTATTGACCCCAAAATGGATCGCAAAAGTAACACGCTGCACATCCACAATGTCTATGCAGAACCAAATGCGCCAAAATTCAAAAAGACGGTACGCGAAATTGGCCGAGCCATTACCTCTTTAGCCAAATTTGTAGGCGCGAAGCAAATTGTGTGGGGCAATGTGCCGTCGGATTGGGCGGCTCTAAAAGAGTAGAAAGATCGATCACGCAAAGACGCAAAGGTACAAAGTTTCTTTCTTCGCGTCTTTGCGCCTTTGCGCCTTTGCGCCTTTGCGTGAGATTGTGGTTGTGGTTTTGTCACTTTATGAAATACGCAATACTTTGAGGAACATTTCTCTATTCTTAAGTAGGCAAATATTGATGCGCTTTATGCCCTGCTTGGCCGATGCGAGAGGTGGCGCGATCAATGCCAACGGCCGTTTTCACCTTAATCGCCTCGGGTACGCTACGCGCCGCATGGATCGTAACCTTCATATGGCTGAGTGCCTCGCGGGATAGCTCTGCCTGATTAACCCGGTTGCGTACCAGTACGCCAATCCCCTGCTGCTCAATCAGATCAAACAGCGACACAAAGCGGATGATGGCGTTGTAATCGGTACGTAAACTCTGTAGCGAAAAATCATCTAGCAAGAAGATGAGCGGCATGTCTGGTTGGCGGGGCAACGTTTGTAAAAAGTTAGCCCACTCATTTTCTAGCAGCGGGGCGCGAACGGCCGTATCAAAATCCAGCCGAACAAACAGCACATCCCCCATTTTCTGCATTTGGTACGCAAGCTGCTCATACTGGGCAACGGGCGACGCCTGTAGCTGGTCAAAAATGATCCAGGCCGGGTCATCTGGCTGCACCACTGCATCGGCAGGGCTGCCCGCCCGCAAATCAATGCCCGCAAACGTGTAGATGTAGGGTGGCACTTGCCGCTCCTCAAGCTGGGCAAAGCGGCTTTGGTTCGATGTGCCGATCACCAATAAGCCATGCTGCGCCAAAATGGGCAGCGTCGGCGAGTAGCCAGTCATCTCCACCTCATCGGCAAAAATGATTCGCATGGGCAGCAAGGTTTCCTGCACAAACCGGGTGCGGTCTGCCTCAACCAGCCCGTGCGTCTCGCGGCTCCAGGTATAAAAATGGAGCAAATCATCCCACTTTTTTACAGAGAGCAGGCTGATGGGACGGCCGTTTAGCAGTCGCTTGGTCACAAAATATTCATGCTTCCCCTTGTTCATTACCGGCTGAATGTTGTCTGGTAGCTCGAAGACCTGGCGCAGCACCACGTCTAGCACGTTGAGGAAGGTGGTTTTGCCCGTGCCCGGTTCGCCACAAATGATAAGGGGCGTCGGCGGTGGTGCAGACGGCCGTTTTCCATTCCCATTTTTGCCCAGCGGCAACCATTTGACCCAGCTAGCTGGCTTCTGTTCAGGTGGTGGTGCTTGTGGCGTCTGCAAAAAAGTGACAATCTGGGCGACGATTTCACGGTGGGTGTCTGTGAATTTTGTGGGATCGAGTCCGGCAGACACGGCCGTTTTTTCAATTTCCTGCCAAATAGCTAATTCTTCTTCTTGCACAAAAAAATCCGCCTTGTTCGTTCCATCCGTGTCCGAAAAAATTAAGTCACCCGTTGTTCATAAACGATTGGGTTTGCAGGTAGTCTAACACTCGCTGCGAAAATTCCTGGTGCGACGCTTTTGTGTATTTAACGGCCGTATAAATCTGTGCCAAATTTTCTACGCCCGATTCTTCCACCAGTTGGCGCAAGCGCGGAAAAGTCATGTACCGTTCCCACCCTTTGACGTTCCGTTCGGCATAAATTCGGGCAATGTCTGCATCGTTGTCGGCGCGATACGTTTCCCGATGAACCAGCCCGTCCAGCGGCAGACGGTCACGCGGGGCTGGGTCTTCCGCCGGATAACCCAGCGAGAAGCCCGCCACGGGCACCACGTTGGGCGGCACCTGCAGAATCTCGCCAATTTGGTCACAGTTCGCCAATGTACTGCCCATATAGCAAATGCCCAAGCCCCGCGCCTCGGCCGCCAGCGCCACATTTTGCGACACCAGCACAGCATCAATGGTGGCAATCATGAAGCTCATGAAGTTGTCAAAGTTGTCGGGGGCATCGTTCAGCTTGAGCCAGCGACGCATCCGATGAAAATCGGCGCAAAAGGTGAGCAGGACGGGCGCATCCAGTACCATATTTTGCTCCATGTGCGGCTTGTACAATCGTTCCCGCAAGGCTCGGTCACGGGTAACAATAATCGAGTACGTTTGCATATTGCCCGATGACGAGGCGCGAATGCCAGCGGCTAGAATTTCGTTGAGCAGGTCGTCAGGCACTGGGTCTGGTTTGTAGGCACGGATGGAGCGATGTTGGTTAATACTGTCTAAAACGTCCATATTGAAATTCTCCCAAGTAATGTTGCCGCAATTGTGGCGCAGGCATTAAGCAAAGGCAACCATCATACAGTTAGTCAATCTGTAGATTTTTCTGAGTGGTGGATGAGAACGGCCGTAACCAGAGTCACAACGGCCGTATTCCATGTCACAATCAAAGCAATCATGGTGTTTAGTGTGATGATTAAGCAAAAACCATGACCTTATTCGGGAGTTAACCTTATGCAAAAACGTAGACGATTGTTGAGTATTTTACTGGCTCTGGTGGTGCTGGCAGTTACGGCCGTTGCCATTGGCGCGTTTGTCATTCCTACAGCCGAAGATTTGCTGGTGCAGTCACTAGAAACCAGCCAAACCATCACCGATGGCCATGCCATTGTAGAACTGTCGGTAGATATACCAGAGCAGGCGATGAGCGGCACGGTAGAAGCGTGGGGTCGCCTGAACGCTGGCCCCAACGGCGAACCTGCCTTCCGTGTTGAGGTGCTAACGGCCAACGAAGCAGAGCTAATTGGCACCATTGCCGTGAGCGACGGCACGCAGTTTTGGCTGTGGAACCCCACCGAAAACGTGGTGCTGACAGGCCAGTTTGAAGAAATGTATGCTCGACTTGCCGAAGAGATGGCTGGCGCGGAGGAATTTGCGGGCCATGAGTTTGATCACGACCTGGACGAGTATGAAAGCGAATTTGATGAAGCCGACATCCCTGAAACCCCGGAAGAAGCCGTTGCCAAGCTGCTGGAATATTTCACCGCCGAGCGGGCAGGCTCTGACGTAATTGGCAACACGGATGTCAACACCGTTCGCCTCATCCCCATCCCGGAGCAAATGCCTGAAGAGGTGCGGGCGGCGGGTGGGCTGCTCAACGTCTGGCTGCGCGACGGCGACAGTGCGCCTGTGGGCATCGAGTATGTTGGCGGGGCGCTTGGTTCCGGCGTGGCTCGCGCCACCTTCCTGGAAATCAACCAAGGCATTGACGACGCTGTTTTCACCTTCACCATTCCTGAAGGCGCAACGGTAATTGATGCGGCCGATCTGGAATTGCCAGATTACGATGAGCTTGAAGAGGCTGCTGCCGTTGAACCAGATTTTGACCTGCTGGCTCCCACCAGCTTGCCAAACGAAGCCACGCTGCGCGAAACCACCAATGTGGGTGGGGCTATTGTAGAGCGATATGGTTTGCCAAACGGCCGTTCCTTCACCATTGCCCAAGGTCGCACCGACGTAAACCTAACCCCCGATGAAGGCGGCGAAAGTGTCACCGTACGCGGCGTCACCGGAACGCTGTACACCGATGCGGCAAACGGCCGCACGCTGCTCAACTGGTCCGAAGGCGACATCCAATACTGGATTGGCGGCGATCTGACAGGGGAAGAAGCGTTAGCCATCGCAGAGTCCTTACAGTAATCCGTAAACGGTAATCGGTAATCAGTTTGGTTGCTGCCAGACCGATTACTGATTACCGATAACCGATCCCCATGACAGACCCAATCAAACTAACAAACCTCACCCGCCACTTTGAGCGCGGCGGCATGGATGTGCAAGCACTGCGCGGCGTTGATCTTTCAATTGAACCGGGCGAATTTGTAGCGCTTGTTGGCCCCTCCGGGTCGGGTAAATCTACCTTGCTGAACCTGCTGGGCGGGCTAGACCGCGCCACGGCGGGCGAACTGTGGCTCAACGGCACGGCTTTGCACAGTGCCACCGAAGCGGATCGCACGCTGCACCGCCGCCAGCGCATTGGCTTTATCTTCCAGAGCTTCAACCTGCTGCCCCGCCTTACCGCCCTGGAGAATGTGGCTATCCCCCTGATGCTTTCTGGCGTTGGCGTGGCCGAGCGGGAAGCACGCGCCAAAAATTTGCTGGAAAAGGTTGGTTTGGGGCATCGTCTGAGCCATTATCCAACTGAACTTTCGGGAGGCGAACAACAGCGAACGGCCGTAGCCCGCGCCCTCATCCACAACCCCAGCCTCATCCTCGCCGATGAACCGACGGGCAACCTCGACACCAAAACGGGTGAAGAAGTGATGGCGCTGCTACAAGAACTCAACCGCGAGCAGGGCATCACCCTCATCGTCGTTACCCACGATGAAGACGTGGCTGCCTACGCCGACCGCATCGTCAAGCTCCGCGACGGCGACATTGTTGAGGAAGTTAAGGCGGACAACCCACCCTCACCCCAGCCCTCTCCATTAAGGGAGAGGGAGCCAATGTCCCCTCCCCCTGTCAGGGGGAGGGCTAGGGAGGGGGTAAAATCCGGCGGGTTGCAAATGAGCGACATCATTCGCCAGGCGTTGAGCAATTTGCGTCGCCGCCCGGTGCGTAACGTCCTTACCGCTGGCGGCGTCCTCATTGGCATTGTCACGTTGGTGGCAATGGTCTCTTTTGGCGTAGGTGTCCAGCGCGAAGTGCAGCGCAATTTTGAGAGCATTGGCCTGGAAAACCTCTTTGTCCGCCCCATCTACGACGAGCCAGACGCCTTCGATCCCTTTGCCGAACCAGAACCACAAACGCCCATCACGCCGGAAATGGTGGCGCAAATTGAGCAAATCCCCGATGTTGTCAGCGTGACGCCAGAGCTAAGGCTGCCTTTCAGCATTGATATTGCCCTGACTTACGGCGACACTTCCCTGCCCATTCGTGTGACCGATGGCAATGAGCCAGAGTTCAGCTTTGGTACCGAGCCAGAACCACTGGCTGGCTCTTTTTTGGATACTCGCGTTTCTGAGGGAACGGTGCTGGTGAATGGCCTGGCCGATTCGCTGTTGGCAGAGGGCGAATCATACGACAACCTAATTGGCGAGGAAATTTTGTTGACAGTGCAACTGCCGCGTGGCGAAACGGAATCGTTCCCTAGCCAGATCGTCGGTGTGCGCGACGGCTTTGGCGGCAGCATCATTGAGCTAGGTTTGGCAGAGCGGGAAGCCATTCTGGCCTGGTGGTTCAACGAGCCAGATATTTTGCAGACGGACGGGTATGATGGCTTGATTGTGCAGACGACGGATTTGGGGGCGATTACGGCCGTATCCTCCCAAATCGAAGAGCTAGACCTGGAAACGCAATCATTGGAAGCAATCCTGAATGTGGCCAACCAGGTGTTGGGGCTGATGCAGGCACTGCTGGGTTCTGTCGGCGGGTTGGCGCTGCTGGTCGCCGCCCTCGGTGTTGCCAACACGATGATGATGGCCATCTATGAACGCACCCGCGAGATTGGCGTGCTGAAGGCGTTGGGTGCGTCGGCGCGAGAAATTCGCGCCTTGTTTACCGTGGAAGCGGCTATGCTAGGGCTGCTGGGGGGCTTCTTTGGCCTCATTTTTGGCACGCTGCTGGGGCGATTGGTGGATTGGATTGGTCACCGTTTTCTTATTGCTGAGGGAATTACGGGGATTGGTCAGCTTTCTGTCGTGCCGTGGTGGTTAGCCGTCGGCGCGATGGCCTTTGCCACCTTTATCGGCATTGTGGCCGGTTTATATCCTGCCGCCCGCGCTGCTCGGTTAGACCCGGTGGCGGCATTACGGCACGAGTAAGTGCAGGCACTGGGTGCTAGGAGAGGGTGGCATCAGTGCCAAAATCGGCAGCCCAATTCAGAGGAAGTTGGCGCGGCTGCCACTCGTCTGGGGGTTGCCAACTTTCCCAGCCCTGATCGAATGGAAAGGATCGATTTTGTAAACGATGAATAAATTCTTCACTAGCGGCACGCACGGCCGTTTGATGCGCCACTGAATCAATCCCAAGTTCCAAACGCCAGGCAAACTCCGCTTCATCTTTCCAGCGCCAAGAACCGTCAGGGCTGGCCACTACATCTAGTCCGTGATCGCGTGTATCAATTCCCAAAGGCGTCCGCACGAACGGGGCTTCCAGGTTGCCATACCAGGCAGAAAGTTGCCCATTCTCTGCAAAAAAGAGCCAGACGGAGAACGCTTTGCCTGGCAAATAAAGCCGGATTGTGTTTGTATGCCAAATTCGTTCTTGATGTTGGCGGCGTGCTGACGGTTTTATGGTGGAAACGGCCGTTACCCGCTCATCCTCTGTCACCACCCAATTGTCCATAAACCGGGTTCCCGCAGGTACGTAGGTGGCTAGCAAATCGTCATCACGAATGACAATGGCCGGAATAGCCATAGCCACGCTCCCATCAGAGCGCGCAATGTAGCGAATAACAGCAGTATCATCAGAAGTCCAAACAGCCATTAGATTGTTTCAGGTAGAAATGAATCAACAAGGCTTGCCATTTCTGTGAGAATCTCAAAAATCAAACAGGCAATGGTTACTTCATCAGCTACTCTTGACATCGATCGAAAGCCTGTCTCATGGCACACGATTCGGTTTCTGCAAATAGAAAGCTTTATTCCTCCGGTGCGTTTGGTTAACTGGATAAGGCCATTCCTGATATGTTCATTTTCTACAAAAAGAGGCGCTAGGCGAGCAGATTTGCCACTTATCTTGAAGTGGTCAAAAAAGGCAAATTCTTCATCCTCTATCTGAGAATCATCCCGGCTTGATGATTTGGCAAATGCAGATGTAATCAAACCAGAACGAAATAATATTTTTATCTGATTTGGATTGTTAACTTCAATTTCGTACATTATAATCTTTTTGCCAAACCTCTTATAAGCTGTATAAATTCCGACTAATCGGTTTCTGTGATAGCCCCAAACAGCCAAAGGGTCTGGATACCGGAAAGAAGTTTTTCTTTCCAATCCAGTTTGTATTGCAACTTCTTCCCTAATCAATGCAGTAGGATCATCCTTATGCTTTCTTAGACCAAGTCTGCTTAAGGTGACCTGCCAAAACCAAGCAATAGAACTGAGTAATCCAAGCAGAAAAAAGCTACCTACACATATCCAAACAATTGGATTTTCCAAGAGAAAAATAGTATCGAAAGAAGACACAATTTTAGCTTTTGATGTACCTCAGGGCAGTTTGGGCATTGCTGAGGTACTCGACACCGTATTCAGTAACCAAGACGTCCTCCTCCAGGCTCATAATGCCTCGGTTGGGAACCTTGACGTGTAGTTCCAGCGTGAAGATGTTGCCTACCTCCACCGGCAGTTCGCAGATGCCTGCGTACCGCTCCCAGCGTGGCCCCAACACAGTGGCCCCATCGTGGGCTACGCGGCCCAGCAGGTGGCCAAAGGCGTGCATATATTCTGGGTAGCCATTGTCCACGATGAAGTCGCGGGCGGCTTCATCTACCTGCCAGCCGGGGGTGCCGGGAGTGAGCATAGATTCGCCCGCCTTGATGGCCCCGTACACCACGTTGAAGGCACGCTGCACGTCGGCCGGGGCTTCTGTTTCGCCATCGTCCAGCACGTACCACATCCGCTGAATGTCGGAGCAATAATCATTTTGCTTGATGCCCAAATCAAGGTGCAGCGTGTGTCCTTTTTCTAGCACCACATCCCCGGCGGCGGCGTGGCCCACGGGCGAGTCTGGTCCGCAGGTGACGATGGGGTTGAATGGCTTGGGCCAGGCATAGCCCAGACCCATCTCGTCAATACGGCCGCGTACAAATTCAGCAATTTGGCGCTGGGTCATGCCCGGTTTGGCAAACTGTTCTACTTCATCAAAGAGGGCTTCTGTGGTGAGGACGGCCGTTCTTATCCGCGCAATCTCCTCAGGACTTTTCCGCCCCCGCAGCGCAGCGATGAGCTTTTCCGCCGAGATGGACCGATTGGCATACAGCGTGTCGGCCAGATAGCTTTGCAGGCTCAGAAAGAGGCCGTGGCTCAGGCCATCGGCGGCCACGTCATTTTCGGAGTAGTTGAGGGCGATGGTGCGCGGATTTTTCTCCGCCAGCACGCTTCGCAGATGTTTGGCGATGCCCTGGTCATAGCTGATGATTTGCGGGTAAACGCCCAACTGTTCCACATTTTCCCGGTCAAATCGTCCCACAATGGATACGTGCGCTCCGTCCCGGCAGAGGATGAAGGCAGACTCCCAGGTCACATCCACATCGGCGATCAGTTCCAGCGTGGGGTCGGGCGAGAGGGTGGTTTCGCGCACAAAGGTGAGCCACAAATCCACATCCAGCTCGTTGAGGATTTGGGTGGCCTGGGCGACTTTTTCTTGCACTAATTTCTTGTTGTCAAAAATGGATTGATTTATCATGCAGTTCTCTTCTGGTCGATTTTTTACAAGATGCCGGAGAACGGCCGTTCTCCGGCCAGCAGCAAAATGAGTGAAATGCCTTCTAAAAGGAATGAGGATGTAAGTAACTCATACTTAAATATGGCCAGCTTTCATGTTGTTTTAGAAAATCGCTGATAATCTTCATGAAGCAATTCTGAGGCTAAATCTCTTTCAAGAACATCTCTTGTTCTGTCAAGATAGTAATTTGCAACAATGAAAAATGTATTGAAAAGAAGAGAAATTACTAAACTTGCAGATAACCCTTTTAACAATCTTCCAAAAATAATAACCCAATCAATATTGGTCGATGATGTAAAGTTGGATATGTTTTCAATCAACATTTGACTAAAAAAGGTTAATGCGATTGTCAAAATCCCCATCAATATAACATTACGATCATCACTATAGTATTTCTGCAGAATCCCAGACTGAAAAAGCGATTTATCCCTATGCAAAATATGGCTTTGTGAAACAGTAAAAATCAGAAACACGCTCAAAAAGACTGTGCCACTTTGAATCAAAAGAGTTGCCACAATGTCATAAAGAGTATCAGAGTTTGCGAGAGCCAGAAGGAGGAAACTTAAAAGGAAGATAGGGGCAATTTTTTGCCAATTTTCTCTAATTTCTGAAACTAAAAACTGTCCAAAACCTTGAAGATTGCTATTTGCTCCATACCAAGTTTTTTTCTCAGCAAATGAAAAATCTTTTTCTGACAGAGGTTTGTCTGTCAAAATATCGAAGTGTTGAGGGGAAATATCTGAGAATTGTGCTTTAACAATAGTTTCCAAATTAACGAAAGCCACATTTGGAATGTTCTTCGTTAGGTTTACAAATGTTGAATAAAATCTCTGAAACTCGTCTATTGAACTGAGCTGCAAGGCAACAGGGCTATATTCATTATTCAGGAGCTTTCGGCAAATGCTTTGAATCTGATTTGAATTTCTAGTCGTCACTTTGACCTTCTTTCCCCTCCAACTTCTGACTTTCAAATAAGCTCATTTGACCACTTTTTGCTTGGGTCGAGGTTGGTGTATCCAAAAATATGGCCTGTTCTTTTCTTAACTTGTTTATGATTTCTTCTAACTCTCGTTCTGGTAACACTTTGGCATTCATGTCTACATAGAACTCAAATTTATGGGTAATTTCTCGGCGCATGATGTATTCTTCCAGATCGATAACATAGGTCATTGATTGAGGTTGACTGGCGTGAATTAAGTCTTTCGCCAAATGGGTTTCCCTTAAATCCCCATCTGAATCTGCTTCAAGATCAACTTTTTTCAAATGAGAGTAATCATGTTTGTGACTCTCGCGAATTATAGAGTTCTTTTCTCTTTGCGGATTGTAGTAGTCTAGATTGGTTGGTACGTGATCTGCATTTAGGTTTGTTACCCGCAATTTTATGACCCTTGAACTATCTCTAAATGCATTTAAAAAATCACTATGTTCATATTTGCTTGGAGCATTATATAAATCAATTGTCGTGCGAAGATTACATTTAGCCAATACTGCATCAAGTGCATTACGAAATAAACGAGAGGCTATAGTCATGTTCAAAGCAGGATTATTGACAAACTTCGTGTTTTGTAAAAGCAATTTTCCTGAGTTGGCGAACACGATAAAAAACAGCCTGGCGAACGGCGTACTGCGGCGAATATCTAGCCGTTTTTTCTTATCATAATGCCATTCATCTTCTTCATATTGTATAGCAAAGTAACCACCGATTATGCTACCTATTCTTTGGGTTCCAACAAAGCCATACAATTCTGGTTCGGTTCCTAAAAGTTCATCCATTTGATGAATATTTCTAACAAGACACTCGATCTGACTGGGCTGGATATTTACCCAATCAGGTCCATATATCTCTAGTAAGTCACAATGAATTTTGTCCGCCATTCAAACCCTCCTGAAATCTTTCCAAGTCACCATCCGACGTTTTTCGTATATTTTCACCCCACAAAAA
Organism: Candidatus Leptofilum sp.; assembly: GCF_965223525.1. Lineage (GTDB taxonomy): Bacteria > Chloroflexota > Anaerolineae > Promineifilales > Promineifilaceae > Leptofilum. The sequence continues at coordinate 643,582 of NZ_CBDCWX010000005.1, read as the reverse complement.
GCGGTACAATCTCAAATTTGTTTACGTCCACCAGCCCCAAATCGGAGATGCGTAGGTCGGGGATGACGACGAGGGCCAGAAGACTAAGCTGCATGTAGGCGTTGTTGAGCGTGCAGCCGCATTCGGCCATGGCTGCCACCATGCGGGCTGCTTTTTCGGCTACAACTTCCGCCCGCTCGTTAGACATCAACCCAGCAATTGGCAGCTCCACCAGGGCGATTTCGGCATCATCCTTGAAGACGACCACGCCGCCCCCCATTTCGCCCAGCCGATTGGCGGCCAGCGCCATGTTGCTTTTGCTGGTTCCCACCACAATCATGTGGTGGCTATCGTGGGCGACGGTGCTGGCAACGGCGCAGCGGGCATCAAAGCCAAAACCAGTGACAAAGCCGTTGACCACGCCGCCCGTACCGCGATGCCGCTCGACGAGGGCAATTTGGGCTACGTCAATGCGGGTGTCTAGCTGCACCAAGCCATCTTCGATGGGCAAAACGCGCTCCTCGGCACGGGTGGGGGCTTGGTTTTCCACGACCCCAATGGTGCGAACTTTGGCACTTTTTTGGTTTGTTGGGGCGTGAATATCAAATGATTCGGCGGTGAGCTGTTTGCCTAGCTTCACAGTGCCTTTGGCAAAGTCGGGGTAGGTGTAGGCAGGGAGATCGGTAGTGAGACGGCCGTCTTCCGCCAAAACCTCCCCATTGGCAATCACCAACTCAATGGGCAGGCTCACCAAATCGCTGCTAAGAATGATGTCGGCATAGCGACCGGGGGTGATCGAACCGACATCTTTTTCCACGCCGAAATGTTCGGCAGTGTTAAGCGTGGCCATTTGGATAGCCGTGATCGGTTTGAGCCCTTGGGCGATGGCGTGGCGCACGACGCGGTTCATGTGGCCATCGTGGACGAGCGTGCCGGAGTGGCTGTCGTCGGTGCAGAGGATGAAGCTGCGGTTGTCCAGACCCTGCTCCGTGATCGCTTTCACTTGGCTGGCGACGTCATACCAGGCGGAGCCGAGGCGCAGCATCGCTTTCATGCCTTGCCGCACGCGAGCGATGGCATCCTCGACGCGCGTGCCTTCGTGGTCATCGGCTGGGCCACCCGCTACGTAGCCGTGGAAGGGGAGGCCAAGGTCAAGCGAGGCATAATGCCCGCCGATCGTCTTGCCCGCCTTCATGGTTTCAGCCATCTCGGCGTGCATCTTGCCATCGCCCATGAAGACACCGGGGAAGTTCATCATCTCGCCCAGGCCGATGGTGCCGGGCCACTGCATCGCCTCGGCCACTTCAGCCGGGCCGATGGATGCGCCGGGCGTTTCCAGGCCGGGGGCACTGGGGACGCAGCTGGGCATCTGCACATAAACGTTGACGGGTAGCGTTTGGGCTTCGTCGTGCATCAGCTTGACACCGGGCAGACCGAGAACGTTGGCGATTTCGTGGGGGTCGATGAACATGCTGGTGGTGCCGTGAGGGATGACGGCGCGGGCAAACTCAGTGACAGTAACCATGCCGCTCTCGACGTGCATGTGGGCGTCGCACAGGCCGGGGATGAGGTAACGGCCGTTCGCCTCAATAATCTCAGTCCCTTCCCCAACAGTGTGGCTGGCATCCTCGCCTACGAAGGCGATACGGCCGTCTTTCATCGCCACATCTGTATTTGGAATGATTTCGCCGCTGTGGACGTTGACCCAACGGCCGTTATTGATCACAAGATCGGCAGGTTGCCGTCCCATTGCCACATCTACCAGATTGGTTGCCACTGCATGCCACGGTTGTCTGCTCATCATCGCGCCCTCCACAATTTGGTTCAGTTTTTAGTGAGAATTGGCGGGTATTATAGCAGGAAAAATGACTAATTTTGGGCATGAATTTTATATGAAGGCACGAAAGACGGAAGGAACAAAGAAAACCTTTATTTCTTGGTTTCTTCGCTCCTTTGTCATAAAAAGAAAGATTACCTCATTTGGGGATACGGCCGTTCCATACCCCACTCGCAATACTTTCAGCCTCTAACTGGCAACTTTGTTCGCCGATGGGAAAGAGAAAATAGACGGGCAGCCCCAGCGCGTAGGCAAAGGCAGCTTCCATTAACGAATTGGCTCCGATGTAGCCGTTGATACCGTTTTTGGGATAGTTGGCAATGAGAACGGCCGTTGCCTGCCGAATCTTCTCCAAATGATCATCAATGTATGCTTTTTTAACCTGAAGACGCTCTTGCGCCGTTAAACTATCCCAGCGAAAGTCAGCTTCTGCTCGCTGGGGTGTGTGAACTGTCCAGCCAGAAGCGATTAGCTCGGCGGCAACCGCTTCCATTTCATCAATAAACTGCATTGAGCCACAAATAGCCAGCACCTGTTTAGGCATTTTGCATTTTGCTCCTGAAATGAAAAACGGCCGTTTACCAGCATTTACTCTTGATCAGAAGATTTTTCAAGTGAGTCAGCATCAAGCAAATCTTGTGGTCGCCCTGCGGCTCGTTTGGCACGAATGAGGTCTTCTCTGGAAATAATTGTGACCGAAACATCGTCGAATTGAACTTCTACCCTGCGCTCCCATGCTTCATCAAACTGAACGCCAGGGATACCCATTAAAATATCTACCCGCACGGGTGGGACACCCATTTGGTAGAAATAACCTTCTTCTGAGAAATCTTTAGGGGACATGCCTTCGAGGGGCGCACCAAATTCTTTTAAGGCGTTGAAGACAGCGTCTGCATTTTCTGGGTGGGTGCTGATCCAGAGATCTAAATCTTTGGTAAAGCGGGGTTCGGTATACTGAACAACAGCGTATCCGCCAATGACCATGTATTTAACGTTGTTGGTTTTGAAAAGATTCAACAGATCGCTGAAGTCGTTGTTGACGAACATCGTGACCTTTTACCCTGTAAGCGTGAACAATCAATTCCCAAGTAGCATCAAATCTAGCTTGGGACGATTGGCTTTGCCAAAACAAATAATCGAATGAACGATCCAAGTCTTGAAGCCGACCTCTACGCTCCATTTTTAATTTCTGCATAGGTTAATTATAGCATAAGCTAACCGCTTTCCTCAGGAAAACGGCCGTCCCAACCTCAAGTCTCCACTCCCTAATCTCAAATATTTTCCTGCAAAAACGCCAATAACCCATCCAGCGGCACATCCATCCGATCCTTTTCGCTGCGGCGCTTAACCTCAACCTTGCCTTCTTTCAGGCCACGTCCGCCCACGGCGATGCGCCAGGGGATGCCAATTAAGTCCGCGTCGTTGAACTTGACGCCTGCGCTCCCCTCCCGGTCGTCGTACAGCACGTCGTAGCCCGCGCGGGTGAGGTCGGTGTACAGTTTGTTGGCCGCTTCGCGTACATCGTTGCCCTTGCCCAGGTGCAGCAGATGAATTTGGTAAGGAGCCACGCTGTCGGGCCAGATGATGCCGTAATCGTCGTGATGCAGTTCTACGATGGTCGCCATCAGCCGATCCAGGCCGATGCCGTAGGAGCCCATGAAGATGAGCTGGGGCTTGCCGTTTTCGTCCAGGTAGGTGGCGTTGGTGGCCTTGCTGTAGCGCGTGCCTAGCTTAAAGCAGTGCCCCGCTTCGATGCAGCGGCGAGCCACCAGACGGCTGCCGTTGGGCGCTTTGTGCCCCGTGTCTGCCTGGGCAATGTCGGCCATTTGGCTGATGGCATGATCGCGGGGGTAGTTGGCTCCGGTAAAATGGGCTTCGTCCTCGTTGGCCCCCACCACAAAGTTGCCCCCAGCTTCAATTGAAGGATCGGCCAGCACGTAAACGCCGGGGGATTGCAAATCAGGTGCAATTTCCAGGCCAATGGGTGAGGCGTAGCCAGGCGTTGCGCCAGCAGCGACAATTTCCTCATCGGTGGCGGGGCGCAGGACGCCGCCGCCCAACGCGTTGACTACTTTGACTTCGTTGACATCTAAATCGCCGCGCACCAGGCCAAAAATGAAACGGCCGTCTTCCTCACGACCCACCGCTGGCGACCACCAATAAAAGACTGCCTTTAGCGTTTGGCTGGTTGGCACGCCAATAAATTCAGCCACTTGAGCGATGGTTTTGCAGTTGGGGGTGGCTACCTTGGTCAGCGGGGCCAGTTCAGCGGGTTTTTCACCTTCACGGATGAATTCGGCCGCTTCCACATTGGCCGAGTAGCTGCCGTCTTCGGAGGTGATATAAGTGTCTTCGCCGCCTTCGTGGGGCACCACAAATTCGTGGGACGTTTTGCCGCCCATTGCGCCTGTATCGGCGTTAATGGCCACGGCTGGCGTGCCAGCGCGTTCAAAAACGTTGTAATATGCTTGGAGCATCCTGGGATAAAAGTCGTCGAGGGCTTCTTCGCTGGTGTCCAGACTGTAAGCATCCTTCATGATGAATTCACGCATCCGCATCAGGCCTCCACGAGCGCGGGGTTCATCGCGGAACTTTTTGCTGATGTGGTAAACCAGCTTGGGCAGGTCGCGGTAGCTTTCAATCTCGCGCAGTGCCAGGTCAACGACCACCTCTTCATGCGTGGCAGAGAGGGCGTATTCGCGCCCGCCGCCAGCTTTTACTTTCATGAGCACGTCTACGGTGTCCCAACGGCCAGTGGCTTGCCAAGTAGCGGCGGGGTGGATGTTGGGCATCCACATTTCCTGGCCCCCGATAGCATCCATCTCTTCAGCCAGAATGTTCCAGATTTTGCGTAAAACGCGGTAGCCAAAGGGCATGTAGGTGTAGATGCCGGCACCTAACGGCCGTACGAAATTAGCTCGGATCAGCAGTTGATGGCTGATCATTTCGGCGTCTGCCGGGGCTTCTCGTAATGTTTTGCCAAATGCTTGTGATAAACGCATAAATATTCCTGAGTTAATTGTAAATTTTTGCAGTTGTCCTTTCTTTTAGGATGGCAACGGTGAAGTATAACAGTCAACAAATGGGGCGTCAAAGCGGTGAAATTGCCTTAGATTTTGATGATTACAGGAGAAAAAAGGCCGTTTTTAAGGTTCAAATCCTTGCCAAATACGCAAATTTGTTCTAACATGTTCAGCCGCTGCCTCTGGTGGCAATGTTACAGAGGTATGAAGTAATCTATGTTGACCCCTTTTTACCATTCAGCATAGAAATTCTATTTGTATAAGGAAGGAAAAAATGGCATTTAGTTTTACAAACTCAAAAGATCGCACCTACTATCTCCATCGCAAAGACACAACGTTGAAAAACGGCCGTACCCAAACAATCTACTTCTTCGCCAAAGAAATTAAAGACGGCGCCCTGGACGCAGTGCCGGACGGATACATGGTATCCGAAAGCCGCAACGGGCTGCCCGTGCTGAAGAAAGCCGCCTAAGAAACGGCCGTACCAGATTTAAAGAAAGCTCCAACCATTTGTTGGGGCTTTTTTGTTGCCAATTTTCGGCACGTTATTTGTGAAAATTTCTTGCTAACCAGCGGTTGTCGTGTTATATTTTGCTCTCTGGCCCGCTTGGCGGGCTATCTTTATGCTATAGGGTGTGCAAACAGCCCAAGCATTGCCTAAAACTTGAATTATTGCGCGGATTTTGCCGCTGGAGATGGAACAATGTCTGATCTATTATTAAAAGCGTTTGATCAACTAAAAGAGGATTTGCCAGAACTGCATGTTGGCGATGATGTAACAGTGCACGTGCGTATTAACGTCGGTGAGCGGAATGAGCGTTCCCAGATTGTGCGTGGCACTATTATTCGCCTGCGCCGCGACGGGAATAATCGCAACTTTACGGTGCGCCGCATCGCCTCCAATGGCATTGGCGTGGAACGTACCTTTTTGCTCAACTCTCCCCGTATTGAAAAAATTGATGTGCATCGTCATGCCGTTGTTCGTCAGTCAAATCTGTACTTTTTGCGCGAGCGTACCGGTAAGTCGGCGCGGCTGCGTGAACGTCGGGTTTTCTAAGGATAGATACTTTACCGGGCAACGGCCGTCTGCATTTTATTTGATCGGCTGCTGAACGGTTAAACTGGTGCCGCCAACCCAGATAGTTTATCTGGCACCAAAAACTGGGTGAAAGCCACGTCGCTTTCACCCTTTTTTGTTACCTTCTGTGGTTTGCTTGGCAGGTTAATATGAAATGACAGCCAGCGCAGCTATCCTGGCAGATAAAACAATTTATTCATCCCACATTTTGGAGTAACGCATGACAGTAATCACCCGCAAACCGCTCATTGGATGCACCACCTATCGCAAAATTTCTGACCAAACACCGCCTATTGATCTGCTAGGATTGATGCCAGCTTACCTGGATGCAATTGTGGCCGCAGGTGGCGTGCCAGTGATGATTCCGCTGGGATTGAGTGCGGATGATTTGCGTGAAATTATTCAGCAGATGGATGGGATTTTGTTGCCTGGTGGTGGCGATATCAAGCCAAGCGTGTATCAAGGGAACGGACACCCAACTGTCTCTGGCATTGATGAAGATCGGGATCGGGTGGAATTAACGGTGGCGCGAACGGCCATTTCCCAACAAAAACCGCTTTTGGCCATCTGCCGAGGAATGCAGGTGCTAAATGTGGCTTTGGGCGGTACGCTTTGGGAGGATGTGGAGCTGCTCATGCCCCAGGCAATGCACCACGAATTTGTGAACACCCATCCCCGTAACTATCTGGCCCATGACGTTACCATTGAGCCAGATTCGCTGCTGGCGCGGCAGTTGGGAGGCACGGAAACGGCCGTAAACAGCCTTCACCACCAGGGCATTCGCCGTCTGGCAGATGATTTGCGGGCAACGGCCTTTGCCCCCGATGGCCTCGTTGAAGGTGTCGAAGTGATAGACCATCCCTACGCCGTGGGCGTGCAGTGGCATCCAGAAAACATCATCCACAACGCACCACACATGCTGGGGCTGTTCCGAGGGTTGGTAGAAGCTGCTTCTCAACCAGTAATCAGTTACCAGTAGGTCAGTAATCAGTAAACGGCGTTGCACTGATTACCGTTTACCGATTACCCCAAATGGCTCAGAAACCGATCGGCGTATTTGATTCTGGCGTAGGTGGCTTGTCTGTGCTGCGTCATTTGCAGGCGTTGCTGCCCGCAGAGCAGTTGATTTATCTTGCTGATCAAGGGCATGTGCCTTACGGTTCCCGCTCTGCCGCAGAAATCATCCAGTTTAGCCAGGGGATTTCCCAATTTTTTCTGCAATTGAATGTGAAGCTCATTGTGGTGGCTTGCAACACTGCTTCGGCGGCGTTGAGCCTGTTGCGCCAGCAGTTTGCCTTGCCATTTGTGGGCATGGAGCCAGCCGTGAAGCCCGCTGCCGAGCAAACGCAAAGCGGCAAGGTCGGTATCTTGGCAACGAGTGGCACTTTTGCTAGCAAGCGATATGCTCGTTTAACAGCTCAATACGCACAAGGCATCTCGGTTTGGGAAGACCCGTGCGTTGGCTTGGTGTCTGAAATTGAGGCGGGACGGTTGGATGGCCCGGAGGTGTGCTACATTTTGCAACAGGCATTGGCTCCCATGCTGGCGGCGGGGGTGGATACAATTGTGTTGGGCTGCACCCATTATCCGTTCGTGTTGCCAGTGGTAAAAGAGATTGTGGGCACGGCCGTTCCCATCATTGATCCTGCGCCGGCCATTGCCCGCCAAACCAGCGTAGTGCTGCGCCAACGCAATTTGCTGGCAGATGCCGCGAGTGTAGGTAGCGTACGCTTCATCACTACTGGCAAAGCTGCCTCGTTTGCCCAGCAAGTTGAACAGTTGTTGGGATTGGCTGAGGCTGAGGTGGAAACGGCCGTTTGGGACGGTGATCAGTTATCAGTAGCTCAGTAATGTCGCTTCGCGTACAGTAAACCAGCCACTGAACACTTATTACCGAATACCGTTTACCGCATTTTTCCGTATAATTCCCCTGTGAGACGACAAAATCCAGACCGCTGGCGAGCAATTGAAGGACGTTTGGGGCGCGAGATGAACATCTGGCTGGCTACGGTGCGCTTCGACGGCCGTCCCCACCTGGTGCCCGTCTGGTTTGTTTGGCTCGATAAAAAGCTCTACTTTGCCACTGGCAGCGACACCCAAAAATTCACCAATATGTACCGCAACCAATCGGTTACGCTCTCACTGCCTGATCCGCTCAACGTGTTAATTATTGAAGGTGAAGCCCACGTTGCCGATCATCAAACCGTGGACGTTTTGGCAGATTACTTTTACCATAAGTATGAGTGGGATTTTCGGTACGATGACAGCACCAATTGGCGACTCATCGAGGTGACGCCATTCAAAATTCTAGTATGGGGCGACGGCTATGATGAAATAGACGGCATTCGGGTGCTTTAAGGTTTGTTAATGAAACAACCCTGGATTCTTACGTGAATCCAATTATTTAGGGGTAAAGTAACGACCGTAATTTGCCGCAATGTGCATAACAATCCAGATAAACCCACAAAAATCTGTGACAATCCGCGCAATCCGCGGCCTGGTAATGAAAACAAGGAAATAAACATGCGATTTGACAGATTTACGGAACGTGCCCAGGATGCGGCCGCCAGAGCTTATGAGTTAACTCAGGAGTATGGTCACACTCAGGTGGATACAGAACACCTTTTCCTCGCGCTTATGAAGCAGGATGACGGAGCCGTTCCCCAACTACTTGAGCAACTGAAAATTGACGGGCCTGCTATTCAGCAACGTTTGGAAGAAGAGTTACGCAACAGCCCCAAAGTCTCCGTGTATGGCGGTGGCGTGGGGCAAATTTTTTACACGCCCCGCATTCGCACCGTATTGGAACTGGCTCAGGGTGAAGCCAACCGGTTAAAAGATGAGTTTATCTCTACCGAGCACCTCTTTTTGGCAATTTTAAGCGAGCGTAATACCCCCTCGTCCCGTATTTTGCAAGAGTTTGGTGTAACCCGCGAACGCATACTTAACAGCATCCAAGAGCTACGCGGCGGTCAGCGGGTAACAGATCGACAGGCAGAAAGCCGCTACCGCACCCTGGATAAATACAGCCGTGACCTTACCCAGCTAGCCCGTGAAGGCAAGCTGGACCCAGTCATTGGGCGAGATGATGAGATTTTGCGTGTGGTGCAAGTATTGAGCCGTCGCACCAAAAACAATCCCGTACTCATTGGTGAGGCAGGCGTAGGTAAAACCGCCATTGTGGAGGGTTTGGCGCAGAAAATTAACAAGAGCGATGTGCCAGAAAATTTGCTCAATAAAAAGGTTGTTTCGCTAGATTTGGGTGCAATGATTGCAGGCAGCCGCTTCCGGGGCGAGTTTGAAGAACGCCTGAAAGCGTCTATGGAGGAGATTCAGCGAGCCCAAGGTGAAATTATCCTCTTCATTGATGAATTACATACAGTTGTGGGCGCGGGTTCGGCACAGGGTGCAATGGATGCCAGCAACATGCTAAAGCCAGCTCTGGCGCGTGGTGAACTGCAATGCGTGGGAGCCACCACGCTGGATGAGTACCGTCAATACATTGAAAAAGATAGCGCATTGGAGCGGCGGTTTGCCCCAGTGTTTGTAGATGAGCCGTCGGTGGACGACACAATTGAGATGTTGCGTGGCTTGCGTGGCCAATATGAACAGCATCACAAAGTGACTTACGCCGATGATGCGTTAATTGCGGCCGTAAAATTGTCTCAACGGTATGTGATGGATCGGCGGTTGCCGGACAAGGCCATTGATTTGATGGATGAAGCCGCTGCCAAGCTGCGCGTTGCGCTGCACACCCTGCCTGCGGAGCTGAAAACGTTAAAAATTGAAGTTGACAAGCTGACTGCTGCTGAAGAAGAAGCTCACACTGTCCGTGATTATGAGCGGGCGGCAACGGTGCGCGCCGAGCGTCTGCGTTTGGAAGGTGAGTTTGCGACCGCCCGTGAAAAGTGGCAGTCAGAAAATGAGCTTGACGAAGTTGTAACTGAAGATGATATTGCTGGGGTTGTTGCGTCTTGGACGGGCATCCCGGTGACGCAAATGATGGAAACGGAAGCAGAAAAACTACTGCATATGGAAGCGCGGCTTCACGAGCGTATTGTGGGGCAAGACAAAGCAATTGTGGCTTTGTCAGACGCTATTCGCCGCAGTCGTTCTGGCCTGGCCGACCCGCGCCGCCCGATTGGTTCCTTTATCTTTTTGGGTAGCTCTGGTGTGGGAAAAACGGAGTTGGCCAAAGCGCTGGCAGAGTTCTTGTTTGATGATGAGGATGCGCTGATTCGTGTAGATATGAGTGAGTACCGCGAGCAGCATACGGTGAGCCGCCTATTTGGTGCGCCTCCTGGGTATGTTGGTTACGATCAGGGTGGTCAGTTGACGGAGCAGGTGCGTAGACGGCCGTATTCCGTCGTCCTATTCGATGAAATTGAAAAGGCGCACCCGGATGTATGGAATGCGCTACTGCAATTGCTGGATGACGGCCGTCTCACCGATGGTCAGGGTCGTCTGGTAAACTTCCGCAATGCTGTGATTGTGATGACCAGCAACGTCGGCACTTCCTTCGTGAAAAGCTCCGGCGCGCTCGGCTTTACGGGTACTCGTGACTCTGACGAAGCGGCTGACCACAAGCGCATCGAGGACGCGCTCAAGAAGACGTTCCGGCCAGAGTTTATCAACCGGATTGACGAGATCATCATCTTTGAGCCACTGAGCGAAGAACATGTGGTAGAAATTGTGACGCTGCAAATGAAAGAGGTGCAGGAGCGCTTATCTGAGCAGGGTGGTCTGTCCATCATTCTCACAGAAGCGGCCCAGCGCTGGCTAGCCAAGCAGGGTTTTGATGAAGATTTCGGCGCACGGCCGTTGCGGCGCGCTTTGCAGCGTTTTGTCGAGAGTCCGCTTTCGGTGAAGCTGCTGAAAGGTGAATTTGCGACGGGTGATGTTGTTCACATTGATGAAGTGGATGACAAACTTGTGTTCCAGAAAGCAGGCGGTGCATCTGTAGAAAGTTCGCATTTGGTTGAAGAGTCACTTGATGTGTAGCATCAGATAGAGACAATTGACACGCCCTCTCCAGGTTTGGGGAGGGCGTTTTTTTGTTCTAGCTGCATTTATGTGACAGTCACTTTTCTAATGAGCGCTGCTAAGTGGAGCTATGTCCAAGTGACTGTCACTTCCAGTTAGCTGGGTTTTTGTTTGAGGATGGCAGTAGCGGCAGCGCGGAGGCTGATACGGCCGTCTCGCGCTTGCTTTTGTATTGTTTTGTAAGCTTCTTCTTCACTGAGGCCAGTTGCCATGAGCCGCGCCTTGGCTTTGTCCAGCAGCTTGCGCGTTTCTAGCGCATCGGCAAGTTTGCCAGCTTCCGCTTTGAGTGCCTGGCTATCCTGAAACCGTTTAGTGGCTACTGAAATAGCGGCAGAAAGTGCCTCTGGTTCCACTGGCTTGATGAGATACCCCTGAATGGGCAGGTTGCTAGCTTTTTCGATGAGGTCTTGCTCGCTGAAGGCGGTGAGCAGCAGAATGGGCATTGGCTGGGTGCGGGCTAACGTTTTAGCCGCCTGTAAACCATCCGTGTACGGCATTTTGATGTCCAAAATGGCCAGATCAGGGCGATGACGGCGAGCCATCTCTAATGCTTCACGGCCGTTTACTGCTGCCAACACCTCATGACCCAATCCTTGCAGGATAGACTTTAGCCCCATGCGAATGATTGATTCATCATCGGCGATTAAAATACGCATAGGGGGATTTTAGTTTGCAAGTGTGCGAGTTTGCAAGTATGCGAGTTTTTACTGATTGAGTTCGATGCTGCGGGGGAGGCGGAGGCTGATTTCGGTACCGCCTTGAGTCGGATGGTTGAATTTGAGACGGCCGTTCAAATCCTCTTGCACCAACGTTTCCACAATTTCCAGGCCCAGGCCACGCGTAAAATCTGGCGGTAGGCCGCGGCCGTTGTCGCGTACAATGATGATGACTTCCTGCAGGGAGCGTCCCAACGAGACGTCAATTTGACCATCTGTTGAGGAGCTGTTGAAGGCGTGTTCCAGACTGTTTTGCACCAGCTCATTCACAACAAGCGCAACGGCCGTTGCTGGTTTGCTGGGCAGGCTCAGGGCATCCCCAAAAACGCGAATGTGGACATTTTGGTTTGGGCGCGTCATCGTTTCGGCCGTCATGCGGCAGATGCGCTCCAGCACATCCTTCACATCCACTAAGCGGAACCCTTTTTCAGACAGAATCTCATGCACGGCGGCGATGCTGCGGATGCGGTGAATATTGGTTTGCAGCACCTCGTGGGCGGTTAGCTGGTCGGCGTCGCCAAGCTGAAGTTGCATGAGCATGGCCACCGTTTGTAGATTGTTTTTGATACGGTGGTGCATTTCTCGGACGACGGCCGTATTTGTTACCAGTCGTGCATTTTCAATGGCTAACGCCGTCTGGTTGGCCAGCGTGGCAAACAAGGTTTGTTGCTCAGTGGTGAATTGGCGTGGCTCAATGGTATAACAAGTAAACACGCCAATGACTCGGTCACGCACGCTGAGCGGCACGGCCAGCAGCGAAACCAGCCCTTCTTGCCGAGCCAACGCCTTGCCTTTGTAGCGTGGGTCAGTTTGCACATCAGCAATGTAAAGTGGTTGGCCTGTTTTCAAGACGCTGCCGATGACGCTGTCGCTATCCATCGGCAAGGGGGGACGGTGCTGGTAGGGGGTTTGGGCACGCCGGGCAGAGCGCAGTTCTAGGTGCGTGCCGTTTTCGTTGAGGAGAAAGATGGAACAGACAGCCGTATCCATCATTTGCCCTGCCATTTCCGTGACAACATCCAAAATATCATCTAGATATTGTGGCGACGTAACAACTTCGCTCACTTGCGCCAGCGCGCGCATCTCCTCAATTTGGCGACTTTGCTTGTCATAAAGTTGAGCTTTGGCCAACGTCCCAGCCGCAATATCCCCAATTAAAGAGAGCAAGGCAACCTCGTCCGTACTGAATTCGTGCGGCCGTAAGGTTTGTACATTCATCGCGCCAATTACATCAGCCTCAATCTGCAAAGGCACGGCCAGCAAAGAGGCAAACGGACTTTCTTCCGCCTCATCCACCCACTTGAAATGGGGGTCAAGCTGGGCGTTGCGGGCAAAGACAGGCTGGTTGCTCTGTACTGCGTAGCCAGTCATCCCTTCGCCCACTGCCAGCGTCGCCCGCCCCAGAGCACGCTGGGCTAGCCCCGTGCTGGCGCGCAGCCGCAGCGTACGGCCGTCTGGGTCTAGCAAATAAATAGTGCAAGAATCAACGTGCATGACCTCGGTGGTTTTACGCACGATGAGGTCATGCGCGGTATCTAAATCCCAGGCAGTGCTAAGGGCGCGGGCAATTTCCCGCAGGGCGCTCATGGCTTGCGGGCGGGCAGACGGCGTGTTGAACATGGGGGAATTATACCGAATTTACGATTGGCAGTGCGCGAAGGGAGCGACCAACAATATGTGTGATTGGCGGCTTGGGCGTGGGGCGACCCATCGGGTCGCCCCAATGTAGATTATTTGATGAAGAGCATTTCCTGGTAAGTCGGCAGCGGCCAGAGGTCATCAGCCACCATTGTTTCCAGCGTGTCGGCATAGCCGCGCACCACGCTCATCGCTGGGATGAGCTTTTGCTGGGCGTGCTCGGCCTCTTCTTCTACCGTGCTGGCCTCGTGTGCCAGTGCTACGTCCAGTTCGGCGGTGCTGTCTTGCAGGCAGCGCACCAACTCCGTCACGCGATCCAGTGTGTTGGTGTCGAAGCTGTAGCCGACAGCTTTGAGGTTGGCGCAGGTGGTGGCTAGTTCGCTTTGGTAGCGGATTGCAGCGGGGAAGATCATCGTTTTGGCGATTTTGGCTGTTAACTTTGCTTCTACCCCGACAGCCATCGCATACTGCTCCAACTTCACCTCGACCCGGCTGGCCACCTCGCGGGAGGACATCACCTTGTACTTTTTGAACAGCTCTGCAGATTCTTCGCTGCCAAAATGGGGGATGGCGTCTACGGCCGTCCTTAAATTAGGCAACCCCCGCTCTTCTTCCGCCTCTCTGTGCCACGCTTCAGAGTAGCCATCACCGTTGAAGATTATACGGCCGTGTGCCACCACAATCTCATGCAGCAATGCCTGAATTGCCCCATCCAGCTTCTCTGGATCGCCTGCTGTTTCCTCTTCTATCCGGGAGGCAATATAGTCGAGCGATTCAGATACGATGGTGTTCAAAGCCATTAGCGGGGTGGCAATGGATTGGTTGGAGCCAACGGCGCGGAACTCAAACTTGTTGCCCGTAAAGGCAAACGGGCTCGTCCGGTTACGGTCACCGGAATGCTGCGGCAGCAGCGGCAGCGTGTCTACGCCGATGTGCAGCGTTGATTTGGCCTTGGAGCTTTTGGCGCCGCCTGCCTTGATCTGCTCGAAGACGTCCGTAAGCTGATCGCCCAAGAAGATAGAAATGATGGCTGGTGGCGCTTCGTTTGCACCTAGGCGATGATCGTTGCCTGCCGTGGCAATGACTGCTCGCAGGAGGGGTGCATATTTATCCACTGCGCGGATAACGGCCGCACAGAACACCAAAAAGCGGGCATTTTCATGGGGCGTATCACCCGGATCGAGCAAATTGCCCAGCGTGGTGCTGCCAAAGGAGAAGTTCACATGCTTACCAGAGCCATTCACCCCGGCAAACGGCTTCTCGTGGGTGATGCAGGCCATACCGTACTTCTCTGCCACGCGCTTGAGCGTGGTGATGAGCAATTGTTGATGATCGGTGGCGACGTTGGCGTTTTCAAAGACGGGTGCGACTTCGTACTGGCCGGGCGCAACTTCGTTATGTCTAGTTTTGACGGGAACGCCTAATTTGTACAGTTCACGCTCTGTTTCCAGCATACAGGCCAGCACGCGCTCTGGGATGGCGCCAAAATAATGATCATCGAACTCCTGGCCTTTGGCTGGGGCTGCGCCAAATAAAGTGCGTCCAGCCGTCATTAAATCTGGCCGCGCCAGGAAGAAGTTGCGGTCTATGAGGAAATATTCCTGCTCTGGGCCGGCTGTGGAAAAGACCAGACTGCCATCGTCATGACCAAACAGCTTGAGGATGCGCTGCGCTTGGGTATTGAGCGCCTTCATAGAGCGCAGCAGCGGTGTCTTTTTGTCTAGCGCCTCGCCCGTCCAGGAGACGAAGGCGGTAGGAATGCACAAAGTTGTGCCGTTTGGGTTTTCCAAGATGTAAGCGGGGCTGGTGGCGTCCCAGGCGGTGTAGCCGCGGGCTTCAAAGGTGGGACGAATGCCACCTGTGGGGAAGCTGGAGCCGTCTGGCTCACCCTGAATGAGCTGCTCACCGCTGAATTCAGCAATGGCAGTGCCGTTGCCGTTGGGGGTAAGGAAGCTGTCGTGCTTTTCGGCCGTTAGCCCAGTAAGGGGGTAAAAGACGTGGGCGTAATGGGTAGCCCCTTTTTCAATGGCCCAATCTTTCATGGCCGAGGCCACGATATCGGCGGTGGAGGTGTCCAGTGCTGCGCCTTGCTCGATGGTGGCCATGATGGATTTGTAGACGGGTTTGGGCAAGCGTTGCTTCATAACGGCCGTACTAAACACGTTCGAGGCAAATAATTGCTTTGTCGGCGTTTCGGCAAAGTTCAGCGGTTCTGAAATTGGCTTGTAGTTGATGACGGCCGAAATGGCGTCCAGCCGGGCTTTGTTTCCACTCATTTTTGTTTCTCCTCTTCTCTCAAAAAACCCCCGCAGGTTTGATAGATAATTCCGTTTTGGCAAGAACCTGCGGGAGGTTGTGAACAGGTAGTTGCCAATAAAAAAGATGCCTACGCACAGAGCTTCGAGAAGAAATTCTGTGGTGGCATCTTGGCCTATAACAATATTTTGTTTACAAGTCGGCTATTCTAGCGAGCAAACGGCCGTTCGTCAACCGCGAATTTGCTAGAAGAACAGTGGTCTTTGTTTGGACAAATTGCCCATGCCAATATCAATCACCAGCCAGGGCAATGGCTTCCTTTGCTGCCGGACCAAATTCAGGATAGCTGGTGGTGAAGTGTTCCGAAATATCTAAACCTTCCATCTCTTCCTCAGCAGAAACGCGAATCCCGATTGTGATTTTCATTAGGTAAAAGAGCGCACCCATTGTGCCAAAAGCCCAGGCAGAGATTACGGCTGTCCCTAACAACTGAATACCCAGCTGCGCCACGCCGCCTCCGTAGAACAGACCAGCCACCGCGCCCATGTTAGTTAACGTTCCGGCTGCTGGGTAGGCAAACAGACCAACAGCCACTGTGCCCCAAAGGCCGTTGAAGCCATGAACGGCCACCGCGCCGACGGGATCGTCCACCTTTAGCACCCGCTCTACAAAATTAATGCCATAAACCAACACCGGCCCCGCGATTAAGCCAATGACAATGGCCCCAATGGGCGTTACATTGGCCGTGCCTGCGGTGATGGCAACCAGGCCAGCCAGTGCGCCGTTGAGCGCCATTTCGGTAGAGGGGTGACCCGCTTTGTGCCAATTTACTAGCAGTGCCGATACTGTACCTGCGGAAGCGGCCAGCGTTGTGGTGACGGCCACGAAAGCAATGCCGGGATTCATGCCAGAAAGCGTGCTGCCTGCATTAAAGCCAAACCAACCCATCCATAAAATAAAGACGCCGAGCGCAGCCAGCGTCAGGCTGTGGCCGGGAATACTGTTGCTGCTGCCGTCTTTGTTGAACTTGCCAATACGCGGCCCTAAAACTTTGGCGGCTGCCAGGGCAGCAAAGCCACCCACGGCGTGAACAATCGTTGAGCCAGCAAAATCAATAAAACCCAGTTCGGCTAGCCAGCCGCCCCCCCAATGCCAATGGCCAGAAATTGGATAGATCAAGCCCGTGATGACCATACTGTAGATGAGGTAGGCCTTGAATTTAAGGCGTTCAGCGACTGCGCCAGAAACGATGGTTGCGGCGGCAGCAGCAAACATGAGCTGGAAGAGAAAATCAACCCAACTGTAGGCATCAAGCGCCGCCGGGTCTAGTTCTGTCAGGAAGAAGTTGGACGTGCCAATGATTCCGCCTGCCGATGCCCCGTACATCAGGCCAAAGCCCACCGCAAAAAAGAGTAGCGCGCCACCGGCGAAGTCAATCAGGTTTTTCATGAGCAAGTTGGCAGCGTTTTTGGCGCGGGAAAAGCCGCTTTCCACCATGGCAAAGCCTGCTTGCATCCAGAACACCAGCACTGAGCCTAAAAAGAGCCAGATGGTATCAATTTGAATGATCAGGGCGTCTACGGCCGTTTCATCCTGGGCATAGGTTGGTTTGCTGCTCATCACAAACAGAATGCCCAACATTGCCGCAATGATTCCAATTTTCAACAAACGTTTTTTATGATGCTTCATCATTTTTCTTCTCCTTCGTTTGGGGATGGCCGCTCCCAGATAAACAAAAAACGCCTCCGCAGCAAGATGGCTCTTGTGCGAGAGGCGTCGTGGCCAAAAATATTTTGTTGTGATCAACTCTAGCGCAGGCAACGGCCGTTCGTCACTCCCCCAAATTAGCAGAAAGATTTTTTAGCCTTTTTGGTAATTGTGCACAACCGCAAAGTGTAATTTGACATAACGCATAACAATACGTAAAAATTCACAATTCTTCATAAGCAACGTTCCTCAAAAATCGTGCAAACTTACCGATCACAGCGAGGATGCTGGTTTTGTATACTTTTTTTACCCACAAAAATTTATCGAATGAGAGGTAGGGAAGACCTCTTATTAAAAAACGAAGTCCCCACAAATTGAACCGACATCTTGGCAGCAACGGCCCATCTTTTGGTGGGCAATAGGCATCTCTGTGTTCTGACAGAGATTGGCTCCTTTACAAATTGATATCGCCGATGAGGAGGAGAAAGATGAAAAAGGTTCAAGCATCAGAGCAATTAGGCAAAACCGATTCCTGGGAGGCAGACCAGCGTTTTCTAACTGGATTTCCCCAAAAGCAAGGCATGTATGATCCGCAGTTTGAGCGAGATGCCTGCGGTATGGGCTTTGTGGTAGATGTACAGGGACGGCCGTCTCACAGCATCGTTCAGCAAGCCCTCACCGTTTTAGAACGGCTCACCCATCGCGGAGCCAAAGGCGCCGAAGCCAACTCTGGCGACGGCGCGGGCATCATGCTCCAGCTTCCTCATCAATTTTTGCAACAGCAAGCTGCTCAGCTCGGTATTCACCTCCCTGAGCTTGGCGAATACGGCGTGGGGATGCTCTTCTTGCCGCACGAGCCTGTTTTGCGAAAGCGGTGTGAGCAGGTGATGGCGCGGATCATCGCCGAAGAAGGGCAAGCAGTGCTGGGCTGGCGTACCGTGCCGACGTGTAACAACTCTTTGGGGGAAACGGCCGTTTCCGGGGAACCATTCATTCGTCAACTGTTTATCCAAAAGCAATATCTCATTCAAACCGATCCGCTGGCCTGGGAGCGTAAGCTGTTTATCATTCGCCGCCGCGCCGAAAAAGAGATTGCCCCGCTGGTAGGCGACGCCCCGTTTTATATTCCCAGCCTTTCCGGGCGCACCATTGTCTATAAAGGGCAGTTCCTCTCCGAACAGCTCCCCGAATATTATCCAGACCTCAGCGACCCCACGATGGAAAGTGCGCTGGCACTTGTCCATTCTCGCTTTAGCACCAACACCTTTCCCAGCTGGGCGCGGGCGCATCCATATCGTACCGTCATTCACAACGGCGAAATCAACACCATTCGCGGCAACGTCAACTGGTTCAAGGCGCGTGAAGCCCACTTTGCCTCGCCGTTGTTCGGCGACGAGCTGGACAAAGTGCTGCCCATCGTGGATGAAACGGGCAGCGATACCGGGCGGCTGGACAACGTGCTGGAATTCTTGGTACTGGCTGGCCGTTCGCTGCCGGAAACGGTGATGATGATGATTCCAGAGCCGTGGGACAAGCACGCCCAAATGCCGCCAGAAAAGCGGGCCTTTTATGAATACCACAGCCACCTGATGGAGCCGTGGGATGGCCCGGCAGCGATTGGCTTTACCGATGGCACGGTGGTGGGCGCGGTGCTGGATCGGAATGGGTTACGGCCGTCTCGCTACCTCGTCACCAAAGATGGCCTCGTAGTGATGGCTTCGGAGGTGGGCGTTTTGGAGATTGATCCGGCCAACGTGGCTTACAAAGGGCGGCTGGAGCCAGGCCGGATGCTGCTGGTGGATACGCAGCAAGGGCGAATTGTGGGGGATGAGGAACTGAAGGGGCAGATTGCTGGGGAACGGCCGTACCAAAACTGGCTCGACGAAAACCGAATCCGGCTGGCTGACATTCCCTCAGTGGCTAATTTGGAGCAGTCAGAAGCAGACATCCATCTGCACACCGAAGATGCCGTTTTGGAGCACCAAAAAGCGTTTGGCTACACCTTTGAAGATTTGCGGATGCTCATCGCCCCGATGGCAAGAGATGGCAAAGAAGCTCTCGGCTCAATGGGCGACGACACGCCGCTGGCGGTGCTGTCTGACAAGCCGCAGCCGCTCTACAGCTACTTTAAGCAGCTGTTTGCCCAGGTGACCAACCCGCCGCTGGATGCCATCCGTGAAGAGCTGGTGACGAGCACGGAAACGCTGTTGGGCAGCGAGGGCAATCTGCTGAACCCACAGGCGGCAAGCTGTCGCCAAATCAGCCTGCCGCATCCCATCCTCACCGATGAGGAGCTGGGGCGACTGCGGCACTTGGAAATAAGTAGTTCGCGCTCTGGCCGGTTTCCTGACCGTGCCAGCAAGTGGCGCGGTGAGGAAACCGGCCACAGCAAGGGGGCGTTTAAGACGGCCGTCCTCCCCATGTTGTACGATGTGGCTGAAGGCGGCGACGGATTAGAAACCGCATTAGCCCGGCTATTTATGGCCGGGGACGAAGCGATCCGTAACGAGGTAAATTTGTTGATTTTGTCCGACTTGGGTATTAGCCGCGACTGCGCCGGGATGCCGGCGCTGCTGGCGACGGCGGGGCTGCACCATCACCTCATCCGGCAGGGCACGCGCACCCAGGTGAGCCTCATTGTCGAGTCTGGTGAACCGCGTGAGGTGCACCATTTTGCCGTGCTGCTCGGTTATGGTGCAGACGCGATCAACCCGTATCTGGCATTTGCCACGCTGCGTGACCTTATCCGCAAGCAGCTTTTGGTGGATGTGCCGTACCATCAGGCTGAAAAGCAGTACATCAAGGCGGTGGTGAAGGGCATCATCAAAATTTTGTCCAAGATGGGGATCTCTACCATCCAAAGCTACCGGGGCGCGCAGATTTTTGAGGCGTTGGGGCTACATTCCGATTTGGTAGCTAAATATTTCACCGGCACGCCCAGCCGCATTCAGGGCTCAGATATTCATCTGGTGGCCAAAGAGGTGCAGATGCGGCATGAGCAGGCGTTTCCGGAACGGCCGTCTGGCAGCAATGCGCTACCGGCTGGGGGCAAATATCAATACCGCGAAAAAGGTGAGTACCACCTGTTTAACCCAGTCACGGTTCATCGGCTGCAACATGCCGTGCGCACCAACGATTATGAGACATACAAAAAATATGCGGCGGATGTAAACGGCCGTTCCCACCAATTTGCCACCCTGCGCGGCCTGCTTAAACTCAAGAAAGTGGCTGAACCCATCCCGCTGGACGAAGTGGAGTCGGTTGAGGCGATTTGCCGCCGCTTCAAAACCGGGGCGATGTCTTATGGCTCGATTAGCAAAGAGGCGCACGAGTCGCTGGCCATCGGTATGAACCGTATTGGTGGCAGGAGCAATACAGGTGAAGGGGGTGAAGACCCCGCCCGCTACACGCCAGACAAAAACGGCGACTCCCGGAATTCTGCAATTAAACAAGTGGCGAGCGGCCGTTTCGGGGTGACCAGCCAATATCTCACCGAAGCGGAGGAAATTCAGATCAAAATGGCGCAGGGGGCCAAGCCGGGTGAAGGAGGACATTTGCCCGGACGCAAAGTGTATCCCTGGATTGCCCGCGTGCGGCACTCCACCCCCGGCGTGGGACTGATTTCGCCGCCGCCACACCACGATATTTACTCCATCGAAGATTTAGCGCAGCTAATTTTCGATTTGAAGAATGCCAATCCGCAAGCGCGCATCAACGTGAAGCTCGTGTCTGAAGTGGGGGTTGGGACGATTGCTGCCGGTGTCGCCAAAGGCCATGCTGATGTTATCTTAATCAGCGGGCACGATGGCGGCACCGGGGCATCGCCCCAAACCAGCATCAAGCACGCCGGGTTGCCCTGGGAGCTGGGCGTGGCAGAGACGCACCAGACGCTGCTGCTCAACAGTCTGCGCGACCGCGTCGTCGTCGAAACCGACGGCCAGCTAAAAACCGGGCGCGATGTGGTGATGGCGGCTTTGCTGGGCGCGGAAGAGTATGGCTTTGCCACCGCGCCGCTGGTGGCGCTGGGCTGCATCATGATGCGCGTTTGCCATCTGGATACTTGCCCGGTAGGCGTGGCCACGCAAAATCCTGAACTGCGCAAAAATTTCTCTGGCGATCCACAGCATGTGGTCAACTTTATGGAGTTTATTGCCCAGGACATGCGGGAAATTATGGCGGAGATGGGCTTCCGCACCATCGATGAAATGGTGGGGCGCACCGACCGGCTGGAGGTGAGTGAAGCGATTGAACATTGGAAATTGCAAGGGATTGATTTGACGCCGGTGCTGTACCGTCCGAATAAAACAGAAAACGTGGGGCATTTGCTGCCAAACGGCCGTAAACGACCCCAACAGCACGGCCTGGCAGAAACGCTGGACAACCTGATGCTGCTCGACTATTGTCGCCCTGCACTCGAACGTGGCGAACCGGTGGAGGGGGAGTTCACCATCGGCAACCAGCACCGCGCCGTCGGCACCACGCTGGGCAGCGCCATTACCCGTCGGCACGGCATGAATGGCCTGGCAGAAGATACGGTTTGGCTGACGTTTAACGGCTCGGCCGGGCAGAGCTTTGGCGCGTTTATTCCGCAAGGGCTGACGCTTGAACTGGCGGGCGACGCCAACGATTACGTGGGCAAGGGGCTGTCTGGCGGCAAGCTGGTCATCTATCCGCCAAAGCAGGCCACTTTTGCTGCTGAACAAAATATCATCATTGGCAACGTGGCGCTGTACGGCGCAACGGGCGGTACGGCCTACATTCGCGGCGTGGCGGGTGAACGCTTTGCCGTGCGGAATTCAGGAGCAACGGCCGTTGTCGAAGGCGTGGGCGATCACGGCTGCGAATACATGACGGGTGGCCGCGTGGTCATCCTGGGGCAGACGGGGCGCAACTTTGCCGCCGGGATGTCTGGCGGGGTGGCTTACGTGCTGGATTGGGACGGCCGTTTCCACGAACGATGTAATCGGAAGATGGTTGATCTGGAACCAGTGAGCAGCGACGCCGACATTGAGGAGCTAGAAGCGTTGATCTACGCCCACATGGAAGCCACCCGCAGCGATCTGGCCTGGAAAATCCTGTGCATGTGGGACAACGTCGTACGCCACTTTGTAAAAGTCATGCCGCGCGACTACAAGCTCATGCTGCAAGCCTTCAATCAGGTAGCCCAAAACGGCAATCTGGTCGGGGATGAATTGGCGATGGAAGCCTTCGAGGTGCGCCAGCGGCAGCTTGTGAAGATGTAATTATTGACCCCTTCCCTAGCCCTCCCCTTGCGGGGGCTGAGGGGAGGACACCTTTTCAGGCAAGCCTAGGGTCGGGCAAGAATTGTAAATTGTAAATTGATAAAATGGTTATGTCTCAAAACAAACTCAAAGAAGAATTGAAGCCCCTCTTTGAACAAACTCCAATGACGACGTATACGGCCGTCTGCATGACGCTGCATTGGTTGAGCAAGACCTTGCGAAACCGCAACGCTTCCCAAAGCAAGCGACCAAGCATAGGCGACCACCAGGAGAACAAGCAGACGATCCATATGGTCTGGATGACTAATCCGACTGTCTGCCCAATGCCAGCCACCGCTTTTGAGGTCGCGGAAACTTTGCTCCTGCCAATTGCGGTTGGCATACTCAAAGCCAGTCAGCGTAGTGTCATTGGTTACCAACGCCCATGCTTGGTCATAGCCTGCGCTCCAAATCGCATGTGCGGTTGCTGGCAACCGGCCGCGCTGCTTGAAAGCGAGTCCATCAGCCGACCACTGTTGACCAGCCTGTACCATGTTGGCAATGGCAAAATCGCCTGCCTCGGTGCAGATTTTGGTCATGCTGGTAACGCGAAACAGATAGCACCAACCCAAGCTGGCCACAGCCTGACACAAATCAGGAGATGTCCCAATCCCTCGGTCAGCCAACACCACGACGTTTCTGTCTGCTGCAATGCCCTTCTTGACAGTTTGCAACAGGGCTGTGACCATGCCAACTTGCCCCTCGGCTGGGTACTGGTCATGATTGTTGGCAATATAACAACGCCAGGCCAGAGGGATACAACGTCCTTCCCAGGCAGCGCCAACCACCATGGCAGCCAAGCGGTCTTGCAACTTTGTCTCATCCACCAGCAGATAAAGCTTGCCTGGTGGCAACTGGCTGACAATCCAGGCTGTCCATTGGCTGAAGAAGGCTTGCAGAGGAAAACGTTTGTTGTCCAGAAAACGTCGCAAGCGACGGGCACAACTTTCGACCCTCTCGCCTGTAGCAACCTGGCGGGCAATCTGTTGCTGTTGGCAGCTTTCTGCTCGCATGATGCCCAGGCTAAACAAGCCGACGTTATCGACTTGCCAGCTATTGAGACAAGGCAATTGGCTGGCGATTGTTTGATTCCATTGATAAAGTACTGGATAGCTCATTTTGGCCTCCTTCTGACGTTTTGGAACACATCAGAATTGTCCTTGATGAGCTATTCTTTTTTCAACCCTCTAAACATGTCCTCCCCTCAGCCCTGCCAAGGGGAGGGAATTGGCTCCCTCTCCCTCTGAGGGAGAGGGCTGGGGTGAGGGTGGGAATTAGGGGAAGAGATCATGGCTAAGCCAACTGGATTTTTGGAATTTGGACGAGAGGCAGCGGGGGAACGGCCGTTGACCGAGCGCGTTCACGATTGGGAGCCGATTCACCTGCATTTGCCAGAGGAACGGCTAAACCAGCAGGCGGCGCGCTGCATGGATTGCGGCATTCCGTTTTGCCACAAAGGCACTATTTTGAACGGGATGACCTCTGGCTGCCCGCTCAACAACCTCATCCCGGAGTGGAACGATTTGGTGTACCGGGGGCTGTGGCGCGAGGCGTATGAGCGACTCAGCCGCACCAACAACTTCCCCGAATTTACCGGGCTGGTCTGCCCCGCGCCATGTGAAGCCGCCTGCACGCTGGGCATCCACGATCCGGCGGTGACGATCAAGCAAATTGAGTTTGCCATCATTGAGCGCGCCTTTGATGAGGGCTGGGTGTTGCCTAACACGCCTGCCCAGCGCACGGGCAAAACCGTGGCCATCATTGGCTCTGGCCCGGCGGGGCTGGCTGCCGCCGACGAACTCAACAAGGCAGGCCACACCGTCACCGTCTATGAACGGGCCGACCGCATTGGTGGGTTGCTGATGTACGGCATTCCCAACATGAAGCTTGACAAGAAGCTGGTGCAGCGGCGCATTGATTTGCTGGCCGAGGCGGGTATTCAGTTTGTAACCAATTGTGAGGTGGGGCGGGACGTAACGGCCGTTCAACTCCAAAATCAGTTCGACGCCATTGTGCTTTGCACGGGTGCTACCCAGCCCAACAATCTGCCCGTGCCGGGGCGTGAGCTAAACGGCATTCATTTTGCGATGGAATTTTTGCAGGGGAACACCCAAAAGCTGCTGGATGGTGCGGCAGAAACGCCCGCCGTCTTTGCTGGCGGCAAGGATGTGATTGTGATTGGCGGCGGTGACACAGGCACAGATTGCGTGGCAACCGCGCTGCGGCACGGCTGCGACAGCCTGGTGCAGTTTGAGATTATGGATCAGCCACCTGTCCATCGGGCGGCTGACAATCCGTGGCCGCAGTGGCCGCGCGTGTACAAGATGGATTACGGACAGGAGGAGGCCACGGCCGTATTTGGTGAAGACCCCCGCGAATATGCCATCATGACCAAGCGGTTCATCGGGGATGAGCAGGGCAATTTGCAGGCGGTGGAAACAGTGAACGTGCGCTGGCTTCCGGCAGAAAATGGTAGCCGTCCACAGCTAGAAGAAATCCCCGGCACCGAGCAAACCTGGGCGGCCCAGCTTGTCCTGCTGGCCCTCGGCTTTCGCGGGCCGGAGCAGACGCTGGCGCAGCAGTTTGGCGTGGAAACTGGCCCGCGGACAAATATTGCTACCCAAAATGGCAGCTATGCCACAAACGTACCTGGCGTCTTTGCAGCGGGGGATGCCCGGCGCGGGCAAAGCTTGGTTGTGTGGGCGATTAATGAGGGTAGGGGTGTGGGAACGGCCGTTGATACTTATTTGATGGCTGGTTAACTGGATTGTGTAGGGCGAGCAAATTTTCGACTTGGGTTAGTTCCTTAAAAGCCATGCCATTTTCAAATTGCTTGATAATTCGAATTATGTGCGCTGTAAAATCAAATCAACTTCCCCCGGTTTAGGAGCAAAATCACCAAACAAAGTTGTTTGAGTTTTATTTTCAAAAGGGCGTGCGGTTTCATACAGTTCCCATTCGCCCGTTGGAAAATGTCTTTTTAAGACTTCCCGAGTTGTATTAAGTGTAAATTCACGCGCTCCAGTACGAACATAAACTACAGCTTGTTCTGCCATCAATTTGGCTGAATGCTCGAATACTGTGTCAAGAAGTTGTTCGTAATGAAGTTTAGAGCTAAATCTTCCTCGATTTTCATCTTCTTTCTTCGTTGGCCAAGATTCACTGCCTAACATCCAAAGACGAAGCCATTGATCGTAATGATAATGGGTAACATCGTAGTATGGTGGAGAAGTTAAAAGTAGGGAGAAAGGTTTCTGTTCCCCCGCGATAACTTTCTGAGCTACTATTTCCAAATGGTGTGTACTATCCCCTAAAATCACATTGCAAGTATTGGTCTGAGGCATTCCTTTCTTATATCGCCAATCAATTTTTTTTTGAATAAATTCAACAGGATCAAGGTCAGGAGGTATTTTATTATGGTCTTTCCACCACCGGATTGAATAATCTGGAGCCATTGCCTTTGATTGTCGCATCTGATTAGAAAGGCCACTACCTTCTTTAGCGTGAAGATCTATTAGAATAAGTGCCATTAATGTTGCATCTACTTCATCTTCACGCCAATTCAAATCATTACGTGCCGTTAGAAGGAAGGACAAAATTTTTGGGGAATAACAATGTTCAAAAAATTCTGGCAAAACACGTCGTGAACGTTCACCAAACCAACGCGAGCGATGAATTATTTCCTTCAACCGGCCTTCTATATCACCTTTTGACGCGGTATGTAATTTTGCTTGCCCGTATACCCAACCAACAGGATGAATTTCTATACCTAGCCCATATCGTTCCTGAGTGGCAGCCGCATACACGCTAGAATATCGGCCTGCAAACGGATCGAGAATCCAATCTCCCTTTTGAGAATGTCGTTCCACCACATCAAAGGCAAATTCGGTGGGGAACATTGCATAGTAGGGGCCTACGGCTGACCATCTACCAGTTGCATTCTGATATGATCGTTTGAAGCAACCATCAACTTTTATCATGGCTACATTTTCCGCATGAGTTCCCGCGCCATTTTTTCTAAAACACGTTTGCCTAAATTAAGCGGTATGGAAGCTTCTGCATGGGCGGTAATAATTGGCGATAATGAATTAGGATGTTGAACAGATACAAGCTGGTCAAGCAAAGCCATTGCATCGGCCAACCGAGGGAATTGTGAAGGGTGTGCTTGCGCCAAATCTTCGTGCGCTTCATTGAGGAAAGGCAATGTAGCTACCAATAATGCCCCTGAGCGAGTCTTATAAAAGAATTTTCTGCCAAAGTATGTCTGTCGGCCATACGGCCGTTTGCTTTCTGAATACACAATGTTGCGCTTGATGTAATCATCCGTTAACAAGTAAGCAGTTTGTTCAGGTATGATATTACGTTTTTTTTCTGGCACGAAATAATCTATTTGAGTTAAATGATTGACAAAAGCCCCGGTTTTTTCAATGCCGATTATCAATATATCCTGCTCATCAGTGAATTCCTTTGCCGCTTCGTTCAGACGGTTCAATTCCATCTTGATAGCATGACTAAGCCATGCAGGATGCCCAAAAACGGCTAATGGCCCATCCACCACCATAGCAACTTTGCGTAAAATAGCCATCCATCCCTTTGCTTCTAAATTGCGGAGAATATGCACAATCCACAGCCGTTCTAAAATCTGCATGATTTCAGTGAATACGGATTGATTGGTGCTATCAGGGTGCATTCCTTCATGTATACGCAAAGCATCGGTCGAATAAAGGGGACGGCCGTACATGCAATGGCAATAATAAGCCCTTTTCTGGTTACGGAATTTCTGTTTCTCATCTATGCAGTTGTTGTCATATTGACCATAGTAAGGGCATTTCTGTTTATCCTCATTCCTGTCAGGCTTGAAAGCCAGCAAAGCTTCGTAAGTATCCAAAAGCGACTCGCCATCTTCAAAAATGCGAACGCTTTCCATTAACTCGTAAAGAACTTTTCGAAGTGAGCTTTTGGCAGAGATTTCTTTATCGACGATGACGTTACAACCGGGAAACGCACTATCTATAGACTCTGGGCTTTGAGTTTTACGAAACTCAACCGGATTGACAGGCCGTTGCTCATCCAATTTCCTTGCTTTTTCCAAGTCAATGAAAACAGAAGCAACGGTCACGTATCCCATTTCTGCGCCGGGATAGCCTGTCTCCACCTCAACAGGAATGGTGCTGCCATCAATTGCAATCACCATAGATGGTTCATATTTGCTTGGTTCAATTGAAGCACGTTCAATTTTTGGCAAATGTGTTACCGATTGTTTGTTATCTCGCACTTTAGAACGGCCCAACAGCGTTTTGATGCGTTCCGTATTCGCTACCCGCCGGAGAGGCTCATAACCTGCTAGCTCACCTTCATACGGCATCGGTTGATACTCCTAGCTCAAATTTCTTTACTTGTACCGGAACAACAAACAAGTTGCTTAATGTTTTTACGCGCAAAAACCCCCTATCCTGGGCGCGTAAGATTGATCCTTCAAAATCAGCAAAGTCGTAATATTTGCGGAGTTCCCTCGTTTCATCAGTATTGTTGAGGTGTCCGATAAACCAATTAGCCGTATTTTTGAGGATGTTTCGTTGTATGCTGCTTACTTCTTGAGTTATGTACACCATGCCGATATGGTATTTGGCACCCTCTTTGGCCGACCGAACCCAAACATCTTGTAAATCCAAGTCAGTTCCTGCTGGCAGGATATTATGCGCTTCCTCAACATAAACCAGAATGCGCGGAAATTCGCTTCCGCTCGTGCCTGCTACAAACTTTCGTTGATTACCTCTAAAAATAGCCCACATAATACGATCAGCAGCAGATTTGTTTAAGATGGGATCGCCTGTTGATTGATCAATAATTACAAGTCGCCCATTAGCAAGATGTTCATAAATATCCTCTGCATAATCGGTTGAGGTACTGTCAGTATGTTGCTCATTCACGACACCAATTTGTCTCGCTCCGTTTGGATAGTAGAACATTTCCAATATCTTCTCTAGGTCAGTATCGGCCCATTTATCACCAGACGCTTTGGGGCGGTCATTGATATACCAATCTTCAAATTCTTTATAGCCGCTGTTTTTATCCTTCATAAAACGATAGAGAGCTTCAAACGCTGTTGCTAATTGAGCCCAAGTAGGGGTCGGTTTTCTAAAATGTTTTGCAGCGGATTGGTAATCGTTGGCATCATCGGCTGTGCTATTTTCCATTGCGTCAAGAAGTTTGGGATTGAAAAGTTTGTCGGTTCTTCTCATAGTCGCTTTGTTTGACGATGAAAAGTTTCCTTTATGAAGTAGAGTGCGATAGGCTAATACTCGACGTTTATAGCGTGTTCCTGCACTACCATACATATTTGACGGGGGTATAAACATTACTTGCCTGAAATTCTGGATATATTTCGATCCATCACTGGCAAGAGCCACATTAATGATTTCTTTTCCAATTTGAAGATTATCATCTTCATAGAAATTTAGAAGCATTAACTCTCGTCCGTCATCTCTATCTGGAGGAAGTTTTGTCAGACCATATACGACAACATCATCTGATGTTCCGTCGGGATGGGCAAGATGAATATTTGTAAGCGCTGCGTTTTGATCATTTTCGTTGGCGTATTCACCATTGGGGTCGAAAACAATTTGACCAATCCGAAGCGGTTCCTCGGCATAACGTAAATCATACACCGATTGCAGCATTACTTTCGTGCTGTTTGATTTTCCTGTGCGTGTCATGCCAAATAAAGCTGTTTTTTGATCGAGTAAATCGGCCGGGCTGATATTTACACTTACATCAGCCACTCCTTGAAAGGCACGATTTGTAGATGCGTAACGGACTTCACCAATCGTTACTTGCGCTTTATTAAGCAAGTCAGGGCGTGATTTATCACGGAAATTAACAATCGCTTCTAAGGCTTCAGCGTTTGGTTTAAACACGGTTAAGCCGCGGTTTGGATAGTAATTGGATATGTCGCTACCAAAACGCATGACAGGGATTCGTTCTTCTAAGTCATCACTATCTGGATTGCTTTGTAAATAAAATGTTCCGATCACCCGACAACGAATTCCAGCAAAGGAAAGAAGGTGATGCGTATTCTGATCCATTGCCTTTTCGCTATCCCAATGAGAATTTACTTCACCGCTTACTCTTTGTGCGGTTTCAACTCGAACTCGTAACGCTTCGGGATCGTTTGGCAGTGGTGCGGCATCCATAACCCGCAAGAGAACAATCGAAGCATCTTCTTGAGTATAATCAAAGTGGTTAGGGTCTTGCTCCGATGAAATTCGAGTTGCCAGCAGAAAGCTGAGACTTGGAATTCCACCAACCTGTTTTCTTTGAAAATCGTGAATAATAACAAGTGCGAGTTCGTAACCAATTGAAAATACATCCCCAACATATTGCTCATGCTGGATTAAATTGAGAAATTCTTTTTTTGCAGACGTTTCAGCACGTTTAAATTTTTCTTCTTGTTCTTTATCATTTAATCTTTCAAGCAAGTCTACTGTCTTCATAGATTGTTCCCTTTATTTGGCCGATTTCGATTGCAAAGTGTTTAGTTAACATCATGGTTGGCGTTTAATACGAGTGTGTTGAAAAAGAACAATATCAACTGATTAAACCATGAGCATGTTTCTTTACAAGTGGCTATCTCACCATCCAAGACTTCAAAATCTTCTGGTATTTTTGGATGTGTGATACGGTTTCTTATTGCTTGAGCTTCGAGAAAATTGTCCCATGCAACTGTACCAACTCCTAAATCAAAATCTGTTTTCAAGAATTTTTCCAGCACGCTAAATGTAAATCTAAGATTGTCTGGTAGTTTTAAATATTTTGTTTGTTCTTTTGGTTGACCATTACTTCTGAGGTTATATGTTTTATCAGACAGTAATGCGTATTCTGCCGGAGACAATATTTGAACTTGACCTTCTGGCATCGGTGCATGCAACACAGTTTGCTTAAGAACCCAAATAGATCCCTCAATCATTGCAAAAAGGCTTCTAACATATGCCCTTCGCGTAAACTGGCTGTCTTCTTTGTCCAAAGCTTCTTCTGCCCAATGAGCATCTTCAAGCATTGGCATTAGATTGTCCTTAATATCACTCAATTTCATGATTGCATTTGATACCTAGTACATTGTTATGTAAATTTTTTGTGTAACGAGTCTGAGGAATTGACGACCTTTGGACTATAGAATCAATTAAGGGTGTGTGGTCACAATTCATATATTCAATTCTAGAAAAAACAGGTACTTCCTGGCCGCCAAGCTACCCTGGATTTACCGCAACATCATAGCAAATCAAAACTTGCGTGGCAAGATGCAGGTGGGCGCAGAAGTGACTGTTCTCTGAGCAAGCGTGGAAGTTGGATTCCATCTGCGTGGGCATGAAGGATTCAGGGGTGTGACAAGCGCTTGGAAAGCTATTATCAGGAGTCAGGAGTAAAGTGAAACGGTATCACAAATGCTTCCCAAGCATTTAGTTCGGGTTCGGCTCCTGCCAGCCGGGAATGGTGGGCGTTTTCGTGGGTGGGGGAAACGGCCAGCACGGGCAAGTTTTGGTTGTGTAGGCGCTCAATGAAAGGCGAAGTGTAACGATCCATTTTTCTTGCCAATTGTTGGTTTATAATTGCGGCTTAATTATCCAAACAGTTTAATTCAGGCAGGAAAAATATGACCATAGAAGAGAAATATCCGTTCATTGCCAGTTGGGTGGTTGATGGCCAGATTCAAATTGGCCAAGCTGATTCATCCTATTCGTATGAACCAATGGCTGCTGCGATGGATGCAGGCGGCGTGGTTTGGGAAACACAAGACCCATTCGATTCTTTAGATACACTGTTTGAGCAAATGGAACGGGGGATCGGCCGTTGGTGCCATGAACATGGCATTGAGTTAGTTGATCGCCATGGAAATGTCATTCCCTGGCCAGGAAATTGAAATGTCTGTATTGAAGGGTGAATTGGTCGCATACTGGGAGCAGGGCTGGGAAGGCCGAATAGATTTCGTCTTTCAGCCAGATGATACGAACACACCAATCTTTCTGAAAAATGGGGATCGCTTAACCATTCTCGATGGGGATGGTACGGCGCTCTGGTCAGGCAAAATCCAGTGGGTACGCCGACGCTTTTGGGATCGCCATCGCCTTGAGGCGGGCATTTGGTCTTATCAAAAGCAAAAGGGCGTTTCCTACCATCAATGGATGGCCTGGTTTTGGCAAAAGCCCCCTTTGCAAGCAAACCTGGAAGTAAATTAGTAAACGGCCGTATCTAACCGCCTTCCATCTCCAACAAAGCCAAAAATGCAGCAGGGTCAGGATATTTATTCCTCTGTAGCTGCCAATATTCAATAAATGATTGTCTCCAGAAACAATATAAGCAGCACTCCCCGCAACGGCACATTCAAGGTAGCGGTTGTCCGACTCGTCTGCGGTGATAACGGTCAATTTTTCTACTGGCTCTGTCCAGATTCCTTGTTCAGAAATTAGTTCTACAAATTCAAGACGGTTTTCACGAATTTTCTCGTACTTCTTCTGTAGACGCTCGTAGGCGGTAACTCGCAACACCTCATCTACAATCGGCTGAGAAAGAAGCACATCAAACTCGCCTGCTAACCATTTTTGGATGATCGTTGTCGGATTTCCCCGTCGAGTGATCAATGAACTGATATAGATGTTGGCATCAAGGACGATACGCATAACTAAGATTATTCAGTGTGGCTTTGTTGGTTCCGAATTGCTTGCTGTGCTTCAAGCACGTCCTGCATTACTTCGTCAGGCTCGGCATCAGGATTGGCAGACTGTACCTCGTTGATAAGTGCCAATAACCGCGAACGCTGTTTTTTCCAATTTTCGTAAATTTCAACAGGCACAACAGCCACAGCCGGTTTGCCATGACGATTGATGACATACTTGTCTCCTCGATATTGGACTTCATCAATAATTGACCGAAACAGGTCACGCGCTTTTGTAACACCGATTGACTTTTCCATAGTTGATACCTCTATAAACTCAAAATGTTGGTATTCTGTACGTTTTGTACAATATAAGCAATGTATCATTACTGTTTGGCAAAGTCAACAGCGAGAAAACCATTAGTTACGCCGAGCGACAAAAATCATCTCCGGGCTGGTGGGGAGGAATGGGCTGCGATCCCAATTGCCATAGAGATGTTCAATGGTGAAACCGGCATTTTGCAGCGAACTGGTTAGCTCTGCTTGGGTACGGAAGCGCAGTTTGCTGTCTACCACCAGCTTCTCCCCTGTGGCTGTGAAAATGTTGTGTCCCTGGAAGTGGACACGGCCGTTTCCAACCCCAACTACCTCCACCCACGTTTCCATCAACCCATGCGGCGATTCATACCGGAAAAATGAGTCCTCGCGGTTCCACCGCTTCCATCCTTCATAGACTGGATTGCGGCTCTCGAAGGCCAGAGTGCCGCCGGGGCGGAGTGCCTTGTAAATGTCGCGCAGGGTGTCGTCCCACTTCGCATCATCCAAGAAGACTTGGGCGACGTGGCTGGTCATAATGAGCAGGTCTGCTTGGGGTGTACCTAACCTTTTGGACGTGCCTTCGACCCATCGTACTTGCTCGGCACCCGGCTGGCGGCGGGCGTAAGCGAGCATGGCGCTGGCTGGGTCTACGCCTAATACGGTACGGCCGTCTACCATCGCCAATTCCCTGGTAAACAAACCCGTGCCACAGCCTAAATCCAGGATGGTGCGGGCATCCAGTTCGGCCGCAAGCTGGACGTAAAAATCAGTATCAGCCCCGCGCGGATTTTCAATGTCGTACAAATCTACCAGGCGGGGTTCAACGTAATGTAAATCGAGTTTAACCATAGTGGGAGGATTATAGCATGGCTGGCGATACGGCCGTTTCCCACCTCCTCCACCCCAAATGACAAACCACCCCCCGCTATATGACATTCCTCACTACAGTTGAAACATATCCTACACAAAATAGTACTGGACTTGTCTTATATATTTGTATTGCGTATTCCGTAGAAGTTGACGGAATACGCAATACGAACTATTTATGAAGGGGGAGTTTTGTAATGAATTACCTATCCTGGCAGCGAGAAACGGCCGTTTCCCTCCTCATTTTCTCTGCTTTGACCCTGCTGCTGGCGCCGCGCCAAATGCCACCCAGCTACGATTGGCTGCAGCACACCACCAGTGAATCGGCGGCGCAGGGGGTAGAGGGGGCGTGGCTGGCTCGGCTGGGCTTCATGATTTTGGGGCTGACAGTGATTTGGCTCTCGGTGCTGCTGCGGGAGCAGTGGTCTCAACCGGTTCGCTTACCGCACCTTGCCTTTGGGGTGTTGATAGTGGGCGCGGCCGTATTTTCATCGAAACCGTGGTTGCCAGAGCTACCTTTTGACCCGGTTGAAGATTGGTTGCACTCTTTTGCTGCCTCGGCGATGGGTTTTGCCTTTGCTTTGGGGATTACGCTAAGATGGTGGAAACGGCCGTGGCAATCTAAGATGCGACTGTTGGATATGGTGGCCGTAGCCGCATCGGTGGTCATCCCCTTGTCCATGAGCTTGTTGCCCGATTGGGATGGGTTGCTGCAACGCATAATGTTTGCCATTGCCTATCTTTGGTATGGGCTAGAACTATGTCACAATGAGCCTGGCAATCAAACAGCAGTTAATCCTGAAACGACGACAAGCTCAACGCCATGAATGAAAACCAACAGCTCTCTTTTTCCTCTGTGTTCTCTGTGGCAAAATAATTTCCGAGGAAGCGTAATCAATGTCTTTGCGATTTGCAATTTTAGGGATTTTGAACGTGATGCCCATGACGGGCTACGATTTGAAGCACCAGGCGTTTGACGCCACGGTGTACCGCTTTTGGCCAGCCGACCAGAGCCAAATCTACCGCACGCTGAACAAATTGGCCGAAGATGGATTGGTCACGGTAACGGTGCAGGCGCAAGTAGAACGGCCGGATCGCAAAGTGTATGCCATCACGCCAGCAGGGCAGGCGGCACTAATGGAATGGTTAAAGTCAGATCAAGCTGTGCCAACGCTGCGCGACCCGCTGCTGGTGCAGCTCTTTTTTGGGCAAGAGTTACCGCGCGACGATTTGCTGCGGGTTGTTGAGCAACGGCTAGAAGTTCACCAGACTAAGTTCGCCGTCTTTAGCCAGATTCCTATTCCGCCTGTGGAATCCCGCCCGGATGACCGCTGGCTGGCGTTGCAGCACCTGACGCTAGATTTTGGTCTGGCACTGGAGCAAGCCTACGTAAGCTGGTTGGAACATTGCCGGGAAGTGATTACCACCATGCCAGATGCGGATGAGGTGCCGGACTTCCGAGATCGATTTACGTAACATCTCATTTATGAAGACCATCTGGCAAACCAAACGCGGTCTACGGCCGTTTCACCCACACGATTTAGATTCCCCGCCAAATCACCAATAAACAACTCCCACTCGCCCATGCTGCCAATTGCGATCATGTACGAACTGTTGTTTAGCCACATTAATCTGCCTACTTTGCCGTCTAGCAAGGCCTCTAGGCCGGATTGGTTTGGTTGGGCAATGCCCAGAAAATTCAGATTGTCGCTGACGTACAAAGCCCCACTGTACAAAAAATGAGTCCCGGCTTCATTCCAGCCAGCCACTGATATGGAGTCGGCAGCCCCAAATGTTGTTGGATTGCTGCCATCTCCGTCGGTCAGAACCAGGTGTTCCGTTACCGTGTGCTCTACGCGTTCTTCCAGGACATAGCCTAAATAGCTTGCGTCGTGGTTCCAACTGGGAGGCGGGTATAGACTGGGATTGTTGATGGAACCTAGCGCAACGGCCGTACCCGTTGCCGGAATTTGGTACAGTGTGCTGGCTGCCTCTTCTAGCACACTGTTGATCGGTGCAATGTCTACATACGCTTGCGCGCCATCGGGTGACCATTGGGCTAAAGGGGCCCATTCAAACTCGCTGTAGGTGATAACATACGGGAAAGTCAGCACCTCTTCTGCCTGACTGCCATCAAGATTGATACGAATAATATTTTCCAGATTGCCAAAAAGGAGCTGTGTCCCATCTGGGGAAAGGGCAAACGTGTAGCCTGCTGTACCGGTAGGAAATTTCTCTGTTAACGCGCCATCTGTGGTTATCAGCCATAAATCTGCCCGGTCTTCAACAAATCCTGAATCTAAACTTCTTTTTAGCGTGTTAAAGGCGATCGTTTGGCTATCCGGTAACCAGGTAAATTGGTAAATGACGTTGGCATATCGGAATTCGGTAGGGTAAGGCAATGTGGCTAAATCAACCAAAATCTTGCCATCGCCAGATGGGGTAACAACACCTAACTTATTTTCTGCACCGTCGCTGACAACATAGGCAATATGCTGCCCATCCGGCGAAACCGACATGCGGGTGATGCCTGCAGCGGCAACAATTTGTCTGGGCGCACTGGCAACCGGGGGAGATTGGCTATTGTCTAATGGCAATAGCCAAATGCCACTTATATCGTTGTAAATGGCGAAACCATTTTCATCTACAAGCTGTTTTTCTCCCGTGGCTAAATCATATCGCACTAACCCAGGTGGTGGGGCATCGTCGGGTGGGGTGAGGCAGCAAGAGTTGATGCGTTCGTAGACAAATGATTGCCCATCCTCAGCCCAGGTGACATTGTTGAAGTTGAGAAAATCCCACGGTTCGGTGATGAGCTGTTTTTCTGTGCCATCTGCCTTGAAGAGGTAGAGAAAGTTATCTCCCTCAATGCACGCTGGGATGACCAGGAAATGCTCATTGGTGGGTGCGTATATTATCTCGGTGGGGATGTCTGGGAAGCACGGGATGCTTTCGGCTTCAATGTCAAAAATCACTTTGCCATCCAGGGTGACGGTGCCGTTGTCTTGATATACGGCCGTTACCGGAACCATCGTCGGCGTGGGTGTGGCTGTAGCTGTTGGCGGCACGGCCGTTTCTGTTGGCTGAGGTGTAAACGTTGGAGCTGCGGTGCTGGTTTGGGTGGGTACGGCCGTTTCTGTTGGCAACACCGTGCTGGTTTGGCTGGGTGCTGCTGTTGCTGTCGGTAAATCTGCCACTGCCTCATAATCTGGGGAACAGGCTGCCAAGGCTAGAAATCCCAAAGTGAGTAATAAAAGAAAAATGCGTTTCATGATTCATTCCTGTTTATATGATTTTGTAATTGAGTAATTGGGTAATTGGACACTGCCTAAATTACTCAATTACCCAATTACTTAGTTCCTAATTATGGTAAACTCTCACCCATATGATCATCACTCTCTTGTGCGCCAGCAACCCCGCCATACCCTTGGTAAAAGGTTTGGTTGTCGGATTGTGCAACGCCGTCGCCATCGCTGGTAAAGATGAAAATGGAGCCGATATTGTCTGCCGCTACGCCAGCCGGGTCATCTAAGTAGGCGCCAACGACCAGTTCCGGGTAGCCATCGCCGTTGGCATCTACGGCCGTTACGGCAAAGCCAAAAGCGTCATCTTCCTCTGGATTGTCCGGGTCAAAAATTTGCTGATCAAACGCTTCAGTGAGACCATTTTCACTGCCGCGCAGGATGTGAACTGAGCCAATTGGGATGATGCCAGCCGCTGGGTCGTTGTCATAGGGCACGCCTGCGGCCAGGTCGGTGTAGCCATCATTGTTAAAATCTGCGGCCGTTAAGCGAAAGCCAAATAGCTCAAATTCGGCGGCTTCACCCTTAATACCGGCAACATCCTGGTGGAAGATGGGCGCACCTGCTGCGGGGTCTAGCCCACTGGCTGAGCCATAAACAATGTTCACTGCCCCAGCAAACTGAAGCGCATCAGCACCTGCTCCATGCGTTTCATGGGGCGTGCCGATAGCCAGATCGTCGTAGGCATCGCCATCAAAGTTTCCGGCAGATAGACTGTAGCCAAAGAATTCACCAGCTTCCATAGTGTTGTCTACGCCTGCCGTATCGGCACGGATGTGCATGGCATTCACCACCCCGTTGAACTCGTCCACAATGCCATAGTCGCTACTGCCCAGGAAGATTTGCACAGCACCGGCATTAGAAAAGCCAGCCCCGTTTTCTTCAAAGGGCGTGCCTACGGCCAGGTCATCCACGTTGTCGCCGTTAAAGTCGCCAGTCGTTAGCGTCGTGCCAAAGCGGTCGTTTGCTTCGGCAGGTGAGGCCAAAAAGCCGGGGGTATCTTGCGTTAGGAAATCATCGGGGTTGGCGGTTATCCATGTGCTTTGCAGACCATCATCAGAACCATAAATGATAGCCACGGCACCTGCGTTGGCATCGCCACCAACCATTTCATTCGGAATACCAACAGCCAAATCGCTGAAACCATCGCCGTTATAGTCGCCAGCGGTGAGCGCCGCGCCAAAATTGTCATCCTGATTGGCTTCGTCGATGATCAAAACCGAATCTTGCGTCCAGGTTTGGCTGTCTGCTGTTGTGAGGCCATCGGCGGTGCCATATAGAACCTGCACCGCACCTGCGGCCGTTTCGCCACTAACTGTTGAACCGGGAACGCCAATTGCCAAATCGTCGAAGCCATCGTTGTTGAAGTCGCCCAGGGCTAACGCTGCACCAAAGGCGTCGTCGGTGTCTACCGCAATGTCGTCTAGGCCGTCTACGGCGCGATGCCACAGTTGGTCATTTACCACGGCCAGAGCAACATTGGCTTCTAGCCCCGTGGCGCTGCCGTAGATGACGTGGACAGCCCCGGCATTTTCGTAATTTAGCCCTTGCTGCACGTCTTCATCGGGTACACCAATTGCCAAATCCCCGTAGCCGTCGCCGTTGAAGTCGGGGAAGGCATCGCCTGTTGGGCATTCGTTCCCTGTGGGCTGCGGGGGGAGGATGTCGCCATCTGGCGCAGCAGGCTTGGCGTTGTTGCTGCCGCTAATAATCATAGGCAAATAAACGTTGTAACAGTTGGTTGCTGCCGTTTCTGCAGATGCAGTTGGGAACGGCCGTTGCCATAACCCAACTATCAATAAGGGCAACAGTCCCAACGCAGCCAACAGGTACGATAACTTTTTCTTCACATTCATATGCACCTTCCATTCAATGAAATAAGCCAATAAGGTTTGCTGGTAATCGGTGGGTCAGTAAGCAGTTGGCAGTTACTGAATATTGCTTATTGTTTACTGATCTGCTCATGCAGGTAAAGGAAAAGTGCCGGAACCGTGCTAAAGGTTTGTGTTTCTTTGGTTTGCACATGGGTAATAGAAGTGCGCCAGGGGGCTGTTTCACTATCACGCCATAGCCGGACTAAAAACGCTTTATTGTTCACTGCCCAGTTCGACACCTTTTTCTTCTCACCTTCATTACCAGACATGGTCACCACTTTAATCAGCTTGCGTAGCCAAATCGTTCCCAAATGATTTTGGAGAGTAAAACGAGCATTTTGTTCGTATAATGGGGGCATGATCCAGCTTGATTTAAGGTTGTTTGGTGGCTTTGCAGCGTCTGTTGCTGGCGAAGCCGTGACCCAATTTCGCACAGATAAGATGCGGGCATTGCTGGCTTATTTAGCAATGAATGGGGGACGGCCGTTTCGCCGTGAACTGCTGGCTACCCTGCTCTGGCCAGATTGGTCAGACGAAGATGCCCGCCGCAACCTGCGCCAAACATTGCACCGGCTGCGGCAAATGCTGGATAAGCTGGCTCCTGATCTGGGCAAAGATTTATTCACAACGACGCGTCAGACTGTTCAGCTAAACGGAACGGCCGTTTCTCTCGACGTAACCCACTTTCAGCACCATCTGCAGGCCATCGAAACCCATGCCCACACCAGTTTGCAAAGCTGCACCCACTGCCTGGCGCAGATGCAGCAGGCTGCCGCGCTTTACCAGGGCGATCTGCTGGCAGGGTTTAACGTTAAAGATGCTTTTCCTTTTGAAGAATGGCTCATCATGCAGCGAGAGCAGCACCAGCAGCAGATGTTGGAACTGCTAGACAAACTGGCCCTGACTTTTACCCAGCAAGGCGACTATGGGCAGGCACAGCGGTATGCCAACCAGCAGGTGAGTCTAGCTCCCTGGCGTGAATCGGCGCACCGACAATTGATGCAGCTGTACATGCTGCAAGATCAGCGCAGCAAAGCCCTGGCTCAGTATGAAAGCTGCCGTACTTTGTTAATGCAGGAGTTGGCTGTGGAGCCATCGGCCGAAACCACCCAGCTTTGGCAGCAAATAAAAGAGGATCGCTTTCAAACGGCCGTATCCCCCAGCACCATCATCTACGGCTTCCCCGCTCAGCTTACCCCTTTCATAGGTCGTCAGGAAATAGTTGCCCAAATCATGACCCAGCTAGCCGACGCCAGCTGTCGGCTGCTAACGCTCATTGGTTCTGGTGGCGTGGGGAAAACCCGCTTGAGCATTCAGGTAGGGCAGGTTTTAGCCCACGCTCCGCAGCGGTTCAAAGATGGTGCCTACTTCATTCCGCTGGCAGCCGTAACCGACGAGGCCATGCTGGTGACGATGATTACCCAAAGCCTGGGCATCCGGCTAACCGAGCAGATGCCGCCCAAGCAGCAGTTGCTCACTTATTTGCAAGACAAAGCAATTTTATTGGTCTGTGACAATTTTGAGCAGATTTTGCCTGGTGCAGCTTTGCTGGGCGAGATCGTTGCCCAGGCACCACAGGTGCAGCTATTGGTCACCTCGCGGCAGCCGCTAAATCTGCATGCCGAATGGCGACAAATCATCGGCGGACTCGATTATAGTCAGGGCGAATCGTCAGAAGCGGTGCGCTTTTTCCAGCGCAGTGCGCGGCGCGTTGCCCCCTATTTTCAGTGGCGGGACGAGGATTTAACGGCCGTTCTGGAACTGTGTCGTCTGGTGGATGGGCTGCCGCTGGCTTTGGAGCTGGCCGCCGCTTGGACGCGCCTGATGGACTGCCCCACTATCCTGCGTGAAACGCAAAAAAGCCTCGACTTTTTAGCCTCGCCGCTGGACGATTTTCCAGAGCGGCACCAGAGCATTCGCGCCGTGCTAAACCAATCGTGGCAAATGTTGCCCACCCGTCTACAAACCATCCTGGCGCAGCTTACCCACTTTGCCGGCAGCTTTTCGTTGGATGCAGCCCTGATCATTGTGCCGGATCTCTCGATGCTGGATTTAGCCACTTTGCTGGATCGATCCTTGCTTCAGTGGCAGCCAAACGGCCGTTACACCCTGCACGAGCTCTTACGCCAATTTACTACCCAACAGCTAACCAATGCTCCACGCTCCATTGCCCAGCAGCACAGCCACTACTATTTATCTTTTCTCGCAAGCCAGGAAGTGATGCTTGTTGGTGAACAGTCGCCAACGGCCGTCGCCCAAATCAGGCATGAAGTAGATAATATTCATCTGGCATGGCATACGGCCGTGGCTCATCGCGCTTGGGACAGCCTGCAAAATAGTCTGGAAAGTTTAGCTACCTACTACAGCTTAACAGGCAACCTGCCAGAGTTGGAAACGCTGCTCAACCAAACCTTAAAACAAATCCCCGTGGCGGACGCAAAGCCCGATTTTCATGGTGCTTTGCTGGAAAAGCTCGCCATCATTTATACGCGCCAGGCACGATATCCAGAAGCCACCGCCACTGCCCAAAAATTGCTGGCACTGGGCAGCCAGCAGCCAACCCAAGCGTTAGCCATGCGGGCGCAGATCATTTTGGGTGAACTGCATCTGCTTAAGGGAGAGTATGAAGCGGCGATGGCTGCGTATGAAACGGCCGTTGCCTATTTCACCGACACGGGCAATACAGCCCGACAAGCCCAGCTCAGCAACCTGCTAGGTCATCTAGAATATCTACAGGGCAACTTTGATCTAGCTCTGGCACAGCATCAGCAAGCCCTGGTGCTTAGCCGCGAATTGGGCAACATTGTGCAGCAAGCCAAGGTGCTGCTGGACATGGGCAATATTTACACTGCCCAAAGTGATGCCAATCAGGCGTTGGATCATTTCCAGCAAGCCCTGGACATCAACCAGAAAATCAATCATCGGGACGGGACTGCCCGCACCTTACACAGCATGGGGCGTATCTACTTGCAGCAAGGCAAAAATGACGATGCGTTGAGCTGTTTTCAAGAAGCATTGACCCTGACTGAAAAGATGGGGCTGCGCCGCGCCGTCAGTTTAAGCCTGAACAGCATTGGCATTGTGTATAAACGACAGTCGCGCTACGCTAAAGCTACCGACTATTATCAACGAGCGCTAAAAATCAATCGAGAGCTAGGGGTTCAGGCGGAAATTGCCAACAATTTGAGCAACTTGGGCAATGTCTATGTCCATCAGAAGCAATATGATTTAGCTGAATCCAGCTTCAGAGAAGCGGTGCAAATTGCTGAGGCAATCAACCATCCCGAAGGGCTTGTGGGGCATCTGGGCAATTTGGCTGTTTTGTACAAGGTGCGTGGCGATTGGCAGGCAGCGATACCCATCTTTGAACGTGCCATTCCGCTGGCGCGTCGGCTTAAGGCAAAATACACGCTGGCTTACTTACTCATTGTCAACGGGGAGCTTTTGCTGGATTTGGAACGGCCGTCTGAAGCACAATCCTTGGCCACGGAAGGTACGGAATTAGCCGAAAGCATTCATGCCACTGCCCTGGTTGCCAGAGGTGAGCAGTTGTGCCAGCAACTTTCTGAATAGTCTAGCTCTTATGCGGCGGAGGACTGCCAGTCCTCAACACATTTCTTTGTCGGCGTATTCATCTTCCAGGATGCTCATGATGATAGCGCTTTGGTAACGGCCGTTCCACAATAACACATCTCGCCGCATTCCCTCGCGCACAAAGCCCACTTTTTCGTAAACGTGCTGCGCTCTAGGATTGAAATCGTATACTTCCAGCTCAATGCGATGCAGCCTGAGCGTGTGAAAGCCAAAGGTGACAATGAGTTGGGTCGCTTCTGTGCCATATCCTTTGCCAAACAAAGTTTCGCTGGCCAGCGCAATGCGAAAGCTGGCCGAACGATTTTGCCAATCAATCTCGTTAAGTACCACTTCACCCAAGTAAGCTGGATCATCCTTCAACGTAATCGCATAATCTACTCGGTCATCCGCTTGCGACACGCGCTGGCAATGCTGCTGCACCTGCTCAAAACTAAATGTTTGTTGCGTACCCGTCAGACGCATGCTTTCTTCATCCGATAAGCTGGCAAACATAGCGGCTGCATCATCAACGGTGATCGGGCGCAAAACAATGCGTTCCCCAGTTAGGATTGGTTTTGTTACCATTTTGCGCCTCAAATGAGAAAGTGAAAAGATTTCAAAAGTCTTGCAGGTAGTCCCGCTATTTGCCAGAGAGATACGAGACTTTTGAAATCTCGCTGCGTAACATGAGTCATTACGTATTTGGGTCTTTGGTTGGGGTAAAGGTTGGCGGCGGGCTGGCCGTAAATTTGACCGTTGCAGTTGGAGACGGCAATGGTGTTTTTGTGTCGGTGGGTAGCGGTGTGTTACTTGGTGTACTGCTGGGCACAGGTGTTGCTGTAGGTGGCAGCGGCGTTGCGCTGACTGTGGGCGCACTGGTTGGATTTGGTGGCGGTGTGGCGCTGCTGGTGGCACCTGGTTGTGAATTGGTGGCACCAGGCTGTGGGGTGATGGTTGGCAGCGGCGTGACCGATGAGGTGGGCGATGGCGTGGGCGTGATGGATGGCGTTAGGCTAGGCAGCGGTGTGGCAGTTTGGGCATTGGCTGTTTCCGTGGCGGCAATGACTGTTTCCACAATGGGGGGCAGCGTTTGGGTTGGCGCTGGCGTGGGCGTAGGGCAGGCCAGCAAAGTAGGTGCCAAATCGCAATAAAGCGTTTGGCGAGCCGAGCTAAACACGGTGAGTTCTGTTCCTTCTGTGGAGCCAAACCGCCCAGCCGAGAGGCGCACCTGGCGGTTCTGGTTGTTCCGTAGCAGGCAACTGCCAGTGAAGCAATCTAACTCTAGCACGGCCGTTTCCGCATCATAAATCACCCCAGCGACATTGTGATCAGTGGACAGTAAGGCCATTGCTTCCGTGGGAACCAGTAGTTCAAAATCATGCGGGTCTGCATTTTTATAATGGATGAGCAAACGGCCGTTTGCCAAAGCAACCTGGGTTGTCGCATTATCACTCTCATTTTGGTAAACGCCGTTAAGCATCAGCTCCGCTTCTGAGGCCAAATAAAGCTCTGCCCCATCCGAAAGCACTACGCCCATGCGGTCGCCCCCGGAGCGGATGGCGGCATCGGCCCCAATTTGCACCAGATCGCCTGCGCGGGCTGCTTGCCATTCTGCGCTGCCGCTGGGCCGAAACTGCGCCCCTTCCCCGGCGGCAAAGATGACGGCAAAGCCAGGATCAGGTACTTGTTCTGGGGCAATGAGGGGTGGTATTTGGGTCGGGATGGCTGCCTGAGCCGGGTTACTAACGGCCGTTGCCGTCAGGCCGCTAATAATTTGGGCAATTTGGGTGGCTGTGCCGGGCGGTACAAATACGCCTGCGGGCTGTGGGCGGCTAGACATGATGAGCAGCAGCGCGATCAACGCAATGGTGCCCACAGTGGCCGTCGCCATTTGGAACGGCCGTCTCAGGTGGATGGGGATGTGCAGTTGTGTGCCGGGTGCTTGTAACACAACGGCCGTTACATTGTCGGCCACCTGCCGATTCACGGCGTCCTGCACCAAAATTTTAGCGGCCTCGGCTGGCGGGTTTTCAGCCAGCACGCGCCGGAACCGCCGCCGCCACCGCCGCTGATGGGGCGGCAGTAAGCCATCGGAGCAAAGCAGCAGGCGGTCATTGGCCTGCAGCGGCAAGCCCTGATTTTGGCGCGCATCTACTTCGCTTTCGCTGCTTTTTAGGTACAAGCATAAATCAACCGTGAGTTCTGGCTGCAAACCGATAGCGCTGCTGTGGCTGGTCTGACCATTGCCATTACCAATTTGCCCATTGGCGGGTAGCGTGGCTGGCGGTGCGGGGCGATTTAGCTGATGCAGTTTCCGGTTTCTCAGCAAGAAAATACGGCCATTGCCCACATGGGCCATAAACAAGCGGTTTTCATAGATGGCAACCAACGCCACCATGGATTGCATCACCAGCGATTCCCGGTGCTGCCAGGCCATTGAAAAGAGGATACGATTGGTTTGCTGTAAAGCGTGGTGCAGCATCTCTGGGATGTCGCTGGAAACGGCCGTTTCCGCCTGCTCAATCTGGCTAAATAGTTCATTGACAACCAGCTCTGCCGCTAAATGCCCATGTTGCTGGCTGCTGCCGCCATCAGACACAATGG
Source organism: Candidatus Leptofilum sp. (assembly GCF_965223525.1). Taxonomy (GTDB): domain Bacteria; phylum Chloroflexota; class Anaerolineae; order Promineifilales; family Promineifilaceae; genus Leptofilum. The sequence continues at coordinate 598,836 of NZ_CBDCWX010000005.1, read as the reverse complement.
CCAGCAGCAGATGCAAACCACCAGCCGTCTGCACCTCCCCCACCCGCATCCGATCTTCCAACGTGCCGCGCGTACGCGACCGGCCAATATCTTGCTTGGCACCGTAATCTGCTAGCCACCGCTGTAGCCACTCTGGCATGGCGGGCTGGTTTTCGCTGCTGTCAGCAAAGCTGCTCCAGGTGGAGCTACCACTTTCTGAGTCTGGCTGCAAAATGATGGGTGGGGCGTTGGCAAACTGGATTGGCGATGGTGCCTCAACCTGAGCTGCTTCTGCAAAGGGTGCCGTGAGGTCAGACGCTTTGGCAAAGCGGTCTTCTCGCTTTTTGGCCATGGCGCGGGCAATAATGGGGCTGATTGATTCAGGCAGGCTAAGATTCAGCGTATGCACAGCCGGGACGGGGTCAGACAGGTGCATGAGGGCGATAGGGAGACGGCCGTTCGCTGAAAATGGCAGCTGCCCGGCCAGCATCTCAAACAAAATGACACCGAGAGCGTAAACGTCGGTACGGCCGTCCAGGTGCGGTTGGGCGCGAATCTGCTCTGGGCTCATGTAGGCTGGCGTACCCACCATACCGTCGTTGCGGGTGAGTGTGGTGTAGGTACCCTCAGCAAACTTAGCCAGCCCAAAGTCAGCCAAATATGCTTTGCCTTGCGCGTCAAATAATATGTTGGACGGTTTCAGGTCGCGGTGAATGATGTTGTGGGCGTGGGTTGTGTCTAGTGCAGGGGCAATTTGGCTTAGAATGGTGGCCACTTCCTGGAGCGTAAGTGGGGCGTCGCGCAGCTTTTCACGCAAGGAGCCACCTTCCATATAGCGCATTACCAAATAGGGCTGCTCATCTTCTTCGCCAAAATCATACACTGGCACAATGGCAGGGTGATTCAGCGAGGCCACCATGCGGCTTTCTCGCTTAAAGCGAGAGCGCAGGTTTTCATCAAAACTGCGATCTTTGAGCAATACCTTTATCGCAACTGGTCGATCCATAAATGGATCGAAGGCCAGATAAACCACCGCCATACCACCACGGCCTAGCAATGATTCAATTTCATACCGGCCAATCTTGCTAGGTAGAGATTCGGGATTCGATAAGCTCATGAAAAAGACAAATCGCCTTTAGAGATACGGGCATACTGGACGTAAGCGCTCGAATTCGCAGACAAATGCAATTGTAACAAAGAATAAAAGCTACTGCCTGTAGCTTAAGCAGTATACACGCATTTTTTATGCAGGGATGCTGTGTAATCGGCAAAAAGGTTTTAAAATTAGCATATAGTGATTTTGGCCGATTACTTGGGTAAAAGCGGGAAAAATGGCTCTACTTATTTTCAAAAGATTTCCCGCTTTTACACAGTGAACATAACGCCTAAGGCCAGACCCGCTAGCAGCAGAAGAAGACAAAACAACGCTGCCAATCCGCGCGTCATATTATCGGCATCACAGGTGGATAAAGCCAAGCGTAAGGCACCCCAAAAAAGCAAGACGCTCATCATGATGCCTGCGCCCCACAGAACCAACATGGTGTTTAGGGTTAAGTTCATCACGCACCTCCGGGTTTGTCAAGAAACAAAACGCGTTCAGACATTGCTCCACCGCTAGCATACAAGATGTTGCATCGGCAAACCTGCCAGATAGCTGATAATGATCTGACAAAGTAACAACAGCCGCTGTTTTTGGAAGAATGTCCTATATCGGTAAGTGTGTTGATTTGGTAGGATGACATGGTTGATTCAGTTGAAGAGAAAGTAATGGCGAAAATTGGCCGCTACAAAATCATTGAGGAGTTGGGCAAAGGCGAGATGGCATCTGTTTATCTGGCTCGTGACCCGTTTATCAAGCGAGAAGTTGCCATTAAAGTTCTTGCTTATGAATTGACACAAGACCCCCTGTTTATAAAATTTTTCTATCAGGAAGCCGAGGCAATCGCTTCGCTGGAGCATCCCACCATTGTGCCCATTTATGATTTTGGTTTGCATGGCGTTCAGCCTTACATTGTAATGCGCTACATGTCCAATGGTTCGCTGAAACGCCGCCTGAAGCGACGCGGACTGAATCGTCAGGAGTTGTGTGACTTAATGGGGCGGTTGGCCGAAGGTTTAGACGAGGCACATGCTTTGGGGATTGTGCATCGGGATGTGAAGCCTTCCAACATCATGTTTAACCAAACAAACGATGCGTTTTTGACAGATTTTGGCTTGGCTAAATTTACGCAGCGCAAAACGGGAATGACGGGGACATTGTTGGTAGGAACGCCGAAATATATGAGCCCGGAGCAAGCCCAACGTTTGCAAGTAGACGGCCGTTCCGATATTTACGCACTTGGGGTTATCTTGTACCTCATCTTGACAGGGCGGCATCCATACCGAGCCTCTTCGCCAGCGCGCACCGCATCGGCACATGTCCATGCCCCTATTCCCAGCGTTCGCGCCATAATTCCCGAATTGCCCGCCATGTGGGATGAAATTATTGGCCGCGCACTGGCCAAGCTGCCGGAAGATCGTTACGAAAGTACGCAGGCGCTGGCACGAGACGTGGCGCTTGCCACGCGAGGGCAATGGCATCTGCGGGTGGCGCCAGTGTAACTACGGTTTACTAATTGCTGGCAGAAAAAGCAGGAAATCTGCGGCGTCATCATCCTGAATGGTGAACACGGCCGTATCCACCCCCAAGACCCCATTTACCGCATTGAACAACTGCAAACTGAATGTCTCGTTTGGTTCCGGTAGGTCATCTGGCAGCAGGGTGATTTGAACGTTTTCACTGAGGCTGCCGGGCGTAAAGGTGAGCGTGCCGCTGCTGGCGACGAAATCTTCTCCGGCAACGGCCGTTCCGCTCGTGAGGCTATACTGCACCGTGGCGGTAATGGGTGATTGTGTATTCAGGTCAATGATGAAAGTAGTTTGGGTAGTGGCTTCTGGTAGGGAAACGGCCGTTTGCTCCACGCTAATGGTCGGGGCGATCTCTGTTTCAATAGCCACATCTCCCAGCCACACTTCTGCCCCTGCCGATGACGTATCATCTCCCAAAAAGAGTTGGTTTGGCTGTTCATATGGGTCTGGCAAAATCATGGAAGGCGGCTCCCAATCGGTGTATTGGCGTAAGTTGCCACTGAGTAGCGGCATGCCGTTGGCTGCCAGCAGGTAGGTGTTGCTGATCACCGTCAGTGCATAGTTGGTGAGGGTGTTGGTCGTGTTAAACAAAGTTCCTTCGGCCTGAGTAAACAGGTCGGCACCGTTGCCTTCCTGCACCCAAATTTCATTTTCCCAGAAGGCCATTTCGACACCGTACACATCCTCGCTTAGCAAAATAACGTTGAAACCTGCCCGATTATTGTTTCCAGAATGATCTTCGGAAATCAGGCGCATATCAAAGCGGAGTTGGTAGCCGGCATCTCGGTCAAGGGCGGGCATGGCTGGTTGGTTCACGGTGTAGCCTGCGTAATCATTTAGCTGACTGGCAGTGTTGAGTACCGTGATGGGGGCACTGTAGATTTGAGTCGCTTGGGTTGTGAACGGGGGCTGCGGGTTGAGAGCCTGGTAGCTGAAATTTTGGTCGCTGGGGGTGTTGCTTTGGCTGCTGTCGTAAAGCAAGGTGGTGACCAGCGGCGTGGCGGAAGCGGTGTGCAGTAGCCTGGTAAGGCTAAGAAGGGTGGCAAAGAAGACGGCCGTTATCACCAAAAGTCGTTTTAATGGCATGGAAAATCCTTTATGGATGAAACTGCTCGATGGCGCGGCGCATGACCGCCGTATCTGGCTGTTGGTCCGTCCATAAAGCAAATGCTTTGGCTCCTTGCTGCACCAACATGCCTAATCCATTGATGGCTTGGCAACCTGCCGCTTCGGCTTGCTGCATCAGGCGGGTGTGGCGGGGCGTGTACACCAGGTCGTAGACGACGGCATTTGGGGGGAAAGACAGTTCATCTGGCCAGGGTGTGGTGGTTTCGTTGGGGGTCATGCCCAGCGGGGTGCTGTTGATGATGAGAGGGGCGGTGGTACTGGCGGCAGCTTCTGGCAGTTGGGCTAGCGGTAAGCTGGTGAGCAATCTGTGGGATAGGTACGGCCGTAAATCTGCCACCAACTTATTTGCTTGGGCAACCCGTCGCGCCAAAACGTGTACCCGCGCCCCGGATTTGGCCAGTCCGTAAGCTGCCGCTCGTGCCGAGCCGCCTGCGCCTAGCAACAAACAGTCTCGATTGGCAATTTGCACATCGTGTGTCCGCAAATCAGCCAAAAAGCCAGACCAGTCGGTATTGTGCCCGGTAAAACGGCCGTTTTCCCCCACCACAATTGTATTCACTGCGCCGATGGCCTCTGCGCCTGGTTCCAGATCATCCATCAAGGGTATGACGGCTTGCTTGTGCGGCACGGTGACGTTGACCCCCCGAAACCCCAGCGCGGCCAGGCCAGAAACGGCCGCTGCCACCCCGTCTGGCGGCACGGGCAGCGGCACGTAAGCCCAGTTGAGCCCCAGCGACTCAGCGGCGGCATTGTGCATTGCCGGGCTAAAGCTGTGGGAAACTGGCCAACCCATCAGGCCGGTGAGTTGGGTTTTGCCGTTGATTTTGCTCATGTTTGGGTTAACTCTTCAACAGTCAGGTTCAGGATTGGGGTGCCGGTACGGCCGTTTACCAGCAACTGCTCTCCACCGATTACCGCCACGCATTCATGTGGCACATCAGCCATCAGCGTGCGGAAGCGGGGTGCATCTTCCGGGCGCACTTCTACCAAAAAGCGACTCAACGATTCGGCAAACAGGATCACCTCATCGGTGGAGTAAGCTGCGTGCCAGTCGCGCGGTACGTGGATGAGCTGTAGCTCTGCACCCATGCGCCCAGCAATGCACATCTGGGCTAAAGTTGCCGCCACGCCCCCTTCGCCGCAGAGGTGGCAAGCTTGGACTATCCCTTCCTGGATGGCTTGGTGCAGCCGCTGCATTCGGGTTCGGCTGTCGGCGACCGGTTTTGGCACGGTGCGGCTGCCCTCGGCGCGGCCACCAGCCTGGTTAAAGTGGCTGCCACCCAACTCGGCGCGGGTGTCGCCCACCACAAAGATGAAGTTGCCCGCCTGCTTCAAATCGGCCGTTACCGCTTTGGTTTTATCTGGCACAATGCCTAGCGCAGTGATGTGGAGAGCAAATCCATTGCCACCGGGGGCGTCCTCATTGAGACGGTATTTGCTGGCAGCGAACGGGGTTTGGAGGGAAACGGCCGCATCGTGGCACCCTTGTACAGATCGCACCAAACCGCCTAGCTGTTCTGGCGTGTTTAGCTCACCCACGCTGAAATCTGCCAAAATGGCGATCTGATCCGGATCTGCGCCTGCGGCGACAATGGAGCTTACCGCTCTGTCCACCGTTGCCCAAGCCAGCATGTACAGATCGAGATCAGGGATGCCAGGGTAAAAGCTGCTGCCGAACGCAATATTTTTGGCTTTAGGCTGGCTGGATGCCCCTGTTTTGGGTGGTTTGGCATGGACAAGCAGGCTCACCAAGCGTTGCGCCAGAGTACAAGATTTTCCTGGCGGCAAGGTCACATCTGCGGGATTAGTCGGTTCCCAGCTTGCCTCCAGCGGGGGGATGGGCAATGTTGGCAGGCGGCCTTGTACGCCAGAGCTATCGAGATCGGGCAGAAGGCTCGATGTGGCGAGCTTGTTGAACAATTGCGATTTGTTTAGTTGCTCGGTAGCCGCCCAGATGTAATTGTTGTGCAGTCCGTTGATGATTTGTAGGCGGGAATTTCTGGTTTGCCCGGGTGGAGGTGCTGTGTAGTTTATGGTCGCTTGGAAAGTTTTGTGCATTTGTGCGTTTTAGGTGGTTAAGTTGCGGAAACGGCGGGGAGGCCAATTTTGGAATGCTGGCGGATAAATTCCAGGGCTTGTGACCATAGTTCTTTGTGGGCGGGATCAAACGGCCGCATCGGTTCATGCCCCGCTTCCTCAAACGTTACCAGCTTTTTGTCTGGCCCTGGCAGGACGGCATACAGGGCGTCTATGGTGCCAGGCTTCACGGCTGGGTCGTGCCCGCCGCGAAAGATGATAGAAGGCGTTGTGAACTTTGGCCAGAGGGTACGGCCGTACGCTGCCATTTTCACCATCTCCACCAAAGCATCTATCGGTACCCGGCTTACTTTCGGCAGATCGTTTTTTTGGAACTCTGGATCATCAAAATTGATGGTGGGATCAAAATCCAGCACCCGCTCACGCACCAACTTTCGCATCGAGCGCATTTTGTGCGGGTAAAACCAGGTCATCACGTAGCGCAAATATTTCACCAGATTCAGCCGATCATCCGGCACATCATAAAAGGGAGTTAACATAATCAAGCCGCGCGGGTCTGGATTTTGTAAACACAAATGCGCGCCCAAAATGGTTCCCATCGAATGCCCCATCAAAAATAGCTCGTCGTACAAACCTTGCACGGCCTCAAACGCTTCTTCCGCTTCATCCAGCCACGCTTGTCGAGGGATTTTCCGTAGCTTGTCTGGGTGATGGCCATGCCCTGGCAGCAGCGGGCAATGCACGCTCACGCCATGCTCGGCCAGGTAGTTGGCCATCGGGTGCGAGCTTAATGGACTGCCCATAAATCCGTGCAGCATGAGTAGGCCGATACGGCCGTTCTCATTTTCAACTCTTGCTGGTTCAATGTAAGCTCTGCGCTCGGCTGGCACATCATACGTGGGCGCAAATGGCATTTTGACCTGTCCTTTTTGCTGCGGAAAATGCAACAACAAGTTGTCTGAAGTGGTAATGGGTTTCGCTAAATTCTGCTCTTGACAACAGAACGGCTTTTGCCGCAACGTTGATTGGCAAAGTATATAAAGAAGCAATCATGGCGGCAAACAGAGGCTAACGTTTGTTCAAGGTTATTCAGAAGTCCGACTCACAACCCAATGGGACGCGGATGAACGCGGACGAGCGCAGATGATAAGCAATTTTCCGCGTCGCCCGCGCTTGTTCGCGTCCTAAAACTGCGACAATTGAAAAATCCTGATTGTTTATTTATGGAGCGTTAACAGGGCGAGTGAGGCGGTGAGTGCGTGACTGGTAAGGAGGATACGGCCGTCTAAAAGCGCGTACCGTAAATCAGTAAGTGGCACCCACTTGGCTACGCTGGGAGAACTGCCATTTGGCCGCGGGTCTGCAATTTGATGTGCTTGCTTGGCGCAAAAATAGTAGCCAACAGCAGTTGATTCATCTTGTGTCATGATGTGGGTGCCCAAATAAGACCAGTGGCTGGTTTTGTAGCCGGTTTTATGCAGGAGGGCGGTTTGAACGGCCGTAAATGGGTCACTACTGGCACTGAATGGCACACTGAGCATTTGCCAATGAACACCGCTGCCCCCTTCACGAGGCAACTCAAAAACCAATGCGTCCCCAATCTCATTGAGAACCAGGGCATAAATATAGTCGGCACATGTTTTTGGGAAGTCATGAAGCGAGTTTAAGATTGCCTGCTGTGCATGTTTCATACCGTTGATGACCTGCAAAATAAGCAGCCAGACGGTTGGTCATTTGCAGAGGGTTTGCTCCCATGAATTTATGAAATCAGTTCGAACAGTCGGTGGCAATTATACAGATTTGGCATCCCGCCCCAGTTGCTCGTCTTTAGCATGTTAATGTAGATGGAAAGCCATTATATTTCAATGTGCCAATCTGACTATTTGACGCAATTTCTCTTTTCCCAAGAAAGGCCAATACCTGAAAAATGAATGAATGTGCAATTTGCAAAACGGAAATTGCTAGACAGAACAAAATCGCTCGGCTATACTACCTGCCGTTCAGCGTATAGCAAACGTCATCTACAAACAGGTAATTTGCCCCGCAAAGAGCGGGGTTCTTTGGTTCACTGTAATCGTGACGCAGCTTCGTTAGATGTAACGTTGTGGCAAACATCACAACGTTATCCGCAAATTAACAGATGTGTACTTGTACTGGAGCAACCTGTATTTGCCAGGCAACTTATTTGGCAATTGCTTCAGAATTAGGCTAACTGCCTGATTAACTGCTTGGGAAGCACCCAGGTATAGCACGAGTTTCCACAGAAATTAACCAAGTTTATAGAACCGTGTACTGTTTACGAACGGCTCGTTGCTGAGTGGTTTGTATATGGAGAAATGGCAATGACGCAAGATTTAACAGGTGTTGTCTATTTAACCGAAGAAGGGTTACAAAAAATTAAAGATGAATTGGCATTCCTGAAAGGTGAAAAGCAGGAAGAGCTTGCGAATAAGTTGCAGGCAGCAATTGCACAAGGTGACTTAAAGGAAAATGCTGATTATCATGCTGCCAAAGAAGAGCAAGGATTTGTTGAGGGTCGTATTAAAGACCTGGAAGATTCGCTACGCCGCGCCAAAATTATTGAGGATGTGGGCCCAGCCGATAAGGTGCGGGTAGGGCATACGGTGACAGTTGTGGAGTTTGATGAAGGTGAAGAATACGAAGCAACGTACACGATTGTTGGGGCACATGAGGCTGACCCCAGCAACGGCCGTATCTCCAATGAATCCCCCTTTGGCCGTGCTTTGTTAGGTGCTAAAAAAGGACAAACGGTTGCTGTACAGACCCCCAGCGGGCAGATTCAGCTACGTGTTCAGACGATTAAATAGGTTGAGCGCAAATTTTTACGATTTGAAACTGCCATCTTTCACGAGGACGGCCGTTTTTTTATATCCCTCTAAGCGAAGAAACAATCCAGCAGCTGCTTTTCATCTGCACGACGTACAAACACATTCAGCACATCCCCCGGCTGTAAAACCGTGTTGCCATGCGGCACCAGCAGCCCTTCTTCACGCCGCACCGAAACCACCACACATTCATACGGCAACTCTGGCGCGATCTCTGCCACCGTTTTGTGGGCTGCGTGACTCATTAGCGTAATTTCAATGTCCAGAAAAAACATCTGCGAGTTTGGTAGTGCCGCCAACTTTTCAATATTGGGTTCATCTTCTGTGCGCCGCGCCAGGGCAATATTGTACGCTTTCACAATATCCTCGCGCCGAATTGCCCCCACGACGCGCTTTGGATTCGCATGCGATACCACTGGCAACTTGTTAATGCCTCGCACGGCCAGCCGCCGCACGACCTCGCTTAGTGGCTCGTCATCATAGGCAATGAGCAGCCGCCCCATTGTCGCAATATCTCGCACCCGCAGTTCGATGCCGTTTTCCTGGTTAACCGCACGTTCATAGTCGCGCAAGCTTACCATGCCCATTAAATTGAGTACCTCATCCACCACCGGGAAGCTGTGATGATGGGTGCGCTGGAGCAAATCGCCTAACTCTGCAAGCGACATGTTTTCCTGCACCAGGTATGGATCAGGCGTCATGGCTTCTTTGGCCAGCAAACTTTGCATCACGTCCAAATCGCGCCCGCGCTGCAAGGTAATGCCTTTGAGCTTTAGCTTGAGCGTGTAAATAGATTCGCTGAATAGGTGCTCTGCTAGCAAAGTAGAAAGCACCGTTGCCAGCATCAAGGGTAAGATCAATTTGTAATCATTAGACATTTCAAACACGATGAGTACGGCCGTAATCGGTGCCCGCGCCGCGCCAGAAAGCACGGCTGCCATACCCACAATAGCATAGGCTCCCGGATTTACTGCCACCTCTGGCCAAATGGAATGCGCCACTGACCCTACCATGCCGCCTACAATCGCCCCCATAAACAAGCTAGGGGCAAACACACCACCTGGATTGCCCGCTCCCAAGGTAAAGCCAGTGGCTAACATCTTTGTTATTAACAGCGCTGCCATTAAGCTCAATGGCAAGCTGAAATCATCAGCAATCGCTTCGCCAATAAATTCTAACCCAGGGCCAAGTGCCTCGCGCCCTGGCAGCAGCAAAGCTACCGCCAACGCGAGCACCATGCCTACTGCTGCTTTCAATGCCGGGTGCCAACGCCACTTCTCAAATATCTCTTCCATAAAGTAAAGCAAGCGTATAAACAAAACTGCGACAACAGCCGCCAGTATGCCCAGCAATATATAAATCGGCAGCTCGCTCAACTGAGCCGAATAAGCAGGCACTTCAAAAGCAGGCTTATCACTTAGAAATGCCCGGCCAATAATGCCAGCCGCCACGGAGCTAATGACCACCGCCCCAAAATAGTTCACCGTAAATTTGCCCAAGATGACCTCTAAGGCAAAGATAGCTCCAGCAATGGGTGCGTTAAACGTCGCGGCGATTCCCGCCGCTGACCCACAAGCCACCAGAGTCCGAATCCGCTCGCCGGAAAAGTGAAACAGTTGGCCAATGGTAGAACCTAGCGCAGAGCCAACCTGCACAATCGGCCCTTCACGCCCAGCCGAACCACCTGTACCAATGGTGAGGGATGAAGCCAGTACCTTGATCATGGCGATACGCGGCCGTATTCGGCCGCCGTGCAAGGCAATTGCCTCCATTACTTCTGGCACGCCGTGCCCTTTTGCTTCTTTTGCCCAACGATTGACGCTGTACCCAACCAGCAACCCCGCAATACTCATCGCCAGCAGCAGCCCCCACACGTCGCCGACCCACTGTTGAGTTTGTGCTGTGAATTGACCGATTTAGCGCAGCAACCAGACAAATAACACGGCACCTAGCCCAGTGCCAACACCCACAATCAAAGCAACAAGGACCATGACCAGAGTATCTGGTGGTTGTACATGGTCAAGGTGCTGGCGCAGCTTTTGCCCGGTGCACCAGATGAGATCAGTTGTTGAATTTGAACGGCCGTTTGCCATGTTTGCCTGTCCTTAAGGTGTGAAATTGTGTTCGGGTTCAGGGTATTTTACAATCTTTGGCAAAATGAGCATTGACAACCCGCTTGCTCATTTGCTATGATGCGCCACCAAACAACCCATAACCCAAAAGCAATGAAAGGGACAGGTTAATCGGCCCCTTTGCTGCCCAGAGAGCGACCCATCTGCTGCAAGGATCGCCAGCAAACCCGGTTAATGACACCCATGAGCTGAATCGGTGAACAGTATTCAGTAAACAGTATGCAGTGATCAGTTTTGTAACTGATTACTGAGTAACCGCAACCGGGTGCGCCCGTTACAGCGCCCAGACTTAGGTGATTTGCAAAAGCAAATATCAGGTCGCAAGAGGCCCGCGCTAGGCATACTGGCAACGGCAAATTGGTGGTGGCACCACGAGTACACAAACAGACACTCGTCCCCCGAAAGGGGACGGGCGTTTTTTGTTATCGGCAAGCAATGGCTTGCTGTTCGCTGAACTCGTCCTCCAAGTTGAGGGCGAGTTTTTGTTTTAGTGGCTAGTTTGTTTGTGGCTGGTAGAGCGACTGGCTACTAACACACTAACCACCAGCAACCAAAAGGAGATTTTTATGAACACAATCAGGACTGTAGAAGCGAGCAGCCATGTTGGGCGGCAGGTGCGCCTGACGGGTTGGATGCACAACGTGCGCCGCCTGGGTGGCGTGAGTTTTGTGGTGCTGCGCGACGGCTGGGGAATGATTCAGGCCGTTACCGAAAGTGAGACCGACTTGGCACCCATTGCCGAGCTAAATTTGGAAAGTGTCATTGCCCTGATGGGCACGGTTGTGGCCACGCCGCAAGCGTCGGGCGGCGTGGAGCTGCACCAGCCGCAAATTGAGGTCATCACCCCGGTGATGGAACTTGCCCCTGTGCCGCTGCAACAAAAGCGGCTGAAGGCGGGGTTGCCTACGTTGCTAGACCATGCAGTGGTGGCGAACCGACATCCGCAGCGGCGGGCGGTGTTTCGCTTGGCGGCTGGGGCAATGGCGAGCTTCCGGGCAACGTTAGGGGCCAACCATTTTACCGAAGTGCAAACGCCCAAGCTGGTGGCCTCAGCTACGGAAAGTGGGGCGAACGTGTTCAAGCTCAACTATTTTGATAGCGAAGCATTTTTAGCCCAAAGCCCACAATTTTATAAGCAGATTATGGTTGGCGTGTTTGAGCGCGTCTTTGAGGTTGGTCCGGTGTTCCGTGCTGAGCCGCACGACACGTCGCGCCATGTAAACGAATATGTGAGCCTAGATGTGGAGTTTGGCTTCATCAAGAATCATTTTTCGGTGATGGCGATGGTGCGAACGGTGCTAGCAGGCATTTTCCAAACGTTGGCTGAAGGGTATGCGGCAGAGTTGGAACTACTCAAAGCAAACTTGCCGGAAGTGCCTGTGGATATCCCACACATTCATTTTGCTGAAGCGCAGGAGTTGATCTGGCAGCGGCATGGCGTGGATGTGCGTGGCGAGCCAGACCTCTCGCCGCAGGATGAGCGCTGGCTAGGTGAGTGGGCGCAGCAAGAACACAGCAGCGACTTTTTATTTGTGGTGGGCTACCCGATGGGGAAACGGCCGTTCTACACCCATCCAGACCCGCAAAATCCCTCCTACTCAAACTCCTTCGACCTGCTGTTTCGCGGTACAGAACTGATCACCGGCGGACAGCGGCTGCACGTCTACGCAGACTATTTGGCGGCTTTGGAAAAAGCCAATCTGCCCACAGCGCCATTCGAGACGTACCTGGAAGCGTTCCGCTACGGGATGCCGCCGCACGGTGGCTTTGCCATCGGGCTAGAGCGGCTGCTGATGCAGCTTCTTGGCTTGTCCAACTTGCGTCTAGCCACGCTCTTCCCCCGCGACCAGAAGCGCCTCACTCCTTGATGCACAGCGATTTACAATCACGGAACGATGTGCTATCATTGACTGCATTGCAGTCAATGATAGCAACTATGAGGTAAGATATGGCAACGCTAACAATTCGGAATTTGGACAACCAAACAAAACAAAAATTGCGCCAATTGGCGGCCACACGAGGACACTCAATGGAGGAAGAAGTACGCCGAATCTTGGCTCGTGCTGTGCAGCAGGCCGAGGAAAAAGGGCTAGGTACACGAATCGTTGAGGAATTTGCAGCTATCGGTGGCGTGGAGTTCGAATTACCAGCCCGCTCTCCAACACGCCCCGCACCAAACTTTGAAGAACCAGCATGATTTTGCTAGATACGAATGTTCTGTCTGAGTTAATGAAGCCTACACCAGAGGTAAATGTGGTGCGCTGGATGGATGATCAACTGGTGAACACGCTCTACATCAGCGCCATCACGCGAGCAGAAATTGAGTTAGGCATTGCCCTGTTGCCAAATGGTCAACGTAAACAGCAAATTGCCTTTGCCGCACAACAGATGTTTGACCAGTTTTTGGGGAGATGCTTGGTCTTTGGGGAAATGGCCGCAGTTCAATATGGTCAATTAGTGGCAGCGCGTACAAGAAACGGCCGTCCCATCACCGTTGAAGATGCCCAAATTGCCGCCATTGCCCTGGCAGGTGGCTTACGCCTAGCCACCCGAAATGAGAAAGATTTCACGGGTATTTCAGGATTGATAGTGGTTAATCCTTGGATGATGGGCCAATAGCTCCCCAAACCCAATCAATTAACGTGGTGTAAAAGCATCACCTATCCCGTTCACAAGCAGCGTTAAGGAATATTGAACTGCTCCTGAATGATTGATTTCACACTCAACTTGAAATAGACGACCTAAAATTTTTGTCCAAACAAAAAACGTAAGAGAATATCCTTCCCTCGCTTGAATGCAACGGGGTAGGAAAATGCGAGTATCAAGCTCTTCGATGAGCTTGGCATCTGCTAAAAGTTTTTCCTGCCATGCTTCTGAATATGACCAAAGTTTCTCATACCGTTCTTTTGAGGGAGCTATTTGTGAGGCTTTTGAAATCAGCTTAGGCCTGCCAAGATAACTCAACTTTAACTTAGTAAATAAGGTTGCAAATTCTGTGGGTTGTGTTGGCAGTCGCTTTAGAAACTCTTCAAGCAGTAGAAATTTCTCGAAATCTTGGTTATTCAGGTGATTATCCAGCCAGAGAATTTCATCGTTGTTAGCACAATGTGCCAAGATTGCTTCGACTGTCCGATAATCCAATTGAAAAATTTTGCAGCATTTTGTCTCAAATTCACGCTTTTCCTTGTAATGAAGATGGCTGGACTTCTGAAACATTCGTTCGCGCTGATCTTCTCCCCAGCCTACAGTTTCATATTCTTGATCGGGTGGCAGATTTTGGGCGTAGTTGATGAAGAAGTTAGCAAATTTCACTGCTAACACTCCCTCAGTTATTGGTGGCGTTGCGGGTTTTCTGCGAAAGAAATCTCGGATTTTACGTAACATTCACTCATCCTCACAAAAAATTCTTGCAACGTAGCTTGCAGGGTTCAAATGTTCCCTAGTTACCAAATTACCCAATTACTCCATTGGCAGCAACACAAATTTTGCTCCATCCCCAGTGCGTAGATTTTGGCAAGGCTCCGGCGTGCAGGTGGCGGGGTCAAACCAGCCTAGGCGCAGTTGGGTGGCCTCGTCCAGTGCGGGTGGGGTGAGGTGCTGCAAAATTAGGTCGTCGGGTTGCCAGTGGGGGAACCAGATGCCTTGCGGGTCCGGGGCGTCGAAGCGGTAGGTGTCGGCTAGTTGGCTGCCGTCGGCGGCGAGGCTGTGGATGAACTGTTGGCGGGAGGCGGTGGGAACGGCCGTTACCCGCCAAACCAATAACAACGCTCTCTCATTTACCCATTCATACCCTAGCAATTTGATTTCCTCCCCAAACGTAACGTCCACCGGATTTGCTAATTCGATGGCAGGCTGTTTGGGTAAGGCGTAGCGAGTGAAACGGCCGTCCTGCTCAATCTCCGCTCCCCACAGTTGTAACTGTTTCTCCCAAACTGGATCAAGCGGTAGGTCAGACGGTCGTATCACCACCACTGGCTCTGCGTCAGGCAAAATGAGGGTGCCTTCCTGCGGGTCAAAGTGGCTCAGAGGGAGGTCATCGTTTTGGCGCAGGAGGGTCATCGTGGGGCTGTCCATCGTGCTGGGTGACCAACCAGCAATGGCGGCAGCAGTGAGGTCGGTATGGCCGTCCAAATAATCGGCCATCTCTGTAAACGCGGCTTGCCACACAAACGGCACGTCGCCGCCGTTGGGCCACGTCTGAAACTGTAAAACAGATGTTCGGGCAGCATAAAACAAAAAGATCGTCAAGAGCAATATTCGGGAACTTCTTGTGGATAAGTGGCGGAAAAGTGTGGATAACTGCCCTGAACTGTGCATAACTATGGCCGGAATCAGGGTGAGGACGGGCAAAACGAGGATGCTGCGAATGTGGCTAGGGGCATTGATGGTGACGAGACTGGGGGAAACGGCCGTTCCCAACCAAATCAGCAAAAAGGCATAGCGCGGCCGTCGCCAACGCCACAGGCAAAGCAGCAATCCTATGTAAAACAACACAGCCACAATCGGCTCAAAAACGGGAGCCGACGATACGCCCTCGCGCCACAGCGGCGTCCCCACAAAGCCAAACATCCCCAGCAACTTGAGGCCATTTTCCAGCACCGGCTGCCAATTGCCAGATCGCAACGCCTGCAATGGTGCATCCACCTCGCTAATGCGAAACTCTGCGCCGGGATTGGTTTGCAAGAAGATGATGAGCGGCGCGGCAACGGCGGCGAACATCAGTAAAAAGATCACAATCCCTCGCCACCGCTGCTTAAAGTCACGCCAATGAAAAATCGCCAGGTATGCCAGCCACAGCGCGTAGAAAATTGGCACGGCGCGGGCAGCCAGGTAGGTGTGCAGGCTGAGGCCCGCGAAAAAGCCTGCTAGAGTAAATCGTCTTTGGCTGTGGCCGGTGTCCTCACCGCGCCACTCCCATCCTTGCCACCAAAAGTAAGCGGATAGCCCAGAAGTCAGTGGCAGGGAAATAGCACGGAGGGCGAGACGGCCGTAAAACACGGGCCAAAACAGCACCGCCAACAATCCTGCCGCCATGAGGGCGACATTTTTGCCAAATAATTTACGTGAGAGGGCAAAGGTGACGGCCATGCCAAGCAGGCCACAAAACGCGGCGGGCAGACGCAGCGCCAAAATGTTGTCCCCAAGCAAAGCGACAAGGCCACTTTGCAAATAATGGAAACCCGCTTCATGTCCGTAAGCACGGGTGAAGTAGATGGCGTGTTCACCCGCCAAAATGGAGCGGTCAATGAGCCAGTTGGCCACCTCGTCGTGGGTAATGCCGGGTGGGGAAAGGTTGTTGAGCCCAAACAGTCGCAGTGCTGCTCCAGCAAGCAGCAGTGTGGTCATGACCCAGACGGGCTGCCGGTTTCCTGACTGGCTCATCTCGTCACTTCCTTGGCAAATTGGATGACAAATTGGCGCATTGTGTCGCGCAACGGCCGTCCCCAACTCCGCGCTGTCTCTGTGCTCAAATTTTCATAGCAGCTAATCTGGAAATTGATCTGATCCAAAATGGTGGGGCCGATTCCAAGACCTGCCCGAAACCGCTCTGTGATACCATCGGCTGTGATGTCCCACGTTTCGCCTCGTGGATGGGCTGGATCATACACGGGCAGATGCGCTTTGGAGGTGAAGGCACGCATGATGCCAATATTCCCCAGCATCTCGAGCCTGTCAGCATCGCATAAAATGTGGCTGAGTGGGGCAGTGCCGTCTAAACGGCCGTGATCCACAATCGCTTGACAAATTTCCGCAATCTCATCCGAAGTAAACAAACCATTTGCTAGCAAAAATTGACCCGCCAGTTCGGCACCAACTGTGGGGTGATCGCCGCGTTTTTGCACAACAGGCAAGCCGATGTCGTGCAGCAGGGCAGCGGCGGCAACGCGATCTTGGTGATAATAGCCCTCTGCTTTTGCCAGCCGCAGCGCGTTAGCGTAAACGCGGCGGATGTGCGGCATCTCATGGGCAATGCGGAACGCCTCAACTACAAATGGACCGGTCATCATCTTCTCAGCATACAGTTCAATTTGGTTCGTTCGATGGATATCCATATTTTTTAGGGACGCGGACGAGCGCAGGCGAGCGCGGAATAATCAGCGTCATCTGTGTTCATCAGCGTCCTTTTCAATGAGTTTCAGGCGGTAAGCAATGGCGTTGGGCAGGATGTTGCCCAGCACTTTTCTCTCTTCTGCACCGATGATGCCAAGCAGAAATAATCCTGCCGGATAGATGATTGCGCCGATGAGCAGCCCGACGACGAGATGCAGTTGCCCACCCAGCCACATACCACCAAACATAATTGCTGTAAGGAGAAACGGCCGTCCCAACAACCCTAGCGACTTAATCCCCTCCATCTTCTGCCGCAAATAATAATCAAATAAAATTAGCAGCACCAACTCAGACAAAATGGTAGTGACGCCAGCCGCCACGTAGCTAAAGCGCGGAATAAAAATGAAGTTGGCGATGAGATTGAACAGCACCGCCACCGTGAAGGCACGCGGCTGCTTGCTCTCCAGCCCCAGGCTGATGAGTACGTAATTGGTGACGCTGTTCAGCCAGCCCAGCGGGATGGACCAGATGACGATTTGTAGCGCAACCGCTCCAGCAGGCAAAAATTCTTCCCCAGCCACGATTTGCACCAGCGGTACCGCCAAATAATGGGTCACGGCGGCGATGGGCAGTGCCAGCAGCAGCATCAGCTTGAGCGACATGGCATACATCTGCCGTGCTGCATCAAGCGATTCGCCAATGCACCGCGAGATGATGGGGAAGAGTGCCAGCGTAAAAAACGAGGGCACAATTTGCAGGGCATTGAACCATTTGTAGGCGCTGCTGTACCAGCCCGCTACCTCTTGCCCGTTGTCCAGCAACACCCGCAGCAAATACGTATCAATCGAGATGAAGACGGTTTGTAGCAGATGGATGAGCATGAGCGGGAAGCCAGCTCGCAGCATCTGCCGCTGAAGCTGCCAGTCGAGCCGCCAGGGGCCGCGCAGCGTGTAGCGGCGTAGGGCAATCGCCAGCAGCAGCCCTAGGGTGATGACGTTGGTGAGAATGGAAACGGCCGCAAGCCCCACAAAACCAAAGCCCATCAACAACACCGTCACGCCAAAGCCCACCTTGAGGATCGTTGTTACCGTGGTCATCGCGTTGGGCACTTCCGCCTCTTCGTGCACGTAGAACAGCCCCGTCACCCCTTTGGACATGCCGGAAAAGACCATGCCAATCATGATGAGAGCCGTCGCCAAAATCTCTGGCTGGGTGAGGGCGTTGGCTTGGTCAAACAAGTTGGTGGTAGCAATGATGGCCACGACGGGCAGGGCGGCAATGACGCCTGCACCAAGGCGGAGGACGGTGGTGTTGAGCAGGTAGTTGGGGGCTTTGTCGCGGTCATTGGCTACGTCGCGGATGAGCAGGATGTCCAGGCCGAAGTTGGCAATGATGTCGAAAATTCCGGCGGTGACGATGGCGGTTTGGAAGCTGCCGGAGCCAGCGGGGCCGAGCAGCCGCAGGTAAAAGGCGGCAAAGCCAAAATCAATCAATTTGTTGAACAGATTCAGGGCGATGGGGGCTAGGCTGTTTTTGGCGAGGGAGCGGGTGACGCTTTGCTCGTCTTCCTGCTTGTAGAAGCGCCGCCAGCCCCACACTATTGTGCCAAACAGCAGAATGATTCCGGCCATGAAGCTGCCCAACGCGCCAAGCTGGAAGCTCGTCGGGCTGTAGCGGAAGCGCACTTGCCAATGTTCAATATCCAGCCACTCTGGATACTTTTCAATGATCATATTTAACTGCTCTGACTCTTGTGTCGTAGCCCCCCAGGGGGCTAGGCCAACAGCTCGAAAGTTGCCGTTAACACGTAGAATCGGTCCCTCAACTTCCGTTTGGGCGACAGATCTCTTAACTGCCTCTGGTGCTTCCGGTGGGACATATAACGATTTATATGCCCGCCAACCTGGAAAATAGCTGTCGTTAAGGATGAGCCAAGTGGAGTCAAAGGTATACGCGGAGACGATCACCTCTCTGTTGCTGTAAGCCTCAATCGTTGCTGGGGTCAATGTAGTTGGGTTGAGCTGGTCAATGATAACCCTGTCGGATGACCAGTCAGCCTCATCAATGATGACATATTGGCGTGGGTCAAGCTCTCTCATCGCAGCGAGTGTGTCCTCGACAATTTTTCCGCCGTCTTGCGTGTAGGCACGAGGAACTACGGCCGTATTTTCATAAATCCGCACGCCTTCTCCCTGCCACACCTCGGTGAACTTGGGCAGGTCAATCGTCTCGCTGGTGATGACGTACTTCACGCCCAGCACGTCCAGCAGCGGCGAGTTGAGCGACTCCCAGTTAATGATGGGCTGGATGCGGTTGAACTGGAGTTCATTTTGTGGTTCGATGGCCGCCATGTACTCCGTGTACTGCTTGGGGATGATTGAATCGTAGCCGCGCACGTCTGGCAGGTTGAACAGCCAGCCGGAATTGGCGTTGAACGGTTTGTCGCCATTCGGCGCAAAGCTGGTTATGCGCCAGTAGCCGGGCTGTGCCTCCAGCCACTGCACCATCTCCGGCTTGAAGTCGAGCAGTGTCGGATCGTTGCTGGCGTGGAAGCCAGAGTTGGCTACAAACACATCTAGAATGAGCAAAACCACTGCCATAAACAGCCAGATTGGCTGCCTGCCGCCCCAGCGTCCCACAAAAATCGGACAACGACTTACACGTAAAACCGTTCCCACCCCAATGAGCATGAGCGCGAGAAAAAACAGTTGGCGATATTCGTAACTGTAAAAGGCGGCCGTATTTGGAAAAGCCCCTGGCGCACCAGCCAAACCCAAAAAGAGACGTTCAATGATCGGCTGCAACTGTTCATATAAAATACGAGAAGCAAATAACCCACCCAGCAGCAGCAAGCCGGACCAAAAGGCAAGCCCCGCCAGGCCCGTAATTAAAGAAACTGAAGACCAGAGGAAGAACGGCCGTTTCCACCAAGAAACAGTCGAATCGCTCGCCCAGACATCGAAATTAGCACCACGTTTCTCTCGCCATTCCTCTACGCTTTGCCATTTGCGCGTGCTGCTCAAGTAGTCCACCCCAAACCCCGCCAGCACTGCCACCGCCAGCGACAGCGGGAATACCCAGCGGAACGGCGTGTGTAGTTGGTTCACAAAGGGCAGGCCATAATACAAAATGGCATAGAGCGGCGTGCCAAAAATGAACGCTAACGAGAAAAAGCTAAGTGTGGCAAAAAAGCCAACGTGCACTTTACGTTTTCGCCAGCTGCCAACTACCCCAATCACAGCTAAAAATAGCGGCAAGATGCCTAGATAAATCGCCCCTTCCACATAATTTTTGATGCCCCATTCGCTGTTTGTTTTGGCTTCGCCATAATAATTTTGGCTCAACATCACTTCTTCGCCGCTGAACACGTCTGTGTAGCTGTGGTGGGTGGGGTTGCCAAAGAAGTTGGGCAGTGCCAGCGTCAGCACGCGGCGTGGCTTAAAGGCGAAATCGGCCACTTCTTCATAACTCGTTGCCGCCTCACGGAAGTTTACCTGACCCAATTCGTATAGCGGCACAAGTTGGACTGCCCCTAGCAACAGGCCGAGGAGGATCATGGCGGCGAGGGAAAGGAACGGCCGTACCAAATTGCGTATTGCATACTGCGTATTGCGTAAATACCAGGTTTGGCTCAGAAGTCGCCAAGCAGCGTAAGCGGCCATGACGAGCAGGGTGTAAATGGTGAATTCGATGTGCCCGGCCAGGATTTGGAAGCCAAGTGCAATCGCTCCGAGGCCAATCCACAAGGTTTTTGTAGATGACTGGAGACTGGAGGCTGGAGATTGGAGATTGGGTGAGTCTCTAATCTCCAATCTCAAATCTCCAATTACCTTTTCCACACACCCAAGCAACAGCGGCAGCCACACCACCGCCCCGCTAATCATGGGAAAAACGGCCGCACTAATCGCCAAATACGCGCCACCCTGGAAAACCAATCCAGCGATAAAAGCAGAAGGGCGGCGCAGGTTGAGGATACGGCCGTAAACATACATCAACGCCCCGGCCAGCCAAATCTGGCTAACGGTGTACCAACCATACGCTTTGGCTAGCGGCAAAATGAGGAACAGGATGCTAAATGGATAGTAAGCGCCATGCTGCCCTGCCGCCAAAAACGGCACGCCCGCAAACAAATTTGGATTCCACAGAGGAATATCGCGGGCAAAAACAGTGTCCCGCACAAATTGCTTCCAGGCATAGTTTTGGATGATGAGATCGCTGATAAGCGGGTTTTGGGGCTGTGTGAGGCCGAAGTCGCTGGCGTAAGCAGACCAGGGTGCCCACTGATACAGGTTGTCCACCGGCAGCATCGTCTGGCCACCTAGCGTTACACTACCAAACAGCATCAGGGGTAGCAGCAAAAAGCCCAGCAAAAACAATAAATCAGTGCGGAATCGTTTCATAACTAAAAAGAAGTTCAACTTCTTAGAGAAGTTGAACTTCTAGCAATAATTATTGCAGATTGTATCAAAATGTGAGGGGGATCAAAAACGACCGTACCACCTAAAGCCGATGTTTTGCCAACGATTTGAACAAATCTTCAATGCTGCTGCCCTGGAATTGATCAGATGAAACGGCCGCTACGTGAACCGTCAGTCGCTCAGATTCAGGTAGCTCATGCAGTCGCTGCCGCTCCAAAGCCGGGTAAAAATATTGGATGGACGGATGCAGCCGCACCATGCAGCGTTCCGCCAGCTTCTGGTAATGTTTGGTGGAAGTCAAAATAACAAAGTCACCCGAATCGGCATGACCCACAAAATTGTTGCCGTTGCCGCTTTCCTGCACGGCGTTGGCAATCATCAACGTCACCGCCCGCGAGACATCATCGGCGGCCACAAAGCCAAATTTGTCGCGGAACTTGTTCAGGCCGCGAATGCCAGCCAACACCACGCCCCAATTAGATTGGGCGAGCATTTGCGTGAGCTGCTCGCGCACTAACGTGCCTTCCGGCAAGCCAGTTACCGGATTCAGCAGCGTGCTCATTTGCGAACGACGCAGGGCGTTACGCACCCGCAGCCGCAATTCCTGAATGTCGAATGGCTTGGTGATGTAATCCACAGCGCCGAGCTCCAGGCCTGCTAGCTTGTCTTCACGTTCTCGCTTTTCGGTCAGAAAGATGACGGGGATATTTTGCGTTTTGCGTGCCTTGCGTAGCTGACGACACACTTCGTAGCCGTCAATATCTGGCAGACGAATGTCTAGCACCACTACATCTGGCACTTCTTTGGAGATGCCTGCTACGGCATCTTGTCCACGCGGTGCCACCTCCACCGTGTAGCCTTGTACCCGAAAATAGGCGCGAAGCATCTCGGCCAAATCGTTATCATCTTCCACAATAAAGATACGTTTACTCTTCTTATCTACTTCATTCATAACTACAATCTGAAAGTACTTTTGGCAGGGTTCGGCATTTTGGGGAAACGGCCGTATCCCTCCCACATAAGCTGGCTATTTGATAGGTTCTTTGTCAATTTTAAAAACACACGCTTCGGCTCCCGCCGCGTGGCAAGCAATTTCATCTACCCGAAACTCTAGTCCGCCACTCACCCAGCGCAACGCTTCTTGCAAAATGCCCACAGCAATGTAGCAAATGGCCCGCTCCGCTTGTTGTCCCCAACACATCGAGCAGCGATCTATCGTGTAAAGAAAATGGTCATCTACCTCTTCAACATGGCTGGTTTGGTCGCTAAATTGAGTGAAAATGCGGGCAACGGCAGGAATGCCAATTTTGAGCTTGGTTTTTAGCGGCAGCACCTTGAAGGCCAGATCACTTACGCCAGCCAGAGCACCAAATTGGCGCAGCCCGCGTGAGAAGATGGCGCGCCCGCTGCGTAACGCCAGCCCACGACCCCCGCGTGGGCCATAAATCTCTTCTAAACCGTGATTGATATTGCTGATGTTGGCAAAATCAAATTCGCGTTCTAAATTGTCGGGGGGCATGTTTTGGATATATTGGCGCAGATCAACAAGATTCAGCAAGGCGTTTAAGCCATTGCGGCCCATAACTTCTTCTAGCGACGTTAACATAATGCGTCCCATTTTGTTGGGGTAGTAGAAGTTACTCTCTGGGACCAAATCTCTCACAAAAGCCTCCGAAGCTGCCTTATGATAGTAAATTGATGCGTGCTGCACGTTTCTTTAGTATAGCAAGCTGCTATTTATTGCACAAAGTTTATGCGCCGTGCAGCGCATGAAATAGGAGTATTTTCTACGTGAGGATTACGATCATGCTTGCTGTGGATGAATTTGGCGTGGTGGGAGGCTCATGTGATAATGTTTGGGACGAGTGGTTAGTGGCTGGTGGCAAGTGGTGAATAAACTAACCACTAACAAACTATCAACCATTACGGAGTAACCTATGGCAAAGGCACAGCTATTGTTTCCACCAGATTTTTTGTGGGGGACGGCAACGGCCGCTTTTCAGGTAGAGGGCAACAATACAAACAGTGATTGGTGGGCGTGGGAGCAGGAAGACGGCCGTATTCTGCACAATCATAAATCTGGATTAGCTAGCAACTGGTGGGCCGATGCGGAGCAAGATTTAGACGCTGCCACCGAGATGGGTACCAACGCCCATCGCCTATCGCTAGAGTGGAGCCGCATCGAGCCAGAACCAAGCGTTTTTGATGCTGCTGCCATTGCCCGCTACCGTGAAATCTTGCAAGCCATGCACGACCGGGATATTGAGCCGATGGTGACGCTACACCACTTTAGCAATCCGCTTTGGCTGGTGGAGAAGGGGGATTTTAGCAGCCAGGTGGTGGTTGATTATTTTCAGCGATACACAGCCAAAGTAGTGGACAAACTGGGTGATTTGATTCCCAAATGGATCACCATCAATGAGCCGATGGTGTACGTCTTTATGCGCTATTTGGCCGGGGTATTCCCGGCAGGCAAGCAAGGCGGCTGGTCTGGCGCTTTGAGAGCCATCCCCAACTTGCTGTGCTGCCATGCGGCCGCTTACCACACTATTAAAGAAAAGCTGCCGGAGGCGCAGGTGGGCGTGGCTAAAAATATGGTTGTCTTGCAGGCACGGCCTGGCAGTTCGGCACTGAGCCGCTGGGGGGCGGGGCGGTTGAGCTGGTTGTTTAACAATATGTGGCTGGATTCGGTGATGAACGGCCGTCTTTACTTTCCAGTTGGCCGTCGCAAAATACCCAATCTGGCGGGCAGCTATGATTTTTTGGGTTTGAACTACTACACGCGCTTTTATGTAAACCTCCCACCTGTTGGTGATTTGATTTCACAAGAGTGGGAACCGGGTGCCGTGGTGAGCGACGGTAATTACGGCGAGGTGTACCCCATCGGGCTATTCCAGATGATTGAGGCGTTGCTACCATACAAAAAGCCCATCTACATTACAGAAAACGGTGTGCCAGATAAAGAGGATCGGTTACGGTCGTCTTTCATCATGACCCATTTGCGCGAGGTGTGGCGGGCTATCAGCTTTAACTATCCGGTGATGGGTTACTATCATTGGAGCTTGGTAGACAACTTTGAGTGGGATCGTGGCTGGACGCAGCGGTTTGGCCTCATTGAATTGGATGTTGAAACACAAGAGAGGAGATTGCGGAGAAGCGGCCGTTTGTACCAGGAAATTTGCCACAGCCGTAGCCTCACCAGCCAACAAGCCCAAAAATACGCGCCCGACCTGCTGCAAACAATATTTAGAGGTGAATCTCCGACGCAAGTCGTACATTAAACCCTATGAACGAACGTGAGTTATCTCCCACACGAATTATTGCCATCATAATTTTAGGCAGCGCATTTGTGTGCGGGTTGGTTACCTACCTGCTGATTCTGGAGAGTTGTTTTTTTCTAAACTACGTCGAAGAGCGATCTTTTAATGCGTTAGATCTGGAAATACCGTCAGATTTGTTTCCTGCCGGAGCCAACGTTACACCAATTCACCGCCCGTCGGAATCACAAGGAGCCTTTGAATCTGCCTCTATGTCATTCTTTTGGCAGTTAGGAAACCGTCTTGCAGGTTACGATGTTTGGCGGTTTCGAAAAGAAGAAGAGGCTTCGCGAACTTTTCTAGCTGAATCAGGCGGCTCCTTTTACAATGAAAATATCTATGACTTTTATAACAGTTCAATTGCTGATGAGTTTGCGGTAGGCTGCGGATTCAGGCGTCATTTTGGTTATAAGTGCAATATGGCTGCAAGATATGAGGAGTATGTGGTTAATTTGCATTCCATAATCGACCGAGAGATGACGCTAGAAATGTTCAATGAGGCCGTCATTTTCATCGATGAACAAATGGTTCACCATCTTTATGAGGAATAGACGCTACTCATGAAAAAAATCTCCAATCTCCAATCTCCAATTTCCAAATGAGATACGCCACGCCGAAAACGATGCGCCAGCCAAACGGCCGTTCCCGCTACGCTTTTGTCACCTTCCTCATGCTCAACGACAGTTATCTGCCGGGGGTGATGCTGCTGGCACATGGCCTGCGCCGCCAAAAGAGCCAGGCCGATCTCATTTGCATGGTCACCGAGGAAATTAGCCGCCCGGCGCGACAGGCGTTGAGCCATTTGTATGATGAGGTGATTGATGTGGAGAAGATTTTTGTGCCGCATGTGCGCGTGAAGAAACGGCCGTATCTTCCCTACGTCTTCACCCGCCTACACGCCCTGCGCTTGGGTGGGGATGGCAATTTAGGTCACGCTTACGACAAGATTGTTCTGCTGGATGCCGATTTGCTGCCGCTGCGCCATTACGATCATTTGTTCACGCTCCCCACACCTGCCGGAACCATCAACGAGCACAAAACCCATGTGATGGAGTGGGGCGACGACGGCAACTTCATCATTCCCGACAGCGTGGCGCAGGATGGCATCTGGAACTGGCACCAAATCTACGCCGATTGCCCACATGGGCAACCAATCCCAGCCAAAATCACTGACCGTTTTGCCAGCGACCCGACCAACATGGGCGTGATTAGCTCATTGTTGGTGCTAGAACCCTCTTTGGCAGAATTTCAGGCAATCATGCAGGATATTCAATCCCCAGATGTCCGGCCGCTCGTCGGCGACGCCTTTGACTGGCCAGAGATGCAATATCTCACAATGCGCTACTCTGGTCGCTGGACAAACGTAGATTTACGCTTCCACAGCCTCAACGGCTATCCAAATCTGGACGTTCTGTACGGCATTCATTACACGGGCTTCAAGCCGTGGCAGTTTCGCCGCACAGGGTCAATGAATCGCTACGGCCATCGCGCCGACTTCCAACTGTGGTTCAACCTGTACCGGGAGATGTTGCAAGCCCAGCCTCTGCTGCAAAGCAACCGCAAGCTGCGCGGGTTGCTGCGAAAGATCAATGAATTTCTGGGTATCATTTCGCCGCCGCCGCAGGCTAAGTTGGGACGAAAACAGCCGTCTACCCGCAAACTACCCAAGAAAACAGCGCCGCATCGTAAAAAGAGCAGAAAATCACGAAAAAGGGGCAGAAACGGCCGTCCCTGACGGTTGCTGCTTTAATCGCTTCCCACTATAATCCCTTCACCTTTTACTGGAGATTGATAGGACAATCTAAAGCTATCAATGAAACGTTTCTTAGAAGGAAGGAGAATGAAAATATGAAAAATAGTAAGTTTTGGTTGTTGAGTTTGCTGCTGATTTTGGCACTGGCGGTGGTTGCCTGTGGTGGCGACGAGACCGGGGACCTCGACCCTGTTTGTGTTGTGTTAGACACAGGTGGCGAGAATGATAAAAGCTTTAACGAGTTTACGCTGAAAGGTGCCCGTGACGCAGCCGAAGAGGTGGGGATTGAATTTAGCCACATCGTTTCTGAAGCCCCTACGGATTTTGAGAAGAACATTGACAACTTCGTCAACGAAGGCTGCGGCTTGATTGTTACCGTTGGTTTCTTGATGGGTGATGCCACCGCTGCTGCTGCCCGGGCAAATCCAGACGTTAATTTTGCCATCATTGATAATGGCTATTTCCCAGGCGCTGGCTGTGATGAAGACGTAGACGATTGCTACACCGAGGAAGGTGGTTTGAGCAATGTGACCAGTCTGCTATTTGCTGAGGACGAAGTTGGTTATTTGGCCGGTACCCTGGCTGGCTGCGTGAGCGATTCTGGCGTTATTGGCTCTGTTTCCGGCATGGAAATTCCGCCAGTTGTGCGCTTTGTGGTTGGCTACCAGAATGGTGCCAGGGCGCAAAACTCGGATATTGAAACCCTCAACGTTTATATTCCAGACTTCAACGACCCGGCCACCGGTAAACAAGCTGGTGAAACCCAGATTGCCGAAGGTGCCGACATTATCTTTGGTGTCGGTGGTAACACGGGTAATGGTGGTTTGTTGGCGGCTCATGAAGCCGGTCTGTTGGGTATTGGCGTAGATGTTGATCAATACAATACCTACCCTGAAGTTGCAGCCTCTTTGCTGACTAGTGCAGCCAAGAACATGGACGTAGCAACTGGTGATGCCGTTCGTGCCTATGCCGAGGGCAATCTGCAGGCTGGTATTCAGCTAGCAACCGTAGCCAATGGCGGCGTTGGCCTGGCCGATTACCACGACCAGGACGGCAATATCCCAGATGAATGTAAGGCGGCGGTGGAAGAAGCAGAATCTGGTCTGGCAGACGGTTCAATTGACACTGGCTATGAGCAGTAATTGATTTTGCTGCTTCGTTTGATTTGTTGAATTTTCAAGAAGGTCACTCGCTTTGTGGGTGGCCTTCTTTGTTATTCGTTAAAATTTTGTGGAGGTGGTGATGTGAGCGATACGCCCGTTCTGGAAGCCAGGGGCCTTACGAAGCGATTCCCTGGTGTATTGGCCAACGATGCCGTTGATTTGACCCTGATGAAGGGTGAAATTTTGGCTATGCTTGGGGAAAATGGTGCTGGCAAAACAACGTTGATGAACATGCTGTACGGCCTGTATCACCCTGATGAGGGCGAGATTTTGGTGAACGGCCGTTCCCTCACCATGAATTCACCCAACGACGCGATTGCGGCAGGCATTGGCATGGTGCATCAACATTTCATGCTCGTCCCGGTTATGAGCGTAACCGAAAATATTATGCTCGGCGTTGAAGAAATTCGGGGGTTTTTGTCCAAGGTGCCTTTGCTGGGCCGCTTAAATCGTCGTTTGGTGGCCAGCCGCATTCAGGAACTGTCAGAGCAATATAATTTAGCCATCAACCCCGATGACAAAATTAAAGATTTGTCTGTTGGCATTCAGCAGCGCGCCGAAATTATTAAAGCCCTGTACCGTAAAGCAGATATTTTGATTTTAGATGAGCCAACGGCCGTATTAACCCCACAAGAGGCTGACGAACTGTTTGCCATCATGCGAAACCTTACGGCTCAGGGCGTCTCCATCATCTTTATTACCCACAAACTAAAAGAAGTGCTGGCTGTTGCCAACCGCATTGCCGTTTTGCGTCGGGGCAAAATGGTGGGCACCGCATCCCCGGCAGACGCTACAGAAACCAGCTTGGCAGAAATGATGGTTGGACGAAAGGTTATTCTGCAGGTGGAGAAAGAAAAGGCACGGCCTGGGGAAACGGTACTGCAAGTTGAAAACCTGGTGGTAAACGATAGCCGTGGGCATACGGCCGTTTCCAACGTGAGCTTCGAGGTTAAAGCTGGTGAAGTTTTGGGCATTGCTGGCGTGCAGGGCAATGGCCAGCGAGAACTCGTAGAAGGGTTAACCGGGCTGCGCCCCGTGCAGAGTGGCTCTGTCACTATATTGGGGCAAAATGCAACCCATGTTTCCCCTCGCAAAATCACAGAAATGGGCGTCGCCCACGTACCTGAAGACCGTGAAAAACACGGGCTGGTCTCCAGCTACCCCATTGCCGACAATTTGGTTCTTAACCAATATTATCAGCCGCCCTTTGCCAATGGCCCTATCATCAATCAGGAAGCAATTGAGCAAGAAGCGAAACGACTTGTAGAAAAATATGATGTGCGAACTCCCAGCATTTACACAACGGCGGGCAGCCTGTCTGGGGGCAATAAACAAAAAGTTGTCATTGCTCGTGAATTTTCTCATGACATTAAATTGCTTATCACCAACCAACCCACGCGCGGTGTTGATGTCGGCTCCATCGAATTTATTCACAACCAAATTGTGGCACAGCGAGATGCGGGAACGGCCGTCCTGCTGGTTTCCGCCGAGTTAGATGAAGTCCTCAGTTTGGCAGACCGCGTTGCTGTCATGTTCGACGGCCGTATCATGAAAATTCTCCCAGCGGCAGAAGCCACCCGTGAACGAGTGGGCTTGCTCATGGCCGGTTCCGACTTTTAGGAGCGGAAATTAAATAGGACGACGAAGTCGTTTCCTTACCGCTCCTTCAAGCTGACAATGTATTTCCGTATATTATTCCATTGTCAGCCCATAGGAGACACAACCAATGCAATCAAACTCTCCAGAATCAGCTTCACTTCCCAGGCGACTACTCAAATCACTGACCATCCCGCTATTAGCCATCATCACCTCCCTATTCATTGGTGCGCTGGTCATCATCTTCACTGCCGAAACCCCTCTGATTGGCTTGCAAAAAGTAGGAGAAGGCTATTGGGGCATCATAGATGGGGCCATTTTCGGGCGCAACGGCATCACAAATACCTTGGTGGCCACTTCACCGCTCATTTTAACGGGGCTAGCCGTTGCCATTCCTTTCCGGGCGGGCTTGTTCAACATTGGGGCAGAAGGGCAGTTTGTTATGGGAGCCTTTACTGGAACCCTGGTCGCTATTTACGTACCCCTGCCACCCGTCATCCATGCCATTGCGGTTGTCATAGCTGGCTTTATTGGTGGCGCAATTTGGGGCTACATTCCCGGCTTCTTGCGTGCCCGGCTAGGATCGCATGAAGTCATCAACACCATCATGCTCAACTTTATTGCCATTCTCTTTGTTAATTATGCTGTTCGTGGCCCATTCAAAGACCCCAACCCCTCAAATGTACAGACCCTGCCGATTCAAGAAACGGCCGAACTCCTCCGCATTTCCGGGCGTCTGCACCTGGGATTTTTTATTGCGCTGCTGCTAGCTGGCGTTACCTACTACTTCCTGTTTCGCACAACGTGGGGATTTTCATTGCGAACCACAGGCCAAAACCCAGACGCGGCCGAATACGCGGGCATTCATTCCAAAAACCAGTTCATTTTGAGCATGTCCCTGGCCGGGGGATTGGCCGGAGTAGCTGGAATCCTGGAAGTGCAAGGGCTTACCAGAGTGTTAACCGAAAGCTTTGCAGCGGGATATGGTTTTGATGCCATTGCCGTGAGTCTGCTGGCACTCAACAATCCACTAGCCATCATACCGGCGGCCTTTATCTTTGGCATTCTGCGAATTGGGGGCGACTTTTTGCAAATACGAGCGGGGCTTTCTGTGCATATTGTTTCCATTTTGCAAGCCCTTATTTTACTCTTTGTCTCTGCTCCGGCCATTGTTCGCTACTTGTTCAGGCTAAAAAGCACAGGAGACGAGCTTGAAACAGCTCCCTTGTCACGCGGGTGGGGAGGTTAATCATGGATTTGGTGATTATTGCCGGTTTACTTCAGTTAACGATTGCTACAGCCACGCCTATAGCTCTAGGTGCGTATGGCGGTTTGTTTTGTGAACGCTCAGGCGTTGTGAATATCGCCATTGAGGGCATGATGCTAATGGCTGCCATGATGGGAGCCTTTGTGTCAGGCTACACGGGTAGTTTGGCGCTTGGCATCCTGGCCGGGTTGCTCAGTGGCGGGTTGATGGCAGCCCTGCATGCCGTTGTTTCTATTCGCTTCAAAACAGACCAAATTATTAGTGGAACCGTTATCAACATCTTGGCGGCTGGCTTAACGGCGCACATTTACCAAGTATTCCTGGTGCCTCCACGCTGGCCAGGATCGGCCGGAACGTTTCCTGAGCTACCCATCCCGGTATTGTCTGAAATTCCCTTTATCGGTACGGTGCTCTTCTCGCATCAGCCAGTTGTATATCTCATGCTCATTCTCACGTTTGTGATTCATTACATCTTGTTTTACACACCCTGGGGGTTGCGTATGCGGGCTGTCGGTGAACATCCAAAGGCAGCAGATACATTGGGGATCAACGTTCACTTTACCCGCTACGCAAATGTCATTATTGGCGGGTTGTTAGCTGGCCTGGCCGGGGTTTGGCTGTCGCTGGAATGGGTTGGCACCTTTAACATCAATATGACAAACGGCCGTGGCTTTATTGCCCTGGCTGCCCTGATCTTTGGTCGCTGGACACCGTTTGGCGCGTTTGGTGCTGCGCTCTTGTTTGGCCTGGCCAATGCCATTCAAATTCGTACCCAAACCCTAAACCCAGACATCCCGGCTGAATTTTTACAGATGTTGCCCTACGTTTTAACCATTGTCGTTGCCACCATTCGCCGACCCATTCCGCCCGCTGCCATTGGGCAACCTTATGAGTTGGAGTAGGCAAACGATGAGCCAACCGCCAACCATCGTGGCCTTCCAGGGTGAACCGGGTGCTTACTCAGAGCAGGCTATCCACGAACATTTTGGTAACAATTCATCAACCCTGCCCTGCCGCACTTTTTCTGAGATGTTTGCCGCCGTGCATAACGGCCGTGCCACCCAGGCCATGCTCCCCGTCGAAAACTCCCTGGCAGGCATGGTCATCCCCGCCTACGACATGCTGGTAGACCATGATTTGCGCGTACAGGCCGAGGTAATCGTTCGCGTAGAGCATTGCCTTATGGCTCCTATGGGTACGCTAATTAACGAAGTGACGCACGTCATGTCTCATCATCAAGCCCTGGCTCAATGCGAGAACAACATAAAACGCCAGGGCCTCATCCCCGTAGACCATTACGATACAGCCGGAGCCGCCCGCGAGCTGGCCAACAATCCCAAGCAGGGTCTGGCCGCTATTGCCAGTGCCCTGGCCGCCGAAACGTACAATCTGGAAATTCTATCTAACAATTTTGAAGATATGGATTTCAATTTCACGCGCTTTTTTGTTTTGGGTAAGCTAGATCCCCCCCGACAAGACCCCTGCAAAACTTCCATCATCTTCACCACGCGTCACGTACCCGGTGCGCTGCATATCGTACTGGGTGAACTGGCAGGCAGGGGCATCAACCTCACCAAAATTGAATCTCGCCCTCGGCGCAACCG
The DNA here is from genome assembly GCF_965223525.1 of Candidatus Leptofilum sp. Classification (GTDB taxonomy): domain Bacteria; phylum Chloroflexota; class Anaerolineae; order Promineifilales; family Promineifilaceae; genus Leptofilum. The sequence continues at coordinate 566,917 of NZ_CBDCWX010000005.1, read as the reverse complement.
CCCCTGGCACTATCGCTTTTTTGTTGATTTTGAGGGCCATGAAGATGACGATGCCGTGCAGGAGGCAATGCTAGGCATTCTCAAGCAATCTTCATTCTTGCAAGTGCTTGGCTCCTACCCCCTGGCCAAAATGCCCTCCTACTAATCAGTTTGGCTCGTCTATGAGATGTGTGCGAATTGCCTTTATGTGACAGTCACTTCTGAAGTGACTGTTACATTGATGCACACTTTTTACTCATGAGCCATTAGTTTTCCACAGCAATTGGTTCTAAAAAAAGTGCATCAGCCTCAGGGCGATTTGGCTGCTGCACTTGCAGCCGTTGACCCGTTTCGGCAATGTAGAGGCCGATTTCCAGGCGGTAGCTGCCAGGCGGCGTGTCTGGCGGAATTTGAATCTGATAGCTGTCGGTGACGACTTCATCGGGTAGCCAGCGGCTGGTGGAATATTGGTTTTGCTGGGGCATCACGTCTTGCTGCCAAACGCAGGGGGCGCAGGTGCCGTCCTGCTGCAGCAGATGGACAAAGACGGTGTAGTCGCGGCTGGGGGTAGCTTGCGCTTGCCAGACGAAGTCTAGTTGGTATTGGCCCGGTGTGTCTTGCGGGGTGAGGTTGTAACCAAGCAGATTGATTTCGTTGCCAAAGGTGGCGGGATACGGCCGTTCCACCTCCGGTACCGTATAATTCCGCTCAGTTTGTGTTACTCGAAGCGTTCCCAAATCCGCAACAGCCAGGTTTGCTTCGGCTCCGTCCCGGAACCGGGCGAGCAGCCGATACTCGCCTGTGGGGATATTGTCTGGTATTCGTAACGTTTGCCAATCAATCAGGAATTGAGGCGTTTCCCAACTGTAAAAAGGGTAGGTATCATGCACCGGCTGTGTGTTGCCAATGAGAATGCGCCCCACATTGTTGCCCCCCAACAGCTCCAGCCGAATCGTCGTATCTGGTACAAAACCAGTTGCATGCCACCACAACGCCAACCTGATTGTTTCACCGGTGGTTGCCTCCATTGCCTCCCGCTCGACTCCCAGCAATTTTAGCTGGGCGCGTACGGTGCGGTTGAGCACAATGGGTGGCTGCGGCAAATCACGCGGCGGCTCTGCGGTTAGTACCGTCACGTTTTCGATGAGATAGGTGTCGCCAGCGTAACGGCCGTTTTCATCCAATCTGGGCAAACGCTCCCCACTGTTGCCAGAGAACAGCCCCACGCGCAGCCGGTAATTGCTGCCCAGCGGTGCGCCCAACGGCACGTCAATTTCTGCTCGTTGCACAATCGTCTCCCCCCGTGCCCATTGCGCCGACGGATAGGCAAAAGTCTCTTCCTGGCTCCAGCGATGCCCCCAGGCGTCCTCAAAATGGATGAATGGTGTGAAATCGGCCGTTTGCGGAAAGTTGACTTGCCAATAGAGGAACACAGTCAGCTTTTCGCCGGCGGCAACCTCACCTACATCGTAGCCTAGCAAAGTAATCGCATTGCCAAAATTGGCCTCGACAGGGTAGGGTGGCGCAATAGCTGGCGTACCGTGCATCTCATAAGCCAAAAAGGGCAAACTGCCGTCTGGTGCAAGCGGGCTTTTGAGCAGCGTGGCGTTCTCAAAATAGGGGATTGCCCACTGCGGCAGCGGGCTTTTTTCTGGGAAAATATAGATCGCTTCTTCATCGTTGGCTGGGAAAACAACTGCCTGGCTTTCTGGCAGCCACTTTACTTGCTCGTATTTGTCGCTCAGGTAAGCAAGCGTGGGGTGCTGATAATGCAGTGCCGAAACATAAATCGTTTTGCCCTCGGTGTCTAGCGTATTCAAGAAGTTGGCGGCAGCGGTTAAATCACCATCTGTTTCATAGAAAACGGCCGCTTCTTGCCCCCACACCCGAAAATACAACCGCTCCGTTGCCAGCCCGCCGACCATCAAGGCCAGCATACCGATGACAAGCACCGTTTGTGTAAGCTGAATGCGCTTGAACTGATTGCCCAAATCGCTAACGAACAGCATTAACCCCGCGCCGGGCAGGTAAAAAACGAAGGGAATCAGGCCAATGGCGCGGAGGTTGCTGGGTACGATTTCGTTTACGGCCAGGGTGGTGGGCAGCAGCATGATAAAAGGCGCCAGCAGCAGCAACAGTACACTTGCTCGCTGCCAATCGGTCCGCAACGCTTGCCAACGCCAAATCAGTGCCATCCAGCCCACCAGTAGCAAGCCACCCCAGAACCAGCCGAATAACGGCCGTCCCGGTAAATTAAAGCGCACATACTCATCCCCCAGCAGGAAAAACATTTGCAGCGAACGCAACAAGCTTTCCCCTAGGCTCAGGGCAGATTCGCCAGGTGCAACCTGACCAATGCGTACCCAAAAGGCATCCGGGTTAGCAATGAAAAAGCCCAGTAAAGGAGCCAGCACAATCAGCGCCACGCCACCAACCAGCAGCAACTGTAACCACCGCTGCCGCCAGTTCTGCCCAAACAGTAGCGGCAGGCCGCCCAGCAGCAATAAAACCGGGAATAATCTCGCTGCCAGGTAGGTGTAGGCTGTTAACCCCAGGAAGATGCCGCTGATTATTAGCCATTTGCGTTGCTCTAGCCGTACGCCGCGCAGCAGCGCGGCCAAAGTGAGCGTTTGCAGCAGCGGCTGGGTAATGGCTCTAAAACCGAGATGGCTGAACAGCAAATGCCAAAAGCTAATGGCCAACAGTGCGGCTGCAACCAGCGCTACACGCCGGTCTCGGAACAGTTCCAGCCCCAGCCAATAAACGGCCGCTACCGTCAGAATCCCTACCAGCCCGGCCGTTAGCCGCAATGTGAACACAGAATCGCCAACCAGCCTGATTAGCCCGCCTGCCAGGTAGAAAAAAAGCACCTCTTTGCCCGTGTAGCTGGTGATAAAAATCGGCCGTTCCCCCTTAAGCCCAATTTCCGCTGCCAGGATGCCGTTGGCCGCTTCATCAAAGTGGACCCCTGCTGGTACTTGCTCTAAATTGCTCAGGCGAAGCGTAGCGGCCGTAAGCAGGCAGAAGAGCATGAAGAGCAGGGCATGACTGTGTTGGAGGCGTCGCATGGGCTGATTTTATCGCCGACGGGTCGGTTCGTCTATCGAGGCAGGTGTGTCTAATATTATGGTGCTGCAAGGCTTCTGAATTGTGAACATTTAAACTTGCGTAGGTTTTGCGTAGGTTCGGCGTAGGCGCGACGTACAGCCCTACGTAGGTAATTAGTATAGAATCTTTCACGAAGGGTAAAAATCTCTTCTTCTTCTCCTCCTTTTAACGAGGGTCAGGTTTCGGCGTTCCTGACTCTCAAAACAATAACCGGGCTGGCAAACTTGCCAGCCCGATTTTATTTCCACAGTTGCCTCACGTATAATTCCCATCTATGTCTATTGATGAAAATAACAAGGAAGCAGGGTCTGAAACGGCCGTTGCCAACAGTCGCTCTTTGGTCATGCGGGCTGCTGGTTTGGTGGGGGTGGCAGTGCTACTCAGCCGTATTGTGGGCCTGGTGCGCGAGATTGTGATTCGCGCCAATTTGGGCATCACTACCTTGCCGGCCGAAGCGTATGAAATTGCCGTGCGCTTCCCGGAAACTATCTTTTTGATCATTGCGGGTGGGGCAATTGGTTCTGCTTTTATCCCCACATTTGCCGCCTATTTTGAGCAGGGTGACAGCGAAGGCGGGTGGCGACTTTTTTCCAACGTGATTAATTTGCTGACGGTAGTGGTAACGGCCGTTTCTCTCCTCAGCATTTTGTTTGCCCCACAGCTTGTTACCTGGCTGGCCGGTGAAAAGGTAGCTAACAATCCGGAACTGCTGCCGCTAACGGTGCGCCTGATGCGGATCATGTTGATCTCGCCTATCATTTTTGGGGCGAGCGGCGTCATCATGGGGGCGCTAAATGCGCGGCAGCATTTTTTGCTACCTGCTCTGGCTCCGACCATTTACAATGTGGGCATCATTGCCGGGGGCTTACTTTGGCCGGGCAGTCAGCCAGAGGAAGTGGCATTTGGTTTTGCTGGGGGTGCGGTCGTGGGAGCAGCGGGGCATTTTTTGGTGCAGTTGCCCGGTTTATGGCGGAAGGAGGCGCGATATACGGCCGTTCTCAACTTGCATGACCCCGGTGTGCGTCAGGTAATGCGCCTCATGGCCCCTCGCGTGTTAGGTTTATCCTTTAGCGAGATCAACAAATTCCTCATCATTTTGCTCACCGATCCAATGGCGACGGGTAGCTTGCCCGCACTCAACACCGCTTTTCGGCTGATCATCATGCCGCAGGGGATTATCGGGCAGGCGTTGGGCATTGCCGCCTTCCCCACGCTTTCTTCGCTGGCTGCGCGGGGCGAGAAAGCAGAAATGCGCCAGATTTTTGCAGACTCACTACGAATTTTGCTCTTTTTGGGTTTGCCATTTTCGGTGGTTTTTGCCATTTTGGGGCAGCCAATCGTCTCGTTTTTGTTTGAGCGGGGTATTTTGGGGGATGAAGGGACGCTGTTTGTGAGTTGGGCGCTGCTGTTTTATGCGCTTGGTTTGGTGCCTTTATTGGCGCTGGAAGTCGTGGCCCGCACGTTTTACGCTCTAAGCGATACGCTAACGCCCGTTTTGGCAGGCGGCGTGCAGATTGTGATTATGTGGCTGTTGAGTTTGTGGTTTAGCCAGACGGTGTTTCCGCAGCTAGGCTGGTTGCCGCTGGGTGGTTTGGCACTGGGATTTAGCTTGTCTAATGTTATCGAAGTGCTGCTGTTGCTTTGGCTGCTGCGGCGCAAGCTGGGCGGCATTCAGGGGTACGCGCTGCTGAATGGGCTATGGCGCATGGGTGTGGCCACGCTGCTGATGGCTGGGGGGATGTGGCTGGTACAGGGTTGGTTGGTGGAAACGGCCGTCCTACTCCATCTCATGTTAGTTAGCGTTGCTGGCGGATTGATTTATGTGCTGGTGTGCGCTGGTTTGCGGCTGGAGGAGCTGAATGGCTTGTGGCAATACGGCCGTCGCCGCCTAAATTGGTAAAAAACCAAAAGCCCGACCATTATTTGGTCGGGCTCACTTCTTCCTCTTCTCTTCCTAAAACAACGATACGGCCAAACGGCCGTACCCTGTTGATTGCAAAATTTAATTACCGGATGACAAGGCAGAGCCAGTCATGCGTAAATTAGAGCGGGTGAGCTGCTCACCGTTAACCCACACTTCCAACGTATATTCGCCAGCGCGAAAGCCATCTTCGGGGTTGTAGAAAATGTAGCCTGGGCCGTCTGCGCCATATTCCCAATATTCGTTGCCGCCGTCAACCACTTCGCCATCGTGTCGCCATACCCAAGACCAAACCATGCCGTCTGCCATGCCATCGTAAGAGAAGGTGGCGTAAACGGTGTAGGAGCCGACAGCAAAAATGCTGGTGGGATCAACTGCTTCGTAAGCGTTGTCAATCTTGGTGGAGAAACTAATATCGCCGAGGGTTGTGGCTTCGTTTAGCTCAGCTTTTGGCTCAAAGCGGTTAAACTGTTCAGGCAGTTCTAGCGTTGCTTGAACCAGCGCGTCGGGGTCAGTTAAAAATAGTTGGTTGTTGGTGGAGACGATTTGGGAGGTAACGGCCGTTTCGGGGATAAATTCAACGGCGGTGCGCTCTTGGGCAGCTAAAGCGGCCACCTCTTCAGAAACTGGCTTTGCATTGGTAAGTACAGCCACCAGTGGGGTGGTATCAGTAGTTGGTTGCAAAGCGTAGAACGCAAATAAAGTAGCTGCTGCCAACAAACCTAAGCTCGCAAAGGAGTATGTTTGGAGGCGCTTTTCGGCTTGCAAACGCATGAAGAAATAGGGAGATCGCTTCATTTCTCGCCAAGATTTAAACACAACGGCGAGTGCAAGCAGTAGTAGTAAAATGAGCGTCCCCAATATCCAGGGAGTTATTGTTCCAGACAAGTTCAATAGCAAATTAAGTACCCTCTTCCCAAGAGTCGGCCAATATTATAGAGAAAAATCCTCAAGTTGTGCAACCTTTTTATTTACATAAGTGGTTATTTTAGCAAATTGTCACTAATCTGCCGCTTTGTTGACCCTTACCCTGGTACTATTTCCCTGACGTTTTTTGCTCATTTTGCCTTCAAAAAGTTTAAATGAGCCTGTTCCGTTAACAAAACGTGAAAAATTGCACATTTTCTGGATTTATACGGCTTCCTTAAGGGGATTTTGCCCAATTGTCAGAAAAAAAGCATGATTTTAAGTGGCATGTGTCACAAAACCAAGCGTGACAATCGGCACTTGCCGAAAGTGCAAGAGAATCTAAAATTGAGCCGATGATCCAAATTAGCGGGCTTGTAAAACAATATGGCGTAAACTCAGTACTGCGCGGTGTGAATTTGCACATACAGGCGGGTCGTTTTGTAACGTTGGTAGGGCCAAACGGTGCGGGCAAATCCACGTTGATGCGAATTGTCGCCACGCTGCTTCAGCCGACAAGCGGTGAGGTGAAAATAGGGGGATGGCTCATGCCGCAATTTAGCGGCCGGGTGCGGCAGCATATTGGTTTGGTGTCTCATCAAACGTTGCTTTATGGTGATTTAACGGCGGCGGAGAATCTGCTGTTTTTTGCCAAGCTGTATCGTTTGAATGATGGTGAAGCGCGGGTGGCTGAGGCGTTGAAGCGTGTGGGTTTGGCAGCGCGACAGCGGGACGCGGTACGCACATTTTCACGCGGGATGATGCAGCGGCTGACGTTGGCACGGGCAACGATTCATGAGCCGGACGTTTTGTTGCTGGATGAGCCGTACACGGGCTTAGATCAGGATGCGTCTGCCCTGCTGGATGATTTATTGCGCCAGGAGTCGACCAACGGCCGTACTATCCTCATGATCACCCATGATTTGGTACATGGACTCAATTTGTGTGATCGGGTGGCTATTTTGAGCCGGGGCAAAATTGTGCAGGAAATTGCCAATGGAGAGGTAACGGGGAACGAATTTTTGGACATTTATGCGGCGCACACAGGCCGCAAAGCAGGCATGAGCAAACCGCATGGATAATGCACCCACCACAGTAACGGCGAATCCTTCCGGCAGCAACCAATTTGTAACGGCCGTTTGGGCCATCGTTTGGAAAGATTTGCAAATTGAAAAACAGACGCGCCAAACCGTGAGTTTGATGGTGATGTTTTCTTTGGTAACGGTGGTGATGTTTAATTTTGCCTTGGAAACAGAGCTGGATGCAGCCCGAAATGTCTCTACCGGATTGTTGTGGGCGACGATTTTGCTGGCCGGCACGCTGGGGCTGAATCGTTCATTAGCCATCGAGCGCGAAAACCAGAATATAGACGCCATTTTAATTGCCCCGATTGATCGCCGAGCGGTTTATGTGGCGAAGGTGATTAGCGTCACGATTTTTACGCTGTTGCTGGAAGTAGTGCTGGTTTTTGTATTTATTATTTTTTTCAATAAACCGTTTTGGCAGCCGGTTGTGCTGCTGGTTCTGTTTTTGGGTACGATTGGCTACGTGGCGGCTGGAGTGTTGATCACCTCGATGACCATGCAAACCCGGGCGCGGGAGGTGTTGCTGCCGATTTTGTTGATGCCTTTGGTGCTGCCCCTGATTTTGCCCGCGGCAACGGCCGTTGGCGAAATGATGACCGCCGAGCCGGATATGATGATTATTCGCAGCATGGTTTCATTAGTGGCTGCCTACGATCTGGCCATTTTAGCAACGGGCCTGTTTACCTATCATCTGGTTGTAGAATCTTAATTGCAGATTTCCGCTTGCTAAAAAAATTGTGATAATCTTACGCCCAAACGCCGAAGGTTTGTTATTCTAGAAGAGCAAGATTTTCATAATTCATAATTTTTGAGAGGAGTAATAGATGAGTTTGTCTCGTTTGAACCGCTGGATTCCTACACTAAATTGGCTTGCAGCAGTGACGCTGGTGGTGAGTTTGGTGTTGACCTTTTTTTACGCCCCTACGGAACGCACAATGGGGAACGTGCAGCGAATTTTTTACTTTCATGTGGGGACAGCTTGGGTTGGAGCCGTTGCCTTTTTTGTAGCACTTTTAGCTGGCTCATTTTACTTGGCTCGAATAGACTTTGGGAGTCTAAAAGTGCCAAATAACGACACAATGACGTCCATTTGGGGCATTATCAAACTAAAAAACCCGAATCGCAAATGGGACACCATTGCGTTGTCTTCGGTGGAAGTTGGTTTGGTGTTTTTAACCATTACAACGGCCGCAGGTTCTGTGTGGGGGAAACCAGCATGGAATACGTGGTGGCTGTGGAGTCCGCGCCTGACGCTGATTACAGTGGCCTGGTTAACTTATGCGGCCTACTTTATGCTGCGGGGAGCAATCGAGGAGCGAGAAAAACGCGCACGCTTTGGAGCCGTGTACGTAATTGTTGCCTTTGTTACTATCATTATGGCATACATAAGCATTCGCATTTTTCGTGATATTCACCCAGTAGTGTTTGGCGGCACCATCGAGGCGGCACAGGGGGCATCGGAAGGGCTGCAGGAGTTTGAGCCTGGCCTGGAATCTATGCGGATGGGCATTACGCTAACGGTGAACACAATTTCATTTTCAATCATGTACATTGCCTGGATGTTCAACCGCATTCGGCTCCAGTTTTTGATGGATAATGTAGATTCGTTGAAGATGCGCGTAGCGGCACATTTGCAGGGAGGGAACGCCTAATGTTTGCATTATCTGTTTTCTTGAATATTGCATTGCAATCATCGGTGAATCCCAACACCTTTAACAACTATCTAATTCTTGGCTACATAGTGATGGGTGTGATTGGTCTGTTTTATATTGTGAGCCTGGTTTTGCGGCAGCGAAATTTGCAGCAAGATATTCAGCTGATGGAACGTTTATTACAAGATGATGAGGAGGCGGCTGGGTAGCTGCTTTTGTGTAGGGAGCGTTACTTATTTTGTTGCTGGGTGGGATATTGTGTGTCTGTGCTGCTGTGTAAAAGCGGGAAAGTAAAAGATACGTAAGATTCAGCCACAGCTTCACGTCTAACTGACCAAATAAACTTTTGATTTGGAGACTGCATTATGCTCAAATCGTTAACCCTTCCCGAACCGATTCGCTCGCTTTCTACTGGTCAGAAATTGCTGATCGGTATCGGTACGGCCGTCCTCCTGTTTCTTATCTTCGGAACATTTTCTCAAGACAGCAGTACGCCCGAATTTGCCGTTGGGCTACAAACCCAGCCCTTTGCTGTGCTGGCGCTGCTGGCTTTTGGCGGCGGCCTGCTTAGTTTTGCTTCCCCTTGCACCTTGCCTGTGCTGACAGCTTACTTTGCCTTTGCCTTCCAAAGCGGCCGTAAGCAAATTGCGGCCAACACCATTGCCTTTATGTTAGGGCTAGCAACCACATTTACCGTGTTGGGGGCTGTAGGCTTTGAGATCGGTAAGGTTTTGGTAGGCAATCAACAGTTGCTCATCCTGATTGGGGGGGCTGTGGTGATGGGATTTGGCGTCCTTAGCTTGTTGGGCAAAGGGTTTGGTGGTGTAGATGTTAGTGGTACCGGCGGTGTCCAACCTAAGAACACAACGCTGAGGGGCTCGTACTTTTTTGGTTTAAGCTTTGCTGTGGGGTGGACAAGCTGTATCGGCCCCATTTTGGGTGTGGTACTGACATTGGCGGCGCAAACCACGTCGGTGTGGAATGGCATGATGCTGCTGTTCATTTACACATTGGGTTTGGGGCTGCCGTTGCTGGTGGTTTCTACATTTTTTGGGCGGATGAGCCGCCAAAGCTTTTTCTGGCGCTTTCTGCGTGGCAAGGGCTGGGAGCTGGATACGCACACCTTTGTGGTGGCGTTGGTTTGGGCATTGGCTATCTGGCGGGTGCTGGTTGCTGTGCTGGACTATATTTTCTTCAACTTTAGATTCTTTGATGGCCAAACAGTGACATTGGGCCATGAGATTGGGTTGTTGGCTGTTACTTTGATTGGCGCAGCGTTATGGGTTTTCACCAGCTCTGAGGAGCGGCGTGTGACGGTGCATTTGCACTCGACACAGTTGATTAGCGGCGCGTTGTTTATTTTGCTGGCTGTCTTGATGCTCAACGGTACGCTGACTAGCATTAACGCCTTGGTGGGGCAGTACGAATTTTCTGAATGGTTTGTCATATTGGAAGATCGGTTTATTGAGTTTTTCCAGCCATAATTTTTGCAGATTACATTTCTACCTCCCAAGAAAGTTTAATTCTGTGGGAGGTTTTTTATTTTTAATGGAGTATTATTATGTCAAATGACTCTGATGGGAACGGCCGTAATCCTTTGCTCATCATCGGCGGGTTTGTGGTGCTGGGATTGGCACTCACGCTAATCATTTTTGGTGGCAACCTGTTTGGGAGCGCAAACGAGCCTGCGGCTGCTGACGAAGAAGGCTCCATTTTAGAGCAAGTGCCTGCTTTTGAAGCCGCCGAGGTAACGACAAACAATCTGCCCACAGGTGGCGGCCCATTAGAGGTAGGATCGCTGGCTTATGATTTTGCGCTAAACGATATTGAGGGCAACGAGGTGCAGTTGAGCAGCTTTGCCGGGCAGCCTGTCATCATCAATTTTTGGGCAACGTGGTGCGCGCCCTGCCGCATTGAAATGCCTGAGCTGGAAGCGGCCTTCCAGACTTATCAGGATGACAACTTGGTCATTTTAGCACTGGATCAGCAGGAATCGGCGGCGGACGTGTCTGACTTTTTTACGGAGTTGGGATTGAGTTTTACGGCCGTACTCGACAACGAAGGCACTATTTCAGAACTCTATGGTGTAGCAAGCATCTTGCCCACTACCTTTTTCATCAATGGGTCTGGAGAAGTGACTGCTATCCATCGTGGTCCGATGGTGCAATCCCAAATTGATGGCTATTTGGCGGATACCATTCCGCCTGCTGCCAACTAACCAGCACGATTGCGGTATCTTGGCTATACTTGGGGAAATTCAACTTTTCCCAAAGTTGAACTTCTGACGAATTAGGAACCTGATATGACGACGCCCCCCAAGAAAAAAGTAACCGGACGCACCCGTGATCTTGTCATCGGCGCAGACAAGCTAATTTACCGATTTAGTAAGCATTGGCTGGGCGTTCTTAACACCATCATTGCCATCTACGTGGCGCTGCCTATTTTGGCACCGGTATTGATGAACGTAGGCGCAACGGGTCCAGCGCGGGTCATTTACACCATGTACAGTCCCATGTGCCACCAGATGGCCTCGCGCAGTTTTTTTCTGTTTGGCGAGCAGGTAGCTTACCCACGGGAATTGGCTGGCACATCGCTAAACTCCTTAGAAAGCTATGTGGACACGCTGCCTGAATTTGCTGGCGTAAGTGATGAGAATTGGGCAGAGTTTTTCATCTCTGCACGCGAATTTGTGGGGAATGAGCAGCTTGGATACAAGATGGCACTGTGTGAGCGGGATATTGCCATTTATGGATTTGTGCTGATTGGGGGGCTAATTTATGGTGTTGTGCGGAAGTATTGGCGGATACGGCCGTTACCCCTCCTCCTCTTCCTCATCATTGGCATGGGGCCCATTGGGCTAGATGGTTTTAGCCAGCTATTTGGCTACTACGCCACGCCGCTAGATGGGGGCGACCCGGCTGGAATCCAGGCGTTGCTAGGCAGCATCTTCCCTTTGCGAGAAAGCACCCCTTTCTTACGTACCTTCACAGGCGCGTTATTTGGCTTCATGCTGGTTTGGCTGGCTTACCCCTACCTGGACCACAACATGGGTCGCACCGCAGCCGATCTGGAGCGCAAGCTCACCCGCATTGGCGAACTCCCTTCGTAAGAAATTGGTAATTGGGTAATTTAATTACCCACTATACCGTCCCAATACCAAAGTCGCATTATGCCCGCCGAGGCCAAAGCCGTTGGACATAGTGATGTCCACTTGAGCGGGACGAGCGGTGTTGGGCACATAATCCAGGTCGCAAACCGGGTCTGGTATGTTGTAATTGATGGTGGGCGGCAGCAAATTATCCCCAATTGCTTTTAGGCAAATGAGTGCTTCCAATGAGCCAGACGCGCCCAGCAGATGGCCGTGCATGGATTTCGTGGAGCTAACGGGCGTGTCGTAGGCGGCTTCGCCAAACAGTTTCTTGATAGCGCCGGTTTCTGCTTTGTCGTTGAGCGGTGTGCTGGTGCCGTGGGCGCTGATGTAATCCACCGAAGCAGGTTCGATAGCTGCATCATCCAAAGCAGCTTGCATGGCCGCAATCGCGCCAGAACCATCTTCTGCGGGCATAGAGATGTGATAGGCATCGGCGCTGGCACCATACCCTAAAAACTCGCCATAGATATGCGCCCCACGCGCCAAGGCGTGTTCCAACTCTTCCAAAACCACGATAGCAGCCCCTTCACTTACCACAAAGCCGTCACGCGTTTGGTCAAACGGCCGTGACGCTTCTTGCGGCGTATCATTTCGAGTAGACATTGCCTTCATGACGCTGAAGCCGGCAAAGGCCAGGGGCATCAGGCACGCTTCCGAGCCACCGGCAATCATCACATCCGCTGCGCCGTGCTGAACGACGCGGGCAGCTTGGCCGATAGCGTCGTTACCCGTAGCGCAAGCGGTGGCTACAGACATATTGGGTCCGCCCAGACCATGCTGGATAGAGACGGTAGCCGCCGGTGTATCTGCCAGCATCATCGGCACAAAAAACGGGCTGACACGGTATGGCCCCCGCTCGTTGAGCATGTTTACATTATCAATAATCGGATCCAGGCTGCCCATACCGCTGCCTACCACCACGCCGATGCGATTTTTGTTTTCGGCCGTGACGGTTAGCCCAGAATCATCAATGGCTTGCTGAGCGGCAAACAAGGCAAATTGGGTCATGCGCGACATGCGTCGCACTTCCTTGCGGTCAAAATGGTCACGCGGGTCAAAATTCTTGACTTCGCCAGCAAAGGTGGTTTTGTATTCGCTGGCGTCAAAGCCGGTAATGGTATCAATGCCAGATTCACCCTGGCATATTTTTTGCCAGGTGGCGGTTACATCGTTTCCTAGCGGGTTGAGTGTACCGAGCCCGGTTACGACCACCCGTCGTTTTTGTTGGTTCATGCTGCCTCCACAATCTTCGTATCTTCAACGAGCTATAACCCAAGCTGTGAGGGAAAGATACGGCCGTTACTTCGACTTCGCTCAGCACAAGTTCCCGCCCACCTAAACAAAAGAGGCTGACATTTCTGCCAGCCTCTCTTTCAGGTCGTCCGTAATCAGTAAACGTTAATCAGTTGCCACTTACCGTTTACTGATTATCGATAACTGAATACTGCTTACGGTTACTGTGATTCAACCGACATCACGAAGTCACCTTCGTTCCCGAAGAAATCGCGCACGCGAATGATGACCAAATCTTCACTCTCAAAGGTGTAAACCAGCTCTTCTGGTTCGCCAGAGAAGCCATCATCAACAGAAGCCAGCACGTTTTCATCCAGGTCTAGCACTTCAATTACCATGTCTACGGAATCATCATCAGAAAGAACACTGATCACCATAGAGTCACCCACGGCACCGCTGATGACGTATTCAATCTGACCCTCTTGGTTGGTACGTGCATCCACAAGATCCCCATAAGCTAGCTCAAAGACAATATATGGATTGCCAAACAGGGTCACTTCGTAGTCGCCTGTATTGCCGCCAAAATCTTCATCTTGCGAATTGAGAACGCGGAAAGCATACCAAGTCGCCTCTGTAGCAACCATGGCAAACTCTTCTGCACCTATCTCAACATCCCAACCACGCTCAGAGTCATCTTCAAGCGTGTTGTCAATACCGACTTCTGCGCCTTGCAGCTGGTCGCCTTTGCGAACTTGCACGGCAATATCCAGGCCATCTACTGGCTCGGCGTAGATACCAATCACATCACCGGCGCGCAATGGTCTGAAGGGGAAGGCATGACCTGCTCCCTCATCATCTGCCTCCAGCGTGCTAGGGTTGGCAAAAACAACATTGGTGAACGGCTCGCTCAACTTCAAGTCGAAGCTGCCAGCAGCGCCACCGAAGCCAGACACCTGGATGGTGTAAACGCCGTCCGCTGGCAGGGCAAAAAGAATGTTCTCGATAGAGTAGGAAGCATCACGTTCAGCATTCAATAGTGAGTTGCCAGCGGAATCAAATAAATCAATGACAACATCAAAATCGCCAACGGGGGTGACAACGACGCCTGCGATATCGTCTGCAGAGCCAGTGAAAGAATAGGAAAGTGTGGGGTTAGCGGCATCAATGACGCCAGTAACTAAGTCGCCGTAGGCAAAGCCAGTATCACCAGTATCTTCACTACCAGATTCAACAAGTGTCAAAGTGTAGTTACCGGTTGCATCAGCAAAGCCCCGAACAGAGATAAAATACAAGCCAGAGGTCGGAATGACCAGATTGCGGATTTCTTCGGTTCCAAAAGCAGCATCAATTTCACCGTTTGGCAAAATAGAAGCACCACTATCATTCAATACGTCGAATACCACATCAAAATCGCCTTCGGGCTCAATGATGATGTCTACAGATTCGCCTTCTATACCAACAAAATCCCAAACAGAAGGTCCTGTGGCGTCTACAGCAGCACTTATGGAATCACCGTACAGCAGGAGGCCCTGGCTAACGGGCAGTTCACCTGTGCCATCGCCTGTACCAATTGGCGGTGTCCCTTCTGGTGTAGAGATCACCATCGAGTTTTCAATCGCATCTATAATTGGTTGGTACTCTGAAGCAGAGGAAACTTCGGTGCCAGAGAAGATGAAGGCTGCGCGCGCTTCGCCCAAGATGAGAGAAAGACGAACGTTAGCTTCTTCATTGTCCGTGGTGGAGGTTGCACTTGCCAGGGCTACAGCCGCCTCCTGGCCGTTGATCGTCGTGGCCATTGGTTCCTGGGTAATGACCATTTCAAATGTTTCATCACCACCTGCCAGGGCAATTTGGTCAGTGAAAATGCTCAATACATCAACCGGATTGCTCATATCTAACTCTTCAGTTGCCAAGAAATCTAGGTCAGCTCGGTTAAAGAGAACGATATTCATGATAGCACCCGCTATGTTATCGTCAGCGCTATCTAAAATTTCCTGGCTGGAGGCCAAATCAATAGAGCTGCCCAATTCATCGAATTCGATGGCCCAATCTGCTGGATAAGAGAAGTCTAACCCCAATGCAGCGTTGGAAAACTGGGTAAAACCAGCGGTCGGGTCTGGCGTGGCCGTTGGTTCAGGGGTTGGTTCTTCGGTTGGCTCTGGGGTTGGTTCCGGCTCATCTGTCGGTTCTTCTTCTGGTTCTTCCGTTGGTTCTTCTTCTGGATCTTCATCTGGTGGCGGATCGCCATCGTCATCATCGTCGTTAGAGGCGCGAGGTGTTGGCGTTGGGTCTTCACCACCGCAGGCTGCTAGCACGGTGCCAAACAGGAAGGCTGCCAACAGCAAGAATATGAGGTGCTTGTTCAAATTTTTCATAAAATCTCTCCTAGAATTAAGATGGGTTTTTATCGGCTGACTCGACGGCAAGTAGGGAATAAAACAGGCAAGTCGGATCAAGTCAGTAAAGAGTCAACGTTGGGACAGTTTTGTTGAGTAAGTAGCCAATAATAAAGGAGGTTGCTAGCATAGCCATAGGTAATTGGTCTAGAACAATCAATACCACATTATGTACGACTTTCTTTCTGTTAATCTGAACGGCCGTTTCTAGCCAAATTTTGCTCTCCGCGCACAGAATACAGGTAAACTATCCACCACACTGTAAAGCAGTATATAAACGCGCCGATCCGAAAACGATCCAATTTGTGCGCTATAAAAAATGCGATATCTTCAAGAAATTGCATTTTATGAAAAAGAGGCTTGTTACTGCTCCCGATTGAGCCAGCGGAGCGTGAGTTCGCCGACGCGGTCTAGCCGCTGGCGCAGCACCGTACATTCTGGCAGGGCATCTACAAACATTTGGCCGTATCGCTTGGTGATGACGCGCTTGTCCAGGATGATGACTACCCCTTCGTCTGTGGTGCGCCGATTAAGACGGCCGAATCCTTGCCGAAAACGCAGCACCGCCTCTGGCACAGAATATTCAAAGAAGGCGTTGTCAAACGTCTCTGAACGAGCCGAAAAAACGGGGTCTGAGGGCACGTCGAACGGTAGCTTGGCAATGAGAACCGCTTGCAGCGCATCGCCCGGCACATCCACACCTTCCCAGAAGGAGCGCGTACCCAGCAGCACGGTACGGCCGTCTGGCCGCTTGAACTGCTCCAGCAACTGTTGACGCGACCCGCCGGACGTTTGGGCCAGGGTGGTGATGTCCGCATCTGCCAATGGTCCTTCAATTGCTTTGGCCGTCTGGTTAAGCTGGCTGTAGGCGGTAAAAAGCACCATCGTGCGCCCGCCCAGCGAGGTAGCCACGTCTACAATGGCATCTTCCAACATGCGCTGGTAGCCGGGTTGGTTGGGTTCGGGGATGTCTGTGACTAGGTAAAGTAGTGTCTGGTTTTTGTAATCGAACGGGGAGCCGACGGCCAGTTCGTCCACATCGTAGGCGTGCAGCCGCTCTCGGATGTAGGCGAAGTTGGCCTCTTCACGGGCGTCTGGTCCGGCTGTTCGCATAGTGGCAGAGGTGAGCACGACTGTTTCCAATGCCTCGAAGATGTTGTTTTGCACCAGTGGCCCCACATGCAGCGGCGCGGCGTGCAGTGAGATGCGCGTTTTGAATATCTCTACCCAGTAGATCATCTGGTTGTCTGGTTCTAAGATGATGCCATCCAGGTTGAGGCGGGTTTCTTCAAGGGAACGGCCGTTGCTCAACAAAGCCAGCTTCAAATCCTCACCATCTTCCACATCAAACTGCTCGGCGATGTCGTCCAGTCCTCCGGCCAGCTTGGCAAAGCCGTCCACAATACTGTGCAGGTGGCGGCTCAGGTTGTCCCAACTGAGTTCCACCTCATCAAAACCGGGCTGCACCCGCACTGCAGGCGTCAGACGAATTTGCTGGGCAAACTGGCTACGCTTGTTTTGCGCTTCCGACAAAAAATAGGTAAGCGTGGTAAAAAATTCATCCAGCCGAATCATTGCCGACTGCCCCTCACGGCGAATGCGGTTGATCATTTCAGCAAATTTAGTGGCGAAGTCGGGTGGCAGCGTGGCCTCTAACCGACTTTGCAAATCGGCTAGCAGCCCGCCGCGTTGCTTGGTCACGTCGTCCAGAATGGCTTCTAAAAAGCGTTTGTCGGCGCGGAAACTGAGGCCATCGGTAACGGCCGATTCCAAATGATGCGCCTCGTCCACAATCAGATCGTAAAATTGGGGCAGCACCATATGTTCGTTGGCTAAATCAGAAAGCAGCAGCGAATGGTTGACAATCACCAAATTTGCCAGCTCTGCCCGGCGTTTGGCTATGTGCAGCGGGCAATTTTCGGCCGCGCAATGGTCTGAGGAGCAAGAGGCGTTTTCTCCGTTCAGCCGCCCCCAGGCCAGCCGCTCCCCTGGCGTTCGCAGATTCAATTCGGCCACGTCGCCCGTTTGGGTGGTGGGTAGCCAAAGCAAAATGCGGGCATACAGAGCCATCTCGTCACCATTGCTGGGGCCGCTGTGGCGCATCTGCTGGAAGAGGCGGGTACAAACATAGTTGCGCTTCCCTTTGCGAACGGCCGCACGCAACTCAAAAGGCAGCACTTTTTGTAGTTCAGGAATATCTTTGCCGATGAGCTGATCTTGCAAATTGATAGTGTTGGTGGAGATGACGACGCGACGGCCGTTTTCCACCGACCAAAACGCAGCCGGAATGAGGTAAGCAATACTTTTGCCCGTCCCCGTGCCAGCCTCCACCATCACGTGCGCCCCATCGTTGAATGCGCCCACGACCGCATCCAGCATTTCTACCTGCTGCGGCCGGTACTCAAATGCGTCAAAAAGCTGGCTAAAATTGCCTCCCGGCTGGATCATGCTGGCCACCAAATCTGAGTCTAACATGTTGGGGTTTTCAGCCGGAACGGCTGCGCGCCCTTCCAGCTTGCCCGGAACAAACAGGCGTGGTAGCCGCCCGCGATGGCGCAGTTCCTTGCCCGCAAAGGCGGTGCGTACCCGCTCGGCCAAAATATCTTCAAAAAAGATCGTTTCTGGCCAGCCCAGCCGCTGCCCGGCTTCCACCAACTCATCAATTTGGCTCAGCTGAAGCTGCATAGCGCGTTCACGCAGTGCCAAAAATAGCTCCACCGTCTGCTCTGCGTCGTCCAAGGCGCGATGGGTTTGGGCGCCATGCGGATTGGGCAGCCCCAAATAGTTCACCAGCGATTCCAAATTAAACCGCCCCGCGTCTGGGAATAAAATGGAAGCGAGGGTAACGGTATCCAGCCGGTGGTTGCCTACGCCGAGTTGTTCAGCTTCCAAAAAGCCCAAATCGAAGCCGACGTTGTGCCCCACCAGCACATGGTCACCCAACTTGGGGCGCAGGTTGGAGCGCAGGGTAAACATGGTGGGTGCTTCATCTACCATGTCTTGGGTGATACCTGTAAGCTGGGTAATGAACGGCGGCACTGCCCGATGCGGATTCACCAGCGAGGAAAATTCATCCAAAATATCGTTACCGCGAAAGGTGATGGCGGCAACTTCGATGATGCTGTCAGTTTTGGGGTCTAGTCCGGTTGTTTCTACATCAATGGCTACGTAGGTGGTTGCACTCATAAAAAATCCAGTTTAGCTTGAAAAAGAAAAAATTATAGCACAGATTTTCTAAAGTCGAGGTGAAAATCGCCTACTTTTGGTTCCGTTAATATCTGGCTTCAATCCCCGACAGTGAATAAAATAACCGGATGGTTAAGACAATTCAACATTCATTCCTGCTTATAGCTTTGTTCATTCTGATAGCTGCTTTGGTTGCTTGTGGAGGTGAGACCACATCGGCTCCGGCCGGTAGTGCGGATTCGACATCGCCGACTGAAGTTGTTGCGGTGGAAACGGCCGTTCCTCCCACACAAGCCGCCACACCCACCCTACCGCCACCTGTTGTCCCCACCGTCACCCTGCCACCTCCGGCAGTGGTAAACGAAGACCCCACACCAACAAATACGCCGGAACCCACAGCTACACTAGAACCCGTTGCCATCTACTCCGCCGAGGATTTTGGCCCGGATCGCAATCCGCTGACTGGCGAACGCGTCGAAGATCCATCCGTGTTGGAAAGACGGCCGATTGCCATCAAAATCTCCAACAATCCGGCCAGCTACACGCGGCCGCAGCACGGCATTGGCCAGGCAGACATTGTGTTCGAGCATGTCACCGAGACCAATATCACTCGCTTCACCGCCATTTTTTACGGCCAAACGCCGCCCGACGTGGGCCCCATTCGCAGCGCGCGCCTCATTGACAAAGAGCTGCCCGCCATGTACGACGCTGCTATCTTCATGTCTGGTTCGCACCCGCTCATTTTGGATGCCATTGCCCAAAGTGACATTGGCGACCGTATCTACCGGGAGACGGCCACCGGCTTCTACCGCAAGGAAGATGACGATTCGATTCCATTTGAGCACACGCTTTTTGCTGATCCGGCTGGCTTGTGGGAGGCGGTTGAGTGGGGCAACGACAATCGCCCGCCCCGTTTTACCGCCACAATGGCTTTTGACACCACCCCGCCACCTGACGGTGAACCCGCCAGCTACGTGGAACTGCACTACTCAACCTGGTCTAAGGTGGTCTGGGAGTATGATGAGGCGGACGGCCGTTACTACCGCACGGTAGATGACGAAATCTTCATAGATGACAACAATGGCGAGCAAGTCAGTGCTGCCAACGTCATCATTCTCTATGCGCCGCACCACTTTGACCGCGAGATTTGCGTTTATCCCCGTGATGACGGCGGCTGTGACCTGCACACCACCGAAATCCAGATTTGGGGGCGTGGCTACGCCATGCTCATCCGCGACGGCCAAAAGTACGACGTCACCTGGCTGCGCCAAAACCGCAGCGATATGTTCACTTTCATTGATAGTGCCGGCAATCCTGTGCCGCTGCAAGTAGGCAACACCTGGTTCCAGGTCGTCCCCTTCTACTACGACGACCCCATCATTGAATAAGTGAAAGTTGACAGTCACTTCCAAAAGTGACTGTCAACTGGTTATTCCTCTTCATTAAGAGAACTATCATTGCGGAGGTTTTGGAAGGTGAGCTGCCAGCCGCCGCTGAAGCCGCTGGCGCATTTCTCAATTCGCAGCCCGCTCACTTCTGGACTACCGTCTGGCAAGCGCACCGTGTAAGAAATATCTGGCGACATTTCAAAATCGGCGTAGCCACGGCCGTTTTCGGGTTTGAATCCAGTAAAAAAGCGATCACGGCCGTTTTGCCACGTCACTTCAATCTCAATCCCCGGCAAATCATTCAAAAGTGCATCCAGCACGATGACCTCGATTCGCGTGATCGCTTCGTTGTCGCTACACAGGCGGGTTTGCTCGGTGAGGCGGTAGTTGGGCTGCGGCGTAGCTGTTGCTGGACTGGTCGCGGTGGGCGTGAGGGTGGGAACTGCCGTATACGTCGCCGTTGCTGCCGGTGGGGGGGTATTGGTTGGGGTTGTCACAATAGCAGGTGTGGGTGTGGGCTGGACAGTGCCAGCGGGCAGCGTGGGGGCAAAGAGGGCAATCGCCTGCCCCTGTGCGCCTAGTTGTCGAGCGACCACGGCCAGTTGTTCCAGCAGGGGAGCGGGGCGGTTTTGGCGAACGGCCGTTTCCAGCAAACCATTCACCGTCTCAGCTATATTCGGGTCTTCCAGAGCAGCCAAACGCTGCTGCGCCAGCGGCCAATTTTGGTTCACGGCGTAGCTCTGGCTCACCAAAATGATGTACTCTTCCTGATAGCGATCATTGAACCGGGCTGGGCTAGCATCGGTAAACACGACTGGGTCAACCACCCAGGCGTAATACAAGCCACCAACCAGCCCGATGACCAGGCTCAACAGCAGCCAGCCCGTGCTGCTGAGACGTCGCCAGATGGGTGGCGGTCTGCGACCTGGCTGCCTGCGAGGTTGGGGCGTCATGGCGTTGCCTCCGGCTCAGTGGGCAAATATGGATCCATCGCAGGTGTGTATTGGCCGATGTCATTAGCGAGCCGTGTCAGCCGCCGGATGGCTGCTTCATCCTCCTGCCGCAAAATCATTTCGATCAGCACCTGGAGCAAATAGGCTTCGCCATCTTCCCCCAAGTCCGCAATGCGTTCCTGGGCTAGCGCCAGATTGTTGTCTAGGGCATATCCATCGGCAATAAGCTGCACGTAATCGCGTCGGTATCGATCTTCCAGCACGGTAGGATTGGCATCGGTGAACTCAGTTGGCCAGAAAACCCAGCCAATCGCCAACCCCAGGCCAACGCCAATGGCCAATCCGAGCAAAATGAAGATGGGGGTGGGTAGACGGTTCATAAATTCACATAAAAAGAGGGCTGCCCGTACTGGTGCAGCCCTCTGAATTTGCCCTGCCCCTGTGCGGAGCTTATAATCCAGCGACTTTGCTGGAAACTCATCCTTTTGCGGGATGACCAGTGCCGAAGGTGGGAATCGAACCCACACTCCCGAAGGAACACGAGTTTGAGTCGTGCGCGTCTGCCAGTTCCGCCACTTCGGCCAATTTTCAGGACGTGCGGGAGTATAAATCAGGCTGTTTTTTCTGTCAATATGGATGAAGAGAAGCTAATCGCGCAGGCGAAAAAAGGGGACGTGCAGGCGTACAATGGGCTGGTTTTGCATTACCAGCAGATTGTGTACAACGTTGCCTATCGTATTATGGGTGAGCCGCAGTCGGCAGAGGATGCAGCGCAAGAGGCGTTCATCCGGGCGTACAAGTCGCTGAACAAGTTTCAGGGGGGGAACTTCAAGGCATGGTTGCTGCGTATTACCACCAATGGTTGCTACGATGAGCTTCGTCGTCGCAAGCGTCGTCCCCAATCTTCTTTGGAAGGCATTACAGAAGATAATACCGAATCGTTTGCCTTTTTGCGTGACCCAGCTATTGGGCCAGAGCAGCGGCAGCAGCAGTTGGAACTGGTACAAGCTATCGAGGAGTGTTTGCAAAATTTACCGGACGATCAGCGGGTAACGGCCGTTCTATGCGACGTTGAAGGGTACGATTACGGTTCGATTGCAGAGATGACAGAAGTATCACTCGGCACCGTCAAATCTCGCGTTAGCCGCGCCCGATCCAAGCTGCGCGACTGTTTGCAGGGGTTTAGGGAACTTTTGCCGGCGAACTATCGTTTACAGGGTGAATAACAGTTTAAGAGTATGCAAGTGGCAAGTATGCGAGTAGCAAGTGAAATCAATGACTTGCAAACTCGCACACTTGCAAACTTGCCACCTAAAATGAAATGTTTGATTTTTTGCGGAACTTAACGAAATCGGCCGAGGAGAAGCGGCAGGAAACCATCACAGCGTATGTGGATGGGTTGCTGGACGGCCGTTCCCGGCAGCAGTTTGAGCAAGAAATGGCTCAAGATGACGGGCTGCGCCAGGAAGTGGCGCAGCTTCAGCTCATCAAGCAGAGCTTGCGCCAGTTGCCACAGCGAGAGGTACCGCGAAACTTCATTTTGGATCCGGCTGAATTTAGCCGTCCGCCAGCCCGCCAGCCGTGGGTGCAGGCGTACCCCGTGTTACGTGCAGCGACGGCGATGGCCGCTTTCTTCTTCATTTTTGCGCTGGCGGCAGGTGCCTTTACCAACTTTGGTATGAGTGCCGAGCCTGCATTGGCACCGGCGGCAGATATGGCCCAAGTTGAAGAGAGTGCTGTTGATGAAGCTGTAGAATCTTTGGCGTTTGAGGCCGAAGTGGTGGAAGAGGCCGAAGAAATGGAGATGGCTGAAGAGGATAGTGCGGAGGCGGCCGATGAAGAAATGCCCGCCGAGGCAGAGATGATGGAAGATGAAGCGATGACGGAAGTCACTGCCGAAGAATTTGCCGAGGAGTCGGCAGACGATACAGGGGATGAAACGGCAGAGGAGACTGCGGCGACAGAAGTGCCTGCTGCCGATGCTTTGCAAGGAAATGCGGCTGAAGATGGCGAACTGCCTGGGTCGGAGGCAACGGCCGTTGCCTCTGCATCTTCCACGCCAGCACCAACGGCCACTGTTTCAACCTTGCCGCGCGTCACGCCGCCCACGCCCCTGCCAGACCGCGTTACAGAAGACAGCGATGTTGCCGATAATGCGGTGGCCGATGCACCTGAGTCTGTGGTTGAGGATGAGGCAGAAGCTGTTGAGAGTACGGCCGTTCCCCCTGAAGAAGATTTGCAAAACGTCACCGACAACACGCCAGCTAACCCTCTGCCATGGTTGCAAATTGGCCTGGGCGGGCTGTTGCTCCTGCTGCTTGGCCTCACTTTCTACGCTCGCCGCCAAAGATGATATGTAAGGGCGAACCGCCGGGTCGTCCTTACCACAATCGACATGACGCCCACCTCTGCTCCCGAAAATGTGAAATTTTGCAGCCGCTGCGCCACACCGATGGAAACGCGCACCGTTGCCGACAAGCCGCGCCGGGTTTGCCCTGGCTGCGGCTTTATTCATTTCACCGACCCCAAGGTGGGGGTGGGCGTGTTTGTGGTGCATGAGGGCAAAATCCTGCTGGTGCGCCGCACCATGTACCCGGCAATTGGCAAATGGAGCATTCCGGCCGGTTTTTTGGATGCAGGGGAGAATCCGGAGGAAACGGCCGTGCGCGAAGCCCTTGAAGAAACGAATTTGCACGTTGCCATCGAGGAGTTGGTGGGCGTGTACCAAAATCCCCCAGAGCAGGGGGGTGCATCCATTTTCATCATGTACAAAGCGCGGCTGCTGGGTGGGGAGATTCAGGCGGGGGATGACGCGGATGCGGCGGCTTTCTTTGCCCCGGACGACTTGCCCGAAATCGCTTTTGCTTCCACCCGCGCCGCCATCAATCAACTCAAAGCCCAAATTATGCAAAAATAATCTCAACTAGAGGAGTAGGCATCCTCAGATCCCCAACCGTTCGCATCTGAGGATGCTCACTCCTCGCAATGCCGCTGTGGTACAATTGGGGCATGAAGATTCAGCAGTTGTCAGACCAACTTGCCTCGCAGATTGCTGCCGGAGAAGTGGTGGAACGGCCGTCCTCAGTCGTGAAGGAACTGGTGGAAAATGCCATTGATGCTGGTGCCACCAGTATCAACATTGACGTGCGCCAGGGTGGGCGGGAGAGCATCCAAATTGCCGACAATGGGATGGGGATCGCTACTGAGGAGATCGAGACCGCCTTTTTACGTCACGCCACTTCCAAATTATCCTCAATCGAAGATTTGAACGCCATTCGCACGCTGGGCTTTCGTGGCGAGGCGTTGGCGGCGATTTCGGCCGTAAGCCAAGTGACGATTGTTTCTCGCGCTGAAGGCGCCGATGCCGGAACCCGCCTTGTCCTGGAAGCGGGGGTGGTGGTGAATCGAGAGAGGGTTGGTGCGCCGCAAGGCACGGTTATTGTCGTAGAAAACCTTTTTTACAACGTGCCTGCTCGCCTGAAATTCCTAAAAACGGCCGCTACCGAAAAGCGGCTTATTGATGAATTCGTTACCAGGTATGCGCTGGCTTATCCACAGATTCGCTTTCGGCTGACGCACAACGGCCGTATCACTTTCCAAAGCAGCGGCAGTGGCCAGGTGCGGGATGTGCTGGTGGCGATTTATGGGCCAGAAATAGCCCGGCAACTTTTGGAGATTGGAGACCAGAGATTAGAGGCTGAAAGCGAGAGTTCTAGTCTCCAGTCTCCAGCCTCCGATTCACGGTCATCCATTCAAGTCACCGGTTTTGTTGGCTCGCCCGGTGTTCATTTTGCCAACCGGGGGCAGATTACACTGTTTGTGAACGGCCGTTGGATCAAAGATACGCAGCTCACCTACGCTGTCATCCAGGCGTACCACACGCTGCTGCCGTCGGGGCGGTATCCGCTGGGGCTTATTTTTATGCAGCTGCCGCCGGAAGATGTAGATGTGAATGTGCATCCCACCAAGACGGAGGTGCGCTTCCGGCAGGGCAAAGCGCCATTTGGCACCGTGCAGCGAGCCGTGCGCCAAACGCTAGTGGCCGATGCCCCCACGCGGCAAATGTCGGCCTGGGCGTTGGGCAGCAACGATGGCGACTCGCCTGGCTGGATGGGTGCGCTCAACCCGGAGGCGTTCATCGGCGGCGGTGGTGAGCAGGCGGATTTGGCCTTGAGTTGGCTAGACGAGACAGATTCGCAAGATGGCATGGATGGCACTTTGCCGCTGCCCGAACCGGAAGGCGAAACTGAATCCCAACTGCCGATTATGCGCGTGGTGGGGCAGGTCGGTGCCTCTTACATCATCACCGAGGGGCCGGAGGGGATGTTTTTGATTGACCAGCAGGCGGCGCACCAGCGGGCACTGTTTGAGCAGCTACAGACAGAGTGGGCAGCAGACAATGTGACGGTGCAGACGCTTTCGACGGGAACGGCCGTTACCCTCTCAGAAACGCAAGCCAAATTAGTGGAACAATTTCAGGAAGCCGTGGCGCGGGTGGGGGTACAGTTTGAGGCGTTTGGGCCCAACACGTTCATGGTGCGGGCGGTGCCTAAAATTGCCGCCAGTGCCGATCCGGCTCGGCTGCTCATTTCTGTGGCAACGGAGCTAGAGCAAAGTAAGGGTGTTGTGGAAGAGGCGGGGTTGGTAACGGCCGTTTGCCAAACCATCTCCCTACGTCCGGGCCAATCGCTGACGCTGGCACAGATGGAGCAGCTCATCCGCAATCTGGAAAAATGTGCCGATCCCTTCACGGATCTCCACGGGAAGCCAACCTTTATTTATCTTTCGGTGGCGCAGTTGGCAAGGGAATTCGGCCGTATTTAGATTGATGCGTGAAACGTGATTCAAGTTTTGTCACGTTTCACGCTTCACGACCCGCTAATTTAATCACCAAGGAGGATTATGGTTCACACGCTTTTTTACCGATTTGGAGTGGCACTTTTTATTGGTGTTTTGGTGGGTCTCCAGCGCGAAGCCGATGCAGACGATGAGGCTGATCGCTCGCGCAAGATATTTGCCGGGATACGCACCTTTGCCTTGCTAAGTTTGGCTGGCTGTACGGCCGCTTTTGTGGCAAATGAGTTAGGGCAGCCGTGGGCATTTATTGGCATCTTCCTGTTGCTGGGGATGCTCATTACGGCCGCTTACGTCATCACCGGAACGCGCGGCAGCGTGGGCATGACCACAGAAGTAGCGGCCGTCATTGTGGTGCTGGCCGGTGCGCTCTGCTTTTGGGATCAATTGGAAATCGCAGTGGCCTTGGGCGTGGTAACCACGGCACTGCTCTCGTTTAAATTGGAGCTTCATGGCTTTGCGGCACGCCTTACCCGCGAAGATATTGTGGCTACGCTGAAGTTTGCCATCATTACGGCCATTATCTTGCCTGTTTTGCCCAATCAATCGTTTGGCCCACCGCCGCTGGATGTGCTAAATCCGTACAAAATTTGGCTAATGGTGGTGCTTATCTCTGGCATTAGCTTTTTGGGATATGTGCTGATCAAGCTGGTTGGGTCGCGCCAGGGCATTGGGTTAACGGGCTTTTTGGGAGGATTGGTTTCGAGTACGGCCGTTACCCTCAGTTTCGCACAGCGCAGCCAAAAGGAAGCACAGTTGGCCAAGCCATTTGCGTTGGCAATTCTCATTGCCTGGACAGTGATGTTTGTCCGTGTTTTAGTGGAGGTTGCCGTTACCAATATGCCTTTATTAGGCGTTGTGTGGTTACCCGTTGCGGCGGCTGGGCTTGCAGGTTTAGCCCATGGTGCCTATCTTTATTTTGCGCCGCGTAATGCAGAAGCGGGTGGCGTGGCGGTTTCCAATCCCTTTGAGCTAGGACCAGCTATTACGTTTGGTTTGCTGTATGGGGTGATTTTGCTGGCAGCGCGAGCGGCACAGCATTATTTCGGCGATACGGGCGTTTATCTTTCCAGCATTTTATCGGGGTTGGCAGATGTTGATGCCATTACCTTGTCTATGGCGGAGCTAAGTAACAGCGGCAATTTGGAACTGCCCACAGCCGCACGCGCTATCGTGCTGGCTGCAATGTCTAACACCGTGGTGAAGGGGGGTATCGTGCTGGCTAGCGGCTCACAGGCATTGCGGCGGGCGTTGCTGCCTGGCTTTTTGCTCATTTTGGCGGTGGGCATTACGCTGTCATTTCTTTTATGATTTTGACGGCCGTTTCCCCCACGCTCAACTCACTCCCAGAATCCAGCACAGAGGTTTTTACATAGCCTAGTCCAACTGTGCCGTGAGGCCCAACGGCCGCCGATGTGACCGTCCCTGCATTTTTACCATTCGCCTGAAGGTCGCTGCCAGCTTCCAATGGTTCATCGGCGGTGAGCTGCACCAGCTTTTTGGCCAGCTTGCCCCGGCTTTCCATGCGGGCGATGATCTCTTGCCCGATGTAACATCCTTTGTTGAACGATACATCTCCCCACAAATTGGCCTCCAGCGGAATGTAATCGGCGGTCAGTTCACGGCCAAAGCGGGGTAGTCCTGCCTCAATGCGTAAATAGTCAAAAGCGGCCGTGTCTGCCACTGTCAAACCAGCGTCCAGTAGTCGCTGCCACAGCGCATCTTTGTCTTTACGCTCACCCATCACAAAGTAGCCGTCGCCGTGAATGGGGTCGGTGCGGTGCAGGTAAGCCGTCATGTTGCCAAACTTAACCTGCCGCCAATGGTGCAGCGGCAAATCTTCATCGGGGAAGCCTGCGGCGACCACTTTTTGCCGCGCCTGTGGGCCATAAACACCAAAAATCACGGTATCATTGCTCACGTCCTGAATATGAAAATCATCCTGAAAGAAGACGAAGCGCATCAGGTAGCGGGCGATGTTGTCGCTGTTGTTCTCGCTGGTGAGGGCATAAACTTTGCTGTTGGTGGCGTACAGTAGCAGCCGGTCTATGATACGGCCGATGTCGGTGGTGAGAATGGTAGCCGTGCCTTCTCCTTTGGCCATCGTTAGCACTTTTTGGGTAGACATGCGGTTGATCAGGTCAAAGCGGGTTTCGCCGCTGAAAATAAGTACGCCGAGATCGCTGCGGTTGGTGAGTACGGCCGTTTCCCGCGCCGCCTGATACACATTTAATTCAATTTGCGAAGTTGTCATTCGGTTCATCCTTAGGCATAAGCGAAATCATCACATCGTTGGTAGGCGCTTGCCATTTTGCGGCCAGTGCTTCCACCTGTGGCAGGTAGCGCAGTTCATGTTCGTAGGTGAGTTGGGCAATGAGATCGGCCAGGGAACGGTTTTTAAGCCAGGAAAAGTGTCCTTTTTTGCTTAGCTGCTTTTCAGAGAATTCCTCTAGCCACTCTTCCACCTGCACCCGCACCTGGGGTAAATCATCAAAAACGCGATCCAGATCACGATCTTTGTTTTCTTGGTAGCGCAGACGGCCGTATTCCTCCGCGTTGTTCAGGGCAGCTAGCAATCGCCCCGGTTTTTTACCCTGCGAAATTCGCAGCAACCCGGTAACTAGCTCAGATTCCCAGACCGTTTGCTGCACCAATAAATCCGCAACGGACCAATCACCAACCGTGTTTGGTTCTAAAAGTGCTTCATCCGGCAGTTCGTCCAGGGCAACGAGCAATCGTTCCCGAGAACTGTCCAGCGCATCTAAAAGCTGCTCCATTTTTGTACTCATAATTATTCCCTGCTCTTGCAAAAATCGGGTGCATTTTAACATGAGCCGCATTGAATTTGCAGAAAATTGCGGCAATTTGGTGCAGGATTAACGTAGTTCATATGAAAACCTTCATGTGAAGACGGCCGTATCTGCGACCCACCTGTGACATCTATCACCTTATATCTGTGATACTCCACTGTCTCTCATTGTAGAGTTATCCGCTAAACTAAAAGTTGCAAACTTACAAGAAGATAAAAAAATCTGTCCAATTATGTGTGAACTCAGTATAATGTGGCACGAGAAAACCGTTATACAACACGCAAAACAGATAATTTGGAAATCTAATTGAATGAGTGACAGCAATTCATCGGCATTGCCTCTACCTTCCCATGAAAATAGTAATTCCCCTGGCGGATACCAGGAAGTGAAGTGGGAAGTCGTGGCCAGGATGCCAGGCATTACTCCTGCAACCATCGTGGCCGGACGGCTAAAAGCGGAAGGAATTCCGGTGCGCGTTTGGCAAGAAGGGGCTGGGCAAGCGTTGGGCTTAACGGTGGGGCTGCTAGGCACAGGCTACGTAGCTGTGCCTGAACAGTTTGCTGAGCGTGCGCTGACGATCCTTGAAGAAGACGCTTCGGACGCACTTGATGAACAGTTTGACGATTTTGACGAAGCTGAATTCTAGAGAAGAAGTTCAACTTTTACCAAAAGTTGAACTTCTGATGAACTGCATAAATCCTAAAAAGGAGCATTGAGTTATGGCAGATACGACCTGGACAAACACAGGCGAAGAGGAACTTTTTTCAACCAAAAGCAACCGACTCAAGTTTGTGGTAGGCGGCGTGCTTCTGGTTGCGGCCATTGTTTATTTGGTGGTGAATGCCATGAGCGGCAACACCCAGCTTTACAAAACGGTTGGCGAATTTTACGCCGAGCAAGATCGGCTCGTGGGGCGCGATTTGCGCGTGGCGGGTTTTGTGATTGGGGATTCGATTGAGTTTACCCAGATTGATGCGACCACCACTCGGCTGGAGTTCGATATTGTGGATGATCTCAATAATCCCGGTCAGCGGCTGCACATTGTGGCCATGAATGAGCCAATGCCCGACCTTTTACAGCACGAAGCGCAGGCGCTGGTTGAAGGCAGCGCCAACGAAAATGGGGAGTTTATCACCAACTCTGGTGGCTTGTTGCTCAAATGCCCCACGCGCTACGAAGAGCTAGACCCGTCTGAGCATCCTGATAATGTTGAACGTCCTGTGAATTAGACTCGTATTGCGTGTTGCGTATTCCGTTTTTCTACGCAATACGCACTATTTCTTTGGAAGAGAGAAATGATTCCTGATCTTGGTTATCTTGCGCTGATTTTTGCTTTGGCAGCGGCCGTTTTTGCAGCAGGGGCGGCTTATTACGGCCGTTCCACTAACCAACCCCGCTGGACAGAAAGTGCCCGCAATGCCACCATCTCTACCTTACCCCTCATAACTATTGCTTGCGGGCTTTTGATTTACTCATTGCTCACCGACGATTTCTCTGTGGAGTACGTTTGGCGCGTGAGCAGTATTGAAATGCCCACCTACCTGAAAGTGACCGCCTTGTGGGGAGGGCAGGCAGGTTCCTTGCTGTTTTGGAATCTGCTTCTGGCCGCCTTTACGGCTTCTGCCATGGCTAGAAATTGGGTTAAGCATCAAGAGCTGATGCCCTATGCCATTATGGTGGCTAGCTTTACCCAAATCTTCTTCATTGCCATTTCTGTATTTATAGAGAATCCATTTGCCCGCATTGCTGTGATACCGCCAGACGGCAACGGCCTGAACCCGCTGCTGCGTCATCCCGGCATGATTATTCACCCGCCGATGCTCTATTTGGGCTTTGTGGGTTTTACTATTCCTTACGCCTTTGCCATGTCGGCACTGATTACGGGCAAGCTGGATGATGTGTGGATCAAGATTACGCGCCGCTGGACGCTGGTGGCCTGGCTATTTTTGAGCCTGGGGCTGATTCTGGGCGGCCGTTGGGCTTACGACGTGCTGGGCTGGGGTGGCTACTGGGCGTGGGACCCGGTGGAAAATGCCTCCTTTATGCCCTGGTTGGCAGGCACGGCCTTCCTCCATTCAGTCATGATTCAGGAAAAGCGGAATATGTTCAAAATGTGGAATATGTTCCTGATTGTTTTGACATACTGTTTGGTGATCTTCGGCACGTTTATTGTGCGTAGCGGCGTTATCTCCTCGGTGCATTCTTTTGCACAGTCGGCGATTGGGCCGCTGTTTTTTGGCTTCATGGCCATTATGTTTGTTTTTTCAGTCTACTGGATGCTCAATCGGCGAGGTGATTTGAAATCTGTAAACAAATTGAATTCGCTGCTCTCGCGTGAGGCGGCCTTTTTGTATAACAATTTCCTCTTCCTGGCGATTTTGGTGATTGTGTTCTTGTTCACCAATTACCCCATTATTTCTGAACTGTTCACTGGTGAGAAGGGGTTTGTGGGGCCACCTGTGTATGAGCAAGCGCTGGGGCCGCTCTTTTTGCTGCTGGTGCTGCTGATGGGCGTGGCGCCGTTAACAATGTGGTATCGCTCTAGCGCCCAGCGCATTGGCATGTCGTTGCGCTGGCCTGCGCTGGCGGCGTTGCTGGTTGTGGTGGTGCTGTTTGCCTTTAATATTCGCGGCTGGGGAGCCTTGTTGGGCTTTTGGGTGGTTTCTTTCTCGCTTTTCCTAACGCTGCTGGAGTTTTGGAAGGGAACGCGAGCCCGCATGAAGCGCGGCGAAAATGTGTTTGCCGCCTTTTCCAATTTGATGGCGCGGAATCGGCGGCGGTATGGGGGCTACTGGATTCATCTGGGCGTGATCGTGATGGCCTTTGGCATCATTGGCGTGGAGATTTTCCAAGAGCAGACGCAGATTCGGCTGTCGGTGGGTGAAACGGCAACGTTAGGTCGCTATGAGATGACGTTCCTGGGCGCAACGCGCTATCCGGGGCCGGATGATTTGCTGATTACTGAGGCGACGGTGGATGTGTATGACAACGGCCGTTTCGTAGGCCAACTAAATCCGCGTACCGAACTGTACACCCGCACCAACCAACCCATGACCATTCCCAATGCCCGTTCAACAGTGGCTGAAGATTTTTATGTGCTGATGATCAACTGGGAACCCACCTCGGCCGATGAAGCAACTTTCCGTATCTATTTGAATCCGTTGATTAACTGGGTGTGGGCGGGTGGCTTCATTTTTGTGTTGGGGACACTCATTGCTGCCTGGCCAGACCCGTCGGCCCAGCGTGCTTTGGCCAGACGGCCGCGCGTAGCGACTGCACCGACGGACTAAGTTAGAGTGCTTAGAGGCAACTATTAACCCTGTCGTTCCTGTGAAGGCAGGAATCCAATTATGGATACCCGCCTTCGCGGGTATGACATCCGAAGAGGCTTAGTAGTGACGATTAGAGGTTAATTGTGTTCAAAATTTTGCATAAACGTTATTGGGGAACGGCCGTCTTGCTGCTGCTAGGTGCGTTGTTGCTAGCAACACCCGTGCTGGCTCAGGATACCGTTGTTACCGATAACGAAGTGAATGAAGTTGCCAAAGATCTGTTCTGCCCCGTGTGTGAAAGTACGCCGCTCGACGTCTGCCCCACCCAGGCATGTGCCGATTGGCGCGAGCTTATTCGGGAGCAGTTGGCAGAAGGGCAATCGCCCGAAGAAGTACAGGCTTACTTTGCCCGGCAATATGGAGATGGCGTTTTGGCCAACCCGCCCAAGCAAGGGTTTAATTTGATTTTGTGGTTGTTGCCCGTGGTGGCAATCGTTCTGGGCGGTTTCTTTTTTAGCCGCTACATGCGAACATTGCGTACCTCGGCGGCTGGCGTGGCAGAAGATTTGGAAGCCGAAGGTGCAGAAGCCGTTCAGCCACCCATTGCCCAGGACGATTACAAGGCCAGATTAGAGGCGGAATTACGCAACAGGTAAAAGAAATATTATGAGCGATCTAACGACAGATTCAGCAGATTCAGTTGAAAAATCTGATGCCCCAAAAAGTTCTCGCAGCCTGACCAGCATTATTGTTTGGGTGCTAGTGATTGGCCTGCTGGCAGTGCTAGGTTGGGGTCTGGTGCAAAGCAGCGCTCCCCGACCCGAAGCTGGGGAACAAGCACCCGCCTTTGAAGTGGAATTTTTTGAAGGGTATGAGTGGAACGGCAAAACGGCCGCTTCGCTTGATGACATGAACGGCCAAATTGTGGTGATGAACTTTTGGGCATCCTGGTGCGTAGAGTGCCGCGTGGAGACAGATGAACTGGAAGCCGCCTGGCTGAAATACGCCGACCAAGGCGTCGTTTTTGTGGGCGTAGCCTACTCCGACGTAGAGCCAAACTCCATTGCCTACATGGAAGAGTTTGCCGTCACCTTCCCCCACGCCCCTGATCTTGGTACACGCATTTCTAATGATTACGAAATTACCGGCGTGCCGGAAACATTTATTATTGATCAAAATGGCGAGATTGCTTACGTGCAGATTGGCCCCATCAGCAGCAGCACGCTCGATTCCGTCATTGGCCAGCTTTTGGCCCAGGGAGGATAGGCGTTGGCGACTGGTTCAATTTTGTTGGGGATTGCCCTGCTGGTGCTGACGGGTTTGTTCATTGCCCGCCCCTTTTTACGCCCTCAAGATGAGGAACGAGAGCTAACGGCATATCAGCTTCTTTTGGAAGAGAAGGAACTGTTGCTGGATCAGATTCATGCGCTCGATTTTGACCACGAGACGGGCAAAATCCCTACTGAAGTGCATGAAATTCAGCGTACCCGGTTGGTGGAAGCGGCAACGGCCGTACTCAAAGCAATTGATGAGGCCAGTGGTGAGGCTGTTCCGGCAACGGCCGTTACAGACAGCGTAGATGTAGACATCGAAATTGAGGCTGCCATTGCCCGGATTCGGCAGCAGCGTCGCCAAAAGGGTGCCGCACCCGCGCCGGCTGTGCCCGCTACCAATGGCCAGACCCGCTTTTGCCCGCAGTGCGGCACGCCAACCGACCTCGGTGACCGATTTTGTGCCAACTGCGGCCACAACCTGACGCTCAAAAATTCAACACAAACTGCGTGAGTGATGATGAAGAATAATAAATTGACGAATTCAGCAAACATTAGTTTGCTGCTGATTTTAGTTGCCGTTGCGCTGGCTGCCATTGGGTTTATGCTGCGGCCAACGGCAACTACGGCAGCGCAAGATGTCCCGCTGCCCATTGCTCCGCCCGATGCGGCGGCTGGCCTGGCCATCTACAATGAACGCTGTTCGGTTTGTCATGGTGAATTGGGGGATGGTTTAGGCGTTCAGGCTGTTCAGGCAGGGTTAGAGCCAGCCGCATTTTCTAATCCCAGCTACCGGGTAACGGCCGTACCCGCCACCATGTTCGATGTGATCAACAACGGCAACATTAGTGCCGGGATGCCGCCTTTTGGCAGCGCCAGCAGCAGCCCGCTTAACGACGCCGACATCTGGAATTTGGTAGCGTTGGCTTACAGCTTTAGCACCCGACCTGATGATATTGCTGCTGGCGAGGCACTCGCTGCCGAATTAGAAGCCGATACAACGACCTGGCCCGGGCTGGATTACTGGTTTGGCCGCAGCAACGAAGCGATTTTGGCAGAGCTGGAAAGCGAAAATATTTTGAGCATAGACGTGAGTGGCCTGAGTGATGAAGAAAAATTGTGGTTGATTGATTACGGCCGTTCCCTCAACTATAGCTACACCGACCCGCTGGCTGCCTTTGCCCCCGTGCCGCTAGGCATTATTAACGGACAAGTGATCAACGGCACCACCAATGAGGCACTCACTGAAGGCGAAGTGCGGCTGCGTGCCTTCACCACCCAGCTAGAAGAGATGTACACAGAAACAGTGTCCATCAACGAAGATGGCAGCTTTGAATTTCAGCTAGAAGATGTACCCGCCGATTGGGTCTTTTTGGCCGATGTGACCTATGGCGATCTCACCTTCAACAGCAATGCGGTGCAACTTTCTAATGCCCAGCCAGAAGCCCAAATGCCGCTTTTTGTATTTGAGACAACCGCCGACCCCGCTGCCATCACCATTGATCGGCTGCACATGATTTTCACCTTTGGCGAAGAGCGGCTGATTGTGTCGGAACTGTATGTGTTTAGCAATCGGGAAGCGGCCGTTTTCGTGGGAGAAAGCGGCGATTTTAACCAGGGTACGGTAGAGATTGGCTTGCCAACAGGGGCTGAAAATATTAGCTTCCAGCGCGGCTTTGGCACCTCGCTAGATAGCTTCATCCCCGCCACCGATTTCATCCGCACAGAGACAGGCTGGGCGGATGTTAACCCGCTGCAACCCGGTGCTGGCAGCTTGAACCTGATAGTAAATTATGATTTGCCCTACAACGATGGCATGTTGCTGGCGCATCCACTGGCGTACCAGGTTACTAGCGGTGCAACGGTCATTATGGCCGATGCGGGCGTGCAAATTGCGGATGAGCGTTGGGTATCGCAAGGGGAGCAGGCCACGGCAGGCGGCTCGTTTGTAAGTTATGTCAACAACGATCTGGCCAACGCCGATGCCATTAGCCTGACGCTAGACGGCCGTCCCTCCCAAATCTTTGACGCGCAAGGGAATGCCCTGCCGGTACGCAACGAAACCAACGAGCTGATTGTAGGCGGCGCGGCGCTGGCCGGGATGCTGGCTGTGGGCTTCTTTCTGGTGCAGCGTTGGCGCACGGCGCCCGTGGGGCAGGGCAGCGCAGGTTCCGTAAGCCAGCCTGCTGCCGCTCCGCCGCGCCCGGTCAGCGCAAATAGGTCGCAAAAGCACGATTTGCTGGAAGCGATTGCAGATTTGGACGATGCTTACGATGCTGGGGAGCTGGACGAAGCTGCGTATCAAACTCAACGGCAGGCGTTGAAATCTCGGTTAACGGCCGTTTGGCAATCGTAAAAATTTACTGAAATGTGACAGTCACTTTCAAAGTGACTGTCACATGAGCGCAAACTATGTACAAATTTGTCACCATTTACCGCCGCGTAGACGATGAGCTGATGCTGGAGCAATTCTTCAACCAGACCCACCTGCCACTGGCGGAGCAGC
Organism: Candidatus Leptofilum sp.; assembly: GCF_965223525.1. Lineage (GTDB taxonomy): Bacteria > Chloroflexota > Anaerolineae > Promineifilales > Promineifilaceae > Leptofilum. The sequence goes on along the minus strand of NZ_CBDCWX010000005.1, from coordinate 531,246 downwards.
TACCGGGGCTGGTGCGGCGTGAAGTAAGCCGCATTTCCCACAAGCCCGGCGGCGAATCCCGCTTCCACCTCATGTTTGAGCTGTACTTCAAATCGAAGCTGAGTTTTGAGGCGGCGATGGCTACCCCCATCGGCATCCAGCTCATCGAGGATCTGAAGCCGTGGGCAGAGGCCAAAATCATCACCTGGTTTTTTGCCGACGCCTTTACGGAAGACAGTGAACAGTAAACGGTTATCGGTAATTAGTTTGGTACGCTTTTCCACTGATTACTGACCCACTGATTACCGATTACTGCTCTATCGGTCACTGACCCCCTCCGCTTTCGACAGGGGCGATAGGAATAAAGGTTTGGTAGGCGAGTGGTCGGTAGACAAATAATTCGGCCGAGGCTGTGTCGCCGCGCATTCCCCCTACTGCATAAATGTTTGTCTCGATGTAAGTGATGCCTAAATGGGCCCAGCTAGGTAGGTCAGTTAGCTGCGGTGTGTTTACCACAGACCATTGATCAGTATCTGGGTTGTAGGATTCGCTGTAGGGTATTGGCTCCTCACCAAACGCACCCCCACCGAAAAGGTACAGTTTGTTGAACAGTCCCGCCGCACTGGCTCCAGCGCGCGGGAGGAGCGTGTCGGCACAGGTATGCCAACGGCCGTCAATTTCGCTGCCCTCATCGCTGGGGGTTGCGGGGTCAAAATAGGCGCATGCGGTCAACGGCCGTTCTCCATCGTACCCGCCAACCACATAAAGCTGTCCCTTGATTACGCCTCCCGCCACAAAGGCACGCGCCGTGGGCATGGTGGGCAAAATTTGCCAACTGCTGTTGGCTGGGTCGAAGCGGTACGCATCTGCCAGATAGTTTTGCCCATCCCAGCCACCAAACAGATAAATGAAGCTGCCATCTGAGAGCGTTAAGCCGCCAGAAACGGCCGTTGGCAACGGCGTGGTCACGCGCCAGCTATCGTTGGCCGGGCTGTACACCTCCACAATGTTGGTGGGTTGGCCATCTGGCAGGCGGCCACCGGGTACGTAAATTTCGCCAAACAGCTCTGCCCCGGTAATGTCGGAAACGGCCGTTGGCTTGGGTGCGCCGGGTCGCCAAACCAGTTCAGACGTGTCCAAAATAGAGACATCGTTGGTGACACCCTCTTCACCTTCGCCGCCAATGAGGTACAAATTGAGGCCACTGCCCACAAGCGCCATGTTGCTCCTGGGGCTAGGCAGCGGGCGACTTTGCAGCCAATCGTCCGTAATTGGAGTTTCTGTAAAGCGCTGCGGAGTTGGTGTGGGTGTTACGGCACCTTCTGTGGTAAATGCTTGAATGGCTAAAACGACAACGACCAGCAAAATCAACGTGAGACCGGCAAAACCAACCCATCGGGGAAAGAAAGCCGGGCGGGATGGCGTGGCATCGGGGGTTAGTTGCGGGGTGGAAACGGCCGTTTCTACAATGGTTTCTTGGGTTTTTTCTTCTGAGGATGATTCGAGGGTTGTTGGTTCTGGCTCGGTGTTAATCCCTTCTAAAACGACAATCCCTTGCTGTAGGGCAACAGTGGCGGCCTCAGTGCGGGAACTTACATCCAGCTTGGTGTAAATATTGCGTAGATGGACTTTAACCGTATTTTGACTAATGGTTAACGTTGCAGCAATTTCTTTATTACCGGCACCGTTAACAACACATTGTAAGACTTCCAGTTCCCGGTCACTTAGCGCATCACCTTTTTCAGCCATGAGCAAAAATCGTATTGCGTGTTGCGTATTCCGTCAACTTCTAGGCAATACGCACTATTTATCAAAGGAGTATCAGGGAGACGCTGGTGTCTCTGTTGGCAAAACAAAGGGAGAACCCTCAACAGGTGCGGTATCGCTAATTGGCACTGTATCGGTAAGGGGTTCTGAAGGGGTGGGCGTAGCCAGTAGGCAATTTTCTTCTGCCTCGATGCGCTTCTGCGTGAGAGTGGCGGTTGTCTCATAAGAACTCGCCTCAATATACAACTGCTCTGCCGGACACCAATCCTGGCTAAACGCATACTGGTCGCCTAAGGATACCAGCACCGCAAACAACTGCTCGCACGACGATTGGTAAAACGGTGCTGCCAAACACAAATCACGGAAATAGTAGGCAGACGCTTCCCAATTGACCCCATAAAATGAGATGCCCTGCGTGTACAGTTCTGCCCACGTTTGGTAATCAATCACATATTGGGGCAAGTCACCCAACTGCTGTGCTTGCGACAGATAAAACATGCCCAACTCTACCTGCTCGCTTTCAATTAAATCCAGCCCGTAGTTCAAATAGACATCGTACAGCAGTTGGTCTGTTTCTTCCCGCTCAAAGCTGGGAAACTGCTGCTGGAAGGCGAGCAGGGCAGGCAGGGCCTCCTCCCAGAATTTGGTAGCTACCAGCCGCTGGATGCGTAGCAGCTCCTCGCTGGGGCTATCAATAGCGCCTGGCGTGGCGGTGGGCAGACGAGTGGGGGCAGGGGTGACGGTAACGGCCGTTACCGGTGTCGGTTCTGGTGTGGCACCCAAACCCGTAAATGCCTGTTCGCGCAAGGTTTGCGCTTGGGCATTATTAGCATCTCGTTCCAGCACCCACTCCAGCCGCGTTAGCGCGAGTTGGTAATTGCCCTGGGCAATGTTCTCTTCAGCTAACGTCACCTGGCGGTCTAGCTGGGCAAATTGCTTATTTTGCAGCTCACGCTGGCCACTTTGCCAACCCAAAAAGGCAATGAGCAAAAACCAGCCCACCAGCACCGAAAAGATAATGAGCAGCAAGCCAGCCACGCGCATGGGCCGCCGCTTTTTCTTGGGCGGGGTGGATGGTTGGTTTCTCGATTCCGATACCTGGGGAACAGCATCACTCATGAACAGTAGTATACCTTAATCTGCATTTGTTTGTTGCGTAGGGATCAATCTTGAGAGAAGTTGGCCTGTTGCTGCTGAATCGTCTCTTTGGCCATACCCACCACCAGTGTCTCCACCTTGTCCAGCGGGCCTTCCAGTGAGCAACCAGAGGCCAGTGGATGCCCACCGCCGCCTAAATTCAGCGCCAGTTCAGAAACGCTGTAGGGCGGATTGCAGCGGAAGCCAACGCGCACCGTGCCATCCCCCATCTCTAGCAACACGGCGCTAATTGCTGCCCGGTTCACGTTACCCAAAAAGTTGACTAGGCCACCGGTGCTTGTATTGTTATAACCAATCGCTTCCCGTTGAGCGTTGTTAATTTTTGTCCAGATAAGGCCATCTTCCAGACGCATGTTGTTGAGACCAATTTGCCAAAGCTGGACCGTAGAAAATGGTTTGATGCTCAATCCTTGCATGGTAATGAGCGGCAGATCTGCACCGGCATCCATCAGTTCGCTGGCAATACGCAACGTTTTGGAAGTGACCCCGACGGTGCGGAAGCCCAGCGTATCCGTAACTACACCTGTAAGCAAGCACATTGCCAAATCTGTGGTGATGGTGAGGCCGTTGTGCTTGAAGAGATCGTACAGAATCTCGGTAGCAGAGACGGCGTCCGGCACCACATGCTGAATGTCGCCAAAGTAGGTGTTGGTAACGTGGTGATCTATGTTGATGATAGTGGGAACGGCATGCGGCAAGCTGGCATAGCTTTGCCCCATGCGTGTTTCGTCGCCGCAGTCCACGGCAATGAGTAGATCGTACCTGGTTGCGCGATTTTCATTGGGCGGCTGAATTTGATTGGCCAGGGGCAGGTAGCTAAACCGTTCGGGCACGGAGTCGTCACAAAGCAGGGTAGCATCTTTGCCCATTTGGCGCAGGGCCACGCCCACGGCCGTTAACGACCCTAGCGCATCTCCATCTGGCCCCACATGGGTAATGACCAATATTTTGTTAGCCTGCTGAACGGCCGTAAAGATCGCTTTTTCTGTTGGGTGCAAGGGAAATCCTTTTGTTGCCGTTATTCAGATGTGTTGTCATCTGCCGGGGGAATATCCAAATTGTCCAGAATGGATTCCACTTCCTGCACATGCGCCAACGTGGGGTCCCAATGCAGATGAAGCTGTGGCACCTTTCGCATACGAACGCGGCTAGCCAACTCACGGCGCAAAAAGCCAACGGCGCTGCCCAAAGCGGTCATCACTTCTCTTTCGCGGGATTCGTCTCCCAAGGCGCTCACGTACACATCAGCATGTTCCAGCTCCCGGTCAATCTCCACACCCGTTACGGTGAGACCGTGCAGGCGCGGGTCGCTCAGTTCGCGCAAAAACAGTTCGCTCAGCACGGTTCTTAGCTGTTCGGCCGTTCTTTGTTGACGAATTTTACTCATTTTCTACTCGTTCAGTGACGTAAAACTCAATGATGTCACCTTTTTGGTAATCGCTCCAGCCGTCCAAGCTGACGCCAAACTCAAAGCCTGTACGCACCTCGCGCACGTTGTCCTGATGGTGCTTGAGGCTACCCACTCTGCCATCGAAAATAAGCGTGTTTTGGCGAATAAGGCGGGCTTTGGCATTGCGTCGCGCGTCGCCGGTACGCATGTAAGAGCCGGCAATGGCGCCAACGCTACGAATGCGGAAAACCTCGCGTATTTCGGCACGGCCAATGACGCGGTCGGCAAAGACGGGTGCCAGCATACCTTTCATGGCTTTTTCTACATCTTCAAACAGTTTGTAGATGATGCTGTAGGTGTTGATTTGCACCTGCTCGCTGTTGGCAGCATTGCGGGCGATGGGGTCTGCGTCTACATTGAAGCCCAAAATCACCGCGTCGGATGCGGAGGCGAGCATCACATCAAATTCGGTAATGTTGCCTGTGCTGGAGAGCAAAATTTCCAGCGTGACTTCTTCATTATCAGCCCCGATTTTTTTCAGGCTGTTGACAATTGGTTCCAACGAGCCTTGCACATCTGCCTTGACAATAAGGTTGAGCGTTTTGCTTTCCCCTTCTTGCAGGCGGTTGAAGAAATCTTCCAGGCTCACTTTGCGGCCAGTGCCAATTTGCCCGGTGCGCCCTTGTTCTGCCAGATCAGCCACGATTTTACGGGCTGCTTTCTCTGATTTTACGACGCGAAACTGGTCGCCAGCCTGGGGCATACCGTTTAGCCCAGCTACCGAGACGGGGGTGGAGGGGCCAGCTTTTTTACTCTTTTTACCACGGAAATCGAACATGGCTTTGATACGGCCGTAATTCTCACCAATCAGCAGCGTATCCCCATGTTTTAGGGTGCCATTTTGCACCAGCACCGTGGCCATAATGCCCCGCCCCCGCTCTACGCGTGCTTCCAGTACGGTGCCTGTGGCCGAAGCGTTGTGGTTGGCACGGGGTTCAATGTCTTCAGCAACCAGCAAAATGCCTTCTAACAAATCATCAATGCCCAGCTTTTCTTTGGCCGAGACCGGAACCACCATTGTGTCGCCGTCCCATTCGTCCGGCACCAAGTCAATTTCACTGAGCTGCTGGTACACTTTACTGGGGTTGGCCGTTGGCAAATCAATCTTGTTCATGGCAACAATGATCGGTACGCGAGCCGCGCGGGCATGGTCAGCCGCTTCGCGGGTTTGGGGCATCACGCCATCGTCTGCGGCCACCACCAAAATGGCGATGTCTGTGGCTTGCGCCCCGCGGGCGCGCATGGCGGTGAATGCCTCATGGCCAGGCGTATCCAGGAAGGTGATGAGCTGATTGTTCTTCTCGGCCTGGTATGCGCCAATATGTTGGGTGATACCGCCAGCTTCGCCCTCTTGCACGTTGGCCTCGCGGATGACGTCTAGCAAGGAGGTTTTGCCGTGGTCTACATGCCCCAACATGGTAATAACCGGTGGGCGTGCTTCCAGATCGGCTTCTTTTTCGCCAGCCAGCACTTGTCGCCATTTGGGCTGTTCGGCAACATCTATCGCTTCTTCCTCTTCTTCCACGGTGTCAGAGACAATTTCATACCCCATCTCTTCGGCGACGATGGCGGCAGTGTCGAAATCAATTTCCTGGTTGATGTTGGCCATGATGCCGTTGTTCATCAACTCTTTGATGACGTTGATGGGGCTAACCCCCATTAGCTCTGATAGCTCTCGGACTGAGATAAAGTTTGGTATTTGTATTGGTGTTTTTGTCGTCGTCATCTTTTCCCTTCCTCTGGCCGATGGGTGGCGATGGCTGCCAAATCCTCGGCGGAAACTTCTGTTTTTAACGCCTGGTTGAGCAAACGGCCGTTTGCTGCCACCTTCTCCCAACAGGCCAAATTCTCACACAGGTAAGCGCCACGGCCGTTTTGCTTGCCTGTGGGGTCTACCACAACCGGGCCTTCGGGCGTACGCACCAGTCGGGTAAGCTGCCGTTTGTCACGTTTTTCTCGGCAAACAAAGCAGGTGCGCTGAGGCACATGCTTGGGGCGGGCGGGCTGCTTCTTTTTTTTACTCATGATTTTTTGCCACAGAGTTCACAGAGGGTTAGGAGAAAATTCTCTATTAACTCTGTGTTCTCTGTGGCTATTTAAAAAGTACGAAGCCACGCAGGTGGGCAAAGTACGGCCGTTTCCTGCGTGGCTAAAGTTCAAAATTGTTTAGGTACATCAGCTTGGGCCAGCGTGTAAACGCCAGCCGCGCATTAATAAATGTTTACATTACTGTCTCCAGCAATCTGCAAATTCACAATTGACATCAGATACAGGTAGGACGGCCGTTTTCTAGAAATCATCCATGTCGTACTCTTCCCACTCGGGACGACGGCGGCTACCTTTACGCTTCCGTTTTACCACAACTTCACCAGACTCTTCATCCAAGACCAATTGCTTGCCCTTGCGGCTGCGGCGACGATCGTCTTCTGTCTCTTGGGCAGGTGCCGTTGTTGGGCGAGCAATAACCACTGCCGGCTTTTTCTTTTCTTTCTTTTTCTTCTTTGGTACTTCGATTGGCGCCGCTTCAATGAGGGATTGCGATAGATCGTCAATCAACGGTTCCATTTCAGCTTCAGTTTCGGCGTCTTCGGCAACGGCCGTTTCTTCTTCCACTTCGACCGGTTCCTCAACTTCGGTTTCAGCTTCAACTAACGCTTCTTCAGCCTCCGCTACAGGTTCAACTACTTCCTCGCCCTCGGCCTCTGTTTCAGCCTCAGCAACGGCTTCCTCAGCCTCGGCAACCTCAGCTTCTGCCTCTGCCTCTTCTGGTTCTTCAACCTCAATCCAGCCATCGAAGTTGACCAAATGTTCTTGCACTGTTTCCAGTGCTTTCTCGCCCAGCCCCTTGATACTCAAGAACTCGTCTTCACCAATGGAAAGCACCATCATCAAAGCGCCAACGGTTTCAATTTCAGCATCCAGCAGCAGGTTGTGGACACGACCTGGCAAATCCAATTCTTCCAAATCCAGTTCCCATGCCTGTTCTGGAATGGCTTTACGCGCTTCGGCGCGAGCTTTGCGCTCTTCTTCAAACACGGCCGCACGCGCAGCAATAATTTTGCCTTCAACCCCACCTACCAAACGATCCAGATTGTAATAATCCTCAGATGTAATTGGCCGTCCAGCTTCTTTCTTCGCCAGAACTTGCTGAACAGACTCGATCAGTTTCTCGTTGCCTACCACGGCTGGCTCAGCGGCTGGGTGATCTAAATTGTCCAGCGATTCGGTAGCAGCTTCGGTGAGGCTCTTGATGTCTATGCGCCAGCCGGTGAGCTTGGCACCCAAGCGCGCATTTTGCCCTTCACGGCCAATCGCCAACGAGAGTTGATCATCCGGGACGATGACAACGGCCGTTTTCCCATCGGCAAAGCTTTCTTCTAAAAATACGTGAGAAACCCGTGCCGGGCTCAGTGCTTTGGCAATAAACGCCTGCTGGTTTGGATCCCATTCGATGACATCAATCTTTTCATCATTCAACTCACGCACAATACTTTGAATACGCACGCCGCGCATACCCACGCAGGCGCCAACCGGGTCTACACCTGGCTGCAAGGCCAGCACCGCCACTTTGGATCGCTGCCCCGCCTCGCGGGCGATGCTTTTGATCTCTACCTGCCCATTGTAAATTTCTGGTACTTCCAGCTCCAGCAAACGGCGCAGCAGATTGCGATGGTTTCGGCTCACAAAAATTTGCGGGCCGCGATTGGTGCGGCGCACTTCTAGAACGTAAACACGAATTTTGTCGTGGGCACGGTACCGTTCCCCTTGAACCTGTTGGCTCTTGGGCAAAATTGCCTCGGTGCGGCCCAGGCCAATCGTTAGGTGTTGGCCGCTCACACTTTGCACCGTGCCGTTCACCAACTCGCCTTCACGACCGGAGAAATCTTCGTACAACTGTTCACGCTCGGCTTCACGCACACGCTGCAGCAACACTTGCTTGGCGGTTTGGGCAGCAATACGGCCAAATCCAGCCGTCGTGCTGTCCACCATCACCAAATCACCATATTGCGCCTCGGTATGGCCTTCCTTCTTGGCTTGTTCCAGCAGCACCTCGGTGCGGTTGTCAATGATGGAATCCACGACCTCTTTTTCGGTGTAGATGGTCGGTTCACCCGTGCGCGGGTCAATATCTACGGACACATCTTGCTGGGCACTAATGTTGGTGTCGCGTCGGTAGGCAGAAACGAGCGCCGTTTTGAGGGCTTCGAAGACTTCATCTTTGGGCAAGCCGCGCTGTTCACAGATTTCGTTAAAGGCTAGAATAAATTCGCTTTTCATTGGGCAAAATACCTATCTATCTAAATATCAGCCACAGAGGGCTTTGAGGCTTATTTCTCAAGTTTCTCTTTTTTCTACTTTGATTTTGTTCAGTGTAAGCCTGTGACTTTTGCGGATAAATTTTTTAGTTACAAATTTCCATGACTGAGCCAGGAAACAAAAAAAGTGGGGGATTCCCACTTTCCGCAGAGTGCTCGTCAAATGTGCAAAAAGTATAGCATGAGTTTTTCCAGTTGGCAAAAATTTTCGAGGGTTCGCAACAAGGGGCAGAGTTGATTACAATTTGGGTATGGATTCACAACTATTGGCAAAACGGCCGTCTGAAATCCCCCTCGTGGTGCTAGACACCGAAACCACCGGCTTGTTCCCAGGGCTGGGGCATCGCATTGTGGAAATTGGGGCGGTGCGGCTGGAAAATTGGCGCGAGGTGGGACAGGTGAGCAGCCTCATTCAGCCAGGGCGCAAAATGGACCCCAAAGCCAGCAGCGTCAACGGCATTTACAATGATGATTTGGTAGGGCAACCCACCTTTGGCGAGGTGGCAGATGAGTTGCTAGCGTTGCTGGATAGCGCGGTAATCGTGGCCCACAATGCCGAGTTCGATGCGGGCTTTCTGGGGCAGGAGCTGCTGATTCATAGTTTGCAAACCGACGGGCAGGCGGCCACGTTGCCGAACCCGTGGCTGTGTACATTGCTGCTGGCGCGGCAATATTTTCACTTTGGCCGGAACAATCTGAGCCATATTGCCCGTCAGTTGGGTGTGCGGATGGGGCAGGCGCACCGGGCGTTGAGTGATGTGTACATGACGGCCGAAATCCTCAAGCGAATGGTACGAACGTTAGCGCAGCGGCGGCTGGAAACAGTGGATGATTTGCTGTACGCGCAGGGCAGCCCGATTTATGCGCCTTCTTTTGCGGCTCAACTGCCGAACGTGATAAGTGAAGCGTTGGTGAACGGCCGTAACCTACGTCTGCTCTACCTGGGCAAAAGCGGGGAATCCAACCGCGTAGTGACGCCACTGTATCCCAGCCAGCACCGGGGCGTGGAGTATCTCATTGCGTACTGCCACCAGGCAGAAGATCAGCGCACATTTCGTCTGGATCGTATTTTTTCTGCTGAACTGGTTTAGGCAGGTCTTTTAGATTTCCCCTGCGTTCTCCGCGTACTCTGCGGTTAAACTCTCAAATTCAATTTCCAAAGAAAGTATCTAAATTTGCTAACATGTCGTGCAGGGAGTTGTAACGGTGGTGGGCGTGGCTGAAATCGGCCGTTTTGGTTTGGGCGTTGGGGATGGCAATAGTCGTCATGCCTGCTCGAACAGCGGCCAGACTGCCGGGGCCAGAATCTTCCAGCGCCAAGCACTGTTTTGGCGGGATGCCAAGACGCTCGGCAGCGAGCAAGTAAATGGCAGGGTTCGGTTTGCCATGCGTCACTTCATCCCCAGCGGCGATGGCTTGGCAGCGGTTGTGCAGGCCAAGCTGCTGCAAAATCTCTTCGGCGTGGTGGCGTGGGCTGGAGGTGGCAACTGCCCAGGCAATCTGGCGACGCGCAATTTCGGTGTGGAGTTCATGTAGACCGGGCATGGTGGGCACACCACTGGCGCGAATTTGGCTATAGATGGCGGCGCGCTTCTGGATGATGACAGGCACTGGCTCCGGCAAGTTGAACATTGCTTTGATGGTAGGGGTGCTCATGTCGGCGCGCAGGCCAATGATGCTGCTGACGATTTCTTCGGTGAGTTTGTGGCCATACGGCCGTAAATATTCATCCCACGCTTGCTGAGAGAGTGGTTCACTGTCCACCATCAGGCCATCCATATCAAAAACAATTGCTTGTAACTGGTTCATTGTTTTTCCTTAAGTTTGTGTTTCAGAAATCGTATTTCTTCGCCCAGTTCAATTTGCTTGGATTGACTACCTGGAAATACGATTCCTCTTGCGGGCTGGGATTGTACCGTTTCTGTGTTTTTGCGGCATCTGGCGTAAAATTGGCACATGTCCTCGAATAAGAACTTACTGCAAAAGATCAATACGCGCATTGCCATGTCATCTGTGGGCGCCCAAATTATGGCACGGACAATGCACCATTTGGACAAGCTGGTGTTAAAGGTGAGCAACGGCCGTTCCACTGCCACTACCTTGCTTGCTGGATTACAAATTCTCAATCTCACCACTATGGGTGCCAAAAGCGGCCAGCCACGCACGGTGCCACTGCTAGCCATTCCCTTCGCCGACAATCAGTTGGTTATCATCGCCTCCAATTGGGGGCAGCAGAAAAACCCGGCCTGGTATTACAATATTTTGGCAAACCCCGAAGTGACGGTGACGCGAGACGGCCGTTCCCAACCCTACCTGGCCCGTGAAACCGACGGCGATGAACGTGCCGCCTGCTGGCAAACGGCCGTAGAAACCTACCCAGGCTACGCCGCCTACAAACAACGCACCAGTCGTCACATCCCCGTTATTTTGCTCACCCCAGCAAAAAATTAGGCCAAAACTCATTTTGTATCAAATTTCATCAAGAAGGAGCAATTGTGGCTGCACTATTGGATTTAAGAAAAGAGCAATATATTTCGCTGGAAACCTTCCGCAAAAACGGACAAGGGGTCAAAACGCCCGTCTGGGTCGTGAGCGAGGGGCACAAGCTATACGTTTGGACACAAGGTGATAGCTGGAAGGTTAAGCGGATTCACAACAACAGTCAGGTACGCTTAGCCAAAAGCGATGCGCGAGGCAACGTTTCTGGCGACTGGCTCACGGCTCAGGCGCGCATTTTGGATTCGCCAGAGGAAAAGAAGAAGATGCAACAGCGGTTGGTAAAAAAATATGGCCTGATGGCTCGTTTGTTCCAACTGATGGGGCGTTTACGCGGCAGCAGCGATGGCCAAGTGGTCGTTGAAATTTGGGCAGCGTGAGCGGCTAGACAGACAGGGCTGGGGCTCTTTTGGGGGATGAACGGCCGTTGCTTCCCTAACTTTTGTGATTTTCGTAACTTTTTATCTTGTTTGGCATTTTTGTACATGGAATGCTGACCGCTTGCACTATTTCTGATAAGTGGCTGAATTCTAAAGAGGCGTTTATGATAGGTTGTGCTTATCATAAAGCGCACAACAATACGCTGCAAAAGTCAATTATTGGGAAGAAGGTTATGGCGAAAACGATTTTTTTGACCGGGGCAACGGGCTATGTGGGCTGCCATTTGGCGCACCGATTCTTGGAAGATGGATATATTGTTTTGGCACTGGTGCGGCCTAAAAATGACCAATCGGTACAGGCGCGGATAGAAACGGCCGTTACCGAAGTTGGCCCCCTTTCCCCAGAAACCCTCACCAACCTCATCGCCATTCCCGGCACGGTAGAAGATTCGGCGGAGACGCTAGCCAGCAGCCTTCGCGCCCACTTTAGCAGCCCAATTGACGAACTGTGGCACAGTGCTGCCATTTTCAACTTCAAGGAACGGGAACGGCCGTTAGTCCAAGCTACCAACATTGAAGGCACCCGCAACCAGCTCAACCTCGCCTGCCAGATCAACGCAGAAGCTCCACCCCGCTTTTTTTACATTAGCACGGCGTACTGCCTGGGCAGCGAATTCAACAGCCCCGTTCCTGAACGCATCCCGGAAAACGTGACTGGCTTCCGCTCCATTTACGAATGGTCCAAGCACAATGCCGAGCGGCTGGTGGATGAATACCAGCGGGCTGGGCAGCTGGACGCCAACATTTTTCGCCCTTCGATTGTGATCGGCACGCCAGAAACCGAAGTGCTGTGCAACTCCGGTTACTATCAGGTACTCACCGAATGTCGCCGCCTGCGGACGGTTTTAGCCCGTAGCCAGGGCGCACAGTTCAATGGCAATGTGCAGACCCGGTTGCTGGGCAACCCGCACACCCCGCTTAACCTGGTGCCGATAGATTTTGTAGTGGATGGCATGGTCTATTTGGCACATTGCACCCAGCTAGACCCCCAGCAAACCAACCTGTTCAACATTGTCAACGAGCAACCCCCTACCATTAAAGAGGTGCATCATGCTCTGGTGAAAAGCCTGAAAATGAGCGGCTTAAAGTTGGTGCGGTCTGAGCAGTTTGACGTGGAACCGATGAACCCCATCGAGAAGAAAATTAACCGCCGCATTGCTTTCCAGGCACCATACATGCACGAGCAAATCCACTTTGCCACTGAGCATTTCAGACAATTTGTGCCGCAAAGCATCCTCCCACCCCCAAATGTAGATTTAACTTATATGGCTCAAGTCAACGCTATCTTCCTCACCCAGCTTGATGAAGGTTCATAAGAAATTGGACGCGGAGAAGTTTATTTCTTCCAGGTGGGATTTTTCCGCTTATTGTCGAAGGCTTTGCGAGTATGGGCAGCTTTGGGACCAAAGTTGAGCAGCAAGCCAACTTCATACTGAGTGGAACGCAAATAGTTGAGCAATTGTGCTTCATGTCTCTGGTTCAATTGTTCGGCCGCTTTTATTTCCACAAGAACCTTATCGCTGACAACGAGATCTGCAAAATATTCACCCACCACTTGCCCAGCGTAAAACACTTCAATCTTTTGCTGCTGCACAACAGCTAATCCACTTTTTTCCAGCTCATAAGCCAGCGCATTTTCATAAACTTTCTCCAGGAAACCATACCCTAATTTAGCGTACACGCGCTTATAAAATGCATGCAGGATCGCCCCGGTTATATCTCTATGCTTCAGCCTAATATTCGATTCCATCTTTTCCCCTGCGCGACTATTTATTTTGCAATCCGCCCAATTATACAAGTAATTCAAAATGATGGGACGCGGACGAGCGCGGTCAAGCGCGGATTTGAACAAGTTTATTCCGCGTTCATCTGCGCTCGTCCGCGTCCAATTTTTGACCCTATGTTGGCAAATTCCTATTCATCGAGCAAGTAAACCGGCTCGCCGTAGAAGCGGATGCCGCCTTTGCCTTGTTTTTCTACGAGTAGCTCGTGCAGCCAGCGGTTTTTCTCGCGCAAAGACATATCAGATTTCAAAACGGACAGCTCTGCATTGAGACGCAGAATGCGGCCGGGGATGATGAAGCGCGTAATGCCAGCCGGGAATAAACGGCCGCTTGACAATGTCGCTGCCATCACCTGAGTTACCGTATATTCGGGGAAGATCACCACACCAGCTAACTCCTCATACTCATTTTTTAGGCTGAGGATATTGTCGTTGAGCGTGCGATCTACGTGCCCGGCGGCGTCAATGTACGCCTCGGTGAACTGGTTCAGTGCTTCCAGCCGATTGACCCCATGTGCTGGGTAAATTAAAAAGACGCGGTTGTCTATGAGCTGAACGTAGCAAAGGCCGCCGTATTCAAACATTTCGTCAGTGGCACGTTCGATGTCTGTTTCTTGCATGGTGATGTCTGGCAAGGTTTGCAGCAAGGCCAGCAGCTCGTTTACCCGAATTTTGCAGATGACGTGGTACCAAGTGTGCAGCCCCAGTCCATCCTCTGTGGAGATGACCTGGACGATGCCGTGTTTGTAGCCGAGTTGCTTCATGGCAGTGGTTCGGGTTGCGCCATCGAGGACGATGTAACGGCCGTCTTCACTCTCAATTACCACTGGTGGATTACCCAGCACACCATCTTCCTCCAGCCGCCCCGCCAGGCGATCTACCCGCTTTTGGTCAAAATGCTCATGGGGCATTACCTTGTCCATTGGCACCACCCGCAGCGGCAGCACCGAACTCACTTCCACCTCTTGAAAGAACTCGATAATCTGCTCCGCTAGCGTGATGGATGCCGCTAAATGGGCATCGTCGGTGCTGGCAGCAATGCGCGGCGTGGTAATCACACTTGGATGTTCGATGAGTGCCCGGTTTGGCTGTGGTGCAGTTTGGAACACGTCCAGCGCAGCCCCGGCAATGCCCCCCTCATCCAATGCCGTGAGCAATGCAGCCTCGTCTATGAGGCCGCCGCGTGCCGTGTTGATGAGGTAGGCTGTCTTTTTCATCTGGTTAAGCTCGCGGGTGCTGACCATGTGGCGCGTTTCTGGGCGAAGCGGTACATGCAGACTGATAAAATCTGCTTTCTCCAAAAGCTCGTACAGATCAATCCGCTGGATTTTATCTTGCAGGCGCAGTTCGGGGGTGAGTGACGGCTCATTAACCAGCAGATTCATGCCAAAGGCTTCGGCACGGATGGCCACCTCGCGCCCAATACGGCCGAATCCCACAATGCCCAACGTTTTGCCTGACAAGCCCGTGCCGATGAGCTGGCTGCTGTCCCACTGCCCTGCTTTCAGGCTGGTGTAAGCGCGGGGTAGGCGGCGCGCCAGCGAAAGGAGCAGCCCCATCGTGTGTTCCGCTACGGCCAGTGTGTTGGCATCAGGACAGTTGATCACGGCGATCTCTTTTTCTTGAGCGTGGATGACATCAATTTGGTCAAAGCCAGACCCGGCACGGCCAATCAGTCGCAAATTAAGCGCGTGGTCAATGAGATCGGCCGTTACGGAGGTTTGATTTTCGACGACCAGACCATCATATTCATGAACAATGTTTAGCAGCTCCTGGTGGCTGAGGTTGGTTTTCACATCTACATACATTTGCTCCTGGAGCATACTGACGCCAGCTTTGTGTATGGGATCGCAAATGAGGATGTGGGGACGACGGCCGTCTTGCCGATTCATCACTGCCATGATGGATTTCCTCCAAATAATGGATGTTATGGATGCAAAAAGTATAACAAGATTCGGCACATTCGGCAGTCAAACTGTTGTAGATTACACTTGGGTAGGTTTCATTAAAATCGCCGGGTAGGGGCAGTTCCCTGTGACTGACCAAATCGAATAGCCACGGGGTGCTGCCCCTACCGTAACCATTTATTTTTATGAAGAATTTTCGTCAACGTGTCACTGGCTGGTGGCCATTTTTATTGCTAACTAAGTGGGGCTTCCCGCTCATTATGCCGCTGCTGAGGTGGACGGCCGTACCCTGCACCCACGACGGCCACTTACATTACCATCGCGTCGCTGCCATGCGCTACGCCTGGGAAAATGGCCTCCTCTTCACCCGCTGGCTGCCCGATCTGGCGTTTGGCTACGGCTATCCCTTTTTTGTGTATCGTGAGCCGCTGCCGCTGTACGCTGTGCTGGGGCCGCACTTGCTGGGCTTGCCTTTGCCAGCAGCGACTAATTTATTTTACATAATCACAATTTTGGCCTGTGGCTGGTTCATGTTTTTGTGGGTGCAAGATATTTTGGGCAAATGGGCTGGGCTGGCGGCCGGGGTAGCGTACATGGCTGCGCCCTATGTGCTGGTAGATGCGCTGATTCGCGGCAATTCGCCAGAGTCGGCTGCACTGCCGCTGTTTCCGCTGCTGCTGTGGGCGGGGCGGCGTTGGTTGCTGGGTGGTGGGGCGCGGTGGTTTGGAACGGCCGTACTCGGTCTCATCCTCCTCGGGTTTAGCCACAACATCTCCATGCTCATTTTTGTGCCTACGCTTGGGGTTTATCTGTTGGCATTGGCGTGGCATCATCGCCTAAAGTGGCGGGTCTGGGTGGCGCGATTGTTGTTGCTGTTTGGCCTCGGCCTCGGCACGACGATTTTTTACACCGGTGGGGCATTGCTAGAGCTGAACAGCGTCACCCTGGAGCAGTCCACCACCACCCGCAACAACGATTTTCGCTTCAACTTCACCACTCCCGCCGAAATTTTAGCCCCCGTCTCGCCAGAAGACCCCTCGCTGCTGAACCCGCCGCTTCCGTTTAGATTGGGTTGGGTGCCGCTTGGGTTGGCGATCTTAGGTGTTAGTCTTGCTATTTGGAAAAGGAAGGAGATTAGAGATTGGAGACTAGAGACTGGAGATCCAACCCAATCCCCTGGTGAAGTTCACTTTCACGTTTGGCTAATGATGGCGGGGACGGCCGTCTTCCTCTTCATCTCCCTACCCGCCTCCCAATTTATCTGGGAGGGGCTGCCGCTGATTGATTTTGTGCAGTTTCCCTGGCGCTTTGTGGGGCGGGCGGCGTTGCCGCTGGCTTTTTTGGCAGGCGTGCCGTTTTCATTTTTCACCCTCACCCCAGCCCTCTCCCTCAAAGGGAGAGGGGGCAACTTCCCTCCCCCTATCAGGGGGAGGGTTAGGGTGGGGGTTGCTTTAGCAATCGGGCTACTGGTTTTGGAAGCAATTCCGACGGTATACCCAAATATTTGTGCCGAGGAATCGTATCCCACAATTAACACGGTGCACCAGTACGAGCGGGAGACGGGGCTGGTGGGAGTAGACCCGGAAGGCAGCTACTTCCCGCGCACGGTGGAGGAACGGCCGTCCGCATCCCCCCTCGAAGCCAACTACCAGGCTAACGAAACCTTGCATCGGCTGGATACGGTCGTCTTTCCCCTAGGCACTAGTGTTGAGTTTATTGAATATGATAATCGCAGCGTAACGGCCCAAATCAACAGCCCGGAACCGTTCACGGCCCGCTATCTCTCGTTCGATTTTCCCGGCTGGGTGGCGACGGTAGACGGGGAACCTGTGCCCATCATCCCGGAAGACCCAACCGGCCTCATCACCTTCCCCGTCCCGGCAGGCAATCACAAAATTGCCGTCCAGTGGCAATCCACCCCCACCCGCACGGCTCTGCTGGGGCTGAGTTTGTTCTCGTTGGCCGGGGTTTTTGTGGCGGGATTGGTACTGTCTAAAAACCAGTCATCGGTATTCAGTAATCAGTATTCAGTAATCGGTAAACAGTCACTGATTACTGATTACTGGCCACTGGTTACTGTTGCCGCGCTGCTCATCGTTGGCAAACTGGTTCTCGACAATACCAAAACGCCGCTGCGGCGGGTGGCGGAGCCGGACGTGGCGCATACGGCCGTCTTGCAAGCCGCCGAGTTACGATTAGAAGGATACAATTTGAGCCGAACGGCCGTGCCCTCTGGCGATCATTTTGATATTGATCTCGCCTGGGAAGCTACCGATTTTCCGCAAGCACGCTACCAATCCAACGTCTGGCTGGTGGGGCCAGACGGCCTTACCTGGAGCGATCTGGACACCTTCCGCCCGCGCCTCTACGAAGACGCACCAGACACCCGCGCCTGGCAGCCCGGCCAGTGGGCTTGGGATAGCCGCGAAGTGACCATCCTCCGCGGCACGCCACCCGGCCAGTACGATGTTGTGTTAACCCTGTTTGACTTTGCCACCTTGCAACCAATCACGCTGCTGGATGAAAGTGGGGCAGTGCTGGGGCCAACGGCCGTACTTGGCCAAATCACTGTTACAGAACCAGAAGTGCTAGCCTTTATCTCCGATGCCATTAGTGGGATGGTGAAAAATATACGACTGCATGATTATCGTCAGGACAGAACAGCGACAATGCCGGGTGAGCAAGTTCTTTTAACCTTCTTTTGGAGTCGCGCACACTTACAAACAGTGTCTGTTGAGCGTTTTCAGTTGCAGTTGCTAAACAGTAATGATGAACAAATTTTCCAATGGGATTTACCGTTTACTTTGTCCAGCTATCCGCCGTCTGAATGGCCGCCTCAAATGGTTCGCGGCCAACACCTGCTGCGCCTACCCGCAGATTTAGAGTCTGGCAGCTACAAATTCGTAGCGGATGGCTTAGTTTTGGGTGAGATAGAGGTAACGGCTCCTGAACGGGTGTTTGAGGCAGTGGAGATGCGTACGGCCGTCAACGCCACCTTCTCCCAAAATAACGAGCCACTCATCACGCTAGTTGGCTTAACCCAATTACCAACCTCCCTCCTCTGGCGTGCCGAAGTTGAAATGCCCACCAGCTACCGCGTTTTCATCCACCTCGTCAACGCCGATGGCCAAATATTAGCCCAGGCAGATGGCGAACCCGCCAACTGGACGCGCCCCACCACTGGCTGGGTGCCCGGCGAATACATCCTTGATGAGCACATTCTCATCCTGCCCCCGGATTTGCCACCAGATGCCAATCTGCGAATTGGCCTCTACGACCCGGCAACGGGGCATCGTTTACAAACAGAAAATGGGGAGTTTATAGTTTTGCCAATGGTTCAAAGAGAGTAAAAGGTGCTATTCAATAATCCATTCAAACCAGAACGAATTGACGGCTTGCTAGACGAACTTTGGCTAACCAATTCATCCAAAATCCTGGACGTTGGCTGTGGTGAAGGCGAACTCATTTTACGGCTTTTGCAGCGGTTTAACTGTTTTGCAGTGGGGGTTGATGTGGATGAAACGGCCGTAAAAATCGCCCAGCAAAAAGTTGCAAAATATGCCCAAAAAGCAACCTTCCACACCAAATCATTCGCAGAAGTCACCTTCCCCAACAACCATTTCGACGCCAGCTTTAGCTTGGGAGCCACCCACGCTTTTGGCGAAGTCGGTGAAGCACTCGATAACGCCCTGGCGAGCTTAAAAGTAATCACCAAACCCAGTGGACTCATCATCATAGGCGATGGCTACTGGCGCAAAGAACCAGACCCCGCCTACCTCCAAATGACCGGCATCGACAAGAAAGAGCTCCGAGCGCATCATGAAAACATCGCAGCTGGTGAGAAAATTGGCTTGGAATGTATTTACGCAATCACAGCATCCCACGAGGAATGGGATCATTTTGAAGGAGCCTTTTGGATGGCTGCCGAGCGTGAACGGCTGCAACAGCCGGAAGACCCGCAAATTGCAGAAAAGGTCAACCGCCGCCGAAAATGGAAAAATGCTTACTGGCAGTGGGGCCAAAATACGATGGGCTTTGGCTTGTACGTATTTCTTGTGGCAAATTGAGTTGGCTCCCCCAGATTTTACCCTTGCAAAATAAAGGACCACTCCTCCAAACCGTTTTCATCAACGGAACGTTCCGCGTGACGAATTTGGAAATTGAATTTCTCAATTAAGCCCAGCATGTCAATGAGTGTGCGCCGGGATGCTTTGGCTGGATGATGTTCTAAAGCCCGAATCGCTTCCCGCACGTCATCTTTTATGGCACTTTCGCCTAATACTTCAATTGTAAAGCTATTGCCGCCGCTGCCTTTGCGTGCATTGCTGCGTAACATGACTGTTTGCATACCACTCTCCTGTTTTAAAAAGTTTTGGGAATAGGACTTACGCATTTTTCGGACTGTAGCCGACAATCGCGTAAGTCCTGAGAATTTGGATGCAGTTTAGCATTTTTATTAGTGAAACTTCAAGGTCAAATTAGCCAGAAAAATAATTCTGCAAAACAATCAGCAGCACCTGCGCCAAAATCACATTGATGATGATGGCGAAGGGAAACATGAGCGTGTAGCCAATGCCGGGCAGCGGGTTTTGCGCCTGATCCTCGGCATAGTCCAGCACGGCTGGTTGGGGGGAGATCATGCCCAGCAGCAGACTGAATGGAATGCGAAGTAGTTTGTGGCCCAGCCACAGCGCGAGCAAGGTTATCATCACAATGAGCCCAAAGCCCAAGCCGAAGATAAGCCAGCCTGCGCCGCTGCTGAAGGCGTTCAAAAAGGCGGTGCCAGAGCGCACGCCAACGGCCGCTAGCAGCAAAATCAAGCCAAACTGGCGCAGGGTCAGGTTGGCGCTGTAGGGCATCTTCCACAGGATGGGCCCAGTGCGGCGCAAGGCTCCCAGCACCAGCGCCACCAGTAGCGGCCCACCGGCCAACCCCAGTTGAAGGGTGATGCCACCTGGCAGCGTGATGGGAATGAGGCCCAGCAGCCAGCCAATGGCAATGCCCAAGCCGACGGTGAGCAAATTTACATGGCTAAGCTGGGCAAATGAGTCGCCAAACAGGGCTACAAGCTGTGGAATTTCTTCGCGGGGGGCCAGCACGCGGATGCGGTCGCCCCACTCTAGCACGGTGTCGCCGCGTGCCAGCAGTTCAACATCGCCACGCCGCACATGTGAGACGATAGCACCATACGCTTCGCGCAGGTTCAGTGCGGCTAGCGATTTGCCTGCAATGTCTGGGTTAGAGACAAAGAGGCGACGGCTGTCGTAAACGTTGTGGTCGTGCCGCAAATCTTCGGCAGCACGTTGGCCAAAGGCTGCTTCTAGCTCATCTAGCGCTTCTGGCGTCCCCGCCACGATAATTCTGTCACAGGGCAGGAATTGGGTGTCATTGCTGATGAGGCTGGTTTCGTTTCCCCGATACAAACGGCCGAATAACACATCCCACTCATTTTCTCGGCGTAGCTGGCGCAACGGCCGTTCCATCACACCGTTTTGGGTAATCTCAATTGTTCGGTACTGTAAATTGCGGGCAATGGGGTATTGGTGGCGTAGCCGGTGCGCTTCAGCAGCAAAATCAACAGGCCAGAGGCGCAGCACAATCGCCAGCACTAACATGCGCCCCAGCACCCCCAGTGGATAAACCACAGAAAACCCAACGACAGCATCAGAAGCGGCCGTTTCGGCTCCGCCGCGCTGCCCAATCAAATCTAACACGCTGGCGAGGGCTGGCGTGTTATTAGACATCCCCGTGAAGATGCCCACCGTTGTGGCCGGGGTGAAGTCTAGCGCAAAGTGGATGCCCAAAAGCAGCAGGGCAGGCAGCGTCATGATGCCGATGATGAACAGCACTTCGCGCAGCCCTTCGCGGCGGAATTTGCTGAAGAAGCCGGGGCCGTTGGCCAAGCCAATGGTGTACACGAATAGCACTAGCCCCAGATCGAGAACAATTTGGGGCATGTGCAGCGCGGGGTCTAGCGCACCAAAGGCTAGACCCACAAACAAAACGGCCGCAACCCCCATGCTATTGCCCCCAATCCGAATCTGACCCAGCAGGTAGCCAATCGCCACCACAAAAAAGAGCAAAAGCAGCGGATTGGCTTGTAGAAGTTCAATCAATAGCATCCTCGTTGTTGCTGTCTGATGTATAGGGTTCTTCGGCACTGTTTGGTTCGGCCTCAGGTTCAGCGGGTGTATTTGCAGTAGGTGGGCGTAGCTGAAAACGTAGCAGGATGCGGCCCAGGCGGATTTCGTCGCCGTCTTGCAGTTGGCGGGGACTGAGACCGAGGCGGTCATGGTTCAGGAAGGTGCCGTTGGCACTGCCTTCGTCGTAAAGGTAGTAACGGCCGTTTCTTTTCCTAATTCGCGCATGTAACCGAGCCACCGAGCTGTCGCCAAACACAATTTGCGCTACTTCCAAATCGCGGCCAATGGCCATGTTGTCCTGCTCGATGAGGATATCCGTCTGGTTGCCAGGCGCATCTTCCACCAGTTGCAGCGAGGCGATCAGCGTCTCATCCACTTCATCCTGCGCTTCCTCGTCGCGAACGCCCCGCCCGCGACGAGGGCGCAGGGTCAGTCTGGGCGGCCGCCGTCGCCACCAGCGGATTAAAAAGAGGACCAGCCCCAACAAACTTAAGCCAACCAAAATGAGCAGCCAATCATCGCGGCTGAGCGTATTTGTCACTTCTGTGACGCGCTCGGTGGGGCGGAGCGTGGCGGTGGGTGCGGGTGTGGGCGTAGGGGGGGCAGGGCGAACGGCCGTAATCGTCATTACCACTGTCTCTGTTTCGGCCGTGTACCCCAGCACATCGGTCAGTTCGGCGCGCAGGCGGTACGCGCTGGTGTCTACCGCTTGCACATTCCAGTTTAGGGTCAGTTGCCCAAAATCATCTGGCTGCGGCAGGCTGATTTGCGGCTGCAAAACATCATCAACGAAGAGGGAAACGGCCGTAATTTCACGCGGCAACTCATCAGGCCAGGTAAGCTGGAGGGGAATTTGCAGATTGGTGGGTTCCAGTTCCAGTAGGGGTGAATCTGGTGCATTGCCTTGCCGCTGAACGGCCGTTGTTGGCAACGCCAGTTCAATTTGCGGTGGCAAAACCGCCAGTGCTAGCTCCGTGCTGGCGGTGAGATTGCCAATGTTGACCGTAATGGGGTAGCTGCCACTTTCTCGCAACAATGAACGATATCGAATCTGTGCTTGGTTGCCCTGCCGCTGCCAAATTAAAAAGAGCGAATCTGCTTCTTCGGGGCGGGGAACGTGGGCATAAAAGGCGCGGGTGGGCTGGTAGAGCGCAGCAGCAGCGTCCACCTCATCGAAGCTGGCCTGTGCGCCTAAAATGGCGGTAAACAGCGGCAGCTCAATCGCTTGCGCCTCAGCCACCAACGTTTGGAAATCGAGGAACTGGGGTAGGCGGCGCGCTTCACTCAGGAGGAGGATAGCTTGGTAACGGCCGTTTTCCTTAATGTCGGCGGCGTGGGCAATGGCTTGCAGCATCATGGCATTGATGGGCGCGTCTTCAGGTAAATCCGGCGCGTAAGTTTGCATGGCGATTGTCAGTGCTTCTGGTGAGCGGCTATCTTGCACCAAAAATTGGCCAGCCTCCCCATTGGCATCTGGCACCAGCAGGGAGATACGGTCAAAGCCAGACGGGTTCATAAAGCGGCTGGCGTATCGTTCTAGCGTTTCCTGCACCGTTACCAGCCGGGTTACGCTGCGCCCTTCGTCAATGATATTTAGCGATTGGTCAGCATCCAGCACAAAAATGATGTCCACGCCGACGGGCACAAACTGCACCTCGGCATCGGCAATCGGCACGCCATTTTCCCGCAGGGCCAGCCGCGTCAGGTCAGATTCTGGCAGTGGCGCACCACGGCCGTCGCTGCTCAAAATATTTAGCCGCACCTCTGGGAAATTGGACAAATCGGGCTGGCTCAGCCGCAACAGCACATCCCCCTGTGCAGCAGCGGGCGTTAAGATAAATAATCCGCAGATTACAGAAAAAATGGATAGACCTATTGCGTATTGCGTATTGCGTATTCCTTTTTGGCTACGCAATACGCAATACGCAACATGAGTCATCAACATCTTCATGCTGCATGGTATCCAGCTAAATTGTTCTCTAAATTGGCTTATTTTCTCCATGTTTCCGCAGGCTTCCCGCAAGGTGTGCGTAGGCAGTTTTATGTTTACTTTCTGGGCTCGGTTTGTTATTATAGCACGGTAAATCCAGGGAGATAGGCTCACATGATGCGAACAAGAAAAAGCGGGTTGATGCGATTATTTTTGCTGCTGGCGCTGCTGCTGACGCTGCTGCTGACGAGTACGGCCGTACTCGCCCAAGATTCCCCCACTGTTGCCCAACTATTCATTACCAACAGCGACGTAAGCAGTCTGCCCAGCGTAGAACTGCATGTGTATGGGCGCGATGCCCAAGGCAATGCGCTCGATTTCTCCCAGGAAACCCTCACCATTCAGCAAAATGGCAGCACGGTTGGCCCCATTGAGTACCAGGGGGCACACACGGCTGGCACCTTTACCGTCTTCCTTATTGATATTCCGCCAGGCGTGGTGGACGAACTCCCGCTGCTGCAGCAAGCCATCGAAACGTACGCCACGGCGGGCAATATGAGCGAACAGGTTGATTCGGTGGCCGTGTACCAGGTGGGGGCGTCTGAAGCCGAGCAGCTTCTGGCACCAACCAGCTTTTTTAACAGTGTACGCAATCTGTTTGCCACGCCGCTCACGCCAGAAACCGGGGCGACGGCACTCATTGACAGCAGCACCAGCCTGCTAGACGACATGGTTGCTCTCAAGCCAGACCCCGCCATGGCTGCCTCGCTGGTTCTGATGACGGACGGCACCGACGTGGTGAGCACGCGCTTTGAAGAGGATGATTTGGTAGAACGCGCTCTGGAATTGGGCATACCCATCCACACCATCTGGCTAGCAAATGAAAATATTTCCACACCCGGCTTTGGCCAGGATTTTCTGGCAAGCATAGCGGCGCAGACGGGTGGCATTGCCGTACAGTTAGATGACACGGCCGATCTCCCCCTCGTCTGGAACCGCATCAGCAGCTTTCGTGATCAGGCACGCATCCGCTACACGGTAACCGCATTGGAAGCGGGTAATTTTCCTGTTACGGTTAGCCTGGCTACCAATTCCAGCATCTCTGCTGAAACTACTGTAGATATTCCCAACAATTTGCCCAGCGTGGTGATCAATCTGCCAACAGAGAGCCGCACCCTCTCTTTGCCCAATTTGGATGAAGCGGTGCGTCTGCAGTTTAGTACGGCCGTTTCCTGGCTAGATGACACCGAACGTGAACTCACCGCCGTGCAGCTCAAAGTGAACGATGTTTCTTATGACGTAGCGGTTGACGATGTGGCCAACTTCCAGGCTGACATCACCAGCCTGACCTATGGCAACAACAGTGTAGAAATGGTCATAATGGATGACCAGGGCATTCGCGCCAACAGCCCGATTGTGGTACTCACCGTCAATGAAGGCCCCCGTGAAATTCCCGAAGAGCTGGATGCGGGCAGCGGCCTGTTGGGGCTGGTTTTGCGCTTCTTGCTGGTGGTTTTTGCCCTGATTGTGGTGTTGGCAGTGCTATTTTGGATATGGCGTAATGGAGGGCTGTCTAACCTGGGCAACCTCATCCCGCGCGGCCCGAAACGCCCCCGCGAACCTTTTGCTGAACAGCAGCAAGCCAACTACACGCCAACCCACACCGTCGCCTATCTAGAAGTGCTGGAAGCGGTTTCGCAGCTTTCCTCCCCCATTCCGTTGAGCTTGGCCGTGGTGCGAATCGGCCGTTCACCCAATCAGGCCAACATTGCCTTTGAAGAAGACGTTACCATGTCTCGCCTGCACGCCAGCCTGATGCTGGAAGGCAACCATTACCGCATCTTCGACGAGCAAAGCACCAGCGGCACCTGGGTGAATGAGCGGCAGGTGCCGGAGTACGGCATCCAGCTTAACGACGGCGACGAAATTCACCTCGGTGCAGTCCATCTGCGCTTTAGGCAGAGCTAGAACCCCGTTGTGACATTTGTCACCACAACTACATGACACCCATCGCTAACGCCCCAAAAGTTCATTTTTTATACTTTTGATGTATTCGCATAAGCGAATAAGTGCATAAGCAAATGCTTGTAAATACGATAAGGTAAACTTATGGCCGTCCCACAACTAGAAGAATTAGATTTGCTTCACGCTAATATTTGCCAAGCCTTGGGCGATCCCAAGCGAATTCAGATTTTATATGCCCTGCATGGCGAACCGCGTTATGTGTCTGCCTTGGCCGATGATTTGAGGATGCCCCAGCCGACGGTCTCACGTCACCTTCAGGTGCTGCGGCAGCGTGCATTGGTGCAAACCGAGCGGGATGGGCAGACAGTTGTTTACAGCTTGACAGATACGCGCATCATTGACGTACTCAATACCATGCGTCTTATTTTACGGGATTCTTTGGATCGTCAGGCCAACGTATTAGCCTGATTCCGCACCAAGCCAGATGATGGGGGGCTTCCTGCGGCGTTTATCAATCAAATCAGTCAATTGCCCAGCGTGGTGAAGTTCGCTTTATCGGGTCGTTTTGGCATTGCTTGACCTACCCCAGAAGAGTAGAGAATCAATGAAAACGTTCAAATATGTTTGGATTGTTGGATTAGTGGTAACGCTCCTCCTTGTGGCTATTCCAGTGATCATTTGGATTCCCAATGAGCCACCCCAACGGGATGATCCCTGGGCAAATGTGGATGATCCTATTCCCCACACGGATCATATTGATTTGATTACAGAGTCATTGGAGAGTGGGCCGGAGGTAACGGCCGTTTGCCTGGAATGTCATGAAGATGCGGGTCACCAAATGCTGCAAACCGTTCACTTCACCTGGGAAAGTGACCCGGTGCTGCTGCCGGGTCGAGACGAACCCGTCACCATCGGCAAAGCCAACCAGATCAACAACTACTGCATCGGCATTCAGGGGAATGAGCCAGGCTGCACCCGCTGCCACGCGGGTTATGGCTGGGAAGATGAGACCTACGATTTTAGCAACGAGCTAAACGTGGATTGCCTCGTTTGCCACGCCGACACGGGTTTGTATAGCAAAAGCACGGCTGGACGGCCGACTGAGGGTATAGATTTGGTCGCTGCAGCGCAAAGCGTTGGTTCACCCACGCGCCAAAATTGCGGTAGCTGCCACTTCAACGGTGGCGGCGGCAACGCCGTGAAGCATGGCGATCTGGACGAGAGTCTCTACTTCCCCTCAGAAGATATTGACGTACATATGGGGCGGTATGATTTCCAATGTGTCACCTGCCACAAAACTGACGATCATCAAATTTCTGGCCGTGCCATCTCTGTGAGCGTGGATAATGAAAACCAGATTGCCTGCGCTGACTGCCACAGCACCAATTTGCACGAGGATGCCCGCATTAACGACCACGTTGACGCGATTGCTTGCCAAACCTGCCACATTCCCGAAGGTGCGCTGCGTGAACCGACCAAGATGGACTGGGACTGGTCTACCGCCGGGAACGAAGCCATTCCTGAAGACCCGCATGTTTATCTGCGAATCAAGGGCAGTTTTGTTTACGAACGAGGCTTTATGCCCGACTACATCTGGTACAACGGCACGGCCGATCGCTACCTGCTAGGCGATGTGATGGATCCAACCCAACCAACGCTTATCAACGAGCCTCTGGGCAATATTGATGATCCCAATGCGCTCATCTGGCCGTTTAAGGTGCATGTGGGCAACCAGATTTACGACACAGAGCACAACTACTTAATCCAGCCGAAGACGGTGGGCGAAGGCGGCTATTGGACTGAGTTTGATTGGGCGTTGGCGGCTGAATTGGGTGCACAAGAGACGGGCATGATTTTCAGCGGCTCTTACGATTTTGCGCCGACGTTGATGTATTGGAATTTGTCTCACATGGTACAGCCCAAAGAGAATGCACTGCAATGTGCGGACTGCCACGGTGAAAACGGCCGTATGGATTGGAAAGCACTCGGTTATTACGGCGATCCGATGGAATGGGGCGGCCGAGATCAGTTCAATACGGCTTCTCAGGATTAGTAACATGGAACACAGAGTTTCACGGAGGAGCCACAGAAGTACACAGAGAAAACGAGAAAATCTTAGAAATCTCTGTGAAGCTCCGTGTAATCTCTGTGAAACTCTGTGTCACGCTTTTTTGGATTTTCGATGAAAAGTTTTAGAAAATTTAAACTACCGTCTAAAAAATATTGGTTAATCGCCTTGCTGGGGTTAGCTGCGCTGATGCTGGTTGCCCAACAAACATTGGCTCAGGATGACACCCCCGCTGAACCCGCGCCGACGGGATCACCATTGCATCCCACCTTTGAACTGCTGGATGCGGCTGGTGAGAATGTGCTAGACAGTGGCGAACCTATTTCTACAATGAGCACCTGCGGGGTTTGCCACGATACAGCGTTTATTGCTGAACACAGTTCTCATGTAGATGCGGGTTTGAGTGAGATGAGCGCACCAGGGGAAACGGGCAACGGCCGTTCCTGGGACATCAGCACGGGTGCATTCGGTAAATGGAATCCGCTTGTTTACCATTATCTTTCCCCCGATGGTGACGAACTGGTTGACCTAACCACCCCCGGCTGGCTGATGATGTTCAGTGACCGGCATGTGGGTGGTGGCCCAGCCATTACCAGCCGGGGCGGTGAGTCGCTGCTGAATCTGGCCCCAGATGCGAATGATTTAGATGCCAGCGTGATTGATCCGACCACGGGCGAACTGGTTGGCTGGGATTGGGAACAGTCTGGCGTGACGGAGATGAACTGCTTCCTCTGCCATTTGCCTGAGGCTGACAACGCCGCCCGCATTGCCGCCATGGAAGCTGGCGATTTTGCCTGGGCCAGCACAGCAACTTTGCTAGGAACAGAAGTTGTGGGAGAGGTAAACGGCCGTTTCCAATACAATCCCGCCGCCTTCGATGAAGATGGGCTACTCCTAAACGGCGCACTCAATGTGCAGGATCCCACCAACGCCAACTGCGGCAACTGCCACGGCGTTGTTCATACCGATTTGAACACCCCGCTCACGCTGGATGAACTGCAAACTGGCGACTGGAGCACCCTCACCACCGGGCAGATCATGTCCCCGCAGCGATTGCTCAACTCCGGCCTGAATTTGTCTGAAAAAGAAACGCTTTCCCGCTCCTGGGACATTCACATGGAGCGCGTCGTTGATTGTGTGGATTGTCATTACGCCCTGAATAACCCCGTTTATTACCAAGAATCAGACGAAGACCAGCTTGATCATCTAATTTTTGACCCCCGCCGCCTGGATTTTGGCGAATATTTGTACCGACCGCTGCATGAGTTTGCCAAAGGGTCTAGCATCCAAAGCACGCTTGCGCCCCAGTACGACAACAGCCTGCGCCGCTGCGACAATTGCCACAGCATCGAGGTGACCCATAACTGGCTGCCCTACAAAAAGCGCCACATGGATGCCGTCAGCTGTGAATCGTGCCACATTGCTGAAATTTATGCGCCTGTCCAGCAGTTTGTGGATTGGACGGTGCTGGAAGCTGACGGCACACCGTTGAATCAATATCGGGGTATTGACGGGCTGATTGGTGAGCCTGGAAGTCTAATCACAGGCTACGAGCCAGTGCTGCTCCCCCGCGAAAACGCCGACGGCAGCACGACGTTGGCTCCGCACAATTTGGTTTCCACCTGGTTCTGGGTGTATGGTGAGCCAGAACGCCTCGTGCGGGAGCAGGAGTTGCAAACGGCCTGGTTTGATGGAGATGGGTATGCAGATGAGATTGTTGCGCTGTTTGATGAAGATGGAAACGACCGTCTCACTACTAATGAACTCATCCTCAACAATGATGCCAAAGTAGAGCTTATTGCTGACCGATTAGCTACACAAGGGCTAGAAAACCCACGCATCAGCGGCGAGATTCAGCCTTACAGCATCAACCATAACGTAAGCGGGGCCGATTGGGCCATCCGCGACTGCGCCACCTGCCACGGCGCAGAATCCCGCATTAGCCAACCGCTGGAATTAGCCAACTACTTGCCTGGCGGCGTGCAGCCTACCTTCATCAACGATAACGGCAGCAGCTTCAACGGCATCCTCTCCATCAATGAAGAAAGTGGCGCATTGGAATATGCGCTGGTAACCAGCAAAGCAGGTCTTTACATCCTCGGTCACGACGCTGTGGAGGTGATTGACTGGATTGGCATCATCCTCTTTGTGGGCGTGTTTGCCGGGGTTATTTTGCATAGTGGCCTGCGCTACATGGCTTTGCGTCGCCAACCGCCCGGTGAGCCGCAACTGCGTGAAATGTACATGTACACCGTCTATGAGCGGTTGTGGCACTGGCTGCAAACCGTCGCCATCCTGCTGCTCATCATCACGGGTCTGATTATTCACAAGCCAGATAAGTTTGGCGCGTTTAGCTTTGCCTACATGGTGCAAATTCACAACATTTTGGCCGCGATTTTGGTCATCAATGCCTTCCTGTCGCTGTTTTACCACCTGGTTAGCGGGGAGATTAAGCAATATTTGCCCCAGCCGCGTGGCTTCTTTAATCAGGCCATTGAGCAAAGTTTGTATTACGTGCGCGGCATCTTCCGCAACGATCCGCATCCTTTTGAGAAAGACCCTGAGCATAAGCTCAATCCACTACAGCAGATCACTTATTTTGGCATTTTGAATGTGCTGCTGCCGCTGCAAATCTTGACTGGCATTTTGATGTGGGGGGCGCAGCGCTGGCCCGATATTGCCACAAGTTTGGGCGGCTTGCTCTTCCTGGCACCGTTTCACACGTTGATTGCGTGGCTGTTTGCCACCTTTATTGTGATGCATGTTTATCTGACCACCACTGGCCATACGCCGCTGGCAGGCATTAAGTCAATGATGCTGGGCTGGGACGAGGTTGAAGTACATGAGCACCCAGCAGCATCGCATGATTAATTGTTTATCCGCAGATTTCGCAGATTAACACAGATTTTTATTTGCGAAATCTGCTTGAATCTGACAAACGAGGAGAGCTTAAATATGACAACGCTTAGTTCACCAAAATCGGAACCGCGCCAGGGATTGCGAACATTGACCTCGCGCGTGGCAAAGGATTATGTAAATCCATATTATGCGGGCATTTTGCTTGGTGTGGTTTTGTTCCTTGCCTTTTTCATCACGGGCAGCGGGTTGGGCGCGTCTGGCGGCCTGAACCGGCTGCTGCTGGTGGTGCAAGATGCCATCGCCCCGGAGCATGTAGACCGCACGGTATACCTGCTAACGATGGCTGGCGGCGAACGAAACCCGCTGGATAGTTGGATTGTGTTCCTGACTGTAGGCACGATTTTTGGCGGATTTTTTGCTGGCTGGCGAAACGGCCGTATCAAGCTAGAAACCAACAAAGGCCCCCAAATCTCTACCCGCCAACGTTGGCTGATGGCCTTCGTCGGCGGCAGCCTGATGGGGTACGGGGCACGGTTTGCGCGTGGCTGTACCTCTGGGCAGGCACTGTCTGGTGGTGCGGTACTTTCCGTTGGTAGCTGGGCGTTCATGTTTGCCGTCTTCGGCGGCGGCTACGCCCTGGCATATTTCGTCCGCAAACTGTGGAATTAACAGAAATCTCTTTTTCTCTGTGCCCTCTGTGGCAAAATTTGAGGTGAATGATGGCTCCTTTTCCTTTACCACTCACGGAACTCCTCGGACATTGGGGTTCGTACGTTGTTTATTTAATTGTTGGGTTTGCCTTTGGTTACGTGCTAGAGATTGCCGGTTTTGGCAACTCTAAAAAGCTGGCGGCACAGTTTTACTTCAAAGAAATGACTGTGCTCAAGGTGATGTTCAGTGCCATTGTCGTGGCGATGGTTCTCATCTTCCTGGCTTCTGGCTTGGGCCTGCTAGATTACAACTTGATTTGGGTGAACCCCACCTACCTGTGGCCCGGCATTGTTGGCGGGCTGATCATGGGCGTCGGCTTTATCGTTGGTGGCTTCTGCCCTGGAACTTCGCTGGTGGCGGCGGCCACGCTGAAGCTTGATGGTATTTTCTTTGTGCTGGGCGTTTTCTTTGGCATCTTTTTGTTTGGCGAAACGGTTGGTGGGTTTAGCGAATTTTGGAACTCATCCAACATGGGGCGTTACACCTTGCCTGAATGGCTGGGGTTACCTACAGGCACTGTGGTTCTGCTGGTTGTGTTGATGGCCCTGTTCATGTTTTGGGGAGCGGAAAAGTTGGAACAATATTTTGGCGGCAAAGAGGCTGCCGATGAGCCGAAGTGGCGCATTGGGGCTGGTGGCGGCTTGGCGTTGGCCGCTGTTGGCTTGATTTTTATCGGCCAGCCAACAACTTTGGATCGATGGAACCGCATTGCCGATGAAAAGACGGCCGTGCTGGAAGAACGTGCTGTGCAAGTGCATCCGGGGGAGATGCTAGAACATGTTCATGATCCAAATATTAAAGCCGTGTTGCTGGATGTGCGTAGCGAGGCTGATTACAATCAGTTCCACATTTTGGACGCTGAGCATGTGCCGCTGGCTGAATTGCCAGAACGGATTCCGATGCTGCACATGGAGGCTGCCAATACAGTCTTTTTTGTGATGAGTAATGATGAAACGGCCGCAACGGCCGCTTGGAAAACGCTACAAGCAGAAAGCGTGCCAAATGTTTATATTTTGGAGGGTGGTGTTAACAACTGGCTGTCCCTCTTTGCCAATGACGAATTTCTGGCGGTCAATCCGCCCGTTGAGCGTGGAGACGATCAATTGGCTTTTGCTTTTCCGGCAGCTTTGGGGGATCGGCAATTCCCGGCCGAACCTGATCCGCATAAATATGAATTTGCTTACGTTCCTAAAGTGGTTTTAGAGCTTAAACGCGCCCCCGCCAGTGGTGGCTGCGGCTAATCCAAAGGTTTCATGTAAATCTCCTTGCAAGCGGATGCTTCTCGTCAGAAGGCGCATCCGTTTTGCTTTTGCAAGATACACTTTGCCAGACAAGCTACTGCTTCCATAAGTTGAAAACTTTGTGCCATAAACTATACTGGGCAGATGAAGATGAACCTCAAACAAACAGTTGGTATTGTTACCGGAGCCGGACAAGGATTGGGGGCACACATTGCCCAAACGCTGGCTGCTGCTGGGGTGCGGGTGGCGGTTAATGATATAAATCCAGACCGGGCAGAGCGAACGGCCGTTGCCATTCAGAAGGCAGGTGGCGAAGCAATCGGCGTAGCGGCAGACGTGGCCAACAAGTTCCAATGCGTCCATCTGATTGAAACGGTGCGAGCGGAGTGGGGTCAGCTAGACATTTTGGTGAATAATGCGGCTATTATGCCCCAATCCACCATTTTGAAGCTGGATGAGTGGGAGTGGAATCGCTGCCTGGAAGTGAACCTGAAAGGCACCTTTTTTATGAGCCAGCTATGCGGGCGCGTGATGGCGGATGAAAATCAGGAACGAGGTGGGGTGATTGTTAACGTTGCCTCCACGGCTGGTGTCAACTTGCCATTGGAAAATCGGGCGGCGTACTGTGCCAGCAAGGCTGGCGTTGTTGGCTTTTCGCGTGAATGTGCGCGGGAGTATGCCCAGTATGGCATTCGCGTTCACACCTTGCTGCCAGATGAGAAACGGCCGTTGCCACCCTCACAAATCGCCCCAAAAGTGCTTGCCCTTTGCCAGCACCCCAGCAATGAGCTGCTCCACAAACTGGAATCCCCTGCTCATTGAGCCTCTTCTTTTGCAAAATTTTGGGAACCCTCTATACTGTTAACAAATTGTTAACAATTTGTTGAAGACACTCGCTCCCAACATTTCTATGAGTTTTTCGTTTTTACTACTTCTTTTTACAGCCCTCCTTTTCGATTTTTTAAACGGATTTCACGATAGCGCCAATATCGTGGCGACACCAATCGCTTCGCGGGCAATGGCCCCGCAGAAGGTGCTATGGTTGGCTGCTGCTGCCCACTTTGTGGGGCCGTTTTTGTTTGGCGTGGCCGTGGCTGAAACGATTGGCAAAGGATTAACAGACCCAATCAATGTGACGATGCCGGTTGTGATCGCGGCGATGTTGGCAGCGGTGGTTTGGAATGTGGCGACTTGGTATTTGGGCATCCCGGCCAGCTCATCACACGCGCTGGTGGGGGGCGTGGTGGGGGCGGTGATTGTGGCCGCTGGCTTTGGGGCTATTCAGTCTAGCGGCCTAACAATCGTGCTGGTTGCTCTTTTTTTGTCGCCGATTTTGGGTATTGCCATTGGCTATTTTTTGATGAAGCTGACGCTATTCTTAGTGCGCGGGGCTACGCCTCGGATCAACATCTTTTTTAAGCAGGCACAAGTGGTTACGGCCGTTGGCCTAGCGTTAAGCCACGGTGCCAATGATGCCCAAAAAACGATGGGCATTATCACGTTGGGACTGCTTGTAGAAGGAATGATTGATAGCTTTGAAGTGCCGCTATGGGTGATAACCGTGAGTGCAGCCGCCATTGCGTTGGGCACGGCAATGGGAGGATGGCGGCTGATTCGCACGCTGGGCGGCCGTATTTACAAGATTCGTCCAGTAGACGGTTTCGTTTCCCAAATTTCAGGCGCGTCAATCATATTGGGGGCGGCACTGCTGGGCGGCCCGGTAAGCACCACCCAGGTGATGAGTTCCAGCATTATGGGGGCTGGCTCGGCGCAGCGGTTTACCAAAGTGCGCTGGCAGGTGGGGTACGAGATGGTAGTTGCCTGGGTGCTGACGATTCCGGTTTCTGGTTTGCTAGCCGCAATATTTTATTTTCCCTTAACGGCCGTTTTATAGAGAATCCGCCGGTCAATTTTGCAAAACTGACTCGCTTTTTCGGAGGTAAATGGTATGGAGTGGGTAAAACGATTCTTCAAACCGAGACAAAGTAACTTTTTGAAGCTGCTCATCCAGCAGGGGGAATACGCCGTTGTCAGTGTGGAATCTTTGCAGGCTTACCTGAAAAAGCCAAACGAAAAGCGCAGCGTTCAGGCGCGGCAGGTAGAAAAAGATGCCGACGAGGTTCACCGCATTTTGGTGCATGAATTAGAGGACAGCTTTGTAACTCCGCTGGATCGAGAGGATATTTTTGCGTTAGCACGCGCTTTGGATAACTTTATTGATTATGTGTACGGTACTATTGAAGAGATGGAGATTTTTGAGCTGAAGCCATTTACGGCCGTTTCTGAAATGGCCGATCTGCTCCTGGAAATGGCGCGGGAAATTCATCTCACCATGCAGCGCCTCATTGATCATCCTCGCGTAGCCAATGAACATGCCCGGCGCGTCAAGAAGCTAGAAAACCGGGTAGAATACGCTTACCGTCATGCCTTGGCCGACCTGTTTCATGTGCCAGAAGACAGCGAACACATCATGCACATGCTCAAATGCCGCGAAGTGCTGCGCCACCTCTCCAACGCCGCCGATCAAGGCGATATGGCTGCCGATATTGTGATGGATATTGGGGTGAAGTGGAGCTAGCCTGAAACTGTCATTTCAACCAACAGTAGAAATCCCTCTAAACACGAACAAGTTTCATCTGGATTTTCGTTAGGCACCCAAACAAGCCTAACAAATTTTGCTATAATGAGTGTAATAATTGGAAGAACCAAAATCAACACTTGACTGTACGATAACCATTTATGAAAACAGCCGCACAAATTGAAACCTTACTAGAGCGCATCCTGCCTCGGGTAAGCAAACCAGGCCGCTACACTGGCGGCGAATATAACCAGATCGTCAAGGATTGGGCAGAAGTTGATTATAAAGTCGCTTTGGCCTTCCCTGATATTTATGATTTGGGCATGTCTAACCTGGGCTTGATGATCATGTACGATATCATCAACAGGCACCGCAACCTGCTGGCCGAGCGCGTTTACTCGCCGTGGGACGATATGGAAGCAGTGATGCGTGAGCAGGAGATTCCCCTCTTTTCACTGGAAACCAAGCAGCCGATTCGTAACTTTGACCTGCTGGCGATTAGCTTGCCTTATGAGCAACTCTACACCAACGCCCTCAACCTGATGGATTTGGCCGGAATGCCCGTGCGTGCCGAAGACCGCGATGCCAGCTACCCGCTGGTGATTGCTGGCGGCCACGCCTGTTACAATCCAGAACCGATGACTCCCTTCATAGACGTGTTTGTCATTGGCGAGGGGGAAGAAGCGATTTTGAAGATCATCGGCGTGATGCGCGCGGCTGCCCATCTGGATCGTGAGACGCAGTTACGCTACATTGCCCAGATTGAAGGCTGCTACGTCCCCCGCTTTTACGATGTGACCTACCATGACAGCGGCACGGTAAAAGCCATCACGCCCAACATGCCGGAAGCCCCCGCCAAAGTGATGAAAACCATCGTGCCGGTGATGCCGCCGCCCGTGACTGATTTCATCATTCCTTTTGTAGAGCTCGTGCATAATCGTGCCCCTATCGAGATTATGCGTGGCTGCACGCGGGGCTGTCGCTTTTGCCACGCGGGCATGGTCACCCGCCCAGTGCGGGAACGCCCCGTTGAGGAAGTGCTGACGGCGATGGAGCAAATTCTGGAAAGCACTGGCTACGAGGAGATTGCCCTGCTGTCACTTTCCTCCAGCGATTACACGCACGTTCTGGAGCTTACAGAGCAGATTGGGCAGCGGTTTGGCCATTTGGGGCTGAATATTTCGCTGCCTTCTTTGCG
Organism: Candidatus Leptofilum sp.; assembly: GCF_965223525.1. Classification (GTDB taxonomy): domain Bacteria; phylum Chloroflexota; class Anaerolineae; order Promineifilales; family Promineifilaceae; genus Leptofilum. The sequence goes on along the minus strand of NZ_CBDCWX010000005.1, from coordinate 495,257 downwards.
TATCGAGTCAGTTTCTACGCAGCTAATGGACAATTTGGGAGACGGCCGTCGCGGTGGATTCACCCTGGCTCCAGAAGCAGCTACCGAAAAGATGCGGAACATCATCAACAAATACGTGACGCATGATGAGCTTTTGGAGACAGCCCGCGAAATTTACCGGCGCGACTGGCGCACTATCAAGCTGTACTTCATGATTGGGCATCCGATGGAAACGATGGAAGATGTGGAGGCCATTGCAGATTTGGCGCACCAGGTGCTGGCTGAGGGGCGCAAGTTCCACAACAACAAAGCCAGCGTGAATGTGGGTGTGAGCACCTTCATCCCCAAGCCGCAAACGCCGTTCCAGTGGGAACCGATGGACGAAGTTGATCAGGTGTATGACAAAATCAACTTGCTGAAAGACAAAATGCGCGGTAGGGGCATTCGGCTGCGCTGGAATAATCCCAAAGAGTCGCTGTTTGAAGGGTATCTGAGCCGAGGCGACCGGCGTCTGGCGGAGGTGGTGGAACTGGCCTGGCGTAAGGGTGCCAAGTTCGATGCCTGGCATGAGCATCATGCGGAAGAGGCGTGGAATGAGGCGTTGGCGGAAGTGGGGTTAGACCCCCGTTTTTACACCCACCGTAAGCGTACCATCGACGAAATTTTCCCGTGGGAGCATATTGACATTGCGGTGACGAAGAAGTTCCTGACGCAGGATTATTTGATGAGCCAGGTGCAGGAGACGCGGATCGACTGTCGCCACCAATGTTTTGCCTGCGGCATTTTGCCCAAACTGAAAGATTTGCGCCGCGAAACGGAAGATGCTGCTTGGGAATGTCCGCCTGTGCCGACGCGCCCACACCACAAGCCGCGCCAGGATCGGATGCCGGAGGTGGCGGGGATTCCGCTCACGGTTATTCAGTAATTGGTAAGCAGTAGACAGTAATTGGTGAACGGCCGTTTCCATTTGGAAGCGGCCGTTTTTTTCGTTAGTTCAAATTTAGCCTACTGATCCATCACGATAGGTAAAAAGAGTACGTAGCTTTCTTCGAGTGTCCACTGTTGAGAAGGTGGGGCCGTATCTGTGTTGCCGGCCTCATCAACTGCCCGTACGGTAAAGCTGTAAGAGCCTGGCACCAAATCATTATAGGTGATTGGCGAGGTGCAGGCTGTCCAGCTACTGTCGTTTAACTGGCATTCAAACTGCAAAGCGTCTTGTGCTGTTGTTTCATCGGCCCCAGAAAATTCAAAAACGGCCGTGCCTCGTTGGGGTGCAACCACTTCTGCTGTTAAAACAGCACTATCTATTAATGTGGTAGGTGGCGTTGTATCAGGGATGATCTGATAGCCAACATGAAATTCAACTTTGCTTCTTTCCTGGCTGTTGCTGAATGTGCCAACCAATGATAGCGTTCCTGTTAGTTCAAACCCCTGGCTAAAATCAAAATCTTTCACCATCCAGTGATTCCAATCTTCGCCAGTGAAATTTCCAAGTGCCTGATCATCTAACATGACGTTTTGAAGGAATACGGACCCTTGATCCCGATCCACCAGCGTGATTTGCATGATGTTAAGGTCGTTTTCACTATATGTTTTGCCCAGTGCCTCCAACTGAAGCGAAACATCCGGGTACTCTAATGAGTAGTCACCATTTGTGTTCGAGACAGTAACATTCATCATGTCAGAAACTGGAGTATAAGTCCAAGATATGCTGTTTGTCTCTGCCCACTGAATATTCCGTTCATTCCTATTCGCACCAACACCTAGGTCTGGAACACCCAAAAACAGTTCGGAACCACCTGTGTTGTTAAATGAGCGAAACCGTAAGCCGATAAGTGCTTCTTCATATGCTTCCTCGCCTTCTGTAATAACCACACTCGGTGCACTCCAAACCGGTGTGGTTATGAAACTCATTGTGAGTAACCCGACAAATAAATATTTGATTTTTCGATAAATGTTCATCTGGTTCCCTTTGTTATAGATGCGGTTTTGTAAGCTGTGTTGTAAATGCCATTTCCACCTAACAAGAAATTAATAAACTTGGCTTACGTAAATTGTTAAAAAATTCTGTTTTGGTACCAAAGTAGCAGCGATGCAAGCGAGCTCCGTGTCAATTGGGTGGTTTATTTGAGCTAAGTTAGGGCAGAAGATGTAGGACGGCCGTTTCATAAACATTTCCTCACGATTCCCTGGTTTGGTTGACACACCGGATCATGTATGCCATAATGCGCCCATCATTTCCAATTGATTGCCTAAGTAAAAGTGTTTTTTGCTTTTACATTTGGCGAAGCTATCTTTATGATGAGGAGGTGGTGCTAATGGATAGTAATTTATCTAAACGCACCGTAGCGCTACCTTCTCTGAAGACTCAGTAGCGCTACGGTGCACGCAAGGGCCCTGTTTTCGGACAGGGCCCTTGTTTGTTTTAGGGTAAGCATTTAGACTTTTGAAGTTTTGTGACGAATTGATGTGGTCTCTAGAAGTGAAAACTTCAAAAGTCTTCAAACGAAGAAGGGTAGAAAATGAAAGAAGTTCCTGTAATTTTGTTTGGCGTGGGCGGGGTTGGTTCGGCGTTGATTCGGCAGGTGGTGAACGGCCGTTCACACCTCAAAACCCGCAATCAAATCCAGTTCAACATCGTGGCCATCACCGACAGAAAAACGATGCTCTGGGAGCGCACTGGCCTGAGCGACGTGCAGCTTTTGGAAGCGGTCGCAGCCAAAAGGCAGGGGCTAGCAGTTGACCCCGCCCACCGCACCATCAAACCCAACCACCGCGTGCGTCCCAGCGAGATGGAAATTGTGCAGCAGGTCACCCAGGCCAATCTTGGCCCCGCCATTTTTGTGGACGTCACCGCCGCCGACGGGCTGGAGCCAACGTTGAGTAAAGCACTGTCGCAAGGCCACAGCGTCGTTTTGGCGAATAAAAAAGCGTTGGCAGGTGCTTGGGCATCCTCACAGGAATTTTTCAACCATCCCCGCCTCCGCCACGAATCCACCGTGGGTGGCGGGCAGCCCGTTATCGCTACGCTGCGTTATCTGCTGGATGTGAACGATCCAATTTACCAAATTGAAGGGCAGCTCAGCGGCACGCTCGGCTTCATCTGCACCCAGCTTGATACCGGGGTTCCCCTCTCACAGGCCATCGCCGAGGCCAAAGCGAAAGGGTACACCGAACCCGACCCCCGTGAAGATTTGGGCGGGCAGGACGTCATGCGAAAAGTAATGATTTTGGGACGGATGGCCGGTTGGCCGCTGGAAGCGAACGACATCGAAGTGGAATCACTCTACACGCCAGATTTGGCCGATCTCACGGTGCCACAATTTTTGGAAGCTGCCAGCCAACTGGATGCCGCGATGGCGCAGCGCGTGGCCGAAGCCCGCGAAAACGGCCAGGTGCTGCGCTACGTGGCCGAACTATCTGAGGGAAGCGGAACCGTCGGCCTCAAACCAATTCCCGCTGACAGCCCACTGGCCAACATGAAGTACATTAGCTTCCGCACGGGCTTTTACAACGACGAGCCACTGCTCATCGGCGGCAAAGGCGCAGGCGTAGAGATGACGGCCGCTGGCGTGCTGGGGGATATGATTGGGTTAGTCCGTGAACAGTGAGTCTGTGTTCGGTAATCAGTAATCGGTTACCTTGAGTAGTTACCGATCACCGATAACAGGTTACCGATTACGGCTCCTCCTCAAGGAGGAAGAACGGCACCGAAATGGGGCTGCGGTTGCGCTGTAGGGGTACATCGGCTCCGTCAGGGTCAAATTCGTCTGGCTCGCCTGCGTTGAGGTAGAGGGTGACGTAGAGCGTTTCAGTTGCCAGCGTGGGGTCAATGGAAATGGCAATGTCATGATTGACGCCGGGGGAAACGGCCGTAAATCCCAAAACCTCCCCTCGCTCCCCGTCATCATCCGCCTCGATAGCTACCCAGGACGGCACGTCCACCACCACCAAATCCACTGTTAAAACGGCCGAAGCCGTGCCAGTATCTGGTAGCGGCTGGTCTTCAATCACCAAATAGTTGCCTGGCGTCAGGCTAAACGTAACGGTATTGGGCAGCCGCTCTTCATACAAAATGGGTTGATCCACGCGAGGGAAATCAAAATCATCGCCCGGCTCACTGTCTTCGTGCAGGCGCAAATGAAGGATGGAGGTTGCGGCCGTTTCCAGCACCTCCACCATCACTCGCTCATTCAGCCCATCTGCCAGCGGCGCAGAGCCGATGATCAGCCCCGGCTCCCCGTCATCATCAAAATAGGCCACCAGCCAGCCGGGGCCGTTGGAGATGACGCGCTCTACCTCAAACATGCTGTCTATCAGCGGCTGGTCCAGCACAAAAATGTCTGGTGGGTAGGTAGCGCTGAATGCCGCCTCAACCGGGTCCCCCTCTGCCAGCAGCGGTTCATCCTCAGCCTCGTACTCAAAATGGAGCGGCTTGCCACCGTCGGCGTAAAGCGCGGCGACCAGTGTGGGTGTACCTTGCCGCCAGGGGATGGTGAGCATAACATCTTCATGCAGGCCCGCCGTGAGCGGAACGACACCCAGCAGCGTTGCGGGACGGCCGTTTGCCTCCGTATGAATCGCCAACCAACCATCTTGGGGCAGCAAAACAGAATCAATCTGCAAAACGCCATCTTCGCCGATGGCTTGCTCGCTGACCTCAATAACTGGCTTGGAAAGCTGAAATTCCAACGCAAAGGTCGTGGCAATCTGTGCAGATTCCCACAGCAGCGGTTCATCGGGGCCATCCGGGAACTCAAATTCGCCCGCCTCGCCCACGTCTGCGTGCAGCAAGGTTACCAAATTGGGGGTAGCAAGCTGTGGATCGATGGTAAGTGCTAAATTTTGGTTGAGTCCGGTGGAAACGGCCGTAAAACCCAACACGTCCCCCAGTTGACCATCGCGCATGGCGTACACCACCAGCCAGCCATCTTCCGGCGAGACTACGCTGGCGATTGCCAAAACGCCCTCGTCGGTTAATGTTTGGCCAGAAGCGCTAATGTGCGGCGCGGCTGGGGTAGGGACGGGAGTGTCGGTGGCGGTGGGGCGTGGCGTGTCGGTTGGGGCGGTGGCAACGCCTGCACCAAGCGCAGCCGAAGTGGCTGTTTCCGCTACGCCATCTGCTACCAAAGTAGGAGAAGACGTAGCTGCCCCCTCATTTGCACAAGCGACTGCAATGCCAAGAAATAGCCCCAACCACCAGTAAATTGCTATCAACTTGATCAGTTTCTTCATAAATCATAAATAATGTACTTTAGGGATACAGCCATTGCCTTATAAGTTGTTCCTGCGCCTACAAATTTAACGCGAGCGAGATTGTAGAATAGTTGTGAAAAATCTCAAATTGTTACTTGGTTTACACTCAGAATCTATCTTCTACCTTAAGATTGCGCTATAATATCAACAGTACTGTAATACTATATGATATGCTACCTGGCGATATTTTCCACACACACAAATTAGCACGTAAAGTATTGTGACTTTTTCATGTTAATGTGTGTCGTATCATATATTGGAGCAGGTGGTTGGCAGTAAAGGTTCGTTAAGTAATCCTTGCGTTGGAAAAATGAACCTGAAGGAAGGGATGATAATGGGTAATGAAATTGCAAAGCGTATTGAGTTAGAAAAGCGGGAAAAGATGCTGCATGAACGACTAACAAATGATACCCGCCGATTACAATCTGCCAGAGCGCATTTGAAGACGTGTGAAGAAGCGTTAGAGCACACTTTGATGGAGCTGCATGAAGTAAAAGAACAGAAAAAAGCGATAACTGGTTTGCTAGAAAGCATGTGGAACGGGGGCAAAGCCGAAGGTTCTTTGAAAAAGGCGTAACCTTTTTGCCAAATACAATCTATTTTTAGACATTTTTATTCAAATAGCCAGATAAACAAAAAAGCCGGACGCTACCGTCCGGCTTTTTGTTGTTTTTATTAGTTGCCTAACCATTCAATCTTTATGTGGTTGCTCATTTTTTGAAACTCTGGGTCGCCGGTAAGCAATGTGGCAGAAAGCTCCTCAGTTAGTCCTGCGGCAAAGGCATCAGCGTAGGCTATGGGATATTGAGCCTTGATAGCAGCTGCAGCGAACACTCTTTCCCTCGTTGCTGGCAATATTTCTACAGGGATTTCTTCCATGTAGGCTAAAATGGTTCGCAATCTTTCCTGACCCCAACGACGTTCAATAATGTAAGCTAATTCCCCCAGATTTATAAGGCTCATGGTCAGCGCAGCCTTGTCTTTCTTGGCGTCTTGCAGCAAAGTTTCAACACGGGCTGCGCCAGGCTCATCATTCAGCAAAGCCAGGAGTGCATAACTATCCAAGACGTAGCGATTATTCAATTCGACCTTCCTCAATTGCTTTTTCTTGCGCTCGTTCAGCGAGGAGAGCGGCCGTTAAAGACGGCTCGGAAGCTAGCAATCCCCGTAAGGCAGCGATAGGGTCTTCTGGCAAAGGAACAACAGACAAGCCGCCACCATAATCTATAATGCGAACACGATCACCGGGTTTTATTTTATACTTTTGGCGATAAGCCTTGGGAATAACAACCCAGCCTTTGTTGGATACAATTGCAGACGGCATGGTCACATACTCCGTTTAGGGTATATAAATTAGATAATAGTATATACAAAGTTCATTTTGGAATCAACAGGCGTTAGGTTGCAAAAGTTTGACAGACTTCTGGAATCTCTTGATCTCAACGAGTAGATTTAGCTTGCCACCACATTGTTGAGCCATCGGTGGTGACGGTGATGGTGCCGAGTTTATCAGTTCGCAAGACGGCCGCACCGACGGCCGTTGCCCGTTCCAGCATCTCCGGGGCGGGATGACCAAATCGGTTGTCTACGCCTGACGAGACGATGATGATTTGAGGCTGGATGGCTTGTAAAAAAGGCAAACTGCTAGAGGAATTGGAGCCGTGATGTCCTGCTTTGAATACGAGGGCGGTTAACGGCCGTTCCGCCGCCAACATTTCCGCCTCACCCTGTTGCTCCGCATCTCCCGTAAACAAAAAAGTGAAATCTTCATACACCAGCCGCATCGAGACCGAATTTTCGTTGCGATTGTCCGCGATGAGCATTGGGCCAGGATGCACCACCTCTAGCCGCACGCCATCCTCAACTTCGATGATTTCGCCAGCCTGCACGGGGCGAATCTCCGTTTGTTGCTTTTCGGCAGCGGCTAGCACTTCGTCGTAGATGGGCGATTCGCCAAAGCTTTGCCCGTTGGTGATGAGGGTGTTGACGCGATAACGGTCGAACACGCCCACCAGCCCGGAAACGTGGTCGGCGTCGGGGTGGGTGGCTATGAGGATATCAATTTCTTTGTCCCAAAAGGGCATCTGCCGCCCTAGCTGATCGTTCAAAATGCTGGGGTATAGTCCGCCATCCACCAAAATTTGTCGTCCGCTGGGGGTTTGGATGAAGGTGGCATCCCCTTGCCCCACATTCAAAAAGGCAATGTGTAGCTGGCCGTCTGGCTGGCTCATGCCCCAGCTTAAAATGAGGACGACCGTTACTCCAGAAGCCCCTACCGCCAACCGCTGCGTGATGTTTTGGCGAACGGCCGTAAAAATCTGGCTGCGTCGTTCTAGGGGTTGTTTACCCAGCCAGGTAAGTCCGCCAATCACCCCAAAAATGGCAATGACACCGCTGGTGGGAATTACCAACGGAACGGCCGCACCCGGCACGGCGGCAAACAGTCGCACCATCCAGATGGTGTAGCCCAGAAAAATCCAGGCCACCCACCCCAAGAGCTGCCCAACCGCCGGCAGCGCCAAGCCCACCAGCGTGGCCAATCCGCCCCAAATCATGACGGCGGGCTGCACTGGCAGGATGAGGGCGTTGGCCAGAAAGCTGATCAGTGAAAGCTGGTCAAAGTAAGCAATGATGAGCGGCAAGGTCAAAATTTGGGCAGCGATGGTGAGAATGACAGCCTCCGACAGGACGCCCATCACATTTTCTACCCAGTCGCGCACCAGCCAACGCCGCAGGATGCGCCGTGTCCACTGGGTGAGCGGGTCGGCGTACAGCATGAGGCTGAGCGTGGCGGCAAAACTGAGCTGAAAACCAACATCCCACAGCGTGAACGGCCGTACCAACGTCATTGCAATCCCTGCTAAAAACAAGGAAGCGAAGGCAAAATTCGGCCGTCCTAGCCAGCGGTTGGCAATGAGGTAAATGCCACCCATTAGTGCCGCCCGCACCACTGAAGCATCGGCCCCTACCAGTACGGTGTACAGTGAGATGCCCACCAGGGCAAAGATAACCGCGCCGCGTCTAGAAAAGAAAGGTTCCGCCAGCCGCACCAAAATCGCCACAAGAATAGCCACATTAAAGCCGCAAATATAAACCCAAACCAGAAGTAAATTTCAAGCTAGCTGGTTCAATTTCGTATAATGCGAATGCAAATTGAATCTTGATAGTGTCATTTAGTTGTAAATCCAGCCCTATTGAAATCACTTTCTTGAAAAAGTGTAAACGGCCGTTGCTTATTTCAAAAGGCGGCGGTTTTTGGTTTGCATTGAAGGATTTAAGTGAGCTTCAAATTGAGAATCTGTTGGCCATGTTACCGTATTAATATCTGCGGGTCTCTCCATGAACCAATTAAATTGACAGTCTCCTGAGATTGGGCTGGAAACTGCAAGTAGTTTCCGTAACCATCACTAGAAATTGGTCTGGTTGTAATCAAGTTTCCATCAAAATAAAAATTCAAATTCAGACCACTTTTTTCTACCCGCATGACATACGGTGTTCCCAAAGAAAATGGAACAGAATATGTTGATTCAGTTCCTCCAGAACCTCCTTGCCAGGGAATAATTGATATAGTGCCTTGCTGAGGCGTCGTTGAATTTCCAATGATGTATACATATGATATTTCTTCCCCTCCATCAACCCATTGGGTACTGAGACCAATAGTCTCTATTTCAGTTAACGAAGCATCAAGTTGAACGGTAACTTGTATGCCAACAAATTGTGGTGCTAAGCCAGGAGGTTGAATTGCAATATAAGGGGCGCTATTTGGACAAGATTTGTCTTCATTGATATGAACATAGCCCTCTTCACGGGTGACGGTATAGCATTCTTCATTACTTGCTGGCCAATTTTCAAAACCATCAAGTGAAAGATATTCAGGAGTAGAAGACGGAGTTATCGTCGGTGTGTGCGTAAGTGTTGGCGTTGGAGATGGCGTATGAGTGGAAGTTGGCGTTGGTAAAGGGGTCGGTGTTGAAGGTAGCGTCGGCGTATTAGTGGGATTTGACGTTGGGGTTGGCGTATATGTTTCAGTTGGTGTAGATGATGGTGTAAGGGTGGCAGTGGAATTAGGTGAAGGTGTATTTGTTGGTTCCCCTGTTTTAGGTAAGGTTACTGTCGGGGTTGCAGCTATAGATGCAACGATGGGTGCTTCAAGTGTACTGGTTGCAAAGGGAGTATCAGTCGGAAATTCTGATGTGCTCCGCTCTAGAACAGGAGCTAGCGAGTCCGTTTCTAATGGAATATTTTCAATCTCGGAACTTGTCGCTTGTGGATTTTCTGTGCTTTGTGACGAAACAGTGCCTTCTGAAATTGGAGAAGGGGCAATCGTAACTACAGTTGTTAATGCACTTTCGCCATCCGAAAGCAACGCCGCCGATTGGGTAGTTGACTCAGGCGTAGCATTCACAAATTCACTAGCTGGAGACTCATTAAAAATATTTACAATGAATATAGTAATCTCATCTCCTTGCATCATGAAAATCGTTAAAAGAAGGACAAATGCGAATGTTAGTTTACTAGCGGATTTAAGAATCCAAATAAACGAGTACCGTCTTGCTTCTGGGTATATCATTGAAATTTTTGGCCATTCCACGTTAGGCCTTTCATTCTGAAGCGCACTTAGTAACCGTTCAAGCTCACCCTTTCGATACATATGTAAGATAAGCTCTCGCGCCTTATCTATTCGAATTTCTCCTTTAAGATTCTCAAATTCAACATCAAGGTTAAAGCATAAACTTTCAAGTTCTGACCGATTAAAATATTCGTCAAGTAGGTACAACAATCTACCCGGATTTCCCGATTCATTCCCTTCGTTACTGCTGATGGTCATTTCGTACTCCAAATTGCTGTAATTGAATCTGGCAGACTGACAAGAATGAATTAAAAATAACTCACTTCCCCTTGTACGGCAAACCTCACTGTGAGTAACTATTATGTGTCCTTCACGAGCACATCGTGAAAGGCCAGCTTCTCCTCAGTGAAGGAGGAGGGTAGTGAAAAACACATGGGCAGATGAAGAAGAGATTTTTCAATTCTCCCTCAAATAGACAGCCTAAAAATTCGTCTTATTGGAGGGAAACCGCCATTAATCTAATAGTCATATCCCTAAGAATTTAATTTTGAGACTTTCCTATAGACAAAGGAGGTGTTTTTAGTGCCTCTCTAACTTTCTTTGCCATGCTCATTATCATGCAATTTGTGACTTTTCCAGAGTAATTCAATGTAGGGGTAGGAGATTTTATGCAGTGGGTGTAAAGCGTGTCCGATTGTGGCCTTTTGTGGGGCATCGTGGGGCGAAAGCTTATTGTAATGGGATGATGGGCTTCTATAAGATGTAGATGTAGGAATTTACAGGTTTAACAATATTAAGGTTATTGCATGTTTTTAGGTGAGTTCACGCACACAATTGATAGTAAGGGTCGTTTGACCATCCCTTCAAAATTCCGTGCACTAATTGCAACAGGATTGGTTGTAACGCGTGGGTTTGACCAAAACCTAATGGTTTTTCCCATTGATGGTTGGATGGATTTGGCTTACCGAATTGCAGGGCAACCATTAGCCGATGAAGACATGCGCATGTTTCGCCGCCGTGTTTTTTCTGGGGCAGCTGATCTTTTCCTTGACCGACAGGGGCGCATATTAATACCAGAGTACCTGCGCGACTTTGCCGACATTAACAACGAGGTCGTAATCGCTGGCTTGTTTAACTATTTTGAGCTTTGGAATATCGAAAAGTGGCAGACAGTTCGAGACGTAATTGAAAATACTGGCAACTCAGATCGGTGGGAGGATTTAGGTGTATAGTCACAAATCTATTTATGAATAGCGCAAACTGATGGATAACAGGTGTAATGGTAATGATTTCTAAAAAACTCCTAACTGTGGCTACTATCTCATGGCTCTGTATAGAAATAGGGCAATTCGTTGAAATACACACGTCTTTAGGACAAAACAGATTGTACTGGCCTTTTTGGTTTGCCGTAACCTTGATAATAATTCTCGGCACTCACATTATTGACATATACATTGAAAAATTTAAAGGGAAACCTCCTGCACAAGACCAACAGGCCAGACAATCTAATTCTTAGCCCATCATAAGGAATGAAGCAATGATTTGGGCAGCGAATATAACCTACCCCACTATTGTTCAGACTTGCTCAAAAACTATAAACTGAAAATTATTTGATTTCGTCCATATCAAATGTATTGGACATCCAGTCCGAGACATTATTGGCTTTTGGATGATGTAATGTCTCTAAAATTCTTAAGCTCGTTAAACCAAATTTTTTTGCTTTTTCTAAATTCTTTAGTTGAAAACAGGCTCTCGCAAGCCCAAAATAGGCAAGCCCTTCTGACTCTTTTTCCTTGATATTAACAGCTATGTCTAAGGCATGAGCAAAATCTTCATGGGCATTATCCCACTCGCCCAACTCTAGGTATAGTTTTCCACGCTCAATCCGTATTCCCGCAGTTAAAAAAGGATTATTTAATTCAATAGCAATTTTTACACCTCTTTCATAATATCTCCTTGATTTTTTCATCTCTCCTTTTTTTAAATATACTTCCCCAAGGTTTGTATAAACAACGCTTAAGTCTTTTTTATAATCCATCTTGCGTGCAATTTTGCGAGCCATAAAAAGATACTTTTCGGCATCATTCGGTTTATCAAGCTCCAATTTTAATGCAGATAAATTTAATAAGATAGTACTAAAGTGTTGAGTATTATCTTTACGAGCAGCTTCTAGTGCTTGAAGATAATATTGTTCCGCATTTTCATACTGTCCAATTGCTTTCTCTTTTTCAGCCAAGTTATTTAAGGCATTCATGATCAGTTTTTGATCATCAATTTTTTTTGCTAATTCTAGACTTTCAAATAGGTACTCAGCTGACTGCTCAAGATTTCCTTGACGTGCAACACACGCGCTTATATTTGTTAGCAATAAACTTATGCGGGATTCATCATTTATCTCCCGGGCTAATGCCAACCCATCTTTGTATATTTGTAATGCGTCTTCAAAATAAGCTCGATGGTAATAAGCGGTGCCTAAATTAGCGTAGAGTCTTATTCTTGTTACTGGATTTATATGAGTCTCATCTAATGCAATTCCATGACGATAATATTCCAAAGCTGATGTATAGAGTCCCTTTGTAAAGAGGTGCCGTTGCAACGCTAGAATTCCTTGAAGATAAGAGTCCCAGTCTTGTAGGCTTTTAGATAAGTTTATTGCATAAAGAATATTGTTACCTTCTTCGGATAGTTCAACTACATTGTCGGTATTTTTTTCTGCAAATTTTACATAATACTGAATTAATCTCTTCTGAGAATCAGCAATTTCTTTTCTTTCCCTTACATAGGACAGAATAAGGGGATGAAGCCGATAACGTTCTTGAGATAGCCGCTGGAGAAGGGAACGTTTGTATAATTGTTGGAGAATGTGAGATGTATTTGTTACTGCCTGATCAATAACATAAGCAACCGCTTTTTCCTCAAAATCAACTTCTCCAAATACACTCAACTTAAAAAAGACCGCTTTTACAGCCTCAGGTAGAGATTTTGTTGTTACATTGAACGACGACTTAACAGATCTTTCAGCAAATTCTAAATGCTGCAAATTAGATTCTTCTTCCAAAATTTGATTGACAAATTCCTCAACTGAGCTTATTGACTCATTTACTAATCTTCCAGCAGATAATGTGATTGCAAGCGGATGGTGACCCAATGCATTTGCTAATTTGCTAATCAAATTTCTGTTCTTTTGTACCAATGTTTTGCCAAGAAAATGACTAAAAAGCTGAAAAGAATTGCCTGATTCTTGAAGGAATGAAGAAACGGAATAGCTTTTTGCACGAAATGAAATAGACAAATCCTTGTTTCTTGTAGTAATAAGCGCTGCACAAGGACCACTGGGGGGCAAGAATAGTTCTAGGTCGTTTCGGCTTCTTACATCGTCAAGAATAAGAAGTGCTCTCTTATTTGCCAGAACCTCACGAGTTTTTTGACTTCGACTTATCAGGTCGATGTTACGCCAAATATCGTCCTCCCCAAAGGCGCTTGCCAGATTGCCTAACAAGGACATTTTATCGCTCGCACTCATTTGTACCCATAAAATGCCATCAGGAAAATATGAACGGAATTGATATGCTACCCGCGCCGCCAAAGTTGTCTTTCCTACTCCGCCCATGCCTTCCAGAGAATAAAATGTGCGATGATATTTTTGAGTTAGAGAAATCTTGAGCGTTTCGATTAATTCCTTCCGGCCAACAAAAAAAGAAATATCAGGTATGGCTTGAAAAGGGGCATTTTGCTCTTTCAATAATTTCTCGTCGATCCAAAAAGCGAGAATTTCTTGCTCCTCTCTATTTGAGGTGATCAACAATTCATCAATTGGCAGATGAGCTGCAAGGGCCAGCAATTGGTTTGTTTCATTTTTGTTTAAACGTAATGCCTTAGCTATCAGAATGACATCTTGCCAATGACGTGGTTTTTGGACTGATCCACTCAGCCAGTTTTTTATTGTACTTCGGGGCAACCTTGTTTTCTCTACAAGCCAGGAGAGTTTTACACCACGACTTGAAAATAATTCTTCAAGGAACTCCGAAAATGATTTTTCTATCATTTTGACCACCAAGCATGAGAATTCGACTTACTTTGGTCCATTTTTGGACTTCTTTTTGGAAACGACGAACTCATAATTGAAAGTTGAGTCAATTATGTGTGTTTAATTTCTTAAATAGTGCTCTGAAAGCAAAAGGAGAGAAGGATGAATCGTTCTCAAAATTATAGGTACATTTTGCTAGCAATATTGTTGGTGACTGGCGTAATGCTCGGTCTAAATCTGTATAACAGTTCTGCATATGCGACATCCGAAGATATTATCACAATGATTTACCCTGTTCAGGAGAATGGGAATCAATGGACAATAACGCAAGGATACAACACAGAATACCACGGAGGCAATGATAATAACAATGCTGACCTAATGGCATTAGATATTTCAGGAGCCAACGTAACAGGAGAAAATGTAATTGCGGCGGCTGAAGGTATATTATGGCATGTAGAAGACTACCCTAACTGTCAAATCGTCATTCGACATGGCGATCTTTTTACCTCCTATCTACATGTTCAGCCAGTTCAAGGTCTTGTTATTGATCAACCGATTTCAGTGGGAGAGGTAATCGGAACTATGCAGTTATGTGGTGGGATTACGATTGGAGCTCATGTTCACTTCTTACTCAATAGATGGACAGGGACTAATGAACCTCCTAGAGAATTTCCCTATCAGAGCAATTGGGAACCTGTACCTTTCCTGAGTCTGTGTGGTGACGCTTACCCTTATCTTGGCGATAACGTAACAGGGCAGTACACGGGCCAAAATATATCTCCTTGTAATGAATCCATCCCATACAACACAGGAACTCCAAATTTTGCTAGCTTGTCTAATGAAGGATTAGCGAGTGGAGACTTTAACAATGACGGGTATTTTGACTTAGTAATCGGAGTTTCTGGTGAAGATATTAACGGTAAGGAAAATGCTGGTGCGATAAATGTAATTTATGGCTCTAGTCAGGGACTTAATGAATCTGGAAACCAATATCTCCGACAAGATAACGCAGGCATGCTCAATAGTTCACATGCTGATGATCTGTTTGGTTCGGCACTTGCGACAGGTGACCTAAATGGTGATGGGCATGATGACTTGATAATTGGTGTACCAGGAGAGGACATCAACGGCAAGGAAGATGCAGGTGCTATCAATATCCTGTATGGCTCAGTATCTGGGCTATCACTAAATGGTGATGAGTTCTTGCGTCAGGACAATGCAGGTATGCTCAATAGTTCACATGCTGATGATCTGTTTGGTTCGGCACTTGCGACAGGTGATCTAAATGGTGATGGGTATGATGACTTAATAATTGGCGTTCCTGGAGAGGACATTAACGGAAAGGAAGATGCAGGTGCAATAAATATCCTATATGGCTCGACAACTGGAATTTCACTCAATGGCGATGAATTTCTGCGTCAGGACAATGCAGGCATGCTAAATGTCTCGAATTCCAATGATTTATTTGGCTCATCACTTGCAACAGGTGACCTAAATGGCGATGGGTATGATGACTTAATAATTGGCGTTCCTGGAGAGGACATCAACGGCAAGGAAGATGCAGGTGCAATAAATATCCTGTATGGGTCTGCTAACGGTTTATCGCTGAATGGTGATGAATTTCTGCGTCAGGACAATGCAGGCATTCTCAACGTATCCCATGCCGATGATCTGTTTGGTTCGGCACTTGCGACAGGTGATCTAAATGGTGATGGGTATGATGACTTAATAATTGGCGTTCCTGGAGAGGACATTAACGGAAAGGAAGATGCAGGTGCAATAAATATCCTGTATGGCTCGATAACAGGAATTTCACTCAACAATGATGAGTTTCTACGTCAAGATAATGCTGGTATTTTAGATTTGTCGGATACCAATGAGTTATTTGGTTCAGCGTTGTCAGTTAACGACCTAAATGGCGATGGGTATGATGACTTAATTGTTGGAGTCCCTGGTGAGGACATCAATAGCAAAGCAGATGCAGGAGCCATAAATGTTCTTTATGGTTCAGCAACGGGACTTTCCCTCAACGGAGACCAATTTATTCGCCAAGATAACGCTGCATTATCTGATGAATCCGAGGAGAATGATTGGTTTGGTGCTGCCGTTCAATCGGCCGATTTCAATGGGGATGGATTCATAGATGCCATTATTGGGATACCTGGTGAAGATATTAGCTCTATCAGCAATGCTGGTGCTGTTGCCTCAATTCAAGGCTCAACTGTTGGATTAGCTTTAAACCTCAACCAACTCTGGCATCAAAATAGTAATGGGATTTCTGGTGGGCTCAACCAGGATGATTGGTTTGGCGGAGTTTTTGTTGAGTAAGCATTAAGTAAGGAGCTTAGGGCTAACAATAAAAAGAAGCCACATGGTTCAAGAGTTTATCGCGTTTCCTCACGAGCCATGTGGTATTCTTATGAACAAAAATCCAAAAACACACCTAGCCCCAAGTGAGCCCTATTATAGGATTTTTTTGTGATTGGAAAACTGAACAAGATTTGGAGACTTAATACGCTTAATCTTACGCTTAGCATGTTCAGGCAATTTATCCATATCTTTGATAACATACCAATTGCCTTTCCTCTCTAAGATCTCTTTCGTGTTTAAATCTTCAAAATCAATTGGTGTTGCTGACATCTTTGCTAATTTCAGAAGCTCTTCAATGGAGATTGGTTGATTATCCATAATTAATTCCTTAATGATAGCAATTGCATTTAGGGCACATGCTGAGATTTCGACAAATAGGATTCTAAATTATTACTTAATTGTACCGTAACTTCAGAAACAGATTTGTTCCAACACTGAGATACATAATCATGAATAATTTGAACATGTTGTGGATAAACAGGATTTCCTGAAAGTTTTATAAAAGGCCCATCTGTCTCTGTTAGCATCAGCTGCTTGGGGATGTGATTGATAATTCTTTTCCCATGTATGCTTTGAATCATAGCCGTGTTCACTGAAAAGTAATGCCCCGCATTCACAATAGCATCTAGCGTTTTCAAGGAGCCACTATACCAGTGAAAAACCACAGGCCCTATTTGATATTCAGTTAACATTTGAAGTACAGTTGACTCTGCTCGTCTGGAATGAAGAGTTACAAAACGCTTTGCATTTCGTAAAAGGTTGAGAACAAAACGGAAAGATGTTAGTTGCTTTTCTTTAGATGCTACTCCATGCTTAGAAAAATCAAGTCCAATCTCACCAATATAACGAGTTTCTTGCAAAGCATTCCGAAAAAGTTGTTTTTCTCGGGATGAATGATGATCTGCAAGTAGAGGATGTAGACCAATTGCCAGATTCAAAAACCTAAAACGCCCCATATGAGGTTTTGCAGCAAAATACGCAGATGGCAGATTTGTGACAGCAATAGTTTTTATTTTTGCTTTTTCAGTGGCTGAGGCAACCTGATAAGGATCGGGGTATAAATCAAGATGGCAATGAGTGTCATGTATCATAATCTTTCTAACCCTGCCCACTGTTTTATGTGATCTTCTGCTTTCTCAGACATAATCTGAATCATTTCATCAAAACCAGATTGAATGACTTGCAGAGCTGAATCTCGAGCAGGCCCAGGTAAATTCATTTTTTTGACAATAGATTGGACTGAACGGCCGTTATACAATGCGTCATACACCCACCCTAAAATTGCCCTAAAATCAACGGCTATATCTTCCTTTATACCTAATTCTCCGCCCCATACATCAAAACCATAATCTGTGCCCTGATCCAATCCAACTTGATGCAAGGATGCTCGACGAATAAGACAAGGAACGCAGTATCCGCAATGTGATACATCACGTCTATACCAACCTTTCCGCCTGGTTGGATGCGCACATGAAATAGAATAAGGTGCCAATTCTCTTACTAGGGTTTCATTCAGAGTTTGTGTCAGTACTTCCCCTTTGGATCTAGTAACTAGTGGGTTACGAATCTTATTGAGAATACCAAGCTGCCTTACAACATTTTGGAACTTATCCAAGAAAATCGGATGAGTTGTTTTTGTGCTGCATGATCCCATACGCGCATCTGTTAAAGGGGGATTGAGGGCAATAAAGCCGTTTTCAGGAACTAATAAGGGTATAATCCTTTCTTGAGTATTATGCTGGCTAGCTGTATAAAGCCCCAGAGCGAGGAAAACAACTGAGCGACTACGAAATGTTGTTTCTCTGATTTGCGGTTTTTGTACCTTTCCAGCAACTCCTTGACTTTCAGCTACATAAGGCATGGTTCCAACTCTGGCCTGAACCAGATTTATACGCCAGGGAAATTGTTGTTCCAACAAATTTACGAGGAGTTTTTGTGCTCTTCGTGCAGTTGAGCCAAGATCATAGTGGCTGACCAAGGTTACGGGAGCATCTTGCTCTTCTAGTAGATCAATAGCTCCCACCAGTGAATCCAACCCACCTGAGAATAAACAAGCTGTTGAAGCAGGGTAAAGATGTTTGACGCGAAGCTGCCTTTCTCTGCCATGATAGATTGCCCCATCACGGCTGCTAAAATCAAATTGCCAACTGTCACCAGTTAAAAATTGCAACGCATCTGCTAATAATTCGGAAACGCTACCCCAAAGAGTTGGATCTTGTACAGGGATTGCAAGTGATAAATCTCGTGTCCAGTTATCAGGAAAATAGTTTCTCGATACAAGTTGATCAACGACGTAAACGATACCAGCCACAACCAATAGATCAGCTTCAATTCCTTCAGGGGCATTAAAAAAGCGGTGAAACTCATCGAAGGGCAAATGAAGATATTGACGTACATTGAGTTCAGGAATAGTTATTTCAAAAACGGCCGTTTTATTGGTCAATAACTGTTCTCCAGGTGGTAGGATCGCAACTTGAATGTCCATTAGCCCTCCACAAATACTCGCCAAACACTGGCTTGTATTTCTTCAGCCATTTGCAAACCAGCTTGCCCTCGCCAATCAAATTGATTGACATCACGACCGTATAAATTGGCGCGAATTGTGTCAAAAATGTAATCCTTAATTTCTCGAAGCCGACGATTTGCCTGCCTCAGGTTTGCAGCCGCTTTGTAAATTCGTTCAGAAAAATCACGCGTAAACTTTTTGTAAACCACATGTCCGAATAATCTTTCCATGTTTTCGCCGACTATATCCATAGCTGCTAAACGAGTGAGTGCTGCATCAAGTTCATCGTAGGTTTCATATTGGCCAATGACTTCTTCTTGAAAATCATCAAAAGCCTCCCGTACTAATTCATCATCCAAACTACTGCCATCACCAGATAAGTAATCTTTTATACCCTGCCAAACTTCAGAAGCAGGTCTGCCAATCAAATGACCAAGTCCGCGATTCTCTAAGGCAGAACCTAAGCCCTCTCCTCTGATTCCTGATAGTAAACCACCAAATCTAGCTCCCGCCCGACTAGCAGCAGCCATTTGTTGTGCAGCCATCGTTGCGCCACCATGGGCTTGAATATAATCGCCCATTACCCGCCTCATTTGAGAAGGAGATGATGTTCCAGAGCTCCCCCAAGCCGTCACTTCTCGTTTGGCTTCAGGCCAATTCCCTGTTTTAGGCAAACTATAACCAGTTGAAGTTCCCATTAGTTGTTTCCCCCTATCGCTTGGGTCAACATCTCTTGAGCTGCTCTGGCCACAGTTCCCTGCTTTTCATTTGCCCACTTTCGTAACAACTCTGTTGATTTGTCCCTAATAGCTGGATACTCGGTTGCAATAGCGTTTACTTTCGCTGGCACTGCACTAGGTAAATTACTGGATGGGATACCGTTCAAAATATCAATCAAACGTTCCGATGCCGATGGCATAATCGGCAGCATTTCATCCCATACCCAAATCAGGTTTCGTTTCTCTTCAGCACGCTTTAATTTATCTTCCAGTTCATCCAGAAGGATATTTTGTTCATCTGTTGGCAACTGCTCAATTTGTAGTTTAAGCTCCTTGGGGAAGATGCCGTTAGCTTCTAATTTCATCAGGTCAAGAATGATTTGACGCATGTACCTAGGAATGGCAGATACACCAGACAAAATGCCCTCAACGCGATCTCGTGTTATCCAGAAGTAACTACGCAAATCCACACTGGTTAATGGTGGATCCATTGCCAGCCAACGACGAATACTAGAATTGTTCCAGTTTGAACCTTGCTCAATCGTTTCTGGCACTTCCGCCTCGTTACCATGTACCCACTCTTCAAGGGTGTTGATTTCTTGTGGTAGGCCATTTTGTGAGGCTTGCCATTTATAAAGTTGAGCAAACAAGCGAGGTCGAAGATATTGGAGCAACATCAGTTTGACCAAGACCTGGTTAGAAAGGTTTTCTAGGTGGGCAGCTTCTGCCAACTTTCGACGCAAAACAAGAGCATTCAACAGGCGCTTTGTTTGACGTGGATTTCCCTTGAGGAATTCCCCTAGTGTAGGGGCAATAACGCTGCACCAAGTCAATTCCTGAATAAGGATTTCTGGTAATGTTATAGTATTGTTGGTAGCTGTATCCTGAATCTGTTGGAGAGAAAAAGTACCCGTTATATCCTGAGAACGTGATGTTATGAACGCTTGGTGGATGACTTTAAAATTCTGTTGTTCAAGATGCTGCTTGCAAAAAAGCAGGCTCATATATGTTTCAATTTCACTTTGGGATAACCGTGGCAAGTAATACGGTACCTGGATCAATTTCTCAACGTAGTCAGTAACCAAGTCAGTTTGACGCTCAGTAGCTGGGGTATCTTGAGTTACATCTTCAGTTTCATAGCGTTTGGCAATGGCATGGCGAACGATGCGTTCATCAGCACCAATGACAAAAGCAACATGAGGAACAGTCAGGAACAGCTTGATGGCTTCTAATGTTTCAACGAGGCGTTTTGGTTCACATCGGTCTAGATCATCAACTAGAATAATGACTGCCTCTAAGTCTGTGTCCTCTATTAAATTGCTAAACTCTTTGCGAAACTGCCTTACCCCTAGCATTGCTTGATTAGCTGGATTGCTCTTGAGCAATTCAGCTAGGTCAACATCTGCTAGGTTTTCTGCTAATTGTTCCTGGGCTTCAGCAGGAGGTGATGGGGACTGCGGCTGAGGCAATAGAGGAGGTATGATGGGTGTGCCAGTTTGTGCGGCGGCCCAGGATGTTAAAAAAGGAACGGCGACTTGATAGCTTGTACTTGCTAACCGTACCCAATCTACTTTCTTAATTAACTCTTTGACACGAGTTTTTATTGCTGGAGCTAATCGTCTATGTTCTGCTAACTCGATAAGTATTGAGTAGATGAGGGCAGATTTAGCTTCGTCATATCCTTCAAACTGCCAGCCATTGAAATAGATAGTGGCAATCTGTTCATTCTCCTGCAAACCGTGCTCCAGCATTTTCATGACGCTGGATTTGCCGCTACCCCAATCGCCAAAAACACCTACAGTGATAGGCAACAAAGATTTGTCTGTGACAACTGATTTGATCAGGTCTGTATGAACCTGAAAGCCTAAGAAATCGATATTAGTTTCATTATCTGTCCACATAGTTTATCTTATTGTCTTTGAGATAGTTGCAGTAGATAAAGCGCAGCTTTGGGCAATAGAATATACTGGTCTCCGATGAGAGAATCTATAAATATTCTACCGTTTAGTATAAGGTAAATCAACAATTTTTATAGTTTACAGTATTGCCATCCTTGCTAACCACTCCCCTACCATGTAGACTGAACGAAGTAACAAATTAGTCATTTGCAAAACTCCAATGGACTTGCGGGATGATTAAACATCTATGGTTATATCAATTGCCTCACAAAAAGGTGGCACAGGCAAAAGCACAACCTCAATATCATTAGCTGCTGGACTCGGTAGAATCGGCAAGAAAGTCTTAATCATTGATGTAGATTCACAGGCCAACTCCTCAAAAGTATTACTTCCCCACTACATTGATCTCAGAAGCGAACAAACCGTCTACAATACCATCTTAGAGCGCAAGCCGCTGCCCATACATCCAACGACAATCCCCAATGTCGATATTGTCCCCTCACACATCTTGCTCTCAAATACAGATGTGGAGCTAACCACGGCCAAAGACCACCGTGAAGCGCGACTGAATAACGGGCTTGAAAAGGTCAAAGGCCACTATGACTATGTCTTTATAGATTGCCCACCTGCTCTGGGCTGGCTAACAGTTAATGCTTTCACCGCCAGCGACAAGGTTTTAATAGTCGTTTCTCCTGGCTACTTCGAACTGGACTCCATTGTGCAAATCAGCAAGACAATTGCAGAAGTGATTGAAATTTTCAATCCAAATTTACAGTTAGCAGGCTACCTATTCACGATGAGTGATACAACCGTCAACAGCCGAACCAGCCTAAAAGTGCTGCGGCAAACCTATACCAATGACGTGTTTAACACCGTCATTCCGCGAAACACAGACCTTAGAGATGCCCATTTCAAAAAGATGGACATCTTTGCCTATGCCCCTAAATCCAAAGGCGCAATGGCGTATCAAAGTTTAATTCGGGAACTGATTAATCATGACCAAAGACCTCAATGAAAAAGCAATCCTAAACGAACTCAAGCAAGGCTCCTCATTTTTCAAAACACAACACAAAACAGAAAAACGAACGTTCGAACGTTCGAACGAACCAACCAACGACCGAACGACCGAACAAATTGAGAAAAACAACAGTGAACAACTTGCTCGCCGCAAAGTGCGCCACACCTTTGACATCTATGAAGACCAGCTACAAGCGTTGCATACCCTCCAACTCAAAGCCGTGCAGCAAGGCAAGCGCAAACCGAAATTAGGCACAATGGTGCAGGAAGCCATAGACAGCTACTTGAAAAATCTTCCAGAGTAAAAAACGAACGTTCGAACGAACCAACCAACGACCGAACGAAGGCACGAACGGACAAATTTGACAACGACTTTTTCGCCTGGCTAAGATAAATTTCAGAATGTTTCAGCAATAGATAATTCGTGATGAATAGCAATCCAACCATAATTCATCCTGGGCTATCTGCTGCTGAAGTAGGGATGTCATCACCTGCCATTGAGCAGGGACGAAAGTCTTAAACATGACCCAGGAGAAATCCGAACGAAAGAGGCAGCAGACAGTGTCGTTTGAGAAAAAGAAGAACTGGAGCAAGAAAAAAGCACCTCGGAAGCTCCAAGATGCTGTGAAAAATGTTCGAAGTTTAACGAATTTTGGCACAAATTTTTTAAATTATCGAATTTGCCGCAGGCAAATTAAAGAACATTTTGTAGATTCTATTCTCCATAAATCGGCGGCGAAATCAAGCAGATTGTGGATAACTTCGCAGCCATGAGTCAAAATTTAGCATAGTTGCAATGTTCTTTTAGACGGCAAAAGAACCAAAGCCGATGCTGGCGCATCGAGGATTCAAAGAATCTATTTTGTAGAATATCCCCAAAGAAACAATGTAGAAGCTCTGTAGGTTTGTATCTACATCGCTCCGAACAAATAACGGCCGTTTTCCCCTTCACCACTCCTAAAAGCCCGCCAACCGCACACACTTAATCTTCCTGACCACTCCCCCACCGCTTTACTATGGGACAGTGGTCAGGAAGGTGTGTGGGTAGGCGGGAGGGGGTGGTGTGTGAAAGTTGTAGGAGTAGGGAGTAGAGAGAGAAGAGAAGGGAGGAAGGGGTAGGTAGAGTGTGGTGGTAGGTGGTGGGTACGGTAGTGAGAGTGAGGAGGGTAGTAGAGGTGGGAGAGTAGAAGAAGATAGATGAAAGAAAAGAAGAATGGAGTGATGAGAGTAAGGAAGGTAAATGGTATGGAGGGATTGGTTAGGGGGTTAGGAAAAGTGGGTCTGAGTAAGCATGTTTTGGATTGGATAAAAGATAGCGAGGCTCCAACAACCCATTGTTTTAAAAGGAAATCCAAATAGGCAAAAATGAGAGAGAAGGGGGAGAAGCTAGTGAACTATTCGTCTACGAGATTTTACCATGCCGTCAAGACCAAGATGAATGCAGTGCTGTTGCCCTGCATCTTGACTTGGCATTTTATTGATGGGTTCAGTAAATAGTTCACTTGAAGGGGGTGATGAAAATGAAGATATTAGAAAGCCTCATATCTGAGGGGATACAAGGCTTTGAGAACGTTGTCGAAACGTCGCTTGTATTCCTTATAACATCTGTGGTGCGGTCAATCAAGTCATAGGTGTTTAGCCCCGCTACGGCGGGGCTCATTTTTTTGCCTATTTGGATTGCTGTTGTAATGCGACACGGAACGTGTCGCATGGCTGGGGCAACATATTGATGTTGCCCATTTTTGAGTATTTTGGATACAAGGCCATTTCTTATGATGCTTTTGCATCCAACCTGCATAGAATTTGCATCAATATTTCATTCCGCTGCCGAAAGCCTTTTAGTAAACTGTTCACCAAAATAAGAAACAATGTAGTTGGTTGATTTGCGGGTTAGATTCGGGCTATGATGAAAAGGTGCAAGTTAGCCCCCAACTAGATGTAACACAAAACATGAAGCGACGCAGCGATTTTGGCACCGTTATTTTGACCAATCGGGACATTAACATTTTCCTCTGGATGGGGGAACAATACGCTATTCGTTTTGACCATCTACAAACTTTAGCTGGTGGCTTGAGCTACAAAGCCGCTCACCGATTATCTACACGCTGGGTCAAAGCAGGTTACGTCATTCGGCGAAAGATATTTTTTAGGCAGCCGATGTGGTTATGGTTGACAGCCAAAGGGTTAAAAGCCGTCGGGCTAGATGTTCCATTTCACACACCAGCAATTTCCCGTCTGGCTCATATCCATACTGTAAACAGCGTGAGGCTTCACATTGAAGGCAGAGTAGGGGAGTCGGCCCGCTGGATCGGGGAGCGTGAAGCAAACGCTCTGCGTAAGCTCGCCAAGAAAAAGCATTTGGTAGATGGCGAGCTAGAGTACAGTGATGGTCATGTGGTCGGCATTGAAGTAGAGCTAACACAAAAGCGCAAAATTCGACTGAACAACATCGTGCGCGAACTGAAACGAGATTATGACACCATTTGGTACTTTGCCTCTGAAGATTGTTATGGGGCCGTCAAAAAAGCCATAGAAAAAGTATCAAACCACGAGGAGATATTTATTCTCTACCGACTGTCCTCTATCATCAAAGACAGTGAGTATTCCGTCTTATCAGAACAGAAACCATGAGAAAGAATTAGAGTGGCTTTTATTCACTGGTATAGCCCTTCTTCTGTTAGTTGCGTACTTGGGCATATTTACTCTAACTGTTGCCTTCCTATTCAATAAATTCAAGCCAAGTAAATGGCTGATTGCTAGCCTCAGTATTGTTTCAATACTGCTCTACACTGTCACATTTATTTTCTATCAACATGGGCTCTCGTTTTGGCTTATTCCGCCCAGATTGTGGTGGTTTTCAATCCCTGCTTTTCCACTTGTTACGCTTTTGATTCCTGGAGTTGTGATGTTTTCTCGATTCTTAAAGCCTAAATCTCAGCAAGAACAGCTTGCCGAATGGGAACGGTTACAAGAAGCCCAACGGGTTCTGTTAGCCAAGAAAACAAAAAAACGCACCGAGATAAAGAGTTCTAAGGCAGAGCTACGTCTAGGAGCAATTGAAGTGGGTGATTACTTTCCAGACCATCTTGGCATAGGCGAAAAAGAAGGTTGGCTAACCATCAACGAAGGCGTTTTAGACCAGCATCTCTTTGTCTTAGGCACAACTGGTGCAGGAAAAAGCGAAACGATAAAACGGTTGGTCTACGAGATTTTGCAAGCAACAAACCGAAATATTTATCTGGTTGATGGCAAAGGGGATGAACAGTTGGCAAATGATATTCGCTCGTTAGCCTACCATCACAATCGGGGAATTGCCCCTGTTTTTAAGTTAGGGTTTGACAAATTTGGGGCGACCTATAACGGATTCAAAGGCCATCCAACAGATATTTACAATCGGCTTTGTGCCTTAATTGGCACCACAGAGGTCGAAGGAAACGCCCAATGGTTTGCAGATTTGAATCGCGATTTATTGCAGCTCATTTGCTATGCACCAATTGGCGCGCCGAGAAACTTTGAACAGGTGTTAAGCAGAATCTCTAAGAAATGGTTGAGTGACGCTTTCAAAGACAATGAATCTGAACTTGAGGCCATTGAGAGATTGGAACGCAGTCATATACAAGGATTGGTTCACCGAATACGGCCAATGGCAAGAGAGTTTATGCCTTGTGTTGGTGAAGATGGCTTTGCCTTAGAGGAAACACGTTGCGCCATTTTTTCAATGCGCGTGCAAAGTGTCGGGGATACAGCCCAACGATTCTTAGACTTTCTCGTTGAGGATTTGAAGGATTTCATTGGCAAAAGGCAAACCCATCCGTCGGTTCTGATCATTGATGAGTTTGGCCAGTTTAGCAACAAAAACATTACCGCATTGTTGAGTTTAGCTAGAAGTTCCAAATTGGCTGTCATCCTGGCAACCCAAGATGTTGCTAGCCTCAATGACGAAAAGACCAAAAAGTTAATCTTAGCCAACACCAGAACAAAACTATTGATGGCAACTGACTTTCCCGAAGATGTGGCACTACTCGCAGGCACCATCTATCAGCCTGAATCGAGTGCTCAGCTTTATGAAGGGGATACAACTGGAATGGGCAATGTCAGGATTCAACATGCGTTCAAGATTGATATGAACGAAGCCGCCAAACTACAGCCAGGGCAAGCCTTTCTGATTCGACAACGCCATGCGGCAAAAATCCAAATACGTCAGATTCCCGAAGTCGTGCAGATAGAGCCACAGGCAGAGGAAAGACGACAGCAAAAACCAGTCAAGAAATATGCTCGCAGCAAAACACGAAAGCGACCACGGCCGTTGAATTGAGAAAAACCGTGAAAACGTGAACAAGGCAAGAACTGTATTGGAATAGCAACGAGATATTGTTTTGGAGGATGCAAATGACAACACCAAAGAAACCTAATGAACTATACATTGCAACGCTACTGATTGAGTTTTTCATTTCTGCAATTGCCAGATTGACGCTTTACGGTCTGTTTGTTTTGGTGCCAGTGAGTTTACTAATAGCAGGGCTACTTTTTGTGCCATCCTATGATTGGCAGCGTATATTTACAGCCGTTCTGTTTCTGATTTGGCTTATCGGGATGATTGTAGGGTATGGCCCAATCGTATTGTCTATTTTGGCTTACTTGGGTTTTGGCTCTGGTCACACGTTGACCCGCTTTTCTCTTGGAGCTAGAGAGCCTAGTCAACGAGAACAGAAAAAGATAATGGTGGTTGTAAAACGGGCAGTGAAATCTTCGGGCAAGACGAAGCTTAAGGGATTTTCTGGTATTTATGTGGTGGATTCGCCCCTAGAGTATTCTTATCTGATTGGCACAACGCTTTATGTGTCGTCTGGTGCCATTGGGTCACGTCATTTTCAAGCCAGTGTTACTCATGAGATGGGACATCTACAGCATGGGGATGGGGCGACAATATTAGCCCTTAGAAGGTTCATATTTCCTCTCTTTTACGTTTTCATTCGCAATGTGAGGGATTTTTCTACAAGCAAGCCAAACAGCAAGGGAGACGAATACAAGCTGTCGCCTGCTGATATTTTTTACAACATGCTAAACCAGCTCATTTTCTTTCTGTTTTCTATTACTGGCGGTGGGCTAGGGGTTTGGCTAACCTCTTGGTTTTGGGCAAAGTATTTTAGGGCGGCTGATTATGCAGCAGATGAGTTTGTGGTGAAGCGCAGACAAAAGGGGCAGTTGCTGGCATATTTGGAAGAAAAACGATTTTACGACACCTCAGTTCCATACATGATGGGCTGGCAGCCTGCCAATGAACAGCGGATTGATAGAGTAGGGTAGCGGGAAGCCGTTAATAACTTGATATTACTCTTTTGGTTAGTCAAGCCAGAAGGTTAATATGTACCTCCATACGTTTGGGTCTGTCCATATGGGCAGACCCATTCTCATTGGATCAACATTTAAATTAGAATTGTTTTATGTATGAGGGGATTTGCTCATTCATATGTAGCCTAAGCATATTTTTAAACAACTATTTGGGAAGCCTTTCATACAGTATTGTTACAACATGTTTATAAGTGGCTTTTGTACACTATCTCTCTAACTCCAGCTCTATAGCTTGTAAAATCAAGTTTCTAACTTCTGCGATTGAAGAATTAGAAAACTCACATCCAGCTGCTGTCGAGTGTCCCCCACCACCGAATTGTGCAGCAATAGCTCCCACATCAACACTCGGCTTTGATCTAAAACTCACTTTAACTTCATCTCCCCTTTCAACAAATATTGCTACAACCTCAATTCCCTGTAGACGGTCACGAATAAAGTTTGCTACTCCTACAAGGTTGCTTTCATACTTTGCGTCTGGCCCAACAATTGATGCATCAGCTACTGCATAACCAATATTTCGGTTTTTTCCTGTTGTTTTTATTTTGCTTAGAATTTTTCCCCAAGCAACCGCCTGAAAATAATTTAAGCTCTTTGTCTTTTTTGTCAGAGCAAATTGATCTGCTCCACATTCCATAAGGGATGCCACTGTTCGCAAAGTCTTGGGTGTGACATTGCTAGTTCGCAGACCATCTGTGTCTTCAATTATTCCTTTGAGAAGTATTTGGGCTAGATCTGGTTCGATTTCCAAAGTATTATCAAATAATTCGAATAGAATCTCGCAGGTTGCTGCGGCTTCGGGTAGTACAATATTATAATTGCCGAAAAGTGGGTTTATTTCATGGTGATCAATATTGATTATAGGAATGTTATTAGAGAGTGCTTCGTGGTAAACCTTTTCTAACTCGCCTAGTTGGTCAACTATGGCGGTGTCAAGGATGATGAGAATATCATAATCACAAACGGTCTCAACTCTCGCATTAAATTGCTCAAACTTGAACTCTCTATTTAAGTTACGGATCACTGTTGTTAAACGATCTTGACAACCAATTTTAAAATTTATTCCTTTGCCTCTTAAAAACATTCCTGCAGCAACTGAAGAATTGTAGGCGTCACCATCGACCTGATAATGACAGCACACTAAGGCATTTTTTGTCTTATTTAATTGTTCAATAATATTTTCCCATGTATCTATCATAGTCTACTCCACAAGATCAGAAACTTCGCCCTCGATATATTTTAGAAAAGAATGCGTTTTTTGCATATTGTGCTGGTCGCCGATCGCAACAAAAACATCTAACGCTTGTTGAGCATTTTTCTTCGCTATATTTTGTTTCCCTAATAGATTATAGCACTTGGCAAGCTTAAAGAAATTAAAACCAATGCTTGAATTTCTACCTAACTCTATGTCAACTAACTTACTCTCTTCAAAATATTGAATTGCATCTTGTGGTTGTCCAGATTCTAAAAGGCACGTTCCATATCTTCCAAGGGCTATAGATAACCTGTCTCTTTCATCTTCTTTGTTATGACGACAAACTTCAATTTCCTTTTCTAATATTTCTTTAGCGGTTTCAAACTCGCCTAATCGACGATAGACAGATGCCAGAGTGCCAGATATTTGTCGATATAACTCCCCCACTCCATCGACGCTATCTTGAGCCTCTAAAAGATACGTTTTGGCTTGAGGCACATCTCCACGTCTTCTGGACAAAACTCCCAAATTTCTGAGTGCTTTAGCTTTTCCATTAGAATAACCAATACTCAATGATAGGTTTAATGCTTCCTTTGTAACTTTTTCAGCTTTATCGAAATCATTGCGTAAGTAATGGATAAACTCTTCATGATCCAGTATGAAATCTATATGTTGAATAGAATCACCGAGTTCATTGGCGAGTCTTCCACCTGCTGCACTACATTTTAATACATCATCCCAGAAACCAAAATTTAGGAGATATCCTATGAATTGCTTGATGACCTCTATTATTAATTTGCTTAAAGATATGGAATCCCCTGCTGGTTCTACAGTTATTATGCCTACTATGTTTTGCCTTTCTAAAGTGAGAAGCTCTGGATTGCCTTTTGCGATCATATCTTGGTAATATTCTAAAATTCTCTTTTGTATATCAACAATAGTCTCTTCATTTAACAAATGTGTTACAAAACTTCTAGTAATGGACAGCATACTGAATCTGCCTTTCGAGTTATTAATCAAAGACAGTTTTTCCAGTTCTTCCAATCCGTTATCGCGAATGGAGATAGACATACCAGTAACATTTTTCAAAGCTTCCCTTGTAGCATGTTGAGGGAAAAGGGCAATTGCTAGGAGTAGTGTGTTCGCAGGTTTGTTTTCAACTAGAGTAAATGTGTCCTTTAGTATGTAGTGCAGTACATCTCCAGAAGGCTGTCTTACCTGTCTTAAAACTGCAGCTACATCATCATTATGGGCAATTTGTGAAATGCTCCAGACCATTGCAAGGGGAACTCCTTCAGTTCGCTGATAAATCTGGTCCACTTCTTGATCTTCAAGTCTAATTTTTCTTTCTTCACACTCTCTGAGAATTAAAGATTTGGCATCTTGCTCATCCATGGGAGCTAATCTAAGAGGTAAAGCAACGTTAATGCGGTGTCGAGTTGTGACAATACATTTAGTAGGTTTTGGTAATTCCTGCAAAAAATTGAGAATATTACTATTATCTATACTTTCCAAATTATCAATTATCAAAAGAGTTCTTTGATCAGTTAGGAACCGCCGCACCAATTCATGGCGTTCTTCACTTGAAGCTCTATTAAAAATTTCTTCATGGCCTAAAACTACAGATATAGTTGTATAAATGTCATCTAAGGATCTGATAACCTGAACGCGAGAAACTATCCCCTCTCCTGTAAGAACTGTGTTTTGAGCTGATACCCAAATAATGGCTTCAAATCTTTCAGAAGGCGATATTTCATTCACATGTTCGAAATAATAATAAGCAGCTTCCAATGCTATAGCTGTTTTTCCAATACCTCCAATTCCATCTATTACAATAACCCATGCTTGATGGTTTGGGGAAAGTAATGTAAATAACTGATCAATTTCTCCTTTTCGTCCAACAAAATAATTATATACTCTTTGTGGCAGGTTATGTTTAAGATTTGGGAGTGTAAATTTTGTTTGCTGGTTTGATGGTACAAGTGCACTCGCTATGCTTTCTGTTGCCAAGGCAGTACGTTCAGACGCGACCGCAGTTCTACTGTCTAGCCGAGTAATTTCTTCTAACTGTGATGTGATTACTCGTACAAGACGAATATTAACTATTTCTCTTAACTCTTTTTGTTCATCACATGCCAATTGAAAATAGTGTGCAAAATGATACACAAAATCAAAAAAATCAATATCAAGATACTCTGGAGCATAATCTAGTAGTCGAAATGTTCGTTCTAATCTAGTCAAATCTAATTGGTAGCTTGATCTAGGATCTATTAATTGAGCCAACTCACCAGAAACTACCTCTTGCTTCATCCATTCGCCCAAAATATCAATATAATGAATGATCAATTCATCTTCTTCTGTTAGTAAATTAATGGATTTATATAAGGCTTGAGACATAGCACAATTTAATGCAGCTTGCATCGGCTCTGTTTTGAATCGTTTACGAATATGATAGTTTGCATTTCCCAATAACCGAAATGTTATTTCGCTCGCTATTCCACCTAAATAATCCCCCGCAGCACCTAAAAGAATTTCTCTTGTCGGTTGTGATAAACTATTTAACCAAGTTTCAAACGGCATGATAATTTCCCCTTACGATTGGACATAAATATGTTGAAATTACAATAATAATTTCATTTTATTTAAGATGAAAGAAAGTGTTAAACAATTATATCTTTTCTTCTTAACCTTAACCTTGCCTTTGTAAGGTTAGCCCGTTGTGAAGATTGTAAACGTTTAGGAAAACTCAGCCGATGATAGCATGGACGTTTTCTTTGTATGATTTACAAATAATTCATTTCAGAATACACATGTATCATAACCGATGACTAAAAATCCCCGTTTTTCGGACTCCTTAATCTTCTGATTCAAAATTCCCCCAAATCTAGTTTAACCAGTCCAGTAACTCATTCCAGAAATCATCGTCTAAAAAGTGCTTGAAATAATGAGTTTCCGCACGTTACAATTTCATCATGCTTATTGGCTATGCTCGCGTTTCGACGGACGACCAAAATTTAGCCCTTCAAGAAGATGCTCTCAAAAAAGTTGGCTGCAAAAAAATATTTTCTGACAAAATGAGCGGGGCAAAATCTGCTCGCCCTGGATTGCAGGAAGCATTAACTTACCTGCGGGATGGTGAGGACACCTTAGTTGTTTGGCGATTGGATCGTCTCGGCCGTTCACTAAAAAATCTCATCGAAATGATGTCCCTGCTTGAAAATCGTTCAATTGGATTTCAGAGCTTACAAGAATCCATCAACACAACGACCAGTGGGGGCAAGCTGATTTTTCATATCTTCGGGGCATTGGCAGAATTTGAGAGAAACTTGATTCGTGAACGAACTAAGGCAGGATTAACGGCAGCAAGGGCACGCGGTAAAAAAGGGGGGCGGCCAAAAAGTCTGGACCGTGAAAAAGTCCAGCGACTTTACCAACTGTATGATGAAAATGATGCCAATGGCGGTAAGAAGTATCCCATTAAGGCTATTTGTGAAATGATGAATATTTCTAAATCGACGCTCTATGCCTACTTGAGCCAAAGGGGGAGGTTGCCGAAGATTTAAGTGTGGGTTTGCTTATTATGAAGTGCCTGTTAGCTGTTTTTGATTCCGACTTTCGCTTCAACCGTTTCCACACGTTTTTCTAATCGTTTTACTTGGCTACCCAATGTTACCCGCTCCATACGGTACTCTTGAATTTCTTTCATAAGGGCATCCATACTGTCGAAATATTCTGCTTTCGTTGGTAGATGGGATATTTTTTCTTCAAGTGGCTTAATTCGTTTGTCTAATTCAAACCCCACCCAATCTCGATGAGCTTCAAACTTTTCATCAATCCTGTTTTCTAAGTCGCCAAGCAAATTTTGTATCGCCTGTAAATCTTCTTTTGTTAATGCCATAAGTGCATTAAATCATGCCGCACAACATTTTTCAACGAGGAAAACGGCAGTTTTCATCCAACCCCACTCCGCATCCTGTACCTCCATCTCCGCTGCACACATAGCCCTATTTGGCTCGTGTCCCCGCTCCTACCCGACACAGCGCATTCCGCTTTCTTCGCTACACCCAGAACGTCATGCGTGCGTCCGGCATCCGCGCACTCGCCGGGCTAATTGTACGCTCCGCCTCTGGCCAGATGCTCCGTTCATTTTGCTCTGCAAAGGTACGGAATTGGCTAATTTCTAGGTTCGTTATCTTTATTTATATCAACCTCAATAGGCTGACCTAAAACTCCGTTTCTTGCTTGAACCTCGCAAACTCTGTCCTCTTCGTTGTCTTCATCCTCATTGTCATCATAGTAGCGAATGGCAAACTCCAAATGAGGATATGCTTTTGATATCTCTTTCAACCATGTAAATGGCGGTTCATCATAGGTCTCGAACCCGTAATTTAACTCTTTCTCTGTATGTTCCTCTTCAACAGTGAAAAGTTCATGGGTTAGACCGAATTGTTTCTCTAGCCACCATTCTGTGTCCAGATGCTTGGGCTTGTCATGTAATTTAACAAGGGATAGGTTGGTATCTTGTCCTTGGGCTTTTACCTTAAACTCTTTTAAAGATGTTGGGTCCCCTTTTATTGTCAACATAGTGAAGCAATTGAAACTCATTTATCCTCCTTTTCTCGTGATAAAAAAGTCACAAGATTAAATAATTTACATAATGTTTCTATGTGAAAACATTATTGCATTTTGATATAATTATGTCAACTAAATATATGCAAGAAAATCAATGGATGACAATCGAATCAGCAGCACGATACTTTGGTTACAAGCACCTCGTGAGTTTACGGCGACGACTGCGGCAGCTACGAAAACAGGGTCGGCTAATTGATGTAGGTAACCCGCCTCAAAACTATCTGTCTGATGATGAATTCAAAGAGAAAGGAGACAATAAAGTGGTTGTTTACTGGCTCAACCCAAGATTGTCCATGATAAGCAAAGATACCCCTGTTCATCTCTTAAACCCCAAACGGGGGAGGCGCAGCGGCCTCTAAAGAGAAGTAATATCTACATAGTCTTGCCTACTACACATTTTTAGCCTTATGATGAACGGCCGTTTCCATCCGACCCCACTCCGCATCCTGACCCGCCATCTTCGCTGTACACATAGCCCTATTTGGCTCGTTATTTCGCTCCTGCCCAACACAGCGCATTCCGCATTCTTCGCTATGCTCAGAACTCCATGCGTGCGTTCGGCATCCGCGCACTCGCCAGGCTAAGTGCACGCTCCGCCTCTGGCCAGATGCTCCGTTCGTTTTGCTTTCTAAAGGTGCTATCAGCAACAATCAAGTAATTCGTCAGAATCTTGATGCGTAGCATCGGCTTTGGTTCTTTTGCCGCTTAAAAGAAGTGGCCACATTTAGTGGCCAAGCCTCACTTAGAATCTCCCTCTACTTTCCCAAAAGTGTAGAATGATGTTGAGCTGTTTTCTTGGTGGGAAATAGCTTAGCCAGTCGCGTATGCAGCTAGAAGCCACCTTTGATTACAACCAGCTAGAAAACAATGGACAAAGCTTTATTCTGAAGCGTACACAAGAAATCCGTCAGCTCATGAAGCGGTCGGCCGAGGATATTGTCATCATTGGCTTAAAGCTGATAGAAGTCAAAACCTGTCTACCACATGGAGCTTTCGGCAAATGGTTACGCTCCGAATTTGATTGGACAGAAACTACAGCCCTCAACTTCATGCGGGTGGCCAAAGCATTCAAAACCACAAATTTTGCGGATTTACACCTAGCTCCGTCTGCACTGTATCTATTAGCTGCACCTAGCACGCCTAATGAAGCCCGAATCGAGGCAGTGGACCGTGCCAATGATGGCGAGAAAATCACCTATGGGCAAGCCGTTTCCATTGTGCAGTCGTATTAAGCACCTCGAATGAATGGTACACACCGCCCCAATATATAGCGGCCGTTCGTGAGGTCATGAGGGGTATAGATTTAGACCCAGCCAGCAATGAAATTGCGAATAAAGTTGTTAGGGCAGCCACTTATTTTTCTATCGTCGATGATGGCTTGAGCCGTCAATGGTGGGGGCGTGTTTTTCTGAATCCGCCCTATGGCGCAGAGAAGGGGGTGAGTAACCAGGCCAAGTGGAGTGATTACCTCATCAAGCAATATCAAAGTGGAAAGGTTGAACAGGCTATCTTGCTGGTCAATGCCGTGCCGAGCAATAAATGGTTTTCACCCCTTTGGGCGTTCCCCATTTGCTTTACCGACCATCGCATCAAGTTTTACAGAGACGCCGCTACCGCAGAACAACCAACCCACAGCAATGCTTTTGTCTATATGGGGGCGAGTGAGGCGAAGTTTGTGCGTGCTTTCTCGGAATTTGGCACGGTGGCTAAAAAGGTTAAGTTACTGTCTTAGTAGGTTTTTTAGCTTCTTGTAAACCTCTTCTCTTGGCTCAATCAAGTTGATCCACACCTCACCAGATGTTGCTTTCACTTGATGAATGATTCTGTATTCAACGCGATTTGCTTTGACTTTTAGGGAGCGGTATTGGGTAAACGGTTTCTCAAGCGGATACCCTGTAAGAGGTTCCTCCTTCAAGGCTTGTAAGGACGAATATATTTTCTTTTGTGAATCTTTTGGGAGCTTCTTAAATCGCTTTCTAGCGCGTGGGGATATGATAATTTCATAGGTTTGTCCCCTTGCCATATTATTCAAGGAGACTTTCTAATGGTGTCCCTTTTCCTGCCTCAATGTCAGTGGTGCTTTCTTCTAGCTGCTGCTGAATTTCATCATTCGCCAAAATCGCCAATGTATCAGCAAGCCCAGCATCCTTTTGCAAAATGAGGCTAATCATTAGATTGAGTTCATACATATGTTGGGGACTAATCAGCCAAGCAACAGGCTTATTTTCATTGACGATACGAAAAGGCTGTCCTTGCGTTTGGCTAAGTTCTACCAATTCCCCTAGCCTCTCTTGAGCTTCAAGAAAATGTACGGTGGGTATTCGGTTTTTGTTTGGCGCGAACGACATAGTGAATAGATTATAGCATGTCCCCTATTTGCCTTATATAATCTCTCAAACATCAATGGAGGTAGAAATTAACAAGATTTACATTTTGAATCTCTGATCGCCTCATGGGAAGCAGCAAAAATGAGGGAAATGACGATCAGCCAAAGCTGAACGCACTTATCCCTTTGAGAGAGGCTGCTGAACTAAGCGGGCTGTCCCCAAGTCATCTGCGATTATTGGTAAGCAGTGGCGAGATTTGGGGCATAAAGCCAGGACGAAATTGGTACACGACAGAAGAGGTAGTCAGAGAATATCTTGCCCGCGACATTCGGCCGGGGCCAAAACCCAAGACCCCGCCTAAATCTGATAATATTGGCTAATCTTGGCGGTATCGCTTATAATTCAGCCCAACTTCTTTACCCAATTCCATAGTCAGCTTTATCGTTTACTGATTGCGGCCGCATTTGTTTACTGCAATTGCAAAAGGAGCGTCACGCATGTCTGGTGGTTCTGGCACATAGAAGTTAGGTAGTTCAGAGAAACGGCAGACGGCGCGGGTCTGTCGTTTTTTCATTACCATTCCCACTTGATAATGTAGTTTTCGTGCAATCGTGGCCTTTTCGTTTCCCACTGAACTAGCCAACGGCCGTCAGGAAGTTGCGTTGTGTTTTGGTCTAGCAGATGCTTCTTGTTCGACAGTTGCTCAACTGCCCAAGCCTGAATAGGTGGACGAGATTTCGGGAAAATGATTTGTGATTTCAAAAAATGAGTTCGGTGGCTGATTGTGGCACCCCATTGCTCATCACTGCGTAGGAATCCATCCTTGATGCCCCACTCAATATGAAACTCATCCATATCCCCTTTTTGTTTCTCCTCACGCAGAGAGATTAGGATATAGGTTTTTTGGTCGGGTCGGTAACGGTCAGCCTCGATGCCTGGAGAACAGCTGTAATCCAGCAATATTTCCCCGTCACCCCATGCCTGATCTTGATAGGCAATAATATTATTTTGCAGATACTTCACCTTTTGGCGTTTGCTGAAAACGGCCTTGTTTCCCAACTTGTTCTTTAATTCCAACGTCGTTTCATATTCAAGCACTTCATACATACCCTCGTCGGCCATTCCACGCCACAGCTTTCGTGCTAGCCTCAAACCCACGGCCAGATATTCAATCCATGACCAGCCCAATACGGCGATGATTATTTGTTGGAGAAAGGCTGTGTTGTTTAGCGGACTTAGACTGCTCATAAAACGACTTATTTAAATGATAGCAAACCGAGAAGAGCGGTAGCAATGTTTGCAATGGGTTGTTCCACATGACGCAGCTGATCTGTATAGTGAAATTGGGATAAGTTTCTAACATAGACGGAGGGTGAAATGAATAATGTTAATCGACCAGAACGTTGGGCAAAAACGGCAGTAGAAAGAGAGCTAGACAAAATACGCAGCTTGCCTGCAGAAACCAATATCTATGTTCCAGGCAATCCATATTGGCAAAGCTTGTTCAAAATTGCAGGTATTGTGAACGGCGGTTACAAATCGCCCCAAGCCGTATTTTCGGAAATTGAGGTCGCTTGCCACCATATGGGAATTGAGGAGAAAGAGATTCGGTACCAATGGCGGCGTGCTTGCCAACAGGCCAATCCGCGTCGGTTAAAGGTGTAAGTAAACCTTGCAAAAAAAGGCAGAGAAGGCCATCAAAATTTGATATTTGGCTATTCTCTGCCCCCTTTTTCGTCAATATTCCTCCGGCAGCAAAATTGTTGTTGCACTTCTATTCCATTCAGTAATCACCCAAATTTCGACTCCGGTAGCCAACTTGTAGGCTGAAAAAATCCGTAGCCCTTCTTCTGCAGCAAGATTGTTTTGCTCTTTATCCGCTTCTACCATGTCACCCCAATCACCCATCTGATGCCGTTGCAAAAACTGTTCGGCCGTCTGTCCAGCTCTTATAAATGCGTCTAACGCCCCCATTGTAAAAATGGTATGACCGAGCGGGAACAGTGGTTTATTATGATTGCTCACAGCAAACCTCCTGTAAGACGGCCGTTGCTGCCTGTTCTGGTTCGGTTCCATTTACAAACAAGGCATAGAAATCTGCTATCGGCACAGTCACATCCGCTACGCCTATATTTGCCTTTGTCCAGAGGTTGTCACCTACAGTTTGTAGCCAACGCTCATAGGCACTTTGCAATATGATTTCCTCAATGCAGTTTTTTAGCTGCGCTTGCCACAAAGGGTTGTTTTGTAACGTTTGCCGCAGACGGTAAATGACTTGCTCGATTTGTTCGGTTGTCAAAAGCTGCTGCTGTTTTGTTTGAGCAGCGGCTTGCAGGTCACTCATGGTAATACACAGAATCGGGATAGGGGTTTGCCCTAATTGACACATTCCACACGCTCCTTTTGGTTTCAGGTGCAGCCGAAGACACCGAAAATGATTCGGGCTTTGCTGCTATTCGATTGATTAACCACTCATTGGGTTTGGCTCCAAGACCTACTTACAAAAATGGTAGCATGAATGGCTCAGAGCGTGCGGCATTATTTGTGAGGCAATGACCTCGCAGGCTCCCCAGATGGGGCTTTACGCGCTCGGCTTAGGTTGCGATCTGGAAGGTATGGAAATGGACATAGGGTAGATTAGGGCCAGAGGTAGACAGGCCGACGTAGCCAGTAAGGGGGTGCTGCACATTCTGAATTGCCAATATTGGCACAAAATCTTGTTCACTTGTGGCCCAAGAGACGATAACAAAGCGTTTTTGGCTCTTATCAATATCAGCCTGCATGGTCAACCAATACGGCGTACCAACTTCAATAACATCGGGAATCTGAACCATATGGCGTTGCATGGGTAGATTGCTTACTTTTTCCCAATAGCTAAGATGGTTCCAATACAAATTTGCCTGGATACGAATGAGCTGGCTGCGATTTTGCCAGCCAATGACAATGCCTGCCCGATCAGCGGGTTCGTTTTGAAAGGTCAACTGCGTTTTGATCTCATAAGGTGCGGATACCTGAACGGGTTTGTAAATTAGGTCTTTGTTGACCTGTTGATTGGCAATGCTGGGAAAACTTAGGCCGTGCTTTGTCGGCCTCTTTTCTTCGATGGCCTGGACGGTAGGCGTGATGTTCGCACCACCATAAGCCCCCCATGATTCAGGCGTTTGACCAATAGTAGTTTGATGAAAATCCTCAATGATTTTA
This sequence comes from Candidatus Leptofilum sp., assembly GCF_965223525.1. Lineage (GTDB taxonomy): Bacteria > Chloroflexota > Anaerolineae > Promineifilales > Promineifilaceae > Leptofilum. The sequence goes on along the minus strand of NZ_CBDCWX010000005.1, from coordinate 456,208 downwards.
GTCAAGAATGTGGGTTGTGTATAAACAAATTCTGAGGCATTTTCAACCAACTCTGATGCTCCGATTTCCTCATTCCGTCGTTTGCTGCTTGTATCTAAAGACGAGGCATGTTGCTGGCAGGCTGTTTCTTTTTCTTGAAACCATGCGGCTAGTTTATGGATGCCCGTCCGCTGATGTAGCTGAATTGTTCGGTAAGCTAACATTTTTGGATTATGGGTTTCACTATCCCAGATTTCTGTTAATTCTTTGCCCTTCCAGAATCTAGTGTGGAGTAGATTTGCATGGTTTTTTGAACCTACCCCTAGCAAGTTCAACAATTCGGTCAGAACGTTGCGTAGAGCCTCTGAGGAAAAGATGTGAGGATTTTCTTTAGTGTGATTTTCTACTAAGCAGCTCGATATAAGTGGAGAATCTGCTAGCTTGCTACTATCTCCCAAATCCTTCAACGCCTGTAACATATCTTTATACTGCTGATCCGTTACTTTGCTAGATGAATCTTGAGTCATTGCTCTCTATTATTCGCATAATTCGCATCTATTCTGCATAGATACATCATTCTAAAATGGCTTTTTATTTTCTATGATTATCTTATTTACAGGGCTAGAAGTCACAGAGGTAAACACAATGCTTTCAGAATCTTTCAGCTTACCCAACTTTCCTAGAACACGAGAAGATGTTAGCAAGCTAGATGTTGCTTTGGATCTTTTTATTGAATACTTGTATGAATTGCATCGTATCGAAAAAAGCCCCAAACAGAGCCAAACAAAAGCGAATGTTCCAAACGGCATTGACAATTTAGAAAATGAAGAACTGACTGCTCCCTAAATTGGAGCAGGGGCTAATCTCTTTTTTGGGGCGGTTCCAACAAGGATTCTAGGTCTGAGCGACGTATTCGTCTTCCCCGACCAGATTTGAGTTCATAGTAGGGCAGTAAGTCATTATCCATATATCTATAAATGGTTTGTCGCGTGACACGAAGGTAGTTCGCGGCTTCATTAACCGTGAACCATTCTTGCCTGAAATCTGCATCTGATGTATCATTATGTGACATTATATTACACTATGTTACACTGTAGATTTTGAGGTCTATCAAACTAATTTTCTCCTTGATTACCTGATTCTATCTTTGACCTCGACCACTGCCAAACACCTAAAGGAAACCAACGGTTTTTACTAGCCTCATACATTGAGGCTGGCTTGTATTGTATTGGAGAAAAGTAATGAATGATTTACGGGTAGAGTTTGAATCGCTTTCTCAAGATGGTTATTTAGGAAATCCAGCAGGTGAAGACGCATACGCTTATTTGCGTGCTTCTTCGGAACGTCAAGTCGAAGAGGGGTCTAGCTTCACAAGGCAATTACAGAATATCCACACAGCGGCGATCCGTAACAATTTGCGGATTGTCTTTGATAACATTTACTTTGATGATGGCTACTCAGGCTTCGATTTTGAACATCGCCCCGCCCTATTGAATTTGCGTTACAACATCCGCAACGATCGTCAAGCAAATCATGTTGTTTTTGAAGACATTGATCGACTATCACGCAATGCTGATTGGCAACAGGGTTTTCTCTTGGAAGAATTCTACCGCGCCAAAATTCAAACCCACTTTTATATAGACCCAGGTTCCTCATTGGAACGCTACATTCGTGGATTTATGGCTCAGGAAGAAATGCGGAAAGCTAAAGAACGTATGCGAATGGGCAATATTTATAAAGCAATGTCGGGCAAGGTAACTGCCAAACGTCCCCGCTATGGCTATATCCTCACGAAAGAAAGCCAATATGAATTTCATCCCGAAGAATCCAAAGTAATGAGATGGGTATATGAAAAGATTATCTATTACGAACTGTCCTTATACAAAATTGCGAAGGCTCTCAATCAATGGGGGATCCCTGCCCGTTTTAAGACAAAGTTTTGGACAGCAGGAACACTACACCAATTAGTAAAATCAACAGTTTATAAAGGGGACTTTTACGCCAACCGTCATTACGGTGTACCCACTGGGGAATATCGGCCAAATGGAAAGCCAAAAATAAGAATGAAGGAGCGTCCGAAAGAGGAATGGATTCACGTTCCCGTGCCAGCCATTGTTACCCCAGAGGAATGGGACAAAGCCCAACAGGTTATGAAGCGCAATGCCAAAAGGTCTATGAAGAACTCTAAAAAACGCAACTGGTTGCTTTCTGGACTCACTAAATGCGCTTTGTGTGATGGGTATGCTTTTGTCACTGATATTGGCGGCTCAAAAAACCGTGTTCGCTATTATAAGTGCAATTCACGAAACTCAGAGAAGGCACGAGGATTAAAAATTGCTTGTCTCTCCCCTGTTGTGTATGCAGATGTCCTAGAGAAACGAGTATGGGAAGAAATTGAGAATCTTATTTACGACCCCTCCGCCATTATTCGCCGTTTAGAACAGCGTACAGAGGAAGAAGCTGTGTTGGGTTACGAGGAACAGCTGAGTTTCATAGACCGAGAATCTGGCAAATTAGACAAAGAACAGGAAAAATACGAAGCTGCTTATCAGCGCGATATTTATTCATTAGATGAATTTGAAGAAAAGATGAATGACTTGAAGTTTCGACGCAATAATCTAGTGATAGCAAGGTCAAAGATAGAGGCGAAGATAACGGAGGCTCTATCTATTGAAGAACAAAAGCAAATCGCTCTGCAATCTCTTGAAAAGCTAAGAAGAAAAATCGAAGATGTTCGCAATAGTTCTTCATCTTCAATAGAGATTCCCTTTGATCTCAAACGAAAAATATTGACCCTAATTGTTGATGTGATTTGGGTTGATTCTAACTCTCAAACATTTACGATTGAAGGGGAGCTTAATGGGACGTTTGAAATTGATAATGATGACGTTACCGATTCCCCACCCCCGATTGGGAGCGGAGCAAGCCCTAATTTTGGGTTATTATCTAGCCTGAGATGGCGATAATATGTGTCATTCCGGTGATGCGGAACGCTTCATCCAGGTCGGGCGGCAGGCCGTTGTCGTTGCCTAGCAAGATGCCAGTGAGCAGTGCAGCCTGCGGCTCTGGGATGAGTTGGGCAATGGTGGCCTGGGCGCGGCTTTTGAAAGCAAAAATGGCTTGGTACAGCGGATTGCCCGCATTTTCAGCAATGACGGTGACATTGGGCAGTGCCATGAGGCTGTGGATGCCTTGCCGTGCCAGGTAAGTGCGGTAGCTGAAGGTTTCGCCTTCGGGTGGGATTTCCAGAATACCAGTTACGCGCAGGCGACTGCCGTAGTTGATGATAGGGAAGCGGTAAGTTTGCACCTGCACCACGCCCTGCATGGGTAACTGGGCACCGCCGCTAACCTGAATGCTGTCTACTTCGACGCGCAAATTCACAAAGCGGTCACGCACGTTGGGTTCATCTACCACCAGCCCGGTGATGGTGACATTGCGCGTGCCGTTGTAGAACGCGATGTGGTTTTGGTCTATGGTAGGCACGGCCGTTCCATACCGAATTGCCCCCAATGCCAACACGACCAAACACGCGGCTCCCCAGCGGATGGATTGATTTCTGGGGAGGAAAACGGCTCCTTTGGCTGCGCTCAGTGCCAGCACAACCACCCCTACGCCTGCCACCGACAGCCAAACCAGCCAATCAAGCGCCAGAATTGATCCCAACCATAGCCCCAAAAACCAAGCAATTCCCAAATAAACGAGAAGCATATGCGATTTTTCCTGCGATTTACTTTGAACAAGCGTCTGGAATTAAGAATGCCTGTTTGTTACAATACAATACCTTTTTACCAAATTCCAACCACTGGGCAAACTTATGAACGACCTACCCGCAGAATCGTACCGCATCTTGGTAGTGGATGACAGTCACTCAATTCTGGAAATTGTACGTGTTACCCTTGCCTTGCAGGGTTTTCAGGTGATGACGGCCGAATCTGGTGAGCGGGCGCTGGAAATTATGGAGAATGAGGGGCTGCCCCACCTAGGTATTTTCGACATAAACATGCCGCTGGGGATAGACGGGTTGGAACTATGCGAGAGGGTGCTGCAATTTTCAGACTTGCCCATCATTATGCTAACGGCCGTTGACGGAAGCAGCACTATCGTTGAAGCCATTGACCGCTTTGCTGAAGATTATATGACCAAGCCGGTTAGAACTGGAGAGCTTTTGGCTAGAGTGCGCCGGGTTTTGCGTACCATTGGTTACTTTGCCTATCCACTGACCCAGTTTGTAGAAGTGGATGAGAATTTGAGCGTGAACTTTGCCACGTTAACGGCCGTTGTGCAGGGCGAGGAAGTCAATCTCACCCCCACCGAAGCCAAGCTACTGTACATTCTCATGCGCCAAAAAGGGAAAGTTGTCGCTACAGAATTTATCCTTCGCCGCCTCTGGCCTTCTGAAGATGATTTTGCCGACGAAGATCGGTTGCGCGTATACGTGCATCGCCTACGAAGTAAAATTGAGCGCAAAAAGAGTGGAATTCGCTACATCTTTTCCAAACGGCGCAAAGGGTACGTATTTCTGCCGGAGGATGATTGAGTTCAGTACAATATCCTTGCCAACATCCCAACCATTAGTACTAATTTTGCAAAATTGTTAAGCAGAGCATGTTGGATTGCCTGAAGATTCCTATAATCAACCCGAAATTTCTGCCGTTATTCGACAAATATTTGATAATTGAGGCATTTTTATGAGTGATTCAGACATCAACAACTACCGAATTCTTGCCGTTGATGACGATCCATTTAACCTACGGATTGTGGGCCATGCGCTGGAACAATCTGGCTACAGGGTGATGACGGCTGGTTCTGGCGAGGAAGCGTTATCGGTGATAACCCAGTATGGCTTGCCCCACCTGGCCATCGTAGACATTCACATGCCGCCCGGCATGAGTGGCTTTGAGTTTTGCCGTTCGATCCATCAATTTAGCGATTTGCCCGTGATTATGCTAACGGCCGTAAACGAAGAATCCACCGTCGTTGAAGGGCTGGAAGAACATGCTGAAGATTACATCATTAAGCCATTTAACCCCGGCGAACTGACCGCACGCGTGCGGCGCGTTTTGCAGCGGATGGGAGACTTTGCCTATGAGCTGCAATCCCTCACGCGCGTGGATGAGCGCTTGGTGATAGATTTTCCTAGCCGGCAAGCATTGGTCAACGACAAACCGGTTAGCCTAACGCCGACGGAAACCAAACTGCTTTACATCCTCATGCGGAGTGCGGGCCACACGGTAAATACCGACTTCATCTTGCGCCGCTTGTGGCCGTTGGAGCCTGCCTACGAGGATCGGCTGCATGTGCATATGCACCGCCTGCGCCGCAAAATCGAAGACAAACAAGATAAGTCACGCCCGCGCTACATCTCCTCTGAGCGGGGCGTGGGCTATACCTTCCGGCGCATCACCGATGCGTAGCGTTTACGGTTTGGAACGCTAACAATGGAACTGACAACGGCCGTTATTCAACGCGCCCTCTCCTTGCCCAACTTCGATGCCCGCGCAGCCCATTACCATATGCTGCCCACCGACCGCAACCGCCAGCGCCCGCCAGACTTAACTGGCCAGCCACGCGTAGGCGGCGTGCTGCTCCTGCTCTACCCACATCAACAAAGAACCTACCTGGTACTCACCCGCCGCCGCGACGATTTGAATGCCCATGCCGGGCAAATTTCATTCCCTGGCGGGCGGCAAGAGCCTGGCGAAACGGCCGTGCAAGCCGCCCTGCGTGAAACAGAAGAGGAGATTGGGGTGCCCAGCCGCCAACTTGCCGTTTTGGGTGAGCTAACCAGCATCTACATTCCACCGACTGATTATGAAGTGCATCCGTTTGTGGGCTGGGTGAATGGTGGGGAACGGCCGTCTTTTGTGCCAGAAGTGCGCGAAGTAGCAGAAATTCTGGAAGTGCCTCTCGGCCATCTGCTCAATCCCACTACCCGCGAGGTTGGCCCCATCCCTGTGCGCGGCGCAACCTATACCGTGCCCTACTACAGCGTCGGCGGCCATAAAGTGTGGGGAGCAACGGCCATCATCCTCAGTGAATTTTTAGAACGGCTACGACAAATGGCCGATTAAGCATAGCCTTTTCCCAATTTAACGTTTGATACCCTCTGCAATGAGATATTTTTGTAATAGTTTTCGTAAGTGGAAAACTATATTCTGATTAGTACAAATTTCCTAGACAACCCATTTTATTGCAGAAGACTGCAGGAGGAACACATAATATGCTTACATTGTCCCGTTCTCGCTTAATGGCCGCAGCAACTTTGCTACTGGCCACCTTCATCTTTTTAACCCTGAATGTGGCTCCCGCAGCCGCCAACCCCGGCATCGACATTGAAAAACATACCAATGGCGAAGATGCCGACGACCCGACCGGCCCCGTAATTCCGGTTGGCGATCCCGTTTTATGGGAGTATATCGTCACCAACACTGGCAACCTCGATTTGAACAACCTTGTTGTTTATGACGACCAGGGTGTGGCTGTTAGCTGCCCCCAAACCAGCCTAGTAGTAGGTGAAACAATGATTTGTACCGGAAACGGTATTGCTGAAGCTGGTCAATATGCCAACATCGGCTGCGTAGACGTTATTCGCAACGGCGAGGTTATTCTCACTGACTGTGACCCAAGTCATTACTACGGTGAAGAGCCGCCCCCACCACCTCCAGGCGGCGGTGATGGTTGCACCCCCGGCTACTGGAAGCAGGATCAACATTTTGATTCTTGGGTTGGCTACAGCCCTAGCGATTCCTTTGATGCGATATTTGGCGTATCTTATGGCGGTACGCTGCTAGAAGGTGCTGATGCGAAAGGTGGCAAAGAGAACGCACTGGCTCGTCATGCTGTTGCAGCACTGCTCAACTCTACCAATCCAGACGTAGATTACCTCTACAGCACGGCCGAAGTTATTAGCATGGTTCAAGATGCCTTTGCTAGCGGTGAATTTAACGACACCAAGGATTTGTTTGAAGAACAGAACGAAATGGGTTGTCCGCTGAACTAAAGTTTAGGAATTAGCTTGTGAAATACAAAGGGTGCTCAATTTACGAGCACCCTTTTTTATTGCCTCTGGAGAATTGTTGAAGGTTCTGTATTTGCCTGGATAGGCAGGCGAACGACAAATAAACTACCTTCGCCTTCTTTGCTTTTTGCGAAAATACGGCCGTTATGCAGCAACACCAGCTCCTGCACAATCGAAAGCCCCAAGCCGGAGCTAGTGCGCCCCCCTTCCCGCACCCGTGATTTATCTACCTGGTAAAAGCGTTCAAAAATGCGCTCTAGCTGCGCTGGCGGCATTCCCTTGCCCGTATCTTGCACCGTTAACTCCACCGCCTTGTCGCCGTACGGCCGTATCGCCAAATGTACTCGCCCGCCAGACGGCGTGTGGTTCAGTCCATTCTCTACCAGGTTAGACATCACCTGCATCAATCGGTCGTAATCGCCCCAGATGGGCGGGGCGGGGTCTACTTCCAGGGTTAGGTGAATGCGGTGTGCCTGGGCGCGGGGGAGCAGATTTTGTTGAACGGCCGTTGCCACATCAGCCAAATTTAACAAGGTGCGATTCAACTTAAGCTGCCCCGACTCAATCTTGGCTAAATCCAGCAGTTGCGCCACCATCCGCCCCATACGCTCCGCCTCGCCATAGATGATGTTGGCTGCTTGGGATTGATCTTCGGGGGAAACGGCCGTTCCGTCCAAAAGTGCTTGGCTCCATCCCTGAATCGACGTGACGGGCGTTTTCAAATCATGCGAGACATTGGCCACAAAATCCCGCTGTGCCTGCCGCGTCGCTGCCACCTGTGATGACATGCTGTTGAAGCTCTCTGCCACTCGAACCACCTCTTCTGGCCCTTCCAAGGGCAGCTGCTGCTCATATTCTCCTTGGGCGATCGCTTCGGCCGCCCCCGCCATTCGCTGCAACGGCCGTGCCACCGAGCGAGCAATGAGCCAGGCCAGCAGCACAGCAGCCAGCAGCCCAGCCAGCCCTGCCCGCAAAAAAGCAGAGCCAAAATCCAGCTCACGCAGCAGGGAAAACCGCCCCGGCTCTGGCACGGCATACACCACCACCTGCCGCCCAAAGCCGCTGCTGGAAATGGCTCTGGTGTAGAGCAGCCAAGGATTGCCTTCTGGAGCGGTAAATTGAACAGCAATGGTATTGGGGTCTGTTGTGGGCAAATAGTCACGTCGAATTTCTTCGCCCTCAATGGCCACGCCGATCCAGCTTTGGCTGGGATCGGTATCGAAGATGATTTGGGCGTTTTCGGCATTGGCAATGAGGATGCGAACGTTGTTGGATGCGGCCGTTTCCGCCAGTGCTTGCAAAAAGGTATCTCGGCTGGCATTGTCGGCCTGCAGGCGAATCAGTTCAGTGCGGCTGGTGCGGCTGATAATGTCTAGCCGCTGCAGAGCAGGCTGAAAGCGCAAGCGGGGTTGCGCTCCCAACGCCAGCAGCGCCAATGAAACCACAAACAGGGTCACGAGGATAATAAGCGAGTAGGAAACCAGCAGTCGGCTGCGTAAAGATTTGAACATCGGGTTTGGTTTGGTTGTTCTTTCCCCCTCCCTAGCCCTCCCCTTTTGGGGGAGAGAACTCGCTCCCTCTCCGACTGGGAGAGGGTTGGGGAGAGGGTAAGTCTGTGTTGTTTATATTTTACAGATTAGCTAGATTGTAAACGGCCGTTCTTAACCCGTCATGAACAAAGTGTAACCAACCTGTAAACTACCCGTGATTCGGTAATCGGTAAAAAACTGATTACTCATTACCGTTCACCGATTACTGTTCCACCCACGCCATATTCGCCCCCAGCGACTGCATCATTTCCACAAAGCCGGGGAAGCTGTCGGCGATGCAGCCGGCGTCGTGAACCAGCGTCAGGCCATGCGTTACCAGGCCTGCCACCGCCAGAGACATGCCCAGCCGATGGTCATCGTGGCTATCTACCTCGCCGCCAAACAGTCGCATCGGCCCCGCTACCGAGAAGCCGTCGGCACTTTCCGCAATTTCAACGCCCAGTTTTTGCAGCTCGCCTGCCAGCACGGAGATGCGATCCACTTCCTTCACGCGCAGCTCGGCGGCATCGCTCACCTGGCTCACGCCAGCAGCCTGCGTGGTGGCTATGGCCCAAACGGGCAGCTCGTCAATGCCGCGCACCACCGTGTTCCCGCTTACGTTGGCACTGTGCAGCTCGCTAAAAGAGACGGTGAGGTCGCCCAACTGCTCACCGCCGCTAACGTGTTCATTGTGTACAGTTAGCTCCGCACCCATCGCTTGCAGCATGTCCAAAATGCCGGTGCGCGTCTCATTCAGACCCACCCCGGCAATCGTAATTTCGGAATGGGGCACGATGGCGGCCGCTACCAGCGGAAAGGCAGCAGAGGATGGGTCGGCGGGGACGGTAAGGTCTAACGGCCGTAACCGCCACCCACCTTCTGGTGACTCTGGCAAAGTAATCCAGCTGCCTTCGGTACGCACTGGCACGCCCATCGCTTGCAGCATCCGCTCTGTATGGTCACGGGCGGGGCCGGGTTGGTAAACGCGCGTTTCGCCAGCGGCGTACAGCCCGGCCAGCAGGATGGCACTTTTCACCTGGGCGCTGGCGACGTTCATGCGGTACGCAATGCCCTGTAGCTGGCTGGGGGAGATGGTGAGGGGGGCACGGCCGTTTTCCGACGAAATTTTAGCTCCCATCTCACTGAGGGGGTCGGTAATGCGCCGCATGGGACGTTTGCGTAGCTGCTCGGTGCCGTCCAGCACCGAGGGAAATGATTGCCCAGCCAGCAGCCCCGCCAGCAGGCGCATTCCCGTACCCGCGTTGCGACAATCTAGCGGCGGCTGAGGTGCTTGCCATCCGTGCAAGCCGCGCCCTTCAATCGTTAAATCCCAGGCGATGTCTGAGCGTTTGTCAATGTTAATCTGCACGCCTAAATCCTGGGCGATTTGCAGCGTGGCCAGCGTGTCACCGGCTGGCAGCCAGCGACGAATGACGCTGGTGCCCTCCGCCAGCGAAGCCAGCATGACGGCGCGATGGCTAATTGACTTATCACCAGGTACAGAAATAATGCCTTTGAGCGGCGTCTTTTGGGGGCGAATGAGTAGTTGCTTGCTCATCGTTTGAAGCGAGCCATCCCCCGCGCAACCTTTTGCATTTTGGCATCTGTGCGGTTGGCATCTAGGCGGGCAACTGGCGGACGACCTTGATTTTTAGCTTCTTGCAGGGCATGGTGAACCAGTAGGTGGCTGTGCTGTCGCATAAATTCGGTGTGGCTGGCCTCTGAATGTTCGGCTAGATACGCTTCTTTAGCCGCCTCAATTTTCGCTTTGATGTTGGTGATTTCAGCAGCGGGCAGGTAGGCGGCAGTAGTGCTGAGTTCCAGGCGGTCTGCCACTGGCACCAGCCGGGTAATAATTGCATCACCCAGTTCCACATTGCCGCGCCCGCCGCCTTCATAAACGGTAAATTCCTCACCCGTGAAGTAATCTTGCAAAAATAATGTTTGCCCTTCGTATGCGGTGAGTTCGTACAGGCCACCTGCCCCGGCATTTACCCAGTTGGCGGCAATTTCTTGCTGGTGGCTGGACAAATCTTCCATTTTCTCTTCGGCGTATAGTTCGATGAGGCGACGGCCGTCTGCCGGAGCGTGATCAAACACGAACCAATCAAAAAAGCGGAGGGCTTCTGGTTGGCTCATCTGCTCGGCATTCGAGGCATCATAATAATCGTTCCAATAAAGCGGCAAACCCAGGGCAAAGAGTTCAGCAAAGCGCTCGTCGCGGGCAAAGGTGAGCAGATCGCGCCGGATGTAGTTGGCGGCATGCTGCACCTGAACGCGCTCTTTTTCAGCGGCGCGGTCTTCCTTCATGTGGCATTTTTTGTATTTCTGGCCGCTGCCGCAGTGGCAGGGATCATTTCTTCCGGGTTTAGTCATGGTTGTTTTCCAATTCTGTGAGGATGGGTAGAAGTTCTGAGAGGGTAGAGATGGTGTAATTCGGCCGTATGCTGCCAAGTTCACGGTTCAGGTGGGGGGGCGACATGAGCACGCTGGTAAGGCCTGCTTCATTAGCCCCGGCAATGTCGTTGGCAGGGCGGTCGCCCACAAAAACGGCCGCTTCTGGCTGTACCTCCAGCAGTTCCAAAGCCCGCCAGTAAATGAACGGATGCGGCTTCATGAAGCCCACATCGCCAGAGGTAAGTCGGGCATCCAGGTATTCCAGAATGCCGTAGGCGCGTAGCTCAATGTCGCGCATCCACATCGGCTGCATGGCATTTGTAATTAGCCCGATTTTGTAGCCATCGCTTTTGAGCTTGCCCAGCACGGGCAATGTGTCTGCAAAAAGTTCTACGCCGGGCAGCGGCCCCCACTTGTAGGCGCGTAAGGCGGCATCCATATCAATGTTGGCAATGTCCAGACCACATTGAGCCAGCAAGGTTTGCAGAATGTTGACAAAGGAGACGCCCGCCCAACTCTTTTTTGCTTCTTGCCAAGCATGAACGGCCGTTTCACGATACGCTAACCGAAATTCTGGAAAGGGAATTAAGGAGTGGCCTGAATCAACAAAGTAACGGTATAAATTGTGCAAACCATTCGATTCAAGACCCGCAATATCCCCTTCAAACTCCGACCAGTCAATGAGGGTGTCGTCCATGTCAAAAAGCACGGCTTTGATGCGCTGATTTTTACGGTAAGTCATAACATTTTTACAAAACTGTTTGTCTCCGTCATGCAATCGCAATTTTACCACAGGCAAGAAGAATAAATTGGATTTTTCAGTTTTGCACGGCGTTGTCTAGCAGCAGGCCGAGCTGGGCGGCGGCGTCGCGTAGCTTTTGCCAATTTTCTAGCCGGACGGTGGCGGCCAATTCACCTAGGCTTTCATCAATGAAGGTGCGGGTTTTGGGATTGGTACGCAGCGTTTGCAAAATGCCTGCTTCACGCACCCGCAGGATGACGGCCGTTTCCAATCTTCCTTCTACCCCCCGCTCCCGCCACCGCTCGATGCCTCGCTTGGTTGCCGTGGGTAACGGCCGTTCGCTGGCTTCTTGCAAAAAAGTCAAAATGCGGTCTGGCTCAATCCCCTCGGCGCGGGCTTGCTTGAGCGAGGCGGGGGTAATTTGGTAAGCATACGGTTTGCCCGGTTCAACAGGCTGCGGCTCGCTGATGCGAGCTACCTGAAAGCGGTGATGGCGGCTGGCGTTGTGCGCCGCCAAAATCGTTGCGTCTGGCTGCACAATGATGGGCGTGGTGACTTCCTGTGCGGCGGGTGGCGTGCTGGCTAGCCATTCCAGAGCGCGGTCTGTGAGGCGGAAGAGCGTTTGGGAACCAATTTTGGCCGTCTCAGCCAAGCCCAGCCACACCAGCGGCCCCTGCACCAAAAAAGCCAGCAAACGTCCCTCCACCAAATCCCAATTTTCAATACCAGAGAGGTAGTTGTCCTGCGCCACATCGCGCACGTACCAGGTGTCGTAATTGCCGTCGGGGCGTTGAAAATCGGGGTCGTCTTGCTTGATTTGGCTGATGAGGTCACTCAGTTGGTACCAATCTGGGGTGCGAGGCAGGGCATCCAGCAGGGCGGTGCGCGCCAGGATGGGATCGTTTTGCCACTGGTCGCCTTCGCAGCGCAGGCCAGGCGTGTGGCACAAATCGTTCCAGCCGCTGTTGCTCCAGGCATCCATCAGGTCGCGTAGCTGCGCTTCGCGGGATTTGGTAAGCCAGGAAACGGCCGTCCTTGTAGGACGAATGCCGCCATTGGTCTCGCGCAGCATCTCCATTTCGCGCGCCAAGTTGATGAGCAGTGAGCGGCGGTCGGCATCGGCATCCAGCAGAAGCTGGTTGAGCAAATCGAGGGCTTCGCGGCGCAGGCTTGTGCGCTGTGCCAGGGCCAGCAGGGTGGTGAGATCGTCCACGGCACTGCTACTGGCGGAGGTGAATTTGTTCGGTTCTGGGACAGGGGTGAGGGTGGAAACGGCCGTTTCCTTCACCACTGTTGGTTTTTCTGGCTTTGGCAGCTTGGCCAGCAGTTCATCGGGCAAAAAGTAGAACTCAATCATGCCTTCGGCCGTTTCATCGAAGCCGCGATAGATAAAGCCGCGATACCAAAGCGCCTCTGCGGGGCTGGCTGGGTCAAACCACGGCTCGTCCCGCTCCAAAGCGCCTGGCCCCATCATGCGAACCTCTCCGTGTATGCGTTCAAAGGTGGCGACGGGGGAACGGCCGTTTCCCTGCACCAACGTTTGGATAGCGGCTGCCTCTTCGGGAGCCAGATAATTGATTTCCTGCTCAAAATTAAGCTGCGCCAACGCCTCGGCCAACGCTTCGACGCAGGCGGCTTTGTCGTCTCCGGTTAAATCCAGGTCGTACCACTCCCCCATCACCCGCAGGACGATGAGCTCATGTTCCTGTAACGCTTTCTTCAATGGTCGCATACATTCTCCACTTGACTTGATTATTGCGACTTCCAATTTTTTGGAACAACCAGCCATAACGCTGGCGTAAGACTTTCTTCTTGTTTATAGTTGATTTTTCTCCCATCACCGAGCGTAATCTCTTTATTTTCAATGACTTTCATAATGTCTTCTACCACAGTTGTTTCAAGTTCATCATCTGCAATACAAAGTTCGGAGAACCAACCATCATAGTAGCGGCTTGGTGGACCACCCATGCCGTAGCCCTTACTTTTGGTGTTTGGCTTAACATATTCCCACCAAGCTATGAAGTTGATGTGAATGCCACCGAGGATGAGTGCTGCGATTAATTGACGGACATTTTCTCGCTTTACAATGACCTCTATGTACCCATTGCCAACTGGTTGAGCTTTGTAAAGGGCTAAAATATTGTCCAATTCATCTTTGCTTATCATTTTCTTGATTACTTTTGCCTTTCTGGTGCTGTGCCATAGCGATTTTGGGCTGATAAAACGGCCGTTCAAAATTCACCATCGTCGTTCAGTTGAAAAAATGACCCTTATTTCTCCATTTTGCTCCAAAAACTGATGACTTTGTTTGTTGGCTTCGCCATCGTTTTTCTTTGAAAATGGCTCAAGCAAGCCAATCACATCTTCACATTCGTCAGAGGACAATGTCCAAACGAATTGGTTGTCATCTGTCATTTGGACGCCTTTTGCTTCATGTTTGCTGAATTGGATACGCAGTTGGCAGCCGTTGACGGCATCAAAGTTAGCAATATTTTGAACATCAACGAAATCAACTGCACCTATTGCAACCCGATTCAGTGCCAGACTGAGATTCAAAGCCCCGGTTTTCTCGTCGCCGTAAATCAAAATAAGCGGGCAATCCTGGCTACCCTCAGCAAAATATTCCAGCTTCATTGCTCATAATCTCCAATCTCTAATCCCCAGTCTCCTCTTTTACAATCACCTCAATGGCGGCGGGCAGGCTGGTAACGGTGACTTCGCGCACGTTGTCTTGTGGGTAGGCAAACATTTCGCCGTCGGTGTGGATGGGTAGGGGGCGGTCAGCCCGCACGCGGATTTGCTTGCTCTGCCGCATCGTCACCAGTTTGGAATGCACATGGCTTCCGCTGAACACTTTGAGCAGCAGACTGATCATGCTGAGGCGACCCATTTTATTGGCGGTGAGGGTGTCCACGAGATCGTCGTGCTGCTTGGCGTCTGGGGTTAGCAAAAAGCCGCCGCCGCCGCGCGGCCCCACGCCAAACGAAATCATCATGATGGTTTGCTCAATTTTTTCATCGTCAAAGTAGGCGGTGACTTTGGGCATTTGGGAATAGGTGGCGATGGTTCGCAAAACGGCCGTTAAATACATCAAAAAACCGTGGATGCGGGTAATGTTTTCGGTGGCAATCACCACCACCGCATCAAAACCAATGCCGATGTTATTGTCTACGATGCGAAAACGACCCTGGTCGTCTTCGATACGAGCCAGGTCAATCGTTTTGGGTTGGCCGGTGAACAGTTGGTGGACGGCCGTTTCCACATCTGTGGAAATCTTCAAGCTCCAGGCCAAATCATTGCCAGAACCGATGGGGATGATGCCCAATTTGGCAATCGCCTTGCCGCCGCGCATCAGCCCGTTCACCACGTCGCTGATGGTGCCATCGCCGCCCGCCGCAACCACCAAGTCGTAGCCGTCATCGGCAGCTTGCCGCGCCAGTTCAATGGCGTGGCCGGGGCGTTCTGTTTGCACCAGATCAACACCGCCATACTGATGCCCCACACGCTGAATCACCGCTGCCTGTGTTGCCCCACGCCCCCGATCTGCCCACGGATTTAAGATGACTTGTACGCGCATGTTGCCTCTCCAAAATTTTGTAACATTGCTAACAGGTTGGCTAGCAAACAGTGGAAGAAGGCAATTATACGATACGGCCGTTTCTGTACCAAAAGGGGAGTAACAAACGGCCGTTTTCCATAAGTGAAGAGCCTGGGTAATGAGCAGCACGGCCGTTGCCCAAACGGGGCACTTGCACGCTGATTTTAGGCGGTGTGGGCGTCATAGTACCAAAGCCCTAGCAGGCTCCTCATTGCTTTACACCCTCAAACAAACGTGCTATACTCCGACCGATAACTTTATGTTACGTCAAGTTGATTTTGGCTAAAACTTTCTTGTTAAAACCGACGCTTTTTACAGAAGGTTTGCTACCAAAATTGGTCTACGCCAACCGTATATTGTAGCCATAAATTTTATTAGTTGGAAGTGAGCAAACCGCAGGAAGCATACTAAAACCAAAGGGCAATTTTTCTGGAGTTTGCTCAAGTAAAAGCCAAATTTGCGCCAAATCTATTTCAAAAACCGCAACACCATGACGCAATCACCCAATCACGACTTGCTCCTAGACCAAATAGCAACTGCTCTCAAGCAGCGCGGGCTTGCTTCTGTAGCGCTGGCATTTTTAGAAGTTGGGCAACCGCTTGCCTTTATTGGTGGGCAGCTAATCTGGTTGGCGCAACCAGCAATGCGCTTGCTTTGGCCACAGGCGCGGGTGCGACACATCGCCCAGTTTATGGAAGACCCGGCGGCTGTTCGTTCTCTTATGAATGTCTTAGCCGCAGATGAGGCGTCTGTATGACCCCAATTATTATCCTGGCTGTCATTCTGGTTTTAGGGCTGCTGCTCTTTTTGCTCACGCGCAGCGTGCGGGCTGGGCGCACGGCCGTATTGCGTCCCCTCATCAGCTTTCAGGGGTTAACCGAGCAAATTGGCCGCGCCATTGAATCTGGACGGCAGCTACACCTTACATTAGGGCAAGGCAGCTTGGTTGGGCGTGCGAATCCCACCAGCGTCAGCGCAGCGGCCGTTTTAGACAACCTGGCCAAAGATGGTTGTGCCAACGGCACGCCCTCGCTTGTGACGGTTGGGGACGGTACCTTACTGCCACTAGCACAAGGTAGCTTGCAACACGCGCTGGCGCAGGTGCGCCGTCCTGGCGATTTTGATCTATCTCTGACTCAGTTTGTAGCTCACAACACCGATCCGTTTGCCTACGGCGGTGGTGTTGCTACTCTGTTGCAGCAGCAGCGGGTTGCTAGCAACATCATGATGGGGCGATTTGGCCCGGAACTAGCCATCATTGCCGAGGCTGCCAATCGGCAAAATATTGATCAGGTCATCGGTACAGATGATCCCACGGCTCTGGCCGTGGCTGTGGCGGCCACAGAAGACGTGCTAATTGGTGAAGAGCTATTTGCTACCAATGCTTACCTAGAGGGTAAGGCGAGCCAGATAGCCAGCCTGCAATTGCAGGACATTTTGCGTTGGATTGTGGTTCTCTTTATTTTGGGAACGGCCGTTTACCAGCTAATTTAGCCGGAATAGTACTATTAGATGAAGCTCAAGCAACGCATCGCCGTTTTTATTGCCGTATTTTTTGGATTAACGACCCTCATCGCCTTGCTGTTTAACGTGAGTGGTCTTAGTGCTATTATTTTAGGCTGGGCGTCCTTTTTGGCAGCGATGGCACTCATTTTGGGCGTGCTCAATTTGTTCATGGTGCATTTGAATCGCCTCTTCAAAGAGCGAAATTTTTATAGCGGTGTGTTGGTGCTGGGCATGGTGGTGGTATTTGGTGCGGCCGTTTTGGATGGCTTAAGCGGTAGTGAAAACGTGACGCTGCTGTTTAACTGGGTGCAGGTGCCACTGGAAGCCGCACTTGCCTCGTTGCTGGCCGTGTTCTTGCTGCTGGCTGGCGTACAGTTGCTCAAACGGCAGCGTACCCGGTGGGCCTTTTTGTTTGGTCTCACCGCGACGGTGATGTTGCTAGGGCAAGCCTTGTTGGCTAGCCGCCTACTGCCCGCCACGTTGCTACGGCCGGTGAACCAGCTGTATGAATTTGTGCAAAATGTGGTGGTCGCTTCAGGGATGCGCGGTTTGCTCATTGGGGTGGCGTTGGGAACATTGCTATTGAGTTTGCGTTTGTTAATGGGTGTAGAACGGCCGTATAACAATGAGTAAAGAGATTCAGTGCAAGGAATGTGGATACCAAAATCCACACAGCAGTAAGTTTTGCAACAATTGTGGCGCAAAATTGCCGCTGAGTACGCATATCATCTGCCCCAACTGCGAAACGCCCAACACCCGCGACCGCGTTTTTTGTGATACTTGCGGCACTCGGCTTGTGCCTGAAACTAGCTCAGCGCCTCCTGAAGAGCCAGAATCTAGCCCACCCCCTGCCAGCCAACCTTTTTCTTTGCCAGTGCGCCCCCCTGGCGACACAGGCGAGCTAGACCCAATGGCCGTACCGGACTGGCTGCGTACTGGCGATACTGGCGCAGCCAAACCCCAATCAGACGAGCCAGCCGACACGCCGCCCGAAAAGAAAAATACCGGCGATTTGCCCGAATGGTTGGTTCACGATAGCGACCCGGAACCGATTATTAACGCGCCCACGACCATTTCTACCGAGTTTTACCAGGATTTGGTGGACAAGGCGGAGGATTTACCACAGCCAGACGATCTTTTTGCCGATGAGGAAGATGCCAATTTGCCAGATTGGTTGTCTGATGCTGCCTTGCCGGACGAGGAGCCAGATGTGCGTTCTGGCCTGACGGATTGGCTGAGTGGCCTGAGTGATGACAGTGAGGCGGAGGAAACGGCCGTTCCTCACGACGAACCCGAAGATGTAAGCAGCGGGCTAACCGACTGGCTGGAAGAGCTAGACGATCTTGGCGGCACTGGGGATGAGCACGAAGACATCAATGCTGCCGCTCTGGAAAACATGCTCGACGAAACGGCCGACTCTGCACAAGCTAATGAGGCAGCCGACGACTCAGATTGGCTGCAAGAGCTAGGCCCCGCCCAAACCGATGTATTCCCAGGGCAGGTTGAAGAGATACCAGAGCTGGAAAGTGATGAGATGCCGGGGTGGATAGACGAACTCGGCCCGGTGCAAACCAATCTGTTAGACCCCAGCCAAATTGCCGAACTCACTGGCCCCCTCACCGGCATGGCCAATGAGGACGACCTGATTGACGATGAAGAAGCTGGGGCCGACGTGACGTTTACCGATCTGTTTGAAACGGCCGGTGATGCCACAGAGCGCTTGCCAGATTGGCTAGACTCTGCAGTTGAGGAAGGGGAAACGTTCTGGTCTGAACCGCCAGCAGAATTAACAGAGGACGAGCTTTCAGAGGTGGTCTCTGAGCCGAGCAGCGACTGGTTTACTGCGGACCAGATTGTGGCCGAAACAGATCTGGATTGGCTGGAAGAAACCGGCAATTTGGAGAAGATGGCCGACACAGATGCGCTGGATGAGTCTGCACCGCTAACGCCTGAAATCCAAGATACGTTCGAGGCAGATGAGCCTGCGGATTTTGATCTGGCTGATGAAGAGGCTGGTGCGGAAGAAGATGATGATTTTGATTGGCTTTCAGATATGGAGGCTATTCAGACGGGCGAACTAATCGTCGAACCAGAGCCAGAACCGGAGCCAGCCCCAGAGGAAACGGCCGATCCCGCCGAATCTGCCTTGCCCGAAGAAGAACCAGAGCCGGAACCAGAAGAAGATAGCTGGAGCAGCGACGCGTTTTTAGAGGAAACGGCCGTCAGCGACGATTTGCCCGATTGGTTAGATCGGCTCGAAGAGACAGGCCAGCCGCCACAACCAGAGGCGGCTGATCCAGAAAATGAAGAACTCCCCGACTGGATTGCCAGTATGCGGCCCAGCGAAGGCTTTGTTGGCAGCGAACTGCCCGGTGTTTTCTCCGAGGTGGATTTGCGTGATACGCTAGAAGGCATCCCGGAAGAGTTGGCTGGGGCAGAGCTACCCGATTGGCTGCAAGATACCCCGCTGGATAGCCCATCCTCGCTGCCTGCGGCTGAAAAAGAGCCAGAAGAGGCGTTGGACATCCCCGATTGGCTTCAGCCGCAGTCGGGTGAGGAATCACCGACTGAAGCGACGCCAAGCGTTCGCGAGCTAGAGCCAATTGAGCCGAGCAGCAGCCGCAGCGAATGGCGCTCGTTGCTGGATGAGCTGCCCCCACTAACCCCGCTGGCTGAGTCGTTACCCAAAGCGGATATTCCAGAGTGGGTACAGCAACTCAAACCGCCAGAGCTGACTGGCGAGCCAGTTAGTGAACCTGAAGGGCCAGAAGAGACGGTTGGTCCATTGAAGGGAATGCGCGGCGTTGTGACCATTGAACCGGCCATTGCTCGGCCACGCGTGGCCACATTGCCCACGCCATATGTGACAACGCCAGAACAGCAGCAGCAGGTGGCACTGCTGCAACAGCTTACTCACGAGATGCCTGAAACGGTAACAACGCTTTCCACCAAACTGGCCTACGATACGGCCGTTTGGCTACGGCTTTCTTTGGCACTGTTGTTGATTTTGGCACTATTGGCAGGCTTATTGGGGCCTAGTTTGCTGGCCACTGGCGGTGACGCTCC
This sequence comes from Candidatus Leptofilum sp., assembly GCF_965223525.1. Taxonomy (GTDB): domain Bacteria; phylum Chloroflexota; class Anaerolineae; order Promineifilales; family Promineifilaceae; genus Leptofilum. The sequence continues at coordinate 436,370 of NZ_CBDCWX010000005.1, read as the reverse complement.
GGCAAATGTACAGGCGATTGATACGGTCGTAACCGCCGCTGCGGGCCAGCCCGTTTTGGTTGCTTTTGAGTACACGCCTGCTATGGCTGGTGAGCTGTCGCCACAGGTAGAGCTGTTACTGGCGCAGTTAGCTGCCAACAATAGCCCGGTGGTTGTTACCAGCCAATACGCTGCAGGAACGGCCGTTGCCACCAGCCTAACCGCCAACAATCCAACCCAGACCATTGGCTACCTGCCCGGCGACGGGATCGGTTTGCGGCAGTTGGGTGATTGTTTGGGTGGCCGTAATGATTGTACGCAGCTAAACGGCCGTGCTTTAAATGCAGATTTACAAGCCAGCCTCAACCAAATTGGGCTGGTCATTGTGGTTACCAGCGACCGTGATAATTTGGTTAACTGGGTAGAACAAGTTGGCGCAGTGGCAACCAACGTGCCGCTGGTTGCGGGCGTTACGCAATCACTGGCACCGCTGGCAAATAGCTATACCAGCACAGGCCAGCTAAACGGCTTGTTGGGCGGTACGCCCGATTTGGCCGCCTACGAACGGTTAATAAATGCCACCGATGGTGCTGCCCAAACCCAGCTAAACGCCCAACTTTACGGGCAGTTACTTGCTGGCGGGCTGCTGCTCATTGGCTTGCTAGCCTATGGCACAACTGGCCTCATGCAGCGTCGTCGCCAAAAAAATAGTTAAAAATGATTGAACTTGTAGGACTGATCATCGGCATTTTGCTGACATTATTTATTTATAGCTATCTTATTGGCGATAATCCGCTTTATCGGATTTCTGTCCATTTGCTGGTGGGTGTAAGCGCGGCTTATGCGGTTGTGGTGGTTGTGCAACAGGTTTTGTTACCCATTTGGCGGCAAGTTCAAGCCAACCCTGCCAGTGCCGATTCTGTTATTTGGCTGGTACCGATTTTGTTTTTGCTGATGTTGCTGGCGCGACGCCTGCCCAGCGTAAGCTGGCTGGGCAACACAACGCTCGCACTGTTGGTAGGCGTAGGTGCTGCAATTGCGTTATTAGGCAGTTTAACCGGTACACTCTGGCCGCAAATTGTTAGCGTACAGCCAGCCAGCCCGCTACAGGGCGTTGTGGTTGCCATTTTAACCATCTGCACCTTGCTGGCGTTCCAATTTACCTTGCTACGGTCGCGCAGTAGCGGTATTTGGCAGCCTGCCATGTGGCAGCGCAGCGTTACGGCCGTTGGCCGCATCGTGCTTACCGTAACATTTGGGGCTTTGTTTGCAACCTTGCTCAGCACAGGGCTCATTTTATTGGCCGAACGGCTTAACTATTTCATTGCAGAACTGGTACAACGATTCTAGTACTGAAACCAATATCTTTTGTGATTTGCTAAATGACGACTGAAGAGCCGCAGGAAGTAGAACGATACGAATCATTTTTGGTGGCCGATTGCGGCAGCACCCACACTACCGTGGCGCTGTTCGATATGGTGGCCGGTGCTTACCGACTAATTGCCCGAACGGCCGTACCGACCACCGCCCATGCACCCTGGTTTGATGTGGCTCAAGGCGTACAGCAAGCTATCAGCCGCATCACAGAAATCACCGGGCGCAAACTGCTCAACGAACAGGGCAGACTCATTCGGCCTGTACGTACCGATGGTTCAGGTGTAGACCATTTTACGGCCGTAACCAGCGCTGCCCAGCCGCTGGATGTGCTGCTGGTTGGGCTATTTGATGAAGTTAGCATCACCTCGGCACGCAAGGCGTTGCGCTCAGTTTACCACCACGAAAAAGATCGCCTCACCCTCTCTGACCAACGGCCAACGCATGAGCAGGTAGGCGCAGTGGTTCAATCCCAGCCCGATCTCATCTTCATCACTGGCGGCACCGATGGAGGTGCCGAAGATCGACTGCTTCAGGTTGTGGAATCGGTGGGGCTGGGTCTTAGCGTGATGAGCGATAGTCAGGAACCCCAAGTTGTTTTTGCAGGTAATATAAAACTGCGCGAACGTGTGCAAACAATGTTGAGCGAATATGCAAATGTGCAGATAGCTAATAATTTGCGCCCCACACTAGAAACTGAACATTTGGATGATGCCATCCGCGTCGTTCGTGAACTGTATGAAGATTTGAAGATCAACGCCATGTCTGGAGTACAGGAGCTGCAAGATTGGAGCAACGGCCCCATTTTGCCAACGGCCCAGGCTTTTGGTGGCGTTTGTCACTATTTGGCAGCTCTGCATCAACAATCTGTTTTGGGTGTAGATTTGGGCAGCGACAGCGTTTCCTTGATTATGGCCACGCCAGAGCAGGCTCACGTTTCTGTTCATTCAGATATGGGCATGGGGCATTCGGCAGCCACTTTGCTGGAAAGGGTCGCGGTGGATGATGTGCGTCAGTGGATTCCGACAGAAGTTTCGGCGGAGGAAACGGCCGATTACATTTTTAACAAATCGCTCCACCCCTTTGCTATTTCTACCAATGAAAAAATGTTGCAGCTAGAGCAAGCGGTGGCTCGTACCCTCATTCGTTGTGCTGCTGCCGAGACTGGGCGAGACGGCCGTTGGCCACTCATGGGCGAGCAGCTTACCCCCCCACCGTTTGGTTTGCTGCTGGCGCGGGGCAGCACATTGGCCAATGCACCCCGCCCTGGCCAAATTATGCTGATGTTGCTAGACGCGCTGCAGCCGACGGGCATTTTTGCGATGGCGCTAGACAGGTATGGTGTGTTGCCTGCGCTGGGGGCGTTGGCTTCCCATCAGCCGTTGGCAGTTATTCAAACGTTGGAAGCAGGTGTGCTGTCTGACCTGGGCTGGGTGATTGCGCCCACTGGCAGGGGGCAGTTGGGGCGCAAGGCATTGGACGTGTCAATTGAATCAGACGAGATTCGTTTTGAGGGGGAGATTGAGTTTGGCAAGATTGAAATTTTCCCGATTGCGCCGGGTAAGCAGGCCAAGGTGACGGTAAAGCCAACGGGCCGGTTTGATATTGGCTTTGGCGCAGGCCAGGGGAAGACGATGACCTTGACGGGTGGCTTGGCTGGTGGTTTGGTGATTGATGCACGGGGACGGCCGTTCAGCTTGCCGCGTGATGAAGCCGACCGACGCAGCTTGATGCGTAAATGGCTGTGGGACATGGGGGGCTAGGCGATGAAAGAGTTTTATCGCGCCACGGTCATACAGGCGCAAACAAAAATTCGGCGTGAGCGGGTACTGCCTAAGGGGGGCGAGATTGTGGTGCGCGTGGGGCAAGAGGTAAGCCCCATTCAAGTTGTAGCCCGCACAACGATAGCTTCTGATTTTGCCATTTTGGCTGCTGCAGAAAAGCTAGATGTTGAGCCTGACGCGCTGGGTGACTATTTGCGTGTGGAAAAAGGAGCTCCGGTGGAAGTAGGAGCGGTTTTGGCTTCGCGCAAGCGGCTGCTGGGCGAGCGGCAAGTGGCCTCACCGGTAGATGGGGTGCTGTTTGATGTGGTGAACGGCCGTATTGCCATCCAACCCACATCTGACTGGCTAGAATTACGGGCGTTGGTTGCCGGGCGTGTGGTGAGCTACGTGGGCAATCGGGGCGTGATGTTAGAAACGAGCGGCAGTCTCATTCAAGCTGCCTGGGGGTCCGGGCAAGAAGGCGTGGGGCGGCTGAAGATGATGGGTAATGGGCCTAACATGGTGCTCACACCTGAACACCTTAATGATGATGTAACTGGACAGATTGTTACAATTGGTGTCTTGAATGATTTGGCGTTGTTTCATCGGGCAGAGGATTTGGGGGTACGTGGCTTGATTGTTGGCAGTACAACGGCCGAAATTTGCCGCACCAGTCAAAGTTCGCCACTGCCCCTCATTGTTACCGATGGCGTTGGCAGCAGCGGTATGGCTGAACCGATTTTCCAGCTATTGCAGCAAGCAGACGGCCGTTCCGTATCGTTATTTGGCAAGTATAGGGCAACGGCCGGGCAACGCCCGGAGATAATTTTGCCCCAGGCAGCCTCTATTGGCCTGGATGCCGCCACGGTGAAGAAAACGATAGAACCGGGACAGCCCGTTCGTATTTTGGGCACGGAACATGCTGGCCAGGTTGGCACTGTGAAACATATTTACGCGCGTTTGCAACCGTTGGCCATTGGCTTAAAAGTACCCGGTGTTGATGTGGCGCTGGCCGATGGACAAATTGTGTTTGTCCCATCGGCAAATTTGGATGTTATTGTATAAAAAGGATTGGCACTCCTTCACGCTTGAACGTTTTTGAACGGAGGAAATGATGGAAGATTATATTGAGGACGATTTTATTGAGGAAGAAGAGGGTTCTTCTAATCGCCGTCCATTTTTAATAGCCGTTGGTGTTTTGGTAACGTTGTTTATTTTGATGGGTATCTGCACGGCCGTTTTCCTGGTGCAAAATCGGGCGGCAGATGCACAAAATGCAGAACGGTCTGCTATTGAAACCCGAAATGCAGAAACATTGGCCTCGAATGCAGCAACGGCCGTTGCCGCCACGGCCACAACTGAGGCAATGCCTACCGAAACGCCCGTACCCACCGACGCGCCAACCGAAACGCCGGAACCAGCGACCCCCACACCCACCACTACCCCTGTGGTTGAAGAAGAGGAAGCTGTCATTGAAGATGAAGATGGTGATACGAGCGGTGATAAAGGTGATACGGCCGTAGATGGTGAAGAAGACGAAGATGCCAATGCTAACGAAACGGCTGATAATGCAGACGGCACGGATGACGGAGAGGAAACCGATGCCGTTGAGGATGATGCTACAGACGGCAACGAATCAGCGATGAGCGAAGCTGGCACTGGTAGCGAGGCCGGCGGCGACGATGCTTTGCCAGATACCGGATTCGATACTTGGGGAATTATTGTGGCGGCCCTGGGCTTGGTTGGGTTACTCATCTTTGCCCGCCGCCTACGCACGTCTGGCTAAAAGCCTCTATCTGCTAACAGTTACATTTTGTGCTAAACAGCCGGTGCCAAGTCTGGTGCCGGTTGTTTTTGTTTCAATTGAATGATTAGATGAGCTGTCAGAAATGCAGTACAAAATTCATATCATAGCCCAAAGTTTATATGCTGTATAATTTCCCGACTGTTGAAAAATGTTTTCAAGATTAGGGCTTATACAGAGAAAGCTTTTTTGCCGCGAATTTCACGAATTAGCGCAAAATGATTGAGAGTTCGTGGAAATTCGCGGCCAATTGTTTGTTTATCGCGTAAGCTCTGAGAATCAAGGTAGAGTAGAGTCAATTTATTTTGTATTTAGGATAATCATGATGAACAATGTGGGCTCAGCGATTCAAACTCTTCCAGAAAACAGTATCATACCATCTGAGCAAGATATGCAACCTGCCAACGAAAATAGTGACCGTATTGCAACCATTTTAATAGTCGAAGACGATCAATCCATGCTGGACGGCATGAATGATCTGCTGGAAATTGCCGATCTTGGCTACGATATTGACATACTCCAGGCCAATGATGGCCGAATGGCGCTGGATGTCATGGCCAATCATGAACCAGACCTCATTATTTCTGATGTGATGATGCCCCAAATGGGTGGGTATGAGTTTCTGAATCATGTGCGTGCCAATCCAGATTGGATTCAAATACCGTTTATTTTTGTGACAGCCAAAGGTGAGGAGCCAGATATTCGCAAAGGTCGGCTGAGTGATGCCGATTTATACATCACCAAACCGTTTGTTATTACGGAACTGCTGTCGCTGATCCATGCCCAGCTAGACAATGCTTACGAGCGCAAAGAGGCACGCCAGCGGAATATTGATTCGCTCAAAAAGAACATTCTGCAAATATTGAACCATGAGTTCCGCACACCGCTAACGTATGTAACCGCCTACTATGAAATGTTGGCTGACAGTTTGAAAGAGTTTACTGACGGCCGTAATTACCGGGAATATTTGCGCGGAATTCAGGCAGGCTGCTTGCGGCTGACTCGCCTGGTAGATGATTTCATCTGCGTTATGGAGCTGCGTAGCGGTGAAGCTCAGACAAGATACCTGGCTGAAGCAAAACCATTGTCCAACGTGGCTGATCTTTTGCAGGAAGTAGTGGCTGCCTTCCAAGACACGTCAGATGAGGCTCGCTTCCAAATTAAAAGCAACATTCCGGATAAGCTGCCGCTGGTTTGGGGTGTTGCTAGCAGCATAAAAAACATACTGGAACGGCTACTGAGCAATGCCACAAAATTTACTGATCCAAACGCAACGGACATCAATCAAATAACAGTTACTGTTTCAGCGCAGGATAAAAGTATCCAAATTGAGGTTGTTGACCAGGGCATGGGGTTTCCTGCACATATGTCTAGCCAAATATTTGAACCTTTTGTGCAATACAATCGGGGGATTCTGGAGCAGCAAGGGGCGGGTACCGGGTTGGCAATTGTTCAAGGGCTGGTGCAGCTACACAACGGCCGTATCGAAGCAGAGAGCCAAGAAGGTAAAGGAAGCAAGTTTAAAGTCATTTTACCTGTGTACCAGCGCAAAAAGCACGCAACAGCAAGTGGCTCTACTGCTAAAGATGGCACACTCACAGCTACTGTCCTCGTCGTAGAAGATGACCTCAATCTGCTAAATGGACTAGAAGATTTGCTCACCATCTTTGAAGGCAAATACAAACTGAATGTTCTCACCGCACTCAATGGCGTCGCCGCGCTCAACGAAATTAAAAAGCAAATTCCCGACCTCATCATTTCAGACATTATGATGCCCCAAATGGGCGGGTATGAATTATTGACCAACGTCCGCGAAAATCCACAATGGTTGCATATACCCTTTATTTTCCTCACCGCAAAGGGAGAAAAGCGAGATGAATATGAAGGGTTCCGTCGCGGCGTGGATGAATATATTACAAAACCGTACGATAGCGATGATGTATTGCGCTTTGTAGAAAAGCAGCTAGACAAACATTTTCACAACCAAAGTTTGGTGGCTCAAAGCTTTGATGATCTAAAACGAAGCATTATCAACCTCATTTCGCCAGATTTTCGCACCCCACTGGCTTCTGTAACTGAGCATTCAGATGAATTGTCCAGAGCGTTGCAAGATGCCAATACAGACAGAGATTTAAAGCATTCGTTGCATGGCATTCAAGACAACAGTCTGCGTCTGACGAACCTTATTGAAGATTTCATTACGCTGGCCGAGCTAAAAACGGGTGAAGCATGGACGGCGCACAGCCTGAAAGCATATCCTCTACCAAATTTAGGGGGGCTTCTCTTTGAAACTGTGCAATCTTTTAAGCATCGTCCCGAAGCGGCTGGTTGGCACGTAGATATGACCACCCTCACAGAAATGCCTAAGGTGGAAGCCGATTGGTCTACATTGCAAGAAGCAATTGAGCGTTTGATGCAAATCAGCCTGCAATATGCAAAATCTTCGCAACGCAAAGACGAACTGATCGCCTCACTTTACAATGGCAAATCTAGCAATGTAAAAATAATCATTACGGTTTCGGCTAGTTTGGATGCAGAGATAATGGCTCAGTTTCGCGAGATTTTAACCAATGAGGAGCCAGACCTGCTTAAAAATCCTGAGATTGGGCCGAGCCTGTATATTGCAAAAGGGTATGTTGGGTTGCATCGGGGGCAGCTTTCATTTAGCGAGGGTAAAGATGGTAATTTTCATTTTGCTATCAAACTGCCTGCCTACGAGGAATAGGCAAGACAAAGCGCCCCTGAAGTGGTAATTTGCGAGTCTCATCATTTTGTATGAAACGGCCGTTGGCCGATAATATCTTGGTTTTATAAATTTCTGTTTGAAAAACGGCCGACTTTGTTTACAATGTCTTTGGGTCTCCAGTGGCCTCACACTAGAGACATTTCCCATGAGCAAAATTTTCATCATTGGAACGACCCGGCAACAACCAAAATGAGCCTTTTGCGTATCGTGCAATCGGCAACAAGTTTTCGGACTATAAACCTATAAACCCTCCCAATTGAGCATAAGGAGCAACTTAGATGGCAACCTTACTTGAAAAAGTACAAACTTTAATCTCGGCAAACATGCACGAGATGGTTGATAAGGCGCTAGAAACCAACTCCGTGGCGGTAATGAAGCAATATATCCGCGACGCTGAGAAAAACCTAGATGAGTTGGAAGATGCTGCCGCCACGGTAGGTGGCGAAGTTAAAAGCATGGAGCGCAAGTACAAAGAGTACAAGAAGAAGGCCGATCAACTGGATCGCAATATTGATGCGCTGCTGATGCAGGGCAAGGCCGATTTAGCCCGCGCCGCCCAAAATGAACTGAACAGCGCCCGCCGCTTGCAGGAACAATACCATGAGCAGTGGGTGCGGCAGCAGCGTGAATATGAGTCGCTGCTAAATGCGCGCCTGAAGCTGCAAGCAAAGCTGCAAACCATCCGCCAAGAGCAGAAAGAGCTGGAAGCGCTGATGCGTTTAGCCAAATCCAAAGAAACCACCGTAAAGGCAATTAAGAGCCTGGATGATTTGATGGGTGTTGGGGATGCAGATATTGCTCGCCTGGGTGAATCCATTCGCAATCGGTTGGATAAAGCAAGCGCGCATAGCGAAATGTATGCTGACCGGCTGGATAACCAGATGGATGCAGCCTTGGGCAGCGCCGAGCTGGATTTGCAGCTTGAAGAGCGTAAGCGGCGTCTCGGTTTGTCTGAAGCGCCTGCGCTGACGGTGGATGACAGCGAGGAAGCCGAAGCAACGATGGAGTAATCATCCTGTTGGCTAACTAGCACCACTGTGCCAGTTAGCCAACGCATGTGCCAATGTCTGAGTCAGAACAGTCTGTGCAAGCATGGTTAAAGGCGGGGATTACGGCCGTAAAAAATGGCGACCGTGTGCTGGGGCGTGAGCTTCTGGAAAAAGTGCTGGCCGCAGACGAGCGAAATGAATCAGCATGGCTATGGATGAGTGGGGCGGTAAAAACGGCCAAAGAACGCCAAATATGCCTGGAGAATGTGCTCGCCCTAAACCCGGATAATCAACTAGCTCAAAAAGGATTGGCAAAACTGGCACAAGCTACTTCATCTGAATTGGAAACCGGCCATGTGCAGGTGGTGAAGCGTGAGTACGAACCTGTTTCCACAGCGGCTGCGCTGCTGTACCCGGAAAGTCAGGTGAAAACATGGGAGTGGCGAGACCCAACGGCCGTACAAAAGCAAGGCGCTACTCCCAACTACCAGGCTCAAGAAAGCTACTACGACATCTGGACAAAAGATACACCCATGTGCGGCTACTGTGCCCACGAACTAGCGTCTGAAGATGAGCGATGTCCAAATTGCAAGAAAAAATTGCTCATCCGAAGTTTTCGCTATGCCAAAGCCAGCACCAATCTAACAACCCTATGGGTGCTGTTGCTGGGCGTTGGTCAATTCTTTTTGCTCCAGTTACTGTACCATATTTTGGCACAAGGTAATTTGGTTGCGGCCGTGGGTAGCGGCATTATGGTGGCAATATTTATGGGGTTAGCATTAGGCGTGGCCTGGCGGCAAACGTGGGCACATCTCACGGCCATTTATCTTTTAATTGGGGTCATTTTGTTTTCTTTGCTGCGCTGGGTGTTGCCCCCAGATTTAGCAATGCTGGGAGTGGAAAATATGGATCCTGCCATACAGCAATTTATTTTACCGCTTACCTCTGGCCTGGGTGAGGCAGTTCGCATTGCAATTGTGGCTGGAGCTGTATTGGCTTTGTTTTACGCGATTTTTATGGCCGGGCCAGATTTTGATCGGGTAACGGTGCGGCAGGTAGCTGGGCTTACCAAAGGTCCCAAGAGCGCAACCGACTTTAATGCGGCGGCGCGGCGGTTGGCACAGCAAGGGTTATGGGCAACGGCCGTTTTGCATTGGCAACGGGCAGCGGCAAAAGCACCCCAGCACGTTGCTTACCAGGAATCATTAGGGCGCGCTTATGCTACCCTGGGTTATTACAAACGTAGCCTGGACGTGTTGCAGGCAGCTAAGCAGCGCACTGGTAACCCGGAACGCCAAGCAACCATTCAGCAGCAAATTGAGGCAGTTCAGGCTAAAATGCAGTCAGACGAAACGCAGACCATAAGCTAAACCAATGTCGAGAGCCCGCGAAGCATTAGAAGAACGAGTCCAAAGTGCCATCTGGCAAGAATCAATCATGCGTTGGGAAAGCGCAGTGGTGTTGGCTCTGACAGCAATGCTAACCACATTTTCGGCATTGGGTTTGCCTCTTGTGGAATTTGTGCCGTATTGGGGCTGGCTGCTGGGGGGGCTGGTGGCAGAAGCTGGCTTGGTGTACAGCAGCGTGAGAGACCCAGAGTTTGGTCGCCAGGTGGTTTCCAAAATGCTCAAAAATGAATTCAAGCCAGAGCGCCTGAAAGACAAACGGCTACAGCGGCAAATAAATGAGGCGCTGGATTATCGCAGCCGGATTGAAAAAGGGATTCGGGAGCGTTCAGACTCTGTGCTGAAAGATGAACTGATGCAAACGGCTGGGCAGATTGATGATTGGCTGGAGAATATTTACGATTTGGCGCGGCGGATTGATCGGTATCAGCAGGAAAGAGAGATTTTGCACCGAGACCGCGTGCGGGCTGAATCGCGCATGAAGCAGTTGCAGGCTGATTTTGCGCGTGCCAACGATCCAGCCATTAAGGAGCAAATTCAGGCAACGCTGAACAGCATTGAGCGGCAGCTACAAACATTGCAAACGCTGGAAGCGACCATTCAGCGGGCGCGGCTTCAGCTAGAAAACTCACTGACCCATTTGGGTACTATTTATTCACAAACAATGTTGGTAGATGCCAAAGATATTGATCGGGGGAGTGCGCGGCGGCTGCGGCATGAGATTGCCGAAGAAGTGACGGAGCTAAACGATTTGCTGCACTCGATGGATGAGGTGTATACGGCCGAATCTGTTGGGTAAACGGCCGTACACCTCAAACTAAATCTGACTCCGTTGGTTCAAAAATTTCCTCAATTGGCAAGGTAAACAATCTGGAAAACTTAAACGCTAGCGGCAGGCTGGGGTCGTATTTGCCGCGCTCGATGGCATTGATTGTTTGCCGCGAGACGCCCACTTTTTGTGCCAACACCTCTTGAGACCAACTACGTTCGGCTCGGAGTACTTTGAGTCGGTTATTCATGCGTTCACCTACCTAATCGTACCGTCGGGTGATAACCCGATTTGCAATCCCCCAAACAACAATCATGAAGGGGGCGATAAGCACCGTGGGCAAGGCAGGCACCAATTCCAGCGCTTCCAGCAGACCGTAGCTAAATGTAATAGCACCAGTGAGCAGGGTTGTTACCAAAATGGCTTCCAGGTGGATGCGATGTTGCATCTCATCCTGGTGCCGTACATTTTGCACTGTGGCCGTCATTGCAATCAAAAAAGGGGCGATGGGCAGTAGGGCAATCAAGATGGCAAGCCAGGGCTGCTGTACGCGCCCACCACCCACCACAATGAGTGAGATTGGCAACAAAATTGAGTAGCCTGCCATGCCTATAATAAAACGAACCAGGTATTTTCGCTGCCAGTTTTTCATTGTGATTCCTTTTTAGCTGAAGCGTTGCTTTTACCTGCACCAATTGCCCCGCCACAAGCTACCCCTACGGAAATAGCCCAACTCCAAACGGAGACGTCGCCTGTAATTAGCTGAACAATCAGCGCAACCAAGGCCCCACCGATAACGCCAAGAGCCGCTCCGGTACCTGCATTGAGTTCCAATAATTGACTGTTTTTATTTTTCATCATACGCTCCTAATTGTTTGATATGTCGTGTTTGCTTGATGTTGTGTAAAGTAAACTTGACAAACAGTGTAAATGAAACCATCCTTTTTGTCAAGCGTGCTTTACAATTCGGTTTGTGATGATTGGGCTTCGGGCTGGTTGGCGGGTGTCTGGGTGGGAAACGGCCGTTCCTACCACCTGGCCTCTACAAAAATTGCGGCTCCATACCTTGCCAAATCATGCCCCCTCTGATAACATTTCCTGCTGCATAATGACCCAGCAGAACCGTTGAAAATGAAAGACATTTAAGCAAATCTTCCGGAGTTTGCCCGCGTGGGTCAGCAATACAAAAATAATTTTTAGAGAGATGGAGAGCGTACAGCTATGAAGGTGCTGTTAAAAGAAGACATAGAAAATATTGGACTGGCCGGTGAAGTGCATAAGGTGGCGAATGGATACGGCCGTAACTATCTGTTACCGCAAGGATTAGCCGTCGTTGCTTCCCCAGGCATGATGAAACAAGCTGAAGCTTGGCGCAAAAAAGCAGAAGCCCGCCGCGCCGAACTACGCGCTGAGTATGAAGCACTGTCTGTCAAAATTGCAGATGTGCATCTCACCTTTACCGCCCGCGCTGGTGAAACTGGTAAGCTATATGGTTCAATCACCACCTCACAGATTGCCGACGAGATGAACGAACTGCTTGGTACCGACATTGACCGTCGCAAAGTGGGTGTTGAGCCGCTGCGCCAGCTCGGTGAGCACAAAGTCGTGGTTCGCCTCAGCGGTGATTTCCAGCCAGAACTAACCGTTGTGATTGAAAACGAAGACGCTGACATTGTTCCCGCCAGCGAAGTTGCAGAAGAAGCAGAAGCAGAGGTTGAAGAAGACGTTCAGCCAGAAGCTGAAGTTGAAGAAGAAACAGACGAAGCAGACGAATAAACTGTCTCCTCTTGGCTCAGTCACTGACTCGGCAGCGTAACCGAAACCGTAAAATGGTTGGTACCTGCCAAAGTCAGTGACTTTTTTTCATAATGATAGACGAGCTTGGTCATATTCTGCGGGAAGCCCGCGAAACCAAAGGGTACACGCTGCGCGAGGTGCAGGAAAAAACACGCATCAACAGCAGGTTCCTGGAAGCGTTGGAAATGGGCGACTTTGATCGCTTGCCGACGCCAACACATGCGCGAGGCTTTTTACGCAATTACGCTCGCTATCTTGGTTTAGACCCTGAGCCGCTGTTAGAAAGATACGAGTTAAGCCAGTCGCAACGTCCTAAACGGCGTCAGCAATCTGTAATTGTAGATACTACCCAACCTGTTGGCCCAGCCCTGGAAGCCCCCCCAGAGAATCATCCCTTTTTTGACCCCGTAAATATGGAAGTGGATACTGCCTACCAGGGCGGAGGCTCTGGTGGTGGTGGCGAATCTATTTTGCGGATTGTGATTATCATTGCTTTGCTCGGTGCGCTCTATCTGGCTGGGCAAAACTTCCTCCCTCTAATTTTAGGTCAGGACGCTGGCACAACTGAACTTACTGAAACAATTAACGATGCTGTACAAAGCATTCTGAATCGAGAAACAGCAACGCCTGAGGCAACAGCGACGGAAGAGGCAGGTGCTTCAAGTGTCTTGCTGCCAACTAGCCGCAATGAAACGCCAGTTGAAGACCCGACCCCAACCGCCACGCGCCCACCGCTGCCCGCCACAATGGAAACAATTGAGCTGGAAATCATCATTTTGGAGCGCGCCTGGATGGAAGTGACGGTTGATGGCAATGTACTGTTCACTGGCATTGCTCGCCCCACCGACCCGCCCTATGAATGGGTCGCCAACGATGAGGTGCGTATCAACACGGGTAATGCCATCGGCGTGTCTGTCACTATAAATAATGTGCCGCTAGGGCCGCTTGGTGGGCGGGGCGAAGCCAAAGAAGAAGTCTGGACAACCACGAACTGACAGTAATCAGTGTTCAGTCAATCAGTATTCAGTTTTTTCTGAGCGTATACTGATTACTGTTTACTGCTTACTGAATACTGGAAAAAATGAGTAAGCAAAAGCAAAAGAAGCAGTTCTACATGCTCAGCCTGGGCTGTAGCAAAAATACGGTTGACTCGGAGAGCATGGCGGCTTTGCTGCACAAGGCTGGCTTTAGCGGCGTGGCCGACCCGGATGATGCCAGCGTGCTGATTGTAAATACCTGTGGCTTTATTGAAGGGGCGCGGCAGGAGTCCATCGGGGCGTTGCGGGAGCTGGCAGATCTGAAAAGCAAAAATCAACTGCTAATTGCGGCGGGCTGCATGGCGCAGCGATACGGTAGCGAAGTGGTGGCGTGGGTGCCGGGTATTGATGGCGTGATTGGCACGCGCCGCTGGATGGACATTGTGCCATTTGTGCGCCAACTGCGCCGCAAAAAGCATCCCCAGCCACTTTACCATTTGCCAGATGAGGCAACGACGGTGGGGCAAGATGAAAAAGGGGTGCTAAGAACGGCCGTACACGGCCGTTCCGCGTACCTCAAAATATCTGATGGCTGCCGTCGCCCCTGCGCCTTTTGTGCCATCCCCCAAATTAAAGGCACCCATGTGAGCCGCCCCGTCGAATCAATCGTGGCCGAGGCGATGGCTTTGCAATCCGCTGGGCTGCAAGAATTGGTCATCATCGCTCAGGACAGCACGGATTACGGCCATGATTTGGGCCTTAAAAACGGCCTATCCCATCTGCTAAAGCAGGTGACTAAGGCTGCACCGGACATTCCCTGGATTCGGCTGATGTACGCTTACCCCGGCTACGTGACGGATGAGCTGATCGAGACGATGGCCACCACGCCGCAAATTGTGAACTATTTGGATATTCCCTTGCAGCACGGCCACCGCGAGACGCTCAAGCGCATGCGCCGTCCGGCGAACATTGAGTGGGTGTACAAAACGGTGGAAAAGCTGCGCGTTGCCATGCCAGACATTGCCATCCGCACGACGTTTATTGTGGGCTACCCTGGCGAAACAGACGAGGAGTTCGACGGCCTGAAGCAGTTTGTGCAGGATTTGCAGTTCGACCGTTTTGGCGCGTTTACCTACTCTTACGAGGCGTCTACCCCATCGGCGACGGTGGCTTGGCAGGTGCCGGAGGATGTGAAGGAAGCGCGGCTCGAAGAGCTGATGGCGTTGCAGCAGCCGATTTCGCTGACTAAAAACCAACAGCTGGTGGGGCAAACGCTGCCCATCTTTGTGGAAGGGCATGGGGACGGCGTGAGCGTGGGGCGCTCTTACCGGGACGCACCAGAGATTGATGGCATGGTGTTTGTGCCGGGCGAGCTGCCCATTGGCGAGTTGGTGCCGGTGCGTATTGATGGGGCGATGGTGTATGATTTGACGGGCGTGGTGGTGTAAAAGCGGGAAAATTTTTGCCAGTAAGAAGAGCCATTTCTCCCGCTTTTACTCAGGTAATCGGCCAAAACAATGGTTTGTTCAATTTAGATACTTCTGGCCGATTACAGGAAACGGCCGCTTCCCAAACTATCCAGTTATCGGTAAGCAGTAAACAGTAATCGGTGCGCCGAATTACAGAAATCTTGAACTGAAATAACTACAAATTAAGTTGATAAAACGCATTATAGGCTTCAAAATACTCTAATATAAGTTGCGGAAAGGTTTGGTTTTCTAAACTTAATAGTAGTGCATATTTTTTTGAAATTGGACGAAATTGTTTCGCCCCTTTTCTCAACTTCTCGATAACTACTTTGTGCCCCACAAGCTCGTGCATGCCTCTTGGGTCATAATCAACCCAGTTATTTCCTAATGCTTCTGAGAGTATGCGATGCCGCAAACTTGAACACCAAATTTTATAAAAAAGCGAAGGCATGAAACCTGCAACAGGCCAGATATTATCGAGATCGTCCCCATATTCTATATTGTCAAAAGCAAAAACTTGTCTAAATAGTGAATTGTCACTTTTTAGATCATACCTCCCGAAAAAACCATTTAGAGGCCAACCTTCCTCTAGCATTATAAATCCCCTCAAAATTGGTTCTGTGATCGTCCTTTCCTCTGTTTTCACGACAATCTCAGCATCTGTGTTTTCTTGAAAGGCTGTGATGAAATGCTCAAGATTATAAGGTAGAGTAAGTATCTCATCTGGAATGTCTGCGTTTCCTGAAGGAGGCCCAAAATTCCAGGGGTACATAAAAAAAGTTAATTGTTTTATTGACATTGAAATATTTTATTTCCTCTTGATCTGGCACGGTCTCCAGCGGGTGTGAAGCCTTGCCCGTCTACTTTGTACGCTTGAACTCTCGAATTTTAGCATAATTTGGTTGGCAAACGGCCGTTTTCCCACAAAGTGAGCGAGTGTAGGAAAGGAAGCGTTCAGACTTTTGAAGTTTTTCACTCTGGGAGCAATTTGGGGCAAAACTTCAAAAGTCTCCAGCGTGACACACGGTTACTTTGGAGGGGGGAAAGGCTTGCCAAAGGTGAAGGCGGTGGGGCTATCGCCATGCTGGATGAGATGATCTAGCCGGGTTTTGGCTTCGGCAACGGTGGGAAGCTGCCCGGCGGGCTGCCACCAAAGCGCGTAAATTGGCTGTTCGAGCTTTTCAAACCATTCTTTGCGCCGCCGTACAAACTCTACGTGTACTGTCTTGTAAGTGTACTCGCGTAAACTTTCTACAGAATCCCAAACAGACATATTGACAATCATAAAATCGTCGGGATACGGCCGTAACCCAGTCGCATCCCCATCACCTGTTTGTAGCCGCCATACAAAGCCAGGGGCGTCATCGGCCAGGGCGTTGATGGGCTCCAGACCATCCATAAATGCTTGCATTTGCGGATCATCCAGCGGGGCTTTCATCCGCGCGATGTTGATTTGAGCAAGGTGGTATTTGCGGTTTTGGGCCGTCATTTTTTCTTCTTCTGAGTGGCACGAGCGATGGTCATAGACTCTTTTGCCCAAGCAAACAGATCATCATCATTCTGGTAAACGGCATCTGGCAGTTGGTAGTAGGGCATCTTGTGAAACTGTGATGCGCCAGCAGCTTCATATTTGGCGCGATTGCTGCCACCGACTTTGAAATGAATCACGTTATCGCTGCTGACGAGGGCAAACATGGCGCCTTCAATAAAAATGCCGTAGCCGCCAAACATTTTACGGCCGTTCACATCCCCCAAAACTGACAATGTGCTTACCAACGTTTCTCCGGTTTCATAAGCTGGTTTGGTCTGTTTTGTACCCATTCGGTATTGCTCCTTCTCCGGTCTCCAAAGGACTGCAGAAATTTCAGCTATCATACCGCGACCCATCCGGTTTGGCACTTTCCAGGATTTTGAAGAAGGGTAGGTTGTGAGCCAGCTCACCTTGCCTCAATTGTTTCGTGGTAAAATGAGCGCATGTTGAAGACACGTTTTGAATGGACAATTCTTTTACTGTTAGCAGCGATGTTAGGAATTTCCTGGATTATTGTGTCGCGGGAACCCGTGACAACAGCCGGCGGCCCCATTACGCTTACCGAAGCCCCTATTGTGGGGCATTTAGCACCGGATTTCAGCTTGGAAACGGCCGTTGGTCAGTCCGTCGTTTTGTCAGAAATTGTTGATCAGGCAGGCGGGGTTGGGCAACCAGTTGTGCTTAATTTTTGGGCCAGTTGGTGTGCGCCTTGCCGGGTAGAGATGCCTAGTTTGCAGCAAGCCAGCGTTCGGTACAACGGCCGTGCGGCGTTCATTGGCATCAATCAGGGCGAAGATTGGTCAACCATTACTGAGTTTGGTAATGAGTACAATGTGTCTTACCCGCTACTTTTTGACCCGGATAATCGAGTCTCGCGGTTGTATGAGGTAAACAGCCTGCCCACAACTGTTTTTATTGACCAACATGGCGTGGTGCGAGAAGTAGTTATTGGTATCTTGAGCGAGGCTGTGTTGCAAAGCCGTGTTGAAGCAATGTTGTCCGAGGCAAGGCTTCCGTTGTCAGTGACCAGTAATCGGTGACCGGTAACCAGCAATTAAATTAGCTTTCTTTTCATTTATGTTTCCAATATGTTTCCAACTTTAAACATTGGTGGCCTTGTGTTTCCCACGGCTGGCCTGCTCATTATTCTTGGTGCGTGGCTAGGGCTAACGTTGGTGGAGCGCACGGCCGTTCGCGTTCAACAAAATAAAGTGTTTATGTATGGCGTGGCGGCAACGGCCGTTTTTGTGGGGTTTGTCGGAGCCAGATTAACGTTTGTGCTGGAATATTGGTTTGCGTTTAGCCAAAATCTACTGAGCATTATTTGGCCGCTCAATACGGGGTACAACGTGTGGGGTGGGCTAATTTTGGGGTTGATTGGCGGCTTTTTCTATGCGCGTGCCAAACGGCTGCGCCCCATGCCCACGTTAGATGCCTTGCTGCCGGGCATCATTTTTGGCCTCATGGTGGTGAGCCTGGCAGATTTTGCAGGTGGCCCTGGTTATGGCACGCTAACGGCCGTTCCCTGGGGGGTGGCGCAGTTTGGCGTGCGGCGGCATCCGGTGCAGCTGTATGAATTACTTGTCGGTGGCTTGGCGCTTCTTACTTGGTGGCGAGCCACTCGGCCAGGCTTTTATGAGGTAGGGCGACCGTTCATGTTGAGTACGGCCGTGTACAGCGCGGGTCGTCTGTTTGTTGATGCCTTTCGAGACAACCCGGTAACGATAGGAGATGGTTACCGCGTTTTGCAAATTGTGAGTCTCGTCATTTTGCTACGCGTCTTGTTCCAAATCGGCCGTATGGTTCAATCTACAGACAGTATGCAAGGGCAAATAAATTTGGAATGATTGAACAACTTGCCACATTATTCCGAAAATGGTTTCCAGCGGGTATACAAGACAATAGCACGTTGCTGACTGTTGTTTCGCGTAGTGGGTTGCTTATTACGGCCGTTATCGGCGGTTTGCTGCTCATTTTCCCAATGGCACAATATATAGCCGAAGGCTTTTTAGCATCAGGCTGTATCTACCTGCTTGTTCTCTATTTGATTCGGCTCAATAAAATACGTGTTGCCAGCTACGCCTTAGTTGTGCTTCACTGGGTTTTAGTCACTTTCGCCATTTTTGTTTTTGGCGATGCCAACTCCCCAATATTTAATGTTTACTACATTCTTGTTTTGCTGGCGCTTTTGCTTTTTAGCAACGTACAAGGATATGCTCTGGCACTTGCCAGCTTTATTGTTGGGTTTGTAAGCTGGCAGCTACAGCTAAACGGGCAAACCAACCTGCCCATAATAGAGCCTTCCGCCAACATGCTCTGGCTGGTGCAGGCCACGCTGCTGGGTGCCACAACGTTGATTTTCAGCTATGTGCGCCAATATTTGCAACGGGCCAACCAGGTTGCTTCGGAATCTAGCCAGGTGCTTGCCCAGCGCAACCGTGAACTTGAAACAATCCGAATTCAGCTGGAGGAAGACGTAAAAGCCCGCACGGCCGAATTAACCGCTGCCAAAGATGCTGCGGAAGCGGCGAATCTGGCTAAAAGCGAATTTTTAGCCAACATGAGCCATGAAATTCGCACCCCGCTCAACGCCGTCATTGGCATGGCTGGCCTGATGTTAGACACGGATTTAACAGATGAGCAGCAAGAATTTGCCAAGACCATTCGCAGCGGTAGCAGCAGCTTACTCAGCATCATCAACGATATTCTCGATTTTTCCAAAATTGAGGCAGGCAAACTGATGCTGGAAGAGCAGCCATTTTACCTGCGGGCTTGCTTACAGGATGCCTTAGAACTCATCGCTCCCAATGCCATTGAGAAAAACTTGGAACTGCTGTATCAAGTAGACCCAGGCTTGCCTGCCATGTTTATTGGGGATGTCTCCCGTGTGCGCCAAATATTGGTGAACCTTATCAACAATGCTGTCAAATTTACGTTGGATGGCGAGATTGTCGTGTACGTAACCGCTTATGATGATTCGGACGCTCAACATTTGGTGCATTTTACGATTTGCGATACAGGCATAGGTATCCCTGAAGCTCGCCTCGACAATTTATTTGAATCCTTTACCCAGGTGGATGTTTCGACAACGCGACTATTTGGTGGCACTGGTTTGGGGTTGGCCATAAGCAAGCGGCTGGCGGAACTAATGGGCGGTACGCTTTGGGTAGAAAGTAAAGCAGATGTTGGCTCGAATTTTCATTTTACGGTGCAGTTGCAGGCAGAATCCAGCCCAGACCAGCCGCATCTTTCTCCAAACCAGTCAATGCTGCGGGGTAAGTCGGTAGTCATTGTGGATGATAACACCACGTCCTTAAACATCCTGCGTGATCAACTGCTGTATTGGGAGGCAGAAGCGTATCTGTTTACCAACGTTGCTGAAGCAAGCGATTGGTTGGTTACGCACGAGGCTGATGCGCTGATTGTGGATTTACGAGCGGCTACATTGGGTGACGGCACGCTAATCCCGCTACCTGCTTTTGCTCCAACATCGCTTATTTTGATGTCTACTTTGGTAAAACGGCCGTCTTTGCCTCCTCAATTTGACGCTGCTTCTTATCTCAAAAAACCAATTCATCCTGCCAGTTTGTATGATGCGCTCTTGAACATATTTGGTGGCTCTGAGTACAAGTATGAACAAGCAGATGGCGAATCGGCTGAATTTGATAAAGCAATGGGCGCCCGCCATCCCTTACGAGTTTTGGTGGCCGAAGATAACAAAATCAACCAGATTGTGCTGCAGCGCATGTTAGAGCGGTTAGGCTACCGCGCCGACATTGTGGGTGACGGCCAGGAAGTATTGCTTGCGCTGGAACGGCAGCTGTATGACGTGGTGCTGATGGACATTCAGATGCCAAACCTGGATGGCGTAGAAGCTACCCGTCTTATTCATGAGCGATGGCCCCACGCACAGCAGCCCGCCATTGTTGCCATGACAGCATATGCACTTAAAGGGGATCGGGAACGATATATCTCTTTAGGCATGGATGATTATATTAGCAAACCAATTGCCGTGAAGGATCTGGTAGCTGCACTATCCGCTTGCCAGCCAATACCTGACTAATCCTGGCCAAGCCGATGCTTGTCAGCCAACCCTAGCTGCGCTAAACTTTGCCCATGCGTGCTCTTCGGCGATTTTTACCCTGGATATTGTTGCTCATTGCGGTCATTGTGGTGCTCTTTTTTGTGTTCCGTCGTGACACGCAAGCGGCTTATGGTACGGCCGTTGCCCTCTGCCCCGGCCCAGATTTATATGGCTACACTTGCGATAGCGGCACCGCTTTTGCCTACATTGATGCCACCACCGACACCTTCCTCTACAGTGATGATGGTGTAACCACGCTTGAATTGCCCTTTCCCTTTACATTTTACGGCACTACCTACACCCAGCTTCAAGCTAGCAGCAACGGCAACCTGCAATTTGGCAACGGCAACCCATTCTACGCCAATAGCTGCATGGATGATGCCCCGGTAGCGGGCATGGGTGATATGATTGCCCCTTACTGGGACGATCTGGATTTAACCAGTTTTGGCTTTCTGCAATACGATGTGGTGGGGGAAATGCCTAACCGCATCTTTGTGCTGGAATGGGACAACATTCCCCGCTATGGCGACCCCGATGACCGCGTAACCTTTGCCGTACAGCTTTTTGAAGAAAGCCAGGACATCCTCTTTTTGTATGAAGATGTGACCATGCTGGAAGGTAACAATGGCAGCAGCGCCACCATTGGCATTCAGAGTGAGGCACAAGGATTGGCACTGCAATTTGGCTGCAATCAGCCCGTCGTAGCCAACGCCAGCCGCATTCGCTTTGCTGAACCAGAAGAGGCAAACGGAGATATTGGCTTGGAAACGCTTGCACTGAGCGATGCCGAAGTGGGTATTCTCACTCCCGCCACCTTTTCCCCTCAAACTTATACCAAAGGGGACGTGTCCGATTTGCTCGATCAGCTCAATTTGCAGGGGCCAGCCGCTTTGCCTGCCATGCACACCCGCTGGCTCAATCAGGAGCCACCAGTCAGCGCCCGCTGGGAGTGGTTCGATCTGACGGGTGACGGCTTGGATGAACTGCTGCTGCTGCGGGGCAGTACGGCCCAACATTCCTATCTCACCGATCTGACTGTGCTTACGCCAGATGACAGCGGTGCGCTTAGCTTGCTCCACAGCCAAACGCTTTCCAGCCGCAGCCAACCCATCTTGCGCCCAGAAATTGCTGCAATGGGCGACCTCACCCAAAATGGCCTGCCCGATGTGGTGTTGTGGGACGATGCCAGCGGCCGTAGCTTTATGCTATCAAACCAGGATGGTGTGATGCGCCTGCTGCCGTTGCCAGATAGCTGCCAGGGCAGTTTGGCGCTCATGGATGTGAACGAGGATGGGCTGCTTGAGGTAGTGCGCGATAGGTGTGATGGTAAAAACGGCCGCCTCACCACCCAATGGAACAACAGCGAATTCGTCATCCTACCCTGAAACTTTTCCTATCATCCCCCCAAAGACTTGCCAAGAGCGGGCGAAAAAGATACCATGCGCCCCAAATATTTCTGCACTGAATCGTGATGGGAGATTGAAGCATGTTTGAGGTCAATGGCACTTATGCTAACCGCAAAGGTGAATATACAGTTTTGGCAATCAATCCACCCAAAATGCGTGTTCGTTACACCGAGGATGGCTCTGAAGCGGAGCTGAAAATTGAACTCCAGGCACGCATTTGGGAAAATATTGCCGTAGAGTACGAGGCCAAAGTCGCTAGCCGCAATGCCCGCGCTGTCAAGCGAACGGCCGTACCCACTGCCAACCATTACATCAAAGTCATCAGTGTACCAACGGTAGACGAGATGAACTTCCCTGGCTGGCCAGAACGTGTTGTGATGGCCCCATCTGCTGAGAGCGGCATCAAGCTCCAATCTAGTGACCGACTTATCTTTTATGCGTTGGAAACGCAAACATTCTTTGCGGTGGCCACCATTACGAGTGAACCCACCACAGCCAATCCCAAAGAATATTTCTTCACGGTGCCCATAGAATCGGCCGACTTTTTCCCGCTGGATATTGACGCTGTTTCTAGCAAGCTAGACAAAGGAGCCGATATTGATTCGGTGGAGCTGGAAAGCCAACCACGCTTTAAGCGGTTGCGCCTTGAAGCGGAAGCATTTTATCCAATTAATGAAGATGATTTTGAACTATTAGCAGAAGCACTCACTGAAGTTGCCGAAGATGAAGAAGATGAAGCCGAAGACGACGATGAGTACGACGAGGAAGAAGAATAAAAGAGAAGTTGAACTTTTCTGAAAAGTTCAGCCTCTTTGTTTTGCAATAACAAATTGAGTAAATAATGGATAAAGAATATATTTTAGTCAGCGTAGCCTGGCCCTACGCCAATGCCGATATTCACCAGGGCAACGTGACTGGCTCCTATTTGCCAGCCGATATTTATGCCCGCTACCATCGCCTGCGGGGCAACCATGTGCTCATGGTGTCTGGCTCCGATAGCCACGGCACGCCAGTCACGGTAAGAGCAGAAGAGATGGGTAAATCGGTGGCGGAGGTGTTTGATTATTACCACGGCCGTTTCCTCACACTGTTCCAAAAATTAGGGCTAACTTACGATCTGTTCACCCACACTGATACTGAAAACCATTTCAAAGTATCGCAAGATATGTTCTTGTCTTTGCTGGAAAATGAATACATGTACCCTAAAGTCACCAAGCAGATGTATTCGCCCACAGCCAATAAATTTTTGCCTGACCGGTACGTGGAAGGTACTTGCCCCAACTGCGGCTACGGCACTGCTCGTGGCGACCAATGTGATAATTGCAATACCCTTTTTGAAAGTGCTGCCGAACTGCTGAACCCACGGAGTCGCACGGATGATTCGGCCTTGGAACTGCGTGATACCGAACATTTTTTCATTGACCTGCCTGCCATTGCTGAAGATGGCTTACAAGCGTGGCTACATAGTGAAGACAAAGCATTTTGGCGGCCGCAAGTTATCAACTTTGCCCGCAACTTTGTGGATGAGGGGCTTATTGGCCGGGCTGTGACCCGCGACATGGATTGGGGCATTCCCGTACCCGTAGAAGGGTATGAACACAAAGTACTCTACGTCTGGTTTGAAGCCGTCATTGGCTATCTTTCAGCCTCGATTGAGTGGGCTAAAAACAGTGGTGAGCCTGACGCATGGAAGAAGTGGTGGCAAAATCCCAGGGCACGAACAGCTTACTTTGTTGGCAAGGATAATATTCCCTTCCACGCAATATTTTGGCCCGCGCAGCTATTTGGTTCCAAAGGGCTTTACAATGAAGATCCGAATGCACAGCTTAATCTGCCGTATGATGTGCCAGCCAATGAATTTATGAATATGGAAGGGCAACGGATCAGCGGCAGTCGTAATTGGGGTGTCTGGATGCTGGACGCGCTGGAGCGACATGATCCAGACCCGTTGCGGTACTATTTAACGGCCGTTATGCCCGAAACCCGCGATAGTGATTGGAGTTGGCAAGGGTACGTGGAGCGCAACAATTCAGAGCTGGTGGGCAACTGGGGCAACCTTGTCAACCGCGTGCTCAACATGACCAAGCGCTACTTCAAGGGCGAACTGCCCGATCCTGGCGAACTAACCGACAAGGACAAGAACCTGCTGGCGGCTGTGGATGCTGGCTTTGAAACGGTGGCCAAACTGTACGATGGCTGCAAGTTCCGCGCGGTGGTGCAAGAAAATTTGCGCCTCTCTAGCCTGGTGAACCAATATTTGGAAGACACTAGCCCGTGGACAACGGCCAAGACCGAGCTGCAAGCAACGGCGCGCTCGCTCTACACCACCATCCAGGCCATCAGCGGCTTGAAGATTTTATGGGCACCCATTTTGCCCTTCACCAGCCAAAAGCTGCACGAGCTGTTAGGTGAAGATGGGCAACTGTTTGGTGAGCAGATGGTTCAGGAATATGCTGAAAGCAGCCGCAGCCATACAGCGCTTACCTATAATGGCGATACGGCCGTTGGCCAGTGGACTCGTACAGAAATCCCCGTTGGCCGCAGATTGCCAAAACCGAAGCCGCTCTTCAAAAAGCTGGATGCGGCCGTTGTGGAAGATGAACTGTCCCGGCTAGGTGGTTGATGGGTTGGCTATGGCTTTTACAAAATCATGACAAGCACCTTTAGGGCGTATTGGCGGGATGATGGTATCCGCGTCAATACGGCCGAAGACACTTCGCTGGAAACCGTGCAAGATTGGGAGCAAGATGCGCTGGCCAAAATTGCTGCCTACAGCGGGCCGCAAAAGCGACTTTACGATCTGCGTCGGCTTAAGCGCGTTTCTATTTATGCGCTGCGGAGTGCCATTAGGATCAAGGCGCACCCCAATGCGCGGCTAGCCCGGGTGGCTGTGCTGGCCAACAGTGCTGTCGTGGTGCGGATGGTAAACGTCGCCCTGTCTGTACAGCCGGGTGGCCACTTTCGCCTCTTTACAGATGAAGAAACGGCCGTCGCTTGGCTCCACAACCAGTAAACTATCAGCAACCAGCAACTAATCACCAGCAAATAATCTCAAAAGCGAGACCCAACCGATGACAACCGACGATAAAAAAGTAATCTACTCAATGATGGGCGTAGGCAAAATTGTGCCCCCTAACAAACAAATCCTGCGCGACATCTCCCTCTCCTACTTTTACGGCGCAAAAATTGGCGTTTTGGGTCTGAACGGCGCAGGCAAGAGCACCCTGCTACGCATCATGGCCGGGGTGGATACCGACTTTGTCGGCGAAGTTGCCATCTCCCCCGGTTACACCGTTGGCTACCTGGAACAAGAACCCCAGCTAGACGACAGCAAAACCGTGCGCGACATCGTGGAAGAGGGCGCACAGGAAGTGGTGGATGCCCTGCGCGAATTTGATGAAATCAACATGAAATTTGCTGAGCCGATGAGCGACGACGAAATGAACGAGCTTATCGAGAAGCAGGGCGCGTTGCAAGACAAGCTGGATCACATGGATGCCTGGAACCTGGACAGCCGTCTGGAGCTGGCCATGGACGCCCTCCGCACTCCGCCCGGCGATACCTCCATCTCCATCTTATCTGGTGGTGAACGGCGGCGCGTGGCTCTGTGCCGCCTGCTGCTCAAGCAGCCAGACATCCTGCTGCTAGACGAGCCAACCAACCACCTGGACGCCGAATCGGTGGCTTGGCTAGAAAAGCACCTCAAGCAATATCCCGGCACCGTCATCGCCGTCACGCATGACCGCTACTTCTTGGACAATGTAGCCGGTTGGATTTTGGAGCTGGATCGCGGCTACGGCATCCCCTGGAAGGGCAATTACTCCTCCTGGCTCAAGCAAAAACAAGAGCGGCTGGCGCAGGAAGAAAAAGCCGAATCCGCCCGCCAGCGTACCCTTCAGCGCGAGCTTGAGTGGATCAACATGACGCCCAAGGGCAAGCAAACCAAAGCTAAAGCCCGCATCAACCGTTACAACGAGCTACTTTCTACTGAGCAACAGCGCGCCAATGAAGACCGTGAAATCTACATTCCGCCGGGGCCACGCCTGGGCGATATTGTGGTAGAGGCCAAAGGCTTGCAAAAAAGTTATGGCAACACCCTACTGTACGATGACCTCACCTTTGAGATTCCGCCGGGGGCCATTGTGGGCATCATCGGGCCAAACGGGGCGGGTAAAACCACGCTCTTCCGCATGATTGTGGGGGATGAGCAGCCCGATGGCGGTTCGTTCCGCGTGGGCGAAACGGTGCAGCTAGCCTACGTAGACCAAAGTCGCGACGATTTGGACGCAGATAAAACGGTCTGGCAAGAAATTTCTGAGGGGGAAGATACACTGCAATTGGGGCCGCGCCGTATGAACTCCCGCGCTTATGTCTCCCGGTTCAACTTTGCGGGCAGCGATCAGCAGAAGAAAATGGGTACGCTGTCTGGCGGTGAGCGGAACCGCGTGCATTTGGCCAAGCTGCTCAAATCTGGCTGCAACCTGCTGCTGCTAGATGAGCCGACCAATGATTTGGATGTAAACACGCTGCGGGCGTTGGAGCTGGGGCTGGAGAATTTTGCTGGATCGGCCGTTATTATTTCCCATGATCGCTGGTTTTTGGATCGCGTAGCCACGCACATTTTGGCGTTTGAGGGTGAGAGCCAAGCACATTGGTTCATCGGCAGCTACAGCGAATACGAAGAAGATCGCCGCCAGCGCCTGGGCGACATGGCGGATCGCCCGCATCGCATCACTTACCGTAAGCTCACCCGCGATTAGCTTGGCCGAGACGGGAGTATTCTCGAATGAGATCGGCATCTGAGGATGCCTACTCCTCGAATCACGAAATGCTATGGAGTTGAAAAGATGGCGAAGTTAACGGAAGCAAATATTGCCAGGGAAGCCAATAGCAGCTCTTTTGAAAGGGGATACAGCTATTACCAGGACGGTTATGTACTGGAAATTACCCAGCGGGGTGAGCAGCTTACGGCCGAAGTGGAAGGGAGTGGCTATCGGCCATATCAAGTACAGGTTACAGTGCAATCGGGCAAAATTGTCAGTGCCAACTGTAGTTGCCCCTATGATTGGGGTGGTTATTGCAAGCACATTGTGGCCACATTGCTGCATTACATCCACGAACCAAGCACGATAGAACGACAAACACCGTTGACAACTTTACTGGCTGATCTAACTGCTGAACAGTTGAAGCAGCTCATTATTCAGGTGGCTGCGGAAAATTTGGATTTTGTGCGAGCCATTGAGCGGGAACGGCAATGGACGAAAGTGTTGCCAACGTAAGGATGAGGTTCATGTGCCAACTGTGAGCCAGATTGATGTAACGGCCGTTAAATGCAACATTCGGCTGGGGATGCGTGATATTGGCCCCAAAGGATATGACGATTATTACTATTATGAAGAAGGGGGAGCTGATGAGGAGCTGCATAACCTGTTGGCACCCTATTTGGAACAAACATTAGCTTTATTAGCAGCGGGTGGATTAGATGAAGCGAGGGTGTTGATAACGGCCGTTATGGACGCCTTTTGCAACAATTTGGATTTGATTGAAGAATTTTACGAATATACTGAGGGTATATATGAAGGGGATGCTGACCTGAGCAAAGCGTTGACAGAGGTGATTTTGAGCCACGAGTTGACAGATAAAACGCGACAAGATTGGCGACGTAAAGCACACGATTGGAAAAAGGTTTTGGGTGAATTGAAGATGGTGGAAACGGCCGTTACCCAGGGTTGGGATTATGCACCATTGGTCTCGGTCTTGCAGGGCAATATCACCAATAAAGGAGCCTGGGAAGATGAATCCCCCTGGTTTGCTGATGAGTTGGCCAATATTCGGCTCAATGTGCTGGAGCGGCAAGGGCGCATCCAGGAAGCCATCTATTTGGCCGAGGCAGAAGGGCAGATAGAACGATTCATTCACTTGTTGGTGCAAACAGGCCAAATTGAAAAAGCGGTTCAGGAAGCCAAACAATATTTCCGCCGGGCAGGGCAGGCTTTGGCTTTGGCCAAACGGTTACAGGATATGGGGGAGCAGACGGCCGTTTGGGCTGTAGGTAAGCACGGTTTAACCCTAGAGGATGATTGGCAGCATGATAAAGGGAAATTAGGGCAATGGCTGCGCGACGTGGCTGTGGTCGCAGGGGACAGAGAACTTGCATTGGAAGCAGCCCAGGTAGCCGTCTTGTCTACGCATGAGCTAGCCGATTATACGGCCGTTCAGCAACTGGCTGGTAATCAATGGGATACACTCCAGCCCCAATTGTTAGATCAAATTGAAACCAGCAAATATTCGTCGGCAAAGTTTGATATTTTGGTGCAGGCGGGGCGGCTAACGGCCGTTCTGCGAGCCATTGATAAAAATTATCATTACCACACAGGCGACCTGTTGCGGATGCTGGCGCCCACTAAAGACAAATATCCCGATTGGGGCATTCAAAAATGCAAAAATTTAGCCGAAGCGATTATGGATGCGGGCAGAGCGAAGGATTATGATACGGCCGTTGCCTGGCTGCGCCGCGCCAAAGAAATTTACCTCCACCACCACGCCAGGCTGAGTGGTACAGCTATCTGGACGGTTTGTTGGCCCAACACGGCCGTAAATACAAGCTGGTGCCAATGTTAAAGGGGGTAAGGTGATGAAGGGGCGGAACGGCCGTTACCCCCATCCGTTGTTGCCACATTAAGGGGAAACGGCCGTTCTTAATCAAAATCTTAAGCTAAATTCAAGTTGATTTTAATTCACAGATTGGGTCGAATTCCCCGCAGCTTGCTGCGAGAGAAATTCCGATTCCCGGTTTTGATACCCCGTCTGCTTGCAGCGGGGTAGTTCATTAGCTTCTCATATTTTTATTGACATGTTTTTCCTTGAAGAGCGTTCCATGCACATCCAAAATACCTTTTTGGCCCTACCTCAAATAGAGTTTCGATGTTATCCACTACTTGTCTTCCTGAAATGGATTGATCCAACTGGGCAACTACTGGTGTTCGATCAACGGCCTCTTGTCCAAAAATCACTTTGGCTAGAGTGCGCCCTGGTCCCGTTATTATTCCGTTAATAGTATTAGCACTAAGTGCAAACACCTCTCCAAAGTAAACTTCAGGGCTATCTATTTCTCCTTGTCTGGCCCTTTCTATAGAATCGAGGCCATTGAAAGCTAATTCAACCAAATTTAATACTTCCCCTGCTCCGTCCAAAAAGTCTCCAATTTTGAGAAGGCGTGTTCGACCTACAAGGTATGGTTTTAGACTGGTTAAGGATATACGATTACGTGCCATTTCTAAAATCAGATGCCTTGCAAGAGGTATATACCCATCTCCAATTAAATCCAGAGAGAGTCCCAATCTGTCGAATTGATCACGAAGAGAATCTGAAACCGACCAAGAGGAATCGTAACTGTAATGGCTTATCTCCAGTTGATTATCTAACAGAAATTCTTCTAATAAATTATTCTCAATTAGTGTTTGCAAAATTTCAGTTAGGCCGACGGATACTCGGGAAAAACCATAAGCATCAACATTATTTACTGGGTCATTCTCAACATATCCATATCTATGCAAGGTAGTTGTAAATTGCAAACGCCCTCGATATGGATCTTGTTGCAGCCATGTTCCTGTTTGCGGATCATACTCGCGGGCATAAAAGTGGAAGAGTTCGGTGTATTCGTCCCACTCCTGGCCGGTGTAAGTGTAATGGTTGTGCGGGTCAGTAAAGTTGCTGGCGTCGGCGGCGTGGCCGTTATTGTCCAGGATGATGCCGAAATCATTGTAGCGGTAGGTGTGCCCCCCTTGCCCCTGGTGCTTGGTCATGGCGCTGACGCTGCCCAGGCCATCATAATGATAGTAGTACAGCGAACCCTGTCCACCCCCTTGCCCGTCATTCTGGCTGAGGATGCGCCCTAGACCGCGATAGTAATTGGTGTATTGCGGGCTGGGTTCCAGGTATTCGGCAATCGGGTCGAGGCCATCATAGACGTAATCCACCCACGACTGCCCGCCCCCGCCGATATGTTGGTCATGCAGGCGGCGGAAGACACGGCCGTATCCATCAAACGTCAACACCGTCTCATCTAGCGCCAGCCAGTTGCCGTTCCCGTTCGGATCATGGAAATCCTGCACTTGCTCCATTCGGTTTTCATAATCGTAGACGTAGTCGGTACGCAGCCAATCATTGTCATTGGCTGTATCGGCAACAGGAGCCAGGCGTTCGATCCGGTTGCCATTCGCGTCGTAGGTGAAGAAGGTGGTCATCAGCTCACCACCAGTTTCCTGGTTTGCCTGATGCGCCCGGCTCAGTTTTGCCAGCAGGCTGTTGACAATACCGGCATTGTCAATCCAGCCGTTATTACCCGCGCTGATGACCTCATTTTCCAAATTGGTCAAAGCGGCAGCCACCTCGGTTGCATCGGGCGGCGGCGCACCCTCCAGGTCATCCAACAGGGTGTTGGCCCAATCGAGCAATGTGGCGGCGGTGGAAGGCGTGATGTGATGTCCCTCTTGCGCTTCCACTTCGTGAACAAAAGCGCGTACCATCTGCCCTACCTGGCGCAGGCGGTCAGGATTGGCGCGAGGGGTGAGGTCGTCAACGGCCGTTAACAACTGATTCGCCCCATTGTACGTATACGTCGTCGCCAACTCGTCCACCGTCCGCGTTAGCGTCGGGTCATCGTTCGTCAGCTTATGCAGCCGGTTGCCCACCGCATCATAATCGTAGGCGGTAAAATGCCCGTCGCTGTCGTCAGAACGAATCAGCCGATACAGCGGATCATATTGGTAATCGTAATCCAGATTGGTGGGCTGCCGCCATTCATACGCCCCTTCTGTGCGCGTGCGGTTGCCCACTGCGTCCAGCGTATAGTCAAATGTGCTGATCAGGTTGCCATTGGTTTCGTGATTGTAAACACTGGTCAGGCGGTCGGCGGCATCGAAGGTGTAAACGGCCGTTGTTTCGTTCGGATAGTTGATCGTTGTAATGTTGTGCGTCGCATCCCGCACGACGGCAAAATGATTGCCATCGGGATCGGTCACGCCGTTTTGATAATTCGTCGCATCATACGCATACGTCACCGTACGGCCGTCAGGATAAACCATGCTTAACCGGTTCCCCACCGCGTCATACGTGTAGCGCACCGTTTGCCCCACATGATTGGTTGTGGCTATCAGCCGGTTAAGGGCGTCATATTCATTCACCGTCAGCCCCAGCGCATCGGTCATTGCCGTCTGGTTATGCACCGGATCATAGGCGTAGCTAATGCTGCTGCCATCGGGATAGGCTGCCTCTACCAGCAAATCATCTGCATCGTAAGTGTAATCGGTGGTATCGCCTTTGGCATCCACGCGGCGAATGAGATTGCCCACCGCGTCATACTGATACTGCCAGACGTTGCCAATAGGATTCGTTTCTTGCGTCAGGCGGCTTAACAAATCATAGGCAAAGGTTGTTGTCTCGCTGTTGCCGTCGGTGATGGTCAGTAAATTGCCCATTCCGTCGTAAGTGTAATGAGTGTACACGTTGGTTTCGTGATCGGTGGGTTGAGCGGGGATGTGGTTTTGGATAACGGCCGTTAACCTGTCTAACGCATCATATTGATACGCTGTCACCACCCCAAGCGCATCCGTCAAAGTTGTCAGTCGATTCGACAAATCATAATCATAAAGCGTGGCATGACCCAACGGATCAACCTCGCTGATACGCCGGTTCAGAGCATCATAGCCATACGTCCACGCATTTCCCTTCGCATTGGTCAAAACGTTAAGATTGTGCGCGGCGTCATATTCGTAAGTCGTTTCCTGCCCCCCCGCTTCAATCAGCAGCGTCATCAACCCATCCAAATCGTACTCAAATTGGGTCGTATGCCCGTTGGCATCAGTCACGCTGATTAGATTATCCTCCGCATCATAGGCAAACGTCGTTACGCCACCCAGCGCGTCAGTAATCGTGGCTGCATTATCATTCTCGTCATAGGTGTATGTCGTCACCCGGCCCAGCGCATCCGTTTCTGTCAGCAGATTACCCACGCCGTCATAGGCAAAAGTTGTTGTATGGCCACCCGCATCCATCAACGCAATCAGACGGTCTACTGCGTCATACGCCATCTGTGTGGTATGCCCATTGGCGTCCGTCTGCGCCGTCAAATTGCCATTGGCATCATATGCCATCGTCCACACGCCGCCCAAACCGTCGGTCATTTCAACCATGCGATCCATTAGATCGTATTCATATTGGGTAACAGCCCCAATAGGATTGGTCATGCTGCTTTGCCGCCCTACTGCATCATACGTGTAGCGGGTTGTGTAACCGAGCGCATCGGTTTGCGTTTCCAGGCGGTTGAGCACATCATAATCAAACGTTGTCGCATTCAGCAGCGCATCAACCACGACCGTGATATTTCCGTTTTCATCATAGGTAAACGCCGTCACCGCACCCAGCGCATTTTCAACTTCAATCAACTGGTACAGCACATCGTACCGGTACAGCGTCTGGTTGCCGCTGGGGTCCGTCATACTCACCCGATTGTACATGGCATCGTAACTGTAAGTTGTCGTATGCCCTTCGGGGTCCGTTTCGCTAATTAACTTCAAATTTTCATCATAGGCATAAGTTGTTACCCCACCGCGCCGGTCAACCATCTGGATTAAGTTATCGTTCACATCATACGTAAAGTAAGTTGATGCGCCTTTAGGGTCAACGATTTCCACAATATTGTCATTATTGTCATAGATGAAATGGGCCGTGTTGCCATTGGCATCGGTAATGCTGGTTTGGCGACCAACTGCATCATACCCATATACCGTCACGTTGCCTAAAGCATCAGTGATCCGCACCAAATTGCCATCATCGTCATATTGATAAAAAGTGAGATTGCCGTTGGCGTCTTGCAGGAAAATCATTTGCCCTGCTGCGTCATAATGGGCGGTGATGACGCTGCCATCTGCATTTTCAATGCGGACGAGATTACCGTCGGCGTCATAAACATAGCTGGTTGTCCGCGCTGACCCACCGGGGCCACCTTCGTCGGTGACGCTGGTAAGGTCGTTATCACTGTTGTAAGTGTAGCTGGTGACGTGCCCCAACGGATCGGTTTTGGTGAGCAGATTTCCCTGAGCGTCATAGCTGTACGTCCAGGTATTGCCTCGTTTGTCGGTGTAAGAAACGACATTGTAATCATCATCGTAGGCAAAATATTCTGTGTTGCCTAAGGCATCGGTCGTGGCTGTGACGCGACCTAAGGCGTCATATTCATCAATTGTGTTGTTGCTTAGATTGTCTGTAACGGTCGTTGAACTGGCGTCGTAACTGCCAGAGCCTTGTGAGCCGCTGGCATCCAGTTGTTCAATAACACGTCCCTGTCCGTCGTAACTGTTTTGCAGATAAAGGATATCAGCCGGATCGGTGATGGTGTGCAGGTTGTGGTCACCATCATAAGTGAATTGATAGTCGCCCCCATTCGGATCGGTAACGGTGAGTAAATCTTGTGTGCCGTTATCATACGCATATTGGACAGTGCGTCCGCTGGGGTCGGTGATGCGGCTGATGAAATCGGCGTTGTTGTTGATACTCGTCAGCTCAATATCGTAAATACGGCCGGCCGAATCCGTGATTTGCGTTGGATTGCCGTTGCTGTCTCGTTCAATCGTGATGCTGTTTCCCCAGCGATCATTGACTGCGACTAAATAGGCCATGTAGCCATTTTGTATAAAGTGGTATGTAACTTGCTCTGGTGTGGTGAGCATAAAATCAGGGCCGTTGCGCAGCAAATCCATAAAGACGCCATCTTGTCCAGGCGTGAAGGTAGTCCCGTCACCCTCAAAATAGACACCAGAACCATCGGCAAGCCGCACGTCTACGCTGCCATCATTGGCTAAACGCAGGCTCATGTCCAGGAATGAGGACCAGTTGTGGCCAAAAGCGCCGGGTCGATCATCAAAACCGTTGTAGAAACGTTCGATAACCAAGTCAAAACCATTTATCCCAGGCACAGCTAGGTCGGTGAAGCGTTGAATTAGGTTTCCGGTGGTGGTGTTTACCGGGTCCCAGCGGTAGCGCATCCAGTTTTGATAGCCTAATTGCCACAGGCGTTCACGTTCTGCGGCAATTAGCGGTTCTGGAAACTCAAAATCAGGGTTGGTACATGTGCTTGCTCCACCCAAGATATCTGTAATTGCTGCAAAGACGCCGTCGGCAATCTTTCCCATACCTACCGGATCATCCATGATGGCGCGATCAAAGTAGTTATCCATAAAGGCAAGTTCGAGGTGAGTATAGTTAATGTTGCTGTCCACTCCTATGACAACGTCCATATAGTCGCCATTTTTCAAATCGCGATTGCGTAAGCCGGTATATTCGTTGACGCGGCTCATGCCTATTTCACCAAATGCAGTTTGCAATGGTTCGCTGTAATCAACCCAGGCGGCAACACCTGTACCGGTCAGATTTTCATAGGTGTGGCTCATGTAAGGATTGACAATATCAAAGGCTAACGTAATGGCCGCATCCGGATTGGTACTATTGATTTGGTTGGTACGAGCGGGCAGTGTGACATAATAATCACCATCGCGGGTCATAATCACGTCTACGCCGCAGGCAGTGAGACGATCTCTAACCAGATTGGCGACTTGCAGATTGTATTCTTCTTCGAAAGCGGCAAATGGGAGCGGGTAGCTAACATGTCCACCGCTGAGGTCGCCACCGCCATGATCTGGATCAAGAATGACCAGTGGCGTAGCTGCGGCCGCAAATTGTGTACTTGCCAGCGTAATGGACTGCGTTAAGTTTGGCTCAAGGGTGTGCGGGGCAAGTAGAACGAAACGGCCGTCTTGCGCAATGTCGGCCGTGACCATATTAGCATCCGGGTCTACTGTTGAACCCAGACCCTCCCAAACGCCCGTGAGGGGATTTTGCTGGTAAATCCGTAATCGGTCTTCTTGTAACCCTAAAACATCAGCATCATGGTACTGTACCGTTACTTTTGCCGTTGGTATGATCGTATATGTATAAATGGTGCGATTAAATTCGGGGTCGAGAACGGCCGTTTCTGTCACAACCTGTGGCGGAAAATATGAAACCGCGTCTTGGGTTGTCACATCCTTCACAGATAATGCAAAGCCAGAACCGACAACAGTTAAACTGGGTGGCGTGTTCAGTGGGCGAGCAGTCAAATACTGGCCTGTGGCTGGTCGTTCCACTGCACCAGTGGCAAAATTAAACCGAACAGTCATACTGCCGTTGCCTGGCCCAGTCACCTGCCCCCCGGCATCAGGCGTAATAACAGGAGTAGAACCAGAGGTGGCAATCGACGGTAGGAAAATTTGAGTTGGCTCCTGTGCCAACTTGAGAGCCGAATCGGTAAACGCTTCCATTGATTGCGTCGGTACATAAATTCTGGCAGGAGCAGGCACATTCGCAAATGTAACTGCGTTATAAGGCTGGGCATCATTGCTTTGCGCCGCCGCCGACAAAAAATCTAAAGGATTTTGAGGAATAAACACACCATTTTGCAGATCGCCAACAAAACCACTTTGCGCGAAATTATCTAAGGGATCGGCGTTCAATCGGTTTTGCTGCCTGGGCGATATGAAGTTGGCTGCATCAGGCGGTGGCGGAGAAACGACCGTATCCATCATCTGCTGTCCTGCCAATGCCTGCAAATCGGCATTGGCAAAGGCCGAAAAAGGCTGAACAGGAGATGGCACCGGCCACTCCTGTTCAGATAAAGGTGATGTGGTATTGGCAGAAACGGCCGTTACCATTGGCGTTAAAAATGGCCCCGTTAACAAGCTCAGGACAACAACAATGTTTAATAGGTAAATAGCACGAGTATGGAGAAGTGTTTTCATCTTTTCCCTTCCTTACATGGTTTGGGGTAGCCTGAGATAATTGACTGGAACAATTAAAAGACCAAACAACCTATTTTATGTATGAAACAATTTAGCAAACCTGAAAAATTACAAACAACTTACTATGGAATGTGTTGTGTGAGGGTAATGTAATGGCACACCTTTTACAAAAACCGCTACCTAATATCGGGAACATAGTAGCAGAGTACTATTACAATTATTGTTACAATCATATGAGTCGAAGCAAATTGATCGTTTAGCATAGCCTTTGTGCTTGCAACCCACCGCCCCGAAGCTATACTTTCCCCATGACAGATGTGCTCGTCGAATTGACCCCAGCCCAAGAAGCCGCAATTGCGGCGGAGCAGACCAGCTTTTTGCTGGGTTCGGCCGGAACCGGCAAGACATTTGCCCTGCAACAACGGTTGCTTCGCCTTCTGCAAGCGGGTGAACCGGCTTACACGTTGCTGGTCATCGTGGCTGAGCCGGATCAGGCGCAAGGATATTTGGATGCAGTACACCAATCTGGCTTGGGGTCATATGCGGATTTGAAGATTAGCACCTACAACCAGATGGCGATGGAGATGGTGAAGCTGTTTTGGCCGTTGGTGGCGCGATCGGCGGGGTTTGAACGGCCGTATCATCCCCCAACCTTCCTCAGTTACGATCTCGCCCAACTGCTCATGTGGCACATCATCACCCCCATGCTCAACGAGGGGGCTTTTGCCGACCTGCGCTTGCGCCCCCAGCAGATTGTGAGCCAGCTGCTAGACACGCTCAATCGTGCTGCGCTCAACAGCCTGAGTTTGGGTGACGCTATCGAGCGGCAAGTACGTACTTGGGCGGGCGAGCCAGAACGCATCCGCCACCTGAATGAAGCGGCAGACGCAGCCCGCCAGTTCCGCGCTACCTGCCTGCGTGACAGTTTGCTCGATTTGTCTTTGGCAATTGAAGTGTTCGACACGCAAGTGGTGCAGCATCCCGAATTCCACAAATATTTCAGCGAGCGGTTCCGCCACCTCATTGTGGACAATATCGAGGAGCAAACGCCTGCCGGGCAAAATTTTGTGGTTGAACTGATGGATGAAACAGTGACAACGGCTGTTGCCTACGACGCCGCTGGTGGGTACAAACGATTCCTCGCCGCCGATCCACTAGGAGCCAACACATTCCGCAGCCTTAGTGCCTATGCCTTTGACTTCAAAGAGTCGTTCATCACCAGCACGCCGCTGACCCATTTAGCCAATTTGGTAGAAAACCAGCTCATGTTCACCAACAAACCATTTGCCGAAGCGCAGACGGCCGTTTTGGGTACGGTTGGTGGTCGCTACCGGCGCGAAATGGTTATCCAACTGGCCGAGGCACTGGTTGAGATGATGGCCGAGCATGATTTACACTCGTCCGAAATTGCCATCATTGCCCCGTACCTGGATGGTGCGCTGCGCTACATGCTAGGCAACGCCCTGCGCGACGCCGGGCTGCCCTACTATTTGCTGCGCCGCCGCTCTAGCCCGCGCGATGAACCTCGCGTGCGTGCCTGGCTCACCTGGCTGGCGCTAGCCCATCCCGACTGGGGCTTGCCCCCCAGCCGCTACGATATGGCCGAAGCGCTCACACTTAGCATCCACGGGCTGGACCCCGCCCGCGCTGAACTGCTGGCCGAATGGCTCTATCAGCCGGAAACTGCCCACCTGCTGCCTATTTCTGAATTGCCGGAACGCATCGAGAGCCGGATAGGCATGGATTTTGTGGGGTTGTACGAAGAAATTCGCCTCTGGCTGGCGGGGCAAGATGGCAGCGACAGCATTGATCTCTTTTTGCATAGCCTCTTCACCTTACTTTCCGAGCGGCGTTTTCAGCCGGAGCCGGATGTGGCCGGAGCGGCCGTTTGCGATTGGTTGGTGCAGGCTGCCACCCGGCTGCGCCAATCTGCCGAGGCGATTGGGCTAGCCACGCCTGCCGCCGTCGGCTACGCTTTCATTGACGGCATTAACCAGGGGTTGGTGACGGCCAATCCGCCAGAGTTGGGTGATCCCCCGGACCCCAATGGCATCATGATTTCCACAATTTATGGCTACCTGCTGGCGGGTTCCCCGGTGCGGGTGCAGGTGTGGTTGGAAACGGCCGCAACCGGCTGGTGGGATATTCCCAATCAGCCACTGAGCAATGCCTTTGTGCTGGCGCAAAGCTACGATCCCGGCCAGCCGTGGACGATGGACAATGATTTTCAAATCCGCAACCAGCTTCTCAGCCGCATTGTGCGCGGCCTGACGGCGCGATGCAGCGACGGCATTTTGCTAGCCACCAGCGACCTGGACCGGCGAGGCGTGCGACAGGATGGGCCGCTGTGGCGCGCGCTCCAGGCCGTTCGCTGAACGGGTTTCCCCTGACTAATTTCCCTGTGAACAGACAGTAAAAATTACATTTTCGTTAGAAACGGCCGTATCCCCCTGTGCTATACTGCTCCATAATGGCCAGGAAACGGCCGTATCATCACAAGTTAAAAGGGAAATGATGGCTACCAACACACCACAAACAGTTTTGATTATTGAGGATGACCCCATCATCCGAAACATTCTGCAAACAAATTTGACCAGCCAAGGATACCAAGTGCTGGCCGCTGAAGATGGCCTGAAAGGGGTGCAGACTGCCAAAGAAGCCCAGCCCGGCATTATTCTGATGGATATTCGCTTGCCCAATATCACCGGCTGGGAAGCCACTCGCCGCCTAAAGTTAGAACCAAAAACAGCGCGTATTCCCATTATTGTGCTCACCGCTCAATCCACCTCACAAGATTTGCAATACTGCTTTGAATCTGGTTGCGATGCGTTTATGACCAAGCCAATCCAGTTTGCCCAGCTATTTACCAAGATTGAGATGCTGCTCAATCGCTCATTTGATCACCCCCCAGTTGCTAAATAAGGGCCCTTAAATTAACCGCAGAACCCAATGAACGACACTCACGCCCACATTCTGGTAGTAGATGATAACGACATCAATCGTGATACGTTGGCGCGTCGTTTGGAGAAAGTGGGGCATGAGGTAATTGAGGCAGAAAACGGCCGTATCGCACTAGAGGCCCTCACCCAGCACTGTATTGACATAATCCTGCTGGACGTCATGATGCCCGTCATGAATGGGTTCGAGTTGCTGCTTGCCCTTAAAGAACAGCCAAACCTGAAAAATATCCCTGTTATTATCCTGTCTGCTGCAGATGATACAGACAGCATTGTGCGCGGCATTGAACTGGGCGCCGAAGATTATCTTGCCAAACCATATAACATGTCGTTGCTAAAAGCGCGCATTAACGCCAGCCTGGGTCGCAAACGACTATATGACAAAGAGCAAGCCCGTTTGCGAGAGATAGCCATCTTACAGCAAGTAGATGCCGAGCTAAATGCAACGCTGGAAATGCGGCGCGTGATGGAGATAACGCTTAGTTGGGCGTTGCGGCAGGTAGGGGGGGACGCTGGGGCAATGGGCGTTCTGAATGAAGATCGACTGCATATTTATGCCTCGCAAGGGTATACGTACGAGATTTATGAAGATTCCCCGTTTGTGCTGTTGGATCAGCTACCTGGTGCTCAATTTGCCTTACATACCGGGACGCTAGCGTATGAGCCAGAGACGGCTGGGGCAGGGTTATTGGCTCGTACCCAGAGCCAGATCATCTTGCCGCTTTACCGGGAAACGGCCGTTATTGCCCTGCTTGTGCTAGAAAGTACTCAACCCAATCAGTGGCAGCCGGAACATGTAGACTTTTTACGTCAATTAGGCAATCATGCCGCCAGCGCGGTGGCCAATGCCCAACTGGTTGAAGCGTTGAAGTTGGCTAACGAGGCCAAAAGTGAATTTGTCTCTTTTGTGTCGCATGAGCTAAAAATCCCAATGACATCCATCAAAGGGTACGCAGATATTTTGCTCTCTGGAAATTTTGGCTCGATTAACGAGGCGCAAATCACGTTTTTAGATACCATTCGCAGCAACGTCAACCGGATGAACCGCCTGGTTAGCGATTTAACGGATGTTTCCAGGCTGGAATCTGGCCAACTGCATTTGGAGACGCAGCCGATTCAGTTGGCCGAGGTCGTGGATGAGGTAGCCGCCTCCACGAAAGCGCAAATAGAAGCGAAGCGGCAAACATTGATACTCACCGTGCCAGATAATTTGCCTGATGTATGGGCCGATCGAAATCGCTTGGGGCAAATCCTGACGAATTTGGTCAGCAATGCGTATAAATACACGCCAGAAAACGGCCGTATCACCATCTGCGCCGAAGAGATGAACAGCGTTAACGAAGAAGCTGAAATCCAGCCAATGATTCATGTCTCCGTAGCAGATACGGGTCTAGGCATTAAGGAAGAGGAGCAAAAAGCGATCTTCAACAAATTCTTCCGGGGCAGCGATGACGAGGCATTACAATCACCCGGTACGGGGCTGGGGCTAAACATCACCAAGAATTTAGTGGAGTTGCATGACGGCCGTATCTGGTTCGAGAGCAAATACCGCGAAGGCACCACCTTTCACTTCATTATCCCCGTTGCCAACGGCCATCATGAATAATTGTGAATGGTGAATTGAGAATCGTGAATTGTGAATGGAGTGAGCTACTTTACAATTCCCAATTAATTATTCATGATTCACAATTCCCTTGACCTCCCGTACGGAATAGCGTACTATTTCTCCATCTGTTTTGCGATTTTTAGAATGCGGCACACTGCTGTGAGGTATAAAATGCAGAGTTTTTTTCTCTGTGTAACTCTGTGCCCCGCTTTTTCCTGGAGAAAATGATGACAACAGTTACCGTGACCGAAGCACGCGCCACGCTTTATCGTTTGCTAGATGAAGTTGCACAATCGCACGAGCCTGTCGTAATTACCGGCAAGCGGAACAACGCCGTTTTGATCTCTGAAGATGATTGGCGTGCAATTGAAGAAACGCTTTACCTTTTGAGCGTACCAGGAATGCGAGAATCAATTATCGAAGGCATGGAAACGCCGCTGGACGAGCTGGATGAAGAGGCTGGCTGGTGAGCTGGCGCATCGTTTTTACCAAACAAGCCAAAAAGGATGCAAAAAAAATAGCGCGTGCCGGATTGCGCCAGAAAGCAGAAAAGCTCTTGGACATTCTCCGACAAAACCCGTACCAAACACCCCCTAGATACGAAAAATTGATAGGCGATCTCTCTGGGGTATACTCGCGTCGCATCAACATTCAGCACCGGCTGGTTTACCAACTCTACGAAGACGAAAAGACAGTCAAAATCCTCCGCATGTGGACCCATTACGAGTAGAATTGTTTTATTTTGCGACCACCCGTGATTGTCATGCCTGCGAAGGCAGGCATCCATCTTTAGTGAAGGAGTGGATTCCCGCCTGCGCGGGAGCAACTGTGATAAAAGTCAAGAGCAAAAAGCGCATTTCGTTAAGCTGATATCCAAGCAGAGCCATCACGGACGATGGCATTCAAAATGGTTAACAATTTACGCATACAGGCCGTGAGAGCGACTTTGGGGAGTTTTCCTTTCGCAATCAAACGGTCATAAAAGGCTTTGAGAACCGGGTTATAACGAATGCCTGAAAGAGCAGCCATGTACAAAACAGAACGAACATCTGAACGTCCGCCAAAAATATGGCGTCGTCCGCGAGAACAGCCGCTGTCCCGATTGAAGGGAGCCAGGCCAACTAAGGCGGCGATTTTTTGTCGAGACAATGTACCCAATTCGGGCAATTCAGCCAGCAACGTAAAGGAGGTGACCTGGCCCACGCCGGGCACGCTTTCTAAACTGGTTCGTTTTTCGCGCCATTGGGCATTTTTGTTGATCCAATCATTGAGGTCTTCCTCAATTTCAGCTAATTCAGTAGCTAACCAATCCAGGTGCTTCTCCAAACGAGGCCGCAATTCTGGATTGACCGTGGTGTGCCGATTCTTCTCGGCTGTTTGCATATCGATCAGTTGGCGACGACGCGTGACCAATGCTTTGATGAGCTGCTGGTCTTGCGTCTTCAAAGTACGTACCTCTGGACGGACCGCCTGGGCAAAGCTGGCAATCATCTGGGCATCGATCTTGTCTGTCTTAGCTACTTGCCCTTTGGCACGAGCAAAGTTACGCACTCGTGTCGGGTTGACGACGACAATGGGCAGAGAGGCAGCGGCCAGTTCTGTAACCATAACTTGCTCGAATCCACCGCTGGCCTCAACCACTATCAAGGTGACAGCCGTTTTCGTTGACATTATTTCCACCAGGGTGGCGATACCGGTTGCGTCATTATCGTGTCGCAACACTTCTTCGATTCCCCACTGGGCTAAATCCAGGTGGTTTTTGGAAACGTCAATGCCAAAAAAGGTTTCTTCGGTTTGCTTTGCCATCAGGTACTCCTTTGTGACCCGCACTAGCAATGATACGGACTGCAATGTCCCAACAACT
The DNA here is from genome assembly GCF_965223525.1 of Candidatus Leptofilum sp. Classification (GTDB taxonomy): domain Bacteria; phylum Chloroflexota; class Anaerolineae; order Promineifilales; family Promineifilaceae; genus Leptofilum. The sequence goes on along the minus strand of NZ_CBDCWX010000005.1, from coordinate 394,017 downwards.
GTTCGGGTTCTCGCTGAATCTCTTGGCTCGGTGACCTGCGCTCCTGCGCGGCTGGTTGCCAATGACATCGGCCTACCAAGCTGGAGCAATCCTAACAAATGGTCGCTTTTTTGGCTGCTTGTTTTATCTTTTTCACGATGGGCCACATCTCCCGCACGGTTTCTTGCACCTAATGACAGTCGGCCTTTCGTCTTTGCTTTATCATACTAATGACGGGGGATGTTCGATTTGACCTTACTCTGCGACTTGCAGAGCTTCCAAAATGGGTTCGGCGATGCGGGCCAGTTCAGGATTTTGCTGGCCTAGCAGCGTTTCCAGGTCGGTGATGGCACGGGGGAGTTGCGCTTCGTTGCCGTCGTATTGGTCTAGCAAGGTGAGGCCAGCGGCATAGGCTTCTTCCGCCAGCTCAAATTGCTCCAGGCGCAGCGCGGTAAGCCCCACTTTGAAGACCGCTTCGGTGAGGTCGTTAAGTGCGTTTTCGCTAGTAGGTTGAATGAGCTGAATGGCCTGCAAATAATCGTCCAAAGCTTGTTGATAGCTGGTGTCTTCATAGCGCACGTCGCCACGCCGCAGGTAATGCCAGCCCAGGTTGGCATCCATGAAGAAGTCGCGCCATGTCTGATGTTCGCTTGGGTTCAAGACGTAGGCGCGCTCTATGTCATCAATGAGTTGGGCATAAACAAGGCTGGCACCGTTTTCCCAGCCGGGGTGAGCCGGGAACAGATCGCGCACCAGCCGGAAGCCGTACTCGGCGCGGTAACGCCAGTATAAATCGGGGCGATCTAGTTGGGCAACGGCCGTTTCCCGCACACTCGCATCATCCAGCAACGGCCAATACCACTGCCGCAGGCTCACCTCATCGTAGCTTAGGCCAAAGGCCGCCAAATTGGCCCCCGCCTCGCGCACCACGCCAATGTCTCTTGCTGCCACCGCAAGTTCCAGTCCCAGATTGCCTAAAAGCGCAGACCGCTGCCAACGGCCGTCTAGCAAAGCAGCTTGGGCCAAAGCAAACGCCGTTGCCGCATCGGTGATGTCTGCCGGGTCAATTTCTACCGCGCTGTCGCGCAGCAAATTGAGCAGCGAGGTTACATCTGCGTTGGTGCGCTCGGCAAACTGGATCAAATCTGCCTCTGCCAGCAGAATGGCCGCACCGTCCTCGGCCATTTCGGCACGCAGTAGCCCCTCAATGTACCAAATCTCTGCCTGAGCCAAATCACCTAGCGCGATAGAGGCTAAACCCGCCTTGAACGGGGCACGCACCCGTTCAGGGGCGCGGTTGGCGACCAGATCGTAGTAGCCCAGCGCCACCTCGTATTCACCATTGGCAAAGCGGCTGTCGCCCTGTGCCAGTGAGCCGTCGGTGGCGCGAGGATAGATGATTTCGCGCCAGCGATTGGGCTGGTAATCACCAAAATCATCTGGATTCAGCGCGAGGGCAGCGTCAGTGTCGTCCAGGGCATCAAACAGCCAGATGCGGGCGGAGGGGCCAGTGCCTGCGGGCAAATTGAGCCAGATGCCGTAGGCGGTACGGCCGCGTACATGGTAATAATTTGGATTGGTAGGGTCTAGTTCAATTGCGGCCGTGTAGCTGTCAATCGTTTCCTTCAGCACTTCAACCAGATCATAGCCGGGGCAGTTACGCAGCAAATATTGCACCCGCGCCAGCGATTGGTAGGTGGTGGCCACGTCTTCCGGCGCACGGCCGGGCAGGGAAATGGCCGTTCTAAAGTTCTGTATCGCTAGCAGCAGTTCACTGGCCGAGGCCAGCTTTTGTTCATCACTCAGGTTGGGGTCGGCGCAGCGGTCTTGCGCCAGCGTGCCTTGCCTGTCTTGCAGCATCCCCAGCCGCCAATGCAGCGTCCCCAGCGAGAGGTAAATGGTGGGGTCGTCGGGAATGAGTTCGGCCGTTTTCTGCCATGCTTCCAGCGCTTTGTCGTATTCGCGTAGCGAGTAGTAGCTAAAGCCCAGCCCCAGGTAGGCTTCGTCGGAGTTGTTGTTGAGGGAAACGGCCGTTTCAAACCGTTCCACCGCCGCCTCATACCGATTTTGCCCGTAGGCCAACCAGCCCAAACCCGTCCACGCCTGCACTTGGCTCTGGGTGTCCAATGCCCGCTCGCCAGAAATGGCCAACGCATTCTGATAATTGCTTTCCGCTGCCGCCACGTCGCCCAAAATGTGGTAGGTCACGCCGCGCCAGAGGTGGTAGTAGGCATTGTCTGGCTGGGTGGCGATGAGCTGCCCCTGCTCCTTCAAAATCGTTTGGAAATCGGGGGATTCTACGTCTGCCTGGGTGCTAAAGCCCAGCCGAGCCATATTGCGGCTGGCCAGCAGTTCGGTGCTGCTGTTGATGCTGATGAGCTGATCGTAATCATTGAGCGCGGCCGCAAAATCACCAAGCTGCATGTAGATGGCTGCGCGATTGGATTGTGCCTGGAACCAGACGGCCTGGTTGGGGCGTAAAATAGGTGAGAGCAATTCTACCGCTGCGCGAGTGTCTACCACGCCCAAAATTTTGCGCTGGGCAATCTCGATGGCGCGATTGTAGGCGGCCAGAGCATCCCAACTGAGCTGTTCAGCCGCCTCCGGTTCGCCTTCCAGCAGGGAGTCATCCCGCAGGCTGTTGCCCACGATAAGGAAATGGTAGCTGCTCACCTCACGCAGCAAGTGGCCGCCCATTACAAAAAGGGTAAATAGAGCGATGACCAATCCGCCCCACCGCACCCAGCCGGGGTAGGTGCGTGGCTTGTTGGCTAAAATGCGCGTTTGCCAAAAGGCACGGGCTGCCCCAAAAATCATCAGCAAGATGCCCAGCGACGGGTAAATATCTGGCAGCGTAAACCAGGGGACGAAGATGGAGCCAAGCCGGAGCAGTAGCAAAAATAGCCCAGCTAGCCCCACCCAGGCAGCGAGGCGGCTTTTTTCGTACATTTGGTGGCGAATTTGCAACGGCCGTAACACAAACGCCCACAGTGGCGGCACAAACAAGCCCAGGTAAAGGTACGGATACAAATCGGCCAGGCTGTACGGCGTGCCGGGGAAGTCGAAGTTGAGCAGGTTGGGGAACCTGCTGCCCAAAAAGGCCAGCACCGTTAGCACCGCTGCCGTGCCGATGTACCACACACCCATGCGGCTGTTGACCAGCCCGTAGCTCCAATCTTGCCGGGGAAGGGTGGCGGGTAGGTAGCTGGCCGTGCGCTGGCGCACGGTTTCGTAGCGGGCGGTGTTGCCAGGCACGATGAGTTGGGCAGTCTCAGTGTTGAGGGCAAAGGCGGAATCATCGGCCAGCGGGTCTGACACCAGCTCGAGATCGGCAATAACCATGCGGGTAATGCCCGACCAGCCAATTTCTTGATGGTTGACACGCAGACCGTGTTTATTGAACCGCACGCGACCCTGCCCGGCGCGCTGCAAGGTGGTGAGGGGGGTAAAGACGAGGGCGGCAACGCCAACGGCCGTTGACAAAATCACATACGCCAGCAATAGTCCAATCCCTACTTGGAGCGCCACGTCTGTATCGGTGGAGGGGACGGCGTTGACGGCCAAACCTGCGTCGGCCACGGCGGGGCGAAACTGGAGCGGTGCGGCCGTATTGCCCACAGCCGGTGCATCAGAGCCGAGGTCAGCGTCTGGGTTGCCCTGGGTGGCGTCTAGCTCCTCGACGATGAGGGCGGGCCACAGCACAAATTCACGCCCCTGGAAGGTGATGGCAGGCGAAACCAAACTGCCAGTGTCTAGCTGGATGCTGTAGAGCGGCAGCAAAAAGATCACAATCGAAAGGAAGATGAAGATGGCGTGGCGGAAAAGTACGGTGGCGGGGTGGCGGTAGCGTATGGGGTAGGTGAAGTCATTAACGGCCGTTTCAATCCGTCGAGCAGCTTCCTGCTGATTTTCATCAATCGAGTCGTCCAGAGCGATGGCGCGCAGTCTGTCAGCAATCTCAGTAACCCAAATGCGGTCATTTTGCTGCTGATACAGTCGCAAGGCGCGCTCGAATTGGAGAATTGCATTGGCAGCTTCATTGCTATCGGTAGCAGCCAGCCTTAAATGGGCTTCCGCTAGCAGCACGCGGGCGTGAGCTTCTAACTGATCATCTTCGTATTGGGCGATTTCTGGCAGTGCTTCGTTGGCGTAATGACGTGCTGCTTCTGGTTCGCCCTCACCCAGCATTGCCTCTGCCAACCCCAAATTGACCGAGAGCCGACGATAGCTGCCGAGGGGTGCCTCATCTTCAGCCAGCAGCCGCCGAAAGAGCGTTTCGGCCTGCTGGTTGTCGTCCAGGCTCAAATACAGATAAGCTAGCTTTTCATCGGCGGCCACGCTTTCGGCCAGTTCGCCGTGTGCCTCTAGCAGCTTGTCTGCCTGCTTGTACTGGTGTGCGCCGCTGACAAACAGCCGGGTGACAATCCAGTCTAGGTTGAGCAGCGTGGGCCAAAAGCGCGGGTGCCAGACACGCCGACCCAGGTAGAAGCTCATGTAAAACAGCAGCGGCAATGAGAGCAAAAAGACGAAAGCGTCGCGCAATCGGTGCAGCCAGTTGAGAGCTTCTGGTATGGCGGGCGGGTTGTGTTCGCGGGTGGCGTTGGCCAGTCCCACATAGGCATCGCCCAGGGCAATGCGGGTATAGGCGCGTTCAATCTGGATGCGAACCTGGTCGGTGACGCCGCTGATGACTTGGGTTTGGGGAGTGGCAACGGCCGTTTCCTCTCCTACCAATCGCGCTTCTTCTTCGTCAAACAGGGTGAGCGTCTCGTTGTAAGCGTCAATCGCTTCCACAAATTGGTTTGCATGTGCCAGCGATTCGCCGTGGGCGCGCACCACGTAGGGCAGCAGCAGCGGCGATAGGTCTGGCTTGGCACGCAGTTCGGCCAGCGTTTCCAGGCTGTTCTGCCACAGGCCGCGCATCTGATTCACCCGCGCCCACATGTGACGCAGCAAATCATCTAGCAAGGACAAATCTTCTTTGAGAGCCACCAGGTAAAAGCGGGCATCCGTCACGGTGTCTAGCAGCCGCTCAATCTCGGCAAATTGCCGCTCTTTTTGGTAGGCGCGGAAGGCGTCAATGAGGGTGTTGGTGGCGGCGGTCTGGTCTACAAAGAGCAGATGGTACAGCACCAGCCGACGCTGTAGCTGGGGGTTTGGGTCTGGATTGGCTTGCCAATAGGCCAGGGCGCGTCGGTGGGCGGTGCGGTAGGCCTCGTGGTCACGGGCAATCCAGCGGCGTTGCAAAAAGACACGCTCATCGGGGCGGATGGAGTAGGTTTCGGGTTCGCCCTCGTCGGTGGGCAGGGTGCGGACAAAGGAGTAGCGCAGCAGTCGTTCGATGAGGCCGGAATTACGGCCGTCTTCCGTCTGGCGCATGGCAGCAAATAAATTGGCACTAAACCAGGTGGGAACGGCCGCCAGGTAGAGTGCCTCCGCCATCATGGGATGTATTTCATCCAGGATGCGGTTCAGGTATGCGGTGGTTGTGGCGGTAATGTCGCTGCTCATGAATTTTTTTTGCGCTTAAACTTAAAACCTGACAGGTTTACGAAGATACTTAAATAATTAGATAGAGAAGCTCTTCGAAGTAGCGTTGTGGCTAATTAGCTTAGAAAACCTGTCAGGTTTGTAGAAGGCTAAAGATCATTAAAGAAGTCGTCGTCGGCGCTAGTAGTGGCCATGGCGTGGTCGGCCATCATGGCCAACGCGCCGGGTACGCCGCCGCTGGTTACCAAAATGGTGCGCCAATCCAGCCCCAGCTCAACTTTGCGCTTTTCCTCGAAATATTCTCGCACAATGGCTTCATCAAATGGCTCTAACTGGGTTTTTACCAACAAGCTGCTCATATTCAGGTCACTCAGGTCTGGCGTTTGCCGCCCGGTGATGATGATGACCAGATCGCTTAACTGGCTATCGCGCAGCCGGGGGAGTAGCTCCTGCCGCAGCCAGCGATCAGCGTCCGGCTTAACCGCTTCGTAGGAGTCAATGAGCAAAACCACCGGGGCGCGATCCACTAGCAATTCGGCCAGGGCAGTAAAAAAGGCGTCATTAATTTGCCGCTCGATGCGGGTTTGGTCGGCGGCACTGTCGGTACGCAGGATGCCCATGCTGTCTTCAGTGATGGCGTCGTCGCTGGGCTGAGCGGCCTCTGGCGCATCTGGTCGGTAGGCATCCAGGCCGTCCCACCAGTTGAGGCGGGTTCGCAGCTCGGCGCAGCGGGTGATGAGCGCCGTGAGTAGTTGCCGACGCTGGCAGTACGCCACCAGGGAAACCGCCCGTGCCGAGAGCGTTTCACCGCTCAATTCTTCGTAGTTGATGCCAATGTCCAGACAGATGGTGCGAATTTCATCTAGATTGAAGCTGGCAACAATGTTTTGCCGCAAGAGGCCGAGGCCAGACATTGCACCGACTGGGGCATCGCTGTGGCTGTTGATGATTTCGTTGAGCTGGTTGAAGTAAGCGGGCTGGTCTAGCTGCTGCCGGATGAGGCGGATAAGCCCCAAAAAGTCGTGGTGGTCTTGCTTGGGATTGCGAAAATCAATGTAGACAGCGGGTAGGTTGACTGTTGTTTCCATACAATGATCCTGCATCCGTCCGGCCAGCCACGTTTTGCCCATATCTTTGGTAGCCTGAATTAGCATCACCGCTTGGCGTGTTTCTGGCCGCAGCAGTTTTTGAAAGCCCAGAAATTTGCGTTCCTGGTTAACAAACAGGGCGGGGTTGTAAATATTGCTCATATACTTCTGCAATTTTCGTGGCAATCACCTGTTTGTTTTTTTGCAATTGGGTAATTGAGTAACTAGGTAATTACCCAATTACATAATTACTTCCTGAGGTGATGCCATCAGTGGTTGATAACTATTGAGTACGACGTTGGCAAATGTTATGTAATGAACTACATTGTAACATTCCCGCTGGCACGGGTAAAGATGCGATTTTATGTAAAATCATATTGAGCAGATCGACCTGCATCAAATAGTTTGATGAGGGCCAGGCCAGCGATGAAGCCGCCGATGTGGGCGGCGTAGGCGACGCCGTCGCTGCCGCCAGTGACGCTGCCCAATCCGCCGACCAGCTGCAAGACAAACCAAAGCCCCACCGCAAAAATGGCGCGCACCTGCGTTACCACTCGCACCATGATGACCCGCACGCGGTTGCGCGGGAAGAGCAGCAGGTAGCCACCCAACACGCCCGCGATTGCCCCGGAAGCCCCCAGGCTGGGGATGAGCAAATTGTCGCCGAGCAGCACAGAGGCGGCGACGTGCGAGAGGGAAGCCAACAGACCAGTGAGTAAGTAGAAGGCTAGGAAACGGCCGTGTCCCAACCGATCCTCCAAATTATCCCCAAATATCCACAGGTAGAGCATGTTGCCACCGATGTGTGCCCAGCCGCCGTGCATAAACATGGCGGTAAGCAAGGTCATATAGACGGAAATCGGCGTCGGCTGCAAGCCGGGGATGATGAACTGCTGCCCGGTGGTCGATTCAATGTAAACTTGGTTTTCTGTAACCAAATCTTCGCCAGAAATAATTTCTTGCGGCACGGTGGAGAAGGCGTAAGTGAACTCCAAATTGTTGCCTGCGCCCTGAAAAACGATGAAAACGAGAAGGTTGAGGGCGATCAAAATGTAGTTGACGTAGGGGGTGGTGGTACGGCCGTAATTGTCATCACCAATTGGAATCATTTTCTGCTCCTTTGTTTTAGTGGCTCAATTCATAGCATGAAAGTGGGGATTGGGCGAATTTGGGTGGGTACGGCCGTTCTCCAACAATTTCTATGCTAAAATTTGCCAAACCCATATGTAAAAGCGGGAAAGTTTTTGAAAATAAGAAGAGCCACTTCTCCTGCTTTTACTTGAGCAAATCACAACAAAGAAGGTTCGCTTATTTTAAAAATCTTCTTGTGATTTGCTTAAAACAAGCGAAGGAAAAATGAAGAGAAAAATTGTGTGGATTCCCCTAGTCATCATTTTGTTATTGGTCATTGTTTTTCTGGCTGGGCCGCGTGTGGTTGTGGATACTGAACTCGCGCCGGTTAATTTGCCAGACGATTTGGATAGCTATCTGGCCGAGTCCGAAGCGCAGTTTAGCGACATTGTGCCTAATGCCGAAAAAACGATCATTTGGGCGGGTGAGCCGGGGCAGAAAACAGAAATTTCAGCTGTGTACCTGCATGGTTTTTCCGCGACCCGGCAGGAGACTGCACCGTTGTCGGACAATGTGGTGGCAGAGTTGGGGGCGAATTTGTTTTATACGCGGTTTACCGGACACGGCCGTTCTGGCGAAGCGATGGCCGAAGCAACTGTGAATGATTGGCTCAACGACACCTGGGAAGCATACCAAATTGGGCAGCGGCTGGGTGAAAAAGTGATTGTGATTGGCGTCTCGACGGGTGGAACGGCCGCGACCTGGCTAGCCGCGCAACCGAACACCGACAATTTGCTGGCCACCGTCCTCATCTCGCCAAACTTTGGCCCCACCGACCCGACTTCAGAGATTCTAACCTGGCCTTGGGCGGAGCAAATTGTCAACCTCGTTATTGGCTCGGAGCGCAGTTGGGAGCCTGCCAATGAAGGGCACGCTCAATATTGGACCGAAAGCTATCCCACCCGCGCCATTTTGCCAATGATGGGGTTGGTCAAGCTCACGCGCCGTGCTGATTTAGCGGGTATTCAAAGCCCGGTGCTGGTGATTTATTCGCCCAACGACACGGTGGTTAGTCCCGCTAAAACAGAGGAGATCTTTGCCCAAATTGGCGTAGCGTCAAAAGAAATTGCTCCAATTACCGATGCACAAGATGAGGGTAGCCACGTGCTGGCCGGGGACATTTTGGCACCCAATGACACCGAACGTGTACAGCAACTCATCCTCGATTTTGTTGCTGCACTGCCCTAATTTTTGCCACAGGCTTGTGCTGAGGAGCGTCGATTGTTTGGGAGAAACGGCCGTTTCCCCCAACATTTAGCCCCAATTTACATAGATTCAGCATGAAATAGTAAGCGGTGCGGCGGGACGCCGACCGCAGCCGAGCCAATCTACTAATTGGAAATTTGTAATATGAACAAATTAACTTCTACGCAGTTTAATATTATTTTATTTGCATATGCGCTATTGTTTGTCGCTTGTCGTGTAGAAAACGGAGTTGCTGAAAACGTTTCTGTACAAGCAACTTCAACAAATCAGCCATTAGCAAGTGCAGCAGCGAGCGATTCAAATACAAGACCTATCGAAGATACGCCTGACAGCGAAATTGAGGAGGAATTTGAGACTATCCCCCCACCCCCATGTGATATTGAAAACGTACGAACAAGACTTGGTGGCAGGTCATCTTTTATCATTGCAGAAAAAAATAATGAAATTACATATGTGCATACAAAAACAAGATCTTTGAAACTGAGCTTTTTATCGCTTGAAACGGGTGAGCTACTACGCACAGAGGCTATCGAATTAGATAGCAACCTAATCCACAGAGCAGAACTTATTATAAGAAAATATGTGGATGGGGATCGTCGTTACATTGGATTAGCTTTACACTCTGCTGGCACGGGGTGGAGCAGCATGTTTGTTCCATTGAACCAGACAATTGGTGACACAGAGTTTTTTCCTCAAACAAATACAAACTTCAGTTGGTCAAATACGCAAAGATTAGTATTGATGCAAGGGTCTAGATATTCTATTGAGGACGATACCTTCACTGGCCAAAAGCTCTTCTTATTTGACCCAGAAACGAAAGAAGTTGACCATTTTTATGAGCGTCTTTCCAATCCATCTCTTTCATACTGGTCTGCAAGTTGGTCACCAACAGGAAACCAAATCGTCTATGTTGTTACTGATGAAGCATGGTATCGTCAAGTAATGGTTTACGATTTCGACATAGGCATGGAAACGCCTGTCTCTCCACCGACAATGTGTGCTTACAATCCAGTGTTTTCGCCCGATGGGCAAAAGATTGTTTATCAGGTAAATGAGTACGACTCAACAGGCTTCGAGCTAACAAGACAAATTGGCGTCAGTCAAATGAGCGAGACTGGTGGGTGGGATACAGAGATAATTTCTTTTCCATATACTTACACGGGATACTATTCTTGGTCACCTGATTCTGAAATGGTCGCATTCAATGCAGAAATATCAGATAGGAGCGGCATTTATTTACTCGATTTGAAGTCGCAAACAATCTCTCTTTTGCATGAGGACTCTCTTTTATCAGTCTCTATGACGAGGGCTCCTGTATGGCTGTATGAAGGCGCAGGGTTAGGGTACATTGTGGCCTCTAGTGTAAAACTTAGCGAACGTAACATAGAGTATTTTTATCGCTACACCGATGACATAGCATCGGGTGTTTGGAATGAAGTTGTAATTTCAAGTCCAGAGTAAACTCTAGCCCTTCACCCCTTGCTCGGGGCGAGTCTTCTTAGTGTGCTGTAGCAGACAACCCGCCTTGCCACTTTCTTTGCCTAGCTGGAATGTGGGGGAACGGGGCAGTTTGGATGGAAAACGGCCGTTTCCCACACCATTTAGCCCCAATTTACATAGATTCAGCATGAAATAGTAAGCGGTACGGCGAGACGCCGACCGCAGCCGAGGTGATGGCTATTTACTCTGAAAACTCTTTTTCCTCTGTGGCTAATGATAGTTATTTGCCGCCGACGACTTTGCGGATGTAGTAGACGGTTTTGTTTTGCGACTCGTAGTAAGTACGCACGATTAGCTCGGCGATGAGGCCCATTACTAGGAACTGCACTCCCAGAATGACTAGCAAAACGGCTAACAGGAGCAACGGCCGTTCCCCAATTTGAAACTCTCTAAATCCATCCCAAAATCGGTTATCCTGAATACCTGCCCAAATTTTGAGCCAGACAAGGTAGACACCAAGCAGGGTGCCTAACCCACCGAATAATGTCCCCAACATGCCAAACAAGTGCATGGGCCGGTCGCTATATTTGCGTAAAAAGAGAACGGTCATCAAATCTACAATGACGCGAAAGGTGCGCGAGATGCCGTATTTGGAGGTGCCTGCCACGCGGGGGCGATGATTCACGGGGACTTCTGCCATGCTGAAGCCAGCAAAACTGACCATTTCCGGGATGAAGCGATGGAGTTCGCCGTACAGCTTTAGCTCTTCTGTGACCTCGGCGCGGAAGATGCGGAGTGAGCAGCCCCGGTCGCGCAGCGGCACATCACTGAGCCGGGCAATGAGGCGGTTGGCAATGAAGGAGGGCAGCTTCCGCATCAAAAACGCATCTTGGCGATTTTCGCGCCAGCCGTTCACCACATCGTATCCTTCTTCCAGCTTCTTAATCATGGCGGGGATGTCGGCGGGGTCGTTTTGGCGGTCGGCATCCATCGTGAGGATGTAGCGACCTTTGGCCTGCTCAAACCCGGCGGCAAAAGCGGCCGTTTGCCCATGATTACGCCGAAATTGAATGCCGATGACGCGATCGTCTGCTTGGTGCAACTGTTCCAGCACAGTAAAACTGCTGTCGCTGCTGCCATCATCAATAAAAATCACCTCGTAGCGGATTGGCTCCTCTTTGAGCGCGGCCGTAATTTCGGCTAACAATTCTCGTAAATTCTCTTCTTCGTTATAAACAGGAACCACAATGGATAAATCTAAATCTGTCATTGTCACTCTTCCAAACGATCTGGGTAGGTAGTACCCCGGTACCAGTTGCTACATCGTGTGCAACCAGCTTGCTTTTTGGGGGTTATTGTTAAAGTAGGTCATAAAGCAACCAACTTCATGTTCATGTCAGGGCGGGATTATAGCATATCGCCACAAGGGATTTGGTTGCAAACAAATTGTGCCCTGGAAACAAATCCCTAAGGAACCCATTGATGAAAGTTTCGGTGATTGTCACAGTTAAAAATGAAGGGGAAGCGATACGGCCGTTGCTCGATTCGCTCATTCAACAAAGCCAGCCGCCAGATGAGTTGGTCATTTGCGATGGTGGTTCTACAGACGACACCCTGGAAATATTAACGGAATACAAAACGTGGCTGCCGCTCAATATTTTGGTAGCACCCGGCAGCAACATCAGCCAGGGGCGTAATATTGCGATCGCCGCTGCTGCTGGCCCCATTATTGCCGCCACCGATGCCGGTGTGGTGCTGGCCCCTTACTGGTTAGAGGAACTGGTACGGCCAATTGTGGCCGGAGAAACGGCCGTTACCAGCGGCTGGTTCGAGCCAGACCCATATACCGATTTCGAAGTGGTGATGGGCTCAACCGTGTTGCCCACCCGCCGCGACATCGTGCCAGAAAAATTCCTTCCCTCCAGCCGCTCTGTCGCTTTTCTCAAGTCTGCCTGGGAAGCGGTGGGGGGCTACCCGGAATGGCTAGATTACAGTGAAGATTTGGTGTTTGACTTTGCCCTGCGGGAGCAGTATGGTGCATTTCCTTTTGTGGATACGGCCGTTGCCTACTTCCGCCCTCGTAGCGATCTCACCGGTTATTTCAAGCAGTATTACCACTACGCTCGCGGCGATGGCAAAGCCAACCTGTGGCCCAAACGACATCTGGTACGCTACTTCACCTATCTGGTTGGATTGCCTTACATTTTGCGCCTAATCTGGCGCGAGAAGTGGCCCGGCTGGGTGCTGCTGTTGCTGGGCAGCGGCGTCTACTGCCAAAAACCGGCCCAGCGCCTCTGGAGCAACACCTGGGGCTGGCGGCCACCCTCTCGCCTGCGTGCCTTTGCCCTCATTCCCATCATTCGCTTGGTGGGGGATGTGGCCAAAATGATTGGCTATCCGGTTGGTTTGCTCTGGCGCTTGCGGCACCGTGAGTTGGTGAACGGTAATCGGTAAACAGTATTCAGTAATCAGCGACCCGTCCTGAATACTGACCACTGACCTACTGATAACTGTTTACTGGAAACCACCATTAAAAATAAGCAAGAACCGCCTTCCCTCTCTTGACGCTTCCCAAAGCCATGTTAAGATCGCAAACACGCAGCCGACAGATAAGTCGGCTGTTTTATCATTCTGTAGAACTGGCTATATTTTTTGCATGATTATTGAACGTCGAGACCCCCCATATCCGCGTCGTGGCCCTTCTTGTCTGCTGGTGATTTTTATCCTGGTAGGCATTGGGTTAGGGATTTTTGTGATCCAAAATGCGGAAGAGGTGCGGGATGTGATTGTGCCCACGCCCACGCCAGAACCAACGCGCTCGGCTACTGAGTACGCTTTGCTAGCAGACATCGCCGAGCGGGAAGGTGCATGGGAAGAAGCTGCAGGCTATTATGCCCAAGCGGTTCAGCTTGATGCCACCAAGCCAGAAATTTATATCCGCTATATTGACCTGCTCATCAAGTTGCGGAATGCAGAAGAAGCGTTAACACGGGCAGAGGAAGCGGCCGTTCTCGCTCCAGAAAATGATCGCATCTGGACGGCCGTTGCCTCAGCTTACATTGCCAATGGAGAAAGACTTAGCAATTCAGGTGATCCTACCGCAGCCGATTTGCAATTTGCCCAGGCTTACCGCGCTGCCGAAACCGCCATCAGCATTAATCCAGACAATGCCACGGCGTATGCTTACTCGGCCGCTGGGCTGGTTTTGCAATTTGAGCCGGAACTGTACCAGGATGCCCAATTTAGAGCCGAAGAAGCGACAACCATTGAACCAGATAATCCCCTGGCACGCCTCTACCTGGGTATTGTGTTGACAAATCAGGGATTTTATACGGCCGCACGCGAGCAGTTCCAGCTAGGGTTGCAGGCAGAGCGATTGCCGGAGCTTTATTATGAGCTGGGCTACAATTTTTTTGGCGATGGGAATGTGTCTGAAGCGATTTTGAGTTTCCAGGAAGCCGTTGCCATAGACCCCAACTTTGCCGCCGGGTACGATGGGCTGGCACACATGTACCTCCAACTGGGGCAAGACAATCTGGCAGAAGAAAATGGCCTGCAAGCAATTGCCCTGGACCCGGATGTGGCGCGGGCACACGGCCGTTTAGGTGAAGCTTACGTGCGCCTGAACAAATTTGAACAAGCCATTGAAGAGTTTAGCCGGGCGGTGGAACTGTACGGAGAGCCTACTGAACTGAATGCTCGCTTCTTTTATTTGCTAGCGGATGCCTATTTGCGCCAGGGTACCCAAAACTGTCCTTTAGCGGAACCTTACTTCCAGCAAGCCGCCGAAGTCAGCGTCGTATACGCCGATGTTGCCCAGCAGGGGCTGGTAGAGTGCCGCCGCGCCGCCCTGGAAACTGAGCCGTAATGTATGAATTTCATCAGAATTTAGCACCCACCGAAAAAGAGTGCTAGAATTGCCTTGACACTGCTAAAAATTCTGCTAAAATGCCATCGTAATTGCTGGCACTCTAGCAGAGAGAGTGCCAGCCCCCCACTTTGAAAACAAAATTTAGAAATAAGGAGAGTTAGGTTATGAAGCTCAAACCACTGGGTGATCGCTTGGTTGTTGAACCAATGGAGCGTGAACAAACCACCCCCTCTGGCCTGGTGTTGCCAGAAACCGCTAAAGAAAAGCCACAGGAAGGCGAGGTTATCGCCATTGGCCCTGGCCGCCGCGATGAGGATGGCGACCGGATTGCTATGGATGTGCAGGTTGGCGATAAGGTGCTATATGCCAAATATGGCGGCACTGAAGTAAAAATAGATGGCAAGAAGCTGCTCATCCTCAAAGAAACTGACGTATTGGCCATTGTAGAAGGCTAAAAAGGAGATTATTGAAAATGGCGAAACAACTTGCATTTTCTGAAGAAGCTCGGCGCAAGCTGAAAAAAGGTATTGATACATTGGCAACGGCCGTTTCCACCACGCTCGGCCCCAAAGGTCGTAACGTGGCTTTGGACAAGAAATTTGGCGCCCCCACCATCACCCATGACGGTGTGACCGTTGCTAAAGAGATTGAGCTGGAAGACCCCTATGAAAATATGGGTGCTCAACTGCTCAAAGAAGCAGCCACCAAAACCAACGACATCGCTGGTGACGGCACCACCACCGCCACCGTTTTAGCCCAAAACATTGTTAACGAAGGGTTGAAAAACATTGCTGCTGGGGCCAACCCCATGCTCCTGAAGCGCGGCATCGAGGCTGGAACGGCCGCTCTCGCCGACAAAATTCGCAGCATGGCAATCTCCATTGATGACAAAGCTGAAATCGCCTCCGTTGCTTCCATTTCCGCACAGGACACCAGCATTGGTGAACTGATTGCCGACGTGATGGACAAGGTGGGCAAAGACGGCGTTATCACCGTAGAAGAATCTCGCTCTCTTGAATTTGAAACTGATTACGTTGAAGGGATGAACTTTGATCGTGGCTACATTAGTCCTTACTTCGTCACCGATTCTGACAGCATGGAAGCCGTGATTGAAGATGCTCACATCCTCATCCACGACAAGAAAATTAGCTCTGCCCAAGACATCATTCCAATCCTGGAAAAACTGGTACAGACTGGTAAGAAAAACCTGGTTATCATCGCCGAAGATGTAGATGGCGAAGCGTTAGCTACCCTGGTCTTGAACAAATTGCGTGGCATGATCAATGCGCTGGCTATTAAAGCCCCCGGCTTTGGCGACCGTCGTAAAGCTATGTTGCAGGACATTGCTGTGCTCACTGGTGGTCAGGTTATCACCGAAGAGATGGGCCGCAAGCTGGATAGCGTTCAGTTGAGTGACTTGGGTCGCGCTGCCAAGATCGTTTCCTCCAAAGATGACACCACCATCGTAGATGGCAGTGGTGAAGAAGCCCAGATCAAAGGTCGTGTTGAGCAGATCAAAGTAGAAATTGACCGCAGCACGTCTGATTATGACCGCGAAAAATTGCAGGAACGTCTGGCCAAGCTGGCTGGTGGCGTGGCTATCATCCGTGTAGGCGCGGCTACCGAGGTTGAGCTGAAAGAGAAGAAGCACCGCGTTGAGGATGCCCTGAGCGCCACCCGTGCAGCCGTAGAAGAAGGCATCGTACCTGGTGGTGGCGTGGCATTGCTGAACGCACTGCCCGCTTTGGATAGCGTATCCTTGCCCGATGGCGACCAGATGACGGGTGTTGGCATTTTGCAACGCGCTTTAGAAGCTCCCATGCGTAAAATCGCTGAAAATGCTGGCCAGAACGGCGACGTGGTTATCCAGAACGTGCGTCAGGCACAGGAAAAAGCTGGCAACACCAGCATTGGCTACAACGTGATGAGCGGCGAATACATTGACATGGTAAAAGCTGGCATCATTGACCCGGCCAAGGTAACCCGTGGTGCTTTGGAAAATGCGGCCTCCATCGCTTCTATGGTGCTAACCACCGAAGCACTCATTACTGACCTGCCAGAAGAGGAAATGCCAATGCCACCTGCTGGCGGCGGTATGCCCGGCGGCGGTATGGGATTCTAAATCAGTTATCAGTGGGTCAGTAAACAGTAATCAGTAGGAAACTTCTGAAAACTGATTACTGAAAACTGAATACCAATTACTAAAAAAGCCTTCCTCAATTTTCACTGAGGAGGGCTTTTCTTTTTGGTAGCGGACAGTTACACTAAGCTGTGGTTGTCAAATAGTAGATTTTTCGGCAAAGAATAGGGTTCCGAACTATCCCAAGAAAAGGATTGCATATGGGTCAACAAATTATTGCCAAGCTCATCCCGCTGTTAGATAAAATAAATTGGCCAGCGACGGAGGCGGCCACGGAACAGGGGCGGCAATCTTTTTTGGTTGGCCTGGAAAAAGTGGATGCTTATGGCGGAAATCCCAACCAGCTTACGGCCGCTTTGAAAACATTTGTCACGGGTGGCTCACGGCCGTATGCGTATGCGGGCACGGCTTACACAGTGATCGCTGCCTCGCAGGAAAAAGATGGCAACTATACGCCGGATGGTTTGGCAGCGGCCAAAGCGTGGCTGGATAAGGCACAAGATTTAGAGCCAGATGTGGTTGAAATCAATATGCTGGAGCCGCTGCTTTATGTGCATAACGGCCGTCTTGAAGACGCTCGCCTCGTTTTAGATTACCTGCACGATTTGAGCCACGCCGATTACTATCTCTACCGCATTGAGGTGGACTATTGGCAAGCGATGGATGATTTGGAAAAAACGGTTGAATGGTTTGGCAAAACGGCCGATGTTGCTTCTACGGTGCCGCAGAGGTTAGCCATGCGCCGTCAGCTAGCCGATTTTTATTATGACCAAAAGATGTGGGAAGAAGCCAAAGTCGCTTATCGGGAAGCACTCCATTTTGACAATAGCAATCCGCTCATTTGGCACAAATTGAGCATTGTTCACTGGCAGTTGGAGGATGTGGATGAGGCAGACAAATGCAACCAGCAAACGTTGCGGCTGAAAGATTTCCCCGCTGCGCGGCAAATGGAAGCAAGAATTAAGGAGAAAAAGTCGGATGGGGGCCTGTTGGGGCGCTTGTTTGGTTAATTGCACCTTTATTTACAGGGCTTACGCAGAAAATAGTTTTTTGCCACGAATTTCGCGAATTGACGCGAATTCTTGTAAAAATTTGTGGAAATTCGCGGCAAGTAATCAAATAATTGCGAAGTCCTAATTTGTTAGTTTTGCGATGATGTCATCTAGAGTTAGATCGGCAACGGCCGTTTCCATCCCCTCCAACCAGGCATA
This sequence comes from Candidatus Leptofilum sp., assembly GCF_965223525.1. Classification (GTDB taxonomy): domain Bacteria; phylum Chloroflexota; class Anaerolineae; order Promineifilales; family Promineifilaceae; genus Leptofilum. The sequence continues at coordinate 376,461 of NZ_CBDCWX010000005.1, read as the reverse complement.
AGGAAGTTCTGCTTTTAGCTCCTCAAGCAACCCCTGCCCCTTTTCCAATGTGACTGCCTCGGCCGTCTCTTGCTGAATAGCAAACGCAACCAGCTCCGCCGCTTTCTCAAAACGGCCGTAACTCATCTCTAATTCGGCAACATCAACCAGGGTGGCAACGGCTGACCAAGCAACACCCACCTCTTGCGCCATTTTCAGCGATTCGTAATAGTTACGTCCCGCCTCGCGTCGTTTTCCTAATTTGAACTGAATTGTCCCCATGAAAGAAAGCCCCCCGACCATGCCGCGCCGATGCCCGATTTTTTCATGGGCGGCGTATGCTTCCTGAATTGTTGCTAGTGCTTCTTCATATCTTTCTAGGTCTGCGTAGATCATGCCAATGTTGTGGGTTGTGGCTGCGATACCCCAGGCGTGATTGTTTTCGACGAATTTGTTACGCGCCAATTGGTATTGGTGCAACGCCTCTTCGAAATTGTCTTGCCGGTTGGCAATGATGGCAATGTTGTTGTGCAAAATGGCAATGCGCAGCGTATGGTTTAATGCTTTGGCAATGTCCATTGCCTGATCAAAATGATGTTGGGCCGTGTCATAATTTCCTGCCGAAACTTCCAGGTTGCCCAAGGTGTTTAAGATGGTCATTTCCACAATTTCATCGTCAGCTTCAGTTTTGCGACACAGTTGCAACGCTTCTTCCAAAATTGTTCGGGCGCGATCCCGCTCCCCTTGATCGGCAATTACATCGCCTAAATGTTTTAAGCAATTGAGACGGGCTGTGTTCAGACCAAGTTTTTGTGTTGATGTGTTGGCCTCAAGCAGCACTTTTTCCGCTTTGGCGTATTGGCCAGTTTGGTAGAGGTAAAAACCGAGTTCAACCTGCATTTTGGCGATGAGTTGTTCAGAAACGGCCGTTTCCTCCCATTCCTCAATTGCCAGCAATGCACTCTCAAATAAATCTGCCCCTTCTAAATACCGACTGCGATCTGTAAAAAAGCGGCTAATGCTTTCGATGACTTGATTGAGTAATGGTGCATTCATCTGCTGCAAGGACCACTGCCAGGCTGCGCGAATATTTTCTAGCTCTGTGTTGATCTCATCTAGCGCTTGCTGCGTGTCTTCACCCGCTAAAGTTGATTCACGGGAATGGACAAACTTCGCAAAATAGCTGGCATGCATTGCTTCTGTTTGCAGCTGCTCACCTGGTTGGCTGGCGAGCTTTTCTTGGGCAAATTGCAGCATGAGCGGGTGACGGCGAAACCGCTGATCGTCATCGAGCCGCAGAAAGGAGCGATCGACTAAGTTCATTAATTGCGGCAATGTTGCCTTTGCGATTTGTTGGGCGGCGGTTCGCGTTAACCCACCTCGGAAAACGGCCAGTTTGCGGAACAATGTTTGCTCATCTGTAGACAACATTTGCCAGGAAGATTCAATGACGGCGTGCAGGCTGCGGTGGCGTTCTGGCACATCGCGCAGCGTGGTCGCCAGCGCACTCAGTTCCCGCTTAATTTCAGCCACAATTTCGTTTACCGATAAAACGCGAATCCATGTTGCAGCTAATTCCAGCGCCAGCGGTAGCCCACCAACGAGTTGACACAGTTGGATTACGGCCGTTTCCTCCTTCTCCAGCTCAAACCCGGCACGAATCCGTTGGACTCGGTTTGAAAAGAGTTGAATTCCTGGGTAATCGGTGAGCCGTAATCCGTTATCCGATAACCGTTCACCGATTGTTGGAAATGGTAGCCCACCTAAAGTAAGCAGCCGCTCGGCTTGCAGGTTTAGCCGTTCACGACTGGTGGTGATGATACGTAGTTCGGGCGCATCGTGCGTGAGCTGGATGAGGAAATTGTGCAGCTCTGTGCTTAGCAAATGTTCCAAATTGTCGAGAATGAGCAGCATTTCGACGGGTTTGAGATGGTTGTGGAGCTGGGTGGCAATGGCTTCTTGGCCGGATAGGGTAAGACCAATGGTTTCGGAAACGGCCGTTATCATCTCACTAAAATTTGTCTGTGGCACCAACGATACCATCCACACGCCATCAGCAAATTGATTCACTTGCCCACGGGCCGCTTCCTGCGCCAGCCGCGTTTTACCCATGCCGCCTGGCCCAATGATGGTGAGCAGACGGTCGTTTGGCTCCGCCAACCAGTTCTCAATGTGCGCCAATTCGTTTTCGCGACCAATAAATTTAGTGGTTGGGGTGGGGAGATTGTGCGTGGGTGTGCTGCCTGCGGCAGCTTGGGTGACATTTTCTTGGTTCGTCACCTTGTCATCTCGGATCTCTTCAAAGAGCTGCTTCGTTTCCTCATCCGGTTCGACGCCTAGCTCCTCAGCCAAAATGGCGGTGCATTGGTCATATTGCGCCAGGGCGGCGGGGCGTTGGTTGTCGAGGGCGTAGAGCCGCATAAGCTGGCGATGAATCTCTTCTTGTAGGGGATCAAGCGCGAGGAGTTGTTGGGCAACCTGGATGCCTTCAGAAAATTGGCTGCGTTGTTGGTGAAAGCTGACTAAATTAGCCAGGGCATCGAGCATCATTTGGCGCAGGCGTTCTTGCTCCAGCAGCACCCACGCCTCAAACTCTGGCACGCCACGCACGTTGAACCCTGCCAGGAAGTCGCCTTTGTAATGGGAGACGGCCGTTTGCAACTGCGCGGCAATGGTTCGGCTGATTTTGTCTGCCTGCTGCTTCTGGGTAGCTGCAATCGCCTGCTCAAATGACACCACATCTAGCCAAAATGTTGCTTCGGTGTTGAAAGAAACCATGTGCCGGTCGGTGAGCAAAAAATCGTCTACCTGCTTCCGCAGGCTAGAGAGAATGACGCTGAGATTGGCCAGGGCGCGAGTTTGGTCGTTGTTGGGCCAGAAGAGGGTTGCTAATGTTTCGCGGGGGTGCGGACGTGGGTTACAGGCGAGGTAAATAAAAAGTGCATCGGCCTTGCGAGAAGCGAAGTTGGATACGGCCGTACCGTCTAACGCAATTTTCACTCCCCCTAGCAATGAGATTGTCAATCTAGGCATATTTATTTTCAGTTAAAAGAAAAATAAAGGATTCCTAAAGGGTGGCTTTTTAAACTACCAACAATTGATTCAACAAGCCATCGGATGCAAAGCGGTTTCATTATAACAGACGGTTCCACAAATGAAACGGGCCGACCCATCAGGCAAACAGTTTGTAACGATTCGTGACAAAAGGAGCATACACAATGCAAGTGACACAAACAGAAATACAAAAAGGTTTCGTTAAAGAGCATAGGGTGACGCGACCTGCGGCGCGGCTGGCTGGCTATACGGCGATTGGCGGCTGTATCACCATGATCATTGGCGCTGCGCTATGGGGTACAAGCGGCACAGATTTGTGGGCAGCCCTAGACAGTGGCGACATGGCTGGATATCTAGCGGCCGTTGCTGGCGTAAAGGGGCAGCTCGTGGCCAATCTCAGCATCTGGATAATCGGCGTACTCATTTTGGGCGTGGCGGGGAATGTGTTGGCTGGGCTCAGCCAACAGCGGCTCGGATTCAGCCAGGCAGCGCAGGTTTGCTATCAGGTAGCCGTTCCTTTGGTTATTGTTTCGTATATTGCCATGCTTTCGCTCGTTGTGCAGTTGGCGGGGGATACATCGGAAACGGCCGTAGCTATTGGCAATGTCTTGGGCTGGGTTGGTACACGCGCCGACGATCTGGCTACGGCACTCATCCTCGGGGCTGGTCCCCTTTTCATCACCCTGGCAAACCGTAGCAGTTGGATGCCAGTTTGGCTGATCCGATGGGGTTATCTATCTGGTTTGGTTGGGCTGTTCTCAGTTGCAGTCCATTATGTGGCCGGTATGGGGGCATTTGGCTTCCTCATTTTGCCCGTTGGGATGGGTTGGATGATAGCTACCGGGATTGTGTTGCTACGCGGTACACCAAACAAATGACAACAAATCTGGTGAGCTGAGAACCCAAAAATCAAGCAAGGGGAATTATGATGGCAAAACGCGAATACATGGCTTACCTGCTGCGGCTCTGGCGTGAAAAGCAAGACGGCTCTTGGCGCGGTTTGCTAGAAAACCCCAACAGTGGTGAACGGCTCGGTTTTGCCACGCTGGCAGATTTGGTTGCTCTGCTGGAAGACAAAACGGGTGAATCGGTGCAAGCATCAGAACAACAGCCTCACCCTGCTGAAGCCGAAACCCATCTATAAAGAAAGCAGTTGTGCGTCACGTTGTTGTCACGCGCAGATTTTAATTTCAGAAACGTAAAAATCATTCAAAACTTGGAGGAAAAATTATCATGAAAACTTTCGCAATTGTTCACAAAGGTTTAACCGCTTTTATTAGCCTAGGGGTTTTTGCCCAGATGTTCTTTGCCGGAATTTGGCACGCCGGTGTGGTGAGTACGCCCGATGCCCATGTTTTCTTTGGTTTGGCTTTGCTGCTGGCTTCGCTGTTGGCACTTATTGCAGCGGCCGTTGCCAAGCTACCAAAAGCAATTATTGGCCGCACGGCGCTGCTCTTCTTTCTCATTTTGTTACAGCCATTCCTTATGGAAGCCCGTCGTAATGGGTTGCCGTTTGTCTCTGCCTTCCACGCTTTGAATGCGCCGTTTATCGGCATCGTCGCTGGCATGGTGGCAACAATGTCTCGTGGAGTTGGCAATGATGAGGAAACGGCCGTTTCCATCGCTGCTGGTGATTAAATTTGGGGAGTAGAGGCAGGTCTCAGACCTGCCTCTACCAATTAGTAAGCAAGACTTAGTAAGCAAGACAAGGACGCATTGTTATGCAAGTTACAACAACTGTGCAGGAAAAAGAAAATAGCTGGCTGAATTATTTAGTGCTTTTGGGCGGAATTCTTGTGGGGATTGTGCTTTTTGGTTTGGTTATCGCCAGGATGGGATTGCTGAATGATTTGCTGGGAGGTCGTTCGGAAACGGCCGTTTCCCCCTCAGCCATCCACTACACCTCCGAAAATATGCGCTTTGGGCAAGATGTGCTGCGTGTACAGGCAGGCGAAGCCATCGCCTTTGCCCTGGACAACAAGGATACGTATGCTCACAGTTTTGATATTGATGAGCTGGATTGGCATGTGCATATGCCCGCGAATGAACAGGTGATGGCAGAATTTACGGCCGTACCCCCCGGTACTTATGCTGTTTACTGCGGTATTCCTGGCCACCGCGAAGCAGGCATGGTTGCCACGCTTATCGTGGAAGAGTAATTTGTAGGCATCAAACGGAGACAGTTGTTAACTGGTTAACCTGGCAATCATGTCACGTTTAATTTTCAATGACAGATCAAAATGGCATGATTGCTAGGTTCGTCAAACAATCTTGGAGAGTAGTGATATGAAACAACAACTGTCTACAAAAAATGTTCCCCACAGTGCCCTACACGTTTGGCTTATGAGCTTTATTTGTGTGGTAATAATGGTTTTTGCCCTGGCAACAGCCACCCGTCTGCCGCTTTATGTGGAAACGACCGATTATGTACGGCTCCTTGGCACGCTTTTGTTTAACGCCCTGGCGCTGGTTGGGCTAGCAGACAACATCCACACGCATTATCTGGTTTGGCAGCGGCGTCATCACGCTAAACACGCGAAGCTGGCTACCCAAATTTAAGCCAACTGAACGACCTGCTAAGGACGCTGGTGATATGTCATCAGCGTTTTTTTTGTTTCTTTATCCCGTCGGCTATAATGAATTCTGTTATGGATGTGCAATTTGCTGTTGCCAAAATTGGCAAATACGCCACCAGCGAAAGTGGTGATACGCTAGAAATGATTGAACGGCCGCATGGCGGACTCTCGTTTGTGCTGGTAGATGGGCAGCGTAGTGGCAAATCGGCCAAGGCAATTAGCAATTTGGTGGCACGCAAGGCAATCCAACTACTTAGTGAAGGCGTGCGGGACGGCGCGGCCGCTCGTGCCGCACATGACTACCTTTACACCTACCGCGGGGGCAAAGTTAGCGCAACGCTCAATATGCTCTCGGTGGATATGGAGACCAAAACCTTCGTCATCTCCCGCAACAATGAATCTCCAGTTGTTGTCTTTACGCAGCAAGATGGCCTTTATTTGCTCGATGAGCCCTCCCGCTGTGTAGGTATCTATCGTAATACCAAGCCAGTCATTACCGAGCTGCCCATTTTGCCAGGTACGATCATTGTGGTGTTCACCGATGGCCTGCGCCACGCGGGTAGCCTGAGCGGTAATGGCAACTATGACCCCGTCGCGGCCACCCGGCAAATGATTGGCACGGGCATTACCGAAGCACGAACCCTGGCCGATATGTTACTAGCTGAGGCAAACGAGAAGGACAACGGCCGTCCGCGTGACGACATTAGCGTATTAGTCGTTTCGGTACACGCCGCGCCGCAAAAAGATGGCGTGCGCCGGATGGATGTGTCTTTACCAATTTGAAGGAGATTGGAGATGAGAGACTGAAGATTGGTAATCTCTAATCTTCAGTCTCCAATCCCCTGGAAATTTATGCCAGATTCTGATTTGGTTGACAGTAAAACCCTGCGCGTTGCCGTGGTTGGCCCATGTTCTTCAGGCAAGAGTACCCTCACTACTGCACTCAAGGCGGCTGGTTACGAAGCGCGACACCCTGCTCAGGAGCATTCTTACGTCGCCAATATGTGGCAGCGCGTCACCCAGCCCGATCTGCTCATCTTCCTCGACGTGGATTACGCCAATGCACGCGCCCGCCGCCCCCACATTGATGGTGGCCCCCAGCGGCTAGTGCAGCAACATCATCTGCTGCGCCATGCCCGCAAGCACTGTGATTTTTATTTGGATACGAGTGGATTAACTGTGGAGGAGGTGAGAACGGCCGTTCTTACCTTCCTCGCAGATTTGTAAGCCATTCTAAATTGTCCCAGCCGCTGATTAAACGCTTGTGAGCAATTTCCCCCATTGCGTAAAACCGTGATTAAACTTAATCCGCCCCGAAAGATTCTCTACTTAGGGTTAAGCTGATTATCACCTTTGAAGTAGCCAAATTTTTGATAATCACTCATATCAAAAGGGGCTAGCTTATGAAGGTGACCGTTCCCCCACCTGCTACATTTAGACCATTTGAAAAAAAGAGCATAGAGCAATCCATTGCTGCTTGTTTTGAATCCCAAGTTCAGCAAACCCCAGGCCGCTTAGCTATTAAAACTGAAACGGCCGCGTTGACCTACCAGCAATTAAATGACCGAGCCAACCAGATCGCCCATACCATTTTGGAAAAAGCTGGAAGGGAGGGAAAAGTTGTCGCTTTACTGTTTGAGCCCACCATTGCTTTTGTAACCGCGCTATTTGGCGTGCTAAAGGCAGGCAAAGCATTTGTTCCCATAGACCCATCGTATCCCCAGGCCAGAGCATCATATTTATTGCAAGACTCTCTGGCTGAGTTGATTTTAACCAATCACAAAAACTTCCCTACAGCCCAAACCTATCAGACAGACAAAATCCAGATTATTAATGTAGAAGATGAGGTGCAAGGTAAATCAGCCAAAGATTTGAGCCTTCCCATCTCACCAGACGCGCCCGCCTATCTCATTTACACGTCAGGTTCTACAGGCAAGCCCAAAGGAGTTTTGCAAAATCAGCGAAACATTCTTCATTACGTGATGACCTACACCAATGCGACCAAAATTTGTATGGATGATCGGCTGTCTTTATTTGGCTCGCTAAGCCATGCGGCGGGTATCAGTGATATTTTCCGGGCGATGTTGAAAGGGGCAGCGATTTTTCCTTTTAACTTAAAACTGTTGGGATTAACACGATTAGAACGTTGGTTGATTGAGGAAGGCATAACGATTTTTCACTCCATCCCGACAGTTTTTCGGCATTTTGTGGACAATTTGGAGGGGGATGAAAATTTTCCGAAGATTCGCCTAATCCATTTAGGGGGCGAGGCAGTTTCTACTGCGGATGTTGAGCGATACAGAAAGCGATTTTCTGATAACTGCATTTTACTCAACAATTTAAGCTCAACAGAGGTTTCTATTTACCGTCAATTTTTTGTGAATAAACAGATTGAGCTAGAAACCAATGTTGTCCCTGTAGGCTACCCTGTTCAAGATAAAGAGATTATTTTGGTTGATGAAAACGACCGCACCGTCCCTCCATCCGAAGTAGGCGAAATTGTGGTCAAAAGCCCGTATCTTGCTGTGGCTTATTGGCAGCGGCCTGCTTTAACCAAGCAGGCATTCCCGCAAGTCGCTAACGAGCCTACGATGAGACTTTATCACACAGGAGATTTAGGCCGTTTGCAACCAGATGGTAGTTTAGTTTATTTAGGTCGCAAAGATTCACGGGTAAAAATTCGAGGCTTTCGCATTGAAATAGCGGAAGTTGAAGCGACTTTGGCTCAGTATAAATTGGTGAAGGAAACGGCCGTTATTACCCATACCCCAGCAGTTGGCGATAAACAACTCATTGCCTACGTCGTTCCCTATGCAGGCCAAAAGCCAACGACCGAAGCCCTCGTTCACTTTATGCGAACAGCGCTGCCTGAATATATGGTTCCCGCCCAATTTATCTTTTTAGACAAATTGCCCCAAAACGCAAACGGTAAAATAGACCGGCTGGCTCTGAGTAAACTGCCACTTGCCCAAACAGAGAAAAATGAGGCGTTTGCTGCCCCAACCACAGAGCATGAAGCGACCTTAGTAGCCATTTGGGAGGAGGTTCTCGGCGTAAAGCCCATTGGGATATACGACAATTTCTTCACGCTAGGCGGTCACTCATTGCTGGCTACGCTCGTGTTTGCCCAAATTGATAAACGAATCATGCAAGGCTTGCCTATTACCTTGCTGTTCCAATATCCAACGATTGCCCAGTTGGCTGAAGCTATCGAACGGCAACGGCCGTCTGATTCATGGTCGGCCCTTGTTCCAATTAAAGAAGGCGGCGGCCGCCCCCCATTTTATTGTGTACATGGCGGTGCTGGGCATGTCTTCAATCATCAAAAATTGGCCGACTATTTGGCCGATGACCAGCCCTTTTATGGCGTGCAGCCGCCTAACTGGACAGGGCATCGCGTGGAGTCACCCAGAGTTGAAGCGCTTGCTGAGCGGTATGTGGCGGAGATTCGGCAGTTCCAGCCAGAAGGTCCCTACTATTTAGGCGGTTTCTGTTATGGCGGCATGGTTGCCTATGAAATGGCTTGGCAGCTGCAAAAAGCTGGGCAGCAAGTGGCTCTACTGGCTCTCATCGAACCATCGCCACTAGACAGTAGAGAATCGTTGATGATCCAGCATCAGAATGGCGTTGGCCTACAGGTGGACAGTTTGCCAACGTTTGGCTTGGACAAAAACTTACCAAAATTGATTGTGGGCAAGGTGCGGCATATTGCCTTGCAATCACGCCAGCGGCTTGCTCGGCTTTATCAAATTGCTAAGAAGTCTGTTTTTAGCTTCTATCTTGCCAGTGGCGCACCCGTTTTGCGGCAGCATCGAGATTATTATTTAATGAAGTTTGTTACCCGCCAATCTCGCTTACGCTATCGGCCAAGTGGCACGTTTCAGGGCAAAATTGATATGTTTGTGGTTGAACGTAGCCGCCTCACAAATCAATCGTTAGGCTGGGACAAAGCAGCGGCTGAGGGAGTGTACCTCTGTCAGTTCTCCACAGATCATCTTGGGGTTCTGCAAGAGCCATATGTGCGGGAAGTCGCTGCGGCGTTGCAGAGGCGGCTTGACGAGGTGCAGCAAGAAGAACGGCCGTTCTCACCTTCCTCTTCCTCGCAGATTTGCAAGCATCTCTAAATTGGCCCAGCCATAAAGTAGTTCGGTCGTCTCGAAGCCGTCCCAATTGTACGGCCGTTCCTCAACATACTTTGCCCCCAGCCGCTCATAAAAAGCCACGTTTGGATTGATCTCCAAGACCCCCACCAGCATCGAATGGATTCCCTGCTTTTGGTAAAACGCAGCCCCCCGTTGCACCAACAGCCGCCCAATGCCGCGCTGCTGCCAATTGGGGTCTACGGCCATAGAGAGCAGTTCACTGCCAAACTCAGACTGGCGGCTGCCCGTGCCAAACATGGCGTAGCCCACAACCAACCCCGCTTCATATTCTGCCACCAGCAGCAGCCAGATGTGGCTGGTTTCATTTTCAACCAGGGTTTGCCGCCAGTTGCGGCTGCTCTCTTCCACCGGAAAATCCAGGCACTTCTCTGGAACCAACCCATCGAATGACGCTCGATTCCCAGCCACCAAACAGTGCGCCATCCTGTCCGCATCATCCGGCACGGCTCTCCGTATCTGAACTTTCTCCATATCAAGCCTCCAACGTAACAAATTCTGCTCACACACATTGTAACGGAGACTGCCAATCGTTGCTTAGGCGTAGGTTGCTGCCTTTAGCCACAGCTGTGTCCTGCTGCTACAATCCTGCTCATGATTTATGTGGATATTTCTGCGGCCGTTCACGCCAGAGCCGGCCTGGGACGGTACAGCGAAAAGCTGGCCCAGGCACTCATCGAAGCACAGCCAGAGCGGTTTGGACTTTTTTATAATCGGGGGCGGGACGGCCGTTTCCCACCATCACTTCCCACCCAAATCCCCCAAAAATCGGTACAGTGGGGGTACAAACCGTGGCGCATGGCCGTGCTGTTGGGGCAGATGGGTCGGTTAGGCTTTAACCGGCTAATTCCTAACGCAGAACTATTTCATGCAACAGAACATCTTTTATTGCCCTTGCGCGGCGTACCCACCGTCCTCACTATCCACGATCTAATTCCGCAGCTTTTTCCTGCCTACCACAAAAAGCTCAACTACTGGTATTTGAATGTGGCCATGCCCCTTTACTGCCGCCGCGCCGATGCCATCGTCGCCGTTTCGCAGGCAACCCGGCAAGACATCGTCACGCAATTTGGCATTGATCCGGCTAAGATTCATGTTGTGCACGAGGCACCGGCTTCCCATTTTCAACCTGTGTCCCCGGCCAGGGTAACCCAAATTAAGCAGACATACGATTTACCCGACCGGTACCTTGTTCACCTCAGCACCATCGAGCCACGCAAGAATCTCAATCGTTTGCTCGATGCCCTCAAGGCACTCCGCCAAACTCTTCCAAATCTCTCCCTCGTCCTGGCTGGGGGCAAGGGATGGCTCTATGATGACTTTTTCGCCAAAATTGAAACTGACGGTTTGCAAGATGCTGTAAAAGTGTTGGGCTGGGTACCAGATGAAGATTTGCCCGCCGTGCTTGCCGGAGCTGCTTTAGGCGTGCAACCGAGTTTGTATGAAGGATTTGGCTTACCCATTTTGGAGCAGATGGCTTCTGGGCAGGTCGTTGCTGCCAGCAACGCTGGGCCACATCCAGAAGTTGGGGGTAACGCGGCCGCTTATTTTGATCCGAGAAATGTGGAAAAGATGACGGCCGTAATCCACCGCCTGCTCACTGACAAAGAAGAGTATCAACATCGCCAGCAGCTTGGCCTGGCTCACGCACAAAAATTTAGCTGGGAACGCACAGCGCAAGAAACCATTGCCATCTATGACCAATTACTCAAAAAATAGGAGATTAGAGACCGGAGATTGGAGACTAAAAACGAATCTCCAGTCTCTAATCTCCAGTCTCTTTTTACTAATAACTCTCCTCACCCTCTACCTCCTCACCCTGGCACAATCCCCCGTGCTGGGCGACCCTAGTGAGTACACTTTTGTGGCTAACATGTTGGGCATTGCCCACCCGCCAGGCTATGCGTTTATCACGCTGTTGGGCAAGCTATTCCAGACAATTATTCCCATTGGCACGGTGGCCTGGCGGATGCATTTGCTTGCGGCCGTTTCTGCTTCGCTGGGTGCCTGGTTTGTCTTTGGCATCATTCGCACGGTGGCAAGAAAAGTTGACCTTCTTCAAGAAGGTCAACTTTTGGGGACGATGGCTGCGCTTTTTGGTGCTTTTGTGGTGGGAACGGCCGTAAACCACTGGCAGCACGCTATCCACGCCAACCCTCACATCCTCACCGCCACCTTTACCGCCGCCAATCTATTCTTTTTGACAAAATGGTGGGCAGAAAATGAAGGAGTGAAGGGGCGAAGGGCTAAAGAGGTGGATTCTCTCACCCCTTCAAACAAATGGCTCTGCGCCTTCTGCTTCTCCGCCGGACTAGGCGTGACGCACCACCCGCTCACCGTCTTTGGCTTTCCGGCGTATGCGTTATTTATTCTGAGCGTTTGGCTGACCAAAGAGTTTAGAGACTGGAGACTGGAGACTGGGAACACGTGCCTTAATCTCCAATCTGTAATTTCTAGCCTCCGCCGCATGGCGCTGCACAACTGGCAAACCGTTTTAAAAATGGTTGGATTTGCCCTGCTGGGGCTATCCGTCTGGCTCTACTTCCCTATTCGCAGCCCGATGGATCCCGGCTTTGGCCCCACCACTATGAACACGCTCAATGGCTTTCTGGATCACATTCTGGCACGTGGCCTTAGCGACTCGCTGCCCTATGTTAGCCTGGCCGACCAGCCCAACCGCGCCCGCGTTTTCTGGAGTCTGCTGCGTCTCCAGTTTAGCTGGCCTGTTATTTTGTTAGCACTGTTCGGCCTCCTCTGGCCCATTTTTGACAAGGTGAATGCGATTGCCAATCGCCGGAGACAAGGTAAAAAGGAAACGAGTACTCACCCCTTCACTTTGTCCCCCGGCCACCTTGTTACGCTCTTTGCCTTAACTTTCCTCGGCACCTATGCCTTCGTCATTAGCTTGCGGGCGCAGGACAGCATGGCGTATTTGGTTGGCCCATTTTTGATTGTCGGGCTGTTTGCGGGGCTGGGGTTGCTTTGGCTTTTAGTAATTGGGACGCGGATGAACGTGGATGGACGCGGGTTTTATTTTGCGCTGGCTTTTTTCTTTATTGCGGGGCCGATTTGGCAGGTGTGGCAAAATATGCCGCGCGTTTCGTTGCGGGATTATGATGAGGGGCAGACGGTAATTGAAGCAGTTGAGCATTGGGCCGATGGGCAGGAAAGTGGGGCGGTGCTATTGAGTGATTGGGAGCGAATGACGCCACTTTGGCATGAGCGTTATGTCAATGGAAATTGGCCGAATCCGGCAGTGGTTACGCCACAGTTGGTAGCGGCTGGTACGGCAAACCCGTGGTTGGATGCCATTTTTGCCAATTTGCCCGCTGGGCCAGTTTATTTAAGTAATTTTCGGCAGGGAGCTTTGGCGGGGACTGAGTTTCGGTTACGGCCGTCTAGCATCTTTTACCAAGTAGTAGAGCCTGGAGACACAACGGTGCCAGAGGGAATGATTGCGGTAACGGCCGTTGCCAACGACATCGAAATTGTAGCTTATGATTTGCCAGAACATCACGCCACGACTGGTGATTTTGTGCCCCTGACTTTGGCCATGCGTGCGCCTGCTGGCACGCAAGATTTTTACGTTCCCGTGCTGTACGTGGGCGATCTCCGCTATGAATTTACCACCGACAGCCATCTCATCACCCCAAACTGGTGGGAAAATGAGGTAATTGTGGAGCGTTTTGACTTTGCGCTGCCGCACGATTTAGCGGGTGGCGTTTATCCACTGCGGCTCAATATGAAAAACCTCAGCCAAAACGAGGAAATTCCACTTGACTTAGATTTGGGGCCGCTAAGCGTTAACGCCGTGGACGCTCCGCCCGAAACTGAGCATTTGCTGGCCAACTTCCGGCAGCGGGTGGGCTTGGTAAGTGCCTCTGCGCGTGTAAACGGAGACCGCGCCGCAGCCCCCTGGACAGTTGAAAACCTAAACACTGTCCAGCGTGGCGACATCGTGAACGTGACGCTGGAATGGGAGGCCCTGGCTAAAGCAGAAGAAAGTTACACCATTTTTGTCCATCTCATTGACAGCAACAATGTGCCGTACGTTTTTCTGGATTACACGCCGCTGGGTGGCTCTGCGCCGACCCATTTGTGGATTCCCAAATGGCTGCCCGGCCAACGCTTCATTGACCCGTACCGCCTGACGATTCCCCCCGACCTGCCGCCCGGCACCTACTTTATTGAGGTGGGATTGTATGAAATGGTAAGCGGCCGTCGCCTGCACATCTCTGACCACGAAGGCAACTTGAATGGTGACCGCTACATTTTGGGGCCAATAACCGTGCAGTAGCCGCGGATTCTTTCCGCGCAGAGAGGTTACAAGATTAGGACGCAAATTTACCTAATCGCCCTGATCTTTTTCACCAGGTGAATCTGCGTTTTGTTTTTTTTGATCAAAACGTGCGGTACTTGAAGGTGCCCCCCACAACCGTGCCGCTAATTTCCACATCCAGCAACTCATCCGGCGGGATGGTGAAGATGTCCCGGCTGAAAATAGTGAAATCGGCAAGTTTACCGCAGATAATGCTACCTTGCGTGGCTTCCTGCCCGCTGGTAATGGCGGCGGCGGTGGTGAAGGCGTGGATAGTTTCGGCCATGGTGAGCTTTTGTTCAGGGTGCCAGCCGTCTGGCCCAGGGCTGCCGTCGGGGCGTTGTCGGGTAACGGCCGCATGAATCCCTAACATCGGATCAATCTTCTCAATCGGCGCATCGGAGCCAAAAACAAGTGTGGCTCCGCTGTTGAGCATGATGCGCCAGGCGTAGCTATCTTTTGTGCGGCTGCCCCAATGGTGAACGGCCGTTTCCATGTCCGAAGTTGCGTGAATGGGCTGCATAGAGGCGATGACGTTGAGCTGTGCTAGTCGGGGCTGGTCGGCGGGGTGGATAAGTTGGACATGCTCAATGCGGTGACGTAATTTGTATTGCGTATTGCGTATTGTTTCTTCTTGGCGAACAGCTTCAAACACATCCAGCACGTCATGATTTGCCTTGTCGCCAATGGCGTGGACAGTGACGCTGAGGCCGTTGGCACTGGCGGTACTCGCCTTCTCCAGCATCTCTTCCTTGTCTGTGACGACGATGCCGTAATTGTCTGGTTCCCCTTCGTAGGGAGCAATCATGGCGGCAGTGCGGGGGCCGAGCGCGCCATCGGCAAATATTTTCACGCTGCCGATGCGTAGCCAGTCGTTACCGAAACCGCTGCGTAGCCCCACGCCAATGGCGTGTTCCAGCCGGTAGACCGGCACATTTTTCACCACGCGCAGGCCTAATTCCCCATTTTGCTGCAGGCTTTGCAGGGCGATGAAGCAGGCACGGCCGTCAAAATCATGCAGGCCGGTAAGCCCGACGCGCCAGCAATATTGTTGTGCTTCGCGCATGGCGT
The DNA here is from genome assembly GCF_965223525.1 of Candidatus Leptofilum sp. Classification (GTDB taxonomy): domain Bacteria; phylum Chloroflexota; class Anaerolineae; order Promineifilales; family Promineifilaceae; genus Leptofilum. The sequence goes on along the minus strand of NZ_CBDCWX010000005.1, from coordinate 361,303 downwards.
CGGCAATCTGGGCAGTGGTGGTAGCAGGGATGTGTTGGGTAACCAAATCCATTGCGTCTTCGAACAGGATGCCTGTTGGTTGGCTATTTTCATCGCGCTGAATTTGGCCGCCGGGTGGATCGGCCGTTTGGGCAGTGATGTTGGCCAGTTGCAGGGCGCAGCTGTTTACCCAGGCGGCGTGGCCGCTATGGTCGTGCAGGCAAATTGGCACATCGCTGCTGATGGCATCCAGGTGGGCGGCAGTAGGGAAGATGGTTTGTCCCCAATCGTTAACGCGCCAGCCTCTTCCCAGTAACCAGTAATCGGTATTCGGTGAACGGGGAACGGTAGAAAGTTTTTGGCGGATGCGCTGGAGGGCTTCGTCGAGGGTTTGGCTGCCGCGTAGGTCAACGCGCTGGAGGCTGAGAGCGAAATGTTGGAAGTGGACATGGGCATCTACCAAGCCGGGGGTGAGGCAACGGCCGTTCAAATTCACCAACTCTCCGTCAGCAGCCAGCAGGGACTTTATTTCATTATCAGAACCAATTGCCAGCACTTTTCCATCACGGATGGCAACGGCCGTTGCCGTGGGCTGTTGGGGGTTTAGGGTGTGGATACGGCCGTTATACAAAATCATCGTCGCGCTCATAAAAGCCTCCTGCTAAAACCAGATTGATTCCCAGGATCGTATCACAAGCAATGTGGTGTACAAATCAATTCGCGCTTGATTAGGGATTTTTATTCGATTAAAATGGCAGAAATTCCAGTCAACCAAGTCATCAAGGGGGCTTATTTTGGAAATCACAACACATCACTCGCGCCTCGAACATCTTTATTTGCAACTTTACCTCATCCCACGGTCAAAAGCTGTATGGGTAATGGGTTTTATAATTTGGGCAACCCTGTTTTTCCCAGCATATTTTAGTCGTGAACAATCTGGAGATGTGGTCTGTACTTTTTGTACGATACTTACAGGCTTCATTGTTGCTTCTATTGGGACAACGCTTATCATGTTAGCTCTTTGCTTATTTGGCCTTGTGGTCTCGGTATTCTCAGTTGGTTACTTGCCAGGTGTTTTAGGAGAACATAAATTTGTTCTTAAAGAGGATGGTTTGTTTGAAGCAACTGAGGCCAATGAGACCTTGACAAAATGGAAGGGAATAAGATCAATAAAGCATTACAAAAAATATCTTATGATTTGGATAGGCACAGGCTTTTATTCCATTCCAAAGAAATTTTTTGACAGTCAGGAGCAATACGAGGCGTTCGGCTCGCAGCTTTATGAGCGTTGGGAAGCCAATAAGTAATGTTCGGTTTGCAACGGCCGTTCACAATTCCCGTATAGTGTACTGTTAACGGTGATTAGTAAAGGACAAGCTCATGTTGCACAACTTTAGAAGTTTAAGCCCCGCTGGACGAGCCGTTGTCGCTGTTTTCATCGCACAACTGCTAATTGCAGGATTATTGGCATTTGCTTTGCTCTAAAAGCAAACATTTCAGGTAACAATCACACCCCTTCAACCTGAAAATGGTGAAGGGGTGTTTTATTTTGGGAGGAAATCATGTCCCGTTTTCGCAAAGTTATTCGCGTTGTGTGGCCGCTGGCTGGATTATCGTTTACGGCGTGGCTATGGCTATCGTTTCAGGCGCAAAATCTCCCAGATGGGGTGATGGATTCCGATACGGCCGTTGCCATCATCGAAGTCAACACGCACATCATTTTCCAGCCGACTAGCAATCAAGCCGCTACTGGCGTGCTCTTCTACCCCGGCGCGATGGTGGAACCGATTGCATACGCCCCACTTGCACGCAACTTGGCAGAAGCAGGCTATCTTGTTGTCATCGTCAAACTGCCTTGGCGCAACGCCCCGTTCGCCAGCCACGAAGAACAGCTTTGGCAAACCAGCCAGGAAATCATGGCGACAAATGATGCTGTGCAACAATGAGTGTTGGCGGGCCATTCGCGCGGGGCAGCCATTGCCTCCCGCACCATTTTGGCGCATGAAACCACGTTCACGGGGGCAATCCTCATTGGCACTAGCCATCCCAAAGAGGCGGTAAACAGCTTGGCTCATGCTCAAATTCCCATCACCAAAATTTATGCCACCGAGGATGGGTTGGCCAGCGTTGCAGAAGTAAGTGCAAACCGAATATTTTTACCGGAACAGACTAGCTATGTGGAAATTGTGGGGGGAAATCACGCGCAGTTTGGCTATTATGGCACGCAACTAGGGGATGGGAGCGCAACAATAAGCCGGGAACAGCAACAAATGGAAACGGCCATTGCCGTTCTCGGTGCCTTAAATGAAATTAGCCCTTAAGAAAAATGCTCACTTCAATCATTTGAAGCGAGCCAATTCAGAATTATTTTGCGCCTCTGAGGCAGTTTTGGGCTGCATTCTCACTGGCGTTTTCAGAATAACTAGCACTAAAAGCGGTACCGCTGCCATACCTAACAAAAATGAAATGATAACCAACGAAACAAGTAAACCGATTGGGACAAACATCTGATACTACCTCCAACTGAACTTGCAAAAATTATAGTACCCCTGTAATGGCTTATGTAAGCGTAAGACAAGAATATAGTAGAAACGGCCGTATCCTCAGTAAATAGAGTGTGAAACCATTGTGAACAGCCCGTAAAGAGCCGGATCGCGTCACACAATTAGTCAGATTTTGTAGCTATAATGCTGCACAGTAAACATTAAATTATTACGTATTGGCAAACCCATGAACCCACCAAATTTCAAACAAGAAGCAGAACTTATTTTTGACGAGCTTGTCGCCACTCGGCGCGACTTTCACAAACATCCTGAGCTTGGGTTTGAAGAAACCCGCACCGCTGGCATCGTTGCCGAGCGGCTCAACGAGTACGGTTTTGAGGTACAGCCCGGCGTGGGACAAACCGGGGTAGTTGGCCTTTTGGAAGGGCCTAAAGCTGGCCCCACCGTTTTGCTTCGGTTTGATATGGATGGTCTGCCCATCCAGGAAGAAACGGGGCTTCCCTTTGCATCGCAAAATCCAGGCGTTATGCACGCCTGTGGGCATGACGGACACACGGCGATGGGGCTGGGGCTGGCCAAAATCATGTCCCGCTACCAAGAAGAGATGGCAGGTACGCTCAAATTTGTCTTCCAGCCTGGTGAAGAAGGGTTAGGCGGTGCCATCGCCATGATTGCCGATGGCGTGCTAGACACCCCCAAACCAGATGTGGCTTTAGCGATGCACTTGTGGACGCCCGAACCGTATGGCAAAGTGCGCGTCATCAATGGGCCGTGCATGTCTTCATCCAGCGTGTTTACCCTGACGGTACAGGGCAAAGGTGGGCATGGCGCAGCACCCCATTTGGCAATTGATCCCGTTTTGGCTGCGGCGCACATCGTGGCTGCCCTGCAAAGCATTGTCAGCCGCAACGTCAACCCGCAAGACAGCGTTGTCGTCTCCATTGGGCAACTTTCGGCGGGTACAACTTTTAATGTCATCCCCGACAAAGCAATTTTGAAAGGAACCGTGCGTAGCTATAATAACGACCTGCACCGTATGATTTACCGTCGCATTTTGGAGATGGCTACCAGTATGGCCGAAGCACTGAACTGTACTGCCACCATGGAAACCATCGCCATCGTTCAAGCCGTGGTGAATGCACCTGAGCCAACGGCCGTTGTTTACCAGGCCGCTTCCAAAGTGATGGGGGCAGAAAATATCGTCGCTAAGCGCACGATGGCCTCCGAAGATATGGGCTTTATTCTGGATGAAGTTCCCGGCTGTTACTTTTTCATCGGTGCCAGTAACGAAGAAGCAGGTATCAATTTCCCCCACCACCATCCCCGCTTCACTTTTGATGAGCGCGCCATGATTGACGGCGTCGCCGTCATGGGCGAAGCCGCTGCCAACTACGTCATGCCCAACGGGCATAGTAACGGTCATCGCTAAGTGCCCATTCGCAAATAAAATGTGGAACTGGCGAATGGGCTTAAAGTAGCTGTTCGGATTTAACTTAGCGGTTTTGGAACCGAACGGCTACTAAGAAAGCCATAAAGTATTAGAGAAAATAAAGACCCCTCAGCCAGGGCTGCAAAGTATCCATGTGATACAATGCAGCCCTTATTTTTGCATGGAAATCGGCAACCCCCGCAGGTTTGTTCCCGAACACAGTTTGCGGGTGGAACCTGCAGGAGGTTTATTTGCAAGGGAGTTGAAATGAAAGTTGTGGTTTTGGCGGGTGGCGTCGGCGGAGCCAAGCTGGCCGACGGCATTGCTCGCACTTTGCCCTCGGAAGATGTAACTATCATTGTCAATACCGGGGATGATTTTGAGCATTTGGGGCTGACTATTTGCCCTGATTTGGACACGGTGATGTACCGATTGGCGGGTGTAGCCAATGATGAAACTGGCTGGGGGCGGGCAGGCGAATCATGGCGCACCATTGGCGAAGTGGCGGCACTGGGCGGGCCAGATTGGTTCAAGCTAGGTGATTTGGATTTGGCAACACACCTGACCCGGACGCATTTATTGGGGGAGGGGGAGTCGCTAACGGCCGTTACCCACCATCTCTGCCAAAAACTAGGTATCCAGGTAAGCGTCTTGCCCATGAGCAACCAGCCTGCCCCTACAAAAATCCAAAGCGGCGAGACGCTTTACGACTTCCAAACCTGGTTTGTGCAAGAAAAGTGGCAGCCACCCGTTACCCAAGTGGTGCTACCAGAAGATGTCCGCGCCACCCGCTCCGTCATTCGCGCTTTTGAAACGGCCGATCTCGTTCTCATCGCCCCGTCCAACCCATTTGTGAGCATTGACCCCATTTTGAACGTTTACCCAATTACTGCGCTGCTAGAAGATTTACCCAAAGCGGTTATTGCTGTAAGTCCCATTGTGGGCGGGCAGGCGGTAAAAGGCCCCGCCGCCAAAATGATGCAGGAGCTGGGGCTGCCGCATACCAGCCGCACTGTCGCCGAATATTATGGCGAGCGGATTGATGGCTTTGTGTACGATGTGCAGGATGCGGGGAGCTGTGATGATTTGGGAGTGGAAACGTGTTGCCTGAACACAATGATGCATAATCAGGCAGATCGTTTGCGCCTCGCCCAAGAAATTTTAGCGTTTGCGCGAGATATGCTCGAGCATTAAATTTCTGATGAGGTATCGTCTGCCTGATCGGCTTTGCTCTTTTGAGATTGGGAGAGTGCTGTGCCTACGCCAGCGCCAAGTGCCAGGCCGATAGCAATGCCAACACCAACATTGCCAATAGCTGCGCCAATGCCAGCACCCAAAGCAATGCCAACACCGATGCCAATACCAAGTCTTTTGCCTACTTTGTCCTGATTTTCTTGCTTCATTTCAATGTCTCCAAAAAGTGCCAGGAAGAAAGCTAACTTTCCTCCTGAGATGTAAAAGCCAGCCCCAAGGCTGTGCCAATGGCAACGCCTGAACCAATACCCATTGTTAAGTTTTTCATCGTGATGCCAATGACAACACCCAAGGCAATGCCAATGCCGATACCAATCACAAGCGGTGATGGGCGACTTTTCTTTGTTGGCTCGTGTTTCTTTGGTTTCATAATCCCTCCACGCACGGTTCAACTTCAGATTTCGCTACCTTTCCATACGTGGCAACGGCCGTATCCGTTGCACAAATCACCCCAATTCAATTCTTAACTGTGGTACAATCCCCGCTGCCAAATTTAAGAACTGGAGAAAACAATGGCACCACATATTTCCATCCAAAACATAGCAAATTACGTTGACCAAAAAGTGACAATTAAGGGATGGCTGTACAACAGCACCCGCAAAGGCAAGCTCATGTTCCTGCGCCTGCGCGACGGCAGTGGCATGACCCAGGGCGTTGCCTTTCGTCCCGAAGTTGGCGATGAGCTGTTTGAAGAACTTAAACGATTGGGGCAGGAGTCTTCCGTTATCATCACCGGCACGGTTCGGGAAAATAATCGCGCTCCCGGCCTGCCGCGTGGTTACGAAATTGGCGTGGAGCAGCTAGAAGTTGTGCAAGACGTGGCTGACTATCCCATCACCCCCAAAGATCATGGTGTCGAGTTCCTCATGGACAATCGCCACCTCTGGCTGCGCTCCAGCCAGCAGTGGGCCATCATGCGAATCCGCACCACCATCAAGCGAGCCATCATAGACTTTTTGGACAACGAAGGCTTCCTCAACATTGATACCCCCATCATCACCCCGGCGGCGGCCGAAGGCACCAGCACCCTTTTCGAGCTGGGTTACTTTGATGAAATAGCGTACCTGGCTCAAACTGGTCAGCTTTACAACGAGGCCAACATCATGGCTTTTGGCAAAGTGTACTGCTTTGGCCCCACTTTCCGCGCCGAAAAGTCAAAAACGCGCCGCCATCTGACCGAATTTTGGATGGTCGAGCCGGAGATGGCCTTCTTCGATCTGGATGATCTCATGGATTTTGAAGAGCGGTTTGTGGAATACATTGTGCAAACCACGCTGGCCAAGCGTCGGCCTGAGTTGGAATTGTTAGAGCGTGATGTGACCGCGCTAGAAAACATGACAGCCCCGTTCCCACGCATTAGTTATGACGAGGCGATTGAGCGCATCCATGCCATTCGCGATGCGACTGACGACCCAGAGATGAAAGAGTTGCTGGCTATTGAGTGGGGGGATGATTTTGGCTCGCCGCACGAGACGGAGCTGACGAAGCAGTTTGACAAGCCACTGTTTGTGTATGGCTACCCCACCCAAGTGAAGGCATTTTACATGGAGCCTTGGCCTGGTCGGCCAGAAGTGTGCAAAAGCGTTGATCTGCTAGCTCCAGAAGGGTACGGCGAAATTATCGGCGGCAGTGAGCGGATGAGCGACCCGGATTTGCTGGTGGCGGCTATTGAAAAGCACGAACTGCCGCAGGAACATTATCAATGGTATGTGGATTTGCGACGCTTTGGCAGCGTGCCGCATAGCGGCTTTGGCCTTGGCCTGGAACGCACGGTGGCCTGGATTTGCGGCATTGACCACATTCGCCAAACTAGCCCGTTTCCTCGCACGCTCAACCGAATGAATCCGTAGAGTTAGCCGCAGATTTCGCGGATTAACGCAGATTTTTCAGAGATTTTTTGTGTCATGCCCGTGAAAACGGGCATCCATTTTTTGAGAGACTTTTGAAGTTTTAGACCAAGATGTTCAAGTTTGGGATGGGCAAACTTCAAAAGTTTAAATGCGCGGTTAGCATGAGTCGAAAGCAGATTTGGCAAATTGTGGGGCTGCTGGTGGTGATTGGCATCATCGTGGCGCTGTTTGTCTGGTTTGTGGATTTGGCGGCTGTAGGACGAGTGTTGCAAACGGCCGTTCCCACCTATCTCCTCCTCGCTTCTTTACTTCTAGTCCTGGGGCTGCTCTTTTACGCATGGCGTTGGCGATTGCTGCTAGGCAACAAGCCCACCCTGCTGCAAACGTTCCACGCCAGCAACATTGGCCATGCGGGCAACATCATTGTGCCTGCTCGGGCAGGCGAAGCGATGCGAATTGTGGTGCTGGGGCGGGGTGGTGCAGTCTCTTACACCGAGGCAACCTCCAGCTTTGTGGTGGAGCGACTGTTTGAGCAGTTGATGCGTTTGTTGGCACTGGTGACGGCCGTAGCCGTAGGTGCCGGCATTACGTTATCACCCGGCTCCATTTTGGGTGGGGTGGCGGTGCTGGTGGCGGCGTTTGCGGGTATTCAGTGGCTGGTGCGGCGACGGGAGCGCGTGTTGGCGCGGTGGCCATCTGCGCTTGCCAAGCTGCCGCGCATTACCGAAGCTGGGGCACGCCGCACCTTGACAGATTTGCTAGATAATTTAACGGCCGTTTCTGAACCCAAACAACTCGCCAGAGTGATGGGAACCTCCTTGCTGGCCTGGGGTTGTTTCTGGGGCTTCTTTTACGTAACGCTGCTGGCCTTGGGGCAAGGCTTTCCGCCAGAGGAGCGGCTGGCCGTTTCGCTGGGAGCCTTGGCACTATCGCCGCCCTCTGCACCCACGCAACCGGGCATCTTTCATGCGTCTGTCGTGGTGCCGCTGGCGGCAGTGGGCTTTGATGAGGTAGCACTTACCGCCTATGCGGTGCTGCTGCACATCCTGGAGATGGTGTGGATGATTGGCTTGGCAATGTGGGGCTTGGTTCAATCGGGTCTGTCGGTTGGAGCGATGCTGCAACGCGAGGAAGCTACGGATTTGCAATAAATTTGATAGATTCTCTGGGTCGCCACGCCCAACGATGCCGCAGCACCGGGTCTACAGAGCCTTCCGTCTCGTTTTCACGCCAAAATTCGCCTTCTGGTAAGCCAGAAACGGTCGCTTCCAGCAGATGAAAGTTGTACTGAGAAGGCAACCCTGGATAAGAGATGGAGTTAGTGTTGGTTTGATGCTGCCGATGGGTGGTTAAATCCAGCGTGATCGCTTCCAATTCTAAGCCAAGCTCTTCTTGTAGACAGCGGCGGGCAGCATCCTGAATAGATTCGCCCGGTTTTACTTTCTCTGAGGGGGGTTGGTTTCTAAAACGGCGCTGGCCATTCGCAAATTCTTGCTCCGCTTCGACCAAAATTTCATGATTGCGTCTGATGATGATTTGCACAACTTCAACTACCCGCAGCGGCGGTGATTCTTTTAGCTGAACCTCACCTGCTTCCAGCTCTTGCCACAAATTACGCAAACTTTTGTTGCTATCTTTGCCCCAAGCATCATAACCGATGCCATGTTTTTGCAACCACGCTTCCAGGGCATGAATTGAAGAAAATTGATTCACAGATACCCTTCTTAACTCTTCCAATAAACGATACCTTGCGTGCGAAACGCAGAAACCATTACGGTGAAGCTTTCCCTGATCACTGAAATACATGGAGTCTCTTCCTATCCAATATAATACCCGCGATATGATTTTTGGTCACATTCAGGTCGTCTTTCCGTAGAGGCTCCCGACTGAGAAAGACGTACGGTTCCTATTTCGTATTCAAGTCTATGGTGAAAATCTGTCTGTTGGGGTGACGTTGGGTGAAGAAGGCTGTTATAAATCGCGGCGGGAGAAGCTAACTAAACTCAGCAGCAGCAGAACGGCCGTGTACACCACCGCATACCAAATCATCAAATCAGACGGTTGTGACAAAATGACAAATGGACCAGCCGCAAAGGGAGAGGTTGAAACGCGGGGCTGAAGCAGTGCCAATGCCTGTTTCCACAGCACTTCTGTGGGCATAATCAGGCTGGTGACGATGCCCACGTCTACGGCCGTTTCATTTTGCAACAGGCTACCAATTTGCTCTACCCAGCCACCGATGAAGGCAATGCCGACCAGCATAAAGGCCAAAACGCCGTTGGCCAGCGTTGAAAGCCGCGTGCCGCCCAGCAACGTGACCGATAGTACTAACAGCCCTTGGAGCAGCAGCAGGCTCAACCCCTCAACAACATTGGGTACGGCGATGCCTGTGCGCCAGCGGTAAAGAACAATAATGCCCCCCACCAGCAGCACTGTGTAAATCATGAGGATGGCAGCAAAGCCCAACCATTTGCCCAAAATAATTTCCCAACGACGCACTGGTTTCGTTACCAAGGCTTCAATGGTGTGAGAATCAATTTCGCCAGAAACGGCCGTTACCGAAATCAACACCGCCATCACTACCACCAAGAAGTTCGTAACGTATAGTCCCGCTGAAAGAAGAATCCCTAACCCCAGCTCAACTTCGTCTGCTGGCATCCCCACCCGCACCACTTCACGGTAAATAAAGTGTAGCCCCAGACCAAAAATCGTCAGAAAGCTGATTGCCAGCAGCAACGCCAGCCACAGCACCTTGCGCCGCTGGCTCTCGCGGATGGTTAGTTCGGCAAAAATCAGAACCGTATTCATAATATTTTGCCACAGAGAGCACAGAGGAAAAAGAGGGGTTTTCTCTTATATCTCTGTGCTCTCTGTGGCTATTTCATCCTTCTGATTGGTCGCCGACGATTTGCAGGAAGCGTTCTTCCAGCGTGATGGGTTGCGGCGTGAGTTCGTATAGCGTATAGCCTTGGCTGATTAGCCAGTTGGCCAGCGTGGGCAACTTTTCTTCATGGGGCAAGGTGAGGTGGATACGGCCGTTGCCAGCCAAGAAGGCTCCCTCACCAAACTGCGCCAAATCAGCCAGCAATTGGGCGTTTGGCTGCCCCACGCGAATAATGACGGGAACGGCCGTACTCATTTCATGCAGGGATACCGTTTCTAGCACCTCGCCCTGGCGAATAAAGGTAACCCGGTCACAAGTTTGCTCCACTTCGCTGAGTAGATGAGAGTTGAGAAAAACGGCCGTTCCGCGCTGCCGCAGCTGGTTGATCACATCCCGCACCAGCCGTCGCCCCAGCGGGTCTAGGCCAGAGGTTGGCTCATCCAAAAAGACCAGCTCTGGCTCGTTGAGCAACGCCTGCGCCAGCCCGATGCGCTGGAGCATCCCCTTGGAGAAGGCTCGCAGGGGCGTTTGGGCCCGGCCTTGCAAACCAACCAACTCCAGCAGTTCCGGGATGGTTTGTTGGCGGATTTGCTTGGGTAGCTGGTGCAGACGGCCGTGTAAATCCAAAAATTCGGCCGCTTTGAGCCATTCATGAAAACGAAAATGCTCTGGCAAAAAGCCAATCTTGCCCCGCGTGGCCCGGTGGCCTAGCGGCTGGCCCAGCAATGTGGCGCTGCCCGCCGTCGGCGCAGTTAATCCTAGCAGCATCTTCACGGAGGTGGTTTTGCCTGCGCCGTTTGGCCCCAAAAAGCCAAAAATCTCCCCGCGTTTTACCTGGAGCGTGAGGTTGGCAACGGCCGTTTTTTCCCCAAACTGTTTTCGCAAGCCGGTGGCGTTTATGGCAAGGTCATTCATCTAGGTAGGCAATCAATTCTTTCAGAAACCACCTCATCTTACATTTGTCATTCCCGCGCAGGCGGGAATCCATCTGTGTCGAGAGTAGTGGATTCCCGTTTTCACGGGAATGACAGAGGGATGGTGCTTCTAAAGAGTATTTTGAGCAGACAAAAAATCTGTTTAATCTGCGAAATCTGTTGATGGAAATTATTCGGCTGAAGCAGCCAGTTCGGCTAGTTCAGGGACGGTTTGTGAACCCGCCAGCAGATAAAGACGGCCGTTTACTTGCCACACCAGCGCATTCATCTGGCCATCTATGCTGTTGAGGCCAATGCCACTGACGCCGTTGATTGTCACTTCCTGGAAAGTCGCCAGACTGCTGGGGATGGGCAACAGTAGGGTACTGGTCCAATCAATTTGCTGAGCCAAGCGGCTGGCTTCCAGCGGATTTAGGCCCAGCAATTGGAGCAGTGCCTCGCCTAAAACGGCCGTATCCAGCGATTCCGGGTATTGCACAATCGGGCTGTCGGTTTGTAGCAAGGTGGTGCCGTTGGCCCAGCGTTGCTCCACGCCGCTGAACGTCGCCACAGTGATCCGCGCCCCGTCAATACCGGACGGCAGTAAATTTGGGTCGAGGTTGGCGGCTTCAATTAGCTGGCGGCTGTTGGCCTCGTTAATGATGAATTGGCCACTCCCGCCGGAAGCGACAAAAATTTCTGTTGGTTCGCCGAGGGTGGGTAGGGTAGAAACGGCCGTTAGCCCTGCAAGATTAGCAGCTTCCACAACGGAATCTGCCGGTGTCAATGCGCCTGGCTCCTGGTCAACGATCAATTCGCCGGGCATGATGCCTTGTTCGGCCACCTGCTGCAAAATGGCAAGCTGTTCTGGCGAGACGGAGATGGCGGCAAATTTTTGCACGCGGAACAGGCTGAGTAAATCGCTGGCGGCAGCGCGCACGCCGGGGAAGCTAAAGCTGATGATGAGCAGAGTGATCGCAAGAGAAACGGCCGTTGCCAGACGCCGCTGTGGGCCAAACAGCCATTGCCCCAATTGGGCCAGCCAGTTGGGGCGTTCCAGAGTTTGCTCTGCTTGCAGCTTGGTTTGCAACCGGGCATACGCTTGCCGCGCCGGGCGGGGCGCATCCGTTGCTGTCGGCTCCAAAACCGATAGCTGCTCCATCACCTCTTGTAGTTGCTTGTCTTCGTTCATCTCATCACCTGTTACGGTAATCTGTAAAATCGTTCACCGATTACCATCCACCTCTTCATATGCTTGTTTGAAAGCGGCGGCGGCGCGGGCGAGTAGGGTGCCAACCGAGCCAGGGGCGACGCCAACGGTCTCGGCACATTCAGCGTAGCTAAAGCCCATTTGCCGCATGAGCAGAAGTTGGGTGTCACGCTCTGGTAGCTTGGCAAGGGTTTGGCGAACGGCCGTTTCCCGCTCTTTTTGCTCCACTTCTGTTTCTGCACCGGGGCTGCCTTGTGGGTCTGGTACCAGTAGGGTGTTGCGTTGCCAACGCCGCTGCCGCCCGCGAATGGCGTTGTAGCCCATATTGGTGGCGGTGCGGTATAGCCAGGCACCGAGGTTGTGTTCCCGGTTGCGCTGTAAAAAGCGGTGGCTAAAGGCGTGGTCGTGCAGCTTGAGAAACACTTCCTGGGTCACATCTTCCGCTTCATCCCGGTTGCCCAGCAGGCGGAACAGCAGGCCATAGACGCGATCATAATGCTGGTGGAAGAGTGCCTCGAAGGAGGCCACATCTCCCTGCCCAATTTGTTCGAGCAGCAGATTGTCGGTGAGGCTGGTCACATCTGTTCCTTTTGCCATGCTGGTTTGTCTTTCTGCCCCCTTAAACACCGGGAAACGGCCGTTTGTGACAACAGTTACGGCTTCATCTTACGTCGCCACGATGGAACTCGCAAGGTAGTGTGCCCGAAAGTACTGGCATTTGGTACGAGAATGACAATTCACCACAGAGCACACAGAGATTTTTTAACATTCTCTGTGTGCTCCGTGAACTCTGGGGTCAACTATCTTTCAGGCAGCATAAACCATACGGCCGTTGCCGCCAGTGCTTTCCCTATTCAATTTTGCGGTTATAACGAGGGTTAGTACAGGACGGTAGCGTTTGTCAGGAACCATTTGGCCGCGGCTTCATCACCAGTAACGGCCGTACGACGCAATGCTTCAGCTACAGAAATTCGCTCAGAGGCGCGCAAATTGAAATCAAAAAAGTCTATCTCCAACGTGCAACCTGGCGTATGTTTGTTGCCAAATTGATAATCGCTACTAAGTGCGCCAGTCAGGCGCAGGACGATGTTGCGACTGGCTAACTGTTTTACCAGCTTTTTGGCAATGTCTAGCAAAACCAAGTCTATGAGACGGCCGTCGTGTTCTCGCGTCACTACCATCTTTTTGCCGGTAGCGGCACAGATATCGTATCGGTGCATCCATTGGTCGCGCGGGTAGATAATGTCCATCAAATATCCGAAGTTGCCCACGCCAGGAACAGGCAGTTGGCGCACCAGCCAGGGCAATTTTTGGCGATTATTCACAGCCACTTGTCCGTTTTGACGAAATTCCGCGATCAGTTCATCTGGGGTTTTAGTAAGTCGCTCCTCCAGTTGCAGCCTGTTTGTGCCATCAATTCCGTTTGCCGCTTCCTTGACATAAGGATGCTTCACATTTTGCCGTAAAAACTCTGCTCTGCTGGTGCTGCCTGTTACTGCGCCAGCCAAATGGGCAACCATGTCCCGTACATTCCATTCTGTGCAGTAGGTGGGCTGTTGCCAATCGCTACCGTCCAATGTTTCCAACAACGCCAGCACCTGCTCGTATTCCGTTTGCGACAGCTTACCGGCTTCGGCATGGGACAGCGCAGGAATATCGCTTGCCTGTTGCACCATTGCATCTACTCCAATTGAAATTGTCATGTTATTTACCTCCAAATTTTGCTCACTATTTTTTCTGCCAGGCGGCTACAATCATTTGTGCAGCCTGGGTAATCAATTTGCCAAATCGCCCCTGACCCACCGGTAAATCAGGATTGTTTGCCAAATGTAATTCGGTTAAACCATGCTGAAAGGCAATATAAAGATCGCGGGCTTCTTCAAAGGTTAGCTCAGTATCAATCTCGCCACTTTCCCAAATGTAGGCAAATTGGCTTCTGGCCATGTTCAAACGTGCCAAGCTCACTGCCATACTCTCCTCTGATGGGACAAATCCGGGCACTGGCCGCTGAAACATCAGCTGATAGAGATCAGGATTTTCCTGAGCAAAGCGCATGTAGGTGGCCATAGAACTTTCTAAATTTTCTTGTAACGTGCCGTCTTGATACGGCCGTTCATCCATACGCCGTCCGAATTCCAAAAAGCCGCGCCGGAACAGTTCATCATAGATGGCGTGTTTGCTGTCGAAATAGGTGTAGAGAGAAGGAGTACGCATCCCAATTCGCTTGGCAATAACGCCCAAGCTCAGCGCCGCAACTCCGTTTGCCTGCATCTCCTCACGCGCTATGCGGAGAATCGTTTCAATTGTGTCGAGTCGAATTTGCTGTCGTCTGGTTAAGGGTTTATCCATATTTATCCTAATATCATTAGATTTACCTAATAGTATTAGGGAAAATGAGATTTGTCAAGCCCCAATTTCAAAAATCGGCAATTTAGGCTGGTTTGCGACTAAAAACCTGATCGTAATCTGTCTGCCAGGGATTGGTGTGAACATCTTCCAGCCCAAGCTGGCGCAGATGGGCTTCAAACTGCTGCACGGTTCGGTAACGGCCGATGAATGCTTTGCCCTCCCGCCCCTTGCGACGGGTAACGAGCAGCGTGCCGCCCGGTTTGAGTACGCGAATCATTTCTTGCAAAGCGGCCGTATCCGACGGGAAAAATTCAAGGGCTTCCAGGCAGGTTATGAGGTCAAACTGATTGTTGGGGAAGGGCAGTTGGTCAGCCACCTGCTGCACCAAACTGGCACGGTGGCCATACGGCCGTAATTTCTCATTCGCCAGCTTCAGCATCTTCTCAGACGCATCTAGTCCAATGATACGGCCGTTAAACGTGGGCGCCTCTAGCAAGAAGTGGGGCAGCCGCCCGGTGCCAGTAGCCACGTCCAGCACCAGCGGGTTTGGCACACGGCGCAGGCGGACGAGCAACGGCCGTATCAAAAAAAAATGCTCTGCTTCTGCATCAAACTCCTTGATGCCATCATATTTATGCGCGGTGATGTCGTACAGCCACACCACAATCCGCCGTCCCAAATAGACCCCCTCTGTGGTGATGAGTAACCAGTAGAGGATGAGGGTGAGAACGGCCGTTGTTAGAATAATTGCAATCCAGTGCATTTTGGTAAACGGTAATCCGTAATCGGTAAACGGTCATCGGTTACTGCTTACGGATTACCGTTTACCGACCACCGTACGCGAAGCGACATTAGGGCAGATACCCTTCTTCCCGCAGCCACGCCTCGGTAATTTTCATACCTTTCTCAATGGGAATGCGGGAGACAAAGCCGAGTTCCTCCTGGGCTTTGGTAGCGGGGAATTCTGCTTTGAGGGCATACATTCGCAGGCGGGGGCGGTTGAGCGGTAGGCCGAGTTTCAGCAGTTGGTTAAGCACAATCAAAACGTGTGCTGTCCAAAAGGGAATGCGGCGCGGTTTTTTGCCGCACATCTGCCCGTAAAAGCCAAACCATTCATTGAAGTTCACCACTGGATCGCACAGATTGTACGCTTCGCTAGGTGCTTTGGGATGAACGGCCGTCAACAACATCCCGTCTACCAAATTATCAATAAACACCGGGTAGGCGTGTCCTTTGCCGTCGCCAAAAATAACCGGCATCCCCTTGCACACCAGCTTGAGCATGTTGATTGTCCAGCTTTGGGCGCGAGGGCCATAGACCAGGCCGGGGCGAACGGCCGTTACCTCAATCCCCAACTCCTTCCCCAGTTCAAACGCCCGAATCTCACCAAGTGCTTTGGTACGGCCGTAAATCACTTCCTGCTCCGTGTCCAGCGGCTGATCTTCACCCACGTTTAGTGCCTTTGGCGGATGGCCGTAGGCAGCAATGGAGCTTGTTTGTACAAATCGCTGTACGCCTGCTTCGGCGGCCAGACGCACAGCCAGGGCTGTGGCCGCCACGTTAAGCGCGTAGGCACGCTGTTCGCCGCCGTGCCGCCCCAGCCAGGCGGCAACGTGGAACACAATCTCCTGCCCCTGCATTGCCTCACGCATGGACGCTTCATCTAGCAAATCAGCTTTTTTTAGCGTGACGCCCGCTTCGGCAACGTGCGGCACTGCGTCCAGATTGCGCCCGGTGCCAGTGACGATGGCTCCTTCTTCCCTGGCCAACCGCTCGGCCAGCCGCCCACCAATGAAGCCAGTGGCCCCGGTGACCAAAACTTTCTTCCCTTTGAGTGCGTGGTTAATCATTGTCATAGGTAGATTGTAGTGGAAAAGGAAACGGCCGTCATGCCGAAACCCTTTCTGTCTCTCCCTCATGGGCTGCGTACAACTCAACTAATCGTGCCATAATAATGGTGATGTATAGCACGCCAACGATCGCTTCTATCGAAGCAACTGACCGCGCCCAGAAGGTGGTGGGCAAAATGTCGCCGTAGCCCAGCGTGGTGAGCGTGGCGTAGCTGTAGTAAATAAAGGTTTGCCAAGGAATCGGTGCGCCTTCGTAGCTGTTTAGGCCATCTACAAAAGCGTGGTTGGTTTGTTTTGGGAACCAGGTGAACGTCTCAATGAGGCCGTAAATTGGCACAAAAATAGCGCCCAGCAGCAGGTAGACGGCACAAGCCGCGTACAACACATCCCGCGAGACGCGCCGCGTAGTGAAGATATAGTGTAGCAGTACGCGCACCACCAATCCCTGAAAAATAGCAATGATGATGTAGCTAATGATGTTGGCCCACTGCGCCAGTGGATTGAGCGCGTAAATGATGCCTGCCGCCAGCCACACCAACCCGGTAAAGACGAGCGCCCAAGTGTAGTACGGCCGTTCCCGCACCACCAAAATCCCCGCCACCATCAAGCTCATGTACAGCACCTGGTACCCAATGAGCGCCACTAGCGTGTTACTGATGGAAATTGGGTAGATGGTTTGCACCAGCGTCACCAAAATGAGAACATAAATCACTTTGCCTTCAACGGGACTGTTTTGCTTGTTCATAAAGCCTCCTTTTGCTTTGCGGATGAGGCTATTCTGGCAAACGGCCGTTCACCTGGCAACCGGGAAAATGGGTAGGTAAACTGCCAGTTGCATATTGACAAAATGGCGCTGGTCGTTTAAATTTTGCATACGTATTCATGATGCGTATACAATTGCAGCCTACGTTATTTGTAAGGAGAACAAAGAGCTATGCGATTGAATCATTTACGCACTATTTTGGCCGAGGGGAAGACGGCCGTTAACGGATGGTTGCACATTCCCAGCACATGGTCTGCCGAGGTGATGGCCCACGCGGGCTGGGACACCGTGACGGTTGATTTACAGCATGGCCTGGCTGGGTATGAAACGGCCGTTGCCATGCTGCAAGCCATCAACACAACCAGCACAATCGCCCTGGCACGCAGCACCTGGAACGACCCCGCCCAAATTATGCGTTTGCTAGATGCTGGTTTCCAGGGCATCATCTGCCCTATGGTGAATAACCGGGCAGAGGCAGAACAGTTTGTGGGGGCCTGTTACTATGCGCCGCTGGGTTACCGTAGCCTGGGGCCAACCCGTGCTCGCCTCTCTATCGGGCCAGACTATGCCCAACATGCCAATGACTCCATCCTCACCCTGGCCATGATAGAAACCCAAGAAGCCCTGAACAATCTCACCGACATTTTGGACACACCTGGATTGGACGGCGTTTATGTGGGCCCTGGTGACCTGGGACTGTCGCTCACTGGGCAAACGGGGATGGACATGGGTGACCCCGTCCTGGCGGCTGCCTTGGCTCACATTGCTGAGGTTACATTAGCCAACGGCCGTATCGCTGGAATCTGGGTACCTACCGCTGATCGCGGCCAGCAAATGAAGCAGCTTGGTTATCAATTTATCACCTTGTCGGCAGATTCCCGCCTGTTGGCGGCTGCCGCTGAACAAATTATCAAACAAATGTAACTGTAAGAGCCGTTCCCTCCCCTTTTGTTTGGGGGAGGGTTAGAGAGGGGGATTGTACAGTTACCTTTTAATCATCAAAAGGGAGTAAGGAAAATGGCAAAAATATTAAAACATGGCATTAGTGCCGAAGCAGCACACGACGCAGACGTGAAGGTTCAGCAAATTGTTGCTGGCATTTTAGATGATATTCGGCAGAGGGGGGATGCGGCCGTCCGCGACCTCTCAATTAAATTCGATAAGTGGGATCCGCCCAGCTTCAAATTAAGCGATGCAAAAATCCAGGAAATTGTTGCCTCTGTTGATCCGCAAACCATTGAAGACCTTAAATTTGCTCAGACGCAAATTCGCAACTTCGCCCAGCATCAAAAAGACGCTCTGCGCGATATTGAGGTGGAAACGTTGCCAGGAGTCATCTTGGGACATAAAAACCTCCCCGTCAATAGCGTAGGCTGCTACATTCCCGGCGGTCAATATCCCATGGTGGCTTCCGCCCACATGAGCGTGCTAACGGCCAAAGTGGCTGGCGTCAAGCGCATCATTGCCTGTACGCCCCCCATCAATGGCGAACTGCCTGCTGAAACCATTACAGCCATGCACTTCGGTGGCGCGGATGAAATTCACATTTTAGGTGGTGTGCAGGCCATTGCCCGCATGGCGCTGGGTACAGAAACGATGGAACCAGTGGATATGATTGTGGGCCCCGGCAATGCCTATGTAGCTGAAGCTAAGCGTCAGCTTTTTGGCAAAGTGGGCATTGATCTGCTGGCTGGCCCCACAGAGGTGCTGGTTGTGGCCGACGACACGGTGGATGCTGAAATGGTAGCCACCGATCTGCTGGGCCAGGCAGAACATGGGCCTACCTCTCCGGCCGTGCTTATTACCACCAGTGAAAAGCTGGCGCGGGAAACCGAAGTTGAAATTGGTCGCCAGCTAGAAACGCTGGAAACGGCCGATATTGCCAGCGTTTCCTGGCGTGATTATGGGCAAATCATTTTAGTAGACAGTCTGGAAGAAGCGTGTGTTGAGGCGGATAAAGTTGCTAGTGAGCATGTGCAAATTATGACGGCCGACGACGATTACTTTTTGAACAACATGACCAACTATGGCGCATTGTTTATTGGCCCCCGCACCAACGTAGCTTATGGCGACAAGGTGATTGGCACCAACCATACTCTGCCCACCAAGCTGGCGGCACGCTACACGGGCGGGCTGTGGGTTGGCAAGTTTATCAAAACGGTGACTTACCAACGTGTAGAGACGGATGAGGCCAGCGCAATGATTGGTGAATACTGTTCGCGGTTGTGTGCCATTGAGCGGTTCTGGGCGCATAAAGCCCAGGCAGATTTGCGCGTTGAACGATACGGCCGTTAACCATGAATGCTCGTTCAATGCAGGGGCAGGTTGCGCTGGTTACGGGCGGCGGGGGCGGTATTGGCTCGGCCATTTGCCAGCGGCTGGCTGCGGCGGGTGCAAAGGTGATTATTACCTACCGCAAGAGCGTGGAGCAGGCAGAAGCGGTAGCCGCGCAATTGCCAGGAAGCGATCATTTGGTGGCGCAGGCTTCGGTAACCGACAGTGCTGCTTTGGCTGGCTTGGCAGAACAGGTGGCAGGGCGGTACGGCCGTCTGGATTTGCTTGTTAATAATGCAGGCATCACCACGCCCGTGCCGCATGAAGACCTAGATGCGTTGAGTGACGGATGGATTGACCGGATTTTCCAGACTAACTGGCGGGGCGCTTTTGCTTCTGTGCGGGCTTTCAAAGCGCTGTTGCAGGCAGATGACGGCGGCACAATTGTGAATTTATCATCCATTGCCGGGGTGACGGGGGTTGGCAGCAATGTGGCGTATTGTGCTTCAAAAGCGGCGTTGGATTCAATGACCCGCTCTTTGGCGCGTGCGCTGGCGCCCAAAATTCGTGTTGTGTCCGTCTCGCCGGGCTGGGTGCTGGGTGAGTACGCTAAAAAGATGGATCCAGCTTACATTAGGCAGCAAGAAGAAATGACGCCGCTCAAGCGTCTCGCGTCTCCAGAAGATGTTGCCGAGACGGTTTGGGCTGTGGCCACGAAGCTCACTTTTATGACGGGCAATATTGTGCCTGTGGATGGCGGACGGCCGTTGCTGTAGGTAACCCGCACAAAGCCAAGTGCAAAATGAGATGTGTAGCCGCGGATTCTTTCCGCGCTTCTGGAACGCAGTAAGAAGCTGCGGCTACATTCAACGTCTCATCATGAGTCGTTGAGAACAAAAATATGGTCAAATGAATTTTCAAGCATGGTGCAACCCTTGTAATAAATCAACGTTTGAGGCCAAAGCGGCGTCAATCAGATCGATCAAGACCCAATTTTCTTGCAGTTTGTTCCCTTCGCGTCGCCAAAAATCCATAATGTTCCAGCCGATGGGTTCGCCAGTTGGTGGCCAATTCAGGTAAGGGTTCAGATGGGTTCCGCCTAGACTCGGCCAGCCGGTTGATGCGGCGAAACGGCCGTCGGCAATACGTGCCTGGTGACCAACCCCCTTGCGATCTGGAAAAGCTCGCACAATTGGCCCCTGCGCGTTCTGTTTGAACTCCGCCAGGCCATAGGCTGACCCAACGCCAACAGGCCCGTGCCACACCATGTCTGGTTGCCAAAAACGTTCTAACCCCTGGCTGGCCTGATTTTCGCCGTCGTATTTGTTCAGTCCGCCAAAAATCATCTCGGTGACAAGCGCATAGGTTTTTTGTGATTCATCTTCGTCTTGATGGTCAAGGCAGAGGCCGTCGCCTGCTAACGGCCCTGGAATCCAAATGTCACGGCCGTAGCTGGGCGGCAATAACTGTATTCCAACCTGCCTTAGCAAATCAATTAGGTCAATGATGAGTCGAATTTCGGCAATTTTGCCATCTGTTACCCGACAAAATTCGCCAAAGCGAAAATGAACAGAACGGCCGTTGGCAGGAATGACAATATCCCCCACTTGCCAATCTGTGGCAAAAGTGCCGATGAAATCCCCCGTGCCGCACACCCAATCATTCCCTTCAAACGGGCCACCGATGAAGAGATACGGCCGTCTCACCAAATCTGGCATGGCCGTAAACAGGGGTTTCCAAAACTGTGCCCATACTTCAGATGCACCCTTTAGATGGCGCAGCGGTTGAAAGCCGTGCCAAATGACATCAAGATGTAAATAGTGAGAAACAGTGCGAGCATCACCTCCATTTTCCATCGTTTGCCAATAATCCCAGACGAATTGTTTAATCTGTTGGTTCATAACCTAAAAACCCAATGAGGGCTGTCAGCCCAAGCTGTAAAAGCAGATGCCAATAAAAAATGAGGAGTGAGCATTCTCAAATGCCAATGGCTAATTTACCAGAAACGCATCTGAGGATGCCTTCTCCTCATTGGTTACTCAATTGTATGACTAATTATGTTAGCCGTCTATTCTATGAAACCTTGAGCTGTGGCTTCTTCAATGTATGCTTCAGCCGCTGCATCCAGCGCTTCTTGGGCAGTCATATCGCCATTGCCCACTAATGGTAAAAACTCCTCAAGTTTAGTAATAGCGATGTTTACAGCTGGGTTTATTTGGTAGTTACCAACACCTTCCGCAATGGTTTGATTTGCGGCTGGCAGATAAGGGCCACCAAATTCAGCTGCAGACGTGCGTGTAACCATGCCCAATGTAGCCGCCTCTTGCTGAGAAGCCTCATCGGCTGCTTCCATGATGATACGGAAGATCAGGTCGGGATCGTTTGTTGTGGTGGCCGGAATCATGAAGTAATCGTTCCAGGCTGACCCTGCGCGTGGGCCACCTTCAACTACCCGAGGGGCAGGTGCGTAGGCGATCACATCCATCAGATCAGTTCTTTCTGGATCGCTCATGTTGGCTGCTCGGCTAGCCCACATTTTTGTAGACGGTAACGTACCTAGCTGCATAGCAACTTCCTGGTCATTTAGGCTGAAAGAGAGGCCGTCTTCACCTAAACAAGCATTCGCTACCTCAACAATTTTTTCAATTGCCAAAACACCCTCTTCACCATTGAAGATTGGCATGTTATCATCATCCAGGTAATCACCACCGTAGGCTCGGAGCAGCATAAAGAACTCAAGCTCCCAACCCCTGGAGCGCGATAAATCGATGGCAAACGGCATATCCCAATCGGGATTATCCAGACCGACGGTGTTGCAGATGGCGATAACATCGTCATACGTTTCTGGCACGTCTAGACCTAACTCATCAAAGGTATCTTGACGGTAGATAAAGTGCAGCGTATTCCCTACCATTGGAATGCCAACAATATTGCCATCTATTGTTGCCCCTTCCCAAACAGTTTCAGGAATATCACCGAGGTTGTATTCATCCCAATATTTATCAACCAAATCGTTGAGTGGCATCAGCCAGCCAGGGCCGCCCCATTCAGCTACCTGACCATTGGCACCATGCACAATATCGAATGGCGAATCACCACCGCCGGACAGTGCCAAGCGAACTTGCTCTTGGGCATCGGCTCCAGCCAGCAGGTTAGTGTTGACGGTGAGGTTCTCCACACCGTTGCACTTTTCTAACTCTTCAGCGTAGAAGTCGGTGATGGGGAAGGACCAACCAATCATGTTGATTTCGGTGTCTTCGGCTGGGGCAGCGATATGGCATCCTTCAACACCCATATCTTCTGCCATGTCTTCATCCGCATCTTCTGCCATTTCTTCGTCCATCTCTTCATCGGTGTCTTCTGCTACTTCAGCATTCGATGTGGTGTCTTCGGCTGTGTCTTCACTGCCTTCGTCACCGGATGAGCCGCAAGCCACAAAGAAGACGGCGGCAATTAGTAATAAGAGTAAACTGAATAAGCGTGTGTTTTTCATTATAAATCTTCTCCTATATTTTTAGAACTAATTTTGCGGGAAAGCACTTCATGTAATGGATCGTTACATCACCTCCTCAGCTAATCGTTGGGCGACATGAACTATCCTTCTTGGCTTGTTTGGGCTATACTGGAAACCGCCAAGCGGTAGTAAACGCTACCCTTTGGTATTTGTGAGCCATTCTTTACTTTTCCAGGGTGCAGAATGGCTCTTTGTATTTCTATTATCTTGTTGTTCGTCGCAAGAATATGCTTTAGCTATATCTAATTTTCACAGTCGGCTAACTTTTGTGGATTGACGGACAATCAGTTCAACGGGCAAAATCAGGCGTTTAGGCGGGCGGCTGGGATCAGATATTTGTGCTAACAAAATGTCCATTGCACATGCTCCCATCTTTTCCAGCGGAGCCTGAACAGTTGTTAATGGTGGCTGTGTTGTGAGGGAAATACGCCAGTCGTCAAACCCGGCAATGGCAATGTCTTGGGGAACGCGTAAGCCACGATCTACTGCGGCTCGTAAGCAGTCCACTGCAACTAAATCATGAATGGCAAATACGGCCGTTGGTGGCTCATCTAAATCAAGCAGTTGATTCATGGCTAAGTAGCTACTTTCTGGTTCAAAATTGGTTTCTACAACCAAAGTTTTGTCAAAGGGGATATTTGCTTCCTCAAGCGCCTGCTTATAACCTGCAAACCGATCACGGCTGGTGATACCCATAGACGGCCGTGTAGTAAAGCCAATGCGCTGATGGCCTAACTCAATCAAATGTTTGGTTACGGCTACAGCCCCGCTGGGATCATCTGGCTTAACAAAAGAGATGTCTTGGTCTTCCGCCCAGCGCCCAACTACAACAAAAGGAATGCCCTCCTGCTTTAGCAAAGGCAGAGTGGTTTCCGCCATTTGCGGCCGACCCAGCAGAAGCAGGCCATCCACTTCGCGGGCACGGCAAATTTGAGTCAATTGCCTTACTTGATCATCTAACAGGGGGTACAAGGTTAAATTGTAACCTTGTTCTTCAGCGGCAGTCACCGCACCAGCAATAAGACCAGAAACATAATCACTCATTACAGAAAACGGAAAGCTAAAGGAAAACCCAATCTTGTCTGTACGACGACGGCGCAAGTTACGGGCAGCGGCACTGGGTACATAATCCAGCTCTCGTGCGGCCGTCAAAACCCGGCTTCGTGTATTTGGTGAGATGTGCGGATAGTCGTTTAATGCTTTAGAGACAGTCGAAGGTGCTAAGTTGAGGTGATTGGCAATGTCTTGAATTGTTATAGCCATAAATCTTCCTCTTCCATAGGAAAATAGGAAAACGATTTCCTATTCATCAAAAAATATAGTCGGAAAACGATTTCTTGTCAAGGTTAAAAAAGGAACTCGAGACAGGATTAACAGGCGCATTTAGTGAGCAAAGTTACGCCTATTGAGCAGATACAAGCCGCTGCCAATCAGCAAAACGCCAAGACCCATTGCCCATGTCACAATTTCACCAAGCAGGAGTGCGCCAAAAATCGTGGCGATGACCGGCACCATAAAGGAGGTGAGAGAAAAGGCTGTGGCGCCAAATCGTCGCTGGACGTAGAAGGCCATAAATTGACCACCTAATGCACCAATAAGTGCGGCGTAAGCCAACGAGAAATAACCATTTAACGTTACTTTTGCAAGTGAAAAATCACCCAACAGCAGCGTGACGAATAAAACGATAATTGCAGCGACCAGTAGGCGAACGGCCGTTACCTGCATCGGGTCTAACTTTTGCATCTGAAGGCGGACAAATATCGTATTGAACACTTCTGAAACCAAACCAACCATGACCAGAAGAAAGCCCAATGGACTGGCACGACCTACATCGGCCAAGCCGCTTTCGCCACGCAAAGCCAAAAAGAGTGCGCCGCACAGTGCCAAAGCCACTCCCAAGGCTTTGTGGCGCGTTATGGGGTCATCGGGCAGTAGAAAATGAGCGGCAATGACAATCATCACGGGCAGAGTGGTCACATAGATGCTGGCAACGCCGCTTGATTGGTATTGCAATGACAAAATAAAGGTGGGGATGGGAATGGCAACCCCCAGCACACCACTAACGGCCGCTTTTTGCCATAATTCTCGGTTTGTCGGCAGCTGGCCCTGGTTTAGGAGCAAGATGGGTACAAAAAACAGGGTGGCTATTGCTAAACGGAGGGTGACGAAAAGATAGGGATCAAATTCGCCAATGCCAAAGCGGCTGGCAACCACATTGGTTCCCCAAAACAGACTGAGCAGCAAAATGTAAGGCAGGGCTTTGGTGTGCATGGTGCATAATTACAGCGATGTGTTCGTTATTCTTTGTGAACGGCCAAGTACGTCTAGCCCTTGCTGTCTGAGCCAGTAAAGAATGTCAATAAACACCCAGTTTTCAGCCAGCTTGTCTCCCTCGCGCCGATAAACATCCACCACCTGCATCTCGGCCTGCACATCGCTTTGGGGCAAGCCCATAAAGCCACCCAGCGGGCGGTTAGACAAATTCGGCCAGCCAAAAAAACAAGCATAATTACCCTCGGCAAAGCGGCAGACGTGGCCGTGAAACTTCTTGTCGGCCAAATTGCGGCGGAAGGGGAGCTGATGCTGCTCTTGGTAGCGGGGGATGGTGTAGGTCGCGCCAATCCCGGCTGGCCCATACCAGATCATATCGTCGTGCCAGGTGCGTTCCAAAATTTCTGGCGGGCAGCCCATTGATCCGCTTTCGTTTAGATCCCTCAAATCTTGAATCATTTCGTTGACGAGTGCCAAGGTAACAACGCCCGCTCCCTCTGGCGCATCCTCAAAAAGCAGGCCATCGTGGGTGCGTGGGCCAGGATAGTTGTAATAAACGCCAGTTGAGGGCGGAAGCGGATAAACGCCTGCCTGAACCATCAGGCTGATTATGTCAATAAAAATGCCCGTTTGGCTGATTTTGCCGTTTTCTACACAGTTAAACTCGGCATAGCGCAGGTTGGCGATTTTGCGAGTGCGGGGAATGCCCAGCCAGTCGGCATCAAACAGCCCCATAAAGTTGCCCATGCTCATCACCCACTGCTCGCCGCTAATTTCATTGGTGCCGCCAATGAAAATATCCTGGCGACGCTGCATTCGGGATAACGATTGCATGAGGGGTGTCCAAAAGGTTTTAGCGACTGCTTCGGCTCCGTGCAGTTCCCGGAAGGGGTATACGCCCCGCCAATAGTAGTTTTCGCTGGTGAAGGAAGCTAACACATCGCCAACGGTTTCAGAGGAAGCATTTTCCATCGCTTCAAAATAATTACTTACAATTTTTTTTGTGGTTTGATATTTGCTCATATGTCTCACCAAATTAATAAAAACCGCCTTCAAACAACTCGACAAATGCTTCGTGTGTCAAGGGACGGGGATTGGTTGGTGTACACCCATCCAGCAAGGCATACTCCGCTAATTGGGGTATATCATCCCGCTGAACCTTCATGCTGGCATACGTATCGGTAATATTTAAGTCTGCATTGAGCTGACGGATTGCTGGAATCACAGATTTTGCGGCCTCTTCCATTGTCATTTTGCTGGTATCTACCCCTAGCAAACGAGCGATTGTGGCATACTTTTCCGGCAAAGCAGGTAGATTATAAGCCAGTCCATCAGCAAAACAGACGGCAATAGTCAGACCGTGGGGCAAGTCGTAAAACCCACCCAGGGTTTGGGCCAATGAGTGGATCACGCCGAGTCCCGCTGCGCCTGAGGCAGCGATGACCGCCATGGCACTGGCAACCAACATATTGTGTCGTGCTTCCAGGTCGCTGCCATCTTCATAAGCGCGACGAATATTTTGGGCAACCAAGCTTATTGCCCCTTCTGCTATGGCATCGGATACAGGATTTGCACCAAGGCAGAGGTAAGCTTCGACTGCGTGGCTTAACGCATCAACCCCCGTCCACGCGGTTAAATGGGGTGGCAGCGTGATCGTCAGGTTGGCATCGGCAATGGCGACCTTGGGCAAAATAGAGGCGCCAAAGATGTCTACTTTTCGCCCTTGTTTTGGCAGGTTGATCATGCCGGCGGCACTGACCTCGGCACCTGTTCCGGCCGTTGTGGGTATGGCAATGATAGGCAATGGTGTGTTGGGCCATGGATCACCCCCAGCGCCACAATAATCCACAAATGGGCCATCATTGGCTGCCATGACGGCAATGGCTTTGGCGGCATCAATTGGACTGCCGCCACCTACGGCCACAATGGCTTGTGCGCCTTCCTCTTTGGCCCGGCGGCCGCCAATCAGGGCAGTCTCATCCGTTGGGTTTGGTTCGACTTGATCAAAGATGGTTGTCGTGATGTTACTCTTGTGCAACGGCCGTATCACCCTATCCAACAGCCCGGCAGCCACAATTCCCTTATCCGTTACGACCATAACGTGGTTGACGCCTAAAGCATTGACTTCTGTGCCAAGCTGCTGCACGGAATCTGAGCCAGCAATAAGTTTGGTTCTGGCTTGAAATTTAAAGGTCTTCATGAACTTTTTGTGCTCCCCTTGTGGTGTGAAAACTGAATGGTTAAATTGGCTGTCGAGCAACGGTCAATTCCTTCATTCGAGAGAATACGTCCACGCCAAGCTGGTTATAAACGTCTAAAATATCAACCAACACCCAATTTTCCCGCAAACGGCCGTTTTCACAACGCCAAAAATCAAGACTACGCATCGTTATCTTTTGATTGGCAGGCGCAATGCCCAGCCAGCCATCACCGCTGACCGTCATCCACATGACGGGCCAGGCGGTGAAGCCGACGTAATTGCCGTCGCCAAAGAGAACGCCTTTGTCCAAAATGATGGTGCGATCGGGCATTGCTTTTAAGAACGGGATTTGATGCCAGTTGCGGAAGCCGGATAAGCGGCGGGCAGAGCCAATACCAGCGGGGCCGTACCAGTTCATTTTTGGATGCCAGAAACGATCCAATTCCATCGCTTCTGCGCCCTGCGGCGAGTTTTTCAAGCCCGACACCATATCCAGCACCAGCTTGACGCTGGCATCTGCTTTTGCTTGGTCATAGGGGGCGGTGATGATGCCGTCCTGCAAAGCTGGGCCGGGCACGACGCACTCTACGCCAAGGCTAGGGGTCATCGGCCAGGCGTTAGCCTGCATCATGAGTTGGGGAATGTCCCACAGGGCTTGCATCTCGACTATTTGGTTCTCTTCGATGCGGAAAAACTCGTGGTAGCGCATGAAGATGAGGTGCTGGGTGGGGGGAATGTCGAGCCAATGATTCTCAAACACGCCCAGGTAATGCCCACCGCAGCCGACCCAGTTGTTCCCGTTCGCCTCCCCTGCCATGAAGATGAAGTCGCGGCGCTCTAGGTCGGGAACGGCCGTTAACAACCCCCGATACACGTCAAACAACCCATCCGGCCCAGCCAAATCTTCAAATGGAAAGGCCAGATGAATCTCACAATCCGGCGCAAAGACCGCGTTAAGCTGTTTTTTTAGCTGTCCTTTGTCAATATCGTAAAGGGCGGCTCTCAATTTTCCAATTAGCTGCTTGTTTTGTTGGTGAATATCTGTCATGTCAATTTATTCAATATTTTCAAGTAATCGTTCAGGTGACAGTCACCCTGCTCAGAAGGGTTTGCTAGAATGGAGCCGTCTTTAGGTGACTGTCACCTCTGGGACTGAGTGCTTATATTTTCAAAAAATTCAGGGGGTTTTGACCCTACAAACTGCAACACTTTTTTCACATCGTATCCAGCCTGCTCCAGCACGCCGAGGATGTCGATCAGAACGAAATTTTCTGCCAATTTGCGTTCGCCGTCTTCTTCTTCGATGCGCCAGAAATCCATATAGCGGACGCGCACACGCTTCCCTGTGCCTGGAATCCCTAACCAGTCATGGGCAAAAGTTGCGTCCTGAAATCCTGTGCCAGCAACCCAATCTCCCTCAAAGAGGCGCACGATATCTTCGCCCACTTTATCGGGGAAAGCGTGAATAAACGGCCGTCTCACTTCCTCCTCAAACTGTTCTACACCATGCTTCTTGCCAATTCCGGCCGGACCATCCCAAACCATATTGCGCGTCCAATGTTTTTTCATCGCGCCAACTTGGTTCAAGTTCATACTCTCATACATGGCATCAACAATTTTCTTGTTTTCTTCTGCTGCCATTAAACCGACCCTCATTCCTCAATTTGGTTAAAGAATTCTGGTGGTTTGGAGCCAACGAAGTGCAGAACTTTGCTGATGTCGTAACCACATTGCTCAAGAACACCCAAAATATCAATTAAAACCAGATTTTCTGCTAATTTTCGGTTCCCAGTTTCTTCATCTACTTCCACCCGCCAAAAATCCATGTAACGCATCCGAATTTTTTGGCCGCTGGCTTTAATGCCCAGCCAATCCTCGGCAAAAGTCGTGTCTTGGTACCCAGTCGCAGCCACCCAATCCCCTTCCGCAATGCGAACAATGTCCGTGGCATGTTTGTCTGGGAATGCCTTGATGAAGGGTTTCCGATAAACATGCTCAAACTCATCAATGCCGTTCATCGTGCCAATGCCTGCTGGCCCTTCCCAAACCATCTCTTCTTTCCAGTAACGGTGCATTAGCCCCAATATATTTTCATTCAAGCCCTTGTACATATCGTCAACAAGCTGCTTGTTTTTTTCTGCTGCCATAAGAGCTTTTTCCTCAAATGTAACTGTTCAGGTGACAGTCACCTTGACCAGAGGGGTTTGCTGCAACGAGGCCGTTTTTGGGTGACTGTCACCTCTAGGAGTCGGTACCAATCGAAATCACGCATCGTCATTAGTTTCCCCGTTGCCGGAATCCCCAGAAACTTCCCCCGATGGATTGAAAATGGGACATCGCTCATGCCAAGTGAGCGTCCCCCAGCGGTGTAGAGACCGCGATTCCCAAAACTATGCAGCCACGGCCGTTGATGAAAATCTTCATACTCCTCAAGGATCAGGTTCAACATGGTTCAATTTTTGCCAAAAGTCCCACACGTTTCTTTTGTTTTCTTGATTGTTCATAACTGAACAGTTAGCCCTCGGTATAGGCGTCGGCCAGCATCAGTGCCTTGTCAATAATGCTTAATCCTTCTTCAATTTGAGCTTCATTGATGATGAGCGGCGGCGTGCAGAAAATCCAGTTCCATTTGACAAAGGTACTCATCCCATTGGCTAGCAGCAAAGCCGCTACCTTTTGCATCGGTTCGGTCATGGGCTGGTTAAAGGGGCTAAACGGCTCGCGGCTGTCCCGATTTTTGACCAGTTCAATAACCTGGTGCAGCCCGGTACCGCGAATATCGCCCACGGAGGGATGTTTTTCGGCCAGAGCAACCAGCCCCGCTCGCAGCACCTGACCCATTTTGGCTGAACGCTCAATCAGATCTTGCTGGCGATAGACCTGGATATTGGCAATGGCGGCGGCACAGGCCAGGGCATGTGCGCTGTATGTCAGGCCCGCCCACAGTACATTTTCTTCGAAATGAGCCGCAATCTGCTCGGAAACCACTACTGCGCCCAGCGGTACATAGCCGCTGGTAAGCCCCTTGGCCATCACTATGATGTCTGGCTTGACCCAGGGATAATGATTAACGCCAAACCATTTGCCGGTACGGCCGTATCCACTCATCACCTCATCAATAATCAGCAGCAGACCGTACTGGTCACACAACTGCTGCACGCCCCGCCAATAAACCTCCTCGCCTTGAATGATACCGCTGGTGCCGCTGTAACCTTCCAACAAAACGGCGGCGATATTGTCTGCGCCTTCATACTCAATTGTCTCGGCCATTTGGTCAATGAGAGCCTGATCGCCTTCGTCGCGGGTACGGCCGTCATAAAGCGGGCTGCGGTAAGCATAAGGATCGTGCAAACGCACAATCCAGGGGACGCCCGGTTCATTAGCCAGACGGCGCGGATCGCCGCCAGCAGACATCGCGCCAAAGGTGCCCCCATGATAAGCCCGGTAACGGGTCAATATTTTTTGCCGACCCGTTACCAGCCGGGCAATTTTCATGGCATTTTCAATAGCGTCCGCGCCGCCTAGCGTAAAAAAGCTCTTGGTTAAACCATCCGGTGTAATCTCTGCCAGCAGTTCACCCAGCCGAGCACGTGGTTCGGTGGCGAGTGACGGCATAGCATAGGTTAACTTAGCCGCCTGAGCCTGAATGGCTTCAATTACCTGCTGGTTGTTGTGGCCGATATTGACATTAACCAGTTGAGACGACCAATCCAGGTAGCGCTTACCGTTGGCGTCCCAAAAGTAGACGTCGTCGGCTCGCGCCATGCTAACCGGCCGCCAGCCATTTTGGGTCTGCCAGGATGTCAGGGTGAACTGCTTGTTCCGTCTGGCTAACTCTACATGTTTTACCATACTGTAAAAACGTAAAGAACGTTATTGCGTGTCATTGAAGAGTGCAATTGTTCGCTCAATTGCTAGGTCGCGCCCAGCCTCAGCGCCGACAGGCGACCAGCCATCAATCACCCTGAATTCATGCGAATTTCCCGCATACAGATACGTATTCCCAGAACCGCCCATCATACGTAGTTTTCGCATAATCCCCTCATTCCACTCAGGAATTGAATAATGATCCATATCCGAATAATGAAGATCAAGCGGTGCGGTGATGTACTGCGTATGCTTGGCCGCATCCAGCGTAGCCATAATCTCTACCAGAGAATTTGTATCTGGCTCAGCATTCCCTTGATCAGCCACGTACGTATTCACGGTGTCGTACATCGTGTTTTTGCGGTTGGCAAGGCCATCCTCGATGGTGGCGGTAGACCAGGCGGGATCCCACCATGATGGCATGTGCGGGAAGTAAGCTGGGTCTGTCCAGGCATCGGAACTCCACTCTTGCGGCCCCAGGAATGCGCCTTGCTCAATGCGTCCTTCAATGCTGCTGGCCCAAAGCGAAGCAGCGGCAAAATGATTATCCAATTTCGGGCTGCTGGATACAGTCAGCGCGGTGAAGGCAGCATCGCCACCCTGCGAATGTGCTGTCAGGTAGATGCGGCTGGTATCAATTTTAACATCGCCCGCACCCCAGGCTGCCCAATCTGTGTGATTAAGCGAATCAACGCCACCCAGCAAATTGAGAATATCAATGGCGTAAAACATCGTCGAGAGGTAGCTGCCATTGTCATAGGCGTGCATGTACTCAATGCCGTCAGCAGGGACACCATTCACCGTACCGTGCCCACGGAAGCCAGGCATGAGCAAAACATAGCCCGCTTTCACGTAAGCATCCAGCATGTCGCCATAGTATGAGCTGGCGGCGTAGTTAAACGTGTAGCCTGGTGCACCATTGGCACCCACCCAGCCGTGAGCAAAAACAATGACGGGGTAACCATCTTCAGGCATTTCCGTTGGGGGAATATCAACGCGAGAATAGACATTCAATCCATCAGATTGGTAAGAGGCCATGTAGGTGTTGTAGTAAGGCACGCCATAAAACTGAGAGTAGTCTGATGAGCCATTAGCATCACCAAGCTGTTCTTCAATGGTTATGGATGAACGGAACGTCCGTCCCCGCAAGCCATCAATCGAAAGCTGCCGCAATGATTGAATGGCGGGCGGTTCCAGATCAGGGACACGCGCCTGCTCTACTGCCTGAACAGCCATAGCTTCACCTGCGGCCGCATTGGACTGCATTCCTATCAAGACAAGAAGGCCAGCAACAGCAGCAATTACGATAAAAAACGGTCTGATTTTCATTATTGTTTTCTCCTTGAAACGTTTATAGTTATCGAATCTTTCATGAACCTATTTGTCTTTGGGTCTGCTTGTAGGCATCACCTCCTCACCTACCCAGATGCGTTGCAAAGATACGGCCGTGCCTATCCTTTCACTGCACCAGCGGCCAACCCCTTCACCAAATTCTTCTGGAAGAACAAAATGACCAGCACAATCGGAATCGTGGCCGAAACGGCCGAAGCCGCCGCCAGCGTCAGATGGCGTGGATCTTCACCCCCGGTAAAGCGCGAAATTGCCACAGGCAGCGTCCAATTTGTTTGCGTCAGCAAGCGCACCAGCAAAAACTCATTGTAAGCTAGCAACAATGAGAACAACGCCGTTGAAATGATCCCCGGCCACATTATAGGAATAATCACTCGCGTAAACGCCGTGAGGCGATTACAACCATCCACCATAGCCGACTCCTCAAGCTCTCTGGGAATGTCCATGAAGAAACTGCGAAGCATCCAAATGGTAAACGGTTGATTAACCGCTACCAACGTGATGATGACCAAAATATGCGTGTCCAGCAGATTCGTGGCTGTGCCAATCCAGTAATATGGCAAAATAAACGCCAAACGAGGCAGGGCACGGAACGCAAGTGCCGCAATCAAAATGACGACACTGGCAAAGCCAATGTAACGTGCCAACGAATACCCAGCCAGACAGCCAATACTAATCGAGACAACCACCGTCCCCACCGTTACGATAATCGTATTGATAAAGTAGTCGTAAAATTTAGCCATATCCACCAATTGCGGAATTGCCCACAGCAAAGCAGCAAACGCACCTACTACAAAGAGGTAAACAATGCTGTTACGCACCGGCAGGTAGCGGGCAAACAAAAGTAAACAAATTAGCACCACAACAGCCAACAACAAAAAGTAGCCAATTGTTGCCCCGTTCTCAGGCACAGAGCGCAACCATAACTCTGTATAGTTTTCCCAAGTTGGCTCAAAAAAGATGAGTGGCGTGCGCGAATTAGCGTCTTTTAACGTCTTAAATGACTGTAACGTTGTCCAAAAGAAAGGCACAATGCTATAAACGGCAAACAGAATCAAAGCCACATGAATAAACGTACGGCCGATTGGGTTTGTTATCTTTTCCATTTTTAACGCTCCTCAATTTGCTCACGGTAGGCTTGAATCAAGTTTGGAATCAAGACAACCATAATTCCTACGACGGTCAGTATGGCCATTGCATTTGCCTTGCCCAGCCGCTGTACCGTAATCGCCGTTTGGAATGTATACGTCATTACTGTATCTGCCTTATAAATTGGGTTTAGCTCCGAAAGAACAAATACACTATCAAAAACGCGGTACGTGTCCATGATAGAAAATAGCAAAATCAGAATTGTTAACGAGCGCAAATGAGGAATGACAATGTGGCGTACTTTTTGCCAGCGGGTTGCGCCATCAATTGAAGCCGCTTCAATTTGATCCTGAGAGAGTGTTTGTAAACCCGCAAAATAAACCACAAAGGCAAAGGGAGCCACATACCAAATACCGTAAAGAATAATCAAAACCTTCACAGTTATTTCGGTATAACGAAATCTTGTTTCCAAAATTGTCTGATAAAGGTAAGTAAAGAGCCCCGACGGTTCAAAGAGCTGCTTAAACATCAACGTCCCGACAATTGGCACAATAATGAACGGCAGCAAAAAGATAGACATGTAAATGCCTCTGGTAAAGCTCGACACCTGGTCTAGTAGTAAGGCAACGGTAAAGCCCACTACAATAGTTGCGGGTACAACAATGGCTGCGTACAGAGCCGTGAAGCGAAATGATTGCCAAAAGCGGGAATCATTCAATATGTCAATATAATTTTGCAGGCCAACAAACTGTGGCGCAGTAATGTTGGTAAAGGTCATGAAGTTCATGCCCAACCAAATGGCCATAAACAGTGGCACAACCATTAGCAAAGTCATCAAAAGAATACTGGGAGATGCAAACCTGAAAAACGTATCTCGTTTCATACTCTCCTCCTAGATTATTATCGAAAAGCTGCTGGATATTTCTGTTAAAAGAAATAGGAAGCAAGGGCGAAGCCCTTGCTTCCTTTATGCTTCAGCTTAGTTATCCGTCAATATAGCCCTGAGCTGTTGCTTCTTCGATGTAGGCTTCGGCGGCAGCATCAAGTGCTTCTTGAACAGTCATCTCGCCCGTACCAATTAGCGGCAAGAATTCACCTAGCTTGGCACGCACAATACCGATCGCTGGATTTTTGTCGTAGCTGCCGATCCCTTCAGCCAGGGTCTGGTTGGCTGCTGGCAGATAAGGACCGCCAAATTCGGCGACCGCCACGCGAGTGGTCATACCCACAGCAGCTGCACCTTGCTGGCTTTCTTCATCAGCCGCTTCCATGATGATGCGGAAGATGAGATCGGGGTCATTGGTGGCTGTGGCTGGAATCATGTAGAAGTCGTTCCAGGCAGAGCCAGCACGGGGGCTATCGGCCGTAACACGGGGAGCCGGGGCATAAGCAATGACATCACCCAAATCGGTACGTTCCGGATCGGTCATGTTGGCTGCTCGGCTGGCCCACATGTTTGTGGACGGTAAGGTGCCCAACTGTAAGGCAACCTCTTGGTCGTTGAGGCTAAATGTGTAGCCATCTATACCCATGCAGGCATCAGCAACCTCAATGATTTTATTAACCGCGTTGACACCTGCTTCTCCATTAAAGGCCGGCGTGCTGTCTTCATTGAGGAAATCACCACCATAAGCTCGCAGCATTTGGAAGAACTCAATTTCCCAAGCCCAACCAGCAGAAAGGTTAATGGTAAACGGCATATCCCAATCGGTATTGTCCAAACCAATTGCGTTGCATACCTCAATTACTTCATCATACGTTTCTGGCACTTCCAGACCTAGCTCATCAAATACGTCTTGACGGTAAATGAGGTGAAGCGTGTTACCTACAATCGGTACACCGTAGATTTGACCGTCAATTGTGGCACCTTCCCAAGCTTTTTCAGGAATGTCGCCCAAGTTATATTCATCCCAATATTTATCCACCAGATCGTTCAAGGGCATCATCCAACCTTCACCAGCCCATTCTGCTACACCAGAATTGGCCGAATGGACAATATCAAAGGGGGAATCGCCGCCGGAGGAAAGAGCCAAACGTACCTGCTCTTGGGCATCGGCCGAGGCAAGCAGATTTGTGTTAACGGTAAGATTTTCGACGCCGTTACATTTTTCTAGCTCTTCGGCATAATAATCGGTAATGGGGAAGGACCAACCAATCATATTGATTTCGGTATCTTCGGCTGGGGCAGCGATATGGCAGCCTTCAACCCCCATATCCTCGGCCATTTCTTCGTCCATTTCTTCATCAGCATCTTCTGTTACATCGGCATCTGATGTGGTGTCTTCGGCTGTGTCTTCACTGCCTTCATCGCCAGATGAACCACAAGCCACAAAGAATAGAGCAACAAAAAGCAATAAAAGTAAACTGAATAAGCGTGTGTTTTTCATGGAAATTTCTTCTCCTAAATGGGATTTTTTGCAAAACATCTTTCTCTTCTGTAAATGGGTGTTTCTGAGCAGCATCACCTCCTTTGTGATTTAAGCGAACAGATTGTTACGATGATGGCTTGTAAAGCTGTTTGAGCAGGGCAAACTCGTCAAACAGTGTCCATTCTTGGATGAATTTGCCGTCTTCCACCAGATGGTGGCTAATGCCCATAATGCGAATTTGTTGGCCGGTGGGCACACCGTAAATGCCTGGGCCTGTGTGGGTTCCTGTCATGATCCAGCGGGTAGCAGTACGGTAGCGGTTTGGACCGTCGCGCAAGGCGCAAAAGTGGTCTACAGAGACGGCCATGTCTGGGAAGGGTGAAAGTAGGGATAGGATATAGTTGCGGTATTGGTTACGGCCGTACAAACGCCGCCCCGATGCAGATTCACAAACAAATTGCGGAGTATAGTAATCATCAACTTTGTTCAATAAGCGCCAATTCCAAATTTCATGAACGGCTCGCTCCACAAACCGGCCAACGTTAAACGCTTGTGAGTCAGCAGGCGGGGCTTCGGGTGGAAGCTGGCCTCTGAGCCGCTCTGGCTCAGAAGGAATCATAAATTGTTGGCCAACGTCTGCCTCTTGCTGCGCCAACTGACGCGCCATTTCATGCACATCAAAGCCAAGCTGGTATACCAAAGATAGCTCATCCCGCACTAGCCACTCCTCCACGATGACACCCTCAACCACGGCACAGTCGGCAATGGCGCGGTAGCTAACTTTTTTGCCAGTCGGTGGCCCATAAGATGAATGCCCCCAGTTGTGCCCTTCATGCGTTAGGCGATGCGAGGAAAAGTACCCCTGTTCATCATCCCCGGCCCAAATGACCTCATCTGCATAGAGGCGGCGATCTGGGAAGGCAGCCAATGCCTGAATGGTGGCCTCGATGACTTTATCTCGCGTGTAGATGTCGCCATTGGACGTATGGATACGCATGTTGGTGGCATAATATTCGTACAGACGGCCGATGCCGCGCTCCTCCCAGATTTCATGCGTTATTTTTACAATGTAATCAACGATGTCGTGAAATTGGGGGGCAAAGCCGGGCATAGCAGGCTCGGTGCGCCCATCAGTGGACAAGAGATGTGTTAAATTTCCTTTGCTGTGCAGCGTAAGGTCTGCATCAAGAGCAGGACTGTGAGTCTGGTCTTTTTCTTTTGTCATTTGAATGTTTGTTTCCTAACAATGATTAAGCAACGGTTGATTGTCTGATAATGAGTTCTACAGGTAATGTTTTTTGAATAGGGGGATGGGTGTCATCTTCGATGAGTTGAAGCAAAGTTAAAACAGATTCCTGGCCAATTTGGGCCAAGGGCTGGCTGACGGTGGTAATGGGGGGAGAGGTAAAAAGAGAGGTACGCAGCCCATCAAAACCTGCCAGGGCAATATCTTGGGGAATACGCAGACCCCGATCCAAAATGGCCTGCTGGGCGTCTATGGCCACAAAATCATGAAAAGCGAATACGGCCGTTGGCGGTTCAGCCAGATCGAGCAATTGATTCGCAGCATGGTAACCGCTACGGGATTCAATTTGCGTTTCCACAACCAGATCGGGATCGTAGGGGATGGTTGCCTCGTGGAGGGCATCTTTGTACGCATTAAAGCGATCTTCATGAGTGTGGCCCATCGTTGGGCGCGTCGTGAAGCCAATCCGCCGATGGCCTAACGAAATAAGGTGCTGCATGAGGGTACGCGCACCATTGTAATTGTCCGGGGCTATGAAAGAAGCTTGCTCATGCTCTACACGACGACCCAGAATGACGAACGGAACATTTGCCTCTAGCAAAACATCAATAAAAGTGGCCGGAACGTGATTCCAGATAATGACAAAACCATCCACATCTCGGCTGCGAAACAGGCTCAGTAAACTTTCGGGAGAGTGACCATCATTCGTGTAGAGGACAACATTGTTGCCTTGGCTCTCGGCGGCAGCGGTGGCACCTATGATCACTTCTGCAAAATAATCTCTGATGAAGGTAAAGGCGTTATTGAAGACGAAGCCAATTTTATCGGTACGGCCGCGTCGTAAATTGCGGGCGGCACTGCTGGGGCGATAATCCATTTCCTGAGCAGCAGCGACCACACGTTCGCGTGTTCGGGGGGCAACATCAGCATATCCATTCAACGCCTTAGAGACGGTGGAAACAGAGATACCAAGATGTTTGGACAACTGCTCAATGGTAATGGACATGGGAATCCTGAAATGACGAAAACGATTTCGGATGGATAGTACTACAATACTACGAAATCGTTTTCGCGTCAAATAGGATTTTTAGCGGCAAACAAGAACGGGGCGGTTGCGACTGCGGAGCACCTCGTCAACGGCACTGCCAACAACAATTTCTATCACGGGGGTTAAGCCATAGCCACCCATCAGAATTAAACCGCAATCATGCTGCTTGGCGGTTTCCAGGATCAGGGTGGCTGGAGGGGCATCCTGGATGACGAAGGTTGCTTGCAGGGCACGGCCGTTTAAATAGTTTTGTACATGATCGGCCGTTGCTTGGGTCACTTTCTTGCCCAAAGCTACCACCACAGTGAGCGACACCTGCCACTGCTCGGCCAAATAGGTAGCTACAAATAAGGCTTCGTCTGCTTTAGGACTGCCATCGTAGGCAAGCAGCAAATGGTTGAGCTGGGCTGGCACACGCGGCACGGCCAGCACCGGGCGCGGGCAGCGGCGCAGCAGTTGGCTAAATTGAGAACCGAGGCGATCCACAGGCTGGGGGCCAGGTGGATGACTCAAGCTCACTACCACCAAATCTGCCCAGCGGGCGCGGTCGCAGATCGTTCCTGTTACGGGGCCAATGGTGATGGTCATTTCACCCGGAATGCCAGCTTCCTGACAGCGACGCTCAAATTCGGCTTTGGTGGCTTGCGCGGTGTCGCTTTTGGCTGCTTCTGGCGTGGCAACAACGTGCAGGCCAAAGATTTTGCCTTCTTCGCGCCAGGCAACGCGCATAGCTTGGCGCAGCGCGTGCCAGCCCGACTCTTGCCCATCTACGGCGACCAAGATATGGTTGAAGAGGCGATCTTCTCGCTTGGTAGACAGCCACGATTCGCGCCATTCACCAATTATGGGGCCGGCCTCCAGGGCAGCGGGCAAAAGTGCGTCGCGTACCTTTTGGCTAAGACGCTGGGCGACCAGTTTGGGGTCTCGCGTTTGGGTTGTGGCCAGGTCAGAAACGGCCGTTTCCATATCCACTGTCCAGCCCAACTTTTCGGCCAACTCATGCCGATGCTTATCAATCCAAACGTATAAATCAGTTTCGGTGCGGTTGGAGAAGTCACGCATCATGCCCCGTTCCTGAATCATTTGGATGACGGGCAAATAAATGTATTCGTACCAGCGAACGGCCGCTTTTGCATAGGAAATATCTTCGTTTTTGTGTTCTTTGACCCAATGTTGATGCACCCTAATTTGCTGCTCCAGCACGCGATAATTACCGGCTACGCTCATGCTCAAGTCCAAGTCTGGGAAGGTTTCATCCAGGCGGGTGCGCTCCAAAAAATTAGCATACCGTTCTTTGAGAATGAGATCGTCTGGCTGCAAGTCTGGCTCCAGGGGAACGGCCGTTTTTACCAAAGTAACGTAGGCTTCGATGTGCGTCGCTTCCAGTTCCCGCGCTACCGACACGCGATGGTTGCCGTCTCGGACAAAGTACACTTCGTCAATTTGGTATACCTCGATGGGGGGCAAGCCTTCCATGCTCTTGGTGAGGCTGTGAACCCGTGCCCAGCGATGCTCATCTTCGGCCACAAGCGGCAAAAAGTGGCGGGTAAAATCTTTATAACGCCCCACGCTGCCCACAATGGCATCCAAGGGAATTTCCTTTAATTCGCGTCGGTTAGTTTCGATTGCCTGAACTTTTTCGCGCACCTCTTCATAAGAAAGCAGGTCGGCCGATTTGCCCGTGAGAGCCGCCTTGATTTGCTCCAACTTTGCCTGGAGACGCGCCGTTTGGAACTGTTCAACGGCCGTTAACCGCACCTGATTTTTGTCGTTACTCAAGGTTTGTCCTCATATTTTGAATCCGCAGATTTTCATAATGCATCCCTCATGATTCATAATTTTCAGCGGAGTTGATTGATGAGCCGAGCCAGAGCATCATCTTCGCCAACGTTACCGGGGAAGACGATGTAGGGCAAGCCCGGCCAGCGGCTGCGATTGCCCAACTGCCAGACGGGAACACCGGGTAATATTTGCCCAGCGACGATGGCTCGCTTAACGTTCAGGGCTTTGGTGGCGATGTCGCTTGATGTAATGCCGCCTTTAGCGACCAAGTAACGCGGACGGTGAGCCAATGCTTGCCCAATCTGCACCAAACTGTGGGAGATTTGCTGCCCGACGGCCAAACCGCTATGGCCGTTGTGCTGTTTTATCAAAGTGCGGCTGGTGTAAATGACCACATCTTGCTCTGCCGCCAGGGCTTCATCGGCCAGGGCAGCTACGCGAGTCACCTCGGCTGGTTGCGCGGCTTCATCCAGCAGTGCTTCAACCAGGAGTTCAATGGGGTAGACGGCCGTTTGCCGCAGCAGGTGTTCAAGCTGGCGGGTGGTTTTAGGCACATAAGAACCAACCATGATTAACCCGCCGCCGCTGGCAGGCATCTTCAGTTGGGCGGGTGTGAGCAGGGGCACAGACGGTAAACCTGCTCGTATCGGCACGAAGGAAGCGGCCGTGCGGTAAAGAAAGCGTTTGCCTGCCGCTTCGGCCAACAGCAAACCATGTGTAAAAACTTCCAAATCGCGGTAAGAAACCGCGTTGACAACAGCCAGTTCCCCATTGCAGATTTGTTGCAACTGAGGAGAAATCTGCGCTGCGCCCCCCTGACGAATGTCGGTGAGGGAGATGGAATGGATTTGATGGGATTGGATACGGCCGTTACTCTTTTCCACCACCCACTCACCCAAATTAGATGATTGGTAGCCAAATGTGCCATCCTGGGCAAAGGGTGTTTCCCCCGCCGGAATGAGCGCCTCCCCTTCTTGCACGTAATGAATGTCATTGATGGTGAAACGGCCGCCTTCCAAAAAGAAGGGAATGAGCAGCCAGCCGTCAAACGGCCGTTCCAGCACAGCTTCCAAAGCATCCAGTTCAGCCGGAAAGTGGCCGCGCAAGGTCGAGTCGCTGCGGCTAACCACGGCAAAATCGCGCCCGGTTTGGCGGCTGGCAGCCAGCAAATTTTGCCCGATTTCATGGTTTAGCTGAACGGCTTCCGCTTCTGGCAAACTGCGGCTGTTGGTGAGGATGTAAAAGGCGGGGAAGTCGCTGTTCAGTTCAGCGCAAAGCGAGGCGATTGACCACTCCGTTAGCACCGGAATGTTAGCCACCGTTTGCGTCCCAGTGGGATCATCATCCAGCACAACGAGAGTACGGCCGTCCGCCTTTACCAGTACCCGAATCTCCCCCAACAAACTCTCCGGCCACTCTGGAGGTAACCCAACTAACAATTGCTGCTTTTGCACATCTACTCCAATAAAATAGCGTTAAAACCTGATCACTCAAAGGCGCGAAGACGCAAAGGTTTTTGTTGTTTACTCTTTTAGATCGTTTGCAACACACTTGATATTATTTTTAAGCAAAAAGCCGCTAAAGTTGACGAGAATGCCTAGGCGTTTATTCGTCAAACGCAAATATGTGATAACAAACATCAACAACAATTTTTGCTACATCGTTTTCATGCAAATTCTTCATTCTTCCTTTGCACTTCCTTCGCGTCTTTGCGCCTTTGCGTGAGATTTTGGTTGTGGCTGCGTTACTTTATGCAATACGCACTACGATCAATCGTGAAAAATCTGCTGCATCACCGCAAATTCGTTGAACATGAACCACTCTTGCGTGATACGGCCGTCCTTAATCTCATGCTGCGTAATGCCCCACATCTGCACGGGGCGGCCTGTGGGTGCGCCGTAGATGCCCCAGCCGTCGTGCTTGCCTACGATGCTCCAGCGCATGGCGGTGCGGTAGCCCTCGTCATCGTTGCCCATCCAGTAGAGATCATCAATTTGGAAAGCGAGATCGGGGAAGGTAGCCAGCAGTGAGAGGAGGAAGGCTTGGAATTGGGCACGGCCGTACAGGCGACGGCCGTTTGAACTTAGCACCCGCACGTTGGCCGCATGGGAGTCGTACAGCGACTGCAACATGCGCCGATTCAACGCATTGTGATAGGCCGTCTCTAGAAAATCGGCAACGTCTAGCGATTGACCCGGTTCATAAACGCGAAGGACAGGCTTGCCTTGCCCCGGCAGCCGCTCTGGCTCAAAAGTAGTGGGGGGCAGTTCACTGCCCAGGCGCAGGTTGCCAAATTTCCGCGCCATCTCACGCAGATCAAAGCCCAACTGTCGAACCATGTCGGCATTGTCGTACAGCACCCACTCCTCAAAAATCTCATTATCCAAGGCGACACAATTGGCGATAACCCACAGCTCAATGGGGCGACCCGTGGGCAAGCCAAAGCGGCTCATGCCCGTGTTGGTTCCTTTAATCACGGTGCGGTGAGAGGTGTGGAAACCCATCTCATCATCCCCCGCCCACACAATTTCATCGGCAAAGAGGCGAATGTTGGGGAAGGCGTTGATGGTGTGTACCGTGTCGGCGACGATTTTGTCACGGCCGTATTGCAGCCCAAAGCCATCCACCACCCGTGAGTTGTGGGCATAGGTGTCGTAGATGTAGCCAATATCCTTTTCTTCCCAGATGCGGTGGGTGATGCGGACGATGTAATCAATAATGTCTACGTAAGTTTCTTCAAAGCCGCGCATGGATTGCACCCGTTCGCTGCCAGGATTCACCAGCAGTCGGTCTGTGCCGCCCTTTGCCCCCAGCGAGATGGTGTAATCTGTGGGCATCACGCGCGGTTCGCCGTTCGGCCGTAAAAGATGAACCTGTTCTTTCTTTGCCGTTGTTTTTTTCTTAGCAGTTGCCATGTTTCCTCCAAATTACTTTTTCAGTTTTGTCAGCAAAGGGCTTTCTGATGCAGGCTGAGAATAGATGGGAAATTCAAGCGGCCGTTCCTGAAACGAGTGCCAAACGGGTGCTAGCCCCAGCGTTCCTAACTCTCTGGTGCGGCTGACGTGATCCAAATCCAAAAGATGGGTCAGGATCGATTCATGTTCCCCTGCTAGTTGCAAAACCGTGCCGTCGGGGTCAATAATTTGGGAACGGCCGCCGCCAAACTGCCCCACAATATTCACATCCACAAAAAAACATTG
Source organism: Candidatus Leptofilum sp. (assembly GCF_965223525.1). Classification (GTDB taxonomy): domain Bacteria; phylum Chloroflexota; class Anaerolineae; order Promineifilales; family Promineifilaceae; genus Leptofilum. The sequence continues at coordinate 318,107 of NZ_CBDCWX010000005.1, read as the reverse complement.
GTTGAAGATGGCGTTGGCGCGGGCAACGGCCGTTTCCACCTCACGGTCAGAGGTAGAAGTCATGCTGGGATGCAAAATAACCTCCGCCCCCAGCCAGGCCAGCGAACGCGCCACCTCAGGAAACCACATATCGTAGCAAATGCACAGCCCCAGCCGCCCCACACCAGGCATATCCCAGACGCAAAAGCCCTTGTCACCTGCCGCCGTGCTTTCCTGCGGCTCCCAAGGGTACAGTTTGCGATAATGCGCCACAATCTCGCCGTCCGGGGCAAAAACCAGGCTGCTGTTGTAAATCGCCTCGCCCTCTCGCTCAAAAAAGGAACCGGGAACCAGCCAGCGATTCACGCGCCGTGCCAGGGCACTAAATCGCTCCGTCAGCGGCCCCGGCACGGGTTCAGCCAACTGTTTTGGGGAATCGCCGTCTACAAACTGGTTCAAGCCCGTCACAAACAGTTCCGGGAAGCAAACCAAATCTACCCACTCGATGGACGCGGCAATGCCCTCCGTCACTGTTTCCAGCTTCGCCAATGAGCCTTGCGGATCGCCATTCACAGGCGTGACTTGCGCGGCAGAGATACCCAGCAAGCGCGTCATGACGAGCCTGCCATATCCCGCAGGCGAATGGCCGCCGCGTGGCGATGGGCATCCATGCCTTCATAAGTGGATTGGGTTACGGTATATTTCGCCAGCTCAATGGAGGCATCATCGTCCACCTCCATGTGGGTAATCACCTTGAGGAACATGCCGACCCACAGGCCGCCCGTGTACCGTGCCGCTGCCCCGGTGGGCAAGATATGGTTTGGCCCAGCAATCTTGTCTGCGTAAACCTCTGGCGTTTTTTCGCCAATGAAGAGGGAGCCGTAGTTGGTCAGCAGCGGCAGCACCTCTCGCGGATTGCTACTGTGGATTTCCAGATGTTCGGGGCATACTCATTGGCGTAAGCGGCGGCATAGGCCAGCGTTTCTACCACGACAACGCTGCCTTTGTTTACCCAGGATTCCCGCGCCACAGCCTCCGTAGTGCGCTCTTTTAGCTGGCGTTCAATCTCCACGAGGGTTTCCTGCGCCACGGCTTCCGATGTCGTCACCAGGCAGCCACGGGCGTGGGGATCGTGTTCGCATTGGGCAATAAGATCGGCGGCGATATATTCCGCATTGCCCGTTTCATCCGCCAGCACCAGGCATTCACTGGGGCCAGCCAAAAAGTCTATGCCCACCGTGCCAAAGATTTGCCGTTTGGCTTCGGCCACGTACTGGTTGCCCGGCCCCACTACGATGTCCACCGGCTTAATCGTCTCGGTGCCGTAGGCCATCGCGCCAATCGCCTGAATGCCGCCGAGGCAATAAATTTCATCCACGCCCATTTTCCACATGGTGTAGAGAATGCCCTGATTGATTTTGCCGTCAGGCCCAGGCGGGCTGCAAGCCACAATGCGCTTCACGCCCGCAATTTTGGCGGGCATCACCGACATCACGGCCGACGTGAGGCAAGGATACCGCCCAGCAGGCACGTAACAGCCAGCCGACTCGACGGGGATGATCCGTTGACCCATTCGCATTCCGGGAGCAATCTCTTTTTCAAACTCAGTCATGCTTTCCCGCTGCGCCTGGGCAAAGGCGCCCACCTGCTGAATGGCGTAGTCCAGCTCTTCGATGACTGGCTTGGGCAACTCCTCGGCGGCGATGGCGGCTTCTTCCGGCGTCACCAGGAAAGATTCGGGTGCAAAGTTGTCGAACTTTTGTGAATAAAAGCGAACGGCCGTATCCCCTTCTTCCTGCACGCGGCTAAGAATCTCTTGCACGCTGTTTTGCAGTTGGCGCACATCGGCTTTGGTAACGGGAACTTCTTGTTTTAGGGTTGTGTAATTCATTTTTCCTCCAATTTGGAAACTGGCTGGTACCTAAAGATCATCAAGTGCCTGATAAACCATTGCTCTGAACTGCTTCGGTGCCTTATGCTGGTCAGACGGTAGCAGTTGAGACATGAATATACCAATGAGTGTCTCTTCAGGATCAACCCAAAAATTAGAACAATATGCACCACCCCAATGAAAGCTACCCGCACTTCCCAGAATCTGTTCTGCCACCGGATCCATAATAATACCAAACCCTAAACCATAACCGTGACCGTATCTTAGCAATTGTTTTGTTGGTGCAGATTGGATTGGAAGCAGACTTTTCGGCAGGTTGTTGGTCGTCATCAAAGCAACCGTTTTACGATTCAAGAGTTGAATACCATCCAGCTGACCTCCGTTTAACATCATTTGAGTGAAGCGTAAATAATCTTGGGCTGTAGAGAAAAGGCCATGCCCACCCGGTTTGAAACCGGGCGGCAGCATATGTTTGGCCGTGATCGGGTCTATCTCTTCCAATCTACCTGATTCGTTCGTTGTATAGGCTGATGCTAGGCGAGCGATTTTTCCCCGAGGGACATGGTAAGCTGTGTCAGCCATGCCTAGTGGTTGGAAAATCTCCTTTTCCAAGAAATCGCCAAATTCACACCCTGATAGCAGTTCAACCAGACGAGCCAACACATCTTGTGAGTAACCATAGTGCCATCGGCTGCCGGGCTGAACAAAAAGAGGCAGAGCCACAAGTTTGTTAACCAGGTCTTCCAGAGAAGCACTGGCATTGGGCTTGACCGCTTGATACAAAGCAGCGACGTTTTGATTGTCACTTTCAGGATAACCCAGCCCAGATGTATGCGTCAACAGATGCCAAAACGTGATTTCTTGGGTTTGTTTGTGCCATTCTGGTTTGCCATCTTTTATTCCGGCAAAAACTGGCAGCTCCTTAAACTCTGGAATATAGGTCGAAATTGGATCAGTCAATAGAAAATGACCTCTCTCAAACAGCATCATGGCTGCTACACAGGTAATGGGCTTGGCCATTGAGGCAACTCGGAGGATAGTGTCCGCCTGCATCGGCCGTTTCATCACCAAATCCATATAACCAAACTGTGCTGAATGGGCAATCTGACCATCATGTGCGATCAAGGTGACAATGCCAGCCAACTCCTGCCGGTCAATATACCCTTGCATGACGCGTTCCAACCGCGCGAGCCGTTCTGCTATCATCTCATTTTGCCTTTATGATGTTTGATAAGCAGCTATTTGTGCGTGGATCGCCGTCTCATCCACCACCATCCATTCATTCACAATCTTGCCGTCGCGTAGCTCAAAATGGGAGATGCCCAGGATGGCAATGGGCACGCCCGTTTTTTCGCCGTAACGGCCAGCACCACTCTGTGTACCGCAGTAAGACCAGCGGATGGCGACGCGCACGGGGCGTGCTTCTTGCTGGCGGACGATGATGTGATGGGGCTCGTAACGGCCGTCGGGAATCGAAGCCAAAATGCTGGAAAAGACGTTGCCCGTGCGAGGACGGCCGTAGCAAAGCTGTCCGCCAGGCCCTTCAAAGCGGATCGCCCGATCATACTGTTCATCCATGATTTTGAGCTGCTTGTCGCCCCACAAGGCGGTGTACGTGTCGTTGATGCGGTTGGCGACAGCTGCGTCCCCAATGATGGGTACGCCTTCCGGGTCAGACCAACGCTGCCGCATCGCCTCGTTGCCGATGCTGTACGCTTCCGGATTTTTGTGCCCTAATTCTTGCCCAAAGGCGACCGGATCAAGCCCAATTTGCTGTACCAAACTGGCCTGATCGCGCAGCAGCCATTCGGCCACGACCATGTTGTTCCGGCAAAGACAGTCAGCAATGGCCAGGGAGACGATGGGGCGATTGGTCGCTGGGCCGTAAATGCCATCGCCCAAGTGCCTGCCCGGTGACCGGGCGCGATGGGAAGAGAGAAAGCCGTCGGACTTGTCACCAATGATCACATCCTCCGCCAAAATATCCCGGTTGGGAAAGAGGTGCATTGTGCCTAGCGTGTGATTAAACACGTCAATAAGCGTGTTTTCCTCGCCGTGTGGCGAATGAACCGGGCAGTCGGCCGCATACCAGTCGTGCAGCCGCCCCACGCCACGCTCTTCCCAAATTTTGTAGGTAATGTCAATAATGTACTGCTCTGGTGTTTTGAATTCTGGCGAAAAGTTTTGCATGCCCATTGTTAGCTCTCACTCCTTAATAGCCAATTTCTTATACTTAATTTTCCGTTCTGCCGGAACTGATGCCGCATACGGCCGAATACATCCACCCCCATTTGCATCAAAATATGGGGGATGTCAATGGGAACCCAATTTTCACAAATCGTGACCTCATCACAGCGATAAAAATCCATCACCCGCATTTCAATATGTCTGCCCGTAGGCGGCATTCCCAAAAAATCACTGCCCGTATGGGTGCCCTGCAAGGAACCCCAGCCGCCTGTTACCGCGTAGTTACCATCGGCAATCTGGATGAAATGGACTTTATCCCCGCCGCCCCGGTTGGGAAACGCCTTCACAAAGGGATGGCCATGATAATCGTCAAATCCTTTGACCCCCCGAGTTGTGCCAATGCCCGCCGCCCCGTACCACAAAAAGTCAGGATGGAAATGCCGGGCATCTTCCGCTTCTATCATATCCATCAGGTCGTTTGTCATTGCCGCACCTTCATGAATATCCAAGCCGTGCCACATGCGGAAGATCCGCGCCAAGGTTCGCTGCGAAATTGCATTGTCTTGTGGTGTCAAAATCACGCCATCGTGCGTCATTGGAGACAGCCACTGCATTTCTCGACCCAAACTAGGGGCAATCGGCCAGTAACCCACTTGCCGCATCAAGTCCAGAAAATCAACAAAGAGATAACTCTCGGCAATCTTCCCCTCACGCAGCATATGCCCCTCGGCATAGCGCACCGCCACAACCCCGCCCGTCGCCGGAATACCCAGCCAATCGTTCTGGAGCGTACCCACATAATGCCCCAGACAGCCCACCAAATGTTTCCCACGATAAAGGCCGCCCGCCAAAATATCTGTGCGGCGTTCAACATCAGGCAGGGCGTGACGCAGCGGCTGCCAAAACTGTTCCCCAACGGCGTGGGCATCGCCCAATTCGTTGATGGGGTGGGAGATGCGGCATGGTAGCTGGCGCGGATGGCGTCATCCATCTCGGCCAGCGGCGCGTTGAGCATTTGCTCCATAATTGCCACGATGCGCTCTTTGTTGGCAATATTTTGCGCCTGGTCAATAGGCTCATAATCCAAATACTCTTTTGCCTGCATTTCTTCTTGGGTTGTCATTCTTCCTCCAGAAAGTTTTGGTCAGCCAGCCATTTGATGGGCAGCAATTTGGGCATAAACGGCCGTTTCATCCATCACCAACCACTCATTCACAATCTGGCCGTCGCGCAGTTCAAATTGAGAAATGCCTAACAGGGCGACAGGCACTCCGGTGGGGTCGCCATACCGCCCGATGCCGCTATGCGTACCGCAATATGACCAGCGCAGCGCGATGCGTACCGGGCGTTCTAGCTGCTGGCGAACAATAATGTGGTGGGGTTGGAAACGGCCGTCTGGAATAGAAGCCAGCACCGTGTACAACCAGTTGCCTGTGCGGGTACGGCCGTAACACAAATGTCCGTTTGGCCCCTCAAAACGCACAGCCCGATCATATTTCTCATCCATAATCGTGAGGTTGTTGTCATTCCAAATGGCAGCATAGGTGTCAATGATGCCGTTGGCGACGACATTGTCACCCACAATCGTTAATCCTTCTGGATCAGACCAACGCTGGCGCATCGCCTCGTTGCCGATGGTGTACGCATCGGGATTTTCTTGCCCTAAATTTTTGCCAAAGGCCACCGGATCATGCCCAAGTTGGCGCGCCATGCTGGCGCCGTCGCTCACCAGCCACTCCTCCACGACCCTGTTGTCGCGGCAGAGGCAGTCGGCGATGGTTAAATTGCTGACGAAGCGATTGGTAGCTGGCCCAAAATAGCCGTCGGCCAGGTGGGTGGCCTGGGAGCGCACCCGGTGGGAAGAGTAAAAGCCGCTGGGTTTATCACCAATGATGACATCGTCGGCCAGTGCCTCTTCGTCCGGGAACTCAGACATCGCTTCTAAGGTGTGCAGGATAACTGCTTCTATGGTGTTGGTGACCCCGTGTGGTCGGTAGACGGGCGTGTCAGCAGCGTACCAATCATTGATGAGATTCACGCCGCGCATTTCCCAAATTCTGTAGGTGATGTCAATGATGTATTGTTCGGGTGTTTTGAATTCTGGTGAGAAGTTTTGCATACCCATGTGGTTGGTTCCTTTTGTTGCGTAGACCTGTCAGGTTTCTTCCTGGAGATACTTCTTTCATGAGGTGAAAACCTGACAGATCTAATCTTCACCCTCTTCATGCGCCCCGATTTGGGCGTAAATGGCGACTTCATCCATCACGAACCATTCATTCACAATCTTGCCGTCGCGCAGCTCAAAATGGGAAATGCCTAAGATGGCAATTGGTGAACCGGTTGGCTCCCCATAACGGCCGTGTCCGCAATGTGTGCCGCAGAACGTCCAGCGCAGGGCGACCCGCACAGGACGCTCTGGCTGCTGCTGGACAATGGCATAGTGCGGTTCAAAACGGCCGTCTGGAATGGAAGCCAACATGCTGGTGAGAAGATTGGCGGTGCGGATACGGCCGTAATATGGTTGCTCCCCTGGCCCCTCAAAACGCACCGCTCGATCATACCGCTCATCCATAATCGTCAGGTTCTTGTCATTCCAGATGGCGGCATACGTATCCATCACGCGGTTCGCAATGGCCTGATCCCCGATGATTGTTAAGCCTTCTGGGTTGGCCCAACGCTGGCGCATCGCCTTATTGCCAATCGTGTACGCTTCTCGGTAGTCTTGCCCCACTTTTTTACTATACGCCACCGGATCAATGCCCAACTGGGTCAGGATTCTGGTCTGATCACCCAAAACCCACTCCTCAACAACTCTGTTGTCGCGGCACAGACAGTCGGCAATAGCCAGTGTCGTAATCGGTCGGTTGGTGGCCGGGCCATAATAACCGTCACCTGCATGGACACCAACGGAGCGTACCCGATGGGAGGAATGGAAGCCTTCCGGTAAATCGCCTATGATAATGTCTTCGGCCAACAGGTCGCGGTTGGGGAATACTTTCATAGAGGAAAGGGTTCCATCGATCACCGCCTGTACGGTGTTGGAGACGCCGCTGGGGGAACGAACGGGGCAATCAGAAGCGTACCACTCACGGATACGCTCCACGCCCTGTTCTTCCCATATTTTGTAGGTGATGTCAATGATGTACTGCTCTGGCGTTTTGAATTCTGGTGAGAAGTTCTGCATACCCATAGATTCGTATCCTTTTTTGGTTGGTTTGAATTGGAAATTGGAGATTGTAGATTCGTCAACCCAATCTCTAATCTCCAATCTCTTCATATGCCGCAATTTGGGCGTATACGGCCGTTTCATCCACTACCAGCCATTCACTGGCAATCAACCCATCGTGTAGCTCAAAATGGGAGATGCCTAGCAGAGTCAGTGGACAGCCAGTTGGCACGCCGTATCGCCCCATGCCGCTGTGCGTGCAGCAGTAAGACCAGCGCAGAGCCACATTGATAGCCCGATTCGGCCGTTGGCGGACGATGAGGTGATGGGGTTCAAAACGGCCGTCCGGCACAGAAGCCAAAATAGTGGTCAATAGATTCTTGGCGCCCTCTTGGCCGTAGCTTAAATGACCATTTGGCCCTTCATAGCGTACAGCCCGCCAGTAATGCTCATGGAAAACGTTCAAATGGTTCTCGTTCCAGATGGCGTTGTAGGTGTCAATAATTTTGTGGGCAATGTCGTTATCGCCGACAATGGTTAACCCGTTCTCATCCACCCAACGCTGGCGCATTGCTTCATTGCCGATGGCATATGCTTTGGGGTTTTTTGTACCGAGGGAGCGGCCGTATTCTACCGGGTCTATCCCCAGTTGGCGCACAAAAGAGGCATGATCGCGCAGCTTCCACTCCTCAATAATTCGATTATCACGGCAAAGGCAGTCGGCAATGCCCAACCCCTGGTAAGGTCGGCCTGTGGCTGACCCTAGAGCGCCATCCCCCGTGTGCAAACCCACCGAACGCACCCGATGCGATGAGTAGAAGCCACTGGACTTATCGCCAATAATCACGTCGTCGGCCATAGGTCGTCTATTGGTAAAGACGTGCATACTTTCCAGCGTTTCGTCAATCACATCCTGCACCGTATCGTAAACACGATGCGGCGACCGCACCGGGCAGATGGGCGCATACCAGTCTCGGATGCGTCCCACATCGCCATCTTCCCAAATGATGTAGGTGATGTCAATGATGTACTGTTCGGGTGTTTCAAATTCGGGAGAAAAATTTTGCATACCCATGATGGATTCCTCTTCCTCAGAGAATAAATCAAAAGCATATTACGTATTTCATGTTGCGTAATGAGAAGCCGCTACGCAATACGAAATACGCAATATGAATCGTCTATTTCCGAATTAACTTTTAAACTTTTGCCATCCAACGCCGCGCTAGCAGCAAACCCGCGACTGCCAAAACGATGAGCACACCAGCTACAATTACGGCCGTTCCCCCCAAACCGCCTGCTTCCTGATCCCCATAGGTCACTTGCCACAGTTGGTTGGACGCCACTTCGTTGAACACGACCGTTTCCCCATCGGGCCACACAATCTCAACAGAATCAATCTCTGCCTGCCCCAGCCCAAAGTGGAGCCGCATGTCGTGGCCTGCGCCCAAGCTGCCGCCACAGGTGACGGTTTTGGTTTGGAAACGGCCGTCTGTGGTCGTCACCACCACCCGCGTCCCCACCGCATCCATGTTCACCGACCCGCCGCCCGTCAGGTCAATGGTGAGCCAGTTGCCCAGCACAAAGCCATTGTTGCGGAACAGGCGATACCCTTCGTTCCAGTTGCCCACTACATAATCCATCCAGCCGTCGTTGTCATAATCGGCGTAGGCAAAGCCCATGCTGGGCATCTTGCTACCAGCCCACACGTCGGTAAAAGAGCCGTCCCGATTGTTGGCAAAAAGGTAGTTGGGATGCGAAAACATCATGCCTTCTGGATCAACGTTCAGATCGCGCTGCACAAAGCCAGTGGCCGCCAGGAATAAATCTTGCCAGCCATCATTGTCGTAATCCAAAAAGCCCGTCCCCCAGCCGACGGTGTTTGTCCAGCCAAAATGTACCCCGGCTGCTTCGGCCTGGTCGGTAAAGGTGCCATCCCCCTGATTTTGCAGCAGCGAAAAAGCGTTGAGCATGTTGGAAAAATACATATCCAGGTCAGCATCGTTGTCGTAGTCGGCCACGGCAATGCCCATGCCGCTCAAGACCACATCGGCACCACTTACGGCCGATACGTCCGTCCAGCACCAGCCGCCGCAGCCCGCGCCGTCGTTGCGAAACAGCACGTTGCCAATGGGATTTTGGTATTCGTCATTGATAACGTAAATGTCAAAATCCTGATCGTTGTCGTAATCTATAAAGCTGGCGGCAAAACCAGCCCCCAGCAGCTTGTCGTAAACCAGGCTGTCGGACACGTCGCTAAAAGTGCCGTCGCCATTGTTGCGGTACAGCTTATCTTGATGCTGATTGAAGTCTATGGGGTCGCAGTTGGGTTCGCACGTCCAGTTAACCACGTACAGATCAAGGAAGCCGTCGTTGTCGTAATCGCCCCAGGCGGCGGATTCGCCCGTGCCTGTGTCGCCTACGCCTGCGGTGCCCGTGACGTCGGTAAAGCCGCTCCCGGCATCATTGTGGAAGAGGCGGTTGGCTCCCTTCACCAGCACGTACAAATCTTGCCAGCCATCGTTGTCATAATCGGCCCAGATGGCACCGCCGCTCAAGGTTTGGGGCAAACTTAAAACGGGCGACAGCGGCGACTCGGCAAAGGTGCCGTCTTGCTGATTGTGGTAGAGAACATTGTCTGCCTGGTTGCCCGTGACGTACAGGTCTAGCCAGCCGTCATTGTCGTAATCGCCCCACGCTTGTCCCACGCCCAGGTAGCCTTGCTCGTCTTCGTAATCCCAAACGGCCGTATGCTCTGCAGCAATTCCCACAGCGGCCGTCACATCCACAAAAGGGTCTGGGGTGGTGGATTGGGCTTGGAGGACGGCCGTTCCCAACCAACCAAACACCCCCAGCAAAACCCCCAGAAACCCCTTACGCAACACGCAATACGCAATACGCCCCCGCTCTCTCACTTCACAGCCCCCATTGTCAAGCCGCCAACAAAATGCTTGCGGATCGCTATAGCCAGAATGAATATCGGCACCATAATGATCAGGCCAGCAGCCGACATCAGCTCCCACGGAACGCCCTGAACTTCCACCAGCGACAGCAGGCCAACCATCATCGGCCGCGCCTTTTCTGAGCTGGTCATAATAAACGCGAATAGAAACTCGTTCCATGCGCCGACAAACGCAAACACAACCGCCACGATGATACCTGGCCTGATCAGCGGTATCGTCACGTAGCGCAGCACCTGAAACTCGGTGGCACCGTCAACGAGTGCCGCCTGTTCAATCTCTTGTGGCAACGAATCTATAAACCCCTTCACCAACCAGATGCCAAACGGGATCGCGCCTGCCAGGTTAAGGATGAGCAGTCCTTGCAACGTATCAAGCAAGCCCAAGTTGCGGAACTGAATGAAGTAGGGCAGTAGGACAACGGTGGCGGGCAGAAACTGAGCAGACAACACCAGGATCAACAGGCTGTTTTTACCGCGAAACTTGTAGCGCGAAAACGCATAGGCCGCCATAATCGCCAGCGGCACGGCAATAGCGACCGTTGTAACCGCAATAAAGACACTGTTGCGAATCAGCGGCGTGAAGTCGTATGGGTTACCGTCAAACAGAACGGAGAAATTATCGAATGTTGGCGTAAAAAATATCTTGGTTGTAAACGCATCGCGGCGCGTTTTGAACGCCGTGATCGTGATCCAGAAGATAGGGAACAGAATGTAAAAGATAATGAACAAAACACCTGCCGTGTGCAGCAGGCTCATCACCATATTGCGGGTACTGATTTTACGCATTTTGCTCACCTCCCAGTAGCATCCTGACGTAAAAGAAGGCCGCTACAAACAAGATCGCCACCAAGATGTAGCCCAGTGCTGACGCATACCCAAAGTCAAAGAAGCGGAAGCCAGCCTTGTAGACAAAGTAGTTGAGTGTCTCGGTTGAGTTGCCTGGGCCACCGCCTGTCAGTGTCACCACCTGATCGAATACCTTGAGCGAGAAGATGATGCGAAGCAGCGTCACCAACAGAATGATCGGCGAGATCATTGGAATGGTTACGCGCCAGAACGTCTGCCACTCATTTGCGCCGTCAAGGGCGGCAGCTTCCGTCACCTCCGGATTGATCGTGCCTAGCGCCCCTAAAAACATTAGACCCACCAGCGACGACCAGCCCCAAACCTCGGTCGTCGCCATCATTATTAGCGCCCAGAGCGGTTCGGACAACCACTGAATGTCAGCCATAAAGGGAAACAGGGTGTCAATCAGCTTGTCGTAGGCACCGTACTGTGGATTGAGCATAAAGCGCCATGTAAGGCCGCGCAGTGCTGGCGCCACGGCAAACGGCAACACCAACACCACCTTTGCCACCGACGTCAGTACGCTCCGCCTCTGTAAAATGACGGCAAACAGCAGTCCCAAAACGATAGAAAGGGACACGGAGATCACAACATAGCGCATTGTGACCCATAAGCTGTTGAGAAAGTTCTCGTCCAGAAAGGCGCGGGTGTAATTTTCAAAACCGACGAACTCTTCGGGGGTCAGCGAGCGCGCCAGCCGCCAATCCCGAAAGCTCGTGACGAAGGCGAATATCATCGGGTAGAGTGACACAGCGAACACAATCAGCAGCGTCGGCCCGATGAGGACGTACTTCATAGCTTTTCCTCTTTCCATCGCTAGATTTCTCCTTCCTTAAATCCTTAAACTTGGCTCGGCGAGCTAGTGCAAGATAAAAGTGTAAAAAGCGCGAATAGGTGACTATTCGCGCCTTTTGTCAAGGCGAGACGTTAGCTCGCCACGTTAACCAGTGCACGACTGTTTACTCGTAGTAGCCTGCGCGTTCCATCACGCCCTCGACATCGGATGCAGCCTCGTCAAGCGTTTCCTGCACATCAGCACCAAGAGCAATATCGTTAATAGCGACTTCCAAGATGGAAGCGACCTCAGCCCATTCGGGGATGAGCGGCATAATGCGCGAGTTGGCCAGACCGGGAGCGGCCGATTCATGCAGCCCACCATTTACTTCATTCACCTCTGGATTAACCAGGTTCGATGAATGAGAGACGACAACCGTATTGACCTCTGGTCGGCTCTTATCCGTAACAACCTCTAGATCCGATTGAGGATGAGACAGGAATTTGACCCACTCCCAGGCAGCATCTTTGTTTTGCGAGAAAGAAGAAATGCCAACGGGGATTGACAGAGCAAAGCTGACGGGTTCTGAACCCTCAACAGCAGGTACAGGCGCATGACCAACGTTGCCAACGACCTCTTCGGCAGCCGCTTCGGGGTCGTTAAAGGTGGGAGCAAACCACCACCAGCCAATGATCATGGCCGATTCACCCGTGGTGACGGAGAGACGCGCATCACCTTCGCCAATAGAGAACTGGGCTTCGGGGCCAATTTCGGCCATTGAGGCATACAGTTCGGTCGCTTCGACCCCGGCAGCATTGTTAAAGATGGGTCGGAAATCTTCGTCAAAGATGTCGCCGCCGTTGCCCCAAAGCTGCAGTGCCCAGATGAACAGGTTTTGGGCTGTACCCACGCCATAATAGTTGGCGTGGCCGGCCAAATCGGTGTTTTCCTGGATGGTACGGCCGACCTCAATCATCTCGTTCCAGGTTGTCGGTGGCTCTAACCCTAGCTCTTCAAAAACATCTTCTCGATAATGGAGGACAAAAGCGTGGGTTCGCACGGGGAATCCGTATTGCGTGCCGTCAAGAACGGCCGCTTGCATGAATGAAGGTGGATAATCATCTGCATAATCAATACCATCACGCTCAATGTACGGTTCCAGCGGCTCCAATGTTTGAATGAATGCCGGACCCCAGACATCTAACCAGACAACGGCATCATATGCACCAGTACCGGCAATGGATTCAGTGACAATGCGCTCTTGGAAGGAACCCCAAGGCTCATTGGCAAAGTTTACGGTGATACCCGTCATTTCTGTAAACATTTCAGCGCGTTCAGACCAGGCGACAAATTGTGCCGTTGTGGGGCAGCAGATGAGGAAGTTAATCTCTGTGCCGTCGTATGGCTTGCCGGGGGTTAGGCCATAGGGCAGCTCTTCCTCGGCCATCGCTTCTTCGCTGTCTTCTTCGGCCATCTCTTCGTCACCGCTGTCTTCTGCTACGGTACTATCTTCAGTTGTGGTATCTTCTTCAGCGGGCGTTTCATCGTCACCACCGCCACAAGCAACGAGCAACATGCCAAACAACAACAGGCTAATCAATAATAAGCTAAACTTTTTCATTTATTCTTCTCCTTGTAGGATTATTTAAGACGATATTTCTGGTTCTTTTTATTTGTTTTTATGCCATCGCACCTCCTTCAACGTATTGCGTATTGCGTGGTGCGTAAAAAAACGGAATACGCAATACGATTTTCATTCACACGGTTGAGCCTGCGCTCATGTCGTCTCCTTTGGAAATTAGGATGACTACCCACTAGTTGATTCCCTAATTTCTAATTGAACAGGTAACGTTTTTTGAATGGGTGGTTGTTTGCTATTTTCAATACAGCGGAGCAATGCCTGAACAGATTGCTCACCGATTTCTCGCAGTGGTTGCTTAACTGTCGTGATCGAGGGTTTCACGAGTAAGGAGGCATTTAAGCCATCGAAGCCTGCTAGGGCAATGTCTTGGGGTACACGCAGGCCACGTTCCAAAATAACTGTCAGAACATCAACAGCGATTAGGTCATGAAAGGCAATGGCGGCCGTGGGGGGGACGGGCAAATCTAGCAGCTGCTTCGTTGCTAAACTGTTGCATTCTTTACCGCCTTCGGTTTCAACAACTAAACTGGAGTCAAAGGGGATGCCTGCATTTTCTAGTGCATCCGTATATGCTGCAAAGCGATCCACATAGGTCAATTTCATTAAAGGGCGTGTAATAAAGCCAATTCGCGTGTGGCCTAATGAAAGTAAATGCTGCATTAAGGCCATGGCTCCATTGTAGTTATCAGGAGTAATATAGGAAGCTTGGGGATGATTCACGCGCCGTCCTAAAATGACAAAAGGCAACCCCTCGGCAATTAAGGGATCAATGATAGCCGAAGGTACATGGTTCCAAACCAGGATCAGCCCATCTACTTCGCGGGTTTTGCATAAATTCAAAAGTCCGTCGGCAGAATCACCTTTATTCGTATAAAGGACAATATTGTGTCCATTTTCTTCGGCTTCGGTTGTAGCTCCCGCAATGATTTCAGCAAAGTAATCACTAAAGTGTGAAATAGCGTCATTGAATACAAACCCGATCTTCTCTGTACGCTGGCGGCGCAAGTTGCGGGCAGCGGCACTGGGCTGGTAGCCCATTTTTTGAGCAACCTGCTGCACGCGCTCTTTCGTCGCTTCAGAGACATCAGCCTTACCGTTTAACGCTCTGGAAACGGTGGAGATGGAGACACCCAACTGTTTGGAAATATCTTCAATCGTAACAGGCATAATTTGGAAAAGGGGTCTAATAACGGCCAAATTCGCAAGTTTCACGAAGAATACCGGAATCGTTTCCGCGTCAAGAACTATCTAAAAGTGGGCGAGACTTAGTAGCATCACCGCCCGCTTTATTGCTTTCCCTCTAGACCTCCTTGCCGGATCAAGGTACGCAATTTATCTGGTGGATAAGCTGCTTCTAATTCGGATACAAATTTGGCAAGCAGCGTTTCTGGCTCACCTTCACTTTCTTGCCATTCGCCGTTGCGCCATTCGGCTAAATAAGCCTCAGATTCTGTTTTACCTGCGCGCATGGCGGCCTCGTCAATGGCGACTTCAAAGCGTTTGGACAGTGGTTTCGACAGTCGTTGACGCCCAGCCCGGGCTTTTACCTGCGCGGGAATATCCCGCCAATAAATGATTTGGTATTTCACTGCCATCAATTGTCCCCTCTGAAAATTATGAAAAATCGGTAGAATCCTAAGTTTTTCACTAGCTCCGTATTTCGTATTGCGTATTCCGTCAATTCACTCTGGCTACGCAATACGAAATAAATTAGAGTGGCAAAAATTTAGGGACACTATCAAAATCCGTGTTTACCCTTCGGCGAAGCCTTTGTTGCGTGCCAGCGTGTCTAATAGTTGGTCTGGATAAGCTGCTTCTAGGTCGGCGGCGACGGCCGTTGCCACTTCAACCAACGCACCTTCCCGCACCTGCCACTCAGACGGCCGCCACTCTTCGATATAGGCATCCCCAGTAATCGCTTTGGCGCGGTAAGCGGCGCGATGGACGGTCTTTTGAAAGCGGTCAGAAAGAGGCAGGGTGTGGCGGTTACGGCCGTTCTTCACCCGCACCTGCACCGGAATATCCCGCCAATAAATAACTTGAAACTTTGTTGGCACCGCCCGAACAATCCTTACACAGAATCAAAATCACGTACATCTTTGCCAGATTCAGCCGAGAGGATCTCCAACGCAGTAGCAGCACCTTCACCAGCGGAGATGATGGCCTGGCTGCGTAAAATGTTGGCGCTGCGGCCAATGACAAAAAGCCCCTCAATGTCTGTATAACCGCCACGCTTAACCGGCACATTTTGCGCCTTTTGGGTTAAGCCCAATTCCATACTCAAGGCGACCTTTTTGCCTTCGGCCAGGATAACATATTTACTTTGGTGCTGTTCTCCGCCTTCTGTGGTGACGACAAAGCCATCGGCCGTTTTTTCAATGCCAGTTACTAATTTTTTCTGTAAATCGGCCCCAAAACTGGCTACCTGCTGGCGAGACACTTTCTGGAACTCGCTGCCGGTCATTTCCGGGATGCCCAGATAGTTGTAGAGCATTGCTTTGTGCATATCGGTCTCGTCAACACCGAAAACCGTCACCTCTGTGTCTAATTTGGCTAGAAGAAGGGCAGCGCTTAAACCACCAGGGCCATCACCAACAATAATTACTTTTGCCATCTTTCGTCTCCTTTATTTGTGGGTCTTGTATTAGAGTAATTGGGTAATTTAAGCAGTCAATTACCCAATTGCAAGCTCATGTTACGTAGCGCAGAATACAAAAGTCTTTGCTACTTCTGGATTTTCACTCAACTTTAAGAGACTTTTGTATTCTTACAATGCTATCAAACTATTTGCAGATTACACACTCTATTCTCGGTTAAGGACAGCCCGTCGCCTTCTACGTTGGGGGGCTGTACCGTTGGCCGAAGCGGCCGTTTTCCGGGGCAAGATGTCGGCGATGTGGCTAAAGGAATCGCTGGCGTGGGGGATGTGAATAGCGTTGGCAAATTCGTCCTGGAAATCGGGGTCTACGGCCGTTTCCACATACCTTACCGACTCTACCAAATCCTGTGCCTCAACGCGCTTTTGCTTGTTTAGCAGGGCAATCCGCGCCCCGTCCCCGGCGGCGTTGCCCACCGCATGGACTTTAGCCAAATCACAGTTGGGAATCAGCCCTAGCACCATGGCGTGTTTGGTATCAATGTAGCTGCCAAAGGCACCGGCTAAAATCACCTTGTCTACCTCGGTAATGTTTGCCCGATTCATCAGCAGCTTGGCGCCTGCGTAAAGGGCTGCTTTGCCTAGCTGAATATTCCGCACATCGTTTTGGGTGATGCGTAACGGCCGTTCCGTCGTGGTCTCGTCTTCTGTGGCTAAGATGTAGGAACCCCTTGGGCCTTCCCATTGCAGGCGTGGCGAGGGGCAGTTGGGATTGAAACGGCCGTCTGGCAGCAACACCTGTGCCAAATACAGTTCAGCAACCGCTTCAATAATGCCAGAGCCACAAATGCCTGCTGCCAAATGCTGCGGCTGATCTTCTGGCGGGGCATCGGCTGCCAAATTCCAGCTATCTGACCACTTTTCTTCACCAATCACCCGGAAGCGCGGCTCTTTTGTTACCGGATCGATGCGAACCCGCTCAATGGCGCCCGGTGCAGCCCGCATCCCGTGTTCAATTTGCGCCCCTTCAAAGGCTGGGCCAGTCGGGCTGGATGCGCTCATTAGCCATTCTTGATTGCCTAGCACGATTTCAGCATTCGTACCCACATCAATGATCAGCATCAGCTCATCCTGCTTGTGCGGGGCTTCTGCCAGCAAAACGCCCACGTTGTCTGCGCCGACGTGTCCTGCTTCGGCAGGCAGCAGATGAACGTAAGCCCCTGGGTGAAAGCGCAAACCCAATTCACGAGCGCGAATATCCATGCCGTCCCGGTTGGCCAGGGCAAAGGGCGCACCGCCCAGCTCCTGCGGATGAATGCCCAGGAGCAGATGCACCATTGTGGTGTTACCGACAAAAACGGCTTCATGGATTTGCCGCGCCTGAACGCCAGCCTCTCTGGCGGCGCGTGCGGCCAGCTTGTTCAAGGCTTCAATGACCGCCTCGTGCATCTTTGTCACGCCATCTTTATTTTCGATGGCGTAGGAGATGCGGCTCATCAAATCTTCGCCATAGGTCACTTGCGGATTCATGACCGATTCGGTCGCTAAAATGTGGCCGGTACGCAAATCGCACAGATGCCCAGCCACCGTCGTGCTGCCGATGTCTACGGCCAGGCCATAAATGCCTTCGGCATAGCCAGGTTGTATGTCAATCACTTCGCGCTCTTGCCAAATAATTACGGTGACCGCCCACTTTTCTTTACGCAGGGCGGGCTGTAATTTGCGGAGTGCCCGTAAATCAATGGTGAGATTGTGCAAATCTTCTTGGGCGGCCAGGGCATCCTGCAAGCGGCCCCAATCGCCACGATGTTCGCCCAGTTTGGCGTTATCTACCTGCACATAAATTTGGCGAATGGCGGGAGCAATCTCAATGGCGCGTTCCGTGGCCGATTTGCGGATGATCTGCTTTTGGCCGCGACTTTCTTCCGGCACGAAGATGAGGGCATCCCCCTGCACCTGTGCCTGACAGGACAGGCGGCAGTCGAGGCTGTCTAGCTTCTCCAGCAGGTAGGCTTCATCATTTGTCATGGGTGAAAGGTGGTCGGGATGGGAGGTGATGCCATGTTTGGCAAAGTTACCCGCCTCTACCTGGATGCGGCATTTGTTACAGGTTAGCCGTCCACCGCAGATGCTTTCAATTTCTACCCCTAGCTGACGGGCCGCATCGAGTACGGCCGTACCCGCCGCCACCTTCCCCCGCCTGCCCGACGGCATGAAGATGAGTTGGTGCTGTGTTGTTGTGTCGTTGCTCATAATGTCTCTCGTTGCTGGTTGTTAGTTGTTGGTTTTTAGTAGAATGACCAGCCACAAGCCACTACCCACTACCCACCATTACCCAATCCCCATCTTCGCTTTCAGCTCACGCACCAAGGCACTGGCGTTGGGCGCGTAGCCATCGGCACCGACGGCATCGCAATATTCCTGGTTTACCGGTGCGCCACCCACAAAAATGATGACATCGTCCCGGAAGCCAGCATTTTTGATGGCTTCGATGGTGGGAATAAACATCGGCATCGTGGTGGTAAGGAAGGCACTCATGCCAATCGCGTCTGGCTTGTGTTCGCGAATGGCCTCGACAAAGGTTTCCTCGGCCACGTTTACGCCCAGGTCTATGACGTTAAAGCCTGCGCCTTCCAACATAATGTTACACAAATTTTTGCCGATGTCATGGATGTCGCCCTTGACCGTACCCATCACAAAGGTGCCAACGGGTTTGGCATCTGTGTTAGCCAGCAACGGCCGTAATACCCCCATCGCCCCAGACATTGCCTTGGCCGCCACCAGCATCTCCGGCACAAAAAAGGTGCCTTCCTCAAAAAGACGGCCGACTTCTTCCAGTGCTGGAATCAAGGAGTCGAACAAGATGACCAGCGGATCCATTTCCAATTCTAGCCCTTCATTCGTCAGAGCCACGACCGGATCGCGCTCACCATCAATAGTGTTATCGTACAGTTCGTCTAAGATTTCGTCTGCCCTACTCATCATAACTCCATTTTCGATTGACGATTGACGATTTTCGATTGGTTTACTATTCAATCGTCAATCATTTCCTTGGTCTTGGTCGCCGTTTTAGCTTTTTCGGGGCTGCTTGGGCAGCAATTTGCTCGGCGGTGGGTTTTTGTAGATGTTCTGGTTTCAGGATATGTTCCAGGTTGATGGGGTAACGGCCGTATTCCTGTGCCGCCTCATACATTGCTTCAATATTTACCGGGGGTACGTCGGAGCCGATGTTGTGGCAGGGGGCCAAAATGTAGCCGCCACCGCGCCCCAAATCATAAATGCGCCGGGCGACATCGTAACGAACGCCCTCAGGCGATTCAAAAGGCAGCATCTGCTGTACATCAATCGCCCCATGGAAGCACAAACGGCCGTGGTACAGCTCTTTGAGAACGGCCGTGTCCATCCCCAATGCCGAGGTTTGAATGGGGTTCAAAATATCCACGCCCATCTCAATAATATCCTCCACCACGGGCGTTACCGTACCATCGGTGTGGTACATAAACTTCACATCCGCTTCGCTCTTGATATGGTCAATGAGCTTGGCAATGCGCGGTTTTACCAACTGGCGGAAGGTATCTGGCGAAATCATCATGGACGATTGTCCACCAATATCATCGGTAAAGTAAACCATCTGCACATACGGCCCAACTGCGTCGAGAAAATGACTGTAAAATTTTTTATACAAATCAAGCAGCTTGTCCATCAAGGCTTCGGCCATTTCCAGATTATTGGCTAGATCGGCAAACATCATTTCGTAGCCCCGAATTTGCAAGGCTTTGGTGAGAATGCCGCCCTTAATCGCGTCAGCCACCAGCACATAATCGGTGTTTTCATACAGCCATTTAGCCCGTTCCGCCAGTCCGGTGACTAATTTGGGATCATACGGGTCTGGCCAGGGATGGTTTTCCAGATCGGCTACCGTTTTGGCCTCACTCAAGGGCGAGGAGTAGACGCTGTAGGCATCCAGCATATATTGCCATTCGATGCCCCACATATCGCGGTAAATATCGTCGCGCACGTCCACCACGTCAATCCAGTGGGGGGCAATCCAGCGAAAATCAACATTGTAGCGGCGCAAAACCTTCTCGTCTGGCACCACATTTTGCACCATCCTGTCCAACACCAAGTCGGTATTTTTAATATCAGGATCGTTGTGCAGATGCACTTTCAGCTTTTCATAGGCAAAGCGGTGAATGGTCGCCACATGGCTACCCAAATCTATTGGCACCCGGTCTGCCTCTTGGAAATTGGTGATTTTTTTGAATCGTTCGCGTCTGTTCATAAATCCTACTCGATTTACGATTTACGATCGTAGATTTACGATTGAAGACAGCAATCGAAAATCGTCAATCGTAAATCGTCAATTAAAAAATGTGGGTTCAATTTCCATCAGGTCACAAAAATGGAGCAGTTCTTCTACCCGTTTCCCCGCCACACCCATGACGTGGTTGGAACCAAAATTGCTAACCAATTTATCTATGTCCACGTCCAGCTTTAGGAAGGCGGTGGGTAGCTGGTGGCTTCCCCTGGCCTGGACAAAGTTATCATGCTCTTCTGGCGAGATGTGGACGGTTTCGCCAGAGATGATGCCCATGCGGTAACGGCCGTTCTCTCGATACAGTCGCGCCAGGGTCATATCACCGGGGGCGGTGTTGAAGTAGGTAATTGCCCCGCCCGCAGGCCGATTGGCCGGGCGCAGCTCAATATGCTTCATATTTTCAGCCGGATCATCCGAGCGAGCCGCATACCAGGAGCAAAACGCGCCGCAGTTGGGGAAGTAAAACAGTCCTCGCTCATCATCAATGTAGCTCACGTCCATGAACAGCACTGGCAGACCACCAGAAATTTCCTTCAAAATCTCCATGGTTAAGGCCGCATCCCCATCGGCTTCACAGGCCATCATAATTGGGTCACGACGGCCGTCTGCGTCATAAGGACTGGGCAGCAGCGCGGCAGAAATACATTGGGGTACAAAATGGGTGGTCAGGTCAGGCATACATTTAATCGCCACAAAGTCCAGCCCCATCTCCCCAATAATCTCCATGGTTGCCAAATAACAGCGCACCTGAAAGGCCAACTTCTCCGGGGTAAATTTGTCATCGTTGTACTGAACGCTGCCCACCACTCGCGTCAGCCAGGTCATCATCTTCTTGGTGTCCGCTTCTGGCACCAGCTCGGCGCGGCGAATAATTTCTAGCTGGTCAATATGCTCCGTGTCCACGCCAAACAGCTTTTTCCACTGCATGGGGTCAAACGTGCCCGTGTCAATGCCTAGCGAACGGCCGCCAAAGAGACCAAACATTTTGCCCTGAAGCCGGGATTTTACGGCCGTTGCCATAAAATACGGCATCACTTTTTGCGCCAAAGCCTCAGTAAAATCTTCGCGCAAACGCATATGCGGGTAGCCAATCTGGCTCAACGTACCGCCTGCGCCCAGCAGACCCACCGTGCTGTGCGTCCCCGGATGCTTATTGCCCAGCAGCACCGTCGGCATATTCAGCCGCTGAATGCCCCGCACCACCAAATTAGGCGATGTCCAGCAGGGCGTATGGGCGACCAGCACTTCAACCCCGGCAGCCCGCAGCGCATCCACCTGAGCATCAATCTCATCCTTCGCCCGCGCCACCGCCTCCTGCGCCACCAGCGTCACCGGAAGCTGCTCAAAGTAAGCCACCGCTTCCTGGTGACGCGGCTCCGTCATCTTCTTAAAGACATGCTCCCACTCATGCGCGCGGTGGTCGCCAAAGGTAATTAGACCAATTTTAGGTTGTGACATGATTTTCCCCTGTGGCTAGTGGTTGGTGGTTAGTGGCTGGTAACCAGCACCTAGCACCTAGCCACCATCTCATTTTTCCATGCGTCGTGGGAAGGCCTGAATGCTGCGCCCACCGTCTGGATAGATTGTCTGCCCTACCAGCATGGCCGCTTCCGGGCTGGCCAAAAAGACAATCACGCGGGCAATCTCCTCGCAGGTGGCAATACGGCCGATTGGCAACCGATCCATCAACTGCTTCCGTTTGGCTTCATTGTGAACCACCCGCTCCATCAACTCCGTCAGCACCGGGCCAGGGGCGCAGCAGTTCACCTGAATGCCTCGATCCACCAGCGAAAGCGCCATCGCCTTGGTCAGTTGGTTCACGCCACCCTTGGCCGCACAGTACGGAATCTGATCCGCCAAGGCCAACTGCGCCATCACCGATGATACATTGACGATGGAGCCGCCTTTGCCCTGCTCAATCATTACTTTGGCCGCTGCTTGGCTCACAAAAAACGTACCTTTCAGGTCAACGCTCATCACCCAATCCCAATCTTCTTCGGAAATATCGAAGAAGTCGGCACTGTGGTTGACCCCTGCATTGTTTACCACCACATCCACCGTGCCAAAATGGGCAACGGTGGCCTCAACCAGGGCATCAATTTGCGCCTTTTGGCCGATGTCACAGCGCACAAAGAGGGCTTCACCGCCGTCAGCTTCAATTTTAGCCACCACCTGCTCGCCTAAATCCACCGAACGGCCGGTCACAACCACTTTCGCCCCTTCTTTGGCAAACTCATAGGCGCAAGCCTCACCAATTCCCTTTGTCGCGCCAGTAATAATGACTACTTTGTCCTTAAATTTCATCTGCTTCCCTCCAGACTGAATATGACAGTCACCTCACAGGTGACTGTCATATCAGTTGTATTGATCATGTTTCCAGCGGCTTTACGCCTGGCTCATACCGTTGGCGAATGTCTTCAATCAGTTCAGCCACATGGTCTGTGAGGCGCGTAACAAGCTTCTCACCTTTTTCTCGGGTGGCTTTGGTAGCATCGCCGATGATGCCGTTTTTCAGCTCACGGTACTCTGGGCGAGCAAACGTGCCTTCAAAATGGTACATTGTGCCGGGGCGTGGCCGCATTCCAGGGGCAATGATGAATTTGCGATCCACCAATGGTTCGCCGCCCCCTTTGTCTGCTTTACTCATATCTACAAATTCGGGGAAGAGATAAAGTGCTACGGAGGTTTCAGCTTCGTCGGCGTGCCACATCCAATCCTCCAGCACATCTTGGTCGTCACGCAAAAAGTCGTACCAGTGCAGCGACAGGGTGAAAATGCCTTCCAGACCCAATTTATGCACGGCAACGATGGTTGAAGATACTTGTCCATGAGCGGACAGGATGATGAATTTATTAAACCCTGAAACGGTTGCGCCCTTCACAATGTCTGTTATCAATCCGATGTGGGTTTCGTAAGTGAGCGGGATATTGCCCGGCATTCCCCAATGATGGAAGGGATGGGAGCCATACATGGGGCAGGGGAGGAGCATCACGCCGGTTTTGCGGGAGATATGCTCGGCCATGCCGATGGCGTTGTAGCTGTCGTCGCCACAGGGACAGTGTGGGCCGTGCTGCTCAATGGCTCCAATTGGTAAGAGGGCAATGTCGTCCTTCTTGGCATGTTCCACAATGGCGTCGGCTGTCATCTCTTGCCACCAAACTGCTTTTCCTTCTGACATTCTGATTTCTCCTTTACTAGAAAATTATGAATTATGCGGGATGAATTATGAGAATTCATCACCGTTTACCGAAAACTGATTACTGCTTACTGACCACTGCTGGCGGTACGCGGCCGTCGCACTCGTCGTCCTGTGCCATTGCTGGCGGTTTGGGTCTTATGATGGGCAATCCAGGCTTGGCAATTTTCGTCATGTCCCATGATGGCATCGGCACCGAGGATGGCTTTCATCATTTCGGCTTCCAGGGGGTTGGTGATGGCGCAGGTCATGCCTGCCCCGATGATCATGGCGAGGAAAGCGGCGTTGAGCGACGGCCGTCCCGGCAGCCCAAATGAAATATTAGAAGCCCCGCAGGTGGTGTTCACGCCCAGCTCACCGCGAATGCGCCGCACCAGCTTAATAAAGGTTGCCCCCGCGCCATGAACTGCACCCACGGGCATTGCTAGCGGGTCTATAATCACGTCGGCGCGAGGAATGCCAAATGATTCGGCACGCTCAACAATTCTTTTAGCCACGTCAAAGCGCACGTTGGGATCATGCGAGATGCCGGTTTCGTCGTTGGCAATGCCAATAACGGCCGCACCATGCTGCGCCACCAGCGGCAACACCGATTCCAGCCGCTCTTCCTCACCCGTCACAGAGTTGACCAATGCCTTGCCCTGGTACGCTTCTAAACCGGAGGCCAGGGCGGCAACCACGGACGAATCTATGGCGATGGGGGCATCGGTTACTGATTGGACTATGCGGATCGCTTCGGCCAAGACGGCTGGTTCATCGGCCATGGGAATGCCGGCATTGACGTCTAGCATCTGCGCCCCAGCTTGCACCTGGGCGATGGCATCCTGGCGTACCCGGTCAAAGTTGCCAGCAGCCATCTCTTTGCCCAGCAGCTTACGCCCGGTGGGGTTGATGCGCTCGCCAATAATGACAAACGGCCGTCCCGCACCGATAACAACTTCTTTTGTTGGGGATGTAACAACTGTTTCCACGGTTTTCTCCCTGAAAATTATGAATTATGAAGGATGAATTATGAAAATCTGAATACGTATTCGGATTGTGTAAAAAAATTAGCCCGCCGCTGTCAATGGAAAGGCAACGCCATGTTCTTCACCAAGTTTTTGCAAATCTGCTACAAGTGCAGGTGGCAGGGGGATGCCATTTTCCAGACGGTGCTGCATGGTGCGGTGTTCAAGCTCGCCCGGGAGTAGCATTTCTTGCGTCTCATCCCACATGGGCGACGCTTTGATGGTTTGCTGGAATTCTGCCATTCGCGCCTGCATTTCGTCCTGGCTCATGAGTGCCAGCGGGTTGATCACAATCATGAAGTGGCTGGTCAGGCTGGGATCGTCGGGATATTTGTACATGCTTTTCAGGCTGTGCTGAAAAACGCCACCGGTGATAAGACCGCTAAGAATGTCTACCACGTAGGAAAGCCCTAACCCTTTGTGTGCGCCCAGCGGTAGCAGGAAACCAGCAAAGGCTTCGTCGGGATCAGAGGTGGGACGCCCGTTTCTGTCCGTCGCCCAATCTAAAGGGATCTGCTCACCCTTCTTGCTAGCCAACAGCAGCTTGCCCCCAGCCACGTTGGATAATGAAATATCCAGCACAAAAGGAAAGCCGCCAAACGTAGGAATGCCGATGGCTATGGGATTGTTGCCCGTGATTGGCCGACTACCGCCCGGCGCCACAATGTTGGGCATGACGCTGGTCATTACCAGGCCAATTAGCCCTTGTTCAACAGCCATTCGCGCGAACAGTCCGGCCGCACCAAAATGATTGCTACGAATCACCCCCACCGCGCCCATGCTAAACTGTTGGGCTAATTCAATGGCTCGGTTCATAGCTGCCCGACCCACCACAAAGCCTGCGCCGTCATCTCCATCCAGCACTTCCAAAACACCGCTGCCGCGCACTTTTTTAACGGCCGGCGTGGGATTCATGGCACGACTATGCAACCGTTGCAAGTAAATGGGAGCGCGTAAAACGCCGTGGGAATCAATGCCCCATAAGTTAGTTTGCACCAGAGCTTTGGCGCAAAAATTTGCGTCAGCAAGGGGCATTCCTGAGGTGCTAAATAGCTTGCCTAAAAAATCTTGCAAATTGGCTGCTGAAATTGAACGATTGCTGCCAGACATTTGATTCCTCTAAATAAACCTCCCGCAGGTTTGTTCTCGAATACCGTTTGCGGATGGAACCTGCGGGAGGTTGGTTGTTTTCATTTCTTCGTTAGCCAGAAGGCTTTGGTAAATACGTTGCCACGCCAGGAACGTTGACGCGCAAACGGTAAAGGCTGGTTGTGGCGGTGATGTACAGTGAACAGAGATCGTCATCACCAAAAACAAAGTTGGCGGCTGGTTCCGGCGTTTCAACAATGCCCAAGCAGTCACCCTTAACAGTAAAAATGTGAATACCACCTGGCCCGCATGAATAGACGTTGCCCTGGCTGTCAATTTTTAGGCCATCGGCTACACCCGGTTTATCCCCAACGAGATTGGCAAAGAGACGGCTGTTTCCCAACCCACCATCTGCCAACATTTCAAACACACGAATGTTTTGCCGAGTCGTGTCACTAATGTAGAGCAATGATTCATCCTGCGAGAAGCACAGGCCGTTGGGCTTGGCAAAATCATCAATGAGTAGTGTAAGTTCGCTGTTGGCAGGGTCTAGGCGGTACACACCGTTAAAAGGAAGCTCTTGTTCACGGGGGATACCGTACCCGGCACTGCGCCCGGAAGGCGGGTCTGTAAAGTAAATCGTACCATCTTGTTTGACGATCACATCGTTAGGGCTGTTGAGCTGCTTACCCTGGTAATGGGTTGCCAAAACTTCATAGGTGCCGTTGGTGAGATCGGTTCGGGTCAGGCGGCTGGTGGCGTGTTCACAGGTGAGTAGACGGCCGTCATGATCATACGCATTGCCATTGGCCATGTAGCTGTGGCGATTGCGCTTCATTACGCCAACATCGGCCCGCCAACTATAAAGTGAGTTCCCTAAAATATCGCTAAAAAGGAGGCTTTTATACGTGGGATGCCAAACTGGCCCCTCTACAAAATCAAAACCCGCAGCGACCAACTCAAGTGTACTTTGCAGGTCGATCAGCCTATAAAAATCATCCAGTTTTACAATCACTTCCACGTTTATCTTTAACCTAAATAACGCAAACAACTTCTCTTTTGAATACGTATTCAGAAGTCTATTGATATTTCTGGTTTTGTCAATATGAATTGCTGTATCAGCATTAGGTTATGGAGGGCGAAATATTACGTTTTTGTGGAGCCGCGAATGATAAGCTCGCCTAGTAGTAGCTTGTATTCGGCCGTAGGAATGCCATCTTCGTGATTATCCAGCAGTTCCAAAGCCGCATCAATCATCCCGTCAACGGGTTGGCGAATCGTGGTTAAATTATAAATTGGCCAGCCAGCAATAGGGATGTCGTCGAAGCCGATGATGGATAGTTGGTCTGGAATTTGAAGGTCAAACTCATACCGAGCCACATCCATTACACCCATGGCCATGATATCGGCTGCACAAAAGATGGCATCTGGAGGCGTAGCTAACGTTAGTAGGCGGCGCGCGCATGCCTGACCAGATTCATAGGTAAACGTACCGGTTTCAAGAAGAATTTTCTCATAGCCACGCTCTTTTAATCTGCCAACAAATCCCGCCTCTCGCATCATGTTGGTAAAGGTTGTAGGCGGCCCACCAATATAAGCAATTTGAGCATGATCAGCATCTAAAAGGGCATCAGCCGCTAACCGCCCTCCCTGTTCGTTATCGCAGCAAACCGAGTTGGCGCTGGAACCTTCCACAAAGCGGTTTAGAAGAATAACTGGTGTGCCGTTGCGAGCACATTCGTCGGCAATTTCATTAGACGGCGTTGTGGAAGTGATAATGAGTCCATCCACCTGATAGCCCAAGACGCGGGGCAAAAAATCATCTACGGGCTTTTCTAGCGGCACGTTGAATAGCAACACTTGCTTGCCCATCTTCTGTAGGCGATCTGTCATTTTCTCTAGCACGGTTGGATAAAACAGACTGTTGGCCACATTGGCCATAACCAGGCCGACGATGTTGGTGCGGCGGGTGCTGAGGCTGCGGGCGATAACATTGGGCTGATACCCCAGCTTTTTTGCGGCGGCCAACACACGGCTGCGGGTATCGGCCGCGATACTGGCATTTGGATCAAAGGCGCGAGAGACAGTTGGTTGCGATACGCCTGCTAATTGTGCGACATCAATGGATGTGGCGGGTTTTTGGGTCATGGTTCTCCAAAGTAATATGAATAGGTATTCAATTCATTATATGAGCGGTAACTTGCTTGTCAATTCTCATGCTAGATTGTGCAAATCATGTAAATAAGATGACACCCTGTTATAATTTGCCGACCAGAAGCGAAGTTTCTGAATTTGTTAACTAGAAAGAAGGATGTGCCATGCTGGCCAAAGTTTTTAGCTGTGCCATTGTTGGGTTAGAAGCAGAAGTTGTAGAAGTAGAAGTGGATATTATACGAGGACAGCCTGCGTTTAACCTGGTTGGCTTGCCGGATGCAGCCGTTCGTGAGAGCCGAGACCGCGTGCACAGTGCCATCAAAAACAGTGGGTTTACCTTTCCTGCAGGCAAGCGCATCACTGTTAATCTGGCGCCAGCCGATCTACGCAAAGAAGGCCCCGCTTACGATTTGCCCATCGCCGTGGGCGTTTTGGCTGCTTCGCAACAAATCTGGCCTGAAAAGCTGGCAGGGGCACTCTTTTTAGGGGAACTGTCGCTAGACGGCACGGCCCGCCACACCAAAGGCATCTTGCCCATGACGGCTCTGGCCCGCGAACAGGGGTTCAGCCGCGTCTTTGTGCCCGCCGATGATGCTGGTGAAGCCGCCCTGCTACCCGATGTAGAGGTATTTGCCATTCGCAACCTGAGTGAGTTGGTTGCTCATCTAACTGGATTGAAACCACTTACACCGTACACGGTGGATTTAGAAGCTGAATTCCGCCAAGATCCCATCTATGCCGCCGACTTCGCTGACATCATGGGACAGGAACATGTGAAGCGCGCGCTAGAAGTTTCGGCAGCAGGCTCACACAACATTCTTTTATCGGGGCCCCCAGGAGCAGGGAAGACTTTGCTGGCTAAATCAATGCCCAGTATTTTGCCGCGCATGTCGGTCGAGGAAGCGTTAGAGGTTACCAAAATATACAGCGTCGCTGGGTTGCTGCCGCCCGATACGCCGCTGATGAGAAATCGGCCGTTTCGCTCTCCGCACCACACCATCAGCTATGCCGGGTTGGTTGGTGGCGGTGCTTGGCCACGCCCAGGTGAGATAAGCCTGAGCCATCGGGGTGTTTTATTTCTCGACGAGCTTCCTGAATTTGGATCCAACTTAATTGAAGTGTTGCGCCAACCATTGGAAGGCATTCCCCGCGAAGTTTCTATCTCTCGTGCTTCTGGCACCGTAACCTATCCAGCCAACTTCATGCTGGTAGCTGCCCAAAACCCCTGCCCGTGCGGCTATTTTGGCGATCCGACCCATGCCTGTTCCTGCTCAAACGCGATGATTACACGCTACCAAAAGCGGCTTTCTGGCCCTTTGATGGATCGGATTGATTTGCACGTAGAAGTACCCCGTGTCGAGTACGACAAGCTGACGAGTCGGCAGCGAGGCGAACCTTCTGCCCAAATTCAGGCTCGGGTTGAGCAAGCGCGGCAAATTCAGGCGGATCGCTTTAGGGAGCGTGCCTTATATGCCAATGCCGACATGGGACCTAGTGAGGTGCGCGAACTTTGTCAACTCGATGAAACGGGCAATCGCTTGATGAAAAGCGCTATGACCCAAATGAATTTGAGTGCCCGCGCTTTCCATCGTGTGCTAAAAGTGGCGCGTACCATTGCCGATTTATCTGAAGAAACATCCATTCAGCCTGCTCATTTGGCAGAGGCGTTGCAATATCGTCCAAAACAGCAGTAAGTTGAGTCAAAAGGAGGGTGGCGCCATCTAAATCGGGTAACTTAAATGACGCCACAGTTTAAGGGGGAAGAAGTAAAATAGGAAGAGTATCTATAAAGTAGTACCGTTTTCTTACGGCCTTTATTAAGGTTGTTTCCGAATTTTTGCCTCAGGAAAGAGATATAATTTTAGGATGGCTGTACTTGGGATTGATATTCATGCCAAGCAGTATTGAAGGCCTCGATGACGGCAGGGGAAGCGTTTTTGTCTACCAACCAAGTGGCCCAGATCATATGCCCGTTTGCTTTCTTGCGGGTGGCTTTTGGCTCATCGAATTGGCTCATTGTGAAAGCAAAATCGCCAATGGCATCTTTACGTTCAGTTTGTGTTTTTAGCCATTGGTAGAAGGAAAAGGATTCCATAACAGCGTTAACCTCGCTTGTGTAACTTTTGGCGTCATCTGGCTAGACGCCTCACTGATACAATTTCAATAATGGCTCCCAGGGTGTCTACAAAATGTAGCTGACTGAAGCAACTGGCTAAACATTTAGTGGATTGTGATTGCTTCAGTCCTAGTGACATAATATATGTTTACACTTAAGATTGTAATTAAGGTGGGGTGAAATTTTGGAAAAATAGATGGTACTTTTGGACTAATTTGCCAGTTGGATTGTTATTTCGGCGGATTATTGGAAATGTACGTATAGTCACCCATTGGTTGACGCAGCAATTTTCAAGATTTTGCTTGCGTATCCAATCACACTGATATACGCTTTAACGATGCTTGTGTAAAAGCAGGAAAGTTCATGGCGAAAGATAGAGCGAAATACCAAAAAGCAATAAAGGTTGGGCTAGCTTACAACAAGGCAGAACGGTGGAAGGATGCGTTTACGGCCTTCCGTGTAGCAATTGGGGAGTTTCCACACGATGCTGCAGCGTATGCTGGGCTGGGTGAGGCTTGCCTGGGGTTGAAGCAGCTCGATCGGGCATTGGATTGTTTTAAGTTGGCGGCTCGGTATTCACGAGGGGATATTCGTTATTTGCGTAGCGTGGCGGATATTCAGGAGAGACAGGGTCAGCTAGCAGAAGCGGCTCGTACTTATTTGGCAATTGGTGAAATTTTGCTGAAGCAACGCCACCTGGAAGAAGCGATTGGGAATTGGGAGCGATCAATTCGGCTTGACTCTAGTTTGTTAGGGTCTCATAAACGGCTGGCAACGGTGTTTCAACGGCTGAACCGGAAGCGGGATGCAGTGCGGGAGTATTTGGCGATTGCCCGCATTTTGCAGCTGCGTGGAGAAAATAAGAAGGCCTTGCAAATGTGCCAGGCGGCTTTGCGGTTGGATCCTGGAAATGAGGATGTGCTAACGGCCGTTGAACTCATCCGTCATGGTGAAGCGGCATTAGCGGAACCCGTGGAGGAAGCGGTTGAATCTGAACCTGCCACCGGGCTGTCGGCGGAAGAACAGGCAGAGGCGGATAGCCTGACTGAAACAGTGCGTCAGATGGCTGCCATTTTTGAGGCGGAGCGTAATGAGCAGTCAGTGGCAGAGCAGGAAGAGCTATCTGATCCAATTGAGAAGGCGCGCCGATTAGCTCAGGAAGAGCTGGCTGCAGAGCTTTTTCGGGATGAGGATGAGGCGGAAGTAGATGCCAATAGTTTGAGTAAGCTGGAGCGGGATGCGTTGCTAGGCCAAGCAATGGATTTTGAAACGCGGGGCCATATTGATGATGCAATTGGCTGTTATCAACGGGCGATCCGCGGCGGTTTGAAGCTGCCAGCGGCGTACTTTATGTTGGGGTTACTTTTCGTGGCTAACCAGCAAGAAAATGAGGCCAAAAAGATTTTGGCGTTGACGGCAAACAATCCCACGTACCTTCAGGCGAGCAAATTGGCGCTTGCAGGCAAGTAACGGCCGTTCCCCTTGCCGTATCAATCAAGAAATCGAGATCAATTAAATGCCCAAACCAAGAAAGTTCCGCATTAGTGACGAAGCGGTTTTTGAGACAATTATTCAGCTGTGTACGGCCGCTTGGCCAGATGAGTCGGTACGTCCTGAAGAGATTGCCATGACTTTGTATGAGCCAGAATGGCAAACATTGACCAAGCGCATTCGGCTGGCGGTGAAGCATCTAGCTGAAGCTGGCCATGTGCAGATTTTGCGTAAAGGTAAATCTGTGCCTCCCGATGATTTTAAGGGCGTGTACCGCGTGCGATTGGCTGATTCTTTTTGGGAAGCTGACGCCGCAGATTAGTCTGAATTATTATTTGCTAGCTGGTTGACCCCCCAACGGCCGTTTATCAACCAATCTTCATCCAATTGAGCCATTTTTGCAGCTTGGGCCGTGCTTAACCCTGCAAGAACCTCAGATTTGCAGGTGCGTAGGAAGAGCGCGGGCGTGGGCAAGTAGCTGACGATATCTGCAAACGGGGTGGTGTGCGGCCAGGGAGCATCCCCCAGAGCGCGGCGGTAGTTGGCATCGCCTTTGCTAATGAGGAGGTTGGCGTTGGCTAACTGTTGGTTGATGGTTGGGGGTAGCTGCCACAGCGGGTGTGGGGATGTCCAGAATGGATCGGTAACCAGATGCAAACGGCCGTTTACCAAATAAGAAATTAGTCGCTGGCCGGCCTCTCGCAAAATGGGGTCTTCATGATGGTTGAGGTAAGCAACTGTGCTTTCGACGTCGAAGGCGGTGGCATCGGAGACAAAGGTGGGGAACAGTTTGAGGTGATAAAATACGGTGCCAACTTGCCTGGTTGCTAGCAAATAGTCGGTAAGGCATAAATCTCCAATCAGCTCAAAGCCAGCATTATCCATAATGAAATCAACCCGGCGGACGGGGCTTTGCAGCAATTGGGCAACGGCTGTTGTGTCATCAACAAGTAAGTGCGTGGTTTGATCATCCACCTTTGCATGGTTGGGCATGGCGTCGTCGCCAGCGGCCCACATGCTCATGTCCGCCTGGTTGCCCCAAAGAGCTGCCAGAAGCATCTGCCGAAAGCCGTTTGGCTGCCAACCATTGGTGATGAGCCTATCCGCTTGGCGGAGTAGTGCCTGAGTCTGAGTGACGGTTGCAGCCAGGCCTTGACGCTTTTGATGCGCGAAGGGATCAATTCCACTGCGAAAATGATCCACAGCGGCGGCAATGCGCCGATAAAAATAGGTTTCTACAAAAAACCAGGGGGCTTCTAGCCAGGTTTGCCCCAAATAGGGCTGAATATCAGCTTGCCAAATGTCTAGTTCTGGGGCGAGGTGATCGGGCAGATAGCCAATGCGGCCGTGTGGAATGCTGTTGAGGAGGGCAGTGAGTTGGGCAACGGCCGTGTCTGGCAAGTCATTTTCTGCCAGGGTGCGTTGCAAAATCTTGGTTAAGCGGCGGGTAATGGAGTCTTGGGTAAATGCTGTATCTGTGCCATGCAGCGGGGTAGGAACGGGGAGCCTGGGTGCTTTCATGATTGGCCACTTACTGGAATGAGTCTCCTTCCTGCATAAATTCTAATCGGTTGCCAAACGGATCGTTGATATAAAATCGCCGCACGCGTACCCCAGATGTATCGGCAATTATGGGAATGCCGGCAGCTTGCAAATGGCTTTGTGCTACTTCCAGATCAGCCACGCGCAGGCCAGGGTGGGCTTTGGTGGCTGGTACAAAATCGGCCTGAATGCCCAAGTGCAGCTCTAGCCCACTGCCAGCGAACCAACAGCCGCCTTTGGCACGCAATTGTTCAGGCTTTTCTAGCTCACGCAGGTTGAGGATACGGCCGTAAAATGCCCGCGCTGCTTCTTCCCCACCTGGGGGCATGGCCAGTTGCACATGGTCTAGCCGGGTAATTTTCATCTTCTGCCTTTGGCAATTGATTGTAAGTGGGGCGGGGGAGATTATGCTTCTGGCTGTGCCAGGAAGCTGTACCCTGTGCCCCAGTCAGAAATGATGTAATGTGGCTCTTTAGGAGAAAGTTCAATTTTGCGGCGTAGACGGTAAATGTGCGTGTGCAGCCGATCCTCAAACGCATCGTCCATTGGCCAGACGCGGCGCAGCAGGAAGCCGTTGGTAACGGTTCGCCCCGCATTACGCATGAGAATGTAAAGCAGCTTGGCCTCTGTAGGGGTAAGCTGCACGGGTCTTTCACCAACAAATGCTTTGCGATTGGGAAAGTCAACCTGCAAATTCTCATCTACTTTAATGATTGGCTCTAGAGTGTACGCAAAATCTCCCATGCGGCGCAGCACGCGGCGTACCCGTGCCACTAGCTCTGCCGCCCGGAATGGCTTAACGATATAATCCTCGGCATATCTGTCCAGACCAAAAACAACGGTCTCTTCATCGTCGATGGCGGTGAGCATGATGATGGGCAGGTCGGAAAATTGGTGGATAGCTTCGCACAGTTCAAAGCCGTCCATGCCGGGCATGTTTAGGTCAATAATGGCCAGATGGGGCAAGCCTGTACGAGAAATGACGGAGAGGGCTTCTTCACCGGAAACGGCCGTATGCACCACATATGCCTCTCGCTGCAAAGAGGTCTCCACAGCACGTAAAATGGATATGTTGTCATCTACGATTAGAATTTTGACGGTAGTGTCTTCTGCATTCCCTATGAGCATAGCAGAATACTAATACACCAAGGGTGAGAAGGCAACTACTCCGGCAAAATGACCGCTTACGGCAGGGCGTCGAAAACGGCCGCAAAAGCGTCGTAGGGTTGTGCGCCCACAAAAATTTGGCCGTTGATGTCGAAGATGGGCTGGCTAAAGACGCTGCGCTGGCGGCGAATGTCGTCTAGTGCCAGAATGGTTTCCAGACCAGTTGGGCCGTCGTAACACGCTTCAAAAGTGGCTTGGTCTGCGCCGAGGGCAACGGCCGTTTCCACATAGTAATCTCGGTCTGCCCCCCACAGAGCAGATTGATTCTCGAAGAGGTAGTGGTGAGCGACCCAGAACAAATCCGGGTCTTGCTGGCCCATACATTCGGCCGCAAGGGTTGAGTAGACGCTGGGGTTGCCGTGGTTTAACACGGGCCAAAACACCAGCTTGACGCGCCCGGTTTCAACGTAATTGGCAATGATGTCTGGCTCTGTACCTAGCACGTAGGTACGGCAGCTACTTCAGAGGAAGTCGGAGTAGTCAATGTGGGTAATGGGGGCGTTGGGGTCGCCCAGGAAGAAGGCACCTTCTTCGGTACGGCCGCTTACTATACTTGCTTCCGCCACAACTTCGGCCGTTGGTTCTGGAGCAGAGGTAGCTGTTTCTGTAACTTCCTCACTGTCAGAGGAATCGGTTTCGGGTATGGTCGTCGGTGGTTCTACACGGGGCGTCTCGACGGTAACGGCAGGGGGTGGGGCTGTGTTTGTGGGCAGTACAGCTGTTTCTGGTGCGGAAGTTGGTGGGGGCGTAACGGCCGTTTCTGTGGTTGGGGTACAGGCGATCAGTAAAATCAGGATTGTAGCAAGGCATAAAAATCGTTTCATGCCCCAAGTATACCGCAGCAATTTGTAACAGACCTTACACAAAAATTAAAACCTGATGTTACGCATTGCCAGTGAAGAGATTTCAAAAGTCTTGCAGGTAGTCCCGCCATTTGCCAGAGAGATATGAGACTTTTGAAATCTACACTGCGAAACGTGCGTTAAGAACGAGATTCGTTGAGGCGGGCCAGCAATGCCTGCGAACGCAAAATGCGCCGTACGTGGCGCGTTTGCATCGGCGCATTATGGCCATCAATGTAATGATCGTAATTTTCGTCTAGCAAATTTTCTAGCATCGCCATGTCCAGCATTTGGTCTGTGGGATTTTCGTAGCGGGGGGCTGGATAGTAACAGTCACCCAGAAACATCACGCCATCCTCTACCACCTTGATCACGGTGGAATCGGCCGCGTGAACGCCGCCGACGTGCTGTAACTCCAGCGTCACACCGTCAAATTGGAATTGCTCTTGCCCTTCATAAATGATTTCTGGCAATACAATTTCAAAGGCGGCCCAATCTTCGGCCGTCCAGTCCAAAATCAGTTTGGGATTGCGCTCTACTTTTGTGCGTAGGTGGGTTTCTCCTACGTTTTGTTGGCGCATTTCGGTTAGAAACTGATGGCTCAGGCGGTGTGCAATGGCGGGTACGCCGTACACACAGGCGCCAAAGGTGTGGTCCCAATGGTGATGGGTGTAGATAACATGGCTGATGCGTGGCGCGTCCATTGCCATGAGTGCGGCTTGAATTTGCCGTGCTAACTGCAAGCTGTTGCCTGCATCAATTATAATCGTTTGACTACCCGTTATGACCATGCCAATGGTGGCCTGCACACGGTTTTTATCTGGATGGCGGGGCAAAATCCAGACGTGGGGGGAGATTGGGGTGAGCGTGAGACGTGAATTAGACATTTTATTGTGTGCCAGTTTGCGAGTAGCGAGTGAATGGCGTGTTTACTCGCCCACTTGCCACTCGCAAACTTTACTGAAAGTCGCTTACAAATTGGCTATCTCCGGCTTTTGCCCGGTGTGGATGGCAACCGTGCCAAACATGAACAGCTTGTAGGTGACGTTTTGGAAGCCAGTTTGGCGCATGATGTCGGCTAGCGTTTCTGGGTCTTTGAATTGCTGGGTGCTATCTGGCAGGTAGCGGTAAGCGTCGGATTCGCCAGTGATAAGCTTGCCCAGCAGGGGGATAATGTGGTTGAGGTGGATGCGGATGAACGGCCGTAACCAATTCTTCTTTGGCGGGCTGGATTCCAGCACCACGACCCGCCCGCCTGGTTTGGTGACCCGCATCTGCTCCCGAAATGCGCCCGGCACGTCAATGACGTTTCGCATCAGAAAGCCTGAGGTGACGGCGTCAAAATAATCATCGGGGAAGGGGAGAGCCAGCGTGTCGGAACCTACCCACTGGATTGGCTGCCGCTCTGGGATTTGCTTGCCTGCCTGCATCATTTCCACCGTAAAATCGCCCCCCACGGCTTGCAGGCCGGGTACCTGGTTCAGCCCCTCTAGGGCAATGTCCCCTGTGCCGGTAGCGATGTCGAGGATACGGCCGTTCCTTGGCAAATTCGCCTGCTGAATGACATACCGCCGCCATTTAATATCTTGTCCAGCCGTCATCAGCCGGTTCATCAAATCGTAGCGGCCCGCAATGCGAGCAAACATGCTCTGCACATATTGTGCGCGTTCTTGTCCTTGTAGGTGTGCCATGGTCAAAACCTTACTGTTGTTTTGGTCTTGATCATAGGATGTTTGAGAATTTTGTCCATAGAATGCCGGAGTGAAAAAAATAATCACGAATGACACGAATAGCCGAATAACATGAATGTTTTAATGCAAATTCGTGTTATTCGATTATTCGTTAAATTTGTGATTTGCTTTTTATAGGGGAAACGGTCGTTCCTACCCTGCCGCTTCTAATTGTGCCATCTCATCCGGTGTGAGCGTGATGTTGGCAGCGTCCCAATTTTGCTGCAAATGAACCGGGTTGTGCGACATGGGGATGGTGATGACCCACGGTTGCTGCACCAGCCAGGCCATTGCAATTTGGTAAGGGGTAGCGTCGTGGGTGGCTGCAACTTCTGCCAACATCTTTTGTACGCCGAGCCGCCCTTCTTCCACGGGAGAGTAGGCCGTTACCACGATGTTATTGGCTTGGCAGTAGGGAATGACGCCGTTAGTGACGTACCGACGAGTAGTGATGCTGTACGGCACCTGATTAGTAACGATGGGCGTTTCGCTAAGATCCTGGGATTCCTTCATTTCGTCCACATCAAAGTTGCTGACGCCCAGGTAGCGGATTTTGCCCGCACGAACCGCTTCGTTGAGGGCGCGAAACGTTTCGGCCAGCGGCGTGCCATCGCGCCAATGAATGAGGAAGAGATCAATGGTGTCTACGCCCAGCCGTTGCAGTGAACCGTCAATGGAGGCATGGGTGCGCTGGTAGCTCAGGTTGGGCGGGCGCACTTTGGTGGTGAGAAACAGTTTGCTTCGATCAAAGCCTTGAATTGCCTGCCCAACGAGCTCTTCAGTGTGGCCGCTGGCGTACATTTCGGCCGTGTCAATATGCGTGTAGCCAATCTCCAGTGCGGCCCGGATTGCTTTCAAAGCACGGGCGTCTTGGCTGGGATCGGGATAGCTGCGGCCCCCCATCGCCCAGGTGCCTAAGCCTATCACTGGTAGGGGAGTACCGTCATAAAGTGTCACTGAAAGCATAATTTTTCTCCTTGCAGAAAATCCTCCCGCAGGTTTATTCTCGAACTTGCGGGGGGTTGCTTAATCAATCTGGATGCCTAACCGTTCCAACAAGGCTCGGCATAATTCAGCAGGTATTTGACGGGTGGCTTCTCTGGTGTGTGCGAATCTGACCCTGCGCTGATGAGCATATTATGCTGCTGGGCGTATTCTTTGTATAAGGTAGTTTGGGCAGGTGTGTGCAGCGGATAGTAGGCTTCCAGACCATCAATGGGTGCTATCTGGCAGAATTCATCTAGCGATTGGGCATCGAAGGTCATGAAGCCATCTGTGCGACCAGGATGAGCCAGCAGGCAAACGCCGCCACTCTTATGGGTCGCTTCCACGACATCTGCTGGATCGTTTGTTATCAATTTGTAACCTGCATCTCTTAAAAGTTTTCCGATTGAGGCTCTATCTTGGCCGTAACCATGTTCTTTGAGCAGGCTGGCTAATGCGTTTGTTTGCTGAACGCTTGGTTTAGCCAAGATGGTTGGCAAGGTATCCGAGGAAAAAGTAAATCCTTGCTGCTCCAAATTTGCGACCATTTCTTTGATATTTTCTTGTTGACGGCGCATCAGGTCTTGGGCCAGGTCGTTCAAGGGGCTGTGGTGGAGATTGAAGCCAAAGCAGAGCAGATCGATCAGCTTGCCTTGCCAACTGGTGGACATTTCTACGGCGACGAGGACGGGCAGCTGTTTTTCTAGCGCGCGTTGTTGGATGGGTACGGCCGTATCCACACAATCATGATCCGTAATCGCCACCAGACCAAACTGTTCACGCATTAGATAGTCGAACAATACCTCCACAGTCCAGCTACCATCGCTGTAGATTGTATGCAGTTGCAGATCGATTGCCGCGTCGGGGGCAAGTGTGAGGCCCGTTGTGGACAAGTTCATAGGGATTTCATGCTAGATGGGTGCATTTATGCACCCCATCATAATCGGTTGCTTATTTCGACCAGATTGCCGTCCGGGTCTTGCAAGTAAATTGATAGCAGTTTTCCCGTCGCTCCCTCGCGTTGACCTGGCCCGGCAACGATGGCGATTCCTAAGTCTCGAAGTTTTTTAGCCACATTTTGCACAGGCTCCTCTGTCAACACGCAAAAGTTGCCGCTGCCAGGAATTGTATCGCGCGCTATGTCAGGCGCACTCCTGGCATCTTGTAAACTGATTTTGTTCGCGCCGAAATGCAGCGACCATTTTCCTGGTCGTTCCTCTACCGGCTTCATGCCAAGAATATCTTCATAAAATGTGATCGTTCGATCAACGTTAGCTACACACAGGACAATGTGATCAAGCCCGATAAGCTTCATTGGTTCCCTCAAATTTGTGTCGGCACTGTCTACAAACGTTAGCTGGTAGGCTCATCTGTTGTGGTGTCAACGGCCGTATCTTCACCATCATCCCCCGCTTCACCAACAATTGGCATAACTGTGCGGGCTTTGCTGGTGCCGGTGGGGGGGCCGATGATGCCCATTTCTTCCATTGCGTCTATGAGGCGGGCGGCGCGGGTGTAGCCAATGCGGAAGCGACGCTGAAGCAATGAGGTGGATGCTTTATTCAATTTACGCACCATGGCAATCGCTTCGGGCATCAATTCGTCGTCAATTTCCACCTTTGGCTGTTCATTTTCCATCTCTTGCAGGGCTTCCCACAGGGGTTGCTGCTTGGTTTCTTCTTTAGCAGGAGCCGGAGGTGTGGGACGCTTGGTTTTTGGCTTGGACTTTGGTTTGGAAGCGGCCGTTTTCCGATTCACAATGGTTGGCGCATCATCATCTACCGGAGTGGCTTCTGACTTGCCCATGTTCACAACCGGGGCTTCAATGGTTTGTGGCGCGGGGGGCATTGCCTTAGCTTCTGGTTCGGCCTGCGGTGGCAGGGTAGCTTGCGGCGGCAGTGCAGCCACTGGCTGTGAGGGAATCTCGACGGGTTTTTGCTGCACGCTGTCGGCGGCGGACACCAAATTGAAACGACGGGCGGCTTGCCAGTAGCCAATCAGCTTGTTGAGTTCCCCATCGCTGACAAAGCAGCCCTGGGAACGCACTGGAGCCGCCGCATCCGGGCTTTGGTAGAGCATGTCGCCCTGGCCGAGTAGTCGTTCTGCACCCGTGGCGTCCAAAATGACGCGGCTGTCGGTGCTTGAGGCCACAGCGAAGGCGACGCGGGCTGGGAAGTTGGCCTTGATAAGACCCGTGACGACGTCTACAGACGGCCGTTGCGTAGCAATCACCATGTGCATCCCAGTAGCGCGCGCCAGCTGAGCCAGCCGGGTCACACCCCGCTCCGTTTCTTCCGGCGAGAGCATCATCAAATCTGCCAGTTCATCCACAATAATGACAATGTATGGTAGCGGATCGATTTTTTTGTTTCGCTTTGTCTTTTTGTTGTAATCTACGATGTTGCGCGCGCCGACGTCGGCAAACATTTTGTACCGACTGTCCATTTCGCGCATGGCCCATTGCAGCACGCCAATCACCTTGTCCATTTCTACAACAACGGGCGCGGCCAGGTGGGGGATGCCATTGTACCCGGTTAGCTCCACCCGCTTGGGGTCTACCATCACCAATTTGAGCTGATCAGGCGTGTTTAGCAGCAGCAGGCTGGCAATAATAGAATTGACGCAGACAGATTTACCAGAACCCGTTGCCCCGGCAATGAGCAAGTGAGGCATTGAAGCCAAATCAGCCACGATGGGCTGCCCGGCTACGTCTTGCCCCAGCCCAATGCGGAGGGGGGATTTGAGCTTGCCAAAGGCGGTGGTTTCCATCACGTCGCGTAATGAAACCAATGCTTTGGCCGGATTGGGTACTTCGATGCCCACATACCCCTTGCCCGGCACGGGTGCCTGAATGCGGATGGATTGAGCGTGCAATGCCAGCGTCAAATCGTCGGCCAGGCCTGCGATTTTGCCCACCTTTACTTTGGTGCGCTTGCCGTTCCGCATGGTGATGAAGCTGGGTTCTACGCCAAATTGGGTAATCGTCGGCCCCTGGTTAATTTCTACCACGGTGGCGGGTGCGCCGAAGCTTTCCAGCGTGTGCTCGATGATTTCGACCTGTTCGCGGATCATCGCGCCGCTGGGGTCTTGGTCTGTGCCGGGTTCCAGGATGTCGTCAATGGCGGGGAGCTTCCAGTTGTGTTGTTGGGAACGGCCGTTGCTATTGCCCAAGAAGACTGGTGTGATCACTGTGGGGGTATCGGCTACTTCTGGTTTCTGTTTGCCACGTCCTTTGCGTGCGGGTTTCTTTTTCGGTTCCGCTTTGGGCTTTGGCGGTTCAGCGGTAGTTTCTGCCGTTGGTGGTTCTGGAATAAGGCGAGGCTGCACGCTTTCTGTCACGGGAGTGCGTGGCTGGCGGCGCGGGTTGATGGGAATGTCTCGATTGGTGCGGCTGGCGGGGGTGGGCAGGGACGGCCGTTTGCTAAACAACGCTTGCAAAAAGCGACCCATATCTTCCCGCGTAACGCCAGAGACTAAAATGGTACCCAACACGGCCACCACGGTGAGTGTGAAGATTGCGCCTAGATTGCCAACGGCCGTTAGTAAGACCGAGGCAAGCAGCCCCCCCACATAGCCGCCACCTTGCTCAGCACGGGCAATGGTCCACGGATCAAAATAATCATTTTCCAGCATGAGCAAAGTCAGCGAGGCAAACCCCAAAAAAGCAAAATAGAGCAAGCCCCCGCCGGTTAAACGATAAGCTGGCAGTGCTGGTGGCTGTTCCATGCCCCACATTACTAAATAGAGGCCAATGCCCCCGGTGATGATCGGCAGTAGTAGACTACCCCAGCCAAACGTGCGCCCCATCAAGCCTGCAAGCGCCGTTGTGAGCTGCCCCTGGTTTGGCGAAAGTAAGCTCAGTACCAAAATCACGGTAATAAAGATAATGAGGATGCCCACCATGAGGGCTTTTTGAGCAACGCTAAAGCTAACGGGTTTGCGCGTTTTCTTACGACTGCTGGTTTTGCGACGGGTGGTGCTTTTTTTGCGCGGGGTGCGCTTGCCCGTCCCGCCCCGCGTAGTGCGAGATTTGGCTTGTGTCTTGCGTTTTGTGGGTTTTCTAGACGCAGTTGTTTTCTTCTTAGCCATAGCTCAGATGTTCCTATCGGTAGGAAAGCATTATAGCATGGATACTGGCTCACGTCAGCCGAGGGGAAGCGAAACACGAATTTTACGAATAAACGAATGGGACGAAAATTCTTAATTTGCAATGCGTATAGATTGGATTCTTTTGGTGCCAAAGTTGATG
The DNA here is from genome assembly GCF_965223525.1 of Candidatus Leptofilum sp. Taxonomy (GTDB): domain Bacteria; phylum Chloroflexota; class Anaerolineae; order Promineifilales; family Promineifilaceae; genus Leptofilum. Next base: position 276,181 of record NZ_CBDCWX010000005.1, on the reverse strand, counting down.
AGAATGCCTAACTTTAAGCCAGACGCTTTGAGATAGGAGCGGACTTGCTGTTTGAAAATTGGCTGTAGATCGGCAACTGCTTTCAACTCCAATATGATTTTCCCTTCAACAAGTATGTCCAAACGATGGGTTCCGACAATTTGCTCTCGATAATGAATCTGAATTGGATGCTGCCTGCCAACCTGAAAACCTCTATCCAGAAGTTCGTAGACGAGTGCTTCCTCGTACACACGCTCTAAAAATCCAGGGCCAAGTTCATTGTGAACCGCAAACACAGCCTGCATAATTTTGTATGACAACTCTGGATAAATGATCCCCTTTTTCATACTTCTTTCCCTTATTCGTAAAATTCGTCCATTCGTGATGAGTTTTTTGAAAATCTGGCACAAGACCCATTTTACAGGGAAGCGAAATGATTTAACAAACATTCGTGCCACTTTTTGCCGCACCTGTGCCTCTGCTGTATGATTTTTGTCTTTCACTTTGTGCCTATCCCACTGGCACATTCGGAGGTCCCACATGTCCCGCACTGCTTTGGTCGCCATAGGCGGCAACTCTTTGATTACCGATAAAAGCAATCCCGATCTTCCGCATCAATGGGATGCTGTGCGTGAAACGTGTCGTCATTTGGCCGATATGGTGGAGGATGGCTGGCGTTTGGTGGTGACGCATGGCAACGGGCCACAAGTTGGCTACATTTTGCGCCGCAATGAGCTAGCTGCCCATGAAGTTCACACCACGCCGCTGGATATTATTGTGGCGGATACGCAAGGCTCTATTGGCTACATGCTGCAGCAAGCGTTGAGCAATGAGTTGTTCAGCCGCAATCGGCGCGTGCCGGTGGTTTCTGTGGTGACACAGGTTTTGGTGAAGGAAGATGATCCGGCATTTCAATCACCAAGCAAGCCAATTGGTGGCTTTATGACAGAAGCGCAGGCACGGTTGTTTGAGAAGCAGGGTTGGCGCGTGGTGGAAGATGCTGGACGTGGCTGGCGGCGGGTGGTGGCTTCGCCTAAACCGATTCGCATTGTGGAAGAGGAGGCGATTCAGCAGCTAGTGGCGGCTGGTGGCGTGGTGATTGCCGTTGGCGGTGGTGGCATCCCAGTGGTGCAAAACCCCAAAGGGGAATTGCGTGAAATTCAGGGGGTAATGGCGGTCATTGATAAGGATTGGGCCAGTGGTTTGCTAGCGGCGCAGCTGCAGGTAGATTTGCTGCTGATTTCGACGGGCGTGCCGCAGGTGGCCATCAATTTTAATACGCCACAGCAGGAAAATTTGGGTGAGATTACGGCCGTTCAACTGCAACAATATCTCGATGAAGGCCATTTTGCCCCCGGGAGTATGCGGCCTAAAATTGAGGCGGTGCTGGACTTCCTGGGCAAGGGTGGCAAGCAGGCACTCATCACCAATCCAGACAACATCGGCAGAGCAATGCGGCACGAAACCGGCACCTGGATAACAGGCTAGTTTGGTGGTTAGTGGCTACTTTTTGACGACTAGCCACTAACCTACCAGCCACTATTTCTCATGGGTTGTTTTCGAATTGATCTGACCAGTCCGTTGGAGCTGCTTTTTTACGGCTTGTCGCTGCTGTATGCGTTCCGTGCTGTACAGCTTGCCCAGCGTATTCGGCTGGAGTGGTCTGGCTTTAAGCAGCCGCCGCTGACGCAGCAAAAAATGGCTTGGGTAGAGCAAGGTGCGTTTTTGCTAGCGATTCCGCCTTCTGTATTTGTGCATGAACTGTTTCATGCAATCCCTATTTGGCTGTTTGGAGGGCGGGTTGTCAATTGTGGCTACGGTTTTTATTGGGGGTATGTACAGCCAGATCGCTTTTTCCCTGTTGCTCAGGAATGGATTATTAGTTTGGGCGGTACGCTGGGTTCTTTGTTGTTTGCGGCCATTTTGTTTGGGCTGCTTTACCGGAACCAAAGCCAATCCCTGCGCTACTTTGGCTTCCGTTCTCTGCGTACCCTGCTATTTTACTCACTCATTTACTACCCTCTTTTCACTGCCTTCACCTTCATTGGTGATTGGCGCACAATTTATGATTTTGGGACGACGCCGCTGCTGAGTGGGGGAACGGCCGTTGTTCACATTGCCATTCTTCTACTATTTTGGCGAGCTGACCGACGAGGCTGGTTTGAGATGGTGGGCCATAAAGATCGCAGCGGAGCGGCCACGTTTGAGCAATTGGCAGCGGATTGGCGGCTCAATCCGCAAAATCTGGAAGTTGCACTGAAATATGTGGATGCGTTGCGTGTTGGCGGTGCGCCGCAGCAGGCCAAGCGTGTGCTTACCCAAATTCTTGCCCAAAATCCAAACATGGCCGAGGGATATTTGCAGTTGGCAATTCTTCAAACGTCTGGCAAGCGCAATGTGCCAAAAACGGCCGTCAATAATTTGGAAAAAGCGTTACATCTTGGCCTGGATGCTCCCCGTCACCGGGCGATCGCCCATCAATTGTTGAGCCAATATTATGGGGACACCGGGAAGGCGCAGATTGCGTTGCAGCATTTAGATGATGCTATCGCCGCCGCCTCTACAGTCAGTGATGAATTCCGCAACCCACTTCACAAAGCACAACTTTATCATTTGCGGAGTCTGGCACATCAGCGGCAACAGCAGCATGAACGGGCACGCCAGGATGCCGAACAGGCGCTTGCTCTGGCTCAAACGGCCGGGGACGAAAAGGTGGTGGCTGCATATCAGCGGGAATTAGAGGTGTTGCATAGTAGAAACGGCCGTGCGTGAGCAATAATTACGTATTCGGGTGAACGGCCGTTGGCAGAACCTTATCCTACCAAAACATGATCATTATCACCCCATACCGATGCAATGACACACTAACAAACAGGGGTAATCTTTAGTTACTCTTTACACTCGACCAAACTTTGTACACCTGATAGGATTGTGACATCCTAACTGTTTCAAGGTAGTGCAAGGAGGTGATCCCAAGCCCATAAACACAACAGAATATTTTATCAACGAGTGATCGGTTGAATTTTTATAGAAATTTAGCCAACGACTTAACTGAAAACTGTTATTGAGGAGAGAGTAAATGATGAAAAACAAAACCCTTTGGCTGTTTTTTGTAGCAATGATGGCTTTGGCTCTTGTTTTGGCTGCCTGTGGTGGAGAGGATGCAGCCGATACGAGCAGTGACGATGCAGATACGGCCGTTACTGATGACACTTCAGCAGATGAAGACGGCGAAGAGGCGATGGATGAGGAACCATTTGTATTTGGCCTTATCATGGTTGGCCCTAGAGAAGATCGAGGTTGGAACCAGGCGCATTGGGAAGCAGCCCAATATATTTTGGAAAACGTGCCCAACTCTGAATTGGTTTGGTTTGATAAGCTAAACCCTGCCGACAATCCCGATCTGACCGTGGAGCAGGTGACAGATGATCTGGTTGAACAAGGTGCCCAACTCATCATCACCAATTCTGCTGAAATGGCAGACGGCACCAACAACGCTGCGCTGTCTCACCCAGATGTGTACTTTATTCACGCCTCCGGTGATGATGCCCTCACAGGCGATGCTCCCGATAATGTGAGCAACATCATGGGGCAGATGGAGTTTGGCAAGATGATTGCTGGCTGCGCCGCTGCTTTGTCCAGTGATAGCGGCAACATTGCCTATCTTGGGCCGCTGATCGACGCTGAAACCCGACGCCTGGTCAACAGCACCTATTTGGGCGCACGGTACTGCTGGGAAAACTACAAAGATGGCAACCCGGACGACATCGTCTTCAACGTGACCTGGATTGGCTTCTGGTTCAACATCCCCGGCGTTACCCTTGATCCCACCCAGGTTGCCAACGACTTTGTAGACAACGGAGCTGAGGTAATTATTTCTGGTATTGACACAACCGAAGGTTTGGTAGTGGCCGGGCAACGTGCGGACGCAGGCGACAATGTAACAGCAATCCCCTACGACTATGAAGATGCCTGCGCCGAGGCAGAAGAAATCTGCCTGGGTGTGCCGTTCTTTAATTGGGGACCTTCTTATCTGGCCAAGGTGCAAAGCATCCAAGCTGGCAACTGGGAACAAACCTGGGAATGGGTTGGCCCAGACTGGTCTGACCTAAACAATAAAGATACGAGCGCGATTGGTTGGGTTAACGGCCCCGCTTTGGGCGATAATCAGGCAAATCTGGATGCGTTCGTTGCCGGTTTGGCAGATGGCAGCATTAACCTGTTTACCGGGCCGCTGAACTATCAGGATGGCTCTGCGTATGTAGCGGACGGCGAAACCGCCACTGATGAGCAAATCTGGTACACTGAACAACTACTTGAAGGTATCATTGGCGCATCTGAATAACTAAAACCCGATAATTGAAACCTTATGTGGCTGGTATTGGCCAAGTGGGAGCCAATACCAGTCACTCCCCCGCGTGAATTCTTGTGAAAATTGAACTCAAACAGATTCATAAACGATTTGGTCCGGTTCACGCCAACAATGACGTGACCCTAACGGTGGAAGGCGGCACGATTCACGGGCTGCTGGGGGAAAACGGTGCGGGCAAAAGTACGCTCATGAAGGTGCTATCTGGCTTTATTAGTGCCGATAGTGGTGAGATTGTATTGAACGGCCGTTCCGTTAGCTTCAACTCCCCCGCAGATGCCATCCAAAATGGCGTTGGGATGCTGCATCAGGATCCGCTCGATTTCCCCCCCATGCGCTTGTTGGATAACTTCATTGCAGGGAAGGATGGTGGTTTACCCCAGGGTCGCGCCGCCGCCGAAGCTGATTTCCGCAAGCTGTGCCAACAATTTGACTTTGACCTTGATCCCAATGCCTTTGTTTTCGACATCACCGTTGGCGAACGGCAGCAACTAGAAATTGTGCGCCTGCTGTGGTTGGGCGTGCAGGGGCTTATTCTGGATGAACCGACAACGGGCATCTCTGCCCCGCAAAAGGTAAAACTTTTTGCTACGCTGAAACAGCTAGCTGCCCAGGGTAAAAGCATCATCTTTGTCTCGCACAAGCTGGAAGATGTACAGGAGCTTTGCGCTGAGGCAACCGTTTTGCGTCAGGGGGCGGTGTCTGGACGTATGCCTGCGCCTTTTGATACAGATGGCCTCATTGAAATGATGTTTGGTCAGGTGTTTGAAGTGGGCGAACGGCCGTCTGTGCCGCTAGGGTCGCCGTTGTTGCGGCTCTCTGAGCTTACCATTAGTGATGAGCGGCTTGATATGGCAAATGTTAATTTTGATGTTGCCGCCGGAGAGGTTATTGGCATTGCCGGGCTGGAAGGGTCCGGGCAGCGACTGTTGATGCAGGCTTGTGCGGGCTTGTTGCCTACCACACACGGCCGTATTGCCATTGACGGCCAACAGCTAACCAATGCTGGCTACACGCGCTTTACCGACGCGGGCGTCGCTTTTATGCCTGCTAACCGCATGGTCGAGGGTCTGGTGCCTGGTTTAACAATTGCCGAGCATATGATTTTGGCCCAGAGGCAGGTGCAAAAGAAAGCGGGGCAACCTACCAAGGCAACCATAGATTTTGAAGTTGCCCAGCAGAAAGCGCAAGCCAACATCGCGGAATTTAACATCAAGGGTCGTCCAGACAGTACTGTTGAATCGCTTTCGGGCGGTAATCAGCAGCGCACGCTCCTGGCACTATTGCCGCCGAAGCTGCGGCTGCTCATCATGGAGCATCCTACGCGCGGGCTGGATGTGGAATCTGCCCTGTACATTTGGGGGAAGCTGTTGGCTCGCCGCGAGGAAGGCACGGCAATTATCTATTCTTCGGCCGATTTGGATGAGATTTTGCAATATAGTGACCGCATTGTCATCTGTTTTGGCGGGCAGGTAACGGCCGTTGTACCAACTGCCACCACTTCTGTTACTGACCTTGGCTACCTTATTGCCGGGCGAACCGTTAACGAGCAACCGACATGAATGAACAAACCCAATCCCCCGCTCAGCGCATTTTATTTGCTTTAACTCCGGTACTGATTGCCCTGTTTTTTACGGCCGTTATCATCATCGCCGTAGGCCAATCACCAATTGACGTATTCAACACCTTTATTTCTGGCGCGTTTGGTAGCAGTAGCAAAATCGCCGACACCTTTGTGATTTGGGTCTCGCTAGCTATCGTTTCCGCCGGGCTGCTCGTAACCTTCCGTGCCGGGCAGTGGAACATTGGCGTGGAAGGGCAGGTGGTGATGGGTGCCATTGGTGCGGTGGGTATGTCTCGGCTGCTGCTGGATACGCCGGGCATTATCGCCATCCCACTGATGCTCATCGGCGGCACTATTTTGGGTGCAATTTGGGGCGTTCTGGTAGGGCTGCTCAAAATATATGGGGGCGTCAACGAAATTTTTGGCGGATTGGCAACCAACTTTGTGGCTAGTGGTCTTACAATTTATTTGGTGGCTGGCCCGTGGAAACCGGAAGGGAGCAGTTCGGTCAGCACGAGCGAGCTGCTACCCCGCACGCTGTGGTTGCCCACGCTTGAAGGTTTGCGGATTAGCGTCTATTCCATCATTCTGGCGATATTAGTGGTCGTCGCAATCTATTTTGCCTTGCGAGGCACCGTTTGGGGGCTGCAGCTTAAAGCGGTTGGCCGCAATGTGCGCGGCGCAGCGATGTTGGGTGTGCCGACCAACCGCATTTTGATGAGTGCCTACATTGTTTGTGGCTTGTGTGCTGGGCTGGTGGGCGGCTTGCTTGTTACCGGGGTGCGGCATCAGCTTGTCACCAACATCTCTTCCGGCTACGGGTTTCTAGGCATTTTAATTGTCCTACTTACCGGTTTTCGTGGGGCGTTGATTGCCCCGATTGCCTTCTTTTTTGCTGTGCTGGGGATTGGTTCTGTGCCGCTCCAGCTACGGTTGGGCTTGGATTCAGCTTTAGGGGGGGTGTTGCAAGGAGTCATTGTGCTATCGTTTGAGTTGGTACAGGGGTGGCGGCAGCGGGCGCAAGAGAGGCGTGGTCTGGAAACGGCCGTTGCTACGGAGGGAGGTGACTAATGTTAGAAGCACTGTTAGCTATCTTATCTGTGACCACCATTAGCTCTGTCCTTTCCGCCTCGGCTCCCCTCATCTTTGCCAGCTTGGGTGAAACGCTAAACGAACGCGCCGGGGTTATTAACCTCTCTGTTGAAGGCTCAATGATGCTGGGCGCAATGGTCGGTTTTGCCGCCGCCCAAAGTAGCGACAGCGTCATTGTCGGTTTTCTGGCTTCTATGGTTGTTGGCGCACTGATGGCTGCTATTGTTGCTTTTGGCAGCATTACGCTCAAGCGAGATCAGGTTGCTATTGGTTTTGTTCTTACGCTCATGGGTATTGAATTAAGTTCTTTTCTTGGCGCACCGTTTGTACGTCAGCCTGGGCCACGCGTCGGCCCGTTGCCCATCCCCGGTTTGGTTGATATTCCCGTTATCGGCCCACTTTTGTTTGACCACGACATCATTACCTACCTCAGCTTTTTGCTGATTATTGGCATGTGGCTCTGGTTTTACAAGACACAGCCTGGCCTTAAGCTGCGCGGTACAGGCGAACGACCAGAAGCTGCCTTTGCCCGCGGTGTGAATGTAATCAGGTTGCGTTATATGTATACCCTGATGGGCGGCGCGCTCATTGGTTTTTCGGGCGCGGCATTCTCGCTGCATGTTAAATTGGGTTGGGCGCATCGCCATACAGAAGGCTTTGGCTGGATTGCCCTGGCAATTGTGATTTTTGGCGGCTGGCATCCGCTGCGGGTGGCGTTTGGCGCATACTTGTTTGGCTTGCTCCGTGCGGCGGCAACCACGCTGCAGCCCGTCTTTCCGGCAGTGCCGGTACAGGTTTTTCCTTTGCTCCCGTTCCCGCTGATGATCTTGACGCTCATCATTTTTAACAGCAGTGCGTTAGATCGTGTGTTGAGCTATCTGCCGTTGAATTTGCGGCGGGGATTGGCTGGCTTTTTACGTAGTCATCCTCCGGCTGGATTAGGTAGGTACTTTGAGCAGGAATAAGGTTTGTAGACAATTCGGTTTAGGCCAATTCCGAAAAATACTGAGGGTGAAATAATATTATTTTTCGGAATTGGCTTGAGGCATTTTCAGGTTGAATTCCTATTTGTTTTTCTGAAAATGCCTTACCGTTCGTGCATTGAGTTGCTGTATAATCTGCCGCTATGAAAAACCTCACTCCTTTTGACCCTGTTCCTTTACGAGCTCACTTTCCTGCACTCCAATTAGAAGTTGGGGGTGAAACGGCCATTTACCTCGACGGCCCAGGTGGCACCCAGGTTCCCCAAAGCGTTATTGATGCCATGAGTAGCTATTGGCAGCACGGCGGCAGTAATTCTGGTGGGCCCTTCCTCACCAGCCGCTACACCGATGACATTACCAATGCCGCCCGGGCAGCGATGATGGATTTCTACAACGCCCGCCGCCCGGAAGAAATTGTCTTTGGCCAAAACATGACCAGCCTCAACTTTAGCCTTAGCCGCGCCTTGGCCCGCACCTGGCAACCCGGCGATGAGATCATCGTGACACGCTTAGACCATGATGCAAACATCTCCCCCTGGCTGCTTGCTGCCCAGGACAGTGGTGCTGTTGTGCGCTGGCTTGATTTTGATCCCACCGACTGCACCCTGCGCCTGGATTTGTTGCCCGATTTGCTCAATGAGAAGACGCGGCTGCTGACCATAACATATGCTGCCAACGCTGTGGGCAGTATTACCAATGTGCGGCGAGCTGTTGAATTGGCTCACGCTGCTGGTGCCATTGTGCTTGTAGATTCCGTTCATTTTGCACCACATGGCCTTATTGACGTGCAGGCTTTGGATTGTGACTTTTTAATCTCTTCAGCTTACAAATATTTTGGCCCTCATACGGGCATTTTGTATGGCAAATATGAACTGCTGGATGAGCTAATGGCTTACAAAGTGCGCCCTGCTCCTGCCAAGCCTGCTGGCAAATGGGAAACTGGCACACAGAGCTTTGAAAGTTTGGCCGGGGTAACGGCCGCTGTAGATTACATAGCCTCAATTGGTGGCAAAGCAAGTACGCGGCGCGAACAATTGGTGCAGGCAATGCGGCAAATCAAAGCGCATGAGATGGCATTGAGCCAACGCTTTTTGTCGGGGGCTGTGCAAGTGCCTGGCCTGCGCGTGTATGGCATAACTGACGTAGAGCAGCTGGCAGAGCGTACGCCCACCTTTGCAGTTAGTGTAGAGGGCTTATCTGCCGAAGCTGTGGCTACCAAGCTGGGTGAGCAGGGCATATTTGTGTGGCACGGGCATTATTATGCAGTAGCCGTAATGGAGCGTTTGGGCTTGCTAGATGAAGGGGGATTGGTGCGTATTGGCTTTGTTCATTACAATACGTTTGAGGAAGTAGACCGGGTGCTCCACGCGATAACTCAGCTCAAGTAAACAATTCATGGCAAAAAAGTGAAAATTAACAGCTGTAATGGGCAATTATGTTTGTAATTACCTATGTTCGTGTTCGCTACCAGGCCGATTGGCAATAAACCAAATCAACATCATCACAACAAATCCGCCAAAAAAGCCGACACCAACACCCAACCCGGTGATTAACATGCGTACCACTTCCCCGGAGGTGAGCAACGAAAAGCCGATTGCCAGCATACCCACACCGCCTAACCCACCAGAAACAAGCAACATGCAGCCGGGCAGCCGTTCTGTATCTTCTGATAGGTTGCCACGCTTCCGCACAATAAGGTATTCCACAACGGCACCGACGATGGAACTAACGAGGCCAATCGCCAGGCCTATTAAAAATGCTTGAAAATTCATGATTTTAGTAACCCTCCACAGTTTTGGTTTCTGTTCTGCTTCTTGGTTGCGCTTATGCTGGCTTTGGTTTGGTAGTTGGCAGTAGTTGGCGTTGGCGCAAAGCTTTTTGCAGTAATGGTTCTATTTGTCGCTGAATGTGTTGATTAGCATACCCAACCCACCCAACATTTGTGCTTACGTTTAGCGGCTGGTTGAGCGGCCGTCCGGCGGGATCGGTAATAATGACACCTAATTCTTCGGCAATGAGGGCGGTGCAGATGTCGTATGGGTGGCAGCAGATGCCCAGGGCTTGGTTTTGTTGGGCAAGCATGGGTTCGAGGTACGGCCGTAAATCTGCCACAAATCTGTCTCGCCCGGCCATTAGCTCATAAAGTTGGCCCCCCGTGCAAATATATTGGTCTTCAAAGCAATGGGCTTTGCCGGACTGAACTGGCCCTAAGGCCCCTAGCACAATTTCTTCATCAATTGCCGCTAATTCAGCCCGTGCCCCTGGGAAGAAGCGGGCGATCATGGCAAAGCCGTGGGCGATGCTGGTGGCGCGTGATGGCCGTACCCGTATTGGGACTTCTTGCCCGGTGAGCCGATTGAACCGCACGGCCTTTGCGCCCTGGCCGCGCACTGCCCAGACAGAATCTGCCAAATGTTGTTTTACCAGCGGAATCTCTGTTTGCACAGCCAGCTCAATATCTTGCAAGTTTGTCTGGGGCCCACGGTTGGGGGCAACGGCCGTTAAAATCCAGCCGCTTCGTTTTTGGTACATTAACCCCCGCGTGCCGTCAATGGGGTCTACAATGATGCGCCAGACGGCCGTTTCTTCTGGTGTGCCTTCTGGCAAAACCACTTGCCCCTGGGGTATCCCCTCGGCAATCAGCACAATGGGTATTTGGCTGGCCACTTCTCGCCGGAAGAAATCAATCAGCACCGCCTCGCTCACCCGATCCACTGCATAGATGGTATCCCCTTCTGCTTCCTGCGCCACAGCCGACAAATTTTCCAGGGAGGTTTGTTCACAGGCGGCGACAACGGCCGTTTGAATGCGAGCATGCAACTTTCGGATTGGTTCAAGCAAAAGGTGGGTAGGTGACATGTAAATCACAAAAAGTATTTCGATAAAAATGAGCCGGGATATTGTGATTTACACATCAGGGCAAATTCGCGTTATCCAGTTGGTGTAAAGCAGTTTCAAGCTGCTGCTTGCGCGATTCAGCTTCATCAAAAAGCAAAGCATTGTTCACGGCAATGGCGATGGCGGCAGCAATGGCGCGGGCGCGTTCCAAATCAGCCTCATCAAACGCACCATCCAGCTTGTTCAATAGCTGCATGGCTCCAATAACTTTGCCCCGAAAAATAAGCGGCACACAGAGCAAGGTGTCTGTGTCAAAACCGGTTTTTTCATCCGCTTGGTGGTAATGGTGCTCATTGTTGGACACGTCGTTGGTGTAAATGGGCTGGCCCGTACTAACCACCTGGCCCACAATGCCCTGATCAATGTTTAACTCAATTTTGCTCAACTCTTCAACGGCCGTTCCCACATTTGTTAGCACGCGCAACGTTTGGGTAGATTCATCCAATAGCCACAAAGAAGAAGCCTCGATGTCCCAACTATCATGAACCTGCTGGATTGTCAACCGAATCACTTCTTGAAGGTCAAGGGATGAGGTAATGGTTTGGGTGATGTGAATGAGCGTATTTAGCTCATCTAGCCGAACTGTCAATGCTTGGTCGGCAGCCTGAAAAACACGCGCATTCTCTAAAGCGATGGCTGCAAAATCAGCCAGGAAGGAAAGGAGAAATTCATCTTGCTTGCTAAAGGCGCGGTAAGCGGAGCGATTGCTGACGCCCAACACGCCTAGCGGAATGCCCCGCAGTTGCAGCGGCACATAGATCACTGCGTGGGCAAAGTAGCCACTTTTTACCTTCATTCCCTGCCCACTCATTGAAGATTGGCGAATGGGTCGGCCTGTTTGCATAACTTCCCCGGCAGGTGAGTCGGCCATTGGCAGAATGGGTGCTTCTGCATGGGGGCGGTGAGAGGTTTGCCGATCATACGGCCGTAAATGTTTCCCCTCGTCATCAGGTAGCCAAATGGTGCTTTCTTCTGCATTCGTCAGATAAATTGCCGCTTCCAAAACCCGCTGTAGCACTTCGTCTACGCTCAGCAACGTTGTAATTGCCTTGCCAATGTTAGAGAGCGTTTGCATCTCGTTGCTCTGGCGACTCATCTCCACCTTTAGCAAACGAATCTGCTCTGCCAGCTTTGCTTTGTCATGGAGCAGGCGCGTTTCCACCAGGGCGCGATCTATCGTCCCCACAATTTCATCAACCGTAAACGGTTTGATCAAATAATCTTTAGCACCTAGCCTAAAGGCTTCAATGGCACTTAGTTCTGAGCCGTAACCCGTCATTAACACAACGGGTGTACGCAAAGACTCTTGCGCCATTTGCTGAAGCACGTCTAACCCAGTCATTTGGGGCAGGTTAAAATCTAACATTACCAGGTCGGGTTCTTTCTCTCGAATAATTTCCAGACCCGTTTTGCCATCGTAGGCGTGCATGGTATGGTACCCAAAGCTTGGCAGAACCGTTTCGGTTAGATGTTTCACGATTTCTTGACTGTCGTCAATTATGAGAATGAACTCACCGCTCATAGAAATGTCTTCTTGATTCTGTTTAGAGATACGGCCGTTTCCCTCCACCCCGATAGGTCTAGCCAAATAGTTGTCTAATCAGTCAATTAGCTCCCACACTAGGGCAAAAAACTTACGCACGCTATTACGTGCATTTCAGGCAGACCAGAGAAAAATTGGTAGATACGGTATAGCGGCACCAGCACAACAAATGACCCACTTTGTGCTCACCTTTACACATTGAGGCGATTATAACATACCCTAAGGCGCACTCACCAAATTAAAGATTTGCAACCCTGTAAAGGCGCAAAAAGGGGCAATTTTAACTTTACGTAAAGCAAATAACGTGCTATAGTTAGCCTGAAATTGGTTATGTTAATGTAAAGTATGGTTATTGACAGACAAGTTGCCAACAACCACCCCTCTCGTTTGAGTAGAGACAAATGAGAACATCGTCATGTTAGTGGAGGTATGAGATGGTTTCCCAGCGGCGTTTACTAAGTTTGATAACATTGTTCATTTTGCTTACCTTAATTACTGTGGCTTGCGAACGGCCGCTTGGCGGCACAGACGATCCCGGCGATGGCGATTCGGCTGGTGAAGTAACGGACGTCAACCAGGGTGGCGGTACCGATGGCAATACTGCAACAACAGATGATAGCGCTGGCTCCACCGAAGACGCGACCACAGAAGATGCCACTACGGAAGACCCCGCCACAGAAGAAGGTAACAGCGAAGACAGTACAGACAGCCCAAGCGAAGATACGGCTGAAGATCCTGCTGCAGAGGACAATGGTGGTGCGGGTGATGATGCTGCCAATGAAGAAGAGACGGGTGACGCTGCAGAAGATGATGCAGCAGAAGATTCCGCAGATGAAGAAAACACAGAGCAAGAAGGCAATAACGACGAAGAAGCGTCAGACACTGGCGACGGCAATGAAGCTGATGATGCCCAAGACGATTCAGACGAAACAACTCCAGCTACGCACACAGTGGCTGCTGGTGAAAATTTGTATCGTATCGGCCTAAAATATGGCATTTCCTGGGTGGCTATTGCAAATGAAAACAACCTGGCAAATCCCAATGTGTTGACGGTGGGTCAGGTACTTAAGCTGCCCGGTGCATCCCAGCCAGACCCAGGGCCGACACCAACACCTTCACCCCAAACCGAAACAACCTACATCGTACAGCCTGGCGACAACCTGTTCCGCATAGGTCTTAAGTTTGGCATTAGCTGGGTACAAATTGCAGAAGCCAACGGGCTGGTAAATCCTAACTTGATCAAGGTTGGGGATGAGCTAAAAATTCCTGTGGATGCACCTGGCCCCGCGCCAGCATTCTCCCATGTGGTGAAACAAGGCGAAACGCTGTTCCTCATTTCGCTGCAATATGGCGTAGCTTGGCCAGCCATTGCTGAAGCCAATGATTTAACCTCACCTTACATCATTTATGTAGGACAAACCCTGGAGATTCCCGGCAGTCAGTAGTTCAGAGGTTGGAAATTGAGGATTCACCCCCCTGAAAAGCAAAAAGCGCACTCGAGACAGAGTGCGCTTTTTCATTTTCTTGCCTGGATGTGACAGTCACTTTCAAAGTGACTGTCACATTATCGCATACTTTTTATCTATCAGCCTTAGGCTAAGGTATGATCGCTTGAAGCGTTTCAACCGAAAGTGCCGTGTCCGTTGCGATGACTTGTACGAGGGCACCATCCTCCTCGCTTCGCAAGACAGCAATTTCTGATCCGTCTGGCCCTTGCATTATTTGGTACGGCTCCATACGGCTCGTCATTTGTTGAGCGTTTTCGGCCGTAATCTCTACAGGAGCAGCTTCCTCCGCCGAGGATGCTAGTTCAGGTTGTGCAGGTGCGGTTCCCCACCAATAAGTGATGGTATCTCCTGCTTCATTACGCCAACGAACGGTGACAATCTTGCCAAAAAGGATGTCGGCATTCGGTTCAAGGGTGTAGCCATCGGGCAAATTGGTAGGCAGTTCAAAGTCGGGGAAAGCAGCCGCAACTTCGTCCAATAACATTAGTTGGGGTTCCCTTTCACCATGGCTAACACCAACGGCCGTACTTCCATCTTCACTAACCACAAAAACCGTATTGTCATCTTGGTAAATGATAGCCTCGCTGTTTCCTTCGGCGCGCAGGCCGCCCGTTTCCGGATCAACGGTGACTTCCACACCATTGAATGAGAGTAAAGATTGAACGGCCGCTCGCGCCGTGGGTGAAATCGCCAGGGTGAGAAAGCTGACAATGAGGATTGCCAACGGTAGCAAAAACGCTGGGCGCAACATATTTCTTGAGAAAAATCTATCTGTAAACATAGTAAATCTCCTACGGGTTGGGTTTTCAATTGATTGATAGAGCGACCTGACAAAGTGTGGGTTTGGCCGAACCCGATGCTTTTTCAAAAAATCGTCATTCATCTTTATCCTCCATTTTCCGCCGCAGCTTGTGAATGGTGCAGTGTAAAATTGAGCCAACGTTTGATTCACTTAGCCGTAGCTGCCTGGCAATTTGGCGATTGTTCAAGGCTGCACCGTATTTGAGGGTGATAACATCGCGCTCACGGGCAGGTAGTTGGCTAATGGCGTGAACAAGCTGGGCGAACTCTATTTTTTTGGCGACTACGTCGTTTAGATTTGTGCTAGTTGCTAGAGTGACAATTTCATCTAAAGCAACTGTGTCGGGTCTTTTCCGATAATGATCATTCGCAACGTTGCGAGCAATCGCATACAACCAGTGGACAAACGAGTCGGCATCTCCACGAAACTGTTGGCGTTTAACCCACGCTTTCTCGAAGGTAACGGCCGTTAAATCTTCAGCCGTTGCCTCATCGCCAACACGATAGCGAAAAAAGTTAAAGATGCGCCCGATGTGATCAGCATACAGGGCGTTCCAGTCAATGGAGACGGCCGTTTGTTGTTTGCCAAAAGGAAGAACGATGCTCATATCTGTTAAGACGCAGTTTGGAGAAAAGTATCACAATTCAAGGGGAGATTTAGGACACTGATAAACACAGATGAACACTGATATGGGCAAAAATCCGTGAAAATCAGTGCTCATCAGTGTCCAAATCATTTAATTTCGTCAAACCGTCCGGTGTTAATCCGCGCCCCTGAAAACCTAGCTTTGGCTGAAATGGGTCTGGCTGGCCTCGCCCTCTTGGGCAGCCCACTGCATGGTGTACAGGTTGTAGTAACGTCCTTTTCGGGCTAGCAGTTCTTCATGGGTGCCGCGTTCTACGATACGGCCGTTATCCAAAACCACAATCTGATCCGCCCCGACAATCGTACTCAGTCGGTGGGCAATCACAAAGCTGGTGCGTCCTTCCATAAGCGTATCCAACGCCTGCTGAATCACTTTTTCTGTGGTTGTGTCCACGCTGCTGGTGGCTTCATCCAAAATAAGAATGTGCGGATCGGCCAACAGGGCACGAGCAAAGGAGATGATTTGCCGCTGCCCCACACTCAGGTTCACACCATTTTCGCCCACTTCCGTTTGATACCCTTCTGGCATGTTGCGAATAAAGGCATCGGCACCAACGGCCGTTGCTGCGGCAATTACTTCTTCATCGGTGGCATTGAGACGGCCGTAGCGAATATTCTCCTCAATCGTGCCCGTAAACAAGAACGTATCTTGCAACACAATCCCTAGCTGGCTGCGTAAGCTGGCCTGCGTCACCTGACGCACCTCATGCCCGTCAATCGTCAGCGAACCACCCGTGATGTCAAAGAAGCGGGCAACGAGCCGAATGATGGTGCTCTTGCCCGCGCCCGTCTCGCCCACCAAGGCAATCCGCTGCCCCGGCTCCGCTTGCAGCGTGATGCCGTTGAGTACTGGCACGCCATCCTGATAGCTAAAGGTTACATCCCGAAACGCTACACGCCCCTGCACAGGGGGGAGTTCGGTTGCGTTTTGTGCATCCAACAAGTCTGGCTGGGTATCCAGCAAGTTAAACACGCGCTCACTGGCGGCCATGGTTGCCTGGAAGGTGTTGTACCGTTGCGCCAGCTCCCGAATGGGGTTAAAGAAGCGGTCAATGTACAACACAAAAGCAACCAGCGTCCCGGTGGTGAGGGCATCGCCCAGCACCAACCAACCGCCTACGCCTACTACCAAAGCCGTCGCCAAAGAGCCCATAAAATCCACGCCAGGAAAGAAGGTGGCCGTGAGACGGCTGGCAGCTACGTTGGCATTGAAGTAGGAGTAGTTGAGATCGTCAAAATATTGGCTGTTTTTCGCCTCGCGGATGAAGCTTTTGGTCACACGAATGCCAGAAATGGATTCGTTGAGATAGCCGTTGATGAGCGCCAGCCGCTGCCGCGTGGCTCTGTATGCGCCGCGCACGCGCACCCGCCAATAGTTGGTGAGAATAATCATCAACGGCAGCACGGCAAAGGTAACCAGCGCCAGCCGCCAGTTCAGCACCAGCATGGCAATGATAATGCCCGTCAGCGTAAAAAATGAGCGAAAGAGGCCGGTAATGGACCAGGTGATGAAATCTTGCAGGACGCCTACATCGCTGATAAGGCGGCTCATTAGACGGCCCACGCTGTAATTGTTGTGAAAGTTGAGCGACAGCGTATGCAGGTGGCGGAACAGCTCGCTGCGGTAGTCGGCCACCACTTTGGTGCCGACGTAAGCCATGATGGCAATGCGAAACCGATTGGTGATCCATTCGCCAACGGCCGCGGCAATAAACATGCCAGTCCACAGTCGCAACGTGTCAAATTCACCAGCGCGAATGCCATCATCAATGGCGCGGCCTACGATGGTGGGCTGGGCGACAGCCAGCAGCGAACTGCTAATCATGAGCACGATGGCAACCACCATGCGGGACAAATACGGCCGCATATAGCCCATCAATCGCCGCACCAAACGGCCGTCGTACGCTTTGCCTAGCAGTTCATCATCATCTTCTTTTAGCAGGGCGCGAATGCGCTCTTCACGGTCTTGCCGCTCACGCTCCTCAATACCCATTTTGGGATCGAACTCTTTTTCTGGGGAACGGCCGTTGCTACTCCCGTTTTGCTGTTGTTTTTGTTGATTACTCATTATGCGCCCCCTCCCATTTCTGCTTCCAATGCCACAAACGCTTCCTGATCTTTTAGCTGCAAATCATAAATTTCACGGTACAAGCCCCCTTCAGCCAACAGCGCATCATGGGTGCCTCGCTGGACGATACGGCCGTTGTCCAACACCAAAATCATATCTGCATTTTTAAGCGTTAGCAGCCGCTGGGCAATCACAAACGTTGTGCGCCCCTCCATCAACACCGCCAACGCTTCCTGGATCAGATGCTCCGTTTCGGTGTCTACGCTGCTGGTAGAATCATCCAAAATGAGAATGCGCGGGTCGGTGAGCAAGGCCCGTGCAATGGCCACGCGCTGCTTTTGCCCACCACTGAGCGTGACGCCCCGTTCGCCCACGCGGGTGTCGTAGCCATCTGGCATATCGGTTACAAAGCCGTGGACGCGGGCTGCTTTGGCGGCAGCAATAATTTCATCTAAGGTGGCATCGGGACGGCCGTATGCAATATTTTCTGCTACCGTCTGGCTAAACAAAAACGGGTCTTGTAGCACAATGCCAATCTGCTGCCGCAGCGACTGTACCTGCACATCACGAACGTCCACACCATCCACCAAAATTTGCCCGGCCGTTGAATCGTAAAAGCGAGGAATTAGATTCGTAACTGTTGATTTCCCAGAGCCAGTTGGCCCAATGAGCGCAATGGTTTGCCCCGGCTCGGCATGGAACGAAATGTCTGCCAGAATTGGCCGATCCGCACGATAGGCAAAATCAACATTGTTGAATGTGATCGCCCCTTCTGCACGGTCAAGTGCGATGGCATCGTCCCGCTCCTGAATTTCGCTGGGCGTATCAATGATGTCGAATACGCGCTTGGCGCTGGCTCCGGCCGTCGCCGCCAAATTTACTAGGAAGCCCAATCGCTGCACTGGCGCACTTAACATAAGAATATAAGAGATTAGGGCAAACAAAGTTCCAACCGTAATCTCACCGTCCAAAGCGCGTGGGCCACCAAACCAAAGCAGCAAAAAGATGGAAGCTGCGACCAAAAAGGTGAACAGCGGCCAATTATCGGCCCAGGTTTTAATCAGCCCGTAGCGGCGATCAAACCATTCGTCATTTTCATGGTCGAATTTAGCCAATTCATGCGGCTCACGGGCAAAGGCCTTGACCACCTTGATGCCCGTCATGCTCTCTTGCATGGTGGAAGAGAGCACGCCCATTTGCTCCTGAATTAGCTTGAACATAGGCCGCACGGTTTTGCCAAAGCGAATGGTTGCGTAAATGAGCAGCGGAATGGGAATTAGCCCCAGCAGCGAAAGCTGTACAGATTCCCACAGCATGACGGCAATCACCCCAACCAAAAGTAACATGGTAGAAATCAGCCCCATCAGCCCAATGCCCACAAATCGCTCGGTTTCGGTGATGTCGCTGGTGGCGCGGCTCATTAAATCACCTGTTAGGGTACGATCATGGAAGCTAAATGGCAGGGCTTGAACGCTGTTGTAAAAATGGTTGCGTAAATCATAAGAAACGCGATGTGTGAGCCATTCACCCAAAAATAGCTGGCCAAACCCAGCTAAACCGCGCACCACCGCAATGCCCAAAATGATGCCGCCGGCCACAAACAGCGCCCGTGGTTCGCCCGCTGCCAGCCCGTTATCAATGGCATCTTTGATGATTTGGGGCACAAATAGATTCAGCAGAGTGGCAAACAGCATCGAGGCATAGGCGAGGAATAGCTGAGTGCGGTATGGCTTTAGGTAACCCAGCAGTCGTCGGTAGACGGCATCTTGTTTCATAACTGATCCTCCAGAGATGTGGTAAAAACCAAAAAGAAATTTGAATTTGTGCGGTCTCGCATTTGGTTTTTGCCTAAGTAAATCACAATATCGTGGCTCATTTTTCATCAAAATGCGTTTTGTGATTTACACATACACGGGGAAACAGCCGTTCCCCCACACGTTAGACAATCGTCTAACAGAACAAATAAGTTTAACCCAAACCTCAACTGACTGTCCACCCTTGGCAGCAATTGCCCCTTTTTTGCCACTGAGCCTTTTCCTCCCGTAATTGTCCCAAAGGTGACAGTCACTTCAAAGCGGTTTAGATTTTGTCATCACCTCTGGAATAAGTGACTGTCACCTGAACGCTTACTTCTTCCTAAAGATTAGAGCCAAACCCCACAAATTTGGTGACAAATGCAAAAAAACGCACAATTTTGGCAAATTATTGAGCAATTTTGCTAAAAAACCAAAAATATTGTTGACAACACCAAAATTTTTGTGTATATTGCCCACATCATTCAATTTTTTAGCTACATAGCATCAGAAATACAATTTCTCAAAGAAACCGTATTTCTATAATAAAAGGAACTAATTCATGCGGAAATTGCTAGAGACATGCCCAGCCTGTGCCGGTGAACTGGTTGTGACGCAACAAACCTGCCGCAGCTGTGGCACAATGGTGGTCGGGGAATTTACCCCCAATATTTTCTCCAAACTCTCGCCAGAAAATCTGCACTTTTTGGAACTGTTTGTCAAAAACAAGGGCAACGTGAAGGAGATGGAGCGAGAGATTGGCATGTCTTATTGGACCATTCGCAACCGCCTGAATGAAATAGTTGATGCGCTTGGCTTCGAGAACAAGGATGTTGAGCCAGCCGTTGCCGAAGAAACGCGACGCCAAAGTCGGCAGGAAATTTTGGCTCGTGTAGACAGTGGCGAGATTGATGTAAATGAAGCAGCGAAGCTCCTAAAAGCGCTAAAATCGTGATCCGGTAATCAGTGGTCAGAAACGGTTATCAGTAAAGGTCTTTGACAACCGATTACGAATAATACTAATACACCCAACGCAGCACAAAATTTGAAAATCGGCTACGGCCGTACAGTCCAGGGCGCCTAGCCAGGTTGCATCCTGCCTAATACAAGTTGCCCTGGCAAAATCAGAAGAATAAGGAGAATCCAATGAAAGAAGAACGCACACACATTTTAGATATGTTGAAAAATGGCAAAATCTCTGTAGATGAGGCGGATTTATTGCTGGAAGCGTTGGGGGACACGGCCGTATCGTCCGCCAACAGCACCCCCTCTGTTCCACCCGTCCCTCCGACGCCGCCCATACCACCGAAATCTATAAATCCGCCCAGGGCTAACCCCAAACTAACCGCCGAGCAAATCCTCCAGCTTAACCGCGAGGGTGCCGACCCAGATTTCATTCGCGCCGTGCGCCAACTGCACGATGCCCCACTGTCTGGCGACCAGATTGTACACATGGCGCTTGAAGGCGTAGAGCCAGAGTTTATTACAGCGGTGAGCAAACTTGAAGATTTGTCTCTCAACGGTGATCAAATTGTACAGATGGGCATTGAAGGGGTACATCCTGAGTTTTTAACGGCCGTTCGTAATTTGCATATGCCTACCCTCACTGGCGACCACATCGTCTTAATGGGCATCGAAGGTGTAACAAAGGAATTCATTCAACAAATCAAAGAGGCCGACTTTCTACAAGAGCTAGATGCCGATGCCTTCGTCCAAATGGCCATTGAGGACGTAGACGGAGAACTGCTAAAAGAGACAATTCAATTGCTGTAGTGATAGTGGCTAGTTGTGGTGGTTGGTACAAGTAACCAGTTACTGGCCACTACCCACTAGCTAAAGGAGATAAAAATGAGCGAAGAACGCAAAATGATCTTAACCATGTTGGCCGAAGGTAAAATCTCATCAGATGAAGCCAACACCCTTTTAGAAGCACTGGCCATCAGCGAAAAACCTCCCACCCCGCCCACGCCAGTCAAGCCCCCGAAGTTGGTCACGCCACCCACCTTTACCAATCCAGCCTATTGGGAAGAGCGCGGTTCTCACAACAAACATCAACGAATCAGCAGCCAATTTGTAGAGGCGATGGCACAGGTAGGCCTAAAAGATTTAACCGAGGATGAGCTGTGGGAGTTGCAAATTCATCATGTTCGCCCCAGCTATATCCGCCGTTTGCATGAGGCTGGGCTAACTGACCTGAACGTAGATGAAATTGTTCAACTGGCGATTCATCGCGTTCGGCCAGAGTTGATTGTGGAAGTTCGCAGTTTGGGCTTAACGCATCTCAACACAGACGAAGTAGTGCAGTTGGGCATTCACAATGTCCGGCCGGATTACCTGCGGCAGGTGCAGGCACTTGGCCTCACCGACCTCAACGTGGATGACATTGTGCAATTAAGCATCCATCGTGTGCGTCCGGAGATGATCCAGGAAATTCGTGAATTGGGGCTGGATGATTTGACTGTGGACGATGTGGTGCAGCTTGGCATTCACAAAGTACGGCCGATTCTCGTCCGAGAAATTCGCAGCATGGGCATGACCGATCTGACGATTGACCAGATTGTGCAGCTAGGCATCCACAACATTCGCCCAGAGCTTATTCACCAACTGCAAAACAGTAATTTGGGTCCGTTTGATCTGGACAACGTCATCAACATGGGTATTCATCATGTTACGGCCGATTTCATCAAGCAAATGAGTGCCTTTGGCCTGCCAGATTTAGATGCCGAGCAGCTTGTTAACATGCGAATTCATGGCGTTGACCCCCATTATGCCACCACCATGGTGGCGCTAAACTTGCCAGACCTTTCTGCTGAAACATTGGTAACAATGCGAATTCACGGTGTACGGTCGCAGTTTGCCGAGCGAATGCAGGGAGTTTTGGGTAAAGGGCTCACAGCCGATGACCTAATCTCCATGAAAATTCATGGTGTCTCACCCAGATTTGCCGAGCGCATGCAGGCCAAGATGGGCGATTCCCTCACGGCTGATGAGTTGGTGGAGATGATGATTCGGGGTGTACCGGAGGAAGCTTGATAATCGGTGAACGGTAATCGGTGATCCGATAAGCGATTACGGATTACCGATTACCGTCAAAACTGCCTCGTCTTTGTGCGGCTTGAGCAGGCGGGTGGTTTTGCTGCTTTCATCCAGGGGGGGACGGCCGTTTTCCAGCCGCAGCAGTCGTTGTGAGGTGAGTAAATAAAGGGGGGGGGCCTCGGAATTGGGGATGGCGGCGATGAGGTTGCTGCGCCGGGCAATGACCGATTTGCCGTTGTCGTTGGCTTTTTCTGGCTGGTGCAGCCAGTCTGCCACGAGCTGACGGCCGTAGCCATCGTTGGTGATGAGCAGGATGGGGGTGTTGGGCTGGCTGAGTACGGCCGTTTCTACCCTGTCCCCCTTGCCCACATTCATGAGCTGGCTGCCAGAACCCCGCAAACTGCCCACCTGGCTCCGTAGGCTCTTGCCGCTGCGGGTAAAAAGCAGCAACGTTTCCTGCTCGTCTGAGCCGCCTGCAAACACCGGAACGCCGGGCAGCGGCTGGTCAAACATCAGCGGCACGGGGGCTTCGATGCTTTCAATCATGACGCGGGTGGGATACGGCCGTGCCAACCCCGCCGAGGTTACCAGCAGCAATTTCTCCTGCTGCTTAATCTCTCGCCAGCGTGCTACCGTACTCAACACTTCCCGCTTTTCTAGCTGAAACACCTGGTTGAGCGTGACCCTGGCCACCTGCTGCTCGGCCAACTGGCGCGGAGTCAGCAGCAAAAAGCGGTATTTGGACGTGAGAATCAGCAGTTGCTCATCCCAATCAGCCGTAATGGCACGCTGGCCATTTGTTGGCAGTTCTAATTCCTCCAAAGTCACAAAATCTCTTTCTCCTCTGTGTTCTTTGTGGCTAAAAAGTTCCGGTAGAGGAACGGCCGTAACCACTTTGCCCTCCCCCAGCACCACCAACGCTCTGTCCGATTGGGTGGATTCTGCCTCAACAACGCCTTCCTGCACCTGGATGCGCCGCCGCAGCGTCTGGATGTTGGCTGGGCTAACCCGAGGCCGGTTTGTCTCGCCTGGTTCGGCTGCGCCCACATCGGCGGCCGTAAACGCCTGGGCAGGGTCTGTGCCTGCTTCCAGCCCCTGTGCGAAGATGCCCAGCCCAGCAGTGACGCTGCTAAAGGTATCCACCCGCCGCACTTTTTCTGAGCCAAATTTTCGCTGCAGCATCTCATCAAAGGCAGGTACCTGGCTGGAACCACCCGTGCGAATCACCGCATCAATCTGTGCTGGCTTTAGGCCAGAGGCGGCCATCGTTTCCTCAATGTGGGCATCAATCGCCTGAATTTCGGCGCGGATGATTGTCTCGAACTCGCTGCGCGTCACAAATTCCTGTACCTTGAAGCCCGGCCCTTCAAGCGTAATTGTCGAGCCGCGCTTTTCAGAAAGCGTCCGCTTGGCTTGCTCCACAATATCGAACATTTGCAGGCCGTAGTTGCTGGAAACCAAACTCTCCAGTGCTTCGATTTGGTAGCGGCGCTGGGCAGTTTGGGCGATGTCGCGCAGCATTCGTTTGTTTTCGGCCGTTTGCAGCTCCAAAATTGTTTGCCAACTTGAAAACGAGTCGTAAATCCAGCTAGGGATGGTGAGTGCTTTGTGGCGGGGGCCAAAGTAGCTGCCTTCGCCAAAGTGGCGCGGCAGCTTGGCGCGCACCAGCTTCTGGTCGAATACGTCACCTGCTACCGGGATACCGCCGGTGGCCAACACGCGCTGGCTGGTGCGCTCGCCCAGGCGCATCACCGTCAGGTCTAGCGTACCGCCACCAAAGTCAAACACCAGCACATTTTGCGGTGCGTTGATGCTGGCTTCGTAGCTGTAGGCAGCGGCAATAGGTTCTTTTTGCAGGTAGACGGTTTCGTACCCGGCCTGGAACGCGGCTTGCAGCAGCCGCGCCTGTGCCAACCGATCTTTTTCAGGGTCGGTGGCAAAGCGGACGGGGCGGCCTAGCACCACCTGGTTTAGCGGTTGTCCTAAATGCTGCTCGGCACGGGTTTTGGTGATGTTGAGGTAGAGTGCGATTAAATTTTCCAGCGAGTAATAATGCTGGCCGATGATGGTGCCGGGGTAGTCGCTGTCACGCAGGCTGGTTTTAATGGAAAGGAGCAGTCGCCCAGGTGAGAAAACGTCCACGTAGACATACACATCAGTCACGTAGTGCATATCTGCCCCGCGAATTTCAATCTCGCCCACCCAGACCCTCTTGGTTTTGACAGGCCGCCCTACGTTTTGCTCAAAGTACCGATTGAGCGCATCGCGGCCAATGTAGATTTGCTGCTCGTTGGTGATGTAGAGGGCAGTGCGGGCGACGTGTGGGTTGCTGTTGGCTGGATCGAGGGGCAAGATATTGACTGAACGGCCGTCATATACAGCCATTCCCGAATTTGTGGTTCCGAAATCCATCCCCACAATCATGGTTCACCTCCTTTACGCAATGTGTAGTGTGCCTGACCGAATTGACCAGTCTAAACGCGGCTGGGTATTTCGTCAAATTTTGAATCACGAATCAGACGAATAAACGAATCCCACGAATGTTTTACCGTTTTTATTCGTACAATTCGTTAATTTGTGGCATTCGTGATTTGTTTGGATTTTACGGTTGTTAGTGAAGGCGAATTGCCGTATAACCATTGCTTATGGTAGAAGATTGGGAAAAGCTGAACAGCGAAGAGGTTGCCAACTATCGCATCTTCAAAATGCGGCGAGATAGGCGGCGGTCGCCGCGCACCGGGGCAGAGCACAGCTTTTTTGTGTTGGAATCGCCGGATTGGGTGAACGTGGTGGCCCTTACGCCAGACGAGCAAGTGGTGATGATTCACCAGTTCCGCCACGGAACGGCCGAAATCACGCTGGAAATCCCCGGCGGCATGGTAGACCCACACGAACATGACCCGGCTAAGGCTGCTCGGCGTGAGTTGTTGGAAGAGACGGGCTACGTCGCCGAAGAAGTCATCCACATTGGCACAGTACATCCCAACCCCGCGTTTTTGAACAACCGCTGCGATACTTACCTGGCGCTGAACGCTCGTTGGCAGCAAACTCCTCAGTTTGATGGAGCGGAAGATATCGCGGTGGCGTTAATCCCGATTGAGAAGATTGCAAGGTTGATTGGAAACGGCCGTATCACCCACGCCCTCGTCGTTGCTGCCTTTTACCATTACGAAAACTATCTTAGATTGAAATTGGACATGGATAAACACTGATTGACACAGATAAAAGCAAAAATCAGTGTGAATCTGTGTTAATCAGTGTCCCATCAAAGGCAGAACTCATGGCAAAACGAAGAAAAAGCCAAAAATTGCTGAGCGAAGATATTCACCTGCTGGGTGACATCTTAGGCCAGGTCATTCGTCGTCAGGCGGGCGTCGAGCTATTTGAGCTGGAAGAAGGCGTGCGGGCACTCTCCAAAGCGCGGCGCATGGATGACAACCCGGAAATTGACGCTCGGCTGGCGCAAATTGTGGATGGGCTGAGCGTGGAAAAGGCAGAGCTGCTCTCGCGGGCGTTTGCCAATTACTTTGAGCTGGTCAATTTGGCGGAAGAGCAAAACCGGGTGCGCGTTCTGCGTGACCGCGAAAGAAAAGCACACCCACAGCCGCTCAAAGAATCCATCACCGCCGCCATTGCTCAACTGCACCAGATGGGTGTAGATGAGTATGAGATGGGCAAGCTGCTGGAAAAGCTCCATGTGGAGCTGGTTTTCACGGCGCATCCCACGCAGGCCAAACGCCGGACGGTGCTTTCCAAGCTGCGCCGCATCTCGACTGCCCTTACAGACCTGCACGTACGGGATTTACTGCCTACTGAAAAAGCCAATTTGATGGCCAGCGTTTTGGCTGAGGTGACCGCACTGTGGCTGACGAACCGGACGCGAACGGCCGTTATCACCGTCACCGACGAAGTAAAAACCGGGCTCTACTACATGGGGGCAACGATTTGGGGCACCTTGCCAGAGGTATACGCCAGCATGGCCCGTGCCATTGCCGACTACTACCCAAACCTCACCCCACCCAGGAACTTTCTCACCTTTGGCTCCTGGATTGGTGGCGACCGGGACGGCAACCCCAATGTGACGGCGGATGTGACGGCCGAAACGCTACGGCTGCATCGCGGGTTGGCTGTGGTGCAACATGAAGAAGCCGCCACGCGCCTAAAACGCTCCCTAACCGTTTCCGATTCGCTCACCCCCATCCAGCAAGAGTTTTTGGATGCGCTGGCCGAGGTACAAAATACGTCTGAGCATCTTGTCTTTTTGCAGGATCGGTATCCCAACGAACCGTATCGTCTGTGGGCAGCGGCATTGGCAGAAGATTTGGCAACGGCCGCTTCTGGCAACATGGTGGCGCGGCTAAAAGGCGAAGCAAATCCACCGCTGCGCCTGAAAAGTATGAAAGATTTGCTGGAACCGCTGAAGCTGATGGACAAAACGCTAAAACAAAGCAAGCTGGGCGACCTGGCGGCAGATCAGCTAGCCCGGATGCGGCGACAGGCGCAGGTGTTTGGCCTGCATGTGGCGCGTTTAGACATTCGCCAATACAGTGATTTTAATACGGCCGTTCTCGACGAACTCCTACGCAAGCTCCAACTCCACGACGGTTTTAGCGAGCTGGAACCAGCCGAACGCGCCCACATCCTCTCCAATTTACTCGCTTCTCCCAATCCAGAATTGAGTCAGCTTACCGATTTGTCGCCAGAAGCAGAGGAGACGCTGGCGCTCTTCCAAATTTTGTACCGTGCCTACGATTTTTACGGTTCAGAACTGATCGGCCCCTATATTGTCAGCATGACGCATGGCCCAGAAGATATTTTGGCACCGATGCTGCTGGCGAAGTGGCACGGTATTTGCCTGGATCCCAACCGGGAGGACGAGGGGCTAACCTTTGTGCCACTGTTTGAAACTCGTGAAGATTTACGCAACGCGCCGGACGTGATGGCCAACTTGTTCAACCACCCTGCCTATGCGCCCCATCTGGAACGCGTGCGCCGTGAGCAAACCATCATGATCGGCTACTCAGACAGCAACAAGGACGCGGGCTACATGGCAGCAAACTGGGAGCTGTACCAGGCGCAAGAGGCATTGGCCAGGTCGTGCGCCGACCACGACGTGAGCATCATGCTATTTCATGGGCGCGGTGGCACCATTGCGCGTGGCGGTGGCCCGGCCAACCGGGCAATTTTGGCACAACCGCCGGGGTCGGTAAACGGCCGTATCCGCATTACCGAACAGGGTGAAGTGATTGATGAACGTTACGGGCATCCCGCTGTGGCACGCCGGCACCTGGAGCAAGTGGTCCACGCCACGTTGATGGCCAGTGTAGACCCCCGGCATGGCGGTACCACTCAGCCCCAGGATGATTGGCGGGAAGCAATGGATGAATTAGCGGCCGTTTCCTACAAAACGTACCGTCAGCTCATCTACGAAACGCCAGAACTGCTGGAATATTGGGGCGCGGCCACGCCCATCACCGAAATTAGCCAGATGCGTATTGGCAGTCGGCCGTCGCGCCGCACCGCCAAAGCTACTTTTGACAGCCTGCGTGCCATTCCCTGGGGCTTTAGCTGGATGCAAAGCCGCCACGTATTGCCTGGCTGGTATGGCGTTGGCGAGGCACTGGAAGCGTACGGCAACCAATCGCCCAAGCATTTGCAGCGTTTGCAAGAGATGTACAAAAAGTGGCCCTTCTTCCGCGTGGTCATTGACAATGCCCAAGTGTCCCTAGCTAAAGCAGATATGGGCATCGCCAAGCTATATGCCAATTTGGTGGAGGATGAAGCAATCCGCAACAAAATTTTTGGCGAGATTGAAAGCTCTTTTGGCCGGACGGTAAGCTGGATTTTGCGGGTCACAAGGCAGCGGGAGCTACTGGATAACGATCCGGTTTTGCAGCGTTCCGTGCGGCAGCGTAACCCCTACGTGGATCCGCTAAATTTTGTGCAGGTGGCCCTGCTGCGGCGGCTGCGCTTCTTGCCAGAAAAGGACAGCCCCAAAGCGCAGCAGCTTCTCCACGCCATTTTCTTGACGATTAACGGGATTGCTTCCGGGCTAAAAAATACGGGGTAAACTATCTAATAGTGTCATGCCTGCGAAGGCAGGCATCCACTCTGGGCAATTATGGATACCCGCGAAGGCGGGTATGACAGCCGAGGGATATTTGGATAGTTACTTTGTAACAATACCTTTACTCCTCAACATCCATAAACTTTTCAGCAATAAAACGGTAATCTAGCCAGGCAGTTTCTGGCATGGCCCAGGCGTTGCGGCATTCAGCCAGGATGACGGTTTTGTGGCTGTTGACTGTTTTCAAGGAGATAAACAGTTTTTCGGCAACTTGTTTGGGGGTTAGACCGTTCGCAAAGGCCTCTAGCACTTCATTTTGGCGGGGGGTGAGTTGTTGGTGAACGGCCGTTTGCTTCATTTCCTCTAAATCATCCAGTAACCGACGTGGCCCCGCCAACACGTCCGTTTCGGACGTGACCGGGCGCGTGAGCTGGCGCAGTGCCGGAAAGTAGCTGCCCCAGGGCATCATCGGTACCTCAATAAGCTGGAAGCCCGCATCTGGTGGCAGGTGCATCATGCCCCCGTCGCGGGTGGGGGAGAGCCATTCGTCTGGCGTGTAGCTATGCCACAGCCGGTCTTCGTGCCCAAAGTGCAGCATGGCGGCCGACATGGTCATAAAGCCCAGCATCTGCCGCCCGCCGCTGATGCACACATGCAACGTGTGCTGCTCATTTTTTAGCTCAATTAGCAGTTGGCTGATCGCTTCCCAGGTGGCGTGGGCGTCCGCTTCATCACGGATGTCTGCTACGGGGTCACCATTGTGGGCAATAGGGTGAAACGCCAATTTGATATTGTTGTAATGGGGTTCGCTCAGGGTGGCAGTGATTTTTTGAACGGCCGTTTGCAATCGCGGCGCATTCATCCCTAAATGAATCAACAACGCCTTGTCCAAACGAACGCCTCGTGCCAGTAGCGCGTCTATGGCAAACGAAATGACTTGTGGCTGCCCCCCCAGCGTAGCCACAAAAGTTGTTTGCCTGCGAATACCCATATTTAAGCCTCAGAAAACCAGTAAAGAAGTTGGTTGTTGGTAAAACATCGCGGATGATAACTGTATTCGGTGCAAAAAATCATGCAAAAATTGGTCAATACGCAATCTTTCTTGCAGCAATAATGGTTTGTTTAAGGATAACGGCCGTAATCGTTCTGCCAACTGAGTTGCAACGGGGTATAAATATCCAACAGGTTTCGTTGCTTCGTGTATTTGTCTAATCAATTGGTAGACGCGAGGATCAATAAGAAAATGTTTTGCACAAGCTGCACCGCCAGCAAATAATAAGCCATCTGGCAGCGACAAGTTCTCAAAATCTCCGATGAGTACGGAACCAACACCATATTTAGTATACAATTCATCAGCCAAAGGGCTAACAAAAAGATTCAAAAATGTGGGCTTAATGCCTTGCCTTAGGAAAAAATCTACAGCTTGAGAAACGCTTTTTTCAGCAAACCCGTCTGCAATTAATATGCAGCAGTTGCTATTTATTGACTTCATTATTAAGAATCCTCTACAATGGCAAAGTGGCAGGCTTTTCGCCTGCCACCTTGCGCTAATTTCCCCACCTGGTACGCTACGCTCCGGCACTGTAGCAGAAAGCGCGCTCAACTTCGCGTAATAGCGGGCGAGTTTAGGCAACTTTTTTGTAAATATGCTCAAACGGGCCAAACCGTGCAAAAAAGTTGGGGGTCGTGGCACATTTTCATGTATTTAGCCACTACTCCACGAGGAAAAGTTATGAAGAAAAGCATCCCTCCAGCACAACTAAAAAAAGAAATTCACCAAGCGCTTAAACATTTTCATACCGTTCAAGACCCGCCAGACAATATGTTATCTAATCTGGTGTTGGTGCAAGAGGCTGAAAAAAGTGAAGCACAAAGTTCCAAACGTTATTGCGTGAATGTGGTTTTGGAAAAGGGATTGAAGCAGCTAGGCATTTATCAGTCTGAAGGCATGCAAATTCTCAGAAAGCGATTTTTGGACCGAAAATCATTTGCCGAAGTTAATGATGAACTGGGGTTTGCCTCGATTGATCGGGTGAAACATAAACAGTCCAACGCATTTAGCGAGCTGGCTCAAATAATCTGGGATTTAGAGTTTGCCGCCCGAAATGCGCTTATTACTGCTCAAAAAAGCAAGTTAGAGGCTAAGGGGTACACGCAGCTTTTTGGGATTGACAAGCTCCATGACGATCTTTTTCAACTGCTCACTGCGGAAGGATCGCCCTGGGTAGCTACTTTGGTAGGGATCGGGGGAATAGGCAAAACTTCTTTAGCCAACTTCACCGTGCGACGTGTGATTGAACAACTGCATTACCACGATGTGGTTTGGCTGAAGATTTCTGAGGTGGATAGAGGCGGACGGCCGTATCCCACACCGCAAACCTTCGACAAACTCATTGCCCAACTGTGCCAAAAAATGTTGCCAGCACTTTCCAGCCAAACATTGCAGCAAGAGCGTCTGTTCCATCTGCAACAGTTGCTCAAAAGCCAACGCTTCCTCATCATTATTGATGATTTGGAATTAAAAGAAGATACCGCTTACCTAATCTCAGAATTAGTGACGTTGGCTAACCCTAGCCGCTTTTTGTTGACCTCGCGCACCAAACCCGCGCCCCATGCTGGTTCTCAATCTATCAGCTTGCCGGAGCTAACAGAAACAAACAGTCTGGCACTCATTCGGCACTATGCTCACGAAATTGGCTTTGAGGAGGCCGCAAAGGCAAATGACGAAGCGCTACTGCCAATCTACAAGCTGGTTGGCGGGAACCCTTTTTGCCTGAAACATTTGGTAAACTTGGCCATGCACCGCCCCCTTAAATCGCTGTTGGATTCATTAAGTAAACGGCCGTTAATCAGCGGCAACGGCATGTATCAGCACATCCTAAAGGAAACCTGGCTTGGCCTTAGCAATGATGCCAAAACCGTCCTGGCCGTGATGACATTGGCCACTGAAGACGGTATGGATGCCGAACAAATCGCAAAACTGAGCGACCTGCCCGATGCCAGGCTTTGGCCTGCCATTAACGAACTGATTGGTCGCTCACTGCTAGAAATTAGAAGCAGCACCCTGTGGGATCGCACCTATGGTATTCATCGGCTCACAGAACTTTTCCTCCGCTCGTTAATGAATGGGGGCAGTAATGATGAACACAATGACCTTTGATATTAACGCAGTCGTTGCGGGAGCCATCACCAGAGGGCTATCTCATTATAAAAATCAGCTACTTGCCCCGCCGGAGCAGGCTGACCAACTCAAATCGCAACACGCGGCCATCCTGAAAACGATTGAAGAAAGCTTGAGCCATGCCCACATTCGGGCAGAGGCCGTGC
This sequence comes from Candidatus Leptofilum sp., assembly GCF_965223525.1. GTDB lineage: Bacteria > Chloroflexota > Anaerolineae > Promineifilales > Promineifilaceae > Leptofilum. The sequence continues at coordinate 244,507 of NZ_CBDCWX010000005.1, read as the reverse complement.
AATTTTTGCTCGATTTATTTCCGACCTTTGAACGATGGGGACATTGGGCAGATTGCGTAAAAATTTTGCAAGAAGCGCTACGGTTAGATTTGCCACCAGAGCAAAAAGGTTATTTGCATGCCAATTTAGGGCGCATTAACTTGCTCAATCGCAACTTTGATGATTCGTTGCACCACCTGAATCTAAGCCTGACCATTGCCGAAAAACATCAGCTAAAGGCTCTTGCCGGGTTAACCTATCACCGACTCATGAACACATATTTGCGGCGTGAAGAGCATGTAAAAGCAAAGGAGCATGGACTTCAAGCGTTAACATACCTTTCTGGAAAACCATCAGAAACGTTGGCTGCTGCCTATAACTCTTTGGGGCTTGTTTTTATGGGCTTGGGCGACTTGAAGAGGGCTGAAGGTTATTTTTGGGATGCTTTGGCAATTTGGGATTGCCTTAAAGATTACACGCATATGGCGCGTAGCTATCAGAATTTGGGCGTATTGTTTTTTCAGCAAAACATTTGGGAGGATGCCAAAAAGTGCTTTGAGAATGCTTTAGTGACGTTGGGCAATACGTCGAGTGCAGTAGACAAGCTTAAGGCTATGAATGGGCTTGGCACTGTCTACTATATGCTAGGTGATTTTGATACGGCGGAAAATGTTTTTAGAGATGCGACGGCAAAATGGGAAAGCGAATTTGGGGATAAAATTGGCTGGTACCATTTGCGGGGCTCATTGACCCATAACTTAGGCAATACGCAGTTGGCAAAGGGTGAGATACAGCGGGCACAGGTTACCTTAAACCGCGCCAAAACTTTCTGGCAACAGGCCAATGATGATATTCAAAAAGGAAATACAGTCGGTACTATCGCTGAAGCTTATATGAAGGATGAAGCGTGGGAAGCGGCCGTAGACAGTTATGATGAAGCGATGGCGCTACTGAAAAACTTTCCAAACCATCCCTGGGCCAATAGTCTGACCGAAAAGTTTATGGAGGAGAGAGCAAAATGTGCTGAACGGCTTGCCCAAAGGTAACGGCCGTTCAGCGCATTTCTTTATTTGTTAGTCCGGCAACGAACCACCGCAGGAAGATGTTTGAGAAGAGCAATCACCGTTTGTTGAGGGTGGTGCCGTTGGTGCGGCTAAAAATCCCAACATCAAACCCGCTGCAACGACCAAATGGGCCAACTTTGTTTTTAAAGACATTCCGATACCTCCAAAGATTAGGGTGGAGGCTCAGGTGTCAGGCGCGCCCAGGGGTGTCCCTCTTCATGAAGTTCACAAGAGCCTGGAAACAGTACTTTTTTGCATGCAAGCCCAGCATATATTTTTTGCGCTTCTAGCACATGAGACCTTTATTGAAAAAGGTCTGAGAACCCTTCTGAATTGCGCTTCTTGCACGGCACGACAACAGCTCCATACTCGCCCATCATCCGACGCTATGTTAGAATCGCCCCTGTGAAACAGATGGGTTATTTGGTTATTGGGCATATCACAAGAGATGTGACGCCGGCAGGTGATTTTGTTGGCGGTACGGTGGCCTATTCTGGGCGTGCGGCAGATGCTTTGGGTTGCCAAACGGCCGTTCTCACAAGCTGCGAACCAGAGTATGAAGGGCTGAAGCAGCTAGCACCGCTGGCTGTGGAGGTTGTTCCTGCTGCTAATACCAGCACCTTTGAGAATATTTACGGGGAAGACGGCCGTACGCAAATGCTCTACACCGTCGCCGACAAGATTCGCCCGGAACATTTGCCGCTAGCCTGGCGGCAGCCTGCGGTTGTGCATCTTGGCCCGCTAACCAACGAGGTTGCTCCGGCCTTCATGCGCCACTTTCCCCACAGCATCATCGGGCTGACGCCGCAGGGTTGGCTGCGCCGCTGGACAGTAGACGGCCGTGTGTACGCTACCGAATGGCCGGAGGCAGAGCAATATTTGCCCTTGGCCGATGTGGTGATTTTGAGCGAGGAAGATTTGCTGAATGATGAGATGCTGCCTCGCTACCGGCGGCTTTCTAAGCTGCTGATCATGACGGAAAATTTGCGTGGCTGCACCGTTTTTGCCGAAGATGAAACGCGCCAAATTCCTGCTCCGCGGGTGACCCAGGTAGAACCAACGGGCGCAGGCGACATTTTTGCGGCTGCTTTTTTGGTTCAATTTGCTCGCAACGGCCGTAACCCGTGGCAAGCAGCCGAATTTGCTAACTTCATTGCCGCGCAATCCGTCACAAAAATTGGCCTCGATGCCAAAATTGATTTGATTCAATCGTTGCAACACGAGAAAAATTACTCAATTACTTAATTGCTCAATTACGACATTTTGTAATTGGGTAATTGGTAACTGGGTAATTGGGTAATTCATTGATGACAACAAAAATTTACGCAATTGCCAATCAAAAAGGGGGCGTGGGTAAAACCACCAGCGTGATCAATTTGTGCGCTTATTTGGCCTCCAGTGGACGCCGTGTGCTGATGGTGGATATGGATCCGCAGGCCAATGCCACCTCTGGTTTGGGTTTCGACAAGTACGAACTGGAAAGCTCTACGTATGACCTTTTGCTGGAAACGGCCGTACTCGATGATATCCGCATTCAGCACAAAGAGTACCAGTTGGACTTGCTGCCTGCACATCCTGCCCTGGCTGGTGCCGAAGTGGAACTGGTTAATGCCATCGGGCGAGAGTACCGTTTACGGAACGCGCTGGCAAAGATAGACGGCCGTTACGATTACATCCTCATAGATTGCCCACCCAGCCTCTCCATGCTCACCGTAAATGCCCTCACCGCTGCCAAAGATGGCATTATCATCCCTGTTCAGTGTGAATATCTGGCTTTAGAAGGACTTACGCAACTCACGCAAACTATCGAACTGGTGCAAAAATACCTCAATCCCAATTTAGCCATACGCGGACTTATTATGACCATGTACGACAGCCGCACCAACCTCAGCCGCCAGGTGGTAGAAGAGGTGCGTACTTACTTTCCTGGCAAAGTGTTCCGTACCATCGTGCCGCGCAACGTGCGCCTGAGCGAAGCACCCAGCTTTGGCCAGCCAATCAATTTATATGCGCCAAACTCTCCCGGAGCAGTGGCCTACAAAGTGCTGGCCGCCGAGCTAGTGAAGGGAGACATGACGGCGAAATCAACGGCGCAGGGGGTGGCGGCATGAGCAAAAAACGCGGACTAGGTCGCGGCCTGGGAGCACTCATCCCCAGCGACCATAATGCTCCGGCTGAGGAAGGTGGTGTAAAGATGGTGCCAGTAACGGCCGTATCTCCTAACCCCCACCAACCCCGCAGTGTCATGGATGAGCAAAAGCTGCAAGAATTAGCTGACTCCATTCTGGAACATGGCCTCATCCAGCCACTCATTGTCACGGCAGCCAATGGTGGCTACACGCTCATCGCTGGGGAGCGTCGCTGGCGGGCTTGCCAATTGGCAGGGTTACAAGAAGTTCCAGTGGTTGTTAAAGAAGCCACCCCGCAAGAGATGCTGGAATTGGCCATCATTGAAAATGTGCAGCGGGCTGATCTCAATCCGCTGGAAGAGGCGTATGCTTACCAGCAGCTTGCCGAAGATTTTGGCTTTACCCATGAGCAGATTGCACAGCGCATGGGCAGGGGGCGCACCACTGTCACCAATTTGATTCGATTGTTGGGCTTGCCCGACAATATTCAGCAGGCAGTGGCAGACGGCCGTATTAGCGGCGCTCACGGACGGGCATTATTGCCCCTGCCCAACGCCACCATGCAAACCAACGTCATGAATGACATCATCAAGTTCAACCTCAGTGTGCGCCAGGTAGAAGCACGCGTCACCACGTTGCTCTCTGCCAAAAAGCCCAGAGCAAAAAAGCCACGCTCTGGCTTGCCGGTTGAGCTAGAAGCACTGCAATCCCAATTTCAGGACAGCCTGGGGACGAAAGTCAACATCGAAACCAGCGGCAAAAGCAAGGGGCGCGTTATCATCCACTACTACTCTGATGAAGAGCTACAAGCCGTCTACGACGCCATCATTGGCGAAGAGTAAGATTTATTAGGGATGCCAAGTGATGGTTGGCACAACGGCCGTTTCCGCATAAGGGCCGTTTGCCAAATCATCAAAGTAATCGTTTGCCAATAAACCGCTGTAAGAAAATAGCGAATGCCCCGCCGTGCCTGCGTCACGAGCCATTTGGATGCGGGCCTCGATTTCGGCAAAGGAGCAGTAACCACCACCGATGCCGGGAATGATGAAACGGCCGTTCCTCTCCATCTGAAAATCTTCTACCAGCGTCTGCCAGCGGGAACGAATCCAATAATCATTCGAAGTTGGATCGGGGTCTTCCTCGTAATTGCCTTCAGCGTTGCAGTCGTTGTAGCTGCTGCCGGGGTAAATCATCGGCGAGATGCTGTCAATGGTGCCGCTGGTCAGCCACGCTTTGGAATCTTGATAATAATGAACATTGCCCTGCTGTGGCGAGCCGGGGAAGCCCCAGGTGGGGTCTAGCTCATGTATTGGCCAAACGGCTGCAGAAAGCCAAAGACCTTCTTTGAGCGACACTACCTCTTCGTAAAAACGTCGTACCGTGCCGCTGACTTGATCGCGCTGCCACTGTGCATAGCCATCATCGCTAAAGCAGTCCGTACCATATCGTGCTTCGCTGACTGGATCGCAAGACGTGTTGCTACCGCCGTAGCGAATGTGATCCAGATGCAATCCGTCAATATCATAGCGTGTTACCAAATCTTTCCCCACAGCGATGAGATGGTCATCTAAAAAGATGGAGGCGGGCGTGCCGCGCATGTAGGCACCACAGTAAACTTCATCATCGGTGGTCCATTGTAGGCCGTGGGGCTTGTCGTCTGTGCTGCCGTGTTCGTTGAGCAGTTGGTGGTAGAGTGGCGTAGGCGTCACCTCCGCATCAGGCGGCGTGTCGCAAAAGCTGCCGCCGTTCCAAACTGGGTAGACGTTGATGTAGGCGTGTACCTGCAAGCCTGCCGCATGCGCTTTTTCGATCATTGTGGCTAGTGGATCCCACAGCGGGTCTGGTGCTTGGCCGTAGACGCCGCTGACGCGGTCGGCCCACGGTTCCAGGTTAGATTGGTAGTAGGCGTCGGCAATGCCGCGCACCTGGAAGAAGATAGCGTTAAAGCCAGCAGAGGCCACGTTTTGCACAATTTCGTCAATTTTGGCGGGGTCGGCGGGCTGGCCGTAGCTAGTCCAGTCGAAGCGGCTGACCCAAACGCCACGAAATTCGGCCATGGGTTCGGGGGTGGGTGGGTCTGTGCTGTCTATGATGAGAGGGAGGTAGACGGCCGTTTCTCCCCCAGCCTCCACGTTTTTTCCACTTTGCAATTCCAGTATCAAAATGAAAAATGCGCTTAGTAAAAAAAAGTTTCGTTTCATAGTTAATGTCCTAAGTGCCAGTCACGGTGCGACAGTTCTGGTAACTGCGGATCGTTCTGCACCGTGACTGGCACTTTTTAAGTAGATTGTGGCACAGAAACGGCCGTCTCGCCGCCAAAAACCCATAAATTTACGCTCCCTCCCCATTTTTTAACGCAATCTCTACAGGTGAGAGCAATAAGTGTTCAGGCTTTCAAGTGTTATCCTGAAAACCTGAGTACCTGAGAACATAAGCTCTCAATTACCCAATTACCCAATTACCCAATTACACAATAAAATCCTCCCATGAAGCAGCCACAAAAATTTACAACCGGGGCGGGGCGCATTATTTACTCCTTTCCCGTGCAGTCGTTCCCTAGCTTGGTGAACAATATTTATTTGATTAGCGACGGCGATTCACTGATTTTGGTGGATTGCGGCTCTGGCTTTGCCCAGGCAAATGACCAACTGCTGGCGGGGGTTACGGCCGTATCCCAACAGTTCAACGAAGCCATCAGCCTGGAAGCTGTCACCCATATCCTCATCACTCATGGCCACATTGATCATTTTGGCGGGTTGCCTTTTGTTCGGCAGTTCACGGCGGCACCCGTGGGTGTGCATGTACTGGAGCGTCGCGTTCTTTCTAATCACGAAGAACGCGCCATCTTTGCCTCCAGCCGCCTGGATACTTTTTTGGAAGGAGCGGGCGTTTCTGAGGAGCGGCGCGAAGCGTTGATGCAGGTGTATCTGTTTGGCAAGCAATATTATCAATCTACGCCAGTGCAATTTTTACTGGAAGAAGGCACGCCGACGGTGGGGGTCATCGAGGTGTTTCACGTACCGGGGCATTGTCCAGGGCAGGTGTGCCTGTTAGTGGATGATGTGCTGCTAACGGCCGATCACGTCCTCAGCCGCACCACGCCCCACCAGGCTCCAGAGAGCATCACTAACAACATGGGGCTAGGTCACTATCTTGATTCGCTGACCAAAATTGAGAATGTGCCGAACGTCCGGCTGGCGTTGGGTGGACATGAAAAACCGATGGAAGATGTGTACGGCCGTATCCAGGCCATCAAAACCGCCCACGATGACCGTCTCAACAAAATCCTGGAGATTTGCAACGAGCCAAAATCGCTGGCCGACATCAGCCGCGACCTCTTTGGCAATGTGCAAAGTTACCATGTGCTGCTAGCGCTGGAAGAAACTGGCGCACACGTTGAATACCTCTACCAGCGCGGAGAACTCATCGCCGCCAATCTGGACGAAATCCAAAAGACACACCATCCGGTTATCCAATACCAAAAAGCATAATTTTAACTAGATGAGCTAGAACCAGCATTTTTATCAACAGATTTTCTAACTTTTCAAGCTATGGAAAACCCAAAACAGATTCAAGGCGCTTTGCTCGATTGGTGGGATGCTGGCCATGCCGACCTGCCCTGGCGACGCAGCAAAGACCCATACGCCATTTGGGTGTCGGAAATTATGCTGCAGCAGACCCAAATCGCCACCGTTATTCCCTACTTTGAGCGATGGCTGGAACGATTTCCTACGGTGCAAGCATTGGCCGAAGCGTCGCTGGATGACGTTTTGAAGCTGTGGGAGGGGCTAGGCTACTATAGTCGCGCGCGCAATTTGCACGCGGCAGCTCAAACGGTGGTTCAGGAGTGGAACGGTCGTCTCCCCCAAACCGCCGCCGACCTGATGAAGCTCAAAGGGATTGGCCGCTACACTGCCGGAGCCATCGCCTCGATTGCCTTCAATGAGCCAGCGCCCGTGCTAGACGGCAACGTCATCCGCGTCCTCAGCCGCCTCACCGATTTGCCCGACGATGTGACCCAAACCGCCACCAAAAACAGCCTCTGGCAACTGGCGGAGCAGCTTGTGCCCGCAGACCGCCCCGGCGACTTCAACCAGGCACTCATGGAACTGGGACAAAAAATTTGCCTATCTGCCAAGCCGATGTGCCTGCTCTGCCCACTTTCGGCGCACTGTTTAGCGCGGCAGCGCGGCACTCAGCTAGAGCGTCCCGTCCGCCCGCCGCGCAAGCGCACGCCCCACTATGATGTGGTCGCTGGGATTATTTGGGCAAAAGACGCGGTTGTGGGTAAGCCTGAGAGTAAGTTTTTGATCGCGCAACGGCCGTTCGATGGCCTGTTGGGTGGTTTATGGGAGTTCCCCGGTGGCAAGCAGGAAGATGGCGAAACCTTGCCGCAGGCGCTGGTGCGCGAAATTGAAGAAGAGCTGGCCATGCAGATTGAAGTGGGAGAGTTTGTGACCAAAATCAAGCACGCCTATACTCACTTCCGCATCACGCTCCACGCCTTCCACGCCCACCATCTGTCTGGCAGTCCGCAGCACCTCGGCGTTGCCGACCACACTTGGGTCACCCTTGCCGATCTCCACAACTACGCCTTTGCCGTCACTGACCGGAAGATCATTGCTGCGCTGCTCGCTGAGGCGAGCGGTAATCCGTAATCGGTCATCGGTAAACGGTTTACCGAACACTGATTACCGATTACGGGTCACCAAAGACGTTTCACGTAACCTTCATTGTCAAAATCAGCCACCGGGGTATCATATGCTCATGTCCGATACCATCTCTTCTGGTCAATTTAGTCTGGCTGGTGTTTCGGCTGCTGCTGCAACCGCCTTTCGTGAAGGCCGCAAAGCCTCCAGCGAGCAACAATTTCTCAAGGCGATTCAATATTTTTCGGAAGCGCTTGAGTTCGACCGCCTCCCTGCTTTGTTCCGAGCCCGCGTATTTGAATATCGCGGGCTTTGTTTTTGGCTGATTGGCGAGTTTAAGGCAGCTGAAAAAGATTACAATGAGTCGCTAACGACCAGTGATAACATTGGCCAAAAAGCACGGGCACGGGTGCGGTTAGGAGAGCTAGCCGATTTTCGCGGCGAATATGATGCGGCTGCTGCTTTGTATAAGGCAGCTTTGCAGGAGGGCACCTCTACTGAAAATTTGCTGGTAGTTGGTCGAGCACGGCGTGGTTTAGGCATTCTGGATCGCCGCCAGGGGAACACGGAGCGTGCATTGCGCCAGCTAACGCAGGCATTGGCTATTTTCCGGCAGGGGGGCGAAACGCGGGAGCAGGGTCGTGTGCTAACCAGCCTGGGACGCACGCGGCAGGCGCGTGGCGAATACCAGCAAGCGCTGTCGGCGCATCGGGAAGCATACCTGCTGCTGGAATCGGTGAATGACCGTTGGCGTGTGGCTCAGGCAGTGAATGATATTGGTGAGTGCCATCAGGCTTTGTACGATGTGGAAAAAGCGTATGAACATCATCAAAATGCGCTGAAGTTGGCCACGGAGGCAGGGGCAAAACTGCTTGTCCCTGAAATAAAGCGAAATTTGGGCATAGATTTGGTGGAATCTGGCCAGTACGATCAAGGTCTGGTTTACTTGCAGGCTGCACTGCAAGGGGCGCGGGAGCATGGCAACCGGGAGCACGAGGCGCTGACGCTGTACCAGTTGGCGCGGGCTTATTTGCAGCATGAGGATGATATGTTGGCGGTGCAAGTTGTGTTGGCGCTGACCCACGTTGCAGAAATGTTGAATGCTGACCGCTATCGGGCGTTGGCGGCGTTTGCCCACGGTGAATTGCTGTTCCATCAGGGTCGCCAAGCAGAAGCTTTGAATGAACTGAATTTGGCAATGCTGGCAGCGCAAACGGCCGTTGACCGAGGTATTCTCTGGAAATTGCACGCTGCCATGAGCCATGTGACTGACAATGAGCAGATTGCGGCCGTTCATTTGAATATCGCTGCTGAATTTATTCGCCAAACGGCCGAACCGCTGCAAGATGAGCGGCTGCGCCAATGCTTTTTGAATGCCCCCCCCGTGCTGGCCGTGTTGCAAGCGGCCAACATTAACCCCAATCAGATTTAATTCACGCGAAAGGCGCACAATTTTATAGAAGGACCTTTTCTGCTGGATGCTGATTTTGGCGTAGAATTTTCTTTCTGGATACGGTCGTCCTACAATAGGGGGTAAAATAACCTGCAAAGGAAAGGTTTTGCCATGCAAAAAGCAAAAAAAAGGGCAGCTGTCCCCTCATTTGTGGCGCTTTGTTTCATTCTGTTAATAGCTTGCACCACACCAGAAGAACCAGCGACACAAACCCCAACGCCACCTATTGAAGAAGAAGCCACGCCTATCGTGACCGAAATTGTGGTGACAGCGATTGCTGAAGTGCCTACGGCCGTACCCACCTCAGTACCTGCAACCGAACCCAAAGCGCTGGTTGTTTGCATGAGTCAGGAGCCTGATTCCCTATACCCGCATGGCAGCACGACTCTGGCAGCAACGGCCGTTCAGCACGCCATCTTTGAAAACAATATCACCACCTTGTCTTTTGATTACCAGGCACAAGGTTTGGAAAAAATACCAAGTTTGGTAGACGGAGATGCTAGAATTGTGCCAATAGAAGTGAACAGTGGAGATATTGCCGTGGCGGCCGATGGGAATCTGGTCATTGTGGAGCCTGGGATTGCGCTAACCAATAGCAACGGTGAAGTGACGATGTTCGACGGTGTGCCAATTGAAATGGAGCAACTGATTGTGGATTTCACCATGAAAGAACGTCGCTGGAGCGACGGTATGCCAGTCACCGCCCACGATTCAGTGTACAGCTACAATTTAGTGGCCGATCCAAACACGCCACAATCTAAGTTCACGATCAATCGCACGGCTAGTTACGTGGCAACAGATAATTTGACCACACGCTGGGTGGGCGTTCCTGGTTTTTATGACACGACCTACTTTACTAATTTTTGGCAACCATTGCCGGAACATATTTGGGGCGAACTATCTGCTGCGGAATTGCTTGTTACAGAAGCTTCTCGCCGTCTGCCTGTTGGGGATGGCCCGTTTGCCATTAAAGAATGGATTCCTGGAGAACAAATTCAGTTGGTACCCAACCCCTTTTACTATCAGGAAGGCTTGCCCCACCTGGATAGCCTCACCTACAAATTTATCCCGGAAACCAATCAATTGATTTCCCAGCTACTAAGTGGCGAATGTGATATTGGTACGCAGGATGCGCTTGGCAGTGAGCACACGCCTTTTTTGTTAGAAGCAGAAAGCAATGGGCTGCTGGTGCCGTACTTTCAGACGGGGACGGTTTGGGAGCATATTGATTTTGGGATTAACCCGGAACCGGCTCATGCGGTTACACGCCCAGATTGGTATGAAGATGTGCGGGTGCGCCAGGCAATTGCTATGTGTACCAACCGGCAGCGAATGGTAGATGATATTTTATTCGGCCGTTCTGAGGTGGTGCATGTGTACATTCCAAACAGCCATCCACTATTTGCTAATGGACTTACTGAATGGCCGCATGATCTCATTGCGGCCAGTGCACTCTTAGATGAAGCTGGTTTTCTAGACAACAATGGCGATGGCATCCGTGAAGCGCCCTCAACTGAGACACCGTTTTCACCCACGCTGATTACTACCCTGGAAAATGATATGCGTAACCAACTGGTTCAATATTTTAAAGAAGATTTATTGGCCTGTGGCATCGAAGTTCAGTTAAGCTATTTTCTTTCTGGGGATTTATATGCGCCAGGACCGAATGGCCCCCTGTTTGGGCGACGGTTTGACTTGAGCGAATTTGCCTGGAGCACGGGCGTACAGCCGCCGTGCCAATATTTCTTATCCAGCCAGATTCCAGCAGCGGTAAATGATTGGACTGGGCAAAATAATTCAGGCTTTACAAATGAGGCATTTGATGACGCCTGTCTACAAGCAATACGGAGTATTCCAGGAACGGCCGCTTACCGAGATGGCCATGCAGAAGCACAACGCATTTTTGCTGAACAGTTGCCGATCTTACCCCTATTTTTGCGCTTGAGGGTGGCAGCCGCTCGCCCAGAAGTGTTGAATTTTGGCGTAGACTCAACGCAGGAGTCTGAACTGTACAACATTCATCAGATTGATCTGCGTGAGTGAGGTCAAAAAGGGTCAACTATCGAGTGGCTCAACCTCAATATCTACGTTCAGTTCATTCCCAACGGCATCCAGCTCTTCCTGTAGACTCTCAATAGATGAGTTCGGTGGGGCAAACACTGTGGCATCCATGACGAATAGCTTTGTTCCGCCAAAGGGCGCATCTTCGGTGCCGGTATCTATCGTTTCCACACTCACACCCTGCTGGGCTAGGTGGTGTGTGATTTCGTGGATAATGCCTTCATGGTCAGCACCACGGACATTGATTTGAAAGCGATGCCACCCTCTAAATTTTTGGGAGATGCCGCGTTGCGTGGCGCGAATGGTCAGATCAAATCCCTGATTGCGAAGCCCGTCTAGGGCAGTTTGTAACTCGTTGAGATGGTCTTCTGCAACGGAAACGAGCATCAGCATGGCAAATACCCCACCCAGGCGAGCCATGCGGCTGGCATCTACATTGCCATGATGCGCCAAAATGATTTTGGTGACGTCATCTACAATGCCAACGCGGTCGTCACCAGTTGCGGTGATTACTAATGGTTTTTGCATGAAAACTCCCTCCAATATAATGGTTATAGGCTCAGATTTTAAAAGATGAGTAATTGTAAACGATACGTGGGTGGAAGGAAAAAATTGGAGGAGGGGATGTGGAAAACGGCCGTTTCAGCCAAAGACGACAGATTGCTATGCAGGTTCCGGGCTGATCGGGGAAACGGCCGTTTTCAGAAGTCGTCGTTTTGCTCGGGGGATAAGTTATTGTAGCCAGGACAGTTCTCTGTCCTCTCTCAACCCGTTTTCCTTAACTCGATGGTGACTGACGCGATACCACCCGAAATCCTATAAATAGATTGCGGTAGTTAGGCGTGTCGTGGTTGCGATGCGCTGCAAGTGCGCTGTATTGATCGAGACCCCATGACCCCCCCCGTACCAACTGCCGGGTTTTACTATTGTCTAACCAGCTACTCGTCCAATTCCAGACGTTGCCGACCATGTCGAGGCAGCCGTAAGGGCTATCTCCTTTTCCAGCGTATTGGTTAACTGGCGTAGTTGACCTTATGCCACTCTCTTCGGTGTTACAGTTTTCTTTATCCCAATCATTACCCCAAGGATAACGCAGTTTCTCATTTTGATCTGAATCCCAAGAGGCGGCCTTTTCCCATTCTTGTTCAGTGGGTAGCTCCATTCCTGCCCATTTAGCAAAAGCTTGGGCATTATGCCAGGAAACCAAAACGACCGGATGGTTGGCTTTATCTTCTGGATAAGAATGGGTTTTCTTGAACTTTTTGTAATGCTTATTTGTCACAGGTGTCTTGGAGATCCAATACTCTTTGAGTTTCACTATTTCTTGCTTGGCAGCATTATCATTGCTGTCGTCACCATACAGAAATTTTCCTGCCGGGATGTGAATCATTTCCAGACCGGTTTGTTCGTGTGTGTACTTTGCACTGGCAGGTGGTTGTTCTTTTACAGACACAGTGGGATCATTCAACAGCGAGTTGTGAGAAGGCCAATCGTGATTTGAATGATACTTTTTTAACCAGTCAATAAGCCCCTCCAACATTGACATTTCCTCTGTATGGTACAGTTCCATTACGAAATGCAGCATTTTTTCTGCCTTCGTATCCCCATGCAACTCTTCATACTTTACCTCAAAGGGGTGAATCAATTCACGCAGCTCATCCACTTTTAGATTGCGAGCTATCAAATTACTAAAGTCGTTTAATTTTTGGCTGGTTGGTTCACTATCTGTCATCATTTCTCCATTTGGATCCTTTATTTGAGGTCCCTTGACCGTTTCCTACTCATGATCGAAATATTGTTCAGAAAAGTCTACAAGGCAGCAGCTAGAGGAAGTAACTCCTCTAGTTCCGCCAGATTCCCTATGTCCCCAGCGCTCGACCCAACCTCTGTAGCGATTGATTCCAATTCTAAAGGGGCGTTTTGCCACCCTGGAAGCTGTTGCGATGCTTCTACGGCTTCTGACCCAGCGGAGGACGGTGCAAGACCGGATGACACAAAACTGGATGACTCTGACGGGGGTATCCCTGATGATGCCGTCCCAGCGCTAGGTGGCCGAGGTGGTGTTAGAGGTCTTGGAGAAATTTGGCTTAGCCATGAATGATCATTGAACTCAAAATCGGGTGAAATGGGCTCTCCGAGCTGTGGAATAAATGGATATTGTTCGATGCTAGGTGGAACAGGCTCTCCAATTTGCGGAATTGGTGGTCCAAACTGGCCAGTTTCATTATTAAATTGTAAGGTTGATAGAGGGATTCCAATTTGTGAGTATGGCATCATAAATTCTCTTGTATAGCTGTGTTTGCAATATTCCTGAACTACTTACTATCCATCCGTAGAAGTTTTAATTGGTTCCATAGAGCTGGCAAATAACTGTGTCAACTTCGCCATGCCTTCAGAAGGAGGTTGCTGTCCCGCTAGTGCAGAAATATCGTATTTGGCTGATTTGTCTGTACTCCTCGTATTTTCTCTTGTGGTCGAAATAGTCCCCGAAATATTAGCCCCGAATCCAAAAAAGCTGCCCCCAATTTTTAATTTACCAGTTTTATCTTCAGTATCTTTTTCAGCAGTTTGTTTTTTGACCTCCATCGAGAAATTCACCTGGGTTTTTTGCATCAGAAATGCCGGAACCGGAACCAGCGAAATGACAGGTGCTTCAATCTTTACTGTTTCAGTAGATACATCACCTGTTGTTGAATTTGTTACAGGTCTTTCCAGGTTGAAGGTAACAGTTTGTGTTTTAGTACTATCACCGGGATCTTCTTCACCAAACGCTAATTCAAATATATATTCGAGATAAATTTTGCAAAGCTCTGCCTGAGCATGTGCAGAGGCTATCATAGGACCGGCGATTAGCTTTTCTATCGGTAATCCAACGAAATCTTTAGTGATCTTTTTGCTTGCCATAATTTTGCACCTCTTGTTTTGAAATAAAGATTTATAGATGTTTTATGAAGTTATCGTATGTTCGAGACTTTCCTTCGGGTGTTTCGTTCAGCTTAAAATCAAGCACAAATGAAGCACTTATTCCGGAGGGTTGATTTTCTTCTTGATCCAAAGGACCAACCCTAACTGCCAGCATCTCATTTTCTTCTTCCCAATATACCGTTTTGAGGTTGATCTCCACTTTCACATTTTCTAGAGCCATTGCATGATGGTGGAGGAGGGCAACAATTGGAACATCTATTACTTTGTGAGAACCGTCTCCTGCGGGCACCTTAAGGGGAATAGAGGTAGGTGTATAACTGCTTACCTGACCCTCCTCATCGTGGGTTTCATCAAAGTACTTACTGAACTCATCAATAGAACTCTCTTTTAATATTTCATTCGCTCGGTGAATGGATATGCTTAAAGCAGCAAGCAGATTATCTAAGGGAATATGAGACATTTCGCTTACTTCACTTTGATGAATTAACTCTAAAAACCATGGTCGGATTCACTTTGTACTTATTTATCAGATAAGACAAATCGCTACTTACTTCGACAATAGCATGTCTTTTATCATCAGTAGGCTGCCAAACGGCATATCTTCCACTCAACTCTTTATCCTCATCAATTTTTACCTTCACAAGCTTGTCAAGGTTAGTGATAAAAGGCTTGTTTGAAGTTAGATCATTCCATTTCATCTTTGTCGTCGACCTCCTTATTTGGCTCAGAATTTTGGTTTATGAATACGGTTTCGCATAAACAAACTCAGCATACATATCTACCGCTTCCAAAACGCTTCCAACGGCCGTTTCCCCCATATGCGCCTCTTTCAACTGGAAGCTATAATCTTGCCACCAGCCCAAAACAACACCCCTAAGGAGACAGGAGATGAGCAAAAATGGAAAGTACAACTTCTACGAGAAAAAATTGTGGACAGGTCGCCTGGCCAGCTTCACCAAATCCATTGATTCTAATCTCAAGCTGCTGCGCGTAATTCTGCTAATCAAAGGTTCCACCATCATGGAATTCGGCAAGCTGTTAGACAAAGGTTTGCTGGCAGTAAATGCAACCAATGATAAGCTGCCTACCAACTTCAAAAAATCGATGAAAAAGATAGAGATTCTCCGAGACCCATTAGTATCGTTTGGGAAGAGTGTTTTAGGTTTGTCAGGAGAACAATCTCAAGCAGACGAGCCAGAGCGCGAGGGGAGTCTGAATTCAGACGATCTTCATGGGAAGGTAAGGTTTGAATTTGAGGAGACCCAGCTTTTTAATTTGCGTACGCTGAGCCTAAATCAGAAGAAGTTCGTTAATAACCGGCTCCAAAAGAGTGTGGCTCGTGCGCTTGAACAAGTGAATGATAGAAGCGTGGGGAACGATGGAATTGCTGATATTAGGAAAAGCTTCCAGTACATTTCGGGGGATATTGAAATTGTACAGCGGGCGATTGTGCAGCGGGTGCATGAGGTGGATGACGATGGAAAGTATCAACCCAGTATGCAAGCCAGCGCCCTACAAATCACCGACATGCTTGCTCTTATGGCGCTGATGCCTTTTCAACAGTTGCTGCCAAGCAAATCAGACATCACGCCCATCACCTTCTTCAGCCAAGAAACCCACATCCGTAGCGTGCCTTACTGCGATGATGTTCTGCTCATCGGCATTCGCTACGACCAAGTGTTGCAAGATTTGGAAAATGACGAAACGCCGCCGCCGTTTGAGCTGTTGGCCATTCCACATGAGATTGGCCATTACGTGTACCAACGTGCCACTATCGGCACAGCCAGTGCCGATGTTGATCAAATAATTAAGGATGAGTTTGCCCAAGAACCTCTGACGCCAAAGCCAAGCGATGAACCTCTTTCTGACTTTGAGGTTGTTGCCGAGAAATTACCTTTAGTAAACGAACGCCATCGGAAATGGTGTGAGGAAATCTTCTCTGATATTTGCAGCTGCATTGTAGCAGGACCTCTGGTGGCTTTAAGCTTGCTATCAATTCTGGTGGCGCGAACGGAAAAAGCAAATAAAAAAGAAGACGGGGAGCATCCAACTGGGGCGTTACGACCGTACATCCTCAAAGAAATCTTGCTTCAACTAAATAAAATCAACGCTGACAAATACCAGTTCAATTTAGCTGCCCAAGACATCGTTGCTACATGGCAAGGTAATCAGAAAAGAGCTGGTCGGCAAGTAACTGGTGACATCACGCAGGTTCCAGACGAAATTCAGAAAATCATTCGCGTCTTTACCAGACTTTTGCTGGCAGATACCCCCGCCGACTTCAAACTGTGGAGTTCAACAAATGTAAGTAACTTAACCGATTGCGCCACTGAACTAAAGCAAATCAAAACAATGCCTGGCTTTGAAGGCTTAGAGCCATCTAAACTGGACAAAATAGACCCCGAAGATGGGACAGACATCCATTTACTGGTTAAAGAATGGCAAAAGAAAGGGCCAGTCGTGATTGGCGATCATGACTAAGAACGGTTGCCAGTTATTGGTAATCAATGAGGTGAAGCACTTTCATTTAGCCGCTCGGTTAGGCGCGGGTCTTTCAATTTAAGGTTTAGATTGTACGCTTGCTGCCACGCATTTTGGCTTTGTTTGGTGTTATTCACGGCGGCGTGCAGTTTATGTAAATAAAAATGGGAATGCGCCTGCTCAAAAATATCGCCCAATTCAGAAAAAATTTGCAACCCATCTTTAAGCAAGTCCATGGCTTGTTCAAAATTTTGCTCTGCTTGATGCAAAAGACCAAGCTGTGTTTTAAGCATCGCCTCCAGCCGGAGGCTGCCTAATTTTTTGAGGTTGTCCAGCGATTCATAGCCAAATTTCAATGCTTCATGATGTTGACCTTGTTTTTTGCACAATATAACTCGCTCATACAATGTGGCCGCATACTCGCCCACATTTTTGTGTTGGTGTGCAATGTGAGCTGCTTCGGAAAGATAATCCTCTGCAGCATCAAATTCCTTCATCACGCTCTTTACACGAGCCAAATGGCGTAGCGTTTCTATATAATTTGAAGTGGGGGGCATTGTTTGCTGTAGCGTGACAGATTTTTCCAAAAATGCTTGGGCTGTTTGAAAATCTCGATGTTTTTTGATGTGACAAAGTGCCAGCAAGTTTAGATTTTTTGCCACACCTAACCAATCTTCTTGCTCTTCGAAAATGTGCATGGAATTTGTGCAAAGCTCGATGGCTTGATTATCCTTTGCTTGCTCCATGTTGATACGGCCGTACAAATACCTCCCCTGGGCGATTCCCAAACTATCCTCCAACCGCATGAAAAGTTGCAGCCCCTCGGCTAAATGTGCTTCCGCTGTCGCGTAATCATTTAGCTCCGTTTCAATCTCACCCAGGCGCAGCAGTGTCCACGCCAGGGCAGGCTGATTTTGCAAAAGTGTTGCTGCCTCCAAAGCCAATGCCAGCCCTTCCCGCATATCCTGAAAGCGAATCTGGCGGAACCACGGCTCGTCTAGCACTTGCACAAAATCGAGGATGGTTTGCCACGCTGCAAGCGTGTGGGCTTTGGCGATACCTGCCGAAAAATTGCGCCATTCCGGTTGCAGCGCAGCATAATCATCCCGGTGGTCGGAGGCAAATTGATAAAAATGGTCAACAAAGGCGCGGTTAACTTTTGGTTTGCGGTTTGCCAATTTGTCAGTGGCGAACTGGCGTAGGAGGCTGTGCATTTCGTAGCGTTCCGGTTCGTGCTGCTGTTGCAGCAGCGATTTTTCACACAGCAGGTCGAGGTCTAGCAGGGTGGCTCCGGAGACTTTTGCGGCAGAAACGGCCGTAAAAGTCTCCGGAAACACAGACAAAGTGGCTAGCACCGCCTGTTCCTCTGCCGAAAGTAGCTGCCACGACGTCTCAAACACCGCTCGCACGCTGCGATGGCGCGGATCCACATCGCGCAGGCGCGTGCTGAGGAAGTCCAGCGACTGGCCGATGCCTTCGATGATCTGCGGCAGCGACCGCCGCCGCACCCACGCCGCCGCCAGCGCAATCCCCAACGGCGAGCCACCGACTAATTCACAGATGTGGCGCACTTGGGGCAGGTTTACGGCCGTTACCGCAAAATCTGCCCGCGCAGTTTGTCCCCGTTCTGCAAACATCGCTTCCGCTGCGCTCATGTCAACTTCGCCAATTGGGAGTCCATCCAAAAAGATGACCGATTCCGCCTGAAAGTTGAGCGGCTCCCGCGAGGTGGCCAAAATGGCAATGTTTGGCGCGCGCCGCAGCCATTCGGGAATGAAGACAAGATTGTCAAGCGTCACTTCGCTGTTATCAAAAATCAGCAGCATCTGCTTGTCGCGCAAAATGGCCAGCACCTGCTCGCCAGTGAGTTGCTTGTCATCCTGCGCCAGATCCACTGCTTCCCCAACGGCAATTTTAATTTGCTCTGCGCCCTCCTGAACTGCCTCCAGCGGCACAAACCAGACCCCATCCGGGAAACTCGTTTTCACCTGCCGTCCCACCTCGATGGCGAGGCGCGTCTTGCCAATGCCAGCTGTGCCAACCAGCGTGATAAGGCGGTAGTTGGGATCAACTAGCCGCTGGAGTAGCTGCGTTTGCTCTGCTTCGCGGCCAAAAAATTGGCCTGGTGGCAGTGGTAAATTGTTGGGGAGGGATGAATTAGGAATGATGAGGGATAAATCCAGCTCTCCAGCCTGAATTGATTCCCAAAGTGTGATGGTTTCTTCCTCCGGCTCGATGCCTAACTCATCCCACAACACCGTTTGGCACTGTTCAAACTGGGCCAAAGCGGCATTACGGTCGCCGAGGAGGGCGTGGGCTTGCATGAGGGCGCGGTGGGTAGGCTCCAGCCACGGTTCTAGCTGTAGTTGGCGTTGGGCAATGTCCAGAACGGCCGTCCACTCCCCAAGCTGCATTCGTGCGTCCCGCAGCAAACTCATTGCCTCCAAAGCCCGTTGGTGAATGTGCCCCCGCTGGGCGGTTAGCCATGCCTCCCACGTCTCGCTGGGGAAGTTGAGGCCGGCCAAAAGCTCACCACGGATGAGGGAGACGGCCGTTTCCAACAGCCCCAAACAGGTCGGACAACCCGCTAACTGCCTATGCGGATGCGTTTCTACTGTCGCCAAACATTGTTCAAACTGCACAACGTCAACGGAGATGTCGTCGCCCGTGCGGAGAGTGATCTGTTTGCGGTCAATAGCTAGGTAAGGCGGCGACGCCGTATCGTCACCAATCGTCTTCCGCAAGCGCGTGAGGCGGTTTCGCAAATAAGTGAGTGCTTCTTTATTGGGACGATCAGGGGAGAGCAAGCCAGCCAACGTGTCGCGGCGTTGGGGCTGGCCTTGATGCGCGGCGAGGGTGGAGAGTAATACACGAAGGGCGTCTGTGCGGAAAACGGCCGTTTCTTCCCCCACCTTCACCTGCAACGATCCGAGGATTTTTATTTGCAGCTTTCTACTCATCATAACAAATTGTGAATTGTGAACGGAGCAGCTCATTCACAATTCTCAATTCAAACTTCACAATTAATTATTCACTTGGGTGCGCTATGGGTGCGTGGTCTTCCTAAGGTGTGGTCAACAGAGCGGTTCACAGGGAATCGCCAAAACACACAGTATAGGAGACCAAATCATGAAACGTATCAACAAATGGAAAACCCTCATCTTGGCCGCCATCGTACCCTTTCTTGTTACTTGGCAACCTGCCATCACTTACGCTTGCTTGACGTGTGGTTCGCACAGTGGTGGATAGCAGCAAAATCGCACAGATTTTTCGCAAGAACCTGTCATGTAGGCAGGTTCTTGTCGTTTAAATTTGCCGACGCACTCAAATTGTAAGCAATGGTCTTAGCTTGTTCAAGCAACTGCAGGTTTTGGATGCCTTCTGCTAACTTAACAGCTTGCACAATGTATTGCTTTGCCCGTTCTGCGTCAATCATGCCAAAAAGTTCTGCCATGCTAATCAAGGTTTCACATTCAACACCTTGTAGGTTGTCTTGTCGGGCAATCTTTAAGGTTTGATCATATAAAGATTCTGCTCGTTCCAGGTTTCCTTGTCCACTTTTTACCTCTGCTAGAACGAACATTGCCGTTGCCATCAAAGTACGATTCCCTACCGACTTCGCGATCTGCAACCCTCTCTCTAAACTTTCGCCTGCTAAATCAGGTTCACCCCGTAGCAGATAATTTCTACCGAGATTAATGTAAATTTCTCCCTGAACTGTTAAATTGCCGCTAATGGTTGCCAATTCATGACCAAGTTGTAAATAATATTGTGCGCCTTCGTAGTCACCTTGCTCAAGTAATATCATGCTAAGGTTGTTAACCAAAAGCGATTGACGATGACGATCATCTAATTGATCACAAATTGCAAGGGCTTTCTCCATTGCCTGTTGAGCAGCCGTTAAGTCACCCTGATGGTAGCAAACAAGACCAATGCTGTTGAGACTGCCGCTTAAGGCTTGGAGATTATCTATTCCCCGCCATGCGGTACACGCTTTTTCAAGATGGTCGTGGGCGGTATCGAAGCGGCTTTGGATGTCGTGGACAATGCCCAGTTGGTGATGGCCCCAGCCAATAATCAGGGTGGCATCGAGAGCGTGGCCGATGTCGAGGGCATGGGTGAGCTTCTCTTTGGCCGCGTTGTATTCCCCTAGCCGCCACAGCGATTCGCCCCACCACATATGCCCCATCCCCTCTGCCCAGCGATCATTACATTGGTTAGCCGACTTCAACGTCGCTTTAATTGTCTGCATTGCCGGCCGATATTGCCCCAGCCGATTTTGGAACCGCGCCCGCTCCAGCCCGGCACGGGCTGCCAACCCCACAGCTTCTGCCTCCCATGTTTTTGCCGCGCTCATGGTCTCTTGCATGACGGTTTCCCCTTCATGCGCCAAGCCGCGCAGTTGGTAGTAAATGGAGAGCGAGGTGAGGGCGTTATGGAGCAATTCGGCATTGTGTGCGGACAGTGCCGTTTGCCAGGCTTGGCGCGCATTCTCAATGTCTGGTTCGAGCAGGCGGATGGAGGTTTGCGGCTCGTTTTTCTGTAACGGTTTGGTCTGTTGCGCCAACAGGGTGAGGTAGTAATGAGCGTGTTTGTGTGGGGTGGGGTCGGCAAAGCCTCGCTTCTCAGCCGCATATGCGCGAATGACCGGATGGAGGGTGTATCGCTCTGATTCTGCATGATAGGTGAGCAATGACTTTTCTATGAGGGCGGTGAGGTGATGGGTGCTGGCTTGGGTGATGTGGGCAACGGCCGTTTCCGTAAACCCGCCCCTGAAAATTGACAGTCGCGCCAGTTGTGTTTGCAGCTCCGGGGTCAGCGTACGCCACGACATCTCAAAAACAACGTGCAGCTCCTGATGACGCTGCGGCACGTCTCGCAACGACGTTTTTAGCGCATCAAAGCCATCCTGCAAGCGGTTGGCAATGGTCTGGGGCGTGGCGTGGCGAGTGAGGGCGGCGGCCAGTTCAATTGCTAGCGGTAATCCTTCCACTAGGCGACAGATGTTGCGAACGGCCGTTAGCTCATCCGCCGCAACCGCCCCCCGTTGCTGCTGCGCCCGCCGCGCTACAAACAGTTCCACCGCCTCGGAAGACAGAGCATCCGCGTCGCTGGTGGGGTAGCTCAACCCCGTTAGCGCAATCGTCCACTCGGCACGTATCCGCAATGCTTCCCGCGAGGTGACAATCATCTGCACCTTTTCGCACCGCTGCACAATATCTAGCACAATTTGCGCGCCAGCCAGCAAATGCTCAAAATTGTCCAGCACCAGCAGCATCTGTTTGTGTTGCAGATGGTTCAGCAGTTGTTCAACCGGTGTAGCTGACCCCGTCAGCCGCAGGTCAAGAATGGTGGCAATTTCGACCGCAATCGTTTCTGCCAAATCATTATCATCTGCGTCAATGTTTTCCAGCTCAACCAGCCACACCCCATCGGGATATTGGCTGCGGCGGCTGCGGGCGATGGTGGTGGCCAGGCGCGTTTTGCCCACGCCGCCTTGCCCCATAATGGTGACGAGCCGACACCACGGCTGGTCTAGGCGGGTATGAATCTCTTGTTGGGCGGTCTGGCGGCCAAAAAACTGGTCGTAAGCGGGTGGCAAGTTGTGGCGGATGAGGGTTGGTTCACGTTTTGTGGTAGCCGGCCGTGGCCGTGCTTTCTTAATCAACGCCGTCATTTCGGCGGACGGTTCAATGTCTAACTCAGTTTTTAGCAGGTTAGCCGCGTGAGCGTATTGCGCCATCGCTTCTCGCACATTCCCCTGTTCAATTTGCAGCCGAATCAGGAGTGTGTGGGTTGACTCATTGAGCGCATCTACCTGTAGCCAGCGACGGGCAAGGGCAATGCCATACCCTGCGTCATCCGCAGCCAGCGCGTACCGCCCCAGCTTGTCATAGGCCGTCATCACCTGCCTGCGAATCTGCTCACGCGTTGTCGTAACCCATTCTGCAAAATTTTGTGAACCAGTTAGGTGAAAATCTGCCAGGAACGCGCCCTGATAGGTGTCCAGTGCTTTCTGCAGGGTGGTGGCTTTTTCGACGGTGTCAATCTGCTCGATAGATGCCACCATTTGCAATAATTTGACAGAATCAACCTGCTGTTGGCTTTCTGGCGCTAAAGCTAATGTTTTGCGGGTAATCACCAACGCAGCGTCCACTTGCTTTCGCAGACGAGAGAGGGCAGTGCGTAAGTTGGTTAGCGCTTGTTTTGTGGAGCTGCTTTCCCAGAGCAGTTCAGCAATAAATTCGCGTTGGTGGGTTTGCCCGGTGTGGGCCAAATAGATGAGCAGGGCAGCCTCTTTTTGGCTGCGAAACTTGCTTACAGGCTCCCCATTTTTTAGTACAACAGTTTGTCCAAGTAACGAAAACGACAGCATCAATGTTCTCCAAGCAGCAGGAAGTGACTATAGTTTACACACAACTCAAGCTCCCAACCAAGAGAGACGCTCGGACAAATTACATCAGGGGTAAGTTACAAGTCTCCTTGCTTAGTTTGCCGTTCCAAAGAAAAAGGCTGGCTTCTTTGTGAAGCCAGCCTACAAATATCTGGTCAAGTTTGTTGGTTGTTAGTTGGCTAGCATGGCTGGACGGAATTTATAGCCGTACACAATCATTCCTTCTTCGCCGTCGGTACGCAGCTTTCGCGTAACCATTTCTACAGGCATCCCAATGCTCAGTTTGCTTTCGTCCATGTCGGTAAGCTGGGCGGTGACAATGGGGCCTTCCTCTAGTTTGACGAGGGCAACGGTGTAAGGGGCATTGTGCTCAAAGCCTGCTGGGGGGTCGTAAATGGTGGTGAATGAGTAGATTTCACCGAGACCGGTGAAGGTGTACAGTTCATAAGCGGGTGCCTTGCATTCCAGGCAGACGTCGCGCGGCGGAAATAGCTTGACGCCGCAGGTATCGCAGGTTTCGCCTACTAATTTATATCGCTGTTCTTGTAATCGCCAATGGCGTGAAACTTCCATTATGTTGTCTCCCTAAATACGTTATCAGGTTTTGCGAACGGCCGTTTGCGCCTTTCATCACAACCTATTATGGCTAAAACCCCTCTCATTCACTGTCAGTCACGGTAAAAAGACTGTCAAAAGCTATCAAAAGACGGTAATCAGTGGTCGGTTGTTCACCGATTACCGTTTACCGATTACTAAGAATGTGCGTAACGGCCGTTGCCCCACTACCCCCTAAATTTTGCGCCATGCCAACTTTGGCGTCTGCAATTTGGTTATCGCCTGCCTGACCGCGCAGTTGGCGGGCCACTTCCACAATCTGGTACATGCCTGTTGCGCCGCCCGGATTGCCCCGCGCTTTAAGTCCGCCAAACGTGCTGATGGGAATACGGCCGTTCTTACCAATCTCCTCATCCCGCGCCAACCGCCACCCTTCGCCCGGTGCGGCAAAGCCCGTTGCTTCTAGCGACAGGGCAGCCATGACGGTAAACGAATCGTGCAGCTCAAACAGATCAATGTCGTCGTGGCTAACGCCCGCCGCTTCCATGGCTTTTTTGGCACTGATTTCGGCAGCCCGTAGGTGTAACATATTTTTGCGGTCGTGCAGGGCTAGCGTATCGGTAGCCAGGGCGGAACCAACAATGCGGATTGGCTGTGGCATCATATCTTGCGCCCGTTCGTGACTAGTGATGATCACTGCCGCTGAGCCGTCGCCGCTGGGTGCTGCGTCAAACAAGCTAACCGGTGTGGCGACCTGAGGCGCGTTGGCAAAACGTTCAGCCTTGAGCCGATTGCGGAACATTGCCAGCGGATTGTTTGACCCGTTGGCGTGGGCATTGACGCTGAAGTTAGCAAAATCTTCTACCTTGAGACCGTATTCGTGCATGTAGCGACGCATAAGCAACGCTCCCATGCCAGCCACGGTCAGTCCATGAATCGCTTCATAATCGGCGTCGAGGGTGCTGGAGAGAACGGCCGTAACCGGACTCCCTACCTGATCCGTCATCTTTTCCACGCCGACAACCAGCGCCGTTTCAACCAGGCCACTTTTCACGGCCAAGACAGCCTGACGCAAGGCCGCGCCGCCAGAAGCATCAGCTGCTTCCACCGTCACTGCTTCAATGCCACGCATCCCCGCGAAATCAGCGATGAGTGCACCTAGGTGCATCTGGTTGCTTAGCTGGCCAGCAGCCATGTTGCCCACAAACAGAGCATCTACTTTGCTTACGTGGGCATCGTCCAGAGCTGCCTCGATGGCGTACCATGCCAAATGGCGAATGGAGGTGCTCCACATCTCTTTTACTTCGGTTTGACCCAGGCCAATGATTGATACGTCGTTCATAGTTTTCTCAAAACCTCCGGGAGGTTAGTTTTAGTTCAGTTTCAATTTATCTCGGTACCGGGTATACGTGGCGTAACTAATTTCCGTGCGGCGGCTAATGTAGCCTTCGGTGGTGGTGGCGCGATTTTGCGCTTCTGGTAGTTTTTCGGTCACTTCGATGTCGAAGGCATCGGAGCCAGCGCCAGAGCCGTAGCTCACCATCAAAATGCGGTCGCCCGGTTGGGCGATGTCCAAAATGGCGGTGAGGCCAATCATGGTGCTGCCAGAGTAAGTGTTGCCGATGCGCGGACTGAGCAGACCTGGCTTGATTTGCTCTGGCGTGAAGCCGAGGCTTTTGCCCACGCGCTGCGGGAATTTGGCATTGGGCTGATGGAACACCGCCCAATCGTAATCGGCAGAGATTGTGCCAAGTGATTCCATCAGCATTTCGGCCGCACCCGTGACGTGCTTGAAGTAGGCGGGTTCGCCCGTAAAGCGATCGCCGTGGGAGGGATATTCAGCGTGAGCGCGCCGCCAAAAGTCTGGCGTATCTGTCACAAAGGAGTAGGAGCCGTTAATGATGGCAACTGATTCATCGCCAGGCCCCAGCAGAACGGCCGCTCCGCCAGCCGCCGCCGTGTATTCTAGCGCATCACCGGGGCGACCCTGGGCGGTGTCCATACCAATGCTGAAGGCATAACGTGCCATGCCCGAGCCGACAAAGCCAATGGCTGCCTGCATCGCTTCGGTACCCGCTTTGCAGGCAAACTCCCAGTCGCCTGCCATTGTGTTTGGCACGGCGCCAATCGCTTCAGCGACGATAGTGCTGCTGGGCTTGACGGCATACGGATGACTCTCGCTGCCCACCCAGACGGCGCGAATCTCCTGCGGGTTGATACGGCCACGCATGAGTGCATTTCGGGCTGCTTCGATTGACATGGTGATCACGTCTTCATCCAGTCCATTGACCGCTTTTTCCACGATAGGCGTGCCGCCTGTGCCGTTGGTCCACATCTTGGAGACCTCGCTGGCAGGTAGTCGGTACCGGGGCACATATGCCCCGTAACCCACGATGCCCACTGGGCGATCTGGTTTCATCAATCCATCTTGAGGTTTGTATTCGCTCATTGTTTCCCCTGTTTCAGTATTCAGTGAGTCAGCGTTCAGTAGGTCAGTTTTCAGATTGATTACTGACCTATTGGTAACTGATTACTGGCAATAATTTCTTTGGCGCGATCCACATGAATGCGTCGTTCGGCGACGAGCTGATCGGCCACTTGTTGGATAAGTTCTTCGGGTGCGCCAGCGGCCATAGCCACCTGCCGGGCGTGCAGAGCCATATGCCCTTTTTGGATGCCCACGGTGGCCAGCGCGTTGATGGCGGCTAAATTTTGGGCCAGTCCGACGGCGGCCATTACCTGAGCCAGCTCTGGCGCGGATTTCACATCTAAAATTTTCATGGCGACGCGGGCGGTGGGATGTACTTTGGTGGCCCCGCCCACCATGCCCACAGCCATCGGCAGGGTGATTTCGCCGTACAGATCGCCATTTTCATCTACGTGCCAGTCAGTGAGGGATTGGTAACGGCCGTCCCGCGCGGCAAAAGCATGCGCTCCAGCCTCAACCGCCCGCCAATCGTTACCTGTGGCGATGCAGACGGCATCAATGCCGTTCATGATGCCTTTGTTGTGGGTGGCTGCCCGGTACGGATCGACGATGGCAAAGGCGTTGGCCTCTTCGATCAGTTTGGCCACTTCCTGGCCACTATACTCTTTGGTGGCTAGCTGGTCGGCGGGGATGGTGCAGCGGGCGGTGGCGGTGCGCTGGTCGGCCAAATTTGAGAGGATGCGTAGGCTGGTACGGCCGTTTGTCAGTTCGGCGATCTTTGGCGCAAGTGATTCCAGGGCGGTGTTGATGGCGTTGGCGCCCATCGCATCACGCGTATCAAAGTACAGGTGGATGATGAGCATGGGGCCGACGGGGGTGTTGGGAAACGGCCGTGCCACAATATTCTGCGCCCCTCCACCCAGGCTCACAATCACCTTGTCGCAGCAGTTGGCCGTTTCTAGCAAGCTAGCTTTGTTGGCCTCAATGGCGACAATGGCGGCGTTCATGTCGGGAATGTCGAGGACCTGAATTTGGCCAATCATCACGGGGTCGGTGGCACTGGTGCGGAAACCACCGCCGGCGCGAATCTTCTTGGCAGCGTTGCTCACGGCGGCCACCACGCTAGGTTCTTCCACGGCCATCGGGATGAGATAGTCACGGCCGTTGATCTTAAAGTTGGCGGCCACACCCAGCGGCAGGGCGAAGGTGCCTAGCGTGTTTTCAATCATTTTGTCGGCCAGTTCGTTGGTTAGCCCTTGTTCGTTGAGGACGGCCGCTTCGTTGCTATCTAGCCCCGCCCAATCGGCAATGATCTGTACACGTTCGGCTAACGGCCGTTTATAAAATCCAGGTAGTCGTGATGATTTATTGCCCAATTTTCTCTCCTTGCGTGTTAGTGTCTATTGTGAGGGACGGTCGTTTGCCAGCAAGATGCGTTTGGCCGCCACAGCCCCGAAATATACAGTCGAAACACTGCCAAAAGCTGTCATGAGAGGATTTGAGGGACGAAATGAGGGGGATTTTAAGGAAATACCACGCTATTTTGTGGAAAAGCGGGAAAGTAATTTACGTATCAATGTGACAGTCACTTCCGAAGTGACTGTCACATAAAGGCATAGATGAGCCTCTATTTTTTAGGCTTTGTGAGGAAGAGAGCTGCAATGCCAAGTAAGAACGGCACGATGGCGGAAGCAAATAGCACTGTATTGTAAGTCCCCATCAGATCGCGCCCAACGCCAAAGATAAGTGGACCAAAAGCCGTGCCTGCAACGCCAATGGGAGTGGCCAGGCCTGTAATGCTTCCCAGATGACGCCGGCCGAAATAGCTAGCCCAGATAACACTGCCGACGATGCGAGACAGGCCGCTGGTGGCACCCAGCACCATGCCGTACAAAAAGGCAATTTCTATGCTAGACAAATAGGGAGCCATCACCAGGCAAATGGCTTGGAGTAGAAGCGCAGTCGCCAACAAGAAACGGGGCGCCACGCGATCCATCAGATAGCCGCCCACGAGGTTTATCAGGGCGGTGGTGACGGCAATTGGCACGTAAACAGAAGCGGCTACCGAGGCGGATAGCTGGTTGTCATCGAAGATGCTGATCATGTGGAAGAACAAGCCGGTAGACAGCATGGCAATGGAGGCAATGCCCAGCGAAATGTTCCAGAATGCGCCCGTGCGTATGACTTCGCTGACTGTCCAATTTTCGTCGCTGGGCGTGATGATGGGAACGGCCGTTTCCACCAAACTATCTTTTACAGATTCAGTCAGGCCATCAGGCTGCAAGCCATACACCTCTGGCCGTTCTCGGAAGAAAATTGCCCCCAACGGCGCCATAAACAGCAACAGGATGCCGCCCAAAATCATGTAGGTGGTGCGCCAACTGTAAATGGGAATGAGCCAATTTATTAAATTGGGGAACAGCCCCAAGCCCAAAAGGGCAAAAAGCAGACCAGCCAAGCCCATAATCATGCCGCGCCGCTGCACCCACCATTGGTTGATGACGTTTTGGCTCACCACGGAGAGGCTGCCTTGCCCCAACATGCGAATAGCCACAAAGCCAAGACCCAGCATGATAGCGTTTTGCACAAATCCCATGTAGATGCAGGCAAGACCAAAACCCACGGAGATGAGCAGCACCATCAGGCGATGTCCGCGCTGATCGATTTGCCGCCCGATGAAGGGGAGGGCAAAACTTCCCGTGAGTGTACCAACGGTGTATAGAGTGCTGACCAAGGAGCGGCTTAGGTTCAGGTCGGTAATGAAATGCTCAATAAAGATGGAGACGGCGTAGGTTTGGCCGGGGCTGGTCATGGTGAGGCCAATCGTGCCCACGGCAAAAATGATCCAGCCGTAAAAGATGGGCGATTTTTGAACGAGGGGGTCGGTTTTGGGGGAAACGGCCGTTTCCGGCACATTCTCCGTAATTTCGGCAAGGTTTAGGGTGACTTCTGATGGGTGTTCCTGATTTTTAGACATAGCCGCCCATCATACGTCGGTTCGGCTAGATAGCCCATGCCAATTTAGGGTAACAAATGTGTGATGTAGTGCGTTGAAGGAAACGGCCGTAAAAAAAGCTGGCCACCTTCATGACCAGCTCCAAAGTAGTTTGTGGTGCTTGCTAACTACTGCATCAGCTCCCACAGCTTACTGGGGCTGAGGGGGATTTCGCGGATTTCGATTTGGTTGTTGAGCGCATCTTCCACCGCCTGGGCAAAGAGCGGTGCGGTGGGAATAGCCCCAGCTTCACCTGCCCCTTTGATGCCCAGCGGATTCAGCGGCGAAGGGGTGGTTTCATGGTCAATTTCCACATTTGGCACGTCTAGCGAGGTGGGCAGCAAATAATCCATGAAGGAGCCAGTCAGGAGCTGCCCCTGCTCGTTGTAGATAATTTGCTCATAAAATGCGTTGCCGATACCCTGGGCCACGCCTCCCTGAATTTGCCCATCTAAAATGAGCGGGTTGATCACCTCGCCGCAGTCATGCACCACCACGTAGCGCAAAATTTCCACGTCCATCGTTTCGGGATCAACCTCCACAATCATGGCGTGGACGCCGCTGGCAGTAGCGCCGTACTCTGGCCCGAAATAGTTGGTCGCTTCCAAGCCTGGCTCGGTGCCGGGCTTGACTGCGCCGCGCATCGGATTGGCCTGTTGCGCCAGTTCCCCTAGCGGAATGGCGCGATCCGGCACGCCTTTGACCTGCACTTTGCCATCTCCTAGCTCTAAATCTTCTTCAGCCACTTCCAGCAGGTCGCTGGCCAGCTTGAGGATTTTTTGGCGTACGTCGCGGGCGGCTTCGTTGATGGCACTGCCGGCGACCACCGCACCGCGGCTGGCAAAGGTGCCTGCACCCCAGTGGAACTGGTCGGTGTCGCCCGTCACCAAATCCACGTCAGACACGTTTACGCCAACCTGGTCGGCCACAATTTGGGCAAAGCTGGTGTAATGCCCTTGCCCCTGCGTGCCAATACCGGTGGCGACGCTGACGCGGCCACTGCTGGTCACCTGCACGCGCGCCCCTTCATATGGCCCGATGCCAGTCCCTTCTACATACGCAACCAATCCCAAACCCAACTGCCGTCCTTCGGCACGGGCCTGCGGCTGGATGTTTTGGTAAAAGTCGTCGTAGCCAACGATTTTTAACGCTTTGTCTAACACGGGTTCGTAGTTGCCGCTGTCGTATTTGAGCGGCCCAAAATCTTGGTAGATGATTTCGTTGTTGTAGGGGAATTTGTCTGGCGGGATGAAGTTGCGGCGGCGGATTTCGGCTTTATCAATGCCCAACTCGCGGGCGGCAATGTCTAGCAGGCGCTCCACCACAAAGACGCCGTGCTGCCGCCCCGCACCACGGTAGGGGGTGACGATGGTTTTGTTGGTGAAAACGGCCGTAAATTCCGAATAATAGTTCTCAATATCATATGGCCCCAGCAGAGTGCACTGGCTGTTCAGTGCCACAGTGAGGCCGTAGGGAGCGTAGGCGCCCTGGTCATGTAGGAAAACGTCGTGGATGCCGAGGATACGGCCGTCTTTGCTAAAAGCGGCTTCAACGGTGTGGGTCTGGTTGCGTTCGTGCGTGGTGGCTACAAAGTTTTCGGCACGATCCTCGATCCACTTCACCGGGCGATCCAGCTTCATCGCCGCCCAGGGTACCAGCACCTCTTCTTGGTAAAACATCATGATTTTGGGGCCAAAACCCCCGCCGATGAAGGGAGCAATTACCCGCACCTGATTTTCCGAGAGGCCAAGCAGCGCGGCCATGCCGTTGCGAACAAAGACGGGAGCCTGGGTGGTGTCCCACATCGTCAGCCGCTGAGCGCGGCGGTCCCACTGGGCGACCACGCCCCGATTTTCCATCGCGGCTGCGATGCCGTGATCGTACTCAAGCTCGCGCTGGATGATGTGATCGGCCTTAGCCTTTGCCGCTTGGTAGCTGCCTTTTTCTTGCACCACATGGGCAGAGATGTTGTTGCCGACGTCTTCGTGTACCAGCGCAGAGTCTGGCTCTAGCGCAGCAGCCAAATCCACCACGGCGGGCAGCCGTTCAACGTCCACAAAAATGAGGTCAGTGGCGTCTTCGGCAATGTAGCGGCTTTCGGCGACGACCATCACAATCGGTTCGCCCACAAAGCGCACTTTGTCTTTGGCCAGCGGCACCTGGGTGCGCTGGTTAAACACGATGTCTTTGACAGGGGGCGGCGGCACGAGCAGCGGTCCCGGTTGCCAGTAATCGCCCAAATCATTGGCAGTGTACACGGCAACCACGCCCTCCATTTCTTGGGCCATGGAGGTGTCTATGCTGAGGATACGGCCGTGTGCGTACGGGCTGCGATAAAAAGCGGCGTGGAGCATGTCGGGCAGGTTCACATCGTCGGTGAACAGTGCCTGCCCGGTAAGCAGGCGTGGGTCTTCGTTTCGCTTAATTCGTTCGCCAAAGAATTGTGTACCAGCCATGGGAGCCTCCAAATAGTAAGAAATATAAAAATTACCTCTATTACCTGATTTGCTGCAAACGGTAGAGCAAACGATTAGCCACTACACTACAAACAAATACAGATTCAAGCGATAACCAAATAATCGAGATAACAATATGCTGAATTTACATCTTTGAAAAGTGCCGTCTCAAAAACTTCATCCTATTTTATCCAGCCAGTTAAATTTTGGCATGGAAATTAGCGGTAAAGTAACGATAACGCTCTAAAGTGTTAGCAATATCCAGTTTTCCAGTCCCAATTTGAAATTTGTATCACCATCCAAATTGGTTGGGGTATCTAAAAAGGAGAGTATTATGTTCAGTAAAGTTAGTCATCTTGAAGGCTTGGTAGAGGAAGATGAGGTTCTTTTTTCAACGCCTTTTGATTACTTCTTCCCCGAAGCGGCTCGCTCGGAAGCTTGTTTGTTACCAACCTCTGAAGCAACGTGGGAAATTTTGAAGCATCTCGCTGATTGTATGGGAGATCCAGGGAATCCAGATGAACTTCCGGCAGAAGATTTGGATTCGACGATTCCAGCCATTTTCACTTATTTTGGTCAGTTTATTGATCATGATCTAACCGCTAGAACAGATCGTGATGGTTCAGTGACGGCCATTGGTAATGGGGCTTCCGTTTTGCCGCTGAATCCTGATGAGGTGGTGAGCAATTTGCGGAACGGCCGTCGCCCTACGTTGGACTTGGATAGCGTGTTTGGGGATGGACCCGCGCTTGTGGCTGGAGCCAAAACCCAATCTCAGATTCTATTTGATGACGCGCTAAGAATGCACGTGTATGAAAATGAAGATGGCAATCATTTTGATTTACCGCGTGGCAAAAGGGTTAATGCAGAAGGCAACATTTCTTACCCAGCGATTATTGCAGATGCACGTAATGACGAAAACGTGATGATCAGTCAGCTTCAAACTGCATTCATCAAGTTTTACAATGCCATTTACGACACTCTGCCCGGAACCAATCCAGAAGGATATATTCAGGCACGGCAGCTTGCAAGCTGGGCTTATCAGCATGTTGTTATCCATGATTACCTAAAAAACGTTTGTGACCCAAACATTGTGGAAGACACACTGCTGAATGGGCCGCGTTTCATTGGTGCTTCTGTTGGCCGAGCTGGCTCTTTTATGCCGCTTGAGTTTTCGGTGGCGGCTTTCCGGTTTGGTCATTCCATGATACGGTCATCGTACGAACTCAATAATCTTACTGGGAATTTGGAGTTGTTGGATCTGTTAGAAACCGGGAATAAACCTGATAACTTTGAGCAGGTTGACCCCGATGGTTCTCATCAATTAATCTCAGAATGGGTCATCGATTGGAACAAATTTGTTGGCGCTGATGCACAAAAAGCACGGAAGATCGATGCGAAAATAGCGCGTGGCCTGTTTAGTTTAGGCAGAACAGGCCCTATTCTTAAACATCTAGCGCGGAGCAATTTGGTAAGAGGCTATAACCTTTCAATTCCCATCGGGCAAGCAATGTGTGACGCCTTTGGGATATTCCCCTTACAGCCTAACCAAATTCTTGATTGCGGTGATGTTGAGGATGATTGCAAAGCTACGTCCCTGAATGAGAGTTGGGTTGATTATCGGACACCGCTTTGGTATTACATTTTGCGCGAAGCGGCCGTACAGCAAGATGGAAATCGTCTGGGTGAATTGGGCAGTCGCATTGTCAGCGAAACAATCATCAACCTCATCAAGCAGGATCCTAACAGCTTTTTCAATAACTGTTGCCATCCTGCCGTTGAAAAAGACGCCAATGGAAATGTTACGGGCGTTCGTGTTGCAGAAGGTGAGAACGGTTTGATTGCTACACTGCAAGACATCCTGGTATTTGCTGGCGTGCATGTTCCTAACGCCGCCGAATAGGCACAACCTCTAGAGATCAACGATAGAGTAACGATAAACATATACACTGACTCTGTCAGCGTACCGGATTGCACAAAACAAGCGTTTTATAGGTCATTCTCAGTTTCTGGGGCGAGCCTAGTGCCCTGGGAGGGTAGAAGGGACTCTGTGTCAATTGCAGAGTCCCTTTATCTAGGTTCTTAGCCCATTCGTGATTCAAAAGTAAGAATAGGAGGTAATGTAGAATGTCGCGTTATCAAAGAATTTTCGTCAGTGATGTTCATCTCTCTTCACAAAGGTTGTACGATTCAAAGAAAGCTTGGTACGATTCCAACAATCATCGTAACCGATTCCTTAGCTTTTTAGACAACCAAGTTTTAGTAAAGTCGAAACAGGTAAAAGATTTGATTCTTTTAGGCGATCTGTTTGATAATTGGGTTTGTCCGGCAGACGAGGAACCCCCAACTTTTAATGAAAT
Organism: Candidatus Leptofilum sp.; assembly: GCF_965223525.1. Classification (GTDB taxonomy): domain Bacteria; phylum Chloroflexota; class Anaerolineae; order Promineifilales; family Promineifilaceae; genus Leptofilum. The sequence goes on along the minus strand of NZ_CBDCWX010000005.1, from coordinate 210,578 downwards.
TCTAGCAGCAAATCCAAAGGAGCTTGAGCGGCTTAGGAAGGCAATAAATTTGGGCATAAAAGTTTTTTTTGTTCATGGAAATCACGATTACACTCTGCCCAAATCATTGTTAGAGAAGGAAGTGCCGGGATTAAAAGTCATTACAGCCTATAAGGGGGCGGGTCGGACACATGCAGAACATGGTCATTTATGCACCCTTTTTAATCGTCCCGATTATCTAAACGATCCTGCATACGGCCGTCCGCTAGGATACTATATTTCACGTTTGCACACATCATCGAACCACGCTGGGTTTTCTTTTGCGGATATTGTTTTTGCTCTTGATGATGTTTTGGAGGCGGCCGTAACGTCTGCAACGATGATCGAATCGTTAATTGAAGCATTGGCCGAGCGAGCTAATAACGTGACAGAGATTATGATGCCTGGTGGGCAAATCAAAACGATTGACGAAATTAAGAAGCAGTATCGAGATTTACCGACGCAACAGGGGCATAGTTTGCTGAGTTTGCGAACGGCAATTCGGGAACTTGAATTAGGGTTCCATGCTGACCAACTATGCCGCGATTTTGGCTTTAATGTGGTTCTTTTTGGCCATACGCACCACAAAAAAATAGACAAAGATTTTTTGTTTGTAGAAGATCGCATTTACGCCAATACAGGGACATGGTGTGATAAAAATGCAAGCTGTGTCATTGTCGAAAAATATCCGCTCAAATCCGGCATTAGCGTCAAATTGGTTGATGTAGATTTGAATGGTTCGATCACCAACACCCGTACCCGGCGCCTTTAGACTGACTTCCACGTCGCTTTTTTAGATACAATCAGCAATTAGGGATAAAGTGATGATGCGGCCGTAAACTACCCAATATTAAAGCACTGGAAACAACAAATCGTATAGGTAAGTTTTCCAGTCGCTAGGGAGCCAAGTGCCCTTGGGAGGGGCAGGGGGCTCTGCCAATCGGCAGAGTCCCATTTTCTAAAGAACGATTTTGTAAAAGTGGGTTTAGAATTAAAAGCAAACAGGTACTACAGGAGGTCTGTGATGAATAAGTCTAATGCCTGGTTTCGTAGATGGAAAGCACTCGACACACACATTGAACAATCAATACAACTGTTTGAACAGGGTAAAGTTCCTGATGATCTACCAGAGAAACAAACAATCTGGTACCTACTTAAAAGCCTTCGTGCATTTGGTCAGTCACATTTTAACTACTTTTTTTCGGGATTATTATTGGAAAGACCAAACCTAAATGATCCCAAGGAGGAATTTCCAGTAGATTCTGTCCTTCGCTCGATTATTGATCAAATTGCTTATGATTTTGAGCTTATTTCGAAGGCTTTGCATCAACGTCTGCCACCTTATCACAACGAAAAGCGGGGGGAAACCCTGCAAAATGCCAGCAGACTTGGGCGAATTGCCCTCCTTCCGGCAATTAGAGCAGGTTTCATCGAAAAAACTGAAGTTCTAACATACTTTCAAAAATCATATTCGGTTCGAGTGATTCCTTACAGCAATGTGGCTATCGTGGGAGTGCCTTTTACTGCTCTTGAATTGCCCCGTGATTATCTCGCAATTCCTCACGAAACTGCCCACCATATTTATCGTCATGGTTCTTTCAATGACAAAGCTATTTCATCGCATCTGAAAAATGATCTAAAACAAGCTTTTAAGAAAGAAGACTTACAGTTTAGAAAATATTTAAGGAATTGGGTTGAAGAAATCTTTGCTGATATTTATGGTTGCCTAATTGCAGGCCCTGTTATGGCTGTAAATTTTCAGGAATTACAATTAGATGATCCGCTAGTTGAATTTGCTAAGTCGTATATTGACTATGAAGATCCCGTGCCGATTGTTCGACCTGATATTTACACAAAAGTGCTAGCAAATTCAGGTCAAAGAAAATGGCAAAAATGGGCTGCACCAGTTGGTGACCTATGGCAAGACCACCGCAATACTTATTGGGATGATTTTCGCAAAACAAAACTAGAAGCCAGAGATAGAGAAAACGCTCCATTTTTTACAACATTTAATGGCAGATATACCTTAGATGATATTCGAGCTCCAGGAGAAGAGTTGAAATCAAACTTGCCCTTGGATTTAATGATTAAAAATGTTTTAGATTTTATAGACCGAAGCTTCACAAAGGAAAATGTTGCGCCACCGAAACTGTTCAATTGGTCAAAAACTGAAGAGGGTGTTGATTTGACTACACTTTATGAGCGATTCAGCGAATTTGTTGTTGAAAGTGAAAATTTGTTCACGGATGATTTGAAAGAACAAATGCGTCCTGACCTAGATGTCAATTCTGATTCTTTTGATACCGATATTCAGATTAACGATCACTTGTCACTGAGCATAGGGTGGGTGAAGTGGATTACTCGGTGGGTTAAAGTTCATGGTTTTGATGAGATTATTGAGGATAACAAAGCCACTGAACTTTTAGATAAACGGCGAAAGCCTAAATCCTCTAATACGGATTGGGGTTGGGCGGATGTGGCATATGCCGATGGTTGGGTGACGCGAGGGCCTGAACCTAATCCACCGGGCGATGGGGTTGGTTAGCTGTGTTTCCGAATATAATTTGTTAGGACAGGGTGCTTTAATGATTGAGCCAGTTCTCTTGCTGCTTGCCACTTTTCCTGAGCCAATGAGAACTGGTTCATATGTTCAAAACATTCTGCTAAATGTGTGAATGTCCACGCTAATTGCAACCTAAATTGTGCTAGCTGGCAAAGCTCCATACTTCTTAATCCTTTTTGCAAGGCTAGCTCAACCTGATCCTTTTTTAGGTGGATTCGACCCAGCTGATACAACACCATTGCTTGAGAGCCCAAATCGCCAACTGTTTCAAGAAGCCTCAAGCTTGTTTCAGTATATTGTTGGGCAATATCTAGACGTTCCTGAAGTCGCGCAATGTTCCCTAAAACACTAAAAATTACGGCCCTATCCCCCTTGTCTTGAAAGCGCTCAGATAGTTGGAGAGCCTGCCTCGCATAAGATTCGGCTAAGTTTAAATCATTTTTCACGGTGAATGTCGTCGCTAATAAGCTCAAGGTACGAATAGCTTTTTCTATTTTGCCATTAGCTTCCAAAATAGAAAGTCCTCGTGTTCCTAACCGAATGGTTTCTTCATAGTCGCCACGGAAATAGTGCATTCTAGCTTCAACATGCAGAACATCTGCCATCCCCTCTGTATCTTCCAGCGTTTCCCTTAGAGAGCGGCTGGATAATATATGTTTTTTTGCGCGATCATAGTCAGACTGTTCAATTGCAATTCGGGCTAGGTCACAATGATTCTGAGCTATGCTAGCTAAATTGTTTGTTTTTTCAGAGAGTTGATTGCTTTCTAAAAGGTGTTGGGTTGCTTCATGAAAATCTCGTTGTTCTAGACAGGCTAATCCTAATTGGCGCAAACTGTTTGATTGGGCAATTTCATTTTTCTGTTTTTTAGTGGCCACTGATACCCACTGATGCCCTATCCGCGCCTGAGTGTAACGGCCGCGTGCAAACCAAGCATCATTCAAAGCATCAGCAAAATCAATGACGGTTTGGTGAAGCTGGTGGGTATGGGCGGCTGCCATGGCGGCCATGAGGTTATCCCATTCGGGGCGGAGGGCGTCGTAGTCGGTTTGGTTTTGTTGGGCGAATTGGAGGTAGTAGTGGGCGAAACGGCCGTTCACTTCCTCCTCCACATCCTCCCCCAACTGCTCACGGGCAAAATCGGCCAGCAAGGGATGTAGCTGGTAGCGCGTTTGTCCCTCTTCGCGCAGCAAGGAGAGCGCGACCAGCGCGTACAGCTTGTCCTCCAGCAAATAAGCGTCCATTTCCGCGATGCGAGCCACCGCTTCGGCCGCGAAAGAGCGGCCGGCAAACAGCCCGAGCAGGGCAAAGACGCGCTTCAAGTCGCGGTCCAGCGTTTCCCAACTGAGGGCAAAGGAGGCGCGCACCTCCCGGTCGCTGATGGTGAGTAGCGAGAGCCGCTCCTTTTCATCGCGCAGTCGCTGGGCTAGGTCTGCCAGCTTGCGGCGGGGGCGGGATTTGAGCCGCTGGGCGGTAATCTCCACAGCCAGGGGCAGATTGGCTAGCTCATCACAGATGGCGGCGGCAGCATCTGGCTCCGCCTCAACACGCTTCTCGCCCAAAATGCGGCGGAAGAGCAAACGGCCGTTTTCCGGAGACAGCTCTTGCAAAGACCACACCTGGGCATTTAGCACTCTGGCTAAATCTTGATCGCGCATGGTGAGCAACACGCGGCAATTGGAGCCGGAGGGGAGCAACGGCCGTATCCGAGCCGCACTTCTCACATCATCCAGCACCAGCAAAACGCGCTTGTCGGCCAGCGCACTGCGGAAAGCTGCCGCCATGCTTTCCACATCCCCCACAGCAGAAAAATCATAGCCATACAGCTGCGCCCAGCTTTCCAAAACCGACATCGGTTCGCTGGTAGCGGCATTGGCCCACAGCACGCCATCTGGAAAATGACCTTGTAGCTGCGCCGCAATTTGGGCTGCCAGCGTACTTTTGCCCACGCCCCCCATGCCCACAATGGCTTGAACGGCCGTTGTCTCATCATCCTGCAGCGTTTGGGCAATAGCCTGCTGCTGTGCAGCCCGGCCCACAAAGTGGGGAATGCCTGCCGGCATCTGAAATGGGGGTGGCAGCGGTTTGGGGGCTGGCGACGGCACGACGGTCAAATGAGGCAGCAAATCATCTAGCTCTTCGGCACGAATTTTTTGGTAGAGTGCCGTGGTTTCGCTGGCAGGCTCCACGCCCAACTCTTCATCCAGCAGAGCGGCGCACGTTTCGTACTGTGCCAGCGCCGCCGTGCGCTGGCCGCTTACCGCCAGCAGCAACATCAGTTGCCGATGCGCTTCTTCCATCCACGGCTCCAGCAGCAGCAGGCGGTTCAATGTCTCGATGCCGTCGTTAAACTGTTGCGCTTCGGTTTGCATGGCAGACAGACGGTACAAACCGTCCATTGCCAATTGCCGGTAATGCTCCTGCTGCAAGCGCACCCACTCTTCAAAAAGGGGCGCGTCGCGCACGTTAAAATCATCCAAAAAGGAGCCACGATACAGCTTGGTGGCCTGCTTCAATTCGTCAATCGAGAGTTCTTTTTGCTTGAGGGTGGTTTCAAATTGGGTGACGTCGAGAGCGTACGGCCGTTCCTTGTTAAAAGCCAATGTTCTTCGCTGAATAATTAGATGGCCTGCCAAACTCCCTTTCATGCGGCTGAGGGCTACCCGCAGGTTGCGGCGCGCTTTCTCCTCATCCATCTCGCTCCACAGCAACCCCGCCAACGCCTGCCGCGAGTGCGGCTGTCCGGTAAATGCCAGGTAACACAACAACGCTTGCGACTTGCGCGCCACCAGCCCCGGCAGCGGACGACCATTCTGTTGAATGCGTAGTTTGCCAAGTACAGAAATGTTCAACATCGTCATGGTGTGGTGCTTGCTTTCAGCCCGATTACTCAGGGAACCCGTTAGAGGTATTGAGAATGGTTGCCCCTAAAAACCATCATCAACGATAGATTAGCGATTGCCAAATATGATTAAATTGTGTTTACCACCTATATTTTTAGAGGAATAGTCTGCGTAAAAGTGGGAGAAAATAAATAAAGTCGTTTCTCCCGCTTTTACATAAATTATAAGGCAAATTGCCTAATATCCAAGGGAGCTTACTCAATGTTCGATTCGTTACCTTTTTACCAAACCTACATCCTCAAACTCTGGCAGGAACGCTCAAGCAGTGGCGATAGCAAAGTGTTTCGCTTTTCGCTGGAAGACCCTGCTACGCAGGTGCGGTATGGGTTTCGGACGCTGGATGAAATGGTGCAATTTCTAAAGCAGCAGTGCGACGCAGATGAACCACCGTAAAGTTGTTTTGGATGCGTGCCTGAAAATATCCAATTGTTTCGTTTAATGAAGGTGAACTGCTATGTAAACAGTGCAGCTCACCTTTTTTATCTTCTGTCCACCTCAAGTTTATTAGTTTATTTAGGAGAGCAATATGAGTCGTATGTATGTTACCCCTAGCCGTGAAAGTGTGTTGTTCATCTTCCAGCAAACAAGCTGGCAATCTCAAAAGAAGTCTTATGAGGTTGAAACATGATGCCGGTGAATCTTGCGCTTGGAATAACACAATAACCTAACATTGCACTCCTCGTTCCAGAGACGGTGTCATACCCGCGTAGGCGGGTATCCATCTTTTGTGTCCGCGTGGATTCCTGCATTCGCGGGAATGACAATCAAAAAATTTAGTGCAAGAATACCTTTAGAAAGAAAAATATGACAGTTCCCGGTATCGCTCAGGCTCATAATTCGTTCCTTTTGTATGAGGGTATAAAAAGTTTACGTATTGGAAGTTTTCCAAAGGAGCAAATTGTGAAACCAGTTTTTGCGCCAAAGCAAGATATTCCACCAGCGCCTGCATTGCCTGGTTGGAAGAACGACTGGCAAAATGCTGTTGAGTTTTTAATTGCCAATAATTATGAACAGGTGATTGCTATTTTGAGCCATCGCCAAACGGCCGCTTCTACTAACGGTGAAGCACGCTTAGAAGCACTTCTGGAAGCCGCCATCCAAATTTGCGAGGCGTGTGCCCAGCACCAGTCGCAAGTGGAGTTGCACAGCCAAGCCATGACGCAATCGTTGCAGCGGCAGCAGCAGCTACAGCAACAGATGCTTGCGTTTCTCACGACAACAATCAACTCCGCTGCCGCAGAAGAAGCAAATGGATCTGCAAACCAAACTGCCGTCGCAAAACAACCGTCGCCCACCACCATGCCCCCAGCGCCAAACCTGTGGCCGCAGCCCAAGGAAATTGCCACACGGCCGTCCCTGGCTGTTTACCTACTGGGATCGTTTCGGGTGTTTGTAAACGGCCGTCTCGTCAGCAACTGGTCGGGTAACAAATGCAAATCGATCTTCAAGCATATGATCATGAACCGACATCGCCCCGTGCGCCACGATGTACTGATGGAGCAGTTTTGGCCGGATGAAACGCCCGACGCTGCCAAACGCAACATGTACCAAACCGTCTATCTGCTGCGCCAGGCACTACAGCAGGATGATTCCGATTTTCAGTTCATTCTCTGCCAGGACGGCACCTACAGCTTCAACGACGAGCTAGATATTTGGGTAGACAGCGCCCTATTTGAGGAACAGTACGCCCACGGTTTGCAGCTAGAAAAAGAAGGCGATATGGAAACGGCCGTGCAGGCCTACGCCACGGCCGATGAGCTGTATGCCGGTGACTTTTTAGCCGAGGATATCTACGAGGAGTGGACGCTGGTACACCGCGAACGCATCAAGCATGCTCATCTGGATCTGCTGGATCGTATTAGCCAACATTATTGGAAGACCCAGCAGTATTCGCAATGTGTCACCGTTTGCAAAAAAATCTTGCAGGGAGATAGCTGCCGCGAAGATATTCACCGCCGACTGATGCGCGCTTACCTGCATCAAGGCCAGCGCCATCTGGCCATTCGCCAATACCATCACTGCGTTGAGCTGCTGGCGCAAGAGTTAGATGTGGAACCAATGCCAGCCACCCGCCAACTGTTCAACCAAATCGTCAACGGAGAACCGCTGACCTCCTAAAATCGCCTCCTCTTCTCTTCCTTTTTGTTTGCCCGGCTGTGCAGCCCCAAACCTGTGCAGCCGGGTATTTTTTTATTTAGTGGTTGGTGGCTAGTGGCTGGTAGCCATACACTAACCACTAACAACAAACCGTCTCAAATTTATAGCCGAACCAATTTGAACTTTTTTTGAACACTCAAATGAACCTGCCCAGATTTGTTAGATATTGGCAAAAATTCATTTCAAATTTGGCCGATAAATGATCCGTCTACGAAACTTTCCTGAACAGTCTTCATTAAGATAGGGCCATTGATGAAACAAACGCCCAATCAAAAAAAGAGGCTAAGAATTGTTTCACAATATACCAGTACTGGTCGCGCCTTATATTTTATTAACTTGTAGTCGTAAAAGGAGATTAATCATGACGAACAAATCTGCATTTGAAGTAACGGTAGCAACCTATCCACCATTGGCAGGCGAAATGCACGCGGTGGTTCTGGAAAACGGCCGTCCCTCCAACAACGTTATTCGTACCGATCAGAACTGGTCTGTGCGGGTAGATTGGAAATTGGAAGGCGCACTGGTTCCCTGTATCGCTGGTAGCTGGTGTGTGACGCTGTTCATGGAATCCATTGGTCGTGGTCGTGAGTTCAGCTTCCCGCTGCCGCACCAGGATGAGATTCGTGTACCGCTAGACCCCTGTGGCAACGGCAAATACACCTATGACATTCAGGTGCCTGCACACACCATCCGTGATGCCGACTGCGGCATCCCGTACAAAGCTGTGGTAGCGCTCACTTATCTGGATGCCTGTGACCGTCCTGGCCCAATGGCTGGTTTCTGCGAACTGCCCATCCTGCAATTCTACACCGACGAAAAGCAGGCAGATCACTAATCTGACTGTGTTGGTATGAAGGCCCTGGCAGTCCACTGCCAGGGCTTTATTTTTGCAAACCGGAGGCCAAAATGAAACAAAAATCATCCCCCACAACACAAGATGACTTTCGGCAGATAAAGGGCATTGGACCAGCAACAGAGGCACGTTTACACGCGGCTGAGATTTATACGTATGCACAGTTAACGGCCGTTTCTCCCCGAACACTTGCAGAATTACTTCCAGGCTTTACGGCCGAACGAATTCAGCAAGAGGATTGGTTGGGGCAGGCAGATGCGCTGCTCTCGGCGGCACATTCAGTTGCAGATGGCGACGGCCAGCGGTATGCCACCTTTACCGTGGAGCTGCTGCTGGATAAGGACAATTCAGTACGGCGCACCCGCGTCGTGCATGTGCAGGAAGAAAGTAAGAAATCGTGGTCGGGTTGGCGACCCAGAGCGGTGAAACAGTTTATTGCCGAGCAGGCTGGCGTAACCCAAAAGCCAAAGGCAAAAGCTGAACCCCAAACCACCGTTGACGAACTAACGATGCAATTCGTATCGAATGTTGAGACTGATCGGTTGAAAACGGCCGTTGCCTCACCAACCCAGCCAGAACAAGCAGACACAATCCTTCAAACCAACGTTGCTTCCCAACCTTTATCTGTTGAGTTGAATACGCCAAACATCCTGCTTCAGCATGGAAATGCGTTCAACGTTCAACTTTATCTTGATTTGGAAAAAATAAGTTTTGAAAAGCAAACCCCCTTGAACTACCAGGCCGCTATCTACGCAGCCCAACTTGGCAGTAAAGCGCGGCAAAAGATAGGGACAGCCTATGGTGCTATTAACACAGATGCCAAAAAAGTTGCCATCACCGTACCCACCCAAATTGGCGCACCGGGCACCTACCGCCTGGAGGCAGAAATGGCCATCGCCTGGATTCCCGCCACGCCAGACCTCACGGCCAACACCAAAGGTGGCTTGTTACATATCTACTAAATTGTATTGTTAATTAAAGGAGAAAAATTATGAGTCATATCCGTTCTCGACACGGAGGCGGTGCGTTTCAGCGAGGCTTAAATGCACCGCAATCTCGATTTTATAATCAAGGCAAATTCGGCCGTTTGTTCCCCTCATTGCCGCCCTTTTTGCCCCCGCCAGAGGCACTCATTGAGCTAGGCGCAGTTGGTGGCCCAATGGACCCCGGCACTGCCCACGATACACCAAATGACGCCATGCCCGCCGGGTTTGTCTTTCTCGGCCAGTTTATTGACCACGACATCACTCTGGATACCACATCGAGCCTGGAACAGCGCAACGACCCGGAAGCGATTCAAAATTTCCGCACCCCAGTGCTGGAACTGGACAGCGTTTACGGGTCAAATCCTGACGCCACGCCACACCTGTACCGTGCCATTCGCGGCTTGCCTTACATGCTTTTGGATGATGACGCTCCCAACGATTTGCCCCGCAATAGCATTGGCACGGCGCTCATTGGCGACCCACGCAATGATGAAAATTTGGTTGTTGCCCAGCTACACCTTGCTTTCCTAAAGTTCCACAACCAGGTTTTGCGGGATGTGCGCGACTTTGATGAGGCGCAGCGGCTGGTGCGTTGGCATTATCAGTGGATTGTTTTGCACGAGTTCTTGCCGCTTTTGGTGGGGCACGATCTGGTGGAGAGCATCTACACGGGCAAAAGCTATAGTAGTGGCCGTCGCTTTTACAATTGGCGACATCAGCCGTTCATTCCGGTGGAGTTTGCCGTGGCAGCGTACCGGTATGGGCATGCCCAGGTGCCCGGTGCGTTGCAGGTGAATGACGTTTTTGAAGCGAACGGCCGTCCTCAAATCCCCCTGTTCGATGTCAACGAAATCGGCAAAGATGACCCCGATGACTTGTCTGGGTTTGGCGTACGGGCTGACCGCCGCTTTGTAGATTGGCGCTACCTGTTCGATACCGGCGATGGGGTACATCAATCCAGCCGCAGCATCAACACGGTGCTATCTGGCCCTCTGTTTGAGCTACCCTTCTTCACAGGCAAAAACGATATTCGCTCACTGGCGCAGCGTAATCTGGTGCGTGGTCGCACTTATGGCTTGCCGTCTGGTCAAACCATTGCCCGTGCTATGGGTGAAGAACCACTTGGCCGTGATGAGCTAGATGACGTACGTGACTTGGGCTTTGCCGAGGAAACCCCACTCTGGTTCTACATCTTGCGCGAGGCGCAGGTGCGTGAATATGGTGAACGGTTGGGGCCGGTAGGCGGCCGTATCGTAGCCGAAGTGCTTATTGGTCTGTTAGAGGGAGATCGACTCTCGTTTGTGCGCTCATACCCTAACTGGAAGCCTGTTTTGGGGTCATACGGTGACTTCACAATGGTGGATCTGCTGCAATATGTAGGTGTGCTAGACACACCACTCTATGTCAATGGTGGCTCCCCATACTAACAATAATTTGGCCTGACAGATTGGCAAAATCTGTCAGGCCATTTTGCTTCTACATCTCGTCATCATCCTGCGAATACGTGGCTGAGATGCTAAGCGTTGGCACCTCATCAGGGATGAAGAAGTAAGAATGCGCCGCCTCCAGGTCGCCATGATTCACGGTGATTTTGGTAGCATATTCCAAAACACCCACCTCGTTCACCTCGGCCGCAAACGCATACGCACACTCCCGACACTCAAAAAACCGCAAACCCCCTGGGTACGCCTTCTGCGACATGCTAACAGTATGTGTTTTTGACATTATTAGCTCCTCTTTTGCCGCGGATTGCGCGGATTTTTCGTTTTGGTGAAACGTTTATACTCTAAAGATGGTTGCCCAAAATTCAACAATAAACCGACTTGAATGCCTGTGGCTACAAGATAGTTGATTATTTGAGCATGGTGTTCTCTTGCCAATCCTTTGGATAATGATTTTAGTTCCAGAATGATGACATCTTCTACAACAATGTCTGCTACATAATGCCCAACGTTCAATCCTTTGTACTGAACTGGTAGCTGCTTCTGCCTTTCAAGCTGTACACTACGAAGAGCCAACTCATGTGCCAAAGCATTTTCGTAAACGGCCTCTAAAAAACCGTAACCCAAAGTACGATGAACCTCCATCGCTGCTCCAATTACCTCATGCGATAGGCTCTCATAAAGCAATTTGCCCATAAAATCTAATCCGCGAAAATCCGCGCAATCCGTGGCTAATTGTCCTTAAAGGCGATGAAGCGGCCCCAGCAGGAGGCCAGTTCCATCCCTTTTTGGATGAAGGCGGCGATGAAGTAACGGCCGTTTCCCGCCACCCCAATATCACCACCCAAATTTTCTGCATGAATCACGCCCTTGTTGAACAGGTTGAGGTGCATATCCTGGTAAAATTTGTCCAGCGGATACATCTCATCCCAATCCTTACCGTACTGATCAATCAGCTTTTGATTCGCCTCGGCAAAGGTTTTGGGATGCCAGATGCGCTGAATTGTGTTCATCGGATGCTCCATGGCTACACAGTCTATGCCCAGCCACTTGATTTCTTTCTGAAGGCACCAATCCGCAAAATCTGGCGATGGCCCTGGGTGCTTAATCATGTAGCGGAACTCATCCGAATCTGGGCTGTTCCAGCCGTATTTGTAATAGCCCGTTTTGATGATGAGGATGTCACCCTGCTGAATATCCACCCGCTCCTCGATCATCGCGGGCGTGTAGACGCTAGAATTGCTCACCGTGTCTGAAATATCCACAATCACGCCTGGGCCAAACCATGTCTCAAACGGCATCTGTCCAACGGTACGCCCGGCGGCGTGGAAATGTTTCTCGCCATCCATATGTGTAGCCAGGTGGAAGCTGGCGCGGCAGTGGGCGTTGTTGCGCCCCAGCCCAAAATCTTGCCCGCCCACCCGCTTGGTGTATTTCACGCTCAAAGGTTCATAGTTGGCCCACTGCGGCGTCTGCACGCTAAACGGCAGCGTCAAATCCAGCATCGCTTGTTCGCGCATGGCGGCGAAAAAGTCGTCGTTGCTCATGCCATCTGGTGCTTGCAGAGCCGCCACCCGCGCCCAGGCAGACTCCACTTCCATAAACGGAATCGCCCCGACCATAATCCAGGCACGTTGGTTGCTCAATGCGCCAATTTGCCCACCCAAAGATTCGGCCAGCAACATGCCCGACTTTGGAATTGTGATGTGGGAAAGCGCGTGATATTCCTCTGGTGGAAACAGCTCATCCCAGCTTTTGCCGTGCGTCTCACGTAGCTTGGCCTCTGCCTTCTCAAATTCGCGGGCGTGCTGGTAGCGAATGCTAGTGTTCATCGGATGTTCCGCGCTGCCGCAGTCCACGCCAATGAGTTTCAGCTTCATATCCAGTGCCCATTGGAAAAATTCTGGCGACGGCCCAGGGTGGCGCACGTAGTAGCCAAATTCTTTGTTTTCGATGCCGCCTTGTGCGGTGGGGTTGGGTGTGTCGGGCTGGTCAAAGGTGTGCTTGTGGTAGCCGGTGTTGATGATGAGAATGTCGCCTTCTTTCACTTCGGCGCGCTCGGTAATCATTTCTGGCGTGTAAAGCGAATAATCAGACACCGCATCAGAAATATCTACAACGACGCCTTCACCACACAGGTCAGACAGGGGAATATCGGCGATGGCTTTGGCGCCGGAGTGGAAGGCACGGGGCCCGACGAGGTGCGTGCCTGTGTTGTTGCTCCACTCGATGAGCTGGCCATTGGCTCCCTGGCCGCCGCCCCAAGAGCCAGTGAGCCGCTTGAAGAAGTGTACCTGCAAGGGCATTTCGCCGGGCCAGGGTGGGGTGAAGATGCTCAGGGATTGGGTGAGATCGTACCATTTGGCATTTGTGAGTAAGTTTATGGTTTGCTTTTCGCTCATTTTATTCTCCTGGAAATTTTTTAGGAACACGGAGTTACACGGAGGTGATACAAAGCTACACAGAGAAAGCGAGAGGAAAATCTGCATAATCCTTCGGCAAGCTCAGGACAAGCCTGTGTAACCCTGCGGATAGTTACTTTTCGTAGGCGGTGCTGATGACGACCCACGGCCGTATTTCCCAGCAGATTCTACTATAGTCCATTGCGAGATGAAACCATTAATTCGCAAATAGCCGTGTGATTGGTAAACGGCCGCTTACTCGCACTGTATTTTAGGCACTTTTTTGGATAGTTGACATAATTGCTGCCATTCACTCGCGCTTACGGTGCTGGCAGCGGCACTGCGGGTTGGCTCCTCGATACTGTTTTCTCTGGATGGATTAGCGCGGCGTGGCACGGCCGTTTCCAAACCAATCTCATCTGCGGTGAAGGCTGTGGCAATGGTTGTGACCCCACGCGAGCTTACTTTTGGCCCATCGTCCGGCGCTGGAGGAAGCGGCCCGGAATCATCTTCGCTGCCTGTGGCCGAAGGCAGATCATCGCCCGTAACTTCTGCTTCTTCGACAACTGTCTCTGTCACGGTTTCAGTAACCGTTTCTGTTTCGGTGACCACGCGCGTCACTTCGATGGTTACACTCTCTTCTTCTGTGACCACGCGAGTGACTTCAACAACCTCTGGTGGCGAGGAGCAAGCGGCTAGCCAAACAGCCAGCAACAGAAGTAGGGCGCAAATGGTCCAAAAAAGCGGCCTTTTCCCCATTGTCTTATGGAATTTGGGCATCGAGCACCTCCTGGACGATTTCAACAACTATGGTGGTGAGCTGGCTGGTTGGGTAAACGGCCGTTGCCCCGTTCACATTAACTTCTGGATTATCTGAGACGAAGTAGAAACGGCCGTTGCCAATTTGGGCAATCTGCTGGTAGGTCGCTACACCTTCGGCATCCAGACCATCGCTGCCAACAGTGTAAATAATGATGTCTTGCTCGGCGGCAATTGTGCTGGTTTCTTCGAAAGTGGGGGCGTTCGCATCGGTGGCCCGCGGTGGTGCATCACCAACGATGATGAGAAGTTTGGCAGACTCCGTGCGCCAGCTTAACCTGGTGACGGCTTGATATAGTCCATCGTTCATTGCTTCTGCATAGTCGCCGCCGCCAACGGCCGTTAAAGTCGCTAATTGGTCAGCAAACAAAGCCGTGTCTTCAGTAAAGTCAAACAGTTGGCTGGCATCCAATTTCCCCTGATCGCGGTACATTACCAGACCCAACCGCAGGTTGACTGTTGCCGATAATGTGGCTAAATGATTGACAAAATCTGGGAGATTTGCCTGAAGCTGCGACAGCTCGTTGGACATGCTGCCGGTAACGTCAATGAGGAAAACAAGATCAAGATTGGGGAGAACGGCCGTATTTTCAGCTTCGACGCGGTCTGCAGGGGGCGCAGGGTTGGCGGCAATTGCATCAGCGCTGGCTGGGATTGGGGTGGAGCGGGCTTCCTCTACCTTGCTGCCCGGCTCTGGCGTTGGTGGGATTTCGCCACTGTCTTCTTCACTGCCGGTTGCCCCGATGTCTCCATCTTCAATCGTTTCGCTGTCGCTCGTATCATCTATTTCGCTGGTATCTGCATCCCCTGCTTCTTCCACGGCTTCATCTGCACCGCCGCAGGCCGCTAGCAGCAGGAGGAAAAGCAGCAGCAACAGGCTCAGTCGAAAGAATGTTGTCGTAGCGGAATGTTGTTCACGTATCATCATTTTGTTTTTGCGTATGAAAGTTAGACAAAATGGCAGCAGGATCACCCCGGCTGCTTGGAGCATACACTAATAACGACAAAATGTGAAAGTTAGTTCCTTGCAAACTGGCAAAAAAAAACCGCCCAGAGGGCGGCTCGCTCAATCAACCAGGAGGGTGGTTTTCTATGAGCTACGACAAATATTCGGGTCGAGGAAGGGGTGAATATCCGTCTGCGCCTGAACTAGGGTTGTTCCAGTCGCGTGCCAATGTTTCCATTAGCTTCTCTCGTGCCAGTTTGGGGGGAGGAGTTCCTCTTAACCTAGCCAGACCTTGTGCTATCATAGCCATAAAGAAATGAATGTCTATAAAAAATTCATAATAGTTTTTACTTATTCTGCTATTTGAATAGTGCTGTAATACTTGTGTAATCATTTCAATCTAAACTAATTGATTATGTAAACTAGAGGGTGTTATGAAACCTTACAAACGTTTGATTCTTGTCATGATGGGTGTGATTGGCTTGGTTGTGATTGGTTGTCGCCAAACGGCCGTTTCCACCCCCACAACCACGCCAACAGAAGAAACAGTAGCTGAACCTGCTTTGGAAGAAACAGGTGACGCCATCCGCGAAATCACCATCCTCTACACCAACGACGAGCACGGCCGGATGGCAGGCTTGCAGGCCGGGGCCAGCGCCGCCAACCTGATGGGCCTCTGGCGCACGGCCGAAGCATACCAGCCCGATGGCAACTTCCTGCTACTCAGCGGCGGCGATATGTGGACGGGCCCAGCCATCTCCACCTGGTTCCAGGGGCAGAGCATGGCCGAAGTGATGAACGCGATGGGGTATGATGCCGCTGCCGTGGGCAACCACGAGTTTGATTTTGGTCTGGAGGCTTTACAAGCACGCGCCGCTGAGTCGGACTTTCCATTTTTGAGCGCTAACATTCGGTACAAAAGTGATGGCACGACGCCGGAAGATTTGGGGATACGGCCGTACACCATCGTCACCGTCAATGACATCCAGGTTGGTGTCATCGGCCTCACCACCACCCAAACGCCAACTACCACCAACCCCGTCAACATCACTGAGTTTGATTTTTTGGCGTATGAAACCGCCCTGCGTGAGGTTGTCCCACAGGTGCGGGAAACTGGCGCGGAAATGATTGTCGTACCCGGCCATATTTGCCAAACGTCGTTGGAAATTTTGGCGCAGAACGTGTCCGATTTGGGCATTGCTCTGCTGGGCGGGGGCCACTGCAACGAACTGTTTGCCAGCGAAGTGAATGACATTGTGTTGCTAGAAGGCGGCACCGCCTTTGCCGGTTACGCCTACGCCACCTTTCAATTCGATATCGAAAATGATGAAGTTGTCTCTGTAGATTATGGCGTACGCAGCAACAGCGGCGGCGCAGCCGATCCTGAGGTTGAGGCGATTGTGATGCGCTGGCAAGAGGAGGCCGACGCCGAGCTGAATCGCACTATCGGCTACAGCGAGGGTGGGCTGCTGCGGCGCAGCCAGGGGATGCAGTCGCTCATCACCGAGGCGTGGCTGTGGGCCTACCCCACGGCCGATGTGGCCATCACCAACCTGGGCGGCATGCGCGCCGATTTGCCCCCAGGCGACATCACCCTGGCGGATGTGGTGGGCGTGATGCCCTTCGAGAATGTGATTGTGGAACTGCTGCTGACGGGTGAGCAGTTGGAGGTGATGCTGGGGCAAGATTCGGCGGCGGTGGGCGGTGTTTACCGCGAGAGCTTCCGCTGGCATCTCAAAGCCACTGGCGAAGAGCTAGACCCGGACGCTTTTTACACCGTGCTGGTCAACGACTTCATGTACGCGGGCGGTGACGATTACGCTCTGCTGTCTGTGTACGACCCCGATGGCTACAACACCGCCATCAACTGGCGACAACCCGTCATTGACTGGATTATGGCACAGGCATCCTCGCCAGATGCGCCAATTGATGACGCTTTTGCAGCATTAGTGGGTGAGTAACAGCTAAACAATTTGGGTGTTTGGTGGCGGATGGGTCGTTTTTGGGGAAACGGCCGTTACAATTACACTCAGTATCCTGCCCAACCTTAGAATCACATTTGGAGAGACAACAGATGACCCAATCACAAACCCGGCCAATTTTAGCCGAAAGCCGCGCCTGGAAAACGGCCGTGGCTCCTTACCAACAGCCAGACCTGCGCCGCAGCGTTTGGCAAATTGTAAACACCCTGGTGCCATACTTTTTGGTGTGGTTCCTGATGGTGCCAGCTTACCGCATATCTTTTTGGCTGGCGCTGCCGCTCATCATTTTGGCAGGCGGCTTTACCGTGCGCGCCTTCATCATTTTTCATGATTGCGGTCACGGTTCCTTCTTTCCTTCCCGGCGAGCCAATGAAATTGTGGGCTTCATTACCGGGCTGATCACCTTTACGCCCTTCTTTGCTTGGCGGCACGGCCACGCCCTGCACCACTCTGCCTCTGGCGACCTGGATCGGCGCGGCGATGGTGACGTCTGGATGATGACCGTGGATGAATATTTGGCTTCCCCCTGGTGGCTGCGGGCAGCGTATCGCATCTACCGCTACCCGCTGGTTTTATTTGTGATTTCCCCACTGATCTTGTTCCTCTTTGTACACCGCATTCCGCTAAAGGGGCGCAAGCGGGAACGCCGCAGCGTGTGGCTCACTAATGTGGCTTTGGTGATGATTGTGACCTTGATGAGCCTGTTGATTGGGTTCAAAACGTACGCCATTTTGCAGCTATCTGTGTTGGGATTAGCCGCTTCGGCTGGCGTGTGGCTTTTTTACGTGCAGCACCAGTACGAAGAAGTGTATTGGAAGCGGCATTATGAGTGGGATTACGCAACGGCCGCTGTCGAAGGCAGCTCGTTTTATAAGTTACCCAAGATTTTGCAATGGTTTACCGGCAATATCGGCTTCCACCACATTCACCACCTCAGCCCGCGCATTCCCAACTACAACTTAGAGCCGTGCCACAATGCCAACCCTGAGCTGCACGTAGAGCCGCTGACGCTGCTGCAAAGCTTCAAGTGCATTCGCTACCGGCTGTGGGATGAGGCTAACTACCGCCTTATTGGCTTTGGCGAGTTAAAGAAAATCGCCCGCGCTTGATTGTTTGAATAGTGGCCGACGAAAGTTGGTCACTTTTTAGTTTGGGGGAGGTGGGGAAACGGCCGTACTACATTATGCTAAAATTCAACAACTTTAATTTGACGTTGTTCGTGTATACTGCCAGCGAAGAGGATTTTGGTTATGCCAACCACATGGTTAGTGCCTGTAATACTTATTTCCGTAGTTTACCTGATAATTGTCTTCATGCTATTGGGCGAAAAATTAGAGGAAGAAAAAGCTGTACGCTCTGACCTTGTGCGGTCGGCCTTGTTTAAGTTTGTAATTGTTTCCGGTGCGTTGGGCGTGGTAATGGATTTGTCACTTAAATCATACGGAAAATACACAGTCATTATGACCGTTCTTGTTGTAGGTTCATTTCTTATTTCTATGGAAAGGCTAAAAAGGAAATATAGGGAAGAGAAAGAAGATTGAGCATTTGTCACCAAATTTTTGTAGCCGCGGATTCTTTCCGCGAGTTTGCGGCGCGGAAATAATCTGCGGCTACGGGGCGATGATGGGTTGGGCCTGTAATGTAGGCGGCTGTTCTGTTGCGCCTGCTAACGGGGAGCCTTCTTCAAACCAGGATTTGGGGGCGGGTGCGCCCCACAGGGTTTGCCGCTGAGGGTCGCGGAGCTGCCACTCGATGGGTTCCAGGTCTGGGTCAACCGTGAGGTAGTCGCTGGTGTAAATTTCAATGCGGTGGCCGTCTGGGTCACGAACGTAGAGGAAGAAGGCGTTGGAGATGCCGTGTCGTCCAGGGCCACGCTCCATGTTGCTGAGATACCCTGTTGTAGACATCAAATCGCAAAGGTGGATGATGTGCATGGCGGTAGGCACCCAGAGCGCCACGTGGTGCAAACGCGGCCCCGCGCCGTTGGTGAACGCCATGTCGTGGATGTTGCCTTTGCGGTGCATCCAAATTGCCCATAGCTGCGGGTCGGCATCTTCAGAGACGGTGTATTCGGTGGTGCGGAAGCCTAGCTCTAATGCCCAAAAGTCGTGGCTGGCCTGCACGTTGGGGGTGAAGCAGTTGAAATGGTCTATGCGCTGCGGGTGGCAGCCGCGATACGCGCCGTACTGCTGGAGCATTCGTTCTGCCTGGGCAAATTTGTAGCAAAACTCTAATGGCATCCCAAATGGGTCACGAATTTGCAGCGAGCGGCCTTGCCCGTGCTGCGTGACCCAGCTTGTCGCCATCCCTTTTTCGCCAAAATAGGTAGCCATGCTGTCCAGATCTACCTCGCTGGCGACTTTGAAGCCCAGCCGAATAACGTGTGGCTCAGCCACTTTGGTGAGGACGAAGGAGTGATGGTTGCGTTCCTCCAGTCCGCGCAAATAAATTGAATCGCCGACCTGCTCGGTTTCAATCAGCCCCAAAATTTCAGTGTAAAACTTGCGCGAGGCATCTAAATCGGTGACGCCAAGCTCGATGTGGCTCATGCGGATGATGTTGAAGGGTGGGGTTCCGGCGGGGTGTCGTACTGGCATTTTCGTCTCCTTGCGGGGTGGAAATTATTCGTTTGAAAAATTGGGCAATGGTAGGGGCGCACCCCCGTGTGCGCCCAAGAGTGGGCAGACACGGGGGTCTGCCCCTACCTAGCAAAATTCTTGCTGTGGCCGGCGTCTCACCGATAACCGATTACCGACCTACGCGCCGAGGCGCGGAATGCGGTGGTCGCCAAAGGCGATGCTGATGTTTTTTGTTTCCATGTAGAAGTCGAAGCTGTAGTCGCCGCCGTCGCGGCCGATGCCGCTGGATTTGACGCCGCCGAACGGGGTGGGCAGGTGGCGCACGTTTTGCGAGTTGACCCAAACCATGCCTGCTTCGACTTGGTGTGCCATTTTCAGGGCGCGGCTCACGTCGCGGGTCCAGATGTAGGCGGTGAGGCCGTATTTGACGCCGTTGGCGATTTCCAGCGCTTCCGCGTCGGTGTCGAAGGGAATGGCGGTGAGGAAGGGGCCGAAGATTTCTTCTTGGGCAATTCGCATGGTGGGGGTAGCGTCTTTGAAGAAGGTGGGGGTGATGTAGGCACCGTCGCCCAGCCCGGCGGGGTGTTGGCCATCACCTGCCATGAGGGTGGCACCATCTTCCTGGCCGATTTGCACATAGCTGCTCACTTTTTCCCAGTGGCTTTGGTGGATGAGGGGGCCAATTTCGGTGTTGGGGTCGAGTGGGTGGCCGACTTTTAGGTTTTTAACGCGCTTGGCGAGCTTGGCGGTGAATTCGTCGTACACGGTGCGTTCTACCAGGAGGCGGCTACTGGAAGTGCAGCGTTCGCCGTTGAGGGAGTATTTCATGAAAACGGCCGTATCCAAAGCCCGTTCCAAATCTGCATCCCCAAACACAATGATGGGATTCTTGCCGCCAAGTTCAAAATGCACCCGCTTGAGGGTTGCTGCGCCCTGGCGCATGATGTGGCTGCCGGTGGTTGTCTCCCCGACAAAGGCGATTGCTTTGATGAGTGGATGCTCTGTGAGCGCTTTGCCAGCCGTCTCACCAAAGCCGTTGACCAGATTGACGACGCCAGCGGGAATGCCCGCCTCGTGCATCAGCTCGGTGAGGCGTTGGGCGGTGACGGGGCTGAGTTCGGCTGGTTTGTGGACGACGGTGCAGCCTGCGGCCAGCGCGGGGGCGATTTTCCAGGTGCTGAGCATGAAAGGGGTGTTCCACGGGGTAATGACGCCGACGGGGCCGATGGGCTGGCGGATGGAGTAATTCATATGCTCGTCGGCGGGTAGCGCGAGGCCGTCGTTGGCGGATTCGACGCGATCGGCAAAAAAGCGGAAGTTAGCGGCGGCGCGTATGGCCGCTTTGCTCATGAAGCGTATCGGCTGACCAGTGTCGATGCTTTCTAATAGGGCGATTTCGTCGGCGTTGGCTTCGATGAGGTCAGCGACGCGGTAAAGCAGGTCGCGCCGCTGCCTGGCGGGCATTGCGGCCCAGACGGGGAACGCGTCGTGGGCGGCTTGGGCGGCAAGATCGATGTCGGCGGCATCCCCTTCGGTGACGGTGCAGAGGTGGCTGTTGTCGATGGGGGTGTGGTTGTTGAATGTTTTGCCGGAGAGGGCGTCGGTGTGACGGCCGTTTATAAAGTTGTTCACCCCACGCTCGACAACCCTGGCTCGGTAGGGAGCTACTTTTTCGAGGTTTTCTTGTAGAGTTCCTGTTGCTGCCATAATTTAGTCCTTTTTTAAAAGCGGAACACAGAGGTACACGGAGGTGGCACAGAGGGTCATAGAGGAAAATAAAAAATCTGTGTAAATCCGTGAAATCTGTGGCTAAATTTATCCCGCGATGACTTCGTTTTCGAGTGCGCCAATGCCATCAATTTCCACCCGCATCACATCCCCGGCGTGGACGTGGGAGATGCCTTTGGGCGTGCCGGTGTAGATAATGTCGCCGCGCTGGATGGTTTTGAATTCGGAGATATAGGCGATGAGCTGGGCAACGCTGTGGCGCAGATGTTTGGTGTTGCCTTGTTGGCGTGGCTCGCCGTTGACGTAGGTGCGAACTTCTGTGTTGGTAGGGTCAATCTCGTCGGCGGTGACGAGGACGGGCCCCATCGGGCCAAACGTGTCGAACCCTTTGGCTTTGACAGGGGGGCGGTAGTAGTTGCCCACAAAGTCGCGCACGGTGCATTCGTTGCCGATGGTGTAGCCATAGACGTAGTTGAGCGCATCTTCTTCGGGGATGTGACGGCCGTTTTGCCCAATCACCACCACCAGTTCACCCTCGTAGTGCATGTATTCCACGTCGGGGCGGATCACTTTGGCTTTGTGGCCGATGAAGGTGTTGGGCAGCTTGTGAAAGAGCAGGGGGTATTCCGGCACATCCAGCTTTAGCTCGACGGCGTGGTCGGCGTAACCGAGGGCGACGCCAACGGCCGTACAGCCGCGTGCGTCTACCGGAGGCAGCCACATCACATCGTCCGGGTCGTAGGCAATGTTGCCTACCCAAAGCTGGTCATTTTTGTAGACGGCTTCGTGAATTTGGCCGTTGTAAGCGAATCGGGCTAACTTCATTGCTTCTCCTTAATTTTTAGCCACGGATTTCGCGGATTATTTAGATTTATTGGTTTAATCTGTGTAATCTGCGAAATCTGTGGATTTATAGTTTGTACCAGTTGGCAACGGCCGTTTCCAGTTCGTTGCCCGTAAATTCAGTTTCGATTTGCTGCATAATGGCGTCCACTTCGTTGGGCGTGGCGGCGAGTTCGCTGCCGCTGATTTGCAGGGCGTAGGCAGAGCCGTTGGGTGTAAGCACAGTGTCAACGAGCAGCGTTTGGTGGTGGCGGTGCTGCAGGAGGTGTTGGTAAACGGCCGTATACACTCCAGGAGTGTACGCTAGATTTTTGCCATCGGTCAGCCCCAGCTTGTAGCCAATCGCCGCTACCTCTTCCCACAGCATTTGCAAAACGTTGGGCTGGGCGTCTCTCGCCTCTTTTTCGTGGCGCGGATTGGCAATGGAGCGGGCACGGGCGTCCTCGATGACCTGCCGCACGGTTTTGCTAGGCGTGGGAATGACAAAGCAGCAGGTAGGATCGTTTAGCAACGGTTCGGCAGCATCGTCCAGCGGCTGGGTCAGTTCAGTGAGTCGGTTGCCAATGAGCGGCACTTCGCCGATGAGCAGGTGGCTGGGTGTGTGGGTTTGATGCCATTGCAAGACGGCCGTTCGCGCCCACAGCCCCACAGCTTTGCGAATGGCGGGGTGGGTGACGCCGTCGATTTCGGGGTAGGTTTGCAGGAGAACAGCCGTTTCAAAAGCTGCCCGCGTTACGTCCCACTGAAGCAAATGCACGGTGCGCCCAGCTTGCTGTGCTATCACTGCCAACTGCTGAATGAGCAAACTTTTGCCTGTCCCCGGCAGCCCAGCCAGAAAAACCATCCGCTGCTCGGCAGCCAGCTTTTGGAAGGCGGTGTAGATGTTGGAATTGGTTGGCAAGATAATTTCAGATTTCAAAGTTTCTAGATCTCAATAGGACGCAGATTTTCCTGATTTTTTGATTAGGGCGATCAGGAAAATCTGCGTTCCATTATTTTTACCCTGGCATGGGTGCGCCTAACACTAGCAAGCGATTGCGTTTGAAGGTGTCAATCATTTCTCCGGCTGTTTTTTGGGCAGCTTCACCCATGAGCAAACTGGGCTGGCCGCCTTCAAATTTGTCGCAGACGTATTTATGGGAATCGTACGTAATGGCAAAGGCTTGCCGGAACTTTTGTACGGCCGCAGCCAACTCCTCCGGCGGATTGGCAAACAGCGGCTTGAGCTGCCGCATTGTCTTCTTGATCAAATAGTCGTGGTCCTGCGCCCACATGCCGCTGAACCCTTCGCTGGCTTCGAACATATTCGGACGCACGTAGCCATCATATGCCGCCTGGCTAAAGCCACCGGTGAGCTTGAAGCTGACAGAGATGCCCCACATTAGGTAGGTAGCCTCTTCGATGGAGGCGTGGGCTGCGCTCAAATCGCCATCATCCGCCTGCCTTTGCAGCTTTTGGCAGATGAGAATGAGTGACTGCACATAGACAAAAAAGAGATGATGGCCTACCTGCCAACGCTGTCGTGCTTGATCTAACTCTTGCATGTTTAGCATAGTTTTCCTCGCAAGTTACAAGTTCAACTTCTCCGAGAAATTGAACTTCTGTACGCTACGAAATCCGTGTTAATCCGCGTAATCCGTGGCCAATCAAATATCGAATTGACGCAAACTTGTTTCCAGCGCAATGCGTAGCAAGGGCAGCTCGATGACGGTGAGGGTGTGCGGTGGCTGTTGCAGATTGATCATCACGTTGCGATATGCTTGTAGCAGCCCGTGCAGGAAAGCCAGCCCGCTCTGTTCGCTGGTGCGGCTGACGTTAAAGTAGCTGTCGTAGACGTCGAATTTGTGGACGTTGGCAGGAGTTGTTGGGACGGCCGTTTCTACCCCCAACATCGCAATCGCCTCATCCAAAGCCACAATTGTGTCTTCGGGCGGGGCATCCAGCGGTAGATTGATGATTTTTTGCAGGGCGGTGCGCTGAACGGCCGTTAACATAGTCTCTTCCGGTGCATTGGCCAACGTCTGCGGCAGCGGCAGGCGCAGTTCCGGGCCGGGATCAGTTGGGCTGGGGTTGGTGGTGACAACGGCGTGCCAATTTTGCACGAGTTCGGCCAATTCCTCGTGGCTAAAGCGGCTTTCTACCGCCGCCATTGCCGCATTGGCTTCTTCTGCGGTGGGCTGCAACGTGCCTGCCAACACATCTAAATCGTAGACAGAACGAGACGGCCGTAAAACCTGGTCAATCAGCAGTAACTTGAAAGGCCGGAATTGGAGCAACGCCTCAAAAACGCCACCGTAAATGTAAGGATTGTACGGTGTTTGCGGGCTGGCTTTGGTTAGGTCAATTTGCCGCGCCAGCCGATTGACTTCTTGCCACATGGATTGCAAAACGTTGGGCGGCGCGTCTAGCTTCTCCTGCTCATTTTGCGGGTCGGCGATGGTGCGGGCGCGGGTGGCTTCGATCACTTCGCGTACTTCCCAGGATGGCACCGGCACCACAAACAGCGTTTGCTCACTGGTTAGCAGCGGCTCGGCGGCATCGTCGGCTGGCTCTACCAGCTCGATGAGGCGGCTGCCGATGAGCGGCAGTTCGCCAATGAGCAGTTGGTTGGGGGCGGGGTGTTGCTCGTGCCAATTTTGCACCGCCTGCCGCGCCCACAACCCCACCGCCTTGCGGATGGCTGGGTCGGTCACGCCGTCAATTTCGGGATATTTACTTATGTTAACCTCTGTCTCGAACGGCTGGCGAGCAAAATTGTAGCGCAGCAGATGCACCTCACACCCCGCTTCGCTGGCGATGAGTGCCATCTGCTGGATGAGCAAACTTTTGCCCACGCCAGGAATGCCGCTGACGAAGATCATGCGCTTGCTTTGCACAATCTCTTTGACAACTTTGTATAGGTTGGAGGCGATTGGTATAACGAGCATTTTTTCCTGAGACTGGAGACTAGAGATTGGAGATTGATTCAGTCTCTAGTCTCCAATCTCCAATCCCCTTTATCTTATCTTTGGTAATTTGCGAAAACGATCCACGCTGGGCATGTCGCCAACGGGAACCTCGATAACGGTGGGTAGGTCAGTTTGCTGGCCTTGCTGAATGGCGCGGCGCAGTTCGGCGGGGTTGGTAGCCCGCAGCCCTTGTGCGCCAAACGATTCGGCCAATTTTACAAAGTCCGGGTTGTGCAAATCGCTGGCGATGACCCGGTTGCCGTACAAATTTTTCTGCATTTGCTGCACGTTGCCGTACTGGTTGTTGTTAAAGACGATGGTGATGAGGCCGATGCGGTGCTGAACGGCCGTTGCCAACTCCTGCACGCCAAACATAAAGCCACCATCCCCAGCCACGCTAATGACCGAGACATCTGGCTTGGTCACTTTGACGCCCAATCCAGTGGGGAAGCCGTAGCCCAGCGTGCCCATGTAGCCCGTCGAGATGTAGGTACGGGGATGGTAAACCGGATACACAATCCGGCTGGCAAAACCCACCTGCGTTAGTTCATCCACAAAAATGCCGTCCTCGCCCAGTTCCTCTCGGATGACTTTGAGGTAGCTTTTTTGCGGTTCTAGGAAGGCGGTGTGTTGTTCCCACTCGGCCTTGATTGCTAAAAGTTCATCTTTGCGGCTTGTGCGCTTTTGGTTGTGGGCAGCGGTGCGTGCCAGCATCAGGGGCAGCGCATCTTCGGCGCGGGCAGTGATGGCAATATTTGGTTTGTGGAACAGGGTGTGTGTGGTTGGATCAACGTCAATTTTGATGAGCGTCATCTGCTCATCTACACCCCAGCTTTTGAGGGGGATACGGCCGTGTGTGCCAATGAGCAGCACCGCGTCGGTCGTTTTCCACAGTTCGTGGGCGGGTGGGAGATGCAGGCTCAGGTAGGAACGGCCGTCCATGATGCCCATGCCGGTACGGTAACCCACGACGGGGGCTTCCAGCATCGTCGCCAACTGGCGCACCTCGGCACTGGTATTTTGTGCGCCACTGCCAACGAGAATAAGCGGCCGTTTCGCTTTCCCCAATGTTTTTGCAGCTTGTTCAATCAAATCTGGGTCGGGTTGAGGATGGTTTGTGGAGGCTGGTCTGACGGCTAGCTCCACTGCGCCGC
Source organism: Candidatus Leptofilum sp. (assembly GCF_965223525.1). Taxonomy (GTDB): domain Bacteria; phylum Chloroflexota; class Anaerolineae; order Promineifilales; family Promineifilaceae; genus Leptofilum. Next base: position 184,255 of record NZ_CBDCWX010000005.1, on the reverse strand, counting down.
GCTCGGCCAACACATCCATTGGAATTTCGACAGCGACGGGTCGGGGACGGCCGTTTTGCAATTCAGCAAAGGCGGCATACATGATGCCAGACACGTCGGCGACGCTATTGGCGCGTTCGGCCCATTTAGTGAGGCCGCGCAAAATGGCCAGCTGGTCAGGAATTTCGTGCAGCACGCTGCGTCCTTTACCAATTTGTCCGGTTGGAATTTGCCCGGTGAGGCAGAAGACGGGGGCGTTGAGCCCATAGGCTGTGGCCAACGCTGCGCTGGCGTTGAGCAAACCCGGCCCCGGCACGACGTTAAACACACCAATCTCGCCAGTAGCTAATGCGAAACCCAATGCCATGTAGCCTGCACCTTGTTCATGCCGCGTGTGAATGACGCGAATTTGGTCTTGGGCGTCATGCAGGGCATTGTACAGCCAGTCGTTTTGCACGCCGGGCAGGCCAAACAGGGTATGGATGCCGTGAGCGATGAGGGTTTTAACGGCCGCTTCGCCGCCAGTGAGTTGGGTCATGATGAGTTGCTGTTGGATGTTGGGTAGTTTGGCAATTGAGTAGTTGGCAAATTAGTGGGAACCAACTACTCAATTACGCGTAACGGTTCAGTGTAGAGATTTTAGCGGCAGGCTAGTAATTGCCAATGGAAAAAAGTGCCTGTGGCTGGTGCTTTTTTCTGCAATCTGTGCCATGATTACTCTTTCATAAGCCGAATGTTATCTATGTAGAGAACCCCATCTCCCGCAGGGGAACCTTCGACATAAATACCGTAATTGCTTATCTGCAAAAAGTTGATAGCAGTTGCTTCTTCGTTCAATGATATGCAGTAATCACCAGTGTCTATGATGTCAAGTGGGGTGGGTGATGCCTTCAGCAGTTCCTCGTTACTATCTCGAATCTGGATAACAAGCTCACTGCCGCTACCGACGTGTTCAACCCATAGGCAAAGTTGTGAGTACCCCGACCAATCCTGTGCCGGAAAATCATGTTCAAAGCCAATAAAATAATGATCCTCAACCGGGCTAAAAATTGTAAAGTCAAACGCCAACGCCTGCTTTCCCTCAACGGCATAAGGTGTGCCAACTATCCTAAAAGAACCGATATTACCAGCATCTGGGTTGATCCAAAATGCGTCTATTAGGGAATTATCATCATAAATTTCAAAACTTTCGACAAGAAGGGTTGGAATGGGCGTTGGGGTAGGGAGGGGCGCTGCTGTTGCTGTGTTGGTTGGCGTGGCTGTAGGGGGCGGGCTGTTCGTAGCGGTTGCGGTTTCTGTGGCAGTTGCAGTGGGCAAATTAATGGAAACATCTAAAAGATTGTAGATTTCCAGCCGGGAAAGCTGCGTGTCTACAATAATAAATTCTGCATCTTCAGCCAATTGAGCCGACTGACCGCTGTTAAACGCTAACGGTTCGTTTGCTGCGACCTGCTCAAGAAGGCAAGTGCCAATTAAACAATCTACTTCCCAATGCGTGGCGTCTTGATTAACCTCTACGCCTATCATGCCGGTTAACAGATATGTCTCGTATTTGTCTGCATGGTGAATGCGTACCGGTTGGTCAGATTTGATGAGGATACGTCCTTGTAGCAATTCTAGCGTTGTTTCGCCATCGGCAACGGCCGTTGCCACGCGCACCGTACTGTTTTTGTCCAAAATGATCCTGGTAAAGTTGGGCAGCAGCAGTTCGATGGGCTCTCGTCCAGATCGAAAAGTAACGGGATTGCGAAAAGGAATCCGACCGTCTTCCGGCAATTTTTCCGGGCGGTCATCATTTTGCCAGATAGCGCTCTCATCCTGACGCAGTACCAGAATGACATTAGGAATGGGCGTGGCTGGCCTTGGGGTGTTGGTTGATACCAGTTGGGCGTTTGGGGAAACGGCCGTGACGGCGTCAGAGGCTACTTGATTGGTTTGTCCCAACCTGTTTCCTACAAACAGAGCAACCACAATCAGTAAAACAATTGCTAATCCCGCAGCCAACAGTTGCCATTGGCGAGAAGCATCTGCCGAAGCGGCCGTATCTGCCACAGAAGGAGAAGGCTTGGTATCTGATCTTGCCTCCTCCTCATCTGCTAAAGGCTTAAATTCAAACGCTTCAGGTGTTTCAGCCAAAAAAGATTGGTATTGTCGATAAGCTGGGGGCGAATTGAGAGCCGCTTCAAACGCTTTTGCCATCTGGCTGGCCTTAACGTACCTATCCTGTGGTTTTTTGGCCATTGCTTTACGCAATACATTGTCTAACTCATCAGGTAAACCAGTAGTAAAAGCATACAGTCGGGGAATTTCTTCGTGCAGATGACCCTGAAAAATGGTGTGCATATCGCCAATGTAAGGGGGGCGACCCGTTAGCATTTCAAAGGCCACAACACCAAGCGCATAAATATCTGAGCGATGATCCAGCTTTTCTCCTAGAATCTGTTCTGGGCTCATATAAAGCGAGGTGCCTAGTTGTTGGCCAATCGTTAAACTTTCTTCAGCTTTAGTATCTTTGACAATGCCAAAATCAGCCAGGTAGGCGTAGCCATCTTGATCCAGCAAAATATTGCCTGGCTTTAGGTCACGGTGAATCAAACCGCGATTGTGGGCAGCGTCTAGTGCCGAAGCAATGCGGCGAAGGATTTGGCTTACCTCTTCAATAGGCAAGCGACCTTGGCCAATTTTGTCGGCAAGAGAACCGCCTTTCATGTAGCGCATCACCAGAAAAGGTGGTTGTTCGTCCCCCTCTGGCAAGCTGTAATCGTACAGAGGCACAACAAAAGGATGTTCCAGGGGGGCAATTGTACGGGCTTCTTGCTTAAACCGCGCTAGCCGACGGCCGTGCAAAGTGCCAGAGGCTAACATTTTAATAGCCACATCTCGCTTTGTTTGCGTGTCGTAAGCGCGGTAGACGGCTCCCATTGCACCTTCGCCTATTTTTTTGCCGATTTTGTACCGCTGCAAATTTTGGGACATTGGTTTATATCATTTTTGACATTTGTTGACTGTTACCATTGTATTCTAACACCAAACTTGCTTTCTTCATGTGGACAAAAATGTGGGCATGGATCGCTGGAGAATTAATCCCCCAACTAATTATGTAAAGCTCTGCGAGCTTCCATCGCTAGCCTGTCGGTTTACAGGCGGGCGGATTATGATGATTTGTAACTTTGCGGCGAGGTTTGGGTGTTCTTTTTGAAGATTTTGCTGAAGTGGGACGGATCTTTGTAGCCGAGCTTATGGGCAATTTCTTTGATGGACAAATTGGTAAACGTCAGCAGCCGTCTGGCTTCCAAAACGAGTCGCTCTTCGATGAGGTGCTTGGCGGTGCGCCCGACGAATTGACGAGAGATGTCGGACAACTGGCGCGGGGTGATGTTGAGCATGCGGGCGTAATCGGCGACGGCGTGGGTTTGACTGTATTTTTCTTCAAGCAGCAGGGTGAATTGGTGGAAAAGCTGGGCATCGGGGGAGACGGCCGTTCCCCAACCCCTCACCACCTCTTTCTGCACCTTCCCCAATTTCACTAGCAGCACCGTCAGCAGATGCCGCAGCACTTCCCGGTTGGAACGGCCGTTTGCCGTGTTAAATTCAGTCAACAACAATCCCAGCAGTGCCTCAAAATTGGCTAGCGCATCCGGCGGCACGGGCAGTGTGTGGTTGATAGTCACATTGTTGAACAGAACCGTCTGGTAATGCCCCACCTCCTGCGAGAGGAAGTTGGGCAGGAAGGCGTCGGTGAAGCGAATGACCAAGCCATCCAAATCAATGCCGGTAATGAGTTGATGCACCTGCCCTTTGGCGATGAGGTAAAAGGTGTTGGGTTGAATGGTTAGCTCTTGCCCGTCAATGGCGTGCTTGCCCTGGCCAGAGCGCACCCACAAAATTTCCTGAAAGTTGTGGCGGTGCGGCTGTTCGTGGGTTTCTTGGGGGTCTGTTTCGATGAGGAACGGCCGTATCAAAAAGTCCCGCTCCGTTTCAGCGAGGGGTTGGGTGGGGAGAGAAGGTGATTTGGTCATGGATAATTGACTAGGACTGCCAGTCCTCGGATATTAATTGTGTTGTAGAACGGCTGTCAAACTCTCAATCAGCCGCGCGTTCTCCTCTGGTGTGCCGATAGTGAGCCGGATGTGGTTGTCTAGCCCAAACGCCGGACGCACGATAATCGCCTGGGCCATTAGCCCATCAATGAGCGTTTTGGCAGGAACGGTTTGGTGTGAAAAGAGGACAAAATTTGCCTGGCTAGGCCAGACACGGCAGCCTAACCGCGGGAGTTGTTCAGTGAGCCACTGTTTGCCCGCTACGTTGTTAGCCAGCGTCCGTTGACGATGCTCATCATCGTTTAGCGAGGCCAGACCCGCCATGAGCGCCAGTTTATTCACATGAAAGTTGCGCTTCACCCCCGCCACCTGCTCAATAATTTGCGGGCTGGCAATGCCAAAACCAAGCCGGAGCCCGGCCAGGCCATAAATTTTGGCAAAGGTTCGCATGATGAAAATATCTTTACCGGCCAAAACATGGGGCAGCACGTCTGGGTAATCGGGTGCGTCCACAAAATCGTAATAGGCTTCATCGTGGATGAGTAGCACATCGTCAGGAACAACCTCAATGATTTGTTGCAATGTGTCAGCTGGCACATAGGTTCCGGTGGGATTGTTAGGGTTGCAAACGTAGACCAGCCGCGTTTTGGGGGTAATGGCAGCGGCAATGCGCTCAGGATAGTAGCTGAAATCATCTTCATCCAAATCGTAAAAGTTTATTTTTTGGCCGGAACGGCCGTGATACCGTGCCAAAAAGGGAAATGTTTGTCGGGGCAGCACGCTTTCTGCCTCTGGTGTGGTGAGGTGACTGCGCGCCACAAACTCCAATATCTCAATGCCGCCACTGCCAATGACGATATGCTCTGCCCCCAACTGATCACTAATCGTGGCCGCGATTGCTTGCCGTAGCTGCTGCTCTAGCTGTTTGGACGGATAGATGTGCAGCGAATCCAAATTGTCCCGAATTGCTTGCAGCGCCAGTGGTGAAGGCCCTAGTGAATTTTCATTTGAGGCTAGTTTGAGCGGCCGTTTTTTTTGCAGATCGGCGGGCAAATCCTCAATAGAAAGACCGGGTTTATACTCTGTGGTTGACATAAAAATCCTTGTATACTAAAAAAGCCCACCGAGATGGTTTTGCTCAGTGGGCTTTTTTGATTTAGCTAGGTGGCGGTTAGATTACGGCCGTTCCACAAACAACCCATCTATCGCTTCACTGCCAAACCCATTGGCCGAGCCATCCCAGAATAATGAGAAGGTACAAGCCGTGTTGCCACCAGTTGTGGGTGATCCGCAAACAAAGATGTCTGCGCCGTCACCCGTTACGCCAGAAACGGTAAAGGCTCCTCGTGTTGTGAGGTAGATGTCACCGCTAGCTTCATCCAGCCAAATTCCCCACACATCCTCTGAACTGGAATTGTTCAAGGCAACATCAGAGCCATCAAATTCCCGACTCCAGCTACCGCTGGTAGTTGCGCCAAGCGTGGTTGGACTGAAGCGCAAAATATCCTCATCACTGCCGCCTCCTGCATCGGGAACGTTGTGGCCACCTGCTGTACTAATGAGCAAGTCGCCATTGGCGGCAACAAAGATGCCATCTACGTCTTCGCCATTGGTTGTTAAACCAACATCTGAGCCATCGAAATAGATCTCGAAGCTGCCAGCAGTCGTGTTGCCCAACAGTGTAGGCACAAAGCGCACTATGTCAGAATCATCCACGGAGCCAACGTCGGGGATAATGGTTGCGCCCACAAAGCTGAGCAGGATGGAACCATCATCCAATAAGTGGAAAGCGTCCACATCCCGTGCGCCCGCGCCACTTAGACCCACATCTGAGCCATCGAAATATTTGCTCCATTGGCCAGTTGTTTCATCAAAGGCCAAAATGTCCTCGTCTGCAAACGAGACGCCGCCCACATTGCCACCGCTTGACGAGCTAACATAGATCACATCCCCCCCAGTTGGCGGCGTGGTTGGAGTTGGCGTAGGCGATGCTGTCACCGTCGCTGTGGCCGTTGGCAGTGGTGTGTTTGTTGCCGTTGGCAGAGGGGTATTGGTTGCTGTCGGCAATGGTGTATTGGTGGCCGTTGGCAGCGGTGTATTTGTGGATGTTGGTAATGGCGTGTTGGTAGCAGTCGGCAATGGTGTGTTCGTCGCTGTCGGTAGCGGCGTGTTGGTCGCTGTTGGCAGTGGTGTATTGGTGGCCGTTGGTAATGGTGTATTTGTCGGTGTTGGCGGTATGGGTGTCGGGGTTGCTGTTGGATTGGTGCCGCCCAAGTTAAGACCAATCACGACGGGATCGTGATCCGATGAGCGGTAAGCATCTGCACTGTAGTAAAGTGAAATCTGATTGGCGGTTTTGAACTCTTCATTGTAATCCAGCGCACGCGGCTCATCGGAGTTGATGTGCCAGGTGGTGACGCCGCTGACCTGCGACGTGAGGCTGGGGCTGGAAAGCGCATAATCTAGCGTGCCGTACTGCCCCGTAAAGACATAGGAATAGGCGTTGGGCTGACTGTTACCCTGGTCAGTGTAGCCAGCACCGGTGATGGCGGTGATGGGGTCTTCCATAGCGTAGGCGTTCAAGTCACCCACAATGAGGAAATCCGTGTCGCCACTGCTAGTGGGGTCGGTGGCCAGCCAGTTGACCAGGGCGGTGGCGGCGTTGGTGCGGGTAACGTTGCAGTTGCCTTGCCCGTCGCCCAAGTCGGGGTCACCTACGTCATCACAGGCGGAGCCTTTGGATTTGAAATGGTTCACGACAATGGTGAACGTTTCACCGCTGCCGTTTTGACTAAAGGTCTGAGCCAGGGCAGGGCGGTTCTTAGCGTCTAGGAAGAGCGGATCGACTGATGAGTCTAGAATGGCAGCCGCACCGCTGGGCGTGACAGACGCTGGTTTGTAAATGAAACCGACGGCAATTTCATCGGTGCCAATTTGGCTGACGCCGGGGTTGATGAAGGCGTAAGTGCCGGGTGCGGTGGCGGCGTTGAGGCCATTAACCAAATCCTGGATGGCGCTTTGGCTGCCGTAGCCATCGTTTTCAATTTCGATGAGGCCTACGATATCGGCGTCTATGTCTGCCAGGGCGGCGATGATTTTGTCTCGCTGCCGGTTGAATTCAGAGAGGCTGTCGGCCCCGCGTGAGGTGGGGAAGCCACCCCCGCTGCCGTCGCCGTTGAAGTAGTTGAGTACGTTGAAGCTGGCGACTGTGAGCGTGCCACCAACTGGCGCAGGCACGGCCGTTCGCGGGTTACTATCCACAAAATTGACGGTGCCCACGGGTTGCAGTCGGTAGGTGTCGAAGCGTTGGTCGAGAACTGCCGTCAAGCCCGTCACTGTTGCCCCACCGCGCAAAGTATTGGCTGCGCTCAGTTCAGGAGCCGGGTAGATAACCGGGTCTTTGTTTTGCGCCCCGTTGGCATCATCTAGCAGGATGCGGCTGAGATCGTTTTGGGCTTGCAGCGTGTTGGCGGCTACCCCCGGCGTTGTTACCTGCGTGGGGTTATAAAGACGACCCAGCGACAAATCCACATTGCCGTACCGTGCCAGATTGTACGTTTCCGTCACGTCCAGCGTTTGCGGAAAGGTCACGAGCATCCCTTCATACGCTTCTAGGTCGGTGAGCGTGGTGAGGGGCAGGGTGATGGTGGCGGGCGTGACACTGGCTCCGCTACTGCAAACGGTCACGGTGGTCAGCGTCGTCATCTCGGTGAGGAAGGCACCGCTGCCTGCGCTGGATTCAAATTCGGTGACGGTGCCTTGTAGCCGCACCACATCGCCGGGGTTCACATCCACGCCAAAGCCATTGTCGTAGACGAAGATGCCCTCGGAGGTGGCGGCGTTGCCGTCGGCGTCGCTATCTTCTTCTTGCAGGTAAAAACCGGAAAGCTCATCGGTTGTGCTTTGGTAATCGCCTACAACCACGCCCTCGATGATGACATCGGCGACGCCGTTGAGGGGGCTGCTGCTGCCGCTGCCCTGCACGGCGCTGATGAGAGTGGCGCTGTCGCCACAGTTGCCAAAGCCGCCGGAGACGGTGCTAAAGTTGAAGACGTAGTCGCTGGTCATGTTGTCTAGGGTGCCATCCTGGTCGGTGACCTGGTTGGCAAAGACGGTAACAGTGCAGGTTTCACCTGCCGTGAAGTCAGTGGAGGGATTGACTGTGTAGCTTTGGGGGCCACCGGTAGTAACGGCCGTTACCGTCCCACTTGTTGTACAGCTTATAGCTACCCAACTGCCGCCCAGCGTTACCGGCTCGTTAAAGTTGATGGTGATGTCGGCGTTGAGCGCCACGTTGGGCGTGCCGTTCACTGGCGAGGTGCTAACCACGGAGGGCGGGCTATCGCCGCAGTTGGCAGTGTGGCTACCCAGCCCGGTGTAAGTGTCCTGGGGAAAGCCAAGCCATTCAATGGCCGGATTGAAAGCGTCGCTTCCGTTGCTGTCGCCGCCGCAAACGGTGTCTAGCCGCTGAATGGTGTTGTTTTGGGTGGAGGTGTCGCCGCTGCCCCACTGGCTGCCGGGATCAAACCCAATCTGGCCGATGACATCTACAATGCCGCTGCTGTTGCGTAAAACGATGGCGTCATCTCCGTTAAAGAAGGAGGAGGTGGAGGTTTGGTCGGCCACGTTGAGGATGGCGGTGGTGGCGTCGTTATCGGCCACAATGTACACATCGCCATCGGCCAGCGAGCCAGCCAGGTTGATGGTGGTGAGGGGAGAGGTGTTGCCGTTGAAGTAAAATTCCAGTTGGTAGTTGTTGGTGCTGAGGTCAACGGCCGTTCCCGTGCCGTTATAGATTTCAATGGCTTTGTTGTTGGAGGAACCCTCAACATATTCGGAAATAAAAAGTGAGGATGCTACGGCTCGTGCAGGTGAAGGGTTGATAAAAAAGGGAAACGAGAAAAGTGTGGTTAAGAAAAGAAGTCGAACCAAAAGTCGTTTGCCACGCATATTTATTTTCTCCAAGAGTGGGAGTTGTGATTGATAAGCTGCGGTTTTATATAGGAGGCAAGAGGATAGCGCAAGAAATTTTAAGGCTGGGGGATGATTTTGCCTGGATTGAGGATGTCGTGGGGGTCTAAGGTTTGTTTGAGGTGGCGCATGATCTCTACGGCCGTTTCCCCATGTTCCCGCACCATAAATTTCGCTTTGCCAATACCCACGCCGTGTTCGCCAGTGGCCGTGCCGCCCAGCGCAATGGCTTGCAAAACCACTTCTTCGTTGGCCAGATTGGCCCCCTGGCGGGTGGCTTCATCTGCGTAGGGGATGGCAATGTGCAGATTACCATCCCCGGCATGACCTACCATGAGTTCAGGCAAGTTGCGCTCTTGCAGCGTTTGGCGGGCAAATTTCACCAGTGCCGGGAACTGGCTGATGGGCACGGCCACATCGGCCAACTGCCAGCGATGCCCCACAAAGACGCGCCGCAGCGTCTCGAACATGTGGTGGCGCGTCTGCCACATCTTTTGTCGCTCGGCTGCGTCTGTGGTGGCGACAAAGCGGCCTGCGCCGTGTGCCCGGCACGTTTCTTGAATGAGCGCGAGGTCGAGTTCGGCCGTTTCGGCATGGGCGGCGTGAATTTCCATCAGCAGAGTGGGATTTTCGCCCCAATCCACGTCCTCTTCCCGGCTCAACAATCCCGATGTAGCGGCATCAATAAATTCCAGGGCGGCGATGTCTAGCCCAGAGGCACGCAATTCTACCACGGCGGCAACGGCCGTCTCCACATCGGCAAAGGTGGCTACGGCACTACTCATGATGGCTGACACAGGAGCCAGACGCAGCGTGGCCTGGGTAATGACGCCCAGCGTGCCTTCGCTGCCCACAAACAGATGCAGCATATCGTACCCAGCAGATTGCTTGACGGAGCGTGAGCCTGTTTGGAGGATACGGCCGTCTGCCAAAACCACCTCCATTGCTAAAACATTGTCTTTGGTAGCACCATACTTCACCGTGCGGCTGCCTGCGGCATTATTAGCCAACATGCCGCCAATGGAGGCATTGGCGCCCGGATCGGGCGCGAAAAAGAGACCGTGCGGCCCCAACTGCTGATTCAAATCTTTGTAGCCGAGGCCGGGCTGCACCGTCACCTGAAAATCATCGGCGTGCAGGGCTACAATTTGGTTCATCCGCGCCAGCGAGAGGGTAATGCCGCCAAACAGGGGGATTGGGTTGCCCTCCAGCGAGGAGCCTGCACCCCACGGCGTGACGGGAATGCGATGACGGTGAGCAATTTGTAGCACATCGGCTACCTGCTGGCTGTTGGTTGGCCAGACCACAACCTCGCTTAAGCGTGGCGCGTGTTGCGACATATCCTGGGCATGCTGCTGCCGATCGGCCTCGGTGGTGGAAATTTGATCAGGGGTGAGAACGGCCGTTAATTGTGCCAAAACCTCGTTTGAAACTGGATTGAAATGGGGCATGATTGTCCCTCAATAGTTATCGGCCGTATCGGTACGGGTCTTTTGGGCTGCGGTCATCAGACAAGCTGCTGGTCGTGCGCTGCACCAATATCTCGATGGCATCCGCCAAATGCGCGTCGGTGATGTTGTAGTCGCCGCGCTCGACGCGCAGCTTGTGCGCTAGCAACAGCACTTCGGCATGGCTCACGCCGAGCGGCGGGTCGAATTTGTAGTTTGCCAATTCGTATAGCTGTCCCAATGGGTCACGGAAATAAATGGAGTACATAAAGCCGCGATCTACCTCGCCGCTGTTAGAGATGCCCCGCTCATCCAGTCGCTTTTTCACCTGGGTGTAGGTGGCGCGGGAGACGTTGAAAGCCACGTGATGCAAATTGCCGATTCCCTCTGGGTTGGGCGTAGGGTCTGGCTGGCGGTTTTCATTAGTAAAGATGGTGATGAGACGGCCGTCGCCCGGATCAAAATAGAGATGATTCTCGGCAGGCACGTCCAGGTTGGGCTGCTCAAAAATGAGTGGCATCCCCAAAACGCCCTCCCAAAAATCAATAGATGTTTGCCGATCGGCGCCAATGAGGGTGATGTGGTGTACGCCTTGCGTTTGAATTTTTTGCATGCTTGCCTCCAATTTTGCCACGGATTTCGCGGATTCAACGAAAATCCGTGTAAATCTGCGTTAATCTGTGGCCAATAAATTCTTAACAATCTGTTGGGCGTGGTCTAGCTCATCTTGGATGATGGTGTGGCCCATGCTGGGGTAGATTTTTTTATTGACAGATGCGCCAAGATTGGTAAGGGTAACGGCCGTTTCCTCCACGCGCTCCACCGGAATATGAAAATCCACATCGCTGCAACCAATAAAAATCGGTGTGCCGTCCAGCGCCCCCTCATAATTGCGCGGCGTGCCGGGTGGGCCAATTAGCCCGCCGCTGAACACCAGCAAGCCACCGTACCGGCGCGCATTCCGCGCCACAAACTCGCTGGCCAAACACGCCCCCTGCGAAAACCCACCAATAATGATTTTTTCAGCGGGAATACCTGCCGCTTCGATGTGTGTGATCAAATCAGCAATCGCTTGCAAACCAGAGCTGATTCCCGGCTCGTTTTGTGATAGCGGAGCCAAGAAGCTGTACGGATACCAGGTGTGTCCTCCAGCCTGAGGTGCAAAATAGGCGATTTCTGGGTGTGGCAAATTGATAAATTGAAAAATACTATGAGACGATCCGCCACGGCGATGAACCAAAATCATGGCTGCTTTGGCTTCATCAATCGGTTTGCCGCGCTGTAAGATTGGTTGCCCCTGATGTGGGCCGATTACTTTTGTGGTCATTTGCTTTCTCCTGAAAAAAACCTCCCGCAGGTTCCATCCGCCAGCGGTGTACAAGCACAAACCTACGGGAGGTTGGATGTTTTTATTCACGGTGGAAAAAGAGCATGTGAATCTGCATTCTGTTTTCGCGCTACGAAAGCGCGGCTACGGTGTTGCTTTGGCAATTGGCTTCAGTTTGATTTCAGGTAAACGCGCCTCGATGGCTGGGCGGTGCTGCTCTAGCCAGGGTGGCAGCTTAAGGTGCGTGCCAAGTTCCGCCACTGGCTCATCATAGAGGAAGCCAGGGGCATCGGTGGCAATTTCAAACAGCACACCGCCGGGGGAGCGGAAATAGATCGAGTGAAAATATTGCCGATCCTGTACGGCCGTCACCTGCTGCCCTGCTTGCCGCAGCTTTTGCAAATATTCCAACTGCTCTGCGTCATCCACCGTGCGGAAGGCGACGTGGTGGATAGACCCCGCCCCAAATTGGCCGGATGGCTGGCCGGGACGGCGCAAAATGTCTACGATGATGCCCATGTCGTTGGCCTCGGCCTGGTAGCGGAAGCGGTTGCCCTCTTCGCCCACAAACTGATAGCCCAGCTGCTCGGTGAGCAGCTTGCCGGTTGGCTCTACGGCATCCAGCCAAAGTGTGACGCTGTGAAAGCCGTGCAGGGCCTCTTTTTCACCAATTGGCCCATCGGCCCAATGGCGCAGGGTGGCTGGGGCATTGCTGGTGATCAGCTCCAGCGGCAGCCCATCCGGGTCGGTAAAGGGGAGCACGTCGGCACCAAAGCGAGTCTGGATTTCACCTGTGCTGATATTGTTCTTTTTGAGCCAGCTTTGCCAAAAGCCCATTGCTTCTGGACGGATGGTGTAGGCCATTGCGGCCGTTTCGCCATTGCCACGTCTGCCGCGCCGCATATGCTGCCAGGGAAAGTAAGTCATGATGGTGCCGGGCGTGCCCACTTCATCGCCGTAGTAAAGATGGTAGGTGCCGGGATCGTCAAAGTTGACGGTTTTTTTGACGAGCCGCTGCCCCAGGATGGTGTGGAAAAATTCTACGTTTTTATGCGGATTGCTGGCAACGGCCGTAATGTGGTGTAAGCCCTGTACTGGTTTCATAATTGACTCCTGAATGTTTTGCGTTAAATCGTTTAATGTTAAATCAAATTCTGCTTTGAATTTCTGGTGTTGAAGTAGGCAAGCAAGATCGGCAACAAGAATACAAACGGAATACCGATGAGGTGAGCGGCGAGTTGGCTGCCACCGAGCAGATAGACGCGCAAATGCCCATAAATGAGTACGGAAAGCTGTACGTTGAGTAAAAACCAGAGGCCAGCCTGCAGCCGGAATAATACATGCGCCTCTGCCTGCTCATCTTCCAGCAGCAGCCACAGAAAAGGCCAGGTGCTGTACCAGAGGCGAAAGCTGAGTGCCTGGAGCGTGTAGGCAGCCAGAAAATCGGCAGCAGCTTTGAGGGGAGAACGGCCGTATCGCCATCCCGACCAAAGCAGCCACAATCCCAACAAACCGAACGGTATCCTTAACCAGTTAGCCACGCTTTCAATAAATTCGGGCGTCAACGGCTGCCCTAGCTCGCCTAAAATGAGCAGCAGCAAGGTGCCGGGTGAAAACCCAGGCCCGCCAGAGGATTCTTGCACCAAACGGGTAAGCAAATCCAGTGGGGAACCAAAGGGCAAGAAGCTAAGGAAAACGGCCGTTCCCCCCAACAGCACCCCCCAGCCCAAAACCCGCAATCGGGCTGTATTGTTTTCCAGCTCTCGCCAGATAGCCACAGCAAAAAATGGAATTGGCAACAGCCCAATCGGTTTGGTGAGCGCCCCCAGGAGCAAAAAGAAGAATGTGAACAACGGCCTTTCCTGCCGCCAGAACCAAATCGCCACTAGTTGCCACACCATCATCAGCACGTCGTTGTGGCCGTCCACGACAAACATCAGCAGCAGAGCGGGATTCCACAGCCAGAGCAGCGCGAAGCCGCGCTGTTTGGCGGCATCCGTCTGCGCTAACAGTTGCCAAATGAGCCAGCCGCAGGCCAGATGAGCCAGCAGCCCCACCAGTTTGAAGGCTAATAGCCCTGCCCATAGATTGTTTTGGGTAACGGCCGCTGTGCCCGCCGCCAAAAGTTCCCACAGGGGGCCATACGGCGAGGTGGCATCCGCCCATTCGCCCGCTAGCGGCAGGAATGGATCGTCGGGGAAGGCGTTGGGCGGGGTGGCGTAGGGGCTTTGTTGGTAAACGCTGCTGACGCGCCCACGAATAACATAGCGGTACAGATCGTTGGCGTTGATGGGGTAGGTTTGCAGCAGGGGGATGGCAAAGAGTACGGCCGTTCCCAACAAAAAAAGCAGCGACGGTTTACTCTGTTCCGATTGCACTGCCCGGAACGCTAGCCAATACAGTCCGAATAACGCTAGCAGCAGCAGACCGTATCCCAGACCAGCCCAAAGTGACAGGGCGAAAGAGCGCACATCTTGCAGGGGAACGGTGTTGAAATACGGCCGTAGCGGAAACCACCACCAAAACAGTAAATACCCCGCCAGCGAGGCCGCTGCCAGCCATATTAAATTAGGGAGTTTTGGGGTGAATTTTGTCACAGTGATCAGTAAGTCAGTAAACAGTTTTTGTAATTATAAACTGATTACCGTTTACTGAATACCGTTTACTGATTACGCCGTGACGTGACTGCCGTGCTTGTCGAGGGGAACAACAAGCGTAACCGAGGTGCCATGACCGGGGGCAGATTCCAGCCGCAGCGAGCCGTCAATTCGGTCGGCGCGTTCGCGCATATTGACCATGCCCAGGCTACCGCGTGAGCTGTAATCCTGGTTCACCGCCTGCACGTCGAAGCCGACGCCGTTGTCTTGCACCAGGGCCACAAAAAGATTGTCTTCTTGCCAGAAGCGCACCTGAATTTTGCTGGCGCGTGAATATTTGCGGGCGTTGCCGAGTGCCTCTTCCACAATAGAGAAAACCACACTTTGGGCTTGCTCGTTGAGCAAATCGCCGTGGTCACCACCAATCAGGCGAATGTTCAGGCCGTCGGTTTCTTTGATGCGAGCAATGACGGTTTCTACGGCGGGGCCGAGCCCTTGTGTTTCTAGCACCAACGGCCGTAACGTAAACAACATGCCGCGAATCTCTTTGGAGGTTTGTTTGGCTAGCTCTTCCACCTTTTCCAGTTCGCCTAGTGCCTGTTCCGGGTCGCGGGAGAGCAGGGAGCGGATAAAGTTGATTCGCATAGCAATGGCGGCGATGGTTTGGGTGGGGCCATCGTGCAGGTCGCGGGCTAGCTCTTTGCGTGCTTCCTCATCTGCCTCGATGATGCGCTGCTTTTCAGCCTCCAGCCGCTGGTAAAGCTGGGCATTTTGCAGGGCAATGACGGCCTGGTCAGCCACGCCATTGAATAGCTCAAAATGCTCATTGTCGAACTTTACGGCCGTATCCGAACCAATCACAATCGCCCCAAAAATTTGGAAGCCGGCGCGTAGGGGAATGCAAGCGGCCGTGAGGCATTGATGGAACGCAATAAACTGACGTAATTCCGGGTCTTGCCGAGGATGATCGGTGGTGACGGGCTCTGCCTGTGTGAGTGCAGCCCCAACGATGCCGCGTTTGCCCTGTAGCTGCTTTTCGTAATCAACGGCCGTAAACCGGCGCGTGGCCACCGGAATTAAATCCTCACCGTTGAACAAAAAGACTGCCCCTACCAATGATTGCCGGGGAATCCCCATCTCTTCAATAGCCAGGCTGCATACGTCAAGCGCTTCTTCAACCACGCGCTCAAAGCTGAGCGTGGCGCGCATTACCGAGGCCATTGATTGCAATGATTTGGCGCGGTTATTGGCTGCCCGCAAGTCGTGCAGCTCTGCATCAACCAATTGGGACGTGGTGCGCTGAATCCGGTCTGAGGAACGGTCAATCACGGCATAAGCTAGTACTAAGCCGAGAAGCAGGGTTAGGCCGCCAATGGCCATTGCCGGTAGCCAATCGAAGGAGGTGGTACCAAAAACAATGGAGTACACCACAAAAAAGCTGGCAACCAACACGATGAGAAGCAGCAAAAATATGGCAATAATGAACCAGTTCAGCCGCTGAAATTCTCTTTTGATTTTTGCCGCTAAATTTTTACTCATGGATGATAGTAGTTTTGATAGATTTACAACGGATTGCACGCTGCTGCCCAATTATACAAAAGCCAGCCAAAATAACGATAGAAAGAATCGTTAAAATCGGTGAACTGATGGTACTAATTTGGGTTAAACGCTTATGAGAGCCCCGTTAGAGCCTGAGCAATTGTGGCAGCGGTGTACCCGTTGTTGCGTAACAGGGCGACGTTGGCTTGCAGGCTACGGCCGTTTGTCAGTTCCACCACGCGCCGCAGCAGCCAGGGGGTGGCGGCTGGCCCGTGAATGCCCTGTTCGTCTGCTTCCTGGGTGGCGCGGCTGATGGCCACTTCAACCATCTGCGGATCGCAGGCATCCGCTTCTGGCACCGGAACCGTAACCAGAAGCCCGTTTTGTAGCCCGGTTTGCTGGTGGGCTTGCACGATGCGGGCGACGGCTTCGGGCGTGTCCAGGCGGATGTCTACTGGCAGGCCGCTGCTGCGGGCAAAAAAGGCAGGCAGCTCGTCGGTGCCGTAGCCAATGATGGGTACGCCGTTTGTCTCTAGCACTTCTCGCGTGGCGGGCAAATCTAAGATGGATTTCGCGCCGCTGCTCACCACCGTTACGGGCGTGCGCCCTAGCTCTAGCAAATCGGCGCTGATGTCGAAGGGATGCCCCCGGTGGACGCCGCCGATGCCGCCCGTGGCAAACAAGCGAATTCCGGCTTGGTGGGCCAAGATCATGGTGCCTGCTACGGTGGTAGCCCCATCCTCCTCGTTGCCGATGGCTAGGGGGATGTCTCGGCGGCTGCATTTGCGTACGGCCGTTCCTGCCAAACGCCCCAAATATTCCAGTTGGTCATCCGTGAGGCCGACATGAACTTGTCCCTTGATGATAGCAATGGTGGCGGGCATGGCACCACCCTCGCGCACGGCCGTTTGCATTTTTACGGCCGTTTCCACATTGTCGGGGTAAGGTAGTCCATGGGTAATCACGGTGCTTTCTAAAGCCACAACGGGTTTGTTTTCTGCCAGCGCTGTTGCCACTACTGGCTGAATGACTAAATAATTGTGCATTGATCCTCCTAACTGTCTCATGGTATCTTATAGCTGTAGTTGTTGTTCGTCATACCAGTGAACCTGTACAAGTCAGAACGGCCGTAATTCTAACAACATATCCGTTGTACGCCTGCAAGATGCTCAATATGATTTTCAATATCAACGGTCGGCCACACTAATTTAGGAGTTGAATAGCTTATGCTCAAGAAAAATTATTCAAAAACAGGGAAAACGTGCCGGGTAACCTTTAAGCTCCCCGCAGATGTGGATGCTGAAACAGTGCATCTTTGTGGTGAGTTTAACGAATGGAGCCCCACAGAAAATCCAATGAAGCAGCTAAAAGATGGTAGCTATAGCGTCACCCTTTCGCTAGAGCCGGGACAATCTTACCGGTTTCGGTATTTGTTGGATAGTACACGGTGGGAAAATGATTGGGAGGCAGATGCGTATGTGGCCAATCAGTACGGTTCAGAAGATTCATTGATAACTGTTTGATACATTCCAGATTTCACGGTGCAACATCAAGATGCGCTGTCGGTCAGACAGCGCATTTTTTTGTTTTAGGAGGCAGTGAAATTTTTGTGAGAATCCGTTTGGGGCAGGCGTTGTGAGTTGGCATCCCTTTTGGGCTGGGTATAATCGCCAAAATTTTGTATTTGGAAAACAATATGAAACGAACATTTTGGTTATTTTTGCTGCTGTTTCTGGTGTTGGTGGCTTGTGGGGAAGAACATCCGTTGCCCACGGCCGTTCCCCCAGTTAGCGGCACTGAACAAACAGACGAAACGCTAGCTCCCCCAGTGGTGAGTGATGAGCCGATTGTGCTGCCGACGGAAACGGCCGTTCCCATTACCCCCACGCCTGACACCCCTTTGGCAGCAGTAGTGAATGGCGAGCCGCTGCCATTAGCTCTGTTTGAAGCTGAACTGGTGCGGTATGAGCAGGCCGTAACAGAATTGGGAACAGTATCTGGCGACGAAAGCTACAAAACTGAGGTGTTGAACGCGCTCATCGGGAAGCTGCTCATTCGCCAGGCGGCTGCGGCGCGGGGGATTGTGATAACGGATGAAATGGTGGAGCAGGCGTTGATTGCCTTGCAAGAACGTGCTGGCAGCGCAGAAAATTTTTCAGCCTGGCTAGAAGCCAATCAATATACGGAAGAAGAAATTCGAAACGAAGTGGCATATGGCCTTATTTTAGAACAGATGGTAGCGGCCGTTACAGCCGAGGTTCCCTTTGCTGTGGAGCAAGTTCACGCTCGTTATTTGCAGGTAGATGACCTGAATTTGGCCAACACATTGCTGGCCCAGCTACAAAACGGGGATGATTTTGCCACGCTGGCCCAGATTCATTCGCTGGATCGGGTCACGGGAGAAAATGGGGGCGATTTGGGCTTTTTTGCAGCAGGCACGTTGCTGGTGCCAGAGGTGGAAACCGCTGCCTTTGCCCTAACCGAGCCGGGCAGGGTAAGCGAGGTAATTACGGCCGTCAATGCCGAAGGCATCCCCGTTTATTACCTCGTACAGTTGATTGAGCGCGATCCGGAACGGCCGTTGGACACGCAGGTCCGGGAAATTTTGGTGCAAGGCACAATTGAAACTTGGCTGGATGGCCTTTGGCAAGCTGCGACCATCGAGCGTGTGGTCGAGGTAAGCAGCGGCTCGTAGGCTGCACACTATTCATGGCTACCCAAGGTAGACGACATTCCGGTTGTGCTGGACGCTTGATGAGCCTGGCTGCGGCCTTGCTGCTGCTGCTCTCAGTTGGCATTATTGTCATGATTGCGCTCTTTTTTCTGGCACCTGAGCGGCTGCCGTCTCTTGCTTTTCTAGACAGATTGGGCGAGTCGTTGCCAACAGTAGCTTTGCCACCAGCTTTTGCTCCAGACGAGGAATTGCCAACCGTGGTTGCCGCCATTGAACTGCCCACGGCCACCCCCACAGAAACAGAGCCACCCTTAGCCCCAACCTGGACGCCACCGCCCGCACAGCCCTCCACCACGCCGCTGCCATTCAGCACCCTCAAGCCATCGGTCACGCCATCGCCACTGCCCACGTTCCCCACCAAAACGCCTACGCCTACCTACACGCCCACAGCAACCAACACGCCCACAGTCACGCCACCCGGCCCCACGCCTACGCCTACTGCCACACGGTCTGCCTTCATATTCACCAAAACAGACAACAGCCCATTTTATTTGCAAAATCATGCCAATAATGCGGGCTGTGGTTGGTTGGGAATTGCAGGCGAGGTGCTGGATTTAAACCGGAATCCAGTGGCATTTGGCAGTTACCGGGTGCATGTGTGGGGCAGCGGCATAGATGAGCGGGTGCTGGTGGGCAGTGCCCCGGATTATGGGCCATCTGGCTGGGAGCAGTTTGTTTTCGATTCCCCCGTGACGCGTGATTACAATGTGCAGTTAGAGTCGCCGAGCGGCACGGCCGTTTCCCAAATTTATCGCGTGCAAACCAGACCCAACTGCGACGAAAACCTGCTGCAAATTAACTTTGTTCAAAACCACTAATTTTCGTTGATCTCCAGTGTGTAGCTGGTTGCTTCACCAAAGAATTCGCGTACCACAATGCTCCAGCGCCCTTCAATCATCACGGGGTAAGCGTTCACGGCTTCGCCCTCGCCTGCTTGGGCAGCGTCTATTGACCAAATCTGGTTGCCCGACGGGTCGTAAACAGTAAAGAGTAAATCAGCGCTATCATTGCCCGGGGTTAGCTCAATGTCAATTTCATCCCCATCTTCCGCCTCAAAATACCAAACCACCATTTGATATGGCTGAAGCGTGTCAGAAACGGCCGTGCCAAAATCCAACGTACCAGCCTCCTCTGGCGGCGTGGCTTGGTTGACTTGCAAATCAATTTCATACTGACCCGGTTCCCCAAAAAAGTCCCGAACCAATACCAGATATTGACTATCTTCTGGCAAAGTATAGTTAATAGTTTCAGATTCGCCGGCAAGGAAGCTATCTTCCTCCGCCAAACGCGCCACGTTCGCATCGAGCAGCCAAACATCAAGATCTAAATCAGGCGTAAGTGGATTGACGGTAATAAAGATTTCATCCCCGGCATGGCCCGTAAAGAACCAGGCGTGGGCTTCATTTGCCCGCAAGGTTTCTTGAGCAATCTGCCCAGCGATCAGATCTCCAGCATCATAAAAATTACTCGTCCTATCACCACCCTCATCCAAAGAAAGCGAGTAGCCACCGCCTTCCCCGGCGAAGCTGCGTACCAAAATGTCATATTCACCGGTAAGTGGCAATTCCAAAGCGGCCACTACCTCGGCATCGCCACTGAACCCTTCATCCAGAGCTGCCAAACGTGATCCATCCGGGCCGTAAATATCTAGAATGGCATCAAACTGGTTTTCTGGCGTCAGCACAATGCTAATAACCTCCTGAGCATTGCCCGTGAATGTCCAGATATGTTGTGCGCCGCGGGCCAATGTGCTTTGAATGGTTTGCCCCGGTGACAAACGGCCGCCGCCCCCAAAGAGTGGTTCTTCCGTTAAAACCAGGCTCATGGTGTAACGACCCGTGTCGCCAAAAAATTCACTTACTTCCACCACATACAGGCCGCTATCTTGCAGTAAATTGTCAATCATAATTTCGGTATCGCCCGCGTACCCGTTGTCTATGCGTGTTACCGTTTGCCCTGTGGGGCTGATGAGTGACAGAATGAGATCAATGTCTTTGTTATCTGGGCTAAGGGTGATGTTGGCATAGCGAGAGCCGGGCAAGCTAAACGTCCACACGTCTTTGACGCCTTCACTCAGTTCTCCATTGACCAAATCTTGCTGACCCAAGCTGCCAAGAACGTTGGCAGAGCCATCCTGAATGACAATATCGGCATAAATGTTGTGCAGAATAATGCTGTTGGCCATCTTCTCAAAGGTTGCTTCGTATAGAGGCCATTGCCCATCGGCACTGCTCATAATAAAAAGTGCCTGGGTTTGCTGGCTAAGATTGCCCCCCAGGGCGGTAGAGAATAGATAAATTCGGGTACGCACATTGGTGCCACTGGCGCTAAAAAGCAGTGGTGTCCCTACTAGGTCTAAATAGGATCCTGTTACCATGCCGCCGCTGCCGACGGTGGCGTTTACCGTTGTTGCTTGAGCGATGATTGTTCTTTCTGCCTGGCTGGTAAGGTCTGTTGCCAGGCGGTTGAGCGTGGCCTGGGGGGTGTTGGGGGGGAAATCCAGATGGGTAATGAGACCCGCGACGTACGCGCCGTCGCCAATGTTTTTGTTGCCAAGCAGGCCATCGCCAGTGCGCTGTGAGTCTGCCAACAGTAAGACCGTGATGCCTAGTTCATTGGCGGCAACGGCCGTATCAACCTGACCAGACAAATTGAACCAGCTTGGGGGAGCCATTAACTGTAACCCTGTCGCTGGATTGCCAATTTGTTGCCAACCAGCGTACGCAGCCGAGGTGGGAACGGCCGTTGGCGCAGGGGGTGGCGCGCTGGTGGCCAACGGCTTGGTAGGAATGGGCACTGTAGCAGCCTGTTCACCTAGACTTTCGATGGGAACATCTGTTGTGGCTGTTGGTTGTTCAGCAGTCGGTTGCTCCTGTTCATCTTCGCTGATGGGTTTGCAGGCAATAAGGGTTGCCAACATTAGCCCAAACAACAAACAGGACCAGCTTGGTTTTCGCATGGACAATCCTCCTGTTTTCTCCTCAAACGTGCCCGACTAGGCTTGCTTACTTGCTTACAAATTGCCTAAAAGCCAAGCATTAGCAGCCAGCAGGCGAACACGGCCGTTTCTGGAGAGACAAACAGTGCTACCCAAACATCAGGCAGGCACAGCTATGAGCCAGGTACTCTCCAATCATTGCCGATGATGATCAGGATATCGTAGTCGCCGTCAGGATTGGTGCCGCTACTGACGTTGAGCGGGGGGACGTGCATCAACTGGGTTAGGTAGCGGCTGGTGTTGGGGTATGATCCATAGGTGATAATCTGAGAAGTGAGATACGTTGAGGCGTCTGCATTACCAATTTCAACAACGTTAATGCCAAAAGATTGTAAATATTCCTGGGTAGAGGCCGCCAAGCCAAATTCGGGTGTACCGTTTAGCACAGCCACGCGGGCTTCTTCAGCAGCCATGAGCGCAGGAAGATTTTCAATAACCGGCGTGGGAATGGCCGGGGGGGCAAACAACTGGTCTCGTAGTTGGCGTATATTTTCGCGCACAGGCACAAGCACCTGGCGGCCGTCTGGTGTGGTTTCGTTGTATACATAGTCAAAGTTAAGAACGGCCGTACGAATACTGTCACGAGGAATATCTTGCGCCAGCAAAGCCAACTGAATGGCTTCATCCAGCGTCATATTGGTACGTATATTCTCTTGCGACGTGTGCCACAATTGTGGCGCTTGGGCAATTAGCTGCGTCACGTTATTCAGGTCAAAGACCTGCTGACGCACCGCCAAAATGACAGCCTGTTGACGAGCGGCGCGATCAACATCACCGCCAAAGGTTGCCCGCGTACGGGCATATTTTAATGCTGTTTCACCATCTAAATGTTGTTTGCCTGCTTCAATAGAGAAAGGATCATAACCATAGCACCGATCGGGGTAATTGGGGTCATCAATCGCTTCAAGAACATCAATATCAATACCCCCAATGAGATCAACCACTTCTACAAATGCTTCAAAATTAACGGCAACATAATAGTCAATCGGTACCCCTAATAAGGTTTCAACGGTTTGGACGGCCAACGCTTGGCCGCCACCGGGATATTCATAAATTTCGCCCAGATAATGAGCCTGGTTAATCCGGTCAACCCCAAAATCTGGAATTTCTACCCACAAATCACGCGGTAATGATAAAACGGCCGCAGACAAGCCAACTGGATCAATCGTTAGCACCATCATGCTGTCTGTGTGAGTGGGGCCATCTTCTTCGCACCGCTGGTCAATGCCCAGCAACAAAATCGAGACCCGATTTTTGCCCTCCCACGGCCGAAGAGCATCTGTTGAAAGAATGGGGGCTGGCTCGTTATCAGCAGCGTTATTAGAAGAATCGCTGCTGCTGGGTGCGGGCAATGTTTGCACAGCTGCGGCGCTACTGCTGTTTGGATTGGCAAAATCGGGGTTGATGACTTCTAGAGAAGAAACGGTTGCCTGAACCGTCTGGTACAGCCAAACCGAGCTACCAATAAGCAAAATAATAATTCCCAAACCCAGAAGCGATACAGCCCACAGCGGTAAACGAATTCGGGGAGGGGTGCGACGAGTTGAATTAACTTTCATACTTTTTGTGCGTTTCATGCTAGAAATGCGGGGGCGATTATAGCATATGTAAAAACCAAATAGAAATTTGGGGAGTGGCTAATTCTGTAGGCATACGAACTCAATCACATGTTTCTTGTCAAACGGCCGCATCCGATTGTGCAACTGACGTCGGTTCCAGGCATGAGCAAACGCTTTCACATGACGATTTAACCAAACCAAGCTGCGTGAGAAGCAACGGCTCTTTCTGACTAGTCGAGTGAGATAGTGTCGCAGTTCCGCATTGCCTCCTTCAACTGAGTACGTTTCGCTCTTATCTCTTAGCGATAAATGGTAGCCGCGACGATAAATCAAACTGTCGTACAGAGGGAACTTGTCACTGTAATACTGCTCGGCAGGCGCCTCATCAATCATTTTTTGTGCCACTGCCTGCGTGCGTTGCAAAACGGGCTCAATCCCTAGAAAACAGCGGGTTTGCCGGTCTACAACGGTCATGATGTAGATTTCGTTTTTTTCTCACCGATAAAGGTGAAGAGCTCATCCTGTTCAGCTACTTCCACTGGTTCATTAGGGCCGGGCAAGGTTGATGGCAACTTATCAGCGTATGCTTTAAGCCAATTAGCGACCGACTGTGGCGCAACACCTAGATGTCGTGCTGCCTGACGTTGGCTATTGCCATCCAAGACCAAGCGAATGGCTTGTTGGCGGATGGCAATTGGATGGCCATTTGGCTGAGGCTGGGGTACATATTTACGATTGCAGGCTTTGCATTTGAATACTTGGCTACCAGCCACAGTTTTGCCATTTCTAACTTGAGAATCTGTTCGGTGACAGTGCGGACATTGGTTCATGTGCCTTTTATACCATGCCTTTGTGTTTAGTCACTCCCGAAATTTGAGACTTAATCCGGCGATTAAAATCGCAGCTATGATTACAAAGCCCGCCTGCACGGACTAAAAATCAGTGGAGAGCCTGCACTGATTTTGCAAAGCTGAAGTGTGCAGATTTATTTGCTATTCTTTATAATGCGCCTCTTGTGATGAAACAATACCAAAAATGGCTACCCATTCTGCTCATTTTGTTACTGGCGTTTGGCCTACGCCTATACGCGCTCTCAGAGATTCCACCAGGGCTGACACACGATGAAGCGAATCATGGACGCGAGGCGATTGGCATTTTGCAGGGCGTGTGGCTGTTTGTGTTTCCGCTGAATTATGGCAGCGAACCGCTGTATAGCTACACGGCCGCTGCCAGCATGTGGCTATTTGGGAAGACGCTGTTTGCCTTGCGCTTTGTGAATGTGTTATTTAGCGTTTTTGCTATTGGGGTGAGTTACTTGTGGGTGCGCCGCCGCTTTGATGAGACAACTGCGCTGGTAACGGCCGTTCTCCTTAGTATTACATTTTGGCCTTTGGCGTCGGCACGGGAGGCGCTGCGAGCGGGGATGCTGCCCTTTTTCATGGGAACGGCCGTTTACTTCTTCTGGCTACTTTTAGACAAAAGTGATGGGCAGTCGCGCCGCAGCTGGGGGTGGACGGTAGCATTTGGCGTTTGCGTAGCCATTACCTTGCACATCTATTTGGCAGCGCGAGTGGCCTGGCTGGTTTTCCCCCTCTTTTTGGCGTATTTGGCCTGGCAGCAGCGGGGAATATTCCGGCAAAGCTGGCGATTTGTAATCGCAGGGCTGCTGTTGGCGGGCATACTCGTCACGCCGCTTTTTGTTTATTTGGAGAAAAATCCGTATGCCCTGACGCGGTTAAGCATGTTGGATGCGCCGCTGGAAAATTTGCGTAACGGCAATTTGCTGCCGCTTTGGGAAAATGCAACGGCGGCACTGCTGGCCTTCGTCTGGCCGGGCTTCGGTGACCAATTTTTGGCGTACAACATTCCAGGCCGGCCTGTGTTTGATGCAGTGACGGCCGTTTTCTTTGTACTTGGGTTGGGGATTTGTTTGTGGCGGTGGAAGCGGCCGTCTTATGCTGTTGTGCTGCTGTGGTTTGGCATAGGTATTTTGCCCTCACTCATCACGGGGCCAACGGCCAACACCACCCGCAATTTGGCCGCACTGATTCCTGTTTTTGTGCTGCCAGCCATTGGCTTTGGTACGGTTGTGCAGTGGCTCAAGCCCAAAATCTCAACATTGCCTCGCTGGGTGCTTGGGGTGGGTACGGCCGTTTGGCTGCTGTTTGCTGGCTGGAGTAGCAGTACCGACTACTTCATTACCTGGGCCAATAATCCAGGCGTGCGCGGCGCGTACCAGGTGAACCTCGTGGCAACGCTCGACTATCTGGCAAACGAAAGTTCTACAGAGCCAGTGCTGCTTTCTACCGTTTACCCCGGCCCAGCACACGATCCCTCTATCAATTTAGTGCTGACTGGTGAAGAAGCCAACAAGCGATGGGCCGATGCAAGCTGGGCGCTGGTGGCTCCCGGCGGCCAAAGTAGCCGCGCCATGATTCCCGCTTCCACGCCGCCACATCCGTTTTTTGCCCAATGGCTAGAACCGCGCCAAACGGTTGCCATGCGGCCCGATGATCTAGACCCCAGCTTTACCGATTATTGGCTGGATGCCTCACAGTTGCAGGCGTGGGCGCAGGAGCCTGCGCTGGCCAACTTCAACAACGCCCTTGCCTTGCACCATGCCCAATGGCTCAACTCTGTGACTCCTGGTGGAACGGCCGAATTGCTCCTCATCTGGCGCGTGACCAACCCAGCCAACGCGGGGCCAATTGTGCCGCCCGCCTTTACCACCGATGTGGTCATGTTTACGCAGCTTCTAGATGCGTCTGGGATGCCCTTTGCCCAGCGAGATGCGCTGGATGCGCCATCTTGGGCCTGGCAAGCAGGGGATTTGGTGGCCCAAATTCATCCCATCCCCATTCCAGTGGAAACTACGCTGGGCAGCTACCAAGCCATCGTGGGCATTTACGATCGACTTTCTGGCAACCGCCTACCTGTTTTAGGGGAAGATGGGGAGATAGTGGGGGATTTTACGGCCGTATCTCCATTAGAAATTGGCAATTGAATTAGCTTCTGCTGTATCTGGGGTTTTGCAGACTTAGGTTTGTTTAGCTACAATTCAGAACAAGTGTTCTTTTAAGTGTGTAAACTAGGAGGCGTCATGAGCAAAAATGTTGTTGTGCAAGATCTAAAATTTGCCTTGATTTACGTGGATGAACTTGAGCCATGCCAGGCTTTTTACGAAACTTATTTTGGCTTTGTGCAAACGGCCGAATTTAGACCAGGTGAAATTTATGGAACAATGGGCAATGTTGATTTGTGGATAGGTTCTGGATATAAAGCTGCGAATTCGGACGAAAATAACACAAGAGCCACTGTCATGATAGGTGTTGATTCAGTAGGTAAGCTGTATCGTAGCCTAAAAGCTGACAACCAAAAAATTGTTCAGGATGAACCCATTGAAATGCAACCGGGTGCTTTTTGGCTGCAAGTCGTTGATCCAGCAGGCAACGTACTTGATATTCTCGGTGCTGAATAACTCGGCTTCATTATGAGAATTTTGCGAATTGGACTTTTCTTACTTTACATAGTGTAAACTCTTACGTATCATTGAGCGCATGAGCAACCCGCATCTGCCCGAAAACCTTTCGGTTGAAGAGCTAGAGCAGTTACTTTATCGCAAAAAACATGCCTTGCGTCGCCAACGCCTGCAGCGGTTGAAAAAAGAAGGGCGCGTGGTGGATGTGGCTGGTTTGCCTGCGCCCAATCCGCACCCGCCCATGCTGCCCCGACCGCAGGCTGCCCCCAGCGGTGCCCTGCGCCAATATCAACTTCAGCTAGAGGATGAACCGGAGCCCGCCCCAATAGAAAATGATAATAGTGAAAATGGGAAGGGGGGGAACGGCCGTACCTGGCTCAATCGTCTCCTTTTTTTAGTAGAAGTAGGTGCGGTAGTTGGCTTGGTTGTGGTGTTGCTCAGCTTATGGGGTACTCAGCGAGATCTGAACCAGGAGTTGGCAAATGTGCAGCAATCGCAGGCGGCGGCGTTGACCTTACCCACACCCACGGCGGCTCCCCTCATAGATTTGGTGGTTTTACCAACGGGACATCGGTATATAGACGGCCGTTCCCCTGAACCCATCGAATCTGGCGACATACCGGCCCACCTGCTGCCAGCCATGCAGACCTACAAGCCACCGCCACTGCCCACCCCCAGTCCTGAACAGGCTCGCATTATCGAAATCCCCTCAATTGGCGTTAACGCCCCCATTGTGCCCGGTGTATATGATTGGGAACAACTCAAGCGCGGGGTAGGACACCACATTGGCTCTGCCTTGCCAGGGCAAGATGGCAACATGGTTCTCGCCGCCCACAACGACATCTACGGCGAAATCTTCCGAGACCTCAACAAGCTTTCCCCAGGAGATGAATTCACCATCTCGACGGGCGCACGCAGCTATACCTACATCGTCACTAAAATTGAATTTGTGGAACCAACCGAAGTTGCCGTAATGGCCCCCACCGACCATGCCAGTGCCACCCTCATATCCTGCTATCCGTATCGCATTAACACCCAGCGCATTGTCGTCTTCGCCGATCTAAAAACCTAGTGGCTTTTTATGTTGTCTGGCGGTAACATTCAATCTCGTACCCAATTTCATAATCCATAATTTTCACAGGAAAAATCATGGCTAAAGATCGCGCAAGCCGCCGCGCCCGGTTAAGGCGACAAACTGCCGAGGCTGCCAACGCAGCAGGCAACAAACGAGACAGTAATCGTGCTTTTGCACAAGAATACGCCTATGTGCTGAAAGATTTACGGCGTGTTTTTGTTCTAGCCGCCAGCATGTTTGTACTGTTAATCGTTCTGAACGTCGTTTTGCTATAAATTTGCTTTATTACCCTGAAAAATAGCTGGCGATTTTGCAGCAAAATGTTTGACGCTCCCAGGCTGATGTGATATGATTTTTGCCTCATTCCGGTCATTTGACCGGGTTGTTTGTTTACTTATTGATTGAGTAATTAAACAAATTGCTCACCTTAAAAATTGGAGAACATTAACTATTCGAAAACGACGCAGTAAAAATTATTCAAGGGTCAATAAGGGTCCAGAATATCGTGTTAATCGGCGCATTCGGGTTCGTGAGGTCAGGTTAATTGACCATAACGGAACTAATCATGGTGTTGTCCCGACCAATCAGGCTTTACAAATGGCAGAAGATGCCGAACTCGATCTGGTGGAAGTAGCGCCAAACGCCAAACCGCCTGTTTGCCGCATCATGGATTACGGCAAATTTGCTTATGAAAAGACAAAGCGGGAACGAGAAGCACGGAAGCAGCAAAAGCAGATTGAAATCAAAACGCTTCGTCTGACCCCACGCACGTCTGATTTTCATCGGGATGTGTATGTAAATAAAGCAAAGAAATGGCTTGTAGAAGGCAAAAAGGTTAAATTCCAGGTTCGCTTCAAAGCGCGTGAGATCACTTACCCGGAAATTGGTCAGAAAACTTTAGAAGATATTGCTGAAGAGTTGGGTGAAATTTCTGAAGTGGAACAAGCACCAAAATTGGAAGGTTGGTCCATGACACTGTTATTAAATCCAACGGGCTAGCTTTTATTTTACAATCTGAGTCTATTGCCTGTTAATAGTGCAGAATACAAAATGTAGGTTCGTAGGTAAAGCCCCTCCGGGGGCTTTTGTGTGAGAGCAGAATTTTACTTTATGCTTTCACTTTGTTTTAAGAGGAAAAAATGGCTAAAGCAAAAAAGAAAAAATATAAGTTGAAGACATACAAAGCGGCGGCCAAGCGTTTTCGCGTAACTGGCAGCGGCAAAGTTGTACGCACCAAAGGCGGCAAGAGCCATCTGCGGCGACGTAAAGCTAAGCGCTCCAAGCGGTTGTTTAGCCGTATGCTAGTTGTGGAAAACTCTGGTGATATTAAACGTATCAAACGGTTGGCACCTTACCTGAAGAAGCATAAGGCAAATCCGCCAGCTTAATTTATTAACAGATGGTTCGCTGCCTGGCCTCGGTCTTCCCTTTGGGGAACTGGCTTGAGCGCCAGGCTCAACAAATGCGAGGGTATTTAAATGAGAGTAAAAGGTGGGTTTACAACCCAAAGACGTCATAAAAAAATATTGAAGATGACCAAAGGCCAATGGGGCACGCGGAGCAAGCTGTTCCGCCGGGCCAATGAGGCCATGATGAAATCTTATTGGTATGCGTACCGAGATCGTCGCGTTCGTCGGCGTGAGTTCCGCCGTTTGTGGATCACGCGCATCAATGCGGCTTCCCGGTTGCATGGCCTGAGCTATAGTCGTTTTATGCACGGATTAAAGTTAGCGAATGTGAATTTGGATCGTAAGGCGTTAGCGCATCTTGCTGTGCGGGATGAAGCTGCGTTTGCGGCCGTTGTTGGTTTGGCAAAGGACGCGCTGGCGAACTAAATCGTACACTGCCTTTCTTGATCTGTTGATTGCCTACATTTTGGAAGCGCCTCGCATTTTGCGGGCGCTTTTTTTTGTTTGCCACAGAGAACACAGAGGTAAAGAGGTTTTTGTTTGGTTGAATGTTGGTTAAACGCAGGACGGCCGTATTTGTCTCCGCTTTCTTGCTCTTGTAATATCCGCCGACGATGCGAAATTTATTGGATGTGGAGACGCAAACCGGATTTTACTTTTGGCTGCTGCTGATTTTGCTAACGGCCGTCTCCCTTCGCCTTTATCAATTAGATAGCATACCGCCAGGGTTTACACATGATGAGGCGGACCACGGCATAACGGCCGTTGCCATTCTGGATGGGGCGCGGGAGATTTATTTTACCGTTGGCTACGGCCGTGAACCGCTGTTTGATTACGCCACGGCGGGGGCAATGGCGCTACTGGGGCAACATGGTTGGGTGCTGCGAGGTACGGCCGTTTTCTTCAGCTTGATTTTGATTGGGGGGATGACGACCTGGACGCGACTCGCATTCAACAATCGCATCGCTCTGCTTACTGCTGCCGGGCTAGCTGTTGGCTTCTGGCCGCTCATGGCCGCTCGCCAGGGGCTGCGCTCTATTGTGCTGCCTGCGCTTTTTACGCTGGCCTTGTACTTATTCTGGCGTGGTTTTCAAAGATTAGGGATTGGAGACTGGAGACTGGAAACTGATTATCGAAAACTGACTACCGATTACCGAACACGCAGCGGTCGCGCAGCGACATTACTGATTACTGACCACCGACTACTGATTACTTTTGTCACCGCTGGTTTCCTCCTCGGTCTCGCTTTTTACACGTACATTCCGGCACGGGGGTTGTGGCTGCTGTTTCCAGCGTTATTGCTGATGGGTGGCTTGTGGGAGCGTAGTTGGATGTGGGGGGTATGGCCGGGGACACTGCTGATGCTGCTGGTGGCTGGGCTGCTGGCGTGGCCACTGTTTGCCTATTTGCAAGCCAACCCCACCGCCGAGCTACGCATTGATGAGTTAAGTGTGCCGCTTACGGCCGTTCGCCAGGGCGACTTCTCATTGCTGTGGGCCAACATCAAAGGTGGGCTAGCGATTTTTACGGTGGCGGGAGACACGGCCTGGCGGTACAACATTCCAGAACGGCCGTTGCTGGGGCCAATCATGGGTGGCTTGTTTTATTTGGGCGTCGGGCTGGCGCTGTGGCAGATTTTTCGCGGCAAAGGTGAAGTGATGGGGCAGAGCGGCCGTTTGGCCTACGCGGCGGCAATTATTTGGCTGATGGGTGGGTTGGCTCCCGTACTCATCACTGGGCCAGAATTGAGCATGACGCAAGGGATGGGGATGCAGCCGGTAGTGTATTTGTTCGTGGCGGTGGGGATTGATAGGGTGTGGCGAGTGGCGAGTGGCGAGTGGCAAGTGGTTGGTTTGGTGGGGGTGATTGTGTTATTTGGCGGAACGGCCGTAATCACCGTGCGAGATTATTTTGGTACGTGGGCCAATGCGCCAGAGGCGCGGGTGCAGTACGAAAGCACGATGACCGCTGCCCTGGATTATTTAGCGGAGCAGAGCATAACCGAGACGGCCGTCTCTACCATTACGCCCGGTCAGTTTCACACACCCGCGCTGGCGCAGATGGTGTTGCCGTCAAACATTACCGAACCCCGCTGGTTTGATGGTCGCGGTAGCCTGATTGTGCCGAATGCAGACGAGGCGCTATTGCTGTTTTCTGGATTTGCGCCGTTGCCGCAAGCGTTGGAACCTTATTTAGAAGCGCCTGCATCGAGCGAAGCTGAAGCAGCCGTCCTGCAAGAAACCCTCCCCCTGCGTCCCGACGATGCGGATCGCCCCATCTGGGTGTATCGTGTGTCTGCTTCTGAGGCGGTGGCGGCGTGGCAAGATTGGCTGACGCCGCACTCAGCTCAGTTTGGTGAGGCGGCAACAATCGTGGGGTATGATTTATCGGCAGAGCGCGTGGCAGCGGGCGAGACGGTGCAGCTAATCACGGTGTGGCAGGTGCAGCAGGCCGCGCCCGATCTGCTGCTGTTTGCTCATTTGGTGGGTACAGACGGCCGTCCGCTAGCGCAGGCGGACCGGCTGGATGCGCCTAGCGGCAGTTGGGTAGCAGGGGATTGGCTGGTGCAGCTGCATGAGATTGTGATTCCGGCGGAAACGGCCGTTGGTGTTTACCCGCTTACCGTTGGCCTGTACAGTTGCCTGGACACGGCCTGTACCCAAACGGAGCGGTTGACAGTGTGGCAGGATGGAACGGCCGTAGGCGATAGTTTGTTACTCACCGAGATGAGCGTTGCTGAATAGAAAAGAGGAACACAGAGTTGCACAGAGAAGACACAGAGGTTCACAGAGGAATTTCCCCTTGTCATTCCCGCGAAAGCGGGAATCCAACCACGCCGACAAAATGGATACCCGCCTGCGCGGGTATGACAGTCCATCTTGGTTTCGTCAACATAATCTGCGTTAATCTGCGTAATCTGTGGCTAAATTTGGGGGGATGGCATGAGCCAGCGGCGGCGTGAGTTTTGGCTGATTGTGGTCATCACCTTTGTGGCCTTTGTGCTGCGGCTGTGGCAGTTGGGGCATTTGCCCCCTGGCTGGCGCGATGACGAGCTGATCAATTCGCTGGTCATCTCGCAAAAGGTGCTGGATGGTGATTTGGCTGTTTATTACCCAGATGCCTCTGGTCATGAAGCGTTGTACCACGCGCTTAATGCGCTCATGTTGGGGCTGTTTGGCGCAAACTGGGTGGGGATTCGGTTGCTTTCCGCATTTTTAGGCACGCTGGCCGTGCCGCTAACTTATTTGGTGGGGCGCAAACTGTTTGGGCGCATGGTGGGGCTAACGGCCGCTGCCGGATTAACGTTCAGCTTTTGGGGCTTGATGTACGCTCGTTTTGGCCTGCGCCATGTGCTGATGCCGTTGCTGACGCTGGGTGCGTTTTACTTTTTTTGGCGTGGTTTCAAACAGGGAGATTGGAGATTAGAGATTGAGCCACGAAAATCTCCAATCTCCTGTTATTTGGTTGCGGCTCTGTTCATTAACCTCGGCTTCTACACCTACTTTGCTGGCAGGGGCGTGCCTCTGATTTTGCTGGCGTTCATGGGGGTGGTGTGGTTGTTGGCACGGCCGTATTTCCGGGCACATTGGCGTGGCTGGTTGCTGTTGTTGGGGGCAACGGCCGTTCTCGCCATTCCCCTTATTCTCACCCTGCAAGCCCAGCCAGAAGCAGAAGGGCGAGTGGCCGAGCTGGCCGTGCCGCTGGTGGAAGCCCGCGCCGGCAACTTTGAACCGTTGCAAGAATACATCATCATCACGCTGGGCATGTTCCACGCCACGGGCGACGGCGAATGGCTGTACAACATCCCAAATCGGCCGTTGTTTGGCGTGGTTGGCGTGATTTTCTTCTGGGGCGGCGTGCTACTGGCGCTGGTAGATAGTTTGCGGTTGGTTTGGGTTAGAGTGCGCCGCCAGGCCATCGAGCCAGCAGCCCAAATGCGCGGACTGGCCACCACTTTTTTGCTGCTGTGGTGGCTAGCGGGCATTGCGCCTGCCTTCATCAGCGTGCCGCCAGCCAGCCTGGGGCATACCATTTTGGCGCAATCGGCTACGTACATTTTGGCGGCGTTGTTGATTGGGAGACTGGGGAGCGGAGACTGGAGACTGAGTAAAGCCATCCAGTCTCCAGTCTCTAGTCTCCAGCCTCATTTGGGACTGTTTTTAGCAATCTTGTTAGTTGGTAGCATCGCCATGCGTGATTTGCCCGACTACTTCCAGCATTGGCCAGAGCGGGGGATGGTGCGCTTTTTGTACCGGGCAGATATTCAGGATGTAGCGGATTATGTTAACTTAAACCCGGAAATGAACGATTTTGGCGTGTCTGGATTGCTGGCAGGGCCGTGGGATCGGTTGGCGTTGGAAAATGGCTTACATAACAATGAAGATGTACGCCCCCGCTGGTTTAATGCGGAGCGAGCGTTGCTGCTGAGTCCGCCGCTAAGTTTTGTGGGCTTCCCGGAAACGGCCGTTGCCTACGAGCCGCTCCTAAATCCAGTTGACCCACCCGTGACAGCTGGCTACTATCTGCTGGCGCAAACGGAGGCACAGATGCTGGCTGAGCGGGCAGATGAGCGGGTTTGTTTTGTGAATGGATTGTGCTGGTTAACGGCCGTTTTCAATTCCGAAACCAATCGCCTGGAGCTAGGTTGGCAGGTAGGCGAGACATTGCAATTGTCGGAAATGCCGCTGATCAGCAACCCGCCCCCGCCAGGTGTGTATGCTGGGCCACGCTTGCAGGTGTTTGCCCAACTGCTGGATACAGAGGGCAACTTCCTGACCGGAGATGATGGCCTGTGGGTAGACCCCGTAACGCTGCAGCCCGGCGATACCTTTTTGCAGCAGCATTGGCTTACGCTGCCAGAGGATAGCGCGGCCGCATTTGTTGCCTTTGGTCTGTACGACCCAATGACCGGACAACGCATCCTCACCGCCGACGGCCGAGACCATCTGCGTTTGGAAATTCCGTAAAGACAAATTGGAAATTTGACATAATGAAGGATTATTATCGCATTTTGCAGGTTTATCCTGAAGCCGAGTCAGAAGTTATTACAGCAGCATATAAACGCTTAATGCGGAAGTATCATCCCGATCTTTTGTTGCCTGAGCTTCGTGATGATCCTGAAACTCTGCAAAAAGCGAAAGATATTAATGAAGCGTATGAAATTTTAAGTAGTCCAGCTAAGCGGACTATTTACGATCGTAAGCTAAAACAAAAAGAGCAGGCACAACGTGCCGCCTCTTCACCGGGAAAAACTCAGGTCAAAACCGGGGGAAAAGAACACGCTTTTTTGTATGTTCGGTGTGGGCAGACAAAGGAGATTTTTAAGGCATTGCTGGTTCGGAATAGTAATTCTGACGAACCTTACCAAATTATGGGTTTTGAACCGGTGCCAGTTTTGCCGCCCCCCAAAACGAAGTCTATTTACGGAAAAGCAAAAAGCTTTTTTAAACGGAAAAGCACTCGGTCCATTTCAAAAATACCGAGTTTTGCTGAACTGGATGCCTTGACAGATGATGATCTTCACAAACGGTTGAAGAAGCCTGATTTCACGATGGGGGATATTGATTGGGGTTGGCATAAATGCCCCGCTTGTCAAGGTATGATTCAAAATGATAATGGTACTTTTGCAACCTGGATTGGCTGTTCAAAATGCGGGCGTATTCGCTGCGCTGGTGCGGTTGAAGAAACAAGAAGAGGTAGATTTTCTACGTGTCCATGGTGCGGCAAGCGCAATAAGTTGACCCGATCAGTAAAACCTGGCAGTGTAGATCATTTGCAATTGCATGGTTTGGAAAAGAATCGAGAGATAATCGAACCAACTGATGAGTTTTTTGATGATACTTCTTCCCCTGATCTTTTAGAGAAGGGAAGGACGAATTAACAGTTTGGGTGCAAAGAGAAAAGAATGATGGCCGTCCATAAACAAAGTGTCTGGTACAAACAACCAATTGCCTGGATTTTGCTGGCGTTTGTCACGCTTTCTTTTGCTTCCAGCGCCATAAATCCGCTGTTTGAATCAACGGATGAACTGCGCCATTATCGTTTTGTGCAGTACATCATCCAGCAAAAAAGTTTGCCGGTGCAAGGGGAGGTAGGGTGCAGTGCTCAGGGGCATCATCCCCCACTTTTTTACGCGCTGGGGGCAGCGGCTACTTTTTGGATTGATACGGGTCGTCCGGTTTGCTCTCAGTTAGAGGAAAATCCATTTTGGCAGTACCGTTACTGGGAGGTAGGGGATGACAACAAGAATCTGTATTTGCATACAGCGGCGGAAGCGTTCCCGTGGTCTGGCGAGGCGTTGGCGGCGCATATTGTACGCGGGCTGAATGTGCTGATTGGGGCAGGGGTTGTGTATCTGACCTGGCTGTTGGGGCGAACGCTGTGGCCGAAACGGCCGTCTCTTGCCATCGGAGCCAGTGCGTTTGTGGCCTTTAACCCGATGTTTGTTTATATGGCCGGATCCATTAACAATGATGTAATTGCTGCTTTGAGCGGTACGGCCGTTCTACTCGCCGGCGTCAAATTGGTGCAATCAGAAACCGGGTTGTCCCGCCGCTGGGGAATTTGGCTGGGCGTGCTGTTTGGCGTGGCGCTGTTGAGTAAGTTTAATTTGGCTGCGGTGGCGCTTTTGATTGAAACGGCCGTTACCTACACCGCCTGGCGCAAAAAACAGTGGCGGCTTTGGTGGGAAGTGAACCTGCTCATTGCTGGCTTTACCCTGCTGCTGGCAGGCTGGTGGTTTGTGCGGAACCAGATTTTGTACGGCGAACCGACTGGCTTCCAGCGGCTCACGGAGCTGTGGGGCGTGCGTAATCCCGCCGAAAGCTGGGGCGTGGCCATTTTTGAGTTGCCCTACACCTGGACCAGCCTGTGGGGCCGCTTTGGCTATGGGCAAGTCCCCTTGCCAGATGGCATCTACATAGGTTTACGCTGGCTGGTGGGTATCGGTTTGCTGGGGTTGGTGCTGCGTCTTCTGCCGGTTTCTTGGCTTCGAGAGCGACTTACACCCTCTCCCTCAAGGGAGAGGGGGCAACGTCTCCTCCCCCTCACAGGGGGAGGGCTAGGGTTGGGGTCGGCCTTCCCCCTACTTCTACTTACCCTCAACGTCGCCCTCTTTTTTGCCGTCGTGTTCAACTACCTGCTTGTCAGCCCGGCCGGGGCAATGGGGCGTTTCTTCTTCCCGGCATTGCCCGCCCTGGCGCTGCTCACTTTTTACGGCCTGTCCGCCTGGGTTGAGTTGTTTGGCGGCACAAAGCCCACCGCTATTTTAGCAGCAGCCGTCAATGTGGGGATGGCGACCCTCACTGTTGTAGCGATTTTTGTTTACCTGGCAGCGGCGTTTGCCCAGCCAGAACCATTTGCGGCGGATGCAGGGCCCAACCCCACCAACGCCCAATTCGACAGCTTCGCCATCCTGCGCGGCTTTGAATTGGACGACACCACGCTGCAACCCGGCGGCGTCCTCACGCTCGATCTGTACTGGGAAGTGATTGGCCAGCCACCAGGCAACTTTTTGCTCTTTGTCCATCTAATTGACGAAGAAACCGGCACACTGATTGCCCAGCGGGACACGCACCCTGGCTTAGGCAACTTCCCCAGCAGCCAGTGGCAGCCCGGTGATCGCTTTGTGGATTCGATTCGGCTGCACGCCAGCGAGACGATGTATGCGCCAGCAACGGCCGTTCTCAGCATTGGCCTGTACGCACCGGGCGAAAACAGCTATCGGCTGGGCATCGCTGCCGAAGATGGCAGCTTTTTGGGCGATGCGCTGCCTTTGGCCGACATCACCATTGCTGAACTGGATAATTGGCGCGAGGATGGACAATCATTCCCCAATTTGCTAAACCAGAACTTTTTTAACGATGTGCGTCTGATTGGTTATGAATACGGTCAGCGGGTGCTGGCTCCCGGCGATTCAATCGAAGTGACGCTGTATTGGGAAGCGTTGCGTGATGCCCCGCCGGATTATTTGGTGGAGGTGGCATTGTGCCAGTTGCCTTGCGCCGATTGGATGCCCAAATGGCAAACCATTACTTCGCCACCAAAAATGGCCCCCACCAGCAGTTGGCAATTGGGCCAGATTGTGGCGGACGCCCATATGTTAACGCTTGACCCAACTTTGCCCCCCGGTTCTTACAGTATTCACGTCACTTTAATTGACGCTACGACAAAAGCCCCCCAGAATATTGTTGCCGAGGATGGACACTATATTGATGATCGCTTATTATTGTCAGAAATCCGTGTTCAACCTTGATGCGAGGATGAGAACTACTCCCTCGTTTTTTACACAACTATTTGGTGGGTTTTCTATATTATATTATTGTGACAGCGGAGAGAGTTAGCCAACTTCGGGTCGGTTTAGTAGGCTTGTTGCTGCTTGTGGGCGGCATCATCTACCTCCTCCTGCCCTTTTCGGCATTGCGCTGGGCACAATCCCCCTTTCTTGGCTTCTTCATTGACCCCAATTTAGTCATCAACGATTCGGGCGAACCGGACTGGCCTTCGCAGGGTGATGAGGCGTTAGTGGGGTATCCGGATCGGATTACGGCCGTAGATAACCAACCCATCAGTACCATAGATGATTATTTGGCTGTAGTTGCCAACAAAGCCCCCGGCGACCTGGTTGAGCTGACGCTAACCCAACCCCCCGCTGGCAGTCGCGTAGAGTCTGGCCATCCCGATGCCGAGCGCACGGTGACGCTCCCCGTCATTCCATTTACCACTTTGGCCTTGTGGAACCAGTTTGGACTCTTTTATCTCACTGGCTTTTTGCTGCTTGTTATTGGCACTTGGACCTTTATTGTGCGCCCCAAGCGTGAAGCGGCGCAGGTGTTTGCTTTGTTTATGGGCTTTGCGGCGTTGGCTGTGGGCAGCTTGTTTAACATGCTTACCTTGCACCAGTTTGACCGCGTTTGGCTGTTGGCTCTTTCATTCACGCCGGGATTTTGCATTTGGCTAACGGCCGTTTTCCCTCATGAGATGAGCTTTGTAGATAAATATCCACGCGGCCGTTGGTTCACCTTGCTGCCCGGATTGGCCGCTGGGCTGTGGGCACAGCTTTGGCTGTATGATTCTGCCGATCCCTGGCAGTATGCCATCCCCTGGCGAACGCTGTTTTTGCTTAACGGGCTGGCTATCGTCATTTCGTTGTTGATGATGGCGTATCGTGGCTTCCGCTCGCCGTCGCCGCTGGTACGGCAGCAGGCGCGCATTGTGTTAGGCGGCAGCTTGCTAGCGTTTACGCCGCTCGTTCTCTTCTTCATTCCTGCATCTCAAATGGTGGATGTAGCCTGGTTGCCTTCTGCTTTTTATTTGCCGCCCCTGGTCATCTATCCGCTGGCCATTGCTTATACCATTGTTCGCTATCGGCTGCTCGATTTTGATCTGGTTTTGCGCCGCTCACTTTCTTATGGGGCGATGACCGGGTTTTTGCTGTTGGCTTTTTTGTTGCTGACAGTGGGGTTGACCAACACGTTTGGGGCCGTAACGGAAAATCCGGTACTGCTCTCGGTGCTGGTGGTGACAATGGTGCTGCTGTTCAACCCGCTACGCTCCAGGCTGCAGGAGGCGATTGATCAGCTCTTTTTTGCCAAGCCAGTGGCGCTGGATAAACTGCTGCGCGGCTATAATCGAGAGTTGACAACGGCCGTTAATACCGACCAGGTTGCTAAAAATCTGCTCAAATATGTTGCCTCCGGGGTGCCAGACAGTACGCCACACCTCTTTTTGCCCGATGCCCAGATGAATTATTACAGCAGCTATGAAAATGGTGCCTCCGAACGGCTGAATGCTGAGTCGCCGCTGGTGGCTTACATGCGCGAAACGACAGCCCCCATAGATTTAACCGAGACGCGGGCTTGGCCCCAGCCTTTTTCTGAACAGTCGGCGGAAATACATGCTTTGAATGCGGCCGTTCTGGTTCCTATCAACAACGGCCGTGAGCTGCTCGGCTGGCTGTCACTTTCACCCAAGCAAAACCGCGATCATTTTCGGCAGGCAGAAATCAACTACATCAGCGCGTTAGTGGATCAATCATTGATTGGTTTAGAGCGGGCCAACGTCATTCGCCGCCTGGAGACGCGCGTTTCTGAGCTGGATATGCTGAGTAACTTCTCACAGGCACTCAACTTCACTATTGATTTTGACGCGCTGCTGGAACTGGTATTTATCAACTTTCAGCGGCTGTTGGGCATCAACGATTTCTTCATTTCGCTGCGCGACAAAGCGACCAAGCAAATTTATACAGCATTTTACCTGGAAAACGGGGAGCGATATGAAGAGAAGGAAGGCTCGGAAAGCGTCGTGACCGACCCGGCGATTCATCAGGTAATGGGCATGGGGCAAATCGTGGTGAAGGAAGACGAACACGGCCGTTCCTGGCTTGCCGCTCCCCTAAACGCTGGTGCCGACACCATTGGTGCCATCCACACCTTTTACCGCGATCCCACCCACAAAATTCGGGCGCGGCAGCAGCAACTATTCTCTGTTTTTGCCGACCGAACGGCCGCTGCCCTGGAACGCATTGACACCAAAGAGAAGTTACAAGAACGGGCCGAACAGCTAGAAATCATGAACAAAGTCACCTTCTCGCTTTCTTCCATTAAGGAACTGGATGCTTTGTTGGAGCTTATTCTGGATACGGCGATGGAATTGCTGGATACAGAAGCCGGTACGTTCATGATCTCTCGTGAAGAAGATGGCGAGCTGGAATTCAAGGTGGCACGAGGGCCGTCTAGCCATGGGCTTATTGGTCGTCGTTTGCCGTTAGGAGCCGGTTTAGCGGGAACGGCCGCACAAACCGGGCGTCCTATCCTCGTTAACCGCGTCAAAGACGACGACCGCTGGTTTTCCGATGTTGATGCCGATTCTAATTTTAGCTCTGAATCGATCCTCACCGTACCGTTGGTGCGGCACAACACCGTCTTGGGCGTGGTGCAGGTTATCAACAAAAAGAGCAAAGCCGAGTTCAACAAAGAAGACCAAAGCCTGCTGATGGCCTTTGGGGGCCAAGCCGTCGTGGCCATGGAAAATGCCCGCCTTTTAGCCCAAACAGATGAAAAATTACAAAAAAGCGTAGACGAACTGTTCTTACTCCAACAGCTAGACCGCGATTTAAGCACGACTCTGAATCTGGAAAACGTACTAAACATCACCCTGGATCGCATGTTAGGCATTTACCAGGGCATTGCCGGGGCTATTGTTTTAGTTGATGAAGAAGGTGAAATGACCCGCAAGGTAACGCGAGGGTACGAAGGCCAGCAGAATGAGCTTTCGGATAAGAAAAAATTGTCTGCTAAATCCGGGTTGATTGGTCACGTCATTCAATCCAAAAAGCCACATTATGCTCACAATGTTATTGATGATGATAACTATATTATTGGCAACAATAGTACGCTGTCTCAGATGACGCTGCCATTCATCAATAAGCAGGAGCTTATTGGGGTGATTGCCATCGAAAGTGACAAGATTGACAATTATTCTGAGGATGATCTGCAAACGGCCGTTCGCATAACCAACCACGCCGCCGCCGCCATTGCCAATGCCATCCTCTACGAAAAAGTAAACGAAGCCAACCAGGCCAAATCTGAATTTGTCTCTATGGTTTCACACGAACTCAAAACCCCCATGACTTCACTGCGAGGCTACACAGACCTGTTGCTCTCTGGCATGACGGGTGATCTAACAGAACAACAGCACAACTTTCTGGAAACAATGTCTGCCAATATCCGGCGCATGAGCCAGCAAATTCAAGACCTCACCGACATTTCCCGCATTGAAACCGGGCAATTGCACATAGAACTTGCACCAACTTCTTTCGTCAACGTCATGAATGAAACGATGCAAACTGTCAAAGGAATGTGTGATGAAAAAGGGATACGCATCCATTTGGAACTGCCAGAAGAGCTACCCCTCATCATGGCGGATAAAGGTCGCATGGTGCAAGTGCTTACTAACTTACTTAGCAACGCCTGCAAATACTCACCGCCCAACACCGATGTTTGGCTAAGGTTTATGACCCGCATGATACCCAACGAAGAAACCGGCAAGATGCAGCCAATGGTTTGCTGCTGTGTCAAAGACAGCGGTTACGGCATATCGCCTGAGGATCAGGAAAAACTATTTACCAAATTCTTCCGCTCTGATGACGCCAATATTCGTCAGGCAAAAGGGACTGGTTTAGGCCTTTCAATTACAAAGGGAATCATTGAACTGCATGGCGGTGAAATTTGGGTAGAAAGTAAATTAGGGGAAGGTACCTCCTTCCAATTTTCAATCCCCCAAGATACTGTTCAAACTTAAAATTAGGTAAATCATCATTTATGGTTCATTGACATCGCCTCTTTGTGCGTTATACTTTGGAACATGGATGAGAAAACAACAAAATCATCAGTTGAGGCACCAACAGTTTAGACCGCAACGCACGCACTTCGCGTGCGTTTTTTGTTTCTATTAACCAATGTGAAGTCCCTTGAACCCTTATTCATGCAGAGAGGAGCATAAAAATTATGGACTATGGAATGATTGGAAAGATTGAGAAATCAAAGTTCTATGCACAAGAGCCCGAACGATTCAGTTTTGATTCTTTTAATGTCCGCCTTGAAGGGGATAGCGGTGGGTTACACCACATTAACTATGAGTCAGGCCAGTGGGATTGCGACTGCAGCTTTTTCCACACGCGTGGATATTGCAGCCACACGATGGCAATTGAGCGTATTTTGGGTGAGATGCTTGGAGCTCCTGCAACTGCTTAACAATCGTTTCAACAACTAATTCCAAACTTTAAGCCCGGCCTGGGAGTGACTAAACACAAAGGCATGGTATAAAAGGCACATGAACCAATGTCCGCACTGTCACCGAACAGATTCTCAAGTTAGAAATGGCAAAACTGTGGCTGGTAGCCAAGTATTCAAATGCAAAGCCTGCAATCGTAAATATGTACCCCAGCCTCAGCCAAATGGCCATCCAATTGCCATCCGCCAACAAGCCATTCGCTTGGTCTTGGATGGCAATAGCCAACGTCAGGCAGCACGACATCTAGGTGTTGCGCCACAGTCGGTCGCTAATTGGCTTAAAGCATACGCTGATAAGTTGCCATCAACCTTGCCCGGCCCTAATGAACCAGTGGAAGTAGCTGAACAGGATGAGCTCTTCACCTTTATCGGTGAGAAAAAAACGAAATCTACATCATGACCGTTGTAGACCGGCAAACCCGCTGTTTTCTAGGGATTGAGCCCGTTTTGCAACGCACGCAGGCAGTGGCACAAAAAATGATTGATGAGGCGCCTGCCGAGCAGTATTACAGTGACAAGTTCCCTCTGTACGACAGTTTGATTTATCGTCGCGGCTACCATTTATCGCTAAGAGATAAGAGCGAAACGTACTCAGTTGAAGGAGGCAATGCGGAACTGCGACACTATCTCACTCGACTAGTCAGAAAGAGCCGTTGCTTCTCACGCAGCTTGGTTTGGTTAAATCGTCATGTGAAAGCGTTTGCTCATGCCTGGAACCGACGTCAGTTGCACAATCGGATGCGGCCGTTTGACAAGAAACATGTGATTGAGTTCGTATGCCTACAGAATTAGCCACTCCCGCCCGGCCTTATGGTCGGGCTTTTTTTGTTATAATCGTCCATCATGGATACATAGCCTCCCGCAGGTTTAAGCCAAGAAGGTGTTTATAAACGAAACCTGCGGGAGGTTTTTCATTGTAGGAGAGTGGCCGTGACAATTGGTGGCGTTCAGTTTGATTTAAAGATTACCTTTCTCATTGTTTTGGCAACGGTGGTGCCGATGCTGGATTATTATGGACACAAGTTCACCAGCATCAAAGCGTATGATCGGTTGATTTGGTATTTTGTGATTCCGCTGTTGGTTATTGTGCTGCTGTTTCGGGAGCCTATGGCCGATTATGGGTTCAAGCTGGGCAAGTGGCAAACAGGGCTGGCCTGGACGGTGGGTGCCTGCACGGGGATAGCAATTATTTTGTGGTTTTTGGCACGCCAGCCGGGGATGCAGGCGTACTATGCTGCTCGTACCGGGGAACAGTCGGTGGCTCGTATTATTTTTTTGAATGGCGTGGAGATGCTGGGTTGGGAGTTTATGTGGCGCGGTTTGATGCTGTTTGCCTTCGCACGCGCCTTTGGGCCGGGAGCTGCTATCTTTTTGCAGGCGGTGCCATTTGCATTTATGCACTTGGGCAAGCCAGAGGTGGAGTCTTTGAGCACTATTTTTGGTGGCGCAGGCTTTGGCTTTATTGCCTGGCAGTCGGAATCGTTTATTTACCCGTGGTTGATTCATTGGTTTATTTCTACGTTTACGATGGTTATTGCTTCAAGGGTTGGCTGAGTTTGGCGATTAGGTGCTATGGACAAAGTTACGCTGGATATTTCTGATATAGCTCACGGGGGGGCTGGCATTGGCCGGGCAAGCCGTGGGCGCACCATTTTTGTGCCGCTGACGCTGCCTGGCGAGAAGGTGCGGGCGCAGATTGTGTCGCAGAAAAATAAGTACGCGCAGGCGGCATTGGTGCAGGTGCTTAGGGCTTCGCCGGAGCGGGTTGCGCCGCGCTGCCCACATTTTGCGGTATGTGGCGGCTGCCATTTTCAGCATATGTCTTATGAGGCGCAGTTGGCGGCTAAAGAAAGTGTGGTGCGTGATCAGTTGGCGCGGCTGGGTGGTTTTAAGCGGGCAAATGTGCTGCCTGTGTTGCCCAATCCTGAGCCGTGGGGGTATCGGGTGGAGATGGTGTTGAGTCCGGTGGGAAACGGCCGTACTGGATATTGGTCCCCCGTACAGCGTGAAGTGATTCCAATTGAAGAATGCCCCATTGCCCGGCCAGATCTGGTGGCTCTGCTACAAGACGTGGAGCTGGATTTGCCCGGTTTGCGTAAGCTTTCTTTGCGGGTGGGGGATGATGAGGCCTTGCTGGCGGCGATTGAGGTAAATGGGGTCGAGCTACCCGAACTGGAAGCTGATTTCCCGGTTTCTGTGGCGATTGTGCTGCCAGACAAAACGGCCGCTTCCCTCGTCGGTGATTTTTATTCCGTGCAGCAGATAAACGGCCGTGATTTTCGCGTGTCACCTGGGGTGGCACTGGCTCCAAGCCCAGTGGGGATGGAACTGGTGGTGCAAACGGTGCTGCGGTATGCAGCGTTGTCTGGGGAAGAAAATGTGATTGAACTGTATAGCGGTGCGGGAACGCTGACGGCGTTTTTGGCGCAGCAGGCGGCCGAAATTGTGGCCGTCGAGCGCAATACCGATGCC
Organism: Candidatus Leptofilum sp.; assembly: GCF_965223525.1. Taxonomy (GTDB): domain Bacteria; phylum Chloroflexota; class Anaerolineae; order Promineifilales; family Promineifilaceae; genus Leptofilum. The sequence continues at coordinate 139,838 of NZ_CBDCWX010000005.1, read as the reverse complement.
GTGGCCGATCTCACGGTGAATTTGAATGATTTGGACAATGTGAACGTGTTTGAAGGCAATGTGGAAACGGTGCTGCCGCTGATGCCGGAAAGTGTGGAGCTCATGGTGGCTCACCCCGACGCGAGTGGTTTATCGCGCAAGGCGGTAACGGCCGTTTCCCGTGCCAAACCGCTCAAATTTATTTATGTGAGTTCTGATGTGGCGACGTTGGCACGCGACGGCCGTTCTTTGGTCAAAGCAGGTTACCGACTGGTGGAAGTGCAGCCAATTGATATGCAGCCACAAACCTTTCACATCGAAACCGTCTCTTTGTGGGTACGAGAGTAGCCTATTCAAAAACAAAGATTTCGCAGATTTCGCACTTCCGGTGAAAAGATTTCAAAAGTCTTGCAAGTAGTTCCGCAATTTGCCAGAGAGATTCGAGACTTTTGAAATCTACGCTGCTTAACATGAGTTAGGAAACTATTTATTCAGAATCGTCGTCTTTGTCTCCCCCCTGCTGCGGAAAGCGAAAGAATTGATCAGCAAGGGTTGTTGGCAGCCGAATTTCACCAAACTGCCGCTCGTAGTTGGTAATGTTTTGCGCCAGTGCTTTTTGCAGCATTTTGGCGTGCATAGGGGACATGATGACGCGGGACTGTACGCGACCACGCGGCATTCTGGGCAGCATCTGAGCAAAATCGAGTACAATTTCGCCTGGCGTGTGGCTGATAAAAGCAAGGTTGGCGTAAACGGCCGTTAACTCTTTGGGAATATCAATAGCAATTCGCTTTTGCCCTGGCTTGGCTGCTGGTTGGGGTTTGGGTGTATCACTCATTTAAATCTCCATAAAAATCAAACAATCTATTCACTTTGACACGATTCTGTGCTGCTGGACACAAATTGTCGCGCCAGATTACCCACATAAGATACTGCAACCCTGCCTCTTTGAAAAATGAGCTATTTTGTATAGGGCTTTTCAGTTGTCACTAAATGGGACGCGGATGAACGCGGATAAAAGCAAATAATCCGCGCTTGTCCGCGTCCTATCGCCATTTGAAAGCGATTACTGAAAAACCCTTCATTTTGTACGTGGCTGTTACTCTGTGTAAAATAGCTGGCATCCAGTTCCAATGTTCATCAGATTATTTCATTGAGGTTGTGAAACGGCCGTCATCTTTTGGGGGATGATTGTGGTTAATAAGAACAATTTGCTTTCTTACTTGATTGTTTTGTTTGTCGGTGTGATTGTTGGGGCGGGGAGTGTAACCTTGGCAGGGCGCATCCAGCCTGCGCCAATTGTTATTCAGCCAGCCGCACCGACGGCAGCCCCAGGCCCAACGCCCACACCGGGGCCGCTGCGTGTTTTTGTAAACGGAGCCGTGGCTGCGCCCGCCGTGTATGAACTGCCACACGGTGGCATTGTGCAAGATGCGATTGCACGGGCAGGCGGCTTTACCACCGAGGCGGATACGGCCGTTATCAATTTAGCCCATCCACTGCATGAAGGAATGCAAATTTATGTACCCACAGTGGCAGAAACGGCCGAACAGCCACCGATCATTTCTGAACCAGTCGTGCGGTCTGAAGCGGTTGATTTGGGCGTTGATGGGGGAACGGCCGTAGAGGACGTAGGTGAATTAGTTAACATAAACAGTGCTGATGTTGCCGCGTTAGATACCCTCCCTGGTATTGGCCCCAGCACGGCCGAAAAGATAGTAGAATACCGAGAAACCAATGGCCCATTTGCCACCATTGACGAAATCATGAGCGTCTCTGGCATTGGGCCAGCCAAATTTGAGCAAATTGAACCGTTCATTACTGTAGGAGAATGAGGGAACTGGTGGTTTCCCAGTACAGTTTATGCCCCAAGAAACCTTTTTAACTGCCGCTGCTGCCCGATTGTTAAGCATACCGTTTCGGTTTAGCAGACGGCCGTTTACTACGCCCCAAAAAGCGCTCATTTTGCACCCTTGCTGCCTGAGCCAGGTTTTGCTGGCTACGCCGCTGCTTTCTGTGCTAACCACCGCCTTTCCAAATACCCGGTTCGATTGGGCCGTGAGCGAATGGGCCAGGTCTGCCATTGCCAAAAATCCACACATTACTGAACTACTGCCCACGGGCGACCTGGGCGTAGCGCGACTTACATTTGTCGAGCTTCGAGCAGTGGCGGAGCAACTGCGGCAAGGAAATTATGATACCTGCCTTATTCCAGGCCGTTCCAGCTTGTTGTCCTGGGTGGCGTGGCAGGCGGGCATTCCCCAGCGCATTGGCGTTGCTTCTGGAGGGCGTGGCTTTGCCCACACGCTGGTGGCTCCGGCCCGCACGGGCCAACAACATGCCGTCGATATCTATTTGTCGCTGGCCGAGGCGTGTGGCGTAGATTTGCCCCCTGGCGAACGTCCGCCGATGGCTTTTTACCCTGCCGATGATGACCGAACGGCCGTTACCCAGCGCCTCATTGATGATCTAAACTGGTTGGGGGATGTACCTTTGGTGGTGGTTCATCCTGGCGGCGGGGCTGGCTCGCTGTACGAAGATCCGCTCAAGCGGTGGCCCAGCGAGCGATTTGTGCTGCTCATCAATCATCTAGCCCGCCAGCACAATGCACGCATTTTGCTCGTGGGCAGCCAGCATGACCAGGTGAATGCCGCTGCCATAGCAGGCATGACATCGGTAAAATGCGCCAACTGGGCAGGCCGCGTGACGCTGGGTGAACTCGGTGCGCTAGGGGAGATAGCCAATCTTTACGTGGGGAACGACACTGGCCCTACACACATTGCCGCCGCCAGTGGCTGCCCCACGCTAGCCATTTTTGGTCCCAGCAACCCCGCCCTTTCTGCCCCCTATTCGCCCAAAGCCGACCGGGTGGTTACGCTATGGAACGCTGAAGTGAGACGGCCGTTTTCCTGGGAAGATGGTGTCACCGTTACGCAAGCCATCAAAGCGGCAGATAAACTCCTTCGCCAGAAAACCTAATTGCAAAGTGATTGAGGAAAGGCGGCACGGCCTCTAGCCGCGCCGCAGCCGGGCAGAGTTTCGGGCGTACCGGTACCGTGCCAGAGCAAGGGCATATTTTAAGAGGCGAAAACATGGCTATAGTAAAAAGAGCATATATGTTGCTCTCTGGACTGCTTTTTATAGTAATAATCTCAAGTGTTGCCTGTACGATTTCCAGTGATCCAGCAATTGAAGCTTCAATTGCTTCGGCTACTTTACATCTGACTGAAACACCAACACCGGTTAGTGTAAATGAAATAAACACGATTCTGACGATACCTCAGCCTAGTCCATCAGGAACACCCTTCCCAACCGTAACTTCTAGTCCTGAACCAACTTTATTACCCACGGTGGAACCCACAGAAACAATGGATGTATTTTCCACTCAGTTAACAGGCTTCATTGTTTATCAGTCAAGAAGAATTGATACAAACGAGGATGGCATAATAAATATAGATGATGGGATTCACTTATATCTTCTGAATGTAGAGTCAGGCGAGACAATACAACTCACAACTGGAGAGTACCGTGACTTACATCCAAATTTATCACCAGATACAAGAATGATTTCCTTTATCTCAAACCGAAACAATGACCTTAGCCAAGTTTTCGTAATGAATATAAATGGAACAGAAGTTATACAAATATCTGAAACGCCTGGAGAAAAAGCTTGTCCTAAGTGGTCGCCAGATGGTAAACAAATATCGTACACGGTTAATAATTCCGAAGGCGAGGAGGATCAGAACCGTATTGAACTTTTTTCCCTTGAGACAGGAGAGACAGAAATATTAGTACATCTGCCCAATAATCAACTGGATTGCCCAAGCTGGTCCCCAGATGGTTCTCATCTTGTCATAGGATATAAGCAAGGCAATAAAAGCCACATTGCTATCTTGGACTTGCAAGCCGGTGAGCTTATAGGGTTAAACCTCGATAACAAGCGCTATGATGAACCAAAATTTCTCCCAAGATTTGATGGGTTGTTTCTCTCCCTTATTCAATCACCTGGTGATTTTTCATCTGCATCACTTTTAATATTTCAGCTAAACCAAGATGATCTTTACAAACAACCGACCCTTCTTTTTTCTATTGAGGATATATTTGGTGGGTATACTTGGGCAAATGGCGGACATTTGTTGATTGAAACAGATGGTTTTGGGCCACAAAAATCTTCAAATGATGTTCGAAGTGGTTATGAAATTTCTATGATCCCGGTTGATTTCTCAACATTGACAACATCCGAGGGCGGAACTCCTTCAATATTTGCTTTTGAGTTAAGAACATTGCTTACAGAAAACAATTTCTATGATGACTATCCAGATTGGGCTCCCTAAACCTCTGCTCTGGACGGGTATTCTCAATCATGGGCTGTGATTTGTCTCACTTCGGCTTCGCTCAGTGCAGGCTCTGACAGCGTCATTTTTCCTAACCTGTACGAGTTGGTGAGATGAGCGGCAAAGGCAACAGCAAATTCAAGCAAGGTACGAATACGGGCAGGAGAAAATTGGAATGACTCGGCAATATATTCTGCAAGTTGTAGTTCTGTTATTCATTTTCAATATTTTGGGCTCATGTACAAAAAGTACAGGTGCACCTGGTTCAACGAAAGAACCTGAACCGATGGCGACACAAGATGCGTCTTTCTTACTAAAACCGATAAGGATAATGGAAATGACGCCTATTCAGCCGCGCCCTAACTATATTCAAGCAGTAAGCCCTAAGGAGTACTCAATTGTACCCTTAGATATTTATCGTTATTCCCCGGCCGGTATCGAAATTATCGGTTCTGCAACGGATAATCCGGAAGAAGGGTATCAATCAACTATTTGTCTTAGAGTGTCTAGTGAACCACTAGCCGAAGAGGGAGATGATTTGACGCCTTTGGGTGAAATGGAGAAACGAATGGCATTATATGTCAATTATACGCAAATGGAAATGACAGGCTCTGTGCTGAAGACTTTGCCAGTGATACATATGCCAGAAAACCCAGATGACGTTCGCACAGCTTGGCTTACACCGGCTGATTACTGTTGGAAGGCACCATTAACACTTGGACAACATCAAATTGAATTCACGTTTCAGCAAACTTCAGGGAAGGTAGAGCACTATACTTGGGTCCTTGAGATTGTAGAATGAGCCGGCATGTTCATATCTGGTTATCTGGTTTTTCGATTTTGATGAAATTGTTTAATCTTCGTTGCCACCCAACGCACGCAAAAATTTGAAAGCGCAGCACAACAAAATCGGCGACGCGGTCAGAGGCCGTGCCGCAGCTGGGTGAGGGCGAAAGACGCGGATGGTCTCGAATTTTGGCACAGTTTCGCGCTAATTCGTGAAAATTCGATGCTAAACAAGCGTTGCCATTACTTCAACACGGCTGGTACATACAGGCGGAAAATCTCAATTTCCACTGCACCAATATCACAGCGAGTTGATTGCGGCCGTTCCAAGCCTCGTTGGTCGGTGGCAAGGCAGGCGGTACTGTTGCTGCCCGGGGCGGCAGGATTCCCAGCATCAATAACTGGGCTGGTGAGCTTTGGTGCGTGGTAAGCTGCGCTATCTGCTGGCGAGTTGATTCCGTTGAGGTCTGGGTCTAAGCCTTGCAAATCCCCAGTTGCCGTCAGGAAGGTGCAGCTTTGGTCGTTGGCCAAATTGTAGCCATTGGAGTTGAAATTACCGCTGCCCCCACACGCCGCATTACCAGAAACAGAAGAAATGATGGTATTACCCACGTTTACCGTGCCGCCATTGGCAAAAATGGATGTGCCAATAGTCAGGTGAATGGTGACGTTGTTCAGCGTGGCGGTGTCGCTTTGGTTGTACAAACCGGCTCCGTTTGCGCCTTCATTGCGGCTGAAGGTGCTGTTGGTGGCGGTTAGCGTGCCTTCATTGTAGATGCCAGCCCCGGTTGCGCCGTCGTTTTGTACAACGGCGCTGTTCAGCAAGGTGGCCTGCCCGCTGTTGAACAGCCCGCCCCCGGCCTGCATGGCTATATTGCTGCTGCCCAAATTGCTGTTTGTCACTTGTAGGGTGCCTTCGTTGTAAACGGCCGCACCGTTAACTGCTTCGTTACTGGAAACATCTGAGTCTGTGATGGTTACATCGCCCCCCGAATCGTTGTAAATACCCCCGCCAGATTGCGTAACCATGTTTCTTTGTACGGCCGTCTGGTTGTTTAACATAACGGTGCCATTGTTGTAAATACCCCCGCCTTCGACTGCTTCGTTGTCGGTGAGGGAGAGGTTGTCGGCGGTAAGGGTGCCATTGTTGTAAATTGCACCGCCGGAAGCTACGGCCGTATTCGTCTGCATGGTAACGTCCGTCAGGTTCACGCTGCTGCCGCTGCTGCTCACGTACAGTGCGCCACCGTCGTTGGTGGCGTCGTTGCCGTTGAACGACACGTCGGTGAGCGTTAGGTTGCCGCTGTTGAGCAGGATGCCTGCCCCGTTGCTGCTGTTGCCATTCTGGATGGTAAAGTCGTTGAAGGTTGCTGTTTTGCTGCCGTTGGTGATGGTAACGGCCGTCCCTGCATCGGCAGCATCAATCTCTGTATTGTTCCCTTGAAGCGTAATTTCTTTATTGTTAATGTTTATTGGCGCGTAAGTTTCTCGATTAACAGGAAAGGTGAGAATGTCTCCATCCATGACCGATGCGTTGTTTACGGCCGTATTAATATCGTCGAAATCACAATCATCTGGGGGGGCTGATTGACAAACTGTCCACACATTGCCACCCGCTTTGGATGGTTGAACGCCCAACTGCCCCACAAGCAGCGCCACGAACAAAGATAAGCAAAAGGTCAGCCAACTGGTTTTGGGTTGAAAAGTAAAATCTGGTTGCAACATGAAAAAACCTCCTTCAATAAAGAGGACGCAAGACAACAAATGATAAAAATATGGAAACTACCAATTAAAAAGGCTGTTGATTCTTTCGGTGTAGGTGATGATGAAGACGGCCGTTTCTCCCAAAACATGCCCATTTACCTACGCGATGAATCCTAGCCAGCCTCACTTACGAGCGAGGTTACAATTGAGTATTGTAATATATTGAGTCTAGTGCCTAGCATTCAGGGGCTGGCAGGATTTTTCAGTAATCGCCATCAAAATGGCGGCAGGACGCGGACAAGCGCTGAAAACGCGGATTATTCACTTCTATCCGCGCCATCCGCGTTAATCCGCGTCTTATTTGGTGACAACTGAAAAACCGCGTAGGGACTGGGTCACTTATGGCATCGAAAAGTTTGCTCTGGTAAAATGACCACCCCATCCTGATTCACCGGAATACACAATTTTGCCCGAAGGACAAATTGCAGCGGTTATGGATTAGGAAAACCATCAAGGGACGAAGAGGCCAAGCGTGCAAAATAACAAAGAAACTATATTAGAAGTCAAAGGCTTAAAAACGCAATTTTTTACCGAGGCTGGCGTTGTCCGCGCGGTGGATGGTATTGATTTTCATGTGAAACGGGGCGAAGTCCTTGGTGTCGTGGGCGAGTCTGGCTGTGGCAAAAGCGTTTCATCGCTATCCGTCATGCGCCTTGTTGGCCAGCCCGGAAAAATCGTTGAAGGTGAAATAAACTTTGACAATGAGGATTTGCTGAAATTAACAGAATCTCAAATGGTGAAAATTCGAGGCAATCGCATCTCGATGATTTTCCAACAACCCCAAAGTTGCCTGAATCCGGTGTTCAAAATTGGCGATCAGCTATCGGAAGTGTTATTTATTCATCAGGATCTTGGCAAAGAAGCCGGGCAGAAGCGAGCGATTCAGCTTCTGAGCATGGTGGGCATTCCAGAGCCAGAGACGCGGGCGAATGCCTACCCACACGAACTGTCCGGTGGCATGGCTCAGCGCGTGATGATTGCGATGGCTCTGGCTTGTGTGCCAGAATTGCTCATTGCCGATGAGCCAACCACCGCCCTGGACGTAACCATTCAGGCTCAAATTTTGGACCTTATGCGTAATCTCCGCTCTAAAATGGAAACGGCCATCATTTTAATTACCCACGATTTAGGGGTGGTGGCCGAAATGTGTGACCGGGTGGTGGTAATGTATGCCGGGCGCGTGGTAGAAGAAGCCCCCGTTGTTGACCTGTTTAAATCGCCCAAACATCCGTATACGGCCGCTCTCATCGGTTCTACACCTGTGTTGGGGCAGGCAGAAAAGGAGCTGGTGACGATTCCCGGCTCGGTGCCAAACCTTATTGATTTGCCACAAGGCTGCAAATTTGCGCCCCGCTGCATGGCGCGGGTTGAGCACGATCTAACCATATGCACCGAAGAAGAGCCGGAACTCAAAACCGTTGCTCCAAACCGTCAGGTTCGCTGCTGGCTGCATGAAGAGGAATTGGAGAGTTAAGATGGCACGCGATGTAGAGCAGAATGGTGACACGCCCGAAAAGAGGCGCATTTTAGTAGATGTTAAAAATGTGGTGAAACATTTTCCGGTACGAGGTGGGTTATTGCAGCGCACCCAGGGCTGGGTAAAAGCGGTAGACGATGTTTCCTTTTTTATTTACGAAGGCGAATCGTTTGGGCTTGTGGGGGAATCTGGCTGCGGCAAAACTACGGTTGGCCGCACCATTTTGCGGCTGCTCCCGGCGACATCTGGCGAAGTTATTTTTGATGGCAAAAATATCTTTGACTTGACGGCCAATGAGTTGAAGAAGCTGCGTCGGGATATTCAGATTATTTTCCAAGACCCATACTCATCACTAGACCCACGAATGCCAATTGGCGAGAGCATTGCCGAAGGGCTACGCATCCACACCGACAAGAACGCCGCTGACCGGTACGATATTGTGGTAGAGATGCTTACCCGCGTGGGAATGCGGGCGGATCATGCCCGGCGGTATCCCCATGAATTTTCTGGCGGTCAGCGGCAGCGCATTGGCATTGCCCGAGCCCTGGCGCTACGGCCGAAATTCATTGTTTGTGATGAGCCTGTGTCGGCGTTAGACGTTTCTATTCAAGCACAGGTGCTAAATATTTTGCGGGAGCTGCAAAAAGATTTTGGCCTCACGTACTTGTTCATCGCTCACAATTTGAGCGTGGTGGAGCATTTTAGTGACCGCGTGGGTGTGATGTATTTAGGCAAAATGGTAGAGATGGCTTCGCGCGATGATTTGTACCGCGATCCGCTGCATCCATACACCCAGGCACTTATGTCTGCCATTCCCATCCCAGACCCCATGGTGAAGCGTCAGCGGGTCATTTTGGAGGGGGATGTGCCTAGTCCGCTGAACCCGCCCACTGGCTGCCGCTTCCACACGCGCTGCCCGCTGGCTTTTGACAAATGTTTGCAGGAGGAGCCGCCCTTTAAGGATTACGGCAATGAGCATTATGCGGCGTGTTGGCTGTTGGAAACGGGTGAGAAGGGTGCCAGCAAGCTAACGCGGGAGAATTTGCCAGAAGAGGTTCACATCGTTGAAGTATAGTTGTTAAGGTCTGTTATTCACGCCACTCTACTTGTCTTTACCTGTTGGCAGACTTTATAATGGGCGAAATCGAACCAAATTGTGGGTAACTCTATGGCGGATGCAAAGCAAATTCTAGTCGTTGATGATCATTTTGAGATGCTGGAGTTCTTACGCTCGATGCTGGAACTTTCTAATCAGGATTGCGAAGTGCTGGCGGTTCCTTCGGCAGAAGAAGGGCTGCTGGAGCTGCGCCGCTCTCAATTTGATTTACTCATTACCGACGTGCGCCTACCAGGCATGAGCGGGTTTGATTTGGTGCGACGGCTCAAAGCGTTGGGGCGAGACGTGCCGGTGATTATGATTACGGCGTACTCTTCTAGCCAGGGTAAGAAAGAGGCGAATGAACTCGGCGTTTACCGCTATTTCCAGAAGCCATTGGATACAGACAGTGTTTTAACGGCCGTTCACACTGCCCTGCATGGCGAATCTGTTACGCTCCCTACAACCGCACCGCTGGTAACCAAAACGGCCGCTACGGCCGTTTCTGATGATTTGCAACGTCGCCTGGACGCATTGCGGGTGGATACGGGTGCCGTACACCTCACCCTGGCTTCGGCTGTGGGGGAGATTTTGTTTTCGGCGGGAGACGGCCGTCAGTTCGATTTACCCAAGCTGATGGGTATCGTGGCTGATAATTTGAGCAACAGCTTTTCTTTGGCAGATGAACTGGGCGCGACGGAACCCTTCACGCTGCAATACCACATGGGCAGTGCGTTTGAATTTTACTGCGCCAATGTTGGTCGCCACCACTTTTTGACGCTCTTTTTTGATATGGAAGCCCGCCGGGGGCGTATTGGCACCATTTGGGTGTTCACCCAGCGGGCAATCAAGGATTTACTGGCGCTGCTGCCCTCGCTAGATGCACCTCCGCTGGCAGCCACACCGCTGGCTACAGAGCCCCCAGTGGTTGAGGAAATGGATACGGCGGAGATGAAGGTGGAAACGCCTACACTGAATGATTCTGAAACGGCCGTTGCCCCCCCACAACCAACGTCAGAACCGGAACCAGAACCCGCTCCCCCAGCCGACTACCTGGACATTGCCCCAGACGAACTGATGGACTTGCTCGCTGGTGCTGCTGACGCACCTGCAGACGAAACGGCCGATCTGGACGCATTTTGGGATACATCTGGTGGAGGCGACAGCACGGGCAACGCCGATGGCATCTCTCTGGAAGAGGCGTTGCAGCGCGGGCTGATCAATTTTGGCGACGAAGACAGTGCTGAATGATGGCTCCCAACCTGCCAGCAAAATAGTTATCCCCCCACATATACGCATTCTGCCGCCACCAAATCGTTAAAAAATGACTGTGCTTGATGGAAACGGCCGTGTTTGGCTTCCAGTTGTGTTGTTGTGTCATACAAACTCCTGACAGAAAAGTTGGGAAACGTTTGGATATTGTAGTTGTTTGGCAGAAAAGTAACCGTTACAATCAGCCAGTTTTAGGGCTTGATTGTGACACAACCAGGCCTTGAGGTTCGTTTTCGGAACAAGCTATCTTTGTGAACGAGCCTTTAGGGTGGTAATTGATATGACAAACACATTTGTAATTGTACCAACTTATAACGAAGCAGATAATTTAGATGATCTTATCTCTCAGTTGCTGGCCTTGCCAGTTGCCATTGGTGTGATTGTGGTGGATGATAACTCTCCCGACGGTACGGGCCAACTGGCCGATCAATGGGTGGCAAAAGAGCCGGGGCGGGTGTATGTGGTGCATCGGCCGGGCAAGATGGGCTTGGGCACGGCTTACATTGCTGGCTTTAAAAAGGGGTTAGCCATTGGCGCTCAGCGCATTATGACAATGGACGCCGATTTCTCTCACAACCCGCGCTACATTCCCGCCATGATTGAGTTGAGTAAGCAAAAGCATGTTGTTATTGGCTCGCGCTACGTGGCGGGCGGTGGCCAGCGCAACTGCACCTGGAAGCGCGTTTTACTCAGCAAGGGGGCAAATTTTGTGGCCCGTTCGCTTCTAAGCCTGCAGGCGCGGGATGCTACGGCCGGTTTTCGGCTATATCGGCGTGAAGTGTTGGAATCTATTCCGCTGGATCGTATTTTTTCTAGTGGTTACTCTTTTTTGGTAGAGATGCTCTTTTTGTGCCAGCGGCGCGGTTGGCAAATTGGGGAAGTGCCCATTGTTTTTGAAGATCGGCGCAAAGGCACCACCAAAATCTCGCGCAACGAAGTGATCAAAGCGCAATATACGCTGCTGCGGCTAGCGTTTCGGCGGCTGCGGGGTGGTGAGCCAAGACGACCAAAAGTGCCTATTCCTCATCATGATTAGCGTGCCATGCAATTTGTGCGGCGCGGATGATTACAAAGTTCGCTTTCCGGCCACAATTCAGCCGCAAGAGCAGATAGAAGTTGATGCGTTTTCGTGTACCAATCCAGGATATGGACATCATGCCCAGATTGTGCAGTGCCGCCAATGTGGGTATGTGTATGCCAATCCGCGCTGGGACGGGGATGAAATTTTGCAGGCATATACGGCCGTTACTGATGAAACCTACCTGCAAGAGCGTGCCGCGCGTGAGCTAACCTTCCAAAAACATTTGCGGGCAATGGAGAAACGAGTGGGGATGGCAAACGGCCGTTCTCTGCTAGACGTAGGCGCGTACATTGGCGTCTTTGTAGAAACAGCCTGCGAGGCCGGTTGGCAAGCATGTGGCGTGGAGCCATCCGAATGGGCTGCCAGCGTAGCGCAAAAACAAGGGCTGCACGTCATCCACGGCACGCAGGATGCGCCAGAATTGGCAGGTAAGCAGTTCGATGTGGTGACCATGTGGGACGTGATTGAGCATGTGGCCGATCCGCTGGGCGAGATTGGCAAAGCGTACCATCTGCTAAAGCCAGGTGGCTGGGTAGTGATTCACACGATGGACATCAGCAGCCTGATGGCCAAACTGATGGGCGCACGCTGGCCCTGGCTGATGGATATGCACATTCATTACTTTAGCCAAAAAACGCTGCGCCAAATGCTGAAGAAGAATAGGTTTGAGGTGGTTTGGTCTGGCGCAGAAGGGCGCTACCTGCGGCTGAACTACTTTGTTAGTCGTGTGGAGGCACTAAGCCGCCCGCTGGGTCGCCTAGCAAGCTGGGTGGTGAATGGTTTGCGGCTAGGGCATGTGGCTATTCCCCTGAATTTTGGTGATTTGTTTACGGTGTATGCGAAAAAACCGAGTTAATGGTTAATTGTGAATGGTAAATGGTTAAATGTTGATGCGGCCGTTCACCAAGCATTCGCAGAATGCAGTCACCTTGTCAAGAATCTTTTTCGCTGCGTGGTTTTTGCTGACAGAGTTTATTAGTACCGTGTTTTCCTATGACTAAAATCTTTTTTCTGAACACTAAAAGACTGTTTGTGGCTCTGTTTGCCATTGCCCTCTTCACGATGGCGGTGCGTGAGACGCTAGACCCAGATATGTGGTGGCATCTGCGGACGGGAGAGTACATTTTGCAAAATGGCATCCCGGCGCAGGATGTGTTCACTTTTACCGTGCCGCAAAATGCGTGGGTAACGCATGAATGGCTCTCGCAGGTAATTATGTGGCTGGTTTATTTGGCGGCTGGCTTGCCGGGGCTGATTCTTTTTTTTGCGGCACTTATTGCCTTGACTTATTGGTTGTTGTATTTGGCGTGTGCGGGACGGCCGTACCTAGCCGCATTCATCGTGTTATTAGCCGCCATCACCTCCGCCATCGTTTGGGGGGCGCGGCCGCAGATATTTAACTTGTTGCTTACGGCCGTCTTCGTCCTCATCGTCGAGCGGGTGAAAGATGGCAAGTGGCGTACGTGGACGCTCTGGTTATTGCCGCTACTGACGCTGGTTTGGGCCAACTTGCATAGCGGCTACCTACTGGGCGTGGTGTTGCTGGGCACATACGCGGTGGGAGATACGGCGCAGCGTTGGCTGGCCACACCGACGGAACGCACTTTGGCGCAGCCTGCGATTTTTCAGCTCTTTGGCGTGACGATTATTAGTTTTTTGGCAGCGGCGGTGAATCCCAGCGGCTTTGAACTGTGGATTTATCCATTCCTCACGCTGGGCAGCGGCGCGATGCAGGGGTACATTCAGGAATGGCTCTCCCCCGATTTTCACCAAACTTACTTTTGGCCGTTTGCCGGGATGCTGGCGTTGGGCGTATTGGGCTGGGTTTTTAACAAAAGCGGTCAATTTACAGGCTCTGGCCGGTCTCCTGACCGTGCCAGTTGGTTAGATAATGAGGGCACCAACCACAACGTGAAAGCAAGTGGCACGGCAGCGCAAAATGCGCCGACGCCGGCCCCAGCACGAGTGACTTTCACTGATCTGCTGCTCTTTTTAGGCACTGGCGCGGCGGGATTACTCTCGGCGCGGCACATTCCGCTGTTCGCCATCGTGGCCACGCCAATTATTGTGCGGCATTGGCACAATGTAATTGCTGGCAGTCGCTTAGAGCCTGTTTTGCATGATTCGCTATTGGAGCAGACGATGAAGCTGTTGTTTGCGGTTCTGAATTGGGTGATTTTGTTGGTAGCGGTGGGAACGGCCGTACTCTACAGCAACACCAAAATAGACAACAATGAAACCGCGATTGCTGCTCGTTACCCAGTGGCAGCGGTGGATTATTTGGAAGAAGCCGGGTTGGATGACGCACGGGGTTACAACAGCTACAACTGGGGTGGCTACCTCATTTGGCGGGGCGTGCCTGTGTTTGTGGACGGCCGTGCCGACGTGTACGGCGATCCGTTCTTGCTGCGCTACCGCGAGACGTTTGAGGTGCGCCCTACCTGGCAAGAACCGCTGGACGAATACGAGGTTGATTACGTCTTGATGGAGCGCGGCACGCCGTTAACAACAGTCCTTGCCACCAGCCCCGATTGGAAACAAGTATACGAAGATGACATTGCCCAGATTTTTGTGAGGAACGGAGATTAGAGATTGGAGACTGGAGATTTTGTCTACGCAATCTGCTAACTGGCGGCGTACCGATTGGTTGTGGTTAGCTTTGCTGGGGCTGTTGTTCCAGGCCATTTGGTTGGTGCAGATGCCCACGCCGACCTACATGGACGCTTACTACTATACCAGCAACGGCCAGCGGCTAGCGGCTGGCGACGGCTTCACGGAGCTGGTCATCTGGCAATACCTGGACGATCCGGCGGGGGTGCCTACGCCCAGCCACAGCTACTGGATGCCGCTGACTTCCATTTTGGCAGCGGCGGGCTATAGCCTGGGGGGTGGCTTTTGGGCGGCGCAGCTTCCGTTTTGGCTGCTAGCGGGTTTGCTGCCGTTACTGGCCTACTGGATTAGCCTGCAATTTTTTAGTGAACGGTGGCAGATGTGGACGGCCGTACTTCTCACAATCTCCGGCGGGTTTTACACACGCTTTCTTAACCAGCCCTCCACCTTTGTTCCTTTCGCCTGGGCGGGTGGGCTGTGCTTACTCTTCCTCTCCTTCACCCAGCAGCGTCCCGCAAAAAAGTGGTGGTTCCTGGCGGGGCTCACCGCTGGCTTGGCGCACCTCACGCGGGCAGATGGGGCGCTGCTGCTAATTGTCGGTGGGCTGCTGTGGCTTTGGCAGATTTTTTCACCACAGAGCGCACGGAGCGCGCAGAGAAAAGAAAGAAAAATCTCCGTGTCCTCTGTGCTCTCTGTGGTAAATTTAATTTTGGGTTACCTGCTGGTGATGACCCCCTGGTTCATCCGCAACTGGCGCTTGTTTGGACGGCCGTTGCCCACTAGCGGCACCCAAACCATCTTCCTCACCACCTATGATGATCTGTTTGCGTACGGCCGTTCCTTTGACCTGACACACTTTTTGGAGTGGGGTTGGGGCAATATTTTGCAATCCAAACTGGATGGCTTGCTGCTGGCTGGCGGCACGTTCATTGCTGTCTGCGGATTGGTCTTTTTAACGCCGCTAGTTGTGTGGGGCTGGTGGAAATGGTGGCGGGATGAGGAAAAACGGCCGTATTTGCGGCCAATGAGCTGGTATGCCCTGCTGCTTTTTGCCAGCATGAGCCTCGTCTTCACGCTGCCGGGTGGGCGTGGCGGCTTACTACATTCTTCTGTGGCATTGTGGCCGTGGCTGATGGTGCTGGCGACGGCTGGGCTGGGCTATGCCGTTGAGTGGATGGCCACAAAGCTGCCCCACTGGGAACCGCAAACCGCCAAACCCCGCTTTGCTGCGCTGTTTGTCATTGTCGCCTTTGCCATCAGTGCCACCCTCTTTTATGCGCGGGCGGATAGTGGACTGGAAGCAGAGGTGTACGCAGACGTAGGGGCGATGTTGCCGGAAATGGCCGTACTCATGGCAGGCAATGCGCCCGGTGTTTACTATCACACAGGCTTGCCCGCACTCAGCATTCCCAACGAACCCATTGCCATTGTGCAAGAGGCAGCAACCAGGTATGGCGTGACCCATCTGCTTTTGGACGTAGACCATCCGCAGCCGCTAGACGAACTGTACGTGCAGCAGACTAGCCAGCCCGGTTTTACATTATTATTTGTCCGCGATGGGTATCAACTTTACGAATTGACTCCATGAATTTACGCTTTGAGAATGATTTGGAAAAGGCGGCATAGGTTATGAAATGGTGGCGCAATCGCCGAGTGTGGGTGCTGCTTGCAGCAGGAATTGGGCTCGCGCTCTTCCTGGGCATCACTGCCCAAAACAGGCTGGGTTTTCCGCTGGATGACGCCTGGATTCACCAGACTTATGCGCGGAATTTGGCTCGGAACGGCCGTCTCGAATTTACCCCCGGTGTCAGCAGCGCAGGCTCTACCGCCCCGCTCTGGACGATATTGCTGGCTTTAGGCTACCTGGTGCGGCTTCCCTACCTGTTTTGGGCATATCTGTTGGGTGGCTTAAGCCTAATCTGGCTAGGCTGGAGCGGGATGCGACTCTGGCGCACCCTCTGGCCGCAAAAAGCGGCGCACGACTGGCTGGCTGGCGTTGTGATAGTACTCACTTGGCCGCTCATCTGGGCGGCTACCAGCGGCATGGAAACACTCTTTTTTGCCGCGATGGGTTTACAGCTTGCCGCCTGGTACGCAGAGATGGTTCAAAATGGCTCACCAAACCCGCGACAAGTAGCCAGGCTCGGTTTTTTTGCCGGACTGCTTATCCTCATTCGGCCAGATGGTTTGGGGCTTCTGCTGCTCCTGTTTGCGGGCGTTTTGCTATTGCCCACCAGTAGTTTGGCACGGTTGCAGAGGGGTGGCGTTTTGTTGGGAACGGCCGTCCTGCCCCTTATTCCTTATTTCCTGTTCAACTTCTTTACCAGCGGCACCGTTTGGCCCAATACGCTATATGCCAAACAGGTTGAGTATGCGGCCGTTTTGGCCAAGCCCTTCATCTCTCGTTTTAGTCAGTTGCTTTTTCTGAGCCTGGGTGGTCCTGCCTCTGGTTGGCGCGGCGTTAGCAGCCCCCACTTACTTTTGCTACCTGGCCTCATCGTGGCCGCCTGGCACGCTATTCGCGCCGATTGGGCGCAGCGACGACTTCTTTATTTGCTACCGCTATTTTGGGCTGGGGGGCACGTTTTACTTTATGCTTGGCGTTTGCCGGTCACGTTTCAACACGGCCGTTACCTTATTCCGATCATGCCCGTTTGGGTGCTGTATGGTTTGGCTGGGTGGGTCCTAGTACTGTTATATAGTTCGTCAGAAAATCCCCGTACCTTATGGCTAGTACAACAGGTAGCGCGCCTGTCCTTTACCATCATACTATTGTTTTTCTTGCTGCAAGGGGCTTTTGCTTTTGCAGCCGATGTTGCCATCGTTGAAGGGGAAATGGTCGCAGTGGCGGGGTGGTTAGCAGACAACACCCCGCCAGACGCCCTCATTGCTTCCCATGATATTGGTGCGATTGGATATTTTGCAGAACGGCCGTTGCTGGATTTAGCTGGCCTCATTTCACCAGAGGTAATTCCATTGCTTGAAAGCGAAGAAGCCCTCGCGCAATATATCCTAAACAGCGATGCTCAATATCTGGTAACAGCACCGGGGTGGCCCTACGCCCAAATTGTGAATCAGCCAACAACTGTGCTGCGGTTTTCTACAGAATTTGTGCTGACAACTGAGCAAGGTTTAAACAACATGGCCGTTTACCAGATGATGGGACCGTAGTCCTAGTACCTGTTTAAGTGAAAACTGCTATACTGATTTCACTTCTGAACACGCACCACAAGCATCCGCATTTTAGCATTTAACGAATCCAAATTAAGGCAAAAATTTAAGCTGTTCGCATGTAACAATTTATAAAACGAGGTAAATAAATAATGACCGAACAAACTGAACTACTCATTGTTGATGACCATCCTGTTTTCCGTCAAGGTTTGCGTGATGTTCTAGAAACAGATTCCCGCATGAAAGTAATAGGAGAAGCTGCCGACGGTGAGGTTGCCATTGAAATGGCTTACGAGGTTAATCCAGAAGTAATTTTGATGGACATCAACTTACCAACCATTAATGGTTTGCAAGTTACACGCAAAATTAAATCCCAGCTGCCCGATGTGAAGGTAATTATGATCACAGGGTACGATGACGCTGAACAAGTATTTCACGCCATTCGGGCTGGCGCTTCTGCTTACTGCCCCAAAGATATTACACCTGAGGCATTGATCAACATCATTCACACGGTTCGTGAAGGCAACTATTATGTGGAAGAGAAGACAATGTCTTATGATGAACTGATGAGTTGGGTAGAGTCACGAATCGGCCGTTTTAGCGGGCCGCTAATTAGTGATTCTGAAGATTTGTTTGTTCCGCTGTCGCCTCGTGAAATGGAAATTTTGGAGCATGTTACCAGGGGCTTGAGCAATAAAGAGATTGCGTATAAACTAGGGATTAGCCATCAGACGGTTAAAAACCACATGACGGCCATCCTGCGTAAGTTGCGTGTAGATGATCGTACACAAGCGGCCGTATATGCTTTGCGTCATGGATGGGTGCGTCTGGAGGGCTCTCGCTAATCCAAAAGCATTTTCCGAGTAAGCACTATTTGTTATTCTGAAAATGCTTTAAGTGAGCCACAATGAGCAGCGATAACGCCATTGTGGCTTGCTAAACGCAAGGAATATATCAAATGGTAGACACAGCCGGAATGGAAAACGAGTTTTCGCTCGCTTCTTTTTTAGAAGAAACCCACAAAGATTACGAACAAACCCAACGAGACCTCAAAGAAATTGACATCCTTATAAAACAGAGCGCGGCAGAAGTTGAGCGGTTGGCGCAGCGTAATTCCCAAGTAAACAGTTACACTCGCCAACTTCAAACAAACTTTGAAACGTTGCCCCGTGAAGACATCAAAGAGGCGTATGAAGCGCTTAATGATGTGCAACAACGTTTGTTTACCATGCGTGGTCAGCTAGAAAAATTGCAAAGCGACCAACGCAATCTGGAACGTTTAGCTGAATTTCAAAGAAAAATAATAGAATTAACCGATGGGTCGGTGCCTCTTCCAACTTCAGGAGGCCGGCGTAAGGCCACAGGTGATCAGCCAAATGTTATTCGGGTAATTCAAACGGAAGAAGCTGTGCGGCAAGGTTTGGTTCGCAAAATGCACGACAGCGTTGCTTCTTCCATCAGCAACTTCATTTTGCAAGCAGAAATTTGCCAACGGTTTTTTGATGTCAATCCTGATCGGGCTCGTACAGAATTGAACGCGTTGAAAAGTTCTGCTGGGTCCACTTTTAGCAATGTAAAAGATTTCATTTTTGACTTGCGTCCAATGATGCTGGACGATCTTGGCGTGATTCCTACTTTGCGCCGATATGCCGAATCTTTTCAGGAAAAGAATGGCCTTCCGGTGCCAATTACCGTTACAGGTGTTGAGCGCCGTTTAGAGAGTCACATTGAGGTGACAGTGTTCCGCAATGTGCAGGAATTGCTTCAAAATGCTCTAAATCACGCCCAGGCAACGCAAATTCAAATACAAATAGATATGGCATCGGAGCAGGTAACGGCCGTAGTTGAAGACAACGGCACTGGCTTTAACGTTGACGACGCTTTCAATGGCAATCAAAAAACAATTGGCCTATCTACTTTGAGAGAAAGAACCGAAATGTTGGGTGGCGAATTAAATATTCAGAGTAATTTGGGTCAGGGAACAAGGGTAGAATTTTCGATACCAATTTTAGAAGATACTGACTTATAAGCAGAGATTCTTGACAGATTTAGCTTATTACTGCTACCCTACAAAAGTTGATTCCAAAAGCAACAAGTAATGTTAAGTGTAAGGTACTAGGACTACTCTACGATTAACTTTAACTAGTCAGTAAAAATCAAGTACCACAATCCTATTGTGGCTAACCTTGGAAAAGATTAAGCTAGATAACGTAAATTCTATTGTAACGTGATTTATATCTGTAAACTGTAAAGGAGGTTTTAACAGATGTTATTCTTACACCGTGAAGATGGTCAGGGCTTGGTTGAATATGCATTGGTATTGGTCCTTGTGGCTGTTGTTGTAATTGCAATTCTGACTCTGCTCGGCCCGCAAATTGGTAACGTATTTAGCCGCATCGTTGATGGTCTCAGTGCCTAATTATTGGCAATATTCATTTTAAGACATATTAATTGTTTGTTTTGAGACCTGAGCCCTATCTTTTAAGATAGGGCTCACTTTTTTTCTACTGTTCTTGTTTATCCCCTGTACCATATATATAAACTTGCCCTATTGACATTGTTAGGGATCATAGTATGATGGTCTAAATCCCTAGATTAGGGCATAATATTATGTAGAGATATGATTCTCTTTCCTCAACCGCAAAAGATTCTTAGAGAGAAGTTAAACACGGCAGCAAACTTAACAAAATTCAATAAATAGGAAATTCAATACTTTTGGATGTATAATGGCAGGAAATATTCGCGTACTGATAGTAGATGACCTCCCTGAAACACGGGAAAATGTTAGAAAACTCCTTCAATTTGAATCTGACATAGAAGTAATTGGCCAAGCTGGAACGGGTGAAGAAGCTGTTCAGATGGCTAAAGAACATCAGCCTGACATCATTTTGATGGATATTAATATGCCGGGCATAGATGGTATTGGGGCAAGCCAACAAATCACAGAATCAGTTCCAACAGTTCAGATAATCATCATGTCGGTGCAGAGCGATCCAAACTATCTGCGCCGGGCTATGATGGCTGGTGCCCGCGACTTTTTGACCAAGCCATTTGGCGGAGATGAATTAGTAGCGGCAATTCGTCGGGTTCATGATAAGCGCCCAACAGTAAGTGCTGCCCCCGCCCGCCAACCCCGACAGGCAAGCAATATTCCAGACGAGCCCATGACTGCTCCGGAAGGAAATTTGATTGCTGTATACAGTCCGAAAGGCGGAGCTGGATGCACCACTGTGGCCATAAACTTAGCGGTTTCGTTAGCACGCAGGGGGCGCAGAACCATTTTGGTTGATGGGAGCTTGCAATTCGGTGATGTTTCTGTCATGTTGAACATGAAGGCGGTTACCAGTATTGCAGATTTAAGCGATCGTGGAAATGAACTTGACCAAGATTTGATTAGTAGTATTTCACAGGTGCATCGCAGTAACTTGAATGTATTGTTAGCACCCCCTCGCCCTGAAATGGCTGATGTAGTTACTGAAGAGAATATTAAGCAACTGCTAGCAACCTTGAAGGAATCTTTTGACTTCATTATTGTGGATACCACATCGTACCTTAGCGAAAAAACATTAGCAATTTTGGATTTGTCGGACAGAATTGTATTGATTGCACAACAAAGCCTATCGAGCCTGAAAAATGTTAGCCGCTTTTTTGATCTTGCTGAGAGCTTGGAGTACGAAACTCAAAAGGTTTGGTTGTTAATCAACAGGGCCAAAAGCAAGCAGGGCAGGGGTATTTCTGTTCATGATGTTGGCAAGGCGTTAAAACGGCCGATTTATGGCACAATTCCTGATGATGAAACGACGGTAAGCGATGCTTCAAATCGGGGCGTGCCTATGGTCATGGGCGAACATCAAAAGAAACCCATCAGCTTGGCTTTTATCAAAGTTGCAGATCAAATTGCCAAGGAATTGATGGAAGGTAAAACACCAATCGGTAACGGCAAAGAAGAACCTGAAAAACCAAGTGGTCTATTTGGGCGCCTTTTTAGCCGCCGTGAAAAAGCCGGAGGATAATTGTGTCTCTCTTAAAACGTATTGAAAGAAACCAAGAGTCATCAACTCAGGCAGAGCCTTCAAAATTGCAGGAATTGAGAGTGAAGCGTGCATCTCCAGCAGTGGGCTCTCGAGATGCTTATGTGGATTTAAAGAATCGAATTCAACAGCGGCTTATTGCAGAGCTTGATCCCAGCATGGATATTACCCAAACGGCCGAAGTACGCATGACCATCCAGGAAATGTTTGAATCTATGCTTGCCGAGGAGAGTATTGTCCTTACGCGCAATGAAAAGCGCCGACTATTTGAAGCTATCGTTGCAGAAATTTTAGGCTTTGGCCCTTTGGAACAGTTCTTGCATATGGATGGCGTTACCGAAATTATGGTAAACGGGCCCAAAAATGTATATATTGAACGGGGTGGAAAGATTCAACGCGTCAATGTAACGTTTGAAGATAATGATCATTTGTTGCGAATCATTGACCGGATTGTAGCCCCGCTTGGGCGTCGTATTGATGAAGGCTCACCAATGGTGGACGCTCGCTTACCAGATGGCTCTCGTGTCAATGCCGTTATCCCCCCCATCTCCTTGAATGGTGCTTCGTTAACCATTCGTATTTTCTCTAAAATACCGTTTACGGTGGAGAATATTATTGAGTTCGGCAGTATTACTGTTGAAGCTGTTGAATTCTTAAAAGCGTGCGTTATATCCAAGCTCAATGTCATGATTTCAGGCGGTACAGGTTCTGGAAAAACGACTTTATTAAATATCCTTTCTGGTTTTATTCCTGATGAAGAGCGAATTGTTACGATTGAAAACGCAGCAGAACTACAGTTGCGCCAGGATCATGTAGTGACGTTGGAATCTCGGAATGCCAATGTTGAAGGGCGTGGCGCGGTGACCATTCAGGATTTGGTTATTAACTCCTTGCGTATGCGGCCCGATCGCATCATTGTTGGTGAGGTTCGTGGCGGTGAGGCTCTGGACATGCTCCAGGCCATGAATACAGGCCACGACGGTAGTTTGGCTACGGGCCATGCTAATAGCCCGCGTGATATGCTTTCTCGTTTGGAAACAATGGTTCTGATGGCCGGTATGGATTTACCGCACCGGGCTATTCGTGAACAGATTGCATCGGCAATTCATTTGGTTGTGCATCAGGATCGTATGCGGGATGGTTCGCGTAAAGTTACCTCTATCAGTGAAATTCAGGGTATGGAAGGTGATGTGATCACGACATCTGAGATTTTCCGTTTTGAGCAAACGAATATTGAAAATGGTAAGGTGATCGGCCGTTTGCGCCCAACCGGTTTGCGCCCGAAGTTTATGTGGAAGATTCAGGAATCTGGGATTATGCTACCGCCTTCAATCTTTGGCATTGGTAGCCGTCGTCGTTAGTTGGGATTGCTGTTTTGAGCCCATAGGAGCGTGTTTATGTCTCCATTGATTATTATTGGTGGTGCCTTTGCCTTGTTGTTAATGCTTGGTGCCGGTATTGCTATTGTAGTTACTGGCAACGAGAGTGGCGTTGACGAACGTATTGAGCAATTTGTTGGAACCACTACAGTTGTGGATCTCCCAGAAAGTGTAGACGTTGTTGATGATGGCCCTGATGTAGCAGATCGGCTTGATCAGGCATTATCTGGTCGTAACTTTTTTGAGCCTCTCCGGGAACGTATTTCCAGAGCAGACGCGAAATTGCGCGTTAGTGAATATGTGATCTTGGTAATCGTATCGGGAGCCGTGACCGCTACTATTGGCTATTTTTTGCCGCAGCAAAATTCCTGGTTTATTGCGGTTGTTGCCGGTTTATTGGGCCTTCGTATTCCTCGCTTTTATGTTTCAACCTTAGCCAAGCGACGTATGCAGGCTTTTGATGCCCAATTGAGTGATACGCTTAATCTTTGGGTAAATGCCTTGCGGTCTGGGTATAGTGTATTGCAGGCGATGGAAGCGATTGCTACTGAACTGCCGCCACCGGTATCGGTGGAGTTTGAGCGGGTGGTGCAGGAAGTTCGTTTGGGTTTGAGTGTGGAACAGTCGTTGGCGAATATGTACCGGCGGGTGCCAAGCGAAGATTTGGATTTGGTGATTACGGCCGTAAATATTCAGCGTGAGGTAGGGGGTAATCTGGCAGAGGTGCTAGATACGATTAGCTTTACGATTCGGGAGCGTGTGCGAATTAAAGGTGAGATTCGTACCTTGACCGCCCAAGGACGGGTATCTGGCTGGATTATCAGCTTGCTTCCCATTGTTTTAGGCTTCGTTCTCTTCTTAATCAACCCGGAATATGTTTCAGAATTATGGGTTCGAGAGGAACCGTGGATATGGCCTCAGGTTATTCCCTGCGGCTGGGTAGTCATCGGTTTTAGTGCCATGATGATTGGTGGCGGCGCATATGCCATCAGTAAAATTGTGGATATTGAAGTTTAGCTGAAGGACATTAAATTATGTCACCATTAATGTTACTCGTTGTTGTGGTTGTTGCCATTTTGTTAATGGCAGGCAGCATTTTGCTGTTGCGCCGCTCAGAAGATGACCCTTTGACAGTGCGAATTGATGAATTTGCTGCGCGTGAAGAGATAGTTTCTATTGAGGAGATTGAGCTATCGCTACCGTTTACTGATCGCGTTTTTGTACCTTTTATTCGGCGCATTAGTGAATTTTTGGTTCGGTATACGCCACAACAAACCTTAGAAAGTACAACGCGGCTGCTGGAACTAGCTGGCAACCCAAGAAATATGCGTGCGGCAGACTTCATTGTGATACGTGGTGTGTTTACCGTGTTGTTGGCCGCACTGGTCTTTTTAATGATGACCCGTGTGGGCAATGCAGAACTCAACAGACGGCTCCTGTATACGCTTGGTGCTGCCGTTTTGGGATGGTTTTTGCCCTGGATGTTGTTGCGTTCCATGGTAGACCGCCGCAAAGATGCTATCATCAAAAAATTGCCCGATGCGTTGGATTTGATGACAATTTGTGTAGATGCTGGGTTGACATTTAATGCAGCCATGCAGAAAGTGGATGAAAAATGGGACGATCCGCTGGCGAATGAGTTTGGCCGTGTGATTCATGAGATGCAGTTAGGTAAATCGCGTCGCCAATCGTTACGAGACATGTCTGACCGAATGGATGTGCCAGATGTGACGAGTTTTATTGCGGCCGTTTTGCAGGCGGACCAGCTTGGTGTGGGTATTGGTAAAATTTTGCGTATCCAGTCTGAGCAGATGCGTGTGCGGCGGCGGCAGCGGGCTGAAGAAAAAGCCCAGCAGGCACCAGTTAAGATGCTGTTCCCAATGGTGTTTCTGATTTTCCCCTCAATCTTCGTTGTTTTGTTGGGGCCAGCGGGCTTTCAGGTGTTGCGAAACGACTCTTTGGGTGGCATTACCGGATAGAGATAGTTTGCGTTCCAATTATTTATAAAGAAGGCAGTCTCATCTGATTTATTAACAAAATTTCTTTCTATTGAAAAGGTCAAGCAGTCGTTGACTGAAAAGACTCAACTGCCAGCCTTGACCTGGCGAAGCCGTGCTAGAGGGCTGGCAGATTCCCTCCTCAATTTTGTTTTTCCCCCTGTCTGTGGTGCTTGCAAAAAAGCAGGTTCTTTGTTGTGCGAAGCGTGTCGCGCTCAGATCCAGTGGGTGCGTACGCCACTTTGTAACCGATGTGGTCGGCCCGTTCCCCGCGCGACTGATTGCTGCTCAACATGCCAAGAACGGCCGTTACCTCTCAACCAAATTCGTGCGGCCGTTCTTTTTGCCCATCCTGCCTCCAAATTGATTCACAACCTGAAGTACAATGGTGCCTTTGGTTTGTCTAAGCCGCTGGCGCAGCTCATGGCTGATGCTTGGGCAGAATGGCGAATGTCCATAGACTTGGTGCTGCCAATACCGCTTCATGCCGAGCGCGAGCGCAAAAGAGGGTACAATCAATCTACCCTGTTGACCCGCAATTTTTGCCGATTCGTCGGCTTGCCTTTTACAGAAGATGGCCTGAAAAGAACACGCTTTACCACGCCACAGGTGGGTTTAACGGCTGTTGAACGGCTGAAAAATGTACAGGATGCCTTTGCCACTCAAGTAGATGTTGTGGGCAAACATATTTTACTCATTGACGATGTTTGTACCACCGGGGCAACAATGGCTGCTGCAGCTACTACTCTGCTAATAGATGGAGCCAAGTCGGTATCCGGTTATTGTGTAGCTCGTGCAATTTAGCCTGGCTGCTTAAGAAATTATTCGCTTTAGTTGTGACTATCACACTATTTCTCGTATGATAGAAATGTGTAAACAACCTCTAAACAAAGGGAGATTAGACAATGGAACTATCAGTTAACGGCCGTAACATGGAAGTCACCACAAGGTTACGCAACTATGTGGAGAAGAAAACAGGAAAACTCGATAGATATATGCCCAATCTGGCTGAAATACACGTAGATCTTTCTGAAACCAACGCCCGTAACGCAGTGGAGCGGCAGGTGGCTCAAATTACCATCCGAGACAACCGAGGCACCATTTTGCGTGCGGAAGAGCGCAGCAACGATATGTTTGCCTCTGTAGATGCAGTGGTGGACAAGCTTTATCGGCAAATTAGCCGGTATCGGGGTAGACGGCGGCGCAAATGGCGTGGTGGCGGCAACGGGAACAGTGAAGAACTGATCATGGGCGACCCGCTGCCATTTGATGAGGAAATGGTTGAATCTGATGAGCCAGCCATTGTGCGAACAAAGCGTTTTACCATGCGGCCCATGAGTGCGGATGAGGCAGTTGACCAGATTGAACTGCTTGGCCACGACTTTTTTGTATTCTTTAACGCAGATGAGCAGGCTGTGAATGTGCTTTACAGGCGACGGGATAATAATTACGGACTGCTCCAACCAGATATGGATTAACTGATAAAATTTTATTTGCCCGAAAATAGTTTTTTCGGGCAAATTCTTTTCCCCAACAAGTTTCCAATGACCGCACCCCACATCGTAGTTGTTTGTACAGCCAACATTTGCCGATCACCAGTGGCGGAGGCGTTGCTGCGTACCAAATTGAGCGCGATTGGTGTAGATGGCTGGACAGTCTCCTCTGCCGGAACCTGGGCAATTGAAGGAAATACGGCCGCACCGCACAGCATTGCCCTCATGTCTGAACAGGGAATCAATATCCAGCCGCATCGTTCACAGCCAGTAACAGAGCAGGTGATGCAGCAGGCAGATTTGGCTTTGTGCATGGAAACAGGCCATGTTCGCACGTTGAAGCGGGCTTATCCTGCCCACGCACACAAAATCTACACGCTGCGGCAAATGGTGCAAAAGCGAGGCTGCGTTAAAGATCCATATGGCGGCTCGCGGCGGCAGTATGAGCGCATGGTGGCTGAGGTAGATGATTTACTTGAACGAGGGCTGCCACGCATTCAGGCATTGGTGCAAGAAAACTTTTTGAAGAGGGGTGAAAATGGATAGAGCGGAGTTGGTCGCTTATTTAGACGAATATTTACGCATTAGCGAGATTGTAGATTACGGGCCGCAGGGGTTGCAAGTTGAGACAAGCAACAGTGAAGTGAAACGGATTGCCTTGGCGGTTGATGTGTCGCCGATGATTATTGAAACAGCCGTTTCCACCCAAGCCGATATGTTACTCGTGCATCATGGCGTGCTGTGGCGGCAGGTAGAGCGAATTGCTGGGCCGCTGGGAGAGCGCGTGCGGCAAATGATGGCGCATGGCCTGAATCTGTACGCCGCTCATCTGCCGCTGGATGCCCATCCCGAAGTGGGCAACAATGCTGTTCTCGCCAAAATGTTTGGCGTTACCAATGTAGAATGGTGGTGTTCGCCCACCAATGTGCCCATCGCCGTGGTTGGCAGCGTGCCGACACAGCCTAGCCTGGATGAGCTCGTGGGGCAGGTTAACAGCCAGCTCAACACCAACGCCCACGTTTTGGTACATGGCCCGGCTAAAGTTCAGCGGCTGGCCGTTCTCTCCGGTTTTGGCGCAGATAAAGTGGCCGAAGCCAAAGCATTGGGTGCCGATACGTTCCTGACAGGCGAAACGTCCCACGCTAATTATTGGGCTGCTGCCGATTTTGGCATGAACGTGATTTTTGCCGGGCATTACGCTACAGAAACCGTTGGTGTGCAGGCCTTAGGTGCCCATCTTGCCAAAAAATTTGGCGTAGAAACGCGCTTTTTTGATTTTCCCACTGCCATGTAAGAATTTACTATTGAGAGAAATTTGATGTCTTTGGATTTTGTTCAGATAAAGCATGATGTAGAAGATGCAATTAATTCCCTTGGAAAAGAGTTCAATAACAAAAAAGCACTTATTCTTACAGAAGATGATTTGAAGTGTTTAATTTACAAGTATCTTTCTGATTTACCTTCTTTGCAGCAATTTCAAGAAACAATCGATAAGGGAATAGTTGGTAGCATGGTTCATGCTGAATTGCCTTGGTTTGGTCATGGTGATCGACTTAACATCGTCCCTGATCTGACGATTGTAGATAATAGTCGTTTGAGTATATTACGTGGTCTCTACGATCCGTTTCGCATTCTTAAATCGTCTTCGTTTATGTTAAAAAATAACAAATCGAGGCAGGGGATTAGACACAGGAAACAAGAGTTTATGTCGCCTGATTTGCCTAGCAAACAGTTTGAATTTGGTGGAGAGGCGATAATTTTTGAGTTGAAGTTCATCCGTAAGCCCGAGGGCATAAATGAATCTATTTTTCAAAGGAAGATTCAAGCAGATTTTGATAAGATAAAGAATCTTTTTAGCATCTTAGATAGTAAAGGCCAAGGCGATGAAGTTTTTGCTTATCAGATCATCTTCAATAAGACCAATAAAACTTGTCGTTCATTTGATAACTTTATCAAAGATACTGAAGCTAATGATAGGATCAAGGTTATTTACAAATCGGCAAATATAAGAATGCCGACAAGAAACCAAAGGAGACGGTAAATCAAACTGAGTGCAAAATGGGAAGTAAAGCATTGAAAACTTTAACAGATGAGGAACAAAATGACTGACAAAGCAATCGCCTGGATTGATGATGAAATTGCCGCGCTGAAAGCGGCGGGCTTGTTTAACCGCATTCGCACAATCGAGTCGCCGATGGATGGGCATGTAACGATTGACGGCCGTTCCCTGCTCAACTTCTGCGCCAACAACTATTTGGGATTAGCCAACCACCCCCGATTGCGAACGGCCGTCAAAGATGCTGTTGATAAATACGGCGTAGGGCCGGGCGCGGTTCGCACCATCGCGGGGACGATGTCGCTGCATATTGAGCTAGAGCAAAAGCTGGCAGCCTTCAAGGGGGCAGAGGCGTGCATTACGCTGCAAAGTGGCTTTACGGCCAATTTAGCCACCATTCCCGCCCTTGTGGGGCGCGGCGACGTCATTTTTTCTGACGAGCTAAACCACGCCAGCATTATTGATGGCTCCCGACTCAGCCGCGCCAAAATTGTGCGTTACAACCACAACGATGTGGCTGATTTGCGCCAAAAAATTGCCGAGACGACCGAATACGGCCGTCGCCTCATCGTCACTGACGGCGTATTTAGCATGGATGGCGACATCGCCCCGCTGGACAAAATTTGTGAAGTAGCCGAAGAAAATGACATTCTGCTGATGGTAGACGACGCTCACGGCGAAGGCGTATTGGGCGAAGGTGGGCGTGGCATTGTGGATCATTTTGGACTGCACGGCCGTGTGGATATTGAAGTCGGCACCCTTAGCAAAGCATTTGGTGTGATGGGTGGCCTGGTAGCTGGCAAACAACCTGTTATTGAGTGGCTGCGGCAGCGAGGACGGCCGTTTCTCTTCTCTAGCGCATTAACCGTGCCAGATACGGCCGCTTGCCTGGCAGCCGTTGAGATGTTGCAAGAATCTACCGAATTGGTGGATCGCTTATGGAACAATGCCGCGCTCTTCAAAAAAGAGATGCAAAATTTAGGCTTCGACACGGGCGTGACCCAAACCCCCATCGTGCCGGTGATGTTAGGTGAAGCCCCCCTGGCTCAGAAATTTAGCCAGCGCCTGTTTGAGGAAGGCGTGTTTGCTATGGCCATTGGCTTCCCCACCGTGCCACGCGGCAAAGCCCGCATTCGCGTCATGAATTCGGCCGCACATAGCCATGATGATTTAGAGCAAGCGTTGGATGTGTTCAGTCGGGTAGGCAAAGAGCTTGGGGTAATTTAACTTTTTGTCTGTCGCCGTATTTTTGCATATTTTGTGCGAAAATAGGGCGACAGTTCTTCTAAACGCTCATGCTGCGAATGTGCAGCGTTTGCAAAAATTTTTCGCGCAAATCGGCGTAGGTAAGCAGCTTTTGGAAGATAGAAGGATAGCGCGAGCCAATATCTTCCCCTTTGCACGCAGAGTCTGCCACTTGGGCTAACCATTCGTAATCGTCTGGCACAAGCGTTACGCCGTAGCCTTGCGCTTGTTCCAGTAGATCTAAAAACGTATCCCCCGCTTCTGGCCAGGCATGAAGTTGTTTCAATTTGCGTCGCAAGGCTTGTACGTCTGTGCTAAGGCTAGATTGATTCCCAGAAATTACTCCGAGATTGCTTTGCTCAGATTCATATGGTTTGGCAATGTGCCAAAGCCCAGTTTCTGTAAAATGGCTCACTTTATCTTGGCTCCCGTTGCCCGTATCAAATGGGCGTTTAATAAATCTCACAATAGTTTGGCTGCATTGATCGGACGTATTCTTGTTCACTATACCAAAGAAGGGGGTGGTATGGGCATAGGAATCCTGGGCTAAATACCCATTCGTAGAATGAGGGCGCGTTTATATGCTGCGAGGTTGGCGAATGGCAGTTTTTTTGAACGGCTACTTAGACCTTAAATTTCTGTCCTAATTCCGGTACGGCCACGTTTTCAAACTGCTGTTCCTGATGCAAGGCTTCGGCAAAAGCCAAAGAAGCTTCTTCTTCACCGTGGACAATGAAGGTGTGCAACGGCCGTTTCTTCAAACGTCCCGTCCACTCCAGCAGCTCCGCCCGATCTGCGTGCGCGCTCAACCCGTTGATGGTGGCAACCTCGGCCTTAAGCTGATACTCCTCGCCAAAAATGCGAATCTTGGACTGCTTTTCCACAATGCGCCGCCCTAGTGTGTGGGGCGCTTGCCAACCAACAATCAAAATTGTGTTGCGCGGGTCCTCCACATTGTTCTTCAGGTGGTGCAAAATGCGCCCTGCCTCAGCCATGCCGCTAGCACTGATGATGACGGCTGGTTGGCGCAAGAAGTTTAGCTCTTTAGACTCACGGGTAGTGCGTGTGTAGCGCATCATTTCAAATCCAAATGGATCTCCATGTCGGTCTCCAGCCAAAAATTCATGCGTTTCTTCATCATACGCCTCCGGGTGCAGGCGGTAAATACCGGTTGCGTCAATAGCTAAGGGGCTGTCCACAAAAATGGGTAAATCGTGTGGAATTTTTTGCGCTTCTACGAGTTGATGGAGGCGGTACACTAGCTCTTGGGTGCGACCCACTGCAAACGCAGGCACAATCAGTTTGCCGGAGCGTTTGCATGTTGAATTGACGATTTTTTGCAGTTTGGTCTTGGCTTCATCCAATTCAGCATGGTGGCGGTTGCCGTAGGTACTTTCGATTAGCAACACATCGGCTTCGTCTAAAAAGGTGGGGTCGCGCAGGATGGGGCGGTTGGGGCGGCCAATATCCCCGGTAAACACCAGCCGCACGTCGCGTTTCTCTTCCTGGTCCACAATGTCTAGAGCCACGATAGCGGAGCCAAGAATATGCCCGGCATCGTAAAAGGTGAGGCTAATGTTGGGCGTAAGTTTGTACGGCCGTTCATACCCAATGCCAATAAAATGTTTCAGGCTCTGAACCGCGTCGCTTATGGTGTAGATGGGTTCCACAGGCGGTAAATTTTGTTTCTTCCGCTTTTTGTTTACATACTCAATATCATATTGCTGAATTTTGGCGCTGTCGCGTAGCATGATGGCGCACAGGTCGCGGGTGGCATACGTGCAAACAATATCGCCCGTGAAGCCGCTTTTTACCAGGTTGGGGATATTGCCGCTGTGGTCAATGTGAGCGTGAGAAAGCACTAGTACATCAACCTCATTGGCATTAAATGGCAAATTTTGGTTGCGACTGTAGCTTTCCTTGCGGGAACCCTGGTACAGGCCACAATCCAGCAAGATTTTGAGGCCGTTAACTTCTACCAGATGTTGCGAACCGGTAACGGTACGTACCGCGCCGTGAAACGTAATCTCCATCTTTTTCTCCTTTTTCTTTGCCACCGAGCGCACAGAGGGTTTAGAGAAAGGGCTCAGTCGTGGATTGTTTGTTCTTTATTCTCTGTGTCCTCTGTGGCTATTAGTTCTTACGCAGGACGGCCAGAATCTCTTGGCCGTAGGTTTTGCAGCGCCAGGTGCCGACTTTATCTAGCTGGGCTAGCTCTGCTTCCGATTTTGGATTTTTCAGGGCAATTGCCCACAGAGCATCTTTACTAATGATGACATCAGATTCAACACCACGCTGGCTGGCACTCTTTTTGCGCCAGGTGTGCAGTTTGTCAAATCGGTGCAAGGCGGCATCGGGCGGCCGTTTGGTTTTTTGGGGGAAGGGGGGGGGCGGGGCGCGTAATCCTTCGGCGATGGTGTTGAGTAGTTGACGGCCGTATCGCCGCGTTTGCCCAGCCGACATGCCATAAACATCCCGCAGGGCCGAAATGCTAGATGGCAAGGTTTGGGCCAGCTCCAGCAATGTTTTGTCGTTAAAAATTTTGAACAACGGCCGATTGCGTGCGTGTGCTTCCTTATCCCGATAAATTGCCAACGCCCGCAGCACAGCCTGTTGCTGCCGAGTTAAATCGTAAGCACCGCTAATGGACCAAAAGTCGGTGTCAGGATCAAAAGTGTTGTTGCTTGGCGTTACCAGCGTTTGTTCAGCAAAAATTTCGGCGGCTTCTTCTTGTCGGTTGGCGGCTTGCAGCTCTTTTTCCAGGTGGTCACGCAGGGGCAGCAGGTAATGTGTGTCTAGCTGGGCATAGGTGAGTTGTTCTGGGGATAACGGCCGTCTGCACCAGTTCGATTTTTGATACCGTTTATCTAACTTAATGTTGTAAACCGTTTCGATCATGCTGGCCAAACCATACCGCTGGTAGCCCAAAATACGAGCTGCCCACATCGTATCAAACAGATTTTGCAGCTGCCAGTCAAACTGCCGTTTCAGCAAAATCAAATCATACTCTGCTGCGTGGAAAACTTTCTCTACCTGAGGATTTTGGACAATATTGCCCAGATCACATAAATCATCCACGCCAAGCGGGTCTATAATGTAATCTTGATGAGGAATGCTGATTTGGATGAGGCACACCTCTTCGCGGTAGGCGTGCATGCTGTTGGCTTCTAGATCAATGGCCAGACGAGGTTCTGCTTGAAGACGTTCTAAACAAAGTTGCCAATCAGACTGCGTTGTAATGAGTTTATGTGGCGGTAAATTCACAAAGATGCTCCAGAAATTGGTTCGGGAATTTGGACACCCATTATAGCAGTTTGGTCAAGTTGGCGATTCCGAGAGAATAGTCTTTTCATACCATTCCCAAAAACGCTGTACCCCTTCTGCCACCGAGATTTGTGGATTGTAACCGAGTAAGCGGCGGGCTTTGCTAATGTCTGCCTGGTTTTTTACAAAGTCTGCTGCGAGGCGTGGCTTGTGTACCACATTGGCTGCCCGCCCCCCCAATGTTTCAATCATTTGCACAAATTCTTTGA
Source organism: Candidatus Leptofilum sp. (assembly GCF_965223525.1). GTDB lineage: Bacteria > Chloroflexota > Anaerolineae > Promineifilales > Promineifilaceae > Leptofilum. Next base: position 106,534 of record NZ_CBDCWX010000005.1, on the reverse strand, counting down.
GCAAGGTGGGCTCGCCCCGCCCCAGGTTGATGATCTCGTACCCCAGCGGTCTATCCAAAGCCGCCACAACGCCATCGGTAATGTCTTCCACAAACGTCCAGTCACGGTACATTTGGCCGCCGTCGTACAGAGGAATTTGCACGCCTTTGGCCACGCTTTCTGCCACCAGGTAGGCCATCATGTCGGGACGGCCGTTTGGCCCATAAACCGTAAAAAAGCGCAGCACCGTAAAATTCAGCCCATACAGATGATGATAGGCATGACCCAGCATCTCGGCGGCGCGTTTGGCGGCGGCATAGGGTTGGAGTGGTCGGTCACAGTTGTCAGTTTCTACAAATGGAATTTGGGTGGTGTTGCCATACACAGAAGAGGTAGAGGCCATGACAAAATTTTGCACGCCGCCAACGGTGCGGGTGGCATCCATCAGGTTTTGCGTGCCGTTCAGGTTCACCTGCACATATAAATCTGGGTGCAGCACCGCGTTTCGCACCCCCGCCATTGCCGCCAGATGGGCAACTGCATCAAATTTTTCAGTCTCGAACAGGTCGAACATGGCTTGCCGCTGGCGTATGTCTTGCTCCACCATGCGGAAGTTGGGATAGGCGATAAGTCGCTGCTCGTTGGCGCGCTTTTTGGCGGGGTCGTAATAATCGTTGAAGTTGTCCAGCCCCACGACGCTGTCGCCTCGTTTGGCTAATTTTTCGGCAAGATTGCTGCCGATGAATCCGGCTGCGCCGGTGACGAGTATTTTCATAGTTGGTTTCTTGTGTGAATTTCCCCCCTCTCTAGCTCTCCCCCGCAGGGGGAGAGAACTGGGGTGAGGGTCAGAATTGAGACGGCCGTAAATCTTTCACCATCAACTGCAAATTCCGCCTGCCGCGCCACTCATTCACGCTGATGCTGTACACCAAGTCAATGGTTTGCGGCAACTGGCTGGCCCATTCCCCCTGCCGGAAGGCAATCGCCCCAATTTCGCGGTAGCCGTTCATGCTGTCTGCGCTTAGGGTAAGCTGCAAATGAGCCCCGTTTTGCCCCACAGCGCGATGGTGAATCACCTCGACGCCTCGGCTCAAGAAGATTGGCTGCGGGTTGGCTGCGCCGGTTGGCTCTAGCTGTTGAAAATGCTCAAATAGTGCCCAATCCACATCTTCCAGCGCAATTTCGGCGTCAATGCTGACTGTGGGAATTAGCTCCACGTCTTGCAGCTTGCGGGTTGCCACTTCAGTAATGCGGTTAAGAAATTCAGGCAGGTTGCCGTTGCGAACGGTGAAGCCAGCGGCTTGGGCATGTCCGCCGTGGCGCACCAGCAAATCGGCCACCTCGTCTAGCGCGTCGGTGATGTGAAATTGGTCAATGGAGCGGCAGGAGCCGCGACTTTCTTCTTCGCCCTGCTCCATAACGATGGCCGGACGGTAATGCTTCTCGGCCAGGCGGCTGGCAACCAACCCCACGACGCCGGAAACAAACTTCTCGTCTGCGGCGATGAGAATGGGTGCGTCTGGCTCAACCATGCCTTCAGCAAGTTCACTTAGATCGGCAGTTAGTTTTTGCCGCTGGCGGTTGAGCTTGTCTAATTCGCTGGCATATCGGTTGGCATCGTGGCTATTGTTGGCGGCCAGCAGACGGGCGGCACTGTAAGCACTGGATAACCGTCCGGCGGCATTTATGCGTGGCCCAATGCCAAAGGCGATGGATTCGGCAGTAAGGCTGCCTGGGGTCAGGCGCGCAGCACGGGCAATGGCGGCAATGCCCGCTCGCTTGGAGTTATTGAGCGATTTCAGGCCGTCTATAACGAGTTTGCGATTTTCTTTGAGTAGAGGTGCTAGATCAGCTACGGTGCCGATGGCAACCAAATCCAGTAGATCGGCATCATCGAAGGTGGCTTGGTCGGGGCGGGATTGCTTGAGTGCTTGAGCCAGTTTGAAAGCAATGCCTACTCCTGCCAGCATGTCGTCTGGGTATTCGGAATCGGGGCGTTTGGGGTTGATAACGGCCGTTCCCGGCGGCATCTCTGGCCCCAAACTGTGATGATCGGTAATGATCATATCCAGGCCAATCTGGTTGGCATGTTCCACTTCAAACACAGAGCGGATACCGCAATCCACCGTGATGATGAGATCAGCCCCTTTTTGCTTGAGGTTGGTAAGAGCATCAACGTTGAGGCCGTATCCTTCATCTACGCGGTTGGGAATGTACGGCCGTATCGAATTACGCTCCGCCCCCATTCCACGTAATGCTTGCGTCAGTAGCACTGTGCTGGTTACCCCATCCGCATCAAAATCGCCGTAAACGGCAATCTGCTCTTCATTATCAATCGCTTGCTCAATGCGGGCGACGGCTTTGTCCATATCTGGCAGCAAAAAGGGGTCTGTAGATTCCAGATACCGCCCCTCTAAAAATGCCTGAATGTCGGCTGGTTCAATGATGCCCCGATTGTACAAAACCTGGAGCATGACGGGGTGGATATGGCCAAATTTTTCTTGAATGTGATCTGGTACGCGGGGGGCAACTTGCCAAATGCTTTTACGCAATGTTGTGGGTCGGTTCATAGCTCCGAATGGTAACACGGAGCGGGGGGGCTTGCCAGTGTAGAGGGAGAATAGAGACTAGAGGCTGGAGATTGATCAATCTCTAATCTCCAGTCTCCAATTTACTTACTCAAGTGGCATTTCATCTGTGGAATCTGGATGTGACCAGAGGCCATGGACGATGGTGCCGTCGGCACGGCCATGTGTGTAGGTGCCATGCCCGCGCAGCCAAATGCTCCCGGTTCCAGAGGCGTACAGGTCAATATCTCGTCCGTGCAGCACCACTTTTACGTGATCTGCATCTTCCAGGTGGAACGAGCCGTGGAAGCCAACCCATTTGACCCAGCCGTTGGGTAGCTCAATTTTGCGCCCCACGCCAGTAACGTGAGGGGTGTCGGTTTGGCCACCGTCGTAGTAATACAAGACGCCATGGCCGTTGATGTGCAGGCGGTCAATGTTTCCTTTTAGCCCAGCCACGCCGCTGCCATGGGCTTCTACCCAGCCTGTACCTGTGGCGGTGTCGGCAGAAACGGCCGTTACCACAAACAAACTGCCTAACAATATCATCACAATCCAAACTGCCTTCTTTTTCAACAAACTTTGCAACATTTTGCGCCTCCGTGTGGCGGCAAGCGTTGGCATGGAGCCAGCAGATGCGAACGCTTGCATAACTTGATGGTGAATGGGAGATTAACGGCCGTTTTGCAAGAAAATGTTGTTGAGGTGTAAAAAGTTTGTAAAGTGGGTGCGTCCAAGATTGGTGTAAAAGGGGGAAGCAGCGAGAATAAAGGGTATGAACAAAAAAGATGCCCCCGAGAAACAGAACCCAACGAATTAACAGAGAAGATGCGCCAGTGGCGAGAAGCAAACCCCCAGGCAACCCTAACCGAGATAGAGGAGGCAGTTGAAGCGGAATTGGCACAACTACGCAGGCAAATAGTAGAGGAAATGGTCAAGGAAGAAGCAGCCGGAATCCATGATAAGCCAGCCTGTCCCCAATGTGGTGAAAAAATGGTCAAAAATGGACGGCGAGAACGGAAACTGAAAAGTAAAGCAGGACAAACGATCTACCTCAAAAGGCAGTAGTGGCGTTGTCTCCCCTGTGGGGCAACGCTTTCCCCCTGCATTAGGCTTAATGTGAGGTGGGTACACACCTCAGGTGCAGGAGGCAATCACCTGGTTAAGCAGCCGGATGACCTATCGGTAGGCGCAAGAAGAGCTAATGCTGCTGTGGAAGGTAGCGGTCAGCAAAGGTAGCTTGCAGAATGTGACGATGCGCCATGGTCGGGTGGCCGACAGGCTGGTCAGAGAAAGGGCAGCCCAGTTGGAAGTGACTGCACCGGTTCCGCTGGCACAACCGGAACAACTAGTGATGTGTACCGATGGGGCGATGGTGCAATTAACCAATGGCGATTGGCGCGAAGTAAAAATGGTTACCTTTGGCGAGTTTAGACCTTGCTGGGATGCAAACTAGGGAAAAGTGGTCACCCAAACAGAGCAAATTAGTTACTTTTCCCGTGTGGAAACGGCAGAGGCGTTCAGCCACTCAGCTCTAGTAGAATGGTTCCACCGCGGTGGGGAAAACGCCCATACGGTGGTTGCCGTCCAGAATGAGGCACCATGGATACAGTCTTTCATTGATTATCATTGTCCCCAGGCAACCTGTGTGATTGACTTTGCTCACGCTCAAGCATACGTGGCAACGATTGGTCGAGCGATTTATGGGACAGTGACAGATGCGTTCTGACAATGGTATAGGCGGATGTCTAAGCAGCTAGGTCACCAATCGCCCCAACGCGCCGTCGCCATCAGTCCTAAAATCGACAATTGTCACTGAAACAGATTGTCAGCGCATGTTGGTACTTGCTGACTAAATAGCCAAGAAGAAAAAGCAGCCCTGGCAAGATCATCGTTGGATATTTCCTTATCAAGATTATGCCTTACACAAAAACTGACCGCACCCTCCAACAATTTCCCCATAGACAGAAACAGTTTCCCTCTCTATAATGAGGCTTGAAAAACAACATAGTTTTTGTGAAAAGATAACGACGCACTTCTCGTCGTTTGAGCAAAGCCTGATGACCGGACATTGTCCGATTTGATCAGGCTTTTTTTTATAAGTATCAGGACTGGCACTCCTTTGAACCATTTTTGCAACGATAAATAAGTTGTAGGAGTGCCAATCCTACATAAGAAACTTCAGCAAATTCCCATAACCTACTGGCAAGGAGTGTGTAACATGAAAAGTCAACGCTTTATTGAACTAGATGAAACCTACGGTGCCCACAACTATCACCCGCTGGACGTAGTGATTGAAAAGGCAGACGGCGTCTGGGTTTACGATGTGGATGGCAAAAAGTATCTGGATTGCCTAGCTGCGTATTCGGCTGTTAACCAGGGGCATTGCCACCCAGGCATTTTGGCGGCAGCGGCAGAGCAGATGCACCGCGTCACCCTCACCTCTCGCGCTTTCCGCAATGACCAGATGGGGCCGTTTCTCAAAGAGCTGTGTGAACTTACCAATTATGAAATGGCACTGCCCATGAATACAGGGGCAGAAGCGGTAGAAACGGCCGTAAAAGCTGTCCGCAAGTGGGGGTACGAAAAGAAAAACGTGCCCGCCAACCAAGCCGAAATCATCGTCTGCGAAGGCAACTTCCACGGCCGCACCACCACTATTATTGGCTTCTCCAGCGAAGAGAGCTACAAACACAACTTTGGCCCCTTTGCCCCAGGCTTCGTCATGATTCCTTACGGCGACGCAGCCGCCCTTGAAGCCGCCATCACGCCAAACACTGTTGGCTTCCTGTTCGAGCCAATTCAGGGGGAAGGTGGCGTCATCATCCCGCCCGCTGGGTTCATCAAAGAAGCTTATGACATTTGCCAGCGGCACAATGTGTTATTTGTAGCCGATGAAATTCAGACAGGATTTGGTCGAACGGGCAAGATGTTTGCCTGCGACCACGAAGGCGTGCAGCCAGATGTGACGATTATTGGCAAGGCATTGAGCGGTGGGTTTTACCCGGTTTCGGCCGTTCTCAGCCACCGCAACGTGCTAGGGCTGTTCCATCCCGGCGATCATGGCAGCACCTTTGGCGGGAATCCTCTGGGAGCGGCCGTCGGGCGCGCCGCCCTCAAAGCATTGGTTGATGGCAATTTGGTCGCTCGCTCCCACGAGCTGGGTGAATATTTCAAGGGTCGCCTCCAACGCGTAGAAAGCGACCACATCAAAGAGGTACGTGGCAAGGGGCTGTTCATTGGCGTGGAGCTGCACACCCGCTCCCGTCGCTTCTGCGAGGCGTTGCAGGATCGGGGCATTTTGTGCAAAGAAACGCACGAAAACGTGATCCGCTTTGCGCCGCCGCTGGTTATCAAAAAAGAAGAGATTGATTGGGCAATGGAACATATCGAGCCCATTTTGATGATGCCCTAAACTTCGATTGTCCGGTATCTGCGGATTCTTGCCATGCCAATAGGACAAGGCAAGAATCCGCTAGGGAAAGCCTGCATGAAATCAACAAAATGAGATTATTGCACCATCATCTTCAGAACGTATCACAATATGGGTGGTGGTGAACATGCTGGTTTGAACTACGGCTTGTTATGGTTTGAGGCGGAAGCTAAAGGGTCAAACGGCCGTTACCAGGCCGGCAAATCGAATGAAGTTCCCTTTAGCCGTGTAGCAGAAGGCATCCCAGATTCACACAACCCCGCCCACATAAGTATACATAGCGATCTAGTGCACATGCTTCGGAAAGATGGCTGGGAACCTGCTTCAGGCGGTAGTTCACGCTGGTGGGAAAAACGTTTCCGCCGGGACACCAGTAAAGCACCCCAGTCTTTACGACAAAAAATTCGCAGCTTTTTGTCTAGTTAGTTACATTCCCCGCATGAAACGCGAATCCTTTCCTATCCTTGAATTTGACCCGGACACATCGACCTTCATTGACCCACAAAAATTGCTAAAGCCAAGCGGCGTTGCCCGGCGCTGCGTGCTTTGCTTCTTTCAGGATGTGCTGCAAGATTTGGTTGCGGCTGGCACGCTTTCAGTTGTGTACAAACTTGGCTCTGAAATTGGCAGCAACCCGGTTTATGAGATGGAAGTTGAGGGCGAGCGAATTGCAGTGTTGCACCCTGGCGTGGGTGCGCCGCTGGCGGGTGCGTTTCTAGAGGAGCTCATCGCCCTGGGTTGCCGCAATTTTATTGCCTGCGGCGGCTGCGGCGTGCTGGATAGAGAGATTAATTTGGGGCATGTGGTGGTTCCAGCAACGGCCGTTCGGGATGAGGGTACCTCTTATCACTATTTGCCACCCAGCCGGGAAGTGGCAGCCCATCCCAACGCGGTGCAGGCCATCGAGCAAACCTTACAAGCCCACCACCTCCCCTACATTGTGGGCAAAACGTGGACGACTGATGCCATTTACCGTGAGACGCCCACGCGTATTGCCCGCCGCCGCGAAGAGGGCTGCCATGTGGTGGAAATGGAAGCCGCTGCCTTTTTCGCCGTGGCGCAGTTTCGTGGCGTGCGCTTTGGGCAACTGCTTTACGGCGGCGATGATTTGACAGGGGATGCGTGGGACGGCCGTAATTGGCAAAAAGAAAGCTCCACCCGCGCCCGGCTGTTCCAACTTGCCGTCGAAGCTTGCCTACTTCTATGAAATCATCCACAGATTAACGCAGATTTTTCGTCGTAATACTAATCTGCGCTAATCTGTGTCAATCTGCGGATAAAAAATTGCTAGCCTGCCAGCCAGTTAGTGATGTAATTGAGTAAATCGTCCTCGGCAACAACGGCCGTTTCACTACCAATCCTTTCTTTCACTTCCACGCCCCCCGCCGTCAGCGAGCGTTGACTCACCGTCAGGCGCAGCGGCAGCCCGATGAGGTCCGCATCATTGAATTTCACCCCTGGCCGCACGTCCCGGTCATCAAACAGCACTTCGACACCAGCTTGTCGCAAATTTTGGTGAAGCGCAACGGCCGTTTCCACCCCACCCCGCAACGCCAACAAATGCACCTGGTACGGTGCAATCGCCACCGGCCAGACCAGCCCCACCTGATCCTGATGATGCTCCGCCAGGCAAGCCAGCAGCCGCGTCACGCCAATGCCGTAGCAGCCCATCACAATGGGCCGCGCCTGGTTCTGCTCGTCCACAAAAGTGGCGTTCATGGTGCTGCTGTAGCGCGTGCCCAGCTTGAAGATGTTGGCCACCTCCACCGCCCGCGTCGTACGCAGCAATTCACCACAGGTGGCGCAGGCATCCCCTTCCTGCGCGGCAGTGATGTCACCCACTTTGTCTACCTTTGTGCCCCACACTTTCGGATCAATGCCATCATCCAAAATCCACCAGCCGCTGCCCTGCCCTGCCGCCAGGCGCAGCCGTTGGGCATCCAGCAGGTGCACCAGTTTGGTTTCGTTAACTTGGGAGCCTGCCGGGAAAACGGCCGTCACCACCTGCTCAACCGTCTCCTCACCCTGCACAATTTCCGCCACAAACGTCGCGGCCTCCGTGCCACGCATCTTTTCCGGCTTGCGAAACGTCGCCACCTGGCGATTGGCCTGGTAGCCGCACGCATTGCACAGCAGCAGCGTATCCTCCCCAATTGGCGTCAGATACATAAATTCGTGCGCCATCGTGCCGCCCATCATGCCCACGTCCGCCTCCACAGCCAGCACCGGCAACCCAACGCGAGCAAAAATACGGAAGTAGGCCGCAAAGTGTGCCTGATACTGCTCGTCCAGCCCGGCATCGTCTGTATCCAGGCTGTAGCTGTCCAGCATCGTAAATTCACGGCCGCGAATCAGCCCGGCGCGCGGGCGCGGGTCGTCGCGCCATTTGGTTTGGATGTGGTAAGCCATCTGCGGCAGCTGCCGGTAAGAGTGGATTTCTTGGCGGGCCAACTCGGCTAGCGTTTCTTCATGAGAAAGGGCGAGGGTGAGGGAACGGCCGTTTCTATCCACCAAACGCCCCAACTCCGCATCAATCTCATACCATCGTCCCGATGCTTGCCACAGCACCGCCGGATGTACCAGCGGCATCTTAATCTCTTGCCCGCCCAGTGCGTTCATCTCTTGCCGCATGATGGCTTCCAGCTTTTGCAGCGTGCGCTGCCCCAAATGCAAGTAGCTGAACACACCCGCCGCCACCTGCCGCACAAACCCCGCCCGTAGCAGAAGCTCATGCCCCTTCACTTCCGTCGCTGCCGGAACCTCCCGCAGCGTTTCATTCATCAACCGACTCATCTTCATAATTTTTAATCCTTAGCCCCTTAGGGCAGCCACAAGAGGGCACAGAGGAAAAAGAGGAAATTCTCTTAAAACTCTGTGTTCTCTGTGGCAAAAAAATAATTCCTATTGCCAGTGAACACAAAAATGCCCCGTGCCGACAGACACGGGGCAAAGCATTTTCACAGTTGCAAATCAGGTGATGGTTAGGTGAGGTAATTGATGTGCTGATTGTGTGACAAACGCCAGCCGCCCGCTGCCTCGGCAACGGGGCTGGTAGGTACGGGTGCGTAAATCAAGCTCAACCATTCGTTCATTGTGGCGTAACTTTACAAAAAAAGCGTCGTGCTTGTCAACAGTCTTGGTTTACAAGGGTGCGGTAAAAGTTGTGTATAGCTCGGCTTTAACCTCACGAGAGTCTGTTGGTGCTCTCGTAGTTATACACAAAAATAGTAGTGCCGATTGTTGATTTGCTCGCCGATGTCTGGCACCGAAGTTAGCGAACACGGCCGTACACATCCCCCAGCACCGTTTGCCCCACGTCAGATTGCAGCCAGGCTAGAAAGGCACGCAACTCGCCAATGGGTTCGGCCTCGGTGGCGGCGAGGAAGTAGAGTGGGGTGGTGAGCGGGTAGGTCTGGTCGGTAACGGTGGCTGAGGTGGCAAAACGGCCGTCTACCTGCACAATTTTCACGGAGGTGGTCTGGCTAGCACTGCCCAGGCTGCTAAAGCCAATGGCAGCGGGATTTTTGGCAACGGCCGTTAGCATGGCCTGGTCGCTGGTTTGCAGTAGCGCATTGGGGCTTAGGCGCTGCTCTGCCATCACGCGCTGGCGCAGCAAAGTGTGCAAACCAGACCCCGGCTCACGGCTCAATAGCATAATCGCCTGATCAATTCCGCCTACTGTCTGCCAATTTGTGATACGGCCGTTAAAAATCGCCTGTACCTCCGCCAAAGAGAGCCCAGCCACAGGATTGTCTGGATGGGTGACGATAACGAGGCCATCTAGCGCGACTGGATTGAAGTAACGGCCGATTCCCACCGGAATTTGGTGCAACAGTACCGCATCTAGCAAGCCATTGGCCAAATCAGTTTGCAACGATTCGCTGTTGCCCACCACAAATTGCAAGGCAACCTGTGGATTCTCTGGCGCATAATTTGTTTCAATGAGGGGAATAAGGGGCTGGGCGCTGCTGACGATGCCAATTTGCAGGAGCGTGGGGGCGGTTGTGGCTGGCAGGGTGGGTGCAGAGGCAAGCTGGGGGCTGCAAGCAACCAGCATGAGCAGCAACAAGAGCCAAAATTGTCGTCTCATTCGTTAGCCGATAATGGCAGAATAGATCAGATACCCGATGCTAAGTAATGCCACGTAGATTGCAAAACCGTACAGCGTATGGTTTTTTACCCAGGTTAGCAGCCAGTGAATACAGACATACCCAGAAACGGCCGCTGCCAAAAAAGAAAAAATGTAGACGCTTGCCGAAAATTGGGCACTCTCTGTAAAAATCGCCAGGATTGCCTGAAGACCAGCGCCCAGAATTGCCGGTATGCCTAGCAAAAAGCTGAAGCGAGCGGCCGTTGGGCGGTCTAGGCCACGCGCCAGGCCGCCCACAATGGTGCTGCCGCTGCGCGACACGCCCGGAAAAAGTGCCATCATCTGAAACAACCCTACGATAATCGCATCGGTCCAGGACATGGCAGCCATCTCCTTTTTGCCAGACAACATGCGCTCACCCAACACAAGAAGAACGGCCGTTACCAGCAAAAATCCGGCAGCGACGCGAGGACTGCCAAACGCTTCTTCAAAAAAGTCGGCAAACAGCAATCCCACAATGCCCACAGGGATAGAGCCTACCACAATGAGCCAGCCAAGCCGGGCTTCAGGGCTGGCTAACGGTTGTCGTTGGGATAGGTCGCGCAGAACGGCCGTTACGATGTCCCACAAATCTTGCCGAAAGTAGATGAGTACCGCCAGCAGCGTACCTGCATGTACCAGCCCGATGAGCGTCAGGTCGGGATTGGTCATCTGGAAGATTTCTGGCAGCAGCACCAAATGCCCAGAGCTGGAGATGGGCAAAAATTCGGTGGCTCCCTGGATGATTCCAAGAATAATCGCTTCAAAAATTGACATAAAGTCTGCTGCCTTGTTGGTGTATAGTCTTGTAATTGGGTAATTACCCAATTACCTAATCCTCGTAATGTCGCAAAAAGTCCGCGCCAAATTGTGCCAATGTTCCCTTGCCGATGGCCTCTCGCATTTGCGCCATCAGGTTAATGAGAAAGTGCAGGTTGTGAGTAGAGAGCAGCATATGGCCCAAAATCTCGTTGGCCTTAACGAGATGGCGCAGGTAAGCGCGGCTAAAGTTTTGGCAAGTGTAGCAGGTGCAATCTTGGGCAATTGGCTGTGGATCGCGACTGAATTGGGCGTTCCGCAGGTTCAGCCTCCCGCCCAGCACAAAGGCAGAGCCGTGCCGCGCCAGCCGGGTGGGCAGCACACAATCAAAAATATCTACGCCGCGCATCACTGCGTTCACCAAATCTTCCGGTGCGCCAACGCCCATCAGATAGCGGGGCTTGTTTTGGGGCAGGATGGGATGCAGCACGTCGAGAACGGCGTGCATTTGTGGCTTGGTTTCGCCCACGGCCAACCCGCCGATGGCATAGCCTGGTAAATCGAGATCGGTAACGAAACGGCCGCTTTCCTCCCGCAAATCTGCAAAAATGCCCCCCTGCACAATGCCAAACAGTGCCTGGTCGCCTCTGATTTTGGCTGCCAGGCAACGCTCCAACCAGGGATGGGTACGCGTCAGCGAATGCTTGACATAATCATGATCATCAGGCGGTGGACATTCATCGAAGGCCATGATAATGTCTGCGCCTAAATTTTCTTGAATGGCGATGCTGCGTTCTGGGGTAAAGCGGTGGCGCGAACCGTCGTGGTGGCTTTGGAAGGTAACGCCGTCGGCATCTATTTTGCGCGTTTCACTCAGGCTGAATACCTGAAAACCGCCACTGTCGGTGAGGATGGGACCATCCCACTGCATAAAGTTATGTAAACCACCCATCTCCTTTACTAGCTCGTCGCCTGGGCGCAGGTAGAGGTGGTAAGTATTGCTCAAAATGAGGCTGGCGTTGAGTTCGTGCAGGTCAGACGGCCGTACTGCCTTCACAGTCGCCTGGGTACCCACCGGCGCAAAAACGGGGGTCTCGATGATGCCGTGCGGGGTGTGGAAACGGCCGTTGCGGGCGTGAGTATCTGTATCGGTGGCAGTGACCTCAAAAGCAAACTCAAAATCCATAGCGCCGCATTATATGTGAATTTTGGAACCATCACAAAAAGGTACTATGTTGCTAGATTTATCTTCAAGGCTTTGTGCTACACTGTGGGCAATGAGCATGATTGAGTTTCAGATAGCCTCTCTGGAAGGTAATCCCCAACATGGTGAGATTTGGCAAGGTCTCAATGCAGCTTCGGTTGCCTTGCAAAAGGCTGCCCAATCTGAAGAGGCCGTTTACCAGGTTTTTGGCGAGCAGCTTCTAAAGCTGGGATTACATGCGTCGGTCAACTTGCTAGACGAATCTGGTGAAAATTTGCGCGTTGTTTCTGTGGTCTTTTCGAAACGTTTGATGAAGATCATTGAGCTAGCCGAAAAAAGGTTAGGACTCAGTTCGATAGGGTTTTCGTACCTGGCAGATGCAGCCCCAGCGGATGCGGCCGTTCTGCAGAAGGGAGACATTATCTTTTTGCCCGACAATTCAGAAAAGATGCGGCAAGTTATCACGCCAAATATCTACCGATTTGCCAAACCGTTTCTCAAACCATTCCTCAAGCTGCCTGCCATCTTGGCACCATTGTATGCCGACTCAAAGATCGTGGGGGTGTTGTATTTGGCAGGTGAGCGGTTACGCATTGAAGATGTGCCTGCTATTGGCGCTTTTTCTACGCATTTGTCCATTGCTTTAGAAAATGCCCGCCTGTTCCAGGCAATGCAGCAGGCAGAGAAGCAGCAACGCAAACTGGCAAATGAACTAAAGCAGCAAACGCACCTGCTGGAAGCTATTTTGGCAGCAACGCCGGATAATTTTTTGGTATTTGATCTGGACGGCCGTTTCTTGTTCATTAGCAACGCCATTTTAGAGTATCTGCAGGTAGATGTGGCAGATGTGGTGGGCAAAACATGGCGGGAGCTGAATCTTCCCCCGGCGTTTGGGGAATTGAGCGACCAGGATCGTGCGGCCGTTTTAGAGACTAGTGAGGCTGCTTCACGGGAATTTGTGTATCCCATGCCCGATGGCGAAGTGGAAATAGAATTTGTGACCAATCCATTTTTAGGACCAAACGGTGAAATAACCGCATTTGTTACCACTGCCAGAGATGTTACCGAGCGAAAACAGACGATGCAAGCCATGTATCGTACCCAAAAAATGGAAAGCCTGGGCATTTTAGCTGGCGGCATTGCCCATGATTTTAACAATTTGCTTGTTGCCATGCTGGGGCAGACCACGTTGGCTCAAACGCACCTATCTAAAACAAACCCGGCTTTTACACACATAAGCAAAGCGGTTCAGGCCGCAGAACAAGCTGCAAGTCTCACGCGTCAGTTGCTTGCTTATTCAGGCGGTGGCCAGTTTACCATTCAACCAGTGGCACTGAATCGCTTGATTGATGAAAGCGTGGATTTACTCAACCTAGCTTTGCCCAAGCAGGTTACGCTGCAGCTAAACCTGGCCCCCGATTTGCCACACATCGAAGGCGATGTGACCCAAATTCAGCAGGTGATTATGAATTTGATCATCAATGCTGCCGAAGCGATTGGTGAGCAAGCGGGCACCATTTGGTTAAGTACGGTCGTTTGCCAAATCACCTCACAAGATCATCGCTTTTGGCGGTATACAGACCACCCGCTACCGTCACAAAAATATGCTAAGCTGTCTGTGCAAGATAGCGGCATTGGCATGGACGAAGCAACCCGATCCAAAATTTTCGATCCATTTTTTACCACAAAATTTACGGGTCGAGGCTTGGGTTTGGCCACTGTGTCGGGTATCATCCGTAGCCACAAGGGTGGTCTGCACGTAAAAAGTGCGCCTGGGCAAGGAACAACCTTTGAATTACTATTTCCCATTGCAGCAAACATAGCTGAGATTCCACCTGAGGAGCCCGAACAAGTGAGCATGAACGGTAAAGGGTTGGTACTAGTAATTGATGACGAGCGAGCTGTGCGAGAAGCAGTGACCGATATTCTGGAAATAGAAGAAATCGGTGTGCTAACGGCCGCTAACGGTGATGAGGGCATCCATTTATACAAAGCACATTCTGATGAGATTGATTTGATCTTGTTGGATTTGTCAATGCCTGGCAAAAGTGGTCAGGAAACATTTGAAGAGTTAAAAGCAGTTGATCCCAACGTGCGTATTTTGCTTTCTTCTGGCTACAGTGAAGATTTGGCAACGCGCGGCTTTGCCTCGCCGCCCCTCGTTGGTTTTTTGCAAAAACCCTACCGTTTAGACACCTTTGTGAGTCGCTTAAATCAATTTTTATAATAGAGGTCAACTGCTCATTCTCAGCCAGACTTCAAAAGTCTTGTAAGCAGCTTGCCCAACACCAAGGTTGGCCGAGACTTTTGAAGTCTACGCCGCGTAACATGGTGAAATAACTCAGTCTCCCGCAACTTTTTGACAACCCACCCCGCATTTGCTACCATCTCGATCACAACTAAATAAAGTCTGGTTCAAGCAGCAGCTTGTGCCAGCATTTCTTATCTAGAGAGGCGGAGGGAACGGCCCGATGAAGCCTCAGCAACCATTTCTGACAGTTGTCAGTAATCGGTAAACAGTAATCAGTAAAAATCATTGAAAACTGGTTACTGACATACTGAACACCGATTACCGAAACAAGAGACAGGTGCTAATTCCGGCAGAAGCGTTTAACTTCTGGAAGATGAGATGTGGCGAATATGAATTGATGAGCCCCTTCTGTAACTTCCAGGAGGGGCTTTTGTTTTTGGCCTGTCATTCCCGCACAGGCGGGAATGACAAGTGGAGGAAATTATGGAGAATTTAACCAAGTTACAGAAAGCACAATTGCTTAATGGCACAACGGCCGTTCACGGACACCTCCCATCACGCACACCCAAGCCCAGCCATGCCCTTACCACGCCTATCTGGCAAACGGCCACCTACACCTTTGAAAACACGGCCGATCTCATTGCCTACCAGGAGGGCAAACTGTGGGGCGGCACAAGCGGGCGTGTGGAGTACGCACGCTATGGCAACCCTACCGTGCGCGCCGTGGAGCAGCGGCTGGCCGCTTTGGAGGTGGGCGATCTGCCCGGCAATTATGATGCGCTGCTCTTTCCCACAGGCATGACGGCCGTTACCAATATCCTTCTCTCCATGTTGCCCACCGGTAGCCACGTTATCTTCACCGATGACAGCTACCGCAAAACGCGCCAATTTTGCCAAACGTTCCTCAAGCGGCTGGGCATAGAAAGCAGCGAAGTGCCGATGGGTGATTACGAAGCGCTCGCTGCTGCCATCCAGCCAAATACCCGCATCATTCTCACCGAAAGCCCCACCAACCCGTACCTGCGCGTGGCTGATTTGGAGCGCATCGTGACCATTGCCCGGCAGCACAAACGCATCAAAACGATGATTGATGCCACCTTTTCTACGCCCGTGAATCAACGGCCGTTAACCTACGGCATTGATCTCGTTATTCACAGCGGCACCAAATATTTCAGCGGCCACAACGACGTGATGGCGGGCGTAGCCGTGGGTGAGGCAGGGCTAATCCACGCCCTGCGGCAAAGCCAGGGAATGTTAGGCGGCGTCCTTGACCCGCACGCCGCCTATCTGCTGGAACGCGGCCTGAAGACGCTGACCCTGCGCGTACAGCAGCAAAATCGCTCGGCGCAGGCAGTGGCGGAGTTCCTGGAAAACCACCCCGCCATCGAGCAAGTTTGGTATCCTGGCCTGTCGTCCCATCCCGACCATGCCGTTGCTTGCCAACAGATGTGCGGCTTTGGCGGCGTCGTGAGTTTTGAAGTAGCCGTGCCGCCTGGCGAGGCAGCCCTCAATGCCGCCGCCCGCATGGTAGATGCCATGCAGATTCCCTACATTGCCGCCAGCCTGGGCGGGGTAGAAAGCCTCATCGAGCAGCCTGCTATCATGTCTTACTTTGAACTATCTACCGAGGAACGTCGCACAATTGGCATCAAGGATAATTTGGTTAGATTTGCCATTGGCATTGAAGAAACGGCCGATATACTGGCGGATTTAACACAGGCGCTAGCGAGTATGCCTGTAGGCGAGTGAGCGAGTAATAACTTGCCACTCGCAGACTCGCAAACTTGCAAACTGGAGAAAAAATGACACTCGTTATGAAATTCGGGGGAACGTCTGTTGGCAGCGCACAAGCCATGCGCGAAACGGCCGTTCTCATTCAAAACACAAAAAAACAGTGGGGGCAAACCGTTGCCATCGTCTCGGCAATGGGTTCCAAACCAGTGAAAGTAACCGATTTGTTGCTGCAAGGGGCGCATTCTGCCGCCAGTGGGGATAACAAAACGTACCAGCAGTTGGCGGAGCAACTACGCCAAATACATTACGAAGCGATTGACGGCTTGCTGGCGCCTGATGGGGAACGGCAGCAAATTTTGGCAGAAAACGGCCGTTTCATTGACCGTTTTGCCGATTTATGCCGGGCTGTGAATGTGCTGGGCGAACTCAGCCCACGCGCTCTGGACATCATTGGCGGCATGGGTGAGCAAATGAGCGCCCGCATTTTGGCTGCTTACCTGCGCCAAAGCGGGGCGCCAGCCGAAGCAATTGATGCCACCGAACTGATCGTAACGGACAGCAACTTTCAAAATGCAACCCCCCAATTTGAACTGACGAAAGAGAAGACAGTGGGAAGAATACGGCCGTTGCTGGCGCAAGGCATCATTCCTATCGTCACCGGCTTCATTGCCGCCAATGCAGATGGCATTACCACCACGCTGGGGCGGGGCGGCTCCGACTACACCGGGGCGATTCTGGGCGAAGCACTGGCCGCCGACGAGGTTTGGATTTGGACCGATGTGGATGGCGTGATGACCGCCGATCCGCGCCTGGTGCCAAATGCACAATCTATTCCGCAGCTCAGTTACCGCGAAGTGTCTGAGCTGGCTTTTTACGGCGCAAAGGTGCTGCATCCCAAAACGATGCGACCCTGCGTAGAAAATGACATCCCCCTGCGAATTAAGAACACGTTCAATCCAGAGCATCCCGGCACCGTCATTGTGCCAGATGCGCCCAACGGCAATGGTGGCATCAAGGCGGTGACTGCCATTAAAAACCTGAGTCTCATCACCGTAGAAGGTAAGGGCATGATGGGCATCCCCGGCATTGCCGCCCGCACTTTTGGTGCCGTAGCTCGCGACAATCAAAGCGTTTTGCTCATCAGTCAGGCGTCATCGGAGCAATCCATCTGCTTTGCTGCGCCAGACGCAGCCACCCACAGCATCATTGCCAGCCTGGAAGCGGAGTTTGCGGTGGAGCTGGCGCGCAAGGATGTGGATCGCATCTGGGCGCAGGAGCCTGTCTCCATCGTGACGATTGTGGGGGCGGGGATGCGCGGTACGCCGGGCATCTCTGGGCGCGTATTCACCGCACTGGGCAACCACAGCGTCAATGTCGTCGCTATTGCTCAGGGCTCATCTGAATGCAGCATTAGTGTGGTGGTGGATGATGTGGATACAGCAACGGCCGTTGCCCAAATCCACGCGCTAATTTAGGTAACTCATGTTACGCAGTCCAAGACTACAAAAGTCTTACTCAGTCAGGCAAGTACCTGAAATGCGGCCAAGACTTTTGTAGTCTCCCTAGACGAAGTGCGTGACATCAGTTAGGTAATCATTTGAGTGGGTAACGGCCGTGCTCTTCCACCGCGTCTACCATTGCCAACACATTTTCTGGCGGCACATCATTCATGATGGTGTGAACCGAGGCCAGCATGTAGCCGCCCCCTGGCCCCAACGCCTCGATGACGCGCTTCACTTCCTGGCGTACGTCGTCTGGTGAGCCGTAGGGCAGCACCCGGTGCGTGTCTATACCGCCGCAAAAGACGATTTTGTCCCCAAACTGCCGCTTCAGCTCATCCAGTTCAGACATGCGCCCAGCGGACGTTTGAATCGGATTCAAAATATCTACCCCAATTTCGACAAAATCATCAACCAGCGGGAACACATCACCATCAGTGTGGAATAGCACCTTTGCTTTGGTGCGCTCTTTGATGAAGGCGATGTAATCGGCGTGGAATGGCTTCAAAAATTCGCGGTACATCTTGGGCGAGATGAGGAGGCTGGTTTGTGTACCTAGATCATCCCCGATTTTGACGATGTCCACGTTGTCGCCCAGCTCCCGCAAAAAATGACCCATCAATTGTTTACATAAATCGGTGATTTTTGCCAGCAGCGCTTTGGCAAAATCGGGCTTCTCTACCATGCTCATCATGAAATTGTCCATCCGCAGCATTTGGAAGGCGCGTTCCAGCGGGAAGAGCAGCCACGGCGTGGCCATGATGGCATACTCGTTTTGGGCGGCCAGGGCTGCGGCTTCTGCTTTTACATGGGCTACCCGGCTGAAGTCGTCCATGTCTGGCCAGTCGAACGCTTCTAAATCGGCGATGGTTTCTGCTTCGACCAGCGGGTTGATGTGGGGGAACCATTCACCGGGAGCCAACTCCACTTGGCCGATGCCCCACGAATCTATGAAAGGTGTGCCAGGTTCGCGGCTGGCGTTGGCCTGCATGTTGGCTGCCGGATGACGATCCAAGACGGGGCGCACGTCGGTGCCGAGGCGTTGCAGGATGGCTTCGTCGGGAACGGCCGTTCCCAACTCCGGCCAATCGTACAAATAACGATCTTCCCCCTGCACCCCTAGCAGCTTCTTGAGCTTTTGGTAGGTTTTCATTTTGATGCCAGTAGCATTGCTGATGCCCAAAATAATTGGCACTCGGTCAGGCTCTTCATGGTTCATGGCGGATAAAACGCGCTTGCGTGGGGTCATGCTGTCTCCTTCAAAAAGCATCTGCAAGTATGGAATAAGTTGGTTACTAGATATTTGTTGATTCGCTTATCGCCGGATAACATACCAGCATTCTATCAAGTGACAACAGGTTTTTACCCAACAATGTCTATCATTCGTCCCGATTTGCCTCTAATTGATCTGCACCGCCACCTGGATGGCAGCGTGCGGCTGGAAACAATTCTAGAGGTTGGCGGGAAGTATAATTTGCCACTGCCCGCGAAGGATTTGGAGGGATTACGGCCGTTCGTCCAAGTGACAACCCCCGTCCCTGGCCTCCTCGCCTTCTTTGAAAAATTTGAGTGGATGGTTGGTATTTTGGTGAATTATGACGTGTGCCATCGCATCGCCTACGAAAATGTGCAGGATGCCCTGAAGGAAGGCATTGACTACATCGAACTGCGCTTTAGCCCCGTGTTTATGGCCGAGCCGAATGGACTGCACCCGCAGGGTATTGTGGAAGCCGTCGTAGACGGGGTTGCCGCTGGGGAACGCGATTTTGGCGTCAAAACTAACCTGATTGGCATCATCAGCCGTACTTTTGGCCCTAAAGTTGGGCACGAGGAGTTGGATGCCTTGCTCGCCCACCGGGATGATTTTGTAGCGCTGGATTTAGCGGGCGACGAGGTGAATTTCCCTGGCGAATGGTTTGTGGAGCACTTTAAGCGCGCTTGGAATGTGGGCTGGGGTGTCACCGTCCATGCGGGCGAAGCGGGCGGCAGTCCAGCCATTTGGCAAGCGATCCGGGAGCTGCGAGCCACGCGCATTGGCCACGCCGTTCGCGCTGTAGACGACCCCGATTTAATGGATTATCTGGCTGAAAATGGCATTGGCGTGGAGATGAACCTGACGAGCAATGTGCAGACTAGCACCGTGCCAGATTACGCTAGCCATCCCCTCAAAACAATGCTGAAACATGGCATTTTAGCCACCATCAACACCGATGACCCGGGCATCAGCGATATTGATTTGCCGTATGAGTATGAAATTGCGGTAGAGCGGGCCGGTTTGTATGAAGATCAGGTGGCACAAGCGCAGCAAAATGCGCTGACGATAGCGTTTTTATCAGAAGAGGAAAAAGCGACATTGCGTGCCAAAAAGCAATCTGCGTAGATGCTGTTCATGAAAATGCAGTAAAAATTGTCCTCAAGCGACCCCCAACAGCTTAAAAGCTAGAAACAGAACTGTATTATCCGGTATGATACGGCTGGTAAAGCAAACTACAGAGAAATCGCGCTTTGGTATTCAAAATAGTTCCTGCGGTTTGCATAATAGCATCGCATAGATGCGCCACTAATACAAGCAATGACAAACAAAATCCAACCAATTCCCCTGCTGTTAGCAGAGCAAGAAGACACGCTAGAGTTAAAACGTGGCTATCAGCTTGGCGTTTACACGTTGTTAGAACGGATTGGCGAGGGTGGGGAGGCAGTTGTTTGGTCTGGTATTGACAATGTACGCAAGCGGTTAGTAGCTATAAAGCTTATTGCTTCAGATAAAAATGATCCGAGTGCGGCCTCCATTCTGTCAGCTAATTTTGAGCGGGAGGTACATTTAGTTGCCAGTTTAGAACATCCCCATATTTTGCCGATATATGAGTTTGGCATGGCATCGTCTTTTGCATATTTTGTTATGGCTTACAAGGGTTTAGGGACTGTAGACACTTGGTTAAGCGCAGGCGCGATTTCGCTGTTTGAGGTTGCCCGAACTGCAAAACAGATATTGTCTGCTTTGAACTATTTGCACATGCGTGGCATTGTGCACAGAGATATTAAGCCAAGCAATATTTTGCTGGATAGCCAGCAGCGGATTTATTTAGCCGACTTTGGTTTGGCGAAGCAGGTAAGACAAAGCACGATGGTGCTACATACCGGGCGGGGGACAGGGCCGTACGCGCCATATGAACAGCAGGCGTACCACAGCATTACGCAGCAGTCGGATATTTTTAGCTTGGGGGTTGTGCTTTACCAAATGCTTTCTGGAGAGCTTCCGTGGGAAGGACATTACAGTTTAGCAACGATGCAAAAAAATGAAGGGGCGCTTTTGCCAGACCCTGCCGAGCTTGGGGTTGAGTGTCCGGAAGCATTAACGGCCGTTCTCAGAAAATTCACTGCGTTTCAATGGCAAGATAGACCGGGGACGGCCGAAGAAGCTTACACAATGTTCTACCAGGCACTCCCAGAGGCGATTCAGGCAGAGCTGGGACCCAGTTTGCAGTCAATTCAGCTAATGGAAGATAAGTTTGTAGCTCAGGATGTGGTCTATTTACTCCAGCGCTACCAGGAGCGCTGGCAAGTTGAGGAACCATTCCTAGCCCGTTTAACTCATTTGGCGTTCGTATCATCTTATTACGGCCGTTTTCCCAAACTGCTTGATGCTGATAGTTACCAATTCTTGCTGCGCGGTGCGCTGGTGCATGAATATGATGTGTCTCATTGGTGGCAGCATTCGCCTGATCCAGACCTGCGCTGGCAGATAAGTTTAACAGCCCTGGCCTCAGAAAATGAGTCGGTTGTCAGACGAGTGCTGGCGTTATTACTGCGGGAGCCTGCTGGGTCTTTACCGGCCACATTGACCACGCTTATCTCACTCGAAAAGTTGTTGGATTTAGGCATTTCATCATCCGAGCGGCGTGTACGCCAAGATGCGCTAAAGGCGCTGCTGCATTTGTTACCCGCTGCTGAGGATTGGCAGCCGGTAGGCATTTCTGAGGTGGGTGATAGGCGTTTGGCGCAGTTGGCTTTGGACGCATCGAGCCAAAGTAGACAGGCCATTTCTGTGATTGGGCGGTTGCAGAGCGAAACGGCCGTTCATCTGCTGGCAAGCAGGGCAATAGATGATGCGTCCCAGCCTGCCTTAGAGATTTTGCAGCAAATTCAGCAACAAGTGGGCAGCTTGCCCGCTTCTTTGCCCACTATGGTGCGTCGTCGTTTACTGTGGCAGCGTCTCAAGCAGCAGCTACTTGAAGATGAAGAAAGTATTTCGTTGGCGCGTAGCCTGATTGGCATTGTAGCCGGTGCCATGTTGAGTCTGCTGCTGGTTCTTGGCGTCTTTTCAGTTTCGGCTGCACAAATGCAGGATGTGCTACTCGCTCCTTATCCGGTAAGTGACATTATTACCATTGTTGAGGTAGACGATGCGAGCCTGGCCCAGTACGGCCGTTGGGATCAATGGCCTCGCTCGCTACATGCTGAACTTATTGACCAGCTTGCCGCAGCCGATGTTGGGACAATTGTCTTTGACTTTGTTTTTGAAGCCGAAACGGACCAAGATGCAGCCCTGGCCGAAGCAATGGCAGCGGCAGGGAATGTGGTGCAGCCGGTGTTGGTGCAAGGAGATGCCTTCCACGATTTGGAAGGGCAACTGCGATACGAGGGAGCTGTATTGCCCCAATCGGTGCTGACGGCCGCTTCGGCTGCACTGGGGCATACGGGCATATTACACGATCAGGATGGTTATATTCGCCGGGTGCCGACGGTGGTTTCGGCAAATGGTGAATCGTATAACAGTTTAGCCATTGCGGCTCTGGCCAGTTATGTTGGGGTTGGCGTGGATAAAAGTACGATTGAAAACGGCCGTTTGTCCATTTTGGGTCGTCAGGTGCCAGTAGAAGCAGATGGTGAGATGCGAATTTATTACGCTGGCCCACCAGCTCAATCGGGCCAAACCACCTTTAACATGGTGCGCTATCAGGATGTGCTGGCTGGCAGCGTGCCAGAGACTCTCCTGCGTGACAAGATTGTCCTTGTGGGCATTACCGCCACGGCTGAGCCAGACCGCTACTTGACACCTGTTAGCGACGGCCGTCCCATGTATGGCGTAGAGATTTTGGCCAATGTCATTGAATCCATTTGGTCAGAAAAGTTTATTCAGGTGCCGGTGACGGCCGTTCGTATATTGATTTTGCTGCTGTTGGGGCTGCTAGTCGGGTGGGTGAGCGTACGTCCAATGAGTGGCTTGGTTTTTATGCTGGCCATTGCCGGAACGTACTTTTTGCTGGCTGGCTGGCTTTTTGACGCAACAGGTATCCTACTCGATCTGTACTTTCCTTTTGCGACCATGGGGTTAAGCTATTTGCTAGTCACTGCATACCGCTACTCTGTTGAAGTGCGGCGGCGACAGGAAATAATGGATTTGTTTGCCTCGAATGTGTCACCCGCAATTGCCCAGGCAACGCTCGAAGCCGTACGACAAGGGGAGCTAAACCTGGATGGTCAGGAACAAATGGTAACTGTGTTGCTAATTGGGATGCAGGGACAAACGACTTTCGCTGCCCAGCACGATCCAATGGACGTACTAGCGATGCTAGATTTTTTCCATAAAAAGGTAAATGAAACAATCTTGGCTTTCGAGGGAACGGTGATCCAATCTAAACAGGGAGAAATCCTGGCGGCATTTAATGTGCCGCTTCCCCAAGATGATCATGTGTGGCGGGCAGTGCAGGCGGCGCAATCATTGCGGGATGAGATTCGCCGCTATCAAGATTCGCTGCCCGCGGATCATACGCATCGTGGGGTTTCTTTTGGCTTTGCTATCAACACGGGGCAAGCAATTGTAGGATACGCAGGAGCCAATAGCCAGGGAGCATTTGTGACTTTAGGCGAGGTTGTTGATTTGGCAGGTGAGATGCTGTCGGTTGCCAGTGCGTGGCAAATTGTGTTGGGTGAGCAAAGTCAAGCTGAAACGGCCGTTCGCGGTATCGAAACGTTGCCATTGACCCCATTGCGAATCACAGGCCGAATTGCAGCCGTTCCGTTGTTTGCCTTGCCTTCCCAAGAAGCTGATGAAAAAGAGGGGCCGTAAAGAACAGTTTTAATAATGATGAAAGAATTGTGTTCTTTACGGCCGTTTACGTAAACTACAGAAGCTGTTTTGAATACGGAAGAGTAATTTCTCTGTAGTTTGCTCAACTGAAAGCCATTACGGTTTGCCACCTCCGTTGCCATTGCCGCCATTACCAGAGTTGCCATTATTACCGGAGTTCCCATTCCCGTTGTTGTTTCCGGGAGCGTTGCCGCTGTTACCGGGGTTGCCATCGTCATTTTGTCCAGGTGCGTTGCCACTGTTACCAGGGTTCTCATCATCATTCTGTCCAGGCGCATTGCCGCTGTTGCCAGGGCTAGTATCCTCATCAGCAGATGGGTCGTCGGGGCAAGCCTCCAGTGTGTCACCATGACCCAAATGGGCATCCAGTGCGTCGGCACTAATTTCTAAGGTATTGCCCTTGCTGGTATCCCCACCGGGATAATGACAAATAACGACCTTTTCCGTTTGCGATTCAGATGAATCATCCTCTTCGCCATCAGGCGAGTCGGGGCAGGCCCCTTCCGTATCGCCGTGTGCCAAATGAGCCTCTAAAGCATTGGCACTAATCTCTAAGGTATTGCCCTTCGTTGTGTCCCCACCGGGATAGTGACAAATAACGACTTTTTCCGTTTGTGATTCAGGTGAATCATCTGGCTCCTCATCTTGTTCAGATGGTGTGCCGTCGTCTTCTGGTTCTGAATCATCATCGGCAGGCGTTGGCGTTGCTGGCTCACTGTTTGGACGTGTTTGGAGTGGCTTGTCGGTAACGGCCGTTACCTGGAACCCTGCCTGTACATCCGTAAACGCACCATCTTGCAACGCGACGCGCACCACACCCTCTTCAACCGCAACGTGCGTACTGTCCCCTGTTTGAACCTCTACAGTGAATATTGTGCCACGTACAGAAGCAGTAGAGGAAGGGGTCTTGATTTCAAACGTATCGTTGGCCCTCAGTAAACGCACCACGCGGCTCAATGTTTTGCCACTGATCAAATTGAGCTGAAAGCGATAGCTATCTTCTTCCATCACCAATTCGGCCACAGTAACGGTACTGCCTCCAAACAGATCAACTGTACTGCCATCTTGCAGCCGTAATTGGGCAGAACCATTTTCTGCCACTCGGATGGTATCCCCTTCGCTAACTGTAACAATTTCACCAGAAGCAACCGTATCTTCCGCCATACTCGCAAAAATTGCGCCACCAGCCTGGTTCACAACCGCTTCACCGGACGAGACAATCAATGTAGCTTCCGTGTTCCCAGGCTGTGCCAGCACAAAAGCGCCCAAAATCAGAATAAGTACTGCTGCTAAGCTAAAGGCTAAACCTCTTTTATTTGTCATGAAAAAATTCGTCCTCCATGTGTTTCGGCTAGGTTGTCTTGTACTAGATTGTTTAGGTGCAGTAGATGGTTTGCTGTGCCGTGCCATGCGTACCTCTTTTTGTACACAATCCATAAAGTGCATAAGCACAACGTGATTGACGCTTGAATACCCCGAAATGTGGCGTAGGTCTTGCATGAAATAATCGTCGCGCGGCAGTTTGCACAAGGCCAGCTTAGCCAGTTTCTCATCAGAGATGTCTAACAACTCAGCCATCTGCTCCCAGCGAACCTGTTCCCGGTGGGCTTGTTGTGCAATTAGGCTCGCCATAAAAGCTGGGTCTGCCGCTGAGCGCTTGGCTAGTTGTAGCAATGGTTGGTTCTGCATAAGGCACCTTCACAATTATTGAGAACTATAGATATTTTTGCTGTTCTATAGCTTAGTACCGAAGTTACCGGCAAAGTTCGACAAATAGTTTTGATGAAATGGTGAGGGAGGGATTTATACTTTGTGGCGATTCACAAAGCGCTGAAGGCGTTTGGTGAGGCGATCTTTAGCACGCTTAACTTCGCGTCGTTGTTCGGTGATCGGGATGGTGGAAATCTGCAAGATGTCAGCATACGGCTCAGTTTCTCTTACGCCATTGAGCATCAGTAAAAAGAGCTGCCGATCAGTGCTGGATAGATTGGCTTCAAATTCGTGCAAAATTGTTTGAGTGGCGGTTTTGTTGTCATCACCCAGCCAGTCTGCAAAAGAGAAACCATCTTCTACTGTATTGTCTTCCCCAATAAGTTGAGATTGCACATCTGGCTCATTAATATGAACCAGGGGACGTTTCTGGCGATTGTGTTTGTCAATAGCATTCAGCAAATCGTGTCGGGCAGACATGCGTAGGTAGGCAAATAGGCTCAGTTTATCGGGGTTATATTTGTTAGGGGATTGGTGGTAAGTGAGCAGGCAGTCAATGACGGCCGTTTCACACAGATGAGGCTCAACCTGGCGGAATTCCCGACGCAAAAAGTGAATAAGGTGAGGCAAGGCAAGCTCAGCTAGCTGAGCAAACGCCGTAGGATTGCTCTCGGTCAAGATTTCCTGGTGCTTCTGCATCTGCCAAGGAAGGGAAGGCTCAGAAGCGGGCATGAATGGCCTCCTATTGGTGTGAATGTTTGCCAGTATAGCAGTTTAACTAGGTGGAATTAAGCAGTAAAGAGGCAAATTCCCGCATTCTTAACAGCACTTTTGTCCTGAATTAGGGCAATGTGGTTTGCTGCAAATAGTTGTCGAAATGAGTTAAGGCGGTAGCAAAAGCTGCTCGGCCAAAGCCCATACGCATGTGTTGGTCATCGCTGCCGAGCGTGGTGGCGGGGTGGATGAGGACACCTGCGTCGGTGGCCATCTGGGTGGCAAACTGGGTCACGGAGGGGATGTTCATTTTTACCAGGGCGACGGAACCGGCTAACGGCCGTTTCCACACAAACAACGCTTCCCATCGCGCAAAAAAGTCCTCCGCCAGTGCCAAATTATGCTCAATTTGGGCAATATTTTTCTGCCGTAGCTGCTCCCGCACCTGCCACGCCGCCATCGCCAAAAACTCCGACGGGGCTGGGGGACAGATGCTGGTGTAAAACTTCCAGTTCATCACGTTTTGCCGCAGCGCCTCATCCTGAATCACCAGCCAGCCAGTGCGTAGACCGGGAAGCCCGTACGTTTTAGACAAGCCAGACAGGACTACGGCCTGCTGGTAAACATCTGCTGCCGAGGGGATGGAGGGCGTGCCAGAATGGATCAGGCCGTGATACATCTCGTCGTAAAAGAGCCACAGGTTGTGCTGCTCGACGATTTGTACCAGTTGGGTAAGCTGCTCTGGCGTGGGCAGGTAGCCAGTGGGATTGTGCGGAAAATTGACGACGAGCAGTTTGGTTTTGGGCGTGATTTTTTGTGCCAGCGTCTCAAAATCGAGCGTCCAGCTAGTGTCGGTGGGCTGGAACTGCCACTTTTTAACGTTGCTTGGGCCAACAACGTGCTCGAACATATTGATAAGCGCGTCGTAGGCTGGGGAGAGCACAATCACCTCGTCGTCAGGCTCTAACAGGGCCCGGGCGGCTAAATAGATGCCCTCCACCGGCGTGCCGAGGATGACGATGTCGTCGGGGGTAGCGGTGGTGTAGCTGGCAGCAATCGCTTCGCGTAGCTGTGGATTGCCTTGCGATTCAGTGTAGCCCAACCCGAGTTGTCCTAGTTTAGCTAAATCCACCTCGGCCATCGCTAGTAGTTCAGCAATGGTGATGGTTTCACAATCGGAGTTGCAAAGTTGGTAAGGGGTGGTGAATTCGTACTCGGCAAAGAAATGTTCGGTGGCAAAGGGAGTGATTTTCATTGGATTAGTTGCTGGTGGTTGGTGGTTAGTCGTTGGTGGCTAGTTGTTGGTTGTTGGTGGTTTGCAAAGTTCACTAGCCACTAACAGCCATTTACTAGCCACTGGTAGTACGTTTGATGAAGTCGGCGAGGCTGGTGGGGTTTTGGCCGAGCAGGTAGCGAAGCTGGTGGGGGTTGCCTGCCATGCCGCTTTGGGCGTAGTAGGTGAACATGCTAACGGCCGTTTCAATTGTAAATTCATCCGTCCCTTTAGCCCGCGCTTGGGCTTCCCACGCATCTATCGAGACGGGGCGTACTTCGACAGGGCGCTGCAAAATGTGGCTAAATGTGTCGGCAACGGCCGTTTGGCTCATGGGGCGGTTACCAACCAGTTCGTAGGTGGCGTATTCATGCCCTGGCTCAGTTAGAATTTTGGCAGCGACCGTGGCTACATCCTGCAAATCAACCAAACTGAGGCGCGTTTTGGCGGGGTAAGGCACGGGCAGCACGCCTTCGTTTTGGATGGATGGCAGGTAGGCAAGCAAGTTTTGCATGTAGGCCGTGGGTTGCAAAACGGTGTAACTCAAGCCGGAGTTGAACAAAACGTTTTCCACTTTGAGCTTGCTAAAATGGTGGGGCATTTCCCGAATTTGGGGATGAATGACGGAGTGGTAAACCACGCGACAGTTGCCAATGGCGCGGGCGGCGGCGACCATCAATTGACCAAGGCGTACTTCCTGCGGGTGCATGTTGGGGGCGATGTGGTAGATGGTGGAAACGGCCGTTGTCGCCAAGCGCCACACATCTGCATCCAGCAAATCCCCAACCACCACTTCATTCGCACCTGCTTTGCGAACCGATAAAATTTGCTCGTCATCTTTCACAAAAGCACGCGTTTTGACCCCTTGCTGCTTTAACGCTGCCAAGATTGCCAAGCCTGTCTTTCCCGCTGCGCCTGTCACTAGAATCATGCTAATCTCCAAATTGCTTTTGTTCAAAAAGGAATATCCTCTCAAGGATTATTGTAGCCCATTCGCTAACAATCCGGCATACGATTTTGGTGGAAAAGGGAATCACAAATCGCACGAATTGACGAATGATACGAATGTAATTCAAATTGATTCGTGAAATTCGTCCCATTCGTGATTATTTATTTGACCAATTGGCAACAAAAGGGGCAGGGAGTGAGCCAGCGAGCAAGCCGGGCCAGGGAATAAAAAGTAGCCAGAGGGTAAGGGAGGCCACGACGCTGCCCAGTTCGCCGATGGGTAGCTGGATGTACAATGCCATGATGCCGACAAAAAGTGCCAATTGCCAGCGGCGGTGCATCACCATTAGCCCCAAAATGGGTAGCAGCAGGATGCCGTCGTAGGCGCGGGTGTAGGGGGTGATGATGAGAACGGCCGTTAACCAACCAGCCCACCATAGTGGCGACGTTCCCTTTTGCAACCACGCCCACCGCGCCATCACCAAAACCACCAACAAGCGCACTGGCTGAGCCAACCAAAGCGGCCAGCCCCACAGCGTCAACTCCCGCTCTAGGGTGGATTTCCACAGCGGGGCGGTGATTTCTTGAACGGCCGCTGCCTTACTGATAAGCCAAGGCGGGGTGATGAGCAGCGTCAGTCCCAGCAACAGCCCACCTACAATCGAGAGGCCAATCAGCCTCCGATCCCGCCGCCACAGCATCTCCAGCAGCAGCGGCGCGGCGATGAAAATACCCAGCTGCGGCTTAATGCCGATGAGGAGGAAGGCGATTATTAGTTTAGGGAGATCGTATTGCGTATTGCGTGTTGCGTTTGGTGTTACGGAATACGGAATACGCAATAAATTTATCGCCCAAATCGTGCCCAGCAGCACCAACGGCGTGACTTGCCCAAACAGCAGGGTGATGAGTGCCCAGGGGAGGAGGATGAGGAGCAACGGCCGTAATCCCCTAAACCCCCACGCCTGCATTTGCAACAAGGCTGCCGATGTCACCCCGACCAAAAATAGTACCCAAACCGTGCGGGCAATCTCCTGTGGCAGCAAGCCGAAGGGTACTAAAATGGGCAGCAGCCAGGCGGGGCTAAAAAAGTCGGGAGGTGCGCCCTGGTCGGTTTCGATATATTCGGCCGTATACGGATTTTCGCCCGCCAGCGTGTAGCGTGCGGCAGGGTAAAACGTCTGGTCAAAGTCGCGCAGGCGGGGCATTTGTGGGGCAATGAGGATGACGGCGGCGACTAGCACCACGATTGCTAGGATTAGGATGAGAAGGGTTCGGGAGGGGGAACGGCCGTTTCCTACTTCACGATTCACAATTTACCCTTCACCATTCTCAATTTATCCCCCCATGCTAGCCAGACCAACCCCAGTAGCAGGCCAATCGGTAGGGGGAGGTAAGTGACGGGATGCTCAAAATCGCCCTGGATGGTGGTGAGGAAGAGCGCCCAGGTGCCTATCAGCAGTGTCAACAGCAGCCCGGCTACCCATACATTGCCGCCCCGCCACCGCTGGCTTATCGTGTGCAGCAGCAAAAAGAGTGGAATGTACATGATGACGTAGTTCGTCGTCGCCGTACGCACGATGATGCTGTTGGTCACAATTAGCATCAGCCCAATGATGAAGAGGAATTTGGGCGTGGTGGTTGCTTCATGGCGCAATTGCCACCATTGCCACAGCATCACTGCCAGCAGCAGAGCAATCAGTACGTATTCCACCGGCTGGCCGAGCTCGGGGAAAAAGGTGCTGGTAATCACCCGCAGCGGCGAGGGGGTGACGGTGTAATCCGGATAGTAAAGCACCTGCTCGATGAAGCTGGTAAGCCAGCTAGGGAGCAGCAAAAAGGACAATCCAGTCAGCAGTGCCATCGTCCCGACAAAGCCAGCCACAAAGCGCCAGCGTTGGTGCCACACCGCCCACAGCATCAGTGCCGGAATGATCAGGTAGCTCATCTGCGGCTTGAGGGTGGTGAGCGAGAGCAGCACCCCGGCCAACGCATCTCGCTCGTGCTTGAGTGCCAGCAGGGTGCCTGCCAGCCAAAGGAAAATCGGCCCGGCAAACTGACCCAGGACGATGGTGCGGGTGCTGTTGTACATGATCACGGCCCAGAGTAGCGTGATTGCCAGCAGCCAGGGGGGCTGTCGCCAATCCAGCAGGCGCAGTGTGGCAATCACCCCACCGATGAGCGAAAATTGGACGATGACCAGCCAGATTGCCTGTACCCAGGCGTAATCCAAATTCACCAACGGCCGTAGCAAAAACACGGTGTAGAACGGGTAGACAAATAGCACCTGGTCCTGGTCGGGGCGGGCGAGTTTGCCGCCGTACAGGACGCGCTGAATTGCTTCGGTGGCGGTTTGGGAGTAGGGATCAATGCCGTCTTGCCAGTAAAGTTGGGCGCCTTTCCAGCGGGGGAAAAAGTCGTTGGCACCAGGCACTTTGGAGGTGAAGAAGGTGTACATGCCCACCACGCTGACGCCGAACAGGAGCATGATGAATAGGAAAATGAGGAAATTTTTGCGGGTGAAAAATTGCATAAGGTTGTGTAGGGGTGTCCCTCCGTGGGCACCCCAATTTAGGGCAGACACGGGGGTCTGCCCCTACAATGCGCGTTATCGGAGTTTGTATAGCTGGTAATCACCCCAATCGGCGATGAGTTGCAGATGGGTGGCGGCGAGGTCGTCCATGAGGTGGATGTTTTGGGGCGAAATCCATTCCATTTGCTGCTCGCGGATGAATTCGTAGCCAGTTTCAAAGAGCAAAATGTGACTAACGCTTTCGTCGCGCCACGCCTGGGCGATGCCATCTGCATCGTTATGTAAATATTCCAGATGGGCCAAGGTGTCTAAAATGGAGTCGGGACGGCAGTCGCGGTCGCAATAGTAGCTGCGCGGTTCGTACAAAAAGCGCACAATGGCATCGGGCGGCGTTTGGTCGTTGATGCCCTGCATGGCAGTGTAGTGGTTGCCTAGCCAGTGGGTGAGAATTTCATCCCTACTGGCACTGCCAGCGACGTAGGTGAGCGGCACGCCAGGCAGCCAGTTGAGCAGTTGCCCCACCAAATTGAACGCCAGCGCGAGGATAATGACCAGCCGAACAAAGCGGCGCAACGAAAATTGGAGATGATCCCAGCGGGCTAAATCGTTGAAAATCCAGGCGATGATGGGCGTGAGGGCGACAAAGGCGGGCAGCAGCAGGCGACTTTGCCACAATCCAGCGGAGAAGATGACCCCCCAGACCCAGAATAGGTATTGGGCTAAGACAAAAATGAGCAGAAGGTTGAACGGCCGTTCCACTCCCCCGCTTTTCTTCCACTGTGCAAACGCATAAATGATAGTTGCTGGCAAAAAGATGAGAAACAGTGGTCCCGGCTGCCCATCCTGGCTGGCGTCGTTGAGACCCAGGATGAGGTCATGGGGAAGGCGCAGCAGGGCAATCGGATCAAAGCCAAGACCCGTGCCAGTGCCTGCATAAGCGGCCGCGCGAAAATCATCCCAAAAGTGGCCGCCAAAGACGAAGGGGTAGACGGGGTTGCCGGTAAACGCCCAATTTTTGAGGTACCAGGGCAGGGCAACGAAGGTGGTTGCTAAAGTTAAGATGAGGAGTGGTTTGACTACTTTTTGCCACGCAAAGGCGCGAAGGCGCGGGGGCTTTGTTTGTGCTGTGGCCGGCCTCGGCGCAGTTTGCGCTACCGCGCCACTTGGCGGCACGGTGGGGACGCCGGCCACAGCGCGGACTTCTTGCTGCCAAAAGTGCCAGATGACTGTGCCAGCCAGAAGCAGCGGGGTGACAAAGCTGGTGTATTTAAGACCCATCGCTAGCCCAGCAAAGACACCGCTGAGTAGGAGCCAGCCAGTTTGCTCGGCTTGTCGCCACCGGAGCAGAGCCACCAATGCCGCAACTTGGTAGAAAGCCAGCGGCAGGTCGTTGTAGGCTTGTGCGCCCAGGTTGAGCACCATGGGCATGGAGATGAGGATGAGTACGGCCGTCCACCCACTTTTTTTATTAGCCACAGAGGACACAGAGGTTTTTGAGGAATTCTCTTTTTCCTCTGTGGCAAAAAATCTGGTTGAAATGAGATATACCAAAGCCATCAGCCAGGGAATGAAGCTGAAGTGGAGCAATTTGGCAGCGCTGTCGCCGACTGCGCCAACGTCACCGCGTAGACCCATTGCTAGAGTGAAGAGCATCTCGAAGAGGGCGGGGAAGCTGAGATGGGGGATGTCAATGCCGCCGACGATGCGCCCGGCTTCCAGGTAGAGTTTGGGGCCTTTGAGGTGGTAGAAAAGGCCATCCCAATCGGTGGGGGGCAGCAGGGCGATGATGAGGGCGAGGCCTAGGACGATGAGCAGATAAAATGTGATGCCGCGTGAGGGGAAATTTAACCGCAGAGAGCGCGGAGATTTATTTTTTTTAGCCGCGGATTTCGCAGATTGGCGCAGATTTTTAATTTGTTTGGAGATTTGCCAGAGAGTGAGGGCAAGGGCGGCGGCCATTGTGCCCCAAAAGGCGATGGGGGTGAATGCGCCGATGAGTCCGAGTAGGAATATCCACAAGCCTAGAATGCCAAAGCCGAGACCTGTGCCGAAAACGGCCGTTTCCAACCCATCCATCTTCAATTTTGTAAAACGAAGTATTGTTATGCCAATGCCCCAGGCGGCGAGGTTGATGAGAACGGCCGTACCCACATCCAGCAGCGAACGGAAAACCGACGACCAGGCAAAATCCAGCGTCAGCCAGGCGGATGGGTCTTCCAACAACAATACTAATTGCGGCACGCTGAACGGCTTTTGCACCACATAGTAAGCACTCAGCCCATAAAACAACCACAAAACAAAGAGAAATATGAGGCCCCACTTGAGCCTGGGATCACGCATGTGGGTAATCATACGTATCTTAATAGTTTGGCACAAGAACCGCTTTTCCTAATTGGCATTGGCGGATTATTCTTGACCGATAAAGTGGAAAGCAAAAAGCTGACGGCCGTCGCCAAAATAAACAAAAACATTTTCTCCGCCAGCAGCTACAAAATAGCCTCTGTCTGCTTCCAGCAAAACAGTTTCACCGGAGAACTGTACGGAGCCAATTTGTTGACCGCTTTCGATGTTATAAGCTACAAGCTCTGCTGAATCTGTTAGGAAAAAGGCTGTTGAATCAGCAATGGCCACATTGCTGATGACATTTTGGTTCGTTTGCCAAAGTGGCATACCAGTTTCTGGATGTAAGGCAATGACGGTTCCGGGCATTGTGCCATCATCTTTTCGCAGGAGTACTGAATTATCGGCCAAAAGGGGAGGCTGAAAAACATTGTCAAACTTTTCTGACCAAAATGTTAGAGCTTGCAGGTCTGTGTCTTGTGATGGCGCATCTTCGTTTGTAAATAAGTGCAAGTACCAGTAAGCAAAATTGGATGGTGAAATTTCTAGGTTTAATTTGTGAAATTCCCGTTTGTTTTGTTTCGCTATGATTTCACCGGTTTGGCTGCTGATCAAATAACGCCAATCAGAGAATCCGCCACCATCGAAGGCAATAATATTTTCGTTAGCAACCAATGAATGTATTCCTCTAGTTCCGGATATTTGACGCGTCCAGCTAATTTCGCCGCTGTTAATTTTATAAGCCGCGACACCACCTGCACCAGCGGTTGTACCTTCCAAAGCTTTACCTGGTCCGTCGTATCCTAGGTAGAGAAAATTTGAATTGTAGGCTGTATGATAAATTCCAAGATTTGAAGGTAAAAACCTGACTCCACGACGAAAAACCGATCCATCAATTGCATTCAAATTCATTGGATTTGGGTTGCCGCATGGGTAATCGAGCCTTCCCCAAAGTACAACATGCTCTTCATTGGCAACCAGATGAATGGCACTTTGGCTAGGAGCAATGTATACATCTGGAGCTTGCCACAGGATTTCAAATTTGCCACTTTCAATAAATGTACGTTGAACTGTGCTTGGTGCATAGCATTGTGGAAGAAATTGCGGTAGAAACTGAGAGCAAGCAAACACAATCGTTACAGTAATCCAAACTACCCCTATTATTTTCCTGCGTTGTGAAGTTTGTTTCATTGGCAACGGCCATATCCAAAATTTGACTAAAACTTGAGGAATTCTACCATACCCCGTTCCTAAGCATTCACCCCACGCTAATCAAAAATTCACCCTTTTTATACCGCACATTTCTAGCACCGTTGCTAAGATGCACCCGTTGGGGAGAGAAAGTTGCAATTCCAATCCTTGCGGGAGCGAACGATGATTAAATCTTTGAAAACAATCTCTTTCCTAACCCTGCTTACCCTCCTGGTGGCGGTTAGCTGGCCCAAAACCGGATCCACTGCCGCAGCCCCCATCATGCAAAGCCTCACTTGGCAGGGGGATGATTTCGAGCAGGGTTCTGGGATGGACACGGCCGTTTCCCCCACAGGTCTCACACTCAATGCGACAGCATTTACGGCCGTTTACATCTCCGATCCCATCCAAACCCCAATCAACTTCAATGCCATCGTTACTAGTTGGGAGGCCACCGTGCCAACCGATACTAGCCTAGAGGTGCAGCTACGTACCCGTAAAGGCAGCGGTGAGTGGTCAGAATGGTACCATTTGCACAGCCACCTAGACTTGGTGCAAGAAGATGATCATGAAAACCTGAGCGACATGATCACCGTGCCAGAGGCTGACGAGACACACGACACGATTCAGTTCAGCGTCAGTTTCGGCCGTTTTAGCAGCTTGGTGGCTCTAGAACTCCACAGCATCAGTTTTACCTTCATTGATACCACCGACGGCCCTACCGCCGAAGAACTGCTGGCACGCCAGCAAGAATTAGACGCCGCCAACGGCAGCAAGCCTAGCGGCACGGGCTACCCGCGCCCTTCCGTCATCAGCCGCGAGGTGTGGTGCACCTCTGTTGATTGTGACTACACTGACGGCCTGGCATATGACGACGCCAGCCACATGATTGTGCATCATACCGTCTCTAGCAACAGCAGCAGCGACTGGGCGGCTACGGTGCGGGCCATCTGGGCCTTCCACACTTACCCTGCTTCCGACACCTGCTCTAGCTGCCGGGGCTGGGGCGACATTGGCTATAACTACCTCATTGACCAGAACGGCATCATCTACGAAGGGCACCTGAATGAAGATTACGAAAATCTGGATGTGGTGGGAACCCACGCCGCTGGTGCCAACACGGGCAGCATGGGCGTTTCGCTCATCGGCACCTTTACGGCCGTAGATTACCCCGGCCTGCCCGGCATTGACCCGCCGGAGGCAATGAAAGACTCATTGGTTGAGTTGCTTTCCTGGAAGGCCGATCAACAGGACATCAACGTGTTTGATGCCTCTGCCGAGATGCCTTTTGTAACGGGTGGTCGCCCTAACTTGATGGGACACCGGGATGTGTATGGCACTACCGAATGCCCCGGCGACCAGGCGCATGTGCTATTGCCCTGGCTGCGCGAGCAGGTGGCGGCCAATATCGGTTTGGTAGACCCTTACCTATATGTGCATGAAGATAGCGCGGAGTTCACCAAAAGTAGCGCCAACTGGTATGAAGGCCTGAACGAATGTGGTCACAATGGCCATTCGTACTACACTTTTTCCACAACCAATCCCGCCGAGAGTAGTAATTCGGCCGTTTGGCGCCCCACTATTCCCGAAGATGGCTACTAC
This sequence comes from Candidatus Leptofilum sp., assembly GCF_965223525.1. Classification (GTDB taxonomy): domain Bacteria; phylum Chloroflexota; class Anaerolineae; order Promineifilales; family Promineifilaceae; genus Leptofilum. Next base: position 70,580 of record NZ_CBDCWX010000005.1, on the reverse strand, counting down.
ACCATCGAGATGTATGTGCCATATTGCAATACCGGCACTGGCGAAACGGAAGGTGCAACGTATGAAATTACTCACGCGGGTGGCGTAACGCAGCTTACCGCCAGCCACGAGGAATATTTAGGCCTGTGGCTACCGTTGGGAACCTATGCGCTCACGGCTGGTACTGACAACTCTGTTTACTTGGATGATTTGACGACCGATGATGGCTTGGGCGTTTGGTTTGACGGGATGCGACTGCTGGAGGTGGAACCGCCACCGGATGCGCTGACGCCCATTGCGCCTACCGAGGGCAGTTGGGTGACGAATCCGCAAGTGGACTTTAGCTGGGAGATTTTCACGACGACCAACCAGGTGCTCACCACCACCTTTACTGTGAGCACCGATATTTCGCAAACCACCAAGCTGGTCACAGAAACATGGGGCATGGCCGTTCTCACACACACCGTTGATTTTGTCACCGATCAGCCGGAACTGTATTGGCAGGCAACGGCCGTTCTCACCACGACCGACGGCATCACAGATACCCTCACCATGCAACCCATCCAATTTGCCATTGATGCCACTGTACCGACTTCTACGATTACGGCCGTTTACCAAATGCCCATCACTGATACCTTCCTTATCCATTGGGATGGCTCCGATGCACTCTCTGGCATTGCCAGCTACGACGTGGAATACCGGGTAAAAGGTGAATTGGATTGGACGGGTTGGTTGACGGAGACAACGGCCGTAGGCGGAACCTTCACCGCGCCAGACCCCACCCAAATCTACGAATTTCGCGTCCGCGCCACCGATGTGGCAGGCAACATTCAACCCCTAGACACGCCCGCAGCCGCCCTCAGCACCGAACAGGCAATTCCCCTGCCCCATGCTATAATGCTACCTATGATCACCAAGTAATCAGTAAACGGTAAACAGTAATCAGTTTTCAGGAAAAGCTAACCCTCTGGATACTGATTACTGAATACTGGTTACTGTCAACAGTGGAGGCAAAAGGGAGAAAATGGCGGAGATTCAACACGTTGACATTTTAATTGTGGGGTCGGGGCCTTCAGGGACATCAACCGCATTACACATGGTCAAAAACAATCCAGAATGGGCCAAGCGCATTGTGGTGGTAGATAAAGCGGTGCATCCACGCGAAAAGCTGTGTGGCGGGGGCGTGACCCACATTGGGCAAAATATTTTGGCGCGGCTGGGTCTGCCCTTTGAGCCAAAAAACTTTGAAGTGCGTGAAGTGCGCTTGCTTTACCAAGACAAAAGCTACTCCTTTTTTGGCAATCCGGTGTTCCGCATTATCCGCCGGGATGAATTTGACCATTGGTTGGTGAAAACGGCCGAATCTCTCAACATCACCGTCCGACAAGGAGAAGCCGTCACCGACGTGGTTCCGCACGACGATTACGTCGAAGTCACCACCGAAAAAGCCAAATTTCATGCCAAAACGGTGGTTGCGGCCGATGGTTCCCGCAGCTTTGTACGCCGCCGCCTCAAGTGGGATGATGATTCTCGCGTGGCGCGCCTCATCGAGGTGCTGACGCCAGAAAATGCCCGCGTCCAGCCAGAATTCCGCAACGGCGTAGCTGTGTTCGACTTTACCCCGATGACCGACCACCAGTTGCAAGGCTACTATTGGGACTTCCCCAGCTATGTAAATGGCCAACCATACATGAACCGAGGTGTCTTCGATAGCCGTGCCCGGCCAGAACGTCCCAAAGCAAACCTCAAACAAACACTGGGTGATTCAATGGCAGCCCGCGAGCGCAGCCTGCGCGACTATAAGTTGAAAGGTCATCCGATACGGTGGTGGGGTAAGGACGGCCGTTTCGCTCAGCCCCGCATCATTTTAGTCGGTGATGCTGCCGGAACCGACCCGCTCTTTGGCGAAGGCATTTCCTTTGCTCTCGGTTATGGTGAAGTGGCGGCCGAAGCATTAGAAGATGCGTTTGCGCGGCAAGATTTCAGCTTCGAGACCTACAAAGAGAAGCTACAGAAACACCCTCTGTTTGTACAGCTAAATATCCGTACCCGGCTGGCTCGTTTTGCCTATGTACTCAAATACCCGCGCCTCTTCCGGGCGGGGTGGTGGCTGGCTCGCCACGCTATCAAGCTCACCCGCTGGCGCGACCCCAACTATATCCCTGCCGAGCTGCCCCAAATACTGCTAACAGATCGCGTGCAAACAACTTGAACGCTGCCCCAAAATGACTAGATTAGAGACTGGAGACTAGAGACTTTCAATCTCTAATCTCTAATCTCCAGTCTCTAAAAATTTCTTGCCTATCCCCCTCGCATATGGTAACTTTTGTACAGAAGAGAAGAACACCCTTTGTGCAAAGAACATAAACAAAAACGTAACCGACTTGGCTCCATAAAGCCTGTGTCCTGCGCCACTCAATACAAAATAGAGGTTGCATGAGTTCAAACGCCGTCCTGCTCGATGTTAAAAATGTATCCTTGAGCTTTGGGGGCAATGCTGCCCTCTCAGATGTTGGATTTGGTGTGAATAAAGGAGAGATTCGAGCCATTATTGGGCCAAATGGGGCAGGTAAAACCTCCATGCTCAACTGCATCAGTGGTTTTTATCGTCCGCAGGAAGGGCAGGTTCTTTTCAAAAATGCAAACCTCACCAAAACCCCCACCCACAAAATTGCATCTTTAGGCATTGCCCGCACCTTTCAGAATATTGCTCTCTACACAGGCTTAAGCACCCTGGATAATTTGATGGCTGCCCGCCATATCCACATGAAGCAAAATAGCCTGGCCAGCATGTTATATTGGGGTAGTGCCCAGCGCGAAGAAGTACAGCACCGTGAAGTTGTAGAAGAAATCATAGACTTTTTAGAGATTGCCCACATTCGCAAGGCGACTGTCGGGGCGCTTTCCTATGGCTTGCGTAAGCGGGTAGAGCTAGGCCGCGCCCTGGCAATGGAGCCGGAACTGCTGCTGCTGGATGAACCAATGGCGGGCATGAATATCGAAGAAAAAGAGGATATGGCCCGCTTCATTTTGGACATTCATGAGCGGCGCGGTGTAACTATCGTGTTGATTGAACATGACATGGGCTTGGTGATGGACATCTCTGACCGTGTGGTGGTGCTAGATTTTGGCGTAAAAATTGCCGATGGTGTACCGGATGCAGTGAAGCAGGATGCAAAGGTAATTGATGCCTATTTGGGTAAAGCATAAAGTATCATGAACGGACTAAATACAATCCCCCAACATTTTTTGGCACAGGTCGGGCAAGCTGCACCAAATAAAGTCGCTTTGCGACAAAAAGAGTTTGGCATTTGGCGCGAATTTACGTGGCAAGAGTCTTACCAGCAGGTGCGAGACTTTGCCTTAGGGTTGATTGTGCTGGGTTTGCAGCGTGGCGACCATTTGTGCAGCATTGGTGATAACGACCGCCAATATTTGTGGGGCTTTGTGGCCATGCAGGCGGTGGGGGCTGCTGGTGTGGGCATGTATACCGATGCCATTCCCAGCGAAATGTCTTACATCATCAACCACAGCGATGCTACTTTTGCTTTGGCCAAAGATCAGGAGCAATGTGACAAGTTCCTGGAGCTAAAAGAAGAGGTGCCAAACGTTAAAAAGGTCATTTACTGGGATGACAAGGGTTTGTGGAGTTATGACGATGATTGGCTGATCTCTTTTGAAGAAGTGCAGGCGTTGGGAGCAGCGTTGGCTGAGAAAGAGCCAGATCGCTTTGAAACGGAAATTGCCCTGGGACAAGAGGATGATGCTGCGCTCATTTGTTACACTTCTGGCACGACCGGCCTCCCCAAAGGGGTCGTGCTAACCCATGACAACCTTCTTACGGTTGCGGCGATGGCTTTTGAAGTTGATCCACGCTACGACACGGACAACCATGTAAGCTTTATGCCAATGGGCTGGATTGCCGAGCCTGTTTTTGGCATTGTGCCACATTGCTACCAGGGCATGATTATGAATTTCCCTGAAGAACCGGAAACGGTGCGCCAAAATATTCGGGAAATTGCCCCACAGAATCTTTTTTATGGAGCCCGGCTGTGGGATCAGCTAGTGGGGCAGGTGCAGGTGCAAATTGAGGAATCAACAAGTCTAAACCGCAAGCTGTACGAAACGTTTTTGCCTATTGGCTACAGGGTGGCAGATAAGAAGTTTAACAAGGAACCGATTGGTTTGGGTTTGAAGGCGGCGTATACGCTGGGGGATTTGCTGGTTTTTGCCCCGCTACGCAATCAGTTAGGGTTATCAAATGTGCGTGGAGCTTACACGGCTGGCGCGGTGCTGAGCCCGGATCATATTCGCTTTTACCATGCGCTGGGCATTAATTTGAAGCAGATTTATGGCTCTACTGAGGTGTGTGGTGGCGTGACCGTACACCGAGATGGGGATATTAAGTTTGCCAGCGTGGGGGTGCCTTATCCTGGCGTGGAGATTCGTACTTCAGAAGACGGTGAACTGCTGATCGCTGGTTCTACCGTGATGAAGGAGTATTACAAAAATCCAGAGGCAACAGCGAAGGATATTTTGGTGGATGAAGACGGCCGTCGCTGGTTCCGCACTGGCGATGCAGGCTACATTGATGACGATGGGCACGTTATCTTCCAGGATCGGGTGAAAAATATGCTGCGTCTGGCCAACGGCGAGGTCTTTTCGCCCCAATTTATTGAGGGACGACTAAAGTTTAGCCCCTACATTAAGGATGTGATGGCGGTTGGTGGAGAAGATAAAGATTACGTGACGGCGCTCATGGTGATGGATTTTGGCAATGTGGGCAACTGGGCCGAGCGGCGTAGTCTTGGTTACACAACCTTCATTGATCTGTCGCAGAAGCAGGAAGTGTACGACCTGGTTCAGCAGGCGGTGTCGGAAGTGAATGAAAGTTTGCCGCCAAACGGCCGTGTGCGCCGTTTTGTTCTCATGCACAAAGAGTTCGACGCGGATGAAGAGGAGATGACCCGCTCTCGCAAGCTGAAGCGCAATGTGTTGTATACCAAATACGACGACATCATTACGGGCATGTACAATGGCAGCGAGCGTGTAGAGGTGCGGGCAACGGTGCAGTATCAGGATGGCAGTACGAGTGTGGTGGAAACGGCCGTAAAAATCGCCTCCCTCTACTAAAAAACGATGCTACAGAGAACACAGAGGAAAAAGAGAAAACTTCATAAATCTCTGTGCCCTCTGTGGCAAAAAGAAAAAATTGCAGGATAAGCGTATGAACTGGCAGCTACTTCCCCAATTTGCAATTACCGGCTTGCTCAACGGTGGCCCCATTGCCCTCATTGCTTTGGGCATTGTCCTCATCTTCAAATCCTCCGAGGTATTCAACTTTGCCCAGGGGCAAATGCTCCTCATTGGCACGATGACTACCTGGTGGTTTGCCTCTGATGATGGCATGGGCTTACCGCTTTGGGCGGCTATCATTTGCGCTTTGGTCGTTTCTGTGCTGCTGGGCTTGCTCATTGAACGCCTGGCGCTGCGCCCCATGACTGGGCAGCCGCTCCTCTCTATTATTTTGATGACATTGGCGTTGGCGCAGCTGCTGCAAGGGCTGACGATTCTTGTCTTTGGCACCGTACAACGCAGCTTCCCCGTCATTTTCGATGTGACGAATCCGTATCAAATCACCTTGCCCTTTACCTACAACGACAATCCCATGATTTTGGTGCTACGGCAAAATTTAGTTTGGTCTTTTGTAGTGGCGATGGTTTGTGTGACGCTGCTTTGGCTCTTTTTTCAATACACCAGCACTGGTTTAGCCATGCGTGCTACTGCTGAGGATCATGAAACGGCGCAAAGTGTAGGTATTCGCATCAATCGCGTGTTTGGTATCTCCTGGGCCATTGCTGGCATTATTGCGGCCGTAGGCGGCATCCTCATAGCTACCGCCAGCGGTCTAGATTTGAGCCTCTCGATTGTGGTGCTGGCTGCGTTCCCTGCTGTGCTGCTAGGAGGCCTGGAATCCATTCCTGGGGCGGTGGTTGGTGGCCTAATAGTGGGCTTGGCACAAGGCTTGGTTGGCCTCCCCAATCCTCCTACCTTTTTTTTGGGGCCAGAAGCTGCTCAAGCAATCCGCAATTCGGCCGCAATTATTCCTTACGTTATTTTGCTCATTGTCCTGCTCTTCCGCCCGGATGGCCTGTTTGGTCAAAAGCGCATCGAAAGAATTTAGTGGCTAGTTTTAGTGGCTAGTTTTAGTGGTTAGTGGTTAGTGGTTGGTGGTTAAGTTGTGGACAAAGTTGATTGGAAGCGTTATGAGGAATGGCTGGAGGTTTTGCCAAATTGCATTAAGGAAGATCCTTTGTGGCGATTGGAAGCATATCGAAAATCGCTGTTTTTGTCTGATTTAGCATGGCTAGACTGTGAAAAATTGCAAGGAAACCGTTTAGGTCAGGCAAGATTGTCGCAATTATTGCGTAGCAGCGGTTCAATTTCGGCCAATGTTGAAGAAGGATACGGCCGTGGCTTTGGTAAAGATTATGCACGATTTCTACGCATTGCGATTGGATCGGCTCGTGAAACACGAGGCTGGTACTGGCGAAGTCGTCAAGCGTTAGAGGCAGAGGTTGTGAACCATCGCATGAACTTGGCAACGGAAATTATCCGAATGCTTACCATCATCGCCGAGCAACAACGCAAACGATAACTAGCAACTAAAACTAGCAACTGGAGAAAAAATGGCTGTTTTAAGACCAGCAGGTGATTTTGACCGCTCTTACGAACAAGATATGGCCGTGCTGCGGAAGCCGTGGCAGTATGTGGTGTTGATTGCCTTTTTGATTTTGCTGTTTGCTCTGCCCTATGTTGCTTCTGAGTCACTGGTCTCTCTGGTAAATCGCATCTGTATTTTTATGATTGCCGTACAGGGGCTGAATATTTTAACGGGATACACAGGGCAGATTTCGCTAGGGCAAGCGGCGTTTATGACGGTGGGTGGTTACATTTCGGCTTTGCTGGTTGGTGTGTTAGGCTGGAGTTTCTTTTTGGCCTTACCGGTGGCCGGTTTGGGCGCTGGCTTGGTGGGATTGCTATTTGGCTTGCCTTCGCTGCGGGTTAAAGGGTTTTATTTGGTCATGGCTACGCTGAGTGCCCAATTTATTATTCCCTGGTTTACGCGCAATTTGTGGCCCGACGTGCTAAACGGGGCGCAAGGTATCAACGTGCCGGTGCCGGTGATTCAGATTCCGGTTATCAACGATATTTGTTATTTAGGCACGACGTTTGATGCGGAAACGGCCGCTTGCTTTTACCGTTTTGCCACCCCCACAGAATTTATACATATCACGCTCGTGGTGCTTCTCATAAGCACTATTGCCGCACACAATATTGCGCGCAGTCGCCTGGGGCGTGCCTTCATCTCCATCCGCGACAATGATCTGGCGGCCGAACTGCTGGGCATCAATTTATTTAGCTACAAGCTGCGCGCCTTCTTCATTGCCTCGGTATATGCAGGTGTGGCTGGCTCACTGTTGGCGCACAATTTACGCCATCTTAACTCCGAAACCATTGGTTTGAATGATTCTATTATCATGTTGGGGATGTTAATTGTGGGTGGTCTGGGAACGAGCGTTGGTCCCATTTTTGGCACCACGCTCATCATCTTTCTAGAAGAGCTAGCCACGTTGCTAACCCCACCTATCATCCAACTGTTCCCGGAAAATGCAGGTGGGATTGGCGCGGCGTTACGGCCGTTCATCTTTGGCCTGGCGCTCACCCTGTTTCTCATTTTTGAACCACGCGGTTTGGCGTATCGTTGGCGGTTGATAAAGGCTGCTTGGCGATTACGGCCGTTTGCTAGATAGTTGCTGGTGGTTAGTGGCAAGTTGCTGATGCAAACAACTAGCCACTAACCATCAACCACTAATTTATTTGGCAAGGAGGTGAATTTTCACAAACCATTTCACACAAGATAAAAATCTTATTTACCCATGAAAGGAGAGAGTAAACATGAAGAAAATACCCGTACTTACATTGCTGTTTTTACTTTTAGGCACCTTGTTTTTGGTAGCCTGCGGCAGCCCTGCTGAAGTGCAAGAGGCAGTGGAAGACGCTGCCGAAGCGGTAGAAGATGCTGTGGAAGAAATTGCCCCTACTGTCGAAGCGGCTGCTGAAGAAATTGCTCCCACGGTAGAAGCCGCCGCCGAAGAAGTTGTGGAAGCTGTTGAAGAAGCGACTGACGACGAAGAAGAGATGGCAGAAGAAGAAGAAATGGACGAAGAAGAGGAAGCGATGGATGAAGAGATGCGAACTGACAATCTCGAAGGCGAAACCATCACTTTCTACCACTTTGGTGACCTTTCCGGGCCTTTAGCCGGTATCACCGGGCCGCTGATCAATGGGTTCAATGATGCTGTTGCGGCCGTTAACGCCAATGGCGGTATTCGTGGCGCGCAAATCGAACTGGAATTTACCGATACCCAATCCAGTGTGGATGAAGCTGTAGCTGCTTATGACCGCTACACTAGCGAGGATGACAATGTCCTCGTTATGTTTACCTATGGTTCTGGCGATGGTGAAGCTCTGGCTAGCCGCTTTGTGGAAGACCAAATTCCCAACCTGGCTGCTGGTCTCAGCTCTGTTGCCTTTTACGGCCCAGAATCTGGGTACACTTTTGGCTACGCCCCCATTTACCCCGATCAGTTCGCCCTGTTCATGGATTATATCAGTGCTAACTGGGATGACGTGAAGCCAGAAGGCGCTGGCGACGACATCAAGATTGCCTACATTAGCTGGCCCACCGCCTACGGCCAGGGTGCTTACACCGATGAGGCATTAGCCTACGCTGAAAGCCTCGGCATCGAAATTGTGGCCAATGAACTAATCGATCCCGCCCCAACGGCCGATACCACCACGGCGATCCTCAATGCCCAAGCTGCGGGTGCCAATGTGATTTACACCAACTCTCTTGCTTTTGGTCCTGCTTCCATTTTGAATGGTTTAGGTGCGCTTGGTTTGCGCGAATCCTTCTTGTTTGGGGCCAACAACTGGGCGATGGACATCTCCATCTATGCCTTTGTAAGCGATCCAGCCTTGGTAGAAGGCATGATTTCTCCATTCCCCTACCTGTTCTGGACAGATGCAGACAATCCAGGCATCCAGTTTGCTGAAGAGCAGTTTGCCCTCAATGAGCGTCAGCCAGCCGAGCATGGTGTTGGGTACTTGCTGACCTTTGCCGGTGTAGATTTGGCAGTTCGCGCCATTGAGCTAGCCATTGACAATGTCGGTTTTGATCATCTGACAGGGGCTGATGTTCATGCAGCTTTGATTGAGTTGGGTGCTATTGATGTGTTGGATGGTGTCATGCGTGTAGACTTCTCTAACAACAGTCGCTCCCCGCATGAGGCGCAAATCCGTCAGGTGCAAGGTGGTGCATTTGTGCCGTTGCAAGATTGGACAACAACGCCCGATCTGCGCCCGGAAGAAAATTTCTCCAACAACTAATCTTTTTAGCCACAGAGAACACAGAGGTGAATAAGGTTTTCTCTTATTCCTCTGTGCCCTCTGTGGCTTTCCCACTTCTTATGCTAAAAATCAACAATATCGAAGTCGTTTATAGTGATGTTATTTTGGTGCTGCGCGGCGTTTCGCTGGAAGTAGGGCAGGGGCAGATTGTTTCCTTGCTGGGGGCAAATGGCGCGGGCAAGACTACCACGCTCAAGGCGATCTCTGGCTTGCTGCTGCGGGAGGATGGCGCAGTGACGCGAGGCAGCATTGAGTTTGATGGTGAGCGACTCGATAAGCTGCCTGCCGAGGAAATTACGCGGCTGGGCATTGTGCAAGTGCTTGAAGGGCGGCGTCTCTTTCAACATCTAACTACCGAGGAAAATTTGCGAGTAGGGGCTTTGGTGAATCCTAGCCAGTCAGAAACCAGGCAGTTATTGGAACAGGTGTATGATTATTTTCCGGCTTTGAAGCCCTTGAGAAATCGCACAGCCGGTTATCTCTCTGGTGGTGAGCAGCAAATGGTAGCGATTGGTCGGGCACTTATGGCCAAACCGCGCCTGATGCTATTAGACGAGCCATCTTTGGGATTGGCTCCGCTATTAGTGCAAAACATTTTTGAAATCATTCGTCGTATTAATGAAGAGGGCGGGGTCTCTATTTTGATAGTGGAGCAAAATGCTAACGTTGCTCTAAAAACGGCCGAATATGCCTACGTGATGGAGAACGGCCGTATCGTCCTCGACGGTGAAGCCGATCAACTTGCCCAAAATGCAGACATCAAAGAGTTCTATTTGGGCCTTACACAAGTTGGTGAGCGCAAAAGTTACCGCGACGTAAAACATTACAAACGCCGCAAGCGTTGGCTTGGATAATCATTTTGTGGGGATGCTTTCTCCTCATTATTGGAACTAGTTTTATGACCGATTTAGATGCAAAACTGAGAGAAACTGTTCGACATGCTTATGAAAATGCGCCTGCTGTACGTGAGCGATTTGAGAAAGCCGGTATCATGCCCTCCGATATTCAAGGTGTGGCCGATTTGCCCAAAATACCCGTGCTGCCCAAAGACGAGATTGTGGCCTTACAGCAGGCAAATCCACCATTTGGCGGCATGTTGGGCATTCCGCCTGAGAAAGTCACGCATATCTTTTTCTCCCCTGGCCCAATTTATGAACCAGCCCCTGAACCAGACGAAGGAGCTTGGGACGTGGCTGTTGGTGCTTTGAAAACGACGGGCTTTAAGCCAGGTGATGTGGTGCTGAACAGCTTTACTTACCACTTGGTTCCGGCTGGGTACTTGTTTGATAATGCGCTGGTGCGGCTGGGCTGCACCGTGGTGCCGGGCGGTACGGGTAGCGCGGAGCTTCAGCTAAAGATGATGCAGGATTTGAAAGTGACGGGTTACAGCGGTACGCCCAGTTTTTTGATGAGCCTGATTAAGAAGGCAGAAGCCAGCGGCCTTGATTTTAAGAACGATTTGCAGCTAAAAACCGCAATTTTCTCGGCTGAACCGCTACCGCCAACTTTGCGACAAACGTTTGTTGAGGAGTACGGTTTGGCGGTGGGCAATGCTTACGCTACGGCCGATTTTGGCTTATTAGCCCTAAACACAGGTGATGGCATGGCGATGCCCTTGCTGCCTGAACCGATCATTGAGGTGGTGGATAGCGAGACTGGCCAACCTGTTGGCCCCGGTGAGGCTGGCGAGGTGGTAGCGACCAACTTTAGCCGCGCTTACCCGCTGATTCGCATAGGCACGGGCGACATGGCGATGAACATGGACCCGAACCCCGGCCAGAGTCAGCAAACGGAGCGCAGCATCATTTTGGTCGGCCGTTCCGGCGAGGCGGCGAAGGTGCGGGGCATGTTTGTTCATCCCAACCAGCTGCGCTTTGCCACCGGGCAAATTCCGGGCGTGCAAAAGGTGCAGGGCGTGGTCTCTCGGCCGGAGCACAAGGATTATTTTGTGGTGCGGGTGGAGGTTGAGGGGGTGGATGAAACGGCCGTAACCGACCGAATCAAAACGGCCGTACAGGGGCTCTGCCGTGTCCGTGTGGACGAAGTTGAGTTCATCGCCCCTGGCAGCTTAGCTGACAACGCCCCCGGCATGGTGGATGCCCGCGACTGGCAGGCTTGATCGGTGATCAGTAAACGGTAATTGGTAGGGGCGTAGGCAGACGGGAAACGATTAGGCAAAGCGAACGCTCTTTTCCACCGTCTGCCTCGCCCAATATTATTTATAATTCAACCAACATGAGCCAAAAAACAATCATAACGGCCGCACTCACCGGCGTCCTCACCACCCGCGCCCAATCCCCCGCCATCCCCTACACACCCGCAGAAATTGCCGAAGAAGCGCGGCGTAGCGTAGACGCTGGGGCCAGCATTGTGCATATTCACGCTCGCCAGCCAGACGGCCGTCCCGCCTTTGACGTAGAAACCTATGCCCAAATTGATGCCAAGGTGCGCCAGCGCTGCCCCGATGTCATCATCAACTACTCCACCGGCGCCATCGGCATAGACCGCGAAACGCGCATCCACCACATTCGCGCCCTCCAGCCAGACATGGCCGCGCTCAACATGGGTTCGATGAATTACGCCATCTACTCGCGCAAGCACAAAAGGTTCTACCACGATCACGTCTTTGCCAATCCATTCACCGACATCCAGTTCTTTCTGGAAGCGATGAACGAGGCAGGTACGCGCCCCGAAATGGAATGTTTCGACAGCGGCCACATCAACAACGCCCAGCCGCTAATTGATTTGGGCATTTTGCGACCGCCGTACCAATTTAGCCTGATCATGGGCGTGCTGGGGGGCATCCCGGCCAGCACCAAAAATCTGGTGCAGCAGGTGGATCGGCTCCCAGCAAATGCCCATTGGCAGGTGATTGGCATTGGGCAAAAGCAGTGGAAGTTGGCGGCAGCGGCCGTTTCCATGAGCGGCAACGTGCGGGTGGGGCTGGAGGACAATCTCTACTTGCCCAACGGCGAACTGGCTCAATCCAACGGTGAACTCGTGGCCAAAGCGGCCAGGCTGGTGAGCCTGGTTGGTGGTGAGGTAGCAAGTGTCGCCAAGGCGCGTGAAATCCTAAAACTGGACATCGTATCCTAGGCAGAGATTGAGCGATGAAGACAATGACGTATAAAGGTTTTACTGCACAAATTGAATACAGTGATGAAGATAAATGTTTCGTTGGGCATATCGCGGCGATAAGAGATGTGGTGGGCTTTCACGGGAACTCGGAACGAGAGTTTAGAGAAGCGTTTGAAGAAGCAGTGGATGATTATCTTGAGGTAAAACAGAAGGTTTTTAATGAGTAAACAACGGGCAACGGCCGTTTCCTGGCCCAACAAACCAATGCCTGAACTACGCAAAGAACTGCTGCTCGATGGACAGTACACCCGCGAAGAGTTTGTCACCATCAGCCAGGGCTTGATTCCCAAAACCCCTGATGACAAATGGTTCATCTATCTGGAAGACGAATGGCTTTATTTCCACCGCAGCGTTAGCGGTAGCTGCATCTTCCAATTGCAAATTGTGTCGGATGAAAACGGTTACGTCCCCGACGTGCTGCTGGTTAACCAAGACCCCCGCCAATACCGTTCCTTGTCCGATGAATACGACGTAGCCCTCGTTGCGTACCTGATTGATGCCATTCTGTTGGGACGTTTCGCTCCCTTCCCCCAGCCGGAGCAGTTTTCCCAAGACGATCACGCTCGACACCAGCAGCACGTTATGGGCAGAGATGTGATGGATGGCGGTTTAAGCCTGCGCGTGGTGAATGGTAATCGGTGAACCGTAATTGGTTATCAATATTCGGCGATCGCCATAGCCTGGGGATTCATCCCCGGGACAATGTGTCATGACCCAAGAATCCAATTCCGTGTTATCCGTCCAATCCGTGTCCTATTTTGAAGGAGCGCAGTGTTTCACAGAGAGCAAAACAAAATCTGTGTAATCCGTGAAATCTGTGGCTAAAAAATGGATAAACTAAAATCATCCCTCAACACCCGCAGCGAAGCATACAAAACCAACCGCGCCGCCATGCTGGAACTGGTGCAAACGCTGGAAGCGCGGCAGGCGCAGGTGCGTGCTGGCGGCGGCGAGCGCGGAGCAAAGAAATTTCGGGATCAGGGCAAACTGCTGCCGCGTGAGCGACTGGAATTACTCTTGGATCCCGATACGCCATTTTTGGAGCTGTCTCCGCTGGCGGCGTGGAGCATGTACAACGATGAAGCGCCAGCCGCCCTGCAAATTGTAGGGATCGGTGTGGTGGGCGGTGTGGAATGCCTCATTTCCGTGAATGATGCCACCGCCAAAGGCGGGGCGGTGTACCCGATGTCGCTGCAAAAGACGCTGCGGGCGCAAACGATTGCCGCCGAGAATCGGCTACCCTGCATCACCTGCGTGGAGTCGGCGGGAGCCAATTTGCTGTATCAGGATGAGATTTTTATTTTGGGCGGGCGTACTTTTGCCAACCAGGCGCGGCTGTCGGCGGCGAGGGTTCCACAAGTGGCACTGGTCTTTGGCTCGTCTACGGCGGGCGGGGCGTATGTGCCCGGGATGAGCGACTACACCGTTTTTGTACGGGGCAAGGCAACGGCTTACCTAGGCGGGCCGCCATTGGTAAAGATGGCCATCGGCGAAGAGGTGGATGACGAGACGCTGGGCGGGGCAGAGATGCACGCACAGGTGTCGGGCTTAAGCGATTATTTGGCGGAAGATGATGCGGATGCGTTGCGAATCGGCCGTTTTATTGCCAGACAGCTCAAGCAGCAAAAACCACAGGCGTGCCTCAGCCGTCGCCAGTCGCCGCGTGAGCCAGCTTACGACCCCGACGAGCTTTTGGGCGTCATCCCCGCTGACCCGCGCCTGCCGTTTGACATCCATGAAGTCATTGCTCGACTGGTGGATGGCTCTGAGTTTTTCGAGTTTAAGCCAGCGTATGGGCCGACCTTGGTGACAGGCCATGCGGTGCTCAACGGCTGGCCTGTAGGGATTTTGGGCAATAATGGCATTCTCTTTTCTGAATGTGCCAACAAGGCGGCGCAATTTATTCAACTGTGCAATCAGAGCCGCACGCCGCTGATCTATCTGCAAAATATCACGGGCTTTATGGTGGGGACTCAGTACGAGCGGGGTGGCATCATCAAGCACGGCAGCCAGATGATTAACGCGGTGGCGACGAGCAGCGTACCCCAATTTTCGGTGATTGTGGGTGGTTCTTATGGCGCGGGGAATTATGCAATGTGCGGCCGTTCCTACGATCCGCGCTTTTTGTGGAGTTGGCCGAATAGCCAGGTGGCCGTGATGGGTGGCGAACAGGCGGCGGGAGTGCTAGGCATTGTGCAGGAAGCGGCTGCCAAGCGGCGGGGTATCGAGCCAGACCGGACAACCATCGAGGCGATGCAGATGATGACGCGGCAAAAATTTGAGCAGGAGTCTGACCCGTACTACGCGACGGCGCGGCTGTGGGATGATGGCATTTTGGATCCGCGAGACACGCGCCGAGCGTTGAGCGTGGGGCTTTCTGTGGCGCACAATGTGGATTTTATTACGCCGGGTCAGCCGCACTATGGGGTTTTTCGGATGTAAACGAGGTGACAGTCACTTTCAAAGTGACTGTCACCTACGCGAACAAAAATGTTATGGCGCGGGAGCCAATTCTACCGCCACAGCGATGAACTGAGTAAGCTGGTTCGCTGGGTTAAAGTTGTTGTCTGATACCAGGATGAGCAGGTGACGGCCGTCTGGCAGCATCGGCCCAAAAGTCATCCCCTCTAAATTATCGGGAGCCACGCCAAAATCAGCTTCAACGTCGAAAACCAGCGTTTTGGAGACGGGGGTGAACGGTACGGCCGTTCCCGTCGT
Source organism: Candidatus Leptofilum sp. (assembly GCF_965223525.1). Lineage (GTDB taxonomy): Bacteria > Chloroflexota > Anaerolineae > Promineifilales > Promineifilaceae > Leptofilum. Next base: position 55,271 of record NZ_CBDCWX010000005.1, on the reverse strand, counting down.
TTCATCATACAAATCATCATAGCCCAAAACATCGGTTGCCCCAGCAATGCTAATTTCATAGATGCCAACGGTGTTGCCCTGCCCCACCGAGAAAGCGCGTTCCATTGCCAGCAGCGTACCGCTGTTGTCTATGGGTAGCAGCTCTACCAGCCCGTTGGTGCGGAAAGCGTCTGGCGGATCGGGCACTTCTGGCACTTCACCTACTTCATACACAAATTCATGTGCGGGTTGGCGACTGTGCAAATCATACGCCAAGATGCGCGACCAGCTTCCCTGGCCAACATCAGTTGCTGGGCCATCTTGCGCCAGCGCATTTTCTGTGGCTGTTACCAAATAGTGGCCGTTGGGGGTGATGGCCAGGCTCTCAAAGGCCAGATTATTGCGTACACCGACTGTGCTGCCGTCCGGCAAATATTTGCTGGGAACAGTCAATTCGCCATTCTGAATCCCGCCGCGCGTAAACCGTTTGATGAAAGGGTCAATCGGTGGCGTGGCTCCGGCACTGCCTTCAGAAGAGATGAAGAGCGAGCCATTCGGCATGAGAGCGATACCTTCGGGGTCTAGCGAACCGGTGGCGAAGGGTTGACCATTTTCATCCAAAATGGTGGTGACGCGCACAAAATGGATGTCGCCATCGTCTAGGGAGCCATCGGAGACGTCTATGTAAATGGTGTAGTAGCGGGCGTCGTTGATTTCGCTGCGGTCGTCGGCGATGGCGTAGTAGAGGCCAGTACGGCCGTCGTACACAATGCTAGACAAGCCACCAACTTCGGTATCACGGAACATGGTGCCCGTGGGGAAAGTGACTTCGCCCAAAAATTCATAGCTGGCAACGGTTTGGGCACCGTGATGTGATTGGTTTGTTTGGGCAACAGCGATTGAGGTAAATAATAGGGTGAATAGAAGCAGTAACAGGATGATCATCAACCGGGATTTGGGTCGATTGGACATTAAACAACCTCCATTTGGGATTAGATGCTCTCAATGAGCAAATGAGTGGCATACGGCCGTTTTTGGACCCTATTGTGGTAGAGTGGGGAGATGAAGGCGGCTTTAAGCGAAACGGCCGTAACGCAAGGATTATAGATGAGGATAGAATATCATGAATGAGTATTCGGGATCAATATCTGGCGGTTCAGCAAGTTATGAAATCCAACTGAAACAGCTCATTTTGGAAAGTGAAAAGATGATGGCGATTTTGAGAGCGGTGCGGCACTGCAATCCGCCAGATTGGTTGGTGGGCGCAGGGGTGATTCGCAATTTGGTGTGGGATTATTTGCACGGGTACGGTGAGCCAACCCCACCACGGGACATTGATGTTGCCTTTTTTGATGCCACAGATTTGCGGCCAGAGCGGGATGCTGAGGTGACGGCAGAGCTAACGGCCGTTCTCCCCACCGTCGAATGGGAAGCAACCAATCAAGCTGCCGTGCATCTGTGGTATGCGGAGCTTTTTGGCCAAACGTGGCCACCGTTTACCGCTGCCACCGAGGCGATTGCCACCTGGCCTGAGACAGCGACCTGTACGGCCGTTCGCCTGTTGCCAGATGATTCATTGCAGATTGTGGCTCCGTTTGGGCTAGACGATTTGTTTCAGATGGTTTTGCGGCGCAACCCGGCACGGGTGACGCAGGCACAGTTCCAGCAGCGGCTGCAAGACAAGCAGATTCAGCAAAAATGGCCGCGCATTCGCGTGATTGAAGAATAAATAAGGCGGGTCAGGATTTCGTGGTACTTTGCCCAAATTGCGTAGCGTTCTTCTTCCAGAAAAACCAAATCCAAATGCACTTACAATGTCGGAATTTTTGGCTAAATCGGGTAACATAAGCCAGTGTTTGGAGGGTAGATATGGCAATAGAAAGTTCAAAAGAGAAAAGAGCATTAGACCGAATTTTAGTAGCGCTATCGCCGAAAAATGTGGCCAAAGGTTCAGCGCAAGTGCTGCTTTATGGCACGGCTGCCGCCACCATTTATGCGGTGGCTGGAGGAAATATGGCAGCGGTAGCGGCAGCTTCGCCGCTCATTGGGCAACTTGTGGAAAAGATAGGTGGTGACGCGCTGGCTGGGCTGATTGATCGCGTAGCCCAGGACGAAGAAGAAAAATTGACTGCCGCCGACATCCAGCAGATGGTTGAAGCTGTTTTTGCCCAGGTTCAGCCTATAGACTACCTAACCGAACAGGAATTTTACCGCGCTACCCGCATTTTGGAGGAGCGGGACGCTGACCGTCACCGTGAACTACTGACCAAAATTGAGCAAATTGGTACCATGCTTACCCCACCATATGAAGCTGCCTTGAAAATTTACTTGGAAACCGTCGTTCGCCAAACGAGCCGTTTGCCACTGGGTCCACTAGACCCCAGCGGGCGAGAAAGTTCGCAGTTATCATTGCATCAGGTCTTTATTTCTCTCAATACCAGGGCGTCGACCAATATTTTTCTTCCGAAATCAAGAAAAGAAGAACGCTGGGAATGCCATGCAATGATTGGACATATCTACCATGCGCCTAAGTTGTCACTTTTAGGAGATCCAGGCTCTGGTAAATCAACTTTGCTACGATATGTGGCATTTTTATTGGCACAAGTTCGTTTGGCTCCCGAGGGGGAATGGCAAGATGGACTCTCATGGACAGAAAGTGGGAAATATCGCACGTTAGGTGATCCCATTACTGGAAATTATGAAACAAAGACGAGGACGAGGCAGATGTTCTGGCGACCTCCTCTCCCAATTCCAATTTTGCTTAATTTGCGGGACCTAGCGACTGTAGAATTTGATCCTCATTCATCGACGGCAATTTGGAAATTTGTGACCAAGAAGCTAGAAAAAGAGGATTTAGGACAAACTATTCCGGCCTTACGTGCTGAGGGTCAAAGAGGAGGGTTGATCTTTTTGCTGGATGGGGTGGATGAAGTGCCGGTGCAACAGCGGTCTCAGGTTTGGCAGGCTATTCAATCCCATGATAATGGCGTTTATGGGGGCAACCGCTGGGTAACGACTTGTCGCATTCTTTCCTTTAACACCAAAGAGGCCGCGCGGGTGCCTGTACAAACAATTGAACCGTTTGATGCCAAGCAAATTGATGATTTTATTGGCAGATGGTACGGTAGTTTACACACTTTGGGGGAGCTTACCCAAGAAAAAGCCCAAACAATGACACGGCAACTGCAAGCAGCCGCACGGCGAGAAGGACTGTACCCACTGGCGCAAAATCCTATGCTGCTGACAATAATGACTTTGGTGCAAACTTATTACGGCACCTTGCCCGATGAACGCGCCAAACTGTACCAGCAATGTGTAGAAACATTATTGCTGCGCTGGCAGCGACACAAAGAGGCAGAGCAAATCGAGGAACTCCCTAGCGTTTTAGCCCAGTTGGGCACGACCCAAGAAAATTTAGAGCGCCTACTGTGGGAAATTGGCTGGCAGGCTCACAACCAGCAGGCTGCGCGAGACGAGGCGGCCGATATTCCCGAGAGCGAGGTCGTTCAAATAGCCCGAAAATATTTGGATGGGAGCTACGCCAAAGCAGAGCAGTTTGTGGAATATACTGAGCGGCGGGCGCATTTGCTAATTGGGCGGGGTGGTCAGGATGAGCGTATGTTTACGTTTCCGCACCGCACTTTCCAGGAATATTTAGCAGCGTGCCATTTAGCCAGCCTGCGACGGTTTGGGCGGCAAGCGGCAAAATTGGCGGCAGAAAGCGACAGTTGGCGGGAAGTGTTGAATCTGGCAGCAGGAACGCTGATTTTTAACCAAAAGAACCGGGAAAAGGCAGTAGATGGTATTGATATTGTGTGCCCTAACATGCTGCCTGATGGAAATGATGCGATTAGCTGGCAGCAGGTTTGGTTGGCAGGGGAAATGGCTGCCGTGGTGGGGAAAAATGCTTTGCAGATGGATGATGTGGGACAGGAGTTGCTACCGCGTTTGCAAGAGATGTTGGCCGCTTTGTTGGATGGTGGGCGGCTGACAGTTCAGCAGCGGGCGGCAGCGGGTTCGGCACTGGCTGTTTTGGGCGATCCGCGGCCAGGGGTTTGTAGTAAGGAGCTTTTGATGTTGCCCGTGATAACCGAACCCGAGTCGTTTACGCTGCGCGAGAAGGATGAAACAGTCACTTTAGCACCGTTTGCCATAGCTAAATACCCTATAACAAACGCCCAATATCGCTTATTTATGGCAGATGGCGGCTATAGTGGCGAGTGGCGCAATTGCTGGTCTGATGAGGGGTGGGGCTGGAAAGAGAGAGAAGGTTGGGCTGAACCGCGTTATTGGCATAATGGAGAGTTAAATCAGGCGAACCAGCCTGTGGCGGGTGTAAGTTGGTATGAAGCAGAGGCGTTCTGTAACTGGTTGAATCAGGTGATAAATGATGGCTATCGTTTACCAACTGAAGCTGAGTGGGAGCTGGCAGCGGGGCACACCGATGACCGAAACTGCCCGTGGGGTGCTGAATGGCAGATGGATCTTGCGAATACTTATGAAGCCAGGCTTAGGCAAACCTGCGCTGTGGGCATGTTCCCCGCAGGGAAGGCGGTGTGCGGCGCAACCGATATGGCTGGAAACGTGTGGGAATGGATGAATAGTTGGTATGATGAGAAAAAAGTAAGGCGCGTGCTGCGCGGCGGTTCGTGGAGGAACCTTCAGGACGACGCGCAGGTTGGTATCCGCGACAGGATAAATCCGCACAGCAGGAGCAGATCCCTTGGTTTTCGCGTTGTTTCTCCCATTGGTTCGGGATACTAGTTTCTGTATCCAGAGTAGGAGGTGATATATAAATCATGGCGGGATGGCACGATGTAACTAAAAACATAGAACTAATTTGGGTGAGACAGGTGGTAGAAATGATTGTTGCTATCATCGAATCGTTCCCGCCTGTTTCACCTCTGCCGGACCCCATATCATTAAAGGATTGAACTGCGATGAAATTTGATGTAACTTTACTTTCCCATGATTTGAACGAGATGGCGCAGATGGCGCAAACGGCCGAAACTCTCGGCTTTGATGGGCTGTGGACAGCCGAAACCCAGCACGATCCATTTTTCCCCCTGCTGCTCAGCGCGGAGCACACCAGTAATTTGCAGATAGGCACAGGCATTGCCGTTGCCTTCCCCCGCACGCCCGCCATTCTGGCCCAGATGGCCTGGGATTTGGCGAAGTTTAGCAACGGCCGTTTCATGCTCGGCTTAGGTACACAGGTAAAGGCGCACAACCGGCTGCGGCTGGGCGCACCGTGGGACAAGCCGCTCAAGCAGATGCGCGAAACAATTTTAGCCACCCGCGCCTTTTGGGATTGCTGGCAAAACGGCACTCCGCTCGATTTTTTGGGAGAATATTTCAAGCTCCAGCTCATGACCCCATTTTTTAACCCCGGCCCCATCGAACACCCACACATTCCTATCTACATCGCCGCCGTGAACAAGGGAATGCTGCGGCTGGCGGGCGAGCTGTGTGAGGGGGTTCACATCCACGCCCTTCATTCAGTCAAATACCTCCAAGAGTTTGCCTTGCCGCATATTGAAGCGGGTTTGCAGAAAAACGGCCGTTCTCGCGCAGATATTTCGTTGAATACGGCCGTCTTCGCCATTCCCACCGACGACCCCGACTATGAAACGTTTGCCGAGAACCATGTGAAGCAGCAAATCTCCTTTTACTTAAGCACCCCCGCTTACCGAGTGTTGGCAGAGCTGCATGGGTGGGAGGATACGGCCGTTCAGCTCAGTCAGCTCGCTCGCGAAGGGAAGTGGGCGCAAATGCCAAACCTCATCAATGACAACATATTGGACGTGATGGCCGTGCGCGGCACCTGGGCGGAGTTGCCTGGGATTATTCATGATAAATATGGTCAATTGCTGGATCGCGTCAGCTATTATTTGCCGTTCATCCCGACTGAGAATCAGCAGGGATGGCGGGCAAGTATTGAAGGGTTTGCCAGTTTGCGAGTGGCGAGTGGCGAGTAAAATTTGGAGGAACAATGAGTAGACCGTTGAACTATGAACAGTGGAAGCAGAATGTTCATACTGTAATAAAGAATGATCCACTGTGGAACTTTTTAGCATATCAAAAAGCGTTGTTTGCCTATGATTTGATGTGGGAGGATTGTGAATATTTACTCCATGATGAAAGAGGTAAAGCAATTGCTCGACAACTGGCACGCAGTGTTGGTTCCATTAGCGCGAATATCGAGGAAGGATACGGCCGTGGCTATGGAAAAGATTATGCTTATCGGCTAAAAATTGCCATTGGCGAAGCCAGAGAATCGCGTGGATGGTATTGGAAAGGACGTAGGTTGCTCTCAGAGGAGCTGCTAAATCATCGTTTAATGCTAATTGATGAAATTATTGCTCTCATTGCTCCCAATATCAGCAAGCAAAGCCAATTCAAGAAAAAATGAAAACGTTCTTGCTGAGCAAGTCTCTTGTTTTTACTTGCAAACTCGCAGACAGGCAGACTCGCAAACTTGAAGGATTAGACCTTATGTCAATTTACTTCAATGACGAACATGAAATGCTGCGGCAAACGGTGCAGCGTTTTGTTGAAAGTGAAATCAATCCCAATGTAGAAGTGTGGGAAGAAGGAAGAACTTTCCCCGCCCATGCCCTCTTCAAAAAGATGGGCGATTTAGGGCTGCTGGGCATCACTTATCCAGAAGAATATGGCGGGATGGGGCTGGATTACTGGTATCAGGTGGTGATGCTGGAAGAAGTGGGACGGGCGCATTGCGCGGGCGTGCCGATGGCCATTGCTGTGCAAACCGACATGGCGACCCCAGCACTGGCGCAATTTGGCACCCCTTGGCAGAAGGAGACATTTTTGAAGGCGGCGGTGATGGGAACGGCCGTCTTCTCCATTGCTGTCAGTGAGCCAGATGCAGGGTCTGACGTGGCTGCCATCCAAACCCGCGCCGTAGCCGACGGCGACCACTACGTCATCAACGGCAGCAAAATGTGGATCACCAGCGGCACCCAGGCAGATTACCTTACCCTACTGGCCCGTACCAGCGACGAGCGCGGTTTCAAGGGCATGTCCCTCATCATTGTGCCCACGGATGTGACTGGCTTCAGCGTGAGCCGCAAGCTGGAAAAGCTGGGCAACCACAGCAGCGACACCGCCATTCTCTCCTTCGACAATGTGCGCGTGCCGCAAAGCCACCGCATTGGCCCCGAAGGGCAAGGCTTCATGCTGCAAATGCAGCAGTTCCAAAAAGAGCGGCTGGCAGGCGTGGTGATGGGCATCTCCGGTATGGAGCGCATCCTCCAACTAACGATTGATTACTGTCGCCAGCGAGAAACGTTTGGCAAACCGCTGATTGAAAATCAGTGGATTCAGTTCAAAATTTGCGAATTACTCACCGAAGTGGAAGCATTGCGCCAATTAGCGTACCATTGTACGCGCGTCTTGGTAGCAGGCGGCGACATGACTAAAGAAGTCTCTATGGCCAAGCTAAAAGCAGGTAGACTTGCCCGCGAAGTGGCCGACACTTGCCTGCAATTCCACGGCGGTATGGGTTATGTAGAAGAGTACCCTGTCGCCCGCTACTTCCGTGACGCCCGCCTGCTTTCCATTGGTGCAGGCGCAGACGAAATCATGCTTAACATCATTGCCAAATACGAAGGCATACTAACGAGATAGTGAACGGTAATCGGTTTACCGTTTGCTGATTACCGAAAAAAGGGAGAATCCAATATGAACCAAATTCGCGTGATGCGCTCATTTATAGCGGCTGATGCTTTGGCTGAACTGATTCAAGCCGAATACAACCTGGAAGGCCCCGTGCGCTGCAAGCTCTTTAGCAAAATGCTGCGAACGCAGGACAATGACCATTACAAAGTTACCACAGGCAATGGCGAAAAGTTCGTGGTGCGTGTTTATCAGTTTGACACCCGGCTCAATCGCCAGGAATCCGATTATTTGTACGAGGTAGATTGGCTCAACTATTTGCACGAGGCGGGCTTGCCCGTCTCCTACCCTGTTCCGCGTGCTGATGGCGGTTTGCTGAGTAGCCTCAATGCACCCGAAGGTCTGCGTTACTTTGCGCTATTTAGCCTGGCTCCAGGGCGTCCCATGTCGCTCAAAAATGAGGAACAACTTTTTGTTCTGGGGCGTGAGATGGCGCGGATACATCTGGCTTCTAACGATTATGTGCCCAAGCATGAACGCCAGCCAATGAATTTAGAATTTCTAGTAGACAAACCAATTGAACGGATTAAACAATATTGGGACAAAAAGCGAGCCGATGATTTGGAAATCTTAATGATTTCTGCTGAGGAAGCCAAAGAGGAAATTGAGGATTTGCTGGCCAATGAGATCCATACACCAGATGGTTGGGGGCCGATTGGTGGGGATTTCCACAACAGCAGCGTCTTTTTTACGAGGGATAATCAGCCCACTTTCTTTAACTTTGATCTATGCGGTCTGGGCTGGCGTGCTTATGATATTGCCGTCTTTTTGTTCAACACGAGTCTCATTCATAATCAATCTGCCGACCTGTCTGAAGCATTTTTTGCTGGTTACTATTCCCAGCGACAGCTATCTGAAAATGAACATGCGGCGATTGCACCGTTCTTAACCATTCGGCGCATTTGGCAGACTGGTTTGTTCTCCATGAACGATGGCTTGGTGGGGCATACCTTTATTGCTCCGGCAAGTAACTAGCCGCCAAGTGCCGCGTGCAAATGACGGAGAGAAGATAATCAAAGATTTCACAGATTCAACAGATTTTAACCTTTTCAATCTGCGAGAGCTTTGATAAATACCAAAAAGATTCCAGTTCTTGTGATTCGCTCAATTTTGATTGCCAACCGGGGGGAAATTGCGTATCGTATTGTGCGGAGTTGCCAGCGGCTGGGTATTCGCACGGTGGCGGTTTACTCGGCGGCGGATGTGGGGGCAAAGCATGTAAAGGTGGCGGACACGGCCGTTTCCATAGGCCCACCCCCTGCCACACAATCCTACCTCAACCAAAATGCCATTTTAGACGCAGCTCGCCAAACCGGCGTAGATGCCATTCATCCCGGCTACGGCTTTTTAGCAGAAAATGCCGCTTTTGCCCGCGCCTGTAGCGATGCTGGTTTTATCTTCATCGGGCCAAATGCAGAGGCCATTGAGCTGATGGGCAACAAGCGTGCTGCCAAGAAGCTGATGGCGCAAGCAGGCGTGCCGCTGTTGCCAGGGTATGCCGGGGAGGATCAGGCAGACGGCCGTTTCCAGACCGAAGCGCAGAAAATTGGGCTGCCTGTGATGGTGAAAGCGGCGGCCGGGGGTGGTGGCAAAGGAATGCGTTTCGTTTTTGAGCTGGATGAATTGCCAGAAGCATTGGCTACCTGCCGACGTGAAGCAAAGCAGGCGTTTGGCTCCGATGAATTGCTGCTGGAGGCGCTCGTTTTTCAACCGCGCCATGTGGAAATTCAGGTGTTTGGCGACCAGCAGGGCAACATCATCCACTTGGGCGAGCGGGATTGTTCTATTCAGCGGCGGCACCAAAAGGTCATTGAAGAGGCACCCTCCCCGGCACTGACGCCCGAACTGAGAGCACAAATGGGGGAAACGGCCGTTGCCGCCGCTCGTGCTGTCAATTACGACAATGCTGGGACCGTTGAGTTCTTGCTGGATCATCAAGGGAATTATTACTTTTTAGAGATGAACACGCGCCTCCAGGTGGAGCATCCCGTTACGGAGATGGTTACTGGGCAGGATTTGGTCGCTTGGCAAATCGCAGTGGCGGCTGGGGCACCGCTGCCGTTGGCACAGGACGAGATTTCGCTGAACGGGCACGCTATCGAGGCGCGACTGTATGCCGAAAATCCGGCCAACGACTTTTTGCCCGTCACTGGTCCAGTGCTGCTGTGGCAGTCTCCGGCGGGTGAGGGGGTGCGGGTGGATGATGGCATCCAAACAGGGGATGACATCTCGGTGCATTACGACCCAATGCTGGCGAAAATTATTGTACACGGGCCAGATCGAGAAACGGCCGTTCAGCGACTAGATCGTGCTTTGCAGACGGCCGTTCTGCTAGGGTTCACCCACAATTTGCCCTATCTCCAAGCCATCGTGCAGCAGCCAGAATTTGCGTCTGGACAGTACAACACCCACTTTTTGGCCGACAAGCTGGCGAATTGGCAGCCACCTGCTAGCAACCTAGCGCTGGGGCTAATTGGGGCGGCCTTGGCGCAATTTTTTGGCTGGCCGCAGCATCCGCAGAGCAGCGGCTACTGGCGTAACAATCCCAACGGCCCCATCCGTAGCCAATTTTTAGCAGACGATGAGACGATCACGGTGCTGCTGGAACCGCTTCGCTTCCAGACCAAACAATTTGACATAATAATTCAAGGTGAGCAATTTGCCGTGGCTTGTGCACCGCAGGTGGGGCCAGATTGGACGATGGTGGTGAACGGCCGTTCTCACAAACTCATCATCGTCCAAAACGAGGCTGATTTTTGGGTGCAGACGGACGCTGGTGCGGTTTGTGTGACTGTGCTGCCCAGGTTGTCCCGGAAGACGGCCGTATCTGCCACTGCCGGATCGTTACGCGCCCCGATGCCTGGTTCCGTCCTGGCGGTAATGGTCAAACCAGGCCAAACGGTTGCCGAGGGTGACCCACTGCTGAAACTGGAAGCGATGAAAATGGAACACACCATCCGCGCTCCGGCTGCTGGGCGGGTGGCCGAGATTTTCTACGCTCCGGGCGACACCGTGCCTGCTGATGCTCAACTGCTCCGCCTGGAATTTGCCAATTGACAATTGCCGAAGGCGTGGCAAAATTTACCAATCTAAATAAATGGTGATTGTATGCAGGCAATTGTCATCGCTGAGAACAGCGAAGAACGGGAGTTTTTAAGCTACATTTTGCGCCATACGGGCTTGGCGGTGGCACGCACGGCCTCGGTAAAGCTGGCACTAGGCTCACTGCTGAAACAGCCGGTTGACCTCATCTTGCTATCGGCCAAGAGCGGTGAGGCCGTCACTGAAGAAGTCGCTACCATTCGCACCATGTCGCAAGCGCCGTTGCTGCTGCTGCGTGATCCCCTCACCGAAGACGCCACCTGTGACCTCCTGGATGCGGGCGTAGATTTGATTCTGGAACGGCCGTATTCTCCCCGCATATTAGCCCGATACGTCACCGTCTTTTTGCGTCGGGCAGGTTCTGTGCCAGTTTCCATACTTACCACCATCCGCTCAGAAAATATTAGCCTGGACCCCGGCACGCGCACGGTTACGCTGGCGGGTAAAACCGCTCAGCCGCTCACGCCGCTGGAGTTCCGCTTGCTTTATGTACTTATGTCCAACGCCGACCAGGTGATTCCCACCGACGTGATTATTGAGCGCGTTTGGGGGTACAGTGGCGAGGGTAATCGGGAGTTGGTGCGCGGTTTGGTGCGCCGCCTGCGTCGCAAAATTGAGCCAGACCCACATGAGACAAGCTTCATCCACAACCATCCCGGCGTTGGTTATCGCTTTTCTGTGTAACCTCAGAGAAAATCTGCGGATAATATCTTTTTGACACGGCCGTATCCACTTTGGCACAAAAATAACACACCTCTTGCCCCGCTTCTTGCACACATCCCCACTATAGTCATACCCATCAATATCTGCTCGGGCTTGCTTTGAGCCCCTGGTTTAAGAAAGAGGGTACAAATCTCATGAGCATGGCTCAATCCAAAAATATTGGATTATGTCCCGACTGTGGTGAAGAAGTTCGCTTTAAAAAATTCCCTTTCATGGGTCAGTTGGCTACCTGTCGTCGTTGCTCGGCGCAGCTAGAAGTTGTACGGAAAGCTCCTGTGGCTTTACGGCTAAAAACGGAAAATTGGGAAGAAGATATAGAAGTGTTTGAATCTCCCAAGTTTAACCAGCGCCACAAACGTGTGTGGCGGTGATAAGCCGACTCAGGGTAACTGATTGCCAAAACAAGGTAGTTCTGTGACCCAAAGTTCATTCAATTTCCTGATTAGGAGGTAAAAAGTATGACACTTAACCCGCAATTCAAAACAGAAGTTGGTATTTGCCCCGGCTGTGGTGCGCGTATTCGTTTTATGAACAAAATTCAGGTCGGTGAATTTGTAAATTGTGAAGAATGTGGCGATGAGCTGGAAGTCGTCAGCAATTCACCCATCAAGCTCGATTGGGCCTTTGAAGACCCGTTCGACGATGAATTCGATGGCGATTATGATGATGACTTTGATGACGACGACGAAGAGTACGGTGATGACGACTGGGATGATTAGCTCGTCGTCTAATTTTAGGACTTACGCATTCGGCCTAACTAGACTACAAAAGTCTTGAGTCTAATGGTATAAATTCCAGTGTGAACAAGACTTTTGTAGTCTTCATTGCGTAAGTCATGATTTGTAAGGTAGAAAAGCAGCGTCAGCTATTCCTGCCCACACAAATATACAAAGGCACCATCACTTTGTAAAAGATGGTGCTTTTTTTCTGATTTAGGGAGCAATAAGATGATAAAGCAATTATCCATTAAACGTAGACGAATACAGGGGCGGAAACGGCCGTTGCCCTGGGCAAAAATTTGGTATCAAACCCGACTCAACGTGGTGATGATTGTGGGGGCGATCATGGCCGCCTTTGGCTATGCCATGTTCCAGGTACCCTACAACATCGCTGCTGGGGGCGTATCGGGTATCAGCATCATCGTAAACCATTTTGTGGGTTGGCCCGTTGGCTTACTTTATTGGGCGCTAAACTTGCCTCTGCTCGTTCTAGGCTTTTTCTACCTGGGTCGCTGGGCTTTTTTGCTACGCACCCTGGTGGCCGTAACCGTTTTTTCCATTGCCACCGACTTTTTTGTGGTTTACATGCCCCACTGGCTTAGCCAATACCCCATCACCGACGACTTGCTGCTGACCACCATTTACGGCGGCATTGTGGGCGGCATCGGCGGTGGCCTTATCTATCGCTCTGGCGGCACAATGGGCGGCACCGGCATCATTGGCCGCATCATCCAGCAAAAAACGGGTCAGCCGCTTAGCCAGGTCTACTTTTACACCGACGGCCTCACCATCATGGCCGCTGGCCTTGTCTTTGGCTGGGACATTGCGCTCTACGGCTTTCTTATGCTCTTTTTGAATGGGCTGGCTTCCGACTACACGCTGGAAGGCCCCAGCAGTGCCCGCACCGCCACCATCATCACCAATCGGCCGCAAGCCGTCATTGATGAACTGATGGTTCATCTGCATCGGGGCGTCAGCTTTTGGGAGGTGACGGGCGGCTTTACCGGGGAGACGCGATATCTGGTGCTGTGTACCGTCACACGGCCGCAGGTGAGGCAGGTAAAGCAGATAGTTGCCAAAGCCGACCCGGACGCCTTTGTAACCATCGGCGTCAGCCATGAGGCAATGGGCGCAGGCTTTACCCCTATGCCCGCCAGCGTGCTAAAGTAGAAAGCGTCTACGGCTCATCCGGCATGGGTTCCAGACGCGCCCATGCCAGCCAGCTCCACGGGGAGGTGGGGTATTGCTGAATGAGATCGAGGTAGGTGGCGACGGCCGTTTCCTCCTCCCCGTTCAGCTCAAAACTCAATCCAAGTAAATACCGAAGATGCGAAGGCTGATAAAAACTTTGTTCAGAATCCATCCGATCTAATGTTCGTTGGAGGACTTCTTGCAGGTAATCCAAATCATGTCCAGCCAATGTGTGCCATTGCATAATATGAGCATGGTTTGATACAAAGCCACGCAGGGAATCACCAGTTTCATCATATGTGAAGGTAGCAGAGTCATTAATGACATACGAATCAATCAGAAAATTCCCATCGATCAGCAAAGAACTGCCGGCATATTCTATGTCTAGCGCTAGGCATTCCGATCTATTTGGTTCCTCTAAAAATTCAATGGTTGAATTTACTTCAGTTCCCTGCCAGGAGTAGAGATGCTTCTCTAACCAATTGCAATTGGGAAAATCAAAGTCATAGTGGGGCTTTATTACTTGAATGTCTGGAACCGAGTCGTTGTTAAAATCAGCAATTGTGTAGTCCGTGTCAAACGCCGCACTGAATACCCTTGCATCACCAATCCACAATGTATCAAATGTTTTTATGAAACCTTCGTCCCACGAGAATATTTCAATAAAACCAGGGTGACCAACTGCGGTGCTTCCGTCTATACGCGCTACGATAATGATTTCGTTGACACCATCACCGGTTAGATCAATACCTGGCCTTAATTCACGTCCAAATAAAGAGCGGATTTGTTGTGGAGTAAATTCATTTGGAATTAAATGATAAGTTCCCAAGTTATCCTCATAGATTGGCACAAAAATTCTGAGATCGTACCTGGAAAATGTTGCTTCAATTAACCATTCGGTAAGCAAAGGATCATAATCAATTGGAATTGCCTGAAAACCAATCTCTGGTGACGACTGAACTAAAGGTTCAAACCTTATCTTGTTTTGATTGAGAAAATTTACTGTGCCGATCTGTAATGCTTGTGGAATTATTGCGGGTATGTAGTGAGAAAAACCTTCTCCTAAACAATTGTCCGTATCTTGAATTAACCAAGCTGTTTTTTCTAACTCCTCTTCCGTAAGCTTGTCATATTCAAACTTGAGCATTCTGAACAAGTCGCCAAAAGCATACTCTGCTCGATATTGGGTTTCATGATCGTAGTTGCAAGTTTCCTTCATCGTTGCCAACAAAACCTGAAATAAAATTGTTGTATCAGGAGTTGTTAGTCGGTATTTTGAAACATCCATTTCAACGAGTGGTATTTCAGGGTATGGGTGACCGTCCGGACTAGGCTCAAATCGTAGAAAACCTTCTGACGTTGGGGTCATCGTTGGTAATTGGGTGGGAGTAGCTGTAGCTGTTGCAATGTTAGTAGGCATGGCCGTTGCTTCCACAACAGCAACGGCCGTTTCCATCACAGTCGGTTCGATCATTGGAAGTGGGGTAGGAACGGCCGTACTCACCCCCAATTCTTCCCCCTCCACACAGGCCACCAATCCCAAAACCACAAAAATGACTGCGCCAACCCATCCCCATTTCATCACAAACCTCACCTGACACCTGAAAACTTGGAATCCTGAACACCTGCACACTTGCAACTTGCCCCATTATAAAACAGTAAACCACACTTGGAAACCACCCGCTCACCAGATAAAATAGTTTTATCCCAACAATTCGCGTCGCGCAATTTGCGCAATTCGCGCAATTCGCGGCAAAAATAAAAACCCACACCCTCACCGTAAGGAGCGTCTCACATGTTATACGGATTCACCGGCAACATCCTTCACGTTGATTTAACCAACGGCACATTAGAAATTGAAAATCCCAGCGAGGACTTTTACCGTCACTACCAGGGCGGCAGTCTGATGGGACTTTACTACCTCTGGCACAACACCCCCGCCAACGCCGACCCCCTCAGCCCGGAAAACACGCTCACCTTTGCCCTCAGTGCCCCCACCGGACTGCCCGTGAGCGGGCAAAGCCGCTGCACCGTCACCTGCAAATCCCCCAGCAGCGGCGGCGCGGCCGACAGCCAGGCCGGTGGCTTCTGGCCAGCCGAGCTGAAATACGCAGGCTTCGACGCCATCGTTGTCAAAGGGGCTTCTGACACGCCCGTCTACCTCTGGATTAACGATGGCGAGGCTGAACTGCGTGACGCTAGTCATCTGTGGGGCAAAACGACGCTGGACGTAGACAACATTCTACACGATGAACTGAACGACAAGCGGATCGAGATTGCCCAAATTGGCCCGGCGGGTGAAAAGCTGGCCAACTTTGCCGCTATCATGAACATGAGCAATCGGGCTTGGGGCCGCACGGGCGTTGGGGCCGTGATGGGTAGCAAGAAGCTGAAAGCAATAGCGGTGCGCGGCACCCAAAAAGTAACCCCCGCCGACAAAAAAGCGGTCGCCGCGCTGTCCAAAGCAGGTGCGAAAGGCTTCCCCGGCAGCGGCATGGAGAGCTTTGGTCGCTACGGCACCATCGGCAGCGTGATGGGACAAGATCGCGGCGGTGGCTTGCCCACCCATAATTGGGATTCAGGGGTGATGGCCAACGCCGAGGGCATCAGTGGCGAAAAGCTGTACGATGAAATTTTGCGCGGCGCAGAAGCAGGCAAACAAGACAAAGACGGCCGTGATACCTGTTACGCTTGCATTGTGCGCTGCAAGCGGGTGGTGGAAGCTGAGTACAAAAACAATAGGCTCATCCCCGAATATGGTGGGCCGGAGTATGAAACGGCCGCTACCTTCGGCTCCTACTGCGGCGTGGATGATTTACTGGCCGTGACCTACGCCAACCAGCTTTGCAATGAGTACGGCGTAGACACCATTTCCTGCGGAGCCACCCTCTCTTGGGCGATGGAATGTTTTGAAAACGAGGTCATCAATCTGGATGAAACCGACGGTATCGAGCTGCGCTACGGCAACGCCGAGGCGATGATGGCCATGCTCAAAAAGACGCTCAATCGGGAAGGCTTCGGCGATATTTTGGCCGATGGCTCCGCCAAAGCCGCCGCTCGGCTGGGCAAGGGGCATGAATATTTGCTGACGGTGAAGGGACAGGAGCTACCTGCTCACATGCCCCACGTCAAGCGCAGCTTGGGCGTCATCTACGCCACCAATCCCTTTGGCGCGGACCATCAATCTTCCGAGCATGACCCGGTGTACAGCGAGAAGGCGTATGAGCGGTTCTACAAACAGCGACTCGACCAGCTTGGCCTGCACACGCCGCAGCATCCCAAGGTACTCAACGCGGAGAAAATCGAGTTTGCTCTGAAAACGCAGTACACCTACAGCGCCACCGACACGGTGAGCGTCTGCCAATTTGTGTACGGCCCTAGCTGGCAGATGTATGGCACGCAAGAAATGGCCGACCTGATGCGAGCGGCCACCGGTTGGGACGTAACGGTGGATGAGATTCAGGAAATCGGCCGTCGTCGCCTGAACCTGATGCGGGCTTACAACGCGCGTGAGGGGCTGACCCGCGACCACGACACCTTGCCCAAGAAATTGCTAACCAAACCGTTGGCAGGCGGCCGTTCCGATGGCATCATGATTGAAAATGAGGAGTTGCAAGCTGGCCTAGATATGTACCACGAACAAGCTGGCTGGGATGCTACCACTGGTACCCCTATCCGCGCCACGCTGGAAGATGTTGGTTTGGCCTGGGTAGCAGATGATTTAGGTATTTAGGGAATGGTGAATAATTAATTGTGAATTGTGAAGGGAGGAACGGCCGTTTCGTACCTCATCTTGCATGTTAGATTGGAGTAGAAAATGAGCAGCACATTTCCAACCGAAGGCATGACCTTAACGCACATCCTCGTGGTGAGCGATTTGGATCGTGCCAGAACGTTTTACCGAGACGTGTTAGGGGCTTCCCTTTACAACGAGTATGGTGGCACGTCCATCGTGTTTAGCTTTGCAGGAGCCTGGCTGCTGGTTGTCACTGGCGGGGAGCCAACAAAAGACAAGCCAGATGTTGTGTTTGCGCCTCCCTCCGAGCCAAACCGCGTTAGCCATGCCATGACCGTTCGCGTGCCGGATTGCCAGCAAGCGTATGAAACGCTCAAAGCGCGTGGCGCAGAATTTTTAACGCCACCGGTAAATTGGGGATATGAAATTCGTTGCTTTTTCCGTGACCCGGACGGGCATTTGTTTGAGATTAGTCAGGTCGGGGCAAGCGATTGAGCTACGCAATCATTCACGATTTACAAGGAGAACGGCCGTTCTCGCCCCCAAAACCACACCATTCCCAATAAACTCAGGCTGTTCCCCTGTAGAAAGTAAGCATTGGTGTGAATTTGCATTCGGCAGTTGGATAATTTGGGTTTTGTTGCTAAGGTTGAAGAGGGCAACGGCCGTTTCCCCACCATCCAATTCCCGCGCATAGGCATAGGTCTGGGTTGCCGCATCTACGTGCAGCCGCGTACGAGAGCCGCGCTGCAGTGCAGGCAGCGTCCGCCGCAAATGTACCAATCGGCGATAAAACGTGAGCAATTCCTCATCCCAATCTTCTGGCTGCCAGGGCATATCGGCCCGCACATGGTGGTCGCCGCCAAAGCCAGATTGGTTCTTGTTCACCGTTTGCGACAGACCTACTTCGGTGCCGTAATAGATAATTGGCGTGGGAGCCAGCGTAAATTGGCACAGTGCCGCCAGCTTCAGCCGATTCACGTCGTCGCCTGCCATGAAGAGGAAGCGATTCATGTCGTGGTTGTCTAAAAAGCTGACCCGATCTGCGCCGCTGACCATGTACGCCTCGTAGCTCTGCAAAAAGGCGTCTAGCTGGGCCACATCCCACAAATCGAGGGCAAAAGCGTAGCGAAACGCGGTTGCCAACGGAAAGTCGAGCACATGGCTCATTCGCCCTCGGTAACGGCGCAGTGCGTCGGGCGAATCGGTCGCCTCGCCAATTGTCACTGCCGCAGGATTGGCCGCCTGCACTGCTTGGCGGAACTGTACCCAAAAATCCATGCCGTGCCCGATGACGTGATCTAGCCGAAAGCCGTCCAGCTTAAATTTGTTTAGCCAATAAACGGCCGCATCGCAAATATGCTGTCGTCCTGCCGGATCATTCGTATCAAACGAGGGCAGGTAGGGAATCATGCCTAAAAAGCAGCGATATTTGTCTGGGTGTTCGTAAAAAACAAACCAGGAAGCACTGTCTGTTTCCGGATCTTCTTGCGCGGCGAGGAAGGCGGGGTGCTTCCAGGAGCAGTGGCTGGGTACAAAATCTAAAATGACACGAATGCCACGCGCATGTGCCTGTTTAACCAGCTTGTGCAAGTTAGCCTCGCTGCCAAGCTCTGGATCGATGGCAAACAAATCTTTAGTGTCGTACCGATGATACGTGTCAGCCAAGCCTAGCGGTGAGAGCCAGAGGCAGTTGATGCCCAGCGCTTCCAGGTAGGGCAGCGTTTGAGTGACGCCGCGCAGCGTGCCGCCGTGCCGGGCATGGCGGTCACTTTGGTCAATGTCTGGGGAGAAACGGCCGTCCACAGTCCCTGGATGGTAGCGGTCTAGAAAAATGTGGTAAATCACCGCCTCCTGCATCCAATCTGGGCCGATGGGTTGTTTCGGTTCCACGTAGTAAGCAAAGGTTTGGATGCCCGTTTCGTCATCCACTGGATACCAAAAGCCCTGACCGTCGTGGGCAAACAAATCCGGCGGTGCGTCGGCGGGGCGGCCTGCTCGCCAGCCAGCGATGCGGTAGCGAACGGCCGTTCCGCCCACCTGTCCGGGCAAAGTGGCGTGCCAGCGGCTCAAATACCCTGCACCGGCCTCCCAATCAACTGTTTCTACCGTCATTGGCATTTTTTCAGAGGTGGTATCTGGCAATTTCCCATCTGTGGTAAACCACACTTCGGCGCGATCCAGCGGCATCTCGACCCCGCTGGTGGCCCAGATTTGAACAGGTTCATCAGGTTGGGGGGCAAATGGCCGTATCGTGTTATCGTGTCGGAACTGGTTGGCTTGTGCCGCAATCCGCTCGCGCACCATCGGCAGCGGAATGTCGCCCGGGGCGGTGGCGATTGCTTCATTTTCGTCGAATACATTTTCTTCAGCCATTGGTTGTTCTCCTCAATGGAAAAATGATCTACCAAGCCGATTACGAATCTCCTAAATTGGTACGCCATTTTGCTAGCAAATCCAACAATTGCGCCCGCTCTGCTTCGTCAAAGCCAGATAAACTTGCCTTCAGTGCTCCCAAATGCGCTGCTTGGGCCGCCTCGCGGTGGTTGGAGCCTGTAGCCGTCAGGAACACGCGCTGCGCCCGCCGATCGTTAGGATCTGGCTGGCGTTCAGCCCAGCCTTGCCCTTCCAGATAATCCACGATGCGGGTCATTTTGCTGTTGTCCACGAGCAAACGGCCGCTCAAATCCCCCATGCGCCAGCCACTATCAACTTCCAGCAGCAGCAGCGTGTCAAACTGTTCTGGGGTGAGGTGGAACGGCCGTAACACCTGCATCATCTCCCAAACCAGCAGCAACAGCAGTTCGCGCAGCGTCGTAAAAATCTCTCTTTCCATAGCAATTTATTTGCAAATGATATATTCTCATTTGAGAATATATACCAAATTGTAGCGTATACTTGTGAACACGGCAACAGAGAAAGTTGGTCTTAAAAGTTTGAAAATTTTTACATTGGAAACGGCCGTTTGTGCTATACTTGTCTACCATGTGGGGCATTACAACAATTGTCGCCTCGCAACTGTATCAATAGCCTTCCTCGCTGAACAAAATTTAAGGGAAATTGTCCACCATGTGTGAAAACCACAACCAGTTTGTTCACCTCCACTGCCACAGTGAATTCTCCTTGCTAGACGGCCTGAGTCGTGTGAAAGATTTGGTCAACCGCGCCGCAGAGCTCGATCAGCCAGCCATCGCCCTTACCGATCACGGCGCGATGTACGGCACCATGCCCTTCTATCGTGCAGCCAAGTCGGCAGGCATTAAGCCAATCATCGGCGTAGAAACCTACCTGGCGCAACGCACCATGCAAGACCGCGACCCCCAACTGGACAAAAACCGTTTTCACATGCTGCTGCTGGCTGAAAATCAGACGGGCTATCTCAACTTGCTGCAAATTGCTAGCAAATCACAGCTAGACGGCTACTACTATAAACCACGCATTGACCGCGCCTTCATGGCTGCTCACAGCGAGGGTCTCATTGCCACCACTGGCTGTATGGCTGCCGAAATCCCACGCGCCCTAGGCGATAACAATCCCAAGCTCGCCAAAAAGCTGATGGGCGAATACTTGGATATTTTTGGTAAAGATCGGCTGTTTATTGAGCTGCAAGAGCATTCCATCCCCGAACTCACTGAAATCAACAGAAAACTCGTCGAAATGGCCCCCCATTTTGGTCTGGAGAACAACTTCCTGGCCACCAATGATGTGCATTACACGCTGGCTAGCGATGCCGATCCGCATGAAGTGCTACTTTGCATCCAGACCGGCTCCACTGTCAATGCGCCCAAGTTGACCTTCTCTGACAAAGAGTATTATGTCAAATCGCGGGATGAGATGTTCCAGCTATTTCAGCGCAATGGATACCAGGAAGAGCTCATCCTGAATTCATTGGCGAACAGCCTACGCATTGTAGAGATGTGTGACGTAAATCTGGATTCCGAGGGATACCATCTGCCAGAGTTTGAGGTACCAGCCGGATATGATCCACACTCTTATTTGCGGTTTTTGTGCGAGAGAGGGCTTGCCTGGCGCTATGGGGGCGAGCGAGCTGAAAGTGATGCTGAACTGCGTGCTCGGCTGGATCATGAACTAAACATCATTAGCCGCATGGGGTTTGAGACGTACTTCCTCATTGTGTGGGATTTGTGCGAATGGGCAGCGCGCAGTGACGAATGGTGGGAACAGTATCAAGACCCGTTCCCCTACGATAGCTACAGCGCGTGGAAAGAGAATGATATTTGGTGGAACGTGCGCGGCTCCGGCGCAGGTTCGGTGGTGGCCTACACGTTAGGCATCACTAGCATAGACCCGCTGGCCAACGGCCTCATTTTTGAGCGGTTTTTGAACCCCGGGCGCGTCTCGATGCCGGATATTGATTTGGATTACCCGGACGATGTGCGACACTGGATGGTAGCTTATTCCAAACGGCGGTATGGCTCTGAAAAAGTGGCACAAATCATTACATTTGGAACGTTAGGCGCGCGAGCGGCCATCCGCGACGTGGGGCGGGCGATGGACATGCCGCTAGAAGAGGTGGATGTGATCGCTCGGATGGTTCCTGCCATCCCTGGCAAGCCGGTAAAAATTGAAAATGTGCTGGACAAGGAGCATGAGTTTTATTCCAATGAGCTGGAGCAAAAATATAAGGGGGAAACGGCCGTTCGCACCCTCCTAGACACTGCCCGCAATTTAGAAGGAGTGGCTCGCCACGCCTCCAGCCACGCTGCCGGCGTCATCATCTCCGATAAGCCATTGCATGAATACGTGCCGCTCAACAAGCCCACTAGCGGCGACGAAGGGCTTGGTGGCGTGGATCGTGTGACCCAATGGCCGATGGAAATAGTAGAATCTATTGGCCTGCTCAAAGTGGACTTTTTAGGGCTGAGCACCCTCACCGTGATGCGTCGCGCCGCCCGACTCATTGAAGAGAGGTACGGCATCGCCTACACGATGGACAACATTCCCTACGACGAGGGACATGTGGGGCCAGACTCCACCAAGAAGCCAGAAATCTTGTTTGACATGTTGGGGCGGGGCGAGGTTGCTGGGGTGTTTCAGGTGGAAGGCGCGGGGATGCGCCGCCTGATGATGGAAATGAAGCCCCGCCGCTTCGACCATATCATGGCGGCTATCTCCCTTTACCGTCCTGGTCCAATGGAGAATATTCCCGAATACATTCGCCGAATGCACTCAGCTATCTATGATGAAAAAGATATTGTTGAGTATCATGACCCTGCTCTGGAGCCAATCTTGAATGATACTTACGGGATTTTGGTTTACCAGGAGCAAATTATCCGTATCGCCTCTGATCTGGCAGGGTATGAGCCAGGTGAAGCAGACATTATCCGCAAAGCTGTCTCCAAAAAGAAAAAAGATTTAATGGAGAAGCATCATGCCCAATTTGTGGATAGGGTCGCGGACAAAGGGTTAAGTCGGGAGGTTGGTGAAGCAATTTGGGGTGATATTGAATTTTTTGCCCGCTACGGTTTCAACAAGGCACATGCGGCCGATTATGCTAAAGTGACTTGCCAGACTGCCTTTTTGAAGGCGCATTATCCGGTGGAATATTTGACGGCGATGCTCTCTGTGGAGCGGGACAACACAGAAAAGGTGCGCCGTTACTTTGCCGAGGCCAAGAATTTGGGCATTGACGTAGGGCCGCCGGACATCAACAGTTCGGGGCTGGACTTTACGATTGAGGATGACGGGGAACGGCCGTTAATTCGTTTCGGTCTTGGTGCCATCAAAAATGCCGGGGCGGCTGCCCTCATGACGATTATTGAAGAGCGAGAGGCAAACGGCACTTTTGAGGATCTACAAGATTTGTGCAAGCGGGTAGATTTGAAGCGTGTGGGCAAACGGCCGCTTGAATACATGGCCAAGGGGCGAGTGTTCGACACTTGGGGCACGCCGGAGCAGTTTGTAGATGCGCTTGACCGAATTGTGAATTTTAGCAGTAGTGAACACGCCGCTGCTTCCACCGGGCAGATGAGCCTGTTTGGTGGCGGTGCCAGCACGCCTGCCCTCAACGTGGCGGTAGATTTATTGCACCACCCCAAGCAGCTCAAGCCTGTTAAGCACAAGGAACTGTTGGAGTGGGAAAAAGAGGCGTTGGGTGTGCATGTGTCTGAGCATCCATTGGAACGGCCGCTTGCCATGCTACAGTCCCGCACCAACGCCACCATTGGCGACATTGACACGAACTGGAACGGCAAGCAGGTGCGGCTAGCGGGCATGATTAGCACGCTGCGCCCGCTGACCACCAAAAAGGGCGATCCCATGGCTTTTGCCACGCTGGAAGATTTGGACGGCAAGCTGGATTTGGTGCTGTTCCCTCGCACCTGGAAAGCGTGCCGCGATGATGTGGCTGTGGATCAGGTGATGTTGGTGACGGGCAAGGTGCAGCTAAAGGGCGAAGACGTGAACCTGATTGTGGATCGTGTTGAAACCAACCTGGAGATTGCCCAGGATGCGGATGCCACGCCTTCTGCGAAACCAAATCGGGCTAAACAAACGGCCATATTGCCCCAAACAAACGGCAATGGCAAAGCGCAAGCCTACACGCCGCCACCACCAACCCATGTTGCCGAACCGAAACCAACTTTGCAGCAGACAGTCCCGCCAAGAGAAACGGCCGTTGCCAGCAACAACCGGATGCCGCCCCCACCCCCCAACTTTGATGCAGATTCGGAAGCGCGTCTGGTGGCGCAGCCCGCTGGTAATGGCACAGTGGCTATGCCAACCAAACAGCCGTTGGTTAGCCCCGCGCCTACGCGCCAAACCAACGGTATTCATAAAATTGTCGTGGTAGAAGTGCGCCCCGTGGGCAACTGGCAAGCCGCCTGCCGCCGCGTGCTAAACAAGGTAAATGAGTACGAGGGGAGTGACGGACTGGCAATTTTGATTAGCGGGCAAGATTTGAAGATGGAATTTGAAAACGGCCGTACCCGCAGTTGCCCCGAACTCTTGGAAACCCTCCGCACCATCCCCGGCATTGCTAAAGTGTACAATCAATAAAATAGCATAATGCAAACCCCTTGATGATTTATTTGCATAGTGCTAGTACCTGCTTTGGAAAATTAAAAAGCGGAACACAGAGTTACACAGAGAATGATGATGTGGTCTCTAGTCCACCCCCAGACGAATAACAAGAACCGAAAAAGACACTGTAATGTCACCATATTGACACCAATGGGGCGGTGTGTTACACTGTTTACGTACTTCCTCGTTTCAATCTCTTTTACTTGGATTTACCAGGAAAGGAAATTGGGAGACTGGGCGGGGTTTTATAAGGTTTCCCCGCCCATCTGTTTTTCTGATGAGAGCCATTAGATTTTGTGGGGGGTGAAATGTGATGGCTGATCTGGTTACGTTTCACTCATCATTAAAGGTTAATCCCCTCACTTTAATTCTCAATCAAATCCCGCAAAGTTTTCAAATTCACCGGATCCATTTCGATTTCGTTGCCGTCGGCGTCCTCTTTGGTTTTGGGCGTTTCCAAATGGGCGGGATGGTTTGCCCAGCGCGGGTCATTCACAAAATTGGCAAAGCCGGCCTGCCCGATGAACCCCTCACCAATATGCTCATGCCGGTCTTTGTTGGAGCCTAGCTCATGCTTGCTGTCGTTTAGGTGGAAGCATTTGATTTTGTCTAAGCCAATAGCTTTATCGAAGGCGTCCATCGTGGCGGCGTAGGTTTCCGGGGTGCGAATGTCGTAGCCTGCGGCGAAAACGTGGCAGGTATCGAAGCAGACGCCTAATCGGTCATGCTCGCCAACTTCATTGAGGATGGTGGCCAATTGTTCAAAGCTACGGCCGATATGTGTGCCTTGTCCGGCCATTGTTTCAATGCAGACAGTGACATTAGGGGCGGATACGGCCGTTTCCGCCAGCAATCGTTTTAGCCCAGTGGCAATCTTAGCCATGCCTGCTTGCTCATCACTCTTCATAAACGAACCGGGATGAAAGGTAATGAGCGGCAAATCAAACGCTGCCGCTCGCAAAACCTCTTCTTTTAACGCCAAGTACGATTTTTCCCATAACGCTTCATCGGGCGAGGCAATATTGATGAGGTAGCTAGCATGAACTGCCACTGGATCAATATGGGGATATTCTGCTGCTGCGTTGCGATACTTCTCTACATCTTCTTCGGTGATTGGTTTGGCCTTCCACTGCCGATTGCTTTTTGTAAAAACCAGCATGGAGTCGCAGCCAGCCTCGTCGCCGCGGGCAAACGCCTTGAACAAGCCGCCTGCTGCGCTCATGTGTGCGCCTAATCGCATAAATGACCTCGCTTAAATGATGTAATGTGCCGCAAATTACGCGAATCTTATTATTTTTTTGCGTTTCGTGAAATTCGCGGCTGAAAAATCTTACCGATGTTTTAGAAATCGTACTCTTCGCCACGCGGGGCGCTGAAATAGCCGATGGTCTCGTTGCCATCGAGCGAATAAACAGCGTCGCCGACCACGCGCCACATGCGTTTTCCGGCTAAATCTTCGATAAAGCCGTCACGCACCCGCCCGGTCGGTTCGCCAGCCAGGGTATAGAGCGTGCTGCCTTGTAAATACGCAAACTGTTCACCTTTTCGATCAATTAAACCACGCATCTCAAGGTACCTCATAGGTTACGCGGGTGACCCCGGTGCTGTCTTGTAACGTCACGGTTTCACCCGACGTCCAAATGGCTTCATCAAGCCCCCAGTAAAGTGCCGTTGGGCTATTGGCTCCGCTGGCTGTGTTGATTCGCAAATCGGAGCCAGCAAAAAGTGTAACCTGACCAAACGCATATTCATGGCCGTCTTCGTCTCGCAGCGTCCAGTTTTGTAGGGCAATGCGATCTTCGCCGCTGTTGGTGAGCAAAATAGCTTCATCGGCCAGTTGGCCGGGGCCGATAACGGCCGTTATCTCTACCACCGCCTCTCCAGAACCAACTGCTTCTGTGGCAATCGGGCTTGGCACAACCGCTTCTTCAGGAACGGCCGTATCCGCTGGCATGGGCGTCGAAATACCACCAATGGGAATGACTAACTGCTGCCCAACGGAAATGATATTGGGGTTGGTCAGCCCATTTTCTGCCATGATGTCATCGAGCGGCACATCGTAAAGCTGGCTGATGGTGCCTAAAGTATCGCCCGCTTGCACAATGTGGATGGGTGGGCCACTGTCTGGCTCTGGGGTGTTGGTGGGGGCAATTTGGGGTTGGGAGACGGCCGTATTTTGCAAGGCGGCTGGGGTGATGGTGGTAGGGATGGAAACGGCCGTTTCCGAGCCATCATCCCGATCATCCCACCAATACAAAATAGCCAAAACCACCACGGCAGACACCAGAACATTTAGCAATAAAAAAGGGATCATTTTTCGAGCCGACATGCCACTCTCCTCATTTGTTGTTATTGTACATCACTGCCAAAGTCACACCAAAATAGACAATTCTGTTGAACAATGGCCAAAATCAGGGAAAATAGCGATTGATGGTTTTTTAGGAAGAAATTGATAAGCAAATCACAAGAAGATTTTTAGATAAACGAACCTAACGCATTGTGATTCAAGTAAAGGCGAGAGAAAGGCACTTCTAATTTTCAAAAACTTTCCCGCTTTTACATAAAGGCCGTTTGATGTCCAAGAAATTAAAGATACTGTTTCTGAGCGCCGAGGTTGCTCCCTTTGCCAAAACTGGCGGGCTGGGCGATGTGGGTGGCTCATTGCCCAAAGCCTTACACGAGATGGGTCACGATGTTCGCGTCGTGATGCCTGCTTACCAAAAGATTGAGGCTGGCTATCCTGGCGTTACGCCGATGCCTGGTGCGCTCACTGTGCCAACAGGGGCAGGGCAGCTTGTGGCAGGCGCGTTCCAAAGTACGTTACCCAATAGTGAAGTTCCCATTTATTTTATTGCCGAAGGTAATCTTTTTAATCGCCCGAACCTGTATGGCTACGATGATGATGTTTACCGTTTTGCCTTCTTTAGCCGTGCTGCACTAGAGCTAACCATTGCTCTGGATTGGAAGCCAGACGTAGTTCACGCTCACGATTGGCATACTGCTCCCGCGCTTACTTGGCTGTCTACGGCCGGGCAAGGATACGAGGCGTTTCGCGGCATTGCCACAGTTTTTACCATCCACAATTTAGCCCATCAGGGCAAAACCGATTGGCAAATTTTTAATTATTTGGGCTTGCAAACGCACTCGCTGGCTGAAGAAGGATACGGTGAAGTAAATTTCATGGCGCGGGGCATTTACCATGCCACCATGGTCAATACCGTCAGCCCTACCTATGCCCAGGAAATTATGACACCCTCCGGCGGGGCAGGGCTAGACAGCCTGCTGCGCCATCGCCATTATGATGTGCATGGCATTTTGAACGGCCTGGATTATGAAGAGTGGGATCCGGCAGCAGACGGCCGTTTAGCCAGCCACTTCAACATCGAGCATTTAGAAAACCGCCTGCACAACCGCCACGCCCTACAAGCCCGCGCCAACCTGCCCCAGCGAGACAATATCCCCTTAGTTGCCATGGTCACTCGCCTTGATTTTCAAAAAGGACTAGAAATTACCGGCCACGTCATTCATTTACTGATGAACGGCCTTGCTGGCGAGGCGCAATTTATTGTTTTGGGCACGGGCGATCCGGCTTACGAAAATATGTTTGCCAAACTCGCCAGCTACCATCCAGACAAAATGACCGCCTACCTAAGCTACGATGCCAACTTTGCTCCGCTCATCTACGCAGGCAGCGATATGTTTATCATGCCCTCGCTGTTTGAGCCGTGTGGCCTGGGGCAGCTCATTGCCATGCGCTACGGCAGCGTGCCCGTTGTGCGCGCCACAGGTGGCTTGGCCGACACCGTGCGGGATGGCGAAACGGGCTTCCTGTTTAATGATTACAATGCGGATTCGTTTTGGCACGCCCTCCAACGGGCCATTTACGTCTACAATGCAGACAAGCCCCGCTGGCAAACTATCCAGCAAAACGGCATGACGGCCGATTTCTCATGGCAACGCTCCGCCAGCGGGTATCAGCAGCTTTATGAATGGGCCATTGCTCGCACATTGAATGGGTAATTGAGTAATTACTCGATTACACTTTTCCAAAACATTCAAAATCCGTAACTGAACAAGTTGCCCTCAATGCCATGCCTGCGAAGGCAGGTATCCAGGCAGATGGATTCCTGCCTTTGCAGGTATGACGTGAACAGTTACTCAATCTCAGAAAAGGTTCTCAATTATGCGCTTTAAACGTGCCGCAGGCATTTTACTTCATCCGACCAGCTTCCCCGGACGGTATGGCATTGGTGATTTTGGTGATTCGGCTTACCAATTTGTAGATTTTTTGGTCGCTAGCAAGCAATCTTTATGGCAAATTTTGCCGCTGGGGCCTACAGGATATGGTGACTCTCCATACCAAGCATTTTCTGCTTTTGCCGGTAATCCGCTGCTCATTAGTCCAGACCGATTGGTGCGGGATGGGTATTTGCCGGAAACGGCCGTTTTCACCTTCCCCCAATTTCCAGACCACACCGTAGACTTTGGTCCCGTCATTGAGTACAAAACTGCGCTCTTGCAGCAGGCTCACGAATATTTTCTGACGCATGGCACTGAGGAACAAAAAGCTGCTTATCAGCAATTTTGCACTGAGCAAAGAAGCTGGCTGGATGATTTCGCCTTGTTCATGGCACTGAAAAACCATCATGTAGAACATGAAGGTGGCGTGTGGAATACGTGGCCCCGCGAGATTGCCCTGCGCGAACCGGAGGCAATGGCAGGCTGGGACGAGAAGCTGGCAAGAGAAGTCGATCTCCACAAATTTTTGCAGTTCCTCTTCTTTCAGCAGTGGCTCAGCCTGAAGGCGTATGCCAACGAGCGCGGCATCCAAATTGTGGGCGACATCCCCATCTTTGTTGCCTTCGACAGCGCAGACGTGTGGGCCAACCCAGAGCTGTTTTACTTGGATGAAACCGGTGCGCCGACTGTGATTGCCGGGGTGCCGCCGGATTATTTTAGCGAGACTGGGCAGCGCTGGGGCAACCCGCTCTACCGCTGGGAGCGCATGGCGAACAACGGCTACAGATGGTGGGCTGCTCGTCTGCAAATGTGCTTTACCCAGGCAGACATCGTGCGGATTGACCATTTTCGTGGCTTTGATGCGTATTGGGAGATTCCGGCTGAGGAGCCAACGGCCGTTGTTGGCCAGTGGGTTCCGGGACCGGGGGCAAAATTCTTCCAGGCGATGCGAGACAAGCTAGGCGAACTGCCCCTCATTGCCGAGGATTTAGGCGTGATCACACCGGAAGTGGAGGCTTTGCGCGATCAGTTTGATTTTCCCGGCATGAAAATCTTGCAGTTTGCCTTTGGCGGCGAGCGCAACAGCGGCTTCTTGCCCCACACTTTTGATAAGAACTGTGTTGTTTATACGGGCACGCACGATAATGAAACGGTGCTGGGCTGGTACCAAAACGCCATCGATGCCGAGCGGGATCATATTCGCCGCTACATGCAAATTAGCGGACAAAATATCTCTTGGGACATGACTCGATTGGCGTATGCGTCGGTGTCGAATACGGCCGTTGCCACCCTGCAAGACCTCATGGGGCTGGGCAACGAAGCGCGGATGAACTTCCCCGGCAAGGTGGGTGGCTACTGGCGCTGGCGCTACCTGCCCCACATGCTCACCGATGGCATTGCCAAGCGTTTGGGAGACATGACAGAGATGTACGGCCGTATGCCCCAACCAGAAGATAAGCTAGATTAAGGTTCAAATCATTTTTCGTGATAAGAGAGAGGAATGAATAGAGTTTATAATCGTTTCTGTTTTATTGTATTGAACTAATATTGCCGTATTGTTAGCATTTTGTTTCGGCATTGGTGATCATTTCAAGATTTTTGTAGTTACTTGGCGCACATGATCACTCGGATGATCTAAAAACGGTGTTAAAATCTCTATGATTGTGCCATCTTCTACAACTTTTGTTTCCAAAGCCTGAATAGAAGAATGTAATACATCGGTATCTTTTTCACGCAATATGTGTTGCAAAATTGAGCGTGTTGCCAGCAGGTTTTTGGAGTGCCCTAATGCTTTTGTCACGTCAATACGCATATGTTTGTTTCCACGCTGCAATTCATTATTAAGGGCTTGTATCGTCTCTGATGTATCTAATGAAGCCAAAGCCATAACAACTGCTAACCGTACGCTTGGAGAAGGATCATCTAACATTTTTATCATCAAGGAAGCCGTTGATTTTTTCTTGATCCGTCCTAAGGCGTCAACGGCTGACCGACGAATATTATGATTTTCATGTGAGGTGCAGTCAATTATTAGGTCAACGGAATCCTCATCTATATTATGTCCTAGTGCTGAAAGGGCAGTGCTTAATAATTCTGGCTCCCTCTTTGAGATTACGATCTCACGTAACATTTTATTTTGGTACTGTCTCTCTCCGGATAACGCAAAGGCAATATCACTCAATTTACCCCACTTCTCCTTATTTTCATCAGAAGAAGCATTATCAGTCACACTTGGTAGACTGTGACGAACATTTGCCCAGAAAGTTTTTTGTGCGTTTGTTGCAGTTAATGAACTTGAGTGTTTAGCTAAATTTGCCAATCTAATAACGCTCTCCCCTCTTAATACTAGATAATCTGAATCCAGAAGGGCGATGTTTTTAATTATACTTTCAACGTATTTTAATTGCCGTTTTGAAATTTCGCGGACACGTTTGCTCTGATGATTCTTTGAAGCCAGTCGCAGAGTTCGCACACTTCCTGCCACTGTATTGTTGCCCAAAGCTTCAGTAACAACGATAAGTACATCAAAATTTTCCTCATGATGGAAGGCATGAACCAGTGAATCAGCGGCAGCTGGGGAAGCTATTCTGCCCAACATATCAGCAGCCGTTTTTCTCACATCTGGACTCTTGTGTTCGGCTAAGGCTTGTCCCAAGTGTATTATGCTGGCATCGTCTCCAATGTTTCCAAATGCTTTGGCTGCTGCAATCCCTATGCTCGGTTTATCATGATGAAGGGCATGAGCCAGTGAATCAGCGGCAGCTGGGGAAGCTATTCTGCCCAACATATCAGCAGCCGTTTTTTTTACCTTCGGACTCTTGTGTTCGGCTAAGGCTTGTCCCAAGTGTATTATGCTAGCATCGTCTCCAATGTTTCCAAGTGCCCGAGCTGCCGCAATCCCTATGCTCGGTTTATCGTGATGAAGGGCATGAGCCAATATGTCAGCAGCCGTTGGGGAAGCTATTCTGCCCAACATATCAGCAGCCGTTTTTCTCACATCTGGACTCTTGTGTTCGGCTAAGGCTTGTCCCAAGTGTATTATGCTGGCATCGTCTCCAATGTTTCCAAATGCTTTGGCTGCTGCAATCCCTATGCTCGGTTTATCATGATGAAGGGCATGAGCCAGTGAATCAGCGGCAGCTGGGGAAGCTATTCTGCCCAACATATCAGCAGCCGTTTTTTTTACCTTCGGACTCTTGTGTTCGATTAAGGCTTGTCCCAAGTGTATTATGCTAGCATCGTCTCCAATGTTTCCAAGTGCCCGAGCTGCCGCAATCCCTATGCTCGGTTTATCATGATGAAGGGCATGAGCCAATATGTCAGCAGCCGTTGGGGAAGCTATTCTGCCCAACATATCAGCAGCCGTTTTTCTCACATTTGGACTCTTATGTTCAGCTAAAGCTTGTCCCAAATAAACTATGCTGGCGTCATCCATAATATTTCCAAGTGCCTTTGCTGCGGCATTAGCAACATGGTTATGATCGTAATTTAGAGCATTACCAAGCACAGAAATGGAGTTGACATCTCCAATATTGCCAAGTGCCAAAGCGGAGATTGAACGAAGCTGCGTGGATGCCTTGCTAATTACGATTTCAACAATCTTGGGTATGGCCGCTTTAACTCGTAGTCTTCCCAACGTCTCAATAACATCACCTTTACGTGGATTATCGTTATAGTTTAGGCAAATTAACAGACTCTCAACACAACGAGAATCCGCAATCTTCGTTAGCCAAAAGGAAATATCTTCTAATTCTTCAACCAATGGAGTGGAAATAAGCCTTTGCTTATATTCAGCAAAAGCCTCATTAGGTGTATTATTATGCCAAATTTTTGAGGCAGGTGATTGTGATATTTCGCCAATTAAAGAACTAATAGAGCGAATTAACGTGTCTGGAGCAAAAGGTTTTACTATATAGTCGGAGGCTCCCAACTCTAAAGCAAAAGATATTTCAGCTTCCTGCCCATGTGCAGAAAATATCACGATTGGAATATTTTTGACGGGTCGATAACATTTTAAATATTTAATTGCTTCGTATCCAGATAATCTAGGCATACGAACATCTAATATCACTAAATCGGGGTGAAACTCTAAAGTCTTTTCGATAGCTTCCCTTCCATCCTCAGCCTCGATGACCTCGAATCCATTGTATTGCAAGACAAATGCCCCTAATTCCCGTATTTCTTGATCATCATCGGCGTAAACAATTCTGGGAAGGCATTCCTTTAATTCCGTCATTTATCTTTTCCAAAAAAATTGATAACCCAATATTGCCCTTCTGTTGGATGCAATCTAGTTCTTATTTTGTGATGGTAAAGGAAATGCTTCATTTATCAGCATTTTGAGTTCATCAGGCTTAAAAGGCTTTTTAAGATAGTCGTATGCTTTATAGTCACGAAGAAAATCTCGAACATTTTCTCCTGACCAGGGCAAGCCACTGATAATAATAACAACAGCTTCGCGTTGATAGGTTCGCAACTGATCAAGTAACATGATACCAACTTGTCCTGCTGAGTCCATCTCATCTAATTGCATATCCAAAGTTATGAGCTCAAACTTTGTTAGCCGTATAAACCCTAATGCCGAATCAAGATTATTAGCGATGGTTACATTTGCTCCAATTTCATGGAGAATCTGTTGGATGGCATTTTGTTGAGAAGGAATATCTTCAACAATGAGTGCTTTGATTTTCCCTCTTTCAACTGGTATTCCTGAGTCATGGATGCCTTGATCTAAATTTTTGTTGTCATTAAAAATTTGGAGTGAATCGTAAAGTGTATCTATATAATTTTGATTTAGTTCTCGCTCAAACAGATGCGGTCTCGTATTCTGTAAGGCTGTTAAAAGAATATTTAATTTGTTGCGGCGACACATATGAAGAATCATTTCTCTAGCTTTTGACTCAAGTTTATTGTCGCCACTTAAGTTATCATAAGAAACACCTAATTCTATACACAAGGTCTTTAGTTCATCCAAATCATATGAATTTGTGATGTCTTTAAGCAGCTTCATCAATGGATTAGACATAGTACCTGCCTTGTTCAAGTCTAGCAGTCTTTTTTCAAAGACGTCAATATTGATCATATCAGGAGATTCCTGCTCCGGATCGGTCTTCGATTAGACTGAAATCCCGCTCCGCCGCAGTTGTCATTGGCTCAAGTTGCACTATCGTACTGCCTATTTTACTGATATGAAGATGACCATATTCTAGCATACCTTCATGGAGAAATGGCCGTTCGTCCCATGACACAGCGCATTATGCTTTTCGCCTAAATAGTGCGTGACAGTTGTCACTCTGAATACCCCCCGAAAGCATCTACAATAACTTCGCTAACTTATCTCTTGCATAAGGAAAGCTAATCATCATGACACAACGCATTATGCTTTTTTCATCTATATCACATGACAGTTGTCACTCTTGCCCTTTACTATAAGTAATTACAATCAAAGTCAGGGTTTGTGAAAAATTTCGCAATTCAATTAGCAGCCAAATAGTTTATTACAGCACATTTGCAATATTGGGGAGCAGAGCAAACCTGCATTTGCTTTGCTTCTTTTTTTCTGGAGGATGAAATGATTGATACGGCCGTACCTGAAGTTGGTCTCGACAAAGAGACCCGCGATATGATTCTGGATACCATTAAAAAGTATGCTGAACGCAAATTAACCCCCGAATTTTTACTAGAGCTAGACCACAACGATACATTTCCCCACGATGTCCTGAAAGAGCTATACGATCCGATGTCCATTGGCTTGCATCTTCTGTTCATCCCAGAAAAGTATGATGGACTGGGCGGTGGCGCTTATGACATTTACCGCGTTTCTGAATTGATGGCTACGGTGGATTTGGGCATTGCAACGGGCGTACTAGCGACTTTCCTCGGTTCTGATCCCATTAGTGTTGGGGCAACTGAAGAGCAGAGGCAATATTGGTTCGGCCGTATTGCTGAAGAAGCGCTGCTATGTGCTTATGGCGCAACGGAGCCGCAAGCGGGCAGTGATTTGGCTTCAATGACAACGAAGGCGGAGCCTGTTGAAGAAGATGGCGAAATTGTTGGCTATAACATCACCGGGCGCAAGCAGTGGATTAGCAACGGTGGCGTGGCCGATATTTACACCATTTTGGCCTTGGCTCCCGGCGGGCCAAGCTGGTTTGTGGTTGATGCTGATGCAGAGGGGTTCACCAAAGGTAAACCGGAAGATAAACATGGTATTCGCGCCAGCAATACGGCCGCTCTCTTTCTGGATAATGTTTACGTGCCAGTTGACCGCCTGATTGGTTTGGAAGAAGGCAAAGGGTTAGCTCAAGCGCAGGCAGTTTTTGGCTATACCCGCCTGATGGTGGGCGCGTTTGGTCTGGGGGCAGGCTGGGAAGCGCTGCGCCGTGCCATCCGCTACTCCCAAGAGCGGATTCAGGGCGGTGCCCCATTGAGCCAAAAGCAAGGGTACACGCACAAGCTTATTGTTCCCAACGCTGCCAAGCTGGAAGCGGCACGCACCTACATTGAATGGGTGGCTGAACGGCTGGATGGTGATGAGGAAGGGTTGCAAACAGAAGGTGCCGTTGCCAAATATATGGCGACCGAAGCAGGCAACAAAATGGCGGAGGATGCCATTCAGGCAATGGGTGGCTACGGCTACACCAAAGAGTACATGGTAGAAAAAATCAAGCGGGACGTGCGTATCACCACCATTTATGAAGGCACATCTGAAATTATGGAGTGGACAATTGCCCGTGACCGCTGGCAGCAGCATCTAAAGTCGCGTGGCGATTATTACAAAGAGTGGGCAAATCGTCTGGCTGCCATTCATCAGCAAGAGCCAGACAATGGGGCAGGAATTGCCGCGATGGGGCTGCGAGCCTTGGCAGTGATTTTGGAGCGTTGCCGTCTGGATCGGCTGACGCGCAACCAGCATGTGTTGTTCCGGCTGGGTGAACTGGTGGCTTATGCGGAGTGTGCGGCCGTTTTTGCCGAGCGCGTCGTGCAAAAACCAACTGAAGCCATCCAGCTAGACGTGCCCACCCGCCAAGCTTTATCTCGCATCTTTGCCCGCGAAGCTGCCCTCAAGGTAGCGGCCGACGGGCTGCGCTGGACAATTGGTGCTGGCCAAACCGACCCGAACTTAGCTGCCTCTCTTAATTTGCCCGGTATTTACCAGGCACAGACGGGCAACTTGGCGGATATGGATTTTGCCTCGGAGCAGTTGAATAAGGTTTTTACAGCGTAATGTGTAATTGAGTAACTGAGTAATTGGGTAATTTAATTACTCAATTACCTAATTACCCTATTACTTCTTTTTGGAGTAAAGAAATGAGTAACACAGCAGACCGAGCGATTGCCATTGTGGCCGTGGGGGCGTTGCTGCCGGATGCGTCAAGTGCGGCAGCTTTTTGGCAAAACGTGCTGAACAAACGGTACAGCATCACCGAAACGCCTGCCAACCGTTGGAGCATCGCCGATTATTACGATCCCGACCCGAAAGCACCCGATAAGACATACAGCAAAATCGGTGGCTGGGTGCGGGACTTTTCTTTTGATTGGAAGCGTTTTCGGATGCCGCCAAAAGTTGCTGCCTCGATGGATGAGGGGCAGCAGTGGGCGGTGACGGTAGCGGCGGATGTTTTGGCGGATTATGGGTATCCAGAACGGCCGTTAGACACCGACCGCGTTGCCACCATTATCGGTACAGCAATGGGTGGTGAGCTGCATTACCAGACTAATACCCGCATTGTTTTCCCCGAATATGCGAATGCTTTAACGGGCGTAGCTGAATTTCAGGCACTGCCCGCCGCTACGCGGGAAGCCATTTTGACTGGTTGGCACAACCATATTGATCAGCAAATTCCCCCGATTACTGAAGATTCCATGCCCGGTGAACTACCAAATATCGTCTCTGGGCGGGTAGCCAACATGTTGAATCTTCGGGGGCCAAACTTCATTACGGATGCTGCTTGCGCCTCCAGCTTTGCCGCGGTGGAAGCGGCCGTTGAGATGCTGACGGAGCACAAGATTGATGCCGTGATTGCTGGCGGTGTGGATCGCAATATGGGCATCGGCAGCTTTGTGAAGTTCTGCAAGATCGGTGCCTTGAGTGCGACTGGCACACGGCCGTTTGGCGATGGTGCTGACGGCTTTGTGATGGGCGAAGGCACGGGGCTCTTCCTATTAAAGCGTCTGGCCGATGCCGAGCGGGACGGCGACAAGATTTACGCTGTGATTCGTGGTGTTGGCGGCGCCAGCGACGGCAAGGGGAAGGGCATCACCGCTCCCAACCCAATTGGCCAGCAGCTAGCAATCTCCCGCGCCTGGGAAAATGCTGGGTTAGACCCTGCCACGGCTGGCATGGTGGAAGCCCACGGCACCAGCACCCGCGTTGGCGACGTGGTGGAAGTGGAAAGCCTCACAAAAATTTTTGGCGAAGCCAAGCGCGGCAGCATTGGCTTGGGATCGGCCAAGAGCAACATCGGCCACCTGAAGGCCGGGGCGGGCGCAGCCGGAATGCTAAAAGCCACGATGGCACTGCACCACAAGATTTTGCCACCGACGCTGAATGCAAATCCGCCCAACCCCAACATTGATTTTAGCCAAACACCCTTTGCGCTGCTGAATGACGCACGCAATTGGGAAACAAACGGTACGCCGCGCCGCGCGGGGGTAAGTGCTTACGGCTTTGGTGGCACCAACTTCCATCTGGTGTTGGAAGAGCACATTCCAGGGGCGTTAACGCGCGACCGCAAGCAGTTTGCCGTGAGTGAGAAGGTAAACGGCCGTCCCGCAGCCCCACCACCTACACCTCCAGCCAGCAGTAAACCGGCCCCGCCGCGTGGCATTGTCGCTCTAGGAGCGAATGATACGGCTGGCTTGAGCCAACAGCTTGATGCCACGCTGAAGAAAGTTGAAGGTGGCTGGACGCCAGAATTTGCTTTGCCAGAAACGGCCGTTGTCCAATCTCCAGAACGTCTTGTCATCGACTTTGGCAACCATGAAGAACTGCTGGGTCGGCTGCAAAAAGCGCAAAAAGTGATGGGGATGGATTCCCATCAGGCATGGAAAGCAATGGAGGCCCAGGGCATCTTCCGGGGCTCCGGCAAGCCCAAAGGCAAAATAGCCTTTATGTTTCCCGGCCAGGGTAGCCAATATGTGAATATGGGCCAAGAACTGGTCGAGTTCTCACCCATTGTCAAGAAAGTGTTTGATGAAGCGGATGCAGTGATGAAGCCCATCTTGGGCAAGCCGCTCACCGACTACATTTTTGTAGACCCAGAGGACAAGGACGCGATCAATCAGGCGACCTTTGACCTGATGCAAACGGAAATCACCCAACCCGCGATGCTGACGATGGACATTGCCATCTTTAAGCTGCTGCAAAGCTACGGTTTTAACCCCGACATGGTGATGGGGCATTCGTTAGGCGAATATGCAGCGCTGATTGCTGCTGGCATCATGCCGTTTGCCCACGCGCTGGAAGCTTCCGCCGCGCGCGGTGCAGAAATGGCAGCGGTAGACGTGCCGGACAAAGGTAAGATGGCGGCTGTTTTGGCACCGTATGAGGAAGTTGAGGCCGTTTTGAACAGCATCGATGGCTATGTGGTTCCAGCCAACATCAACAGCCGCAGCCAATGCGTCTTTGGTGGGGCGAGCGAAGCAGTGGAAGAGGCCGTGAAGCAGTTTGAAGCCAAAGGGTATCGGGGCATGTTGCTGCCCGTGAGCCACGCTTTCCACACCAGCATTGTGGCTCCGGCCAGTGAACCGCTCCGGCGCGTGCTGGATCGGTTAGACATCCGACCGGGACAGCTGCCGCTAGTGGCCAACGTGACGGGCGAAATTTACCCGACCGATGTGGAAGCGATTAAAGATATGCTGAAATTGCAGATCGCTTCCCCAGTCCAGTGGGTAAAGGGGCTGGAAACGCTTTACGCGCAAGGCATGCGCACCTTTGTAGAGGTCGGGCCAAAACGGGCGTTGCGCGGCTTTGCCAACGATGTTTTTGCTGATAAAGAAGACGTTACCGCTCTGATGACCAATCATCCCAAAAATGGCACGATGCCTTCCTTTAACCAGGCGTTGTGTGGCTTGTACGCGGCCGGATACGCGGGGCAGTTTGCACAACCAACGCCCCCAATGGCCAGAGGTTTACAAAATGAGGAACCCGTTATGAAAGTTTCAACCCCGGCGGCAAATGGCAGTCCAACGGCCGTTGCTTCGCCAGACAATTTAGGGCAGTTACTCCAGGCCCTGCAAACCAATCTCCAATCTCCAGTCTCTAATCTCCCCTACAATCGCAACCAGGAACCCAACGGCTCTGTGGTGATTAGCGGCACCGGTTTGGGCTTGCCCGGCACGGAAAAGCCAGTGATGGACCCAGACAACGCCCTCCGCATTTTGCAGGGCGAACAGTTTGTTGATCTCATCCCCGAACGATTCCGGCGCAAGATGGTGGGTAAGCAAATTACTCGGCTTGTCAAAGCCGCAGACGGCGGCGGCAGCTTTGCCACCATTGACGACCAGGACAAAGTGATTCGTTTGGCAGGTCGCCCTGGCAGCTTTGATTTGGCTGAAGAGTATGGCGTGCCGCAAAAATTGGTGGATGCGCTAGACATCACCACCCAGTTGGCGATGGCGGCTGGTTTAGATGCCCTGCGCGAAGCGGGTATTCCGCTGACGATGACCTACAAGAAGACAACAACGGGCAGCTACCTGCCGCAAAAATGGATGCTGCCTGAGGCGTTGCGGGACGAGACTGGTGTCATTTTTGCCAGCGCGTTCCCCGGTGGTGACCGCTTTGCCGAAGATTTTGAGCGGTTCTACACGCACCAAAGTCGGGTAGAGCAGCTAGAAATGCTGGAAGATTTACGCCGCTATGCCAGT
The DNA here is from genome assembly GCF_965223525.1 of Candidatus Leptofilum sp. Classification (GTDB taxonomy): domain Bacteria; phylum Chloroflexota; class Anaerolineae; order Promineifilales; family Promineifilaceae; genus Leptofilum. The sequence continues at coordinate 15,974 of NZ_CBDCWX010000005.1, read as the reverse complement.
GACCAAACGACCTTGCTGGAAATCACGCGCCGCATTAATGAGCTGCGTGAACAGCTAACCAATGAACCATACATCTTTGACCGTCGCTTTATTTTCCGCATTTTGGCGATGGGGCACAGCCAGTTTGCTGAGTACATTGGCGCACGTGGCCCGAACACCCACGTAAACGCCGCCTGTGCCAGCACCACCCAAGGTATTGCCCTGGCAGAAGATTGGATTCGGAACGGCCGTTGCCGCAGAGTCATTGTTATCGCCGCCGACGACGTAACTGGCGATCACCTGATGGAATGGGTTGGCTCCGGCTTCCTGGCATTAGGCGCAGCCGCCACCGATGACAAAGTCGATGAAGCCGCCCTGCCATTCGACAAGCGTCGTCACGGTACGATTTTGGGCATGGGTGCCTGCGCTTTGGTTTTGGAGAGCGAAGACGCTGTTCAGGAACGTGGGATGCGCGGCATCGTTGAGGTTCTCAGCACCGAAACCCGCAACAGTGCCTTCCACGGTTCCCGGCTAGACGTCGACCACATCTCGATGGTGATGGATGATTTGTTGAAAACGGCCGAAAGTCGTTTTGGCCTCAATCGGTATGCCATGGCGCCGCAGCTAGTTTTCATGTCACACGAAACCTTCACTCCGGCACGCGGCGGCAGCGCAGCAGCCGAGGTAACGGCCCTGCGTGAAAACTTTGGCGATGCGGCCAAAGAAATCATTGTGGCGAACACCAAAGGCTTCACCGGACATCCGATGGGTGTGGGTGTTGAAGACGTGATAGCTCTTAAGATTTTGGAACACGGCATCGTGCCCCCCGTCCCCAACTACAAAGAGGTAGACCCAGACTTGGGTCAGCTCAACCTGAGTCGTGGCGGACGGTATCCGGTGCAATATTCGCTCCACCTGGCGGCTGGCTTTGGTTCCCAAATTGCCTTTAGCCTGACGCGACGCATTCCTGGTGGGCCAAACCGCATTGACCAGCAACCTCGCTACCAGCAATGGCTCGATGCCATTAGCGGCTACGACTATGCTGAACTGGAAGTCGAAAAGCGAAACTTACGCATCGTTGCCAAAGGGAACCCGGGACGGCCACCCGCACCTAGCAACTGGCAGTACGGCACTGGCCCCGTGGTTCGCACCCAAATAGGGCAAGGCAGCGTTGGCGTTGCGGCACAACCCGCACCCATCGTCATGCCAGAACCGATAATCAGTAAACAGTCGTCAGTAATCAGTGAGCCAGTAAAGGAAGAGCTAGAACCTAAACCTGTAGAAGCAAAACCAGCAGAGGTGAAGGTAGAAACGGCCGTGCCAGAACCAACGCCGCCGCCAGCAGAACCAATCTCTAATCTCCAATCTCCAGTCTCCGACACAGTAACGGAACAGGTACTCAACATTATTGCTGAACAAACCGGATACCCCACCGAAATGCTGGAGCCGGAACTCGATTTGGAAGCGGACTTGGGCATCGACACGGTGAAACAGGCAGAAACGTTTGTCGCCATCCGGCAAGCGTTTGACATTCCGCGCCGCGACGACTTGAACCTGCGAGATTACAACACGCTGGAAAGAGTTGTTGGCTTCGTTAAAGAGATGCGGCCAGAGTTGGCAGTCGCCAGTGAACCAGTAATCAGTAGTCAGTCATCGGTAAGTAGTGAATCAGTTGTTGAAGCGGAACCAATCTCCAATCTCCAGTCTCCAGTCTCCGACCCGGTAATGGATCAGGTATTGAACATTATTGCTGAGCAAACTGGCTATCCGGTGGATATGCTGGAACCAGATTTAGACCTGGAAGCAGACTTGGGCATCGACACAGTGAAACAAGCTGAAACGTTTGTAGCGATTCGGCAAGCGTTTGACATTCCGCGTCGCGACGACTTGAATCTGCGTGATTACAATACGCTGGCGCGCGTGGTTGGCTTTGTGCGCGAAATGCGGCCAGAGTTGGCAGTCGCCAGTGAACCAGTAATTAGTAGTCAGTCATCGGCAAGCAGTGAATCAGTTGTTGAAGCAGAACCAATCTCCAATCTCCAATCTCCAGTCTCCGACCCGGTAATGGACGAAGTGTTAAATATCATTGCTGACCAGACTGGTTATCCGATTGATATGCTGGAGCCAGATTTGGATTTGGAAGCGGACTTGGGCATCGACACAGTGAAGCAGGCGGAGACGTTTGTAGCCATCCGGCAAGCGTTTGACATTCCGCGCCGCGACGACTTGAATTTGCGTGATTACAACACGTTGGCTCGCGTGGTTGGCTTTGTGCGCGAAATGCGGCCAGAGTTGGCAGTTAGTGAACCAGCAGCTACTGAAACAGCGGTGAGTGAACCAGTTGCTACATCCGAAGCACCAGCGACTGACGGTGACCCGGTGATGGACAAGGTACTCAATATCATTGCTGAGCAGACCGGCTATCCGGTGGACATGCTGGAACCAGATTTGGATTTGGAAGCTGATTTGGGTATCGACACGGTGAAACAGGCGGAGACGTTTGTGGCGATTCGGCAGGCGTTTGACATTCCCCGCCGTGACGACCTGAACCTGCGTGATTACAACACGCTGGCGAAGGTGGTGGGTTTTGTACATGAGATGCGGCCTGATTTAAAAGCGGCGAGCCGTTTGCCGGTTGAGGAGAAGGCAGAAACGGCCGTCTCTGATTCACCAGCAGCCCCGCAAACGGCCGTTTCCCAATATAATCTCGAAGATGCAGATACATTCCCCCGCCGCGTTGCCACGGCCGTTCTGCGGCCAGATCTCGACGAATGCGTGCCCACGGGCGTCGTTTTAGATGAAAACAGCCGCGTGATTGTGGCGTTGGACGAAGGCGGCGTGGGCAAAGCCCTCGTGAAGAAGCTGGAGAAGATGGGTGCAACCGTTCTGACATTAGACGTGACGCTGCCCCAAGCTGAACTGGAGGCACAGCTGCAAAGCTGGCTGGCCGACGGTGCGATCCAGGGCGTCTACTGGCTGCCCGCACTCGATGTGGAAGCTGACCTGATGACGATGGACTTAGCAGCGTGGCGCGAAGCCAACCGCATCCGGGTGAAGAACCTCTCCATCACGATGCGCGTGTTGTACGATGTGGTGAATGAAGCGAACAACTTCCTCGTTTCGGCGACGCGGCTGGGCGGGCAGCACGGCTACGACTCCAACGGCGCAGTGGCGCCATTGGGCGGCGGCGTGACGGGCTTTACCAAAGCGTATCGCCATGAACGGCCGTCCGTCCTGGTGAAAGCGGTAGACTTTGAGGTAAGCCGCAAAACGGCCGCCTTCGCCGATCTGCTGATTGCTGAAACCATCACCGACCCCGGTGTGGTAGAAGTTGGCTATGTCGGTAAACAGCGAACGGCCGTGACCCTCCTCGAGCAACCGGCAGCCGACGGTGAACCCGGCCTGACGCTGGACAAGGAAACGGTGTTTGTGGTAACCGGCGCGGCGGGTGGCATCACCAGTGCCATCGTCAGCGATTTGGCAGCGGCCAGCGGCGGCATCTTCTACCTGCTGGATTTGGTAGAAGCACCCGCACCGGATGACCCGCATATCCAGCTGTTCCGCGAGGATGAAAATGCACTGAAGACCCAACTCATTGCCGAAGCCAAAGCGGCTGGTGAAAAACCGACCCCGGTGATGATCAACAAGAAGCTGATGGCAATTGAGCGGTCTGAGGCGGCGTTGAGCGCGATTGAAGCAGTAACGGCCGCAGGCGGGCTGCCCCTTTACCACAGCGTGAATTTGCTGGATGGCGAGGCGATAACGGCCGTTGTCGAAAACATTCGCGAGACGTACGGTAAAATCGACGTTCTGGTTCATGCAGGCGGCATCGAAATTAGCCGAGGGCTAGACCAGAAGGATGCAGCCCAGTTCGACCTGGTGTACGACATCAAATCCGACGGCTTCTTTAGCTTGCTGAGTGCAGCCAAAGAGATGCCAATTGGTGCAACCGTGGTCTTTAGCTCCGTGGCGGGACGATTTGGCAACAACGGCCAAACCGACTACAGCGCAGCCAACGACCTGCTGTGCAAGCTCACCAGTAGCTTCCGCAATACGCGACCCAATACCAAAGGGATCGCGATTGATTGGACAGCTTGGGGCGGCATTGGCATGGCGACGCGCGGTTCCATTCCCAGAATTATGGAGATGGCTGGCATCGAGATGCTGCCGCCAGAGGTTGGCGTACCAACGGTACGGCGTGAGCTGGTCGCCAGCGGCTTCAAGGGCGAGATTTTGGCAGGCGGCAAGCTTGGCATTCTCATTGAAGAGCGGCATCCGACAGGTGGCCTCGATTTAGACAAAGTGAATGATGATGATCTGCTGATGGTGGGCAAGGTGACAGCGTACAATCTGTACGGCGGCCTCCAGGCAGAAACGGTGTTAGACCCGAACGAACAGCCGTTTTTGTTTGACCATGCGATGGACGGCACGCCGCTGCTGCCTGGCGTGATGGGTACAGAAACGTTTGCTGAAATCGCTTCATTGGTGGCTCCCGGTTACGCAGTAACGGCCGTTGAGAATGAAGATTTCCACGCCCCGTTTAAGTATTACCGGATGGAGCCGCAGATGATGATTTTGAGCGCAACGGCCGTACCGAATGGCAAGGAAATTCTGGTACACACCAGTATGCACTCCCGCCGTGAATTGAAAACCGGCATTCAGGAGAAGCTGCACTTCACCGCCACCGTGCGGCTGGGAGCTAAGGCACCCAAAACCAAGAAGTTGAAATTCAAAGCTCCCAAAGCAGAAGATATGAACATCGGGGCTGAAGACATCTACAAAATCTACTTCCACGGCCCGGCCTACCAGGTTTTAGAAAGCGTGCAGGTAGATGGCGGCACGGCAATTGGTCTGTTGGCACAGGATTTACCCGCCAATTGCAATCCGGTAGACGCGCCAGAGCTAATCGCCCCAAGATTGGTTGAGTTCTGCTTCCAGACGGCAGGCGTGTGGGAAATCCACAGTAAGCAGCAGATGGCCCTCCCACTGGCCATTGGCAGCGTGACCGCCTACAAGCAGGAAGCAGACGCGAAAGGGCGCCTATACGCCATCGTTGAAGCAGTTGATGATGGCGCGGCGTTTAATGCACAAGTTGTGGACAAATCTGGCAACGTGTTTGTGGAGCTGAACGGCTACCGGACGGTTCAGCTGCCGGGTGAAGTTTCACTTTAGGAATTTGGGGAGATTAGAGATTGGAGACTGGAGATTGGGCTGTTTGAGCAGTCAATCTCCAGTCTCCAATCTCCAAGGAAGAAAAATGATCCACTGGCTCGCACAATCCCACGAAGTTGTTCCGCAAACGGCCGTTACTGGCGGTTCGTTTCAATTTTTGAGTGAAAAAGAAGCAGCGCGACTGGCCTCATTGAAAACAGAAAAGCGGCGGCGTGACTGGCTGCTGGGTCGCTGGACAACCAAGCGGCTGCTGCAAACGGTGGTTTGGGAAACGCAAAATACGACCGTGCCGCTCGACCTCATCACGGTGAGCAACAATGCAGATGGGGTGCCTACCATTGAGTCGCAGTTACCGATGGTAAACGGTCAATTCAGCATCTCAATTAGCCATTCGCACGGGCACGCGCTGGTAACGGCCGTTGCCAAACCAGTGTGGCCAATTGGTTGTGACTTGGAGCTAATTAAACCGCGCAGCGAAGCGTTTATTGATGATTATTTTACTGAGACAGAAGCCCTTCTGGTAAGGCAGGTGGCAGGGACGCAGCGGGATACGTTGGTAACGGCCGTTTGGAGTGCCAAAGAGTCTGTTCTGAAAGCGTTGCACCTGGGGCTGTCGGTTGATACACGCGCCATTTCTTGTTTGATTGATCCGGGGGAACGGCCGTCTGATAGCTGGGTGCGGTTTAAGATTCGGTGTGACAATACACGCTTGCCAAAAGAAGCCCCGCACTTTTCGGGCTGGTGGCGCACCATGAACCACTTTGTGATGACGCTGGTTGTTAAACAATAAAAACGGTAATCAGTAATCGATGACCAGTAATCAGTAAAACGCACTGATTACCAATTACAGTATACCGATTACCGACAACGGGAAGAAAGATGATAAAAGAAATGCAGTATTACAAAGACGAGTTGCAAAATCGGCAGGAGATTGCCCAGGGCACGGAAAAAGACGTCGCGCGGCAGCATGGCAAGGGGCGGCTGACGGCGCGGGAGCGCATTGAGCTGTTGTTTGACCCCGGCACCTTTAACGAAATTGATTCGCTGGTAACGCCCCGCTACGATAGCTACGTCGGCGGCAAGAAATCCCGTTACGGCGATGGCGTTGTTACCGGATTTGGGCTGATAAACGGCCGTCACGCCATGGCCGCTTCGCAGGATGCGGCCGTCATGGGTGGCTCGCTGGGCGAAATGCACGCCAATAAAATTGTGAAAGCGATGCGGATGGCCATCCAGTACGGCTGCCCCTTCATTGCCCTCAACGACTCTGGTGGGGCGCGGATTCAGGAAGGGGTTGATAGCCTGGGCGGTTACGCCAAAATCTTCGACGCCAACTGCGAAGCCTCCGGCGTCATCCCTCAAATTTCGGTCATCATGGGGCCGTGTGCTGGCGGCGCGGTTTACTCACCTGCCCTCACCGACTTCGTCTTCATGACCGAGAAGAGCTATATGTTCATCACCGGGCCGCAGGTAGTTAAAGCCGTCATGCAAGAAGATGTGACCTTTGAAGAGCTGGGCGGCGGGCAGATGCACAGCCAGGAAAGCGGCGTGTGTCACTTCCTCACCACCGATGACCGGGAATGCCTGATGCGGGTGCGCGAACTGTTGAGCTACCTGCCCAGCAACAACAAAGAAGACCCACCGTACATGCGTCCTGTAGATAATCCCAACCGACGCACGCCTGAATTGGAGCATGTGGTTCCCACAGACCCACACAAACCATATGATGTGCGTCGGGTGATTCATAGCGTGGTGGACGACGGCCGTTTTTTTGAAGTACACCAGCTATGGGCGGAAAATATGGTGGTGGGCTTTGCGCGATTGAATGGCTACGTGGTGGGCATTGTAGCTAACCAGCCGATGGTGCTGGCAGGTTGTGTAGACATCAAAGCCTCCCTCAAAGCCACTCACTTCATCCGCATTTGCGATGCGTACAACATTCCCATCATCACCCTGCAAGATGTGCCTGGCTTTTTGCCCGGCAAAGACCAGGAGTACGGCGGCATCATTCGCAACGGCGCACGCATGATTTACGCTTACAGCGAAGCCACCGTGCCTAAGTTGATGATTATTTTGCGTAAAAGCTACGGCGGCGCGTACTGTGTGATGAGCAGCAAGGGCCTACGTGGCGATCTGCTCTACGCCTGGCCCAATGCCGAAATCGCCGTCATGGGTGCCGAAGGCGCGGTCAACATCCTGTTCCGCCGCGATGTGCAGGCCGCCGAAGACCCGGAAGCCCGTCGTGCAGAGCTGGTAGCCGACTACGAGAAGAAGTTCAACAATCCCTACGTGGCTGCCGCGCGTGGCCTCATTGACGACGTGATCCAGCCACGCGACACGCGCACTGCGCTGGTGCGTGCGCTGGAGCTAACGCTCTCTAAGCGAGAAAGCCATGTATCCAAGAAGCATGGGATTTCGCCAATGTAGAAAGTCTGCAAGTATGCAGGTCTGCAAGTAAAACTTGTAGACTCGCACACTTGCCACTTGCAAACTCCCTGAGGAAAAAATGTTCAAACGAATTTTAATTGCAAACCGGGGCGAAATTGCAGTGCGCGCGATTCGTACCTGCCGCGAGATGGGTATTGAAACGGTGGTGCTGTACGACGAAAGCGATGTTGAGTCGCTGCATGTGCGGCTGGCCGATTTTTGCGTACGGTTGCCTTCCCCAGAAACCTTCTTGGATGAGACGACGATCATTCAGATTGCCCTGGCATATGAAGTGGATGCGGTGCATCCGGGCTATGGTTTTTTGGCGGAACGGCCGTCTTTTGTTCGTGCTTGTCAAGATGCAGGAATTTGCTTCATTGGGCCGCCCGCCGAGGTCATTGACGCGGTTCGCGCTAAGGTTGATGTATTGGCAATTGTACGTGCGGCGGGTTTCCCGACTGTTCTCAACTCACCCGCTTGCCTGGATGTTGATGATATTGAAACCATCAGCGCCACAGCCGCAGAAATAGGCTATCCGCTCGTGATTAAATCGTGCCACGGTGGGCGCGGCCGGGGAGAACGCCTGGTGTATAAACCCGAACAGTTGGCAACGGCCGTACAGCGCGCTTCCGCCGAATCCCGTGCCGTCTTTGGCAACGAACATCTTTATTTGGAACGTGCCTTGCTGCCTGCTCACCAAATTGGTGTACAGTTGCTGGGCGACCAGCATGGCAACCTGGTACATCTAGGTGAACGAGAAGGCTCGATCATTGTTGGCAACCAAAAAATCATTGAAGAAGCGCCCTCTCCTATTCTCAACGACGCTCAGCGCGAAGCGATTTTGCAAACGGCTTTGGCTATTGGCAAGCTGTTTAATTACCAAAATGTGGGTACGGTGGAATTTTTGCTGGATGGCGAAGGAAATTTCTATTTCAGCGAAATCAAGGCGCGCATACAGGTAGAGCATCCCATTACCGAAATGTTGACGGGCATTGACCTGGTGCGGCAACAACTTCTTGTAGCCGCAGGTGAACCACTGGCCTGGACGCAAAACGAGATTACCTTTACCGGTTGGGCGATGACCTGCCGCCTGAATGCCCACGATCCGTGGCAAAACTTTTTGCCTAGCCCAGGGCAGCTTACCGAGGTGCGGCTGCCAACAGGGCCACAGGTACGCATTGACACCTACGTTTACAACGGATGCCATGTGCCGCCAAACTACGATCCGCTCGTGGCCAAGCTCACCACTTGGGGCGCAGACCGGGATGTTTGTTTGGCACGCATGAAGAGTGCGTTGGCCGATTTTGTGTTGGCGGGCACGCCAACCAATTTACCGCTCATGCAGCGCATTATGCACACATCTGCTTTTGCGCGGGCACATTACAACACGAGCTTTTTTACCAAACCCACCGCCAACGGGGATGATTCTGAGGTGCAATTGCGTGATCTGGCGGTGATTACGGCCGTTCACTTTGCCCGGCGTCATCAACTGTTTAACCCAACCACGCCTGAACGGTGGCAAAGCGGTTGGCACAAAGACAGTCGGCGGCTGCCGCAGTAAGTGACTAACACAGTTAGAAATTCCAATGAGTAAATTACTGATCACCTTAAACGAAGAACCATATGAAATCAGCTTTGACCGTCCCACGCCGCAGGCTAACAGCCTTACCGTGCAGGTGAATGGTGAAACCGTGATGGTGCAAATTCCCAACCCCAATGCGCCGATCAATGATCACACCTGGATGATAGTGGACGAACGGCCGTATGAACTGTTGTTCGATCCCGATTTGCGCTGGGTGGCGGGCAACAACGGGCTGCATCCCATCGAAGTGCGCGATTTAGAGGCCATGGCTCCCCGACACCGCAGCGGCGACGGCCGTCTCAAAGCACCCATCCCTGGCCTCATCGCTCGCTATTTGGTGGAGGTTGGTGAAGAAGTCGCGGCTGGGCAGCCCATTGTCATCTTGGAAGCAATGAAGATGGAAAATGAAGTGCGTTCGCCAACGAACGGCCGTGTGGAAGCCATTCACGTTGCCCCTGGTGAGACGGTGGCAAGCAACACGCTGCTGGTTGAGATCAGTTGAGGCGGTTATCAGTAATCGGTAGGTCAGTAATGTCGCTGGGCGACCGCTTTGCGTACAGACCGTTCACCGATTACCGACGACGGAACACCGTTCACCATATTTGACTTTTACCAGACCGTATGGCAAAATCCGCCCGCAACAAAACGCCCCTGTAGCTCAATTGGATAGAGTGTTGCCCTCCGAAGGCAAAGGTTCCAGATTCGAATTCTGGCAGGGGCACACAGACATAGAAAAAGCTCGCCAATTCGGCGAGCTTTTTTCTTACTGGGACGCACAAAAAAACCAGTGTGATTCCTTTCTTTCAATTTGGAACCAATCGCCGATAAAATTTTTGGGCGGTGGTGTATCATCTGAGCGATACATGTATCCCGAAAAACTATCTAAAACGCCACGAAAAGTAAAAAAGAAGACGCTAGTCACACCGTTTTCTTTTTGAATGATAATTTGCCCACCTCTTGAAACATTTTCATATCCAGGCGGCAATTGTGCAAGACCAATTTCTCCGGGTTGAATTTGTTCGTTTTCTACCATTAGTACAATTTCATCATATTGACTCTTGTTCAATTTGAACTCAAATTCAAGCCAAAGAGATGTAAACGGTACGAACCACAAGATCAAGAACGTAACAATGTTAATCAATAGAGGGAGGCTGGCTTTCTTAGGGGTTTTTCTTACTTCACGAAAAAAGTACACGATTGTTATTAACATCAATATAGCAAATAAACCCCATGAACACAGTAAGGCTGGTGCCATCAAAAAAGGAGTTAAAAAACGTACAAGGAACCACTGGAGTGCTGTCAAAATAATTGAAACAGCTCCGTAGAGAAGACAAATTATTGCAAGCTTCGACAAAGCTGAATTCTTTGCAAGCGTAATTTTGGTGTTCGCCATTTGCTTTCCTTTTGTAAAAATTTTTCATTACATTCTATTAAACCCTCCACCAAGTCAAGCACTTATGTGTTTACATCGTGTCGTATAAATTCTTGAATTTAAGAGAATATCCACTCTGGATATTATTATTCCGCTGGTAAAGAAGTAGGTAGACAAGCAAGTTGTTCTATGCTAAAATTAGAACAATTGTTCTATAACTAGATAAGGATAACCAAAATGGCACAGTATGTGATTACACCAATCAATGAAAATAGAGCCAAGCGGTGGGAGCATGTTTATGGCCGTACCGAACTCCCCGTAAAATTCCCATTGCCCCATCTAGCCTGCACCCAGCGTTGGGGGGATGTGCCTGTATATTATTTGGACAATACGGCCGTTCCCGATGCGTTGCTGGATCGGCTGGCGACGTTTGAAGCGAGGCGTACCCGCACCAGCTACCAGGAAGCCCGTGTAGCCGTGCGGCGCGAGTGGCTCATCCGTGCCGACGAGTGCCAGCCCGCCCGCAAAGCGATGCCTACGCCTGCCGCCCCCTCCTGGCAACCCGCCTTCCCCTTTTTGCAAAAGGTGCCCCTGCGCCCCCGCCGCCCGCAGGTAAGATTCAGTTAATATCGGATGAAATAGGTACAGAAGGGAGAAAAGCGTATTGCGTATTCCGTCATCTTCTACGCAATACGCAATATTCTTTGAAGAACTAAGTTGTCGATTGACGACTATGTTAGCCGTCAAACTTGAAGGACACTTTGACCTTTGTACGATAACTAACCACTTTCCCATTCTCGATCTGCATATCTTGCTCCACAACCTCAGCAATACGCAGATCGCGTAGCGTTTCGGCGGCGCGTTCTACGGCCGCTATCGCTGCTTTCTCCCAAGATTCTTCACTGGTTCCCACAAGTTCGATTACTTTGTAAACACTTTCAGACACAATCTTCCTCCAAAAAGTGTGGTTGCGAACGGCCGTGTGCCAGTTCACCACCACCTAAGGCTCCCCAAATATAAAGAAGCTGAACATCTATAAAATAGCATATTGCTGACTACGAGCCCAATTAAATCTAGACATGCGTAAGTTCTATTGATATGAACAAAGGCACATGGTAATGATGTCATTCGGCGCAGCCCATTGTGGAGCAGGTTGATGTAAAATTGTGCCATGACTCAGCAAGCAACATCGGCTACGCAGCCTGCTGTACAAACTGTTCGCCAACGCCTGAAGGTGCAGGGCGTGGTGCAAGGGGTTGGTTTTCGGCCGTTTGTGTATGGTTTAGCCAAGCAGCACAATTTAACTGGTTTTGTGGGCAACAACAGCAGCGGCGTGTTTATAGAAATTGAGGGGACGACAACGGCCGTTGCCCAATTCCAGCACGCGCTTACCCACAACCAGCCACCGCTGGCGCACATTGAGCAAATCTTCGTTGCTGAACTGCCCGTGCAAAATAGCCGCAACTTCGTCATTACACACAGCCAGGCGCAAGCGGCTACCAACACGCTCATCTCCCCCGACATTACCCTGTGCGACGATTGTCTGAGCGAACTGTTTGATCCGCAAAACCGCCGCCACCGCTATCCATTCACCAACTGCACCAACTGCGGCCCCCGCTTCACCATCATCAAGGACATCCCCTATGATCGCCCGTTGACCACGATGGCCGAATTTGCGATGTGTGCCGATTGCCAGGCCGAGTACGATAATCCGCAAGACCGCCGTTTTCACGCCCAGCCGAATGCGTGTGGGATGTGTGGGCCGGGGGTCTGGCTGGAGGAAAGTGAACAGTATTCAGTAAACGGTGTTCAGTTATCAGTGAGGGGTGAGGCGGCGATTGTGGCGGTGCAGGAATTGCTGGCGGCGGGGCGGATTGTGGCGGTGAAGGGGCTGGGGGGCTTTCATCTAGCGTGTGATGCTACCAGCGATGTGGCGTTGGCAACGCTGCGCGAACGCAAGGGGCGCGTAGATAAACCATTTGCCGTCATGGCTCGCGACGTGGCCACTGTGCGCCAATTTGCCCATCTTTCAGAAGAGGAAGAAGCGCTGCTCACCAGCAAAGAACGGCCGATTTTGCTCCTCCACCAAAAAGCAAACAATCCGCTCTCCAAGCTGGTCGCTCCCAGCAACAACACCATCGGGGTCATGCTGCCCTACACGCCGCTCCACCACCTCCTGTTAGACTTTCAATCGCCAGTCCCCACTCTCCACACTCCAGTTCTTGTTATGACCTCCGCTAATTTCAGCAACGAACCCATCGTCAAGGACAATAACGAAGCCCGTGAACAACTTTCCACTCTAGCTGACGCCTTTCTGATGCACAACCGCGAGATTTACGGCCGTTGCGACGACTCGGTGGTTCGCGTAATCCCTAATCCATTGTCGGTAATCAATAGACCGACCACTGATAACGGATTACTGATAACCGATAACTTGTTACCTGTCCGTCGTTCACGCGGCTACGCGCCTTTCCCTGTGAAGTTGCCAGCGGCCGTGCCGCCGACGCTGGCGGTGGGGGGAGAATTGAAAAGCACGTTTTGTTTGGCCAAAGGCGACTACGGCTACATGAGCCAACACATCGGCGATATGGAAAATTTGGAGACGCTGGACGCTTTTGCTACGGCCGTTTCCCACTACAAAGCCATCTTCCGCACCGAGCCAGAAAAGCTGGTTTGCGATTTGCATCCCGGCTACCTCTCCACCCGCTGGGCGCATGAACAAACAGACGTGCCGGTGGTGGCTGTGCAGCACCATCATGCCCACGTTGCCAGCCTCTTGGCCGAGCATCGGCTAGACGGCCGTACCCCCATCATAGGCTTTAGCTTCGATGGCACTGGCTATGGCACCGATGGCGCGGTGTGGGGCGGCGAACTGCTGCTGGCCGATTATGCAGGGTTTGAACGAGCGGCGCATCTTAAATATGTACCGTTGGCCGGGGGAGATGTGGCGGTGAAACGGCCGTATCGCCTCGCGTTGGCTCACCTGCACGCCGCCGGGCTGCCCTGGGATGATGCGTTACCTTGCGTTGCTGCCTGCCCGGGAGCCGAGCGGCACATTTTGCAACAACAGTTAGCCAAAAACCTGAACAGCGTACCTACCAGCAGCATGGGGCGGCTTTTCGATGCGGTGGCGGCTTTGATTGGCGTTCGCCAAGAGGTGACGTATGAAGGGCAGGCGGCGATTGAGCTAGAGGCAATCGCCGCGCCGGGCGTGGAAGCCAGCTACCAATTTGAACTAGCAAACAGTTGTTTTGATGCGGCACCCATTTTTGCTGATATTGTGGTAGATTTGCGGGCAGGGGTGGCAACGGCCGTTATCGCCGCCAAGTTTCATAATGCGGTGGCCAACCTCATTTTGCAGCTTAGTTTGCAAATGCGGCAGCGGCACGGCTTCAACCAGGTGGCGCTAAGTGGTGGCGTCTTTCAGAATGTGATGTTGCTGGAAACGGCCGTGCGCCATTTACACCACCACAACTTTGAAATATTCACCCATCGCCTCGTCCCTTCCAATGATGGTGGACTTGCTTTGGGACAAATCATGATTGCATCAAAACAGCAATAATTCTCATAAACCTCTGTGACCTCTGTGGCCTGAATAGGAGAATCATATGTGTTTAGGAATACCTGGAAAAGTAACCGAAATTTATGAAGCCAACGGCACGCGCATGGGCAAGGTGGATTTCAGCGGCATCCAAAAAGAGGTCTGCCTGGCCTACCTGCCAGAGATTGAAGTTGGTGACTACACCATCGTCCACGTTGGCTTTGCCATCACCCAGCTCGATGAGGAATCTGCGCTGGAAACGTTGGCACTTTTTAACGAGATGGGCGTTTTAGAAGAAGAACTACTTGCCGACGAGGAAACATTGAAAGAGGCGTCTTCATGAGTTTGCACATAAACATCATGAATGAAAACCCACAAATTTCTCCTTTTTCTCCGTGTAGCTCAGTGCTTCTCTGTGCAACTCTGTGTTCCGCTTTTTAATTTCGAAGGAGCAAATCGCATGAAATATTTGGAAGAGTTTCGTGATCCGGAATTAGCCCAAAAACTGTTCACCGAAATTGACCAAATCGCCACCCAAAAATGGGTAATGATGGAGGTGTGCGGCGGCCAAACCCATTCGATTATCCGCAACGGCATTGACCAGTTGCTCACCGACAAAATCGAACTCATTCACGGCCCCGGCTGCCCGGTCTGCGTGACGCCGCTGGGCGTTATTGACAAAGCGTTGGCCATTGCCGCCCGCCCCAACGTTATCTTTTGCTCCTTTGGCGATATGCTGCGCGTGCCGGGCAGCGAGAAAGATTTGTTCCGCGTTAAGAGCGAAGGGGGTGACGTGCGGGTTGTTTACTCGCCGCTGGACGCAGTAAAAATTGCCCGTGAAAACCGAGACAAAGAGGTGGTTTTCTTCGGCATCGGCTTCGAGACGACGGCACCGGCCAACGGGATGGCGGTTTTTTTGGCGAAGCAGCAAAATTTGCGGAACTTTTCAATGCTGGTGTCTCATGTGCTGGTGCCACCAGCGATTGAGGTGATTTTGCAGTCGCCGACGAACCGCGTGCAGGCATTCTTGGCGGCAGGGCATGTGTGCAGCGTGATGGGGTATTGGCAATACAAGCCCATCGCCAAAACCTACAACGTGCCAATTGTGGTGACTGGTTTTGAGCCGCTGGATGTTTTGGAGGGGATTCGGCGGACGGTGGTGCAGTTGGAAAACGGCCGTTCCACCGTAGAAAATGCTTACCCCCGCGCCGTGACGGAAAAAGGAAATCCCGCCGCCCAAAAAATGCTGGCCGACGTGTTCACCGTAACGGATCGGCAGTGGCGCGGTATTGGCCTGATTCCGCAAAGCGGCTGGGAGTTGAGTGAAGCGTACCGGGATTTTGATGCGGCCGTTCGCTTTGACGTGGGGCATATCGAAACCAGAGAATCTGAACTGTGCCGCAGCGGTGAGGTGCTGCAAGGGATGATTAAGCCCCACGAGTGCGCCGCCTTCGGCAAGGAATGTACGCCCCGCAATCCGCTGGGTGCGACGATGGTGTCTAGCGAGGGGGCGTGTGCGGCTTATTTTCAGTACGGCCGTTTTGTGGCGGTAGAAAACGTCGCCGTCACCGATTAAAAGGGGACTGGAGACTAGAGATTGATAGTCTCTAGTCTCCAGTCTCTATCCAAAAAGGATGAACTTTGACCCAAAAACCAGTAACACATGATTTGGATTTTGAAGGCTGGGTCTGCCCGATGCCGCTGCGGAGCTACCCCAACATCGTGCTGGGGCATGGCGGTGGCGGCAAGCTGTCGGCGGAATTGGTGGAGCATCTCTTTTTGCCTGCGTTTCGCAATGAGCAGCTTGAAGATTTGGGGGATGCGGCTGTTTTCACCATGCCCGGCCAGCGTTTCGCCATTTCTACCGATTCGTTTGTGGTACGGCCGTTGTTCTTTCCCGG
>NZ_CBDCWX010000004.1:0-1280867 GCF_965223525.1 Candidatus Leptofilum sp. | reverse complement strand
ACCGACAAGCGGAGGTTGACGAAGTACCGACCCGTACCTTGCAACAACCTTTTAGCCTGTTCATGCGTCCCAAGCGCTCCATCCAAGAATTACCCGACTTATGTGGCTTGCGCTTTGACTTGCGCGATGGACAATCAGTGACAATTGAGGGGCTGTCCAACATTATCATGGGTCGTCAAATGGATAACGAACGCCAAATAGATTTAGACTTATCGGCCTATGGTGGGTTAGAAAAAGGAGTATCGCGCACCCATGCTTGCTTACAGGTCACGGATGAAGCCGTGTATGTGCGCGATTTAAACAGCAGCAACAGCACCTTCCTCAACGGTTGCAGAACTTTATCCCTTGCGTGATTACGCGGTACAAGATGGGGATGAGTTGCGGCTGGGTAGTCTGGTGATGCGTGTGCGCTTCGTGCGCTGCGAATCTTAATCGGGCAAGCACGCCATCAGGAGCATACATTTGTACATCCAGCCCCACGAGAATTTTCATTACTTGACTTTGCAACCAACACTATTCTGGTAGCTGGACTGATTAGGGGTCGATGTTACTCACGTCATCACAGGCACCCCGAATTTCAACTTCTGCCGCCACAACCCAGACTATTTCACCCAGAATAAATTTGCGGGGTGCAGCTTCTGCTTTGTCTAGCGCGTACCAGATATTCCCATCCTCATCAGCTTGTTGTCCCATTACCTGAAACGTTTTGTTTGCAGCAAGGTATGTCAAGGCGAGGCGCTGTGTTCCGGGTCCCAGCCGCACAGCAACAGTGCCGGGTTGATAAGCCTGTACAGTACATGGCTCAGGTTCCATTTCATCAGGTGGCACAATTACTGGGATACGGCTTATGTCGCCTTCAACCTCTGTATCGTCGGTCAATTGGTCAGCAGAAAGCCACACAAGTTGACCTTCGTATACTAATAGGTAGAATTGCTCGTCTTCCGTTACAGCCAGAAGTGGTAACGTCCCATTCTCCACCTCTGCCACAGTGTCTGATTCTGCATCCGGTATTAGGTACAGTGCAAGGGATGTTGTGGTCGTCAAAAACGGGATATCATCAACATGGTCGATATCAAGCGTTGGAACAGCACTGAGGTTGCCCTGCACACGCCCCCATCGAGAAAAGACCCAACCCAACTGCCCGCGATAATCAACCAGATAATAGAGGCTGTTGGCGCTGATGCCGATGAGGGGAACAGCCCCGCGAATGTTGTTAATCTCCTCTGCCATGCTTGCCGGAGCATCGCGCAGCCCCACTTTCGACCCATCGGGAAGCACCAGCATGGGGGTTGTAGTCGTTTCATCCTGTGCCATAGCGACGTTACTGACAACAAAAACCAGCGTAAGGACGAAAATGATACGGTTAATAAGGGGTATGATTTGATTAAACAAAACGCAACACTCCTTCTTAATCCTGCGCCATGTTACATTTTATCATATCCTGCGAGGCGTGCATGGTATGTTGTTGCAGTCCGTCACACCGTTCAAAAAGACTCCCGCCCTTATCGTGCGAGGAGCGGAAGTTCAGTCGATGTGTTACTGCTACTTGGCCTATTCCTGAACAGTGACTGTTACGGTGAAAGCGCCCAAATTATCCGCGATAGATTCAGCACTGAGAAAGTCGTTGTGGATGAGGAATAAATTACCGTCAGCACTGGCTGTAAACGTCCCTCCTGTGCCAATTTGAAATGCACCTGAACCATCAATCCGTCCAACTAAAGCACCGAATCGACCAGAAGGCATCGGGAATCTAGAAGCGACATCGGGCTGCGCGTCTTCCAGAGGTGTAGTTGCAAAACCGCCAGGCCCATGTGAGGTGGCACCAGCACAGTAGAACTCAGGATTACAGAACTCATTCTCTGCACACGCGCTCCAACATGCAGGCCAGATATTCGCTCGTCCAGTTGCACTAATAGAAAACGATTGTCCGCCCATCAAGAACAATCCGGTATCGACCCATCCAGCATTCGCAGACACGATGACAGTCTTAGGTCCACTGGCCTCGTCTGGTGTTTCGACAGTTTCCACTTCAGAGTCAGAAGTTTCAGGTGCTGCTAGAGGTGGCAGTGGAATAATGCCTGTCGCATCAATAACCGGAACAGCTTCACAATCGCCACTGGCTTCCACATCATCGGCAGCAACCCACGCGACATCCCCCTCAATACTCTTGCCCGGCGCAGCCTCTTCTTTCAGCAGCGCATACCAGATACCGTCATCCCCGTCCATATTTTGCCCCTGCACTTCAAAGTCGGTATCAGCAGTGAGAAAGGTAGACACGCCACGATTGATGCCATAGCCGACACGCACCTGTACTGTGCGGACTTCATCGGTGCGAACAAAGCAGGGTTGCGTCTCAGTTTCGGATATCGTGCTTAAATCCCCTTCAATCTCGTCCACGTAAATTGTACTCAACCAGCCTTCAATATCATCGGATTGAATCTGATAGTAGCGTTCATCTGGACTGATAGCTGTAATCGTGTACTGCTCACCAGATTGAACTTCACCAATGGTTGCCGCGTCACTATTTGGAGCTTCTCTTATGGAGCCTCGTCTTTTGACCGTAAGAATTGGAAGGGTGGTACTTGATTCATCATTGCTATCATCTGTGGCAGTCGTCTCAACATCAATAATCATCAAGTTCGCTACATCGCCCTCGATATCTGCCGCCACAAATTGACTAATCCAGCCCACCTCGCCGTCGAAATCGACCTGATAAAATAGCCCATTGGCGCTGATACCTGTAATTCGCAAGACTTTGTTTTGGGCAAACCCCAACACATCAGCCGCTTCATTTGGAGCCGACAGAATATCAACCGCCCGTTGCCCGACCAGCAACGAGGCTGTTGGTGTATTTTCTTGCGCGATGACCGGCGTTGCAAACACTAGCAACAACAGACTAATGACAGCGATGAACCGAGTGTTTTGCTTGAACATGCTTAGTTGCTCCCTCTCTCACGGTTGGTTGAAACGGTAAGAACACGCGATTTTCTAAGGGCAAGTGGCACTCGCTGAACCCTTATACTGCACAAATTTAGAATCTGGCAAATTTATATAACACTTTATCATAGGAATATTTCGGGTTAAATTCCAATAATATATCTATGCGTGATTGTTAGAGATAATCACAGACAGCACTAGCGATAGCCGCCACTTGACATTGTGGTAAATTGAGAGGATGTTCGATAAATTGAGTGGGAGTCAAGTGTATAAATCAATCAGCAGCACTCTTGGCAGTTCCTACCTGCGCTAAGGGCAGACAGACGGTGAAAGTCGTTCCTTGATTTAATTGGCTGCTGACCGTAATTTCACCATCATGCAGGTCTACAATTTGCTTGGTAATATTGAGGCCCAACCCGGTGCCTTTTGCTGTCACGTTATCCGCCCGCACAAATGGATTGAATATATCATTAACCAGGTCAGGTGGAATCCCAATGCCTGTATCTTGTACGGTGAGTTCAGCGTAGTCATCGCTTTTGCGTTGCAGCGTTACTGAAATTTGTCCGGCGTGAGGTGTGTAATTGATGGCGTTGCTCACCAAATTCGTCAAGACTTGCATCATACGGTCAGCGTCAATGAAAGCCATGAGCGCTTCCGGGGGCATGTGCGCTGCCAGTGTCAAAGCCTTCTTTTCTGCTTCAGGGCGTTGGATTTCTACAACATCCCGCACGAGATTGTTAAGGGATCTCGTATCTCGATTCAATTCAATCATGCCCCGGTCAAAACGAGATTTTTCAAGTAAATCATCGACAAGGCGTTGCATTCGTTCAGTCACATCACTCAACACTTCATAGTGCTTGTCGAAGAGATGCGGTTGACGTTTTAGCAAGTAAAGGCGCGTTTTAAGGTTGGTCAAGGGTGTGCGAAGTTCGTGGGAAGCGTAAGCCACAAAGCGTGTTTTTTGCTCTTCCAGGGCTTTTTGATGGCTGATATCACGGATTATCGCCACTGTCCCACTTTCAATCGTATCGCCAACACCTGTTACAACTTCCACAGTCGTCACATGGGCATCAAACTCACCGCCATCTTTGCGGCGCATTTTGATTTCGCCGCGCCATATCCCCGTATTCTTGACAGCGTCTTGAATCACATCACGTAATTGGTGAACTTCGGTATCGCTCAAATGACTGGCTCGCATCATAAATGTTAGCCCTTCCCAATCAGAGCGCGAATAACCCATCATATCTGTAAACGCTGCGTTGATATATTTGAGGTCATGACCCTGATAATATGCGACACCTTCAACCATCGCCTCCAAAATGGTATTCAATTGAGCGCGTTCGGCAGCGAGTTCGCGGGTACGCTCCGTCACACTTTGTTCGAGATTCTGGGCGTGCTGTTGTGCGGCTTCATGCAAATTGGCTTTGTGAATCGTAACTGCCATCAAATCAGCCAGTGTCTGCAAGATCATGACATCTTGCTGCGAGAAGGCCCCTTCCTCACGGCTCTGGATATCAATCGCGCCGAGGATATGCCCGCCGACTTGTAATGGTACTGTCATTTCAGACAGGGTCTCAGGAATGAAGGGATTAAAGAGGTGCTGGGCATCCTGGCGTACATCCAGAACAACCCGTGCCTGTCCTGCGGCGACCACATGCCCGACGATGCTGCGTCCGCCCACAGGCAAGCGGTGGTGATTTTCAAGCATCTGGTAGCTACCGCGAGTCGTCCCGGCAACTGCCCGCATGACCGCCGATGCACCTTCATCGGTTTCTTCTATCAAGAAAATAGCAGCGTGATAAAAGTGGAAGCGTTCACAAATGAGTTGCACCGCTTCTGCAAGAATAACATCAAGATTGGCTCCGGCACTCGCATCACGGGCAATCTGAGCGGCAATCTGTATCTCGTCGGTGCGTCGTCGGTAATTGCGAACCATAGCCTGTAAAATCGTTTGCTGAGAAATAACATGCGTGAGGGTGCGTCGCAAGATGAGAATGAGACTGGCTGTAAACAGCGTGTAAGTAACGGCGAAGAAACTAAACCACCAGATTACTCCGGGCAGGGTCTGACCAATATCGATCCGCCGAAACACGAAACCCACAAAACCAATCAGCAATAAGCTGGTAAAAAGCGCCGCTATACCAAGTATTTGACTCAGTCGCAGTGAACGTTCGGAATTGTGCTGGGTCATTCCAAGCGGGTTTTGATTGGGTGGTTTGGTAAATGTAACTATTTTTTCCGGCTTATCCATGCCGCCTCACTTGCCTCTACCGTGACCACCTCTATTATACCGCATCCTCTGCCCCTGTCTCAGGTACTATAGTAGCATGGTGCTGTACATCTGATTTTAATTTCTTATCCCTGAAATATATACAGCAATGATATATCACAATTATTATAGGTTTTAAATATAGTTTAAATTGCTGTTCTGAAGATTTAACGCAGAGTGCGATGGTTGTTAACTTGCTTGCGCTAGAGTTCCGTCCGTGTGCGAGAGTTACTCACCACGATTATTCGGGCAAAATTCCACCAGGAGTCGCAAGTATGCAGAAGATTCGCATAACCATCACAGTTTTATACGTGATGATATTGTTAGCAAGCGTTTTAGCTCAAGATGCTGAACTTCCCGCCGTAGACCCGCTTGATTTCAGCGATGGTAGCATCATCATGGCAGGCAGTTCGACGGTCTTTCCGCTCGCTGAACGCATGGCAGAAGTTTGGGTTGATGGCGGCGGGGTCGCTCCCAGCATTGATAGCATAGGCTCCGGCGCAGGCTTTGAACGCTTCTGCGTCACAGGCGAAACTGATATTTCCAACGCCAGCCGCGCCATCCGTGAAGGCGAAATCGAAAGCTGCCAGGCCATCGGGCGTGAACCGATTGAATTCCGCGTCGGCACGGATGCCCTCGCTGTGACCGTCAGCAGTGCCAACGACTTTATCACTGATGCCACGCTGGAAGAACTGGCGCAAATCTTCGGTGGGGCCGAAACCTGGGCCGATGTCCGCGCTGAATGGCCTGCTGAACCCATATTCAGATTGGTGAGTATTATACGGATCCCATTGCTGAACATGTGGACGAGATGGGCGTTGAAGAGGTGTATGTTTTCTCACCGATGACTTGCGAAATGCGCCGAGGTATCTGTGCCAAATGTTACGGTATTGATTTGGCACGTGGCAAACCGGTAGAAAAGGGAACGGCCGTTGGCATCGTAGCTGCCCAATCTATCGGTGAACCTGGAACGCAGTTGACCTTGCGAACCTTCCACACCGGTGGTACTGCCTCTGCTGGTGGTGACATCACACAGGGTTTACCCCGTGTTGAAGAGCTGTTTGAAGCACGGCAGCGGCCCAAAGGTGAAGCTGTTATTACCGAAATTGGCGGCCTGGCTGAAATTCGTGTCATTGACGGCGTGCGCCATGTGTTTGTTACTGATGTGCGGCTGATTGACGATGTTTATGAAATCACCGATGGCTGGGAAGTGAAAGTTGGCGACAACGACACCATTGAAGCAGGCGGCGTGTTAGCTGAAAATGAAGATGAAGTGGTTGTTGCTCGTCATGGTGGGCGCGTAGCACGCGATGGCAACTCTGTGAAGGTGACCTGGGAAAGCAAAGATGAGCGGGATTACGAAATTCCGGCCGGTATGCGACTGTTGATTTCTGATGGTCAGGAAGTTCATGCTGGGGATCAGCTAACAGAGGGCTCCAAGAACCCGCACCGCATCTTGGAAATTCTAGGGCGCGATGCCGTGACGCAATATCTGCTGCGCGAAATGCAGCAGGTTTACCGGCCACAGGGTCAAAATATCCATGATAAGCATTTTGAGGTGATCATTCGCAAGATGTTGAGCAAGGTGATGGTAACATCTTCCGGTGATACCGAAATGTTGCCAGGTGAATTGATTGAAACGTCAATCTTCCAGGCAAACAATGAGGAAATTATGGAAGAGGGTGGTCAGCCAGCACAGGCTGAACCCGTCTTGCTGGGCATCACCAAAGGTGCTTTGAATACGGATAGCTTCTTGTCGGCCAGTTCCTTCCAGCACACCATTAAGGTTTTGGCAAGCGCAGCCATTGCGGGCCGAGAGGATGATTTGATTGGTTTGAAGGAAAACGTGATCATTGGTAAGCTGATTCCCGCGGGTACCGGTTTCGATGCGTACGCTGAAAAGCAGGAAGAGCTGGAAGCCCCAGAGGTGGAAGCTGAAGACCTGCTAGATGACGGGATGGATTTCTCTGGCACGTTGATGATTGACGACAACACTGATGATGCGGTGCTGGAAGCAATTGCTCAAGCTGCCGCGGCCGAAGCTGCTAAAGAGCAGCTTGAAGCACCAGAAACAGAGGATGAGGCATAGTTCATCTGTGACCCATTCATAAGTAAGAGAGAAAACGGCGACCTAGCAATGGGTCGCCGTTTTGATTTTGGATAAGGCTGTGGGGTGCTATTAGAAGTTGCGCTGCAACAGCATTGCTGAAAGTTGCTGAAGAGCAATGGAGGCTGGCCCAGATGGTTGGGCCGCTTCTAGGTGGCCCAATGCGGTTTCTGAATAATAGGTGGCACGTTCGGTAGCGTCGTCGCGGGCACCTGTGTGGTTTAATATTTGGATGGCTTGCTGCACAAACGCATCGTCTGTGGTCTCTTGTTGGTAAAGCTGTTGCAAATTGCTATTTTGGCTAAGGCCGTAGAGCACAGGTAGGGTTTTCTTTTTGGTGAGGATGTCGGTGGAAGCTGATTTGCCAATGACGGATTCGTCGCCCCAAATGCCTAAAATATCGTCTATTACCTGAAAGGCGAGACCGAGGTTGAGGCCAAATTTGGCGTAATTTTGCACGGTTTCGGCGTCTTGCCCGGCAATGAGTGCGCCAAGCTCGGCACAGAGGGAGAGGAGCACGGCCGTTTTCCCCGTAATCATCGCCAGGTAATCATCCACACTCACGTTGTCTCGCGTTTCAAAATCCATATCGGCGTGCTGGCCCTGGGTAAGACGCACACCGGTCTCATCGAAGCGGCGCAGGGCGTGGACGGCCGTTTCTGCCGCCACCCCTCGATCTACCAAACGATGCAACGCCAGGTGCGCCAGGGCAAACATCGCATCGCCAGCGTTGATGGCTTGCTCTTGCCCCCAAATGGTCCACAATGTTTTGCGTCCGCGCCGGGTGGGGCTGGCGTCTTCAATATCGTCATGGATGAGTGAGAAGTTGTGCAGAAGCTCAATGGCAGCAGCGGCAGGCACGGCTTGCTGCCAACTGCCCCCTGCTGCTTGGCAAGCTAGCAGGCAAAGAACGGGCCGAATTTGCTTGCCCGCGTTCACATTGGCGGGCTGTAACTGCTCGTCGCGCCAGCCCATGTGGTAGTGCATCATGCCAAAAAACAGGTCTGGCTGCGCTTCTATTACATTAAGCACCGCCTTCATTTCGGCGGTAATTGCTTGGCGCATCTCTTGAGAGAGTTGTTTAAATTCGTTCATGAGTTAGAGATATGGAGAGAGGAGATTAGAGACTAGAGACTAGGTGCCAGTCGCTAATCTCTAGTCTCTTTTCTTTTAAGGGAAATAATTTGTATGCAAGGGCGTTGTGGCTAAAGTAGCCAAATTTTCTGCCCCGGCACAGAACATGGCCACGCGCAGTTCATCGGTGACGGTTTCGGTAAGTTCTACAACGCCAGCGACGCCGTTTTGATCGGCAGCGCGGAGAAAATCGCCAGCAAAGCCGACCAAATTTGCCCCTAGGGCGATACATTTGGCGACGTCTATGCCGTTACGGATGCCGCCGCTGGCAATGACAGGTAGGCTTGGCACGGCACGACGGCAATATTGGATGGAAACGGCCGTTGGTATCCCCCAATCAATAAAGGCACCCGCGACACGAGCGTGTCTGGCAGTGGGGGCACGGTACATCTCTACTTGGCTCCATGATGTACCACCTGCGCCTGCCACATCAATGGCGGCGACGCCAGCATTGGCCAATTGCCTGGCTGTTTCCTCAGCAAAGCCCCAGCCAACTTCTTTGGCAATGACGGGAACTGGCAGATTTTGGCAAATTTGCTCGACCTTGTTCAAAAGATTGGCGAAATTGCCATCACCTTCAGGCTGAACAGCTTCTTGCAGGGCATTGAAATGCAAAATGAGCGCATCGGCTTCGCACATCTCTACAGCGCGGTGGCAATGGTCTAGGCCATAGCCGTAATTTAGTTGGACTGCGCCAATATTGGCAAAAAGCAAAATATCTGGGGCTACATGGCGCACATGGTACGTGTGGGCAAGGTTGTCATCTTCAAGCGCGGCGCGTTGCGAGCCAAGCCCCATGGCAATGCCCACTTCCTGTGCTGCTTCAGCAAGGATGCGATTGATGAGGCCAGCCTCGGCCGTGCCGCCGGTCATAGAGGAGATAAGCAAGGGCGTGTTTAGCGTTTTGCCAAAGAGGGAGGTAGCCGTGTTTACATTTGCCAGGTTGATTTCTGGCAATGCCTGGTGCATGAAAAAGTAATTTTCTAACCCGGTGGTGAGCTTGTTGAAGCGGACATCTTCTTCCAAATTGATGCGAATATGGTCAGCCTTGCGCCTTTCGTGGATGGTAGCGTCGTTGTGGCTAGCAACGGCCGTTTTGCTTTTGGACATAGTCCTCTCCCTTTCTCCAATTCTGCGGGTGAGTATACCGTGCCGGAGTTTGTTTTGCGAGTTTCGTGGGGAAGTTATGCAGGTATGTTCAGAGAGCATGTAAGTATTTAGCAAGTAAAATGGCAAGGCGCGGCGCGTACTATTTTCGTAGGCAGAACGCTTGCCGATGGTACGGCCGTTTCGTTCGTCACCCCACACCGGCTACGATACAATATTAGCCATTACCTGAACAACTTCAACTGCATTGCCAGGATTTAGACGCTCCTCTGATGGACAAACGGCCGTATTCCCATAATATTTCAAAAATTCAGCGTCTATTTGGCAAGAATCATAAGGAGACACGATGCGCGTATTAATTACCGGAGCAGCAGGCTTTCTCGGTTCTCATCTTTCTGACCGCTTTATTGCCGAAGGACATACTGTTGTGGGTATGGACAATTTGATCACTGGCAACATAGACAATATTGCTCACCTGATGGGGCATGAGCGGTTTAGCTTTATGAAACATGATGTGAGCAACTACATCTACGTACCCGGCGAAATTGATGCCGTGCTCCATTTTGCCTCGCCCGCTAGCCCCAACGATTATTTGGAACATCCTATTCCCACGCTCAAAGTTGGCTCGCTCGGCACCCATAACACGCTGGGATTGGCCAAGGTGAAGGGAGCCCGCTATTTACTTGCCTCCACATCAGAGGTATACGGAGATCCGCAGGTGAACCCCCAGCCAGAAACGTATTGGGGCAATGTGAATCCCATTGGGCCGCGGGGCGTGTATGATGAGGCAAAGCGATTTGCTGAGGCGATGACGCTGGCTTACCAGCGGTTTCATGGCCTGGAGACACGCATCGTCCGCATTTTTAATACCTATGGTCCCCGGATGCGCTTGAATGACGGCCGTGTGGTGCCCAACTTCATCCATCAAGCATTAACAGGCAAGCCATTAACCGTGTATGGTGACGGTAGCCAAACCCGTGCCTTCCAATATTATAGTGACTTGGTTGAAGGGATTTACCGCCTGTTGCATTCTAATGAGGATTTGCCGGTGAATATTGGCAACCCCAACGAGATGACGATTTTGGATTTTGCCCATGCGGTGGTTGAAATTGCTCGCAGCGATTCTGAAATTGTATTTGTGCAGCCCAAGGATGATCGCTTTACGGATGATCCCAAGCAGCGGCGTCCAGACATTACCAAGGCGAAGCAGGTTTTAGATTGGGAGCCGCAGGTAGCGTTGGCAGATGGTTTGGCTCAGACGCTAGATTTCTTCCGCGACAAGGTTTGAGGGTAATAGACAGACCTATCAGGTTTTACTTATAGGAAACCTGATAGGTCTTTTGAAGAGCATATTTTGCAGCGACTACGGCCGTATTTCCCCCACATTTTCTCCCGGCTGGCTAGCCCACCTACGTGGCAGCCAGCCGGATTTGTGCTGCTAGCTGTGCTGGTTGGCGGCTTGCTTACCCAGCTTTCTGTGGCAGAGGGGGGAATGTTTTTGCTGCGAACGGCCGTTCTGCTGCTAATTCTTGTTGAGCCGATGGCGGGGCTGTTTGTGGCATTGGTTACCGGGCCGCTGGGGGCAACGGAGGCTGGCCTGCTGGACAGCGGGCAGCTTTATTTGCTGCTGAGTTTGCTTGCTTGGGTGGCGCACGGCCTGCGCGACAGGCGGCTATTTGTACCGCGTACTTTTTTGGCAGTGCCGCTAGCAATTTTTGTGGGGGTTACGGCCGTTTCCATCATAGATGCCCCCTCATACAGCTTTGGTTTGCAAGAGCTGCTAAAGTGGATAGAAATGCTGGTTATCATGCTGCTGGTGGTGGATCGGGTGAATGTGTGGCGTACGCAGCGTGGCGGCCACAGGCTGACACCGCTGCTTTGGCTGTTGGCAGCTTTGTTTGTCGCTGGCTTGAGCCAGGCGGCGTTGGGCATCTACCAATTTGCCCTCCAACCAGATGGGCCAGAGCATTTTTTGGTGCTGGGCCGTTTTTACCGAGCCTATGGCACCTTTAACCAGCCGAACCCATTTGGCGGGTTTATGAATTTTACGGCCGTTTTGGGTTTGGGGATTTTGTTGAGTTATCTGTGGGAGACTGGAGACTGGAGACTAAAGAGTACCAATCTCCAATCTCTAATCTCTAGTTTCCGATCTCGTAATTGGCTGGCGATTCTGAGTGTAGGCTTGGTAACGGCCGTTTCCCTCGCGGCAGTGATTGCTTCTTGGAGTCGGGGGGCATGGCTGAGTTTGAGTGTGGCAGTTGCCGCCATGCTGCTATTTTGGCCGCGCAAGCTGTGGCAGGGTGTTTTGCTGCTGGCCGTGGGCGGCGTTTTGCTGCTTGGCGGTAGCCAAATTGGCTTGGTGCCTGCCACTATCACCGAACGTATCACCAGCTTTAGCGACGATTTGCGCTTTGGCGACGTGCGCGGCGAGGACATCACCGATGAAAATTATGCGGTGCTGGAGCGATTGGCGCATTGGCAAGCGGCCGTAGACATGGCCGAAGACCAGCCCTGGCTGGGCGTGGGCTTTGGCAATTATGAGCCTGCCTATGCCGATTATGCGCTTATCAACTGGCCGTATCCACTGGGGCATGCCCACAACTATTACCTGAACTTGCTGGCTGAGACGGGGATTGTGGGGCTGCTAGCCTATTTTGTGGTGTGGACGGCCGTTTTTTGGCAAACTATCCGTGTTATTCAGCGTACGGATGGCTGGCAGCGTGGCGTCGCGTTGGGGCTGCTGGGCGTGTGGACTGCGCTCACGGTGCATCATTTGGTTGATAAGCTGTATGTGAATAATATCTACATTCATCTGGGCGCACTTTTTGGCTTGCTCCAGCTTTTGGATAATCAAAAACAAGACATGGTTCATTTTGGATAAAATCATCTTTACAAATTTTGTAAAGTGCAGCCGCAGTCGGGGGCGTCGCCGGGCGCGAAGCGCCGAGGCGACGCTAAACAAAGTCGGGTTTTTCACTTTTTGAGGGTAGAGACACCCTCAAAAAGTGAAAAACCCAAAATATTCCCCGCACGGGGTGCGAAGCACCCTCGTGCGGGCCGTCATCGCGGCAACAAATTTGTGAAGGAAAATTGCGTTGATTTGAACTATGCCAAAAACAACAGATTATCCAGGTAAAACCGAGAAATCTGCGTAATCTGCGGATAAATTTTAAAGAGGATTTATATGGTTTCTATTTTTGCCGGGATGGCTGGCCGATTTGGGGTGAACGAGAAGGAAGCAGAGCGCTTCTTCAAGTTTGCTGTGGTTGGCGTCATTGGCTTTATTGTTGATTTTGGCATTTTTAACTTGAGTTTACGGCCGTTTGAATTGCTGCTAGATAACGGCACGGCTCTGCATGATTTTATTGTCAGTTTAGGGCTGAATGATGAACAAACTGTCTCTTTGGCGCGTACCTTCGCCTCTACCCTTTCATTTATCGCGGCAATCATCAGTAATTTCATGTGGAATCGGTATTGGACCTATCCCGATTCCCGCTCTCGCTCAGTACGGCGGCAGCTGGCGCAGTTTACGGTAGTGAGCATTGCAGGGATTCTTATCCGGGCACCAATTATTTATTTTACCAGCACCCCCTTTACCGATTTAGCTGCTACTATTTCTGCCCTGGAGCCTTACAGCGTGCGCGTTGGTGCTAATTTGGCATTGGTTTTGGCAGTCATTGTGGTTATGTTTTGGAATTTCTTTGTCAATCGGTACTGGACCTATAATGACGTTGAGTGACCATGAGAATTGGCATTGATGTAACGGCCGCTCTTACGCAGGGTGGGGGCATTGGTCGGTACACCAGAGAACTCATCCACGCTTTGGTAGCGGTTGATTCCACCAATCGCTACCGTTTTTTTTCGGCAAAGCCGCCAGCTAACTTACCTGTGCCCACGCCGTTGCCCCAAGCTGAGAATGTCGCTTACAAACCTGCGCCGCTGGATGAGCGTTGGCTGTACCGCCTTTGGTATCGTCTGCGACTGCCCCTGCCGGTGCAGTGGGTAACAGGGCGGCTCGATCTGTTTCATTCGCCCGATTTTGTACTGCCGCCGGTAAACGGCCGTATTCCCACCCTTCTCACCGTCCACGACCTCTCTTTTGTGCATTACCCACACGTCTTCCCAGAAAAATTGGTGCGCTATCTCAACCAGGTGGTTCCCTGGTCTATTGGTCGCGCCAGCCACATTTTGGCTGATTCTGAGGCCACGCGGCAGGATTTGCTCACTATTTGGCAAGTGTCGGCAGAAAAAGTGACGGTGCTGTACAGTGGCGTGCATGAGCGGTTTCAGCCAGTGGCGGATGGAGCGAGGGTAACGGCCGTTCGCCAAAAATATCAGCTTGATGACTTTCCCTACATTCTCAGCGTCGGCACGCTCCAGCCCCGCAAAAATTACCAGATGCTCATCCGCGCCTTTGCGCCGCTTGCCCAGCAACTGCCCCACCACCTGGTCATTTCCGGCGGCAAAGGGTGGCTGTACGATGAAATGTTGGCCGAAGTTGAGCGGCAAGGGCTGACCGGGCGAGTGCATTTTGTTGGCTTTGTAGATGATGATGATTTACCAACGCTCTACAGTGCCGCCGAGCTATTTGTATTCCCTAGCTTGTACGAAGGCTTTGGCCTACCTTTGTTAGAGGCGATGGGGTGCGGAACGGCCGTGCTTACCTCCAATAGCTCCTCATTGCCAGAAGTTGCCGGAACGGCCGCTCTGCAGCTACCCCCAAACGATCAGGCTGGTTGGACAAATGCAATGCACACCTTGCTCACAGATGATGCCCAACGCGCCAAACTCGTAAAGGCTGGATTTGAGCAAGCCAAACGATTTTCATGGGAAAAATCGGCCCAGCAACTGCTAAAAATTTACCATCAAATGTTGGCACACGTTAGCTGAGTTTTTACATTTTAATATGCACCTTTTTTGTGCAGATTCGTGCAGCTTTTCACTTTTGCTGCCCAGAAAATCCAACACCCCAATCTGTAAAACGGTTAACACTTTGCCAAAATTGGTACCCTTTACCCATGTCCTCTGAACTGGATTAGTACCAACTTCTTATTATGTGAACTATGCAACTACAATAGTACCGTGCATAATGAGAACCAATATTAAGGTTTGCTCACCTTGAAGTACCTAACAGAATAGAGGGTTCCACAAATCCGCTGGCAAATCAGCTTTTGCCAGGTGGCGCGTCACAATAAACTGGTTCTGCATGCCAGCGTGACACGCAGGTACGACGGTGACCAGATTAGGAGGATACACAATGACATCTGGACTATTCCGTGGTGTCATGAAACTCAAAACACTTTGCGTTGCCGGTGCGTTTTCGCAGCCGCAAACAGATCGTCCACTCCCGACCTTTCCGACCAATGTTTTGGTTCATACACACATCTTCAAATATTACGTAGAAAGTGCTTTCGACAAAGCGCTAGACGTTGTTAACCTCAACCGAGATATTGATCTCATCTTCATTGATGCCGATCAAGACTCATTGCCTGAGATTGTCATGTTTATGACCCAGGCGCGTGAAATACGGCCGAAACTCCCCATCGTTGTTTTCACTAGCCAGGCCGATGACCGGATGCGAAACCTCATGCGTGCCGGAGCCACTTGGCACTTCCTAAAAGATTCTTCGCAAGTGGATGATCTGGTGCAGCAAGTGCAAAAACATGTGTTTTCGGCTACAAAATGGCACGAACTGTTTGAGCAGTACGCCAGCGAAACGGTTAAGCCACGCATTGAACCCGGTTTAAGCTACACTGATTTGGAAGCGTTGACCCAAAATCCAGAAGAGCGGTATATCATCAAGCGGCTGTTTGCTGGCAGCGACGTCGTGCAAATCTTCCGCATGGATGAGGGATTTAGCGGCTCCCGCATTTACACGGTTAAACCAGCACACCAGCTCAAGCGCATCCTCAAAATTGACGTGGCCGACAGGCTGGAAGCTGTGCAAGAAAAGCAAGAACGGCTCATTCAGCCACGCCTAAATCGGCAGGTGGGGCAAATTCAGGGCAAGATGATTCGGGGTGAGCATTTAGCCGGGGCCTGCTACACGCTGGCTGGCTCCAACAAAGATGCCATTACCCTCACCCAATTTTTGCGCGACCAAAACAGGGTGCGGAAAGAGCTAATTGACAAGGTGCTGGGGCAGCTGCGCCACAGCCTGGAACAGCTATACGCGGGCAGCTCAGACACAGAGCTGCGTTATTGGGCACCGCTGTATGCCCGTGTGCTGCCACCCGCGCTTACGCTGGATGACGCCGAGCTGGTTGATCCGGAAGCCAACGGGGCTGATTTTGTTATTGGGGCAGAAGAGCTAACGACGCTTTCGGCGGTGCCGGGCAATCCTGCCTTGCACCAAATTCATGAAGCGGTGCGGAAAGGCGAAACGCCCACCGTTGCCCTGCGCGGTTTTGAAGTTGCCGAGCTGGATACGCAGGAAGGCGTCATTTATGTGCATGATGATTTGATCTCTCGCTACCCAATCTCTAACTTGCTAAAGGATAAAAATCATCCAATTTTGCGCTTCAAAATTCGCTTAAAAGAGTCGCAGCGGCAAATGTTGACGCACCCGGTTTTCCGGCGAGGCAAGCGCATTAGCGTGCGCGGCCGTGTTTCTGCCACGGATGAGACGATTTTGGCGGAGAACATTGAGAAAATTACGGGGCGCGAATTTGATTTTGAGGATGATGCTTTTGAATTTGCCTCTGGCCGCTTTTTATCGCCAATTACGAATGTGCGTTGCTTGCTGTGGGAAATTGGGCGCGAGGACATGATTGTGCCAATTCCGCAAGTGTCGCCAGTGGTGCATGGCGATTTGAACACCAGCAACATTTTGGTTGAAGTGAGTGATGAGATGCCGGTCTGGTTCATTGATTTTTCAGATGCGCGACCAGGGCATGTGTATTTTGATCTGGCCAAGCTGGAGGTGGAGTTCCGCACGCATATTATGTTCCGGCTGTACAAAGAGATGGTGGACGAAGGGCTGTGGGATGAACACACGGCCACTCAGTTTGCTTTGCTTGTGGAAAATGTGCTGCTGCAAACGGCCGAATTCACCTTCGACGATTTCCTTTCAAACCTGCGTGATTTCCAGCCAGATTGGTACGACAATTTGTACACGCATTTCCCCATGTATTCGGAAAACTTGCTCTACTTTCTCTTCTCGCTGCGGCAGATTGCGGAAACCCATAGCCCGGAGCGATTCAAGTACCATTTTCCGGTGGCAGTCTTTTTCCACAGTATGGCGGCCTTGAAGTTCAAGGGGTTGGATGACGCGCCCTGGGCCAAGCGGTTGGCGCTCTGCTGTGCGTTGGTTTCTGGTAAGCAGGCCATTGAGGGTGGGGAACGGCCGTCTGAAATCACCGAAGTCCTGAGCAACCTGCGCCAGCGTAGCTCCTTCGCTGCCATCACCATTGGCAGTGGCGAAGAGCGCAAATATTTACTGCAATGGAACAGCAACTGGGGCATGTTTAACCTAGTGGGCGGCAAGGTAGATAACCACAAAGGCGACCGTGACTCCTTTGCCAGAACCATCCAGCGTGAGCTACAAGAAGAACTCAGCATTCGCAATCCCAAAGATTACCGCATTGTGCGTGAGTTTAAGCCCGTCAATCGGCGTCAATTTTCTCGTCGGGAATACGTATTTAAAGATTACGAATTCCGCATTTTCCAAATTGAGCTGCTGCCGCGCCACCCGCTAACCCGTGAAGAGTTCGATTGGTACGCACAGAGGTTTTCCACGGACCGCGAAAACGTGCTGGTAACACGCGCCGAAATTGAGCGGCTCCGCACCATTGACAACCGCCCCATTTCTGAAACCACCCGCATGATTTTGCAAGAGCTGGGCGAAATCACCTCCGTTGCCGGCTCAGATTTGATGATGTCGCTTGATTTTGAGCTGGAAAGCGAGGATGTCGTCGTGAGCCGGGGACGGGCAAACGTTTTGGCTCGACTCATCAACCCCCTGTTTGGCAGCCTGGTAGAAAACGTGACGCTAGAGGTGCTGCCTTCCAATGGGTATGAGACGGAGCGCGATTCGGCCGTTTTGCCAGTAGGTACGCTGGATGCGGGGCAGGAATTCCCGGTGTCAATTTGGCTACAGCCGCGAGAAAAGCAAACCAGCCTGACCCTGCGTGCCACTTATTACGATGTGCGCGGTCACGAATATCGTCAGCTCATCGAAAAACCGATTAACTTCCAGGCTCAGGAACGCTCACTCTTCCACATTGATAACCCTTACGTGGTGGGCAAGCCACTCACGCCCGCCTCTGAAGATTTGTACCAGGGGCGCGAAGATGTGTTCATGTGGATTGAGGAAAATTTGCTGGGCAAAACACAACCACACACGCTCATTTTGTATGGCCAGCGGCGCATGGGCAAAACCTCCACGCTGTACCAGTTGGTTGGTGGTCGCCGGGGCAAAACCATCAGGGAATATCCAGGCTACCCAATTTACCCGGTGTATATTGATTTGCAGCGGCTGGCAGGCTGCGAAATGCCAGAATTTTTTGCCCGCCTCAGCCAGCATATTATTCGCAATTTGCACAAGCGTGGCATTGTCATTGAGCCACGCGAAAATTGGTCTACAAATGGCACTTTGTTTAGCGAATTCGACGAATTTTTGGACGGAATTGAAGAGCGGTTGCCGCCGAACGGTTTGCTTGTGCTCATCATTGATGAGTTGGAGCAGTTGCAAGAAAGTGTTGAGCGGGGGCGGCTATCTCATGACATTTTCCCGTATTTGCGTTCGCTGATGCAGCATCGGTCACGCATCACGTTTATTTTGGCGGGAACGAATCAACTGGTTGAGGATTATTGGAGCATCATTTTCCATGTGGGCATTAGCCGGGAGATAGATTCATTAAGTCGTGAAGAGACGGAGACGTTAATTCGTGAGCCGGTGGCACCAATGATTCAGTATGATGATTTGGCGGTGGATCGCATCTGGCTGACGACACGCGGACATCCGTATTTTAGCCAGCTTATTTGCCATCGCTTGGTAAGTTCAACAAACTTGGAAGGACGACGCAGTAAGCTGATTACGATTGGGGACGTGCGTGAAACAATCAATCTAGTAATTGAAGAGGATGACAGCCATTTGCAGCATCTTTGGAACGAGAGTACGGCCGTCGAACGATTCGTAATGGCTTCATTAGCTGGTACGCACGACATTGGCGAGGAAAACGTATCACGAGCCGAAATCTCGTCGCGGCTGCGCGAAACCAGCTACTCTGAAGATGCCATCAATATGGCGCTAAAGCAGCTAGAGGTGCGCCGCTTGCTCACGCGCGTGCCGGTTGAGCGGCAAATTCAGCGGCGATTGGCACAGCACAACGGCTGGGAACCAACGCTCATTAGCAAAGATTACGCTTATGCCATCTCCTTCGACTTGCTGCGCCGTTGGGTGGCGCGTAAACATCCGTTGGGATCACTTTTATCCACGACCTGAAGACTGTAACTGAGTAATTAGGTAATTAAAGCGATCAATTACTTAATTACATTATTTGTCAGTTTGGGGCGATTTTACAATTTGGTGGAGCTTTACTTTTATGTCTTACATTGTTGGACATCCTATCAAACATCCGGCTGATTTTTACGGCCGTCATGAACAAACCACACGCTTCTTTGAGATCATTGGTGGCCGCCAGGCGCAGTCCGTGAGCGTGTTGGGGGTGCGCCGGGCGGGCAAGACCTCTTTTTTGCAATACGTGGCTCACCCTGCCACCATGTCTCACTATTTAGCCGACGCCGATGCGTACACAATGGTCTATTTGGATATGACCTCTTGCAAAACGCCGAGTGATTTTTACTATCGGCTATTGCAACGGTTGAAGATGAAATTAGGCAGCGTCAAGACAGACTTTTTATGGAAGGAATCCCCTCGGGGTCAAACCAAACTGTACGACGTGGAGGCATACCTGTGCCAATTTCCAGAAACGCGCATTGTGCTGCTGCTAGACGAGTTTGATCATTTGCGAACCGAGGCGTTTACGCACGACTTTCTGACTGAGCTGCGGGCCATGACCGGTGTGCTGGAATATGATTTGGCCTGCGTAACGGCCTCTTACTGGGATTTGTACACGCTGGGAACGCGGCTGGGGCTGCCGCCTACGTCTCCTTTCTACAACATTTTTTACCCGACGCCAATTTACATGTCTTCACTTGAGCCAGCGGAGGCAACCTCGCTGATTGATACGCCCGCGGCCAAAGGTGGGGTGCGATTCACAGAAGATGAAGTACGCAAAATTCAGGCACTGGCTGGCTCTTTGCCATTTTTTGTACAGGCAACGGCCGCAAAATGGTTTCGGCATAAGCGAGCAGGCAGCGTGCCTGATTCGGAAGCTGCCCGGCAGCAGTTGGCGGCTGATTTGGCTCCTTATTTTGACCAGTGGTGGCACAACTTCAGCCAAAATGAGCGGACTATTTTATTGGCGGTGGCGGGAGAACGGCCGTTAACCGACCTCGATGTCTCGCCATTAGAATTAGAAGGTGTTGTGCGTCGCCTGCACAGCTACGGGTTGCTGCGTCAAGCAGATGAACTGTGTGTTAACGGCCGTGTTTTCCACACTTGGTTGCGACAATATGCCCAGTTACAAGCCACCACACCGGCTATTGCCAAGCCAATCTCAGGGGCAGAACTGGCTCGCATTCGTCACGCGCTTGTAGATTCATTTGATCTGGATGAACTGCGAACCCTTTGTTTTGATTTGGGCATGGATTTTGAATCGTTGCCAGGAGAGAGCAAGCCAGCTAAAGCCCGCGAAATGGTAAACTATTGGCGCAATCGCCATAACCTAACCCAACTAACCCAGGCTATTCGTACTGAGCGTGGTAATATTATTTGATACTGCACCTCAGAAGTTCAACTTTTAGCAAAAGTTGAACTTCTGACGATTTTGGTAATTAAGGCTCGCTGTTGGGAATCATGAGCGGCTGCACCTCCTGAATTTTCAAGCTGGGGTTCTCAAAAATACTCAGGGTGGCTGGAATAACCTGGGCGCGCACAGTCACGGGTCCTTCAACTGCACTTTCTAACTGGCGGCGTATATCTTCTACTGCAGCTTGTTGGGCTGCTTCATCCCCAACTAGCTCCGGCTGGTAAAAATAGACCGTCATCCCCACCACAAAGCCATCCTCAATAGCTTCAACCACAACATCTTCTATTTGAGCAATGTTCGGATTGACCTCCTCTTCAAGAATACCCTTAACGGCCGCAAGCCTGCGCGACTGTGTAGTTTCCTGAAGCGTGTAAAAGGTCAGAGGAATGGTAACCAATAGCACAGCAAATAATGAAAAGTAGGTTGTTGCTTGAAACAATCTTTGACTTCTGGCTGAAGTGGGTCGGAAGCCAACTGCCCAAAACATAAAAATACTGGCGACAACAATGCTAGCTAGATTGGTCGTGAAGAGCAGTAGAGCTTCTAGGGCAATGCGCTCATTGCCCCGCCCAATCCCAAAACCTACCACACAGAGAGGTGGCACCAGTGAGGCCGCGATAGCTACACCCGGCAACGAGGCCGATAC
This sequence comes from Candidatus Leptofilum sp., assembly GCF_965223525.1. Taxonomy (GTDB): domain Bacteria; phylum Chloroflexota; class Anaerolineae; order Promineifilales; family Promineifilaceae; genus Leptofilum. Next base: position 1,259,793 of record NZ_CBDCWX010000004.1, on the reverse strand, counting down.
CTCTTTGCGACACAAGGCATACGCCCCCGCCAAACCGGAAATCAAGGCGATAAAAAGATCGAGCAGATTTGGATTGGTGCGCGCCAGAATCTCGTCTGTTACCGATTGGATGGGCAGGATGTAAGTGACCAAAGCTGTTAGACCCACCGCCAGTGAAATTCCGATGAGTGTGGCAACGGCCGCTTGCCTAAAAAGGGTCAGGCTACCTTTCACAATGCCGTAGCCCATTGCCATCATCGGGCTCATCAAAGGAGCCACAAGCATAGCGCCAATGATGACAGCCGAACTGTCCTGCTGCAAACCAAAGTAGGCAATCCCTGCTGAAAGTAAAATGAGCAGATTAAAATCAATATTGGCAATTGCATTTTTCCGCATGTCACTATCAACAACAGCTTGTTCATCCTTTGTTAATTTAGGCAGTAAACTGTCTCGTCTGTGCAAAATTTGTTGTATCATTTTTTGCCCTACGGTTTTCTATGTTGACTTTTTAATTAGCTCTCTCTCTATTTTGGTGGAGATTCTTGATTCTCCCTGTCCCCACAACTATAATGCAAACGGTGAATAAATTTAAGATAAAGGCTGCGTCCGTGTAAACGGCCGTGCATTACAAGGACAGCGTTATGATACCAATTTATCGTACAGATGGTGAATGGGTGGGCGTCTACACAAAAGGCAATCTTTTTAATGTGGATGGCGAATGGATTGGTTTTGCCGTAGGGCGAGACGTGTACGATACCGGCGGACTCTATTTAGGCTTTTTGAGCGATGACAAGCGATTGCTGCGTAAACGCACCCGCCCAACTGAAAAACTTCGTTTGGAACCGCCGCCTCGCCCGGAACGGCCGAAAATCCCCGCCAGTATGCCCCTGGCTCCCCTGCTGCGTTCGCTGCCGCACCAAATTATTGATATGTTTGAAGAGTATCCTGAGCGGCTCATTTATGTTTCTGAAACCCGCCCGGATATGGAATAGTAATTGCAATCTTACCAACGTGTCATGCCCGCGCAGGCGGGTATCTATCTTGTTTGCTTGAGTGGATTCCCGCGAATGCGGGAATAACAATTGCAAACATATTTGAGTAAAACGAGTAAAAGAGGAAGAAAAAGTTGGAAGGAAAACGGTCGTCTGACTCACAAATTACACTCACCCAACTAATGGGGCCAACCAATGCCAACACCCTGGGCAACGTGCATGGTGGCCTCATCATGAAGCTGTGCGATGAAGCAGGCGGCATGGCGGCTACCAAACACGCCCGCCGCCCCGCCGTCACCGTCACGGTGGATTCGATGAACTTCCATTCGGCTGTGAACATTGGTAATTTAATGACGGTACGTGCCGAGGTGACCTGGGTAGGGCGTACTTCTATGGAAACCCGCGTCGTGGTAACGGCCGAAAATGTGATCACGGGAAAAGTAACGCACACCAACACCGCCTATTTTGTGTATGTTGCTTTAGATACGAACGGCCGTCCTGCCCCCGTCCCGCCGCTCATTTTGGAAACTGATGAGCAAAAAGCCCGCTTTGAGCGTGCTGCCCAGCGGCAAGCAGTGCGGCTGCAAAGACGCCAGCAGGAAAACCTATGATCGAACGCCAATCCAAGCTGCTGGACATATTGCGCCAGGCATCTGCCACCACAATTACCGAACTGCCCGAAGTAGATTTGGGTCGTGCCGAGGGGGAACCATTCCCCTTTTTGGCGATTGTGGGGCAGGTAGAGATGAAGCTAGCGCTCACCCTGTCGCTGATTAACCCGGAAGTTGGTGGCGTGCTGCTCATTGGCCCACGCGGTACGGCAAAGACAACGGCCGTTCGTTCCCTCACCGATTTGCTACCCACCGTGCGCCACAGCCTGTGCGTTCATGGCTGTACCGAAGAGATGATCGAGCAGCTAGGCATGGACGGCGTTTGTAACGATTGTGCTACTAAATTTGGGCACGGCGAGCCATTAACGACGCTAGACAAGGCGCGGATTTTTGAGCTGCCGCTGAATGCCCGGCTGGATGATGTGGTTGGCGGCATCAACGAGCGGGTGGCGCTGGAGCAAAATCGGGTGCGGTTAGAGCGCGGCATTTTGGGCCATGCAGATCGGCACATTTTGTACATGGATGAAGTAAATTTGCTTGATGACGCGATTACGGACGCCATTTTAGACGCCGCGGCACAGGGGCATTACACCGTGCGGCGTGGCCCGCTGAAGATGACCTACAATGCGCGGCTGATGCTCATTGGCTCGATGAACCCGGAAGAAGGGCGACTACGGCCGCAGCTGATGGATCGCTTTGGTTTGCGGGCAGTGGTGCGTGGCTTGGATGACCTTGCACTACGTTACCAGGCTTACGAACGAGCCATGGCCTACAAGCGACAGCCAGAACTGTTTGCCGCCAGTTTTGCAGATGGCACGCTGGCTTTGGCAGAAGAAATCCAGCAGGCACGGGATCGCTTACCCACCGTCACGGTGAGCGACGCTGCGCGTGAACTGGGTTTGGCGTTGGTAGAAAAGCTGGCAATTGATTCAAACCGAGCCGAAATCACATTGTTTGAGGCAGCCCGTGCCCACGCTGCCGCCGATGAGCGAGAAGAGACGCTGCCAGAGGATGTGCAGGCGGTGGCTTTGTTGGCGTTGCGCCAGCGGCAGAGCCCGGAGCTTGCCCAGTTTTTTGCCAATCAAGCAGAAGAGGATGGAGTGTTGACGGCCGTATTCAAAGATTAACCCCCTCTCCCAGCGGGAGAGTTGGAGAGGGCTAAATTTCCACAAAAAGCATTTCCCATGACGAAACCCAAAACGCAAACATTGTTTCTGCTCAGCTTTACCATTATTTTGGTGGGCTACTTTTTGGTGTGGCTGCCGGGGCCAGCGGCCGGGCTGCAATTTTGGGGGCTTGAGATGGGGGAGTGGACTAAATTTTTGGGTCTGGGCGTTAAGCGCAACTGGTTTTATTTGCCGCCAATCACTTTAGCTCTGTGCCTGCTTTTTTTTACGGTGGGATGGGCAAACGGCCGTACCCAAACCTGGCTCTTTCGTGGTGTAGCCGTGGCGGTGAGCCTGCTGGCTTTCCCAGCGTTGGAAGATTTAACCGGGCCAAGCCAAAGCGAATATTTGTCGCGCATAGCGGGAATTGGCCTAGTCATGTTGGTTGCTGGTTTGCTCACGCTGATTGGTGGGCAGAAACGGCCGTACCTATCCCAGATTCGCTGGGGGGTGATAGCTGTCGCTGGCTTGGTCGGCCTCATTTTGCCGACGCTGATTTATTTGGAAGTACGGCCGTTTGCCAGCGACCTAATGCGCTTGCAGCTAGGGTACGGCCCTGGCTTTTGGCTCAATTTGGTGGGGCATACGGCCGTTACGCTGCTGGCAGCTTGGCAACTGGCAAAAAAAAGCACCCCCAACATGCGGTAGTTGGTGAGGTGCTTGGAAGATTTGTAATTAGGTAATTCAATTACCTAATTACTCAATAACGTTTTTATGCACGCATGTGCGTGTCAATGTAGCTCACAGCTTCCCCAACGGTGGTGATTTTCTGTGCTTCTTCGTCCGAAATTTCACCGTCAAACTTTTCTTCAAAAGCCATGATTAGCTCAACCAAATCCAACGAATCCGCTTCCAAATCTTCCCGAAAACGTGCTGCTGGAACAATCTGATCTTCCTCAACGCCTAACAAATCAACAATAATATCGGTTACCTGTGCTTGGGTATCGCTCATCCTAATCTCCTTCAAGGTTAAAGTTTCAATTTTATTTGGCGGGGCAATTGTAGATTTTCACCACGAATTGTCAAGCAATTACCGCTTGGAACTTGCCGTTTAGCAGGCTGCCCGTGCCACAGTAAAAAACACCGCTCATTTGGGGAAGTTACGCTAATTTTCCTCGAATTGCAGACCTGTCAGGTTTATTCGAGATGGAGATGTTTACTCTTGAAAACCGGATGGGTCTCTAAAGGCATTTTCTTGCAGCCAAACGGCCGTTCCCAGCAGCAAATAAAAGGCAAAGGCCAAATCTACCAGGAAGAAACTGTGATCTACCAGCCCGTGAAATACCATGTCTGCTAAAGCGGCAGCTAGGCCAACAACCACTGGCAGCCACTCTCCCGAGATGCGCGGGCGCAGTTGCCACAGCACCCGCGCCAACGTGCCAATAAGCCACAGCCCAATGAGCAGCCCCGGCAGGCCAAGGCGCGTAGCAAAATCCAGAAAGAGGTTGTGCGGATGGCTCAGATTGGGGTCGCGCCAGGCGGACTCTAAAATGTAGCGGCCACGATATTCATACAGGAAATTGTCTAATCCCACGCCAAACCAGGGGTGGTCAGCGATTATGTTGAGGCTGGCTTGCCACAGGCTTAGGCGAAAGACGCCTGTTTCCCCGGTGAGGCTGAGGCGGCCAGCCAACGCGGGAATTTGCTCGATGGCTAGCAGCCCGGCGACCCCCGTTGCCCCAAAAGCCAGCAGCCACGGCCAGGTTTTACGGCCATTCACCCGCTGCCATTGCCAAAAAATAACCACAAATGCGGCGGGCAGCCCCAAGAATAAGCCACCCTTGCTGAAGGTGAGCAAAAAGGCCAGCAGGGTGGGGATGAGAACGGCCGTATAGAGCCACCACCTTTTGCCGTGAACCTGCTTACTGCCGAGCAGCGTCATCGCGCCCAACAGCGGCACAAGTCGCCCCAGGTAAAGCGCGACATTGTTGGGCGAGCCATAGATAGATTTCAGGCGCAGCAGGCCACCCTCGGCGGTGATGAGCTGGTCGCGGGCAAACCCGATTTGCCACAGGCCATATGCGGCAACGACCAACCCACCCAGCACAAAGCCATCCAGGATGCGCCACATTTCGCTGGCTTTGGGCCTGGTTCCGCGCAGCACCCAGTAAAACAGGGCCGGTTCCAAAATGACCACGCGCCATTCGTTGCTGGCGACGTCCAGGCGGTTGGTGAAGAAGAGGGTGGCGGTAGCAATGGTTGTGAGTGCGATGACGCCGTAATCAGTGATCAGTATTCGGTAATCAGTAATTGGTAAACGGTTGTGTTGTTTGAAGCGTTGCAGGTAAGTGGTGAAGCGGTTGAAGGCGTAGGCGGCGAAGGTGACGAGGGTGAACACCTCAATCGGTGAAAAGCGGTAGTTGAGGATGGGTTTGGGCAGGGGTGGCACGTAGAACGGGAAGCAAAAGGCGATGAGCACCAATCCCCAAACAGGTCGCCAGTAGAGCAGTACGAATAAAACAACAAGGGCGGTGGTGTAAATAAAAAATGTTGGCGTGACGTAATAAATGGAGGCGACGGCCGCAGTTAGGGCCAGTTGGCTGCCATCTCCCAGGCGGCGGTAGAGGCCGCCCATCTGCTCGGCCCAAGTAAACCAGCCTGCCAGCAAAACGAGGGCGGCAGTAACGGCCGTTACTCCCAATTGCCAGCTTGCATTCAAAGCGGTAAATCGCTCTCGCTGGCGGCGAAACCAGGCGGGCCAACCTGCCCGCCATCCAATTCGTATAGCCAGTATGAATGAGAGAACGGCCGTACCCAGCAAAATCCCCATTCCCCAGCGATACCAGGCATCCGCGGGCTGGTAGCCCACGCTGAAACCGTTCAGCGCCCACTGGTCCCAGCCACGCGAGGCGACAATTTCGGCAGTATGTACGCCGGGCGGCAGGTTGCGGGCAACCCATTCGGTGGCGATGTAGTCGTCGCTTTTTACCGCTGAGGTGAGGATGAGCATCGCGCCGTTTTCGTCGCGGGGCAGGGCGTTAGCGGGTTGTCCATCTATGGTGATGTAGAAGCGGGCGCGAAAGTTGGCGCGGCGCACTCGCAGCCCCAAATCGGTGCCGTAAAAGGTAAAGGTCACTTTGTCGCCCAGCAGCACACCGTCTGGCTGCTGGCCAATGTCTGCACCAAATTCGGGCGAGAATTCCCAGTTGCCTTCGTAAATTTGGGCAGGATGGTTCGGTTGGGCAAGGTGGAAGCCGGGCTGGGCAACCGCTGGGTTTTGGGTGTTGAGGTGGTTTTGCAGGGCAACGGCCGTTTCTGACCCAGCCACGCTAAAGCCCCAAATTGGATCATCGGCTGGGGCATCTGGCTGCCAATTTTCTAAAAAGGCAACGCCCAGCCAGGGCCACTCCAGGCGGGCGCGTTCCAGGGCGGCGATGGTGTAATCTGCCTGCTGCGCCGCACTCACGTCTCCCCAGATGGAAGGATTGCCCGGCCAAGCGGCAGGCAGGCTGTTCCAGCCCCAATTGCCTGCCCAAATTGCTTTACGGCCGTCGCCGTTGCGTGTCATCACCTCCCGCAGCAAAATGACCCGGCTGAAGTTTAGTGTCTCATTATTCACAGTGCGATCATCTGGCGAACTGTCGAAGCCGTAGGGCTTGGCAGCGACAATGTCAAAAGCGTCGGCCACGCCCGTTTCGTATAGCTGTTGCAAGAAAAGGTGGTCGGCTAGGTTGTTGGGGCCGGTTTCTGTGGTGGGAGCCAGCGGCGCAGCCACAATCACGGCGTCGCTGTCCGCGCTGCGGATGGCGTTGGCAGCGGCGCTCAGGAGTGCGCCATAGTCGTCGGGATTGGGTGGCTGATTGCCCCAGTGGCTGGCCAGATTAGGTTCATCCCAGATGATGTAGAACTGGATGGCGTCACCGTAACGCTGGGCAAATTCGTTGGCAAACTGGGCGAAAACGGCCGTTTCCATCGGTGCAAAATCAGCAGCGGGGTTGCCGTCTAGCAGGGGGACGAGGGTGAGGTTGTGTTGGGAAACGGCCGTAACTAACCGATCCGCTTTCTCCCAATCAAAATCCTCGCTGAAATAAAAAGGCTGCTTCACAAACTGGATGCCCAAATCAGAAATTTGCTGCAGATTTTCGGCCAGAGCCGCATCGTCGTACTGGTTCAGGTAAACATTCAGGCCAGGCTGCACGCCGCCGTAGTTAATAGGCTCTGGCAGATCAGCAGTTAGCCCCCGCGTAAGAAAATTGTGCCGTAGCTGCAAGCCCCCCACCGACAGGAGGGCGACAAACCCCAAAAGGAGCCAGAACAAGGTAAGCCATCGGGCGCGTTGCGGATTTTGCACACTGTTCATGCGCCTGATTTTGCCATGCCTCTAATTTAGTGCAACTATGTTGCCTCAACGTTTTGGCTACGGGAACTTTAGCCTGCTTTGGCAAAATTCAACTTTCTCTACTAAACTTGTGTCACGTCAACTCGTAGAGTTCAGGCTTATGTATCCAGAAGATCACGTCTTGGTTGTGTATGTGCCACAGTCAGCAGACTTTGAAATTATACAAACCAGCGGATGGTATCGAATTCCTCAGAAGCACGCACCTAAAGGGCTTCATGCGGAATATTTTGCTTTTTACTTTGGACGGCGGTTTGGGCAGGAAAAGTGGGCCATCCATTATTTTGCGCCGCAGCTTGGCAACGAGCTAACCACGCGCCTGGCGCTCTTTCCAGATCAGCCAGACCATCCGCGCGCGCAAGAGATGTATTACAAAGTGCAGCTTGGGCCGTTGCAAAAGTTGCCGCAGCCCATCGTCAGCTTGCGCTGGCGTCGGATTACTTTTTTGCACAGTACCTGGGATAGATTTCAGGATGCGACTGAAATAAATGATCTGTTTGTAGATGGTGAGCCGTATGTAGATCGGCTGTACGCAACACTTAAAGAGAAGGGCATCCAGGCGGAGCGCAACTACACCATCCGTGAACGGGGGGTGCAGTATGTGCTGCCGCTGGTAGTATTTTGTAAGAACGGCCGTATTGACCTCACCCAGGCGCAAATTCAACAAAAACAAGACGATCCGGCACAACTTGCCCAGGAAATTGCCAATTTTGTTTCGGCTGTCGAAGATGAAGACCCGCTTCTATAACTGTAATAATCATCTTAATAGTTGCAATTCACTATTGAGGCATCGTTTAGCTACCCACAAAAAGCTTTATAATGTAGCGAATTACAGAAAAATCACACTTCTTTATTCTAAGCAGTTCTGTCTATAACCTTCATGTATTTACACAGCATCGTAAGCGATATTGACGATTTATTACCTGAGTCTCCCTTTGTGCGGGATGGCGGCAGCTTGTTGATGATGGTTGGCTTGCCCGGCACCGGAAAATCATCTGTGGTTGAGGGGTTGGCTCAATTTATGCCCTTTGTTGTGGTAAGCACAGACGGTATCCGCCTCCATTTACGCAATCAGCCAACCTATACGGCCGCTGAGATGATGCTTGTTTATGAAGTCTGTTACGCCATTATCGAGTCTCGTCTGCGCGAAGGGCAGCGGGTCATTTTTGACGGCTCCAACTATCTGGCGGCCCGCCGTGAACATTTGCTGAAGATCGGCAATCGGGCTGGGGCACCGGTGGCTGTTTGCTACGTGCAGGCGGCGCAGGAAACTATCCGGGAGCGGCTTTTTCGGCGGAACAGCGGCCAGCGGCGAGAATCCGATTTGTCAGATGCGGATTGGTCTGTGTATAAATGGATGGTAGAAGCTCAGGAACCTGTGGTGGGTGAGCATCTTATTTTAGATACAACCGATACGCCGCCGAACGTATTGGCGGAAAAATTATTTTACTACTGGCTGAAGTGTGAAGAGACCGGCGCAAGCGACCCTGATATACAATCCTCTAGCTGGGCCCGCCAATTTAGCAGCGCCGATGGCCTTGGTCGCTGACCTGTGGCAGGCGCGTGGCTGGCGCGTCAACATCCAGCCAACCCAAGCCCCCGGACACGCAACTGAATTAGCCCAACAAGCCGCTGCCGCTGGTGAGCAGCTCGTTTTTGCTGCGGGTGGCGACGGCACTCTGGGGGAGGTTGCCAATGGGTTAGCCGGTACAGACACGGCGATGGCACCATTGCCGGTAGGAACGGCCAACTCCTTTGCGCGGGAGCTAAATATGCCACTGCCGCTGTTTCGGGGGCGGCATCAGTTGCTCAAGGGAGCCAGCTTATTGCTAAACGGCCGTATTCACCGCATGGATCTAGGCTACACAACCAACGGCAAGGGAAACGGCCGTTACTGGCTGTTGTGGTCCGGGGCGGGGGCAGATGGCTATTTGGTGGAACATATCGAGCCGCGCCCCAAATGGTCCAAAAAGCTAGGGCGGGTGGGCTACATGCTGCAAGGCATTGCCCTCAGCCGCAAAGTGCCTGCCGTAGAAGCCAGGGTGGAGATAGACGGCCGTCTCTTCAAAGATCATTATTTGTTGGCGCTGGTTAGCAACTGTCGCCTGTATGCAGGTGGAGGTATCACCTTGAGTCCACAGGCCAAGCTGGATGATGGTTTATTTGAAGTGTGGCTCTTCCAGGGGGAGCGCATTTACAAAATGTTTCAGTATGGGGCACTGATGAAGGCTGGGCGGCGGGATTATCCGGGGATGGAAATGGTGTACGGCCGTTCCATCACCATTCACACCACGCCTACCATGCCTTGCCAAACTGATGGTGAACCGAGTGGCTATACGCCCATTACTTGCACCCTCAAGCCGGGTGCGCTGCGCCTTTTAGTGCCAGCTTCTGCCCCGCACGACTTATTCCAGCAGCCGGGCATTCCCCTAAAACTGTAAACAGTATTTGTGTCTACCACAGCATCACTGAAGAAGTTCAACTTTTAACAAAAGTTGAACTTCTGGTTTTCTACACTCTTTTTGTGCCAATTGCTTTACAAAACATAGACAGTATTGTAATATATTGACAATACCAAAACAAACGAAAGCAATTGTTCACTTGGTAAGGAGCAAGTTTGTGACTACAAACGTACAATCAAATAAAAAAACAACTGAAACTAAAGTGATGACTAGTTCCAAAGCCTTATGGGCTGGGGTCATTTTTAGCTTCCTATTTACTGGCCTAATCTGGCTGTTACGTGGTGCTTTGCCCCAAGTAGATTTTCTACCAGATACAGGGTTTGAACATTATTATTGGAAGCTCCCTGAGCCGACCTTTTGGACACGCGCAACCGCCTGGGGGGGCTATTTGCTGCATCAGGTAGCTATGTGGGGACTCATCTACTACGCTCAAAAGAACAAAGCAAAATACACAAGTGGCCTTCACGGTTTTAACGTGATAGCACTAGGTGTAAACGCTCTTTTCATTATGGTACATCTGTTTCAGACTATTTTCTTCTATGATGGTTTAGCACAAGACGTATCCATAGTAAGCTCTCAAGGGTCGGTTATTCTGATGCTCGTCATGGTTTTGCTAATGGAAAACCAACGCCGAGGTCTTTTCTTTGGTAAGAAAATTGGTTTTCTTAAGGAATCTGCTCGTGTTGCCAGAAAGTATCATGGTTATATTTTTACTTGGGCGGTCATTTACACCTTTTGGTACCACCCCATGGAATCTACGCTGGGTCACTTATTAGGCTTTATTTACACCTTTTTTCTGATGGTGCAGGGTAGCTTGATGTTCACTCGTGCACACCTGAATAAATGGTGGACATTTATGCTGGAATTTTCTGTTTTGGTACACGGAACGCTTGTTGCCGTGCAAACCAACACGATATGGCCCATGTTTTTCTTTGGTTTTGCCGCATTATTTGTGGTAACGCAAATGTATGGCTTGGGCTTCAACAAGTATTGGCGCTGGGGATTTATTGCGGCATACATTGCAGGAGTTGTGATTGTTTACAGCAGCCGGGGGTGGGCTAATGTGAGTGAGATCATACGGATTCCGGTTGTAGAATATTTGCTAGTCTTTGTGCTGGCGGGGATTATTTGGCTCATTATGCGATTGGTTGGCTTGTTTACGGGTCGCGTGCGGAACCAACGTATTTCGAGTCAAGCGACAGCTTCTGGCGATTAACCTTTAGCCGCTGCTGCCGAAAGTTTGCTGACGGCCGTTTTCTACACATTTGGGAAGCGGCCGTTTTTTCTTGCCACAACTCGTCTGCTGTTTGCTAAAATTGCAATATTACGTAAACTTCACGCATGGACAGGATTGACTTTCGCTCCGACACGGTTAGCTGGCCCACCCCAGCCATGCGCCAAGCGATGGCCAATGCGCCTATCGGGGATGATGTGTATGGCGAAGACCCTACCGTCAACAAGCTGGAAGCGTTAGCTGCTGAGATGGTAGGTAAGGAAGCCGGGCTATTTGTGGCCAGCGGCACGATGGGCAATCTAGCGGCTATTTTGGCACACGGCCGTCGCGGCGACGGCGCCACTGTGGGCAACGATTCTCACACCTTTCGCGCCGAAGCGGGTGGCATGGCGGTGCTGGGCGGCATCGTGCCGAACCCGCTGCCGACTGATCTGTACGGCCGTATGGATTTAGCAGCTGTCGAAGCGGCCGTTTACCCTGATGACCCCCACTACCCCAACAATCGCCTCATTTTGGTAGAAAATAGCTACGGAGCCAAAGGCGGCTATCCCATCGAACCGGACTATTTCCAGCAAATTCGCCACATTGCAGACCAAAACGGGTTGATTGTGCACATGGACGGGGCACGTTTGTTTAATGCGGCCGTTGCGCTAAACCTGAATCCCAAAGAAATTACCCAGCACGTTGATTCTGTTACCTTTTGTTTGAGCAAAGGGCTGTGCGCCCCGGTTGGCTCCGTGCTGTGCGGCTCGGCAGAATTCATTCAACAGGCCCGCCGTGCTCGCAAGCTGGTGGGCGGGGCGATGCGGCAGGCTGGCGTGATGGCGGCTGCGGGCATTGTGGCCCTCACCGAGATGGTAGAGCGACTGGCTGATGACCATGCTCACGCCAAAATGCTGGCTGAGAGGCTGGCAGAAATGCCCAGCCTGATTGTGCAACCAGAGCTGGTCAAGACCAATATGCTCTATTTTGAGCTGGCCGAATCGGCCCCTGTGACTCCAAAACAGTTTGTTCGGCGGCTGCGCGACGAGGCCAATATTTGGCTGTCTGATGGCTATTCCCGTCGTTTTCGAGCCGTGACACATTACTGGATTCAGGAAGCTGACGTAGCGTTATTTGTGCGGACTGCACGCGCCATTTTGCAGGTGGAGGGAAGATGTCTAACACGCTGATCGGTCACACAATAAACGGCCGTTACCGGCTAGAATCCTTGCTTGGCGATGGCGGCATGGGCACCGTTTACCGCGCCTATGATGTGAACCTGGATCGCCAGGTGGCACTTAAGCTGATGCACGCCCACTTTGCCCGGCAAGAAGAGTTCCGCAAACGCCTTATCCAAGAAGCCCGCACTGCTGCCCAGCTAGACCATCCCTCCGTTGTGCAAATTTACGACTTTGGCGACTCCCCCGAAGGTCTGTTCATCGCCATGGAATTTGTGAACGGCGGCAGCTTGCGTGACCATTTGCGGCGGCTGCAGCGGATGCGTAAATTTTTGCCGCTGGCCCAAAGCCTGCAAATTGGTGCCCAAATTGCCGAAGCCCTCGACTACGCTTACCGGCGTGGCATTGTGCATCGAGACATCAAGCCGGGCAACATCATGCTCAAGCGGCTCAACCGCCCCGACGAGCCAGACGAACAGCCATTCCGCGCCCTGCTCACCGACTTTGGCCTGGTGAAGCTGCAAGAAGGCTCTCGACTGACCCAAAGCGGCACCACTTTAGGCACGCCTACCTATATGTCCCCAGAGCAGTGCAAGGGAGACCCATTAGACGGCCGTGCCGATTTGTACGGGCTCGGTGTGGTGTTGTACGAACTATTCACCAATCGCCTGCCGTTTGAATTCAAAACCTTGTCAGATGCTATTGCCGTGCATTCTCGTGGCGAAATGCCCACTCCCGCCCGCGAAATCCGCAGCGATATTCCGGCCATCATTGATACCATTTTGGTGCGTTCGCTAGCCAAAGAGCCAGATGATCGGTACGCTGATGGGGCCGAGATGGCCGATGGTTTGCGTAGCGCGATGGTGGCTCTGGAAGGTGCGCCCACGCAGGTGATGTTGCGTGAAGAGATGAACATTTTGGAGCGCGTGGCCGAGCCTCCGCCGGGGCATGAACTTATTATCAACACGCCGGGGCATCCCGCCAGCACCGTACCGCTAACGCAATCGGTCATTACGCTGGGTCGCCACGCCGATAACGAGATTGTACTGCCCGCTGAGGGCGTTTCGCGCCACCATTCACGGCTGCAAGCCACGGCACTGGGTTGGGAACTAGTGGATTTGGGCGGCATCAACGGCACCTTTTTGAATGATCGTCGCCTACGGGCCGAAGATCCCACGCCGGTTGCGCCCGGTTCGCGCATTCGCATTGGGCCGTATGAGCTCACGCTGCAAGGGCCAGAGATTGCCGTTTTTGAGCAAGAGGCGCCAACGTATCAGCAGGAACGGCCGTCCCTCGGCGGCACGACCCCGCAAATGACCCCCACCCAAATTGCCACTGCCGAACCGCTGGGGCTTTTCTTACCCACCGACCAAATTACGGTGGACCCAGGCCAGCAGGTGCAGTTTAAGGTGGAAGTGGTCAACCGCAGCCCGGTGGATGACCGGGTGAGCGTGCGCGTTCAAGGATTGCCGGGCAATTGGGCGATGCCGCCGGGCGAGTTCCGTGATTTGCCAGCCGGCGAGACGATTCAGCTTGACATTACCATACGGCCGCCCAAGCACCGCAGCACCCCCACTGGACGGCAGCGGTTCCGCATTGAGCTGGTTTCTCAGCAGCATCCCACTGTGAAGACCGGCACATCTGCCTCACTTATCATTGGCACATTTGTGGCTTTTGAAGCCAACATGCAGCCAAACCAGGTGCGATTGCCGGGTAGCGTGACGGTGTCGGTGCACAACACGGGCAATGCGCCGGGCGATTTCAGCGTGGTGGCACGGGATCGGCAGAGCAGCTTGCGCTTTAAAGGAGAGCGTGGCCGCATTCGGCTGCAACCAGGGCAGGTGGCCAATGTGGAGCTGGCACTAGAGGCAGAACGGGCTAGCTGGCTGGGCAGTGGTGAACTGCATCCTTTTGAAGTGGCAGTGGCTTCGGCCGCTGGTGGACGGCAAACGATGTCTGGCGAAGCGCAGGCGGGGTCTACCATTCCGCCTTGGCTGATGTACGCCTTTATTTTCATCGTGACGTTTGCTTGCTTCATTGGCTTTTTGGCATTGGTTTTTGGCGACAATGGCTTTTTTGGACGCACGAGTGGCGCGACGGCAACGGTGACTGTGGATGTGGCAGGGACGGAAACGGCCGTTGCTGGTAACAATTTCCAAACAGTGACGGCCATCGCCGCCACGGCTGCCATTGAAGGGGATGCCGATGGAGATGGGTTGAGCAATGCTCAAGAAATCAACATCGTGCAAACAGACCCGAACAATCCCGACACCGACGGGGATGGCCTTAACGATGGAGATGAGTCTCTAACATATGGAACCGAGCCGCTTCAGCCTGATACAGATTCTGATGGGCTTTTAGATGGTGAAGAGATTGATTTAGGGACAGATCCTAAAAATCCAGATACAGATGGAGATGGGGTTCTAGATGGTGTTGAAACCATCCTGAATACGGATCCATTAGCAACACCTATCGTGACAGAGACACCATCTGCTACTGCGACCCCGTCCACCCCAACCGTTACGTTTACGCCTTCCAACACGCCGCAGCCCTCCACAACGCCAACATCTACCCACACCCCCACGCTGACGAACACACCGCCACCGTCGTCTACACCCACCAACACGGCAACGCCAACCAGTTCACCCACGCCAACGCAATCGCCGACGGCCACCAACACGCCCACAATTACCCCCACGGCCACCAACACGCCGCTGCCGAACCCGCAACTAAGCTGCATTGTTACGCCACCAACCATTGACGGCATCTTTAATCCTGCCGAATGGACAAGTACCCCGCTTATTGAGTTCTTCCCGCCCGACAACAGCAGTGATTTGGTGCAGGTTTACTTTACCCGGGATGCCACAAATCTCTATTTGGCATTCCTCATTAACGATCCGACTGTGGATCAGTCGGACGCTATGCGTCTCTACTTTGACACGACGGGAAACCAAGGTGATCCGGATACGGCCGATCGCTTCTTCTTTGTGGTGCGAGACGGTACGGCACAGGTGCAGGCTGGCATTGGCTCTAACAGCGATGGCAACGCTTGGGACACCAATTACAGCAGCAGCAACTGGACGGCCGAAATTGGTGAGCAGACTGGCCAATGGGTTGTCGAACTGCAAATTGATGCTTCGGCAGAAATGGGCTCATTGGGCAATCCCTTTGGGATGATGTCGCAAGTGTTGTTCATTGGCGATATAGCCGTTTGGCCAGAGGGTGGTGGCTCTAACAACCCAGACACCTGGCAATTTGTGGATAACGTGAGCTGTCAATAAGGATTTTGTAGCTTTCCCTACGTTTAGGAATAGGTTGAGTGGTACAATTTGAACATGCGATTTCTTCAAGAAATCGCATGTTTTTTTGGAAACTTGAAGACAAAGGATATGAATTGATGCTAGATTTTACCCCAGTTCGGAATAAAGAGGTGAGTTACGCGGAGTTGGCGGCTGATTTAACGGTGGCCGATTTGCGCGCGTTGACAAATGAAATTATTGATTACCAGCTTGGTTTGCTGGCAGATTGCACGGATGCGGATGTGGTTTTTGAGCCGATTGACTCTAATGCCGACGATCCCTATGCTGAGGACAAGGCAGACACCGATTTGGCCTGGAATTTGGGGCATCTGGTTGTGCATGTCACGGCTTCTTCGGAAGAGGGGGCAGCGTTGGCGGCAGAGATGGCGCGGGGGGTGGTTAGAGACGGCCGTTCCCGCAGTGAAGTCCCCTGGGAAACCGTGAAAACCATCGCACAATGCCGCCAACGACTAGAAGAAAGCCGCCGGATGCGGCTGGCCAGCCTGGATATGTGGCCAGATGAACCGTATTTGGACAACAAGGTAACGCCCTGGGCGTCGGTGGGCGAGATTGATGCGTACGGCCGTTACATTCTTGGGTTGGCGCATGAGCAAGGGCATCTGCCACAAATTGAAGATGTGATTGCCCAAGCAAAGGCCGCGCGCGGCGCGTAATTTTTTACCGCAGAGGACGCGGAGGGATGAAATCGCGCTGGTTGGCGTTCGCTCAAGGTTTGGGAATTGAAGCTGCTGCTGAGGAAGTTTGGCTCGGTTTGGCGGCGGCATATGGGGCAGACGGACGTTTTTACCACAACCTTCAGCACATCGAACACGCGCTAGATGTGGCGACGCAGTTGCAGGATTTGGCTGGGGATTTTACGGCCGTTCAGCTTGCCATCTGGTTTCATGATGTGGTGTACGACCCGCGCCGCAGCGACAATGAAGCGGAAAGTGCCGCTTACGCCGAACGCGTTTTGCCACCACTGGGCGTGCCAGACGCGCTGCTGACCAAAGTGCGTGACCTCATTTTAGCGACAAAAACACACGAAACGGCCGTTGCCAACCCGGACGTGTGGGTAATGCTAGACGCAGATTTAGCTATCTTGAGCGCACTGCCTGCCCAGTACGACGCCTATGCTCAAGCGATTCGGCAGGAGTACAGTTTTGTGCCGGATGAGGCGTATATGGTGGGGCGAACGGCCGTCCTGCAAAAATTCCTGGCGCGCTCACCGTTTTACTTTACGGAGCAAATGCGGGCGTGGGGGGATACGGCCGTAGTGCGTAACCTGTCATGGGAAATTGAGCAGCTAGGGGAGGGGAAACCCTAAAAATATTGCGTATTTCGTATTGCGTAGAAGGCTGATACGCAATACGAAATACGCAATAGAAATTCACATCGGCTCAAATTCAGCAGCAAATTGGTCGAAAAAAGTGGTAGCCTGCTCAACCATGCCTTGTTGAATTTGTAGTTCCTCATTGGCCAACGCATCTGCGACGGTGATGTAGCCGACGATGAGACCCATATAAACGGCCGTTTCTGCCAGCAATACCAGCTCCGCCTGCGGCCAACTGCCAAAGCCAAGCGCCGTCATTTGCCCGTTTTCGATGGCACAGTGGAACACATCCTGCTGGGTGCGGAACTCAACCGCGCCACTGTAGCTGCTCACGGCTTCCCGCTTGAAGAATTTGCTCAATGCGCCCATTGTGGAGCTGGCAGGGACAAACTGGTCTTCGTCTGGGGGGTAGCGTAGGAACGCCACGCCCAGATTGGTGAGGGCGCGGATGATGGGGATGAGGCTGAGACGGCCGTATTCCGTCAATTCATACACCGAGGAGGCGGCCGGAGGAGGCAGTTTGCGCTGTTGAATCAGATTTGCGGCTTCCAGCTCCTTCAACCGCTGTGCTAATAAGTTGGTTCCCAACCCCGGCGTGCCGCGCAAAATATCAGTGTAGCGTCGTTCCCCAAAAATAAGCTCCCGAATAATCATTAGCGTCCAGCGTTCCCCAATGAGGTCTAACGAGGCCGATAAAGCGCACACCTGATTGTATTTTCGCTTGTTCATGTGCCAAAGTATAGCTCCCTTGCCCACAAAATACAATTTATCGTAGTGGAAAAAACGAATAAATTAGTACTTGCTTTAATTGTATATAGTAAATACAATAAATGTCATTCCGAGTGCAACGAGGAATCTTTCATCTTTGTGTGGTAGAAAGATTCCTCACTTCAGCCTGCCCTGAGCGAAGCCGAACGGGTTCGGAATGACATCTTTAAGAAACTTCTGTAACAGAGTATTGAGCCGCGAAATTGTGATTTACGCAGGAGGCAGGAATGAAATTTCACCTAAAAGATTTGTCGTTGCATTATCGTGTGGAGGGTGAGGGGGTGCCGATTTTGCTGCTGCACGGCCGTCCCACCGATCATGAGGCGATGGTGGGGGCATTTGAGCCAATTTTTAGCGAGCGAACTGGTTATCGGCGCATTTACGTGGATTTGCCGGGGATGGGACGAACCAGCGGCGGTAGCTGGCTGATGGGCAACGACGATGTGGTGGACGTGCTTCTGCAATTTATGGACAGTTTAGTGGGGGAACGGCCGTTTCTCATCGCAGGCTTTTCTTACGGTGGCTACATTGCCAGGGGCATTTTGTACAAGCGCATGGCGCAGGTGGCTGGCCTGATGCTACTCGTGCCAGCGGTAACGCCCGGTGAGGATATCCAGCTACCAGAGCCGCGTATCTTTGGCCATGACACAGCCCGCTTCAACCAATACCCCCAGCCGCTGGTAGACCGCTTTGCGCCGCTGGTGGTGGCGCATGATACGGCCGTCATAGATCGTCTTGGCGAAATTTTGGGTGGCCTGCAAAGGGCTGACCAGGTGACCTTGGCGCGAATTGGCGAAAATTACAAATTTCCCTTTGCAGTAGACGATCTGCCTGAACCGTTTGAGAAACCCGTGCTGATTTTTACAGGCAGGCATGATGCCGTCATTGGCTACGAAGAAGCAGGCGATCTGGCTAAAACCTATCCCCGCGCCACCTACATCACGCTGGATCGCGCCGGACACGCCGCCCATCTGGAACAAGCGGCCGTTTTTAATTTGCTGGTTCACGAATGGCTAGATCGGGTTGAGGAATCCTTGAGAAGTTGAGGGCGGATCACGGCCGTTCTGCCATCCTCCTCCTCTGTTGTAAAAAATAGAGTGGTGGAACGGCCGTTTTCTTTAGGTTGCTAATTTATGAACACAGAGGGTTTGAATTTCCCTGTGTAACTCCGTGTTGACTCCGTGAATCTCTGTGCCCCAAAAAAATTTCAAAATCACTTAATTTTCAGATAGCACTTCGTCAGTGCAGGTGTCGCGGTGGAGGTAGACCCAGCGGCGGCAGCCATAGGTGTGGAACCACGCCTCGCGCTGCGGGCCTTCTGGGTTGTTTAGCATAAATGCCCGGTCAATATCCCGCTCGTCTGGGTCAGTGATGCTCTTCGGCACGTCGAACACCTCACCGTAGGCAAACTCTTCAAGCGGCCGTTCGCCGCAATGTGGGCAGGGAATTTGGATGCTCATTTTTTTCTCCGTAAGCAAGTTGGCGAGTTTGCCAGTAGGCAAGTTTTTGAATCTACTCGCCACTTGCAGACTCACCTACTCGCTCAATGCGTTCCCGCCGAGCCGCGATCGGCCATGGTGCGGTCTTTGGCGAAGCGGTCTAGCGTGAACGGGGCGATCAGTTCTGGCGTTTTGCCTGTGGCGATGAGTTGGGCCATCTGCTCGCCACCTGCGGGGATGGCCTTGAAGCCCCAGGTGCCCCAACCCGTGGTGATAACAAAGCCATCCACTCCTGTGAAGCCCATGATGGGCGAATAATCCGGGCTCATGTCGCAGATGCCGGTCCATTGGCGCAGGATGCGTAGCTGGCGCAAAAAGGGCAGCATGGTCATGGCGCGATGGGCGCACGTTTGCAAAAAGTGATGGCCAGAACGGTAGGAGTAGCTCGGCTGGCGATCAATCTCTGCCCCAATGAGCATTTCGCCCCGGGCGGTTTGCGACACATAAGTCAACAGGCTGGTGGAGGCGACGATGGGGTGGAAGGTGCGCTCGTAATGGTTGGTGACAAAGGCTTGCAGTGGATGGGTGCGAATGGGCAGACGCAACCCAGCCATCGCCGCCAGGCTAGTAACATGCCCACCAACTGCACTCATGACGATGTTGGCGTGTATGGGGCCTTTGTTGGTTTCTACCCCAATAACGCGGTCACCGGATTTGATGAGATTGGTAACGGCCGTTCGTTGGTGAATATGCACGCCCCGCTTCATCGCGCCCTCGGCCAACGCCCAATTGACGCGATCGTGCCGCGCCGTAGCCGCTTCGGGATGGTAGGAGCCGCCCATTACGGGCCACACGCCGCCGCCCGTTAAATCAACTTCCGGGGCGATTTCCTGAATCTCTTTGGGGGTGACAAACATTGTTTTGGCGCCAAAAGCAGTATTAAGGGCGGCGCGGGCTTTTTCGGCACGGATGCCCGTCTCGCTGTGCGTCATCCACAAAATGCCCTTCTGCTTGTGCATGATCCACCGCTCGGTTTCCGCCTCCAGTGTTTGGTAAAGCTCCACGCTGTGCTGGTAAAAGCGCACGGCTTCCGGGATGCCGTAGTTGGAGCGGATAACGGTGGTGTTACGGCCAGAGTTGCCCCCGCCGATATATTTGCGCTCCAGCACGGCCACGTTGGTGATGTTGTGGCGCGTGGCCAAATAGTAAGCCGTCGCCAGCCCATGCCCACCGCCGCCAACGATGATCACATCGTAGCTTTTCTTTGGCTCGACCCATTTGAAGTTGACTAATTTTTCTTGGAATTCATTCATTATTAGCTTCCATTCGTTCGGCGAATTCGGCGGCGTAGGGGGCGGGGACGATGAACAGCACCTGGTCGTCGTCCAGCCACAGCTTGGCGGGGATGCCTGCTATTGCCCCCTGAGCAAATGTGGGACGGCCGTTCGGAATTTCCCACTCACAGCTATGCGCTAAAAATGCTGCGGCTTCGGCAGCGGGCAGCCACGTGCCAGCAAAGCCCCCCTCGCGGACGAGAATAGCATGTGGATCGTGCGCCGTGATAATCGTCTCATCTTGCAGCGGTGGGGTGATAAATAGCTCGTCGGCGGCAAAGCGGAGCGCCAGAGAGCTTTGCGGAATATCGGCACTGTCTAGCGCGTGGGGTGTGGCCACGATGCGCGTGGCGGCGATGCGTTTAAGCTCTGGCACGGGTGGCCTCCTTGTCGTAAAAGGGAACGGGAACGCGGCGGGCGGGACGGCCGTCTATCGTCACCTCTTCTGGTAAAATGCCATCAAAATAGTAAAGCCACCCCAGCATCACCACCTTGCCCAGCACGGGGGAGTAGGTGCTGGAGGTCACATGCCCGGCAAAGTCGCCCTCGTGCCACATCACCGCGCCCTCGATGGGAGCGGGGCCGTCTGGCATCTCCAGACCCACCAGCATTTTATCTAGCTCAATTTTGTTGGTGCGGCCTACGGCATGGCGGCCAATGAATTCGGGCTTGTCCAGCTTCACCGCCCAATTGTGGTGGATACGCCGCGCCGTCGAGTCAAAATCGGTGTCTTGCCCGACGATGATGTGTCCTTTTTCCAGGCGCAGGCGGAGGAGCGTTTCCAGGCCGTGCGGCCGTATGCCAAATTCTTGCCCCAGTTCCAGCAGCGTGCGCCATAGCGCCACCGACTGTTCGGCGGGATGGTGCAGTTCGTAAGACAGCTCGCCCGTAAAGCTAAGACGGAAAATCTGGCAAGGCACGCCAGCTACCTCTGCTTTTCGGTGGCCTAGCCAGCCGGGTGGATTTTCTAGCCCCGCTTTTGCCAGCAGCTTTTTGGCCAGTGGCCCCGTCACGTTAATTGCGCCCAAAGACATGGTTTGGTGCAAGATGCGCACGTCCATCCCCCAACTGGCTGCCCAATCGCGCAGCCACATCTCCGAATGACTCACGCCTCCGCTGGTGAAGGTAAGCGTGTAGCGCGTGTCGCTCTCTTTGCAAATCATGCCGTCGTCGAAGACGTAGCCCCGTTCATTGAGCAGGAGGGCGTAGCGGGAACGGCCGTCCTTAATCGTGGCAACCTTCGTGGGGTACATCCGCTCTAAAAATGGCAGCGCATCGGGGCCGGAGATGATCATCTTGCCCAGCGTGCTTACGTCCATGATGGAGACCGCTTCGCGCACGGCCCAATATTCGCCGTCCGGGTCGCCGTAAGTCCAGGGTCGCCACCAGCCGCCGCTGCGCTCCATCTGCGCCCCCAGGCGACGATGTTCTGCGTCCAGCGCGGTGCGGGCCATGGCGTGATGGTGTGCGCCCGCCGACACCTCGCCGATGGTGAGCTGCCGGGAGACGGGGCGCGCCGTGAACGATGGTTGGAGCGTTTTCCCCTTTTTCAGCAAAAAACTGCGTAAATATGGCAGGCAAACCGACCCCTGGCAGGTGCCGGTTCCGGCCAGCGTGGCCCGCTTGACCAGCTCCATCTCGTGGAAGCCCTGCTCCCAAACCGCTTCTAAAGCAGCGACGGAGACGCCTTCACAGGGGCAAACCATCCCCTCGCTGGGGCAGGTGGGGATGTCGGAGTTGCGGGCGGCATCGCCGACGGCGCGCACGGGCAAATCGTGTCCCATCCGCAGCAGGGCATTGCGGGGATGCAGGCCGAGTCCGAGAACGGCCGTATCGCATTCATACCTGTGTTCTTGCCCGTCTTCGGTTTGGGTGATGACGGTGTGGAGACGGCCGTTTGTTCCCTCAAAGCGCAGCAGCTCACCGACTGCCACCTCGCACGCGATGCCCGTGGGCGGTGTACCAACGGCCACCACGCGCCCCAAATCGAGACCTGCCTGCGCCAGCTTCTCGGCGGCGCGGCTGGTGAGCAAGCCTGCCAGGTCAGACCCTGGCACGATGGGCATGATCTCTGCCGCGCCCGTGGCCACGATGATTTCGTCGTGGGCGTGAACATGCAGCGTTTCCGTCTCGGCGCGAGCCACCACCAGTGGCCCGGCGTAAATGCCAATGGCTTCCTGCCCGTTGGCCGCTTCCAGCACAATCACGCGCTTGCCAGCGGCTGCGGCCGAGGCAGAAGCCGCCTGCCCTGACGCGCCCCCGCCGATGACAACCACATCGCAAAACAGATTGCGGGCTGGCACAGCGGGTTTGGCGCGATCTTCCTCTGGCAGCGGCGGGTACTTTTGCAGATGATGACGCTGTATGACTGTGCCGGGTTTGGCGGCCGTTTGGCAGGTACGCACATAGCTCACGCCATCCACCGTGGCCAGGCAGTTGTTGCAGTCGCCGCCCAGACACAAACAACCACCTCCCGTCGGCTGAATGCCTGCCCGCAGCATGGCGATCAGCAGAGAGTCACCGGGTTCGTAGGGGAGCGGCCGTTCATCTACAATCAGTCGCATACGGTTGTTCCTTCAAGTTTGGGTTGGGTTTACGAATTTGCGCGTATGTTACCACTTTTGCCGGGAGGACGCGATGGTTTATTGTTGCTGAGTGGGTTAAACTGCGGCACACAATTCACTGTTTTGCATTTTTCCGTAAATTTATGTTGGAAGGATCATAGGTAAAAAGTGTGCATCAATGTGACAGTCACTTCAAAAGTGACTGTCACTTACTTGCCAATTCGCACACATTTCATAGATGAGCCATTTGGAGTCGCATGATTATGACAGAACTCAGGAACTTGTCGGTTGGGGAACATCATTTAATTGGAGACATCATCGGCGACAGCTTTGCCGATGACCCGGTCAATCAGTGGATATTTAGAAGCCAGACGAGTATTGCTAACTTTTACAGGATGGTGGCTAAAAAATTGTACCTGCAGAAAGGGTACGGGCACGTCATGGAAGATGGCAGTGGCGGTACATTGTGGCTGCCACCGGGCGTAAAGAAATTTATTCCTGTGTGGAACAGTGTTGATATAGCCGCCTCTATGATTTGGCACGGCGGGCTTTATACGCCGCTACGTGGCATGGGTGTTGATGATGCTTTAGCTGATAAAAAGCCCACAGAGCCCCACTATTTCTTGTTTGCCATCGGCGTTCGTCCCGCGCTACAGGGTCAGGGAATTGGCACAAAGCTCATGCAGGTGGGCTTGGAGCAGGCAGATTCAGAACGGAAGCCTGCCTACCTGGAAAGTAGCAAAGAGAGCAATATACCATTTTACAATCAATTTGGTTTTGAGGTTGTTGAAAAGATTGATCCTGGTAAAGGGTGCCCCGCACTCTGGTTAATGTGGCGAGAGGCCAAGTAAATGGTTTGGAACTTAGGTGCAGCAATAATTCTCGCCTAGCTCCGTTTCGCGTCATCTACAATCAGTCGCATACAGTTGTTCCTTCAAATTTGGGTTGGGTTTACGAATTTGCGAGTATGTTACCATTTTTGCCGGGAGGACGTGATGGGTTGATTAAGTTCTTGACCACATCTGACGTCTGATAAAGTAGTAGTCTGAGCGGGGTCACACTAAGCTTTTAACCTTTCCCCACGAATTTAAGATAAGTCTTTTAACAAGTCACTGCCTGACAAAGTATAGATTTTTGTTTTTGATTGAAAATTGGATAGCTCTAACTGTAATTGCTCGATTTCGTTAAGCACTTCGTCTGCAAATTCTGCCACTGTACAAAAATAAAATTCTGCAAATCCTAATTTGGCTGCAAGTTTCGCTGTCTCAAAATCTTTAGGTGCAAGCTGGCTTCCAGCTTTACATTCGCCTGCATATAGTTTCTGATCGGAGACGAACAAAAAATCAAAATCGGTTATTGGTTTATCATCTTGCCGTAACTCTAATCCAAAAACTTGGCAGGAGGTTGTCTTCTTTTCTGATAGGTGATGTAATGCTAACAAACCGACCAAAACATCTTGATCTACTGCACGATTAACCAACGTATTTAGCCTATATCGCCATTGCATTTCAATGTTTGATTTATCAGGTTCCC
This sequence comes from Candidatus Leptofilum sp., assembly GCF_965223525.1. Taxonomy (GTDB): domain Bacteria; phylum Chloroflexota; class Anaerolineae; order Promineifilales; family Promineifilaceae; genus Leptofilum. Next base: position 1,235,583 of record NZ_CBDCWX010000004.1, on the reverse strand, counting down.
GAACAGGCAATATAAATCTATGTGAGCAACCAGGACATGTAAGATATTCACTTATGGTCTCTAATGGGTACCAATTAGGTACTCCACAGTTGGGGCATGATATATTAAACCCACGCTTTAACACTTGCGCTGTTACTAACTCATCTAAAAGCTTTAGTAAAGCATGTGACCTTAAATCTAAACGTTGGTCATCGCGTAGTTCACCAAAGGTACGAGGAATTTTTTTTAGTTCTGGTGGAACTTCTAAATCCTGAAAAATGTGAGTGATCTCATCTATATTCGTATTCTCAAGACCGAGAGAATTTACAATCCTCTGCGCTATTTTCTTAGTACTTTTTTGGGCGAGTATGTTCAATAATTGATAAGCGGGTTTAGTTGCCAATAACTTCAAGTTACTTAAACCTCCAACTAAATCCACCACCGCGTTCGAGTATTGTTCTACTTTTGAAGTACGGCTCTTGAAACCCTTTCCTTCAAAATATAATCTTAAACTTTCACGCTCCTGAGGTAAGTTTATGGTTCTAAAATGTGGTCTACTGGAAAGTCCAATAGCCATGCTCAAACCATATCGAGAGAACCAACTATTTTTCTCAATAGCTTCAGCAACTCGATGACATTTAGGGAAACGTTTCCAAACATCACATTCTAAATCTAAAGCAACCGTTCCTGAATGGCGATTATAAAAACTAGAAGGTGGGTCAATTCTAAATTCGTTTCCGCCGTGATTTAAACTAATTAAACTGGAAGTACTACCAGAAACACCTTCAAAATACGCTCTTGGACTTGCTATAGAACAAAACATGTAGGACAGAGGGCGATCTACTATATCTTTATCTGCTACTTTTTCATCCCCTCCAAAGCGGATCGGATTGCCATGAATAGTTTCTTCGTTGAATGGTTCTAACATTTCAAGATTATTGAAAACAACTCGTACTCTGTCTGCAAGTTCTTTACCTGACGCGTAAAAACGTAGATCCAAATTTGCTTGACGACCAGGAAAGAAGAGCTTTTCTTTAATAAGTTTAAATGCAATTTTCAATGAACTTACTTTTTCGAGTAGTTTCAATGGCAAACATAAGGTACGTCGCTCTACTCCTGCATTCTTCTTGAAGTAAACTACTTCTCGTAGAGCTCTGATATTCCAGTAGAGACATATATCAGACAGAGAATCAACAAGTACTATGTCAAAATGATCAAAGCCTGTTAAGAGTCCAAATCCACCATCCACAACCTTATACGCATTTATGCCATACGTGGTAAGGTTGATAATTGATGAAAAGGGATCGATATTAAATTGATTTCTCCAGAAGGATTCTGTACCAATTTCGACTTCTTCTTCAATAAGATCTATATTTTGTTGATAATGTTCTTCTTGCCCTGGATATATCTGACCAAATAAAGCAACTCCTAATAATTCATTAGCAATAGGTAAAATCCTATGACATAATAGGTGATTTTCCCTCAGTATATTGTCCTCAACTAAGTGCAATGTGTGTGATGTATTGTCGTGGTTTTCAAAAAAACTCCCCTTTTGGACGTTGACATTTCTAAAAGGAAATAACGTTCTTAGATAGGTTAATAGTTTGCTATGTAATTCAGTATTTTCTTCACCTTTGAAGTCCCAATAACTTACAAACCAGTCTGGTTCATGCAATTTGAGTAAGTCATCGTAAATTGGGGAAATTGATGCGTCATTGTTGACAGGAATTATTAAATGGCGCAGTCCTCCCCATTGAGTATTTATTAGACGGAGAATGCTAAGTAAGTTAGCAGAATCGTTATGCTTAACAAAATATGCAATCTTTAATGGACGGATGTTTGCTCTAAGCTAGAATAATTCTTTAGGTAAATTTTGTTGCATAGAATCACTTGTCGGTCTGCACTTGCCTAAGAAGTAGGCAAGTATTAATTTGGCATATCACAAAATAAGGAAACATAAAGAGAAAAATTCAGTATAATTTTCCAAACTTCCGATTAGGGAGGGTATCTTGAGTCAGTATAAGATTTTGGGGAAATTTTTGCAATTCAGGGTAATTTGTTGGGCAAGCTGTCGAAGGTGAGGACAGTCGCCGAACAGACCAAAGATGACGGTGGTAATTTTGCTAATCTTTCCAACGACGGCCGATTGCTCTGGCCTGGACAATGGGTACGGCCGTTTCCCTACATTATTCGTAATTACTTCTTTGCGTTAGCGATGGTGTTCATCGTTTCTTGATCGAGCATTCCGTGTTGGAGGGCTTTGGCGGATTGCTCAACCTGTACGGCCGTCCGAAAACCAACCACAGGTATTGTAATCTCGTGCCACGCCCACAGCCAGGCCAAGGCGCCTTGAACCATTGTTCGTCCGCCGCTGGTGAGGAACGGCCGTAACAATTCAACTTGCTGGCGTACCTCCGCCAAGCATCCCGCGTCTAAATTCCAGTTGGCGCGCAAATCTTCCGTGTCAAACTTAGTTTTGGCGGAGTAGCTGCCCGCGAGCAGTCCCATAAACAACGGTACGCCCGCCAGCAGAGCCACCCCGTTGGCTGCCAAAAAGTCCAGCAGATCAGGGGCATCCATCAACACATTGTGGTTGGTGATAACGGTGGCGCAGTGGGGGGCTTCTACGAACGGCCGTAGCTGTTCAATGTTTCGTGTGCCATAACAGTAAGCGCGAATCTTCCCCTCATTGATGAGCGCGTGCAGCACGTCTATAATTTCGGGCAGTTGCTCAATTGGATAATTTCCGCGCTGAAATTGGAAAATGTCAATCACGTCTGTTCGCAGTCGGCGCAGGCTGCCTTCCAGCGACCGCCGAATCATTGCGGGCGTTATTTCGCCGTCGTAATCAATTTGCGCCCGCGTTACCTCGTCAAAGGAGGCACCAAATTTGATGTGCAAAATGGCTTCGTGCCGCCGCCCAACTAAGGCACGGCCCAGCATCCGCTCGGCATGGCCTGCCCCGTAGATATTGCCCACATCAAACAGTTGAATGCCCGCAGCCAGAGCCGCGTGAATGGCTCGAATGCTTTCATCATCATCCACTTTGCCGCGTGAGGCCACCTGACCTGCGCGGGTATAAAATCCACCAATTGCCGCACAGCCAAAGCCAAGCGGTGTGATCCACTCATCCAGCTTACCCAGCTTACGTTTTTGCACGACGTGCCTCCTGTTGGGCGATGCCTTGGTGGAAACGGCCGATTTTCTTCTCGATGAATTCAAGTGCCTTCGCCAATTCTGCCTGCTGCGCCTTCATTCGCTGTTGGTGCTCAACCAGAATCGCTAAACGGCCGTGTGGGCTACCGTTCCCAAAATGCAGCTCGCCAAAAGCCCGGATGGCACGCAGCGGCATTCCCGTCTGGCGCATACAGTTCACAAAGTTGATCCACTCAATATTTGCTTCTGAATAGCGGCGGTGTCCGTGCTGGTCTCGTTCAATTGGGGGCGTTAGGCCAATTCGCTCGTAATAACGCAACGTTGACCGTGAAAGTTGGGTTCTCTCGGCACATACCTGGATACTTACTGTTTTGTCCATGTGCCAATTTTACTGGTTAAACTATGGTTTAAGTCAAGTCCTTTCGATGAAGAGGTGCTTTGTTTTTCAAAATTAGGACTTACGTAATTTGCAAGCTGTGGCCGGCGTCTCGCCGTGCCACCTGCCTGGCTCGGTCAGGAGACCGGCCAGAGCGACTGCGTAAGTCCTGAAAATATTTGCAGCGAAGTGAGGCATGATTATTCGTAGAGCGGTTGCTCTTCAGTTGCGCGTACTTGCCACTGCCCAGAGGGGATGTAGTTGATGATGACCCAGGTTTCTGCTTGAATTTGCAAGGTCTCGCTGTAGCTTAAACCTCGGGCAACATCTTCCAACTGTAGCAGTAGCTCCCCCGCTGGCCGGTTCAGCCTGAAACCATGCTGTTCACCTGTAATTGGATCGGGCAGGATATTTTGGCAGCGGTACATTTCTGCATCGTCAACGGATATAGAAAGCATATCCTGCATTCCTTCGACCAATATCCAGACAATAAATTCATCTTGTCCTGGTTCTGATGCTTCTGGTGGCAATATCTCGCAATCGGCGTGGGGATATTTGATGTCGGTTGCGACGGGCACTGGCGTGGCCGCGGCAATTGCAGTTGGTTGAGTGTCTAGCGGTGCTTGTGCCTGGCAAGCTGTGCCCAAAAATAAGATAAACAGGAGCAAAATTCCCTTTACTAATTTTCCGTTGACTTTGTTGTCATTCATCCACATCATATGCCTCCCAGTCTGTAAAGTTGCTAAACTATTCGCTCCAGCTTAACGTGACTGACGGCGATTTACTCTACTGCTTTCCAACGTTTGCTTAATGTTCTTTGTCCTGGATCATGTATAATGATTTGGGTTTGTATCATCACTTGAAATTACAAAATTTGTGGATAATTTTGCAACGGTGTGGGTATGTCGTTTGAATGGCAAACCGATGAAGAATATAGTTGGGATGAGGAGCCGATTCTCCCAGAACCACCCCAGCCTCGGCGACGCTGGCGCTTTCTTCTGGTGCTGCTGCTGGGCTTACTTGGTGTTTGGTGGGTAGTGCGATGGCAAATTGGCCAGCAGCTCGCTGAAGCAACCAGCACGATTGAAGAAGATATTCTGGCCACCCACAACTTTCTTTTGCAAACGGCCGTTTCTCAAGATGAATCTCTTTTTACAGCCAATTTGTCTGGGCGGAACCCCGACTGGACGGCACTGCAAAAAACGTTGCTTAATGACGGATTACTTCTGGCCCGCCCCATGTTTGGTTGGCAGCACGAATCTGACAGTGAGCGATTGACAGTTGATGACGTCACGCTTCAGGTCGAGCCGGACTTGCAGGGTGCGGTGTTGCTTTATCCCCAAACGCATGCAGTGCAAACCACTGCTGCCGGCCTCACAGAAACAGTTCGCTTGCAGCATACGGCCGTTTACCGGCAAGGCACACGTCGCTGGTTGTATGCACCTCCGCTGACTGATTTTTGGGGTGATTGGGCCGTGTGGGAAGGCGAACGCCTGAGCTTGGCTCATACAGAGCGAGAGGCAGAATTAGTCGAGCAGTTGGGGGCAGATTTGGATTTGTTGCTCCAGAAAATGTGCCGTGATTTGGGAGATTTGAACTGCAGCGAAGAGATGCGCGTGAACCTGCGGATGTCTACCGATCCAGACGTTTGGCTGGCAATCAACGACATCGAGACGATGCTGACAACCGGGTTGCGTATTGAGCTGCCCACGCCCACGCTGGTAGGCCTGCCCACCGATGAGGCCAGCTACCAAGTTTTGTACCGAGCGTATGGGGTGCAGGTGGCAACAGCCGTACTCGCCCACCAAATTGAGTATGATTGTTGCCGCCACGAACTATTCTTTCGCGCCTTGCGAGATTATCAGTTGGCGCAGCTAGACTTGCAGCCCTGGCCCCTAACCGCAACCATGTACCAGCAGATGTTGGACTGGGGCTTCAATAGCAGCATGGTGCGCCATTGGACGCGCCGCTGGGAAGAAGCCCCGCCCCAATTCCTCCAGGTGTGGATGGTTGAAGACCCAGACCCCATCTGGCAGCAAGTTTACATGCTGGTTGAATTTTTAGCGGCGGAAGAAACGGCCGTTTCCCCTACAGAAATGATGCGTCTGATGGATCGCAACAGCTACAATGGCTGGCTGGCCGATGTGTTGCAGGGCGAGGCCAATGTCTCCACACTAGAAAGCCGGCTTCTCCAACACGTTTATTCACAAACCAACGCTGGGCAGCAAGCCGAACCACCCATCCCACTGCCAGATGGAAAAATTACCCTCGTCTGCCAGGGGTACGCCTCCAGCAATGGCGGTCACGTCTATACATACGATCTGGCTCGGAAAACCTGGACGGAGCCATTTGCAGATCTGTTTGATCCCAACAGCATTCACACTGCCGATGGGGAGCTGTTTGTGATGACCGAAATAGCATTTGCTGAGCTTGAGACCACCTTTAAGTTTTGGCTGGCCGGTGAAGATGAATTTGTGTTGATTGAAGAGGCGCAAATTGCAGCAGGCAACCAGCATTGGATTAACTACTTTGTTGCCGATGAAAAGTCTGAATATTTGCTGCGCTATGAACATTTAGAAGGGGAGACAAACCTTGCCCTGCTGCCCACTGCGTGTGCTGGAGGCAGCTGCCCCGCTGTGGCTCTGGATGGCTGGACTGTTTTTGCCCCAAACAACGAGCATCTGCTAATACAAGGACTACCCTCCGAGCCAAACGACTTTGACCCAGACACGCCATTTCGGTTGCAGTACCTGCTCCATGTAATGACGCCAGATGGTGAGCTGCGCCAATTTTTGCACCAGGGTGGCGCCCCGTTTTGGCTCAACGACGCGGTATACGGTTATGTGCAAATCGTAGAGGGCGGCTGGGAATTGGTAACGGCCGTTACTGACCAAAACCAACCTCGATACATCCTTAGCCAAACAGAGATGCTGGCAGAATTCCCCGTCGCCGAACGCCCGGGCAACCTATTCTTGACGCAAGTGGTTGTCAATCCATACAATCCGCAAGAGTTGCTGTTGCAGTTGAGTCTCCCGGAAAACCCTTCAGAATTTGAGCCAAACATACCCAGCTACCTCTTCAAGCTGACGCTCACGCCAGATTTCACCGGGATCGAATCTATCCACCTGCTGCGCGAGGAGACGTTTAGCGGGACGATTGACTTTTCCGCAAACGGCCGTCACATTATTCACGGTCATTTTAACCAGTACAGCGTCAGCGTTACCTGGCATTTTTACAATGAGGAGACAGGCGAAACAGAACTTTCATTTGACTCCCCGTACTTACTGGCGGGCACCGATGATGGGCAATGGTATGTGCAACTGACCGAAGATTATGTTCTGCTGCGCGCGCCGCTGTACGATTACCAGGAATTTATCCCCCACGGGTTTGGCGAATGCCACCAGGCACTCTTGTCGGTTGAGGAATGAAGAGGATAATTTACTTGAATAGTGGCTCGTGCAAACAACCAGCTACTAACAAACTAACAACCAGCAACTACTTACACAAGGAGAACCAAATTCATGGCAAAACATCGTCGTCAAACCCCGTCACGCGCCGCACGGCGGGAGGCATTTGCCCAAAAGAAAGCTGCCCAGCGGCGGCTGTACCTGACCATCGGTGGCGTGGTCGCCGTTTTGGTCATTGCCCTGATTGTGTGGCAACTTTGGCCGGAACCGGAAGCAGAGCCAGCGGCGGAATCTGTTGCGGCCATAACTTTGGATGGGGAACGGCCGTTGGCCAATCTCACCCCCCCTGAACGCAACAACTACTACAATGCCCCGCCAGAAATGATCATTGATACCAGCAAAACCTACGAAGCGATCATCGTTACCGAACAAGGAGAAATGCGCCTCCGCCTTTTCGATGACGAAGCCCCGATAACCGTGAACAACTTTGTTTTTTTGGCCAACCAGGGTTTTTATGACGGCACGGTTTTCCACCGCGTTTTGGCAGATTTTATGGCGCAGGCGGGCGATCCCACAGGGACGGGGCGTGGTGGGCCCGGCTATCAATTCCAAGACGAATTTGACAATGATTTAGCGTTTGATCGGCGCGGCTTGCTGGCAATGGCCAACTCTGGTGCCAATACAAACGGCAGCCAATTCTTCATTACGTTTAATGCCGAAGGGTCTGCCCATTTAACAGGCAGGCACACCATTTTTGGTGAACTTGTTGAGGGAGATGACGTTTTGAGTGCCATCACGCTGCGCGATCCGGGTTCTGCCACGCCCGCAGACGTGATTGAGCGCATAGACATTGTGGAGCAGTAGCTCACTGTGAGCGTGCAACAAGCGTATGATTTGTGGTCGGCGAGCTACGACGCCGACCACAATCCCACACGGGATTTAGATCGTGCTGTCATGACCCAGGTGTTAGGGGAGCAGCGTTTTGGCATCATTTTGGAAGTTGGTTGCGGAACGGGCAAAAATACGGGGCTATTGGCAGAAATTGGGGAAACGCTAACGGCCGTTGACTTTTCATCTGGCATGTTGGCCAAAGCAAAGGCCAAAATTACCGCCCACAATGTCACTTTTCAGCAGGCCGACATCACCAAACCGTGGTCAACGCCCGCCGCCTCCTTTGATTTGGTTACGTTTAACTTAATTTTAGAGCATATCGAAGATTTGGACTTTGTGATGGGGCAGGCCAGCCAGGCTTTAGCGACCAACGGGCTGCTTTTTATTTGTGAACTTCATCCCTTTAAGCAATACCGGGGAAGCCAAGCACAGTTTACCCAAGACGGTGAGGTAAATTTTGTGCCAGCCTTTACGCATCATACGTCTGATTTTCTGGCTGCAGCGCAAAAGCATGGCCTGAAATTGCAGAGTTTAAATGAATGGTGGCATGAGGATGATGGTGATAAGCCACCTCGATTGATCTCTTTTCTGTTTCGCAAATAGCCAATTGTCATATGATTTTGATGACAAAAATTGAGCTAAATTCTTTGCAAATCTATGTAAAGTTGTGCTAATCTTGGCAGCATGAAGCTATGGTTTGTTTTAGGCACTTTCTTTTTGGGAACGGCCGTTCTCGGCATTATCCTCCCTGTCTTGCCAACAACCCCATTAGTGCTGGTAGCGGCAGGTTGCTTCGCTAAATCGTCCCCCAAAACGTACAATTGGTTGCTAGAAAGTGAGCAGTTTGGCCCCCTTATCAAAAATTGGGAAGCAAATCGCTGTATCCCCCTAAAAATCAAGCGATTGGCAATGACTATGATTGTGCTGTTTGGTGGTTCATCTGTTATCTTCTTCGTTTCAGTCATTTGGGCTAAGGTAGCCGCCTTGGCATTATTAGCCTACGGTGGCTGGTACGTTTGGCAAATTCCTTCTTGCGTCGAATAATCTCTCTTTGTCGGTATTTAGTCACTTTGCTATACTTTTGCCCAGTTAAAAACATAAAAGATGGTGAATGGGAGTAGTAAGAAGCAGCCCCACGAGAGAGCCAGAGCAGTTGTTGGTGTGAGCTTTGGTGGAAACGGCCGTTTCTGAAGTCGCCCAGGAGTTGTTTCAGTGAACTATCGTGCGTGCGCGATTTAATAACCGAAACCGGGAAAGCCCGTTAACGCTTAACTGAGTGCCGTTTTCTGTAGACGGTGGTTTTTAACCGATTACCGATTACTGATTACCGGAAACAAGGTGGTACCGCGTGAGATTCCAAGCTCTCGTCCTTGAATGGGATGAGAGCTTTTTATTTGCATGATACGAAAAACAGGACACGGAAGAACACAGATTGGCACGGATAAAACAACAAATCAGTGAAAACCCGTGTTTATCAGTGTCCTATAAAAAAATGTATGGAAGGAAAAATTATGACCGACATGCCCAAAGCCTACGACTTTAGCAGCACCGAAGAGCGTCTTTACCAATGGTGGGAAGAAAACGGCTGGTTCAAGCCAGAAGCTCGCCCCGCCAACGCGGAGCCGTTTGTCATTTCTATCCCGCCGCCCAACGTGACGGGCGAACTGCACATGGGGCACGCCATGTTTGTGGCGCTGGAAGACCTCATGATTCGCCGAGCGCGGATGCAGGGACGTGCTGCCCTGTGGGTGCCCGGCACCGACCACGCAGGCATTGCCACGCAGCTCCAGGTAGAGCGATTGCTGCGTAGCGAAGGCACCTCCCGCGAGGAAATTGGCCGTGAGGCATTTTTAGAGCGCACCTGGGCCTGGAAGAAGAAGTATGGCGGCCACATCACCAATCAGTTGCGCCGCCTTGGTGCTTCCTGCGACTGGGACCGCGAGCGATTTACGCTGGATGAGGGATTGTCTGAGGCGGTGAAGGAAGCGTTTGTGCGTCTTTACCGCATGGGGCTTATTTACCGGGCGGAATATTTGGTGAACTGGTCGCCTGGATTGCAAACGGCCGTTTCAGACCTAGAAGTTGAATATTCCGAAGAGCAAGGGTTGATGTACCACTTCAAATATCCCGTGAAAGGGGGCGGCTTCCTGCCCGTGGCTACCACGCGCCCGGAGACGATTTTGGGGGATACGGCCGTTGCCGTCCACCCTGACGATGAGCGATACACCCAGTTTGTAGGCAAAACCTGTCTCGTCCCCATGCTCAACCGCGAAATTCCCATCATCGCCGATGAGTACGTAGACATGAGCTTTGGCACAGGCGCACTCAAAATCACACCCGGCCACGACCCCAACGACTTCGAGATTGGCCAGCGGCACGGGCTGGCGATTATCAACATCATGAACAAAGACGCCACGCTAAACGACAACGCCGGGCAATACGCCGGGATGGAGCGTTTTGAAGCGCGCGAGAAGCTGTGGGCAGACATGGAAGCCAATGACCTGACCATTGAAACGAAGCCACACACGCTCAGCGTGCCACGCAGCCAGCGAGGCGGCGAGGTGATCGAGCCGCTGGTGTCTCGCCAATGGTTTGTCAATGTGGAACCGGCTGCCCAAATGGGGCTGGACGCCGTCCATCGTGGGCGTGTTCGCATTGTGCCGGAGCGGTTTGTGAAGGTGTGGGACAACTGGCTGGAGAACATCAAGCCGTGGTGCATCAGCCGTCAGCTTTGGTGGGGGCATCGCATTCCTGCCTGGTATGTGAATGATGATCCCGAAAAAGTGATTGTGGCTCACAGCGAAGAAGGAGCGCTGGTTGAAGCCAAAGCCAAATATGGCGACAACATAACCCTCACGCAAGACCCGGACGTGCTGGACACCTGGTTCAGCAGCGGCCTTTGGCCGTTTTCCACGCTGGGCTGGCCAGAAAACACGCCCGATTTGCAACGTTTTTATCCGACTGACGTGATGGAAACTGGGTACGACATTTTGTTCTTCTGGGTGGCGCGAATGGTGATGTCGGCGCTGTTGTTTACCAACGATATTCCCTTCCACACGGTGTATTTGCATGGGCTGGTGCGGGATGAACACGGCCGTAAAATGTCCAAATCATACGGCAATGTGACCGACCCGCTGGTGGTGATGGGCGAACTGGGCACCGACGCTCTCCGCTTCACGCTGCTCACCAGCGGCACTCCCGGCAACGATCTCAATTTGGCACTCTCCAAAGTGGAAAGCAACCGCAACTTTGCCAACAAAATCTGGAACACGGCACGCTTTATCACTGCCAACCTGAACAAAGCCACGAAGTCTGACGCTACCGATTCGCCCAGCTACACCGCCGCCGACCAGTGGATTTTGACGCGGTTGAGTGAAGTGACGGAAACGGCCGATCGGCTGATGGATGGCTACAATTTTGGCGAGGCGGGGCGGCAGGTGTACGATTTTTTGTGGGGCGACTATGCCGACTGGTATGTGGAATTGGCGAAAGTGCAGCTTCGCGAGGGTGGCAGCCGCGCCTGGACGACGCTTTCCATACTGCGGCAGGTGCTAGACAACTGTCTACGGCTGCTCCATCCTTACATTCCTTACGTCACGGAAGAGACATGGCAGCAGCTAAGGCAAGTGTTTGAAGCCGCTGACCTGGATATTGCCCCCGCAGGTGGCTGGCCTGAGGCGCTCATCATCGCCGACTGGCCAGCAATCGGTGAAAAATATCCAGAGGCAACGGCCGATTTTGAGCGGCTGCGGGAGCTGGTGCGGGCGATTCGGGCGGCGCGGGCTGAAAATGGTGTTGCACCGGGTAAATGGATTACGGCCGTTCTCAGCACAGGTGACAAAACAGCGTTCATCAACGAGCAAAAAGCAATCCTGTGTGCTTTGGCGCGGTTGAGTGAGGAGGAGCTGGTGGTGATGGAAACGGCCGTTCCCCCCGAACAAGCCATCACCATTTCGCTAGGGGAAATTAGCTGCTACCTGCCGCTGGCTGGCATGGTTGATCTCGACAAAGAGCGAGAACGCCTCACCAAAGAGCTGGCCGAGCTGGACAAGCAAATCAAGCGGGTAACTGGCTTGCTCAACAGCCCCTTTGCCCAAAAAGCGCCCGAAGCCGTCGTGCAAAAAGAGCGCGACAAATTAGCAGATTTACAGTCCAGTCACACAGAACTTTCGGAGCGACTCACCTCTTTGTAAGCGCGTGTAGTTAGGTGACAGGCACTTCAAAAGTGCCTGTCACCTTCGAAGCGATTCGTCACCTATCTGTTTGGTGACTGTCAGGTGGTTTGTGCCGGGTAGCTATATTATGTATACTCCAAGATTGAATTAGCCAAAGGAGTATCATATGCCTCATCGAATCGCTGCCAAGGGATACACCAGCGTGGTGCTGGTGCTAAATATGAAGCGCTTTGTGGCTGGCCAAGCTGCCCAAAAGCGTTTTGAAACGGTTCGCGGCTCACGAGAGTTCGCCGAGGCTCTACAGCACGATTGGACTCGAAGTTTACCGCAACCAGCGCGGTTTCATCCTCTGAATGATTCAGACATGACAGTTGAAGATGTTGGTTTTGCCACTGGCGTCTTCCGCTCTTTGCTTCTGGATCGGCATACAGCCCCCACCTATTTGCTAGACAAAGAGAAAGTTAAGTTTTCCTCTGGGTTAGAGAGCAATTTTCAGTTCAAGACCCTGTTCAAAAGAGCTTGGGATCGCTGGGAAATTTCAATTCGACCCACGATGACGGGCTTTTTCATCATCCGGCTTATCTATCGTTACCAGCAATCTCCTCGCACGGTCATTGATTTGGCCAAGGATGCCATTAAGCTGCAAGAGCCGCTGGACGTGCCCAGCGCGGTTCGTTGGCTCAAATACAACCGAGAGCGGTATGAAACGCAGCCAGAAAAGCTGGCAGAAAAAGAGCGTTCTGTGAAGGAATTGCTGGCCTGGCTGGGGGCGGACGTGGAGAATCCGCAAGATAGTGAGACGTTGTACTACCCTGTGCAGTGGAAGCTGGCGGTGGAAGCGCTCAACCTGTTTGTGGCAGACGGCCGTTTCCAAATCCCCCACAAAGACGGCAACATTGAATTACGGCCGTGCCCCCCTCACTACTCGCTGCCGCTGCATGATTCCTACATTGTGTACCATTTTGATGAGCTGCTGGCCGAACCAGGCGTCATTGACCGCGCCAAGCGAGGCACAGCCAAAGCAGGCGTCAAAGTGCCCGTCTCGCTCAACAAAATTCGCCAATCGAACCGACTGCGGAACGCCATTGTGAGCCTGCTGGAAGGCACGGTGCTGCGTGACCCCAATAAGCCAGACGAGGAGCTGGATGCCAATGGCTACTTCCCCTCCCCGCGCTGGAGCCATGCCGATGCCCTGTTTACCGATCAGGAGATGAATATGGCTTCGTGGAGTGATGAACTGTGCCTGTTCACCGCCCGCACTGCCCTCATCATGCCCTCCAAAAAGTGGCGCAACTATGAAATGGCCGTTTCTACCGTGCCGAGTGCCACGCTGAAAGTGCAGTACGCCCGCTACTGGGAAGCCATTGAGCGGATGATTGAGTTTGTGTTGGAAGTGCGCGTTTTGGTGCAGCTCATCGAAAGTGACTCATACCGCCTGCTGGCGCAGATTGCCAACACCATCGAGGAAATGCGGGCCGATATGTTCGACGGCGACATTGTGATTGAAGGGGAGCTAAAAGAGCAAATGGCGCAGGCAGCCCATTTGCGGCGCATGGCGGCTTTGGCACAAAGCGTGAGCCACCCGCCGTTTTGGGGGCGGGCGGAATATGCCGTACAAAAAGCAGAGCGATTATTTGGGCTGCTAGACGTGCCCCGCATTTTGAAGCACGTCAACCGCAACATCGAAAGCATCAATAGCGTGGCCGACCATGTGGATGAGCTTTACATCGCCGACTTGTCGGAAAAGAGCAATGATAAGGCAACGGTGCTGTCATTGGGGTTAGCGGCCGTTTCCTTCATCGTCACCTTGCTGGCCTTGCCCTCATTTTGGTATGATCTGGCGGGGCTAAACGATGAATGGTGGCAGCATGAAACGCTTTACAATCTTGTCTTTTTTACAGGCACATTCTTAGGGATAAGCGTGGTTATTGCCGCCATTGTGCTGTCGGCAAATGCCCTGCGCCGCCGCGATACCCGGCGTATGATGCGCCATCTTTTTAACCAAGACAGGTAGCACAATGCAAAAATTTAAACCAACTGGCGTAAAAGCCGATAGAAATGAGCGCGTTTTGAAAATTAGCTGGGACGACGGCCGTAAAAGCACCTACCCCTTCGCTGGTCTGCGCGCTGTTTGCCCCTGCGTGGAGTGCAAAGGTGGCCACGACAACATGGGTGGCCCCGCTGACCCGGCCCAAGTGCGCTACGCGCCCGATAACGGTGTCACCGTTACAAATTTACAGGCAGTTGGTGCCTATGCCCTCCAATTCTTCTGGAGCGACGGCCACGACACGGGCATCTACACCTGGGATTATTTGCGTGAATCTGATCCAGCTTTGGCCAAGTGATCGGTATTCGATAATCGGTGATCAGTTCATTGGGGGCTTCTAGCACCTTATTTCCATTTGCGGATTACCGTTTACTCCTCTGGCGAATGCGGTAAGCATGAAATATAGTAGGCACATCATGCGTCCAGCTGGGGAGGAGAATAGAAGCGGCCAACCCCTCCATGTTGGTGAGGATGCCCACGACAATGGGCAGCCGAAAGAGCCAACCAGAGATACCAAACCCCATCAGTCCTGTCAAAGCGGCAAACAAGGTGATATTCCACCCTTTGGCACTCCACATATGGTAACTGGCCTCGCGGCGGAACTTTACGAAATCGGTGGTGACACGAATCGCTTCCAGCCCGGCTACCAGCACTATCCCCAGCCAATTCTGTACAACTACTTCAGGATAGACTAACCAGACAGCCGTCAAGGCCGCTACGTAAAAAATAACGTCGGCTGCGCTATCGTAGCGTCGTATAGTTGCTGTAGCCACATCCAGCTTTCGTGCCACTACGCCGTCAAAATAGTCTGTTACAAAAGCTAAGATTAAACAGAAAACGTAGGGGAGCCCGGCCCGGCCGTTTCCAGCCCAAACCAAAATTAGTGGCGCTAAAACGACGCGAATTGTTGTCAATCCCAGAGGCAGCGCCACACGGAAACGACTAAGTGTGTCACGGTGTGAGTTCTTGAACATCTATAAATTCTATCAATTTCTCATTGAGATAGATATAGCCGATTTCATTTAGATGGAGTTCGTCGCGGGCATATTCTTGACTTAAGAGTCCACGCTCATCAACAAGAATTGCATGCGTGTTGAAAACAAAGACGTTTTGGCCGGCTTTGGTGTGGATTTGTTCGTTCACGGCCGTTACCGCTTTAGCAATGTCTGGCGACCAAACGATTCTCCGTTCTAATGGCACATCTCCCACTGGAAACACAGTCGTCAGGATGACCTTTGCCCCCAAATTCTCGGCTTCAGCCAACACCTGATCAATATTCGCTAGGCAGTTTTGGATAATCGCCTGCTCATTTTGTGGGAAAAGCGGAATCGTTTTCAAATCATTGATGCACATTTGCACGATGATGAGGTCTGGCTGCAAAGGCGCAACGTGCTGTTGGAATCTGGCTGCCACCTGAACAGAGGTTTGCGAGCCGATGCCCCGGTTGATGAACTGATACCCATCCATGCCTGTCGGGTTTGGCCACTGTGCTGCCCGTGAATCGCCGAAGAATACGGCCGTAATCTCTCCCTCTTCCTTCACCACCGCCTCACCTACTGGATAAGTCCTCAGCCCCAGGGGGTCTAGCCGAGTACCGTTCAGATCCAGATAATATTGCCTGGTTTTGAGAAAAAGGTAGCCATTGAGTGCGAGCGATCCGAGTAAGAGAATGATAAGTAGAATGGGTACGGCCGTTTTCAGCCGAAAAGTTCGCTTCATGGTAGATGCCTCCAACTAATCGAAACTATTCAATTTTTTTTCAAAATGAGTAAACGATTTGAGGCAAAGATTTGGACGATTTAGGTGCTTGACACAGTTAAGCCAGAAATGAGCATAATGCTTAAATAATTCCACATTAGCAGGTGCCTTCCAGCAAGTGCTCATAGGTTTGGCGCTGGCGGATGAGCTGGGCGGTTTCGTCATCCACCAAAACCTCAGCGGGGCGGAGACGGCCGTTGTAATTATTGCTCATCGCAAAGCCATACGCCCCCGCATGGCAAACTGCCAGTAAATCACCGGGAGAGAGCAGGGACAACGGCCGTTCCTTACCCAAAAAGTCCCCAGTCTCACAAATCGGCCCCACCACATCATAAGTGACAGGCACTTTTAAAGTGCCTGTCACTTTAGTTACTGGCAAAATTGCGTGATGGGCACTGTACAGTGTTGGCCGTAGCAAATCATTCATCGCCGCATCTACAATGGCAAACTGCTTGCCTCCCTGCGGCTTCGTGTAGACAACTTGAGTTAACAACACCCCAGCTCCTGCAACAATTGCGCGTCCTGGTTCCAAAACCAGCCTGTAGCCAGCGGATTCAACTGGTGTGGCGACAGCACGAATCCAATCTTCAATTTTGGGAGACTGGTCTCCAGTCTCGTAATTCACGCCCAGACCACCGCCAACATCAACATACTCAAGATGAATGCCACTGGAAGCCAATTCATCAGCTAGGCCAACCAAAAAGTCTGCCGAGGTGGCAAAGGGGGCAACCTCCTGAATTTGGGAGCCGATGTGGGCGGCGATGCCAACGGGTTTGAGCCAGGGGTGGCTGGCGGCAAAGTGAAGGAGGGTAACGGCCGTTTCCGCTGAAACCCCAAACTTATGCTGCGCTGCCCCCGTGCTGATGTACGGATGCGTCCCCACGGGGATGTCTGGATTGACACGCACCCCGATGGACACCACTTGCTGCCGCTGGCTGGCAATGGCTGCAATCTGCTCCAGTTCCATGGCCGATTCCACATGCAGGGCGCAAATATTCGCATCCAGGGCGGCTTCAATTTCGTGGCGCAGCTTGCCCACGCCGGAGTAGATTATTTTTTCAGGCGGAAAGCCTGCGTGCAGTGCCAGAAACAGTTCGCCACCGCTGGTGACGTCTGCCCCCAAACCAATTTCGACCAGCAGGCGCAGAATGGCCGGGTTGCCGTTAGCTTTGACGGCGTAGCACACCAACGCGCTGGCCGGAGCTTGCGCCAAAAAGGTGCGGGCATTTTCCAAAATAGCGGCGCGGCTGTAAACGTAGAGGGGAGTGCCGTAGCTTTTTGCTAATTCAGCGAGGGGGGTATTTTCGCAATGGAGTTGCTGGTGATGGTATTGGAAACGGCCGTAGCCTACAAACTCATTCCCGCTCATAGAGAATGGCCCCCGTCAGAGAGGGATCAAAATCTTTGGCTGGCCATTTTGTTTGGCTATTGTACCGCGCCCAGCGCAGGTCAATCCCAGTAAAATCGCTATCTTCAAAGTTTGCGTCCCGCAAATCGGCGTAATGCAGTTTGACCTTGCTCAAATCTGCATTTTTCAGATTCGCAAAACGCAAGTTGGCTTTGCCTAAGTACGCTTCACTTAAATTGCAATCTTCTAACTCGGCCCGGCGTAAATTGGCGTTGAAAAGCTTTGCGCCTGAGAGATTAGCTTCTTTCAGATTGGCTTCTTCAAGATTTATCCACTCCAGCGTTGCCTCGGACAAATCAATACTTTCCAAATTGCCACCTTGCAGGTTAACGCGGGTAAGGTTCGCCTTGCTGAGTTCAAATTTAGACAAATCTTTGCCTTGCAAATTTTCGCCAGTGAGGTTGACTTTGTCTGCACCAACTGTATCAATCGTTGCCTGAATCTGGTCTAAAAACGTTACTTCCTCTTCCATGTGACCCTCTCTGAAGTTTGTCTTGTTGCCGCTGCTGGCATAGTTGATGAGGAAAACTATAAGCGGGAACTGTTGTTTGTCAAGCAGGTGCGAGATTGCTATAATTTCATCCGCATCGCCAGCTTAGCTCAGTTGGCAGAGCGACGCATTCGTAATGCGTAGGTCAAGGGTTCGACTCCCTTAGCTGGCTTGCAAAATGAAGGCTGTGGCAACTTAGTGCCACAGCCTTTTTTTTAGAGGGATAAAGCTGTTATGAATTGAGATGTGCGAAAAGCGTTTGGATAAAGTCTTGCATGTTCTGTGAGCTTTTTGTAAGAAGCCTAGGCGTTGTGTCTGATTGTATTAAGCCAATGCTTGACAATATTTGAGGCACGATGGGAGATGATGTCGCCACAAAACCACCATTTTTGAAATTATCTTGAATAACTTGATGAACTCTGGGATCAGATAGCAGGTTGGTTGCACAGGTAGCTTTACCAGGAATAATAATAAGTTGCAGGCGTTGATTGGCTATCGTGTGTAACTGTGCTAACGAGTAATCTGGTTGTACAACGAGTCCGGCTGACCCAACAACTAAATTTGAGGGTGTACCTACGAGATCAACGGCCGTTCCTCGCTGCCGCATCTGGTACAAACAATTCACAACCATTTCTTCATCAAACTTAGGTGCAATCAGGACAATCGCCCGCTTTTGCGAAAATGATTTACTAGTCGTCTTCATTACATTTGCTGCTTTCCCACATAGTTACTATCTGATCATTCAAAAGTGATGTCAATAGCCTCAATTTCAGGGAAGAAAAGGCGAAATTCAGTGTATTTATCATTTGGCCATTCCCATACAAATGTGTCCGTTCGAGTTCCACCTGGGTCTAGATAGTTGACCAAAGATTCATCAGTAAGGTCTACAATTTGGGAAGTGCCTTCTGCTCTATAAAGAGAAGCTGTTCGACCCCATCCTGAAAAACCTTCAGTGCCTGTATGCACCAAAGTAATACTTTCAGGTAGAAAGAGTTCCCGATCCTGGCCATGATATGTATATTCTATCGTTAGTATTACCATTATATTTTCGCTGCCATCGGGGAAATGCCAGGTATCGAACTCCTGTGCGGCTTCAGATGAAATAATTTCCACTTCCCATCGAGCTGGTATTGCCTCAACAGTCGCTTCTGCCGAATCTGCAATTCGAGTAGCTATTTCTTCTTCGCTTGGGCCACAGCCTACTACGAGGGTAAATATAAATATGCAAAGCATAATGAATAATTTTCCCTTCATTTTTGTTCTCCTTTTGTTTAAAGATTGAAACAACTTTACAGGGTGTAATTATGTCCTTCTTTAAGATCACTGTAACGGTTGGGGTGAAATCTGGAACGTTTGAACCGCAGGGACAGCATTTTGCATAAATGCGCTGCAAATCGTGTCTAATGATTGCTTAAATTCAACAAAATCGAGACCTGTTAACATACGGCTAGAGCGCAATACAATGGCATTGTTGGCACTAAAAATACAGAAATAGACGCCGATCATCATGGAATTAAGCACCATTAAGTGACGCAAAATGGCCTCAGCATTCATTGATGGCGCATAGCCAATCATGAATTGAAACATGAGCATCTGCTCGTTATGAATTTGGAGTTCAACTTGCAAACCCATATAAGTAGCCGTTGTTGATCGCAATCCAGTTGTTCCGGGCAGATTTACAAAAGGGGTAGCGGGGGCACCAAGTTGTTGCAAGTATTGAGTGATTGTTCCTTCAGATGACATTGCTTTTTCTCCTTGTGTAGGTGTTTCTTGACTGCTTTGAACGGTAGACAGATCTTTTTCTCTTGTATCATTAGAGAGGTGAACATTTCCAGGTAACGATTTATTAGATTCAGTTAAATTTTTATCTTTTGGGGTGATTGCAAGCCCCAATTTTTGCTGCTCTTCTAAGGTCAAAAATTCAATGGGTACAAATATTTCGTTAAAGGGTGCTGGCTTTTTAACTGGGAAAATTGCCATATGTATCCAGTTTCTATTGTTAGGCGAGAGGCCATAAATTATGTGACACCATACCGAGCTGTCTATTTTGGGCAGCAATGAGTCCCAGGCATTTTCAAGCAGGTTCGTATAGCCTTGAGCCGTTTTCCAAAACCAATCTTTGGCTTGCCTCATGTCAACAGGAAGTGTTGAAATGTGGAATACAATATCCCCGCGTACAAGCACTGAACTGTGTTGTTGATTGTCAGACTGAGTAAGTTGCATTTTGTCGGTTGCTGTTACGGCAATTTCAGAGATTGCAGCATCATTGAGATAGTCATCAAGAAAATTTGTAACGTTGGGTGAATGATGCCGAAGTCGTTGTAAATGAAGGTTGAGGATATTTATAAAGCGACTCATATCCTCAGATATTTCTGTTTGCTCAGGGAGGAGAAGCACACTTCCCCAAACCTTCATAGGGGGGATTTCGCTTTGTGCAATGAAGAATTCCTTATAATGTGCCCTGTGGTTAAGTTTCGTTTCAGATACGATTTGTTGCAGCATTTTGAGAAGTTTTGCTCGGGCCTTGCTTTCCTCACCTTTAAAGCCAACCTCTGCATTGATGCGTTCTCTTGGCGGCAATTCCAGCCCTGGATATTTCGACTGAATGACATTTTGAACCCAACTATTGAATGTGTCATCACTGTCAAACGTTAGCCACATATCTGTAACTAGGGCGATGGCACCTATTTGGACAGTGCCCGCTTGTATGCTGTGCTTGCTAGATGATAGTTGGTGCTTCTGGAGTTTATTTTGTTTTTTCCTGCTAAAGAATTTCTTTAGATTCATGGCAACCATCCCTTCTATTCATTAAACTATTTCAGTTGCCCTTCGTTTTCGATGGGACATCAATTGTTGAATTCATACAAAGGCATCTAATAAAGTACCTAAAAAGAAAGGGACGAAATTAATTGCAATGCCGATATAAGCTACGATCCTTGCCTTCTGTTCTTTGGCTTTTAAGGCCACAAAAATACAAAGAGGTAGTGAGATAAAACACAGGAATGGAAAAACAAGGTCGAGGAGACCCAGGACGGTACCCAGGATAGCCATTCCTAAGCCTGGAGAGGCAAGGCGCGGAACTCCAGGCACACGCACAATTGAATTGCACTTTGGACAGCGATGGTTATTGGAAATAAATTCAGATTTGCCCCCGACATAGCTACAAGAGTTACACTTAACGCCGGAAATAATAGCAAGACAGCTAGGGCATCTATCTAAGGGCTTGCTCATTGTTGAACCACAATTACTACATCTGTACATTCGATTTTCCTCGGTAGGTTTGTCAATTCAGGTTAGTGAAAAAATTGAATAATGGGCACGAGAGAAACGACTCAGCTAACGTTACTGGCAAACGACCTCCTGGCGATTCTAAATTTCCATTTTGCCTGAACCAAGTATTATGTTGATTGTTCCTCGACAGCTCTCGTTTTGTACACCGCAGCAATAGCATTCCCTGACGAATGTACCAGGCTGAGTCTCTACTGGGGACTGATAACCACAGTGACCACATTCCAATAGCAGAATAAGCTGGGCGTATTCACCGTTATTTTTCAGATGAGCTACGGCCGTTTGGTTGGCGACCATATCCCCAAAACTTTTGAGACTAAGCGCTTTGACGGTTTCAGATTTAATAGGCTTCGATTCAATTACAAGATTCTTAGTTTTTAAAGGAGCTTCTGTGAAATATCCGTTCATGTCACGGCCTAATGAGCCATCGGGGGTATCTACCGTGAAATATGTGAGCTGGGGAATAGAAGCGATCTTTTTTAAAATCTCGACCGCGTGCAGCAAACTATTTGCTTGTTGCGAGTAATATTTATAGGGACCATTTTGGCTCAGCTCCCACTGCCCTTGAGGAGCCTCAATACGCAATACTCGGCCATTTTCGCTAAACGCTATTTTGCATACCGCTTCCTGCGTTCTTTTCGATTGCTTTGTGCCAAACAGCCTATTTAGAAAACCCATAGCCTTACTCCTTTTCTTTACGCTTTTGCTTTCTCAATACTTTTACTTTAGTTGATTGAATACCATTTTGGGAAGATACCAGTTAGTACGACCAGGTGCGCTGAAATGCTTATGGGTGCGCTTTGGTGCGCGAAAACGGCCGTATGTGCGACCTTATGCGAATTTAGTGAAAGATTGGTTTGTTTCAGCTATTATTTGGAAGATGAGCGTCCAGTTAGCAGTAGACGATTGGAAAACGGCCGTACACTCCGCTCTAAATGCTTGGAATCAGATAGACGGCAATTCTCAAGATTTTTTAGACAACTTACTCTTAGTCCAAGAAAATCGCGCTGATACTTCAACGACTACCCCTGTGTCTTTGCGTTTGGCAACCAATACAGTATTGCTAAATTGCTTGGAAGAGCTAGCCCAGCACGACCAAACCAGTGCCGAAATTTTGCGGAGGCGATATCTGGATGGCGAGACCGTGCAGGCTGTTGCCAATCAAAATGGTTTGGGGCGACATCAATTTATGCGGCGGCAGCGAAAAGCGATTGCTGCTCTGACGAAAGTGATTTTGAGTAAGGAGACTGCCGTACGTGAACAGCGTGCCCGTCTCGTTGAATCTCAATTGCTGCCGCCTAGCTACGGCGTGTTGTTTGGTACGGAGGCGTGGGTTGCCGAGTTGGAGGCATTGCTGTTGCGTCCAGAAGCCCCCTGGATTGTAGCGCTTACAGGGCTAGGTGGGATAGGCAAGACATCGCTAGCTAATGCGACTGTACGACAAATTGTTCGGCACTTTTATTTTAAGCAGCTTATTTGGCTTTCGCTTGAGTCTCCTTCTGAGCCGCAAAAAGAGCCGACTCCGCTGCGGTATGAAGATGTTTTGGCTCAATTGGCGGCGAAGGTTTGCCCCCAGCTCCCACCGCCCTCACAGCAAGAGGTAGCTGTGAAGCAAATGCTAAAAGCTTTTCCCCATCTTATTGTCATTGATAATTTAGAGGTGGAACTGAATTCAGAACTGCTTATTCGCCTTCACGCTCTGGCCAATCCCAGCCAGTTTTTGTTAACCAGCCGGATACGGCCGTCTAGCCCCGTTGGTGTGTTCAATTTTCCACTGACCGAGTTGCCGGAAGATGACGCTCTGGCGCTATTACAACATCAGGCAGAGATTATTGGTGCAACGGATCTAGCAAATGCCCCGGACGCGATGCTGCAAGCTATTTTCGAGAAGGTTGGAGGGAATCCGTTGGCGCTCAAACTTATTGCGGGCTTAAACTATGAGTTAGCAATCCCCCAAATTCTAAACACCTTGATTCAGGTAAATGTGCAGGAAGTGAACAATATGTATCAGCACATTTATTGGCAATTGTGGCGAGCTTTGAGCAAAGATGCCAAAAAGTTGTTGGAAATCATGCCCCTGTCGTCTACCGAGGGCATGGGGCAGGCACAAATACTGGCGGTTAGTTCCCTTCCAGAGATGCAGCTTTTGGCTGCTATTCAAGAGTTAAGCCGCCGTTCCTTGCTTGAGATACGGAGTACGCCAAAAGAGAAGAGATACGCGATTCACGGTCTGACCCGAACCTTTTTGCTGAGTGAAATTATCCATTGGTTTGAGATTGAATCATGAACCAGAAGCAGCCCAGCGAGCATTTTGTTCAGGGCATTATGGCCAACATTAATTTTTGGCAGCAGCAATTTGAACAACCCTCTAATGAATTGGCGGGACTATTTAAACGGGAGCAGGACAATGTGTGGACGGCCGTTCATTTGGGGGTAGCGGTAACGGCCGTTCAGGAAGATGCTGCGTCCCTACTGCTACAAATTTTCCCTACAATTGAGCGCAGTGGTCATTGGGAAAAGTGGTTGGTTCTGTTTGAAACACTTCGAACGTTAAACTTATCCCCTGACCGTCGCATTCAGCTACTTAATCGCCTTGGGCAACTGTTGCGTAAAATGCGCCGCTTACAACAAGCAATTCCTGCTCATCAAGCAGCGGAGAAAGAAGCCAAAACAATCAACAATCCCCAGTTAATTGCCGAAGCCTGGTTTAACCTGAGTGCAGATTACCGAAACCAGCACGACTATGAATTGGCTAGGCATTATGCCCTCCAAGCCTTAGGCATCTTTGCCCAATCTCCTGAACAGAGCAAATGGGAGGCCGCTGCGCTCAATACGTTAGGACTTATTGAGTTAAGCTGTGGCAATTTGGATGATGCTGAGGAACGGCTTCGCCAGTCGCTAAAATTGTGGCAGTCAATATATGATCCAATGGAGCAGGCACGAGTCCTAAATGGATTGGCGTTGACGCTGCACCGAAAAAAGGAGTTTGAAGCCTCTCTGTATTTTTATCAGCAGGCAGCCACGCAATTGCAAGAATCGAGCAGCGAGTTGGACAGGATAGAACTCGATTTAAATCTCGGAGCACTTTATTATGATTGGTGCAAGTTTGATCAGGCAGAAATCTGTTTTTGGCGGGCACACGCTGTGGCTTTGCGTTATCCAGGTCACGTCTACTTCCACGCTATGATTGCCAATAATTTGGGAAACGCGTTACGAAAACAGAACCTTCTTGATGAGGCGGAGGGCCATTTGTTGCGTGCAAAGATGCTTTGGAGTCAGTTATCTGACTTGCTGATGGAATCGAATACGAATGGCACGCTTGCGGCGCTTTACGCACAGCAAGGGGATAACGATAAGGCACTTCAATTGTATGATCAAGCACTGGCTTCTCTAGATAAATTTGAGCAAAGTGCCTGGGCCAGAAAGTTAAGCGCGAAGTTTTCTCAAGCGCGAAAAAATATATTAAAAGCAGCAAGTTAATAACAAAGAAAGGGAGGACCCCGTAGGATCCTCCTCAGTTCAAAATGTTGTTTAGCTGGGGCTAACGCAGTTGTCAGATGCGCTGGTAGCGCAATCGGCGTGTGCTGGTGGGGCGGTGGGTGCGGCGATAAGGATAGTGGCTACGGCCGTAATCCATAAAAAACGCACAGCTTTCTTGGGTAACTTCTTGCAAAACATCATCTCAGACCTCCATAGTGGAATTGAAGGATCATGAGTGGCGCCGGGTTATGAACCCTCTAGATGCTCAAGAACCAAAACCTTTTGTAAAAGAGCCTACCGGTTAGCTCATAGCTGGTTTCAACATACGCGATGCAAGGCTCCGCGTCTAGTCGGCAAACCCGGCATTTACATAATGCGAGATAAATTTGATGTCAAATACGCCAAAACAACCGCCTGATCCTTATAAATTAAGTGTGTTAGTGTGGCTTCGAAGTGAGCGCGGCATTACCCAGACTGATCAGGCACAAATTTTTGGTTTAACCAAAAAGAAAAGCCGAGACACAATTGCCTTGTGGGAAAAAGGCAAAGTGATTCCCCCAGAAAACAAGTGGCGACAACTATTTATCTCTTATTTACTTGATACGCTTGGTCTGCGTGAAGATCCTGCAAAATTTTTGGAAGTATGGCATGTTCTGGAATCGGAATGGGGTTGGAGTCAACTAGATCATGATCAGGATATATCTTTACAACCAGACATTGACCAAAATCCTTATCGGGGGTTAGAAGCATTTACCGAAGCAGATAGGTATAATTTTTTTGGTAGAGATGACCAAGTTGATGAGTTAGAGAAGGCAATTCAGCAGCAGCCACTCTTGATTTTGTTTGGCTCATCCGGTAGCGGTAAAACTTCCATTATTCAGGCTGGCCTCATTCCGAGGTTGCGGCAATCTGAATGGACAATTGTACAAATGCGGCCTGGGCGACAACCGTTTCAAGCATTAATAGAAGGCTTGTTGGCAGTTGCATACCCAAATCATAGTGAAAACGGCCGTCGGGTAAAAGCGACTCAGCTGGTTGAAAAATGGCTACAGGACAATTTATCTCTAACAAAAATTGTGCAAACCCTGCCGCGCTTCTCTAGTATAAAACAGTTGCTAGTCATAGTAGACCAATTTGAAGAACTTTTCACCACCTACCCTGATTCAAAGCTGACGAAACAGTTTGTCAGCAGCCTGCTCTCACTCTTAGAAAAGTCCGGCTTGTCCATTAACTTACTCTTTGCCATTCGTGCTGATTTTCTAGCTGAAACAATGGAACTGCCCCATCTAGCTGAGAAACTCAACAAGCACCAATACATGCTGCCAGCCATGAGTCATGAGCAATTGGAAGCCGCTATCTTACAGCCAGCTTACACATTGTTTACCCGTTTTGAAGAGGGTTTACTTAGCCGAATTTTGCTAGACGTTGGCGATTCACCGGGCAAATTGACATTACTTGAATTTGCTCTGACAAAGCTGTGGGAACACCATGCTAATAAGTCTGGCCTTCTTACCATAGCTGCTTACGAAGCAATTGGTCGCGTACAAGGTGCTTTAATCAACTATGCAGAAGCTGTTTTCAACGATCTGGATACAACAGAGCAACAGCAATCAGCTCGTTTATTCACGCAGTTGGTAAAGCCTAGCAAGAAGCATAAAACGACCCGCATTTTGGCCTCACGCACCAAATTAGGCACAGAAAAATGGGCATTGGTCGCCAAATTGGCTGATGCTCGCCTCATTGTGACAAGCAAAGCTGAGACAGAACAGGCTGAGATTATCCATGAAACATTGATAGAAACCTGGCCACGCCTGGTAAATTGGATTGAAGCGTCGCGTGATTTTCGTATTTGGCAAGAAGATTTGGGTGTTTTGGTTGCTCAGTGGCAGAAGGTAAAGTCGGATGAAGGGATATTGTTGCGCGGTACGCTTTTAGAAACGGCCGTAACTCAGCTAAAACAACGAGGCGACGAGCTAAGTTCACAGGAACGTGAATTCATTACAGCTAGTATTGCCTTGCGTGATAAGGAAACGGCCGAACGCGATGCCCAATTGCAAAAAGAAAAAAGAGCAACGTATAGCCTGCGTCGCCGCGCCATTTATCTTGCCCTTGCCTTGTTTGCTGTTGTTATTCTGGCAATAGTCACCTTTAATTTTGGACAGCGGTCAAACCAGGAAGCCCAAAATGCGCGTGCCGAACTTTCCAACTCATTGGCCAGGCAAGCGCGTACACTTTATGCTACACAACCCCGGCTAGCGCTTCTGTTGGCCGCTGAAGCGGTGCGGATCCCTATTGAAGAAAACGATCCTCGACCCGTTTTGGCTGAAGAAGCCTTGCGGGAAGGTTTAGAACAGCTATATGGTTATGGGTTAGCTGGGCATGAAGCAACGATTACCGCATCGGCATTTAGTCCAGACGGCCGTTGGTATGCTACCGCTAGTTTCGATAGCACTTTGCGCCTGTTTGATTTGACCGCGCCAGCTTTTTCGTCAACCGTTTTGCAGGGACATGCGGCACCCATTTTGAACATGGCTATTAGTCCCGACGGCCGTTGGCTGGCTAGCGTAAGCAATGACCAAACGGCCCGATTGTGGGATTTACACACCGCAAACCCGGTAGATCATTCAGTGGTGCTAGCCGGGCATCAAAAAATTGTTGGCAGTGTGGCGTTCTCGCCAAACGGCCGTTGGTTAGCCACCGGCAGCTCAGATACCACAGTGTACCTATGGGATCTCCTTGCCCCTGATCCTGCTGCAATACCTACTGTTTTAAGCGGCCATCAAGGCTCGGTCAACAGCATTGCTTTTAGCCCAGACAGTGCCTGGCTGGCAACTGGTGGCAATGATAATCAGGTTCGTTTGTGGTCACTTGCGGCCGATCCTGCAACCAATTTTGTGGTTCTTTATGAGCATGAAGATATTGTATATAAAGTTGCCTTTAGCCCAGACGGCCGTTGGCTAGCCACCGCCAGCGCTGATGGCACAGTACGCTTGGGAGAGTTTGCCTTTGAGGACACAATATCGTCGCCTTTTTCGCTGATTCACCACGATGATGAAGTGTTTGATTTGGCTTTCTCCCCAGACAATCGGTGGCTAGCTACAGCCAGCGCCGATACGACAACTGTTGTCTGGGATTTGGCGCAGCCAGACATGGTCTCTACCGGAATTCGGCTTATTGCACACACGTCATCTGTACAAGACGTTCTGTTTGATTCTGATAGCCGCTGGTTAATTTCTGGTAGTGATGATGCCACAGTGATGGTTTGGGAATTAGCTGCAATGTCTTCCAACGTGCAGCCCATTATTCTACGAGCCCATGAGGACGGTGTGCGAACCGTTGCCATCAGCCCAAATGGCACTTGGTTGGCCAGTGGTGCTGCTGATGGCATGAGTCACATTTGGGAGTTTGCCTCGCTAAAATCCCATGCGCCAATCACATTCCAGCACAATTTCTCAGGATTGTTGTTTACAACATTTGTGCAGGAGGATGGACAGCCAGACAAGTTTCACTTGGCAGTAGCTGATGTAGAGGGCCAGGTGAGGTTGCTGCCGTTCATAGACGCAGCGCCAACAGATTCATTCATTGCTCTAGATGGGCAACAGGATGCCATTAATGTGCTTGTTGCCAGCGAAAACGGCCGTTGGCTTGCTTCTGGCGATGTAAATGGCCTTATTCGGCTGTGGCAGCTAAACGGTGGCTTGTCCACTTTTACGCTAGCCCTGGCGGAGCACGAAAGTGCAATTTCCTCAATGCACTTTTCGCCGGATAACCGTTGGCTAATCACCGCTGACATCGCTGGCACTCTACATCTATGGGAGCTGGCAACAATCCGAGCAACCCCAAACCCTGTCGCCAGCCATCAGGCAAGCGGTTCCATCATGGCTCTGGCTATTTCTGCCGATGGCCGTTGGCTGGCTTCGGGTGGTAGTGATGCCCATGTATACCTTTGGCAACTAGATACCGCACAGCCGTTGGCAAATCCAGTTGCATTGATTGGGCATGACAAACAGGTGAATAATTTAAGCTTCAGTGCAAACGGCCGTTGGCTAGCTAGCGGCAGCGATGATCACACAGCGCGCTTGTGGAATGTGGCCGCCCCAAATAAAGAAACTGTCTTAACTGGACATGAACGCTTCCTTACTTCGGTTGTGTTTAGCCCAGATAATCAATGGTTAGCCACAACCAGCGCCGATGGCTTTACTTACCTTTGGGATGTAACGGCTACCAATCCTGCTGCTTCCCCGCAAATCGTGTCAGGCCATACAGGTGCTATTCAATCCGCCGCGTTTAGCCCAGATTCCCAATTTCTGGTGACAACAGGAATTGACCAGACAGCCCGACTATGGGATTTAGAGAGCGATACCGTTTCTGAGACGGTAACTACATTGAACGCCGGAGCAGGAAATATTATTTTTGCAACATTCAGCCCAGATAATCAATGGTTAGTCACCAGCGGCAACGATGGGGTGCTCAAACTATGGCCATTAAGCTTGCCATATTTAATTAAGGTAGCCTGTCAAACAGCAGGACGGAATCTGTTCGAGAATGAGTGGAACACGTATCTACAAAATCAGCCCACTCGCCAAACCTGCCTTGAATAGGTCCATTAGCTAATTGGAGGGAAATAATATGAAGATTTACAAATTGTCTTGGCTTTTAATTGCGGCTATTTGTATTGTAAGTTGCCAGCCAACATCGCTCGTCAATACACCAGCCCCACCAACGGAAGTTGCTTTAGCCACAGCCACGCCATTGCCATCAGCAACTGCGCTGCCAACACCCACGCCTACGGCAGCGGAAACGCCAACTGTGCCCCCTACGGCAACAGTAGAGCCCTTGGCCACGCCTACATCCCCAGCCACAGCATCCCCACTGCCTACTGCCACACAAGATATTAATTGGGTGCCTTATGAATTTGAGAATGTTCAACTATCTTTACCCGCTACATTTCAGTTTTTTGATGTAACCTCATTCCCGCTTGAAAGTACAACAGGTGCAATAAGCGAAGATTGTCAAGCACAATTAGAGCAATTTGATGAAATAGTAGCATCAGCGATTCTGATTGCAGCAATGGATACATTATTTGTAAATCACTCTGTGTCTGTGTTCATATTGGTTGAGGAAACTTTACCGCCAGCTACTACATTGGGAATGAATTTAGAGCGTGTTCAAGCCTGTAGTGAAGTTGATTTTGTGGAAAGAGAAGTAATTGAAATTAATGGCCGCGAAGTAGGACGTATTGTTGCAGAATCCGAGTTTCTAGGAGTTTCATTGCACCAAGTTTCTTATCTTATTCAGCAGGAAAATTGGTTGTGGACGATCAGTTATACATTTGCACCAGAAGATGCTGAGACGCAGCTATCTATTTTGCAGCAGATTGTGGAATCCTTTACGATTTTGTCTGAATGATAGGGCTTACACAATATTAGCGCTGTGGCCAGAGAGGTCAATTACGACTTAGTGTGTCCTACCTCACAAAACCGGAGGGAAAACATGAAGATTTACCGATTATATTGGTGTTTTGTGGTTGCTTTTTGTTTAGCTGGTTGCCAGCCCACACCGCTCGTCAATACGCCAGTGCCACCCTCGCCAACGGAAGTTACATTAGCCACAGTTACGCCATTGCCATCGGTAACTGCGTTGCCAACACCTACTCACACGGCAACGGAAACGCCAACCGCGCTCCCTACCGCAACAGAAGAACCCTCGGTTACACTGCCCCCAGCTACAGCAACAACAACTCCTCAGCCCACTGCAACACAAGTAATAAACTGGGTAACATATGAATTTGAACAAGTTCAGATATCGTTACCCGCTACATTTCAGACTTTTGAAATAGACGAATTTCCGCTAGATGTTGCTGATGGTGTGGTAAGTGATGATTGTCAAACCAGATTGGATGATTCAGAATTAGCGTTTTCTGGAATCCTTTTGACAGCAATAGATATTTCGTCTGCGAATGATTCTCTTTCTTTTTTTCTCCTTGTAGAGGAGCAACTTCCACCAGCAACTACATTGGATACGACGTTGGAGCGTCTCGAAATATGTGACCAGTTTGATGATATTCAGAGCGAAATCGTAACCGTTAACGAGCTTCAGGTTGGACGTGTTGTTGTAGAGGCTGAGGCGCTTGGGTTTTCAATGACGCAAATTTCTTATCTTTTCCAGATTGGCAACCAAATGTGGTCGCTTATTTACACTTTTTGGTCAGAGGACGCTGAGACGCAGCTGCCTCTTTTGCAGCAGGTTGTTGAATCCTTTACGATTTTGTCTGAGTAGGTACTTTTTTTGCGCTACCCTCGTTGGATTTGGAAGATTGGCAATTTTTGCTATTTATTCCATAATGATTGGCAAGATTGTTAAACGAATGCTGGCTGCGGGGGTAATTGTTGATGCCGAAAAAGTACGGCCGTTACCAAATCGAATCTGAGCTAGGGCGGGGGGGCATGGCCACCGTGTACCTGGCCAATGATCCTCGCTTTGGCCGCAAGGTGGCGCTCAAGGTAATGTCCCGCGCCTTACGCGACGATCCCACGTTTCGTGGACGATTCGAGCGGGAAGCCCGCATCATTGCCACGCTAGAGCACCCAGCCATTGTGCCAGTTTATGATTATGGTGAGGTGGAAGATCAGCCGTTTTTGGTGATGCGTCACATACCCGGCGGCACGCTGGCGGAGCGGATCATTGCAGGGCCATTTACGTTGGCAACGGCCGTTCCCATCATTCGGCGGCTGGCGGGGGCGTTAGACCATGCCCACCAGCAGGGGGTCATCCACCGCGACCTGAAACCGGGCAATATTTTGTTCGACCAGTACGAGAACGCTTTTCTGACGGATTTTGGCATCGTCAAGCTGGCGGAAGGGAGCAGCACCAATCTGACAGGCAGCGGCGTCATTGGCACGCCAGCCTACATGAGCCCAGAGCAAATTCATGGGGAGCAAACGCTAGACGGCCGTTCCGACATCTACACGCTGGGCATCATCCTCTTCGAGATGCTCACCGGGCGCAAACCGTACCGCGCCGATACGCCCGTGAAGCAGATGATGGCGCATGTGCTGAACCCCATTCCCTATATTCGGGAGATGAAGCCGGAGCTGCCCGACGAATTTGAGCAGGTGATGCAGCGCGTGCTGGCCAAAGAGCGCAACCAACGCTTTGCCACCGCCACAGAATTGACCGAGGCAATCTCCCAGACGTTGCCCCGCGTGGCTCCCCCAGTTGCCCAATCGGTTCCTTCGACTCTGCCAATTGCCCAGGAAGAAGATCCGCCGACGGTTTTCATTGAAACGCCCAAACGCGCCACGCATCAGATGCCTACAATGGCGGCTGACCCATCCAACGGGTTGGTTCAAGATGAGGAATCTGCGGCTCAGAAACGGCCGTTCCGCTGGCTGGCTTGGGGGTTGCTGGGAGTGTTCTTGGTGGCAGCCGTTCTCTGGGGAATTAACAATCTGCGCCAGCTAGACCCAACGCCAACGGCTGAACACGTTGGACTGGTGCTGCCCACGCAAATCGTGCCAGAACCGTCCGTAACGATTGCACCTGCTGCTACGGCAACGGCCGTTCCCTCACCATCGCCTACACAATCGGTACTTTTGCCCACGCCAGCCATCACCACCATCGGCCAATCTGCCAACGGTGCGCCGCTGGAGGTGGTGCGTTTGGGCAGTGGCTCAACCACGTTACTGTTTGTAGGGGGATTGCACGCAGGGTTTGCCCCTGGCACGGTGGAATTGGCCAATCAGGTGATTGATTATTTCACTGAAAACCTGGCCGAAATTCCCCCGGAAATCATGCTGCTCATTTTACCCAACGTAAACCCAGACAGCCCCCGTGCGCCGGGCCAATTGGCAGGCCGTCTGAATGGCAATGGCGTGGATTTGAACCGAAATTGGGATTGCCGCTGGGTGGCCAATCCGCCCTGGGGCAGCGAGGCAGCGGTAGAAGGATTGGGTGGCTCGGAACCATTTTCTGAGCCAGAAATACGGAGCTTGTCCAATTTTATTGTGGCGCAGGAGAGTACGGCCGTTATCTTTTGGCAGGCGCGGTCGGCACAGGGGCTGGTTTCGCCAGGGGAATGCGCCGAGGACAGCACCGTCTCTCAAACGCTGGCCGATGTGTATGGCGGGGCAACTGATTATCGCGTGGCCGATTTTGAAGACCTCCTGAATACAGAGGTGCGCGGCGATGCCACCAACTGGCTAGACAGCCAGGGCATTCCCGCCATTTCCGTGCTCATTACCGATTACACAGCCACTGACTTCGAAGAAAATTTGGCGGCAATTGAGGCGGTGATGCAATTTTACGCCAACAGTGGGGTGGAGGAGTAAGTTTGGCAGGTCGGGTTTGGATTTTACTTGCTTGTTTGGGGATTATTTTGGCGGGCTGTTCAGTTGGGCAGACGGCCGTTCCTACTCAACTCCCCACCGTGGCAGTTTTGCCCACAGAAGTTGCCCAGCAGCCAACGTTGCTGCCTACTGCTACATTTGCACCGTTGCCGGCCACGCAAACGGCCGTGCCCACATCCACCACCTTGCCTACCGTCACGCCGGTTCTTAGCGAGGCGACGGCCGTACCGCAACCCACGGCTACCTTTGCTGCCTACGGGGTGGCACAAACGATTGGTACTTCTGTAAACGGCCGTCCCATCGAGAGCTACCGATTTGGCTTTGGTAGCCAGACCATTGTGCTGGTGGGCGGCATTCACGGCGGCTACGAATGGAACACCATCATCCTCGCTTACAACATGATTGATTACTTTTTAGCCAACCCAGACCAAATTCCGGCCAATATTTCGCTTTACATCATTCCCAGTGCCAACCCGGATGGGCAGTATGTGGTGACGGGCGTGGACGGCCGTTTCACCCCCGCCGACGTGAGCGGCGACATCCGCCCCGGACGGTTCAATGGCAACCAGGTTGATCTCAATCGCAACTGGGCCTGCGACTGGCAGGCCGAAGGTTTGTGGGGCGACACGGTGGTTAGCGGTGGTGCTGTCCCCTTTTCTGAACCAGAAACGGCCGCATTACGGACTTTCTTTTTACGGGAACAGCCAGCAGCTGTGCTGTTTTGGCACAGCAAAGCAGACGGCATTTTTGTCGGCAGTTGTGATGGAACCTTTCAACCTTCAGCAGAGATTGCAGAAATATACGGCCGTGCCTCTGGCTACACTGTTTACAGTGAATTTTCAGCTTACCCTATTACTGGTGACGCCAGCGATTGGCTAGCCACCCAAAACATCCCCTCATTCACGGTGGAGCTAAAAACGCGCAATGGTACCGACTGGGAAATGAATTTGGATGGAGTGCTGGCTCTGTTGGATTTTTACGGCCGTTAATCTTGCAACAACCAAGTAGCCGCGGTTTCTTACCGCGTTTTTACGCAGAAAGAATCTGCGGCTACTACTGAAACTTTCTGCCAAATTTGCCGTATATTAAATGTCCCAAACAGTGCCAAACCAAGCTGGCATTGATCCAAAAAAGTTCTCTTTCAGGTAAAATTGAAGCCAGAGAGCGCTGAATGTTAAATTTATCGCTCTTTGTGGTCAATTTTTATTTACTTCATTCAGACTTTTGAAGTTTCCTATTTGGAATTTGTTACCATTTAGCACAAAAATTTCAAAAGTCTTCCAAGGAGAACGACAATGGCCAATGTACAAAGAATTGTTCGTGGCGTCACCGAACTTGTTCAATCTGATGCGTTTGAGCAATTTCAAATAGATGCCAGGGACTTCATCTCCGCCCGCCAGGGTGGAGAATCTGCGGTGACCCAAATATCGCAGATGGCGGCAACGTTGGAAGACGCTGCCGAAGTGCTTAACCGCAGCTTTACCAAAGACGAGAAAGATTTACGCAAAGAGGTGACCAACGTCATTTCCCCAGTAGTCATTCCCAAACGATCGGGTTCTTACTTTTTTGCTCTTACCGTGCCAATGCTGTTCTTGTTCATCGGCTTGGCGGGGCAGCTTTTTGGCAGTGGCATTGATCTGTTGTTTGGATCGGGCATCGCTACTGCTTTCTTTGGCGCTCATTACTTTTTGCTGGTGCTGCTGTTTGCCGCGCTCAACGTGGCCCGCGCCCGCATTGTCATGGTGCCAGACGGCAGCCACGCCCTCATTACCAAATTTGGCAAGCTGGAAGAAGTTGTTGGCCCTGGTCGCAAATTTCTTGGCTTCCACCCCCGCCGCAAAGTGAGCTACATTGTTAACACCACCAAAGAGTATCCCTACAATGCTCCCATCCGCGAAGCGCCAACCTCTGGCCGCGTCAATGCCTCTGTTGACCTCTTCCTCCAATTTCGCATTGAGGACCCAGTTGAGTTTATTTTTACCCTGGGTGGCGTCAATGGTTTCTCCGAGAAGCTGCACAATGCTATCAGTGAGGTAACCCGCGCCCTCATTTACGAGCAAAAAGCGGAAGGAATTTACGATTTGATTGGTGAAAGCACGCAAGGCATGTTGGAAACGCTCAATCGGCAGTTTCTGCCTGCCGTGCGCTTTGTTAATGCCAACATCACCCACGCCGAACCGTCTAGCCAGGAGTACCGCATGGATTTGGCAGCCGCCGAAGTGGTGAAGGTTGCCAAAGAAGCCTACACTTACCAATACGAACTGGAACTGCGTAAAAGTCAGGATGAGGGTGATTTGAACAAGGAGCTGGCCTCTTTACGCCAAACGCATTCTGAAATTCGGGCAGAGATTGCTACTTCACAAGCAGAGATTGATACCGCTCAAGAAAAAGCGATCAACCACGCCAACGCCTATGCCCGCCAACTACTGGTCGAAGCACGTAGCGAGGCACAGGCTAACGCGGCTTTGCTTGAAGCCCAGGCACTCGATATTCGTACCGTCAACAGTGCGTACTATCCAGAAATTTTGGAGTATCGGTATAAGCGAGAGGTGCTAGACAAGATTACGGCCGTTGCTGATAAGCTCCCCCAAATTGTAAACTTGGGCGAGGCGGATCAAAACAAAATTGATTTCATGGAAGTAGCCCGCCAAATGATGGGTATTCAAGATAAACCGCTTTATACCGAAGAAGACATCAAGGCAATTCGCGCCCGCGCCAACGAAATTATGGCGCGCATTAAAGAGCGTACGCCCAAGCTCAATAGTTTGGTTGAAAGAGATGAAGATATGCTGTCTATGGCCGATATTGACCCCACAAAAACGGCCGAATTAGAAGCTGTGTTGCCCCCTGCGGCCGTCATTGAGAACGAGAATAGCGGGGAGGGAGGAAGCTAATGGCTGTTAGAGAAAGTTTTTCACGCATTAAAGAAGTAGTCGGTACCTGGGACAACATCCAGCGTTTGCTTCGCTCCGGCGACGGTGGCTCCCTGGTTCCCGTTGTCATCCCCAAGGATCGGCGGCGCATGACCTATCTGGTCTGGTTTGCATTCGGATTCTACTCGTTCATTACCAATTTGCTGCTGTTCGGATTTTCCGGTGCTGGCATCGGGTTTGGCATTCTTAGCCTTGTGTTCTTTTCTTTGATTGGCGCATTTGCCTGGTGGCGCAGTGCCATTGTGGAAATTGAACAAGGCACCACGGGCGTGCTTTCGCGCTGGGGAAAAATTGAAGGTTCCCTAAAGCCGGGTCGCCGCTTGCTGTGGTGGCCGTGGGAAAAGGTGGAATATATCGTGGATACCTCCACAGAAATTCCGTACACGGCTCCTGTTTTGGCTTGCCCCACGCATGAAAATGTGCCGCTCAAATCCATTGAGTTCTTTTTGAAGTTCCGCATCATTGACCCGGTGCTGTTTGTGCGACACATTGGTGCCAGCAACTACGACATGGTGCTGAGCAGTGCCGTGCAGGACGCGATTCGTAATCGCAGCCGCCAAGTAGAAACGGCCAACGCCTACGATTTGCGCGGCAGCAATGTAGACGACATGCGCGAGACGCTGAACCGGCAGATGAGCCGGTACGGTGTCAAAATTACGGGTGCAAACATCCCCGACGTGCAGTTGCCAAACCAGTACCAGCAAAATTTATCTACCCGTGAGCGGGTGGCCAAAGAGCTGGTAGCCTACGAGAAAGAGTGGGAACTGGTGCGGAAGCGCCGTCAGGATGCGCTGCTGCTGGAAATTGAACGCGCCAAGAAGGAACGTGACGAGAAGCGCATTGCCGTGCAGGAAGCGATTAACAAAGCGCGGGAAAGCGTGGCCCAAATGCTGCAACAGCGCGAGGCAGAAGCTGAAAAAATCCGGCTGGAGATTGAAGCAGAAGGCCGCGCTGAATTGAAATCTGCTGAGAATGAAGCACGGGCGCTGCATCGGTTGGGACAATCGTACAAGGATAACCAGGCGGTGCTGCAATATGAGCTGGCTGTCAAACGGCTGGATGTGGCCGAAGATTTACTCCGCAGCGCACCCCGCCCGGTAATTGTGAATCAAGCAGGTGGCGACCAAAATTCGGCGTTAGCGACGCTGCTCATGGCTCAGCTACTGCCGGAAACGCTGCGCGAAGCCAGGGAACGTGCCGAAAACGGTGATGTACTGCCTCGCTACGGGGGCAGGCGGTCGCTAGATCAAAGCAGTAGTTCTAATGGCTAAACAACTCGGATAGAAAAAACAGGGTTAGATAGTAAGAAACAGAAAATTGAAGTCCGATTTGTTTGAAGAAATCGGACTTCTTTTTTAGTTGCGGGCGGCGCGTGCCCAGCCAATGCCCAGGACGATGACCAAGAGCAGCAATATACCAATGATGATGAGATAAATTGTGCTTGGCGTGTTGTTTGTGGGGGGTATATTGATATCTGGCACGGCCGTTTCCCGCAAAACTCTGGTGGGACGTGGGGCAGGCTGGGTTGGGTCAGGTTCAGGCGTAGCGGCGACAGCCACAGCGGCGTCTGGTTCTGCGGTGGGTTGTGCTTCATCTGGTACGGCCGTTGGCATCGGTGTGTTGGTGGGCGGAAGGGCTGTTTCTGCTGCGGCTTGAGCCGTTGGTTCAGGCTGAGACGCTGCTTCGGTGGGTGTAGGCAATGTTTCAGCCACTTCACCACCGTTTCCGTCAATGGCAAAGTAAACGCCTGTGTATTTTGCCCCTTGCTGCCGCCCTTCTGGGTAGCGACCAAACAACTCAACTTTGTAGAAGGGAAATCCTTCCGAAATGGTTGTGTCCAGTAACTCTGTTTGCGTCCAGGCACCGCCAGTCGAGGTAGATTGATCAATATCGAGTGGCACCCAAACGGCCGTCCACGGCCCATCTGCTGAACTGCCCCCATAAATTGTGACTGCGGCTCGGTCAATCCACTGCGTCACCCAATGAATCTTGAATTGCAGATGCGTCAGCGATGGATCTGCGGCCACAACCTGGTACAGGTAGGAATCCACACCATCCTGTCCAGTACCACCCCCCTGACCAGAGCCAAAGGCCAGTCGCGCGGAGGTGCCAATGACCTGATCAGGCGATGGATTGGATTGCTTTTGACTGAGGGACCAGATGACATTGTTGCCTGCCGCGTCGGTCCAACCAGCCAAACTTGGCCTGTTACCTTCACGGAACCAGGGATTTTCGATGAGATTGTTTTCGGGTAGAGGGTCTACGATTGTTTGGGCAAGTACGGCCGTACCTGAACCCAAAAGAGCAAGCAAAATTAAAATTGAAACAAGAACACGGTTTTTAATCATTTGCACCATTACTCCATCCAATACGTTGATGATTGTCAAACATACAACGGGAAAGATTGTAAAAAGGTTCCCGACGCAGAAGTTTAGCAAATTTAGCTTAATAATTGGATGAAGAAATGGAAAGAAAAAGAGGTGCTATCTACTATCCACAGCGTCTCTTTCGGTGGCAAGCGGTTGATGTACAAAGATGTTATCAAAACCGAAAAGAAGTAAAGCAAAAGGGCTAGGGTGCAAATCCTAGCCCTTGCCGTCTATTCCCCCACTAGCTACTAATTAGCCAGTGGGGGCAAGCTATGGTTTCACGATGATCACGACTATGACCACCATATCTCACCTCCAATCAGATTCATTGGAGGCTTCTCATTTGACAAGCTACTAGCCAGTAGCTTATACTAAGTCTGCTATAATTTAATGAGTGCATCCAATTGCACCAAATATGAGACCCGCCCCGCAAAGGCGGGTCTGTTTGTTTCTACTGCCTCAATTTTAGCTCCCGCATGAGCATTGGCAATGGTCAGTCAGGATCAACCCAAATTTCTCAAAAATGTTCTATTTTGTTCCTAAAATGATCCATTAGTGGCTAAAATCACATAAATGATCTAGATTGATCCAAGAAATATCAATAATGATCCAAATTGATCCACTGAGTTAGAAAAATGATCCAAATTGATCTATCAATTATCATTACTGATCTCTATTGATCCTTCAACAATTTTCATCTTCTGATAATTTGAATGCAGCTTTCGCAAAGTGTTGTAGTTGGCATTTATTAACTCAGCGATGCGCCCCAGCTTTAACTTACCCCCACGTTTTAATATCTCCTCCCTGAATTCAAACCAATCATTAGGAAGAGAGGTTGCTGGGGGTGTCAACCCATAAAAATCATCTTTATCTATTGGTTCACCAAACTCGGTGCTGGGAGCCAACTCAAATCGAATGTATGGCAGTAATTCATCTTTGAAGCGAGGGTATGTTTCTATAAGCCCACGAAATATTGTAGAAAGAACGTTTATGCCGATCTGATTTAATGGGGCTATCTTTATCTTTATTCTTGGGGCTAGGTCTATTGGATTTACATAGTTGTCTTTTGCGGCATTTTCTTGAAATATTTCGTTTGCCAAGCTCTCATCCATGCCAATACCGATAATTATAATAGCATCCTCAACTACTGAATCGTTGATAAAGTTACTTAAGTCTTCCTGAGCTTGGCTAACGATAGAGCTAAAACTTTGGCCTATAAATTCGCTATAATTAAGGTGATTTGTTCGGATTTTGGTGTTATTCCGTTCTACTCTAGGGATTGGCTTAATATGCCCGATGAGTATATTTTTTTCAGGTATTTGTTGGGCAGCTAGGTTGTCCATAGATTGTGGTATCTGCCGATTTGATTCAGACAATATTCTATACTGTCTATTTGAACCATCACCAATCATTCTATTTATTTCGCTTTTGAGCTGACCCGTCGATATATCAAATTCAAGATCAATGACTTGAAATTCTTGAACATTCACGATTTTCACCTATAATAAAAACAACAATTCAATAAACAATACAAAGCAACGCCCCCTTTAGCTCTCACACTTGCGGGGCGTTGTGTGTTTATTTTACCAGTGAAATTTAGAGAAGCACAAAGGGGGTTGCTTGTCATGCCCCCGGCCAAAGATACTGACAAGAAAAAGAACAAAAAAGCCTAGAAAATCAGCTAGGCTTTTTAGCTTCTACGGGGGCTAGGGGCAATTCACATAGGTTTGTTATCTATATAAATCCGTAACGTTATAGAGGACTGGCAGTCCTGATGAGCGATTTTGGAGCAACAGCCAAATTGAGGACTGCCAGTCTTTAATACACTGGTTTAGCCTGCGCCGCTGGCACCACCACCGGCGGCACCCGCAGCCCCGCCTGCGCCAGCAGCCGCGCCTCCTGAGGAAGCCGAGTTGCCAGTCATAGCGACGAAGGCAGTCATGTGGTCACTGCCAGAGCGGCTCGCTGCGTGGAAGTAGGGTGGCACTTCAGTCCAGCCCTCCTTTTGGAAGAATTTGGCCCATTGGTGCAGCAGGCCGTAGCTGGCTGCATAGGGCAAAAACTGATTGAATATATTCGTGCCGCCAACGGCCGCTTTTTTGCGCGTCACGTCTTTCATGTAATCATGAAAGCTTTGCCACTCGTCGGCCATCATTTTGGCCTCATCGGTCAAAATGGTGAAGGCGTGTCCTGTCGCCATCCAAACTGCAAAGAGAGTAAACAGGCTTATGCCGATGATGACAGGCCAGGCACCAAACTGCTCTACCAATCCAATTGGTAAGCCGATCATGGCAATGATACCCAAAATAAAGAAGATGAGACTGCTGCCCATGATCCATTGCCTGCGCGATTTGCGAGCCGGATCAATGTATCCTGCAGCTTTTAGCTCGGCTTCTAGCGGTTCAGTGAACTTTTTCCACTGCTTGCCGGTAACCGTGCCGCTGAGTTTAGACATTTTTACGGCCGTTTCCCGCCCCTTCTTCGTCTCAAACAGCAAATCCAGAAGACCCTGCTCGTGCGGCCGTAGCCCGCTAGGAGCCATTTTTTGCTGCACAATCACAAAATCCTGCCCTTGATACCATTTTTTATCTTTCACTTCTTCGATGCTTAAGATGCCACGATCGGCCAGGTCGAACAGGGTGGCAAGGGCGTTGCTCCAGGCAGGTTTGGCCCCGTGCCCGTTGAGCACGCCAGCCATTGCTGGGGGCAGATCGTTTGGTGGTTCGTAGAGAACGGCCGTACTTTTGTGCGTTTTAGGCTGATGGTTCCGATAAACCCACCACGCGCCCAGCGAGCCAACTGCCAAAATGAAAACCCCAGCCCCAATCCACAGCGGGGCGAGCGCATTTTGCTCGGCTTGCCGCACTTGCCAGGTGGGCGGGGCAGAAATCAGGCTGCCCGCTGCAAACTGCATGTCAAAAACCATCGTCTCATCAGATTCGATGTTTTGGCGGCTAAAAGTGACCACATTGCCGCTGCGCTCAACCTGCACTTGCCCGGTGGTAACGGTTGGTGTCTCTAGCAAATTGGCAACTGTTGGGTAGGTAACTGTGACGGTGCTGCTGTCAATGGTGTACTCAAACTCATCTGGCAGCGGTTGGTAGCGGAGCAAATCAACGCCATCCTCTTGGCGAACCACGCCAAGCATCCGGTATTCCAGCACAAAGGTGCGCGTACTGTTGGCTGTTGGTTCCAGGTGCCAGGTTACGCGAATGTCGCTGCCGCTTTCAATTTCAACTTGCCCAGCGTTGGTGCCCTGGGGGTAGGTACGGCCGTCCACCGACGCCGACAAAATCTCAACCCCATCCGTTTTACTGGTTGGCAGCTCACGAAACACGAACGTAAATGGCTCGCCTACAAATGTGAAAACCACCGTTTCTGTAACTAGCAATGATCCATCTGATTGAACGACTACATCCACGTCGAAACGATCGGCACTGTACGATTTATCTTGGGCAAAAGCAGCAGGTACGCTAAACAGCAGCGCACCAGAAAGTAATATCAAAGCTATCAACTTACGCCACATAGTTCGCTCCTTTTATTTGCAAAATTGGGAAGGGTTATGCCCAAATATGGGCGAAAAACTAGAAAATCTACTATTTTCTACGAAATATGGGGGTGTTGAGTTGCAAAAACTACTCTAACTCAATTTCTTCGGGCGGTTCCTCGTTGGCTAACCCACCGGCTAAACTAGACAGCATATCTTCGATTGCTTCA
The DNA here is from genome assembly GCF_965223525.1 of Candidatus Leptofilum sp. Taxonomy (GTDB): domain Bacteria; phylum Chloroflexota; class Anaerolineae; order Promineifilales; family Promineifilaceae; genus Leptofilum. Next base: position 1,193,761 of record NZ_CBDCWX010000004.1, on the reverse strand, counting down.
ATGACATCATCATCCAAAAAAGATGAATCACACTGCTCGCAGACCCAAACAGGTACATCTTCAATCATCACTTCTTCGCCGTTAATTTCGGTTTTGTAGGTTGTCGTTTCTTGTAGCATGACACCTTTGCATACAGAACATTGCATGTTTCAAATTTCCTTATTGGGCAAATTTGGTATTAGAAGTTCAACTTTTGTCAAAAGTTGAACTTCTTTAGACGGTATCCCAATTTGTGGAAAATTCAACTTTTTAGGAAGGAATCAGGCTGCGGTTTTGCGTGTAGAAGGCAAAATCTTGTTCGGTATCCAGATCGAACTGGAAGCTAGGCAATTGTAAGATGCGGCAGGCCAGCCCCAACCGAGCCGCTTCTTGTTGATGGTAGTGGAAGCTGTTACGGCCGTAGCCAAACCGAAACTCCCAACCCGTTGGCACAATCAATCCATTGGTGCCCTGCTGCTGCCGGTCGCCACATAAGATGGCAGTGGTTTGGGAAACGGCCGTTGTCACCTGTGCTACCAACGCAGCCAATTCATCTTGCTGCAAAAATGGCAAATCAGATGGCAGCACCAGGCAGTGGCTGGCACCATTTTGGGTTGCCAACGTCACTCCGGCGGTTACGGCACCGTTCAAGCCGCTGCCTGGCGGTTCTGCCAAACAGCGGCAGCCAAACCGTGCCGCCATTTTTGCCACGATGCGGTCTGGAGTAATAACGGCCGTTTCTCCCAACAGCGGTACTGTTTGTAGCAAACTCAGCGTGCGATCTAGCAAGTGTAGCGTCAATTCCGCTCTTTCTGGCTGTGACAGCATATTACTTAGCCGGGATTTGGTTTGCAGTAGCGACTTGACGGGCAGGATTGTCCAAAGTTTCATTGAAATAGTTCGTGAAAATTCGCGTCATTCGCGGCAAAAGATTTACTTTTGGCTGGACCAAAACTGTGTGGTGAAAACGGCCGTTACGTCCACGTCACCCGGCAGCGATTCGTACATTTGCAGCATATCTGCCAACGCTTGCCACTGTGCCTCCGTTTGCCAGCCATAGCCTTCGGGCGAGATGGCATCTGCCAATTCAGTATCCAGCATGAAGCGCATGTGGGCGGCGTCCGCATCCTCGCCAGCGTATTGCAGCACGATTTGCACCGCCTCATCCGGGTTCTGTTGCGCGTATTCAATGCCGCGCAGGACGGCGTTCATGAAACCTTGCAGCATTTCTGGGTCGGATTCGATGAGCGCTTCTGTAGCTACATAGGTTAGACCCAGCGTCGGCACGCCGTAATCGGCCGCTTCCCACTGCACCACGTCAAATCCCCAGCCACGAATCAAATTCGGCTCGTTCGATTTGAAAACAGGATAGACGTCTACCAGCCCTTCCGTTAACGTGCGCGGATCGAAACCGACGTTGACCAGCTCTACGTCAGCTTCCGTGAGGCCATTGGCGGCGAGCAGGGCAAACAAATCGGGTGGTGGCGTGCCTTTGAAGCCAACGCTGTGCCCGGCCCAGTCGGCGGGGGCGTTTATGCCGCTGTCTGCCAGGGCCACAAATGCTTGCTGCCCGCGCTGGCCGATCAGCCCAATGGAAACCAGCGGCAATCCCGGATCGGCGCGACGCTGTAGCAAAACGGCCGCATCTTGCGTCGTTACCTGCACTTCACCAGCCGCTAGAAGCTGAAGATGCTCACCACCGCCAGCCGAATGCTCGATTGTGACGGCTAGCCCTTCTTCAGCAAAAAAGCCTTTTTCCTGGGCAACATACGCACCCACAAACGGTAAATTGGCCTGAGGGCGAAATCCAGCCATAAAAGTCATTTCGCGTAGAGCTTCTTGCCCTCCGGCTTGGCAGCCTGGCGATAGAAATATGATGAAAAATAAGGTGATTAGTCGGTTTCGTTGCAAGAATGCTTCTCCTAAATGAACTTTTAAAGCGGAACACAGAGACACACGGAGAAGAAAAAATCTGTGTTAATCTGCGTAATCTGTGGCTAAGTCCCAAAACAAAAATCGTTTTTCCAGCCAGACGATGGTTTGGTAAACGGCCGTACTCAACCCGGTCAAAATAAACACAGCGGCAAACAGGGCGGGCGTGTTCAGATTGGTGTAGGCCAGCCACATGGTCCGGCCCAGGCCGCTGGATGCACCCATCCACTCTGCCACCACCGCCCCGATGAGTGCCAAAGGCCCCACCACGCGCAGTGCCGCAAACAGAAACGGCCGTGCGCCAGGCCACCGCGCCTGCAAAAAAATCTCCTGCGGCGTGGCGTTGAGCGAGTGCAGCCAATCTAGCAAAGCCCCATCCACCGAACGAAAGCCGGTGAGGGCGTTGATGAGTACCGGGAAAAAGGTGAGCAGTGCCGTCACGATTACTTTTGGCGCGGGGCCAAAGCCCAGCCAAATTGTCAAAATGGGGGCAATGGCAATGATGGGCGTGGATTTGATGAGAATCGCCAGCGACATGACCCCTTGCTCCAACTGCTGCCAAAAGGTGATGAGGACGGCCAGCGCCAGCCCAACGGCCGTTCCCAAAATCAGCCCCGCCACTGCCTCTAAAAACGTGACCCCGCCCGCCAGCAGCAAATCGCCCAAATGGGAGAATAGATAGCCGAAAACGGCCGTTGGCGCAGGAAACAAATAGGCGGGAGTGTCTGTGAGGCGAACGGCCGTTTCCCACAGCAGAAACGCGCCAACCAGCAAGCCCACTCCCGACCAATTCCGTGGACGGCGGCGATTGAGGGCAGGTTGAGGCAGCGTTACTCCCTTGATGACTTCCTCACTGGCCATGCACCCGCTCCTGGCGCAGCAATGCCCGCGCCTGTCGCAACAGCGTTTGGAATTGTGCGCTGGTGTCGTCGCGGGGACGGGACAGCGGTACGGCAATTTCGCCCGCAATCGTGCCGGGGCGGGGCGTCATCGCCAGCACGCGGTCAGACAAGCGAATGGCTTCGTGCAAGTTGTGGGTAATCCACAGCACCGTTGGCCGGAACTGCTGCCAAAGCTGCAGCAGCTCCTCGGCCAGCAGCTCCCGAGTTAGCTCGTCCAGCGCGGCAAACGGCTCATCCATCAGCCAAACGGCCGCTCCCGTTGCCAGCGTGCGCGCCAGTGCCGCCCGCTGCTGCATCCCGCCAGAAAGCGTGAGCGGATACACGTCGGCAAACTCGGCCAGGCCAACCATTTTGAGCAGTTCGTGCGGCTGCGGCATCGTTTCTGCGTTCTGCTGCGGATTGATTTTTTGAGCAAGTTGCACATTTTCCAGCACGGTGCGCCAGGGCAGCAAGGCCGCTTGCTGGGCCATCCAGCCAATCTGCTTGGCGGCGCGTGCCACCGCTGGCGGCTGCCCATCGAGCCACACAGAGCCTTCTGTGGGCAGTTGCAGCCCGGCAATGAGCCGCATCAGGGTAGATTTGCCGCAGCCGCTGACGCCAATCAGGCTCACAAATTCGCCCGTCTGGATGTGCAGATTGATGTTTTGCAGGGCATGGGTAGCGTCGTAGCGATGGATTAGGCTACTCACGCGAATGTCTAATGAATTCATAATCAACTTAATGTGCTGTGGCTGGACTCCTGACCGCGCTACTGGGCGGCACGGCGAGGACGCCGGCCGCAGCGAGTAGTGTGTTATGTTCTTCACGCACGCCCCAGCCCTTGCTGCCCGCTGATGCGCTGTGGCGTGATTTGTACGGCCGTCCAGCCCTCAATTTGGCAGAGTTCTGGCTGCTGGTCAGCACCCTGGCCCAGGTAGCGCACCGCCAGCCGCTGCCGCAGCCCGGCCAGCCCGCCCTGAACCTGGCTGCCTGCCACTGCTCTGGCCGCGCCCACCACAAAGGCACGGCGCAGCGGCGGCCACGGCTCGTCAATCGTTAGCGAAACCTGGCTCGATTCGGCAACCACTTGCTTCCACTGCGCCCCTGGCGAGGCAGCGACCCAAAAGGAACGGCCGTCCCATTCGTACCACAGCGGCAAAACGTGGGGCGTGCCGTCGGCACGCACGCAGGCCAGCCGGGCGCGCCACGGCCCCCGCAAAAATTGTTCAATTTCGGTCTGGCTCAAGGCGCGGTTAGGGCCGATTTGCTCGTTGATGGCCCAGCCGTAGGGCTGGTAAACAGTTGCCCCCAGCCGGAAAGAGATGCGTGCCGCCGCCTGCTGCACCAGCTTTTTAATCTCGGTAACGGCCGTTGGCTCACCACGAAAGACGGGCACACTCACCTGCACAGCGGCAATCGGCTGCACGCCGTCGGCGCAAATGGGGCAGGCAAGTTCGATGGTTTCGGCCGTTTCTTGCGTGGCGGTGCCTTCTGTGCGGAACTGGGTGAAGACGGCCGTTTGCTGCGCTACCTTCTCCGGTAAACCCGCCAGCAGCAGCCGCCCGCCGGGGCTGCTTTCGGCACGTTCTCGCTGCCCCAACCGGTAGATGGCACGTACCCGGTGAATGCCTTCCCGCTGTGCCAGTAGAACCGTTTCATTGCGATCTAACCAGAGGAGAACGGCCGTTTCCGCCAAATTAATCAGCCCCATCTCTGTCTCAAACGCCGTGATGAGCGGCTCCAGCCCCGGTGCCTGTCGCGGCAGCAACGCCCACAGCGCCGAGCCAAGCCGATATTTGCCCCGACTGCCACGCTGCTCAACGTAGCTCCGCGCCTTCAGCGTGTTCAGCAGCGCAAACAGCCCACTTCGTGAGATGCCATCCAGTTGCGCCAAAAGCTCCGTTGCGCTCATGCCATCTGGCGCAGCGCTCAACGCTTCCAAAATATTCAGTGTTCGTTCTGCCGCCGGAACCTGCTTCGAGTAATCCATAATCTGCATGGGTAGGTGACAGGCACTTTTAAAGTGCCTGTCACCTAGTTAGTCCACTATAAAAAACAGACATCCATTATACCGGACAAACCCCAAATTCCCCAATCCGCCGGTAGGGGCGAGGCAATCGGCCATGATCAAACCCCTAGCAAACAACCTCCTCACCGATTGCCTCGCCCAAGAATCCCGATTAGAATATTCTGCAATTAAGGGCATCCGCCAATTGCCCAGCCAAACCCAACACGGAGCAAGCCAGTGCCACAAAAAGATGAACGCCAACACGCCCAACTGCTTGAAGAAATGAAAGCACATTTCAACTTAGCTGAGATTCGCACACTCTGCCTGAATTTAGAGGTGGATTTTGATGAATTGGCTGGTGAAGAAAAAAGCAGCAAAATCCGCGAACTGATTTTATACATGGAGCGCAAGGGGCGTTGGGCAGACCTCTTAGCCGAAGTCAAAGCCAGCCAGCCTAAAGTTGGCAGCATCAAAAACCTCGTACCGCCGCCACACATTCCCTACCACCAAAACAAACTGTTTACCGGGCGGGAAGAGTGGCTAACCAAGCTGCACGACGCCCTGCACCAGGATGAACCCGTTGCCGTGACGCAAGCGGTTGCCGGATTGGGTGGCGTGGGCAAGACCCAACTGGCGCTGGCCTACTGCTACCGCCACCTCAATGATTACGACCTGATCCAGTGGCTGCGTGCCGATGACGCCGTGACGCTGGGCGGCGAGCTGGCCGAACTAGCCTATCGACTGGGGCTGGCCCGCCGCAGCGTGACCGACCAGCCCGCGCTGCACCAACTGGCCCTCAACTGGCTGCACACTACAAACAAACGGTGGCTGCTGGTGTATGACAATGCTGACGCCATCCAGCCCAACGAACTGCGGCCGTTTTTACCCAAAATGGGGCACGGTGCTTGCCTCATCACCAGCCGCAACCCCAACTGGGGTGGCCTGGCGCAAACCCTGCGCCTGACCCACTTTAGCGACGCCGAGGCAGTAGCCTTTTTGCTGGGACAATCAGAGATGAGCAGCGAGGCGATTGCCGCCCACCCACAGGGTGCGGACGCGAAAGCGTTGGCCCACCTGCTGGGCAACTTGCCGCTGGCGTTGGAACATGCCCGTGCTTACGTGGAGCAAACAGGCTGCACCCTGGCCGATTACGCCAGCTATTTTGCCAACGAGCGGGCGGAACTGTGGGGCGAGGAGTTGTCCCCTCCGGCCGATTACGATGAAAAGACAATCATCACTACCTGGGAACTGGCCTTTGCCCAGGCCAAACAAACCCCCGGCGCGGCCGAACTGCTGAACCTCTGCTGCTTTTTGGCCCCGGACGATATTCCGCTGGATGTGATCATGGCGGCTGTTGAAGCGGTTCGCGAACCGCCCTTGCCGGAAGAATTGATTGCGTTGGCCGAGAGCAAATTGAAGCTGGACAAAGCGATTGCCGCCCTGCGCCGCTACTCCCTGCTGGCACGGGATGGCGACAGGCTGACCTTGCACCGCATGGTGCAAACCGTCGCCCGCGACCAGATGCAGCTGGAAATCAGAAAAAACTGTACAAAGATAACTGTAAGTTTGCTGCTGCAAGCATTGCCGCATGGTCAACCCGATCTAACGACTTGGGAGCACAATAGTCACCTATTACCTCACCTTCTAGCCGTAATCGATGAAGCTGAAAAAATAGTACCAATGTTTGAGAAAACAAGTGTGCTTTTGAGCATTGCGGAAGGGTTGCTTTTTTACTCGGGTTTTACAATATTGCAACGGAAGCTGGGTAGAATTCATAAATCGCTGGAACCAGGCGATCTTATGGTGGGACTAGATATCCATTCTCTAGGAGCAATGTTGCTAGAGCGCGGCGACTACGAGGCGGCACGGCCGTATTTGGAACGCGCCGTGGTCATCGGTGAAGAATCACTGGGGACAAAAAATCCTATTGTGGCAAGCCGACTTAACACTCTAGGGCAACTACTGCAAGCAAAAGGGGAGCCCGATGCAGCACGGCCGTACCTGGAACGTGCCCTGGCGATAGATGAAAAAGCATTGGGGCCAGACCATCCCAATGTTGCGATTCGGCTCAACAATCTGGCTACGCTGCTGCAAGCGGTGGGGGAGTATGGGGCGGCACGGCCACTCATTGAACGCGCTCTTGCCATTTGTGAAGCAAAGCTGGGGGCAGATCATCCCAACACCAACATCGTGCGCGGCAATTTGGCGGCGTTGTTGGCTGAAATGGAAGGCAAGTCGTAGTAGGGGCAGGTCTCAGACCTGCCCCTACCAATTCACCTATCCAAAAATTGCACGCGGCTGGGCCAGGGGACGCGGGTTTTCTCTTTTTCCTCCGCAGGCCAGCCCAGCGTTAGCAGGCCCTGCGGCTCCCAATCCGGCGGCAACTTTAATGTTTGCTGCACCAGTTCCGGTACAAAGAGCGGGGCGCACAGCCAGCAGGCACCCAACCCGGCGGCGTGGGCGGCCAGCCACAGCGTTTGCGCCGCCATCGCCACGCTTTGCACCGTCATCGTGCGCTCGGCTAGGCTGCGGCGGGGATCAGGGTAGCTGTCCATATCGGCCATGCTCAAGCAAACCACAATCAGCACCGGCGCGCCGGTAATGCGGGCAAAAGAGCGGGCTACGTCCCGCTCAATAACGTCTGGCGGGTCGCCGTCGGCGGTGCGGTCGGCGCGGAGGCGCTCACCCATGGCGCGGGCCAGCCTCTCTTTGCTGGCGGGGGCATTTAGCACGGCAAAGCGCCACGGCTGGCGGTTGTGGGCGGAAGGGGACCAGGCGGCGGTTTCCAGCAGTTGGTTTAGCAGGTCTGGCGGCACGGGTTGGTCTCTGTAGCGGCGAATGGCGCGGCGGCTGCGCGCCAGTTGAATGAAATCGGTTAGCGTTGCATTTGTCATGTGGGGAGTATAGCCAATTTTCTTGGAACAACCCTGGCCGCACTGTAAAATGGAATAAAAAACAGGCCACGGATTACGCGGATTTTTTGGATTATTTGGTTCTAAATCTGCGTAAATCCGTGAAATCCGTGGCTAAAAAGTAGGAGCTGGGCATGAGTCAGGAAGCGTACATTTTTGAGGCAATTCGCACGCCGCGTGGGCGGGGGAAGCAGGATGGGGCGTTGCACGGGGTTCCCCCGGTGGATTTGCTAGCAACGTTGCTGCGCGAAATGCAGCAGCGGCATGAATTGGATACCTCGCAGGTGGATGACGTGGTGCTGGGCTGCGTAACCCCTATAAATGATCAGGGGGCGGATATTGCGAGAACGGCCGTTCTCTATGCCGATTGGGATGTGGATGTGCCCGGCGTGCAGTTGAACCGCTTCTGTGCCTCTGGCTTGGAAGCTGTGAATATGGCCGCTATGAAAGTGCGCTCCGGCTGGGAGGAGCTGGTTGTGGCGGGCGGCGTGGAATCCATGTCCCGCGTGCCGATGGGTTCCGACGGTGGCGCAATGATGATGGATCCCAAAGTCAGCGACAAAATCAACTTCGTGCCCCAGGGCATTGGCGCAGATTTAATTGCCACGCTGGAGGGGTTTGGCCGCGAAGATGTAGACAGCTTTGCTGTGCGTTCGCAGCAGCGGGCGGCCCACGCCTGGGAAAATGGATACTTTCAAAAATCAGTCGTGCCGGTTGCCAATGAAGATGGGCAAACCGTTTTGGAAAAAGATGAGCACATGCGGCTAGGCACCACTCTCGAAACATTAGGCAAATTAAAACCTGCCTTTGTAAACGTCGGCGAGATGGGTTTTGATGACCGCGCCTTGAAAAAATACCCTCAAGTGGATGCTATTAATCACATTCACACGGCCGGAAACTCATCTGGCATTGTAGATGGCGCTTCGCTAGTGCTTATTGGCTCCAAAGCAAAAGGCGAAGCATTGGGGTTGAAGCCCCGCGCCCGCATTCGCTCAGCGGCGTTGGTGGGCACGGAGCCAACCATCATGCTCATCGGGCCAGGGCCAGCCTCGCAGAAGGCACTTAAGCTGGCTGGCATGGACGCTAAAGATATTGATCTGTTTGAAATTAACGAGGCGTTTGCCTCGGTGGTGCTCCGGTTTATGCGCGACATGGACATTGAAGGGGTAGAAAATATCAACGTGAACGGTGGCGCAATTGCATTAGGGCATCCGCTGGGGGCGACGGGGGCCATGCTGCTGGGTACGGTGTTAGATGAATTGGAGCGCACGGATTTATCTACGGCGCTCATTTCCTTGTGCGTTGGGGGCGGCATGGGTATCGCTACCATCATTGAGCGTGTTTGATTTTGGGCCACAGAGGGCACAGAGCGAAAAGAGAATATCTCAGGACTTACGCACTGCTCTGGCCGGTCTCCTGACCGAGCCAGCTAGGCGGCTCGGTGAGACACCGGCCGCAGCTTCTAAAATGCGTAAGTCCTATATCTCTAAAACCTCTGTGCCCTCTGTGGCAATTTCCCACTCTTTGCCAGGATTGGCGATCTGATTGATAATGAATGGTGGTTTGTAGAAGCATTCGCTTCTACTAGCCAAAAAACAAAATCAGGAAGAGAGAAAGCAATATGGCAGACAAATCACTTGATAAAGGTTCAAGTGGCGAAGATATTCGCTACGATCACAAATGGGGCTTTACCGATACTTATTTTAAGGTGAATCCCGACAAAACCGTGACCGTGACTGGCAGCCGGTATGCGCTGTCTGGCACGGTGATGCACGAATTTTTGCCCTTCGTCGAGGAAATGCTCGACATTAAATTAGACTTCGACAACTTAAAGCCAATTGTGCAGGACAAGCCTGTGCTCCCGGCCAGGCTAAACGACGGCTTTTACCAGGCTGTACAAGCCCAACTTTCCCCGGAACAAGTTTCTGTTGATGATCGCCAGCGGCTGATCCACAGCCACGGCCAGACGACGGCCGATGAGGTGTACAAGGTGCTGTATGGTGTGCTGGAGCGGGTCGTAGACCTGGTGCTGTTCCCGGAAAGTCAGCAAGATGTGGAACTTATCATCGAATTGGCTGGGCAGCATGATGTTTGCCTGGTTCCTTACGGGGGCGGCACCAGCGTTAGCTGCGCCCTGCAGTTGCCACAAAATGAAGACCGCTCTATCGTCTCTGTGGATATGCGGCGCATGAACAAAATTTTGTGGATTGACCACGAAAATTTCCGTGCAGGCGTGCAAGCAGGTATCTCTGGTAAAGATTTAGAAGAGCGGCTAGAGCGGGTTGGCTACACCAGCGGCCACGAGCCAGACAGCCTGGAGCTGTCTACGCTGGGTGGCTGGATTGCCACCAACGCCAGCGGCATGAAGAAAAATCGGTACGGCAACATCGAGGACATTGTAGAATCTGTGACGATGGTGACGCCACGCGGTGTGATTGAGCAGGGGCCAGCGATGCCGCGTCAGTCGCTAGGCATTGACCCCAAGCATGTAGCGTTTGGCAGCGAGGGGAATTTGGGCATCATTACCAGTGCGGTGATCAAAATTCATAAGCTGCCAGAGGCCAAAAAGTATGGATCGCTGGTGTTCCCAACTTTCCAGAAAGGCACTGAGTTTTTGTATGAACTGGCGCAGACGGGCACCCTGCCAGCCAGCATTCGCCTGTTAGATAACATACAATTCCGCTTTGGCTCGGCACTCAAAGGAGAACCAACCCGCATGGAGGCAATCATCGGGGAAATTCAGAAGTTTTTCTTGCTGAAGGTGAAGGGGTTTGATCCAAATGAACTGTGTGCCGCCACGATTGTGATGGAGGGGACGCAGGAAGAGGTCAATTACCAAGCGAAGCTTATCAATCGGTTGGCAAAGCGGCATGGGGGCATTGCCGGCGGTTCAACCAATGGCCAGCGAGGGTACATGCTGACCTATGCGATTGCCTATATTCGGGACTTTTTGACGGATTTCCACATCATTGGCGAAACGTATGAGACGACGGTGCCGTGGAACAAGGTGCAAGCGGTGATTGATGCGGTAGCGGCTATGGTGGATCAGAAGCACAAGGAACATAATTTACCGGGACGGCCATATATTTCCCCACGTATCACGCAACTGTACCATACCGGGGTGTGCATTTACTTCACGCATGGTTTTTCTACGATGGGCGTTGAGAATCCAGACGAAATTTTTAGCCAGATTGAACATACGCTGCGGGAGACGATTATGGCGGCGGGTGGTTCCATTTCGCACCATCATGGCGTGGGCAAAATTCGCAAAGATTTTATGAAACATGCGATTTCCCCGGCAGCTACACAGCTGATTAAAGAGATTAAGCAGGCAAACGATCCGCAAAATATCTTTGGCATTCGGAATAACGTTTTTGCCGAATCAGCCGAGCCAGAATTAGCTACCGAGTAAAGGTAGAGAAGATGTGAGCGCAAGCTCATTAATATGAACTAAAATGGAACGCAGATTTCCCTGATCTTTTTTGTTAGGAAGAGCAGGGGAATCTGCGTCCTGTTTTCGAAGGAGCTTATATGAATAATAGAGCATTGCGCGGCGTGCTGTTGGGCGCGTTTGGCGCGTTGATTTTAATTTTGATTGTAGGGGTTGTTTTGTTGCTGCGGGGGGATGAGGATACGGTCGCTTCAACGGAGCCGACTTTTGTTGCTGTAGCGGATGTTCCTACGGACGTGCCGGAGGCAGACACGGCCGTTCCCGCCTCGCCTACAATTTTACCCCCGGCCATTGTAGAAATTTTACCAACCAATACGCTAGAACCCACTAGCACGGCGACGGCAACGCCTGTGCCTACGGAAACGCCGCTGCCCACGAGTACGGCAACGGCCGTTCCCCCAACTGTTGTACCGCCAACGGCCGTGCCTGCCACGGCTACCCCTGTTCCACCTACCAACACGCCTGTTCCGGCCGGGCCGCAGCCCACAAATGCCAATGGATTGGTCGGAGAAAGCTTTGTTTTGCAAGATTGGCGCACATCACTGACGCCGGGAGGGCAAATCTGGTACGAATGGCGCGTGGGCAACACCACAGGCGGGGGCGTGTCTTACTCCACCATCGGCGTCATGCCCCGACGGGACGGGCAGGATATTGTGGCCTGGTACCAAAACAACTGGGGGGGCAACAACGACGTGATGCCACCAGAGGGTTTGAGTTGGCCATCGTGGATGTCTATCCCGGAAGCTGGTGATTACACCTTGCGGCTGGTGGTCTGCTTCGATGGGTTTGAAACCTGCTTAAACGGGGGCGGTACGTTCCACACGCTTTCACAGGAGATACCCATTAGCATTCGGTAACGTGGTGTGCTATTGTGACAAGTACAATTTTCAGAAATCGTATTTCTCAAACCAGTTCTGTTTTCTCTGGTAGATTACTGAGAAATACGATTTCTTCGTTTGAAAACTTCTCTCAGATTTCTCAAAATCCAGTAGGAATTTATAATGAAACAACACCCCCATAAGAAACGCCCGTGAGGTAAGCCACGTCGCGGTTCCAGGTAGTGAGGTCTTCTAACGAAAATTTACTAAGATGGTCGTGGCCGCAGGCGCGGGCCAGCACCTGCATCAGATGAACTGACGCTTCGAAAAAGTTTTGCAACTGCTTGGCCGACTGCCGCACAATAAGCCGCGAGCGCAGGTTTGGCTTTTGCGTGGCAATGCCCACAGGACAATTATTGGTGTGGCAGGCGCGCATTCCCAAACAGCCAATGGCTTGCATGGCGGAATTGGCCAATGCCACCCCATCGGCACCCAAAGCCATCGCCTTCACAAAGTCAGATTCAGTACGCAAACCGCCCGTGATGATGAGCGTTACATCGCCGCTAACGCCGCGCATATCTAGATGGCGACGGGCACGGGCTAACGCCACCATTGTTGGTACAGAAATGTTATTTTTGAAGACGTTGGGGGCAGCTCCGGTTCCGCCGCCACGGCCGTCTAAAATGATGTAATCTACGCCAATGTCCAACGCAAAATCTATATCTGCCTCGATGTGTTGGGCCGAGAGCTTAAAGCCTACGGGAATGCCCCCGGTTGCCTCACGCACCTGGGCTGCCACGCGCTGGTAATCTTGCAGCGTGATCAAATCGGGGAAGGTGGCGGGGCTAACGGCATCTTGGCCTTCTGCCAGGCCGCGCACCTGGGCAATTTTGCCCACTACTTTGTTGCCTGGTAGATGGCCGCCCGTGCCAGTTTTGGCACCCTGCCCGCCTTTAAAGTGGAAGGCTTGCGTCTTTTTCACCTTCTCGATGTCCCAGCCGAATTTACCGGATGCAAGCTCGTAAAAGTAGCGGGAGTTGGCGGCTTGTTCTTCTGGCAGCATCCCGCCCTCGCCGGAGCAGATACCTGTGCCAGCCAGCTCTGCACCTAGTGCGAGGGCGACTTTGGCCTCTTCACTGAGTGCGCCAAAGCTCATGTCGCTCACAAAAAGGGGAATTTTCAGGGTGAGTGGTTTTTTGGCTTTGGGGCCGATGATCAGTTCTGTGCCTACGGAAGCGTCGTCTAGGAGCGGCCGTTTTGCCAATTGCGCCGTCAAAATTTGTATCTCTTCCCAGCGGGGCAGCTCCGTGAGCGGCACGCCCATCGCTGAGACCGCGCCATGATGCCCAGGCAGCCCATTTTTTGCCAGGTTGCGAATATATTTGTTGTACGGTTCTTCGGCCGCGCTGTGGGTGTCTTCATACAGCCCCAGGTAGCTGTCGCGCTGGAATGGCTGCGGATTTTCTTGTTCCCAGGCGGCAATTTCAGCCTCATCTATGTAGACGGCATCTGCTTCATGGTTAATCCAGGCGTTAAATTTGGGCAGGGCTTCTTCGTTGTTGTAAGCACTAACGCCCGTATCGTAGCGGTAATCCCAGTTATGCACGCCGCAGATGAGGTCTTCGCCGCGAATATGGCCGTCGGATAGGAGCGCGCCGCGGTGGAGGCAACGGCCGTACAGCACCGAAACCGCTTCGTCATACCGAATCACAACCAAATCCACATTCGCCACCAAAGCGTAAGCTGGCTCTCGGTCTGGCAAAGCACTCCAGGTAGCAATTTTCAATTTGTTAGTTATAGAAGCTGTCACGTATTTACCCTCCTGAATATAAAGTGTATTGCGTATTTCGTAGTGCGTAGTGAACGGAATACGCACTACGAAATAATCTCTGTGCTCTCTGTGGCAAATTAAAGTTGGTCGGCGGCACTGATGATTTCTACCAGGCTGGGGCCATCGTGGGCAAATGCTTTTTCCAAAGCAGGGCGTAGCTGTTCAATTTGCTCGACGCGAATCCCTAGGCCGCCACAATTGCCTGCAAATTGGGCAAAGTTGGGGTTGTGCAGGCCGGTTTGCCAAACGTGGAAGTTGCCACCGCGCTGCTCCCTGCTGATTTTGGCTAACTCGGAATTGTTTAGCAAAATGAGGGTGATGGGCATGTTGTATTTTACGGCCGTCGTAAATTCCGCCATATATTGCCCAAACCCACCATCGCCTGCCACGGCAATAATTTTGCGCTCCGGCGCGGCCGCCCACGCCCCCATCGCCGCTGGGAAGGCAAAGCCAATCGAGCCAAGATAGCCCGACATGAGGACGTGCTGCTGCTTTGATTCAAAGTACATGCCAAAGGAGTAGGCATTGTTGCCCACGTCCACCGCAATGACGGCATCCGCCGGAGTCACTTCATTCATGATTTGGAAGATGGCGGCATTGGCGATACGGCCGCTTGGACTTGGCTTCTCGGCGCGTTTTTGCTTGTCAGCCCGCCAATTTTGCCAGAGGCGAGCCACATAGCTGCGCCGCTCTGGTCTGGATTTTTGCGTGACGTGCTCGGTGAACAGTTCTAGCGTGGCACCAATTTCCCCCCAGAGTGGCAGGGTCACTTCATGGAATTTGCCCAGCATCATGCGGTCAAAATCCACCTGGATGATCGGCCGTTTTTGGGTGATGCTGGTGTGGTTACTGAAGCTGGCGCCAAACACCAGCAGCAAATCGGAGCGCATCATGGTGGCACTGGCAACGGGCGTGCCGCTACGCCCCAAAACGCTACAGGCCAGGGGATGATTGTCGGGAATAGTGCCTTTGGCTTTGAAGGTGGTGATGACGGGCGCATCTAGCTTTTCGGCCAGGGCGATGATCTCATTGGCAAACGGCCGTGCGCCGTTCCCCACAATAATGCCAGGTCGTTCAGCCCCTTCAATCATCTCGATGGCACGATTGAGGTCATTGGCTGGGGGCGTGATTTGTGGATGGGCGATACGGCCGTCCTGCGGGCGCGGCGTGGGATTTTCCACAGCAGGCATTGTTTGTACCTCGTCAGGGAAGATGAGATGCCCCACATCTCGCTTGATGACGGCGTGTTTGAGTGCCAGCGCCATCAGTTCCGTAGCGTTTTCACGCCGCAGCACGGTTTGGCTCCAGGCGGCAACGGCATCAAACGCTTTGTCGAGCGGTACTTCCTGAAACGCGCCGGGCCCTAAAACCTGGGTATTCACTTGCCCGGTCAATGCCAACACAGGGACGCGATCCACTTTTGCATCCCACAAGCCCGTGAGCAAATTGGTGGCGCCAGGACCCGCAATGGCAAAACAGGCGGCGGGCTTGCCCGTGAGTTTGGCGTAGCCGCTAGCCGCAAATGCTGCTGCACCCTCATGCCTAATGCCGAAATAGCGGAGACGGCCGTCTTGTGCTGCCTGGTAAAACGCATCTGCCAATCCCAAATTGGAGTGCCCCACCATGCCAAACACCGTATCCACACCCCAGTCGGTCATCACGTCCACCATTTGGTTCATTAGCGTCGGTTCATGTTCTGTTTCTGGCACACCGATGTAAATGCCGTCCTCTCGCTCTTCAACCGCGTAGGCTGGCACAGCATCGTCGTAGCCGCCGGGCGGTTGGCCAGTGCAAGGATGATATTCGTAAGCGTGCCACGGGCAGACGACAAATCCATTTTGCAAAAAGCCGTCGCCAAGTGGCCCGCCCTGGTGGGGACAGCGGTTGCTAATCGCCCCGTATCCTTCTTCGGTGCGGGTGAGGGCGATCGTGTGGTGATCAACTTGTACGGTGGTGATGCGACCAACATCCAGCATGTCTGGGTCGCCAACGCGCGACCAGACGAGCTTCTCAGAGCTGTCCTGGGGCATGAAATACTCCTTGTTTTGCCGCGCATGGGGATTGCAAATGGCGCGGCGTTGTGAATTGGGTACGTTCCTAAGATGCTTTGGGTACAATGTTTATTACGGATGCTGCCTGAATCAACGACTGTTCAAAATCCGCGTTAAAAAGTAAACTTGCCGCAAAATGGGAGCCGCTTCCCAGCTTTCTGCCAGGCGGGGCTGGCCCCCTTCCTGCACGAGGGCTGGAATGAGTTCTAGCGAGCGCACGCCATCTTGATCCAGCCAGACGTTTAGCACGGCCGTTTCTGGCGGCCCGTCAATCTCAAAAGCAAAGTTTCCCAAGCCGTACGCAATGACCCCACCGTTGTAAAACTCAATTCCCTGCAAAATGTGAGCATGATGGCCAATGACCAGATCGGCCCCGGCATCAATGGCAGCGCGGGCAGCGGCCGTTTGCGCGGGACTAGGTTCCTCGATGTACTCATAGCCGCTATGCAGCACCACGATTACGAGATCGGCTTGGGGGCGAACGGCCGTTACGTCTGCGGCAATGGTCTCTGGGTCTGCCCAGGCTAACCCCGGAGCATTTTCGGCGGCGGTCCAGACGGCCGTATCAAACCCACTTACTTCGACGGGAACATGAACGTACCCCAAAAACGCCAGCGATAGCCCGTTGACCTGCGCGATGTGCGGCGCGTGAGCGGCACCAAAATCATTGCCCGCGCCAATTGGGGCGATGCCCTGCTCTTGCAGCAAATCAATCGCTTGCAGCAACGCTTCTGACCCGTAATCCATGCCGTGATTGTTTGCCAGCGAC
Organism: Candidatus Leptofilum sp.; assembly: GCF_965223525.1. Lineage (GTDB taxonomy): Bacteria > Chloroflexota > Anaerolineae > Promineifilales > Promineifilaceae > Leptofilum. Next base: position 1,177,129 of record NZ_CBDCWX010000004.1, on the reverse strand, counting down.
ACCACGTCAAAGCCTGCCAATGCCAATGCCTCGGCTGCTTCTGGCGGGGCGCGGAAAGGATAGCTTTTGAGTTCTGCCGTGCCCACATTGCCCAGCGCCGATTCCACATTGCCCACTGTGATGTCGGCATTTTGCAGTAGCGGGGCAACGTTGGCAAACGGGTAAGCCAGGTTGCCATTTTGAATAACAATCCCCAAACCGCGATCCAACATGATGTCCCCTACGCTGGCTAGATGAACGATGGGTTCAGGCGCAAGGGCGGTTTGCAGGATGGGCAGCAGCTCGCTGGCAGCGTTTGTTTCTGCTTGGAGGGTGAGGCGGTTGTGGAAGGGATAGTTGGTGTCAGTGGGGTAACGGCCGTCTACCCGCAGCGATTTCAAATCCGGTGTGAGCTCAGACCAGGGTATTACCGTAGCCAACGCATGCCCATTGGTAAAAATTGCCTCCGCCTCTGCTTGGCTGATTGTTTCCCACTCGGTTACAAATGGCACGGCTAGCACAATTGGCTCTTGCCAAACAAGTTGCCCCGCACCATTTTCGGTTAGCTGTGCATCTGCTGGCTCACTGGCTGGCACGATTTGCCAACTGCGGCTGGTGGTTGCATTTGCTAGGGCGTCACTGACTTGAAACTGCCAATTTTCTGGTACGGCTAGGGAAAGCGGTGATTGTGGCGTATGGGTAGCGGAGACGGTGGTGGGCGTAGCCGTTGCTCGCACAGCAATTGGCGTGTTGGTAGCGGGGATAGGCGTGGGGGGCGCAGGGAAGGTGCTGGTTGGTTGGGCGATTGTTAGGGCAATGGTGGGGAGGGGTTGCTGGGGAACGGCCGTTTGCCTACAACCCATCAAATAGAGGAGTGCTAAAAAGAAAAGTAGATATCTTCCTCTGTCATTCTCGCGAAAGCGGGAATCCATTCGCGAGAAAGAAGTGGATACCCGCGCAGGCGGGTATGACAGGTCGTTGTTGGTTTTTTTAGAGCAAACCGTCTGATTGCCGAGTGTAAAAATCTGCGGATAAATCCTCATGGAATGCAAGGCTCCGGTTGGTTGAGCAATTGATATTCAGTCAGGTATAAGCCCGACTGGTGCAAAAAGGTAGCCATCTCTTCGCCCACGTAGCGGAAATGCCACGGCTCGTAGTAGAAGCCGGTGAGCTCCAAAGCACCACGCGGGTAGCTAAGGGTAAAGCCATACCGGTGGGCATTTTCTGCCAGCCAGATGCCCTCGCTGGTTTGGTAAAAGTAGGTATGAAATTGAATGTCAGGAATACCCACGATTGTTGCCAGCTCTGGCGAGCCAAAATCAACCGTTGTACCAAGCTGGTGCTCGCTGTGGCCTGGGCGGGCACTGAGGATGGCGGCACGTTCGGGTTCTTCCCGGTTCCACTTTTCCCAGCTAATTGCCTGGGCGGCGTAGCTGCGGTAGCCCGACAAAATGCGCGGCTGCAAGCCTGCACTTTGCATATCGGTGATCATTTGGATGAGCGGCTGGACGGCAATCTGGCGAATTTCTGTGGGAAAGCCTAACGTAACTTCGAAGGGCAGATAGTCGGTGAGCAAGACTAAATCTTGTGGCGCATAGTCGCGGCTCAGGCCATAGGTTTGGGTGACGATAGTGAACAGATCATCCTGCGGCATGCGCTCGCTGCAAGGGCCGATGGGGGTTGGGGTTAAAGTGGCCGTCGGGGTGGGTGTTGGTGGTTGTGTTGCCGTGGCTGTTGCGGTTGGCTGTAGTGTGGCGGTGGGTGGGGGCAGTTGGGCAACATCGTTGCTTTGCGGTGTTGGTGGCGGTGTGGGAACGGCCGTTGCCACACCAGTGGGGACCAGTGTCGGCAGCGGTGGCGGACTGAAGGTTGTTTCCACACCGCAACTTGTGATGAAGATGATGCCTAAAATCAATATTGCCCAATGGTGTCGCCGCGTTTTCATGAAGGCAGATTGTACCAAAATCGTTCAGAATTGGGAATTGACAAATTGGCCAGAATCCGTATAATTTTCTGAAATATCTCAAAAATAACGAATAATATTTCATATAATTTGGAAAATTTAGAATGTTTGACGAAAAAGATGCACAAATTCTTGATCTTTTGCAGGCGGACGGCCGTTTGTCTAACGCCGCCATTGCTGAACACGTAGGGTTAACAACCTCCACCGTCTTCGAGCGAATTAAGAAATTAGAGAAAAAAGGAATCATCCAAAAATATGTAGCACTGGTTGATCCACAAAAGTTAGGCAAGCCAATTACCGCTTTTGTTCGGCTGGTAATTGGCACGGCTCCCGGCGAAGATTATGCAGCCTGCAAGCAAAACTTTGTGGCCCAATGCTTGGCCGAGCCAGACATTTTGGAATGTCATTCTGTTGCTGGCGAAGAGTGCTATCTGCTTAAGGTGCGTGTGGGCAACACAGGCGAACTGGAAAGGCTGCTGGAGCGGGTGCGTACGTACACGCTGGTGGCCAAATCCACTAGCAGCATTGTCATGTCCACGTTCAAAGAGGAGATGGGCATTGCAGTGGCAATGCAGGTTGCCATCGAAGGAGGTGTCTCATGAGTCGCGCAGAAAAGATTGCCTTGTATGGCCAGGCCGCTGAGTTGTTGGCGGCGGCCTTAGCCAAATTTCCCCGTGAAATGTGGCAATATCGCTCTCCAGTAGATGATTGGACCATTCATGAAATCATTGTTCATATCACCGACAGCGAAGCAAACAGTTACGTACGCTGCCGTCGCTTCATTGCCGAACCAGGCGAGTCGTTAATGGCGTACGATGAGAACCAGTGGGCAAGGGTGTTGGATTATCACAAGTTGGATGTGGACACGGCCGTTTCCCTCTTCAAGTGGCTGCGGCAAAGCTCTTATGAACTCATTCAAAATTTGCCGGAAGATGTCTGGCAAAATGAAGCCTACCATCCCGAAAGCGGCCAAATGAGTTTTGATAATTGGCTAGACACCTACAGCCGCCACGTTCCTGAACACATCGCCCAAATGGAGCTGATTTACCGGGCATGGCAGCAAACAAAATCCGCCTGATTTTCCGCAAATTTTGGATCGATTTGCGGGGAGCGATGGGTTATATTTTGGAAGTAAGACCCTCACCCCAACGAGGGTTAGGGAGAAGGTAAGATAATCACCTAAACTCAACAACAGGATTCGCTATGAAATTGAAGAATTTTTTACTTCTGGTCTTACTGGCTGCCTTGTGGGGGCCGTCATTTTTATTCATCAAAGTGGCTGTGGCCGAAATTCCGCCGCTGACGTTGGTTTTGGGGCGCGTGGGGATTGCGGCCATTTTGCTAACGTTGCTCTTGCTTTTTCAAGGAAAAGTATTCCCGAAAAGAGGGACTATTTGGCGACATTTGGCGGTGGTTGCGGCCGTACAAAATGCCATTCCGTTTGTGCTGTTTAGCTGGGGGGAGCAATATATCAGTAGTGCTTTGGCCTCCATTCTTAACGGCACCACGCCAATTTTTACCATCATTATTGCCCACTTCTTTGGCAAGAACGATAGGCTCACGCCAACCAAACTGGTGGGTGTGCTTATCGGCTTTGCGGGACTTATGCTGCTCATTTCGCCATCGTTTGCCGATGGCCTGCAGGCGACAACGCTTGGGGTGTTGGGGGTGGCGTTGGCAGCGGTGATGTATGGCATCGCTATTGTATACACGCGCAACAATCTGACGGGGCTACCGCCGTTGGTAGCTCCTGCTGGGCAGATGATTTTGGCTTCGCTTTACTTGCTGCCGCTGTCGCTTTTGCTGGAACGGCCGTACACGGTCACATCCCTCTCACTTCCTGCCATAGGCTCCATGTTGGCGCTGGGGGTGCTGGGAACGGCCGCAGCCTTCGTTGTTTACTACCGCCTGCTAGAAACGGCTCCAGCCAGCTACGTTTCTATGACCACCTACATCATTCCGGTGTTTGGCGTCATTTTAGGGGTGCTGGTGCTAAATGAGCAGCTTACCTGGCACGCATATGCAGGATTTGCCCTCATTTTGCTGGGGGTGATGATTGTGAATGGCTTGTTGAAGCTGAAACGGCCGTCGCAAGGGCGTGTTAATCTGTCGGTTGCAGACCATAACCAAAGGGGAACAGCGGATTGAATTCCTCCTAAAAGTGGAAGGGAAGCTGTTCAATGTGACGTGGCCAAATATGGCCGTTCGCCTACTACGCCAATACAGGTAATGGGTTAGTCAGCGGGGATGCTACGGAACCATATTCGTAAGCGAATTTTTTCCTTCGGCAATCAGGTCGCAACGGTTGATAATTGACGCGGATCAGGGTCGGTTGGCGTGGTTTCCGGTTCGCCAACCCACTCAAACTGCCCACGTAGGCGAATATCGCGTGAAGATGCACCAATGAGCAGGGCAAACGTGCCCGATTCTACGACCCAATCGTGAACGGCCGTATCCCAAAAAGCCAACGCCTGCCGATCTAATTCCAGCGTCACCGTCTTCGTTTCGCCCGGTTCCAGCGCGACTTTGGCGAAGGCTTTCAGTTCTTGTAACGGCCGTACCACCTTCGCTTCCTCATCCCGCACATACAACTGCACAACCTCCTGCCCGGCGCGTTCGCCCGTGTTCGTCACATCCACGCTGACCAAAACGACATCATCTGCGCTAAACGTATCCCCGTTCAGCCGCAAATTATCATAGGCAAACGTCGTGTACGACAGCCCATGCCCGAAGGGGAACAGCGGCGCGATTTCCTTCTTGTCGTAGTAGCGGTAGCCGACAAAAATACCTTCGCCGTAATGAACTTTGCCATTCTCACCCGGATAGTTAATATGGGCTGGATTATCTTCCAGCCGTTTGGGGAACGTCGTCGGCAGTTTGGCTGATGGGTTCACGTCGCCAAATAGTACATCCCCCAACCCATGACCCGCATCTTGGCCGCCGTACCACTGTTGGAGAACGGCCGTTACCTCATCCAGCCACGGCATCTCCACCGGCGAGCCTGCATTCAACACCACCACCGTGCGCGGATTTACCGCCGCTACCCGCGAAATCAGCTCATCTTGCAGACCAGGCAGCCGCATATCAACCCGATCAAACCCTTCGCTCTCCCATTCCCGCGTCAGGCCAGCTACAATCACGGCCACATCCGACTTAGCCGCCAAATCAACCGCCGCTTGGATCGTATCCTCCGGCAAGGGCGGCACATACCCAAGCCGCAATGTGCGCCAACGGCTAGCTGGGTTGGTGATGTATTCCACAAGGATGGAAGCGGGTTTTTCTGGTGTGAGATTGAGCGTAACGGCCGTTTGCCGATCTACATCTGCCTCACCTCCACCTTCCCAATGGTCAACCACAACTTCACCGTCCACCAATAAGCGAGCGTGGCCAACGCTCCACAAGTGCAATTGGTACGCTCCCGCTGTCGGTACAGATAGCGTTCCTTCCAACCGCATGGAGAAATTTGTCGGGTCTACAAAGGGGTTGACCGTACCAAACCAGCTCACTTCACTCTTGCCAATCACATGCGTGTGCGCCGCTTCGCCAGCCAATTCCAGATTGTGGTAGTAGGAGAGTGTGAGGCCAAGGGAGCCATCAACGGCCGTTAACCAATCCATTTCCAACAACGACGGCATCTTGTGATTTAGCGTTCCCACTTCGTAGGCAACATCCCACTCGTCACCTGCCCGCGCCTGAATGCCCGCCAACGGCGACACGGCGCGATGCGGATTCACTTGCGAACTCCCGCCCCCCATAATCTGTACCCAATGCGCGTTCTCCCCAATCACAGCAATTTTGGACGCGGATTTCGCGGATGAACGCGGATTTTCTTCTTTTTCCGCGTCCTCCGCGTTCATCCGCGTCCCATTCAAAGGCAACAAATCACCTTCGTTTTTAAGCAGGACGATGGATTCGGCGGCGACGGCGCGAGGCAAATTGGGATCGGGCATGGTTGATGGCGTCGTTTCTCTGCCAAATAATCCCACACGCCCCAACGTCCGCAAAAGACGGCGGATTTTGTCATCCACCACCGCCTCATCCAATTCGCCCGCGTTCACAGCAGAAATGACCCTTTCCGCTGACATCCAACGCGCCGGGCCAGGCATCTCCAAATCGAGCCCACCAGCAGGCACATTCTCACTGTACGTGCCGTACCAATCGGAGATGACGAGGCCGTCGTACCCCCATTTTCCCTTGAGAATGTCGTGCAGAATCGGATCGCTTTCACTGGCATATATGCCGTTGACTTTGTTGTACGCACTCATGATCGTCCACGGGTTCGCTTTTTGCAGGGCAATGCGAAACGGTTCAAGGTAGATTTCGTGCAACGGCCGTTCCGCCACCTCCGCACTAATCGAAAACCGTTCATATTCTTGGTCGTTCGCCACAAAATGCTTAATACACGCCGCCACGCCCTGCTTTTGCAAGCCGTTCACATAGGCGGCGGCAATTGCGCCACTGAGATATGGGTCTTCGGCAAAACATTCAAAATTGCGCCCCGCAACGGGTGTACGATGAATATTGACCGTCGGCGCGAGCAATACATGCGCCCCTTTGCGGTGAACTTCCGCCGCCAACGCCGCACCCACCTGCTCAATCAAATCCACATTCCACGTCGCCCCCATGGCCACGCCCACCGGGAAGCAAATAGACGTATCACCGATGTTGTCATCACTGCCGCGCACACCGTTTGGTCCATCGCTTACCTGCATTACGGGGATGTCCAATCGTTCCACCGGCACAGTGTGCCACATATCTGCCCCTGCTAGCATGGACGCTTTTTCAGCGAGAGTTAGTTGTTCGAGTAATTCGTTGATTTTCGTATTCATATTCCTCTTGTTTTGTGGACACGAATGGAGGGAACATGGATTTTAAATTTTTATCCATGTTTCTTCTATCCGCGTGAATTTCAACAATCCAAGGTGACGCGCAATAAGCACACCTGCCCGTCTCGGTCGAAGATGTGTTGGCTGATGGTTTGGCCTAAACGGCCGTTTCCTATCACCGTTCCCCCTCCACCTGCAAACACAACCTCAATCTCTGTAGTTTCTCCCAACGTATACACAATCGGCATCTGGCAAAACGTAAACGCCAATGAATTAGCAGGCAAGCTAATTGTTTGTTCCTGCCCGTCCATATCCAAATACGTGAAACTGTCCGGCGCAACCGAAAATTCATCGGCGCGGAGCAACGTGGGGGCAAACTGGAGGCTGCCATCTTGCACCGAAATGCCCAACTCGCCCCAGCGGGTCAAGATTTCCTCTTTGACTTGCCCCGTCATCCCCGGTTGGCGCGCGCCACTCCCTATCGGCGTGTGCGAGTATGGGTCGGTAGGAAACGCACCATACACATCGGGGGATTTGTTGAAACCGATACCAGCGCGGATGTCGTAGTACGCCTTGGCAAGCGCCTCTGTAGTGGCTGAGGCCGCCCCTTCACGCACGGCAAGCTGATAGATTTCCTGTGCTGCCAGCAAAAGTTTGGAAACCATGTGCCAGTAAATGCTTCCTAACCCTTCGTAGGCAAAAAACGTACCCGAACGGCCAGTGAAAGCGCGATGGTTAAACGTCTCTTCAAACAGTTCCAAGATTGCTTCCCGCTCGGCAATCGCCATCTCGGTGTAGGCGGGTTCTTGGGCAAGTTGATCTAAAATGGCCACAACATCACGAGCATTGTGGAATTTGCCGTTGAAATGGTAAACATCCGCCGCATCCCGCGCGATTAGGCGCACATCTTTTGCCGCCACCAATGCCGCCGTCAGCTTAGAGTCAGCAACTCGTTCGGCGGGGATGTTGTTCTTCTCGCGGAAGGTGGGCAGGCGACGATTGGGATACAACATGTATGAATGCTGGTCGGCGCGGTACAAAGCGCTGTGGTGCAGGCTTTGCAACATCGCCAAACCTTCATCGGCCGAAAGCAAACCGGAAGAAAGGATAGCAACCTGCCCTTCCAACATAAGGTAGAGATTTTCTACCCCCGCTTGTCCCTTGCCCAAACTGAGGATGTTGTAGGTGTGGTACAAGCCATCCTCCCGCCGATTGGCGTGCAGGGTGTGTTCGATGTACCGCTGTGCCAAGGCCAAAAACGCGCGTAAATCTTCTGCCTGTAGCTCTGTTTGGGTGTTGGGAATGCCGTTTTGGTAGATTTCTTGGCGATAAGCGGTAACGGCCGTTCCCAAATCATCCATGAAATCGCGCCGAGCCTTCTCAGTGAATCCCGTCTCTAAACTGGATTGATGTCCATCGAAAATGGTTTTTAGTTGGATGAAGAAGGTGGAAAGAGCCATATTTATTGCAAAAGTTTCCTGCCCATTACCCAGCTGCGCCAGCCAAAACGCAATAAAACGGCGCAAATACGCCGTCGTCACTACCGATAGCCCCTTGCCCACCAACGCATTATTCGCATCGTTCCATTCGGGGCGTTGGGTATTCATCCAAATGCCGCCTTCCGGCACCAAATTGGCGAGTTTTGCCAGCAGAAGCGTGAGTAGCTTTTCCGTCATCGTGACGTGGATGATGTTGCCATTGTCATCGTGGCATAAACGGCCGTCTGTGCCTAGTTGGGATACGGCCGTTTCCGTCGCCTCATTCCGTTCCTCGTCAAAATCAATCGTGTGTGCCCAATCGGCCAACATCTCCTTGTAAGAGCGCAGCCGGTACGGCACATCGGCATATACAAAAATCGGTTGATTTCCTAGCCTGGTTAACGCTTCGGGATGAACTTGGGCGGCAATTTCTAGCAATTTTTGCAAGTAAATGATTTGGTGATCGCTCCAATAACCGATATTCGACCACGGATTATCCGGTTCCAGCACTTCCCACTCGATGCCATCACGAGTCACGCGGTATGGATTGTATCCATCAGCCGTGGTTGCGTTTAGGAATTTGGCGATGAGACCTTCCACGTAATCGGGATACGCCAAAGCGAGTGGCTCCCAATTTTGGAAAATGTCGCGCCAATTCCCCTGATAATTCAGGCGCGGCGAGCCATCTTCCTGCTTCAAGTTAATCGAAAAACGGTTCCACGGACGGCTGGGGTCGCCGTGCCGTCGGCTGAATGTGAGCGGTAGATATTCGTAACAAAGTCGAATCAGGTTAATATCTCCCGTTACCCTAGCCTGTGCGTACAGGTCGCGGATGTCGGTTTGTTCTGGCAAGGCGGCAAACCAATCGGCGTGTATTTTGTACACCTCCCGATTGCGAACGTGCATGAATTTCCGCAGGTCGTTCCGCTCGATTTGATACCCATCTGCAAAGATGCCACCGCGCATGATGTTGAACAGCACGTTGGCAAAGTGGTGTGCCGATGTCGTTTTCTGAGCCGAATATTGCAAACCATCGGCGGCGGCGACATAGCCCAGCAAAACGGCCGTATTCTGGTCAATATCCGCCTCGAGCGCTTGTTCGATGGATGCTGTATCCTGCTGTAGAAACTGAGTGAGATGCGTAACGGCCGTTGCCGTCTGGTTCACGTCTGCCACAAGATGCCATCTCTTTTCCTCGCCAGCCAACATAGCAAACGTAGACGAGACAAAGTACGCGCCTGCCTTACCACAAATGTCATGCTCCGAGATCAGGAGGTTCCCATGCCGAAACTGATCCACCTGCTTACCACTCAACAAATGTGTATCTGCGTTTAAGCCTGTCTGCCAAACGGCCGTTGCCTTCAACGATTCACTCGGCTCGGCACGATCACTAATTGTCGCACTAAGCGAAAAAATACCCAGACCCGTTTTTGGTTCCAACTCATTCCGCTTGTATGCATTCAGCAAACTGCTCATGTTGGTTTGCAAACCCGTATTTGCCCCATATGGCAAGATGTTTTGCAGCCCATCCAGCAAGGTGATCTGGCAGTCGGTCTCCGCATCATTCGTCAGCCAAGCCGTTCTGATAAAGCCAAAGCGGTCGCCCGTGCGCCAAACAATACGGAAAGTTAGTCCCAAATCGTGGTTCACTTCCTCAAAAATGAGCTTGTTGCCGGGGACATTTTTGTACAGATAGTGTTCACTGTTGTAAATGCCAGCGTAGCGATTAGAAAATGGTTCCCAGAGGTGTGTGTGCTCGCGCGTAACGCGAATAATTGTCTTGCTGCCTGTCAAATCGCTATGTGCCGTGATTTTGTCTTCTGTTTCGTAAGGGAAAAGGGCGGAGTCAGCGTTGATGCGCCCGGCCGTTAGGCCGCCGGTGCTGGCAATGAAAAGCCAATGGTTGGTGCCACTCACCAGACTCATGAAAAATGGCGGCATCTGGTCGTAATGGGCAATGCGATAATACGTTTCACCCATCATTTGGACGTATGTTCCCGTAAGTGTCGTTGCTGTTTTTTCGAGCGATGTGTTGCCAATGAAAATATCAGTCATGTTTTTTGCTTTTGTTGTAATACTTTTTGGAACACAGAGAATCACGGAGAACCTCAGAGGTTCACAGAGATTTTTTGAGATGGTTACTCTATATTCAAGAGAAAATGAGACAAAGAAAAGGCATCAGCCGGATATTTCCGGCTGATGCCTCTATCCATTCAGAAAACTTATTCTAAATTGATAAACGTGCCGGACGCTTACGGCACATATTCAAATGCACCGATGTCACAAGCTGCATCCCGAGTGATTCCGCGTTGGTCGGCGGTGGGACAAACGGCCGTATTCGCTGCATCAATCGCCACACTTCCAGCCAACAGAGCATGGGTCAGCGTTGAGCCACCGTTGTCAGCCAGTACATCAACCCCAGCCCCACCAGGGGCAACGATGATGTCGCTTCCAACGGCGGCACAAGAGGCACCTGTGACAACATTGTTGCCAAGAGAAGTGAGAACGGCCGTAGCCGGATCACCTTCTACCTGACAGTTGTAAGTGCCGTTGTCGGCAATGAGGCTGTTTTGCACCGTCACATTCACAGCTGCGCCAAACGTAGCCACCATTAGACCACCTGCAGTGCCATCTGGTGCGCTGTTGCCCACAATGGTGCTGTTCAGGATGGTTACTGTACCATCTGTGCTGAACATTGCGCCACCGTGCCACGCCGTTGACGTGTTGCCGCTGATGGTGCTGTTGACGATAGTTGCATTGCCCAACGTCCGCAGGCCACCAGCTACATCACCAGCCACATTGCCGCTCACCGTGCTGTTGGTCAGGTTAATGCTGCTGTTGAAGAAGCCGTAGATGCCGCCACCTGGTTGACCAAGCGTGCTGTTGTTCATCACGGCACTATTGGTCATGTTCAGCGTTGCACCGTCTCCATTGTAGATGCCGCCGCCGCCAAACTGGAAGTCCGGTGCGCCACCACTTGATTCTGTGTTGTTCATCACAGTCACGTTGTCCAAGTTTAGCACGCCGTAGTTTAGAATGCCGCCGCCTTGCGGCGAACCGACACCGTCAGCCACCGTCAGACTGTTTATACTCACCTCAGCACCCGCCGCCACCTGGAAGACCCGCGAGGCGTTGCTGCCGCTTACCGTCAAGCCAGGTGCGCCGCTGCCGTCAATCGTCATGCTACGAACCACATCAAGCTGACCTGATGAGAGGGCAATGGTGCCGCCCGCCAAGCTGGGGTCAAAGGTGATTGTGCCGTCTGGGGCGATCAGCTCAACCGCTTCGCGCAGGGAGCCTTCGCCACTGTCGGCCAGGGTGGTTACGGTTAATGCCGTTGGCGGTGGCACTGGTTTTACGGCGACCATGTCCAGCCAGGTGGTGCCTGTTGGCAAACCGCTGTCGGGCAAGGTGATGCCGTAACCCCAAACTTCGCTCAGGGTCAGGCCGTCGTTTGGTGCGCCAGCCGGTTGTTCATCGCTGCGCGTAAAGGCGGTGAAGGGCACTTCAATTTGCTGCCAGCCAGTGAAGTTGTCTACAAAGGTGGCTTCAAACTGTTCGGCCGTATCCGGGCCTTGGTACACGCGGATGTAATCAACCGCCATTGATTGCGGTAGCTGCAATTCGGGATCAATCGTGCCGCCAAAGTTACCGCCAATGGCTACGTTTAGCAACAGGAAGACCGGGTCGTTGAACACCCACTCGTTGGGCGCGACATCATCTGGGGTGGCGGTGTGGTACAACATGCCGTCCACATACCATTCGATGAGGTCAGGCTGCCACTCGATGGTGAAAGTATGGTAATTGTTGTAAACCGGTTCACCAAAGTCAACGACGTTGCCGAAGCTTTGTCCACCAGCATAGCCGGGGCCGTGAATGGTACCAAAGATTTCATTAGGCAAGCGGCTCACATACTCCATGAAGTCAATCTCGCCCGTTTGCGGCCAGCCCACCACGTCAATATCGGTGCCCAGGCTCCAGAAGGCGGGCCACAAACCAGCTTCACCCTCTGGCACAAGAATGCGGGATTCGATACGGCCGTAAGCAAACTCCGCCTTGCGCCAAGAGATCAACCGGGCAGAGGTATAGTCACATGGGCCGTAGTAGCATTGCAGCGAGCCATCCGCCTCATGCACCGTCAGCACCATGTTACCATTGCCGTCGGTAGCGGCATTTGCCGGATCATCTGTGTAATATTGGAATTCGTCATTGCCCCAGCCAGGGATGCCGTTGACCGTGCCGTCCCCAATTTCGTAGCTCCAATAGTCTGGATTCGGTGGCGTACCAGCCGGTTCATTGAATTCTTCGCTCCAAACCATTTCCCAGCCTGCTGGGCCAGGATCTGGCGCACGGTTATCTTTGAGATTTACCGTCACTTCTTCGCCGCTGTTGCTGCCGTAATACCAGAATGTCAACGCTTCGCCGTTTGACCAATCTTGCCCAATGGCAAAGTCGCGCCCGAAGCTGGCAGTAGCTCCACCTGCGGTAATGGCCTGGCCATCGTAGGTTTGCCCATTAAAAGGCACCACCTCTGGGAAGCAAGGCAACCCGGTTTCTCTAAAGTGGAAGTGGAATACCAGGTCTAGATCGCCATCGCCATCCACATCTTCTTCATGGCGGATGGGCAGGCGCGTACGACGATTCTTGTGAAATTCGTACGCATCGCCTAACGTCACCGTTGTATGGTCTACCGTAGTGGCATCAAAGCTGTCTGTTGAGAACAGCACAACGGGGATGATCCCATTGCCGCGATTGCAAATGGTGCCTTGCACTTCAATTTCCACAGCCAGCGGTGCCTCAATTTGCAATACGCCTTCGTAGGCATCTTGCCCTGGGCGTGCCAGCGGCGAAGCCTGGCTAAATGTTGGATTCGACAAGGTAACAGAATCGCTGCTGTTCCACAGATGTGGGAAGCGCTCGAAATCATCTAGCAAATTAGGATCGTAGGTGTCATTTTCCACGATGGATGCAGCGGCTTGTACGGCAAAACCAGCCTCAACGTCTACAGGATTTGTGAGCCGCAAGATGACGCGCTCGGTTCCTTCCCATTTTGTGTCATCGAACGTTTCCAATGAAAAACTTAATTCTGATGCGCCACCGTTGACAAACGTAAGCGTGCCGGAGGTTGGTGTGTACTCGGTGCGGGGCGTGGCGGATGCTGGCTCCGTGAAGTAATCAACAGAAACCTGTGCAGGATCATCGCTGTTCATGGGTCGGTTGAGCTGCACCGTGATCTCTCCCGTACTTCCTTCTTCAATGTCGTAATTTGCGTTGGCAAACGTTACGGCCAGATCAGGAATTTCAGCGACACCGTACACGGCGACATCATCAATGTAATAAGTGACCTCGCCGGGGGTGTTGAGGGTGCCCAAAGCCCAGCCATGAATCTGGGTTAAGGTGAACCCATCGTTGGGTGCGCCATTGCCGATGTCTTTGCGTACAAAGCTGGAGAAGGGGAATTCAAAGAACTGCCAGCCAGAGAAATCATCAATCAGACTGACCGTAAATCGTTCGCCATCATCAGTGGTGGAACCAGGATTGCGGTTGTCTATCACGTCTACAAAAACGGTGGTGCCGTTGTTGAGGCCGTACAGCCAGAAGCTAAACCCTTCGTAACCGCTCCAATCTTGCGGAACCCAGGTGTCTACGGCCGTATTTTCAAACGCATGGACAAAACCAGCAAACGCTGTCACGTCCCCTGTCAGAGCCATAACATTGTTGCCTGCGGCTGAGTCCGGTACAGGTTCCGGTGGTGCATCTGTGGTGGCAATGGAAACAGGGCTGCCATCACTAAACGTGAGGAAGCCAACCGGAATGCCATTTTCGTCTACGCCTGCTGGTAAGCCATTTTCAAAATCATCAATGATTTGGGAGGGTGCCTGTGAGCCACCGGTAAAACCAATGTTGTCAAAATCAACTTCAACCGTGGAGCCAACTGCACCTTGCACACCAGCCACAACAATGACGATTTCGTCGAGGGCACCGTTGAAGGTACCGTCTCCACCGGTGAATTGGTCAGCAAAACTGCTTACAGGTGCGCTGACCAACGTCCATTCATCGTCAAATGAGGCACTCGTGAAAGTCGTGTCATATCGGAAGGAATCTTCTGAACCGCTTGTCCAGCCATCACCATCCAGGTCCTCACGAATGGTAATTTCGAGGCGGTATTCATCAACTGTGGCGTTGCTTTGATTCAGCACCCAGATGTTGAACACGGGGTCGGCAGGCAAGATCACCTGCGCCGCGTTATCGAAATTCTTGAAAGTGCCGCCATAAAAATCGCTGGCAGTGCCTTCACCACCCCAGCCTGTGCTGAAGTAGAAGCTACCTTCCTGGGGGCGATCGTCTAGAGGGCCCCCGCCGCCACCAGCGGCGTTACCACCGAAGAAGATCCAATCGGAGGTGTCCCCATCTTCGAAATCATCAATGATGGCGGTGGGCGTTCCTGAGCTGAAAGAGATGTTGTCAAAATCAACTTCAACTGTGGAGCCAACTGCACCTTGAACACCAGCAACTACAATCACAATTTCGTCGAGGTTGCCGTTAAACGTGCCATCTCCACCCGTAAACTGATCCGCAAAACTGCTAACAGGCGCGCTGATCAATGTCCATTCATCATCAAATGAGGCAGCTGCGAAGGTCGTGTCATATCGGAAGGAATCTTCTGAACCGCTTGTCCAGCCATCACCATCCAGATCCTCACGAATGGTGATTTCTAATCGGTATTCGTCAACAGTGGCGTTGCTTTGGTTTAGCACCCAAATGTTGAACACGGGGTCGGCAGGCAAAGTAACTTGCGCCGCATTGTCGAAATTCTTGAAAGTGCCGCCATAAAAATCGCTGGCAGTGCCTTCGCCGCCCCAGCCAGTGCTGAAGTAGAAGCTGCCTTCTTGGGGTCTATCGTCTAAGGGGCCACCGCCGCCACCAGCAGCGTTGCCACCGAAGAATATCCAATCAGAGGTGTCGCCATCTTCAAAATCATCAATGACCACGTCTGGTGTTGCTGCGGCCAAAGAAAAAGGTGCCAGAAACGCTGTTAGCAATAAGCCAGCCAGCGCCAAAAAAGTAAAAGCTCGGGTTTTTTTACTCATCAATCTTTTTCATCCTTACAGGAGATGGGTTGCATCTCTTGATGCACTTTGATCATCCTGTACCGGGGGTTCATGTTATCTGGCCCACCTTCCCAATTTTGCTGCATGGAACCCAATCATTATGTCTACAATGTTGTTAGTTTAGAAATGATTTGCTTTTATTTTTCGATAGCGTTTCCTCCTATGGTTAACATCTACATTTTGCCTGTGTCATTCTACTGCATCGGCTTTTTCGTAAATGCGGACATAATCAATTTTCATGATTTGGGGGAATGTGGTGGTACCGTCTGGGTAGCCGGGCCATTCTCCGCCAACGGCTAGGTTGACGATGATGAAGAAGGGATGGTTGAATACCCAATCTCCTGGAACGGCCGCAGGCGTGAGCTTCTGGTACATTTGGCCATCCATGTACCAGCGAATTTCATCTTCTTCCCATTCGATGGCAAAAATGTGGAACTCATCGGTGTACTGAGCACCGCCGGATAGTCGTTTGGCCATGCCCACCCCATTGGCACCAAAGTAGCGGGGGCCATGTACCGTGCCGTGAATCACAGAAGGCTCAGAGCCAATATTTTCCATGATGTCAATCTCGCCACAAAAGGGCCAGCCGACTTGATCTATGTCATTACCCAGCATCCAAAAGGCGGGCCAAAGGCTTTGCCCGACGGGAATTTGAATGCGTGCTTCGATACGGCCGTATGCCACCTCAACCTTGCCCTGCGTACTCAGCCGAGCCGAGGTATACAGCTTGCCACTTACATTTTCTTGCAAAGCCTGGATGACCAAAACGCCATCTTCAATATAAGAATTTTTGGGATCGTCACTGTAATATTGGGCTTCCCCATTCCCCCAGCCGTGTCCACCAACCTCATGTGTCCAGTTGTCAGAATCAATGGTTTCGCCATCGAATTCATCCTGCCAAACAAGGTTCCAACCCTCTAGCATCCAATCTGGGGTAGGGGTTGCCGCTGGTGTGGGTGGCTCAGTTGCAGTTGGGGCAGCGGCATTTGCACCGCAAGCGGCCGTTAGCAAGAACAGAAGGAGAAAGGCTTTTTTGAGATGCATAAATTGCCACCACGAAATTTAAATAGCTGTTTGGAAAAGCCACTTCAGCCTATTTGCTAATTCCCCAACGCATTTATGCGCCTTCATTTTGCAAATGGGCACTAAATTTGTTTAAAAAACAGAAACTAGAACAGTGAACACAAAGAATGTGCAGCTTTTATACTTTTACTGAGGTGGATGCGTTTGAATATGCATCCACCTCTTTGTGCTAAGAAATCTGCACATCAATCAGATAACTACTTGTCTACACCCGTAATGACAACGCCCTGAATGAACGCTTTTTGAGCGAAGAAGAAAACAATCAAAGGGATAACAGCTGCTGTAAGTGACGCTGCTTGAATCAGGTTATCCTGCCCTTCATACAAACCATTGAAGCCGTTCAGCCCAACGGTAATTGGGTACAGGTCTGGATTACCAGCAAGATAGATCAGCGGCCCGAAGAAGTCATTCCAGGCAAAGAAGAAGTGGAACAGCGTAACGGCCAGCAGCGCAGCCTTTGCCTGCGGCAAAATCACTGACCAGAAAATTCGGAAATGCCCAGCACCATCGATCATTGCTGCCTCATCTAATGCTTTGGGAATGCCCAAGAAAAATTGTCGCAGCAAGAAGATGTTGTATCCATTGGCAAAAAACTGCGGCACAATGAGTGGCCACCAGGTGCCTACCCAGCCTATTCGGTTGAAGAATGCATACGTAGGCACCAATGTCACCGCTGGGGGCAAAATGATTGTCGCCATTACAACGAGGAACAACGTTCCTTTGCCGGGGATGTTATAACGAGCAAAGCCGTAAGCAACGAGGGCCGCTGAGGACACAGCCCCAATCGTGCTTAGGACGGCGTAGAAGACGGTGTTGCCCAGCAGACGTGGAAAGTTAATTGTGTTCCAGGCGTCAATAAAATTGCTCCAAACAGGGTCCCATTCCCACGCTTGATCCAGGGTGCGCCAACGGCCGTCCCAAGGGATCAAGCTAGCAGCGGGATTATCAGGGTCAATGAATTCACTTGCTTCACGCCCTTTATTGATGAGAGCCCATTGTTCGATACGGCCGTCAACTGGCACCTCATACACATCGTATTCTCTACCCTCATACTCAAATGTCACCGGAGACGCTGGGTACCAAGGTGCACCAGCAGTGGAGACCTGGGTGTCTGTCTTCAATGACGTGACGATCCCATACCCCAACGGCAGTAAGAAAATGAAGAGAACGATCGCTGTAAACAGCGTCATGAGCACTATATTTAAACGTTGACGCGCCTTAGGAGATAATCGGGAGCCTGATTTGCGGTTAGGTATTGTGACAGAAGCCATGCTATTATTCCTCCCCAGCGTAGTAAACCCAGTAGCGGGCACTGCCGAATAAAACAACGGTTAGAACAAGAGAAACAAGGAAGATGAGCCAGGCAATCGTTGCCCCATACCCCATGTTAAAGAATTTGAACGCCTGATTGTAGAAGTAAATCCCTACGTAATTAGTCGTTCCGTCGGGAAAACCGTTACCCCCATTGAGGACGAACGGCACCAGGAAATATTGCATGAGGCCAATGGCACCCAAAACGAGATTGTAGAAAAGCACCGGAGAGATCATTGGCACGGTAATGCTGATCATCTTGCGCCAGTAACCGGCACCGTCAATATCTGCTGCTTCATACATTTCTGTGGGCACGCCCTGTAAGCCAGCGAGGGTGATCATCATTGTGTTTCCCACAGCCCAAAGGCCAATAAAGGTGAGTGTGAAATAAATCAGTCTAGGATCCGCCAGCCAGCGCAAACCGCTAACCCCCACTGCCTCAATGCCAAAAACATTTTGCAATAAGATGTTGTACCAGCCTGTTTGTTCGTTGAGGACGCCGCCCCAAATCAAAACAGTGGCCACCAATGGAACCATCGTTGGCATAAAAAACATGGTGCGGAAAAAAGCTTTGCCTCGGACGCTATTCGAGTTCATTAATAGCGCCAAAAGCAGGGCGAAGATCATCCCAATCGGCAATGAAATGGCGGCGAAGAGAAAAGTGACGCCAAATGATTCGTACACATTTGGATCATCAAATAATGCCCGACGCCAGTTAGAAAAGCCGACAAATGACGTCTCTTCTGGGACGGCAAGGTTAAATTCGACTAGTGAAAAACCAAATGAAGCAATAAATGGGATGAGGTAGAAAATAACAATACCAATGAGCCAGGGACTAAGAAAAATCAAACCCCACTTGATTTGTTCCCGTTCAATGCGTCCCCGCTTCTGCTTACCAGCCTGAGTTCCCTCAGGTACAGTATCCGGAGTGATAGCTGCCATCTGTGCCTCCTCTATTAGCACCGCTTGCGATTAGCGACACTGTTTAAATGACTTCCCCATAATAAAAAAGCAGAAAAAGCGGAAAACAGAAGGACACCAACATAACATATTGATGTCCTTCTTATTGTTTTAGAAGAACTTATTCGTTGCCAGCGGCATCGTAGATGGCCTGTAAGTCTTCGATGAGGAGATCAATATCTGCATCTACGTCACGATCCGGTTCCTGACCTAGCAGAGACCAGAATTCGTTGTAGCGGTCGTTGGCTTCTTGAGGGCTGGGCATGTAGCTTTCGTGGTTAGGGTTGTCGGCGTAGGCCATGGAGTCTACAACAACCTGCCAGTTAATGGTGTCGCCATTGGCAATGCCTTCAGCAAAGGTTTCAAAGTAGGTATCTTGCAGGCTCAGGCGAGCGGGCATACCACCGTACATATTGGTCATCTCTTCAGCGTTATCGCCGAGGAAGAATTTCAAGACTTCCCAGGCTGCTTCTGGATTGTCGCTAGATTTCATGATGCCAAAGGTGTCGGCATGCATTTTAGCGGTTGGTGCACCTGTAAGCTCGTTTGCAGGCACAGCGGCAAGGTTCCAGGTGAAGTCGATGTTGCCAATGCAGCAGCCGTGATACCAAAGATGCGTGTGAGACATGGCAACGTTGCCAGACTCAAAGGCGTTACCGGCAATGATGTCAGAAGCATCGTAAATGCCGTTGGGGTAGAAGACATCGTTCCACTGTGCATCGTAGAACCATTTGGCAGCGTCACGCCAATGATCTGGTACCTGAGCATTCCCGCTGTCATCCACCAGAGAACCAGGGCCAAACAGGGTGGCAACGCCGCGGAAGTCAGTCCATTGTTCGTAGTAACCAAACTGCACGATGTTGTCTTTATCAAAGTCAGGGCTGGTGGCGTCATTACCGTTTGCATCTACGGTTAACAAGAGAGCTACATCGCGCAATGCATCCAAATCCCAAGCAACTTCTTCGCCATCAGCATTCACGTAGGGTGCACCATATTCCATAGGCGGGTATTCCAAACCAGCTTCATCAAAGAGGTCATAGTTTACAGAGAGGAATGAGGGGAAGATGGCAAATGGCAGGCCGAGCTGACCTTCGGCTGCATCAACATAAAATTCCACAAGCGCAGGGTCGAAATCACTGAGGTCATAGCTTTCTGCATCGATCAGCGGCTGAAGGTCTAGCCAGGCACCACGGAAGAAGTCACGACCACGAATGCCGACTGGGCCTACGATGTCGGGAGCATTGCCAGCAGCAATTTGCGTGGCCAGGGTGGCGTAAGCCTGGTCAGCATCTACAATTTCCAGAACCAACTCAATTTCATCCTGGCTGGCATTGAAATCGGCAACGACTTGTTCTTGCGGTTCAAACATTGGCTCATCAGAACCAGCCCCAAGGCCAACGAACCAGCGAACCTGGGTTCTGTCACCAGACGATTCGTCTGTTACTTCTTCAGTAGTATCTTCGGTGGATGAATCTGTTTCGGTTGTGGTTGTATCTTCAGAAGATGTGTCTGCCTCTTCTGGATCGCTGCCGCTACCACCACAGGCAAAAAGCAACATACTAAGTGCGGCTAAAAGGATGATGTGTAAAAACCGTATATTTTTCATTTCTCTCCTCCATAGGATTGATTAGGTTTTCGGTTAAAATTTGGCAAGCCAGAGGTTGGCTTGTGTGCAACAGGGGTGATTGAAGTGAATTTGGTCAAACCTTCTTGAATAAGCACCTCCTCTTATTTTTATTTGTCCTAAAGGGATTGAATATTCCGCTGTTTGCGGCGGGATAGTTCATTAGTTAAAGCTGACGCAAACTTGATTTAGTTGTATTGGTGCGCGTGTTGCGGAGATTTGTTCAACATTTTCCAGGATCGCGCATGTTTTTGAAGGGGCTGACATACGCATTTTGAAAATGCTTTCTTAAAAAATGAGCATTTTAACCATTATCTTGAAAACGTTTTCAAGATAATAATGTATTTGCCCCTATTTGTCAATATGAACAATCAAATTAGGTGCTATGTGTAAAAGGTGCACAACAGAAACAGTCGTGGTATATTGAAAACTGACGATTTGTTGATTAACTTGTGAAAACGTTTTCAACTATGATGCATTCATTAGGGCGGGTTTTAAACTGTCGATCAGGGTGATATTTATGGCTCAGAGAAAAATTACCATCGAAGATATTGCACAGAAAGCCAATGTATCTATAAGCACGGTTTCGCGGGTTTTGCGTAAATCTAGCGGGGTTAGGGCATCAAAGCGGGAAGCTGTGTTGCAAGCCGTTGCGGATCTTGATTACCGTCCAAATGTGTTTGCCCAAAGTTTGGCAAGTGGGCAATCGATGACAATTGGGGTGATTACGCAGAATTTTGGCAGCCCTTTTTATGATGGTATTTTGGCAGGAATTTTGCAGGGGTTGGAAAGTTCTGATTATTCAGCACTATTTGCAGACGGCCGTTGGGATAGAGTCATTGAGCAGCGGGCTGTAGAAACCTTTACAGACCGACGTGTAGATGGTCTTATTTTTGTTGGGGGGCAGCTTTCCGAATCGTTTTTGGCCGAAGTTGGCCAAAGAATACCTACTGTTGTAGTGGCCAGAGAATTAGCATCCATGAATAGTAACTGCATTTTCGCTGACAATTTTAAGGCTGCTTATGAGTTAACCAACTATCTGATTGAAGCGGGCCATCGCAACATTGCCCATATCACAGCTAAAATGCATTATCAGGAAGCCGTAACTGATGTAGAACAGCGGCTTCGGGGCTATAAACAAGCATTGGTAGATGCAGGCTTATCCCCTGACCCGCGCCTGATAGTGGAGGGAAATTTGCAGCAGCAGTCTGGGGCTCTGGCAATAGAAATGTTGCTGATGGAAAAACAGCCATTTTCGGCAATCTTTGCCGCTAATGATGCGATGGCTTTAGGTGCTCGGCTGGGGCTTTACCGACGCGGTCTTCGTGTGCCAGATGATGTTTCTCTAGTCGGTTTTGATGATGAAGCATCGGCAGCTTACATGGTGCCGCCTTTGACGACTGTTCGTCAACCATCTGTTCAAATGGGGCAAGAAGCAGCGCAGGCCATGTTGTCGTTGATCAATGGCGAATTGCCAGAGTTAGCCCAGTTTCATGGTGAATTGATTATCCGCGAGTCAGTTGCCCGTCAGCGTTAATTGGTTTCATGTTTAATGGTTTTTCAAGCTAATTTGCCAAAATCTCGTTGACTTCGCTAACTTCTTCCGGTGTGAGCCGCCAATCCGCAGCTTTGGCGTTTTGTTGCAAATGCTCTAGCCGCGTTAGCCCAGAGATGACGGAGCAGACCTGCGGTTGCGCTAGCAGCCAGGCATGAGCCAGTTCGGCCATTGTATGGTCTCGTTCTTGCGCCCAAGTGGTTAATTTTTCTGCTTTTGTGTAGTTCGCATCTGTCATGTAGTTTTGCACATATTGGCTCGATTCTCCCCGCGAGCCTTTTGGCGCGCCTGCTGAGCGGGTGTATTTGCCCGTAAGAAAACCTCCCGCCAGCGGAAAGTAGGGAATAAAGCCCACGTTATCTGCCTCGCAGTATGGAATCACCTCTTTTTCTACTTCGCGCTCTAGCATGTGGTAGTGTGATTGCACCGTTACAAAGCGAGACCAGCCGCGCATTTCGGCCAGCAGGTTGGCTTGGGCCAACTGCCAGGCAGCGTAGGCCGACGCGCCGATGTAGCGCACTTTGCCGCTGTTTACCAAATCATCCAGTGCCCGCATTGTCTCCTCGATGGGCGTATTCACATCCCAGCGGTGCATCTGGTAAAGGTCAATATGATCCGATTGCAGGCGGCGCAGGCTGGCTTCCACACCGTTCATGATGTGGTAGCGGGACGCACCGTAATCGTTCGGACCATCGCCGACCTTAAAATAGACTTTGGTTGCCAGGACAAATTTGTCCCAACGGCCGTTCAGCGCTTTGCCCAACGTTTTTTCCGATTCGCTGCCAGTGTACACATCGGCCGTATCTATAAAGTTGATGCCCAAATCCAGCGCGGCGTCAATCACATTGTTCACGCCTGCCTGGTCCACTTTGTTACCAAATTGATTTGTACCCATCCCAATAACCGAGACGCGCACGCCAGAATTGCCAAGTTGTCTGTATTCCATGATTTTCTCCCTTGCTTGTCACTCCCGCACAGGCGGGAGTCCAGGTTTGTGGATTCCCGCCTGCGCGGGAGCAACTGTGATAAAAGTCAAGAGCAAAAAGCGCATTTCGTTAAGCTGATATCCAAGCAGAGCCATCACGGACGATGGCATTCAAAATGGTTAACAATTTACGCATACAGGCCGTGAGAGCGACTTTGGGGAGTTTTCCTTTCGCAATCAAACGGTCATAAAAGGCTTTGAGAACCGGGTTATAACGAATGCCTGAAAGAGCAGCCATGTACAAAACAGAACGAACATCTGAACGTCCGCCAAAAATATGGCGTCGTCCGCGAGAACAGCCGCTGTCCCGATTGAAGGGAGCCAGGCCAACTAAGGCGGCGATTTTTTGTCGAGACAATGTACCCAATTCGGGCAATTCAGCCAGCAACGTAAAGGAGGTGACCTGGCCCACGCCGGGCACGCTTTCTAAACTGGTTCGTTTTTCGCGCCATTGGGCATTTTTGTTGATCCAATCATTGAGGTCTTCCTCAATTTCAGCTAATTCAGTAGCTAACCAATCCAGGTGCTTCTCCAAACGAGGCCGCAATTCTGGATTGACCGTGGTGTGCCGATTCTTCTCGGCTGTTTGCATATCGATCAGTTGGCGACGACGCGTGACCAATGCTTTGATGAGCTGCTGGTCTTGCGTCTTCAAAGTACGTACCTCTGGACGGACCGCCTGGGCAAAGCTGGCAATCATCTGGGCATCGATCTTGTCTGTCTTAGCTACTTGCCCTTTGGCACGAGCAAAGTTACGCACTCGTGTCGGGTTGACGACGACAATGGGCAGAGAGGCAGCGGCCAGTTCTGTAACCATAACTTGCTCGAATCCACCGCTGGCCTCAACCACTATCAAGGTGACAGCCGTTTTCGTTGACATTATTTCCACCAGGGTGGCGATACCGGTTGCGTCATTATCGTGTCGCAACACTTCTTCGATTCCCCACTGGGCTAAATCCAGGTGGTTTTTGGAAACGTCAATGCCAAAAAAGGTTTCTTCGGTTTGCTTTGCCATCAGGTACTCCTTTGTGACCCGCACTAGCAATGATACGGACTGCAATGTCCCAACAACTGTTCGGGTTCTCGCTGAATCTCTTGGCTCGGTGACCTGCGCTCCTGCGCGGCTGGTTGCCAATGACATCGGCCTACCAAGCTGGAGCAATCCTAACAAATGGTCGCTTTTTTGGCTGCTTGTTTTATCTTTTTCACGATGGGCCACATCTCCCGCACGGTTTCTTGCACCTAATGACAGTCGGCCTTTCGTCTTTGCTTTATCATACTAATGACACTTTTACCTATTTATGCTGTTATAAAAAAGCGATCTGAATTTACGAAAACGAGTTGGATTAGAGAGGATGTCGGTGCTGTCGCATAGCTGATCCAAATTGCCCAGGCCACGCGGCAGAGCGCGTACCTGTGGGTCTTGAATCTGGTCGTAGAGGGCATCGGCGTACTGCTCACTGTGGATGACGCGATACGGCCGTTCATGGAAAAACCCTACTTTGGCAGGCAACGGTTTGGTAAGCCGTAGCGCATTGTGCCAACGTGCCAGATACAGATACGCTTCGTTGAGAGCGGCTTCACGCGGCTGCCAGTTTTCTGCTTGCCAAATCTGGTTAAAAACTGGTTGTAAATCGTCGGCGCAGGCAAGTTGGGCAAAGGCGGTGCCAAACCATTTGGGGTAAGGAGCGTACTGTTTTTCTAGTAAAAAGGCCAGGCGCATGATATTTTGCACCTGCCGCGCCGCCAAAATCCGCGAGCCGAGGTCGTCCTCCACATCACCTGTGCGGCTAACAAACACATCCTCCTGGGCAATGCGCGTCCACTGCCCGGCCAGCGTGTAGAGCCAAATGTCGTGTGGGTAAAAGTGCAGTGTTTGGCGCAGTTGGGTCATCTCGCCGAGGCTATCGTGGAAGAGACGGCCGTATCGGACCGTGCCCAACATTTGCGAAGGAGTACAAAGCCAGTCAACGGGCTGCATCGGCTGGGCGATGTCCACGGCCAGGTAACTTTGGGCAAAGCGAGCAGCAGTACTGATTTTGACCGCGTGATTGACGGGGGGAGCGTCAATAAATGTGAGGTTGAGGCTGCCATCGTCGTGACGGCCGTAATGCGTCGGGTAGCCCCGAAATGTGACGGGCAGCGTCTGGTGCAACATCTCGTCAATGGCGGGAGCCAGCTCTTTGTAATCTGCTTCAGCCAAAAAGATAGTGCCGCGTGGCCCCCAATCATGATCGCGGGATTGGGGCGTGTCGAAGCCAAGCACATCGGAGCCACCGCCAAGCCGCCCGGCAGCGTAGCGCAAGTTGGGGAAGTGGTTGGTGAGCAACGGCCGTATCGCTTCTGCAAAAAATTGTTCACACAAATCAAGCCCCTTAATGAAGGGAAGGGTCATAATTTCGCTCATTTCCAATTCCTTAATCTAGATGAATCCTGCTATAATATTACCAAATTTGGTATATTATCTATGTAAATCTGTGTAAACCTGTACGCAATGTAGAGGCGGATAATTTACCAGAACCCCGGTGCGGAGATTCAAATGAGTAAGCAATATCCAGAATACGTTTTGCGGCTGTTGGCCCAGGCACGCAGTTTGCTACAAGAAGATGATTATGGCCAGATGGACGCGGCAGCGCTTTGCTTTGAAGTGCTGGCTGATTACCCAGAATTGGACGAAGCGGCCGATCTGGTGCTGGAAGCGTTTAGCGATCCGTGGCTCATTCGGGACAATCGCAAGGCAATTGGGCGGCATGTGGATGAGTGGGACGACCGCCCCTGGCAGCAGCGGCGGCGGCTGGCGCTTTCGTTTCGCTACACCAGCCGCTGGGAGGGACGCCACCAGCAATATGATGAATTTGTGGATATGGATGATGTGATGCCCGCCGACGTACGCGACATGCTAGATGAAGGGCGTGGCCAACTGCTGCAAGATTATTTGCTAGGGCAATCGCGCGGTAGCGAGATGGCTTGGCCTATCTTTCTGGAAGCGTTCAAGCGCACGGCCAAGCCACAGGCCGCCATGCTCTGGGTGGGGCTTCTGTATGCTGAACAGGGCTATTTTGCCGAGGCGGTGGACGTGTTGGAGATGTTGTTGGCGCAGTTTCCCAATTCGCAAGACGGCCGTCGCCTCTGGGCAGAGGTTCGCTGGTGGCGTAACTATCAAGATCGCATCCCCTGGATTCCACCGCGCACCAGTTCACACGGCCGTCGCTACCGCCAGATGATGTCTCAAATTGATCCAGAGCTTGCGGCCGAGCCAGATGTGTCTGACGAGCCGTTTGAGCATATTCCCCCCAATGTGGACAATTTACCAGACGATTTTGCCATGCCCAAGCCAGCACAGGTGGATTTGATTGCCCGGGTGGACGAGGTTTTGGCTGGGTTGCCGGAAGAACGGGGTTGGGAAACGGCCGTAGATTGGAGCTACCTAGACAAGCTAGAGAGCGGCGACATTGACACCAGCCAATTCCCCGAATGGGCGCAATATTTACTGCTCGAAATTGACGATCCGCAGCAAGAACTATTCCTCAAGCAATACCTGCTTAGTTACCTCTCCAACCCGCCCCTCTTTGATGACAGCGATGAAGAGGACTTGGATTTTCTCTCCGATTCGTCTACCTAATCTAATTTGCCACAGAGCTCACAGAGATTTTCTCATTTCTCTCTGTGTCCTCTGTGACCAAACCCAGTATAATCCCCGCCATGATTCACGCGATTATTTTTGATTTTGATGGTCTCATCTTCGACTCCGAAACCCCTGATTTCATTTCCTGGCAAGAGACGTATGGCGCCCACGGCGTAGAGCTTTCCCGCGAACTGTGGAATGCACATATCGGCACCATTACCTTTGATCCGTACTTGCACCTGGAAGAGCTGCTAGGACGGCCGATTGACCGGGATGCAGTCTGGGCCAAGCGCAAAGCGCGAGACAACGAGCTTTTGGCGGCCCAAACCATCATGCCTGGCGTGGAAGATTATTTGGCTGAAGTGAGGGAACTGGGGCTAAAATTTGCCATTGCCTCTAGCTCCAAGCACAGCTGGGTAGATAGACATCTGAAGCGGCTGGGCTTGTTTGAGCAGTTTGACCTTATTTTTTGCTCTGACGACGTGGGGAACGTGGGCAAGCCAGACCCGGCCGTGTACCAAGCCGCTATTGCGGCATTGGGCATTGCTCCACAAAATGGTTTGGCGTTGGAAGATTCGCCCAACGGGGTGACGGCCGCAAAGGGGGCTGGGTTGTGGTGTACGGCCGTACCCAACCGAATGACCCGCGACCTTAACTTTGATCACGCCGATTACCGTCTCAACGCCCTCACAGATATGCCCCTGAGCCAGCTCATCACCGAGGTTATGAATGGAACCAGCTAAGCTCTCCGCCCCCCAACCAGGGCTAACCAACGCCCAAAAAATTGTGGAATTTCATAATGCCGTGGGCGCACCCGTGCCAGAAAAACCGCGCGTGCCGCCGCTGGACATCTTGAAGCTGCGCCAAAAGCTGCTGCAGGAAGAGTTTGATGAGGCAAGTGAAGCGTTGGAACGGTTAACGGCCGTTCTCCAATCCAACAACCCCGCCCAGCCAACCGACGTGACCGATTGGGTGCATGAACTGGCTGACCTGCTCTATGTAACTTACGGTGCCATACTAGCCTGCGGCATCAATCCCGACCCCATTTTTGCCGAGGTACACCGCGCTAACCTGAGCAAAGCAGGCGGCCCCCGTCGCGCCGACGGCAAAATTCTCAAGCCCCCTGGTTGGCAGCCCGCCGACGTGCATGGCGTCATTGAGAATCAGGTGAATGGCGAAAATGGAGATTAGAGATTGGAGACTGGAGATTATGAGACCCAATCTCCAATCTCCAAAAAAATATGAAACTGAGTGAACGCGCCCTAAAAGACCAGCTTTATGACATTGCCGACAACGAGTTTGCTCTGCCAGATCAGGCCAAAGCAATGCCTCGCGCTCTAGAAATGTTGCCACACCTGGGTAGTCCGGATGCGGAACTGCGGGATGATTTAATTTACAGCACGCTGGCCACCTGGATTTTGGCCGACAAGTTTGAGGATGACGATCTCAAAGCGTTGTTGAAGCAATTAGTGGGTGAAGACCATCTTTTTTACAGGCTGGATGAATCTGGGACGGATTCAGTTTTTATGCGGAGCTTTTCTGTACTACTGGTACCGTTGATTTTGAGTCGGCATCGGGTACGGCCGTTCCTGATGCCCTATGAATTGCGCGAACTCAAAGTAAAATTGCTGGATTACCTGGAACGTGAGCAAGATTTGCGCGGCTTTGTGCTGGATGAAGATGAAGCGGGCGAGCCGAAAGGTTGGGCACATGCCGTAGCGCACACGGCCGATGCGCTGGACGAGCTGGTGCAGTGCAAAGATATGGGGAATGAGGAGCTTTTGGAAATTTTACAGGCAATCCGCCGCAAAGCTGCTGAGCCGACGGCGGTTTTTGTTCATGCCGAGGATGAGCGGCTGGTAACGCCCGTCATTGCTGCGTTGGGGCGCAAGGTGCTAAAGCCTGCTGACGTACAAAGTTGGTTAGATGGTTTTGTGTCGCTAGCCCAGCAAAAGGAGCCGTTCCCCGACTGCTACCGCCAGGCGCAGAATGTGAAGTGCTTCTTACGCAGCCTGTACTTCCGCGCCCGCAAGCCGGAAACGGCCGACCAAATTGGCGAAAACAGCGCCAATGCTCTGGCTGACCTGGTTGGCAAAACGCTACAGACCATTGCTCTATTTTAATAGTATAGGACTTACGCGCTTTTTGGGCTGTGGCCGGCGTCTCGCCGTGCCACTTAGCGTAGCTGCATAAGTCTTTTATGTCTTCAAGGTGCCAGGCACAGGCTGAAATTATTTGATTTGGCAGATCGCGCTTGCCCGTGCCCGGCACCAAGACCGCTAAAGAACCGCCTCGTAATGCTCTACCGTGGGGAATGGATCGTAAAAGTGGTGTAGCAGTGCTTTCCATGCTTGATATTCGGCCGATTGGCGAAAGCCGGTGGTATGATCTTCCAGCGTTTGCCAGCGCACGAGCAAAATGTACTGGTTTGGCTGTTCAATACATTTTTGCAATTCGTGGTTCACGTACCCGCCCATCCCCGCAATGATTGTTTGGGCTTGAGCAAAGGCAGCTTCAAAAGCGGCCGTTTCTCCCGCCTTTACGTTCAAAATTGCTACTTCCAAAATCATGTTCTTCTCCTCTAATACTCAGCAGCTCAGCGCGGGAATCCAAGAACCAGGGATGGGCAAAGCGGAGGCTGTCTCGCTGCTGCCAGAGATAATCATGGTAAACCAGGCAAGCGTCATCTATGTCGTGGGCAACGGCCGTTTCCAAAGCATCTAAATACGGCGGCTCACCCGGCTGGTCCCACTTGATCTTGTCCGCAATGAAGACGATTTTGTCTAACAAGCTGGCGACGGGCTTGAGGGTGGTGTGGCAGCCAATGGCGCTAAGAACGGCTGGTTCCACCACGCCAAAAACCTCATGCGCCACCACGACACTTAGCTTCTGGTGCAAAATCATGGGGAAACCTGCTTCACCAGGCAGGACGGAAACGCTAAATGCTTGGCACATCTCTACGCGCACCCGATTGGGAATGATGGCGCTGATGTCGTGTAGCCACCCGGCTGTCTCAGCCCCAACTGGGTCTGCACCAAATTGTAATGCCAATCGCCTGGCCTCTCGCGCGACGCGGTTAACGTGTCCGGCTACTTTAGGAAATTGATGGTGGGTGAGAACGGCCGTTACGTCCTGTGCCAAATTGCCCGAAAAAACAATGTTCTCAAAGTAAGGTTTCAATAACGCATTCACGCCGCAAGCTTACCACAAATCGTAGGTTGACCTGTTAGAATATTTAGCCAGACTTATACCAGTATTTAGTAATCGGTGTTCGGTTATCAGTAATTGTGGAGATGGAAATGAGTCAAATGAAAAAAATCGCTGCCTGGCTATTGGTTTTACTTTTATTAACGAGTTGCGGCATTTTGGAGAGTGATGATGCTGAAAACGGCGAAGATGCCGCTGCTGAAACCAACACAGCGGTGGCCGAAGCGGAGTTGGAATACGATGGCGATCCGCCAGCCGAGGGCAAAGGCAACGTTTTTGGCGAAATTCGCTGGAACGGCCGTGGCGCAGAAGGGTATGAAGTAAAGTTGTGCCAGGATTTTTCATCTTTCAGCGGGTGCGGTGGGGAAGAGCTTATTAGGGAAACTGACTCCGACGGTCAATATCTTTTTGAAGACATCGCGCCAGGCATTTACGCGCTTTCGGTAAAGGTGGATAATGAAAACTGGCTCTATGTCTCAAGTGGCATTCTCAGTTCGGCCGAATTTGAGGTAGAAGCCGGCAAAACGTTGACCATCGGCATTCAGGACATCTTTAAGCTGAACGTGAAGCTGGAAGAACCGCGCAATGGCAGCAAAGTAGCGGGTGAAGAAGTGCTGCTCAATTGGCAAGATTATCCCGACGCCGATTATTACAAAGTGACGATGTACCCAGATGAGGGGGATGCGATTCTGATAGATAAGCGCGCCAACGAATCTTCCATGCGAGCCGATTTGCTGCCGGTAAGCTGCGGCTATCGCTGGAGCGTAGAAGTGTTTAACAGTGACCGGATCAAGATTGCAGAAACGGCCGAAGATTTCGACTTTGTGGTAGATAGTTTGGATGGCTCTTGCCAACTGATTATTCAGGAACCAAGCGACGGTGCCGAAATTCGTGGGGATGACATTGTTTTGGATTGGGAAGACAGCCCGGTGGCCGTCACCTACAAAATCCTGATGTGGAACGATGATGATCCTGACCGAACCAACGTGCTGGATTTTGTGGAGGTAAATGAATCCAGCTACCGATTTGACATAACGCTAGAACCGGCCCGCTACGTCTGGTCTGTCACAGCCTACGACGAAAGCGGCGACAAAATCGGCGGCACGGAGATTTTTGACTTTACGGTACGGCCGTAACTACTCATTCTCTTCATACGGCCGTTTCCAAAGCAAAAACAGCGTTAGCAGCAGCACCAGGCCAATCAGGATGAGCTGCACCGTGACAGAAGTGGCATCAATCCCGGCGATCCCTGCGCCACCTGATTTAGCTGCGGGGACATTTTTGTTGAAGACGGCCGTTCCCGCCTCCCCAATTACCGTTGGATTTTCAGCCACATCAGCGCCATCCAGCACCAGCAAATAATCCACAATGGCCTCAATTTGCGCCTCCATGAGCCGCTGACCATAATCTTGCGGCATGATGTTGGGCAGGCAAGGCCCATTGGGGCAAACCGGAGCCAGCGCAAAGTTGGGTTCCACGATGGATTGGCGCAAATATTCTTCCGCCGACATGCCCGGAATGCGCCCCGTCGCCTCATAGCCAATCGTAGACAGGTCTGACCCCACTTTGCGCCCCTCACCAATGGAGCCGATAGTGTGGCAGGCACCGCAGCCTGCATTCAGCATCACTTCCTCGACGGTATCGCCCTGCACCGGGCGCGGCGTGGGGGTGGGTGCAGGCGTGGGCGTCGGCTCGGTGGATTCTGGCGTGGCGGTGGCGGTCATTTCTGCTAGCTCTTCGGCGGTGGGTTGGGGCAGTTTGGCCGTAATTTGGGCGCGTAAAATCGCTTCGCACTGGTTGATGTTCGGTTCCGGGTCTGGCATACACCAGAGCGGCTCCGTTTTGCGCGTTTTTAGCAGCGGCACATACCACAGCACAATATTCTCACCAGACAGTGGTTCATCGTTTAGCCATTGGCGGGGCGGCTGAAAGGTATCGCCGGGGCCAGGCGCAAGCGGCTGTTCACCTTCCAGCTCGTTTTCTTGCAGCACAAAAAAGTAGGCTTCATCAAGCCCTAGTGGGTCGGTGGCCTGCATTGTCCAGCGGTAAAGTAGATCATCGCTGCCGGTCGCCAGCTTATAGCCATCTGGCCCCAAATTGTTGATGAAGGGGTACAGCTCAGTTTCATTTTCCAGTTCCGCCCATTCGCTTTCTTGCCATTGCCAAACCTGGTGTGATTCTGCACCTTCTAAATCGAGATCAATGCGCCAAAATGGGCGATAAATTGACAAATCATCGCAGCCGGGGCCGTGGGAGACAAAGCGGGGCTCAAAGCTGCCGTCGGCGAAGAAGCGGATGATTTGCTCGTAGCGGTAGCAGCAGATGCAGTTGGGCCAGCGGGTAAATTCGGTGAATAGCTGGCGCACCTCAAAGCCATCGTCTAACTCGTTCACGATGGTGTCGCCAAAGGGCGGCACGGAGGCAGAAAAGCCAATTTCGTCCCGATAGCCGCCGGGCCAGCTAGGGTACCAGGCTTCAATTTGGGTGATTTTGATGCTGCTGAAGATGGGGGTTTCGTTGTAGGTAGCGTCGCGGAAGAGGATGCCGTCGTGGGCGGTCATCTCCCAGCAAACGTTCCAGCCGTCTTGCTCGTGGCAGCCGTCTGTGAAGGCGGCGCGTTGTGAGGCGGGGGCCGCAACATCCAGGTCTGGCCGGGCGCGGGTGTAAAAGGTGCGGGCGACGGTTTGCTGACTCATGTTGACGAAGACGTGGTAAATACGGCCGTCTCCATTGGGACTATGAAATGTTAAATCCACACACCAGTCGTCCCGGCAAGCGTCGTCGGCTAGCCAGGCAGACATGGGAATCATGGCGGGGTCTCCTGCGCCGATGTCACCGAGAACGGCCGTTACTTCCGGATCATTCGCCGCAATTTTAATCGCGTCTTCAGCCACGAAGCGGCTACCACCGGGGCGGCTTAGGGCATCGTGCCATTCGGCCAGGATGGTGTCGTCTGTGAGGTGCAAAATTTGGTTGACGGTACGGCCGTTGGCCGGATCAAAGTAGGTGAGGTGAACACAGCTGTTGGCGGTGCAGCCCTGCGCTTGCCAGGGGCGGGCTTCGGCCAGCGTGAGCGGCAGCGCATCTACAAAAGTGAGATTGGATACGGCCGTGTCCAGACTGTTCAATGTGGCACTGTCTAAGCCCACGGACTGGCCATCGGCCGTTTGGTAAAGCTGCTGCCCTTTGGCAATAGCCAGATTGATAGCTGCTTGCTGCTGCCACAAAGTCCTGATCAGATTCCCAATCAGCAAGATTAGCAGGACAAAACAGATACGCAGGACAATACGGTGCAGCTTTGGTTTCAACGGAACACTCCCGGATATTTGTAACACTATCTTTGCAGGTACAACCTAGCCAATGGTCGTGTCATACCCGCGTAGGCGGGTATCCATCCTATTTGCCTGCGTGGATTCCCGCATTCGTGGGAATGACAATCAAAAGTGCAAATATAGTGGTGTGGATAGATGAGATGGGATTATAACGAAATACGGCCGTTTGGCAGGGAAGTAAGCCACTTTCTCATCTGCTTTTTTGGGCCGATAGCTGGTACTTTTACAACCACGAATGCCACAAATAGACAAATAGCACGAATATTTCAAAAAAAATACGTGTTTATTCTGGCGGAAATAAAAACGCCCTGCCTTTTCCAGCAGAGCGTTTTAAAAATAGCCGAGGGTTGAATCCCTCAGGAAATTATAAATTACAGTTTCGGCCCAGCGTTGATGATGGCCTCGCTGCTACCTTCTTTGTAAGCTTCAAAGTTGTCAATGAACAAATTGGCCAATTTTTCTGCCTGTTTATCGTAAGCGGCTGCGTCGCTCCAGGTGTTCTTGGGGATGAGCAAGTTATCGGGCACGTTGGGGCAGCTTGTGGGTACAGCCAAGCCAAAAATTGGATCAGTTACATAGTCAACATTGTCTAAATCGCCATTGTGGATGGCATCTATGATGGCACGGGTATAGGGCAAATTGATGCGGGAGCCTATGCCAAACGGGCCACCAGTCCAGCCAGTGTTGACCAGCCAGGCAGATGCACCATGTTCTTCCATTTTTTCGGCCAGCAGTTCTGCATATTTACTAGGATGCCACACCATGAAGGCTGCACCGAAGCAGGCGGAGAAGGTGGCTTGTGGTTCAGTAACGCCCATTTCAGTACCGGCAACTTTGGCGGTGTAGCCGCTAATGAAGTGGTACATCGCTTGCTCTGGCGTGAGCTTGCTCACTGGCGGCAGCACACCAAAGGCATCGGCCGTGAGCAGGATGATATTCTTGGGATGCCCACCTACGCACGGAATCTTGGCGTTAGGAATGTATTCGATGGGGTACGATGCGCGCGTATTTTGGGTGTAAGTCGTGTCAGAATAATCTACAGCGTGCGTGTAATCGTCGTACACGACGTTTTCCAAAACGGTGCCGAATTTGATAGCTGCGTAGATTTCTGGCTCTTTTTCAGCAGAGAGATCAATCGCTTTGGCGTAGCAGCCGCCTTCGATGTTGAAAACGCCATCATCTGTCCAGCAATGCTCATCGTCACCAATAAGCTTGCGCCGGGCATCGGCGGAGAGGGTGGTTTTGCCAGTGCCGGACAGCCCGAAGAAGATGGAAACATCGCCATCATCCCCTTCGTTGGCGGAGCAGTGCATGGAAAGGACGCCTTTTTTGGGCATGATGTAATTCATCACGGTGAAGATGCCTTTTTTCATTTCCCCAGCGTATTCTGTGCCTAAAATGACCACTTCTTGCTCTTCAAAGGAGAGGTCTACGCTGGTTTTTGAGGTCATGCCCATGGTGTACCGATTGGCGGGGAATTGCCCGGCGTTGAAGACGACGTAATCTGGATCACCAAACTCTGCTAGCTGCTCTGGTGTGGGGCGGATGAGCATATTCCACATGAACAGAGCATGATACGGCCGTGTGCAAATAATCCGCACCTTAATCCGCTCGTTTTCATCCCAGCCACCAAATCCATCTACGACATATAGCTTGTCTTTGGTATTCAGGTAATCAATGGCTCGTTCCCGGTTAATTTCAAACGTGTGTTCGTCTACGGCGACGTTGACCGACCCCCACCAAACATCCTGTTCTGAATCTGGGTGTTTGACAATGCGCTTGTCGCTGGGGCTGCGCCCTGTTTTCTCGCCAGAGCGCACCATAATTGCGCCAGAATCGGCAATGGCGGCCTCTGGTTCATAAGCCAGAGCTTCCTGATAGAGTTTGGCAGGTCTGGCGTTGCGTACAATGTTGGTAACTTCAATATTATGCTGTTGGAGCGTGAAACTGTTCGTCAAGAGGAACCTCCCTTTGTGAATTGAACGAGTTGATTTTTTTGGAAATTTAGGGTTTCTGGTTGGGTAAAATGATGCAAGGTATTGTTGTGCCAGAAAGATCGCTGCAATTATAACAAAAAATCTGGCGTTATTATTGCTAAAAGTAATGTGAATCATAAACAAAACTCATGAACAATCGTTATTTTGCGTTTTGAGGCGAGGGCTCATTCCTCAGATTTCTCTTTGCCTCTGTGGCTTTTTCAGATAGATTCTAGGTTTATGAGCAAAATCAATTTATTGACGGGAAAACGAATTTTATTGGGCGTTACGGGGTCAATTGCCTGTTACAAGGCAGTTGACTTGGCCTCGAAGCTGACGCAGGCTGGGGCTGAAGTAGACGTCATTTTGACGGAGGGGGCGCAGCGATTTGTGATGCCGCTTACGTTTCGGTCTGTGACGGGACGGCCGTCTTACACTGATATGTGGAGCTTAGACGACCATGTGCGGCATGTGGGGCTGGGTGAAACGGCCGATCTCTTTGTGATTGCCCCCGCCACGGCCCACACCATGGCAAAATTGGCAACTGGCCTGGCAGATAACCTGCTCACGGTGACAGCGCTGGCGGCGCGCTGCCCCATCCTCATTGCTCCGGCAATGGACGGCGGCATGTACGGGCATCCCGCCACGCAGGCAAATGTGGCCACGCTCCGAGAGCGGGGCGTGCAGTTTGCAGGCCCCGCCGTTGGGCGCATGGCCTCTGGCCTGGCCGGGCTGGGGCGCATGGTGGAACCAGCGGAGTTGCTGGGATTCATTCGGCAGGCGGTGGCGCAGGGCGGCCCACTGGCTGGGCGCAAGGTAGTGGTTTCTACCGGCCCCACGCGCGAGCCGCTAGACCCGGTGCGCTTCATCAGCAATCGCTCCACGGGCAAGCAGGGGCTGGCAGTGGCTCAGGCGGCTTTGGATGCAGGCGCAGACGTAACGGTGGTGCATGGACCCATTTCTGAACCGATTCCGTTTGGGGCAACGGCCGTTCCCGTGCAAACCACAGAGCAAATGGGCGAGGCGGTTTTATCTGCTGCCAAAGACGCGGATGTGCTTTTCATGGTGGCGGCGGTGGCCGATTTTCGGCCAAACACCCAATCAGACAAAAAAATCAAGAAGACAGATGAGCAGTGGGGGCTGGCCATTGGTCTGGAAGTAACGCTGGATATTTTAACGGCCGTCAAAACAGAGCGGGACAAAAGTGGCTACCCACGGATCGTGCTTGGTTTTGCAGCAGAAACCCACAACGCATTTGAATACGGCCGTGACAAACTCCTCCGCAAAGGGCTCAACTTTATCGCCGTGAACGATGTGACCGACCAGGGCGCTGGCTTTGCCGTGGACACCAACAAAGTGCTGCTGCTCAGTTCAGCCGGGGTGGTGGAAGAGATGCCCATGCAAAGCAAAACGGCCGTTGCCGAGCGCCTGGTGCATCATGTGGCCAATAGTTTGAACGGGTCAGCCCATTAACAATTCATAATTGCAACGGCCGTTGGTTCCCTTCCCATAGCGAGCGCCACACGCCTAGTAACCCTAACTGAGCAGCAGCAACATCTATCCTGGCCTGCTCTAGCTTCTTGCTCTGGAGGCGAATAATCGAGGCGATGTCATCTAGATGGCGGGTTGATTCACTGCTTTCATAAGCCCGCAACTTTGCCACGATGATAGAGGTGGGGGTCATGTAAGCCGCCCGGCGCATTTCATCAAAGGGTAGCATGACCCGATCGGTCAGCATAGCCAGCAGCTCCGGCTCCGTCGGCACGTAAAAATCCGTTTTGATGTGATATCCCAGGTGAATGACGTTGAAAAAACCGCCCCCTAACGCCTGATTGACTGCAATCTCATCCACATGGTAATGGGTTTCCTGCAGTCGTCGTACAAACAGCGACGCAGAAAACTGCTTGGGACTCAGCACAATGTCCATATCTTGCGTAAAGCGTGGCTCACCGTAAGCCACCACGGCCAGGCCACCCCAAATGGCGTAGGTTGCCCCAATCGCTTCTAGCACATCAATGATGCTGCCAAAGGCCTGCCCTTGTTCGTAAGCTGTGCTCATCAGGCAACCTCATTTTCTCCAAACACTAGGCGACGTGCTGCTTGCTCTACGTCGGCGTCAGGCCAACCTGGATGGGTCTCAGCAAGCAGCAGTTTCTTCTGCTGCAGGGCAAAATCGGCAGCGGCAAAGGTGCGTTTGTTTTTCTCTGGGACAGACAACTCCCCGACGGCCTCAATGAGTTGCCAGTTGGTGGCTTCATATGGGGGGGAAGACGGCCGTTCCAACCGCGGATATTGCAAATAATAGCCAGCAATTTCTGGACGGCGGGCATAGGCAATCCGAATGCCCCCCTGCCTCAAGGCAGCCAAATCTCGTGCCAGGGCTTCCTGAGGCACCTTGCCCCAGCAATCAGCATCGAGCTGCGAGGCAACGGTTTCCCAGATTTCTTCGCGCGTGTGTGGACGGCCGTCGGCGAGGAGATCGATGAGGGCGGCACGTCGGGCAGCAATTTTATCAATCTGCATATGCCCGGCCATAGCGGCCAGGCGCAGTCTCGTAGGTGCTGTTTTCTCGGCTTGTTTAGCGGCTAGTTGCCATTGGGCGGCTGGATGCGTGGAGATAGATTTCATGCCGCTATTATAAGTAAACATGTATCAAAACACAATCTTGCCAAAAGTCATCCGGTAGATTTTTTGCTTTCCTGTTGTGGAGCAGTCTCCGGCCAGCGCAAAACCTCACCCGGCTGCGGCGTGGCGTCTCGCCACGCCGCCTACTTCGTCTTGCTGGATATTTTCATTTGAGCATAAGTATGGTGGCAACGGCCGTTTCCTACACAGCAGCATCAGGTACAAGGCAAACGGCCGTTCTCTATACAAACTATTCCCGCTCCATTACATTCCATGCAGGCAAAAAAAGTGGCGAGGCGGGACGCCTGTCCACAGCACAGAGAGAAGACCTGTCCGGAGCGCGAGCATATGCCCAGCCATGGCAGCCAGACGCAGTCAGGTACAAGGCAAACGGCCGTTTCCCATCCAAACTATTCCCGCTCCATTACATTCCATGCAGGCAAAAAAAGTGGCGCGGCGAGACGCCGTGCCACAGCCTACCGTGAAGACCCGTCCCCAGCAAGGGGACGCCGGCCACAGCCACCGTGAAGACCCGTCCAGAGCAGAGGATTAGTTTCAAGAGGGTCTAAGCATTCCTAACAAATAATAATAATTGGAGGGCAAGTTTAATGGGATGGGTACTAAATCATTCATATGAATTACAAATAGTTCTCCATCCTGTGCAAAAAGAATTTGTAAACTGTCCGGTAGCCAAATCGGTTTTTCTATTGGCATCCACATCTCATATTCTCTCGGTGCAACTAACAGAGGTTGCATAGATTCTAGATTTAAAACAAACAAACCGCTTTCTTGATTTTGCCGATTAAAACCATAAAAGGCTATGAATTGCCCATCAGGCGACCAAGCTGGACGACCAGCTTCAATATTTTCTGTAACTTGTTGTAAGTTATTCCCATCAATATCGATGATAAAAATATCCCCGTGTGCACCTTCAGGAAACAATCTGATGAAGGCCATTCGAGAACCGTCAGGCGACCAAGCTGGCCAAACACCCTTTGTTAAAAACTGAACATTGTTCTCTTCCACATCCAGGATATGGATTAAGTATTCCCCAGCTTCCGGCTGTGAAAAAGCAATTTTTGTCCCATCTGGGGACCATGCTGGAGATAGCCTGTTAGCTTCACCAACCACAGGAGGGTCTAATTTTAAAACATCTGTTCCATCACTATTCACAAGGAACAATTCTTCAATAAGAGTATTTCGATTCATTGCAGAAAACACTAAACGTCTGCCATCCGGTGACCAATTTACACTTGATACATCCTCATATAACAAAATACTTTCCTGGGTCGTTAGGTTAATAATACGGAGGTCACCGTTAATACTAAATTGTGGATGACGTCGATCTGTTGTTAATATCGCTAAATTGCCTTGAATTATTGGAATGGGCGTGGCAGATGGAACCGGAGTGGGTGGTGTGGTTGATGAAGGGTGCGGGGTTGAAGTAAAAGTTGGTACTGTTATTGGAGAGGGTGTATGTGCGGAAAGATCGGTAGTATTATCCTCTGAATTTGTTGAGGAAATTGGAGTCAATGGAGTAACAGAAACTGAGAGAGCTTCTATCTCACCCATATTAGTGTCGTTTACTGATACTTGTTTGCAGCCAGTTATAAAAATACTTAGTATTGTAAAAAATACTGCGCCCAATTTCTTTGCAGAAGGCCAGTTAATAGTCAAAACTTTGTTAGTAAACATCATATCCGTCCTTAATAAGGTTGAGGCGCTAAACTATTGGGCGGTGCCGATAATTTTGGAACTGCAACCCAAAAATATACATTTGCTGATGCTCCACCATGAATGTTATAAGATGGGAAATTAGTAAGAGGGTCTCTAGCTAGAATATCAATTTGTAATGGGTTACATCCTGGGCACTCATCGCGTGTCTCGACAACGATAGCAAAGTCTTTGCCATCATTTATTTGAACCAAGACAATGTTTCCTTGCCCCATAGGAATCGCACTGCTATTGTTAACGGCACCAGTTGTTGGATGTTGATAAGGATCTTCCCCATTTATCTGGGAGCTAAATTGATACGGAGTAACACATTGAGTTGCTGATACAAAGCCACCTTGACAGACGGACTGACCTGTGTTTTGCGTCCAGCGATTTTCATCAACTCTATAATTCCAAGCTTGACCATTTAACATGACAGACCCCTGAACTTGATAGTAATTGTAATCGCCTATTCCTTCTCGATAGGGCAATTGATCTGGATGGGTAATGTTTGGATCATTTATTATTGGATAATCATACCAACTTACTCTTCCATTCCCGCCTGGAGTCATAAGAGCCCATTCATAACCTTGCGGAGGAGCAAAAGCAGGGCTAGGTGCTGGCCTCGATCGCCCATGCTGCTTTGCAGCGGGATCAATTGTTGCTGGATCATCTGAACAAATAGATCCATCAGAATTGCAAACAGGGTTATGGCCAGATGGGTCTGAATAATTTATGGGATTGTTGTAGGCGTAGGAAAATCTGTTGAAGCTTTGCGGGTTGGCCGGATCGGGTACAATCGTATCCGCACTGGCAAAGCGGTTAAGAGTTGGCACGTAAAATCGGGCGTTCATGTATATCAACCCAATATCCAAGTTCTCCTTGTGACCAGTGTACCCTCTATCCGTCAAATCCTGTGTTCCGGCACCTCCCCTATACCCTCCAAATGGCAAATACCGCACCAGACTATCGCCACGGATATACCCATCACTATCTTTCGTTAGCACAACCGTGCTGCCCAGATGGTCTGTAAAGATATAGAAGATGCCATTATTCGTGCTCGTCGGGTCGCCATCAACCTTTACCGCAATTGGCTGGCCGGCAAACATAAACGTCAACCGCTGAATCGTCACCTCTGTTGGCGGTGGTGTCGTTGGCGTGGGTGACGGGGTGGGCGTTGGCCCCACACTCGTCGCCGTCGGCGTTGGGGTATTGGTTGGCGTATTCGTCGCTGTTGGCGTAGCGGTAGACCCACCACTGCCAGAAACCGAGACATTGTCAAACGTCCCCGTCGCCAGCGTCGTGGTGCTGTTGCCTGTCACCGCCATCCCCATGTAAATCGTCGTTCCCATCGTAATCGTTCGGGTCTGCATCACCGTCCAGCTGCTGCCGTCATTCGAGCGCGACAAAGTAAAGGTGTTGCCACTGCGCTCAATCCGCAACCATTCCGGCGCACCCTGAGAGTGTCCCTGTACATCGGTGGTGCTGCCGCCCGTGGTGGCTCTGTCCAGCACCCGAATCCGGTTGCCCTGCACCACGGCTGAGACATGGGCTGAATTGTCAGCCAGGCTCTCCCGCATCATCAAACCCGCTCTGGGGGTGCTGCCCCCACCCGTCAGGGAAGCCACATTGGCCGTAATCGTGCCGTCCCCACTCAGGCTCTGATAGACAAAGTGGAAGGCATCCACGGTGCCAGCAATGTTAGCCCCGGCGCCATCTAATGTAAAGGTCCCACTTGTTTCATCGGCTGAGCCAGCCACCCCCACAGTGCCAATGTCGGCACTCACCCACGGGGACTGCACAGCACCGTACATTGGGCTTTGTGGGTCACTCAATTCACCGTTTGTTGCTTGAACAGAGTGGGTCAGACCCAAGCTGGCAATGACAATGGTCAGAATAAATAACCCTGCCAAAGTTCGCCACGCTAGATGTACCTGACGGGGAGAAAGCATCTGTCTTTGGGTTAAAACGTAAATGCCAACCAAGAAAAGTGAAGCAAAGAAGACAAATAGCAAAGGCAGCGTCTCGTCCAGTTGAGAGAGGTGTGCGCTTGTTGTGCCATTGCCGTTGGCAGTTGTGCTGGTATCCTGGCCTGCTGCCGGGACAGCAACCAGGGTGCCATCAGATTCAAGACCAGATTGTCCGCTTGGCTGCACTTCTTCTTCATAGAAGGGGAAGGGGGTGTAAATTACGGTGCCATCGGGCTCCACAGTCTTGACCCTAAAGCCGCTGGCATCGTAGCTGAAGGTTGTTGTATCTCCACTGGCAACAACGCTCGTCAGGCGATTTTGCACGTCGAAGTTTTGGGTATAAGTCACCCCGCCTTCAGTGCGGGAAGTCATGTTGCCGTTATCATCGTAGGCATAGGTATTTGAGCCAACAGTTGTCACCGCATGAATATGATCTGCATCTCCGTAGGTGTAGGTGTCCCCATTGAACGAGGTGATATTCCCCAATATATCGTAGGCATAGGTGTGGTTATAGTGACCGTTACTGGAACCGGTCGTGCAATTACTCCCACTTAAGGTACAAGCAGATGTTAACCGATTGAGACTATCGTAGGTGAAGGATTGCACATCTGTGCCGTAATAGCTTGCTGAGACCGTGTTGGTGATGGTGGTAATGTTGCCAATGTTGTCGTAGGCAAATTCAAAATCTGGCCGATTATCCCCAGCGGTGCCGTGGGCAATTTTCTCAAGCCGGAAATTGTTAGTTGCGGAGCCGTAGGTGTAGGTGGTATCGGGATCGGTATTGGGAATGTCGTTGCTGCGGTCAATATGTACCATCTGGCCAAAGGCGTTGAAGGTAATATCTTCAACCAACACCGTATCATCACCGGGCAGGGTGAGCGTTAGCGTGTTTTCCCCCTCCCTATCGTAGCCAATCGTGACTTCGTCCCCATTGGGATACACCATTGTGAGTGGCCGATTGAGCGTATCAAAGCTGGTTGTGGCCATTGTATAGAGCCGGTTATCAATCCACCTGTCTTGCTGTGTCACCCGTCCCAGGCTATCGTAGGTAAACTCATCCTTGTTTTGGGTGGGGTCTGGTCCCCAGCTTACAGAATCAATTTGACCTGCACCATTGCCCGAGGTGTTGTAATCGTAGCTGACAATATGGTATTGACCACTCGTCGGCGGGGTTGTGGGACAGGCACTTCCAGGAGAGCTGTCCTCAACCTGGCGCGTCAGGCGGTTCATCTCATCGTAGTAGAAGCAAAGCACATCGCCGTTGGCATCTATCTGTCGCGTCAGATTGCCTGCGGCATCATACTCATAGCTCCAATCCCCCATATCCGGGTCTTCCATGCCTGTTTTGCGGCCAAAATTGTCGTAGGTCATGGTGACTTCCCGCAAAAAGGTGCCAGGGTTTGAGTTTTGAGACCCACTGGTCCCTACAGTCACTAAATTACCCAGTAAGTCGTAACTGTACCGGGTATCGGCATACCAGCCATTGGTCTCGTTTAGTTCGCGCACCAGCACCAATTCCCCTCTGGCGTTAGAGAAGCGGCGGATGCCCTGGCCATTGCCATCTATCGTTTCTACTTTGCTAAGTATGTTGTAGCTATCTACGGTAACGGTGTCGAGGACGCTATAGCTGTTGGTTGTTGTCGTTCCATCTGGGGCTGTGATGATCAACGGGCGTCCCAGAGCATCGTAGGTGGTGGTTGTGCGGTCTTTGCTGCTACAGCTATCTGTGACCGTACCGGCTGAGGTGGACACATAAAATGGCACACTGGTGCAGCTAACCTGTCCCAGAGCATTGTACTCGTTGACAACAACTACATCTCGCTCGCCGACCCCTGCTACATTCACGTACCGCTGCCTGACCTGAATTTCACGCCCTAACCCATCGTAGTAATGGATAGTGGCATGTTTGGAATCATTGGTGTCTGGGCCTGGATAGTCATCGGGCCTTTCTTCAATCGTTACCGCAAATGGATCTAGCGTTGTCCACGAATCATTCCAGGTGGTATCCCAATAACGATACCGGTTGAGCGGATTGCCATCCCAACGATTGGTATTGCCAAATCCTGTTGTGTCAGAAGAATCATAGACGGCAAACAGACGGCCAAAGGGATCATATTCATAATCTACTGTGGCGCCATTGGGACTCACCACCCGTTTGAGCAAGCCAGCATGAGATTGAAAACCAGATAAGCTGACTATACTCCCATAAGAGTTCTTAAAGCCATAGATGGCAAATCTGGTGATTTGATTAGCAGGATCGGTGACCATGACGGGATACAGATTGTAATCTGCTTCGTAATCAATATCTGTAGTTTGTAGGATACCTGAAGGTGGTACGTCTCGCAGGGTGTAATCTGTGTCAGGTGAGCCTGGCGTATTGAGCGTATCTTGGGTTTGGTAGCCATAATCCGAATAGGAGCTCTGACTGGTGACGTTGCCATACGCATCGTAGGCAAAGGTTTGCTCGGAAGTTAAATACGCCGTATCGCAAACATACCCACCCCCACTGCCATCACCACCGGGCACATCGCTGCAGGAAATCTCGCCCGGTAGAAGATTGCGAGTTCGGGTCAAGGCACCTTGCGTTAACTCACCGCCATGATCTGTTAAATTGTCATAGTAGTTCCAGGTGGAATGAATTTGATTCCAAGAGTTCGTTTCGTAAACACCTATAGACGTATTACGAATAACCCAACGCTCATTTTTACTGTTGGCGCGGTACCATTGTCGGGTTGTACGGAATGGGGTTGAGGTGGAGGCACTATCAAATTCTTCGATATGAGTGACTTGCCCCAATTGTCTACTAACGGGTTCAGAGGGGCTGCCGTCATAGATGTTTTGGTAACTGGCATTGTACGCATACCTCACCTTGCTTGAAATGTCGGTTGAGTTACTGCCGCTATGGTAGTGCTTTGTTGATTCTTCATAGGTGTAGGTAAATTGAACGTTGTACGATGAGTAGGTGCTGACCGTGTAGACGTACTCATTTCGCGTCAGGAGTACGCTATTGCCGTCCATGATGTCAGTTTGTTCGGGACGGCCGTATTTATTGGCTTCCTGATGATAATACGTCTTGCGGATGAGCAACGGGGTTGTGCCATCGTAATCATAGGTTGTGACCGTAACTTCGCCAAAGCCTCCCATGCTACCCCGCGTTGTGGTCGTGTCCGGTTGCGGGCAGATAGGCTCATTTTGATGCACTTGCGTCTGGTCATAACAAATATCCTGATAGTTGTAGTTTGTGATGACGGGGTCAGGATTTTGTCCGTCATATACTTTGACCTGGGTAATCCAATAGTTGCGCCCCTGGGATGGCAAGACAGCTGGATCGCATTGGGCACT
The DNA here is from genome assembly GCF_965223525.1 of Candidatus Leptofilum sp. Classification (GTDB taxonomy): domain Bacteria; phylum Chloroflexota; class Anaerolineae; order Promineifilales; family Promineifilaceae; genus Leptofilum. The sequence goes on along the minus strand of NZ_CBDCWX010000004.1, from coordinate 1,132,463 downwards.
CCCCCGACAGTTATCATAATCGCCAACCTGACGGCCGTTGGTGCCATAGGTAAATTCTACCTCACCACCATACCCATTTTCATAGGATGTCATATATTTGTACTGAAAACAGGCAGCGTTATTTGCCAGCGTATGTGTGTAATGATGGTAGAAGGTATAAGAAAATGTCGTCGCGGGTAAGGCAATCCATTGGCTGCTGATAACATCGTACCCTTGTTCTTCAATTGAGTTAATGACTCGTGTCCACGTTTTTGACGTCGTATATTGGCCAGCCCCTCCGCCATAAGTATCGCAATTTAATGGGTTGTTTTTAACCTCGTTTGTGGCGTTAATGAGGTATTTCCGAATCGGCAAGCTGCCGTCCCCATGATATATCTTAATTTCGGTTAGGCGTTGGTCTGAAGAGCCGTAAACCACATGAATATGCGTGGCGTAGGTGGCTGTGCCGGAATCTATTTTGCGGTTGACATTGTGGGCAGATGGGGAACTGGTGATGCGCTCATCAAAGTTATAATAGATGTGTGCGACTTGGCTATTGTAAGTCCAAACTTCCCAAGAGCAGTTGCCTCCCCAGGGACACCAAAATCCCCAATTGTCGTAGCGCGCAGGGCGATTATATGTATAGTTAATCTGGTTGCCGAACGCATCTGTTACGGTGTCCACATGCCAAGCCGTAATCTCCCTATCGATCCCCCCATTATTAAGTTCTGTATCCTGGAGTGAATAGGAGTCCTCCGTATAGCCCAAGCGGTAGGTGACACCGCTGCCATCCCGAACAATCCAATAGGTATTGCCGCTAACCTCTTGATCCCATTTACGTCCACCATAGTTCAGCACTTGAATATGGGGCATGTCTTCGACGTAAAAGGTGGTGACGCCACTTGTGGTGTCCCCTTTTACGAGCCGTCCGCCAGTGCCGTTGATGGTGAGCCGGAAAGTGTCGGGATATGTCCAAGCTGATTCGCCATTTTTAATACCTGTTCGGGTAATGCTAATGTCACTTAGCGACCAACCAGTGGCCACTGAGCCATACGCTACTTGCCTGACTGCTCCCCGCAAGGATGCGCTGTTGTAAGAAAGTGCCACGGTTGGCTGTAAACCTGCTCGTCCTGCGGGGATGTTGAATGGATATTGATAACGGGCAGTGCCCGTAAACTCATTAACGGTAGGGGGTCGCCATTCCAACGCCCATGCTTCAGGTCGCCAGCCAGATTGCCAGTTGGAAAAGTGGGCAACCTCAGCACTGATGAGCCCGGTCTTGCCATAGGAATCTGTAGGAACTTCTATCCAGGTGCCGGGGTTGTTTTCATCTTCGTAGGCGAGGTAGAAGTAGCCGCCAACTTCTTCCAGGTCAATCCCAAAATGGCGCATATCCACAACAATGCGCGACATGCGCTCAAACTGTTGCACCTCATCGGTTTTGAGTTGATCTACCGTTTCAACGTGAAACTGGATGGTGTAGGAGGGGTCTGGCTTGACTTCTGCGTCGGCTTCTTTAGAGATGGTGGTTGAGTCGGTGGACTCTTTAAACTCCAGAAGGGTTCCATTAGGAATTGTCCCTGCTTCCATGATGATACCGATGTGATCACTGTTAAAAGCAATGGCATTCCCTTTATCTGAGTCTAGTGTGTAGGCACTATCTTCGCCTTTGGCGACATCGTATCTGACCAGCTCCACTCCTGGAGGCACAAAGTCTTCGATTTTGTCTGCATCTGATGGGGGTTGAAACGCCATGCTAGGGAGTGTGGTATCTGCAACAGGTGCTGGGCCAGGGTCAATGGTTTGGGCTGCTACAGTAATGAGGGCTGGCAGTTGCAGGACAAAGAGAGTCAACAGTAAGAAACAGAAAGCGCGGACACAAAGACGAGCAAAACGACGCATGGGAACCCTCCTGAAAGCGTTCTTGTGAAGGTGAAAAATTTTTGAAAAGAGAATCTTTGCAATACAAAGTTGATGCAGTGCTGGCTAGAGAGTTTGAGAGCTATTCAGAGCGACAAGACCTGAACAACCTGTGCCAACTTTACTTTGGAGGGGGTCTTTACAGAAGTGCAACTAGGCCACAATGGAGGGTGACAAATGTCATGTTCAGGGAAATGGCTTGCTCGTCTGCCTACACAAAAAACCAAGTTGTGTTCTTTAATATTGCCGGAAGTCAGGGTAGAATGGACAGCATGGATAGATTTAGGCTGCGGGATGATTTGGTTACGGTGTTTAACCTGGAAGAGATTCAGGCATTGTGTAGGCGGTTGGGTGTGGCGTATGACCAATTGCGGGGGAAGACGCAGCGTGATAAAGCTGGGTTGTTGATTGGCACGATGGAGCGAAACGGCCGTCTTCCTGAGTTAGTGCAAGAAGTGGTGCGAGAACGGCCGCATCTGGAAGAAACGTACGCCGCCTACATCGCCATCGAAACGGCCGCGCCTGAAGACCCACTGAGCTGGCTAGACCGCCTGGCTCAGGGGGAAGGCCCCGCTATTGAGGAGCCACCCACCATGCGCTGGCAAACTGAAATTAACGAGGAAGAAGAGGATGAGTAAGATTTTTGTGATTTTAGGATCACTATTCATGATACTGGGTGTTGGAGCTGGTGCATTTGGCGCACACGGACTTAGCAGCTATTTTGAGAAGTTTCCAAATCTGGCGGGGACGTATGATACGGCCGTTCGCTATCACGTCTATCACGCCCTGGGCCTCTTTGCCGCCGCTTGGCTAGCCGATAAATATCCCGTAAGCCTCACTACCTGGGGTGGCTATCTGCTGCTGGCTGGCATACTCATTTTTTCTGGCAGCTTGTACCTGTTGGTATTCACTCGGCAAAGTTGGCTAGGTGCCATCACCCCCATCGGTGGTGTGGCATTTATTGCAGGCTGGGGGTGTTTGTTGCTAGCGGCCTGGAGAGCGTGATATGAACCCTTACGGCGTCCCCGGCCTTTCTGTGCAGGAAGTGGCCCAAAAACGAGAAAATGGCGACAATTTTATTCTGCTAGATGTGCGTGAGCCAAACGAACTGCTTTACGCAAATTTAGGCAGTGGCGTATTGACTGCCCCCTTGAGTAAATTGGCTCGGCAAGGCCCCGAATCCCTCCCAGAAGCCGTGCTGGCAGACAAAGACGCTGAAATTGTGGTGCTGTGCCATCATGGAAACCGTAGCGCCCAGGTAACGGCCTGGCTGCGCCAGCAGGGGTGGACCAATGTGTTAAACATGGATGGCGGCATTGATGCCTACGCCATCGCTGTTGATCCCTCCGTGGGTAGGTACTAAGGCTAACGCCTTGTTGGGCAAATGGGTACTAATCTACTTGCTACTACCCACTAAATCTATACCGATGTATGGTAAAATTGGCATAACTATTTCCCACAGGCCATTCCCCATTGCGGCCTGTGCAAGTCAATTTATGTAATCGGCAAGAAGTTCTTGAAATTAGCGAGCCGTGATTTTGGCCGATTACCTGAGTAAGCCGCAGAGCAATGGCTTCTTTTTCATCCGAAAACTTTCTGCGGTTTACTTAACGGTATGGATATTTATGCCCGAATCTCTAAAAATTTATGAGGTTGGCCCCCGCGATGGTCTGCAAAATGAAGTCCAGCTAATTGATACCGCGCAAAAAAAAGCGTTGGTGGCTGGTTTGGTGGCGGCTGGCTTACACCACATTGAGTTGACCAGCTTTGTGCATCCCAAAGCGGTGCCACAAATGGCCGATGCAGATGAGTTGATGGCCTACGGCCGTACCACATACCCCCAAACAGATTTCATCGGACTCGTGTTCAACCAGCGTGGCTATGACCGTGCTTTGGCCTCAGGCTGCCGCTCGATGGCCTTTGGCGTCTCTGTAACCGAAACGTTTAGCCAAAAAAACACCCGCATGTCGTCGCAGCGGGCTTACGAAATTACCCGAGACCTCATGACACAGGCGCGACGGGATGGCATCTGGACGCGGATTTACGTGATGACCGCCTGGGTCTGCCCCTTTGAGGGCAATACACCGCCGCAGCGCACCATTGCGATGGCCGAAAAGCTGTGGCAGCTAGCGCCAGATGAGCTAGCCATTGCCGACACCATCGGCCACGCCAATCCGCTGGATGTGGGGCGGCTGATGGAAAATTTGGGGCGACGGCTAGGCATGGAGAAGCTGGCGGTGCATCTGCACGACACGCAAGCGATTGGGCTGGCTAACGCAACCACTGCGCTGCAAGCTGGTGTCCGCATTTTTGATAGCAGCGTGGGGGGCTTGGGCGGCTGCCCGTTTGCTCCGGGCGCGGCTGGTAATTTGGCAACTGAGGATCTAATCTTTTTGGCGTATAAGATGGGTTTGGGAACCGGTGTAGATTTTGCCCGCCTGTGGGATGTAGTCTACCAGATTGAGGGGTACGTGGGACGGCCGATTGGTGGTCGGATTCGGCAATGGTGGGAAAGCCAATGTGCCCAGGAGCCAGCGTTGACGTTTGGATAGTACAGTCCGGCAAAAATCCGAAAAAGGTTATATGATAAGTTTGCCGGACTGTTTAACTATTGCGTCGCCGTTATTAATCTTATGCGAACTTTGGGGGCGCAATAGTAGTGGATAGCTTTCTTTCTCCTCAGGTTTTGCTCTCGGCGTATTGCCAGGGCGTGTTCCCGATGGCGCATGAAGACGGCCGTATTTACTGGTACGATCCTGACCCTAGAGCTATCATTCCCCTGGATCGTTTCCATATTTCTCGCTCTCTCCGTCGCACGATTCGCAAGCAGCAGTTTGAAATTCGTATAGACAGTGCATTTACGGCCGTCATACAAGCCTGTGCTGCCCCCACACTGGGTCGGGAAGATACCTGGATTAGCGAAGAGATCGTGCAGGCCTACGTCCGGCTGCACCAGTTAGGCTTTGCCCACAGCGTGGAGGCGTGGCAGCAGGGCGAACTGGTTGGTGGTTTGTACGGTGTGGCCATCAGCGGCTTTTTTGCTGGAGAGAGCATGTTTAGCAGTGTGCGAGACAGCAGTAAGGTGGCACTTGCCTTTTTGGTAGCGCACCTGAATGAGCGTCAGTTTAGCTTGCTAGACATTCAATTCATGACCGAGCATTTACGCACGTTTGGCGCAGTCGAGATACCGACAGCAGCCTACAAACTCAAACTCAGCCGGGCGTTGCTGCTACCAACCACCTTTCGTTGAGAATGCACCCTATTGCGTATTCCGTTTTTTACGCAATACGCAATACGCTCTATTTGGAGGAGAAGATGACCCGAAATTTAGACCCAGATGATGTGCGGCTGTTTAGCGGCCGTTCCAATGTGCCACTGGCGCAAAAAATTGGTGAGCATTTGCAGATTCCACTTGAGGAGACCAAATTTTCCAGATTTAGTAACGACAATTTGTTTGTACAGCTAGGCGCCAGCGTACGCGGACGCATTGTGTACATTGTGCAATCTTTAACCCCGCCGGTGAGCGACCATTTGGTAGAATTGCTGATGATGCTGGATATTGCCAAAAGTGCGGCTGCACGGGAGATACATGCCATCATTCCATATTTTTCCTATGCGCGTTCAGACAAAAAAGATGCGCCGCGCATTTCCATAACGGCTCGACTCATTGCTGACCTGCTGCGCTCATCTGGGGCGACGCATGTGATGACGATGACGCTACATTCGCCCCAGGTGCACGGCTTTTTTAGCATTCCTGCCGATCCGCTGACGGCGCGGATGACGTTGGAGCAATTTATTCGGCAACGGCCGTTAGACCCAAACCGGGATGTGGTGGTTGCGCCAGACATGGGCCGCGCCAAGCCTGCGGCCCGCTTTGCGGCGGGGCTGGGCTTGCCCATCGCCTCTGCCGATAAAACGCGCGTTTCAGACACCGAGGTGAAAATCGGCGGCCTGATTCGGCGGCAGGTGCAGGGGTTCAAACATGCCTATGTGTACGATGATGAGATTGCCACGGCTGGTTCTGTAGTCGAACTGAGCGAGGTTTTGGTGGAGAGTGGGGTTGAGCAAATCTCTCTCATTTGCACCCACGGGCTGTTTTTGGGGCCGGCAGTGACACGCATCAACTCCATCCCCCAAATCCAGGAAATTATCACCACAGACACGGTGGAAAGGCCGCCTGACCGCCAGCCGCCCAATCTCAAAGTACTCTCCGTTGGCAACGTCTTTGCGGAAGCCATTCGCCAAAATTACCTGCGCCGTTCCATTGGCGAACTGTTTGAGGGCATGGAAACATAAAAATTGTGGCTAGCTACGAGTGATTCGTTATTAGCAACCAGCCACTAACGACGAACAAAGTTGAGGACAAAAATGAGTGAAAATGATAACGATTTTGTAATGGCGTTTCAGGATTCTTGCGACAAGCCAGCTTTGCTGCTAATTCACGGCTTCCCGTTGAGCAGCAGCATGTGGACACCCCAAATTGAGGATTTGGGTGACTATGCCAGGGTCATCGCGCCTGATTTACGCGGCTTTGGCAATACCGACAGCGTGCCGGGCCCATATTCCATCACCCAATTGGCAGATGATTGTGCCGACTTGTTGGGGCATCTCAACGTGGCGACACCGTTTGTGGTGTGTGGCCTCTCGATGGGCGGGTACATCGCCCTGGAATTTTATCGTCGCTACCCAGAGCATGTGTCTGGGCTGATTTTGGCGGCTACCCGCGCTGGTGCCGATTCGCCAGAGGGCAAGGCAGGCCGAGACAAAGCGGCAGAGCTGGCCAAAAATGAGGGGGCAACGGCCGTTTCCGCTGGCATGCTGCCCAAAATGATGGCCGCCAAAACGTATGAAAATGACCCGGAACTGGTGGGCTTTGCCCAGGAAATCATGAGTAGCGCTTCGCTCAACGGGGTGGTGGGTGCGCTGGCGGCCATGCGCGACCGCATAGATTCTACCCCCACGCTAGGCGACATTGACGTGCCGGTTCTAATCATTCATGGCGCGGACGATACGCTCATTCCGCCCACGGAAGCGGAGGCGATGCACAAAGCGATCCCCAATTCTGAACTGGTTCTCGTGCCAGATGCAGGCCATCTGCCCAACTTGGAGCAGCCAGACATCTTCAATGATGCTGTGATTGACTTTCTTGAAGATTTGTTTGGTGATGTTGACGAAGAGTAAATGCTGAATTTTTGGATTTAGTTTGGGTGGGAAACGGCCGTTTCCCACCCAAGCAGCTGTCGCTTACCTCAAAATCCATGCTGGAAAAATAAGTGGCGAGGCGGGACGCCTGCCATAGCTCGCCATAGGGACTGCACCGCAGCAAGGGATTAGAAAATAGTAATGTTCAAAAAAAGAAGGTACCAAGGAAAAGAAAGTACGCTAAGAAAATATGCTATGCGACGAAGGCGTAAACGGGATTCACCGCGCAAACTAGCGATTAAAGCAAATGCAAGAGCAATAGCACATGCAATTCCTAATAAAATAGGTGAATAGATAATCAAAGCATCCCCCAAAAAGCTATGGCTACCTCTGGGTACTAATAAAACAATCCACACATAGATTCCCCAAGCAATAAAGTTACCGCCACCACTAAATGCTAATGATGCAAATGTAAATATCGGTTTTCGTGTAATGTTAACCTCCGCGTTTCAACAAATAACTCAATATTTTTCTTATCATTCACACGGCCGTTTCAACCCTGCCAAAATCCAGCAGGCCATGTCTTGTTCCAGCCAGGCTTCGGCATCCACCCAAACGGCATCCACCAATAAATCCCAGTGGAGATGATTGCCGGTTGACAGCCCGGTTGTCCCCACTTCGCCAATGATTTGGCCGGGCGTGACCAGATCGCCAGGCGCAACGGCCAGGCTAGATAGGTGATAGTAGCCGGAATAAATGCCCAGGCCATGATCAATGATGACCGCACCGCCGCGCACGTACAAAAATTCGGCGACGACGACCGTGCCGCTAGCGGGGGCCAGCACGGGCGTACCGCCGTAGGCTGCAAAATCCACCCCCTCGTGGTAGCTGCGGTACGGCCCGCCGTTGTAAGAGCGGCGTACCCCAAAGACGCTGCTAATTTCCAGATAGTTGTTGATGGGTAGCTGGAACGAATTTTGCCATTGGGCGGGGCCACTGTTTTGCTCCCAAATGGCAAACAGCCGCTCCCGCTCTTCAGCGATGAATTGCTGATCAATTTGTGCGGCCGTTCCCGTGAGCGTCAGTTGTTGATATTCCCAGGCGTCGGGGTCGCGGAACTGCCAGGGTTGCCGCCAGGGGGGTGCGTTACCAACTTGTATCGTCAGTTCTGGCTGTTGTGTGCCAAAAAATGCACCCGTGCCGGTTAGCCCCACCAGGTAACGGCCGTTCGCAAAAACATCCAGCGCATTGTTGTCTAGAACGGCCGTCACCGTCTGCTGCTCTACCATTTCTGCCCGAAACCCAATGGCTTGCCCCGGTATGCCAACCAGTTGAGACAGTTCCAGCGTGGAAAAACCAATCGGCAGTTCGCGTGGGGTGATGTTTAGCGCAGACACAAAAATGGGTTGGTAGGGGGCCGGATGGTGCGGGGATGGCCGATTGTTGCGTATAGCGATTAACCAGGGTGAAATATTGTGGGCAACGGCCGTTGCTAGCAAACCCCCCTGCTGCCGCAAAAAATGGCCTGATTGCTCAACGGCCGTTTCTGGCAAAATTAGCTCCGTACCGATAGTGGGCTGGCGGGTTGGGTTTATGTGGGGATTGAGTTGGCGCAGCGTTGCTGCATTCACCTGAAAGCGCACGGCCAGTGCCGCCCAGCTGTCTCCTGGCTGCACCAACAGGCGAGATGACACTGTTTGAGCTGTGGTGCGCTGCGTCATTAAACCCAGCAGCACAAATGCCAGAATTGAGAGAATAAGTCCGCGTTTCATCCAAATGATTGTATCCAGACTGGTCATTTTGGCACGATTGCGCGATCTGAAGGAGATTTTCCAGCTAAGAAACCATATTTCTGGGGTGCCTACCAGAGTAAATGGCGTTGATTTAAGGCATACGATTTCTGAATCATTCAGCCAGCCCGCGCGTGTGAGGGACGGCCGTTTACAGGGCATCTGCGGCGCCTCCATTAGTTTTTGTTATGGAACAGCCTAAGAAAAAGATTGACATAGATGACGCGCTGTGTTATAAATTTTGCCATATGACGCAGGGCATCATTTTGGTCATTTTGACCGAACTTGGTTAACAACGACGCACATGCAGACGATTTATCTAGGTTTAGGCACAAATTTGGGTGACCGCGCCGCCAATTTGCAGGCAGCCATTGAGGCATTGGCTGAGGCAATGGTGATTACGGCCGTTTCTCCCATTTACCAAACGCCGCCCTGGGGCGTTACCAACCAGCCCGACTTTTTGAACCTGTGCCTGGCTGCCCAAACCAATTTGCCACCTGTTGATCTCCTTACCTTTGTCAAAAATTTGGAAATTGAACTGGGGCGGGAGCCTGCCGAGCGTTGGGGGCCGCGCCTCATTGATATTGATCTTCTTTTTTACGCCAACCAAATTATCGAAACTGAGCAATTAACCATTCCGCATCCGCGACTGCACGAGCGCGCTTTTGTGCTACGGCCATTGGCAGACATCGCGCCAGAGTTTGTGCATCCACGGCTAGGCAGCACCATTGCACAGCTTGCTACCGCGGTGGATGGTGAGGGGATACGGCCGTTTGACCACACACCTGAACCAATAAATCTGAATTAGCCTCTTTTTTTGACGATAAAATGAGTCGTCACTCATTTTTGAGTGATGACTCAAAAAGAAAAACTTATGCTAAAAACCAAACTCCCTACTCGCCGTGAACGCCGCATTGCCGCCCGCAAAGCGCAGCTTTTGGATGCCGCCGCCCACGTTTTTAGCCACAAAGGGTATGAAAAAGCGACAGCCAAAGAGATTGCCGAAGTTGCCGATGTCTCCGAAGGTACTTTGTTTAACTACTTTGCCACCAAACGGGAGCTTCTCATCGGTGTCGCCAAAGCCTATGCCGATGAAGTGGCCGCCGATATTGAATCGGTGCAGGGAGAGACGTTTGAGGACATGCTCGCCCAGCTCATGGCCAATCGCTTCCGGCGCGGGCGCGAAAGGCGGCTGTTCATGCTTTTTTTGTATGAATCGCGCCTGAACGCTGACGTACATCAATATTATGTGCAAGAAGCGCTGCATCGCATCATCGCTGCCACCGAGCAGCGATTGACGGCCTTAATTGAATCTGGCGTGATGCGCCCGGTGGATCCGGCTATTGCCGCCCGCATGATGAGCGCCACCATCATGGGTTTTGCCGCTCTGTTTGAGCTAGGGGTGCCCATTGACAGCGATTCACCAGAGAAGTTGGGTACGGCCGTAACAGATATTTACTTGAATGGATTGCGGAATTAACCATGTTTGATTGGGGCAAAAAGACATACGTGATGGGTATTCTAAATGTCACGCCCGACAGCTTTTCGGGAGATGGTGTCTTGCAGCGGGAAGATGAAATTGCCGCTGCGGTGGCCCAGGCACAGCAATTTGCCGCCGACGGCGCGGACATCATTGACATTGGTGGCGAAAGTACGCGCCCCGGCAGCACGCCCGTGACGGAGGCAGAAGAGTTGGCGCGGGTCATTCCGGTGATTGAAGCGGTGAGAACGGCCGTTTCCCTCCCAATCTCCATAGACACCTACCGCGCCAACGTAGCTGAAGCTGCTTTGGCGGCGGGGGCAAATTGGGTGAATGACGTCTCGGGGTTTCGGATGGATTCGCAAATGGCGCAGGTTGTAGCCACAGCTAACTGCCCCGTTGTGCTGATGCACAATCGTAGCAAGCCAAAAAACGTGGCGCAGGAAGAACGGCTCGGTGGCCGCTATGTTGGCGTGGAATACGACGATCTCATCAGCGACATCAAGAAAGAGTTGGGTGAAAGCGTGGAAATTGCAATAAAAGCGGGCGTGTCAGAAAGCAATATTATCCTTGATCCAGGGGTGGGATTTGGCAAAACGGTTGCTCAGAATTTGCAGATTGTTAACCAACTGGATCAGTTCAAAACGATGGGATTTCCCATCTTGTTAGGCACTTCGCGTAAATCATTTATTGGCTACACGCTCGATTTGCCGCCGGAGGAGCGGCTGGAAGGTACGGCCGCAACCGTCGCCATCGGTATTGAGCGGGGGGCAGACGTGGTGCGGGTCCATGATGTGAAACCAATTGTGCGGCTGGCAAAAATGACAGACGCGCTTGTTCGTTCAGTTTAACCGGGGGTTAGCCCCAAATTTTTAGCCTGGGGCTTCAGCCCCCGGAAAGGGAGCATAAATTATGTTAGATTTTCGTTTAGATGAAGAGCAGCAGATGCTGACCGAGGCGATTGCGCGTTACGCCAGTGAACGGATGCGGAAGGTGTTTCGGGATGCGGAGGAAGACGGCCGTATTCCTCCAGAAGTGGTGCAGGCAGGTTGGGAATTGGGCATTTTGCCCACCGGATTGCCAGAAGCCTACGGTGGCTTTGGCGAATACACTGCCCTCACTGGCGTGCTGGCCAGCGAAGAGCTGGCCTGGGGCGACCTGGCCATTGCCCTCAACGTGATGGTGCCCAATTTGGTTGCCATTCCGGTAATGTTGACTGGCACCGAGGCGCAAAAAGAGGCGTACCTGCCCCAATTTTGCGATGAAGCGATGCCTGCCATGACGGCTGCCCTCACGGAGCCAGTTGTGAAATTTGACCCGTACAAACTCATGACAACGGCCGTTCGTGACGGCGATGATTACGTGCTGAATGGGACAAAAACGGCCGTTCCGCTGGCAGAAACGGCCGAACTCATCCTGGTTTATGCTAACGAAGACGGCCAAACCCAGGCGTTCCTGGTACCCACCGACGCCCCTGGCCTGACGATTGATAAGAAAGCCAAGCTCATGGGCATCAAAGGGTTGCCCACTAGCCTGGTGACGCTGGCAGATTGTCGCATTCCGGCTGCGAACAAACTGGGCGGTGAGGATGGCATTAACTTTGGCTTGATTTTGAACCACAGCCGGGTGGCGCTGGGCGCAGCGGCCGTGGGCGTTGCCCGTGCCGGGTATGAATACGCCCTCGATTACGCCAAGCAGCGCGTCCAGTTCGGCGAACCAATTGCCCACAAGCAAAGTATCGCTTTCATGCTGGCAGACATGGCCACGGATATTGACGAAGCCCGCCTGCTGGTGTGGGAAACTGCCTGGCAGATGGATCGCGGCGAAGACGTGACCCGTGACGCTGCCCTGATGAAGCAGCGGGTAGACGATGTGGTGGTGCAGGTGGCCGACCGTGCTCTGCAAATTTTGGGCGGCTACGGCTACATCCGTGAATACCCGGTGGAACTGTGGCTGCGGAATGCGCGTGGGTTTGTATCGTTTGATGGATTGGCAATTGTGTAATTTATGATTTACGATTTTAGATTGACGATTTGAAAGGATTCGTCAATTGTCAATCGTTAATGGAGCTACTGATGATTAGTTTTGAAATTCCTGAAATGATTTTGAACCAAAGCCAAATGACCAAAATGGTGGCTGAACAAGCGATGCGACCGTATTCGCGGGAACTGGATGAGCATGAGCACGAGCGGCCAGAGGCGTTTGTGAATATGACCTGGCCTTTTGCCCAGCAGATGATGAAGTCATCGCTACGGAGCATTGAGAAAAAGGTAAACGGTAATGGCAGCAACGGAACCAATGGCAGCAATGGTCATAGCAAACCCAAAGGGCCAGATTTCTCGATTTTGGGCTTTATCATGATGGTAGAGCAAATGAGCTGGGGCGACACAGGCCAATATCTGTGTTTGCCACATCCAATGCTCGGTGGGTCGGCGGTGCAGGCGGCTGGTACGCCAGAGCAGCAGCTTCGCTTTCTCAAGAAGTTCACCGAGGGCGATCCCAAGTGGGGGGCAATGGCCATCACGGAACCCGGTGCTGGCTCTGACAACAGTTCGATGCGGACAACGGCCGTACTCGACCCCGACACCAACGAATGGATTCTCAACGGTGAGAAAATCTTTATTACCAACGGTAAATTGGCACTTGAAGAGTCCGACGGCTTATGCGTCGTATGGGCGACGATTGATCCCACTGCCGGACGTGCCGGAATTAAGTCCTTTGTGGTAGAAGGCAACACGCCTGGCGTTTCCATTGCCAAGCAAGAGCATAAGTTAGGCATCCGCGCCAGCGATACGGTTTCCCTGCACTTTGACAATGTGCGACTGCCGTTTGACAATATGTTGGGGACGCTGGATGCTAAGCAGAAATCCGCTACCAAAGGGTTTAAGGGTGCGATGAAAACGTTCGATGCTTCGCGCCCGGCAGTGGCTGCTAGCGCGGTGGGCATTGCTCGCGCCGCGTTGGAGTTCACCCGTGACAAATTGGCGGAAGAAGGCATTGTGCTGGATTACACCAAACCGCGCCATGAATTAACGGCCGTTGAACGCGATCTGATGGAGATGGAAGCAAGACACAAAGGTGCCTGGCTACTCACCCTTCGCGCTGTGGGCATGATGGCGCACGGTGAGAGCAACCGCCTGGCGGCCAGCATGTGTAAATTTCGCGCTGGCGAGGCCGTTACCTGGATTACCCAGAAATCGGTAGAACTGCTCGGCCCCATGGGCTACTCACGCGAGTGGTTGGCCGAAAAATGGATGCGCGATGCCAAAATCAACGACATCTACGAAGGCACGAAGCAGATTAACCAGCTAATCATTGCCCGGAGCATTTTGGGCTATTCGCGGAGGGAGCTGAAGTAATCAGTGAGCAGTAATCAGTTTGGCTTGGTGATGGTACACTTGCGCCAGGCTGATTACTAACCGCTGATTTACTGATTACTGGCAAGGAGGCTTGAAATGATGCAGACAATTACAGCCACAAATGCAAAAAATGAGTTGCTAGATTTGTTACGGGCAACTATCCGGGAGCACAAGCAATATCGTATTGCCTCTGAAGAAGGCGGCGCGGTTCTTCTTTCTGAGGAAGAATATGAGAGCCTTCTGGAAACAGTCGAATTGCTTTCTCAGCCGGGCTTATATGAAAGCATCAAACAAGCTGATTTGGAAATTAAAGATGGCGATACCCTCAGCATGGACGATGTTTTCGGTGAAGAATGAGTGACTATCAAATACGCATCACCAAGCAAGCCCAAAAAGACATTGGAAAACTGACACCTAAGTTACGTAAGAAGTTGAAAACGATTTTGATTGAAGTGATTGCACAACGGCCGTACGAAGGCAAAAAGCTTTTGGGTGATTTGGCTGGTAATTACTCATATCGTCTCAGTTATCAAGACAGAATTGTTTACAGTGTTGATGAGGAAAATCGCATTATCTACATCAAAAGGGCACGATCCCATTATGGTGAATAGTTAGCCAATTGGGAACCCTGCCAGAGATTAGGAGAAGTGAATAGATGACATTTTCGATACGAAAAGCGGCCGTTATCGGGGCCGGTACGATGGGTGGGGGCATTGCGGCACACCTGGCTAACATCGGTATCCCGGTTGTGCTGCTGGACATAGTTCCCCCCAATCTTAGCGACGAGGAAAAGAACAACCCAAAGGCACGCAACAAAATTGTGCAAAGTTTGTATACCCGGATGGCCAAAGCACGTCCAGCCAATTTGGCGCGTAAAGACCGAGGCGATCTCATCACATTGGGCAATTTGGAGGATGATTTTGACCTCCTGGCTGATTGTGACTGGATTGTAGAAGTGATCATTGAGCAGTTAGCCCCCAAGCAGGCGTTGATGGAGCGCATCGAGGCGGTGCGGAAGCTGGGCAGCATCATCAGCAGCAACACCTCTGGCATTCCGATCAATGAGATTGCAGACGGCCGTTCCGACGACTTCAAAGCACATTTTCTGGGAACCCACTTTTTCAACCCACCGCGCTACCTCAAGCTGCTGGAGGTTATCCCCACGCCAGACACCGCGCCAGAGGTTCTAGACTTTATGGTGCAGTTTGGTGGGAAGACGCTGGGCAAAGGCGTGGTGGTTTGTAAAGATACCCCCAACTTCATCGCCAACCGCTTCATTGCCATAGCCGGTTCTTACGTGGCGGAGTATGCGCTGGAAAATGGCTACACCATCACCGAAGTGGACACGATTACCGGGCCGCTGGTGGGGCATCCCAAAACCGCCACCTTCCGCCTTACCGATTTGGTAGGGCTGGACATTATGATGCACGTCAACAGCAATCTCTATCCGGCAATCCCCCATGATCCCTACCGTGAGATTTTGAAAGCACCTAAGAGTACGCTGCTGAATGAAAAAATGGCCGCCAACAAATGGTTGGGCAACAAGACAGGCCAGGGCTTTTACAAAAAAGTCATGATAAATGGCAAGCGAGAGTTCCATACCATTAACCCGGACACGATGGAATATTTCAATCCGCCGAAGGCTCGCTTTGATTCTGTGGGCGCAGTCCGCAAAATTGAAGATATGGGTGAACGGCTGCGGAAGCTGCTGGAATTTGATGACCGGGCTGCCAACTTTGTGCGAGATACCACGTACTATATGCTGGCCTACGCGGCCTACGTAACGCCAGAGATTGCCCACTCCATTGCCGATGTAGACAACGCCAACCGCTGGGGCTTTGCTCACGAAGCTGGGCCATTCGAGATTTGGGACATGCTGGGCGTAGCTGAAACCATTGAAAAGATGGAAGCGGCTGGTCTGGAAGTGGCCGACTGGGTGAAGGAGATGGTGGCGGCTGGGCATGAGCGTTTTTATGTAGACGGCCGTTTCTACGACTTCACAACCAAGCAATACAGCCCTGTACCCATTGACGAGAAAAATATCACCATAGCTGGACTGCATGAGGCGAGTAAAGAAGTGGCACGAAATGACAGTGCCAGCCTACTAGACATGGGCGACGGCGTGCTGCTGTTTGAGTTCCATGCCAAGATGAACGCCATTGATGATCAGATTATTGCGCTGGGTCACGAAGCGTTGGCTCGGCTAGACAGCGATTTTGACGCAATGGTCATCGGCAACGATGCTGATAACTTTTGTGTAGGTGCCAACCTGTTTGCGGTAGGCGTAGCAGCCGCCAGCGGCATGTGGGATGATCTGAACAAAATGATTCGCGGCCTGCAATCGCTGACCTTTAACCTGCAACACGCGCCGAAGCCAGTGGTAACGACCGTTCAAGGCATGGCGCTTGGCGGCGGTGTAGAAATGGCTTTGGCCGGTTGGGAAACCATCGCCGCGCATGAAAGCTACATGGGTCTCGTGGAAGTCGGCGTGGGGCTGATTCCGGCGGGTGGCGGTTGTAAAGAGCTACTGCGCCACCGGATCAATCCCGTCATGAAAACCGCCAACGCCGATGTGCTGCCCGTCCTGCAAGATGTATTCACCCAGGTGGCTACTGCCAAAGTTGGCGAATCTGCCTGGCAAAACAAGGAACTAGGCTACCTGCGCGAAAGTGACATGATTGTGATGAACGCTGATCACCGATTGGCGCAGGCCAAGGTGCGCGCTTTACAACTTGCAGCCCTTGGAGCCAAGCCACCTGAAGCAGAAAAAATCTATGCAGCTGGCCGTGACGCACTTTATGCACTCAAACTGGGTGTGCAAGGCTTCGTTTGGGGCAACTATGCTAGCAAACACGATCAACTTATTAGCAACAAACTGGCACATGTACTCACCGGTGGTGAGCTCAGCACCGGAACCTGGGTAGACCCCTGGTACATCCTCGATTTGGAGCGGGAGGCGTTCCTTTCCCTGCTGGGCGAAGAAAAAACCCGCGAGCGCATGACGCACATGCTGACAACCGGAAAACCGTTGCGGAACTAAGGAGAATTCTTATGACACGAGAAGCAGTAATCGTTGCGGCCAGCCGAACGGCCGTAGGCAAAGGAAAACGAGGCACCACCCGCAACTGGCGATCCGACGAGATGGCAGCAGCGGTTGTAGCCGAGGTGATGAAGCAAGCTGAGGGGTTAGACCCCAATGAGATTGATGATGTGATTATGGGCTGCGCCATGCCGGAAGGGGCACAAGGGTTAAACTTTGCCCGTACCATTGCTCTCCGCGCCGGGCTACCAGTAGACGTACCGGGGATGACGGTTAATCGGTTTTGCTCCAGCGGTTTGCAAACCATCGCCTTGGCCGCCGAACGCATTATTGCCAATGGGGCCGATGCCATCATTGCTGGCGGTGCAGAGACGATGAGCCTGGTGCCCATGACCGGATTCCGGGTGAACCCGAACCCGCACATGGTAGAAAATGCGCCAGAAGTGTACATGGGCATGGGGCTCACAGCCGAACAGGTGGCTGATGAGTTTGAGGTGAGCCGCCAAGCACAGGATGAGTTTGCGCTACGCAGCCATCAGCGAGCCATGGCCGCTTACGCAAAAGATCTGTTCAAAGACGAGATTTTGCCAGTTGAGATTGAAGAAGTGACGGTAGGGCCAGATGGATCGCAACGGCAAACAATCGTTTTTGATAAAGATGAGCATATTCGGCCAAGCACCACGTTGGAGGGGCTGGCCAAGCTGCGCCCAGTGTTTAAGCAAGGCGGCACGGTGACGGCTGGCAATGCCTCGCCATTGAGTGATGGGGCAGCGGCCGTTTTAGTCATGGAGCGTAGCAGGGCAGAAGCGTTGGGGCTGACTCCACTGGTGAAATTTGTTGGTTTCAATGTTGGTGGGGTGCGCCCGGAGATTATGGGTGTGGGGCCGATTTCGGCCGTTCCGCGCCTGCTCAAGCGCACGGGCATGAGCCTAGACGACATTGACCTGGTTGAGTTGAATGAGGCCTTCGCTGCCCAAGCTGTGGCCGTCATTCGGGAACTTGGTCTCGATGAGGAGATAACCAATGTCAACGGTGGTGCAATTGCTTTGGGTCACCCGCTGGGCTGTACCGGGGCCAAGCTAACGGTGCAAATCATCAACGAGATGAAGCGGCGCGGCAATCAGTTTGGTATGGTGACGATGTGCATCGGTGGCGGCATGGGTGCTGCTGGCATCTTTGAGAATGTGAATTAACTGTAGGTGACAGGCACTTCTAAAGTGCCTGCCACCTTTCTGAAAAAAGACGGCTCGTCGGCGCAATTTATGCTAACGAGCCGTTTTTTTAAGTAAAAAGCTATACCATCATGTTGATTAGGTCTTCAGGGCCTTTTTCTTTAATAACAGGCTCGCCATTACTCAACATGAAGCGGGCAAACTGCCCTGATAGTTCAGCAGCCTTGTTTAGTAGCTGAATGGCATATGGGGTAATTAGCAGGCCAAAACCAGTCGCCAGCAGGGCTTCAAAAAGGGTGTCAATTCGCCAGGCGAAGACAGAAATGTTGCCAGTTTGGTAAATGAAAGGGGCAAAGATTAATGTCCCACAGACGGAAACGGCCGTTATCGTCACCACGAACGAAGCAATACCTACTGGGAACTTGAGAAGCAGGTAAAGGGCACTTTTCCAGGTGACGGCGTCGGTGAAGTGAGCCTTCGTGCGTTCCCATAGGTTGCCTTTGTTACTGATGGGGCTATTCATTGGCGCAATCTCTTCACCAAGTAAATGGATGGCAAGCAACCGCTCCATTGCGGCCAAGCCCCACCAGCCTGCAAACAAAGCCAGTAAGACGAACAGTCCCACCCAGATAATGAGCAGCCCGATCCCAAGACTAAGCCCCGTGACCGAAATGACGAAGTAGGCAATGCCCAGGGGGAAAGCCAGCAACAGGTAAATCAGGTTAAAATAGGTTTGTTTTTCGCCTAAAATGGCAAAATGATCGGCTAATTGTGAAGTTGAGGATTTCATTTGGTTACTCTCCTTTTCCAAGTTGCCCCCTATTACGCAGTGAGCGCACATAAGTTTCAGATAGAATTGTTTGATTCTATGGAAAGAGAGATTTTAGCGGTGGGCAACTTGGCTATTCCGCGGCGCGGCCAAGCAAGTGAGGACGGTTAGCAGAGATGACGATTCGTTTGTTTGTAGCGATTGAGCTGCCGGATGTGGTGAAAGATGTGTTGGCGGAAACGGTCGTTTACCTGAACCACAATTTGCCAAAACGGGCGGTGCGCTGGGTACGGCGGGAGCAAATGCACCTGACGCTGCGCTTTTTGGGGGATACGGCCGTATCCCAACTCCCCACTTTGCAACAGAAACTAACGCAGCTTGCAGCCCGACACCAACCGTTTTGGCTGCGCTTAAATGACGTGGGCGCGTTTCCCAACCGGAAACGGCCGCGTGTGCTGTGGGCGGGTCTGGCCGGCGATTTGGTTCCATTACAAAAAATGCAGGCTGAATTGGAAGAGCGGGTAGTGGCGTTGGGCTGGATGCGTGAGAAACGGCCGTTCAATCCGCATCTCACGTTGGGGCGCGTAAAAGACGTGGGGCGGGTGCGCGATTTCAATTGGGATGTTCAAGTGGATGAGGTGGCTTTCGGGGTAACGGCCGTGCGGCTCATGCAGAGCGAATTACGGCCGTCCGGGGCTGTGTACACGATACAGCATGAAGCAAAGCTTACTCCAACTCCATAGGCAGGTGGGCTATTTGTGGGGAGGAGATTGGCTGACGGCCGTTCAAAAGATTCAGTGTTGGAAAATCCAGTGGCGCATTGATGAAATTATTCACGTCCTGGGTTGTTTTTAGCAGCACGATACGCTTATCGTTTGCACTACTGTTTAGCTGCTGCATAACAAATGGTTTGGCTCGGTCTGGGTAGTTGAGTACGTGTTGCACAAACTGGAAGAGCTGGGGATCCAATAAAGGCTCTTTGCATCCTTCAGCAATATCTGGGCGAGGGCGTTTGCGGTATTGAATACGCCGCTTGATGGCACGTAGCGCACAGATCCAGGGAGGCAAATCCAGGAAAACCACAGAGTCAGCCGCTTGCAAACGAATATTGAGCGTTCCCCGATAATTGCCATCCATAATCCACGCATCCCGCCGCACCAGCCGACAAACCGTTTTACGCCACTCATCGGCAGGTGTGCCTACCCAGCCAGCGTGCCAATAATGGCGATCCAAATGAATAACAGGCAACTCTAATGTAGCCCCAAGCTGGCGGGCCAGCGTGGATTTGCCAGAGCCACTTGAACCAATGATAAGTACGCGCTTCATGCCGATGTTACCTTCCGACGGGCGAATGAATTTGGCGGGATGCTCAAACGTTTGCTGTGTGCGATAATGGTTTTTGACAGATTTGGGAGCCAAAGGCGTTGCCCAACAAATTTCATGACTTAAAAAGTTTTGGATGCTCATAGAACTACCAGTAAATGAACAGGGTGGTTGTCGTCGTTGCTGGAATGCAAGGCTGTGTTTTTAGACAATGTAAAAGCTAATAAAATATGCAGTCATCCTAAAGCATAGAGAAAAAGTTTTGAGTGAATTTGACGTTAATAGATCGCAACAGACTGACAAAAGTACCACCGTTCGCTGGGTGTTGTCCCATCTTTCACATCATAAACTGTTGATTTTGGCTATGTTGGCTGGTGCTTTTGGCAATGCAGCTTTGGCGGCTGTTGTGCCTGTACTTATTGGTATGGCTTTTGATGCGGCTCTGGAAACGCCCGCCAATTTGCAAATGATTGGTTGGATGGCCCTGGGGGTAATTGCAAGCCAATCTACGCGGGCTGTATTGCAGCTTGGGCGCAACTTTTCTAGTGCCGTGATGGGAGAACGGCTAGAGCGGGATATGCGCGAGGAGCTGTATGTTAGCTTGCTGGGTAAAAGTACAACTTTCCACGATTCTCAACCGGTTGGCGACACAATGGCACGGGCTACCAACGATGTGCATGAAGTAAATTTGCTTATGAACCCCGGTGTGAATTTGGTGGCTGGCTCGGCTAATTTTATGATCATGCCGCTGCTGGTGGCACCGACTTATCACCCGCAGTTAGCGGCTGCACCACTGTTTTTTATTGTGACCTACATTTTGGCCGTGACGCGCTATTTGCGGGTGCTGCAAGGGATAGCAGACCGGGTGCGGCGGGCGTTTGGGATGTTAAACGGCCGTTTGGCAGAAGCGATTGATGGTATTGAACTGGTAAAAGGCACGGCACAGGAAGTGCAGGAAATTGGCTTGTTCAACAATAATGCCACCCGCTACCGGGACGCGGCCGTGGAACAAGGCAAAATTGAGGCGCGGTTTTTGCCGCTGCTGCTGCTGGGCGTAACGCAAGGAATTGGCTTTACCCACGCGCTTTATCTTTTTAATCTAGAACAGATTGCCGTAGGGGATGTAGTGGGCTACATGGGCTTGCTGGCGCTGTTTGGCTTTCCCACCTTTATCTCGCTCCTGGCCTATTCACGGGTGTCTTTAGGGCTGGCGGGGGCGCGGCGCATTTTGGAACTAATGAATGCCCAAACGCTGCTGGATGAAAACGCAGCGGGCCACCAGGCAGAGATCGTCGGCGGGGTTACGTTTGAGGATGTGACTTTTAACTATGTGGATGGTGCGCCAGTGTTGCAAGCGATTGATTTTTCCATTGAGCCAGGCCAAACAGTAGCTGTTGTGGGCCAGACGGGCGCTGGTAAGAGTACGCTAGCCAAGCTGATTAACCGAACCTATGATGTGGAAAACGGCCGTCTCCTGGTAGACGACATTGACGTGCGAACGTGGAACCTGGCAGCCTTGCGACGGCAAATCTCTATTATTGAGCAAGACATCTTCCTGTTTTCGCGCACGGTTGGCGAAAACATAGCCTTTGGCTGCCCCGATGCTTCGCGAGAAATGATTATCGAGGCAGCCAAAGCAGCCCAGGCGCACGACTTCATTCTCAATTTTAAGGATGGCTACGAGACGGTGATTGGCGAGCGGGGCGTGACGCTCTCTGGTGGGCAGCGACAGCGGTTGGCACTGGCGCGGGCTTTTCTCACGCGGCCGCGCATCCTCATTTTGGACGATTCTACCAGCGCGGTAGACAGTGCTACCGAAGACCAAATTCAGCAGGCGATTGTGCAGGCAGCAGCCAACCAGACAACCATTTTGATCACCCATCGGCTGTCGCAGATTCGCTGGGCGGACAAAGTCGTGGTGATGCGGAAGGGTCGCATGGAGGCGGTAGGCAGCCACGAGGAGCTCATGGGCAGTTCGCCAGCTTACCGCCGCATTTTTGAACAGTACGAGGCAATTGAAGAATGAAACCATTAGTGTATTATTGCCGCTGGCACGATGCCAGTTTGAGGTTGAGAGGGCGGGATGACACGGCCGTTTGGGGCCACCTGGTCTACAAAGCCAACACCACTGAAGAGTGGATGCAGGAGTTCCGCTTTGCGCTCAAAACACGGCAGATCACGCTCAAAACCCCAGACGGTGAAGAAACCCTTCAGCTTGATGAAATGGGCACTGTCCAATCAGAAGATTAGCATGACAATTAATGATCACCGATTACTGAATACTGGTTTACCAACGTTGTCTGTGTGCCTCAAGTACGTTGGGCAGCAATTCTAGCTTTTGCAGCAGCCAGTTTAGCTGTTCTAGGCTTTTTACTTCTACCACCAGCGAAATGGTCATGATGTTGCCAACCGAAGTGGTTTTTGTTTTGGGAGTGTTGATCCTTTGCCCGCGCAGGATAGCCACAATTTCCTCAATGATGTTGGGGCGGCGGTATGCTTTTAGCACGATGGGGATAGGGTAAACAGCCGTATCATCCCCCCAGGCCACCTCAATCAACCGCTCCGGCTCCGATGTGTTTTGCACCTGCTTGCAGTCGGCACGGTGAATGGTGACGCCCTGGCCGCGCGTGATGAAGCCTGTGATTGGCTCTGGAGGGATGGGCTGGCAGCATTTGGCCATGCGGGTGTGCAGCCCTGCCACGCCGGTGATAGTGAGACCTTGTTTTTTGGCGGGCGTTTTTAGCAGCAACGGCCGTAGCTCATCATCCGGGTGCAGCGTTTTTTCCATGAGGGCAATCGCACCGCTAATTTGCCGGCTTTGAATATCGCCAAAGCCCACTTTGGCCAGAAATTGCTCCTCATCCTCAAACTTGAGCGATTTGGCAATGTCAGAGACGGTGTACGTTTCGGTTAGCCCCAGCCGGCGTAGTTCGCGCTCTACTACCTCGCGCCCTTGCAACACGTTTTGCTCCCGCTCCTGGTTGCGGAACCATTGGCGGATTTTGCTGCGGGTGCGGGCACTGCCCGTGTAGCCCAGGCTGCCATTCATCCAGTCGCGGCTGGGGCCACCCCGGTTGGTGGTAAGGATTGAAACGCGCTCGCCCGATTTGAGGACATAATCCAGACTAACCATCTTGCCATTCACTCGCGCCCCTCGGCAGCGGTGGCCAACCTCGGTGTGGATAGCGTAAGCAAAATCAATGGGAGTTGATCCTGAAGGCAAATCAATGACATCGCCGTTGGGCGTGAAAACGTAGATACGCTCTGCTAGAATTTCATTTTCCAGCAGCGTATCATCATCTTCTTCATAATTTTCGTCTTGCAAGCTGGCCAGCAGTTCGCGCAGGTTTTCGATGCGCTTTTTAACTGAGCTAGCCACTTTGCCGCCATCTTCTTTGTATGCCCAATGGGCGGCGACTCCTTTTTCGGCTTCATTGTGCATGCGGCGGGTGCGGATTTGTACTTCTAAGTTTTCGCCGGTTTTTGTGTCTATGACGGCCGTATGCAGCGATTGATACCCGTTGGCTTTGGGCGCGGCGATGTAATCGTCAAATTCACGGGGGATGGGTTGCCACAGGCTGTGTACCAAACCGAGGGCTTGATAGCACAAGTGGCGATCTTCCTCTTCTTTTTCCTTATTGGTTTTTTGGTCATAGGCGGCTTTGTCCGATGGATCTAAAATGACGCGCAATGCCTGGATATCGAAAATATGGTCAAAATCGAGCCGCTTACGCTCCATTTTGCGGTAAATGGAGTAAATATGCTTGGAACGGCCGTTTACCGAGCCTTTCATTCCATGTTCCCGGATAATTTGCTCTAGCTTCTCAACTGCTTGCTCAATATTTACCATCCGTTCGGCACGGCGGGCGGCTAGCTGACTAGCAATTTCTTTATACTTTTCTGGTTCCAAATAGCGAAAAGCCAAATCCTCCAGCTCCCATTTAAGCTGCCAAATGCCTAGGCGGTTGGCCAGCGGCGCGTAAATGTGCATGGCTTCGTTGGCGATAATGCGTCGCTGTTCTGGTGGTAGGTTGCTGGCTTTGCGTAAATCTTGCAGGCAGTCGGCCAAGCGAATAAGAATGACGCGAATATCCCCTTCAATAATGGCCAAAACAGCCCGGCGAACGCCTTCTAATGTTTTGCGGTCGGCTTCGGGGTCGCGGTGTTTTTGGTATTGGGCTTCGCTGGCGTAGACGTAAAGTTGTTCTAGCCCTTTTATAAGGGCGGCGGGCTCTTCGCCAAAATATTTTTCGATGCTTTCAACGGTTTGGCCTGTGTGGGGCAGCAGGCTGTCGTGGAGCATACTGGCGATGAGAGTAGGCGGGTCTACGCCAAGCTGGTTCATGATGTGGGTGACGGCTAAGTCGTGATCAATATATTTTTCACCCGATTGGCGCTGACGGCCGTTATGAATTTGGCGGGCGAATTCATAGGCGCGTTTTACTTGCTGGACAATACGGCCGTTTGGGAGTTGGTTCAACAGTTCATCAAGGGTGATGATGGATATTTGGGTCATGTGGGTTGTTGGGTGCCAATTGAAAGCATGTTTGGGTTCTGCTTCCTTTGGCTTTTTACATGCAAAAAGGCGACTCCGGTTGGGAGACGCCTGTCTGCAAATGGGTAGCAACTTCTGTTGCTAGAGCCAAACGTTATGCGGTTACAGACTCAGTTGTTTCGTGAATGGTAAGGAAATTTGAGTGGCTGCGACGAAGGCTGTTTTGTCTGGGAACGGCCGTTTACGCGTCGCTCCCGTTGGCTTCAGAATTGTCACCACGGTTGGTTATCTGCGTAGCCTGTTCTTTTCCTTTGTCCAGCACAATCCGCGCCTGTTCCTGCACACGTCCCCCAACATCTTTCACCTGTTGGCGGGTGCTGGTAAGCGCGGAGCCAGCCCGATCAAGATAATCTTGGCTGTAGCTGCCGGCAGATTCCCGCACTTGCTGTACGCGGGCAGTTCCGGATTGAAGTAATTCATTGCTCTTGCTGGCAATCTGACTGCGGGTGTCTTGGCCCGATTGCGGTGCCAAGATGATGGCTGTGGCGGCACCAACAAGGCCGCCGATAACAAATCCTGCTAAAAATGCGCCGAGGTCATTTGAATTATCACTCATTGAATCTCTCTCCTTCGAAAATAGCTTCACCACAGAGAGCACAGAGAATAATCTGTCGAATCTGCGAAATCTGCTGATTTTCATCCATGCTAATGCGGTGCGTTGTCAATATTGTCGCGGGGGTTGCCAAACAAAGTTTTAATGGCTCGCCGAATGCCTGCTACATGAACACGCGCTTCGGTGACCGGCTTGACAACGTTTTTGCTAACAAATGTGGTGGTTCCGCGAATGGTTCCCACGGTTTCGTTTGTTTTTTCTAAAATGGGTTTGATTTCAAACTCCAACATGTTTACCAGTCTGATAATCATGAGCAACATGAAGAGTAGCACAATGCCGAACAGACAAGATTCCAGGGCGAGGGCGATGAGCAATACGTCTCGTACTGCCTCGATGGCGGCGGCCTGGGTTCTGGCTAGCCAGATAATGCCCCATACAGCACCGCCAAGCAGGGCGATGACCAGTATCACAGCGAGGGCGATGTAAATAGGTTTTACAGAAATGAGTTTCTTTTGTTCTGGCACTGAGCCAGTTGTGTTTACCAGATTACTATCCACGGGTGGATGTTTTGCTCCTGATTTAAGGTTTGTTGGAACTTCAAAGGCAAGTATAGCATTAAAGCGGGGCGGCTTCAAAGCAATGCCAGACGGGTGCGGAGGGGAACATGCCTGGTTTGAGGGTTATTGGCGAACGGCCGTATCTCCCACCAGCCACCAACTCAAAATGAGTGCTATCCAAGCTCCCACACTGGCGCTAAAGAGTTGCAATGCACCCAGCCGCAGCCAGTTGAGGTTGATTAGATCACCCACGACGTGGCCGAGGGCAAAGCCAATCCAGGCGACGACAAGGTAAAGAATAATGCGCCTGGCTGGGCCGCCGAGTAAAAAATGGAAGCCTGCGCCATAGGCAGTGGCCAGCAAAAATCCGAGAATGAGTCCAGAGGCAGCAGTGGTCATGAAAGCACCTGAATGTTGGCTAGTTGGAGGCTGGGAGCAGTTTGAAGGGAAGCGGCCGTTTCCTCCAAATCATTTACCCCATCGGCAATAATACCCCCACCCAGGCAAACATCGCCATCATAAAAGACAGCTCCTTGCCCAGCCGTGACGCCAAATACGGGTTCGTGGAAGGTGACTTTGGAACGGCCGCTTCCCAAATCCACTACCTCACCCTGTATACCTTTGGCTTTGTACCGAATTTTGATCTGCGCGGAGATGGGTGTTTGTGGTGGCTGCCCACTTAGCCAGTTCACGTCGCGGGCAATTAGCGTTTGCTGCCCCAATTCCGACTTTGGCCCTACGATAAGCGCATTTTGCGCTACAACCTTTCGCAACACAAACAGCGGCACGCTGGCCGAGATGCCCAGCCCCTTGCGTTGCCCAATCGTGTAAAACGGCAGCCCGTTGTGCTGCCCCAGCTCTTCACCGTTGCAGGTGAGGATGGGGCCGGGCTGGCTCGCTTTTTGGCTGTATTCTTGCAAAAAGCGACGGTAGTTGCCGTCTCCCAAAAAGCATAAATCCTGGCTCTCGCTCTTGCTGACGACGGGCAGGCCAAACTTCTGCGCCAGTTCGCGCACCTCCGCTTTAGTGTAGCCCCCGATGGGGAATAGCACTTGGCCTAGTTTTTCCTGATCCAAAACGTGCAGAACGTAGGATTGGTCTTTGTTGGGGTCCAGTCCTTTGAGCAATTGGTAGCCGCTGGGCGTGTGGCGCACCTGGGCATAATGCCCTGTTGCCAAATAGTCGGCGTCCAAAGCCAGGGCGCGTTCTAGCAGGTAGGTAAAGCGAATTTGGCGATTGCACTCGATACAGGGGTTGGGGGTACGGCCGTATTCGTGCTCATCAATAAAAAATTGCACAACCGTCTGCCGGAAATGGTCTTGCACATCCACTACGTAGAATGGAATGCCTAGCAAGCCCGCTACACGCCGCGCATCGGCCATCTGGTCTGGGGTGCAGCAGCGATTGGCAGGCGCAGATGCTCCAATGCCCGGTTCGCTCCACAGGCGCATCATCATCCCCACGACGTCATAGCCCTGCTCCACCAGCAGTGCCGCCGCTACGGAGCTATCCACCCCGCCGCTCATCGCTACCACAACACGCCTTTTGGCTACAGATTCAGTATTCACGAAACCATAATATCAGAAAGTTAATTTTAGGGGAGCCTAGCACGAAATTCATTAAGAATAAACACACGATCGGGAGGTGTTTCTGCATTCAGAATATTTGCTCCGACCCACAGAATAAAAATCAATGCTTCGTCACCTGGTTCTAGCTCATCTTTCATGAACGGAACTAAAACTTCCTGAACAGGAATCCAATATTCATTCTCGACTTCAACCACCAAGACTTCCTGTTGAAAAGCACCTTTTATGCTTTCGCCAACCTCAGGTGAAATCGTTCCTCCCCAGGTCTCAATCAAAAATTGTTTGACAGGATCAATTTCTCGAAACTCACCAGTGTAAATCACCTCGACTTGAGATGGGTATTGATAATCTGGGGATACTTCGATGTAAAGGGTCGGGTATTGATCAGTAACCAGGAGTTCGTTAGTCACTTCAATCATATCGGCAATTGTTCTTGGCGTATATCGATCCCAGGTGCTTGTTGTGGCTGTGGCAGTGGGTCGTGGGGTATTTGTAGGTTTTGGTGAGGGTGTTTCTGTTGGCGTAGATGTGGCAGTAGGTGTAAAGGTTGCCGTGTTTGTGGGTGTGCTGGTGGGTGTTATTGTCAAAGTTGAAGTTGGTTGTGGTGTACTTGTGGCTGACGATGTTGGTTGCAGTACGGCCGTTTCAGTTGAAGAGCTTGTGCAAGCATTTTGCAGCACTAAAATAACTATCAGAATTCCAAAAAGTTGCTTTCTCATCTAGTAGTATTCCTGTTTAAAAGATATAGAGAAATAGAAGGCGAAAGAACCGAAAACATCCTCGGATGTTGGTCAATTTTGACTATTATGATCACAACCAATTATACACTCTAATTTTAAAAAGCTTGCTAATTTCCCTTACCTTTTTTTCGCTATGGAGTGAAGCTGTTATAATTGTTGCCATTTAACGCGAGACGTTATATGCTTCGCGTATGATTCAGTCGTTTAAGGACAAAGAAGCAGAAAAGATTTTTAGGCGGCAGCGATCCCGAAAATTGCCGGGAGACATTCAGCAGATGGCTCTCCGCAAACTTAGAATGCTTAATCGAGCCTCCAACCTTACCGACTTGCGAATGCCACCAGCAAATCGACTGGAAAAGCTCAAAGGGGATCGCAAAAATCAGTACAGTATTCGCATTAACAATCAGTGGCGAATTTGTTTTAGGTGGCAAAGTGGCGACGCTTACGATGTTGAGATTGTAGATTACCATTGAGGTGGAATGATGGAAAATGAAAAGCTAAATCCTGTGCATCCAGGAGAAGTATTGTTAGAGGAGTTTTTGAAGCCGATGGGGTTAAGCCAAAATCGGTTGGCGTTGGATATTCGCGTTCCGGCACGACGGATTAATGAAATTGTGCAGGGCAAGCGGCGCGTTACGGCCGATACCGCTTTGCGCTTGGCGCGTTACTTTGGCATGACACCACAATTCTGGCTGGGCCTGCAAATGGATTACGATTTAGATGTGGCTTCTGACCAGCTATTGAGCCGAATTGAGAGGGAAGTTATCGTTCGCTCTGTTGCTGGCTAAAGTTACCCCACTTCGCATCCCATGAATTACCCACAAATATTAGACGAAATTTATGAGCATGTTCAGCCGCTTTTGGGGCAGGGGAAGGTAGCTGATTACATACCTGAGCTAGCACACATTTCCCCCCACAAGTTTGGTATGGCGGTGCAGATGGTAGACGGCCGTTCCTTCCACATTGGCGACGCAAACGAACCATTTTCCATCCAGAGCATGTCAAAAATCTTTACCCTCACGTTGGCGATGCAGCTAGCAGGGGACACGATTTGGCAGCGCATCGGGCGTGAGCCGTCCGGAACCCCATTCAACTCATTGGTACAGTTGGAATATGAGAATGGCATTCCGCGCAATCCGTTCATCAATGCCGGGGCACTGGTGGTGACAGACATTATCCTGTCCCATTTGAACGATGCGCGGCAAACGGTTCTGGACTTTGTGCGGATGCTGGCCGACAATCCCGCCATTCACTTTGATGATGCGGTTGCCTGTTCCGAAGCTGAGACAGGCTTTCGCAATGTGGCTTTGGCCAATTTCATCAAGAGCTTTGGCAACATGCACAACGAGCCTGACATTGTGCTGGACGCCTATTTTCATCACTGTTCACTGGCAATGAGCTGTGTGGATGCGGCGCGGGCCGGGCTCTTTTTGGCGAATGAAGGGCGGCTGCTTAATTCGAATGAATCAGTTATCACCCACCGGCAGGCGAAGTATATTAAATCGCTCATGCTTACGTGCGGTTTGTATGATGCTGTGGGGGATTTTGCCTATCGGGTTGGGCTACCGGGGAAAAGTGGGGTAGGCGGCGGCATTTTGGCCGTGATGCCAGGTCATTTTTCCGTTTGCGTCTGGTCGCCCGGCTTAAACGAAAGCGGAAATTCTTTGGCAGGAACGGCCGCATTGGAGTTATTCACCACCTTAACTGGTATCTCAATTTTTTGAGAGGTGGCATGCTTTAAATGGCAAAACGGAATTGCGTAATGGACTAGGCTAGAGGCAACAGAATTTCTACGCATGTTCCCTCGTTTACCTCGCTATTTATTGATATGGTACCTTCATGTTGGCTGACAATTAACTTTACAAGAGGTAGCCCTAAGCCAGAACCCGTTTGCCATGAGGTGCGTGCTTGGTCACCCTTGAAATAATAGTCAAATATTTTTGGTAATTGATTGGCCGGAACGCCAGGACCTGAATCGCGAATTGTTAATGAAATTTGCCCCATTTTGTTAGTTGCGTGAACAGAAATGTCCACTTTTTCACCTGAATGAACACACGCATTCTCTAAAAGTTCTTTGATGCTCGTTGTCAATTTCATTTCGTCCCCAAAGCAAAAGAGTGGCGTTGCTGATAAATTTAACTGAATCGGTTTGGCTGTCGTATATTTTTCAGAGAATGCGCTTGCCTCTGTCCTGATAGCTTCATTTATGTCAACTAGCTTCCAGGTTTCCTTTTTTACTTCGTCAAACTTATCGAACAAGTTCATTTCATTGATGAGAAATGTAATGCGATCAACTGCTTCAGTTATTGATCGAGTGTATTCTGATGCCTGCTCGGAAAATTTCATCTCAAGTATTGCGGATTTTAACTTGATGATAGTTAGCGGAGTTTTCAAGTCGTGTGAGATGCTTGTTATTGCATTGGTATGAAATTCTGTTTGGTATTGTTGTAATAAGAGTTGTTGTCTTTCAGCTTCTTTGGTAATGATCTGTTGCGCTTGCCTATGAATTTTATTTACATGATTTTCGTTACGAACATTAAATAGCGTTAACGAAATGAGAAGAACCGATGAGGAAAACATATAAAATCCTAGCTGAACGGCCGTATAGTCATAACGAAAATATAAGGTGCCTGCCACAAAAGTAATTAGGAAGAGGGAAAGGATCACTGTCTCTTTTGCCCTTAAGAGGAAAGCTGCTGCTACAATACAGATTACAATTAATTGCGAATTGATTGCCGCTCGGAAAAAGATGCCATAGTAGCTCCGAAGGAATATTCCGCCCAGGATAAAAATGTAGCTACCTAGATAATGCTTGGAGGTGCGGCTTAGAAAATAAGCCATGGCAAGGCTAATTAAGGAGATTGCCCTGATTGCGAGAATAAGCAGGTTTTGCTGAAAATTGTCGGAGAAAAGGAAAAAGAAATAAGAAATAAATGATATAGGAATGCTAAGCACAGTAGCCACTTTTAGTAGGTCTGCTGGGTGAATCTCACTCCCGTGTTTAAAAAAATTTACAATTTCAACGAAAATACCCCAGAAGGTACCTACCTTATCCTGAAAATTTTGGTACATGATGGTTGTCTCAATGATGTCAATTTTGCTCAATACAAATTGATGGATTGTAATATTGATTGTAGTAAGAGGCTATCCCCAAAAAGTAACCGCTACAGGCAGAACCAAGCAAGTTAGGTAGCACCATTGGCTTGTTTAGCATGTTTCTGGCTCCCCAAATTTTTTATAGCTGATAATTTGGGCGCGTTTTTTAGATAGCGAATAACTGGCTTATTTTTTTAACTTTTTCTACGACGGTAGGCATCGCTTGGATGAGGTGTTCGATCTGGTCTGGGGTGTTTTGGCTGCCGACGGTGAAGCGAAGGCCGCCTTTTGTCCAGGCGGGGTCGAGGCCGATAGTTTCAAGAATGGGTGACGGTTTGGGGTCGCCTGTTTTGCAGGCGGAGCCGCTGCTGGCGCAGATGCCCGCCATGTCCAGGTGAATAAGCAGATCGTTGCCGCTCATATTTTTGAGGGCAAAGCTGGCGTGGTGAGGGAGTCGCTCGGTGGGATGGCCGGTGAGGATGATTTCGTTAGCGGGTACGGCCGTCATGACACCCGCAATGAGCTGGTCGCGCAGGTTGGTGTAGTGGGTGACTTGCGCCTCAAGGTTATCCTGGGCTAATTTGAACGCCTCGGCCGCACCCACGGCAAAAGCCACATTAACCGTGCCGGAACGACGGCCGTCTTCCTGCCCGCCCCCCGTTAACGAAGACACCAATTCAACCCCCTCCCGCACGTACAAAATCCCGACGCCTTTGGGGCCGTAAAATTTGTGCGGCGCGAAGCTGATCAAATCGAGGGGCATCGTTTGCATGTCCCAGCGGGTGGTGGCGGCAGCTTGCACGGCATCGGAATGGAACAGGATGCCATGTTCGCGGGCCAGCGCGCCAATTTGCTGGATGGGCTGCATGGTGCCAATCTCGTTGTTGGCGGCCATGACGGAGATGAGTGCCGTGTCTGGCCGGATGGCGGCGGCAACATCGTCCACGGAGACACGGCCGTATTCATCTACCCCTAAAATCGTTACGTCAAAGTTAAAATGGTCGCGAAGCTGAACTGCCGTTTCCAACACAGCCTCATGCTCAATCACACTGGTAATGAGATGGTTGCCAGAACCATGTTGCCTTGCAGCCCACATCACCCCGCGTACCGCCAAATTGTCGCTTTCTGAGCCGCAGCCAGTGAAAACAATCTCTTTAGGCTGGGCGTTCATCAGGCCCGCGACGGTACGGCGGGCTTCACCCAGGGCAAAATTGGCAGAACGGCCGTGTGCGTGCGACGAGGAGGGATTGCCGTAATGTTCCGTCCAAAATGGGAGCATTTTTTCAATAACCTGGGGGTGAACCGGCGTGGATGCGCCGTGATCGAGGTAGATGTGATTTGACATAATTAGGTAATATGTAATCGGTAACTGGGCAATTACTAAATTACAAATTACCAATTACCAATTGCGCTATTAAACTTCGGTGATGGGCAGCTTCACGGTAAACGTTGTGCCCTTACCAGCCGTGCTTTTGACATCAATGGTGCCATTATAATTCTCGACGGCGACTTTGACCATGTAAAGTCCTAGTCCTGTACCGGCAATGCCGCGCTCAACGGCCGTTTGCGCGCGGAAAAAACGGCCGAATAAATTGGGCATCGCCTGCTTGGGGATGCCAATACCATCGTCCCGCACCTCCACTACAATTTGGCTATCTTGGGCATACGCCTCCACCCGCACTGTGCCAGACAGAGTGAACTTGACCGCATTATCAATGAGGTTTTTGAAGATGAGGTGGTACGTTTCCTGGTTGCCCAATACGGGCGACATAGCCGGGGCGATGCGCTGGCGGAAGGTGAGTCCTTTTTCGGTGGCGCGGTCGGCCAGCGGCGGCAAAATTTCATCAAACAGATCGTTCAAATTGACCAGATCATTGCTGCGCTGGAATTCGCTGGCTTCCATCTTTACCACTTCCAGCATCTGGCGCACCATCTTTTGTAGCCGGTCGCTTTCCCGCTCGATAACGCCCAGGAAGCGGTCGGCCTTCTCTTTTTGCTGCGCTTTGCCTTCGCGCAGCAGGCGGGCGTACATGAGAATAGTGGCTAGCGGAGTGCGTAGCTCGTGGATAATGCCGTGGAAAAAGTCGTCCCGCAGCCGCTCCACTTCCCGAATCTGGCTCAGATCGCTAAAAACAAAAATCATTTCCGTTACAGCACCATTTTCATCCCGGATGGGTGCGCCACTGAGCAAGATGGGTACAGTGCCGCCACCGTGCTGGCTCATGTCGGTTGCCAGTTGGGGGTATTCATCGGTGGCGATGACGGTGCGCTCCATAAAATCGTTTAGGCTGCCGCTGGTGAGGCGGATCATATCGTTAGCTTTTTGGCCGAGCAACGAAGGCAAGTCGCGGAACAGGAGCGTGAGCAGGGAGTCGTTGGCGTGGGTGATTAACCCGTCGGCATCTACTGTCATGATGCCTTCGGACATGTTGGCAAAGATGGTTTCGATGCGGCGCTTTTCGGCAAGAACGGCCGTATGCAAACTCGCATTCTCAATGGCCGCCGCCAACGGCCCGCCAATCGCTTGCAGCAACCGCAAATCATTTTCGTTGAAATCACCGTTTTGCTTGTTAATCGCCTGCAAAATGCCGATGACGCGATCCTCAATTTGTAGCGGAATGCAGATCATGTTCTCTGTCTGGAACCCAGATTGGCGATCGACGCGGGAATAAAAGCGTTTGTCCGAATAAACGTCGTTGATGATGACCGATTGGCGATTCTCTGACACCCAGCCGGCAATACCCTGTCCTTTTTTCAGGCGAATGGTGGGCAAATCCTTGAACAGATCGCCCATCAAAATATCCACAAAAATAATGTCGCCAGAGGATTGCTCGATGAGGCCGACGGAGACAGAGCCGACGTTGAGGGTACGGCGCACGGGTTCCATGAGTTGGCGGTAAATATTTTGCAAACTCAAGGTAGACGTGAGAGCGTAGCTAATTTCGGAAACGACGGCAAATTCAATATCTTGCCGATCAACCGTTTGGCGCAGGTAGGCGCGATCTAAAGCGGTGGTGACGTGGGTGGCTAAAGCAGACAGGTTTTGTGGTTCAATGATCGGTAAGTTTTCATCGGGATCAAGGAAGCAGAGGATGCCGGGCGGCGTGACAGGTGCGTAGCGGCCCGGTGCGGGCAAGGGCACGGCCATGATGCGTTCGCGGGGCAGCTGCCATAGCTCGCTGCGAATGAGTTCGGCGGGCGGCTGGTTGAATTTTTCCTGCATGGTGGGCTTGCCTGCGGCTAAAAAGCTGGCAAAGGAGGCATGTTCTTTGTTCCAGCGGGTTTGCTGGATACGGCCGTCCTTATCACAAACCCATACGTCAAAATATTTATTCTGGGGATCGCTAACGCCGACAACGGTGGTGGTTTGGGCGAATACGGCCGTTTCATTCGCCACAACCGCGCAAACACCGTGAGCATCAAAAATATTCAAAAGCTCTTCAGCTAATTTTTGCCACAAATTGTGAATCTGGTTGGAATCAATAGATAACGTGTCGCTCATGTGTGCCTATTTGAAAAGTTTAGTGGGATTTTAAGCAGTTGCGTCATTTGATGAAATTTATAACCGTGAGCAATCATCTTGGCAAGGGGACAAAGGGTACAAAACAACCCCCAGATAGTATTAACTCAAGTTGCTACCTTAAAAATATGGCTGACACTCTCAGCCAGAACAAATAATGCGATTTTCAGCTCAAAGCCTGCGGCTGTGACTGCATGAATGCTCCTCGGCATCCTGCGTGCAATGGATGACCCTGTCGTCTCCACAATCTTGCGATGCAGTTTTATCCAATAAGTGCGCCACGGTGGATACGGCCGTTTGCTGTTTTTCTTGCGTACAGGACATAGTTTCACCTGTCTTGTCTCATTGATTAAGTCTTCCATGGTGTAATCATTGTAGATTTTGTCTGCATAGATTTCTGAACCCGTCGGTAGGTCAAACTGAAAGGAGCGCAGGTGAGTCACATCGCTTTCAGAACCCGGTGTTAGGAAGAACTCAACTGGTTGACCCTGACTGGTGACCATCAAATGTAGTTTGAGTCCATAGAAGTAGCGGCGTTTGCTCGCAATCTTGCCGCGATACTTCTCTTCTCGATAGAGACGACAGCGGCGAATGCGCCAATTGTCACACACCACAATAGGAAAGGTATCGATCACGTAAATCGAATCGCTACTGACCCCTTTCCAGTGGGCGCCCAACATCTCGATAAAGGTCACGATGTAATGGCTCACTCGATGCAGACGACGTGAATACCGACTTTTGCTCAACATGGTTGGTATGTAGCCGCCTTGATGCAAGAAGGCACGGGCAAGTTCATAATTGCCGCTAAAAAACAGAGCAGCCACGATTGCTGTGGTGATGACCTCGGAATCGTTCATGCGGCATTGACTGTTTTCATGATGACCTAAACCAAGCAAAAGGTCGTTAACCAGCGTGTAAATCGCTACAATTTGTTCGTCCATGATTGTCCTCGTAAAAATGGTTTGGTGGTTCAAACCCACTTTACTTGGCTTTCATGGACTTCACCATTTTTGACTGTTAAGGTAGCAACTTAGGTTAGTATTATGAAAAACGAAGCGCGATTTCTCTGTGGTTTGCACAAATCCAGACAGCCTATCCGCTTTACATGTGACATTTGGCTATAGAATTCCAGTCGTTTGCGTTTGCCCGAACCTTGCAGCTTCTGTATAGTTTCCACTGGTGCTTGATGAGTCAGTCTAAACTGCAAAGTAAGGCTGCGCGCCAACCACAAAACCCACTGTACCTGTAAAAGCACAAATTAACAATTCCAGGAAGAAATCCTAATTTAATGAAGGAGTGAATATGTCTTACATAGAATCAGTTCGCGGACGTGAGGTCTTGGATTCGCGCGGAAATCCAACGGTAGAAGTTGAAATTCAGCTTTTTGACGGTAGCTTTGGCCGCGCCATTGTGCCTTCTGGTGCCTCCACCGGTGTGCATGAAGCGTGGGAAAAGCGTGACGGTGACAAGAGCCGTTATGTTGGTAAGGGTGTGCAGGCGGCGGTTACAGCCGTAAACGAAGACATCGCCGAAGCCATCGTGGGTTGGGACGCCACCGATCAGGTAGGCATAGATTTGGCCATGCTAGAGTTAGATGGCAGTGACAACAAGAAAAATCTCGGCGCGAACGCTATTTTGGGCGTTTCCCTTGCCGTCGCTCACGCTGCCGCCGACAGCCAGGAATTGCCGCTTTACCGCTACCTGGGCGGCGTCTATGCGCGCACGCTGCCTGTGCCAATGATGAACATCATGAATGGCGGCAAGCATGCTGCCGGAGCCACCGACCTGCAAGAATTTATGGTGATGCCCGTTGGCGCAGAAACCTTCGCCGAAGCGCTCCGCTGGGGGGCTGAGATTTACCACAACCTGAAGAAGGTGTTGGGCAGCAAAGGCTACCGCACCACCACTGGGGATGAAGGCGGATTTGCCCCCAAAGTATCGGCCAACAGTGAAGCATTCGACTTGATTTTGGAAGCGATTGAGAAAGCGGGCTACAAGCCAGGCGAGCAGATTTTGCTGGCAATGGATGCGGCCGCTTCCGAATTTTACCAAGATGGCAAATACCACCTCCAAACTGAAAACAAAGTTCTCACTGGCCCAGAAATGGTAGATTTCTATGCCAACTGGTGTGAAAAATACCCCATCGTTTCCATTGAAGATGGTTTGCATGAAGATGATTGGGAAAGCTGGACATTGATGATGGAGCGGCTGGGTGATAAAGTGCAAATTGTGGGGGATGATCTGCTGGTGACCAACGTCAAACGCATTCAGACAGGCTTCGAGCGCAAGGCGGCCAACAGCCTGCTGTGCAAGGTAAACCAGATTGGCACGCTAACCGAAGCGATTCAATCGGTAGAGATGGTGCAAAGACATGGATGGACGGCCGTTGTTTCCCATCGCTCTGGTGAAAGTGAAGATGCTACCATCGCCGACCTTGCAGTGGCGTTAAACGCAGGCCAGATCAAAACTGGCGCACCCGCCCGCAGCGACCGCGTCGCCAAATACAACCAGCTCCTCCGCATCGAGGACGATTTGGGTGACTCCGCCATCTATCCCGGATTGAAAGCATTTACAAACTTGCGCCGGTAGGTAGTAATCGGTATTCAGCATTCGGTAATCAGTTGAATACCGATTACTGAATACTGTTAACTGAACACCGTTTACCTGAATCTAATAATTTCGCGGTACACTCTGCCCACTTTGTAAAAATCCATGATAAGGACACGAGCATGATTCGATTTGAAGACGAACAAGAAACGGCCGAAGCCAACGGAAAACCCCGCAAAAGTATGCTGGATCGGCTGTTAGAAACGCGCACCATCACCATTTTTGGTGAAATCAACATGAAGCTGGCGCAGGAAGTGACCGAAAAGCTCATGCTGCTGGCGGCCGATTCCGACGATGACATCAAAATTTTCATCAACTCCCCCGGTGGCCATGTAGAATCTGGCGACACCATTTTTGACATGATTCGCTTTGTAAAGCCCACTGTAAAAATTGTGGGGACTGGCTGGGTTGCCAGTGCTGGTGCACTCATTTATGCGGCTGCAGATAAGGAAAACCGGTACAGCTTGCCAAATACGCGCTTTTTGCTGCACCAGCCAATGGGCGGCGTGCGTGGTCAGGCACAAGACATCAAAATTGAAGCCGAGGAAATCATCAAGATGCGCGAGCGTTTGAATCGCACCTTCTCGGAACAAACTGGTCAGCCAATGGAAAAAGTGTCTAAGGACACAGAACGCAACTTCTGGATGACAGCACAAGAAGCAATTGAGTATGGCCTGGTAGGGAAGATCATCAACTCCGCCGACGAAGTTAAATAAAACGGACAGCTATCGTTTGTCATTAGTATGATAAAGCAAAGACGAAAGGCCGACTGTCATTAGGTGCAAGAAACCGTGCGGGAGATGTGGCCCATCGTGAAAAAGATAAAACAAGCAGCCAAAAAAGCGACCATTTGTTAGGATTGCTCCAGCTTGGTAGGCCGATGTCATTGGCAACCAGCCGCGCAGGAGCGCAGGTCACCGAGCCAAGAGATTCAGCGAGAACCCGAACAGTTGTTGGGACATTGCAGTCCGTATCATTGCTAGTGCGGGTCACAAAGGAGTACCTGATGGCAAAGCAAACCGAAGAAACCTTTTTTGGCATTGACGTTTCCAAAAACCACCTGGATTTAGCCCAGTGGGGAATCGAAGAAGTGTTGCGACACGATAATGACGCAACCGGTATCGCCACCCTGGTGGAAATAATGTCAACGAAAACGGCTGTCACCTTGATAGTGGTTGAGGCCAGCGGTGGATTCGAGCAAGTTATGGTTACAGAACTGGCCGCTGCCTCTCTGCCCATTGTCGTCGTCAACCCGACACGAGTGCGTAACTTTGCTCGTGCCAAAGGGCAAGTAGCTAAGACAGACAAGATCGATGCCCAGATGATTGCCAGCTTTGCCCAGGCGGTCCGTCCAGAGGTACGTACTTTGAAGACGCAAGACCAGCAGCTCATCAAAGCATTGGTCACGCGTCGTCGCCAACTGATCGATATGCAAACAGCCGAGAAGAATCGGCACACCACGGTCAATCCAGAATTGCGGCCTCGTTTGGAGAAGCACCTGGATTGGTTAGCTACTGAATTAGCTGAAATTGAGGAAGACCTCAATGATTGGATCAACAAAAATGCCCAATGGCGCGAAAAACGAACCAGTTTAGAAAGCGTGCCCGGCGTGGGCCAGGTCACCTCCTTTACGTTGCTGGCTGAATTGCCCGAATTGGGTACATTGTCTCGACAAAAAATCGCCGCCTTAGTTGGCCTGGCTCCCTTCAATCGGGACAGCGGCTGTTCTCGCGGACGACGCCATATTTTTGGCGGACGTTCAGATGTTCGTTCTGTTTTGTACATGGCTGCTCTTTCAGGCATTCGTTATAACCCGGTTCTCAAAGCCTTTTATGACCGTTTGATTGCGAAAGGAAAACTCCCCAAAGTCGCTCTCACGGCCTGTATGCGTAAATTGTTAACCATTTTGAATGCCATCGTCCGTGATGGCTCTGCTTGGATATCAGCTTAACGAAATGCGCTTTTTGCTCTTGACTTTTATCACAGTTGCTCCTGCGAAGATGGGAATCCACACAACTGGCCTCTCGCCTTTGCGGGAGCGACAAATAGAAGTCTTGTATTAGACCACAAAAGTTTTACAAAACTTTTGTGGTCTTTTTTATTTCTGCCGTCGAGCCAGGGCATTCATTACCATGACAAAAGCGGTAATTATCCCCAGCATGAAGGTAATGGCGATGATGATGAGAAGGGTTGTGAGCGGGATGAACATATTGGTTACTCCTTCATAATTAGTGAACCTCCCGCAGGTTTCATTCAGAAATTTCTTCGTTGATGAAGCCTGCGGGAGGTTCAAAGTTGATAGCTGACTCTAGCTAAACATGCCTGCGGACATAGCTCCTTGCTGGCTCATGCTAATGGTAGATTGCGACACCAGGTTGAAGATGCGGCACAGTTCCTGGTGGCTGAGGCCAGTGGCCAGTACGTCTGGGAAGCCGATTTCGTCGGCGAGTTGGCGCAGTTCAGCGGGGTTGATGCCGCCGTTGCGGAAGCCGACATATGCTAACGTGTAGATTTCGTGCTTCAGTAGCTCAGTGGCAGCGCGGCGAATTTGCTTGGCACGCTGTTTGGAGGCATTGTCGCCGCCGTCTGAGTAGACGATGACGATACAGCGCACCATCACCCCGCTTTGGCGGAGCTGCTGGGCGTACAGCACCATGTTGGTGAAGCCGCCAGCAACGGCATCGTACAGGGCGGTGGAACCGCTGGGATCGTAACTGCTGCGGTTGAGTGATGGCACATCCTTGAGCGGTATATAGCCGTGCAAAAGGGTGACGGCCTGGTTGAAAACGATGGTGCTCATGAGGATGTCATCGGCGGCGCTGGAGCCAAGCATGGCGGCCAGGTAGTCTTTGTTGTAGGCAGTGATGAGATCGCTGGCGTGTGGTCCCATTGAGCCGCTCATGTCTATGATGTTCATAGCCAGCGTGACTTCATTGCTGGTGAGCTGGTGGAGAGGTGTGCCAACGGCCGTTGCCATCGTTGGCCCATTCAGATTAGAAATCACCAAATCCATTGTGTTGTCCGTCAAACCATCTGCCTGGGCGGATTGAAACAAGTTGTCCAGGTTGCCTAGTCCGTTGTTGTTTGTCATGTTGTTCTCCTTAGTTTTAAAAGCGGGACACGGAGCTTCACAGAGATGCACGGAGAAAATCCGTGAAAATCCGTAGCCAATTTCTTAAAAGGGCAGCTTGTCTGTGCTGTTGATGAAGTTGACGCCCTGCTTCTCGAACTCGGCAAAGCGCGCCTGGGCGATGGCGTGAAAATCAACGTCCGGGTGCAGCACGGGGGAGGTGCAGTCACGCAGGAAGTAGATTTTCTGCAACGCCTCTGGTTGGCTACCAAAATCTTCCACCAAGTCTTCCACCGTTTCTAGTACGCAGTGGCTTTCAGCCTCGCCCGCGATGACGACAACATCTGCTTTGGAGAGCGTATCCAGGAAGGGCTTGTTTTTGCCGCCCATCGGGTGATTGGCGACCGGCACCTCTGGCTGGATGATGGAGTAATGTTCGGTGAGCGGGATGCTGCCTTTGGTGAGCCAGGTTGGTTGGGTTTTGCGGGCGATGCTGTGGTAGAGAACGGCCGTAAACAACTCTGGGTCTAGCGCATTGCCGATGCTGCCAATCATTACGTGGTAGGGCCAGATGGTGAGCTGCTTTTTGGCTTCCTGCTCCAGCGTTTTTACGTAGTTAGTAGATTGCACGGGCGCAACCAGTGGTCGCCACTTGCCTTGCTTAATGTCATCGTAGGTGATGAGCGTGAACGGGGCGGGATGATTACCCGCTTCATCTGCCCACCAGGCGGGGTGGAAAATTTGGTGGGGCAGGTGAGAGTCCAGCGAGCAGGTGATGTTGGTAATGCGCTCGGCATTGTTGTAGATAAATTCGATGGTGCGCTGAATGTCGCCAATTGCGCCGGGAACGTAGAGGCTGCCTTTTTCGTGGCAAAAATCAATTTGCATATCAATGATGACCAAATGGACATCTTCTTTATCTTCAACAGCAGGTTTCAGGCCAACGGCCGTTGCCTCGGCGGCAATCGTGGCAACATCTGGGTAGAACAGCGTCCCAATGCGGTTGGGATCATAAAAGCTGGGAAATTTACTCATAGTTGAGGCTCCTTTTGTTCAATCTGAGATAAGTGTATTATCTACACTAATTGAGATGTGAGAAGTATAGTGTATTTATTACACTTTGTCAAGTGGCAACTATTGCCCTCAACCTCCCGCAGGGTTTATTCGCAAACATTGTACAGGTACAAGCCTGCGGGAGGTTAATTTGTGGGCGGGCTAGATGCGCCAGTAGATGTTGTTTTCGCGGGTCATGAGCTTGTGGTCTATAAGGTAGCGGCGTAGAGAGGCAAAATCGGGGTGGAACTGCTTGAGCGTTTCATTGAGGTCGGCTTCGGGGTAGCGCACGCCGGGTTCAAAATGGTTGGCCACCCATTTCATGACGACGAACTGTTTTTTGTAGCGGGCGGGAAGTTGGGCGAGACGGCCGTCTACCACAAAGCTGCTTAAAATCTTCTGCTCCCAGGCCTGGGTGCTGTCGTCTGTTACCAAGTTTGCAAGCTGCGCCTGTGACAAAATATCCTTACTCATGTTTTCCAG
The DNA here is from genome assembly GCF_965223525.1 of Candidatus Leptofilum sp. Taxonomy (GTDB): domain Bacteria; phylum Chloroflexota; class Anaerolineae; order Promineifilales; family Promineifilaceae; genus Leptofilum. Next base: position 1,090,669 of record NZ_CBDCWX010000004.1, on the reverse strand, counting down.
AAATTTCACATCCAGCCAGTAAATGCGGTTGTTGCCTTCGGCACGGCCGTTTATTAGCCCCAGCGCTTTCATCGCTGCCAAGTGGTGAGAAACGGTTGGTTCACGCAGCTCCAGCAGCGCGGCCAATTCGCCCACGCTCCGTTCCTGATTGGCCAGCAGACCCAGAATTTTCAGGCGGCTTTCGTTGCCTAACACCTTGAAAAAACGCAATAATTGCTGAAACTGTTCGTCACCCATTTTATAAAATTGACCCTAGGACAAGACGAAAACCGTTCAGCGCATCCAGGGCGTGCGGTTTGTCGTCATCGGCATACTTTGTGGTTGCATTTTGCAAATTGTACCCCCAATCACCACCCCGCAACACCTTGCTGCCTTTGCTGGCAATGTTGGTATTGGCGGGATTAACTTTATCGTTAAGGCACCATTCCATTAGGTTTCCTGCCATGTCTAGTGCACCACAGGCGGCCGCACCATGAGGGAACATGCCTACGGCCGTTGTCTGCTTCAGCCCAGTTTCAATCGTGTTAGCAAAATTTGGCTGTGCGTCACCCCAGGGATACGGCCGTTCCTCATCACCATTTTGTGCCGCCCACTGCCATTCCCACTCTGTTGGCAGGCGAATTTGAGCATTTTCGCCAACTACCAATTGATGGGCCTTGCTGGGATGGGGCAGCGAAAATCCGGTAAGCCGATAATTAAGCCAGCGGGCAAAAGCAACGCATTGATACCAGGAAATGGTATCGCGCGGATGGTTTGGCCATTCGTTGTACTGGTTAGCCAGCGGTTGCCGCTGAAACCTTTCTGGGAACCCCGCCCACCGGAGCAGGTTCCTAAACCCATCCACAGCTTCCACAAACGCCTGATACTGGGCGTGGGTGACCAAATATTTGGCAATGTAAAATGGCTCTACGACAAATGGGCCAATTTGCTTGAACCTTTCCGCCTGATCTGGCGTGTCGGGCTGCCAATGGCGCAGCAGCATCAGCTCTCCGCCAGGGCTGATGGGCAGCCAGGCAATAGCTGGCAGGCCGTTTTGTACAGTAACGCCGGGGCGCGGATCATCCATTTTTGCCAGTTCCTGGCCGATTTTTAGACGTTGGGTGACGGCCGTTTCCTCGTCTTCCAACGCATCTAACAACACCGTCGCGGTACCCATTTCTTTCCCTCACTGGTTTCTAAAATCAAGCCCTTGTAACTTAGACAGAAATCTAAATAGAATGTTATCTAAATAGTGAGACTTTGTCAATCTGCAATTTGCTTTTGGCGGCTTCACCTGCGTACAATCTGCCTATGAGCTTATCCAGCCTGATTTGGCAAACCTTCCTCTTTTTCCTCACCTTTTGGCTAGGCTGCTACCTCATCGCCCGCGACACAAGCCGCTTGCAGCTTTGGCTGGCAGGGGCGGGCATGCTGGCGTTTGCAGCGGGCATTGTCACCACGTTGTTGGGGACTTTTGCGCCATCGGCTAGCCTAGCGCTGACGCTGTACCGCTTGCAGCGACTGTTTGTGGTGTTGCCTGCGCTCTTTTGGCTGGCAGCGATGGTGTGGCTTATTCCTAATAGAGAGGCTTGGGTGGCGCGATACGGCCGTCAGCAACTGCTGCTTGGTTTAAGCCTGGCCTGCATTTTGGCGTACGGCATTGCCATTGGCATGATCATTATCCCCGGCAGCCAAACAATACCCACCTGGTTGGCAACGGTCATCGGCCTCGATTTGTTCATCTTCGGCCTGGTCATCATCCAGCTCGACGCTTCGGACAAAGGCGAAGCCTGGTTTTACCACTTTTTGCGGGCGTTAGATTACTCATTTTTCACTGCGCTCATTTTTGGCGTGCAGATCATTTTGGTAATGCACTTTTGGATTGGCCTGAATTTTCCGCTCGTTGGTTTGCTGCTCACCAGTGTTGCTGCTTCCGTGCTCATCCAAACCTTTTCTGATCCTGTGCAATCACTTATTGATCGCATTGCCTTCGTTAATGCACCCGCCTTACGCCAATCCCGCGCCGCACAGCGTGTTGAAGATGACGTGGCTCAGCGGCTAGAGACTGCACAAAACCCGCTGGATTTACCCCCTGCTGAATTTGAGCGCCTCACGCGCCGGGCCCTAAGCCAGATGGGCAATTTGCCAAAATTGGCCAGCAGTCCGCTCACTCGCCTCCCTTTGGTGTCTAATCGGCTCTCACAAAATGGGCGGGCGGATGGCACCCTGGCGCGCGCGGCCGAGCTAAAAACGTTGCTCACCGAGAGCATTGCCAAATTGCAGCCCCGCGATGGCGGTGAATTTGGCACGACAGATGCGTGGCGACATTACAATGCGCTCTACTTTCCGTATGTGGTGGGGTTACGGCCGTACAGCCGCCGCACCATTCAAAATGAGGAATACCAGGAAGTGCTTGACTGGTTTCGCCGCCAGGTACCTGAACGCACCTTGTACAATTGGCAAACGGCCGCTGCCCGCCTGGTAGCCCGCGACCTCCGCGAACGCTCCCGCCGCCTTTCTCAACCGCCCCCCCCAGAGTAGCCGCGGATTCTTTCCGCTTTCCCAATATCCGCAAACCTTTCTCCAAATTTGGCACTGTTTGGCACCACTTTTCATAGACTTGGCACAGCCTAAACAGGTAATTTTGCATTGTCTCTGTACAAAAAGTTTTGGAGGAATGCAAATGGAATTGACCCTGATTGATTTTTTGACTGGCTTTTTTCTGATGAACGCGATGCCTCACCTGCTCGTTGGGCTGTTTGAAATCCGTTTTTTAAGCGCATTTGGCTATAAGCCAATGGCAAACTTGGGTTATGCCTTGCTAAATGTTGTTGTTGCACTGCTGTTGTTTCATGTGCAGCATAGTATTCAGGCATTATCAACGCACGGCATTTTGCTTGGTGCTTTAGCAATGTTGTTCATCTATTTGGTAACAGGCCGCTATTTTTACAATCGTTTTCATCTAAAAGCATAAATCTCTGGAGGAAATCACATGCAAACACAATCTTTCTCATCTAATCAACAACATCCCCGTGCAACTTTTCTGCGCCGTGCGTTACAAGCCAATGCGCTCTTCTCGCTGCTAACAGGATTGGCTTTTGTGGTGGCGTCTGGGCCAATTGCCCGCTTCTTGGGGCCGCAAATCCCTGGTTGGAGCGTGCTTGTTGTGGGGCTGGGCCTGCTGCCTTTTGGCGTCATGGTGTACCGTGCTGCAGCCAACGATCTGCAGCAAGCGCGGCTCATCTCCGGCATGGATATTGCCTGGGTTATTGGCAGCTTTTTGCTTTTGGGTCTGGGCTGGTCGCTGTTTACCGTGGCTGGGCGATGGTTTATTGGCTTACAAGCCGAGGCGGTAGCCACGTTTGCCATCTTGCAGCTCATTGGGTTGCGTCGCCTGCAAAAGTGATTTTAATTAAGCCCTTAATTAACCAATCGTGATGAGGTGGAAACCCTTATTCCAGAATTGCAACAACAACTTCCTTACTAACATTCTTGTCGCAATATTGGATTAATACGTTTAATTTTTTCGCTTTGCTGAATTACTAACCCAACTTCTGGCAGGCAGCTTCGATTTTGGTGGCGGGGGATAAGATTTCGCTCCAGGATTGGCTGGGCAGCGGGGCGTGCCACAGTGAGCCGTTGGACATGACGGCAAAAAGCTGGTCATCTCCCTGGACAAAGCGCTCGACCATGTTGCGGGGCTGCGGCTCCGTGAGCGGTTGCCACGTTTGCCCACCGTCGGTTGTGTACTCGATACGGCCGTTCCTTCCCCCAGCATTCTCCGCGGGTCCCAACACCATTTCCTGGCTGTTGGCCGGGTTCACCCAGACCGCCCGCACATAGCAATCGGCATACAGCGGCTGCCAGCTTACGCCCCCGTTGTTTGAGTGGTAAAAACCGCCGCCCGTCGGCGCGTAGAGCAAGTTGTGGCTGCTTGGATGCACCACAATCGAATGCACGTCTGGGTGGATGAGTCCATCTGGCGGCGTGCCAAATTCGGGACGGCCGTTGCTGCCGTCGGCCAGCTGCCAGGAGTCGCCACCATCGTCGGAGCAGAGCAGACCGCCCACTTCCACCGCCGCAAAAGTGTGCTGCCCATGAAAGGCAAAGCCGCGCACGCAGCCCGCTTCTGGCGAGTAGGGCAGCCACCAGCCGTGCTCGTCACGCAATTCTGCCACTTCGGGCCGCTCCACCCAATTTTCGCCGCCGTCGCGGGAGACAAAGAGGGCAGCCGGTTCCGTCCCGGCAAACTCCAAATCGGAGATGTCTGGGTGATACGCTAGCCAGCGGACGTGCTTTTCCGTCAGGCCGTTGCTTTGCGCGTACCAGCTTGCCCCCAAATCATCGGAGCGGAAGATGCCTTCGGTAGTGCCCGCCAAAATCACCCCCTCGCGGGCGATGATGCTGGTGACGATACGGCCGTTCAACCCCCGCGCCTCAGTTTGCCAATTTCCGGTTCGATTATGCGCCAGCAAGACGCCATTTTGCGTTGCTAAAAATAATTCCATAACGATTGCTCCAGACTTTTGAAGTTTCCGAAACTTTAAAAGTCTCCAAAAACCAAAGTTGACAGTCGCATAAACTTTTTGCGACTGCCAACTGTTTGGGAAGATAGGCGTGCTTTTATTTAATCAAAACGTTCTAGGCCACACATCGGCCATTGGGACAGGATCGTCATCTGGCTGAGATCAGTTATGGATGCCAAACTGGGGCAGATTCCTCTTCTGGCGTTTCTGTTACCTGGGTTATTTCCCCCGTTTCAATTTGAATGAGCCAAATGTCGCCATCCTTAACAAAAGCAATCATTTTTCCATCAGGTGACCACACTGGCGTAGCGAGATTCGCATCTTCAAAGCTGGTCAAAACTTCTCTTTCCTTAGTATCCAAATTGATCAAATAGATTTGCGTTTCATAAGCATCGGTCTTAAATTGCCCGACAAATGCAATCTGCGACCCATCAGGTGACCAATTGGGCTGAATAACAAAACCATCTTGTGTAAGTCGTGTGGATTCACCATCTGCTAAGCTTACAATGGTCAGAAATATGTCTTCATTTTCAGTGACTTGTGGCAGTGGCGTATTGCCCAACACGCTCACCAACCCCCCTGAATTAATTGTATCAACCACTGCTACCGAACTGCTGTCAGGGGAACAAGCAATATCCATATACCCTGATCGGTTTGAGACCGTCTCGTCCAGCTCGCCAGATGAATTTAAGATTTCTACCCAACCAAAATCTGGCGAAACACCAGTCCCTGTCACGACAAAGCGCTCAATTCCAGAGCACCAGTCAAGCGAGCCGACCATACTCCTGTACTTTCTAAATAAAGACCTCTGATGAGATTGCAATACGATTGCCTTGCCAGACTCCAGATTGAGCTCGATAAAGTCTTGTTGTGCAGAAACAAAGAGGACATGATTTTTATCGCGCCAGACCAGCGAGTCGGGTGACTCGCCCTGCAAGAAAACATCGAGGGCCAAGTTAGATCCATTCGAAAAATCATATTGATGGAGTTGTTTTTGGCTTTCGTCTCCCTTTAGATAAAGCAAGATAAGGGGGCGTGAAGCTGGCTCATTTTCTGACTGAGAGGTCAGCGAAAGGTTAGCTGTAGAGCTAAGCACGAGATAAGCGATCAGAAAGGTGAAGAAAAGAGCGGTGCTCAAGACGACCCATTTTGTTGGTGTCGAGCTGAATTTGTTTGAATTGCTATTATTTTCTTGCACTGGTAATTGTTCCGCATAATTTTGTATGAAGCGTGGTAAGGATGGTGGTAACGGCCGTTACCATCGTCTCCAAGGCCATGCTAGGGAATTTTCCGGGGCGAACGGCCGCTTGCTGGGGCAAAAAGGGCAGATGCACAAAGCCAGCGGGCATATCTAGCTGCTGCTTGGCCAAAAAGTGCAGCAGTTCGTAAGTCACCTGATTGCACAAATAGGCTCCGGCCGTCAGCGAAAGTTCCGCCGGGATGCCCCCGTTTTGCACCGCCAGCATCAGCTTGCGCACGGGTAGCGTGGTGAAATATGCGGCCGGGCCGTCTGGCTCAATGGGCGCATCTTGCACGAGCTGACCGTCGTTATCGGCCAGACCGTAATCCATCAAGTTGATGGCGACCCGCTCGATGGAGATAGCGTGGCGACCGCCTGCTTCGCCCAAGCAGATGATGGCGTCTGGCTGGGTTTGCAGAACGGCCGTTATCAAAGCCTCTGACCCACGAGTGCGATGTACGGGCAGTACGGCCGTTGCCACACCAAATTCCTCAAACTGCATCGCAGCCAAATGCCGCACCACCTGCTCTGAGGGATTGATGCTGCTTTGGCCAAATGGTTCAAATCCGGTAACTAGAAATTTCATCATTAGAGATCACAGAGATTTTTGAGATTGTTCTCTTTTTCCTCTGCGGTAAAAAAAGAACCGCTAGGTTGATTGCTTGCGGTGCAGCCAGACGGCCGTTCCCATTCCCAAAATTAGCAAAATCCCCCCAAAAAACCAGGGGGTGGGATTCGCATGACCCGGTCTGCCGTCTATGCCGAGGCTGTAGCTGCCGCGGATAGGGTGGCCATCGGCGCTGATGACTGACCACTGCACCGTGTACACGCCATCTGGCAGGGGCGGAACGGCCGTTACCAACTCACTCTCATTTTCCACTACCGGCTGCAAATCTGCCGCCGAAATGAAGTTTTGATGCAGTTGAATTTGCCCGTTGAGGCCAATTGGCTCGCTGAACGTGAGCCGCAGTTCGGTGAGTTCAGCGATGGTACTGCCCGGTTCTGGCATGGCTGAGACCAGTTCTGCATGGGCAAAAACGGTGGGAATGAACACAAAAACGGCCGCTCCCCACAAAATCAGCCAAAATTTTCTCACGGCAGAACCTCATCCAGGGCTTGTGAGAGTTCGCGGGGCGAAACTGGCCCCGGCAAACTAGCTGTCACCTGCCCATCCCCGTCCAGTACAAAAATGTACGGCTCTGTTTCCAGACCCCACTCGGCCATCTCTGGCACGTAGGTCAGTGCCTGGAAATCCTCATACACCTCGATGTGAATGAAGTTGACAGCATCCCCCACCTGCTCGCGCACGGTGGCGACGCTGTTGAGGACGGGGGCGCACCATTTTGTTTCACACAGGCCAGGGGTGATGAAGCCCACGACCGTTGGCTTGCCGCTGGCCACCGCATCGGCCACGGTGAGTTGGTAAAAGGCGGGGTCTGGGTCGTTGCCGGAGCTGAGTTTGAAGATGTCTGGCTCGGTAGCTAGTGTGCGGTTGAGGCTTAATGGTGCCATTTCGCCCGCGCTCACTGCCTCACTTTCTGCTTTGGCTTCAATGGTGAACTGGCTGGTGACGGTACGGCCGTCTGCCAAAACCACCTCTGCCGTGATGCCCCAAAAACCGGGGCTGGGAATAGTGGGATGGGCTACCCAGTACGGCACTTCGTAGTCGCTGTAATTTTCGGCGGAGCCTTGCCAGATTGGTTCAGCTGCTGCTTCGCCTACCTCAGCCATGCTTAGCGCCACGCTTTGGGCATCGGCAACCGCGTCGGGACCATCGAACAGGCCAAATACAATGCGCGGATTGCCAACGGCCGTATCCGCGCTCATCCGGATAATTTGAATGGGCGAAACGGCATCCTGCACCTGTATAGCCTCATCTGCCCCTCCACATGCCACCAGAAAAATAGCGAACACAAGTAGAAAAATCCGTAGTTTAATCATGAATGAACTGTAGCAAAGGGAAATGGCGTGGACAACAACATTAATTTAACGGTTGTGCATAGGGAGATTTTCCTGTAGGGGCACACCCCCGTGTGTGCCCAGCTTTGTCAGGGTAGGATGCTCATATCGGACAGACACGGGGGTCTGTCCCTACCGCTGTTTTAGCATCATGAGGCGGAAGCCGTAGCTGCTGTTTTGGTCATTAGGGCTGCGGCGGGCGCGGAAGGTAGCATTGGCGGCGCGGGTGTCGCTCCAGTACGCCCCGCCGCGCAGTACCATCTCTTCATACAGCTTCACGTCTGGGTCTTCACGGCCGTCTGCTGGATCATACGGAAACGGCCGAAAACGGCTCCCCGTCCATTCCCACACATTGCCGCACATCTCCTGGCAACCTACAGGGGATGGCTGCGGGAAACAGCCAACGGCGCTGCTGGTGGCCACGGCCGTTTCGTTCACGTTAGCGGTTTGTGGGGTGAGGCTGGTTTGGCCGGGATACGGCCGTTGCGGGGCAGGATTTTTGGTAAGTTGCAGGGTAGGGTGCGGATTTTCCATGGCGATGGCAGCCGACACAATCATCGGCCATTGGGGGATTTGCAAACCGCCACGCGCGGCTTTTTCCCAAGCGACTTCGGTGGGGAGCTGCACCTGCCAGCCATCGAGCAAAACGCCAGAATCGCGCCAATGTTGTGTTAGCCAGCGCGTAAATGCCAACGCCTCGAACCAGGTGATGCCCACGATGGGATGATTGGGCAGGTTGAAGGGACGGCCGTACGCAAATGGTTCTGCGCGCCAGCCGCGCTGTGCCCAATCCTGCACCTCGCCCGGTCGCCAGCGGTTAACGGCAGCCGCCTCCGGCCACAGTTCTGGCTGGCTGTAGCCACCTGCGGCCACAAATTGGGTAAACTGCGCCTGCGTTACTGGGAATTGGCTTATCCAATACGGATTTGGCAAGCCATTGTAGAGGGTGGCTTCATCGGCGCGGCCGAGCCAAAATGAGCCGCCCGGTACGTAGCAAAACAGAGCCTGTTCCAGCGTCAGCACGTCGGCGCGGGGATCGCCCAATTGACCCAATAATTGCCCCGCCTGCACCCGCTGGCTGGCTGGCCGACGCACCGTTGTGGTGGTGTGGACAAGTGCTTGGGGAACGGCCGTTTGCAATGCCTCACTCAAATCGGTGTGCAGGAGAACGGCCGTCTCTCCCAATAGCAGCATCGTTTCCCCATCTTCCGCCGGATTTGCCTCTGCCAATAGCTGTTGCAAGATTTGGTTGGCTAAATTGGGGCGGAACTGCACCTGCGCCACAATGCCCAGCGTCAGCAAGATGACCTCGTGCCAGCCGAGGTCGGTTAGTCGTGCCTGGATGGCGGCTAGCAAAGGCACGGTGTCCGTTTCATCGGCCAAATTAGCCAGGGCGAGGGCAGCGGCGTACTCCTGAAAGGTGAGGTGCAAAAAGCCGGCAGTGTTGGGCGCGGGGCTGATCATCAGGCCGGTGATGGTTTGCAGCATTTGCAAAAAGGTGGCGGCGTTGGTGCTGGGTGCCGGATCATCTTGGTCGGCCAGCAGCGCGGTTAGCTGCTGCTGCAATGCGGCCGTTGGCACCTGGCTGCGCTGTGGGCTGGTTTCGTGCATCCACAGTGCCAGCGGGGGCAAAAGTTGGAGCATTTGCTCTGGTGAAAATTGATTCTGCGGAGGGCGATCCAGGCTGCGACCGGTTTGCCAATGGAGCAGCAGGGTGTGCAGGTACAAATCGTACAGGGCGATGCGTTTTTGGGGCAGGAGCGTCCCTTGCCGTTGCAGCAGCAGCAAAATGGTGAGCAGCAGCGGAATCGAAGCCAATTCCTGCACGGCCGTATTTTCATCCAGCAAGGTAAGCAAGCGGTTTTGCTGGGTAGCGGATGCTTTTGGTGAATCTTGTGGGGTGAGGACGGCCGTCCACTGGCGCACAAACTGTTCAATTTGAGAGTGATCTAGCGGCACGACGGTGCATTCCAGTAGGCCATCTGCCAGCAGGCGCGCTCCCTGATACCCGGCCGGGCGGCTGGTGATGACAAATTTGTTGCCATTTTGCCGCTGGATGGTAAAGAGGTCGAGCAGGCGGCTGCTGACGAGATGGCGGAGGGCAGGATCAGTAATCTCATCCAGGCCGTCTAGCAGCAGGAGCGCGTTGCCCGCAGCCAGCGTGGTCTGGAACAGGCCGTCCAGCGGCGCATCAAAACCGATGGCCTGGTAGAAGTCGGCCAAAAACTGGGGGAGCGGCATGTCTTCGCCAGCCAGGGCAGTGGCGTAGGCAGACAGCGAAAGCACCAGCGGCAGCCGGTTGCCCAGGCCGAGTTGCTCACCATGCCCGCTGGCTAGCTGGTGTGCCAAATATTTGAGCCAGGTGGTTTTTCCGCTGCCAGGGTTGCCCAGCACAATGAGGCCATCTTTTTGTTGCAGCAGGGTGAGCAGTGGCTGGATGGGCGGGGGCTGGTTGTGGTCACGGGTGAGGGTGCGGTTGATACGGCCGTTCAGCGGCACATACACGGCATCCAGCGGCAGGCGAATCGGTTGCTCGCTAGCGGGCCCCATCCCGCGAAAATCCAGATATTGGTACCGATTTTGCAGATGCGCCACATATTTTTGGCGAACGGCATCGCTGGCGGGTTGAAATTGAGCGCGTGACCAGGTTTGAGACGGCCGTTTCTCAGCACAAATAGCCAAGAGCTGGTCAGTCAAGCTGCGCCGCTCGCAGTAAAGCACCAAAGCCAGCGCTTTGTCATCAATCGTTTCCCCACGCAAACTTTCGTACCGAATGTTCAAATCAAAGCAGAGGCTGCGTAGCTCATCCAGGCTAAAAGCGTGGCTAATTTGGTCGGGCAAACTGAGCAAAGACATGCTAACTCTCCTACGGCGTGGGGGTTGGGGTGCTGGTGGCCGTTGGGGTCTCTGTGGGTGTATTGGTTGGCGTAGCCGTGGCTGTGTTGGTCGCAGTGGGCGTGGCCGATGGCGTTGGTGTGCTACTGGGTATGGTCGTGGGTGATGCCGTTGGCGTGTTGCTAGGTACGGGCGTACTGCTGGGTGATGTGGTTGGCGTGGCTGTGGCCGTTGGTGTGCTGCTAGGCGGGGGCGTGAGGCTGGCAGTTGGGGTACTGCTGGCGGTTGGTGATGGTGTTTGTGTGGCCGTTGCTGTGCCTGTAGTCGTGCTGGTAGGCGTGGCAGAGGCGGTGGGCAGCGGCGGGACAGTGCCGGTGGGGGTGTTGGTGCTGGTAGCGGTTGAGGTAGCTGTGGCTGTTGCCGTCGCGGTGCTAGTGGCAGTAGGCGTGGCTGTGGCCGTTGCTGGGATGATGTTTGCACCAGGCAGGTAGATGGGTTGGCCAGCATACAGGGTGATAGAGATTAGGCAGTTGGCCTGGACGATGGCGTTAACCGACACGTTAAAGCGTTGGGACAAACGGAAAAGGGTTTGGCCGCGCTGCACGGTGGTAAGCACCCAATTGCTGGGCGGACGGCCGCATATCGGCGTGGCAGATGGCGTCGCGGCTGGATTTGGCAGGTACAGGGCGGTACTGCTGAGCAAGCTGTTGTTAGGCAGGCAGTTGGCCAGCCGAATTTTTTCGGCAGACAGGTTATAGCGCACGGAAAGCGAGAGTAAGGTTTCACCCTCGCTAATTGGGGTCAGCACCCAATCGAGCGGGGTGGTATTGCAGCCCGGCAAAATGCCATTTTCGTCTGAAATGGAGGGTACACCGGGCGGTGTGGGCGTGGCAGAGGCCAGCGGGATGGCAGGTAGGGGAGTGTTGGTGGGCGTGGCGTTGAGATTGCTAATGGCGACGGCAATTGGCGAGGGCAAAATTTGCCGCTGGAGGCCATCTAGCTGGGCCAAAATAAGTGCCAGAAAGACGGTAAACAGCACGCCACCAGTGATGAGCAGATGGGTGCGCCAACTGCCGGAGGGGAGCGTTTGTTCGGTCATGGCTGTCTTTGGCTACCGTTGCTGGGCACATCTGCGGGCATGTGCGGCTCTGGGGCGATGGGGAAGAGCAGCGAGAAGGTGCTGCCGCTGCCTGGCTCACTTTCTACCCAGAGGCGGCCACCATGTTTGTTGGTGAGTTCGTAGGCCATTGAGAGGCCAGCCCCTGTGTCCCCCAGCCCGGCGATGAGCGGCCGTTTCGCATCGTAGTTGGGGTCAAAGACGTAGGGTAAATCTTCCTGGCGAATGCCACTGCCGCTGTCGGTGATGTTGATTTGCAGGAAGCGGATGGTTTCGTTGATGCTGTGTTTGCTGTCGGAAATGGCCTGGGCGTAAGCGGTGGCAACCACACGGCCGTTTTTGCCGGAGGCCAGACACGCGTTACTAAGCAAATTGCTGAAAATCTGGTGCAAGGCGCTGCGGCTGACGGGCAGGGCGGGCAAATCCTGATCAATGTCCAGATCAAGCTGTAGATTTTTATCGCGCAAATGGCTGACGACGCCGTTGACAGCTGTTTCCAGCATTTCGCGTACGTTGACCATCTCTTCTTCCGGGGTGGCTTGGGGTTCTTGTACGGCCGTAAGCTGTAAAATTTGCTCTAGCAAACTGCCCATTCGCTCTGTGTTGGCTTGAATCCGCTGCAAAAAGTCGCGCTGCTTCACGCCCAAAATACCCAGAGTTTCACCCAGCAGCAGGTCGGCAAAGCCGCCAATCGAGGTCATGGGGGTTCGCAATTCCTGAATCAGCGAAATGAGCATGTCGTCAGACAGGCCGCGCTCTCGCTTGGCGAGTTCGCTTTCTAGCTGGGCAATGCGTGCCTGGGCTTCCTCAAGCTGGCCAGAGTAGCGGGTGATGGTGAGCATCACCCATTCGGTGCTGAGTCCGCCTTCGCCAGCAGCGGCCAGCGCCATTGCCTCTTCTGCTTCAATGAGCGATTCGCGCAGGGTGGCGATCTCTTCTTCCAGAGCATTGATTTTTTCATCCCGACTGAGGGTTTCTATCTCTTCCAGGGCAGCAGCTAAATCCTGAGCCCGGCGGGTGGCGGTGGCGGCGCGGGTTTCGGCTTGCAGCAGCCGATTGTTGGCAATTTCCAGATTTTGCACCAGCCGCTCGCGCTCTTCAGTTAGGGCGATGAGACGGCCGCTTAAATTGGGGTCGGTTTCGCTGGGCAGGGGAGTGTCTGGTACGGTCGTTTCCAGCGGCGGCGGTGTTGGGGCGGGCTGGGTTTGGCCGTGGAGGGCAGCCTGCGCCACAAATTTGGCCAGGCCGGGTAACATTTTTTGCTGTGAGGTGGGCCATTGGATACGGCCGTCTGGCAAGGCCAAAATCATCAAGCCAATTATTTCATCTCCCGCTTTGAGCGGTTCTAGCAGCAGCCCCCCCAGCGCGCCAATGCCTAGCGCTTCGTACAAAGCATATACCAGCCGCGCTTTAGAGCCGGTGAGGGGTAGATGCCGCCTTTTGCCAGACTGCATAAGCTGGGCCATCGGCTCCCAATCGGACAGATGGAGCTGCCAGGTGCGGGGGGCGTTGGTTTGCGGCTGGGGCAAATTGCTGATGAGCCGGATGGTGTCTGGTGCTTCGTCGGGCTTTAGGCCGATGCCCACAAAGGCAGCATCGGTGAGGCGGGCAGTCATCTCGGCGGCAGTTTGCAGGCGGCTGCGACGGTTGTCTGTCTCGATGACATTAGCAGCGAGAGCCAGCGAGCGGTTTAGCTGTTGGTGGGCAGGCAGGGTGTTTAGCTGCAAAGCCACCAGCGGGGCGAGCGATTCGCGATAGGTCATGATGGCCCACAGCGGCAGCGCAGCCAGGTAGCCGAGGCGAATCCAGTAGGGAATGTCGGTGCCGGAGGGGATGAGTTCAGGGTAGTTCCAGAAGTGGGCCAGGTGGGTCAGCAGCAGCAAGCCTAAAATGAAGGGGCGGAAGGTGGGGCGGAGACAGCCGTTCACCAAGGTCACAATCAAGCCAACTGCCAGCAACACAATCTGCACCAGCCCCCAAATGGTGGCTTGTGGCGTACCGTTGTAGGGTAGTTGGTTTGGCACGGGGGCATCGGCAACTTGGGCAGCCCACGCTTGGGCAAACGACAAGCCCATGATGCCGATCATCAACAGAGCCAGCAGCAGCAAAATGTGTCCAAGGCGCGGCAGCTTTTGTGGGGAAGGTATGAAGGCCCAGAGGAGGAAAACGGCCGCTACCGTGTTAATCGTCTGCTCCAGAAGCGGCAAAATCACTATGGAGGAGACGTCGTTGTTGATGATGAGCAAGCTGGCGATCATGATGATCAATCGGCCAGCGATGAGGAAAGCAGCGGCGAGGGCGGTGCGAACGGCCGTTTTGTCTTGTCTGTTGCGCCGCCACTGGCTCAAAGTAATCCCTAGCACCGTCTGAAGAGCAAAAAGCGTCACCAAGTGATAGACAATGTTGCCGGGGGATTCAGTTAGAAGCTGGATAATCTGTGGTAACAACGTCATGGGTATGGTAAAAACCTGCTGGTGCAGGAAAAAGCATCTAAAGTTAAGAAGCAAATTATAGCATAACAGAGTGTATTGGTACTGGTGGTGAAAGAGGAGTAAAAGGTGCGGGAGGAAGGGGTGAACGGGTGACAAGGTTTCAGAGGAATTTGATATGACAAAAGAGGCAGAAAAAAAACCGGGACGGGATGCGGCCGTTTCTTTGCGAGAAATTACGAAGGAGACGTTACGGCCGTTTCTCAACATGAAGGTATCTAAACCACAGGAAGAGATGGTGGCCAACAATGCGGTTTCCATTGCCCAGGCTCATTTTGAAGAAAAGGCGTGGTTCCGGGGCATTTATGCAGATGAGACACCGGTGGGGTTCATCATGTTGTTTGACGATCCGGAGGAGCCGGTCTACTTTTTGTGGCGGCTAATGGTGGCTGAGGAGTTTCAGGGGATGGGATACGGCCGTAAAGCTGTAGATCATCTCGTCGAGTACGTCAAAACGCGTCCCGACGCTAAAGAACTGTTGGTTAGCCATGTCAAAGAGCTGCCCGGCAATCCTGGGCCGTTTTACGAAAAGTTGGGCTTTGAATACACGGGCAAAGAAGATCATGGCGAACTGGTGATGCGGCTGCCCCTACGGTAATAGGTGAGCGGCTAAAAAGCGAGCGGCTTCTTGTTCAGCCCAGCAGTTGAGGTTGCCGGGTTGTCCCTCTACAAAGCCCAAATGCCCGCCCTGCGCGGTAATGCCTGCCGTGAGGCAAGGATTAGCCGCGATTGTGTCGTAAGGCACATCGTCTGGCTCAAAAAGGGGATCGTCTAGAGCGCGTAGCAGCAGCGTGGGCACCTGAATGTGGGGCAAAAATTGGGCGGTGCTGCACTTCTCGTAATAATCATCGGCGCCGAGAAAACCGGCTAACGGAGCGGTACCGTAATGATCAAATTCGCGGAACGTTTTGGCAGCCAGCACTTTGTCTAAATCCACCACCGGAGCCAGCGAATCAGCTTTTGCCCTCACTTTTTCGTGTAGAGAATGTAGAAAGTAGCGGGTGTAAAAGCGGGAAAATCCTCGCTCCATCAAAGCGGAGCTGCTTTTCATATCGAAGGGTGGGGAGACGGCAACGGCCGTTTCCACCCAATCTTTGACCCCTACACCCCGTTCCCCCAAAAACTTTAGCGTTTGGTTTGCCCCCAGCGAGAAGCCAATTAGCCCCCGCCTACTGTTGGGGAACCAGTTTGCCAGCGTTTCCAGCACAAAAGCGACATCATCCGTTGCGCCGGAATGGTAAAAGCGAGCTTTGCGATTCATCTCGCCACTGCACGAGCGGTAGTTGATGCCAACGCTGCGAATGCCCAGCTTTGCCAGACGGCGGTACGTTTCGCAAGCGTAGCCGCGCCGGGCGTTGCCCTCCAACCCGTGCAGCAACAACACCAGCGGCGCATCCTCTGGCAGCAAATGGCCTGCTACCTCTGGGAAATCAATGTCAATAAAGTCGCCATCTGGCGTATCCAGGCGACGACGATGAAAGATGATGCCATCTTTGCGTCGCACCAGCCGCCCAAAGATGGTTTGTCCATGGCCACCCCGCAGCCATTTGGTGGGTGTGTATGGATTTAGTTGAAAATCAGCCATTCTCTTGTGTGATTTTTGATTTTAAGGCAGCGAATTATCTCGAATCTTTCGCGGTAATTCGCCCTAATTTGTTGCCAAAATTAAAGAGCATCCTCTGTGAACTCTTTGGCAAAATTATCTTCTTTTTCCGAATCTGACCAAGTTTGATAAGATTCTGTCTATGTCCAACTATCCTTACCCTCAAGTTCCCCGATTTGAGACAGATGCCCTCGGCATTCACACCAGTTATTATGAGATTGGCGAGCGAAACGGCCGTCCCATCATTATGCTGCACGGTATGTCTACCTCTGCCGACAGCTTCCGTGAGATGATGCACGAGTTGGCAGATGAACATTGGCTGATTGCGCCAGACATTCCCGGCTTTGGCTACACCGCCTCAACCACACCGTACAATTTTCCGCATTTGGTGGAGTGGCTGGCAGCGTTTTGTGAGGCGCTCCATTTGCCGTCGGTGGTGCTGCTGGGACATTCATTTGGCGGCACGCTGGCGGTGACTTATGCCAGAGATTATCCGGAGCAGGTAGAAAAGCTGTTGCTTTTAGCCCCGGCGGTGCTGTCATCTGGCGGCTACCCTGAATTCGTGAAGCGCATTGGGGTGGGGCTGGGGCTGATTGATTTGGGATCGGCCGTTTCGCAATCCAAAATCTGGGTGCGGCGGCAAATCAAGACGCCATTTTACAATCCAGATTCAATTGATGATTCGGTGTGGGATAGGCGGCTGGCGGATTATGAATTGGCGCGGCAGTCGGCGGATGTGTTGAAGGCGTCGGCGTTTCATGATTTACGGCCGTTCCTCAAAAACCTCCACCACGAAATTTGCCTGATCTGGGGCGAAAATGACGGCGTGGTGCCGCCCAGCGATGCGGAGGTGCTGGCTGGACAATTTCCCAATAGCCAAACCCACATTGTGCCTGAATGCGGCCACGCACCGATGATCGAGAAGCAGGCTGAGGTGCAGGCGATTGCGAGGCAGTTTTTGAGGTAGGTGTGCAAGTGGGCAAGTAAAAATGCGAACTTACATACTTGCAAACAGAAAAGGAATCTAAATGACCCGACATACGATTTCCGTTTTTGGCAGCTCTGCACCGCAGGCGGGCAGCACGGCGTATGAGGAGGCTCGTCTGGTGGGCAAGCTGTTGGCGGAAGCGGGGTTTGCTGTGGCCACAGGCGGCTATTCGGGAACGATGACGGCCGTTTCCCAAGGTGCATCTGAAGCGGGTGGGCATGTCATCGGGGTAACGTGTGACCAGATTGAACATTTTCGGCCCCTGGGGCCAAATCGCTGGGTGGAAGAGGAAATTCGCTACCCCACACTGCGCGATCGGCTGCTGCATCTGGTGACGCAAAGCGACGGCATGATTGTGCTGCCCGGCGGCATCGGCACGTTGTCTGAGATGACGCTGGCCTGGAGCTTTTTGCAAGTAGGCGAGGTGCCTACCCAGCCGTTGGTGCTGCTGGGCGACCTCTGGCGGCAAACGGTGCAAACCTTTTACTCGCCGGAATATGTGCGAGACCGTGACATGACTTTGCTTTCGTATGCGGATGATCCGGAAACGGCCGTGTTGCACATTATCAACCATTTCAACCATTAACTCTTATATGTAGATCAATTCCAGTTGCTGATTTTCAACCAACCAGATTTTGGTAGCGAACTGCTCGATGAAGTAGCGGTCGTGGACGACGGCAAGGATGGTGCCTTCGAACTGGCTGAGCGCTTCCTCGAACATAGTGCGGGAGGGGATGTCCAGGTGGTTAGTGGGTTCATCCAGCAGCAAAAAGTTGCAGCCAGAGGCCACCAATCGTGCCAAAGCCAGCCGCGCCCGCTCACCGTAGCTCAGTTGGCCGTTGGACCGTAATGAATCATCCCCCGTGAACAAAAAGTAGTGCAAAAAGGAGCGTGCGTCTGTCTCATTTAGTGGGGCGACGGCCTGAATAGTGCTCAGTGGCGTCTTGCCTGGATCGAGAAGTTCTTGCTCCTGCGCCATGTAGCCAAGCTGGACGCTTTGCCCCAGCCGCACCTGCCCGGCTAGCGGCGTAAGCTGTCTGGCGATGGTTCGTAGTAAGGTGGTTTTACCGCTGCCGTTCACGCCTGTTAGGATGATGCGGTCGCCTGCCTGCGCTTGCTGGTTGATTTGGGTAAGCAGTGGCGCGTGGCCGAGATAGCCAACGGCCAAATCTTCCAAAAAGAGGACATCTTTGCCTAAGTGGGGGGCTTCGTCCAAATCAAGCTTCATTTGCCAGCTACGTAGCGGCTTTTCCACACGCTCGTCGGATTCCAGGTAGCGTTCCAGCTTTTTCTCGCGGGATTTGGCTTTTTGCGCCACTTTTTTGGCGAGGCGACGCACGTTGGGCTGTCGAGGTGTGGTGGTGCGCTCTACAGAGCGGGCTTGCTCGAAGGTGCGTTGGATATCTTGCTTCATGCGGCGGATTTCGTACTGCTGGTCTTTCCAGGCAGACAGATGTTTTTCCTGCTCGGTGAGGTATTGGCGCAGGTAGTCGCTATAGTTGCCGGGGTATTCGCGGATGGCGTGGCTGTGCGGATTGAGATTGAGGATGCGGGTGACGGTTTGGTCTAAAAAGGCGCGGTCGTGGGAGACGATGAGGACGCCGCCATTGAACCCGCGTAACCATACTTCTAGCCATTCCAACATGCCAATGTCCAGGTGGTTGGTCGGCTCGTCTAGCAGGAGCAGTTGGGGTTCATCTAGCAGGATGAGAACGAGGGCAAGGCGCGTTTTTTGGCCGCCACTGAGGCTGCGGACTGGCAAATCAGGGTCGAGATGGTCGAGTTGAAAGGTGGCGAGGAGGGGTTGGATACGGCCGTAATCCGCCCGCGCCAATTTATCCAAGGTTGCATCATAAGCAACCTGCACCGCTGCTTGATCTGGATTTTCTGCCAAAGCCAGAGCAAGATTGCCCAATTCAGCTTCCAGCGCATCAGGATCACCCGCGACTTCGTGTAGCAATTCGCCGAGCGTCTGATTTTCATCCTGCAAGAAGCCCTGTGCCAGATAGCCAATTCGCAAGTTCGGTGGGTTGAGCGTGATGCCGCCGCTATCTGGCCGCTCCTGCCCAATGAGCAGGCGCATGAGCGTGCTTTTGCCACAGCCGTTGGGGCCAATAAGCCCCACACGCTCGCCAGCGTTGATGGAGAAGGTGATATTTTTGAGAATGGGGGAAAGCCCGTAGGCTTTTGAGAGATTGTGTGCCGTTAACATGAGTTTACCCAGAGCTAGCCAACAAGGTGCCAGCTAACGATATTCCGCAAGCGGAAAATTCAATAATTAAGAAGAACATTTGGGAAAACTCAGTCTGTCATTGGCCAACCTCGTTTGAAGATGAATCTATTATCCAGAAGCATGTGAATCGTGCAAATTTTATTCGTGCATTTGCCAGGTTCGTGGTAGACTTCCGCCCGGTCGGGGCAAGCCCGGCAATTTATCAACAAGATGTTTTGGAAATTCCAGGTGGTGGCCCGACACATGTAGTCGGGTTCTTTTTTGCCACAGACACGCTCTGAATTTGATTGGTTATTGGGTACGAGCAGGCTGTGGGCAGGATTTTGGCTGATAAACCGCAAGGTCACAGCCGCACAGTGGACGACTCAAAGCCTTTTTTGCCACAGAGGGCACAGAGATAAAAGAGAAATTTTCTCTAAATCCTCTGTGTTCTCTGTGGCCAATATTTAGGAGCATGTCATGACAACCGAATTTAATGATTTAAGCCTGCATCCGCAGCTGGTGCAGGCTGTAGCCGAGCGTGGTTATACCTCGCCAACCCCCATTCAAGCAGGCGTCGTTCCCGTGATGCTGACTGGTAAAGATATTTTAGGCCAGGCGCAGACGGGCACTGGCAAAACGGCCGCTTTTGCCCTCCCCATTTTACACAACATCACCCCCGGACTTGGCCCCGTGCAGGCGTTGGTTTTAGCACCCACCCGTGAGCTTGGGTTGCAGGTGGCAGAGGCGATGGAGATTTACGGTCGTTTCCGACAAATTTCCGTGCTGGCAGTGTACGGCGGCACGGCCTACGGTCCGCAAATAGGGGCATTGCAGCGTGGGGTAGATGTGGTCGTCGGCACGCCGGGTCGCCTCCTCGATTTGCTCAAAAGTAACAAGCTAGATCTAAGCCAAGTGCAAACCATCGTGTTGGATGAGGCGGACGAGATGCTCAGTATGGGCTTTATCGAAGATATTGAAGCGATTTTGGAAGCCACACCTGCCGAGCGGCAGACTGCCCTCTTTTCCGCCACGTTGCCCCGCCAAATTCGCCACTTGGCCGACAAATACATGACCGAACCAGAAGCGATCAGCATTGAGCGTTCCCAGCGTACCGTAGCGGCCATTGAGCAGCGGGCTTACCTGGTCAATGAGAAGGATAAGCTAGCTGCACTGACGCGATTATTTGAAATGGAGCCGATCAGCAGCGCGTTGATTTTTGCCCGCACACGTCTGGGCACGGCCGAATTGGCGAACGAACTTAGCGTGCGTGGCTTTCCTGCCGAAGCGCTCAACGGCGATTTGAGTCAGCAAGCACGCGAACAGGTGCTCAACCGCTTCCGCAAAAACCAGATCAAGGTGCTGGTGGCGACAGACGTGGCAGCACGCGGCCTGGACATTGACGACATTTCCCATGTATTCAACTTTGATTTACCGCA
This sequence comes from Candidatus Leptofilum sp., assembly GCF_965223525.1. Taxonomy (GTDB): domain Bacteria; phylum Chloroflexota; class Anaerolineae; order Promineifilales; family Promineifilaceae; genus Leptofilum. The sequence continues at coordinate 1,070,282 of NZ_CBDCWX010000004.1, read as the reverse complement.
GGATTCTGAAATTTATGTGCATCGCGTGGGGCGAACGGGGCGTGCTGGGCGAACGGGCATCGCTTTGTCTTTGGTAACGCCAAAAGAACAGTGGCGACTGCGTAAAATTGAGCAGTACACCAAGCAAAAAGTCACCCAGATAGCGTTGCCAACCATCGAAGATATTCAAAATCGACGGGAGGCGGAGCTGCTGGAGAAGATGTCAGTTTGGCTGCGGCGGGGTCGCTGCGCCCGCGAGCGCGAGCTGGTCGCAGAACTGGCTAAAGATGGTCATGACTTGCTGGAGATTGCGGCCGTTGCACTCAAGTTAGCTCGCGCCGAGGAAAAGCAGCGGCCCATTGCCCGCATCAGTGAGGTGGTTGCGGAACCGTCTCGTCGAGGGAGAAGGGGGAAGTTTGGAAACGGCCGTACCCACAAAAACAAAAAACAGTCTTCAAGCAACGGCCGAGGCGAGAACGCCAGTCATCGTTCCCATGAGCGCGGCATGGTTCGCATGAGCCTCAGCGCAGGCAAAGTAGATGGCTTGCGGGTAAACGATGTTGTTGGAACCATTGCCTTCCATGCCGATATTCCCGGTTCCACTATTGGTGCCATTCACATTCAGGATGATCGCACATTAGTAGACGTGCCAGAACAGTTTGCCCAGCAAGTGCTAGACAAAACAGGCAACTACCGCGTCCGCAAAAAGCGGCTCTCCATCGAACGGGCTTAGATTATTGGCCACAGAGAACACAGAGCTTTTTGAGATTTTCTCTTTTCCCTCTGTGTTCTCTATGGCTAACTGTTTTTCAAAAGGAAGGTGAGGGGAATGTGGACGCGGGCGCGCCAGGCGGGTTCATTGTGTTCGGCTCCCCCAAAGCGGCGCGTAAGCCAATCAACATTTGGTTGATAGCCTTTTTGCACCATGAGCGTATCCACTGGCTTTTGCAACGGTTCATAAAGTGCATCCAGCGTCTTTGTACCGTAATCAAAGTAGATTTTGTGTTGGCCGGGTGGGGGCAGCGCCTCTTCCAGGTACGGTAAAATGATGCCCTCTACGGCTGGCCAATGAGTGGAGAGACAGCCCGCACCCGCAAAAACCTGCGGATATTCACACAGCGCATAAAGCGAAATCAGCCCGCCCATGCTGGACCCCATAATGAACGTTTCTTCCCTCTCTGGTTTGGTACGGTAGGTGTGATCGATAAATGGCTTTAGCTCTTCGATTAGAAATCTGAGATAGTTGTCTGAGCGGATGGGCACTGCGAAGAATGATCGGAATTTCTGCCACAGATTTTTAGCGTTTGAGTGGGTTAACGGCCGTTCTGGACAGTACTCCTCCCACCGATTCTTGTGATTAAAGATGCCCACAATGATCGTTGGACGCACTTCATTTGATGCGATTAATGTCTGCAATGCTTCAGCCACGCCCCATGTCTGCCCATCGGTTGCTGTCTCTGGGCTGAATAGATTTTGCCCATCGTGCATGTACAGCACGCTGTACCGTGAATTTGGCTGCTGTTCATAATTGTCAAGTAGCCAAACGTGTACGTGCCGCGCGGGAATAAATTGTGAAGGAAAGTTGTCGTGGCGGACGATCATAGTTGGGTACACAACCACCAGTAATCGGTGAATGAAACTGATTACTGATAACCGGTTACGACAATGCTGCGGCAACGCGCTTCAGACGCTCTTCTGCATCACAGGCAATGGCTTCTAAGTCTGGGTGCTCAACCACGCCCAGCATTTGCTGGGGGTTGATGATGCTGATGTGAATACGGCCGTCTTCCTCTTGAGCCACCGTCACATTGCATGGCAGCAACAGGCCGACTTCTGGTACCAGACTCAATGCTTGGTGGGCCAGGGTAGGGTTGCAGGCACCCAGAATTTTGTATGGCCGAAAATCAACATCTAGCTTCTTCTTCAATGTCGCTTTCACATCAATTTCCGTGAGAACGCCAAACCCTTCTTTTTGTAATTCAGCAGTAACGGCCGTAATGGCCTCGTCATAAGAACTGTTCAGGTAAACGTCAAATCCAAGTGATTGTTGCATAGTAACTCCCTAAAAAATGTTGCCGAACATGTCTGGCAAACGGTTTTGTTTGACTTTGCTTAAATTTTACGATCGATTGAAACGGGGGTAAAGAGGCGTGGCGAGACCCGACTTGATTAAAAAGATTAGACAGGCCTCAGGCAATCTTGTTTAGGCAACAGGTGCGCCATACATAGATGATTTAATTTCCATGCAGTCGCGGCGAATTTGGGAATCTGCATCAATGAGGGTAGCGATTTTTTCATAGCCGTAAAGCACAGTTGTGTGGTCACGATTGCCCAACTTTTCACCAATTTGGGGGAGTGAGGCATTGGTTTCTGTACGGGCTAGATACATTGCCATTTGGCGGGGGTAAGCAATTGTTTTCTTGCGGCTGGCGCCAATCAGATCATCATTGGTGACGTTGTAATATTTACAGACGGCTTCAAAGACGTGCTCCACCGTTAATTTTTCGGGGCGGTGCATCAAGTCAGCCAGAGCCATATTGACCAGTTCCATATTGACCCGACCGCCAGACAGATGGGCATAGGCCATCACTTTGTTGAACGCCCCTTCCAATTCGCGGATGCTGTGGCGCACTTGCTGGGCAATAAAATCCATCAGTTCGTCAGGAACAACGAGACCGTTCGCCTCTGCTTTCGTTTGTAAAATCGCTTTACGCGTTTCAATGTCTGGCATTTGAATATCAGCCATCAGCCCCCACTCAAAGCGAGATTGCAGCCGTTCTTCTAGCGTGGCCATCGCTTTCGGGGCGCGGTCGCTTGAGATGACAACCTGCTTGCCCTGGCTGTGCAGTTCGTTAAAGGTGTGGAACAGTTCTTCCTGGGTACTTTCTTTACCAGCAATGAACTGAATATCATCAATGAGCAGCACATCCGGGGTGCGATACCGCTCACGGAATTGTTCCATTTGCTTGTTGCGAATGGATTGCACCAGATCGTTGGTGAATGTTTCTGAGGGAATGTAGCAAACAGAAAGACCTTCTTGCTGGCATTTGTGGCCAATGGCATGTAGTAGATGGGTTTTGCCAAGCCCTACGCCGCCGTAAATGAAGAGTGGGTTGTATGTTTGTCCAGGATGTTCTGCCACAGAAAGTGCGGCTGCGTGGGCTAGCCGGTTGCTGGACCCAACCACAAAGTTGCCAAACGTGAAGCGGCGGGTGAGGCTATTGCCGTTGGTTGAAGGGGGAGACTTTTGGGTTTTTACGGCCGTTTCCCCCATACTTGTCCCATTCAAAGCTGGCTGGGGTTGGGGGTATTCAGCAGCCTCTTCAATTACTGTTTCCAAAGGCACTTCATCTGTCCAAACCATAAATTGAATTTCGACCGGGGCATCTACAATCGCTGAGAGCGTGCGGAGAATGGTGTCGCGCAACCGATTTTCCAGCCAATCTTTAGCATAAGCGTTACGCACACCCACAACGTAAAGATTGTCACTGTAGCGTAACAAGCAGGTATCCTTCAACCAAGTATTAAAAGTTGCTTTGGTCATCTGGAGTTCTAGCTCACCCAGGGTTGCTTTCCATGCGTTCTCAGGAATCATAATGTGTACCATACGGAAGTTTATGCCAGCAATTTTGCGGTCAACAGGCGTGCGGACAGAAACGGCCGTACGCCTCAGCTAACAGATCAATTGCGAGAAATTATTACTGGCCGTTAGACACAGTTTGTGGGTTATGCTTAGAAGTCCCTCAACCCAGAAGTTGTTGCTAGCAACTATCTTTGCCCCGTTAATTGGCTCCTCGTTTTATGGGGCAAAAAAATTATTGATGATCCCTCTTGACCTCAATTTTGTGCTAGTTTTGTTATGCAGATTATTGTGCAACGGCGTAATCATTCTAACAGATGGCTAGCTGTGATGCAATGGAAATTTGCAAATTTTCCCTTAAAAGCTTAGAGATTTTTAGACTTTAAAAACCTTAAAAAAAACAATTTTTAAGGTTTGAATCTTGACAACGGCTATGCTAACCAAGATATACCGTGCAGCGAGCGAATGACCCCATATATGTGGGATTGGCTCCTCAGAATTCGGTGCGAATTCCCATATTTTGCACCGTTGGTTGCAAGAACTTAGCAAAAAAGCGGCAGTGGAAAATGTATTTTTGTGCATTAGCTAAAAAATAACTATGCGTTTCTTTTGCTGGCAAATTCCTGGTTTTGTACTTCAGCTTAAACTTGATTGCAGATGTTATGTAAACGTTAAAGAATTCTGCCAGACGCAGTAGCGTATAAAGCAACGTAACGAATCTTGACAGCCTGTTTTCACTGTGTTAGATTGCCTTGAATTTGTATTTGGTGCAATTTTAGGATGCCTTATGCCAGAAATTGAATCCTTGCCAGATGGTAGTTCGCGGCAGCGGCACAACCTGAACCATCAGGCAATTGAAGATTACCTCAAAACCATTTACATGCTGGCTCAAGATGAGTCGCCAGTATCAACATCGCGTATTGCCGACGCGCGGGATGTAAAACCGGCTTCTGCTACGAGCATGATCAAGCGGCTGGCAAAGTTAAAGATGGTGAATTATGAGAAGCATTATGGTGTTACCCTCACGCCTTCTGGTGAAAAGTTGGCGTTGGAGGTTATTCGGCACCATCGGCTCATTGAACTATATTTGATTGAAGCGCTTGGCTTTTCCTGGGATGAGGTGCATGAGCAGGCAGATATTTTGGAGCATGTAATTAGTGAAAAGCTGGAAGAGCGTATTGCGGCCGCTTTGAATTACCCTGAGTTTGATCCACATGGTGATCCCATTCCGGCCAAAGATGGTAGCATGACGACTGTTGCGGTTGAGAAGCTCTCTACGGTTCCGTCTGGGCAGACAGTGTGGGTGCGCCGCATCATAGATGATGAAAATAGTGAACTGCTGCGTTATTTGGCTGATATGGGGCTTGTGCCGGGAACGGCCGTTACCATTCAAACCGTCGCCCCCTTTGACGGGCCAATGACACTAGTAATTAACGATGAAGCCAAAGTAATTGGTCGAAATGTCGCTGCCTCTGTGCTTGTGGAGCTCGCCTAGACCCCACCATCGTACACAAAATTGAAATCTGCTTCTGCCAAGGTGGGCAGTTTTTGGTCTCTGGCTGAGAGAAGCGGGTTGGAGATAGGCCACGCAATGCCGATTTGGGGATCGTTCCACATGATACCTTTCTCGCTTGCCGGGTGGTAGTAGTCGGTGGTTTTGTACATGAGATCGGCCGTTTCGCTGAGAACACAGAAGCCGTGGGCAAAACCGGGGGGAACGTAGAGGAGACGGCCGTTTTCTGCCGACAAAATCTCCCCAACCCATTGCCCAAACGTGGGCGAACTGCGCCGAATATCTACCGCAACATCGAAAATTTCACCAATGACCACCTTGAGCAGCTTGCCCTGGGCGTGTGGCTCTTTTTGGTAATGCAGCCCGCGCAGTACCCCTTTTGCTGAACGAGAATGATTATCCTGCACAAAGCTGGCTGCGATGCCATTGGCAGCAAATATTTCAAATTGGTACGTCTCCATAAAAAAGCCGCGTGAGTCACCAAAAAGCTGTGGCTCCACTGAGATGACTTCTGGGATGGCAAGCTGGCGAAATTGAAAAGGCATGAATGTGTTCCTCCGTGAACAAAAATACAAATCCTGGCGAATTATAGCACTCCGCTGCCCACAGTTCGATTCTGCATTTATTTTGCTTCTTCGTTACAATTTGTCGGTGCATGAATGAAAATCGTATTGCGCGTTTCGTATTCCGTCATCTTCTACGTAATACGAAATATGCTCTACTTTTGAAGGAGACTTTGGACGTATGCCCTCTCATCCCAACATTGAATTAAATGATATTGTGCAGTTCCCTCTGCCTGGTATGAACATGCCTGGTTCGCTCAAGTTTGCGCCAGACGGCCGTTCCCTCACCTACCTCTTTAGCCCAGAGGGTGGCCTGGTGCGGCAGCTTTATGCTTACGATTTGGAGAGCGGTACGTCTCGCTTGCTCATTGCGCCATCGGCAGAGAGCGGCAGCGAGGAAAATTTGTCGCTGGAGGAGAAGCTGCGGCGCGAGCGGTTGCGCCAGCGTGAATTGGGCATCACCCAGTATCAATGGTCGCCCAAAACGGGCCACATGCTCATCCCGCAGCCTGACGGCCTGTACATTTTTGAGGGAGAAGGGGAAGCGTTACGGCCGTTGCTCACCAATCCCGCTAAACCCATTCAAGATGCCCGCTTCTCACCTGATGGCCAGTGGGTTTCCTTTGTGCAAGATGCAGAGCTGTACGTGATGCTTGCTACTGGTGGCGAGCCGCAGCAAATTACCAGCGGGGTGCGCGGCACGGGCAAAACCAACGGTCTGGCCGAATACATTGCTCAGGAGGAGTTGGGCCGTCGGCGCGGCTACTGGTGGTCGCCAGATAGCCAAACGTTGGCGTTTGTGGAAGTGGATAAGGCGCACATCCCTGTGTATCGCATTATGCACCAGGGCAAAGACGCCGTTGGCGAGGCGGCGCAGGAAGATCATCGCTATCCGTTTGCAGGAATGCCCAATGCGAAGGTGCGCCTGGGCGTGGTGAGCTACACTAGTGGCGCAGTGCAGTGGCTAGATTTGGGTGATAATGAGGACATTTATTTGGCACGGGTGAACTGGCTGCCAAACGACCGTCTCACTGCCCAAATTCTCAACCGCGAGCAAAGCCAGCTAGATTTGCTTGAATTTGAGCTGGCCACGGGCGAAAAACGACTGCTTCTGCGTGAAACCAGCGATGTTTGGATTAACCTGCATAACATCTTTCGCCCGCTCAAAAACCTGCCAGAAAGCCGGGGCAGTGGCTTCATTTGGGCCTCAGAGCGGACGGGCTTCCAACATTTGTATTTATATGATGGGGATGGGCAGGAGATACGGCCGTTAACCTCCGGCAATTGGCAAGTAGACAGCTTGGCCGGCGTGGACGTGAAGAACCAAACGGCCTACTTCATGGCGACCAAAGAATCGCCAACCGAAAGCCATCTGTATCGCGTGTCGCTGCTGGGCGGCGAGCCAGAACGACTCACGCCAGAGCCGGGGATGCACAGCGTGATGCTAGACATCAAGCACAATCGCTTTGTGGATGTGCAGCAGGCAGTTAACGTGGCTCCGAAAATTGTGCTGCGCTCGTTGGCGGACGGCCGTTTGCACAAAACCATCTTCAACCAGCCAGATGATCGGATTGGGCGGCATAACCTGCCCACGCCAGAAATTAGCACCCTGCAAAACCGGGATGGGGTGCTGCTATACGGAGCCATTTACCGCCCGCCGACCAGTTTTGGCAATGGGCCATTCCCGACGATCGTGAGCGTGTATGGCGGGCCACACGCCCAGCGCGTCACAAACGGCTGGCTCCTGACGGTGGATATGCGCGCTCAATATTTAGCCAGTCGCGGCTTTTTGGTTTTCAAATTGGATAATCAGGGCAGTGCTCGGCGCGGTTTGGCCTTTGAAGCCCCTATCAAACACAACATGGGTAGCGTAGAAGTGACCGACCAGGTAGATGGCGTGTGCTGGCTGGTGGCGCAAGGGCTAGCAGACCCCAAGCGGGTGGGCATTTACGGCTGGAGCTATGGTGGTTACATGGCGGCGCTCTGTTTGGCCAAAGCGGGCGATGCGTTTCAGATGGCAGTGGCGGGCGCGCCCGTGACTCATTGGGATGGCTACGACACGGGCTACACGGAGCGGTACATGGGCTTGCCTCAGCAAAATCCAGACGGGTATGAAGTAAGCAGTGTGATGCACCATCTAGACAAAATTGAAGGTAAACTGCTGTTGGTGCATGGCCTCATTGATGAAAATGTGCATTTTCGCCACACGGCACGGCTTATCAACGGCCTGATTGCAGCAAGAAAGCGATACGATTTGCTGCTATTCCCAGATGAACGGCACATGCCGCGCAAAGCAGACGGCCGTCTTTATATGGAAGAGCAAATTGCTGATTACTTTAAGAAGCACCTTTAACGGCATATTGCGTATAGCGTATTCCGTTCTGCCTCGATTTTTACGCAATACGCAATACTTCTATTTTTGCAAGAGCAGGTTGATGACTCCCATATTTTGCATGAGATGGTTGGTGAGGGTTTGCAGATGATCTGGCTGATGGGTGAGGTTGGTTAAACGGCAGTTTGACTCAATTGCCTCCACTTTGGCAAAGCCAAAAGACTGGATTTCTTGCAATGCAGCGACGGGATCATGCCCAAAGGCTTTCAGTGCCTGGGGGTTGTACTCCATGATGAGCTTCAGGTTAGGGGAGTTGGCAATTGTTTGCCGCATCCCGCGCAAAGCCCCAATTTCTGCCCCTTCGATGTCCATCTTCACCAAATCTACCCGCTCGACCTCCTGTGCGGCCAAAAAATCATCTACGGGTGTGGTACGAACAGTGAAAGTTTGAGCGGCAAAGGTTTGCCCAATGCGAGGGGCGATGTCGGTTTCGTGGGTTTGGGCCTTTTGCAAAGCCACCATTGCCTCATCGTAATGCAATGAGCCGCTGGCAGACATCATCAAGTAGTCGTGCAGCTCGGCGGTGCCTTCGTGTTCAGCCAGGGCCAGGTTTACGGCTGTTACCTGCGGCAGATGTTTCACATTGTGTTGCAGAGTGGCAAAAGTGCGGGGGTGGGGTTCAAAGGCAAAGATACGGCCGTTCTCCCCCAAAATCTTCGCGTAGCGACGAGAGTAGTAACCAACATGTGCGCCAATGTCCAGCATTGTCATGCCAGGCGCAGCCAGCCTGTCTAGCTGGGCAACTGTTTCCGTCTCATGGCGATTGGTGAGCAGCTCTAGTCGAAACCAGAAAGGATCATCTGGCATAGTGCGAAAGTGGCGGGTTTTCTCTAAAACTGGTATCGCGCCGTGGGTCATCAGCCAGTGGGTGGCTACGTGTGCGGAACGAAATCGCTTGATTGTTTTGCGGTAGAGCCGCAGGCTCAAATCTGTAATGCTCATGCCCCACTTTTACCAGAAAACAAGGTTGGGAGCGAATTTTGCGGCTAAATTTGAGGAAACAACAAGGTTTTCAATTGTCGCAATTTTAGGACGCAGACTAGCGCGGATGACGCGGAAAACAAATGATTTATCCGCGTCCCACCGGCTAATAATGTAGACTTTTGGAAAACCATGAAGCTGAAAATCGATCTGTTGGACAAAGGAAATAAACAGGGGATAATTCGCAACAATATTAGCATTCCATGCGTGCCAGGTTCCTGTGTTACAGAGTGGAAATAGTATAGGAGATAAACCTTTGTCCAAGAAAATTTATGTAGGAAATTTACCGTTTTCGGCAAGCGAAGATGAAGTGTATGATTTGTTTACGCCATTTGGCAACGTAGACTCTTTGGCGATGATCAATGATCGAGACACAGGTCGTTTTCGTGGCTTTTGCTTTGTAGAAATGGCAGATGCGGAGGCTGAGGCGGCTATTGAAGCATTAGATGGACACGACTTTAACGGCCGTGCTTTGCGCGTCAATGAAGCACGACCACGCGAAAATCGCGGGGGCGGTGGCCGACGCGGCGGTGGAGGTTACCGTGGCGGTGGCAATCGTGATAACTACGGCGGCGGTCGCGGCTGGGGATAATTTCACTTCTAATCAAATCACAAACTGAAGATGGAGGTCAAGCTTATTAGCTTGGCCTTTTTGTTGCTACTGATTCGTTTTATAAATTTGCAGCAGTTGCAATGCAGCGGTGGTTGGGGGGAGTTTGCCCTGGCGCACGGCCGTTTCCAAATCCGGCAGTGCAGCCTGCACGGTAGGCTGGGCATAAAAACTTTGCTTGAGCTGCTCGGCAATAACTGTGTGTAGCCACTCCTGCAGCTGGGCCTTGCGCCGGGCTTGCCACGCCCCGGACTCGGTCATTTTCTCCTGGAACGACTCAATCGCCGACCAAATCTTGTCAATACCTGCATCTTCCAGGGCAGAGGCGGTGTAGGCACGCGGCCGCCAGCCTTCTATGGCGGGTGTCAGGTAATGCAAGGCGCGATTGTACTCAGTCCGTGCTGCCTCAGCTCGCACCTTGTTTTCCCCATCGGCCTTGTTGATCAATATCGCGTCGGCAATCTCCACCACCCCTTTTTTGATCCCTTGCAGTTCGTCGCCAGCGCCGGGAACCAGCAGCAGCAGGAAAAAATCTACCATCGAGCGCACCGTAATTTCGCTTTGTCCGGTGCCCACCGTTTCCACCAAAATCACGTCGTAGCCCGCCGCTTCACACACCAGAATGGACTCCCGCGTTTTGCGGGCCACCCCACCCAACATGCCGCCAGTTGGAGACGGCCGTACAAACGCATTCTCCTCTCGCGTTAGCATCTCCATCCGGGTTTTGTCTCCCAAGATGGAGCCTTTGGTGATGGAACTGGTAGGATCCACAGCCAAAACTGCTACCTTGTGCCCTGCCTGCACTAACTTTAGCCCCAACGTTTCAATGAGGGTAGATTTACCTGCCCCCGGCACGCCGGTTACGCCGACCCGGAGCGATTGGCCGGTGTGAGGCAGCAAGTGGCTCAAAACCGCCTGCGCCTGTTCAAAGTGGCGCTGGGCATTGCTTTCTACCAGCGTAATTGTACGGGCCAGCATCACCCGGTTGCCCGCCAGCACGCCCTCGACGTAAGCTTCTGTTGTTACTTTGCTCATGTGGGTAATGGTAGCGGAAACGGCTGTTCCTGCACAGCCACAAGCGTCCTACGCCTGTCATTTCGACCAAAGGGAAAAACCCCTCTAAACTTGCCCCACTTTGACGTTTAGTAAGCATTGTCAGTAGATCGAAGAGAGGATGCTCACTCCTCCATTTCGAAGGACTGATTATGGAGAGGTAATTATGCGCCCAAGCTTGAGCGTTGTTTCCCCTGAACTTATCACCCAGATTTTGGACGAAGCCAAGCGCATTTTAAGCGAAATTGGCATTGAGGTGCGCGGCCCAGTGCTGCGCCAGCGGCTGCTCGATTATGGTTTGAAGCTGGATGCTGCGGGCGAGCGCATTTTGTTCCCTGCCGATGTGGTGGAGTGGGCCATTGAAGCCACGCCGTCTTCATTTACGCTGTATGACCGCGAAGGAAACCCTCACGCGGAGCTGGGCGGAGACAGCGTGCATTTTGTACCTGGTTCCAGCGGTCTCAAGGTGCTGGATCGCCGCACGGGTGAAACGCGGTTGGCTAATACGGCCGATTTCGCGGAATACGTGCGCCTGGCCGACGGTTTGGAACATATTGCCTACCTGGCCACCGCCTTCTCTACCAACGACGATATTGAAGCGGCCGTTTCTGACGCATGGCGCCTCTATCTTTGTCTTACCAATTCGCACAAGCCCGTGGTTTCCGGTGCATTTACGGAGCGTGGCGTGCCGCGCATGGCGGAAATGATGAGGCTCTTCCGACAAGATCAGGCTGATTTGGCGGCGCGTCCCCTGTCAATATTTACCATCACGGCGACGGGTAACTTCCGCTACGGGGAAGATTCTTGCCAAAACTTGCTGGATTGCGTAGAAGCGGGCATTCCCGTTGAGATTGTCCCCGTCACGCTGATGGGGCTTATCGCTCCGGTGACGTTGGTGGGGGCAACCGTGTTCCATACGGCCGATGTGTTGGCGGGGTTAACGATGGCTCAAATTGTGAAGCCGGGTGCACCAGTGCTGTTTGGCGGCGCACCGGCAACATTTCACATGAAAGCGGCTACCTCGCCGATGGTGGCCATCGAAGCCTTGCATTTGGACGTGGCGTATACGGCCGTTGCCAAGCACCTCAGCCTCCCCACCCAGGCGTACATGGCCCTGAGCGACGGCAAGTTTCTGGATGCCCAGGCCGGGGCAGAAACATTTGGCAGTGCGCTGCTGGCGGCGTTGGCTGGCATAAATTCCGTGTCGGGGCCGGGAATGCTGGACTATGTGCTGGTTTTTAGCCTAGAAAAGTTGGTGGTAGACAATGATCTATGCGGCCAGGCGCTCCATTTTGTGCGGGAAATGAAAGTGCAAGGGGATTTGCCGACGGTAGATTTAGTGCGCCAGCTTTTGGCCGAGGAACACCTCATCACGGCTGAACACACGCTGGCCCATTGGCCCCGATCACTTTATTTGCCAGGTGGGGTCATTGATCGAATGAATCGTGAGAATTGGCAGAAGGCGGGTTCTCCAACATTGCAGGAGCGGGCGAAAACGGCCGTTACCCAACGCCTCGCCGCCTACACCCCCATCCAAACTGATTCCAAGCTAGATGCCGAAATGCGTCGCCTTATCCGGGCTGGCTTAAAAACAAACCAGCCGTTACCTCCCGTGCCGAAACATCATGAAGTGGAAACGGCCGTAACCTCACGGCGTCGGCGTCGTTTTCGGCGGTAGAAAGCCCACAATTTGCACAATTGCAAAGAATTGTACGGCCGTTTCCCTTACCATTATCCTGCACGCACTATTTGTGTCCCCAACAAACTTCTGGAGGTGAAGGATATGGAAGAGAATCACGACATCCCCAAAGACCAGGAAGCAGAAAGCCAAGAGATCCCTAAAGGTCAAATTTGGTTTGACAAAATTTTCCTGCTGCTGGCACTTTCAATTGCTATTTCCGGTTTAGTCTACAACGCTTGGGGTCTTTGGGAACTGTTCCGCTAATACCCCACCATCACATTTGCCACATTGCAGGTGGTTGCTGGTGGCTTACACTAGCCGCTAACCACTAGCCACGACTCCAAAGGAGGAATTTATTATGCTTGCCCCTGAGCGAACCTGGTGGAAACCCCTCCACCGTTATGAAAGAAGCTGGCTTATCATCGCGTTCTTCTGGTGTATTTTATTAACAGCGATGATGCCGATTTGGTACTTTTACGGCCGTCAAAACGTTCCCGCCGAAACCTTAAGCACCACCCCAGAAGCCTTCGAAGAAAAGGTCCAGGAAATGGTTGCCCAATATGAAGTTGGTACAGAAAACGGCATCCCTGTTGTTGCGCCGCCACCCGGCAGCGATGTTTATTATTTAGCTCGGCAGTGGCAATGGTATCCAGTTTTGCAGCTTGAAGAAGGCGAAACGTACCGATTGCATCTCTCTTCATTAGACGTGCAGCATGGGTTTTCTTTGCAGCCAGTGAATTTGAATTTGCAAGTTTTGCCGGGCTATGACTACATTGCCACCATCACCCCAACCCAAACTGGGGAATTTTCAGTTGTGTGTAACGAATTTTGCGCCATCGGCCATCACCTGATGGTGGGCAAGATCATCGTTAATGAGTAATGAGATGGCATGAACCCAATCTCGACATCATTAAAAATTAACAGATTTCGCAGATAGCACGCTTTGCGCGACAGATTTCTCTCTTTTCTCTGTGATCTCTGAGGCAAAATTATTTTGCAAGGAGGAAGAAACAATGGCGACCATTGCTGTACCCCAACCACAGGATGATGCAAACTTTCGTACGTGTCCTGTCACTGCCCTCAAAGTTGATTTAGCCGCCGAGAAGTTAATTATTGCCAATGCGGTTGCGGCCGTTGTCTTTTTGGCAATCGGCGGTTTGTTTGCCTTGCTGTTGGCACTTACCCGTTGGCAGGCCATTCACCTGCTAAACCCCGTCTGGTTCTACCGCATCTTAACCGCACACGGCTTCGATATGCTCGTTTGCTGGATTGTCTTTTTTGAAGTGGCTGGCCTCTACTTTGGCAGCGCGGTGATGCTAAACGCCCGCCTGGTGCAGCCCAAAATTGGCTGGGCAGCCTTTATCCTTATGGCGGGCGGCGCACTTATGACCAACATCATGGTTATGCTTGGCGAAGCTGACGTGATGTTTACCGCTTACGTTCCCCTGAAGGCACATCCGCTCTTTTATTTGGGCATTGTGCTTTTTGCTGTGGGCGCGCTCATTGCCGTCATACTCTTTTTTGCTACGGTCATCACTGCCAAGCGAGAACGCCGCTATGAAGGCTCTGCTCCCTTGGTAACTTATGGACTCATTGCTGCGGCTATCATTGCCGTTTACACGCTGCTGTCTGGCGCGTTGGCCTTTGTACCTGCGCTGCTTTGGTCATTAGATTGGATTCCACCGCTTGACCCAGGCTACTACCGCAACCTGTTTTGGGGCTTTGGCCACCCAGCACAGCAAATCAATTTGGCGGCAATGGTTGCCATTTGGTACGCTCTGGCAGCCATTACCGTTGGTGCCGTACCTCTAAACGAAAAGCTGTCACGGTTGGCATTTATTCTCTACGTCTTGTTTATCAACCTCGGCTCTGCCCATCACCTGCTAACTGATCCTGGCTATAGCTTCCTTTGGAAGGTGACCAACACCTCGTACGCCATGTATTTGGCGGTTTTGGGTAGCCTCATTCATGCCTTCTCCATTCCCGGCGCAGTCGAGGCGGCACAGCGACGTAAAGGATACACTAAGAGCTTGTTTGAATGGATTCGTAAAGCACCCTGGCGCGAACCAGGATTCTCGGCCTTGGTTATTTCAATGGTGCTGTTTGGCTGGATTGGCGGCGTTACGGGCGTGACGATTGGTACCGAACAGGTCAATATGCTGGCGCATAACACCATGCGCCTGCCGGGTCATTTCCACGCCACAGTGGTTTCTGGTACCACGTTAGCTTTTATGGGGCTTACCTATTACTTGATTCCGCTAATTTTCCGACGCGAGCTAAAGCTGAAGAGTTGGGCATCTCGCCAGCCTTATGTGTTTGGTTTCGGGATGCTGCTGGTTTCCATCGGCATGATTGCCAGCGGCTTGCAGGGTGTGCCGCGTCGCCATTGGGACATCACGTTTGCTTCATCAACGTTTAAGGCTTTTATTCCTAGCACGGCCGAATTTATGCTAGGCATTATGGGTATTGGGGCAATTATCGCCATTGTTGGCGGCGTGATGTACCTGACTGTTGTTTTGACTTCAGTATTGACGGGTAAGCGGCAAGAAGCTCGCCGCCTGACGTTGGTTATGAGCCAGGAAAATCCGCTGGTAGACGATGCGATTCCGGCCAATGGAAAAGAAGCAACAGGTAAGATTGCTCCCAAAGGCACGGTGGTTTTGGTGTTTGGTTTCTTGATGTTCTTTGTCATTTACTACTTTAGCAACTGGTGGCTGCTGGGTCGTACTTGGATGATCAATTAGTAAGGGCGAGGCAGGTGGTGACAAGTTGATTTGCTTTGCACAAATTTGCCCCACCTGCCTAGCCCCTACATGAAACGGTAAAAATGGTTGCTGTTTTTGTACTAGGTTTAACTGGCAGTTTGGGGCATTGCGCCACGATGTGTGGCGGGGTGTCTGTGTTGCTAGCGAGACGTGGTGTAACGCAAGGCTGGCGCTGGCTGTTGGTTCAGCTAGGTCGCATTTGCAGTTATGGCATTTTGGGTGGCTTGGCTGGTTGGGTTGGTCAGGGTTTGATAATGGGCATGGGTGGGGAGCAAATGGCGCATTCGCATCATGATTCTGATGTTTCTGCGGCCACGCTCTTGCCAGGGTTGAATGTTTGGCAGGGTGGGCTGGCTTTGCTTACGGCCGTTCTCGCTTTTTACATCGCTTTGGCAATGTTGGGACGAGTGCCCTCGCCAGAACTGCTGTTGGTACGCGTCACCCGTGCTTGGGGGCGTTTGATGCGCCGCCTGACGATTCAGCCAAAACAAAGCACGGAACAAGCTGGGGTTATAACCGCCTTTGGGCTGGGGATTGCTTGGGGATTTTTGCCTTGCGGGCTGGTGCTGGCGGCGCTGCTGGCTGCGGCTGTCGCTGGTTCGCCTTTGTTGGGGGGGCTAACCATGCTGGCATTTGGCGTGGGCACGTTGCCGCTAACCTGGGGGATGGGGCTGCTGGCGCGGCGACCAAATTGGCAAACGGCCGTTCCCCACCTACGCACCATCGGAGCGGTGGCAGTGGTGCTGTTTGGCGTGCAGATGAGCCTGCGCGGTTTGGCGATGTGGGGCTGGGTGAGCCATCTCCATTTGGGCAGCGTGATGATATGGTAGCCGACGCCATCGCCTGCGACCTGTGCGGTTTACCTGCCTGGCATCCAATTTTGGGCGAAAACGGTGAAACCTTTTGTTGCCCATCGTGCCGAGAAGTGAGCAGCTTGCTGCGCGAGGCGGAGCCCATTTTGCCTGGGGTTGAAATTGAGGGCGGGGAAGTGGAGACAGGCGTATTCTCCCTGGGCGGCTTGTGGTGCCCCTCCTGCGCCTGGCTCATTCGGGAGCGGTTGAGCCGCACACCGGGCGTGGCCGAGGCCGACGTGAGCTTTTTGCAGCGCGAAGCCCGCATCAGCTACGATCCGGGGCGCGTGACGCCCAAACGCATTGTGCGGCGGGTGCGGCAGCTAGGCTACAACGCTTGGCCAGAAGGCAAATCCGCCAGTGATGAAGAAGAATCCCACTGGAATCGGCTGCTCATTAGCGGCGTTTTGACGATGCACATTATGGTGTTGAGCTTTATGCTTTACTTCCGCCAATGGACAGGTCGTGCCTCACCAGACACGGAATGGCTGGCGCATATTTTTGAGATCATGATTTTGATCATGAGCGTTCCCACGGTGCTGATCCTGGGCTTGCCCATCTTACGAGCGGGGCTGGCGGGGCTGCTGCGCGGCCGGCCGAATACCCACACGCTCATTGCCGTCGGCGCATTTTCTGCCTTTATTTTATCCTTGCGTAACTTTATTGTAGGACAGGGTGGCATCTATTTTGATACCGCCGCTGTCCTGCTTTTTTTGGTGGCCATTGGCCGCTGGCTGGAGATGTGGGCGCACAAGGTGAGCAATGAAGCCGTGCAGCAGCTTTGGCAGCGGATGCCGCCGCTGGCTACCTGGCTAACGGCAGACGGAGAAGAACAGGTGGCGGCCGATGCGCTGCCGCCTGGTGCCAGGGTGCTGGTGCGCCCCGGTGAACGCTTCCCTGTCGATGGTATTGTGGCTGTGGGCGAGGGGGATGTGGATGAGAGCCTGCTTACAGGCGAGCCGGAAGCTGTTTTGCGGCAGGCCGGGGATCGCGTTTTAGCGGGAACCGTCAATTTGGATGGCTCTTTTGAGGTGATTGCCTCGGCGACGGGGGCCGAGACGATGGTGGGGCAAATTGGGCGATTGCTGCATCAGGCATTGTGGCAACGGGCTCCGGTTGAGCGTTTGGCAGATAAAGTGGCGGGACTTATGGTGCCAACGGCCGTTTTCTTAGCTACCCTCACCTTTATTTACTGGTCTACCCAAGTTGGTTTTGAAACCGGACTGATTCACGCTTTGTCGGTGCTGCTCATTGCCTGCCCCTGTGCGCTGGGCATTGCCACGCCGCTTTCTTTGTGGCTAAGTCTGGGTCGTGCCTCGGAGTTGGGCATTATTTTGCGCCAAACTGGCGTGCTGGAGCAGTTGGCGCAGGTGAACCACGTCTTCTTTGACAAAACGGGGACGCTGACGCAACGACCATTGCAGTTGGCCGATGTGGCGGTAGACGGCGTGGTGCGCGATCAATTTTTGGCGTGGGTAACGGCCGTTGAGGCCAAATCAGAACATCCCATCGCCCAATCCATTGTGGCGGGTGCCGCCTATGTTGGGGAGTTGCCAACTGTTACTGCGTTCCGTGCCTTGCCCGGCAAGGGCGTTACTGCTCTGGTCAACGACATGCCCATGTGGGTGGGTAGCCAGCGTTTAATGATGGCGGTCAACTTGTCCCTTTCGCCACGCCTGGCTACGATGGCCCTGCATTGGCAGGCGCAAGGGTTGATGGTGATTTACGCAGGGTGGGCAGGTGAAGTCCAGGGAATTGTGGGGTTAGGGGAACAGCTGCGGCCAGAAACGGCCGTTACCTTGCAAATGTTGCGGTCGCTGGGCCTGGAAATTTCGGTGCTAACCGGAGATGGTGAGATGGCCGGACACCGCTGGCAGCAGCAGTTGGGCGTCTCTGTTCATGCTGCCCAAACCCCGGCAGATAAGGTGGCCTGGTTAGAAGCCGTGGGCCCGGGGTCGCTGATGGTGGGTGATGGCATCAACGATGGGCCAGCATTGGCGGCAGCGGGGGTAGGCATTGCCGTCAGCCAGGGTACCGATGTGGCTCAAGAAGCCGCCGATGCCATTTTGATTCAGCATAATTTAACGGCCGTTCCTTGGCTCATTCAACTGGCTCGGCGCACTATGCAAACCGTGAAGCAAAATTTGGTTTGGGCCTTTGTTTACAATGTGGTGGGGATTGGCCTGGCCATCACCGGGCATTTGCAGCCAGCTTTGGCCGCGCTTTTGATGGTTCTCAGCAGCGCGATTGTTACGGGCAATGCCCTGCGCTTGCGTAAATTTCCCCTTGCCTCCGTTCAAGCTGAACAGGAAGCCCCGGAGATGCCTCCTTCAATCAATTTATCAACAAAAGCAATATCACATGGCTAAACAACCTTCAATTTATCCCCGACGCCGCCTGCTGCGGGCCTTGGAACGCGGCACGGCCTGGCTGGAGCGGGCGATCAATCGGTTTGGTACGGTGAATGAACGGATACGGCCGTACAATCCCCTCTACCATTTGGGTACGCTGGCCATCTTTTTACTCATCGTGCTAACCATCACTGGGCTATACCTCACCGTGTTTTACCGCCCCGGCGTAGACCGCGCCTACGCCAGCGTGGCGGGCATGTCGGCCACCTGGCTAGGGTCGCTCATGCGTACCGTTCACCGCTATGCTTCCGACGCTTTGATTGTTGTTTCCATCCTGCACGCGCTGAAAACATTTTTTAGCGACCGCTTTTGGGGGAGCCGCTGGCTGGCCTGGCTCTCTGGCTGGATATTGCTGGTGCTGTTTTGGATTATTGGCCTGATGGGTTACTGGCTCATTTGGGATCAACCTGCCCAGTGGTTAACTGAATATTTTATCCAACTGCTGCAAGGCCCATTTGCCTACACATTTTTTGGCGGTCAACTTGAGTCAGCCACTTTCTCACTGTTTGTGATTGTTCTGTTCCTGCATATTTTCCTGCCGATATTGCTCATCATTGGCATCATCGTCCATCTGTTGCGGATGGCGCGGGCCAGTTACTGGGCGCCTCGCTGGCTGATGATTGCGACGGTGTTGGTTTTAACCGCGCTGGCGCTGTGGTGGCCACTCAAGTTGGCGCTTCCGGCCGATGTGAACGTCATTGTGCAGCAAGCACCGCTGGATTGGTGGTATTTGGGCTTTTTGCCATTGGCAGAGCGGTTGGGGGACGGTTGGTTTTGGGGAACGGCCGTACTCATTCTCATAGGTGTTATTGCCTTTCCATGGCTATTCCCGGCTCGGCATGACGGCCCGGCAGTTGTGATTGACCAAAATTGCACCGGCTGTAGCGCCTGCGCCCACGAATGCCCCTACACCGCCATCGAGATGGTGGAGCGGAATGACGACACCGAGTTCACCATGCTGGCGGTGGTAAAACCGTCGCTTTGCACCGGCTGTGGCATCTGCGTGGGGTCTTGCCCCGATAAAGCCATCGAGCTAGATCGGCTGCACTCCGGCGTTATCCGGCAAGATTTGCAGCGCACGCTGGGCCTGGCGCAGGCAGACGGGGAAGCGGCCATTGCCGTGTACGCCTGCGAACGGCACGATGCGCTGGGTACGCTGCCACCGCTGGCCAAACCCAAGCCATTGGCCGAAGCAGATTTAACGATTGGCGGAGCCATTCCCTTGCTGCAAGCCAAGCTGCCGCCGCGCATCAACGTGGGCAGCTGGTCAGACGATCAAGATCAGCCGCGCCCGGTAATCACCTGCGTGGTGCCTTGCACCGGGATGTTGCATCCCAACTGGGCTGCCGAAACGATTGAAGCGGGTGGGGCAGGAGCCATTGTAGTGAGCTGTCCGGCGCATGATTGCTCATACCACGAAGGGCCAAGCTGGATTGCCAATCGGCTCAAGCGGCGGCGCACTTTGCGGAAGGGGAATGTTCATTTTTGGGAGCTGGCTCCTGGCAGCCGCCAGCAGGTGTTGGCGCTTTGGCGGCAAATGCTCGGCAATGGCGACGAAGGCAGTTCTGCTGGGCAGGTGGTGACGATGGTTGGTGGGGGAACGGCCGTATCCACTCTCTCCCGATTTGCTTTTTTGCGCCACTCACTGGTGGGTTTGGTGATTCTGTTTGTTACTTTCCTGGGGGCGATTTGGCTAACGCCACTCACGGCAACCAGCGCACCGGCCTCAGGCCAAATTCGGGTGGTCATCAACCACGGTGGCGAGGTAGTCATTGATGCCGGTGATCTGTCAACAGACATTTTGGAAAAGCTGCCAGAAAATGTAGACCCGGCGCAGGTGCTGGGCGGCGAGCGGCTGCCGGTGCGCCTGCGGGTGGCGGTGGATGGCAAGATTATCATTGAAGAGAGCTACGAAGCGCGAGGCTTACGCGGCGAAGGTGCTATCTATGGCCTTGAATCGTGGTGGGGGGAACCAGGAGAGCACGACGTTACGATTTGGTTGATGGATGATGAGACAGAATGGCGCACGGTGTTTGCTGATACAGTCACAGTGCCGGAAGATGGCGTTGTGGGGTTGCTGTATAATCCAGAGCGAGATGCGTTTGAGGAGTAGCCGCGGATTCTTTCCGCGCGGGCGCAGTAAGAAATTGCGGCTACAATTTGTGTGAAATGCAGCAAAAGATAGTTGGCTTTCATAAAGATAAGGTGGGTGATTGGGTGGCCGATTTGGCCTGCGGCCATGGCCAGCATGTGCGGCACAATCCGCCGCTGACCAGCCGCCCCTGGGTGCTCACAGAAAGCGGGCGGCAGCACTTTTTGGGGGCCGTGCTGAACTGCAAGCATTGTGACGAAGAGCAGGATTCGTAAGTCAATTTTATAAAATTGAGCTACGACGTGATATATTTGGATGATGGAAACGGCCGTAACCCAAGCAACCCAAAAAATCATCTCCCGCTGTGCCTTGATGCACGACTTAAACGATGCAGAATGCCTGGCAATTATTGAACAAAGCCAGCAATGCCGTGTTGAGAAAGGGCGCTTCTTTTTTCATCAGGGGGAAGATGCAGTCAAGATGTACATCATTTCGTCTGGGCGGGTGAAGTTAACGCAGGTGACCCAAGCGGGTGATCAGGTGATTGTGGGATTTTGTAGCCCTGGGGATGGGTTGGGTATTATTGTGGCCCTCAGCCAGCTTGAATACCCGCTTTCGGCTGAGGCGGTGACGGATTGTACGGCCGTTTCCTGGCAGCGTGGGCAAATGGAGCAACTGATGCTCACCTATCCCCGGTTAGCGTTAAACGGTACCGGGATGATTGCCCAGCGCTTTGTGAAGCTGCAAGATCGGTACCGAGACATTGCCACGCGCCGCGTGGAACAGCGCATTGCCCGCGCTTTGCTGCGCCTGGTGCGCCAATTTGGCAAAAAGGCGGAGCGTGGGGTGTTGATTGATATGCCGCTTTCTCGGCAAGATTTGGCAGAGATGACGGGGACGAATATTTACAACGTCAGCCGGATTTTGAGCAAATGGGAGCGGGCAGAGTGGGTGTCTAGCCAAAGGCAGCGCATCATTTTGTGCAAGGCACATGAACTGGTGGTATTAGCCGAAGATTTGGCCTGATTCCGTATTGGATGGCGCTATGGAAAATTCCACGATAACCACAGAACTTATTGCTGAGAAAATGATTTCAGATTTATTGGAGCGTTGGCCAGAAACGGCCGTTCTCTTCAAAAAACACAACATGGCCTGCGTGGGTTGCGCGGTAGCTCCGTTTTACTCTGTTGATGATGCCATCACTATCTATAGCCTTCAACGAGATGAATTTCTTGCGGAACTCATGTTGCTCATTCGGGAATAAGCCCAGCGAAAAATTTTTAACGAAACATTGTTCTATTTTGAACTATGCAGAATGTTAAAAGAGTTTTGTTTCCAGTCGCTCAGAAATTGATCAAGCGTATTTAAAGTGCGGTTCGCGTTGGGGCAGGTTGATGGTGTGGAGTTTGACCTGCACGGGCGTATCCAGCGGGGTAGGCTCTTTTTGATAGATACTGGTTTCTATGCCCAATTCTGGTAACAAAATCAGGTCGCGTTTGCCTCTGCGGTCAATCACGATGCCTTCGCCTGTCCATTCTGGATTTCGCTGTAGGTAAACGGCCGTCCAATGTCCATTCGATAGCCGTTCAGCATACCGAATATCGCCGCTCACGGCGTAAGCTGCCCCGACTCGCTCCATCACCGCTTGGTCATCCAGCAGCGATTCGCCGCGCAAAAAGGCGCGTAGCTGCTGGTGAACTACCAAATCCAGGTAGCGGCGCAGCGGGCTTGTCGCCTGCACGTATTGATCCAGCCCCAATCCAGCGTGTCGTCCGGCCAGGTTGCCTGGCTGGCTGGCGGTCATCGTTTTGCGGCGGGCAAAGTTGGCCGAAGGAGTATCTCCTTCCACAATTTCGGTGGGGGCATCCTGCGTGGTGAAGGGGATGGGGATGTTGTGCTGCTGGGCAAATTGGGCCACGGCTCCGCCCGTCATCAGCATCGCTTCGCGGACGAGATCACGGCTTTGGAGGGGGGGCAACGGCTGTATTTCCACCTCACCAGCCTCATTCAGCCGAATTTTAACCTCTGGCAAATCAATTTGCACCGCGCCGTTGGCAATACGTCGCCTTTCAAACGCTTTGGCAATTTCCAGCAGTTCACGAAACGGGGATTCGTCCAGCCGTGCCTGCGCTTCATCATAGCTTAGGCGGATAACGCGCACGGTGCTTGGCACAATTTCCACGTTTGTGATGGTGCCGTTGGGCTGCACGTCTAAGCCAAACGAGAGGGCAGGCGAGGTGTCTGCTAATCCCAAAGCCAGGGCGGAGGTGGCGGCTTCGGGCAGCATGTGGATGGTGCCTTCTGGCAGGTAGAGGTTGGCTCCACGGGCGCGGGCCTCTAAATCGGCGGGGCTATTAGGGGGGATGAGGGCGGCAACGTCGGCGATGTGTACCCAGAGACGGCCGTTTTCCCAGCTTAGCGCATCATCCGGATCACGACTGCCCGCATCGTCAATTGCCAGGGCTGTCAGGTGGGTCAAATCCTGCCGCTCTTCATCGGGCAAGCTAGGGATAGTGTAGTTTGGCTGGCTTGTGTTCACGCCGAGGCGGCTCGGGTAGGGATTGACGGTTTCGTCCCAGTAGCCCAGCTTGAGCAGCAGGGCATGAGCATTTTCTGGGGTTTCGCTCTGGTTCAGATTGCGTAGCACCTGGCTTTTTTCCTGTTGTCCCATCCCCACAGCGGCGATTTCTTGGAGGAAACGGCCGTCTTCCAAAGTGTATTGATTTTGCTGAAATCGCGCGGTAAAGGCATCCCACGCCGCTGCTTCGGCGACTTTAGCGGCGCGTTTTTTTTGTTCAGCGGCAACCTCCTCAGCGGAATGTACGGTAATCGCTTGCATGTTGCCACTGAAATGAAGCCCGTTGTTTACCGCTTGCCAAATGGCCCAGGCGGTGGCGGGGCTAAAATCATCATAGGCCAGTTCAGATAACTCTTCTAGGCTGGTGGTTTCGCCAGCGAGCAGCTCCCAGGCGGTGAGCAGTTCACCCTGTGGTTGGGCAAGTTCGCCAAAATTGCGAAGTGGCCCAGGATGTAGCAATTCAACATCTTTAGGTCGCACAGAAACGGCCGTGCCGTCCTGCAACGCAATATTAATTTTTTTACCACCTACGTTGGTGATGCGGGCAGCCTGATTTTTGTAGAGAACAAAATTGTCGGCACGAAAATTGTCATTCATGCTGCAATTGTAATGAGCGGTTGCCAAATACGCTATTCACATTCAACATATTGTTCTTGGCTGTTTGGCGTTTCTTTGGGATTGGCTGCAGTGGCGGGAACGGCCTTTAGCCGGTTAATGCTGCCATAATCAGAATTAGCAAAGCAAAAATAATCACGCATCGGTCAAAGAATGTCTGTGTCATTGCAAAAACTCCTTTTCTTCATTTCCATACTCTCAACGACAATCGCGCTTATTTTGTTCCCAGCCTGGGTCATGTGACTGTCATGTGACGACCGGCACTGATGGATATGACCCTGCCTCTGTTAAGGTGAACGCATCAAGTTCACGATTATGGAGGTAAACCTGATGAATACATTGACAAGCTGGATGGATTCAAAGCAGTCACAGGCATCATTGTGGCAGCGGATTATTGGTACAGATAGATTTTTAGCCTGGGTTGCGGCGGGCAGTGTGGTTTTATTTGTGGCAACAATTGTGCTTTCAATCTTCGATTCGCGGTTGATTACGGGTGCACCGGCCTGGATTAAGCCGATGAAGTTTGCTATATCCACAATTTTATATGCCGGTACGCTGGCCTGGATGTTGAGCTTTGTGAAGGGATATCCGCGTTTGGTGCGCTGGATTGGTGGTCTCACGGCGCTGGGTTTGGTGGTGGAGCTGGCGGGTATTTTCTTTCAGGCGGGGCGTGGGGTGGCTAGCCATTTTAATGTGAGTACACCGCTAAATGCGGCCATCTTCTCGCTGATGGGGACGTTTGTGATGGTGATTTGGGTGATGAATGTGGCTACGGCCGTTCTGCTGATGCGGCAAAAGATGGAAAATCGGCCGTTTGCCTGGGCCTTGCGGCTGGGTTTGTTAGTAACGGCCGTCGGTTCTATTCTGGGCTTCATGATGACCCAGCCAACGCCAGAGCAGTTGGCTGCGCTGCAGGCTGGCGAAACGGTAAGCGTCGTTGGCGCACACAGCGTCGGCGTGGCGGATGGTGGTGCTGGCTTACCGTTTGTGGGCTGGAGCACTGAAGGGGGCGATATGCGCCCCGCGCACTTTGTGGGCCTGCACGCGCTGCAGCTTATTCCACTGCTGGGCGTTTTTGTGAATCGCCGTTTTAACACTCGGCTTTCTGAGGGACGTCGTACGGCGTTAGTGGCCATTGGCGGTTTGGGCTACCTGGGTTTTGTGCTGCTGCTATTGTGGCAGTCGCAGCGGGCGCAGCCGCTCATTGCGCCAGATGCCCTTACGCTAACTGTTTTAGGGGGATTGGTTGGAGCGGTGTTTTTGGCAGCAATGGCCGTTGCTGCCAAAAAGCGCATCGAGCCTGAAAAGTTAACGGTAAATTAGGCAGATGGCCATTCTGGTTTATAATCTAATTTAGGCAGATAAGTGGTGGGGATTAGAGATTGGAGATCAAAAGCTCTAGTCTCTAATCTCCTTTTTTTATGAAAAAACTCACAAAGGCACAATCCAACTATAGCTTTTGGCTGCTTAACGCAGCAGCTTACCTCACCTGGCTAGGTGTTTTTGTGGCGACGCTGCCCGATTTGACTGGTGACCCAAACAGAACCTGGATTTTGGTTTTGTTTGGTCTCTTTTTTGTGGGGCTTACCGCTTATGCTTTTTTAGAAGAGCGGCCAACCCTTTTGCATCTTTATTTGCTTATTCAGGTTATCATCGTTTGGTATCTTTCTGGGCTGGTTCCCAGATCGGCAAACAGCAATGTGTCTACCTTGCTGTTTGTGTTGAGTGCCCAAGCGATGCTCTTTTTACCGCTCATTCCGGGGCTGGTGTGGATTGCCGTGTTTATTGTCGTTACCTTTTTGGGGGGTGTATTCGCGTTTGAGGTGATCCATGCGATAGATTTTGTGGCCATGATGGGGGGCTATCTCTTTTTTGGCACGTTTGGTGCAGCACTGCGCCAGGCCAATGAGGCACGGCAGCAAACCCAGCAGCTTCTGGCCGATTTGCAAGAGGCGCACGATCAGTTGCAGGCGTACACGGCACAGGCACAGCAGTTGGCAGTGGCTGAAGAGCGGAACCGGCTGGCGCGCGAGATGCACGATGCGCTGGGGCATCGCCTAACGGTGGCGGTGGTTCAGCTAGAGGGGGCGCAGCGGCTGATTCCCACAGAACCAACTCGTTCTGCCAACATGATTGGCACCATGCGCGATCAGTTGAAGCAGGCGTTGGCAGAACTGCGGCAAACTGTGTCGGCCTTGCGCTCTCCTGAATCATCCCCTTCGTTAAATGGCTCTTTGGAAACGGCCGTCACCCATCTGGTGCAAACATTCCAAGAAGCAACCGGCCTGCCAGTCCATGTGACGCTGCCAAATGAACTGCCGCTGCTGCCAGAAGCCCATCGGCTGGCGCTCTACCGAGCTGCCCAAGAGTCGCTTACCAATGTGCAGCGGCACGCTAGCGCCGAGCAAGCCTGGCTTGCTCTTTCTGCCGATGGGTCTCAGGTGACGCTCACTGTGGCCGATGACGGGCAGGGGTTTCAGCAAGAGGTGACCGACGGCCGTTTTGGGCTAGTGGGCTTGCAAGAGCGGGCCAAGCAGTTGGGTGGCTTTCTTGCTCTGGGAGCGTCAGAGCGAGGCGGGGCGCAGCTTCGGCTGCAGCTACCCATCCCCACTGTGGAGGCAGCCGATGCCTGAGGCCATTCGCGTGCTTTTGGTAGATGATCAGCGACTCATGCGAGACGGCTTGCGTACTTTGTTAGAGCTAGAGTCAGACATCGAGGTAGTGGGTGAGGCCAGCAATGGGCAAAAAGCCATACAAGTCTATGCAGACCTTCAGCCAGATGTGGTGCTGATGGACGTTCGGATGCCGGTGATGACCGGTGTGGAGGCAACTGCCCGGCTGTGCCAAGATTGGCCTGACGCCAACATCATCATTCTCACCACGTTTGATGACGACGCCTACGTTTTTGAAGGGTTGCGCGCTGGTGCCAAAGGGTATTTGCTGAAGGATGTGTCGGGGGAGGAGTTAGCAACGGCCGTGCGCGCCGTGGCAGGTGGCAGTGCCTTGTTAGGTTCGGCCGTGGCTCAGCGGGTGTTAACCCAATTCGCAGGCATGGCATCCCAGAAATCGGACACTGCCTTACCTGAACCACTTTCTGACCGTGAACTGGAAATTTTACAGCTCATCGCTCTGGGGTTGAGCAACCCAGAAATTGCCACCCGGCTTTTTCTGGCTGAGGGTACGGTGAAAAATTACGTCTCCAGCATTTTGCAAAAAACCAATACCCGTGATCGTACCCAGGCAGTGCTAAAGGCACAATCTTTGGGATTGCTCACTTCGTAACGGCCGTTTCCGCTTGACTCTCCCCTCAGGGCAAGGTGTATCATAGTTGCAGTTCTGGCCCGAACAAACTTTATTCACGGTAGGAGAGATGAATGCTCAAGATTGGGGAGTTTGCCAAACAAGCGCAAATTACTGCCAAAACGTTGCGCCATTACGAAAAGCTCAACTTGCTTAAGCCAACCTGGATAGATCGCTTTACTGGCTACCGCTACTACTCGCGGGAGCAATTTTCGCGACTTAACCGGATTGTTGTTTTGAAGGATTTTGGCTTTACATTGGAGCAAATTGGCCAAGTTTTGCAGGAGGATTTGAGCGTGGATGAGTTGCGCGGCATGTTGCGGTTAAAACATGCCGAATTGGCCCAGCACATTCATGAAGAACAGGCTCGGCTGGCAAGGATTGAAGATCGGCTTATCCGCATTGAGCAGGCAGATGATTTCCTCTTAGCCCTCATCTCTCAACAAAAGGAGCAACTAGAAATGGAAGCTGAAATTGTGACGCTGCCCGCGTTCACGGCCGTTGGCCTGATGTACTTCGGCAAAAATGAAAACCAGGAGATTCCCCAAGTGTGGGGCAAGCTAAACGCACGCATTGGTGAGATTGCCAACAAAAATGGGATTGCATATGGCGTGTGTGGCGAGATGCATGAAGACGGCCGTTTCAAATACATGGCTGGCTACGATGTATCAGAGGTAACCAGTTTGCCCGATGGCATGGAACGCTGGGACGTGCCGGAGCAAAAATATGCGGTCTTCTCCTGCACCCTCAAGACGATTGGCCAAACTTACCAATACATTTTTGACACCTGGTTTGCCAAATCTGGCTATGAAAAAGCAGACGGCCCAGACCTTGAATATTATGGCGATGAGTTTGATTTGAAAACAGGGGAGGGAATGGCGATTTACATGCCGGTGAAGTAGAGATTTAGATTGTTTGCGAAACGGCCGTTCCGGGTGGGGAACGGCCGTTTTTAGCGAAAACATGCGGATTTTGGCTTGTTTTTTTTAAGTACCTTTTCGCACTTCTACTCCATAAACCCCTTGTTCCTTATCCTTATCCATCAAAAGTTGGATAGCAAAATCCATCAGGAGCTAGATGATGCCACAAAGCCAATTGCCCTATACTTTCTTCATCTTACTTGTGGAGGCACAAAATGAATGGTGCAAAGGAAGTTGTGGAGAAATGAAGTGGAAATGGGGAAATGTCCCAATTCCGATACAGCACCTTGCCGGACTAATTCTTGGCACTATGCTCCAAGTGTCGGTTCCGCGACCAATTTTCAATGACCCGCGAGTCGGGAACATCCTTGGTTTGGTGATTGCCGCGACAGGTATTGGAATTGTTATCTGGTCTGTCATTGCGGCGGGACATGTTGATATTGAATCTCCACAGAAGCTCGTTACCTCCGGGCCTTATGCTCGAAGTCGTAATCCAATGATGTTCGCTTGGACACTCATTTATGTGGGGATCGCTTTAGTGGCAAACTCTGTTTGGATTCTTGCTCTCCTTGTATTGGTCATTCTTGTCACGCACTTTGCTGATATTCCCAAGGAGGAGCGGTTCCTTGAGAATCAATTTGGAGATGAATATATCGAATATCGGCATCGAGTGCGCCGTTACTTATGAGGCGTTCTCTGTAATCAAACACCCAACACTTGGCAGCCTAACAACTCGTTAGCCCGCTTGCCGCACCACGGCGGCTCTGGCACTGAAGGTGTGCGTAACATGTAGCCGCTTCGGTTCCCCCGCTTTACGCGTTATCTTCATTTATTAACTGATGTTACGCACTTCGTCTAGGGAGACTACAAAAGTCTTGGCCGCATTTCAGGTACTTGCCTGACTGAGTAAGACTTTTGTAGTCTTGGACTGTGTAACATGAGTTATTAACCTCGGTGGTTATGGACTATACTAATTACATGACAGAAAATCAGGCAAACACCAAGCGCGAAGTATGGGAACAGTGGGATTGGATTTGGCATCTAACTTCCTATGCTGTTCTGGCAATATTAATTGTTCTTGTATTTCGTCGAGACCCACCTGTTGAGCGGTTACCGCTTTTTTTTATCCTTTCAGCACTATTGGCTATTTGGTATTTCCCTTTCGTCACAACCCCCGTTGTGCGGTGGTACGATACACCTCGACGTGGGTTACTGTATTTTCTCATTGGTTTCGTATTATGGGGTGGGCTGCTTGCCATAACTGGATCTTCCCTGATGCTAACCGCGATGTTCAGCATCATGATCTTCACCCGCTTCCCCATTCGATGGGCAATCGGTATCATGATTTTCCTAACGTTGGGCTTTCTCCTCCTCTATCTCCTTCTCTACCCCTCAGAAAATTGGTTACTCATCGTTTTGGTTGTTTTGGCCTCGTTGTTCTTAGCCGTCCTAATGGGCAATTTCATCACGGCAATTGCTGGTCAAAGTCTGGAGCGTCAGCGCCTAATCGAAGTAATGCAAAAGAATCGTGAGTTGGAAGAAGCTTATTTACAACAAGAAATCATGTTGAGACACAACGAAAAACTGGCGACTTTAGGCAAGCTCAGTGCTGGGATCGCCCACGAGCTGAATAATCCGGCTGCTGCCGCCCAACGTGCCGCAGCTCAATTACAAAGTACGCTCTTGGCGCTGGAACAAGCTGAATTTGAAGTAGGCGAGTTGAACCTTTCTACGCCGCAACTTAAGGCTTTAGAATCGCATACCCAACGCATCTATGAACGGGTTAGGCAACCCATCTTTTTAGATCCACTCACCCGTAGCGACCGGGAGTATGAAATAGAAAGTTGGCTCGAAGGGAAAGGGATGGAGGACGCTTGGGAATTTACCCCCGCGCTGGTAAACATTGGCTACACTTCCCCAAACTTATCGAATTTAGCAGATGTCTTCACTGACGGGAAAATTGCAGGGGTTGTGGCTTTACTAAGTCACGTTTATGAAACTCGAAATTTGCTTGCGGAAATTGGGCAAGGAACAGGTCGCATTGTCGAAATTGTCAAAGCCTTAAAATCATACAGTTACCTTGATCAGGCCCCGATACAATCAATTGATATTCATGAGGGGTTGAACAACACATTGGTCATTTTGCAGAGCAAACTGAAGGATGGGATTGAAGTGCGTCGTGACTATGCCCCAGAGTTGCCGGATATTGATGCCTTTGGCAGCGAGCTTAATCAAGCTTGGACCAATATTATTGACAATGCCATTGACGCAATGACGGGACAGGGCACACTCATCCTGAAAACCTACCAAGAAGATGAGTGGATTGTTGTGGAGATTGCGGACACGGGGCCAGGCATTCCTCCGGAGATTCAAGAAAACATCTTTGATCCGTTCGTGACGACCAAACCACCGGGTGAGGGAAGCGGTTTGGGGCTAAATATTAGCCACCACATTATTGTTCAGAAGCATAGGGGACAAATAAGCGTTACCTCCAAGCCTGGACAAACCTGTTTTCAAGTAAAACTTCCTATCCATTTTGAAGAACCAGAGGCAGGGATTTAATTCTTCCACCACTCGGCAATTCACCCTTGTTAGAGTACCATACAGAATTTCAACTCCCATTATTGCCTTATATGTAATCGGCAAGAAGTTCTTGAAATTAGCGAGCCATGATTTTGGCCGCTTACCTGAGTAAACCGCAGAGCAATGGCTTCTTTTTCATCCGAAAACTTTCTGCGGTTTACTTAATGGTACTGAATTAGGAAACAGTATGAAAGGCCTGAAACTAAGGCGGGTAATCGTAACGCTGCTTGCCAGTGTTGGCGTTACCTCAGACGATGACGAAGGTATACGCCTACAAAAAACGATCCTCATTGTTACGACAGTCATCATTAGTGTGATGGCTGTCGTGTGGGGCTTATTCTATCTCTCTCTCGATCAACCCTTAGCTGCTTCGATTCCTCTATCTTACTCGTTAATTTCATTTGTTAACCTTATCCTCTTACGTAGAAAGCTGGATTTCCCGTTTTTCCGCACTAGCCAGCTTTTGCTTTTTCTGCTGCTACCCTTTTTTTTAACGCTCGTGTTAGGCGGTTTTGTCAATAGTAGTGCTGTTATCTTATGGGCTTTGCTTGCTCCTCTTGGGGCTCTCCTTGGCGGTCAATCCCGGCAAGCAATGTACTGGTTTTTGCCTTATGTTGCTTTAGTCCTTATCAGTGGGTTTGTTGACTCATTTTTGAGACCGAAAATTCTTGATGAAAATGTTATTACATTTTTCTTTGTTTTAAATATTGGTGCAGTTTCATCTGTTGCTTTTTTTCTATTGAATTACTTTGTAAAACAGAAGGATTTGTTGATCGAAGTGATGCAGAAGAATCGTGAGTTGGAAGAAGCCTATTTACAACAAGAAATTATGCTGCGGCACAACGAAAAGCTGGCGACTTTGGGTAAACTCAGTGCCGGGGTGGCCCATGAGTTGAATAATCCTGCTGCGGCTGCACAACGTGCCGCTACCCACTTGCAAAGCACCCTCTTGGAACTGGAACAAGCTGAGT
The DNA here is from genome assembly GCF_965223525.1 of Candidatus Leptofilum sp. Taxonomy (GTDB): domain Bacteria; phylum Chloroflexota; class Anaerolineae; order Promineifilales; family Promineifilaceae; genus Leptofilum. The sequence goes on along the minus strand of NZ_CBDCWX010000004.1, from coordinate 1,038,844 downwards.
TTGGCTTAAGGCAGTTGAACCTTTCGCCAGCGCAGCTTAAGGTTTTAGAATCACATATCCAGCTCATCTATGAGCGCGCTAGGCAACCGACCTTTTTAGACCCTCTCACTCGTAGCGACCAGGAATATGAAATAGAAAACTGGCTCGAAGATAAAGGGGTGGGGGAGGCTTGGGAATTTGCTCCAGCTCTGGTCAATATCGGCTATGGTTCTCCAGAGTTGTCCAGTTTAGCCAATCACTTCGCCGGTGAGCAATTTACGGGTGTTGTCGCTTTACTGAGTCATATTTATACAACTCGGAATTTGCTTGAGGAAATTGGACAGGGAACTGGTCGCATGGTTGAAATTGTCAAAGCCCTCAAGTCATATAGTTATCTTGATCAGGCTCCAAGACAATTGATTAATGTTCACGAGGGGTTAAACGACACATTGGTCATTTTGCGGAGCAAACTGAAGGATGGGATTGAAGTCCGCCGTGACTATGCCCTAAAGTTGCGGGATATTGAGGCCTTTGGCAGCGAGCTTAACCAAGTTTGGACCAATATTATTGACAATGCCATTGGCGCAATGGCCGGGCAGGGCACGCTCGTTTTGAAAACCTATCAGGAAGATGAGTGGATCGTTGTGGAGATTACAGATACGGGGCCAGGCATTCCCCCTGAGGTTCAGAAAAACATCTTTGATCCGTTTGTTACGACCAAACCACCGGGAGAAGGAACCGGTTTGGGGCTAAATATTAGCCATCACATTATTGTTCAGAAGCATAAAGGACAAATAAGCGTCACTTCCAAACCCGGGCAAACCTGTTTTCAAGTGAAACTGCCTATCCATTTTGATAACAACCTCTGAGGTTTAATTTTCTAACCAAAGAAGAAATTCACAATAAGGTATGATCCATGGCTAAACCAATTATTTTGACTGTTGATGATGAAGTACAGGTGTCCAATGCGATTGAGCGTGATTTGAGGCGCTATTATGGTAAAGAGTATCGCATTGTAAAAGCCACCTCTGCGGCCTCAGCTCTAACAACCGTGCAGCGGCTTAAACAGCGTAACGATCAGATTGCCCTCTTTTTGGTAGACCAGCGTATGCCGGACATGGAAGGCACTGAGTTTCTGGCCGAAGCAATGAAAATATATCCTGATGCCCGCAAAGTGTTGCTTACTGCTTATGCCGATACTCAAGCGGCCATTAGCGCGATCAATACTGTTGGGCTGGATCATTACCTGATGAAGCCTTGGGATCCTCCTGAACAAACGCTTTATCCCATTCTGGATGATCTGCTGGGCGATTGGCTGGCGACGGCTCAGATACCTTTTGACGGGATTCGGGTAGCGGGGACGCTATGGTCACCAGCTTCTCACAGAATTAAAGATTTCTTGGCTCGAAGCCAAATCCCTTATGAATGGCTGGATATTGAGCAGGACGCCGAGGCTAGGGCCTTGGTGGAGACGGTAAATGAAGATCAACATCGCTTGCCGATTCTCTTTTTTCCTGATGGCCAAATGTTAATAGCGCCTGATATTACGGCCGTTGCGGACAAAGTAGGCTTGCAAACACAACCAACGCAGCCTTTTTATGATCTCATCATTATTGGTGCTGGGCCAGCCGGACTGGCTGCTGCTGTTTACGGTGCTTCTGAGGGATTACATACCCTGCTAATTGATAAAGAAACAACAGGCGGACAGGCAGGTACTAGTTCACGCATTGAGAACTATTTGGGCTTCCCCAAAGGCTTAAGCGGGGCTGACTTGGCACGCCGAGCCACCGCCCAGGCCACCCGCCTGGGAGCGGAGATATTGACAGCCCAAGAGGTTGTGCAGATCAGTATCAACGATCCTTATCGGTCTGTTACGCTGGCTGATGGTACTGAATTGAACTGTCGGGCACTTATTATTGCTACGGGTGCTTCGTTACGCACCCTTGATGTTCCCGGTATTGAAGCGGTCACGGGTGCTGGGGTTTATTATGGGGCAGCCATAACCGAAGCGGCTTATTATAAAGGTGAACATGTCTTTGTTGTCGGTGGGGCTAACTCAGCTGGTCAAGGGGCGATGTTTTTCTCTCGTTATGCCAGTAAGGTGACGATGCTCGTGCGCGGCAGTGCTTTGAATAAGGGGATGTCGCAATATTTAGTGGATCAGATCGATAGCACAGAAAATATTGAAGTCTGCGTGCGGACGAGTGTCATTGAGGTAAAAGGCGCGGATCGGCTTGAAGCGCTGGTTATCCAAAATAACGACACGGGTGAAACAGAAACTGTATCGGCCGCAGCTCTTTTTGCTTTTATTGGTGCCAAACCGCATACGGATTTTGTTGCCAATATTGTGGAGCGAAATCGGGTGGGCTTCATTTTGACTGGATCAGATTTAACGCGTAACGGCCGTCGCCCTCAAAACTGGCGGCTGAAACGAGACCCCTTTTTGCTGGAGACCAATGTGCCAGGCATTTTTGCAGTGGGTGATGTGCGGCAAGGGGCTATCCGGCGGGTGGCTTCGGCGGTGGGACAAGGTTCAACGGCCGTTAGTTTTGTCCACCAATATTTAAAAACTGTCTAGCTTTCCTATCATTCTAATTATTTGAAACGGTGAAGGTGGGGGAAAACGTCCATTTTTCCTACCTTTTCTCACTTTGCCAACCCATCCTCCAAATCCATCAAGCCCTTCCCAATTGAAATGTGAAAGACCTCTGAGGTTTAACAAATCTCAGAGGTCTAGATTATGCCGATGAGCCAACAAATTTAGAGGAGCTGGCTGACCAAAAAGCCGAGAATGTTGGTGTAGCCGCGCTGCACAAAGCTGGGCCAGCCATCACCCGGTACCAGTGGCGGGAACGACGATGCGCTTTCTTCGTTGAAGCGATTATTCATGCCCGTACCGTCCCACAAAATATCGGCCGTAGGAATCCCCAAATCACGCACGAACGGGTCAGCATCGTAGCCGTTGTTTTCGTAGATGTTGTCGTGTACCCAATTATTTTCGGGTAATGGGCCAACGTCTACTTCGTTGGTGTCAAACGCCCCTGTGCTAGTGAGGCTAAAGACGGCCACGCCCGTGGTTTTGTTGTTGCGAATTTCGTTGTTGTATACCTCGGCATTGTCTGTGGCTAGTAGCAGAATGCCCACGCCGGAGGGGGCAATGCCAGCAATGGCTCCGGGCGGCGCGAAGTTTTCATGGTTGTTGTCTTCCACGATGTTGTCGTAGACGAGAGTGTTGGCCGAAATTTTAGAGGTGAGTTGGGGCAGTAGCACCACAAAGATGCCAACGGTGTTATCGTAAGCGTGGTTGCTGTAAATTTCGCCATTGATGGTGTTTTCTAGCTCGATGCCCAGCACGTTGCCATACACCACGCTGTCGCGCACGATGACGTTTTCGCACTGCCCAGCATACACGCCTGCATCGTCCACGCCGGTGACTTCCACGCGCTCAATCAGCACGTCGGTGCTACGAACAGGGTAAACGCCGTAGGTACCCACGTTTTCGGCAAAAATATCGTGGAAGTGTACGCCAGTGACGCCCTCCACCAGAACGCCATTATCCGTGTAGTTGCGAACGTGTAGGTTGCCCACGGTGAAGTTATTGCCAGAGGCGATGACGGCTTCAGTAAGTTTGCCTTCGCCGTCAAAAATGGGCCACTCGCCCGCCTCGTTGGGGATGCCGCGCAGGGTGATGTTGTTGATATCTACGACGACGCGCTCGTGGTAGATGCCGTAGGGTATTTCGATGATGTCACCAGGGCGGGCGCGATCGACGGCCGTTTGCACACTTTCCCCTTCCTGCACCACAATTGTCATCGGTTCACGGTCACCTAAATCAATGCCTGTATTGCCACCTACGTTATGCGCCGCTACCTCAGCGCGTGCCGGGTTTTCAGTTGGAGAAATGACCGGGAGGCCGGAGGGAACGGCCGTTGGTACAGCAGGTATCCCACTCTCATCCGTCAGGGCATACAGGAAGGCCACCAAATCGAGCCGTTCCTGGTCCGTCAGGTCAAATCCTTGCACAAAAACGTCCACATTTTCTTGCCCGTGCAGGCGGCCGCCGCCGTCGGCGTAAAAATCAACCACATCCTCCAATGTTTCTAGTGAGCCGTTGTGCATGTATGGGGCCGTCAGGGCAATGTTCCGCAGTGATGGCACCTTGAACGCGCCCGTTGCGCCATCTTCCGAGATGGCAGCACGTCCTGGATCCTCACTTGGCACACCCACCACGCGGAAGGTGTCATTGGCAAAGGTGGGGGCGGTGTGACACTCAAAGCAGCGCGTCGCGCCAGAGCGGAACAGCGCCAGGCCGCGTCGCTGGCTTGGGGTCAGGGCGTCCACGTTGCCCGCTGCATACTGGTCGAACGGGCTGTTGTTGGTGATGAGGGTGCGCTGAAACGCCGCCAGCGCGTTTTCGATGTTGATCAGCGTCACGCCATCTTCAAAAGCGGCGTCGAACATGGTGGCATAGTCGCTGATCGCTGCTACTTCAGCCACCAGCGCGTCCGTGTCTATCACCCCCATCTCATCCGGGTGGGTAAGAGGAATTTCGGATTGGGCTTCGAGAGAGTCGAGACGGCCGTCCCAAAACAGATTTTGCGCGTAGCCAACGTTCCACAAGCCAGGCGTGTTGCGGCTAAGAACTGTTCCATCGGCACCAATGGCTAATTCCAGGCCGTCCGCAAAGCCCAAATCTGGCTGGTGGCAGGTGGCGCAGGCAATGTCGTTGTTTTCTGAGAGGATTGGATCGAAGAAGAGCAGATAGCCCAGTTCGGCTTTGGCATCGGTGGTGGGATTTGCGGCCGTTTCATTCAAAGCCGGAAATTCCCGCTGTAGCCCAGTGTACGACGGCTGCACGCTGCTGGCGCCCGCACCGTGATTATCCCCAACATTGGGGTCAGCTTTGGCAGGGATGGCAGATGCGACCAAAAAAATGATCAGCAGCACGCCAATCAGCACACCAAAAATACGAACGATCCATTTTAGAGCAGTGGACATGGGATTCTCCTCTTCACCGATGGTTTTAGTTTGCTAGTTATTAGCGAATTGTACCAGCAATTATCCCCCAATAACCAACGTGTTGTGAATGAACCCCGCTTATACGAAATCCGGTGGGTCTAGTTTGCTACATATTTTGATGCGTTTGTTGTGCAGAGTTGTTTCTCTGTTGTTCTCTTAGCAGTTGAACACAGACCAGCAGAGGTGGTTCCGCAATCGTTGGTCATCAAGCACGAGTTCGCGGATCGCCTTCGGAAGCTGGTCGCGCTGCCATTGGCATTCGAGGCGCCCTGCGCTTTCACCCTCCTCTTCCGGCACAGCAGCGCGAGCGGCCTTGATCGCATAGGCGGCTGCGCCAAGCTCATGCGCTGCGACGTGTGCGACGGCTGCAGCCTGACCAGCAGCGTACGCAGCATACCGTGCTGATCCACTCAGGCCTCTGGCTGCGGCGTTTGCATGAAAAGCTGCTCTGCGAGCCTGGGTCATTGTGATCTCGCCACGTACCCAGGCGCGAGTCTGTTCAACCGCTTGCCTCGGTCGTGTATCTTCAGGCTGAACGGACTCAAAGAAGGTAAGTACATGCTCGGCGCACAATGCCGCCCACAGGGCAAGGAGCTGGTGATCCGAATCGGTTAGGGTCCCGCCCCGGCGGATTGTCACGAACCGAGGGTCGCGGCGTTTTGGGAGGATCATGCTTATCACTCCTTCCGTTTGCCTAGCAATTATTTGAGGGTTTGCAGATAGGCAATGACAGCATCCAGTTCTTCACCAGTGAGCTGCTTGCTAAGGGAGGCTGGCATCAGGTTTTCGTACCCTTCCACCAAATAGGCTTCGGGCTGCATCACCGAGGTGAGCAAGTAAGTGTAAGCATCTTGCCCGTCAACGCGTGTTTCGGCAAGGCTAGCGATGCCCGCTAGTGAAGGGCCAACGATGATTGTGTCTTGAGAGGTGCTGTGGCAGGCACCACAATCGCGGGAAAAAACCTGCTTGCCCAGTTGGGCTTGTGGGCTCAGGGTAGGCAAGAAGGGTGGAGCAGACTCGGCTTCACCACCGCAAGCAACTAAAACCAGCAGGCAGAGAATGAGGAAATGTTTGAGGCGAACTGACATTTGGGGAGATGTAATTGAGTAATTAAGCAATTTGCTCACTATTTACACAATCACCTAATTGCTTTTTACGGACCGAACATGTCTAGCACAGGGGCATAGAAACAACGGCAGCCGTCAGGGTGGGAACAACCCTCCAGGGGAAGTTCGGGGGTCTCGTCAAATTCGTAGGCTCCTTCGGCAGCGCGACAGGCGGGGCAGCAATCCCGGTTGGCCATGATGCGAACGCGGGTTGCCAGCCCGTTTTTGATATTTTCCAACGCCTTCTTTTGCTCGGCGCGTTTGGTTGCAATTGCGTCCATGAATGGTTCCTCTAGCAGTAGGTCAATTTTACAAAATTGACTTACAAAGTTGGTATGTGACGCAGGGATTTTACGGGTAAGCGGCAGGGATGGCAAGGTGAAAAATGAACTTTACGAAATGAGAGCAGCGGGGGTGGCGCGGCGGCGAGTGGCGATGAGACGGCCGCTTCCGATCTGCTCTACGTAATGGGTCATTCGCTCGCAGGTGGCAACGAGGTTGTCAAAGGTGGGTTCGTCCAGCAGCAGTAGACGACTGTCTACCAGAGCGCGGACGCTAGCATGGTAGGGCGTATCGGCAAAGAGGGCGTACTCGCCAAAATGCTCGCCTGGCCCCAGCTTGCCAATGATCCGCTCCGTGCCATCTTCTATCACAAACACCTCAACTTCCCCCTCGGCGATGATGTAAAGGTGGCTACGGGGTGCGCCTTGCTCCACAAATTGCTCGGCGGTGGCCACCCGGCGTGGCTGTAGGCGGGCATCTACCGAGGCTAGTTCCTGCGGACTGAGGCTGCTGAAGAGCGGCATCTGCCGCAGCAGGCTGCGGGCCTGTGCGCCAGAGCTGACCTGCTGGGCCAGTGTCGTGTCGGCACGAAGCAGCGGATCGAAGTTGTCACGGTCAATGACCAGAGCCGTAACTGGGGTGAGGGCGCGGTAGGTAAACTGGTAGTCGCCGGTGCCTGCCAAAGCCGCATTGCCAAAGTAGCCGCCCACCGACAAGGTTGCCATCTGCACACCGTCGTGCAATACGCCGACTTCTCCTTCTTCAATAAGGTAAAAATGGGATGCTTCTCGTCCAGCGGTAGCGATGGTTTGGTTGGGGCGGGCTTTCCAGCGGCGCAGCACTTTGAGCAGTTCGCCAATGCCATCCTGGTCGAAGCCGGCAAAGATTTCTGCCTGGCGGATGAGTTCGCTGCGCTTGTCGCGGGCCAGGATGAAACCCTGGGCTAGCTGGGCTCCCCACTCCGTTTCGGCGAGGACGTGGCGGGCCAACGTTTCGGCATCTAGCCAATCGAGGCTGTCGTAGGCGGCTTGCCCGGCTTTGCGGGTGAAGGGGGTGCCAGCCAGATCATCAAGGCGGTCTACGGCCAGGAGAAGGGCGCGTTGGGCGTGCTGCCCAAGCTCCAAAATGGTGGCATCGGGGTCGAGGGCACCCAGCGCGGCCATCTGGGTTTGGATGACTCCCAACCGCCGCTGGCCAAATATGGTTTCGTAGCTGGTGAAAAGGGCATACATGAACTGATTGAAGCTGCTAATGAGCCGCTGCCGCTCGCTGAAGATGCCGGGTTCGCTGGATTCATCAATTTCGGCGCGGGTAAACTGGGCCAGCGTACCCAGCAGCAAATAGAGCAGGGCAGCGTAGAGCCAGACGGTGATGAGGGTGAAGTCTAGCTGGGGGTAAAGCTGCAGCCAGGGGGTGATGAGGATGGCAAGGCTGAACAACGCCCAGGGGATGGCAAAACGAGAGCGGGCAAAGTTGATGAGTAGGGGAGCCATCAGTGCCAGACCCAACGTAGTGCCTAAACAGATGATGGCGGTGGCAAGCCAGCGGCCGTTTCCCGCCAAATCTTCTACGCCTAAAAAGTAAGTCATCCCAGTGTAGGTGCCAATGCCTAGCAGGGCAAAAAGCGCCATCAGCAGCCTGTCGTTGGCAGCGAGGAAGCCAGGATTGATGGTGAACCAGGCAACGATGCCTGCGGCAAAAATTGCGCTTGCAGTGGCAATGAGGGCCAAATCGCGGCCAAACGTGCTGGGGCTAATCCAGGCGAGGGCAAGGGTGAGGGGAACGGCCGTTAACGCCCATACTGCCCACTGAAAGCGAGACCCAGGTAGCTGCCGCGCCACGCCGATTAGGGTCGCCGCCGTGCCGATATGCAGTAGCCAGGTAAAAATGCCCTGCCACAGGTTAATTTGCGTGGGCGTGAGCCAATTCAGCAGGAAGAAAACCAGTGGTGCGCCAAGAATAATGGGCAGGCCAAGCAACAGGGCGAGCACATCTGTGCGAGCAAGTAGCTGGCGGCGGGCTAGCCATTCCAACCCTGCCTGAATGCGGCTCCAGCCATACAAACCGAGATAGTAAAGGGCGGGGAGGATAAATACGGCCGTCATTAACCCCACAGCTAATTTGCCCCACCATTGGCCATTGTCCCACAGGCCCAGGAAGAAGCCGCGCAGGTATCCTTCCCAAAAAGTAAAGGCCAGCCAAAGTGCAAATATGGAGTAGATCAGCGCCAAGATACCAAAAAGTAAGAAGATGCGTTCTGGGCGCGAAAGCGATTGCCAAAATTTTTGGAGCGAGCCTGTTTCGCGCAAGCGGGGCCACGCTTCGTGGCGCAAAAATTGGAAGGCGCGGTCACGAAGGCCGGGCATTTCCAGCCAATCCATCAGCATAAAGTAGCCATCTAGCTCTAGCAGCGGGTTCAAATTTACAAGCACGCTGAGGTAGGCTAAAAAACCAACCTGAAAAAGAAATGTAGCCACCAGGGATTGTTGCAAGCCGTTGTCGTAGGCAGTAATTGCCATCAGCAAAATACCCATTAGCCCGCCAACTATCAGGCCGGAATATGGTCCAGCCCAGGAAACTTTGATGCGATCCAGCCGGGGCGAGAGCCAGGTGTCGCGGGTGTCTACAAAAAAGGCAGGCAGCCCCCAGTAGAGTAAAAAACCACCCCGATCCAGCTCGCGTCCGACGTGCTTGGTCATCAGGCCATGAGCAATTTCGTGTAGGCCAATGACAATCAGGTTGGCAATGATGAGGGTGACGACGCCGATGCCGCTACCAGTGATATTGAAGTTGCCGCCAAAATAACTAAGCCCAAAGAAAAATGCGCCAACCAATATTAATAAAAAGAGCAACGTTTGGCCGACGGGCCAAAAGAGTGGTTTGAGACGTTGGTAAAGTGGGGTAAAGAAATCGTCCAGGCCAGAGGTGGCGATTTCGGTATAGAGGAAGCTTTGCAGCAGTTTTTGCCCGCGGCTGGCGGGGGTGCGGGCGGCAAGTTCAGCTTCGATCTGATCGTACACTTTCACGTTGGGAGCTTGCAGGAAACGGCCGTCTTTCAATTCACCAATTAAGCTGTTGAGGTGACCAATGGGCAGGGTTTTGTAGCGTTTGAGGCTGTAAAAGAGCAGGTCTTTAATGGATTTACGGCCGTTCATTTGCCACCAAAGCGCATAATCCTCTTCACCCAGGCGCAAATATGATTTTGTTTCTGGCTCTTTGATGACGTAATAAATCTCTGAGCGAGATTGCAGCCGAGAAACGACAATGCGTGGATTGCGGAGTGGTTTGTAAGCGGTTGGATTGGTTGCTTCTTCCAGTGACTGCCAAAATTGCTCAGTGGGCATAACGTAAGTTTAGCATGTCTGGAAGGTCTGGTGAAGGGGGAAGTTGTGGCAAAAAAAGTTGAGTATAATTAATATGCGGTAGTAAAAGTGAAAAGGAGAAAATAAGATGGGATTCCTAAAAAAATTATTTGGTGGCGGTGAGCCAAAGAAGTACGTGGATAAGCAAGGTGTCTATTTTTATGTGGCTTGCGACAATTGTGGTTCCCGCGTGAAGGTGCGTGCCGACAAGCAGCATGATTTACAAAACACGGGTAGCGGCTATGAATGGCATAAAACCATTGTAGACAATCGCTGTTTTCGGCGGATTCGCACGGTAGTTCAGCTAAATGGTAATTATCAGATGACAAGCCACGAGATTACGGGCGGCCGTTTTATGACGCAAGAGGAGTTTGATGCAGCAGAAGCCGCTGCTGCCGCTGAGAACTAGATTATCCTACTTGGGCATTTAGAGGCTGTGTGAACTGTAGAATTTGTGTTAGCGCTTCCACTTTCACTGGCTTGCTGATGTAATCATCCATGCCGTTGGCTAAATAAGTTTCCCGGTCGCCAGCTAGCGCGTTGGCCGTAACAGCCACAATGTATGGCTGTGAATGAGGGGGCCAGGTTTCTCGTATTTTTCGGGTGGCCTGAATGCCGTCCATTTCTGGCATCTGTATATCCATCAGGATGAGATCGTACTGCTGATGGGCAAGTGCCTGAACTGCCTCTAACCCATTGTTGACCAAATCTGCCGAGTAGCCGAGGCGCTCTAGCATACGCAGCAGCACTTTCTGATTGATTACATTGTCTTCGGCCAACAAAATACGGAGTGGGTGGTTTGCTCCCAGTTGCTCATCGAACATGGGTTGCTTGTTGCCTCGGGCAGCTAAACGGCCGTGCTTTTCAAAAGTAGCTAGCAGCGCGTGAAGTTGCTGATGCAGCCCATTGAGGTGGTATGGCCGGCTTAGACAGTTCCTTTTAGGAATAGGATATGGTTTGCCAAAGGGTGTTAGCAGCAAAATAGGCAGGTTGGGTACGGCCGTTTGCATCCTTTGAAAAAATAGTTCAGGCTTTTGATCCATAAAAGTTGAATCCAAAATGAATATATCAAATGCTGGCCTTTGTTCTAAAATGGTGTTGAGCTCCTGAACATTGTTGGCACAGGCGACGGTTGCACCCCAGCTAATGAGTTGGCGACTTAAAACAAGGCGACTAGTTAGATTGGGATGAGCAATTAAAATGTGTTTATCCGAAAATGATTGAATTGACGTTACGGTTGCAGCCGAGTAAGAGGCCAAATTATTTGGTGTGATGGTGAAGTAGAAAGAGCTTCCTTTTCCCAGCTTGCTTTCTGCCCAAATTTCACCACCCATCATAGTGACTAGCTGTTTGCTAATTGCCAGCCCCAGACCTGTTCCCCCAAATTTTCGTGTTGTAGAAGAATCTACCTGGTTAAACGCTTCAAACAAATGGGCGATTTTTTCTTTTGGAATGCCAATGCCTGTATCGCGCACCATAAATTGAAGCTGATCACCGAAGGCAGTTTTTGTGACTCCCGCCCAAAGATTGATCTCGCCTTCGTGGGTAAATTTTACGCTGTTGTTTAGCAAGTTCAACAAAATTTGGCGCAGACGGGTGACATCACTTTGAATGATGGTTGGTACATCCGGCTCGATGTAGGTGTTGATGTGCAGGTTTTTTGCTGTTGCCTGGGCTGCTATCAGATCAATTGCTTCTTCAACACAATCTCGCAGAATGAAGGGCTGATTTTCCAATTCTAGCTTGCCAGAATCAATTTTGGAGAAGTCAAGTATATCGTTGATGATGGCGAGCAGCCCGTTGCCGCTGGAACGGGCTGTTTGTACATAGTCTTCTTGCTCATTAGAGAGAGAGGTGTCTAGCAGAAGGCTGGTCATGCCAATGACGGCATTAAGTGGTGTGCGTATCTCATGGCTCATGCTGGCCAAAAATTCAGATTTCACTCTGGCGGCCTCTTCTGCTGCAACTTTGGCGGTTTGGAGCTCTATTTCAGACTGTTTGCGCTGGGTGATGTCGTTAGCCACGCAGACGATGCTAGGTTGGTTGTTATTTTCTGTGTCGGGCATGATGCTGGTGGAAACGGCCGTATAAATCACATCGCCCGTTTTTGTGACAAACTTGATCTCCTTATCTCGCAGAGCAAATAAAGAGGAATCTAGCGCGGTTGGCATCTGCCAACTTGCACGATCTTCAGGTGCAGTGACAATTTGTAAAGGCTGCCCTAATAAATCTGCTTCTTCGTAGCCCAATATATCGGTTACAGCTTTGTTTATTTTTTCGATGCGTGTGTCTGGGGTGATAACAAAAAGCATATCCTGCATTGAGGCAATGATGTTGTCCACATATGTTTTAGACACTGTGGTGCGACGGAGCGTTTGCAGGGCATCATTTAACAAGGAATAACCGCGATCTATGCTGCCTACGGCCGTATACAGCAAAATCCCGGCTACAGTCACCGTAAAGAAAAGAATAGAAAAATCAGAAATCCGTGATGGTGGTGGAATGTAATTGGAAGTGATGCCAACCTGTTCCAAATAATACATTACCAGGAGGGTCATCAGGGTCAAGGCAAGGAAGCGTATTAGGGCTCTTTTTCCTAAAATGAGGCCTGATGTAATGAGCAACAAAATAAATGCAGCACCGTTGTTGTCCAGAATTCCCCCATACAACCAAGCATTTACAACCAGCCCTTGATAATAATTTGCCAGCATAAAATAGCCAGCAACTTTGAACCTGTTGGTATGCAGCAAAAATAAGGAAATAGAGCTTAAAGTGGCAACAACTATAAAAATGGTGACTGATTTTATCCAGTCATAAGGAAACAGGTATATAAACAGCGCACAGATAAGAAAGGCACTGACGACCAGAATGAGATTCATGGTCCAGGTAAGGTGCGCTGCCCGCGTTTTTTCTGAATCTGCGTATTGTGGTTTTTGCAAGAATATTCTAAATATCGTTTGCAGCATGTCTCGCTCCCATCCTACAAAAGTTAGCTACTAAACTTTTGCCCAGATGAGGTCTTGAAGTAGTTTTAGAGGCGGTGTCTACTGTCCAGATAAGTTAGAGGGGTATGTACACACAGCCTTTGTAAATATTAGATGATTGCTGTGCGTTAAGATATAGTCCATTCTCACTAGATGCGTGGGTTAATGATTTTCTTTTTAGGGCATGATGATTAATGGTTCTTTTACTCAAAGTGAGCTAGTCGAACGCCGTTGAGCGTTACCAGCAAGGATGCACCCATGTCGGCCAGAACCGCCAGCCACATTGTGCCGAAGCCAAACAAAACGGCAACCAAAAAGGCAGCCTTTAGCCCTAAGCTGAGGGCGATGTTGGTACGCACGGTGGCCATCGCTGCCCGGCTGAGGTGAATGGCGTAGGGGAGCTTGTTCAAATCGTCGTGCATTAGGGCAATGTCGGCCGTTTCCATTGCTTGGTCGGTGCCTGCTGCGCCCATGGCAATGCCTACTGTAGCGGAGGCCAGGGCTGGGGCGTCATTGATTCCGTCGCCCAGCATGGCCACACGGCCGTATTCCCCCCGCAACTGTTCAATTTTCTCCACCTTTTCTTCGGGCAGCAGGCTGGCAAATACGCGCTGGATGCCCGTTTGCCCGGCAATATTTTGGGCTGTTGCTTCATTGTCTCCCGTAAGCATGGCGGTTTGGATGTTGAGATTGTGCAGGTGGGCAACGGCCGTAGCTGCCTCCTCTCGTACCTGATCAGCCACCGTCAGATAGCCCAAATAGTGATCATTGACCGTGACCAACATAGCCGTCAAGCCATCGGCTTCGGCAGCGGAGATGTCGGCGCAGTGGGCATCGTGGGGCAGCGTACCGAAGGCGCGATGGTTGCCAATCATCACCTGCTGCCCTGCCACCGTGCCAGAGATGCCTGCGCCAATCTGCGCCTGCACATTTTTAGCAGGCGGGTACAAGTTTTGTACCTGATGCGACCCAGCAGCTTGCGCCACTGCTTGTGCCAGCGGATGCTCGCTAGATTGCTCAACGGCGTGGGTTAAGCCAAGCAAATCAATACATGGTGGGCAGCCGTTGCCTTCACAGTTGATTGATTGAAAGTGGGTGATAGCTGGTTTGCCCTGCGTGAGCGTCCCTGTTTTATCAAAGGCCACCAATTTGACCTGGCTGAGCGCTTCCAAATACGCACCGCCTTTGATAAGCACGCCATTTTTGGCAGCGTTGCTTAAGGCACTCACCAAACTCACAGGGATGCTAATGACTAGGGCGCAGGGGCAGGCAACTACCAGCAACGCCAGGGCGCGGTAGAGCCAGCCATTGGTGGGTGTGGCAGCATCAATAAACGGCTGCTGCCAAATGAGCGGCGGCAAAATTGCCACCAGCAGTGCAAGGATAACGACAGCGGGCGTGTAAACGCGGGCAAAGCGATCAATGAACCGCTGGGCAGGGGCACGGCGTTCTTGCGCTTCCTCGACCAGACGGATGAGGCGGCTGATGGTGCTGTCTTCGGCCAGATGGGTTACTTCCAGGTGCAGCGCGCCCGCACCGTTGATGCTGCTGGCGAATATATTGTCTCCCTGGTGCACGGCAACTGGGGCACTCTCGCCAGTGATCGTGGCCTGGTTCATTGTGGAGTTGCCGCTGAGGATACGGCCGTCTACCGGCACACGTTCTCCGGGTTTCACCACTACCGTTTCACCTAGCTTTAATTCAGCCACTGGCACTCGCTGTGGCTCATTTTCGTCACGCAACACGGTAGCGATTTGGGGCGTAACGCTCATTAGACTGCGTATGCTGTTGCGGGCGCGTACGGCCGTAAACCCTTCCAGTGCCTCGCCAATGGCAAACAACACCATCACCAACCCTGCTTCGGTGTAGGCGCCAATGAACAGTGCACCAACGGCAGCGATGGTCATCAGGGCGTTGATGGTGAGTTCGTGGTTGATGCGTAAGGAACGCCAGCCGCTGCGGGCGATGGGCACACCTGCCAGCACCAGCGCCGCCACCGAGGTGACGTTGAGCAGGGGATGCTCCCAGCCAAGCATGGGCAGCAGTTCATTAAAAAGCAGGCCGGGCAAAATGAGCAAGGCGCCCACCAGTGCCAGCGTTGTTTCTTGCCGCTGGCGCATAAATTGCCAAAAGTTGAGCGGAACGGCCGTTTCTGACCTAGTTTCCGGGGCAGCCACATCGTAGCCTAGCTCTTGAATGCGGCCAATGATTTGTTGGGGAACGGCCGTACCCACCACGCGCAAAGTTTCAGTTGTGAAGTTTAACTGGCAGCTTTCTACACCAGCCAGCTTGGCGACACCATTTTCCACCGTTTGGGCGCAGCTAGCGCAATCCATACCCGTGACGCGGTATGTTTGTTGGTTGCTCATTGAGGTTGACTCCTTTTAATAGTGGCTGATTGCTAGTGGTTAGTTATTTGTTGCTAATACTAACCTAAGTTGCTACCTTAACAGTCAAAAATGGTGAAGTCCATGAAAGCCAAGTAAAGTGGGTTTGAACCACCAAACCATTTTTACGAGGACAATCATGGACGAACAAATTGTAGCGATTTACACGCTGGTTAACGACCTTTTGCTTGGTTTAGGTCATCATGAAAACAGTCAATGCCGCATGAACGATTCCGAGGTCATCACCACAGCAATCGTGGCTGCTCTGTTTTTTAGCGGCAATTATGAACTTGCCCGTGCCTTCTTGCATCAAGGCGGCTACATACCAACCATGTTGAGCAAAAGTCGGTATTCACGTCGTCTGCATCGAGTGAGCCATTACATCGTGACCTTTATCGAGATGTTGGGCGCCCACTGGAAAGGGGTCAGTAGCGATTCGATTTACGTGATCGATACCTTTCCTATTGTGGTGTGTGACAATTGGCGCATTCGCCGCTGTCGTCTCTATCGAGAAGAGAAGTATCGCGGCAAGATTGCGAGCAAACGCCGCTACTTCTATGGACTCAAACTACATTTGATGGTCACCAGTCAGGGTCAACCAGTTGAGTTCTTCCTAACACCGGGTTCTGAAAGCGATGTGACTCACCTGCGCTCCTTTCAGTTTGACCTACCGACGGGTTCAGAAATCTATGCGGACAAAATCTACAATGATTACACCATGGAAGACTTAATCAATGAGACAAGACAGGTGAAACTATGTCCTGTACGCAAGAAAAACAGCAAACGGCCGTATCCACCGTGGCGCGCTTATTGGATAAAACTGCATCGCAAGATTGTGGAGACGACAGGGTCATCCATTGCACGCAGGATGCCGAGGAGCATTCATGCAGTCACAGCCGCAGGCTTTGAGCTGAAAATCGCATTATTTGTTCTGGCTGAGAGTGTCAGCCATATTTTTAAGGTAGCAACTTGAGTTAATACTAATTACCAGCTACTAACCACCAGCCACCATTATGTTACACCTTAAAGTCGGGTTGAAGGTCAAGAGGGGGTTTGGTAATCGGTGACCCGAAACGGTAATCGGTTTACCGATTACTGATTACCGTTCACTTTCCAGGGCGAGGAAGAGGCGTGCCAAAATGAAGGCGCTGTCGCCTGTGGCGATGAGGAGGTAGCCTTCGTCGTTGTGGAAAAACCGGGGAGCGGCGTTGGTATGCAGGTCGCAGCTGGCTTCTAGCTGGGTGAGCTGACGCAGGGCATCGCCAATGGCTGGGTCGCTGCTGACAACGAGAATGTGGTAGGCGTCACCCTCTTGCCAAATGTGGACGTGCTGGCCGCGCAGAGTGTTGAGTAGCTGATGACCAACGGCCGTATTCAACACACAGCCGCCATAATGCCCTAGCCAATCCAGCAGGGTGCTGGGTGGGGTTTGCGCCGCTGGGTGGGCGCAGAGCCGCGCCAGGAGCGCACTAATTTCATCTTGTGGCAAGGCGCTGTGCCGCGATTGCACATCTTGCAAAAAAAGATCGAGTTCGTGTCGCAACACCAATAGTTCGGTGAGCTGCTTTTCCAGGGCAATAAACCGATTCTCCGCTAGCTGGCTTAGCGTTTGGCTGTCAATCTTGCCCTCGTCCCAGCCTGCTAGCAGGGTGCGAATGTCTGCGAGCGAAAAACCTAGCCTCTGGGCGCGCTGGATGAGGTGGAGGCGTTCGGCCGTTTCTGGTTTGTATAGTCGGTAGCCTGCGGGGGAACGGCCGTTTGGCTGCAACAGACCCTCTTTTTCATAGTAGCGCAGGGCGGACGGGCGCGTTTGTGTCAGGTTGGCAAGCTGACCAATCGTGAGCATTGAATTTTTGGGCATAAGAGGATGATAACACGATCACACTCCACAGACATGAATGTTGATTTTAGATATATCTAAATATTTATTGACAGAGAGCTAAAAAGCATTATAATTGCGATTTATATATAACTGGAGGATACAATAAATATGTATTATCGTAATTTGTTTCGCTTCCTCACACTGCTCACTATTTTGCTGGTGGGGGCTGCTTGCAGCGGCGCAGAAGAGCCGCCCCAAAATGAGCCAGAAGTGGCAAACGAAACGGCCGAAAATTTGCCCGATGCCGGGGCCGGTGTTAGGGAAGATGGCGCGTTTCGCATCGTGGCAACCACTACTCAGGCAATGGACATAGCCCAAATTCTAACCGCAGGTGTAGACGGTGTTGAAATAATTGGCCTGATGGGCGCCGGTGTTGATCCCCATCTTTACCAGCCCACAGAGTCCGACATTGCGGCCATGAACGAAGCAGACATGGTTGTCTACAGCGGACTCCATCTGGAAGGCCAATTTGACGCCGTTTTCGAGGCGCTTGGTCAGCAGGGCGTATTCATTTATGCCATGAGCGATCCCGTTAAAAATGGGGGATTTACCATTGGTGGCTTTGATTTGTCGGAGGAGCTGGTGAATGTAGACGACCCTCATTACTGGTTCGATCCGCGCAATTGGGAGTTGACCGTTACTGATCTTGCGGATGAGCTGGCCGAGATTGATCCCGACAATGCAGCCACCTATGCGGCAAACGCCGAAGCATACACAGAACAGTTAGCCATCCTGTATGAATGGGCAGACACGGGGATGAAATCTGTGGCTGGCGGGCAGCGTTACCTGGTGACCTCGCACGATGCCTTTCAATATTTTGGCGCCGCCTTTGGCTGGCGCATGGCCGCCATTCAGGGGTTGAGTACGGAAGATGAAGCTGGCGTGGGCGATATTCAGGGCGTTGTTGACTTTATTATTGAGAATGAGATTCCCGTCGTTTTTGTAGAAAGCAGCATTCCGCCAGACACCATTGAGGCAGTGATTGAAGCGGTTAAAGCAGAAGATGAAACGGTGCGTATTGGCGTCCGAGAGATGTATTCTGACGCGATGGGGGAGCCGGGTACCTTTGGCGGCACCTACATCGGCATGATTGCCGAAAATGTTTACACGATTTTGCAATCCTACCAATGTGAAGGGGCTGAGGTGACCATTCCAGACTGGCCAGAAAGCTTAACGCCGACACCGCCTGATGAATTATTAAATGTAGACTGTAGTACGGGGTAACGAGGTAACTGAGTAATTGAGTAATTAAAGCAGTCAATTACCCAATTACTGATTACCCAATTACTGCACAAATATTAAGGAACGGCCGTTATGACCCAAAACGAAGCACAACAACCAGACAGTACCACCACAACCGCCCTGGTAATTGACGATCTCACCGTAGCCTACAATAGCAAGCCTGCCATTTGGGACGTTGACCTGGAAGTGCCGGAAGGGGTGCTCATGGCCATCGTAGGGCCAAATGGTGCCGGCAAAAGCACCCTTATCAAAGCAGCGCTCAAATTGATTCCCCGCGCTGCCGGTACGGTACGGTTTTACGGGCTGCCTTATGAAAAAGCCCGCTCTTTTGTCGGGTACGTGCCGCAGCGGGGCACCGTCGATTGGGACTTTCCCACGTCGGTGATTGATGTCGTGACGATGGGGCTCTATGGCAAATTGGGTTGGTTCCGGCGACCCGGCCGTCGTGAACATGAGCTGGCCATGCACGCCTTGGAACAGGTTGGCCTGCAAGATTTTGCCAATCGGCAAATCAGCCAGCTTTCTGGCGGACAGCAGCAGCGCACTTTTTTGGCAAGGGCATTGGTGCAAGATGCCCAAATTTACTTTATGGATGAGCCATTTGCGGCCGTTGATGCCGTCACCGAACGCGCCATCATCGCCATCATGCGCGAACTGCGGGCGCGAGGCAAAACCGTCCTGGTGGTGCATCACGATTTGCAAACGGTTGAAGAATATTTCGACTGGGTGACGCTGCTGAATGTGGAAGTGGTTGCCAGCGGCCCGGTGGGCACCACCTTTACGGCCGAAAAGCTGCGGCAAACCTACGGCGGTCGGGTCTCTTATTTGCACGAAGACAAGGCCGAACTGCTGCTGGAGGGTGAATGATGAGTCGTCATCTTTCCGTAGAAGACCGGCGGGTCTGGCTGCTGATTGGCGCGATTACGATTCTGGCGCTGCTGTTTTTGCCTTTTAGCCAACTCGTTCTGCAAGTGAATTACGATTACACCTTACGAACGGTTGCTTTAGGCGGTGCTTTGTTGGGGATTGTCAGCGGAGTGCTTGGCTGTTTTGCTGTCTTGCGCCAGCAAAGCCTGATGGGCGACGCGCTTTCTCATGCAGCGCTGCCGGGCGTGGCGATCGCCTTTTTAGTGGCTGGGCGGGAGCTAGGTTTTTTGTTGATTGGGGCGGGCATTGCCAGTTGGTTGGGCGTGCAATTTATTCAGTCTGTCACCAAAACCACCCGCATCAAGCAAGATACGGCGATGGGTGTGGTGCTGGCAGCCTGGTTTGCCGCCGGTATTGCGCTGCTGGCCTACATCCAGGCCAGGCCAGACGCCAGCCAGGCGGGTTTAGACACCTTTATTTTTGGGCAGGCGGCTGCCATTATTGAACGGGATGTGCGGCTGATTGCCGTGGTGGGAGCAGCTTCCTTTGTGGTGCTGGGGCTGTTTTGGAAGGAGTTCAAACTGGTCACCTTTGATGTTGAGTTTGCTGGTGCCAATGGGTTTAGGGTGAATCTGTTCAACATTTTGCTCTCTACGTTAATTGTCATAGCCATTGTGCTAGGCTTGCAATTAGCGGGGGTCATTTTGATGGTAGGCATGTTGATTGCACCCGGGATCGCAGCCCGCCAGTGGACAAATAAGCTAACGCAAATGGTGATTTTAGCGGCCGTTTTTGGCGCATTTGCGGGCGGTACAGGGGCGATTCTTAGCGCAGTTGATACCGATATACCCACGGGGCCGATGATTATCGTCGTTGCCTTTTTGTTGGTGGTGCTTTCCATTGCCTTTGCGCCCGGGCGTGGTCTGGCCTGGACATTGCTGCGTCAGCGCGGCGACCGCAGACGTTTTGCCGCTCAAACGGTGCTAAACGATCTGTTTCATTATGCCTATGATCATGGTTCTCTGGAAACGGCCGTTCCTGAAGAGTTCCTCTTAGGCGTTAGTGGCACAGTGGCTAAAGCGGGGCTGGATCAATTGCAAAGCCAGGGTTATGTGCAAAACATGGGCGACAAATGGCAGCTAACGCCCCACGGGACAGAGGTTGCTTCCCAAACCGCGCAAAATGCCTTGTTGTGGGACATTTACCGTCAATATAGCGATGAGCTGAATTTGCCGTTGATTGCTGAAGACCGCCAGCGAAATATCCGGGAACTTTTGCCTGCAGCAGCCGTTGCCCAGCTAGAGCAAAAGCTAGGGGAGGGCATCACCTAATGGTTCAGCTAGAACAACTTTTTATCACCTTGCTATTAAACTTTTTTTCGCGGGAGGAAATAAACAGTTTTCTACGCGACCCACAAAATACAGCCACCATTATTGGCAGCCTCATTGCCATATCTGGCGCATTGTTGGGCACTTTCTTGCTGCTGCGCGGCATGTCGCTCACCAGCGACGCCATTAGCCACACCGTACTGCTGGGCATTGTGGTGGCTTTTTTGGTTTTAACTTCGCTGTTCCAGCGGGAGCCTGATTTATCGTCGCCCTGGTTGATTATTGGCGCAGCAGCGGCAGGCGTGATCACCGTCGTTTTAACCGAAGCCATTTACCGTTCTGGATTAGTGAAGCAAGATGCCGCCTTGGGTTTGGCCTTTCCCCTGCTGTTTGCCGTGGCCGTGATTTTAATTTCCCGCGTTGTGGATGATGTCCATTTGGATGAAGATGCCGTCATGGTGGGCGAAATCGGCGTTGCCTGGGCAAACACAAACAGCCACTGCCTGGAGAATTGCGAGACAGTTATCATCACTCAAGATGATCCTCGCGCTGAGATTGCCCGACAATGCACCAACTGCCGCGATCTAGCCATTAGCCCGCGTGATGAAAGGGCAGAGTTTACCGAAATTTGCGCCAACTGTGGCAGCTACAGTCCAGCACAAGCCTGGCAGGCCGGGTTATTAGAAAATGAGCCGGTGCTTATCTTCTGGCCTAAATCGATCACCGTTATGGCGCTTATCACCTTCTTAACGATTTTGTTTGTGGTTCTTTTTTATAAAGAGTTGAAGCTCTCAACCTTTGATTCAGCGCTAGCGGCAGCGTTGGGCTTTCGGCCGACGTTGTTGAATTATGCCTTGATGGTGGTTGTGAGCCTGGTTGCAGTGGGTGCTTTTGATGCGGTCGGGTCAATTTTAGTGATTGCCTTTTTCATTATTCCCCCGGCGGCCGCTTATTTGCTCACCGATAATTTGGCGCGGATGCTGCTGTACAGCTCCGCTATCGGCGCGGCGGGGGCTTATTTTGGCTACGATCTGGCACGCGGTACTATCTTGGGCGTATTGCAAGTGGATGATCTGCTGGCAGCCTTAAATCGTTTGTTTAACCTGGGTTTGTTGGAACGCTGGGATTCATCCATTTCGGCCTCGATGGTGTTGATGATTTTCTTCTTTTTCCTGGCGGCCTGGGTGTTTTCGCCTAAATATGGCCTGGTCTCCACTTTGATTCGGCGCAGTCACCAGCGGCGCAGCTTTGATAATCAGGTTGTTCTTGGTCATATTCACAACCACACGGGAACGGCCGTTGAAACCGAAGAATTAACTATCTCTACTTTGTACCGCCACTTTCGCTGGTCGCCCGGCAAAACTAAACGCATTCTGAGCCACTTGCAGACGCGTAACTTTGTTCATGTCAAAGCAGATAAGGTTTATCTGACGGCCAAGGGTAGGAATCAAGTTAGAACGTTCCGCGAAACAAAGTTGGCCAGGGAAACGACTATACCCTGAAATTCGATCTGGCGATTCCGGAAGCATAAACAATGTCTTTGTACGAGAAGCCTAGGGAAAAAGCGCGGTTGGTTAAACAGCATCGCAATATGCTAAAAATTGCACGGCCGTTTTTCGCTGAAATGTTCAATGAAGAGGCAGCAGTAGTTATTAGTGAAATTGATGCCGAACTTGAACGGCTCATCCCCGAAATTCCCTACATTGGCAGCAAAAACAATGCGCTCACCGACACGATGGAGCAGATGACAACGTTGTTAGCCATCTATTACGTTCTTAAGCGACATGGCTATTCAACAGAAGAGATTGGCTCGCTGGCGCAAAGAATGGGGCGAGCCTGGACAGAGCAGTTTCCCCGGTTGGCGCGGCGGTTAATTGGCCGTTTTTATATGTCAGTTTGGAATCGCAAACGAGCGGCAAAAAAAGCGGCCGTATCGCAAGAGCGTCGTTATGCAGGTGATTTTGTAACAGAGGTGGTGGCGGGAGACGGCCGTACCTACGATTGGGGCGTTAACTACATCGAATGTGGCATTGTCAAATTCTTTCGTCAGCAAGGTGCCGAGGAGTTTGCGCCCTATATGTGCGAAATTGATAATTTGCTCTTCCCTGCCATTGGCATCGAGCTAATCCGCACAGGAACCATTGCCAACGGCCAAACCCACTGCGATTTTCGCTTCAAGAAATAAACTTGGCCTTCTGCACCCAAACAGCATATACTGGCATATTGTGCCTGTGATACGCTACAGGCAAGATGACCATCGGGCTGAGAATGTGACTTGGCTCTAACCGTCAAGGAGCATTTCAGTGAGCTTTACCCAATTTTCGCTTGATCCCCGCCTGGAAGCAGGCATTAAAGAGATGGGCTTTACCGAGCCTACACCCATTCAACAGCAAGCCATTCCTCATGTTTTGGCCGAATCTGATCTGCTTGGTTTGGCACAAACGGGTACAGGGAAAACGGCCGCATTCATGCTGCCCATCCTCCAACGCCTCACCCGTGGCCCGCTGCGCCAGGTACGCGCCCTGATTGTGGCGCCGACCCGCGAATTGGCTGAACAGATTCACCAAACAGCCGTTGATCTAGGCAAATTCACCAAAGTCCGCAGTGCCACTGTGTATGGGGGTGTTGGCAAAAAAGCACAAATTGATGCCCTGCAACGCGGCGTAGAAATTGTGGTTGCCTGCCCTGGTCGCCTGCTCGATTTGGCCGGCGACAAATTGATCGATCTCTCCAAAGTCGAAGTGCTGGTTTTGGATGAGGCAGACCGCATGTGCGACATGGGCTTCTTGCCAGACATTCGTCGCATTCTCAAGCTAGTGCCACAGCGGCAGCAAACCCTCTTTTTCTCGGCCACCATGCCCGACGATATTCGGGAACTCGCCGACGACATTTTGAACGATCCCATCACCGTGCAAATTGGCATGATTGCGCCTGCCAAAACGGTTTCCCATGCCCTGTACCCAGTGCCCCAAGGGATGAAGAAAAAGCTGCTGTTTACCATGCTGGACGGGATGGCAACCGGGCGGGTGCTGGTATTTACGCGCACCAAGCGACGCGCCCGATTTTTGGCGCGTGATTTGGCAAAAAAGGGGTTCAAGGCAGAAGCGTTGCAGGGCAATATGTCCCAAAATCGGCGGCAGAAGGCGATGGACGGTTTTCGCAACGGCAAATATGACATTTTGGTGGCGACGGATATTGCAGCCAGGGGCATAGACGTGGCGGAGATATCGCATGTGATCAACTTCGACATGCCCGATACGGTAGATGCTTACACACACAGAATCGGTCGTACCGGACGTGCGGCCTTAGAGGGAGATGCTTTCACCTTTGCCACTGATGATGACGCGGCTATGGTACGAGATATTGAGCGAGCCTTGAAGCTGCGGCTGGCGCGACGCCGCTGGCCAGATTTTGATTACGGTAACTTCGACCCAGAAAAAGCAGTCCGGCCATCGCAAAACAAAAAACCTGAGCGGGCCAGCGGGGGCAAATCGCACGGCAATTATTCACGCCGTTCAGGGGAGAAGCGCGGCTCGGCCAGGCGACGACGGGGTGGCCAACGTCGGAACCGAGGTGGCACAAGATAATCTATAGCCAGTGTAAGCCGTACTGTCGGAACAAGATGAGTACCAGAGCCAATAAGATAAAATCCAGCAGTAGGATAAGAAAATCGAAGAAGCCAAATTGGTCGGGGATTGTCAATATGATATTTACCAACAGAACCGTTAGTACAGCAAAGCGATACCAGTTCGCTTGCTTTTGTACAGCCCAACCACACCAGAGAAATACTGCTGCATTCCCTAGCATCAAAATACCGATAATCAGAAATGTAAGAGCGTCGCGTGCCCCATTGTTAAAGAACCCTGTCATTGTCCAGATAGCAAATCCCAGCCAAACGGCTGCATTTAACCAAAAAAGCCACTTACTGAACTGAGTTAGTTTGTCTGTCTGCATGATGGATTACTTTTTGAGAGCCAAATACGCCATGCCGAGGAACATTTTTTGCACACCTTGCCCGGTGCTGGCGCTAGTGGTGAGGTAGGGTGCTTTGATGGACGCGGCAAAGCGTTTGGCTTCGCTCGTGTCGTAATTGGGCTGTAAATCTATCTTGTTGCCAACCACCAAAAAGCGCTGGTTGGGCACTACAGCGATGATTTCCTCGTACCAGCCCTGCAAATGCGTTAATGATTCTGGATTGGTGATGTCGTGGACGAGTGCGGCCGTTCGGCTGCCGCGATAAAGTCCTGTACGTACCGACTGGAAATGGATCTGCCCCGCCATGTCCCAAATGGATAGCTTGATGATGTGCCCTTTAATCTCGACGGTTTTGGTTTGAAAATCCACCCCAATGGTGGCCACGCGGGATTGCTCGAAGCGCCCCTCACAATATTGGCGAATGAGTGAAGTTTTGCCTACATTGCCATCCCCCGCCACGACAATTTTCACCAATGGTACTGTCTTATTCATAGCCAACTATCGCTTCCACTTGCCCAGGAAATGCTCATGCGGAAACAAAAGTTCGCTGGGGTCAACTGGTGGATTCTTGAGCATTTTTCGGTTGGCTTTTTCAAAAAGGCGGTGTAGCTGCTCTAAAAAGTCTAGCTGCTTATTGGCTGGTTCGGCCGTGAAAATTGCCATTAGTGTGGTCATCTCGCCAGGCACAAAGCACAGCCAGCGGCCACCCTCGATGGCAGTTGCCTGCATCCCACCGCCAAAAATCTCTTCTGTTGCTGAGCGAAATGAGGAGAGCATGGGGACAAACAGTGCGGGATCAACTTCAAATTTGCCCAACGTACTCAGGGGCATCCCGGAGTTGTTTTCATAGATGGCATACCCTTTGGCTTTAGCGGCGTGCTGCTGCCGAATGAGGACGCTTTCACCTTCTTGAAACGCATCACCCAATTCGCTTTGCCCTTGATCTGTTTCGATGAGTGTTTCCACAGCGCGTATTTCGCGCTGGTAGTGGGTATATAGCTTTTGGAACTGCTGCCGATTGATGTTGCCAGTGGCGAAATCATCGGCTAATTTGCTGATTTTGTCTTGCAGCTTGTCTAAAAATTGTTGAGCGGCCGTTTGCCCAGATGTGACGGTTTCGGGGTGGGGTGTGGGAGACGGCCGTTCTGCAACGGCAGCTTGGGTTTGGGGAACGGCCGTTTTTTCACGCACCGGTGGTTGGGTTGGGGGCGGCAAAGGTTTTTTTTCTTGCGGTGAAGGTGTGCCATTCAGCACCCGTTTTAACCAATCTAACATAGTTTCCATACGCTCCAGTAGTATCACAGTACTATGAGTATAGCAGGCAACGGCCAAAGCGGGCAGTTAAATTGGCGTAAAACAAAGCGTTAGCTAATTGACAGGGTCATACCAGATATTCATCTGGAACCGGATGATGGCCTTCCCACACAACCTGACGAAAATAGTGGGGATCGGTATTGCCCTCTGTGTTGATAAAGAGCACAACAGAATCTTCGTCTAACTGGAGCTGTTGTTTTAGTGATCGGTACGCCTCGTGCTGCATGATAAAGGTTAGGCTACCCAGCGTGACGGCTCCTGATTCGCCAGAAATGATGATTGGATCCCCCTGTAACGGCACGCCGTAGATTCGCATTCCCTTGGCTGCTACATAATCGGGGGAAGTCAAAAAAAAGTCGGCGCAATCCCACAGGGTTTGCCAAGCGAGTGGGCTAGGTTCCCCACAGGCTAAGCCCGCCATGATGGTTTGCAGGTCGCCATCAATAGTATGTGGCTGTCCGTCCCCCATTTGGGCGGAATAATAAAGGCAAGCGGCCGTCGCTGGCTCCACCACAACAGAAATAGGTGCTTCTAAACCAAATAGCCGATGATAAAAGCCCAATGTGGCAGCAGCAAAAGCCCCCACGCCAGCTTGTACAAACACGTGCGTGGGCTTCACGATGCCCTGCGCTGCAAATTGTTCCTGCGTTTCTGCCAGCAAGGTGGTATAGCCTTGCATGACCCAAGCGGGGATTTCTTCATACCCCGGCCAGGAAGTATCAGAGATGACTTGCCAGCCGTTTGCCTGTGCGTCTGCGTTGCACTGACGCACAGCATCGTCATAGTTACCTTGAACCACGCGTACTTCTGCGCCGTATTCGGTAATAGCGTCTACCCGTGCCTGCGAGGTATCTTTGTGAACGTAAATGACGCAGGGAAAGCGCAATTTTTTGGTCGCCCAGGCAAGACCTTTGCCGTGGTTGCCGTCAGTTGCACTGGTGAAGGTAATTTCCCCCAGCTTGTCTCTGACAGTGTCAGACATCAACTCTTTGTAGGAAAGTTCAGCAACGCCAAGCCGCTTGCGAATAAATTGGTAGATGGCAAATGATCCACCTAACGATTTGAAAGCATTGAGCCCCATTCTTTGCGATTCGTCTTTGACCCAAATACTGTCCACACCCAAATAATTTGCTAAGTTTGGTAGGCTTTTGAGCGGGGTTATTTTGTAGCCAGGAATTTGGGCATGGAAACGGCGGGTTGCTTTGGAAATACCTGGTGGAAGGAGTTGAGAAACGGCCGTACTCTCTGCCGTTTGCCGTGCATGCTTATTTGCCACCCAGGAGATTGGCTCTAATTCACTCATAATTCAGTGATCAGTATTCAGCAGTTCAGTAATCAGTGAGCTAGAAAACGACCCACTGATTACCGTTTACTGATTACTCGTCTTTAACTGTAGCCGTCGGCAAAAATATCAATCATCAAATAGGGATCGCCTAGTGGGTAGAGGATGGGGCAGGTACAGCCATTATCTACATACTCACGCACTTTGGCTTTTACCTCTTCTGGTGAGCCACTGGCGGTACACATTTGCACCACATCGTCTGGTACCAGGTGCATTGCGCCTTCAATCTCTTCTTCGGTGGCCGGCCAGGTGAGTACCTGGTGGATTTCATCCAGTAGTTCCTGGCTCACGCCACTGGCTTTCATCAGGTGCGGCTGCTGACCCAGGTATTGCGTCATCATCTTGCGCGCCCCGTCCAGTGCTTTTTTGCGATCATTG
This sequence comes from Candidatus Leptofilum sp., assembly GCF_965223525.1. Classification (GTDB taxonomy): domain Bacteria; phylum Chloroflexota; class Anaerolineae; order Promineifilales; family Promineifilaceae; genus Leptofilum. The sequence continues at coordinate 1,011,397 of NZ_CBDCWX010000004.1, read as the reverse complement.
TCTACCGAGCAAATCATCAGTTGGGGCCGATCAATATCGTCGATAGAGCGGCCTGCTTTCTTAGCTCCACGCTCCAGCGCATCCATGGCTCGCAGATTGTAGTCTGGATGCACTAAATAGTTGAGGCAGGCACCATCAGCCACCTCGCCAGTCAGTTCCATCATTTTCATACCCGTGGCGCCGATATAGATGGGGACGTTGCGTGGGGTTTTACGGCCGTGTACCACATCGAGCTGAATCCCATCTACATGATGAAAATCGCCAAAGTGGGTTACGGTTTCCATGTTGAGCAGCTTGCGTAAAACTTCAACCGTTTCCCGCATGGCGGAAAGCGGTTTGCGCCGATTGATACCCACCTTGCTGGCCAGCGGATCCCACCAGGCACCAATGCCGCAAATGATCCGGTCTTCTGCCAGATCGTCCAATGTTAGAAAAGTAGCCGCCAATAGTCCAATATTGCGTGTCCAATTGTTGGTGACGCCGCTGGCAATCTTCAACGTGGTGGTGTGGGCGGCAAAGGCCGCCATGGGCACAATGGCATCCCGCACCAGACGGCTTTCGGCTTGCCATACGGCTTCAAAGCCTTTGGATTCGGCATATTTACACAGTTCAATACCTTCACGAATGTCGTGGGCATCTTGCAAATAAAGTGCTACGCGGTCTTTTGACATGAGTTTCTCCTTACTTACTGTTTACTGGAATGACCGTTCACGCGCTTCTTCAAGCCGCGTCTCGGAATTCGCATAGGCAATTTGTGGCGACGAACACCATCATACTGGTAGAGTGCATTGGCTACCGCACCGGCTGTTGGCACCAAGCCAATTTCGCCCACGCCTTTGGCACCGTAAGGACCGTAGGGGTCAGGCACTTCCACGCCAATGATCTCCATTTCTGGCATCTCTTTGGCGCGGAGGATGCCGCAGTCGCGCAGGCGGGTGGTTTTGGGACGGCCGTCTACCATCACCAGCTCTTCACTAATCGCATAACCCAGTCCCATGTGGATAGAGCCTTCTAGCTGGCCTTCAAACAGGGTGGGGTTGAAGATTTTACCAGCATCGTGAGCGGCGGTGATTTTTTGGATACGGCCGTCATCATCCAGCGTTACAAGCTGCGTGGCATAGCTGTAAGAATAATGCGTATAAACCTTCTCCACCATTGCCCCAGGCTTCGTTGTCCAATCAACGCAAAAATGACCCTCATAGCTGCGCCCAACCAGTTCATCGAGTGAATGGGTCTGCAAATCTTCCTTTAGCTGCTGGCAGGCATCAATAAGCGCATTGCCCACCAGCGAGGTGGCTCGGGAGGCAGTGGTCATGCCAGCTTCCTGCTCAGAGACGGTATCCACGCGCACCTCAATAAAATTGGGGTCAATGCCCGTTTCATTGCAGACGACCTGCTGGGCAACCGTGTTGACACCCTGTCCCATCTCCGTCCAGCCGTGGTCTACCAGCACCTTGTCTGGTGCCAAAATTTGTACCCGCGCCTTCGACTCATCGGGCATGCCGTTACCAATGCCCGTGTTTTTAATGCCGCAAGCGATGCCTTTGTATACGGTCGTATCATACTCTTCCTTCACGGCCAACAGCGTTTCGCGTGCGCCTGCGCCACCTTCGATAACTTGCCCGGTGGCGGTCATGTCACCGTCTTGCAGGGCGTTGTCGTAGCGGAACTGCCAACGGTCGAAGCCGCCCTTTTCACAAAGCTCATCAATGAGCGATTCCAGACCAAAGGCACTTTGGTTAACGCCAAAGCCGCGCATGGCACCGCAGGGCAGATTATTCGTGTAGACAGCGATAGCTTCCACATCGGTGACGGGTACGTTATAGGCACCGGTGGCGTGCCCGGCCGAGCGTTCCAGCACCTTCATGCCCACTGAGGCGTAGGCGCCGGTGTCACCCACGAATTTCACTTTGACAAAGGTGAATTTGCCATTTTCATCACAGCCAACCTTGTAATCCATCCAAATAGGATGCCGTTTGGGGTGCATGGCGATGGATTCGTCACGGGTGAGCCGTACTTTTACAGGAACCTGCATAAGATAAGCGGCCATTGCCGCGTGACCTTGCGTCGTCAAATCCTCTTTGCCGCCAAAGCCGCCACCGTTGGGCACCAGAATGACCCGCACCTTTTCTATTGGCAGTCCCAAAATCTTGGCAACCTGGTTGCGGTCATCAAAAACGCCCTGGCCGCTGGAGTAGACCTTTACGCCATCGTCCAAAGGCTCGGCCACCGTGCATTCTGGCTCCATGAAGCCATGTTCAATCATTTGGGTTTCGAAGACACCTTGGGCAATGTAGGCAGCGTTAGCCTCAGCGGCGGCCATGTCGCCCCGGCTGGTGTAGCTGCGGGAAAGCTGGTTGCCCTGCGGATGAATCTTGGGCGCATCTGGTTTAAGGGCTTCGTGCATGTCGGTGACAGGTTCCAGCACTTCGTAATCCACATTGATTTCGGCAACAGCTTTGCGGGCGATGGCATCTGTTTCGGCGACGACGAGGGCGAGTACGTCACCCACGTAGCGGGTGGTTTCGCCTTCGGCAACCATCAGCGGCCAATCTTGCTTAATCAGGCCAATTTGGCGGTCACCAGGCACATCCTGGGCGGTGAAAATGCGAATGACGCCATCCATTTTTTCGGCTGCGCTGGTGTCAATTTTGCGGACTTTGGCACGGGGATGCTCGCTGAATTTTAGCGCACCTTCTTTCATACCGGGCAGGCGGATGTCGTCTGTGTAGTGATGCTGACCTAAAACGAGATCGGCGGCGTGGTATTTGGGTTGACGGGAACCGATACGGCCGTTCCCCTCTGGCAGCTTCACCTCTTCTTCTTTGCGAATCGCTTCCGCCGCCATCTCAACCGAATCCACAATCTTTTTGTAGCCGGTGCAGCGGCACAGATTGGGTGTGAGGGCTTTTTCAATGTCGGCGCGGCTGGGTTCGGCATTTTTGTTGATCAGCACATTGGACTGCATGACAATGCCGGGGATGCAGAAGCCACACTGTACGCCGCCGCAGGAGACAAAGGAGTTGGCAAAGACTTCTTGCCGATATTCGCCTAGCCCCTCGGTGGTGGTGACAGCTTTGCCCTTGACGCGGCTCATTTTAGTAACGCAAGAAAGCACCGCTTTGTCGTCTAGCTGCACGGTGCAACAGCCACAGGCCGCCTGGGGGGCACAGCCATCTTTGGCGGAGAGAATGCCCACATCCTCACGCAAGTAGGTGAGCAGGGGCAACTCTGGATCGCCGTTGTATTCTATTACTTCGCCATTGAGTGTAAATTTCATTTATACCTCCAATTTTAGGCGAATAAATTCGCGACCACAGCTACGAAGTCGGCCTTCGCCGACTGATTTCTAGCCCGCGTTCGTGGGCTTTGTAAATGTAGATGCAGATTTATCTGCCCGAAATGAATTCCCCACTCGATGGCTGGCAGATGAGGAGGTGTCGGGGATGCACACCTCGCCCTCGCCAGTTCGCCAGCCTCATTTTGTCCACACTTCTGGCGTGACTATGTGATTTTAGCTACAGAGAACATAGAGGAGCAAGAGGTTTTTCTCTTTTCTCAATGCACCTTGTAGCGATTAAATTACGCTGGTTCAAGCCGCCGTTCACCTGCCATCATCAGCCCTAGCTCTTCGGTGGTTACTTCGTCGCTGTTGACAATGCCCATAATTTCGCCGTGGAACAGCACAACGATGCGGTCTGAGAGGGCTTTGACCTCATCTAAATCTTCTGAGATGAGCAGGGTTGCCAATCCCTTGCTTCGTTCAAGCAAAAGCTGGTTGTGAATGTATTCGATGGCGCCAATATCAACGCCGCGTGTAGGCTGGGCAGCAATGAGGAAGCGCGGCTTACGAGACAGCTCTCGCGCCAGAATCACTTTTTGGATATTGCCACCAGAGAGGTTTTTGACGGCCGTATCCTTCGTGGGCGTCTTAACGGTGAACTCTCTTATTCGCTGAGAGGCGTGCTCGGCAATCTGCTTGAATGCTAAAAAGATGCCATTGCTAAACGGCCGTCTCACATAATCTTGCAGGATGAGGTTTTCTTCGACTGAAAAATCTTTTACCACGCCATCGTGCATACGCTCTTCGGGAATGTAGGAGAGGCCGATTTTGTACAGTTCGGCAGGCAGCAAGTCGGTAACGTCTGTGTCTTCCAGGGTGATTTTGCCACTTTCAACCGCCTGTAGCCCCATGATGGTGCGGGCTAACGGCCGTTGCCCATTGCCCGATACACCGGCTACGCCCACAATTTCGCCGCTGTGAACCTCGAAGGAGATATTTTTCAGGATGGGGTTGCCGTCGTCATTATCCGCGCTCACGTTGTCAAACTTCAGCCGTACCTCGCCCCGTTCTGCGGGTGGGCGGTGTCGTTCCAGAAGCACTTCGCGGCCAACCATCATGCTGGCAAGTTGCGCTTTGTCCACGTCGGCGGTGTTCACTGTGCCCACCATACGGCCGTCGCGCAGCACCGACACACGGTCAGTTAGGGCAAAAATCTCGTGCAGCTTGTGAGAGATGAAGATGAGGGCATGGCCGTCAGCGGCCATTTGGCGCAAAATAACAAAGATGTCGTCCACTTCTTGCGGGGTGAGAACGGCCGTTGGTTCATCTAGCACCAGTAGAGCCGCACCACGATACAGCGCCTTCACAATCTCCACCCGCTGCCTTTCACCCACGGCCAGGTTGCCAATGACGGCATCGGGATCAACTTGCAAGCCATACTTTTGAGACAGGTCGCGGATGCGTTCAGAGACAATATCCAAATCCATGCGCGGCTCACGAGAAGAGGGCAGACCCAATGCTACATTCTCGGCCACCGTCATGGTGTCTACCAGCATAAAGTGCTGATGAATCATGCCAATGCCGTACTTGAGCGAATCGGTGGGCGTGTTGATCTGAATGGGCTGGCCGTTGAGCAAAATTTCGCCTTCATTTGGCTGGTAAAGGCCATACAAAATCTTCATGAGCGTGCTTTTACCCGCGCCATTTTCGCCCAAAAGCGCATGAATCTCGCCCGTTTTCACCTCGAAATTGACGCGATCATTGGCCAGCACACCAGGAAATCGCTTGGTAATGCCGCGCATTTCCAACGACTCAATCCGGGGTAAGCCGGAGGGGAGTAGGTTTTTGTTTTCGCCGTTTTTTGTACCGTTTTGATTCATGAGCTCTCTCGATTTGAAGTAATTGGATATTAGTAATCGGTAATTGGTTTGTTTTGCAGTCCAATTACTAATTACCAATCCCTAATTACGATCACGCCACACAGTCTCCACTTTCCGCTCTGTTAACACACGGCCGTTCCGAATCACGGTTCTGTTTGCTGGTTGGCGGCGCAGGGCGGAGACGGCCGAATCTGCATCCAGAATCACCAGATTGGCCGCTGCGCCCACGGCCACGCCGTAATTTTGCAAGCCCCACATGCGGGCGGCGTTGTAGCGCGGCATGTCAAAGGCTGCTTCGATTTCGTGCGGTGCGCCGAGATGGGCGAGATGGGCGGTAATCACGGCCACTTCCAGCGGATCCATCTTGCCAAAGGGGTAAAACATATTTTGCAGATCGTCTTGGCCGCAGACCACATTCACCCCCGCTTCCAGCAATTCTTTCACACGGGCAATACCTCGTGGCTTGGGGTAGCCACTGTGCCGTCCCTCCAACATGCTGTTGATTGGCGCGTTGGTAATGATATGAATGTTCGCCGCTTTCACCTTATCAATGATGCGTGCGGCCGTTGCATCATCCCAGGCAGACATGGCGCAGCAGTGCCCAGCCGTGACGCGCCCTTGCCAGCCCGTTTCAATCGTTTTCTCGGCCAGCAGCTCTAGCGATTGCCAGTAGGGATCGTCGGTTTCGTCAATGTGCATATCAACGTCCACATCATATTTTTGGGCAATCTCAAAGGCTATTTCGATGTGGCGAGCCGCATCCTCCATCGTTTTTTCGCCGTGGGGCATCCCGCCCACCAGGTCGCAGCCATTTTCCATCGCCTGCCACATCATCTCCACCGCTTCGGGATTTTGCGCCAGGCCAAGCTGCGGGAAGGCAATGAGCTGAATCTCTATCAGGTGGCGGTAGGCGTCTCGCGCTGCTGCCACACCTTTGAGAATGCTCAATTTGGCAATATGGTCAATATCCACATGGCTGCGAAGCCAGAGCGTGCCATTGGCAACGGCCGTCTCTACCACATAGCCCGACCGCCGCACAATATCTTCCACAGTGAGATCGTGCTTCACCTTCGCATAAATCTCAATCGCTTCTTCCAGCGTCCCACTTTGGTTAATTAGTCCATCCCATAGCAGCGCATTTTCCAAATGGAAATGGGACTCAATAAACGCAGGCGAAACCATCCTACCCTGGGCATCAATTTCCTGGTTGGCGGCAGGGAGTGAGTGGGGTGGAGCAACGGCCGTAATCAACCCAGCCTCAATACCCACCTCAATGGGTTCGTTTGTGCGGTCGGAACGGCCGTTGCGAATGATTAAATCCATAGTGAAAAGTGATAAGTAAAAAGTGAAAAGTGATTGACTACTTTTCACTTTTTACTCTCTTACTTGCCGTTAATTACGCGGTTCAGCCACAATCTCAATGCTGCCATCAATAATGCCTGCTTCCGCTGCTTGGGCGGCGGCCACGGCATCGGCTGGTAAGCTGTCGTCGTAAACCAACGTCTGGCCACCGTTGGCCAGCGTCAATTGCAGCACGCGGCCACCATAATCACCTGCCTGGTTCGAGGTAATCATCTCTAGCAACGTAGGCGTCCAGTTGTACAGAACGGTAGAAACCACCACATCCGGGCCTGCTGGGCTTTGGTCTGCCTGAATGCCCAGCCAGGGGATGCCCGCCTCGGCAGCCACGCCAATCGCGCCAACCACCTGCTGTGAAGAACCCGTCAGCACGTCCGCACCGGCTGAGATGTGGGTGTTAGCTGCCTCTGCCGCCAGCGCCGTATCGCCAAATGAACCGGTGAAAGAAACATTCACCTGAATATCTGGGTCAGTATCCCGCACACCAGCAACAAAACCATCAACATGCAGCTTGGCATCGCCAGCATCTACCGGGCCAACCAGGCCAATAATGCCGACTTCGGTCATATTTGCTGCCAGAACGCCCTGCACATAGCCACCTTCCTCGGCGCGTGGTTCATAGGCAAAGACGTTGGTCACGCCTTCGTCTGCGCCCGTGTTGGTGGTTGTGCCCCAGGCAAAGCTGGTTTCGGGGAAGTCGGGCGCAAGTTCAAACAAGGATGTGCCGTACTGTGCCCCGTGAGCGATTACCAGATTGTAGCCACTGTCGGCATAGTCCCGAATGGCAGCGGCCGCATCCGTCACGTTGAACATACTCTCAGAGATGGCAATTTCCACCATATCTTCGCCGTAATGCTCTTGAATTTCTACCAGCGAATCATAGATGGATTGGCTCCAAGCCAGGTCGGTGGTGGTGCTGGGCATCACCAGGGCAATGCGTACAGGCTCGATGTCCGGGTACTCCATGTCGCCCATTGCTTCATCGTCCATCGTTTCGCCTTCAATCACGGCCATCACGTCCAAACTGCCGCCAGAGATGTCCCCAGCAGCGGATTCAGCAGCGGCCACAGCGTCAGCGTCAACGCCGTCAGCATAAGTCATCACTAAGCCACCATTGGATAGTGTGAGGGCATACGCTGCACCGCCAAACTCACCTGCTAAATGCTTGTTGATCATGTCGCTGAGAACGCCATCCCAAACGTAAAGCTGGGAAGCAATCACAATGTCCGGAGCCAGCGAGCTTTGGTCAGATTGGGTACCAATCCAGGGGATGCCCTGCTCGTTGGCGACGCCAATCGCGCCCACAACTTGTTGGGCAGAGCCTGTCAGCACGTCTGCACCTGCTGAGATGTGGGTGTTGGCGGCTTCGGCGGCTAGAGCGGTGTCACCAAAGGAACCCGTGTAGGAAACGTTGACCTGGGCATCGGGGTTGGCAGCCATCACGCCTGCCACAAAGCCATCAATGTACAGTTTGGCATCACCAGCCTCCACAGGGCCAACCACGCCAACCACGCCACTTTCTGTTAAATTGCCAGCCAAAACGCCAGCGGCGTAACCACCTTCTTCGGCGCGTGCTTCATAGGCGAAGACATTGGTTAAGCCTTCACCTTGGCCAGTATCGGTGGCCGTGCCCCAGGCAAAGCTGGTTTCTGGGAAGTCGGGGGCAATCTCAAAGAGGGAGGTGCCATATTGTGTGCCGTGAGCAATCACCAGATCGTACTCCTCTTCGGCGTAGTCACGAATGGCGGCCGAGGCATCGGTAACGTTGAACATGCTCTCTGAGAAGGCAATTTCAAAGTTATCCGGGCCACCTGCTTCTGCCTGGATGCGGAGCAGCGCATCGTAAATTGCCTGGCTCCAGGCGAGGTCGGTGATGGTGCTGGGCATGACGACGGCTACACGGAATTGCTCAATGCCCTCTACGTCGGCCTCGGCGGAAACATCTTCTACGACCGTTTCAGGCTCGTCGGCTTCTTCGGTGGTGCCCTCATCAGTGGTCGTTGTATCCTCGGTATCGGCGTCTGTGTCCGCATCGCCGCCACCGCAGCTTACAACAAGCAAGCTGAGTAACAGAAACATAACAATCAGTAACCATTTTTTGCGATTCATATTCTTCTCCTTAAAGATTTGAAGCGGTTAAAACCGCGTCTACGATTTACAAAGACCGCCTTTGCGGTCTAACCCTAAGTCGGCGGAGGCCGACTTCGTAAATGTTGCAGCGAATTTATTCGCTAGACGACAAATATTTAATTTTCACCACGCGCATAAGGCTTGGTTAAAGCCTTGGGCTGCGAGGCACGCCGGAAGGGCAGAGCCAGCGCGATGATGGTTAACAAATAGGGCAGCATGACGGCCACATCAGAGGGAATGTTCAGGCCAAGTACCTGAACCCAAAGCTGTAGGGCATTAACCAGGCTAAAGAGCAAAGCCCCAACCAAAACGCCTCTGGCCCGCCAGCTGCCAAAGTAGACCAGGGCAACGGCAATAAAGCCAATGCCATTGGTCATGTTCTCTTGAAAAATATTGAGGAGCGAGATGGAGAGGGAAGCTCCAGCAACGCCCGCCAACATGCCGCCAACGGTTACGGCCGCATACCGTACCCGATTCACATTAACCCCAACAGAGTCAGCAGCTTCCGGGTTTTGCCCCACGGCGCGAATCTTCAAACCCCAGGTGGTGCGGTTGAAGACGTACCAGGTGATGGGAATGAGCGCGTAAGCACCATAGGTAAGCAGGCTGTAGCTAAAAAATATCTCACCCAGGACGGGAATATCGGCTAGACAAAAGCTGCCTAGACAAAATTCCAGGGGGAGAAAGCCGCGCACACCCTCAACAGAACCGATTAAGGTCTTAAACAGTAGGCTAGACATGCCCAGGCCAAACATATAAAGGCCAATGCCGCTAATGCCCTGCTCTGCCTGGAAAGTGATGCTGACCACGCAAAGAATTAGCCCCATCAGTGCCCCAACAACCATTGCTGCCAGCAAGCCCAGCCAGGGGCTGCCAGTTTCAAAGACGGCATAAAAGCCGAAGAAAGCCCCCATCAGCATAATGCCATCTACACCCAAATTTAGAACGCCGGATCGTTGAGAAAAGGTTTCGCCGATAGCGGCGTAGATGTAGGGGGTGGCTAAACGGATGCCGGAGTGGAGCATACCCAGGATGATGGCCATGGTGGTTAGGTCTTCGTTCATGCGCTTGCCTCCGGGGTGGAAACGGCCGTTGCCTCATCAGGTGGCGTGTCATCTGTCTCCACCCGCACCCGTCGATTGGCTCGTTTCTTGACAAAGTAGTCGGTGGTAATGACCAGCAGCACCACCAAGCCTAAGATGGCGGTAATTAGCACTTGAGGTACTTGGGTAGCTCGCTGCATCTTGTCACCACCCACGAGCAAGCCGCCAAAGAAGATGGAGGCGGGAATAATGCCCAACGGATGCAGTTTGCCAAACAGAGCTGCCACGATGCCAGAAAAGCCGTAGCCAGCCGAGACAGCCAACGGCTCAAACATGCGATGGTGCAAACCCAAAATCTCCACCGCGCCAGCCATCCCGGCCATCATACCGCTGAGCGTCATAGAAAGCACGACGGTTCGTTGGACTTGCATGCCGGCATAGCGGGAAGCGGCCGTATTCAAACCGACGGCTCGAATGCGGTAGCCAATGGTGGTGCGCCAGAGGAAGATGTAAATCAAGATTGCCATAACAATGGCGACAATCAAACCACTGTGCAGGCGAGATGGCTCCACCAAAACCGCGTACAGCTCGCCCAGGTAGCCGCTTATGCCCGCTTCTTCGGCCGATTGGGTCAGGCCGATTGATTCAGCCATGTCGGTAAAGCGGGGCATGTCAACGGTTCGGGGAAGTCTGGCTGAGTGAGGAATATTTGTGCCTGCTTCCACTTCGGCGGGATCAATCATCGGCCCCCGCAGCAGAAAAAAGCCAATCTGGATGGCAATCTGATTCATCATCACGGTGCTAAGTATTTCATTCACTTGCAACCGGGCTTTCAGGAAGCCGGGAATGGCTCCCCACAGGCCACCAGCCAACGTACCACCGAGAATCCCTAAGAGAATACCCAGAAATCCGGGAATTTGTTCGCCAATTTGAATGCCAATGAAGGCGGAGAATAAAGCACCGACAATAATTTGCCCCTCAGCCCCAATGTTGATGACCCCGCCGCGAAAGGCAATGGCAATGCCCAAACCAACCAGCATTAGAGGGATTGCCTTGACTAGCGTGTCGGCAAGCCCGTTTTTGCTGCCAAAGGCACCCACAATCATCGCCTGGTAGGCTTCTATCGGGTTTACACCTTGCAGCAGGAGGATAATAGCCCCAATAAGAAAGGCGACCAGCACTGCCAGAAGCGGCATGAGGGCGGCAAACAGCCTCTCAAAGAATTGCCGATCCAATCTTCCAATTCGCATATCTCCTCCTCAGTTGTGTAATGATCGTAAAGGTAGCTGTGGGAAACTAGAGATTTGCCAATCTCCAATCTCTAGTCTCCAATTGCGTATCTTTTAATTTAGCCCAACTCGTTCATTAAACTCGTCAATCAGGGCATCAATTTCGGCAGCTTTGGCGGGGATGCTTTCCCAGTAGCTGTCGTCGTACCATTGGGCTTGAATTTCTTCGTAGGTTTTGCCTTGTTGCTCGACCCAGGTGTAATATTTTAGGTTGTGGATGCGTTTACGGCCGTAATACGTCAACTCTTCCATGTAATCTATCGTTGTGCCTTTTAGATAACGTTGGTCGGCGATGGCGGCGTCAACGGCCGTAAATGCCCCATCCGCCTCGTTTAGCTCTTGCAAGCGACTCTGGTACATCTCCATAGAGTCAGTCGCCACTGTCACCACCACATCCTGTACTGTTAGCTCATAGTATTTGGCAAACTTAATTGCAGACAGCATATTGGCAATACCAGAAATACCCAACAAGTCTAGTTGAGCTACTAAGTCAGCAGAAATGCCCTGTTCTACCAAATATTCCTGCCCAGCAGGTTCATTAAACAATCGAATTAAAGCCATGCTGGCGGCATCATCAATGGCAATCACCATATCCGTGTTTTTCACATTATGAATCCACGGCACGTGTTTATCACCAATACCTTCAATTCGGTGTGCGCCAAAGCCATTGTTAAGCAGGGTGGGGCATTGAAGTGCTTCACTCGCACCGATTTTGCTTTGCGGGTAGAGTTTCTTTAGATAATCTCCTGTGGCAATCGTTCCAGCGGAACCAGTTGTTACCACAAAACCCCGATACTGATCGTTTGCACGCATAATGCTTTTTAACACTTCTTCAACTGCGGGTCCTGTCACCTCATGGTGCCACAAATAATTACCAAGCTGATCAAACTGGTTAAAAATCACCAAATCTTCGCCTGAATTGCTGAGTTCCCAGCATTTGTCGAAGATTTCCTTTACATTGCTTTCTGAGCCAGGGGTTTTAATGGTTTCTCCGGCTACCTGCGCCAACCAATCAAAACGCTCTTGGCTCATCCCCTCTGGTAAAATGGCAATAGATTCGCAAGCAAGCAAATTTGAATCGTACGCACCACCGCGGCAATAATTGCCGGTTGAGGGCCAGACTGCTTTTTGTGTTGTCGGGTCAAATTGGCCAGTAACCAGGGGCGGAGCCAAACAGCCAAACGCAGCCCCAACTTTGTGTGCACCTGTTGGAAACCATTTGCCAACAATTAAAACGATACGAGCATCCACGCCAGTTAGCGCTGGTGGGAGTTCTAAATAGTTGACACCACCAAAATCGCCGCCTTGAGCCTTTGGCTCATTGTGCCAGGTAATGCGGAAAAGGTTAAGTGGATTCAAATCCCAAAGGCCGACTTGATGCAATTTTTGCCGAATGGGTTCAGGCACAAGCTGCGGGTTCCGCATTTGGCGGAAGGTGGGAATGATAATATTGCGTTCTTTCGCGCGCTCAACGGTTCGCGCTAACGCTTCTTCATTGTGGGTTTGTAAATCAATCATAGTATTAAGTGATTGGGTAATTGAGTAAGTGGATAATTGATGCTCACTTACTCAATTAGATATTTTTAAGACATGGTCAAAGCCATGACGGCTTTCTGCACATGTAGACGATTTTCAGCTTCATCGTAAACCACACTGTTGGGGCCATCAATGACGCCATCTGTCACCTCAATATTTCGGTCAGCAGGCAAACAATGCATGTAAATTGCATCATCTTTGGCCATTGCCATACGTCGTTCATCGGTGATCCAATTGGAATATTTTTTGCTGATTTCAGCAGATTCAGCGTGATCTTCAGTCGTTAGCATACAGCCCCATGCCTTAGGGTAAACAATGTCGGCATCTTTAAAGCCAGCATCAAAGTCATCCAAAATTTCAAAAGAACCGTGTGAATGACGAGCATTTTCTTTAGCCTGCTCTACATATTCTGGAATGAGATTGAATTCCGGCGGATGGGTAAGACGGACATTCATGCCGAACCGAGTCATTAACAAGATGAGGCTAATTGGAACGCTCATTGGTTTTTGGTAGCTTTTAGCATAGGCATAGCTTACGTTAATTGTTTTACCCCGAGGATCGCCCTTGTGCTCAATGATGGTAAGCATATCGGCCAAGATTTGGAATGGATGGAAATGGTCGCACTGCATGTTGAGAATCGGCACGCGGCTAGCGTCAGCGACACCCCGAATGTAGTCATTGCCAACACCCCAATCACATTGGCGAATGGCAATGCCATCGTTGTAACGGCCTAAAATTTCGCCAATTTCTTTGCCAGTGTCGCCGTGGCTAATTTGGGTGGTCTTCTCATCAATGAATTGGGCGTGGCCGCCAAGTTGCGCCATACCAGCCTCAAAGCTGTTGCGGGTGCGGGTGCTGGTAAAGAAGAACAGCATGGATAATACTTTGTCACGCAAAACGGCATGAGGAACTCCCATAGCCCGTTTGCGCTTTAAATCAAGTGCGACATCGATGATTGTGTCAATTTCGCTTTTTGTCCATTCTTGGGTGGTGATCATGTCGCGTCCGCGAAGGTATGTTTGCATAATTTGTCCTCCAAATGAAAGGTTATTGTTAAATCCTTATTTAATCATCGCTGGTAGCAGTGCATAAAATTTTGTTGCTTCTACAACATCTTTAAGTGGCACATGCTCGTTAACAGCATGTGCATAAATTTCGTTACCCGGCCCAAAGCCAATACAGGGAATTCCCAATTTGCCAGCCCAATAGTTGCCGTTGGTTGAGAAGTCCCACATTCCTTGGCCAAATGGGTCTTCGGAAGACCATAGTGCTTTCATGGTATTTACGCCAGCTTGTACATAGGGATGGCTTTCTTCTAGAGCCCAAGCAGGGAAATATTGTTCATATTCATAAACGGCTCCGGTGTGGCTGGGTTCTGTGTAAACGAGTTTGCGGATTTCAAAATCATCTTTGTGTTCTTCTGGAATAATTGATTCCAAGGCGTTGCGCCAATAGGCTTTGGTCTCGCCAAAGGTTACGCGGCGGTCAATAAAGATGGTGCATTCATCGGGGACGGCGTTGGTGCTGGGGCTAACGCTGGAGATGCGGGTGACTGTGACGCGCCCTTGACCAAGAAATTCGTGCGGCACGAAATCTTTTTCCATTTTGGAAATGGCATCAATAACCGGGAGCATTTTGTAAACGGCGTTATCGCCCATGTAGTTGCTGGCGGCGTGGGCACTTTTGCCCTTGCAGGTGATTTCCATCTCAATGCGCCCTTTATGACCGCGATAAACCTTCATGTTGGTGGGTTCGCCAATCACCACGAAGTCGGGATGAACGCCTTCCCAGTCGTGGAAGGCGGCGCAGCCAACGCCATCGCACCACTCTTCTATGTTGCCGAGGACGTAGCAGGTGAAACCTTCTAATAAACCCAGGTCGCGGGCCATGGCTAAGCCATAGACCATGCCCGGGGTGCTATTTTTTTCGTCTAGTGCCCCACGCGCGTAGAGCATCCCGTCTTCTACTTTGCCTTCAAAGGGATCCCATTCCCATTGGTCTGGGTCGCCAATGCCAACGGTGTCTATGTGGGTGTCGTAGAGCAAGATTTTGGAGCCGTTGCCGATTTTCCCGACGATAGAGCCATATTTGTCTACGTAGACTTCATCATAGTTGAGCTTTCGCATTTCTTCGCCAATGCGCTTGCCGACTTCTTCGATGTCGCTGTCCATGCTGGGAATGGCAACGATTTCGCGGAAGAAACGCAAAATATCCTCTTCCGCCGCGGCTACGCGTTGGTTGAGGTGATGGATGGTATCTTTCATTTTTATCCTCGTTAACTTTTATTTTTTGTGGGAGCGCGGGGAAGCGGTTCATGGATGCGCTTTGGCTAACAGGTGAGCTTGCCCCTGATTGCACAACAATTTGTGTTGGGTTGTCGCCGGGTTCGTTGGCGTTGTGCGATTATATTTATGGAAATTTGCAGTTTACCAAATTTGTCTGACAAATTCTGTGCTTTTTTATCACACTATTGCTGCATGGACAAGCAATTTTCTAATAATTTGGTACAATGTTTGATAATGATACCTTGAAAAGGTCTGACAATTGTCATGGTTTGTTGTGATATTTGTCACAAGTTACTTGGTGTGATGGCATGATGAATGGCATAAAGTTGAGCATTGAGCAAGTTGAAGTTGCGCTGCGGGATCGAATTCGACGCAGAGTGTATTTACCGGGAGAGCAGCTACCGACGGAGCTAAGTTTGACGGCCGAATTTGGCGTAAGTCGGGCTACCGTTAGAACAGTGCTAACGCGCCTGGCCAGTGAAGGTTTGATTATTCGGCGACAGGGGGCGGGGACGTATGTGAACCAGCGCGTGGGTGAGGTAAACACATTGGGTGGGTTATTGGATTACGGCCGTCTCATTTCAGAATCCGGACATAAGCCAACAATCCAGCCAATCTCAATGTTGCAGCGGGGGGCGACGGCTGACGAGGCTTCGTGGCTGAATCTGGAGCTTGGAGAACCTGTGCTGGTGTTGGTGCGGCTCTTTTTGGCAGATGAACGGCCGTTTATTTTGGCAACCAACTTGATCCCACAGGCACTTTTTACGAGAGAGACTGATTTTTATGACGGCCGTTTATCATTGCACAGCTTTTTACAGGAATATTGCCAGCAAACCATTGCGTATGCCATTTATGAAATTAGCCCTGTACTTGCGGAAGATGAGAAAACAACCCAGCTTCTAGCCTGCCAGCCAGGGCAACCATTATTGCAGTTTGCCACCACCTTTTATAATCAGGATGATCATCCAATTGTATGGGGATACAGTACCTACGATGACACGGTTGTGAAGCTTCGTTTTATGCAGAGCTGGGTGTAACTATGGGTTTCCAGTTGGCAGAGCAGTTTGTGGAAGCAATTCGGCACAAATGCCCTGGTACTTTAGCTTCTATGAAAAATATGGATACGAAGCAGTTTGCACAATGAATTTGCCGGTTCTTGTAAACCCTCCAGATTCGCATAGCGATTAAAACTAATCCACTACAACACAGTAACAAATTGATCCAATGTCTTTTTTTCCAGTGCGTGGGTGGGAACTTGTGCGTTTTCTGCCGGATAGCCAACTACCAGGTTAATGTAGGCGCGTTCATTCTTGGGACGTTGCAAAATTTCGCCCAAAAAGCCCATGGGGCTGGGGGTGTGGGTGAGGCAAGCCAGGCCCGCATTGTGCAACGCTGCAATCAAAAAGCCAGTGGCAATGCCCACTGATTCCTGTACGTAATAATGTTTGATGCGCGAGCCATCGTCTGCCAGCCCGTAAGATTGGGCAAAAATGACGATGAGGCAGCCAGCTTGGTCAATGAATGATTTATCGGCATCGGTGCCCAGCGGCGCAAGTGCTTCCAGCCATTCATCGGAAGCGCGACCCGCATAAAAGGCGCGCTCTTCTTCTTCAGCGGCCAGCCGGATTTTGTGCTTGATCTCTGGATTGGTGACGACAGCAAAATGCCAGGGCTGCTGATTTGCCCCGCTGGGGGCGCGTCCGGCCGTTTCTAGACATTTCATGATGACATCGAGCGGTACAGGCTTATCAGCAAAGTCGCGGGTGCTGTGCCGCTGTTGCATCAGGTCAAAAAATTGTTTAGCGCGGATTTGCATTTCAGTAAGGGGATATGTTTGCATTGCGAGGGGGACAGAAGGGATTGGTTTCATGCTTTTTCTCCAGTGAAAATTATGAATTATGGTGCTCTAGATAAACTGGATTGCCACAGAACCCAGCTTGCCAAAATCGGCGCGGATGGTGTCGCCAATATTAGCCCAAACGGGGCGCACAAAGGAACCTGCCAGCAGCATTTGTCCTGGTTCCAGGGCGTACCCTAGTGTAGACAGCTTGTTGGCCAACCAGGCAACGCCATTGGCAGGATGCCCCATGACGCCACAAGAAAGCCCTGTTTCTTCGATGTCGGTATTGCGGTAAAGGATGCCCGGCACCATGCGTAAATCGAGGTCACGGGGGTGATACGGCCGTCCCCCCAACACAATTCCCGCACCAGCCCCGTTGTCTGCAATCGTGTCATAAATCTGGCGCGGCTCATCTACCCGCGTATCTATAATTTCGATGGACGGCAAAACAAATTCTGTGGCGCGCAGCACGTCTAGCAGGGTGATGCCGGGCCCTTGCAGCGGTGCACCCAAAATGAAGGCTAGCTCCAGCTCCACACGCGGCACGCAGTAGTTGGCATGTGGCACTTTTGCACCGTCTTCAATGAGAAAATGATCGTACAAAAAGCCAAAATCTGGTTCATCAATTTTCGATGATCTTCGCATAGCGATTGAAGTCAACCCCACCTTATACCCAATAAGCCTAGCACCTACAGCAACTGTACGCTTGGCTACTTCAGCAGAAATGGCGTAGGCATCTTCAAATTCAATGTGCGGAAACAGGGCAGACGGCCGTGTGGTTTGCACTTTGGTTTTGTTGGCTGCTAACAAGGCTTCCACAACCTGAGTGCGTTCAATTTCTGTGAGCATATTGCCTCCATTTGCGTGTTCTACCGCAAGGGTATGCGATTTTTGGCGATTTGCACAGAACCTAGCAAAATACCATTATGCCTACGCACGCAATTTCTGTTGCTTTTCAAACTGACAAGCCGCTGAATGAGTACGGCCGTCTCGCTCAAATTGCCGAAAATTATGGATTTGACGGGGTGACTGTTTACAACGATCTGCTTTACCAACCTGCTTGGCTACCCCTGTTAGAAATCGCCCGCGCCACCAACCAGGTGCGAATTGGTCCGGCGGCGGTGAACCCTTTTACCTGCCATCCGATCAATATTGCTGCCCACATTGCTTTGATTGATGAGATGAGCAACGGCCGTACCTACCTTGGTTTTGTGCGGGGAGCCTGGCTGGATTTTGTTGGCCTGCAGCCCCAAAACACCCTGCAGCAGCTGCGAGAGGCTATGGCCTGCGTACGCCATCTGCTGCAAAAACGGTCTGAGCCGCTGCCAGGAGACTATTTTCCACTAGCGGGTGGAGAGGTGTTCCGGTGGACGGCCGTCAATCCCGACATTCCATTTCTGCTTGGCAGTTGGGGAGTCAAAACGATAGCCAACTGCCGTCCATTCGTTGCTGAGATTAAGCTGGGCGGCACGGCCAATCCAGGGGTGGTGCGCTGGCTGCGGCAGCAGTTGGCCACCGATGGCAATGCGCCGGGTATTGTGGAGGGGGCAGTCACGATGGTGGCAGAAGATCGTGCCGAGGCATTGGCGCTAGCGCGGCGGGAAGTGGCGCTGTATCTGCCCATCGTGGCAACATTAGACCCTACGCTAGACCTTGATTTAGAATTGGTAGCACGGTTGGAAACGGCCGTCACCGAGCATAATTGGCGAACGGCCGTTTCGCTCATTTCTGATGACCTGCTAAAAACTTTTGCCTTCGCTGGTACACCAGCAGAAGTTGCCCAGCAAACGCTGGCGTTATTTGCGGCAGGAGCCAGCCGAGTTGAATTTGGCACGCCGCATGGTATAACAAACCATGAAGGGTTGCATCTGCTCGGTGAAAAAGTGTTGCCCGCCATTCAGGAAGAACTCAAATAATCTATGAACTTCAATATGAAAGATAAGGTTGCATTAATTACGGGGGGGAGTTCCGGGATTGGTGAAGCAACGGCCGTTGCGTTTGCGAATGCAGGTGCGTCTGTCGTCATTGCCAGTCGGCGCAAAACCAAAGCCCTACAAGTTGTTAAAAAAATTGAAAAAGCAGGGAATGAGGCCGTTTGGTTGCAGGTGGATGTGTCGGAGGAAACGGCCGTTCAACAGATGATCGCCGAAATTGATAGTCGTTGGGGACGGCTCGATATCGCCTTCAACAATGCTGGCAGCGGTGGTAGGGGAGGAAAAACAGCCGAAATTAGCGCCGCCGATTGGCAAAAAACATTAGATGGTTACCTCACCAGCGTCTGGTTTTGCCTGAAGTATGAAATTCCGCTCATGCAAAAAAATGGAGGCGGGGTTATTGTCAACAATGCGTCGGTAGATGGCAAACGAGCGTATCCTTTCCCCACTGGCTCAGCCTACGCAGCTGCCAAACATGGTGTCATTGGATTAACCAAGTCTGCTGCGCTGGAATACATTCAGGATGGCATTCGTATCAACGCCGTTTGCCCAGGTTGGGTCGCAACCCCGGCAATAACTCGCTGGATGGAACGCCAGCCCGAAGTTGGTAAGCAAATTATAGCGCAGGAGCCAATCGGCCGCTTAGCCCAGCCCGAAGAAATTGCAGCGGCCGTTTTGTGGCTCTGTTCAGATCAGGCATCTTACGTGGTAGGAACAGCGTTCAATGTTGATGGAGGCTACCTCGCCTGATGGAACCAGACGAATTTCAACTGTACGATCTCACCATCGAGGTAGAAGCGATTGAAGGCCACTGTACCTGCAATATGGCCATCGGCGATCGCTTTTTCTTGCGTGGTGGCAAGTTCTCCTTGCCCGATGGCACAGATTTTTGCCTGTATGCGCTGCAAGCAGCAATTCCGCTGCTGCCTGCCAAGCAGCGGCAAAACCATCCGGCGGATTGGATAGAAACAGACGCCCGCGTTGTTTGCCCAGACCCCGCCTGCCGCCTAATTATGCAAATTAGGCGAGACAAAATTCGCACCCTGCGCCACGACGACGTGAGCTCCATCCCCTGGGATGAAATTTCTTGAATTTGCCACAGAGGTCACAGAGTATTTAGAGGTTTCCTCTTTTCTCTCTGTGGCTTAAAAGTTTGGAAAATCATATGATAGAATTGCAGCAGGGTGATTTGCTATGGCAACCATCCGCAGAGACAGTAGAAAATGCGAACCTAACGCGCTTCATGCGCTGGCTGGCGGCTGAGAAAGACCTGCACTTTGGCAGCTACGACGCGCTTTGGCAATGGTCAGTAACGGAGCTAGGCGCGTTTTGGCAAGCGATTTGGGATTTTTGCGAAGTGAAAGCCTCTCGGCAGGGTGCCTTTGCCCTGGCAAACGCCCAGATGCCCGGCGCAGTTTGGTTCCCAGAGGCGCGGCTGAATTACGCCGAAAACATCTTTGCCCAAATGACCAATTCGCGCCCAGCGTTTTTGTGCGAGGATGAAGACGGCCCGTTGGTTGAATGGCGTTGGGCAGAGGTTTATCGGCAAACGGCCGTTCTCCAGCATCATCTCAAGCAGCTCGGCATTGGGCAGGGGGATCGCGTGGTTGCCTATTTGCCCAATATTCCAGAGGCAATCATTGCTTGCCTGGCGACGGTGAGTTTGGGAGCGATCTGGTCGAGTGCGTCGCCCGATTTTGGCAGTAAAGCGGTGCTGGATCGCTTTGCCCAAATTGAGCCCAAGTTGCTCATTGCCGTGGATGGGTATCGTTATAACGGACGGCCGTTCGACCGCCGCGACATTGTAAACCAACTGCAAGCTGGCTTGCCCACATTAGAAAACAGCATCGTCATTCCATTGCTCGATGACACACCATTGCCCAATACATTCGCCTGGCCAGACCTGCTGAATAGCGTGGATGAACCGCCGGAACTAACCTTTGCCCAACTGCCATTTGATTATCCACTGTGGATTTTGTACTCCTCCGGCACAACTGGCTTGCCCAAACCAATTGTGCATGGACATGGGGGGAATTTACTGGAGCACAAAAAGGCCGTCATTTTTCACAACGATTTGCGACCGGGCGACCGTTTTTTTTGGTACACCAGCACCGGTTGGATGATGTGGAATTATCAGCTAGGCGCGCTGCTGAGTGGCAGCAGCATCATCTTGTACAACGGCAGCCCATCGTACCCTATGCTAGACCGCCTGTGGGCGTTGGCCGAGCGCAGCGGCATGACCTACTTTGGTCTATCGCCTGCCTTTGTAGCCGCTTGCATGAACGCGGGCATTCAGCCCAACCAGCAGCACGATTTGAGCAAATTGCGTGGCATTGGCTCTACTGGTGCGCCGCTGCCGGTGGCAGCGTTTGAATGGCTCTACCAATATGTGCACGATGATTTTGCCCTGGAATCCCTTAGCGGTGGCACGGATTTATGTACGGCCTTTGTCGGTGGCTGCCGCATCAAGCCGGTATATGCTGGTGAAATCCAGGGAGCGTCGCTGGGGGCAAAGGTACAGGCGTGGAACGGCAGCGGCGAGCCCGTTGTGGGGGAGGTGGGCGAATTGGTCATTGCCGCGCCCATGCCCTCGATGCCAATTCGCTTCTGGAATGATCCAGATGGCGCACGTTACCAAGCCAGCTATTTTGAGACGTTCCCCAGCGCGTGGCGGCACGGCGACTGGATACAGTTTAACGAGCGGGGTGGGTGTGTGATTTACGGCCGTTCCGATGCTACCATCAACCGCAAAGGCATCCGCATGGGCACCAGCGAAATTTATGCCTGTGTAGAGGCCATTGCTGGCGTGCTGGATAGCCTGGTGGTTGATTTGGAACTGCTAGATCGTGATTCCTTCATGCCCCTGTTTGTCATTTTAGCTGAAGGCCGTACGCTAGATGACAACCTTCGGCAACAAATTGAACAGGCATTGCGAACGCAGCTTTCCCCGCGCCACGTACCAGACGCCATTTACCAGGTGCAGGAAATACCGTACACGCTCAGTAGCAAAAAGCTGGAAATTCCCGTGCGGCGCATTTTATTGGGGCATCCAGTAGAAAAAGCAGCCAATCTGGGTGCCATGCGTAATCCAGAATCAATTAATTTCTTTGTCGAGCTGGCTCAGACGTTGTCACAATAAATTTAACCGCGGAGAGCGCAGAGGACGCTGAGATTTTTCTTCCCCCTGCGTTTTCCGCGGCCTCTGCGGTTAAAATGAGCAAACGAACGATTATTGATGCTGACAAACCCTTGTCCCAGTCGCTGCTGTGGGAGATTCAGCGGGGTTATTTTTTGCAGGCTGGCATGAAAGCGTGGCAAGATGACGTGGTGCCGAGCGACATCAGCAGCAATCCGGTGATGGCGCGAACGTATAGCCATATTCTGTTTGGCTACCTGCGTGATTGTTTTGCTGCGGCACAGCGTGGCGAGTTTGCGCTCAATCCGAGTGAGCCAATCAACATCGTTGAGCTGGGGGCGGGTTCGGGGCGGCTCGCATACCACTTTTTGCAAACGTTTTTACCTCGTTACCAGCAATCCCCTTTTGCCGACCAGCCCATTCGCTACATCATGACGGACTTTGTGCCGCAGGTTTTGGATTTTTGGCGTGGACACGGCCGTTTCCAACCATTTTTTGAGTCTGGCATGTTGGATGTGGCCTTGTTTGATGTGATGGCGCGGGAACGGCCGTTCACCCTGCAGCTATCCGGCCAAACCCTCACGCCAGAAACCACTACGAACCCCGTCATTCTCATCGCCAACTACTTTTTCGACAGCATTCCGCAAGATAGCTTTGTTATTGCAGATGGGCAACTCTGCCAAAATTTGCTCACGCTCACCAGCAGCCAGCCGGAGCCAGATTTGGCCGACCCAGCCCTTTGGGAGCGCCTGGAGCTACATTACGAACCCATTCCGCTGGAAAAAGCAATGTATGCCGAGCCGCTTTACAACCAGATTTTGAATGATTATGAAGTCGTGCTGCCGGATTGTACTTTTTCATTTCCTAATGTGGGGCTGGATTGCATCCGGCATTGGCAGCGGTTTGGCAACGGCCGTCTCCTCATTCTCACCAGCGATCGGGGCTACCGCTCACTTGATGCGCTCATAAACCAGCCTGATCCGCTGCCCAATTTGCACGGCAGCTTCTCACTCATGGTCAATTATCACGCAATTAGCGAGTACGCTTCGCGTAGCGATGGAGTAGTACAACAAACAACCCACTATCAAAACAATATCCAGATACTAGCCTACGGGCTGGGGCAAATTCCACAGCAAGCGCAGGAAACACAGCTTGCCTTTGCCCAGGCAGTGGGGGAGGGTGGTAGTCCAGATGATTTTTACGCGCTGAAATCAATTGTGGAGAAGCAGTATGGGGCAATGAGTTTGCCAGAACTATTGAGCTTTTTGAGATTATCCGGGTGGGATACGGTCGTCTTCACCGATATGTTCCCTCATTTACAACAAACTTTGGAAACGGCCGATCCCACCTGGTATCCAGACATAGCCGACGCCCTGCATTGCATTTGGCAATGTTACCTACCTCTGCGCCAAGACGATCATTTGTACACAAAAATCAGCCACCTACTCGATCTGATGGGTTATGAATCGCTTTTAAATTAAATTTGGTGATTCTAAGGCAAGTACTGAAGGAACTTGCTCAGGATGGCTCAAGCGCAGCAGCTGGAAACCAATTCCAGCTAACCCAGTCATAAGTCCTGGTTCTTCAACTTGCAGCCCATTGCCACAAAGCCAGCCATATGAGTGAATACTAGCTATTGTTCCCAATGCTAGCAGTTCAATTGGCTCATCCATGTGCAGGTTTAAATATGTATTGGCGCTTATCAGAAAATCCAAACTGCCAAAATCTCCATGACACAAACAATGTCCTTGGCCAAAGCCTTCTCTTAAAGTTGTATGGAATGCTGTTTCTACCTCAACCGCAATCAATGGATCATCTGTTAGCCGCTCTTTCAAAGTAAATAACCGAGCATGTCCAATACCGGTAGCTCCATGACACCAAAAGCTAAGATATCCAGGTTCAGTTGGTGTCTGGAAATTCTGGTATATTGAGAAGTTACGCAAATCTGGCCAATTGTGAGTAGCCTCTGAGAACATTTCTCTTTCATAGCTCAGGCTTTTTTGAGCAGTCTCTTTATATTTTGGATCATTAACTGCCTTTGAAAGGCGCATCAAAGACCAAGCAATGCCAGCAACTCCATGAGAAAAACCTGTCAGCGGGCGGTCAATCATCGGATTACCCTGCTGTAGCCATGCAGGTCTGCCATCCTCTAGTAAGACGTTGTCAATTAAGTGTTGGCCACAAGAATTGGCAATGTGGAGAAGATCAGTTTGCGAAGTTACCTTGTACAAAACAAGCAAAGAAGCGATACAGCCGGCAGAGCCAGAAATGATGTCAAACTTTGTGTCTTTTTCGATATATTGTTCAAGCGAGTTTGCAATCTCCATCCCTTTCTCCAATAATTCTTTATCTTTCCAAAGGATTCCAACGTGTGCAGTGAGATAAAGCATTCCCCCAAGACCTTCAAAAGCACCAATATCATTTAAAAAATATTCATCATTATCGAAACAATAAAGAATGGTTTTAACCGTTTTTTGAGCCAAATCTGTATATGATTTGTCATTTGTTGTTTTGCCTAGATAAGCCAGAAACAATGCTATCCCTGACAGACCACTGTATAATGAAATATCTAAAGGGACAATTGTCCAATAACTACCTTCCTCCGTGTATCTTACACCTAGCCACCACACATGTTCATCATCCTCAAAAGCCATAGTCTTAAGGTGCTCTCCAATTTTAATGGCTTCACTTAAAAAAATATCTCCCTTTAACATAGATGCTGAGCCAATTTTTTCGGGATTGTAAAATGTCTTATCGTTTTCTCTACTATTAGCTCTTTCCTTAGTCTTCAGAGAGGTGCTAATTAACCAGCACTGTTTTACTAAATCTGCCTCTGAGAGATGCTTAATTTTATTCATCGCCTGTTCTAGACCCGACCTTCTAAAAAAGTCGTCTATCCTTGCATAATTGCTGGTTTCTAGGCAGGTACTCGAAGCCTTTGTAGTGAAAATAGGAATGTCAAATCGCCACAAATCAGCGTGTTCAAAAGTAACCGAAGAACGAAGGCTATCACTTTGATAAGCACCTGCCCAAAGGCGATCAAAATGTTTGTCCATTTCTACCGCATCTTGCATCAAATCGGGATGTAAGCTTTCTTGCAGTAGGAGACTATACACCCTGGTAGGCCGTAATAACATCCTGATTTCTGTATCTGCAAATTTCACTAAAGGGCCATTTTTTGCCAACAGAGCCGCTCTTTGCGTCATTAATAATCTATACATCAAGGTAAATCCCTCAATAATCTCTGAGCTGAATTGAACTGCTTCAACTGGCTTACCTTTTAGTAAAGGTTGATGTGAACCACCTAAAATGGGTCTGCGTGCCCGTGACAAATGCATGTTATCAGTATGAACTTGTTCCCAAATTGGAATCGGACTAGGAGTCAATTGTCCATCCTCCATTCCAAGACCACTGATATCCACCCCTCCAGACTGACCCTCCGTCCAGACCCGATGAGGGAGCAACCCAACAGCCATGACAGAGTCGGCCAAGAAAGAATGTGCAGGCAGATGATAAGGTGTTTTTTCGGCTTTTACAGGCGAAAAGAGCGTCTCAATATCAATAAGGACAGGATTCACCCCTTCTGCAATAATATTTTCAAAGTGAAAATCTGTAGCACCAAACGAATAAAGGAGGGCAAGATAGGCACCGAGGTGTAAATAGAATTGTTTGATTTCTCTTTTCGATTTACAAGGAAGCGCTTCAACAAATTCAACCCAGCCATAAGTTTCGCAATCAATAATCGATAATGGACGAAAAGTTGCAAAATCGTTTCGTTTGTTCAACCAAAGCAATAGTTCCTGGAATTCTTTATCAATAGCTAAAGAACGTGGCTTATACACAAGCCGTGTGCCAGATTTAAATCTGGCAAGTATAACTGAACGCCCATTCCGATGTCTGTCACCAGCACCAATATGTATTTCGTCTAAAGTATCTACTTTGTTTAAGCCAAACTGAACTTGGATGTTTTCCCAATCCTGGCATAAGTGCGTACAAAAATCCAGAACATTAACATACCATTGATAGAAAATTGTTGTGAGGGTACGGGATAGCACCGGATATTCTTCCATTAAGCATCGCAACTTTTGAGGTTGCCGGTACAGGTCAAGAAACTCCTCGAATCTTTCACGCGGCGTATCGGCTTGCAAGTCTCCTTGTAGGCGAGCCACATGAAGTTCCAATACTAAGGTGCGACTCGTTGCCCAGATCAATAATGAAGGTACATTCATCAAAAACGTTTTTACAATATTGTTTTGTTCAAATGGCATGGTGGGATATTTTCGAGATAAATTAGTAATGCCTTTTTCAAATTTGAGTAATGTATGCTGTAGAAATGGTTGGAATATTTCCAAAAACCGAGTTTCTGGCCATCGAGCGGATAGCTCAGAAGGAAAACTCACATGATCTTTGTCTGGGTCAAAGGACTCCCATATTTTTTCAATTCTTTTTACCCATTCCGGCTCATTTGAAAAACGAAGTGAAGAACGTTGAACTAAGTAGTGGAGTAGGTCTTCTTCTGCTATGCCTACCGCCTCCAAGCGCTGGCTGAATGCCCCTTCTTCTGAGAAAGGGTAAGTTTGCTTCCAGTCAGAAATTACAACATCTAAACTTGAGTCGGGGAAGCTCTCAATTTGTGAATTAGTTTTAGAGGCGTGAAAAACACGCTCAGCAAGATTCATGGCTTGAAAATAGTGAGATTTTTCATTATCAAGACTTATTACAATTTGATTGTTCATCCTTTTCCTCCATAACTGCTGTGGTGGCGTGTATACCAGGTAACCACGGTACCTGGTATAGCCTAGATCGCAGGCATAAATAATTGGTTGGCTAGTCTAGTGATAAATTTCTTGGTCTGAATAAATCACATGACGTTACAGCTAAAGATATTGCTTCCACCACCACTTCCACCGCATGACCAATCAAGGCAAGCAGACGCTGGGGTCCCGTTGCAGCTATAGGTACCAGTACCGCCAGCCACAGTGTCCAAAGCATCTTCAGGTATCTCGATCAACCCTGATGGATGAGGTGGTAAATTTTGCATTAGCTCTTCTGAGAGAGAGGCACGAAACCTTTTATCCTTCCAAGCACGAACAATTGTAGATTTTGTTAACATTTGACATTCTCCTTGTTAAATTAGTTGAGTAAGCTTTGGCGTTTATGCTCGGCAAAATTCACTCGATATCTTTGATTGATAGCACCTACCGTGGTTAGGTGTGTATCTCAAATAAATGTACGGAGCTAATTAGCTCTCCGAGCAGTAATTTATAAGGCGCAATAGTTTCCATGATATGTAGGACCACCACACATACAGCTATAGGTACATTCAAGTGTATATGCAGTAGTGCCGCCGGAAGCACCGCTTAAAACATCATCCGGTATTTCAATTAAGCCAGAGGGATGTGGTGGAAGATTTTCATGTTCTTCTTTTGAGAGAGAATTACGAAAATCCTTGTTTTTCCAAGCGCGAATAACATCTATTTGTGACATTCTGATCTCCTTTACTTAACGTGCGTGAATTGTTTAATTACTTGGCAGCCAAATACGATTTAGCTGGATATCCCATATTATTACAATGGAAAGTTCTCCATGATTTTTTCTTCCTGTTCTACTTGATCCGCAATTAGGGCGGCATAGAAACCATTTTGGGTCACAAGCTGGTGGTGTGTGCCGCGCTCTGCAATTTGCCCTCCATCTAGTACCAGGATGAGGTCAGCGTTACGGATGGTGCTGAGGCGGTGGGCAATGACGATGCGTGTGCAGGCCAGGGAACTGAGGTGTTGCTCAACCAAATTTTCGGTGGAGACGTCCAGATGGCTTGTGGCTTCATCTAGAATCAGGATGGCTGGTTGGTTGGCTAAGGCGCGAGCCAGGGATAAGCGCTGGCGCTGACCGCCCGACAGGGCATCGCCGCCTTCAGAAACCATTGTTTCGTACTGCATGGGCATTTGGACGATGTCGTCATGGATGGCGGCTAATTTTGCGGCTTGCATTGTTTCGTCTAATGACAAAGCAGGGTTGCCAAAGGCAATGTTCTGGCGAATGGAGGTGTTGAACAGGAAGGATTCTTGCAAAACAACGCCAAATTGTTGCCGAAGCGAACCATAGTTTAGTTGGTTGTGAGGCAAGCCATCGTAAAAAATTGCGCCGGATGTGGGCGTGTACAGTCCAACCAACAATTTTGCCAGGGTACTTTTACCAGAGCCAGTACGGCCGACTATGGCGACTTTTTGTCCGGGCAAAATGGTGGCGGATATGCCCTGCAAAATGAAGGGGGCGTTTTCATCGTAGCGAAAGCTGACGTTTTCGATTGAAATGTGTCCTTGTAAAATTGGCGCTATTTGCACTTGTGAAAGGTCTTGCTCTGGTTTTGCGTCTAACACATCCGCCACACGATCCAGGTGGGCAGTAACTAGCTGTAGTTGGCGGCCTGACGAGACAAGTGAACTTAGTGGAACTAGGAAGGCAACGGCCAGAGTGTTGAGGGCAAGCATGGTTCCTAAACTCATCTCGCCTGCCAAAACGTGCCGTGCGCCCACCCAGAGGAGTAGTAACGGAGAAAAGGTGCGGATATTGGTCATGATGATTTCGATAACGGCCGTTACATAATTCTGCCTGATCGTGGCATTGAGCTGCTTAAAAAAGAGGTTGGACCATTTATCAAAAGCGATGTTTTCTGCGCCCGCTGCCTTTAGCGTTTCAATACCAGAAAGCGCTTCTACTAAATAACCTTGCTCTTTTGATTGTTCGGCCAACTGCCGCTGTACCAGTCGCTGCACTGGCCTATGCGTAGCCAGAAGCATTCCGGCTTGAAGAAGGCCAATCGCTAGCACGATGATTCCAAATTGCGATGACTGAAATAGAATGATCAGCAAATAAATGAGGATAAACGAGCTATCTAGAAACAATGAAATTGTCTGGTTTGTCAATATTTCGCGGATGAGCGTATTGCTGTTCAGGCGCATGAGCAAATCGCCAGTTGAACGCTGCTGGAAAAACTGAAAAGGCAAAGAAAGAACATGCTCAAAAAAGCCCATCATCATTTGTGAATCAAGCCTAGCTTGCAAATAAACCAGGATAGTTGCTCTTAAGTAACTGGCGGTAAGCTGTGCCAACAACAATACGATGATACCCACACCCAAATAGGCCATGAGACCATCCCTTTTGAACGGCAAAATATCGTCAATTAGCAGTTTTGTTATGATGGGGATCAGCAAGCCGAGCAGTTGCAGCAATAAAGAGGCACCCAAAACCTGGGTAATAAGCCGAGGCGTGCCTGGAGATAGCAGTAAATATTTACTGTACTGTTTCCACGGGGCAGTTGTTGTTTCGGAGCGCTGTTCAAAGTGAATGCTGGGTTCAAAAGTTAAGATGACACCTGTAAATTCGGCCGAAAATTCGGCATTTGTTAAGCGGCGACGGCCTGAGCCTGGATCCACAATATCAACAAATTCAGGTGACCATTGCTCGACAACCACAAAATGGTTGAACCCCCAATGGGCGATGGCGGGTAGCGTAACGTATTGTAGAGCTTCTGGCTCTAAAGAGTATGCTTTTACACGCAAGCCATGCTGACGACCAGCACGGGCAATGGTTTGGGCTGTAAGGCCATCACGACCAACGCTGCATTGCTCCCGAATTTCAGCCACGCGTGCTTTACGGCCGTAATAACTCAAAATCATGGCCAAACAGGCTGCACCACACTCGATAGCGCTTAACTGTAACAGCACGGGTACTCTGCGCCGGTTGTATGACTGCTGCAAACCTTTAAGCCGTTCCCAACGGTTAAGCAACTGCCCATTCATTTTTTTGAAAAATAACGTAGGTATTGA
Organism: Candidatus Leptofilum sp.; assembly: GCF_965223525.1. Lineage (GTDB taxonomy): Bacteria > Chloroflexota > Anaerolineae > Promineifilales > Promineifilaceae > Leptofilum. The sequence goes on along the minus strand of NZ_CBDCWX010000004.1, from coordinate 981,853 downwards.
GCTACGCATGGACGTTCCTATGGGAATAAGGAGATTAGCCGACGTGAGTCAACTTCTACTTGGGCAAAATACCTGCTGCCCAGAAAAGTGTCCGTTGGGTAAGATGACTGTTCTGGCAAATTAAAATCAGCTAGGGCAACGGCCGTTGGCCCAGCAACTAATTCTGCATCAACTCCGTAAACGGCCGTTGCTACCGTTGGGCTGACAACATCTGGCGAAATTGCTATAATCGTTTGTTGAATTGGCACATCATTCAATGCAGATTGAATATAAACAGCTTGCCCTTCTTGAAGCTGAGTGAGATACTGCGGTGGGAAAAATATGACCAGAACAGCGCTTTCTGGCAAGGATGTGCCTGGTGCCTCTACAATCACCGCTTGCCCAGAAACAAATATGGGGATTCTTACCAGCCACATTAGGCAAAGCGTGGTGATTAACAAACAAATCAACATCCAGAAGTATGGAAAAGCGTACGGCGATACAAATTTGGGGATGACTGATTCTTGCTGGCTTTGGACATAATGCTGCACTGCCTCAGCCCGAAAAATTGATCGTTTCCTGTTTTCCCATTCTTCCATATTTCCATTCCTAACAAAGCAGGTGATGTTCAAGATAAAACAAAAGTTGATTTGAATCTGCCCTCTGGCTGGATCATAATCATCCCTTCATTGGATCAATTTGGATCAATATATGGAAACAACCGCTTCCTTGGCCATTTTGTTACGCCAATATATGGACGAAGTAGGGTGGAGTGAGCGCCAATTAGCTGAGAGGGCGAACATCCCACGCGGTACTATTCGCAATTGGTTGCGCGGCGTCGTGAAGAAACCGCGTAACTGGCGCGACCTGATTCAAACTGCTGCCGCAATGCGGCTCGAAATTAGCCAAGTCAATCAGTTACTTGCATCCGCGAACCACCCCCCCTTTGTTGACCTTTGGCACCAAACACAAAGCGAATCAGACAAGAAATGGCTGCGTCCCTGGATGACAAAGCTACAAGAGCAGCAAACGAGAGCCCCTTTTCAGGTTATTCCCGACATACCATATTTTGTTGGGCGTGAACGTGAATTGGCTGCGTTGCGCGCTAAGCTACGGCAAGAAAGCCATACAACGCTTTATGTGCTTCACGGCATGGGTGGGGTGGGCAAAACAACATTGGCAGCACGGCTAGCATATGAATGCCGCCATCACTTTCCAGACGGTGTCCTCTGGGCGCGCGTAGACACTTCATCCGTGATGTCAATTTTAAGTCTATTTGCTGATGCATATAATGTTTCGGTTCATCAATACAGCGATGAAGCAACGCGCAGCCAGGCGGTACGCAACTTGCTGGCAGGCAAGCAAGCGCTGATTATTCTAGATAATGTGGAGCGAAGTGAGCAGGTTCGCTCTTTGCTGCCCCCAACAGGCAATTGTGCTGTGCTGTTAACCACACGCAATCGCAATCTGCGGGTTGCCAGAGGAGCGTCTCATTTCCACATACGGCCGTTGTCTACAAAACGCAAAGAAGCCCTGATACTTTTCTCTCGTATCATTGGTGATTCAGTCGTGCATACAAAAAAAGAATCATTTGGGGATATTGCTGCTTTGTTAGGGCATCTGCCCCTGGCAATTGCTATCATTGCTGGACGTTTAGCATATGAACCAGGTTGGACAACTGCGCGGATTTTGCAACAGCTCAAAGAGACAAAAAGGCGGTTAGATGCCGTTTCCGATGAAGATCAATCTATTCATGCGACATTCAAGGTTAGTTATGCTGCCCTTCCAGTTCGTTTGCAATCTTTTTTTGCGGCACTTGGCATTTTTGAGGGAGATGATTTTGATCTGGATGCTATAACGGCCGTTACCAACACTACCTTAGAGGAAGCACATACCAACGTTATACAGCTATGCAGTTTATCCTTAATGCAACACGGAAAAAATGATCGTTTCTATTTGCACCCTTTATTAAAAGATTATGCCAAATTGCAACTCAACGATCCCCATGTTCATGAGCGAGCCGTCCGGCATTTTCTGGCCTACCTACAAAAGCACAAAAATGATTACGATGCCGTTGAGCTGGAATTTCAAAATACAATAGGTGTTCTGGAACAAGCGTATGAACATGGACATTATTCATTATATGTTGAAGGTGTTCGTGATATTTCCCAATATTTATCTATTCGCGGCCTTTATGATATTGCTGCGTTCCATCTAACACGCGCCTGCCAAGTAGCTGGCAAAACCGATGATTTGCCAAATCTTGTTAAGTTAAGCAATCGTCTGGGTCAGCTAGAAATTCGTTGGGGCAATGTGCAAAAAGGGATAGAGTCGCACCAAAAAAGCCTTCAACTGGCATATACCTCAGAGGAACCGGAGCTCATTGGCGAAGCCTACAAATATTTGGGTATGGCATATCATCAGCAAGGTGAATATGAGCAAGCAGAACGATTTTGGTCTGACGGTGTAGAACTGGCGCAAAAACACCAATTGACACAACTGCATTGCACTTTACTCAACGGCTTAGGTGCCTTAGCTGTTAATGACAAGGCAGATTTTGAGCAGGCAAAACGATTATATGAAGAAGGCTTAGCGCTAGCACAACAGCTTGAGGATAAGCCGACAAGTGCGCTCATTTTGATGAATTTGGGATTTTTAGCCTTTCGTGCTGGCGACTACAAGCAAACAAAGCGATGCTACGATGAAAGTTGCGACTTAGCCAACGCAGTTGGCTTTCGTCTGTTGCAGGCAATTTTGAGCCAGAGACAAGCCCATTTGCATATGGCACACATTGGTGATTACGGTCAAGCAGGCCAAACCTTAATTGCCGGGGAGGCAATTGCTCAAGAGCTAAATAACCCGAGAGTTTTGACTTTGCTCGTAACTGCATTGGGAGAATGCTCATGGCAGCTACGTGACTTACCTCAGGCAGAGGCATATTTCTCCCGAGCACTTGAGCTGACAAAGTCAGTAGGGGATGCAGATTTACTCATTGATGTGTTGCGACACAAGGCGAACTTAGCTATCCTGCAAAACGAATTTCTGCAGGCAGGGTCCTATCTTGAGCAAGCAACTGCTTTAGCAGAGCAAGTGCGTGACCCATGGTACCATTGCCACATCCTGCTAAGTAAAGGGAGCTTATCACTTGCTCAAGAGAAGTTATCTTTTGCGGATTCCAATTGGCATATGGCACTAGAAATGGCAGAAAAATACGCTTTTAAAGCGCAAGTAGGCTTTGCCCAATTTGGCTTGGCTCTACTTGCCTTCGCCAATGGTGATAAAGATGCGATGCTGACGTATGGGCAAAACAGTCTGGCAACTTTTACGAAAATAGATCATGTGCATCAAAAAGCTGTGCAGCAGTGGCTTTCAGACCCGCGACATATTCGGTTTTTGTAACATAGACCACCGATGTTTGAATATATGGAAACCCGTTCGCAAGAACCAGAACAATGCAAATATAATAGCGAATACAATGTAGGTCTCCATAATTATCTGTTCTAAAAAAGCAAAGGATAAGGTATCTGTTTTTGTGGTTAGCCGCTGTAGAAGATCAAAAATGAGAGATGGATAGGCAAGAATGTGAGGCCACCTTAAAGCCAGTCCCTGTGTGAGAAAGTAAACGGCCGTAACCACGCTCACCAGCGTGTAACTAAAAACAGCAACAGAAATCAAGGTGGGCCAGGGTAATGCTTTTGTTGTACGGTCGTTTATCTTGTGCCACAAATGAGTTAAAATAGTGAGTCGCTGCTGATCTAGGTTTGTAACCCCCAGCAAATCGGAGATGATCCAGTAACCGTCCATCTTGAACACCGGAAGTAACGTAAATAGCGAACTGACCAGAATGGCCACAACGGCGGCGTGCAACGGTTCCCACTTTGTAACTAAGTAGAGGCCCCCGTAAGCACCACACACAATAATTTGAAAATAAAGGCCGCCCAATGCAACCACAATGCGCTGCAAACGGGGAAGACGCCAGCCGGCCGAAACGTCGCTGAAGAATACTGGCACGATCCAGTAAGCAGCTATACCAATGCCCCCTGGCTTTTCCCCGAAAGAAAGCAGAGCAGTGGCATGCCCAACCTCATGGAAAAAAAAGCCCAACAGTAGCAGGGCAAATGAGGCAAATGATGGCATGAAGCGCCACGAATCTGGTTGATTGAGAAACGCGGCAATAATGGCTGCCACACTTATGAGCAGCAAAGCCGCATTGATGGGATAAAACAACCGAGTCAGCGGTCGGCCTACTTTTTTCACAAATGCCTTTGGCAAAATTGTCCATGTAAACCAAAAGCCAGTTAACCGGGTTGTTGAAGATATTTCCTGAGATTTTATCTTCTTTACCAACTTTTCATAGGCAACAGCGACGTCTTGAGCAGCAACAGATTTGTTCTGTTGTGTGGTCATTATTGCTGCGATTTCAGCAAAAGTTAGCCCATTATTCACTGCTTGAAGCAAAGCATGGGCGCTGGCAGACAGCTTAACATATGCACCATTTTTTGTTTTTAGTGCGTATTGCTGAACATTTTCAGAGGTTGCCAAGCGAAAAGAAGTTAAAGCCTGCTCATCCTTGTCCACGAAGCATCTCCTACATTAAAATTTATAAACAGGTTGCCCATTTGTATCAATGACACAACCAGCGCCAGACAAATTTAGACGCTCTTCAAGGGATTCCACATGCAATTCATCGAGGTCAAGCAAAGCGAGGTCTTTTTGCAGTTGCAAGAGATTCATTTCTGTTTCTTTAAGGCTCTTTTTCAAGTGGGGATTCCGCTTCTGGTTCATGATTAGGTTTTCTCCTTTTAGCCTAAATACCAATATTATTGCCAATTTATCAGGTTCTGAAAATAGAAACTAGCCCCAATTTGGATCAATCACTAATGTTATGTGTGTTACGCGCTTGCTTTGGTCGGTATCTTCATCGTAAAAGGTACGCAAATACTTTAAGAAGATTTAAATCCCTTGACAGAGGTGGATTTTTTATCTACACTTACTTTATTCAATGATTAAAGTAACTTTGTTTGCTTTCAAGGAAAATAAGACTCTGTGGCTCGTTTACGAAAAGGCAACCGCGATCTAATTAAAGACATCAACCGCAGCTTGGTATTGAATCTCATCAAAAACCGAGGGCCGATCTCGCGCACAGATCTCATTCGTCAATCTAACCTGAGCGCGGGTACAATTTCCAACATCGCCAGCAGCCTCATCGCCGACGGGATTGTGCAGGAAATGGGGGAGGGTGAATCTAGCGGCGGGCGTCGCCCCGTTTTCTTGCGGCTGAACCACCGAGCCGGTTTTGTTATCGGCTTGAAGCTCATGGAAGAGGCAATTATGGTTGCCGTCACCGACCTTGACGCGAAGGTGATCTTCCATCAAGTGCTTCCTCTCAACATAGATAGCCCCTCGCCTAGCCCTGAAGATGTGTTAACGGCCGTTATCCAAGCCATTGAAAACACGCTCGCTGCATCGGCCGTTGAACGCTCGCGGGTCGTTGGCATTGGTATTGGCATGGCCGGGGTGATTGACGGCGAAAAAGGCATTTGCCATTACTCCCCTTATTTCGCCTGGCGCGATGTAGACATTGCCAGCCCTATTGCCACCCATTTTGACTTACCTGTTTACGTAGAAAATGATGTTAATACTTTGACCATTGTGGAGAGATGGTTTGGATACGGCCGTGACATTCCCCATTTCATCGTTGTCACCATCGGCCGAGGTGTTGGCGCAGGGATTGTCATGAACGGGCAATTTTATCGCGGCGCGTTTGGCGGTGCGGGCGAATTTGGTCATATCACCATGCTTGACGGCGACCCGCCCGTTACGTTGGAGCAACTGGCCTCCGACAATGCTATTTTGCATTATGCTCAGGAACTGGTTGCACAAGGAAGTGACACCGCCTTATCTTCTGTAGAAAACCTAAATTTAGCGACAATTGTACAGGCTGCTGATGAAGGCGACTTGTTAGCCCAAAATTTGCTGGCTGATGCCGGTCGTTGGCTGGGCATTGGCATATCCACGCTGGTCAACCTCCTCAATCCGCAATTAATCATTGTCGGCGGCGAGGGGGTGCAGGCCGGAAATTGGCGATTAGAACCGATGCGGGAGGCGATTCATAAGCATGGGTTTAACGGTTTGGCAAGTAGTTTGGAAATTGTTATTGAGCCGTTAGGCGATAAAACTTGGGCTAGAGGCGCGGCCAGCCTCGTTCTAGGCGAGTTATTCAAGTCCCCGGTGTTGAAATAAGGGTGTAGTTATATTTTTTTGCCCCTCTTTCTTCATTCAGTGAATTAAGTTGATTAGAGCTCGGTGATTCGCTCAGTCTCTAATCTCTGGCAAAAGGAGAAAAACCTATGGCAGGAGATAAAGGATGGAACAAATATCTTTGGGTGAGCGTGTTTCTTTTACCCAGCCTAATTGGGCTGCTGCTTTTTACAGTGATGCCCATTTTATCCTCGCTAGGGCTGACACTCTTTGAATGGGACTTGTTGACCGCGCCCAACTTTGTGGGGACGAACAATTTTAAGCGTTTGTTTGCCGATGAGGATTTCTGGCGGGCGTTAAAAAACACGCTGACCTACATTGTCTCTTACATCCCCTTTGTGATGGCCGGCTCGCTGGCGATTGCCATCATCCTCAATCAAAAGCTGAAAGGGGTGATGTTTTTCCGAGCTTCATTTTTTATCCCCGTTGTTTCTGCATGGGTAGCGATTGCCTTGCTGTGGAAATGGATTTTCAATCCCCGTTTTGGCCTTTTGAACTTTGCCCTCAGTCTGGTGGGGATTGAGGGGCCGGCATGGTTGTTCGATCCGCAGTGGGCGATGTCAGCGGTGGTGATTACGAGTGTGTGGAAAGACCTCGGCTTCTTGATGGTGATGTTTTTGGCCGGATTGCAGGGCATCCCCAATGTGTATTACGAAGCGGCCTCGATAGACGGGGCCAGCAAATGGCAAACGTTCTGGCGGATTACGCTTCCCTTGCTGTCACCAACAGCCTTTTTTGCCCTGATTATTTCGTTGATTAACTCGTTCCAAGTATTCGATCAGGTGTGGATTATGACGGAAGGGGGGCCAGCCGGAGCCACAAGTGTGTTGGTGGAATTGATTGTGAAAAATGCATTCAGCTATAGCCGGATGGGATACGCCTCGGCATTGTCTTGGATTCTTTTCTTGCTGGTTTTTGCGGTGACGGTGGTGCAAATGCGTTTGCAAAGGAAGTGGGTAGCATATGAGTGATTTAACTTTGAAACGGGAAGATGCAGCGGGTAAAAAACTGCTTTTTTACACCTTGCTGTTGGCAGCGGCTCTTATGATGTTGATCCCGTTTTTCTGGATGATTTCCACCTCATTGAAGACCGACGAATATGTGTTGTCCATTCCGCTGCAATTCATCCCGCGCCCGTTGACTTTTGATAGTTACACGCGCTTGACAGAAATTTTCCCCATGCCGCGCATGTTTTGGAACAGCCTTGTGGTCGCTGTTTTGACCACTGCTGGACAACTTATTGTTAGCGCAATGGCGGCGTATGCTTTTGCCCGAATTGAATTTCGTGGTCGCAACGCATTGTTTGTGCTTTATCTGGCAACATTGATGATCCCTTCCCAAGTAACCATCATTCCCCTGTTTATCCTGATGCGTTACTTAGGCTGGATTAACACCTATCCAGGGTTGATTATTCCCGGCGTTTTTAGTGCGTTTGGCACGTTTTTGTTGCGGCAATTTTTCCTGACCCTGCCCAAAGAGTTGGAAGAGGCTGCTTTTATTGATGGCGCGTCACGCTGGACGATTTTCTGGCGCATCATTATGCCTTTGTCACGGCCGTCTTTAGCGACGTTGGGTGTTTTTGCTTTCATGGGGTCGTGGAATGCCTTTTTGTGGCCGCTCTTTATTGTGCGGAATGAGCAGTTGATGACGTTGCCGGTTGGGTTGGCGACCTTACACGGCCGTTGGTTAACCCAATGGAATCTCGTCATGGCGGGAGCTGTTATCACCATCATTCCCATGCTGATTGTGTACCTGTTTGCCCAACGTTACTTTGTGCAAGGCGTAGTAACGACTGGACTAAAGGGGTAGGTGCTGTGATGCAAAGAGGTGCTTATGGTTAGATACGCAATTTATTGATCAAACAGTAACTGTTCAGTCCCAGAGGTGACAGTCACTTCAAAATGGCTTGGATGTTGCCATCGCCTTTGGAAAAAAGTGACTGTCACCTGAACGCTCACGTCAAACATAACTATTTTATCAAATTTCTAATGAGGAGAATGAAATGAAACAAAAATCTACTTTTCTATTTATTGTGATGATTTTATTAGTTGCATTGCTGGCTATTGGTTGTTCATCTGGGGAAACTGCCACCCCTAGTGAAGAAAGTAGCGCTGCCGAATCTGTAGCTGATACAGATGATTCAACGGCCGAGGAACCGTCAGCAGAACCGATAACAATTACTTACTTTACTTTTTCGGCCGCGCCAGACCACCTGGGTGAACTGGATCAGATGATTGCCATTTTTGAGGAGCAAAATCCGGGCATTAACGTTGAGGTTGAAACAGCCCCATTTGACGAATATTTCACCAAATTGCAAGCGCTCATTGCTGGTGGTGAAGCCCCCGATGTGTTTGAGCTGAACTATGAAAACTTTGTCACCTTTGCCGCAAAAGGGGTTTTGGCCGATTTAACACCACTGGCGGAAGCCGATGCAGATTATTCGGCCGATGTTTTTTACCCTCGCTCATTGGAGGCATTTAACTATAACGGCCGTCAACTAGCCCTCCCCGCTACCTTCTCCACCGTCGTCATGTTCTACAACAAAGATATGTTCGATGCCGCCGGTGTGGATTACCCCACAAACGACTGGTCATGGGATGATGCCGTCGCCGCCGCCGCGCCAATGACCGATGCCAATGCTGGCGTTTGGGGCTTGCATTCAGGCATTCAGTTCTGGGAATTCTATAAAAAAGCAGCGCAAAACGGCTGTGAATTCTTCAATGAAGATATGACCGAAGTGACGATTGATTCCCCCGCTTGTGTGGAAACGCTGCAAACGATGATTGACTTCATTGAAACCGACGGCGTGATGCCCAGCGATACCGATATGGCCGGTTTGTCCGATGGCGACATGTTCACCTCGCAACAAATCGCCATGACTGTAACCGGTATCTGGATGTTTGCGGCCTTTGCTGATGCGCCGTTTGAGTGGGATATTGCCGTTGAGCCGGGGATGGAAACGCAGGCTACCCATTTCTTCTCCAACGGGGTTTCTGTTTTTGCAGCCACCGAACAGCGGGAGGCGGCATGGGCATGGGCGAGATTCTTCACCTCTAGCTCCGACATGGCGAACATTCGTATTGAGTCGGGCTGGGAACTGCCGACGCTGAATAACCCGGAATATGTGGAAGGGTATTTGGCACAGACGCCGCCCAACAGTCGTCAAGTTGTTTTCGATTCGCTGAACTACGCCATTGTGCCGCCCGTGATTGAACGGCAAAACGAAATGCAAGATGCCGTGAATCAGCTTTTGGATCAGGTCAAGTTGGGTGAATTAACGCCAGAAGAAGCATTGGCTGAAGCGAAAGTACAAATCGAAGAGTTGTTACCGTAGGAAATAATGAATTGTGAATAATTAACAATGAATTGTGAAGTGAAGTGCTTTCGCAATTCACAATTCATTGTTCACAATTCGTTATTCATTATTATGAACCTTTACCAACACAGTATTCAGGTTCTTTTAGACAGCCAGGCAGAAAGTGGCGCATTTATTGCTTCACACGCTTTTCCATCTTACCAGTACAGTTGGTTTCGGGACAGCAGTTTTGTTGCTTATGCACTGTGTCGGGTAGGGCATCCTGAGAAAGCCCGCAGATATTTTCTGTGGTCAGCGCAAACGATTCAGCAATACGGCTGGAAGGCAGAGCAGGCAGTTGCCAGAATTCAGAATGGCGAGCGGCTGGGGTCTGATGAGTATTTGCATACGCGGTATACGGCCGTTGGCAAAGAAGCGGACGGCTTGTGGTGGGATTTTCAGCTTGATGGGTTTGGAACGTGGCTGTGGGCGCTGGCTGAATACGTCAAATGGACGGGAGACAACGCCATCGTTGCCAAAGTGGCCGACGAACTGCGACTGGTTCATCGTTATCTCAGCCATTTGTGGCAGCAACCTAATTATGACTGTTGGGAAGAGTTATCTCAACATCTTCATTCCTATACGTTGGCGGCTATTCATGCGGGGCTTTGTGGTGCCGCGGTTTTGCTGCCCGAACTGGAATCGCAGGTGGCGGAAACGACAGCGGATATTCGGGAGTTGATGTTGACGGTTGGGGTGGAAAACGGCCGTTTCTCCAAATCATTCACCCTCGTCCAACCACCGCAAAGTGCCCTGCAAGCGCCGCAAAACGTTTTTCACGATGCGGTAGAAACCGACCAGCTACGGCACAGTGCCGAAGCCAGCCTGATTGGCATTGCTACCCCTTACAACCTTTTCCCAGCCGATGAACCGCATCTGAAAGCCACCATCACCCAAATAGAAGCCGATTTGCACCGACCAAACGGCGGCGTTTATCGTTATTTGGGAGATACTTATTATGGCGGCGGCGAATGGGTACTTTTGGGCGCGTGGTTGGGCTGGCATTATGCGAGAAACGGCCGTATCGTCCAAGCCCAGGTGCTAAGAAACTGGGTCGAAGCGCAAGCTGATCAAAATGGCAATTTGCCAGAACAAGTTTCCGATCATCTGTTGGCTCCAGATCGTTTTGCCGAATGGTGTGAACGATGGGGGGCAATTGCCAAACCGTTGGCTTGGTCGCACGCCATGTACTTGATTTTGTGTGAGGAATTGAAAGTATATGAGCAAAACTGCTGAACTGATTCATCGCCCTTTAGGTGATCGGCATCCGTATGAAAATGCGGCCGATGAGCGCGTTCCCAGACATCCCCGCTCCCACGACACGGTAGAGATTCGGGTACTAACGCGCCCCATTGGAGCCATCCAGAAAGCGCAAGTTGCCTATTGGGACACAGACCATCCAGAACAGGTAAGGAGAAAAGAACTCACCTTCTTGGAAAGCGTAGCTAAAGAAGGTGCTTTTACCGAAGATGGTCATCTCAGCGAAGCGGCCGCTCGCGCCGGGCTGGTCGTGGGGGTGGATAGATGGCAGGCCAAACTGCCGCCTTTCCCCGCTGGAACCAAAGTCTGTTATCAGATAACGGCCGTAACTGAAAACCAATCGCTCACCAGCCCAATTTATGCCTACACAGTCCGCAAACTGGTTCCCCTCCACGAAATTGTGGGCATTTATCAGGGCGCAAATTCTGTGACGATTGTTTTGCAAAATGCAGAAGCTGGCGGCGATGGCTACCTGCATTTGCGAGTCGCCGGTGAAAGTCATGTACAGGTTGAAGCAGGCCACGGCAATTGCCCACAACTCGAAAAAAATAAACTTATTCAACTAGAAGATGCTGTGTCTACGCTCCGGTTTGGAACTGTAGGCGTTCAAGTAGAAGCCAACCCGTTCAACCTGCAACTATTTTATCAAGACAAATTACTCTTTTCCGGCATGAAAGCCCCTCAACTAATCATTGGCGATGATGAAATGGCCGAAGCAATCATTTTTTCCTTTGATAGTCCACAAGATGAGGCATTCTACGGTTTTGGCGAACGGTTCAACGCCCTCAATCAGCGCGATCAACGGCTCGATGTGCGCGTTTATGAGCAGTATAAAAATCATGGGCGGCGAACGTACCTGCCCATGCCGTTGCTTATTTCATCAAGAGGTTATGGACTGCTGGTAAACAGCCTGCGTTATTCCGTCTTCGATCTGGCTCATGACGATCCGGAACGCTGGACGCTGCAAACAGAATTAGGCGCAGAGACACAGATTACGCTCGATATTCTGCTGGGTGACGACACGCAACTGCTCGATCTCGTTGCTCGTTTGAATGCGCTGACTGGTCGCCCTGTTTTGCCCCCCAATTGGGCTTTTGGCTTATGGATGAGCAGCAATGAGTGGAACAGTCAGGCGCGTGTTGAAGAAATCATGCGGCAAAATGAACAGCACAAAATTCCAACCTCGGTTATTGTGCTGGAAGCATGGAGCGATGAGAACAGTTTCTACATTTGGAATGATGCACAATATGAGCCGAAACCAGGGTGTGAATGCTTTCAGTACGCAGATTTTGATTTCCTCTCTGATGGATTGTGGCCTGATCCCAAAGGGATGATTGAAAACCTCCACCAACAGGGCTTGCGGGTTTTGCTCTGGCAGATTCCGGTTCTCAAGATGAACGAGGATAGCCATGCTCAACTGGCGAATGACAGGGAATATATGCTGGAGCAAGGATATTGTGTGCGGCGTGAGGATGGGGAGGCTTATGAGATACGGCCGTTTTGGTTCCAAAATGGTTTGCTAATGGATTTCACTCATCCTCAAGGTGTTGAGTGGTGGATGCAGAAGCGCAAATATCTGTTGACTGAACTGGGCATTGATGGCTTCAAAACCGATGGCGGCGAGCATATTTGGGGACGCGATTTACTTTTTGCCGATGGTCGCGGCAGCGATGAAACCTGGAACGAGTATCCAAACCTTTATGCTGGTGCTTACTTCAATTTTGCTCGCAAACACAAGCCCGACGCAATCACCTTCAGTCGTGCCGGCTACACAGGAGCACAATCATTCCCCTGTCATTGGGCAGGCGATGAAAACTCAACTTGGGAAGCGTTCCGACACTCGATTTTGGCTGGGCTAAACGCGGGCATCTCCGGTGTGCCCTTTTGGGGGTGGGATTTTGCTGGCTTTAGTGGTGAAATTCCAACGGCCGAACTCTATCTACGCGCCACTGCAATGGCCACCTTCTGCCCCATCATGCAATATCATTCTGAGTACAATCATCACCGTCGGCCATCTAATGATCGCACGCCGTGGAATATCCAGGAACGCACCGGCGATACAGATGTCATTCCCACCTTTCGCTTCTTTGCCAACCTACGCATGAACCTGCTCCCCTACATCATTAGCGAAGCCTGGCTTTCTAGCCAAACCGGCATTCCCATGATGCGTGCCTTGTCGCTGGCCTTCCCCACAGATGCCCAATGCCATCAATTTCCCTACCAATACCTGTTTGGTTCCGCTTTGCTCGTTGCGCCAGTGGTTGAGGAAGGCGTGAGCCAATGGCCTGTATATCTGCCTGCCGGAGATTGGTACGACTTTTGGATGGGCGAGGATTATGCAGGCGATCAAACGCTTGACTATACCGTTCCCAAAGAGCGCATCCCCGTGTTTGTGCGCGGCGGAACCATTCTACCACTCAATTTAGATGATTCGTTTGCGCTGGGTGGCGATGTCGGCAATATAGTTGATCAGTGCCACAATCTATGTTTCAGAATTTACCCCGACCAAGCGGGCTTCGTAGAAGTATGACAACATCAAGGCTGTGGCGGGGAACCTGCATTGGCAGGAATTGTATTGCCATCTGGCACTGCTCGTAACTCCTCACACGGAACAAAGTTGACATCTTCCCACATATACCCTCGCTCATTAAATGTTTCGATGTTATCAATCCATCGCTTCTCACCATTATCGAGCAGGTAGATGTGGGGGCTGCGATGACATTTAAGAAGCACAGGGCTCGGCTCTTCAAACACAACGCGCTGAACTGTTAAAGGCAGCGTCTCGATTTGCCCCTGATTGACATTAAAAAACCACGGGGTGGTCAGGATAATGATTATTACCCAGGCGGTGTAAACGGCCGTTCCCAAACTAAACGTCCGGTACAGCCCTTCTAACCACTGGTTGGCCCTGGCTTGCCACTGCATTGCCAGCACCAGCGCCAGCAGACCAATGTTGATCACATTCCAACCAATAAAAGCCATACGATTTGGGGTCAGACGGTCATTGATCGTGCGAAAAATGATGGCTGATAGCGCGTAAAGGCTTACAACCAGCGTCAAAACCGTTACGCCTAGAACTAGCCGTCGTAGCCAGCGGTCTCGTTCAGGGGGGCTGTCTGTTGGATGCAAAATGGTTGCGCCAACCAGCAGACCCACCACGGCAAACAGCATGACGTTGTATGTGATGAGAACATCACGATTGTCGAACGGCGCACGGAAATTTGCTGGTATAAAGCCAATGTAGATGATCAATACCAGGAAGGTTAAGGGCAATAGCACCTGCATCACAGCCGAAATCAGCCGCTGAAACCCCTGGAAAGAAGATTGCTCCTTTGGCGGCAGCGTAGGATTGTAAATAATGGCTGGCGCAATCACCGAAACAATGCCAAGGCCGCCCCCAAACAGAAGCTGCATCAAACTTTCAGAAAAATCCACATTCAGCGCATCAAAAAGGTCAATGGTGATGCCAAAAAATGCAAACAGCACTCCTACGAAAATGCCACCCACTACAATGACCTCGGCAGATTTAAGCAAAAACTGAAGGCGGCTCTTTGCATCTCGGTGGCGGAATAGGAAGAAGATGCCCACGCAGACCCAGGCTAAAATTGGCAGGTGGATGAGAGCGAGGGTGAGATATTGTTCCTGAAACGGCCGTACCCCCGTGCGTCCATAAATAAAATAGACATAGCCTGCAGCAATCAGCGGAATGGTGGCGGAAACGGCCGTTATTCGCCAATTTTGCTTGTTCATATGGGCAAAATAAATAAGCAGGAAAAGTGCGGTTAGCGGCGCACCGACTAGAAACACAATTGGTAAGAAATCCTGCGGGGCATTGGGGCCACCGACGAGTTGCATCGTAAATTGCTCCTCCTGAAGCAACCACCAAAAAAGCAAGCCATTTAAAAGCGCCAGGGGAAGCACCCAGGACCATTCAACAATGAGCTGCTTGGCCTTTTTGGCAGCAAATTGCAGCCGATGGAACCAGCCCGCCAACAACAAATTGCTGGGTGCATCCTGGAAATTGGCATCAATTGCCTGCTGGAACGCCTTTTTTTGCCCAGCTTTTACAGCATCCTGATAAAGTTGTTCCAATTCTGCTGGATTTTCAGAAAGTGCCTTCACTGCGTCGTGATAAGACATAATTTCTCCTTCAATGTGTAAATTGAAAAGTGCTGCAATATGCTCAATGAACACTGTTTTTGTTAGGTCAAGAGCGGTTTGCAGAAGAAAATGGAGCAGAACGGCCGTGTTGCCATCCTGCAAAATCACCCGCACCTCATCCCGAAATAGCTGAACCATCCATATGCCATACTCTTGCCGAAAATGTGTTGGGTAAGCGTAAAGCAGCAGCCGGTAACAGCGGATGAGCCACTCCAAAATGGTGGATTGTGCCGAGACGCCGCGTTGCATTAATAGCTCACTGCTGCCTGTGCCGGATTGTCTCCCGGAATGAATTGTTTGCTGTGAGCTTGCCGAAGCTGCTCTTCTAATCGTGCCACTTCGGCCGTTAGCACCCGCTGGCCAAAATCAGTGAGCCGGTAGTAGCGGCGACGCTCATCATCTAGTTCGGGGTCTGGCCTGTCGTCTGTTTCTTGGATGAGTCCGCGTTCAAGTAGTCGCTTAATGGCACCGTACAGCGTACCGGCCATAATGCGGATACGGCCGTTCGTCCGTGCCTCAATCTCTTTAATGATGCCGTAGCCGTGCCGCTCTTTGTCGGCCAGGGCCAGCAGAATGTGGAAGACGGTAGGGGTAAGGGGAAGATGGTTTTCGGGGGTCGGTGTCGCTGAACTCATAAGCAGATGCCTCCAAAATTATAACGCGTCACTATATAGTGACGCTATATAGTTTATGAAAGCAGCAGCCAGATGTCAAGCTACACGGCTAGCAGGGTGGGGGAGATTCCTATTTCTTCTTGAAATTATTGATCAAGGCTTGTTTTCGCTCCCACAAATTTTGTGAAAGCGAAACGTGGTAAATGTGGGGGTTAATTAAGCGGCGCACGCCAGAATCTAGTCGATCAATATCGGCGCGGCGCTGCTGACGAATTTGCTCCAGCGTGGGCAGTTCGTAAACCAGATTCCCTTCTTCCCAAACAGTTGTAAGCAGCGGCTCAATGTTGGAAACGGCCGTTCCCGCCAACGAGCGGTTTATGCGTGAATCCACCGGATGTTGCAAAACGAGCGGATCCATTTCAGTGGGGTTTTCATCATCGAGCGTGAGTAAATCGGCCGTGGCCAAACCACGCTTATCATAAACGCGCCAAACGTTTTTATGGCCAGGATTTGGCGTTTTGACCGGGTTTTCTGACATTTTGATCGCAGGAACCCACTCATCCTGCTCCTGAACAGCCACCAATTTATACACACCGTCCAGCGCACCATCGCCAGCCGAGGTAATGAGACTGGTGCCAACGCCATAAACCAAGCGCTTCATAACCTTCCGGGCGTCCATGCCGCTGCGTGCTGCCTCATCCCGGATTTGCGCCAAAATTTGCAAAATTGCCAGCTCATCAAGCTGGTTAGACAGTACAATGCTCGCATCAGGGTAACCAGCCTGGTTTAGCAGCTTAGCAGACTGCACCGACAAATAAGCCAGATCGCCAGAATCCAACCGAATGCCAATCGGTTCATGCCCCTTTTGCCGCAGTTCATCAAAAACGGTGATGGCGTTGGGCAAGCCGCTTTCTAGGGTGTTGATCGTATCTACAAGCAGCAGGCAATCATCTGGATAAACGTCCGCATAGGCGCGGAAGGCGGCAAGTTCACCTTCGCCGAGGGCCATAAACAACTGCACCATGCTATGGGCGTGGGTACCTTTTGGCTCAAAGCCCAACACGCCAGAAATGCCAGTGTTGGAACTGAAATCTGCGCCACCAATTAAAGCCGCTCTGGCACCAGCGTTTACGCCACGTTCCTGCCCGCGCCGCATGCCAAATTCCAGCATGAGTTGGCCACGCCCCGCATGGTGAATGCGGGCGGCGCGGGTGGCGATGAGGGTGGGGTAGTTGAGCATGTTGAGCAAGGGCGTTTCCAAGATTTGCGCCATCGCTAGTGAGCCTTGGACGGTTGTTAATGGCACATTTGGATGAACGACTCGGCCTTCGGGAATGGCCCGCAAGGTTAAACTACTAAAATGCCCATTTTGGCGCAGCCAATCCAGAAAATCATCTTCAAAGAGGCGTTTGCCCGTTTGCCCGGTTTGATGGCGTAGAAACGTGATTTCTCTATCGCCGAAGCGGGCTTCCCGCATCCAATCAATTAGCCATTCAAGGCCAGCACTGATGCAATATCCGGCCTTGTGCGCGCCATAATCCGGGTAGCTGCGGAAAAAATGGTCAAACTGAACTGTTTTTTCGTGCAGACCCATCCGAAAATAGAGATGGGCCATGGTGAGTTGGTACATGTCGGTGAACAAGATGCCTTCGGCGATTGATTTGTCTAAGGTTTTCATGCGGGGATTATAGCATGGGGTTTCGTATTCTTAGACAACAATGCGGTAAGTCTCGTAGCTGCCTTCTTCCCCATAGAAAAACGGCCGTCCCACACGTTGGATCAACATCCGCATACCCGTATTTTGCGGCAAAACATATGCTTCCAGGAAGGTAACGCTTGCTTTTTTAGCGCGTTTCAGCAGTTGTTTTAGCAAGATTTTGCCCAAGCCCAGTCGCTGACAATTATCTACGATGCTCATTGCAAACTCTGGTAGCTGGTCGCCATGTTGCACGTAGTAGGCAAAGCCCAACGGCCGTATGCCATCTTCACGGCTATCATCCAACACGTAGGCCAGCAGCCCAAAGCCAGATTCTTCACATTGAACGGCCGTTTGCTGGGCAAACTCTGTACATAAGGCATCTGTCAGGTGGGTATTGAAGCGCAGAAAGCGGCTGTTAGCGCTCATGTTGGTGTAGATTTCACAAATTAGCTTGGCATCACAGCTGCAAATTTGGCGCAAGCGAACGGCTGTACCATCTTTTAGCAGGGCGGTCTGATTGTCGAAGCGGCGCAGAACGCGAGGCAGCCATTGTGGCGTTTGGATAATTTGAAAGATTGGCGTTGTGATTGTGGATAGCATGTCACTGTCTCCTGTTGAGTTGTGATTGATAACTGCATTGTTGCCCATCTACGTGACACAAACGTGACAAATCGCACCACTTTTGCCGAAAAATAACCGTACATATTTTATAGGTATGTACAGAATGTGCATTTTGTTGTATACTTACAGCATGAGTTCACCAAGTGAGGCTTCAAACGAAAGCGGTTTGATTTTGAGTACAGAAGTTGAGGAGATGCGAGGGATACGGCCGTTCCCCAACACATCACTCGAAACCGCCGGACAACTGGCCAATCAAGTTGCTGGTCACGCCATCTATAACCGCTACCTCAGCCAAAAGTCTGCCAACACGCTCAAGCGCCACGCCCGCGATTTGGAGCTTTTTGCCGAATATTTACTGGATGTGGGGATCATGCCAGAGCACGGTGCGGATTTTCAGACCAATCCTAAGGCGTGGCTCGGCGTGACGTGGGGCATTGTCGAAGGATTCATCGCTTGGCAACTACAGGAGGGCTATGCCGTGACAACTGTCAATGCCCGGCTGTCCACCGTGAAGGTCTACGCGCAAATGGCGGTCAAGGCTGGCACAGTTCCCCGCGAAGAAGGCATGTTGATTCAATCAGTCAAAGGGTTTTCGCGCTCTGGGGCTGCCAATGTGGATGCAAAACGGCCGCAAACCCGAATTAAGGACGTGACTTACACTTACAAACCAGATGGCCAAAAGCAAACCGTTGTAGTGAGTCGTCGCAACACAAAAAAACGCCACCCCGTCCTGCTTACCAGGCAAGATGCTCATTTGCTGCGGCAGGTGCGTAATGATTCTCCACAGGCAGTGCGCGATGCCTTGCTGGTTAGCTTGTTGCTGGACCACGGTTTACGCGCCAGCGAGTTGGCACTGCTCAAAGCGAGCGATATAAATTTAACTCGCGGCACCATTCATTTTTACCGCCCTAAAGTGAAAGGCACTGCCCACGAATGGACAACGCACAAATTAACTCAAAAAGCACATGAACTTTGTCGGGAATACCTCAACCAGCATTACCCCCCCACCCTGTTACCAGATGGCCCATTAATTTTGACCACGACAAGGCTCAAGCGTAATGGTGCGGGTGGTCAGCTTCTTCAAAAAGGGATGAACCGAGTGCGGCTAAGCGAGCGAGTGGCCTGGCTGGGTAAGCAAATTGGCTTGTCTAAGCTCTCAGCGCATGATTGCCGCCACTTTTGCGCTACGCAAATGGCCCAAATGGGTTACGGTGTGGATGAGTTGATGGCCTGGTTTGGCTGGACGAGCGCACAAACGGCCGTTCGTTACATCGCCTCGGCAGAAGTACAAAAACGTTACAAAGGATGAGCTTCATGGAATTTCCCTGGGCAGCAGAAGATGTTCCCTTTGTAGACACCAAGCAGATGATTGAAGTCGATCGCGCTATGATTGAAGATTTCCACATCGAGCTCATCCAGATGATGGAAAATGCCGGACGTAATCTGGCACATTTGGCTCGTCATCGTTTCTTAGACGGCGATCCGCGCGGCAAAACCGTTATTGTGCTGGCTGGAACGGGCGGCAACGGCGGCGGTGCGTTGGTTGCTGCTCGTCGCTTGCATAATTATGGCGCAACGGTGCAGGTATTCCTCACAAAACCAGATGAAGCCTTTACACCGGTTCCTGGCCACCAACTGGATATCTTGCGCCGCATGAACCTGCCAATTGGGTTTGTAGCTGATTTGGAAAAGCCTGTGGTGAGTGGAGTCGAAGCGGCCGTTTCCGCAGACCTCATCCTTGATGGCATCATTGGATACAGTTTGCAAGGTGCGCCACGCGGCGCTGCCACTGAACTAATTCGCTGGGCTAACCAGCAAAATGCACCTATCTTAGCCCTTGATGCACCTTCTGGTGTGGGCACAACCAGCGGTACCGTTTTCACCCCTGCCATTCAGGCCACGGCAACTATGACCCTAGCGTTGCCCAAAGCGGGCTTGCTAGCCAACGGCGTTGCCGCGCAGGTTGGCGAACTATATCTGGCAGATATCAGCGTCCCACCAGACCTTTATTCAGAACCAGCTTTGCAGCTTAATGTAGGGCAGCTTTTCGCCCAAAGTGACATCATTCGCCTTAAATAAATTGTCATATGGGTAAAGAGATGGAGCATTCACAAGAACAAGGCAATCTTTGGGGAGCACAGGCCTGGGATTGGACATATTTGTTTGAACCAATGAGCAAACCGTTGTGGACAGCCATGCTGGATTCAGCAAATGTTCAAGCTGGAACAGAATTTATTGATCTTGGCTGTGGTGGCGGGGGAGCTAGCCTATTGGCCGCGCAGCGGGGAGCGCATGTTTCAGGATTAGATGCTGCAGACGCTTTAATCCAAATTGCTCATAAACGCCTTCCCCGTGGAGATTTTCGCGTTGGCGATTTGGAGTCGCTGCCTTTTAATGACAATCGTTTTGACGTAACCTTTTCATCCCTGTCGCTAATGTTTGCCAACAATTGGGCAACTGCACTTTCTGAGATGAAGCGCGTCACTTCTTCGGGAGAACGTGTGACGATTGGTATTTGGGGAGTTCCAGAGGATTGTGAATACCGACACATTCTAAAGGCAATAGCCAACACGCTGCCATTCCTACCAACCGGCAGTGGGCCTTTTGCCCTCTCTGAACGCAATCTCCTAGAAAATATGATGATAACTGCAGGGCTAGAAATTCTAGAACGTGGTGATGTGAGTGTCCCCTTCCAATTTTCGGACTTTGAAACAATGTGGCGGACAGTAAACTCTGTAGGGCCAATGCAAGCTGCGAAGCAATTGGTAAGTGAAGAAACGTTAAAAACTGCTATTTTGCAGGCCACACAACCATTCCAAGCTGATAACGGCAATATTCTCTTTAATAATCGACTCAAATATGTGACGGCCGTTGCCTGAAGGGTTTTTACTATGAATGAATCGTCACCCGAACCGGAAACAATTACCCGCCTCCTTGATGCAGTTTATCCATCATTTGCCCTGCTGGCCGGGATGGAGCTTGATCTATTTACATCTTTGAGGGATAGCCCCCTAACTGCTAAACAACTTGCCAACCAGCTTGGTGTGCAAACCACCAAACTTAGGCCGCTGCTCTACGCGTTGGTCGTTGCAGGCTTATTAATTGTCGAAGACGATCTGTTTTCTAATACGCCCGAATCTGACCATTACTTGGTGCGTGGACAGCCCACCTACCTCGGCGGACGACAGCAGCTTACTAAAGGCAACTGGCGCAGGGTGCTCAGAACCGCAGAAACCATCCGCGCTGGCGCGCCGCAAGAAAATGTCGATTATCATCAACCGTCGCAGGCAGAAATGGTGGCATTCTTTCGCGGACTTTATCCAGGTGCTGTGGCAGATGCCTATGCGCTGATGGCGCATGTTGATTTCTCAACTTACGACACGCTGCTCGATGTTGGCGGTGGGTCGGGTGCGTTAGCAATCACGATTGCCCAGGCCAATCCTCAGCTCAAAGCCACTGTTCTGGAGCTACATTCAATCACGTCTATTACCCAAAACTTCATTGATGAAGCCAACATTGCTGACCGTGTGGCAGTCCTGGCTGGGGATGCAGTTCATGATTCGCTACCTGGATTATATGATTGTGTTGTGCTGCGCCACGTTATACAGGTTCTCTCAGAACATGAAAATCGTGCCCTTTTAAAAAATCTAGCGACTGTGCTTAAACCAGGCGGTACGATCTATCTAATTGGGTGGATGCTTGACAACTCGCGTCTATCGCCGCAAAACATAGTAGGTTACAATCTGGTGCTCTTGTCTGCCTACAAAGATGGACAAGCGTATACTGAAGAGGAACTTCATGCTTGGCTAGTTGAGGCAGGTTATGTAGGTTTCGAGCGTGTTGTGATGGCAAATGGGGCTAGCATTGTCAAGTCCACAGTGAACTCCAAATAAGTGTAAACAAAGATGAGGCAACAAAGATGAACAATTTAGAAGCAAACAAGAAAAATGCAATTGCGTTTTACAAAGCTGCCTATTTGGGCAATCCGGCAGACGCTGTAGCAAAATATGTGGGAGATGTCTACATTCAACACAACCCACTCGTTGGCGATGGAAAGCAGGCCTTTATCGACTATTTTGAGGAAATGGCTAGGGATTACCCGGAAAAAGGCATTGAGTTTGTCCGGGCAGTGGCTGAAGGCAACTTGGTAGCCCTTCACACGCACCAAACTTGGCCGGGTGATGAGCAGTACGTCACGATGGATTTTTTCCGATTTGATGATAACGGGAAAATTGTTGAGCATTGGGATGCCATGCAGAAAATACCGGAAACAACGAAAAACGGGAACACGATGTACTAAATGTCTATCGCCCAACTTTACCCAACTAGCGGCACGTTCCCGCTAAAAAATCTTTATCTTAACCACAATTTACGCCAGATTGCCCAGGAGCAAGAACGGCCGTACGTCTACGCCAACTTTGTGCAAAGTCTAGACGGCCGTATCGCCATCCCCTACTCCACCAGACCCGGACTAAAAGTGCCAGAAAACGTTGCCAACGACCGCGACTGGCGACTGTTCCAGGAGTTGGCCGCCCAGGCAGATTTGATCATCAGCAGCGGCCGTTACTTGCGAGATTGGGCAGACGGCCGTGCCCAGGAAATCTTGCGGATGGATGACCCCAACTTTGCCGATTTACGAGAGTGGCGCAAGGCACAAGGTTTGAAACCTCAACCAGACATTGCCATTATCAGCGGCAGCTTAAGCTTCCCGATTCCAGAGGTGCTGACGGCAAACGGTCGTAAAGTCATCATCTTCACCACAGCCAACCCAGACCCAGCTAGAGCTGCAGAAATCAAAGCACAGGCAGGCGATTTGTATATTGTTGGTGATGAGTCAGTTTCTGGAAAACAAATGGCGGCAAAAATGGCCGAATTAGGCTACCAAGTGGTTTATTCTGCCGCCGGACCAAAGATTTTGCATTTGTTGTTGGCCGGTGGCGTGCTCGACCGACTGTACTTGACCCAGGTTGGGCGGCTGCTGGGTGGCTCCCCGTTTTCTTCTATTTTGGAGGGGGATTTGTTAGAAACGGCCGTTAACGCCCAACTCCACACCATTTACCATGATCCCAAAGCAATGGATGGTTTGGGTCAGATTTTGCTAGCCTACAACATAGCCTGATGTGAGCCATATTTCTAGCGATAACGGCCGTTTCATTACAGCCTGCAACCAACACTCAAAACCGCCTGCACCGCTTGTGGAACACTTTCATACACGGTAACAAAACGGCCTTCATAGTAGCTTCCTTCCAGCACAATTTCCAGCGTTCCATCACCATTTAGGTCAAGAATGCCCAGCACACTGTATTGCACCGGGTCGGCCAATTCGACCGTCTCCGGGAACAATCGCATTTCCAGCGGAATTGTCACCAGTGTGCCATGCACGATTTTACGCAACAAAACTAGCGAATAATCACCAGCGTTGGCTGTGGGTAGACCGTTGCCCAGCCCGGTAAGGTGAGTGGCAGTAATGAGAACTTCGTCCAAACCGTCCCCTTCCAGGTCAATTTTTTGCAGGCTGGTCAGGTGAACCTCCGGATTGGCAAGGCTCTGGGTTTGCAGGAACTCAGCGACGGCTTGTTGGTAAATGTCCGTGTCCAGCGGCAACAGTTGTGGCTGGCGTGGTGCCGCTTCCCAGCCCACTGCAAGGGCAACCAGGCCTGATAGGTCGCTCTCCGGTGGGAATGGAACGCCAGGCGTACCACCACACGGGCCATCAAATGGCGTTGTTGGTGGTTGCCCGGTGATTGTTCCCTGGAATGTGCTGTTGGCGTAGAGTTGATACGGCCGTTCACCATCTTGCAGTGACTTCATTGCTACAAATGGGTCTACCCATTGGCCATTGTGCGAACCGCCCAGCAAAAAGCCGGTCATGCCGTCCACGATGGGATAGATTGGTTGCAAGACATCCGTCAGCGGCTCGATAGTCAAGATGAGGGTGTAATCTGCCTCGGTCAGCGTGTGAATGCGAATCAGGTAATCCTGCGCCAACGGTAATGAACCATCCCAAAAACGGCGTTCATTTTCCAACCGTTTCAGCGGCTGGCCGTCTTTTACGCCTACCATAGAGAAGTTGGCGACGTTGTTGGGTGAACTGATTTCGACGGTTGCCCACTGCCCAGCGGCAGCCCAGGCCAGATACTCAATGGATTGACCAGCAGCAAGCGTGCCGTTTATGGTGGCCGACGTTGCTCCTGGTGCGAACTGAATCCGAATTGGCTCCGATTGGGCGGGTGGTTCAGTCGGCACCGGTGTTGCTGGCGGTGGCATGGCTGTTTCTGTTTCCGTAGGTGGAACGGCCGTTGTCGGGTTTTCAGCGATAGGTGTGCTGGGAACAGGCGTTGCTTCCTCTGTTGGGAAGAAGACCGTCGGCATCGCATCCCCATCTTCAATAATTGGGACTGTACAGGCTGATAACCATAACAGTGGCAAAAATAAAATTAGCTTGTTCATCTTGTTACCCTTTTTTGGCACTCATCTGCAGCAGAAAAGTATCCATCATCATTACGTCATTTTCTTGCCAGGGAAAGGCAATCGTGTCTTCAAGAAGCCGCCCCAGTGGTGAGACAAACGCTTGCTGGGCGTTTGCTTTATGCAAAATAGCTTGACTGTCTTGTTCAGTTGTTATTGGATTTATATTCATATTCATTGATACACCTCATTTTTATTGATTGATAAAATTTCATTATTCAGACAGGCGTCCAAGCACCCGCATCAATTTATTGTTGGCCAGGGCAGCCATCTTTTGCAGGCCGGGTGCGCCAGTGATATTTAGCATGGCAATGGGGTCGGCGATGGAAACGGCCGTTTCCCCCTCATCTGTCTCATACACAATCACGTTGCAGGGCATGAGCAAGCCAATTTCCAGCTCGTTTTGCAGGGCGTGATACGCCAGGGGCGGATTGCACGCGCCTAAAATTGTGTAGCGGCGGAAGCTCACATCGAGCTTCTCCCTCAGGGTTTCCTGCACGTTGATTTCGGTTAAGACGCCAAAACCTTCTGTTTTGAGCGCGTCTGTGACGGCCTCAACTGTTTTGGCAAAGGGCAGATTAAGAACGGTACGCATACCGTATTTATTTTGGATCATGAGATACTCCAATACTTATTTGTTGGTACGAATATAGGCGAAGCTTTATTGGTGGCTTGTCCGGGTCAGGTGTTTAATAACCGCAAAAAGTGATGCAGCGCAGCTTCGTTTTCAAAACGCCAATGGGATGACCAAACGGCCGTTATATTCAATCGCTCTTGCTGGATGACATTGTCAATCCACTGTGCCTGTTCTGGGTAGCGGGGACGGCCGTTTGCATCTCGGTGTGGCTGTTCGGGAATCCGCAGAATAATTTTGCTATTCCCCGGCAAGTGGGCTGGGTAACCAAACCAAAATGTATACTCCTGCTCTGGGTGCAAGCGACGGCCGTCTGCCTGGGGTAGCCCGCGCATTGTCACTGTTTTGGGCAGCTTCATGGCGACAACAGCCGACTCATGACCAAACCGACAGGCGCACTTTGTCCCACATGCAATATCTCTGTGCCTATGGGACGGAAATCCCAGCGGTGATAAAACTCAATGGCACGGCCGTTTCTTTCCCAAACAGAAAGCCAGCAGCTTTTAAAACCAGCCGCCGGTACTGTTCCCAATGCTTGCAGCATGAGCGCAGACCCCACACCCTGTCCCGTCCACTGCGGGTACAGGTAAAGACGTGACAACTCCATTGGTGCGGGTAAGCGTATAGGGTGCGGCGGCGGCTTCTTGCTTAGACGGACTGTGCCGACGATCTTATTTCTAACTTCAGCCACCAGGAAGCGGATGTGTGGGTTGCCCATTTCCGCAATGATTTGTTGTGGATTGAAAGTCTCCGAAAGGTAATAGCGCATATCCCGTTCAGTAAAGGCTTGCTGGTGTGCGGCCAAAAATCCGCGGTGGCTGATCTCGGCAATGGCGATGGCGTCTGCACCCGTTGCTGCCCGGCGCACAGAAACGCCCATTTTTTTAATGTCAGGCGTTCCAATCCCAATCACAGGCAAAGTTTGCGGTGTTGTGTTTAAGCTATTCAACATGATGCACCCCTACTCACTAAGCTTCGCCCACCAGGGGCAAAACGATGTAGGTGTAGACAACACAGCCGACGCAAAAGTCAAAGACGGATTCGAGCAGGGCAAAGGCCATCAGGGTTGCACCCACAATAAGGCTGGCGGGTGGCGCGATGAAGTAGAGAACGGCCGTTCCTACCGCAAACAACCACCCCACCCGCGCCGCAAAAATCTTGGGCGCTTTGTCAATCTGCTTGGGCGGCCAGTTGGCCTGCCGGGTTATTTGCATTGCCACCCAGCTAAACGGACTATAAGGTAGCGTCGTAAACGCTCGGATGAAATAATCAACCACAATGGCCATGATGAAGGCAATGTTTCCGGTGAGCAGATAGAGTGCAATCATCGTTGCCATCATCAAACCAGTTAGCCGAACAACGTGACGGCTAATTCGTTGCGTAGATATTGGACAAATCAGGGTTCTCATAATAGTTTCCTTCTATACGATTTCTTTTTGCAGCCGCCACAGCCAAATATGGGTACGGATGTTGTCAACCAATCCGACGATGGCTGCAAGGGCAAACAAGATAACGCCAATCAATCGAGTGTAATCGGCCGTTTCCAGATAAAGCGGGATACGAGTTGCCGCCGCTGCGGCGAAGAGACAAAGCATGGCGCAGACAAAACTCATCACCCATGCTTGCAATCGGGCAAATTGTTGTAATTGTGATTCAGTCACTTTTTGTTTCTTAGTCATTTGAAATCTCCGTTTGGAATCGGCATGAGGCAGTGCAGACTTCGGCAAGGACTCCTTTTTGAGCTTGAATAATCTGGAACGCTGGGCTGGAGTCAGATCGAAACCAGCTAAGGCTCGCTCCGGATCCTCTCGCAGTTGTTGGCGAAATTGCCTATCAATAAACCAGCGATTTAAAACTTCATCAATTGCTTGAATTGACATGGTTAAGCTCCTTTTGTGTTATCTGCTGTAAAAATTCAAGCAACGTGTCTAAATCGGCAAAGCCGCGACGTTGCTTATCACGTACCCCCTCCAAGCTAAAGCGCCATGAGGGAGTGTCACTTTTGGCATCGTTTTCCTGCCAGCAGCGCAACAGATATGCATGATAGAGGTGTTGTTTTTTCATATGCCATGTGCCTTTCATTTCGTGATGGTGCTATACTAATTTGCGGGTGCGAAAAAAGTGCGAAAAGAAAAGAGTGGAAAAGATTTCAAAAGTCTTCTTGGCGATTTGTTCAACACCTGAGAAGAACAAGACTTTTGAAATCTAAGCTGCATATGAATGAAAACGGCCGTTTACTAATCAACCTGCTCGGCAAACCAGAAGTGTGGCTAGATGGGGAACAGCTCACCAGCTTCAGCACGGCAAAAACAGAAGCCCTGCTTTACTACTTGGCGGCAACTAGTCAAACACACAGTCGAGAAACGCTGGCCGGGCTGCTGTGGAGCGAAATGCCAGAGGCAAAGGCGCGGCGCAATCTGACCAAATCGCTGTCGGTGCTGCGCCGCCTGCTCAAGCCATTTTTGATCATTGAGCCGCAACGGGTGGGCTTTGACCAAAGTATCGCGTTTGAATTGGATGTAACTCGGCTTGAATCGGCTGCGGCACCCTCCCCAGACATCATCAAACTGTATCGCGGTGATTTTCTCGAAGGTTTCTTCGTCAAGGATGCGCTGGCCTTTGAAGAGTGGCAGTTGACTCAGCGGGAGCGGCTGCGGGAAATGGGGATTGACTTGCTGGAGACGGCCGTGCAGCAAGCAATCGATCAGCAAAATTATGCCACCGGAATTGGATACGGCCGTCAACTCCTCGCCTTAGACCCGTGGCGCGAATCGGCTCACCGTCAGCTTATGCTCCTGCTGGCGCGGAACGACCAAGCCGCCGCTGCGCTAGCGCAATACGAACAATGCCAGCAACTGTTGGCGGATGAGTTAGGCGTGGAACCCATGCCGGAAACCACCGGACTGTATCGGCGCATTCAGCAGAGCCGCACCGCCCGAACCTACCAACTGCCCGCCACCGCCACGCCGTTTGTGGGGCGCGAGGAAGAATTGGCGCAAATTGGTCAGCGGCTGGCAAGCTCAGAATGTCGTTTGCTGACGCTGGTTGGTTTGGGTGGCATGGGCAAAACGCGACTGGCGTTGGCGGTGGCGCAGCAGGTTAATCGAGAACAGGCGCGCCAATTTTTGCAGGGTGTGATTTATGTTTCGCTCACTGGCGTTGCCACCCCGGAGCTGCTCCCCACTACCCTGGCCGATGCGATGGATTTGAACTTAAACGGCCGTCAAGACCCAACAACGCAGCTAGGCCACTTCCTGCGGGACAAGGAGATGCTGCTGGTACTGGATAATTTTGAGCACCTGCTAAAAACGCCACACAGTACAAATATTCTCACTCGCCTCCTGCAAGCCGCCCCCGACATCAAATTCCTCATCACCAGCCGCCAACCCCTGCAAATTGAAGCTGAACATCGTTTTGATGTCGCTGGCCTACCGTTTCCGGTAAACAGTATTCAGTATCCAGCGAACAATGGCTCACTGATTACTGATAACCGGTCACCGATTACCAACTACCCCGCCGTTCAGCTTTTCCTGCAAACTGCTCGCCAAGTCCGTTCCCAGTTTGATTTGACACCGGAAAATGAGGCGGATGTGATCCATATTTGCCGTATGCTTTCTGGGATTCCGTTGGCAATTAAGCTGGCGGCGGCGTGGCTGCGAATATTGGACTGTGCTGAAATTGTGGTCGAGATTGAACGGGGGCTGGATTTGCTGGCCACGACCATGCGAGACTTGCCACCACGCCAGCGCAGTATGACGGCCGTTTTTGACCACAGTTGGCAGATGCTAACAAAAACTGAGCAAACTAGCCTCGCCGCGCTTTCTGTGTTTCAGGATGGCTTTACCGTTCGCGCTGCACGGGAAGTGGTAGGCGTATCCTTGCCCGTTTTGGCCGGATTAGTGGATCGTGCTCTGCTCCATCTACACAAAACGCCGAACGGCTCACGCTACCATTTACATGAACTAACCCGCCAATACGCAGCTGAAAAATTGGGGCAAAACACAGAAGCCGCTTCTGCAATTCGTACTGCCCACACAAACTATTATGCCCAGCAGATGGCCGCTCTCACGCCGCAGATGTCTGGTGAGGCGCCTCAGGAGGCCTATGCTGACATTCACCAGGAAATTGGCAATGTGCGTCAAGCATGGCAGCAAGCGATTGACCAACTCAATTTGGACAGCCTGCGCCAGATGCTAGAGCCGCTCTACCATTTTTATTCGCGGCAGGGCTGGATAACGGAGGGGCAAGAGCGGTTGGCAACGGCCGTATCCGCCATTCAAAATGGTGGGCGTGATGATAAAACGGCCGTGCAACTTATGAGCGGTCTGCTAGCTCGGCAGGGTGCGCTCATTGGGCGCGTCGGCAAGTACGAGGCTGCTGAAACCGCGCTGCGCCAGAGCAGTGAATTGGCACGAAAAGTGGCAGATCCGCATCAGTTGGCCTTTGCCCTGCTGGAATTGGGCGCGGTGCTGCGAGACCAATCCCGCTTTGCTGAAGCGGCCGAGATGTTTCAGGAATGTTTCGATATTGCGACGGAGTTAAACGGCCGTCATCTAATCGCCAGAGCCACCGAAAAGCTGGGTGTCATCACCTGGGATCAGGGCAGCCATCGGCAAGCGCAGGAAAAATTAAACGAAGCACTGTCCTTGTTTCGAGAACTAAAAGATGCGCGGCGCACTGCCAACGCCCTGAATAGCCTGGGTAATGTGCTGATGTCTGCGGGGAGCCACCAGGAGGCATTGGCCCATTATCAAGAAGCGCTCCCCATTGTCCGCCGGCTGAAAAATTGGCTCCTTTTGGATACTGTCCTCATCAATTTGGGCATGATTAGCAATGAGTTGGGCGATCAAACCCAGTCACGCCGTTATTACGAAGAAAGCCTGGCAATTTGCCGCCGCATTGGGGATGAGATTGGCGTTGCGTACTGCCTGACGGGGCTGGGGCAGGCCAACATGGGCGAAGGTGATCTCGCTACAGCACGTGACTTTTTTGAGCAAGGCCTCGCGCTAAACCGGGAGATGGGGCGCGACCGGTACGTGGGCATCAATCTGGATTTGTTGGGGGATGTGAACGTGCTGGAGGAAAAATGGTCAGCGGCGCGAGCGCATTACGAAGAAAGTTTGGCCGTCTGTGCCAAAATTGAACATCCGTGGGGTGTAGCCTCCAGCCATCTGCGGCTTGGCGATTTGGAGATAGCTCAGGGAAATGAAACGGCCGCTACGGATCATTATCAAGCAGCTTTGTCACTAGGCCAGAAGATTGAAGCGCAAGGGATTGTGTTGACGGCGTTAATCAATCTGGCAACCATTTTGTTGGGGCAAGCGGACGGGGATGATGTTGAAACGGCAGTGTTTGTCCTGAAAACTGTCCTAAAACAACCGTCAATAAGCGATTCACAGCGGCAAGCCATAACAGCTCTGTTGGCTCAGCATGATCGGGTACAGGAAGAGGTGAGCGAGGCTGGGTTGGCAACGGCCGTTGCCAAGATACTACAGCAAAAGTAACAGTTCCCATACAAGGCTTTTCAGTAATCGCTTTCAAAATGGCGGTAGGACGCGGACAAGCGCGGAAAACGCGGATTATTTACTTCTATCCGCGGCATCTACGTTAATCCGCGTCCCATTTAGTGACAACTGAAAAACGATGCAATTCCATATGATTGTGTATTACAATTGGTTTAAAATTGTCGAGGGTGGACGGCCGTCTGAAGATAAAGTCGCTGCCGTGCCTAAAACTACCAAAATTGTAACCCCAGAAAGTGAGTAAGCATGATGCTGACCAGAAAATACCTTGAGATCAATTTACCAACGCAGGCAATAAGTGAAGAAATTTGGCAGGGGGAGGCGCTGGTGAAAGCAGGTCGCTATCTGATTGCCAAAAAGCTGGTTGAGGCGGGTACTGCCGTTGTTGATCCCCTCGGTGCTGAAAATCCACTCATCTTTTCGGTTGGTCCATTTGCCGGAACAACCTTTTCCAATGCCAACCGAACGAGCGTGGGCTGCAAAAGCCCGCTCACCGGCGGCATTAAAGAGGCCAATGGCGGCGGTACTTTTGCCTATGCTCTGGGGCGGCTCGGCATTTGCGGCTTCACCCTGCATGGGCAAGCGTCCGACTGGATTGTGATCCACATCCAGAAAGATGGTCAAATTCGCTTTGAAGATGCTAGCCCTTACCTGGGCAAAGATAATTATGTGGTTGCAAACATGCTGCACCAGAAATATGGTAAAAAAGTGAGCCTGGCGCTTTGCGGCCCGGTGGGTGAATACCAGGGTTTGCTGGCGGGTGTTGCCTTTAGCGACACTGACAATCGGCCATCTCGCCTGGCGGCACGCGGAGGCGTGGGGGCTGTTATGGGCAGCAAGAAGGTGAAAGCCATTGTGGTGGATCTGCACACAATGCCCCAACTGCATGACCGTAAGAAAACGTTAACGGCCGTAAAACAGTATGCCACCTGGGTACGCGAAGATCCAATCATCCAGACAACCTACAATCCCGTTGGCACCATGGGTATGGCCGACTTTACCAACCACATCGGCGGAATCCCGGTTAACAACTTTACCAGCGGCTCTCAGCCGTTAACAAATGATCAGTTCCCGCTGGGCGGCACGTTTATAACAGAGTTGAACAATTCACGCGGGGGCAAGCAAACCCATGCCTGTATGCCCGGCTGCGTCATCCAGTGTAGTAATGTGTATGCCGACGAGAACGGCCAAGAGCTCACCTCGCCAGTGGAGTATGAAACAATCGCCCTACTGGGTACCAATTGTGGCTTAACCCATCCCGATAACCTGGCCAGAATGAACCAATGGTGCAATGAGTTGGGCATAGACACCATCGAAACCGGGGCGACGATTGGCGTTTTGATGGACGCTGGACTGGCCGATTTTGGGGACACGGCCTTTATGGAAGATGTGTTCCAGCAGATGCTGCAGGGTACGGAGAGTGGCCAACTGTATGCCCAGGGTACCTACCGGGTTGGGCAGCATTTGGGTTTTCAGCGCGTGCCTACCATTAAAAAACAGGCCATCAGCGCCTACGACCCGCGCGTCATTGAAGTGACGGGCATCTCGATGATGATGACGGCTCAGGGGGCCGATCATACGGCTGGCAATGTGCCTAAGATGAAAACCAGAGACAAGGCACTCTCTGAATTGATCGTTGTTAGCCTAGAAGCCCAGATTGCAACTGCCGCCACTGATTCGATTGGTTTGTGTGTTTTCGGCCGTTCTGTGACTAACCCCCATATTGATTTCTTGGCTAATGCCATTAACCACGCTTTAGGAACTAACCTGCAACCCACCTTTTTCCATAAAATTGGCCGGGAAACATTGCGGCTGGAGCGGGAATTTAGTCTGGCTAGTGGGTTTACGGCCGTAGACGACGATCTCCCCCAATTCTTCTACGATGAACCATTGCCCCCTTCGCAGCAGACGGCGCGGTTTAGGGGGGTAGATGTGCATGAGATGTATGAGCGACTGCCGGAAGTCGGCGCAGAGCGCGTTCCTGAAGCCTTTGGTGGGGCAACGCCATGAGCGACCAGACCGCTTAGGCTACATACGTACGGAGCAAGGTTGTGGCCGATACGGCCGTAACTGTAAACGGGCCCATCGCTGCCGGCAACAGCACAAACTGTACGGCCGTCAAAGAGAGATCATTTACGGCCGCTTCCCCCTCAATCACGCCCCAAATCTCTAAGGTTTCGCCACTGCACGTACCCTGATACGTTGATCCGGCAACTATCTCTACCCGCTCCGTTACAAAATAATCATTTTGGCACAGCAGCGAGCGTTTGACGCCATCTTCCTCAGAAATTGGCTCCGGTAGACACAGCTTGGGAGCAATCTGCTCAAAATTAATCACATCCAGCGCTTTCTCCACGTGCAGCGGTCGCGGACGGCCGTCTGCCCCCACCCGCCCCCAATCGTAAACGCGGTAAGTGGTGTTGGAATTTTGCTGAATCTCGGCAATGAGCAGCCCACCCATGATGGCGTGCAGCGAACCAGCCGGGACGCAAATGTGGTCGCCAGCCTTCACTGGCATTCTGTGAAGATGGGGTTCTAGTTGGCTTGATTCAATCGCTACGCGAAATTCTTCTTGACTAATTGCCTGGGACACTCCCAAAATAACCTCAGCCTCCGGTGCTGCCCTCAACACAACCCACATTTCGGTTTTGCCCAGTTCATTTCCCTCATTCTCCAAAGCGTAATCGTCCTGCGGGTGTACCTGCACAGAAAGTGGCCGATTGGCATCCAACAGCTTAATCAACAGCGGAAACTTCCCCCGCGCCTGCGCCCAGGCGGAGCGACTGCCAATTAAATCCAGCCCCAGTTCATCGTGGAGTTCGGTGAGAAGTTTGCCAGCGAAACGGCCGTTCGCTACCCGCGTTGTCCCATCTTCATGCCCGGCAATCTCCCAGCTCTCGGCAATCACACCCTCGACGGGCAGTTTACGTCCCAAATTCTCCAAATTACGCCCTCCCCAGATGTAATCCTTTAGCACAGGCTCAAACAGCAGCGGGTATAAATCAGTTGTCATGGTGTTTTCTCCGTAGTTCTTTTGTCACGAATATGACAAATAAAACAAATGACACGAATATTTTTCTGCAAATATTCGTGTCATTTGTCCATCACTATCTTTGCAGATTTCAACCTTGCCAGAGGCCATGTCATACCCGCGTAGGCGGGTATCCATCTTGTTCACCAGTGTGGATTCCCGCATTCGCGGGAATGACAAGCCAAAAGTGCAAACATAGTGGTCCATTCGTCCCATTCGTGTTTTGCTTTTTAGTGGATCATTGCCTTGAGACTCGCTTCATCCAAAACAGGGACACCTAACGCTTCTGCTTTGGTGAGTTTGCTGCCTGCTTTTTCACCCGCCAGCAAATAATCGGTCTTTTTGCTGACAGAGCCGGTAACTTTGCCGCCATTGGCCTGGATGAGTGTTTTGGCGTCATTGCGGGACATGGTGGGCAGCGTGCCGGTAATGACAAACGTCAGCCCGGCCAGCTTGTCGCTGCCGCTCTCATCTTCGGCTTCTTCAACTTTAAAAGGCAAGCCAGCAGCGCGGAATTTTTCCAGCAAGGCACGATGTCGCTCATCGGCAAACCAAGTTGTTACGGAAACGGCCGTTCCCGGCCCAATCCCCTCAATCTCCTCCAAACGCTCCTGGCTGGCCGCTGCCAGCGCATCAATCGAGCCAAATTCGTCCATTAGCAATCCAGCCACCACGTTGCCTACAAACCGAATGCCCAACGCCGTCAGGAAGCGCACGGGCGACTGATTTTTGCTAGCGGCCAAACCATTCAGCAAGTTATCAACCTTTTTATCTTTGAACCCTTCTAAATCCAGCAGTTCATCTCGATTGAGGTAATAAATGTCGGCCAAATCTTTGACCATTCCCACCTCGGCCAGCAGTGCGCCTGTTTTGCTGCCGAAGCCATCCACATCCATCGCCCCCCGGCTCACAAAATATTCCACGCGGCGCACCAACTGCTCTGGGCAGCTTGGATTGTCACAGTAAATGGCCACTTCACCCGGAATGCGCAGGGCAGGCTCGCCGCAAACGGGACAGTGGGTTGGCGGTTCAATTGGCTGCTCCGAGCCATCGCGCAAATCTGGCACGGGGCCAACGATGTACGGAATCACGTCCCCAGCGCGTTTCACAATCACCGTGTCGCCAATGCGAATATCTTTGCGGGCAATTTCATCATAATTGTGCAGCGTAGCGTTGCGCACGGTGACGCCGCCGATTTCAACCGGTTCCAAAACGGCCGCAGGTGCCAAAATGCCCGTTCGCCCCACATTTACCTGCACGTCCAGCAGCTTCGTGGTTTTCTCCTGCGCGGGGAACTTCATGGCCACCGCGCCGCGCGGATCTTTACCCACAAAGCCCAAGCTGTCAGCCAAAGGCCGATCATTGATCTTCACCACCACCCCATCCACTTCATAATTAATTTGGTTGCGCTTTTCAATCCACTGCTCGTAGGTGGCAGCGACGGCCTCGATATTGGCACAATATTGACTATCCGAAGTGACCGGGAAACCAAGCTGGCGCAAATAATCCAGCCGCTGCCACTGCTCATCCGGCACCTCAATGCCCTCCCAGGCGATGAGATCGTAGCAGAAGATGGTAAGCGGCCGTTCCCCGGTAATCTTGGGGTCTAGCTGCCGCAAAGAACCAGAGGCGGCGTTGCGGGGGTTCATGTAGACCTGCTTTTCCTCCACCCGCTGCCGCTCGTTGAACTGCTCAAATTTATCTAGCGGAAAGAACACTTCGCCACGCACCACCAAAAATGGCGGCACAGGCAGTTCACTGTTAGGGTCTACGGGGATGCGCTGGGGAACGGCCGTAATCGTCCGAAGATTCTGCGTAATGTTCTCCCCCACTTCGCCGTTGCCGCGCGTGGCTCCCTGGGTGAAACGGCCGTTTTCATACGTCAGCACCACCGTAAGGCCATCCAGCTTTGGCTCCGCCACATAATCCAGCTTCATCTCTGGGTCTGGCAAGTAGCGGCCAATGCGCTGCCGCCAGGCAAATAAATCTTCAGCGTTAAACGCGTTGGACAGGCTGAGAATGGGTGCCGGATGCTGCACCTTTTGGAAAGCATCCAGCGGCTCGGCCCCCGCCCGCTGCGTAGGTGAATCTGGCGTGATCAACTCTGGATTTTCCTGCTCCAGAGCCACCAGTTCATGATAAAGCGCGTCATATTCGGCATCGGTGATGACCGGGCTGTCTAAAACGTGGTAGCGGTACAGATGAAAGTTAAGTTCGTCGCGCAGTTGGGCAATTCGTTCTTGAAGTATCATACCCCAAGTTTACTCGTGGTTAGAACATTTGGACAATCTTTTCGCCAGCAAATGTTGTTTGTCTAAGTCAGTCACAAACTTTATACTCTTCTTTATGGCTGGTTATTCAAAAACTCCTCTGGTTAAAAAGCTCGGCATCAAGCCCGGCTACAAGATGTATGTTAAAAATCCGCCTCCAAATTATCGAACGCTAATCGCCCCACTGCCCGAAGCGGTAATTAGCCTCTCCCGTCTTTCAACCAACCTGGACTTCATTCACTTCTTCACCAAATCCAAAAAGGAACTAGCAACCAACATTGAAAATTATGCTGCACGGATCAAACCCAACGGCATGATTTGGGTCTCCTGGCCAAAAAAATCTTCCAAAGTACCCACAGATGTAACGGAAGATGTGATCAGAGAGGTTATTTTGCCTTTAGGCTTGGTAGATGTGAAGGTATGTGCAGTTGACGAAGTGTGGTCGGGCCTTAAGCTGGTTATTCGTCGAGAAAATCGCCCCTGATTCGGAAGGCAGAAGAAGGCAAAATAAGGAGGTTTTGATGAAAGCGGCCGTTTACGAACAATTCCAACAACCCATCACCATCCAAACTGTGCCAGACCCTGCGCCGACGCCGGATGGTGTGGTGCTGGGAGTAAAAGCCACTGGCCTATGCCGCAGCGATTGGCACGGCTGGATGGGCCACGATCCGGACATCACCGTGCCGCATGTGCCGGGGCATGAGCTGGCGGGGGTCGTCGTGGCGGTGGGTAGAGATGTAACCCGCTGGCAGGAAGGTGACCGGGTGACGCTGCCCTTTGTTTGTGGCTGCGGCCGTTGCCCCCAGTGCCAATCCGGCAATCAGCAGGTGTGCGATTTTCAGTTCCAGCCCGGATTTACCCACTGGGGTTCATTTGCTGAGTACGTCGCTATTCAATATGCGGACGTGAATTTGGTACGACTGCCGGAGGGTGTGGGGTTTGAAACGGCCGCTTCCCTTGGCTGTCGCTTTGTTACTTCATTCCGCGCTGTGGTAGATCAGGGGAAGGTGCGCGCTGGGGAGTGGGTGGCCATCCACGGCTGCGGCGGCGTGGGTCTCTCCGCCATCATGATTGCCAACGCGCTGGGAGCCAAGGTCATCGCCATTGATATTGCCGATGACAAGCTGGAGTTTGCCCGCCAGATGGGAGCCGTCGCCACCGTCAACGCCACCAAAACCCCAAAAGTGGTGAAGGAAGTCAAAATCATCAGCGACGGCGGCGCGCACCTCTCGATTGATGCGCTGGGCAGCCCCACCACCTGCTACAACTCCATTTCCAACCTGCGAAAGCGGGGTCGCCACGTGCAAATTGGCCTCATGCTGGGCGACCACGCCGCCCCCGCCATTCCTATGAGCAAAGTCATCGCCTACGAGCTAGAAATTTATGGCAGCCACGGAATGCAGGCGCACAATTACCCTGCCCTCCTGCGGATGATCGAAGCGGGCCAGCTACAGCCGCAAAAGCTCATTGGGAATATGATTAGTTTGGAGGAAACGGCCGTTGCCCTTCCCAAAATGGATCAATTTCCCACCCTCGGCATCCAAATCATCAACGAGTTTAGCAACTGAAGAAAAGCAACCATTTCCAACAATGATTTAACAAACAAAAACCTGTATACTATCTTTGCAAGCGTGCCTAATGATAATGTTAAAATTTCCCAAGCAGTTCACTTGAAACCACTAAAACCAATGAAATGAGGTACTCGTATGCAGTTTACTAAATTCCGAATCAAGAATTTTAAAGGAATTAAAAACACGGAGTTGAGGCTAGATAAAACAGATGGAAGAATTTTTACCCTTGTGGGTCTCAATGAATGTGGGAAAACTACTGTTCTTGAAGCGATTAACAGCTTCTCACCGGATTTAGAAGCAGAACCAATTTTTCAGAGCGATGTATTTCGAAAGGTCGAACATCGTGATTTAGTACCCAAACATAGAAAAGATAATTTTACCGGCAATGTTGAAATTGAAGCTCACTTTAAATTATCGGATAGAGACATACAAAGTCTTCATGACTATTTATTGAAGGAGTATGAAGTTCAATTAAACCTAGATTTATTGGGCTCAACATTTTCCGTGACAAAGGTGTTCAAATTTGAGCAATCGGACTTCATAAAGAAGCAAACCCTTTGGAATATTTCTTTATTTGTCAAGACTAGAAGGGCAAAAAGATACAAGTCGCTTTTGGATGAAGACCCTGCCTGGCAAGATGCTGTAGGGCATTTACAGACTCGCATTCCAAGTATTTGCTACTTTCCAACATTTCTATTTGAATTTCCCTTGCGTGTTTACTTATCCCACACACCTGAACAATATGAACCTCAGAATGCCTATTATCGACAAATCATCCAGGATGTTTTGGATTCATTAGATCGTGGACTAACAATAGAAGAACATATCGTTGAGCGCGTTGAAAGAATTGATGATGGCAAACCTTGGGATTTCTTTAGTTTTTGGAAAAGTGACCGGAAAGAGCAAGTTGACGCAGTAATGAGCCATTTAGGAAACGCAATTACCAAAAATGTCTTCACACGATGGAATGAGATATTTGGTTCTAGGTTTTCAAAAAACATAAACATTGAGTGGAATGTTGATAGCGCAAAGCCTAATCCTCCAATTTACTTGAGCTTTAGCATTCAGGACGGCACATCAACTTACAGCATTGCTGAAAGATCTCTAGGATTCCGATGGTTTTTCTGCTTTCTCTTGTTTACGCAATTTAGAAAATCAAGAAAGGGAAGCGGAACTTTGTTCCTGTTAGATGAGCCAGCTTCAAACTTACATGCTACTGCACAGAAACAACTTCTTGCTAGTTTTGATTCGGTAACTGAAGGCAATAACAGCTTAATATATTCAACACATTCTCATTACATGATTAATCCAAAATGGCTGGAAGGTGCATTCATTGTTCAGAATGGTGCCATTGAATACGAGAAAGAATTATCAGGAATGCACGAGTATGAATTTCATGAAACCGATATTAAAGTTTCTCTTTACCGTCAATTCGTTGGTGAGAATCCCGATAAATCAACTTATTATCAACCGATTTTGGATGCACTAGACTATATACCTAGTGTTCTAGAACACCAATCACATACTGTGATGGTTGAAGGAAAAGGAGATTATTATATCTTTTCCTACTTTAAAGAAGTCGTCTTTGAAGATGACAGTAATTTAAGATTTTTACCATCCTCAGGTGCGAACAGGCTAGGGCCACTAATTTCCTTATATTTAGGATGGGGATATTCTTTCCGAATCCTTTTAGATGATGACAAAGCTGGAAGAGAAGCTAAAGAAAAATATATGAGCGAATGGTATCTCGATTCCTCAAACGTCAGCACAATATCGGATCACCACAATACACTAAATGGCAAAAAACTTGAAAATCTTGTTTCCAAACAAGGGAAAAAAATCATTAAGGATGAATTAAATCTTCAAAGACTTACCAAAAAACGCCTCATTCGCTATTTCCAAGACAAGCATGCTCTCAATCAAAAAGTAAAATTTGATGATGCAACCGAAAACAATTTTAAGAAAGTAATAGAAAGCCTGCACAATTGCTTTGAAAATTCCGCGGAATAAGTTTCATGCTTCAAAGGGGTTCAATAATCAAAAGAGAAGCGAGATGAAGCAAAAAACAATAATTGGGGAGCATGGCTCCGTGCATTACTGGGTGGGTGGTCAAGGTGAGCCATGCGTTGTGTTCACGCACGGCGCTACGATGGATCATGGCCTCTTTGAGCATCAAATTGATTATTTTGCCCCAAATTACAAGCTGATTGTCTGGGATGTGCCCAAGCACGGCCGTTCCAGGCCGTATGAGCAATTTTCATTGAAAAATGCGGCTGATGCGTTGGTTGGCATCCTTGATGATGAAAAGGTTGAGAAGGCGCATCTTGTGGGGCAATCGATGGGTGGCTACATCAGCCAAATTATGGCACGGGATTATCCCGAAAGGGTCAAAAGTTTGGTGGCAGTAGACTCTTCCCCGATGCAGCCATCATATTATTCAGCATTAGATAAATGGCTCCTTTCAATCACATCGCCACTGTTACGCCTCTATCCATACAACAGTTTAATCAAAGCAATTGCCAAGCAGATTGCGGTTCAAGCGTCGGCGCAAAAATATGCGCTGGAAACCTTAAAACAGCTATCGAAAACTGAGATCGCAGACATCATGGGCGCAGTTTACGAAGGTGTGATTGAGTTTGGCCAAGAGGAGCGGTTACCGGTGCCTATCCTGATCATTTACGGAGAAGCAGATCGAACAGGAAAAGTCCGAACCTATTCTAAGCAATGGGCAGAACGAGAGAAACGGCCGTTGCAAATCATCCCAAACGCAGCCCACAATGCCAACATGGACAATCCCGACGCATTCAATCGAATTCTGGAGGCGTTTTTGCAACAAGTAGAGCAAGGGGAGCTACTAGCATAATATTTCGCAGCAAGTCATGCAGCACACCACTTCCCACAAAACAACACTTTGGTGTCTACACGGCCGTACACACAGCAGCTATCATTCACCCATATTCACTGAGCAATGGAGAAAATGATGCAAGCAATTTTGTTTGAAAAATATGGCTCGCCCGATGTTCTTCAACTTAAGGAAGTAGCCAAACCGACCCCCAAAGAAAATGAAGTTCTCATAAAAGTGCAGGCTGCTGGCACCAATCCGCTGGATTGGCACAAGATGCGCGGCGAACCCATCGTGGTGCGTCTGACGGATGGTTTGCTCAAGCCCAAAGATAGCCGTCTGGGAGCCGACGTGGCCGGGATGGTGGAAGCAGTGGGCAGTGCAGTGACGTCGTTCCAAATTGGAGATGCGGTATTTGGCGAACGGGGCGTAGGCGGTTTTGCCGAGTACGTTTGTGTGCCAGAGAAAGTGCTGGCACACAAGCCAGACAATCTCTCTTTTGCAGAGGCGGCAGCCGTGCCAGTGGCGGCACTCACCGCACTCCAGGCTTTGCGAGACAGCGGTCAGGTTCAGGCGGGACAAGCGGTGTTGGTCAACGGGGCATCTGGTGGCGTAGGCACGTTTATGGTGCAGTTGGCGAAGCATTTTGGGGCAGAGGTTACGGCCGTATCCTCCACCCGCAATATCGAACTCGTCCAAACGCTGGGGGCAGATCACGTCATTGATTACACGAAAGAGCAAATTGTTGGCAATGGCCGTCAATACAACATCGTTCTGGATAATGTGGGCAACCTCAAAGCGTCCCAATTCCGGCGGCTGCTCAAACCACAGGGCATTGGCGTGCTGGTTGGCTTTACCTCCCTGAGCCGGATGCTGGGCAACATAGTGGCAGGTCGCTGGTCTGCCTTTCGCGGCGGGCCAACCATCAGCCCCATGCTGGCGCATCCCAACAAAGAAGATATGGAACTGCTGCACGAGCTTTTGGCTGAAGGCGTGCTGAAACCAATCATTGATCGCACGTATACTTTGGCAGAAACGGCCGTAGCCATCCGCTACCTGGAAACTGGACGAGCGCGTGGCAAAGTTGTCGTCACTGTGGACTGATCAATCCCCTTCCTCAAACTCTCCCCAAAAAAGGGAAGGAATCTCTGGCAAATTTTGGCAAGCCGCTTACAATTTGCCCATGACAAACCAACCCGAATTTGTACCAGAATGGGCCAAAGGAATCGTTTGGTACCAGATTTTCCCGGAGCGGTTCCGCAATGGCGACCCCAGCAACGATCCCACGATTGACGACATCCAGGGCGCGTACCCACATGGCCACAACCCACAGCGGCAAATCCATCCCTGGACGGCCGACTGGTACACCCAGCAGCCTTACGAGCAGCAAACCGGCGAATCCATCTGGACCCACCTGCAGCGGCGGCGCTACGGTGGCGATTTGCAGGGCATTATTGACAGCCTTGATTATTTGGCTGATTTAGGCATCGGTGCGCTCTACCTGAATCCGGTATTCACCTCCCCCTCGCTGCACAAATACGACGGCGCGACCTACCACCACATAGACCCCACCCTGGGACCCGACCCGGCGGGTGACCGGGCGCTCATCGCCACGGAAACCCCAGATGATCCCAGCACCTGGGTGTGGACCGCCGCCGACAAATTGATGCTGGAACTGATTACGGCCGTTCACCAACGCAACATGCACATCATCATAGATGGCGTCTTTAACCACATGGGTCTCAACAGTTGGGCCTTCCGGGACGTCGTGGAAAAGCAACAGCAATCGAAATTTAAGGATTGGTTCAAAATCAAGTCGTGGGACGATCCTGAAACGGGCGAAGGATTTGCCCACCAGGGCTGGTACGATTGTTACGAACTGCCGGAGCTAAATCAGGACGAAAATGGCATCGTCAGCGGGCCAAAAGCGTACATTTTTGCCGCTACGCAACGCTGGATGGACCCCAACGGCGATGGTGATCCCAGCGACGGTATTGACGGCTGGCGGCTGGACGTGGCCTTTTGCGTCGCCCACCCTTTTTGGAAAGATTGGCGTAAGCATGTGCGTCAAATCAACCCACAAGCCTACCTGGTGGCAGAAATTTTTGAGATGCTGCACGACATACGGCCGTACCTGCAAGGGGATGAATTTGACGCGGCGATGAACTACGGCTTTGCTGTCGCCGCTGCCGAATTTTTTGTGCAGGAACAGCAGCGGCTCACCGCCAGCCAATTTGATGCGGAACTGCGCCGGATGCGCGAGATGCACCCGCCCGGCGTGCCGCATGTGATGCAAAACCTGTTTGGCAGCCACGACACTGCCCGGCTGGCCAGCCACATCGTCAACCGCGACAAAATTGTCTACCGCGATTGGAATGCGTACCATCACATGGTTAAAATCGGCGAGAGCGGCGCACAGCTCAACCTGGACGCCCCCACCTCCACCGACGTCGCCCTGCAAAAACTGTTTGTCATCTTCCAGATGACCTACCTGGGTGCGCCAATGGTTTACTACGGCGACGAGGCGGGCATGTGGGGAGCCAACGACCCTTGCTGCCGCAAACCAATGGTCTGGCCCGATCTCACCTACGAGCCAGAAGTTGTGCTGCCAGATGGGACGCAACGGGAAACGGCCGTTCCTGTCCAGTTCAATCACGATTTGCACGATCATTACCGTCGCCTCATCGCCATCCGCAACGGCTCTCCAGCCTTGCAGCGCGGCAGCTTCAACACCCTGCTCACCGACGATGCCCGCCAGCTTTTTGCCTTCCGGCGCGATTTTGTGGGCGAGCAAGTTATCGTCATCCTCAACCGCAGCAACGAAACACAAACGGTCTCGCTCGATTCAGTGACGAACGGCCGTTGGCTGGATCTGTTGAATGAGGGTGAGGTGGCGGTGGTGGACGGCCGTTTCACCACCCAAATCCCACCACTTTGGGGAAAAATTCTTTCCCCACAATCGCCAGAACCCAAAACTTTGCTATAATCCCAGCCGCCGGTAGCAGAAAAGGGCACCACGCCCGTACCCGGCAGCGCATTTAGCGCAACCAAAACTGCGGGATCCAAACCCGCCAAGTTATTAACGAACAGCATAATGCTTACCAGAACAGACCTTCGGGTCTGTTTTGCTGCTGTGTGCTGCGGGAGAATTTTTATGACTGTTTTAACGCAAACAAAAGGAAAAGAAGAGGCAGCGAGGGCGATGGCAACGGCCGTTCCCATTGCGGCCGTCATCGTGGTAGCAAGCTACATCGGGGCGCAAATGCTGTCTGACATCACCAGCTTGAAAATTGGCCTGATTGCAGGCTACGCGGTAGACATGGGCACCTTCATCTACCCCATCACCTTCACCCTGCGCGACTTGGTACATAAAACACTGGGCAAACGGAACGCCCAAGCACTGATTGTGATGGCCGCCGCTATCAACCTGTTCATGGCCGCGTACCTGGCCTGGGCCGCCAGCGTCCCCAGCGATCCAGCCTGGGGGCTGGGAGCCGAGTTCAGCGCCATTTTGGGGCCGCTGTGGCGTATCGTCATCGCTTCTATTCTAGCTGAACTGGTGAGTGAACTTGTGGACACGGAGGTATATCACTGGTTTGTCACCCGCATCACCAAGAAATACCAGTGGGCGCGGGTGCTTCTTAGCAACAGCATCAGCGTGCCAATTGACAATATTATTTTTGCCGTCGGTGCATTTGGCGCACTTCCCTTTCTGCAAGACCATTTTCTTACCCTGCCCTGGGAAATTGTGTGGCAAATTTTTGTCTTCAACCTCATTGTGAAGTACGGTATGACGCTCATCAGCCTGCCGCTGATTTATCTGTCGCCGAATAAATCGTAACCACTAACTACGTCGCAGTAATCTATGATTTGCGCCAATGTGACAGTCACTTTGGAAGTGACTGTCACATCCAGACAAGGATGGAAAGATGCCAAATTTATCCATTGCTTCACAGATTACGTTTTTGTATTATAAAGATTTGGCCGCTG
The DNA here is from genome assembly GCF_965223525.1 of Candidatus Leptofilum sp. Classification (GTDB taxonomy): domain Bacteria; phylum Chloroflexota; class Anaerolineae; order Promineifilales; family Promineifilaceae; genus Leptofilum. Next base: position 937,575 of record NZ_CBDCWX010000004.1, on the reverse strand, counting down.
CCCAACAATTTTACGAGGGTATTCTGGGGCTAGAACTGGTGGAAGACCAGGGCTGGGCCAAGATCTACTGGGTCAACGGCACCGCCTTTTTGGGATTAGTGGATGAAGCGCACGGGTCGCTAAAAACCCAGCCAGAAAACGCGGTGATGATCACCTTTGTGGTGGACGATGTGCTGAGTTGGTATGACCACCTTCGCCAGCACAATGTAACCATTTTGCGCGAGTACGGCCGTTCCGAATCCATCCAAATCGAATACTTCTTTGCTGAAGACCCAGGTGGCTACGTGCTGGAATTTGAACGCTTTTTGAAGCCTGAGTTAACGGCCGTGTTCAATCTGAAAAAGTAGCACTACCTTCAATAACGGCCAGATCTTCATCCACATCTAACTTTCCTATGTGACAGTCACTTTGAAAGTGACTGTCACATTTCGACCCTACTCCACCGTCACGCTTTTGGCCAAGTTACGTGGTTGATCCACATCGCAACCGCGCCAAACGGCGATGTGGTAGCTTAATAGCTGCATGGGGATGGTATTCAGAATGGGTTGGAGCAACTCCGATGTTTCTGGCACTTCAATCACGTAATCGGCCTCGCGGCGAATTGCCTCGTTGCCTTGCGTAGCGATGGCCAGCACTACCCCGCCCCGCGTTTTGGCCTGCTGAATGTTGCTCACCATCTTCTCATACAGGCGATCATTTGTGGCCAAAGCCACCACCGGCATCGTCTCATCAATGAGGGCAATGGGGCCATGCTTCATTTCGCCCGCTGGGTAGCCCTCGGCGTGGATGTAGCTAATTTCTTTCAGCTTCAACGCCCCCTCTAGTGCAATTGGATAATTGATCCCCCGCCCCAAAAAGAGAAAATCCTGCGCATTGTGGAAAACATTGGCTAAATTTTCGTACACCGTCTCATCTTCCAGCAGCTGCCCGGCCAAATTGGGAATGTGTGCCAGATCGTCTACCAGTCGGCACATTTTTTCTGGCGAAATTGTGCCGCGCAGTTCGCCCAAAGCACAGCCCAGCATGTACAAATCGGCCAGCGAGGTGATGAACGCTTTGGTGGAAGCCACACCAATTTCTGGCCCAGCGTGCATGGGGATGTACCCATCAGAAATCCGCATGGCTTGGCTGCCGATGACGTTGACAATTGACCAGAGCGTAGCCCCCTTCGCTTTAGCTTGTTCGCACGCCACCAGAGTATCGGCCGTTTCTCCAGATTGGGTGATGGCCAGTACGGCCGTCCGCTCATCCAAAATCGGGTCATAATAGCGAAACTCTGAACCATACTCCACCTCAACGGGAATCCGCGCCAGCGACTCAATCATAAATTTGCCAACTAACCCAGAGTAGTAGCTGGTACCGCAGGCTACAATGATGATTTTGTTGAGGCTATTAACCAATTCGGCCGTCAGGTTCATCTCTGGTAGCGAAATACTCCCCTGTTCAAAATTCACCCGCCCCCGCATCGTGTCAATGAGCGCCTGGGGCTGATCGTGAATCTCTTTTTCCATGAAATGCTTGAACTCCCCCTTCACCGCGCTCACCGGATCCCAGTTGATTTGGTGTATTTCCGGCTCGATGGGATTGCCCGCCAAATCAGTTAATTGGTAACTGTGCCGCGTGACCACTGCCAGTTGGCGGTTCTCTAAAAAGACCATGCTGCGCGTGTATTCCAAAATGGCGGGAATGTCAGAAGCAACAAACATTTCGTCCCGGCCAATGCCCAGCGTGATGCCTCCGGCGTTGCCCAGACGAGCGCAGATGATCTGGTCTGGCTGGTCTACGCTCATCACTACCACAGCGTTGGCACCTTCTAGCTGCATCAGCGTTTGGCGCACGGCCGTTTCAAATGGCAATCCACTCTCCAAATACCGCTCCACCAACTGTACAATCACTTCCGTGTCGGTCTCAGACTCAAAGTTGATGCCTTCAGCCATCAACTCCTCCCGCAAAGGCAAAAAGTTTTCTACGATGCCGTTGTGGACGACAACCACACGGCCGTTCATGCCAATATGGGGATGTGCATTCCGCTGGCTGGGCTCTCCATGCGTGGCCCAGCGCGTATGCCCAATGCCAATTTGCCCCCCTAGCGGCGACTGAGCCAGCAAACCACCCAGGTTGTTTAGCTTGCCCACGTCGCGCCGAATAGCAATACGGCCGTTTTGCTCCAAAACCGCAATCCCTGCCGAATCATACCCCCGATATTCGAGCCGCTTTAGCCCTCCATAGACCACGTCTGCTGCGTCACGCGCACCAATATAACCAACAATGCCACACATAGCGTTTAACCTCCGCTAAGCGATTTGCGCTCTGGCAAATCGCGCAGGCAGGCGGCATGGCAGCACCAAGCACGCCTGCTGGCGAACGCATCCAAATCCAATTGCCAAAGATGGAGGTGTCCCTTCGATAAATTGAAAATTGGCCAATGCCAGATGAACTGTGCAGGCAGTTACCCACCTGTTTTGACATCTTGCTCTCATTTGAAGGGATAAAGCCGCTTGCCGGGGAAAATCATGGCAATTAGCTCGACTCAGGATATGACCAACCCTGGGAGGCACCCGCTGAACTTTCGCTTTTCCGAGACAAAACCCTTTTTCCCTAATGTCACTCCTGCGAAGGCAGGAATGACAAGTAAGGTTCTGACCGTTAGCATCCACCTGAAGTGGAGAACCTCCTCCGCGTCTCCCGATTTCAGTATTCAGTAGGTCGGTAATCAGCGACCAGTAACAAAATGCTTTTTCTGATTACCGTTTACCGAAAACTGATTACTAAACCGGGTCATGCGCTATCGATCCCTGGGCAAAATATTGCCCCTATGCAATTGTGCGCGGTTTTTATCTTTTTTGATGAAAGATAGCAATAGAAATTGTGGAATTGGTTGGAAATCGGCCGTTTTCATTAACCTTTGCTAAGTCCCATGACTATTTTCTGCCTAAGCCGGGTTGACGCATGCTCAATGCGTCGCGTAAAATTAGCCAGCCTAATCATTAGGCTGTCGAACTATTTTTAATTTCAACTCGCGGGAAGATGGAGTCAACAACGGCCGTTCCCCACGCAAGAATTTCTAATTTATGGATACCAACCGTCACCAGATTGCAGTGGCAATCCTGCAAATCATACCGTCTGTCATGCGCCTGCTGGCTGCCGAACTGCGCCAGGGCAACACGCCCATGCAGCCACCCCAGCTAGGCGTGCTCACGCTGCTGGCAGAAAAGTCGCGCAACCTCAGCGAATTGGCTGAGCAGCACGCCGTTAGTTTGCCCACCATGTCTAGCACGGTCAGCAAACTGGTTGCCGCTGGCTGGATTGAACGGCAGCGCTCCCAACAAGATCGCCGGGTGGTGATGCTAGCACTGACCCCAACGGGGCAAGCCATCGTACAAGAAATTGGCCAAAAATTGGTTGCACAAGTCGCAGACCACCTCTCGGCCATATCTGACAACGACTTGAAAACATTAGAAGATGGTCTAGCCATTTTGCAAACCGTCTATGTTCCTTTTTCACTCAAAAACAGTGGGGCAACGAGCGAATTCTCACCCCCAAACACCGAAAAACTACCCTGATTCTGTAGGAGAAGAGTTATGCTTTCAAACTTTTTTGACCGGATTACGCGCCTCTCTTTGCGCTTCCGCTGGATTACGATCGCGCTAACGGCCGTTATTCTCGGTTTAGGCATCTACGCATCTACGCAGCTCAACCTGGAGTTGCTGCCTCGCGTAGAATTTCCGCAAACATTCATCATTGTGCAGTGGGGAGACAGTGAATCTTCCACCGAAGTGCTAAACGAAGTCACCATTCCTCTGGAAGACCAGCTAGCGGAAGTGGAGGGCGTTCTCAATGTTGAATCTACCACCAACAATGGCTTCGCGGTGGTGATTGTTCAGTACGATTTCGGGCTGGATCAGGAACGATTGTCGGCAGATATTGAAGCGGCCGTCACCAACGCCAATCTCCCCGAAACGGCCGAACCCGACATCTTCGACTTTAGCCTGAGCGACCTGCCTGTTGTGGTCGCCAGCGTTTCCTCAGCAGACCTCACGCTTCCAGAGCTGAAAACGCTAGTAGAAAGTGACCTGCAACCGTCGCTAACTGAGGTGAGTGACGTAAGCGAAGTGCAAATTGGCGGTGGCCAGGAGCTACCCGAAGAAGTGGTGGTGGAAGCTGAAGAAGAGACCGAGCCAGAAGAGGATGAAGATCCAGGCCGCTTGCCGATTACGGTCGTGCAAGGGGCACGACTGCTGGACGTAGAAATTGAGTACGCACAAGAGATTACGGTTGATCTGCTCCGCAGCCTAACTAGCTACGAAAATGCGGAAGAGCAGGTGCTGCTGGTGCTAAATCTGCTGCCAGAAGATTTGCTTGTTTACATCCAGCCAGAAGCACTTTCTTATTTGCCTCAGGAATATATTGAAGAGCTCGATGACGCGCTTGTTGCCGAGCTGGACACGCTAGCGGCCGAATTTGGCGGTGTGGGCCAGTACACCGTAGATGAAGCTGTCGCTGCACTGTCTGAAGGCACTGAAGAAGTAGCCGAGGCTGAACCAACCCCAGAGCCAACGGCCGTTCCAGAACCAGAACCAGCAGCAGACCCAGAACCCGTGGCCGAGTTGCCGACTGTGAAACCCGTGCCATTGCCAGAAACGTGGATTGAAGGAGCGGCACTGGCAGGCCAAGTCATCACCGATACCAGCGACATCTCCCCCGAATTTATGGCAGGAATTGCTGCCATCTCTTCAGAGGTGTTTGCCGAGCTAATGCCGGAAATGTGGCGGGCGATTGATCCCGAAGCAGTGGCAGTTGTGCTGCCTGACCTGGCCGAAACGCTAGAGCCAATGCTGGCAAATCAGCTCATCGCCATCCAAAACGCGGCCAATGGCCAAGCGCCAGAGCCAGTGGCCCTGCCAGAAAGCTGGGTAGCTGCTGCGGCCGCCAACGGCCAAGAACTCGCCACCACCGCCGACCTCAACGCGCCAGCCCTGGGGCTCATTGCCTCGGCTGCGCCGGAACTGCTGGCAGACCTGACGCCGGAAGTGGTGCTGGCCTTGCCGCCAGAGCTGCAAGCCGCGCTGCCAGCCGAGTTTGTAGAAACCCTGGATGAAGGCACGGCACAAACGCTCACCAACATTGCCATTTACGCAGCACGATATAAAGCAACGGCCGTTGCCACTGCCGACGTGCCCCAATTTGAACCCGTGCCCCTGCCTGAAACCTGGATTGCAGGTGCAGCCCAGCTTGGCCAAGTCATCACCGACACCAGCGACCTGACCACTGAATCTATGGCTGGCATCCTCAACTTTGCCCCAGAAACATTGGCTGAGCTAACGCCAGAAATGTGGCGGGCTCTGAATCCAGATGTGGCTGCCCTTGCCCTGGAAGCCGTTGGCGACACGCTTGAGCCTGAATTAGTGGCTCAACTAACCGCTATCCAAAATGCGGCCAATGGCATCGAGCCAGAGCCAGTGGCCTTGCCAGAAGCGTGGGTGGCAGCGGCTACTGAGGCGGGCTTCCCCATGGAAACCACAGCGGACATTCCGCCCACTGCGCTGGGACTAATCACAAATTTTGACCCAGAGCTTGCGGCGACCCTAACGCCAGAAATTCTGTTGGCTCTCCCGGCAGAAACGTTGGCAGCCGCGCCAGAAGCGCTGCTCAACCAGCTAGACCCGGCCATACAGCAAACCATCGCCAATATCATCATTGCCGATGCCCAGTTTAAGGCAGCAACGGCCGTTGCCAGCGAAGGTGATGGCGAACCAACTGCCGAGGCTGAGCCGGAACCAGTTGATCCTTCTCGCCTGCCTGATTTGCTCATTCAAATTACGTCCCAATTCGGCTTTCCGCTGGAGAACGTTCAGGACATCACGCCAGAAGTCATGCGGCAGATTGGCGGCTTTGGCGCACAGGCCAATCAAATATTGCAGCTACTCACCCCAGACAATCTGCGGCTGCTGCAACCAGAAGTGATTGCCTTGCTGCCCGTGGAATTCCTGGACACCCTGCCCGAAGATTTACGTGCTGAATTGGATGAGCTGGCGGCTGAATTTGGTGGCGCAGGCCAGCTTGCCATCGCCGAAGCGGAAGAAGCCGCTGCGCTGGCCGAAGGCGCACCTGCTCTCAGCGGCATTTGGCTAGAACCCACGCCTGAAGGGGAGCCACCGCTCTTTGAAAATGCGGCCGACCTGCTGAACAACTCGTTTGCGCCCGGTGCAGCCGCCTTCCTCAACTTCTTCCCCACTGCGCCCGGTGTAGAAAATCCGGCCGAATGGATGGGTGCGCTAACGCCGGAGGTGATTCAATTCCTGGCTGATAATGAAGAAGGTTTTGTGGAAAATCTGTCACCCATCGTCCTGGATCTGTTTGCGCCAGAAACGCTAACCTTCATGCTAGAAACCTACCCGGATGCGTTCGATGCGGAGCTAACGGAGCGGCTGGCTGGCATTGCGCTGGGTGACATCGAAGTGTTCGTGCCTGAAGCGTCAGTGACCCGCACCGACGGCAATCCCAGCGTGCTGGTGAGCATTTATAAAGCCGGTGACGCCAACACGGTGAACGTGGCACATGGCGTGTTTGACGCGATGGACGCCTTCACGACCTCTAATCCAAACACAAGCGTCAATCTGGTATTCGAGCAAGCCACCTTTATCGAAGATTCGATTGCTGGCGTTTCCCGCGAGGGTGCGTTGGGTGGTGTGTTTGCAGTTATTGTTATTTTGATCTTTTTAAGCGGCCGTGTGGGGCGGAAATATCAGGTGAGTTGGCAAGCGACGTTGGTAACGGCCGTTTCCATCCCCCTCTCCATCTTTACCGCCTTTTTGCTCATGAACTGGGTACCACCCACCATTGGTGAGTGGCTGCAGGGTTTGGTGCAATCAACCGGCAATGGGGTGTTGCGCTTTATTTCGCAACTTTTCCCCACAGAAGTAACGCTCAACATCATGACCCTTAGCGGGCTCACTGTGGCCATTGGCCGCGTGGTAGATGACTCGATTGTGGTGCTAGAAAACTCATATCGCTACATTCAGCGTGGGGATGATCCGAAAGCGGCCGTTATTCAAGGTACGCGTGAAGTAGCCATCGCAATCTTCTCGGCCACGGTCACCACCATGGCCGTCTTCCTGCCACTGGGTCTCATCGGCGGCATCGTCGGCTCCTTCTTCTTACCATTTGGTCTGACGGTAGCTTACGCACTTGCAGCCAGCTACATTGTCTCCATCACTGTCGTCCCGGCGCTGACCTACCTACTCATCCGCAAGGAAAACATTCCAGAGGAGCGCGAGACGACGATGCAACGTTGGTACACGCCAGCATTGGAGTGGGCACTGCAGCACCGTTTTGTCACGATGCTGATTGCCACGCTCATCTTTGTTGGGAGTTTGTTCCTGCTAACGCAGCTACCGCAGAGCTTTATCCCCGGCTTTGGTGAACCAACCATCAACGTGTCCGTTTCATTGCCACCCGGCACGGGCATGGTGGAAACAAATGAATTAGTGGAAGAGGTGGAAACGGCCGTGCGTCAGTTTGAAGATGTAGAAACGATCCAAACTGAAATTGGCAGCGGCGGCGGCTTTGAGGCCTTGTTTGGCAGCGGCATCAGCCAAAATCGAGCGAACCTCACCCTGAGCGTCAGCGAGGAGATAGTGCAAGACCTCGATGCCCTGAATGACCTGACGAATGAAGTGCGCCAGGAAGCAATTGCCATTTTGGGCGAAGACGCGGTGACAATCTCCGCGGCCTCGCAAACTGGCTTTAGCGGCTTTGCTATCATCATCACCGGGGAATCTCAGGAAGAGCTGGAAGTCCTGGTGGAGGATGTGAAAGCGGCCATTGGCTCTGTGGATGTGGATGCCGACGGCGTGCCGGATATTGCCAATGTCTCTAGCAATGTAGATGGCGTAGAGGAAGGCGATGCTTCTAACGAGGCCATTCTGCGGATAGACGGCCGTTCTGCCATTAGCTTTAGCGGTGAACTGGAAACCCAAAACACGCTGGGCGTCACCGAGGCTGCCAAGCAAGCCATCAATGAGCTGGGCAGTTTACCCGCCGGTGTAGAAGTAACCGAAGGGTTCGACTCACAACAGCAAGTTGAAGGCTTCCAATCCATGGTGACAGCCATTGGCTACTCAATTGTGATTGTGTATCTCATCATGGCCCTCACCTTCCGCAGCCTGATCCATCCCTTTACCATTCTGTTTAGCCTGCCGTTTGCTCTGGTAGGGGCAGCCATTGCCCTCTTCATCACCAACAGCGTGCTGGGCATCTCGGCCATGATTGGGCTGATGATGCTAGTGGGAATTGTGGTGACCAATGGTATTGTGCTCATGGAGTTGGTGCAGCAGCTACGCGCCAAAGGTCAAAATGTATACGACGCCCTGGTAGAAGGCGGGCGTACCCGCCTGCGCCCCATCTGGATGACAGCACTCACCGCCATTCTGGCACTAATTCCATTGGCAGCTAGCAATGAGGCAGGTGCCATCATCGCTTCAGAACTAGCCCGTGCGGTGATGGGTGGTCTGCTGGTGAGTACGGCACTGACGTTAATTGTAGTTCCTGTTGTATACAGTTTGTCGGATTGGTACTGGGGGTTCTTGGTAGACTTTGCTGAACCTTTATGGAAACCAATTGCCAACTTGCTCAAGCGATCATAGGCAATCTTCGTCAACCATTTGTAAAGCGCCGCTGTCAATTGGCAGCGGCGCTTTTTGGTAGCAAAGTATTAACACAACTACATCTCATTAGATATAGCCCGAATCGTGGATACGGGAACGGCCGTAACATTTCCATACGTCTTCGTTAAATTTTCGATGGCTATGATTGGGTTCACGCGCTTGCCTCCATTTGGATTAACTGTTTGGGAACAGCAGCTTCCTCAGGCATGAGAACGTCGGTAACGCCGCTTCCTTTTTTGAACATTGTATGCCGATTTAGCACAACGATGATTACGGCCGTCAGGGCGACGAAGAGGCTGTCCCAGGGCTGTGCATCAGGAAAGATGGGGTTCATCATCTGAAAGTGGTACAGGTAAGCGATCAACAGACTGCCTCGGGCGCTATTGAAGAGGGGGGTCAGGATAACGGAGAGAGCGATGACCCCGCCGAAATAAGGCACAGCAGACCAGGCTTCATATTGCAGTCCGCTGATAAAGAAAGCAGGGACGTGCCAAGCTGCCCAAATGATGCCCAGGATCAAACCCGCCCAGAAGGGGGAGAACTTGCGCTGTAGAAGCGGGAGTGCAAGCCCACGCCAGCCGAATTCCTCGTTCGTACCCAGTAAGAATAAGGACATCAACAGTGCTGGAAATACTTCATACCAGGGGGAAAAAGGAAAGGGATCACCGATGGTTCCATTCAGCACGGCACCAAGGTAAACGATGGCAGGAAAGCCCACGAGCAAGTACAACCACCACGCCAGAGGCATCCGCCATAAGGTAAATCGTCGGAAGAAGCTTTTCAGCCCTTGCCGGCCGTAATGTCGCCAGACCAAGAATATGCCAGCGATGCCAGGCGCCCATACCGCAAGAAGAAATACGGGCGTGCTAAATGATACAAAGATCAGCACTGCGGCGAGACTCCAGGTTAGACCAAAAGAAAGGGCTAAGAACATGCCGAGCGTTTTGGTTGTCATTGGTGTTGATTTTCTCATGTTGATATTCATTGTTATTCCTCCAATTAGGGTTATGCTTACTCGCTCTATCGGTAAGCTGCGAGTAACAGTATTGACAACATGGTGAGGAATGTTGGCTTTCACCACATCGGCTTTTTGCCCATTGTCCAACTTGCTCTTTCGGGCATTGCCCATCTGGACTATTGACCCGTTTGCCTTTTTGGACAATGTCTAATCGGGCAATGGCAATCGCCCTTAGAAAGAGTAAAATAATTGCATGATGACTCGCTTACGGACTCGTTTTAGACGGCTGCGCTGGAAATTAACTTGGAGCTACACTTGGGTAGCGGCCTTGACCTTTCTGATCATAGAAACGGTGCTGCTTTTTTTGCTGCTATTTGTGATTGGATTCAATCCCCTGCAAGGAGACATCGCGTTCTATAATGAAATCGTTGCCCCAGTTTTGGCTGACGATATACGGCCGATTACCCAAGCCCATATACGCAACCAACCCGTAGATACGGCCGCTCTGCAAGCTGATTTGGAGCAAATTTTAGGCATTGAGCCGTTGACAACCTCCCGTTCTCCGTATGAAATTGAGCAGTTTGCCTCTGTTTTTGTGCTGGATGTCCAACAGAACCTGTTGGCTTCTACACCCCAATACACGGCAGTGCCGCCAGACGGCCGTTTCTTTGATCCCACCCTCCTTACTGGTGACGACAGCCTTGTGCCCCTTGTTGCAGCCGCTTATGATGGAGACACTAGCATTGACCAGCCCTACACGCAAGAAACACCTGATGGACTTTATCTTGTCTTCGCTGAACCACTGGCAGATGAGGCTGGGCGCTTACTCGGTGTTGAGATTGCCATCATTCGCACGCCGACACCAGCGACCGTACTGCTGCTGGCGTTGAGCGTGGTCATTGGTGGCCTAACTATCTTTTCTTTGGCAGCGGCGATGATTGGCACGCTGTTTGGCTGGCGCACGGCGCGGAAGTTCAGCGGGCGGCTGGCGCATCTGTCACAAACAACGAACGCTTGGGGACAAGGCAATTTCGTCCAGCAAATCGAGGACGATGAGGCGGATGAGATCGGTGAATTGGGACAAAATCTAAATCGTGTGGCCGCCGAATTGCAGGCTTTATTAGCCGACAAACAGCAAATTGCCGTTCTGGAGGAGCGAGATCGCATGGCGCGAGAGTTGCACGATACGCTGGCGCAAGGGGTGGCTGGCTTGGTGCTACAGTTAGAAGCTGTCAAACATCTTCTTAATGAAGGCGAGGTTACTGAAACGCAGCAAATTGTCACAGAAGCCACCATGCAAGCGCGGGATGCGTTACACAAGGCTCGCGCAGCGATTGATGATTTACGGGCTGAAGCGGTGTTTGCGCCGGATTTTGTAACGGCCGTTTCCCAACGAGTCAATAATTTTAGCACCACAAACAATATAACCTGCCAATTGGATGCCCAACTACCCGACTCCCTGCTGCTGCCCCCGGCTCTCCACCTCCATGCGCGGCGTGCTTTGAAGGAGATTTTGACAAATATAGCCCAACACGCCCGAGCCACGACGGCTTCGGCAAGGCTGCGCTTGGTGGATAACTGCTTGCTAATTGAGGTGGCAGATGACGGCGTGGGTTTTGATGTGGCAACGGCCGTTCGCCCCGGACATTATGGCCTTATCGGTCTAAAAGAGCGGGCACAGCTTACTGGCGGTCACTTTGCCGTCGAGAGTTCTACGGAAGAAGGCACAACCATCCGGCTGCACTTACCCTTGGAGAACAACCATGTCTGAGACAATTCGTGTCCTGATAACCGACGATCATTTTATTGTGCGTCAGGGATTGCGGCTGATTTTGAAAACGGCTGCCGATATCGAGCTGGTGGGTGAGGCAACGAACGGAGAAGAAGCTATCCAGTTAACGGCCGCTCACCAACCCCATGTTGTCCTCATGGATTTGCGAATGCCCGTGATGGACGGCTTAACCGCTATCGAACAGCTAGGGCAACTGCACCCCAAAATCGCCGTCATCATCCTCACCACCTACAACGAAGATGAGATGATGTTGCGCGGCTTGCAATTGGGGGCGCGAGGTTATTTGCTAAAGGATACAGAGCGAGAAACGTTGCTCAACACCATTCGGGCAGCCGCGCGAGGTGAATCCCTCTTCAAACCAGATATATTGCAACGTGCCTTGTCCGTGCAAGCCACAGCAACGCCTCCTACTAAACTCACGTCTTCTTCTAGTGCCGATGAACTCACGCCGCGTGAATTGGAGGTGTTGCAAGCAGCTGCTACTGGAGAGCGTAATAAGGAGATTGCCTTCCGGCTAGGTATTTCCGCCCGGACAGTGAAGGCACATCTAACCAGTGTCTACAACAAGCTCGGTGTAGATTCACGGGCGGCAGCCATTGCCATTGCTGCCCAAAGGGGCTGGCTATAATTTTTTCCTCAGTCTCATAGCCACTTTTTGCTACATATTGCCACAAACGGGGGATATACCGTAAGATTATGCACTTATCCTTCTGACAGCTATCAAGCATAAGGCAAATTTGGAGGCGTCTTTGACTGGTGAAATTAGCTTAGTATTGCTTATTTTGGGGGCATCCATTGTGTTGTTTGCCTCTGAAAGAATCCGAGTTGATGTGGTCTCGATGATGGTGCTGCTGGCGCTGCTGCTAACAGGCTTACTCACCACGGAGGAAGCGTTTTCTGGCTTCTCGAATCCGGCAGTCATCACAGTTTGGGCAATCTATATTGTAAGTGCTAGCCTGACCTATACAGGCATTGCTGATGTAATAGGCAGATACCTTGAGCGAATCGCTGGCACCGGGGAAGCACGGCTTATCTTTGTCACAATGGCCTCGGTGGGAATCATGTCTGCCTTTATGAACAATATTGGGGCAACGGCCGTCTTATTGCCAGTAACAATTGGGTTAGGCCGAAAAGCAGGCATCCCCGCCTCTAAATTGCTCATCCCGCTGGCGTTTGGCTCGCTGCTAGGGGGCATTACTACCCTCATTGGTACGCCGCCAAACCTACTGGCCAGCGACGCGCTGCAAGAGGTTGGACTAGACCCATTTCGCCTGTTCGATTTTACAGCGATGGGCCTCATTATCTTTGGCACCAGCCTGGTATACATGACCTTCATCGGTCGCCGTTTGCTGCCCCATTACGAAGAAACGCTACACAAAGACCCGCAAGAGCTTAACCGTGAATACAAGCTCAAGGATTATCTGGCAGAGCTGCATGTGTGGCCAGAATCTCCGCTGATTGGCAAGACAATTATAGAGAGCCGCCTGGGTGAGCAGTATGACTTGACGGTGATGGGCGTGATAAGGGACGGCCGTATGCGTCTGGGTATCTTGCCCAATGCCCACATCCGTGCAGGTGATATGCTGCTGGTAAAGGGAGCCACCGAGAAAATGCTTTCCGCACCGCGCGAACTGGGCGTCACCCTGTCGCCAGAAGGCGAACTTGATGAGCATGATTGGCAAAATGAAGAAGTCTCTGTAGCGGAACTGGTGGTGAGCCAAAAAGCCCCCTTCATTGGCAAAACGCTCAAAGAGGCCAATTTCCGGGCGCGGTATGGGCTATCTGTTTTGGCCATTTGGCGCGAGGAGACATCTATTGCGGGTCGTTTGGATGCCGTTAGCCTGCGTCTGGGCGACACGCTGATGGTTCAAGGCCGCAAAGAGCGCATTGAAGAAGCTGGGAAAGACTTTTCATTTTTGCTGCTGACAGAGCATGAAGAGGAGACAAAAAGAATTAGCAAAGCACCGCTCAACCTGATCATTTTTGTGTCGATGATTACGATGGTGGGCTTGGGATGGCTGCATATTTCGGTAGCGGCCGTTTTGGGCGCAATCTTGTCTGTTGTTACAGGCTGCCTGACGATGGATGAAGCATACAAATCAATCGAGTGGAAATCGGTATACCTGATTGCAGGCATGTTGCCAATGGGCATTGCCATGGAAAAAACGGGCACGGCACTCTTCTTGTCGGAACAGATCATCAGCGTGGTAGGATCGCTAGGGCCGCGAGGTATTATGATTGGACTGTTTGTGCTGACGACGGTGCTAACGGCGTTCATGTCCAATGCGGCAGCGGCCGTTTTGGTTGCACCCATCGCCATTCAGAGTTCAGTCACTTTGGGCATTGACCCACACGCCTTTGTAATGGGCACAGCCATCGCAGCCTCAAACTCATTTGTCACCCCAATTGGGCACCAAGCGTGCGTACTGGTATACGGCCCTGGCGGCTATCGCTTTTTCGACTTTGCCAAAGTTGGTTTACCATTAACGTTTATCATTTGGATTTTAATGGTCATATTCTTGCCAATCTTCTTTCCCTTTTAGTTAGGAGCAAACGCGCAAAATAAAGTAAAATCTGCCCCATGAACTACCAAGCTTCCTTCCGATGTTTCCAGGGTTGCCCCGGCAGCTATTCCATTTACGATGTTGTCTACACCTGCCCCACCTGCGGCAGTTTGCTAGAAGTTCACCACGAGCTAGAACCGCTACGCCAACGCAGTGCCAAGCAGTGGCAAACCCTGCTAGACAAGCGAGCTGGCAGTACCCACTGGCCCTACGGCAGCGGCGTCTGGGCCATGAAAGAGTGGGTCATCCCCGACCTGGCCGATGACAATGTGGTCAGCATGTTTGAGGGTAACTCCAATTTATTTTGGGCAGAACGTTTAGGGAAGCAAATTGGCCTGTCTGACCTGTGGATTAAGCTCTGCGGCAACAGCCACACCGGCAGCTTTAAAGATTTGGGCATGACCGTCCTCGTCAGCGTCGTCAAGCAGATGATGACGATGCCAGATAGTCCGGTAACGGCCGTTGCTTGCGCCAGCACGGGGGACACCAGTGCAGCTTTGGCCGCTTACGCCGCTGCCGCAGGCATCCCGGCAATTGTCTTTTTGCCACAAAACAAGGTGAGCGCCGCCCAGCTCATCCAGCCCATCGCCAATGGCGCACACGTCCTGGCACTAGACACCGACTTCGATGGCTGTATGCAGATCGTCAAGGAATTAACGAAAGACAACAGTATCTATTTGGCCAACTCGATGAACAGCTTACGCATTGAGGGGCAGAAGACAGTGGGAATCGAAATTGTGCGTCAGTTTGATTGGGAAGTGCCGGATTGGATCATCCTGCCGGTGGGCAATCTGGGCAACATCAGTGCTACCTATAAGGGGCTCAAGCTACTGCTCGACTTGGGAATCATTAGCAAAATGCCCCGCTTGGTGGCAGCACAAGCTGCCAAAGCAAATCCGTTCTACCAAAGCTACCTCAACGGCTTTGAGGCAAAAGTCTCTCTGGCCGCTCAGGACACGCAAGCGTCGGCTATTCGCATTGGCGACCCGGTGAGCTACGAAAAGGCGGTGCAGGCCATTCAGGCAACCAACGGCATCGTGGAACAAGCCTCGGAGCATGAGTTAGCAAATGCGGCCGCTTTGGCTGATCAAACTGGGATGTATACTTGTCCGCATACGGCCGTTGCCCTCGCCACCCTCTTCAAATTAGTCAACAAAGGCATCATCCACAAAGATGACCGCACTGTCGCCATCAGCACCGCCCACGGCCTCAAATTTACTCAGTTCAAAGTGCAGTATCACGAAGGCACCCTGCCCGAAGCCGAAAGCCAATACGCCAACCCGCCCGTGAACCTGCCTGCGGATGTAGAATTGGTAAAAGACACCATCGCCCGCCGTTTAGCCATCGCCCGCTGGTAAACGGGCTGGCTACTTATGGAAGCCCCGATGGGGCTTTGCCCAACTAGCCGGGGGATTCATTCCCCGGCGAGCCCCAACCGGAGAAATCTTCATGACCAAACCATTCGAAATCGGACTCTACTCCTTTGCTGAACTCACCCCCGACCCCCAAACTGGCGAATTGATCACCCCTGCCCAGCGGCTGGATAAGCTAATAGAAACCATCGAGCTAGCCGACCAGGTAGGGCTAGACGTCTTTGGCCTGGGCGAACATCACCGCCCTGACTTTGTCTCTTCGGCTCCAGCAGTGATTTTGGCAGCCGCCGCTGCCCGCACCAAACGCATACGCCTCAGCAGCGCCGTTTCTGTGCTGAGTTCCGACGACCCGGTGCGCGTTTTTCAACGGTTTACCACGCTGGATTTGCTTTCGAACGGCCGTGCCGAAATCATGGCAGGGCGCGGCTCGTTCATCGAATCATTCCCGCTCTTTGGCTACGACTTGCGTGACTACCACACGCTTTTTGCCGAGAAGTTGGAGCTGCTGCTAGAAATTCGGGAAAATGTCGAAGTACATTGGTCTGGCAAGCACCGCGCCCCGTTGACGGGACAAGGCGTTTACCCACGCCCCGTGCAAAACCCGCTACCAATCTGGGTTGCTGTCGGTGGCACGCCACAATCTGTAGTGCGAACGGCCACGCTGGGCTTGCCGCTGGCGCTAGCCATTATTGGTGGCCTGCCAGAGCAGTTTGTGCCGATGGTAGATTTGTACAACCGTGCCGTGGCGCAGGCCGGGCATAGTCGCACAGAACTCAGTCTCAGCATCAACTCCCACGGTTTCATTGCCGACGATGCCCAGGAAGCCCACGATACTGCCTACCCGCCCTTTGCCCAAGTGATGAACAAAATCGGCCGTGAGCGCGGCTGGCCACCCATGAACCGCCAGCAATTCGATGCTTCTTGCACCTTACGCGGCGCAAATTTTGTGGGCAATCCAGATGAAATAATTGAGAAGATTTTGTTCCAGCACGAGATGTTCAATCACAACCGCTTTTTGCTGCAAATGAGCGTCGGCACCCTGCCCCACAACAAGATGATGCACGCCATTGAATTATTAGGCACCAAAGTTGCGCCCGTGGTTCGTAAAGAAATCGGCCGTCGCCGACCCACGTAGGGGCTAGGCAGGTGGCCTCAATCTAAGAAAAAATGGCGAGACATTCTCTCCACCTGCCTCGCCCATTGACTCCAAAAAATTTTCGGAGCGAAATCATTCCTTCAAATAAGGCTGCCCCAACGCCTCCGGCCTGGCTGCCCCCCACCGGGTTCTAAATCGCTTGGTAGACATGAAAAGCAGCACAATTACCGTAATGCCGAATGGAATCATCCGCCAAACGTAGCGCGACAAAACACCCGGCAGCACCAATTCTGGGCTGAGTGAAAGCTGCCACATCGTGCCAAATAGCAAAGAGCCAGCCAGCAAAAACAGCGAATTCCACATGGAGAAAAAAACAAGCGCCAGGGCGATGAAGCCCCATCCCAGCAAAAAGTTGTAGCTCCACACAGGATTATAATCGAGTGCGTAAACGGCCCCGGCAAAGCCCATCAGCATCCCTCCAACCGTGACGCACAGGTAGCGGGTTTTGCTGACGCTAATTCCCGAAACCTCCGCAACGGCCGGATTTTCACCCACCGAGCGAATTCTTAACCCCAAACTCGTTCGTGTCAAAACAAAATAGATGATGGCTGCCAAAATAATCCCAACGTAGAAAAAGGGAGACAATCCAAAAATGGTGGGAATCCGCTCCATGCCTAAAGGCCCAGTGAATGGAGAACCCAAATAGGTGGTGAGGCCAAAGCCAAGAATCCAGATGCCCATGCCGCTGACAACTTGGTCGCCACCTAGCGAAATTGAAAAGACGCCGTGCAGAAAACCCAGCAAGCCCCCAATGGCAATGCCCACCACAAAGCCCAGCATATAGCTACCCGTCATTTGCGCGGTAATGAAGCCCAGCGTGGCACCAAACAGCATCACACCCTCAACACCCACGTTAAGAATGCCGGAACGTTGACCAAAAAGCTCGCCCAAGCCAGCAATTAAGAAGATTGTTGACGCATCAAGACTTCGTACCCAAAACTCCCACATCGGCTTTCTCCATGTTTATATTAACCACCACAATTTTGTAGCGGTAGAAAAATTGGAAGGCGACCAGGGTGATCATCAGCACGCCCAGCAGCGCATAATCCACGCCAAAGCTCATACCTAATGCGCCTTGTACAAAACGGCCGCCTACCGACAACCCGCCAAACAAAAACGCCACCGGCACAGCACCTAGCGGGTTTCCTTGCGAAATGAGACCACAAATGATGCCGTAGAAGGCCATATCCCCAAAAAAGGCGTAGTTACGGGCAATTTTGTACACGCCAGGCACCGCGCCAAAGTAATGGTACCCGGCCAAGCCAGCCAAAATGCCGCCTAAAACAAACACCAAAATTGGCACCCGAAAGCGACTAATGCCGGCATAAGCGGCCGCATTTGGGTTTTGCCCATACGCTCTAATTTCAAAACCGAGCCGCATTCGTGAAAATAGGTAATGCAAAAAAATGCCTGCAATCAAAGCAAAAAAGATAGTAATGGGTACATCAAGCAGTAGGGGCATGTGCAGCGCATCTGGCAACTCAAAACTTTCCCCGCGCCCCCCAGCGTTCATAAAAATGCCGCCATCCTTGATCATAAAAGAGACAAACCAGAAGGCCATAAAATTGAGCATCATTGTGACGACAATTTCGTTAGTGTTGTATTTGCCTTTGAGGTAGCCAGCAATTGCCCCAACGAATGCACCGCCAACGGCCGCTCCCAGCACAGCTAGCGGCAACAAAATAATGGCAGGCGGATGCGGCGTGTTAAACTGATTAACGCCAAAAGCATAGAACACCCCATATGCCGCCAATGCACCAACATACAGTTGCCCCGTCATGCCAATGTTCCAAAGCCCTGCCCGGAAGGGGATAATGAAGGCGTAGGTGCAAAGCAGCAGAAAAACAAAGCGATTCAGCGTGAGCGGCAGGCCGAACTGATTAAAAAAAGCGTAAGAAAAAATCCGCTGATAAGCATCTATTGGGTTTAAACCGGCCAAAATGAAGATAAAGCCGAACAAAACCAGCGCTGCAACTATCGCCATCACCGCATTCAACATGGCCTGCCACGGCCGTAACACTCTGCGTTTTTTAAGCTCCAGCCGATAGTTTCCAACTTTCATGCCGCCCCTCCCGCCAGCTCAATACCAGCCATCATAGCACCAACATCTTCACGCTTTGCTTCTTCTGCCGGAATAATGCCCATAAAGCGACCCTCGTAAATGGGCGCAATCCAGTCGCTTAACGAGAAAATCTCATCCAAATCTTCTGAAATAAGCAGAACGGCCGCTTTCTTAAACTTAGCCTCATTCAACTTATTCCGTACAAACTCAATGGCACCAATATCCAGCCCCTGCGTTGGCAACTCAGCAATCACCAACCGAGGATTGCGCGAAAGCACCCGCGCCAAAATGAGCTTCTGCAAGTTCCCCCCAGATAAATTTTTTGCCTTCACGTCTGCATTTGGCGTTTTAACAGCATATTCAGCAATGATCTCTTCCGTAAGCTGCCGAATTCTATGGTAATCCAAACTTCCTCGATGCAGGAACGATTCATCAAAGTAATAATTCATCGTCGTATTTTCAACCAATGAAAAATCACCAATTGACCCCAAGTAGTTCCGATCTGCCGGAATGTACCCCATGCCTAGCTTCCACCTAGCATAGCTGGAAGCTGTGGTGATGTCATTGCCGTCCAGCACAATTTTCCCGGCTTCAACGGGGCGCATACCCGCCAGGCACTCCACTAGCTCTCGCTGACCATTGCCAGAAACCCCCGCAACCCCAAAGATCTCCCCTTCCCGAATGGAAAACGAAATATCATCTAAGGCGCGAACCCCTTTGTCGCTCATAGCAGAAAGATTTTTTGCTTCAAGGATAGTTGCGCCTCTTTCTGCCTTCTGTCGTTTAACGTTAAAAATAACTTCACGACCAACCAGTTCGGTTGCCAAACTTTTTTCTGTCGCCTTTTCCGTCTCAATGGAAGATACAACCTTCCCGCGGCGCAAAACGGTAATGCGGTGGCTAATGCGAAGCACAATGGGCAACTTATGCGTAATGAATGGAACAATGGCAACATTATCCCTCGCCATTGCTTCAATAGAAGTTAGCAATTTTTCGATTTCGATGGGGGTTAAAGCGGCTGTCGGCTCATCCATGATGAGCAACTCTGCCCCACGATAAAGTGCCTTCAAAATCTCGACGACCTGCTTCTCACCCTCAGAAAGCTGCCACACTTTAGCTTTTACATCAATCGAGAAGCCAAACTTGTCACACAAATCGTGAATCTCGCGCTCCGTTCGCCTGTAATTGAGAATCCGCCCAGCCTTTGGATGACCCAATACAATATTTTCCACAACGGTGTGCGCTGGAACCAATTTGCGGTGCTGGTGCACCATACCAATACCCCGCTCAATGGCATCTAGCGGTGAGCTAAAATTCACCTTCTCACCAGCCAGAAAAATCTCACCTTCATCTGGCTGGTACTGGCCAAACAAAACTTTCATCAGGGTGGATTTACCCGCCCCATTTTCGCCCAAAATAGCGTGAATCTCACCCGCTTTGATGGCAAAATCAACATTGTCGTTGGCAACAACGCCAGGGAACCGCTTCGTGATTCCTTTGGCTTCCAAAACAGTTTCACCCGGTTTGATTGTTTGCAGTAGCACAGCAACCCTTCTTGTGATTTGATAAGCAGATGAGGCTCCCAGAAGAACCGTTCGGGAGCCTCATCTTATTTTAGGAATTCATAACTCTGGAGCAGCAGAAGAAGCTGTTACTCTAGAATTGTGACCCCTTGTAAATCGAAGTTGAAGCTAGAGAGTAGCCATTCGGCCGTTGGTTCTTCACCAGCGGGTTTCACTTCTTCCCCTGCTGCGGGAACAGGCAGCCCTTCAAGCTCTAGACCCGTGCCATTGCTCACAAAAGCGTGCGCCGTGAAGGGATCCCACTCACCAGCAATCATCTCGTTGCGGCGTTGCTCAACCAAGTCCAAAATTTCCTGCGGAATAGAATCCAATGCTGCCGGGCTAATTGCCTCAATGCCTACCTTGCCATCGTTCATGATGTCCACAGTCGGAACTTCGGTGCCATCGGCCAGGGTAATTGAGCTATCCATGCCCAAATACAGAACTGTTTCTGGGTTTTCCTCATCGGACATGTAATCATTGATCATCTGATCGTACAAAACTTCCCAGCGGGTATCAAAGGACACAGCTACCGTGTCGGTGTCTGACCAACCGTAGAAGCCAACGATGTCCATATCCTTCCCCACAAACCAGATGTCTTGCTCCACAGCCACATCCAGGGGTGAACCGGAGTCAGTTTGATGGGTGAGTACATCTACATTGAATTCGCTCACGAGCGTTTCAGCAATGCCCCGTTCCTCCGGTGGCAAGAACCAGTCGCCAGCATATTTCACGTAAATATTTATATCCTTACCCAGCAGTTCGGCGGCATCCTGCACGCCCAAGACAAAGCCGTTGGTGCGGCGAATGACCTGCACCGAGGGGAATGCCGAAACGATGCCAATGTTTCCCGTCTCAGTAAGCGCACCAGCAATCAGCCCTTCCAGGTAAAGCGCCTGGTATTGGCGGGGGAAGAGGCGGATGAAGTTGCGCTCGGTAGCCAGGTCACTGGCAATGATAGAGCCAAAGTAAACGTCGGGGTACTCTTCGGTGATGTCTTGCAGAGGCAAACCCATAAACTCAGCATTGCCAATCACAATGTTTGCGCCGCTGGAAATCAATTCCTCGGCGTAG
Organism: Candidatus Leptofilum sp.; assembly: GCF_965223525.1. Taxonomy (GTDB): domain Bacteria; phylum Chloroflexota; class Anaerolineae; order Promineifilales; family Promineifilaceae; genus Leptofilum. Next base: position 916,368 of record NZ_CBDCWX010000004.1, on the reverse strand, counting down.
GGCACGGTGAGGTCGGGGCCTACTTCTTCGCGGAAAACGTACTCGACATTGTCATATTTTTCAGCCAGCCGCTCGCCAGCGCGGTTATGTGCGCCAGACCAGGTGGTGCCTTCGATGACGCTGAAGTGCTGGATTGCCAGCGTAATGGTGTCAGCAGTATCGCCACTATCAGCACTGTCGCCGCTATCGCCAGAATCGGCTTCATCGGCAGCGTCAGAACTACCTCCCGAATCTACAGCCTCATCGTCTTCGCCGCCGGAGCCGGTGCATTGTGTCATGGCTAATGCCAACACCAGCAGCAAAAGCAACAGCAGTACGCGGGGGATTCTGCGGTCTTCGTTCTTGGACAAAAGTTTGTTGAACATTTCCTTCCTCCTAAATATTTAGTTGAACAAAAAAAGATAATGGGTTGCTACTTACAAAATAAGATAAGCAAATTACGGCCGTCTTCTTCACAATTGGGCGTTTTTGAAGCGCAGAGATTGTAGGGAATATGAGAAATATCGTCAACTAATTGTGGATGGGTTTTTGATGAAAAAGCACGGCCGTAGTCCACCCCAAGCTGGCAGGGAACAGAAGCAAAGCTATAATCCTCGTCTATGATTTCTACCAAACAACCACGCACACGCCGCTCACAGTTAGGGCTACTTTTGCTGGTTATCCTGCTCGCCTTTGGGTTAACGGGCAAAAAACAACCGCTTGAAACGGTCGTTGCTCAAGGACAAACACGGCTGGTGCTCGCCTTTTACTACGCCTGGTATAGTCCCAGCAGCTTTGGCCCAGGGCTCACCCCCTTTAACCCCGTCACACCCTACTTTTCAACCGACACTGGCACCATCCAGCGCCAGGTCAACGAAGCCCAGTCCGCTGGCATTGATGGCTTTGTGCAAAGCTGGTACGGGCCAGAAACAGTCAACAACCAAACCGAAACCAACTTCCAAGCGTTGCTCAACATTGCTTCGGCGACGGGGTTTAAAGCGGCCGTAGATTTTGAAACCGCCAGCCCCTTCTTTGCCAGCAACGATGACCGCATCAATGCTCTGCGCGCCTTGTTAACCACCCACGCCCAGCACCCAGCCTACCTACGGGTGGACGGCAAGCCCGTCGTTTTTTTCTGGGCTAACTGGATTTTGCCCCCCGCCGACTGGGTGGTCATCCGCAATACGGTAGACCCAGACCGCAACAGCATCTGGATTGCGGAGGGGGGCGATACCACCTACCTGGACGCTTTCGACGGATTGCATTTGTACAACATTGCCTGGTCAGGAAATCCGGCAGGAACGGCCGCAACCTGGGCGGCTAACACCCGTGCCGCCGCCCAAACTTACGGTGGCTACAAATATTGGGTAGGAACCGCCATGCCCGGCTGGGATGCCAGCCTAATTGGCTCCAGCACCGCCCCGCGTGACCGCGCCAACGGCGATTTTTACCGCTCTACCTTTGGCGGCGCAGCCGCCAGTGCCCCCGACATGCTCATCATCACCTCTTTTAATGAGTGGGTGGAAGGCAGCCAGATCGAACCAAGCGTGGAGTACGGCAACTTTTATTTGCAGCTAACGGCCGAACTGAGCGCAGCCTACAAAAGCGGCAGCATCGCTGCCCCCCCACCGCCCACGCAGCCCCCGCCACCTCCGACAGTTGATCCCAATGCCACGCCGACAGCCACCCAGCCACCACCCCCAACCTTCACGCCAGGGCCATCCCCTACGCCATTACCGCCCACGCTCACGCCAACACCCTTGCCTAGCCCTACCCCGCTAGCCTCACCCACGGCGCAGCCAGACGGCCGTATCCTCTACACCGTCCAAGCTGGCGACACATTGATTACGTTAGCCGACCAATACGACGTCTCGCTGGATAATCTTTACGCCTGGAACAATTTGCTGCCCGCCAGCTTACTCTCGGTGGGGCAACAGCTTATCATTGGCTACACGGTGCTGCCCGATGGCTCGACCCCCCTAGCGGGCTTCCCCGATGCCCGCGTAAAGCCAGACGGCACCATTGTGCATGTGGTAGGCAGTGGCGATACGCTCCTGCTCATTGCTGCCACCTACGATCTAACGCTCGATGAACTATACGAAGTTAGCAGTTTGGAAGAAAATGCCCTGCTGCAATTGGGGCAAGAGGTGGTAGTGGGCCACCGCCCCCAACCCGCCACCATCGGCGGCTCGTCAGAAGACCCGGAACTGGGCCTGAGCGTGATTGAAGTGACGGTGATTGCTTCGCCCACAACCGAACCAGAACCGACGGTAACGCCCACACCCACCGTCACCAGTTCGCCGCAGGCAACGGCCGTACCCACTCAGGCAGTAGCGGCCGTTGAAGCAGAAAGCGTGTTGGAAACGGCCGTACCTTCCACCCCTGAACCAACCACGCCCGCACAGCAAACCAGCAACCTACTCTGGCTACTCATCGGGGCAGTGGCCGTTTTGCTAGTCGCCAGTGGGTTTTTGGTTCTGGTAGCCCGGCGTGGGTAGTATTATAATCCCCCGCGATGCGCGACGTGATGAAAACGATTGACACTTTTTGGGTAATTCTGCTGCTCATCGTCATGCTGGTGGGGTCGCCACTGTCTGGCTTTGGCTGCCAAACCATCGTCCCCGACCAGTTTGAATTGCCCTGCGAGACTGATTTCGGAGGAACGGCCGTACAGTCCAACTTTGTCCAGCCCGTCACTACAGCCATTGCCTTCTTCGCTACGTTTGCCATTGTTTGCTGGTTACGGCCTCGGCATCAAGCTCCACAAGAATTCTTCCTGCAAACACCCTATCCACCGCCTAAATAATCGACTTAGTCACTGATGTTACGCACTCACTCTAGAACAAGAATACAAAAGTCTTTTGAAGATGGCTGGAAATCTAGAGGTCGCGTAGACTTTTGTATTCTGCACCGCGTACAGGTTTTTAGAAACCAGTCAGGTCTTTCTTCTAAAATCGTATTTCTAAAACACAAACCTGGAGAAAAAAATGAAAAGAGCAACCTTTTTGCTCACACTTTTACTATTAACTGCTGTTGGCTTTACGGCCGTTGCCTGCAGCAATAATGAAGAAGAACCCATCACCGTCGCCGACCCCTGGGGGCGCACCTCGCCCAGCGCGGCCGCCAATGGCGCCTTTTACATGATGCTCACCAACAACAGCAACGCCGACGACACACTGCTTACCGTCAGCACCGATGCCTGCGGTGTTGTTGAGCTACACGAAATGTACGACAAAGGGGATGGTGTCATGGGGATGCGCCCAATTGAAGGTAGCGCAATCCCAGTTCCTGCTGGCGAAAGTGCCGAGCTAAAGCCCGGTGGTATGCACGTCATGTGCATGATGAAGCAAATACAGTTTGAGGAAGGCAGCGAAATCCCGATAACCCTAACATTTGAAAACGCAGGGGAGATGGAGATTACGGCCGTTATCCGCGATAATTAGCCTAAATCAAACGAGCCTAACCAGGAATGCGATTTCTCCAAGAAATCGCATTTCTTCTACCTCACCAACTATTGACTAGACGACCCCGCCATCTCGCACAAGGTGTGGGATGGGTACAGCGGCTTCAACAGCCTACTGGATGTTTAAGGCAAGATAAGAAAGCTGACCCCTAACTGCCACTCGCTTGACACCAATATACCCGTTTTATATCCTGTAATAAACCCTTCCACCCTATCGCTTGCGGGAATTGGCTATGGCACCAACTCAATCTATTTCTATCAATCAGGGCAGTGCCCAACTTCACACGCTAGAGGTTGGCGGCTTCCGCATAACAGATGCCATATTTCCGCCATCACTCACACTGCCTTCACACTATCATCAGTGGGCTTGTTTTGCCGTCGTCCTGGCTGGCTCCGTTGACAAAAAGTTCCCCAAAAAAGAGTATGCCTCGCCCCACTCCACAATTGTTACAATGCCGCCACTAGAAAGACACCTGGATCAGTTTGAGCAAGCAGGTGCCCATATGCTTGTGGTAGAACCTACCCAAACCGATGATGCGCTTTTAGCCCCTTGTTTGAATTTATTTAATCAGGTTAATCATTTCCGCGACGCGACCATGACTAATATTGCCCGGCGAATTTCGCAGGAATTGCAAACTCCTGATGTGGCCTCTGCGCTGGCAGTCAATGGATTAGTCTTGGAGCTTTTGTCTGAGGCGGTGCGGAAAGCCAGTCCAGCAAGCCAAACCGCAGCTTACAAACAGCCACCCATCTGGCTAAACCAGGCTAAAGAGTTGATACATGAACGGTTCCGTGATTCTTTGACAGTAGCCATGTTGGCAACGGCCGTGAATGTCCATCCCGTCCATTTAGCCCGCACTTTCCGCACCTGCTATGGGGTAACAATTGGCTCATACGTACGCCAGCTTCGCTTAAATTGGGCCATCACCCAAATCACCCATTCGCAAAAACCCTTAGCCATGATTGCTGCCCAGGCTGGCTTTTCAGATCAAAGCCACCTAACGCGCGTTTTCACCCAGCATAAAGGTATTACTCCCGGGCAATATCGGCAGCAAATACAAATCAAAAAACTCCTGTAGACCTACGGTAAAATCTGCTGATTTTCATCCATGGTAGTCGGTGAAGTCTCCTGAAAAACAAAAACTCTGAGGGTTTCATTCCAGAACACCCTCAGAGTTTGATCGACAGTTGTATCAATATGAATGAATATTAATGATCCAGGCTGTTAACGCGAATATTGCCTCGTTGAACATCAAAAATGAAATTCGGGTCTGGCCCCTCACAATAATCAATTGTCTCTTCTAACGTGCCAAAACCAACAAAGGTGCTGCGCGAGGCGCTGCTGTTATCTTGATTGTCCTTCACTTGCCACCAGGAATAAGTCCCCAAGCGGTCTGGGTTTGTACTTTCATCAACAGTAGCCCCAACCCAGGCGCGATCCCCTTCTACTTTCAAACAGACAACCTCACCGCTGTAGCTATTCGTTGTTCCAAGAAAGCTCACCTGGTAAAAGTAATGCCCGGAGAGTGAGCCGTCGCCGCGTCGGCGTATTGCATAACTTAATTCATCCATATCAGCATTGCCTTCTAGATCGAGACCAAATTCAGTTAGCGGGATTGACATACTTGTCACACCCACAACTGTTGCTGGCACTGCTGCCCGACCATTGGCCATTACGGTTGAAACCATTGTTAACGTAACCAACAACAAAACAACCAAAGCTACAATTCCCTTCTTTCTTTTTGCCATGTTCTCACCTCTTTCTAAGTCTGTAAGGCATTGATAAAGTTCTAGACATGATAGAGGGAAAACGGCCGTTTATTTTGTACCAGACCAACCATTATTGGAACCAAACAAACATAGTTGTGCAACGTTTAAAACCTGAAGAAGAAAATAAGCGATCAGGCCTGTATCAGGGCCACATCAATCGCCTCGGCCAAATTGCGGCAGCCCAGCAAATCCAAACCCTTCGGCGGCTCCGTGAGGCGACGCTGCGCCGTTTTGGGGATGACACAGCGCTTAAAGCCCAACTTCTTAGCCTCTTTCAGACGGGCTTCTAGCTGGCTCACCGCCCGCAGCTCCCCACTTAAGCCCACTTCCCCCACAAAGGCCATGTCGGCATGAACCGCCCGGTCTTTCACGCTGCTGCCAATGGCCACGGCAATGGCCAAGTCAGCCGCGGGTTCATCAATTTGCAAGCCGCCAATCACGTTGACAAACACGTCTTTATCATGCAGTTTAACGCGAACACGGCGGGTGAGAACGGCCGTAATCAACAACAGCCGATTGTAATCCACCCCGTTGGCCGTGCGGCGCGGATTGGAAAAGGTGGTGGAACTGGCTAACGCTTGCACCTCCACCAGCAACGGCCGTGTTCCCTCCATCGTCACTGCAATCGTAGAGCCGGGGGCATTCACCTGCCGCTCCGCCAAAAACGCCTCCGACGGATTTGGCACTTCCACCATGCCCTTCTCCACCATCTCAAACACACCCACCTCGCTGGTGGCGCCAAAGCGATTTTTTACGCTCCGCAGCAGCCGGTAGCGATGAAACGGATCACCTTCCAAATACAAAACGGTGTCCACAATATGCTCCAGCACGCGCGGCCCGGCAATCGTTCCCTCTTTGGTGACATGCCCTACCAAAAAAACGCTAACGCCCGACGTTTTGGCCAATTCCTGAAAGCGGCTGGCGCATTCCCGCACCTGGCTCACGCTGCCTGCCGCCGAGGTTAAATCTTCGGCAAAGGTGGTTTGGATGCTGTCTACAATCACCAACGTAGGCTGAAGCTGCTCCACATGGTTCAGGATGGCTTGCAGCTTCGTTTCCGTCACCAAGTACAAGTCGTTAGCGGTGATGCCCAAGCGGTCGGCGCGCATCTTGATTTGGCGGCTGCTCTCTTCGCCAGAAACGTACAAAGTAGTGCCGTGCGCGTTGGCCGTCAGTGCCGACACGTCTAGCAGCAGAGTGGATTTGCCAATGCCGGGATCGCCCCCCACCAGCACCAGCGAACCTGGCACAATGCCGCCGCCCAGCACGCGACCAAATTCTGGCAGCGGCAGGGGCAGCCGCTCAAAGCCGTCGGCGGTGACTTCGCCCAGGCGTTGTGGTTTGCTGTCGCTTTGCCCGGTGGCGCGGCGGTTACGCTTACTGGGCGGCGCCTCAGCAACCAGCACTTCTTCTTCCATCGTGTTGAATTCACCACATTTGGGGCAACGGCCTACGTAAGCGGCCGTTACGCGGTTACAGTTGCTGCACACATAGCGGGATCGGGTTTTGGCCATACAATTTCTCCGAAGTGGTTGGTAGTTAGTGGCTGGTTGCTGGTGCATGATTTGTCAACCAACCACTAACAAACTATCAACCAACAAACTAGCCACTCCTATTTTTTGTGGCGATTTTAACATATGCTATACTTTTTCGCCGTGATTGATTGGCACTCTGTCTGGACAAATGGGCTTTGGATTTTGGGAACGGCCGTCCTCATTGGCACGTTCAGCTATAGCTATTGGCTTACCCAAAGTGGCTCCCAATCAATTTCAGAAATTTACCAAAAATCACCTTATGCCCAGCTTTATTGGATTGGCTTTTTGCTAGTTTTGCTGGGACTCATTTTTACATCAACCCGCTGGTGGGAAACGGCCGTTTGGCTGCTGTTCACCGGTTGGGCAATCTTTAATCTAGCTACCTCACTGCGAAGTGCCAAATGAAACGTCTCTTGAAACCATCGCTACTTTTTTTGCCGCTGCTGTGGCTGGCAGGCTTGCTGCTTTTTTCTGCCAAACCAGCCATCGCCCAAACAGATGCCACCGCCACGCCAGGAGGTTATCCGCCACCCGCCACACCTGCCCAACCAGAAGAGGGTTATCCGGCGGGTCGCCCAGCCCATAACAGCTCAGAAGCCGAGGAAGGGTATATTCCGCCAACCGCGCCCCCGGCAACCAATCCCCCCACAATCATTGGCAACAACGACACGGAGGTAACGGCCGTTGTCACGCCACCCATCAGCCGAAGCACGCTAGCACGCAATCGCGTGGTGCTGTGGGCGGGCTTTTTGGTGACGCTGTTCATCTTTGGGCTGGCCGTGTACGGCGCCATGCTAATGTACACGCGCGCTCGGAGCTAATTTTGCCCAATCCCGTGTTTCCTCTGAAATTATTGCGTGTTGCGTTTGCGTATTGCGTAGAAGCTAACGGAATAAGTAATACGCAATACGAGTCTCATTCACAATGGTGCCACACATAACATGGACAAATCTGGGCGCAGCAGGTGGCTTTGGCTCAATTGGGGCATTACGGCCGTTCTGCTCATCGGTGGCGTTTATTATTTGGCGCAAACAGTTGAATTTGCCGACATTGGTGCTGCGTTGCGGGCGGCAGACGGCCGTTTCATCGCCCTCGGCTTGCTCATCTTTATTACCAACGGCAGCCTGAAGGCGTGGCGCTGGCGGGTGCTGCTCTCGCCAGATGAACCAGGGCAGATTCGGTATACGGCCGTCTTTTGGGCAATTTGGCTAGGGCAATTTGTAAACAGCGTGCTTCCCTTCATGCGCCTAGGTGAACTGGGACGCGCCTACGCTATCAACCAGCAAATCGACATCAGCAAAACGCAGGCCGTCAGCACCATGCTCATCGAAAAAAGTATAGAACTGATCATGCTGGGTCTGACGGTTTTGCTGCTAATTCCTTTTGCTGTGCTCCCCCCCCATACCGAACAGATTGGGCTGCTGCTGGCGATGGTTGCGGCCGTATTTCTGGTAGGGATGAGCTTCGTCACCAGCCAAACTGAGCGCGTCATTGCCTTGCTAAAAAAGATCACGGTGAGGCTGCCTGAAAAAATGCAGCAATGGATCAATCGCCGCCTCATTTTGGGGCTAGATGGCCTGGCTGCGCTGCGCCATCGTCGCAGTTTGCAGGCAATTGGGCTATCCTCTGTGCTTATCGTTTGCTTGGATATCGCGCTACCGTACACGCTCTTTCTTGCCTTTGCCCTGCCGCTCGGTTTGGGCACGGCGGTTTTAATCAACGTGGCGGTAGCATTAGTCACCACGCCACCGACCGCGCCAGGTGAACTGGGCATTTTTGAAGCGGCCGTGTTTTTTGTACTGGCGCAGGTGGGGCAAACAGAGGTTTTGGGAACGGCCGTTATCGTCAGTTACGCCCTCGTTTTTCATCTTTGCACGCTGCTGCCCAAATTTGTGCTAGGTGGGCTGGCGGCAGTGCAAACCAACTGGTCTTGGCGGCAGATTGGCGGCCAGGCATAATTTTTTTAGCCGCGGATTTCGCGGATTATTTGGATCAATATTTCCGCGAAAATCCGCGAAATCCGTGGCAAAATTGAAATATTATGCAGATCTCTATCATCATTCCCGCATTAAACGCCCGCAGCACCTTGCCAGCTTGCTTGGCAGCTTGCAAGGCGCAGACGCTGCCTGCAGGCGTCACCAGCGAAATCATCGTGGTGGATGATGGCTCCGACGACGGCACGCAGGCCGTTGCCGAAGCTGCTGGCGTGCAGCTCATCCAACACGCCGAGCGGCGGGGTGCAGGCGCGGCGCGGAATAGCGGGCTGGCCGTTGCCATGGGCGAAATCATCCTCTTCACCGATGCTGACTGTGTGCCAGAGCCAAATTGGGTGGCAGAAATGATACGGCCGTTTCAAGACTCCACCGTGCAAGGCTGCAAGGGCATCTACGCCACTCACCAGCCAGAATTGGTGGCCCGCTTCGTGCAAATTGAGTACGAAGACAAGTACGATTTGCTGCGTCCCCAGCCCGCAATTGATTTCATTGACACCTATTCGGCCGGGTACCGCACGGCCGTTTTGCAAGCAACAGGCGGCTTCGATGAAACCATTCATTACGTGGAAGACCAGGAGCTGTCGTTCCGGCTAGCAGCGGCGGGGCATAAGATGGTGTTTATGGAAACGGCCGTTGTGTGGCACCAACACAGCGATAGCCTGCGCCGCTACTTCCGCAAAAAAGTGATGATTGGCTATTGGAAAGCCCAAATCATGCGCCGCTATCCAGAGCGCATTGTTAAAGATTCGCACACGCCTCAGGTACTCAAATTGCAAATGGGTCTGGTAGCACTCTTTTTGGCAGTGCTGGTTGCGAGCGTTCTTTTTCCTTTTGCCCTTATTGCGGCTGTTTTTTTGCTGGGCATTTTCATGCTCACCACGCTGCCTTTTTTGCAAAAGGCTTGGCGCAAAGACCACGCTGTCTGCCTGGCGGCACCAGGGCTGCTCTTTTGCCGCGCTCTGGCTTTGGGGATTGGCTACGCCTGGGGGCTGGCGCGTCCGCTGCTCAAGAAGTGATTGGTTTTTCTTGTAGGGAGCAAGTTTAGTGGAGAAATGGTTTGAGCGGTGGGTTGGTTTGGAAACGGCCGTATTCACTTTCCTCTTCTACTGGCTCACCATGCCCCGCGACTTCACCTGGCAGTTCGGCAGCGGCGACGGGGGTGAGCTGATTACGGCCGCCGTTACGCTGGGTATTCCCCACCCACCCGGCTACCCTACCTACGTTTTACTGGGCAAGCTGTGGAGCTTCTTGCCCATTGAGCCAGCCGCTTACCGTTTTCACCTATTTTCTGCCATCTGCGCCGCAACTGCGGTCGGATTGGTTACCGTCATCGTAAAAAACCAGCTTGCCCAAACCGAAACCAACACTTCACCATTGCTAGCCATCGTGCCGGGGCTGCTGTTTGCTTTTTCGCCATTGGTATGGCAGCAAGCGGTGGTGGCCGAGGTGTACGCCCTCAATTTGCTGCTGGTGGCGGCTTTTTTGTGGGCGTTGTTGGGGGAACGGCCGTCTTTCCTCACTGGCCTCCTGCTCGGTCTTAGCCTGACAACTCATCTAACCTCCCTCTTTTTGCTGCCGCTGGCACTTCTGCTAACCCCCACTAAAGCGTGGGGGCGATTGGCGGTGGGCATGGCGGCTGGCGCGTTGCCTTATTTGCTGCTGCCGCTGCTGGCGCGGCTGGGCAGCCCGGTCATCTGGGGCGATCCCACCACGCTGGCGGGCTGGTGGTGGCTGGTGAGTGGGCAAATCTACCAGCCAAACCAGTCTGCGCTGCCACTCTCGGAATTTTGGCCACGACTGTCTATCTGGCTACCACAGTTTGGCTTGCAGTTGGGCATTTTGGGCTGGGGTTTGTTGCTGTGGCACGGCCGTTCGCTCTGGCAAAAAAAGTGGCTGGGGTTGCTGGGAACGGCCGTTTGTTACCTCATCTACGCCTTGTTTTACAACACCCAGGATGCCATCGTGCTTACCCTGCCCGCCTGGCTCATTTTTAGCCTTTGCTTAACAGTTACCCTGCCACGAGTTGGCCGCTGGGTATTGATCTTGCCCGGTCTGGCGGTTTTGCTACACTTGTTTGGTCAAACTGGTGCAAATATTCACAATGTTCGCGGACAAGCAGAAGCTATTTTGGACGCTGCGCCGCCAAATGCCATTTTAATGTCATCTGGCGACCCGGATATTTTTACCCTGTGGTATTTTCACCATGTAGAAGAAAATAGAGAAGATATAATACTGGTTGACAATATGCTGTTTGCCTTCGACTGGTATCGTCAAGCAGTGCAACATCGGCATCCTACCTTGCGTGCTCTGGAAGAAGATAATTTAACACACTTTGAAGCAAGCAATGCGGCAGAGCGACCCATTTGCCAGGTGCAGTTTTCGCCAGAAGCTATGGCAGAACCTAACCTGGACTGTAGGGCAGTAACGGAGTGACTACAAAAACGGAAAACGTCGTACAAAAATCACAACTTTTCCCGGCGCGGCCATTTCGCTGGCGGACGGTTTTGCTGCTGCTGGGGCTGGTTTTGCTGCTGTGGTTGGGGCTGAAGGCGTGGCGCATTGGCCGAGCTGCCCAATCGTTGCTGGCGCAGCAAACAGCCGCAGAAACGCTACTGGCTAACGGTCTCACCAACATCAACCCCGATGATGCCGAGGCGATAGTTCGCACCGTGCGGGCAGATTTTGTGACGCTACGCGACGAGACTGCCTTCCTAATGCCGCTGATGCCGCACCTAGGCTGGGTGCCAGAGGTGGGGCCGCTGCTGGTGGCTGCACCTCATCTGGTGGAAATGGGGGATGCGGGGACGGAAACGGCCGTTCACGCCGTAACCAGCCTCAAACCCATGCTAGCAATTTTGCAGGCGGATTCCGGTGACAATCAGCTACCCCAACTGATTGCAGCTCTGGCAGAGGCGCGGCCTGGGTTGGCAGAAGCGGCCGTTTCGCTGGATCGCATGGCAGCGGCTTATTCCCAAATCGAAAATGTGGAACAGTTCCCAGACAGGCTCCAGCCCCTATTTGCTCAAGCAGACGAATGGCTACCGATTGCTCAAGACAGTCTGACGGTTGTGCAGATTTTGCCGGATATTATGGGGGTAAACGGCCGTCGCACCTACTTGCTATTGGCCCAAAACGAAGATGAGCTACGGGCCACTGGCGGCTACATTTCTGGCGTTGGGACGCTTACGCTAGAAAACGGTGATATTTTGAGCCTCGACTTCCAAAATGCCGATCAATTTGATGTACAAAACCTGATCGCCAACTCGGCCCTGTACGACTTTCCGCCCCAACCGCTTTATGACATTATGGGTTCAGAATATTTGCTGCTGCGGGACGCCAACTATTGGCCCGATTTTCCGTATTCGGCGCAGCAAGTCATCAGCTTGTACCAGCGCGTGGAATCAACCAGATCCATTGATGGCGTGATTGCCATTGATCAGGAGTTCATCCGCCTGCTGGTAGCTGCTACTGGCCCAGTCACTGTGCCAGATTCAGGGCAAGTCATCAACGCTCAGAACACAATCCAAAGCTTCCGTGACTCGTTTAATATCAAGGAAGGGCAAAGCGTTGGTGAATGGTTCCGGAACCGGAAAGCGTTCCTGACGACGTTTTCTGCTGCCGTTTTAGAAAAAGTTCAAGGCAATTTTGGTGCAGTCGATCCGGTGGCGTTTCTCAAAAACATTCACCAGGCGCTGAACGGCCGTCATTTGCAACTTTACATGGTAAGTGGGCGAGAAGCGGCCGTACTGAACCAGCTTAATTGGGACGGCCGTTTAGAAAACCCCGCTGCCCAAGACTTTCTGCTGGTGCTAGACAGTAACATGGGCTTCAACAAAACCAATATGCACATCCAGCGCAGCATCAATTACCAAATTGTGCTTAATGCAGATGGCACAGCCCAAGCAAAACTGGTGATTGATTACAGCCACACAAACCCGCCACAAAACGGGGATGGCTGTGTGCAAGGAATTTCTTACGACAATGCGCCGACCTATCAAGAAATTGCTGATCGCTGCTACTTCAACTTTTTGCGCGTGTACAGTCCGCCCAGGGCAACATTGCATGATGCCACCCACCATTCTATTCCAGCGGGCATTTTACTGGGAGATGCAGCTTGGGAGCAGCCGGCCAACGCCATACAGGAATTTGCCAACTTCATGACGTTTAGCAATTTCATGATGGTGCCGCGTGGGGAATCGCTGACGACGCAGTTTGCATATGATTTACCGTCAACCGTTTTGCAGCAGCAAGACGGCCGTACCGTCTACCAACTGTGGCTGCACAAGCAGGCAGGCACGCCAGACCAACCTTACACAATCATTGTAGAATTGCCTGCGGGCAGCTCGGTCGCCCAGGTCACAGCTTCCAGCGAAGCCAATATCATCAACGAAGAAAATCGCGTCCAAATCAATTTGGATTTGCAAGAAGATACATTAATAACAGTCGCGTTTGAAGATTAAGCAAATGAAAAAACATATCTTGCCAGGCCTCATATTTTTACTGTTGGTGGCAACCATTTGGGGTAGCGCCAGTTTGCCAGTTGTGTACGGCTCCAATACAAGCCAAACAATACCAACCCGTACACCAACCCCGCCACCTCCCACGGCAACTTCCTCTGGTGGTGGTAATAACGGGGGCAACAATGATCCCACGCCTACCACACCCGCCGACGATTCTGACCCTACACCTACGTCTACTTTGCTGTCAGTGAATATAGCGCCCACGCCGGTGGGTGGCTTTTTGCCAACGGCCGTACCCTGCGGCAGCAGCCCCACCATCCAAACCTTAGACGCAACCAACGTGCGTAGCGGCCCTGGCCTGGAATATGAGGTTATTGGCGGATTGGTTTTTCTGGAAGTACGCAATATTGTTGGCCGTGCCGCCACGGCTGAATGGTGGCTCATCCAATTCAACAATGGCGACCTGGGCTGGGTGGCTGACGCTGTGGTGACTGTGCAGGGATACACTGACATCGTGCCCATAGTCGAGGCACCGCCGCTGAACGGCAGCACCCCCACGCCTGGCGCACCCTGGAACCCCACGCCGCCGCCGTTTTGCACCGTCACGCCGCCCCCTACAGACACGCCAACGGCCGTTCCTACTGAATCCGCTGAGGCAACAGGAGCCGTGGCTACCGAAACCATGCCACCAACCGAGCCACCGCCACCGACCGAGGCTCGCCCCACCAGTACGCCCATTGTGCAGGCAACGGCCGTACCGCTCAATCCAACCGCCACACCCACCACAGCAGACCCACCACCGCCAGATGGCTCATCTGGCAATCTAGGGTTGATTTTGCTAGGCGTAGCTGTGACGCTTGGCGCAGGCATCTTCCTTTTTGCCCGTAACCGTTCAAGCCAATGACCCTTTAAATTTTTTGCAATGGGTAGGGGCAGACCTCCGTGTCTGCCCGCGCCAAGTACGCACAGAGGCGCGCCCTTACCAAATACCCTTGCACGCCGCGCAGGCAAGTTAAACACGGCAATTTCTTGCATCCCCTTAATCGTGTGTTAACATTGCAGCCAAGCTCAGATATATCACAGATATATCAAACCAATTGAGGGTCACACATTATGAGCGTTAATCCAACTGCCCACCGCTCACTCAGCGAACAAGCGTATGAGCTAATTCGGCAAAAGATTGTCACCCTGGCCTTGCCCCCAAGCTCTGTTGTAGATGAAGGACAATTACAAGAAGAGCTGAATTTAGGGCGAACCCCCATCCGCGAAGCACTCAAACGGCTAGAGCTAGAGCGCCTCGTCAACATCATTCCCCGGCGCGGCATCTTTGTGACCCCCATCAACCTGACCGATTTACAGCGGCTGTATGAAATGCGGCTGGAACTGGAATGTATGGCCACCAAATTAGCCACAACACGCGGAACGGCCAACCATTGGCAAGAGATGGAATACGTGCTTAAACAGGCGTATCCCCCCGGCAATATCTCCCCAGAACAACTCATCGCCATTGACGACCAGTGCCACCGCATCATTTACAAAGCTGCCGACAACCAATTTTTAGAGCAAACCCTGATGGCACTCTACCCACTTAGCCTGAGAATGTGGAATGTGGCGTTAGACAAACTGGGCGACAATAAAGAAAAGGTCGTTAAACACGAACATATTGTGGAACATGAGCAAATAATGGCTGCCTTGCGAGAAGGTGCAGCAACGGAAGCCGTTGCCTTAATGCACGGTCATATTGCGGCGTACCAACAATACATAGAAAACGCCATTTTAGGCAAATCGGCGCAGCTTCTGCCCACATGATTTGCCGCTCAGGAGGAACCGTCTATGAGCCGCGATAGGCGTAAGCGTCGCGTTAGCCGTCGCAAGCGACAACAGACCGATTCAAAATCCCCCGACATTGCCAAAATCACACAGCCTGTTCACAAGCTGCCGACGTTTGAGCTGCTTAATGAAGAAGGATTGGAGCAAATTCACAACGCCTCACTAGAGATTTTGTCCGATGTTGGCATTGACTTTTACGACGACGAGGCTCAAACAATCCTGAAGCAGCATGGCGTGCGCCTGGAAGGGGATACGGCCTTCTTCGACCGGGAAATGATTGCCGACTATGTGGCGAAGGCTCCCAGTCAGTTCACTCAAATTGCCCGCAACTCAGACAGACATGTGCTCATCGGCGGCAACCACATCTGTTTTGCGCCTGTGTACGGCCCACCGTTTGTCTACAACATGGATCGCGGACGACGGGAAGCCACCCTGGAGGATTTTCGCAATTTCATCAAGCTCACCTACCTGAGTCCCTGGCTGCATCACTCTGGCGGCACCATTGTGGAACCAACGGATGAACCAACCCACACTCGCCACCTGGACATGGTGTACAGTCACATCAAATATAGCGACAAACCATTTATGGGCTCTGTGACCTCTGCCGAAAATGCGGCCGACAGCGTACGAATGGCTGAGATTTTGTTTGGGGCGGAACGATTGGCGGAGGAAACGGCCGTTGTCGGACTCATCAACATCAGCAGCCCCCGTCGGCTAGACGACCGGATGCTTGGCGCACTGAAAGTGTATGCCAAAGCGCGGCAGGCACTCATCATCACCCCGTTCATCTTTTCTGGGGCGATGGCGCCGGTGGGTATTGCCGGCACGCTGGTGCAGCTCAACGCAGAGGCATTGGCGGGCATTGTGTTTACCCAAATGGTCAATCCCGGTACGCCAGTTGTTTACGGCGCCTTCCAAACCAACATCGATCTGCAAAGCGGTGCCCCCGTCTTTGGCTCGCCAGAAAGCCAGCTAACGCTGTACGCCGCCGGGCAGCTAGCGCGGCGACATGGCCTACCCTACCGCAGCGGCGGCATGTTTACCAGCAGCAAAATCCCGGATGCCCAAGCGGCTTACGAATCTGTGATGGTGATGCTGCCAGCGGTTCAGGCGCGGGTGAACTTTGTACTGCACGCTGCTGGCTGGCTGGAAGGCGGCTTGGCTGCTGGCTATGAGAAATTTGTGATGGACAATGAGCTGCTGGGGATGTACCACAAATTTATACAGGGCTTGGATTTGTCTGAAAACGGTATGGCGATGGACGCGCTGCGAACTGTGCCTACAGACGGCCACCATTTGGGTACGCCGCACACCATCCAAAATTTCCGCGAGGCGTTCCATCGTTCCGACTTTTTTGATTACAACTCGTTTGAGCAGTGGCGGGATGAGGGGGGTAAAACAGCGACGGAGAAGGCAAACGGCCGTTACAAACAGCTCCTCCGCCAATACCAACCCCCTCCCCTAGACCCCGCCACCGACGAAGCCTTACAAGCCTTCATGACCAAACGCAAGGAAGAGATCAAACCAGAATATTAAATTAACCTCCCGGAGGTTTTGAACCTCCGGGAGGTTAAACGAGGAGTTTTGAACATGAGTGATTTACCTAAAAAAGCAAAAATCGTCGTCATTGGCGCGGGGATTGTGGGCAATGGCCTGGTTTACCATCTAGCCAAGCACGGCTGGAAAGATATTGTGCTGCTAGACAAAGGCCCGCTGCCCAACCCCGGCGGCTCCACCGGCCACGCTTCCAACTTCATCTTCCCCGTAGACCATTCCAAAGAGATGGCGATGACCACCCTAGACAGTATGCAGCAGTACAAAGAGCTGGGTGTTTTTACCGAAAGCGGTGGCATCGAAGTCGCCCGCACTGAAGAGCGCATGGAAGAATTGCGGCGACGCATGGCTTCGGCCAAAGCCTGGGGCATCGAGTCCCGCTTGCTCACGCCAGATGAGGTTGAAGAGCTGGTGCCGTACATTGACAAAAGCGTCATCCTGGGCGGCTTTTACACCCCCAGCGTTGGCGTGGTGGATTCGCTGCGGGCGGGCACACTGATGCGCGAATACGCCATCGAGCAAGGGGCTTTGCAGATGTTCCCCAATACCGAAATTGAAGATTTGGTGGTGAAAAAGGGCAAAATCAAAGCCGTCGTCACCAATCGGGGCAAAATTAAGGCCAAATACGTCATGATCGCCGCTGGGGTCTGGAGCCCCAAATTGGCTGAGATGGCCGGAGCCACTATTCCCCTAACTCCCGCCGTCCACCAAATGATTAGCGTGGGGCCGCTGGCACTGATGGAGCAAACCTCCAGCGAAATTGAGTATCCCATCGTGCGCGACATGGACACTTTTTGCTATGAGCGGCAAAACGGCAACGACATGGAAGTCGGCTCCTACGCCCATCGCCCCATTTTGATGGACGCCAAAGAGATTCCCTCCATTGAAGAGTCGGCCATGTCGCCCACCGAGCTACCTTTTACCGAAGATGATTTTGAACCACAGCTAGAGCAGGCGCTGGAACTGATGCCCGAAATTTTGGGCGACGAAAAGGCTGGCATTCGTCACGCCATCAACGGCCTGCTTTCGCTCACGCCAGACGGTGCGCCGCTGATTGGTGAGACAATCGAAGTGAAAAATCTGTGGTCGGTGGCGGCTATTTGGATTAAGGAAGCCCCCGGTTTTGCCCGAGCGGCCGTTGAGTGGTTCACGCACGGGGCATCAGAGATTGATATTCATGCTTCGGACATTTCGCGTTTTTATGGATACGGCCGTACCAAACACCACATCAACGCCCGCACCTCCGAAGCGTTCAACAAAACCTACGGTATTGTCCATCCCCGTGAACAGTGGGCCTCCAACCGCAACGTGCGCGTCAGCCCCTTTTACATTCGTGAAGTCGAGCTAGGTGCTGAATTTTTTGAGACGGCGGGCTGGGAACGGCCGCAATGGTACAACAGCAACGAAACATTACTGGATGAGTATGGCGATCAGGTTAATAAACGGCCGCATGAGTGGGACGCCCGCTGGTGGTCGCCCATCATCAACGCCGAACACCTCGCCATGCGCGAGCGGGTGGCGATGGTTGATCTCACCGCCTTTGCCTTTTTTGATGTCGAAGGCCCCGGCGTGGTGGATTACATCGAGAAGATGGCCGTCAACAAGATGGACGTGGCCGTCGGGCGCGGCGTGTACACCCCCATTTTGAACCCACACGGCGGCTTCAAATCTGATCTCACCATTTTGCGGTTAGCAAAAGAGAAATACCGCGTCGTCACGGGCGGTGGCGACGGAGCGCGGGACAAGAAGTGGTTCATGGACAATCTGCCCAAAGATGACTCCGTCACCTTCACCGACAAAACATCGGCACTTTGCACCATTGGCCTGTGGGGGCCACACGCCCGCGACGTGCTGCAATCGATCACGGCCGATGATGTTTCCAACGAAGCCTTTCCCTACAGCACCGTCAAAAATCTCATCATCAACGGCATCCCCGCCACCGCCTTCCGCATCTCTTACGTGGGCGAACTGGGCTGGGAAATCACCACGGACATGGAATATGGCCTGAAATTATGGGACACGCTCTGGGCAGCGGGGCAACAGTACCGCCTCGTGCCCGTCGGGATCGGCGTGTACGGCACGACGGGACGGCTGGAAAAAGGGTACCGGCTGATGGGGCATGAACTGGAAGGCGAATACAGTCCCGTTGAGGCGGGGTTAGACCGCCGCCTGGTGAAACGTGCCGACTTCATTGGCAAAGAAGCCTATCTCAAAGCCAGAGAAGAGGAACCAGCGGCCATTTTGTGTACGCTCACGGTGGATGATCACACGTCGGCCAGCGGCGTGAAACGCTACATGAACGGTGGCGAACCCATCGTCACCCCCGACGGTGAGCGCATTGTTGATTCACACGGCCGTCCTTCATACGTCACCACCGCCGGGGCTGGGCCATCGGTGGGCAAGCTGCTGCTGCTGGCCTACTTGCCCCCCCAATACGCCAAAGAAGGCACAAAATTAGCCGTGGAATATATGACAGAGCTGTATCCGGTCACCGTTGCCGTCGCTGGCAGTCGGCCGTTGTTTGACCCGGAAAATGAGCGGATGAAAAAGTAATTGGGTAATTGAGTAATTAGGTAATTTTGTTCAATTACTCAATTACCTAATTACCCAATTACCTTCATTCGAAGGTGCCTTATGGAAATATTAGTTTGCGTCAAGCGCGTCCCGGCGACTGGGGCAAAAATTGTGCTGACGGAAGATGCACGAGCCATTGAGACGCGCAATTTGGGCTTTACCGTTAGCCCCCATGAAGAGTGCGCCGTGGAAGAGGCGGTGCAGTTGGTAGAAAAGCACGGCGGCAGCGTGACGGTGCTAACGCTGGGCGAAGAAGCCGCCACGCAGCAGCTGCGGGACGCGCTAGCCGTCGGGGCAGACAAGGGCATCCTGCTGCAAACAGACGGCAGCGACTGGAACCCAATGGCGACGGCCAACGCGATTGTGTCAGCGACTCAAACCGCCGACGATGCTTTTGACCTGCTGCTGTTCGGCAACGAAGCGGCCGACAGCGGCGGCTATCAGGTGGGCGTCCGCGTCGCCCATGCGCTGGATTTGCCCTGCGTAACGGGCGTGAAGGCGTTGGAGATTGCTGGGGAAACGGTAACGGCCAAGCGTGAAGCTGGCGGCGGCTTTGAAATTTATGAAGTGGCTCTTCCGGCGGTGATGACCGTGAAGGAAGGCATCAACTTACCCCGCTACCCCTCGGTGCCGGGGCGACTACGGGCTAAAAAGAAGCCGCTGCAGGTCAGCGAACCGCAAAAGCTGCCCGGCGGCCTGGAAATGGTGAAATTTGTTACGCCGCCAGAGCAGGGCAGCGCAACGGAGATTTTAGGGGATGGGGTTACGGCCGTTCCCAGAATTGCAGAGATTTTGCGGGAGCTGAAGTTTTTGGAGTAAAAGAAGTGAAAAGTGATAAGTGAAAAGTAAAAAGAGAGACCCCACTTTTCACTTATAGGAACAAAGTGAGAAAGTAAATGATCATAGGCATCATAGAACACGACCGGGGCAAACTAAACAGCCAATCTTTGGAGATGCTCACGCTGGCGCGGGAGGTGGCGGCGAGTGAGGGTGTGGCGGTTACGGCCGTCCTTATCGGCCAAAACGCAGCATCCCTAGCAGACAGTTTAGCCACATACGGCGTGAATCGCGCCATTGTGGTGACCCACGACCAGCTAGACGACTACGCTCCGGAAGCATGGGCAGAAGCGGTGGTGCAAGTTGCCGCCGCCGAATCGCCCAAAGCCATCATGGCAACCGGTACAGAGCGAGGCAATGAAGTCATGGCGCACGTCGCCGCCCGGCTCGATTTACCAATGGCGGCCAACGTCACCCGCGTCGCCACGGGCGACCTGTACGAAGTGACCCGCGTGCGCTGGGGCGGCAGCCTGCTTGAAGAAGCCCGCCTGCCGGGTGAACTCAAGCTGCTCACCGTCGCCCCGCTCACCCTGCCCGTAAGCGAAGCACCTGTACCCGACATGACCGTGACAACTTTTGCCGCCGAACTAAGCAACAAGGCGTTCCGGGTGCGGGTGACGGGGCGTGAACTGCCAGAAAGCGACAAAGTCTCGCTGGCGGAAGCGCGGCTAGTAGTCGGCGGCGGACGCGGCGTGGGCAGTGCCGAAGGGTTTACTGTGCTGGAAGAGCTGGCCGATCTACTGGGCGGCGCAGTGGGTGGTTCTCGCGTCGTCACCAACCTGGGCTGGCGACCCCATGCCGACCAGGTGGGGCAAACCGGTACGCGTATTGCCCCCGATTTGTATATCGCCTGCGGCATCAGCGGGGCGATTCAGCATTGGGTGGGCTGCAAAGGTGCCAAGAAAATCCTGGCAATCAACACCGATCCTGAAGCCCCCATGATGACCAAAGCCGACTACGCCGTCATCGGCGATTTGCACGAGGTTTTACCAGCCTTGATTGCTGAGTTGAAGGGATAATAGACTAATCCAATGAGCAAAATACCAACTTATGACCAGATGATGAACCCCTTGCTTCAAGCCCTTAAA
Organism: Candidatus Leptofilum sp.; assembly: GCF_965223525.1. Lineage (GTDB taxonomy): Bacteria > Chloroflexota > Anaerolineae > Promineifilales > Promineifilaceae > Leptofilum. The sequence goes on along the minus strand of NZ_CBDCWX010000004.1, from coordinate 895,284 downwards.
AAACTAGGTGGCTCTGGGACAGTTGAGGAAATTTATGCAAAAGTTTCTGAGGAATTACAGCTTTCCGATGAACAATTGGAAGTTTTGCAAAATCCTGAAAAAAGTAGCCAAACGAAAGTTGAATACCGATTAGCTTGGACTCGCACATACCTGAAGAAATATGGATTATTGGAGAATTCATCCAGAGGCGTTTGGGCACTTACCAGTCAGGGTAGACAAACTGAAAAAGTGAATCCGGCTAAAGTTAAGCGATTCGTTCGCAGCCTTGACAAGAAAGAGCGCAATTCCTCTGAAGAATCCGAAACCCTTGAAGATGAACTCTCTTGGAAAGAAGAGTTATTGGAAACGCTACTCAAAATGGATCCAAGTGCGTTTGAGAGACTTACCCAAAGGTTGTTAAGAGAGTCTGGTTTCATTCAGGTTGAGGTAACGGGAAAAAGTGGAGACGGTGGCATTGACGGCAAAGGCATTATGCGACTAGGCGGCTTACTCAGCTTCCATGTCATTTTTCAATGCAAACGTTACAAAGGCTCGGTGTCCGTCAGCCATATTCGGGACTTTCGCGGAGCAATGGTTGGGCGTGCTGATAAAGGTCTGTTTATTACAACTGGTAACTTCACACGAGATGCTGAAAAAGAAGCAACTAGAGACGGTGCGCCTGCAATCGATCTTATTGATGGCGATCTATTGGCAGAAAAGCTAAAAGAACTTAATCTCGGAATCCAAACAAAATTGGTGTCTGTTGAGAAAGTGGATATTGATCACGATTGGTTTTTGAGCATGTAAAGTTGACAGCTTGTTACTTTTCGGCAAAGTGCATGGCGGTTGATACAATTCCGGCTTTTGCGCCTTGTCCCATTTGTGCAGGTAGGGGCGAGGCAATTGGGATACACCTTGTCACAACGAATGACCGCTTCACCAATTGCCTCGCCCATGTTTGCCCACATTTGCGCCGGGCAAAATAAAAGGGCTAGGCAGGTGGAGAAATCGTTAGGGGAAATGGCACAAGTGTTACCCACCTGCCTAGCCCCTACAAGAGGATCAACATTGATTGATGAGAACCCAATCGAAAATCGTCAGTCAAAAATCGTAAATTGAAACATGGCTGAACAGAGTACACCTGAACATCTCGTTATTTTTATGCCTTCCGGGCGTAGAGGTCGTGTGCCTGCTGGCACGTTGGTGTTGAAGGCTGCGCGGCAGTTGGGGGTGGAGATTGAGAGCATTTGCGGCGGCCGTTTAACGTGTAACAAATGCCGCGTTCAGGTGGAAGAAGGCCATTTTGCCAAGCATGGCATCATTTCGGCCAAGCATCACCTCTCCCCAGCCACCGAAGAAGAAATCCGCCTGCTAGACAAATTGGGCAGCCCTGAGTGTCGGCTCTCTTGCAATGCCCGCATTTGTGACGATGCCCTTATTTTTGTGCCGGAAGAGAGCTGGGCGCATAAGCAGGTGGTGCGTAAAGCCGCTACGGAGCGCATTATCGAACTGTTCCCCGCCGTGCGCCAGGTTTATGTGGAGGTGGATCATGCTGAACTGGGTGAACATCGCGGCGACTGGGGGCGTTTGCAGGAAGCGCTGGCTACTCATTGGCATTTGACCAATCTCACCATTGATTTGCCCGTTTTGCGTGTGCTGCAGGCCAATTTACGCCAGAAAAATTGGTGCGTCACCGTTACCCTGTGGCAAGACAAAGAGGTGATTGATGTGCAGCCAGGTTACCAGGAAGGGGTGTACGGGCTGGCGGTAGACATTGGCTCAACGACGATTGCCGGCTTTTTGTGTGATTTACGCACGGGCGACATTTTGGCCACCGAGTCGATGATGAACCCGCAAGTAACCTACGGCGAGGATTTGATGAGCCGCGTCTCGTATGCCATGATGCACAGGGATGGGCTGGAGAAGATGAATACGGCCGTCCTCGAAGCCCTCAATCGCTTAGCCGCCAGCACCGCCCGTGAAGCTGGCATTCGCCAACGTGATGTTCAGGAAGCGGTCTTTGTGGGCAACACCACGATGATCCATATTTTGCTGGGAATTAGCCCGATTGAACTGGGCGGCGCACCCTTCGCCTTAGCCAATCGGGACGGCATGGACGTGAAGGCGCGAGAGCTGGGCTTGCGGCTGCACCGCAGTGCCAACGTCCACGTTTTGCCTGCCGAGGCTGGACACGTGGGCGCAGACAACGTAGCCGCACTCATCGCCGAAGAGCCTTACACTGGCGACGCGGTGACCCTGCTGGTGGACGTGGGCACAAACGCAGAAATTGTGCTGGGGAACAAAAGGTGGATGCTAAGTGCCTCTAGCCCGACGGGGCCAGCCTTTGAGGGCGCACAAATTCGGTTTGGGATGCGGGCTGCGCCGGGGGCGATTGAGCGGGTTCGCATTGACCCAGAAACCAAAGTGGCGCGGTTCCGCGTCATCGGCGAGGAAAGATGGTCAAATGAATGGCAAATCGGATCAGAGTTTCCGGCTGAGGCACAACCCCAACATTTGGCGGCTGGGATTTGTGGTTCAGGCATCATCGAGGTGGTGGCGGAGATGTTTTTGGCGGGAATTTTGCAGCCAGACGGCCGTTTCAACCCCAACCTCCACCATGAGCGCATTCAGTGGGACGGCCGTCGCGGGGAATATGTTTTAGCCACGGCCGAACAGACGACTACGGGCAGCCCCATTGTCGTGACGCAAGACGATGTGCGGAACATCCAGTTAGCCAAAGCGGCTCTATACGCTGGTGTCAAGCTGCTGATGAACCAGGCGGGGCTTACCCGCGTAGGCCGCATCGTCCTGGCGGGGGCGTTTGGCAGCTACATTGACCCCAAATACGCCATGATTTTGGGCTTGATCCCCGATTGTGATTTGGCGCAGGTGACGGCCGTTGGCAATGCTGCAGGTGACGGGGCAAGAATCGCTCTGCTAAACAAGCACAAACGCCAAGAAGCCCAACACATTTCTGAGTGGGTGACGTATGTAGAAACGGCCGTTCACCCCGATTTTCAGCAAGAATTTGTGGGCGCGATTCACCTGCCCCACGCCAGCGATGCCTTTCCGCACCTGAACCACATCCTGCCGGAAGCTGCCCCCGTTGTGGAATTGAATGGAAACGGCCGTGGCAAGCGTAAGCGGCGCAAAAAGAAGAGAGTAGATGTTTCAAGAAATTAGCTGCGTAAAACAAAAAACCTTTACTTGTCATTTCGACCAAAGGGAGAAATCCCTAGAGCCTTCAAATAGCTAGGAATCTCCCTAATTTAAAAAGATTTCTCGCCAAAAAGCGGCTCGAAATGACAATTCCAGGTGCTTCGCAAAAATAACCTGATCATTATTTGGAATTTTTATCACGAGGAACAAACCATGAGCGATCACGACGAAGAAGAAATCATCCTTGAAGAGCTGTCCACCGATGAACTATATGAATTGATGCACGAGGATTTGTACGATGGCTATGCCGAGGAAATTGAGGAAGAGGTGCATGAAGCCCTGGGACGTGGCATCGAACCATATGTCATTTTGACCAAGGGTTTGGTGGCCGGGATGGACATTGTGGGGGTAGACTTCCGCGATGGGATTTTGTTTGTGCCCGAAGTGCTGATGGCGGCAAAGGCGATGAAGGCGGGGATGGCGATTTTACGGCCGCTTCTGGCCGAGACCGGCGCACCAAAAGTGGGTACAATGGTCATCGGCACCGTCAAGGGTGATATTCACGACATCGGCAAAAATTTGGTGGGCATGATGATGGAAGGTGCCGGCTTCGAGGTGATTGACATTGGCATCAACAACTCTGTTGAAGACTACTTTGCCGCCATCGAAGCGCATAATCCCGACCTGCTGGGCATGAGCGCCCTGCTTACCACCACCATGCCCTACATGCGCGTCGTCATCAACGCCATGAAGGATGCAGGCATCCGCGACCAAATCACGGTGCTGGTCGGCGGCGCACCGCTCAACGAAGCCTTTGCCGAAGATATTGAAGCCGATGCCTATTGCCGGGATGCAGCCGTTGCGGTGGATACGGCGAAGAAATTCATGCAAATCCGCCAAGCAAAAGGCTAGCCACAAAAATTGGACACTGATTTTCACAGATAAACACAGATTTTCTCAAAAATCTCTTCATTCTCTGTGAACTCTGTGGCAAATTAAGGATAAAACTCATGGGACTCCTCCGCCGCTTACAAAACCATCCCGCGTTTTTAGAGAAAGTGTATGATCTGACGCATACGGCCGTTGCCAAACTCCAGCCCCTCATCGCCAAAATTGGGTACGAACGCACTAATCGGCTCATCAAAGGGGGCGAGGAATGGGGCAAAGGAGCCATCTTCGACTGCCAAATGTGCGGCCAATGTATTTTGCACTCCACCGGCATGACCTGCCCTATGACCTGCCCCAAAAATCTGCGTAACGGTCCCTGCGGCGGCGTCCGCGCCAACGGCCATTGCGAAGTGAAACCCGAGATGAAATGCGTTTGGGTTGAAGCCTTTGAACGCTCCCGTGTAATGCCAACTTATGGCGACGAAATCCTGCACATCCAGCCCCCCGTCAACCGCCAGCTAGAAGGCGAATCCGCCTGGGTAACGATGCTCACGGGCGCAGACAAGACCGTGCCAAAGGGCTGGGTTGGCACGTCAACAATTACAGTAATCGGCAAACAGTAAACAGACCACCGATGACCGATTACCGATAACGGATTACCAATGACTGACTTCAAATCCGGCAGCCGCCTCGAACGTGTCCTTCGCTCTGGCCGCTTTGCCGTAACCGCTGAACTAAATCCACCTGATAGCGCCGACCCGCAAGAGGTGTACGAGGCGGCATTGGTGCTGTCTGAAGTGTGCGACGGCATTAACGCCACCGACGCTTCCGGGGCGCATTGCCACATGAGCAGCGTCGCCATCTGCGCCCTGCTCACCCGAGCAGGCTACGAACCCGTCTTTCAGGTCTCCTGCCGCGACCGCAACCGCATCGCCATTCAGGGCGATCTGCTGGGCGCAGCGGCGATGGGCGTGAAAAACGTGCTTTGCCTCACAGGGGATGACGTGACGGCCGGGGATCAACCGCAGGCAAAGCGCGTCTTTGACTTTGATTCGATTCAGCTTCTGCGAACGGCTAAAATTATGCGGGATGAGGGGATGTTTTTAAGCGGCCGTAAGCTCAAAGTACCGCCCCGCCTCTTTTTAGGAGCGGCCTCCAACCCCTTTGTGCAGCCATTTGATTGGCGGCCGCTGCGTCTGGCTAAAAAAATCGAAGCCGGGGCCGATTTCATCCAGTCGCAATATTGCTTCGACGTGCCGCGCTTCAAAACATTTATGCAGCGGGTACGGGACATGGGTCTACACGAAAAAGCCTTCTTTTTGGTTGGGGTTGGTCCATTGCGCTCTGACAAAGCCGCCAACTTCATGCGAACCAAAGTGCCTGGCGTTCACATCCCAGATGAAATTGTGGAGCGTTTGCGTAAAATGCCAAAGGGTAAAAAGCGCGAAGAGGGTAAAAAAATCTGTGTGGAGATCATCCAGCAAGTGCGTGAAATTGAAGGCGTTTCTGGCGTGCATGTGATGGCCTATCGCCAGGAAGAGCTGGTTGCCGAAATTATTGAGGATGCAGGTCTGCTGCCCCGACCTATGCAAACAGGCTTTGATGGTGGGCAAGAGAAGACGCGAATGTGGAAAAGGAAAAGTGAGCAGTAATCGAATCGGTACTCAGTGGTCAGTAATCCGTAACAGATAACTGACCATTGAGTACCGATAACCACGATAACCAAAGGAAAAAGCATGGAGACAGTAATCAGTTCAAAGACAAAAACCGTCATTATTGGACCGGAACGGCCGTTCACAATAATCGGTGAGCGCATAAACCCTACGGGGCGGAAGCTGCTGGCGCGTGAAATGGCCGCCGACAATTACGATCGCGTGGTGAAAGATGCGGTGGCACAGGTGGAAGCAGGCGCACACATGCTGGACGTAAACGCGGGCATCCCCCTGGCCGACGAACCCGCCATCCTCGCCAAAGCCATCCAAATTGTGCAGTCTGTCACCGATGTGCCCATCTCGATAGATTCCTCAATTGTAGCCGCCTTGGAGCGCGGGCTGGAAGTGTACGAAGGCAAGCCGCTAGTCAACTCTGTAACAGGCGAGGAAGAGCGGCTGGAAACCGTGCTGCCATTGATTAAAAAGTATGGTGCGGCCGTTATCGGCATCTCCAACGACGAAACCGGCATCTCAGAAGACCCAGACGTGCGCTTCGCCGTTGCCAAAAAGATTGTGGAACGGGCGATGGATCACGGCATCCCCCGCGAAGATGTGATTATTGATCCGCTGGTGATGCCCATTGGGGCGATGCGCTGGGCAGGACGCCAGGTGTTTCACATCGTAGGGCGCTGCCTCAACGAACTGAAAGTTAACACGAGCTGCGGCGCTAGCAATGTATCGTTTGGCCTGCCCAACCGCCCGCCGCTCAACGGCAACTTCTTGGCAATGGCTATCTCTCATGGCCTCACTTCAGCCATCACCAATCCCATAGAAGCAGAAATTAAGCACAGTATCATGGTGGCGGATGTGATGATGGGCAACGACGAAAATTGCATGGCTTGGATCAAAGCCAGCCGACCTAAAGCCAAAGAAAGTGCCAAAGAAGAACGGCCGCGTCGGGAACGCCGCCGTCGTCGCCGGAACAGTGACTAACCAATGACGTTTGTTACTTGCTACATCTGCCAATCTTCCCGACAATATAGCCTTCGCGCACCTTGCAAATTGATTTATCTAACACTATCCAAAAAACATCAAATCCCAACAGGTTTAAGGAGAAAACCGCTATGCCCCATAAGTTACAAAATTTGAAAACGGCCGTTCCCAGCGACATCGAAATTGCCCAGGAAGCCACCCCGCTACCTATTACCCAAATTGCCGAAGAAGTGGGCCTGCTGCCCGAAGAGCTCGTTCCCTACGGCGTGGACAAAGCCAAAGTCAAGCTCTCTGTGCGGGAGCGTCTGGCTGATCGACCCAACGGCAAATATATTGACGTAACGGCCATCACCCCCACCCCACTAGGCGAAGGCAAAACCACAACCACCGTTGGGCTTAGCCAGGCGTTGGGTGCCCATTTAGATCAAAAAGTAGTCACCTGCATTCGCCAACCAAGCCAGGGGCCTACCTTTGGCATTAAGGGTGGCGCAGCGGGAGGCGGCTACAGCCAGATCATTCCCATGGAAGATTTTAACCTGCACCTGACGGGCGACATTCACGCCATTACCGCTGCCAACAACCTGCTGGCCGCCGCCATTGACGTACGGATGCACCACGAATCTTACCAGGACAATATGCGGCTCTTCAATGCCCTTTGCCCCAAACAAAAAGACGGCAGTCGTAAAATTGCTCCCGTGCAAATCAAGCGGCTCAAAAAGTTGGGCATCAACAAGACTGACCCCAATGAGCTAACTGAAGCAGAAATCAGCCGCTTTGTTCGCCTGGATATTGATATGGAGACCATCACCTGGAGGCGCGTGGTGGATACCAATGACCGCTTCCTGCGCGGCATCACCATCGGGCGCGGTGCTAAAGAGAAGTTTGAGCGCGAAACCGGCTTCGACATCACCGTGGCCAGCGAAATTATGGCCATTTTGGCATTGACCACTGATTTGGCCGACATGCGTGAGCGGCTGGGCAACATGGTCATCGGCCAAAGCAAGGCGGGTGATGCAATTACGGCCGATGATTTGGGCGTGGGCGGCGCACTGACCGTCCTCATGAAAGACGCTATCATGCCTACGCTGATGCAAACACTGGAAGGCACGCCCGCGCTGATTCATGCGGGGCCATTTGCCAACATTGCTCACGGCAACAGCTCCATCGTCGCTGACCAAATCGCCCTCAAGCTGGTGGGGCCCGATGGCTTCGTGCTGACGGAATCTGGCTTTGGTGCTGACATCGGCATGGAGAAGTTTTTTAACATTAAATGCCGCTACAGTGGCTTGATTCCCAACGTGGTGGTGCTGGTGGCCACGATTCGCGCCCTGAAGATGCACGGCGGTGGCCCAAGAGTGGTGGCGGGACGGCCGTTAGACCCTGCCTACACCGAAGAAAATCTGGAACTGCTGGAGAAGGGCTGTGTCAACATGGTGGCCCACATCCAAAATGCGCTGCGCTTTGGCATTCCGGTCGTCGTTGCCATCAACAAGTTCAAGGATGACACCGACAACGAGGTGGCATTGGTACGTAAAATCGCCCTGGAAGCGGGTGCCGAAGATGCAGTGATGAGCAACCATTGGGCGGAAGGCGGCAAAGGCTCGGTTGAGTTGGGCAAGGCGGTCATCGCGGCCAGCAACAAACCCAGCAACTTCAAGTTCCTCTACGATTTGGACGCTTCCATCAAGGAAAAGATTGAAACGATTGCCAAAGAGATTTACGGGGCTGACGGCGTGGAATACTCGGAAAAGGCAGAAGAACAGATTGCCGACTACAACAGACTGGGCTTTGACAAACTGCCGATGTGCATGGCAAAAACGCACCTCAGCCTGAGCCACGATCCGAACCTGAAGGGACGACCCACCGGATTCACCTTGCCCATTCGGGAGATTCGCGCCAGCGTGGGTGCGGGCTTCCTCTACCCGCTGGTGGGCACGATGAGCACGATGCCCGGTTTACCCACACGGCCGTCTTTCTACGATGTTGATCTCGATTTGGAGACGGGCAAGGTGGTTGGTTTGTTCTAGCAATTGCCTAAGTTGACAGTCACCTTACAGGTGACTGTCAACTGATAGTAGCAGCTCCATTTGCAAAACGTAGAGCAAAGCTAAATTTTCAAGTTAAAATGGAAGGAGAAGGCCACAACCCGCCTTCTCCTTTTTTCTTATGCGTACCAGATTCTTTCTCTTGTTCATCTGTTTTGTTGGGTTAGTGGGATGCTTGCCTGCACACGACCAAGTAACGATAACCCGCCCGGTGGTGGTTACTGAATTGCCTACGCAGGCGGTTACGGCCGTTCCCCACACCCCAACACCAATTGCCACGGCAACAAAAACCGCTACGGCCGTTACAACTGCACAGCCTACGCCCTTCCCTACCAGCACACCAGAACCTACTTGGCCTACAACCCCCGTATTATTTGTGCGGGACGGCGCTTTGCAGCGCTGGCTACCGAAAACTAACGAGATTGAGCTGCTGGTTGAAGGTGTCAATTTCAATCTAAGATATCATGGTGAATTTGCTACATTTTTGCGAGAAACTGAAGATAACCACGTTTATGAATTCGTGTTACATCATGTACCAACACAAACAGAGATCATCGCAACTCAGATTGCAGCACAGGAGTTATTTACCGAAGCTGGTCCAATTTATTCAATACCATTTGGCACAGTTTCGGTTTCACCAATGGGTGAATGGGTAGTCTTCATATCAGAGGCACCAGATTCTAATTATCTTACACTCTCAATTAATAAGTTGACTATTGAAAATTCAATTATCAATTTACAGCCAGCCTTTAATGTAGCGACAGACGTTCAGAGGGAATTTGCTATCCGCTTTTCACTCTCGTGGGAGAATGAAAATCAGCTTTTTTGGTTAGCTAGTTCTGGGATCTGGGGATTAAACCTCATCGATAGTCTTCCTAAACCTGAATTCCTAATTCAACCAAGCACAAATACCTACGAGCACCCAGGAGTAGTGGATGCAAATGGCAATTATCTACCTGTAACCAAAGCTATCATACCTTCAATCTGGTCACCAGACGGCCGTTACTTAATTGCACGGGAGGAAGGCTTTGAAGGTGGCACTTTTTTGATAATCGAACGCGAAACAAATCGAACATCGATCATTCCTGATGCATCTTACGGAGCTTACAGCGACGCTCTTATCTGGATAACCAACGACAGCTTCTTGCATTTCAATTTGAGCGGAAAAATCACACACTGGCAGGTTCAGGCGGAAGATCCATTTGCCCTAGCTGAGATAAAATCCTTTCAATTTGAGCATGGATTCTTTGATAATTTAAGCCAAATTTCTGACAATCACATCCGATTTAGCTACTCGCTACTGGCTGGCCCAGCCACAAGCTGGATTTACGATTTAAACTTTGAGACTGGTGAGTTTTCGAAGCTAAGTTCGGATTTGGAATCAAGAGAAATTGTTGTTTACTGGACCTCCAAAAATGAGGAAATATTGTGGCAACCTATCAGCGGATCATCCTCATCAATTTTCTATGATTCTCTTGATGGGCAGACCTCCGTAAATTTGGATGTAGTTTTTGGCACAGGTTCCTGCTGCTGGTATTGGGAACGCGCCGATTCAGAGTAGCTTTACTCACCTACAACGGTTAGTGGCACAGGAAGCGAGACTGCGTCACGGCCGTCTGGCAGCGTCAGTGCGCTTGCCAATACAGCGTCAGCGGGATGGGCTGGCCTGCAGGCACCTGCGTGGGCGGCGGATCAACACCCACCAGCCGCGCCACGTCACCAAAGGAGGAGATTATCTCTGGTTTGTCAAAGACAACCAGCCGACGCTCCTCTTTGATGTGCAGCAGTTTTTTCGACCGCCGCGCAAAGCCAAAGGATGGCATATTCCAGAGCCTACCTACAAGGAAACCACCTCCTTTGACAAAGGGCATGGCAGAGTTGAACGCAGGCGGATTCAAGTCGCTGCTGACACAACAAACTTTCTCAGTTGAATGCAGAACTGGCTTGTCTGACCTTATTTTCTTAACTTTGGAAAAACCGTGATCATAGGTGACAGTAACGCGAGAGGATATTATCAACACTTTTGGTCACCAAACGGCCAATATGCGGGAAGACCCCTGATGAAATATGCTTTGCTGGACTTTCATATGATTAATCAACCAATCTAGATGGGTTGGATAATTGTTCATCTTGCCAGCAACGGCCGTTTCCATTTATAATTCCCTCTACAACAAAATAAACCATCATCTCCGGGAGGAGTAGCTGGTAACGAAGCTGACAGGAAAGATGAGGCCGCCAGACTGAAAGCCCCCACAGCAAACGCCCAACGAAAGTCGCCCGGATTGATTACCGAAGAAATGGACGGTAAGCGGTTAACGGTGAACAGTAATCGATAAAAACCGATTACGGATTACCAATAACCGTTCACCGAAAAGAGTAGACCGGTACGGGTAAGCCCGTTACAGCGAAACCCTGATGTTGGTCGGGGTAAAGTGTGCAGCACAACTTGTGCAGTAAAAAGAGGTGGTACCGCGGAATCAAGCCCATTTCGTCCTCAACGGATGATTTGGGCTTTTTGATTTCAGCCACAGAGGACACAGAGATTTAAGAGGTTTTTCTCTTTTTCCTCTGTGAACTCTGTGGCAAAATTGGAGGTTTTTTATCATGTCTTTACCCAAGCGGTACAATCCAAAAACGGCCGAACCTGCCCTGCTTGATCAGTGGCAGGCAGACGGCACCTATCATTTTGACCCCAATTCAGATACGCCCGTGTTCAGCATAGACACGCCGCCCCCGTCGGTGTCTGGACATTTGCATTTGGGGCATGTGTACTCTTACAGCCAGACCGACTTCATTGCTCGCTATTTTCGGATGAACGGCCGTAATCTGTTCTACCCCATGGGCTTCGATGACAACGGCCTGCCCACCGAAAAGCTCATCGAGCGGCAGGAAAATGTGCGCGCCACCGATATTGGCCGTCAGGCATTCATTGATCTTTGCCTGAAGGTAAGCGAGGAAACAGAAGAGAAATATCGTGAGCTTTGGCAGCGGCTGGGGCTGTCGGTAGATTGGCGCTACACGTATCGCACCATTGACAATAACTCGCGGCGGCTGGCCCAGTGGTCGTTCCTCGATTTGTACAAAAAGGGGTTGGCCTATCGCCAAAAATCGCCTGCTATCTGGTGCCCAGAATGCCAAACCGCCATTGCCCAAGCAGAACTAAACGATCTGGAACGGGACAGCACCTTTTACACGCTGGCTTTCACATTGGAAGATGGCCGTCCGCTGCCCATCGCCACCACACGACCAGAACTGCTGCCTGCTTGCGTTGCCGTGTTTGTGCATCCTGAAGACGGCCGTTTCACACCTTATCTCGGCCAAAAAATCACCACACCGTACACCAACCAGCAAGTGCCGCTGCTGGCCGATCTCGCGGCCGAGCCAGAAAAAGGCACCGGCGCAGTGATGTGCTGTACCTTTGGCGACCAAGCCGATGTAGCCTGGTGGCGTAGCCACAATTTGCCCCTCATAGAAGCGATTGGTGGAGACGGCCGTCTCACCCCAGAAGCCGGTTCCGATTTAGCCAGACACACCACCGCCGAAGCGCGACAAATCATCATCGGCAAGCTGCGCGAAGCGGGCGAACTAATTGGCGGAGAGAAAATTAACCAGCATGTACGCACGCATGAGCGGTGCGATACGGCCGTTGAGTATCGTGTGGTGTCCCAATGGTTCATCCGCCTACTCGATTTTAAGGAGGAACTGCTGGCACAGGGCGAAAAGATCAATTGGCAGCCCGCCCACATGAAGCTGCGCTACCGCCAATGGGTAGAAAATCTAGCGTGGGATTGGTGCATCTCGCGGCAGCGTTATTTTGGCGTGCCCTTCCCCGTTTGGACATGCCAAAATTGTGGTGAAACGATTTTAGCCGATGAAGCCGATTTGCCCGTTGACCCCCTGGCAGATAGCCCGTCCCAGCCCTGCCCAACCTGCCAAGCCAGCAACTTTATCCCAGATGAAGACGTGATGGACACCTGGGCGACCTCGTCGCTGACGCCGCAAATTGTGGGTCAGTGGCAGGAATCAGATTCGCTATACGAACAAGCCTTCCCATTCTCGCTACGGCCGCAGGCGCATGAGATTATTCGCACCTGGGCATTCTATACCATCGCCAAATCGTGGCTGCATTTTGGCACGCTACCCTTTGATTCCGTAGCAATTTCCGGCTGGGGGTTGGCTCCGACTGGCGCAGGCAAAATCAGCAAGAGCAAAAAGAGCAGCGTGGCCGCTCCGCTAGAAATGATCCAGCAATATTCTGCCGATGCAGTGCGCTACTGGGCGGCCAGCACGGGCTTGGGCAAAGATGCCATCATCAGCGAAGAGAAAATACAGGCGGGGGCGAAGTTGGTGAACAAATTGTGGAATGTAGCGCGTTTCAGTGCAAGATTTTTAGAAAATGAGGAGTCGGCGTCGGTAAACAGTTATCAGTTATCAGCTATCAGCACCTTAGCTGACAGGTGGTTGTTGGCACACACGCAGCAGTTGATTGAGCGGACGACTAAATTGTACGAGCAGTATGATTACGCCACGGCGAAGAGCGAAATTGAGCACTTTTTCTGGCAAATTTTGGCGGATAACTATCTGGAAATGGCCAAGCTGCGGCTGTATGAAGGTGGCGCGGCTAGCGATGGGGCGCGGTATGCGCTGCATCATGCCGTGCTAACCACTATCAAGCTGCTGGCTCCCATTTTGCCCTTCGTGACGGAGCGCATTTACCAGGGGATGTTTGCTCCCAGTGAGAAGGCGGATTCGATTCACACGTCTGGCTGGCCGACAGGAAATGAGGCGTGGTGGGATGAAACGGCCGTTACCCACGGTAACCAGCTTGTTGAAATCGCAACGGCCGTGCGCCGCTACAAAAGTGAACACAATCTATCGCTGGGGGCAGAGCTAGCCAGCCTGCACCTGCACACCAACGACGCGGAACTCGCCGCGCACCTGCAAGACGCTATCACTGATCTCACCAGCATCACGCGGGCAAAGAAGATTGTGTTAGATCGGGAAATTGAGGATGTGTTGGTGGGAAACGGCCGTTGGCAGCTCAACATCCAGGCCAAAGAGAAGTAGCCACCAGATGACAGGCACTTTAAAAGTGCCTGTCACCTTTTTACGCTTTTATAAATTCGGAATCACATCTACCCACAGGCCAAAAATGCCAATAGCCACCAGCAACACGCCAGAGATGCGCGTGAGCAGCTTGTAATTTTGCCCCAGCCAGCGGGTGAATCTGCGCTGGAATGGCATGGCGATGAATGGTAGCAACACCAACGGCCAACCAAACCCAATGCCAAAAAACAAAAAGTAAGCCAAACTGCTAGACAAATTCGCCACGCTGCCCGCACCCAGCAAAAAGGCACTCACAATCAGCGGGCCAGTGCAGGGCAACGTCATTGGTCCCAGCATAAGGCCGTACACATATGCCCCGGCGTATGGATTGCTCAAGACCGGCGTTTGCGCCACAGAAATTCGGTTGAAGGGATTGCGCCCAGTGAGCATCAGCAGTCCCAGCAAAATCACCACAATGTAGATAATCGGCAGCAAAATGGTAAGAACGCTGCCAAAACTTTGCTGCAACAGGTACAAAATCAGCCCAATCAGCAACATCATGCTAAGCACGCCACCTAAAACAAGCAAACCCAACCATTTTGTGGCTGATTGCGCTCGCTCATTTTGGGCATTACCTGCTAAATAAGCAATCAGGCCAGGGTAAAGCGGCAAGATACAAACATTGGTGAGGATGGCACTATTGCCCAAAATAAACGCTTCAATTAATTGACTCATCTCGGAAAACTCTCTTTGGCATGGTTCACTTTGAGTAAAATCACCCTTACAATTCTGTCAAGCGCAGCCACAGTCCGGGGCGTCGCCTCGGCGCTTTGCGCCTGGTGACACTAAAAGAAGGGGGTTTATCAGTTTTGGGGGTAGCTACCCCCAAAACTGATAAACCCCAAAATATTCCCCGCACGGGGTGCGAAGCACCCTCGTGCGGGCGATCTATCGCAGCCAGGAGGACTTGCAATAATTTAGCTTTGGGATGCCGCTTCGATGCGTTGCAGAAGCTGGTCTGGCTCTTCAAAGCCGGTTTCTAAATCTGTTGTGGTGCCATCTGGACGAATTAAGAAGCTGGGCGTTGAGGGTGGGTTCGTCACTGTTTGCCCGAAGGTATCTGCCAAAGAAACAAGTGCTTCTGGCGTTAAAACGGCAAATGTCCAGTGGAAGCCAGTTTCATCAGTGTAACTTGCCAAATTCTCGTTGCTTAGTCTGGTTTCCACACTAAGGCTGATAAAAATCACATCTTCGGTGTCGCCCAACGTAGCGCGGGCCACAGAAACATTCCCCAATTGGCGACGGCAGTTAGTACACCAGGTGGCCATCGGCTCAACAAAGACGGTTTTGCCAGCAAAATCGGCAAAGGTAAATGTTTCGCCTGTACGCACGTCAGTAAATACAGTTGTCATCCAAAGAGGCAAATCGCCCATGGCAGCTTCGTCGGCCATCTCTTCGTCCATTGCCTCAGTTTCTTCCATCGTCTCTTCTAGCTCGGCCATGCCTTCATCGTGGTCGGTCATCGCCATGTCGTCATCCATGGACTCATCTTCCATCATTTCTTCATCGTCCATGGAATCATCCATCATCTCTTCGGACTCATCGGTCATTTCTTCGGTTGTGGTTGTTTCAGAGGTGCTGGGTTCAACGGCCGTTTCTTCCGCAGCTCCCCCACAAGCCACGAGCAGTAAAGCCAGCAAAAGCGAAAAATATAGTTTCCAACTCTTCATTATGTGTTCTCCTCAAAATACTTGTTGTGATTTACATAATCCATCTTGACTGGCAGCTTAAGCGATACTGCCAAACTAAAAAATAGCCCGCAACAATTAACGCCAGCTTTTCAAATGATTACAGATTGCTTACAAAGTGGTGTAGGGAAAGTTACAAAAGCAAAAGAGCTACTCATTCCGCTCTAAAATGAACCAGGTGAAGGCAAAGTCGTGCCGCTCGTCCGCGGGATGATGTTGCATAAATATTTTGCGCCAAGCAAGTGCTTGGATTCTTGGAAAATATGCGTCGCCATCCAGCTCTGCCTCAACGATGGTAAGGTACAGTCTGGAGGTTTGAGGCAGCAACTGGGCATACAAATTCGCGCCGCCACCAATGATAATTTCTTCAACATCGCCTACCGCTGCCAGCGCAGCTTCAATAGAATGTACGACGGTGGCTCCGGGTGCTTCGTAGTCGGGGTCGCGCGTCAGGACGATGTTGTGCCGCCCCTTGAGCGGCCGAAATTTGGCCGGAATTGATTCATACGTTTTTCGCCCCATAATTACTGGTTTGCCCATCGTCCGCTGTACAAACCATTGCATATCATCGGGCAAGCGCCAGGGCAGGCCGTTGTCCACCCCAATCAGGCCATTTCTGTCCATCGCCACAATCATTGCCAGGTTTGGTTTGGGTGGGTTCATGTTCTCATCCAGGGAGATTGGAAAGTGAAGATTAGAGATTGATCACAGCCTAATCTGATATGGCGGGCAGCAACGTCTCTGATTGCCACATTTTATGAGCAGCATGGGCATATTTGTCGTGGTTGGGATGCCAATGCTCTACTTCATCCAGAGGCCAATAGCGCAAATCACTGCCTTCATGGGAAAGCTGGAGTTCACCCCCTACGATTTTGCAAAGATGGACAACGGCAACCATCGTATGTGGCCCGTTTTTGGCACTGGCCTTGCGGGTAAAGACGCCAACAAATTGCGTTACTTCAACCTCTAAGCCAGTTTCTTCACGAACTTCTCGGATTGCGGCATCAATCGGCCGTTCATTTGCTTCTACCCAGCCACAGGGTAAGCACCAGCCGCTACCATCTGCCCGCTCCATCAGCAAAATCTCGCCTTTCTCATTAAAAATCGCCGCATCTGCTCCAACTTTTGGGGTGATGTAGCCAGCCTCCTCAGCAAAACGTAGCTTCATTGTGTCATCGAGTGGCTTAATGAATTTGCTATAGTGGTGCACAGAAAGCTGCAAAAGTCGCTCGTACCGCTCCCGATCATACTGCCCTGATGTGAAATTCAAGCCCGTTCTAGCAATCGCCTGAATTTCATCCAGCATTGTAAATACATCGGGGTCAGGATACGGAGCATGAAGAGCATCAAACAACTGTTCTAGCCTGTCCAAAATCAATATTAGCTGGTCAATCCACTTTGTTGGCCCCTGGCCTTCGGGTAAGTTTGGTAAACTTTTGCCCTCTAAATTCATTTTGATCAAGTCAGCATAACCGCGACACGCCGTCATTGAAGTTAGCGCTTCCGCGCGGAAAATTGCAAGCCTTGTTTCAGGTGGCACATCAAATAATTTCTTTAAATCATCAGGGTCAAATTTGGTCATAAAATCCTCAGACGGCGATAGGAGCTTTGATGGTTGGGTGGGATTGGTAGTTGACCAGCTCAAAGTCTTCGTAGCGGAAGGCGAATAGGTCGGTGATGTTTGGGTTGAAGTGCATTTGGGGCAGCGGGAAGGGATCGCGGGAAAGTTGCAACGTGGCCTGCTCCAAATGATTCAGGTAAAGGTGGGCGTCACCGAGCGTGTGAACAAATTCGCCAGGTTCATAGTCCAGCACCTGCGCCACCATGAGCGTCAGCAAGGCGTAGGAGGCGATGTTGAAGGGGACACCCAAGAAAATGTCGGCGCTGCGCTGGTAGAGCTGGCAAGAGAGCTTGCCGTCGGCCACGTAAAATTGGAATAGGCAGTGACAAGGGGGCAGCGACATCTGGTCAATATCGGCTACGTTCCAGGCGGAGACGATGTGGCGGCGGGAGTCGGGGTTGTGTTTGAGGCTGTGCAGCACCTGGGAGATTTGGTCAATGGTACGGTCGTTTCCACCCGCCCAAGATCGCCACTGAGACCCGTATACTGGCCCCAACTCGCCATCTTCGTCGGCCCACTCATCCCAAATGGTAACCTTGTTTTCGTTTAAGTAGCGGATATTGGTGTCACCCTGCAAAAACCAGAGCAGTTCATGAATGATTGAGCGGAAGTGGAGCTTTTTGGTAGTCACGGCCGGGAAGCCTGCCGCCAGATCAAAGCGCATCTGGTAGCCAAAGACGCTCATCGTCCCCACGCCTGTCCGGTCTTCCCGACGCACGCCATTTTCTTTGACGTACCGCATTAATTCCAGATATTGTTCCATGTTTTAACCTCGAAAAAATAGCAAATCTATGTTGCCCGGCGACTGCCCTTTGTTGGTAAGTAACTGCGCCAGCTCGGCATGATGCTGCATTCCGTGAAAGACAACGTGCTGCAAAATATGCCACAAGGGGAAGGTCATCTTGTCGCCGCGCCAGTTGATGAGATCAATGTTACCTTCAATTTGAACGGCCGTATACCCATCCAAAACAGCTTGCCAAGCGACTGCCTCTGCCGCAAAACCGTCTTCAATAGCTGCCAAATCGGGATATTGCCCCTTCTCCACACCTGACTGCTGCTTGCCACTTTCCAAACCTTTACGCCAGGCAATATCCGTTTGCAGCAGGTGAAAAAACAGATCAAAGATCGAGCCGTGTGCGTAGCCTGGATTATCGTGCAAATCGGCTTCACTGAGATTTTTAGCCTTGTCCAGAAGCTGCTGGGTGATGTGCCAATGGTAGGCAAATAGGGTGTTGAATTGAGTTTTATTAAACATTTCTTCTGTCCTTTTTGCAGTCTTTGCCGAGTATAGCACAGAGGAAACGGCCGTCCGTAAAAAAGCGGTGCAGAAAATTGCCTGTTGCGATGTTTCCCCCCCCTCGCGTACAATGCGTGCCAATGACCGCTGAAACCCTCAATCAACGAAAACTACGCCAAGCAATGGTAGACGCTTTTAATGAAAGTGAGCTGCGAACACTTTGTTTTGACCTGAATCTGGATTACGAAGCGTTGCCGCCCGGCAGCAAGCTGGACAAAACGCGAGAGTTGGTTTCGCTCTGCGTGCGTGAACAGCGGATTGCCGAACTAATTTCGCTATGCGAAGGAATACGACCCAGAGTGAATTGGCGGAAGATGATGGCAACGGCCGTTTCCGACGATGATCCCCCGTTCATGGGTCTGAAATATTTCGACGCTGACCACGCCGACCTCTTTTTTGGCCGCGAAACACTCACGGCTAAACTGACTGACCACCTGCAACAGAGCAACTTTTTAGCCGTCGTTGGCGCATCCGGCAGCGGCAAATCGTCGTTGGTGCGGGCAGGGTTGGTGCCTGCCTTGCAAAAAGTGCAGCCCAGCCTCAAAATCCACATTTTCACGCCCACACACCACCCGCTGGAAGCATTAGCCACTACCTTAACCCGCCATACCGATTCTGTGGGCGTGACGGCTAAATTTATTGACGCGATGGCCAGCGATCCACGCAGCTTGCATCTGGCAGCGCGGCGGCTGGTAAAAGAAGATGAGCAGTTACTGCTGGTCATTGACCAGTTTGAAGAGTTGTTTACCCTGTGCCGGTCAGAAAGAGAGCGGCAAGCCTTTGTGGATAATTTGGTAACGGCCGTTTCCAATCCCAATGACGCTGCCAGCAACCGCCCCACCCGCGCCATCATCGCCCTGCGTGCCGACTTTTACCACCACTGCGCCCAATATGAACCCCTGCGCCACCTGCTAGAAACGCAACAGCGGTACATCGGTGCCATGAACCCCACCGAGCTGCGCCGCGCCATTGAGCAACCGGCCCAGCAGCATGGCCTCACCTTCGAGGAGGGTCTGGTTGATTTGCTGTTGCGCGACGTGGGCGCAACGGGCGAACAAACGCCAGAGCCCGGTGCGCTGCCCCTGCTTTCCCACGCTCTGCTAGAAACGTGGCAGCGGCGCGAAGGCATCACGCTTACCTTTAGCGGCTACACCGATGCAGGTGGCGTGCAGGGCGCCATAGCCAAAACGGCCGAATCCGTCTACGCCCAAAAGCTCACGCCAGACCAGCAAACAATCGCCCGCAGCATCTTCCTGCGGCTCACAGAGCTGGGCGAAGGCACCCAAGACACGCGCCGCCGCGCCCTCATTAGCGAATTACTGCCCGCTAGCGATGCTGCGGAAGAAACCCAGGCTGTCCTCAATCTGCTATCTGCGGCGCGATTGGTCACCACAGATGAAGAATCTGCCGAAGTGGCCCACGAGGCCCTCATCCGCGAATGGCCGACGCTACGCCGCTGGCTGGATGAAAACCGAGACGGCCTGCGTCTGCACCGCCACCTGACGGAATCTGCCCAAGCATGGCAGCAGCTTAACCGCGATTCCGGCGAACTGTATCGCGGCGCACGGCTGGAGCAAGCGCAGGTGTGGGCCTCCCAGCACGATGATGAACTCAACGATTTGGAACGGGGATTTTTGGCCGAGAGCGTTCATACCGTTGAACATCGCGCCCGCAGTGAACGTTTAATCCAGATTTTGGGCATCAGCGCCTTAGTGATCATTTTAGTGGGCTCAATTGTGGCCAGCATCGTTTTTAGTCGGCAGGCTGAGGATAACCGTGAACTGGCAGAAACGGCCGTTGCTGCCCAATCCACCTCTGAGGCCAATGCCTTGAATGCCTCTAATAACGAAGCAACAGCCGTTGCTGCCGTCAATGCCGCCCGCGCTGCCAATGAAGAAATAAATAATTTGATTGAATTACAAGGCACGCTTGATACTCAACTAGCAGAGCTAAACGATGACAGTGAAGAAGCGCAAGCCATACGCGCTACGGCAACGGCTGCTGCGATCCTGGCTCAAGATGTAGATGTGGATGCCGATGGACTGACACTAGCCCAGGAAACGGCCGCTGGTACGAATCCCAACAACCCTGATACCGACGAAGACGGCCTGCAAGACGGCGATGAAGTGATGCTAGGCACGGATCCGTTAGACCCAGATACCGACGATGATCGTCGCTTGGATGATGTTGATGAAGACCCACTACGGCCGTTTGTGACCGCAAACGATCTCGAAGAGGCAAATCTTGTCAAAATCATCACCCTTACCGGGGGAGATGATGAACAGTTTTTTCCACTAAGCCTCGCCATTGGCCCCGCCTCTACCTTTGCCCCACGCTACATTGCCGCAGGGCGTTACGACGGACACGAGCTCACGCCGCCTGCCACCATCTACCTTTGGCGGCTGTCAGATGGACAATTGATGTTACCGCCTCAAGAAACGACCTTTGGGGCAGTTCGGGCGATTGGTTTTACGTCTGATCACATTGAAATGTACGCTATAACAGGCAGCACAGCAACTGCTTGGGCATTAGATTTAGGCGAGCAAATTTGGCAGCAAAACAGCCTCTCTGCGTATGGCTTAAGCAACCCATGCAGTGCCGCTTTTACCCCAAATGGCAACGCCGTTCTGATAGGTGGACGTGCTAAATGGGGCTACTTTTTAGTCACAGAAGACGGCCTGGAAGAAATTGATAGCGAATCGCAAAATTACAACACCAATGCCTGCTATCGGGACGCTATATTTTCTTATGATGGGACGTTTTTTGGGCTCCTTGAGGATGAAGGGCAAGATGAGTCCGTTTTTGTGGGGGAAGAAATAAACCGGAGCTTTGGACGGCCGTTTAACAAAAACGTCTCTGGTACGATTGACATGGCTCTATCACCAGACAACACAATTTTAGCACTGGGTTTTGCAAACGGCCGTGTCGAACTGTACGATTATGCCGCTCAAAACAACAGCCCACCTTTGATCTATGGCTTAGAAGGTATTCACTCTGGCAATGCGCACGCCGAATTCTCGCCAGATGGCACCATTTTAGCCACCAGCAGCCCGGAAGATGGCACGGTGCGGCTATGGCACACCGAGGACGGCGAAATGCTGCTTGAGCTAGATGCTGAAGCCGACGGCGTCACCTCGCTTATCTTCTCGCCGGATGGCCATTACCTACTTTTTGGCACCACCGCTGGCGAAATCCACGTTTACGGTATGCGAGAAGTTGAGAGATAAAATAGACAGTATGAACGACTTACCAGAAAAATTAGAAGAAATTGTTGAAGATTTTGCCATCTGTGAAGGGCAAGAAAAGCTGGAATATTTGCTGGAGTTTGCCGAAAAGCTGCCGCCCGTGCCAGACCACATTGACACCAGCGACGCCAATAAAGACGAGGTACACGAGTGCATGTCCCCCGTCTTCATCTTCCCGGAATGGCAAGATGGCAAAATCTTTTACCACTTCGACATTCCCGAAGAAGCTCCCACCGTGCGCGGCTACGCCTCGCTGCTGCAAGAAGGCATCGGCTGGACAACGCCAGAAGACATCCAAAAGATTCCCCTGGAGTTTTATCTGGGCATGGGCTTGCAGCAAGTGCTTACGGGGCAACGACTGAATGGTATTACGGCCGTTCTCGCCCACATGCAGCAGCTTGCTGCTAACGGTAATCAGTAAACGGTATTCGGTAATCCGACCACTGATTACTGAATACTGATTATCGATTACCGCCCTGTCTGCGGGCGGATGGCAATGGAGCCAGAGCCGCCCTCAATAATGATGAGCAAACGGTTGTTGCTGTCGGCTTCATAGTTAAGGGTTTGCCAGATACCATCCCTGTCGTCACCTGAGATGCGCTCAAAGCGGTCATCTAACGAGACGCGCCCAGAGCCGCTGTCTAGCTCCACCCGTGCTTCCATATTCGGCGGCAAAAAGAGGTCCATTGCGCCAGACCCACCATCAATATCTATGCGGTGACGGCCGTCTGGCGGCAGCGTCATCACCAGTTTGCCGGACCCACCTTCAATATTAATTTCAAAGGCCCCACCGGGTAGCTGCACATTGGCCGCCCCAGACCCCATATCAAGTGCAAAATCTTCGAGGTTCAAGCTACCAAGCTTCAAATCAGAAGCCCCCGAACCCATTTCCACGTTCAAATCTATGGGCACGGTGCGGCTCAAGCCAATTTGCCACGGTGGTTCCTGGCCGCCAAATGCAAAGCCGCCGTTCCAAAAGTTCAGGTTACGTTCACCTAATGAAATATTGGCTTTAGACCCTTGTAGCGACTCCTGAAACTGGAGTTCGCCCACCAGGCTTAAGTTCCCTTCCAGCAAATTTTGGTCGCTCTCCAGGTCAGTGACATCTGCCCCCAGCGCACCTAAATCCAGGAAGATTTCGGCACTTCGGGCACCCTCGGCAGAAACCGTTACCGTTTCTTGCCGATAGTTGGCTGCAGACTGCAAATTAAACCGAGACAGCAACGGCAGCTCCACGCCAAACAGCAGCACGGCACCAAAGACGCCCACGGCTGCTAAACTCACAATGCCGCTCAAGAAAGTGCCAAACGGCCGTCTTACCTGCTGCACAATAATATTCAACCCCAAAAAGATAAGCAGCAACGGCCAAAGCTGGAAGGCCAACCCCCAGTTGAGGTCAGACACAACGCCCATATTCCGCAACAAAAAGTAAGCACCTACACCAATTAAAAAAATCGGCCCAAACAAGGAACGGCCGCTTTTCCGTCTACGACGACTCTGTAAATCATCCATCTGCAATGCCTCCAAGTAACAAATCTCCAGCGTTTTTACGCCAACTATCACCTATTACGCAACAGGCAAACGGCCGTTGCACCATTTTGACAACTCCCCTGTTTTCCAATAAAATCGCCCCCGTTCACTTCTGTTCCGGCAATCAAATTTCTTCCAAGAAAACAGGCTCTGAACAGATGAACTGAAGCAAAAGGTGTGTACAAATTCATCTAAAATCAGTCGCTTCAGTAAAAGAACCAAATCAAGAAAGGAACCACCCACTTGATTTCCCCGATCAGGTGGCGGCTACCAAAACCATCATTGATACACTTTCGCACCAACCATCCCAATCCCCAAACACATCAATCCAGTGGTCTCGTCACCTGCACAAAATTATCTATAAATAATACCTTATACACAATTCCAAGAGGTTTTTAACGAATGAAAGAGTTTAAGACAGGACAAATCCGAAACATTGCCCTCATCTCGCACAACGGTGCGGGCAAAACAACCCTGGTCGAGCGAATGCTTTTCAACACGGGCGTCACCACCCGCATGGGGGATGTGCAAAGCGGTACAGCCGTAATGGACTTTGAAGAAGAAGAAATCAGCCGCAATAGCTCAATTGCCACTGCCCTGGCACCTATTGAATGGAAAGAGAAGAAAATTAACGTGCTAGACACGCCTGGCTACGCCGACTTCATCGGCGAGGTGAACGCCGCTTTGGCCGTTGCCGAGGGTGCCGTGGTGCTGGTAGAAGCCGTCTCTGGTGTAGAAGTGGGTACCGAAATTGTTTGGGGCGAAGCCGAAAAGCGCAGCTTGCCCCGCATGATCGTCATCAACAAGATGGATCGTGAAAATGTGCGCGCGGCTCGTGCCTTCCAGAGTATTCGGGACAATCTGAGCGGCAACTTTATTCCGCTGCAACTCCCCATCGGTGAAGGCACCAACTTCAAAGGCGTGGTGGATTTGCTCTCGATGGAAGTCCGCCTGGGTGAAAAGGACGAACGCGGCCCCATCCCCGACGACCTGGCCGATGCCGCCGAAGAAGCTCATCTTGCCATTGTTGAGGCCGCTGCCGAGGGTGACGACGAGCTGATGGAAAAATATTTTGAGGATGACGGCTTGTCGGATGAAGATATTATTCGTGGTCTCAAGCTGGCCATGCAGCAAGGGTCGGCCATTCCGGTCATCTACAGCGCCCCGCAAGCCAATGTTGCCGTAGTGCCGCTGATGAATGCCCTGGTGCGCCTTTTCCCTGCCCCTAACGAAAACGATGGGTTTACGGCTACCAACGCCGCTGGCGAAGAAGTGATCCACAAAGTGGACGACAGTTCCCCGCTGGCAGCCTTCATTTTCAAGACGCGGGAAGACCCATACGGCCGTATGAGCTATATTCGCGTCTACGGTGGCATTCTGGAGTCCGACAGCCGCATTTGGGATGCCATGAGTGATAGCGAAGTCCGGGTAGGTACGCTACAAATATTGACGGGTAAAGACCAAACGGCCGTACCCAAGCTACACAGCGGCGACATCGGTGCCGTTGTAAAATTGGGCGATGCCCACACCAACGCCACCCTATGCGACAAAGGCAACAAGCTGCAAATTGCTGCCATCGAGCAACCAAACCCCATTGCCCAGGTTGCCATTCACCCTGTCTCCCAATCAGACGTGGCCAAACTTAGCCAAGCGCTCAACCGCCTTACCACCGAAGACCCAACGCTGAAATGGCATACAGAAACCGCCACGCATGAAACAATTCTTGCCGGCATGGGCAACACCCACCTGGATATTGCCGTCAAAAAAGCGGAATCCAAATTTGGTGTGCATTTCAACACCACCATCCCCAAAGTACCCTACCGCGAAACAATCACCCAAACCAACTCAGCCGAATACACGCACAAAAAGCAGTCTGGCGGTGCTGGGCAGTATGCCCGCGTCTTCCTGCGGGTAGAGTCGCTGGACGATGATGCTGAATTTGAGTTTGGCTCCGAAATTTTTGGTGGTGCTATCTCCCAACCATTTGTTGCCGCCACCGAAAAAGGCTGCCGTCAGGCACTTGAATCTGGCCCGGTGGCTGGCTATCCAGTGGTTGGCGTCAAAGCCATTGTTTACGACGGTAAGGAACATCCGGTAGACTCGAAGGAAATTGCTTTCCAGACGGCCGGGCGTGAAGGGTTTAAGAAAGCCATGCTGGGCGCAGGCCCTGTGTTGCTAGAGCCGATCTATGAAGTTTCTGTTACCGTGCCATCAGACAACATGGGCGATATTTTAGGCGATATGAACACCCGCCGCGCCCGCGTATTGGGCATGGACCAGGAAGGCACCAAGAGCATCGTAAACGCAGAGGTGCCGCTGGCTGAAATGCAAACCTACACCGCCGATCTGCGCTCGATGACGCAGGGACGTGGTGTGTTTGGCATGAAATATTTGCGCTACGGCCGTGTGCCCAACCACATGCAGGCAGACGTTATTGCCAAAGCCAAAGCCGCAGACGAAGAAAGCTAAAATTTTGTTAGAGATTGGAGACTGGAGATTAGAGATTAGCCAGTCTCCAATCTCTAATCTCCAGTCTCTTCCCCTTTAGTCAAAATCAGATTGTGAAATTGATCTACGGCCGTTTCCCAACTGGGCGGAATCACAATCGTCGTATCATATTGGAACACAATGGCGGGGCCGCTAAACTGGTGGCCTGGGCGTAATTTTTCTCGATTGTACAGGTTCGTTTGGTATGCCTGCACTGAGCCATGCCGAAGCGGCCGTTCCCCAAACCAAACCATCTTCTCATCAATAATTGCTGTGCTGGCATCTGGCTCGCCCAATGATTCATGTTGATTAGCGAGGGAATCAACGGGGGCAACGCCTGCGCTAAGAGCGGACTCTGCGTCCGCCGCCGAAGTGGCCGTTACCCGCAGCGTAACCACCTCCAACAATTCGTCATCGGGCAAACGGTAGCCGTATCGCTGCTCATGCGCGGCGTGGAACAGATCGCTCACGGCCAAATCGCCTGCTTGCCAGGGAACCGTTAGCTCATGTGACTGTCCCTTGTACCGCACGTCCAGCCGATAGCGTAACGTGACGCTCGATTCTTCATGCCCCTCGGCCACCATATCCGCGATAGCGCGGGCAGCGATTGGCTCGGCTTGCGCGGCCAGCCACGCCTCATCTGCCTGCGACCACTGCTGCACGGTACGCATCACCGTTTGTGAGTAATCTTTGGTAGGCGCAGCCACCAGCATCCCCAACGCCGAGAGCACACCCGGCACGGGCGGCACCAGCACGCGCGGAATTTGCAAACTCTCAGCCAATTCGCAGGCGTGCAGCGGCCCGGCTCCGCCAAAGGGCATCAGGGTAAAGCGGCGCGGGTCGTAGCCACGCTCCACCGAAATGCGGCGGATGGCACGCTCCATGTTGGCATTAGCAACCTGGATGACGCCCCAAGCGGCCGTTTCCGCATCATCTACCTTCATTTTCTCAGCCAAATTAGATAACGCCTCGCGTGCTGCCGTTTCGTCCAAACGCATCGTGCCGCCCAAAAAATGATCCGCGTCCAGTCGGCCTAGAACTAAATTTGCATCGGTAACGGTTGCTAACAGAGACCGGAGACCTGAGACTTGAGATTTTTGTTCAGTCTCTAGTCTCCAATCTCTAATCTCCTTTTCGGTACGGCCGTAACAAGCAGGCCCCGGAAACGCCCCCGCGCTTTCTGGCCCCACCTGCAACGCACCGCCAGCATCCACGCCGGCCATGCTGCCGCCCCCTGCGCCCACCGTGTGAATATCAATGATGGGCAAACGCAGCGGCAAGCCAGCAATCTCGCCGCTGGCAGTGGTGGGCAAGCGGCCAGGGCAAAGCGCCACATCGGTACTCGTGCCGCCCATGTCGAAGGTGATGATTTCAGGAAAACCAGCCTGCCCCGCCACAAACCGCGCCCCAACCACACCCCCTGCCGGGCCAGACAGTGCCGTCCGTGCCGCCTGTGCCCCGGCGGTAGCGGCAGAAATAATGCCGCCGTTGCTCTGCATCACCGAGAGGCGACGCGGCTGAACGCCAGCCGCCAAACGCCGCAGGTAGCGCGTCATCAGGGGAACCACGTAAGCGTTAATCACCGTTGTCGCCGTGCGCTCGTACTCACGGTACTCTGGCAAAATGTCGGAAGAAAGAGAAATGTGCAGCGCGTCTCCCGCCTGTTCTTGCAAAAATTGGCGAATTTGCTGCTCATGCTGAAGGTGCAAAAAGGAAAAGAGCAGGCACACGGCCACCGATTCAATCTGCTCCGCCTGCAGCCTTTGCCAAATGGCGGGTAGCTTATTCAGGTTTAGAGGATGCAGCACCTCGCCACTGGCGGTGACGCGCTCTGCCACTTCCAGCCGCCAGTTAGCAGGCACTAGCGGCGGCGGCTTTTGCGGCACCAGGGCGTAAATATCGGGACGGTTTTGCCGCCCGATGGCCAGCACATCGGCAAACCCTTTGGTGGTAATGAGGGCCGTCCGTGCCCCTTTGCGCTCTAGCAAGGCATTGGTGGCCACCGTACTGCCGTGAACGACAACGGCCGTTTCTGGCACCATCATCGTCTCTATTCCTGACAAAATCGCTTCTGAGGGATCATGCGGGGTACTGAGCTGCTTGTGGATTTGGGTACGGCCGTCTGCCCCCAGCCACACAAAATCGGTAAACGTCCCCCCCGTATCCACGCCGAGTCTTTGATCCATACGCTTTCCATCCGCAGATTCGCGCAGATTACGCTTGCAAATTTTTCTTTGCTCTAAAAAAAATCCTTCTAATCTGCGTAATCCGCGGCTAATTCTCTACTTTGCTCAAATTTTGATACGCAAGCGTCCAGGCGATAGCCACAAATGCGGTCAGGCTGCCGCGCACAAACCAAACCAAAAGCGTGACAAGCAGCAGTGCCAGCCAGGACGTGGCTTGCAGCGCGATTGTATCTGAATTAGTGAGGGGCGTCAGCCAGGTAAGCAGCGGAGAGGTGACGAGGCTGACCGCGCCCAAAAGCAGCGTTTGCCCACCCCACAAAATCACAATTAGCACAAACAGATCGCCAAAATTTTGCCGGATGCGCTGCCACGTTTGGCGAACGGCCGTTCGCCCCGCCACCCCATGCAAAATCGCCTGCCGAAAGGTGAGCAGCCGGTACCAGAACGACAGCAACCCCACCGGCATGAGCAATGCCGCCAACCCAATGATACAAAAAAGCCCCATTCCTGTTGTGGCAAATACGGTGCCTGCACTCGGCTCGCTGACGGCAAAACTGGCCAGCACCAACGCCAAAACCAGCAAAATGAGCAGCATCAGCAGCGCGATGAGAAACCAGGGGAAGAACACCAGCAAATCAATCGCCAAAAAGCGGCCCAGCCAGGCACGCCCCTGACGTAGCGACTGCCACAGGTTGATTGGTTGACGAGATTCGGTGGTGGAAACGGCCGTAATAATCCCCGCCTCTGCCAAAAGTGCAACCAACCAAACCAATACAAACTGCCCAAATGCAAGCAGCAGCCCCCGCCAAAGGAGCTGCTGCATTGGCGCAATTGCGCTCGCAATTTCAGTGCTAAACAACAGCGATTCAATCGTTTGAATGTTGGTTAGTTGGGCAAAGTCCAGTGTAATCAACTGCCCTAGCCA
This sequence comes from Candidatus Leptofilum sp., assembly GCF_965223525.1. GTDB lineage: Bacteria > Chloroflexota > Anaerolineae > Promineifilales > Promineifilaceae > Leptofilum. Next base: position 866,483 of record NZ_CBDCWX010000004.1, on the reverse strand, counting down.
CAGTCGCCAGCCCGTGCCAAATAAGCTGCTCAGGCTCATTCCCAGCCCCAGCCAAAGCAGGAAGGGATTCTGCCGCAGCAGCTTCCAGGAATGCGAGAGTAAGTCTGGGGTCATAACGCTTACCGGTATTCGGTAAACAGTAACCGGTAATCAGTGAACAGTCATCCGTCCTAAATACCGATTACTGATCACGAATTGCCGTTCACGGGTACCTACACATCTTTTTGGAACCCATCTTTCTGGATAAATTGCTGGTAAGCCAGGGTTACTGTCGCAGAGCGATAAGCCGTCAGAATGGAGTTTATAGCTGCACCGGCTAGCCCCAAACAGATGCCACCGAACGCCAGCAGAACAATATCTGACATGCCAAAGTCAATTTGGTTGCCTTGAAACAGGTCAAAAAGCACTGGCCCGGCGGCTAAAAAGGCCAGCGGAACCATCACAAAGAGGGACACAAAACCGACGAGGATGCCAAGCACAAAGAAAGCAATCCCTAGTAACAAGATATCGCCCAGGTTTTGGCGCAGCACATCCCAGCCATGCCGAATACTATCCATCACGCCTAGCTGTTTAATCACCAAACCGCGTTGGGCAAATGGCTGTAAAAAGGTCACGATAAGGCCTAAGGGAACAAGTAAACAGGCAAGAAGCCCCCCACAAATTGCCAAGATGCTAATAGTACCGGCCATGGCTTCTGTCATGTTCCCGCCTTCTTGAAAAAGGGAAAAACCAACAAAGGCGAAGCCACCACCAATTACCAAACCGAAGAGGATAAAAGGAAGATTGAGAAGCAAATTAAGGCCGACCAGTCCGCCAATGCGAGCTACGCCTGCTGAAAAAGCAGAGCCGAAGCTCATCTTTTCGCCAGCCTCAATACGATCGACTGCTTCAATGAGCCCACCTTGTGCGGCCAGGCGAATCAGCCAAAATACAATGCCCAAAATGAATAAGAAACAACCCAGGCCAAGAACCAGGCCGCCAAAATCCGCCCAAAATGAGTTGAACTGATCAATAATTTCCGGGGGAAATGGCTCAGTAGAGGTGCTGCTAGACGGTATATTGTAGTTGAAGTTACCGCCGCTACTGCCGCCACCGCTACCGCCTAGCGCTGCCAAAAAGCCTAAAATAAAAAGGAATTTATTTTGCCAAACAACTTCCCAACCACGTCGGAAAAGCTTTCCAAAATCCATTAGTTACTCTCCTGTAAACAGCAAAATTGGCGCAGAATTGCCCAATTTTGTCATGAAATAATCGCCAAAATGTTCATGCTGCTTTACGCAAAATACGGCCGTTCCGTTGCATTACTCCCACTCAATCGTCCCTGGTGGCTTAGAGGTGACGTCCAAGACCACACGGTTCACACCAGCCACTTCATTGACGATGCGGCGACTCACCGTCGCCAACAGATCGTAGGGCAATCTGGCCCAGTCGGCGGTCATGAAATCCTCGGTGGTGACGGCGCGGAGGGCGATCACTTCCTGGTAAGTACGGCCGTCACCCATCACCCCCACACTCTTCACCGGCAGCAGCACCGCAAACGACTGCTGCGTTCCCGTGCGTAACATCTCTGCCTGACGCAGCTCCTCCACAAAGATGGCGTCTGCCAGCCGCAGCCGCTCCAGCCGCTCCCACGTAATCTCGCCCAGGCAGCGAATGGCCAGCCCCGGCCCCGGAAACGGCTGTCGCCAAACGATGCTGTCTGGCAAGCCAAGCGCAGTGCCAATCGTCCGCACCTCGTCCTTAAACAACTCCCGCAGCGGTTCCACCAGTTCAAAGGCAATATCATCCGGCAAGCCGCCCACGTTGTGGTGCGTTTTGATAACGTGGGCATCTTTTTTGCCCTTGTCCGCACTTTCGATAACGTCAGGGTAAATGGTACCCTGCGCCAAAAAACCAATCTGCCCTAGCTTGTTGGCCTCCCGCTCAAAAATCCGCACGAACTTTTCGCCAATGATGCGCCGCTTCTGCTCAGGCTCGGTGACGCCTGCCAACGCTTCCAAATATTCCTCAACTGCATTCACGGCAATCAGGTTCATTCCCTGCTCGCGTTGGAACGTCTCCACTACCTGACCAGCTTCATTTTGCCGCAGCAGGCCGTGATCCACAAAAATGCAGGTGAGCTGCTCGCCAATGGCTTTATGAATGAGGGCAGCCGCTACGGCCGAATCTACCCCGCCGCTAAGACCGAGGACAACACGGCCGTTTCCCACCTGTGCCCGAATCAACCCCACCTGCTCCTCAATAAAGTTAGCAGGTGTCCAATCTGCCCCACAACGGCAAATGTGGTGTACAAAGTTACTGAGTAGCTGCGCCCCCTGCGTCGTATGCACGACCTCTGGATGAAACTGCACCGCGTAATACCCCCGCTCCACGTCAGCCGCCGCCGCAAACGGTGAATTATCTGAATGTGCCAATGGCTGGAACCCGTTGGGCAATGCTTCGACTTTGTCACCGTGGCTCATCCACACTTGTTGAAGATTGGAGACTGGAAACTGGAGATTAGACATCTTGGTCTCCAGTCTCCAATCTCTAAATAACGGACTGTCTGTCTTATCAACACACAAAGTCGCGGGGCCGTACTCCCGCTGCTGGCTGTGTCTCACCTTGCCACCAAAACGGCGCGCCAGCAGCTGCATTCCATAGCAGATGCCCAACACGGGCAAACCGCTTTCAATGACGTAATCGGGCAGCGTTGGCGCACCGTCATCATACACGCTGTTGGGGCCGCCGCTCAAGATGAAGCCCTTTGGTTTGTGAGCCAGCACCTCATCTGCCGGGGTCGTCCAGGAAACAAGGCGACTGTACACATTTGCTTCACGCACCCGCCGGGCAATCAGCTGGGTGTATTGCGAACCGTAATCGAGAATTATGATCGTATCGTGGGCTGTCATTAAATCTATTATCTCCTGGGATTAGAGGTTTTCTCTTTCACCTCTGTGTCCTCTGTGGCTAAAAATCAGGCGAGTTGGATACGGCCGTCTGACATATCCACAATCGTCGCGGCAGAAAAAATCGGCACGCCCCATTCCGCCAGCAGGTCACGCCCGCCCTCAAACGTTTTCTCCACCACTGTAGCGATGCCCACCAGCGTCGCCCCGCTGCTCTGCACAATCCGCGCCAATGCGGCAATGGTACGCCCCGTTGCCAAAAAATCATCCACAATCAAAATCCGATCCGCTGCCTGCAAAAATTCCGGCGACACCATGAGCGAGACAACGCTGCCCTTGGTATGACTGGGCGCATTTTCCACATACACCGGCTCCATCATCGTGATGGGCTTCTTTTTGCGGGCATACACTACTGGGATATTGCCCAACGCTTTGCCCGTCATCGCCGCCGGAATCAGGCCGCTAACTTCGGCGGTTAGCACTCGCGTCGGTTTTGTAGCAGTAAATTCGGCAGCTATCGTCTCGCCAATTTGTTCCATTAAGTTTGCGTCAATCTGGTGGTTCAAAAAACTGTCAATTTTGAGAATACCCCGCCCCAAATTTTGCCCTTCCTGCACAATCCTGCGCTTTAATGCGTCCATTCCGTTACATTCCTTTTATAAAACACAAATAACACGAATGAAAAAAATGCCACTAATCCCATTTGTCATATTCGTCCATTCGAGCTATTCGTGGTCCGCTTTTTATCAGGCCAATCGGCCGACATTCACATTGTCAAACGAATAATATCTTATATCATCATAAACAGGCGAAAAAAGTAGCCACAGGCTTGTGCTGAGTGCAATAAAGAGAACATAGAGATTCTAGAGTTTTTCTCTTTTTCCTCTGTGGCAAAAAAGAAAGTAAGAGGTTGCGATAATTTTCACAATTTCCTTGACGCCGTTCTGAACCTATTTTATAATTCACATATCGTTCAAAAAAAATTGAAAGTTGTGAACAAGGTAAATCTTATGGTAAATAACATTGTGCAAGAAGGACTGGAAGCGGTAGAAAAACAGTTGCGAGACATCGTTAGCAGCGACGTGGATGTGCTGCAAGATGCCGGATTGCACATCATTCAATCTGGCGGCAAGCGGCTACGGCCGCAGCTAGGCATTTTGGCCTATTTGGCCGCTGGTGGGCAGGATGTGCAGCGCGTCATCCCCATGTCTGCCGCCATCGAGATGGTTCACACCGCCACCCTGGTTCACGACGACATCAACGACCACAGCACCACGCGGCGCGGGCAAATTACCGTCCACGCCCGCTGGGGCCGCACCTTTGCCCTACTGGCTGGCGACTACCTCTTTACCAAAGTGTACGAGATGATGGCCCCGTACCCATCAGAGTACAACGTCATCATGGCCACTGCCACCACCAAGCTGGTAGAGGGTGAAACGCTGCAAGCCGCTGCCGCCAAAGCGGGCGATATGGATCGTGAAACGTACAAAACGATCATCAGCCGCAAGACGGCCAGCCTATTTGAAGCCGCTGCCCGCATGGGCGCGATGCTGGCCGACGCCGACGAAGATACGATTGAAGCCCTCGCCACCTACGCTTACAACCTCGGCCTCACCTTCCAAATTGTGGATGACATTCTAGACATCATTGGCGACCCGGAGACGTTGGGCAAGCCAGTTGGCACCGACATCGCCCAAAATCGCGGCGTGATGGCTGCACAAAATGGTGGCCTTGCTGTAAAAGAGGCAGTGGCCGAAGTAGAAGATGATCCTATCGCCCGGATGATGGCCAACCTGCGCGAATCTGGTGCGGTGGAAATTGCCCGGATGCAGGCTGAGGAAACGGCAACCCGCGCCCGCACCGCCTTAACCAACCTACCGCCCTCCCCCGCCCGCACCGAAATGGAAAACCTCATCGAACTGGTACTGGATCGCCAGAAATAAGCAAAAGGGTGGTTCGCGAACCACCCTTTCAACTAAAAAACGCGGGCATGATTGCCGCGTTTTTTAGTTGGACTCATTTGCTGAAGGCAGGGCAAGTATCAATATACAATCCTTATAATCAAAATTTAAAAGTGCACAGCAACCCGAAATCCAATATCATAGTACCAATCATCGGGAAATCCACTTATTCGAAAATCATTGTTACATTTCATTTTATTTGAACCAAAGGCACCACCTTTTAAAACATACCAATTATGGTCTTCTCTATAATGTGAATTAGTCCACTCCCAGACATTTCCTGCCATATCCACACATCCAAAAGGACTATCCCCATCAGGTGAGAAATGGGCTACAGTGGATGTCGAATCGATTCCAACTTCAATTGTATTACAATAACCGTCTATCCATATATTGCCCCAAGGATATTTCCGCCCATCAACTCCCCTAGAAACTTTTTCCCACTCCTCCTCAGTCGGCAAAAGACAATTTGCCCACTTTGAGTATGCGTAGGCATCTCTCCAGGAAACATATACAACAGGATGATCAGCTATCGAATTTGGTGGTACATTTGCTCCCTGCCAATGTGCAGGGAGGGCATAATTCTTTTCAATTACAAAGCGAGAATATTCAGCATTTGTTACCGGGGTTTTAGCAATCCAATATTCTGGCAAGTATCTCTTTTCTTTGTTTTCGCCATACAAAAACTCACCTGCCGGTATGCGTATCATCTCTTTGCCCGTGATGGAATGCACCCGTATATCTGGCGGGTTGGGAATGAGAATCTGGAGTTTTTCACGAGACTGCACTTCAATTGTTGCAGGTGCGGGTTTTGGCTTTTCAATTTTTCGTGAGGCAGGTTTGGTTTCCATTTTGGGCGGCGATTGGAGTGTAACGGCTTCGCTAGCCAACAGCTTTAGCAAGCGTGCCACATCTGTCTGGTATTCTTTTTTGAAGGCGATGAACTGATAGCCGCGCCATAGGGCTGGTGGGCGGCACGGCTTCACATCCAGCGGGTAAAACGTAATCTCCCCTTCATGCTCCAAACTCAGCGCTACGTTGGTTTCTCGCTTCACCCATTTGGAGCGCACGGCCTCTGGCGTGAGTAAAACAATAAAAACGCCGCTCTCTTCCAAGCCACGATTGATGGCTTCAACCCACTGCTCACCGGGCTGGATGCTGTCGGGGGCAATCCAGGTTTGCCAGCCGTTGGTACGTAAATCAACGGCCAGCCGCTGCGCCAGTTCAGCATCCTGGTGGGCATGGCTAATAAAAATTTGGCGCGGGTTGCGCTTGCCTTTGGGAACTGAAACTGTTTCTACCCGCACATTTGTTTGCCCAAAAGTGATACGGAACGGTCTGGGGCGTTCCCTCTGTAAAACGGCAAGTAATTTCTCTTCCTCGGCGTTGCGTTCACACCAGCCAATCAGTTCTATCACCTTACGTTTTTTGCCCCAGCCATCAGAAAAATCATCATACACATCCCGAAATTCCACAGCACACAAGATGCGTAGTTCCTCATCGTTCAAATGTTTGATGATAAATTCGTTGAGTTGGCGTTTGTTGAATTTCATGGGCATTTAGGCAATTGGTTGGTTGCTGGTTTGGACAATTATACAAAATCATGCCGGGTTGTGCAGAGACGTTGCAATGGAACGCTTCACCATCTACAATTTTGTTCTTATGCAAGATAAATTGGTGGATTTAACGGCCGTTCTCCCCCTCATCCAAAATAACCAAACCATCGCCCTGGGTGGGATGACCATTTATCGGCGTCCCGTTGCTTTTGTGCGGGCTTTGTTGCAACAGCAGCCCCGTCCACAAAACCTGACGCTGCTGGCATTTACCGCTGGATTTGCCAGCGACATGCTGGTGGGTGGCGGCTGCGTGAGCCACACGCGCACCTGCTACTTTGGGCTAGAATCGTTTGGCCTGGCACCCATGTTTACCAAGGCGGTGGAAGACGGCCGTCTCACCATCATCGAAGAAAGCGAGGCGAGCATTGCGTGTGGTTTACGTGCCGCCGTGGGCAAGCTGGGCTTCATCCCCAGCCGCGCGTGGCAAGGCACCGATTTATTCAAAGTACGCCCCGACGTGAAAACAATCATCGACCCATATAGCGGCGAAACGCTCACCGCTTTTCCTGCCATCGAGGTAGACGTGGCTATCATCCACGTGCTGAAGGCAGACAGATTCGGCAACGCCATTCTGGGCGGCAATCCAACGATTGACGAAATGCTCAGCAATGTGGCCAAAACCGTCATCATCACGGCGGAAGAGGTGGTGGATGAGTTGGAAGGGCCTGTGGAGTTGACGGGTTTGCCAGTAACGGCCGTTTGCCACGTCCCTAACGGCGCCTGGCCCACCTCCTGCTACCCCGCCTACCCCCTCGACGGCAAAGAAATCCTGCGCTACGTTGATGCCTGCCACAGTGGGCAGTTTGAGGATTACGTTAAACAATCAAGAAGTTAAAAATCAAAGATTACGCAGATTCCACAGATTAAAATCCAAGAAATCCGCGTAATCCGTGGCTAAAAATTATGTACACGATTGACGAACTGATTTGCGTTTGCATTAGCCGCCAAATTGAGGATGGTGAACTGGTAGCACAGGGGATGGCCACGCCGCTGGTGGCGGCGGGCTATCTGCTGGCTAAGCTGACGCACGCCCCCAACCTCACCTTCATTTCGGCCATTGGGCAGACATTTTGCCAAGAATTTGCCCCGCTAGGGCTAGCCACGGTAGAAAATTTGTGGCTCAACAATGGCTTGTTCAGCATCAATTTCATTACAGGTGTTTGCGATTTCTTGCCCCGCTACCGACCCAAAGAGTTTTTCCGACCCGGCCAGGTAGACCCATTTGGCAACTTCAACAATGTGTTTATGGGCGGCAGCTATGAGAAGCCCCGGCTGCGGCTGCCTGGCTCAGCAGGCATCCCGGACGTGACCGTTTTCGAGGAGCATGTGTGCCTCTACGTACCGCGCCACGGGCGGCACACCTTTGTGCCGCAGCTTGATTTTCGCAGCGGATTGGGACACGCACCGGAACGCTCGCAGGGCAGCGGGCCTGTTTATTTGGTGAGTGATTTGGGGCAGTTTGATTTTGGTGGTGAGAACGGCCGTCTCCACCTTACCACCCATCACCCAGGTATTACACCCAAGCGCATCCAGGCCAAAACCGGCTTCCCCCTGGAAGTTGCCCCCGATTTGCACGAAACAGAGCCGCCTACGGCCGAAGAGATTCAACTTCTACGCGAAAAAATTGACCCACTGGGCATTCGCACCCTGGAAACGTTGCGTGGCGCCCACCGCAAAGCCAAACTCCGCCAAATCCTCGCTGCCGAAAAAGCGCAACCTTCGTAAGCAGACTACAAAAGTCTCAGGACAATTTGCCAAAAGCCTCACTTCAGCAAGACTTTTGTAGTCTTTGCACAACCCTCGTCATGCCAGCGTTTCGAGCATCCAACGGCCTGTCTCTTCAATCACCCTGGTTGCTATGGTGCGATCCCCCGATAAAACGTTGAAGGTGTGATTAGCATCATCTATGAGTATCAGCCGTTTCTGGGCCGTTGCTGCCCCCTCAACATAATTTCTGGCATTCTCCGAAGCTGGGGAATCCAAACGCCCCGCAATTGCCAATAATGGATTCTGGAACTGTTTGATCGCTTGCCCAGGACTGAACGCTGCCAAGCTGTCAAAAAAGCTATTTTTCAACGTCACGGAGCGCCAGCCTAAATCAATGGTCACCTGCCCGTGCTTTTGGGCATAGGCAAAATTATCTTCTCCCAACGACTCAAGAAACTGCGCTCGCAAACGTCTTGCTGGCGACCACAAAGCCATCGTCTTGAACCTTGTAGGCTGTTCTGCAGCGGCAAGCAGGGCAACGGCCGCACCCAAGCTGAAGCCCAGAATGCCGACGCGGCTAGGGTCTACTTCTTGGCGTGACAGCAAATAGTGTGAGGCAGCTTGAGCGTCCTCCAAAAGTCGGTGCACAGTCGTATCTGCCATATCGCCCCCGCTCTCACCCCAACCACGGAAATCTATTCGCAGCGAGCCGATCCCTTGTTTTGCCAATTCAATGGCCAAATCGGCAAACATATTGCCAACTTCATCTTTGTGGCTAGCAAAGCCATGCAAAAGTAAAATTGCGGGATTAGTTGCCTCATTCACTGGCATCGTCACGATCCCCACAATTTCTTTATCTTTGCCAACGAAAACTTGCTTCTCTAAGTATTCCAAAAAGAGTCTCCCGTTACGCAGACCTGACAGGTTTCCTCAAGTGTAACCAACTTTTCTATGAAAAACCTGTCAGGTCGTCACTGGATAGCAGCGTATCGAAATATCGTTGGCAGAACGGGGAGCGGCGTTGTAAGATTGCCACCATGAGCAACCTGAATCCAAACATCCCCACATCTGAACTTGCCGGATTGATGACCACCGCTGGCAGCAAGCTAAAAGAGTACCAGCTCAAGCTGCTAACGCCCCAATTGCTGCTGCGAACCTTTTTAGACGAGCCAAAATCGGTAGCCTACCAAATTTTGCAGCAGCTAAAGGAGCAGCGCGGCTTTGACCTAAACGATTTGACCCGGCGGGTGGAGATGATGGCCCACACCAACAAGGGTCGCAACGCCAAATTTTACTTTACTGATGATTTTGGCAAGGATGTGCCGCTGGATGAGGAGATGTTGGTGGTCATTGACGAGGGATTGACAATGGCGCAAGCGCGGGAAGAACTGAAAGCGGGTTCTGGCCACGTTTTGGCGGCGATGGCGCAGCATCCGGTGACAACGTCGGCCGTTTTGCAGAGGGTGGGGGTGAACCCAACGGCCGTACTCACCCTGCTCAACGACGTGGGGCAAGACGGCACGCCCATCATTCATGATTTTGTCTCCGAGGCAAAAGAAGGTCGCGCTACGGTGGTTTATGAGCGGCAGGAACTGCTGCGCGATTTATTGAGTTTGATTGCGCTGGCGCAAAATCGGCACGTGATTTTGGTGGGGCCAGAAGGTGCCGGCAAGCAAACGCTAGGGCAAAGTCTGGCCCAAGCCATCGCCGAAGGAAATGGTGTCACAGAGCTGCGCTCGCTAGTGCAAATTAGCGAAACGGCCTTGCTAGAAAATCCGCTGGCGGCGATGCGCGCTGGACTGCGCCGAGCCAGCGGCGGTATTTTGCTTGTACCAAACATCCAGCGCTTTTTCGCCGATAAACTGCGTGCGCCATTTCCTGCTCAAGTGAATCGGGAATTGCAAAAGGCGCTGCTGGGCAACGAGCAAATCATCATCGGCACCACCGCGCCGGGGGATTTTGAGCTTCTGAGCCAGAACAATCTTATTCGCCAAAACACGCAGCGGCTGAACGTGCCGCCGACCACGGTAAAAGAAACCATCTCTGTGCTGCACGCCCACCAGGAGCGGCTGAAAAGTGAGTACGAAGTTGAGATAAATTTGGACTCGATGGAAACGGCCGCACAAATTGCCAACCAGTACATGAAAAGTGTCGCCCTGCCTGCCGCCGCCGTGCAGTTGGCTGAACGCAGCTGCGCCCTGGTGCGAATTGCTTCCTCCAGCCCCGAAGTGGTCTATCCGGGCATTGCCCCCGACAATCGGCTAGACCCGGAAGACGTGATGGAAGGCGCAGCGCAAATGACGAACATTCCGGTGAGCAAGCTGGGCGAGGACGAGCGGGGCAAGTACGCCAACATGGTGGAACATTTGCATAAACGGATCATTGGGCAGGAAACGGCCGTTCTGGCCGTGAGCCGCGCCGTAAAAACCGCCAGGGTGGGCTTGCGCGATCCCAAACGGCCGATTGGCTCCTTTTTGTTCCTCGGCCCCAGCGGCGTGGGTAAATCTGAGTTGGCCAAAGCGTTGGCAGAGTTCATGTTTGGCTCGGAAGAGGCGATGCTGGTGCTGGACATGAGCGAGTTTCAGGAGGAAGCCAGCGTCAACAAGCTGATTGGCGCACCGCCCGGATACGTCGGCTTTCAGGGGGGCGGCCAGTTGACCAATTTTGTGCGGGAACGGCCGTATACCGTTGTCCTGTTCGATGAGGTAGAAAAAGCTCACCAGCGCGTCTTTGACGTGCTGCTGCAAGTGATGGAAGAGGGTCGCCTGACGGACAGCCAGGGGCGGCAAGCCACTTTTAGCGAAACCGTCGTCATCATGACCAGCAACCTGGGCGCGCGCCACATGCTCGTGCCATACATCGGCGAAACTGAGAAAAACCTGGTGATGAACGACGTACACAACTTCTTCCGCCCCGAATTTCTCAACCGGCTCGATGAAATCATCCTGTTCCACCAGCTTACATCCGAACAGCTTGGCCTCATTCTCGATTTGCTGCTCAAAAAAGAGTTCCGGCTGGCGGCCAACCAAAACATCGCCCTAACCCTAACCGACGCGGCAAAACAGTGGCTGCTGGCGCAAAATGATCAGCCTGAGTTTGGCGCACGGCCGTTGCGCCGCATCATCGCTCGCCATTTGCGTGAGCCGCTGGCTAATTTCTTACTGAGTCAAGCGGGGGCGGCTGGTGAGGAAACGGCCGTTACCGTTGATGCGGCCAACGATGAACTCATCTTCAAAATGAACTAAGATTCACCACAGAGAGCACGGAGAACACAGAGGTTTTTCTCTTCATCCTCTGTGTCCTCTGTGGCTAAAAAGGAGGGTTTCATGTCTCAAACATTCACCGGAGTTGTGCAGTTTGCCAATGGCGTACCCGCCGCCAACGTGTCCGTTCGCCTGTTCGATGCCGATGTTTTTAGCGAAGATGACGATCTCACCGTGGAACCGGGACTTTCTGACGAGAAAGGGTTGTTTTCTGTCATTTACGACGAGGCACGCGACCTCGATTTTGCCGATATTTTTCGGCCGTATTTGCAATTCAGCTACACCCATCACGGCGAACCGCGCAGCCACAAAGCCGACGTGCAGCCCAACCAGCGGGATTACCGCCTGCCAGAAACACCATCTGTCGAATTTATTCCCGCCACGCATGGTTTTCAATACATCAATCGCTACCCCGGCTACTGGATTCCCTTCTCCGTCCCCTCCATTCCCGACATCCCCAGCGTGAGCAACATTTACGGACTGTGCGGTGGCATGGTGGCTACATCAATGGATTTTCTGCTCGCTGGAAGAAAGATCCCCCAACGCCGCCGTCGTCCAGGGCGGATCACCCCGCTGCACCGCTACATTCACAAGCGGCAAGTAGACAGCCTGACGGCTGGCACCCAGGTGGTGCGCTTTGCCCGCTGGATGGCTATGTCTGACAAGGCCGTCCACCTTCGCACCGCAGGAGAGCTGAAAAAAGTGCGTACCAACCTGGACAAAGGCATCCCCACCCCCATCGGCATGGTCTACGTGAGCACCCGCGACACGATGCAAATTTGGCAAAACCACCAGATTTTGGCTTGCAAATACGAGGAGCTTGATGACGGCCGTATTCGCATCCTTGTTTACGACCCCAACTTCCCCCGCCGCAACGACGTTTTCGTGGACTCCTGGCCTGACAAAGAGACGGGCGGCGTTGCCAGCGTGCAGCGCATTGGCAAAAAAGAGAAAGTCACACGCGGCTACTTCACCATGCCCTACCGTCCCGTCATCCCCCCCACCATCCTCGACGACGACACTGCCAGCAACGAAAAAGACAAACGCGACTTTGGGTAGAAAAATGATATTTTCAATTAAAACAAGGGAACAAGCCTTGAAGACAATACGCAATAGTAGTATTGCCTTCATTATAATTGCCATTTTTCAGTTTGTAGCAAGCATTTTTTTCTTTTCCTCCTTTTTAGAAGGAGGAATTTTGGCAATTTTGGGATTAGCTTTGCATTTTACCAAGAACAAATTTGTGGCAGGTTTATTGCTGCTCTACTCACTTATTCTTATTGCCCCTACATTCATTAATGTTTATAGCCTAGGTAGCTCCATTTTAATTGGTATCCTGATGATTTTTGCCTCAATCAAAGCCTTAGAAGCAACAATTAAGCTTAAGCATTTCAAGCAACAGGAACATCCTGATTAGAACTACTCAAGAGAGGTCTTTATGAATCAATTTCCAAAGCGATTTAAGCAAGGGATTGTGCAAATGTTAAGCACCTCGGAAAGGGCAATTCGTTCAACATTCACCGTCATCGTTGGTGCGACGACCTTGCTCACCGAAACATTGATCCCGGAATCGCTCCGAGGAACCACAACATACAAAGTAACGCTCGGCATGATCCAGCAATACATAATTGAGCAAGTGGCGGAGATGAAGGACGAGGAAGACCTTGAAATTAGCGAGGATTATGCCCAAAGAAAGATGGTGGGAACTGCGTTAGAAGCGGCGGGATTGCTTACTATCGGATTTTCTCCGCTGTGGGCATTTGCCATCATTGGCGATACGGTGGGTGGCAGCAAAGTGTATCTGCATCGGCTGGTAGACCGCCTAAAAGAGGATGGCGTTATTGCTGAGGACGCCGAGGTTGCGGAGCTAACCGATTTATTTGAAGCAATTCAACAAGCAAGCAGCCGCAGCGCAACGGCCGTTGACATGCCACCCCTCTCACGCGAAGAACTCGCTACGCTCTCTGACGAGTTAACAAGTGGATACAGCCAGGCATTTACAAAGTCTGCTAACCTGCTCCCCCAGCTTGATTCCCTGTGGCAGCGCATGGTGCAAACCGCCAACCGCGAGAATATTTCAGTGGAGCAGTTAAGCGGTATCATGACAATGGAAGCGATGAATTGGCGCAAAAAAGGCACGGGCATTGCCAAAGCTGCCGGACGCACCGGATCAGATTTGCTGGATGAAAAGATTTTGGAAAGTTATCGCCAGACGTTGGCAGAAACAGCCGAACAAGGTATTGAAAATTATATGCGCGACCATATGCGGCCGTTCATGCAAGCCGCCCGTTCCCACTTTGATGCCAGCCGCTCCACCTGGATTGAGCGAAAGTTTGGAGGTTCGGCAGACTCAAATGCCTAACTTTAGGCTAATTCCCCAACAGCATCGATGTTTTCAACATGATAACGGCCGTTCTCTACCGAGGGCAATCTATGCAAATCTACACCCCTAACGAGACGAAATATCTTGCTTCTGCTCAAAAGGGCAATTCAGAAGCCTTCACCGCGCTGGTGGAGCCGTACCGCAAGCCGCTGCTTGTCCATTGCTACCGTTTAAGCGGTTCGCTGGATGATGCCGAAGATATTGTGCAGGAAACCTTTGTTCGGGCTTGGCACAAAATCAATGCCTTTTTAGGGGAAGGCTCATTTCGCAACTGGCTGTACACCATTGCCACCCGTCTGTGGCTGGATGAGGTTCGCAAACATAAAAAGCGAGTCTTGTTACCGCTCGATGGTGTCCCAAGCGATCCCACTTCCCCGCCAGCACCGCCATCTGCACCTGCCAGTTGGCTAGACCCGCTGCCAAACAGTTGGCTTGCCAAAACGGATCGCTCGGCCGAATCCTCCTACGAGCTGCAGGAGGATGTTTCTCTTGCCTTTATGGTCGCATTGCAAAAACTAAAGGCACGGCAACGGGTGGTTTTAATCTTGCGGCTGGTTTTTCAGTGGCGGGCCGAGGAGGTTGCCGAGACGCTTGGGGTAACAGTCGCTTCCGTTAACAATCTTCTGTATCGCGCCCGCAAAAATCTGAAAGTTGCCCAGTATGACGAAGCCCCTATCCCAAAACAGCAGCTAGAGCAGTTTGTTCATGCCTGGGAAGCCGGCGATGTGGCGACTCTAATTGAATTACTGCATGACAAAGCCACCTTTGCCATGCCACCAATGGGTGTTTGGTATGCGGGCCGGCAAGCTATCGGACAAGCCTTGCAAAATTTTGTCTTGACGCCAGAAAACAATTGGAAATTGGGGCACACGATGGCAAACGGCCGTTCCGCTTTGGCTATCTACCAATGCACCAAACAGGCTCCAACGTACCAAGCATTTGGCCTCATCTTGCCAATTTTCAGCGATGAAGAAGGCAGGATTACTGAAATCACTGCCTTCCTATCACCACAACTTATTGAACGATTTGGGTTGCCAATGCAGCTAGATTAGGCCATCGCTTTGGCTTCATTGTAACCGTCAATCGCCAAGACGGTATTTGCCACGAAAACGGCCGCAAACATAATTGGGAATAGTGAGGGAGCGGCCGTTTGTAACTGCAATTCCACGTAGGTCAATACAACAGCGGCAACTGTTAGCCCGATGCCCAACAGCTTACGACGGCCGTTGTAAAGTGTCCCTAGCCCCATAAAGAAAAAATTCAAAATAGCTGCAATCCACGGATTTTTTTTCATCTTTTATCTCCTTTTGTAAGTTTGTTTAGAAGTAAAGACGAAAAAGCCAGGGGAAACTTCTCATTGTGGTCGGCGACCTTACCGAACCCAGCGGGGTTGCCAATCTGAAAGTTCGTTATTGGTCAACTGCGTCAGGCCAGAGCCGTCTAGCCGCATGATGAACAACTCATTATCGCCATCACGGCTGGAAGTGAACACAATCCAGTTACCATCTGGCGAAAACGAGGGAGCCAAGTTGTCCCCACTGTTCGTCAAGCGACGGTATTCAGAGCCATCAACAGCCAGCAGGTAAATATCATGTCTACCTGGTGGACCAGCATAAATTGCCAGCCATTGGCCGTCCGGTGACCAATCTGAACGGCCACCAATCTGCTCCAGCGGCACCGGCAATGCCTGTAAATTCGTACCATCTGCTTGAATAAGCTGGTGTGCATATCGTGTTTCGCCAGATGCCTGGTAAGCAAAGGCAATCATTTGTCCATCTGGTGACCAGGTGGGGTCTAGCGAGTCGCCAGGTAAATTGGTAAGCAGGCGCAGCCCAGAGCCGTCTCGGTTCATGACCCAAATACGCTGCTGGCCTGCTTCGGCTCTGGTAAACGCTATCTGACGGCCGTCTGGCGAGTAGGTGGGAGAGTAATCGCCAGCCAGCGGCGAGGAAATGGCCTGAACTTCCTGTTCATCGAGGGCAAGCCTGAAAATTGTAAAAAGGCCTGGTTCGCGACTGGAATACAGAATCTCATTGCGCGCAAGTGAGCCAGAGGCGTACCAGGCGGTGCTGCTGCCAAACGTCAGCTGCTGCTGATTTGCACCGCTGGCCTCGATAGTGCAAATTTGGTCAACAGCCCCATCGAAACAAGTGTAGACAATGAAGCCTTCTGGTGCCGTGGCGGGCACAGAAAGCGGTATTTCATTGAGTACGGCCGTTTCCACCACAACCGCCTCTACTGGTGAGGAGCTTGGGAGAGCTGTGAGGGTTGGCAACACGGCATCTGTACTCAATGGGGTATTGATTGGCGAGTCGGTTGGCACGGCCGTTGCCAGAACAGTGGGCACTGGCGTGGCTTGCAGTAGAGCCAGCAAGGTGTCGTTGTTGGCTGATACGGCCGCTTGCAAGGTGGGCGTATCGGCCAAAAGCTGCTGCACTTGGCTACGCCAAGACGGATTTTGTTCAGCGAGAACGGTTAAATCATCCAGGGTAGCGGCCGTTTGATTCAGCGCGATTTGAGCCAGAGCACGTTCATAGCGTGCCGACAAATTGTCTGGATTCAGCGAAAGCACCACGCTGTAGGCGATGCGTGCGCCGTCATAATCCTCCCGCAGAGCGGCAGCCCGTCCCTGTAGCCAGCTTTCAATCTCAGTAGCCAGCGTGGACTTTTGTGCCTGCACTTGATTTAAGGCATCCATCATGGCGGCCAACACCTGGCTATTTTCAGCGATTTCATCAATGTTCTCGATAGTAAGGGTTTGGTAGAGGACAGTAACGGCCGTTTCCATCTGAAGCTGCAAATCTGGCGTTACGTTACGAAACAGGGCGACTTGCTCTTCGGAAGATAATTCCTGGAACAAGGCCACGCCTTCTGCCTGGTAGCCATCCAATAAGAGCAAATTAGCCAAATTGTCCAGCCGCAGCGTCGGGTTTTCCGTCGCCAGAAAATTATCCCGGTACGAGGCAGCCAAAAGTGCCTCCGTTTGCTGCGCCTGCTGCCAAAAATAAATGCCTGCGCCGCCCAGAATCAGGACGAAAAATAGCGCAAGCAGCCAAAATAGCTGCTTTTGCCGACTTTGGCGCTGCTGACGAATCCAACGATGGCTGAACGTCTGGGCATAAATCCGGTTACGAACAACCAGATGCCTGGCGGCGTTGACCTTAACCAAGCCATAAAGCTTCAGCTCCGTTTGCAGGTCAGACCGTTCATCATTGGCAATTGGCTTCTTGTCCCGGAGAATTGTGCCGTACAGCTTTAGCAGAGCATCTCTTTGCGGGCTGCCGCTCACGCGGCCTTGAATAAATTGCAGATTACTTTCTTCTATAAGCGACCGTTCCGAAAAGAAAAGATCATGCACCAAAACGTCCACATCACCTGGCTGCCAGGTGTGCTGGGTATCCTGGGCAATGGCGCGCGCCACTTTTTGTGTCAGGTAAGGATGGCCGCTTGTCCAATAAAATATGCGTTCCACAAGGCGCTCACTCGGTTGTGGCAGCCCTTTACGCCATACGTTTTGTGCTGCTGGCAATGACAGTTCGCCCAACTGGAGACGTTCTCCTACGTTAAAAGGGGTTCGTAGGCTATCTTTTATGAGATCATTGGGCGCGGCCACGCCTAGCAAAATAAATGCAAGCTGCCCCGCGCCAACGGCCGTTACGTTCTGATTGTGAATGGCGCGAACGGCCGCAAAAAAGTCATCAGAAAAAGGCAGTTTGAGGGCACTATCTACCTCATCTATAAAAATAGCAACCGGTTCCTGAAGCAGCCCCATCACGACTTCCTGCACAAATTTGGTGAACCGCTTGACGTGAGAAAGAGATTGGTGAGCTTGCCACCAATCTTCGGCGTCCACAGGCAGATGTAGCTGGACAACCAAATCGTCTAGCAAGCTGAGATACCAGGTCGTTTCTTCCGCTTGGCCCATGCTGGTTAGATCAATGAGTGCTACCCGATACCCTTGCGCCCGTAGCTGCCTTGCCGTGCGGCTCATCAGGCTGGATTTGCCCATTTGCCGGGTGGTGAGTACGTAGCAAAGCTGGCCTGTTGCCGCCAGGTGCAGCAAGGTAGCATCGGCAGGACGCTCTACGTAAGAGGGGGCGTCAAATCGCAGCGTGCCGCCCGCCACGAAAAAATCGGAGGAGGCTGGTTGGGTGATCATAAGTGGCGGGTGAAGTAACGGCCGTACAGCACACATCTAGGCGCAACGACCGTACCATTTTGCTGTACCAGTCCTGCTTTTTGTAACCGGTGACGCAGCAGGTCATCGCGGCAGCTTTGCCGAGTCACTATTTCCTTCATGGCGGCTCGCAAAGCAGGATCACTCTCAACAAGCTGGCGCAGGTAGCGCAGGTGAGAAATAAAAGGACTCTGCTCTGTTAACGCTATTTGGCTAAAGGCAGCAAAATCCAACGATTGCTTCACGATTGTGTAAAGTGCCAACCGGGTAAGGTAAGGCTGGCCATTGAGCAAGGTGTACAGTTCAGTAACCTCAGCTTTTTTGAGAGGACGGCCGTATCGCTCATTCAAAGCGGCCACCTGGTCTTGGGAAAAATCCGTCAGGTAAAGCATCAAGCCGACGTTGAAGGGAGATTGCTGTAAGTCATTAATGAGCAAATAAGGCTCAGTGGAAATGGCCATAAGCAAAGTAAACGATTGCCATTCGGCATTCCAGGCACGCAAATTGTGCCAAGAGCGGAGTAAGCCAAAAAATTCGGTGTGAAAAGAGGTGGCCAGGAGGCGATCGACTTCATCCAGTGCCAGCACCAGCGTCCCACCAACTGCAGGCAGGATGGCGCGTTCCAGCAGCTTGGTCAGCTTGCGAGACGCCCCCAGCGCACTTTGCCAGCTTGATTCCACAACAGCAGGCGACAAACCTACCTCATCAGCCAGCCAATCGGCCAACAATCGCAAAAACGTATCGCTGTCGGCCATTGCCTCAGAACCAATCGCTTGCAAATCAATGTAGGCAACCCTAGCATCAAGTGCCTGAACAGCCTGATTGGCCCCGCGAATGAGCAGCGACGTTTTACCCACCTGTCGCGGGCCAGTTATGGTGATAGTTTGGCCTGGCTGCTGAATTTGATGTCGCAGTTCCTCATCAGCTTGGCGTTCGATATAAAACGTATCGTCAAGCGGAATTGCGCCGCTGGGAAACGCTAGCCGCAGCAGTGAACTTTCCTCGCGAGGCGCGCCTTCCCAGTCTTGAAGAATCAAAGCCACCAGTTCAATCGCCTGCCGCTGGTCTGTGTAATATTGCCCTCCTTCTGCCAACCCAATCCGGTGCTGGATTTCTGTGCGGGATAAGCCGCGCAAAAAACGCAAGGTGAGAATGGCATAATGCCGCCATTCTCGCGCCAGCCATCGGCTATCTGCTTCGTTTTCTGGTGGCGACTGCCCCACAACCCCCAAAGCGTGAATTGCGCGTCGCAGCACGTCCCGCATAGCAGCGACACGGCCGTTTAAATCATCGGCATAGGCTTTGTGCAGGCGTTCTTTCTCCACAATGTGCAAATTGGCCAGGGGGGATTGGCTTAACTCGGCGGAGCGATGCCACACTTTTAAGGCTTGTTTGAGGGTGTCTGTCCAGTCCGACACAGCAATTTCAGTCACGTCAACGCTCCTGCTTGGCGGTAGGGCAAGCTGCTGCATTTTAGCATAATGCAGAAAGGTTCACTACTGAATTTCTACCGTTCTGGTGCTTAACAAACGCGGCAGAAAGACGGAATTTACCGCCGCAACAAACCTCTAGGATGCGCTTTATGCAAAGGCAACCAGGGGGTTTATCATGACGACAGCACTTTCTCAGCAAACAGTTTCCCGACGCGGCTTTCTCAAGGCAGCCACCGGATTTTTGACACATGCCACGGTTGGTGGTTTCAATCCGCTGCGTGAGCGAGCAGCCATCTTGCCACAAGATGTAGCAATTCCGCCTTCGCTCATGCTGCACAGTCAGGACGCTCAGCTAGCGTTTTTGCCGCCGTTACTTGAGCAGCTAAACCAGGCGGGCTTTACGGCCGTTACCTACCGCAGTTGGCAGCAAATGGTGCGTGAAAACCGCGTGCCTGCAAAACCAATCATCCTCAGCATTGACGATATTTCGATGGCGAAGGGAGCTTGTGCTGCATTTTCCACGTTTGCTCAAATGAAGGAATGGATTCGAGCGGCGGGGATGACGGCCGTTTTTGGCGTCATTACCGAACCCGTGATTAACGGTTCTCCGCAACGGGAGCAAGATGAGGCGCGTTGGGATATTGTACGTGGCTGGCTAGATGAGGGATTCGAGCTAGCAACGCACACTTCTTACCACTCCAATTTTAACGCGATGGACAGTGGCCCACGGTCTGATTTTACGGCCGTAGATTACGAAGCAGAAATTGTACGCTCTGCCCAGCTTATTGAAGCCAAATTGGCGGAGCGAGGGCTAAACTATCCGGTGAGAAGCCTGATCATGCCATATGGCAGCGGTTACTCATACAAATTAACGCCGTCGCAAATACACGCTGGCATTTCGGCCGCCTGTGGGAAAACTAATATCGAATTTGTAATTGGCATTGCCCAGGGAAGAAAACCTCTCTCTATTTACTCCCTTCTGAATGGGCATGAGGTAGTTTATGTAGGTCGCCTGCCGCCAGCTTACTTGGTGGCTGCCGACGGCAAATCTTCTCCTTATGCTGACCTAACTTTTGCCTGGCTCTTGTCCTGGCATGAAGAGAACGATGCTGTTGCAGCAAAACAACCGATGTTGCTCCCACAATAGAATTCACGACTAGGTTGTCTAAAGCTCTAGCTTTAGCACCGTTCCCCCGACGGCGATGACATCACCCGCGCTGATAACGGCCGTTCCCTCCAACATCACATCATTCAACAACGTCCCATTGCGGCTGCCCCGATCTTCCAGCCACCATTTACCCTGGCGGCGAGTGATGAGGGCATGTTCGGCACTGGCGTAGCCATCCGGCAAAACCACCGTGTTGCTGGCAGCGCGGCCAATGCTGGTGATGGGCAACAAAGGAAAGGTTGTGTCAATGGCGGGCTGTGCCACCTCGTTGGCAATAATGCGAAGACGGCCGTACGGCCGTTCCTGTTCCACCAAAGCCGCTGCCGTCACCTGCATGTCGCGGTAAATGAGCCAAGCAATCCCCCCTAAAAAACCGAGCAGCAGCAAGCCACTCAACACACGAAAAATCAACAAAATCAGTTCGGGGGTCATGAGGTGTCGGGAGGGCGAATTTGGGTTTCGTCTACTAAATTCGTGGTGGCGCGTGGACGGGGGCGTGGTTGAGTGTCGCCCTCACCATAGATGAGCAGCACGTCACTCAGGGCAATCACGTCGCCAGTGTGCAACACAGTTTCCGTGACGGGCTGGTTGTTCACTTTTGTGCGCCCCCGGTTGCTGACGTCGTACAGGATGAAACGGCCGTAACGCCAGCGAATTTGGGCATGTTTGCGGCTCACTGTGAGGGCATCCAGCACCACGTCGTTGTCGGTGCTACGCCCCAGGCTGATCACAGATTTGGTAAGCGGTACATGATGCTGACCATCCACAATCAAGTACGCATCCAGAGCGGCGATGTCGGCAGCAAACTGAGCCGCGCCATCTTCCGCTATGCGAATTTGGGTAACGGTGTGGTCAGACGGCCGTTCCGCCACTTGCGCCTCAATCACAACATCGCGCGCCCCTTTTGCCGGATCAGCCACCAATGTAAGGTGCGGCAGCTGCGGCAAAGAGAAGTCTGCTTGCTCCACAAAAGCAGCCAAATAATTTTGCAGGGCAACGGCCGTATCCGGTTCAGCCTGGATTAGCTTATCAAACGTTTTGTCGTTGAGATAAATATTGTATTGCGTTGGGTTCAATCCAGCGTGAACATCATTTTCCAGCACGCGAGCCAACGCCGTGGCAATATCTGGCAAGGCCAAGCCACCACCAAAAAAGCGGTTAAAACTGCCTTCAACAAGCTGCTGCGCCAACGCCTCGAATTTTTGGAACGGTGTCTGCTTTGTCATCTTGCGCGTCATTATAAGTTTGGAAAATAAGCACGTCAATCTGTAAGCTAGCTACATTGCATGGTCATAGGCATCCGGTATACTTTCCCTCATCTGCAACCAATAATTATGAAGGATAAATTATGAATTATGAAAGAGATCGCTCCGGTTCATAATTCGTAAGTTATAATTTTTAATTCACAAAAGGATTTTCATGAGCATTGCCAAACAAATCCGGCTCACGTCTTACGCTAGCTGCGCCGGTTGAGCCTCTAAATTGGGGCCAGGGGACCTGGCTCAAGCAATTGCCCCCTTGCGGAAGCTGTTCAAGCCGGAAGATTACCCGGAACTGCTGGTGGGGTTAACCAGGGCAGATGATGCGGCCGTTTACCAACTCAACGATCAGCAGGCCATCATCACCACCACCGACTTCTTCCCGCCAGTTGTAGACGACCCCTACGACTTTGGCGCGATTGCCGCTGCCAATGCCCTATCCGACATTTATGCGATGGGTGGGCAGGTGCTGCTTGCTATCAATCTGGTCGCCTTCCCCGACCATTTGGGCGTGGAGATTTTGAGCGAGATTTTGCGTGGCGGTGCTGAAAAGGTGGCAGAAGCGGGCGCAGTCATCGCGGGTGGTCACAGCGTCAACGACAAAGAACCGAAATATGGCCTGGCCGTCACGGGGCTTATTGATCCCGAAAAAGTGAAAACGAAAGGGGGCGCACAGCCGGGTGACGTGCTGCTGCTCACCAAGCCGCTGGGCGTGGGGGTGGTAACCACTGCGCTCAAAAATGGGGTGACGGATGCGGCTGATGTGGCAACGGCCGTAACCAGCATGAAAACGCTCAACAAAACGGCCGCAGAAGCCGCCCAGCTTGCCAATGCCCACAGCCTTACGGACATCACTGGCTTTGGTTTGCTGGGTCACGCCCACGAGATGGCGCATTTGGGCATGGTAGATTTTCACATCCAGGCGAGCAAGCTGCCCTGGCTCCCTGGCGCATTAGGCTACGGCAAGGGCGGCGCGTTCCCCGGCGGCATGGGGCGCAATCTGGATTATTTTGGCAAATGGGTCAACTTTGGCAATGGCGTCAGCCAACTCATTCAAGACATGCTCATGACTCCGGAAACATCTGGTGGTTTACTGGTGGCTCTCCCGACAGATCAGGTAGAAATATTTATGGCGCATTGTGATACGGCCGTAGCCATCGGCCACGTTTCCACAGGCGAAGGCTTTATTCACGTAATTGAGTAATTTCCCAATTACTCAATTACCTCTATTCCAATTCCCCACAAAACTTATGGACCGAACCATACCTACTTCTGGCAACGAAGAAATTAACCTCTACCTCCGCACCTACTACTCTTTGCTACGTAGCAGCCGCGAGGTGCAAATTAAAACCCTCATAGAAGCCCACAAGCGAATGCACTCCGCGCTGCATGTGCTGGCCGACGAGCCGCAGCCAGACATGGCTGCCTTCATCTACGCCATTTTGCGTATGCCCACCTGCCTAGATCAGCTCCGGCTAATCATTATGGGGCAATCTGAGCAAGTGTTTGCCCAACATGGCTTCCCCGATGTAGAAAGCTGGCAGCAGGTCAGTGCCCCCGGCAGGCGGCGGCGCAGTTTCTTTGACAGCAAGAACCAGCTTGCCGTCTACATTGCCAGCCGCTCTGATATTGACGATCTGATCCCAATCTTGGTGGCTTACCAAATCGAGCGGCGCAAGCTGCGGCAGCTTCTAAACAAAGAAAATGTGATTAAAGAGCTGGAGGGCATCCGAGATAGCAAAGCGAGTGTGCCAACGGGCAATAGTCTTATTCGGCTGGCGCACATGACCACGATTACAGCTGAAGATTTGGCGCGGCTGGCGCAGGTATGGGGTGAGGAGACGGCCGTAAAATTCCTCCACATCGCCCAAACCAAGCAAGAACTATCAATCCGCTCATTGGCAGGCTCTTTGGCCGATTACAAACGAGCGACTCGCCGATGGTGGCGCAATGTGGAACAGAATCTGCCAGAGATACATATGGAAGACCGGCCCGTCTATTTTGTCTCTAGCAACACGCATAGCCTACCCAATCTGCTCAGTGGCTACGCCCTGCACATCGAAAATGACATCCATGCCTTCATCCGCGAAAATGGGTCTGAAGAGCTGCACCGCGAATACCACGACATTTTAGAGCGCAACGTCCCCAGCAGCCGAGAAAACTTTTTGTATTACGCGCTAAAGAAGCTGGAGCAAGATAATCCACAGGTAAGGGCCGCACGGTTGGCAGCAGAGCGCAACATGGGCTTGATTCGCATCCCCAGCGAACACGCTTTTGACATCGAAGTACAGGTCATTCCGCTGAATAGCATCAACCTGAACGGCATGGACGGCCGTTTACGAATCCCCGGGATCGATCTGCTGCAAAAAAGTAATGCGCTCATCATCAATGTGGATTATCCGCTGGGGATGGCAGCCTACCAAGTGCTAACCGAGATTGCCCGCAACATTGCGGAAGTGCGCGGTGTTTACGTAATGGGTAAGGCGGCGACGCTAAACGGCCGTATCGGCGACGTGATGATCCCCAGTGTGGTGCATGATGAACATACTCTCAACACCTACCTGTTCGACAACTGTTTTGCCGCCGATGATGTTGCCCCCTATTTGGTCTACGGCACGGTCATGGACAATCAAAAAGCGATCACCGTTCCCGGCACCTTCCTGCAAAATGAAGGATACATGTCTGTCTTTTACCAGGAAGGGTACACCGACATGGAGATGGAAGCAGGACCGTATCTCAGCGGCATTTACGAGATGGTACGCCCCAAGCGACATCCGTCCAACGAGCTGGTGAATCTGTATAACAGTCCCTTCCCTGTTGGCATTTTGCATTACGCTTCTGATACGCCCTTTAGCAAAGGGAAGAATCTGGGGGCGCAAAACCTCTCTTACTTTGGCATGGATCCCACCTACGCCACCATGATCGCTATTTTACGCGCCATTTTTGAGGCGGAATTGGGGCAAATTAGTAATTGAGTAATTGGGGTAATTACTTAGTTACCCAATTACCTACCATTGGAGACCGACTCAATGCAAGAGAACAGTATCTACCAAAGTAGGATAACGGCCGTTCGCCACAAACTAGCTGAATGGGAAGTTGACGGATTACTTATCAGCAGCCCAACCAATCGGCGCTGGCTCAGTGGCTTCACCGGCTCTAACGGGCAGCTGCTCATCACGGGCAGCAAAGCCATTATCGCTACGGATTATCGCTACTTTACCCAGGCCAACCGCCAAGCCCCGGATTTTACGCTGTTCAAACACCAGCGCACCTTGCAAGATACCCGCGATTTTTTGGCCGAAGCTGGCGTGCAGCGCGTGGGCATCGAGGTCAAACACACGACGCTGGAGCAGATGGCAGAGCTGGAGGAGGTAGAAAATGTTGCCTGGGTTCCTCTGCCCCAAACATTAGAACCGATGCGAATGATCAAAACGGCCGTCGAAATTCAAACCATCCAAAAAGCGTGTGCCATTACCGATGACGTGATGGCACAGGTTCCCCAAATTGCCTGCATTGGCATGACCGAAGCAGAAGTTGCCTGGGAACTGGAAAAAGCCATGCGACAGGCAGGAGCAGGCGCTTTGGCTTTCGACATCATCGTTTCTAGTGGCAGCAACAGCCCGCTGCCACACCATCATCCCGGCAGTCGCCGCTTGCAGGCTGGCGATGCGCTCATTGTAGATATGGGGGCACAGGTGGCTGGCTACAAAAGCGATCTGACCCGCTCATTTTATTTTGATAACAAGGTATCAGTTCGGTATTTTGAGCTGTATCATCTGGTTCTGCGGGCGCAAACGGCCGTTTTCCAAAACGCCAAGCCCGGCATGAACCTGAAAGAAGTGGACGCCATTGCCAGAGGCGTGTTTGAGCGAGCCGGGCACGGGGAGCATTTTGGTCATGGCCTCGGCCACGGCTTGGGGCTAGACATTCACGAAGATCCGTTTTTTTCGCCACGCGCTTCAGAAGAGGCTACGGTGGAAGTGGGGATGGTGGTCACTATCGAACCGGGCTGCTACGTTCCCGACAGCATCGGCATTCGTCTGGAAGAAACCGCGCTCATGACAGAGGATGGCCTAGTGCCACTCACCCACTGCCCTAAACAGCCTAACATTCCCTAACATGCCCACCTACAAAATCCTCCTCAGCCAAAGCAGCCATGGCCGTGCACAAACCTATTTAGGTGCGCTCAAGGCAGGTCAGCCAGCGGGCCGCTACCTGCAACAAGCATTAGCGGGACTAGATTTGGCTTCGCTGACGATAGAGACGTTTTTGGAGCGGCTTGTGCAAACAAAACGGCCGCAAATCTTTGCAGAAAGTGCCGTCGCAGGAGATGGCTCGGATTGGAATCTGACTGAACTGGGGCTGCTGGGGGATATTTCTGTTGCGACCCCGTTACTATTTTTGACAATGGCCGTCACGCCCATCCAGATGTTCACAATCCGCCATTCACGGGTTGGCTGCTGTTTGTACCGGGAGCGTTGCTACGTAACGGCCGCTCCCACACGCCCGCCGATTGGCAAGAAGTTGTTACGCTTGATGGCAGCATTGATGAGGATGCCTATTTTCGGCTGTATGAGCGGCGATTGCTGCCAGGGTTTTTATACATCAACGAACAGATGCGACTGCAAGGGAAGCAATCGTTGATTACTGTGCCGGGACTAGGCTGCGGCATGTTTGCCGGGCCATTCCAAGGGCAGCTTGGCAAGATTTTTCAGCGTACGCTGCACGCATTTTTGCAAAAACATGCCACCTCTTTCAGCCACATCAAGGCGGTTTACTACGATCCTTATCGGGAATGCCAAAATGAACGATTTGAATTGCCGGGGCTAAGTTTTTTGGTACGGCCGTTAACCCACGGCAATCAACACAAACCCCAGCTTTGCCATCCCACCACCTACCAAGAAGCTGGCGACGATTTCAGAAACTGTGAGTTGGTCAGCATCGTTGCCTGGGACCATGTATCTTGGCCAGGGAATGACTTTTACGTGGGCTCACGGGCGACGGATGATGGGGTGAAAGGAGCAGCGACGGATGTAACGGCCGTTATGACAGGCATTACAGGCAAATACAATCCCCAAACCTACCAGTACGAACCCCCATCAGGCTACACAAATTGGCTTGAAGTCATTCAAAAACAGCAGCGAACCCTAACGGTGACAAACAACCTGCAAATAGTGCCACCCACCTAAGCAACTGGCAATTTCACTTTTTATAGCCAAACACAATCGGATGAAATTCAGGATGGGTACGCAAATAGTTGGTAACAAACGGACAAATCGGAATGACTTTTAGATCGTTGTCACGAGCAAACTCTAGCGCATGACGCGCCAGCTTAGCGCCAATTCCCATCCCTTCTAACCCAACTGGAACCTCTGTATGTGTATAAGTGATATTTTGACCCGCCCGAATATATTCCAGCAGAGCTAATCGTCCATTTACCTCAACCTCGAACCGCTTTTCCGCTTCATTGTTCCGAATCGCCAGTGCGTCCAGATTGATGCTCATTCTGCGGCCTCTGTTGTAAAGTTGATAGCTTTGTGCGACCCGTCGCAGAATGGTTTGTTACTAGACGCCCCGCAGCGGCACAGGGCAGCTTTTTCACCATGAAACAGCGTCTGCCCATCTGCACTAACCAGCTCAAAGTTGCCACGTAGCAAAATTGGCCCGTTTTTGGCTGGCGTAATGGTTAGCAAGCCTGTGGGATCAACGTCTGCCTCACTATTTTGGGCAATATGACCCGCATCAGTGAATTCTGCCGTTTTGTGGGCATTGTCGCAAAATGGTTTGTTGGCTGACTGACCGCAACGGCACAGGGCTGCGCGGGTTTCTGCAACGGCATTGTCTGCCATCTCAATTTGCAAATCACCATGCACATAAAGCGGGCCGTTTGGCGTAATCAAAATGCGGTTTTGCTCCGGTGCTTTCTCAGCCAAGCCATCATCTTTTCGAGTGTAATGTAACGCGCCAGTTGGGCATCGTTCTACAACGTCTACCACCGCATCCGCAGCCGAATTACCGGGCTGCACCCACGGCCGTTTTGCTGTGTCAAACACGGCAGGTAAGCCCCGCACACATTCGGCCGCATGAATGCACCGCTTCACATCATATGAAACATCAATTTTTTCACTGGTATACTGCTTCAAATTTTTGCTCATGCTTGCTCCTTTTTGTAGAAGATGAAAAGTAGTTGTGATTTACATATTACCAAAATGAGCAAGATTTCGACAGTCAGAGAGCAGTTTGGCAGATAGGCTCCAGTCGAAACAGTGAGGAGGTAATTTACATGCGTAAAATGATTGGGCTATTGCTGTTCTTTGTTATTGTGACAATTGCCTGCACCGCCACACCCTCAGAAACGGCCGAGCAGGTGGCAACGGCCGTTCCCACAAACACGCTGGAACCAACGCTACAACCCACCAGCACTCCGATTCCAACCGCAACGGCCACAAACACGCCCCTGCCAACCGACACCCCTGAACCCACTGCCACCACCACACTTGCGCCGACGGCAACGACCGTTCCCATCTCCCGCTTCTCATTAGAAGATCGCTTCACCATTTACGGCGAGGAGCCCGCCGTGACGCGAGACGGCAAGCAATTTACCGACCCTGGAGCCGTTGTTTTTCATAATGGCCAATTCCACATGTTCCACAACGCCTTTACCGGCTGGCCTGCCTCTGTAGATATTGTTTATTCAACGTCAAACGATGGCATCAACTGGACGCGGGTTCAGGATGACCCCGTGCTAAAAAGTAATGACGTGCCGTTTGCAGGAGTGGCAGCCCTGGCGTCCAGTGCCATCGTACAGGAAGACGGCGTCTGGCACCTCTATTTTTATACGTGGGATGACCGCACCTGGCCCGAATCTGAAGGCAGCATTGGCGTGGCCACCGCCACAAACCCGCTTGGCCCCTGGACAGTTGTTGAGGAGCCAATCTTGGCACCGGGCGATGAGGCTAGTTGGGATGAAACGGCCGTGCGCTCACCAAGCGTAGTCCAAACCGAAGACGGCTACGTGATGTTCTACGCCGGCTACGGCAGCAACAGCTCTGCCATCGGCCGTGCCATCTCGGAAGATGGTCGAAACTGGGTCAAATTTGACGATCCTGCCACCGTAGACGAGCCATTCCAAAGCAGTGACCCGATATTTCGCGGCAGCGGCAGCGGTTGGGACAGAACCCACGTCTTCCAGCCACACGTTCAGCAAACGCCAGACGGCTGGGTAATGCTTTATGCTAGCGCCATCAACGTCGCAACCACGCCCGTACACAATCGTCATGGCATTGCGATCAGTCAGGATGGCCTTGAATGGGCTCGGTCTAGCAAAGCCATCTTCTCGCCAACTGAGGTCAATCCTAGCGGCAACGACATTTGGTATGCAGAACTGGCTTATGCTCAGGGAACCTATTTTGTTTACGTGGAGCTGGGGCGCGGCAATAACACAGAGGTGTTTGTCGCCACTCTGGAGGAACCGCTGCTAAATGAATGAGCCACTCGCCTGACTTTGACGCAGGAAAAACAGTTGGCTACACTCTTTTTGTGGTCAAGCATAACTTTGATAACCGTGAGCCTATAGAAAAATGCCTTTACATTGGCGATCGGGCGTGGCTTGGCATATTTCGCTGCTCCGCAAAGCATCCTCTCTTTTATAAACCCGCTCACTTTGCCGGGCACAATATGATCACTTTTCCACGAACGGCCGTTGAGCTACACATGTTGGGGCAAGAAACGGTTGTCGCTTCACCCAATATGGTTGCGTTCTACAATCATGGGCAGGAATATCATCGTAAAAAACTTTCTGAGACGGGCGATTGGTGCGAATGGTTCAAGTTCAGCCCCCGCCTGCTGGCTGAGGTGATTCAGCGGTATGATCCCCAAGCTGGTGAAATGGAGCTACGGCCGTTTCGCCACAGTCACATCCTCATTTCCGCACGCACGCTTTTGCACCAGCGGCGAATTGTGCATCACCTGTTAACAGCCAAACAGCGCGACAGCTTGTGGCTTGATGAGATGCTGCTCCATTTGCTCGATGGGATCATCGCTGAAAGTTACCAATATCGCCAAGAAAAAACGCCCAAAAGAAAAACGACGCAACGCAGCCATCAAGATTTAGTTGTGGAAACCCAAAAGCTGCTGATCAAGCAGTTGCACACTCCCGTAACTTTGGCGCAGCTCGCCCAGCAGCTCCACACATCCTCATTTCATTTGTGCCGCGTCTTTCGCCAGATAACTGGCAAAACGATTCACAGTTATTTAGAACAGCTCCGGCTCCGCACCGCGCTGGAATGGCTCCCTGAGTACCAAAACAACCTCAGCGGGCTGGCTTTAGCCGTTGGCTACAAAAACCACAGCCACTTTACCCAGGCGTTCCGAGACGCTTTTGGTGTCCCTCCCTCTCAAATTGAATTTTAGAAACAAAGTCCCTCGCTGCCGTCAGCCAGAAGTTTCAGAAAATTGAATATCGTCTATTGAGAGACCCAATTTTTGCAGCATATCCAAATTTATTTGTGCAGGTTGGGCCGGTGGGATGTAAAGGGTGGAAACGGCCGTTACTAACGTTTCATTCAGGTCGGCCAAAGCCACACATTGCACAGTAGATGCCTGGTTTTGCACTTGGGCTGCTTCATAAATGTAAACCAGATGGGTGGGATCATATAATAACAACAAGGCATTTTTCAACAGTGGTAGGCTAGGAACCGCACCAGGCGTTGGCGGGGTCAGATTACCCACTACGCCAACTTGCCAAAGTACCAAACCAGCCGACGTGTCTATCTGGCGATTGCGTACCAGAAAGTCCGTCGCTTCATAACTTTGGCACCCTTCACGCGCCGGATCAATCCCTAAATCGGCGAACAAGCAATCCTCGGCAGAAATTCCGGGCAGCATCACGGTCGGGAAACCAGCCGCACGCGCTTGCCTAATTAGCTCATGCGACGGCCAAACGAAGATGCCAGGGTGACCGTAGAACAGTACACACACATGATTACCCGCGTAAACGGCCGTTAGCACATGCGCCACCATCTCCAAATAAGTATCAATCCTACGCTTCCCCTTCGCATAAAATCGGTCTAAAGATTCCCCGGCTGCATTGCGTTCAACAAGCCACTGTTCGGCAGCCTCACTCGACGTGAGAAAAAACAACTTATCGGCTCGTTCAATGCACAATTGAGCCTCAGTTGTCATATGCGAAGGGAATTTAATCCCCGATCCAACCACCACCAACGAGCCACTTTTTGTCATTAAGCTTCCGGGTTATCCAGAAAAACATTGATAGATAGCTGCCTCTTTTTTTCATCAAAAACGCCGTTAATGTGATGAAAAGGCACCTCCCCTCTTTCATCTGCCTGCGTTACTTGGTCAACAGCTTCCCGCCTAACATCAATATTATTCTGTGTGCCAACCACCACAAAATCACCGTTCAACAGACGGATATTGTTTTTGTTAAAAGAAAACGTGTGTACAACGCTTGTATCTGGTTGAATGTCAACTGCGTCGCTTTCCGGTTCGTCGGATTTCTCAATGACCCCATGCTTCACGTCCAGGTTCATTTCAAAAGTACTCAAATTTATAGAGCCTTCAATAACATGCGGCAATAGAACTCTATCTCCCTTTTGAATGTTAAACTGATTGCCAGAAATGTGGAAAACCTGCTCACCATTCTCGTTATACCCCGGCGTCAGCTTGTCTGGTGGAAAGTTGAAGCTATACGCAATCCGATTATTGCTGTTGGCCGGGCCTAGCGTGAGGAGAAAAAATTTATCTTCGTTGGATAGATCTGAATTGCGAATGACTGTAACTGGATCGGCCAGAAATTGCTCAAATCGTTGATCATTACTACCCAACAGGGCAAAAAAGGCTTGCAAATTGCTCGAGGTAACGGGTTTCATAACAACTCCTTATGGTGGCAGATAACTTAGTGAGGCTTCAACGAGCTGCCTTATCTGTTTAATTGATTGAACGGGTTCTATTGTTGGTTTCAGATTGTGTTGATCTAACAGGCGTTCGGTTTTCGCTTTTAAACTTGGAACACACAGGGGGTGATTGATAATTGCCAGCCACAATTGACTAACCTTAGCATCAATCACGTTGCTTACCTGAGATTTTAACAAAACCAGAGCAATATTAAAAAGAAGTTGCAAAATGATGGGCGTTGCCTGGAGTCGAACAGCCAAATCAAAGCAGTCTTGCAGGTATTTTCTAGCTGCGTGCCACGCTTCTTGGGCTATCATCAACTCGCCTAACTGTAGTAGGGCCATGGCGACGCCAGTTTGGTCATCAACTTGCCGACAAATCTGTAACCCTTGCTGCAGGTGGGTAACGGCCGTTTCCCCATCACCCTCCTTTGCTGCAATCTGGCCCAAACCAATTAGATTTAAACCAATCCCCAGCTCATTATCAATTTGCTTAAACAGAGCCATGCTTTCTTGGTGATGTTCTTTGGCCTCAGAAATATCATCAAGCTGAAACGTGATATTCGCCAGTAATCTGGTAGCATGAGCAATGCCCCAGGGAGAGCCACACGCTTTATAAATGGAGACACTTTTGGCAAATAAATCGCGTGCTCCCTCTTTATCATCGCTGTCTCTTAAAATGGCTCCCAGCGACATGTAAGCATGTGCCAAGTCCTCAGAACGCGGTTTGCTTTCTTCTAAAACAGAAATAGTAATCTGCAAATGATCTTCAGCAAGGGCAAAATGACCCCGCCGATGGGCAATCATGCCCAGCTTTTTATTCAGCAGCGCATATTCACCAGGCTCCTCCAGCAATACGTTCAGTTGGGTGCTATCTTTTAGCACGAGTTCAGCATGCTCAATATCCCCTAACGCCTGGCAAAATTCGCTAAATCGAGTAAATAATTGAGCAAAAAAGTGCAGTTGTGGCGACGACAGCCTGCTTCTATTTTGCTCTTGCTTCAAAAGTAACGTCGCCTTCTGAAACATGATCAAGCCTTCATGCCACCAGGATTGTGTGGCATAAAAGTGATAGAGTGGTTCTAAATAGTGACTCAAAAGCGAGAGCTCCGACTGTTTAACCGCCCAATTCCAGCCTGCCCGAATATTCTCTATGTCTTGCTTTATTAAGTCGCTGCTCTTCTTCACCTCAATGCCGGTTCCATAGGGTTCAATTGTTGCCAAATAGTTGGCAAAATAAGCACTGTGTCTTTTGCCCAAACCGAGCTGTTCTTGTGACACTTTTGTTTCAACCAAATATTGGTGTATCAAGGTGTGTAAGCGGTAGCGTGCGGATATGGGGGTTTGTTTTTTTTGTAACCACGATTTGTTTGACAACCTTGAAAGCATGGGCAATGAGGCCCCAGCAACTTCTTTTGCTGCCTCAAAATTGAAGCCACCGTGGAAAATAGTAAGCCTTTTTAGCAGCTTTTTTTCCTCTTCAGACAGTTGTTGCCAAGACCATTCAAAAACGGCAAACATATTGCGATGTTTTGCCGGCAAGTCTATTTGTTCTGAAGCTAATATTTTGCCACTGTTGCTAAGTTCTAAAGCAATTGTTTGCGGCAGGATAATATTGACCCAGGCGGCCGCCAGCTCAACACCCAGGGGGAATCCCTCAACCATTTGCACAATTTGCGTTACGGCCGTTGCCTCTTCCCTAGACCGAATGATAAAGGTAGGATCGTTTTGCTGTGCTTTAACCTGGAACAGTTTGATGGCTTCATACTGCTTGATCTTGCTAATATCTTGGCGGGTCGTCTCTTTTTGCGGGGAAGTCATTTGCCGGGTTACGGCTGGCGGAAACGATAATCCTTCCAATCGGTAACTCCATTCTGCAACGAGGTTCAGCTTTTCACGGGATGTGCTTACTATTTTTACGGCCGTTGTCTGCCGAATAATCGTTGTCAGGTTGGCGCGTGCTTCCGGGTCTAAAAATTCTCCTTCATCAATAATGAGCAGGAGCTCTTTTTCTTTCAGCGCATCTGTTATTTGGTCGGCGATATTTTTTTCATTTGTTAGCGTGATTTCACAGACAGCAGCAATGGCGGCGTTTAAGGTTTCTACAGAAACAAAGCGTTCCGCATTTGGGTTTGGCAAACATTGCACAAAAAAGACCCCGTGCGTAAATGGCCCCAAGTGTTTGGCAACCAATGCCTGCCCAATTTCAAGGGCAACGGCCGTTTTGCCGATGCCGCCGGGTCCAATGATTGAAATTAGCCGTCGTGCCGGATCAAAAAGATATTGGTTGATTTGCTCAATACATTCTTCACGGTTAATAAAGTGTGGGTGCTTACTGAGGGGAAGATTAGACGGCCGTTTTTCCGGTGCCTGCCGAATTGATTCCACCAATCTTTGCAGCTCAGCACCAGGGAACAGACCAAATTCGTCTGCCAAAATTGTGCAACACATTTTGTACTGCTGCATTGCCTCGACGCGCCTCCCCAAGCGAGCCAACAATCTAATCTTCTTAAAATGGGT
This sequence comes from Candidatus Leptofilum sp., assembly GCF_965223525.1. GTDB lineage: Bacteria > Chloroflexota > Anaerolineae > Promineifilales > Promineifilaceae > Leptofilum. Next base: position 832,197 of record NZ_CBDCWX010000004.1, on the reverse strand, counting down.
CGCTTCTTGCCACGGTTCTAGCTGGAGCAATCTGTCGAGGGTGTCAATTGCCTGCGGATAATCCCCTCTGGTCTCAAGACGCTTGGCTAAAAATGTCAGGGTCTCCAAAGCAGCACGGTGCAAAGCTTCTCTTTTACGGTTTTGCCAGGCATCAAACTGCGGAGAATCTTTCAGGAAGAAGGTTGCTAAGAAATCCCCTTGATACAGTGCCGCAGCCTGTTCCAGGTGGTGATGGCACTGTCCGCAATATAAATTTGGGAAACGGCCGTGTTCCTCACAGGCCCCCAAAAGCGTCTCAAACGTATGAACATCAACCCAGTACGAACTCGCCTGATTCATCTCCACAAATTCACGCCCAACCAATAAAAAAGGCTCATCGCCAGCCTTGTTTTTAATTGCTTTTTGTAAGCGGGATAGCGATTGTCTTAAATTGGCGTTTGCCAACTCCTGGGGCTGTTCAGACCAAAAAAATTCTCGCAAAGTGGCTCTGGAAACTGGCCTCCCCTCCACCAGCAAATAACAAAATAAAGCCTGAACTTTGGCCGAGCGGAAATTAGAGACAAAGTCGCCGTTTAAATAAATTTGGAATGTTCCCAAAAAGTTAACGTCAAGGTGATTCATGGATTTCAACTGATTCGCCATATCAAAATAGGAGCTAAGCTCAAAATACCCGATTTCATTCTGTCTGACAATGGTGAACGGCCGTGTATCGGAGCAAAATTTACCCAGCACAGCCTGAACTGGTCACGAATTGGTCACAATTTTCAAATACGCTCCTTACAACAACTTCAACAAGGCACAGCGTCACCGCAGTGCCACAATATTTATTAAGGAGAATAAAAATGAGTCGCACACAATACCTTAAGCAGTTGCAGATAGCTAATCAGTATTTTGAAGATGATTTTGACAATGATGAAACGGTCAACTATGTAGATAAAGATGGCCTGGTTCAATTTATCATTGCCTCGGAGTTGGTTGGCGACCCCGATGTAGAGAAAAAGATTGTTGAAAACAGTGAAGACCTCATCGCCTTAACCTCTATTGCCACCGCCCATATAAATAAGCTGGCAGCAGACAACAAGAATCCCGAGATGAAAAAAGACCCTGCGCTATGGCATGAGGTTCTCGGTTATTTGCCGCTCATGGGGCCATCCAAACTGGAAAGCAAAACATATTCACGAAATATGGAAGGCGTTGAAATTGCTACTAGTTTCATCGAGTTCATTATGGACGTTGTTTCTCAACAAGGAGACGCATTAGCAAGCTTCCGGAAATTCCTTAGCACTCAGGGTGACGCGATTCGTTTTGGCGTGGAAGATAACGATGATTCATACAATACTGTTACGGTCTGTGTAGTTTCTGAGGTCTTAAAAGTAGGGGACCAAATTGTCTATTTACCTAAAATCAAAATGTATCAGATTCATTTTGATAGATCGAATTGGAAACTGACTATTGCTTGTGCCTCTTATGAAAAAATAGAGGTCAATTTCGATTATCAGGAAACCACATCCTTATTCGATTATAAAGCCCTCGAAGATAAAGAAATCTATGAAGAATTCCGGGCATTTATCAGCAGCAAACGTAAGGCCCAAATCGATAAGGCAAACACCTTCTTTAAAGGCGAGTTTGAGGTAGAGCATGACTTAACAAAAGTTTTGTCGCCCATTCATTAGAGCGCTGCTAAGTTGATTAGAGTCCGTGCTATTTCGAGCTGAGACGAGAATTCTTTCTGCTGCCCCTTGTCAGGTTTCTCGTCTCACTCGGAATGGCAACCGACAGAATCCTAGTCAACAAAGCACTAAGATTCCACCACACAAGTTTAGCATGAGACCTGGCAAGCTCCCTCTTTCAAAAACCTGTCGGGTTCATGTTTGTCCTGAGGATCTAAGAAATGACCCATAAATCTCAAGTTGCCAAAAGCAATATCCGAAATAATCAATATCAAAACGGCACCCAAGTCGTTTTTCCTGAAACAGATAAGCTTCGTAAACAAGTTCAAAATGTAAAGGTTTTCCCTTCTTACTCGATTGGCCAAATTACAGCTTGGTGGGATGAGAGGCATGTTGGCTTTGGAACAGGTTTTTTAGTAGAGATGAGTGAGGAACCTTTCATCTTAACTGTGGCCCACAATTTCTACGATCGGTCCACAAATAAAAAAGCATTAAAAGCCAATTTCAGTTTAGGATTAAACAATTTGTCCGGCAGTATGAGTCTGTTAGGGAACTTCACAATCACTAATTGGCGCTTTCCTGAGGAGTTTAGCAACGGGACGACAAACAATTACTTCTTGTATGATTATGCTTTGGCAAAAATAAACAAGCAAGATGAATCACTTATACCCATGCCACTGGAATTTGATGCCCAAATCTCAGATAGAAAGATCGTTCTAGAAGGGTACCCTGGAGACAAGAGCCGAACCTGCGATGAATTGTGGCGAGCGCCTGGCGAGCTTAAAAATGGCAGTTTTGAAGACCCGCTCCTCTTTCACAATGCCTCAACTTTTGACGGCAATAGCGGCAGCCCAATCTTAGGCTCGACAAAAAGTAGTCAGATGCTCTCTGTAATTGGGATTCATTCTCGGTATTTTGTCATTGATAAATCGTTAAATGTAAATGCCGGCCGCCGTCTCGATTGGGAAGTCCAAAGCAATTTGCTAAAGTGGGCTGAAGATTTGTCCGGTTAATTATCATCAATTATGCAAGCAGACGGCCGTACCCCTCTAAAAACTTTGGCACAACAACGCGCCAATCGTACTGTTGGGCAAATTGTTGGGCGGTCTGCCCCAGTCGCTTTCTCTCATCTGGATTCTCTAGCAAATGCAAAACGGCCGTTCCAAACCCCCCGCTTTCATCTACCAACATCAACTCACGATCGTGCTGCACTGGGAAACCTTCTGCGCCAACGGCCGTACTCACCAACGCCTTGCCCGCCGCCATCGCCTCAATTAGCTTGAGCCGCGTGCCGCTACCTACGCGAAATGGTAGAATGAACACCTTTGCCCCCACCAGATACGATTCTACTCGCTCTACCCATCCGGTGAGCGTGATGCCCGGCTCATTTTTTAGCCGCGCCAACCGGGCATGTGGCTTTTGCCCGACGATAGTGAAGGTGGTAGACGGCCGTTCCTGCCGAATTTTGGGCCATACCTCATCCAAAAACCAGAGCACTGCATCTACATTCGGACGGTAATCCATCTTGCCGCTAAACACAATGTCGCTGTGAATCGCTTCCGCCGCCTCAAGCTGGAACTGCTGCACATCCAGGCTGTTAGGGATGACGGTGATAGGCGTTTTACCGCCAGTCAATTTTTCCAGTTGAGCCTTGTCGGGGTAAGAAACGGCCGTAACCCAATCTGCCTGCTGGCACACCCACCGCTCAAATTTACGCAGCCGCCGCACTTGCTCTGCCGAATATGCTGCGGCCACCCAGCGGCGTGGCTGGCGCAAATCGGTCAAAAAATTGCGCCGCTGTAATTCAGTTTCGGCATTGTGATCATCAAAAACGATTTTGCTGCGCGGGCTACCTTGGCGAATCACCGGCAAATAGCGAGCCATTTCAATCCCCTCGATCTGCACAATGTCAAAATCATCAGCCTGGAACATTTGCAGCAGCCGCACGTTAAACGCCTGGCTAAACAGCCGATGCGCCATATCTGGGCGGCGGGTGGCAAGCAACTGCTGCAACCGTTTGCCTGTCGTGCGCTGCGGCACAGGCACCGTCTCAATCCGCTGGCACAATTTGGCCAATGGCGCAATTTTTTCTGCCTCAATCGTCTGCCCAGGCTCTAAAAAACTCAGCAACGAAACCTCACAGGCCTGCGCCAGTCCGCGAATAATGTGGAAATTTCGCAAACTTGTGCCCTGGTGTGGCGGGTACGGTAATTGTGGCGTCAGCAGTAAAATTTTCATAAGCATTTTACCGCAGAGGCGCGAAGGGCGCGGAGTTTTTTATCTTCTCCGCGCTCTCCGCGCTCTCCGTGGTTAAATTACCGATTCATAAATCCCCAATGTCATTTTGGCTGCTTTTTGCCAACTAAACGTTTTCGCCTGGGCATAGCCCCGCGCAATCATCTTCTGGCGCAGGTCAGAATCGGTGAGGACATGGCGCAAGGCGTCGGTCCAGGTGGCCTCATCGTCTAGCGGCAACTGCATCCCCGCCTCGCCAGCCACCTCTGGCAGCGATCCGCGATTGCTGACAATGACTGGGCAGCCGCAGTGCATCGCTTCCAGCGCAGGCAGGCCAAACCCTTCGTAATGGGATGGCGTCACCAGCACCCCGGAAGCGTGGTAAAGATGGGCTAACTGCTCATCAAAAATACCGGTCAAGTGGCGCACATTTTCATGCAAACCGAGCTCATCAATTGTGGTGAACACTTCTTCATATAGCCAACCCTTGCCGCCCACTAAAACCAGCGGCACGTCAATTTTGCCCTCTTGCAGCAGCGCATTGTAGGCGCGAATGAGGAAGGGTAGGTTTTTGCGTGGCTCAAGCGTTCCCACAAATAAAATGAAGTCGCGGGGGAGGTTGTGCTTTTGGAGGGTGCTTGTAACGGCCGTTTCTTCATACACCCGCTCGTACAAAGGATTTGCCGCCAAATGCACCGTCGTAATCTTCTCTGGCGGCACCCGCAGTTGCTCAATCAAATCATGCCGCGTGGCGTGGCTGTCGGCTGAAATATGGTCGGCCACCTGCACCGCCCGCTCAATTTGGTCTGCGTAATACGCCATGCTCTCCCGCGTTAGAAATTGAGGGTAAAAGATGAAGTTCAAATCATGTATGGTGATCACTTTGCGCCGCCCACCCCACTGCGGCGGGATAAAATCGGAGCTATGCAGCACGTCCAGGCGGTGCGGCAGCAGCTCTAGCCCCAGCGTCCACCGTTCTAGCTTATGATGGCAAGGGGTGACCACATTTTTGCGCTGGAAATTAGCAGAAGATGGGGTATGCGAACGGCCGTCTCGCCCCATGTGAAACAACGAATACCGATTCTCGGTATCCAACGCCGCCAGCGCGGGCAACAAATGCAAAACATATTGGCTAATGCCCCCCATCTGGTAAAACGGCAGGCGAACGTCAATTCCGATGTGCATGGCGGGATTATACTACCAGTGATCGGTAATCAGTAGGTCAGCCATCAGTAAAACACCAACTATCTTCAGGACGGGTCACTGTTTACGGATTACTGTTTACTGAATACGGGTCCCCCCAACTCGCCCACTTGCCCCGCCCAAGTTATAATGTTTTACGCACGGGCAGCAAAAGAAACTTATGCAATCTGCGTAATCTGTGGATAAATTTAAGTCCAGGAGAACAGCTATGGCAACCAACGGCACCACCGCAGCCACCGAACAGGCCATCAAAGATTTGCAAAGCCGACTCGATTGGCTAGATGAAGAGCGGCGCAAGCAGACGCGCAAAATTACAGAACTGGAGCAAAAGCTCGTCCTTCAGGAACGGGAAATCGCTGGGCGCGAGCAGCGCATCCAGGATTTAGAGCGTCAACTTTCTAGCACCACGGCGCAAATCGGCCGTATTCCCAAAATTGACCTACAACTCGCCCAATTCAAGGATGAAGTGGTTCAGCTCATCGAACAGTACGATCAGCGGCGCATCCAATCGGAGGCTGAAATGGACAGGCTGCGGCGGGTAGAGCAAGAGGCCAACGCCCGCGAGGCGGCCGAACTTCGTAAAGATATTGGCCAAGTTCCCCAACTGCAAAACGAGATGGAACTGCGTGTCGCAGAAGAATCCCGTCTGGCGAACCTTATCGGACAACAAAAAACCCAGCTTGATAACCTAAAGAATCGGCTGGAAAACGGGGACAGTAATTTTGCCTTCCTGGAAGAAAAAGAGAAACACAATAATCGTAACATTTCTGATCTGCAAACCGACATTGTAGAAATCAACAAGCGCTGGGAGCACATCTACAGCCGCCTGGACACCGCCAACAGCGCCATCTTGCGGCTGGAATCTACTATGCAGGGCATTACAGACAAGCAAAACCAGGTGCAAGAAAGCACCAAAAATTGGATGGAGCAAATCCAAATCGGGGAGTATGAGCGCAACCAGCGGCTAGAAGGTTGGCGGCGCGTGCTAGAAGAACAGCAAGATACGATTGATCACTTCAACAAAGAGTTTGTAAAATTCTCTGATATGTACAAAGAAGCAAAAATGGCCGTACAAACGCTGAGCAACTGGCAAGAAGAGTTGGAAAAGCAGCAAAGAGAAGCATCTGAAATTTTGCGCGTGGAAACCAGCCGACTGCAATCCCGCTGGGATGATTTTCGGCATGAAAACGACAAACGCTGGAAAAGCCAGGCTGTTGACACTGAACAACGCTGGAATACCGTAAACCGCCATGAGCGAGAAATCCGCGAATTGATTGACCTGATCGAAGAGAAGCTGACCAAGCTAGAGCAGGAAAAAGATTTGCTCTGGCGGGTGCAAACAGCCCAGGCCGATGCGCTCAAGCAGTTCCCGCGCATGTGGCTGGAAGAAGTGGAGAAAGCAATCCAGCAAAACCCCAACCGCCGCCGCCAGCCTGCGCTGGTACCCGTGCGTGAAGAGTTCGACTAAATTTTTTGCCACAGAGGGCACAGAGATTTTTGAGAAAATTCTCTTTTTCCTCTGTGTTCTCTGTGGCCAATCCCAAAATATTCCTAAATGTATGTAATTGGCACCGCCGGGCATGTAGACCACGGCAAATCTACCCTTGTACAGGCCCTCACCGGCATTGACCCCGACCGTTTAGCAGAAGAAAAAGCCCGCGAAATGACGATTGACCTCGGTTTTGCTTGGCTCCAGCTTGGCGATGGCGAGACCCAGGCCGAAGTGGGCGTGGTTGATGTACCGGGGCATCGTGACTTTATTGAGAACATGTTGGCGGGCGTGGGTGGCATTGATGTGGCTTTGTTTGTGGTGGCCGCCGATGAAGGGGTAATGCCGCAAACGCGGGAGCATCTGGCTATTTTGGATTTACTGGAGGTGCGCGGGGGCGTGGTGGCACTCACCAAAACTGATTTGGTGGCAGACGATCCGGATTGGTTGGAGCTGGTAACGCTGGACGTGAGTGAGGCGTTGCAAGGCACAGCTTTGGCCGACGCGCCTATTATCCCCGTTTCGGCCAAGTCGGGTGATGGTGTGGCCGAGCTAAAGCAGATTTTGTGGGAGAAGTTAGCTGCATCACCACCAAGACCAGACAACGGCCGTCCTAGACTCCCCATTGACCGCATTTTCACTCTGGCCGGCTTTGGTACGGTGGTGACGGGCACGTTGATAGACGGCCGTTTCCAAATTGGCGACACGGTAGAAATTCAGCCAACCGGGCTAAAAGGGCGCATACGCGGCCTGCAAACCCACAAAACCAAGCTGGACGTTGCCCGCCCAGGCAGCCGTGTGGCCATCAACCTGACGGGCATTGACAAAGACGATCTGGCGCGGGGCCACATCGTGGCTGCACCCGGCGTTATCGGCCATACTATTTTGTTCGATGCCGCCTACCGCCATTTGCCAGATGCTACTCAGCCACTCAAGCACAACACGGCCGTTAAACTGTTTGTCGGCGCGGCAGAGCTACAAGCGCGGGTGCGCGTGTTGGGCAGCGAGCGCATCGAGCCGGGGCAAGAAGGGTGGCTGCAACTGGCCACCGTGGAGCCAGTTGCGATTACGCGGGGAGATCGCTTTATTTTGAGACGGCCGTCTCCTGGTGAAACCATCGGCGGTGGGTGCGTGCTGGACCCGCATCCGGGTCGCCGTCATCGTCGCTTCCGCCCAGATACAGTAGAACGACTCAAAACATTGTCGCAGGGTACACCGGTGGAGCTGCTTTTGCAAACCATTCGGCGATTGGAACCCACGTCGGAGCAGAATTTGTTGCAGACGGTAGGGTTGGATAAGGAAACGGCCTTATCTGCCCTAACCAAACTGGTAGAAAGCGGCCAAGCGGTTCAGCTAGAAAAGCAGATCATCTCTCAGGCGGGCTGGCAAGCGCTGGTGAGCCAGCTTACCAAACTGGTGGCCGACTTCCACAAAAATTACCCGCTGCGGCTGGGCATCTCCCGCGAGGAGCTACGCAGCCGCCTCAAGCTCAAAGCCATCGTCTTCAACCCGCTCATGGCTCAGGCAGCCACCGACCAGTTGCTGACCGAGGCTGGGGCATTGGTTCATGCGCCGGGGCATGAGGTGCGTTTTTCAACGGCGCAGCAGGCAAAAATTGATACATTGCTGCGGGAGTTCAGCCGGGTTGGGATCAATTCACCAAGCGTCAAGGAGAGCAAAACGGCCGTTGGCGAAGATGTCTACTTTGCTTTGGTAGATTTAGGCAAGCTGCGCCCCATCTCGGCCGATGTGGTGTACGATCAGGTCACCTACGAGCGGCTCATCCAGCGGCTGCTGGACGAATTAGCCGCCAAAGGCAGCCTCAACGCCGCAGGCGTGCGCGATCTGCTAAACAGCAGCCGCAAATACGCCATCGCCCTGCTAGAGCACCTGGACGAACGCCGCCTCACCCGCCGCGTCGGCGACAACCGCGTTCCGTTTTAACCTGGATTAGCAACTAATCTACACCTGTCATTAGTATGATAAAGCAAAGACGAAAGGCCGACTGTCATTAGGTGCAAGAAACCGTGCGGGAGATGTGGCCCATCGTGAAAAAGATAAAACAAGCAGCCAAAAAAGCGACCATTTGTTAGGATTGCTCCAGCTTGGTAGGCCGATGTCATTGGCAACCAGCCGCGCAGGAGCGCAGGTCACCGAGCCAAGAGATTCAGCGAGAACCCGAACAGTTGTTGGGACATTGCAGTCCGTATCATTGCTAGTGCGGGTCACAAAGGAGTACCTGATGGCAAAGCAAACCGAAGAAACCTTTTTTGGCATTGACGTTTCCAAAAACCACCTGGATTTAGCCCAGTGGGGAATCGAAGAAGTGTTGCGACACGATAATGACGCAACCGGTATCGCCACCCTGGTGGAAATAATGTCAACGAAAACGGCTGTCACCTTGATAGTGGTTGAGGCCAGCGGTGGATTCGAGCAAGTTATGGTTACAGAACTGGCCGCTGCCTCTCTGCCCATTGTCGTCGTCAACCCGACACGAGTGCGTAACTTTGCTCGTGCCAAAGGGCAAGTAGCTAAGACAGACAAGATCGATGCCCAGATGATTGCCAGCTTTGCCCAGGCGGTCCGTCCAGAGGTACGTACTTTGAAGACGCAAGACCAGCAGCTCATCAAAGCATTGGTCACGCGTCGTCGCCAACTGATCGATATGCAAACAGCCGAGAAGAATCGGCACACCACGGTCAATCCAGAATTGCGGCCTCGTTTGGAGAAGCACCTGGATTGGTTAGCTACTGAATTAGCTGAAATTGAGGAAGACCTCAATGATTGGATCAACAAAAATGCCCAATGGCGCGAAAAACGAACCAGTTTAGAAAGCGTGCCCGGCGTGGGCCAGGTCACCTCCTTTACGTTGCTGGCTGAATTGCCCGAATTGGGTACATTGTCTCGACAAAAAATCGCCGCCTTAGTTGGCCTGGCTCCCTTCAATCGGGACAGCGGCTGTTCTCGCGGACGACGCCATATTTTTGGCGGACGTTCAGATGTTCGTTCTGTTTTGTACATGGCTGCTCTTTCAGGCATTCGTTATAACCCGGTTCTCAAAGCCTTTTATGACCGTTTGATTGCGAAAGGAAAACTCCCCAAAGTCGCTCTCACGGCCTGTATGCGTAAATTGTTAACCATTTTGAATGCCATCGTCCGTGATGGCTCTGCTTGGATATCAGCTTAACGAAATGCGCTTTTTGCTCTTGACTTTTATCACAGTTGCTCCTGCGAAGATGGGAATCCATGCTTTTACAGGAATGGATGCCTGCCTTCGCAGGCATGACAGGGGAGATTGTTTTTGCCGGTTTAATTCTTTAACTTTCATACATTAGCATTGGCTTTGCACAGTTTCACTGCCAAATATTGCCCGGTTTCAGAAAATACCTTGACAATATCTGTGCAATTGGTTAAATTTTAATGTATGCCTGTATTTGACTATAAATTCACCGTAGACGCCCCGGTAACGGCCGTTTCCAACTTTCACCATGACGCTCGCATCCTAAAAAAACTGTCGCCACCACCTATCTTTGTGCAGATTCACCACTTTGAACCACTAGATGAAGGCTCTGAAGCACAATTTACGCTTTGGCTTGGGCCGCTGCCGCTACGCTGGCTGGCGGTTCATTCTAACGTGTCGCCCAACGGCTTTACCGACATGCAGATCAAGGGGCCGTTGGCTCATTGGCAACACACACATCGGTTTACGGCCGTTTCCCTAAACAAAACTGAAGTCCACGAACATATTCAATACAGCCACAAACCCGGTCTAGTGGGGCTGCTCACCCGCATTTTGTTCAATAAACCGGGTCTATGGGGTCTATTTACCATCCGAAAACTGCTCACCCGCTGGCATGTGCGCCAGCTACTCAGCGCCCCAGCGTACAAAGAGGAGATTTAACGATGCCGGCTCCCCAAACCGTCGTTGTTGGTGCTGGTCTTGGTGGACTAACGGCTGGAGCCCTACTGCTAAAAGCTGGGCATCGCATAACCGTGCTGGAAGCCCACGTCTACCCTGGCGGCTGTGCTGGCACCTTTTACCATAAGAAGTTTCGCTTCGACGCAGGGGCGACATTGGCTGGTGGCTTTGCCCCAGGTGGCCCTCACGCTCAGGTTGCCGAGAAGCTCGGCCTGGAATGGCCCATCCACCCCGTTGATCCCGCCTGGATAGTGCATTTGCCAGACGGCCGTTCCGTTACCCAATGGACCGATCCCCAGCAGTGGCAAGCCGAGCGGCAAGCGGCTTTCCCTGACACCGAATCGTTTTGGCAAAGGCTGGAAATGTTAGCTGATATTGCTTGGGATGTGTCGTCACGGCCGTTTCCCTGGCCACCAGAATCGCTACACGATATTTACACTCTGGCCCGCGCCGTCCGCCCAAAGACGCTACACACTTTACCCTACTTGCACCGCATGATTAGCAGCCTCATGCCCCCAGACAATCCGCTCTTCCGCGCCTTTGTGGATGCCCAACTGCTCATCTCCGCCCAAACCACCAGTGAGCAAGCGAACGCGCTGTACGGCAGTGCCGCACTGGATTTGCCGCGACGCGGCGTGAATCATGTAAAAGGTGGCATTGGTGCGCTAGCCGACACGCTGGTGAACTGGATTCGGCAACATGGCGGCGAAGTGCTGTTCCGACAAAAAGTAACCGAAATCGAGATGCAAAACGGCCGTGCCAAAGCCATCTGCACCAACAAAGGTTTGTACCTGGAAGCTGACAACATTTTGGCCAACCTCACGCCGTGGGCATTGCGTGATTTGCTGGGCAAAAACGCGCCAGCCAAACTAGCGCGTGAGGTACGCCAGCGACAGGCAACCTGGGGTGCGTTTACTTTGTATTTGGGCATCGAGTCAGCAAGATTACCCACAAAAACTGCCGGCCACCACCAAATTATTGTGGACGCAGAACGGCCGTTAGGCGAAGGCAACTCAGTATTCGTCTCCATCTCTGACTCAAACGACAGCACCCGCGCCCCCACTGGCCAGCAGGCCGTCACGCTCTCTACCCACACGGCGGTTGCTCCCTGGTGGCAGTTGCGCCACAATGACAAAGCCGCCTACCACGCCCGCCGCGAAGCATATGCTGAACGGCTGCTCGCCGCTGCCGAAACTGCGTTGCCCGGCCTGCGGAATGCGATCACGCTTTGCCTGCCGGGCACGCCCGTGACATTTGAGTTTTTTACGCGACGGCCGTCTGGCATGGTGGGTGGATTTCCCCAAAAATCAATCTTGCAGGCACGGGGGCCATCAACTAGCATCGAAAATATTTGGCTGGTAGGCGATTCCATCTTCCCCGGCCAATCTACGGCGGGCGTTACGCTAGGCGGGATGCGGGTGGCCAATTTGGTCGAGCGAATAAGTCGGGCGGGACGGCCGCTTCGCCTCTGGCAACCTAATGTTTCGACAAACAATCTTTATGGAGGGCCTAATGGAAACGTTTTTTAAATACCTCAACACCTTCCCCATGCCGCTTTGGCTGGCGATGATGTTTGCGCCCAACCACTCCCTTACTGAACGCGCCAGCCGCTCCAGCAGCGTGCTGGGCATTGCCGCTGCCCATTACGTTTTGGCAATAATCAACGCCGTGCGGCAAGACCAAAGCAGCGGCAGTGAAGCCAAGCTAGACATCATGAGCCTGGAAGGTGTACGCAGTGGACTTAGCAGCCCGCAGGGAGCATTGGCGGGCTGGGCACACATGTTGGCGCTCGACTTGTTTACGGGTGCGTGGATTTTCCGCCAATGCCACCGCTTCAACGCACCCACCTGGGTACGCATTCCCGCCCTTGCTTTTACGCTAATGACTGGCCCGTTTGGCTTGATGATTTTCCTACTTTGGTACGGCCGTTCCTTCGGTGAAGCACTCCCCATAGACGCATAATTAGCTTGACAAATCTTTTCTTCCTCCATATTATTCCTCCTATTTAAAATTATTTAAATGATTTATTTCAATTAAATATCTTGATTTACGGCTATTTTGTAGGAGGAAAAGAGAAAATGCGCGTAAACTGGATTCGGCAACAATTCTTGTTGGTTTTCACAGCCATTCTGCTCATTCTCATTTTAATTTCTGCTACAGGCATTTCCTTATGCCATCAAAACGCCCGGTCAGTTTGTGACGGCCATCCGCAAACTGTGTCTGTTACTTGGGGCGTGATGTGCAATTATGAATGCTTCTAAATTTTTCCCCATGGAGAGCGTATGTTTACCCACCTACCCCAAACAATTGACGAATTCAACCATTGGTCTTGGCAGCAAACAGCTCCGTTTTATGCAGATTTGCAGGAACGGCCGTTAACGCCCGACACCATCCATCAATGGCTTTTAGACTGGAGCCGCCTCGCCGACCTGCTGTCTGAACGTGCCGCCCGCCTGCGCGTGGCCACCACCCAAGACACAAACGACAAAACGGCCGAAGCCGCTATGAACCATTTTCTGGACGAGATTTTCCCACACGCTCAAAAAGCGCAAAATGTCTTACAGAACCGTCTGCTGGCCAGCAATCTGGAGCCAGAAGGCATGGCCATCCCGCTGCGTAATATGCGTGCCGACGCCGAACTATTCACCGAGGAGAACATACCGCTCATCAGCGAACAGATGAAGCGCGGCCAAGTGTACAACCGCATCATCGGCTCACAATCCGTACCGTGGCAGGGTGAAGAAGTGACCTTAACTCAGCTCGCGGCCAAGCTAGAAGACCCCGACCGCAATCTGCGTGAACGTGGCTGGCGGCTTGCTGCCAACCGTCGCCTGCAAGACCGCGAGGCGCTCAATGCGCTGTGGGCAGAGCTGGTGCCGCAGCGGCACCAAATCGCCCAAAATGCAGGCTTCTCTGATTTTCGCGCCTATACCTGGCAGCAAAAGAAGCGCTTCGACTACACGCCAGAGGATGCCGCCACCTTCCATCAGGCCATTGCCGACGTGGTGGTTCCGGCCGCCAGCCGCGTGTATGAGCGGTATCGGCAAAAGCTGGGGGTAGACACGCTACGCCCCTGGGACATGAAGGCAGATGTTTATTTGTATGCACTGCCAGCGTTACGGCCGTTTACCAACACCGACGAACTCGCCCAAACCTCCGCCACCATTTTCCGCCAAGTAGATCCCGTGCTGGGCAACTATTTTGACATCATGTGCCAAGAAAATCTGCTGGACATGCCCAACCGCAAGGGCAAAGCACCCGGCGCGTACTGCACCAACTACCCGGCATCGGAACGGCCGTTCATCTTCATGAACAGCACCGGCACCGGCTCAGACATCCGCACGCTCTTCCACGAAGCAGGCCACGCCTTCCATAACTTCGAGCGCAACAAACTACCTTATCAACCGCAAAAAGGCTCCCCAATGGAGTTCAACGAAGTTGCCTCCATGGCAATGGAGCTACTCACCGTGCCGTACATCACTACAAATGGCGAAGGGGGCTTCGCCGAGAGCTTCTTCACCCAGAAAGATGCGGATAGCTGGTTTGTCACTCACCTGGAAAAAATTATCCTTTTTTGGCCATACATGGCCGTTGTGGATGCCTTCCAACATTGGGCATACCTGCATATTGATGAGGCCGTAATTGCTGCTAACTGTGACGCCAAATGGCAAGAATTGTGGCAAATGTACGTACCTCAAATTGATTTTAGCGGCTTTGAAGACATGTTGGTGACAGGTTGGCATCGCAAGCAGCACATCTTCCGCGCCCCGTTTTACTACATCGAGTATGGCTTGGCGCAGCTAGGTGCTTTGCAAATTTGGCGTAACGCCATGCAAGATCAAGCCAAAGCAGTAGAAGATTACCGGCGGGCATTAGCCCAGGGCGGCACCCAAACCCTGCCCGCCCTCTACCAAACCGCCAACGTTCAATTTGCCTATGATCACGACATGGTTGACCAGATGGTCGCGCTAGTAGAAACTGAAATTGCCAAACGCCTAAGATAGCTGGCAAATTCGTTGCCAAGCTAAAAATGGTATAATTGCCTCCAAACCCGAACATCTGCTTCTTTGCATGTGCAACCCCTGGAGGCAATTATGCGATTCAAACGTTTCCTCATTCTGCTGCCACTCTCTTTGCTGCTGATTTTTTTGGCGACGGCAAACGCCACGTTTGCCTGTGGCGGCTTGTTCTGCCTGGCCAACCCCATTGACCAAAACGCCGAGCGCATCATCTTCACCGACAACGGCGACGGCACCATTTCCGCCATCATCCAAATTCAATACACTGGCTTTGATATTGATTTTAGCTGGATTTTGCCCATTCCTGTGCCGATTGAAGCAGATGCTGTGGAAGTGCCAGAAACGGCCGCAAATGCCTTCAGCGAGCTAGAAATCATGACCAATCCCCAATACATCCCGCCGCCCCTGCCAGACTGCGCCCTGGATGAGATGGTGGTGTTGTCAGAAGCAGCCGAGGACGGTGGCGGCGTGGAGGTGTTTAGCGAGGGCGAAGTTGGCCCCTACCAATTTGTGGTCATTGGCTCAGAAGACCCGGATGCGCTGGTAAATTGGCTGCGCGACAACCAATATGTGGTCGAAGACCCGATGATTCCCCTGATTGATGTGTATGTGGAAGAGGAATTTGTCTTCATGGCCATGCGGCTACAGCCAGAGTTTGGCGTGCAGGATATTCAGCCTATCAAGATCACCTATCCTTCAGAAAATCCAATGATTCCGCTGCGATTAACGGCCGTTGCTGCCAACCCAGACATGGCCGTCCTCACCTGGTTCTTCGCCGAAGAGCAGGCCGTCCCTGAAAATTACGGCCACTTTGAGATTGATGATGACGAAATCACCTTTTTCACTTTTGGCGGACACAACTACCGCACCCTCATGGGGGAAAAAGCAGACGAGATGGACGGCCAGGCATTCATCACGGAGTACGCGGCCCCAACCAGCGAGCTACAGTTTAGCGATCCGCTGCTGCAAGAGCTGGCCGGCAAGCACAGCTACCTCACGCGACTCAATACGGTGATTTCGCCTGAAGAGATGACGGTAGACCCAGTTTTCCGCTACGAAGAGCGGCCCAATGTATTCAACATTCATGATTTATCGGATACGCGGGGGCAGTACGATTGCGAACGTGAAGCGGGCGGCGGCATCTTTTCCACGCTGTTTGGCAACAACAGCGGCAGCAGCAATGACGATGATGACGACGGTGGCCTTCCTCGTCCCACCCAGCAGGATGAGGGGTTCAGCAATGGCTTGATTGTGGGTTTGGGTGGCGCTGCTCTAGTTGGTGGATTGGTAGGTGCAGGCATTCTCATCGGCCGTCGCTCCAGGAAAACATCCGAGTAATCTGACAGCAGGTGTCAGCAATTGCTAATACAATGGCTTTATGGACGATAAAAGCAACTTAACTCAATTTACAGAAGTAACGGCCGTTTTCAACCGCTACCCCCAACCCATACAAGGCAAATTATGGGAGTTACGGGCACTGGTGCTGGAAACGGCCGTCTCCACCCCAGGCGTCGGCAAAATTGTAGAAACGCTCAAATGGAATCAGCCCAGTTTCCTTACCGTGAAGCCCAAATCTGGCACCACCATCCGCCTGGATGCACATGATGTTACCCAAAACCAGATTGGGCTTTACGTTCATTGCCAAACCAACCTTATTGACACCTTCCGGCAGCAATGCCCCACCCTAACTTACGATGGCAACCGCGCGATCGTGCTAGACGCCCGTGACCCACTGCCGCTGGATGCCTTGCAAGCCTGCATCAGCCTGGCGCTGACATATCACAGCCGAAAACGGAAGCGCGCCAAAGGAAACGGAACGTGACACGCCCCCTTCTGACACAACCATCATGACCCTGGAACAACAAATCGCTGCTTGGGATGGCAAAACGGCCGCACCCCTCGAAGAAATTTATCAAAGCCAAGCGGCAACGCCAGACTTCATTCCCGTGCTGCTGCTACTCATTGCCACAGAAAGTACCCAAAGCGGGGCAACCTGGCTGCTTAAATATCACACCGACGCTGGCAACCTGTTGCCGCCAGAAATCCTTGAGCAAATTTACGCCCAGTTGCCCAGCCAAACACAGTGGGATGCTAAGCTCCATCTGCTACAATGCTTCCCCAAATGGCCGATGCCAGAAACAGCCCTTTCCTCAATCCATCCATTCCTGCATAGCTGCCTAAAAGCGCAAAGTAAATTTGTACGCGCCTGGGTATACAGCGGCTTTTATACGTTAGCCCACCAGCACCCACAATTCCAAGCCGAAGCGCAAGCCTTGTTAGCCCAGGCACATTTGGAAGAAGCTGCCTCTATCAAAGCCAGAATTCGCCAAACTTACAAAATAGATGCCGCCAGCAGCCGCCCATTTTTGGAGCAGCCTGAATGAGCCGACGACGAAACCGCCCCAAAAGACGCCAACAAACCAATCCCTACCTGGACATTCCCTTCCAATCCGAAATCCGCAACGCGTGGCCCCCATACCAAATTGCCACGCCAGACCAAATTGAACAAATTCACAATGCTTCGATGCAGATTCTAGAAAACACGGGCATTCGCTTTTTGGATGATGAAGCAATAGCCCTATGGGAAGCAGCTGGAGCCAAAGTAGACCACAAAACCCAGCACGTCTGGCTAGACCGGGGCTTAATTACCGAGCTGGTGGCGCAAGCACCTAGCAGCTTCACCTTTCGGGCGCGAAACCCAGTTCGCAATCGCTTCATTGGGGAAAATGCAATCAACTTCTTTTCGGCGGCGGGCACCGTATTTGCCCACGACCTCAAGCGCGGGCGTCGCCCCGGCTTGCTGGCAGACTGGATCAACATTGCCAAGCTAATACAAATGACCAATGTTATTCACTTTGGACCCCTGCAAGTGGTGGTGCAGCACGACGTTCCCGTGTATAAAAAGCATCTGGTACAACACTTTCAAGGGACAATTTTGTCTGATAAGCCGCTAATGGGGGTGTCACACGGCCGTATCATCCCCACCGATGTGCTAGAAATGACCAAAATCCTTTTTGGGCCAGATTTACAGCCAGAGCTGGGCCCAGTCACTGGCGGCATCATCAATGCCAACAGCCCCTTGGTTTACGATGACCGAATGCTGGGCGGCATGATTACCTTTGCCCGCGCCGGGCAATTTTTGGTTATCACCCCATTTATTCTGGCTGGAGCAATGAGTCCGGTCACGATGGCAGCGGCCATTGCCCAACAAAACGCAGAAGCATTAGCAGGCATTGCCTTCTTACAGTTGGTGCGCCCCGGCACGCCAGCTATATATGGCGGCTTCACCACCAATGTGGACATGAGAAGCGGTGCACCAGCCTTTGGCACACCTGAGGGTGCCTGGGCGTTTTTCATTGGGGCGCAGCTAGCACGGCATTACGGTTTGCCTTACCGTGGCAGCGGCTCCCTCAACACGGCCAACCTGCCAGATGGCCAGGCAATGTCTGAATCCTTATGGTCATTGTGGCCCTGTGTGTTGGCCCATGCTAATCTGGTACATCATGCGGCCGGATGGCTCGAATCCGGGCTGGTTTTCTCGCTGGAAAAATTCATCATGGACGTGGAAAACTTGGCTATGATTCAGCACATGCTGCATGGCCCTGAGTGGAGTGAAGATGCGTTTGGTCTATCCGCCATAGATGAAGTCGGGCCAGCGGGCCATCACTTTGGCACAGCACACACGCAAGCGCGGTACCAAACAGCCTTTTACCCCAACTTCTTGCATGACCGGCGCAACTTTGGTACCTGGCAGGAAGCCGGCGGCAAAGATGCTGCCCAACGTGCCCACAAAATCTGGCAATCTGTGCTAAAAGCGTATGAACGGCCACCAATCGATCCGGCCATCGAAACCGCCCTGCAAGAATTCGTCACGCGCCGCGCCAAAGAGTTGGAAAATGTGGCTCTGTACGATTAAATTTGGATGCAAATCCACATGGAGGAAACCATGAAGATTTACCATCGGCTGATTGATAGTTTTGCCAAAACGCGCCTGGGGGGCTGGGCGATTGTGACCCTTTTCAATCCAATTGATAAAAGGCTCATGCGGTGGACTAATGGCAATCTAAGTACGGGATTTGGAACTGATTTTCGTGATAATGGGGTTTTACTTAGCTGCACTGGCGCTAAAAGTGGCCAACCACGGGAAATCCCATTGCTAGCCACTCCGATGGGTGAAAAATATATTTTGGTTGCTTCAAATGCGGGTCGGCATAAGCATCCTGCCTGGTATTACAATCTCAGGGCGCACCCAAACTGCTCGCTCCTCATCCGGGGACGCGGCGAAGTTGCGTATGTGGCGCATGAAGCGGAGGGGGCAGAAAAAGAGCAAGCATGGGCCACAGCCAATGCTCAATATTCAGGTTATGATATTTATCAGGGTAGAACTGACCGCGAAATCCCTATAATGATTCTCACGCCACTATAAATTAAACGGCCTATCAGGTCTGTTTAGTCTGAACGGCCGTATACACCGCCTGCACTTTCTCTACCATCTGCGCCAAGCTAAATTCACGCTGGGCCCGTTGCTGCCCTGCCTGACCCAATTGCTGGCAAAGCTGCGGCTGGGTGGCTAGCTCGTAGATAGCTGCCGCCAACAGTTCTGGCTGCTGCGGTGGCACCACCCGCCCAGTCACACCATCCTGCACCACAAACGAGGTACCAGTGCCTAACTCTGTTGCCAGGCAAGGCAATCCAGCGGCCATCGCTTCTTGCAGCACTTTGCCAAACGCTTCAGCGCGGCTGTTGGCAGGCAACACGAACAGATCGCCGCTGGCATAGAAGTTTGGCAAGGTTTCATCGCTCACATGCCCCACGAATGTGATTTTATCTTGCACACCCAAGCGGCGACTCAATGATTCCCACTCGCCGCGCAGGGGGCCATCTCCGCCAAATAAGAGACGCACAGGCAGCCCCGCAGGTAATTGGGCCATCGCCCGAATTAGATCATCGCCGCCTTTGTAGTAGCGGTGTCGGCCCATGAACAGCAGGGTGAAACGGCCGTCTGCCGGGAACAACGGTTCACCTCCTGCAAATCGCTCCCAATCCACCGCGTAAGGAACAATGGCACATTTGGAGGCCAACGGCCGTAAATACGGAGAACTCTGCACGTAATTGTCGCTACCAACGATAATGCGCGACGCCCCTGCCAACACGCGTCGCAAAAGCGGATTGTAAAAACGCAAAATTGTCTGCTGCTTCACCACGTCGCTATGGTAGGCAATGACGTACGGCCGTTGCCACCGAAGCAGCCACTGGCTCATCTCTCCCACCGGATACGGGAAATGAACATGTGTAACGTCTGGGCGCAGTCGCGCTAGCAAGAACGGAAACGTAAGGCTCAAGGGGGTCGAAGCCAACGTTGCTAACCGTGCGGCGCGAATCACCTGAACGCCATTTATTTGCTCACGCGCCGCCTGCCCGCCCGGATTTGTTACCAAAACCGTCACGTCATGACCCATTGCGGCTTCAGCGTCCGCCAAATCCTTTATGTGATTTTCAATGCCGCCAATCATGGGCCAATAATCTTTATAAACATGAATAATCGATAACATGATCGCATTATAGCCTGCGGATGAATCCTCAGGCTAATTGCGCTTCCATCATGAAAAGATACAATCCGCGCATGAACCGCGCCCGCCATTTGTTACGCTCTTCTGTGTTGGTCATTCTCTTCTTGGGAGTGGGCAAGATCACTGGCCTGGTTCGGCTGCAGCTGGTGGCTGGCGCGTTTGGCACCTCGCCAGATTTTGATGCGTTTACGGCGGCCAACCAGCTACCGGAGCTTTTTTTTGTGCTGATTGCTGGCGGCTCGTTGGCGGCAGCATTCATCCCTGTTTACTCAAACACGCTAAACAATGAGTCTCGGCAAACGGCCGTTTCCTTCGGCAATACCATCCTGACATTGGTTATTTTGCTGCTGGGGCTGGTTTCGGCCATAGGTGCTGTCATTGCCCCGTGGCTCACGCGCGTCCTGCTGGTGCCAGATTTCTCCCCGGAACTCCAGCAGCTTACCGCCGACATCATGCGAATCATCCTCATCCAAACCACTATTTTTGGCATCAGCGGTGTGCTCAGCAGCATGTTAAATGCCCACCAACATTTTGCTCTGCCTGCTCTGGCACCACTGGCACTGGACATTGGCTATGTGGTGGGACTGTATCTATTCGTACCGCAATTGGGCATTATAGGCTTGGCCTGGGGAACCGTAGTTGGCGGAATTTTGCACATTCTCATTCAGGTGCCTGCGCTCATCAAATACCGCATT
The DNA here is from genome assembly GCF_965223525.1 of Candidatus Leptofilum sp. Lineage (GTDB taxonomy): Bacteria > Chloroflexota > Anaerolineae > Promineifilales > Promineifilaceae > Leptofilum. The sequence goes on along the minus strand of NZ_CBDCWX010000004.1, from coordinate 811,397 downwards.
GGGTATTGGCCTGCGCTCCAGTGGCAACTCAGCGGCGTAGGCGAGATTGTGCGGCTGATGGGGCCGCGCATCATCACGCTGGGCACCGTGCAGCTTGCTGATCTGTTTATCATTCGCCTCACGTCTGGCCTGCCTGAGGGCAGCACCTCTGGCTACTTTTACGGCTATGCCCTCATGCAGCTTCCAGAAACGTTGTTTGGCACGGCCATCGCCCTGGTCATTTTCCCGACGCTGGCAGAGTTGTTTAATTCAGGGCAGATTCAGCAGATGCGGGAAACGGCCGTAAACGCCCTCAGCATCATCTGGACCCTCACCATCCCGGCCGCCGCCCTCATGGTGCTGCTGGGCGAGCCAGCAATCACGTTTTTGCTGGAGGGCGAGGTGTTCGATGCCAGCTCCACGCGGCTGGTTTACAGCGTCTTGCTCGCGTTTAGCGTCCGCCTGGTTACAGAAGCGACGCTGGAAATTGTGGCTCGCCTTTTTTACGCGCAGCACAACACCCACATCCCAATGTTTGCCTATCTTGGCTGGCTGGTGGTGAATGTGGTACTGGCGTATGCGTTTGTAGGCAGCATGGGAGTCGTGGGGCTGGCACTGGCCAGCACGGTGGCGTTCACGCTGCTATCAGCGGTTCTATTTTGGCTCAATAAGCTGGCAATACGGCCGCTTTTTCCGGTTCTGGGGCGCGCTTTGGCAGGAACGGCCGTGCTCACCCTACTCATCCTCGTCGTGCAACAATTCATCAGCAGCACATTCCTCTTTTTACTCGTTGGCGGCTCTGTTGCCGTTGCCAGCTACATTGCCCTCAACTTGCTGCTTGGCGGCCAAGAAATTCCCGCACTGCTCCGATTGATTCGCAAGCGGCCTGCATAATTTAAGCTATCGGGCCATTGAAGTTAATAATTTGAACAAATGTTCAAAAACTAAGATTCAACCTTGACGAATTAGAACGTTCGTGCTAAACTCTGTTCTGTCTTACCCCAACCATATCAATAAACCAATGCAGTTTTTCTGCTGCCCATTATTGCAAGCAGCCATCATTAACGCTGCGTTGGAAACAAAAGGAGAGTTCTCATGGCAAAGAAATCAGCAAATGGAGACGGCCGTACCAGCACCCTAGAAAAAACCCTCGACTCCATCACCAAACGGTTTGGTGAAGGCACCATCATGCGCTTGGGCGAAGCCCACAGCTTGCAAGTAGAAACAATCCCCACTGGCTCCCTCTCACTAGATATTGCCCTGGGCGTCGGCGGACTTCCCCGTGGCCGTGTTATCGAAATCTATGGCCCGGAATCATCTGGTAAAACAACCCTTTGCCAGCACGTCATTGCCGAAGCTCAACGGCGTGGCGGCATCTGTGCCTTCGTAGATATGGAACATGCCCTCGATCCCAATTACGCCGAAAAAATCGGCGTCAACATTGATGATCTGTACGTTTCCCAGCCAGATACTGGCGAGCAAGCCCTGGAAATTGCCGAAGCCCTCATCCGCTCTGGCACGATGGACGTGGTGGTTGTAGATTCCGTCGCTGCCCTCGTTCCTCGCGCCGAAATTGAAGGCGAAATGGGCGACGCACACGTTGGTTTGCAAGCACGTCTCATGTCCCAAGCTTTACGCAAACTTTCTGGTGTCATCAAACAAACCAACACCATCGTTATTTTTACCAATCAGCTTCGCTCCAAAATTGGCGTGATGTTCGGCAGCCCAGAAACCACCAGCGGGGGGAATGCGCTTAAGTTTTACGCCTCCGTGCGGCTGGATATTCGCCGCATTCAAGCCATCAAGGCTGGAAGTGAGGTTATTGGCAACCGTACCCGCGTAAAAGTGAAGAAAAACAAAGTAGCAGCCCCCTTCACTGAAAGCGAATTCGACATCATGTATAACGAAGGCATTTCTTTTACCGGCGATGTACTAGATTTATCCGTTGCGTTTGACTTGGTAGACAAGCGAGGCGCTTACTTCCGTTATGGCGAAACGCTTCTTGGACAAGGCCGCGAAAATGCAAAGGTCTTTTTAGCAGAAAATCCAGAGATATTAGACGAGCTAGAGTTCCTCATTCGGCGTGAAGCAGGCCTGCCCACTACCGAATTTGAAGGCGTTGAGTCTGTCAATGGTGCTGTGGCTGAGGACGCTGTTTTCTAAAAATTTCTCTAGTACAAGGTCTTTCCAGAGCCTCGGTGAGCGAATTCACCGGGGTTTTTTGCTTATGGCCTCTTTTTGACATGACATTGAGGCTTGTTATAATTGATCGAAACACTTTTTTGGGCATAACTCTACAAAATTTGCTGTGATTTGTCCCCAACGACCTACGAAAATTTAACATTAAAAAACGCAGGATTGGCAGGTTGCCGTTCTTTGCGTAGGAGAATCTTGTCATGAGTGAAGAAACCACGAAAACAATGGAGTCCGCTGCTCCAGAGGTCACGCCGACTAGCATCAACGATCTCAAACCAAAAATGCAGCTTAAAGGCACTGTAAACCGGTTGGAGCTATACGGTGCTTTTATTGATTTAGGCATTGGCACTAATGCGCTCATTCACATTTCCCAGATGGGCACTGAGCATATCAATCGCGTTGCTGATGTATTAAATGTTGGCGATGAGGTTTCGGTTTGGGTAGATAAGGTAGACCCCAAGCGGAAACAGGTTATGGTCACAATGATTCCACCGCTAGATGTTGAGTGGAGTGAGCTAGATAAAGGCCAGGTATACTCTGGTTCTGTTAAACGTTTGGAAAATTTCGGCGCTTTTATCGATATTGGTGCAGAGCGCGAAGGGTTGGTTCACATTAGCGAACTGAGCCATAACTACGTTAAACATCCTTCCGAAGTTTTAACAGTTGGCGCTGAGGTTCAAGTTCAGGTACTGGGATTTAGCAAGCGCAAACGTCGGATTGATTTGAGCATTAAAAATTTGCTAGAAAAGCCAGAAGGTGCAACAAACGAAGCGACTCCTCAAGAAGTGTACCAAGTTGAGGATGAGATTGAAGAAGATATGCCTACCGCGATGGAGTTAGCTTTGCGCCAGGCAATGGGTGAAGAAATGCCTGTGCGAATTAAAAAGCATGGGGGCAAGAAAAAGCGCAAACGTGGCAAACGCAGAGAACAGCAAGAAGATATTCTAAGCCGCACATTGCACGTACAGCACAATGGATAGAAAAGTAAGTAAAGTCCCGGAGTTCGGGACTTTTTTTTGCAGCGAGGTGGGGCTATAAAAGAACGGTTTCGGGCCAATCGAGCATCCATGCTTTTAATTGGCTACCTGGTTCAACCTTTTTTCTACCTTCAGGCAGAATAAGAAGCGCGTTGGCTTTTACCAGCGACGTTAGGATATGAGAACCCTGGTCTCCCGTTAAAGAGGCTACGAATCCTTCTGCTGTTGGGGACACAATGGCGCGAATATAGCTTTCACGGCCGTCTGAATCAATCTCATCCTGAACCGTCACTTGTATTGTAGGCCGCTCTAGTTGAGTATGACCCGCCATTTTGCGAATGGCAGCACGGGCAAAGCGTTCAAACGAGACCATGGCCGACACGGGGTTACCTGGCAATCCCAAGTAGGGAACACCATGATACGTGCCATAGGCCAATGGTTTTCCGGGGCGCATCCGCACGCGCCAAAAGCCAACATTGCCTTCTTGTTCCAGCACCGCTTTCACCACGTCGTATGCTCCGACAGAAACTCCAGCAGAACTGATGAACAGATCTACGTTTGCATCCAGGCCAGCCTGCAATTTTTGGCGCACGGCCGTTTCTGTATCGCCAGCTATGCCCAACTGTACAGGTTCTGCGCCCAAAGCAAGGATTTGCGCGGCTTGTGTATACCCGTTACTGTTGCGAATTTTGCCGGGTTGCAGGGGCTGATCAACCTCAAGCAGCTCATCACCGGTGGCTAAAATGGCAACTCTGGGGCGACGATTGACAGAAATTTGGCTGACGCCCAGTGAAGCCAGCACACCGACTTCTTGCGGCCGTAAAATGTGTCCTTTTTGTAAAATTGTTTGCCCAGCTTCAATATCCTCACCTGGGTGGCGAATGTAATCCCCTTGTTTTACAGAGCGTATGACCTGGATTTGCGTGGGCAACGACCGTTCCTGGTCACGCCACGCCTCGTTGGTGTCTTCCACAGGCACAACAGCATCTGCACCGGGGGGCATGGGTGCGCCTGTCATGATGCGAACGGCCGTTCCCGGTTCCACCATCACGTCCAGCACCGCCCCAGCGGCAACGTCCCCCACCACTTGCAGCGCCGCCGGATTTTCTTTTGTCGCCCCGGCAAGGTCAGCCGCTACCAGCGCGTATCCATCCATCGAGGAGTTGGCAAAGGGGGGCAAGCTATCTTGCGCCGTCACGTCTTCGGCTAGCACCCGGCCTAGCGCATTTAGCAAGGGCACCTGCTCTGCCGGAAGAACAGACACGCCAGCGAGAACGGCCGTTAGCGCCTCTTTTACCGTTAAATATTCTGCATTACTCATGGGGAAATCCCGATATTATAGTTGTCTTATGCTTCGGGCGAAGCAAGACGGCCGTCCAGGTCTAAAACATCGGCGGCTCCTTGCATTGCCGTCAGCACATTGCCGATGTGTGTCCACAAATCTAACGATCCCGCAAAGCATTCCCGGCTGAAATCGGCCGTCACTTCCTCAACGTGGTTTCGATCCACGCCAGCGGCAAATCGGCTATTTTTCCACTTTTTGCGGATTGATTTTAGTTTAACTTCAGCGATATTTTTGGACGGCCGTACCAACGTCGTGGCAATCACCAAACCTGTAATTTCATCACAGGCTAGCAGAGCAAAATCAATCGGTTTTTCACGCGGAACACCCGTGCCAGCCGTGTAATGAGACAAAATCACCCGGATCGTTTCTTCATCCCAACCCCGCTCCCGCAATATTTTGGCACCTTCAATGGGATGGCGATCCAAATCAGGATGAATCTCCCAATCAAAATCGTGCAGCAAGCCAATCGTTTCCCAAGTGGCCACATCTCCACCCAACACATTGGCATACCAGCCCATCGCCGCACTCACGGCCAGCATATGGCGACGCAAGCCACTGTCTTGCACAAACTCACGCATCAAATCCCAAGCGTCAGAGCGATTAGGCATTTTTGCCACCATTTTCTGGATTATCGGCACTGCCTCGCTTGGCACCGCAGTCACAGCCCCCATCCTCGTGCTTGGAACAGCCAGCTTCCGCTTTCTTCTTTAATGCTTCTAGCTCTGCCAACGGCTCTAACTCATGGCGAAACACTTCATGGTAGTCGCCATTGACGTAGACCAGCACTGAATCCCGCAGCACCCGCACATCCCGCACTTTGCCTTCGCCGTAGGGCGTGCCTACGCGCTTACCGGGCTTGGGCAACGTTTTGCGTGCCTCCACATACTGTTCGTACTCATACACCAGGCAGCAGCGTAAACGGCCGCACATGCCTGTAATTTCTTGTGGGCTAAGCGAAATGCCCTGCGCCTTGGCCATGCGAATTGAGATGGGGCTAAACTCTGTAAGGAAGGTGGAGCAGCAACGTGGTGCGCCACAAGCACCATAACCGCCCATAATTTTGGCAACGTCGCGGGGGCCAATTAGGCGCATCTCCACTTTGGTGTGGAACTGTCTACCCAAAAGGGACTGCAATTTGCTCACATCCAGCTTCTTGTTTTCCGTGGTGTAATGGAATGTCAGCCAGGAACCATCAAAACTGTATTCTGCCTTCACAAACTTGGCATCCCGAATTTTGAGTGAAGCGGCCTTTTCCCGGCAGGTAATCAGGGCATCCAGCTCTTTGGTTTCCCAAACTTGCTTCATCACCATATCGCGCGGGTTGGCCTTGCGCTCAATCGTCCGCATACCCCGCTGCCGATGGACATGATCCGGGCTAATGAAGCTGATCACCTGACCCAGTTGCCGTCCTCGTTTTGTTTCTACAATGACGTAACCGCCAGCTTCTACATCTGTGTGGTGTTTGCCAATTTTAAAATGGTACAGCTTCCCCAGCTTTTGAAAACGCACACCAACAAACGAGGTGCGTTCTGCCGTTACAGTTGTCATCTATTTGCTCCGCAAAAGTAGTCTAATTTTTATACGCTACCTCAAAATATGCAGCGAAATATTCTCTAAGATTTACTTATGTTATCATATCCTGGGCATTTATTACCACTGCTACTGAAATTAGGTACTCGAACTAGCCTGAACACATTTATATGTGAATTGCCATTTTCAATGAGTGTCACTACAATCTTACATAAAGACCAGTTCAGCAACTAGTTTTGTGAGGTGCCTTAGTGATTGTCCAATGGGTTATAAAAGGAATTGATGGTAGCATGCCTTCCGGCATTGACAGACAGCAAGCAATTTATATTGCTAATACTTCTGGCATTTTGTCCAATTGGTTTCGAGCCTACTCATCCATACCTATAGATCAGTTCGATACTAAATTAACCCGGGCGAATCTAGACCATCATGTCAATAATTATGCTCAGGTTCGATCGGAAACGCCTTTCATATCGTTGACAGCCGGTAATGTTGAGCGGGATGCCTACACGCAAACCAATCGAATTTTGCCTGCAAAGCGAATAGCTCTTGAATTTGCAACTAGCAATGGTCAACATCCAGGGTTTCTCTTTTTCTGCTGGGTAATAGCTGGATTAAAACCTGCTGTGCGGGTTGAAGGACTAAGCGAGCAGGTTCGTGACCTGACAACATATCAGAGATACTCACCGTACCAGCTTGAAGGGGAAATAACTGCCAAAATCAGGATTCCATCAAATCAAATACAGCGGGTTGAGCAATACGATCCAGAGGTTGGCTTTTCGCAACCTACTTGGCAATATCAAAATATTGGATTTACTACTCCAGATACTGTATCAAACCTCAGGGAGTTTATAATATAATATGGCAAGTGATATGAGTTCTCGCTTGGGAATCAACCCTGAGTCGGTTGCTAGTAAAAAGATGTTCCTAATTCGCTATGCTGAAAGTTTAACTGATAGATCATCCTCTGTAGAAGATTTATTTTGGGTTGACAAAGCAGCATCTGCTACGGCTTATTACGATGCAGCTCAACTGGCATGGATTCAAGGGGAAGATAAAGAGGCTGTTAATTTGATGCGACGTGCTGCAAAGGATTTTATCAATTCTGGCTCATCCTACGGCCTTTACTTAACCACACTTTTTGAACCCAATGACAATTCAAAGCGCATTCTCCTCGACAACATTTTTCTACTAGATATGCTATTTTCAGATAACAATGATGTTCAAACCTCTGAATCTCAATCAAATCAGGCTCGCTTCAACAATTCCATAGGTAATCCAACACAGCAAGCTTATCTCATAATGGCAATGAGTTTACATAAAACAGTCGGTAGGGAATTTCAACGTAAACTTCAAAATCATATTAATAATCTGAGCGCTCATTATGCCCACCCGATTGGCTCTCAAAATATTCCCGTACGAACCTATATGAATCTGACTCGTCAGCTTCATGAAATGCTCATTACAAATCAACCTGCAAATGAGAACATCAATATTAGCGATATGGCCGCAGAGTTAAGTAAAATTGTTCAGAACCATAACAATTCATTTGAAGTCGCTAGACAAAACAGCTATTTATGGTCTAGTGTACATACAAATGTCGAATTTATTGATTTCGATATAGTTGGTTTTATTGTCATAATGAAAGAGGTGGAATCTTATCAAGCGATGAGTATTTTGCAAGACACAGTTTTCTCTAATCATCTCAACGTAACAGGAAATGTTGTTCAAGATCTGAGTAGATTACGAAGTAGTTGGAACGAATAAATAATCTATGAATTCACATTTACCGTTTTAGCCAGGAGTTATGTACTTTGGATACAGAAGTTATAGTCGCCCTAATTGGTATTGCACCGTCTGCTCTAGCTACTATTGGCATTATTACAGTTGCCATAATCTTTAGGGAGCCAATCCGTACACGGATTTTACCACGCTTGGCGGGGCTCAAAATTTTAGGAGTGGAAATAACTTTGCTGAAAGAAGATCTTGATGCAGCAACTTCACGCCAACTGATAACGGTAAGTGAAGGTGATAAGTGGAACGCTCTAAGCCGAGCCCAGCATGTAATGCCAGTCCTGAATGCCGCAAAATTATTGTGGGTAGATGATGAAGCACAAAACAACCAGGAACTAATAAAGATCCTCAGATCTCTTCATGTAAATGTAACATTGGCACAAGATACCGCTGAAGCATTAAAATTGTTAAAGCGGTACGATTATCATGTTGTGGTTTCCGACATATCACGAAGTGGGGGTTCCAATGCTGGTCTTGAAATGGTTAAGCAGATGTGGGATCAAAAGATCTATCGTTGGACAATTTTTTATGTCCGCAATTTAGAGCCTGGAATCCCCGATTATGCTTTCAATATCACGAATAGACCTGATCATCTACTCCATTTCATAATGGATGTGCTAGAACGGGAACGTTGGAGGTTGGAATCCTGATCAGATTATTCCAAATACGTCGCAAATCTATTAACCGATAATTAGTTGGCAGAAGCAAGCCCGATCACAAACCAGCCACTTCTTGTCCGCATAACAATTACTATCACTTCAGGGCAACTACCCAACCAGTTCAATCGGAATAAAGTTGGTTGATTTTTGCAGCGTCAAGACGCTAACGCGGGCGGCCACTTTCGCCGCAACGTCCTGCACAGCTTTTGCTGCAGCAGATTCTGGGTAGGCCACCACGATGGGTTCGCCGCTATCGCCACCCAGGCGCACATTCGCATCCATGGGAATGCTGCCCAAATATTCCGTATTGTAATCTGTGGCCAACTTTTCGCCAGCGCCCGTACCGAAAAATTCACCGCTCATATTTTCCACAACGCCTAAAATGGGCACTTCCAGCTTCTCAAACATCTTCAACCCGCGCAAAGCATCTGAAGCAGCCACCTGCATGGGCTGGGTAATCACAACCGTGCCAGAAAGTGGCAATACCTGCGCCAGCGTCAACTGAGCATCGCTAGTACCGGGCGGTAAATCAACAATGAGATAATCCAGTTCTCCCCAAGAGACGTCCGTCAGGAGCTGCCGAATAGCGCTGTGCAGCATGGGGCCACGCCAAATTAAGGGCTGATCCGGCTTCACCAAAAAAGCCATGGAAATAAATTTCACCCCATAGCTTTCAGCAGGGGTCATTTTGCGGTTTTGCGGGGGTGGCATCTGCTCAACGCCCATCATCATGGGCACGTTTGGCCCCAAAATGTCGGCATCCAGCAAGCCAACGCTTGCGCCAGACTGTGCCAGCGCAATTGCCAAATTAACAGCCACGGTGGATTTACCAACGCCACCTTTACCACTGGAAATAGCAATGGTGTTGCGGAAAGATTGCCCCAATTGGTCTTTAATGCGCTGGTCGGCAGGCACGTTGGCATCCCAGTTAATTGTAATGCTGCCAATGCTGGGGATGCTAGCCAACGCCGCCCGTGAATCTGCCTCCATTTTGCCCTTGAGCGGGCAAGCAGGCGTGGTGAGCATGATAGTAAACGTGACGTCATTCCCCTTAATTTCCAGGTTGCGAATCATATTGAGAGAAACAAGATCACGGTGCAGTTCAGGTTCAATTACAGTGGAGAGGGCAGCCATTACGGCCGTTTCCGTCACCCCTTCCCCATTTTCGTTACGCTTAAACATAGTCACTCCTAAAAAATATTGCGTAGTGCGTAGTGCGTAAAAGATAGCTACGCACTACGCACTACGCAATACAAATGTCAAAACAGAAAAGGCAAAACTGGCCTAATAATATTCCCCACGATACATAAGTTGCTTGGTGTGTTCTTCAGAAAGCTTCGGCGCTGTAGACATATCAGCATCACGGCCGTGTTCCTTCTTCCATGCCTTCAACTCATCTACGTGATCCCGAATGGCGGCTTCTGCGGCCGCTTTTTGGGGTGCAATTTCGCGCCAGTAGCTCAATGGCTTGCTCAAACGTTCTTTATCATGAATGTGCGCCGTGGTGCGATCATAGCTCGCTAGTTCGTAATCGTGATCCAGCTTAATGGCATCGAAGGGACAGAACTCGGCGCAAAAGCCACAGTTCATGCAGATGTCAATGTCAATGTAAAATTCGTTGGGTTCTGGTTTGGGACGGCCGTTTGGCAATTTACCACGCTCAATCCAAATACATTGGGGCGGGCACACCTTGGCGCAAATACCGCAGGAAGTACACCAATCTTTGCCCCACTTTTGGCCGGGAGGCGGATCATCCGTGACCAAAAAAGGCACAAAGCGGAACCGCTCTGGCACGGGCAGCTTTTCTTCCGGGTAGAAGACAGTTTTTACGCCTTTGCCTTTCAGCCCCTGCCGCACTTTTAATGCTTCATCATTGTAATAACGGCCACCACGCGCAGCCCAAAAAATGTCGTCCAGGTAGGAATCTACAAAATGCTTCATAGTGATTGCCATACCTTTTAGAATGCCTAGTCCGTACATAGTAAATCCTTAAAATATTGCATATTGCGTAGGGCGTAACGGAATACGAAATACGCAATATCGTTGCTTTAGGAAATCAATTTATCGGTCTACTTCACCTAAAACAATATCTATGCTGCCCAAAATTGCTACCACATCGGCCACTTTATGGCCTTCGCACATTTTGCCTAGCGGCGTCAGGTTAATGAAGGAGGGGGCACGCACATGGTATCGATCCGGGTTTGATTCGCGGCGGCGGGTGGTGACGTAATAGCCTAGCTCTCCTTTGGGGTTTTCTACACGGCCGTATGCTTCACCAGCATTGGGCATCCGAATGGCGTATTGCGGCTTGCCATCAATAATCGGCGCACCTTTGGTTGCTTTAATGTGCGGCAACACCTGCTCCAAAATGCGGAGACTCTGGCGCATCTCATCCATACGAATCAGATAACGGTCATAAATATCGCCGTTGTAGCGCACCGGGATGTCGAAGTCCAGACTTTCGTAATATGAGTAAGGCTCCGCACGGCGCACATCGTAGTTCACACCGCTAGCGCGCATAACGGGGCCCGCTGCACTGTAGGCAATAGCATCTTCACGAGAGAGCACCCCAACACCAATGCTTCGTGCCCGCACAATCTCGTTGTTGGTCATCAAGCCGTCACCCTGATCCAAGATTGCGGGGATGTGCTCGTAAATTAGCTCTTCCAGGAAGCTAATCGTTTCCTGGTCGCGCACGTAATCTGGTAAATCATAGGCCACGCCGCCAAAACGCATGTAGTTGCACATCATGCGAGAGCCAGCGGCCGCTTCAAAGAAGTCCAGAATTAGCTCACGCTCCAAATAGAAGTAGAGCATCGGCGTTTGCAACGCACCTAAATCGTTGAGCAAAAAGCCCAACGCCCAGAGGTGGTTACAAATGCGGGTCAGCTCCACCATGAGCAGACGAATCCATTCAGCCCGCTCCGGCACCTCAGAACCCAGCAGTTTCTCAATCGCCAGCACATAGCCATGATTGTTGCTCATAGAACTAAGGTAATCGAGGCGATCTGTGTAAGGCAGGTTTTGGATAAAGGTGTTACGCTCACCGATTTTCTCGTGGTTGCGGTGCAGGTAGCCCATCACTGGCTTAAGGTCTACTACCGTTTCCCCGTCTAGCGTAACCACCATGCGGAACACACCGTGCGTAGACGGGTGCTGCGGCCCCATATTCACCGTGAGCTTGTCGGTTTTCATGCCAGACTGCTCATCACGAGTGTAGGTAATGCCCGTGTACATTTCGGTTTCTACGTCGTACTCATCACCAGTGGGCAACCAGCCTGCTGGATACTGCACATTTTTGCCGTAGGGGCTACGCTCTTCTGCCCGGAACACTTCACCACCGGGCCAGCGGCTGCCAAATGGTTTGTGTTCTTCTTCAAAGAACACCTCTTTCCAATCTTTCCGCAGCGGGTGACCATCAAAGCCGTCCCAGGTGAGAATGCGGCGTAAATCGTGGTGGCCTTCAAAATGGATGCCTAGCAAATCCCACGCTTCACGTTCCTGAAAGTCGGCTCCAGGCCAGATGGGCGTGAGGGAGGGCACAACAGGGTCGTCGCGGTCTACCTGCACGTGCAGCACCAGGCCGCTGCCGCCCTGGTCAATGCTGTAGGTGTGGTAAACCACCTCTAATTTGTTATCGTTGATTTGGTCAACGCCGGTAACGCTGCTTAAGTAATCAAAACCAATGTCGTCACGCAGAGCCGTGGCAACCTCTACCAGCTTGTCAGCAGAAACCATTAAGCCAGCGTAGCCGTCACGGGTGTCGTCGGTAACGGCATCGGGGAAGCGTTCTTTTAGCAAGGCGGCGGCGCGTTCTACTGGATTTTGGTTTACGGCCGTTCCGTCATCTTGTGGTTGGTCATCGAGAATCATTTCACTCATGGAAAATCCTTTATGCAGTCGGTTCAGCTTCTGCCTCAGCAGCTTCAACCACTGCGGCCTCATTTGCTTTGGCGGCTTCTGCCTTGATGATGTCCAGTTGACGCAAGTCAACCAAATCGGGGCCCAGCACCGGCACCGGCACCAACTCCGTGGTGGGATCATTCTTTTGGTACCAGGGCACAGTAGCAATAGATTGCTGATCAATTTTCTCTTGCAGGGCAATGAGGCCGTTGATGAGGGCTTGCGGGGTTGGTGGACAGCCAGGTACGTACACATCCACCGGAATAAATTTATCTATGCCGTCTACGACGTTGTACCCTTCTTTGAAGGGTCCCCCGCCGGAGGCACACGCGCCCATGCTGAGAACGTAGCGCGGCTCTGGCATCTGGTTGTACAAGCGAACGATGGTGGGCACCATTTTCTTCGTCACTGTACCAGAAACAATCATGAGGTCAGATTGGCGAGGGGTGGCGCGAAAAACTTCCATGCCAAACCGAGCCAGATCATAACGGCTAGCGGCCGTGCAAATCATCTCGATGGCGCAGCAAGCGAGGCCAAAAACCATGGGCCACACAGAGTTACGCCGACCCCAGTTGTAAACTGGGTCTAGCAGCTTGGCGATGTTGGTGATGACGACGTTGTTGCTCAATTCATCGGGGACAGCAATTTCCGGTGAACCAGCGGCTGAATTTTCAGCAGTCATAGATTGGTTGCCTCCTCGTACCAGACGGTTTGAATATCCAGCAAAATGCGTTCAGTTACCATGGCGGGGTCGTCGTCAAAACCGGGCAGTGATTCTACCAATTGTGCTAGCTCTTCCAGCCCAATATCTTCGGGGTTATGTGCTGGAAAGTGGGCCATTAACGCCATCGTTATAGCGTAGGTTGATTCCCAATATAGTTGGTGCGGTTGTTGACTCACCGAGTAGGTCACCTGTCTGGCGATTTTGCTCACCCTTGTCCGTATAATTATTTTAGATACGGCCGTTTACAGGGATATTTTTCGTTTTAATCTAAAAACAAAACTGGTGTGTGTTTCTTCCCAACTTCTGTCTTTATTTTACCGAGTTTAAGTATATTACAATGTCATTTTTGGGGCGAGTTTATTTATGACATTTTTCACAATTAGTGTATCTTTGGCGTAGAAAGTTGTCAAAAATTATGTTACGTATTGATCTGATTTCTCCCTATCATGGCGGCAGCCACAAAGCATGGGCTGAAGGCTGGCAGCAAAGCAGTCGGCACAACATCAAGCTGCATACTTTGCCAGACCGCTTCTGGAAGTGGCGTATGCACGGTGGCGCCATCACGCTGGCACGTCGGTTTTTGGCGCAAAACGTGCAGCCAGATTTAATTTTGGCTACCGATATGCTGGATTTGACCACATTTTTAGCTCTTACGCGCAGAAAGACAGCAGGCATTCCCACGGCCGTTTACATGCACGAAAATCAGCTTACCTACCCACTGCCGCAAGACGGCCGTTCGGGGCCTATGCGCCGCCAGCTTGGGGAACGGGACCACCATTACGCATTCATCAACGTTGCTTCTATGCTGGCGGCTGACCGCGTTTTCTTCAATTCCAAATACCATCTTGAGAGCTTTTTTGCCGCGCTGCCAAACTTTTTGAAGCATTTTCCAGAGCATAACGAGCTAAACGCTCTTGCCACACTGCAACAAAAAAGCAAGATGCTGCCCGTTGGGGTGCAGTTTGGCCGACTTGAGGGCAAAAATCTGGCATACCAGCCAAACAAAGTACCGCTCATTTTGTGGAACCAGCGGTGGGAGTATGACAAAAACCCAGAAGCATTTTTTGCCGCGCTGTATGCCGTGGCCGCTGCGGAGCACCCCTTTGAACTGGCTTTGTGTGGGCAGCAATATGGCAAACGGCCGTCCATCTTCAAAGAAGCCATAGAAAAACTGGGTGATCAGATTATCCATGTGGGTCACGCCGATTTGCCCACTTACCGTCGCCTTCTGTGGCAAGCCGATCTCACGATATCCACTGCCCACCATGAATTTTTTGGCATCAGCCTTCTGGAAGCGATCTATTGTCAAACATTTCCACTGTTGCCCAACCGCTTGAGCTACCCGGAGCTGCTCCCGAGCGAATTCCGCGATGCTTGCCTCTATGAGTCTGAGGATGAACTGGTAGCCAAACTAACGTGGGCGCTTACCCATCTAAATGAGATTAGAAAAGTGCAGGAGATGTTGGCAACGGCCGTTTCCCGGTTTGACTGGCAGCAAATTAGCCCCATCTACGACGATACCATGAGAAACCTTTGCCAAAACCTTTAGGTTTTTTTGCTTGGCACAAAACAATGTTTGGGGTATTGTTTTCCCTATAAAAATAGGCGCAACCACCTGGGAGAAAATACATGAGTAATCAGGCAAAAAAAATAGGTCTCATCATCGGGCAAGAGTGGGAATGGCCTGAGGCTTTTATGACAGCAGTCAATGAAAGTGATGAGAGCGCAACTGCCGAGCTGGTAAAGCTCGGCGGCACATTCATGGACGAAGCCTGTGACTATGACGTCATTATTGACCGCATCTCCCATGAAATTCCTTACTACCGTGCCTTTCTAAAATATGCCTCATTGCAAGGCACCTACATCATCAATAATCCCTACACCCTATCTGCTGATAGCAAATTTTCTGGCACAGTTTTGGTAAACAAACTAGGCTTACAAAGCCCACGCACGGTGGTGTTGCCCAACAAGCAAGTTGAACGAGACGTAACCCCCAGCACATTCCGCAACCTGGAATATCCGATGGATTGGCAAGCCATTATTGATTATGTGGGCGTCCCAGCGATCTTCAAAGACAACCTAGCTAGAGGACGACGGGGGGTGGCGCGGGTTCACAACGTTGATGAGCTCATTCAACAGTATGATGAAAGCGGCATCCGCACCAAGATATTGCAACAAATCATAGAATCCGATCAACATGTGCATAGCTTTGTGATTGGGCAGGAGAAGGTGCTCTCGTTAAACTACTCCATCACACACGGCCGTTACCAACAAACCAGCCTAGACAGCGAAAGCAAACTTGGTCAGCAACTTGCCACCGATGCCATTCGAATCACCCAAGCGTACCAGTACGACATTAACATGGTAGAATTTGTCATTAAAGATGACATCGCTTACGTGATCAATGGAACCTACCCCTCGCCAGATATTGATCTTACCCTAATGAATGATGAGCAATTCCAATGGCTGGTAAAAGAAATTGCCCACTTGGCCATCGAACGCGCCAAACGGCCGTTGCCACAATCCGGCGTCTTTATTCAGCAAGAACAACAAAGCTAAAAAGCGTGCAAATCATTACGCCAAAATCCCTCTTGCGTGTTATAATCCTCAACAACTAGTTGATGCGTCAACCAATGCTGATATGTGACAGAAATTTCTATCTGACACTATCTTAAAAATCCAAATCCTTTCAGCTTCTACATAAAAGATAAAAGGAAAAACAAATGCACTTAAATGACAAAGTACCAGAAAAAATCGGCCGTATTATAGAACTAGCCTACAATCTTTGGTGGAGTTGGACACCAGAAGCACGCGGCCTCTTTCGCCGACTCGATTACCCCCTCTGGCGCAAAACATTGCACAACCCTGTCCAAATGCTCCAAGAAATTAGCCCCGCCAAACTCCAAGAAGCCGCCCAAGACTCAACTTTTGTAAGACAATATAACAAAGTGATGATGCTCTTCGATGAAACCATGAAAAATACAGGCACATGGTTTCATGAAACGTATCCTGATTTGGGCGACAAAACGATTGCGTACTTCTCATTTGAGTTCGGGCTTCACAGCTCGCTGCCCATTTACTCCGGTGGCCTCGGTATTTTATCGGGGGATCATGCCAAAGAAGCCAGCGATCTGGGTTTACCTTTTGTCGGCGTAGGGTTTATGTACCCTCAAGGTTACTTCCGCCAAAGATTGCCATCCCACGGCTGGCAAGAAGCAGTTTACCAGCAGCTAGACATGAACCAGGCCCCCATCCGCCCTGTGCTAGACGAAAATGGACACGAAATACGCATCTCCGTCAACCTGGCAGGGCGAACTGTTCATGCCAGAATTTGGCATGTTCGCGTTGGTCGTAATCCACTGTTCTTGTTAGACACAGATGTGGACGAAAATGAGCCGTGGGATCGAGAACTCTCAGCTAGACTCTATTCAGGTGATTCCGAAACGCGCATTCGCCAGGAAATTATGCTGGGCATTGGCGGCGTGCGTGCCTTGCGAGTCTTAGGAATCAACCCCTCCGTTTGGCACATGAATGAAGGCCACTCCGCCTTTCTCATTCTAGAATGTATCCGCGAGTTGGTGACGCAGGGCAAAAGTTTTGAAGAAGCTTCCAGAATTATCAGCAAACAGTCGGTCTTTACCACGCATACCCCCGTGCCGGCTGGCCACGATGCCTTTGGGTTCCACCTGGTGGAACAATATTTTAATGGTTACTGGGATGAGTTGGGCATTTCCCGCGAACATTTTCTGGGGCTTGGGGGCCATGAAGAAGAGTGGGGCATGGCCTTTAATATGACCGTATTAGCTCTCCGACTTTCGGGTCAATCCAATGGCGTTAGCAAGCTGCACGGTGAAGTCTCCCGCAACATGTGGCAAGAAGTATGGTCGAGCCACTCTGCCAACGATGTTCCCATCACCTCTATTACCAATGGTGTTCATGTACCAACCTGGATTGCTGGAGAGATGCACAATGTGTTTGACAAACATTTAGGCCCTGGCTGGCTTAAAGAGCATGACAACTCAAAGATTTGGCAGCGTTTAGCAGAAGTGCCAGATAAGGAGCTTTGGCTTGTTCATTTGGCATTAAAGCGCAAGCTAATGGGCTACTTCCGCGAGCGTGTTCGCAGCCGTTGGGTAAATGGCAGTAATGATCCCACACAGGTTTTAACCAGTGGCACACTGCTAGACCCTGAAGCGCTAACCATTGGTTTTGCCCGTCGTTTTGCCACTTACAAGCGAGCAACCCTCATCTTCCGTGACCTGGAGCGTCTGCAACGTATCTTGTTAGATATTCACCGCCCCGTGCAGATTGTATTCGCTGGTAAGGCACACCCAGCAGACGAACCAGGCAAATCGCTTATCCAGCATATTTATAATTTAGCCAAGCACAATCAGCTAGGCGGCCGTATTGCGTTTATTGAAGATTACAATATGCACATGGGGCGTTATTTAACCCAGGGGGTTGATGTGTGGTTGAATAATCCTCGCCGCCCGCGTGAGGCTAGCGGTACCAGCGGTATGAAAGCGGCCGTAAACGGCATTCCGAACTTGAGCATTTTGGACGGCTGGTGGGTTGAAGGATATAACGGGGCCAATGGCTGGGCCATTGGGGATGAACGTGAGTTTGATAACCACGATGCCCAGGATGAGTATGATGCTAATTCTATTTATCAGTTGCTTGAGGATGAAATTGTGCCTCTGTATTATGACCGAGACCGGGACGGTATTCCGCGTGGTTGGGTAGAAATTATGCGCGAGAGTATTCGCTCTAACGCGCCAATGTTTGGTACGCGCCGCATGATTAAAGAGTACACCACTGAGCTGTATGTGAAGGCGATTTTGGCAAGTGAAGCCACACCTGCGTAATTAAATTAAAGATGAAACGCTGGGTGAAGCGGCTGGGCTATGTGCTTTTAATTGCTGTGTGGCTGATGATCATGGCTTTCCCTACGTTTGCCTTTTTTTTGGCAACGCGGGGAGAGCTGCAGTTTGGGGATGATCCGCGCAGGAATATACGCTTTTTTATGGTCCAAGAGGAGGCATCGAACGGTATTGGGCTTGAGTGGGTACGGGATGCCCGCCGTGTTGAGAACTGTAGCCAAACGTCTATTCGTTACTTTTTGTGGGAGGGAAACGGCCGTAACCAAAACACCAAATTCTGCCAATGTTATGACCCAGCCAGCGATGCCCCCTTACCTGTAGAGGAGAGTAGCTGTACACCGTGAGTAATGTTACTGCAAAAAGTGAACAGGCCAGGGTAGCCAGATGTTCATTAGCTGAGATCCATTCGACCATATCAAAAATATTGTGATGTGTTACAATGCAAATATTGTTTAATAATTAGTGTACTGTTTTGATTTTGGACTATGCGTCGGCAAAAGTTGAATTTCCTGCCCCTTACTAAACGAGAAAAATGAATTCACTTTCTAACGAGTCGCAATCTTATTCTGAAGTTGGCCCGCCGGGTAGCTGGTCGTCGCCTGCGTCTGTAGACACGTTTGAACCAACAGCCGTTCAACTGCAACGAGCCGAAGCGCTAAAACGATTCAACCAGCTGGCAATCTATGTGCCGCTCGGGGTACTCGCAGTGGCAGCGCTAGGATTGCTCATTTACCTGCTTATCGTTGCTATTTGGCCCCCATATGAAGATACCCGCTTGTTTTTGTCTGGCGTGGCAGACATCATTCTGATCCTGTTCATGCTTCCCGTGCTGCTTGTTTTCGGCCTCCTGCTGGCAGGGATTATTGGCGGTGCAATCTATTGGCGCCAATCCAAAAAAGAAGACGGCGAACCTTCCTTGCAAAACAGGTACGGCCGTCTCCGACTGCTCCTATGGAAATTAGACCAACGACTCAGCGGCATTTACCAGCAGATTGATCAACAAATACCCAAATTGGCATATCCTGTCATTCGGTTCAATGAGACAATGACATACATCAACACGCGTCTGGCTCGGTTAATGAACCGTTCTCTAAACGAATAGCTAGCGTTTGCTTCTCACACTACCTAAGCGGAGTAAAACTCTTTATGAATCAAGAAAACTCAAACCCAAACTGGAAAACAAATCTACTGATTGTTGGAGCCATTGGCGGCGCGCTGCTTGGTGCCGGCACTGCCTATTTGCTGGCTCGATCCGCCGAAAGCAACCGAGGTGGCCCACCAGAAATCTCGACGCGAGATATGCTCAGTACCGGCATTGCTGTCATCGGCGTCATTCGGGGCATTGCCTCTTTAGGAGATGGCAAATAGAGCTTTTATAAGTAAGTAAACCCACTCCCGGTAACGCATGAAACATTCTAGCAGGCTAGATCAAGAAATTCACCAGGACAATATGATGCTGGTGGATAAAGAGCGCAACGCGGTGAACGGCCGTGTCCTGAACCAGGCCGATTTCCCCAAAACGTTGCCTATCTTGCCGCTGCGTGGCTTGGTGGTTTACCCACAAACGGCCGTTCCCCTCAACATAGGCCAACCCCGCTCAATCCGCCTGATAGAAAGCACCGCCCCACAAAATGGTCTCATTGGCCTCTGCGCCAGCCATGACCAGGAACGCACCATGCCCGGGCCAGGGGAAATTTACCGCATCGGAACGGTTGCAACTGTACACCGCCAATTGCGCCGACAAGACGGCACCATCCGCATGTTAATCAACGGGCTAAATCGGTTCCGCGTTAAAACGTTTGTAGCAACCGACCCATTTTTGGTTGCAGAAATTGAATCATTGCCAGAAGAAATCAGCGTCACTGCCCAAACAGAAGCCATCGCCCGTAATTTGGTAGATATGTTCATGCGTCTGGCAGAATTTGTGCCTAACATTCAGGGCGACCTGCTCGCCTCCAGCCTCAATCATGACAATCCACTGCAGCTTGTTTACACCATTGCCACCTATTTGCAACTTAATCTCAATGACGCCCAACGCTTTTTGGAATTCAATACAGTGACCGAAAAGATGGAATGGCTCGTACGCCACATCGGCAAAGAGACAGAAATTATGGAGGTGGGTCAGCGCATTCGCTCAGAAGCCTTTGGGCAGATAGAGCAGGCCCAGCGGGAATATTTTCTGCGTGAGCAGCTCAAGGCCATACAACGTGAGCTAGGCGAAGCGGATGAACGAGTAGGGGAAGCCAACGCGTTCCGCACCAAGATTGAGGCAGCTGCCATGCCCGTGGAAGCCCGTGAAGAAGCCGAGCGGGAGCTAAATCGGCTGACCAAGCTGCCCGTTGCAGCGGCTGAGTATGGCGTGGTTCGCACATATTTGGAATGGTTAGTTAACCTGCCCTGGAATTTGGCAACGACTGATAATTTGGACCTGGCACACGCAAAGACCGTGCTAGATGACGATCATCATGGACTTGATGAGGTAAAAGAGCGCATTGTGGAATTTTTGGCGGTGCGGCGGTTACGTAAAGGGCGTTCGGTAGATACGGCCGTTTCCAGCTACAGACCCGACCGTTTGGGAGCCATTCTTTGTTTTGTGGGGCCACCCGGCGTAGGTAAAACCTCGCTTGGGCGCTCAATAGCGCGCGCCATGGGGCGCAAATTTGCCCGCATCTCTCTGGGCGGTATGCGCGACGAGGCAGAAATTCGAGGACATCGCCGCACCTACATTGGCGCATTGCCAGGCCGCATCATGCAAATGCTACGCCGCTGCCAAAGCAAAAATCCCGTCATCATTTTAGACGAGATTGACAAGCTAGGAGCAGATTTTCGGGGTGATCCGGCATCTGCGCTGCTAGAGGTGCTAGACCCAGAGCAAAATCGTACCTTCCGAGACCACTATTTGGATGTGCCGTTCGATCTTTCTGAAGTGATGTTTATCACCACTGCCAACACGCTAGATGCCATTCCTGGCCCCCTGCAAGACCGCATGGAAGTGATCCGGCTAGCCGGTTACACAGAAAGTGAAAAGGTTGCCATTGCTGAGAATTATTTGCTGCCTCGGCAAATTCACGAGAACGGTTTGCTGCCAGAAGAAATCCAGTTGGATACGGCCGTTCTCCAGCAAATTATCCGTGACTACACCCGCGAAGCAGGCGTGCGTGAGCTAGAACGACAAATTGGGCGCGTATGCCGCAAAGTGGCAACGGCCGTTGCCCAACAGTCCAATCTAGACACCACACATTCACGCCAAATCAGCGTGACGCAGCTAACCAGCTTGCTGGGCACAGCCCGATACCAGCCAGACACCATGCACCGCACCCGCACCCCTGGCGTTGCCACCGGTCTGGCCTGGACAAGCACTGGCGGGCATATCCTCTTTATTGAGGCGGCCAAAATGCCGGGGCAAAAAGGGCTTACCATCACAGGGCAACTGGGAGACGTCATGCAAGAGTCTGCCCAGGCCGCCCTCACCTATGTGCGCTCACAGGCAGCACAGCTTGGCGTCGCCCCCACCTTTTTTGACAAACACGACATTCACATACACATTCCCGCCGGAGCCATCCCCAAAGATGGCCCCTCGGCCGGCATTACCATCGCCACGGCGCTGGCTTCACTGCTTACAGAGCGTCCTGTCTGTGAAAACACTGGCATGACAGGCGAAATTACTCTGCGCGGCCAAATCATGCCTGTTGGTGGGCTCAAGGAAAAAGTGCTGGCCGCCCACCGTGCTGGCCTGCAACAAGTTATATTGCCCCAGCAAAACGAGCCAGATTTGGCCGAACTACCATCAGAAATTAAAAAAGCGTTGACCTTTATTTTAGCCAGTACAATGGATGAGGTGTTACAGGCAGCGCTTTGTACGGACTAAGAAAATCATGACAAAAATAATCGTCGTAGATGACGACAATACCAACTCAAGTTTAATAAAAATGTTGCTGGAACTCGACGGTTTCAGCGTGGAAGCATGCGAAGACCAAGTACAGGCAGAAACGGCCGCTTCACCAGAAACCAAAGCATTTGTGATTGATTGCCACCTGGCACGCGGTAAAAGCGGCCTGGATTTACTCCGGGCGATACGGGCAGGAGAAACAAATGCGGCGATGGATACGGCCGTCATCGTTTCCTCAGGCGACTATCGTCGTGAAAACGAATCAATAGAGGCAGGTGCCAATCTATTTCTGCTCAAGCCCTATCCCCCTAACACCCTCTCTGAAGTCATTGCCGACATTTTGGCAAAAGGAGAGGATAATGAGTAATAATCGCTCCCGCCGCCGTAAATCACGCGGCAAATCGGCTGGATCATCTAACAAGCGCCAGTGGCGGCGCATGGATTTACACCTGCACACCCCCGGCTCCAGTGACTACCAAGAAAGCAACGTCAGCTACCTGGACATTTTGCGCCAGGCAGAAATTCGGGGGCTAGACATCATCGCCTTCACCGACCACAACACCGTGGCAGGCTTTGCCGCCATGCGAAAAGAGGTAGAACGGCTGCTCTGGCTAGAAGAGTTGGGGCGGCTCGACCTAGAAGAACAGCGGCGGCTCGACGAATACCGTCGTCTGCTGGAAAAAATCCTGGTCTTGCCCGGTTTTGAATTTACCGCCACCTTTGGCTTTCATATTTTGGGTATCTTTCCCCAGGATTCCCCTATTAGCTTTTTGGAACATTTGCTGCTAACTTTGCGCGTGCCGCTAGATTCGTTGAGCCAAGGCAGCGCCACCGTGGGCGCAACGGCCGATGTGCTTACTGCTTACCGCGTCATCAACGAGGCAGGCGGCATTGTGATTGCCGCTCATGCCAACTCTAGCAATGGCGTGGCCATGCGTGGGCTAGACTTTGGTGGACAAACACGCATTGCCTACACGCAAGATCCCAACCTGCACGTACTGGAAGTCACCGATTTGGAAAAGCGTGGACGTTACACCACCCGCCGCTTTTTTGATGGCTCCAAGCCAGAATATCCCCGCGCCATGCGCTGCATTCAAGGCTCCGATGCCCACCGGCTCATGCGTGAATCAGCCAATTCCAAATCGTTGGGCATTGGTGATCGGGTAACTGAAATTTTGCTGCGGGAGGTCTCATTTGAGGCGTTAGCCGAGGTGTTGAAGGGGAACGATCTCTCTTTGACACGGCCGTATCGCGGCCCGGCCAATCCCATAGACTTTGTACAGCTAGCTCGCGAAGAAGGAGAATCCATCGTTCAATCCTTCCATGCCTCCATGGCCCAGCGTGGTGGGCACCAAAACAGGGTGCTGCGCGACGTTTGCGCGATGTCCAACGGCAACGGCGGCACTATCTACATCGGCGTCTCCGCCAATCCCAAAGAACAACCAGTGGGTGTGCGTGACCACAACGGGGCCATTGACCGCCTGCAAACGGCCGTTAGCAACAAGCTTACGCCAGAACCAAATGTTCACATAGATAATTTGCCCTCGCAGGGCAAGCAAATTGTACGGATTACCGTGCTGCCAGGGCAAGACAAGCCATACGCTATTGACGACAACCTCTTCTACATTCGGGACGACACCGAAACAAGCCTGGCTGTGCGCGACGAAATTGTGCGCCTGGTTAACACCAACCAGGAAGCAGCACAGGCCGAAGCCACACTGCCCCCGCTGCCACCTATTGGGCAACTCCCACCCCAGAGCAGCGGCACACCGACGGCCGTTGTTGAAACGCCGCGAACCGGTGTGGAAATCGTGAAGAGCGAAAAGCGCAAAGGGACTTACTATCACACCGTACGTGATTTACGTAATGGCAATCTGATCAAGAACGTTACTCGCTCGTCGGCACGTAAGCTATGGCATTATGCCATCGCCAAAGTTGAAGAAAATGGCGCACCCAAAGCAGCAGACATTCCGTGGCAGGGCAACGTCGCCGTGCTGAATGTTCGCAAAAAGAACGACAACGTTTGGTATGATTTGGCCATGCGCGACGGCGAAACAATCCATTATTTCTACGGCGTCACAGACAGTGGTCTCAACGAAAATTGGCTCTCGCTCATTGAAAAGGCGCAATAAGCTATGCAAATTGGCATTCTCACCGTTTCAGATCGAGGCGCACGGGGCGACTATGAAGATCGCAGTGGGCCCATCCTGGCAGACATTGTGCAAAACCGAACGCCCTGGCAGGTGAGCCAACGAGCAATCGTACCAGATGAAATGGAGACCATTACCAACACGCTCATTGCCTGGTGTGATGCCGGAGTGAGCCTCATTCTGACCAGCGGCGGCACGGGTTTTTCTCCGCGTGACGTAACGCCGGAGGCTACCAAAACGGTTATCGAGCGGGAAACGCCAGGCATTGCCGAAGCGTTGCGAGCTGAAAGCTTAAAAATTACGCGCCACGCCATGCTCTCACGCGCAGTCGCAGGCATTCGCGGCCAAACGCTCATCATCAACATGCCGGGCAACCCCAAAGCCGTGCGAGAAAACATGGAGGTGCTGTTGCCCATCCTGCCCCACGCGCTGGAACTGCTCACGGAAGCCCCCCACAGCGAGAGCCACCACCGCCAAGTTTAAGAGACTGGAGATTGGAGACTGAAGATTTTAGCTTTTCCAATCTCTAATCTCTAGTCGCCAATCTCTATGAGTCCTATCACCGCCCAGCTTATCCTAAAACCCAAGCGGGAAAAATCGGTGCTGAACCGGCATCCGTGGCTGTTTTCTGGGGCAATTGGCCGGGTGGACGGGGAACCACAGCCGGGAGATTTGGTGCAGGTTTTGGCTAGCAACGGCCGTTTCCTGGCCACCGGCTACTTCAACCCCCACTCTCAAATTCGGGTGCGCTTGCTTAGCTGGGATGTGGATGAGCAAATTGATGAGGATTTTTGGCACGGCCGTTTGCAACAAGCCAATCGCCATCGCCAACGGCTCAAGCTAGAACCTGCCACTACCGCCTACCGCCTCGTCAATGCTGAAGCCGACGGTTTACCCGGCCTCATCGTAGACAAATATGACGATTTTCTAGTGATACAGTCGCTCACCGCAGGCGTTGAAGCCCACAAAGAGATAATTTTGGCCGCGCTGAACGAAATATGGCAGCCCAAAGGCATCATGGAGCGGTCTGATGCGGACGTGCGCGCCAAAGAAGGTCTGCCCAAGATTAGCCGGGTTGCCTCTGGGGAAAGTCCACCAGAAACGCTCGTCATTCAGGAAAATGGCATTCAGTTTGGCGTCAATTTGCTGCACGGGCATAAGAGTGGTTTTTATTTGGATCAACGAGAGAATCGAACGGCCGTAACCCATCCCCATCACGTTGCTAACAAAACCATGCTCAACGTTTTCGCCTACACCGGCGGCTTTGGCCTGTACGCCATTGCCAACGGGGCCGCCCAGGTAACCCACGTAGACAGTTCCTACGACGCGCTGGTTTTGGCTGAACAAAACGTGGGAAGAAATGGCTGGAAACGGCCGCAAGACGAATACTTGGCAGGCGACGCCTTCGACATCCTACGACACTACCGCGATACAGACCAAACCTTCGACATGATCGTGCTAGACCCGCCCAAATTTGCCCACAGCCAACGGGACATCGAACGTGCCTGTCGTGGCTACAAAGATTTGAACTGGCTGGCGCTGCGACTGCTGCCTCCTGGCGGCCTGCTGGCCACCTTCTCCTGCTCTGGCCTCATCAGCACCGAGCTATTCCAAAAAGTATTGTTTGGTGCGGCCGTTGATGCCAGACGGCAGGTACAAGTCATCCAGACGCTCACCCAGGGACCAGACCACCCGGTTTTGCTCACGTTTCCTGAATCTGCTTACCTGAAAGGATTCTTGTGTCGCGTTTGGTAGTGCTGATTAATTTGGAAGTTGAATGCCTTGTGCCTCAGCCAGTTCTTGGGCGCGCTGGCGCAAGCGTTCGCTCTGGCTGTTGTTGCCGCTGTGGGCTTCATGCGCTGACCAGGCCCACAGCGTCCGCACCTGGTCGCGTGTGGAGGCAACCCCACCCCCGTTAATTGTGGAGAAGAGGCGTAGACTTTCGGCAAAGCAGTCGGAGGCGGTGTAGGTATTGTTTTCGATTTGGTACGGCCGTAGCTCCCCACCCCCTTTTGCCAAAACCTGTGCTAGCCCATACCAGGCAAAACCTAACCCGGCGTCGCTTTCCTGCATGGCCGCCTTGCGGTGCGCCCGGTTCGCAAACCGAAGCGCATCTCCCTGTCTGCCCTTACCTAAATGCGCCAGCGCCTGGTAAACATAGACCCGCGAACTTTCGTACCAGCCGGCCATCTTGCCAAAATCTTCTAAAAAACGCACGACGCCGCGTACGGCACGCTCAGCCGCATCAAAACTCTCCAAATCAATCAGCGCAGCCGCCAAATTGATCCGCACCTTCATAATTTCTAGCTGGTTGCCCAAGCCATTGGCAATAGTCAACGCCTTGCGATAAAACGGAATTGCCTGGCTAGCTTGCCCCCGTAACCGAGACGTTTCCCCTAACAAATTCAAAATCTGCCCAATAGCCAACGGGTCTTCTAGCTCACGGTAAATCTTCATAGAAGCCAATAGCCAATGTACTGCTTTGTCGAACCGACCCAGCCGATTATTCACCTCGCCAAGTGCGCGGTTTGCCAACGCCAAAGCCGGTTGATTGTCTAGCCGCTCCAACAATGCAGATTGACCTTTCAATTGAGCCAAATATTGTTCAACAGGGCCATACCGTCCGATTTTTATATGCTCCTCACATGCTTGCTGCAAACAGCCGGTGAGCAGTTCTGGCTCATCGAGCTGCTGGCTGGTTTCTAATGCCTTTTGGGTTGCCACAATCGCCATTTCCACGTCCCCCTGGTGGAGCAACGCTTCACTTTTATGCAATAGTGCCTCCACCCAAGCGGGTTCTGCATTTACCAACCAGGCCACACGCTCTGCCTGAAGGGCACTTTCTAGCATAGAAACAAAATCTGACTGGTATTTTTGAATTTCTGCCAACCCATTCCAGGCACGCGCCTGGAGCAGTAAATCACCATCTTCTTCGGCCGTGAAGCGCATGGTCATGTACGTTTGGGCGGCTTCCACCAGCCGAGCTTGCTTCAGCAGCAGTTGTCCCAAATCATCCTGCAAGCGAAGCTGCCACAAAGCGTAATGGGACATTTCTGTAAGCAAAGACAGGGA
Source organism: Candidatus Leptofilum sp. (assembly GCF_965223525.1). GTDB lineage: Bacteria > Chloroflexota > Anaerolineae > Promineifilales > Promineifilaceae > Leptofilum. Next base: position 784,299 of record NZ_CBDCWX010000004.1, on the reverse strand, counting down.
ACGGCAGTAAAAGTTGGTGGCTAAACTCAAATTATAAATGTCTTGCGCGCGCTGGGCTGCCATTTCATACAGTTCGGCCGCGAGTGATTTTTCTTCTGCCAGCTCATAATGCTCGGCAATGGTGCCAGCATACTCAGAAATACGTTCGCCGCTTTGCCCTGCCAGCCAGTCGGCCACCTGTTTGTGGTATTTGGGGCGCGCGCGCAGCAGTACAGATTCGTAAGTGACCTGATGCAAGATGGCATGTTTAAACAGGTAAGCCTGGGTGCCAGCAAACCCGGATGATTGCCGCTTGAAAATCATTTCGCGCTTTTCGAGGGCTTGCAGGGCCGTGCGCGTTTGTGCAGCATCGAGTGGGTCTTCAGCGGCGGCGTTCATTTGGGATACGGCCGTATCCCAAAACACACGCCCCACCACTGCCGCCCGCTGCAAAGTCACCCGCTCCATGTGCGTCAGGCGATCCAGACGGCCTTGCAAAACAGAAGTAATATTGAGCGGTACGCGCACCTCGGTAAGCTGGTTACGGCGCAGTTGCCACTGCTCCCGACCAGCAATAATCACGCCATCTTCAATAAGAACCTTGATGAGTTCTTCAACATAAAATGGATTGCCCTCGGCTCTTTCCAGCAATAAGTCAGACAGCGCCGCTGGAATTTCGGGCAGCTTTTGCAAGATTTCCAACACGAGTTGATGACTTTCCTCTGGAGAGAGCGAGTCGAGATGGATGTGGGTGCCCAGCAACGGCCGTTCCCGCCCCAAACTACCCTGACCATCAAACGGCCGTGACACCCCAATCATCAACAGCGGCACCTTTAGGCAACTATCGGCCAAATACCGTATTAGGTCCAGCGACGCCTCATCTGCCCAATGCAAATCTTCCAGAAAGAGCAAAACGGCCGAATTATGCGCTGCAATCACCTCAAAAAGCTGGGCTAAATATTCATAGGCCAGTTGGCGTAGCTGTGGCGTTTCCCCCGTTTGCCCCAAAGATTGCACCTTAATGGACAAATCTAGCCCGATGAGTTGACCAATAATGTTGGCACGAGTGCGAAGCTCTTCACTTTCTTGTCCCATGAACTGGCCCATCCCCTGTACCAGCTTCTCTTCTGCTACAGGTGGGGGATCATTGTCCTGAATCTCAAAATAAGTCGCTAGCATATCCCGGATGAGGCCATACGGTAGCTGGCTAATTTGCTGGTAAGTACGCCCCTTAAACACCGGTACATCATACGGCAACGCCCGCACCCAATTGCTAAACTCATGAACCAGACGCGACTTCCCCACACCAGCGTCTCCTGTAATGAGAAGCGCTTGCCCTACGCGCTTCTCAACGGCATTTTGTAACGTCTCTTTTAGCTGCGTCAGCTCTGCATCCCGCCCCACCATACGGGTCTCCACACCCTCAACCCCGCGCCCAGAAGCGTAAAACAGGCGGGGCTTTAGACCCAGCACCAAGTAAACCTGAATCGGTTCCGAACGGCCGCGAATCGTGACCAATCCCAGTGGCTCTACATTGAAACGATCATGAACCAGCATGTAGGTGTCGTGAGAGATGAGAATGCCGCCGGGCGGTGCCGATTTCTCCAGGCGACTGGCCACATTTACCGCATCGCCAATCACGGTAAACTCTTCGCCGCTGCCCACTTGCCCCAGCATCACTGGCCCTGTGTTAATGCCTATGCGAATTTGCAAATCCCGAAAATGGGCAATTTCCTCATCCGTAGCCGGCTTCTCGCCACTTGACTGCTCCAAAATGAAGTCGCTGAGAGCGGCACGCATTTGCAGTGCTGCCCGAATTGCTTGCTCAGCATCATCTTCACGGGCAATCGGCACGCCAAACAACCCCATCACCGCTTCCCCCATATGCTTATCAATAGTGCCATCCTGGAAAGTAATGGCTTGATCCAAGCGTCGCCAGAGGCCATTCATGATGTCCAACATGTTGGTATCTGGCAAGGCATCGGCCACATCGGCAATGCCGGTGATGGTGGCAAATAAAATGCTTACTTGTTTGCGTTGGGCAGTTTTACTGTCGAGGTGATTTTGAGAGGCCGCGTCTAGTTCAGTGAGCTTTTCTTGCAGGGCTAAAATAGTGGTCTCTACAACAGCATCGCCCAACAGGGCACGTTTCTCATCAAGAGAGTTAATTGCTTGTTGTAATTGTTCCTGCTCGGTCATCAGTACAGCTCAATTTAGTGTACAAATACGTCTGTTAATTGATATTGCTGGGCGATTTGCATCGCTTCTTCGGCTAGGGCGTGTGCCTGGCCATTGTCATCCCGCAGCCGCTCAAATTTGGCCCAATAGTTTAGGGTGAGCAACAGTTCATCGGCAGTGGCCGAGCCCATCTCGGTCAAGAGTTGATGGCTGCGGCGGAAACAGTCGGCGGCACTGACGGTGTGCTGTTGAACTGTGGTTTGGCGATTTTTGGTTGGTTCTTTGGCCAAAACCATGCCCAACACCCGCCAGGCTACGGCCGTTACCCGTCTTGCTTCCCGACCATTTTGCTGTTCTCGTGCCGATAGTGCCATTTCTACGGCCGTTTGCGCCTGGCCCAACGCCTCGTCCAACAAATGATCTTCCAAAAATAGTTGCGCCAAGCCAGCCACAGCCGTGCTCATGCTCAACGGCCGTTCTAACATGCGTGCGCGGCGCAATGTTTGTTCCCACCAGTTGTACGCTAGCTGCAAATGAGTCTCTTTTTCCGCCAAATCCATTGCCGACTGTGGATTGGCAACCGCTTGCAGCAAATGCAGCTGCCCCAAGCAGCAGGAAACTTGCATCCGAAGCAATTCATTATTGCTTTTGTCTGCCTGGATGAGCGCCTGCTGCAAATATCCCTCGCTGGTATCGTACTGCCCCTGGTGCATGGCAATCATTCCCAGATGGCGCAATGCCAACACGGTTCCGTACACATCCCCCAAATCGCGGGCATAATGCAGGCAAGTTTTATAATTGTTAACGGCCGTTTCCCAATCACGTTGGTCACGGGTAATGTGCCCTAGCTGTGCCAGCATCAACGCCTCCCAAATGCGGTCATCCTTCTCTCGGAAGCGTTGGCGAGCCGTTTCAGTCGTGTTCAACGCCCGCTCAAAATGGCCAGACTCGCGGGCAATATGCCCCAAAAGTGCCTGCATGTAGGCTCTGGGAAGCGTGGCGGCTTCTCCCTTAAGATTATTGTACAACGTTTTGCCAATCTGAACGGCCATATGCTGATCCCCAACCAAAACCAGCACCCATCCTATCGCCACTTGGGTAATCAACTGTAAATCTGTCAGCTTAGCCGCTGTCGCAACCCGGTCTGCGTGCTGGGCGGCATTGAGTGCTTGCGTCAGATCATCTTGCAAAAAATAGCACAAAAAGAGGCCAAGATGGGCCCGCACCACAGCTCGCTTATCCTGGATAGATTCAGCAGCGGTGGTCATCGCCAGGTAGGCGTCGGTGGCATCTTCAAATTGGGCCAGCCAGCGCAGCATCTCGCCTAATCCTTCGTTATAAGATACTCGTTCTACGGCCGTTTCTGCTGAAACCGGCAACAAATTAAGCGCCTGGCAATAATAAAGTACGGCCGTTTCCGGAGCATTGTCTATTCGCGCCTGTTTGGCAGCACGGCCGTACCAAACCGCTCCCTGACCAAATTTTTCTGCCTGCTCCAAATGATACGCTACCATGCCAGCTAGCTGCATTGCCTCGCTATTGTCATGGGTTACAAACCAGGCTGCCACTCGTGCATGAGCCGACTGTCGTTCCTGCTCGGTTAATGAATCATAAGCGGCCGTTCGCAGCTCATCATTGCCAAAAGCGTACTCCTGAGTGCCAGAAAATGCAGAATTTTTGCGTCGGTAAATCCAACCTAAATCAACCAGGTTTCCCAAAACGGCCGTTAAACCTTCCCAATTCAACGGCATCTCATCTTCAGCGCTGAGCTGAAGCAGCACCATATCCCAAAAGAATGGCCCCATCACGGCCGCACGTTGCACCACCATCCGCACCGGTTTAGACATATTCTCTAGCTGGTTACCAATCAGCCGGGGCAGTGACAGGATCGGCGGCAAATCAGCCAGCTTGGCCATGCGTACATACCAGCGGCTGCCAGATGCGTCAATAACATCCGCCTGAATCAACATTTTGACCAGTTCCGCCAAATGGTGTGGATTGCCACCAGCGCCATTCACAATCATATCCGTCAGACGCAACGGCATCTGGTCTACATGCTGAAGCAATTCTGAAAGCAGATGACGACTATCAATAAATGACAACGGCTGCAAATCAATGTGATGGTACGTTTGCTGGTTATGATTTTCTGCTATCCGCCAGGACGGCCGTTTCTCCAGCAGTTCTGGTCGTGCCAAACAAATAATCAGCAAAGGCAACTGGTGGCATTCAGCAATGAGATACTCCAACAAATCAAAAGACCATTCATCCGCCCAATGAATATCCTCCAAAAACAGCACAACGGCATCATTTTGTTGGCAAACGGCCGTAAAATAAGTCACCAAATCCTCAAACGCATATTCACGCAGCAGCCGCGGGTCTGTCACACTATCCGCCAACAGCGGGCTGTCTGAAAAATCAAACCCCAGCAGTTGGCCGATGTAATGCGCCTGAGTCAACGAGCGGGTTTCTTCACCATTGGGTTTTAGCTGCGCCAACAAGCCTCGCACCAGCTTTTCACGGGCCACGGCTGGGCTATTGCGGCGGTGAATTTCAAAATGATTCACAAACAGATCACGAATGAGGCTATACGGCCGTTGCTGTACGCTCCGCTCTGTGCCCCCCTTGTAAATTTCTACCTGGTCTGGCCACAATCGCAATAAACGCTCAAACTCAAACAGCAACCGCGTTTTGCCCAGGCCCGCCTTACCCACAACCGTCACCACCTGGGCCTCACCAGACTCAATCGCCCCTTGCAGCACATCCTGCAGCCGGCCAACCTCCTCAGAGCGGCCCACCATGCGGGTTTCTAAAAAGCTGGTGCCGCTCGCCCCACGCCGAAACGCCAGCGGCTTCTCTCGCACAATAACATACGCCTGACCACTCTCATGCTGGCCATTCAGCGTTAACCCCATTTGTGTTTCTGCATCAAAAAATGGATGAATAGATTCATACACCTGTGGCGAAACCAGCACCCCGCCAACAGGTGCCTGTTGCTCCAACTGGTGTGCCACCGTCACGGTATCTCCCAAAATGGTGTACTCGCCACTGCTGTCTAGCGAGCCGAGTAGCACAGAGCCATAATGAATGCCGATTCGCATTCGCAATGCCTGATTTTGCGGCAGCGAACTGGCCATTTGCCGCAGCGGACCATCATTGAACAGCGCCAGTTCCATCTGCATGTCCAGAGCCGCCTGCACTGCCCGCTCCCGATCATCTTCGCGGGGGATTGGCAAGCCAAAAAAGGCAATGACGGCATCCCCTACATGCTTGTCCACGCGCCCGCCCCAAGAATCAATAACGCTGTCCAGCTTTTGCCAGACGGCGTTGATCATGTCTCGCACCTCTTCGGCATCCATCAACTCAGACATGGTAGTAAAGCCAGACATATCGGCAATGAGAACGGCACCCTCGGCCTGCCGGGGAGTTGGCAGCGGCTCCACCAACGCCGCTAACTTAGAGCGCAATGTTGTGATGGCCACATTGGCCACATCTTCACTTAAAGCGGCACGTTGCGCTTCTAAGGTAACAATGGCTTGCTCAATTTCCTGACGAATCGACACAAAAAACCCAATTGATCCAGAACTTATTCAAACTTTTTCAGTGCAAGTTCTGTTGATGAATAAAATTTACAAAAGTGGCTTTTCCCACTTGCTATTATAGAAGATGTGTTGACCGAAAACGAAACTACATTGGCAAGCACATTGTAACATTGTTTGCAATTGTAAGCTGGGTAACGGCCGTTCACCTGTAACTTGCCTAGTTTACCAGATGTCACTATACTGCGCGCCGCCCTCGCGGTAAAAATTACGGTTAATTTAACTCAAGTTGCTACCTTAAAAATATGGCTGACACTCTCAGCCAGAACAAATAATGCGATTTTCAGCTCAAAGCCTGCGGCTGTGACTGCATGAATGCTCCTCGGCATCCTGCGTGCAATGGATGACCCTGTCGTCTCCACAATCTTGCGATGCAGTTTTATCCAATAAGTGCGCCACGGTGGATACGGCCGTTTGCTGTTTTTCTTGCGTACAGGACATAGTTTCACCTGTCTTGTCTCATTGATTAAGTCTTCCATGGTGTAATCATTGTAGATTTTGTCCGCATAGATTTCTGAACCCGTCGGTAGGTCAAACTGAAAGGAGCGCAGGTGAGTCACATCGCTTTCAGAACCCGGTGTTAGGAAGAACTCAACTGGTTGACCCTGACTGGTGACCATCAAATGTAGTTTGAGTCCATAGAAGTAGCGGCGTTTGCTCGCAATCTTGCCGCGATACTTCTCTTCTCGATAGAGACGACAGCGGCGAATGCGCCAATTGTCACACACCACAATAGGAAAGGTATCGATCACGTAAATCGAATCGCTACTGACCCCTTTCCAGTGGGCGCCCAACATCTCGATAAAGGTCACGATGTAATGGCTCACTCGATGCAGACGACGTGAATACCGACTTTTGCTCAACATGGTTGGTATGTAGCCGCCTTGATGCAAGAAGGCACGGGCAAGTTCATAATTGCCGCTAAAAAACAGAGCAGCCACGATTGCTGTGGTGATGACCTCGGAATCGTTCATGCGGCATTGACTGTTTTCATGATGACCTAAACCAAGCAAAAGGTCGTTAACCAGCGTGTAAATCGCTACAATTTGTTCGTCCATGATTGTCCTCGTAAAAATGGTTTGGTGGTTCAAACCCACTTTACTTGGCTTTCATGGACTTCACCATTTTTGACTGTTAAGGTAGCAACTTAGGTTAATTTATATAGATTCCTTATTTATGCGACTCAAAAAACTTGTCCTGCAAGGATACAAAACATTTGCCAGCAAAACAGAATTTGTCTTTGATGAAGGCATTACCACTATTGTTGGGCCAAACGGCAGCGGTAAAAGCAACATTGCCGACGCTGTGCGCTGGGTGCTGGGTGAGCAAAGTTACAGCACGCTGCGCGGCAAACGTACGGTAGATATGATTTTTGCCGGCAGCCAAAGCCGCCCCCGCGCAGGCATGGCCCAAGCCATCCTCACGCTAGACAACAGCGATGGCTGGCTACCCATTGATTATAGTGAAGTGGAAATCGGCCGTCGTGCCCACCGTTCTGGCGAAAATGAGTATATCCTCAACGGCCAAAAGGTGCGCCTGAAAGACATCACCGACCTGTTGGCCACCAGTGGCTTGGCCGAGCGCACTTACACAATTATTGGGCAAGGTCTGGTAGACCAGGCGCTTTCCTTGCGAGCAGAAGAGCGGCGAGCCTTGTTTGAAGAGGCGGCGGGCATCAACCGCTATAAATCCCGCCGTGCCGAAACGCTGCGTCGCCTGCAGGAAACGCAGCGCAATCTTCAGCGCGTCCACGACATTTTGGCTGAGATTCGCCCGCGGCTCAACTCGCTACGGCGCCAAGCCACCCGCGCCCAGAATTACGAGCAAATTTCGGCCGATTTGCAAAATTTACTACGGATTTCGTACGGGTTCCGCTGGGAGGAGGCCAAAAAAGAGATTCGACGCGTACGAGAAACGGCCGTTTCCTCCGAAAAAACATGGCAAGCCAGCCGCCACAAAATGCGTGTTCAGCAAGAAAACGCCGACGACCTGCGCCGCCAGATTCACCGCTTGCAGCAAAAAATCAGCGAGGCGCAAAATGCGCGGGACGATTTGCGCGACCAGCTAGAAGCTGCCCGGCGGCAGGTGGCCATCATGCAGGAACGGCGGGAATCGGTGCAGCGTCGTCTGGCAGAAGTGGAAGCCGAGTTGCCACCCATTAGCCAGCAGCGCGAAGCCGCGGCCAATGAGCTAGCCGCCGCGGCTGAGGAACTTGCCGCCGCTCAAACCAAGCTCAATCAGGCACAAGAACAGCTACAGCAATTCAACGCCAACTTCCAAACGCAGCAGGCGACAATTAACAAATGGCAATCCGAATTGCAAAGCGCTATTCAGACGCAGCGCCATACGCAAAACAAGCTGGCGCAGCGACAGGGGCAGCTTGAGCAACTACGTGAACAGCTTCAGGAACAAAGTGCTAATCAACCTAGCGGTGACGACGAGGAAAGCGTGAAATTACTGGCCGAAGTGGAAACGCTAACGGCCGTTCTCGCCACCGCCCAGCAAAAAGCCGACGAACAACGCCAGCGACGCCGCGATTTACAAGCCCAACGCCAGGAATTGATTCAGGAACTCAAAACATTGCGCCGCGATTTGCGTGAGCAGGAGCAGCATCTCAGCCGCCAGCAAAAAGAGTTGGCTCGCCTAGAAGCCCGAACTGAAATGTTGAACCAGATGCGCCGCCAGGAAACGGTCGTTCCCAACAACATCACCATTTTGGGCAACCTGGCCAGTATCCTCACCATCCCCGCGCAGCACCAGCAAGCCATCGAAGCTGCCCTGCAAACCCGGCTAGGCACGCTTCTGCTGCCAGACGAAGCTACCCTGTGGCAGCTTTTGGCCACGCGCAACCCAGACGCCGCCCTGGCTGTTGCCGTGGCAGACAGCTTGCAGCCCACCGCACCGCCAAAAATAAATGAGAGTGGGGCCATCGGCTGGGCCGATTCAGTGGTGCAGTACGATAAGCAGTTTGCGCCGCTGGTGCAGCTTTTGCTGGGCCGGGTGCTGCTGGTGGATGGGGCGAAAACGGCCGTTGCTATCGCCAAAAATCTACCCCCCGGCTGCGTTGCCGTTGCCCCCGATGGCACGATGGCTCATGCGGGCGGACTCGTCGAGCTAGTCGGCCAGTCGGCGCAGGATAGCCCGCTGGCTCGTGAAGAGGCGTGGCGCGAGGCGCAGCAAAAGCTGGCGGAGCAGAAAGATGAAGTGGCGGTTGTGGAAACGGCCGTTGCCGAACAGCAAACCATCATCCAAGCCAAGCAGGACGCGGTTGATATGTTAAACAGCGAAGAGCAACGGCGCATCCAACACATGAATGAAGCGAGCCAGCGCGTTAGCCAGGCACAGCGGGATTTGGACCGGCAGAAACAGCAGCAGGCGTTCATCGAGCGGCAGCAAAAAGCGCAGGCCGAAGCCACGGCGCGGCTGCAAACCCGCATAGAAACGCTAGCCACCCACGCCGAAAGCGACGAGGCCGAACTGGTACGGCTGGAATCGGCCGTGAGCCACGCCCAAACCCAGCTAGAGAGCCTGCCCGTGGCCGAGGCGCAGCAGCAGCGGGAGAGCCTGCGGCAAAATATTGGGGCAGAACAGACGATTGTAGACGGCCGTCGTGCCGTGGTAGACAGCCGCCGGGCTACGCTCAACCAGTTTGAGCAGCAGCTTACCCGCCTACAGCAGCAGCAGGCGTCGCTGCAACAGCAGCAGGCGGAAATCGCCCAAAACAAGCATGAGCAAAACCGCATCCAGCTACAAGATAAGATGAGTGAATTGGATGCCCAGCTTGCCCCCATGAAAAGCCGTCTGACTGAATTGCAGAATGAGCTGGGGGATGTGGAGGAGGGAACGGCCGTTTCCCAAAAAGAAGCCCACGATCATGAAACCATCTACACCCAGGCCAAAATTGCCTACAGCCAGCAAAAAAGCGAAATCGAAGGGCTGCAAGAACGCATCAAAGCCGACTTAGGCATCGTTGCCCTGCATTACGACGACGACCAAACCGGCCCTACCCCGCTGCCCATCAGCGGCGTGCAGGCGCTGCCCAAAATCGCCGAACTGCCGGATGACATCGAAGAAACAATCCAAACCTATCGCGGACAGATGCAGCGCATGGGGGCCATCAACCCCGACGCGCCGGAAGAGTACCAGGAAACGCAAGATCGCTTCGACTTCATGACGCAGCAAATTGAAGATTTAACCCAAACGGAAGACAAATTGCGGAGCGTTATCGAGGAGCTAGACGACCTGACCAGTCGCGCCTTTGCCGAAACGGTGGACAAAGTAAATAACGTCTTTGGCGAAACGTTTACCCAGCTTTTCGGTGGTGGCGCAGGCCGCCTTGTTCTCACCGACCCCGACGACCTGACCGTGAGCGGCGTAGACATTGTAGCCAGACTGCCTAACCGACGTGAGCAGGGGTTAGGCTTACTTTCCGGCGGTGAGCGGTCGCTAACGGCCGCTGCCCTTATCTTCTCCCTGCTCAAAGTTTCACCCACCCCATTTTGCATCATGGATGAGGTGGATGCGGCCCTGGATGAAGCCAACATCAACCGCTTCCGTGACCAGTTGCGCGAGCTGGCGCTGGGCACACAGTTCATTGTCATCACCCACAACCGAGGCACGGTGCAGGCGGCCCAAACCATCTACGGCATCAGCATGGGCTCCGACAGCGCCAGCCAAGCCATCTCCATCAAGCCGGAAGAGTACATTAAGCAAGCAGAACTTCTTTGATGTGGTGAAGGGATGATGGCGTTCTGCAAACGCTGGTGAGGAGGTGAACGGCCGTCGCCTTATTTGTCAATTCTGCCAGAAAAACTTTGTATCATTCTCAACAGATTAAATTGAAAAACGATCTCAAATTTTTTATACTGATATTGTCTCGATTATGTCGAAATTGGGGATATTATACGGCAAGACGTTCTGTATCCTCGGACTTTCATCTTGTGTCCATAAGTGTTTTGTCCAATTTTGATTGGATGGAAAAAGAAGTTCCAGAAGCCTGAATTATGCCTTTGATCCAACTTGAATTTTTAACTGACGATGACGAAATCATCAATATCTGCAAAGATTACTGGGAGATGGATGAAAATCTCAAATTTAAGCAATCAGTAGCTAGCATTGCGAAAACGTTTGGGCTGAAATCTAATCAGACATCAAAGTTTGTCGCTCAGCATTGCAATGCCAAATCGGCAAAAATAGTGTGCGCCAATTGCAATGAGCCACATATATTCTCGAATCGGAGCGAATTTCAATATCAACAGAGATATTCTAATAGTGCCACATGGATATGCTCAAATTGCGAAAGAGCCGAAAGACAACGGAAAATTGAAGACCAAAAAGCTCTTGAGGAACAGAAGCGCTTTCTGATTCGTGAGAAATTTTCTATTGAAAAACAAAATCGGACGCTTGATATTCATTCAATGTCACTTGAAAATGCGGTCTACCTTCTATCGTTAGTCAGACTAGGAGCATCGGAAGACTTAGATTCTGTTAGGCCATTTTCATCTATCTCGCAACAACTTTCGCCTACTCAAGAATATAACAACGAAATCATTAAACAATTGTTTCGGGAGAATCTTATTTTCGTTCATCCTCATTCACACCCAGACGCTTTTATTTTTGATGGTATTAGCATCCCTCAATTTTATATAGGTCATGTGATGTGGGCACTGCCAACAGATCCAACATCAGAGAGTCCAAAAGAATTGATAATAAATCTGGAGTCCATATTTAGCACAATGGACTGGCCGGAACACTGGCATGAGGAATGGAATCCCCTTTGGAAAAAAATTGCTCTTGAGGAATGCCTTGAATATCTAAATGTTTGTTTGGATGATCACGGATTTTCATTTTCGCCAGGAGAGAAGACGATTTTAGTTTTCAAAAATGTGTTGGTCAATTTTTCTGTGTCACAAACCTATAGCATGATTTGGAGAGCAGCAAAAGATGCAGCTGCATTTTACGTGCGAAAAAATGTAACCAAAAATCACGCAGCAAACACAGTAGTTGGTTCAATTCAAAGATACTCTGAAAGAGCTAAGGCAGAAGGTTGGGAAGTAACAAAGTATGGCAGAGATCGTCGTTGTCCACAATCATTGATAAGCCAAGTGTTTTTTAATACGGTTCTGCAAATAGGAGATAGTGGATTCAACGAACCACCTGCAAGTCAAAATTAATTTCGCGTTCGACACCAATGCCCTCATCACCCTCTATTGGAGTCGCCAGTGCAAGCAATCCGGGAGCGGTAACGCCATCATCATTTGTCACTAAAATGTGCATCTTTTTTCCTCTTACTCAAATTTTTAAGCGTATCAACAGGGGGTTAAGTTGGAATCAACAGGGGTTAAGAAGGGGATAGAAGTTTGTTAAGGGCTGTTTAATGATTTCTAATGCTTGACAGCCTCTAAAAGATGCAAGAAACTTTCCTCATGCGCGCAGATCGCCTGATTTCTTTACTGATGTTGTTGCAAACAAACGGCCGTATGACCGCCGACGCTCTAGCCAAAAGGCTGGAAGTCTCGCCTCGCACCATTTACCGGGATTTGGATGCGTTGAGCAGTGCCGGTGTACCTGTCTATGCTGAGCGTGGCCCCAATGGGGGCTGTATGCTGATGGAAAGCTACCGCACCAACCTGACTGGGCTGAATGAAAAAGAGGTGCAGGCACTGTTCATGTTCACAGTACCGGGGCTGTTGGCCGATTTGGGGGCAGATAAAGCATCAGAAGCGGCCATGCTCAAGCTAATGGCCTCGCTACCAGCTCCCTTTCAGCAAGATGCCGCTTTTGTACAAGAGCGGCTCCATCTTGACCCTGCTGCCTGGTTCCAGCCGGATGAGAATGCGCCTTTTTTGCCGCTGGTGCAAACGGCCGTTTGGCAAAATAGGCGACTGCGGCTGAACTATCGGCGGGGGGATGGCCAATGGGTGAAGCGGCTGATCGATCCGTATGGGCTGGTGGCTAAAGCCAGCATTTGGTATGTGGTCGGTGGTTTGCACAGTGGCAAAGTGCAGGTTTACCGCGTTTCGCGCATTATGGATGCAACGCTAACAGGCACCAGCTTCCAAAGGCCAGAATCGTTTGATTTGGTCACTTTTTGGCAAAGATGGCGTGATCAATTTGAGGCAGAGCAAAATCGTCTCGAAGTGCGGTTGCGCGTGCCGCCCACCAGCGGGCCGCTGCTCGCCCTCGTTTTTGGGGAGGGCATTGTTCAGGCCCTGCAAACAGCCCCCACAGACACCAGCGGCCACGCCACACTCTCGCTCACCTTCGACTCACTGGAGGGTGCCTGTCGGCAACTGTTGGGGTTGGGAACGGCCGTTGAGGTTGTGACCCCACAAACGCTACGCGAGCAGATGCTGGCCCGTGCCAAGCAAGTTGCCGAGCAATACAAAATTGCCGAACAGCCCTCGTAAGAATCCATCAATAGTTCCACAAGAGTTCTGTAATAATCTTTTCATACAGTTTTTTAGTCCAATCAGCTAGTGAACGGCACTTAACCTGCGGAAGAAACGGCCGTTCACTTCACCCTACAAGGAGAAACTGTATGAAAATCAAAAAGCGTCTAGTTGTGTTGTTATTGCTCCTCCTCTCGCTGCTTGCAGCCTCTTTGGCCGCAGCAGAAAATCAGGCTAACAACCAAAATCGAGGAAAAATTGTGGTTGCCAATCGCGCCTCCGGCACTATTTCAGTCATCAGCACTGAGACCGATGAACTGCTTGGCACCTATGCCTTGCCCGCTGGCGAAAACAGCCCTGAACCAATGTACGTTGTTTATACGCGTGCTGGTAACCGTGTTTTTGTAGGTGATCGCGCCAATAATCGGGTGGTTGTGTTCAGTGCGCGGGATTTTAGCGTGGAAACCACTATTCCAGCAGGTGCAGGCGTCTTCCACATGTGGGCCAACGGCCGTGGCACCCAGCTTTGGGTCAATAACGACATTGACAACACCGTTACCGTCATTAATCCTCGCACCCTGGCGGTGGAGGCAACTATCCCCTTGCCGGCCGATTTGGTAGCGATGGGCGGCAAGCCACATGATGTAATACTAGACCTGGAAGGTAACAATGCTTATGTAACCATGCTCGGTTTTGTCGGCGACAACGACTACTTGGTCCATTATGATGCAAACAGCTTCACTGAACTGAACCGGGCGCCAGTTGGCAAAGACCCCCATCTATCTCTAACTTTCCACAACGATTTTCTCTACGTACCCGCCCAAAACAGCAATGTCGTATCTGTTTTTAATCGGCACACGCTGGAATTAGTTGATGAGGTTGCCGCACCTGGGGCGCATGGTGCCGGGATGCCCTTGAATGGTCAGGTGTTCTACACCACAAATTTACCGGGTGGCGGCACAGATGGCATCATTGCCATTGATCTGCGTACCAACACCGTCTTGGGAACGGCCGATACACCCTACGGTGTACCGCACAATATTGCCCTCACCCCCGCTGGCGACAAGCTGTATGTTACTCACTCTGGCGGCACGTCAGACAAGGTTACTGTCTACGACGTTGGCAATGACCATTTACCAACATATGCTGGTGAGGTTACTGTTGAATTTAATCCATTTGGGTTAAGCTACGTGCCTTAAGCAAACCACAGAAGCTATTTTGAACAACAAAGAGCGATTTCTCTGTGGTTTGCTCAAGTAAAAGCGGGGGAAATAGCTCCCCTTATTTTCAAATACTTTCCCGCTTTTACATAAAAGCTCTTCTTTCTTCTGATAGACGGCCGTTTCCCCACATTTGCAGCCTGGGAAACGGCCGTTTTACTTTATCCACCTTATTCCTCGCGCAAAAACAGGTACAGTGGCAGTGCCAAAGATAGCCCAACCGTAAAACTAGCTGGGAAGATGAGCCACCATCGGGGCATACCCTTTTTCTGTGCATCTACCGTTGCCCATACCAAAAATACCACAATCGAAATCAGCACATCGGCAGAAAACCCGCCAGCCGCCCCATTCACAAACAAGTTTTGCAAAAATAGCGGGATGTTTAAGCCTTCTTGTGCAAAAAACTGCCCAAACAGCAGCCAGGGCACAACCGTTCCCACGATTGCCATTACCAGATAAAACAAGCGTAATCCTTTCATTGCAACCCTCCACGGCCGTTTTCTGGCGCACTATTTATCACTGTTGCCAAAGACCAGCCAGGAGCGCCAAGATACGGCCGTAAATCTTCATCTTGCAGCACGGCACGCACGCTTTCCACCATACTAATCTCGCCAGCCAATACCGCCTCCTGATGACGGCTGGCCCAGCGGTACACCAACCCGCCAGCCCGACGAAGCTCCACCAGCATGAGCTGAGCCAGCGGCCCTGCCTCGGCCAAAAAACCAGATGTCTCGTAATCTTGCTCTACGCGGTCAAAGTCATAAGGCAGCCGCACAATGTTGGCGGCCCAGCCTGTGCCAGCCTGCCAGGTGAAACGGCCGTAACTCAGCTCCCGGTTGCCATCAAACGACGCGCCAACCGAGCCAATATTCACAACCGTCGTCGCATCAACGTGGCGGATGAGTGGCCGGTGGGTGTGGCCAGTTACAAACAGCTTGGGTGCAGGCGCAATCTGCTCCCGCAGCTCTCGGTCACTTGTTTGCGGGTAAATACCATCCCTGTTGTCTCGCATGGAGCCATGCACCACGCGCAGCTCACTACCATCTGGCGCAAACACGGAATATTGCTCCGGTAAATTCGCAATTATTGGCACATACTCAGCTACCTGCTCATAAGCCCAGTGGGCAAACTGGCGCACCTGATATTGGGCATCCAGTTTTGATCCGTTGGCAGCTGCACATTCCAGCACATAATCTTCGTGATTGCCTTTTACAATTTGCCAATTGTCGCTGGCTTGTTTGGCCAGTACCCACTCCAGGCTTGCCCGCGAGAGCGGGCCACGATTAACAATATCGCCATCTACAATCACCTGGTCTGGCTGCCATTTCTCAATATCGGCCGTCACTATTTCCAGTGCGGGCATGTTGCCATGAATATCTGAGATAACTGCTATTTTCACATCAATGTCCTGTTTTTTGATAAGAGCACAAGTCTAACGTGAACGGCCGTTTTGCTCAAACACCTGACAAAAGATGTCATAATTGGCCTATATATTTCAGATACTGTGAATGAAAACATCTAGCCACAGATTTTTCTCTGTGAAACTCCGTGTCTTCTCTGAGCAACTCTGTGTTCCGCTTTTATTTACAAAGGAAACCGAGCCAACTTCATAAAGGAGAGTACCAAACATGCTCAACCACCGAATCATGACACATTTGCAGAAATTGGCAGGGGAGATTGGCCCGCGCTATGGCGGCTCGCCCGGCAATCACCGGGCGGCCGCTTACATCGCCCAGGTTTTCGCTGACGCAGGACTTCAAGTGGAACCACAGCGGTTTGCCTGCCCCAACTGGGCAGAAAACAGTACCAAACTCACCCTGAACAACCAGCCGCTGCCTGCGGTGGCCAACGCTTTTTCACCACCATGCGACGTAACGGCAAGAGCCGTTCCCATCAGCACACGCCAAGAAGCGTTCAACGCCAACCTAACCGGTAAAATTGCAATTCTTCATGGTCAGCTTACCCAATCACCACTCCCCCCAAAAACCTGGTTTTTACTCTCAGATGAGCAGCGACAGCTTATTGAACTTTTGGAAACCAAGCAGCCAGCCGCCCTCATCACGGTTCAAAGCCGCTTTGGCGATTTGGAGCGCCTCATCGAAGACGCAGACTTTTTGCTGCCTTCTGCAACTGTAAATGCGGCCACAGGCTTGAAGCTGCTAAATGCGCCAAATTTGCCAATCCGGCTACAAATTGAGACGACGACTGCTCCTGGCTACTCTGAGAATATGGTTGGAACCTTACCGGGGCAAACATCAAACAAAATTGTGCTATGTGCCCATTACGATACCAAAGTAGACACGCCGGGTGCTTTTGACAATGGGTCGGGGACGGCCGTCCTCATGGCATTGGCCCGGCAGTTTAGCCAGCACCCACCCAAATGTACGCTTGAATTTGTTGCCTTCAGCAACGAAGAATATTTGCCGAATGGTGATGATGAATACGTACGGTGCGGCGAAAACAGCTTTCACCAAATCATCGCGGTGCTCAATATTGACGGCGTCGGGCAAACCCTGGGAACAAACAGCATCGCCCAATTCGCTAGCTCTGAATCATTTGCAGAAATGATGCAGACTATCATTCAAGATTTTCCTGGATTTACGGCCGTTGACCCCTGGCCTGCCAGCAACCATTACACTTTTTTCTCCAGGGGCATTCCTGCGCTCGCCTTCAGTTCCGTTGGTCACATTCACAACATTCACCTGCGCTCAGACACCATAGACAAGCTAAATCCAACTCGGCTGGCTGAAGCAGCAGCATTTGCCACCACAGTTGTCAATCAACTTCAAGACAAATCACCAAATTGGACCAGAACCTGATAGGCTAAAGGCAATTTTCCGTGTAAAATCAGAACATTCGTTCAGTTATAACAAGACGGAGGTAGAATATGGATTTTGTGGCATGTCAGGAGCAGCTTCGGCAAAATGGGGACCTCATTCGGCAGATCGTGGCCGATATTACCGAGGCACAGGCGAAACTAAAACCCTCCCCCGATGATTGGTCGGTGCTGGAAGTGGTGAATCATTTGTATGATGAGGAGCGCGAAGATTTTCGGCAGCGGTTTGATTATTTGCTGCATCACCCTGGTGAAGAGTGGCCGCCCATTGATCCGGCGGGTTGGGTCACGGCCAGGAAGTACAATGAGCAGGAATTGGCAAGTTCATTGCAAAACTTTTTGGACGAACGGCAAAAGTCACTGGCTTGGCTGGCCACGCTGGAAAACCCGGACTTGGAGAAATACGAGACGCATCCAGTGGCAGGCAAGTTCCACGCGGGCGACATGCTAGCCGCCTGGGTGGCCCACGACGTGCTGCACCTGCGTCAATTGATGGAGCTGAAATATTTTTTAGTTGGGGATTCGGTACGGCCGTATTCCCCACGTTACGCCGGAGAATGGTAAGTAATGAGTGAAAACAAACTTTTCAAAGATTATTTTGATGAAGATTTGGCAAAACGACTGGCTGGAATGATTACGGCCGTTCACCCACAATTCCCAGCCGACGATTTTGTAAACCAAATTACCCCGCAGCTAGACGGACTGGAGATGAAAGCCCGCACCACCGTCTTTGTGCAGGCGCTCCACGATCATTTGCCTAACGGCTTTGCCAACGCCTGGGGCGTGTTAGAAGCCGCACTTGGCGCAGAACTGGCGGACGAAGGCGGCATGTTCAATGACGGCTGGCATTATTGGCCGATAGCCCACTTCATCGAGGTGTACGGTTTGGAAGATTTTGACGTGGGCGTGCGGGCTATATACGAGATTACTAAGCGGCACACGGCCGAATTTGCGATACGGCCGTTTCTCATTCACCACCAAGAAAAAATGCTCGCAATCCTCAACGAGTGGGTTACAGACGAAAATCCGCACGTCCGCCGCCTGGTAAGCGAGGGGACGCGCTCTCGGCTGCCCTGGGCAGGTCGGCTGACCCAATTTATTGAAGACCCCAGCCCAACTTTAGCACTGCTGGAAAAGCTCAAAGACGATCCGTCTGAATACGTGCGTCGCTCAGTAAGTAATCACCTGAATGACATTGCCAAAGACCATCCGCAGTTGGTGATTGAGACGTGCGGCCGTTGGTGGCAAGACGGTTCGGCAGAACGCCGCTGGATTGTGCAGCGCGCCTTGCGTACGCTTGTTAAGGCTGGTGATCCCGACGCATTGGCGGTGTTGGGCTATGGCCCACCCCAGGTGGCTCTGCACAATTTTGCCGTCGCGCCAGACCCGCTGAAGCTGGGTGAAAAGCTCAATCTCAACTTCACACTGCAAAATGAGGCCAAAAGCGAGCAAAAGTTGATGATTGATTTTGTGATTCATTTTGTAAAGGCCAATGGGCAGACGCGTGGCAAGGTGTTTAAGTTGAAAACGGCCGTTCTCGCCCCCACTGAAACCATCACCATCGAAAAAAGCCATCCCATCCGCCCCATCACCACGCGCAAATATTATCCGGGTACGCACCGTGTCGAAATTCAGGTCAACGGCCAAATTATTGGTGAACGCAGCTTTGAGCTGATCTTATAAACTAGGCGGAAGTTCAACTTCTTCGGAGAAGTTGAACTTCTTTCTCCTCTGTGATCCGCTTTTTCGGCCAAAAGGAGAGCCCGTGAAAATAAAAACAAAAGATTCAGAAGCAAATGCTCATCTTGCATTGCCAAAAAGCGGCCAGGGGCATGGTGTGCTGGTGTTGCACCCGTGGTGGGGGTTGAATGAGGACATCAAAGCGGTGTGTGACCAATTGGCAGCGGCTGGATTTGCGGCGCTGGCTCCAGATTTGTACGACGGCCGTATCGCCACCACCATTCCCGAAGCGGAAAAATACAGCGAAGCAATGGATGAAGAGAGCGCCAAAAGCATCGTACAAGCTGCTGCTGAGGCGTTACAAGTGCATGAAGCGTGCCAAACTGGGCCGATTGGCGTCATCGGCTTTTCATTAGGAGCCATGTTTGCCATCTGGCTGGCACACGCCCAGCCCGCACAGGTGAGCGCCGTTGTGTTATTTTACGGGCTAGGCTGGGCTAACCAAACCAACACGCAGGCGAGCTATCTAGGCCATTTTGCTGAAAATGATCCGTATGATGAGGACGATTACCGGGATGAATTTGAGCGAACATTAAGGGCAAACGGCCGTCCCACCACCTTCCACATCTACCCAAACACAGGCCACTGGTTTTTTGAACCCTCTCGCACAGACGCGTATGATGCCGCCGCTGCCGAGCTCGCCTGGGAACGGACGTTATCATTTCTCAAAGAGACGCTTACCTAACCTGTAACATTGCCTTTTGCATAAAGTCGAGGGTAACGGCCGTAATCTCATCTAGCTCGTCCTCCAGCAAAATCACATGGCCAGACTGCTCCCACCAATGCTGCTCCACCCGTTCAGACAACACGCCCTCCAAAATAATCTCCCCCACGTCTTCCGCGACGGTTTTGTCGTTACGCCCCTGCATCACCAGCACCGGCTGGTTAATTTTCGGCAATTGGCGGCGCACTTCCTGCCCCAGCCGCACCAGCTCCATCACTGCTTTTAGGGGATTCACCCGGTACCCTTGCCAATAAGGATTGCTGCCCACATTTTCTTTTGGCACAGAATGCACTAGCGGTGCAGAAACATACAGCCGCACCATGTTGTGCGTGGGAATGGCTAATTTGATGGCCGGGGCATAGCACAGTACGCCCGTAATCTCCTTGTGCTGCGCCGCCAAATGCAGCGCCAACGCCCCACCTGTGGATTCACCACCTACAAAAACGTGATCGCACAGGGTTGCCAAATGCTGGTACGCTTTTTCCACTGCCCAGGCCCAATCGTGCCAAGTGGTTTCGTTCAGATCGTCGGGGTGGGTGCCGTGCCCAGGCAGCAGCGGGGCAGAAATGGTGTAGCCTTCTGCATGGAGCTTTTCAGCCAGCAAGCGCACTTCGGCCGTGGTGGCCGTCAGGCCATGCAGCAGCAGCACCCCTACGTCGTTGCCTTGCCAAAAGAAGGTATCGCCTTCCAGGTGTGGGTTGTGAATGGGCCCATCCTGCCCTAGATGAATTTCCACCACGTTTAGATTTTCTTCCGGCGTCGGAGGTTCGAAAAGAGGCAAAAAACGATCCAGCTCTGCTACCGGCAGCGCGTGGGCACTGGGCGGCAAATCGCTGTTACGCGCCTCAATGCGCTGGCGGATGACCACTGACGGTATGTTAAGATAGTAGAGAGTGTAATCGGCACCAAGCTCGGTAATGCGCTCAATCCACTTTTGGCGACGCGCTGGGTTCCACAAGCTCCAATCCAAAATGACATCAACGTCTTGTTTGAGAATGGTAACGGCCGTTTGCCAAAACATCCCCTTCAATTTCGCAATCATCTCACCATATTCATCATCAAAAATGGTGTGATTCGTCAAATTGATCATCCATTCATCCAGCGTGAAGCGCACTGCATTGTGCGTTTGCTCTAACTCTTTGGCCAGCGTGGTCTTGCCAGATGTTGGCAAGCCACAAAACAGATGAACAGTCGCGTCTAACTTTTCCTGCGCCATTTTGCCAATCCTTGTTACACTCAAATGAGGAATGTAGGTATAAACCAGGTAAATTTAATTGTCAACAACTGAAGGTAAAAGGAAACAGACATGGAAAGGGTAAATCTAGCTCAAAAATTGACCCTATTCAATGACCATTGGAAACCGCGCATTGTCGGTGAACTCAACGATTCACACGTGAAGCTGGTAAAAGTACAGGGGGAGTTTGTCTGGCACCATCATGAGGATGAGGATGAGCTGTTTTTGGTGCTAAACGGCCGCTTGCAGATGCAGTTCCGCGATAAGAACGTGTGGCTGGAGGAAGGTGAATTCATCATCGTACCGCGTGGCGTAGAGCATCGCCCTGTTGCCCCGGAAGAAGTTCATCTGCTGCTGCTGGAACCTAAATCCACGCTAAATACGGGCAACGTGATGGATGAGAAAACGGCCGTTGCCGAATGGATCTGATTATTTTGCCACAGAGTTCACAGAGGTTTTAGAGGCTAGATTCAAGTTCTCTGAATTCTCTTTCTTCTCTGTGGCTTTTTCTTGACAAAAGGTGTCATGAATGCCGCCTAAAGTGTGAAAACGGTAGCGGCCGTTTTCTAACCATGCTACAATTATCCCACAAATCAGAACAAATGTTCACGCAGTTTTCACGAGGCATTATGGAACCCCAAAACATCGTTGTGCGCGGCGCACAGCAGCACAATTTGAAACATATTGACGTCACTATTCCCCGCAACAAGCTGGTTGTTCTCACAGGCGTTAGCGGCAGCGGCAAATCGTCGCTGGCGTTTGACACCATTTACGCCGAAGGGCAGCGGCGCTACGTCGAGAGCCTTTCATCTTACGCCCGGCAATTTTTGGGCAATATGGAAAAACCGAAGATTGATGCGATCACCGGGTTGAGTCCAGCCATTGCCATTGAGCAAAAAGCTGTTAGTAAAAATCCGCGCTCCACGGTGGGCACGGTTACCGAAGTGATGGATTATCTGCGCGTTTTGTATGCCCGCGTGGGTACACCGCACTGTCCTGATTGCGGAACGGCCGTTACCCCCCAAACGCCCCAGCAAATTGCCCACCAGCTAGCCGCCCTGCCTCCCGGCACGCGCTTTCAGCTCCTTGCCCCCATCGCTCGCAACCGCAAAGGCACCCACGCCGACGCCCTCAAACAGGCACGACAAGATGGCTTCGTCCGCGCCCGCGTGGATGGCGAACTGGTTGATTTGGCAGGCAAGCTGCCCAAACTGAGCAAAAAGCACAAGCACAACATCGAACTGATCATAGACCGCCTCATCGTGCCGGAAGCAGATGACGGCAGCTTCATGCCGCGGCTGGTGGATTCCGTAGAAACCACGCTGCGGGCCAGCGATGGGCTGCTGCTGGCTGACCTCGGCGACGAGGCCCTGACATTGAGCGAACACAACGCCTGCACCAGCTGCGGCTTTAGCTTCCCGGAACTGTCGCCCCAGCTTTTTAGCTTCAACTCACCGCTGGGGATGTGTCCCGACTGCAATGGCATCGGCACCCAAATGCGCGTAGACCCAGACCTAATCATCGAGGATGAAACGCTTTCCATCATGGATGGCGCCCTGCGCTGGTACGGCAACGTGCGTAAAAAGAAAAACAAGTGGCGCACCGCCCAGCTAAAAGCTATCGCGGAACATTTTAACGTTGATTTGGACACCCCCTGGCAAGAGTTGCCCGAATCGTTCCGACAAAAAATGCTGTACGGCTCCGGCGACGAGATTATCCATTTCAAATATTCCAGCGAAAATGAAGATACGTCGTGGTCTGGCGAAGCGAAACGGCCGCTCAAAGGCATCGTCTTCCACGTTAACCGGCTATTCCACCAAACCAGCTCTGAATATACCCGCCGTTGGTACGCCAGCTTCATGAACCAGCTCCCTTGCGGCACCTGCCAGGGCAGCCGCCTGCGTCCCGAAGCCCGCGCCGTCACCGTCGGCGGCAAAACGCTTACCGAGGTGGGCACGTTGGCGATTGATGAGGCGTTTGCCTGGGTGATAGGTCTCAGTAATCAGTCATCAGTAATCAGTGAACGGTTATCAGTCAACGGTAAGCAAAACCACCAGCCACTAGCCACTAACAACCAGCAACTAAACGAAGAGCAATTTGAAATTGCCGAAGAAGTGCTGAAAGAAATCCGTGACCGACTGCAATTTATGCTGAATGTGGGGCTGCATTACCTCACGCTGGATCGTTCCGCACCCAGTTTGTCTGGTGGCGAGGGGCAGCGCATTCGGCTGGCCAGCCAGATTGGCTGCGGGCTGGTCGGCGTGCTGTACATCCTCGATGAGCCTTCGATTGGCCTGCACGCGCGGGATAATCGTGCCCTACTAGACACGCTGCACCAACTGCGCGATATGGGCAACACCGTCCTGGTGGTGGAACATGATGAAGAAACGATGCGCGAATCTGATTGGCTGATTGATTTGGGGCCAGGCGCAGGCGTGAAGGGGGGCGAGATTATCATCGCTGGGTCGCCCGACATTGTGGCGGCGCATCCAGATTCGTTAACCGGGCGGTATTTGTCTGGCAAAGAGATGATTGTGGCACCAAACGGCCGTTCCCGCCGCACCCCCAACATTGGCAAACTAAAATTGGCTGGAGCGCGGCTACACAATCTCAAAAATGTCACTGCCACCTTCCCGCTGGGCACGATGATTTGCGTCACAGGCGTCAGCGGCAGCGGCAAAAGCAGCCTCATCTCTGAGACGTTACACCCAGCCCTCGCTCGCGTCCTGCACCAATCCCAGGCCACCCCTGGCCCGCACCGCACCGTCAAGGGCATCGAACATCTGGACAAGGTAATCAATATCACCCAAGATCCCATCGGCCGCACGCCGCGCTCTAACCCCGCTACCTACGTGAAGCTGTTCGACCTCATCCGTAAGGTGTTTGCCCAAACCAACGAGGCCAAAGCGCGTGGCTACAAGCCGGGACGGTTTAGCTTTAACGTGAAGGGCGGGCGGTGTGAAGCCTGTTCGGGATACGGCCGTCGCAAGGTCGAGATGCACTTTTTGGCCGATGTCTGGGTGCTGTGCCGCGAATGCAACGGCCAGCGCTTCAATCGGGAAACGCTGGCAGTGACGTATAAAGAGAAAACCATCGCCGATGTGCTGGACATGGATGTGCAGGAAGCCCTGGAGTTCTTTGCCAACCATCCCAAAATCAAGCGCAGCCTGCAAACGCTGCACGACGTGGGACTGGATTACGTGAAGCTGGGGCAAAGCGCGCTCACCCTCAGCGGCGGCGAAGCGCAGCGGATCAAACTCTCTAAAGAGCTAAGTCGCGTGGCGACGGGTCGCACCGTCTACATTTTGGACGAGCCGACCACTGGCCTGCACTTTGCCGACGTGCAAAAGCTGCTGGACGTTCTGCATCGCCTGGTGGACGCGGGCAACACGGTGATTGTGATTGAGCATAATCTGGACGTGATAAAAACGGCCGATTGGATCATCGATCTCGGTCCAGAAGGCGGCGACGGCGGCGGGCAAATCATTGGCATGGGCACGCCGGAGCAAATTACCGCCATTGAAGAAAGCTACACGGGACAGTTCTTAAGAGAGATGTTGGGGTTGGAGACAGTATAGTCTCCATTTAATTTAATCATGTGACGAATTGCTCCAACGTTGCAAAGACTCATTGGAAATCGAGGCTGTATGGGGTTTTTAGAAGCAAACATAAATCTGGATGGAACAAAATTTAACCACGCAATACTTTTAGCAGCCCAAAAATATCTTGTTGAAGCAATACAGTTTCACGACCCAGAGTGGTTGGATAAACCAGAAGGGCCACTTAGCTGGTACTGGAATCGGGAGGACATCGAATCCGTTTGCTTCTTAATAAACTTTGCTGATACCCTTGGAAGATTGCGGAAAAACATAACAGAAAAATCCATCACCACTTATATCAAAAAATTTAAAGAACTTTTGCAAACAAAGAAGGAAAATCAATTTGAGGAGACTTTACTAGAGTTAAGATTCGCCCGTGCTCTGTGCGAGCTAGTAAGTCCTATATCTTTTGAGCCGTTTGTCCCACAAGAAACAAAAGCTCTTGGACAACAACCTCGGAGTCCTGATTACGCCATGAGATTACCAGATGGGGATATACAAATTGAGGTTACGACCTTTCATTTTGGGGCATTAGAAAGTTGGAACCTTGCAACAAAGCATCTTAGTAAACAACTCAGCCATTTGTTAGAAAAGCACAAAATTTCTCGTGTGATTGAAATTGCTTTTCCTCTTGAGTTCAATTCCATTTCCTTGTTGCCCAGAAAATTTCTAGAGGATTTAGCAGATGAGATATGTCTGTCCACTTCGGGAAGCAGACAAATAATGATCCGCCACAAGACAGGAACTCTAACATGGAAGCCATTTCTCTTGTTAGATGATGAAAGCCAAATTTTTAAGGAAGCAACAGATGAAGAAATTTCAACTGTTTCAAGCTTCGCTTATGGATTTCAAAAAAGATTAGTAAAAGAAAACCATGATGAATTATTTCTCAAGTCGTTGCGAAACACACTGAATAAAAAGCGGAGCCAGAGAGCTAAGTCTCTTCCATATTTGTTGGTTTTAGGGCTGAGTCATTACTCCATAACAGTCGAAGGCGTAATGACAGCAGTGCGAGAACGTATTTGGCCCAATCCCAATTATGAATGGCTAACTGGTTTACTAATTTTTACCCCGGCGTCTGGGTTCTTGGAAAGTGATCCTTTGCCAACTTTAAACTACTCCTTCAACCCAAATGCAAGGATCCCTCCTACTGAAGCCTTGAATGAAATGCTTAAAAACGATGCGCGATTTCACTTGAGAAACGGAGTATTCTGTTCACATTAGGAGCACACAATAGCTATGACCTGGAAAGAAATCATCTGGAATCAATTTGGGGCTGCAATTGATATGCTGGACAATGCCATTCAGGCTTGCCCTGACGAACTGTGGCAGGAGCCGCTCTATCATGAACAAGGGGTAGACCCTGGATTTGCCGAGTTCTGGAATATTGCCTACCATGCGCTTTTCTGGCTCGACTTTTACCTGTCAGAAACGGTCGAGGGCTTTGTCCCACCTTCCCCATTCACCCTATCAGAGTTTGAAGCAGGGCAGTTGCCCGAACGTGTCTACACGAAAGAAGAGCTGAGAGCGTATTTGCAATACGGCCGTACCAAATGCCAAACCACACTTGAAACTTTGACGGATCCAACGACCCCACAGCGCGTTCGCCCAAATTGGCGCATAAAAAGCGTCGCCGAACTGCACCTTTACAATCTGCGCCATGTCCAAGAACATGCAGCACAGTTAGCTCTGTTTCTTGGGCAACGTGTCGGCTCGGCTCCAGGCTGGGTGGGCAAGGCGCAGAGCTAAACTCTACTGAGGAAATATGAATCCAGAAATATTTATCGAAAAGTATGAAGCCGCGTTGGCTTCACAAGATTGGCAGCAGGTGGATCCGCTGGTTCATCCTGAGGCATGTGTGACGTTTTCTTCTGGGGCTGTTCACATTGGCAAAACGGCCGTTCGCCAAGCCCTTGAACGCAATTTCAGCCTAATTCAGGACGAGACGTACAAAATGGAGAATGTGCATTGGGTGAAGAAGGCAGCGGAAACGGCCGTTTACCTCTTCACTTTTCACTGGTCTGGCCTCATCAACGGGGAACCCGCCAGCGGCGCAGGCACGGGTACGGCCGTTCTGATAAAGACTGAGGATAAGTGGCAACTGCTGGTTGAACATTTGGGGCCAAAAGCCACTTAAACTGGAGAAAGATATGCAAGCAATAGGTGAATTCGAAGTCAATCTACAGCCACTAGAAGCATACGCGCCAGGTAGTGACGGCGTATCGCTTGGTCGCATGTCAATTAACAAAGCGTTCCGAGGCAACCTTGAAGCCAACAGTGTGGGCGAAATGCTCACGGCGATGACGCCAGTTGAAGGCGCGGCAGGCTACGTAGCGATTGAGCAGGTAAGCGGAACGCTGCACGGTAAGCCCGGCACGTTTGTGCTGCAACATTTCGGCATCATGAATGCCAGAGAAAGCCGCCTCGTGCTGGAAGTCGTACCAGATTCGGGTACGGCCGAATTGACAAATTTGGTTGGGAAGATGACAATCCACGTTGAAGACGGTAATCACACCTACATATTTGATTATGAATTAGCGTAATCATCTAAAGATACCTATCTCAAACGGAGGCAAATATGGCAAAAGAGCGTTCATGGCTCGCTGAACATAGCTGGGTTGTTTTGTCACTCATTGCTGTAGCGACTTTGTTTGTAACGGCCGTTGGCTACTTTGACGAAGGCAACCACCGCATTTATGGCAGCTTTGGCAACTATTTAGCTAAGGGCGGCGTTCCCCCACTGTCTGACTACTACTTTGGGTATTTATCTTTATCGTTTTAGGAATCGCTTTGTTTCATGTGCAAAGTATTGTGCCTCGTTTGCAAAAAGCCTTTGCTGCACGCCTCATTATCTCTGTCTTTGCCATTCCTATACTTATCTTAGGGTTACTCCACATTTTAGCCACCTAAAACTAAAACTTGCCTCAAACAAGTTTAGCCCCTAGATGTCGAATTCACTCGATAGCAAACGTCGTATTGGTAAACCAAAATCAAAGGATGAAAATATGACTACCCACAAAATTGTTTCCCAAGAAGAATGGCATCAGGCACGACAAGAATTTTTAGCCAAAGAAAAAGAATTCACCCGTCTCCGCGATGAGCTAAGCAAGCAACGGCGCAAGCTGCCCTGGACAAAAGTTGAAAAAGAATATTTGTTTGATGGCCCATACGGGCAAGAGTCCCTCTCTGACCTGTTTGCCGGTAAAAGCCAGCTTATCGTTTACCATTTTATGTACGGGCCAGATTGGGACGACCGAGGCTGTATTAGCTGCTCATTTTGGGCCGACAACTTCAACGGCATTGACGTTCATCTAGCAGCGCGGGATGCGACACTCCTGGCCGTTTCTCTGGCTCCGCTCGAAAAGATCGAACAGTACAAAGCCAAAATGGGCTGGAAATTCAAATGGGTTTCCTCACACGGTTCAGAATTCAACTACGATTATCATGTCTCTTTTACAGAAAAAAGCGTAGCTGATGGAATAGCCACCTACAATTACAAGCCACAAAATGGCACTGGAGAAGCGCCTGGGATTTCCGTCTTTTACAAAGATGAAGACGGCACCATCTACCATACCTATTCGACCTATTCACGGGGGCTTGATATGATGAATGGTGCTTACCATTACATGGATCTCTTGCCAAAAGGGCGCCATGAGGCAGACTTGCCTTGGTCAATGGCTTGGCTAAACTTCCATGATTTATATGAGGATTGAATAGATAAACGACTATGAGCGACTCCAACAACAGGAACAAACAGATTATTGAAGAGTTCCGTGCCAATGATGGGCAGGTCGGCGGCTTTTTCACCGAACGGCCGCTGCTATTGCTGCACACCATCGGCGCAAAAAGCGGCCAGCCTCGCCTCACCCCCCTCGTCTACGAGGCAGACGAAGACCGCTACGTGATCATCGCCTCAAAAGGCGGCGCGCCCACGCACCCAGATTGGTACTACAACTTGGTGGCCAATCCAAACGTGAGCATTGAAGTCGGCACAGAACATTTAGCGGTAATAGCGGCCGTTTCTAAAGAACCCGAACGAAGTCAGCTTTACGAAAAAATGGCTGCCAAGCACCACTTCTTTACTGAGTATGCCAAAAAGGTTGTCACCCGCACCATCCCCGTCATCATCTTAACCCGTACCCGTAGATGACAAGTAAAACTTCAGGAAGAACCAAAATGCAAACAGATGGACAACACCCAAAGGCGCTTTCACTGCTTAACCGATCGCGGCCCATTCTTTAATCACTTGGCGCAATCTCCAGGGTCGCTTGGATTGACAAACATATTGCTTCAATAACGGAGGCTAAAAATGAATGAATCGGCTTTGTTGACCGCCCGCGCCTATATTCAAGCCAACTATGATGAAGTCTGGAAACAATTCACCAATGCGTCCGCTTATGCAGCCTGGTTTTCTGCGCCATGCCTGGAATTTGGCACCAAAATTGGCGATCGCGTCGCCTGGGGCGTTGATGCGCCTTTTTATCAAGGAACCATCCAATCTATACAGAAAGGGCAAGGCATCAGCCATACGATCCAATTCACAGGGTTTGGGTTTGATGAAGCACCTACTTTGGTAGCTATCGAGATTATTGAGCAAGGGGCAACCGTACTTGTCACCATCCAGCACGATTGCACCGATGCCCCGCAAACCGCAAAAATAATTGGCTCTTTAGGCTGGTTGAAATCTCTATCGCGCCTCAAAACCTTGCTTGAGACGGGTGAACCGATGATCTGGCCTGAACCGTAACGGTACATTACCCGCCAATATCTCCGAGACGGCAACGGCCGTTCCCACTAGAGACCCCCAAAATTCCTTTGCACTCAGCTCTGAAACCATCCGCGAATAAGCAAGAAAATTCTGACAATGTGCATGGGATGGTGTGACAATCGTTAGCGTGTCTGGTACGGCCGTTTCTCGTATAATCCCCTCATCCACATTTCCAAACCTTTAGGAGGTTTTTATGACCGAGCAAAAGCGCCAGCGAGTTCTCATCATGGGTGCTGCTGGCCGCGATTTTCACGACTTTAACACCGCCCTGCGTCAAAATGACCAGATCGAGGTGGTTGCGTTTACTGCGACGCAAATTCCCAATATAGACGGCCGTCGCTACCCCCCAGAGCTCTCCGGCCCACTTTATCCCGAAGGCATTCCCATCTACCCCGAAGACCAATTAGAAGAATTGATTCGTCAACACCAAATTGACGATGTGTACTTCTCCTACTCTGATGTCTCGCATGAGTACGTGATGCACCTGGCCTCTCGCGTTTTGGCTGCCGGGGCTGGCTTCCGGCTGATGAACCCGCGCCTGACGATGCTCAAATCTAGCAAGCCGATTGTGTCCATCTGTGCAGTACGCACCGGCTGCGGCAAAAGCCAAACCTCACGATATGTTTTAGAGGTTTTGCAGAAGCAGCTTGGCTTCAAAAATGTAGTCGCTATACGACATCCCATGCCCTATGGCAATCTGGCGGCGCAAGCGGTGCAGCGTTTTGCCACCTACGAAGATATGGAGCGGCACGAATGCACCATTGAAGAGCGAGAAGAGTATGAACCGTACGTAGAGCGGGGTGCAGTCATTTACGCAGGCGTTGATTATGAAGCGATTTTGCGTGAGGCGGAAAAAGAAGCGGACATCATCATTTGGGACGGCGGCAATAACGATTTGCCGTTCTACCTGTCTGACTTCCACATTGTGGTGACAGATCCACACCGACCAGGGCATGAGCTACGCTACCATCCGGGAGAAACCAACCTGCGATTGGCAGCGGCCGTTATTCTTAACAAGGTAGATACGGCCGATTTCCAGAACGTCCTTACCGTGCAAGATAATATCCGCAGCGTGAACCCAGATGCCACCGTCATCCAGGCCGCCTCCCCCATTTTTGTGGATGATCCGGCCGTGATTCGCGGCAAGCGGGTGCTGGTGGTAGAAGATGGCCCCACGCTCACCCACGGCGAGATGGCTTACGGCGCAGGTGTGGTGGCCGCCCAAAAGTTTGGCGCGGCTGAGATTTTGGATCCACGGCCGTTTGCCGTTCGATCCATCGCAGCCACCTACCAAAAATACCCCAGCACTGGGGCCGTTCTGCCCGCCATGGGCTACGGCGGCGACCAAATTGCCGACCTGGAAGAAACGATCAATCGCTCAGATGCAGAGCTGGTCATCATAGCAACACCAATTGATTTGGGCAAGATCGTCAACATCAAGCTGCCCAGCCAGCGCGTTCGGTACGAATATCAGGGCATCGGTCAACCCGCCTTGGCAGACTTGCTTAAAGAGCGGTTCGGCTAAATCATCCTGAAATCTCAAATCCAACAAGCAACAAAAAAGCAGACCGGGAAAATGTACTCGGTCTGCTTTTTCTATGATGAACGAGCGATTCAACCAAATCTACAGCGAAAAATAGATGGATGATTAGCGCCGAGGCAGTTGTTCTCGCTCGCTTAGGCTACAGTTCTCGTCAACGAACCACCATCGGAATGTAAACAGCAAAGCCCCCGGCTTGTACAACAATTTCTTGCTTGACAGGCGGCGGACTGCCAAATTGATCGCTGCTGATTGTTAGCACATTCTCCAAAACGGTGCCGGGGGCCAAATCTTCAGAAACAACTGTGGGAATGGTGACAACGACCTGTTCACCAGGGCCAATGGTTAGCCCGCTGGCAACCAGTGGCGGACTGCTGCCAAAACTGCCGGAAACGGCCGTTCCCACATCCACCATCACCTCGCCATTCATCTGCAAGCCATCTGCCAAAAAGAAGTTGATGACGGCGTTGGTAGCCGTGATGGTCTCATTGTTGGTCACGGTGATTTGGAAATTGACCGCATCGCCAGGCTGCGGGCTCAGGTTGTCACTTTGTTGCGAGGCAGCTAAACCGCGCGGTACGCAGGTAAAGCGTACATCGTCAATGGCGTAGCCGTCGCCACCACCAATGCTGCCAGCGTTGAAAGGGAAATTGTCGTAAAAACCAAATTTAATCTGGAAGCGGTCGGTTAAAGTGAGGCTGTTTTCGGCAACGGCCGTTTCCAACGCAATTTGCCCCGCCTGAAAATTATCATGATTGCTGCCGGCAAAATCGTACACCTTCACCCAAGCATCGCCCGGCTGCTCGCGCACAAATACGCCGTCAAAATCAGCATGGTACTCATCCCCCAAGTCGTGCCAGTTAAAATCAAGCGCCACTTCGGCCTGTCCGGTCAAATCGGCGGTGAGAATGAGGGCAGCTTCTGAATAGTCGCCCCCCGCAATGCTGTCGTCCAGCACTGCACTGTAGCTGCCGCTAGCGGCTAACCCGTCTGAAACCTGCACACGACCTTCGGCGGTAACGGCCGTTTCCCACGCCGCGCTCAAATCGCCACTTTCAAACCCATCGCTAAAGTCACAGCCCACCACTTCGTTAATGTTGAGAATGGCCGTGCCTTGCCGCGCTTCATCCATCCCTGGTGAATCAGCAGTGGCCGTAAACTGGAGTTCTCCGGCGGCTGCGCTGCTTTTCACGGTGAATGCGGCCGTCCGCACCAAAGATTGGCCGGGCGACAGCGTTTGCCCCGTTGTCCAGGTGATGATGCCATTCGCAACGGCCGCATCCCCACTCAGCGATCCATTATCCAGCGTCAGCGAGGATGGCACGGCTGCGCTCACGATCACGTTGCTGGCCGTATCCCCCGTGTCGTTGCGGATTGTTAGCGTGAAGACAACATCGTCCTGCGGCAGCAAATAGCTCTGCGAAGCAGTCACGTCCACCGTCAGGCCAGTCACAAAGCCGTTGATGGCATTGTTCACGTTGATGCGCGGCATGTCTGTTACCGTGCCGCTGCTGCGATCATCATCTACCGGCACTGCGCCTACCTGAAACGCCGCCAACGCATCATCCACCGACGCACCGGGCATGGCTTGCTTCAGTACCGCCCAAGCACCCGCTACGTGCGGCGTGGCCATAGAGGTGCCAGATTTTGTGCCGAGAGTGCCGGGAACGGCCGCGTAGATGTTCACACCAGGTGCTAATAAATCTACAAACGGAGCAATGTTGGAGAAAGATGCGACGTTATCTACATTGTCGGTGGCCCCCACGCTGACGGCGGAGGAAATGCAGCCAGGTGCGCTCATGCTGTCGCGGTAGCCATCGTTGCCTGTGGCAATGACGGTGGCAATGCCTGCGGCGCGTAAATTATCAATGGCGGCTTTACGGCTGTCGCTGTCGCAAGCAGCAAAATATTGTCCCCCGCCCAGGCTCATATTCACACTGGCAATGTCGAACGTGTCCCGCAATTCATAAACGCGCTCCAATCCCAAAATCTGGTCGCTGGTGAAGGTAAGCGCACAGTTGGAATAGCCGGCGCAGTAGGTGGTGCTGTTAAAAAGTGAAAAAATCTGAATAGCAATAATGTTGGCTTCTGGCGCAACGCCCACAACGCTGCCGCCATTGTCCCCGGCGGCAATGCTGGCCACATGTGTGCCGTGGCTGCAATCAGATTGGGCTTTGCTGTTGCTCGCCCCCACTACGGCCGTGCAATCTATGCCAGAGCCAACGGCCGTTGATTCCTCAACTCCACC
Source organism: Candidatus Leptofilum sp. (assembly GCF_965223525.1). GTDB lineage: Bacteria > Chloroflexota > Anaerolineae > Promineifilales > Promineifilaceae > Leptofilum. Next base: position 751,246 of record NZ_CBDCWX010000004.1, on the reverse strand, counting down.
AGGGCAAACTGTGGTGGCTCCATATCCTGCATTGGTGGTGGAGTAGCACGCTTCGGACACAATGCGGCTGCCGCCAGTGGTAAAAGCGGCATGAGCAGTATCTACACCGGTATCCAAAATGGCCACCGTTTGGCCTGCGCCTGTGTAGCCGCTGGCCCAAGCTAAATCGCCACCAATGACCGGAACGCTGTTGCTTAAGGTAGCCGGTACGGGGATATCTTCCTCAATCGCCACCACTTGCGGCAAGCTGGCCAACGTTTCTAAAGCGGCCGAATCCAACTCTAAAGCAAGGTATGGAATATATTTGTAAGCGGCCACAACCTCAGTGCCGCTATCTGCCAACGCATCCAAAACGCCTTGCTGCAAGCCATCAATGCCTAGCTGCTGCGCCTGCACCGCCTGGGTATCTTCTAGATCCCCCTCAGGACGAAAAGGCAAATCGAGCTGAACGATAACGCGAACGGTGCCCGCATCCTGCGCCAAAGCGGTAAGCTGTGCCAACTGGGGGTTATTTTGGATGATGTTGCTAGCTTGGGTGGGAACGGCCGTTCCCCAACACCACACCACCAGCATGCTCAAAAGCAGCCAAATTAAACTAAAACGAATAACAGAGGGGGTTTTGCTAGAGTGATTCTTTGCCAACTTCACAATCATTCTCCACGCAACAGACAACCAGGATCGGCAAACCCTGAGATGAAGCGATTATTGTTTTTGAAAAATAGGGAAAGGCTCCCACAGAAATGTGGTAAATTTTTCTCCCGGCAATTGGTCTATGAAGATTAAGAAACCTTTTGCCAATCTGCTAATATCATACCCAGAGACAAATTCATGAGGTATAGCAAATCCGTCATAGCACTGCTGTCCTGCCAGGACTTTGAGGTTCTGCCTGCAAACTGAATCCCCTAGCTGTGTTCAAAGGTTTGCTAAACAAGCAAGCCATACTTTATAATCCGCAGAATTACAATTGCTCCCTGCAAAAGAACGGCGACCATAGTCGCAGGTTTTCATAATTCATCCTTCATAATTCATAATTTTCAGAGGAGACAACGAGCCTATGCTGCCTACGGTAAATGTTGACGCGATGGTTGCGTTCCTAACAGAATTGCTAAATATTCCCAGCCCAACTGGTGATACAGACCAGGCCATGGCGTGGCTTGAAGAGACGTTCGCCTCCACATTTGCCGATATGCCGCTAACGCATAAGCGAACGCCTAAAGGATTACTGGTGACGCATTGGCCTGGCAAGCAGCAAGACGCACCGCGTGGCCTGACGGCACATGTAGACACGCTAGGGGCAATGGTGCGGCAAATTAAGAAAAACGGCCGTCTCCGCATAACCCAACTAGGCGGCTGGAGTTGGACTTCTGTTGAAGGAGAAGGTGTCACTATCTTCGCCAGCAATGGGCAAACCTACCGAGGCACCATCCTGCCTACCACCGCCTCCATCCACGCCCACACCAGCAAAGAGCGCAACGCCCCCCGCGACGACACTAACATGGAGGTGCGAATTGACGCCCACACGACCTGCGAAGACGAGACCAAAGCTCTTGGCATTCGTGTAGGCGATGTCATCGCCGTTGATCCGCGTGTGGAAGTTAATGACAATGGCTTCATCCGTTCACGCCACCTGGACGACAAAGCGAGCATCGCCTGCATATACGGCGCGATGCTTGCCCTGGCCGAAGCAGGTTTGCAGCCTGCTCAGGACAGCTACTTTCATATAAGCAATTACGAAGAGGTAGGTCACGGAGCGGCCACTGGCTTTCCGCCAAATCTAACCGATCTCATCTCTATTGATATGGCAGTGGTCGCCCCAGATCAAATGTCAGATGAGTATTCCGTGACGATTTGTGCCAAAGATACGGCTGGCCCGTACCATATGCAGCTACGCCGCGAGTTGGAGGCGTTGGCCGAAGCCAATAATCTACGTTACGCTACCGACATCTATCCTTTCTACGCATCTGATGGCGAAGCGTATTGGCAGGCTGGCGGCAATGTACGTGTGGGGCTTGTGGGCCCTGGTGTAGACGCCTCGCACCATTACGAACGCACCCACAGAGATGCTCTGGAAAATTGTGCCAAGCTGCTCTTGGCCTACTTGCTTTCTGAATAATCCTTGCAATCCTGTCCAGGATACCAATTGCAAGATATGTCTTACACAAACTTGACATGTTTCCTCAAACCGTACCTACTCGCCTTGCAAAACTTGTCAGGTTTTCAGGAGAAGAACTTGTATGAAGAAATTTGTGCTTTTTAGTTTGCTGCTGCTTCTAACAGGGCTGGTTGCCTGTGGCGGCAGTGATGAGCCAGACACCGCCGATTCTACACCCACCACCACCGCAGCAGAAGACACACCTACCGCCGCGATCCCAGACGATACCCCCTTGCAGCAGGAAGCGGCCGTAGACAGCATCGAAATCTTGATATTGGAATCGTTCCCTGTACAGGTAAATGTACGAGCCAGGGGCGACTTGCCCGATGGTTGCACCAATATTGACAATGTGGAAACCACCCAGCAGGGTACCACTTTCAACATCAACATAACTACCCTCCGGCAAACGGGCGAACTGTGTACGGAAGCGCTCGTACCCTTCGAAGAAACAATTTCGCTAGACGTGCTGGGGCTGTCTGCTGGCACATACATGGTTAACGTCAATGGCATCAATGGCTCGTTTACCCTGCAAATAGACAACGTGGCCCAAGCAGAAGAGCCAGAACCAACTTCTGCCCCCACTGCCACTCCGGCAGACAGCAACATGGGCATTATCAACGGCAAGGTGTGGCACGACCTGTGTGCTGTGGCTGGCGGGGATGGTGGTGATGAAACGGCCGTTCCCTCCGCCGGGTGCATTGCCAAACCAGAAGGCGGCTTCCAGGCCAATAGCCTGCTAGAAGATGGCGAACCCGGCATTCCTAACGTGCTGGTTAGCCTGGGCGAAGGCGAGTGCCCCGCTCCTACCAGCGTTGCCACCACAACCACCGACGAAGACGGCGACTACGTCTTTACCGATCTGTCCGCAGGGTCGTACTGTGTTTCTATCGATCCCCTGGACGTGGCCAACGAGCAACTATTGCCCGGCGGCTTCACATTCCCAGACACCAACGTGAACAATGCCTCAGTAACCTTAACCGATGGCGATTTGGCAACGGGGCTTAACTTTGGCTGGGATTACCAATTCCTGCCCGTACCAGAAGTTGATCTGGCAAACTGCACCAACAGCATCGCCTTTGTCCAGGATTTATCTGTGCCAGATAACACGCTGTTTGGCCCCAGTGACCCGTTTGAAAAATCGTGGCAGCTCCGCAACATTGGCACTTGCCCCTGGACAGCCAACTATAGTCTCATCTTTGCCGGTGGGGATGATTTGGGAGGGCCACTCAGCGTGCCGCTGGAAAGCGCTGTTGTGCCTGGGCAAACGGTGGACATCACCATCCCACTCACTGCACCTGAGGCGTTAGGCACCTACCGTGCCGACTATTTGTTGGCAGACGCGGCAGGCAATCCGTTTGGCGTGGATGGTTTTGCCGACCAGGTGATTTGGGTACAAATTGAAGTCGGTTTGCCAGAAGCAACGCCGGAACCCAATTCGGCCGCGATTGGCGGGGTGGTTTGGGAGGATGTCTGCTTCTTCACCAGCAGCGGTGAACCATCGGCAGGCTGTGTGGACGTGAGCAGCGACGGCTCTGGCTTTTATCGAGGGGATGGCGAACTCATCAATGAGCCCCGTTTGGCGGGCATCACCGTTAAGCTAGCCGCTGGGGCATGTCCAGCCGATGCCATTGTGCCAGACAGTACGGTTATCGCCACCACCGTCACCGACGACGCGGGCCTGTATCGCTTTGAAGGACTAGATGAAGGGTTGTATTGTGTAGCCATTGAACCATTTAGTTCTGAAAATGTGGATCTGCTGATTCCTGGCGATTGGACATGGCCCAATTACGGTGTTGGGCTGCAGGGTATCAATCTAGCCGCTGGCGAAGAACGGCTAGAAGTTGATTTTGGCTGGGAATTTCAATAATTCATAATTTTTGAAGAAGAGTCGAGTGCATTCGGCCCTTCTTTGTTTTTATTATGCAATCGTTTTCCGATTTTCTTTATGTAGCAGCAACAGATGCCAAGCATCCCGGCAAAGCCGCCAATCAGGATGCTGTGTATGCCACCACGGGGCGTACCGGTAACAACCTTCCATACGGCCTGTTTGTGGTGGCTGATGGGGTTGGTGGCCTAAAAGATGGTAGCCGCGCGAGCCAAACCGTGGTGAATACGTTGGCAATGCACTTTGATCCTATTTGGCCAGTGATTACAGTCGTATCTGACCAAACCATTAAACGATTACGCCAGCAGCTTAGAAAGGCAATCTATCAGGCCAATGAAGCCATCCGTAAATTAACCAGCAGCAATGAAGAAAAGATGGCCAGCACAATTACCTGCGCCATTTTGTTGGATCAGGCATTAATTGTTGCCAACACAGGGGATAGCCGCACGTATCTGTATCGGCAAAAGCATCTAGAGCAAATTACGCAGGATCATTCGTTGGTAGCTTGGCTAGTACATCAAGAGCACATCACCACCGAGCAGGCACTGACGCATCCTTATAAAAATGTACTGACGCACGCGCTAGGGGCTACAGAGAAGCCGCAAGTGGACTTTTTTACCCAGCGGCTATTTTTGGGGGATTGGCTATTGCTGTGCAGCGACGGCATTTGGGGAACGCTGACAGATGAGCAACTCACTGATTATTTGGCAACGGCCGTTTCCCCCCAAGAGGTCGGCCCAACCCTCATGAAAGCTGCTCAGGATCACACAGACGATCTCTCCCTTGTTTTGGTGCAAATTCCACTGCCCCAGCCTTAGTTAACGAGGGACTTTTGAAGTTTTTGCGTTAAAATGCGGTTGCTTCAAAATAATAGAAACTTCAAAAGTCTGAATGCTTAACGGAAACCAATTGTGATTGAGATTCGAAATGTCAGCAAAAATTTCTTCTCGCTTAAGGCGCTGAGCGGCGTTTCGCTGCGCGTGCCGCACGGTGAAGTGGTTGGCCTGCTGGGGCCAAACGGAGCTGGCAAAACCACGCTTTTTAAGTTGATCGCTGGTTTGCTACATCCAGATAGCGGCACCATTCGCCCGGCAAACGGCCGTTGGCCAGCCATTGGCTATAAACCAGATCGGCTCCTGTTCCCCAACAAGTTGCGTGTAAGTAAATATCTAGCACTCATGGCGAATTTATGTGGCCTGCCGCCTGATTCCCAAGAAAAGGCGGTTTTTGACGCGCTTGTGGAGGTGGATTTGATTAGCCAGGCCAACAAACGGATTGGCAATTGCTCCAAAGGAATGCGGCAGCGGTTGGGTTTGGCCCAAGCTATGATGGGCAATCCCCAACTCTTGCTGCTAGATGAACCATCCAATGGTTTGGATCCTACGGGGCAAGCAGAGATGCAGGCATTGATAAAAAAGCTGCACGCTGCTGGCAAAACGATCATGCTTTCTTCACACCAACTGGAGGAGGTAACGGCCGTTTGCACCCAACTGGTCATCCTCAATAGCGGGCAAGTACACTTCCAGAACAGTATGGTAAACGCGCTCACTATTAGCCCACACACGCTCATCCAAGCCGACCGTGATTTAGCTGAAATTGCACAAATTATTCAAGCTCAGCACCCAGAAATTCAGGTGCAAGGCAACCAAATTCAGCTTCGTGGGCAGGCAATGCAGCTACGACGGGAAATTCTGGCGCTGCTGCTGCGCTCTCAGTACGACGTATTGCACGTTGAGCAAAAACATGTCACGCTGGCGGAAATTTACGCGAGGGCTGTTCAATGATGCAACGAATTTCTATTCTCACACGATACTTTACGCGTACACTTTTGTTTTCGCTAAGTGGCATTTTTTACCTGTTGTTGACGCTCGCATTTTGGTTTTTGCTGTTCAACCCGCAGCAGCAAACGCCAGACATATCGTACTATCGCCTAATGATTGGTGGCTTTGGCGCCGGACTTGCTTTTTTGGTCACGCTTGGTGTGGCCTCCAGAGCCAATGATGCTCAGCACTACCCATTTTTGGTGCGCTTAAATAGCCGGGTAGAGTTTGTAACGGCCGTACTCCTCAGCAGCCTGTTTATCACCTTACTTTACCAACTTCTGCTCATGCTCCTGGCACTGATCAATGGCCCATCACTCACGCTGGGCACGCTGCTAGAAATCCCGCCAGTGTGGCTGGCGCCCATGCTGTTCATGGCCGTGCTGGCGCTCCACGCCTCTGATTTCATCACAATTGGCTGGTCACGCATCTATGTGTTTGGTCTGTTAGCTATTTTGCTGTTTGGGCAAGGGCTGCAAAACGAGAGTCTGTCCAATCTCGCCACGAGCCTCAGCCGATACGCCATCAACCAGGGCTGGGTAGAAATTAGTACGAACCTGGAAAACTACGCCAACACCCTCAGCCAAACGGATGACAACGCAATTAGCCGACTGTTTGGCTTTGTTTTTTGGCCGTTTGAAGCATTAGCCGATGGCATTACCAACGGATACTTCACCGCCAACCAATCTTTAGCACCAGCAATATTGCTGTTGTACGCGACGGTGCTATTTTTGCTGGCTGTTGACCTGTTTGCCAACAAAGATTTAGAGTTTACGGAGTAAAAAAGAACTATGGAATGCTGGCACTGCGAAAGACCGGCACACGCGGCCTGCAAATTTTGCGGGCGTGCCGTTTGCAAAACCCACACTGAGGAAAAACCATATATTGTCCACTCGTACCGCACGACGACTGGTAATTATAAAGCGTTTGTGGTTGCAGGTGCTGTTTGGTGTGGCGTTTGTACCCCACAACAAGACCCCGTTTCATTGAAAGATTTGGAATAGTAATTTGTTTCGTTATACAATGCGTTTATTAACCAGACCGTGCAAACAATATAACCATGAACGCAAACCGTTGGCGACCCTTCCTCCAAATCTTTACCACCCTACTCATTGGCATTACCATATTGGTTGCCGCCTTCATTTGGTGGCGCTGGGTCAACAGTGATGGCGGGTTTGAAGCGTGGTACGTTGCTATCACCGTTGTGCTGGCTGGGCTTTGGTGGCTAAATCGTCGCCTTGTGCAAAAACCTAAAGGCACCACACAGGCCACCTCCGTTACTTCCCTCACTAACCAAACCGCTACCCAACAGAACCGCAACCGCCAAAACTACCTTAACGCGCTGACCACCACCAAAATCGACCCCGTTTTGTACCAATCATTGCACGGTGAAGTGATTCAACTGACGATGAGTGAGGCAAATGAAGGCGCATTGGCGCGCACAGCCCACCAACGCAGTTGGCAAATGGTGAAGCAAGAAGCGGGGCAAGCGGATGAAGCCGTGCCATTAGACAAACCGGTTGGCGACCTGTTTAACGAATGTGGGCGCGGCTTGCTGATTTTGGGCGCGCCCGGCAGCGGCAAAACGTTTACGCTGATGCACCTAGCAGAACAGTTGGTAACGGAAGCGAGCTTACCCGGACAACCGATGCCGATGGGGCTAAACCTTGCTTCATGGGCGCAAAATAAAGCGGACTTTCGTGATTGGCTGGCGGAAGAGATTTTTGTGCAGTACAGCGTTGGTCGTGAATTAGCCAGGCAATGGATTGCCAGCAACCAGCTGATTTACCTGCTCGATGGCTTGGATGAAGTGGCCGCGTCTGCGCGGGATGATTGCATTACAGCCATTAACAATTTTCGCGCCAACCAACAGGGCACGGTGGAGATGGCAGTGTGCAGCCGCACAAAGGATTACCACAAATTAAAGGCACGGTTGAACCTAAACAGCGCGATACAGATACAACCCTTAAATGATGAAAAAGTGGATACATACTTGTGCCACCCAAAGTTAGCGTTACAGGCGGTGCGGAGCATGTTACGCCACGACCCACCCCTGCGGGAACTGACCCGCAGCCCTCTGTTGTTGAGTGTGATGACGTTAGCGTATCGGGGGAAAGCGAAAGCGGAGTTACAACAGTTAAACAGCAGCGCCGCCCGCCGTACTCATTTATTTGACACCTACATTGAAGCCATGTTTGCCCACCGCCCCTGCCGAAACAGAGTGCTTACAGTGAAGAAGATGCCCGCCATTGGTTAATAGAGATAGCCCACAGCTTAACCACCCAAAACAGTAGCGAACTGTACCTGGAAAAATTACAACCCAGTTGGCTGCCCAAAGGGAAACCGCGTAGAAATTACGCTATTCTTTTCGGGCTGATTGTCGGGCTGATTGTCGGGCTGATTGTCGGGCTGATTGAGGGGCTGGGTAAGGAAAAAGCGCAAATTGAACCCGTAGAAGAATTAGAATGGCGCCCCCCCCTCCTCGTGAACTCTTCAAAGCGATCAAAGAAGGGCTGACTGTCGGGCTGATTGAAGGGCTGGGTAAGGAAAAAGCGCAAATTGAACCCGTAGAAGAATTAGAATGGCGCCCCCCCCTCCTCGTGAACTCTTCAAAGCGATCAAAGAAGGGCTGATTGTCGGGCTAAGTGAGGTGCTGGATGTGTGTTTTCAGGTAACGGAAACACGGCAAAAAACCGAGCCGAATCAAGGTATACACAGTTCGTTACGGAATTTTTGGCGGATGAGTGGCTTGTATTCAATGCTGCTTGGCCTGCTAGGCGTTTTTAGTTCTCTATTATTGACGCAATTAGGCAGTGAAGTTGCAGAATTGGCACCGCTTGCCATTAGCCTATTCGTAATCATGGGAATATTCAATGGATTTTGGGAATATGGAGGGGATACGGTTGTTAAGCATTATGTTTTGCGCTGGGTGTTGGCACGACAAAATATGTTGCCATTTCCGCTTCGCGATAAAAAGCTCATTGGGATGCTAGACAGTATGGTGGAGCGTATTTTGTTGCGGCGGGCGGGGAATGGGTATGCGTTTATTCACCGCAGCTTGCTGGAACATTTCGCCGCCAAACATCCTGCCCATCAACCATCCTCCAACGTTAATGAGGGCTGAGCCTGCTGCGTCTCTACAAAGCTAACGGTATTTTTCGCGGAGGGCGCGTTCAACCTGGCGCTGGCTGTCGCGGCGGGCCAGGGATTGGCGCTTGTCGTGTAATTTTTTACCCCGCGCCAGAGCAAATTCCAGTTTAGCACGGCCGTTTTTTAAATAAAGTTGGGTGGGAACGGCCGTTAGCCCCTTTTGCCCCAACGCATCTAAAATCTTGTTAATTTCCCGCCGATGCAGCAGCAGCTTGCGAGGTCGAGTAGGTTCATGGTTTTGCGTATTGCCATGCTCATATTCGGCAATGTGGGCTTCTACCAACCACAGCTCGTTATCCCGCGGCTGCACGTAACTGCGGGCCAGGCTCACCCGGTGAGCCCGAACCGACTTGATTTCGGTGCCTGTAAGCACCAATCCCGCCTCAAAAAACTCTAGCAGTTCATACTCAAAACGAGCCCGTTTATTGGTGGCAATTATCTTTTTACCAGCGGCTTTTTGTGTCATCACTTTGCTCAACTACTTTTACTCGCCTTCTTGCAGATATTCAATGGCCCGCAAAAGCTGAATATCCTCTTCGGCGTCAAATTCCATCTCAATGATAATGTCTGGCGTTACCCCTTCCCCATCAATTGTGCTTTCACTTGGCGTAAGCCACCGAGCAATCGTCACCCGCATCTCAGAGCCATCAGACAGTTGGTACACTTGCTGCACGGAGCCTTTGCCAAAGGTAACGTCGCCGATGAGAATGGCACGGCCGTTATCCTTAATAGCCCCTGCCACAATTTCTGAGGCACTGGCGCTGCCGCCATTTACCAACACAATCAGCGGCAACCCCTCACCCAAATCACCATCATCAGCCCGGAAAACCTGATCCAGCCCCGCGTTGTTTCGCTCAAACAGCACGACGCTTTCTGCCAAAAACAAGTCTGCAATGCTAATTGATTGATTAAGGAAGCCACCCGGATTATCCCGTAAATCGAAGATTAACGCTTCTGCACCTTGATTTAATAGCTCTTGTAATGCTTCTACCGTCTTTTCGGTGGCGGTTTGGTCAAAGGTGGAGAGCTTGATGTAAGCAATGTTGCCCTCCAGCAGTTCAGATTCAACAGTGGCGATTTCAAAGCGCACGCGCGTGATAGTAAACTCCAGCAGTTCTGGTTCGTCTTCACGCAAAATGGTAAGCGTCACGTCTGTGCCGCGTGGGCCACGTACAAGCAAAATGACCTCATCAAACGATATGTCTTCTACCGACTCGCCATCCACTGCGATGACAATGTCGCCGGGCAGCAATCCAGCCAGATCCGCAGGCTGGTCTGGGATGGGCCGAACAATTCTAAACTGGCCGTCTTCTGTCTCTTCTACAAACGCACCAATCCCCTCAACGGAACCGCCCGCATCTTCGCGCAGGCGTGCCGCCACCTCTGGCCGGATGAAGCGCGTATATTCATCATCCAACGTTTCCAGCGAGCCTTCGATGGCTGAATAAAGAATCTCCTGATTTTGGGGGATTTCGCCATCAAATCCATCTTCAACGAGCTGCCAAACTTCATAAAAGAGCTCAAACTCAATCTCGGAACTATCTTCCAGGCGGATAGTAGGCAGGTCTGGTTCGGCATCGTCTTCACGATTATCTTCATTTTCTTCAACGGCCGTTTCTTCCATCGTCTCTTCACTTTCTTCCGAAGTAACAAGCGGGGCTTCTCCAGCGTCTGATTCCGCTACAACTGGCACTTCTACTTCACGCGTCACTTCCACTTCACGGGTGACCTCTTCAGTTTCCGTTTCGGTAATCACCTCCGGTTCAGCGGTTGCTCGCCCAATGAAAAAGCCAGCAACGGCCGTTCCCATACAAAGCAGTACTGCAGCCACGGCGACAATAAACAGCAACGAGCGATCATTGCCAGTGGGTTGATTGGTTGAATGATTTTCCTGATTCATCAGATTGTCCTTAATCGTTTTGTGCCAAACGTTGCAACTCTAGCACGGCTGCATTCAAGACGGCGTCACGGCCATTATCAATATCTTCTTGCGTCACCGTCACCAAAACATCCGGCGACAAGCCTTGCTGATCAAGCTGATTGCGATCCGGGGTGAGCCAGCGGGAGGCAGTTACATGCACCGAGGAGCCATCGCTTAGATCATACACCAACTGCACAGAGCCTTTGCCAAAAGTGGGCGTGCTGCCCACCAACAATGCCCGCCCCCGATCTTGCAGTGCCCCAGCCAATATTTCAGAAGAGCTAGCCGTCCCGCCATCAATCAGCACCATAATGGGAATGCTGGGCGCCAATGTTTCGGCAGTAGCTTCGTAAACGCGCTCATCCTCGCCGCGAGATTGCTGATACAAAATTGGGCCATCCGCCAAAAAATGGTCTGCCACCGAAACGGCCGCATCCAGCAAGCCGCCTCCATTGCCGCGTAAGTCCAGAATAAGCTGGGTGGCGCCTTGAGATTGCAGGTCAGTAACGGCCGTTTCAATCTCATTGGCACTTTCACCACTAAAGCGGGTTAACTGAATATAGCCCACCTGCTCATTCTCGCGCAACAGCCGGTAGCTCACCGAAGGAATCAAAATATCGCCGCGCTCCACTTCAATATCCACTGGCTCCGTCTCGCCAGGATGAAGCACGGTGAGCACAACGACCGTGCCTTTTTCGCCACGCACCAGGTTGGCTACTTCTTGCACTGTCATCTCTGGCGTAATCGGCTGCCCATCCACCGCCAGCAGCTCATCACCAGACAAAATACCCGCTTCTGCCGCCGGATTCCCCGGAATTGGCTCCAGGAAAATCGGGCCGCCCTCTTCTGGACGTGACACTGTCGCACCCACACCACCAAATGTTCCCTGAAGAGATTGCCGCTCAATTTCTCGGTCAACAGGCTCTACAAAAAACGTATACGGGTCTCCCAACAGCGCAATTGAACCACGAATGGCACCATAGGTTAGCTCTTTGGAACTGGGCAACTCACCCAAATAATTATCTTCAACCCGGCCCCACGCTTCCCAAAACAGACCAAATCCATCCGCATCGTCGGCTGGCACAGTCACTTCACCCCGCCGCATGTCTACAAAGTCGTTGGTGAAATAACCAGCCACAAATGCGCTTGCCGCCAGCAAAATGAGTAAAAGTGTTGCAAAAATATTTCGTATGCGTTCAGACATATACTTTCTCGGTGGGGATGGATGACTGTCGGTACTCCCAGACAGACTTTGCCTTAGTTGGCCAAATCAGCGGCTCATTAATTTCAAAACATTTTGCCGATTACACATTATGGTTTGCTGGCAGCGAAAGTAAACAAAAATTGCGTCAAAATTCCCGTTCACTTAACGAATTCACAGAAAAAGGCAAGTGAAGTTGTTGTTGTTGATCGCTTGCTTAGAAAATTGTAACACAGGTGATAGGAGTAGCAATCTACGGTATAATCAAAGTGTCGGATCGCTTACCCGCCTGCCAATGGCAACGGCCGTTTCTACGGCAAAATTGAGCAGGTGGTGTCTGAGCAAAAACGCCGCTTTGCCTCGCTGATCCGCAACAAACACAAATTAAATTATATATTGGGAGCAATTGTTCATCTTGAGCACTGTTTATGAGCGTGTTAACAGCAGTTGGCGTTGGTGGAGAACGGCCGTTTGCCTGGCACTCGTTCTCCTGTTTAACGTCGGCGGCAATCCGCTCCAGGCACAAGACGAACCCCCAGCCACCCCGCCAGATTCCGCCGAAAGCTTAGCCACTGCCCAAACCCTCCTGGACAATATGAGCGTTGCCGAGCGTGTGGGGCAGCTCTTTTTGGTCACCTTTGAAGGCGACCAAGCCACTCTTGAAAGCGACATCGCCGACCTTATCACCAACTACCACATTGGTGGCGTGGTGCTTTCTGCCGCCAACGACAACATTACCGGGTATGGCGATCCGACCAACATCCCTAGCCAAACGGCCGAACTCACCCGCAACCTGCAAAGTCTGGCCTTGCGCGGCGAACCAATCCTGGCTGTTGATGTAGACGAAGTGGAAGAAGGTGCCGTGCCGCCGACGCCAGAACCAATTGAACCATTTACCCCCATCCCCTTATTCATTGGCGTTGCCCACGAAGGGGATGGTTACCCCAACAGCACCATCCTCAGCGGCCTCACAGACGTGCCCAGCAATATGGCCATCGGCGCCACCTGGCAGCCCGAACTGGCGCAGCAGGTTGGCCAAGTAGTGGGTGAAGAACTCACCAGCCTGGGCATCAACATGCTGTTTGGCCCCTCGCTAGACGTCGTTGAAAATCCAGACCCGTTCAGCCCCAGCGATTTGGGCGTGCGCTCATTTGGCGGTGATCCCTACTGGGTGGGCGTGATGGGCAGTGCCTATACCGCCGGCGTACACATTGGCAGCCAAAACCAAATTGCCGTCATCCCCAAACATTTTCCTGGCTTTGGCGCCAGCGACCGCCCCCTGCATGAAGAAGTACCTACGGTTCGCAAATCGCTGGAGCAGTTGCGGCAAATTGAACTAGCGCCCTTCTTTGCCGTGACCGGCGCAGCAACCCGCCCAGAAGCCATTGCCGACGGTTTGCTCACCACCCACATTCGCTACCAGGGATTCCAGGGCAACATCCGCGCCACCACAAACCCCGTTAGCCTAGACCCGCTGGCACTGTCTGCCTTGATGGCGCAAGAAGAGTTAAGCATCTGGCGCGACGCGGGCGGTCTCATTGTGTCTGATGCGCTGGGGGTACGCGCCGTTGAGCGGTTTTATGGGCAACAGCAGGGCTTCCCACACCGGGTGGTGGCCAAAGATGCGTTTTTGGCGGGGAATGATTTGCTCTACTTGTCTGAGTTTGCTCAAGAAGGTGCGCCATATGCCGATGAGCTATTAAATATTATTGACACTATTTTGTGGTTTCAGGAACGGTACATCACAGACGTCGCCTTTCAGCAGCAGGTAGATACGGCCGTCCTCCGCATCCTCCAGCTTAAATTGCGCCTTCATAATGACAGCTTTGAGCCAGACACCATTCTGGAAAACATGACTGTCGCCGAAAATATTGTTAGCAGCGAAAGAGGCCAGGCCATCACCATCGAAGTGGCTCAAGCTGGTCTCACCCTCATTGCCCCAGACCCAGAGGAACTGGCGGAACGGCTGGTGCAGCCCCCAAGCAGTGGCGAACAGATTCTAATCTTCACCGACATGCGCGATTACCAGCAGTGCGGTTTTTGTGAACCGCAGCCGCTCATCGGCCTGAATGCAATTGAAGATCAGATGTTGGCACTGTATGGCCCCCAAGCGAGTGCCCAGCTTCAACCTGACCAGATCAGCAGCCATAGCTTTGCCGATCTGCAAGCGTTTATTGATGCTGGGCCAGACCCCATCTTTTACAACACGGTACCCCTAACGCCAACGGTGGCTCCTGACAGTTCTCCCACCCCGGAAGATGGCCCCACAGCAACCCCGTTGCCCACGGCCACGCCGCCACCAGAATTTTTAGTTCAGGAAGATTTACGCACGGCCGACTGGATTATCTTTGCCATGTTGGATCGTACCGGTGCAAATTCGTTGGCGCTAAACAACTTTTTGGCGCAGCGGCCAGACCTAGTGCGCGATCAGCGGGTGGTGGTGTTTGCTTTCAATGCGCCATATTATCTGGACTCAACAGAAATTACGCAGCTAGCCGCGCTGTTTGGCCTATACAGCCACAATGAAGCGGCCATTGATACGGCCGTTCGCGCCCTGTTTCAGGAGTTACCTTTTGGTGGTGCCTCGCCAGTTAATGTTGCCGGAGCCAGCTACGATCTCTTCCTGCAAACTCAGCCCGCAGCCAATCAGGTCATTGGCCTGGATGTGACCGACCAGGACGGCGATGCCTCGGCCGGGGATGAGCCATTTGCTGTCTCCGTTGGCGACACGCTGCGGCTGCAAACGGGCGTCATATTAGACAATAATGGTAATCCCGTTCCAGATGGCACGGTGGTGCGCTTTGTTCAACGAGATCGGGTAGCCGGTTTGGTCAACATCATTGATGAAATTCCCACGATAAACGGGCAAGCCCAGCTAGATTATGTGCTGGAAGCCCGAACAGAGGGCGGGCAGTTTCGCATCGTAGCTGAATCTGGTGCGGCACTTATCTCACAGGAAGTAGACATCACCGTTGGGGCTACAGAATCTGGTGGCGGTGCCCAAATTTCAATTATTGACCCGACCCCCCAACCAACGCCCAGCATTACGCCTAGTCCGTCGCCAACCGCGACTGCAACAGCCTCACCTACTAACTCTCCAGAACCCACCAGCACCTCAACGCAGGCAGAGCCATTACCAGTGGAACCGGGCATTCGCATTGAGCTGTCGGAGTTTTGGTTGTTAACGGCCGTTTTCGCAGGCATCCTCATCTCTAGTGGGGCAGCATTCTCACTGGGGCGACAGCAAAATGTGGCCTTGGCACAGCAAATCGGCTGGCCGCTGTGGACTATCGTCGGTGGGTTGCTTACTTACATTTATTTCCAGTTGGGTCTACCAGGGACTAACAATCTGGGAGAGATGCAAATTGGCTGGGGCTTCCTCACCAGCTTTGTGGGGGGGCTGGCCGGGCTCATCCTCTACTGGCTACGACAAAAGCTCAGAATCTAACTGTCCTGCCTCTACTTCCCGATACAGCGAGATATCCTCCCACGATACCGGATCATCCACAGGCTCCAAATGGGTAAACACCGTCACTGGAGGAAGTACAAGCCGCAAATCACGCTCAACCTTCTCGAGCAGCGCGTGTCCCCGATTCACCGACCATGCTCCTGGCACCTGCACATGCACAGAAATAAAACGATGCGCTCCTGATTGGCGCGTCCGTAAGGCATGGTACTGTACCTCGTTGCCCGTATATCTGTCCAAGATGTTTCGCACCTGGTGCAATTCATCTGCTGGCAGAGAACTATCCATGAGGCCATCAACGGCCATTCTAATTAACTTCACGCCCATCAGCACAATATGGATAGCTACCAACAGACCCAAAACTGGGTCTAGCCACTGCCAATCCGTCAGGCCGACAGCCAGCACCCCCACAATCACGCCAACCGAAGTCCACACATCGGTAAGCAAATGATTGGCGTTGGCTATGAGCGTAAGTGATTTGTGGCGACGACCCACTCGCAGCAGTGCCAGAGCAGTTAGCCCATTGCCTATGGCTGCCAACACAGAAATGAATAATCCGATTCCAATTTGCTCCAGTGGCTGCGGAGCCAGCAATCGCTGAAAGGCAGTATAGCCAATCGCAAGAGCTGCAAAAAGGATCAAGCTCCCTTCAATGCCACAAGCAAAATATTCGGCTTTGCTGTGGCCGTATTCATGCTCTTCATCCGGCGGCTGGGCTGCAACAGTGAGGATGATAAGGGCAAAGGCTGCTGTTACCAAGTTCACGCCCGATTCGAGCGCATCAGATAACAAGCCAACTGAGCCAGTTAGCCAATAAGCCGCAGCTTTTAGCCCAATAGTGAAAACGGCCGTCGCCACAGAAAGCCATGCAAATTGAGTTAGTTGAGGTCTGTCTTGCATTCCCAAATTGTGACAAACTCTCAGCCAACTATCTATAGCGGGCGATCATTCTGCATTTAGTTCAGTCTAAGTGAACAAAAAGTTGTGTTTAATTCGGCCGTTCAACCCAACTAAAAGCTCTTGTAATTTTCCAATCGAGCACTATCCATTGACACCTGTTTGATACATCTCGCGAATATTTGGTACCAGATAGTCGTCAAAGGCTCTATCCACGTCATACTCTGGCTGCCAACCCCAATCCTGACGCGCCTGCTTATCATTTAGCCCGGCAGGCCAGCTATCAATAATCCCCTGGCGATGTTCATCGGGCGCAAACGTAACCTCTGCCTGCGGAAAACGATGCTGCACCTGTGCCATAAACTCAGTGGCCGACAGGCTGAAGCTGGTCACGTTGTACACCAATCGGTTCAGCGCACTGCGCGGCGCTTCCCACAAACGCAGCAAAGACACAATGGCATCAGGCATGGCCATAAAGGGAATGGTGCTATCTTCCCGCACGAAGCAGCGGTACGATTTGCCCTGCGCCGCCGCGTGCAGCATTTCTGGCCCGTAATCGCTCGTGCCGCCAGAAGGTACGGTGAAGGCGCTAATCAGTCCCGGAAAACGGACGCTGCGAAAATCAAGCATCACTGGCGTGGTGTCTGCCAGTTGCTGGTAATGCTGACTGTAGTAGCTGCCTAGCTGCTCACAATAGAGCTTGTTGCAGCCGTACATGGTGGTGGGGTAGTTCCAATCCCATTCACGGACGTTAAAATCCCGCTGCTTGGTGGCTAAATCTGGCAAGCCATAAGCAGCAATGGAGCTGGGGAACATGAAGCGAACGGACTTACCCCGCTGCTGCGACTGGTCGGCCGCAAGCTGAAGCAGGGTCAGCGTCCCGTTGACGTTTACTTGATGCGCCAGTTCTGGCGAAAACTCGCTGCGAGAGGAAAGGAGAGCCGCCAGATGAAAGATGGAATCAAATTCATACTCGGTTACCAGGCGGGCAAACAGTTTTTGGTCTAAAATGTCGCCAATGATGTGGGTGGAACGGCCGTCTAACCGTTCCGGCAAGGGCTGCAAATCGAGCGTCAGCAAAGTGTACTCATTACCAGCAGACAAGTAATCAATTAGCGCCTGCCCAATTTCACCAGCTGCGCCGGTAATTAAAACCGCCTTCTTACGCATGGCATACTCTCCTGTAATGCTTGTCGAGCCACTTTTCGTTAAGGCTCAAATGGTTGAGTAGGATGCTGTATCATATCACGATCTTTGCAACGGTTCCGCTTCATTGACGTACTAAGGTTGCGTGTGATACTCTCATACGCGAACTTGAGGAGACCCGCATGAGTGAAGACCAACCATTGCCAATTGAACCAAACGGTCAGGATTCTCCACCCTGGTCACGTAGCACCAAAATCATTGTTACCGTCGCAGCATTGCTGCTGCTGATTTGGCTCACTTACCGCTTCCAATCGCTCATTTCCCAGATTGTTATTGCCGCGATTCTGGCTTACATCATGAACCCCATTGCGGTGATGATTGACAAGCGTACCCGCTTAAAGCGCACCACGGGCATTCTCATTCTTTATTTGCTTTTGGCAGTGGCAGTTATTGGCGGCTTTGTGGCACTGGGATTTGCCGCTTTTGAGCAGGTCTCCTCTCTCATTGAGCAAGTACCGACCTTAATTGAGAACTTAACGGCCGTCATCGAAGAGTTCACCGCCCGTACCGATCCATTTGTCTTTGGGCCTTTCTCGTTTACCCCCAATAGCATCAATTTGGAACTTATTCAGGAGCAACTTATTGGCATGGTAGAACCAGCCGTGAGCCAGGGTGGGCAAATCGTCACCGATTTAGCCACGGCCACCATCACCACGCTGGGCAATCTACTGTTCATCTTCATCATTTCCATCTACCTGGCTATCGAAATTCCGCTGCTGGGCGAGCATGTCGCTGGCATGGCGCAGCTACCTGGTTACCGTAAAGATGCGGAACGACTGCTGCGGGAGTTCGGCCGTATTTGGAGCGCTTATTTGCGGGGTCAGGTCATCCTGGGGCTAATCATCTTTGTGGTGGTTTGGCTGGGATTAGCCATTTTGGGCGTGCAAAACGCACTGGCGCTGGGGTTGCTCTCTGGCTTGCTAGAATTTGTGCCAGTTCTTGGCCCCATCATTGGGGCAGGGGCAGCTATCTTGGTTGCCTTCTTCCAGCCAGACACCTTGGCAGCGATGTCGAGTTGGCAATTTGCGGGGGTGGTTTTCATTTTCATGCTCATTGTGCAGCAGCTAGAAAACAACATTTTGGTACCGCGCATTGTGGGGGATTCGCTAGAATTACATCCGCTGGTCGTGATGGTTGCCGTCTTTATGGGGAGTAGCTTGGCTGGCATTCTGGGCGCGATTTTGGCTGCGCCGGTGGTAGCTACAGGCAAGATGGTTGGTCTGTACGCCTGGCGCAAAATGTTCGATCAACCCCCTTTTCCCAACCCGGAAAAAGAGCCTGGAGAATCCACCTCCTCACGATTGCTAAAACGAGGCCAGGCGCTTCTGCCCAAGCGGAAATCCAAACCCGCGCCAAAGATGCCTGAAAAATCCAAAAAAGAGTGACATCGTGCCAGACTTCAAAAGTCTTGTAAGTAACTTAGTCAACATTAAAGATGGTCGAGACTTTTGAAGTCTAAACCACCTCTGGCCGTGCATCTGCTCCTTCCCGGATGGTCAAGATTACTTTACCGATATTCTTGTTTTGCGCCACATAGCTATGCGCTTCCTGCGCCTGTTCAATGGGGAAAATAGTGTCAATTATTGGCTCTAGCTCCCCATCCCGCAGCAGCGGCCAAAAACCAGATTGAAACTGCTCGGTGATCTTTACTTTTTCGGCGGGTGGCCGCGAGCGCAGCGTGGAGCCAATAATTCGCAGTCGCTTGCCTAAAACCAGCCCCATGTTCATCTCGCCGTGCGTGCCGCCGAGAAGACCAATGTTTACGAGACGGCCGTATCGCCCTAAAGCCCGCACGTTTCTGTCCAGATACCCACCCCCCACCGGGTCTAAAATCAAATCTACGCCCTGCCCATGCGTCGCAGCCAGCACTTTCTCTAAAAAATCATCCTGCTTGTAGTTGATGGTTAACTCTGCCCCCAGCTTGCGGCAAGCCAGCAGCTTCTCTGCGCTACCCGCCGTAATGAAAACCGTCGCGTCTGCCGCATTGGCTAGCTGGATAGCCGCCGTGCCCACGCCACTGGCTCCTGCATGAATAAGCACCGTCTCCCCCGCCACCAGATCACCCTCCAAAAAGAGATTGACGTAAGCGGTGTACCACACTTCGGGAACGGCCGTTCCCATGGCAAACGACCAGCTATCCGGCAACCGAATCAACATGCCAGCAGGCACTGCCACCTGTTCTGCATAGCCACCACCAGGCAGCAAGGCACACACCCGATCCCCCACCTGCCACTCCTCTACATCTTCGCCGACTTCAGCAACGACGCCTGCCATTTCCAGCCCCAGAATCTCGCTGGCTCCGGCAGGTGGTGGGTAGCCCCCCGTGGCTTGCAGCAGATCAGCGCGGTTTACGGCCGTTGCCCACACATCCACCAAAATCTCATCAGAGCCAAAAACAAGATCTGGTACCGCCTCCCAAACCAGCCGTGGATTAAGTTGGTCTCCTTTTACCACAATTCCCTTCATAACTGCCCGCCTTCCCTCACAAACCAAATGCCACACACCTGACATTCGGGTAAACTAAGTAATCGTTCGGAAATAAAATAGCAGTTTTCGTACCGAACGATTACTTTAAGCCCATTCGCCAATTCCAAGCTGTGGAACAGCCATTATTCTGCGAATGGGCACTAAGCGCGTTGTCGTTTGCTAGTTGCTGGTTGTTAGTTGTTAGTTACCTCTTCCAAAACTAGCCACTAACAAACCAACCACTACATTCTACATTTAGGAGATTATCACAAGATGAATGAACGTGAAACTTACACCGTTCAGGTTGCAGGCATTACTCGCCATTTGCAGTTGTTTGAGGTAGCACCGGGTGTGCGTATTGCCATTTTCAATATGCTGGGCGATACCATTGTGGTGAAAGCAACGGCCGCTGCCCTGGCCGAACGGCTCAAAGAAACGCCCGCCGACGTGCTGGTAACGGCCGAAGCCAAAGGCATCCCCCTCATTTATGAAATGAGTGCCCTCATGGGGCTGCCCTATATGGTTTTGCGTAAATCGTATAAAAGCTACATGGGCAATGCTCTCAGTGCAGAAACAGTCTCCATCACCACTGGCAAACCGCAAACGCTGTACATGGATGAAAAAGACACCCATTTCATCAAAGGCAAAAAAGTTGTCCTGGTAGATGATGTGATCAGCACCGGCAGCACGCTCAAGGGTATGGAAAAATTGATAAACCAGGCTGGTGGCCAAATTGTAAAAACAGCGGCCGTTTTCACCGAGGGTGACGCTGACTGGAGCCACATCGTTGCCCTAGCCAACCTGCCCGTCTTTACCGAATAATCAAGCCGCGAATTACGCAAATTATCACGAATTTCTGATTTTTTCGCGTTAATACAGTGTTTCAAAAGTTGTTTAAATGATCCTCCGGGAGGTTTCGCTAATTTGTAAAGCCGTAGACCAAACCTCCCGGAGGCTGATGTTAAGCTATTTTATGAAACAAAGTAGTTAATTCACTGCCAAAAAAAACTATGAGTAAACCAACGGCCGTTTCTCTCTCCATATTTCGCTACCTTTTCGCCTCCGTTGCAGAGGAGATGGGCGTGACGCTAGGCCGCGCTGCTTACAGCCCGAACATTAAAGAGCGACTCGATTTTAGCTGTGCCTTGTTTTTTGGCGACGGCCGTATGCTCGCCCAGGCAGCCCACATTCCCGTCCATTTGGGCGCGATGCCCGCTTCCGTACAAGCCGCCATCGAGCAATGTGCCCCCTTCGCTCCCGGCGATGTCGTCATTGTCAATGACCCCTACCAGGGCGGCAACCATTTGCCAGACATCACCCTCGTTTCGCCCGTCTTTTTCAGTAATCAGTTATCCGTAATCAGTGAAGAGTCAACAGATTACGGATCACCGAACGCGAAGCGGTCGCGCAGCGACATTACGGATCACCGATTACCGGTCTTCTTTGTCGCCAGTCGCGCCCACCACGCCGATGTCGGCGGCATGTCCCCCGGCTCCATGCCCCTCTCCACCGAAATCTACCAGGAAGGCATCATCATCCCGCCCATCAAGTTGGTGGCGGCAGGCCAGCGCAACGAGGCAGTTTGGCAGCTCATTTTGCGGAATGTGCGTACCCCTGAAGAACGCAACGGCGACCTAGCCGCCCAGCTAGCCGCCCACGCCATCGGCGAAAAGCGGCTGGCAGAGATTGTAGAGCGGTACAGCTTGGACGAAGCTCTAGCCCACGCCGATGCTCTTATTGACTACGCGAAGACATTGACGGAAACGGCCGTCTCCCAAATTCCAGACGGCCGCTACAGCTTCACAGACTATCTTGATGACGACGGCCAGCCAGAAAGTCTCCCCATTCCTATCAAAGTCACTATCACGGTGGCGAGCAGCCAAATGCACGTAGATTTTACAGGTACCGCCCCCGCCGTGCGCGGCAACCTGAACGCCGTCCCCGCCATCGCTCGCTCTGCTGTGGCCTACTGCCTGCGCTGTACCGCCCTGGCACTTGTGCAAACCGACCTGCCTATGAACGACGGTGCGTTCGCGCCACTCACCGTCACCATTCCCCCCGGTTCGCTGCTAGACCCGCCCCAGCCACACGCCGTCGCTGCTGGCAATGTGGAAACATCCCAACGCATCACCGACGCCGTATTCGGGGCTTTGGCGCAAGCCTTGCCCCAGCTCATCCCCGCCGCCAGCCAGGGTACTATGAACAATCTCACCTTTGGTGGCAAATTTCCCGGCACGGAACGGCCGTTTGCCTATTACGAAACCATCGGCGGCGGGGCAGGCGCAGGGCCAGAAACAGATGGCGGCAGCGGACTGCACGTCCACATGAGCAATACGCTCAACACCCCCGTCGAGGCGCTAGAGTACAGCTTTCCGCTGCGGCTGGAGCAGTACAGCCTGCGTCAAAACGCTGGCGGCAACGGCCAGCAGCGCGGTGGAGATGGTCTCGTCCGCGCCATTCGCTTTCTTACACCCGTCACCGTCACCGTTACCAGTGAACGGCGGCAGCGGGGAGCTTATGGGCTGCAAGGGGGCGAAGACGGCCGTCCTGGCCAAAATCGTCTCATTCAAAGGGAAACCGTCACCGATCTACCAGGCAAATTCACCCGCCAGCTTGCAGCCGACGACATTTTGCAAATTGAAACGCCAGGGGGTGGCGGTTGGGGGAAATTAGGCAATTAAGTAATTGGGCAATTGAGCGATTACATAATTACTCAATCGCCCAATTACAAATCCTTTTAGGGCGTGACGGTCACAATATGGCTAGCAACGGCCGTTTGCCCGCTGCTGGTCGTAGCACGGAGAGTAATAACATGCTCACCGGGCGGCAAATCGTGCAAGAATAGTGCCGAATCAGCTTCTACAGCCTCACCATCCACAGACCAGACAAAATCGCTTAACGCGCCATCCTCGGCGTCTGAGGCAAAGGCATACAGCGCGGCGGGTGCACTAGCGGATACAACGTCCGGCCCGCTAATCCAGGCGGTGGGCTGCTTGTCGCTCAGCGGCGTGGCCAAATCCACCTCAAACCGGGTTGGCACGCCCTGATCAGCCAGGAGGATTTGGAAACGGCCGTTCCCTCCACCAGGCAAATTCGTCAAATCAACCTCCAGGCTGCCGCCCAGCACGTTCAGGCCAACAGTGGTCCAGGTGAGGCCGTTGTTTGCCGTGTAGCGCACGTTGGCAGGGACGTCGGCCACGCCCCAGCTTACGGTGGCGGAGTCGCTGCGCTGCGCCAGTGTTGCCTGGGCAACCAGGCCGCTGGTGGAAAGTGTGCGGTTGGCAACGGCCGTTCCTGTTGCCGCCTCAATCACTCGCAGTTCTGCAACCGGAACATCTGGCGCAGGAATTACGCCCCGAATCGCCCGTGCCGTCACGCCGACTTCCTCAGCGAGCATCAAATCTACTGGGTGCGTAGCAATGATATTGCCTGCGGCATCCAGCAGTTCCACTTGGTACCAGCTGTTTTGGGGAGATATGGCCGTTGCTGGTGCAAAATAGACCGGACTGAGCGAGACCGTCCCATCATCCGCCACAGAACCGCTAATGTGCAAGCTCTCACTCTGCGGCGTCCAAACAAATACACCATTGTTCACCTGGTCGGTGTACAACGCCTTGTAGGTAAAATCAGACACCCAAACTGGATCACAGTAACTCATCATATCCACGTAACCGCCAGGATTGTACAGCGTCAGTGAACCACCAATGCCGTCAATACCGTACTCACCAATCGAAGCCCCAGCATGTTTGGGATCGGTAGACCAATTTGTGCCCGTTACGTTGCAAGGTGCATGGTAACGCCCAAAATTGTGGCCAATTTCATGGGCAGCCAACTGCCCGGTTGCATCTGTTCCAAACCCGGAAGGCAAGTTATGAATACCTACCGATGCACGATAGCCAATCCAGCCAATGCCAGCAATGCCACCAGAACAGTTAAACCAGGTATCTGAACAGCTCGTGCCAAAATTGACATACGCATAGTAAACAGTTGACAATGGGGAGGGGCTCATGTTCTTAACTGTGGTTGTCTCGTCCAGCAGTCTCTCCCATTCGCTCCCATTATCCCGAAGGTTACCAGTAAAAGCGTAGGGTGAGCGAAATGTAATGCTCATATTGCTCAAGGGGTAAGCACGCATCACCCAGTCGCTGATTTGCTCCGTACTTGGCGCAGCATAAAAACCATTGCCCCCAGATGCGCCAGTTTGGGTGTAATTAATAGGCACAACAACTATGTTTAGTGTCGGAACGGTGTTGAACGTCACCGTTTCGCTATAGCTACCTCCGTTTTGGCCATCAATGACGGCCGTAATTTGCACCGTGCCAGAGAGCCAGTCGGCGGGTAACGTAATGTTGTAAGTGCTGCCTAAATTTGCCCGCGATGAAGCAGCCGAAGCGGTCATGGTGTTTGAAGTCACGGGTGTAAGCGGGGTTCCACCTCGCATGGCTGTGAGCGTAACGCTGGTGTTATCTCCTGGATCACCGCTTTTGGTTTCTGTGTAGACGCGAACCACCGTAGGCCGATCGGCCACTAGCGGCACACCATTGTCGGCATCTTGAACAGATTGGGTAATTTCTAACTTGGTAATGAATAAGTCTGGTGGATTGGCCACCACTGGCAGGTAAGTCAATTCAGACGAACCGTCAACTGAGGCTATAGCTAATTGACCACTGCTTACACCCAAGCTCACAGTTATTAATGTAAGCACTAGGGCTAAAAACGATAGGAGTGAAGCAAGTCGCAGTTTCATATTTTTTCCTTTACATAAAGCAACACGGGAAATTGATTGAACTTCTGTGAGGTGACACTTTTGATTGGCTCACGATGATATTTTAGCAATTTCGGTGGCAACTGTCTCTACGTTTTGGTACTAATTTAGCAACGTTCTGCAACGGAAAGCGAAAGTCAGAATTTCGTTGAGCATAGGAGCGTCGCCTCGGCGCTTCGCGCCTGGCGACGTTAAAAGAGGAGGGTTTTTTCAGTTTTTGGGGTGTGACACCCCAAAAACTGAAAAACCCTATAGTATCTCCCGCACGGGGTGGGAAGCACCCTCGTGCGGGCGGTCATTGCGCCAACAAATTTGCGGTGCCTAATCGGCAACGGCCGTTTCCAGCTCCACTGGCTCTTTCAAACCACAAGCCTCACACGCTGTCTCATTTTCATTTTTCTGAACCAGAATGCCGCTACAGCTATTAGTGGTATCTGGTACAGGCTTCTTCCAACTGCTAAATTCGCAGTCCGGGTAGCGTGAGCAGCCGTAGAAAACCCGCCCCCGCCGTGTGCGGCGCTCCACCATTTCGCCACCGTTGGGGCAAGTGACGCCAATCTTGTTGAGCAACTGCTCTGTGTGCCGACATTTGGGGAAGTTAGAGCAGCCAATGAAACGGCCGTACCGCCCTTCTCGATACAGCAACTCATTGCCACAGTTGGGGCAAGCTCGTCCCACAGGCTCCACTTCTTTCTTCAAATCAATCTTGGGAATAGATTCGTCGGCGATTTCCAGCTTCTCGGCAAATTGCCCGTAAAAACTGCCGATGACCGGCACCCACGCCTCCCCTTCGGCAATTTTGTCCAACTCATCTTCCAGACGCGCCGTAAAGTCCACCGACAAAATGTCTGGGAAATATTCAACCAGCAAATCATTCACGATCTGGCCAGTTTCTGTCGGCTGTAGCCGCCGCTCTATACGGTCCACATACCCTCGGTTTTGAACGGTGGAAATGATAGAGGCGTAAGTGCTAGGGCGACCAATGCCGTATTCTTCCATCGCTTTCACCAGTGTGGCCTCACTAAAGCGCGGTGGTGGCTGGGTAAAGTGCTGCTCTGGCAGCAGCTGCAGCAGATCGAGCAGTTCGCCTTCTTTCAAATCAGACGGCACCCGGTTTTGGTCGTCATCTGGCCGATCTTCGGGGCGGCTTTCTTCGTAAAGCGCCAAAAAGCCAGGGAAAGTCATCACTGAACCCGTGGCACGGAAGAGATACGGCCGTTTCTGCACCTCTACCTTCCCATCACCAGCCCAAATATCTACCGACACCGTATCATACCTTGCTGGCGACATTTGGCTGGCAACAAACCGATCCCAGATCAGCTTGTACAAGCGGTATTGGTCACGGGACAGGTGCTCTTTGATTTCCTTAGGCACGCGGGCAACGGCCGTTGGCCGCACTGCCTCATGTGCTTCCTGCGCCGTTTTAGATTTGGTTTTGTACTTTGGCGGCTTCACGGGTACATAGTTCGGGCCAAACCGCTTACTCACGTAAGATCGCGCCTCGGTTTCTGCCTCTTTGCTCACCGTCACGCTGTCGGTACGCATGTAGGTGATCAAACCAACCGTCCCTTCTTCACCGCCTAGGTCAATTCCCTCGTACAGCTGTTGGGCAATACGCATTGTTTTGCTGGTGTTAAAGCTCAACCGCCGCGACGCTTCTTGCTGCATGGTGCTGGTCGTAAACGGGGCGGCAGGGCGACGGGTTCGTTTGCCAATACGCACATCGCCAATTTCCCAAACTGCCTTTTCTAGCTGATCCAGATGAGGCTTTACAGCGTCTTCGTTTGGCAAGACCGGGTCTTTTCCATTCAGTTTGTGCAGACGTGCTTGGAAGAACGGCCGTTCCGACGCCTCTCGGTACTGCTCCCGGCTCAACTCTGCACCCAGCGTCCAATACTCCTCAGAGACAAACTCTTTGATCTCACGTTCGCGCTCCACGACTAGCCGCACAGCTACAGACTGCACCCGCCCTGCCGATAAACGGCCGCGCACCTTGCGCCACAGCAGCGGGCTCAATTTATACCCAACTAAGCGATCCAAAATGCGCCGTGCCTGCTGGGCATTCACCCGATCCATATCAATGCCGCGTGGTTCTAAAAACGCTTTCTCAATGGCTGGTTTGGTAATCTCATGAAAAACGACGCGCTTGGTAATCTCCGGGTCCATCTCGGCGGATTCCAGTACATGCCAAGCAATCGCCTCCCCTTCCCGATCTGGGTCCGTTGCCAAATAAATCTCTTTGGCTTTGGCAGCAGCTGCTTTAAGCTCCTTAACAACATCCCGCTTGTCGTTGGTCACGCGGTATTCCGGCTCAAAATCGTTATCCACATCCACGCTCAGCCGCGACCGCAACAGGTCGCGCACATGGCCTACGCTGGATTTCACCGTATACCCACGACCCAAATAGCGACCAATTGTTTTCGCTTTGGCAGGAGATTCCACCACAACCAGCCTGCCGCTGCGTCGCGTCCGCTTCTTTCCTTTGCGGCTCGTGGACTTCTTCTTAGTGGATTTTGTCTTCTTTTTTCTTTTAACTGTAATTTCAGGCTTGGGCAGATTTTCATGGGCAGGTGTGTAGCCAGCCTTGTAAATGGTGCCGCCACAGTTGGCACAGGTGCCTCGTGTACCGGGCGAACCATTCGCTGCCCACTCGGCTTTGGCATCTAGCAGTTCGTGCTTACCCTTGCACGAAAAACAGTATCCTATCAATTTCTCTTCACTCATAAACTTTCTCTATACAAACAAAAAACGCAAAACGCGGTGTACGTTTCACGTTCTCTGTTTCAGTAAAACGATTTTCACCAAATCCCAGATTAACTTACCGGATTTGGTGGGCTAATCTGGAACAATTAACTATATGGCTCTAAATCGGTCCCTTCCAGACCGTCCACCATTTTCTTAACCAGCGGAATATTATCCTTATGCACAACTAGGATGGCATCTTCCGTGTTTACCACAATCATTCCCTCAAGGCCAATAACGGTCACCAATTTATCAGACTCGTAATTGTAAACCAGGCAGTCGCTAGACTCTTCCACAACAACTTGCCCCTTGGTTACATTCGCTTTGAGGTCTGGGTCAATTGCCTCTTTGAGCGCATACAGCGTGCCTGGATCGCTCCAGCCCATTTCACCATGTAGCACCAACGCCTCAGCAGGGTTTACATGGTGCAAAATGGCGTCATCAAAGCTCATGGATTCCAAATTTGGATAGACGCGATGTAAAGTCTCCCGATAATTCGGCTGCCCAATTGTGTCTTCAATTTCTTTGAGACCAGCCCACATGGTGGGTTGCAGCTGTTGGTACTGTTTCCGCACAAAACCGATTGTGGTAACGAAGTAGCCAGTATTCCACACATGCGTGTTTTCGGCAAACATCTTTTGGCACGCTGCCAGCGGAGGTCTGTAGCTGAGGGATTGAAAGCCGTAGTAAGGACGGCCGTTCACAGTCCCCTTTTCCTCGCCCAAACCAATCCAGCCAAGCTGGTCGTTGGCAAAGCGGGGCGTTTCCCCAATGAACAAAATTTTTGCTTTTTGGTTGGCCACCAATTTCTCCGCGCCATCCAGCACCCGGCGGAACACATCCACCTGATCCATATAATTATCGCCCCACAAAATAGCGACTGGTTCGCTATCCAAAGCGTCGGCAGGGGTTGCTTTTGCCAAATGAGCCATTGCCAAGCCAACGGCCGCGGCCAAATCGCGCCGGGTCGGCTCGCCAATTATGTTGGCGTTGGGTAGCTCTGGCAAATGATCCCGGATCATATCAACATAGGCTTCATTGGTGGAGATGAAGATATTTTCTGCGCCGTACACATTTGCCACGCGGTCAACCGCCAGCCGCAACGTAGATTTTTCGCCGATAATGGGTTCAAACTGCTTGGGAGATTTTTTACGGCTAATAGGCCACAGGCGGCGGCCAGAGCCACCGGCAAAAATGATAATTTTCATGTGCTATCCTCGTTTTGGGCAAACCACTGCGTAATCGCTTTTTGGTTTTCAAGATTCCTGCGGCGGTTCGCTAGTTGTGTTGTAGATTGGGCCGTCTTCACGCAAAAGTATGTAGTTCATGCCACCTACCTGCTGTACCATCCCTTTTAGTTCCATCAGCGTGAGGGTGCTGCTCACCAACGCGCTGGGTAGCCCAGTGGAGCGACTGAGGTCGTCTATGTGAATGGGTTGGCCAGATAGCTGGCTATACAGCGCAATTTCCTCGGCCGTTTCTGGTAGTACGAGCTGTACGGCCGTTCGCTCCGCTACCATATGCAAATTCAGTTCTTCCAGCACATCCTCAACCTTGGTGACCAATTTAGCACCTTCTTGAATCAACTTGTTTGGCCCTCGGCTGGCGGGGCTATTGATGTTGCCGGGTACGGCAAACACATCGCGGTCTTGCTCCAGAGCAAAGTTGGTGGTGATCAGTGCGCCACTCCGCTCCCCGGCTTCTATCACAATCACGCCCAGAGACAGCCCGCTGATGATACGGTTGCGGGGCGGGAAGTTTTTGGCCTCCGGCTGCACGCCCAGGCCATACTCGCTGATGATAGCTCCCTGTCCTTGCGTAATTTCTTGCGCCAGCGTGCGATTCTCGGCCGGATAGATACAGTCCAAACCAGACCCCAGCACGGCAAAGGTGCGGCCACCAAGTTCAATGGCCGTTTTATGAGCAATAGCATCAATCCCCCGCGCCAAGCCACTCACCACCGTGATGTTGTTTTGCACCAATCCGGCAACTAGGTCTCGTGTAACCTGACGGCCGTATGCCGTCAACCGTCGTGTGCCCACTACAGCTACTGCCCACTGATCTTGCTCCAAAATTTCGCCCTGGTAATAAAGCAGCGGCGGCGGATTAGGAATTTCATGCAGATAATTGGGATAATCTGGCATTTCCCGGGTAAGGAGGGACACCCCCGTCTGCTGCACCCGCGCCAGGGCAGCATCCAAATCAGTTTCCTGGCGGGTTTTCAAAAAGGTTTTAATAGCACGTCTATCGAGGCCAATCTTTTGTAACTCAAACTCGTTGGCTTGCCACGCATGGGCTAAAGAGCCGTAATAATCTAGCAAAGCTTGTACTTTGGCAGGGCCAATGCCTTTCACTAAATTGAAGCCAAGCCAATATTTCAGGTCAGACATTAAAAAAGCATACCTCTTCTAATCTGGTTGTCAATGCGAGCTTGGTTGAGAAAAATTTTGCCCTTTCGAAAGGTCTAAGGCACAAATGTTCCTTGCGTGGTGCATATAACCTCGCTGGAAGCATTGTGAGGTTGCACAATGTATGTATAAGTTGCATCAGGCTCAAAACCACCATCTTCAAAATGATAGAGTTCTACCTCGTATGGCACATCTGTATCACTAAATGTTGGGTGTATAACGTATGCAGACTCGCCAGCATTGGTAGGGCCAGTTACCCAAAAATGCAGCTGGGTCGTCGTTGCAGGCACATTAGACCAAGAAAGAAGAACATTATCAAAAGGCTTACCGGGCACTTCAGTTTTTATTAAGGAAACCTGTACACAGCCTGTACTGCCTGCACCACTTCCGTTTCCACTTCCACTATCTTCGGAAACAGAACAAATCTTGGGCGTCACGCGGCCAGACCAACTTATTGGCACATCGTCGAGGTTTGGTTCAGAAATAACGACTTCACAGTTGGCTACCCATCCTTCCTTGCCCCGATCTGTCACAATTTTTAGCCATTCGCTGCTTGCAGTACGGCCAATGATGATGCCACCTTCATTAACTTCCAATGTCCCTAATTTGACATTCTCCTCGCCTGGGCCAGCCAGGACGTAAACTGTCCCCACGCCTTCTGCGTGCGTTACGGTAATGGGCGGATTATCGTCTGGCGGTGTCGGCGGGTTTGTAGGTGTGTTTGTTGGTTCTGGTGTGTCTGTGGGCACGGCCGTATCTGTTTCATCTGGTTCTGGCGTGGGCGGGATGGGCATGGGCGTGGTTGAAGGAGTTTCTTGGGGAACGGCCGTGTTTTCCACGATGGGAACGGCCGTTGCCACAGGCAATTCGTTACGGCTTCTAGAATTTCCCAGCCGTATTGCAGCAGAAGCGATAATTGCTACTATCGCCACAGCTAATAGAAAAACAATTAGATATTTAGAGGAAGTATCTTTAGGTTCTTTACTTGGAAAGGCATCAACTTTTTCTGCTTGCCCCAAGCCAAATTCATTCTGAAGTCCAGATCGCTCAGAAATGACAAGGTTCCAAAGATCATCGTAAAGATCGTGGCGTTGCGTGTATCTGATTAAAGAAAGAGCAAAGTCATCTATATTTTGATTTCGCAGCCTATCATAATCAATGGACAACCTAAAGGCCAATTGTCGCAGTTCAATTAGGTTAAATTTCTCGATTAGAATATCTAGGAGTTCCTCAGGGGTACGGCCGTTCATGTTCCTGCTCGCTAATGAATTGTGTGTAGAAAAACGCTGCTAGCAGTTTAACATAAAGATTTAGTAAGGTAAACGTGAGTTTTTGCATCTTTTGGCCCCTAATCTTTGTCATCTCTTGCCAAAATGCGTTATTGTTGCAGCGCATTGTTGTAAAAGCGGAAAAGTTTTTGAGAATAAGGAGAGCCATTTCTCCCGCTTTTACCTGAGCAAATCACAACAAAGAAGGTTCGCTTATTTTATAAATCTTCTTGTGATTTGCTGAACACAGCTTACAAAAAATAGCAAGTCCAATTCTCACAAAAGGGAAGCAATCATGTCCCAATCAATAAACAAATCTGACAACGCTTTATCAGGAAAAGTTTGCCTAGTCACAGGCGCGAATTCTGGTCTGGGCAAGGCGACAGCCCGTGAGCTTGCCAAAATGGGATCAACTGTGGTGATGGTCACCCGCAGCCAGGAGCGGGGCGAGGCAGCATTGGCCGACGTGCGGCAAACCAGCGGCAGCAATCAGGTTCATTTGCTACTGGCAGACCTCTCAAGCCTGGAGAGCATACGCCAGTTAGCAGCGCAATTTAAAGCAGCTTACAGCCGTCTAGACATCCTCATTAACAATGCAGGTGCCATCTTCAAAAATCGGCAGCTTTCAGTAGACGGCTATGAGATGACTTTTGCCCTCAACCATCTAGGCTACTTCTTGCTTACCAACTTGCTGCTGGATTTGCTAAAAGCGTCTGCGCCCGCCCGCATTGTCGTCGTCTCATCCGGGGCACATATCGGGGGACCAATCAATTTCGATGATTTGATGCAGGCCAAGAAATACCGCAGCCTTGTCGCTTACGGCCAATCTAAACTGGCCAACATTCTCTTTACCTATGAACTGGCGCGGCGACTGGAAGGCAGTGGGGTGACGGCCAATGCGCTGCATCCAGGGGGCGTAGCCACCGGTTTTGGGCAAGGTGAGGGGGTAATGGGTTGGTTTTTCAAACTGATACGGCCGTTCCTGCTCACGCCCGAAAAAGGCGCAGAGACCCAAATTTATCTGGCCAGCTCCCCCGAGGTTGAAGGTGTCACGGGCAAATATTTCGACAAGAAAAAGCCTATCAAATCATCCAAAGAATCATACGACATGGCCGTTGCCCAACGCCTCTGGCAAATTAGCGAGCAACTCACAGGCCTGGCTTGAATTTTTGCCACAGAGGACACAGAGGAAAAAGAGAAAACCCTCTTAAATCTCTGTGTCCTCTGTGGCTAATCATCATTTGATGGCGGAACACGGTGCATCTCGAAAAAGTCGTTGATATGAGCGTAACTCGCCCCCGCCATTCGGCCAATTGGCTGCAGTTTTTCTGGGGAGATACGGCCGTTTTCATACAAACCGTCCTGCACAAAAATTGATTGCACTTCACCCAAAACGGCCGCACCGCCACCCGGCCCTTCACGCACCATCACAATCTGTTGTAGCTTGCACTCAAAGGCAATTGGTGCTTCCGTTACGCGCGGCACGCGAATGGTCTGGCTCTGAGCGGGCGTCACGCCTGCCCAGGCAAACTCATCCACCCCAGCCTCGAACTCTGTCGCCGTCATGTTCATCGCTTCGGCCGTCGCTTCGTTCACGATATTGATGACAAACTCTGGCACAGCATGAATGTTGTGTAGCGTATCCTTCATCCGCCCGCGCATGTCGCTCCAGCCAGGAGCAAACAGCAGCGTCATGGGGTTGGGGCATACGGCCGTAAAAAAAGAAAACGGTGCCAAATTCGGTCGTCCTTCTGCGTCCACTGTGCTAACCCAAGCAATGGGTCGAGGCACAATCGCGCCAATCATCAGCTTGTAGCGTTCTTTATTGGTTAATTCTTCTGGGTTCAATTGCATTTTTCACCTTTGAGTGATACGTGACCGTTTTGTACACATCATGTTTCACGTTTTACGCATCATTCTTACTTATGACCCGCATCGGCCAGGCACCTTGTTTGCGGCTTAGATACGCTTCCCGCCTGGTGGCAAAATCGGGGTCAAGCGTGGATAACGGCCGTAACTCACCATCCAGCCACAAATCCGGGTCTACCGCCCGCAACTTGGTGCTCACCCGGAACGTCGGATTGTCCTCATCCCACACAAACTGTGTTTCCAAAGAGACCTGCGCCAGCAATGTTTGCAGTGCGTCATCCTCCACAGCGCACAGCTTTTGCCACAAAACCGCATCGGTCCACCAAAAATCATCTTGCGAAATCAAGCCAATAGTCAGCCCACGCCGGATGGCCCGCGCCGTTAGCTCATACAGCCCCACCTCACGGAAGTTGGCCCAGCTACTGTCGTCTGCCTGCATAAACGTCTCCCCAAACCAACGGGCGATGTCAATGCTTTTAAGCGCGATACGGCCGTTCACCACTACTAAATCGTCAATCACCCGCGCAATGTCCGCCTCAGTCGCCAGTCCCAACCCCCTGCAATCCCGCAAAAAATAATCAATCCGATCAGCACACAGTCGTGGCGATGGCTGTTCCAGCAGCGGAAACTGCGCCTCATCCACAAAGTTAGCCCAGTTGTAACCAAACTGGCTCAAAATATCTGGCAAATCTGTGGTAGCCATATATGTTTCCTTCATCTCATCGTGAAAGCTCTGGCCATCATGGTCATCCAAAACATAATCAATCACATGGCTAAACGCCGTGTGGCTCACATCATGCAGCAACGCGCCGATTTGCTCTGGCACCGAACTACCCAGCCGCCGCACCAACAGCATTGCCCCTAGCGAATGATCAAACCGGCTAATCGGCTCTGTTAGGCCAATCAAACCAGTTATGCCATGTTGCAACACGCCTTTCAGCCGTTGTACCGCTTGGGACTGAATTAGCACCTGTAAAACTGGCTCTGTGATGATAACAGAACCGTAAATCGGGTCATTGTATTCCATAATCAATCCTTTACTGCTAGATCATTTTGATCGTGATCACGCTGAATAATTATGAACCATTACACACTTTATCCGCCAATTTTGGTATCATACGGCAGATCATCGCTCAAGCTGGCGACAGAACCTGTCAGGTCTGCAAAAAAATTATTTGTTTCTGAACCAGGAAATTATTATGAAATCACGTCATCTTATTTATTTGCTTGTACTGTTAACCATATTCGCTTCCTGTAACGGAGAAGAACGCCCCACACCCACACCCTTCCCAGATGAAGATGTTACCGAAGAGGCACTCAATCCAGCGACACCGCTGGAAATCAGTATCACTGATTTGGCCGCAGACCCAGAAGCGTTTGCCAACCGTTTTATTGAGCTAACGGGCCGCTACCAGCGGCTTCCGCTGCTGGTATGCGACACCGATCCATACCCGGCACCTGCTACCTGGCAGCTTACTGCAGAGGATGGCAGCCTCATTGCCGTCGGTGGATTTGATTCGCAGCTCCGCTCCCTGTTGCCAAATGATTTAACCATGACCGTAGCCGGGGTTTGGCAACTGTTTGAAGGCCCCGTTGGCTGCGGTAAAGAGGCGGTAAATACCCAAATTTGGTATCTCAAAGTGAGTGACATCATCTCACCCAGCCCCATTGCCCGCGTCACGCTAACGCCAACCGGCGAAGGTAGCCAAATTGCAGACGGTGGCGAGGACACGGCCGTTTCCATCTCCGATACTTCCAATAACCCAAATGCGACACCCACGTTGTCTACAGATAACGATTCGGGTGGCCCACCGCCCGCTGGCACGCCAGTCAGCGGCAGCACCGCCACGCCAGCTTCCTCTGGCAACAACACGCCCACCGGCTCGCCCACGTCATCCACTGGTGGGTCAGGTAGCGGAGCCACACCAACCAATACCCCCACTAGCGCAGCCAACGCCACAAACACGCCAACAGCAGCCAGTGGCGGCGGCAGTACACCAACCACCACGCCGGCCGCGGGCACAGCCACCCCAACCAGCAGCAGCGGCGGTGGTGGCGGGAACCCAACACCGACTTCAGTAGTGCTTTCCACCGCCACGCGCAACCCCAACGATTTTGACACGGTTGAATTTGATGATTTATCGCCAGAGGAGCCTGTGCTGGAGCTTTTGGCCAATGAAGAAGCCCACCTATGGCCAATTCTATTTGAAAACACGGGCGCGATTACGGTGACAGCCATTGCTGAGCCCACCGTCAATCTCGTCCTGGAAATTATTGACCCGGCCGATGATGTGGTGCAGCAGGCCAACAGCGGTGGCGACGGGGCATTGGAATCAATCGTCAATGCCCAGCTAAATGTTGCCCTCGATTATCAAATTCGAGTGTATGACCTCAACACCTCTGGCGGCGAATATTGCCTCATTTTTAGCGAGGCGGGTGGCTTTCCAGACAGTATCAAGGGGCGGCTTGAGTATGGCCAAACGGTAAACCAAACTATCGAAGTGCTAGCCATCAATTATTGGTGTTTCCTGGGCAGTGATGGCGATGATATCACCATTTCTGCCAGCGCCATCGGGGGGGGTGGCGATTTTGTGGTTGGTTTATTCGGCCCGCCAGATTTTGCGGCTATTGGGAATGTGTTTACAGATGATGAGTTGGCGAATATTGTGCTGGAAGAAGACGGCATGTACCTCATTGGTGTGCTAGATTTTGAAGCCGGAGAAGCCGCTTATTCACTGACGCTCACCGAAAATTAGATTACGATTCACACATGCACATCACATTTACCGGACTGCACTAGGCAGGGGCAGCAGGGGGTGTCCGCTGCTGCTGAAAGCGATTAAACCAGAAGAGCAGCGCCACCAATAGCAAGGTGAGAGCAATACCAACGGCGGCAACGGCCGTCATGCCACCCTGATTAAACACCACACCCGTACCCAAACTACCCGCGCTGCTTGCCAGTGAAACCAGCACCTCACTGGCACCCTGGGCGCGAGCCCGTTCTTTGGCTGCTAACGCATCCGCCAGCAAAGATGACCCGGCAATAAAGCAAAAGTTCCAGCCCAGCCCCAGCAAAAAGAGCGCCACTGCCAGGTTCGGTACGGCCGCTGAAAGCGGAGCTAAAATCCCAGAGAGGATCAAAATGGTGGAACCGGCCACAATGAGCGGAAGACGGCCGTACCGATCAATCAGCCAGCCTGTGACGCTAGACAAGCCAAACATCCCCAACGTATGTGCCATAATCACCAACGACACCGACTCTGTGCCATGATTGTGGTGATCCATGTGCAACGGCGTAATCACCATGATTAGCGCCATGACAAGCTGACCAATCGCCATCGAAGCCACTGCCAGCAACACGGTTGGCTGGCGGAAAATTTGGGATAACGGCCGTATCGGCACATCTGTCTCCTCAGTCGGATTTTCAACCGCCAACGCTTGGCTCACCTGCTGGGGGTCAGGGCGCAAAAAAAAGAAAATCGTCAGCAGGCCAACGGCATACAGCACCATGGCCGCTAAATAGGGCCCTGTATCCCCCAACAAATCCCAGCTTTCGGCAAAGCTAGCAGATGGTCCCACCAAAGCTGGCCCACCTATGGCTCCTATCGTGCCAGCAAATACAATTAGGCCAATCACTTTGGCGCGGCGGTCTGGTGTTTGTACCTCTGCTGCCACGTAGCGTGCCTGGTCGCTGCCGCCACGCCCCATCCCCATCAAGGCTGCGCCCGCACAAAACCCAATGAACGACGTATTCATCACCGACCAGACTGTGAGCAAAGCCCCGGCCAACGCCAGCGCAAACCCCACAGAAAGGCCCAGCCGACGCCCCACCTTGTCAAACAACCAGCCAATGGGGTAAGCAGCCAACGCCCGCCCCAGCAGCGTAACCGTATTGGGCACGCCTGCTACCGTGTCGCTGCCACCCAGCTCCGCTGCCAAAATCGGTGTCAGGGTAAAGGCCGCAATCATTGCCGCAGAAAATACACTTTGCGAGAAAAACAGTGCGCCAGTTAGCCGCTGCCGCGTGGCATGGGAAAGGGTTGCTGAATTCATCTGATTCCTTTTAACATTTCCAAAAGAGGCAAATCTTACTCCCAACCCGCCAATTTTACGAACTAACCAAAAGCCGAACAGAGCTTTTTCGATAGCACTGCTAGGCACAAACAATTCCGTAGACCTTTCAGGTTTGGCTTAGCAACTGCGAATCTTACCCTCCTCATAGAGAAGTGTGGTACGCTTGGCCGCTATGAGCGAAATTTCTGTAGCGGTTGTGGCTGACGACCCGCTGGCGCGGGCTGGATTGGTCACGCTGCTGGCGGCTGAACCCAATTGTGACATCATAGCCCAAATGAGCTTAGCCGATTGGCTGGCCGATCTACAGGCAGACGATTGGTCTGACGCACTGCTAGATGGCGTGGTTTGGGATGTGGGTTGGGACGCCGTCACCACGCTGCCCGATGACGAACCGTTTCCGCTGCCTGTGGTGGCACTTTTGCCAGATGAAACGGCCGTTCCCCAACTATGGTCACTCGGCATTCAGGCACAGCTACGGCGGGAGGCCCCAGCCGCAGCGATTGTGGCTGCCATGCAAGTGGCTTTGCACGACGTGGCTGCGCTGGATGTGGATTTTGTAACGGCCGTACAAACCGCCCCCCTCATGGCTCCAGAAACCATACCTGAATACGCCGAACTCACCCCACGCGAGCAGGAAGTGCTCACTCTGCTAGCCGAAGGACTCACCAACAAAGCCATCGCCCACCAGCTTGCTATCAGCGACCACACCGTTAAATTCCACGTCAACGCCATCCTAGGCAAGCTCAACGCCCAAAGTCGCACCGAGGCAGTGGTGCAGGCTACGCGGTTGGGGCTACTGTTGTTGTAAACAATTTTTTGGCCGCGGATTTCGCGGATTAAAAAGATTAAATCCTATGAATTCCGCGGCTAGTACTCCCAACCTACCCATTCTTCCAGGTAGCAACTCCCGAAATGGCTGATTCGCGGCAAGCCAAACTCCCCTAAACTAACAACCATCAACAAACGTAGGCGCGGATTTTTTCCGCGAAAAACAAGGAGCAACTATGAGTAACGTTTTAACTGAACTTTCGGCGGCATTGGCAACGGCCGTTTCCCTGGCAGAAAACAGCATCGTGCGCGTGGAAGGGCGACGTCGCCTCAGCGCAACAGGATTTGCTTGGAGCGAAGATGGCCTCATCCTCACCGCCAGTCACGTCGTTAGACGAGACGAAGGTGTGAAAATTGGTCTGCCCAACGGCGAGCGCGTGAGCGCCAGCCTGGTCGGGCGTGACCCCTCTACTGACCTCGCCTTGCTAAAGACAGACGCCAGCGGCCTAACACCAATCGTTGAAGGGAACAAACAAGAGCTGAGCGTCGGCAACCTGGTACTCGCACTGGGACGTCCCGGACGAACTGTGCAGGCCACCCTGGGTATCGTTTCCGCCCTGGGTGAAGGGTGGCGCACCCGTCGTGGCGGCCAAATTGACCGCTATTTGCAAACCGACGTGGTGATGTATCCTGGCTTCTCCGGTGGCCCGTTGGTGGACATTTCTGGGCAGCTTATCGGGCTAAACAGCTCTGCATTGGGTCGCGGTGTGAGTTTAACAATTCCTACCCCCACTCTAGCGCGAGTGGCGGACGCGCTACAGGCGCACGGCCGGGTTCAACGCGGCTACCTGGGCATCAGCACCCAGCGCGTGCATTTGCCAGATGATTTGAAGGCAGAGCTGAACCAAAAGCGGGGCCTGCTGGTCGTCTCGGTAGAACGTCGTAGCCCGGCAGCCAAAGCGGGTCTGACGATGGGCGATACACTCGTATCCTTTGCCGATAGTGCGGTGCAATCCCATGATGATTTGCTGGCTTTGCTGGCGGGGGATGTTGTGGGTACGGCCGTACCTGCCAAATTCGTTCGCGGTGGCGAGGTTCACACAACCGAAATCACCGTCGCCGCTCGATCTTAATTTCTTGGCTCATGGGTAAAAAGTGTGCATCAATGTGACAGTCACTTTTGAAGTGACTGTCACATAAAGGCACGTCGCACACATCTTATAGATGAGCCAATTTCTTTTTAGCCGCGAATTTTCACGAATTAAAAACACCTTCGCGTCAATTCGCGTAATTCGCGGCTTTTTTAATTTTTATATGAATCTTCTCAACGACATCAACCAAACTATGACTTCGCTCATCCAGACGGTGCAGCAAAGTGTGGTTCGTATCGGCAACGGCCGTCGCGGCTTTGGGGCAGGCACCATTTGGCACAGCGACGGGCTGATTCTGACGAACGCCCACGTCGTGCAGCGACGAGAGCCAGAAATAACTTTGGCAGACGGCCGTTCCTTCCCCTCCCAACTGCTGGCCTACGACGAATCCACCGACCTGGCTGCGCTTTACATTGCCGCCAATCACCTGCCAACCATTGAGCTAGGTCATTCCAGCCAGCTAAAAACGGGGGATTGGGTGGTGGCGGTGGGGCATCCCTGGGGGGTGGTTGGCGCAGCTTCCTGGGGAACCGTGATTGATGTAGGCCAACCTTTAGAGCAAAACGGGTATCGCGGGGAGCTGGTGCAGCTTGGCATTCAGCTACGACCAGGGCATTCTGGCGGGCCATTGGTAGATGGAAACGGCCGTCTCGTAGGCATCAACACCATGATCTCCGGCCCCCAAGTTGGCCTCGCCGTGCCGGTAGACATCGCCAAAAGGTTTTTGAAAGAAAAGATGGGGAGTGCTTCTACAACTTTCTAACTAGCCACAGATTTCACGGATTTTCACAGATGTTTAAAAATCTGCGGAAATCCGGTAATCTGCGGCTAACTCTTTTTAGAACCAGCGGTCGCCAGCAAAACGCTGCTCCTGCCACGGGTCTGCTTCATTGTGGTAGCCAGCCCGCTCCCAAAAGCCAAGCTGGTCATCCGCCCGGAACTCTAGCCCACGCAACCATTTGCCCCCCTTCCACAAATACGCCGACTTCTTCTCGCTGCGGTCTGGGAATGCACCAATGACGCCACGCAGGGGCCAGCCATGCTCAACCGTTAGCGGCTTGCCGTCAAAATGGGTCGCCAGCAGGAAATTATCCTGCAAAACAAGGTCTAGCGGCGTGTTGGTAGTGTACCCCACTTCGCAATGCTGAATCACATATTTTGCTTCTGGCTTTGGCTTGATGAAACCCTCGTCCACAAGCGTTTTCAGCGAAACGCCTTCCCAATCCGTATCAAATTTGGACCAGCGAGTAACGCAATGAATGTCCAGTGTCAGCTTGGTGCGAGGCAGCTTGTTGAAGGCTTCCCAATCCCACGCCACTTCTTCCTCCACCGCACCAAAAACGCGCAAATCCCAGGTAGCTAAATCGGTGTTAGGCGTAGGGCCATAATGCAGCACTGGGAACTTTTGCGTTAACGACTGCCCAGGTGGTAACCGATTCATGCCGCGTACGGCATCTTCCTGCTCGCGTCGTCCAAAAACTTTATTAAACATGAGGAATCTCCTTATTACAAAGCATTTCGCCTTATAAGTTGCAGTATAGCAAATAGAGGTAGTTTACAAAGCAGTTCTTACGTCCCCCTTACTAGCGCGTAAACAATTTGTAAGAATTGTTGCCCTGCTACAGCTCTTTGATTAGCTTACAAACAAGGATTGGCTTCACCCTACCTATTGAAGTGCATCCCTGACTGTTTGGGCGAAGGTATGGGCGCGAGATACGGCCGTTCCCACATACCCTTCCGCTCTCATCAACGTCACAACATCTGCTGCCTCTAAATATTGCCCGATGCGCTCGTCGGCAACCAGCAATTCAATCAGTGGATTGGCTTGCCCTTCACGTAAAGCAGCCCACGCCTGCAAACTTGCCTCCCGTATCCACTCATGCCCCTCTTGGCGGCTGGCTCCGGCCGCAACAAGTGCCATCAGCACCCGCTCGGTGGCGGCAAAGGGGCCGTAAGTGGCCATGTTCCGAGCAATCGCCTGCTCATCAATCACCATCTCCGCCACGATGCGCGTGGCGCGGCGCAGCAGTTCATCCGTGGCTAAAAAGCCCTCCGCCTGGAACAGTCGCCGATTGGCCGAATCGTCCAGGCTGCGCTCCAAAATTGCTTGGCTGGCATTGTCCCAAGCCACCGCGGGCAGCCCGGCCACGTACCGCGCCAGCGAGCAGATGTTCTCTGTGTTGATCGGATTGCGCTTGAAGGGCATTGCCGACGAACCGACCTGCTTTTTGCCAAACGGCTCTGCCCACTCGCCGAAGGGTGGCGACTGCAAGACGCGAAAATCGAGGGCAAATTTATGCAGCGAAGCGGCAATTCCCGCCAGCACATTTTGCACGCGCAAATCCTGCTGGCGCGTGTACGTTTGTGTGGCAATTGGAAAGTATGGTAATTCCAAAACATTCATCGCTACGGCTTCCATCTCTAGCGCGTCTATCTTTGATTCTGCGAGCAGCTCGTCGTAACCTGCCTGGGTACCAACTGCGCCTTTCAAGCCTTTGCCCCGGAGATTGGAGATTAGAGATTGGAGATTCTGGTAATCCTCTAGCAAATCCTGGGCATAGACGGCGAAGCGGTAGCCAAGGGTAGTGGGTTCGGCAGGCTGGATGTGGGTGTGGGCCATGGTGGGCAGAGCGGCCGTTTCCTCAATGCGATCCGCCAAATGTGTAAGTAACTGTTTAAGCTGATTTTGCAGGAGAACGGCCGCTTCCCGCAATCTCAGCACATCTACATTGTCGGTGATGTCTGCGCTGGTGGCTCCCCAATGGATGATGCCACCGCCCACTTCACACTGCTCGGCATAGGTGCGAATCTCGGCCATCACATCGTGGCGCGTTTCTTTCTCGATTTCCAAGGCGCGTTCGATATCCACCTGTTCGGCGTGGGCTTGCAAGTCGGCCAATTGTTCGGCAGTGACCAACCCCGCCTGGTGCTGCGCGATCGCCAACGCCACCCAAACCTGGCGCATGAGCCGCCGCTTGTTTTGCTCAGACCAAATCTGGCGCATCGCCTCGCTGCCGTAGCGCCAAGTGAAGGGGGAAATGAAGGTATCGTGTGTGAAAGTCATAATTTGAATTGGCCACAGAGAACACAGAGGAGAAAGAGAGGATCGAGTACTACCTTGTCATGCTGAGCGCAGCGAAGCATCCTACCCAAGTTGAACGGGATTCTTCATTTAGCTGCGGTCCATTCAGAATGACAACTATCAATTCTCTTAAATCTCTGTGCCCTCTGTGACAAAAAAGTCTATCGCCGTACCTGGTAGTTCGGCGCTTCTTTGGTGACTAAAATGCCGTGTGGATGGCTTTCTAGCAGACCCGCATTGGTGATGCGGACAAATCGGGCTTTTTGGTGCAGCTCCTGCAAGTTGGCTGCACCCACATACCCCATGCCAGAGCGCAGCCCACCAATGAGCTGGTAGGTCACGTCGGCCAGCTTGCCCCGATAGGGAACCTGCCCTTCCACGCCTTCCGGCACCAGCTTGTCCCGCTCGGTGCGGATGGATTGGTTGCTCTTCACGCTGCTGCCGTACCTGTCGGCTCCGTGGCCCTGCATAGCACCTAAGCTGCCCATGCCGCGATACACTTTGTAGCGGCGGCCTTCGTACAAAATGATGTCGCCGGGGCTTTCTTCTAGCCCGGCCAGCATGGAACCCAGCATCACTGCGTCTGCACCTGCCGCCATTGCCTTGACGATGTCACCGCTGTACTTGATGCCCCCATCGGCAATGCAGGGGACATTATGTTTGTGGCATTCGGCGGCGCTTTCAAGTACGGCCGTTAACTGAGGCATCCCCGCACCAGAGACTACCCGCGTGGTACAGATGGAGCCAGCCCCAATGCCAATTTTCACCGCATCTGCACCCGCTTTCACCAGATCGCGCACGCCAGCGGGAGTGGCAGCATTCCCAGCAATGATCGGCAGCTTGGGATACCGATTTTTGGCCTCGCGCACCGTTTGCAGCACCAGGGCAGTGTGGCCGTGCGCCGTGTCAATCACGGCCGCATCCACACTGGCCTTCACCAGCAGTTCCAGCCGAGCCAACCCGGTTTCCCCCACCCCAATGGCAGCAGCGCAAAGGAGACGGCCGTTTGCATCCGACGCCTGCATGGGGTAGTTCAGCTTCTTCTGGATGTCCTTGACGGTGATGAGCCCCTTCAGGTAGCCATCTTCATCCACCAACGGCAGCTTTTCAATGCGATGACGATGCAAAATCTCTTTGGCCTCTTCCAGCGTGGTGCCCACCGTCGCCGTCACCAGGTTTTTGCTGGTCATGAACTCGGACACAGGCTGTGGGCCTGGCTCTACAAAGCGCGTATCTCGATTGGTGAGGATGCCTACCAGCTTGCCATCTTCGTCGGTGATAGGCACGCCAGAGATATGGTAGCGGCTCATCAACGCTTCTGCATCAGCCAATGTGTTGTCGGCGCGCAGCGTCACGGGATCTACAATCATCCCCGCCTCGGAGCGTTTGACCTTGTCTACCTCTTCCGCCTGCTCTTCTGGCGTTAGATTGCGGTGAATCACGCCAATGCCGCCCAGTCGGGCTAGCCCAATGGCCAGCCGCGCTTCGGTCACGGTGTCCATCGCTGCAGATAGGAGCGGAATATTGAGGTACAAATTACCCGCCAGGCGGGTGCGTAAATTCACATTAGCTGGCAACACTTCGGAATAGCCGGGGCTTAATAAAACATCATCAAAAGTGAGCGCCAATGCGCCGACTTTTTCGCCAATTTCCATTGTATTCTGCTCCTTACTAAACCTCCCGCAGGCTCATCCTCAGAAGATGCTCTCATGCGAAACCTGCGGGAGGTTGGTTTTGCGCGATATAAACAAAAGCCGAGCTTGTTAAATTCAACCATCAATTACGAGATGGCTTTCAACAAACCCGGCTGCTAAGGTACCGATTTTCAGTTATCGGTAAACAGTCTGATTACCGATGACTGATCACCGCTTGCCGTATTTAATTGCGGCGTGGTTTTGGCTTGATAGGCCGTTTGCGGCGATTGCCCATTGTTTGCGGCAGGCGATCCATCTTTTTAAGCGTTAACCATAATCCAAACAAGGCAATAGCGAAAGCTGCCAGCATGGAGTAGGTCAACACTGAGCTGCCAATGGTGGTTTGGTCGGGTCGAAAAAACTCGATCCAGGTGCGATTGCCCCCCCACCAAAGCAGGAAAAGACCGAACAGGGTGCTGGGTTCCCACTTGTCTCGGAAACGGCCGTTCAGCCACACCAGCAGCACAAAACCCACAAACAAGGCAATGGATTCGTAGAAAAAGGTGGGATGAAAGCGCGTTTCAGGAGGGTAGACGGTTAAGTCACTGTACTGAGCAATGCGAAACTGCGGGTCAATGAGCAAGCCCCAGGTGCTGCTGCCAGTTGGTGGACCGTATAGCTCCTGGTTGATAAAGTTGCCCCAGCGACCAATGGCCTGCGCCAGCAGCAGTGCCGGGCCAGCCACATCGGCATAATGCCAAAATTTAAGCCGCCGCCACGCCACGTAGAACCAACCCACTAGCGCCGCACCCACAAAACCGCCTAAAATGTTTACCCCGCCAGCGCGGAAGTTGAGCACCTG
This sequence comes from Candidatus Leptofilum sp., assembly GCF_965223525.1. Classification (GTDB taxonomy): domain Bacteria; phylum Chloroflexota; class Anaerolineae; order Promineifilales; family Promineifilaceae; genus Leptofilum. The sequence goes on along the minus strand of NZ_CBDCWX010000004.1, from coordinate 706,459 downwards.
CCCAATGCTACTGTACTGTGCGCCATCAATGATGTCTAAAACAACATAGGTGAGCCGGGCAAAAAAGTAGCCAGCAAACACCACAATAATGAGCCCGTTGTAAAATTCATCAATCGCTTTGACCCCGAGCTGCCGTTTTTGCAGCTCACGGGCTGCCCACCAGGCTCCCAGCGCAATGCCAATGACGATAATGATTCCGTACCAAAATATCGGCAGGGTTGCGCCCAGGCTGGGGAACCAGTTTTGTATAAATTGGGGCAGCGGGATTTCGAAGGCAACCCGGTTGATATTGATTGCGTCAAACATCTCTTTTCCTCTCTCTTTTGATTGTTAGGTTCGTTGATTTTTATTTTTTGCCACAGAGAACACAGAGGTTTTAGAGAACTTTCTCTTTTTCCTCCGTGGCTAAATCTATTCCATGTAGCCCAGAGCGCGCAGTCGGCGGGTCATGGTGTCATCCAATTCAATTTGGGTGCCCGCGTTGACCTGGTTTTTCTGGTGCGATACGGCCGTTTCCCACCGTTTCAACTCTTTGTGCATGGGTGTGGCAATGGACGGTCGTTCTGCCAGCACATTCACTGATTCTAACGGATCATCCGCCAAATCAAAAAGTTCATCTAAATTGTCATCTACCTGAATGAGTTTGTGAGGTGCAGAATCGGCTTCCGTTTCGCCCATTTGCTGCACAACCGCCCGCCGTACAGAGAGGCAGCGGTACGCCTCTAAAAGCTCAGGCTGCCGCTTTTCAATCGCCTTCACAAAGGTCAGCGGCGGATAAACCTCACTGTAGGCTACCCCCTGCTCCGGATCACGCCCCAGCACGGTGTTAGCCAACGTGAGACTATGCACCCGCACTGGGTCTAAATTGGCCGACTGTGGCAAGCGGCCTGCCGCATCCAGCATGGTGTGGAACACCCGCCGGGTGCTAACTGGCGTTTGAATCCGCTTTGGCGTCTTAAAGCGGCGTGGCCACTGCATGAGCAGCGGCACGCGCAGCAGCTCCTGGTAAGCTACAAAAGCGTGCCCCATGCAGCCGTGCTCACCCAAGCCATCCCCATGATCCGCCACGATGATAGTGAGTGTATTCTCTGCATTGTCTCGCTGCCGTAATGTTTCCAACAGTTGCCCCAAGTAAGCATCCTGGTAGGCAACCTCGGCATCATACAAATCGCTCAGCACTTGTGCTTCTAGCTCGCCCAACGGCTCGGCCAACGGTGCCGCCCAGCGGTACGATTCCCGGTTCCAGCGGCGCATGATGGTGCGGGCTTCTCTATTGCCGCGCAGGTATGGGGCCACTTTGTCAATAAATTCGGCGGGGGGCGTAAAGGGTAGGTGGGTCTCCATGAGATTGAGGAAGAGGAATAACGGCCGTTCCTCCTCCATCTCTTCTCGCTTCTGCAAAAAATAGCTCAAATCCCGCACTGAACGCTCATTCTGCCCCTTAAAATTCGCCACCCGTGACCAAATGGGCGTAAACCAAGCGTTCAGCGACAGGCGAAAGGCGAGATCAGATTGGCCAAAAAAGTTCTGGATGGGATAGGAAATGCGGCGCAAAAATTGGGTATACGCCTCAATCAAACGGCGCAGCGGGCGGGGCAAGGTAGTGGAATCGCTAGGCATACTGGGGATGGCACCCCCATAGTTGTAAAACGTTTGGAATCCCCGCTTAAAGCCATTGTTCAGAATGCCAACGAGCGGGTTGTTGCAAAAGGCTACCGTTTGGTAGCCTGCATTGCGTAAAATCTCGGCTAGATGCGGCCGTTCTGGGGATAAACTTTGCGAAGATTGGGTTACCTGGTGGGCTGTGGGGTACAGCCCGGTAAACATGGAGGCATGGCTGGGAATGGTCCACTGCGCTGGGGAAATAGCCTGCTCAAACAACACACCCTCGTTGGCAAATTGATCTAGGTGTGGTGTAATGGCCTTTTTATGACCATGGCAACCCAATCGATCTGCCCGCTGGGTGTCCAAAACGATAAAAATGATGTCTGGTTGATTCATAGGACTCTATTTTAACCGCACCGAGCAGTAGAACCAAAATTGCAAGAATTCGCTTTCAATTTATAATTGCCATCATCCAAGCTTTTCCGCATCAAATTCCGCACAAAATAACTGTTTCTCAGGATTGAGCGCATGTTGGATTCCAACACATCTCCCATTCAAATATACCTACTAGGTCAGTTTGAAATTGTTCAAGGGGGAACTCATTTAAAAGCAGATGATTGGTCGCGCCGCAAAGCAGCGATGCTCATGCAGCGGCTGGCCATTGAACGGCGCATTATCAAAGATCAAGCAATTGATTTTCTCTGGCCGGATGCGACTATGAACGGGGGTGCCAACAATCTTTACCGTACGATTTATGCCTTACGCCAAACCATTGAAAAGGCTTTTGGCAGCGGTACGGCCGAAAGCATTTTCAGCTTTAATGATGGCATCCTTAGTCTAGACCAAGGCGTGGTGGTTGATGTCCATGAGTTTGAACAATTAGCTAATACCCAATCCCCACGTTTTAATCTGGCACAAGCTGTAAAATTATACAAGGGGACACTCTTGCCCGATGATTTATACAGCGATTGGGCTTCCCCCCATCGGGAACGACTCCAAAGGCTTTTTCGAGATACGACATTGAAGTTGGTTGATGACCTGACCCAGAACAATCAATTTAGCCAAGCAATTGCCTACCTAAACCCTTTAATAGTCCAAGACCCAGTTGATGAATCGGTTCATAGGGAGTTGATGCGCCTCTATGCGCTAGACGGCCGTCGCCATGAAGCGTTGCGCCAATACCAAACCTGTGTCCAAATTCTGGAAGAGGAGTTAGGGATTGAACCAGAAGCCCAGTCCACGACCTTATACGAACAGATTCTTAGTGGTGAGATAACGGCCGCTGCCCCATCCGCCACCGCCACAGACGCAGCAACCACATCCACCTGGACACCCCCCGCACCGATTGCCCTAGAAATTGACCAATTAGCACCCATTGTCGGGCGTGAGCAAGAATTAGAAGATCTACACAAAGCGCTGCACTTGGCACAACAGCAGCAAGGGCAGACCATTTTATTAGCTGGCGTTACCGGTGTCGGCAAAACACGTCTGGCCTATGAAGCCTTACAAACAGCCACCGATCATGGTACCATCACCTTGTTTGGCACATTTTATGAACAAGAAGGCCAAATTCCTTATCTACCTTTTATAGAAGCTATCAATCGCTACCTCGCCGCCCAATCACGACCAGTAACCGATAACCCAATTACCCATCATAAAGCCATCGGCAGTACCGATCCCCAACAAGAGCATTGGGCATTATTTAACGCCACGGCCAACTTCCTAGCCGAAATGGCTCAGGAAGCCCCCCTCATTTTATTCATTGACGATTTACACGCTGCAGATGAAACAAGCCTGCGCCTGTTCCATTTTTTGGCACGACAGACACGAAGCCTGCCCATTTGCCTGTTAGCCACATATCGCACAGACATTGCCCATGCCCCCACCTCGCCGTTTGGCGTATTGCTCAACTCCCTCTACCGTGAGCAGTTACAAACCATCATCGAAGTGATTCCCCTGGCACAGACTGCCGCCGCCAATATCATTGCCCACATTCTGGAAGGCGAGCCGACCCCGGAACTGGTACAAGCCGTTTTTGAGGTTTCTGAAGGCAATCCATTTTTTGTGCAAGAGATGGCGCGTGCCCTCGTAAAATGGGAACAGCTTGTGCAAATCAACGGCCGTTGGCAGTTGAAACCAGAAGCCACCTTACGCATCCCTACAGGTCTAACTGAACTCATGCGAGAACGGATTGCCCGTTTAGGAACGGCCGTTGTCACCACCCTAGAGGCGGCCGCCATCATCGGACGCGACTTTGGGTTCGACATTTTGCGGCGACTAGACATTTTACCCGACCACGATCTGCTGGACGCACTAGACACCGCCCTGAGCGGCCAACTATTAGATGAAACAGGCACAGGTTACCGCTTCCAACACGGCTTCATTCGTCATGTGCTCTACCAAACACAGAGCCAAATGCGACGCACCCACCAGCACACCCGTATCGCCGAAGCTATCGAAACCGCTTACGCTCGTAAAGCGGAAGGGCTAATTCCTTACGTAGAAAGCCTAGCCTTTCATTACAGTCGCAGTTTAGATTTAGAAAAGGCCATCCCCTATCAATTACAAGCAGGCCAGAAAGCAGCCAAACTGTATGCGTTTGAAGTCGCCGTCACCTACTATCAAGATGCCCTAACTGCGCTAGACGAATCTGGCCGGGAAGACCCGGCTTTACGCTGGCAAATTTTAGAGCAGCTTGGTTGGTGGGGCATCACTCTGGCCGATACGGTTCGCACCGTAGACTATTTTGAGCGAGCCTTGAGTATGCCTGCAAGCGAGGCGTGGCAGCCTCAGCCAACCGACCGTGTGCGCCTGCATCGGGGCGCGGCCGTTGCCCTGCTTACTGCTGGCGATACCGAAGCTGCCGAAGCCCATCTTATGACCGCTCTCCCGCTGATGAATGAGCATGAGGATTCCGGCGATTACGCTATCTTGCTTTACAACATCGCCCAACTGCATTGGCACCGCAACGAATATCAAAAAGCATTTGACGTTGCCCAAAACAGCTTGGCAATTGCTGAACGGCTCAATGATGAAGAAGGCATTGCCCGCGCCTTTGAAATGTTGGCCCTGGCTTGCCACTCAACAGGTGATTGGCAACAGGGTCTGCTCTTTGAAGAACAGCGCGCCGAATTGGCTGGACCAGGTTTGGATGTAACTGGCGTCTTCGATGTCCACCTCTGACTGTGGGAGTATCACCTGTATGGTGATAAGGGGTATGAAGATGTCAAACAAGCGGTTGATACAACGATGAAACAAGCGAGGCGCATGAGTGCCCCCCGCGCCATGGCCGTTTGCCAATGCTTCAACGGCGCTTTGGAATTTCAGGCTGGGCGTTGGGATGAAGCGGAAGCAGCGTTGAAAGAATCGATTAAACTAAGCCGAGAAATTGGGGCCGCCTCTGCGGAAGCCCTTTCTTGCCAACGATTGGGGGTGTTGCTGACGGCGCGAGGGCAAATTGATGAAGCGTTACAAATTCTGGAAGAAGGTGTCGTAGCTGCGGAACGGGCGGTGATGCGTGCCCACTGCCTAACGCGCCTCTATGCTGCCATTGCCCGCAATCGGTTGGAGGCCAATGATTTGCCCGCAGCCGAAAATGCCCTTGCCCTCGGTTTAGAGATGAGTGAACGGCATGGCAACTGCACCACTTGCGATGCGCTCTTACTCCCGGCTGCGATCAGTGTGCGCGTAGCGCAAGGCCGATTTGATGAAGCAGAACTATTTTGCCAACGATTAGACGAGGCGGCCAATGAGTACGGCAGCCGAACCTGGGTTGCTATGGCGCAGCAAGCGAGAGGGGAATTGGCTGCTGCGCTTAATGATGTGGCTACGGCCGTTGCCCACTACACTGCTGCCTACGAAGACTTCCGCCAAGCAAACTATGATTATGAAGCCGCCCGCTGCCTAACGGCCGTTGCCGAACTCTACCGCCGCACCGAAGCAGAAGCCGAAGCCCAAACTGCCCAACACGAAGCAGATAATATCCTCGCTCGCCTACACGCTCCCCATTGATCCCATAACTCTTACCTCAACAAAATAAAGTGCAATTTCCCTGCAAGAAATCAGGGAGATTGCCCTGCTATTCTGCCCCTAAATCAATTCAGCCACTTCACAAATGAACTGGCAAACTGCTATAGGAGGCAGACACATGTTAAACAAAACAGCAACATTTTTAAACGGGGTCAACGTTGACCAACTCGTCGAAACCATCGGTGCCATTCAGGAAGATCCTGAAATTGCCAAGTTCCAGTTCCGCTCGCACACCCAATGGGTAAGCGGTGGCCACTCCCGCACAACGATTCAATCGTTTTACGGCGCAGGTGGCGAAGACACTACCCGCAGCCAACCCTTTATTTTAGAGGGTGACGAACCGGCCGTTTTGCTTGGTGAAGACCACGGGCCAAACGCAGTCGAAACCGTTTTGCACGCGCTGGCCTCATGTCTCACTGTTGGGTTCATCTACAATGCAGCAGCCCAAGGTATTCACATCGAAAGTTTAGAGTTCGATCTGGAAGGCGACCTCGATTTGCTTGGCTTTTTGGGTCTTTCGGAAACAGTTCGTCCTGGATATGACAATATTAACCTGATCTACCGCGTGAAAAGTGATGCTCCGCGTGAAAAGTTGGAAGCGCTTTGTGCTTATGTGCAAGAAACTTCCCCTGTACTAGACATCATCCGCAACCCGGTTCCTGTGTCCATCACGTTGGTTGACTAAAAAGGCGGCGGCAGGCAGCAGCACAGCTGCTGCCTGCCCCACAACCAACAGCACCTTTTACCCGAATTAAAGCTCATACGGTTAGTAAACGATTTCAGCCCTGATTTTGGAGGAAAACATGAACGCAATTATTTCTTATTCATACGGAGCACAAGCAGCATTTCGGCCGTTTCAAACCCATGCACATAACGCCCGATATGGACATGCCGTGGTTATTGGCGGCAGCATTGCTGGGCTGTTGGCAGCCAAAGTGCTGAGCGACTTTTTCAAAAAGGTAACCATTATTGACCGGGACGTGCAGCCTGATCCTGTACAGTTTCGTTCCGGTATTCCCCAAGCTCGGCACGCGCACCGATTGCTGCCCCGTGGGCTAGAGATCATGGAAGAGCAATTTCCAGGGCTCATTCAAGAGCTACTGGCCAAAGGAGCTATCAATGTTGACACAAAAAAGGAAATTACTTTTCAATATGGTGGGGAGTGGCACACGGCCGTATCCCGCCCAAAAAATCTCTCTCTATCCTGTAGCCGCCCGCTGCTCGAATCAACCATCTACCGTCGCGTAGCGGCCCTGCCCGGTGTAGAAATCAAGCAAGGCCTAAAAGCGACACGGCTCCATGTAGACAGCAAAAATGAAAAGGTAACCGGAATCTGGCTCCAATGCCGTTGCTGTGGAACGCCAGAGTACAAATTATCAACCGATCTCATCATTGACGCTAGCGGTAAAAATTCAAAGGCACCTCAATGGTTGGGCAATCTCGGCTTCACGCCCCCAGAGGAGTGGTCAATCAACTCCTTTGTTGGCTATGCCACCCGCGTGTATGAGATTCCAGAAGAGTTTGATCACAGTTGGGCAACCATGTACGTTCGGCCAACACCACCAGATGGAACGCGTGGCGGCATCATTATTCCCATAGAGGGCAATCGTTGGCATGTAACCTTACTTGGCGTTGGCGAAGATTATCCACCGCTGGACGAGGGAGGCTTTTTGGAATTTGCCAAAAGCATGCCCACACAACGCTTATACAATGCCATAAAGGATGCAAAAACCCTAACCAAGCCAATCGGCTTTCGCGGTGCGGCCAGCCGGGTACGTCGCTACGACAATTTGCCTCGATTTTTGGAAGGATTCCTGGTTTATGGAGATGCTGCCTACGTCTTGAACCCAATGTATGCCCAAGGCATGACAGCCTCTGCCATCGGCAGTGTGGCCCTACGCGAATGTCTAGAACAACAATCAGTAAATGACCTTGCCGGGCTTTCCCAAACCTTCCAAAGCCATTTGAGCCAATCGTTGAGTCGCCTGTGGCGCAGCGTTTCTAAACAAGATTGGCAATGGCCAATGACAACTATCACCGATAACACAGACAAAATCTACTTAAATTAGAGGATACAAAAATGAGAATTATTAGCCTAGAAGACCTAAAAGAAAAATTAGATCGTGGAGACAACTTCAAACTGTTTATGACGTTGGAGCGACAATATTTTGAGCAAAGTCACATTCCAGGTTCACAACATCTTGAGAACATCCCTGAAACTGTGGCGAATCTCTCACCCGATGATGAAATTGTCGTTTACTGCTCCAACCCGGCCTGCCCTTCCAGTTTCAATGCTTATATGATGCTTTCTAAGTTGGGCTACCAAAATCTTTACCGCTATGCAGGTGGTTTGGCAGCATGGCAAGAGGCTGGCTACGAGCTGGCGGGAAGCATGGCGAATTAAGTAAATCAATTATGACGATATGCTGGAAATTCCAGTATGTCTACTCATCACATTAAAAGGAATGAACAATGTACAAAAATGATAAAAAATCGAATGGTAATAACACCAGCTTGAATCACCGTGAGGTTGATGTAATTGTACTTGGTGTGGGCACAAGTGGAGAAGACCTCTCCCTAAGACTCTTGGGTGCTGGACTTGATGTTGTTGGTGTTGAGGCGGCTCTGGTAGGTGGCGTTTGCCCCTATTGGGGATGTCTGCCCTCGAAGATGATGATTCGAGCCGCTGGCCTACTTCAAGAGGCGCGTCGGATTGACGGTATCGCTGGTGAGGTTGAAGTCACGCCAGACTGGCGCTTGGTAGCCGCCCGAATTCGTGCCGAAGCAACTGGCGGATGGGATGATTCTGCCGCAGTGGCACGCTTTGAAAGCCGTGGCGGCACTTTAGTGAAAGGTCGTGGCAAGTTGACCGGGCCGCGCACTGTGACGGTGGGCAACCAGAGTTTTACAGCTCGTCGCGGTGTCGTTATTGCCACCGGGTCGAGAACGGCCGTTCCCAATATTCCTGGTCTTTCAGACGTAGATTTTTGGACGACTAGGGAGTTGATTCAGGCCGAAACGCTGCCTAAATCAATCATTCTGCTGGGTGGCGGGGCTATTGGCAGTGAATTAGGTCAAGTACTGGCTCGGTTTGGCGTTGAAGTCACAATAGTTGAAGCTGGTGAAAGATTGTTGCCTGCTGAAGAACCTGAAGCCTCGATGGCAATTGAATCGGTCTTCGCTGCGGAAGGAATTCAAATCCATACTGGCACGGCCGTTGAAGGCGTTCGCTCAGTTGATGGGTCAGTCATTGTGTCCCTGGCGGGAGGCGTGGAACTTAGTGGTGAGCGTCTTCTTGTGGCGACAGGCCGCAAGGCAAATTTAACGGGTCTGGGTCTGGAGTCTGCAGGTTTGAACAATCAGTCTCCTTTTATCCAAGTAGATGAGAGGATGCGGGCTGATGATGGCCTCTGGGCAATGGGAGATATTACGGGTCAGGGCATGTTCACCCATGTCGCTCTCTATCAATCAGCCATCATCGCTGCAGATATTCTGGGGCTTGATCGTCCACCAGCGCGGTACGATGCTGTACCGAGGGTTACTTTTACCGAACCGGAGGTAGGCAGCGTTGGCCTCACAGAGGCAGAGGCGGAGGCGGCGGGCCGCGACATCATCGTTGCGGTCAAGCAACTGCCAGCGACCTTTCGGGGTTGGCTCCATGCATCCGGGGGAGGTCTCTTTAAGTTGATCGCTGACCGCAAAACGGGTGTCCTGATTGGGGCTACGGCCGTTGGGCCCAGCGGTGGTGAGATAATTGGCTTGCTCACGCTCGCTATTCATGCAAAGGTCAAGCTAGCAGATCTACGCAGCATGATTTACGCTTTTCCAACCTTCTACGGAGGTGTCGGCGAAGCGGTTGGAGCCTACGGCCGTGGCCTAGCAACAGTCCTGGATCCCTCGTACCAGGGCTTTGAAGATCTCGACAAAGCTGGGATCGTGGAGGATGCAGAAATGGTCTAAGCTTTGTTGTAAATCACAAAAAGTATTTTGATGAAAATCGAGCCGCGAAAATGTGATTTACTCAAGTAAAAACCAATTGCGAGGCTGTGCTAATACAAAATTTTTTTTGGTTTTTACAGCAATTTCCTCTGGAAAAACCTGACGAGCTTGAAGTTCGTCAGGCTCTTTTTTGTTCAGGTAAGATTTTTGGGAGATCGGTTCTGTATAGTAAGCGTCAGAGGTGAACAATCATGAATACAAACTGTACATTTTATATTTGTCCAACCTGTTTTCACGCGAATGAAGCTGAAGCGAATTGCCACGGTCACAGCATGATTAAATATGATGCCTGCCTGTACCAAGGTGTGCAGCGCAAACCAATGACTGATAAAAACGGCCGCATAAAATCGCGTGCCCCTCGTTGGTTTTTACAAGCAACACAAAACCGCCAAGTAGTTGGGGCAATCGCATGAGTACAAAAACCCCAGAAGTAGCCTTGAACATTGATGAATTGCGCGATGCCATTCGTCACGAATATGAAGCTGTGGCTGAAGCGCCCGATCAAGGATTTCATTTTCATACAGGACGGCCGTTGGCAAAAGTGCTAGGCTATCAAGATGAATGGTTCATGGGCATCCCGGAATCCGTCGTTGATTCGATGGCTGGAACTGGCAATCCGTTTAGTCTGGGCGCATTGCAGCCCGGTGAAAAGGTGATAGATATCGGCTGTGGAGCAGGTATTGACAGCTTCATTGCTGCCAAAATGGTCGGTGACTCAGGGCAAGTTGTCGGTATTGATATGACGCCTGCCATGTTGCAAAAGGCCAAAACATCGGCCGTTGAAGCCGGTTTCAAAAATGTAGAATTTCGTGAAGGGTATGGTGAAGCATTGCCCATCTCCGATGGCTGGGCAGATGTGATTATCTCTAATGGCGTTTTGAACCTGATGCCAGATAAAAATGCTGCCCTACAAGAAATGGCACGGGTGTTAAAGGCAAACGGCCGTTTACAAATCGGCGACATCCTAGTAGAAAAGCCCGTTCCGACCAGTGCCAAAGAGAACATAGATTTATGGACTGGGTGAATTGCCGGCGCTCTGCTGGAAGCAGAGTTACAAATGGCCGTTGTGATGGCCGGTTTTGTTGAATTTGAAATTACCTGGCGTGAAGATGTATTTAACGGTGCACCACAAGAGAGTAGCGCAGCCAACTTTGGCACGGTAGGGATTAACTTCCGCGCGCGTAAATCTGCAAATGAAGAAGAATGGTTTGCAGAGATGAATAAATTGAGTTGCGAAATACCGCAACGGCCAAAATACCAAGAGCGCTAAAAGTGTCGGGGGAGAGCCCGTGATTAAATGGGACGACCAAATTTGATGTAATCAAAAAGAGATACTGACGCTTAAAATCCAAACCAGGCCATGATGTTTTCTAGTAGCTGCCCTTGCACATCTGCTGGCAACACAGCAAAGGGCATCAGCAAAAACATAGATTGCTGATCATCAGCTAAATCATCTATGGTGGCTAAACCAACCAGATTGCCGGCGTCATCACTATTTGCGCCGCGCAACAAAAAGGCGACAGAGCCGGACTCCAAATCCTCCAGAAAAAAGTCGGCAAATATCACTTCGTAGGTCATATCTAGCGTAATAGTATCTCCCGCTGCAAACCCGGCCAGCAGCACCTCATCTTCGCCAGCAAATTCCAGATCGCTGAGATTTGACAAACCAAGATCGCCCATAATGGTGGGGGATGAGCCAGTAATGAAGATTGGGCCACCTGTATCCAGATATTCAAAGATAACAAAGGTATCTTCCCCAAAAAAGCCTTCAGGGTCCAGGTAATCTCCAGAATCCCAAATTAGCAAATCTATATCTTCAAGCAGATCAATGGTGAGTGGGCCGTCTTCAGACGAAATCCAGGTTTCTACAGTGAAATTTTCAGATAGCAGCGTTTCTAGCTCGGTCTGGCTGGTAAAGCCAGAGCCAATGGGAGTGCCGTCATCATCCACAAACAGAAAGATGGTGCCACTATCACCGCTGCTTTCTTCGCCACTGTCGCCTTCGTCTTCACTTTCATCTTCGTCAGAATCGCCATCATCTACGGGAACTTCGCCCGTATCCAGCACAGAAAGCACGAACGAGCCGCCATCCTCAAAGTAGTCACTTACAATAATGGTGTAAGGGGCATCATCGGGAATCTCAAGGCCGATAATTGCTTCGTCTTCGCCAACAAAGCCAGAATCGGCCGCAGCCAGGAAGATGTTGTCGGCGTCGTACACCTCTATCACGGCGTCCAAATCATCGCCGCTTGCGACAATAATGTCTATAACGGCAGGGCCGTCTTGGAAAGTCCATCTAAACTGTTCGCCAACCCCAAGCTCCCCTTCAACCGTCTCATCCAGACCAATATTACCCTGGTCTAGGGCATCAATTTCCGTGGGCTCTGGTTCTTCAATTTCATCTTCGTCGTCTGGCTCTTCAGTAGGGTCTTCTTCGGTGTCAACGGCCGTATCCTCATCCTCGCTCTCTTCTTCTGCTTCCTCTTCAGGTTCCAGCTCACCGCCGGTAAGTAGTTCTGCTTCTACCTCTTCACCAGCCATGTTGGTAGGGCAAAGAGCAAGGTTATCTTGCAGCAAGCAGTCTGCCAGGGCGTAGCTGGCGTTACGGGGGATGAGGTCCAAAAGGCGGGTTACGGTGCTTTCTAGCCCCTCTTTGCTAGCTGCCAGCACCACCAGACGACGCTCACCGCCGCTTTCATCCAGCAAGATCAAAGCCGTGCCAGACATTTGCACATTACCTAGTTCAGATTGGATGAGCCGGTCAAATACTTCTTCTTCAGCATCTTCTCCGTCCGGATCTTCCTCATCTTCAGCCTCAGCATCTTCGGTTGCTTCTGAATCAACCTCTTCTGAATCGGCATCCTCATCCACCTCGTCCTCGTCAGCTTCTTCCGCTTCCAGTGCAGCTATTTCGTCTTCAGTCAGGATTTCCGGATCGATGGTGAGGGTGATGCCAGCATCGGCCAGCATTTCGGCTACATCTTCTGCCTGGTTGTACAGTCCCAGGTAGATGGCATCTCCGCTTTGGGTATCGGGGGTGGCCAGCGTTAACTCAATTTCGGCAGCGCGCAGGCTGTCTTGCAGCGTGATGATTTCATCGAAGGCGTCTGGCCCCAATTCTGGCGTTCCGGCGTAAATCAGGTCAATTTCGTCGTCAAAAAAGTAGGGGAAGTCGGCAACGGTGTAATCCCGACGGATAGGCTCACCTAAAAAGTCAGCAATTTGGGCAATGAAGCGGGCGTTGTCTAGCACGGTGAAGTATGGCTCCATCATGAATTGGATGTCGCCGATGGCCAGGACGTTGCCATCGGCAGCGGTTGCGGCCAGTGTCAGACCACCGGGGCGGTCTGTGGCGGAAGACCAGGTGTTGTCGTCGCCAGCCATGAGCGACTCTGCGCCTGCGCCTACTTGAATAGAGTGTGCGCCGTAGAGCGCCACTTGTTCTAAATCGGCCGTGAGTGGCCCAGAAGCAAAGCCAACGTCATTCAAAATAATATTGCGGAAATTGCCTTCGTTTTCGATGGTGTTGTAGAGGTAGTCGCCATTGAAAATAAGGTCGAAGCTGTTGGCCAAGCTGTTGAGCGGGATTTTGTCGGTTTCTACAAACACATTGAAGCTGAACAAATCTTCTTCAACAATGATGTTGTAGCGAGTGGGGTCGCCCATCATGAGCAAACGGCCGCCGCGCTGCACAAAATTCTCTACGGCCTGAATCTCATCGGGCGTGTAAGCGACCAGCGGCGTGATCACGACAAAGGCGTTGACACCGCGCAGAGCGGTAGAAAGGTCGCCCCCGGTGTAGCTAATCATCTCGACACTACGCGCTGCTAAACGGCCGTCTAAATAACCAATTTCATCCAGCGTAAACGCATTATCATGTGCCTGATCGAGCAATACGACCCCGCCAAACGCTTCGGGGGCGTCTACGAAGGCGGCGGCGGCTGGAGTTGGCACGCTTTCTACCACCGAAGCTACGTCGTAGGTGGGCGGTTCGGTGCGGTCCCCACCGCCCAGTCGGTAATGTTGCAGGTAACGAACGGCCGTTGGCGCAATGAGCAATAAAAGAAAAACGAGTAGAAAAATTAATCCTCGGCGCATAATCAAATCCTAATGAACGATATTGGGTAATCAAGAAATTGAACTGAAAATTTCCAAATTACTCAATTGCTTCTATTGGTTGGCGGGCAATTCAATGTAGCGATAGTACAAACCGGGCGGCAAATCTGCCGGGGTTGCCCACAGCTTTTCCTGGTCAATGGCGGGAACCTGGTAGGTACCAAACGCCACCGACCCATTTTGGCCAAACGTCAGTGGGTAGAGTTCTACCACCTCGTAATTGCGAAGGCCTGCAAGTTCAGCAGCTGCGTCAAACGCTTCGCTAGTAGAGATGATGCCATCAATAAGACCTAATTCCAACGCCCGCACGCCGTCGAATATTTCGGCGCGAGAAAGCAAATCGAGGTCAGCATTTAATTGGTCACCACGGCCGTTGGCCACTGCTTGCAAAAAAGCAAACTTGAGCGTTTCAGCACGCCGCACAAAGCCATCCCGCGTACCGCCAAACGATTTATACGGGCCGGTGGTTAGCACTTCTTCTTCAATAAATGGTGTATCTGGCAGGGAGCTAATGACACCAATGCTGCCGATGGCCGAGCCGGGCTTGGCGTAAATGGCGTCCGTGGCAGCCGCGATGTAGTAAGCGCCGCTGGCAGCCAAAAAGTCTACGGTAGACACAACCGGTAAATCCTGTCGCGCTGCCAATACATCCATGTACAAATCTTCACTATCAGAAGCCGTGCCACCAGGACTGTTGATGACAATCACCACAGCCTTGATGGCAGGATCGTTCCGGGCAAACAGAAGCTGCTCACGAAACTCAAAAGCCGTAAAGTTGGAGATGTCATAATTGAGGCGAATAACGCCAATTTGGGGTTTGGGAAGGAGTCGTGGGGCCATAAACAGGCCAATGGCTAGGGGAACCACAACAACAACTAAAAAGAGGAGAATATACCGGAGTGGGGAACGGCCGTTGCCGTCATTTTGCACCATACTTAGCTCCTTTTGTTGACACGTAAAACGGTTTTGATCATTTGTTGCCGGATACGGCACTCTTCAATTTCATCTTTCAACCAGGGACCGACCACAAATGACACATTGCAAAAGGATAACATGTTGAGATCATGATGGCAACAAGGGATATTTCTGCATCTCTCATGGGCCGTTATGCGTTGTCCAGCCATTATGTTAAAATCCTCTCAATCTACAATTTTGGTTGACCGCCCAGGTAAATCTGTGTAAAAACGGGAAAGTTTTTTGTAACCTGTCTGGGCTTAGAGACCACAGCAAACGCCCATGCACATCACCCACCTATCCCTAACGAATTTTAGAAATTACGGCCGTCTGGAACTCACCTTACCCCAGGGACCCATTTTGCTATATGGCAACAATGCCCAGGGCAAAACCAACCTACTTGAAGCAATCTACTATTTGGCTACGACGCGCTCCCCGCATGCCGACAACGATGCCCAACTGCTGAACTGGAATGCCACCCAAGCTGAGGAGCCCTTGATTGTGGGCCGATTAAACGCCACTGTCGCTACGTCTAAACAAACCATTTCCCTGGAAATGCGGCTCATTCAGGAGCAGAAGATAGCCCGTTCTCGCACAAGAAACTTCAGTTTTCGGCGGCAAGCACTTATAGACCGACGCAAAGTGCGCCTAATGGATTTGCTGGGCATGATGCGGGTGGTGCTCTTTTTGCCAGAAGATGTGCAGTTACTTACTGGTTCCCCGGCGAACCGTCGCCGCTACATGAATATCACCCTATGCCAAATTGATCCGGTTTATTGCCGCACACTCTCCAACTACAACAAGGTTTTAGAGCAGCGTAATGCCACGCTGCGCCAATTGGCAGAGGGCCAACCGGTGCGGGACGTGCTACCGATTTACACGGAGAAGCTGGTTGAGCTAGGCAGTCTTATTTTTCTGCGACGCGCCAAATTTTTAGCAAACATCAGCCAACAAACACAGCAAATACATTATGAATCATTGACAGCAGGTAAAGAATCTATCAAACTGCTTTATCTACCACGATTGAACAGTAGCCGATCAAAGGTGTCGCCATACGAGGAGCAAAGCACCACGGAGCTGGCTGATTGGCTTGAAAACCATCAGGGACAGTCAGAATTAGTTTCAGAACGTTTTGGTAAACTACTCGCAGATTCTTTAGCAACTGATATTGCGCGTGGGGCCACAACAATTGGCCCTCACCGTGACGACTGGACTTTTCAATTAAACGGCCGTTCTCTGGGCAGTTTTGGCTCTCGTGGACAGCAGCGCACTGCGATTCTGGCACTAAAGATGGGCGAGATCAACTGGATGGAGACAGCAACTGGTGAACGCCCTATTTTGCTGTTGGATGAAGTAGTGGCAGAATTGGATGAACAGCGACGTGCAGCTTTGCTCAACGCCGTCACCAGCACCACACAAGCTATCTTAACAGCCACAGACCCTGGCATGTTTTCTGACACGTTTTTGCAAACGGCAACACGCATGGAAGTTAAAAACGGCCGTATTCAAATAGCCGTTCAGGAATAAAATAATGGTTTCCCAACGAACGGCTACTTCAAGCCCAATCGCCAAATCTACGTTTTGTATCCGAATGGACACAAAGTAATGTAATTAACCAACTAGGCACAGCAAACCAAACCGGCAAGTGCCCCGAAATTGAGTGAACAGTATTGTGAACCAAACCAACCAAGACCCAACCGTAGTGCTCATCATAGACGACATGCGCGAAAACAGGCTACTGCTCTCCTCTCAGCTACGGCTAGATGGGCACGACATCATTGAAGCAAGCGGCGGGCGAGATGGCATCGCAATGGCTCAAAAACATGACCCCGATCTCATTTTGCTCGATGTGATGATGCCTGACATCAACGGGTTCAAAGTTTGCAAAATCCTCAAGGAAGATCAGCGAACGCACCTTATTCCTATCATCATGATCACCGCGTTGAGCAAGGTCGAATCCCGCATTGAAGGCAAAAAAGCTGGCGCAGATGAATTTCTCTCACGCCCACACATCCGGGAAGAGCTGCTTGTCCGTGTACGAACCCTCATTCAGCTAAAGCGCGCCCGTACAAATTTGGAAGAAGAACGGCATCGCCTGCAACTGCTGTATAACATCAGCCGCGCCGTTAGTACCCAGCTAGATTTAAAGTCAATGATGTCTACCATTATTGAGGAAACGCAAGCGGCCGTTGGTGCCACCAAAGGCAATATCATGCTGCTCAATGAGCAGGGCGATGTGTACCACAAATTCATTATCCGGGCTGGCTCTCCTATTGAAATTAGCGACCGCGTAACCCGCGAAGTAATGACGCGGGGACTAGGTGGGTGGCTTGTTAAAAACAAGCGAACCGAAATAATCCACGACATTCGTCAGGACGATCGCTGGACCACCCTACCGGACGATGTAGGGGAAACCGGCTCTGCTATCGGCGTTCCACTCCTTGGCTCAGACCGCACCGTTGGTATTCTTATTCTGAACCATCCAGAAGTTGGTTACTTTACTGACGAACATCAAAAATTGCTCAATGCCATTGGCGCTACAGTCTCCACAGCCATTGCCAATGCTTACTTGTTTACAGAAATTAGTGAAGAAAGGCGCAAGCTGGAATCGATTCTAAGCCAGGCAACAGATGCCATTGTTACGACTGATGAAGAGTGGCACATCTCATTGTTTAATCATGCAGCCGAGCGTCTTTTCAATCTGCAGGCTGATGAAGTAGCGGGAAGAAACCTGGGCGATATTGAGCAGCTCCAACTATTGCTTTCAAGTTACGGCAACGGTAGTAATCAAGCCAACGCGCAAGAAATCAAGCTGGAAAATGGCAGTACGCTTTTTACGAGTATTTCAGCTATCCAGGGTGTTGGCTATGCAGCCGTGCTGCAAGACATTACAGAGCTTAAGCGTATTGAAGAATTCCGGCTGGCTGAAGAGCGGCGGAAGAAACAAGAGATTAAGGAAACATTCTCACGCTACATGGGTCCTAGTCTGGTGGACTATGTGTTGTCTCATGAGCCAGGGCTGATGGCGCGCCGTGAAAGGCGGCGTGCGGTGGTTATGTTTGCCGATATTCGCAGCTTTACGCGCTTTACAAGGCTTGTTGACCCAAATGAGGTGATCGAACGGCTGAACAAGTTCTTCACCAAAATGACAGAAGTTGTCTACCGGTTTGAGGGTACTATTTTTGAGTTGACAGGTGATGAAATTTTGGTGGCGTTTAATGCTCCTTTTGATCAGGCTGATGCGGCGAACCGTGCGGTGGAAACGGCCGTTGCCATGCAAAAACGGTTCAACGCACTACGGATGGAGCTATTTGAAGAGCTAAACGCAGGCTTTGGCATGGGAATTGGCATTGATGAGGGGAATGTGATTGTAGGTAATGTAGGTGCCGAAACGCGAATGACTTTCCGCATGGTGGGAGATGCAGTGAACACGGCTCACCGCTTGGTTGACATTGCTGTAGACGGCCAAATTGTGGTCTCTAAAGGCGTTTACGACAAGCTAGAGGTGAACAGTAGCGATCTATTGCTGGCTCATCCGTTAAGCCCGGTTGGAGCCGTAGAAATTCAGGGCAAGGACGAGCCGGAACACCTGTACCAAGTGCAAATTCCGTTAGAACAAATGCTGGCCGAAGAGGAATTATAACGGCCGTTTACTTGGCACTCCCACCCGCCGTGGATATTTTTCCGGCGTTTCCCGCTCTTTTTGTATTGTAACCAAATAATGAGTCTGGCTTCTTTGCGGCAAAAGCACCGTATTCAGGTTTGGCTCCTCGCCGCCGAGCACCTGAATTGCATTTAGAGCATCCTCTATCTCTCGCTGTACCCCATCCCCTTTCTGCGCCAATGCGGTTCCTCCCACCCGACACAGCGGCAACAAATATTCAACCAATATGCGGAGTTCCGCCACGGCTCTGGCGGTTGCCCAATCATACTGGGCTCGATGCTGTGGCGACTGCCCCAGCCGTTCCGCTCGTTCAGTGGCGATTGTAACTTGTGTTAAACCAAGTTCCTGAACAGCTGCCTGCAAGAATTGGCCTTTTTTACTTACGCTTTCTACCAGCGTCAATTTTAGCTGTGGAAACAGAATTTTGAGCGGCAGGCCAGGAAACCCCGCCCCAGACCCAACGTCAATGAGGGAACGGCCGTTCAAATCCCCCACCACTTCCACACAGCTCAACGAATCTAAGAAGTGCCTAATGCGAATTTCGGCGGGGTCACGAACGGCCGTTAAATTCATCCGCATATTCCAATCAAGCAGCAACGCCTGGTATGCAGCAAATTGATGCACTTGTTCATCTGTTAAAGATGCGCCCAAGCCATTTGCCCAATCAGCAAATTGAATCCACTCGGCTGTGTGTTTCACTGTGAACGGCTCCGCTCTAGCTCTTTGCGGGCAACTTCAACTTCGTAGCTATCGTACTGCTCACCACCAAAAAGTGCCGGCTGGTAGGTAAGCCAATCTTGCACCAATACCAAATCGGTAGGCACATAAAGTGGCGCTAGCGGTGCAATTCCCTCATCCCCAAACATGATATTTTCAATTTGGCGGT
Source organism: Candidatus Leptofilum sp. (assembly GCF_965223525.1). GTDB lineage: Bacteria > Chloroflexota > Anaerolineae > Promineifilales > Promineifilaceae > Leptofilum. The sequence continues at coordinate 687,206 of NZ_CBDCWX010000004.1, read as the reverse complement.
AAAGTTCAAGCCGCCTGGAAATATCTACCGCTGTAGCCGCCTCACGAATGAGCATATCTACATCGCCGCACTCCCGCCGTTCCCGATTTTCACTCTCCTGACAATGCAGCAAATCTCCCATCCAGTTTTGTGCGTCAGGAAAATAGGATGCCCAGGCAAGCTCCCAAATATCCGGCCTGGCTGCACCTGCATCCGCCCGCGTATTGGCTAGCAATGTGCCAAATGGCACCTGCTCAATTTGAATTTGAGACTCCTCGCAGCCTAATTCCTCCACCCACATTTGGACGAGCAACTCAGCCTGGAGCAACGAAAGATCTGAGGATGACACCATAAAACGAATTTCAGGCATTAGGCGGCAGCTACCAAAACCGCTTTCTACCATTTGCAGGCGAGCATAATCTGGACTGTACCCTACACCGACTTGATCTGTTGGCATTGCCCCAAAGACACCGGGCGGTATTAAGTGGCGCATGGGTACGGCCGCTTGCCCAAACACTTCTTCCACAAGCTCTTCCCGGTTAATGGCGGCACTAAAGGCGCGACGGACATTTGGCTCGCGGAAAATGCCGCTTTGAAAGTTAAAGTTCAAGTAGAAAACAGTTTGTTGGCTCACTTGTTGAAGTTGCTGCAAGGTAGCTGGTGGCAGATCACCTAAATTTAGCTGGGTGGCATCAATCATATCCAATGATTTGGCTTGCCACAGCAAGAGCGCAATCTCATCGGTATCTATATAATTGATTCGGATAATTTCGCTGTTGCCCTGAAACGGAATTGGCCACAGTGTGTTCCGCTGCAAGGTGCTAAAGTCTGGCGAGGTGGGAATGAAGGGGCCACTGGTTAATAGTGGTGCACCGTCCTGAACGGCCGTCTGCCAATCATTGCCATACTGTTCTACAAATGAGTCTTCAAAAAGTTCGCGGGGTAACGGCCGCATAAACCAAAGGCTGGTGATAGTTAAAAAGTGTGCGGCTGACCGATTGAGGCGTATTTGCATGGTGGTATCATTTAACGCTCGCACGCCGATATTGGCCAGGTCTGCCGGAGTTGCTGTGGTAATTTGGTGTACTTGCTCACACCCTTCTACCAAAAACAGTATAAATGCGTCTGGCGAGTTGGTTTCGCGGGCACAGGTTCTTTGTATGGCAAAGACGATGTCGCTGGCCACCACAGGCCGCACTGCCTCAGAGATGACATAGCCATCCACCACTTCTTCACTGGGGCGTACCCAAAAAATGTCATCCCGCAGCGAGAAGGTCCAGGTACGGCCGTCTGCCGACACTTCCCATGATTCTGCCAAAGCTGGATCAACCTGATTGGTTGCGTGATTGTAGCGAGTAAGCCCTACAAACATATTCTCAACCAGATCAATCCCATCTGGATCGTCAGTGACTTGTGGGTCAATATTGGGCACATCGCTACGCACAAAACTCAAATCCACCACCACAGGTTGTTTTTGCTCTGGTGCGGCGGTAGGAACGGCCGTAGGCGTTGGCGTCAGTTCCAAAATTCGGGTCACTACTATCTCTTCGCCCGCAATATTAAAGACCTCTGTCACGACCACGGATGGTACTTCTTGACTATTATCGCAGGCTACAAATAAAATGATCCCACTTATAATGAACGCTAGGCTCAGGCAAATGAAAGTTTTATTGATCTTGGGTTGATTTTCCATCACAGCGTCATGCTAACCCATGCAAAACTGGGTGACAAGTTTTTTAACCAACGTTGTGCAAATTGATTGCACCCAACCGGGTTACGATGTATAGATTAGAGTTGTTCCTGAATAAAAGAATGAAGATTTTAGGACGCGGAAAAACGCGGATTTACGCGGATAAAATAACCTAATCCGCGTTTTTCTGCGCTCGTCTGCGTCCCATTTCTTATTAGGGAACAACTCTATTGGGTAGATTTCCGTGGTTGCATGCTTGCAGGCCGAGTAGTAATATAGGCGAACTGATACCTCCCAGCTTAAGGAAAGGCTAATATGTACGAGCGCGTACTCATTATTGATGATTCACAAGAGATTCGGGATTTTCTTTGCGAATATATTTTGCAACCAAAAGGGTTTGAGGTTCTACAAGCCTCCAATGGTTTGATGGGGCTGGAAATGGCCATTGCCAAAGAGCCAGACCTGATGATTGTGGATCAACAAATGCCGCGCTTAACTGGCCTAGAGGTATTAGAGAAACTGCGGGAACGGGGCGTAGAAATTCCAGCTATATTGGCAACAGCGCATGGTTCTGAAGAAACGGCCGTTGCTGCCTTCCGTTTGGGTATTCGAGATTACGTTATCAAGCCATTCGACGCCGACGAGATTAGCGATTCCGTGGATCGCGCCTTGCGCGAGAGCCGCTTGCAGCGGGAACGCGACCAGCTTGTGCAGCAACTCATGGAAAGCAACTCCCAGCTTCAGCGTCGCGCCCAAGAGCTAAACGTGCTGTATGGCGTAGGCAAATCGGTTGCCTCTTCGCTGGATTTGGAAGAAGTACTGCACCGGGTTGTGGAAGCGGCCGTTTACGTGGTAGGTGCAGAAGAAGGGTCGCTCATGCTGCTAGACGAAGAGCAAGATGAGCTTTACATTCGCGCCTCTAAAAACCTGGATTCCAAAGCGCAATCCATGCGTAAGCGCGTGAACGACAGCCTTGCGGGCAAAGTGTTGCAAACCAAACGGGCCATCGCCATCGGCAACGATTCACAGTGGAAGCGAACCCACACGGCCTTGTTGGTCAAATCACTCATTTATGTGCCGCTCATTTTGCAAAACAAGCCAATTGGCGTTCTGGGTGTGACCAACCGCCTCAAAGAAACCTCTTTCGACAGCAACGACACCCGCGCACTCTCGGCGTTGGGTGGCTACGCAACCATTGCCATCAACAATGCCAATATCTACACAGATATTGAGCAGCAGCGCGTCACGCTTTCTGTGGTGGTTGACCAAATTGACGATCCGGTTTTGGTTGTAGATAATGAAGACAGGCTACTGCTTTTGAACAAAGCGGCTCGTGAAGCGTTTGAGCTACCTGAGGCAAAAGTGGTGGGGCATCCCATTAACAAGCTGCTGAAAAACGAAGCAGCCGTTGATTTTATTTTGCAAAGCACAGAAGAAAATGTGCAAACAACGGCCGAAATTGAAGGTGCAGACGGCCGTACCTACCAAGCACGCATGACCCTCATTGAAGGCGGTAGTCGCTCAATTTTGATGACCGCAAAAGAATAAGAGATTAAACTGGCTTCATCCCCAGCCAGAAGTGATGCGGCAAAATAGCCGCCTGGGGCTGTACGCTTACTTTCCCCACGCGCTTTTCCTCAGACAACATCTTTTTGTTTACGAGGCATAGTTCCGGCATGTGGCCGTATTTCTCCCGATAATAGTCCACCGCCCGTTTCACCTTTTCATCCAGGCTCCGGCTCCGATCATCATCTAGCCACAACATGCCCACGTTCATCTTAATCCTCCACAATATTGCCTAACGGTTGTTCATCTTTTTCTGGCACTTCCGCTGTTTCTGCCGATGTGCCTGCATCGGCCCAACTTCCCTCCCGTTGCCAATCATACTCATTTGTTTCTGCATTTGTTGTGCCTAAGGCAAGCGGTTGTGCCAATAACGGCTGGGGACGGTTACGATGGATTGTTTCCAAAGTCAGGTGCAAATCGTAATTGCCAATAAATGCTGCCTGAAAATGAACCTGGCTGTCGTCAGCCACCGCCAGGAAGTCCCCTCCACCTAACAACGAATGAGCTTCTGCGCCAACAACGGCCGTTGCTGCCAATGATTCCGCCTCGTCCCGCACAGCACCCACCAGTCGCAGCGGCAAATTCGCCCGCATCACGTTGCTGAGCCATGAAGCTGTAGGCTGGCTGGTGGCCAACACCAAATGAATGCCTGCCTCAGCCCCACGTTGAAGCAGTTCAGCCAATGCACCTTGTATACCCTCCATTGGCGCAGCCAAAAATAGTGTTTCCACATTGTCAATCAGCGTCACAATGGTGGGCTGCACAGTCTCGTGCTTTAGCCGATGGTGCATTTCATCTACCAATATTTGCAATGTTCGCAATGCTTCTTCTGGTTCTGCAATAACTTGGCTGAGCAGATGGGGCAAATACATTAACGGCGCGAGTTCGTCCCCTGGTTTGCCGGGGATCCTTGGATCAATGACAAGTAATTGCAATTTGGATTGACGGTTGGTCATGGCTAACGAAACAGCCATTGTGCGTAACAGTGATGTCTTGCCAGCCTTGTCCATCCCAACGAGCAACGCATGGGTAATGTCTGGATCGGCAAAGGGCAGCAGCAGTGGTGCGCCTTCTTCATCCATGCCGAGGACGGCCGTACTTTCTGGCAGTTCAGGCAACAGGGGCAGTAAATCCAGCAAGGCCACAGGGGGTTCATGCGGCCGTACAATGTCCAACCGCCACTGCCCCAGTTCATCCTTCGCCAATGAGACATCTGAGACACCCAACACGGAAAGCAAATCCCGCTTTAGGCCGCGTAATCTGTGCAAGCCAGATTCCAAGTGCGACTGCAAATCGAACCGGATGGATTGCGTTTGCACCTGCCCACCAGCAACCCGTGTGGGCACCTGGTGCGTCGTAAACACACGCTCAATTTGCCGCGACTGCAGTTCTAACTGATGACGCAGTCGCTCTTCTTTATTCATCTTTTGCCAGGTTTCTTTTTCGCTCATAATATGTTCCAATGCGCCCACGCAGCACATCTGTTCTATTTTTGGGTAAAAAAAATGGACGGCAAGAAACGGCCGTCCATCAAGCATCCATTTTCTCTGCTACGCCGTCTGTCGCAGCACCATCATCACTTTGCCCTGCACTTGCACATTCTCACGATCTACATAAATCGGTTCCATGGTGGGGTTTGCAGGCTGCAAGCGCACCTGGTTGCCTTCTTGGTAATAATATTTTAGCGTGGTGGTGTCATCGCTTAACCAAACGGCCACCATGTCTCCGTTGCGAACATTGTATTCGGGGCGCATGATCACAATATCGCCATCGTTCACCATCGCATCAATCATAGAGTCACCGCTGACGCGCAGCGCAAACAGATCATCTTTGCGCCCTGGAATCATGCTGCTGCTCAATTCAATGGCATCATCGTCGTCATAAACAGAGAAATCGCCGCTGCCAACTTCAATTGGGGAGCCAGCTACAATGTCGCCAACCATAGGAACTCGGAGCATATTGGAAACGGCCGTATTCACCTGCCCGACCATTCTTTCAACAGCCTCCACAGCTTGGCCAGTAATCTCAGCCGCCTTTTCTGTTAAACGCAAACCACGGGACACATCCGAATCCCGATGAAGTAACCCGCGCTCTTCAAGCCTGGTCAGGTTATAGTTAACAACAGAGGTAGAGCTAATTTTTACTGCCTTGCCAATTTCTCGAATTGTTGGGGGACGTCTAAATTCAGCAATATATTGTTGAATATAAGTCAAAATATTTTTTTGGCGTTCAGATAATGCTTTTTTGGCCATTTTGCCTTTCTCCTAAGATACTACATGCCATGATATTGCTGAATCTGATAAACTTTCTTGAGGATTCACTATTTGCACACATTATGACAATCGCTCATTTGTTCTGAGGCGAAGTATACACGAACACCTGTTCGGTGTCAAGCTAATTTTTGGCCTAGACCATCTGGTACAAATTTTTAAGGAAAGCGCATGAATTTTGAAAAGTTCCAATTCCCCAGCAGACGTTCCAACATCATTGCCCACAATGGATTGGTAGCTACCAGTCAGCCGCTGGCCGCCCAAGCTGGACTGGATGTGCTAAAAGCAGGGGGGAATGCCCTCGATGCAGCAATTGCCACCGTAGCTACTCTATGCGTGGTGGAACCATGCTCTACGGGCATTGGCGGGGATGCGTTTGCCCTGATTTGGCAGGCCGACGAACAAAAATTGTATGGCCTCAATGCCAGTGGCCCTGCTCCCCAAGCACTTACGGCCGAATTGGTCCGCAACCAGGGTCATGAACAGTTCCCGGCAATTGGAGGGCTGGCGGTAACGGTACCGGGCGGCTTGCGCGGCTGGGAAGCGACATTGGAACGATTTGGCAGTTTTGGATTGGATACTTTGCTGCAGCGTGCCATCGCTTATGCACGGGATGGTTTCCCTGTGAGCCAACGCATCGCCCGCGCTTGGGGATTTTCCACTGAAAAAATGAGCCGTCTGCCAGATTCCAGGCGGGTGTGGTTGCCAAACGGCCGTTCTCCCCGCACCGCCGAACTGTTCCAAAACCCGGAATTTGCCCTCACCCTGCAAACGATTGCCGAAGATGGGGTAGATGCGTTTTATCAGGGCGAGATTGGCCGCCAAATTGCCGAAGCTGTGCAGGGCGATGGCGGTGTGCTGACGCAAGACGATTTGGCAAATTACCAGGCAGAATGGGTAGAGCCAATCAACGTAGAATACCGGGATGGCTTCGTTTTTCATGAAATTCCACCGAACGGGCAAGGATTAACCGCGCTTTTGGCACTCAATCTTGCCAAACAGTTTGATTTGCCTGCGCTGGGCTACGGCACGGCCGATTATTACCACGCACTCATCGAAGCCATGAAGCTAGCTTTTGCCGATGCCCATGCCTACATCGCCGATCCGCGCCAGGCCGAGGTGCCAATTGAGGCACTCTTAAGCGATGCGTACACGCGAAGCCGCACCAGCCTCATCCAACCAGACAGCGCTTTGCAGCCCTCGCCGGGCACGCCCCAAACGCACGGCGACACCGTTTACCTAACCGTGGCCGATGGCAATGGCAACATGGTGAGCTGGATTCAAAGTTTGTACATGGGCTTTGGCAGTGGCATCACAGCGGGTCGCACCGGTGTGCAACTACAAAATCGGGGGGCCAACTTTAGTTTGGAGCCTGGCCATCCAAATGAAGCGGCACCGGGCAAACGGCCGTATCACACCATCATCCCCGGCTTCATCACCAAAAATGGGCAGGCGTGGAGCAGCTTTGGCGTGATGGGGGGCTTTATGCAACCACAGGGACATTTACAAGTGGGGCTGAACCTGGTTGAGTTTGGCATGGATCCGCAAACTGCGCTGGATGCTCCCCGCTTTAACTGGCTAAAAGAGAAGCAAGTGGCGTTGGAAGCGGCCGTTTCCGACGACATCCGCCAAATTTTACAGCAGCGAGGACACGATCTGTGGGAAAAAAGGAAGCCGCTGTATTACGGTGGCGGGCAGGTCATTGTACGCAATCCCGAAACCGGGGTACTCATTGGCGGCAGCGAACCGAGGAATGATGGAACGGCCGTTGGCTATTAGCCCATTCGCCGACCCCACATTTTATTTAAGAATGGGCAAGTTCCCTTGCAAACCTGCCATCTCGTACTATAATTCCCATCCGGTTCGGAGAGGTCGCATAGTGGCTTAGTGCGCACGCTTGGAAAGCGTGTATACCGGAAGGTATCGCGGGTTCGAATCCCGCCCTCTCCGCCACACAAGGCGCAGCGAAAGGCTGCGCTTTTTATTTTCCCTTCGGAGCAAAGTGCCAGTCACGAGCTTAAACTTGTTCAATAGTTAAGGCCGCTCATCCCGTGACTGGCACTCAGCGGCAACGCTGGATGGTACACTGGTACTATTCCCACAATCTAGCTTTGCCACGAGCCACCCCAACCATTACAATAGTCTCATCAAACATGAACGCATACCAAACTAACCTTTACCTACCCCTAATTGCCGCTGGTTTTTACCTGGTGCTCCTCATCTTGCCGCAAATCCGCCGCCAGCCAGAAAAAAACCAAACCAGGTGGCTAATCATCACCCTCATCCTTTCGATTGGATGGGAGTTTGCCATCTTTTTTGCTAGCAGCGTGCCAATTGCAAATTTTCCCAACATAATTTTGCTGCTGGCAGTTTGCGCTCTGGCGGCAACCACCAGTGCCTTTTTGGAGTGGCAGCCCGCAAAACGGTATCTGTTTTTGGGGGCCGTTGCTTTGCTTACGGCCGTATTCATCAACTTACTGGCCCCCAATCACCGCTTCTTTCTGCCAGACGGCCGTGTCCTCTTAACCAGCAACGGAACGCTCGCTTTTTACCTGGTGTGGGGCGCCCTAGCCGGCGGGCTGCTGGTTGCCACTTGGCGTGAATATCGCCGAACCAGCTTCCCCTGGCACGCCAACCGGCTGCTCTATTGGTTTTCAGTTCTGGCTACCTTGTTTTTAGGAGAATTCATTCAATTCTTCGATCAGCTACCCTTTCTCATCGTTGGGCAAATTTTACGATTTGTGGGGATGGCTGGGATGGCCTACGGCGTTGCTTCTTTCCGCATTTTTGACGTGCGCGCCCGCGCCCAACGCGCCATCGCCTTCATCATTATCAACACCCTCTCCGCTTTGCCACTCATTCTTTCCGTCATTATCGTTTTCCAATTCGGAGCAGCCCTGAGTCAGGGCAACAACATCCTCACATCCATTCTCATCGCCGTCATCATCACGCTCGGTTTTTTCCTGTACCAACCCTTCCGGCGGCTAATCAGTCGCCTAGTTTACCGCTACCTGCGCGGCGAAGGGGTGAATGCCGGGCAAGTGGTGCGAAACTACAGCCAGGACATCTCACGGACGCTGGACGTGCAGCAAATATCATTGCTCATTGTGGGTACGTTAAGCGAGCTATTGGAAACCAATCGCGGCACGCTGATGTTGGTGACACGGTTAGATGATGGCGGTTATGAAGTAGAACCCATTCCCGCCATGGGGGCTGTGCCTCGCTACCCTATTCGCTTTAGCCAAGACGATCTATTCATTTCTACGCTGGTGAACCAGCACCAGCCTCTGTTGCAATACGAACTAGATTTCAACCCGGCATTTAGTGAGCTCAGCGACCAGGAACAAAGTTGGCTGAAAGAGATGACAATGGAAGTGTACGTTCCCGTAAGCAGTGGCGCAGATATTGTAGGTTTGGTAGGCGCGGGGCCCAAAAGTTCGGCCGTTCCTTACCAGCCAAATGAACTGGAATTGATACAAACGTTGGCAGACCAAACGGTGGTTGCCTTGCAAAATGCCCGTCTCTTCAGCGAGATTAACGACCAAAACGAGCATATTCGCTACCTGAACATTGATCTGGTTGAGCAAAATGAGAAGCTAGAAATTATGGATCGGGTGAAGTCAGACTTCATCACCATTGCCTCGCACGAGCTACGAACACCGCTGACGCAGGTAAAAGGGTACGCCGATATTTTGTCTGCCATGAATGAGGAAAATGCGCTAACGCGGGAGCAAACCCGCGAGATTGTCGGGCATATCAACCGAGCCACATTGCAGTTAGAACGGCTCATTACTGCCATGCTGGATGCCAGTCAGCTAGATGTGGATGGCATGCAGCTAACCTTTGTTAAAACGCAGCTAGACACGGTGTTGCGTTTAGCGGTTGAGCCACTCATCCAGGCAATGCGAGAGCGGCGTATTCACCTGGATATTGAAGGAATTGATGAGTTGCCGCCCATCTACGCCGACTTTAAGCGATTGGTGCAGGCATTTACAAATTTACTAGGCAACGCCGTGAAATACACTCCGGACAATGGCAACATCTTTGTGAAGGCAGCTATTGTGCCGGGACAAAGTTTTGAAGAGGAGTTTCTGGAAATTGCGATCCGGGACACTGGGATTGGGATTGATCCGCAGTTTCACAATTTAATTTTTGAGAAATTTTTCCGCATTGGTGATCCACAGCTACATTCGACGGGCAATACCAAATTCAAAGGGGCGGGGCCAGGCCTGGGCTTGCCTATTGCCAAAGGTGTCATTGAAGCACACGGCGGCCGTATTTGGGTGGAATCTGAAGCAGAAGATGAAGAGCGTTTGCCAGGAACCAGCTTTAATATTGTGCTGCCGGTTCGTCCTGCTGGCTCTGAAGATGTGGTGGATGGGGATACGGCCGTTCGCCCAGCCTACCTCATCGGTTAAAACAGGAGGCGTCTCATGCCCACAAAAAATCGTAAAAACGCGCTTATTCTGTCCGGCGGTGGTGGACGGGGCGCATATCACGTAGGTGTGATGCGCTTTCTGGAGGAACATGAATGGTTCCCCAACGTTGTGGCTGGTACTTCCATTGGCGCGGTCAATGGTGCAGCTCTGGCTTCTGGTCACAGCTCTCGCTCGCTGTGGGCTCTCTGGCAGCGGCTCACCTCCGACGATGTGCAAAAGACGCATTGGAATCTGCTGGAGGGTAACTATCTGCTAGATACGTCGCCCCTTCGCAACACCCTGCAGGAGCATGGTTGGGTTGATTTTGAACGGATCAATTCTGAAGAAGCGGCCGTTCACCTGCGCGTAACAGCCACCGAGATCAACAGCGGCCAACTGCACATCTTTGGTAACAGCGAGGATGTTTACCCAAGCAAAATGCGCCGCGAGAAAATTGAGCTTAACCACATCATTGCTAGCTGCTCTATTCCCATTGTTTACCCTGCTACTCAGCTAAATGACACGCTTTATTGGGATGGCGCTACCGTGGCCAACACGCCGCTTGGCCCCGCCATTGATGCTGGCGCAGAGGAAATTGTCGTCGTCATGATGACTCCCTGGGAAGATGGTGCCGATAACAACCCAACACTGCCCACGCCTAACAATATCCTGACAGCTGCCAGCACCATGCTGGAATGGGCACTGCTGGCCTCCTTCCAATCCGACCTAAAAATGTTCCGACGTATCAATGAAATGGTGCGGCTGCAGGTAGAAAATGCCCGCCTGCAAGCCACCAATCGGCTGCTGATGAGCCAGCTACGGGGCGAAGAAATTGAGCTTGAGGACAGAGACAATAATGGTATTCCAGACATTTTTGAGGACAAATATCACGCACTGCCCGACCCGATCATCGTCGCCCCACAAAAGGCCATTCCGGTAGATCGCATCATTCGCTATACCCGCGACGGGCACGATGAACTGTTCCAGATGGGGTATGAAGATGCCAAACGTGCCTGGAAAGCGGCGGGCAAAGCAGTCGAAGGCGAAGCGTGATCGGGAGATTGGAGGCTGGAGATTAGAGATTCGAGCAATCCACGCTCTTTTTTCTCTGTGTAACTCCGTATATCCTCTGTGCAGCTCAGTGTCCCGCTTTTCTACTTTCACAGGAGTATATTATGTTAACTGATAATCCAAAACGGGCATTGGTGCTTTCGGGCGGCGGCGGTCGTGGTGCGTACCATGTGGGGGTGTTGCGTTTTCTGGAGGAGCATGAATGGTATCCAGATGTGGTCGTGGGTACGTCCATTGGTGCGGTAAATGGGGCGGCACTGGCCTCTGGCCATACAGCCAATTCGCTATGGGCCTTGTGGCGGCAATTGCGAACCAAGCATGTACAAAAGCCAAATTGGAATCCCTTCTCATCCGTCTCGTTGCTAGACACCTCCCCGTTGAAAGATACGCTGCTGAATGAAGGCTGGGTTGATTTTGATCGCATCAATGATCCAGAGCAAACGGCCGTTCACTTACGCATCACCGCCACAGAAATTTCAACCGGGCTACTCCACATCTTTAGCAATAGCCTAAACAACAAAACAAAGATTACCGTTGAGCATATTTTATCTAGCTGCTCCATCCCACTCATTTATCCCCACACCAATTTAGGCGCAACCAAATATTGGGATGGCGCAGTCGTCGCCAACACGCCGCTGAGTGCCGCCATTGCTACTGGAGCAGAAGAAATTATCGTGGTCATTATGACCCCCATCAAGCAAACGGGTGACGATAGTTCCCCACCAACGCTGCCAACTAGCCTTCCCACAAATCTGTATGAAGCCGCCAGCATGACCCTAGAATGGGCGCTGCTGGCTTCGTTCCAGGCAGACATGAAGATGTTCAACCTCGTCAACAGCTTGGCCGAAATTCGGGATGAACTGGATAAAATTCAGGCAGATTACCCGGACGTTGTGGATCAGTATATGCAGGATATGAACAACTTTGTGGGGGCAAACGTGAAACAAGATTACAAAAAGCTGAAATATCCCACCATCATTTGCCCAGAAGATTTTATTCCAGTAGAGCAAATTGTGAGCTACACCAAGAAGTGGCATGAAAAACTGTACAAAATGGGATACGATGATGCGCGTGCAGCCTGGGAACAAGAAGGGTATACCGTAGAATAATCCTTGCCCGCAAATAAACAAAATAATGCAATTTGCATCCCAGCCCACTCCTGATTAAACTAGCCAAAGATTTTACATAACTTCTGCAAGAGATAACAAAAGTCTCCAAGACTTTTGTTATCTACCCAACTATTTATGCTCCCTAATTGGCAGGTTCAAGAACTCATCCAGCTCGTCCGGCAACGCTACCCGGATTGGGAAGATTTTGCCCACCCGGATTTCATGGCGGATGAGATTTCGTACAAGCAGGCCACCGTCGCCAAAGCGCACAATTGGCTAAGCCAGGAGGCTTTGGATCAGCTACTGGCAGATGGGGCTTACGACACGTTCATCAGCCGACTAAACAAGCTGACGCAGGACAATAATTTGCTGTGGCGTTCGGTGCCTTCTTCGGGAGATACGGCCGTACTCAACCATCCTGATCTCGACATACCCGCCTTCTGCACGCAGCTCCGCAATCTGCTGTACGGCGACCGCCCCACCCCAGACCGCCTGCAAACTTTCTCAGACTACCTAAGTGCCAGCGGACTACCCAACAAATGGCCGCTGCCCACCTACTTTTTGTTCATCTGCCATCCGCAAACCGAGATGTTGGTCAAGCCCCGCACCGCCCGCTGGTTCCTCAAGTTCACTCAGCCGGATGATGAAAGTAACCCACCTATTCCCCAAACCAAGCTGTTCATCACTCTGGAACCGTCAGTCAGCAGCTACGCCTTGATTTTGCAGCAAGCCAATTTGCTATACGAAGCCCTGCGTGATTATGGCGTGCGCGACATGGTGGATGTGCAAAGCCTTATCTGGGTGTGTGAGCAGATCAGCAAGCACCAAACCGGCAGGCTCACCGACAAAGGGCAAATTGAGCTAGACGTGCCAAAATCGCTACCGACCAGCCCCATCCGGTATGCGCCTGCGGTGGAAACGGCCGTTCTCCACGACCCCACCCCCGACTACCAAACCACAACCGAGCTGTACTCCCTGGAACAATGTGCTGACGACACGGGCTTACCCCAAGAAGACCTCAGCCGCTGGCTGCGCGCTATCGAGCGCAAGGGGCAGGCCATTTTTTACGGGCCACCCGGTACGGGAAAAACTTTTTTGGCGCAAAAGCTGGCGCAGCACCTTACTCAAGGCCAGGATGGTTTCTGGGAAATGGTGCAGTTTCATCCCGCCTACGCCTACGAAGATTTTGTGCAGGGGATACGGCCGTTTACCGACGAATCCGGCACCCTCCACTACAGCCTCGTCCCCGGCCGCTTTTTAGACTTCTGCCGACGCGCCAGCCAGCACAAAGGCGTTTGTGTGTTGATTATTGATGAGATTAACCGGGCGAACTTAGCGGCCGTTTTTGGGGAACTGATGGTGCTTTTGGAGTATCGCGATGCCTCGATTCCGCTGGCCAGCGGCGGCAGCTTCCAAATTCCGACCAACGTGCGAATCATTGGCACCATGAATACGGCCGATCGCTCCATTGCCTTGGTAGACCACGCCCTGCGCCGCCGCTTCGCCTTCATCCACCTGCCACCAAACTACGACGTCCTGCGCCACTTCCACGCCAGCACCAGCTACGATCCAGAACCGCTCATCAAGCTGCTGCAACGCCTCAACCGTCAAATCGCCGATCCGCATTATTCAGTTGGCATTACCTTTTTCTTGGAGCCAAGTTTGAGGGATCAACTTCCCGACATCTGGCAACTAGAAATCGAACCCTACCTGGAAGAATATTTCTTCGACCAACCCGACCAGATCGAAGCGTTCCGCTGGGTGAAAATTGCCAACCAGCTCCCCTCATAACCTGCATCAACATGGTATAATTGCCGCATGGACGAAAAACGCGCCACCAATCTGGAAGAAGTCTGGCTCCACTTTGATCCACACAAGCCACTGCCAGCAAACTCAAAATATTACGTTGAACGCCCCGGCAATGCCCTGCAAAGGCTGCAACGATGGCTGCTGCGCGAGCAGCCATCCCCAAAATATTTCTACTCCGGTCATCGCGGAGCGGGCAAATCCACCGAACTAAATCGCCTCATCGCCGACGAAAAAATCCAAGGCAAGTACATCGTCATTCCTTACCACATTAGCGACTACGCCGACCCTATGAATTTGAGCCATGTGGACATCATCTTTTCGATGGGAACTCAAATTTTCTCCCAATACACCAGCGAGGAAGGCTACGGCAAAAAGCTGCCCAAAGCATTGTTAAATGAACTGGAAGGGTGGCGCGGCCGTATCGAAGAAAAAGTCAAAACGGTAGATAAAACGGTCGGCGCATCAGCGGAAGCAAATCTGAACGCTTTCTTTTTGAAGGCGTTGGGCTGGAGCAAAGCAGAGGAAACCAGCCGCAAGCAAATTCGGCAGATTTTAGAGCCGCGCCTCTCTGAATTGATCAGCACCATTAACCTGATTATCGCTGCCATTATTGCCCAAGAGAAAAAACAGGTTTTGGTGGTCATTGATGATTTAGACAAGCCGCCACTGGAAAAAGCGAAGGAAGTTTTTTACGGCTACCACACCATCCTCATGCAGCCAACCTGCGGCATTATTTACACTGTACCCAGCGCCATCTTCTTTGCCTCTGAATATGCCGCGCTGCGCGGACAAAGCTTCTTCCTCCCAAACGTGAAGCTACACCCGCCCGGCAAGCCAAACGAGAAACTGCCAGCAGGCTATGAAACGATGCGAAACTTCTTTTCACGACGCGCCAGCTATGAACTTATTGATGACAAAGCACTAGAAGCCGCAGCGACAGCCAGCGGCGGCGTCTTTCGTGAATTTGCCCGCCTCATCCGCACCGCTGCCGATTTAGCCATTGAAGCCAACCGAGAGCAAATTGCCCCGGTTGACGTCGAGCGTGCCGAAGCAGAGCTACGCAATGAGTTCACCCACTTCCTCACACCCGAAAATTACGAAACGCTGCGTGAGATTGAGCGAAATCCACACTACAAAGACCCGGTAAAGCTATCGCCGCTTTTGCACAACTTGGCCGCGCTGGAATACCACAACGACCAAAGCTGGTACGCGGTTCACCCCGCCATTTTGCCCCTGATTCGTGAACTAAATGGAAACGCAACCAACTGAAACTACCCCCTTTGAGCAGCGCATAGACCGCCTGGCAAACCACCTCTTGCGGGCTGGAAAAGGGCAAAAATCGGCCATCTTGTTTGCCGTTTACCGCTCCGAATTTGCCCGTGCCGAAGCAGAGAAGATGCTGGAAACCAAACTGCAAGATGCAGGCGAAAAGATTGTGCGCGTGCGTGTAAAGTCAGAGGGGGAAACGGTTGATTTGCCCCGCTACCTGCGGCATCATCCCAAAAAAGGGGAAGCCGTCTTTTTCATTTACGATGTTGCCAATGGGGGCGACGCCACCCAGCAATACCTCAACTACCGCCGCGAATTTTTGGTGGAAGACCAGCAGCGGCTGCTGTTATGGCTGCGCGAAAACGAAATTGGCTCCCTAGCCCGTAACGCCCCCGACTTTTGGGCCTTTCGCGGTCGTACCCTTGAGTTTTTGGAGCAACTAGCCTCACAACACCAAGACCAGCTAGCTGGCGACCTAGCTTACTACAACTGGCAAGGTGATTTTAGCCAAAGCAAAGAAGAGTTAGAAGCGGGCATTCGCCTGCGAGAACAGCTACTGGCCGAACTGCCCGATAAACCAGAATTTAATCAAAACCGATCTGAAGTTTTGTACGCATTAGCAGCCCAATATGCAATGCAGGGTCGATCGGACAAGGCATTGCAACTTTTTAACCAACTAGAGCAGCTTGTTGAGCCAACCAAGGTTGAATTTCTTTCCCGAATTTTTGTTGGCCGTGGCCTCGTCTACGATTCCCTAATGGATTATGAAGCAGCTCTTACCGAATATAGGGAAGCAATTCGACTGAATCCACAAAACGAAAATGCTTACAAGAATCGAGGCATTGTTTACAATACCTTAGGGCATTATAAGGAGGCTCTAACTGATTACGAGGAGGCTATTTACCTGAACCCCGAATTCGTGGATGCCTATAATAATCGTGGCAACACTTACTACAATCAGGGCAATTACTCGGCTGCCTTGACCAACTATACAGAAGCTATCCGACTGGAACCAAAAGGTGCAATACCTTACAACAATCGGGGAGCCACTTACCACGCTCAGGGAAACTATGCAGCGGCATTGTCTGACTACACAAACGCTATCCGACTGAATCCTGAATATGCGTTGGCCTACCACAATCGGGGGATCACCTACCATACTCAAGGAAATTATTCGGCGGCTTTAGCCGACTCTACAGAAGCTATTCGGCTGAACCCTGAATATATGGATGCTTATAATGAGCGGGGCAACATTTACCATACTCAAAGGGATTACACAAAGGCATATGATGACTATGCAAAAGCCAACAAGCTAAACCCTGAAGACGTGACCGCCTATCTAAATCTAGCTTTATTGAAAATGGACATGGGCAAGCCTGAGAAAGCATTGCAACATTTGCAACGGGGGTTAGAGCTTGCACCAAACAAACGCCAATGGGTAGCTAATCATGCCTCTTTTGCCCCGCTACGGGATGACCCGCGTTTTCAGGAGTTGGTGGGTAAAGGTGAGTAACTTCATGTCCCTCGTTCCCACGCCAACGCGTGGGAATGCCCTCCCCGGCGCTCTGCGCCGCATTTGGAACGCTGGAGCGTCCTGATCTTCATTCCACGCCGAGCGTGGAACGAGAAAAAAAATCTGTGTAATCTGCGAAATCTGTGGCTAAACCCTACCCAAACAGTTTGGCAAAGAAGCCGCGCACGCCGCGAGACGGCCGTTTCCCCACCACAGCCCCCGTTTGCCCATTCACCAACAGATCATACGTCTCATCATCCACTTGGTAATGCACCAGCCAAATCGGTACCAAAGCCAGCTTAAACGACTCTACCACCAGACCCAACGAGCCTAGCTTGAGATTCCGCACATCCGCCAGCGTGAGCTTGCGGGGATTGCGGCGCAGCTCTTGCAACACCTGCTTACGCGCCTGTAAAGACGCATCCGCCAGCGGAATAGTGTGCCGCTCGGCAGGCCAGTCGGCCAGGTAACGACTATCATAGACCATCAGTCCGTCCAAATCGAAACCGTCAAACGCTTTGGTGAGCTTACGATCCAGCTTCTTGCTGGCAGGCACGCGCACGTCGTCGCTAAATGTCAGGTGATTGCCGGTAATTGGCACCCAGGTGTCCCCCTTCTTCACTTGGCCACCCCAGTGAATTTCCCCGCCCACGTCAAACGTCCACAGCGGCAAATAGATGCCAACAATGGGTGAGAGAGACGGCCGTTCCACCCCACCTTCCTGCAACCAACCTCGAATCGCCTTCTCTGCCTGCTCATGCGAAATGCGAAAAGGAATGACCGTGTGGGGCGGCATGATGTTGTGAGAAGCGGCCGTTTCCGTCACGTAAGTTGAGTCGCAGTAGGGGCAGGTCATCGAGATGGCTTCGGGAGCCAGAACGAACTCTACGGCGCAGCCGTTGCACTGGAAAGTACGCATCTGCACCGGAGCCAAATGCCCCTTAGCCCGCGCCAATGCCGTCGTAAACTCCTGCTCAAACGCGCCTTCACCGAAATTAGCCACAGAGTTCACAGAGGTTTTTGAGTTTGGATTCTCTTTTTCCTCTGTGGCTCCAATTGTTTGCTCAAAGCCGCAAAAACCGCAGCGCAGCGTTGTGCCATCGGCCAAAAATTGCAGCTTGCCGGCACACTGCGGGCAAGCAAATTGCTCTGCAGCCGTCTGCTCCGGTTCCTCGCTGGTGGTTTGGCTGATTTTGTTGGGATCAATCACATCTTTAGCTTGGAGACGGCCGTCCAGTAAAGCTAAACCCCGCCGCGCCACGCCATGCGTGGGATCAAAGGCCAGCACCTGCTCCAAACAGTGTCGCTTCTGTGCTGGCTTCTCATACACCTCGCTCAGCCAGAGCCACGCCTGCGCCTGCTGCTTCTCGCTGGAATCCGTTCGCAAAACCCAGCTTAAATAATGAAATGCTTCATCCTTGTCCCCCGCTTTGGTGGCAGCCACGCCTTGCCGAAGCAGTTCGCGCACGCCAGCTGTGCGGACATTGGCAAAACCGCCTTCCCCGGCAGAAAATTGCTGAAGGCGCATCAGCTCTTGTGGCGACTCCCGCTGGCGCTCTACGGTAATGTGGTGATTGCACTGCTCACACTGGCGGGAACGGCCGTCTGCCGAAAAGACCAATCGGCCACCACATTCTGGACATTGGTTGGAATCGTTCATACCTGAATTGTAAAAGCCAGGCTTTACAAAGTCACTTACACTTCGGTCATGGTTAGCGTGCAGGGGAAGCATACTTTCCCCTCGCCCACTCGCACAGTTATGGTAAAATGTCAGCAGATTCCTCAACAAGAGAGAAAAAGCGACTTCAAAAACCATGACGCAAAATCCAGGCAGGCAAGACAAAGTATTGGCCGTTGTCAACCGCAAGGGAGGCGTGGCGAAAACAACCACCGCTATCAATTTGGCACATGGCCTCTCGCGCAAGCTGATGCGGCGTGTCGCCCCCCAAGATTTAGACAAAATTACCGATACGAGCAATCTGTTTCAATATCGAGACACACATTATTACCTGTTGGGGCACGTTTTACTTATTGACTTTGATCCACAAGGGCACTGCGCGCGTGGGTTGGGTATAGACACAGGCAAGGCAGATATTGGCGACGTATTGCTAGAGCAACGCCACATCACCGAAGCGGTTGTCTCTGCCGACCGCGCCGACGAAGGGTTCCCCCGCCCCAATTTGTGGATTTTGCCCGCGTCAGACAATTTAGAACATGCCAAAGACATTTTGCGCGCCCAGGCATTTGCCATGCCCAGCACCAAAAATTACGGTCTGGTGCGTGTCTTGGAAGAACGATTGCAGGTCGCTTTGGAACAGTTTGCCTACATCGTGTTAGATTGTCCGCCAGCGCTAGACACATTTACCCAGGCGGTTTACCAATTTTCTGATGCAGCTATCGTTCCTGTAAAACCGGACTATTTTTCGATGGCTGGCACCGGTCAACATATCAGCTCCATTTTTGAGGCACAAACAAGAGGCATTGACATTCGTATTCACACTATCGTACCGACACTGAACGTCGCGCGGCAGGTATTGGATCGAAAAATGGTGGATGAGCTACGTGAGCTACATGGCGACAAGGTCAGTCAACCCATCCCGCGCAGCCAGGCAGTGGCCGAAGCGCCCGCTTTTCAGCAAACAATCTTTGAATATGATGCCCGGTTTTTGAATCCGGCAACCATCGCTTACCAGGCATTGGTAGACAGAGTGTATTATGGCTAAGAAGAAAACCAGCAAAGCAGCCCAGCAAGAAAATGTAACGGATCCTTTGAGTAGTGTAGAAACGTTTGATCCCAAAAAAGTCGCGGAGGAAACGGCCGTTCGCGCTCAAAGCCGCCCCGTTTCCCCCCTCGGCCCCCCTCAGGCCGTCCCTACCCCGCCGCAGCTTACAATGCCAGTGCCCGTGGGGCAGCCCAGCGAGGATGTAACCGCCCTCAAAGCAGAAATCCGCGAACTGGAAAAACGGAACATTGAACTGGAAACGGCCGTTACCCAACACAAAGCCACTATCGAAGAGCTAAAAGCCGAACGAGAGGTGCGCCTCAAGCTAGAGCGCGAAATGGCTGGCATGGAAGTGGAAATTCGCCAAGTGCGCCACGCAACGGCCGCTCTGGAAGAAGAACGGCAAGCCCGCGTGGCGCTAGAGCGCAAGCTGGCCTCGCTGGAAGTAATTGCCGAACGCGCCCAGGAAGCCACTACTCAACTTGCCGATGAACGCGCCATGCGCGTCAAGCTGGAGCGAGAAAAAGCTACCCTGGAAGTGCAGGTGCAGAGCCTGCAAAAGCTGGATACGCTTCTGGCCGAAGAGCGCCAAGCCCGAATGAATGCCCAATCCCGCGCCTCCTCCGCCGAAGCGCGGCTGGCCCGCATGGAGGGTGAAATTCAACAAGGCGGTGGCGGTGAGAGCGGCCGTTCCTTCATGGATCGTCTGCGCGGCCGCTCTTAGAAAATGGCCACAGAGGTAAAAGAGAAAAACTCTTAAATCTCTGTGTCCTCTGTGGTTAATAAATCTCCGGACGACGATCGGCAAAAACGGGAATTTTGGCGCGAACGGCATCTACCTGGGCAATATCAATAACGGCCGTTCCCAACATCTTCCCCTCTCCCAATTCAAGTACAATCTCCCCCCACGGGTCTAAAATGCAGGAATGACCAAAAAAGTCGGTGTTTTTGCTGCTGCCAACCCGGTTGCAGGCCACCACAAACATCTGGTTTTCAATGGCGCGGGCGCGGAGCAGCGTGCGCCAATGCGCCAGGCGCGGATGCGGCCATTCGGCTGGCACAAAGACCAATTGCGCTCCCGCCAGCGCATATTGCCGAAACAGTTCTGGGAAGCGCAAATCGTAACAGATGGTTAGCCCTGCCTTCCCCCACTCAGTTTCAACCAGGGTCGGATTTTCACCTGCGGTCAGAAATTGCTCTTCCTGCATCAGCCGGAACAGATGCAGCTTGCTGTATTCACCCAGTGAACGGCCGTTTGCATCAAAGTAAATGGCCGTATTGCCAAACGCCCCCTTGCCCAGCAGCGATAAACAAGAACCCAAAATCGCAATCTGATGCTGCTTGGCCAACGCCGCAACCTGAGCAAACAGTCCCGCATCAGTCCGCGTGGCGTAGCTAGCCGCATTTTCCAAATCGTAGCCAGTGGACCACAATTCCGGGAAAACAACCAAATCTGAACCGCGCCGGGCCGCTTCGGCCGTCATCGCCTGCACCGTGCGCCAGTTTGCTGCCGGATCACCCAGTTTGACATCCATTTGCCCTAAAGAGATTGTTGTTTTCATAACGGCCGTTTCCTCCACATTCAACAAAATTTGACATTTTCGTTATAATACGCATATTCGGGAAAGGTCAAAATAGTTGTTCGCAAATTTTACTTCCCATGCTAGCTGCTTTCTAGGCAAACTTGTTCCTTGCCTACCCTAGCAACTTACCAGCCACCACATCGAGTCGTGTAAAACATTCTTGTGAACAATCAATCTGATCTCACCGGACGCACTTTTGGTAAATACAAACTGTATAACCGCCTAGGCATTGGGGGAATGGCGCGTGTTTACAAAGCGTACCAAAGCAATTTGGATCGCTTTGTGGCCCTGAAGGTGCTGCACGCTTACCTGGCCGAAGAAGATGAATTTATTGGCCGCTTTGAGCGTGAAGCGGCTGCCGTTGCCCGAATGCGGCATCCCAACATCGTGCAGGTATTTGATTATGATACCGAAGGGGATAGCCGCTACATGGTGATGGAGTACATCGAAGGGCCTACCCTTAAAGCCGAGCTAGATCACCGCGATTCATCCGACATCCCTTTCACCTTTGATGAAATTAGCCATATCATCACATCCTTAGCCAAAGCGCTAGATTACGCCCACACGCGCGGCATCATTCATCGGGACATCAAGCCCTCCAACATCATGTTTACGCTGGATGGGGACGTGGTGCTCACCGACTTTGGCATTGTGCGAATGGTGGGGCTGCCGCGCTACACGCTTACCGGCATGGTGGCCGGTACACCGGCCTACATGGCACCGGAGCAGGCACAATCACTCACCATTGACCACCGCGCCGACATCTACTCGCTCGGCGTAATTTTATATGAACTCATTACCGGGCATACCCCGTTTTCGGGTGACACGCCCATGGAAATCATCAAAAAGCATATTGATGAGCCGCTACCGCAGGTTGATGCACCCAAACCCATTCCACAGGAAGTTGAACAAGTCATCAACAAAGCAATGGCCAAAGACCAGGATGATCGGTTTCAATCGGCCGCTTCCCTGGCCACCGCCCTGCAACAAGCTTTGGGGCAAACGGCCGTTTCCCAACCCACCATCATCCAAATGCAGCCATTGGCAACGGCCGTCTCCACCCCCGCCGATCCTGCTACCCCCATCCTCTCGCCCAGCTTTCAAATGCCGGACACCTGCCCCTACCGAGGCCTGTTTGCCTTTGGCGAAGAAGATGCCGCCAACTTTTTTGGCCGCGAAGCGTTTACCCAACGCCTGCTAGAAACCGTCGAAAGGCAACGCCTTCTAGCAATTGTTGGCGCTTCTGGCAGCGGCAAATCCTCCGTCGTGTTTGCTGGATTGGTTGCCAAACTGCGCGCCAACCGCGATTGGCACATCATCACTTTTCGGCCAGGGCCAGAGCCATTTCATGCCCTCTCAGCCGCCCTGATTGCCCACCAGCATCCCACATTTAGCGATGATGAACAGCGCAAAGCAACCAGCCAGCTCGCCAACGATTTGCGATACAAAGAGGTGCAGCTGCTCCCCTTGCTAAGCCGCATTTTGACACAACACAAGCCAGCCAAGCAGCTTCTCATCGTCTCTGACCAGTTTGAAGAAATTTACACGCTTTGCAGTGACCAAAAAGTACGCCTCGCCTTTTTAGATTTACTGCTGGAGGCAGTAGACGTGGCGCAATTCCGCCACCTACCCCACTTTACCTTGGCGC
This sequence comes from Candidatus Leptofilum sp., assembly GCF_965223525.1. Lineage (GTDB taxonomy): Bacteria > Chloroflexota > Anaerolineae > Promineifilales > Promineifilaceae > Leptofilum. The sequence goes on along the minus strand of NZ_CBDCWX010000004.1, from coordinate 664,558 downwards.
TCACCCTGCGTACCGACTTTTTAAGCCAGGCACTCACCCACCGCCCCTTTGCCGATGCCCTGCAAAACGCCGACATCAAGCTAGGTCCCATGACCCGCCGCGAACTTAGCCAGGCCATCGCCAACCCGGCCCGTCGCTTTGGCCTGCTTTTTGAAACGAGCCTGGTCGCCCGCATTTTAGATGATGTTGGGGACGAGCCGGGCAATCTGCCCCTGCTGCAATTTGCTCTAACCGAGTTGTGGGAAAAAGCGCGTGAAGGCTACCTTACCCACGAAGGGTACGATGCCATCGGCGGCGTGGAAGGGGCGCTGGCGCGGTATGCTGACCGGGAATTCAGCCAACTCTCTGCGGCCGAACGGCAGCAGGCGCGGCGCGTCTTTATCCAAATGGTGCGCCCTGGAGCCGGTACGGAGGACACGCGCCGCCTGGCCACCCGTAGCGAACTGGGAGAAAGTAACTGGCAACTGGTGCAAAAGCTGGCCGATGCCCGTTTAGTCGTCACCAGTTTAGCACCTAACGGCCAGGAAACGGTGGAAGTGGTTCACGAAGCGTTGATTCGGGGTTGGGGGCAGCTACGCGCCTGGATGGAGGATGATCGTGCCTTCCGTGCCTGGCAAGAGCGGCTGCGGGCAGCCCTACGCCAATGGCAAATGAGCAATCTAGATAGCGATGCCCTGCTGCGTGGCACGTTGCTGGCAGAAGCAGAGGGCTGGCTCAATGAACGGGAATCTTTTTTAAGCCGAGAAGATCGATTTTTTATTGATGAAAGTTTGAAGCTGCGAACGGCCGCACAACAAGCACTGGAACAGGAGCAGCTAGAACGCCAGCAGGCAGCGGCCCAGGCACGCTTTGCGCGGCGATTGGGCTGGCTAACGGCCGCTTTGGTTGTCACTATTGTTTTGTTACTGATTGTGGCATTTTCGGCCGTCAATAATAATCAAATTGCTCAGGCCAATGCGGCCACGGCCCAAGCCAATGAAGCCACGGCCGTTTCCCTGCGCGAAGCGTCTGAATTTAGCCAAGCCACCTCTGTGGCGGCAGAAGCCACCGCCCGCGCCGATGCCGAGCTGCGCGCCACCGCCGAAGTTGCGGCTGAACAAGAGCGTGAGATTGCCGAAATAAATGCCCAGGATGCCATTGCCGCCCGGGAGACGGCCGTCTTCTCTGCCAATGAGCTGGCAACGGCCGTCATCATCGCCGAGCAAAACGCGCAGGAAGCAGAGAACCAATCTCGGCTGGTGGTGGCTCGTGAGCTGGCGGGCATTGCCACCGACCAGCTAAACAGCGACCCGCAGCTAGGTTTGCTGCTCTCGTTAGAAGCGGTGAATCTGACCCAATCGTTCAATTTGGCCGCACCAGAATCGGCCGAGGATGCCTTGTTCCGGGCCATGCAAAGCTCGCAGCTACAGCGCATCTTCTCTGGCCACACCGAGGGCGTTAACGACATTGCTTTTAGCAGCGACGGCCGTTTGCTAGCCACCGTCAGCCAGGACAGTGAAATTAAGCTGTGGGACGTCGCCAGCGGGCAAGAGGTTGGCGTGCTTACAGACCATGCCCGCGCCATCAACACCGTTGCTTTTAGCCCCGACAGCGCTCTCCTGGCCACGGCGGGCGAAGATGGCTTCATCATTTTGTGGAACACCGCCACGCAACAGCGGATCACCGTGCTAAACGGAGCCGATGGGGCAGTCACCGACATCGCTTTCAACCCGGCAGGAGACCGACTGTTGGCAAGCTACAGCAGCAGTGCCCTGCGGCTGTGGGACATTGGCAATCGCCGTTCGCTGCTGCGGCTGCTGGGGCATACCAGTCGGGTTCAGGCGGTGGCCTTTAGCCACGACGGTAGTCGCTTTGCTTCTGGGGGGGCAGACGGCCGTATCATCATCTGGAATGGCGCAACAGGCGCATCTCTCTTCTCCATCGAACCATTTATTGGCAACGATAACCAAACCATCCAAATTAACGGGCTGGCGTACAATAACGACGATACACATCTGCTGGCAGCTAACAGCAACGGTACGGCAGCCATCTGGAATACAGCTGATGCCTCGCTCATTTTTCGCGTCACTGGCCACGCCGTCCAGCTGGATGATGTGGCCTACAGCCCAGATGGGACGCTATTTGCCACAGCCAGCAGTGACAGCACGGTGAAAGTTTGGAATGCCGTCTCCGGGCAGGCGCTGTACACATTGCCCGGCCATACCAACGGAGTAACGGCCGTTGCCTTTCATCCCCTCGAACCGCAACTCATCACCGGGAGTGGTGACAGCACTGCCCGCCTGTGGCGCACCGAGGCAGGACTGTCGCCGCAGATTTTGTCGGGGCATACCGGCAATATTTTGTCAATTCGCTTTAGTGCCGACGGCCGTTTCCTGGCAACCAGCGGCGCAGATGAAACAGCCCGCATCTGGCGAACCGAAGACAGCGCCCAGCTTCACGTATTTGCCGATCATAACAATGCGGTGAACGATGTCGCTTTTGCCCCCGATGGTGCGCTGCTGGCCACGGTTAGCGACGACCAAAACGCGCGCCTGTGGGATATTGCCAGTGGAGAAATCCAGCTGCCGGTGATGGATCATCCAGCCGAAGTCAATGGCGTGGCCTTTAACCCGGAAGGCACCGTTTTGGCTACCACCGCTGCCGATGGCATTCTCCGTTTTTGGAGCCCAATAGACAACAGCCTGCAGCTTCGCTTACCCTACGGGGCAGGGCTCACCACGGTGAGCTTTAGCCCAGACGGCAGTCTAGTGGCGGTCGGTTCTGTGGATGGCACGGCCGTTATCTGGAATGTCGTCACTAATGAGATTGTGCAAATGCTGATGGGTCACGAGGGGGTTGTGAATGATGTGACGTTTAGTGGAGACGGCCGTTTCTTGGCCACCGCCAGCAGCGACGGCACGGCTCGGCTTTGGTCATTGGAAAGTGGCGAAGCAATCCGCGTCTTTTCTGGGCATGGGGGGCCGGTACTCAGCGTAGCCCTAAGCAGGGACGGCAGCCGCCTAGCCACAGGCAGTGCCGACCGCACCACCAAACTGTGGGACACAGCCACGGGGCAAACCCGCCGTACCTATTTGGGGCATACCTCTGTGGTAAATGGCGTGGTGTTTGATCCTGGCGACGGCCGTTTGGCCACCGCCAGTGCTGACCGCACGGCTCGCATCAACACGCTGGAGACTGTGCAGAACCTGTTTGAACGCGCCAAACTGCTGGTAACGCGCTCCCTCTCAGCAGACGAATGCACCCAATATTTGCGCGGCCGTCCCTGTTTATCGTTTTCTCCTTAAAGTAATTGCAAAGACGGCCGTTCTCTGTCACAATCCCCCACGCAAAAAATTTAGTAGCTGGCGGTTAATGGCGGGTCACTGACGAGCCACTAACCACCAGCCGCTTTCAGGAGACCCACATGAGTTACATGGCGCAGCGAGTAGCTGGCTTTGGCACCACCATTTTTACCGAAATGACGGCTCTGGCCAATGAGCATCAAGCTATCAATTTGGGACAAGGCTTCCCCGACTTTGCTGCGCCGGATTTTATGAAGGATGCAGCCATCGCAGCCATTGAAGCCGATATTAACCAATATGCACCGGCAAACGGCCGTCCCCGCCTGCGCCAAGCCATCGCCCAAAAAGTGCAAGATTTTTACGCCGTAGAGGCCAACCCCGATACAGAAATTACCGTTCTGCACGGGGCAACTGAAGCCATTTTTGCCACTATTTTGGGTCTGGTGAATCCAGGGGATGAGGTCATTGTCTTTGAGCCATTTTACGACTCATATGTGCCTGCCATACAGATGGCAGGGGGCATTCCCCGCTTTTACACCCTGCGCCCACCCAATTGGCAGATAGACGCAGGTGAACTGGCAATGTTGTTCAACAATAAAACGAAGCTCATCATCGTGAATACGCCGCACAACCCAACCGGGAAAGTTTTTACGGAAATAGAGTTGGGACTAATTGCCAATTTATGCCAGCAGCATGACGTGCTGGCCATGACCGATGAAGTGTACGAACATCTCGTCTTCGATGAACAGCAACACCAAACTCTCATCAGCCTGCCCGGCATGGCGGCACGCACCATCATGATTTCTAGCTTGGGCAAAACATTTAGCGTGACTGGTTGGAAGATTGGTTGGACGGTAGCCCCACCGGAGCTAACCCACGCCATTTTTCGGGCACACCAGTTCATGACCTTTTGTGGAGCAGCACCTTTGCAAGAAGCGGCCGTTACGGCCGTTTCCCAACCCCCATCCTTCTACCATGAGCTAACAGAGTTTTACACCAGCAAGCGCAACTTTTTGCTAGATGCCCTCAAAAGCGTCGGTTTGCGGCCAATTGCACCTCACGGCACTTATTTTATTATGGTAGATATTTCACATTTGGGTTTTGCTAATGACGTCGCTTTTTGTCGCTACCTTACCAGCAAGATTGGCGTGGCGGCCATTCCCCCTAGCGCCTTTTACCACAACCCTACCGACGGTGCAGGTTTAGCCCGATTTGCTTTTTGCAAAGAGGAGAAAACCCTCGCTGCAGCCGCCAACCGCCTGCAGCGCCTAAAAACTGGCTAACAACCTACTGATAACTGATCACCGATTACAGCGACCGTTCACTATATTGCGCCGCTGCCCGCTGCAGCTCTGAACCAATCTGCGCCCGCAACCAGATTGGTGCCAGCACCTCTACTTGCGCCCCCCAACTGCGAATAAATGGCTGCATCTCCTTTGGCTGCGCCACCTGCACCCGCAAAATGCAGCCGCCATCCTCTGTTCTTTCCAGCTTTTGCGTGAGATGCCACTGCCGTTCGTAGATGTGTGGCGTCACCTCTGGCGTAAACCGAAGCACGACCTCTGTAATTTCGCTGCCCGCCATGATCCGCCAACCCGAAGCCAAATGGCTCTCCAAATCAAACGCTTCCGGCACGGTAAAACTGTCCTTTAGCAGCGTAGCGCTTTCCAGTCGGTCTAGCTTAAAGGTGCGGATATCCTTTGCCCAATCATCATGCCCAATGACGTAAATGCCGGAGGGCGTTGGCTCTAGCGCATAGGGGGCAATCACGCGCTCGCGGAGTTGCCCGCTACGGGGCGAGCGGTAACCAACGCGCACTTTATGCCCGGTTCCCCATCCTTCAGCCAACGCTTCCAGCACAGCCACCTGCCGCTGACTGTCGTTGAGGGTTTGTACACGGTCGGCGGCGCGTTTTAGGTGGGGCGAGATGACTTTGGGCAGGGTAATGGCTAATTTACGCAAAGCAGAGGTGACATGGGGATTTCGCTCGTCAATGGTGCGGGCTAGCAGCAGCCCGGCCAATGTTAGCGCAATGGCTTCATGGAAGGTGAGGTGGACAGTGGTGAGATACCGGGTGCGATTCATGCCGAAACGGCCGTCTTTCTGCCAAATTGGTAAGCCTTGATCACACAAAAAATCAACGTCCCGGTACACCGTTCGGCGATCCACTTCAAGCTTTTCCGCCAACTCTGTGGCGCGCAAACCATCTGGGGTTAGCAGCAGCAGTTGTTCAATACGGCGCAGTCGTGATGTTCGTGATGCCAAGCGAGACATAGATTCTCCCATTGCGATTTAGCCCATTTGTTCTATTTTGCCTCGGAACAGATGCCTTGTCAACAGCGTTTTGCACCTGGTTAGCTACCAGGGATTGATTCTGTTGATTCGTTCGGCTATTGTGCAAAAGACAGTTCCTTGCACGATAAATGCTATTTGCGCTGACAGATTTTTACCCTAATATATTTTGGCGGGCATTTCCCTCAATAAGTGCAGTATTACTAAATTATGAGCAATAAAAGCCAAATTGACGTATTGCTGATTGAAGACAATCCACACGATGTACAGATCGTGCAGAGATTGTTGCACCGCACGGCCGTTTCTAACTCGATGCTGGCAAATATTCACGTAACGGCCGTCCCCCGGCTGCAAGATGCCTTAAACCAACGCCGCCAAGACCCCTATGATGTCATATTGCTAAACCTTTATTTGCCAGATGCCACAGGTTTAGACGCTTTCTCCAAACTAAAGCAAAGTCACCCCAAAACACCTGTCATTCTTTTAAGCGACCAGACCGAACATCAAACCATCATGGAAGCAGTACAAATAGGGGCCCAAGATTATTTGTCTAAAAGCGATCTCAGCACCAATTTATTGCTCAGAACAATCCACTACACAATTGAAAGACACCGGCTCATGCTAGAACTGCATCATCGAGCCGAGAATCTACAAGACCAAAATTTGGCACTCAACGATTTTGCCCACACAGTAGCCCACCAAATTCAAGGATTGCTCAGCCAGATGGTAGGGTATGCCAGCCTGGTAGATTCCCATTACCAAGAAGAGTTAAGCATACCTGCCAAGCAAGCGGTGGACCAAATTATGCAGAGCGGCTACAAGATGAACAATGTCATCACCGAACTGCTATTTTTAGCCAGTATGCGCTCCGAAAATATTCAGGCAAATTTGCTAGACAACAAGCGCATCCTTGCAGAAGTATTCAAGCGACTTCGCTATCAGATTCGGGAAACCCAGGCGGTTATTAAGTTGCCCGAAAGCTGGCCAACGGCCGTTGGCTATGCACCATGGATTGAAGAAGTGTGGCTAAATTATTTGAGTAACGGCCTAAAATATGGCAGTAAAGATGGCGAACCACCTGTGTTACAGATCGGATATGCACCAGAAGAAAATGGGATGGTGCGCTTTTGGGTTGCTGACAACGGCCCAGGTATTTCAAAAATTGATCAGAAGCGCTTGTTTAAAGCGCATACCCGCGTTACTTCCAAAAAAATACGGGGAGAAGGGCTTGGCTTGTCCATTGTTAGCCGCATTGTCAAAACAAGCGGCGGCAAGGTGGGCGTTGAAAGCACGGAAGGAAGCGGCAGTTGTTTTTGGTTCACGCTACCGGAAAATCTGCCTGTTCAGGATTAAATGCCCAAACCATCACGGCTTACATCGTCTTGATGCCCCTTCTAGGCGGCTACGATCCAGATTGAAAATCAGCTCCATCATCTGTTTGGTCATTTTCCGGTTCGTCAGCTGGTAGTTTTTGCACACTGCCCATGTGCAAATTGCGTAATCCGTTGACGCTGTTGTCGGCAATATCATCTTTGCTCTGGCTGAGGGCATAAAGGGCAACGGCCGTAAGGCAGAAGGCCAAAAACGCCAGGGCAAAGAAGGCAACGATGAGTCCATTTTCACCCATTGTAGTTCTCCCTGATTATATTTTTGTGGTTTGCTAAACGGCCGTACTGCCTGGCCTTCCTAGTTGATAACTCCACACCCAAACGGCTGCCCATAATAGCACATGTGTTCTAAATACTCAATATCTTGGGCATCATTACTCATTCAAACCAAACTTTTGGCGAATTTGGCAGAGTTAACGGCCGTTTCACCCATTGTTCCGTTCTTTTCAGTATCATCTTAAGCATTCCCCTGCTATAATGGCATGGTACATTTTTTTGGCTATGACTGTAACAGAAGAATCCACAACGCCTGACGGCACACTCATACCAACCGATGAGCCGGCAACCGAACCCAACGCAGAACCAAATGGTCAAGGCTTGCTAGACCGGCTGCGCTTTTGGCGGCGCGGGCAAACCTGGCTGGAAATTGTTGGCTACCACGTTGAGGATATTCACACTGATCAACCCGTCGCTATTCAGGAAGGAGCAACGTTGGTTGGCAACGTCTTTGCACCCCGCTTGATGGTGGCTGGTTTACTCACTGGATCGGCCGTTTGCCATGATATTCGCGTTGAAAAAAGTGGCCAAATTTTAGGGGATGTTTTTACCGTAGAGCTTATGGTTCTGAGCGGCGGCAACATTCATGGCTGGATCAGCAGCGTGGATGAGGCTGATTATGCAACTCTGGCAGAAAACGGTCACCTGCCCGATGATAGCAATCTTACCCGAAACGAAAACGCGCCTGACCTACCTGAAGGCCAACTGCTCAATCGGAACGAAGCCCAAATTGAAGCATTGCATCACCTACAAGCGCAGGCGGCCATGTCTTTGGCAGCACGCGCCGAGCTTGAGCAAGACTTTCAGCGTCGCCTAACGGAATTGGCGGGGGAATCTACCAGCACCATTGCGAATCTAAAACAAGAGCTAACAGAGCTACGTACGGAACTAACCACGAAGCAAACGCAGCTAGATGAAGCGCAAGAGGCGTTGCGCCACCGCAAAAGCCAGGTAGAGCGGCAAACCAATGAACTGGGCATTGCCCGCGATTTAATGACTGAGCAAAATGACGAATTGACAAATCTACGGCAGCAACACACCCAGTTACAAAACAGCCATTCCCAACTTCAATCGGACAAAACGGCCGTAGACAGCGAGCTAGAAACGGCCGTGGGTGAAATCAACACCTTGCGCGACCGTATCCACAGCTTGGAGGTTGCCCACAAAGCCAGCCTCGTCCACACGTCCGAGCAAGAAGAATCGCTCATTCGCTGGCAAGAATTAGCCGAAATCACTGAAAAGAAAGTGGAAGAGTTAGAAGCCGAGCTGCAAAAGATGGAAAACCAGGCTGAGGAAAGCAATTCTGTTTTGGAAATGCAGCGGGAGCAGCGCAAAGCCGCCGAAACAGAGCTGGAAAAAGTGCTGAACGAGTTAACTGAGCTTCGTGAAAAAAGTGCCGATCCGTTGGCTAAGATTGAGCAGCTAGCCGAAGCGAATGAGCAAATTAGCCAGCTAGAAGCAGAATTAGCAGATGCTGAACATGCTCATTTTGAGCGTGTTTTGTGGTATAAAGCGGAGCTGGAAGCAAGCCAGGCGACCGCCACTTCTGCCGAAAAAGCAGTGGCAGACCAGGCTGACCATCTAACCAAGTTAGAAGCTGAGTTGCAACTGCAGACAGACAAAGTGGCAGAAATGCAAACGGCCGTTACCGATACGCAAGCTGATTTGCAATCCAAACAGGCCAAATGGAACAAACGCCACGAAGAACTGGTAGAGCAAAATATGGGACTGCAAACTGTTATTCAAGATCAAAAAGTGCAGCTAGAATCCAGTGAAACTGAGCTAAATCGGTATTTGAGCCAGGCCACTGCACAAGGACATCATTTGGCAGAAATTCAAGCGCGGCTGGTAGAGCGTGAGCTTCAGCTTAAACAAGCCATTGCCAAGTTAAAAGATGCCCGCAGCATGATAGAAAAGCAAAATCAAGCAATCAAGCAAATTCAGCAAAGAGCCGGCGAGCGCATCCAAAACCTACAACGCCAACTCACCCAAACTTCCTAATCGTGCCACAACTTTATGCCGAGCCTTTCATCTATTTCTCTTCGCTTTGATGCGGAACAGGGCCGTTCCGAACCAATCCTTTTTTGCATTGCCGCTTTATTTGTGTTTAGCAACGCCCTGGCACTGGGGCTAGCCCGCCACGGCCGTATTGATGGCAGCACACTCTGGGGGCCACTTTGCTGGTTGTTGGCGCAAGGCACGGCCATTTGGCTCCTTCGCAAGTACGCGCCCAACCACGATCCCTTTTTGCTGCCGATAATTGGTCTGCTAACTGGTTGGGGCATCCTGATGCAAGACCGGCTGGCTCCCAATTTTTTGGTGCGACAAGTGGCGTGGGTGGTGTTAGGAACGGCCGTACTTGTAAGCATCACCATTTTGCCACGAAATTTACGCTGGCTGCGCCGCTACCGCTACACCTTGCTGCTGCTTGGTATTGCATTATTAGTCGCCACGCTGCTATTTGGCATTAATCCTGCTAATTTTGACGAGGCAAAATATTGGCTACGGCTGCCCATTCCATTCCTCACGCCAGTTTACTTCCAGCCATCAGAACTGCTCAAGCTGCTGCTAGTCATCTTCCTGGCCAGCTATTTTGACGAGCGGGAAAGCATGGGGCAGTTACAAGGGAACGGCCGTTTACCAAACATCTCTTACCTGGCTCCTCTGCTGCTCATGTGGGGCTTCTGCATGGTTTTGCTGGTATGGCAGCGTGATTTAGGTGCGGCTACGCTCTTTTTCATTCTCTTTTTGAGCCTTCTCTATCTGGCAACAGGCGCTTGGCGTGTGGTGGTTGGTGGCGTGGGGCTATTGCTGCTAGCAGGTGTATTTGCCTACTTTGCCTTCAGCCTCGTCACATTACGCATTGATGCTTGGTGGAATCCCTGGCTCGATTTTGATGGCCGCGCCTTCCAAATTGTGCAATCCCTCTATGCTGTGGCTGCCGGGGGCATTTGGGGGCAAGGCATCGGGCAAGGCTTCCCTCAATACATTCCGGTTGTTCATTCAGATTTTGCTTTTGCCGCTATCGCTGAAGAGTGGGGACTCATTGGCAGCCTAGGTATTGTAGGGCTTTTTGCTTTGCTAACACATCGGGGAATGCGGTTGGCCTTGCTGGCAGAACGGCCGTTTCGCCGTTATCTAGCGGCCGGCATCACCATTTTGTTGGCAGCCCAAGCCTTTCTCATTATGGGCGGTGTTACCAAGCTACTGCCACTCACAGGTGTCACCCTCCCGTTCGTTAGCTACGGTGGCAGTTCGATGATGATCAGCCATGTGATGGTGGGCTTGTTACTCTATCTTTCGACCAAAACCAAACCAATCCACCTCTAATTATTCGATGAATAAACAGTCGCCCCAAACGCAACTGCACAAAATGCAGCGAGCCATCTTGCTGGGCTTCTTGGCTATCGCCCTGTCGCTCGTTTTTTGGAACGTCGTGCGTAGCGACACCATTCTGGCCCGCGACGACAATCCTCGGCTTGTAGAAGCAGAGCTACGCATCCAGCGCGGCCAAATTTTGGACCGAAATGGCGTGGTGCTGGCAGAAACCATCGGCGAACCAGATGCGCTTGTCCGAAACTATCCGTACCCCGCCATTGGGCCAGCCGTTGGCTATTACAGCTTTCGGCATGGTACAGCAGGCATCGAGGCCGGATTTGATACTATTTTGCGGGGCAAGGATGAGGGATTTACGGCCGTTCTCAACCGCGAACTATTCCACGCACCCCAAATTGGGCGCGACGTGCAGCTAGCCCTGGACGCCAACCTGCAAACCACAGCAGAAGCACTCTTCGGCAACGCACAGGGAGCACTTGTGCTACTAGAGGTTGAAACAGGGCATATCCTGGCAATGGTCAGTCATCCCGGCTACAACCCCAACCTGCTAGATGAAAATTTTGATGACTTAGTTGCCGATGCAACCGCGCCACTACTAAATCGGGCCGTTCAGGGACAATACCAACCCGGTTTGGTGTTGCAACCATTCATTTTGGCAGCAGCTTTAGATGCAGACCGCATTCAGCTAGACGGTGCCGTCCTGAACGCAAACCGCCCAGTGTCTGTCAGCGAGGAAGTAGAACAATGCCAAACCACCCCACCAGAAAACCCAACCTGGGCGGATGTCCTCCGCTACCGCTGCCCTGGCCCCATGCAAGATTTAGCGGACAGGCTGGGTCTGGCAGGTCTGGATGACATTTTTTTGCGCTTTGGCTTGGCAACACCCCCAGAATTGCCGCTAAACACCGAACTTCCTGGAATTGAGCCGCTTAATGATCCTCTACAAGCTGGCATTGGCCAAGATACGCTCACAGTCTCGCCCTTGCAAGTTGCACAAGCATTAGCAGCATTGGGCAATGACGGCCGTTTACCCACACCGCAGTTGGTAACGGCCGTCCAGGATGAAAATGGCAGTATGCAGCCTCAACCAGCCGCCGCAAGCAGTGGCAATGCAGTCACCAGCCGTGCCACCCGCGACATTCGCCAGCTTCTCACTGCAGATGAACACCTGAGTTTCATGGTGTTGGCTATATCTGGCCCAAACAGCCGCAATGGATGGTACCTGGCACTAACGCCCGCCGCCCAGCCAAGGTATGCCATTGTAGTCGTCGTTGAAAACAGTGAAAATTTAGAGATGGTGCAAGAGATTGGTGTTGGTGTGGAAACGGCCGTACACCAAATAGAAAAATAAAATGCCACAGCTAACTGTGGCATCGAATCAACTAATTTAACCGATTTTAGGGGCTAGGGAGTGTGGGAAACGGCCGTTGCCTTAACCCTCATACCAATCATTTTCACGCCGCCGACGGCTATCACCAACGTGCATAGCAGTCCCAATGACCCCCAGAAAAATTCCTATAACCGAAGCGGCAAAAGCGATAAAATTAAGGAAAAAAGTGGATTCCACAAGGCGAATGACAATGACAAATGGCACAATAGCTCCAATCAGAACCAAAACAAACCCAACCCCAATCATTCGATTAAACGGCATTCATGCCCTCCTCGTCAAACAACCAACAAGCTACACGATGATTAGGAGCAACTTCCACATTTGGTGGTCGCTTAACATCACATAGCCCCTCAATAACTTTGGGGCAGCGAGGATTAAACCGGCATCCTTGTGGAGGATTCACCAAACTAGGCGGTTCTCCACGAGGAACCTCACGCATAACCAAAGCATTATCGGCATCAGGGTCAGATGAAGCTTCTAAAAGCGCAAGCGTATACGGATGCTTCGGGTCAGCCAGCAAATCCTCCATCTCCGCGATCTCAATAACTTCACCTGCATACATCACAAAAATGTACTCAGAAAAATACCGCACTGTAGAAAGGTCATGCGTAATATAAATGACCGATAAATTGTGCTTCTCCTGCAAATTGCGTAACAATCGCAAAATCTCAACCCGAACAGAAGCATCAAGCATTGAAACAGGTTCATCTGCCACCAATAGCTTCGGCTCCATAATCATTGCCCGCGCAATCACTACACGTTGCTGTTGGCCACCGCTCAGCATATGCGGAAATTTTGGTAAAACTTCATCAACTGGGGCTAACTTAACCTCTTCAAGAATCTTGCGAATTCTTTCCAGTCGTTCTTCTTTATTGTCAACTCCATTAATCACCAGCGGCTCTTCCAAGATACGCTGAATTGTCATGAATGGTGGCAAAGCACTAAAAGGATCTTGTTGAACATATCCTATTTTCGACCGATATATTCGTAAATCTTCTCCAGACGTCTCTGTCAAACGCTGGTCATCAAAAATAATATCACCCTTTGTTGGACGATTAAGGCCTAAAATAGTTTTCATAAGGCTAGACTTACCGCAACCGCTTTCTCCCACACATGCCATTGCTTCGCCTTGCTTCAAATCAAACTGAACACCGTCCACTGCCCGAACATAACCCGCGTGACCAAAGCCAAATCGCTTTAATTCATACCAAACATGCAAATCATCAATTTGCAAAATTGGTTCATCTGCATCATTTGTCCTGGGTTTCAAACCATTTTCCATTTCGCTCATTTTTTATTCCTATTACCAATTATGCATAAAGCCAGCATTTAACCTCACGCATGTCCTCTCGAACAATAGTGGGCGGCTCTTCATCACATTTTTCAAACCGGGCAGGGCAACGGTCAGCAAATCGGCAGCCTGTTGGTGGCTTCAATAAACTTGGTGGTTGTCCAGTAATAAATTCTGGCTCAATGGTTTCACGCAACCGAGGCACACTTGCCATTAATTTCTGTGAATATGGATGTAATGGCTCATTAAAGAAATTGTGTGCATCCCCAACCTCAACAATTTGACCAGCATACATCACAGCAACATTGTCTGCTAATTCACTAGAGGTTGCAATATCATGGGTAATCAAAATGAAGCTCGTTTCCAATTCTTGCTTTACTCGCTTCATCAAGTTCATGATATTTGCTTGCGTAAGCACATCTAAAGCAGATGTTGGCTCATCCAAGATTACCAAATCCGGCAGCGTAATGAGCGACATTGCCAATGCTGCTCTTTGACGCATACCGCCACTTAACTCGAAGGCATAACGATGCAAAAAATCTACGGGTACACCCACATGTTCAAACATTTGCAGGGCACTTTTTAGTGCTTCTTCCTTAGACAATCCCATATGAATCATCGCTGGTTCTGCGACCTGGTCACCAATTCGCATCACGGGATTCAAGGCGTTCATAGCTGCCTGAGGTACCATAGAAATTCTTTTCCACCTCACCTCGCGGCGGAATGATTCGGTGTTGTATTGCATGATGTCCTTATCATGCAACCACACTTCACCATCGTATGTATGCACATTTCGCGGGAGCAAGCGCAAAATTGCCTTGGCTAATGAACTTTTGCCACAACCGGATTCACCAATAACAACTGTTGCCTGATTTTTCGGTAACTTAAAATCAACGCCATCTACAGCCTGAACAACACCTGCCCTTACCTTAAAATGCAAACGCAAGCCTTTTACCATTAGGAGATCATTATTTTCTGATTCCATTCAATTAAAGCTCCTGTAATCGAGGGTTAAAAATTCGGTCAAGGGCAAAACCGACCATCGCAAAGCCAACGCCACAAAACATCATTAATGCTGCCGGTTCAATAATCCAGTAATAGAAACCGTTAAACAAAGCACCTTGATTTCGAGCATCTGAAATTAATTTACCCCAAGTTGGCAAAATAGGATCACCAAGACCCAGAATAGCCAAAGATGCTTCAAGAAATACAAACGCCGGAACCAGCGAAACAATGCCTGGAATGACCAAAGGCAGAAGCCGTGGAATCATATACTGGAAGATTATGCGCGTATTGCTTGCACCATAAGCTCGTGCAGCATCTATATATGCTAACTCTCGTACCTGGAGGAAGGTGGCTCGGTATGTTTTAATGGCAAGGCCAAAGATACTAAATAATATTACCAAGCCTAACATTAGCCAGATACTTCGAGAATACAGGGTTCCCACCATAATTAAGATCGGCAACAGAGGAATAATATTATTCACTTCAGTGATGCGCTGAATAAGGGCATCAAGTATGCCACCGTACCAAACACCTACGGCCGCAATGCAAAGAGAAGATACGGTAGTACCTAGAGCAGCAATCAGTCCGAACGACATTGCAATTGGCGTTCCCCAAAGCAAAGCAACCGTTAAATCTCGCCGACGATGATCTGTTCCAGCAAGGCCATGAACCAAGCCGTAGCTTACAAATGTCGTCTCAACTTCTGAATTGTCTTCAAAAAGCAAAACAGACAGTTTGAGTTGGTAATTACCCTTTAAAACCTGTAATCCTTCTTGTTCAGGATCATCAAACAAGCCTTTTTCGGCAGCTACTTCATCAATGCCAGTAGCACGCTCTAGACGGCGCTGTAGGCGGCTATCTTGTGAGAAGCGGAATGAAGATGATGCAGATGGAGAAAACTCACCTGCACGAATCTCACGGCCGTCCGGAGTTAGCCATGTCATTTCCACATGCGGCTGTTTTTCTTCAAAGGTTGCATCAAAGAATATGATCAGCTCTGGGGGAAACTCATCATATTGATAATCAAACTCATAGGTATAAATGGCTTCACGGGTGTCTTCAGACAAATCTTCAATGACAACATTGCCATCCCCGTCCGAGCTTTTAAAAACAATGGTTTCAGGACGTTGAACATCACTAAACCAATTTTGCCAAACGGGCCACGCATTTCGGGGATATTCTGCCCAGACATCCTCTCCCCCACGCCAAAGCCGAACGGCTTCGCTATATGGAATGGCAATGGGTGTTATTATCGCCGTCAGGATAAGCAAAGCGATAATAATTAATCCAATAATAGCAGAAGGGTATTGCCGTATACTCTTTAGGTTAATCAGAATTGATTTCATAGTCTTATTCCGTTTTTTGCCCTACTCGCACGCGAGGGTCAACCAGTGCGTAAATAAAGTCAAGTAGGAACACTGTTAATGCCAAGAGATACGCATAAACAACAATATTTGCCAAAATAACCGGTGTGTCAAACGCACCAATAGCGGCAAAATAGAGCTGCCCAATGCCTGGCCAATTGAATACCGTTTCCAAAATAATAGCACCCGTCCACAAATTGATGAGCAAAAAGGCAAAGCTCGTCACAATATTGGGTAAAGTGGGCCTTAAGATATAACGACGTTCAATCATTCTATCCGTAAGACCTTTGGCTTTGGCCATATCCACATAATCTTCACTGGAGAAAATGAGGAAAAAGGTACGCCATGTGTACGCATTCAAAAAGACTGCATTGATGACAATTGCCGATATGGGCAAGATCATATGGCGCATTAGGCTAAGCATGTAGTCTACCCGGCTTTCTGGCGGTGGTGCTTCTACCATGCCGCCAAAAGGCAAAACACCCAATATACTGGCAAAAATCAAGATGAGGAATAAACCATAAAACCAACCTGGTGCAGACGAGGTTGGTGCCATTCCTAATATAAATTTATCCCAAAAACTACCGTACCGCCTAGACAGACTTAAACCCACAGAGATGCTGGCAAAGAACAAAATTAGGTTCCCTGTTCCGAAAAGCACCAATGTAGACGGCAGCCGTTCGAGAATAATATTACGAACTAACCTAGAGCCACTATCACTCATCAAGAATTCAGAGAAACCTAAATCAAGCGTCAGGGCATCAGTTAAATACGTAAAACTGCGTACAATAAATGGCTGATCTAACCCGAACCGTTGTTCCGCTAAAGCAATGCGTTCTTCCAAAATAGCGGTTCGTTCTTCTTCTGGTAGTTGGCGGAACTCAAGGTTTGCGCTTAAAGCAAGTACCGTTTGTTCACGAATAACACCGCGACGAATTTCGTCTACATGCCCACCCATATTGGCAATGAGGATGGTGATGTATACACCAGCGACAACGGTAAGAAACAATGCCACTAGTTTTAAAATCGTATAGCGGGCTAATCGCGTGATCGTTTCTGTGCGTGCTTGACGTGATGAAGATTCAATTGATTCAACATCAACTTCGACATCGAGATTAAAGGCTTCCTGACTCATAGAGTTACCCTTTCCTTGCTAATATCTTAACAGATAGGACAGAAAGAACAGGTTGGAAGCAGTTTTCAAACCACCTCCAACCTGATATAGGTCTAAATTGGCAGATGCCTATTTAGTAGGTTTACATTGGGCATTCTTTTACAAAAATGCCCAATGTAGTAAAGCGAGGTTTTACTAACTTTATGGAGCCGTAACGAACTGGTATTCACCAAGGCTTGGCAAAGCTACCAGATTAGAAACGACAACTACCTCAAGGCGATTGGAACCTTCTTCAAGAGCGGCAGTTGTATCTGCACTCAGAACAACTTCCCAAAGGCCATCTTCTACAACTGTTGCTTCGCCAGCTTCAACCTGGGCGCCAGTTGCATCGAAGAGCAGGTAGGTTACGGAGCCAATATCATCAGCAGCGTAGGGGCCATCGAATACGTCAATGAAGACGTCGAAGGCAGCTTCATCACCGATGGTAACACGGCCTGGGCCATCAACCTCAACCTCTGCAATTGCAGGGGCAGCAAAGCCGGCAAAACGGTTTGCTGGGTCTGGATGTGGCTCGTAGCGGGTCAAGATTGCCTGACCTTCTACGGGGAATACACCGGAGAGGAAGTAGACGTTTGTACCCAGATAGTAATGACCATACCGACGAGCAAACTCAGACAAGTTAGCGTAACGAGCAGCAGCTTCGTCAGCGGAGATGTAATCGCCCAAAGTTGCAGCATAGGGGATGAACCCTGATTCTGTAGCAGCGGCTAACTCTGCTGCAAACACATCCAGAGACGGGCCGGCAATCATGTTGGTCCGTTCGATTTCGTTTGCTTCTGCCTTGTCAGGTGTAAAGGCAAAACCACCGTTTGCTTCACCACTGAGCATCAAGGCCATGTTGTGCCATGCGCCATCAGCGAAGTCGTAGGTTGGCCACCAAGTTACAACAACATTTTCGGCGTCAAGCTGAGCGTTGTCGGCATAGTATTCAATGGTCAGCGGATCAGTAGAAACGATGCGCGTGCCTTTGAATGCGGAGAGGAACTGAGCCAAGTCTGGAGCTAAGGATTCGTCGTAGTACGGGCTGTCGGGGTTACCAAGATCGAAGGTGATGATCATGCCCATTACGAAGTCAGCTGGGCTCAACGGGCTACCGTCGTGCCAAGTGATTGTATCAAAGAGGTCAGCCGGGTAGGTGACAGTGCTCTTGAATACGGCCGTTTGCGTCTCAGTATAAACGTCAGCAGCAGTCAAGAATGTCTGGTTTACAGCATCCCAACCGGCCCACGCATCGTCTGGTACCACAATTTCTGGCTCGAAGCTCAACGTAATCCAATCAGAGGAGGGGGAAACGCTGGCCGGGAAGCCTTCTTGTACAACAACTTCTGCACTCTCGATACGAACCGGGATACCAATACCCGTATTAGGATCTGTGTACAGCCCGTTTTCACCAATTGCACGTTTTACCATGTTATCGAAGACCCAGTTAGAACCACCAATCGGGTTCCACGGTTCGGTGAAAACGCTGGGCAAAGCGATGGTCATGGAACCACCAACTTCGTCAATGAAGCGAACGGTTTTAGCCCAGATAGCAGCACCGCTTACGCCAGCAGCCAAGTCGGTGGTAACAGCAACTTCGTCGCTGTAAGGCACCAGTGTGGTACGGCTGGTTACCCAAACGCGGGTGGAGAATTCACCTGCCAATGGCAGAATTTCTTCCATCAAAGCACCACGTTCAGCCAGGTCGGCATAGTCATTGTTGAACAGACGCAGGGAAAGTGCGTCAAACTCATCAGTTGGTTCGTAAACCTGCCAGGACGGCCACGGAACACCACGTGGGGTGTAGAAGAAATCAAAGTTGTCCGTATCGCTACGGGAGATAGCTGTTTGACTCCATGCACCCGTGTACAGATTCCATTGGCATTCTGCTGGGTCAGAGCTAATCCACAGCGGGCTTAGCTCACCAGAGGTACGCTCAACGCGCTCAATGGTGAAACCCATTTCTTCTAGCTGATTAGCAACATAGTTACCAATTTCCAGACGGGTATCTTCGATACGAATCAGGAAGATAAGCGTTACTGGTTCGCCAGCCCAATTCCACTTGCCGTCTACTAGTTCAGCGCCCAAGCCTTCCATCTCAGCAGCGATGATTTCATTTGCTCTGTCAAAGTCGTAAGCGTACTTAGCTTCGATGGAGCGAATGGCTGCTGCGTAACGACCACGGTCAGCACCAGCTTCAGAGATGGTGGTGTACTTCGGTACAGCCAAACCACCGTACAGCTCGTCAGCTACGAAGTCACGGTCAATTGCCCAGTTCATGGCTTCGCGGATGGCACGATTGTTGAACGGGTTCAACACGTTTTCATCGGCGCAAACGCCATTGTTGAAGAAGATTTCGTCATACAGACCGTACTGGGTAACAGCAGTGATGTTGCCAGCATCGGAGATAGCCTGCACAGCAGCCTGCCCACCAATGTCATCGGCAAACATGTCAATGTCGCCAGCAGCCAGACGCGCAATAGCAGAGTCCTGATTCGGCTCTTCAACAAAGATGATGGTGTCCAACCAACCACCAGTGCGATTTGCTTCCTCTTCGCTGGTGGGGTCAACAACCACTGTTTCAACGACCGTTACGGTTTCCGTTACGGTTTCCGTTACGGTTTCCGTTTCGGTTGTAACTACTTCACGCGTTACTTCAACCGGAACGGCGTCGCCTTCAACAACGCGCGTTACTTCAACAACTTCGGCTGGTGCTGAACATGCAACGGCTACAAAGCCAGCCATGAACAGCAATAAAATAAGAGATAAGGTTTTCTTCATAGGTATTCTCCTCGTAAAGAATTTGTCAAACTGTTTTGCTCAATTTGACGTGAACTGAGTAAAAACCAACTGCAAAGGCAAATGCCTCTGGCAATTAACTACCAAAGCAACCACAAAATGACGATACTGCCAAATTTGCGATTGTCTTTTTAAAAATTTGAAGTTTTTGCAACTATATTACGCAAAAAAACCAACCTGCTGCTGGAGTAGTCAACAGGATGGTTCGCTATAAAATGGGTTTATAGTTTTGTTTGCTATTGCGCTTGTACGCCATGTTGAGATTTCTCTTCTTCTCAGTCAACCACGGTGATATGGGCGATATGGTGGTAGCATTATACGGATATTCATTGTAGATGTCAAACAGGGGACATTTGGGGGGACGTGAAGGGATGACAAGGTGACACAATCTTCCACTAGAGGCAGGTTTGGTAAAATAATCCAAGCATTGTGACTTGGGTAATGGGCATATTGTACTAGAACTGAAAACATTGGCAACATCTCTCAGCCAGTCTATGCGTATGGTTGTTTGTACTGCCCATTTTGGTGTTGGATCGGATGGGATTTGGTGGAGCCTTTGCCGAGCGACTCATGTGATTTTGGGTTGATTGCCCTGCCAAATTTATTATTTGCATCTGCCAGGGCAATCAGATGAACTTAGCGAACGATCATAGGTAAATACAGATCGTATTGCCCAGTGGCCTCTCCCAAAAACTGCCCGAATATTTCAGTATCCCAATAGGAAAGTGCTTCGTGAACGGTGTTCATTTCCCAGAAAGCAATGAAGCGATTACCCAGGTTAGTTGAGACAATTGTTGGCATATGCACATCAAAAAAGATAGACGCGTTTGGAATGGGTGGCTGGCTTATGCGAAAGGCAAGTCCCAAAGTCGCTCCGTTTGATTGCACATATTGTCCATATATTCCCCCGTCATAATTCCCGTTGTCGTAAAATTCATACGCTTGCCAAACCGCCAAATAGCTATTTTTGGCGGGATCAAAAGCTAGCGACGGCCGTGTTGCCCTGAAGGCAGGATCCCCATCGGAACCTGTATGGCTAAGGCGAAAGTTATTGCCAATTGGTTGACTGGTTTGGGCTGCGATCCGTTGGCCGAATATCTCCCAATCATCTTCTACGGCAACGGGGGCTTGCCAAATAACAAGGTATTCCTGGGCTATATTGTTGTAAGTAACGGCCGTATTTTTTGCCTCATAATCAGAATCTTCTTCAGGCCCAGTGTAGCTAATTCGGAACATATCGCCGACATGGGCGAGTGTGTCGCCCTGCAAAACCTGACCATAAACCTCGTCACCAACTGTATCGTGACCAGGCACATTGTCTTCCCCCGTCCACACAACCAGAAAATGGTTATCAATTTCATTATAAACAGCTTTTGGAGCACTCACCCTGTAGGCATCCGAGCCGTCTGGGCCAGCAAAGCTAAGGCGAATGTTGTCACCCAATAATGTGCCAGTCAGGCTATTGACCTGCTGCCCATAAATCTCTTTTTCATTATTGGCCAATCCAGGGTGATCATCTTTCCCTTCCCAGACGACTAAAAGTGCCTGGGTCTTTGAATTGTAAACAATATCTGGTCTATCAAAAGCACCATAATCAGCATCGTCGTTTGGCCCCATAAAGCTAATTCTGGTGTTGGCATCCAGCACAACGCCTGTAAATGCAGATATTCGTGCACCGTATATTTCATTTTGCCTGACATCATCAATGAAATAAGTCCCTCTCCAAGCAACAAAATAAACGTTAGCTGCCTCACTGTAAGCCACGGCTGGTTCACTCGAAGAAAGTAAATTATTGGTCGGTTCAATGGGTTGACTTATTCTTATTCTATTGCCGATGGCTTCGCCTGTATTGGCGTCAATGCGTTGTCCATAAATTTCTATTTTAAATTGATGCAAGCCATCTTCATTACTATTTGCTTGCCAAACCACAAAGATTTCCTGCTGAAGTGGATTGTAGGCGACGGCCGTTTCTCGGCTTCCATAATGATCTGTAATGAACCGCATATCGCTCACAATCCAATCATTAGGGCCTGTCTCGCTACCAGTTTGCCCATCAACCAACTGAGCATAAACTGAATTTGTACTTCCTTTTTCTGTTGGGTTGCCGTGCTCCGCTTCGCTGAGGATGAGGTAATTTTGGGAGCCGGGGCTGAAAGCAACAGAGGTGCTTCGCCCTTGTTGCACAGCGGCATTGCCCGCTCCATTTTCTAGGTAGCGTTGATTGGTTCCTGTCAGGCTACCCGTTACGGCCTGCATGCGTTGACCATAAACCGCCCAAGCTGAAACCGTATCATTGCCTAACCAAGTTACAAAATATTCATCCTGAAGTACATTGTAGGTCACGTCTGGGTGATAGGCATCATAAGCAGCATCCCTGGGTGCTCCTTGCTGGCTAATTTGCATCATCTCGCCTTCCAGCGTAATGCTCCCATAAGCCGGACTGTTGTCTGTGCTTAATCTTTGGCCAAATATTTCATACTCGTTGTTGACTGTTGCTTCATCCTCTTTGTCGCCACGCCATACCAGGAAATATTCTGTTATTGTGCCGAGCCGAGCACTGATTTTAGGTTACACCGCATCGTACCCGGTTGCGCTGTCTGTACCCATGTGGGTTAGGCGAACTTGCTGACCAGCGAAGGCAGTGCTGTTGGTGTGTAGAATACGGCCGTAAATCTCCCATTCTCCCACTTGTTCAGAAGTATCTCCCCGCCATACGACCATAAATTGCTTTGTCAGCATATCGTAAACCAGGTCTGGCTCGGCGGCTGCGTAATTCGTATCGCCATCTGGACCTGTTTGGCTAATACGGATTGTTTCACTCAATATTGGATCATTATTGAAATTGACATACCTGCCAAAAATTTCGAATTCATCGTTGACCAAACTATCTGCATTGTTATCACCAACCCAAACGACAAGATAGTTATTGTCTAAAAAACCTGTGGTGTGCGAAACGGCCGGTTGCATTGCAGCATAGTGACTATTTCCTTCTGGTCCCATTTGGCTCAAACGGAGGGGCACACCAACCAGCTCACCATCTTTGGTGAGGCGTTGGCCGTAAATCTCATGTTCACCGGTGCTTAAATGTGCCGCAGTCCAAACGATAAAATATTCATCATCAACCATGTTGTAGGTAACATCTGGCTGAGAATTTAGCTGATTGGTTACACCGATTTTTATATAATTTACCCCTAAAAGTTCCCCGGTTTGGTCATTTACACGACGGGCAAAAATGTATTGGTCAGAATCATTTTCGATTACATTCCAGCCCAAATTTCCTGCCCAGACAACTAAAAATTCATTTTCCTGATTGTGGGCAACGGCCGTATCCCTAGCAAACACATTTTCGGCCGTTCCCATCTCGCTTATAAGAAAGTTCTCGCCCAGAGTGCCCTCCACTGCCTTTTGAATCGCAACCGCCTCACTTATTTGTGGATTTTCAGCGATTACCGTGCCGGTATGAGGCGCTAACACGGTGACCACCATGAGTAATAACATGACAAAAAGCGCAGCCGATTTTTGCCATTTTGCGTTGGCCGCATGGGGTTGAACAATCGTTTTCACCATACGGACGCCCGGAAACGAAACCGAATCCGGCAACTCAACCGCCAATCGCTCCACAACTTTGAAGCCAGTTGCAGCATACAGTGGCTCACCCGTTAACGTTGCCATAAGTTCTAACTGTCGGAACCCGACCCGCACAGCGGCTGCTTCGCAAACTGCCATGATGGCGCGGCCAATGCCTTGCCGGGCATAGAATGGATGGACAAAAAAGGCGCGAATCTTGGCTGGGTCCACTTCCGGATTAAGCAAATCGGCGTCATCTTGCCGGGTGGTAGCGGCGTCGCCACCAAATAAGGTTCTCCGCTTACTCCAACCACCGCACCCTACAAAACGGCCGTTCATCTCTGCCACATAATAAGTCCCGTCCACAATCAGTTGGGAATCAATTCCATAGATATATTTCAAAGCACTGTTTATTTGCACAGGCGTATAATCGGGCGCATTTAAATGCTGTACAGATTCAATAATTAGCTGATTTAAGTTGGGCACATCTGCCAATGTTGCCAGCCGAATGTGTATTGATTTCATCTTGATCTCCTTTTTTCTTGCTTGACCAGGCGATGCCAAGTGCGTTGCCCGCATTCCGAACAGTGCCACAATCGGCGCGGCGTCCCCTTCGCTTTGAAGCGAATGCCACCTACGTCCCAAACCGACAAAGTGTGTCCACAACGGCATTGCATGTGCCATTGGCGAGATTCCTGCACAACGGCCGTTGCCCACGGCCTCGGTAAAAGCGTCAAAATCAACCGCTGAGCTACCGTCATGAGCTAGCCCCGCTAACATTGAATATTTGATTGCGTAACCAACAGGGAGGAACGGCCGTTTCCAATGAAAATTTAGGCGATTCCTCAAAAAGCCCAACGGCACATCCTGACACGGGCCAATCCTGTAACTGGCTAAAAACCACGGTACCCATAAGCAGCACCGATAAAGCCAACCAATAAAATATGCGTCTCTTTTTTTCAACCTGCCAAATGCGCTTTATCATTTAAATCCTCCACGTACTTTGCTCGCTAATGAATGCATTAAAGCGCAGAGGAGTTGTCAATTGGGGGCCATTAGTGGCACAATGAGTGCCACAAAACGAAGGGGCAATCGTTGTGTCACAACAAGCAGAGGAATTGGCAAACGTTTCGTTCGGGGCGTGGGTACGGCATCGGCGGCGGGTGCTCGATCTAACCCAGGCCAAGTTAGCAACTCAAATCGGCATTTCTCGGTCATTTTTGCGGAAAATTGAGGCTGATGAAAGACGGCCGTCTGCCCAGGTAGCCAAATTATTGGCCGACGCATTGTCTATCCCCCAAGATAACAAAACAGTTTTCCTGCAAGTAGCCCGCGGCACACAGCAAGTGGCAAAACTAAACAGCCGCCCATCACCCTTGCCGCAACAAACCAAACAAAACCGGGAGCACCCTGCCCTACCCATCCCCGCCACGCCTTTCATTGGGCGCAGCCAACTGCTAACCCAATTGGCAGCGCTGCTGGCTCAGCCAGAATTGCGTCTGCTAACGCTCATTGGGCCAGGCGGCATTGGCAAAACACGCATCAGCCTGGAGGTAGCAAAGCGGCAACAGGCACACTTTGCCGATGGGGTTTTCTTTGTCAATCTGGTAGATATTCGGGAGCCAAGTTTGGTCATGTCTGCCATTGCCCAGCAGCTCAACGTGCGCGAAAGCGGCAACCAATCTGTGCTGGCCGATATTTCTGAATCGCTTGGGCAGCGACAGTTGCTGCTGGTGCTAGACAATTTTGAACAGGTTATGGCAGCAGCCACTTCTGTTGCCCAACTTTTAACGGCCGTTCCGCAACTTAAAATCATCGTCACTAGCCGGGAACTCCTGCGGGTATCTGGAGAACACCTTTTTTGGGTTCCGCCCCTCACCCTGCCCAACCCCGAGCATTCGGAACAGCAGGTTTTTGAAAGCGAGGCGGTACGGTTATTCGTGGCTGAAGCTCGGCGCATTGAGCCAACATTTGTTGTAGATGAAGAAAACGGCCATGCCATCATAGAAATTTGCCGTCGCTTAGATGGCCTGCCGCTGGCCATAGAGCTGGCGGCGGCCCGCGTACGACATTTGTCGCCCCAACTGCTGTTGGCCCGCCTGGAAACACGCCTGCCGCTGTTAACTGGTGGCGTGTGTGACGCACCCGCCAGACAACAAACCTTAACCGCCACGCTTGAATGGAGCTTCAATCTGCTAGACGAAGCAGAAAAGCGGCTTTTTATCCGTTTGGGTATGTTTCGGGGCGGGTTTACGTTAACGGCCGTTGAGCAACTGTGCCAGCCCGATCTTGCGGAACCCGTTCTGGAAAAGCTGGCTTCACTAGTGGATAAAAGTTTGGTTAGGCAGCAAACCAACCAGAACATGCCCCGCTACTATCTGTATGAAACCATCCATGAATTTGCCCTAAATTTGCTCACCGCCAGCGGATTTCTGCAAAAAATGCAGTCCCGCCACGCTAATTACTACCTGACACTAGCCGAAACGGCCGCACCAAAATTACATCGTTCAGAACAAATCACCTGGTTGGCAGCCCTGCAAAACGACCACGCCAACTTCCAGCAAGCGTTAACCTGGTTCCTTCAACATCAAGAAGCAGCGTTGGCTTTACGTTTTGTTGCTGCCCTGGGCTGGTACTGGACAATGCGCGGGCACAGCTTAGAGGGATTCCGTTGGCTGCAACAAGCGCTTGCCCTGGAAACAGAGGCAACACCCAAGATACGTGCCAGGGCAATTGTGAATGCAGCGGGACGCCTTACCGCCAACTTCAACCGCACAGAATTAGGCCATTCGCTGGCTCAAGAAGCGCTTAGTCTGGCACGCGAAGCCGAAGACCACGCCAGTGAAGCATGGGCTATCGGCTGGATTGCGCTGTATGCTGTCCAAATGCAAGAACCAACCAACAAAATATTTGATCTGTTTCATCAGGCAAACCAAATATTTGTCGAGATTAATCATCAGTTTGGTATGGCTTGGTCATACACGGCTCTGGGCATTATCTGTGCCCAAGAGGATAAGTTTGAGGAAAGCAAACAGTACCATAAGCAAAGTCTGGCTACGTATGAAGCAGAGGGTAATTTATGGGGAATTGCCCAAGCCTCACAAAATTTGGGCTTAACCTTGCTAAAGCTCGGCCAACATGAAGAAACGCTTCCGTTATTTACCCGTGCTTATACACTTTATGAGGAGATCAATCACATAAAAGGCAAAGGCGATGTGTTGTGTGGCCTTGCTTTAGTTGCAGCCCAATACGGCCGTTTCACAACCGCCTTAACCATCCTCAGTACCGCTCAGGCTCGCCTGACCCAACACAATAGCTGGTTTGGCTATCCAGAAGAACTTTATTACGAAGACCTTCTAGCCAAGCTCCGCACCCAGCTAGACCCAGAACAATTTAACGCAGCCTGGGAAGCGGGCTTGCCCTTAACATTTTCCGAGGCATTTCACCTCATCAGCCAAAAGCAACAAATAGATGATGCTAAAATTTGATGACGAGCTAAATGCTCTGGACAGCATTGTTTGCTTTCGCAACTAAAACAAATATTTAGGAGATAAATTGATGGCAACCAAACATCTGACAATGGCAGAATTAGAAGCAGGGCTAGATCACATTCGGCAATCGCCGCAGGATGATGGTGTGTTGGAAATGATTGTAAGACGGCCGTCTACCGACGAACGTGAACTATTAGAGGTAGGCGAGTTGGATACGGCCGTTGGGCTAGTTGGCGATAATTGGCAAACTCGCGGCAGCAAATCCACGCCCGATGGCTCCGCTAACCCAAATGCCCAACTGACCCTGATGAACAGCCGTGCAGCAGATTTAGTAGCCCAAAGCCGCGACCGCTGGGCACTGGCTGGCGACCAGCTTTACATTGATTTTGACTTAAGCGAAGAAAATATTCCGCCGGGAACCCAATTGCAAATTGGCGATGCAATTGTAGAAGTCACGGCTCAACCGCACACTGGCTGCAAAAAGTTTGTGACCCGCTACGGCATGGATGCCGTGAAATTTGTGAATTCGCCAACGGGAAAGCAGCTTCATTTACGAGGAATCAATACCAAAGTGATCCAATCCGGCACCATTCACGCTGGCGCTTCCATTACCAAAATGTAGGGTCAAATGATTATGGGCCAGCCGCAGGGATAAGAAAATCGCCAGCCGCCCACCCTTCGGTTCCATCGTCGAGCTGAATTTGCCACCAAAGCCGATTGTTGGCTTCGTCTGGCTCTGGCCCGCCGATAACCAGGACAAGCGACTCTTCATCTACCACGGTGATTTGGGCATTGCTGGTACTGGGGCCGCCGCGCAGCGTCACGCCAAAGCCATCAGTGTTAGCCACTTGGGCGTAAAAACCAACAGTGATCTCTGGGGGAGCAACGGCCGTATCTGGCGTGGGTATTGGCGTGAAGGTGGGAATGGGGCTAGGCGTGGGCAATGGCGATGTGGGGGACGGGATGGGGCTAGGCGGTGCGGTCAGGATGATGAGCGTCGATTCGATGGGAGCGGTTTCCAGCGGCGGGCGGGCTAACAATGAATTGACTAACGCGAGTGACAAACCAATGCTGATGATGGTGACAATCAGCCCCAGGCCTAACCAGCGCCAGGGAATTGGCGCTTGGGTATCTTGCCGCAGGCGACGCGGCTGTTTATCTGGCGGATCACTTCGCTTAGACTTTCTAGGGTCTTCAGGAATTTGGTATCGGGCCATTAGGCTGCTGCTTTTGCTTCCAGCACAAGAAGCGTCAGATCATCAAACGGATCTGCGCTGCCCTGCCATTGAGCAACGTCCTTCACTAAATAGTCCACAATTTCAGTCGCTGATCTCACCCCACAGTTCGCTACAGTAGCAGCCAGTTGCTGATTACCATACCCTTCGTCTGCTTCGTTGACCGCATCTGGCACGCCGTCACTAAACATCACCAACCTATCGCCCGGTTCCAAGTTTATGGTCTCTTCATTGAGTTCCAGATCAGGCATCATGCCCAGGAAGCGATCGCCGCCGGGTAAAGCCATTACTTCACGACCAGGGCGCAGCAGAAACGGCCGTTCATGTGCCGCCCGAATATAAGTTAGACGACCAGACGGCCGGTGCAGTACGCCATAAAATGCCGTCAGAAAAACCTCATCATTGTTGGCAATATCAAACATGCCCCGATGAACAGCTAACGCCACCGCTGCCGGGGAAAGCGATTGTTGGCCTTCGCGCAAAAAGAGCGTGCGGGTAACAGCCATGAAAAGGGCCGCATGGAACCCCTTGTCAGCCACGTCTGCAATCAGCACGCCCACATGCTCGTCGTCAATTTCCAACACGTCATAAAAATCCCCACCCACCTGCCGGGCAGGCTCCAGGTAAGCGGCAAAAGCATAATCCGAAAATTGTGGCAGCTCGACCTGTACCAAATTGCGCTGAACCTGGGCTGCCAGCTCCAGTTCACGTTCCAGCCGCTCTTGCTCCACTAATTTTTCCTGGGCTGCTTTTAGCCGCTCATACGCCTGTTCCAACGCCTCGTTTTTAGCCTGTAAATCTTCAATATATATTCGATCCATATTGCGGGCATTGGATAAAATTTGCTGGAGCAACAGATTGGCCAAAGCGGGGCTGTTCATGACAAATTTGTCAAAAGCCTCTTCGGTCACTTCTAGCACGGTCGTGGGGGTAATGGTGACACAGTTAGCATTGCGGGGAGAGTCATCAATGAGACCCATCTCGCCAAAGTAACCATTTTTGCCTACCATATTGAGGATGCGCTCCTCGCCATCTTCCAAAACGCGCACAATGGCCACGTTGCCCTTCACAACAACGTAAAAAACATGCTCTATCTTCCCCTGATGGCACAGGGTGGTATTCGGCGGATATTCTACTCGCTTGGCTACCTGACGCAGAAGGTGGAGCGTCTCTTCATCTAAACCTTTTAATGCACTGCGAATAACGGCCGTTGTTCCTGATTCCATAAGTATATCCTGCGAAGTAACTGTTTTGGGTAATTGAGTAATTAGGTAACTTGGTAATTACTCAATTACATAATTACCCAATTACCGTCCCTTCTCCTCCAAAAATGTCAACAGTTTTGCCAGCGGCCAACTATTCACAACCATTTCCCCCGTAGCCCAGCCGCGTTGGGCAGTAGCGACGCCGTAATGCAGCAGATCAAACTGCTCGACGTGATGTGCGTCGCAGTTGATGGAGAGCAAAACACCTAACTCCATTGCTCTTCGCACATGGCTATCGCGTAAATCCAGGCGGCGCGGGTTGGCATTGATTTCGAGGATGGTTTGGGTAGAAACGGCCGTTTGCAACACCGTCTCCATATCCAAATCAGCCCCCGGCCTATCCGGCAGCAGCCGCCCGGTGGGGTGGGCAATCATATCCACATGCGGATTGTGCATTGCGTTCATGATGCGTTTCATCACCTGCTCGTGTGGCTGGTTCAGGCTTACATGCAGGCTGGCAATCACAAAATCAAGCCGGGCCAACACCTCGTCCTCAAAATCGAGTGAGCCATCCGCCTTAATTTCCATCTCCGTGCCGTGCAAAATGCGGAATTCCGGCCCCATCTGCTCATTAGCGGCGGCAATTTCCTCCGCCTGCTGCCACAATCGTGCTGGCGTAAGCCCGTTGGCAATGCCCAAACTTTGCGAATGGTCGGTGATGACAATATATTGCATCCCACGCGCCTGCGCCGCTTGCGCCATCTCCAAAACGGTCATTTTGCCATCAGACCAAGTAGTGTGCATATGCAAATCAGACACAATTTGCTCGATCTGAATAAGTTGGGGCAGCTGCCCATTTAGCGCCGCCTCAATTTCCCCTCGATCCTCACGCAACGTCGGTAAGATGTACGGAAGGTTCAAAACCTGGTACAGCTTTTCTTCACTGTCACACAAGATTTCCGCGCTATCAGCACCACCGCCGTCATTGGTGGGAGTGAAAGCGTGTTCATTCAAACTTAAGCCCTGCTTAAGGGCCAACTCGCGCAGGCGCACATTGTGGTCTTTGCTGCCCGTAAAATAGGAAAGTAGCGTTCCCCACCGCTCGATGGGCAGCACGCGCAAATCCACCTGCATGCCGTTGAGCAGCACCACGCTGGATTTGGTTGGCCCATGCCCGGAAATAGACTCCACGCGTGGCATATTCACAAAGTAATCCATGATGGGGGCGGCGTCATCGGCTGCCACCAGCAGATCCACATCCCCGATACTTTCTTTCATACGGCGAAGGGAACCGGCAACGGCCGTTTTCACCACGCCCGGCAACGGCTCCAACTCAGCTAAAATTTGCTGCGCCAACGGCCACGCCTCACCGATGGGGGTGCGATCATCCCCGTGCCGCGCCAATGCCTCGATTGCCTTGACCAGCTTCGCCTCGGACTTTGCGCCCATTTTGGGCAGTTCACGCAGCTTGCCTGCTTTGGCCGCCGTATCCAGCTCCGCCAACGTGGTGATGCCGAGCGTCTCATACACTTGCTTCACCCGCTTGGGCCCCAGGCCATCTACTTTCAGCATCTCCACCAGCGAGGGCGGAATCTCCTGTGCCAGCTTGTCATAAAAAGCGAGCTTGCCCGTGGTAAGCATCTCTTCAATTTTCTCCGCCAGCGTTTTGCCGATGCCAGGAATGTCGGTTAGCTCACCCACCTCGTAAACTTGGTTAATGTCACGCCCCAGCTCTTGAATCGCCTCGCTAGCACGGCGGTAAGACAAAACACGGTGGATAATGTCGCCACGAATGGCAAGCATGTTGGCTACATCGGCGAATATTTTGGCAACTTCGCGGTTATTCATGCAGCAATTATAGCAGTGGCAAGGGAGTTACAAAATGTTGGGGAATGGTAGGTGTTAAAATACGGCCGTCAACTAAAAACAGCATCGTAAATGGTTTGTTACTTCATTCGAGTTGTCAATTACCCTTCGTCAATGAAAATCTGCCACCGCGTTGTTTGTCATCTGTCTGAAGCCATGCTACCATTGCTGCCTTCACTATTTACCTCTACATTTTGCTTGCATTGCAGCAACTTTATTCAAATTCTCAATTAAGGAGGAGAATATGAAAAACACCCATAAGTGGACCCTTTTAACCGTTCTTTTTCTCTTGCTGGGCCTGTTCGTCGTCGCTTGTGGCGGCGGCGCGGCTACAGACGAGGAACCAGCCGCCGATGACTCAGCCTCGACTGAGGACACCGCTGACGACGAGGCCATGGATGATGAAGAAGCCATGGATGACGAGGAAGCGATGGATGACGAAGAGGCCATGGACGATGAAGAGATGATGGAATTCGAGCCAATGTCTGTTGCAGCCGAAAGCTGTGACTACGGCGGCAAGATTAGCTCCATCGAAGCTGTGGATCAGTACACAGTTGTCTTCAATCTGTGTAAGCCAGACCCGGCTTTCCTGGCGAAAATTGCTTTTACCCCCTTTGGCATTCAGCCGGCTGAATGGATTGCTGAAACTGGTGGTACGGGCGCAATTTTGGAGCAACCCATTGGTACTGGCCCTTACATGGTAGATGAATGGGTTCGTGGCGATTCTGTCATTTATAGTCGCTTCGATGATTATTGGGGTGAGGCGGCACCCGCAGAAACGGCCGTTCTCCGTTGGAATCAAGAAGGCGCAGCACGGCTGGTAGAGTTGCAGGCAGGCACCGCTGATTACATCACCAACGTCAGCCCTGACGATTATGAAGCAGTAGAAAGTGATCCAAATCTGGTTCTGATACCAGACTTTAACCCGAACATCCTCTACTTGGCTATGACGAACACGTTTGAGCCATTCGACGATCCCCTGGTTCGGCAGGCTATTGCCCTGGGCATTGACCGCCAGCGCATTGTAGATAACTTCTTCCCGGCCGGTTCAGAGGTTGCTTCTCACTTTACACCTTGTTCCATTCCTGCTGGTTGTGAAGGCGAAGAATGGTACGATTTCGATCCCGAAGCAGCCCGCGATCTGCTAGCCCAGGCAGGCTACCCAGATGGGTTTGAAACCAGCATTTACTACCGGGATGTCTTCCGCGTTTACCTGCCGGAACCGGGCATTGTTGCCGTTGAATTCCAGACACAGTTGCGTGACAATCTAGGCATCGAAGCAGAAGTTGTTGTCATGGAATCTGGTGAGTTCATTGCTGAATCCACAGACGGCCGTCTCGATGGCTTCTATCTACTCGGCTGGGGTGCAGATTATCC
This sequence comes from Candidatus Leptofilum sp., assembly GCF_965223525.1. GTDB lineage: Bacteria > Chloroflexota > Anaerolineae > Promineifilales > Promineifilaceae > Leptofilum. Next base: position 632,242 of record NZ_CBDCWX010000004.1, on the reverse strand, counting down.
GCACGTCACCAACTTCCTGGATTTCCACTTTGGCGAGCCAAATCCGCAGTTCGGTACACCGCATCCAGAAATCTATGAAGTGCTGGAAGAAGCATCCCAAATTGCCGACCCGGGTGAAGCAGCACCTCTTTACGAGCAAGCTAACAATGCTATCAAAGAGCTGGTACCGATGGTGCCAATCGCTCACGGTGCTTCTGCCAATGCTGCTTTAGCCAGCCTGGAAGGCGCCTACGTACCACCATTTGGTGCTGCCCAGTTCTACCGAATGGATCCGGGCAAGGACACGCTGGTATTCATGCAAAACAACGAGCCAATCAGCCTGTACTGTGCCGACGAAACAGATGGTGAATCATTACGGCCGTGTCAACAAGTTGTAGAAACCTTGCTTGAGTACGAAGATGATTCCGGCAACACCGTTCCTGAACTGGCAACCGAATGTACCGGCAATGCAGATGCCACCGTTTGGACATGTACCCTGCGCGAAGGCGTCTTGTTCCATGATGGTTCCCACCTCGATGCCAACGACGTTGTTGCCTCCTGGGCCGCAGGTATTGATGCCGCCAACCCCAACCATGTTGGTAACACAGGTGGCTTTGATTACTTCTCCTATCTGTGGGACGGTTTAATCAACGCACCGTCGGAGTAAAATAAATCGTTAAGCTTTAAGCTGAAAGCAACGTAGCTAAAAGCTAAAAATGCGGGGTGGCATTTAGATAGGTGTCTAAATGCCACCCCGTACACGCTAAATTCATCACATCCAAATTTCTTATGGTTCAATACACCGTTCGACGCATACTGCTTGCCATTCCAGTTCTTTTTGCAGTTTTACTGGTCACCTTTGTCCTGGCACGGTCAATTCCGGGTGATCCCTGCAAAGCAATCCTGGGTGAAAAAGCAACCCAAGAAACTTGTGAACTCTTTATACGCAATCATGGCTTAGATAAGCCAATCAGTACGCAGTTTTTCATTTTTTTGAGTGGCCTGGCTCGTGGTGATTTGGGTGAGTCCATTCGTTTTAGCCGCCCGGTTACGCTCATATTGGCAGAGCGTCTGCCAATGACAATTGAATTAGGCGTGTCGGCTATGTTCCTGGCGGTATTAATTGGTGTGCCAGTGGGCATTATTGCGGCCGTACGCCGTAACTCTTTTGCCGATGTCATCGTTATGATCGGCGCAAATATGGGCATCTCAATTCCTGTATTTTTTCTTGGGCTGCTACTTGTCTATTTGTTTGCAGTCATCCTCAAGGACACGCCTTTTGTTTTGCCCCCCTCTGGTCGCTTATCTGCTGGTGTTGTTCCCACACCTTTTTATGAATTATGGGAGTGGCAAGCTGAACCAGATTCTTTTAGATTTCTCTTATACGAATTTATTGCTAATCATTTCATTTTCAATGCGCTAATAACTGGTGATTGGGAAGTGTTCTGGAACGCTCTTAAGCACCTAACCTTACCTGCCATTGCCCTTAGCACAATCCCCACGGCCATTATCGCCCGCATGACCCGGTCTAGTATGTTAGAGGTCTTGGGGCTGGATTTTGTGCGGACAGCAAAAGCCAAAGGGATGCCACAACGTTTAGTCATTCTCAAGCACGCTTTTCGTAATGCGTTGCTCCCTGTTGTTACAATTGTGGGGTTGCAGTTAGGGAGCATTTTGGGCGGCGCTGTCTTAACAGAGACTATTTTTGGCTTGGCCGGTGTAGGCCGCAGCGTTGTTGAAGCCACCTTTGCCCGCGATTTCCCGGTTTTGCAGGGTTTCGTCATTGTTGTGGCCTTCATTTACGTTTTCTTTAACTTGGTAGTTGATTTATCGTATGCACTTTTAGACCCGCGGATTCGTCTGGAATAAAAAATCATTATGGCCTCAGTTGCACAAATCCCCGATGACAATATTGCTGATATTCAAGATTACAAAGCGAACAGTTTATGGCGTCTGACTTTGCGCCGGATTTTGCGCCAGCGTTCAGCAATTGTCGGGTTAAGTATCCTGGCTGTCATTACATTTCTTGCCATTTTTGCACCTGCCATTGCTCCGTTTGACCCCACAGATGTTTTAATTGGCAAAGAGGAAGGTATTAGAAAGCGTCAGCCTCCTTGTATTCATTTGTTGGGCTGCGATGAAAGTCAGCCGCAGCATTTGCTCGGTACCGATGGAAATGTGCGTGATGTCTTTTCGCGGATGCTATATGGGGCGCGCGTCTCTTTACAAATTGGGTTTATCGTTGTGACGATAGCGGCCGTTTCTGGCACACTTCTGGGGGCGCTTGCCGGTTACGCTGGTGGCGTCGTTGATAATCTCATTATGCGAATAATGGACATTTTTCTCGCCTTCCCGTTCTTGCTGCTGGCGATTTCGATTGTTTTTGTTTTGGGTCCGGGGTTGACTAATGCAATGTTGGCTATCTCCATTGTTAGTATGCCAGCTTATGCACGGGTTGTTCGCGCGGCCGTTTTATCGATCCGAGAAGCAGATTACGTGGAAGCGTCTCGCGCGATGGGTGCCAGTGACTTTGAAATATTGATCAAACGAATTTTGCCCAATGCAGTACCGCCGCTGATCGTTTTGGCAACGCTTGGTGTGGCCACGGCCATTCTGGATACGGCCGCTCTCTCATTCTTGGGTTTGGGGGCACAACCGCCCACGCCAGAATGGGGCACCATGCTTGGTAGCGAGCGGAATCAGCTTTTTAGCGCTCCCCATCTAGTATTCGTACCTGGAATTGCCATCTCCATCACAGTCTTGGCCTTTAATTTGCTGGGGGATGGCATTCGTGATGCCCTTGACCCCCGGTTGGTAAATGCAGGTGTCGATCAAAAGTAGTTGCGAAATTGATAGAAACGGCCGTTTCCCTTCCAACTCCATCCCCACCTCTAGTAGGACTATTTTCTCTTCCCCCTCTCTATAAACAAGATATTACGTGACATAAGTTTTGTTGACTTTACTTAATGTGAAGCTATAATGTGATTATTATGTCTCCTTATTACAGGATGGTGCAATGGCTGCCAGACTGGTTTCGCATCTGGATACAAAATCAGTTGCTGCCCAGCCTGGGGTTACAACCACAACTCATTGTCACCAGCCTGTTTCGGGGCATTTTGGATTCATTTCTTTTTGTGGCATTGGCAACGGGCCTTTTGACTGGTAGTCGCTACTATCTGGAAGGGCAATATGCCCTACCAAGCAATATTCAAGAAACAGTCATCAAGTGGGCGCCCATTGCCGACCATATTGCCCGTGAAGCAGATATTCCGCGAGAGGTTCCGCTTGTACTCTGGTTCAAAGAAAACAGTATGCGGGCAGAAAACCCAGAGAATTGTACAGGTATTATTGGCGCATATGATTTGGTTCGTTCTGGGGAACGGCCGTGTTTCACACCCGGCTCTATTTCAGACCTGGAAATCAGTGAACAGCTAGCTATTGCAGCGGTTGAATTCAAAATTCGCTGCCCAGACATTACATACCTGACGCACGATCCAGACACAATCAAACGGTGCTATTTTGCTTACAATGCAGGTTCAGGCGCAGCAGCACGGCTAGATGCGAATGAATCTGCCTATGTCATGAACAACTATGATGAAAATTACACCAACATGGTTTATTCAGATATAGAGCTAGGAACGGTAGCTGTGACTTCTTTAGGTGCTTGGCCAACTCATTTGGCATTTCAAAGTTTAATCGTTTCCCAAATGGATGCGGAAGAACGGCCGTTGTCCCTTTCCATCCTCAATATCAGCACCCAAATTTATGATCTGGGCACTCAGGCGTGGCATGAACTGGCAGGCACCGCCGTTCGCAATAGCGAACTGATGGCTTTACCGAGTGTGCGAGCAACAAACGACTCAACCTGCTTAGGAGAACCCCACAAACTGGGTCGCCTTCGCCTACAACCCCGTCTCAACCCCGTCTCTGAATCGCCAATTCTCACCCAGGATATTCATGGGTGTAGCTACAGCTTGCCTGGCTTGGATATTTCCAGCAACAACCGTTCGGCCATTTTAGTTGCTCCAATGCCAGGCGACGTCACAACCTATACCGACCAATGGTACAACAGCACAATTCGTATTGAGAATGATGAATGGATCGTTTGGCTACTGCATCCGCGTTCGTACTTTGTTGAAGCAGGTACTGTAACGCGCGGCCAAGCGGTTGGCGTAATGGGTGCCGTTGGCTACACCACAGGCCCGCATGTCCATTACACTATTTACGACAAAGTAAACGAAACCTTTGTCGATCCGGCCAAGTTTCTACCGTGAATTCACCATAGCACTCGCCGTGGCAGAGAGGGAACCTATAAACAAACAACCTCGCCATCAAAGCAAATAAGGAGTAGAAGATGGATTTTTTAGAACTATTAAAGTTTGCCCCACTGATATTAGGTTTTGCCTTTATTGGGTTTTTACTATTCCGTAAAGATATTAGCTCCTTCAATCTAGGTAAGTTAATCACCTATTTCATTGGTGTGTTAATTACCTTTTTTGTCGTTGGCTGGTTTGTGGACTCGTTCGTATTTTCCTGGGCTAATGATCGGTTAGAAAATGCAGATAATTCTGCCGAATTTCAGGAGTTTAAAGATCGTAGCGAACAAATCATTGACAATTCCTTCAACGATACAGACGGAGCTACCATCGTTCAGCCACAAACAACACCTGAGGTCGTTCGTGAAGTAGTTGTTACAGCAACACCCATGCCCGGAACCGATGATCCCACACTGCGGCCCGGAACCGGGCCAACCCAATACACTGTTATGGCTGGAGACACATTATTTGGCATTGCCCAGCGGTATAACACAACTGTTAACGACATTATGGTTGTGAATGGATTGACCTCCCACACCATCATTGTAGGACAGGTATTGAACATTCCGGCACCGTCACAATAATTCTGTAATCAGCAAGAAGTTTAATGAGCGACCGTAACCGCAGAGAAACTGGAACTGGTTTCACCGGGCTGCTTGGCAGCTACTGGCGCCGGCTGCCACGAAATTTCCGTTGGAATATTGAAGACACTTTCCAGCCAGAAGATTTAGAAGAGCGTTTGCTACCCAACGAGGAGCCACAGCTAGAAATTCGTTTGGCCTGGTACCGTGACCTTGTTGGCGGCATTGTTTTTCACTACTTTAACTATGTTTTAGGGATTACTTTGTTGCTAGTGGCAGGCATTATGCTGTATGCGCTGCTCACCGGCACTTTTTCGCTGTACTGGGCGTTTTTACCGTTTGTACTTCTGCTAGTTTTAATTGTTTATGCCATTATGGAGCGCATTGAATACCGTCAATGGCGGTTACTGAAAACCAATGCGCGTCTTATTATTTCCATCCCCCAGCCGGGATCGCTTTTTTTGGTAGACAATATTGAGTTAAAGGGGTTGCCACAGGTAGTAGACACTAACTGGTCGCGCAATCCCGTGTGGCGCATTTTTCAATTTTTTACTGGCGCACGCGATTTGTATTTAAGCTTGGCGGCGTATCGCTTTGTAGAGGGCACCGCTCGCGTGGGTGATGCGCTGATTATCCCCGATGTGATGCCTGACCAGGTGTTTGCTTTAAAGCGAATCATCTTCACAATCCCTGGTGGTGGGCCGCAAAAAGTGACTTTCGCTGGGCCGCAAGAGGTTAAGTTCCCAGAACCGCAAAAGGTCATTCCGGTTGATGAACCGGAAGAGCCTGATGAGGAAGCATAAACCTGTTGCTACGCACTTAGGCAACAGGGACTGTCAATGTAAAAGTCGTTGCTTGGTGGGGGATGCTACTCACTGAAATTTGCCCTTTATGCGCCACCACAATTTGCTTGGCAATGGCTAATCCCAAGCCGCCCCCAGCCCCGCCACTGTGCGTCCGGGCCCGGTCCCCCCGCCAAAATCGCTCAAACACAAAGGGTAAATCTTCTTCTGGGATGCCCTCGCCCGTGTCGGTGACTTGAATTTGTACTGCATTGTCTACCAGCTTGGCCGTGAGGATGATACGGCCGTCCCTCGGCGTGTGCCTCAGCGCATTGACCACCAGATTACTGAGCACTTGGTCTAGCCTGCCAGCGTCGCCCTGGATTTGTGTGTTTTGGGAGAGTACGGCCGTTTCCACCAAAAGTGCCACCCTCTGCGCCTCCGCCTGGCCAGAAAAACTCGTAGCTACATCTGCCAGCAAATCTGCCACGTTCACAGATTCCAGATTGAGGGGAAGCTGACCCGCGTCTGCCAGGGAAAGTGTATGCAGATCATCTACCAGTCGGGCTAGCAGGCGTGTTTCATCCAGCGTTGCTTCGATATGTTCCGATGTGGGGTCGTACACACCATCCAGCACGCCTTCTAGGTTTCCCTGAATAATGTGCAATGGCGTCCGCAGCTCATGAGCCACGTCGGCCGTAAGGTTGCGCCGCTGCTGGTCTGCCCGCTCTAGCTCTTCGGTCATGTTATTGAACGATTGGGCTAGCCGGGTAAAGTCGTTGGTGCCGCTAAACGTTGGCACACGCACGCTCAGATCACCATCAGCCACGGCATCAGCAGCGTCCATGACAGCCGCTAGCGGATTGGCCACGCGGCGAAAGGTGCGGAAAGCTAGCGTAACGGCCAGCAGCGGCAGCGCCAGTGCTAAACCACAACCGCTAATCCAAACGAGTACGGCCGTTTCTGGCGTGCCACCTGCCCGTCGCGTTAGCAGCATCGTAAAAATGGTCATCCCCCCAGCTACCAGCAGCACCATCAGGCCAAAAAAAGCCATAAAGCCAAAAAATCGGCCATGCCGTTTGCGCCATCGGCCTTGCCGAGAACCACGCCAGTGATGCGGCGGTCTCCCTGGGTAATGTCGCCAATCCTTGTTCGGCTTCACGCGAACACCTCATCATTAAATTTGTAGCCAATGCCGTACACCGTGAGAATGTAGATCGGTTCTGCTGGGTCTGGCTCCAGCTTGCGCCGCAAGTTTTTTATGTGGGCGTCAATGCTGCGCTCGTAGCTATCGTGGGAGAAGCCATGTAGTCGCTCCAAGAGTTGCTCTCGGCTGAGTGTTTGGCCGGGGTGCTGGGCCAGGATAGCCAGCAGATTGAACTCGATGCGGGTAAGCTGTACCGTCTCCCCGGCACGGCTAACGCGATGCCCATTCAAATCAATTTCGAGGTTGCCAATCTGGATAAATTCGGTGGGTACTAGGCCACCCCGCACGCGGCGCAGCACAGCACGCACGCGGGCCACCAGCTCGCGCGGCGAAAATGGCTTGGTGATGTAATCATCTGCGCCAAGTTCCAGACCAATGAGCCGATCGGTTTCGTCAATACGGGCGGTGAGCATGATGATGGGAACGTCAGATTCGCGGCGCAGGGTGCGGCAAACGTCCAGTCCGTCTAGCTCTGGTAAGTTCAGATCTAGCACCACCATGTCTGGTTTTTCGCTGCGGGCAATGTTTAGGGCGGTACGGCCGTCACCAGCCGTCAACACCGCATACCCACTGCGCTCCAGGTAATCCCGCGCCAGCTTCACAATTTTGGGTTCATCATCAACAACAAGAATACGTTCGTTCATAGCGTAAGTGTGTATTAAAAGTTTCAATCTGCCAAACAGAGCCTCTACTCAGCGGCTGCTCATTTTGCCTAACGGCCGTTTGCCAGTACGATCTAATCCATGCGATCACGATTTTTCTTTTTGCTTCTGTTGGTGCTGGGCTTAATAGCTTGCATCCCGGTCGTTCAACCAGCCTCGACTCCCACACCGACCATCACAACATTACCAACGCAGGCACGGGAAACAGCCGTGCCGCCTCCCGTCGTAGCTGTAGCAACAACCTACCCGACAACCAGTGCCACAAGCCTACCCACCAGTTCGCCAACAGCCACACAGTTGCCAACGCCCACGCCGCACCCAATCATGCCTTATACCATTGAGGGCATGCGCCAGCGTGATTTCCCCGGCGGCGTCATTCAGGTAGGGACACTGCTGGCCGAAGAAGCATCGTTTCGCCGTTATGCCATCACTTATCCGAGCGACGGGCTAACCATCAGCGGGATTCTACAAGTGCCGCCCGGCTCAGGACCATTTCCAGTCATCATCTTAAACCACGGCTATTATGATCGTTCGGCTTATTTCTCTGGTGCGGGAACCTGGCAGCAAGCAGGCTTCTTAAATCAGCGTGGCTATCTTACCATTGCCCCCGACTACCGCAGCTGGGGCAGTTCAGACAGCGGGCTGAGCCTATTCCATACAGGGCTGGTGAGCGACGTGCTAAACCTAATCGCCTCATTGCCCTCACTGCCCCAGGCAGACCCCAGCAAGGTCGGTTTGTGGGGGCACAGCATGGGTGGCGGCATTATCACAAAGGTGCTAACGATTGGTGATGGGGTAAAAGCGGCCGTTCTTCATGCCCCCAACTCAGCTAACGATGCCGACCTCATTGCCCGCTGGGGTGCTGGCTGCTTAAATAACCAAACCGAGCTGGCAAACCAATGCAATCCCGCTGAGGTCTTGCCAGCTAACACCCCCACAACATTGATAGACGCTTACTTTGAAGCCGCAGCCAATCCAGAGCTAATGCAACAAATAGCACCAATTCATCACCTGAATTACGTGACAGTACCCACACAAATTCATATTGGCACGGCCGATGGTGTCGGCCTTGCTGAAACTCCGCCAGACTGGGCACCCAGGCTACATGAAGCATTGCTGATGGCTGGTAAAGAGAGTACGCTGTTCAGCTATGAAGAACAGGGCCATTTTTTCATCGGCACGGCCTGGACGCAAATGATGACCCGCACGGCCGATTTTTTCGACAGTCATTTATTTGAGTAATGGGTAGGTGCAGGTTTAAGACCTGCACCCATCCACTATTTAAACTGTCATCACTGGTTCATCATCGTCGCTGTCGTCCATCCATTTGGGGCTTTTCTCGCGCCCAGGGCGGTGATGACTGTGCTTGTGCCAACCACCACGTCCCCAAGGGCCACCCTTGTGCCAACGACGACGGCCAAAAATCAGCCGCATGATGAGCATTGCCAGCAGAAAGAAGAAGCCGATCTTGAAGAAGATGGCAAAGATACCCAAAATGCCCCAGCCAATGAAACGGCCGTGTCCATAACCATCACGGTAAGCTGCTGCGGGTGGTGCCGCTTCTGCACCTTCTTCGGCCGATTCGCTGGTCTGCGCTTGCAAGCCGTCTGAATATCCTTCATAGTAGGCAGCCCGACTGCGACTGCCAAATCCACCAAAAAGACCCATCAATAAGAGGATGAGTAGACCAATGCCAAAAATTTTGCGAAACATGTTTATCTCCTTATGTTTTATCCGCAGATTTCGCAGATAATGCTTTTAGATTCTTGGCGTTTTGCTCAAAAGTCTCAATTTCTCTGTGAACTCTGTGGCTACCTAAATTTCAATGCTGGCAGTATGCAGCACAATCTTGAAGAAATTGTGAATGAGTTAGGGAAATGTGGTGAAGGCAATGGTAAAATGAATGTCAGCAAACAACCTCCTGCAGGTTTAAGAACCTGCGGGAGGTTCACTAATCCAGGAGGATTATCATGTCTAAAATTCGTTGGGGATTGCTTTCAACAGCCAACATCAACCGGCGGCTAATTCCGGCCATTCGGGAATCAGCCAAGGGGGAATTGGTGGCGGTGGCCAGCCGCAGCCAGGCATCTGCCCAAGCGTACGCCGACAAGTGGGACATCCCCCAAGCGTTTGGCAGCTACGAAGTGATGCTGGCCTCAGACGCAGTAGACGCGGTGTATATCGGGCTGCCCAATCATTTACATGCAGAATGGTCAATCAAGGCGATGCGGCACGGTAAGCATGTGCTGTGCGAGAAACCGTTTGCACTGACGCTGGCTGAAGTGGATGAGATGACGGCCGTTTCCCAACAAACTGGCTGCTATTTGGCCGAAGCCTTCATGTACCGGCACCATCCCCAGACCAAAATTGTGGGGGAACTGGTGCAGAACGGCCGTCTCGGCCGCGTCACGCTAGTGCGGGGGGTCTTCAACTTTGCCTTTAACACACGCGAAAATATCCGGCTGGTGCCAGAAATGGGTGGCGGCTGCTTGTGGGACGTGGGCGTGTACCCGCTGAGTTTGGCCCAATTCGTGATGGGTGGCCCACCAGAACAGGTAACAGGCTTTCAATGGATTGGCGAAAGTGACGTGGATGAGGTTTTTTCTGGGCAAATGCTGTATGCCAACGGAGGAATGGCCCAAATTAGTTCATCATTTTGCACGCCCTGGCTCACGCACGCCGAAATTTTGGGTACCGAAGGGCGGCTCATCCTGAATCGGCCGTTTGTGGCTCTAGACGACGGCCAGCGGAAGCTGATATTTTACCCCAAAGAAGGCGATCCGGAAGAGATAGTAGTGTCGGAAAAGGAGCTGTACCTGGGTGAAGTTGAAGATTTGCACGATGCGGTGTTGGACGGCCGTTCCCAATACCTCACCTTTGCCGAAACGCGCAACCACGTCAAAACCGTTCTGGCACTGTACGAATCGGCTAAAACGGGTCAGGTCATTACATTATAAAAGCCCGCGCCGCGGACTAAAGCTGATGACGTTGATTTTTTGATCCGCGTCCATCTGCGTTAATCCGCGTCCAATTTTTCAGTAACAGTCACGTCGTCATCCAAAATGGTGAGGCGGATGTGGTGGTGGATGGTACGGCCGTTCTCTTCAAAAATCCTCGGCACACGAGCGGCGTTGATGAAATGGATGCCATTTTGCACCACATGCCAGGTGCGATGTCCTCCCTGCTTAATGTGATGGTGCATATGCCCCGCCAACACCGCCAACACCGTTTTCCCCTGCTGCCAGGCAAAATCAATCGCTTCGCGTAAATCGGAATCGCCATAATCATCTGCCGGAGACTGAAAATCCTTGCCCCAGATGGAATCTTGGCTGCTGCCTAGCCCGGTTGGGCCATTGTGGGCTAAAAAGATGAGTCTTTGCTGCGGCGTTTGTTCAATAAGCTGGCACAATTTGGCTGCGGATTCAGCCATCGTGCTGATGCCAAACTGGCGCCTGAGCTGTGGTTGGCAATGCAGTACAGAACCGCCCATAGCAAACGGCCGTCCCACCACCACCGCCAAATCTTCTACTCTCGGCACTAGATGCACCGAGTAGCCACCCACCTGTACCTTGCCCAAGGCCCGCCGCCACTGCCACAGGCGGAATGGCTGCCCCCAAGCCAACCAACGGCGCACCCAAAGCGGCAATTGCTTACTTTCGGCTACAAGTTGCGGCAACGGGAGCGTATCGTGGTTGCCAGGGACAATGAGCGTGGGCTTTTGCAGCTTTGCCACTTGCCGAGCGGCAACCAACCCTTGCCAATGCCACAGGTTAGCCAAATCGCCCGTGCACAGCAGAAATTCATAGTCTGATTGGTTGAACCGGGTGATGTCGTGCTGATCAAACTGGCGATGCACGTCGCCGATAAGGGCAATTTGGATGGGTCTGTTCATGACTCGCAATTATGGCACAAACCATCATTTTCAACATTCGTAGCCGCGGATTCTTTCCGCGTTTTTATGCGCTAAGAAAGCGCGGCTACATAGAGTGCGTGATTTGCAAAAGCTGGTCAATGGACGGCCGATCCACCGGGTCGCGGCTGGGATGGGCAAGCAGAAGTCGGCCGTTTCCATTCACCATAAAGTCACCACCCAACTGATGGGTATCCCCCCGATTGCCCAGCGTTTTCCGCCCCTGCAGTTTTGCTCTGGCGTAATAAAGCAGATTGCGTGGACTCCAGGCTCGCAAGGCAGAACTTTCCAAACCAAAGGCTCGATATGCTTTCAATTCTTGATCAACCAAAAAGGGAAAGGGCGATTGGGTTTCTTGGAGCCAAACGTTGGACCAATAGCCTGTGCCAAATGAGACGGTCGCAATTTGCACATTGGCAGCTGCAAACTGTTCCTGGTGAGCCACAACCTGGGCTACATGATCACGGCAGGGCAGTCAGGCCAAATGGCGTAAGAAGATGAGCAGCGCGGTACGGCCGTTCCCCCACAAAGACGAGAGTTGGACGGCCGTTCCATCCAATGTTCTCAAGGTAACATTCGGGGCAGCTTGGCCGAGGCGTAATCTGTAGCTTTTATTCATTTTAAGTAGCGGTTTGCCCAAATGAGCCGCTGTACAATGGTGATAACTACCAGCAGCCCCATCAGGCAAAATAACCACACCAGCGCTTTGGGGAAAATAAGAAAAGCTGAGTAAAAAATGATCGTTTCTGTACCCCCCACCAATCCGGCCGGCATAACGACAGAGGTGAGTCGGTCGGCAGGTTGGTGGCTGCGCTTTTCTAAAATGGCAGCTAGATACATCCAGGATGCGCCATTGACGTAAAAAGTTGAAAGCAGAAATATGAGGGCATAGGTAACAGCCGTTTCCATCCGCCCAACCGCCAAGCCAATCGGAACGGCCGCATACACCACATAATCAATAATGATGTCCAAATAGCCACCAAAATCAGTCTGGCTATCCGAAATTCGCGCAACCGCTCCGTCTAAACCATCAAAAATACGGTTGAGAAACCAAAGCAGAAATGCCAACAGGTACGCCTGCTGCCAGGCCGCCAGGGCTCCCCCCACCCCAGCAACCAAACCCAGCACAGAAAACAGCCAAGGCGGTACCGCTTGCACCAGCACGGCCATTGGGTTGAAAACAGTATCCTTTACCAAACGCATTCTGTCGTCAAACATCATTCGTTCCCAGCTTGCTGTTATTGCTGCCTCTTAAACTTTTTCTTGTGCTGCCAGTTGAGAAACGGCCGTGCGAACATTGCCTTCTCCCTCGCCCCATACTTCAGCAAATCCCACATTGTCAGGTTGCCAAAAAAGTGGGCTTTGTATGCCCCGGAGCGCATAAAGCCTTCACCTGGCTTGAGCAAGCTGAAGCGCAGCTTGTTTTTGGGCAGGTACGTTTTACCGTCCAGCAAGGCCACAAACGGATCGGCAATCCAGGTTAGGGTGCGGAATATTTGGTTAATTTCGGCGACTGTGGCGGCAACGGCCGTTTCATCACGCGGATCCACGTTTTCGATGAGCGTATCCACCTTGTTAGCCACCTCGTCAAATTCCGGGTAGCCGCCACCGCACAGCTTCAGCGTCACCAACCGATCGTAATATCTCTGCCGATCCTGTCCGGTTTGCATCGTTTGCGCCCGCATCATGTTCAGTTTGACGAGTTCGGTATACGCGCCCAGCAGCCACATCACGCTGTACACCTGCCACAGCTTGTAATTGTCGAACGAACGGTAGCTGTTAGCAATCAGTCGGTCAGCGGAACAAATAAAGTTGTACGTCACGGTTTGCAAATCGGCAAAGGCGTTTGCGGAGTAATTGCCTGTTCTGTCCGCCTTCAATAATTGATGAGCCAGGATGAAAACGGCCGTTAACGTGCTGTACAGCCCCTTCGAGTAAAGTGGATCAATGAACCCCGCCGCGTGCCCCAGCAGCGCCCAGCGGTCACCCACCACCTGGCGCGTGTTGTATTGCAAGCGATCTGCCCGCACCCAGCCGCGCACCGCCTGGGCATTTTCAAACTGTTTGGCAATGTTGGGAAATTGTTGAATGAAGCCAAAAAACTCTTCCTCAGGCGACAGGTCAGGGCGTGGAGGATGTACGCGCGGGTCGAGCAGCAGCCCAACGCTGCACAGCGGATTGGTGGATTCAGCATGATTGTCGAAGGGAATCACCCACAGCCAGCCACCTTCAAACAGATGGTGCAGCGTGCCTTCGGCCATCGGGAAAGGTAAATCATACTTTGCCCGGCTGCCATTGGCGCGGGCATGGCCGGGCACGTTGATCATGTGGGTAAACATACCCCGCGAGTGCGTTTGCAAATTGAAATCCCGCTCACCATATTTTTGCGCCAAAATGGAACGATAGCCGCCCGCATCCACCACGTATTTGGCCGTCACGGGTTGGCCGTCGACGGGAAAAATGATTACACAGTCATCGTGGATGTGGACGTCTTGAACGGCCATATTTTGCCGAACCTGTGCGCCGTAGGAAACGGCCGTGCTCATCATGAAGTAATCCGTGTCCTGTCGGTACAGGTGCAGCTCATGGCCGTGTGGCTCTCTGGGAATAATGGCCTGGAGTGTGTGGGCTGGATTGTGCGGCTGCCCTTTTTGGTGGTGCAAAAAACCAAAATGCCGCTTGATGCCGTGCGTGGTGCCAGCGTACGCTAGAAAGTTCTCGGTGCTAAAGTAAGCCAGCTCTGGAACGTCGTAAAAATGAGCCAGCGCCCGCATCATCTCGGATGTTTCTAAAATGAGCGATTCGCCAATAGCAAAGCGCGGGTGCGACTTCGCTTCGAAGATCACCACCCGCTGCCCGTGCCGCGCCAAAATTGCCCCCAGCGCGCTGCCGCTCATGCCGGAGCCAATAATCGCAATGTCCAAATCAGTTTGGGTCATAATCGTTGATTATACCAATACCCCAGCAAGCGGGAGCCAAGCCAGCGAACGGCCGCTTTAGGCAGCAAATAGTGCAAGATAAACAAAATCACGGCCAAGAAATTGGACACAAACAGCCGCCCCAACGACAATGCGCCAATCTCTCCCTTACGTCCAGAGGTGATAACCGGATTTTTCCAAAGAACCGTGAACTTTTTTTGTTGGGAACGGCCGTATCGCTTCAACCGAATCACCAAATCCACTTCCTCATAAGCGAATAAATCGTGGCTAAACCCGCCAATCGCCTGGAAAGCGTCCCGCTGCACCAGCAAAAATGGGCCGCCGCTCCAGTTGAACAGTCGGAAGAAGGGATTCATTCTTTCCATGCGGAGCTTGTTGAACAGCGTGCCGCCCACGACCTCCACCGTCGTGCCGCAGCCAACGAACTGCCCTGCCTCAATTACGTCTAGCGCGTCGGCCATGAGCGCAGGTGTGGGGTAAGAGTCGGCATCAATGAAGAGGAGCCATTCGCCATTCGCAGCCGCCGCCCCGGCGTTACGCGCCCGTGAAATTTGATTGACGGGTTCAAAGACAACAGTTGCGCCTGAATCTTGGGCGATAACGGCCGTATCGTCCGTAGAATTATTGTCACAAACAATAATCTCCCACTGCATCCCCTCACGTTCATTGGCTTCGATGGCGTGGTGAATCTTCCCCAGCGTCTGCCGCAGGAATGCCCCCTCATTGTACGCCGGAACCACCACCGAAATCAGCATAATTCTTGTAGGGGCAGACCCCCGTGTCTGCCATTGTTTGGGCGCACACGGGGGTGCGCCCCTACCGACACCTACCCTACCGCCGCCAGGCAAACCACTTTTGGAACAAATTGGCGACAAATGGCGTCAGGCGAGTGCGGTTCCAGGCATCGGCCACTTTTTTGATAGTTTCCGCCTGCGTGGGATACGGATGAATCGTCTGTGACAACATGCCCAAGCCCTTGCCCACCACCATCACCGTGGTGATTTCACTAATCATTTCACCCGCGTGCCGCCCAACAATCGTCGCGCCCAAAATTTTGTCCGTGCCTTTGCGAACGTAAATCTTCACAAAGCCATCGTCCCCATCTGCCCGACCTCGATCCGTATCTTCGATTTTGTGGCTGAACGTGTCTACGGCAATGCCCTGCGCCTCAGCTTCATAATCAAACAGGCCTACGTGAGCAATTTCCGGATCGGTGTACACTGTCCAGGGAATAATCAGATCGCTGTACCTCTTGCGGCCAAAGAAGAAGGCATTTTGGATCACCATGCGGGCGGTGGCATCGGCGGTGTGGGTAAACATGGCGGGAATAGCTACGTCGCCCGCGCCAAACACGTCTGGATTGGTTGTTTGCAGCCGCTCATTTACCTCCAGACCTTTACGGCCGTATTCAATCCCAGCCGCTTCTAAACCCAACCTTTCCACATTGGGTTGGCGGCCCGCCGCTAGCAAAATTTCATCCACCACCAATGTATGGGCGTCACCATCGTATTCAAAATGGATGATTTTCTCGTCCCTTACCTTTTCAATTTTGCCCGCTTTGCTTTCCAAATAAAATTGCACGCCGTCGGCTTCTAACGCGCGGCGCACCAGGGCGATGCCTTCGGGGTCACGCAAACCGCCGACGGTGGTGAGCAAATCGAACACGCTCACCTGGCTGCCAAAGCGGGCAAACGCTTGCGCCATCTCCGCCCCAATTGGCCCCGCCCCAATAATCGCCAGACGACGAGGCAGCTCAGTTAGCTCAAAGACGCCTTCGTTGGTGATGTAGCCCGCCTCGGCCAAACCGGGGATAGGAACGGCCGCAGCACGAGAGCCCGTGGCAATGACCGCTTTGCTAAATTCGATGGTACGGCCGTCTACTTCAAAGCTATTCTTGCCTGTAAACTGCCCATCCCCCAGGTACAAATCAATGCCCAGGTCACGGAACCGAGTGGCGGCATCGTGGTAGCTTATATCGGAGCGAATTTTCCGCATCCGCTGCATGACGGCGGCAAAATCCACCGTTACCTCGCCGCCCACATGCACGCCCAGCTCGGCCGCCCGGCGAATGTCACCTACCGCTTTGGCAGAACGCAGCACCGTTTTAGAAGGTACGCAGCCCGCATTCAGGCAGTCGCCGCCCAGCAGGTGCTTCTCCACCAAAGCTACCTTTGCGCCCAGCCCATTGGCACCCACGGCCGCCACCAGCCCAGCCGATCCCCCGCCAATGACAAGCAAATTGTAACGGCCGTCTGGCGTTGGGTTTTGCCAATCAGATGGATGGGCATTCTGAACCAAAATATCATTGTATTCATCAAACGGGGAAACTTTAATTTCAGCAGCCATGTGTCGAACTCCTGCAGAGAGGTAGGAATTAAAAAATCAGCTAATTTTCGCTTGCCTCGCGGCGTTTAATAAGGCGGGAGAGGCCGATGCTGACTAAAATAAGCCCAATGGAAACGATGAGCGTCAGTGGCGATATCTGGAAATCACCAGACATTAGCTCGTCCAGCGTGCCAAACGAGCTTGCGAACAGTACCACGGAAACGGTACCAGGAATGGACCCAATAACTGTTGCCAAAATAAATGGTTGCCAGCGAATCTTTAAAAAGCCAGCAGCATAGTTCACTAGATCGTAGGGTAAGAAAAGCAGACGCATGATGAGTACCGTCTCGAAGCTATTTTGGCGCATTCGTTGTGTATATTTTTGGATCAGGTTCGTCTCTTCTTCACTGTCCAAAATGCCCTGGCCAAAGTAGCGGCCAACGGTGTAAGCGATCAGTGCCGAGGCATTGCTACCAATGATCGTCCACAAAATGCCAATCGGCCCAAAGAGAAAGCCACCCAGCAAAGTGAGAATGGTAGCGGGGAAAAATAGTAACGGCCGTAACGCATAAATCACTATATAAAAAAGCGGCCCCAACAAACTCGCTGTCAGAAAATTTACAACCAGGTGAAGGCTGTCTAGCAAAGTTAGCTCGTTAGCATTTGCGTAAAGATAATATCCCCCTACCAAGATGCCCCAGAAAAGCAATGCCAACAATTTTGTTCCATGTTGACGTAAAAACGAATTTTGTTTTGCTAACATTGCAGCTTGCTCACCAATAGCAGTCTCACTCATAAATTCCCTCTTCCTTTTTTTCGGCTCGTATTGTAACTTTCCATGACAGAGAGTGGTTCACCCTATAAAATCTTACCCAGAAAAGATTAAGAAAAGATAACATTGTGGAGAAAATTGAATGACACCGAACAATAACAACGGCCGTTCCCGCACCTACACCTGGCAAGACCCCTCTCCTGCCGCCCAAGCAGCTCGCAAACAAACAGGCCTCGATTTTTTCAACAACATGATACAAGGCCAGCTCCCCCAACCGCCTATTGCCAAAACGCTAGATTTTGCCTTAACAGAAGCGGATGAGGGTACGGCCGTCTTCGAGATTGATTGCTCAGAGTTTCATTACAACCCACTTGGCACGGTTCACGGCGGCGTTATTGCCACCCTGCTAGACTCAGCCATGAGTTGTGCCGTACACACCCTGCTGCCCGCTGGCAGTGGCTACACCACCGTCGAGATGAAAGTCAACTTTGTACGCCCCATTTTGGCCGACACCGGGCCACTACGCTGCATTGGCACCATTGTTCACGGCGGGAGGCGCATTGCCACTGCCGAAGGCAAGCTAGTAGATGCCAACGGCAAGCTGTACGCTCACGGCACCACTACCTGCTTCATTTTTTCTGTTTAGGCCGCGGAGAGCTAAGTCAAACCAGGACTTTTCAGTTTTCGAAATTTTAGGACGCGGACAAGCGCAAATGACGCGGAAAGCTGCTTCTAATCTGTGCTCGTCCGCGTTCATCCGCGTCCTATTAGCTACAAATGGGGGCTTTTGAAAAACTCTATAAGTCAAACAATGCAACTTGCAAATTTAGAACATCAGAGCTAAAATCTGGCCAGCTAATTGATGATTTGCGCTCACTGTAAAAAAGGTGGATTTTATGACCAATTGGCAACCAGAAATTGCCCTCATCAAAATTCCGGTCTCAAACATTAAACAATCAGTGGCTTACTACCGTGACGTCATCGGTTTGCCAGAATCGTTCAGCGTGCCAGAGTACGGCTGGGCGCAGCTACAACTTGGGAACTTGCCTTTTTGCCTGTACGACCCGGCAAAAGGTGGTGGTGGCGGCACACCCGGCACTTGCGATGCGCTCCATTTTGCCGTCCCCGATGCCGCTGCCAGCCACGCCGAACTCGCGGAACGCGGCGCAATTATTCCCGGTGGCCTGGAAACCAGCGCTGACGGCATGACCTTCTTTGACTTGCACGATCCCGATGGCAACATAATTAAAGTTGTGCAACGCAAAGCATAGCCAGAGGCAATTCACCCACTGCGCTGACCACAGTAAATGAACACGGATGATATGGACGGGTCAAGATTTTCATCATTCATCCTTCTTTATTCATAATTTTCAAAGGACACCCCCATGAGCGAACCCCGTGTAGGCATTTATTTAATTGTCGAGTTTGAATGGCCACGGCCGTTTACCCAGGAACAGGGCCAAAACGCCCGTAAACTGCACGATGTGCTGCAGGGCAAAGATTGGATTAAAGAAGTGGTAGCTGCCAGCGGGGGCATTGGGGAAGGGCCACCCTCGATCTGGGTAATGTGGTTACGCAACTATGCTGCGCTAGATCGCCTTCTCCACGCTCAGGATGACCCAGTAAGCCAGGCTTACAATGCTTTCTTTAGCCAGATGCCCATCGTCAAAGACAAAATCCGCGAACAGGTGGATTTTGGATAAGAAGAGGCACCGGCCGTTCTCAAAGCATAAAAAAAGGCCTGGCTAAATTGCCAGACCTCTACCTTGCTTTTGTTAAACAATTATTATGTGATATTGCGAACGGCCGTTAACGCCGCCTCGTAATCTGGATGTTGAGCAATTTCTGGCACATACTCTACATACCGAATAACGTCCTCATTGTCCACCACAAAAATCGCTCGCTGCTCCCAACGCCTCTCTAAAACGTGCGTACCATACGCATCGCCAAAATTCATGTCCATGTGATCAGATAATGTTTGCACCTTATCTACGCCAGCTGCGCCACACCATTGCGCCTGAGCAGTGGGAAAATCGGCGCTTACGGTCAAAATGACCACATTTTCGCCTAAACTAGCCGCTTCCTCATTAAACCGACGCGTTTGAGCATCACAAATCCCTGTAAACAGTGAGGGTACTACCGAAATCAAACGTACTTTGCCCTTGCTATCATCCAGGGTCACGCTGCTAAAGTTATTTGCCGTCAGCTTAAAGTTAGGGGCTTTGTCACCGACCTTTAGCTGCTCTCCTCTCACAGTTTGTGGCGTTCCTTTTAAGGTAACGCCACCAAATCGCTCTGTTGTCATTCGAACTCCTTGTTGTTGTTTAACTTAGTAAGTAGACTTCAAAAGTCTTACCCAGAAATCAATTTTTATTGGGAAAATCGCCTTAAGCCAATAAAGAAGTGTCCCCTTCATAGGGTTCTATGTCAGTTGCTTCTGGCCCTTTGCGCGTCTCCTCTACGTCATACAAAATCCACTGACCTTCTTGCAAATTTCCGGGGTCTTCTGTGGTATTCGATTTGTGGAAGAAGATCTCTTCGCCACCGCCGCGCATAATGAAACCGTACCCTTTTTGGTTGTTGTACCATTTCATACGGCCGATATATTTGCCAGTCTGTGGGTCAATCTGAATCGTGTCTGGCATGGGATACTCTTCTCCATTACCCGACGAAGCGGCGGCCGCATACGTGTTATCGTTTTGGCTCGGCTGACGTGCGGAGGGTACAGCCGGCACTAAATCTAGCTCTGTCAATGATGTAGGCTCGATAGGCAATCCAGCCTGCTCCAATTTTCGCTGCATCTCCACAGTAAAGACAAATTGGTTACCATCTTCGTCTGTCGCCCATTGATCTTTGTAATTCATTGTGAAAATCTCCGTTGGCCAACTGCTGCAATTTTGCAAATCTAGCTAAAATGATCCTCGTCATTATAGTCTATATTTTATTTTTTTCTCTTTTTTCCACCATTAGGGGAATCTATGAGGGAAAGCTGTTGGGGAACGGCCGTATCTACCTCATCTTCCACCTCTGGACGGCCAATCGTCCGCAACGCGCCCATAATGCGGTTTCGCTGCCCAATCGTCATTACAGAGCGTGGCTTCACCGCACGGCTACCGATGTAGGTGTCCTTCAATTTCAACTTCTTGGTAGAGCCAATGCCAGTTGTGATCAAAATTTGGGTCTTCTCTTCACAAATGAGCGCAGCAACCACTTCGGCCGCATCTTTAGGTAAATTCAAATTGCGTACTCCCTGACCATGCCGCCCCTGTGTGGGATAGTCGCTCATGGCCGTGGCTTTGGCCATCCCATTATCAGTAATGCTCCACAAATAACCATCCGGGTCCACAACGGACATCGCAACCACGCCATCGGCTTCATTGGCCAGCTTGATGCCATAAACGCCACCCGCAGGCAAGCCAGACGGCCGTACATCCTCCTCCTTAAACCGTATTGCCTGTCCAGCAGCCGTCGCCAGCAACACCTCCTGTTCGCCGTTGGTCAACTCCGCCCAGCCCAGGGCATCGTCGTCCGGCACGTTCATCACCACAAATGGTGAGGAAGTGATACCTGGTAAATCATCTACGCGAACGCGCTTCACGACGCCCGCCAGCGTTGTCAGGAAGACGTACCCAGTTGCAGTCGCTGGTAGCACCTGTGCCGCCGCCAAATGGTCTCGCCGCGTAAAGCCTGTCAGGTCTGCCCAATGGGTTCCTTTGCCCAACTCCACAGCTTGCGGCAATTGGTAAACGGGGAGGCTTACGGAACGGCCGTCTGCGGCAAACAAATATAAAATATCCTGCGTGTTGGCTTCTAGCAAAGCAAACGGCTGCTCCGCGGGCTTTAGCGGAATCCGCACCATCTCCGGCGAAGTCGTCCGTGCTAGCGTTCCCTTCTCGCCAAGCATCACCCACACCTGCTCATCCGGCAGCAAATCAGACGCCGATAGCACCGCTTTTGCGTTTCCGCTCTCAATAATTTGCGTGCGGCGCACATCCTGGTACTTCTCCTTCACAGCTAATAACTCATCCTTAATAAGCTCACGCATCAATGCCGGTTTCGAGAGCAGCTTTTCCAGATATTTAATCTGGACCAACATCTCTTTATGCTCTTCCTGAATCTTCCGCCGCTCCAACGCCGCCAGCCGCCGTAGCTGCATATCTAAAATCGCCTGCGCCTGAATTTCCGTCAGCTTAAACTGCTTAATCAGGTTCTTTTTGGCTGTATCCACCGTCCGCGAACGCCGAATCAAATCAATAACGGCATCTAAATTGTCCAACGCAATCAGCAGTCCTTCCAAAATGTGGGCTCGATTACGAGCCTTCTCTAAATCATACTCAGAGCGTCGCCGCACAATCTCTTGCCGGTGCTCCAAATAAACGCGCAACGCTTGTTTCAGCGTTAGCACACGCGGTTCCCCATTTACCAAGGCCAACAGCGAAATGCTAAATGTGCTCTGCATCGGCGTCAGCCGGAACAAATCAGCTAATACATCCTCTGGCTCCACATTGCGCGTCGTCTCCAAAATAATCCGCATTCCGTTGCGGTCAGATTCATCACGCAGGTCGGTTAGCCCTTCAATCTTGCCGTCCCGGTGCAAATCTGCAATGCGCCCTAGCAAATTTGTTTTGTTCGCCTGGTAGGGCAACTCGGTAATGACAATGCGCGACTTGTTGCGCCCCATCTGTTCCACATGGGCCTTTGCACGCACCGTAATCCGTCCTCGCCCAGTAGCATACGCATTAGCAATCGCGTCACTCTCTACACCTTTCTTCTCGCGGTAGCGGAACACCAGCCCGCCCGTAGGAAAATCTGGCCCTTTTATAAAGCGCATGAGATCAGGCAATGCCACATCATCCAGCCGATTCCACTGATCGAGCATATAAGTAAGCGCGTCAATCACTTCACCCAGGTTATGTGGCGGAATGCTGGTGGCCATGCCAACCGCAATGCCCACTGAACCATTCACCAACAAATTGGGAACAGTGGCTGGCAATACAGTTGGCTCGGTTAGTGAATCATCGAAGTTGGTGGTGAAATCAATCGTGTTTTTGCCAATATCCTCCAGCATGTCGTAACCCATGCTAGAGAGGCGAGCTTCAGTGTAGCGCATGGCTGCGGCTGCGTCCCCATCAATCGAGCCAAAGTTACCCTGCCCATCAACCAATGTGTAGCGCATGGAGAATTCCTGCGCCAAACGCACCATGGCGTCGTAAACAGCCTGGTCGCTGTGCGGATGATATTTACCTAGCACTTCACCTACCACGCGTGCCGACTTTTTGAATGAGCTATTCGGCCGTAGCCCCATATCATACATTGCGTACAAAATGCGCCGCTGCACCGGTTTCAAGCCATCCCGTGCATCTGGCAGCGCCCGCGACACAATGACGCTCATCGCGTACATCAGGTACGATTCGCGTACCTCTGAATCAATATTTACTTGTTTTACCAGACCAATTTCCATGCTGTTTCCGCTTTGTCCCAAAAGACCTGTCAGGTTTCCGAGCTGACTTGTTTTGAGCAATTCGTTCTCAAACCTGACAGGTCTGAGAGAATCGTTTTTGAAAAATTTGTTCTAATTTTTGGAGGCTAAATATAGGCAATTTGCTCCAGCCTGTCAAACAAAAAGGGCGCTACCATTAGCGCCCCTATCACAAACCTTATTTTCCTGCGTTCGTATTATTCGTCAAGATTTTCGATGAATACAAATCCATCTTCCACTTTGACGTCGTAGGTGGGAATTGCGGCCGTAGCGGGCAAGGCCAATACAGCCCCAGTGCGTACATCAAAACATGCACCATGCCTGGGACATTCAATAGCATGTCCCGTCAACGCACCATCTTCCAACGGCCCATCATCGTGTGAACAAAGATCGGCAATGCAATAAAACTCGCCATCCACGTTCAGAATAATGACGGTTTCATAATCAAATTCGTAGAAAATTCTTTTACCTGGCGGAATTTCTCCAACTCGCGCCGCTTTTACAAACTCAGACACTTTCGATTCCTCTCACTTTTCACCGCGAAGCTCTTTTGGGTCGGGCATGCCGTAGGCACCGGCCTTGAGCACCTTGAGGGAGAGTAGAGCACACTTAACTCGCGCCATGCTGAGTTTGACGCCAACTAGCTCTAGCAGTTCGTCTTTGTCGAAGTTACGTACTTCTTCCAGGGTTTTGCCTTTGATTTCATCGGTGAGCAGGGAGGCGGCGGCCTGGCTGATGGCGCAGCCATCGCCGCTCCAGGCAACATCGGCAACGCGCTGGTTCTCGTCCAGCTTCACGTCTATGCGGATGACATCGCCGCAGAGGGGGTTATCTTCTTCGTATGACCAATCGGCCGTTTCTAACTGACCGTGATTCAGCGGATGTTCGTACAGGTCTATGATTTGTTCGCGGTAAATGCTTTCGTCCATAATTTTTTTGAGATTAGTTCCAGAGGCGCAGAAAAATCCGCGGCTACTTAGATTATAACCGGAAAACCTTTTTAGCCCGGTTCAGGCTTTCAACCAACTCATCTACCTCTTCGGTGGTGGTGTGAATGTAAAAGCTGGCGCGGGCGGATGAATTGATGCCGCATTGATGGTGTAGCGGCATGGCGCAATGGTGTCCGGCGCGAATGGCAATGCCATCTTTATCCAGCAATTCGGCAATGTCGTGGGGATGCAGTCCTTTGATGGTGAAGGCTGCTACGCCACCCCGTTGAGCAGCCGATGGCCCCAGGATTTGCAGTTTGTCTACTTCGCTGAGTGCTTCCAGGGCGTAATTGGTAATGTGCTGCTCATAAGCGTGAACGTTTTCCATGCCCAGGTCAGTGAGGTAATCTACGGCCGTTCCCAAACCAATTCCTTCTGCAATGCTGGGCGTACCTGCCTCAAACTTGTGGGGCAAATCTGCCCAGGTAGAGCCTTCTAACGTTACCCGACGAATCATGTCGCCCCCGCCCATGAAGGGGGGCATTGCTTCCAAGAGATGCCGCTTGCCATATAGGATGCCAATGCCAGTAGGCCCACACATTTTGTGACCAGAGAAGGCGAGAAAGTCACAATCCCACGCCTGCACATCAACCGGCATGTGGGGTACGGCCTGGGCAGCATCTATCATCGTCAATGCGCCAACTTTGTGGGCGGCGTCTACCAGTTGCTTGACTGGATTGACCGTGCCGAAGACGTTGGAAACGGCCGTAAAGCTAAACAGTTTCGTCTTCTCCGTGAGTAGGTGCGGCAGTTGATCCAAATCCAAGGTGCCATCGGGTAGAAAGGGCAGGTGACGTACCACCACGCCGCGCTCTTCTGCCAAAATTTGCCAGGGCACAATGTTAGCGTGGTGTTCCATAGCCGTGATGAGAATCTCATCCCCGGCTTGCAAATTGGCACGCCCCCAGCTGTAGGCCACTAGGTTAAACCCCTCTGTGGCGTTACGGACATAGATCACTTCTGCCAAATCGGCTGCGTTGATGAAATGGGCAATCCGCTCCCGTGCCCCTTCGTAAGCGTTGGTTGCCTCTTCGCTTAAGCGGTGAATGCCGCGATGGACGTTGGCATTGGTTTGCCGATAGTAGCGATTCATCGCTTCAATGACGGCCAGCGGTTTTTGCGATGAAGCCGCGCTATCCAAATAGATCAGCGGCACACCAGGATATGCTTCTTCCTGCAATATTGGGAAATCTTCTCGGATTTTATTGACGTCTAACATTATTTCAGTAATCGGTAATCGGTGACCAGCTAACTGATTACCGTCTTTTAGATGGATTTTCAATGGGTACGCCCACTAGATTACCCCATTCGGTCCAGGAGCCATCATAGTTGCGGACGTTTGGGTAGCCGAGTAGATATGTTAAAACAAACCAGGTGTGCGAGCTGCGTTCGCCGATGCGGCAGTAGGCAACCACGCTATTATCTGGCGAGAGTCCTTGCTCATTTTCGTAGATATCGCGGAGTTGAACGGCCGTTTTAAACGTCCCATCCTCAGCCACAGCCCGGCTCCACGGTACGTTTTTGGCACCCTTGATGTGACCACCACGCAGCGCCCCTTCTTGTGGCGAACCTGGCATGTGTAGCAACTCACCGCTAAACTCTTGCGGGCTGCGTACATCTACCAGCGGCTGATTGGCCTGCACGTGCGCCAAAACCTGGTCACGGAAGGCGCGAATCTTATAGTCCGTGCGGGCAGCGGGCTTGTAATCAGTTTGGGAGAAGGTAGGTTTCTCTTTGGTCAACTCTCGCCCTTCATCAATCCACTTCTTGCGCCCGCCGTCCATAACGCGGCAGTCGGCGTGACCAAACAGCTTGAACACCCAAAATGCGTAGGTTGCCCACCAGTTATTCTTGTCGCCGTAAAATACAATCGTTGTGTCGTTGCTGATTCCATTGCGAGAGAGCAAGGCTGCAAATGCTTCTTCATCCAGGTAGTCGCGGCGGATAGCATCATTCAAATCCGCCACCCAATCAATGTGAACCGCATTTTGAATGTGTCCTGTGCTGTAAAGTAGCACATCCTCGTTTGATTCCACTAGCCTAATTTTGCCGGTGTTATTCAGATTATCGGCAACCCACTGAGTCGTCACCAGCACGTCGCCGTGTACGTATCCTTTATCGCTCATTATCAATTTCGCTCCTGCATTTTATTCATTTAACAATTCGAGGAATAGAAAATAAAAACGATGGCTTTGCCATCCGTCCTAAGTGTAGGCGAGAGGCAAGGCCACCGTTTGCCATGATCAACTCATCGGGTAATCAGTTGAGTCATCCCTCTCGCCCAGTACACAAGCACCGGTACCCATCGAAGCGATCATCTGTTTGATTCATTTAAATTAGCCAATCTTTTCGACGATGCGGTCAAAGATGCGGTTGCGGATGCCCTCGAACGGAATGCGGCGCATGAGCGGATCGAAAAAGCCCTGAACAGACATTTCTACGGCCGTTTTCCGGGGAATCCCACGACTCATTAAGTAGAAAATCTCGTCTGGGTCTAGCTGTCCAATGGCCGAAGCATGGGTGCAGGCCACGTCGTCTGCTTCAATTTCCAAACCGGGAATTGAATCAGCACGAGCCGTCTTGTCCAGCATCAGGTTGCGATTAGCCTGGAAGCCATCAATTCTTTGCGAGCCGGGCAATGCCTTGATCATCCCCTGCCAAACGGTACGGGATTTTTCGCGCAAGGCCCCTTTGTACAGCAAGTCGCTGACGGTGTCGCCCGCGTTGTGATTTTGTTGCGTATCTAGGTCTAAATGCTGACGGCCGTTCGTAAAGAAAATCCCTGACATGCGCCCCCAGCTACCGGGCTGATCCAACTCCAGCGTTTGGAACGCTTTGGTCAGGCGAGTGCCCATCATGCTCGTCACCCAGTCTAGCCTGCCGTCGCGCCCCACGCGGCCCCGTTCATGGTTGAACTGCCACATATTTTGGCCAAAATCCTGCAAGCCAGCGTAGATCAGGTTGGCATTGTCGCCCACCAGCAGCTCAATCACGCCGTTGTGCAACCCAGCCGCTTCCTCGGCAGAAGCATACTCGTCCATGAAAATGGCTTCTGCGCTTTCTTCCAGAACCACCAGGGTGTGGGTAAAGGTTTTGCCGTTTACAGACCAGAGGACGCTGTGCAGCGGTGCGGCCGCCCGCACGTTTCTGGGCACGTACAAGAAGGTGCCACCACGCCAAAACGCGCCGTGCATGGCGGCAAACTTACCTTCACTCACCTGCACACAGTCGGTCATGAAATATTTCTTGATGAGGTCGGGATGTTCGGAAACGGCCGTGTGCATATCGCAAAAAATCACGCCCTGTTCCTTCAGAGCCTCGCTCAGCTCGTACTGGCGCGTCACGCCGTCAATCTGTAGCAGACTGCCGCCCACCTCTTCACCAGTCAGCTCTTTACCCAAAAAGTCCGGGATGTCCCAACTGGTAGCGGCATCACCGTTAACGGATGGCCCAATCTCATCTGGCTTAAAGCGGCGGATATTGGTGCGACGCCATGCCTCATCGCTAGTGGCAGGCATCGGCGTGTTTTCGTAAATCTCAAACGCTTTCAGGCGGAACTCTAACATCCATTCCGGCTCATTCAGCATTGCGGATAATTTTTTAACTGCGTCTCGTGTAAAAGTAGTCATTGTTCAAAATTATGAATTGAGAATTATGAATTATGAGAATATTCCTCATAATTTTTAATTCATCCCTATCCAATCGATCCTTCCATTTGCAACTGAATCAAGCGATTCATCTCAATGGCGTACTCCATTGGCAGCTCGCGTACCAGCGGCTCGATGAACCCATTCACAATCATGGAAGTTGCGGTTTCTTCGTCAATACCTCGGCTCATCAGGTAAAAGAGCTGCTCTTCACCCACCTTACTCACCGACGCTTCGTGGCCGATGTTCACATCTTCCTCTTCAATTTCGATGTAGGGGTAGGTGTCCGACCGGCTGGCTTCGTCCAGAAGTAGTGCATCGCACACTACATTGGACTTGCAATGATTGGCACCCTTGTTTACCTTGAGCAACCCACGATACGAGGAACGGCCTCCATCTTTGCTAATGGATTTGGAAATGATGCGGCTGGTGGTATTCGGTGCGGCATGTACCACTTTACCCCCAGCATCCTGGTGCTGTCCGTTGCCTGCAAAGGCGATGGACAAAATCTCGCCGTGTGCGCCTTCACCCGTCATGTAAACGGCCGGATATTTCATCGTCACTTTGGATCCGAGATTGCCGTCTACCCACTCCATCGTGGCGTTTTCTTCAGCGACGGCGCGTTTGGTGACCAAATTGTAAACATTATTTGACCAGTTTTGGATGGTCGTGTAGCGGCAGCGGCCACCTTTCTTTACGATGATTTCAACCACAGCGGAGTGCAGCGAATCTTCGGAGTAGATGGGGGCGGTGCAGCCTTCGACGTAATGTACATAGGCACCTTCATCCACAATGATGAGCGTACGCTCAAACTGGCCCACGTTCTTGGCGTTGATGCGGAAGTATGCCTGAAGCGGCATCTCTACCTGGACCCCTGGGGGTACGTAAATGAAGCTGCCGCCGGACCATACGGCCGTATTCAAAGCCGCAAATTTATTATCATTATGAGGAATAATCGTGGCAAAATACTCTTTTACCAGCTCAGGATATTGGGCTAGCCCGTCATCCATCCCCAAAAAGATAACGCCCTTCTCTTCCAAATCCTTCTTAATGTTGTGGTACACCACCTCAGATTCATACTGTGCAGCTACGCCAGAGAGAAACTTTTGCTCTGCTTCGGGAATACCCAACTTGTTAAAGGTATCTTTAATGTAGCTAGGCACGTCTTCCCAGGTGTCACCCTGACGATCGGCTGGTTTGATGTAGTAATAAATATCCTCAAAATTAATGCCGCTGAGATCAGACCCCCAATCGGGCATGGGACGATCCAAAAAATGCTGGTACGCTTTTAGGCGAATATCCAGCATCCATTCTGGCTCATTTTTACGGGCAGACATGGCGCGGATCACATTTTCATCCAGCCCTTTTTCTGCCTTGAACACATAATCTTCTTCATCGGCAAAACCATACTTGGACGCATAATCCTGATTTACCAGACCAACAACTTCTTCTTCGGTCAGTTCAGTTTCTGGAATATTTGCTAGATTTTCTGCCATCTTATGCCTCCTCTAAAGCACCATGCTTTTGGCGCAGCCAGTCGTACCCTTTTTCTTCCAGCTTAATTGCCAGCTCTGGGCCACCACTTTCCACGATACGGCCGTCCATCATAATGTGAACATAGTCTGGCTTAATGTAGTTCAGAATACGCTGGTAATGGGTAATTACCAAAGCACCCATGTTGAACTCTTCACGCAGCCGGTTGGCTCCTTCAGACACAATTCGCAGCGCGTCAATGTCTAAACCAGAATCCGTTTCGTCCATGATGGCGATTTTTGGCTCTACAGTAGCCATCTGCAAAATCTCTACGCGCTTCTTCTCACCGCCAGAGAAACCTTCATTTAGGTAACGCCCGGCAAACTTGTGGTCAATGCCCAGCATATCCATCTTTTCCTTTAGAAAGCGGCGGAATTGCGGAATTGAGATGCCCTTGTCATCAGGATTTTCTGCCTGGCGGCGGGAGTTGATGGTTTGGCGCAGAAATTTGGCCAGCGTAACCCCAGGCACAGAAGCCGGATATTGGAAAGCCAGAAAGAGTCCGGCGCGGGAGCGTTCATCTGCTTCCATTTCAAACAAATCTTCACCACCAAACACAACTTGCCCTGCGGTGGCTTCATAAGCGGGATGGCCAGCCAAGGTGTAGGCAAGCGTGCTTTTACCGGAGCCATTTGGCCCCATCAAGGCATGAACTTCACCTGGCTTTACCAGCAGGTTGATTCCTTTCAAAATAGGCTGATCGCCTATGCTCACATGTAAATTTTTAACTTCTAAGGCGGTTGTCATTGTGGTCTATCGTCTCCTGATCAAAGGTATTTTTGCACTTCATTTCTGGGATGGTTCACATTGTTTCAGCAACAGGTTTACAATTGTCATGTCTGCGTAAGCAGGCATCCATTCTTTTGCCAAAGTGGATTCCCGCCTTCGCGGAAATGACAGTTTCAAGAGTGAAAATTGATTATTGAAACGTCCCTTAATTCATGTCCAAATTTCGCGGGCGATTATAGCATAGCCAATCAGCATGGTCAATATTTATGATAAATATGATAGAAATATCACAAATTGACAACTCAGTCTGGTGTTGCTATACTTCGTCATCAAATTTTTAGAGAAATCTGGCTAAAAGCAAGCATAGGATTCTATCGTGAAATCGGTAACAAGCAAGGGCAAACAGAGTACGCGAGACCTCATTCTCCACGCACTTAAATCGTCTGCTCAAAGCAAAATTGAGTCATTGGCAGAAGCAGCAGGTATCTCGCCCGTCACGGTGCGTCATCACCTTAATGCGTTGCAGGCAGAAGGGCTTATTGTGGTTGAAAGCGTGCGGCGGAAGGTGGGACGGCCGTATTACGTCTACAGCTTAAGCGAGAAGGGGCATGAGCTGTTCCCACAAAAATATTTCAGCCTCACCAATCGCCTGCTGGAAGAGCTAAAAGACCGCCTGCCACCTGACACAGTAAATGAAATTTTTGTCAGTTTGGTCGAGCGTATCATGGAAGAACGGGCTGGCGAATTTGAAGGACTCCCCTTTGAAGAGCGGCTGAATTATGTGGTTAATTTGCTGGCAACCGAAGGCTTTTTGGCTCGATGGGAAAAAATGGAAGACGGCCGTTACCAAATTATCGAATACAGCTGCCCGTACATCTCGATGGGGCAGCAGCACGCCGAAGTCTGTACCCTGGATAAGCAGTTGATGGTGACGGTGTTGGGAACGGCCGTAGAGCAACATAGCTGCATGTTAAACGGCGACGATTGCTGCCAATTTACATTGCCATTGCAACCAGCAGACATCGCTGTTATTTCGTAAATAATCATCTCTAACAGAGGAACTTATGATCGCTAAAAAAGAAGAAGAACTGACTGAATCACTGCGTAGCGTTATTGACCCCGAAATTGGGCTAAATGTCGTTGAACTGGGTCTCGTTCGGAATTTAGACATTAACGAAGAGACCGATGCTGCCAACATCACCATGATTCTCACTACCCCATTCTGCCCGTATGGGCCGCAAATCATCGAGCAGGTACGCATGGTTGGCAGCCAAGTGATGGAAGGCGGCGTTACCGTTGAAATCGGCACCGAATTGTGGGATCCATCCATGATGGAAGAAGGCGCAGGCGGAGATTGGGGGTTGTTCTAATCCTTTTCATTTGTCATTCTCGCGCAGGCGGGAATCCACACCTCAAACTGGAGATGGATGCCTGCCTTCGCAGGCATGACAATCATGTGTAGTTGTTAAATAAAATTGGAACAACCTACTGATTACTGCTTACTACCCATCAAATACTGACTTACTGAACAGGCTCCCGAACCGGGAGCTTTTTCTTTGAGGAGCGGCGGGAAAACTGCTGGAACAAAAATCCTGTGGCATTTGCGGTTTGTGTAAACAAAAGCATTGCAGTTAACAAGAAAGCACGAATATCTTGCGCCATTGTCAAAGGATAGCTAATGAGCTTGAAATAAAACGTGGGCGACTCCAGGTGCATTACCCCATCCTTACGCTGGCTGCGTAACCAACGGTACAGCCAAGCCCCCCGTCCATAATTAAAGTGCTGCCGCCAAAACGAAAAAAGCTGCAAATGGTGCGCGTGGTAAATCACCGCGCCGCGCACAAAAACCATGCCCAGGCCATGCTCTAACCAGCGGTCACACAACTCCCGATCTTCCCCGGCCGCCAAAGACATCAACTCTTCAAAACCGCCGACTTCCCAAAATAAATCTGCAGCCACGGCAAAGTTATTAGAGGTAAAAAAGCGGGCGCGTGATTCAGTCTGATTGTAGTAGTGGTATAAAAAGTCAACGAGAAGCTGGCTGGTGATGGAAAATGGGTTGCGATGCAGGGCGTTCCTGGTATAGCCACCCGCCATTTTTCGTGGTTCGGCCATGAGTTGGACGGCCAACTTTTGCAACCAGGATGAGGCTGGCGCACAATCATCGTCGGTAAAGGCTAGGAAACGGCCGTTTGCCAACCGCGCCCCATGATTCCGAGCCACCGCAGGCCCCAGGTTTTGCTGCACCACGTAGCGTAAAAAGAGGCGTGGCTCAAACTCCGCCACAATCTCCGCCAACGATTGATCGCCGCCGTCGTTTACCACAATGACCTCAAACAGGTCGCGTGGATAGTTCAGCGCCTCTATTGCCTGCAAACAGCGCTTGAGGCCACGCGGCCGATTGTACGTGGGCACAATAATTGAAAAGGTGGGCAATAAATCGCTCATGATGTGAATGCCGCCAGCCGGCTTGCCTGGCGCTGATAAAATTGACCCAGTCGGTATGCCGCTTGCGCTACCGCAACCAAAGCGGCAAATGACCACGGCTCTCCTCGCTGCTGCACGGATTCAGCCAGGGCTATATAAAAGTTGCGGGCAGTGCTGGGTTGAACAACACGGCCGTTTCGTGCCTGCTCTGCAATCGCCTGCAAAAAAAAATGACCGCCCCGGCCGTACCGAAACTGCTGCCGCACATGCCCCCAACTGCTCAAATTGTGATCGTGCCACACTTGCGCCGCCGACCAGTGACTTTGGCTATAGCCCTGTGCTGACAATCGAAATCCCAATTCCATATCCTCACCTGCCGCCAGCGGGAATGTTTCATTGAAGCCGCCAACGGCCGTAAACACCGCCTGCCGATACGCCACATTGTTCGAGACGAGCATTAAGTTGTTGGCAGCAGCATCTTGCATGTAAGCATACATAAATTCCACCAAAAATTGGGCAGCACGCATAGCCAATTGGTCTGGTTGGGGGTTGCGCCAACTGCCACCCAGTGCATCGCAGCCGGTCTGGGCAAAGCCAGCGGAAAACTGGTGCAACCAGTCGGGCGTCACCCGGCAATCGTCATCGGTGAAGGCCAGATAGTCGAACCGAGCGGCTGCCGCGCCCCGATTGCGAGCGGCAGCCGGGCCAGCCGGCGGCGCGTTGATGAGTTTGAGCGGTAATGATTGTTGCAGGTGCGGGGATACGGCCGTTACTAAATCGCCCCCCCCATCATTCACCACAATCAACTCCCATGCCCCAGCCGGATATTCCAGTTGGCAAAAACTTTCCAAACAAGCTGCCAACGCCTCTGGCCGGTTCCGCGTGGGGATGATGACGCTAAATTCCATCTTTACAAATACCCCAATCGCTCCATCGTTGGGCCAGCAATCTCCATTACCGTCTCTAGCTCTGATGGCGTTAATCCCTTTTGGTATTTGCCAATGCTGCTGGGATTGATCATGTCCGTTGGAAAGCCCGCTGGATCGACGCCAATGGCTTCGCTGACGCGCTTTAACTCGCGTTCTGGTTCGTGCATCAATGCTTCATATTGCAAAATAATCAGCTTATCAGCATGTTTTTCCATGATCTCAATGCCGCGCACCCAACGAGCCGCGATTTTTTCGGCATTATTGACTTTGTGAACCCAGTCAGCATCTTTCCAGTTACTGCGAGCCTGCACCAAAAAGGAGCTGGTTACGTCCCGGCAGTCCCGGTAAATCACTAATCGGTTTAAGTCCTCATTTTGCACGTACTCGTTCATACGGAAGAGGTAGTGGGGCCATTTATCCCCTACCACGCGCGCACCGGGAAACATGGCGCGATAGGCTGCTTCCAGAGAAACGGCCGTAACCTCCCCCCTGTACTGTTGACGAAACCGCCACAAATGGCGCAGTGCAAACCGCAAATTGTTAAATTTCAATTTCTCGTCCTGGTCAGCATAAGAAATATCAAAGGCCCACTTGCCCTGAACCCGCTGCCAGCGGTCATAAATACTCCGGGCATACACTCCGTAGGATTGCCCCAAAAAGCTGAAGCAGCCAAACTCATTGGTCATCGCCATCTCTGGATGCAAATCGCACAACGTTTGCAACAACGTCGTGCCAGAACGGGGGTGCCCGCCAATCATCAAAATCATAAACGTCTCATGCCTCTCATATGTACCCTAAGTGGCGCATAGTGGGGCCAGCAACGGCCGTTACCTCCGCCAATTCTGCTTGAGTGAGCCCCTTTTTATACTTACCCAAGCTGTTTATTTTAATAGTTTGC
The DNA here is from genome assembly GCF_965223525.1 of Candidatus Leptofilum sp. Classification (GTDB taxonomy): domain Bacteria; phylum Chloroflexota; class Anaerolineae; order Promineifilales; family Promineifilaceae; genus Leptofilum. The sequence goes on along the minus strand of NZ_CBDCWX010000004.1, from coordinate 598,138 downwards.
GGCTTAAAGCCAGCCTGATCAATTTCCAACCAATCGGCCAACTCGTTTAGCACCCGCTTTGGCTCCTGGACAAGTTGCTCGTACTGAATGATGTGAATTTCATCAGCTAACTTCTCCATCAAGGCGATGTGATTCACCCAATTCGTGGCGATCTTCTCGGCGGTATTTACCTCCGTGGCCCATTCTCTGGTACGCCAAACGGTACGAACCTTTTCTAAAAAGGAACTAGTGACATCTCGGCAATCCCGGTAAATAATGGCCACACGACACGCTTCATTTTGTACCAATTGGGGAAGCAGAGGCATGTATTGAGGTAACTTATCACCGATAACGGCCGTTTCTGGCCAAATGGCTCTCAACGCACCCGCTACAGCCTGCGCCGTCACCGAGCCATCAGTCATTCGCGCCAGCTGCCAACAGTAGCGCAGCATGAACCCAAGATTGTGCCAATGGCGGCGTGGGTGGGTAGCAAATTTAGAGTCGAACGCCCAACGGCCGTTTACCAACCGCCACTGTGCCCACCGTGCTGCCCACGCCTGCTGCACCGTCAGCCCCACATCGGCAAAGCAGCCAAACTCGTTGGCAACCTTCATTTGTGGATGCCCATCGCACAAGCGGCGCAGCAGCGTGGTACCAGACCGTTGATGGCCCGAAATGATCAGCGTCATGCCTGCCGCTCCAGTCGCCGCTGATGCAGGGCATACAGCGTAGCGTACTCCCCATCCAGCGCCATCAGCTCCTCATGGGAGCCAGATTCCACAATGCGCCCCTTTTCCATGACCAAAATGCGGTCAGCAATGCTTACTGTAGAAAAGCGATGCGAGATTAAGATGGTGGTGCGCCCCTGCGCCAGCTCCCGAAAGTTGGAAAAGATGCGGAACTCCGTGCGTGGATCCAAATTGGACGTTGGCTCATCCAAAATGAGCAGAGCCGCATCACGGGCAAAGGCGCGGGCGATGGCAATTTTTTGCCACTGCCCACCAGAGAGGGTGTGTGTGCCAAACATGCGCCCAAGCCGTGTCTCGTACCCCTCCGGCATCTTTTCGATCATGCGGTGTGCGTCTGCAAGACGTGCAATTTCTTCAATTTTCGACTGATCGTTGAGCAAATTCTCCCAATCACCATAGGCAATATTGTGGGCAACGGTGGCTTCGTAACGGCCGTACTGCTGAAACACAAATGAAAGCTGCCGATGCAAACTATCCAACGACACCGCCCGCACATCCACGCCATCCAGCCGCACCGTGCCGCAGATTGGGTCATAAAGTCGGGCAATCAGCTTCACCAATGTCGTTTTGCCTGCACCATTGCGCCCTACAATCGCCACCGTTTCCCCAGGCTGAATGTGCAGCGAAATATTCTCAAGTACGGGGGTTGTGGTACCGGGATACGTAAACGAGACATCCTGGAACACCACTTCACCCTGGCAATCAGGCAGCTCAATGCCGTCGCTTGATGAGCGACTCAGCGTAGGATCGAGCGCAAAAAATTCCTGCAAATTGGCAATGTACAGCGTATGCTCCAGGGCATCGGTGGTGCTTAAAATGGCCTGCTCCAGCGATTGCCGCAGCCGCGCCATCGCCCCGCCAAAGATGGCCACATCCCCAATTGTTAAATCGCTGGCGACAACCCGCAGCACCACGCGGGCAAAAGTAAGATAAAAGCCAACGGCCGCAATCGTTGCGTACAGCGAGCTTCCCCAAAAAACGCGCCGGTTCACCTGCTGATTGTGATCCCGAAATTCAGTCATCAACGCCTTGAATTTGTTGATGAGCAGTGGCGCAAGACGCAGCAGCTTCACTTCTGGCACAAAATCCTGCCCCGTCAGGCGCATCACAAAATAGCGCGTCCAGCGCTGCTTGGTAATGCGGTTAAACTCCATCTGGTACCGCTCTTTGGCCAGCCGCCACTGAAAATAAAGGTACGGGAAGGCAATGGCTACCAAAACCAGCATGATCAGCGGCTCAATGGTGGCCAGGATGATAACGAGCGAAATCATCTGCACCACGTTGGCAAAAACAGCCAACACTTTGCTGATAAATTGCGAAAAGCGACCTGCTACATTTTGCTGGGTACGTTCCAGCATGTCCTGAAAGCGCACATCTTCAAAGTGAGCCATGTCTAGCTTGGTGGCGTGGGTTAGCACATCGCTGGTGATGTGCAGGTTTAGCTCGTCGTGCAAGCGACGATTGAAATATTTGGTGGCAAAATCGCCAATTGTTTCTAGCAGGGTGATGCCAAAACTAATTGAAAGCCAATACAGCAGCGGGCCGCTGTCTCCACCCCCTGCTAGCACTAAATCAGAGGCGGCATTCACCAGGCCGCGCACGGCAAAGGCCAAACCTGCTGGTGCCAGGCTGTGCAGCACGGTGATAGTGGTCAGCGCCAGCAGCAGCCCTTTGTGAATGCCCCAGGTTACGCCCAGCGCCCAGCGAGCCGATTGGAGCAGCAGGGTCACTTTGGTGCGCGTGAAGGTTTCTTCTTGCGGTTTTGTCAACTGGTGCTCCCTACACGGCCGTTTCGCCAATATACAATCCCTGACAAAATAAAATCACTCCAGGCCACCTTTGCTTTGGGCGTACTAAACCGAATGGCTTTCCACAGCCCTTGCCAGGCACGGTGCCACTGCCGCCCCAGCAGCGATTGGCCAAAGTAGGTGAGGTACAGGCTGACAACGAGATGTTTGTCGGACGGCCGTATCAACCCACACTCCTGCGCCCGATACCAAAAGACCATAATTTGCCACGCCTCTACCCGGTCTGGCGCGTACACAATTGAGCCTTTGGCCAGATGCGCCACTTCTGCGGCGGTTTTGTCTAAAAAGGAACTCATCTGGTGGCCGTCGCCGCACGTTTCGTGGGGCAAAAAAGTGTGCCACACCTTCAGCCACCACTCCACCCACTCAATGGCTGAGCGCACGTGGCCCGCTTCTTCCAGATGCAGGCCGCCATGTACCACTTGCTGCACTTGCCCCAGGTCACCCAGGCCACCGCTGTGCAGCAATGGCCATTGGTTCAACCACCAATCCAGCATTCTCTCGACGGCGGGCCAGCGCTCGTCCTCTAGCTGCAGGGCAGTGCGAATGTGAGGGTAAAAGGTGCGTAGCTCAGTTAAAGGTAATCCTTCGGAACGGCCGTAGCTGGCCAACTGCACCAGCCAGGTTTGTGCCAAAATAGTGGGGGGATGCTCGCCGTTGGCGGTGGTGGCGCGGCGCAGATAGGGCACAATCTCATCCGGGTAGCCGGTGCGCTGCAGCTGCCACACCAGCCAGATGAGTGTGTACTGCTGCACGGCTGGTTCCATCGCCTGAATGTGCAGCGGTAATTCCTGGCGGCTGAAAAAGTCAGCCAGTACAGTGAGCATATCTTTGGCTTGGCGACGGCCGTTTTGTGTCACGCCCGCCCCGTGCTGCCGATAATCAATCGTCATCACTTCTAGCCAGCGCATGCGGCAACCTGCCAAACTGAGCCGCAGCAAAAAGTCCGTGTCCTCCGCCTGGCGCAAGTCGGAGCGAAAACCGTCAATGCGCTGCAGCCAACTGCGCCGGAACAGCATGGCTCCCAGAAAGACGGGCTTCCATTGCAGCCACGCTTTCAAATCCAGCGTTGCTGTCTGCGCCCAGGGCTGCACGTTCCGAAGGGGACGGCCGTATTCATCCACCAGCCGCCAGCCAGAATGCACCGCCCCCAGCAAATGATCTTCTTCCAGCGTCGCCACCTGCTGCGCTAGCTTATCTGGGTACAGTACGTCGTCCCCGTCTAGAAAAAGCACAAAGTCGCCCAATGCCAGCCGCAGCCCATAATTACGCGCCGCCGACACGCCCTGGTTTTCTTGTTGAATGAGCCGAATTTGGCCGCGATACGGCCGTAGCAAATCGGCCGTACCATCAGTAGAGCCATCATCTACCACAATCAGCTCCAAATCAGTGTAAGTTTGCGCCAACACTGATTCCACCGTCTCTACAATGTGCGCCGCGCCGTTGTAAACCGGCACAATGACGCTCACGCGCGGTGGGCGCACGCCAGACAACGCGGCAAAGAAAGCAGGCTCATCAAATCCATCTTCCAGCCGCAAACCGTGGGTGCAGGCATCTTGCCAAAGCTGGCTCAGGGCATTGCTGTCCACCGCGTCTGGCTCGGCAGCCAGCCCCACCCGCACCAACTGCACCAGCCGCAGCTGATCCAAGTGCGAAAAATGAGCCCAGCCTGCAAACGCCAAATCAAATTGCTTGTGGGCATATGGCTGCCAGACCAACGCCCACCATTCTAGAATCAGTTCGGCCGTTAGCTCCGTGTTGCCCTGCTCCCAATCCAGCCCGGACTGAAAAATGCGCCACAAATCGAACGGCGTGTATGCTTGGCGCACGGTGGCTGGCTGTTCGGCTTGCCACCATGTCGCCAGCCGCTTCAGCTCTGGCCAGACGGTAATTTTTGGCGCAGCTTGCTCAAAAATGGGCCAGATGGTGTCTGGCAGCGGCGCGGTACGGCCGTTTTCCCATTCCCACTGCACAAAATGAAACAGCCACTCGACCACCGTGTGTACGATGGCGAGGTTGGCTCGTTTTTGGGCAAATGTATGGCTTTGTTGCAGGGTGGAAACGGCCGTTGCCACATCCCCATGCACTGCCGCGTGCCAGCCCAGCCAGAGCAGCGTGTAAAAATAGGTATTGCTCTTCTGCTGGCGCAAATGGTTGGGAAGGTTGGGCGTGGCAAAGAAGTTCTGTAGCACCTGTAAAACCGATTGGGTTTGAACGGCCGTTTTCCGCATGGTGCTGGCCTGGTGCTGCCGGTATTGCAGGGTGGGCTGGTACAGCCACGCGCCCTGGCAGCCTGCCAAACTCAGACGCAGCATCAAATCCACGTCGTGGGCCTGCCGCAGCGAGGGATTTAGCCCCCCCACCCGGTTTAGCCAGATGCGGCGGAACAAAATCGCGCCCAATTGCACAGGCTTGTACTGCAACCAATCTTCTAATGCCAAATTAGGCGCGTGCTGCCACGGTTCCACCGTGAGTAGAACCTGACCCGCTTCATCAATTTGCTGCCAGCCGCTGGAAACGTACCCAATCTCTGGCTGAAGCTGCAAAAAAGCAGCCTGCTGCTGCAGCTTGTCGGGCAGCAGCAAATCATCGGCATCCAAAAACAACACCAACTCATGCGTTGCCAGCCGCAATCCCCGGTTGCGCGCCGCCGCCGAGCCACTATTTTCTTGCCGGACGTATTTAACTTTGTCTACATATGGTTTGAGGGCAACGGTCGTCTCGTCGATTGAACCATCATCCACCACAATGATCTCAAACGGCGCATACCCCTGTGCCAGAACAGATTTAATGGCCTGTGGCAGGTAAGCTGCGCTGTTATAAGTTGGAATGATGATGCTTATACCCGGATTCATTTTGCCCTAAGAAAATTATGAATTATGAAGGATGAATTATGAAGGATGAATTATGAATGATGAACCTATGCTCATGTCGTTTCCCTGCTGATACATAACAATGAATTTTGGCTAGATTGTGAAGACTGTGTTGTCGTGATGCACCCCACAAAAAAATACCTTACTGCACTTACATCAAGGCTTACCACCTGGCATGCCGTGAACACAATATGACCATGGTACCGGTCAACTGAATTGCTAGATTTGCGGTTATAATGGCTACCATGCAGCGACGTATCAGCATTCTCTTTTTCAGCGTCTCGATAGCGTTAGGCCTCATCGCCACCCTCTTTTTAGCTGCCGCTCGCTTTGATGTAGCGGAAGCGGCGCAAAATAGTGACAAAATTGACCCGGCTCTGTTTGAAGCGCTGGCCGATGGCACGGCCGTTCGCTTCATTGCTGATTTGGCGGAGACGGCCGTTCTGCCCACCAATCCCGCCGCCAAAATGGAACTGGTAGACAGCCTGCAGCAAACCGCTGCCAGCAGCCAGGCCAGGGCACTCTCGCTTTTGGATGAACTGGCAGCCACCAATGATGCAACGGCGGTGCGTTCCCTCTGGCTGGTGAACAGCATCGCCGCCACGGGCAATTTAACGGCAGTCCAGGCCATCGCCAATTTGCCAGAGGTTGTGCAGGTACGACCCGATGTCATCGTGCAGAAAATTGGTGCTACCGACACTCCCACCGCAACGCTGCTGGCGGCCAATGCGGCCGTCGTAACCGGCCCGGTTGCTAGTTGGGGTATCCAGAAAATCAACGCGCCGCACGTTTGGCACGGCCTGGGCATAGACGGTGGGGGCGTCACCGTTGCCATCATGGACACAGGCGTGGATTGGGAACATCCTGACCTGATGGAAAATTATCGGGGCAACCAGGGCGGCACCGTTGACCACGCCGGAAACTGGTTCAACGCCGTCTTCCCCACAGACACCATCCCGGTAGATAGCGTGGGGCATGGCACACATGTGGCGGGAACGGCCGTTGGGCACAATGGCATCGGTGTCGCTCCGGGTGCCAACTGGATTGCCGTCAACGTGGCCGATCCGCTGGGCTTCATTTGGGAAAGCGACGTGCATCGTGGTTTTGAATGGCTGCTGGCCCCCAATGGCGATGTTGCCCTTGCCCCAGACGTGGTGAACAACTCCTGGGGCAGCCCCTTCTCCAGCGAGCTATTTGTAGAAGATGTAGCCGCCCTGCACGCTGCTGGCATCCAGGTCGTCTTTTCATCGGGCAACAGCGGCCCATTTGAAGGCACTGTTGGCTACCCGGCGGGTTATCCAGACGTACTTTCCGTCGGTGCCAGCGACGAGATTGACGACGTGGCCTGGTTTTCTTCGCGGGGCCCCTCGCTGCAAACGGATGAGCCAAAGCCCTGGCTGGTGGCACCGGGCACGCAAATTTGGTCGGCACGGCCCGATGGGGCGTATGGACTAGAAAACGGCACCTCGATGGCCGCGCCGCATGTGGCAGGCACCATTGCCCTGCTGCTGAGTGTCAACCCTAGCTTAACCCGCGCCCAGGTGAACCAGATTTTGGCAGAAACGGCCGTTCCCTTCACCACCACCCATCCCAACAACGACAGCGGCTGGGGGCGGCTGGATGCGTATGCGGCCGTTGCCCCCCAAGTGACTACCGGCGTGCTAACCGGGCAACTGCTGGGGGCTGACCTGCCGCTCCCCAACAGCATTATCACCATTACCACTCCGTCTGGTGCCATGCTGCCATTTGTTACAGATAGCAACGGCCGTTACCAAGCCATTTTGCAAAGCGGCAGTTACACGCTCACTGCCGCTCCCTTTGGCTACACGCAAATTACCGTCAGCAACGTCGTGGTCAGCGATGGCCAAACAACAACCCGCGATCTGGCTGTGAATTTATTGCCAAACGGCCGTGTGCTGGGAACTGTCCGCAGTGTGAGTGGCTACACGCTGCTGCCCAATGCCCAAATTGAGATCGTCGGCACGCCCTTTACCCTGCTCACCGATGGCAACGGCGCGTTCGATGCAGCCCTGCCCGTCGGTAATTACGAACTCATTGTGACCAAAACCGGCTACCAGCAGCAGCGGGCAGAGGTGTGGATTGGTGAGGGTACGGCCGTTGTGCAGCCATTCTTTTTGGCAGATGCCCCCACCATTTTGCTGGTAGACAGCGGCCAATGGTACTTTAGCAGCCAGGCAGCCCCGTATCGCGAAGCCCTCACCGCCATCAACTACAGCTTCGACACCTGGACCGTGCGTAGCCCCATCCAGGTGCCAAAACTAGACACTTTGAGCCAGTACGAGGCGGTCATTTGGTCCAGCCCGCTTGATTCCCCTGGCTATTTGGGCCTCAATGATGTCATCACCGACTATCTTGGTTTGGGCGGCAATCTGTTCATCAGCGGACAAAATCTGGGATATTTCGATGGCCTGGGCTTGAGCACCCAAGTATGGTGGTATCGGGATTTGAATGCGCGCTATTTGGGCAAAACGGCCGTTACGCAAACCATCTCCGGCAGCGATGACTCCCTGTTCAACGGCCTCAACTTTACGCTCAACGGCGGCAGCAGCAGCAACAACCAAACCGCCCCCGACATTTCTGATCCGCGCCTGAAACTGCTATCTGACCCCGCTTTTCTGTTTGAAGATGGCCAGGCTGCTGGGCTCACGGCTGGGTATTGCGCCCCGTTCCAGCTGGTTTACCTGGGTTTTGGGCTAGAAGGCGTGCCGGAGGCGGCTGATCGCGCCGACATTTTGGCCCGCAGCTTCGACCATTTTAACCAGCCGCGTGAGCAGTTTGGCGTTCAATTTTTCCCTGACACTATTGACGAACTCGCCATCCCCGGTACGCAAATGGCGTACACGGTTGACATCTTCAACCGTAGCGAAACGCTCACCGACACCTTCACGCTCACCATTTCTGGCGCGGCGTGGGAAGCCGATTTGGTCACCAAAACGGTGACGCTGGGGCCGTGCCAGGGGGGGCAAACCATCCTCACCATCGAGGTGCCGCCTGAGCTGGATTCTGGTGAGGTGGAGAGTTTAAGGGTAACGGCCGTTTCCCAAAACAACCCAGCCTACGAAACCAATCTCACCGTGCAGCTCGCCGCCCCCGGCAACATCCTCTTCGTGGACGACGACCGCTGGTACGACCAATCGGCTGAACTAACCGCGGCGATGGACAGCATGGGGCTAACTTACGACGTGTGGGACACTGAACATGCCACCGTGTCGCGCAACGGCCCGCCGCTTGCTTTGCTCAACCAGTACGACTTTGTCATCTGGTACACCGGCTACGACTGGTTCCAACCCCTCACCTACGACGAAAATTTGGCACTGGAAGCCTATTTGGCTCAAGGCGGTCGGCTTTTCCTCACTAGCCAGGATTTTCTGTACTACCACCGCCACACGCCGCTGGCGCAGCACTATTTTGGCGTAGAAAGCTACCTGGAATCCATTGATCCCACGCGGCTCATTGGCTACGGTAACGCTGCAGATATTTTGCCCTTGCCGCTCACGTTTGACCCCTACCAAAATCACGGCGATGGCATCTTACCCGCAGACCACAGCCAGCCGTTTTTGTGGAGCGACAGGGCGCTCCCAGCCGGTACGGCCACCGCTGGCGACGATTGGCGCGCCGTCTTTTGGGCAGTGCCTTTTGAAACCATCACCCCCACCCGCCAGGCTGAAGCGATGAACCAGGTGATCGGCTGGCTAAGCGACTTGGGCGACTCGACCTTCACAGTAGACCAGCGGGTGGGCAATGTAGGCGAGCCGCGCACCTACGCCATTACCATCCGCCAAAGCGATGGTGGCCTTAGCAACACCGTCTGGATGACCAATACACTTTCTCCCTGGCTGCAAATTGACCTGAATTCTGTGACGGGCGAGGCAAGTTATAATGCTGCCACGCGGCAGCTTACCTGGAGCGGAGCTTTGCCCAGCGGCGGTAGCCACGTCATCACTTACCAAGCCACGCCCGGCGGCTTGCTGCCATCAGGCGAATTGATTGAAAATGAGCTACTGCTGCACGATGGGCGGCACGATCTTACATTTACCCGCCATGCCCAAAGCTGGGTGCAGGCATCAGACATTTTGGTTGCAATGACGGCCGTTCCCAACCAACCCCTCGCCGCCACCGTTTTTACCACCACCGTGATGCTGCAAAATGTGGGTCTGGCGGCTTCTGGCCAAATCTCCACCGTCGTCAGCTTGCCCAACAGCTTCTACATCGTCACCGATACGCTGGGCAGCAGTGCAGGTAGCGCCACCGTGGGCGACAGGCGGCTCTATTGGGAAGGCACGTTAGACGTAGCCGCGCAGGTAACGGTGACATTGGTGCTAACGCGGGCGGGAACGGCCGTTCCCCAACGCATTGCCATCACCACCCTGGTAAACGACGGCGTGACGGCTCCCACCTTCTTTGCCCAATGGGCAGATCTGCCCGTGTTCACCCAATACCTGCCCATTTTGCGGCACAATCCAGAGCCATAGGGTTTGACCGTTTTTAACTTTTGAGTTTCGGTAAACGGTCAAACCCTGGGGTTCGTTTCCTGAACAAAAGTAATTCGTGAACGAACCTATAGCCTTTTTCTCCTAACAGAAAATGAATTTGCGATTCATTCACTCGTCAAAATCGGTGAATCAGTTATGATGGGTGGCACATTTTTTGTAACTATACAGGTGACAGTCACTTTCTTCAGAGGCTTTACCAAATTGAAGACCTTAACAAAGTGACTGTCACCTCAGGGACGTGAATAGTTATCATTTTTTAAATGTTAAATTGAGGTCTAGATGTTGAACAATACATTGCAAGAAACCGTAAAAATTGCTTATGTGGAAGATGAGCCAAGCATTGCCCAGCTATTGGTAAGCGGCCTGGGGCTGTTTGGCATTGAGGTTCAGCCTGTCTTCATGAGTGCTGAAGCTTTGCTAAAGCAGGTAGATGATGCGGAACTGGCAGAAGTAGATTTGTTCTTTTTTGACATTCGCCTCCCCAAAATGACCGGTCTGGAGCTGGCGGGGAAATTGCGGGAACTGGGGGAAGAACGGCCGTTTGTTCTCGTGAGCGCCTGGCCGGCGCCCAGTCAGGAAAGCCTGCAAAAAATCGGAGCCGAATTCCTGCCCAAACCATTTGATTTTCCAGACGTCGTACAAACCATTCAAAAACTTGCCAGCCAAAACAAAAGCGAATAACTTCACCTGAATGTAAGGTCGTTTGATACTTTCGTCCTGTATCTTTTTCGTAGTCGCATCTTTATACTTTTTTTATAAAGACGTGCTATCAAAAAGGACAACATGAGCGACGACATTCTGGTTCAACTGGCTTGCCCCAGCTGCACACATCCCATCAATCTAAAAGAACAAGGACAGCAAATTTCTTGCCCTGCTTGTAGCAGTCACCTTTTGCTAGATGGCCACGTTTGCCCCAATTGTGGCGAATACCACAAAGTGGACAGCGGCTTTTGCCACACTTGTGGCACGGCCCTCACCCGAACCTGCGAACGATGCCATACCAGAAATTGGGCTGGGGCAGAATATTGTCAGGATTGTGGCGCGGCACTCGACATTTTCCAGCTACTTAGTTTACATAACAAGCACAGCACCATGAGCCGCCTGGATGAACAGATGCGCGAAGCTCAATTTTTCAAGGAAAAAGAAAAGGCAGATTCTGAGCGACGCATGACGGGGCTAATAGAAAAAGAACAGGCGCGTTTACAGGACATTCGGGAACGCCAAGCTGCCCAGAAAAAGCAAGATCAGCAGCTTATTTTTACGGCCGTTCTCGTCCTCTCCCTCTTTATTTTAATCGTCACCGCTTTCGCCGTTTTGTAGACGCCGAGCTACAATAGGGCGCATGTCTCGCCCATACACCATTGATCTCCCCAGCTTTGCTGGCCCCCTGGATTTACTGCTCCACCTCATCGAGCGACAAGAGTTTGATATTACCGCCATCTCCCTGGTTAAAGTTACCGATCAATATCTAGAACAAATCGAACAGCTCAAGCAAAACCGGATCGAGCAGCTAATTGATTTTCTGGTGGTGGCGGCGCGGCTGGTGCAAATTAAAAGTCGGGCTCTGCTGCCCCAAACGCCCGTCATCATCGAAGGTGAGGAGGAAGAAGACCCGGCTGAGACGCTGTTGCGTCAACTGCGGGAATACAAGCGGTTTAAGCAGGCGGCTCAATGGCTACAGGCGCGGGAAGAACAGGGCTTACGCACCTACCTGCGGGTTGCGCCGCCGCCCAAGCTGGAAGGGCGACTGGATATGAGCGGGGTGACGGTGGATTCGTTGTTAACGGCCGTTCGCAATGCCCTGGCGCGAGTAGAGGATTTGGAAGAAAGCGTGGCCATCGTGCAGCCGCGCCGCATAACCATCGAGGGGCAACTTGGCCGTCTGCGTCAGCGCGCTAAGCAACACAGTGCCTTTGGCTTCACCGATTTGCTCTCTGCCACCACAAGCCGCCTGGAGATTTCGGTGACGCTGCTGGCCGTGCTGGAGCTGATCAAGCGGCAAGAAATTTTAGCCAGCCAACCCGCGCTTTTTGGCCCCATTGAGTTACGCGCCAATCCAGAGTATAGGGAACCGGTGGAAACGGCCGTGCCGTGACAGGGTAAAACTCACGCTTCCACTCCCCGTTGCGGAGCGGTCTTCGGCAAGCACAAAACCTCACCCGGCTGCGGCACGGCCTCTGGCCGCGCCGCCTACTTTGCTAACGCGAATCCTCCAAATTTTTTGCACAAGTTAGGTGGATAAAGCCGTTTCCCATCCAAACTATTCCCGCTCCATTACATTCCATGCAGGCAAAAAAAGTGGCGCGGCGAGACGCCGTGCCACAGCCTACCGTGAAGACCCGTCCCCAGCAAGGGGAAACTGTAGCGTGAATGGCTCAGTCAGTTGAGTATCGAAATTGCAATTGCAAAAATAATAATCAGCATTCCCGTTGTTAAAGGAACGATTATTCCATATCTTAATAGACGATGCTGTTTTCTAAATTTTCCAACAAATGTAATTATCACCCCTAAAATTATAAATAGGGGATATACAGCAACAGATTGCCATAATAACCATTTGAGCGGATATCTTATCCGGAACCCAGGATCTTCCCATATGAGAAAACTAAAAAAGTAAAAAACAACAAACCAAAATCCTAACAATAGAAGGTTCAGAAAAACGATCCTGTTCCGCGTCAAGTGAAGATTATTGAAGGGATTGCTAGTTTTGAGCCAGACAGCAATAGTCTTTAACATAATTTACCACTCTCCGGAAAAGGATAGGAAGTCGAGCCATGTTTTCACATAACTTAGAGTCGTTTGGTTAATAGGGGAGTCACTGCTTTCTTGTTGAGGGACAATACCTCCACAAGATTCATAGGCAATTGTGCAATGGTTTGTATCTGCCATTGCAACGTTTAATGCCCCTTCAATATTCTGTTCACCTTGATCAAAAGGACGGAGTATCCCAAATGCATCCTCCGTTGCATAAATATTGTACGCCGAGTCTACATTTTCAGGGATTGTTACGTTTTGAATATCAACAAATTCTCGACCAAACTCTTCTCTCCCTGACAATACAGGGTCTATTGTCACTAATGCATCAATGGTAATGTTGATTCTTCCGTCGAGTAATTTGGCGAATTCAAGTGCTGCTCCCCCTCCCCAACTGAACCCAACTAGGACGAAAGGCTCATCAACACCATAGAGCTCGCCTCCTTCACCTAGCATCATTGCAAGCCATTCTAGAGCTTCTATGGCACCGTCTTCTGTATTCTCAAAGACTTCATAAACGCCACTTGCACCAAAAGCACCTGAGTCTGCAAGCTCTTGACAAATCTGGCTTAAAGCTGTCACTTCATCATCTGTTGCTCGGCCTTGTTGGAAACATACTGCATAATGCCCAGATGGATCGGAATAATTTATGGGGTTGTTGTAGGCGTAAGAGAATCTGTTGTAACTTTGCGGATTTGCAGGATTGGGTACAATGGAATCCGGTGTGAGCATGCGGTATATATAAGACCCTGTACTCTTAACCACCCGTTGACCCTAGCAGGCCATAAACTGTGGCCTCCTACAGGTAGAATGGTTTTTGTCAGAAAACTATCCCTACCCCATAGGAGGCACCAAAATGGTCAACGAAATCCATTCATTTGTCAACTGGGTGCGACGGCGCAACACACAAGCCCGCACCTGGCGAGATTACCGCCACGTCCTCAATCGGCTGCTCACCGTCACGGGTGACAAGCCCCCCGGCGACGTCACCATTCACGACATTGACAACTTTCTGGTGATGCTCGTCGAGCGAGGCCTTCAAGCTTCCACCATCAACCGCCACCTGGCTACCGTCATTGCCTTCTACACCTACCTGGCTGACGACAATCCCAAAATTGCTTGCCCGGTGCTAGACCATCGGCACTTTCTACGGAAGCCAGAAAAGCTGCCCCGGTCGGTGCCCATGGACGTGCAGCAGCAGTTTTTTGCGGTCATCGAGGACGTGCGGGACAGAGCCATCTTTCTCCTCATGCTGCGCTGCGGTCTCAGGATTGCAGAAGTAGCCAACTTACAACTGCATGACCTGTTCTTGGAAGATGCACCGCCAAGAGTGCATGTTTTTGGCAAGAACAGCAAGGAGCGCACCGTTTACCTGTCGCCGCAGGTATTTTCGGCCGTTGCCACCTACCTCCTAAAACGCCCCTCTGTCCCCAGTACGTTTCTTTTCCTCAGCTACCAACAAGACGGCCTCAGCACAACCGCCATCCACAAACGACTCATGCGCTACCGCCAAGCCGCCGGGGTACAGCTCACCGCCCACCAGCTGCGCCACAGCTTTGCCAACGACTTGGTTGGCGCAGGCGTGCCCGTCACCACTGTCCAGAAACTAATGGGACACGCCTGGATCGCCACCACCCAGCGGTATCTGGACGCCAACGACCAGAAAGTACAGGCCGAGTTCTACGCCGCCGCCGAGCAGCTAGACCAGTGGCAAATGGATGTGGACTTGCGTGACAACGAGCCAGAAACAGAGGATGAAAAACAGGCTGCGAAACTAGCCAAGGCGGTGGCCGCATGAGCTTTACGCCAAAATACGACTCCGCCGCCGACTGGTACAGTGCCATCCTGAAAAACAGCCGTAAGTCCAAACTGCCGCCCAACTACCCCCAACCCCAACCACCAGACGCCTGGCCTGCCGAAAACGTCGCTCTGCTAGAGCGGTATCTGCTCTGGCTCTACGCCGACAACGCCTCACTGGTCAGCATCCAGAGCTTTTACCTGCCCATTGCCGGGCATATTCTAGGCTACCATTTACAGCCCCACGCAAAGTTAGACTTGGAAGCAGGTTTCCAGCCAGTCCTCGACTATCTTCAGGCCAAGCAGGTGAGCCAACGCTGGTTGGAGATGGCCCATCGCGCTCATCATCGCTTTCGCCGCTTTATGCACCAGGAACGGGGCGTTGCTCAACTGCCAGACACGCTTCACGACCTGGCTCCTCGCCTCAAGCGGTACCAAGCAGGGCTGCCAGACTGGTTAACCTACCAGCTATGCCAATACCAGCAGATACGGCAGGCCAACTGGCGGCCGTCCCGGATGAAGGGTGCCATCATCAACTTTTGGCGCAGCCACACCCAGCTGTGGCGTTGGTTGTTTGCCAACTACCCAGATGAGATTGACAGCGTGACCGACATCCAGCGTCGCCACCTCCATGCCTTCATAGACGACGAGCTGGAAGCGGGCTACAGCGTGAAAACCATCAATCTGGACATTCGTGCCTTTCAAGCCACGTTGCGTTTTCTCCAGGAGCGGGAGTATGAGATACCCCAAGCCCTGCTGCGGCAAGCGGGTTTACGCGAGCCCGCCGACCTGCCCCGCTTTCTCACCGACGAGCAGATGGCTCGGCTGCAAGCGGTGGTTGAGCGGCGGGTCACCACTGCCAACACCCCGGCCAGACAGCGGAATGCGCTTTTGGACAGAGCCATCTTTTACCTGCTGTGGCAGGCGGGTCTCCGAGGCGCGGAACTGATGGACTTAGAAATGAAAGACCTCTCGCTGACCAACCAGCAAATCGTCATTCGAGGCGGCAAGGGGCTCAAAGACCGCACCCTTTACCTGACAGAGCGCATCTGCGCCACGCTCAAAGCGTACCTGGCCAAGCGCGGCACGGGCACCACCGACCATCTTTTCCTCTACCGGCATGCACCGCTAGGAGATGAGCTAGTTCGCAACCGGATGAAGGCGGCGGGGAAGCGAGCCAACGTCAAGGTGACGCCCCACATGCTCAGGCACACCTTTGCCACCCAGCTCGTCAATGCAGGTTGCCCCATCACCACCATCCAGGCACTCATGGGGCACAAGCGGCTGAGTACGACGCTCATCTACACTCAGATTCACAACGAAACGGTAGCGGAGGACTATTTCACGGCGATGGAAATGGTGGAGCTGCGGTTGGTGAACCAGTTGCCGCGAGAGGAAGGTATGGGAGATTCACCCTCGAATGGCACAACAAGCCACTTGCTGACGCTGGTAGATGGCCTGCAAAAAGAGCCTTTAACCGACAAACAACAGGTGTTGCTCACAGAGTTGCAACAGCGGCTAGCGGCTTTAGCAAATGGAAAAAACGAAACTGCCACTCCTTTGGTTGTTAACGAGCCGTGGATGTTGGCATTGCCGTTGGTGGCACAACCGTCGCCGTAGGGGCTGTGGAATTGTGGGTAACTCGGAGCGCAGCGTAGAGTTATCCACATTTCCACCAGCCCGGTTGCATGACTTGAGTGCCGCTGACCTACTGACCCCAAAACGGGCGGGGTAAGTGGCTCGGCCAGAGGCCGGCCACAGCTCCCAAAATTATGAAGACCTGCTCCGAGCAAGGTGGTCGTGCACACTTAAGATGTAAACTCTTTACTAATGTGTTCAATTGTCAAAGAATCACATTCGACACAACGGTAAGCTTTGCGAAGAGTCTTTGGGAAAAGACGGACATTTGATTTTAATAGTTTTTTTCCTTTTGACATACTCCAAAATCGCCAAGCTGAAAGATCTGGTTTATCTATTTGCCATCTAAGCTCTGCATTTTGGGCAGAAAGCCAGATATATCCTGCTTCCAATGGTTTTTTGCAAGAAGCACAAGCTAGGGAATTGACTGTATTACTCTTCATTTATTGTACCTTATCGCAATTAGCAGATTTTTATGTTCAAAAATTAACATTTGAACTTACTCGTACACTCCATTTGGAGCAGTCAAATGACTATGTCTTATATTTTCATATTCGAGTTGTCCAAGGATGTTTACTTGAGGTTGCATTATAACCGGGTAATTAGTACTCCAAGGTTCATCCTCAATAAATAAGTCTACCGCAAGAGCACCAACACCAACAATGGTAAGAGCTCCACCCACGACAGCTCCACACGGTTCTGCAATAAGACAAGCAGCTCCACCAATAGTAGCACCTGCTCCTACACTATCAAAAGTTATATCAAAACCATTAAGATCGAGATATGTTGTAGGCCTATAGTATGGTGTGCCATTGGATCCAAATGCTTGAGGTAAAGTTTCCCAATTGTTGTTATATAGGGATTCTTGTTGAATCACCAAAGGATGATCATCATTAACCAAGCTGATGTTACTTTTTGAAACCTGTTTTCCAAGTCTTTCTCCGGTTAAACCATAAAAACCGCCTTCGTAAATGCCAGAATCCGCTGAGTGGGCTTCAAACAAAACCAGCATCGCTGTATTTTCTGCCCCATCATAGACGAATACATCACCGAAATGTGTATCTGGATTAAGCAACCAATCTACAAGAAAGTCCTGCCATCCGGCTCCTATCATTTTATCTCTCAATGTTATGTTTTCATCTGCTTCGTATCCAAAATAATCTCTAATCTCATCTTCTGAAAGATGTCCAGTCGGATCCGTGTATCGTAAAGTGTTATTGAGTACGTAACTGTAGCGATTGAAGCTTTGTGGGTTGGCGGGGTCTGGTACAATGGTATCTGCACTGGCAAAGCGGTTAAGAGTTGACCACTTATATATACCCAGATTCATGAAACCATAGCGGCACAGAGCTAGGTGCCTCCTATGCGTAGAATTGTTGTTCACACCAAACAACTACATTCACGCCATAGGAGGCACAATATGTTGGACGAAATCACCCGCTTTGTCAACTGGGTTCGCCGCCGCAACCCCCAGGCACACACCTGGCAAGATTACCGCTGTGACCTACAGCAGTTTGTCACCGTCGTCGGCGACAAACCCCCAGCCGAAATTCAAATCACCGACATTGACGACTTCATCAACGAACAAAACAAGCGTGGCCTGCACCCGGCCACCATCAACCGCCGTCTGGCGGCTGTTACATCGCTCTACACCTTCCTGCAAGCTGAAGAGCCTGAGCTACTTTGCCCGGTGCTGCCGCAACGTCACAGCCTGCGGACACCCCGTCGCCTGCCTCGTGCAGTGCCAGAGACAGATTTACACGCCTTTTTTGAGGTCATCGAAGCTGTGCGCGACCAAGCCATCTTTCTGCTCATGTTAAGGTGCGGTCTCCGCATCTCCGAGGTAGCAGGTTTGCAGCTGCAAGATTTGTACCTGAACGAAGCCCAGCCCCGGCTACAAATCATGGGCAAGAACAGCAAAGAGCGGTCGGTTTACCTCTCCAATCAAGCTGAGACTGCCCTGCGACGGTATTTGGACGAACGGGCTGAAGTTGCCTGCGGAGCCGTTTTCCTCAACTACCGCCACCAGCCCCTGGCTCCCATCGGCATCCAAAAGCGGCTAGAGCGGTACCGTCAACTGGCTGGAATTCACATCACAGCCCACCAGCTACGTCACAACTTCGCCAACGACCTTGTTTGTGCCGACGTCCCCGTTACCAGCATTCAGCAGCTCATGGGTCATGCCTGGATTGCCACCACCGAAACCTACCTGGCAGCTAACAACCCCAAGGTGAAGGCAGATTTCTACGCCGCTGTCGAGCAACTGGTGGGGTGGCAGCATGGCTAAGAAGCAGAAACAAGCCCAAACTGCTGCCGAGCGGTACGACCGAGCCCTGCACAAGGGCAACAAGATTTCACCTGTACCAGATGGTTGTCCTGTGCCGCAACCAACGGCCGTTTGGCCAGCAGAAAACGTCACGCTGCTAGAAAAATACCGCACCTGGCTAGCGGCTGGCGGTGTGGCTCAATCCGTCATTGAGCAGCACCGCATCCCCATGGCCGTGCCGTGACAGGGTAAAACTCACGCTTCCACTCCCCGTTGCGGAGCGGTCTTCGGCAAGCACAAAACCTCACCCGGCTGCGGCTTGGCCTCTGGCCGCGTCGCCTTTCCTCAATTACCCACTACCACGCCACGCCCGTCAACTTCACATCACAATCTGTCACCTGCTCGCGCAACCAATACGCTGCAGAAGAAAATCGCCAATCGGCCGCCTCATGCACCAGCCCTTTGCGGCGCGGATTGTCGTGCAAGTAATCAAACTTCGTCCGCCAAAACGCCTCCGACCAAATAGCCACCGGATGTTTGCTCTGCTGCCAGAACTGGTTGGCACGATCCTTACGGCGTGGTGAACCAATCACCTGCCCGAAAACAGCAGGCATTTTCTCATGACAATAGTTGGCCAACTGCCGCCCAGTGTACTGCCGCATCGCCGTCACTGTTTTATTCAGACGCGCATTATCAAAATCGGCGTCAAAGACAATTAAGTGAACATGGGTGGGTATGATAACAAAGGCATTGATACGTAAACTTTTGTGCTGGTGGCAGTAGTTGAGGCTTTCGGTGAAAATGAAGCACGGCTCGGCGGCTACGAATACAGGTAGCCAATAGACCACCGTAAAGGTGAGATAGTAAACACCTGCCCCCTCCTGGATTCTGGCCGTTTCCATGTAACCGATTTTAGTGGGGGTCAGGAAAAAAGGCCAAGCTTCTTAGTTTTGCCACCCTCAAACAGACCAGAAAAGTGGCACGGCGAAGACGCCCGGCCACAGCCCGCGATTTAGAAGACCTGCCCGCAGCAGGGGCAGGGGCGCGAGTGTGAAGACCTGTCCAGAGCAGGGAGATCATAACTGGCAAGACCTGGCAGTCAACCAATCTTGAATTAAATCACTATTCGTATTTAGCAGAAATATGCCAGTTACCTCATCATTAGTAGATGCCGCAATTACCTCCCCATCTGGCGACCAAGTGACATCTTCAAATTCGTATCCAAACACAAAAGGCTTTGTTATACATTGACCGTCAACTGAAATTGCCCATAGTTCATTAAAGGTTCCACTTGTGAGAAATAGCAACTCATTTCCGCTGCCCCCCCAACTAATTTGGCTTATATTCATTTGACTTTCATATATCTTTTGTGCTTCACCTTGGCTTAAATTCATTACGAGAACGTGTGTAACAGGTGAACCATCTGATATCAAAATGGCTACTTCTTGGCCGCTAGGGGACACTGCAACCTCGGATATTCCCCATCCTTTCTCTGTGCGCCACACGGTCTGATATGTTTGGGTTTCAGTGTCAAACAAGGATAAATGGCTTATTCTATTGACAAGTATTTCATTCTTGTTTGGAATCCAATCGGCATTTTTACCATCCAACTTGATAATGATATTTCCGCTTGAATCGATAGCACCTAATTTATAATCTTCCCCGAACTCATCAATCGAAAAATACATAACTAAATCTAAATTAGGATGCCATACAGGATGCCCGCTCCAATATGAAAAAGCTTCATCACTAATTTGGTTTAGATTATTTGATGTTGAATCCCAAACATAGACTTCGCTGGGGCTTCGTCCAACATTTATCCCACTTAGTGGTAAAGCTGGAGATGTCCCAACTATTTGTAAATTATTTGGTAACCACTCCAGTTCGGCAAGAGCAATCTCAGTCCTAAAAAAACTTACACCTTCCGGCAAGTTCCTGATGCTACCCTGACAGCCTGCAACAACCAAAAGGGAAAAAATAAACCAAGTCAAAAAATATTTTCTGTTGTTCATAATTTTTTAGGGAAATGCCCCCCCAGTATAGGGAGCCCAGGGTAAGGCTCCTACAACTGGATGGTATGGATAATTTTTTCGAAATTTTCTTACATTTTGAGGGGTATTCCATGGAGAATCCAATTCACCCGCTCTTTGTGTTAATGGATGTTGATATAGCATCCGCATATATCCTTCATCTCCTTCTGTTAAACCACTATTATAGTCCGAAATAAGGGCATTGAATTCTTCTACAAGCTGATACTCATAGTAATATGCTTCCACTTCTCCATACAAAGAGAAGGCATTCCAAAAACCCTGAACTGCATGTATAGCTTCATGGGCAAACGTAGCTAGACCATCAAGCTCCCAGTTTGATGGATCAAATGGATCACTCAAAATCATTTCAGGCCTAAGATACATAGTTTCACCTATAAAATTGGCTTCACTATTGAGGGCGTCATTTATATTTATCTCGGCTCCAACAACCATATCCGCTGAGATCGCACCCGGCACAAAAATAGTGCCGCCGACCACAATTCTTAGACCCCCTTCGCCAGCAGCAGCATCAGCTGCCCAAAAAGCATCAACAATTTGAGCCCCAGTTTCTGTAAGCTCTAAAATTGATAAAGCATCATTTACCCATGTTTCGCAATCGGCTGTTGTGATTCCAGCCGCCTCTCCAGCACTGCCAATTTGACAAGTAAAGTGTCCTGTGGGGTCAATGCTATTAATAGGGCGATTTTCCACATAACTGTATCTATTATAGCTTTGCGGGTTGGCCGGATCGGGTACAATCGTATCCGGTGTGAGCATGCGGTATATATAAGGCACGTAAAACCGCGCATTCATGTATATCAGCCCAATGTCGTTGCCTCCACTGTTGTTACCCAGATGCCCCGTGTACCCTCGGTCTGTATAATCACCCGTCGGCGCATATCTATACCCCCCAAAGGGATAGTAAAACGCCCGAGAATCCAACACCCGGTTCGCCGTGCCGTCATCCTTCAAATGGCTCAACGTACTCGTGCTGCCCAAATGGTCAGAGTGTATCGCATACATCTCGCTACTCACTTCCAGACCATCCTCCAATGTCCGAACCCGCAAAAAGACCGCATGTCCAACGATGGAATAGGTTGTCCGCTGCACAATCACCTCAGGTTGGCTAGTCGGTGGTGGGCTGGTTGGCGTCGGCGTTGGCGACCCGGTGCTGGTTGGTGTCGGCGTAGGTCCCACACTCGTCGCTGTTGGCGTTGGCGTGGGCGACTGTGTCGCTGTCGCTGTTGGCGTATTCGTGGGCGTTGCCGTTGGCCCACCACTGCCAGAGACCGAGACATTGTCAAACGTTCCTGTTGCTAGCGTCGTGGTGCTGTTGCCCGTCACCGCCATGCCAATGTAAATCGTCGTCCCCATTGTAATCGTCCGCGTCTGCATCACCGTCCAGCTACTGCCATCATTCGACCGTGACAGGGTAAAGGTGTTGCCACTCCGCTCAATCCGCAGCCATTCAGGCGCACCCTGAGAATGTCCCTGCACATCGGTGGTGCTGCCACCCGTCGTGGCTCTGTCCAGCACCCGGATGCGGGTACCCTGCACCACGGCTGAGACATGGGCTGAATTATCAGCCAGGCTCTCCCGCATCATCAGGCCCGCTCTGGGGGCGCTGCCGCCACCGGTTAGGGAAGCCACATTGGCCGTAATCGTGCCGTCGCCAGATAAACTCTGGTAAACATAGTGGAAAGCATCCACCGTACCGGCAATGTTAGCTCCCGCCCCATCTAATGTAAAGGTCCCACTCGTTTCATCGGCCGAGCCAGTCACCCCCACAGTGCCAATGTCGGCACTCACCCACGGGGATTGCACCGGACCAACCATAGGTGCGGCTACGGGCGCAGCTTGTACCCCCGGCACCAGGAAGACGCTGTTGGCCAACAAGCCCACCAAACTCACCAGAGAGATGACCTTGCCTACCAGCAAGCGGTGTCGCCGCCAGCGCAGCTGTAGCCACACCCGGTTCTGGGGAATGCTGGCTAGATGAACCGCCCCCACGGGCAGGAGCAGGCCAAAGAGACCCACCAGGGTCATCGTCAACAGGTCGCTGTCAGCTTGGCGACTGAGACCCCCAACCGCTACAGAGCTGCTGGCGACCCCACTGCCACCCTCGGCTAACAGGATGCTGCCTGTGGTGCCGGGCAGGCTAGCGGACATCAGGCCGGAGATTTCCGATGAATCCAACGCACGAGGGATAATTCGCACTTCGTCAATCTGCCCATCCCAAAATCCCTGAGTTGTGTTGTCAGCACGGGCCCCAATCTTAAACAGATGGGATTGACCAATCTGTTGGGGTACGTTGCTGGTTGTGCTGTCGGCCAGCGTGCCGTCAAAGTACAGCTCTAGGGCCTCGCCGGGTCGGTATACGGCCGTGACGTGAACCCATTGATCATCGTATTCGCTAAAGAAGTTGTTGTAGATGAGCTCGGTCAAATTGCCTTCGTCATCATAGACGCCAAAGGCGAAATGGTCGGTATTGCCCCAGGTATCGCCCAAGAACCAACCTCGTCGCTGGCTGCTGTCGCTGTGCCAATCATAGGTGCTGACAATCAGACGCCCCAGCCCCGTTGGTGCTGTTTCCGGCTTTACCCAGGCACTCACCGTCATGCCCCCAACGACATCTACTGAGCCTGGATAAGATACATAATCATTAACGCCATCAAAATCCAGTGCCTGACCATGATATCCGGTGGCCCACTGCGGCCCCTGGCGGGTGCCGTCATACTGGTTGAAAGAGCTGTCACCAACCGTTGCCCCACTGCCTTCGTCAAAGGTCCAATGGTAGCCTTCTGAGGTAACTTCCTCTTCGTAGCCTGGGAACGGCGTATAGATAATGGTGCCATCCGGCTCGATGGTTCGGACCCGCTGGCCGGAGGCATCATAATAAAAAGTAGTAACCCCTACGCCATCTTTGTTGACCACCGTCAACCTGTTTTCGACATCAAAGAGCTGAGTATAATCTCCGCTCTCATCATTCCGGCTAATCATGTTGCCGTTGGCATCATAGCCAAATGTATGGGTAATAACGCCACCAACCACAATCTCCTCAACTGCATGAAGATGGCTACTGCTGTAGGAATAATCAAGGGTGTTGCTGCCATCAAGGTCGTCAATGCGGTCGGTTAAATTGCCTAATATGTCGTATTCATAGGTGAATTCGTAATTTGGCACATTGGTGGCATCGCCAAAACCCTCTGCTGTCTCCAGGCGGTACAGATTATCGTAGGTGAAGTTTTGGGTATCGGAGCCATCATTTTTAGTGGCGGCTTCGATGGAGAGAATGTTGCCCACATTGTCGTAAGTGTAGGTGAAATCCGGACGATTGTCGCCCGTGTCAGGCGTCGTTGTCGTTTCCGTGCCGTTAATGATGTTCTTCAGCCGGAAGTTTTCAACTGCGTCATAATATTCAAAATCGGTATCCAGGTTCCAGGTGTGCATCCGGTCGAGGTATTCCAGCTGCCCCCTTGCATTATATTTAACGGCCCCGACCATTGCAGAGCTGTCCAGGTTGGATTGCAAGGTATCCACACCCTCATGATCGTAGGTCATGGTGAGCGTTTCCCCATTGGGATACTGTACTTGCAAGGGGCGATGTAGGACGTCGAAGCTGAGGGTTTGCATGGTGAAGATACGGCCGTTGATCATCCGGTCCTGCTGCTCCATGCGACCCAAAGAATCGTAGGTGAACACGTCGTTGTTGAGGTCAGGATTGGAGCCCCACTCAACCGTCTCAATTTGCCCGATTCCTGGGGCAGTGTCTACGTAGCTGTAGCTAGCCAGGTGGAAACTGCCGTTGGTAGGGGCACTGGTAATGTCAGGACAAACATCGTCCCCAGGCGAGCTGTCTACAATGCGTCGCGTCAGGCGGCTTAGCTCATCGTAATAGAAACAGAGGGCGTTGCCAGCCTCATCCTTCTGGCGAATGAGGTTGCCGACGGCATCATATTCATAGAACCATTGCCCCATATCTGGGTCTATCATTCTCTCTTTGCGACCAAAGTCGTCGTAGCTCATTTCAATTTCCCGCAGCGGGTTGCCTGGATTTGAATTGGTTGGGCCACTGGTTTTGACAAGCTCAAGATTACCTTGTAAATCGTATGTGTAACGGGTGTCTGCATACCAATTATTGGTTTCGGTTAACTCCCGTACCAGCACCAGCTCCCCTCTGGCATTAGAGTAGCGACGAATACCCTGACCATTGGCATCTATTGTTTGCACTCTGCTCAACACGGTGAAGCTATCTACAGTAATTGTGTCGTAGATATCGTAGCTATTGGTCGTGGTGGAGCCATCTGGGGCGGTGATGACTAACGGCCGTCCCAGAGCATCGTAAGTGGTGGCGGTGTGGTCTTTGCTGGTGCAGGCTGCAGTCTGGAAGTTGTTATTAGGCCAGGTTGCCTGGGCATCTGAGATGTCATAGGGAACCGTGGCACAGCTTACCTGTCCCAGCGCATTGTATGCCGTTGTGGTGACAATGGTGCGGCGTCCCGTGATGTCATCAACCTCAACGGAATATTCTTGTTCCTGGATGGGGCGTCCAAAACCATCATAGTAGGTCATATGCTTCATCACATATTCGCCTGAAGAGGTGTATACATTTGGACGGGTGTGTACGGAGATACCAAAAGGCTTATTGGTTGGCGATGAGGGATTTCCCCAAATTTGACTGCCGTCGTTCCAGCTATTGTCCCAATAACGGTAGCGCATGGCTGGATCGCCATCCCACCTGTCCAAGTCGTCTAAGTCCTGTGTGTCTCCATCTTCATATACCTGGTATAGACGGCCAAATGGGTCGTATTCATAGGTGGTTTCCAAATCGCTGGGGTCTCTTACCACTGCTAGCAAGCCAGGCTGAAGCTGGAAGCCAGCGAGTGAAACCAGCGTGTTGTTGACATCCTTGAAACCATACACGTCGAATTCCGTTTCATGCCCTAAATCATTTTCCACACTGACTGGGTAAAGATTGTAATCTGCGTCGTAGTCAATGGTGGTGGTACGGCCGTCTGTTGGCAATATGTTGACTAACTCTGACCAGCTACTGTTGAATGTTCGGTATCCATAATCGCTGTATGTTGTTGTTTTCCAAACGTTGCCAAACCCATCTGCTGGATTCATTTCCATTTCGGTGTCAATGGTTCTCCGAGCGTAAGTACAGCCACTTCCGCCACCACCAGGCACATCACTACAGTTAATCGTTTCCATAGACCGTGTACGTGTAACAAAGCCCTGAGTCGGCGGTGTGGTATGGTTTGCGCTGCCGTCGTAAAAAATCCATTGACCAGTTTTTTCAGTCCAAGAGTCACCTTCATACAGTGCTTCTGCCGCCAACTTGTTGACAAACCAATCTGTTGTATTCGGGTAGAACCAGCGCCGGGTTGTGCGGTAGGGTGTGCTAGCAGTCGCACCATCATATTCCTTGATATGAGTCAGGTTGCCATATTGCGCCCCCCCTTGATTGCCAGTCTGGTACTCGTATTCAACTTTGGTAGAGATAGAAGGCGAACCGCCATTATAAAACTGTTCGTTTGTCGTTTGGCTTGTATAGGTAAAGAAGTTACTAATTCCCCCGATAGATTCGCTGACATAAGTATGTTTCGCCTGGCTTATCAATGTTGAGCCGTTACTTTGAAAGAGATCAATTTGCAAGGGTCTTCCAATAGCCGGATGTTGGGTATAATCCGATCCTGGATTAACAACTTGCTCAAACTCTGTTAGCTTCACATTCACCGGATTGCCACTATAATCATTCGTGGTGACCGTCGTTTTATGGAAGCCGACAATATTTCCGTAAACTGGCGAATCCGACGTTTTACAATGAATGGGATTCTGATAACTGCCAACAAAATTTCCGTCAGTTTGTCCATAACAGGGTCTATCGTATGAATACTCCGTTACAATGTCTGGATTGATGCCATCGTTGCTAGTAACGGCCGTAACCACATAGTTAAAGCCAATGCTGGGGAAGGTGTAATTGTTATACCCATGATATTCATATGACCCAACAACCCGATTGTCTCGCTCGTAAGTAAATTCTACAGATCCACCATACCCATTCTCGTATCCAGTAAGATAGGAAAAATAGAAACAGCCCACATTTTCAGAACTCCCCTTATGGCGATATGGCGTATAGGTAAATGTTGTTGGCGGCAAAGCATACCCAGGATCGTTATCTGCAGGATTTCCATTGATATCTACCCAACGGCGGATTTCAGTGACAACATGGGTGTTACTTCTGCGAGGTTCATTGGGCTGTAGATCCTGATTGATACAACCGGGACTATCAACAGCACGATTCTCGCTTTTGATGCGGTATTCAGATGTCGGATTACTGCTATTACCATGAAAAACATAAATGCTAGTGATTGGATTACTGTTATAAGTGCCCCCTGTATCCCCACTGCTTGCCCGAAACTCTATCCTGGAGCCAGGTGTGCTGGTCAACTGAGCAACGGTATGGTCAATTGTGCCAGTGACGCGATCAGGATAGTTATATTCGATTGCGTAAATGCGGGAGGAGCGCGTTGTTAGGGTGAAGCTTGTCAGTTCATCATCGTTGTTCGAATCGAAATACTCAATATTTTCATTTATCGTGCGCGTGTTGTAAGTGTAGGTCATCTGGTTACCGAACGGATCGGTCACCGTATCCACATGCCAAGCAATGGCAGATTTGTTATTGACATCACCTTCGTGTCCATCAATTTGAATATAGGCCCCATTTGTAACCGATTGGAACTCCTGCGCTTCATCGGTATAGCCCAGGCGATATTGTGTGCCATCCGGCATGTGAACAACCCAATACAATCCATCAGTGCTCAGGGAGCTATCATAGTGTCGTGTAATCCTTATGCCTGGCGCATCTTTGACCTGCCATATTCCAGGCGTAGTTGATCCCAGCATTTCATAGCCAGTTCCATTGAGCGTTAGCCGAAATTTTTCCTGATGATGCGTATATGGGTTTGCCCCATTGAACTTTAGCTCAACACCAACACGAACAATGCTCGTTTCAGCCAATGACCAGCCAGTACCAATAGGCCCAACTTCGGCATCTCTAATTAAGCCATCAATCGCCCGACTGCTATATGAAAGGGCCACACCGGGCTGCATCCCGTTACGGCCAGGGGGGACTTCAATAGGATAGCTAAACGTAGCCGCTCCACTAAACTCCGAAATAGCCGGTGGTGTCCAGGTTGGGTTCCATCTTTCAGGACGTACGCCAGCTGCCCAGCTAGAAAAATGCAACACATCTGCACTGATAAGACCATCTTCCTGGTAAACGGTAATTGGGACTTCATGCCAGAGATTGGGATTCTCTTCATCCTGGTAGGCCAGATAGAAGTTACTGTAAACAGGGTTCAGCTCTTTGGTCAGCGCCCGTAAGTCCACAACAATGCGTACCGGTTTCTCGAAATCTGAAACCACATCTGCTTTAGCGGTGGTGACAATATCCAACTGGAAACGAATGAGGTCTTGATTGCCAACCGGATTGGAAATGGTATTGGTTGCTGTGATGGTTAGCGTTGGCTCTTTGGCATCGTCCTCTGAACTGCTAAGCACAGGCTTAGGCACATCTGCCTCGGTAAATTCCAGGGAGACACCTTCATCAAAGGTCTTTTCTTCCACAAAGACCCCGATCCGTTCGTTGCCAATCGTTACCAAACTGTCTTTGTTTTCATCGAA
Source organism: Candidatus Leptofilum sp. (assembly GCF_965223525.1). Taxonomy (GTDB): domain Bacteria; phylum Chloroflexota; class Anaerolineae; order Promineifilales; family Promineifilaceae; genus Leptofilum. The sequence continues at coordinate 570,041 of NZ_CBDCWX010000004.1, read as the reverse complement.
GGTGGTGGCGGCTTTAGTATCTAATTCTGCATCTAAGGTGCTCACTTCGGCATCTACCGGGGCAAAGTCGCGCATTTCGTCGGCATCTGCTGGTGGCTGATAGGCCATTGCAGGCGGCACAACTTTGACGGGTTCGGTTTCTTCGTTGGCAATGTCTGTTTGGGCGATTACTGAAGCAAGGGAAGTGAACTGAAGCAGAAAAAATACTAAGAGCAGGTAGCTGGAAGCACGAACACAAAGACGAGCAAAACGACGCATGGGAACCCTCCTGAAAGCGTTCTTGTGAAGGTGGAAAATTTTTGAAAAGTGAATCTTACAATACGAAGTTGATGCAATGCTGGCTAGAGAGTTTGAAAGCCATTCAGGGCGACAAGACCTGAAAAACCTGTGCCAACTTTACTTTGGAGGGGGTCTTTACAGAAGTGTAACTATGCCACAATGGTGGGTGACAAATGTCATGTTCAGGGAAATGACCGGTTCAACGATGGAGCGAAACGGCCGTCTCCGTCTAGCTGCGCCGCTGTAACAGCCACAGGCAGGTAAGCGCACCAGTCATATCAATGGCCACATCCACCAGCGTGCCGTTGCGGCCAGGGATGAAGGTTTGGTGGAATTCATCGCTGAGGGCGTACAGGAATACGATGAGGAAGGTGGTGAGATACGGCCGTTGCCAATCCAGCACCGCCCGAAACGCCAACAACGCCAGCACCGCGTAGGCCAAAAAATGCCCTAGCTTCTTCACTCCTAAATCCCACAGTCCAAAATCCGGTAAATCCGCAGAGGGTTGGTGCGAGGCAAAAAAAATGACCCCCATCGCTAATAGCAACGGCAGCCATCGTCCCCACCAGGTTTCCCTTTTGGACAAAATCCACCTTTTCAAGTTGCCTCCCGCTTGAAAAAGCAAAAAAGTTTTGCTGTTCGCCTCTTCTGAATAGCCATCTGCGATTTGCTTACCACCACATACGTTCTTTGCCCATCTGGTAAATCGTCCAAAAAACAAAGACGGCAATGCCAATCGGCACCAAAAAGCGAATGGCGGTGATGCCACCAACAAACATAATTGCGCCTAAAAAGAGAATGGTTCCCACTACAATGAGCCGCAGCTTGATTGGGTCTATGCTGGTTTGTGCTTGGGATTTTGATCGAACGCGCTGGGCACGGCGACAGCTATTCATACTGCCAATTCGCATTACATCGCCGCTAAGCTTCCACTGGCAGCCACAGGCTTGGCATTGGTAACAAACGCGAGCGGGCTGCCCGGTTTCTACATCGGTTCGCTTTAGAATTTGCCCGCCACAATGGTCGCAATCGTAGCCGCTATCGTCCCAGGTGGTTTCGGTTTCTATCATCTACTCATTCTCGCCTGTTGCCATCATCTGTCAATCTATGTTAGTTGATTCAGATGAATACGCCAAGCAAGTTTGCGATGATTCAGGGCAAATCCAAAGAAACACTCATTCTTGTTTGATCCGTTCGCACGTTTCTAGCAGCAGATTGTAGTTGCTGTTGTGGCTCACGTAGATAAAACCGCCGCACATTTCACAATTGGTCTGGTATTCCATCGCAGAGCCAGCTACTTGTTCCCACGGCTCTAGCTGATGACCATGAATGGAGGCCCAGGCTTCTGCTTCGCACATTTGGCGTTCCAGGGCATCGGCTTGTTCCTGGTGGGCGGTTTCATCATGGTCGGTGGCGGCTTCTACCAGGGCGCGCACGGCCGTTCCCATCACCAAATTTTCGGGTACACCGTTGGGTAAGCCTTCCACCTTGTGCAGCAAATGCTGCAAGACAACGCCAATTTCCCGGCGGGTGGCCTCATCATAACGTGGTACCAGTGACCCTTCTTCCAGCAGGCCAATGAGGTAACGGATGGACATTTTTAGATGCTTTAGTTCAGTTTCTGCGGACTTTGACATACTTCTGCCTCTTGTTTGTTTACCCTAAAGGGATTGAATACCCCGCCACTTGTGGCGAAAAGATTCCTTATTAAGTATTTGATACCCTGCTGCTTTCGGCGGGGTAGTTCATTAATTTTTGTAGCTTCATTTTGGCATGAGACGGCCGTATTCACCAGAGGAAGTTTGTACCGTTAGCAGGTTAGCGGGCTTACAAATTGTTGAATTGGGTACGGAGCATGTCTCGTTCGGCCGTTTTGCGGGCAATTTTGCGCTCTAACTCTTCTGCCATTTCTGCCAGCAAGTCCCGTCCTTCCCGCTGTGCCAGCTTCACTTTCAATGCCAAATCTACCATCGAGCGATTGGGCAAATTTTGCAGCTCATTGTCCAGGCTGCGTAAGCGACGGCGACACCGCTCAATCTCCTCCTGAAGCGCCTGGGCCATCTCCTTATCTGGTGGCTGTTCAGTTTGCCGTTGGCTTTGGTGTGCTTCCAACTCTTCTGCCAGGGCCATTAGCTCCACCATGCTTTGCGCCTGGTAAGCATCGTTAATCGCCGCCATTTTGTCGGTGCGATATTGGCGGTCGGCTTCGTCCAGGGCCAGGTCTGGGTGGAATTGGCGGGCCAGTTGACGATACATCTTCTTGAGCTGGGCCTGGGTAGCGGCTGGTGGCGGGGGTGGTGGTTTGGAAACGGCCGTTTCCGACGACTGCTGCCACGTTTGCCGAAACTGCTCCTCCACCGGATCAAAGGCAGCGTCTGAGTTGGCAAATGATTGCTGGTGGCGCATCAGCTTGATGCGTGTGAGGTAGCTGTCCACTTCGGATTCCAGCGTTGCCAACTGATCCAGAAGCTGCCCCACATGTGCCTCAAAGCGAAACTCAAATGCCTGCACATCCTCAAGCTGGCTGTTCAGCTCCGCTTCCGCCTCAGCCAATTCACGGCGCACCTCATCCAGTTCCTGACGGAGCCGCTTCACTTTTTCGGCAGTAGATTCTGAAAAGGGAGCCATCTTTCAAGTTTACCGCAAAATACGCCAGCGTGATCATTAAAAGCAAATCACGAATGTCACAAATTGACGAATGATACGAATGATAGATTCGTGAAATTTGATTATTCGTGTGATTCGTGATGAAAATTCTCAAGTACAATGGTGGCATGACGCGCAAACGGCTACTGTGGTTGGGTCTGATAGGGCTGGTTGTCGCGGGAAGTATAGGTATTTACCTAGTCTACCCGCGCCTCATCTTGGCTGCTTATCAACGCTACCCCAATGCTGTGCCGGATCAGCTTCTTTATTTGGCGGCCACGCCATTGCCAACAGCACTGCCTGCGCCAACTGTGAGGGCAGACAGTAATGTCGCTGTAAGCGACCCTTCGGAACAGTTATCGGTGATCAGTGATCAGTTAGAACAGCTTCAGCCCACGGTGACTGCCTCACCAACGGCAACCCTGGTTCCCACCTTTACGCCCCAATCTCAAATTCCTTCCCTGAGTGAAACCGAAGAGTCTAATCTCCAGTCTCCCACCCCAAAACCAACTGCGACCAGCACTCCCTTGCCGCCTACCGCCACGCCTTTACCAACGGCCGTTCGCCTGGAAAATATTGATATCATCCCTCAAAAATTCAACAACTGCGGCCCGGCAAACCTCACCATTACGCTAGGGTATCACGGCGTTGAGGTAGATCAGCTAGACGTGGGTGACGTCATCAAACCAAATTACGATGATCGCAACGTGAGTCCGTGGGAAATAGTAGATTATGTCAACAAAGAGACGCCAATGCAGGCTAGGTATTTTGTGGGTGGGGATGTGCCGCTGCTCAAGCAGCTCATCGCTGCTGGCTACCCCGTCATCATCGAAAAAGGACTGTACCCCAACGCCTGGGAAGGGTGGATGGGACATTATCTGACGCTGGTTGGCTACGATGATGTCAGCCAGGAGTTCATTAGTCTGGACACCTTTTTGGGGCCGTGGGATGGCAGCGGGCGGCGCGACAGCTACGAAACGATTCACGAATTTTGGCAGCAGTTCAACCACACCTTCATTCTGGTTTATCCACCACAAGATGAAGCTGAAATTTTGGCCATGTTGCCGCCAAAATTTGATGATCCGGTGCAAATGTGGTCGCAGACAGCCATTGCCAATCAGGAACTGACGACTGCCGAACCAGATAATCCTTACGCTTGGTTCAATCTCGGCAGCAGCTTAATTCGTCTTTCAAACCTCATCGGTGATCCGTCGCTGCCAGAGAGTGCCGCCGCCGCTTTTGACCAGGCGCGCACCATTGGGCTGCCGTGGCGCATGTTGTGGTATCAGTTTGAACCGTATGAAGCATATTTGGCAAGCGGCCGTACCGCCGATGTGTTCACCCTCTCCGATGCCATCCTCTCTACCGAAGGCGGCCAAAATGTGGAAGAAACTTACCTCTACCGCAGCTATGCCTACACAGCTTTGGGGGATGAAACGGCCGCTGCTGCTGCCCTGGCCACTGCCCTTGAGCTAAACCCAAATTTAGAAACGGCCGTTTCAGACCAATAAACTCCTTCCTCCTCTGTGGCAAAAATCAATTTTCATCAAAAAAGCGGGTCACGCGCTCAATAAATAGTTCATCTGCCTGGCCACGAAAGGTATGCGGCGTGGCATAGTACGTATAGCATTCCACTGATTTTTCCAATGTCCGCAGCCGCTCACACAAATCCTGGCTCCAGGCAATGGGCACGACCTCATCTGCCTCACTATGGTGAATGCTGATGGGCGTGTTGATGCGATCTAAAAAGAAGACAGGCGAAATTTGACCCAGTTGGGCGTCGCTGGCGGCTAATTCAAATGGCCCCGTTGCGCCGCCAGACCACACCAGGATTTTCTCATAGTTTTGTCGCTCGTCGCCACTCATCGCTCCGTAGAGAACGGCCGCCCGCAAATACGGTTCATTGTTCACCGTTAGCACCCGCAAAGCCACACTGCCACCCATGCTGTGTCCCCATAAATGAATGCGATCCTCATCTGCCCGCCGCAGGTAGCCCAGCGGGTCTTGGCTCTGCTCGCGGATGATGGCAATCAGGTTTAGCACATCAATTGCATACCCAATCCGGTATGGATTTGGTCCCGCGTCTGACGGTGGATAGTTGCGAAAATTGGGATGGATGACAAAGTAACCCGCCTCCGCCAGCGCATCGGCGTAGCGTTGAGTGTAGGCTAACGTGTCATATTCTGCCGGGTTGATATAGCCATGCAGCACCAACGCCACCGGAAAATCGGTGCCCTCATTGGGCACATTCATGAAGCCGTACACGGTTAACCCGTCGCTGGGATAAGCGATGAGGTAGCGGGTAAACGTGTCGTTCTCTTCCAGCATATCAATAATATCTAACTCCCCACCCCCGTAGCTCCGTGCCGTCAGCACGTCAATCGTCAAATCGGAATATGGGTCTGGCGTGGGGATTGGTAGTGAGGTTGCTGTGGGTGGAACGGCCGTCTGCGTTGGCATAGCAGGTTGGGTTGCAGTAGCAGTCGCCTCTAGCTCATTACCGACCACCGATAACTGCTTACTGCTTCCCGTCACGGTTGGCTCAACAGGCGGCTGCGGCACAAAAGTCGGCGGTACCAATGCCGTTGGCGGGACGGGTTGCGAAGCACACGCCACCAACCACCAGCAACCAACCACTAATAACAAATACCAAACCTTCATGCGCCGAGTGTAGCAAAAAATGAGACGGCCGTCCTTCATGATTTTCTTAATTGCCTCTGCTAAACTGTACGGTATGCGCCTTTTAGTTGTTGAAGATGAACCCACCATTGCCAATTTTGTGCGCCAGGGATTAACCGAAGCTGGTTACGCTGTTGATGTCGCTCAAGACGGCAGGGAAGGTTTGGACTATGCCCTTGCCGCTGACTATGATGTGCTCATTCTAGACATCATGCTGCCCGAACTGGATGGCATTCAGCTATTGCGACGCTTACGCAGCAACGGCCACAAAACACCCACCCTCATGCTCACCGCCCGTGATACGGTAGACAATCGGGTCGAAGGGCTAGATGCTGGGGCTGATGATTACTTAGTAAAACCATTTGCCTTCCCGGAACTGCTAGCGCGGGTAAGGGCGCTGCTGCGCCGCCCACCGCTGCAAACGGACACCATTTTGCAAATAGCAGATTTACGTATGGATACCGCAAGGCATATTGTAGAGCGAAACGGCCGTCTCATTGACCTCAGCCCCCGCGAATACGCCGTGCTGGAATATTTGCTGCGCCATCCCAACCAGGTACTCAGCCGCACCCAAATTGGTGAACACGTCTGGAACTTTGACTTTTACAACGAATCGAACGTAGTAGATGTGTACATCGGCTACCTGCGCCGCAAACTTGACCAGCCAGGGGAGCCATCCCTCATCCACACCGTGCGCGGCGTAGGGTACTGCCTACGCAATGAGGAGTAACTCTTGGTGAAACGGCCGTTTCCATTGCCCATCCGCGTTCGTCTCACCCTCTGGTATTTGGCCGTGTTGGGGCTGCTGCTGCTGCTTTTTGCCGGATTTTTGTATTTTCAGCTCCAGCGCAATCTCTTTAACCAGGTGGATACAGCTTTGGAATTAGCAGCTGTTCAAGCGCAGGTGATGGTTGTACTACAAGACGGCCGTCTCACCTTCCAGTCTAACCCCAACGGCCAAACCCTTAGCCGCCTTAACGACGATTTTGCCATCAGCCTCCTGAGCAACGAGGGGGATTTGCTCGACCAATTCACCCGCGATGATGATGTGCCGCTTGCGCCGCCTACCAAATCCGGGCCATTTACGCTTACAGACGAAGATGATTTGTGGCGAGGCTACAACTTGCCTTTTGACCTGCCAAACAGTAAGCAAACAGGCTGGCTACAAGTGTTGCAAGAGTTGGAACCCGTGCAAGAGACGTTGGCCGCTTTTCGCAACCAGATTTTGCTAGCGTTGCCGCTGGCGCTGCTGCTGGCTGGATTAGGCGGCTACTTTTTGGCAGGGCGCGCCCTGCGCCCAATCGCCCGCATGACCCAAACGGCCCAAGCCATCAGCGTGCAAGATTTAGGCAAGCGGATTCACCACCAGGGGCCAGCAGATGAAATCGGCCGTTTGGCGCAAACGTTTGACGCCATGCTAGACCGATTAGAGGCAGCCTTTCGGCGGGAGCAGCAGTTTACCGGGGACGCTGCCCATGAATTGCGTACGCCGCTCACGGCGCTAAAGGGACAACTAGAAGTCACGCTCAGTCGCCCTCGCCAGGCAGAAGCGTACCAAACAACATTACAAGCAATGTCCCAACAGGTGGAGCGGCTTATTCATTTAAGCAGCAGCCTGCTATACCTGAACCGATTAGAACAGGATCAGCAGCACTTCTCCCCAGAAGCTATCCTGGTAGATGAGTTTTTTAACGCGCTACTAGACCAAATACGGCCGTTAGCGCAAGAAAAATCCATCCAAATCCACACAAAAATCGCCCCAGAGCTGCAATTTTGGGGCCAGCTCGATTTGCTCATTCAACTCTTCCTGAATCTGCTAGACAACGCGATCAAATACACACCAATCGGAGACGATATTGCACTCAAGGCAGCGTCGGCATCGCCAAACGTCATCATCACACTACACAACAATGGGCCATCTATCCCGCCGGAACATCTACCACACCTCTTCAAACGATTTTACCGTGCCGAAGCCGCCCGCACCCGCACCGAAACCGGCAACCAGAGAGGGGCTGGTTTAGGGCTGGCCATTGCACAAGAGATCGCCAAAATTCATCAAGGAGAGATTACCGTCAGCAGCCACCCCGAACAAGGAACCACCTTTATCGTCATTTTGCCAGAGGCGGTTCCATCTTCCCTTTCTTAAATGTCCTTCATCGTTTTCTTAATTTTTGCTTTTAGACTGACCGTAAATCAACCCGTCTGCACAAGGAGATAATGATGAAACAGATAAATCGAATTGGAAAGCGAACCATTTTGGCTCTATTCGTAAGCGGCATCCTTTTGGCTGGTGTCCTGATCGGTGTGTTTATGAATGCCCCGCGCAGTGCCAATGCACAACAAAGCCAACTTACCCCAGACGAAGCCAAAGCCGCCGCTGAAGCGGAAAGCCCTGGGGCAACGGCGACAGACGTGAGCCTGGAACGTGAGGGCAGCGTAGACGTGTACGAAGTGCAGCTAGACAACGGTATGGAAGTAGAAATTGACGCAGCCACTGGCGAAATTCTGGAAATCGAGCTGGAAGATGATGGAGACGATGCCGATGACGGCCCCGACACTCCAGAAGATGATGAAGATGAGTAACAATTATAGGAATTGACCTGTTCCAGATGCCCTAAAACCGCCAGAAAACTGGCGGTTTTTTATTTGCCTCTTGACAAATCAATCAAAACTAATTATATTAGTCTTCAAGAATAACGATATTAGTTTTTGATAAGCGAGGTTTATCATGCAGCAGAAATTACAAAGAATGCCCCATTTTTTATTGCGACTGGAAGGAACGGCCGTACTCATCACTGCGATCATCTTCTATAATCACAATGGCTTTAGCTGGTGGTGGTTTGCCTTGCTGTTGCTCGCGCCCGATCTGGCTGCGGTAGGCTACCTGCACAGCGAAGAAGTTGGTAGCTTATGCTACAACATCGTCCACACCTACGTTTTGCCGCTGGCACTCGGTTTGCTGGCAATGCTACTTGGCTTGGAGCTAGGGTTGCAGTTGGCTATCATCTGGCTGGCTCACATCGGCCTGGATCGCTTGGTTGGTTACGGTCTAAAATACCCGGATAGTTTCAAAACCACCCACTTCAGTAAAGTGTAAAATATTGCCAAAGAGAATAAGCAAAAGGAACTTCTATGCCCTACCCTAGCCAAGTTAGCCGTGACACAATCGTTACCCAAGCGTGGCAGCTCATCGAGGCAGACGGTGTAGAAGCTTTGTCACTTGGTAAGCTGGCTAGGGAACTGGGCATTAAGGCACCGTCACTCTATCGGCATGTGGGCAACAAGGCCAAGCTGCTGCAAGCGGTAAACCTGCATACGTCGCAGCAGCTAGTCGCCGGGCTGAACGAGGCAGCAGAGCAAGCCAGTGGCGACGCCAAAATGCAAATTGCGGTCCTCATACACAGCTACCGCAGCTTTGCGCTGGCTCATCCTCACACCTACACCCTGGCGTTCACCAATACCGATGACAGCTTGCGCCCAGATGAAAATGCGTTGGAACAGTTGGCTTTGCCCTTGCAACAGTTGATGACGGCCGTTTCTGGCGAAGAAAAATCGCTGGCAGCTTTACGGGGGGCTATGGCCTTGGTGCACGGATTTGTGATGTTAGAACTTCATGGGCAGTTACGGCGGGGGAGGGATTTGGGCGCAGATTTTGCAACAGCCGTTCATGCTTACTTAAATGGCTGGTAAAGTAAAACGGCCGTCACGCAGCGTGACGGCCGTATTAAGACTCCCAAACAGAGGTGGTGTAGTAACTTTAATTTACAGAAAACGGTGTAACTGATTTGGCTGGTACCTGAGTTGATTCCGCATACTCGGCATAGCATTCCTTAAGCCCTTCTCGCTGGCTCATACGTGAAGACAATGCACAAGCCGATACAATAAAAGCAGAAGCTACAAAGGATAGGGTGGTAAAAGTCATAATGATGGTCATAGTGGTCACTCCATTCTCTTCTTTCAACTTCAAAGGTTCGCTATTATTAAAGCTCTTACCTGATTCTTCCGTAAGGTTTCCTGTAAGAATGATGGAAGTGTAATGTCTTTTGCAAGCAAAGTCACTAGTACATACCGTACAGTACTCTGGTTTGATTAAATCAGCGTACTAAATTGGGGTTGATGATATATTGCCACCAATTGTGGGCAATATCTTGTGTCTGCCCAGCCACATGAGGCAGATGACCCAACCACCACAAATGATGTTGACGAATATCCCCATTACCCCACTCGCGGCAATTTATGGATTTTGGTTCGCCAGTTAGATCAGGGAAGTTGAGCCAGGTGTGGCAGCGGCTAGGCATCATCTGCCGGTTGCCCCAATCGTAGTCACGCTGGCTGTTGGGGGCAAAATGCACGTTGCCGCACTCCGCCTGCCCTGGATGCGTCTTGTCGTAGCGGGTGAATTTCTCCCAAAGGTTGGCCTCTCCCTGCTGGCGACGGTATACATGGCTCATAATTGACTCCACGCGATGGCCTAAATTTTCCAACATCTCCCCCGGCCCACGCTCAAAGCTGAAACCCATGATGACAAAGCGACGCTGCGCCTGCGGCTCGGTGAGTGGCGGCGCGTTGCACCAAAACGCATCCTTCCCCACCATGCGCGATTCGTAATAACCGGCATAGGGAAAGGCCATGAGCCACACTTCATCAATTGTGCCAGCATTTATTTTGGGGATGATGTTGAAGTTGTGGAGAATATGGCCGTAATCCACCCCATCCGGTTGGTGAAAGCCAGTTCTGGTTACAAAACGCTGCACATAGGTATCCGGCTCATACACAAAACCATCTACCTTCACCGGGAAGCCATCAACCTCAATCCGCTCCACAACTTCATAATTAACGTAGCCATGACTGGCCGCGTTCACGTCGTAAATGTACTGGGCTACCAACTCATCCGGGTTTTGCCAGCGCATCACCTCATGCAGTTTCCGCCCGCCATGCGATGGCACCCGCGGGTTATGAATCACCAGCAGCACCTTTGGTCGCACCGGCGGCATTGGTGATTGTGATTTTTTTGTAGGGGACGGCCGTATCCAACCAAACAAACGTCGCAACATAACACCCTCATTAACAACTAGAAACTAACCCTTCACAATTACCTAGTCTTCTGGACGTTCTCCCGCCGGAGCCATCTTAACCAATTTCGGATCAAACCGCGCCATCGTTTCCACCAAGTCCGCCTGAGCCGCCATCACCTCATGGATGTCCTTGTAGGCCATCGGCACCTCGTCCAGCCCCGCCGAAAGCAGCGTCACGTCCCGCTCCCGCAAATATTTCTTTACCGCCGACCAAGTAAATGATTGTTTGGCTTTACGGCGGCTCATGCGCCGCCCAGCCCCGTGTGCCGCCGATTGCAGCGACGCCTCGTTGCCCAGGCCACGCACCACAAAGCCGGGCGCACCCATCGAACCGGGAATAATGCCCAAAACACCCACACCCGCTGGCGTGGCTCCCTTGCGATGCACGATGACTGTTTCGCCATCGTGCTGCTCCTGCCAAGCGAAGTTGTGGTGATTTTCCACATCCAGCAGTACCTTGACGTTGAGTGCTTTGACCACGTGCTGGTGAATGCAGGCGTGGTTGGCGGCGGCGTATTGCCCCATGAGCTGCATAGCGGCCCAATATTCCCGTCCGGGGTCGCTATCTAAATCTAACCAAGCCAGATGGCGCAGCTCTTTGGGCAGTTCGGGGCGCAAATCCATTGCCAATTTGCTGTAATGGTTGGCCACTGTCGCCCCTGAACCGCGACTGCCGCTGTGGCTCAGCAACGCCAAATATTCGCCTGTGGGCAGCCCCAACTCATCATTCAATACGGTGAGGATGCCAAATTCGACAAAATGGTTGCCGCTGCCGCTGGTGCCTAGCTGCGCCCAGGCTTTATCGCGCAGACGTTTGGTAACGGCCGTTACCCCCCAATCCGCTTCCATCACTGGATGATCCCGCCGCTCCCCCTTGCGAAAATTGGCCCCGATGCCAAAGCGGGTTTCATACTCGATGGCGTTGGCCAGCCGCTTTTGCTCGCCGCGCAGGGTGTGTGGTGACAGGTTGAGCACGCTCATCTTCATGCGGCAAGCAATATCTACGCCCACCGCATAGGGAATAACGGCATTACGCACGGCCAACACACCACCAATGGGCAACCCGTAGCCCAAATGGGCATCCGGCATCAACGCCCCGCGTACGGAGACGGGCAGTTGCGCTGCATTTCTCATCTGCTTAATGGAATTCTCGTCGAGGTTTTCACCCCAAATTTGGAAGGGAGCTGGCTGTTTACGCGGCTTGAAAGCGGGATTTTCCTGCTCATGTGCCAAAATGGCAGCAGCGAGATCGCCAAATAGTTCATCTTGCAAATGGTCGGTGGGGTTTTCGACAACGGCCGTAATCAACTGGGGAATATCTCGCTTGGGAATACCAAAAGCGCGGGCATTGCGTACGGCCGTTCCTGCTTGCCGCATTGCCTCCCCCTGAGGCACACCCAACCGCGCAAATTTTCGTGCATTCATGGTTCACACAATCCTTTCTGATTCTCCACACCAATATTGTAACAAAAAGTAACCGCGGATTCTTCTGCACAACCGAGATGGTTTGCACAGAAGAATCCGCGGCTACAAACAAGAGAGCGCCCAAGACTACAAAAGTCTGGCAGACTTTTGTAGTCTTTTTAGATGCGGACGATGTGGGGGAGGATGACCGGGCGGGATTGGGTTTGGCGGTAGAAGAACTTTTCTAACGTTTCGCGGATGGTGTCGTCGTGGGAACGGCCGTTTCGCTTTAACGCCCGCTTCAAATTCCGCTTTGCCTCATCCATCAAATCCTGAGAGGCATCCATACGCAAAAAGCCCCGGCTGATGAGTTGCACATCCCCGGCCAGCTTGCGCCGCTTGTCAATGGGGACGTACACCAATACAAAACCATCTTGTGACAGCCGTTCACGGTCGCGCAGTACCAAATCGCCAATTTCACCAATTAGCGACCCATCCACATAAACGTCGTTCGCCGGAACCATCTCGTCTAGCCATGCAGTTTCGCCATCGGTTGCCCACACCGCCCCATTTTCCAGGATGAAGATGTTGGTGGCGGCTATGCCGCTGTTTTGGGCTAGCTGGGCGTGCAAATATTGATGGCGCGTCTCGCCATGTACCGGTATGAGAAAACGAGGCTGCACCGCCTCTAGCATAATCCGCATATCTTCACGGTTGCCATGCCCAGAGACGTGTATCGTTGCCATCGGGCCGTACACGACCTGTGCGCCTCGGCTAAACAGATTGTTCAACATCCGGCCCACGTCTTCCTCATTACCGGGAATGGTGCCGCCAGAGATGATGATGGTGTCACCGCTATGCACTTCTACCTCACGATGCTCTCCCTTTGCCATCCGGTTCAGCGCCGAGCGGGGCTCACCCTGAGAACCAGTGGATAAAATGACCAGTTCACTCTCTGGCACGTTGGCACGAATATCTATCAGCAGCTTTTTAGGTATCTTGAGGTAGCCCAGATTGCGAGCTAGCTCCACATTTTGCTTTAGGCTGCGCCCGGTAAGTGCCACCTTGCGATTGTGCTTCTGCGCCAGATTGATAATTTCCTGCAATCTGGCCAACACTGATGAAAAGGTGGCGATGATGATGCGACGGCCGTTTGCCTCTGCAAATAGCTCATCCAACGCCTCCGTAACCAACTGCTCCGTTGGGGTACGCCCTGGGCGATCAGCATTTGTGCTGTCAGCCAGCAAGGCCAACACACCATTGGGGGTTAACGCTTTTAACCGCTTCAAATCAGTCGTGCGGCCGCCAGCAGGCGTTTCGTCCAGCTTGTAGTCGCCTGTATGAACCACCGCGCCCGCAGGCGAATCAATCACCAACCCAACCGATGCGGGGATAGAATGTGCGACGGCAAACGGACTCACCCGGAACGGCCCAAGGTGAATTGTTTGCGTATCGTCAATCGTTTCCAGCACGGTGTGTTCTAGCAAACCAGCTTCATCCAGCTTGCCTTTCACCATGCCCAGCGTCAGGTCAGTGCCATAAACGGGCGCGTTTACCTGCTTAAGCAAATAAGGCAACCCGCCGATGTGGTCCATGTGCCCATGCGTCAGCACGATGCCACGCAAAATATCTTTGTTTTCAATTACGTATTGGAAGTCTGGTAAAACGAGGTCAATCCCGTACAAATCGCTTTCGGGGAACATTACCCCGCAATCTATGATGATCATGTTACGGCCGTATTCCAATACAGTCATGTTCTTACCAATCTCCCCCAGGCCGCCCAGGGGAATAATCTTCAATTCTTTACTCATAAAACGTTTTTTCTTGGTCCTTCGCCGTCCCGATAGTCAAAGACGGTCTTTAAAATGGTGTTCTCTAAATTTGTACAGCCGTTCCGACTGTACCCAAAAAGTCATTTCTAAATGCAAACCCGCGTAAGTCTCGCGCTGCCAGCAAAAACAGACAGCGCAAAACATTTGCAGATACTCTTTCCTAAACTGTGTCTAACTAGGGCGATTGGCTCTTAAGGAGTTCTTCGTTCAAAAGTTGGAATCAGGCAGGTTTGGCAAAAGATTGTTACTTATTTTTCACGGGCGCTAGAATAGCACAGATAAATAAGAAAGTCATCAAATTGGGAATATTCTCATATTGGGGATTACGTGTTGCGGCACAAAAAAAGCGACCTGAGAGGAAGACAGGTCGCAACAAAGTTCATTCAATTGTGGCATGTGATGGCGGCTTAGCGGTTGTACTTACGGCCGTCTCCCCCTTCTTCTACCCACACACACGGGTCTTCCATATGGGTGCATTGGTAACCAGCCGAACATTTGCGGGCTAAAACGCGGTATTCTTCCCCGCCCTTGTTCATCAAGCCCACCGGATAAACGCGCTTCTCAAAAAGCTCAACTTCGTCATTCACAAAACTGCAATTCTTGGTGCCTAATTTAATCCATTCAACCTGTGCCATCATCCATTTCCTTTTCTGAGTTGGGAATCTTAGGTAGGACGTAGTGTAAAAAAAACGGCCGTTCTTCAACAGTGAAGAACGGCACGCACAGCTTCGATAAATGTCACACAGGCTATGGGAGTGAATAGATTCGAGGTGACAGTCACTTCAGGCTTGGCAACTTCCAGAAAAATAAAAAGTGACTGTCACCTTTACCCACAAGATTACTCACTCCCCGAGCGATTTTACATTTGCAGGTAGATTTTCCACTCTTCGGGAATGCTACCAGAGGCCACCAAGTAATCCACGCGAGGCGTTTTGGGTTCCCAGCGCATGTGCATACCCGCTTCGTGAGGTAGGCGGTTGCCTTTGCGGTTATTGCAGGGAGAGCAAGCACAGGCAGTATTTGTCCAGGTGTTACGGCCGTTACGGCTCTTAGGCACAATGTGGTCTACAGAAAAATCGGCGTGGCGCAGGATACGGCCGTGTTTCCGACTACCGGGCTGCACACCACAATAAATGCAAGTGTAGCTATCGCGGCGCATCACAGCCCGACGGCTCCAGGATGCACCCCGTTTGGGCACATTCACATACCGCCGCAAACGTAAAACGGTAGGAATCTCCAAAGTGGTTGCTGCGCCAGAAAGCGCCACAACTTCTTCAGAAACTGCATCTACCACTTCGCGCAGCAGCAAAGACAACGCACGCCGTTTGGGAATCACTGCCAGGGGTTCGTAGCTTGCATTCAAGAGCAGGACTGCAACCATCTTCTTCTCCTTGCAAAGGACTGATTTTCCAGATCAGCCAAGCCCGTAAAACCTGCAACACATTTATTAACCTGCACATTGGCAAAATTTTTCACAAGCAATTTGCCAAATTCGGGCGCATTTTACCATAAAGTGCAAAAAATGCGGTTAACTGCTTGTTAAAGTTGCAAAAAAAGCGTGGCGCGTTTCTTACTGAAAACGCGCCACAACTTTAGGAGATAGATAATTTGCAGAATTTATTGAACAGTAATTGTCAGACTAAGGGTTGCCAATTGTTGGCAAACACGGCAAAATGCTCTTTTCCTTTTGGCTCAAATTTAGAAAGGTCGCAGGCCAGAAGAACCACATCCACGCCATACAAATCTGCATAACGGGAAATTGTTTCATCGTTGTAGCCAACGGCCGTACTAAGAGAAAGTGACACCTCGCCAAACCGCTGTGCATGTGCCCGGAAACCCCGCAAGGCCGAAAATAATAGCTCCCGATCATATGCGTTATCCTCGCACACAACCAAAAGCACCAATTCCATCTTGATTTTTGCAGCAAAATCCAATACGGATGTCACGACTATATCCGTAAGATTTTCATATTGAACAGGCAGCAAAATACGCTGCACCTCTGCTGGATAACTTCTAGGTCGCTGCCAGGTGGACGAGGTAACAGGTAAATAATGCCAGGCAGATTCCGTGGTTGCCACAGAAGAAAACGCTCTTATCATTACAAGCACCTCCCGAAATGAAGCTACAATATGTTATACTGAACTGGAAATCAAATGTTGGATGCGCTTAATCTTACGAAAAACCTTACAGTAACGTTAATATTAAATTATTCTGGCTGCTAGCACAAGGGTCATAGGCATTGTGTACTATTTTTCAGCGCAATTTCTAACCATCTTTTCAAACCACTGAGGAGGTAATCATGGGCAAGGAGATAACCATACCGGAAACGGCCGTTCCCAAAAAATCATCCATTCTTCGCAAAAACGGCAAGCTCAAAACCGCATACTACGAAAAAGAGCTGGCTCGACTGCAAGAGGAACTCATTAAACTGCAATACTGGGTTCAAGAAAAAGGGCTGCGCGTCGTAATCCTTTTTGAAGGGCGAGATGCAGCCGGCAAGGGGGGTGTCATCAAGCGAATAACTGAGCGCATGAACCCCCGCATTGCCCGCATTGTGGCCCTGGGCACACCTAGCGACCGCCAGAAAACCCAGTGGTGGTTTCAGCGGTATGTTGCCCAACTGCCCGCTGCTGGCGAGATTGTGCTGTTCGACCGCAGTTGGTACAACCGCGCCCTGGTAGAGCGCGTAATGGGCTTCTGCACTGATGACCAATACCGTGAGTTTTTGCGCTCCTGCCCCCAATTTGAGCGGATGCTGGTTCGCTCTGGCATTTTTGTGCTGAAATATTGGTTCTCTGTAAGCGATGAAGAGCAGGAACGCCGCTTCCAATCGCGCCTCACCACGCCGGTTAAACGATGGAAGCTGAGTCCGATGGACGTGGAGTCGCGCAACCGCTGGATGGAATATTCCCGCGCCAAAGACATGATGTTTGACCATACCGACATTAAACAATGCCCCTGGTTTGTGGTGCCCTCTGACGACAAAAAACGCGCCCGGCTGAACTGTATCAGCCACATCCTCAGCACCATTGATTATGAAGACATTACACCGCCCGCAATTGAGCTGCCTCCGCGCAAAAAAGAGTCTGGTTATGTGCGACCGCCCATGAACGAACAAACCTTTGTACCTGATCTGTATCCAACATTGGCAACAGATTAGCGGCCATGTCCGTCATCACCACGCTTGTTCTCATCCTGATGTTTATTACCCCGACTGTGTCGGTAACGGCCGTAATGCTCCAATCATCGGCCAACAAAACACAAACCGGTAGCCAACGCAGTGTACTAACCAATGGGGTGATAGTGCTATTTTCTATTGGCATTCATTTGTTGGGGGCGCGTGGCCTTCTGGTCAACTACCTGAATCTCAGTGGTAGTAGTAGTTTCGTTGTTTTATCTATCACCACAATTGTTACCTTGCTGTTGGGCTGGGCAGTAGGACAGGTGGTGCTAGACCTCCGCAAATAAAAATCCATGCTGGAGAAGTTCAACTTTTGGCAAAAGTTGAACTTCTGCTGTTACCTACTCGCGGATGCTGAGGCGACGAACGTAGTTGACTAGATGCCAAGCCTGCTCCTCGGTAAACCGGTCACCAAAGGCGGGCATGGCGGTTTCCTCAATTCCCTCCAGAATCCAGAAGAAGAGGTCGCCGTCTGTGTGGGTGGCAGTGTGGCCTGCGGCAAAATCAGCCGGTGGTGGCGACAAACTGAGTGCCGTAGGGCCATCCCCCCGCCCTTCCGCACCGTGGCAGGCAATGCAGTTTTCGTTAAATAGTTCTTGGCCAATGGCAATAGATTCCACATCGGGCAAGATGGGATTGGTGGCAAATTTGGCGGGCGTATACTCCTCGGTGAAGAAGGTGTAAAGTTGCGAACCGCCCAGCCAAAAGCAAACGAGGCTAATGGCCAGCAGCGCCACCAATTGCCCTTCGTTTTTGGCGGCACGCACGCCAACAAAGCCCCACAACAGGGCAAACAAAACGATGCCCACGCCGGTGGCCCCGTTGCCAGTTCGGTTCATAAATTTTGCGAAGGATTCTAACGGCCGTACCCCACTGTCCTGCTCCCGAATATTCCCCCCAACGCCCGCTTCCAAACGGTATGCGGCAAAGGTATCAAACGTATCTGGGCGGCGAATGGAGACTTCAACCTGCCAAGTGCCAATCAGGCTGATGTAGCTGCCTTCCAAGCGATAACGGCCGTTGCCCAAAGCTTCAGCCTCTCCCGTTGAAGACCCAACGGATTGCCCCAAAAACGTATAGCGAACAGAAACGGATTCCGCATTCGTCACCGGATCGCCATTTTCATCCATGATGAGAATATCGAAACGGTTGTTGCCCACCAGGGCTGGCTCAATTTGCATCTCCACCTGCAAATCTTCGGCAGATTGCGTGATGGTAGCCTGGCCGGGCGCATCCGCCAGCAGCGGGGCATCCACCCCTCGCTGCAAATCGGTAAGGACAGCGGCTGCGGCCAGAATAAGTAAGGCGATTGTCATCTCGACCCAAACCAGACGACCAAAGCCACGCAATACACGGGGGGTGCGGTCACTATCTGGTGTTTCATACACGGCGCTCAGGCGGGGCTTTAGAAAAAGCAGGTTTAGCCCAGCAATGGCCAGGGTGAGCAGTGCCAGGCCGATCTTGCCCAGCAGCAGCAAGCCGTAGGCCGTACCCACCAGTTCCGTCCAGCCACCCACATGCTTGGCAGATAAATAGCCGCCGCTGGTGAGCAGCAGCCCCACGCAGATGGCGGCAACGGCCGAAAAGTTGATGATGAGGCTAAGATTGAGCCAGGCGCGAGGTTCGTTCTTGAGCAACCGCGCTTGCCATAGCGAAATCGCCAGGAACAGCAGGCCGCCCACCCAAATGGTGCCCGCCAAAACATGCACCCAATCAATGAGGATGGCTTGCGTGGTCTCGTCGGTGAGGGCAGCACTGTGGCTGATGAGGGAAACAGTGAGTGACAACCCAATCGCCAGAAGAAGACCCAGCCACCACTCCCAGCCGCGCAGCTCTTTACGGCCGTTCTTCACATCCACAAATAAGCTCAGGTTAAAGTGGGACAGTGCCAATAACAAAAAGCGAACCAACCACATGGTGCCAAAGCGCGTGCTAATCCAGCTTTGCATGTTGGCGGTTTGCAGCAAATCGTAAACGCGATTTTGATCAATGAAGATGACGACCAGCCCCAGCCCAATGAGCACAATGCCAATGATGCCAATGCGAATGCCAACTTGAGCCAGCTTCAGGTCTAGTGCCTCTTCTTCCGCTTCCAAGTCTACATCGGCTACGATAGGGTTCCAAACGAGCAGCCGGAAGGCAAACAAGCCCATTAGCAGGGCAATGCCCGTAAGCGTTAGCCAGCGTGCTGTGGCGCTGAGGGGAGATAGTTGGGCAATGACGGTGTTTTCGGTAGCAACGGCCGTTGCTGCCACGCCATACCCAAAAGCAAAGGTACCGCTGGTGGTGTGTCCATCCA
This sequence comes from Candidatus Leptofilum sp., assembly GCF_965223525.1. Lineage (GTDB taxonomy): Bacteria > Chloroflexota > Anaerolineae > Promineifilales > Promineifilaceae > Leptofilum. The sequence continues at coordinate 550,646 of NZ_CBDCWX010000004.1, read as the reverse complement.
CCGTTGAAAGCACCTGCCAGCTAACAAGGTAGGCTCCCTGATCCAGATCAGGTAAGGAGACGGCGGCGGTACGGCCGTCGGCGTCAATGAGCTGCAGCGGCCCGGTCTCAACCGCCTCCCCACCCTGCGTCAGCAAATCAATCCGGCTCAGGTTCGCCACAATCGGCTCGTTAAACTGGATAATCAGATTATCCGGCAGCTCTTCCAAAAGCGCATTGGGAGCCGGATTGGAAAATTCTGGCACGGCATGGGCAAAAATAGGTCGTACCCAAAGCCAAAGCAGGCAAAAAAGGAGCAAAAGCGGAAAAAAACGGCGAAGCTTCATCTCGTAGTTATACAGGAAACTCAACCCTCTCCCTAGCCCTTCCCCAAAAGGGAAAAGGCCCGGGTAAGGGTAAATCTACTCTTCAACAATGATGGTCACAGAATCACCATCTTCGTACTCTTCGTGAGTGCTGATAGACATGAACACGGAGATTTCATGCTCTCCCGGTTCCAGGCCAGGCAGTGCTTGATCCGTATTGTTTCCCATCACCATACCAAAGGAAACGCCATCCACATAAACGTGCCAATGGTTGCCGTCTTCACCTAGCGCAAAGTTTTCAACTTCTACTTCAACCAGCACCTGATCCAGCGTACTGAACGTGGTGCCTGCCTCTGGTGAGGTGATGGAAATGGCGGCGCCGCCTTCGTTGGGAACGCGGTTGGGGTGATCATCATGATCGTCGTGCTCATCATCATGATCCATATCGTCCATATCATCATGCTCCATGGCATCCATGTCTTCATCATCCATGCTTTCCATAAAGTCATCATCGGTGGCAGGTTCAGTACCGCCCGTGCCAGAACAAGCCACCAGGACAAGCCCTGCGAAAAGCAATCCAATAATAAGCCATGTGCGAATCAGGTTGTTTTTATTTAACATTTGTTTTCTTCCTTATGTTTTTACCAGCAGGCAGCTAATAAGCCTTGCCAGCAAATGTTGGTGCTTATTTCCATTTTTTAAGCGGGATTTTGGTGAAACGGCCGTTTCTTCCAAAATCACACATTAACCAGAACGACGACGCAGCAGCCCAATCAACCCCAGCAAGATGCCAACCAGGCCAGCTCCGCTGCCCACAAACGACCAGGTTCGGACAGTTTGCAGCTCGGCTTCCAGTTGTGCCACCTGCTCTTGCAAAGCAATACTGTCTGGCAGCGGCTGTGGGAATTGCAGATTACTGGCCGGCAGCACTTCCTCTGGGTCTACCTCCACATCTACCTCGGTGCTGCCCAGTGTGCCAAACAGCCGGGTGGTGTAAACGCCCCGCACTGTGGGGAAGAGGGTGGCTGTGTACAAACCAGGCGTCTCAGTGGGGTTCATATTCGCCCGCCAGGTGCGCCCTGCATAAAGCACCTCCACGTCTAGCGTCGCTTCGGCCCCAGCCACTGGCTGCTCATCTTCGGTAACCTCGATGGTGATGGCATTCCGCTCACCCACGATGGGCGGCTCTTGTAGCCACCCAACCACAATGGCGTATGGGCCTACTTCAATGCGGGTGTGCGCCAGGGCCGTGCTGCTGGTTTGGGAAAAGGTGAGGAGTGCCAGGAAAACGGCCGTTCCCCACAAAAAAGTTGTCCGAACGCGTCGAGCAAGTTGCTTCGTCATAAATTATTCCCTATTTATGTAAAGTTAAATTATGTGTTCATTTTGGCTTCATGATAATCAACAGCCATTGCAGATTCAACTGCCTCTCATCTGCAACTTTCTGTCCGTATCAACTAAAAGAGGATTTGGGCAACGTGAGGAGGCGGTGTTGGGGGTGGTTCAGAAAACAATAGAGGGAGATGCCATTGCGACTGCCACCGCCGAAACCCACAGCGGTGAGCAGCCAGTAAAAATGCCACGGTTACCAAGAAGGCAAGGGAGAAAAAAGTGATGAGGGTGGCAACGGCCGTATCTGACACAGAAGATTGTTCAGGAAGCCCATCTACAACCACTTGCTGCATCACAGGCTGGGCTGGAACCAGACAGGCACAGGTATAAACCCCAGCCGGGGTTACGCCCAGATATGCCAAAATAAGAAAAACAAAGATGAGCCGCGAACGAACCATAAGCATGAATTCAGTAAACTTTGTTTCAAAAAGCCCTACGGCAAGGGAACACCCACACCTTGCACGCACGCCCCACCCAACTCAGGCGTCGTTGGCCCCAGCCGATACCGCTCAATGAACTGTTCGATACGGCCGTCATCCGCCGAATCAGCCTCAAGCTGGAAGCCCCACGCTGTTACAACAACTGGGCTGCGTTGTCCCTCATAAGGACTCAGCAATAAAAATGATTGGCTGCGCGTAATATCCTCCAGTTTGGCCACGTCATCTGCTGGTAAATCAGGCTGGTACGTAATCCAGACCGCCCCATGCTCCATCGAATGCACCGCATTGCCGGCCTCGATGGATTCCGCGTAGATGCCACAATTTTGCCAAATGTTATAATGCTCGCCACCAGCCGGGGGTATCTCTAAACCGTCAAATACCAGCGTGTCATCATGCCCTCGTTCCGGGCGTGGGAATTGCACAACGCCCTCAATTGGCCGCTCTGGCCGCGCATTCAAATAAACGATGACTGCCAGACCAACCACACCCACCAAAGCCATACCCAAAATAATCAAATTTCTACGATTGCTAAACATCGTTTGCTCCAAAAATATTTACAATTAACCTAAGTTGCTACCTTAACAGTCAAAAATGGTGAAGTCCATGAAAGCCAAGTAAAGTGGGTTTGAACCACCAAACCATTTTTACGAGGACAATCATGGACGAACAAATTGTAGCGATTTACACGCTGGTTAACGACCTTTTGCTTGGTTTAGGTCATCATGAAAACAGTCAATGCCGCATGAACGATTCCGAGGTCATCACCACAGCAATCGTGGCTGCTCTGTTTTTTAGCGGCAATTATGAACTTGCCCGTGCCTTCTTGCATCAAGGCGGCTACATACCAACCATGTTGAGCAAAAGTCGGTATTCACGTCGTCTGCATCGAGTGAGCCATTACATCGTGACCTTTATCGAGATGTTGGGCGCCCACTGGAAAGGGGTCAGTAGCGATTCGATTTACGTGATCGATACCTTTCCTATTGTGGTGTGTGACAATTGGCGCATTCGCCGCTGTCGTCTCTATCGAGAAGAGAAGTATCGCGGCAAGATTGCGAGCAAACGCCGCTACTTCTATGGACTCAAACTACATTTGATGGTCACCAGTCAGGGTCAACCAGTTGAGTTCTTCCTAACACCGGGTTCTGAAAGCGATGTGACTCACCTGCGCTCCTTTCAGTTTGACCTACCGACGGGTTCAGAAATCTATGCGGACAAAATCTACAATGATTACACCATGGAAGACTTAATCAATGAGACAAGACAGGTGAAACTATGTCCTGTACGCAAGAAAAACAGCAAACGGCCGTATCCACCGTGGCGCGCTTATTGGATAAAACTGCATCGCAAGATTGTGGAGACGACAGGGTCATCCATTGCACGCAGGATGCCGAGGAGCATTCATGCAGTCACAGCCGCAGGCTTTGAGCTGAAAATCGCATTATTTGTTCTGGCTGAGAGTGTCAGCCATATTTTTAAGGTAGCAACTTGAGTTACAATTAGCCAATCGGCGTGCCAACACCGCCCGCGCAGCTTGCACCAGCTTCCGGCCCACGTACTTGCTGGTAACGATCAATAAACTCAGCAACACGCGCATCCTCAACGGAATCCACCACTAGCTGCCGATCCCAAACGGTTAGCACAACGGGGCTTGCCTGGTCAGGATATGGACTTAGCAGCATATAAGGATCGCCACTGGCTAATCCGCGCAAAGCAACCACTTGATCAGTTGGCAAATCAGGATGATAAGTAATCCAAACCGCCCCATGTTCCATAGAATGAATTGCGTACTGCCCAGCAACAGGCGTATCGTAAATGCCGCAATTTTGCCAAACGGAAGCATGCGACCCACCCATCGGCGGCAATCCACCAAAGGACATTTCTAAGGAATCATCATGCTGATTGGAAACGGCCGCTTCAACAACCGTCACCCCCTCCACTTCTGGGCGCGTTACCCGGTAAATAAGCACGCCAATTAGAGCAACCATCACCACGCCAATTGGCACCCACAGGCGCAATGCCTTCATACGCTTCTCACGCGCCACCTGCTCACGCCGAATTTCCCGCTTGCTTCGCTTCCGCTCAGATGCTTTTTTGCTCACAATATTTCTCCGTTGTTTTTATGCGAGTTGCCGCTGGTATTTGCAAATGCAAATTGGCGACTGCAATTATCCCCGCGAATTCATATCGATCCACTACAAAAGTAAACCTTTCATGTGAAACTCAGACAGAACTCTACCTCACCAAATGTGTAGCAATTTCTTCTTGCCGTTGATAAAGTATTGGGCAGTAATGACCAACAAGGCAAACCGTGTGTTTGAAGGTGGTTGTGTTATTTATGACCAAAAGACAGTTAGGGTTGATATTTATCGGGTTGGGCGTGCTCGGTGCTGTAGGGCTGCTGGGCGTTGATTTGGTTGGCGCAGGGCAGTTTAACGGCATTGGGCCAACGCAGCGGCTAGGGCTGCTGGCGGCTGGCGCAGTTATTTTGGTGGGGCTGACGCTGCTGCCGCTAGGAGACAAACCTGCATGAGTAGCCCAGCCATCGAATCAATAGAAACCAAAAGAGCTGGCTGGGAAACGGCCGTAACTTACCTCCCCAAAATCCTCATCGGGCTGGCGCTGCTGGCGTTTGTGGGCTACTTCGTCGTGTACAATATGTATGCCGTGGCGCTCTTCCGCTTCCCTTTCGACTACGATCAGGGAGAAGGGTTTGAGCTGATGGACACGGTGCTGTTTAGCCAGGGAGAGTGGCCGTACCGGGATAACGATAGCTTTCCCTTTTACTCTTCCAACTACCCGCCGCTGTTTCATGTGGTCATTGTGCCGCTGGTGTGGGCCTTTGGGCCACAATATTGGACGGGGCGATTGGTTTCCTACTTGGGTACGCTGATTACGGCCGTTGCCATTGGCTACGCGGTGCAAAAAACAGGCAAACGCTGGTGGCTCTCAGCATTGGTGGGGCTGGCATTTTTGGCTTCTAACTACGTGTACCACGTTGGGCCGCTGTTTCGGCAGCATATGTTTATGGTGATGTTTGAGACGGTGGCGGTGGTTTATTTAGCCAGAACCATTGAGAAGGAGGAAGCAGACGGCCGTTTACGCAACAAGCGTCTTCTCGTGGTGACGTTGCTGCTTCTAGCTGCTGGCTACACGAAGCAGCTAGCCTACGCGACGGTTGCGGCCGTTTTTATCTTCCTCTTTTTGCGCCAACCAAAGCGGGCAGTTGCCTGGGCGATTCCATTCGCAGCGGTTACGGGGCTTATATTCCTCTGGATCAACATTGCGACAGACGGTTACTGGTTCCTCAACACGGTCACGGCCAACATTAACCCATTTGTGCCTGGCCAGGCAGAAGGGCTGTTTAGGCAATGGTTTCGGCTGCACATGGTTTTGACGGTAACGGCCGTCCTGTTTGCCGTCTATCAGCTTTATTTTGAGCGACTCTCCCTCTACTCGATTTGGTTTGTGGTGGCCGTAGTCAACAGCATCACCGCCGGAAAATGGGGCGCGGGCGAGAGCTACTTCGCCACCGCCATCGCCGCTAGCTGCATCCTCACTGGCCTCGCCTTCAACCGTCTGCTCAACCGAGCCAAGACCAAACAATTCACAATTCACAATTCACAATTAAATATTCACTATTTGGCCATCGCCACGGTCATCCCCTTGCTCTTTCTCTTCCAGGCGCGCCAGATGTTCCACATGCCCACCCACACCCCCACTCTGGCAGCCATCGCCAACGCCCTGGGCTATCCCACCGAAGTGATGATTCCCCCACAAACCTCCTGCTCTGCCCCGCGTGACCCAGAACCCATTCCATACGTGGATTCGGCAGGCGTGTCGCTGCTGGGGCGTTTACCTACAGCCGAGGACACGGCCGCCGGCATTGAGATTACAGAACATATTTTGCGGGGGGAAACGGCCGCATTCAGTGAAGATGCCGGGTTCAACTTCCGCGCCGGGCGGGAAATTGTTACGAACCCCACCCAACTGCTCAACCTGTACAACAACAACGAGGTTGATCTCACCGAAATGCTGGCTATGCTCAACAACCAGGCGTTCGATACCGTGGTTTTACGCGCCCAGTTTTATCCCCCACCCGTGCTAGACGCCATCGGCCAGCAGTACGAAACCACAACATTGGTGCAGATGAATGGCTTTGTCTACTGCATCATGCGGCCAAGATAGGGTTTGCAACTATGCAAGTGGCAAGTTTGCAAGTGACCACCCCTTTTCACTGAATACGGCTTACCGCTAACTGAATACTGCTTACGGAGAGGAGAGATCGGCCGTTTTGGCTCTGGTCACTTTGCGTAAATCAGCCGGAGCCACCTTAATCTGAGTGCCGCGCTCCCCGGCACTCACAAAAATGTGCGGCTGTGCCAATGCCAACTCATCCAAATAAATGGCAAATCCCTTGTTTAGCAAGGCCAGCGGCGAAATCCCCCCCACCTGCAGCCCTGTCAGTTGTTCAGCCTGTTGCTGGGTTGCCATTTTTACCTTTTTTACTTTTAGCAGCTTGGCAACTTTTTTCAGGTCTAGCTGGCGATTGGCAGGCACCACAGCAAGCAATGGTTTGCTCCGTGAACCTTTTGGCGGCGACACTACCAATGTCTTAAATACCTGTTCCGGTGGCACATTGAGCTGAAGCGCAATTTTTTCTGCATCCCGCTCGCTAGAATCATATTGAATTGCTTCATAGGCTACTTTTTTGCCTTCCAGAAAGCGCATAGCCAAAGTTTTATTTGCTGCCACGTTGCTCCTTGCTCCCTCATTTGGCCTAATTTAGGTCACCCTATAACCGTTTCATACAATCAGATTGGGCCAAATGCCAAATTTGTGGTGTAAAAATGGTACTCTTTACTTAAAATAGATAGGCAATCTATTACAAAAAATGCCTATAATGGTTCATTAGGAGAAACTCTCAATGAGTATAAAGACCCCTGAGTGGGTAAAAGACGCAATATTTTACCAAATTTTCCCAGATCGATTCGCCAAGAGCGGCCGTTTTGGTAACAATGGTTACCTGCCCAAACCCAAAAATCTGCAGCCCTGGGGAGCCACGCCAACCTATCATGGCTTTCAGGGCGGCGATTTGCTGGGAGCCATTGACAAGTTGCCCTATTTAAAAGAACTTGGGATCAACGCCATTTATTTGAACCCTATTTTTTCTTCTGCCTCAAACCATCGGTATCATACACACGACTACCTCCATGTTGATCCCATTTTGGGCGGCAATCGTGCGTTTTCCGAATTCCTGGAAGCAGCCCACAAGCAAGATTTCCGCGTTATTTTGGACGGTGTTTTCAACCATGCCAGCCGTGGCTTTTTCCAATTTAACCATCTAATGGAGTGTGGAGAAGAATCTCCCTACACCGACTGGTTTCATGTACATAACTGGCCCGTAAACGCCTTTGCCGAAGGGCAGCCACCCAACTACGATGCGTGGTGGGGTATCCCCTCCTTGCCAAAATTTAACACCGCAAGCCCTGCGGTGCGTGAATTTTTATGGCAGGTAGCTACCTATTGGCTGAAACAAGGCATTGACGGTTGGCGGCTGGACGTTCCCAATGAGATTGATGATGATGAATTTTGGCAGGAATTTCGGCAACGCTGCAAAAACATAAATCCTGATGCCTACATTGTGGGCGAACTGTGGGGGGAAGCCCATCGTTGGCTCCAGGGCGATCAGTTTGATGGCCAGATGAATTACCTGTTTTCGCGGGCTGCGTTGGGTTTTTTCTCTGGACACAACATGGACCAAACGGACACGGTACGCACTGGGTATGGCTACATTCAACCATTGAACGCCTCTCAGTTTGCCACAGAAATGGAGCGCATCTTTAACCAACTTTACGATCCTGAAATTGTGTTGACACAGATGAATATGCTAGGCAGCCATGATGTGCCACGCACGCTAACGGTGGCTCGCCACGACAAAACGGCTCTGCGCCTGATGTATTTGTGCCAGATGACCTGCCCTGGTGCGCCAAATATTTACTACGGTAACGAGATTGGCATGTCTGGCGGGCACGATCCGCTCTGCCGCGGGGCGTTCCCGTGGCACGATGAAGGCAGTTGGGACACGACGCTGCTGGAAGACCTGAAGCAATATATTCGGCTGCGGCATGAAACGCCAGCGCTACGGCGGGGCAACTTCCGGATCATGTATGCTAATGAGTGTGTGGTAGTGTATCAGCGGCAATATCGGGCGCAAACGGCCGTTGTCGCCTTTAACATGGGGCAGCAGGAAGAATTGGTAATCGCCCCGCCCGGCTTTGCTTACCATTTGGAAGAGAAACTAAATCCCAACGGCGAACCGTTTACAGCACATAGCACTCTAACTTTGCCGCCGCGAAACGGCCGTGTTTGGGTCAGCAGCTCTTAAAATAGCATCGTTGAAACATCTACGTTGGCTTACGTACTCTAGGGACTTACTTTTTTCGTATCCTTAACGGCAATATTCTGCATAAATCGCTATGATAATAAACATATCGGCATCATCCAGCCAAATAGATGTTAATCCAGAAAGCAAGCTAACCCGTCTTTACTTACCAAACTGGGTATGATCTTTGTTTTCTCAGGTGAGGCTACTCAGTATGAAACCGATATCACACAAAAGGGTAACACGGTATGCGTAATGTGAATCTGAAAACGCCTGTTGATCCCAAAGACGCCTATGTCTTGGTCGTTGAAGACAATGTCTCAAACTTTGTACTCATCGCCCGGCTGCTGGCCTTTATGGGTGTGCAAAAATGTGAGTGGAAAACCACCGGCTGGGGTGTGGTAGATTTTGCCAACACCATGTCTCGCGTGGATCTTATCTTGATGGATTTGCGCCTGCCGCATGAAGACGGGTATGAAGCCCTCAAGCAAATTCGTACGGATCCTCATTTGCAAAACACGCTGGTTGTTGTAGTCACGGCTCATGGCAGCAGCGCAGAAATGCAAAAAGCCCGCGAAGCCGGCTTTGATGGCTTCTTGTCTAAACCGCTGGATGCTGATCGCTTCCCGGAACAAATCAAGCAAATTCTAAACGGGGAGCCTGTGTGGGACTTGGGAATATAACCCCTCATGCTAGCTTCATTGAACCTTCTCAAAATAAACAGTGATGACGTAGAAGTACAACGAAAAGGCAGGTTGCTTCAAGGCTTGGTAGCCGTACTCGTTGCCCTAAGTGTGCTTCGTTCTGTACTTGAAATTGTTCAACCCTCTCAAATTACCCCAACGCTTGCCTTTATTCAACTCATTGCCTCGCTACTGTTTGGCTTGCTTACCTATGCAGTAATTCGAGCCGGTAGAATTCGGCTGGCTGCACACTTTTTCTTTGGTCTGCTGAACATCATCTTCTTCGTTTTATTAGTCTCCACCACCCGCAATCTGTTTTTTCCATATTTGATGCTGATTTCGGTTGTGGCTATTGCCACGCTGGACTCTGTACGGGCTTCTGTGGTTTACAGTGCACTGACACTTGCTTCCGTTTCTGCCTTTTTCATATTGTCAGATACATATACATTGCTGGCAGTAGCCGAATTTCTAATAACGTGTTTGGGCATTAGCGTCGTAGCCTGGGCATCGGCTGAATTTCTGCAAAGAGCATTAGGTAACTCTAAAGTGTTGGCAAATGAGCTCATAGGGCAAAGCAATTTGCTGGAAAGACGCGCCCTACAGTTGCAATTTAGTGCAGAAATTGCAGAAAAGGGGAGCAGTTCTCTAGATTTGGATCAACTGCTGCGAGATACGGCCGTACTCCTCAAGTCTCAATTTAGCTTCTATCACGTCTCTATTTTCTTGGCCGGGGCTCAACGGAAAAAGCTACATCTGCGTGAAGTGGCTACAGACGTGCCGGTTGATTTGGTAAATTTGCAATACAAACTGCCAATTGACAACCATTCCATTGTGGGTTGGGTGGCTCTACACCGTGAAGCCCGCGTGGTAGATGACGTGCAAAATGATCCTGCTTACAGAGAGGAGCCGTTTTTACCTAATACGCAAACTGAGCTGGCCTTGCCGCTCGTGGCCAGGGGTGAACTACTAGGGGTTCTAGATGTACAAGGGGATCGCCCCGGCATTTTTTCTCGCGAAGATATCTCCATTCTGCAAATCATTGCCAACCAGATTGCCATCAACATTGATAACGCTCGCCTCTTTGCCCAAACAGAGTCACGCCTCAACGAGGCACGCATCTTGTATGAATATAACTCTTTGCTTTCCAGTACGCTGGATGTGGGCGAGATGCAGCGCCGGGCAGCCAGGGCGCTTACGACCTGGCTACAAGCATCGCGCTGCACTATTTTATCCTGGGAAGAAGCAGAAAATACGGCTATGGTGCAAGTTGACTTTATTTATGATTTATCAACTGGTGCTATTGATCAGTTTGGGCTGGATTTGGCCACATATGATTTGGCCGAACGCCCAGGTTTACACAAAGCGTTATCCTCTGGCCAGGCCAAAGTTTGGCATCTTGCCGATGATCATTTGGACCCAGTTGAACAGACCCAGTTGGCAGAAAACCAGCAGCTTAGTTACATGGATGTACCGCTGGTGCAAGGTGGTAGGGCTATAGGTCTGGTTCGCTTATATCGCGGTCAGGGGCAATCAAATTTTACAGATAACGAGATTCAATTGGCGCAAGCGATGGCCAATGAAACGGCCGTTTCCCTCTCCAACGCCATCCTCACCTCAGAAACCCAGGCCCGGGTTGCCCAATTAAGCTCTCTGAACCGGCTGAGTTTGGCCCTGTCAGAAGCCCCAAACCTGATCCAGGTTTACAAAGCCACCCGACGCGAAATACTCTCGCTTGTAGAAGCAACGGGACTCGCCATCTTCTTGCTGTCAGAAGACCAGCAACATCTTAACTGGCTTTACCTGTACGATTACGGCGAAGAGGTAGATTTATCCGAGATCCCGCCACTTTCTGTGGAAACTGGCTTTAGCGGGCATGTGGCCCGTACTCGCAGCACGATGCACCTCCAGGCCACCCCAGAAAACCAAGCCAAATTCAACTCATTTCAGGTGGGTACCACGGACGATTATCATGAATTTTGGCTGGGTATTCCGCTTATTGTAACCAACCGGCTCATTGGCGTGATTTCTCTACAAAATCTAGAGGCGTTTAGTGACCGGAACATTCAGTTGCTAACCACTATTGCTGGCGCACTCTCTATTGCTATCAATAATCTCCTCCAGCTAACGGCCGTACAAAATGCGTTGGCAATTCAGTCTGAGCAACGGCTACAAATGCAAACGGCCGCTGAAGTCTCTGCCGCCACCACCAGCATCCTTAACCTGGAAGCATTGATGCAAGAAGCGGTGGATTTGATTAAAGAGCGGTTTGAACTGTATTACGTTGGGCTGTATCTGGTAGAAGCAGCGTATGCCGTGCTAAAAGCTGGTAGTGGTGTAGCAGGCGCAGCGCAATTGGCGGCTCAACGTCGGCTCCGGGTGGGTGGGCAATCGCTAGTTGGTGGAGCCACCAAAGATGGCAAGCCGCGCATTACCCACGATGTTTCTACCGACTCGGAATGGCTGCCAAACCCACATTTGCCTAAAACGCGTTCTGAATTGGCGCTGCCCTTGCGCGTGCGAGGAAACATCATTGGGGCACTTACGGTGCAAAGTGAAGAAATTAACCTTTTCAACGATGATTTGCTCGGCACCTTGCAAATTATGGGGGAGCAGCTAGCGGTGGCTATTCAAAATGCGCGGCTGCTTGCCGAGGCAGAATCTCGCGCCCAGCAGCAAGCCTATCTCAATGAAATTAGCGCCAAAATGCACCAATCGGCCGATGTAGAGGCGATTGTGGGCGTTGGCTTACAGGCACTTTCTAAACAGTTGAACGGAACGGCCGTTGCCCTACAGCTTGGCCGGCAAAAAGAGAACTCATGACCAGCACAGGCACGTCACAAAAATCAAAATCTAACAGCGCCATCTTCCTGGACACCTCAATGCCCAATCTGGCACGTATTTTCGATTTTATCGTAGGTGGCACAACCCATTTTGAAGTAGACCGCCAGGCGGCAGCCAAAATGTTGGAAAATTTGCCCTCGTTACGCAAATGGGTGCGAATGCGACGCGCCTTTATTCAAGAAGCCGCCCAAATTTTGCACCACGAGGGGTTTACCCAATTTTTAGACTTGGCATCGGGCATGCCATCAGATGACCATTTGCATGGCTTTGCTCCCGGCTGCCGCATTGTGTACAGCGATATTAACCCAGTGACCGTGAGTTACGGCCGTTCCTTGTTTAGCGAGCGTGAAAATCTGGCCTACATTCGGGGCAACGGGCGCGATCCAAAGGCAATTTTGCAAGCACCAGAGGTGCTAAAACTGATCAATTTAGATGAGCCAGTTGCCATTGGCCTCAACAGCCTCCAGCTATTTTTAACAGAACCAGAGGCGCACCATCTAGCAAAAACGCTTTTTGACTGGGCACCGGTTGGCTCAAAGCTATTTCTTGTTTTCCAAACACATGGCGAGCTAAAAATGCCTGAGAAATATTACAATTTTTTAGATTTGTGCCGTCAGGCGCAGCTGCCCCTTCAACTAAACACCCTGAAAGATTCTGTGGAGATGCTGCAGCCGTGGCATACCAGCCTGGTGGAGCCAATCTCACAATTTTTGGGACTGCCAGATGATTTTATTACCGAAGCTGATGAAGAAGGAATCGGCATGGCCTTTTATGCAGCATTTTTGCTAAAGCAGTGAGGCCACGTCCCGAAGGCGATGATTCCTGAGGTGACAATATTCCCGGAATTGGCCAAATGCAAGGATTGAGATGCAAGAGCAAGAACAGGTAGTGGCTCAGCCCACAACAGACGCTGGCATAGATACGGTCGTCTTAACAGCCGCCCTCAATGATGCCTTCGTTCGCCATGCCATTGACAATCGTGGCGTGCTAACTTCGCCACGGCGGGGGCAAAATGTTGCCGCCCAATTGGTGGCAGTGGCGCAACAATACCTGGCCTTCGAGGCAAATGATTCAGACATTGCGGCCGTTGCCACCCAACTTGCCGAACAAGGCATGGCGATCGTCACTGGCAGCCAAATGATGCGTGCTTTGCAGCGTACCGCGCAAGCCCAACTAGACACAGCTGTACTCCGCCGCGTAAACGATTTTCAACTCATCTTTCTGGAAAAATTAGCCAACGCCCGTGAAATCGTGCAGCAAAGATTCCAGGAAACATCCCAAGCAGCCCTGCAGCGCGCCCTGCACGCCCAGCTAGAACGCCAAACCTCACTGCACGATGCCCAAAAAGATCGCAACGATAACCTCAACGAGATTTTGCAGCTCAATGCCCGCCTTAGCCAAACCAACGACGAAGCTAGCCTGCTACGCGATGCTATCATCGGCCTTTGCCAAGCACTAGATATCACTCACGTTACCCTGTATGAAGCGTTCGATCAGACCGAGGCAGCTTGGCGCGTCATTACCACCACGGCTCCCTTTTTGCACCAGGGAGACAGCGCCCCAAAAGAAACGGCCGCTCTGCTAGACAGTGCCCTAGACCAACAAGGGGAATCGGTGCGTGTCTACAAAACCGAAAATGGCAGGGACGGCTTTGCGGTTGGCGTTATTTTGCGTGTAGGGCAGCATTTGCTGGGCGGCATGGTGGCCAACCATGAAAATTTAGATACCGAAGTGTACGAAGAATATCTCATCCTGGTACGCACCTTTGCCCAAAATATGGCCGCCCTTTGGCACAACCTTTACTTGTTCAACCAAACGCAGCAGCGCGCCCACGAGCTAGAAATTTTGCACGGCCGTTATCTGGACAGCATCTGGAACACGCCAGAAGCCATGCTGCAAGCCCGCGCTGACCAACACAGCCTAAATATTGTACGCGATGAAGAAACGGCCGCATTGCCAGAAGATGTAGAAGAGGCAACCGTACTCCCCGTACAGCTTGGCGATAACCAATTTGGCCAGGTAAGTATTCCTGGAATTGACACCTTGCCAGAAGAAGACCGCGCCTTTGTGCAAGACCTCATTAGGGAGATGGGCAGCGCCCTGAACAATGCCCAATTTGTGCAAACCACCCGCGCCTACTCAAATCAGCTACGCCTTGCTGCCGAAGTCTCCCGCGCGGCCACAACCATCCTGGATCGGGATCAGCTCATCAGCGAAGTGGTAGAGCTTATTCGCTCACGCTTCAACCTGTACTACGTTGGGTTGTTTTTGGTAGATGGCAACAGCAAAACGGCCGTTCTTCAGGCTGGCACGGGTGAAGCAGGCAAACTCCAGCTTGCACTCAACCACAGTCAGGAAATTGGCGGTGGCTCAATGGTTGGCACGGTCATCGCCACAGGTGCGCCGCACGTAGAGCAAAACATTCAAGAGGCCGTCGCGTTTAAAGCCAACCCATTGCTGCCAGACACCCAGGCTGAACTCGCCATGCCGCTTAAAGCCGGGCAGAAGATCATTGGGGCGCTCACCGTTCAAAGCAGGCAGCAGGGAGCCTTCTCCCGTGAGACCATCACTGTGCTGCAAAGCATGGCCGATCAGCTAGCCATCGCCATAGAAAACGCGGATCTCTTTGCCCAAACCCAACAAAATCTGACGGAAACCAACCGACTTTATGCCGCCAGCCGTCGCATTGGGCAGGCAACCAACGCTTACGAAATTTACAAAACGCTGGTTGATTTTGCCCAGGCATCCGACATTGCCGATGTGGTTCAAATTGTCATTGCTGACCCCAAAGCGCCAGATTATCTCATCACGCCAGTTTACTGGAGCGACGACGACATTCCCGTCGATCCAGCACACCGCTTCCCGCGGGACAAATACCGGTACAGCGACCGCATTACCCAAACCGATGTCATCATTTTGGCCGATGCCCAAACCGACCCGGAAATCGATCCGTTTTCGTTGCGCCTCTTTGCCCAGAACGGCCGTCATGCGGCCGCCATCATACCCATCTACATTGATGACGATTGGCTGGCAACCCTGCTGTTAGCACACAAAGCCCCCAATGCCTTTGCCGATGCCAGCCTGCAATCCATTCGCACCCTGGCCGACCAGGCGGCCACCATTTTGGCCAATCAACGCCTGTTGCGCCAAACGGATATGCTCTACCGCATCGGCCGCGCCCTCAACCAGGCCATTACGCGGGACGATGCGCTAGGCATTACCGTCCGCGAGCTGCAAACGTACACAAGTGCCTTTCAGTGCCGCTTTGTCGTTTATGAACCAGGCGAGGGCAGTGGCAAGCTGCTAGCCAGCTCTAACGGCAAAGCTTTCGACAAACCGTACCATCTGCCGTTGCTGGGCGATACTATTTTTGAACGCCTCAGCCGCGAGCAAAAACCAATCAAGCTATCGTCAAAAATGGAAAAAGTGCCCAAAGAGGCTATTCAGCAGCACGTCACCCAGTTTGGAGCCGATGCGTCGCTGCTCATTCCGGCCGCCAGCCAGCAAGAGCTGCTGGGTTATTTGGCTATTGATGCGCTGGGCGGGGAACGGCCGTTTACCCACGCTAACCTTCAATTTGCCCAAACAATTGTGGATCATCTCACTACCCAGCTAGAAAACATCAAGCTGCTAGACGAAGCCCTGCATCGCGCCCAGGAGCTCATTACCCTCAACCAGGTACAGGCCAACATCTCCCGAATGCTTGATCTGTCGCTACTGGCCGAAACCATTTATGCTGAAGTCGGCCGTTTGCTAGACAACACCATCTTCCACCTGGCACTCTACAACCCAAGCCAAAATTTATATGAGCCCATTTTCACAGTGGTAGAAGATGAGCAACGAACCCTTGAGCCTCGCATCCTGGAACCAAACGAGGCAGTTTATGAATTTCTAAACCAGAGTACGCCGCCTCAAATGCTAACCGCCGATGATCCTTTGGTACAAAACTTAACGCTTACCAATGGTAAGCGTCAACCACAATCAACCCTCTGGGTGCAGCTGGTTCAGGAAGGCAAAGCCATTGGTCTCATTACTGCCCAATCTTACAAAGCACGCGCCTACGGCGACAATGATTTGCAGCTTTTGCGTAGCGTGGGCACACAAACCAGCCTAGCCATTGCCAACGCCCAGCTATTCCAACAAACCCAGCAGCAAAACGAAGATCTGCGCGAACTTGATCAGCTAAAAACCCAATTTTTGGCCAATATGTCGCATGAGTTACGCACGCCGCTTAACTCCATCATCGGCTTCTCACGTATCATCCTCAAAGGCATAGATGGCCCCACCACGCCTGCCCAGGAAGAAGATTTGCAATCCATTCATACCAATGGGCAGCATTTGCTTATGCTCATCAACGAGATTTTGGATATGGCCAAAATTGAAGCGGGCAAGATGGCGCTCAATTTTGAGACCATCTCGTTGCAGCAAGCCATCAATCCGGTGCGTGACACCATGCGGAGTTTAATTAACGAGGCAGTGGATTTTGTATGGGACATTCCCGATGATTTGCCAGAAATTGAAGCCGACCCCATTCGCCTGCGCCAAATTGTGCTCAACCTGTTGTCTAACGCTGCCAAATTTACAGACGAGGGTGAAATCCGGCTGCTGGCCTATGCTGAAGATGACCAGCTGCATCTGACTGTAAAAGACAGTGGCATAGGCATTGCCCCGGAAGATTATGACAAGTTATTTACCCCGTTTGCCCAGGCAGATAGCTCTAATACACGCACAACCAGCGGCACGGGTCTGGGGCTGCCCATTTGCAAATGGCTGATCGAAACGCATCAGGGAACTATCAATTTTGAAAGTAAAGTTAATAAAGGCACAACGTTTTATGTAGTTTTGCCTGTTGTGCAGAGTAAGGAACAACCAGCGGAAATTCCCCTCGCACCTTCGACCATAGACCTTGTAAGCTAAAAATTCTGAATTGTATCGGTAGCAGTTTACGCCAAGCCGTCTGCATAAAACCACTCATTCGTGAGCAGATGGCCACTTAGCCAAATGGGTCAGGGAGATTTCTTTTATGCGAATCACAATTGTATGTCGCGCCTGCCATTCAAAATTTGCATTTGAACGGCCGTTACCCGCCTGCCCTAACTGCAACAACGGCTGGCTAGACGCCGAATATGAACTCACCCATCCACAACAAAACGGCCATCTGGCTCAGCGCGGGCAAGCGTGGCTGCAACAACTAGACCAGCGCGGCACCAGCCTGTGGCGCTACCGCGAACTGCTGCCCCTGCACCACGACGAAAACATTGTCAGCTTGGGTGAAGGCTGGACGCCTTTACTCAAAGCTCAAAACCTCGGCCTTATGCTGGGGCATCCCAACATCTACATTAAAGACGAACGGCAAGGGCCAACAGGCTCCTTCAAAGATCGGCAAGCAGCCATTGCCATTAGCGCCATGAAAGAGGCAGGCGTCAAGGAGGCCGTCGTTGCCTCTACGGGCAATGTGGCCATTGCTTACTCTGCCTACAGTGCGCGAGCAGGCATTAAGCTGTGGGTGTTTGTTACAAGCTCTGTCCCTGCCGAGAAAATGCGGGAGGTGGCACTGTACGGTTCTGAAGTTATCAAAGTGGCTGGCACTTATGATGAAGCCAAGCGTGTGGCGGCCGAGTTTGCCGCCAGCAAGAATCTGTTTTTGGATCGGGGTATCAAGGCCATTGCCGCCAAAGAAGCGATGAAAACCCTGGCGTTCGAAATAGCGGAGCAGCTAGGCAGTATTGAGGCGGGGCAAAATCCGGCCATTCTAAACGGCAGCCAACACCCATGGCGTACGCCGGATTGGTATTTGCAGGCGGTTAGCGGCGGTATGGGTCCGGTTGGCGTGATGAAGGGTTTTGCCGAGCTAAAGCGGCTAGGGTTGGTTTCTAAGCTGCCCAAGCTGGCTTGCTTCCAAACCAGTGGCTGTGCGCCGATGGCGCATGCTTTTCATCGTGGGTTGGCAACGGCCGTTCCTATCAAAGAGCCGCGCACAGACATCACCACCCTAGCCACTGGCGCACCGGGCGAGGCTTATGAGGTGCTGCGTGAACTGATTTTGCAACATGGCGGCACCATTGATGCCATTACGGATGTGGCGGCGTTTAATGCACTCCACTTAGTTGCCAAAATGGATGGCATTTCGGTGGAACCAGCAACGGCCGTTACCTTTGCTGGCCTCTTCAAGCTGATTCGTGAAGGGAAAATATTGCCACATGAATCAGTCGTCATTAACTGCTCTGGCCACACCTTCCCCGTAGAAAAACATATCATTGGCGAGCATTATACACGCGACATGACCCTGCCAGACACAGGCGAGCTGGCCAAGATGAACAGCAGCCGCGAAGAGGGAATACTCACCGCTCTGGAAGAGTTAGACAGCCGCGTGCAGCGCATTGTCATCGTTGAAGATAACCCAGATGCCGCCCGGCTCATACGCCGCATTTTGCAGGCGCAGGGCGACTTCCTCATTGACGAAGCGCATAATGGCCAAAGTGGGCTGCGTCTTATCCAGGAAACGCGCCCCAACTTAGTGATTCTGGATTTGATGATGCCAGAACTAGACGGGTTTGGCGTGGTGGAAGCGATGAAAGCAGATCCTACTCTAAAAGAAACCCCCATCATTGTCATTACAGCCAAAGAGCTTACCAAAGATGAAAAAATGCGGCTGAAGGGACAAATTAAGGCACTGCTGCAAAAAGGCTCCTTTATGGATTCCGACCTTCTGCACGACATCCAGAAAGCGTTGCCTTAAACCACCCATTTTTCCTAAAAAACATAAAAGAAGGGTGAATTACGGCCGTAATTCACCCTTCTTTTTTTGCTGCCAGTACAAACGACTTATTTTATCCGCTTGTCCTAATTTCAATAAAAGGCCACAATGTAAACTGCAAATATGATATTTTCTATGGCACAATTAGAACTGCCTTCACCGATGTACCTGCACAAATTGCTTTTTTTATGAATAAGATAGCCACACAATCTGCAAAAATCCTATACATTGAAGATGATCCTGCCAGTCGGCGATTGGTTCAGCGTGTCTTGGACAACAAAGGGTACCAAGTCGTTGTAGCCGCTGACGGGCTGGAAGGCATCTCTATGGCCCGGGAACACCATCCGAATCTTATTCTGATGGATATTAACCTGCCCAGCATGGACGGCCGTGAAATCACCACCCGGCTGCGAAGCTTGCCTAACTTCTCCAACACGCCCATTGTAGCCTTAACCGCCAACCACAGCGCAGGCAACCGCGAACTGGCGCTGGCTGCTGGCTGCACAGGTTTCCTTACCAAACCGATTGACGTCACTAACTTTCCTGGCCAGGTCAACGCTTATTTAGAAGGCATGTCAGATGCTATCTCTATAGATGAGAAAAATGAGCATTTGCAGCGACATGCTCAAAACCTGGTAACACGTCTGGAAAACAAAATTCATGAGTTAGAAAGCGCCAACAGACGGCTACGCGAGCTAGATCGCCTTAAGAGCGACTTTATTATCATGGTTTCGCATGAGCTGCGTACACCGCTTACACTCATTAGTGGCTATGCCCATCTGCTAGACGAACAGGTAAAGCAATCTGACGATATGCTGCCAGCGGAAATGGTAGTGGGGGTAGCTGAGGGGCTTAATTTGGGCGTGGTACGTATGCGAGACGTGGTAAATGAGATTATCAAAGTAGCTCGCATTGCATCTGGTACCCTGGATTTGGCTCTAGGGCCTGTGCGGTTATCTGAATTGGTGCAGGATGTGTACGAAGAGTATCAGGAAGTGGTGGAAAAACGGAACCTAAATGTGCAAATTGGCGATCTGGAAAAATTGCCCGTTGTGCAGGGCGACGGGGCCCAATTGAAATCTGCCATTTATCATATTGTAAGTAATGCGATAAAATATACGCCAGACGGTGGCAGCATTTTTATTGTGGGTCGAGCCGTTGGTGACACGGTTGATCTCATTATTCAAGACACCGGCATTGGCATTCCAGACAGCGAACATCGCCGCATTTTTGACCAATTTTATACGCTAGGTTCTATTGACCACCATTCCACCAGCAAGTCTGCATTTCAAGGTGGCGGGCTAGGATTGGGCCTGGCAATTGTGAAGGGAATTATTGAAGCACACAACGGCCGTGTGTGGGTAGAAAGCGAGCGGCGCGATCCGGCACAATTTCCTGGTAGCACATTCCACATCTTGCTGCCTCTGGAGCAAATGAATAAGCCTGCAAACCTGTAATTTGCAATTTCTTTACGACTAATCTGCGTCCTTGTCTAATCCATCCATCTTTTTACATTTACAAACAGTGCTCATGCGGCAACCGAGGTATTGTTATCTAGTCGCTTTTCGGTTTATTGAACATGGAGACACATGGCTACCCCCTCGCCCAAAAGTCCAGCAGCTATTCCCCCTGCGTCAGCCGACACGCAACGGGAAACGGCCGCTTCGGCAGGCTCAGTGCAGGCTTTTTCCAATAAACAACAATGGCAATTAGGCTTACTTTGGGGGCTTCTTTCTCCCATCTTTTTAGGCACTGTGCCTATTCTAGCCAAAGTGGCTTATGCCGCTGGGGTGAATGTCCTCACCGTCGTGGCCTTTCGCACCATCATTGCCGCCCTGGTTTTGTGGGGGGGGATGCTCATATTCAAACGGGAACTCATTCGTAGTTCAACCCCAGCCGTCATTGGCAGCATGATCGCTGGTGCCATCAACGGACTTGGCTCCATCTTCTTCTACGCCAGCCTCACCCGCATAGATGCCTCGCTAGGGCAACTTGTTAACATAAGTTATCTAGTTTTTGTTACTGTTTTTCTGCGGCTGGCCGGGCAAACAATTTCTCTGCTCACCATCGGGCGCACGGCACTTACCATCGGAGCCATCTACCTGCTTACGCGAGGCGGTGCAGGTCCCGCTGATTGGCTGGGCGTAGGCATGATGACAGTAGCCGCTATTACATATGCTATTCAGCTTGTGCTCAGCCAGCGCATTATGCTAGACATTCCTGCCCCTACAATGGCTTTGTACGCCATCTCGGCGATGGCCATCGTGGTAACTGTCGCCTGGTTCTTTGCCCCCACCGATTTAAGTTTGGTAAGCGTCGCTGGCTGGCGAGCTATCAGTCTAATGGCACTGGTAACAGCTCTCTCTCGCTTGACGCTCTTTTTGGGGGTAAAAGCGATGGGTAGCATTCAAACCGCGCTGCTTGGCGTGTTTGAAGTGGTTGTGACCATTGCCATTGCGGCCGTTTTTCTGGGTGAGCGTCTAACTTTTTTACAATGGCTGGGAGCGGCCGTTTTAATGGTAAGCATCTTCCTGGTGCGCTTTGAGCGGGGCGTGCCTCGCTTTGTAGATTGGTGGCAATTCCTCTGGCGACGCTTTCTTCCCAAACAATAGCCCTCTCGGCACGGGAAGAACGACTTTATGAAAGTGAATAACCTCAATCCCGTGCCTGGCACTTTAGCCCCGTAAGATTTCTTCTCTCAGCATCATCTAACAGGCGTGTATTCGACCTTTATCTAATGTTTACATGAGACGTTCATTGTGTCCGCCTTGTTCCACGCTATAATAAAATCAGTCGTGAAAGGGAAACGGCTCGCAAAAAACATTCATCATTTGCAAAAAGGATAGCTCGCTTAACGATGATTACTGAATTGATAAATGGCAGTGACGCATTTACCCTGTTGGCCAACGAGTGGGATGATTTGGCTCAACGGGGCATCACCGACACGCCGTTCCAAACCCTGGCATACCAAAAAGCGTGGTGGACGCATCTTCACCCGGAAAACGGGCGTCTCCGTACCATCACCGTCCGCAACGACCAAAAAAAACTCCTAGCCATCGCCAGCCTGTACAATGTGGATGGCACACTCTACTTCAACGGCTGCGTAGAGGAAACTGACTACCTCGACCTTATCACCACTCCAGACCATGCAGAAATGGCTTGGCAAGCCATCCTTGATTGCTTATGTAGCCCCAACTTCCCCAAATGGCATAGCATAGATTTATGCAATATTCCAGAAGCCTCCCCCTCGCGCACCATTTTGGCTCAAGAAGCGCAGCGGAGAGGTTTTTTGTTTAATGAAACCCTCAACGAAGTGTGCCCGATCATTCCCCTGGCAGACTCTTTCAACGCTTATTTGAGCGGCATCGGCAGCAAGCAGCGGCGCGAAATAAACCGCAAGCTGCGCCGCGCTAAGGGAGCCGAGGCCGAGCTGGTTGTGGTAGGGTCAGAGGATGATATTGATACGGCCGTTTCCGACTTCCTGGACCTGCTGCAAAAAAGCACCTTTGAAAAACGAGATTGGCTCAATGACGGCCGTCGCGCCGTCTTTTACGAAGCCGCCCGCGCTGCCCAAAAAGCAGGCACCCTGCAACTGCTATTTATGGAAGTCGGTGGCAAAAAAGCGGCCGGGCTGTTCAACTTTGACTACAAAGATCGCATCTGGGTGTACAACTCAGGTCTGGATCCGGCTCTGTTCGGTGCTTTGAGCCTGGGGGTAGTCATTACGGCCAAAGCGATAGAGTTTGCGATTGAAAACGGCCGTGCCACCTTCGACTTCTTGCGCGGCAACGAAACCTACAAATACCGCTTCGGAGCCGAAGACACAACCATTTACCGAATCCACATGGAACCTGCTTCCTAAAATCTTCGGAGAAAAAGATGACCCTAGCAGCCACACCAAAAATTAAACGAATTGCCATGCTCAGCGTCCACACTTGCCCGCTTGCCATGCTTGGCGGCAAAAAAACGGGCGGCATGAACGTCTATGTGCGCGACTTCAGCCGCGAGCTGGGGCGGCAAGGCATCTTCGTGGATGTCTTCACCCGCTCCCAGGATGATTGCGTCCCGCGCGTTGTGCATGAGTTGGGCAGCGGTGGTCGCGTCATCCACATCCCCGCCGGGCCAGAAAAACCAATCCCCGTGGACCAGGTTGGCAACCATCTGGATGAATTTACCGCCGGCGTCCTCGCCTTCGCCACTAGCGAAAACATCCAGTACGATCTCATCCACAGCCATTACTGGCTCTCCGGTCTGGTGGCCGATAAGCTGCGCGACACTTGGCAAGTACCCATCATCCACATGTTCCACACGCTGGGCCACATGAAAAACCAGATCGCCCAAAGCAACAACCAACGCGCGTCAGAAGCACGTCTGGCCGGTGAATATAAGGTGATGGCACTAGCTGACAAACTCATCGCCGCCACCCTTGCTGAAGAAGCCCAGCTCAAAGAACTGTACGATGCCGATCCAGCCAAAATTGCCATTATCCCCCCCGGTGTGGATTTGGAGCGTTTCCAACCAATTGCCAAAGATGTGGCTAAAAAGCGTGTAGGCATTCCCTGCGGCGACACCAACATCCTCTTTGCCGGACGCATTGAGCCGCTTAAGGGTATAGATACCATGCTACGAGCGATGGCCCTCATTCAGGAACAGCGCCCAGACGTATTAAATAACGCTTGCATGGCTATCATCGGCGGCGACCCGTGGGCGGATGACTTGGATGAGGAAATGGCGCGTCTACAGCAGCTACGTACTGACCTGGATATTCATGATTTAGTAACATTTTTAGGTGCTAAGGACCAGGAAATTTTGCCGAACTACTATGCCGCCGCCGAAGTGGTTGTGATGCCCTCGCATTACGAAAGTTTTGGCATGGTAGCGCTGGAAGCAATGGCGATGGGTACGCCCGTCATCGCTTCAGAGGTTGGGGGTTTGGCACATTTGGTGAAGCATGGCGTAACGGGCTACCACGTCCCAAGCCGCAACCCGGAAGCCTTAGCCGCCCGCATCTACGAGATGCTTTCCAATCAGGATTGCCGCCAGCAAATGGGCCAACAAGCCCGCAACTACGCTCGGCAATACGATTGGGCCAACATCGTCAATCGGATGATGGCGGTTTATGAAGACAGTGTGTCAGGAAAAATAGCAGTTGAGTAATTGTCATTCCTCATTCCATTCGGAATGACATCTTCACTAATTTGGTTCAATCAGTTCAAGGCCGCCCATGTACGGCCGTAACACCTCTGGCACTACTATCGAACCATCCGCCTGCTGATTATTCTCCATGATGGCGATCATCACGCGGGGCAACGCCAAGCCACTGGCGTTGAGCGTGTGTGGATAACGCAGCTTGCCCCCTTCTGCTGGACGATACTTGATGTTCGAGCGACGCGCCTGAAAATCTTCCGCATTGCTGATCGAGCTGACCTCTAGCCATTCACCACAGCCTGCCGCCCACACTTCGATGTCGTATGTTTTGGTCATGGCAAAGCCCACATCTCCCGTGGCTAAATCCACAAAGCGGTAGCGGAACCCCAGCGCGTCGCAAATGTCTTGGGCATACTGCTTCATATCTTCCAGCACCTTGTAGCTCTCGTCTGGATGGACAAATTGGTACATTTCCACCTTGTCGAACTGGTGCCCCCGCTTAATGCCGCGAACATCTTTGCCTGCACTCATCTTTTCGCGCCGCCAGCAAGGAGTGTAGGCCACATATTTCAACGGCAGGTCAGCCTCGTCCAAAATTTCGTCGCGGTGCAGGTTGGTGAGGGCAATTTCGGCCGTACCCAGCCACATCAAATCCTCCTCCGCATCCCGGTAGATGTTGTCGTAGAATTTTGGTAGCTGCCCGGCTCCTTCAAAGACGTGCGAACGCACCATGAATGGCGGATAAATTTCCGTAAAGCCGTGCTGCTCCAAATGGGTGTTTAGCATGAACTGGATGAGCGCCCGCTGCAAGCGAGCCCCTGCCCCACGCAACACATAAAAGCGGCTGCCGCTCAGCTTCACGCCCCGCTCAAAATCAATAATGTTGAGCGCTGGCCCTAAATCCCAATGAGGCTTTGGCTCAAAATCGAACTGCGGCTCCGGTGCGCCCTGCGGCTCGTGGAAAATATTGTGTTCCTCATCTGGGCCGACTGGCACGCTTTCATGCGCCAAATTGGGCACCCACAGCAAATTGTCATGCAAGCGGGCTTCCACTTCGCGGAGTTCCTCGTCAAAAACGGCAATTTGCTCACCGATTTTGCGGGGCGCGTTTTTGGCTTCCTCAGCCTGAGTAGCTAATGTTTCTACCTCTGCCCGCAGCGCATCGGCCTCTGGGCCATCCGCCATGCGCTTTAGCTCTGCCTCTTTTTTCTTGAGATTGCCCATGAAGCGGCCAATCTCCTTCGAGGCGCTGTTGCGCTTTTGGCGTAGGGCTTCTACCTCTCTCAATATCTCACGGCGACGGTCGTCATCGGCCAAAATCTCATCAATCGGAGCATCGTTGTTGCGCTTGGCAACCTGCTCCTTCACCCACTCTGGTTTTTCACGTATCAAGTTAATATCTAGCATAAGAACCTCCGGAAGCTGCTAGTTGTTAGTGGCTAGTAATTGTTACCAGCCACTAACTCACTATCAACTAAAATAAAAAAGTCCCCTCGTCTCTTTTTCCAGGACGAGGGGGCCCGTGGTGCCACCTGGTTTTGTCGATAATCTAATTATCGACCTCAAAAGCTGTAACGGGCTGACCCGGCTTGCCTTGTTTCGGCAGCGACTCTAGAGTGGATTTCCGGCTAAACAATCATTCGCTTGCACCACCCGCGAACTCTCTGGGGATTGTGACAGCCATACTCGTCTCTGTCATCGTCGTTGTGTATCTTGTTGTGGGGCATTATAGCTGGGCGGGAAACTGCCGTCAACTTCACAAAAAATCATCACGAATGGGACGAATATCACAAATTTTTTCTTTATTCGTGTCATTCGTTCATTCGTGTTATTCGTGTTTCAAAACACTATCGTCAAAATAATATTCGTGGAAGTCAGCAACGGCCGTATACCCTATCTTCTCATAAATGTGGTTGGAGACAGGGTTGCTCAAATCTGTGAAGAGCGTGCAAAACTGATAGCCATCGTTCAACAGCTTCTGGCTGAGCGTGGCGACGCAGGCGGTAGCGTAGCCGCGACCACGTAATTCAGCAGGCGTGTAAACCAATGAAACTGAGATACCGTGTCGGGTTGGACGCGCTTTGGAGGCCATTGTCACCACCTCCCCCACTTCATTTTCCCATACAAACAGGTCACCATTCTGGATTTTGCCTCGTGCTAAAAGCTCTGCTGACTCTAAATCATCCTGAATATTCGCATCTTGGTGGAAACCTTGAATCCACGCTACCGTGCGCTCAAAATCATCGGCATTGGCCGGGCGCAGGGTGCCGGGTGGCAAATTGAGGGGCTGCACCTGCCGCAGTTCAAAGACACGCTGCATCATGCCTGGCTTGGGGGAACGGCCGTTCTCTCGCTCCCACATTTTTGCCCACGCATCGGCCACATTGGCTGGCCCCAGCACCGCAGGCACCGTCCAACGGCCTGCCATCGCGCCCTGCAACGCCTTGACCACTGGCTGGCAGTCGTCCCAATGGCTGTACAGCACCATCTTGCGTGGCGGGGTCATGACAGCCGCCCCGACCAATTCGCTGCCGTCTTCCACCACTGCCAAAAACGGCCGATTTCGCCGCCGGGTTGGGCTCTGGCTGAGCCGAAACACAATACCCAACATGAGACCATTCAGCACTTCCTGCGCTTCCAAATAATCGAGCACCACATTCAAAAAATCAGTTGTATTCTTAAATAATTTGACTTTCATTGTGAAATCCCGCATCGTCCGCCCGCCCATAAATGGGCAAGCTAGTACAGTCCTGGAGAAGTCCTTACCATGTTTTGAAAAGTTACTTCTCGGACTGTTTAAGTATTGCGATTGACATAATAACGTGTTGCATATTTGCAAATCGCAATACTAGATTATGGAAGCCCCGCAGGGGCTTTTCACAACTAGCCGGGGTGATTCATCCCCCGGCGGTCCTGCCCAAATTTGGGTAGACACAGGGGTCTACCCCTACATTTTACACCCGTTCGTCATTGACGAATTGACGTTCGTACAGTTTGCGGTAGAGGCGCGCCTGGGTCAACAAATCTTCATGGATGCCTTGTTCGACGATACGGCCGTCCCGCTCCACCACGGGCACGTCCGGTGGTTCTAAAGTTGTTTTGATTGATGTCATAAAGTGGAACGTATCACGAAAAGAAGTTTTGACAAGAAGTGTAGGGCATAAAAATGATGAATAGATTTAGCACAAGTGGCAAGCCCCAAACGCCTTACGGAATCCCCCACAAATGAATCAGTCCATCAACGGTAGCAACTGCCAGAAAACGGCCGTCTTCTGAAAAAACCACGCTGGAAAATTCAGTCTCACCGTAAGGCAATGTCGCCGCAAACTCGCCGCTTTCAGCCAGAAAAAGTTGATTTTCGGCAACAAGGAGCTGTGCATCAGCAGAAAAAACCAGATTCGGTGACGCAAATTGCTGCGAAATCCAAATAGGTAAGTAAGAGAGGTCATCATTCAGTTTCCAAACAGACAAAGGGCCATCCAGCACCAGGTAACGACCGTTTTCAGAGAAAACAACCGCGTCAAAATAGGCTGGAAAATCATCAGTAACCTCAATAAATTCACCATCTGCCAGATGAAACAATACAAACTCGGGGTGTTCACGAAAATCAGAAGGAAAGTTGGATAGTGTCAAAGCGACGGCCCCGCTATCTCCTAAACTGGAAATATAGCGCATGCCTGTTGGCCCGGCTGGTGTATCAGCCCAAATGCTCGGCGAGAGGTAAGGAGGTAATGATTGCACGAGAGTACCGCTCTGCCACATCGCCCAACGGCAATCAGCACCGCTTGATAATAGCTCATCACTTTGTGCCACAAACTCAAGGCCAAACACCTTTCCAGAATGCGCCTGGGCGCTGTTCAAAATCTGGTTTCCGTCAAGTGAACGCCACTCGACTGTTCCATCAGCATAACCAATGGCATAAGTTTTATCCAAATCAGAAAATGATAGAGCTGTGGCTGAAGGAAAATCGGCGGCAATTGAGCCATCTGAGGTTTGATAAAGGTTGATGCCGACATCAGACTTGGCTGCCAAATATTGTCCATCCTTGCTGAATTTTAATTCAGTCGTCATGGCTTCATAACCAGCGGCAGTTTGTAACAAAGCAACTGCGTTTACGCCCCACAATTGAACAAGCCCCTCTGGTAAACCTGTGACCAGCATTTGACTATCTGGGGAAAAGGCAATGCTTTCAATGCCCGGATCAAATTCATGGATGAAAGCACCATCCTCCACCCGATACAGCCTTGTTCGCGTTGGGGCAAAATCTGACCAATAGCTGAAACTTGCAGCCAAGAAACGACCGTCCGGCGAGAAGCTAATTTTCTCAACGAACGCTGGCCCAGATGGTTCAGCCAAATGTATTCCATCACAATCAAAATCTGAGGCAAAATCATCATTATTGCTTTGAGGCAATTGAAGAATCATTTCTCCATTACTGACTTGAAACAGCTCAATCGCACTACCGCCCTGTGTCACATAAGCTGTTGGCTGCATACCGACAGCTAAAATGGCCGCGTCTGGGGAAAAAGTCAGAGCACTGACTTTTCTACTGAAATCGTGACGATTTTGGTCATCCATGGTTGTAGTTTCGCTTGGAATAACAGTGCTAACAATCTCTAGCGAAGGCCAGCGATAAATGGTGACAATGTTATCATCATTTACAGCCAACAATGTTTTGTCAGGCGAAAAAGCTACAATTTCCCTGGTAAAATCTGACGGCAGCTCAGGGTTGTCATTATTGAAATGTTCATCTACAGAATCAAGTGTGAAATCCTGACCAAGCATCGCTAAGTCAGCATTGTGGGTAAAAACACCCAACTCGGTGCGTACAAAAATCTCCTGACCATCATCCGAAAACCGAACGTCTTGAATCACCCCACGCCCCCAGCGGGCTAGTTCAGTTACCTGGCTCACGTTTTCGGGTATGATGGCGGATTCTGGTTGTGGTACGGCCGTTCCGCTCAAAACAGGCACCAGTGTGGGTGATGGGGTTGGGGTTTGGGTCGGGGGCAAAGTGGCTGTTGCCGTGGGTGTTGGCGAGGGCGTATTGGTTGGTGGTGAGGATGTTAGGGTGGGAACGGCCGTTGCCGTAACAGCAGCAACCTCCGTATTTACCAATGTTGGCACCGGAGTTTGTACAGGCGGTTCCGAACAGGCAATTAGCAAGCAAAAACAAGACAAACAAGAGGAAAAGATTTCACGATTGCGACTCCTTTCCCTTAATTATACCGCGTAATTTATGGATTCCTCATCCATCAACAAACGATTGCTATGTGATTTGCCCATCAACTTTCATCAATTCTTTGCCGTACAGGATGGCCGTCCTTTAGTTGAAGCAAATCCCAGAGATTGCCGTACAAATCGGCAAACACAGCGACGGTGCCGTACTCTGCCTCTTTTGGTTCACGCACAAAGGTAACGCCTTTGGCTACCATCTCGTTGTAATCGCGCCAAAAATCGTCGGTGTGCAGGAAGAGGAAAACGCGCCCGCCGGTTTGGTTGCCTACAAATGGCTCTTGCTCTGGTTTGGAAGCGCGAGCCAGCAGCAGCGTGGTGCCGCTGGAGCCAGGCGGAGCCACCACCACCCAGCGTTTGTCCTGCTCTGGCTGGTAAGTGTCTTCGATGAGGGTAAAGTTGAGCTTCTCGGTGTAAAAAGCAATGGCCTCGTCGTAATCGCGCACAACGAGGGCAATATGAATGATGGCTTGGTTCATAGCTGACTCCTCGGAGAATTATGAAGGATGAATTATGAAATCTGTTAATTTTCACTCAGTACATATTGCGTGTTGCGTAGAAGTTGACGCAATACGCAACACGCAATACGTTTTTCATTCATGGTGGTGGGCAGTGAAGGAATGTAACCTTATCAACACACGGGTGTTATTTTATGTGAACGGCCGTGTTGGTCAACCGCTCCATTTCCATAACATATAGATGGGGTAGCCGCGCAAACAAACCAAATTGAAGCAGATCATTGACCTGGAGGCGTAAAAATGGAAGCAAATGTGGTGTCTGAAGTTATTCTGCCGTTAGCCATTTTTATCATCATGGTGACGCTGGGAATGACCCTGACAGTGGCTGATTTTCGCCGTGTACTGTCTGAACCGAAGCAGATTGGCGTGGGATTGCTGTGCCAGATTATGTTGCTGCCCCTCGTAGGCTTTATCATCGTTTATCTGTTCCCGCTGGAGCCAATTTTTGCTCTCAGCATCATCTTGCTGGCTGCCTCTCCTGGCGGCACAACCTCCAACCTCATCGTTCATGCAGCCGAGGCAGATCGGGCTCTATCTGTCTCACTCACCGCCATCTCTAGCTCACTGGTTTGGCTTACGCTCCCATTTTTGATGGATATTGCTTTTCGCACGGTTGGGGATAGTACCCAAAGTATCACCTTCCCCATCGGTGAGGTGATGATCCAGGTGGCCGGATTAACGCTGGTTCCGGTGATAGTTGGCATGTTAATTCGTCGCTACCGACCTGAATTTTGCGAACGCGTCAAAAATGGCTCCAAAATCTTCTCCGGCCTTTTTCTTTTGCTCATTATCATCGTGCTGGTCATTCAAAATTGGGACACCATCTTAACGGATGGGCCGCGTTTCGCGCTGGCATTCATCGTGCTAAATATTGCCGCGTTGCTCATTGGATACGGCCTATCCAAGCTGGTAGGCATCAATAAGCTCCAGTCAATTACGATTGCCATTGAGATGGGGTTACAAAATTCTACAATTGCGATTACCGTCGCCCTCTCCATTTTTGGCAGCGGCGACATGGCGATTATTCCTGGGCTTTATGGAATGTGGATGCTGCTGACTGGCTTTGCATTTGCCTTTTGGATGACGCACAACCGCACCGAACCTTCAGCAGTGGCGGGATAGGCTATAGTCAACCTCCCGCAGGTTTTTCCAGAAAACAGTTGCAAACAGAACCTGTGGGAGGTTTTCTCTCTAGCGTACTGTGGCCGTCATCAAAATGCCCTGTCTAGCGCGCAGCGTCACCAGGGCATGTTCATCGATGGGATGGTCGGGAACAAGCTGGAGGCGGAACCGCTGCAAGGTCGTGGGCAAAATAATAATGCTTTCCATCAGGGCAAACTGGTCGCCAATACATTTGCGGGCACCTGCGCCAAAGGGGATGTAGGCGTAACGATGCCGAGCAGCTTCTTGCTCCGGCGTAAAGCGTTCAGGATCGAACTTTTCTGGTTCTGGCCAAAATGTGGGGTGGCGATGCAGCGTGTACGGGCTAACGGCTACAATGGCTCCCTTGGGGATTTCGTAGCCGCCAATTTCATCATCCACCAATGCCCGGCGGCTAATTGACCAGGCCGACGGGTAGAGGCGCATCGCCTCTTTGATGACTTTGTCACAGTAAAGTAATTGGGGGAAATCGGCAACGGTGACGGTACGGCCGTTCAAAACCGCTTCCAACTCCGCTTCAATCTGACTGACAACTGCTGGCTGCTGCGCCAGCAAATACCACAGCCAGCCCAGCGTGTTGGCCGTCGTTTCATGCCCGGCAATGAGCAACGACATCACCTCATCCCGAATTTGCTGGTCACTCATGCCCTCGCCGCTGTCCTCATAGCGGGCTTGAATAAGCATGTCCAGCAAATCGTGTTGTTCGGCGTGCGGCCGTTGCCGCCGTCGCTGAATGATGTCAAAAACAATGGCATCCAGCACCTTGAGCGTTTCCTGAAAGCGTTTGCGCTTGGGTTTGGCAATTTCGATGAGCGTATTGACCGCCTCGCCAATTTGCTCGGCTTGGGCATCTGTGTCGTAGCCAAACAGGGCGCGGGAAACGATGTTGAGGGTAAGCGTCATCATCTCGTTAGCCATATCAAATGGCTCATTTTGGCTAGCGTAACGATCTAGCCTGGCTAGCGTTTCATCCGTGGCCGCGACCATTAAATCGGCAAAGTTAGCCAAATAACGGCGATGGAAAAAGGGCTGGATGAGGCGGCGCTGCTTGCGCCAGAGCGGGTTTTCGCTGGTAAGCAGCCCCTGCCCGGTCACGGCCTGGAGCATATATTTGTTGAGGTGGGTGTCTTTATTGTAGTTACGGCCGTTGCTCACCAAAATATGCTTCACAAAGTCAGGATGGTTGAGCAAAAAGGCTGATTCTGGCGTGGCGCGGTACTGCACCACGTCACCATAGTCGCGGGTAAGCTGCAAGAAAAAGCGATGCGGCGCCCGCACCAGCTCCCGTGCCCCGCCCGAAAAAAAAGGAGCTTTTTTCAGCTTCTGTTCACTGATACCACTAAGTTTTATATTCATTTTTTCTCAAAGATACACAAATATTTTACGGCCGTCTCGCTCACAACTAGCCGCTAATTCTCCAATAAAAGTTGCCCATATCATACCCGAACGAGAATCGAAAACCCAAGAAAAAAGCCCGGTTCGTTTTGTCACCGGGCAGTTTTTCTTTCGTTATCCCTCGTCGCGCTCGCGGAGGTGGGGGAAGAGGAGCACCTCGCGGATGGTGGCTTTGTCGGCCATGAGCATCACTAGCCGATCCACGCCGACGCCAAAGCCGCCATTGGGTGGCATTCCGTAACGCATCGCTCGCAGGTAATCTTCGTCAATGGGGTTTAGCTCGTCCTCGTCCTGGGCGTACATTTTTTGCAAATCTTCAAACCGCTTTTGCTGATCCAGCGGATCGTTTAGCTCAGTGAAGGCGTTGCCCATTTCCATGCCCGCAATGAAAAATTCAAATCGCTCCACATGCCTTGGATCGCCAGGGATTGCTTTGGCCAGCGGCGAAATGTCGCGGGGGTAAGTAGTGATGATGGTGGGTTGGATGAGCTTTGGCTCCACAAAGTCACCAAAGAGGCCATCAATTAGCTTGCCCCAACTCGCCCCGATGGGCGCATGCCCGCCCGCCTCGCGGATGGCGTTGGCCAGACCGGGGGCGTCGGGATGCTCCATGTAATCAATTTCGGCAAATCGCTTAATGGCGTCACGCATCGTAATGCGGGGCCAATTTTCGCCCAGGCTGATGGTTTGCCCCTGATACGTAATTTCTGGCTTACCTAGCACATGTTCAGCAACGTACTTCACCATGCCTTCGGTGAAGTCCATGACGTTATGGTAATCCCAGTAAGCGGCATAAAACTCCAGCATCGTAAATTCTGGGTTGTGTTTGAAGCTAACACCCTCATTGCGGAAGTCGCGCCCAATTTCGTAGACGCGCTCAATGCCGCCAACGAGCAGTCGTTTCAGGTACAGTTCAAAGGAGATTCGCAGGTACAGTTCTTGCTTGAGCTGGTTGTGGTGGGTAGTAAACGGCCGTGCCGCAGCACCCCCATACAAAGGTTGTAAAACCGGGGTTTCCACCTCTAAAAAGTCGTGTTCTTCAAAGTAGCGACGCAGGGCGGAGATAACTTTGGCGCGGGTTTTGAATATCTCGCGCACTTCTGGGTTCACGGCCAGATCGGCATACCGCTGGCGGTAGCGTTCTTCCACGTCGCTGAAGGCGTTGTGGCGCACAATTTCGCCGTCTACTTCCTGCTCTTTCACCACCGGCAGCGGGCTGACGGCTTTAGCCAGCATCTTCCATTCGCTGACGCGCAGGCTCACTTCACCGGTGCGCGTGCGGAACAAGGTGCCAGTCGCTTGTACAAAGTCGCCCAAATCGAGCAGTTTGCGGAAAATTTGATGGGACTCCTCACCGATGGCTTGGCGGCGCACGAACAGTTGGATACGGCCGTATCCATCTTCAATGTGGGCAAAAACCGTCTTGCCCATGTCGCGGCTGCTCACGATACGGCCGCACAATGTGGCCTCAATTCCTGGTGCGTCGTCGGCCTCGGTGGATTCGGCCGTTTCAAAGGCGGCAATCGCCTCGGCGCTGGTGTGGGTGCGATCCACCCGCAGCGGATACGGCTCAATGCCCGCTTCACGCAGCTGATCAATTTTTGCTAATCGTTTTTCTTCCAGCGGTGTAGGTTCCCAAGACATGCCCTTCTCCTTGGGTAAGGGTGAGGCAGTTGGTAGACAAATTGATTTTGCCAAACCATCTGCTTCCCTAACTGCCTCGCCCCTACATTGTCAATCATCAAAAAAGCCCGTGTTCTCCACGGGCTTCAAAAAAATCACAATCGTACCGGGTAACGCCTGCCGATGTTACCCAATCTTAACGACGCGGAATTCTAAAACCCCGTTGGGTGCGTTCACACGCACCACTTCGCCAACCTTCTTGCCCAGCAAGGCCACGCCCAACGGACTCTCGTTAGAAATGCGCCCCGCAGCGGGATCAGCTTCGGCAGCGCCAACCAAATGGTACCGCTCTTCGTCGTCATACCCTTCTTCGCTAACTGTTATCCAGTCGCCAACATTGACAACATCCGGTGAGCCACCGTTGTCATCAATGATTTGGTAATTTTTCAGAATGTCTTCCAATTCCTGAATGCGCCCTTCCAGAAATGCCTGTTCGTTGCGGGCGGCTTCCAGTTCGGCATTTTCCACAAAATCATCATCTTGCCCGTCCTGAAAGGCGCGGTGCAGCCGATCGGCCACCTTTTCTCGCCCTTCGGTACGCAGATGCTCTAATTCCCTTGTGAGTTTGTCTAAACCTGCTTCTGTTAATAAGTGAGGTTTCATTAATGTCATTGTTTACCCCTGAACGAGCCCCTAGGCTCGAAAGATTTTTTTTACCTGAGACCAACAATCTGTAGAAAATAAATTTTCAGCACATCATCCTAAGACGGCAAAAACCGCTGTAAACAGCGGCAAGGAGTGTATTATGGTCGTCAGGCGGGAAATTATATCAAAAACAGTCCTATTGTAAAGAGGCAATTTAGGTGAATTGTACGGCCGTTACACTAGCCAACACCTCATTTTCTGTCGCCGCTGCCGTCACAAACACATCCCCCACATCACGCAGCAAAATGAAGCGCAGCTTGCCTGCTGCTTTTTTCTTGTCAGAGAACATGGCTTGGTAGATGGCGTTTGCCTCAAATTCTGCTGGGATGCGCGTGGGCAGCCCCTGCGCCTGCAAAGCATTCTCAATACGCCCTTGCATTGCTGGGTCGCAATGTTCCAGCCGCGCCGAGAGGTTGGCCGCAGCCACCAATCCCATCGCCACACCCTCGCCGTGCCGCACACGGTAGCCACTCACCTGCTCAATGGCGTGGCCAAAGGTGTGCCCCAGGTTCAACGTGGCGCGTCGCCCCTGTTCAAATGGGTCTTCCTGCACCACGTCTCGTTTAACCTTGATGGCGGTGGCAACAAGAGACTGGAGACTGGAGATTGGAGATTGGTGAGTTAGTCTCCAGTCTCCAGTCTCTAGTCTCCCAAATAATTCAGGATTGCTAATCAGCCCATGCTTCACTACTTCGGCCATGCCTGCAGCGAACTCTTCGGGTGGCAAGGTTTGCAGGGTGGAAACGTCGGCGAGAACGGCCGTTGGCTGTTTGAATGCGCCTACCAAATTTTTACCCTGCGGCATATCCACGCCCGTTTTGCCCCCCACGCTGGCATCCACCATTGCCAGCAGGCTGGTGGGGCATTGCACAAAGGCAACCCCGCGCATGTAGGTGGCAGCCACAAAACCGGCCACGTCTCCCACTACGCCGCCGCCCAGCGCTACAATTGTTGCTTGCCGATCAATGCCAGCCACGAGTAGCTGGTCGTAGACGGTTTGGACGGTTGCCAATGTTTTGTGCTGCTCCCCGGCGGGGATGGTGACCGTGCAGGCTACACCCCCCAGCCGATCGGCGTGCAGCGGCCCCACGTTGCTGTCGGTGATGAGGGCGATTGGCCCGCGAATCTGAGCCAGGTCTGCCAAATTTGGCAGCAACCCTGCCCCGACCAGCACGTCATACTGGCCAGTGGGATGGGTGACGAGGAGGTAAATTGGATCTAATTTCACAGTTGCTGTCCTGTAAAGAGAACGCTGATCATCCTGATTTCCCTGAAAAAATGCTTAAATCAGGTGAATCAGGCAAATCTGCGTTCTATTCTCACTGTTGCACAAAGAAAAGTAGCCACTAATCACCAACCGCTAAAACAATTTCATCGGCAACTTGTGCGGCCGTTTTGCCATCGGTGCTAATTTGGGGGAAACGGCCGTATCCACTACGGCGCATTTCCAACAATTGGGCGATTCGTTCAGCCGGGCTGGGCACGTTGAGCAATGGTCGTTTCTCATCATCCTGCACCCGCGCCAAGATGGTTTCGGGAACGGCCGTTAGGCAAAACACCGGCCCCGACGCAGCCAACGCCTCCGCATTTTCCTTGTCCAGCATCAGCCGCCCGCCCGTGGCAATGATGAGTCCCTGCTGCTGCGCCAGCTCCAGCGATACGGTGCGCTCCCAGTTGCGGAACGTTTCTTCTCCGTCTTCGGCAAAGATTTGGGCAATGGAACGGCCGTCTCGCTCCACAATGAACGCGTCGGTGTCGGTGAACGGCCGTTGCAGCCGCTGCGCCAGCAATTTACCCACAGTGGTTTTACCCGTACCCATAAAGCCCGTGAGGATGATGTTATTTTTTATTGCCAACTCTCATCTCATCTTGCAAACAAAAAGCCGCTCATGAAGAGCGGTCTTATAAAAAGTGACCCTGGAAGGACTCGAACCTTCAACCTGCTGATTAAGAGTCAGTTGCTCTGCCAATTGAGCTACAGGGCCGTGTTTAGGGCGGACGGAATTATACAAAATTCTAGTGTAAAATCAACTATCGCTCTTGCAAGAACTCGGCTGAAAGCCAGCCCACCTGACCATCCAGAAATACCTCTTGCCAGGTGAAACCATCGGCCGTTGCGTTGCCATCCAGCAATACCACAATCGTATCAACAGACAAAACCGCCAGCACTGGTGCATCCAGCCGGGGTTCTAGCCGCAAATTGGTGCCAAAGGGGTAGGTGATAACGGCCGTTCGCGGCGTAGCGGTTGGCGTGGCAGTTGGGGTAAAGGTGGGCGTTGCCGTAGGCGTTTGCGTGGGCGTTTCAGTTGGCAACACCGTCGCGGTAGCTGTGGCGGTTGCCGTTGGCTGCGGCGTTGGCGTAAAAGTTGATGTTGGCGTGGCGGTTGGTGTTGGCCCCGGCGTGAATGTGAGCGTAGGCGTGGGGGTGGGCGTTAGCGTGGGCGGTATCTCCGGGTCTAGCTTCGTTACCTCAATCACTTCCAGCGTCAGCGCCACGCTTTCCAAAATTCCCTCATCCTTCAAGGTGGCACCGATGGCTGTTTGCAACTCTTCTACTATCCGGTGCGGCAATGGCGATGTTGAACGCGCCGTGATGTCTAGCGTAAGCAAATCTCCTTCAAAAGTTGCCTCTGGTGTTCTATCTAGCGTCGCACCAGCTACCTCATCCAGCTTTACTTCCACCACCTCGTAAATCCGCGTCAGGCGTGCCTGCTCCTGTGCCAATTGGTAGGTAAATCCCGAAATGAGCGCAATCACCACGCCCAGCGAAATGAGCGCCACCCGGCCGCTACGCGCCTGCACCTCCCGCCGCGACTTCTGATTTACGGTAGGTCGAAAGCCCAAAATGAGGAACATGAGGGCTGTAGCAGAGCTAATCGAGACAAAGTTGGCCGAAAAGAGCAGCATCGCTCCAAAGGCATGATTGTACCGCCCAGCCGTGAGCGAGATGCCCACGGTAGCCAGCGGCGGTACCAGGGCGGCGGCAATGGCCACGCCGGGCAATGCCCCGGCCGCATCAGAACGTGCCAAAGCGTACCCCCCAGCCAAACCTGAAAACAGGGCAATGCCCAGGTCAATGAGCGTGGGTTGGGTGCGTGCCAGCAATTCTGACGTGGCGGGCTGATTGATACTGAGAAAGCCCACCAATGCGCCAAAGCCAATCGCCAAAAGCATTCCGCGAATCACTGCTCCCAGCGAGAGCCGGATAAAACGGGCGTCGCCCAAAACCACCGCCAAGCCAGTGCCTACCATTGGCGACATTAGCGGCGCAACCAACATAGCACCAATGACAACTGCTGGACTATTAATGATTAACCCCAGCGCCGCAATAATGGTGGAAAGTGAGATGAGCATATAATAATCGAGGTCGGGGCGAGCACTGCGCCGAATGCGAGTGTACGCTTCGACGCGGTCTCGTAGCTCCATGCGCGGCAAATATTGGCGCAATCGCCAGGCGGCGTTGTCCCACCAGCTTCCGAAGCGGCTGCGTGGCTGCCGCACGATAACAACTGGTTTTTTGCTTTGACGCACCACGGCCGCGGGAATGTCACCAAATAAAATCTTGTCAATGGAGCTTTCCTGGCTGGCACCAATTATGACCATATCGCACTCATTTTTGGCCAAATCAGTGATGCCTGCCGTCACGGAGGATGCGGTAACAACTTTGGTTTCGATGCGGTCGTTGGCATCCACAAACTGCATGAGCTGACGCAATCGAGCATGGCCCAGGGCTTCCTGGTTTTGCAAATATTCTTGGGCAATGTAAACGGCCGTTACCTTCACTTTATTTGTCAGCGGCAACAAAAAGGTGAGGGCATGGGCCGTGTTGGGGCCACCAGCAGTGGGGATGATGATGTGGTCCAATTCGTCGTTGAGCGTAACGGCCGTTTCCCCAATCACTTCTTCATGATCGCCACGAATTGCCGCCACTGCACATGAGACGCGGTTCAAATTAAACGCAATCGGCCCATCTAGATGCGCTACGAGCAAATCTATGGCCGCCTCGTTGACAAACTGCGCCAGGGCACGATCAAAGTTTGGGGATGTCATCTGCAAAACGATGATGTCGGTTGCTTCTGGGTCTAGCGCTTTGATTTGTTCGGCCTGGACACGGGCAGCTTTGAGGGCAGCCGGATTCATATCTGGCAGGTAGATGCCTGCAATGAGCTGCCCCCCATTGGCACGAGCCAGCGCCAGGGCAAGCTGCCAAGCGCGGCCTAACGCCTCTTTTGGGGTTAAAATTACCAGGGCGCGCCACAATTTTTCGTCGGGAAGCTGGCCGTCAATAAGCTGCATGGGGTGTAAGTATAGCAAACGGCCGTTACTTTTTGAAAGAAACCGCGAACCAAATGCAGCACAATTTATGCTATAATGAACACATCAGTTTTACAGGAGCAACCAGATGAAACGGTTTGAGCTAGAAGAAGAAGAACGCAAAATGTTGCAAACCTTAGCCAAGCGAGGTGCCATGAGCCCTAGCGAAGTCGCGGCCGAAACGTGGACGCTGCCCGGCAAAACGTTATCAGTACTGCGCGATTTGTCCAGCGCAGGCTTTGTTTTGCTGCGGGATGACACTAACAGTCCCGACGGGATGCTGGTTGCTATCACAACTGAGGCGCGCGTTTACCTCAACGGCAGCCTGACCTAAGCTCACTCAATACACGTTACGCAGAAAACCTTTTTGGCCGCGAATTTCAACGAATTAGCGCGAAACAGTAGGATGATTCGCAAAAATTCGCGTGGTTCGCGGCAAATTTTATTTACCCCCACAACCGGACATTCCCAATGGCTACCACCCCACCAGAAGAGATCACCTTTGGTCGTCGCACAAAAATTACCCGCCGCATGAAAGTTGGTGCAACCATCTTTTTTCTGCTACTGGCTGCGCTTATCACCATCATCGTTTTTCCTATCACTGAGACAACGCCCGCTTGGGTAGAACCGACCCAAAGCAATGTCTATAATTTCATGGCGCGCATCTCGCCCTACATTTTGGTTGGTCTGTTGGGGGCAACCGTCGCCATTGCGGAATTGGTCTCCACCTTCCAAACGTACCCACGCGAGGCGTTGCGGACGCGGTGGGCGTGGATTTTAGTGGCGGTTAACGTGGTTGCTGCCATGATTGCCCTGGTCGTGGTGCGCGTCACAATGACCGAGATGAACCCGAGTCTGCAAATTCTAAGCGTCGGCGTGGGCTTTCAGGCAATTATTCGCACTCGGTTTGTGCTGGCCAAGCGCATTGGGGATGATGGGCAAGAGGGTGAAGTCGCTTTGAATCTGGGCTGGCTGTATGATCAATTCCAGAACCTGGCCCGTACCCAAATTGATCTGGAGTTGATGAATAATAGGCGAACGGCCGTAACCCGCCTACTAGACTATTACCCCTCCATGGCCGAACTGTACGACATCGCCTGGTACACCATCACCGCCCGCGCCACGCTCAGCCGTGAGCAGGAAGAGCAGCGCAAATCAGACCTAGAGAAGCTGCTAGACCCCAAAGCACCAGAAAACTTCGCCAAATCCAGCATCGCCCTCATGATTTTGGAAAATGGTGGGCAGGCGTATGTAGAACTCCTACTCACCCAAGCCATGCAAAACCTCAGCCCCGAAGCCATGACAATGAGCAAGCCATCCAGCACCGACAAGCTCATTTGGCAGCTTGTAGAAACTTACAGCCTACCAGAAATGGTCGCTCTGGCAGAAAAATTGTTCACAACCGAGAAAGCCATTCAATATGTGCGTGAAGCTGCTCAGCCCGATCCCGAAGCGAACACTACAAACCAAAAAGCAACCATCGCCCACTTTTTGGTGCAGCAGCTTGGCACGGAGCCATTGCAAAAAGCATTTGCAGAGCAGGAGTGAGTAGCCGCGGATTCTTTCCGCGCCATAAGAAAACTGTTTTAGCGGTAGGCCACCGTGTTAAAGCGGCGGATAAACCAGGCAATCATTGCCAGTTCCAGCACAATCCCCACCAGCAAAACCAGCCACCACCAACTGCTGCCATCCAGCGCCAACCAGTACGCTTTGGCCACCCAAAACGGTGGGAAGACACCACACAACCATTGCCACGGAGCGGGAATGAACCAGCCAAACATGATAAACATGCCAGAGATGCCCACAAATTTGGAGTAGGCGAAGCCTTGCACCTTGTTTTCCGCAAAGACTGCGAAAAAGAGAGTGACGATGGGGGCTGCTAACGAACTCCCCGCAGCGATCAGAATCATTTGCCACAGTGGCAACACAGCCTGATTGATAATCAAAAACATTCCTAAGACAATTACAAAACCAAAAACGGTAGACATCCCGATCCGGTAGGCCACATATTTGTTAAGCGGAACAGGTGTTATCAGCATGGCTCGCAAAGTATTTTGGTCTTTTTCGTCGAGCAGCATGAAGCCGAAAACTGTACCTACTAACAAGGAACCAGCAAACATGGCAAAGTAAGCCATCAGCATGGGGAAGACATCTGCCAGGCGAATTGGAATGTTGTCACCGGGCATAATGCCAGCGTCAATCAGGTAGTTGTTTAACCAGGGCATCCCGACGCGCAGCACCAGGGCAATGATGGCAGCGTAGACAAACATGAAGATTAGGAAGCTATCTCGGCCAATCAGTTTGGCATCGTTGCGTCCTAATTTGGTTACCAGTTCTGTCATGATCATGATGCTACCCTACCTTTTCGATAATGTGCGTCTGAAACGCACGATATGCCCAGATGGTGAGGCCGACGATTAGTACGGCCGTTCCCACCAAACCATATGCCCACTCCCAGCCAGCCAACGGCCGATACGCACCCACCATCAACATCGTCGGGGCGCTGGTAGGGATAAGCAGCAAAAGCCAATGCTCCACCCACCCCAAGAAGTACAAAAACGGTAGCTGCAAAATAACGGCAATGGCCGCCATCGGCAACAAAAAGTCGGTGATGGACGTGTAGCGCACTACCAGGACAATGCCCGTGAGCGTGTACAAAATGCCAATGGCCACAATGCCCAAAAGTAGCAAGGGAATGTTTGGTAGCGAGATACCCCCGGTAAATTGCATAATTAGCATCGTTCCTGCAATCATCACCACCGACTCAAAGGTTGCCAGCGCGGTTAGGGTGATGATTTTTGACCAGAGGTATTCAGACGGCCGTACCGGAGAGACAATCATCGCCCACAGGGTTCCTTCATCCTTCTCAAACAAAATCATCGCCGCCACGTACAGCAGCGTAGAGCCGCCCACTACCAACAGCATCAGCGTTGGCACTAGCGATACCATCTGGTCTGGGCTAGCCAACTGTGAGAGGACAACGGCCGTAATCACCCCGGCCACTACCCCAATGGTGTACAAATTGGTGCGAACCTGCACCACTACATCCGTCTTCATCGTTGAAAGGAGTCGGCTCATGCGCTTAACTCCTGCCCAGTCACCTGAATGAAGATATTTTCCAATGTGGTTTCTTGGGTGTGGATCGTTTCCAGGCGAACGGCCGTTTGCAAAAGCTGAATAAATGCCTGATCATGCCCTAGGCCATCCAGGGCGAAGGTTTGCTCTTCAATTGCTTCCGCCCCATTGCGGTAGGCTACCAGCACCTCCCGCTTGCCATATTGCTGCTTCAATGCTGCTGGCGCATCAATCACGGAGAGGTTGCCCCCGGTAATAAATGCTACTCG
The DNA here is from genome assembly GCF_965223525.1 of Candidatus Leptofilum sp. Classification (GTDB taxonomy): domain Bacteria; phylum Chloroflexota; class Anaerolineae; order Promineifilales; family Promineifilaceae; genus Leptofilum. The sequence continues at coordinate 508,401 of NZ_CBDCWX010000004.1, read as the reverse complement.
GTCACACAGCTCATCCGCCACGCTCATATTGTGCGTCGTCACAAATACCGTCGTACCTTGCTGCCGCAGCCGCAAAATCAAATCCTTAATTTTTCGGGCATTCACCGGGTCTAGCCCACTGGTTGGCTCATCCAAAAAGAGCATTTTAGGCTGATGAATTAGGCTGCGTGCCACATTCAGCCTCACCTTCATCCCCTTGCTAAATTCGGCCACCTTTTTGCCCGCATCATCCTGCAAATCCACCCAGCTCAGCAGCTCCAGCGGATCGTGCGTCTGGCCGCTGTAAAGCGAGCCAAAATGGTTTAGGTTTTCTAATGCCGTCAGCTTCAGGTAATGGTTGGGCAGCTCAAACGAGACGCCAATCTGCTCATACAAATCGTGTCCCCAATCCGCCACGCTGCGCCCCATAAGCTGTACCCTGCCGCTAAAATGCTTCAACAGCCCAATGAGAATGTTTTGCGTGGTTGATTTACCTGCGCCAGACGGCCCCAAAAAACCAAAAATTTCTCCCTCGGCAATGTCAAAGTTGAGGCCATGTAGCGTCTCCTCATTGGCTCCGGGATATGTGTAAGTTAGGTTCTGAACAGTTATCATTCTCATTTCACTCCTGTTGCATCGTTTCTAGCTGCTGGCGGCCTGCATCTACAAGCTGGTTCACAATGGTTTTGCCTGCCTCGTGATTGCCATCTTTGAGGGTAAGCGCATCGTTCATGATGGTGGCAATTGCTTCAATGACTTCCTCAATTGGCGGGAAACTCTCTTTGGGCAGCACCTCCTCCAAACCGACCAAACCGTAGGCCAGCATATCCATCACATGCGCCACCACTTTGGCGTCTAAATCTTGCCGAATGGCGCCTGCATCTTGCATCATCTTGATGAACACGGTGCGGGTAGATTCGGCCTGCTGCTGACGGAAGGTTTGGAAAAAGTTACCCGGTTTGCGAACGTAGTTGCCAAACACGCGAGAATCTTGCCGAAACAGGGCAGAGATGAAGGGGCTGCTGTTCATGGCATACAGGCTGTTTTTGTACATGCTGCCGATGGTTCCGCCTTGTTCATCTGCTTCCAGGCGACTGAGCCAAACGGCCGTATACCGTTCCATCTCCCGCACAATTAACCCTTCAAACAAAGCTTCCTTGCTATCAAAATGGAGGTAGATGGCACCTTTGCTAATGCCCGCCTCACGGGCAATGTCGCTCACGGTGGTTTTGTCGTAGCCGTAATGAACGATGAGGTTCGCAGCTACGTCCAAAATGCGTTGACGTCTTTCTTCGTTTTCAGATTTTGTCATATTGTTGACCGAATGACCAATTTGCCAATATTGGTCAAAATGTTATCTCGATTTTGCTGCCTTGTCAACTGTTTTGTGTGCAATCGCCCAAATTACTGGCAAATATCATGTCCTAAGCATGTGGTTTGACTTATCCTCCCACCCAAGAAAAGGATATAATGCCGAGAGTTGACAGCATAATATTAGTATTAACCTAAGTTGCTACCTTAACAGTCAAAAATGGTGAAGTCCATGAAAGCCAAGTAAAGTGGGTTTGAACCACCAAACCATTTTTACGAGGACAATCATGGACGAACAAATTGTAGCGATTTACACGCTGGTTAACGACCTTTTGCTTGGTTTAGGTCATCATGAAAACAGTCAATGCCGCATGAACGATTCCGAGGTCATCACCACAGCAATCGTGGCTGCTCTGTTTTTTAGCGGCAATTATGAACTTGCCCGTGCCTTCTTGCATCAAGGCGGCTACATACCAACCATGTTGAGCAAAAGTCGGTATTCACGTCGTCTGCATCGAGTGAGCCATTACATCGTGACCTTTATCGAGATGTTGGGCGCCCACTGGAAAGGGGTCAGTAGCGATTCGATTTACGTGATCGATACCTTTCCTATTGTGGTGTGTGACAATTGGCGCATTCGCCGCTGTCGTCTCTATCGAGAAGAGAAGTATCGCGGCAAGATTGCGAGCAAACGCCGCTACTTCTATGGACTCAAACTACATTTGATGGTCACCAGTCAGGGTCAACCAGTTGAGTTCTTCCTAACACCGGGTTCTGAAAGCGATGTGACTCACCTGCGCTCCTTTCAGTTTGACCTACCGACGGGTTCAGAAATCTATGCAGACAAAATCTACAATGATTATGCCATGGAAGACTTAATCAATGAGACAAGACAGGTGAAACTATGTCCTGTACGCAAGAAAAACAGCAAACGGCCGTATCCACCGTGGCGCACTTATTGGATAAAACTGCATCGCAAGATTGTGGAGACGACAGGGTCATCCATTGCACGCAGGATGCCGAGGAGCATTCATGCAGTCACAGCCGCAGGCTTTGAGCTGAAAATCGCATTATTTGTTCTGGCTGAGAGTGTCAGCCATATTTTTAAGGTAGCAACTTGAGTTAGTATTAACAAACCTTAAACAGATGGTACGGTTGTTTCTCAAGCCACCATCACCACCAAAATGCAAACCATCAAAATGGAACCGCTGTTTGTTTAAGGAGTGGGGCGCAGATAAACGCAGATGACGCGGATAAAAAATGTCTGAATCTCAACATTGTGCCGAAATGGCACAACCGACGGTGACGAGCGAATGAGTTTAGATAAAATTCGCGGAGCAAGGACAGATATTTCGAAATATCTAATTCATTGGACAAAAGAGGATACCTTTTGGGCAATCATCCGATCAGGCTTCTTCATTGCGACAGCGGCTCCCAGATTGCCAGAAGGGGAAACATATGCTTCCCCTACTATTCGTGAAAAAAGAGCTGTCTGCTTTAGCGAAACGCCTATTGGTAATTATTTACAATCAATTGAAGCAAATTCCCGATATGCAGAGAGACAATGGGGTATTGCTATTCCCAAAAAGACAATCTACTTTTACGGAGGACGTCCTGTTCTTTATGGGGACAGAGATTTACTACAAAGACTCGATTCAGAAGATAAATATCTATTTTGCCATTTTAGATACCCAACATATCCCGATTGGACACATGAACGAGAATGGAGAGCATGCGTAAATGTTTCAATCAACAATAGCATCGGCATCTGTAGCAATGACGAATTCCCCCATTTAATTTTTAAAGACGAATACAAAAGAAAACTACGATTCAGGCACTTGGAAACCACACAAGCAGATATGATCATCCCTTTTCACTTAAACAATATAGATGATAAGGGATTTAATAGTCGAAAACTAGGTCAAACCCCTGAATTCGTAATTATTGTAAGGGAAGAAATAAATAAACAAGAACTTGCAGATTTTGTGTCTGAAATTTCGTCACCTCAAAAATCTTGGGAAACACTAGTAGCTACAGTCTATGATTATTATCTGGGTACTTATCGAACCAGGTATCTGGCAGCTTTACAAAATGCCAAAATTATAGCTATAGAAAGTGTGAAAAAGCACAATAATCTCTGGCGGCTTGAGGATTTACTTGATCAAAATAGATAGGACTATTTAATAATGACAATTCCAGATTTTACAAAAATCAACTACCAATCCGAGGTCAAATCAGCAGGGAATACGGCAGTTCCCAACCCCACCATCCCTACCTGGCAAACATTAGAACAAATTGAGGTACGGCCGTTCTACACCCACACCGATCTCCAAAACATAGAGCACCTCGACTTTGTGGCGGGCATTCCCCCGTACCTGCGCGGCCCCTACCCTGCTATGTACGCCGTACGGCCGTGGACCGTGCGTCAATATGCCGGGTTCAGCACCGCCGAAGAGAGCAACGCCTTCTACCGCCGCAACCTCGCTGCCGGGCAGCGCGGCCTTTCCATCGCTTTCGACCTCGCCACCCACCGTGGCTACGACTCTGACCATGAGCGCGTGGAGGGCGACGTCGGCAAAGCTGGCGTGGCTATAGACTCCATTTTAGACATGCGCGTTCTGTTCGATGGTATCCCGCTGGACAAAATGTCCGTCTCCATGACCATGAACGGCGCGGTGCTGCCCATCCTCGCCTTCTACATCGTAGCCGCCGAAGAACAGGGCGTACCGCACGAAAAGCTCACCGGAACCATCCAAAACGACATCCTCAAAGAGTACATGGTGCGTAACACCTACATCTATCCACCTGTGCCCTCCATGCGTATCGTCGGTGACATCTTTGCCTACACATCACAAGAGATGCCCAAATTCAACGCTATCAGCGTCTCCGGTTACCATATGCAGGAAGCAGGTGCCACGGCCGACATCGAGCTGGCTTACACCCTGGCAGACGGTTTGGAATATTTGCGGGCAGGCGTTGCCGCCGGCATGAACATAGATGATTTTGCACCGCGCATCTCCTTCTTTTGGGCAGTGGGCATGAACGTATTTATGGAGATTGCCAAAATGAGGGCAGCACGGATGCTGTGGGCAAAAATCGTGAAGCAATTTAATCCGCAAAACCCCAAATCAATGGCACTACGCACCCACAGCCAAACCTCCGGCTGGAGCCTGACCGAGCAAGACCCATTCAACAACGTCACCCGCACCTGCCTGGAAGCGATGGCCGCAGCCTTTGGCGGCACCCAGTCACTACACACCAATGCCCTGGACGAAGCGATTGCCCTACCCACCGACTTTTCCGCCCGCATTGCCCGCAACACGCAGCTTTATTTGCAGCATGAAACGCGCATCACCCGCACGGTTGATCCGTGGGCTGGCTCGTATTTGGTGGAGACACTCACTCACGAGCTAGCACACCGCGCCTGGGCACACATTCAGGAAGTGGAAGAATTGGGCGGGATGGCCAAAGCGTTGGAAACTGGCCTGCCCAAAATGCGGATCGAGGAAGCGGCCGCACGCCGCCAGGCACATATAGATTCCGGTCAGGAAACGATTGTAGGCGTGAATAAATATCGGCTCGACCACGAAGACCCAATTGATATTTTGGAGGTGGACAACACGGCCGTTCGCCAAGCCCAAATTGCCCGATTAGCAGAACTGCGCGCCAACCGTGACCCCGCAGAAGTTGAAAACGCACTCAACGCCCTCATCCATGCGGCCAAATCTGGTGAAGGCAATTTGCTGGAATTGGCAGTCAACGCCGCCCGCGCCCGCGCCAGCCTGGGTGAGATTTCCGGCGCTCTAGAGCAAGTTTGGGGACGGCACAAAGCCAACATCCGCTCGATAGGTGGCGTGTACAGCAGCGAATTTGGAGAGAAAATGGAAATTGAAACCGTGCGCCAAATGGCCGATGAATTTGAGGAACAAGAGGGTCGCCGCCCGCGCATCATGGTCGCCAAAATCGGTCAGGATGGCCATGATCGCGGCGCAAAAGTGGTCGCCACTGCCTTCGCCGACCTGGGTTTCGATGTGGACATCGGCCCCCTCTTCCAAACCCCGGCTGAGGTAGCCAAACAAGCCATCGAAAATGATGTGCATGTGGTGGGCATTAGCTCATTGGCGGCGGGACACAAGACATTGCTGCCGCAGTTGGTGGAGGAGTTGGAGGAGTACGGCCGTTCCGACATTATGGTTGTCATCGGCGGCGTCATTCCGGCACAGGATTATCAATTCTTGTATGATCACGGCGCAGCCGCCATCTTTGGCCCCGGCACCGTCATCCCCATCGCTGCCCAAAAGGTGCTGCAAGAACTCAGAAATCGTCTAGGACATGAAGCGTAAGTAATCTTGCAAGATCTTACTATATAAAAATTGGCGTCATGTTGTCCATAAAGGTTACCAAAATATGACTCACCAGAACGACCCAAAGTATGACTTTGTCAAGAACACCATTCTCGAAAAAGTTGTTAAAGGATATATCGTCGGTGATCTAAGAAAAATGCTTGGGATCGAAGTAGATCCAAACGCGCATGGAAACCTTAATTTTCCAATAGCTCTTTACACTTTTACGTCTTTGGAATATCTTGGCTATCTTGTCTCAAGTAGGCCATTAACTGAATTAAACGGCCATGGGTACACGCAAAAACGAATTCTAGACTTCATTACACATCATTTCTCTGCCCAAGATAAAGCAGAAGTTTTTAAACTAGAAAACGAATTCGTAAAAATGTTCCGACATGGATTAGCTCACGAGTTTTTTCCCAAAATGAGCGCAGGAATCAGCAGAACTAACAGCACATTATGGTCAAAGTCAAGGGAAAGAGGCTCCTGGGTATTAGATGCAGATATTTTTGCCAATATGTTTATCAACTCTATTCCAAACCTCGAATCTAAAATTGAAGAGACTGATTTTTATTTACGAGTTTATGAAAGATACCATCTGAAGATTGAGGATACACCAGAGAATCTACTTACTACGACCACGACTTTTACAGGTCCATCAAGTGGACCGCACACAACGACTTTGTTACCTCGGGACAATGAATCTTTAGATGGTGATATGGGATCCATTAATCTTCCCTATTCTCAAGGGGACACTGGTGTTGCGGGCATTGACGAAGATATGTCTGAGTAATGTATTTTAGAATGTAAACCGAATACGAAAATCCAGACATTGACGCGAGAGGGTTAGAAACGGCCTTTCCGACATCACGGACATTTTTGACACCGTCATCCTCATCGCCGCTCAAAAAGTGCTGCAAGAACTCAAAAATCGGCTCGGATAAAGTCACCGATTGCCTCGCACTGCTACAAGCAGACGATAGTTGGTTAGGAAGAGAACCCCTAATCCACTCCCCCAATAGAGACCCTGCATTCCAAGATTAGTGCTGTCCGTTCCGGCCATCATGCCGTGGATGGTGGCTCCACCATAGGCCAAAAAGTTGAGCGCGTGCAGCCGTCGCCACCAGGTTTGGCCAATGCGTTTGCGCCAGGAAAAGCTGAGAGAGGTGAGTACCATGATGTACAGGCTAATGACGCCCAATCCTACCCAGCCCGGTGCATACGGTCCGGTAAAAGGGATGAGCAAGTCAGCAACGGTGTAACTGTAAAAGTTATCAAACAGCAAAGCTACAGCGTGTAAACCAGTTAGCCCAATGGCTAGCCAGGACACAATCTTGTGCATCCCCAAAGAGAGAGCGGCCGGAAGCCACTCTTTGATGATTTTTGTGCTGAGCAATAACCCCCAAATGGTTGACCAGGTGAGCAAGACATACGCTACCGTGCCGCTGGCGCGAACGATATGCCAGGCCGTTTGTTCATCTACAGCCAGCCACTGGGAGAAAGTGCCACTTGAGAAGCTGCTGACGATGGGTAGTCGCGCCAGCACAATGAGTAAAAATCCCAAAACTGCCCCAAAGCCCAGGCCAACGGCAAAGTGAGACAGGGTCTCGTCAAGCTGATTTGTTTCTGGTTGTTGAATCATCTAATTTTTCCTTTTGGCGATTGTGAAGGTAAGCCTGCCTCATGGCTGGGGTCGTGTGGACGCTGCCGCTGGTGGTTGCAAGCAAGGCGGGAATGTGCCGTGCCGCCAGCCAATCGGCTCCTTTTTGGCAACCCATCACGCAAACGGCCGTTGCTATCGCTTCTGTCTGGGCGGGGTTGGCTAATAAAACCGTTGCCGTAAGAAGATCATTTTCCGCCGGACGGCCGTGCTGCGGATCAATGAGGTGGTGCGCCTGCCCACCCTGCCACGGCCATTGGCGATTATCTTTGCCAGACGTCATGAGGCAGGCGTTGGCTAACCAAAATTGCAGCAAATTTTGCGGCAATGCCGCTGCACGCGGGGCAGCAATAGCCACAGGCCACCCCGGCCAATTTGGCGGCGGATCGCCAGCGACCAAATCGCCTCCGGCGTTGATGAGACAGCCACCTCCCTCAGATAAAACCTGGGCAGCACGTGCGGCCGTTACCCCCTTCACGATGCCGTTGAGGTCTAGCTTCATCCCCGGCGGTAGCCATACGGCTCTCCTTGGCGAATCTAGCTGGACTGCTTGCCATTGCTGGGGGTGGGTAACGGCCGTTTGCATCACCGAATCAGTTGCAGCCAAGACGCCAGCTTCAAAAGAGTGTGTGTACCCGGCGGCCTCCAGGGCGGCAAGCAAGGTGGGGTCATAATGCCCATCGGTCAATTCGGCTACGGCCAGGGCAGTGACCAGCATCTCCCAAAAGCGGGCAGAAAGCTGAACCCACTCACCAGAACGGCCGTTAACCTGCGAAAGCTCACTGTCGGGTAAAAAGCGGCTAAAGGTTTGCTCATAGCTGTGGAAGAGCCTCTCCGCTTTCTGGAACAGGTCTGTGGCCAGTGCTGCATCGTCACAGGCTAGCCACATTTTGATGCGGCAGCCCATTGCCCAAAACTGGTCTGTGAAAGCGTTTGGTTCTGTTTGCGTTTTCATATTAGTACCGATCCGAATATTGGCCACAGAGCGTTTTGAGACAAAGGCTCATTTCTCAGGTTCTCTTTTTCCTGCTTCGGCTGCGCTCAACACAAGCCTGTGGCTTTTTAGGATAGCTTTTTAGGACGATTGGCTTTGGGTGATGGGGCGGATGACGGGCGAGACGGCCGTTGGCACAGGTGCCAATTCAATGGTCGTGGTCGTTGTTTGCCCGCTTTCCGGTTGGGCAGGAATCACAATGACCGCTGGCGTTGGCTGCGCTGGCTGGGGTTCTGCCCCCAAAAGACGTGTGCCTAGCAAAACGGCCGTTAAGCTCGCCACCGTCAGCCCCACCCCCATCTTATTGAGGAAGCTATCATACTTGCCTGGTCGCCTAGTCGTCATCGTCGTCTTCTTCCTCATACTCATAGTCATCTTCGTCGTGCTCTTCGTCTTCGTAGTCTTCTTCATAGACAGGCTGCTGCGCCGCATCTTGCATGTCCAGGATGGCTTGGTTGGCCGCTTCCAGCTCCTGCTGGTAAGCGTTTTCCCGCTCTTGCATCAGGCGGAGAGCCGCCTCCAGTTCGGCATTGGTTGCTTCCAATCCATCTAGCCCAGAAGGCGCAGCCGTGTCTAGGGAATTGGTTGGCACTTCCTGAAGCTGCTGTTGCTCTAAACTCCGTACCGGCAAGCCAAATGCCAGCAGCGCAATTAAAATCAATCCGGTTACGGAGCCTGCCAATAAAATACCTTTTGTTCGGTTCATGTTGTTACCTCCAATTCGAAAGTGGTTTTTGTTGATGGCAGCAACTCTAATCAATTTGCCTACCCCTGTGGTTAATTACGGCCTAAACAACCTTAAATTCTGCTTAAATCAGCAAACGGCCGTTGATCCACCCCCTAGACTGTGCCACAATGTTCGCATGACCAAGATATTGTTGGTAGACGACGAAGAGATGATTACCGAGCCGCTAGCGCGTTCCCTGAGAGAATCGGGTTATGAGGTGATTGTGGCACATGACGGCCGTCGTGGCTTAGCCCTCGCCCTGAGTGAACAGCCAGATTTAGTTGTACTAGACATTCTTATGCCAGAAATGGACGGTTGGGACGTATGCCGCGCCCTGCGCCAAAAAAGCCCCGTCCCCATCCTCATGCTAACGGCTCTAGGCGAAGAGATTGACCGCATCTTGGGGTTGGAAATTGGTGCAGACGACTATCTAACCAAGCCTTTCAGCACACGAGAGCTAAAAGCACGCATCCGCGCCATGCTGCGCCGGATAGAGCTAGATCGCAACCACACGCCAACTTCTGACATTCTCACGGCAGGTGCTATTCGGCTAGAAACAAATGCGCATCAAGCCTATAAAAATGGTGCCAAGCTCACCCTGCGCCACAAAGAGTTTGAGCTGCTGCGCCTGCTCATGGCTAATTTGGGGCAGGTTGTTACCCGCGCTGAACTGTTCGACCGCATTTGGGGCACCGATTGGCTGGGCGATACGCGCACCCTGGACGTGCATATTCGCTGGCTCCGCGAAAAAATCGAAGAGAATCCCAGCCAACCGCAATACATTCAAACCGTCCGCAGCGTAGGCTACCGCATGGTGGCACCCCAGGCAGAAGCATAATGTTTCGCAAGGTGCGTACCCGGCTCATTGTCACCTACACGGCTCTCATTTTGCTGGGCTTTTTAGGATTGGCTTTGTTGGCTGGGCAGCAAATTTCGCTGGGGGTAACGGAGGACTTCCAGCAAAATTTTGTGGCTCAAGCAACGCTCACCGCCAGAGGCCTGCGAGAACCTTTGGAAGATTATTTTGAGGGTGAAAGCACGGAAGCATTTTTACAAACGGCCGTTACCGACTTTGCCGATGAGCTAGACACACCCATCACCCTGCTGGATGCCGAAGGCCAACTGTGGCTAACCAGCAACGGCCAGCCAGAAAACACCACAAAAAAACAACCAGAAGTTGAAGCCGCCCTGAACCAGCACACTGAATACGACATACGCAACAACGAAAACAATGTTGCTACCATTTATGCCGCCGCCCCAATTATTGAAGACGGCCGTATCCTGGCCGTCGTCCGCCTGGAAACACCGCAAGACACAGCCCAATCATTGGTCGTGCAACGCTGGCTTGCTCTGGCAACTGGCGTTTTGGGGATTACCGTTGTAGTTATCATCGCCAGCTTCGCGTTGGCCGCTTCGCTCACCCGCCCACTTACACAACTGAATGACGCCGCGCTTACTCTAGCAGACGGCCGTTTGTCCCATCGCCTGCCAGAAAACCGCACAGATGAATTTGGCAAGCTCGCCCAAACCTTCAACCACATGGCGCAACAGGTTGAATCCATGATCGAAGAGCAACGTGCCTTCGCCAGCAACGCCTCCCACGAACTCCGCACCCCGCTTACTACCATTCGCCTTCGCAGCGAAGCCCTGCGCGACGGTGGGCTAGATGCACAGACAGCTCAAAAATATGTGGCCGAAATTGATGATGAAGTGACCCGCCTGGGCAATTTGGTGAACGATCTTATTTTGCTCTCACGGCTAGATTCGGGCCGGGCTGAGCTTGGCAGTGACCAAGTGAGTATCGCGTCACTGGTTAAAGGGCTACTGCTGGAATTTCAGCCACAAATTGAGGAAAAACAACTAATTGTGACTACCGACGTCCCGCACAATTTGCCTCCCGTAGCGGCCAATTCGACCCATTTGCGCGTTGTTTTGCACAATCTGCTAAGCAATTCGGTGAAATACACGCCCTCAGGTGGGAAAATTAATTGGCAATGGGCAGCCGATACGGCCGTTGTTCACATGACCCTCACCGACAGTGGCCAGGGCATTGCCCCAGAAGATTTGCCCCACTTGTTTGAGCGATTTTACCGGGCAGACAAAGCCCGTACCCGCACGGTCGTTGGCACTGGGTTGGGTTTGTCTCTCTCGCAATCTATCGTTCAGTTGTATAATGGCCGTCTCCAAATTAGCAGTCCCGGTCTTAATCAAGGAACCCGCGTGCGCCTCACTTGGCCGCAACGTCTCATCGCCGATTAAGACACAACTTTAGGCAACTTTGTTACAATTACGCAAAACAAGCCAGCCGTATCGGTAAGAAAAAGTTGTAGGAGCGTACTGTATGCCCTTTGCCTGGATGGTAAATGCGGTATGGGTGGCGATTACGGCCGTTGTCATTGTCACCCTTATTTCCAGAATTCTTAAAACAAAACTGCCGCTCGGCCTCATCGGTTCAGCAATCCTCACCATTGTTTTAGGCCAGGGGCTCATTATTTGGTCTGGCAATCCAGACGTCCCTGTTCTCACCACGGTGCAGCGAAATATCTGGCTGGCAGCCGCCTTCTTCCTGGCGCTCAGTACCACTTTGCGTGCGATTAAGTGGCTGCTGCTGGAACTTCTCGTTTACCGACGCAGCGTTAAAATCCCCCCTTTTCTGCTCGATATTTCTGAATGGTTCATCCTATTGCTGGTCGTCCTGGCCACCGTTCGGCTGGTATTTGGGGTCGAACTGACGGGTTTGCTTGTTACCTCCACCGTTGCTTCAGCCATTATTGGTTTGGCGCTGCAGGATACTTTAGGCAATCTCATTTCCGGCATTTCGTTGCAAATTGAGGCTCCCTTTGCTGTAGATGATTGGGTGGAAATTGACGGTATCGAAGGCATCATTGTACGCCAAAATTGGCGCACTCTCACCCTGCTCACCCGCGAAGACCATCGCGTGATGCTCACCAACAGCACGGTTGCCCAAAGCAAAATTATCAACTACTCGCGCCCGACTAATCGGCAAATACAAACGGTTTACCTCACCCTGAGTGAATCCTATTCGCCCAATCTGGTCAAAGAAACGCTCATGGCATCGGTACAAGGACTAGATGACGTGAAGCTGCATCCGCGCCTGCGCTCGCATGTGGTTTCCATGCAGGATGGCTGCGTGACGTATGGTCTTAGCTACTGGCTAGACGATTACAGCGACAAAATTATTGCCCGCGACAAGGTTCTCACCCGCGCCTGGTTCAACCTACACCGGGTTGGTATTCACATTCCAGATCCCACCGGCAACTTTAAGTTGCACATGATTCCACAAAATGCCAAACAGTTGGCCATGCACTCCCGACAAGAGGAACTGTTTGCCACGATGCAGTCGCTGGAGTGGCTGGATGTACTTAATGAGACGCAGTTGAAGCAGTTGGCTGATCATTCGGCCGCTTCTACCTATACTTCTGGGGAGCAACTTGTACGGCAGGGGGATGCTGGTGATTCGCTCTTTATCATCAAAGAGGGCGCTGTTTCAGTTTATGTGCAATCAGAAGACGGCCGTTCCGTCTTTACCAATAACTTACATGCTGGCGACTTCTTTGGCGAGATGAGCCTCCTTACAGGGGAAGCCCGTTCCGCTTCTATCCGTGCCGAGGAAGAGACAGAAGTCATCATTATTGATAAAGAGGCTTTTACCAACGTCCTCACGCAAGATCCAACTATTTTGGAGCGATTTGTTACGGCAATAGAGCGTCGTCAAAAAGGCAACACGCAACGATTGCGAGAAGATTCAGCCCGGCGACGGCGTGAGATGGAAAACGGCCGTGATGCCTTTATTCGCCGCATTCGTCGCTACCTGCGCGTGCCTTAATTTTTTGCCACAGAGCGCACAGAGAGGAAAGAGAATAAATTTCTAGCAAGTGCCAGTCACGGGATGAACGATCTCGCATCATGAAAACACTTAATCCCGTGACTGGCACTTCATAGCGTTTCGTCGAATTGGTAGCAGACACAGTAAATCCTGTTAAAATTGGGGGCAACGAGATAAACACGGCCGTTCCACCCCAGAATGCGCCATAGACCCTTCACAATTTCCCAAATTTTGACCGTCACATTTCAAACTTCTACAGGAGTGTTTCATGTCAGACGACTTCATATTTCACGGTTCCCTCAGTGAACTAGACCCCAACCTTTCTGAACTATTAAAGCGCGAAGACGACCGCCAGGACAGCACCATCATTCTCATCGCCTCAGAAAGTGCCTCGCCAGAAGCTGTGCGCGAAGCCATGAGCGGCAAATTCGCCAACATTTACGCCGAAGGCTACCCTCGAGAAGGTAGCCGCCGTCAAACCGAAGCAGAAATCTTCGATATGGATATGGAGCTGGCTCACTACCGACGCTACTCTGACCCCCGCTACTACAAAGGGGTAGAGTACGCCGACATGCTAGAAGCCCTCACCCGCCGCCGGGCTGCCGAACTATTTGCCGCCAACGGCATCATCGCTGACCAGCTTTATGTTAATGTACAGCCGCTCAGCGGTGCACCCGCCAACAGTGCGGTTTATAGCGCACTGCTAAAGCCAGGCGACACCATTTTTGGCCTAAACCTGAACGACGGCGGGCATTTGTCGCACGGAACCCGCATCAATCGCTCTGGCAAACATTACAACGGCGTGGCCTACTTTGTAGATGAACAAACCGAGCTGCTCGATTACGACGACATCGAGCGACGCGCCATCGAAGCCCAGCCACAAATCATCGTGGCAGGCTTCTCCGCCTACCCGCGCATCATAGATTGGCAACGCTTCCGGGCCATTGCCGATAAAGTAGGTGCCTACCTGATGGCCGACATTGCCCACATCTCCGGCCTGGTAGCCTCGGGCGTACACCCCAGCCCCATTGGCATTGCCGATGTGGTTTCTACTACCACCCACAAAAGCCTCTGTGGGCCGCGTGGCGCGATGATCATGACCCATCGCCGTGATCTGTTCCGCAAGATTGACCGGGCTGTTTTTCCTGGCGAACAGGGTGGCCCCCACCTCAACACAATGGCAGCGCTGGCCGTTGCCCTCAAGCTGGCTAACACCGACCAATTCCGTGCCCTGCAGCAGCGCATTGTGGACAACGCCAGCCGGTTGGCAGACAAACTAGCGGAGCATGGTTTACGCATTGTGGGCGGCGGATCCGACAATCATTTGCTGTTGGTAGATACCAAAAGCGTGACGCATAACGGCGTGCATTTGTCTGGTGACATGGCCGCGCGAGTGCTGGATGTGGTAGGCATTGTGCTAAACCGCAACACTATTCCCGGCGATGTGGGCGCATTGAACCCCACGGGCTTACGCCTGGGCACCGTCTGGATTAGCCAGCTAGGCTTTGGCAATGCAGAAGTAGATTTACTGGCAGAAGCGATTGCCACAGCGCTGAATGGTTGCCAACCGTTTATTTACACGGGCTTGGGTGGTAAGCAGCAGCTACGTACCAAAGTGGACTTTATGGCCTTGCGCCGCGCCCGCGAAATTGTGCGCCAGTTGAGAAATGTGCCAGAGTCAACGGTCGTTTCCCACACCATCCAAATTCGCGGTGAAGATGCAACCAGCTTCATGAACTATGCCTATACCAGCGATGTGCTGGCATTGAAAGATGGGGAAACACAACCGTCAAAATTGGGTATTGCTCAGGCAACTGCCACCATTAAACGCATCAGCGCTACCAAATACCAGGTGCGCTATGCCGACGCGGCCACAGCCCTTCGCACCGTAGAGTGGCTGGCCGATTTGTCGGATGGGTACGTGGGTTTTGGTGATTTGTATGCCAAATTGCCCGGTGCTGTGGTGGTGAAAGCCGTCGAGCCAGAGGAAGAACTGCCAGAGCCAACTGAGGTGGATACGGCCGTTTCCCACACCAAACCGTTCTTTGTTGGCAACAGTGCCTTTAGCGCAGAAGATGCGCTTCCTGAATTTAGCTGGATCGAGCCGGAAGATGCCCCCATGAAGCGCACCCCCCTTTACAACTCCCACGTCGCGCTGGGTGGGCGCATGGTGCCGTTTGGCGGCTACGAAATGCCCGTCCGCTACAAAACCTCCGTGGTGGAAGAACATATGGCCGTGCGCGAAGCCGCTGGCCTGTTCGATGCCACCCACATGGGCGTATTCGACGCGCAGGGCGATGACGTCGTTGAATTCCTCAACACGGTGCTCACCAACGATGTTTCTGCATTAAAGGTGGGGCAATCTCACTACACTTACCTGCTACTGCCCGATGGCTCTGTGATTGACGACCTGCTGGTTTACCGACTGGCAAGCAAGCGGTTCATGCTGGTGGTCAACGCCTCGAACAACGACAAAGATTGGGCCTGGCTGAATGCGGTGAACAGTGGCGAGGTGATGATTGATGCGGAACGGCCGTTTGCCAAAATCCAGCATCCCATCCAGCTACGCGACCTGCGTGACCCGCAATACGGTGACGAATGCCGCGTGGACATGCCGCTGCAAGGGCCAAAAGCCACCGAGATTTTGCTGGCACTGTGCGACGACCCCGAGCTGGCAAACCGGATCAAGAGCCTGCCCTGGGCTGGCCTGACGCAAGGCAATGTAGGCGGCTTCGATTTAATCATCTCTCGTACGGGCTACACGGGCGAGCGCATTGCCTACGAGCTATTTGTCCACCCCGATGAAGCCCCCGATTTGTGGGCAGCCCTTCTGAAGGTAGGTGAACCGCTGGGTCTAAAACCGTGCGGACTCGCCGCCCGCGACAGCACCCGCACCGAGGCAGGTCTGCCGCTTTACGGCCACGAATTGGCTGGAGAAATGAACCTGAATCCGGGCGACGCGGGTTTTGGCAGCTACGCCAAGCTGTGGAAACCGTTCTTTGTGGGTCGCGCCGCCTTCATCGCCCGTGAGGAGAGCCGCGACCAGGTTGTGGTGCGCTTCCGCATGGATGAGAAGGGCGTGCGTCGTCCCGATGGCGGCGACCCGGTGCTAGACAAGCGAGGCAAGGTGGTTGGTACCGTCACCAGTTGTGCCATTGACAGTGAGGGGTATTTGCTAGGGCAGGCAGTGCTGCCGTTGAGCATGAGTAAGGAAGGTACGGCCGTATCCATCTACCAGCTCGGTGGGGGAAAACGCACCATCCGGGTGCCAGAGAGCATAAAACCGGGTGCGCGGCTACCCATGCCTGATGGCGCAACGGTTCTGTCTCGCTTCCCATCGCGCAAGAAGAAATAGTTGTTTAAGTAGAATACCCGAAGGGTTTTGTAACCTTAAAAATTCTTCGAAGTAACGTTTGAAAAACCCTTTGGGTCTCGACTTTCGGAAAACTGCGGCAAAATCGAAATTCAGTTGACATGCCGCTGGCTAAGGTGTAGGATTGCGGGTCATTGGTAAGGGTAGAATCGGGAAGGTCTATGCTGCCAAGCCCAAATTCGCTTAAGGAGTCCCCACATGCGCCGTGAGGTTCTAACGTGGTCCGACGTAGACAAACTAATTGATTATCTGGTGCCCCAAATTCAAGGGCGCTATGACTCTATGCTCATCATTACGCGCGGCGGCATCGTGCCGGGTGGCATGTTGGCCGAAGCGCTAAACATCACCTACATTCTCACCGCCTCTGTGCGGTTCCCGGCCGATTTCCCTGGCCTGCAAACCCCTGGGCAAGAAAAATTTGCCATTCCTGAATTCATTCAGTTTCCAGCCGACAGCCTGCTAGCCGGACGGCGCATTTTGGTTGTAGACGACGTATGGACCAAAGGGCGCAACACCGTCACAGTTGCTAACCGCATTGATGCCGCGGGCGGCACGCCCGACACCTGCGTACTGCACTACAAGCCTGCCTCGTCGCTGTATCCGGGCTATACGCCTACGTATTATGCGGCCGTTACCGATGCGTACGTTATCTACCCGTGGGAACTAGACCGCGGGCCAGAGGTTTTGGGCATCTGGAACTGATCTCAGCAATCAGCCTGTCTGTAAAAATCAATATCCTCTTGTTTTGCTAAAAGTTATTCTTGGACGGCCGTTTGGCACACGGGCCACGGATCATCACCAGCCAGAAGCGCGGCCAAGGCTGGGCTATCGGCATAGATGCCCCAGTAGCGTGACGGCAGCAGTGCGGCAACCTTCACCATAATCAGATGAGTGTATGCCGCTAAATCTTGCCCTTTTGCCCGACGGCCGATTTCTGGCAAAGTGTATGGCTCCCCAATTCGCAAGATGCTCCGAGTGGCGCGCAGTCGCTTGAAATTGGCAAAAATCTGGTCGTTGTTTTCAAAACCCACCGGCAGTATTGGCACGTTGGCGCGATCGGCTAAATAAGCCGCGCCCACTTTGGCCTCCTGCATTTGGCCATTTTTGCTGCGGCTGCCCTCAGGTGCCAAACCAAATACCACCCCGCGCTCAATTGTCGCCATTGCGTCCCGCAATCCCCGGCGGTCAACCTCTCCTCGATTGATGTAAATAGCCCCAAGCCAGGCCATAATCGGCCCATAAATTGGATGGCTGCGCCACTTCTCCCCAGCGAAAAAAGCCCACTCCACCAGGGGAAAACCCAGCAACAACAGCGGGGTGTCGGCAACGCTGGTGTGGTTGAGCGTGACGATGTACGGCCCTTCGGCAGGGATATTTTCTCGGCCTACCACTTCCAGGCGGGTGAGCAAAATTGTGCGTGTTGCGTGCATCGCTGCACGAATAAGATGGTATCGAAACATGGCAGAATAATAATCGTTAATGGTGAATTGTAAATGGCTAATTGTTTAAAATTTGGGCTTCGGTGTGGAGGGTGTAGGCGACAGTGGCACCGCCGGGCGGGGCGGCTTCTAGTGAAAACGGCCGTTCCTCCCCAACCCCCAACGCATCTACCATAACCTGCTGCTGAAAGCCTGTCACGTTCCCCTGGGCATCGTAAAAAGTGGCGGTTAGCTGCACGTTTGTAACGGCCGTTTCCCCGTTGTTTTGCAGTTGCCCGGTTAAGCCCACACGTTCGTCATGGATATCCAAGTGAACATCTGCCACACCCACATCCAGCGTGCGAGTTCCCAGCTCTACCACCGCCTGCCCACCAATGACGGCCACATTCGTCTGTGCAAAGCCGCTAGGCGGTTCGTTGATGAGCAAGCCAAACGGCCCGCGCTCCCCTGCCGGAATAATGGCGGTGGCTACCCAGGCCGTAACGCTGCCCAGCAAACGGCCGTCTGCAGCCAGCAGCCCAATCTCTACCTGAATATTCTCGACGGCCGTTTCCCCCTCATTGGTCACCTCGCCCAGCAGCCACAGGCTACCCACCGGGGTTTGGTAAGCATGAATTTTGTTAACGGTGATTTGCAGCGGAACGGCCGTGCCTGGTGCCAGCAGCGGATTAACGGTGGGCGGCGGTGGCAGCACCACTGGCTGCCCTATCTGCAAATTCTCTGGCACAATGCCCGGATTGAGTGCCAAAATCTCCTCAACCGTCGTGCCCCGCTGGATCGCAATCCCCAGCAGCGTATCGCCTGACGCAATCTGGTAAATGATGGGCGTTGGGGAAGGCGTAGCGGTGGCAGTGGGCAGCGGCGTGGGCGTGGTTTGCACAACAGCAGCGGCTGGTGCGGCGCGGGTGGCAAACGAAACGCCAATTTGGGGCGTAGGGGATGGGGTAGCAACGGGAACGGCCGTTGCCACAGCAGCCTGCCCACCTTGCCGACAGCCCGTTAGCAGCAAACTCCCAATCGCAAAAAATAAAATCAGCCTACGCATAACAAGGCAGGGAGTATAGTAAACCGCGCCTTCAAAAACAAAAAGCCAACTGCCCGCAACAGGCGAACAGTTGGCCCAGTGTTGTTCGACAATAGTAACCAACGCGGCTTTCCGCCGGGCTATACTAGCCACTCATTGCCTGTATTGTATAAAGCACTTCAATCACCAAACCCAGATGACCAAAAGCTGGCTCTGACGAGTTGAGCGTTCCCACCAGCACGATGTTCAATTCTGGGATGTAATAAGCAAAATTGTTCCACGTCCCGGAATGTCCTTGCAAATTGCCCAAACCAGGTGCATCTACAGAATCCAGGGCAATGTTAAAGATACCAAAACCGTAAGCCCAGCCAGGGAAACCAGTTTCGACCCAATTCATTATCTCGGCCGCAAGGTTTGGATCGCTAATGAAGTCGCCTTCAACCAAAGCCCGCATAAATTTGAGCTGATCGCCAGCGGTAGAAACGAGGCCGCCTGCGCCCCAATCATACGAGCGGCTTTGATGGTTGGTTAAATCTTCTGTGCCAAAGTAAAGGTGTGACAAGGAACGGCCGTCTGCCACACCCACCGGCTCTTCCCGAAACTCAAGATATGTTTGCGACATCCCCAGCGGCTCAAAAATTAGTTGTCGGTACACTTCCGCCAGGCTCATCCCTGAAGCATTTTCGATGATGAGACCCAGCAATTGGTAATTGAGGTCGCTGTATGCCCAGGCCGCTCCAGGGGGAAACAGAGGTGGCTCTTCAAGAGCGTACGCTAGAACATCTTCGGTTGCCCACATCGTGTCTGGTTCAGCAATCACTAGCTCCTTCAGGTCTGGCACACCGTTGCCGTCCAAATCCCGACTGTCAGAAAAGCCCTCAAAGCCCGTTGTTTGGTTCAGCAGTTGGCGGACGGTAATTTGGTCGCCGTAAGATTCGCCTTCGTAAACATGCAATTGAGCAATCAACTCTTCTGGCAGGTAATTGGCGATGGGAGCATCAATATCCACACTGCCCTGTTCAGCTAGCTTTACGATGGCAACGGCCGTAACCATTTTAGTCACACTCGCCAAAGCAAATTGATCTTCTGGCACCATGTTGATTTCGTTAGTGGGATCAGCCATCCCGGCTGCACCCTGCCACTGCAGCCCCAAGTCTGGCGCATCAACGAGCAGCACAACGCTGGGAAAACCAAGCTCATTCACCTGCTTGTCCACAATTGCCTGGAGTGCTGCTTCTAATTCGACGTTTTCATCTGCTGGCGCGGGTTCTTCCGTTGGCCTGATGGTCGGCGATGGCTCTGGCAATGGTGTATGGGTTGGTTCCGGTGGCGGTGGTTCTGTTTCTGCAATGGTTTCCGGTTCAGGAGCAACGGCAGTTTCCGTCGCACTCTCAGTTTGTGTGCAAGCTACCGTGATCCAAGTCAGCAGCAAAATCCAAACAAATAATTTGTGCTTCATCATTTTTCTTCCTTTCGCCTATGGGTCTGTTCATTTGGCAGTTGTTCCTCCAAGAAGGCACACATGGCTTGTAGATTGGCAAACGTTTGCCAACGGCCGTTGCTAACACACTGCAAAGAGATGCGTTGGACTGGTTTGCCACTCTCATCAACCACCCATAAGCGCAGCAAATAAGATTGGTAGATTGGTTCAAAATTAGACATCGTTCTGAATCCTGAATTGCCTACACTTTAAGCCGCAATCGTTAAGAAAACGTCCAGTAATGATCAAGAGCAAGTCAAACAATTGGGACGCAGACAAGCGCGGAAAAACGCGGCTTAAACCTGGTTCAAATCCGCGTTCATCGGGGTTAATCCGCGTCCTATACGTGTTCAAACAACGTTTAACCTTTACAAAAGTGTCCAGTAAATGTGCCAATTTAGTGATTTTTGTCAGTTGAATTGGTGCTTTTCGTGCGATTAAAATGAGATAGTGGCTTCGGCAAAGGAGTTTGGTTGTGTCCACGCTAAAAATTTTCCTCTTTGGTTCCCCGCGAATCGAGTTAAGTGAACCGGCTGCAAACGGCCGTCCCACCCCCAGTTTCTTATCAGACAAAGTGAGAGCCTTGCTTATCTACCTAGCAGTCGAGCAGGCTAGGCCCTTCCGGCGCGAGGCGCTAGCAGGGCTACTTTGGCCCAACATGCCAGAGGCAAAGGCACGGGCCAACCTGCGCCGTGCTTTGGCTAATTTGCGCCAAGTCATCGCCGATGCAGACGGCCGTTACCTCCACATTAGCCGCCAAACATTGCAATTTAACACAGCCAGCCCCGCATTTGTAGATGCACGTCACTTTGAACAGTTGGTGGAAAATCCAGAACCAACCGTTGCCCAAATGGAACAAGCTGTAAAATTGGTAAACAGCCGTTTTTTAGAAGGGTTCTCCATTCACGACAGCATCGCCTTTGAAGAGTGGGCGCTGCTAAAAAGGGAGCAATACCAGCGACAGGCACTGCGCCTACTCAATCGCTTAACCCGCCATTATGAAGCCCAGCATCAATACCAAGACGCCCTCCATTTTGCCCAGCGGCAAACCGAATTGGAGCCGTGGCACGAACCCGGCCAGCGCCAAATGCTGCGCTTGCTAGCTCGCATCGGGCAGCGCACCAACGCCATCCGCCAATACGAACGGCTCAAAACCGACCTGTCGGTTGAGCTTCAAATCGCACCAGAACCGGAAACTGTTCGACTCTATCAACAAATTGTGAAAGGTGTTTTTGAGCAATCTACAAACGTGCTTCCCGCCTATTTGGAGGAGCCAACGGCCGTGCCGTCCCACCCTTTTGTGGCGCGTCAGAGCGAATTAGCTGCGTTACACAAACAGTTAGAAACGGCCGTTGCCGGGCAGGGCGGTACTGTTTTCATTATTGGTGAAGCGGGCAGCGGCAAAACAATGTTGCTGCGAGAGTTCTCCCAACAGGCGCAAATCCACTTTCCGCAGCTTTTGTGCCTGTTTGGCAACTGCCCAGCGCATGTAGGCAGCAGCAATCCATATGCCCCGTTCCGCACGGCCGTATCCATGCTGGCAGGCAATATTGAACCCCACTGGCACAGTGGGCTGCTCAGTCGCCCGCAGGCCGTTCGCCTGTGGCAGCTACAAGAGAAAGCACAGCAAATTTTGCAGCAACACGGGGCAAATCTGGCTGGCGTGTTATTTACGCAAAGCCAAATGACGGCAAAAAATAGCCCGTCTGCAGCCGCCCTGCCCCAATTCATCTTGTTCGAGCAAGCAACCCATGTTTTGCAAAAAATGTCGCGGCACGCACCCATTTTGCTGCTGCTGGATGATTTGCAATGGATTGATCCCGGCTCTGTAGATTTGCTTTTTCATCTAAGCCGTCAAATGGTTGGCTACCCGATTCTTATTGTTGGTGCCTACCGCCCCGAAGAAGCAAGCAGTCCCAACCAACTGGGCGAACGTCACCCCTTGCTGCGGCTGGTACATGAGCTACAGTCCGTCTGTAGCGAAAATATTGTGCTGAACCAAGCTAATGGACGGCCGTTTGTCAATGCCTGGCTCGATTATGAACCCAACCAGCTCGATGAGTCGTTTCGGCAAACGCTGCACCAGCAAACCAAAGGCCACGCCCTGTTTACCGTTGAATTGGTCGCTGCGCTTAAAGAACGGGGCGACCTGAAGCGAAGCGGCGAAGGTTTTTGGCAAGCTGGACAATCCATCACCTGGGAACTGTTGCCAGCCCGTGCCGAAGCGATGATTGCCGAACGAATTGAACGGCTACCCATCCCCATGCAGCATATTTTGTCGGCAGCGGCCGTTCAGGGTGAACAGTTCATCGCCGAAACAGTGGCCGAAATGGTCAATGCCAATCCGCAAACATTGTTGCGCCAGCTCAGCCAGGATTTGGGGCGCATCCATCGGCTAGTGCGCGCCACTGGTCGCCAGCGGGTAAACGGTCAGCCCATTTCCCGCTATACCTTTCGGCACAGCCTGTTCCAGCGCTATTTATACGGCCGTCTCGACCCCATCGAATGCGCTACCTTGCATCACAAAACCGGGGAGCTGCTCGAAACACTCTACCAACAAAAAGAGGCGCATGGCTCAGATTCAGCTATTGTCGCTACCCTAGCCTGGCATTTTGCAGAAGCAAAGCAATCGCAAAAAGCAATTACCTACCACAAAATGGCTGGCGACCATGCCTTTAAGCTAGCGGCAAACCAGGAAGCTGCCATCCATTACCAGCAAGCACTCAACTTGCTGGCAGAGTTGCCCCCTTCGCCAGAAAACGTGCAGCAAGAGCTGACGCTGCTTACCGCGTTGGGTACGCCATTGGTTGCCCTAAAAGGGTATGCACATCCTGAAGTGGGTAAACTTTACCAACGCGCCCACGCCATTTGTGAGCAAATAGAGCAAGCAGGCGGCGCTACACCGCTGCTCATTCCTGTTTTAGCCTGGCTGGTTTCTTACGACATCACCATTGGTAGCCACCAGCAAGCCCTGGCGCTAGCGCAAAAAACGTCTGCCCTTACCCAAGCCAGCGACGATGAAACCACCCAACTATTGGGGCATTTGCTGCTGTGCGTACCCAACATTTTTTTGGGAAACTTTGAAACGTCACTGCAACACAGTCGCCACATCGCCACAAATTACCAGCAAGAAAAGCACGGCAAGCTGCTGTGGGAATTCGGTTTGGACGCTGGCGTTACGGGTCACTTCTGGACGGCCGCCAACTTACTTTATCTAGGTCAGGCAGAGGCGGCTCAACACCATGCCGAACAAGCGATTGCCCTAGCCAAACGCTTGAATCACCCTTTCATGCACAGCTATGCGCTCATGACCGCAGGCTGCGAGTTTCATTTTTTGAGGCAAAATATTGACGCCGTGCAAAACTATGCTGAGGAGCTTCTTGAAGTTGCCAGCAAAAATGGGTTCATGCTGGATCAGGCACAGGCGCACTTTTACCTGGGCTGGGCAACGGCCGTTCGCCATTCAGACAATCTCGCCTGTATAAAAGAAGGTTGTGAACAGATGGAAACGGCCGTTTCCGTTGGAAAAACAGTTGGCTACACACTCATGATTCCATCCCGCCTCATTACCATCGCCGATTTTTGCGTTAAACTTGGCAAAACCGACAAGGCGCAGCAACTGCTGACCGAAGCCAAAGACCAAATTGAGCAAACTGAAGAGCGGTACTTTAAACCAGAATATCACCGAATCATGGCTGAATTTGGCCAAAAAACTGGGCAATCACCCCAGAAAATTGAGAAACATTACCAAAGCGGTTTGTCACAGGCTCGCCAACAAAAGTCTAAACTGCTAGAAAATCGCGTCGTGTCCAGCTATGAACAGTGGCAACAACACATCAACTAGCCTAATCTCACCAATTTTGAAAGATTTTCCTCTCTTATTCGTTATACAGGCAGAAACAGAGATTGGCGATTTTAATCAACCAATCTCAAAAACCTGAGGTTTTTATGCTTGATAACGAAAAATTGCTTGTCGAACAGGCTCGGCAAGGCCCGGCAGCGTTCGGGGTGCTGTATGACCATTACGTGAACCGCATTTTTGCCTACACGGCCCGGCTCATGCAGGATGATGCGGCGGCTCAGGATGTGACGGCTGTTACCTTCCAAAAAGCATTGGAAAAAATCCGACGGTACAAATGGCAAGATCACGGCTTTGGCCCCTGGCTCTACCGCATTGCCCGCAACGAGGCGCTCTCTCGGCTGCGGCGGCAAAAGTGGCTCTCACCCGGCCAGTGGTTTGGCAGTACAGAACTGCGGGCAACAGAAACGGCCGTGCAGTCTCGCCAAACCAGCCATACCGTCCAACAAGCCTTGGCCCGCTTGCGCCCCAAAGACCGCGACATCATTGTCCTGCGCTATCTGGAAGAGCTGCCTAGCGAAGATGTTGCCAAAATTTTGGCCTGTTCCACCAGCACTGTCTACGTGCGGCTGCACCGTGCCCTGAGCCGGCTTCGTACCGAGCTAGCGCAGGAGCTGCCCACAGCCAGAGAGGTGAATCCCCATGTCTCGTAACGATAACCTGAACCAATTTGATGAGTTGATTGATGAATTGCAACAAAGTGACGAACGGCCGTATCCCCGCCGCGCTTTCAAGCAAGAATTGCGCCGCAATCTGCTGAATCAGTATGAAAACCCCACCTTCTCCCTGGCTAATTTGGGGCGACTAGCAGGAGCGGCCGTTGCCTTTGCCACCTTAGCCTTCATAGTCTGGTTTAGCTGGGTGAGCCTACGGCCGCAGCCAGCACCAATTAATGCCCAAATGAGGCCTGTTGATGTGCCTGGTCGTAATGAATTTATTGTGTACGACCAGCTACGAATTGAACTGCCCATGTGGGTTGAATTTGACGCTGGCTGGGCAGAGCTAACGGCCGAATCATGGCAATCGCTCGACGGCACCTTCTTCCGGGGCGAACTGGTAGACGCTACAGGCAAGCAGCGCGTGTTTGCCCAGAGCGATGGCCAATTCCTCTGGCGCGGCACCTACAATAGCAGCGTCGAGCAGATGGATACGGTTACCCTGCAATATTTTGATGTTTACCACGCGCTGGCCCAGGCCGAAGGCTGGGCAGGCAGTGCCACCACCCCGCCATTTTATGACGATATTGGCTGGGGAGGCCTGATGGAATCGGTCTTGCAGCTGGACTGGGACTGTGAAGGAGCAGAATGTGTGGCCAAATATCTGGCGGAGCCGCCGCTGGACGTTAACAGCCGGGGTGGAGAATATGAACCATATGGTTGGGGTGTTTCCTTGATTGACACAGAAACGACAGCGAACGGCCGTTCCCTCACTATCTACCACATCAACTATTCACCCAACCAGGATGGCACCGCTAGCAGCCAATATCGGCTGGTAAAGCTAGATAGCAACAACCACACCGTCGTTGAAGTGGCCGATTACGACGGTGAAACATTGCTACGCCGCCTGGAGCGCGTGAGCCACCAAATCATGACCAACGCAGATTTGCCAGAGGAGCAGTTTACACACCTGCCAGACGGAACCAGCGTCGCCTTTGTGCTGCCTGAAGGGCGCATAACAGCCAACACGCCACTGCTGGATGCCCCTAACGGCGAACAAGTGGCAACCCTGACCACAGGTGCACAGCTCACGTTAAGTGGTCTCATGAACAATCAACTGCCCGTCACTCACGATGGCACGACCTGGCAGTATGTCTCCGTGCCCGACGTGGGCCAGGGCTGGGTGGATGAAGCTACTCTGGAATGGCCGCTCACCAGCGATGGCCAGTTGGTTGATTTGGATACAGGCCGCCTGCCAACGGCCGTTCCCACAGAAACCCAACTCATCATTCTGCAAAATTACCGAGATGAAATTCTGGCATATCTGCCCCAGGCAAGTGATGATGAACGGCCTCTCGCAGAACAGGCTCTGAATCAAATTGAGGCAGAAATTGCCCGCCTTGAACAGCAGCAAACGGAAGCTGGCCTCTCTTCCTTCAATGATGAGCTACTGCTCACGAGACATCAACTCTCGGCGACGCTGATCAGCGCGGGCGGCACGGTGGACGTCGCCCTGTTTTGGGAAGGTGAACCAGAATCGGCTATCAACGTCGCCGTCCATCTCACCGATGCCAATGGCAACGTGCTTAGCCAGACAGATCAACCATTTTCCGAAGAAATGAATGTGACAGTAGCCGTCCCTGAAACGCTGGCAGATGACGTGTACGAGATCGTCGTCATCCAATACGATGCGGCGACGGGCGTTCGGCAGGATTCTCTGGTGCTGCAAGAAATTGTGGTGGAAACGGCCGTTACCAATCCCGAACCCGCCCCCAACGGCGTCTGGCTCATTGCCGCTACGCAAGAAGCCCGCAGCTCGGCGGATGCTCCCATCACGCTAGAAATCACCGTTGGCTACCAATTTGCTGTGGACGAAGCCGTGACGCTGAAACCCCTGTATGCCCATCCTGAGTGGGACATGGCTAACTTTGGTCGCGTGCCGATAGATGGGCTGGGCGAAGAAATTGTGCTAGATGGCCACGCTGGCACTCATACCTTCACCTTTAGCGAAAGCCCAACTCTCATGCGTGAAGTTGTGGGCAGCGACCAACCCATGCTAGTCATGCAGCTGGCCTACTTAGCAGACGACGGGGTCGGTGACACGCGCCTCCACATTCTAGCGATGCCTACCTTTACAGGCTTCGCCATTGATTTGACCAGCAGCGAGGAAATCGTTTATCCATAAACATTGCAAGGCAATGTCTCTACGTTTTACAATACCCTCTTCAAATTTACCGAAGGGGGTATTTTTATGCCTGATGTTACCATTTTGCGGCCCACGTTCAGTCTGGAAGAGGCCGTTCAACTCGCCCAAACGCATTACAATCTCACCGTCACCGCCCGCACCCTACCCAGCGAGCGCGACCAAAACTTCCATCTTACGGCCGTAGATGGCACACAATACATCCTCAAAATCGCCGGGCTCACCGAATCCCCGGAAACTTTAGCACTAGAGAACGCCCTCATCACCCACCTCAATCTCCAGCTTCCAATCTCCAATCTCATCCCAAAACTCGTTCCAACCGCCAATAACCAAACCATCCCCAAAGCCGCTGCCTCCGGTGGCACAAATTACCCCATCAGGCTAATCACCTACCTGCCCGGCAAGCTACTAGCGCACACCAAGCCACACAGCCCCGCCCTGCTGCACCACCTCGGCCACACTCTCGGCCAGCTAGACGCCGCTCTAACCCATTTTGAGCATCCCGCTGCTCACCGCGACTTAAAGTGGGATTTGAAAGTAGCCGGATTTATTGCCGACTACCTGCAATTCATTCTTGACAGTGCTCAACGCCAGCTTGTACAGGGCTTTCTCGATCACTTTTTGCAGCGTACGCAGCCCCGGCTGGCAAACTTGCCCCACAGCATCATCCACAACGACGCCAACGACTACAACGTTCTCACCATCAACCAGAAAATCAGCGGCATCTTCGACTTTGGCGATGCGCTTCACACCGCCACCATTTGTGAACTAGCCATCGCCGCCGCTTATGCCATTTTGCACAAGCCAAACCCGCTATCCGCGGCTGCCCACGTCGTGGGTGGCTACCACGCCGCCCATCCGCTCAGTGAGCAAGAAATTGCACTGCTGTTCCCGCTCATCGCCATGCGCCTTTGCGTCAGCGTCACGATGAGTGCTTACCAGGCTACCCAAGAGCCAGACAACGATTATCTGCAAATTTCGGCTGCACCCGCCTGGGAAACATTAGAGATTCTGGCCCAAACCAGCCCGCTGCTGGCCGAAGCCACCTTCCGCCACGCCTGCAATTGGGAACCTGTGGCAAAATCTCCTCAGGTCACAAACTGGCTACGCGAAAATAGAAGTTGGTTTGCCAATGTGTTAAACACGGATTGGAAAGAAACACCGACAACCGTTTTTGATCTGACGCCCGGTAGTTTGCTCCTCGGCTCCCTCCAAAACCCGGATGACACGCAAGAATTTACGAATCTCCTCTTCACTACGATGACCCAAAGCGGGGTCTCTCAAACCTCTTATTCCTCTGTGCCCTCTGTGGCTAAAATAGGGATTGGTCGGTACGATGAGCCGCGCCGGATTTACTCAGCCAATGCTTTCCGCATTCCCGGCAACGACTGGGATGAGTGGCGTACGATTCACATGGGGATTGATTTGTTTGTGGCGGCGGGAACGGCCGTACACGCCCCCCTCCCCGGCAAAATTCACAGCTTCGCTAACAACACCGTCCGCCTGGACTACGGCCCCATCATCGTTTTGCAACATGACGTTAGCGATGATCTGACTTTCTACACGCTCTACGGCCACCTCAGCGAAGCCTCGCTAGATGGTCTCACCGTCGGGCAACCC
Organism: Candidatus Leptofilum sp.; assembly: GCF_965223525.1. GTDB lineage: Bacteria > Chloroflexota > Anaerolineae > Promineifilales > Promineifilaceae > Leptofilum. Next base: position 479,886 of record NZ_CBDCWX010000004.1, on the reverse strand, counting down.
ATCGCCAAAGGGCAAAAATTCGCCGAAATTGGCAGCTTCCCTACCAATGGTGATTGGCCACCCCACCTACACCTGCAAATCATGTGTGACTTGCTGCACTCGCACGCAGCCACCAACTTCCCCGGCGTGGCAGCTCCCAGCCAACGTGAAATTTGGCGCAGCCTCTGCCCCGATCCAAACCTGATTCTGGGCATTCCAGATGATTATTTTCCACCACCAGCCCGCAGCAAAGATGAAATCTTAGCGTTACGCAAAAAGCACCTGGGGCCGTCACTCAATTTGTCGTATAAAAATCCGCTGCACATTATACGTGGCCAGGGGCAATATTTGTACGATGCGAACAACCAGCCCTACCTGGATGCGGTAAATAATGTGCCACACGTAGGGCATAATCACCCCAAAGTTGTTGAGGCGGCGCAGCGGCAAACGGCCGTTCTCAACACCAACACCCGCTACCTGCACAACAACCTGGTGGAATACGCTGCCCGGCTCACCGCCACGCTGCCAGAGCCGCTTTCGGTTTGTTATTTCGTGTGCAGCGGCAGCGAGGCCAATGAGCTGGCCTTGCGGCTGGCGCGTACCCACACGGGCCAGCAGGATTTGCTGATACTGGATGGCGCTTATCATGGCAATACGGCCGCTCTCATCAACATTAGTTCTTACAAGTTTGATGGCCCTGGTGGAGCTGGCGCACCCCAGCATGTGCATGTGCTGCCAATGCCAGATCCGTACCGTGGCCTGTACCGGGGGAATGATGAAGGAAACGGCCGTCGCTACGCCCAACACGCTCAGGAAATTATTGAGAAGCTGCAAGCGCAGGGCAAAGGAATTGGCAAACCCTTCGGCATTGCTGGATTCATCGGTGAGCCGCTGCTGGGCTGCGGCGGCCAAATTGTGCTGCCCGACGGCTACTTCCAGGCGCTGTTCCCGATTATTCGGGCCGTAGGCGGCGTTTGCATTGCCGATGAGGTGCAGGTGGGCTTTGGTCGCGTGGGCAGCCACATGTGGGCCTTTGAGACGCAAGGGGTCGTGCCCGACATCGTGACCATGGGCAAACCAATTGGCAATGGGCACCCGCTGGCTGCCGTGGTCACCACGCCGGAAATTGCCGAATCGTTTGCCAACGGGATGGAATATTTCAATACCTTTGGTGGTAATCCAGTCTCTTGCGCCATTGGAACGGCCGTTTTGGATGTGCTAACGCGGGAAAAACTACAAGAAAATGCACTGGTGGTCGGCAATCACTTGCTGGCCGGTTTGCGAAACTTGCAAACTCAATTCCCGCTCATCGGGGATGTTCGGGGGCTGGGACTGTACATCGGCACAGAGCTAGTCCGCGACCCGCAAACGCTGGAACCAGCCGCAGAGGAAGCATCATATATCGCTAACCGAATGCGCGACAAAGGCATCCTCATCAGCACCGACGGCCCACTGCACAACGTGCTAAAAATCAAGCCGCCGCTCGTTTTTACCGCCGAAAACGCCGATTTTTTGGTAGAAACGTTGGGGGAGATTTTAGAGGAATTGTGAATTGTGAACGGAATCATTCACAATTCACGACTACTTATTCACAATTAACTATTTTTTTGGCATCACAAGCCACAAAATGAAATAGGGTAGTGCCGACGCGCCACCTGGCAATAGCAAGATCCCGAATAACAGTCGGAACCAAAATACGTTGATGCCAGTCCAGGCGGCCAAGCCACCACAGACGCCTAAGAAGATGCCATTTTGTCGCCGCAAGCGATTGTCTTTTACTGTCATTATTACCTCCACATATCGATCCACTTGCCTTAATGTAGGCAAATAGTTTATTGTTTCGTTCTGCATATTTCTACGCAAATAACGAAGATCCGTTGCAAAATAAGAATCTATCCGAAAAAGCCACAGGTCCGTCCTGAGCGTAGCCGAAGGGCTTATGCTACGCAACCGAAGCAGAAAAAAGAGTAGTGCCTCAAAGTCCTCTGTGAACGCTGTGGCCAATATTCGGATAAAGAGGGAAATCTATGGCAAGTAACGAATATGCTTTTGTAACCCATTGGCGCATGCAAAGCACCTGTGAAGAAATCAGCGACGTTTTAGGCAATGCCCCTGATCTGGCACGCTGGTGGCCGTCTGTTTATCTGGAAGTAAAAGAGTTAGAGTCAGGCGATGAAAACGGCATCGGCAAGGTGGTTGATTTACACACCAAAGGCTGGTTGCCCTACACACTGCGCTGGCAGTTTCGCGTCACTGAAAATAGGCATCCCCACGGATTTTCCCTGGAAGCCTGGGGAGATTTTGAAGGCAGCGGCATTTGGACATTTGAGCAAGATGGCGACTGGGTAAATATCCACTACGATTGGCGCATCCGTGCCGAAAAACCGTTGCTGCGAACCCTCTCCTTTCTGCTCAAGCCAATCTTTTCTGCCAACCACCATTGGGCAATGCGCCAGGGCGAGATGAGCCTAAAGCAAGAACTGGCTCGTCGCCACGCATGATTGTTTCTTAAACATTGTGCAACCCGTTGGCGTAAATGCGATTCACATACCAATCTACCTCCGCTTCTAGCCCGTCGGCAAGCTGGGTGTGAGGTGCGTAGCCTAGCAGTTCTCGCGCTTTGCCAATGTTGGCACAGGTGTGTAGCTGGTCGCCAGGCCGCTTGGGGCGGATGTCCAGTTTAGCCTTTTTACCCATGATTTCCTCAATAAGGCCAATACCTTGCCCCGTAGTCATCTCCACATCGCTGCCCAGGTTGATAATTTCACCAATCACATTTTCAGGTCGCTCTAGTACAGACACAAAGCCTTCGATGATGTCACCCACAAACGTGTAGCTGCGCGAATGATTTTCGCTGCCTTCAAACAGGGGGAACGGCGTATCGGTAAGGATGCTGCGGATGAGTTTGGGATACAGCTTCTCTGGCCGCTCACGCGGGCCGTAAACAGAAAATATCCGCAGCGAACAGGCGGGGAAGCCTTTTTCACGATGGGCTGCCAGTGCCAACTGCTCGGCAGCCAGCTTGGTGACGCCGTAGTACGAGGTTGGTTTGGGGGGTTCGGTTTCGGGGTCATAGGCGTGACGGCCGTATACCGACGACGTAGACACGTTCACAAAACAGCGCAGAGACTTCTGCTGCTGGCAAGCCGTTAGTAGCCTGTCGGCCACTACCACATTGTTCCTCATATAATCCGCCAGCGACACCGTGGCCGAAATGCCCGGCTGCCCCGCCAAATGAAACACAAATTCCACATCTGCCAATAAAGATGAGAGATCATCCTCAGCCAAATCCAAGCGATGCAGCGTTACCCCCGCTGCCGCAATATCTTCCGCATTGGCTTGTTTAAGCTGCGCCGAGTAGTAATTGGCAAAGTTGTCAATCCCAACAACCTCATGCCCCTGTTTCACCAACGCTTCAGCTAAATGGGAACCGATAAAGCCAGCAGCCCCTGTTACAGCAATTTTCATTAATTTCCTCCAAAATGGTTACATTTTTTACTGAGTGTACGAGGATACGTAACTTGCACCGCACCGACAACGAGACGATCTACCTATTTTATTTTAAAGATACGCTACTCTTCCCCTTCAAGGTACATTTTTAAGGCAACCGCGTGGTTGTGCTGCACATCTTTGGCAGCAAAAAGCAGCGTTATTTTGCCGCTGGTCGCTTTCTGAAACAGCTCTGTCACCACCTGCGGGTTTGCATCGAGTTCAGCAAAGTAACGCTCTAGAAAATCGTCCCAGCGAGTTGGATCGTGACCAAACCATTTGCGGAGACGGGAAGAGGGGGAAATATCACCCAGCCATAAATCAAGCTGGGCATCTTCCTTCCTAATGCCGCGCGGCCAGAGGCGGTCTACCAGCACACGAAAGCCGTCATGGGAGTCGGGCGTATCGTAAATGCGCTTGATTTGAAAAGTAATCTCGTCGTCATTCATTTGGACAGAAACTCATGTGGATAGGCTGCGGAACGGTTCTGAAACTGCAAAATATCCTCATTTTGAATCACGCCATTTTCAATCTCGATAGCGCGGCGAATGGTTTCATTTTCGCGCCAGGCATCTGGCCCATTCATCACCACCTCAATGTACGGCAAGAGCGCAAAGCTAATTTCATACGTGGCTGAGCGCCAAAGGTATGATGGCGAGTGATCAACTGCGTAATAAGTAATGCCATTCCCAACCGCAAAGATAGGATCGGCAAAAGATGTGGGTTTGGCAAAATCAAAGCCCATGCCAGCATCGCAGCTTACATCCACAATGAGGGAGCCTGGCCGAAAACGATCAATCTCATCCCCCTGCACAAACATCAACGGCCGATTTGGATTTTGCAAAATACAGTTCACCACAATGTCAAAATCAGCCAGCACCTCAGCGATTGACTCTGTTTGATCATCCTGCACTACCAAAACGTCCCCCGCATCTGAGAGCGTGTATTCCCAATAGGTGACGCCGGGCATTTGGGCCACAATTGCTAACTGATGCCGATAAGTGATGACGGTAATATCATGATACCCTTGGCTGCGTAACGCATGAATGGCACCTCGGCTGGTGGAGCCAAAGCTGATCACCGCTGCCCGCTTTGGTGGGCCGTACAAGCCCGTCATGCCATTGAGCTGCAAAGCGTGAAGGACGCTGCAATAGCCGGCCAGCTCATTGTTCTTCTGAAAAACGTGTGCCTGCCAGATATCGTTGCGCCAAATGTTCATCGCTTCCCAAGCAATCATGGTGAGTCGCTTGTCTATGCCTGCTTGCGTGATGGCTGGCCCTTGTACGCAATGGGGCCAGCCCCACAAAATCTGCCCCTCACGAAAGGAGGGTAGATCTGCCTCGGTTGGTTTGGGCAGCAAAATAATGTCGCAATGCTCAAACAGCGCCTCGCGGGGCATCAATCCGGCCACCTGCTTCTCCAGTTCGACATCTGTGACGTTGAAGCGGGTGCCATACCCGGTCTCCATAAAAATGCGCTGCCGCAGGCCAGGGTCAATTTGCCCTAAATGAACCGGATCAAGCGGGGCGCGTTGTTCGTTTTCCTTGTTGGCCGTGCCGATGACGCCCATGGTTAGCTGTTTGTCAGACATTGCTCGTCTCCTCTGGAAATTATGAATTAGGAAGGATGAATTATGAATTGATGTTACGCAGCGTAGATTTTAAAAGTCTCGGTTTACTCTGGTGCTGAACGAATCATCAAGAAGACTTTTGGAATCTTTTCCCGATAAATGATAGCTGCATAATTGAAATTTTGCCTACCCGATCATTTAGCTAGCCAGCTGCGCTGCCAGGGCTTCTGGCGTATTTACTGGCTGCTGGCAAACGAAGTGGCGGCAGACGTAGGCGGTAGCTTTGTCCTCCAAACGTTGGCGCTCGGTGAGGAGGGGGATTTGGCTGCTAGCTTCCCCAGCAGCCACCATGAGGTTGGGGCGGAAGGCGGCAAAGGTGGTGTGGATGAGTGCCTGGGTGTCTGGCGCAGCCGGGTCACCGATGATGGCCACTTCTTTGGGCTGGCTGGTAATGAAAACGGCCGTACACAACCAATGAGCAAATGCATTCGGATGTTGCACCATCGCGCCGTAGAGGGAGGAAACGGCCGTTTCGGCCACGTCCCAATAGTTCTGATTCCCCAAATACAAACTGAGCTTGAGCAGCACCTGCGCCGCCATGGCGTTGGCGCTGGGCACGGCGTTGTCCTGCAAATCTTTGGGGCGGTGGATGAGGGCTTCGTGGTCGTCGGAGGTATCAAAAAAGCCGCCATGATCGGCGTCGTAAAAGTGGGTTCGCATCATCTCTGCCAGCTCGTGTGCCCAGGTGAACCATTGCTCATCGAAGGTGGTTTGGTAAAGTGCCAGCAGCCCATCGGCCAGGTAGGCATAATCTTCGAGGTAGCCGTTGTATTTTGCTTCTGAGCCAGATTTCCAGGTGCGTAGCAGACGGCCGTCCCCTGTTCGCATGGTTTTGTAGAGGAATTGGGCGTTGCGGACGGCCGTTTCCGTGTAGTCTGGCCGATTCAAGACACGCCCAGCCTCGGCAAAGGTTGCCAGCATGAGGCCGTTCCAGGCGGTTAGCACCTTGTCATCCAGCCCTGGCCAAATGCGTTGGGCACGGATATCGTATAGTTTTTGCTTGGCGGCAGCCAGTCGCTCCGCTGCCTCTTTTTCGCTCATTTTGGCTGCCCAGGCCACCTCATCCAGCTCTTTTTGGATGTTGAGAATATTGGTTCCTTCCCAGTTGCCCGTCTCGGTAACGCCGTAGTAAAGTTTGAAAAGCTCAGCGTCTTCACCCAGATACCCTTCAATTTCTGGGGCAGACCAGGTGTAAAATTTACCCTCTTCACCTTCGCTGTCGGCGTCGTAGCTGCTGTAGAAGCCACCAGCTTCGTGGCGCAGTTCGCGCACTACAAAATCCAGCGTTTCCTCGGCGATGCGACGATAGAGCGGCTCCTCGGTCACTTGGTAGGCGTGCAGGTAAACGCGAGCCAGCAGGGCGTTGTCGTACAGCATCTTTTCAAAGTGGGGAACAAGCCAATGAATATCTGTAGAGTAGCGGGCGAAGCCGCCGCCAAGCTGGTCGTACATGCCCCCGTAGGCCATCTTTTTGAGCGTGGTCTCGGCCATGTGCAGGGTGCGGCTATCTTTGTGCAGCACAAAGCTTTGCAGCAAATATTCCACTGTCATCGAAGGGGGAAATTTCGGTGCGCCGCCAAAGCCGCCGCGCTCGTGGTCAAACGTTTGGGCTAATGCGGCCGTTGCTTTGCCAAACATGCCTGGGGTTAGCACATCTTCTTCGCCCGTGAGAACGGCCGTTCGCCTTAAATGTTTGGTGATGTCCCCCGCGCTTTGCAAAATCTCTTGCCGCTTGGTTTGCCAGGCATTGATGATGCCTTGCATGAGCTGGATAAAGCTGGGCATCCCATACCGTGGTGCGGGTGGAAAGTAAGTACCGCCGTAAAACGGCTGGCCATCGGGTGTCAGGAAAACCGTCATCGGCCAGCCGCCCTGCCCTGTCATGGCCACCACGGCCTGCATGTAAATGGCGTCCAGGTCGGGGCGTTCTTCCCGGTCTACCTTCACGTTGACAAAATGTTTGTTCATGAAAGCGGCCGTTGTCGGGTCTTCAAACGATTCATGGGCCATGACATGGCACCAGTGGCAGGCGGCGTAGCCAATACTAAGCAATATTGGCTTATCTTCGTGCCTGGCTCTGTGCAACGCTTCCTCGTCCCAGGAATACCAATCAACAGGATTATCAACGTGTTGCAGCAAGTATGGGCTACTTTCTTGCGCTAATTTGTTGGGCATAAATCTCCTTCACAAGATAGGTGACTGGCACTGGTCAAACCATTCGACAGGTGCATCATCTAAAACCAGTGCCAGTCACCTCGGATTTTGACAATTAACCATTTACCATTAACAATTAACGATTCATGCAAACCACAGAAAATATCTTAAAAACTAACGGATAATTTCGCTGTGGTTTGCTCAAGTAAAAGCCAACTATCCGCTCAATCTAATTCAAGATATTTGTTGGCTTTTACACAAAAAACATTCTCTGGATGATACAACAAGAACGGATGACACGAAACAAGCTGTATTCACGACTGGCATTTATCGGCCTCCTTCTCATTACGCTCTCAATCTATTATCCGCCGTTTGACTGGGCGTTTGTAGGCGATGACTATGTGCAATTTGATTATATCAAGACGGCCGTTGCCAATCCCCTAGAATATTTTTCTCTCTTCAACCCTTATGCCACAAACTGGTATTATCGGCCGCTGCAACTGGTGTGGTTGGGTGCATTAGAGGCGGTTTTTCACTTTTTGCCCAACGGCTATTATTGGGTGGCACTGCTGTTTCATGCTTTGACGGTTTCGGCGGTTTATCGTGTAGCGCAACAGCTAAAAATTGGGTCGGTTACGGCTGTTCTCGTCGCCACACTTTTTGCCATTCATAGCCATTGGGTGGATGTGGTGAGCTGGTTGAGCAGCATTGCCATTGTGCTGGCGGCACTCTTTTCTTTGCTGGCGGTGAGTGCGTGGTTACGGTATTTGCAACGGCCGTCCAACCGCCACCTTCTACTCACCCTCCTCTTCTGCCTGCTCACCTTTTGGTCTCATGAAGAAAGCATATTGCTGCCACCATTTTTGTTTCTGCTACTGTTGGCAGAGAGATCGAAGATTGGAGACTGGAGATTAAACGTTCGCGGCGTAATCTCTAATCTCCAATCTCTACTCTCCCAAAAAGAACTTTTCGCCTTCGTTGGCCTCGCTCTGTTCACCGTAGTTTACATCATCATCATGTTCACTCGCCCCAACCTCACCGTGGACATTGGCAGCCGAGAAACGGCCGAATGGTTCACATATTTTACCTGGACTGAGCTATCCCAATTTGTCGCCGTCACCGCATACCGGTTTACTTACCTCACAAATTTATTGAATCTGGGTGGAACGGCCGTTTCCTTGTTTGCAATGGCCATGATTGGGCTGCTGGGCATCTGGTTTTGGCGGGGAAATGGCACCGTACGGCTGGGGCTGGCGTGGCTATTGCTGCATCTGGCTTTTATCTATTTGGCGCTGTGGACGCAGTTACCGGAACTGTACGCGGGGCGGCACATTTATCAGGGCATAATTGGACTGATACTGGCTATCGGTGCCACGTTTGAGATGATTTTGGCTCACTTTTTTTCACTACGGAGAACCCAGAGAAAAGAGAAAAAGATGAACCAGTCGCGGTGGGTTATGGGAATGGCAGTGGTGATGGTTACGGCCGTATCTCTTTACCATCTTAGCCACATCCGCCAAATCCAACAGAAATGGCTGGCAAACGTCACGGAAGAAGCGGAAGCGCGTGCCCAACTTGCGGAACTGTTCCCCACTATCTCATCAGATGATCATTTCTTTGCCGTGCGGTTCCCCATTGCGCCACAATTTACGCGCACGGTGGTACAGCTTTGGTACGATACGCCGCTAGAGCGACCCGGTGGCACTCTGTCACAACTACGCCTCACAGACCGGGCCGACCCCACGTTTAAGGTGCTGGATTATCAGGATGGGCAAGTTTACAATCTGATGCCATCGCTGCAACAGTATGAAGAAACGATTTTTTTGTGGACACAGGCGGGGCAGCAAGTTTGGCGGGATGAGGATGGGAGCGAAACGGCCGTATCCGACCCCGCCGCCGTCACCAGCCTTGCGGTTTACCGCGCCCCAAACGGCAGCCAGCTAGCATTGAGCATGAAGCCGCAAAATAATTGGTGGTTGTCGCACAAAATTGACCTGACGCTGCCGGGAAATAGTGAATTGCATACGGCCGTCTTGCCCACACCGGGCCTGCAATACCGTATTCGGCTTGTTACCAGCAGCGGTGAAGAACAAATATTGTATGAATCTGGCGACGCTGTGGGAACCGGGTGGCAGCCTGTGAAAATACCGCTGGCACTTTTCTCGGATACGGCCGTCTCGCTCTATTTTGAACTGTTCGGGGAAAATTTAGCGGAAGACGCCACTGCTTACTGGGCGAATCCTCGTCTGGTGCGTGGAGAACTGAGTAATTAGTAATTTAGCAATTTTCATTCACAATTCACAATTCCATCTGTAAGCCTTCACGCAGCGATTTTACAAACCGAACGGCCGCATCCACCTTGTCCTCCGCCGCATTCACCGCGTTAATGAGCGCACTGCCAATAATGACGCCATCAGCCAGTTCCCCAACCTTTGCCGCCTGGGTGGGATTGCTAATGCCAAAACCAACTGCTAGGGGAACGGCCGTCTTCTCGCGCACACGCTGCACAAAATCCGCCAAATCCATCTGCATCTTGCTGCGCGCCCCCGTCACGCCCGTCACGCTCAACAGGTAAATGAACCCACGCGCTTGCGCCGTCACCATCTGGATGCGGCTGGGGTTGCTGGTGGGTGCCAAAAATGGAATCAAGGCCAGGCCAGCCTCGGCAGCTTTGCTATCCAGCGATTCCGCTTCTTCCGGCGGCAAATCTGGCACGATGAAACCATCCGCACCCGCATCTGCCGCATCGCGCACGTACTTTTCTTCGCCATAGGCCAAAATTGGGTTCACGTACCCCATCAGCATGATTGGCGTTTGTACGCCGCGCTGGCGCAGCTCCCGAACCATTGCCAGGCAGCTTGCCGTTGTTGTGCCATTTTCCAGCGAAATCTGGGTGCTGTGCTGCACGGTTGGCCCGTCTGCCAGCGGGTCGCTGAACGGCACGCCCAGCTCCAGCAAATCGCTGTACGGTGCAATCGCCTCGATGATGTCTAGCGACGTTGCGGCGTCTGGGTAGCCCAATGTGAAGTACGGCATGAGTGCGGCCGTTTGCTTTTGTTTGGCGTGGCTAAAAGCGGCCGTAATGCGTTCTGTTCCAGATTTTGTCATCGTCTTACCCTGGTAGCCGCAGATTCTTTCTGCGCTTTGGTACGCAGGAAAAATCCATGATTACAGATTAGGAATTGTGTAAAGACGGCAAGTATATAATGCCAGCAGCAACTGGGCGAGTGGAAAAGTGCCATTGACGCCACCACGTTTCAGAGATACAAAAGAAAAAATGGAAACAAAAATTCTTGTTGTCGAAGACGACAATACCTTACTAGAAATGCTGGAATACAACCTGAGCCGCCAAGGTTATCATGTTGTGACGGCCAAGAACGGCCGTTCCGCCCTCACCTTTGCCCGCCAGGAAAAACCAGACCTTATTGTGCTGGATGTGATGCTGCCGGGAATAGATGGCTTTGAAGTGTGCCGCATTTTACGCAAGGAATTTAGTTTCCCCATCCTCATGCTCACCGCCCGCACCGAAGAAGTAGATAAAATCGTAGGGTTAGAAATGGGCGCAGACGATTATCTTACCAAACCATTCAGCATGAGAGAGCTGATGGCCAGGGTAAAAGCATTATTGCGCCGTGTAGACCTCATCCGCGAAGCACTAAACAGCCAAACAAACGGCAACGCCGATGCCAACCTGGAAGCACCCATCCCGCTGCTAACCTTTGGCAATTTAGAAATAGACCAAAATCGGCGTGAGGTGCGCCTGAATGATAAACCGTTGCGCCTCAAGCCCAAGGAGTTTGATCTCATTTTGTTCCTTGCACGCCATCAGGGCATTGCCCTCTCGCGCGATCTCATTTTGGAGCGCGTCTGGGGCTGGACGTATGACGGCAACAGCCGCACGGTGGATGTCCACGTCCGCTGGCTGCGCGAAAAAATCGAAGAAGACCCCAGCAACGCTCGCCGCATCCTCACCGTGCGCGGCATCGGCTACCGTTTCGACGGCTAACTTCCGGTAATCGGTATTCGGTAACCAGTAATCGGTAAACCCAGCCGATTACCGTTCACGGATTACCGTTTACCGCTCACGGTTTACCGAAAATGTTCCCCCAAATTCGCTGGCGTATCGCAATTTCATATCTCATTTTGGTGACGGTTGTCATGGCTGGGCTGGCAAGTTACCTTTCTCGGCCAGGGTGCTTGGGTGACGCTGGCTGTGTGCGGCAGGGGGTTTCGGTTACGGCCGTTATCCTACTCATCATGGCAGCGGCAATTGCCTTTCCGGTAGCGGCACGCACCACCAGACCTGTGCGCCACCTCACCTCGGTCATTCGTCGCATCACCGAGGGCGAATGGGAAGCTCGCGTATTGCCCCAGACGCGAGACGAAATGGGGGAACTCATTTTAGCCTTCAATGACATGATTGATGCCCTGCGGCAGCAGCATTTAGCGCTACTGGAAGAAAACGGGCAGTTCGACACGGTGCTCAACTACATGGCCGATGGGGTGCTCATCACCGACACCGCTGGCCGCGTTCGGTTGATTAACCCGGCGGCCAGCAAGCTGTTTTCGCTCTCAGAAAAATCTGCGCTTCAACGCACCTTTGCCGAGGCGGTGCGCCACCATCAGCTCATAGATTTGTGGCAAGCATGCCAGCAAAGCGGGGAAGAGGTAACGGCCGCTGTGGAAATGGGGCGCGTCTTTTTGCAAGTCATTATTACCCCGTTCAAAGAAGGCTGGGCAGAAGGATATTTGGTCATTCTGCAAGATTTAACCACCATGCGGCATTTACAAACGGTGCGGCGCGACTTTATCAGCAATGTGTCTCATGAGCTACGCACGCCGCTGGCTTCTTTGCGGGTCATCATCGAAACCTTGCAAGAAAACGCCTACGACGACCCAGAAACGGCCGTTCACTTTCTGGATCGTGCTGCTGGCGAAATTGATGTGCTCACCCAAATGGTGCAGGAATTGCTGGAGCTATCCCGCATCGAATCGGGTCAGGTGCCGCTGCGGTTGAAAGCAACGGCCGTTGCCGACCTGCTGTTGGTGCCAATGGATCGCTTAAAACACCAAGCGGAGCGAGCAAATTTGCATCTTATTTTGGATTTACCCGCTGCGCTGCCACTGGTGCTGGCCGACCCGACCCGCATTCACCAAGTCGTCTCCAATTTACTGCACAACGCCATCAAATTCACCCCAGACGGGGGCAAGATTACGCTAAAAGCCAATGTAGAAACCGAAAAAAATGAGGTTGTTGTTACTATTCAAGACAGCGGCATCGGTATTGCCAAAGAGGAATTGGAGCGTATTTTTGAACGCTTCTACAAATCTGACCGCGCCAGAACCCGCAGCCTGGGGGGAACCGGGTTGGGATTGGCTATTTCACGCCACGTTGTGCAGGCGCATAACGGCCGAATCTGGGTCAAAAGTAAAGAACACAAAGGCAGCTCTTTTTATTTCACGTTACCCATCAGCAGCTAACCAATTTGCACAAAAAACGCACAAATTACCTGTGCATTTTATAAGGTTATGTCAACTTTTAACAGAACCTTTACCCAACCATAGCTAAACGTTAACCGATCCCCACTGCCCCAACAAAATACGTCTGCTAAACTCCCAATTAAGTTCTTTTACTTTCTGGCAAAATGTGCAAACCGTGTAGGTTTGCGCTTTGTTTTTGCCAATCTTATTGGGAAATTTAGGAGAAGAAAAACATGCGAAACAAACTTTTTGCAATTCTGGCGATTTTCGCCCTACTTCTGGTAGCTTGCGGTGGCGGGGAAGCCGATACCACAGAGCCAGAAACCATCACCGAAACCGTGCAGGTTGAGGTAACCCGCGTTGTAACCGAAACCGAGACAGTTACCGAAACCGTGACTGAAACGGTTACAGAAACCGTTGTTGAGACAGTTGAAGTATTGGCACTACCCGCCGTAGACCCGCTGGCCGTAAGCGGCGACATCGTCATTGCCGGCAGTTCCACCGTCTTCCCCCTGGCCGAGCGCATGATTGAGCGTTGGCAGGACGAGGGCGGCCCCGCTGGCACTTACGACTCCATCGGCTCTGGTGCTGGCTTTGAACGTTTCTGTGTCGCTGGCGAATCTGACATCTCAGGGGCTAGCCGCGCTATCAAGGATTCTGAAATCGAATCCTGCCAAGCCATTGGCCGCGACCCCATCGAGTTCCGCATTGGCACCGATGCACTGGCCGTAACGGTTAGCTCTGAAAACGACTTTGTTACCAACCTGAGCCTGGAGCAGCTTGCCATGGCTTTCAGCACGGCCGAAACTTGGGCAGATGTTGACCCCAGCTTCCCGGCCGAACCCATTCAGCGTTTCATCCCCGGCACCGACTCTGGTACCTTCGACTTCTTCGTGGAAGAGGTTTTTGATGAAGATGAAGGCCCCATTTTGGCGGCCAGCAACACCCAGCTTTCTGAAGATGACAACGTGCTGGTTCAAGGTATCCAGGGCAGCCCCTACGCTATCGGCTTCTTTGGCTACGCTTACTACCAAGAAAATGCTGCTGCGCTCAATATCCTCAACATTGAAGGCATTGAAGCCAACGCTGCCAATGTTGATAATGGTTCTTACCCGCTGGGACGGCCGTTGTTCATGTACTCCGATGCCACCATCATGGCTGAGAAACCACAGGTTGCCGCTTTCCTCAACTTTGTTCTCACCTTTGTGAATGAAGAGGTTGTGGATGTTGGCTACTTCCCGGCCAGTACGGCCGCTCTGAATGCAGCCAAAGAAGGTTGGGCAGGCGCACAAGGTGTGGCAGTTGGCGGTGGTGCTTCCGCTGGCGTTATCTTGCCCGCCGTAGACCCACTGGCTGTAAGTGGCGACCTGGTCATTGCCGGTAGCTCCACCGTCTTTCCGCTGGCCGAACGCATGATTGAGCGTTGGCAGGACGAGGGTGGCCCCGCTGGCACCTACGACTCTATCGGCTCTGGGGCTGGTTTTGAACGCTTCTGCGTCGCTGGCGAATCCGACATCTCTGGCGCCAGCCGCGCCATTAAAGATTCCGAGATCGAATCTTGCCAAGCCATTGGCCGCGACCCCATCGAGTTCCGCATTGGCACCGATGCACTGGCCGTGACCGTCAGCGCAGACAACGATTTCCTTACGGAACTATCGCTAGAACAGTTAGCCATGGCCTTTAGTACCGCAGAAACCTGGGCCGACATTGACCCCAGCTACCCAGCCGAGCCTATCCAACGCTTCATCCCCGGCACCGATTCTGGTACCTTCGACTTCTTCGTGGAAGAGGTTTTTGATGAAGATGAGGGCCCCATCCTGGCCGCCAGCAACACCCAGCTTTCTGAAGATGACAACGTGCTGGTTCAGGGCATTCAGGGCAGCCCCTACGCTATCGGCTTCTTTGGCTACGCCTACTACCAGGAAAATGCTGCTGCGCTCAATATCCTCAACATCGAGGGGATTGAAGCGAACGCCGCCAACGTTGACAATGGCTCTTACCCACTGGGACGGCCGTTGTTCATGTACTCCGATGCCACCATCATGGCTGAGAAACCGCAGGTTGCTGCTTTCCTCAACTTCGTGCTCACTTACGTGAATGAAGAAGTGGTAGACGTCGGTTACTTCCCAGCGAGTGAAGATGCCTTGAACTCGGCAAAACTCGGTTGGCTGAACGCAAATAACTAATTCCAGACCTTACAATTTAGCGCGATGTGGCTCCAAAACGAGCCACATCGCGCTAAAGCAAAAAGGATGGGATTAGCCCATAAACCTTTTGAGAATGGGGAGCTGGATTTTACCAACTCCTCTTTTTCTCTTTTACCAATCTGGCCTGTTTTTCGGTAAAATAGCTGAGTTTTTTATTAACCTCTTCGGGAAAAGAGAAAAGTGTGAAGCAGGAGGAATCAATGGCCACACAAAATCCTGCCACGCCAATGGTCGGTACAGCAATTAGAGCAGGTGAATTAGCAAAAAAACCTCGCATTGGTGAATCGATCATACAAACAATTTTGTTTGTCTGTGGCGCCATTTCAATTTTAACAACGGTTGGCATTGTCTACATTTTGGGCAGCGAGTCGCTGAACTTCTTTACCAAAACGAATTGGGAAGACACCAACAAGCGGCTTGTTGTGGACATGAGCCAAGCCGCCACCACGCTGGAAGCGGCCGAATCCGGTGCCGCCATCGAAGTGGGTGAAACCATTCGCCTTAGTGATGAAATCATGGAGGTAACGGCGATCAACGGCACAATTGTGTCCGTAGCGCGGGGTGTGGACGGCAGTGAAATTGTGCCCCACAATGCGGGTGTCACCATTGAGCGTGCCACGGATGTCTCCGTTTGGGATACCCTTACCTCGACAAATTGGACGCCACAGCTCGGTAATTTTGGGCTGTGGCCGCTCATTCTGGCGACTATGATGACCAGCGTTATTGCCATGTTGGTGGCCTTGCCCGTCGGCTTGGCAACAGCCATTTACCTAAGTGAATACGCCTCTGAAAAAGCAAGATCGACCCTGAAACCAATTTTGGAAGTTCTGGCGGGTGTGCCCACTGTGGTGTATGGTTATTTTGCCCTCACTTTTATGACTCCCTTGCTGCGTAGTCTGTTTGGTTTAGAAACGGTAAAGATCTTCAACACGGCCTCGGCGGGCATTGTGGTGGGCATTCTCATCATTCCGCTGGTTACCTCGATGAGTGAAGATGCGCTTCATGCCGTCCCTGATTCGCTCCGACAGGCTGCCTATGGTTTGGGTGCCACCAAGCTAGAAACATCATTGCGGATTGTGTTGCCTGCGGCGCTTTCGGGGATTACGGCCGCATTCGTCGTTGCCATTTCCCGCGCCATTGGTGAAACGATGGTGGTTGCCATTGCTGCCGGGTCTGGCCCCAAGAACTTCGACTTTGGCGAAGATAGCCTGTTTGGCTACATCCTGAATCCGTTTGAATCGGCCGAAACGATGACCGGGCACATTGTGCGGATTAGCGGCGGTGATTTGAGCTACGACTCGATTGATTACAACAGTATTTTTGCCATCGGTTTAGGCTTGTTCCTTATGACGCTCACGCTAAACATCATTAGCCGCCGCATTGTGGCTAAATACCGCGAGGTGTATGAGTAATGGCAGAGCAAAATTATTACCCAGAAGGGGACAAATTAGAAAAGCAGATTCACAAGCGACACCGCTCCGGTTCCATCTGGCGCACCCTTTTTCAGGCATCAACCATTATTGGCATTCTGGCACTGACGGCCCTGCTGTACAACATCATCAACGAGACGTTTGGCTTGGTAGCTGTGCAAAACAGCGTGGAGCCAGACAAGCTGGTGCTCGATTTGGAAGAAGCCATTCTGCTGGAAGCCGAGAACACGCTTTCCAGTGAGGATGACAACGTTTTGGCAGAAGGCATCGTCAGCGATGAATTTGGCATTGGCTTTTTTGGCTATGCCTATTACCGCGAAAACAGCGACAGCTTGAAAATCTTGTCGGTGGAAGGGGTAGAAGCATCTGCTGAGACTGCTGGCGATGGAAGCTATCTGATGACACGGCCGTTATACCTCTACACTTCCGAAGAAATATTGCAAAATAACCAGGCCGCCAGCATTTACCTCAACTATTTACTCACCAACATCAACAGTGAGATTAGTGAAGTTGGTTACTTCCCGCTGAGTCCAAACGGGCTGTCTGCGTCGCAGGTGGCCTGGGTGCAAAACAGTGGCTTCGATTTACAACCTGGCCAGTGGGCGGCCATTGATCCGGCTGGGCTTGGCGGCAATATCGTCATTGCTGGCGGTTCCACCGTTTTCCCGGTAACAGAGCATATGAGCAACCAAATTGCCGCCGACGGCTTTGCGGCCAACGTGACCCTGCAAAGCGTGGGCAGCACTGCTGGCATTGAGCTGTTCTGCGTGGATGAGCGCATTGACATCGCCGCAGCCAGCCGCCCTATCCGACCTGGCGAATATGAAGCCTGCCGCGACAATTTCATCCAGCCCATCGAGCTACAAATTGGCACCGATGCTTTGGCGGTGGTGGTGAGTCGTGAGAACAGCTTCCTGGAAAATGTAACGGTTGAGGAGCTGAAGCAGATTTTTACAACGGCCGTTTCCTGGTCAGACGTTAACTCGGCCTGGCCGAATGAACCCATCAGTCGGTACATTCCTGGGGCAGATTCTGGCACGCTCGATTTCTTTACCGAAACGGTATTTCCAGCATCTTTGGACGAACTACCCAAAGAAACTCTGGTGCAAATCCTGCAAAACAACATCTCGGTTGGTTTGGGGCGTAACCTGGAGCGGCAGCAGCGGTTCTTTGAAGAGAGTTTTGCCTTTGAAAACCCAGACCTCTTTGCCGAAGTCTGTGCCGGAGAAGAACCGCCCGCAGGCTGCACTCTGCCCGCCCGTGACCAGGAAAACGTTTACGATCTGCTCATTCAGGAAGTGGTGCAGCCAGACGTGGTGCAAACCTGGACGCTAATGGATTCGCTCACCAGCCGCAGCGAAATTGAGGCGTTTACGGCCGAAGCGTATCCCAACGCCCAGTTAGAGTTCCGTTCCTGGCTGTCGGGGCGCTTTCTCACCTCGCCACAGTCTAGCACGCCGGAGTTTGCCGGGGTGCGTACCGCCATTTTTGGCTCGCTGTGGGTGGTGCTGATCACCATTTTGTTCTCGTTCCCGGTGGGCGTGGCGGCTTCCATCTATTTGGAAGAGTATGCAGAAGACAATAGGCTCAACCGCATCATCCAGACCAACATCAACAATTTGGCGGGCGTTCCTTCCATTATCTACGGGATGCTGGGGCTGGTTATCTTTGTGCGCCTGCTGGAATCCTTTTCTAGCGGTGCGCTGTTTGGTTTAGTGGATGATTCGTCAACGGCAAACGGCCGTACCGTCATCTCAGCAGGTCTAACCTTAGGTTTACTCATCCTCCCCATCATCATCATCAATTCGCAAGAGGCCATTCGTGCCGTGCCTAGCTCGCTGCGACAGGCAGGCATGGCGCTGGGCGCCACCAAGTGGCAAACAATTTGGCACCATGTGATTCCCAATGCCTTACCCGGCATTTTAACTGGAACCATTCTTGCTCTTGCCCGCGCTATTGGCGAAACGGCTCCGCTGGTCGTCGTCGGTGCCTCGACCTTCATCACCGTAGACCCCAGCGGGCCCTTCTCAAAATTCACCGTTTTGCCCATCCAAATTTATCAATGGACTTCCCGGCCTCAGGCAGAATTCCGCAATATTGCCGCCGCCGCCATCGTGGTGCTGCTGGTTTTATTGCTGTCGCTGAATGCTTCGGCCGTTTATCTGCGTAATCGCTACTCAAGGAGAGCCTAATGTCTTCCAATGGAGTTAGTGGCCCTATCGCCATCGAATCGCACAACCTGCACGTTTATTATGGCGACTTTAGGGCTGTCAAAAATATCTCATTAAAATTTCCGTCTGAAAAAATCACTGCGCTGATTGGCCCCTCAGGCTGTGGAAAATCCACCGTTTTGCGCTCCTTCAATCGGATGAACGATCTCTATTCAGTTGCCCGTGTAGAGGGTGAAGTGACTTACCGAGGTACGAACATCTACGACGCCAAAATTGATCCCGTAGAAATTCGCCGACGCATTGGTATGGTGTTCCAAAAACCAAATCCCTTCCCCAAAACCATCTATGAAAATGTTGCTTGGGGTGCTCGCATCAATGGCTATCAAGGCGATATGGATCAATTAGTAGAAGAATCACTTCGTCAGGCTGCCCTTTGGGATGAAGTGAAGGATAAGCTCAATCAGAGTGGTCTTTCACTCTCTGGTGGGCAGCAGCAGCGCTTGTGCATCGCCCGCACCATTGCCGTTAAGCCAGAGATTATCTTGATGGATGAACCCACCTCTGCCCTTGACCCCGTGGCCACGCTTCGCATTGAGGAGCTGATTCAGGAGCTTAAGAAAAAGTACACCATTATTATTGTTACCCACAATATGCAGCAGGCAGCCCGTGCCTCTGACTTTACTGCGTTCTTCAATATGGATAGTGACCGTGCTGGTTATTTGGTGGAATCTAGTGAAACAAACGAATTGTTCACTAACCCCAAAAATGAACTGACAGAACAATATATTACAGGACGTTTTGGTTAACATAATGATTATTCGAGAACATTACGAGCGTGACCTTCGCAACATGCAGGATGAAATTCTACGCATGGGTAGCGAAGTAGAAGAGAATCTCATCAAAGTGGTAACCGCCTTGCTAAAGCGAGATTTAGTCGCCTCCGATGAGCTAGTGAAGTCCGATAAGTGGTTCAATCAGCGGCGCATAGACATCATGAACCAAATCTTTGGCATCATTGCCACCCAACAGCCTATAGCCAGCGACTTACGTTTGCTGGCGGCTGCATTGGAAATTGCGGGGGAGCTGGAGCGCATTCACGATTACGTGAAGGGCATCGGCAGCATTAGTCTGATGATTGGGGAAGGTGAAGTGCCAGCCGAATTGGTGGTGCATATGCCGCAAATGGCAGAAAAGGGGCGTTTTATGCTGCATCGTTCTTTAGATGCATTCACGCAGCGTGATTCCGATATCGCCTTTGAAACAATCAAAAGAGACGATGAAGTTGACGAGCTATACAACGACACTTACCGCGCCGTGATGGCGTATATGGCAGCCAATAGTGACTCGTTCCAATTAGCACAACGGTTGGAATGGGCGGCGCACAATCTGGAACGTGCGGCCGACCGGGTCACCAATATTTGCGAATGGGTGATCTATTTGGCTTCTGGTGAATATAATCAGGGCAAGGAATTGCTTCGTTCATACGATTCTACATAAGTGTGTCACAACTGAGCATTTTCTAAAAATCTTGCTTTCTGCGGGTCGTGTCGTTGACGCGACCCGTTATTTGTTTATATTTCTGATATGGCACAAGTTAAGGAGAAACCAACAATCACGACGGACGGGGCAAACACGGCCGTTTCTGCCAGAAATTACGGTCGTCTTTTAGGCGCAGTCGTCATCCTGCTGCTGCTCATTGGCCTCTTCCCCAACCTGGTTCCCGCTGGCTTGAATGAACGATTCCAAACCTTTGTCACCATCTTTTTGGGAATCTTCATTGAAGCAGTGCCCTTTTTGCTGGCGGGCTCGCTGGTTTCTGGGCTGATTGATGTTTTTGTAGACAAAGAAGCATTGGCACGGTACGTGCCGCGACGGGCAGTGCCAGCGGCGTTTGTGGGGTCGTTGCTGGGATTTGCCTTCCCCGTCTGTGAATGTGGCGTGGTGCCCGTAACGCGACGGCTCTACCAAAAAGGGCTGCCCGTCTCTGTTGGCATCGCTTTTTTGTTGAGCGCCCCAGTGATTAACCCGGTTGTGTTGGTAAGTACGTATGTTGCTTTTGGCTGGGGGCCGGTGCTAATCGGCCGTTTTGCCTTTACCATTCTCATCGCCTTTGTTGTGGGCCTTATCTTCCAGTTTGCCCCGCCCAAAGAGATTATTTTGCCGCAGACCGACGATAGCCACGATCATGATCATTATGCAATGGCGGCTGGGAACGGCCGTTCCCAACGTCTGTGGCAGGCAGTTACCATCGCCGGGGACGACTTCATTGACATGGTGCGCTACCTCATTGTTGGCTCCATGCTGGCGGCCACCATGCAAACCTTTGTGCCACAATCCACCCTCATTGCCTTCGGCAGCGGGCCTGTCACCTCCGTCGTGGCCATGATGGTGTTGGCTTTTGTGCTGTCCATCTGCTCCACGGTGGATGCCTTTCTGGCACTTTCCTTTGTCAACAGCTTCACCACTGGCTCGATTCTCAGCTTTTTGGTCTTTGGCCCCATGGTAGACATCAAAAGTGCGCTCATGTTCCTGGGCGTTTTCCGGCGGCGGGTGGTGCTTTATCTCATTCTGCTGCCGCTGGCACTCACCATGCTGATAACCGTTTTCATTAACCTAAACCTGAATTGGTAGGAATATTTGCCACGGATTTTCACGATTAACGCGGATTAAAAAATCTGTGATAATCCGCGAAATCTGCGGCTAAAAAATTATGAAACAAACGATTAAGGTCATCTTACTCATTGCTCTGGGCATCTTTTTATTGAGCCGTTTGCTGAACGGCACGCTCAGTTTTTACATTCACCCTCGCTTTAATGTGCTAACGCTGCTAACGGCCGTTGGCCTCATGGGTCTGGGCATCGCTTACGCCATTCAACAACGGCGGCAGGCTGCCCACAATCACTCCCACGATGAAGCCCATGATCACGACGACCATGAGCACGAGCACGTCCACAGCCACGACGTCACTTGGGTCGGATTGCTCCTGCTGGCCATCCCCGTGGTGCTGGGGCTGCTGGTAGAACCCCGTCCACTTGGCGCATCGGCCCTGCAAAATCGGGAAATCAACATCGGCAACGACGTGTCGCTGGTGTCGGCCAATGCGCCAGAGGGCAGCGAATTGAGCGTGATTGCCAACGCAGGCGAACGCAACATCCTGGACTGGCTCTACCTGTTCCAGCGCAGCGCAGAACCCACCGCCTTTGATGGCGAAGAGGCGCATGTGGTAGGCTTTGTTTACCGGGATGAGCGCTTTGCCGAAACGCAGTTCATGGTGAGCCGCTTCACCGTTAGCTGCTGCGTGGCCGACGCCGCCCCGATTGGGTTGATTGTGGAGTGGCCGGATACGGCCGTCCTTGCTCCAGACAGTTGGGTAGAAGTCGCTGGCACCGTCCAGGCCCGTACCTTCAATGGTGTGCAAATGCCCGTGCTGGTGGCGGAGAGTATTACGCCCACGGAAACGCCGAGCCAGCCATATCTATATCAGTGAATTTTGTAATTTTGAATGATCCTCCGGGAGGTTTCGCTAATTTGTAAGGCCGTAGATCAAACCTCCCGGAGGTTGATGTTGAAACAAAGTACTTAATTATCAATTACCCCTCCATGTCACTCACCCGCTTCGACCGCATCGTTATTTCCACCCTGGCTGTGCTGGCAACAATGATTACAGTCGTCATCCTCTACGGCGACAATATTGCCCTGGAAGCCACTGGCACTTGGCCTGCGCCCAACAGCAGCAGCATTTCTACCCGCGCTACCATTCAGGTGACCTTTAGCGAGCCATTGGCCAACGTGCCGGAAACGGCCGTTACCCTCGATCCCGCCATCCCTGGCACAGTTTCTATTGCCAGCAACCAACTCATCTTCCAGCCAGACGTGCCGTTGGCCGCCGATAGCCGCTACCGCGTCACCGTCGCCGAGATCAGCAGCGAGCAAGGACACCAGCTAGACGAGTCACTTAGTTGGGAATTCCAGACTGGCCAACCGCGCATCGTCTACATCAGTTGGGATGATGAAGCCGCCGACCAGCTCTACATCGCCGATGTGGGCGGCGAAACCGTTACCACCACGCCCCTCACCGCTACCGACGCGGACGTACTCGACTTTGCCATCAAGCCAGACGGCAGCCAGATTGCTTACGCCATCCTGCGCGACGGCGGCGCGGCCGATCTGTGGCTCATCAACAGCGATGGTAGCGGCAATCGGGAACTGCTGGCCTGCCCGGAAGCCGCTTGCTCCCAGGCGCAATGGTTACCAGACGGCCGTCGCCTCATCTACGAGCGGCGCAACATTCCCACACCCGGCGCGCCGCCCGGCAACCCACGTCTCTGGTGGCTAGACGTCACCACTGGGGAGACCGTGCCGCTCTTTCAAAATAATCAAATGTTGGGACTGTACCCGCGCATTTCAGACGATGGGCAGTGGCTCAGTTTCGTTTCGCCTATTGATCAGGGCATCCAGCTATTCAATTTGGCAGATGGCACCGGGATGCTCATTCCCAATCAGATGGGTTCCCCGGCCGTGTGGCGACCGCAGGGAGACAGCCTGCTCATCACCAACATCAACACCAGCAGCACCAACTGGAGCGTGGAGCTAACCAGCGTCAACCTGGCCAGCGAAGCCACCACCGTCCTCAGCCAGCCCATGCCGGGCGAAGACAGCGTGGACGACAGTTCGCCCGCCTGGTCGCCAGATGGTGAATGGATTGCCTTAGGCCGCAAGCTGCCGCGCACGCCCATGGGTCGCCAAATTTGGGTGATGCGCGCCGATGGCTCAGAATCGTTTGCGGTCACCAACGATCCGCAAATACATCACGGAGAAATCACCTGGTCGCCAGACGGCCGTTTCCTACTCTACCAGCAATACAACCTGGAAGAACTGTATGCCAAGCCCGCCATCTGGCTCGTCGAAATCACCACCGGCGAACGCACCGAAATCGCGACGCCTGGCACATTACCTGCTTGGCTTCCGTAAAACTACCCTCTCCCTCTCAGAGAGAGGGGGCAAAATTCCCTCCCCTTTTGAGGAGGAGGGTTAGGGAGGGGGTCAAACAATCATGAACAACGCACCACAGCAAACCCAACCAGAAGCCAAACCACAACTCCCCCGCTGGCAAATTGGACTGCTGTTGCTGATGTTATTTGCCTTCCTGGGCGCATCTTACGCTTTTTTGCAGCCACCTCGCCGCCCCACCACGCTCCCGCCCATCCTCTACTTAGCTGAAGATGAGCCCGGTCTGTACCAACTATTCCTGGCAAATACACCCGACTGGCAACCGACGCAGCTAACGCAAGAAACAGCCGTTCTGCTCAATTACGCGCCTGCCCCCAACGGCAACCAAATTGCCTACGCCACCAGCCTGCCAGACGGCAACAGCCAGATTAAGCTGCTTCCCCTCAACGGCTCGCCCGAAACGCTGCTCACCTGCGAAAATGCCGAATGCGCCCAACCGGTCTGGCACCCAGACGGCCGTCGCCTGCTGTACGAGCGGCGCGAACCACCCAACTTTGGCCACCCCCAGCTTTGGTGGCTAGACACCCAAACCGGAGAATCTATTTTGCTGCTCGAAGATGAAACGGCCGTTGGCAGCAACGCCCGCTTCTCCCCCGATGGGCGTTGGGTCGCCTTTGCTGGTTCGCCAGATGAAGGCATTCGGCTGTACAACTTTGCGGACGGCCGTTTCCTCACTTACCCCAGCATCGTTGGCACACCCGCCGCCTGGCACCCAATTGGCAACCAATTACTCTACCAAAACAGCCGCACCGTCGTTTTTCACGGTGAAAGCAACAACAATCACGACGAGCATGGGCACGATTTTGCAACGGCCGTTAGCCTCTACCTGGGCGGCATCAACAGCGAAGCCAACAATCGCCTTCTCAGTGAAGATGGTGCCTTTGACGACGGCAACGCCGCTTGGTCGCCTGATGGCGAGTGGATTGCCTTTGGACGCCGCTTGGCTGGCACCAACACAGGCCGCCAGCTTTGGCTCATGCGCGCCGATGGCTCAGAAGCCCGCGCCCTGACAGACGATATTACCATTCATCATGGCCCCCCAAGCTGGTCACCAGACGGCCGTTTCCTTCTCTTCCAACAATACAACAGCAACACCCCCAACCAGCTCCCCACCGTTTGGTTCCTCGAACTCGCCAGCGGCGAATTCACGCAAGTGACAAGCAATGGCCTTTTGCCAACGTTTTGGGTTTCATTGCAATAGTGGGTTGTGGCGTAGTGATAACAAGATAAGTCTAAGTAAAACGGCTATCTAGCCACCAAATATAATACAATCAATTCCAAGACATTTCTAGAATTGCCAAATTTAAGTCCCACCCTTGACCCCACTTTTAGTACCCTACTATTACTCTTAGACGATCATTCTCATCATCAAAAGATAAAGTAATTTTACTTAAGGGCTCGGAAACCCTCTTTCCGATTTTCAGTTTATCAAATGTAACCCAATAATTATTGATAAACACAACCTCCGCTAATTCATCCCATGCCCAACGATGGCTAAAAAGATGAATCATAGGCCTCGCACCTATACTCTCTTCTCTTCTTGATACAGGCACAGTTGAAGTATCCCCATGCACAGTGACCTTTTTTCCCAGCCACTTTGCCAGTTCGCTCACAATATCAGATCTGAGATCAACTAATTGCTGGAAAACCTGTTCTGTGGCAATTACAGTTTCTGAACCTTGCCTCACCCAAGCTGGTCCACCAAAATGCGGAGTATCCCCATCATGTTCGATTTCAATACGAACACAAAATTTATCCATTTTCTTGTAAATCATTGATCTCCAAAGAATTGGAGGATAAATTTTGTCGCACTCTTTCCGAATTCTTTTCTGAATATTGTCAGGATTCTTAACGCCTTGGACTGTCCCATCATCCTTTTCACCAATCAGAATAGTTGCCACATGCCCTGGTTTCACGGAATTGGAAAACGCTACAAGGGTTTTTAGAAGATCTTTCAAATCTGATTCTACTTTTCTCTCAAGCAAATTGTCTTCCCACGGAAAATCAATCATCGTTTTACCTTTAAATGTGTTTTGGATACAAAATAACGTTACCGTGTTCTACTACATTGACATCTCATTGACAATGTGTTTTTTCTTGATTTGATATATTTCTCTGTGACAACCCACCTGCTTATTCATTCCATTGTCTTCTAACCCATCCACAATCGTTAACCAAATGTTTACAGCGATTTAGCTATCCCTTAACAAAGGTAAGGTATTCTGGGGGCAAGTACACACTTATGGTTGTTCCTACCCCCGGAACAAGCAACGGCAAACGTTTCAGGAAACGCACATTTCTTTCCTCCTTTTCTCCTCTATGGTTAAGTTTGAACACGAATTGGGAGCGGGTTGCGGCCCCGCTCCCTTTTCATTTCCCTCATAAAAGCGTTCCCAAGTGGCAAAATACAGATTTTAAGGTTGATGCTTAATCTGGTTTACAATAATAGGCGTCTGTTTTAGCGCACATTTTACAGTTAGCACCATAGTGCTGGAGTAAAATGTGGAAACGATTGGTTGAATATGCCATAATCAGCATAGCAAATACATAAAATTCTTCTTGTTCATCAATTCTCGAAGAAAAATGACTGAAGCATCGTTTAATTCATCATGACATTAGTTGGACCTAGCTGGATCGGCCGAACGCTTGGTGGCCGTTACGAAATCGAATCAATTTTGGGGCGCGGCGGTATGTCGTCAGTTTACCGTGCCACAGACCCAAATTTGCGGCGCAAAGTTGCCGTCAAAATCATTCACCAGCATCTTTCCGACAATAAAGAGTTTATCGAGCGATTTGAACAGGAAGCGGCCGTTATCGCCCAGCTACGCCATCCCAACATTGTGCAGGTGCACGACTTCAATCACGAAGGCGAAGTCTACTTCATGGTAATGGAATATGTGCCGGGGGAAACGCTCGGTAAGCGGCTGGAGGCACTCAAAGGTGCTGGTTTGCGCCTGCCGCTGAACGACACCATCCGCATCCTCACCACCATTTGCGGGGCGGTTGATTACGCCCACCAGCGGCGCATGATTCACCGCGATCTGAAGCCTGCCAACGTAATGATCAATCTGCTTAACGAGCCGGTGCTTATGGATTTTGGCATTGCCAAAATTGTGGGTGGTCGTTCTCACACAGCTACGGGGGCGGCAATGGGAACGGCCGCTTACATGTCGCCAGAGCAGGTGCGCGGGGAACACGCCGACCACCGCTCCGACATTTACTCTCTGGGCATCATGATGTACGAAATGCTGAGTGGTGAAACCCCGTTTCACGGTGACTCCACCTACCAAATTATGCTCAAGCATATCAATGAGCCATTGCCAGACATCCAGCTTGTAGAAGCCAACACCCCCAACTCGCTGGTCAACATTTTAGAACGCGCCCTCTCCAAAAATCCTGACCACCGCTTCCAAACCGCGCAGGAGATGGCCGCCGCGCTGAATACCGCCGCCATGCAAATGCCCAGCCCCACCGACACGCTGGCCGCGCGCCACCTGGACCGGCTGATGGTAATGTGGCAATCGGCCCGCGATCTGTACGATGACCGGGAGTTTGCCCGTTGCCTGGACAAACTGGATGAGCTTCACCGTGCCGACCCAGATTACCAGGAACAAAAGTCAAAGCAGCTACGGCAGCAAGCTATCGATCATCTAATCGAGCGCGCCAACCGCACCCTGGAAAGTGGCGAATTTTCTGAGAGTTTAACGGCCGTAAAAGCCCTGCGCGAACGCGACATCACCCATCCAGACCTGGACGAGTTGGAAACCAAAGCGCGGGCTGGTTTAGAAACGATGGCGCTGCAAGCGCAGCTAAACCAACTGTATGAAGAAGCATTGGCACACCTGGATAACCGTGAATATCAATCTGCCCTAGCCAAGTGGGATGTGATTGAACAGCGACGAGGTAAACTACCGTTTGCCGATAGGCTTGCTGTGCAAAAGCGCGCCAACGAAGGCATTTGTGCCACTCTTTACAACCAGGCTATTGCTGCCCTGGCACAAAATAACCCTGAGCAAACGTTGGCAATCTGGGAAAAAATTTCAGCAACAGATTCAGAATTCCCAGACTCGCAAAACGTGGTGCAATCTGCTGAGGCGATGATTCAGGGGCAAAACCGCAAAAAATTACGAACGCCCTTATTCATCATTGGGGGTGTAGCCCTGCTTGCACTGCTTATCTGGGGCGCAAGCCAGTTCATTGGTGGCTCAGATGATGTGGCGGAAACGGCCGTTCCCACCACCATCCCTGCCATCGCCGCCAACACAGAAACACCCACCGCAACCACGATGCCCACAGAAACGGCCACCAATCCACCCACGGCAACCGCAACAGATGCGCCAACGGACACGGCCGTTCCTACCAACACCGCCTCACCCACGCCAGAGCTAACACCCAGCGCGACACCGCTGCCGCAGGATACGGCCGTTGCCACTGAAAACGCCTCCATCTTTGCCCAGGCCAGCACCAACAGCAATGAATTGGGCATCGTGCGCGCGGAAGAAATGGTGACGGTGCTGGGTCGCTCGGCCAACAACAATTGGCTGTATGTGTTGGATGACTCAGGGAATCGTGGCTTTATTTTTGCAGACTTGCTAACCTGGGCAGGCGATGTTGAGGCATTGCCCATCCGCACAGGCAGCACAACCATACCCGATGCAACGGCCGTTCCCACTACCGACGGCACGCTCACTCTGGACATTTACCAGCTAGACGGCACCGAACAGTGTGGCGAAGGCAGTTCCTGGACCCAACAGGTTTTCATGCGTGCCCAGGGCGTTAGCGGAACGTTTGACTATTATTGGGAAGGCGAACTGATTGGAACGGCCGTAAATGATAACATTACCTTTGAAATTAGCAGCAGCGGTGGCGCCGTTGTTGGCACAGGCAGCGTCATCGTCAATGGCGCAGAAGTAAGCCAGCAAATATTTGTCCCGCCGCCAGCATGTAGCCAAAATTAATAGATAAAAATCATACCAGAAATCGTATTTCTCAAACCAATTCTTTTTGCTGTAACAAGCTACTCAGAAATACGATTTCGTAGGATAATTTGAAACACAACTTGGAGAAACAAGATGAGTGATCTGCAACCAACCTGGACTGGGCGCACCCTCGGTGGACGCTACAGAATTGATGCCCTACTGGGGCGTGGTGGCATGTCTTCAGTATACAAAGCCACAGACCCCAACTTGCAGCGCACCGTTGCCATCAAAATCATCCACCCCCATCTGTCTGAACACCCAGAATTTGTTAAGCGGTTCGAGCAAGAAGCTGCGGCCGTTGCCCGTTTGCGCCACCCCAACATCATGCTCGTACACGACTTCAACCACGAGGGCGGCGTCTACTACATTGTCTTTGAATACATTGCGGGCAACCCGCTGGATAACCGGCTAAAAGAGCTAAAAGAAGCCGGGCTGCGCCTGCCGCTATCAGAAACCATTGAGATTATGGTGCCGTTGTGCGAGGCTGTGGCCTACGCCCATGAAAACAAGATGGTTCACCGCGATCTGAAACCGTCTAACGTCATGATCAACCTGCTGGGGCAACCAATTTTGCTCGACTTTGGCATTGCCAAAATTGTTGGTGGCGGACATGTGCATACTGCCACGGGTGCTACCATCGGTACGGCCGCTTACATGGCTCCAGAGCAAGTGGTAGGTGATGAAGTGGATCATCGCGCCGACATCTACTCGCTGGGCGTGATGCTGTATGAAATGGCATGCGGTCGTCCGCCATATGAAGGGCAATCAGCTCTGACGGTGATGATGAAGCATGTCAACGAGCCTCTGCCAGACATCCGGCTGTTCAACAGCAATTTGCCCGATATGTTTAGCGCAGTGTTGGAAAAAGCATTGGCCAAAGACCCCAAAGAGCGGTTTAGCTCTGCATTGGAGATGGCAACGGCACTGCGCGATGTGGCGCGGCAGGCCTCCATGCCTGGCACAGACACGATGGCATACACCATACCACCCCCTGCAACTGACCGTGAATCAGCAGAAACGGCCGTTCCGCCCACCAAAATAGAACCAAAAGAAGAACCACCCTCGCTGGCAGATACAGAAATTGTCACACCAGACCCCGTTACAGAACCTATCGCGCAGCCAAAACCCAAGCCTGCAACCCAAAAATCTGGGCGCAACTGGCTGCCGTTGGTGCTGGGGGGCGTTGCGCTGCTGGCTATTATCGCTGCGGCCGTGCTGCTGTGGCCTCGACTGTTTCCGCCAGAATTGCCCAGTTCGGCAGGCATGGTGCAAGTCCCCGAAGGCACCTTCACTATCGGAGCCGACCTGAGCGGCAGCCAATACGTCTCGCCACAAGAAATTACGCTGGAATCATACTGGATTGACCGCTTTGAAGTGAGCAATAGTGATTACGCCCTCTTCCTGGCTGAAACGGAAAATGAACCACCGTCAAGCTGGGTGAATGGGCAGCTACCTGTTGGGCAAGAAAATCATCCTGTACGTGGCATTTCCTGGCAAAATGCCAACGATTATTGCAACCGCCAAAACAAACGCCTCCCATCCGAGGCAGAGTGGGAGGTGGCAGCGCGAGGCGGCTTGGGCTTCTTGTACCCGTGGGGAGACGACCCCACCAGCGTCAGCCTGCCCCAGAATAGCACCTATGCCAGCGGCAGTTTGCCCCCCAACCGCAGCAGCTTTGGTGTGTTTGACATGGCCGGTAACGTGTGGGAATGGGTAGATGAACCATATGCCGCTGTGCCTGAAGGCCAGGAAGTAGCGCGCGGTGGTGCGTTTGACTTTTTCAAAGATATGGCTTATCGGCTTCAGGGCGACCCCAATCTCCCCACCATGATCGCTTCAACAGGCGTGCGCTGCGCCGCGAGCGAGGCGGAAGTTGTTCCTGATGATGCGATTGTGCTAGTGGATGATTTTACAAACCCAGAAAGTGGCTGGCCCGATTTGAAGGAAGACAACGCCTGGCGCGGTTACCATCCGCCAGATTATTACCATGTGGAAGCAACGGGGGCCAATCAGGCAGCAACGGCCGTTTTCGGCTCAGAAGTTAGCAATGTCAGCATGGAAGCGCGCGTTTTCGTTGATATTTTGGAAACAGAAGCAGGGGAATATCGGTACGGGATCATCTTGCGCCAGACCAGTAATCGCGAGTTCTACGCCTTCACAGTTGCGCCCCGCTCAGGTGAGTGGGCCGTTCTCAAAGCATCAAACGATGGCTTAGATAACGTACAAAATGGCTCTATTGAAGGCTTAACGGCAGGTATTGGCGGCGCTATTCAAGGCGGTTCGGTAGACGTTGCCGATACCTTACGCGTGGATGCTAGTGGCAACATGTTCTCCTTTTTTGTAAACGGCCGTATCCTCACCACCTTCACCGACAGCAGCTACCCTAATGGCGATTTTGGCTTTTACGTAGAAACCGTAGACGAAACCCGCGCCCACGTTCATTACGACAATCTCACTATCCTAGAATTGGGCGATGCGTTACTACAAGATGAAGAAGAAGCCGTAGCGGCTGAGCCAACAGCAGAGGAAAATGATCCGGCCACCGATGCTACCGAAGTAGCCCCAGAACCTACCGCAACTACAGAAATCGGTGCAACAGGCCAACCAGAAGCGACTCCTGAACCTACCGCCACGCTGATACCCTCCTCCACCCCTGAACCAACCGAAGTTGCCGTCCCAAATGGCATGCTCCTCATTCCCAGCGGCAGCTTTTTGATGGGTTCCTCAACGGGTGAAGCCAATGAGCAACCAGAGCATGCGGTTACTTTAGACGCTTACTTCATTGACCAATTTGAGGTAAGCAACGAGCAATATTTGGCCTGTGTGGCGGATGGCGGCTGCACCCAAACTGGGCTACGGAACTCCTTCCGCCGTTCCGGCTATCGGGATGATCCTGTCTTTGCCAACTACCCCGTGATGGGCATCACCTGGACGCAGGCCAACGCTTATTGCGAATGGGCGGGCAAGCGACTGCCCACCGAAGCCGAATGGGAATTTGCCGCTAGCGGCCCAGACAACTTCACCTGGCCTTGGGGCAACGAATTTGATCCTGCCCTGTCTGCCGCCAGTTCGCTAGACACGGAGCCAGTGGATGACTTCCCCAATGGTGCCAGTCCGTTTGGCGTTTTCAACATGGCAGGTAATGTGAATGAGTGGGTGCTGGATCGGTTCGATCCAGATTTCTACGCCAATTCTCCCGAAAATAATCCAGTCAATCTGGATTCTGGCAACAGCCAAATTTACCGGGGCGGCAGCTTCGACAACACCAATGGCGCATTTTTCACAACCAGCCGCCGCTATGTCGTCTCTGGAAATACTTTTGATGTAGACATTGGCTTCCGCTGCGCTCAAGACAATCCTTAATTAGAAAGAGGCTGGGTGCGACTGACCCAGCCTCTTTTTCATTTGGCCGTTTCATCTTTGCCTGTTTTACGGCCGTTTCGCTCTTCTTCCCGCAGTTTTTCCAGCACGCCTACCCTGCGCGCAATATCCTGCACAATGAGCAATGTTTGTCCCACCGTTTGCTCTGTGGTGATGTCACCCCGCGTCCACCGCCTGATCACTTCGTCCAACGTGTAATTTCCCATCTGGCATTGCCTCCTTTTTTGCCACAGAGAACACAGAGATTTTTGAGAAAAGCATGTCCTATGTTGATTCTGTCGCTATTTCAAGGTTTGATTAAGAAAGGTGTGGCAACGGCCGTTTGCAAAAACAGCGTCAAGGTGAGCAAACCCCACTGTCTTCGCGTCCTCTTCCCAGGAAACACAGGCAACCAGAAAGTTACGGCAAGGTTCACCGCCAACGTTGCGCTTTTTGGTTAAAAGGTCTTTGTTGGAATGTTTGACTGTGTGATACGGCCGTTACCGCACCAATGATGACATTTTACACGGTAGCGTCTTTTTTGTCAATACCCATTTTCTTCTTTGAGTCATGTCCGCGTAGGCGGGCATCCATTTCAAACACAAAGATGGATTCCTGCCTCCGCAGGAATGACAGGTTTAAATGCAGAATGAGTTACGGCCGTTCTTCCCCCACCTCATACCCAAAGCCAGCCCGCTCCGCCACCAAGCCCAGATGTTTGGATGTGGCGCGGCTGGGTGCGTAGGCTCCCGTTTCCCACTCACTCACCGTCTGCTGGCGTACCCCTAACTCGTCTGCCAGCTCACCCTGCGACATTTCCATATGCTGCCGCAACGCCTTAATCATGCCGCGGTTCCATAGCACTGTATCCCCCGATTTTTCAACCGTGTAGGTCAGCTTCGCTTTAGCAAAATGCACCGTTTCTATAGCCAAGTCCACCGACTGTACATGATACCCCGCATCCATCCACGCCGATGCCTGCACCGCCCCTTTGCTGCGATTGCTCCACCAGCCAGCCCGGGCCCGTGCACTGCCGGGCAAATTGGTTTGCAGTAATTGTTCAATTTGGGAAAACGTCAGCGTCACCGGCTCGCCAGCCGCCTGCTGCAAGTGAGAATAAAGCGGAAAATATTTACTGCCTTGCTTCATAATTGGGCATTATACCAAAATTGCATGGGAAACGGCCGTAAATAATCAATAGCAACAAATGATGCGAATTTTTATGAACTTCACGCGCTAATTCGTGAAAATTCGATGCCAAAAATATTTATCACATAGGTTCAACTCTTTTGACGAAACCCAAAACCAGACTAAAATCTCGTAACGTTATTTACAAAAAATTCCATACTTCAACCACAGGAATATAAATGGTCAAAACAACCCCCTTTTATCCCCGCCTCGCCCCGCTGAGCGAAACGATGCTGTGGAAGCATTGGGCGGGCTATGCGGCGGCGCAAAATTACCAATTCTCCACACTCACCGAATATTTCGCCATCCGCAGCGGCGTAGCCGTATTCGACACTTCGCCGTTGTTCAAATACCGTATCAAAGGGCCAGACGCTGAGTGCTTCCTGTCAGGCGTGCTGGCGCGAGACATTCGCACCTGCCAACCGGGGCAAGCCCAGTACACCATCTGGTGCGATGATGCGGGCTACATGCTGGAAGATGGCGTGGTGCTGCGACTGAGTGAAGATGAATTTCTACTCACCGCCGCCGAACCAAACCTGCGCTACTTTGCCAACTTAATCGGCCATCACCGCGTGGAAATTAGCGACATCTCCAAAGAGTACGGCATTTTGGCCGTGCAAGGACCACACTCGCGCACCGTCCTGGCGCAACTCACAGAAACGGCCGTTGACCTCCCTTACTTCCACGTCACCCAAACCAAAATCGCCCAAAAGCCCGTCATTTTGTCCCGCACCGGCTACACGGGCGACCTCGGCTTTGAAATCTGGATCAAAACAGAGGATGCGCTTACCGTCTGGGATTCACTCATGGCGGCTGGTGCCAACTACAACATCATGCCGATAGGCTTGTGGGCGTTGAAGATGGCCCGCCTCGAAGCGGGGCTGCTTCTGCTGGATGTTGATTTTTCATCGTCGCGCTATGCCTGGATTGCCGAGCAGCGGGAAACACCACTGGAGCTGGGGTTTGATTGGATGTTTCGGAAGTTGGCGGATGAGGAACGGCCGTTCATTGGCCGTCAAGCCATCGAAAACGAAATCAAAAACAAAACCTCCCGCTGGAAAACCATCGGCCTCATGCTCGATTGGCAGGCCTATGACCAGACATATGAAGACCTCGGCCTCATCCCGCCAAAAGAGACAATGCCCCTCGAAGAAGCGCATTCACTGTACGACGCGGAACGCAACTACTTGGGCTACGCCACCAGCCTCATGTACTCCTCACTGCTCAAGCGGCACATTGCCATTGGCAAGCTGCCGCCGCACCTCAGCAAACTCGGCAGCGAAGCGTATCTCGAACTCATGGTGGTCCATCGGCCCAAATACGTGTTGGCCAACGTCGTGCGGACGCCCTTTTATGATCCACCCCACAAAAGACGATAAGCCGCCAATCAGACTCATTATTGACAAAGGCTATTACAAGTTTATACTTTAGAGTGTAAACTTCGGAGGTGATTTTATGCAAGCCACAGCAAAAGATTTGAGATTTAACGTCAAAGAACTATTAGATACGGTTTCCAGAGGGGAAGAGGTGATCATTACATATCGAGGAAAACCTCAAGCAAAGTTAATTCCTTTTGAAGATGAAATTGCCATTGAGGACGAACTTTTTGGAATATGGGCAGACGATTCAAAGTCTGAAGATGTAGCAGCGTATATTCGCAATATCCGCAAGGGGCGGTTTGATGCTGATTGATACTGATATCATCGTTTGGTATATGCGCGGCAATGAAAAGGCCAGAGAAACAATTGAAACCTATCCTCGATTCAGCATATCTGTTGTGACCTATATGGAATTGGTGCAAGGGATGAGGAATAAGAACGAGCTGCGGGCATTGCGTCGCGCTTTACGTGCCTGGAAAACAGAAATCATCTACATCAATGAAGAAATTTCCAGCAAGGCGATGTTTTTTGTTGAGCAATATTACCTGAGCCACCCTGTTCACCTTGCAGATGCTTTGATTGGTGCAACGGCCGTTACCCACGGCCTCTCTCTACTAACTGGCAACGCCAAACATTACACACCGATCAAAGATGTGGAAATCGTAAAATTTAAACCAGGGTAAAAGATGTCTAAAAAATATGATGCAATTGTAATCGGCGGTGGTCACAATGGGCTGGTGAATGGCGCGTACCTGGCCAAAGCGGGGCTGAAAACGGTGGTGCTAGAGAAGCGACACCTCGTTGGCGGCGCAGCCATCACCGAGGAGCTAAAGCCCGGCTTCCACTTCACCACCTTCTCTTACGCCCTCAGCCTGCTGCGCCCTGACATTATTCAGGAGCTGGAGCTAGTGAAGCACGGCCTGATGATCCTGCCCATGCCCAATACCTTCACCCCTGCTGAAAACGGCGACTACCTGCTGATGGGGCCAGACAGCTACCAAAATTACCACGAAATTGCCCGCCATTCGGCCAAAGACGCCGAGGCATATCACGATTACTGGCACATCATTAAGCAGGTGGTGCAGGCGGTGAAGCCGCTGGTAGACAGCATCCCGCCCGACATCACCAGCAGCGAGCCAGAAGAGTTGGCCCGCTTAGCGGCCGTGGGATCGCATCTTGGCAACCAAAACCCCAAAGTGCTGCACATGCTCACCCGTCTGCTCACAGGCAGCGCGGCCGACCTGCTGGACGACAATTTTGAAACCGATGTCCTTAAAGCAGCCTTCTGCTCCAGCGGGCTGATTGGCACCAAGGTTGGGCCGCGCTCGCAGGGGTCGGGGCTGGTGCTGCTGTACCACAAGCTCGGCGATTTTGACGGCAGCATTGGCGACTGGGGCTTCCACAAAGGGGGCAACGGCGGCTTCACCCAGGCAGTAGCCCGCGCTGCACAATCGTTTGGCTGCGAAATTCGGTTGGACGCGGCCGTGAGCGAAGTCATCACCAAAAATGGTGAGGCGATTGGCGTGGCGCTGCAAAACGGCGACGAGCTTTACGCTGACATCATCATCAGCGCGTTAGACCCGCGCCACACCTTCCTCAAACTCGTCGAGCCGCGCGATTTGCCTACCGATCTGGTAGAAACGATTGAAAATTTCAAGTATCAAGGGGTGTCGTCCAAGGTGAATTTTGCGCTGGATGGCCTGCCGGAATACCCGTCATTGCCCGGCCGCACCGATATTTTCCGGGGCTTCATGAACATTGGCCCTACGATGGATTACATCGAACGCGCCTTTGATGATGCGAAATATGGCTGGTATAGCAGGAAACCTTACATAGACTGCTGCATCCAATCAACCATAGACCCAGATATGGCCCCGCCGGGAAAACATATCATGTCCTGCTTTGTCCAGTACACGCCCTACAAGCTCAAAGGTAGCGATTGGGATAGCGAAAAAGAGAATTTTGGCGATGTGGTGCAGCAAACCCTCACCGAGATCTTCCCTAACTTTAGCGACCTTGTTTTGCACCGGGAGGTGGTCACGCCGCTGGACATCGAGCGCACGGTGGGGCTAAGCGAAGGTAACATCTTCGCTGGGGAATTTATGGGGCCACAAATGTACTTTTTCCGCCCCGCACCGGGCTGGAACCAGTACCGCACGCCAATCAAGGGCTACTACCAATGTGGCTCGGGCACGCATCCCGGCGGCTGCGTCATGGGCGCACCGGGGAAGCTAGCCGCCGCGCAGATTTTGGGGGATTTGAAGAAGTAAGCGAGTTTGCGATTGGCTATTAAGCAAGTCGGCAAGTAAAAGGTAAATAGAAATCACAATATGACTACAAAACGCAAACGGACAAAATCTATTTCAATCGCTGGTGTCAAATTTGCCAGGGATATTGTTAACGTTCATAACTCTATTTTCCAAGAAGTGGCACTAGAAAATGATATTGGAAATGATGCATATATTGAATTCATAAAGGACGAGGAAGCAACAGGATGCTGTATTTTTGTTCAAATCAAATCAGGAGATTCATATGTGAAGCCAGATGGAAACTACGTCTTAAAATCTGACAAGGATCACTTTGAGTATTGGGCATCACATTCATTACCAATTGGATGTATTGTTTATAGTCCCAAGAATAATCAAGCTGTCTGGTACGATGTAACAGAATATTTATCACAAAATCCCAATGTAATTAATGATGGTCCATATAATATAACCATTCCTCAATCACAAGTCTTCTCTCAAGAAACTTTTGCCGAGTTTGCAAATCATTTCCTCAACTATCTTGAACCATATAAACGCAGATTAGGAACTGCTTTGCGAAAATTTTCCGATAGAAAGAACTATCGTAATTGCCTGGATGGAATGAAATATTTATTCACGTTTCAAAGACAAGATTTTGTGAGTTGGTATTACGTCATAACTTGTTACCGGAATTTTCGGGGGCATCCGATGTTGTTTCAGCTTACAAACATGATTGCCTATTTACCTGGTCATGGGGACATTCTCTGGCATGGTGGAAACTATATTCAAGAAAACACACGAAAAGCAGCATTAGCTTTCTTGAACGAAAGCTTTGGCAAAGAAGAAGTTTTAACAATGTTAGAAATAGTGACTGATGGTGGTGGATTCACCCGTGGTGCAATTGGTCAATCTGTATATGTTATCCTTTGGAATGTTAAGAACCGTGAAGCTGTTCTTGAGTCAATTTTGGCCGATGTAGATGTTGATAATGAGAGCCGGTATTGGTCCCTTTTAGTTTTAGTTTATTTCATGCAGATAAACGATGCTAGAATCAATAAATGCGTGAAACTAATCGACACATACCAACATCTCTTTTCAGATAATGAAATAAAACAAATGGTTCAGGGCTTACGCAAGGAACTTAAAGCGAAGCGAAGTTTTGAACTGTTCTTTTAGTATTGTTCACATTTGCATAACTTTATTTTCTTAAGCTGACACTTTTATGATACTCGCCTACTTACATGCTCGCTAACTTTGTTATGAAAAACACAACAATCGCCCTCATTCAAACAGGCTGCCGGGCAGAGATGATCAAAATGTACCGGGAGCTGGTGGCGGAAACGGCCGTTTCCATGCAAGCCCCATGAAAAACACACAAATTCAATTCGATATAATCTCACAAATTCAGAGCGTGCTTCATACGGCTGGCATTCCATTTTGGCTGCGCGGTGGCTGGGCAGTTGACTTTCTTTTGGAACGCATTACCCGCGAACACAGCGATATTGATTTGGTCGCCTGGAAACGTCATGCCGTGCAATTACGCAGCTTGTTTGAGCAAGCAGACTTTACATTTATGCGCGACACAGGCGTTCAATACGATTTCACAAAATGTGGGCAGGAAATCAGCGTTGTGTTTATTTCGCAAATTAGAGGGGAACTGTTTGTAGAAGGCATCCCCGACTGGGTGTGGCTACCTGAGGCGCTGTCATTGCCGCCACAGGAACTTGATGGTTCGTTTTGTCATGTCCTTTCGCCAGCGCAGTTGTTGGAGGAAAAAGTAGGTTACCAAAAAGACACCGGACGATCGCCACGCACCAAAGATTTGCAGAGCATGAAAACGCTAAACCAAATCATCATGAGCTAATCAATTACCCCGGAAACTCAAAATTTCCGGGGTAATAATGGCTGCTACAAATATCTTTCAAATTTGTTGTTCTCATCAACCAAAATATTGGTTGGCTCAATCAGTTCATCCGTTAGCTCAAAGCCGATGATGATGATTTCTTCTCCCTTTTTGATAAGGTGCGCGGCCGCACCGTTCATGAAAATGTCGCCGGAGCCAGGTTTGCCTTCAATAATGTACGTTTCCAGTCGAGAGCCAGAGGTGTTGCTTACCACCAATACTTTTTCGCCAGGGCGAAAGCCAACCAAATCAACCAGTTCTTTATCAATCGTAATACTGCCGACATAATTCACGTCCGCCTGAGTGACAGTTGCTTTGTGAATTTTGCCGTGTAACATCCATCGCATTATGTGTAAATCCTTTACAGTTGCCCACAAATCAGTTTTGATACTTCTTATTTTCGGGTCAGATGTTGCTAAATCGAATATCCGAAGGAAATATTAACATATTGCTCAGAGCAAAATCGTATAATTTTCGTTAGAACGCCCGCCACAAATGATCCAAATGGAGATCAGCCGATGAGCAGAAAAATCCGCGTCCTAAAAGCGAGTGGCACGCCGTATGAGATTGGGTTTGTACACGGCCGTTCCTACCACACCCAAATCCGCCAATACACCGAGGAACGCATCCAGCTCGTCTGCGATGGCTTGTGGAGCGGTGGCCCCTTGCCCCGCAGCGAGGTGCTGGCGCTGGCTGAAGCCTGTCTGCCTGCCCACGAAGCCTACGCGCCAGACCTCTTTCAGGAGCTGCAAGGGCTGGCCGCTGCGACCCAACTCTCTCTGGCAGAACTGATCATCGTCGGTGGCTTCACTGATTTTGTAGACGTGGTTTACAGCGTCATGCAGCAAAAAAAGGCACGCTTGCCCGTTGATGACTGCACCGCCTTCATCGTGCCAGATGGCGCGGCCGAGGGCGCAGGCTTCTTTGGCCAAACGTGGGACATGCACGACACGGCGACCCAATACGTCATCCTGCTGGACGTGCAGCCAGATGATGCGCCGCGCAGCCTTGTGTTCACCACCACCGGCTGCGTGGGGCAAATTGGGATGAATGGACACGGCATCTGCATTGGCATCAACAATCTGCTGGGGGCAGACGGGCAAATCGGCGTCACCTGGCCGTTTGTGGTGCGGAAGGTACTGCAACAAGACAATCTCGACGACGCGCTCGCCTACATCACCGAGGCGAAGCTGGCCGGGGCGCATAATTATTTGCTTTTTGATGGAAACGGCCGTGGTTACAACATTGAAGCGATGTCCAGCCATCACGCCATTACTCCACTCGCTGAGAAACCGTTGATTCACACCAACCATTGCCTACGGCCGCAGACGCAACAGTTTGCCCAGGCACGCCCACCAGAAGCGCAGGTTAGTTCTGAGGCTAGATTGGATAGAGCAGAGGAGCTTTTGGGGGAACGGCCGTTAACCATCCACCATCTCATTGCCCTCACCCGCAACTCGGAAGCCATCTGCGTCCGCGCCCAGCCGCCGTTCCACGTGGAATCCTGCGGCGCAGCCATTATGCAGCCCAAAACAGGCACCTTCTGGGCCGTTTGGGGCCTCCCCAGCGAAAACGAATACGAGCAATTTACAATCAATTAGCCCAAGGTGACTGTCACTGGCCAAAAGATGCTTGGTTAATGAAGTGGGTTAAGGCCAGTGACAGTCACCTCCACAAGCAAAAGGAAATCCAATGGAAGCGTGGAGCATTAGCCAGTTACAGCAAATGATGGACAGCGGCACGATGCGTGCCAAAGAGATCGTGCAGCTTTACCTGGATCGCATCCAGCAAATTGACCAGACTGGCCCCAAACTCAACAGTGTCTTGGCCATCAACCCAGAGGTGCTCGCCATGGCTGAGGAGCTAGACGCAGAGCGCAAAGCTCGTGGACCACGCAGCCCACTACACGGCATCCCCATTTTGCTTAAAGACAACATCGAGACCACTGACCCCCTGCCCACCACCGCCGGGTCGCTGGCACTTGCCCAAAACTTTGCCCAGCAAGACAGCTTTGTAGCTGAACGCCTACGCGCCGCTGGCGCCATTCTCCTGGGCAAAACCAACTTGAGTGAGTGGGCCAACTTTCGCTCTTCCCGCTCCAGCAGTGGCTGGAGCAGCGCGGGTGGCCAAGTACACAATCCGTACGCGCTGGATCGCAATCCGTGTGGCAGTAGCTCTGGTTCTGGCGTGGCAGTTGCTGCCAACCTGGGCGCTGCCGCCATTGGCACCGAAACCGACGGCTCGATTGTTTGCCCCTCTCATGTTAATGGCATCGTCGGCATGAAGCCCACCGTGGGGCTGGTCGGGCGGTCTGGCATCGTCCCCATCTCACACAGCCAGGATACGGCTGGCCCGATGGCTAGAACTGTGTGGGATACGGCCGTTCTGCTCGGCGCACTCACAGGCACAGACCCACGCGACGCCACAACAGCAAAAAGTGCAGGCAACAGCCATACCGACTACACGCAATTTTTAGACAAAAACGGTCTAAACGGTGCCAGAATTGGCGTCTCGCGCAACTTCTTCGGCTATAACCCTTACGTAGACGCGGTTATCGAGCAAGCGATTGAAACGATGCGTCAGCAGGGTGCCATCATCATTGACCCGGCCAACGTAGAAACCAAGGGTCAGTTTGGCGACTCTGAATTTGAGGTGCTGCTGTATGAATTCAAGCACAATCTGAATGCCTATCTGGCCACCACCCCCAAAACAGTCGTCCACCGCACATTGGCCGACCTCATCACCTTCAACCAAGCCAACAAAGAAACAATCATGCCCTATTTTGGTCAGGAACTGTTTGAAGCTGCCCAAGCAAAGGGAGACATCAGCGACGAAGCTTACCGCGAGGCTCTTGCTAATAACCATCGCCTAGCGCGGGATGAGGGGATTGATGCCACGCTCAAGGCACATCAGCTAGACGCGATTGTCGCCCCCACAGGCGGCCCGGCCTGGCTGACCGATTGGGTAAATGGAGATAATTACGGCGGCGCAAGTTCCTCGCCTGCGGCCGTAGCGGGGTATCCTAACATCACAGTTCCGGCAGGATACATATTTGGGCTGCCAGTAGGTATCTCGTTCATTGGTGGGGCGTGGCAAGAGCCAACGCTGCTGCGGCTGGCCTATGCGTTTGAGCAAGCAACGCAGGTGCGCCAGCCACCCCAATTTTTGCCCACGCTAAAATTTTCTTAACAACTGGAAAACCCCGCTCGCATCTGAGGATGCTCACTCCTCTCATTGCTGAGAAAAAACTTTGAACAAATTTGTAAACTGTTTTGTTTGGGCTATAATCTCCGGTGGCTTGGAGGTGCGACGACATCGGCACGGCGGCCTACAGGCTAAATTAGTTTTTTGGAGGTTCAACCTTATGCCACTAGATGGTACAGAAAAAGCCGAATTGATTTCCGATTTTGCTCAAAGTGAAGGCGACACCGGCTCTGCTGAGGTGCAAATTGCGATTTTTGATCGTCGCATTAAGCAGTTGCAGGAGCATCTACGCATGCACAAGCACGACGAAAGCTCCCGTCGGGGGCTGCTGAAACTGGTTGGTAAGCGTCGCCGTTTGCTGGCCTACTTACGCAAGCGTCACCCAGAACGGTACCGCGAGATTTTGGGCCGATTGGGTCTGCGTCGTTAATTAAAAAGGTATTCAACGAGGGGTGACGCGGTTGTCGCCCCTCCGTTTTTATTTCTGGAGCGGGTTTGGCGGTTTAGGAATTGGGTATTGTTACATACGGCAAATTGTCCGGTGTATGTGCCAATCCCCAGTCCCTAATCCATCCCCTCCAACCAAAACGAACGGAAAAGCGTTTTTCATAGCTCACAATGCTGCCCGAAACGTTGGTGGATTGTTTTTTGCGATCTATCTGGCAGTTTCGTCTTTAGAAAACCGCTCTTCCCAAGTAACTCACCTTTATGGAGGTTTATTCAATGAGTTCTGAACAAAATTTTACCACCCGCATTGGCAATGAAGAAATTACAATTGCCACAGGTAAATTGGCTGGGCAAGCTGGCGGTGCGGTCACCATTCGCGTGGGCGACTGTATGTTGCTGTCTACAGCCACTATGTCCAAAACTGTGCGCGAAGGGTTAGATTTCTTTCCCCTGAGCGTTGATTTTGAAGAGAAGATGTACGCTGGCGGCCGTATTCCGGGTGGCTACTTCAAGCGTGAAGGCCGCCCCACCACAGAAGCAGTTTTAGTGTCACGGCTAACGGATCGTCCGTTACGGCCGTTGTTCCCCAAAGGCATGCGTAACGAAGTACAAATCATCACCAGCACGCTCTCAGCAGACGGTGAGCACCATCTAGACATCCTGGCC
Source organism: Candidatus Leptofilum sp. (assembly GCF_965223525.1). Classification (GTDB taxonomy): domain Bacteria; phylum Chloroflexota; class Anaerolineae; order Promineifilales; family Promineifilaceae; genus Leptofilum. The sequence continues at coordinate 436,963 of NZ_CBDCWX010000004.1, read as the reverse complement.
GTCAATGCTGCCAGTGCCGCGCTGCACATCTCCAACATTCCCTGGGCTGGCCCTATCGGTGCCGTGCGCGTAGGCTACATCAATGGCGAATTTGTGGCTAACCCCACCGTACCAGAGATGGAAAACAGCAGTCTAGACCTGCGCTTGGCAGGCACCAAAGATGCCATCATCATGGTAGAAGCTGGCGCGGATGAAGTGACCGAAGAACTGCTGGTCGAAGCATTGGATTTTGGTCATGCAGCCATGCAGCCATTCATCAATCTGGTGAATGAAATGCGCGACGCGATTGGCAAGGAAAAAGATGAGATTGTGCTGAGTTCTGTGGATGAGGCGTTGGAAACGGCCGTAAAAGACAAAATCGGCTCCCGCATCACGGAGATCGTGGCTGGCACCACTGACCGATACGAGCGCAATGAGCAAATGGGGGACCTGCGCGAAGAAATCGTCAACGACTTCTTTGAAATCGACGAAACCACCAACCTCAGCGAAGTACGCGAAGTAATAACCGGTGTGCAAAAGAAAGCCGTCCGTGACCGCATCCTGTATGAAGGCATTCGCCCAGACGGCCGTGATTACACCACCGTACGGCCGTTATCCTCCGAAATTAACCTTGTGCCGCGTACCCACGGCTCTGGCCTATTCAAACGTGGCGAAACCCAGGTGCTTTCCCTAGCCACGCTGGGCACTCCCCGCGAGGCTCAAAAAATTGAAGGGCTCACCAGCGACGACACCCGTCGCTACATGCACCACTACAACTTCCCCCCCTTCTCCACCGGCGAGACCTGGTTCCTGCGCGGCCCCAAGCGGCGCGAGATTGGTCATGGTGCCCTGGCAGAAACCGCTCTGCGTCCGATGATTCCCAGCGAAGAAGAATTCCCCTACACCATTCGCGTGGTGTCTGAGGTGCTCTCCTCCAACGGCAGCACCAGCCAGGCCAGCGTTTGTGCCTCTACCTTAGCCCTCATGGACTGCGGCGTGCCGATTAAACGCCCAGTCGCCGGTGTGGCAATGGGTCTGGTAACCGACGGCGAAAAATTTGCTGTTCTCACCGACATTCAGGGGATGGAAGATCACCTGGGCGATATGGACTTCAAAGTCGCCGGAACCAGTGAAGGTATTACCGCCCTGCAAATGGACATCAAAATTGCGGGCATCACCAAAGAGCTAATGGCGCAGGCTCTGGAGCAGGCCAAAGTGGGTCGGCTGCACATTCTGGCCAACATGCTAGAAACCATCTCTGAACCTCGTTCTGAGTTAAGCGCAAACGCCCCCCGGATGCTTTCCATCAAAATTGACCCCGACAAGATTGGTGCAGTCATTGGCAAAGGCGGCGCAACCATTCGCAGTCTGGAAGAAACATATGAAGTTTCCATTGACATCCAGGAAGATGGCACCATCTTTGTGGCCGGTGTAGATGGCCCCAAAGCGGAAATGGCTGTGCAACAAATTGACGGCATGACCAAATCGCCTGAACCGGGTGCCATTTACCCCGGTAAAGTGGTGCGTATCACCGATTTTGGCGCGTTCATTGAGTTCCTGCCCGGCACCGACGGCCTGGTCCACATCTCCCAAATCTCTGCCGACCATATCAAACGAGTGGAGGATGCTCTGCAACTTGGGGATGAGGTAATGGTAATGGTCACTGACGTCACGCCAGATGGCAAGGTGCGCCTGTCTCGCAAGGCGGTTCTGGAAGGCTTTACCCTGGAGGAAGCTCGCGCCGACGACAAACCAAAGCGCTCTGGTGGCGGTGGGAATCGTGGCGGCAATCGCGGTGGTGGTCGTGGCCGTGACAATCGCGGTGGTGGCCGAGGCCGTCGTTAACTACCAGTACGCGAGTAAATAATTCATCATGACAAACGCCCAGGCCACAACTGTCTGGGCGTTTTGCGTTTATCTAAGTTTCTGGAAAAGAGATGCGATTTCTGACTTTTCCAAGTCTATTCAAATGTCATCAAGAAATCGCATATCTGCACACGCTTTTTCTTGTGAACGTCATTCCCAATGACAGGTTTTTCCGTGTACAATAATGTCATCAGGGTGTGTCCTACCCTGCCACTGCCAAACTTGATATTTGTACAGGAATCGGTGTCACGACCATGAAACGTAACGTTCGTTCCAGTTCCCCTCCTTGGAGTCCTCACAACAAGCGGCTTGTGCTGTTGATTATGTTTGTGCTGCTCTCATTGGCGCTTTATCGTTTTCGCTTGCTATTGTTGCCATTGAGTATGGCCATGATTTTGGCTTATTTGATTGAGCCTTTGGTTACGCAAATTTCGCGGCGCACACCGCTCAGCCGCAATCTCTCTATTGGGCTTGTCTATCTATTGTTGGTAGCTGCTCTGGTTTCCATCCCGGTTAGCACCATAAACCCCATTGTGACGCAGGTGAACAACTTTATCCATCGTACACCCCAATACATTCGTGATATTGGTGAGTTCTTCCAGGATCCAATTGTTCTGGCTGATGATATTGTGCTGCCCGTTGACCAGCTTTCATTGGACCAGCTATTTGCGTCGTTAAGCAACAATTTGGTTCAGGTGGTGCAAACTTTGGGCGGGCAAACGATTAGCATTTTTGGGAGTCTGGCAACGGCAACGATTTCAACCGTCGGCTGGACGATTATGGTCCTCTTTTTATCATTTTATCTGGTAAAAGATCACGAAACGCTATTTGAATCCCTTGTTAAATTGGCCCCAAAATCATATCAGAGTGATTTGTACCAGCTAAGTGAGGGCATTAGCATTACCTGGAACGCTTTTCTGCGGGGCCAACTGGTGCTTTGCGTAGTGGTAGGGGTCATCATTTTTTTCATTGCGCTTATTATTGGGCTGCCAAACGCGATGACGTTGGCACTTATTGCTGGATTTATGGAGCTGATTCCGACGTTTGGCCCAATTTTGGCGGCTATTCCGGCCGTGCTAATTGCTGCTATCCAGACAGATGCCAGTTGGCTGGGCAGCTTGATGTCACCGTTTTGGTTTGCGGTGCTGGTGCTGGGCATTTATGGGTTCATTTACCAATTTGAAAATTATTATCTGGTGCCGCGTATTATTGGGCATCATCTGAAGCTGCATCCGCTGGCGGTGTTGTTGGGTGTGTTGGGTGGAGCCAGCGTGGCGGGCATTTTGGGTGTGCTATTGGCAGCCCCGGTGCTGGCTAGTATCCGGCTTATTTGGATGTACATTTATTGCAAGCTGACGGATCAGGATCCGTTTTCTGATAAGTTTATGCCTTTTACAAAGGTGAAAGCACCGACAACGGCCGTTTCCACCCCATCCCTACCACAAAATCCAGACAAACCAGACAATACGGCCACCGCTTCATAATTTTGGTATTTTTGACGCGCCAGGCTTACAATTGACGGCATCTTAAGTTATGTACGGCCGTTTGCCACCTTGCCAACCTTCACACAAAAAAGGATAAACAATCCAATGAGTAACGATGAAAAAATGGAAGTTGATATGGTTGCCGAAACCGAAAATTTCGCCGTCTGGCGCAGCCCGAATGACGATGGCTTTTTTTACCATGTGGAGCTGGGCAGCATCACCCTGCATCTGGCATCTGACGAGTGGGAAGAGTTTTTGGAGCTAATGAGCGACGCAAATGACAAGTCGTGAGGTAAACGGCCGTTCCACCGAAACCGAGCCAGCCGCTACCTACAGCCTCATGATGCGGGATTTGGCCGAGCATGAACGCCCCCGTGAGCGGCTGCTCAAAGTTGGGGAGCGAGCCGTTTCCACTGCTGAACTGCTGGCTATCATTTTGCGCTCCGGCGTGCCGGGCGAAAACGTGCTGCGGTTGGCAGAGCGGCTGCTAACCACTTTCCAGGATTTACCTGGCCTGGCGCGTGCCTCTATTGCTGAACTGACCAGAGTGAAGGGGGTTGGCCCGGCTAAGGCGGTAGAGATCAAGGCTGCGCTGGAAATCGGCCGTCGGCTGCTAACCAGCGCGCCCCAAGAAAAGCCGCGCATCACGTCCCCAGGCGATGCTGCTAACCTGCTAATGTCGGAGATGAGCTTTTTGGAAAAAGAGCATCTGCGCCTGATTTTGATGGATACGCGCAATCGCGTGCTGGCCACGCCCACCATCTACGTTGGCAGCCTGAACACCTCGGTCATTCGCGTTGGGGAACTATTTCGCGCAGCCATCAAGGAAAATGCGGCCGCTTTCATCGTGGCCCACAACCATCCCTCCGGTGACCCTTCACCCTCCTCTGAAGACGTGGCTGTAACGCAGCAGCTTGTAAAAGCTGGTTCGCTACTTAACATTGACGTGCTGGATCACATTGTTATTGGGCATAATCGCTTTGTCTCCATGAAGGAACGGGGGCTGGGGTTTTCGTAAATGAGCCTAGAAACTAGAGATTAAGCAATCCCTAGTCTCAAATCTCCCAAAAATTATGGCAAGACAAGAACTTTTGACAAACGGCCGTATCGGCAAACCATTTCATCCGTATCGTGACAACAAAAACCTCATCATCGCCGCAGGTTGGGCACCTTGGTGGCTAAACGCCGCTGAGGGTTCACCCGACTGGAAGAACCGCACACCCATTTTTAGTGCCTACACCCTGGACGACAGCTTGACGCAGCAGCTTAGTACCCCGTGGGGGACGCACGAAGCTGGTTTATGGCAGCAGGTTCCCTCCGTGGCGGGCAACCAGTATGAGTTGAGCGTCGAAGGGCAAGCGTGGTCCAGTGAAGATGCGTCACCGGGCAGCCAACTCGAGGCCAGCAACGTTAATTTGCAGGTGGGCATTGATCCCACGGGCGGACTTGACCCTACCAGCCCGCTCATTGTGTGGAGCGAGGCAGCACAGCCACTCAGCCATTGGGAAACGGTGCGCGCGCAGGCAGAGGCGGAAGCGTCAATCATCACCATTTTTGTGAAATCGGCCCCGAACTTGCCCAAGCGGTTGCAATCTATTTTTTGGCGGAACGCGTTTTTGCGCCCCATCGGGCGGCACAAGCGCGGGGTGAATATTGTGGGTTTGGGGGATACGCATATCGCCCTAGAGCCCGAGCAGCCCAAACCGGGGGAACCGATTACGGCCGTCATCTCCGCCAGCCGAGAGCACAAATATACAGACCTCATCGTTATGCGCCCGGACAACACGCAAGGCCAAGTGACAGCCAGAGGGCGGACGCTGGACGACGAACGCTTTGTGTGGCGCTACGAATTTAGCACCGACATGGACGGCCTGTACGATATTCGCTTCGTGGGGGATTTTGGGGCGCGGCTGCTGGCGCTGCGGCTGCTGCAAGTGGCAAGAAATGTGCAGTTGGTTCCCAGCGATTCAGCCCGGATGAGTTACCGTCGCGTTTATGTTCTGCTACCCCCAACGGCCAGCCAAAAGTGGATGTTGGCAGCGGTGAGGGGAGGGTATGACGGCCGTTTCACAATCGGTTTTTCAGCAGATGACGCAGGCATTGGCAATCTGGAAAATCGGCACGTTTTGGCTGTAAACCCCCACCATTGGCCCGAAGTGTTGACGGCAAGCTGGTTCCAGCAGCATTATCCAGGAGTCAAATTTACGCCCGTGGTCGCCAATCAGCCAGAAGATTTAGAAGCGTGGCTCAAAAACTGGACAGGCTTAGATTAAATTTTCCAGTAGGAGAAAAGGGAGATATTATGAAAAGAAAAAGGGTCAAAAAAGCTGAGATATTTTCAGATACCCTGTTTTTTCTAGGGGTGAGCCTTTTAGGAATTTGGGGAATTGTCATTTTTGCCGTTGTGGGAATGATTATTTTTGTACCCAATTTTGATGGACTTAACCCTCAATCAAATGTATCCGCTTTCTGGCTAGCACTCATTCCTATAGGTATATTTTTTTTCGCAATTGGTGGCTACTTCAAATTTATCCACCAAAGGTTACCTCTCTCTATACAACCATTTGGACTCTTGCTGCCTATTTTAGCCACTCTATATTTTTTACACTCATTTACTGCACCAGAAATACAAGAGTTTGCTCCAATCTTTTCTGAGGTACAAAATTTTATAATCAAGCAACAAACAGACATTTCCATTGAATTACTTGGAGGGGTGTTTACAGCTTGGATATTTTATTATGGGTTTGAAATATCTAGGGAGGAAGAACAAGAGCAAGATCACAAACAATTACTATCAGAACTTAAATCCATTCGGAAAGAGCTAGCAATCTTAAAACAGGTAACTAGCAACCAAAACCAAGCCATCAAACCTACACCAAGCTTTTTTGCTAGGTTATTTTCCCGAAAGTAAGTAATGCCAAACCTACAACTATAATCAATCTGCGGCCAAGAGAGCCACATCCACAACTTCTACCTCAAAATTGTGACCCGATGAGACGAGAATGATGCTCTCGATAAATTGAGGCGTGCTGCGACCCTGGCGGGCAATTTCTTCCCCTAAATCAATATCGTAGAAATATTCCTGACCCAGCGGCACGCGCTCGTGGGTGTCTTGCACCATGGCGCAGGTGGTACAGCCGTCTGGCTGCACACCGGGGATGGGGTCGCCAACAGCGTAAAAGCCATGCTGCCAAGTGTTGGAAAAACCTCCGCCATCTACGTAATTAACACGCACGAAGAGTGGACATTCACTCCCAGCAATGCCGCACACCTCCAGTGATTGGTTGATGATGCGGAACGTCACCAGCAGGCGCAGCGATTCAATTTCGGCCACATCTTGATTGACAGATTGGCGCACCAACACATCGGCATGGCCTACGCCTTCGCGGATGATGTTGAGGCGCGGTACGTCGCCTGCGTCTAGCACACGCACCTGCCCAGCAGGCTGGTCGGCTCGCTCGACGCTCCAGGGAAACACCGTCCAGCGGTTGAGTTCCTGGCTAAAATCACCGTTAGCCAATAAGTTGCGCTCTGTTTCCAGTGGCCCTTGCGGAGGCGCACCCGTCGGCACAACGGCCCGCTGATTCTGGATCAGGGTCAACCCGCTGCCGTCTACGGCCGTTACCATCACTTCCCCCGCCTGCACTGTCACCTGCGTCTCGTCGTTGTTCACAATGATGGTGTACTGCCCTGGCGTCTGGATGGTGATGTCGCTTTGGGGGCTGGCGATGATGATGTGGGACGGCCGTTCCCCAAATTCGGGCACGGTGAGGCGGATACGGCCGTTATCGAGCCGAAAACTCAGACTGTTCTCTTTATCACTTACGCCAAAGCGGGGGGTATCTCCCTCCAGCAAGATGAGATCGGTGTTGCTGTACACCTGCAGCCGCGCCAGCAAATCTTGCTCTTTGGGCGGATTGACGGCAATCAGTGCCGAGGCATTGTCACCCGTTAGCACCCGCTCGCCGGGGGCAATGACCAGACCACCCTCGCCAGCCAGCAGCGCGGTGCGGTCGCCCGTGGTGTTGTCTATGCCCACCGTCCCCTGATTAGCCTGTACAAAAACCGCCAGCGATTCGGTTAAATTTTGCACCAACGCATTGGCGGTGAAGGGAATGGCGATGGTGATAATCATGCAGACGGTAAAGCTACCGAGCAAAACCACCCAGGCCATTCGTTGACGCTCTCGTTTACTCTTTTCTTCAACCATAACTTCTCTGTGAAACTGTGTATCACATTTAGAATTGGACAGAGAAAACAAACCGCAAAGGCGCAAAGGGCGCAGAGTTTCAAAGCTTACAGAGACAATCTTTGCGTTCTCCGCAACTCTGCGGTGAAATTACTCTTCTTCTGTAAAGCTATCCGTGTCCAATTTTCCTGTTTTCGGAAACTTAACCCATGTACTTAACCGAGAATCTACTAAATTCGCCCGTTGCGTCTGCCCATTTCACATCTACACGTTGCACGCTGGCGGCAGGCGACCCCTCATGCAAAAAGGCGACCAGTTGGTGCAAGGCAGCTTCGTCTCCCTCTGCCACTACTTTCACGGTGCGATCTCTTTGGTTGGCAACCCAGCCCGTTAGCCCCAACCGATTGGCAGTGCGATGGGTGTAGTAGCGAAACGAAACCCCTTGTACATAGCCATGCACAACGGCCGTCACTTGTTTGTGTGGGTCTAAGTCAGGCATTGTTCTCCTCAGGCGAATTATACCTAAGGGTAGCGGGGAGGAGTAGGTGAGGTGGAACGGCCGTAGGGCAATAATCCCCAAAGCGGCGACCAGTCGAGGGTATGCGATACATCTATTGTGCTACAAAACATCTTTCGCTATACTATTTCCCATCGTGTACGATCATCCACTCAGGACAAAACCGATGCCAATCAGCAAAAATTAGGTTTCAACCAGCATTGACAAGTACCATCTCGAGCGGTACAAAGCCATTTGTGGCAACTTAGGAACAATAGCCAACATGCGCTAGGCTGTTCACAACCTCTACCTGAATACTTACGATTTGCGAAGACGCATCCTGAAAAAAATATTGTCAAAACTAAATATACCTTTCAGAAGTAAGTAGAGTTGATTGGGAAATCGCTTTTAAGAGAATTCTATGCGAAAGAATTTGCATTAGAAAAATCAAAAAACGACTATAGGAGAGCAGCATAATAAATAGTCAGCGTTTTATCACCTCAGTTTTCACGAAGAAGGTTAAATTCGTTGTACGTTACATACGTAATAGTAGGAGACTGTAATGTTCAATATATCCATCAATTTATATTTAGGATCGAGATTTAGAGATGTGTCCATTTTACCCAGTTTGTCCTGTGTGAATTTGCAAAAACGGACAGTTTAAAATTCTCAATCCTTAGGAGGTAAAATCAAATGGATCCAGTAACAGTGAGTGTAGTAGCAACTAGTGTGGTTAGCTTAATTTCAACTGCTATTGTTAATGCTGGTAAAGTTGTTATTAACAAGAGCAGCAAGGAAGTCGCAAAATATTTGGGAGACATCGTTGGAAAAAACGTGTCCGCAGTCTTAAATACAGTTATTAGCCAAGCGAGTGATAAACCGGCCGCCAACGAAGCTGTTGAAGACATACTTTTAGAACCAGAAAATGAAGATGTAAAGGCAGCTTTACGAAGACAAATAGAAAAGCTCATGAAAAAAGATGAAGAGTTTGCAAATAAACTAGCCGAACTCCTGGAAGAGGCAAAATCAGAAGCAAAACAAATAGGAGTTAATATAACTGTAAGTGGTAGTGGTTCGGCCGCTTCTTCGGGGGGTGTTGCTGCCGGCAAAGGTGGCGTTGCAGTTCAAGGTAACGTAAAAGGTGGTATCAGCATGGGAGGTTCAGATAAAAAACAATTGTAATTTTTACAAAATGCCAATCATGAACGTGTTATTAAGGACGAAATGAATCAAGCTGAAGATCAAAACAATCCAAAGATCGAGAATCTTCAATTATCGACTTCGGGTTCTGGTGCGGCAGCAAATGATGGTGGTGTTGCAGCTGGCAAGATGGGCATTGCCATTAAAGGTGACATTCAGGGCGACGTTCATTATCATGGATTAATTGAGGAAAAAACATCAATTCCTCATCAGGGTCCCCCACCGCCGCCTAATTATATTCCCCGCGAGCAAGAGATAGCACTTATTGAAACCTTATGTCAAGAAGGAAACCAAATCACATTGATTCAAGGAGAGTCAGGCGTTGGTAAGACATCACTAGCAGCTAGCCTTGTCGACCACTTTCAAGCAGAGGAATATTTTAATGATGGTATCCTCTGGGGTGATATGAGCGAAACTGATGCCCATGAACAATTGTGGTACTTTGCTGATAGTATCGGTTTAAAGCAGCGTGTTGGTGCAAAATCACATACATTACCGCGTGACCTGTTTTGGAATGCTCTCGTAGATAAGCAGGTGCTACTTGTTTTAGATAATATCACTGACTCCAAAATAGTTGAGCAAATAGTGTCGCCGTCTCTCAGCACTGGAAAATGGAAAAAATGTCGTATTTTGTTAATAGCTATCCCCAACCAGAAATTTGAAATATCGATTGATTATCAGTTATCTCTAGATCCTTTCAGCAACGAGGAAGCAGAAGCCTTTTTCAAAAAAGCCTTGGACGGATCAATCCTTAATCAATATAGCGATATTCTTTTTGATATCGCACAAGAATTAAATTTTTATCCAAACACCATCGTTGCTGCCACACAAAAATTTATTCGTGGGGATGGGAATCCTTATACTTATCTACAGCAACTACGTCTAGCAGAGAAACAACCTCAAGAAATTTACAGGGCATTCTGGGAAGCTCACTCTCTGAATATTCAAGGTCTATCGGATGATCAGATTCGCCTGTTAGAGCTTACTGCCGTCCTAAGCACTGCTGATTTCAGTTACGAAATGATAGCGGCTATCGCTCTACGAAAACCTACTGAAATTCAGCATGAGTTAAATGGTTTAGTCCAGAGAGGATTATTGCAAGTAACTGATAAGGAACGCTTTACCCGCAATCTTGATTTCCATGAATTTTTAAAAAGTAGATTGCAAGCTTGGGCAAATTACGAGCTGCAAGCTGCTTATCATTTGTTAGCTCGATACTGTATCGATTTAGCGCACGATCTTGCCGAAAAATACGGGCTAAATACTGCATTGATTGCAGATAGTATATCAGTTTCCCGCTACCAGAGAGAACTATTGGATGAAATGCCCCATTTTCGCAAAATTTTTAATTGGGCATTGGAGCAAAGTGATTGGCAAATTTTGCGCCGTTTTGCCCACTATCCTTATTTTGGTTTACTAAGGGATCTCTTCACTAATAGTTTTTATACGCGATTTTCCTTTGAAATGGCAACTATCGCTAATGTTCTTGTTACGCATAACGGTCGGCAGTCCATATTTCATGTAAAGGAGTGCATAGGTAATTCTCATGGATTATGGCCTGCCATTAGACCTGGCAAATATCTTTTTGGCATCAATGGCGATATCAGAACCCACGCCCGTTATTCTAAAGAATTTGAAAGACCCTCGATCGGTCTTTCGAGTCGGACACGCCGCAGAGCAGGCCGGCATATTCTTGGAGACAAGATAACGGGTGATATTTATTCTCTCGATGGTGTTTCTGATCAGCTATCAAGCGAGCCAACACGACCAGAATTATCATTAAATTTCTATGCTAGCCATACTGTCAATCTTCAATTTTCCCAAGTTGATATTATTGATACGGTCTGGGTTGCCGTTCATGCTCACAATCTTAACTTTTATCGGATTAGTTTTGTCGGCACACATTTTCTAGGCTGCTACCTTCAGCATTCCGGTTTTTTCGAATGTGAGGCAAGAGGCATAGATTTTTCTGGCAGTGACTTGAGTGGATCGGTTTTCAGGGATGTTGATTTTCGAGGTGCCATTTTTACTAATACAATTTTAAAAGATACCGTGTTTGATAATGTGGATTTACGTGGCAGTAATTTGAAAGGTGCCAATTTCAGCGGGGCGGCCATAAAGCATACGAACCTAGATGGGTGCAACTTAATTGACACCGTTTGGAAGGATGTAACCGGAACTCCCTTACTAAGTGATGAAGATCGCCTTTTTGCTAAACACATATTTCAACCGAACCCACAAAGATCGAGCTTGAAGCCATCGATCTTAATAATAGTACATCTAACCTTGATAATTATTTTTTGGGATTGAGCAATGATCCCCTTTATTCTATTTCTGTCTGGACCAACTTCCTATTCCTTGTGAGTAAAGGGAATATGTCTCACTTTAAAGATATCAATGGTTCGTCAGCTATTATCTACAATAGTGTTTTTGAAGGTGAAACTCAGTTCCAGAATATGACGATGGTTGGTGCTACAATTGCCGAAGCTCGTTTCGAAGGTGGAACTATATTTAATGATATTCCTATGCAAGGAATAACAATTTTCAAGACCATATTTGAAGGTGATACTGTTTTTATACATTCGTCCATGAAAGGCACACGAATATCTGAAACAAGATTTGAAGGTGGAATTGATTTTCAACAAACTGACTTGACCGGGGTAGTCGTGAAAAATTGCATTTTTGAAGGAGGCTTCCTCGGATCGAATATAGACCTGAAACAAGCCCAGATAGTTGATTCAGTATTTGAAGGCGATTCTCTTTTTGACCAAGCTAGGATGTCTCTGTGTAATATTTCTAAGACTGTTTTTGCAGAGGGATCTTCTTTTATCGAAGCGGATATTCGAGCGGCAAGCTTTGCCAAAGTTGAATTACAAAGCGCATCATTCCGAGGAGCTGATTTATCTTGGTCTCATTTGTTTGATATCAATCTTGATAGAGGAGATATCTCAGACGCGAAACTGTCATCGGCAACATTGGAAAAGGTGTCCTTAGTTAGTGCAAATCTGACAGGAGTCGATTTGTCTAGGGCACGATTAATTGATGTTAATCTACGGGGAGCAAAACTCCAAGATGCTAATCTACTGAATGTTAATCTTGATAGTGTAGTATTGTTGGGTGTGGACCTGACAGAGTTTGGCTACTTAATGTTGAGCAAAAATTTTGTGGCTAACCAATTTAGATTTGGTTGGGAATTGTTGTCAGACGATTTAAAAATGAAGCAGGACTTCGCTGATACTTTTTGGCAGTTAGCAAAACTTTCATCCGAAGGAAAAAATCTCGACATTGAGAAAACACAACAGATAATAAACGTTCTAGATGAAGGCTTGGAGATAGTTATTGAAATATTATATCCAATCCTTACACAACAATCTTACAAAATTATTTTGGACAGTTCTTCTCACCCAACCAATATATCTATTGTGTATGATGACACTATACTTCGAGTAAATGAAGCCAAAGCAGACTTGCAACAACTCATCGCTCAATTAAACTTAGTGGCGCATCAAGTACCTCCTAACAATACTGAAGAGGCAGAAGTAATAGCCGAACTAGCACAGACACTTATCGAAACTGCAAGCAGCGATAGACCAAACAAAACGATGATGAAAATCATGGGGGAAGGATTGAAGCAGGCTGCTAAGAATTTGGCAGAAATTGTACCAAATATTGTCCAAATCGTGGACAATATTGTAACAGCTACTCTTTCCATGGTACAAGAGCATAAATATATCGCCTGGCACCCTGAACTGCAACAACTCGTTGCTCAATTAAATATGGTATTGCAACAAGTACCTCCTAACAATACTGAAGAGGCAGAAGTAATAGCCGAACTAGCACAGACACTTATCGAAACTGCTAGCAGCGATAGACCAAACAAAACGATGATGAAAATCATGGGGGAAGGATTGAAGCAGGCTGCTAAGAATTTGGCAGAAATTGTACCAAATATTGTCCAAATCGTGGACAATATTGTGACGGCTACCCTCGTTTTGGGATAAATGTAGAATTTCACACATTTTCCTAACTCTACAAAACGGTTATTTCCGCAGACCTGTTGCGTGCTATCGTACCAGACCCGCTGGGAGACATACGTTGCATCCGGCATAATGCAGATATCGAGCCTTCGGCTCCGAATCCTTCTGTGCAAGTGAACTGGGTTTTAGGCGGCCTCTAAAATTGGGCTCGTTCGCCTTCATAATCACGATTTCCCGTTAATTTCAAAAAATCAACTATGAGATTCCGCCCGTTCACGCAGGAGGTGGCCGGGAAGGCCGGGGCCTTCGTAAATGAGGCTGGTGTAGAGCTGTAACAGGCTGGCACCGGCGTCTAGCTTGGTCTGCAAGTCGGCGGCCGTGCGGATGCCGCCCACGCCAATTATGGGCAATTTCCCGTTTGTCTGTCGCCAAATGTGCTGAATGATCTCGGTGCTTTGCTGGCGCACGGGGAGGCCACTTAGTCCGCCCGTCTCGTTCTGTTTGAGGGAGCGCAATCCGTCGCGGCGAATAGTGGTGTTGGTGGCAATGATGGCGTCAATTTGTTGGTCTTGAACGGCCGTTAAAATCTCATCCAACTCATCCAAAGTCAAATCCGGGGCAATTTTGATGAATAACGGCCGTTTCGCAATGTTATGCGCCTCAGCCAATGTTTGATTCTCTGCCGCTAGCGCACCGAGCAGCTCGCCCAAATAATCCCCACCCTGCAAATCCCGCAGCCCCGGCGTGTTGGGCGAGCTAATGTTCACCGCTAAGTAATCTGCATAAGGATAAACCGCCTGCATCACCGCGATGTAGTCGCCAGCCGCTTCCGCCAGCGGGGTCTCCTTTTGCTTGCCCAAACTGACGCCCAAGATGTAATCGTGCGGCTTTTCAGCCAGTTTTCGCAGCCGAGGCAACGCCACCTGCACGCCGCCGTTAGGGAAACCCATCCGGTTGATAATCGCTCCATCCTCTGGCAGCCGGAAGATGCGCGGGCGCGGATTGCCCACCTGCGGGCGCGGCGTCAGTGTACCAACCTCGATGTGCCCAAAGCCGAGCGCGGCCAAACCGGGCACCACGCGCACGTCCTTGTCGAAGCCAGCGGCCATGCCCAACACGTTGGGGAAGGTTAGCCCAGCGAATTCAACTGGGCTTTTGGGTAAGGGACCAGCGATTTTTTTTAGGAACGGCCATCCCACCCCACCTTGCGCCCATTCCAGCAAAGAGAGCGTCCGCTCGTGCACGGTTTCCGCATCCATGCGCCGCAAAATCGGAAACACAAAACGCTGATAAAAGTTAGCCAAATCGAAACATCCACTTCACCAGCCAAGCTGCGGCCGGTTTCCAGACCGAGCCGCCCGGTGGCACGGTGAGGACACCGGCCACAGCAAGAGTGTGTAAAAATTAGCCAAATCGAAAACCCTCCACGTCAGCTTTTAATTCTTGTTTCACTTCGGGGGGCACTTTATTCCAGGGCATATCGTGCAACGCGCCATAAAGCGCATACAGCAAATTGAGGCTCACCGGGTAGCCCTGCGCTTTCAGCAAACAGTACGCAGACATGATGCCCATCTCGCTCAACTCCTGCTGTGTGTGCACGCCAATATTAGCTAACCACGTGGTTGATTTTGGCCCCAAATTAAGCAGCGATTCCAGTTCTGAGTTTGCCATTTCCCCTCAAAAAAAGCCATCTCGTTGTGGAGATGGCCTATAAACCTAATCATCGTTTAGCTGCAAAACAGCCATAAATGCTTCCTGCGGCACTTCTACCGTGCCGATCATCTTCATGCGCTTCTTGCCCTTCTTTTGCTTTTCCAACAGCTTGCGCTTACGAGACACATCACCGCCATAACATTTGGCCAACACGTCTTTCCGCATTGCCTTCACGGTAGCGCGGCTAATCACGCGCTTGCCGGTTGCCGCCTGAATTGGTACCTCAAACATCTGGCGCGGAATTTTCTTCTTCAAGGCCGTCACCAGCTTCTGCCCCCGATGGTACGCCATGTCACGATGCACAATCATTGCCAACGCATCCACTGGCTGTTTATTTACCAGCACTTCCAGCTTCACCAAATTAGAGGCGCGATAGCCTGCCGCCTCATAATCCATCGAAGCGTAGCCACGGGTGCCGCTCTTTAGCTTGTCGTAAAAATCAATGATGATTTCTGCCAGGGGAATATCAAACTTAAGCACCACGCGCCCTGGGGCGGGATATTCCTGCCCCACAAATTCGCCTCGTCGCTTAATCACCAAATCCATCACGACCCCGTAATATTCATCTGGCGTGAAGATTTGCACGTGCATCCACGGCTCACGAATCTCTTCGATTTGGCTTTCGTCGGGCAGCTCGGCTGGGCTGTCTACAATAACCTCCTCGCCTGTGTGTGCCATTTTTACTTCATACCGCACGCTGGGCGCAGTTGCTACCAAATCAAGATCATATTCACGCTCTAGCCGCTCTTGTATAATTTCCATGTGGAACAAGCCCAAAAAGCCACAACGAAAACCAAAGTTTAGTGCGTCGGACGTTTCTTGCTCAAAAACAAGCGAGGCATCGTTTAGTTGCAGCCGTTCTAACGCTTCTTTCAAGAGGGCGTAATCTTCCCCTTCGGTGGGGTAAAAGCCAGCAAAGACCATTGGCTTGACTGCCTGATAGCCCGGCCAGGGTGATACGGCCGTTCGCTCTCGCAATGTAATGGTGTCACCCACGCGACATTCGCGCACCGTTTTAAGCCCGGTGGCAATGTACCCCACTTCACCAGCAGAGAGCGTGTCCACCGGCTTCATGGCTGGGGCAAATACGCCAATTTCGATGGGTTCGGCCGTCACTTCGTTAGACATCATCTGAATCCATTGTCGTTTATGCAGTTGGCCTTCAAACACGCGCACGTAAGCGATGACACCTTTGTAAGAATCGTAGTGGGAATCGAAGACCAGGGCACGAAGCGGTGCTTCGTTATCAATTATAGGAGGCGGTACGCGCTCAACAACGGCCTCCAGCACTTGCTGGATGTTGGTTCCCATTTTGGCACTAAT
Organism: Candidatus Leptofilum sp.; assembly: GCF_965223525.1. Classification (GTDB taxonomy): domain Bacteria; phylum Chloroflexota; class Anaerolineae; order Promineifilales; family Promineifilaceae; genus Leptofilum. The sequence goes on along the minus strand of NZ_CBDCWX010000004.1, from coordinate 420,736 downwards.
TGGAATGACATCTTCCGCTGGCAAGCCGATTATGTTTTCAATCTCCTCGGCCACGTCTTCCGGCATAGCGGCAGGAAGGTCAATTTTGTTGACAACGGGGATGATTTCCAGATCAGATTCGAGTGCCAGGTAGAGGTTAGCCAACGTTTGGGCTTCGATGCCTTGCGTGGCGTCTACAACCAGCAGCGCCCCCTCGCAGCCTTGCAAGGCGCGGCTGACTTCGTAGCCAAAATCTACGTGGCCAGGGGTGTCAATCAGGTTCATGATGTATTCCTGGCCATCTTTGGCGGTGTAGGTCATGCGAACGGCCGAAGCCTTGATGGTTACGCCTTTTTCCCGCTCTAAATCCATGCTGTCAAGCACCTGCTCCTGCATTTCCCGCTCGGTGAGGGTGTCTGTTTCTTGCAGCAGGCGGTCGGCTAAGGTTGATTTCCCATGATCAATATGGGCGATGATGCAAAAATTGCGAATGTTACTTTGTGTCATGGGGTAAGTATATCAAAATGGCGCGTTTACGGTAGAATAGCCAAAAGTGTTACGAGGTTTTCTATGAGTCCACATGATGAAACGGCCGATCCGCTGCAGCCACACAGCCACGAGCCTAACCCTGCCCCACCCTCTGATGATCCGTCGTTTGAACTGCTGTTTATAAACGGCCGTTCCCAAACCATCACCGTCCAAGAATTGCATCAGTTACCCGTCGTCTCCGTGCCAGATTGTTACATTGTCAGCACCGGGCACGGCACATCTGGGCCATTTACGTTTACCGGGGTTACGCTATTGGATTTTGTCACTCATTTTTGTGGAAATGCTTGGTCGGAGGTTGAGGTCGTCAGTGCTGATGGCTTCGGCAATCGCGTTTACGCACACGAATTGCACCAGCCGGATCCGGCTGGCTCTATTTTGCTAGCATATCAGATGGATGGAGAACCCCTCACCCGTCAACAGGGTCTCGTCCGCATGATTGTGCCAAGCGAGCGCGATGATGCGCTGCGACAGGTAAAGTGGGTGGGGAAAGTGAGAGTGGTGGGAGCGTGATACGGCCGTACAAAAAGCCCCGGCTAATTTACCAAGAGCTTCTCACACTTAAGTTTATTCAACAAAACAAGCTAAGACGCATACACAAAACGCTCAGTCAATGACTTGACAAAATCTTCAAGCCCTTGTTTGCCTCGATGTTGTAACGTCAACCGATCCGAGCAAACTTGCTCAACATCTTTTGCCAAATGTTTGTTGCTACTGGTTACCGCAACACTGCCACAGCCGCTGTTGAATTCCATCAACAATGATTTTACCCGAGCATCTCGCCGCAACGCATCCCCGTTACGTCCGCCAGACGGCAAAATGAGCAAACAGTCTTCACCCGATGGGTCAAAAGGTTTATCCGCCAACTCAAAATCCGCCTTAAGGCCAACACCCTGGCGACTGTAAACCAGTTTATCAAACAGGCTTACACTCTTGATAGATAGGCCAGCCTGACGGAAGTTATGCAGGAAATAGATAACTTCTAATTCATCAAAACCATCCCCGATAAGAATATAGCTTTGCGATCGTTTCTTTCTTCCGTTGCGATAAGGTAAAGACATGCTGTTCCTCGTGTTGCCAACAACTCACAAGGTCGTGGCTACTATGAAATTAACTGATGGTAAAAATTTGCACCGAGGATGTTTTATACGCCTCCGGTACATACGCCGCCGCTACCAACACAATACCGCACGAGCGGAATCCCAGCATCTTCAAAACCACTAACTTGAGCTAGTATCGAAAATGCAATGACTGTTAGTAAAGCTAAAATTGCTAAGGCAAGCACTATAGAAGCCAACTTGTTTTGTTCAATTACAGAAAACATGGAATACCTCCTCTCCAAAAGTGTTTGATAAATTGATAATATGCTTCATTTTCTTGCGGCTTCAAGTAAAGCCATGTAAACATTAACAGCCATTGGTCATGGTAAACTACAAAATAGCTTCAATATGACTGCAACCCCCCTGCAAAAAATCTCCAAAAGTGTGTAAGATAGCGTGTATACCTGTGGAAATGTTGGAAATGGTGTCTAAAATATCGATCTTTCTAGACGTATGTGAGGGATGTTGTGATTAATTCTGATGATGTTTTAATAGCTTTACGCCTATGGCACGGAGGGGATGCTACCCACTGGCCTATGGCTAATCTGCGTTTAGGTCTGGCACTGGCTCAAACAGAAGATGCTTACGGCACATTGGCAGAAACTGGCAAGGCAGCAAAAAATCGAGCTGTGCTTAGTTTTGGATTAGATCAATTACGCAAAGTATCCCCAGAAGCAGAAGAACTGTTACGAGAAAGATTTGAGCACAGACGAGATGTTCTGACTGTGGCAAACCGATTGAATATTTCTGAATCAACCCTCTACTATCGTCAGCGTCAAGCAATTTCCCATCTAACAGATATTCTCAATCAACAAGAAATCTTAGCCAGCAGCGACTGGCGCAATAAAATGGAATCTCGCTTGAGTATTCCTTCATACGAAGCGTTAGTTGGGATTGAAGAAGCAGAAGGATTGTTGAAAGATGCTTTATTTTTTGAAGATGAACAATTCATCATCTCAATTGACGGCATTGGTGGGCTAGGCAAAACTGCCCTGGCCGATTATTTGGCTCGGCAAATGCTCACAACAACAAGATTTGATGAAATTGCCTGGGTAACAGCGAAACATACTCATTTATCTATGCTTGGGCGATTGCAAATTGAAAGCGGCCGTCCGGCATTAACCTTGCCGTTATTAATCGAGCGGTTATGTACCCAATTTGGTTTAAACAACAACCCAAACTTGACGCACTTACAAAGGCAACGGTTGCTATACAGATTTATCAAAGAGCGACGCTGCTTAATCATTATTGATAATCTTGAAACGGTTGCCGACTACCAAACGCTCATTCCTGAGCTAAAAAAATGGCAAAACCCCTCTAAATTTTTACTCACGTCCAGAATACGGCTTCTCTCAGAACCAGGCATATTCTCATATTCACACAAGGAGCTAAATCAAAAATCTGCATTACAACTAGTCCGTCAAGAGGCAAAACGAGGAGGCTTTAATGATTTAACACATGCGCCTGATGAAGAGATTTTAAAGATTTACGACATTGTTGGGGGAAATCCATTAGCCTTAAAATTGATAATCGGACAATTACGCTTTTATTCTTTGGCCAACGTCTTAAATCGCTTCGCCGCCAATCAACCCACTGAAACAAATGAAGGAATTTTTGAATATATCTTCCGTGAAATTTGGGAGTCACTTGACGATCAGAGCAAGACCGTGTTGGTTAGCCTGACACAAGCGGGTGAATCGGGCTTTACGTTGGATCATTTGGTCGCTGTCTCTGAGTTGTCTGAAACGGCCGTTTATAACAGTCTCTCAGGGTTGGTCGTTTCTTCTTTGGTGGATATTACCGGCACCATTTTAGAAAGACGATACCGATTGCATCGGCTCACGGAAATTTTCCTGTTGCGAATGATTGAGGGGGAATAATGACCGCTACTATTGGCATTTCTGATCAAGCAAAATGGCGCAGGGTGCTTGAGCAACAAAAAATCGCTAATGCCCAACGCTGGCTAATGATGTTAGAGACGAGTGATGAACCAACAAAGTTAGTTCAAGAAGATTATGATAATTTTTTGAGAGCATTGGAAACAACTCTACAAAATCCAAAATCGTTCGACATTGCCTACAGGCTTTGCTATTTACTGTATCCAATCACTTTCGGATATGCTGATTGGGATAGGTGGCTCGTTTATTTGCGCCAATCGTTACACATCAGTCAAACAGTAAAAAACCAGGATAAAGAGGCATTTTTCTTGGAAAAAATTGGAGATATTTTATACCACAAAGGTAACCTAAAAAATGCTGAGGCGAGCTATTATTCGGCGAGTCAAATTTATAAAAGCAATAATAACCCTCCTCATTACTACCGAACGTTAGCCATGTTAGCGATGCTAAAAGACCTTCAAGGTGAGGCAGGTGAAGGCATTGCTTTGTGCCAACAAGTGTTAACTCTGGCAAAAGATGATAAATTGACAATCGCCCATGCAAACTTAAATCTTGCCAACATTTACCGGAGAATTCGTAATTGGGAAAAGGCTCAAGCGGCAGCCAGAAAAGCTTATGACCTTTACAATGAATTTGGCCATTCATCATTCCTTACAAAAGCAACAATAACATTGATTGCTGTGTGGGCTGAAACAGGTAGTTGGAACAGCATTCATCAGCTATCAGAAGAATTGATAAGCGTTCTTAATGCTTCTGGTGACGTGCATAACTTAAGCCAGCTAAAAAATAATTTAGGCATTCAGGCTTTCGGTCAGGGAAATTACAAAATGGCTGAAGCGGCCTGGCAAGAAGCGTTGCAGCTATTATCTCAAATTCAGGAGCCTACGGAATTGGCAAGCATATACAATAATTTAGGCATGGTCTATACGCAAATGGAAGAGTGGGAAACGGCCGAAGAAATGCTGCTCAAAGCAATTACCGCATATCGGCGATTTGGGGACACATTTAACTGGGCCAATTCACTCGACAACCTTGCCGATTTATACGAAGCGCGACAGCAACCAACCGAATTTGAACAGACTTTGCAGGAAGCTATAGCTGGTTTGCAGGTTCTTAAAGATACACCCCACGCCAACGATTTATTGGAATATATGCAAAAAAGATTGCTAAAAAACCAATAAACCCCTCTTTGCAAGGCAAAAAACCCCAATATCTGACACATTTCAATTTTATTTAAAGCTGCTTTGTAGGTGTTTTGCAGGCAATTTCAGGGATGGCCTTGGTCATTGTGCTACTATGTTTTCGAAATTGAAGAGTATATACTTATCACTTCTGCTTATAAGTTTATGTAAAGTTAGTTATGTCATCAAATTCAGCTCATTCTAATCCGCTCCCATCGCCTCCCCAAACCCAACAATTGGAAACAATTGGTTTTTTAGCTACTGGCATTGCCCACGACTTTAGCAACTTGCTAACCAGTATTGTAGGCCAAACTTCTTTAGCATTAGCTACCTTGCCTCAGGATAATGTTGCTAGATCGCACATTGAAAAAGCGATGCAAGCGGCTGAGTTTGCGGCGGAACTCACTCGCCAGTTGCTCACCTACGCCAATTCAGAGAATGCGCCTAATGAGCTAATTGATTTGAACCGGTTGGTCAATGACAATATCAGTTTACTCAACACAACATTGCTTAAAGGTGTTTCTTTGCAGCTTGATTTAGCCAGAAATTTGCCGCCTATTGAAGCCAAGCGTGCCCATATTCAGCAAATTGTCATGAATTTGATCATCAATGCGGCCGAATCTATTGAAAACGGCAAAGGAATTATTTTGTTGCGGACTGGTTTAGAAACCGTTTGTGAAAATGACACGCGCTATAGTTTTGCAAACGGCCGTTCCCCCTTCCCTGGCCCCTGTATTTATTTACAAATCACCGACACGGGCTGTGGCATGACCCAACAGCAGCTTAAGAAAATTTTCTCCCCGTTTTTCACAACCAAACCAACCGGGCGCGGCTTAGGCCTTTCCACAGTGTTAGATATTGTCGCCTTTTATCAAGGGGGAATTACTGTAGAAAGCCAAACAGACTTAGGCTCAACGTTTTGCGTATTTTTGCCCTTGCCAACCCAATTGGGCCTGATGCCCAATATGACCCTGCTGCACTAACTTTCTGAATCTGGCTGAACGAGCAACGTGTCAACGGCCGTTTGCGCCAACCCATTCTCTCCCCCAACTTGTAACCAAACCAAGAACTCCACGTTTCCCTCTGCACCAGTGACAGGAGAGCGGGTTAGTCCGTGCACCGAAAACCTATTTTCCCGAAACCAATGCCACAAATCGAGTAGAACCATGCGATGAACGGCCGTATCCTTCACAATGCCGCCCCGCCCCACCTGCTTGGGGCCGGCCTCGAACTGCGGCTTGATGAGTGCCACAATGCTCGCTTGTTCAGTGAGCCACTGCTTCACCGCTGGCAAAATCAGGCGCAGCGAGATAAAAGAAACGTCAATTACGACAACATTGACAAGCTCACCCAAATCTTCAAGGTAGCGAGCATTTGTACGCTCCAAAACGGTTACCCGCTCATCTTGACGCAATGACCAATCTAGTTGGCCATACCCTACATCAATGGCATAGACTCGTGCTGCCCCATTTTGCAACAGCACGTCAGTAAAGCCTCCGGTGCAAGCTCCCACATCGGCGCAAATGGCTCCTGCCACGTCCAAATTGAACGCTTCCAATGCACCCGCCAGTTTGAAACCGCCTCGTCCTACATATGGTAGCTGCGCTTTAAGTTCAATGGCAGCTTTGTTGGAAACGGCCGTACCCGGTTTATCCACCCTCTCGCCATCCACCAACACCTCGCCAGCCAAAATAACGCCCTGCGCCTTTGACCGCGTTGACACCAGCCCACGCGCTACCAGCAACTTATCCAAGCGTTCCTTATTCTTCGCCAAAACTGCTCAATTCCTCAAAAAACTCTGTGGCCTCTGTGGCAAAAAATCAAAGACGACTTACCCAATCCGCCAAAATGTCTGCCAGCGACTGCTCCAGACCAATCTGCGGCTGCCAGCCTGTTTGTGCCTGCAATTTGCCATAGCTGCCATACAAGCAAGGCGTGTCAGACGGCCGCATTCGCGCCGGGTCTTGCGCCACTTCCACCTCAATATCGGCTAACGCGATCAGCTTTTGCAAAATTGCTTCAATTTTCACGGGTCTGCCAGAGCAAATAAGGTACGCCTCGCCTGGTTTGCCCTGCTCTGCTAATAGTTCATATGCCCGCACCACATCCCGCACATCGGTAAAGTCCCGCTGGGCTTCCAAATTACCCACCATCATCTGGTTGGGCCGCTGCCCCAGGCGCATCCCGGCTAGCTGGCTGGCAAAATCTGGCACCACAAAGCCCAGCGATTGATGCGGTCCAATATGGTTAAACGGCCGTGCTTCCACCACAGGCAGTTCATATCGTTCCCAAAACAGCGACACTAGCTGACCAGCCGTCCATTTACTGAGGCCATACGGATGATGCGGCGCAGGCGGCGTCTGCTCGGTGATGGGCAGCATCTCTGGTTTGATTTCGCCATAAATTTCTGCACTGGTAACAATGAGCGTACGCGGACGGCCGTAGGCCACCACCGCCTGAAGCAAATTCGCCGTCCCCACGCTGTTCACCGCCAGCGTCAAACCCGGCTGCTGCCAAGAGCGCGCCGGGTATGCCTGCCCAGCCAGATGATAGACACGGTCTGGTTTGGCTTGGACAACGGCCGTTTCCAGCGACGTCTGATCCAACAAATTTCCTGGAATCTGCGTCACATTTTCATGCTGCAGCAGCGGCTGGTGGCTTGTTTCTGCATGAACCAGTGAAAAAATCTCATGACCAGCCGCCACCAGATTTTCAACAAGATGGGAACCGGCAAAACCGGTCGCCCCCGTTATAAAAATTCGCATACAATTCCTCTAGCTGTTGGGAAAATCATATCCAGTTAGCCAACGTGAACCAACTTTGCACATTATACCTGCCAAATCGCCGCTGGCTAAACCAAACGCAGAAGGGTAGGCATGGGTGGACGGCCTTGCGCCCGTAAACAGCACCAATCCCGTGCCTGGCACTTAAAGACAAAGTATAATGTTCTCCATGAATCCGGCCCTCGACCGCATTGTCCAAACGCTGGCAGCTGACCTCGGTCACCAGCTAGAAGCAGTTTTTCTTTTTGGCAGCCAAACCAAGCAGCAAGTGGCAACGGCCGTTTCCGATACCAACCTCCTGCTCATCACCCAGCCAAACACGAACATCCGAACCATACGGAATAGCTTCATTCCGCTGTGGCAAGAACATAAAATGATGCTCAAGCGCGCCCCAATGATCACCAATCGCCAAGCGCTCCTTCGTCATCTGCAGCTCAACCCACAGTTGGCACTGAACCTGCTCCAGCACGGGCAACAATTGGCAGGCGAGCCAATCTCACTTGATTTATTCCGTACATCGGCCAATCCATACGAAATTTACGCCCATCTCGCCCAGCAACTGCTGGAAGCTTCCGCTGCGCTCGTGCCCAACAGCGAACCAGAAAGCGAGCTGCTACTCAACCGACTTTTCCGGCAGATCACAAACAAACCCGGCGATGGCCAAACGGCCGCTACCCAATTCAACACCCTGCAGCAGGCAGTAACGGCCGTCATCAACAAACTCCCCGCCGCCAAAATTTGGCAAAAAGCGGCTCAATCTGGGGCAACCTCCCCCAACATTCCCGGCCTGCAAGCCATCTACACAGAAAACAAGCGCAACATCTTCGTCTTTAACCAACTCACACCCCAACAAATTCGCCAAATCAACTGGCAAACCTTGTCACATCATTTGCCAGAACCAGATGCTTCGCTGCACATCACCACTGTTGCCCAATTTTGCCTGATGGCCCTCTATGACAAAGCGCTCGATCTGCGCTTTAGCAAATATAGCCACAAATGGGGCATCCATTTTCTAGATAAACTCGCGCCCTCTGGCTACCAAATCTTGCGCCAGGCCGCCCGCATCCCCTCCCAAATCCTGGTTGATGAACTGCCACACAGCGTCCTGACCGCCTCCAACGTCAGCGACGACACCTTGCATAAGCTCATCCACGATTACCAAAACCGGATGCTCAACGTGCAGCTAGAAAATGAACTCCTCTTCCGCCTCGGCCTGATCCCAGCCAAATTTGTGCCGCCCGAACCGCTACCTGAGCCGGATGTGTCCGCACCAGAACGCTTGGACGCCATCTTCCAACATTTGGAATGGTGGGCTGACTTTTACCAAACCGCCCTGCAAGCCCAAACGTGACACGGCCGTTTCCCAAGTTCCAATTTGGTAGCGGCCTGCGTCTTTTGTTGCTCATCACCCTCATCTGGCTCATTCAGCCCGCGCCGTTACTCATAGTGCCGGGGCCGCCCCAAACCGTGCAAACCACACATCCTATTGTGGGCGTCCACACCCGCCTCACGGACGAAGTAGAAGAGTGGAAAATCCAGCGTAGCCTGGAAATGGTGCGCCAAATGGGGTCCCCCTGGATTGTGGAGCTTTTCCCCTGGGCCTATTACCATGCCGAAGACGGTGGCATTGCCTGGGATCATCCAGATATGGTGATGGAACATGCCCACGCGCAGGGGCTAAAAGTCATCGCCCGCATCGGCCTCACGCCCGGCTGGGCGCGCCCCCCAGACACGCCACTCAACTACCTGGACGCCACCGCCTACGACGATTTTGCAGAGTTCGCTGCCCGCTTTGCCGCCCGCTACGAGGACAAGCTGGCGGCCATCATTGTGGGGAATGAGCCAAACTTAAGCTATGAATGGGGGTATCGGGAGGCAACGGCCGCCGATTACGTGGAATTGCTCAAAACGGTCTATCCTGCTGTCAAAGCGGCCAATCCAGACGTACTGGTGCTGGGCGGGGCGCTGGCTCCCACGCTGGAACCAGTCGGCTCTCCCTGGGGGCTAAACGATCTCATCTACCTAGACCAAATGTACGCCGCCGGAGCCGCCGACTACTTCGACGGGCTGGCCGTCCACACCTATGGCCTCACCTTCCCTGCCCTGGCTAATCCTGGCGCAGAAATCCTCAACTTCCGCCGCGTGGAGCTGGTGCGGGAGGTGATGCTGCGCCACGGCGACGCCGACACCCAAATTTACATCACCGAATTTGGCTGGAACGACCACCCCCGCTGGACGCAAGCGGTACGCCCCGGCCAGCGCATCCAAAATACACTTGATGCCTTCACCCACGCCGAAAAGAATTGGCCTTACGTGGAAATGATCGCTATCTGGGCCTTTCGCTTTCCTGCCCCCACCAAAAGCATCATGGATTATTACACCCTTGTCACCCCGGAGTTTGTTGAGAAGCCAATTTATGAAGAATTGCAGCGGTTTACAGGGAATTAAACGAATATTGTGTAGTGCGTATTGCGTAGAGAAACCATTACGCGATACGCAACACGCAATACGCAACCATTCCACAGTTCAGATCGAATTCAGATCGTTTGGTAGCTATGCTAAAGGTGGGTTGTGGCTAACGGCCGTTCTCATCCTCACCTTCATTTCTCTGCAAATGGGTTGCCAAACGGCCGATTCTAGCTGGGAACAGGTGCAGGCAGCGGGCGTTCTGCGCGTGGGGCTAGACCCCACCTACCCGCCGTTCGAGGTGGATGACGGCGGCGCTACAAGCGCTGGCGTCTACGGTCTGGACGTAGATTTAGCCAAAGCGATTGCGGCTAATTTGGGCGTGGAGGTGCAGTTTGTCTACTTTGGCTACGACGGCCTGTACGATGCCCTGGCCACCGAGCAAGTAGATGTCCTCATCTCGGCCCTGGTCATCATCCCGGAGCGGACGCGGGATTTTAGCTACAGCGAACCATACTTTAACGCAGGCGAAATCCTGATTGTCCCGAAGGGCAATGACACCATCGAAACGATGGCCGATTTGAGCGGCCACAAGCTGGCGGTGGAACTTGGCAGTTTAGGGCATGTGGAAGCGACCGAGTGGGCAAAGCGGGTGGAAGGGTTGGAAATTTTGACTTTTTCTACGGCAGATGAGGCGATAACGGCCGTACAGCAAAACAATGCCCACGCCGCCCTTACCGACGCCATAAGCGGCCGTCTCTTTTTGCGCGACAACGACGGCCTCAAACGGCTACCTGAAAGCGTTACCGTAGAACCTTTTGCCTTTGTTGTGCGTAGTGAAGACGAACAGCTACTCGTTATGCTCAACCAAAGCTTAAACACAGTACGAAGCTCTGGCCAGCTTGACCAAATCGAAACAGAATGGCTCGGATCTTAAAAATGACACATGAGTGCTTGCGTTTTCTTCTTCAAAACTGACAGAATTGGTAAATCCAACCAATCCATCAAGAGAAGGCTAAACCACCATGTCGAGAAGATTAATGTTCGTACCCATCTACGGCAATGCGCTAATAATGCTCGTACTCGCAACCTATTTCTTTATTATTCCCTTTGGGATATTGGTGAGCATCTTAAGTGATCCCGGTTTAAAAAATGGAGAAATGCCTCGTTTCTTATATCAATGGCATCATCAACTCTCAGACAAATTCGCGCCCTGGGCACGCGAGCGCGTAAATTCTGACCGGGCCACAGAACTAAGCTTGAACAATATTTCCGGGACAGAGTGGCCAATATTCAGTGCTGTATTTTATTTGTGGACAACTGAAGCATTACAGGATGCGTGGGAAGAAAATCCATTGCTAAACCCAACAATGCCGAAAGAATATGCTAGAGAAGCGATTGAATCTGCTGCGGCAATCATTAGTGACCCCAATCATGCAAACTGGGTAAGGATCCATTGGGGGGATGATTATCTTCATCAGGAGAATCTTTTTTACCGAATGCTGCTAATTAGTGGATTGACCAGCTACCAAAAATTGCTCGGGGATGACAGATATGAAACGCTCCTGGTTGACCAGATTGAATCACTCTCAGCAGAGCTAGACGCTTCACCCTACGGCTTGCTAGACGATTATCCAGGTCAATGCTATCCCATTGATATATTGCCAGCCATTGCAGCCATCCAACGCGCCGATGAGGTTTTAGGCACTGACCACACTCAATTTACAGCTCGCGCCATACACGCTTTTGAGGGCACAAGACTCGATGCTCAAACACAGTTGCCAGCCTACATCGCCAACTCTAAAACTGGCGAAGGAATTGGGCCAGCGCGTGGTGTTGGTATTTCTTACATGCTTATTTGGGCACCAGAACTGTGGCCAGATACTGCTCAAAGCTGGTTTGAGCGGTATGAAAATCATTTTTGGCAAGAGGGGCTTTTTATTACGGGTGTACGAGAATTTTCTAAACAAAGCAATTTCAGCGATTGGCTCATTGATGTTGATGCCGGCCCGGTTGTTGGGGGGTATGGCACGGTAGCAACTGCTTTTGGGATTGGTGCAGCGCGGGTAAACGGCCGTTTCGACCAAGCTTACCCATTGAGTGCTGAGGGACTTGTCGCTTCATGGCCCCTTCCCAACGGAACCTTACTTGGCGCTCGCACGCTGTCAAATTTGTCAGACGCACCATACATAGGTGAATCCATTCTGCTCTTTAACCTAACCCGGCAACCCATCCCTGAAGGCTTCGTTCCCGCAAACAGCAGTCTCCCAATTGTTGTCTATCTTATTCTATTTCTATACTTACTTGCTGGTTTAGCCAGTATAAGCTTCGCATTGCGGTATATTAAAAGATGGCGCACACAGTTGCCAGGACAACCCTTTTCTCAACTGCGCCTCCAGTTCATTGGCTGGGCAGTTCTGATTCTGGCGAGTATAGTTGCCATCATATTTTACCAACCTATTCTAGGCCTATTCACCTTATTGATGGCACAGCTTCTGCCAAGAGGCTATCGTAATAGAACCTTTCGCCCCAGTAGTGCGTAGCGAAAACGGGCAGTTGCTCACCATGCCCAACCAAAGCCTGGCCACCTTTCAGCAATCCGGCCAGCTAGACCAAATCGAAACGGAATGGCCAGACTCTTGAAATCAACGCTTGGAAAATTGAACATTGATTTTAATATCGCCGCGTGATAATATCGCCGTATGATAAAATCTTTTGCGTCTGCTGAAACCGAGAAAATTTTTAGGGGAAAGGTCTCAAGAAAACTACCTAATGACATCCAAAGAACAGCGCGACGCAAGCTTCTGTATTTACAAGATGCAGAAGATTTAAGAGATTTGCTAGCTCCTCCCGGAAACCGGCTTGAAAAACTGCGCGGCAATCGTGATGGACAATACAGCATTCGCATCAACAATCAATGGCGAATTTGCTTCCGGTGGGAGAATGATTATGCCCTTGATGTAGAAATTGTGGATTACCACAAATAAGGAGCAATGAAAGATGGAAGATAGATTACCACCTGTTCATCCCGGTGAAGTGCTGTTGGAGGATTTCATGAAGCCGATGGAATTAACCCAATATCGTGTGGCAAAAGATATTGGTGTGCCTGCCATGCGTATCAGTCAAATTGTCAATGGCAAGCGTGCTGTCACAGCGGACACTGCCATGCGTTTAGCCCGTTATTTTGGCACTAGCCCAGATGTCTGGCTGCGTTTACAGGCTCGCTATGATCTTGAGGTTGCCCAAATTGAATACGGTGATCGCATCAAGCAAGAAGTGAAGATACTGGACAAAGGCGAATACCCACCAATTCCCCAGGCAAGTTAATTTTGTGATTCAAATGTCCCCGCAAGGGTATGATGAAAATTTGAAGGAACGAATGCGAAAGTTCTACAGGTTCATACCACAAGAGAAATTTCTTGCAGCAAGTTTGTTGCTATTTGCTTTGCTGCTAGCTACTTTGTTTAACTCTGGTTCAGCGGCGGCGCAGACAAAGTCGTTTTATTGGGAGCGGTTCGATGTGACGATTACGCTGCTGGAAAATGGCGACATGGTGATTGAGGAAACGCAGATACTCAACTTTTCTGGGGAGCCGTTTACCTTTGGCTACGGCACCATTCTCACCGGCAGCGTGGGTAACAATGACGACATCTTCGACATCCAACTGCGCGAAGGGGATTTGGTTTACCGCGAATCCAGTAGCAACGACCCCGGCACGTTTGAAGTAAGCCGCTCCCGCGACAAGGTGCGAATTGATTGGTATTTTGAGCCAGCGGTGGGGCAGCGCACCTATACTTTTAGCTACGTTGTGCAAGGTGGCATCATCGTCGGGACGCCAGATGAGGGCAGCGGCGACCAGATTTTCTGGAAAGCGATTCCATCAGACCATCCGGGGCGCATCCAGAACAGCACCGTTACCCTGCACCTACCCGAAGGCGTGGAACCGCAGCGATACATTGATGATGGCACCTATTTGGTAGAAGGGCTAGCAGCGGGGGATTCTAACTTGGTGGATACAAGGGTGAGTGATAACGGCCGTATCATCACCTACACCCTCCTCGAACCCCTCTTGTCCGGCCAGGCGTTTGAAGTGCGTGTACAGTTCCCGCACGGCATTCTGGACATTTCCACCCCAGATTGGCAGCAGCGGCAGCAAAACGCCGACGTATACGGCCTCATCGGGATTGTCATTTCTGTGCTAATTTTGGTCGGCGGGCCGCTGGGCGTACTGGTTTTGTGGTACGCACGGGGCCGCGACCCGGAAACGGGCCTCATCGTGCCAGAATATTTACCAGAACCACCCTCTAGCCTGCGCCCGGCGGTGGTAGGCACGTTGGTGGATGAAAAGGCAGACATGCGCGACATCGTTTCTACCCTGGTAGACTTGGCGCAACGTGACTTTATTACCATCAGCGAGAACAAAGCGAAGAACCATGTTTTTACGCTGGTAGATGCGAGTAAGGGGGGATTACGGCCGTATGAAAGCCAGTTCCTCAAATCATTCTTTGGCCGCAAAAAAGAGCGCAAGCTGTCTGAACTGCGCTACAAATTTGCCAGCAAGCTGCCCCGGCTGCGTAAAATGCTCTACGAAGAACTCATCGCCGAAGGGCTAGTAGACCGTTCGCCAGACAAAGTCCGGAATCGGTACGGGCTTTGGGCGGGGCTGGTGGTCTTTATCGGCATGATTGCCTTCTTCGTTCCCGTTATCGTCTTGCCAGAAGATGCCGCCTTTGTCGGCTGTTGTGCCTCGATTGTGCTGGGCATCACTGCCCTGTTTGTGGGCGTGGTGGGGCGGCACATGCCCACCAAAACGACCAAAGGTGCCGAAGAAAAGGCCAAATGGGATGCCTTCAAAAAGTATCTCCAAAATATTGAAGAATATGAAGAGCTGGCGCAGGCTGGCGATTTGTTTGAAAAATATCTACCCTACGCCACGGCATTTGGTCTAGACCGCAGCTGGGTTCGTAAATTTGCCGCCATGCCACACACGCCGATTCCGCGCTGGTACACTCCGTATGGCCACGGCCGTCCCATTCATCACGGCAGCAGCGGCACAGACGGCGGTGGTAGCGGCGGCATTGGCACGGCTCCCTCCTTGCCCAGCCTCGATTCGGCCGCAGATGGCATGGCGGGCGGGCTGGAATCCATGTCGGCCGGGCTAACACGAATGCTCAACAGCACGGCCTCCACCATGCGTAGCGTGCGCTCCAGCAGCGGCGGCCGTAGCTCTGGCAGCTTCAGCGGCGGATTTAGCGGCGGCAGTTCTGGCGGTGGCGGCAGCAGAGGTTTTGGATAAAAATTATGGGCAGAACTCTTGGACTTATTCTCATCGCTGGCGGCATCGTCGTCGGCATAATCATCGTCGTCCTGATGGGCATTTATCGGGGCGAAGGGCGGCTGACCGCAGGCGGCATGGCGCTAGGCATCACGCTGGGTTTACTGGTGCTGGTGCTGCCGCAGCTAGGCTTTGGCGCATTTTTATTTTGGAAAGGCGGGCAGGATACGGCCGTTGCCGCCCGCGCCCAACAGCAGCGCCAACTGCTCGATATGGTGAAAACACGCGGCCAAGTCACCATTAGCGACCTAGTAATCAAGCTAAACAGTGACCGGGAGACGGTGCAGCAAAATCTGTACCAACTCGTGGGTATGGGGCTGTTTTCTGGCTATGTAAACTGGGATGAAGGTATGTTATACTCTCGTCAGGCAAATGAGCTGCATCAGCTTCACAAATGCGAACATTGCGGTGGCGAGTTGGAATTAGCTGGGAAGGGTGTTATTCGCTGCCCCTTCTGCGGCACGGAGTATTTTTTGGAATCGTGATGTCTATCAACAGAGTAACTATTCAGATGCTCCGGCGGTTCTCCAGACCGCGTCGGCTAGGTGGCACGATTGCGCATACATGCGCCGACGCTGGCCACAGCCAGAGAATCGTGATGTCTATCAACAGATTTTTTTCTTTAATCTGTGACAATCTGTGTTTATCTGTGTCCATAATTTTAGGAAGTAATAACTCAACAAGAGAGGCGACCCAATATGAAAGAACAAATTTCCGACTTATTTCAAAAAATCCAGGGCGAATCAACTGGCCTGGGCAATTTACTGAGCAAAATCCCTGGCCTGGATGGCTACATGGAACGCAGTCGTCGGCGCGAGGCGGATCAACTGCTGCGTAAAACAATTGCCGACCGACTGGAAGGCAGTCGCTTGCAGCTAGGGGGCGTCAGCGAAGCCCTCAGCCGCGACATCATCAAGGCGATTGACCACGCCGAGCCGCTGGGCCGCGTAGACACGCGCCTGATGGGGCTTATTGGCAAAGTGAAAGATGCCCCCCAGGGTTACGCTGGTTTCTTCGATGCCATCAAGGTGAAAGAAGAAGATTTGGCCCGCATTTACGCCTTCGATGAAAATATGCTGAATTTTGCCGACCAAATTGGGGCAGAAACGGGTCTGCTGGCAGCGGCCGTTGATGAAGACGGCGACATTTCCGGGGCGATCCGTGAGCTAGACAACACGCTCAAAGAGGCCAACAGTACCTTCGATGGCCGTGACGAAGTCATCAAAGGCATCGGCGAACCCAACGACATTGACGATCTAAAAAGCGACTTTTAGAAATGAATTTGGAGACTAGAGACTAAAAGCTGGAGACTAAATCTCCAATCTCCAGTCTCCTGATTAAGGAGAATTGAATCATGGCAAAAGTGTTTGATCGCGTAGCAATTGATTCCTGGCTTCGGGACGAAGTTGTACGAAAATTCCCACCCGGTGGCCTGGGGGATATTAAATTAGGCTCTCCCTGTATTGTGAATCCGGGGGAAACGGCCGTCTTCGTCCGCAGTGGTGAAGCAATGGGTACCTTTGAACCCGGTACGCATGTGCTTACCACCGCCAACGTCCCCTTCCTCATGGATTGGGTAGAAAAAGGGCTGTTCGGCGGCAAAAACGTCTTCACCGCCGATGTTTACTACGTCAAAACCACCGATCTGACAATGAAGTGGGGCACCACCCAACCCATCATCATCGAGCATCTGAACCGCCCACCGGGGGCTAGCGCCATTGTGGGCAACGGCACCTACGTGGTGCGCGTCAAAGAGCCGTGGCGCTTCCTACAGGCAATGGACGCCTTCCGCGAGAGCGTGCGTCAGCCCCAGCTCAAAGATCGCCTCGACCCCAAATTGGCGATCATGATGCAAGACAAGATGAGCGAGCTGGCCATCGCCAAGAACCTCGGCCCGGCGCAGCTACAATCCTTCTCGCAAGACCTCAACGAACTGCTCATCGGGCTGCTCCAGGCAGAGTTTGACGCCCTGGGCATGGTTTTGGTTGACTTTAACATTCGCATGGGGCTGCATCCCAAATCGTTGGAAGTAGTTACCAACATGGGGTACGGCACCAGCTACGTGCAGAAGCAACAGGCAGACGCCTTTGTGGATGCTGCGAACAACCCCGCAGGAGGCGGTGCGATGGGTGAAATTGGATTTGGCGCGATGGGTATGGCTGCTATGCAAAGCATGCAAAATCAGCAGCAACAACAGCAAGTACAGCAACCGCAAGCTGCACCCCCAGCAGAGTCTGGCGGCAGTGCTGGCATGCCCGATGTGATGACCCCACACCAAGCGGCCGAAATTTTGCAGGTTTCTTACGAAGATGTGGTGGCGGCTATTGAAGCGGGTGATCTGAAAGCCCGCAAGATTGGCAATGCCTACCGCATCAGTAAAGCCAACATGGAAGCTTTTTTGGCTGGATGATTTTTTACCACAGAGAACACAGAGGTTTAAGAGTTTTTTCTCTTTTTCCTCTGTGTACTCTGTGGCTTCCTTTCCGGTTTCAACTATCGGCCAATGCCGCCTGCCAGAGCGGCAGCACGGCCGTTTCCCCCACATCCTGCTGCAAAATCCATCCCAAAAACGTGCCGCAATCGTAGCAAAACTGTTCGCTGTCGGCGAGATTAATTTGGGACGGCCGTTCCCAAACCACATCCACACGTTCTGCCGGAGCAAAGACCAGAATCGCATCATGCAGCAAGGCTCTCATGCCAGAAATGTGTACCGAGATTGGGCTTTCTGAATGCACCACGTACCGGTTCACCAGGGCAAACCCTGCCTGCCGCAACGCTACCGTGAGAGCCGCCCACCCTTTGGGGTTCCAATGGTGAAAGGTGAAGATGAAACGGCCGTTGCCATCTTCCTTCAACACCCGCCTGCACTCCGTAAAAATGCCCGTCATCAACTCCGTGTAGCGGCTTTCGCTGTCTAGCTGGTGCGGGTCTACCGCCGACTGCTGCGTGTCGTAGGCCCAATTGGCAGCATCTGGCAGCAGGTGGCGCAGCCACACGCGGAAAAAGGCGGCCAAGTCACTATACTGCACGCTGTCAAAATAAGGCGGATCGGTCACGATAAAATCCACGCTACCATCGGGCAAATCCAACTGCGTCGAAGAGCCTTGCAGCAGCAAAAACCGCTGACTGCTCTCCGGCGTCATCTCCCTCACGGAATCCACCTCCACTCCACAATCCTGCTCCCCCACAATCGCCACAAAATTCTGCTTATTATTTACCGACAACTGCTCACGGATTACTCGCTCGCGCGGCTGCTGTGCCCACGAACGGCCGTTGCGAATGCGCGACTGAAACAACTTTTGTAGTGTTCCGGATGCCTTACGCGGGTAAACTGGATTGTTCTCCAGCGCAGTATACGGGAGTGAGTAAGCATGGTGGGAGAAGGTGTGCCGGATGGCACCCGCCCGCCGTTTGTTTTTGCCTTTATAACCGCACAGCATCGAGTTAAATTCCAACGAGGTTGAAACCAGCAGCCCCAAATTGAGCCGTATTTCAGCCGGGAATTGAGGCGGCAGTTGAACGGCGTGGTGCAAATAGAGAAGCTGGCGGCTGGAGAAGAGATCGAGGTAGTTGTGAATGCCGCGTAGCGTAAGCTGCCGCGATTTTCGTCCCGGCTCGATGGCAAAATCGGCGTGATCAAACGGCAGCGACTGGCGCAATTCATCCGCCTGTGCCAAACGTGCCAAATCATCTGCGTCTGGTACTTTGAATTTTAGCTTTTTCTGGCGAGGGCAGCGGGTGACTAAAACCAGCGGTTTGTACCGCTGATAAAATGGCAACGATAAATCATCCTCAAACGTGGCAGGTTCGCCAGCAAAGGTTTTGCTCCCTTTTTCCAGCAGTGGCGGCTTGTCGTTTGTGTGGCAATGGCAAACGGCCGTATCCACCAAAACCGCATGGCAGCGCGGACAAAGCTGGATAGTTGAACCGTCACTCTCAATTCGCAACACTAGCGAATCCACCATGATAACGGGACGGCCGTTACATTTTCTTTGAACCCCGTAGAGTGTGTAATTTACGGCCGTTTCTACACCACAATCTGCACATTTCGTTTGAAAAAACGGGGCAACCGCCTGACGCAAAGCGGTGTAAAAATCCTGATACGCTTGCTCCATTGCTGCCATATCCACTGGTGTTAAGGTAGCACGCGCCTGCAGCACCGGAATTGGCTCCAAATCCGCCCCGATGACGTGCGCCCCTAGCCGAATCGCCTCATGCAGCGTCGTGCCTCCCCCCATCATCGGGTCTAGAATGATTTTGCCAGCCAAGCCGCCCGGTGCATAATAATTTCGCTGCGCCTCATCGTCCACAAGCTGCTTCAAAATCAGGCGGAAGGTGCTGCCGCAGCGTCGCGCCCACCATTTGTGCAAATAGCTGTTGGGGCGATAATGATGCTTGTTGTACGCTTCCAGTTGGGCAATCTGGTTGGCAAAATCGGTGTCAAAATCGGTGTCGAGTGGTATTTTCATGCTGCGGCTATTTTATGCCGCGTTACTTGCCTGTGCCATACGAGTCTGAGAGTGGCGAGTGAATGTTAAACGGAACCAAGGTTTCTTAAATGCCCACATTTCTAGCCAATAGGACGCGGATGAACGCGGACGAGCGCAGATGACGCGGAAAATTGCTTGTAATCTGCGCTCGTCCGCGTCCTAAAATTGCGGTTACTGAAAAGTCCTATAATCTGAACTGACTAACTTGCAAACCCACCTACTTATGAGGGACAATAACCCTAATGAAAGAAATTCAGGATTTCGCCCAGACGTTATTTGATAATGTAGAAAATGTGATCATCGGCAAACGGCCGAATTTAGAGCTGCTGGTCGTCTCTTTGCTATGCGAAGGGCATACGCTGCTGGAAGATGTGCCTGGCGTGGGCAAGACGATGCTTGCACGCGCCTTTGCCGTGAGCTTGGGCATCCAGTTCAAGCGGCTGCAATGCACCCCCGACCTGCTGCCCAACGACGTGACCGGTGTTTCCATTTTTGACCAGCAAAAGCAGGGCTTCACGTTTGTCCCTGGCCCCGTTTTCAGCAATATTTTGCTGGCAGATGAGATCAACCGGGCCACGCCGCGCACGCAGTCGGCTCTGCTGGAAGCGATGGGCGAGCGGCAGGTAACGGTGGACGGGGTGACGCATCAGTTGGAACGGCCGTTTTTCGTCTTGGCCACGCAAAATCCAGTTGAATATGAGGGGACGTTCCCGCTGCCAGAGGCGCAGCTAGACCGCTTCTTCATGAAGTTGAGCCTGGGCTACCTGGATGAAGCCAGCGAAAGCCAAATGTTGCTCAACCTGGGTCGCGATCATCCCATTGAGAGCTTGCAGCAGGTGGTGGATGGCAACGACCTGCCCCAACTGGCGCGGCAGGTGTGGGATGTGCATGTAGATGACACCGTGCGCGACTACATTGTGCGGCTGGCCTTTGCCACGCGGCGGCACAAAGACCTTATTCTGGGAGCCAGCCCGCGCGGCAGCCACGCCCTATACCGGGGCATTCAGGCGTATGCGGCCGTTCAGGGACGTGACTTCACCTTGCCCGACGACGTAAAAAAGCTGGCGCCCGCCATCCTCTCCCACCGCTGCCTCATCCACCCAGAAAGCGCCCTGCGTGGCCACACCAACGCAGGCATCCTCAAAGAGATCATGGCCGATACGCCACTGGATATTGGGGAACTTGAGTAAATAGTGGGATAGTGGCTGGTCGCTAGTGATTGGTTTATGCGTCTAAACTAACCATTAACCACCAGCCACTAAAACAAATGGGAAATTTCTCTGCCTTAATCATCATCCTGTTGCTCATCGCCTTCTATTTGCGCGTGGATTTTATTTTCTACGTGATTTACGTGAGCGTGGGAATTTACGCTTGGGGACGTTGGTTGATGCCCCGCGCCATCAAAAATTTGACCAGCCGCCGCGTTTATGACCGCCAGGCGTTTTGGGGCGAGGTAGTGCCTGTAACCATCGAGCTGACGAACAACGGCCGTCTCCCAATCCCCTGGATTCAGCTACAAGAAAGCGTGGCAGTCCAGCTAAAACATGGCGAACCGCTGCATCAGGTGGTCTCTTTAAGCCGAGATGAAAAGGCCGAATTTCAATACGCCATCATCGCCCGCCGCCGAGGCTATTACCAACTTGGCCCGCTTCGCCTCACCACGGGTGATCTGTTTGGCATTTATCCGGAGCAGGTTGCCTTTTTGCCTGCCGACCACCTCACTATCTACCCGCGCATCACGCCGCTGACGCAGCTTGGGCTGCCCTCACGCCTGCCGTTTGGCACCATCGCTAGCCACCAGCGGCTGTTTGAAGACCCCGCCCGCCCAATGGGTATCCGCGACTTCCGCTCTGGCGATACGATCCGACAAATTAATTGGAAGGCCAGCGCCCACACCCAACATTTGATGGTGAAGACGTTTCAACCAGCGATTTCGTTAGAAACGGCCGTCCTCCTCAACTTACACACGCCCGACTACACCTTTGGCAATCGCAAAGACGTAGCCGAGTGGGGCATCGAAGTGGCAGCGTCGCTAGCGGCACATTTGGTAAATCAGCGGCAAAGTGTGGGGCTCATCACCAACGGTATTGACCCCCTAGCCAGCCAGCAGCACGGCTTTGATGAAGCAACCGGGCGGCTGCTGCGCCCCAGCCACGCCGAAATTCAGGCCGAGCCAGCAGCCTTCATGCCCGCTGCCATTCCGCCCCGGAACGGCCGTCCTCACCTCATTAAAATTTTGGAGCGACTGGCTCGCATTGAAGCGGAAGAAACAGTTGGGTTTACCGAGTGGGCCAGCACCGCCTGTATGCACCTGAACTGGGGCGTCACCATTTTGGCCATCACCGCCAATGGTAGTGAAGAAACGTGCCAAAGTTTGCATCGGCTGGTGCGCGCCGGGTTCAATCCCATCCTCATCGCCATAGAACCAACACATGAATTTGGCTTGGTGCGGGAACGCGCCCGGCGGCTGGGCTTTGCCGCCTACAATGTGCATACCCCGCGCGATTTGGATCGTTGGCGACGGCCTTATAACGTCGGGGGTGCCCAATGAGCCTGAAAGCTGCCGAAAGACAGCCCGATAAGACCCAAGATGTTTTCTTGTCAATAGATGACCCCCGGCTGGCATTTATCACCAACAAATGGTCCCGCACCATCATTCAGCCAATCTTGATTTCACTTCTTATCACAGCCCTCTTTTCTGCCATCTTGGTTCTTACAGAAATCATTACCGAAAGCGATGGTTGGTTGCCATTTAGCCTTTTCATCCTCTTTGTCACCCTAGAAGGCTGCTACACAACCCTCTGGCTGCAACAGCCAGAGCGACGACTGCTCAACCACACAGCCTACCGTGCGGCCGAGCTGCTGCTGCTATTTTTGCTGCTGCGGCTTTTTACTTGGGTAATAGCTGGAAATTGGCCGCAGTGGGCCGATTTACCGTCCATCTTGCGCTCACCACAGCTGCTGCTTTTAGATAGCAAACTAATCTGGGGTGGCATACTTGCGTTGGCCGCCTGGAATTGGGCAACTCGCTTAGGCATCACCTACACAGAGCTGTCAATTGACCAGGCCGAAGTTTATTACTATTCTCAACTTCCTTCCCACCGGAGCGCCAGCGACAAGCCAGTGCGTACCAACCGTGGCGAAATTGTTCTCTCGTTTTTCCGCCTGTGGATTATTGGCGCCGTCATTTTAGCGGCGGTCACCTCAATGAGCGGCTTCGATCTGATTAACATCAACAGCGACTCGCCGCTAAACATAATCCGGTTAGAATTGCGCCCGGAGCTACTCACCTTTTTGATCATTTATTTTTTGGCAGGATTTACTTTGCTTAGCCAGGCGCAACTAGCAGCTATGAATGCCCGCTGGCTCATCAATGGGGTAAAACGCGTTGGGCAGGTAGAAAAAAGTTGGCATCGGTACACGCTGTGGCTGCTGGGCAGCATTGCCCTCATTGCTGCTTTTTTGCCCATTGGCTCCACCTTTGCCATTAGCAACATTTTAAACGGTATTTTGCTGGGGGTAACGGCCGTTGCTGGCTTCATTATTTCACTATTTTCCACCCTGCTGGCGCTTTTCCTGTCTCTGTTTGCGGGGGAACCGCAACCTGAAACCGCTGAGCCTTTGGTGCAGCCGACCCTTCCGCCTATCCCCACCCCCTCCCCCATGCCTATCCCGTCTGCCCTGCCACCTTCCCCTATTGATGTCGGTCTCATCACCAGTTCGCTCTTCTGGGCGGTGGCCATCGTGATGAGCGTGATGGCGATTAGCTTTTTCTTGCGCGAGCGGGGGGTGACGATGAATACGGCCGTTCTGCAAAGTTGGTGGCGGCGGCTTTTGGCATGGCTGCTAATTCGGTGGCGCGAAGCAGGTAGCCAGGTGCAGGATTGGCAGCAAGCCGTCCGCACCCGTCTGCAGCGGGAACCAAAGGAGCGCGAAGATGGCAGCAAGCCCCCCTGGCGTTTTATTCGCATCAATGCCCTTTCGCCCCGCGAACAAATTCGCTACTTTTACCTCTCTACCATTAAACGCGCTTCAGACAAAGGCGTGGCGCGTGAAAAAGCAGAAACACCCCTGGAGTTTGCCGAGGATTTAAAAGAAAATTGGCCGGAAGCGGAAGAAGATGTAAAGGCTCTGACGGATGCGTTTTTGGAAGCGCGGTACGGCCGTTCCCCCATCGAGGCGGAAGATGTGAACCCGGTTAAAAAGCGGTGGCGGCAGGTTAAATCCAGCCTGCGCCGTGTAAAAGCAGGAAAGTAATTTGGAGTAAACAGAGCCATTTCTCCCGCTTTTACTTGAGTAAATCACAATTTCGCGGCCCATTTTTCATCAAAATACTTTTGTGATTTACTACGCAAACAAGCTTAGAATCTATCCAACAAATACCACAGGTTTGTGCTGAGCCCAGCCGAAGTAGGAAAAAGAGAAATTCAAGAAATGAACCTTCGCCTCAAAACTCTCTGTGGCTAATATTCAGATAGGTACTTACTTAGTCACCCAAATTTGGCAGCGGGGCGGGGTCGTGGCTGGGCAACCGCCAAAATGAAAGTAGGGCAACTAGCAAAAAGACAACGGCTGTCGTCACAAAGGTCGCTCGTAGATCAAACCAAAAGGCAACGCCAGAGCCAACCAGCGGCGCGGCCGCTCTGGAAGCAGCGACAATCGAGTTGTCTATGCCGTAGACGCTGCCTTCCTCACCGGGCTGGGTGTAGCGAGCCAGCAAAGCGCTAATTGAAGGAATGATACCGCCCGCCGCCGCGCCCGTGAGCGCTTGCAAAATAAGTAGCTGCCACGCCGTCGTGACCAAACTTTGGGGCAAAAAGAGCAGCCCCGCCGCCAGCGCACTCCATTTGAGCACCGGCCCGTGCCCAATTTTGTCACCCAGGCGGCCGAGGTAAACGGCCGTAATCGTCCCCGCCCCCGCCGAAACTGCAATAACCAACCCGGTCACGGTGTTGAGCCGATTGCTGTCTACCAGCAGCGTGGCGATGAACAGCGGTGCAAAAGGCGTCAGGATGACCCGACCCAAATTGGCTAAAAAACGCAGCGCATAGGCCAGAATCACGCCATCTGCCTGAAAAACGTGTCGCCAGTCGGCTAGGATGGATGGTCGCGCTTTGGCACTTTTTTTACGCGGGGCAAAATGCTCCTCGACCCCTCTGGAAACCAGCAAGCCTCCTACCAGCAGCAATGCTGACGTCAGCACAAAAGTTAGCCGATAGCCAAAGGCGTCGGCCAGCACGCCGCCAATCAACGGGCCGATGGCAATGCCCGTTGTTTGGCCCATGAGTAGCAGCCCCATGGCGTAACCGCTGCGCTCACGCGGGGCAACGGAGGCGATGAGGGCGTTGGAGGCAGCCACCGTGCCGGTGATCATGCCTTGCAAACCGCGCAGCAGCACCAGCTCCTCGCCAGAGCGCACAAAACCCATCAGCAACATGATGATTGCCCCGCCAAACATCGCGCGTTGCACCATGAGCTTACGGCCGTAGCGATCTGCCACCGCCCCCCAAAACGGCGATGCAATCATCATCGTCAGCGCCTGAGCAGAGAAAACCGCACCAGCTAGAAATTCCACACTGAACCCACGCTGGCTGCCGAGGTCGGTCACGTAGAGGGATAGAAAGGGGAAGATGACGGAGAAGCCAACGGCCGTAAGCAACTGAGCCACAAACATAATGGCCAGCGTGCGCTGCCACGGCACCACCGTACGGAGTCTTTGCAATAATCGTGAAAGCATAGCCAGATTGGGGATTATCCGGCGCGAGGTATTTTATGCAAGTTTAGGTAGATGAGAAACGGCCGTTTCCACCCACCCATCGCCGCTATTTCAGCTGCCAAACGATACGTTTCGGCGTCCTGGTACAGCCCACAAGCACCCTCAATATACCAAAAAGACACGCTTAATACCTTATTATGTCACTATATTGACACTTTTAAGCCACTTAGTTATAATGCAGGCGTGTCGGAAACGGCGCAGGCCGGCCACTTCAGCGCCGCCCCGGCACAATCCCGAAAAAAATGTCTCACACACCCAAAGGAGAATCAATTATGAAACGGAAATGGTTTATGATAGGCGTTGTGCTTCTGCTGGTGGGCTTTGTGCTCGCCGCTTGCACCAGCGCCGAGCCAACCACAATCGAGGTGACTCGCGTGGTTACCCAAACCGAGACTGTCGAAGTCGAAGGCGACACAACGACTGTGGAAGTTGAAGTAACCCGTGTTGTTGAAGGCGAAACGATTACAGTTGTTGAAGAAGTGCTTGTTGACCCCACCAGCGAAGAAGAGATGAATCGCACAGGCAGTTGGCTGGACACTATCGTCTTCGTCGAGGAGCCCAACCAGGATTCAGCCGTGGCCCGCCTGGCGGCTGAGGACATAGACATGTACGCCGACGACATCGGCGGCGCGGCGGCAGTACAGGCCATTAACAGCGCCGACAACGTCACGGCCGTTACCCAATTCGGCCTCTTCGATGAAATCCTCTTCAACAACGGCACCTGCGCCGACGAAAGCGTCCTCAATCCCTTTCAGAATCAGCAAATCCGCGAAGCCATGAACTGGGCCATTGACCGCGACTACGTCGCCGATGAACTGTATGCCGGTCTAGCCGTGCCCAAATACACCGTTATCCGCGAAGCCAGCGCCGACCGCAGCCGCTTCGCCGCCGAAATTCGCGCCCTGGAAGCCGAATACGCCTACAACCTCGAACGCGCCCGCGAAGTGGTCAACGCAGAAATGGAAGCATTAGGTGCAGAACTGGTTGACGGCCTCTGGACCTACAATGGTGAACCGGTCAGCGTCATCGGTCTCATCCGGATCGAGGACACCCGTCTGGAAATTGGCAATTACTTTGCCAACCAGCTTGAAGATCTGGGCTTTACGGTGGAGCGTCTGGAACGCACCTCTGGCGAACTGAGTCCGTTATGGATCAGCTCCGATCCGGCTGAATGCCAGTGGAACTGGTACACCGGCGGCTGGAGCCAAACCGCCATTGGCCGCGATGACGGCACCAACTTCGACTTCTACTACACGCCACGCGGCGTGCCGTGGCCGTCGTGGCAGGTCTTTGAACCCTCTCCCGAACTGGACGAGCTGTCCCTGCGCCTGTTCAACAATGATTTCGCCAACCTGGAAGAACGCGCCGAGCTGTTCCGCCAGGCGCTACCGCTAGCCAACGAACTGGCCACGCGCGTCTGGGTGACCAGCCGTACTACATTAGTGCCGTACAATGCAAACATCTCCGTCTCCACAGACTTAGCGGCCGGTGTCAGCGGCGCAGGTCTGTGGGCCAAGACAGTGCGCTTTGCCGACGAAGTGGGCGGCTCTATGACGATTGGTCTGCCCAGCGTCTTTACCGAACCGTGGAACCCGATTGGCGGCTCCAATTGGGTGTTCGACAATATGGTTAAACGTGCCGTCGGTGAACAGGCCGTTTACGCCGATCCCAATACTGGTCTGGGCATCCCTGGCCGCCTCGAGCGCGCCGAAGTCGTTGTAAATGAAAACTTCCCGGCTGGCGTCACCTATGACTGGGTAGAGTTCTCTACCGCGCCGGAAATCGTTGTGCCTGACGACGCCTGGGTTGCCTGGGATGCCGAAAATCAGGTCTTCCTGACGGCGGGCGAAGTGTACAGTGAACCGCAAACGGCCGTTTTCAAGAGCACCAGCTACTATCCCGAAGATATGTTCGATACCATTACTTGGCATGATGGCAGCCCGATGAGTGCCGCCGACTTCGTGATGGGTATGATCGTCACCTTCGACTTGGCAAATCCCGACAGTCCCTACTACGACGAATCCCTAGTACCCACCCTGGATCAGTTCCTCTCCTCGTTTAAGGGCGTGCGCGTCGTCTCCACCGACCCGCTAGTCATCGAGCATTACGCCGATAACGCCAGCCTGGACGCTGAGAACATGGTCATTACCTGGTGGCCCGGTTCCGGTGGCGGCGAAGCCTACGGCTTTGGCGATGCGGCTTGGCACAACATGTCGCTGATGCTGCGCGGTGAGGGTAACGGCAGCTTCGCCTTCACGCCCGACAAGGCCGAAGCCAACGAAATTGAGCGCACCAACATGATCGCCGGTCCGTCGCTGGCTATCTTCGCTGGAGAACTGACAACAGCCAGTGAAGAAAACTTCATCCCCTACGCCCCCACCCTGAGCCAATTCATCACCGAGGATGAGGCTGCAGCACGCTACGCCAATCTGGCTGAGTTCGCCCGCCGCTACGGCCACTACTATCTGGGCACCAACATCTACTTCCTGCAAGGCGTCTTCCCCGTGGAGAGCCAGGCCATCCTGCAACGCTACGAAGCGCACCCGGACCCGGCCAACCGCTTTGCCGGTTTTGCAGACCCGGCCATTGCCGAAGTGGAAATTGACGGTCCCAGCCGTGTTACCATTGGCGATGAAGCTGTCTTCGAGGTCTTCGTTGACGCCTTTGGCGAAGCATACCCAATGGACGACATCGAGGGCGTCACCTACCTGTTGTTCGACTCAACCGGCGTGCAAGTGGAAGCTGGCATGGCTACGGCCGTTGAGGACGGTCTGTGGGAGGTGGTGCTAAGCAGTGAAACCACCGACGCCCTGGCCGAAGGCTCCAACCGCCTTGAGGTCGTCGCTGTCTCGAAACTGGTAGCCCTGCCTAGCCTGTCCGATTACCAGTTTGTGACTGCTCCGTAATTCTGACTTGAGAATGGTTCAGCTTTTAAAAGTGAACCATTCTCACACAAATAAAATAGGGGCGGCGTACAGTCGCCCCTATTTAGACTTTGGCATTTTAATGAAGCCTTCTGCTGGTGCAGGAGGCTTTTTTCGTCTATCTACCTCCTAATCAACGGCTCGTGAACTTGGAAAACCGCGTTGAAAATGATAGCATTGCGACGTCCATCATGGTGGACGGAGGAAGAGAGCAATGGAGAAACAAGACGGTTATTTTCACGCTGTCGGCAACATGCACATGCACACCCTGTACAGCGACGGGGAAAAATGGCACGCGGGCATTGCGGAAGATGCAATTGCCGCCGGGCTGGATTTCATCATCGTGACGGACCACAATGTGTGGGTGAATGGGGTGGAAGGGTATTACGGGGATGATAGCGGCCGTATTCTCTTACTCACCGGCGAAGAAATCCACAATGTGCGGCGGGAGCCGCAAGCCAGCCACCTGCTAGTGTACGGCGCAGAGGCAGAACTGGCCGCCTGCGCCCCCAACCCGCAACAGCTTATTGATGCCGTCAACGAACGAGGCGGCTACAGCTTCCTGGCTCATCCCCATGAACACGATTGCCGCCTCTTCCCCTACCCCAACCTGGGCTGGCACGATTGGCCCGTAGAAAATTTCACCGGTCTGGAAATCTGGAACTACATGTCCAGCTTCATCAACGCGTTGGTTCACGCCTTAGACAGGCTGCCCATACAAATTGAACTGCTCGATAAGCTAACGGCCGTTCGCCTCGCCTTTAACCCAGAGAAGTACGTGGTAGGGCCAGAGCCGCGCACGCTGGCACTATGGGATGAGTTATTGGCGCAAGGGAAACGAATTACGGCCGTTGGCAACAGCGACGCCCACGCCACCCCCATGAGCATGGGGCCGTTTAAGCGCATCATCTTCCCCTACGAATACCTATTCCGCGCTGTGAATACCCACATTTTGTTGGAACGGCCGTTAACTGGCGACCTCATCCAAGACAAACAGATGATCCTCCGCGCCATTGGCAAAGGCAATAGTTGGGTAGGGTACGATATGCCCCACAACACGAAAGGGTTTCGCTTTAGTGCTGCCAGCAAAAGCAAAGGAATCATGGGCGAAGCTGTTCAGTTGGATGCGGGCGCAACGCTGCAAATTAGCACCCCCACCCGCTGCAACATCCGCCTCATCCGGCATGGTAAGCTGGTCGCCAGCATAGACAACGATACTCATCTTACCCACATCCCCACCGAACCAGGCGCGTATCGCGTGGAATGCACCCTCCCGTTCAAAGGGCAGGAACGCGGCTGGATTTATAGCAATCCCATCTATCTCTTGTAGCGTATTTTGAAGGTTTGCCCATGTCATTTATTCGCGGATATTATCGGCTCTCACTTTCTGCACTCATCTTATCCTCTTTTGCTGTTCTCATTATTATTGGCTCCTTTTTGCCCGTAACCATCAAAAAAGTCCCCCTGTCGCTGCGGCTGGCTCAGGTCATGGTAAAATCCATTTTGTGGATATTGAACGTGCGCGTTATCTGCCCAGAAAAAGAAAAGCTGCAAGGATTTGATGGCTTCTTTTTCCCCAACCACCTCTCTTATGTGGAGGTTTTGGCTCTATACGCCGTGATGCCCACGCGCTTTTTGGCTAAAGCAGAAATTCGGGAATGGCCAGCAGTGGGCATTATTGCCGCCGCCATTGGCTGTGTATTTGTGCAGCGCGGCGACAAGCAATCCCGCCAGGAAGCACGCCAGGCGCTAACAAAAGTCGAAACATTCCCACCCATCACCATCTTCCCGGAAGGCAAGCGCGGCCCTGGCGATGCGCTGCTGCCGTTCCGCTACGGCGCGTTTGAGATTGTAACGCAGGGTTGTTTTGCCTTTTTGCCCATCGCTGCTACCTTTAGCAATCTGGAAGTTGCTATTTGGCATCGAAAGGAGAATTTGCTCAAGGCCGCCTGGCGATTGGCTAGCCAGCCAGAGAAAATTGTGGTGAATTTAGCCCCGCTGGAACCACATCATCCCACCCCGGAAGACGACCCAGTTGCATTGGCAGAAAAGGTGCATGGGGAATTAACGGCCGTACTCTACCCAACCGAGTGAGAAGATTCATGAGATTTATTCGCGGCACCAGCCGACTCATCATTGTCTTTATCATGCTCATTCTCATCACGCTGCTGGTGCTGGCCACGGCCTGGATCCCCGTTCGCATTAAGGGTGCTCGGCTCTCTGCCTGGCTGCTGCCCACCTTTTGCCGCCTGATGCTGCCGCTATTCAATGTGCAATTTACCGCCCTGGAAGCAGAACGAATCAGGCAGCATGATGGCTTTATCTTTCCCAACCATCTCTCATTTTTAGATATTATCCTGCTCATAAGCATTTTTCCGCTGCGCTTTGTGAGCAAAGCAGAGATTGCCAACTGGCCGTTTGTCGGCTGGGTAGCGCGAGCGGTGGATACGGTTTTTGTAAAACGAGAAGACAAAGATTCGCGGGAGAAAGCGCGAGATGCCCTGGCGCAGCTGCGTACCTTTCCAGCGGTGGCGCTATTCCCGGAGGGTGGCATTTACCAGCCGCCCGACGAGCTAAAACCGTTTCGCTATGGTGCATTTGAGATTGCCCAGGCAGGCGGTGCGGCGTTCATCCCAGCGGTATTCATTTACGAGCCTTTGGATATTGTGTTTTGGCGGGATGAGCATTTGCTAACGGCCGTTTGGCGTTTTGCTAGCCGTCCAGAACCAGTCAAGGCACGGCTGTTCCTGCTGCGAACAGTCCACCCCGCCCCAGAAGACGATCCCCGCCAGCTAGCGCTGGAATCACATGGTGCCATGGCGGCCGTCTACAAGCACGGCGGCAACCGGGGAAGCGATGTGATCCAGTCGGGAATTTAGTGACTTTCTTGTGGTAAAATGCCACGTACTCAGTGAACAAACACGCACACAAAATAAGGCAATCAAATTTTTATGACATCAACAAACTCTACACCTCCCCCTACCCGTCCTTTAGAACCACAAAAACGCGCCATCGTTGTGGGCGCCTCATCGGGTATTGGGGCAGCGCTGGTGCGAGAGTTGGCGCACAGTGGCTACCGAGTGGCTGCCGTGGCCCGGCGCGAGGCGAAGCTACAAGAATTAAGCGATTTGGTAAATACGGCCGTTGCGCCCCAAACCGTCCTCCCCTACAGTCACAACGTTACCAACTACGATGAAATCCCTAGCCTCTTCCAAACCATCGTGCAGGCGCTGGGCGGGCTAGACATGATCATCTACAACGCAGGCGTCCAGCCCCCAGTAACTGTAGATGAATACAACTTTGAGAAAGACCGTAAAATGCTTGAAGTGAACTTGCTAGGAGCCATTGCTTGGCTCAACCAGGCCGCACTCCGCTTTGAGCGCGCCAAGCAAGGGCAAATTGTGGGCATCGGCTCCATCGCTGGCGACCGGGGGCGCGTTGGCTCACCAGTGTACAACACCAGCAAAGCAGGCTTCGCCACCTACCTGGAATCGCTGCGGAACCGCCTCACGAGGCATGGCGTCAGCGTCACCACCATCAAACCGGGCTACGTAGACACCGTGTTGCTGGCTGAAAATGCAGCTAAACCGTTCTGGGTGATCTCGCCGCAGGAAGCGGCCGTTCAAATTCACAAAGCGGCCAGACGACGCAAGCAAACGGTGTACGTGCCCGCCCGCTGGGGGCTAGTTGGCCTCATCATCCGCCACATCCCCTCCATCATCTTCCGGCGACTCAGCTTCTAAAATTTTGGACACAGATAAACAGTGACTGTGTCCAATCAAATAACAATCAACTCACATGATAGAAGAAAATATTCAACACGAGACAGACATTCAAACGCAACTTCCTTTACCAGCGGAACGTTTAGAGGCAGTAGCTGGTTGGGGGGGCGCGAACAGCGGCATGGCGTATCTGTATCGCCCCAGCACGGTGGCACAGCTCCGTGAGATTTTCCAGTGGGCAGCCCAAAACGGCCGTACCGTTGGCTTCAGGGGGGGCGGCAATAGCTACGGCGATGCGGCCATGAACGATGAAAGCATTCTGCTAGACCTAACCCGAATGAATCGCATTTTGGACTGGGACCCGGAAAACGGCCGTATCCAAGTTGAACCCGGCGTTACCCTCAAGCGCGTCTGGGAATACGTGATTCAAGATGGTTGGTGGGTGCCAGTGGCCACTGGCACGGCCAAAATCACCGTCGGTGGCGGGGCGGCCATGAACGTACATGGCAAAAATGCCTGGAAAGTGGGTACCTTTGGCGACCACATTTACGAATTTGACCTGATGCTGCCCAACGGCGAAATAAAAACGTGCAGCCGCGAGCAGAACAGCGATCTCTTCCACGCCGCTATTGGGGGCTGTGGCCTGTTGGGCTGCTTCACCAGCCTCACCCTGCACCTCAAGCGCGTCTACTCCGGCCTGCTGGCCGTCGAAGCACTTACCAAACCAAATCTAAGCACAACCATGCAGTGGTTTGAAGATTATCTCCACAACTCCGATTATCTGGTGGGCTGGCTAGATGCCTTCAGCAAGGGCAAGCGGCTGGGGCGCAGTGAACTGCACCGGGGCATTTACCTAAAACCGGGCGAAGACCCCAATCCGCAGCAAACGTTGCGCCTGGAAACACAACAGATTCCGCCAGAGATTATGGGCTTTTTCCCGCGTTCGGCGCTGTGGCGGTTGCAACGGCCGTTCTGGAACAACTTCGGGATGCGCTTTGTGAACATTGGCAAATTTTATGCCGCCCGCCTGCGGGATGGCGCAAAATACCGGGAACCCCACGCCCACTTTCACTTTTTGCTCGACTCGCTCGACTGGAAAAAACCGTTCGGCCCCGGCGGACTGATTCAGTACCAGCCCTTCATCCCCGCCGAGAACGCAGAAGCAGCCTTCAGCCAAATTTTGCAACTTTGCCAGCAGCGCCGCTTGCCCAACTTCCTCACCGTCATGAAGCGGCATCGGCCAGACCCATTTTGGCTAACCCACGGGCTAGATGGCTACTCGCTGGCGATGGATTTCCGCATTACGCGGCGCAACCGGGCGCGGATGGTCTCACTGGCTAAAGAGTTGGATGAGATAGTGTTGGCGGCAAACGGCCGTTTCTACCTGGCCAAAGACAGTACCCTACGCCCTGCCGTTGCCCAAGCTTACCTAGGTGAAGAAACAATCCAAAAATTTGTGGCACTTAAGCAACAGGTCGATCCACAAAACCGACTGCAAACCAACCTCTGGCGCCGCCTGTTTGGTTCACTTTGACCTCGCGGTTGTGCCGACGACGATGAATAAAATCCGCAAATTACGCAGATTTTCATAATTTTTCCGTAAGCGTTCAGACTTTTGAAGTTTGCACCTCTAGCAATCGTCACAAATTAGCCTGAAAACTTCAAAAGTCTCCAGAGGGACTGAACGGTTACATTTTTCCTTCATAATTCATAATTTCCATTGGAGAAGTCCCATGCCCCGCACCTACATTTCTGTTCTGGCTCTGCTAATTCTCTTTTTGTTGATGAGCATCCTCACCCCCCTGGCCCGCGCCGATGCCCCACTGCCATTGCCTAGCAATACCGTCACAGCCTTGCAAGATGAACCAGCCGAAGAAGAAACCCAAACCAACCCTGGCGACTCCTTCTTTGAGGGCGTTGGCGCCATTTTCGCCACGCTTGGCGTGTATGTGGTCACCATGTTTACCATGGCCATCGGCACAGAAATTGTGGTAGACATTTTCAAGGGAATTTTGGGCAAGCCGCTTGGCTTAAAAAGCCAGCCCAATTCGCGCAAAACATTGGCCGAATACCAGGCGTTTTTACCTGGCCAGCTAGAAGATTTGGGCGTTTCGGCCGAAGCCAAGCTAAAAATCGAGAAGCAAATTGCCCAGCTCAACAAGCTGCTGGAACCGGCATTCACGGCGGAGGCTGTGGTGAATCACCTGCGACAAAAAGAGTTTACGGCCGCTCTTGCCGCCGCTGGTCTGGAGAATATTGGGAATGACCAAATCGGCCAAGCGAAGGAAGTGACCCAGGCACAGCTAGACCAAGTAGTGGCTCAAATTGACACCACCACCTCGTTGGGCAAAGCGGTGCAAGTGGCGCTGAAGCGGGGTGATTTGGTAGAGAAGGCACACCGGGCGATTGATCGGTTGGCGCGGCAGGCAACGGCCGTAACCGCCGAACAACTTTACCAAGCCACCGCCACCCTGGTCACTGGCGAAGTGGCCGATGGCGTTACTGCCTGGACCCGCGCCTACTTCAACAGCCTGCAAGAAGAAAGCTACGAAACAGCCCTCTCTGTGTATGAAAATCAGCTAGAACCCCAAATTTTAGCCTTTGGCCTGCCAGAAAAATTGCAAAATCAGCTTACCGAACAGTTCAAAGAATATCTAGAAAATCTACGCACCTATCGTGGCACCGACGTTTATCTGGAATCGCTCAACCGCTTTTTAGCAGAACTTGAACAGCAGCGAGACCAGGTTCGCAGTGGAATCGGGCAACTATGGCGCACCTTTGTCAACTGGTTCAAGCGACTGCTCATCCGCACCCCCAGAATCCAAGACCCCATGCTCACCCCCAAAACCTACGATCCACACATAAAAGACAGCACCCACGCCGCCGCCAAGCTGGTAGACCTGGAACGATACGATAAAGAACTGGAAAGCAAACGCATCCGCCGCACTCGCTTTCTTTCGGTGCTTATTGGCATCTTTTTGGCCTTAATGCTGCAAATTGATTCAGCCGATTTGCTCCAGGATTTATTCCCAGCCGATGCCAACTTCTTAAAATTGACCATCCTGGATTATGACTTTTTCTTACGCTATGGGCTTAACAATCATCGGCTATCAGCGGGAATTATCCTGACGGGTCTGGCCGCTAGCGCTGGCTCTGGCTTTTGGCACGACCAGCTTTCGCGCCTGCAATCTATCAAGAAAGGTGTGGACCAAGCGCAGGCAGCCCTGCAACCCATCATCATTCAAACACAGAATGCCAGTGAACAGTAAACGGTGAACGGTAAAATCGATTACTGACGCTTGTACTGGTTGTAGCGGGTGAAGAAGTCGTGTTCGCCAACGAGGGTGGTAAGGCGCATGTGCAGCGGACGGCCGTCTTCCACCTCGTAGGCTAGCGTTACCTGATTCCCAATAATTTCGCGCACTAGCACCCAGTAAGGAATTGTCATCGCCTCTTTTGGGCGCATCTCCCCGTCTTTGCTTTCCTGCCGTCCGGCCAATAACTCATCTAGGCGCACTAAATATTTGTCCGCTGCTGGAATCGTATCCAGGATCACAGCCCGGAACACCGCACGAATAAAGTCGCCGTCTGGCAGCTTCCACACAAATTGCACCGGGAACCACTCCCCCACCATTCGTTTTGCTTCAGGCATAACTTTCTAATTTAGCCACAGAGTGCACGGAGAGAAATGAGAAATAGCATTTCTCTAATTCCTCTGTGACAAACAAAAAAGCCGCCTCCCAGTTGTTGGGAGACGGCCGTTTCAATTAAACAACTAACTTAGCGAATGGCCTCTTCCGTATTCTTATCGAAGATGTGCATGTTGCTCATGTCCATCACCAGACCAATCTTGTTGCCAAAGCCAACGCTCATGCGAGTGTCAACCGTAGCAACTAAGCTGTTGCGACCAGAATTGAGGAACAGATGTTGCTCATGACCCAACAGTTCAACAACTTCAACCGTTGCTTCCATCGGTGCAGCCTGAATGCTCGGCGGGGCAAATTCGGGCGCATGTACATGCTCTGGGCGCACACCGAAAATAATTTCTTTGCCTACATGGCTGTCATACGCCTGCTTGCGATCTTCTGGAACCTGAACGCGGAAGTCGCCAGTATCAACATACAGATTCCCTTCTTCACCAATCAGCGTGGCATCGAAGAAGTTCATGCTGGGGCTGCCAATGAAACCGGCCACAAAAACATTATCCGGAACGTTATACAGATTACGTGGGGAGTCGATCTGCATCAATTTGCCATCGCTCAATACTGCAATGCGGTCACCCATCGTCATCGCTTCTACCTGGTCATGGGTCACATAGATGAAGGTGGTGCCCAGCCGCTTGTGCAGCTTGCTGATTTCGGCGCGAGCCGTAACGCGCAGCTTGGCGTCCAGGTTAGACAGCGGTTCATCCATCAAGAAAACAGCGGGTTCACGAACAATGGCGCGCCCTACAGCCACACGCTGCCGCTGACCACCAGACAATGCTTTGGGTTTTCGGTCAAGCAATTGAGCCAAGCCCAATATGTCCGCAGCTTCTTTAACGCGCTTGTCAATTTCTGCTTTAGGGGTCTTACGCAGTTTCAGACCAAAGGCCATGTTGTCGTATACAGACATGTGCGGGTACAAAGCGTAGCTTTGGAAAACCATGGCAATGTCTCGATCTTTAGGAGGAACATCATTCACCACGCGGTCACCAATGAGAATTTCACCTTCGGTGATCTCTTCCAAACCTGCAAGCATCCGCAGGTTGGTGGATTTACCGCAGCCGGAAGGGCCAACAAAAACCACAAACTCTTTGTCTGCAATTTCCATGCTCAGGTCTGTCACCACGGTGACGTCGCCGTAACGCTTGTACACATGCCGATAACTTACACTTGCCATTTGTATCTCCTTGAAAATATGAAGCGTGAAGGGTTGGGTTTATCTTCACGCACACAAACAATTACCGTCTGAACGGCCGTTTCCTTCACTCAATTGGGGCTACACTACTTGTAAACTTGACTTGTAAACTTGTGTTGGTTTTGCTAGTTCACACAAAATCCTAAAAGAGGATGAGCAACTATAACGGCCGTTTTCACCACTGTCAAAAGATTTTATAAAAATGTCTAAAAGCGTGGTGTTTGCTCTTCTATTCGTCTTCCAGAGCCAAAATATCTGCCAAATTACCATCTAAAGCGGCCAATTCTAAAATGCTGGGTGGTAGATCAGGCGGCAGATAGTTAGCATAAGCGTTAATCCAGTTGGCCACTGTTTGGTGGTTTACCGCCAGCAAACGCCCAATCAGGCGCAAGCTCAACCCCTCCAAATGGAGCGCCAGCGCTTGGTGGCGTACTTCTTCATCGTACCCTTGCTCTTGCGGATTTGGCGTGTAGCGGCAACCGCACTTTTTACAGTGCATGCGCTGGCTGCCAGCGGCGGTAAAACCATGCTTAATTTGGTCTGTTTTGGCAAAGCATCTAGGGCAGCTCAAACAGTTTTCCTCAGACAATGGTTAACAAAACGGCAACAATAAAGAGCAAAAATGCAGCCAGCAGCAGTAGCCAGTTAGCCCGCAGTGCAGCGCCCAAACCAAGGGGGCTGGGATTCGGCAATTTGGTGCCGGGGCGCGACTGTAAGCCAAAAAAGACTTGCCGAAACAGCTCGACGTTAGACGGCCGTTCATCCGGGTGCATCTCCATCGCCCACTGAATGGCGTCAGAAACGTGAGGCGACACAGCTTCATTGAGCTGCTCCGGTGGCGGCAGCGAAGCTGGGTTCAAAAAGCGGGCCTTGGCATCTGGGGGCGGATAATCTGTCAGTAAGTGATAAAACGTCGCGCCCAGCGCATAAATATCAGAACGCACGTCGGTGTGGCTACCGTCGCCGCCGTACTGCTCCAGAGGCGTGTACAGTGCCGTGCCCCGCCCTTGCACGACCGTAATGGTGCGCTCATCATCGGTGGACATCACCTTCACCAACCCAAAATCCACCAATTTAATACGATTATCCAGCGTCAGCTTAATGTTAGCGGGCTTAATGTCTCGGTGCAGCACGGGTGGGGTTTGCCGATGCAGGTAAGCTAGTGCATCAATTATTTGTTCAGCCCAATCCAAAATCTTATCTTCAGATAACGGTCCCTTGTTTTCCTGCAGCAGTTGACGCAAATCTTTGCCCGTTACAAAATCCATGACCAGATAATCACGGCCGTTTTCGGTGAAAAAATCAGACACTTTAGGCAGGCTTGGATGGTCAAGTTGGGCTAAAATACTGGCTTCCTGTAAAAATTGTGTCTGTGCTTGCTCTCGGTACGTGTCATCTGCGTTGGCATCGGGCTGAACTTCTTTGATGGCACACAACCGGCCAGGCAAACGCAAATCCTCGGCACGGTAAACGCTGCCCATGCCGCCCTGGCCCACAATGTTGGTCAGCTTGTAACGTTCACGTAAAATAACACCTGCATCAAGGGTAGCAAACATGCGTTTATTGTATACTGGACGCATGATCTGGAACAACAATGTTTTCAAGAGATTGGGGGCACAATCTCCAATTTTCACATTTGGCTGAGAGTGATTAGACTTTACAAAATAAAGAGGTAATAAGATTGTCTTTCCCGCGCAGGCGGGAAACCAGTGGACGCCCGCGCAGGCGGGCGTGACAGGGAGAGGATTTTTATTACCCAGTTAAATCGTTAAATTCAATCACTCCTAGTGAGAGGGATGAGTACCATGAATGAAAATCCGGTTTTAGTTGCCCGTGAAGGACAATTAGTTGGTCAACGCTGGACAATTGAGAATGATGATTTTTTAATTGGGCGCGGCTCAGATTGCCACATCGTGCTACCAGAGCGGCAAGTTTCTCGTCATCATGTGCGAATTACCCAGGAAGACGGCCGTTACACCCTGCATGATCTCGGCAGCCGTAACGGAACCCACCTAAACGGCACGCAAATTGAAGGGCAAGCCATCCTGCAGGATGGCGACGAAATCTCAATTGCCCTGGCTGTAAAACTTGTGTTTGTGGGCACCGATGCCACCATCCCCCTCACCTTCGAGCCACCCACTGCAGAAGGCAACCTGCAAATTGATAAAGCTGCCCGTGCCGTCATCATCAATGACACAGAGTTAGAACCGCCCCTTTCTCTGGCGCAATTCCGTCTGCTAGAGTTGCTGTACGATGCCGAAGGTGCCGTGTGTAGCCGAGATGCCATCGTGGAGGTGGTTTGGCCTGGCACCGATGGATTGGGCGTTTCAGAGCAAGCGATTGACGCCCTGGTTCGTCGCCTACGTGACCGACTGGACGAGCTAGATGAACACAACTACATCGTCACCGTGCGCGGCCACGGCTTCCGCATAGATAACGAACCACATTAGTTTGATGTAACGCTCAAATGTAAGATTTACGGGATGATGAGCTGCTGGCCAGGGGTGATGTTGTTGCTAACGAGGCCATTGGCTGCTTTCACCGCATCTACGGTGGAGCCAAACCGGCGAGCAATCGAGAAAAGTGTGTCGCCCCGCTTCACCACATAGACGGTGGCTTCTGGCGTGGCCGTGGGTGCAGGGGAAAAAAGAGATTGCAGCGCAGCCTCCGCCTCTGTACCTTGCGGGAAGATGGCCAACGCCTGCTCAAACTGCTGTGCCGCACCAGTCGTATCCCCTAAACCAGCCAACTGATAGCCGTAATTCACTCGTGCCGCGTACAACTTTTCTGCCATGCCCGGCTCATTAGGAGCCTGCTGGCGAATCTCTTGAATGATGCGAATAACTTCTGGCCAATTTTCGGCCGCCCACGGCTCGTCTAGCTGGGCAACCAGATTGCTCACGTCTGGCGTGGCGGTGAGGGCTGGGGTGTTTGTCGGCTGCGGCACGGCCGTTGCTTCAGGAACTTCAACCGTCGGCAGCGGGTCGGGTAGGTCAGCTACAGATTCCCCAGTAGAAAACGGGGAGGTAAATAGCAGCAAATCCAGCGTTAGTACGGCAGTATCGCCTTGCTCGCTGCTGGTAATGACCATATTTTGCAGGGTTACGCTAGGAACGGCCGTTTGCTCCATACGCCCCACAAATTGATTAAGCTGCGGCAGCGCACCCGTCGCCTCCAGCCGGAACTGGCGCGTGTCGTAGACGGGCTTCTCCCCACCCACAGTCGCCCCTTGCGGCACTGCCTGCGCCTGCAAATCCACGATGGCAACGGCCGTTTGCGCCGCGTTATCATACAAGCCATCCAGAAAAACGGCCGCCTGGGCTTCCGTCAGGAATCTGTTAGCGGTTTCGCCAAATTCGGTCTGGGCAGCATCAATCTGTTGCTCGATCTGTCCGGCGGCAGCCTGCTGCTGTGCAGTGTGGTCGGCGTAGGCAGCTTCAATGGTTGCGCTGGCGGCTACCAGTTCAGACCGCTGCTGCCAGCGCGGCACCAGCGTGCGGATAGTGAAAACGAGGTAGCCAATCAGCAGCAGCGCAATGATGGCGACGGCCAACACTGTGAACAAATTTTCGCGCAGATAATCGGGGGTTTTCTCGAAATCGAACTCAAAATCCATTATGGTTCCACCGATTCCGGTTTGCCCAACGTGACCACAATCACAAATTCAACCGCTCCGGTTTGCTGCTGGGCAACTTTGGCAACGGGCAGGAGACGGCCGTTTTCCGTTGGAAATTCGCTCTGCACCGGGTCAATCTCAACGGTGACGGGAACGGTTTGGCGGCAAAAATCTGCCCAGCCCAGCGTAATCTCGCCTTCATTGGTCCCCTCCAGGCCAGAAATGTCGGCAACGACGTTGAGCGTGGCCGGCGTTGTGCCAGTGATTACATCGATGGTAAGCCAGGAAGTCTCGGTGGTCACCTCCCAATCCAGCGGCTCTGTACCTTCAATTTGCAACGTTTTGGTCAGCGGGCTGGCGCTACCCTGGGCCACCGTGCCAAAATTTAGCTCTTCGGGATCAACTGTCAGAAATGGTACTTCTTGCACGGAAACAATGTACGTTTTGCTGGGGTCAAACTGCTGCCCGACATTGCTGATGGTGGCAACGGCCGTACCGTCGGCCTCGGCAGGGAAGCAAACGGCCGAGGCAAAGTTGCCAGAGCCGGGCAGGTCGTAATCGTCGTTACTCCACGTCTCGCCATTAAATTGGACGGAGACGGCCGTATCCACCCCAACCCCCAGTTGCGAGGTGAGAATTTGGTAATAACGGCCGTTCTTCACCAAAAAGCCCACGTTATCCACGTCGCCATCTGGGAAAAAGTTATGAATCTGTGACTCGCCAATGGCTATGGGATTAGGGTCGCCATCATTTGGCTCATAGGCATCGCGCAAATCCTGGGTAGGGGATGGCGTGGGGGTGGGAGTCGCGTTGGTCGGCGTGGCGGAAGGTGTGGGCGTGGTAGGCACAACCTCCAGCACCAACAAATCATACCACTTGTCTGACCCATAAACGCCCCGATTTGTCACCCGCACCAGCACCTCTACGTCGCTGTCCGCAGGGGCTTGCACCGTGACGCTGGAGCTAAGTGTTCCCAGAGTGGCATCATCATTTTCCAGTACAACATCGCCATAGCTTACGGTCAGGAAGGTATCTACGCCCGGAGCCAGAAAATCGGTGCTAACCTCATACGTGCGTCCCATCTTGGCCAAAAAGACGACGTGATCCACATCAAAGTTGGGGTAAAAGTTGTGTAGCTGGGAGGGTGCGCCCACAAAGATCGGTTGGGGGTGGGTGTCGTCCCATTCGTAATCATCGGTGAGCTTGGGGGTGGGCGTCCAGGTGGGCATGGGGGTGGCGGGTGGTTGGGTGGGTACGGCCGTTGGCGCAGGCGTGTTGGTTTGCACAGGAGCAACCGTTGCCGTAGGCAGCGGCACAGTCGGTGTAGGGGATTGAAATGGTTCGGCAATTTGGGCAACGGATTGGATGATCACTTGCGAAAACTGCCCAGACGCTTCTAGCTGGCTGGCATACTCTATTACAAACCCTTCGTTGGCCGCCCGTCCACGAATCACAAGCTGGTTGCCAGTTTGCTCAATGCCGCTTAGGGTCAGCGCCGTCTCATCCACGTTATTGATGGCGTTCATAGCGGCGTTCCAATCCACATTTTGGGCCTCAAGGGTGGTCAGGATGCCGTTCATCTGGTCGGTTTGGTTGTGAACGGCCGTTAGCGTAACAATGAGTCCCTGAGCCTGCGGCGGTGGGTCTGGGGTAGAGGCCAGCACGGTTTGCAGCGGCAGCAGATCGCTTTCCAGTTGTGCCACTTCACCACCCAGCGTGTTAGACATTAAATAGAGGGGGATAAACAAGACGACCAATCCCAGCACGCCCAACCAAAGCATAACAGAGCCAAACGGCCGTGTGCGTTCTGGCTCTTCCAGGGCTTCTAGTTCTTCTAAATCAAAAGGACTATCTGTTTGCACTTCACTATTCAGCCTGACTGAACCCAGTCAAGCTCCCCATACATTTTGTTTTGTTGGGCACGCAATCACATCCGTCTTGCCGCCAAAAACAATTCTTTTACCGAAATTATGTCATATCCCTCCTACCCAAGCCGTGAAAATAACGCGCGAACGCCGTGAAAAAACCGTTGGCGTCTTCTTAATGACAAATTACCTGCACAAACAAGCCCTTCTGATACATGTAGGCTATTGTCATGCAATTTTGCCTTACCTATGATTCAGGTGTTGACAAACAAAGTAGGCAAACAAACGTTTTTATGAAAAGACAACCACAACAGACCTATACCCACAACAACGGCTCTACAGAGGCTCGCTTGCGCGAAGAAAGTCTAAAGCTTCAGCGCACCAATGAGCTGCTGGAAAAAGAGGTAACAGCACAAACAGCGGCCTTAAAAAGAACCAACGCAAGGCTGGCCAAAGCATTACAAGCCAAAGATAAGTTTCTGGCCAACATGAGCCATCAATTGCGAACGCCGCTCAATGCCATTTTAGGTAAATCAGAAATTTTGCTTGAGGGTATTCATGGCTCGCTCAACGAAAAACAGTCTGCTTCTTTGCAAGTCATTGGTGACAGCGGCAACCATTTACTTGAGCTTATAAACGATATTTTGGATATGGCCAAAATAGAAGCTGGCAAAATCCAACTAGACATCCAAAACGTTTCATTGGCAACTGTATGTGAAAGCAGCATGCAATTTGTGCGCCAAGTGGCGCACAAAAAGCAAATTCGGCTTCAGGCCGACATTGATCGCACCTTAAAAACGTGTCAAACAGACGAACGGCGCTTGAAGCAGATATTGATCAACTTATTGAGCAATGCGGTTAAATTTACACCGCCCGGTGGCAAAGTTGGCCTAATCGTCCTTCATGATTTTGACCGGGATGCTGTTCAGTTCCAGGTGTGGGATACAGGCATTGGTATTTCACCAGAGGATATGGAGAAGCTCTTTAAGCCATTTGTGCAGTTAGATAACAGCTTGGCTCGCTCGCACGAAGGAACCGGGCTGGGGCTCTCGCTTGTTTACCGACTGGCTGAACTGCTTGGGGGCAGCGTTTCTTTAGAAAGCCAAGTTGGGGTTGGCAGTTGTTTTTCCATTACCCTGCCCCAAAATCTAAAAATAGATTCTAAACAGTTACAAAAACAAGCTCACACAGATCGGCAACAGTTGGCAACTGGCGTACTTAGCAGCGATTCGGTGGATACGGCCGAAAAAAGGCCTCTGATTTTGCTGGTGGAGGATAACGAAACAAACGTTGAAACTGTAACTGACTATTTGCCAGTTTGGGGGTACCGAATTTCAGTTGCCCACAGCGGGGTAGAGGCCTTAGAACGGGCAAAAAAGGAACTACCCGATCTGATTTTGATGGATGTACAAATTCCTGGGCTAGATGGGTTAACGGCCGTTCGCCAAATGCGTCGTGAAAAAGCGTTTGAAAAGACGCCCATCGTGGCAATTACCGCCCTGGCAATGAACGGGAACCGGGAACGATGCCTGGCGGCGGGTGCTAATGAATACATGAGTAAGCCAATTCAACTGCATCAGCTTGCCCTAACCATTAACGAACTACTAGCTAAAAAACCGAAGGCCACGAATTTCAAGGAGCCAAACCATGCATAATGTTACGGCCGTTTCACCCACATTTTCCCTCATCAACAGGAATCATACTCCCACAGGTCGCCTGCTAATCAATGATGCGGATGAAATCATTTATGCCAACACACAAGCGCGCCACTTTTTGGGGCTACTTTCAGAA
Organism: Candidatus Leptofilum sp.; assembly: GCF_965223525.1. GTDB lineage: Bacteria > Chloroflexota > Anaerolineae > Promineifilales > Promineifilaceae > Leptofilum. Next base: position 376,425 of record NZ_CBDCWX010000004.1, on the reverse strand, counting down.
GAATCTTTGCAAGCTGAGCAGAAATTGATGCCGCTGCTGCACCAAATGTACCAATTTTACCCGCATACAGCCTGGCAAGGCTGGCCAAAACGGCCATCCCCTGCCACCAATCGCTATCTCATTTATAGGCCGCCTAACAGCATCCATCACGCCATGCTCAAAGTAGAGATCGTCGAGAAAATTTTGCTTGGCGGCAAAAACATTTGGGCAATTAATATGCAGCTAGTAGAAACGCCGCGAATGACCGTAAAACATCTCACTGTTTAGCCAATTACGCTTCCAGGACACATGGGGGATGTGGTCCAGAACAACGGATTTTCGCTTGAGCTAGATTTGCCAACACAGTCTCAGTTTGTCTTGATTGACGGCACCTTTTTATAGCTTTTATATCTCGACGGTGAAGATGGAGCCGCGTGGCTGGTTGGCATCAACAGAAATACGGCCGTTATGCGCCTCCACCACCATCTTGCAAAATGCCAGCCCCAGCCCCACCTGCTTCACGTCTCGTCGCCCAGTAGCCACAATTTTGAACTTATCGAAGATCGTCTCGTAATGCTCCGGGGCAATGCCGGGACCTTCATCAATCACCTGCACATTGAGGTGAGGCGAACTACCGTTGCTGCTGGCCACGCCAGAACCATCGTAGCGCACCCGCAAAGTAATGTTGCCGCCAGTCGGCGAAAACTTCACTGCGTTAGAGACGAGGTTGTCCAGCACGCGCCGCCACAAGTTAGCATCCAGCGATATTTTTTTGGTTTCCTCTGGCAAATCGAGTGCCAAATCAATTTCTTTCAGGCGGGCTATCGGTTCGTAGCTGTTGCATACGGCCGTTGCCAATTCATTTACATCCACCAGTGACTGGCTCAACATGAGACGGCCATGCTCCATTTTGGCCATCATCAGCATATCGGTCAGGAAAGAACTCAGGCGATTGGCCTCACCACGAATCGTTTCCAGAGTTTGCATGCTGCCGCCATCCAACTCTGCCTCCAACAGATCGCAGTAGATCAAAATGGTAGAAAGCGGACTGCGAATATCATGAACAATCATGTTGGCCAAATCTTGTCGCATTTGCAAGGCGGCTTGCAATTCATCGTGCCGCAGCTTAATGCGAAGCATGGAGCGTACACGCGCACGGAGTTCCAGTCCGTTGATTGGCTTGTGCAAAAAGTCATCTGCCCCTGCTTCCAGCCCCCTTGCCAAATCTTGCTTGCTATCCAGCGCGGTTACCAAAATGATCGGCACATGGCTCCATTTTGGGTTTCGCTTGATGCGCTGGCATAGTTCAAAACCATCCATATTTGGCATCATCACGTCCGATAAAATCACATCTGGAATTTCATCATCAAGCTGTGCCAGAGCCTCGTGGGCGTCCTCGGCAAAAAACAGTTCATACGCTTCTTTCATGAGCAACATTTCGATTGCTTGCCGAGCATATGGTTCGTCATCAATAATCAATATTTTGGGTTTCATTTCTATCATTTTCAAACAGTTACAACCCGTTTTTGGGCATCCTCTACTAAATGCGCCTCAATTGTTTCTAATAAACGGCGCAGGCTAACTGGTTTACTTAAATATCCATTGGCCCCAGCTTCTAAACAGGCTTCTTCGTCACCAGGCATGGCCAATGCAGTCACCGCTATGATGGGAATTTGGGAAACGGCCGTATCCTCATGCTCCCTTATTTTCCGAATCGCGTCCAGGCCATTCATCTTTGGCATTTGAATATCCATCACTATCAAATCGGGTTTGTCCGATCCAGCCCGTGCCACCGCTTCTACACCGTTCCGCGCCAGAACGAGATCGAACCCTTTACCTTTCAAGTAGCTAGAGAACGTGATGATATTAGCTTCATGGTCTTCTGCTAGCAAGATGACGGGTTGAGAAACGGCCGCATCCTTCCGCACAAATCCATTCCGCTTAACGGCCACAACCTGGAGTGCCATGTGCATTTGCGCTCGTGTAAACGGCTTCATCAAGCAATAATCTGCCCCAGCCTCCATAACCCGTGCCTGGTCATCCATCACTGACACAACTAGCACGGGTAATTCGGCCGTTTGCGGCTGATCACGCAACTCCGACAGCAAGACTAATCCTGAGCTATCTGGCAAAAACAGATCTAACACCACCAAGTCTGGTGGGTCTGCCAAAATGGATGCCTTTGCTACTTTGCCCTCAGCAAACAATCGCACCTGTACGCCGCTAGCATCAAAATACCGCTTTAGCTGTGCCTGAGCAGAGGGTGAATCTTCTACAATAACAACCGTATGCCAGGGGCCCAGGTATGGTGGCGTATCCAACAAATCGGCATCAGCCAGTTCCTCTTGCTTTTCGCCCGTTGGGTGCCAGGGGAACGAAACGGTAAATCGGCTCCCCTTACCGACCTCACTTTGCACCAACACGCTGCCACCGTGCAATTCTACCATCCGTAGCACCAGCGAAAGCCCCAGTCCTGTGCCAGCATATTCACGCGATAACCGGCTGTCTAGCTGCACAAACGGCCGAAATAGCTGCTCTAAATGTTCTTTGGCAATGCCAATGCCAGTGTCCCAAACCGTAATCAAAATAGCGTGGGCTTCCTCATCACCCATAACTTCCAGCCCAATTTCGCCCCCTTCTGGCGTAAATTTAACCGCATTGCTCAATAAGTTAACTAAAACCTGCTTCACGCGCCGCTCATCTGCTACAAGGGAAGTAACATTACTGTCATAAGAAGAATGAATACGCAGCCGCTTTTTGTGGGCGTTTTGCTTCACCATGCGTAAACTTGCTTTGCAAACCGATTCTACCGAAGTGAGAGCCATTTCCAGTTCCAGTTTGCCCGCTTCCGCTTTGGATAAATCTAAAATATCGTTAATGAGTTCCAGCAAATGACGGCCGCTTTCTTCAACACTACGCAGCGAACTAATTTGCTTTTCATTCATTTCACCGAACACACCCTCTTGCAGCGCTTCAGATATACCCAGCACTGCATTCAAGGGAGTACGTAATTCATGGCTGACGCTGGCCAGGAATTCATCTTTCATTCGGTTGGCTCGCGCCAGTTCAGCATTGGCCGTTCGCAAATCGGTCGTGCGTTCTTCAACGCGGCGTGCTAAATGTGCGCGCTCAATTTCCAGAGCAGCCTCGGCCCGCTTCCGCTCTGTAATTTCTTGCTGAGACTGTGCAAATAGCTGGGCATTTTCAATAGCGGTGGCGGCGGGCACAGCCAGACGTGTAAGCAAACGCAAATCTTCTTCGTCGAAGGTGCCGTTTTCTTTGTTGATGGCTTCAATTGCCCCAATTGGTTGCGCTTTTACCAGCAGCGGTACGCACAAAATGGAGTGCGCCTGAAAACCGCTTTGCTCATCAAAATCACCAAAGTAGCGGGGGTCGGTTGCGGTATCTTGCACGAGTAGCGGCTCACCAGTTTGGGCCACCCAACCTAAAATGCCCTGCCCTAATGCCAAACGCTTGCCCTGCACAAATTCAGAGGCTTCGCCAGACGCGGCCGCAAACCATAAATCGTTGGCTTCTTTATCGTGCAGCACCACAGACGCAGCAGCCACCTTCAGCAGTTCGGTGGTGTTTTGGGTGATAATGGTTAAGGTTTCGGTTAGGTCCAACGTGGAGGTGATAGCCTGGCTAATGCGGTTGAGCGTGGTAAGTTCGGCCACACGCTTTTGCAACTGCTGATACAGATCGGCATTTTCAAAAGCGATGGCAGCCTGGATAGCAAAATCTTTAAGCCGAGCGGCGTTTTCAGGTTGGTAAAAGCCGGGTTCGCTATAGTTCAATGCCAAAAAAGCAACAACTTCACCCTCTACAATGATCGGCGCGCCTGCCCAAGAGCGCACATGCGGAGATAGTTCTGCATCTACCCACAGCTTGCCTGCTTCGTAAGTGTCCGGGATGATTAGAGGTTCGGCCGTTTCTACAATTTTGAGCAGGCTGGGACGAGAATTTATATGAAAGTGGCGCGGCTGGCGCAGTTCTTTGCTAAGATCGTAACCACGCGTTACGACAATTTCGATCTCATCTTTGTGTACCAGCATGATATTGGCCGTGTCATACCGGAGAACCGGGCCAATCTGATCCAGAAAGTTGTTGAGCAGCAGGTCAAAATCCAGGGTGGAATTTAAAGCCAAACCGACTTGCCGCAGTGCCTCGGCGAGGTTGCGATGTTCTTGTTCCGCGGCTTCAGCGCGTTTACGTTCTACAATTTCGCGCTGTAGGGCTTCGTTGACATTGCGCTGGCTTCTAGCAGCTTCTTCTGCCTCATTGAAAATGGTATACATGCTAGAGAGCAATCCTACCAAAACGCATAGGTAGCCGATTTGCTTGAGCAGGACGGCCGTATCAAACAAAGCATCAAATGGCGTGCGGGCAAAAAACATAAACAGCCCTTGCGAAGCAACGTTTATCATTAGGGCGATGATGAGCCAATTTTCAAAGGTGTCTTCTATCCATTCTCGCTTATACAAATAACCAATGAGGCCAATCAGGAAAAAAACTGTGGCAAAAACGGCCGTAATTCGGCCTGGTAAATATTCTGAAGAGGTAATGGCTGGTTGGGGAATCAGCGCAAAAATAAAGAGGCCAACCAACGCTACCGCTCCAATCACAACATAATATTGTCTCAGCGGAAGTTGGTGTTGCTTATCGCGCTGCCAAATCATCCAACTGCCGGCAATTAATATGGACAGAAAGATGGGGGAAGAATTCCATTGCCACAGTTCTGGTGTAATGGTGGTGGGATCAAGCAGGTTCAATATTGGCACAGTTCGCACGGCATGGTACGCATCCAGTAATCCAGCCCCCAAAAAGCCAGCACCAACGAAAAAGTAAACGCTGCTTCGTTTAGTGTAAAAGCGAACCAACGCCAACGTCCCTACAAACAAAGCCAACGTAGCCGACACAAACTCAACCAGCATGTGCAAAGTGGCTGAGCCAAACCAGCCTGACTGCCCTACAAGGATACGCCCAAGAACAAGCAGCAATAATACGGCCGTATAAACAGTTATTCGTTTTACGTTCAGAGATGGCTGGCTGGCGATCATTATCCAGTTCTCAGGCAGGGTTTTATTGGTGCTGAGATAAAACCGCTATACAAACCATATTTGCCATTACATACATAAAACTGCTAACTATAAGGACAAAATGGGCTACTAAATGGCTACTTCCTCTTACATACAACATGCTTTGCCAATGGCATTATAGCCATATAGTACCAGTTTACCTAAGCCGGTTAGATATACCTATGGTACTATTGGACTGGTTACCGAACATAAAGTTGTCATCTTGTCACTTTGTGCCTGCTTTTTCCCCACAAAACCACAACGACCATCCAAACTTACTCGCCAATTTTTTTAGAACTCGCTAAGATTACAGCATGATGCGAGAACGATGGCCCTTGCTGCTTATTTTGGCATGTTATTTGTTGGTTGGCATTTTGTATGCAGCCCAGGTGCCAGATTGGCAAGCCCCAGACGAACCAGCCCATTACAACTACGTGCGCCAGTTGGCAAGCGGCCGTCTACCCATCATCACAGACGGGGATTACGACCAGGCCTATTTAGAAACCATCACCGACGCACGCTTTGCGCCAGAATACTCGATTGTGGAAATTGAGTATGAAGATTGGCAACCGCCACTTTACTATTTGCTCCTGACCCCTGTATTTTTGCTCACAAATGGCTCGCTGTTTGCCTTACGCTTTACCTCAGTGCTGCTGGGGGTGGGAATCATTTTGCTAGCGTATCAGATCGCTCGCCTGCTGCTGCCAGAGGCAAAATGGGTGGCGTGGTCTACGGCCGTATTCGTTGCCTTTATTCCCCAGCATGTGGCCATGCTCGCCTCCGTAAACAACGACAGCTTGTCTGAACTGCTCATTGCCCTGCTACTCTACCTCACGCTCCGCTGGGTCACGCGAGAGGGCATCCGCAAGCTGGACGATGATCGACGCTGGCTTATTGGGCTTGGCGTGGTGTTGGGGCTTGGCTTCCTCACTAAGGCGACCGTTTATTTAATGGCTCCGGTGCTGGGGGTGGTCATTTTGTGGCAATTTTGGGGAAACTGGCAGCGACTGTTCCAGGCTGGCGTACTCTTGTTTGCCCCAGCCTTCATGCTCGGCGCAATTTGGTGGGTGCGAAATGTGGCTGTTTATGGGGGCCTGGATGTGCTGGGCACGGCTGCCCACAATGCTGTGGTTGTAGGGCAACCACGTACGGCCGAATGGGTTAACCTGTACGGACTAGACGGCACCATTCAACGCTTCTTCCAGACAACGTTCAATAGCTTTTGGGGACAATTTGGCTGGATGGCGGTTCCCATGCGTGCTGAGGTGTATTGGCTGCTGCTGGGTTTGTGCGGAGCGGCCGTTCTTGGGCTACTCCTTTACCGTTTTACCACCAACCAAGTGCCGGTTCAATTTCGTTCCAAGCTGCCAGTGCTGATCTTGTGGCTGGTTTTTCTACTGACGTTGGCCATTCATGTAGGTTACAACGTCACTTTTGTGCAACATCAGGGGCGTTATCTCTTCCCGGCGCTTATTCCCATCTCATTAGGATTTTCATTAGGGTTGGGAACCTGGCTACTGTTGGTAGAAAAACCGTTTCGGCGGGAACGGCCGTTGCTGGTCAACCTCCTCCCGCTCGCCATTGGCACAGCCTTTATCCTGCTAGACCTTTTCGCCCTCTTTCGCTTCATCCTGCCCAGCCTACGGCTGTAAACAGTAATCGGTAATCAGTGGCCGATTATCAAACACCAATTACCGAAACTAACTGCGCCACGGCTCAAATGTTTCCAAAATAGACCCTCCAATAAACTCCCGCAAAATCGAATCGCTGGCTATCAATTCCAGGCCCTCTGTTGGGATGGGATCGAACCATTGTAAAAAAGCAAGCAGCCGATTGGCCTCCACACGTTCTGGCGTCCCCGGCTCTACCTGCAGCAGCAGCGGCTCAGCCAAGCGCTTCATGGCAGACATCTCATACACCAGGGCTGAATTGAAGAAGAGATTGGCATTGTTTTGGTATGGGAAGATGTGTCGCTTTTCGCCACGGCGCACGCTTGCCCAGCGCGCAATGGTGTCGGCGGCAGAGTAGCCTCGGTGGGCGGCATCGCGCACAATTCGGCGCAGCAGGCGGGTGTCGGTGGTTGGCACACGGTTGTGTTTGTCTAAGTTTAGCTGTGTGAAGGCAGAAATAAATACCCGGTACATCGCCTCTGGCGCAATGCCCTCAACCAGCTTGGGGTTTAAACCGTGTATTCCTTCGATGAGCAAAACATGATCGGATCCAATTTGCAGGGTTGGCCCCTCCTCTCGCTGGCCAGTGTGAAAATTGTAGATGGGTTGTTCGATTTTTTCACCGCGCATCAACTGCTTTAAATGCTGCCGGAATAAGGGCACATCCACTGCTTCCAATGCTTCAAAGTCATAATCTCCATTTTCATCACGCGGGGTCAAGCTGCGATCGACAAAGTAGTTATCCATGCCAATGGCGACGGGAAAGATGCCTTGTGCCATAAGCTGAATGGAAAGGCGCTTGCTGAAGGTGGTTTTTCCGGCCGAGGTTGGCCCTGAGATGAGGACTAATTTGATTTCGTGGCGGCGGCTGGCAATTTCGGCCGTTATTTGGGCAAGCTGCTGTTGGTGAAATGCTTCGGCTACGAGGATGGTTTGTTGCAAACGGCCGTTTGCCAACGCCTCATTCAACGCCGCCACGCTGGGTAAACCGATGATGCGTAGCCAATCATCATATTCCTGGAAAACACGCGCCAGACGCGGTTCATCTTCAAACGGCTGCAGCCGCTCTGGTTGGTGGCGACGAGGAAATTGGAGAATGAAACCGTCTTTGTACGGCCGTAAATCAAACAAGTTTAGGTAGCGAGTGCGTGGCACCATAAAGCCATGGAAATAATCCCGCACGCCGTTAAGTTCATACATCGTCAGGTAATCTTTGCGCCGCTTGGCAAACAGGTTCGCCTTTTCCAAATCGCCTTGCTGACGGAAAAGTTCAACCGCCTCATCTAGCGGCACGCGCACCTGCTTGATTGGCAAATCGGCATCCACCAGCGCCTGCATTCGCTGCTTAAGCTGCTGTAGGCCGTCTGGCAAGGCGCAGTGGACATCTGAGCATTCGCAATAATAGCCGCCAAAGGGCATGGAGTGCTGAATGGTAATGATTTTGCCTGGCCACATCTCGGCGGCAGCGGCAATCATCAAAAAACAAAGGGAGCGACGGTAGATACGCCCGCCATCTGAGTCGGCTGTGGTAACAGGTACCAGCAACGCATCTTCCCGCAATGGATGGGAAAGTTCACGCAGTCTGCCATTTTTAAGCGCGGCCACGATACGGCCGTTCACCGACAATTTTGCTGCATCAATAAACGCCTCAAGCGGCGTTCCACGAGGGGCATCAAACGCGCGTCCATCAGGAAAACGCGCCTGCACCATATCTCGAATGGGAGAGGGAGTGGGAAGTGGGTTCATAAGTTATTCATCCTTACTAACAAATAGTGGGAAACCGTATTATCGGTGAACAGTAATCAGTATTCAGTAGTGGGTCTAACTGATTACCGATTACTGCTCATTGAATACTGGTGCTAAGGCAGGTAATTTTGAATCAGTTCAATACTGCGGGGAACGGCCGTTTGCAAAATCTGCTGCACCTCGCCGACTGGAATCTTGTCGAAGACCTGCGCTTTCATCCAGTCTGGGTCTTTTAGGTTGGCGGCAAATTCTGTTGGCGACATTTTCAGGCGTCCAGCATAAATTTCAACCGTTCTAATGGCTGCGCCAGGCGAAAGCTGTTCTGTGAGCATGTCTCGCCAGGCAATCAGGATCGAATCATCTACGAAGGGCAGCCAGCAATGGGGTTGCGCTGCTGCCAGGGTAGTTACGGCCGTTGCTGGCAATGCTTCAACAGCAATCAAGTCTAGATACGTTAGCAAGATAAAATGCGTCAGCTCACGCTGCTTTCGATCGCCCAAATGATCCGCCTTAAAGAAAAATGGATACACCACCTCACGCAGCCAAATGAGATCAAGCATGAGATGGGCGCTGTAAGCGGCCACACAAACAGCCTGCTCCAGCGGCATAGCAACAAAATCTGTGAGTTGCGGGTATTGCGCCAGCATAGAGCCATACGCCGTCTCCTCTGGCGCAGGTGGCACATCATAAAAATGAGTACTCACGCGCCGCAACGATGAAATGGCATTCACATCTGGAGCAACGCTACCTAGATAAAAAGCTGGCCAGTCAGCCGATAAAGTTTGGTGTAAACGGCCGTTCCCATTTACTTTAACGGTATCAAGAATAAGTTCTGCAGTATGCAGGTGCATAAAAGGCGTAGGCATAAATAGTCAATTTGATAAAAAGATAAACAAGGCCACAACCAGTTGCGGTGACAGTGAATTCTTTTACTAATAAATAGTATGCTAGATGGGTAAATTAGAAACGATTACGATCGTCCCATTGTGATGGAACAAATGTCAACGATGCCAGGAGGGGCATCCAGATGGCGCAAACCACCGGGTGCTGGCAATACCACGAAGTCGGCTTAAACTGGGCAAGCAAGCCAAAATAATGCGCGGGTTGCTGGTATCAATTTTCACATCATCGCCACTTAGGCGCGCCTGCAAATGAATATCAATCTCGTCTTCCCAACCAGAAACAGCGGTACCAGGGTCTGTGTAAGCTGGTGCAACCAAAGCAACTGGCACGGCATAGCCGTTGATGTAGTAAGAGTGACCAAAATTATCCACGTAATCAAAAACGCGATGGGGCGCGTAAGTATATAAACCCGATATGGGCTGCTCGCCCAAAATCAAAAATGAGTTATGAGGCACATATCCCCTGTTTAACTCAACTGCAATGGTCCATTGTGAAGCAATATCTGGGGAGAGCCCTTGCCGGATCAGAACAGCGCGTGCGTAATTGTCTAAAACGCTGGCAGCATAGGCACGCGGAACCGTACTGCCCGCATATTCCCAACCACCGCTATACGCAGCCAGTGCTGAAGCCAGGTCACCACCCGCCTGTCGCACTACTTCGGCCAAAATAGCAACACCCCAACGCAGATTAACGGCCGGAATCATCAGCTCTTCCGTTGTGGGTCGCCACTCTAATCCGGGGCCCTGTGGCATAACGCCCATCAGACCAACGGCTCCCACAGAGCTAATGCCATCCACAATGCCGTTCGATTCCTCTTTGATGACCGCAGCTATAAAATCCGGGTCCAGGCCATGCTCATTTGCTAACACACCAATGTGCGTGGACCATTGCCGAATAATGGGACTCCACATTGGGGAAAGCAGGGTTGCTTCTGGGCTGTTTTCTGAGCGATGCAGGCCCTGGCGTAAGGCGGCACTTGTTTCCGAAGGATTGAGCAACAAAAGAAGGCATGTTAGCAGCAAACCGACCACAAAGAAACGGCCGTACCGCTGCCTCACCTGCTTCATTTCAACCCAAAATCCCTGCAAAAACATGACAAAATTTTAGCATAAGTTCAGAAAATGTGTCAAAGTTTTATGTAAACTCGTACATTTTCCTCATTTATAGTTCCAAGCTAGAATATGCGTTTGGTTCAAATGCCAAGTGAATCAAAGTTGAACCACCAAAGGAAGTGCGATGCCCGTTATTCTAGTAGTAGACGACAACCCCAAAATGGTACAGCTTCTGCAAGATATGGTTCAGCTTGCAGGCTACAAAACGGAGGTTGCCTTTAGCGGGCTAGAAGGATTGGACAAAGCCAGAGAAGGCATGCCCGATCTAATCTTGGTGGATTTAATGATGCCAGAAATGGATGGGTGGGAGCTTTACAATCGCCTGCGAGATTACAGCAGCATTCCCGTTATTTTTGTGACAGCTTACGATACACCCCAGAATGAAGCGAAAGCCATTGCGCTCGGTGCGGAGGGGTTCATCGGCAAGGATTTGACGCCAATGCAGCTTATTCAACATATTGAATTCGTCCTCAAGGCAAATGATCCACCTGTCCAAAATGAATTGCTACACTAAGAATCTATCCGAAAAAGCCACAGAGGAAAACGAGAACTCTGAGAAACGAACCTTCGCCTCAAAGCTCTCTGTGCTCTCTGTGGCCAATATTCGAATAGGTCTAAGGTTCTGAATCTGGTGTTGGCTCTGGGGTAGCAGAAGGGGCTGGTGTGGCTGTGGGCACAAACTCAAAGTTGGTAGAAATAATTTCAAAGCTGGTTTGGCCAGGAAAAATCTCTACTTCTCGTTCGTAAATATGCACGCCGTCGTTGGCATCAATAGTTAAACGGTATCTCCCGGCAGGCAGGTCGGCAAAAACAAAGTTTTCGCGCCATATTTCATCGGAGCGGACAGTGGGATAGTAGGTACTTTGCTTGCGTACGGCCGTATCTACATTCAGCGGCAGCAGCGTCAAGCTAGCACCAGAAATCATCTGGCTATTCTTGTCCACAAATCGGCCAGCCAGTGTGCCCCACCCCTCAAATGGGGCCAACCACAAGGCCGGGTTTTGGGTGCTGCCGTAATTGTTTTCGCCCACGCGCACCTCAAAATGCAAATGTGGCCCACTTACCTCGCCAGAACTACCAACCCCGGCGATAAGCTGCCCTTGCTGCACAAAATCTCCTTCTTGCACAAAAAGTTCCAGCGTATGCGCGTACAGTGTAAACACATCCTGCCCTTGCCACTGCCAATCGTGCTGAATAATGACGGTGTTGCCGTAATAATTGACACCGTTGCGCGGACTGGGCAATGGCCCAGTGTGCATAACCGTGCCGCTACTGGCGGCTAACACAGGCGTTCCCGTCTCGTTGGGAAAATCAACGCCATGATGAATACGGTAAGAGGGCAGCTCCGGTAGCTGCACATCGTTGCCAAATGGATACCATTCCAAATCAAAGTTACGGCTACCAGACGGAATCGGCCGGGCCAGCCAATAATGATCGTCATAATGGAGCGAGTGTGGCACTTCATAGGGGGGCGGGCGCCAACCTTCGGGTGGCTCAGGGCCAGCATCGGGCACCCAAAGCTGTTCTGCTTCGCTAGGGCGAATGCCAACGCCAGCAGGCGTTGGCACGATTTCAGACTCGCTACCGCCGCTGCTGGTTCTGCCTCCGGCTACCAATTGCGGGTCTGACGCGGCCGTTTCTGCAACTTCTGTTTGCTGCGACGGGGGTAATTCAAGAACCGGCACTAATGTCGGGGGGGTGGTTTGTCCACCACCACAACCAATCAGCAACAACAATAGGACACTAATTGACACATATTTATAATTGTATTGCGTATTGCGTATTCCATCTTTTACGCAATACGCAATACGCACTATTTTTAGAGGGGAAAACATGGGGAAGTTACGGCCGTTCCAACACCGGCACCAATTCCTCATCACTGTAAAGCTCCCGCATCGCTTCTTCCCAAGTCAGGCCATCCTGCTTTTCGTAGTGCCAGAAGCGGATATCCGGGAAGTAGGTGCGCCAGTTGTCGTTGGCTGGCACCCAGCGCCAGCCATAATCGGCCGCCAACGCGGTGAAATCTATGTAATATCCTTCTGGTACCGCGTCACGCCATTTGCCCCCCTGCTCATAGTAGCTGGGGTCGTCGCCGCTACGGGCCTGCAAATCCCAGGTGAGCGTTCGCAATGGTTCACCCTGGCTGCCATCCTGTACGGCCGTTCTCACAAAAACGCGCCAATACACCTCACCATTTAGCTCCAGCTTCACCAGCTGCACCTGCGGGTCAAAGCCAAGCGCCTCGCGGAAATAAAAGTCGAAAGCACGTCCCGCCTTGTTCCACGATTGCGCCGACTGGCCAGGCAGCGGACGCGCCTCGAGGGCTTCAAACATGCCGTCAAGCTGGCCTAAAAAGTCCCAACCCGCCTCTACAATCACCCGCTGGCGCAAAGCCGCAAACGATTGGTCTACAGCGTCGCTGAGGTATGGTGATGGGGCATTGACCGCCACGGGGAAGAGCAAAGAGGGTGGTTGCCCGGCTTGCGGTTCCGCTAGTGCTTCTACAAATAGCGAACCGCTACTGGCTACATTGCGGTCAATGTTTTGCAGGCGGCTGCTCATGTCTGGCGTCAGGCGCACGGCCGTCCACGAAGGGTCTGCGATACGGCCGTCTGTCACAAACATCTGCGGCACCGCACTCCACGCCTCCACGCTGCCAGAAAGCAAAAAGCTGCGCTCGCCCTGGTCATACACAAATAGCATCGAGCGTCTGTCTGGCGACCAGGCCGGGGAATGCCCTTGCTGCCCCAAACTGTAGGCGGGTGCTGCCGGTTGGTACGCTTCCGTGAGTGGCAAGGCATATATGACGGGGAAGCCTGCGCTGTGTTCGGCATAGACAAGTGTACGGCCGTCTGGCGAAAATGCCGCTTCATCCTCATCCAAATCAGGCGTTTGTGTCAAGTTTACTACCCCGCCGTTAATGCCGGCATCCAGAGACCGCACAAAAATGTCCCGGCTGCCGCTACGCAGGCTGGTAAAGGCGATGTGCCGTCCGCCTGGCGACCAAGCTGGCTCAAAATCAGGCCAGGGGCTATCGGTTAGCCGGAAGGGGCCTTCGCTGCCATCTGCCTTGATGAGAAAAATGTCCAAATTGCCGTCCCGGTACGATTCATATGCCAGCCATTGGCCATCGGGCGACCAGCTTGGGGCGGCATCATACGCCAAGTCACGCGTGACGCGGCGCAGCTCCCGGTTGGGAATGTTGTAAACATACAGCTCCCAGTTGCCGTCCCGACGCGAAGCAAAGGCAATCTCCGTGCCGTCTGGCCCCCAGGCAGGGTCGCGGTCTGCGGCGGGATGGGTTGTTAGCCGGATGGGATCGGCCTGGTCAACGGGCAAAATGTAGATGTCGCTGTTGCCCGCTACGTGTTGGGTAAAAATAACTGCTCCGCCTCCGTCTAGCGGGTTTGGCGTTGCCCACGGGGTCAATTTTACAGAAACGGTGGGCAAAACGGTGGGCGTGGGCGGCTGCGGCGTGGGAGTTAGCACAATAATTTGCGGGGTGGCAGTTTCAAACGGCCGATCATCCGCAACGGCCGTTGGCTGAGATTCCCGCATACTGAGCATGCCCACCACCACAATCAGTGCCAGGGCAGCAACGGCCGTTGCCAACCGAAACGTTCGCACCGCCCGCAAATTTTCACGCGGCCGTTTGGGAGCTACCTGGGCAGATATTGGAGGCTTGGGGCGACGCATGGCTAGCCGGAGGTTTGCCTTGAGCAGTCGCCAGCGGGAACTCACGCGACGGCCGTACACAGCCCGCTGTGGCGCACTTTTTTGCCAAATGAAGTTGCCAAATCGCCGAATTTGCTGCCCCAACCAAAGGATGAACCGCCAAACGGTGTGCAGCAACCACAGCACAGAGGGTTTAAGGACGCGCTGGTAAAGCCAGATGAACGGCCGTACCACCAAAGTCACAAACCCTCGCCACAGATAGGCTGTGAGCAAATGGCGCAACGCCAGCCCCATGCGGCCAACAAATCGCCACACGGGAGGAACGGCCGCTGCCAAAGAATCCCACAAAATCCAGCGCAGCGGCAACCAGACGGGCATGGTGAGGTAAAAAAGGGGCTTCCAAATAATCCAAATGAGGAGATTGCGGAAGGCTAAACCAACTCTGCCAAGAAAGAGCCAGATGGCGGAACTAACTACCAAAAGGTGTTGCCAGACCCATTTTGCGGCCTGCCGAAATCGTGCGCGCATGTTGCTGCCAGTTTAGCACGGCTCATCACTATGTCAAGTTAATATTATCCTATGTCAAGTTAACTGGGTGGTGCAAAGTGGCCATTTGGAGCCACAAATTTCGCGGAATTTTGCTGATTAGCTCCAGCGGCGTGGAAAGAATCCGCGGCGACTATCGCTTCCATAGGATGGTAGAGCTACTTCAGGAGAGCTGTAAGAAACGGCCGTTACTATCCCCAACGTAGAGAGCCAAAAATAAGAGTACAGCTGAAGTTATGGTTAGTTGGCTCCCTGGACGAAGAGCAATCTTGCGGTCAAAAGGGTTAAACCAATGCCAAGCTAAAAGTCATAGAAAGGCTCTCTACTTACGGAATTATTCAGCCACCAGTCACAAGCTGGTGGTTTTTTTGTCTTCTGGCGAGGGTAAACGATAATTGCGCTATGCTACGCTGTCTGCCCACTTTTGCCACCCTGCGCCAACGATTCCCCAGGCTTGCATTGCCTCTGGCAGTGCTTTTAGTCGTAGCGGCCGTTTGGCTAACCACCATGCCCACTCAAATTGCCATCGCCAACGATCCACTGCCCGACCCCACGGGCGAATTCAGCGGCATCTTGCAGCTCATGGACGATTCTGGCGAGTTTGTCATCGCCTGGCACACGTGGGGCGTTACGCACGCCCCCGGCTACCCACTGCTCAGCTTGATGGCCAATGTGGGCGTTCGTCTACTTGATCCGTTTAAGCTGTACCCAATAGTGGCGGCAAATTTGCTCTCATTTTTGTTTGCGGTGGGGGCGTTTGTATTGATGAGTTGGCCTTTTGCGCGGCTGGATAGGTCTGGAACGGCCGTTGCTGCCGCATTTTTATTGCCTGCCTTTGGCATTTTGGTCTGGCTGTATGCTGTGGTAGCAGAAGCATATGCGTTTGGGCTGCTGCTGGCCTTCGGCTCGTTAAGTCTTGCCTGGTCATTGGGGCAAGCACCCACACGGCGCAAGCTGCTGCTGCTGGGGCTGCTCTTTGGGCTGGCAGTGGGGCATCATCGCACGCTGCTGTTTTTGGCTCCGGCGCTGCTGCTGGCCGCCTGGCCTGCTCGCAACCTGGGCTGGCGGAACTGGATTGAGGCTGGATTCCTGTCCGCCGTCTCTTTACTCATTTACCTCTACCTGCCGGTAGTTGCCTGGGCGGGATCGCCGTGGGTGTACGGCCGTTCTCCTACCACTTGGGCAGGCTTTACGGATGCTTTTTTGGCGCGTGAATACAGTGCGCGGCTGGCACCGCCAACCAGCTTGCCGGAAATTGTTGCCGCTTTGAACGGCCGTCTGCGCTTTTTGGCTCAAGAAATGAGCAGTTGGGGCTTAGGGGTAGGCCTGCTGGGCTTTCCACTCGGCTTGCTGCACCGCAAAACTCGACGGTTGACATTGGTGCTGCTGCTAGCCTTCGCAGGTTACTGGCTGGCCCCTGTCAGCCAGGGGCTGCTCATTCGCTCCTACATGATGATTTTGGTCGCTAGCCTTACGCTGGCCGCGGCTTGGGGAGTGGGTTTGGTGGCCATGGGACAGCGGCAGCAATGGCTACCTGCGCTCGGTCTACTACTCACTATCGGCATTGCCGCCAATAATCTTGCCACGCACCGTGATTACGTTTTGTTTCACACCAAAGACGAAATGGGGCAAGCGATTTTAGAAGATGCCGCTCGTTTGCCGGGGGAATCACCTGTCGTTGGGGAGGTTTGGGGGCCGCGTTTCTTTCCGTTGGCCTACGGCAAGCTGGTCACTGGCGAACTAGCACACATGCAACTTGTTGACCTGCGCGCCGATTTAAGTGGGCTGCCCACCCCGCCGCCAGCGGAGATTTTTGTCAACCAATCGGTACTTTACGCCGTGCCGGTAAGTGTGTGGCAAGAGGCGTTTGGCACGGCCGTTGCCATAAGCAGCCAGGGAAATGAGCTAATCGCTATCCGAAGTGCGCCTGAGGTTGTGCCAATTGCCACTCAGCCTTTGGTGGCTTCTGAAGAGATTCAATTGGTGGCGGGAACGGCCGTTCTCAACCCAAACCAAACTCTGAGCGTGCAGCTAACCTGGCAGGCTCTCCAAATTCCAACGACCGGTTACAGTATCTTTGTCCACGTTACCGATCAACCTCGAATTACCGGCTCCGACGATTTGATTGTTCAAGGAGATCGCACCCATCCCGTACACGGCTTCTACCCCACCACCCACTGGAAACCGGGCGAATTGGTGCAAGATAACTATCTAATTTCGTTGCCAGAGGAACGCACACCGCAAAAGGTCTTTGTGGGTCTGTACACCGTCGCTGCAGATGGTACCTTTACCAACCACCTCGTTCATGAACTCCCTACTAGTTCGGATTAGCAGAACGAAGACTTAAGCTGATTTTTAGATTGCTCTGCGTAAATCCACCTCCAATTTTGGCTTCAAGTTGCTGCTGGGACGACATGCCAACGTATGAACAAAAAGTGACACAGGCTGCCCCCAAGTACGAACAGATGCCAGATTTCGTGATGACCAAACACGCTCGGCCAGGGATCGGGCCATTGGCGGTAGTAAACCAAAAAGCCAACCGAGTAGATTAGCCCGCCTAATAACAACAGCAGCAAACCGCCCGGCGGCAGCCAGTGAGCCACGTTGCCTGCCAGTATCAGCGGCACCACCCCGCCCCAGCTTACAATGAGGTAAATTGAGGCATTCATAAAGCCGTGAATCTTCTTGCTGAACAGTTTGTAGGTCATGCCCACAACGGCCGTTCCCCACACCACAATCAAAACTGGCCAACGCCAGCCGTTGGGGAAAAATGTGTAAACAATCGGGGTGTACGTCCCAGCAATCACCAGAAAAATGGCCATGTGGTCTAGTCGGTTTAGAAATCGGTGCAGTCGGGGACGGGGCTTCACACCATGCAGCAGCGTGCTAGATAAAAACATCGCCGTCATGCTAAGGCCGTACACTAGCACAACCATCACGACTGGCCATCTTCCCCAAACCAGCCACACCAGCCAAGCAGTGCCAACCAAAGAAGCAAAAACGCCCAAGAGATGGGTTAGGGTGCT
Organism: Candidatus Leptofilum sp.; assembly: GCF_965223525.1. GTDB lineage: Bacteria > Chloroflexota > Anaerolineae > Promineifilales > Promineifilaceae > Leptofilum. The sequence goes on along the minus strand of NZ_CBDCWX010000004.1, from coordinate 358,690 downwards.
GGCCGGTTCATACAAATGATGGTGTAACCAGTTGTACATAGAGATAATTTAACGGCCGTTCACCACATCTGCAAATCATGAACAAATCTCGCCCTGCCAGTTTGTGCCCCCTTGTGAATATTGCTACAATTGCCGCTGAAGTAAACAAACACCTCATCCGGAGACCGAATGTCACTTTCTGACACAAGCCAAAAAAGTAGCCTAAACAGCTCCTCGGCAACGGCCGTTTCATCCACATGGCGCAGCAAATTAAGGCTCATTGTGGTGCTGTTTAAGCTTCGCATCGTCTTTTTGCTGCTAATGGCAGCAACGGGCGGCGCATTTTTGGCGGCGAGCGGCTGGCCAGGGCTGGGCAATTTGCTGCTGCTTTGGCTCACGGGCGGCATGGCGGCGGCGGGGGCCTCTGCCCTCAACCAATATTGGGAGCGAGACTCTGATGGACAAATGGGACGGACCGAAAAACGGCCGTTAGTCACCGGAGAAATTACAAACCCCAACTGGATACCATATGTAGGCATTGGGCTGATTTTGTTGCCATCGCTGGCGGTGTTGCCCTTTAACCCAGCACTTACCTTCTTTTTGCTGCTGGGGGCCGTCATTTATGTGTGTATCTACACCATCTGGCTCAAGCCGCGCACATTGCTCAACATTGTCATTGGGGGTGCGGCAGGCAGTGCGGCCGTACTCAGCGGCAGTGCGGCCGTAGGCAACTGGAACGACACGGGCGCGTTGGTACTGTCTCTACTGCTATTTCTATGGACGCCGTTCCACTTTTGGAGCCTGGCTCTACTTTACCGTAATGAGTATGCACGCTCAGACGTGCCCATGCTGCCGGTACACACCACGCCGCGCCAGGCCGCCTGGTGGGTGATGTCGCACACCCTGCCAACCGGGTTGGGCGGCTTGCTGCTGGTGCTGCTGCCCTCACTGGGCTGGGTGTATCTCATTCCAGTCGCCTGGGTAACCTTTGATCTTTTCCAGCGCAACACACGCCTCATTCGCAACCCATCCGCTCCAAACGCCAAAGCATTGTTCATGTCGTCCAACATTTATTTACTGGTGCTGCTACTAGCCATTTGCGCGGGCACGGTAGCTGCTTCAGCTTCATAGGTAGCATAACCCCTTGATCACCATTACATTATTCACGAAAGCGGGCTGCGGCCTATGTAATGAAGTCAAGGACAACTTAGAACTTCTCAGGACCAGTTTCCCCCACCAACTGCTAGAAGTGGACATCTCTGAAGATGATGGCCTGTTTCAAAAATATCGCTACACCATTCCTGTCGTGCATATTGGGGAAATTGAGCTAGCTGCGCCAATAACGGCCGTGCAGCTCAGAACCGCCCTACAAGATCACGTCTAACGCTGCTGATCTGACCAGGATATTCTCACCTTTCCCGCCAGCCGCATGCCGTTTTGTGAAGCCTTGAACAACCTTGTCATCACTTTGTGACTGTGTTAGTATCTCGTGAACCCTGCTGTGTGCGTGATGAGCTTGCCAGTGTTGAGCCAACGCTTCACAAATGGGGGTCGAAAATACGCTGAGGGGATGTAGTAGCTCACGGCTTCGGCCGTCCGGCCAGGCAGATACTCGCGACAAGGCTCCCACCTGCATATGCAGGTTCAAACAACGGGGCTCACACGGCATGGCGGGGCTACTTGGCAAGCACCCTTGATCTACATCAGGGGTCTTTTTATGTAACACACAAGTAACTATTCATATCCCTTGAGCGAAACCCGCAGGGTTTGGTAAATTAAGAACGATGCGATTCGAGGCAAAACTCTTCGGGTCTGTATAGTTATACTCAGAAAAGGATTTAGCAGCTTTATGGTGCGTGAGCGAATTGCTGACGACATCTATGTATTTACAAGTCAGTCGTATGCCCAGGTAACAGCGGGTGCCATTCTTACCAAAGAAGGCGTCATTTTAATTGACACGCTGTATTTTCCGGAAGAAACCAAAGCAATTAAAGAGTTTCTGGAAGACAGGCAAGGCTTGAAGATTCGGTATGTCATCAACACCCACTACCATGCAGACCATACCCAAGGAACTTACCTCTTTCCTGAAGCCCAAATTGTAAGCCACGCCATGTGTCGTCAACTTCTGGACGGGGTAGGTCGTACGGGATTGGCAGAAGCCCAGGCACAAAACCCGGAATTGGAAGAGGTTTCCATCATTTTGCCAGAGCTGGTGTTTCGGGACGGTGTTTTGAACCTTTACCTAGGCGGTAAAACGGTGCAGTTGCACCACATGCCAGGGCATAGCATGGATCTCGCTGGGGTTTACATAACTAACAACCAAATTTTGTTTGCCTCCGACAATTCCATGCCAGTACCTACTATTTTTGATGGCAGCTACTTTGCCCTGGTTGATTCTATGCACAAAATGTTGGCTCTGGAACCAGACACAATTGTACAAGGACATGGTGAGGTGATTTTGCGGGGTGAGGTGCAGTCGGTCATCCAAAATGACTTGGATTATCTAGCCAAGATCAAGGATGAGGTTTCGGCCGTTTTGCAAAGCAACCAATCCCCCGACGTTTTGGACGCAATTGACATTGAAAGCTGCGGCAAGTCGCGCATTCCACTGAACGGGCTTGTTGCTGATTTGCACCGGGCCAATTTGTACCGTTTGTATGAGGAGCTTCAGGAGGAAACGGCCGTGCCTGAAGGTGGTGCGGCGTGAAGCATGCTAGGCACCTCATGGGTGCCTTAGCAACCAAATTCGTCCTTCTGATATTTTTTCTGGCAAGTACCGTTTCCCTCACGAGTTGCCAAACTGATTTCCAATTTCTAACCGCCAGCGAGCCGTTGCCAACGCTGGTTCCTACGCTGGAAATCTTGCCCAATCCACCCACACCGCAACTAGCTCCCACCCTAATTATTGAGACAGCAACACCAACGAGTACGAGTACGGCCGTTCCCCCCACCCTCACCCCAACCAACACCGCCACGCCTACCCAGACCCCAACCGCTAGTTACCAACTCACACTCGATGCCGCCCAGCCACAGGGCTACTTGAGCCAATTTCGGTTGGTCGCTTTTTACGGTAGCCCCACCGGGCCAGGGCTGGGCATTTTGGGCGAACTCCCTCGCCAGCAGATGCACCAACGGCTTCTAGCCACCATTGCTGAATATGAGCCATTCTCTGACCGACCCATTTTGCCCACCTACCACCTGGTTACCACGGTGGCTAACCCACACCCACCCTACTACTATCATCGAGTAGATTTGGAATTGATTGAGCGTTGGGTTGAAGAGGCGAAGGCATTGGAAACGGCCGTTATCCTCGACATTCAACCGGGGCGCGGCAATATCATGGCCGAATTTGAACGCCTGGAACATTTACTATACGAACCGCATGTTCATTTTGCCATAGACCCGGAATTTGTAATGAACAGTTGGCAAGTGCCACTCGTAAACGTTGGGCAGCTACACGCCGCGGAAATTAATGAAATTCAGGCACGGATGAATGACATCGGGGCAGAAATTAGGCTAAACCGGGTGCTCATTTTGCACCAGTTCAAACCCTCCATGCTGCCAGACAAAACGCTAATTGAAGATTTTCCCTACGTAGAAATCGTGATTGACAGTGACGGTGTGGGGCCAGCGGCAGCCAAAATTCGCAACTACACCACCTACGCCACGGAACCCGCTTTTGAGTTTGGCGGCTTCAAGCTCTTCCCCACTGACGGTGACTACCCTGTGCTAACCCCCGCGGAAGTGATGAATTTAGAGCCTTAGCCCGTTCTCATAATCTATCAATGATCTTTTGCCGCGGATTTCGCAAATTTTTGTCTCTCAAGTCTCTGTGCGCTCTGTGGCAAACTCTAAGTACGATCAAAAAAGAAACGAGGAGTGAGCATTCTCAAATGCGAACGGGCTCGGTCAAGACGCATCTGAGGATGCTTTCTCCTCATCAGATAAAACATTTTTGTTTGTACTTAGCTTTGCAGCAAGGTCAATTTGCCGGGAAGAATCTTATATTCAATCTGCGTAGCAGCTTCGGCGATGATTTCGCCGTCGGCGTGGATGGGGGTGCCGGGGCTGCTACTGATGCTAATGTGGCGAGTACGGCCGTACACCACCTGTGGATGATCAATGTGTGTCTTGCGGAACAGCTTCACCAAAATGGAGAGTACCGTCAGCTTTGGCACTTCTGGCGCAAAGACAAAATCAAACAAGCCATCATCAACGGTCGCATTCGGTGCCATGTAAAAGCCCCCAGTGCGTGGCCCGTTGCACACCGAGAGCAAATAAGTGGGGCCATCATGCCCGCCATCATCCCAGCGCACTTGCATACGCCACGCCTTCAGCTTGACCAGCCCTTTTAACAAGGCCACCACGTAACGCAATTCGCCAGACAGCCGCTTCATCCGAATATTTTCCAGCGTAATCATCGGCTCCATTGCCACGGCACAGTTGTTGATGAAAAAGTGATTGTTGATGCGCCCGGCGTCAATTTGGCGCGTTTGGCCTCGCGCAATGATTTGTACCGCCTGAGTCAAATCACGCGGCAGGCCTACCATGTCGCTAAAATCGTTGGCCGTGCCAATGGGCAAGATACCAAAGGGAACCGTCGGGCCATCTCCAGCAGCGCGCAGCAGCCCGTTAGCAACCTCACTGAGTGTGCCGTCCCCTCCGGCAGCAACCACGGCATCGTACCTAGCGGAAACGGCCGTTTCTGCCAACCCAATCGCCTCTTGCGGTTTTTCCGTCTGGACAATCTCAGGCGTCAGATTAGCCGCAGCAAACGCCGCCTGAATGTCATTCAAACGCGCACCAGCCTGCCAGCGGTTGGCGTAGGGATTCAAAATCACCTTAACTTTCATGACCGAATAACGCTTCCCGAATCAATTTCGGCTTATTGGTAATGATGCCATGAACACCCAACTCAGCCAGCCGCTGCGCCTCGGTTGGATCATCCACCGTCCACACGTTCACGCCCCAGCCATTCTGTTGCGCCCAGGCCATGTAATTGGCATTCACCATTTTGTAATATGGATGCACAGCCTGAACCGGAATGAGCGAATGCTTGAATTTGAAGCCAGATTTGTAGCTGAGATGTGCCACCCAGGTAGAGTGGGTCAGGTGGCGGCGAGCGTAGCGCACGGCTAGCGGATTAAAGGAAGAAACGACCGTCTGCCGTGCCATGTTATGCGCCTCAATGCGCTCAGCAACGGCCGTTGCCAAACCTGTGTCTCGCCAAGCGGCCGTTTTCAATTCCACATTGTATAAAAAATTGGGGCCGAGCGTCACAAAAACCTCGTCTAGTGTGGGAACGGGCTGGCCTTGCCCGGCATCGAATGTTTGTAGTTCCGCAACCGCAAAATCTTGCACCCGGCCGCGGCCGTCTGTGGTTCGATCTAGCTTGCCATCATGAATGACAACGGGCCAACCATCGGCTGAAAGCTGCACATCCAGCTCAATGCCATCCGCCCCCTGCGCTTGCGCCAGTACAAATGCTGCCAGCGTATTTTCTGGTGCTTCTGCACTGGCTCCCCGATGACCAATGATGAACGGCCGTTTCCCAGAAGACCAATCCGGCATCGCCTAAAGCTGCACAAAATAAGAGTCAGCCGCCTGATCAAGCAGCTCTTTGGTCAGCACCGGCTTCACACCCAAATAATCGGCAATGTCCAGCAGTTGATCCAAAATATCGCGGGGATGGTTGGCCCGCAGCTTCTGGTTTCGCTTGATGTAATACTCTTGCAGCAGATAGCGGACGCCTTGCTCATCATACTCAATGCGGCGGCGTTCACAGACACGCTTAAAGATTTCCCGGTAGCCGTCAAATGTTGGTGATGTGACCTCAATCTTGTGCCGAATGCGGCGCAAGAACGCCTCATCTACCAAATCGCGCGGCGGCAAGTTGGTTGAAAAGACAATCAGCACCTCAAATGGCACTTCCACCTTGCGCCCCGTGTGCAGTGCCAAAAAGTCAATCTGCTTCTCCATCGGCACAATCCAGCGATTCAGCAAATCGCGCGGCCGTACCTGCTGCCGTCCAAAGTCATCAATCAGAAACATGCCGCCGTTGGCCTTCATTTGGAAGGGGGCTTCATAATATTTATTGGTAGGGTCATAAATCAACTCTAGACCATCCAGCGTCAGCTCGCCACCCACCATAATCACAGGCCGCTTAATGCGAACCCAACGCGCATCCCCCCGGCGTGGTCCAAGTTGGCCAGTGACCATTTTGCGCTCCACGTCCGGCACGGCCACATGGTTAATCTCATCATACACTTTGATGATTTGGCCATCCACTTCTACCGCATATGGAATGTACATATCGTTGGTGAGAATCATACGGCCGATGCTTTCCGCAATGGTTGTTTTACCGTTTCCAGGAGGGCCATAGAGGAAAATAGATTTACCAGAGTTGGCCGCAGGCCCAATCTTGCCAAAAACCGTGTCCTCCAATACCAAATGAGACAATGATTGCTGCATCATCTTAGGATTTACTCGCAGGCGGTTGCCGCCCTGCGCTTTAATGGCCGCCACGTAATTGTCCCACGGCACTGGGGCTGCACCTACGTAAGTGGTGCGCTCTAGCTGCTCACGGGCACGCTCCGCCCCTTTGCTAGTAATAGAATATTGGTACGTAGCTGCCCCTAGCCCGCCAGAGCCTTTCACCTCGCACATCTGCTCCCGCTTCAAAAAATCCATAATGGTGCTTACTACAGTAGCAAAGGGAAGGTGCATATATTCGGCAATGTCATGCCCGGTCAACTGACCCCGAAAATACATAATTTTTAGGGCTAAATCTTGCAAAAAGCCTTGGGTCAATCCCGTATCTTCAATGCCTTTTATTGCTGGTGGCTCCCAATCCAATACCTGCGGCCCTATTCCTGCTGTACTCATGTAATCTTCTCCATAAAATCCCTTCAACTGACGAAAACGAATGGATGCTTATTGTAAAACGCCTAAGTTAAATTCACAAGACGAGTTCAGTTATTGAGTCATTTCGTGTACCTGGATCAGGTTGGTTTGACCTGCAAGGCCAAAGGGAACGCCAGCCGTAATGACGAGCTTGTCGCCTGGATTTAAATTGTAACGCGACATAGCAGCGGCCGTTTCTGCCAGCATGCCATCTGTATGCGAAAAATCATCAACCAGCACGCATTCAACGCCCCAAACCAACGCCAATTTTCGCTGGGTTTTGGCCAGTGGCGAAACCGCCATTACTGGCGTGGGTGGTCGGTGCCGCGCAATTTGCCCGGCCGTATAGCCAGACATAGTCGCACTCACAATGGCGCGGGCGTTAATTTGCTCGGCAATATCGCAGCAGGCAGCGCTGATCGCCTCTGCTACATTCTGGGATTCAGCAACTTCTGCCTGCCGCCGATTGCGCCAATCGGTGTACGGGAAAGCACCCTCAATAATTTCGCTAATTTGTCGCATCATCAACACCGATTCCACAGGGAAGTTCCCCGAAGCGGTTTCGCCAGAGAGCATAACGGCATCGGTGCCATCCAGAATGGCATTGGCCACATCGCTGGCTTCTGCGCGGGTGGGGCGCGGATGCTCCACCATAGATTGCAACATCTGCGTCGCAGTGATCACTGGCTTGCCAACGTCATTACAGGCGCGAATGATGCGCTTTTGCAACAACGGCACTTCCTGTGGCTGTACCTCAATGCCTAAATCACCACGAGCTACCATCATGCCATCCGCTGCTTCACGAATATCCAGCAGGTGATCGATTGCCTCGCTTTTTTCAATTTTGGCGATGATGGGAATGTTGGCATTTTCGGCCTTCATTAAATCGCGGAGTTCCTGAATGTCTGCGGCCGTTCGCACAAACGAAAGCGCCACAAAATCCAGTTCCAGAGCGCAAACCAACTTTAAATCTTCCTTATCTTTTTCGGTAATGCTGGAAATTGGCAAATCGGTGCCGGGCGCGTTGACACCCTTGCGCGATTCTAACAACCCTGCGACAGTGGTAATGCAGCGCAAGGCATCCCCAACTTTCTCAGCAACGGTAAATTCCACTTCGCCATCACCGATGACCAGACGAGCCCCTGGTTCAAGCACCTCCATGAGGTCTGGATGGGGCATATGGATCATGGCGGGCTGACCACGATGTGGCGTGAGAACAACCTCTTCCCCAAGGGAGAGCTGAATACCGCCCGTCTTGACATGTCCAAGGCGAATCTTGGGGCCTTGCAAGTCACCTAGAATACCCAGAACTTTGTTTTCGCTCTCTGCAACTTCGCGCAGAATTTTGACTGTTTTTGTGTGCTGTTCATGGTTGCCGTGTGAGAAGTTGATGCGCGCTACGGTCATACCGGCGGCAATCATGCGGCGAACGGTTTCTGGGTTATTGGAAGCGGGGCCAATAGTAGCGACGATCTTTGTTCGAGCCATAAATAGTCCTTAGATAGCGTTGTCAGATGTTTACTTGGGTAATGTTATCCCATGCAGAAAACCCTTTCAACTCATAATAGTTTTGCAATTGAACAAAGAAACTTAACGGCCGTTCTTTTCACAAAAATCATTTGCATACTCTACTAAACATCCTGGCATGGGTGCCAAAAATAAAGCCCCCTGCCATTATATTCACCCATAAGCTCCGTATAGGTCCATAAATATTCGCCAAACCTTGTAGCCCGAATCTTAAAATCAGACTGGGTAATCATGTTTCTTTTATGAAGCGTAATTTCAACATACTTCCCAGACATCTGCCACTCCCCTGAGTCAGTTAAGCGGGAAGCCCCTCCACTATCAATAATTGTGCTTTGCTGCTCAAATCTGCCATCTTCAGAAAAATCCCATCTTAAGAACGGATAAGGAAGTGAGGAACACCATTGTTGACTCGCCAAATGTTCTCTAGATACTGATCCCATCATCAAAAATATTAGGGTCACCACGGAAAACAGAAAAACGACAATCCATCCCCTTCGCTTGCGAAGCCAGGGTAAAACAGTCCTTTGCATATTACCAATTACTGCTTACCAAGCAGCATCTCAACTTGCTCATGGGCGCGGTAGCTGCTGCGAACCAGGGGGCCGCTTTCTACCCAGCGGAAGCCCATTTCCAGGCCAATTCGTTTGAGTTCGGCAAATTCTTCTGGCGTGTAATAGCGCTCAATCGGCCAATGTTTGCGGGTAGGCTGCAAATATTGGCCAATGGTGAGAATGTCTACGTGCCAATCGCGTAAATCTCGTAGGGTGGCCAGCAGTTCATTCCAGGTTTCACCCAAACCAACCATGATGCCGCTTTTGGTAAGCAAATCTGGAGCCATTTCTTTGGCGTTGGTGAGGGTCGCCTGCGCCCACTCGTACCGATCTTGGGGTTGAATGGTGCGGAAGAGCCGCTGCACAGTTTCTACGTTGTGATTGAGAATTTCCGGGCGGGCGTCCATGACGGTTTGCAGCGCGTCGCGGCTGCCTTTGAAGTCAGGAATGAGCACTTCGATGGAGCAGTCAAGCTGCACTTCGCGGATTCGGTTGATGCAAGCGGCAAAGATGGGCGCACCGCCGTCCGGGCGCTCATCCCGGTTGACGGAGGTTATGACGACGTGTTTGAGGTTCATGGCGCGGACCGCTTGGGCGACGCGCTCTGGTTCGACCCAATCCATCGGCAACGGCCGTCCCGTTTTCACATCGCAAAAAGCACAGCTACGGGTGCAGGTGTCGCCCATGATGAGGAAGGTAGCGGTACGGGAACCCCAGCATTCACCAATATTGGGGCAGCGGGCTTCTTCGCAAACGGTGTGCAGCGATTTTTGGCGCATCAACTCTTTGAGGAAATGGTAATTGTCGTTGGTATCGTGGATTTGGCGGACTTTGATCCAGGACGGCCGTCTTTTCGGCCTGGGAGCTTCACTGATTGAATCTAATGGTATGCGAGACATGACTCTCCTAGTTGTGCGTGAACCTGAAAAACGTTGGCAAAAGCGGTTATGAGATGAGGTAAAACATCTGAGATGGTCGTGGGACGAGGCAGCAATTGTGCCAAACTCATCACGCCATGATCACGAATGCCGCAGGGGATGATATTGTCAAAATAGGTGAGGTCGGGATTGACGTTGAGGGCGAAGCCGTGGCTGGTGATGCCTTCTTTTTGTATACGAACCCCAACTGCGGCCAGCTTATCCCAACCGCTACTTGTTTCAACCCAAACGCCGCGATGCCCCTCAAGCCGCTGGGCCTCAACACCAAAATGGGCCACCGTTTGGATAAGTACCTCTTCCAAATCGGTGATGTAGCGACGCACGATGCCCAAGCCGGGCCGGTTATAAATGCGCTTGAGGGGAAGGATGGGATACCCTACCAATTGGCCTGGGCCGTGATAGGTAATATCGCCGCCCCGATCCACTTGGTAAAAGGCAATTCTTTCTGTTTTAAGTTGGTCTTCACTGAGAAGGAGGTTTTGTAAACGGCCGTTCCGTCCCAAAGTGTATGTGTGCGGATGTTCCAACAGCAGCAATTTGCCTTCAACTTCTGGTTTGGCAGTGCGCTCGGCAATAAGTTCTTTCTGCCACTCCCACGCTACCAGATAATCCAGGCACCCCACCCATTGAACATCAACGATTTGCATGATTTGCTCTTATTATCGAACTAAAGCCGCGCCTGAATCAAAGTCTTGACGGATTGGAGACGGCCGTTCAAATCCTCCTGCCCCTGCTCGCCAGCCTGCTCCATTACCTGGTCAATCAATTTGAGCAAATCATCAGAAACATAATCTGCATTTTCATCCAGAAGCTGGATCTGTTCTTCTGGCGATTCAGAGCGCACAAGCTGGTTTAGAAGCTGCACATGCGGTGGCAATGTGCGCTCCATTTGAGCGTAAATGAGGCCATGAATCTCGTTAAGTGCCTGGAATTGCGGCATATCTTCTTTTTGCTCTGCCTCGTTCATGCGAGCCACCAAAACCGACATGAAGGCCTCGTCCACTTTTTCAGCATTTTCCACGAGTGCTTGCTCTTTGTTGGGTGCGGCCAAAATGGTATCCAGGGTGGTCATCGCTTCCTGTAGCATATTTTTGGATTGCTCCTGCATCCCCTCGTACAGTTTCAGCAGATCTGAGCGCATTGCCGTGAGGCGAGAGGCAGATTTTAGATCACTCTCTTTTTCGGCTTTTTCGATTTCGGCCGTAAGGTGGCTGAAAAACTCATATTGCAATGCGCCTTGCCCGGCCATCACCAGCGCATCTACTACGTGGGGCTGCTCCTGGTTGGCCACAACGTGCTTTGCCAGCATGGCGGGCGTGAGGCCATCCTGCTGCTTGGCCTCGCGGCTCAGTTTGTGTAGGGCCATTTGTTGCTGCTCCATGCGTTGCCCAACGGCCGTTTCCGTCATCAATCGGGCGCGCAAATTGGTCAGCTTCACCATCTGCTGGTTATCCTGTAACTGGGAGGCCATATCTACAAATTGTTGCAGCATGGCAAAAAAGGTCTCGTCAATTTCATCGGCACGCTCTTGTAGCAGCACATCCTGCACATCTTTGTCGGCCGTGATCAGCGTTTGCAGCAGCTCCGACTGCTTCTTTTGCCGGGCAATCATTTCTGGCGTGATGCCCTCGGTTTCCAGTACTTTTTCCATAAATGTTTGCCAATTCAGCATGAGTTGCGGCTGAAACATGTAGGCGCGGCGCTCTTCAGGCGGCATCTCATCCATCACCTGTTTGGTGAGTTGGCCAATCATCTGCTCCCGCTGCATCTGGTTCAGATTTAGCTCGGCCGGTACGTGTACCATAAACATTTCGTGGTCGGCATCGTGGAACAGCATCAGGGTTGCCATTTGGCCACCTGCGCCACATTGTGGACAGACGGCTACGTTGAGCTGGCCGTTGAGTAACTGCTGTTTCAAGTGAGGTGTCCGTTTGGAATCAACAACCTGATGAACTTCGGCCGTATAGGGCGTGCCGCACTGCGGGCACGTAAGTTGCGTGTGCATAATTGCTCCTAAGTTTTAGTTGTTAGTTTGTTAGTGGCTAGTTTGTGAGTTGCTCGCTTTAGAACTAGCCACCAGCCACTATTTACTAGCTTAATTTCTTGGTAAGGAAAAGGTGAAGGTTGTGCCGGGGCCATCGGGGTTTTTGTGGAACCAGATACGGCCGTCATGCGCCTCGATAATTGCTTTGCAGAGGAACAAACCAAGCCCAGTGCCTTCTGTTTTGCGGCTCAGGGCATTGTCCAGCCGCGAAAATTTTTGAAAAATACGATGCTGCTCATGATCCGGAATGCCAATGCCGCCGTCCCGCACCGAAACGGTGACGTGTTGTGGATGCACCTTCCCCCGAATCATAATCTCGCCACCATCGGGCGAATATTTGATGGCGTTGCTGATAAGATTATTCATCACCTGCCCCAGCCGCCGCTCATCGCCCCAGATTGGCGGGAAATCGTCGGCAAATTGCACAATAATTTCATGCTTCTCAGACTGACTGCCAAATTTACGTGCTGTGTTTTCAACCACGCGGTTAAGCTGAAGGTCTTCGCTCACTTCCAGATTAAAAGTACCTGCCTGCAAGCGTGAGACTTCCAGCAAGCTATCTATCAGGTCTGTCAGATTGTCTGCCTCTTCTTCGATGACGGCAAGCGAATCCTGCATAACTTCTGGCGACCAGTTGGCATCCTGCCGCCGCAGCGTGCCTGCGTATCCTTTGATGATGGATACCGGCGTTTTTAACTCATGGCTGACGACTGAGATGAACGTTTTTTGCAATGCTTCTTCTTCGCGGTAGCGGGTCAGGTCACGCACATTGGCAATGATGTCGGTCATACGGCCGTCTCCATCCATCAGCGGCGCGTAAGTAATACCCAAACTCACCCTCTTGCCGTCGGCCGTTTCCAGATTCTCATCGAACGGCCGTTGCAAATCCCCCTCTACATACAAATGCGCTGCCCCCGGCAGCGGCCAGCCGTTGGTCAACGCCTCATGCAAATCCATCTCCGACTTGAGCGACAGCCATTGGAAGATTTCTTCATGCGGCCGCCCAATCACCTCTTCTGGCAACCGCCCCACCATCCGGCTAAGCGCCTTGTTAAAATCTGTAATCCGCAGCGACTGATCCAAAATCATCACCCCGTCTGCGTTTTGCTGGATAATGGCATCCAAACGCTGCTTCTCTTTATTCACCTGCTCATACAAACGCGCGTTTTTCACGGCGATGGCCGCCTGCTCGGCAAAGCTACCCAACAGGGAAGCCGCATCTTTAGGCAAATGGTACGGCGTGCCAGAGAGGAACACATAAATCAGGCCAATCGTCTCGCCACCGCTGACCATGGGCAAACGCACCATCTGCGTAAAGCCCAAATTGGAACGATGCGCCACCAACTGCAGCCGACGGGTTAGCTCCGCTTCCTGCTCACCAGCATCCACCTGCGGAATATCCCGCAACAGTGGGGCAAAATGATCCACCAGCGGAGCCGGAATGCCGTAAACGGCCGCAACGCGAACGCTGTTATCCAGTTCCGGGTGATGCAGGGCAATCATGCCCGCTTTTCCGGCCACCAAATCCACCGCCGCCCGCAAAATAATGCGAAAAACATCATGCAGATCCAATTCGGCCGTGACCGCCCGCGAAATTGCCAGCAAATATTCTCTTTGCAGGATGCGAACATCCACTAAACCATGTGCCATCGGGTCACTCTTCCATTCACAACACCTGGCATTACACCAAGCGACAATTTTAACATAGGTAACGGCCAACAGACAGGCCAAACGGGAGCCAATCTAACACATCGGCATTATAGTTGCGTAAAAACAATCAAAACGAATCAATCTTCGAGAAAAGTTGCCACATTTCCCTAAAAATTCGTATCATGTGCAACGTCTTGGTTATCTCACAAGGAAAAGGTTTATGGCAGTCTCAGTAAACGTCCGCCCCGTAACAGAAGCTGATCTCCCCGCCGTGCGCGACCTGTTCTACCGTAGCTACGGCGAAGAATACCCCTACAAAGAGTTTTACAATGACGAATGGCTCAAACGCTCCATTTACCAGGATAGCTATCTCTTTTTGCTGGCCGAACTGGCGGGGCAAGTCGTGGGCACGGCCTCAGTTTATTTTGAGGTGGGAGCCTATGCCGATTTGTGTGGCGAATTCGGCCGTTTGGCCGTAGACCCCAACTATCGCGGACGCGGCGTTGGCAGTGCGCTCATGGAAGCCCGCCTGGCCTTTGCCGAGCGCAGGCTCCACTTTGGCCTCACAGAATGCCGCACCGCCCACCCGTACGCCCAACGCATCTCAGAAAAGTTCGATTTACGGCCGATTGGCTTTTTGCCCCAAAAGGTACTGCTGGATGACCGCGAAAGCCTGGTAATGATGGCCAAACCATTTGGCCCAGCCCGCGAGCTGCGTTGCAACAACCCCCGCGTCATCCCCGAAGCCTTTTTGCTGGGACAGCTGGCTCTGCAAAACACAGGCTTCCGCAGCGATCTCATCGCCGTAGACGATGCAGATGGCTACCCCATTGGCAAAGATTTTCAAGTTGAAGAGCTAACCGAATCTGGCTTGCCCTACCTGCTGCGGATTGAGCGGGGGCGACTGTCGCGGCGGCATGTGTTTGGTAATTTGCAGCTCAGTTACGGTCTCTTCTTGCTAGAATCTCGCAACGTGCGCTACTTGGTGGCTCGTGAAGATGAGCGCATTGTGGGGGCCATTGGCTTCACAGTAGACCCCATCGGCCACAGCATCAAAATTTTGGAACTGATTGATTTGCGAGATGACGTCGCTGGCTTTTTGCTTAAAGAGCTAGACGCCTGGGCCAAAGAAATTTACAAAGCTGAGTACATCGAGATTACCGTGTCGGCATATTGGCCAGAAATTCAGCGCACGTTGAGCAATTTGGGCTTTGTTCCTGTTGCTTACTGTCCATCCTTTGTTTTTCACGAGGTGGAGCGGTTAGACACGCTGAAAATGGCAAAGCTGTACGTGCCGCTAAACATTGACCAAGCACAGCTAACGCCCGCCAGTAGAGAAATTTTCGAACTGGTGCGGGCCGGTTTTGAAGAAAAGCGCCTAGGTATTTCGGTGAATGAAACAACGCGCCACATGGCCATTTTTGAGGGGCTGGAGGAAGGCGAACTGAGCAAAATTGCCGGCCTGTGTTCTGTGATGCAAAAAGGTGCAGGGGACATTGTGCTGCAAGCTGGGGAAACGGGGGATGTGTTTTACATGTTGATGGAGGGGGAGATGGATATTTTGTCGCCAGATGGGTCACATTCGGTGGGCAAGGTGACGGCCGGGGACTTTTTGGGTGAGATTGCCCTGGTGAGCCGCCAACCGTACACGGCTACGGCCGTTGCTGCTACAGATGTTCAGCTCGTCGCCCTAAAGTACCAGGATTTTGAAAATCTCATCAACCGGTACCCGCGCATCGGGTTGCAAGTAATGCGAAACATCGCCATTTCGGTGGGGGAGAAGCTGCGGCTGTTGAATTTGAAGAATTAATGTAACTTCTACAAATTAGCAAAAAACGGCTGTTTCCAGTGGAAACGGCCGTTCAAAATTGCCAAATTACTCAGTTACTGCACACTCTTCGGGTCAATGCCAGCAGCTTTCAATGCTTTGTTGTAAGCCGACTTCGCCTTTGAGTTAGCAATCCGTGCCTGGCGCTTGTCATCTGGACTCATATCATCCGTAATCTCGATGAGCTCTGGCTTGGGAATGTTAGCAGCAGCAGCAGCGGGTTCCGCAGCCGGGGCTGGAGCCACAGCAGGCGCAGCGGCAGGAGCGGGAGTGGCAGCAGCCACAGGAGCCCCGCCGGGCAACACCACCTTGCCATCCACAATTTCAACTTGCTTTGGGTCAACGCCAGCCGCTTTCAGTGCCTTGTTGAAGGCCGATTTTGCTTTAGAGTTGGCAATGCGTGCCTTCCGCTTCTCATCTGGGCTCATATCATCGGTCATTTCAATAAGCTGCGGAGGTTCGATATTGACAGATTGTGCCGCAGCAGGCTCCGGTGTCTCAGCAGCAACGGGCGCACCGGCAACAGGAGCCGCAGCAGCCGGAACACCTGCGGCTTTAGCCGCCTTCATCGCCGCCGACTTGGCTTTGGAGTTAGCAATACGTGCCTTCCGCTTTTCATCCGGCGGCATATCGTCGGTAATTTCAATGACAGGATAATCTTTGCCGGGAATCAGCTTGATTTTGCCAGCGGGGGCAGCACCAGCAGCCACCGGAGCCGCGGCTGGCGCAGCAACGGCCGTAACTGCTCCCGTCCTGGCCCCGTCCCAACCGTGGTGCATGGCAATGCGAACGGCCGTTAACGGATCTTCATCCAGAGCCTCACCAGCAGTACGCAAATTAGATGCGCCCAGGCGACCAATCCGCATATTGGCACCGCGCGGTAGGCTAGCAGCCTTTCGTGCCGCTTCTAAACGTGCTTGCTTTAGCATCTCTTCCGGCGAAGCGTCTACTTTAACTTCATGGCCAAAGGTGATTGTTGGATTCAATCCCTTGTCCATGTTTTCCACCTCTTCCTTGGTTTGCTCAACCACCTGAGAAAAGTTGGAACTTCCCCACGCAATAAGACCACCAAACAAAATGGGCAACAAAATAACGCCAACAGCTATCAAAAAAATCATATGAAACCCTCTACCAGTATTGGCAAACTTTAGTGATTTGGCAGTGAGCCAAGCTAGCAAAGAATTATACCGTTTGTGCGGATTTTCTCAAAGGCATTTATTTAAGGATCAGCACGGAATAGTTGACGAGAGTGACAACATCTGCCAAAATGAGGGCAATGAGCACACACCGGGTTTGTTACGTGGTCAGGAGTTTGAGCGGTTTGGACAACGGCCGTTCCCGTCCAGCAAGTTTCCCTTTGAACAAAATATTTTCAAACAAAATAAAAACAGCCCGAACAGAAATGTTCAAGCTGTTGAATTCATGCCGAAGGTGGGAGTCGAACCCACACGAGCGTAATGCTCACTACGCCCTGAACGTAGCGCGTCTGCCTATTTCGCCACTTCGGCCCAGTAGAGCGGTAGTTTATCAACGATTTAGTAAATGTCAATATTTCGCTGGAGGCATTCATGTCAATTGCTAATTTACTCAAACGGGTTCAACTGTTTGCCAATTTGGAAGCAGATGAGCTAGAACAATTAGCCGCCATTTGTCAGGAAAAATCGTTTGGTGCTGGTGAGATTATCATCACTCAAAACACAACTGGGAAAGAAATGTATATTGTGGCTGCTGGTTCTGCAGAAGTGTTTATTCAGGGGGTAAACGATGCACGAAGCCTAGTTGTTTTGGGCAAAGGGCAGGTAATTGGCGAGATGGCCCTCATTGATCAAGGCTATCGGTCTGCCTCTGTGCGTACCACGCGGGAAGGCGCAACGCTTTACCTAATTGAAAGCGAAGCATTTTATCAATTGTGCGAAGCCAACAACCATATTGGCTTTATTGTCATGCGGAATTTGGCAATAGACATTGCCTTTAAGTTGCGACATCGTAACCTGGCAGAGTTATAATCTGTTCTAAGGAGCATAAGGCGATGAATGAAGAAGTCTTTTACAAAGTGAGTTACGTTGTTGCCGGGAGTGACCATCCAGGGGCAATTATCAATATGGATACGCGGCCAGAAGAAGGGGAAGAGGTCATGTTTGACGGCCGTATTTTTGAGATTCTAGAAGTGATGGAGCTCATGCCGCCCGTGGGTAATTTTGGCTTCCTCCACGCCACCTGCCGCTACGTCCGCGACGCCAACGGCGATGACTAACCGATAACTGATTACTGAATATTGCTCACACAACCTGAACCGCATTCACGGCTAGCTTCCCCGCCTCCTCCAACCCGGCCAAATCCTTCCCCTTGGCATTGATCCAGCGAATGGCGTAATTTTCCGTCAGCTTGTCTAGCGCTTGCCACAAATCTGAGTTCGCCACGGGCTGCTCGCCCCCTTTTTTCATCCAGTTGCGCTTGCGCCAATTGCGAATCCACTGCGTAATGCCCTGGTACAAATAATCTGACGTGGTAAAAACCTGCACCTCGCTGCCCGGTGGCAGCAGCAGCAGCCCCTCGATAGCGGCCGTAATTTCCATGCGGTTGTTGGTTGTTTTTGGCTCAGAGCCGCTAGCCTGCTCTGTCTCATCCCCCTCTTCTAAAACAACGCCCCACCCACCTGGCCCTGGATTCCCTTTGCAAGAAGAACGCAAATAGAGGCGCGGCACGTTTGGATCTATCACGTCGTCTGGCGTAATTTCCAACCGAGCAGCGCGGGCTAGTTTATCTACCCGCTCGTTGTATTGGTTGCCAGAATGCCCTTTGACCCAATGCCACTCAATTTGGTGGGTTTTTACCAGTGGCCACAGCGTTTGCCACAAATCTGCATTCTGAATTGGCTTCCCTTTCTTTTGCCAATTGTTGGCCGCCCACCCCTCAATCCACTCGGTGATGCCCTTGCGTAAATATTCGGAATCGGTGTAGAAGTTAATGGCACACGGCCGTTTCAAAGCCTCTAATGCCCGAATCGCTGCCGTCAACTCCATCCGGTTGTTGGTAGCCTCTGGGTCATTGCCTGTGAGAACTTTTTCATGCGCCCCAAAACGCAGGATAGCCGCCCAGCCCCCAATGCCAGGATTCGGGTCTGAGCCACCATCGCTATAAATAATTACTTTTTCTTCGGGCGTATCGGTCAAAACTATACTTTCCCCAACGCCTTGAGCATCTCTTCCACTTCTGTGAATTTAACACGGGGGCGACCTTGCGCTTCGCCTGCGGCCAACTCCAGTTCGTCCAGCTTCAACCAATCTTCGTAAGAAACAAAGTTGGGCTTGCGAGATTGCACCAGATTGGCGGCAGCATCTAGCCCAGGCTGTGCGGGATTGAGTGTTTTACCCCCAGCGAGATCGGCTAACATACATTCGGCCGTTTCAGCCGCATCTGGTTTGTTGGTGCCAATCACCCCGCTGGGGCCACGCTTAATCCAGCCCGCCGTGTATTCACCCAGCACTGGCTCATTGCTTTCTTCATCAAGCACGCGTCCCTTCTCATTCAAAATAACCCCCCAGCGCTCGTGGAATGGCACACCAGGAATGGGCACGCCCCGGTAGCCAATAGAGCGGAAAACCAACCCCACCGGAATCTCCTCAAACTGGTCGGTGGCACGCGGACGAAGCGTGCCACCCTCTGTTTGATACAGCTCATTCTTCACGAGGCGCATTCCAGCCACTTCGCCAGCTTCATTCCCACTTAGCTCAGTGGGAGAAACCAAGAAGCGAATGGTCAATTTCTTGGACTTGCCAGATGGCGCTCGCTGGGACAGTTCTTTAATAATTTCAATATTCCGCATCGTGCCACGATCAGCGTCAGCCAGAGAAGCTTGGCTAAGCGGATCCAATTCCGCCTCTTCAGGCAATACACAGGCATCCGCACCAGCCATCTCGCCTAACTCTTTGGCCTCTGGCGGGGTAAAGGCAGCCTGCGCCGGGCCGCGCCGCCCCAGCATAACCACCTCTTTCACATTGCTATTGACCAACTGTTCCATAGCGTAATCGGCAATGTCTGTCTCCATCAATTCTTCATGGGTGCGGCATAAAATGCGGGCCACGTCCACAGCCACATTCCCAATGCCAATGACGGCTACGCGCTCCTGCGACAAATCAAATTCATAATCCCGAAAATCAGGGTGGCCGTTGTACCAGGCCACAAATTCAGTCGCTGGGTGGCTGTTCTTCAAATCAATTCCAGGGATATTGAGATAGCGATCTGTTTGGGCACCGGTTGAATACACAATTTGATGATAATGATTGCGTAAATCTTCTACAGACACATCGGTGCCTAACTCAACGTTGCCAAAAAAGCGAAATTGTGGCTTTTTGGCCAGTCGGTCAAACACTTTTGTAACAGATTTGATTTTCAGATGATCCGGGGCGACGCCGTTGCGAACCAGGCCAAATGGTGTGGGCAACCGATCGTACATATCAACTGTAATGTGTAAACTTTTATCTTTAAATAGGCGTTCGGCGGTATAAAAACCGGCCGGACCCGCCCCTACAATAGCGACACGCAGTGGGTTCGTCTCGCTGCCAATCTGAGACATTGTAACGCTCCTGTAAATATGGTTGTTTCGCAAGCAAAATCATGCCGCATCACCAAAGGCAAACCTGCGAAAAATATGGTTTTAAAGTGACAGTTTTTTACTCGGTGGCCAGAATTTGTGTTTCCAGCGTATCTATCTGACCATGATAATAATCGCGCTGCGCCTTCAACACGTCTCCAATGGAAATCATACCCAATAACTCGCCGTCTTCCACAACAGGTAAGTGGCGGAAGCGCCGTTCGGTCATCACATGTGCTACAGACATCAAATCGTCCTGAGGCAAGCAGGTAATTACTTTGCTGGTCATGACGCTTGCAACTGGTTTGTCTAACAAATCTGGCCGCTTGGCAAGGTGGCGTACAATATCGCGCTCCGAAATGATGCCTGCCAACTGGTCACCTTCTGCTAACACAAGCAAGACACCAATGTTGTGCGTTGCCAGCATAGCAACCGCTTCGCTAACGGCCTGTGCCGGGGCGATGGTATACAGTTTATTCCCTTTTGTAGCCAAAATTGTACTTACTTTCATCTTGTTTCTCCTTGTTTTGCATTTTCGGGTTGAATCACTTTTAATTTTTCCGAAAATGCCTTACTTCATCACGTCGCCTAGCTGGCTGCAAGCTGGGCAACGGCCGTCTAAACGTACCATAGCATATCCCGCCTGAGGATCGCCACTTTCTTCATATTTCATGAAATCCAGGTTGAAAACGATGGCCAATGGCACGTAACCGCTCGTTTTGGCTAGCTGGGTGGCTTCCGCTAACCAGGCAGCCTGCTGATTTAATGTTGTGTTGGCAGCCCAGCTAAAGCTGGATGGAACCCCGTCGAATCCGTCTGGTGTAAGATAGCCAAATTCTGTTAGGCAGAGGTCACGAGTGCCGTTGAACGTGTTGCGATAAAGTGTAAGAGTTGGCAAAAAGTACCAACTGTAATGGCGATCGCCAGGGTCTGCCGGGTGGCCAGAGGTGACACTGGGAGCGGTCGCCCCTGCGTTGTAATGGACGCCAACGCAGTCCAGGTATTTGGCAGCACCTGCGTCGCGCATTCCGGCCAAATAGCGTGCATCTGACCAGGCGTTGGTGTTGTTGTCAAATCCGGTAGGAGCCAAAGCACCAGAAATGATGAGGGTATTGGGGCTGGTGGCTTTTACGGCCGTATACACCGGCGCCAGCATATTGTTCACGTAAGAACTGGGGCTGATTTGACCCGCAGGCCACTCAAAATCAATGTTCATCTCGTTCCAGACTTCAATGCCATCGGGGGCCAGCTTGGCAACCTCCTGAACAAAGGCAATGTAGGCCATAAAATCAATGCTGTTGGCGGCTGGGTACGGCGTGTCGCCCGTAACCGTTACCAAAATTTTGAAGCCCTCGTTATGAGCAGACTCAATAATTTCGGCCAGATTTGCTAGCGTATCTTCGGATGGCCATTTATATTGGTATTTGATCCAGGTCATGCCTGCTTCATCCAAACGGGCGCGGTTGTGCAGATTGAGCGTTTGAGCGCCTAGAGCAAACTCGTTTGCGGGCGGTGGGGGCGTGTTTGTAGGGGTTGGCACAGAGCCGCTACCAGGAATAGTGAGGCGCTGCCCCACATAAATCAGGTTGATGTTGCTAATGCCGCTGGCTTGGGCAATGGCGCTAACGGTGGTATTGAAGCGCCGGGCAATGGCAGAAAGCGTATCCCCAGCGCGGACAATGTAAGTTTGGCTGCCCGTAGGGAGTGGCGTGGGGGTAGGCGTGATGTTTGGGGGCGGTGTGGGCGTGGCTGTTGGCGTATCCCCTGTGGAAATTTCTAGCTCTTGCCCCACAAAAATGAGGTTAGGATTGCTAATTTGGGGGTTTGCCTGGAGTATCGTTGTGAGGCTAACGCCAAAGCGGCTGGCAATTTGGGAAAGCGTGTCTCCCCAAACGACACGGTAAGTGAGGGCAGATACAGCGGTGATGGTTATTACCAGTAGCAAAAAAGCCATCACTGCAGCCAACCAACGCGATCTTTTCATGGGGACACTCCTGCAAATAATGAAACAACTAGGCAGATTATAAACGGAGATGAGGGGAACTCCAATTTACGGCCGTTCCCGGGAGTGAAATTCAAGGTGACAGTCACTTCAGGTTCGGCAATATCCAGGCAAAACAAAAAGTGACTGTCACCTATCCTCGTTCACCCATCCACAACCACATAATCTGCCGCAACGAAACCAGTGAACCCTTCTACCGCTACCTGATACCATTGTCGCTGGCTGGCCGGGTTTTTATCGGCAACCTGCGCCAACACTTTGAGGCGCGTTTTATCTTGCAACATCACCACAATGGTGCTTTGGCCGCCATCTGTGGCCGGCTCAGACCGCATATTCAGGCCATATTGCGCCTTCACCGTGCCAAATCGAGCTAATGTTGACGCAGGTTCTTCATTGCTGTGATCGGTACTCCCATCTTCAGGCATGTCTGGGTTTTCTTTCCCTCTGTCCTTGTCTTTGGGTTTTGTCTGAGTCGGAATATCCAGCGAGCCATTTGGCTGTGGATCAGGGAAGCGCCAATCCAGCGTTCCGCGCGTCACGGGTTCTAACAGTTGAACGGTGAGGTCATTGATATGCGAGGAGTTGTTGTATGGCCCTAAATACCAGATGAATGCGCCCAGAATTTGGGGGTGCAGGGCATAAATTTTAGCCACTTCTCGAATATGTTTGATAGCTACTTCTGGCGGCGGAATGATGTCGTGCTTCCAGCCCCATTCGCCAAAAATCACGTTGGGGCGGGCAATACCCATCTCGTCGCAAGCCCGGAACAGGTATTGAAAACGGCCGACTTTGGTTGGATATCCCGCCATGATGCCACCCATGTTGTCATCAACTTCCCAAGAGTATTCATGCAAACCCACACAAACTTGTTCCGGGCGGTCTGCACATAGCTGCAGGAATTTTTGCATCCCTGGCTGCTTCCAGGCGTCCTTTTCTACGCCGTCCAGCTCTTTAATTTGGGGTTCGCCGCTGTTGGCCTGCGGCATGGCGACTCTGTATCCTTCATGGTTGGCGAGCAAGGCAAACTCATAGCAAAATTCGCCCATCCAATTCCAGGCGTTCATATTGCCATACTGTGGCTCTTTTTTGCCTGTATTTTCGTCTACAGCCCGCTTGGCCCGAATTTCGTTGACGGGGAACCACCACAGATGCTCCCGGTATTTGGGCAAATCTACCTTGCGCTCGATGACGGGCTTAAGCAGATTGTAATGGCGCTGGGCGGCCTCTTTGGGTTCACGCAGGTAGTCCGGCACACTGTAATGCTCCACGGGATTATCGTCTGGCTTGACGATGCGATAGCCTAACACATGCGGCACTTTGGAACCTTTGAGGATGAGGTTGATGGCGTCCATGATGCCGCCATTGCCATCGTTGCAGGCAACGGCCGCAGGAATCCCGGCCGCGTCTAACTGACGCACATAGTCGCCAATGCCAAAGTTACGTCGGTTATGCCCCTCCCCAATAGTGACAGACATGCCGCCGACGGATGATGCCAAAAAGCCAATCTTGTTATACGCAGCCATGAGAATCTCCTTAATCATTTTAGATAGATCGGTTGATGAAAATACAGTTGGGAGAAGCGAAGCCAAATTTGATGAGCACATTTTACCAGAGGTAGGCTTGCTACTCCAAAGATATTGCCAACAAGTTAGCGAGACATCGTTGCTTTATCGTTAAACCATCCCCACCTAAGTGCCGGGCATGGGATGTACAGCTTCACATCTATAACTAACATCATCCCATGCTTGGCACTGCTTATTTCATCGTCACTATGGTTCGTGTATACTTGGCATTGTTATAAAGTTGACGCATTTTAACTGGAAATGACCGTATCCCAATTACCCAAACTGAACAGGAAACCCATGGGAAAATTATTAGATGAATCGGTAATAGAGATGGAAATCTACACAACTATCTTAGAGACTATCGGCAACACGCCATTAGTACGGCTAAACTCGGTGGTGAGCGATTTGCCCTGCACCGTTTTGGCTAAAGTTGAGTTTTTCAACCCTGGCGGCTCCGTTAAGGATCGCATCGGCCCGGCGATTATTGAAGATGCAGAGCGAAGCGGCAAGCTAAAGCCTGGCGGCACAATTGTGGAATCCACCTCTGGCAACACGGGCGTGGGGCTGGCCATTGCGGCCGCGCTCAAAGGGTATCGCTGCATCTTTGTGATGCCAGACAAGATGTCGCAAGAGAAGATTTTGCTACTGCGGGCGTTTGGGGCGCGGGTGGTAGTAACGCCAACGGCCGTAGAGCCAGACGACCCCCGCAGTTATTATTCAGTCGCCAATAAGCTAGTTGAAGAAACCCCAAACGCCATTTTAGCCAACCAATATCACAACCCGGTCAACCCCCAAGCGCATGTGGAAAGCACCGGGCCAGAAATTTGGCAGCAAACCAAAGGGCGCATCACTCATTTTGTAGCCGGCATGGGGACGGGTGGCACCATCACCGGTACAGGACGGTATCTCAAGAGCAAAAATCCACATGTCAAAATTGTGGGGGTTGATCCGGTGGGTTCTATTTTGTATGAACTGCATCGGAGCGGCCGTTACACCAAGGCAGAAGGGTACAAAGTAGAAGGCATCGGCGAAGACTTTTTGCCCAGCACCACCGATTTAAGCGTGGTAGACCACATTGTGCAGGTGAACGATAAGGAAAGCTTCCTGATGACGCGCCGCTTGGTGCGTGAAGAGGGCATCTTCGGCGGCGGCTCGTGCGGCTCGGCCGTGGCGGGGGCGGTTAAGTACGCCCATGACCAAAAGCTGGGCAAGGATGATGTGATGGTTGTCATTCTGCCCGACTCTGGGTCGCGCTATTTGAGCAAGGTTTTTGACGATGAGTGGCTGCGTGAAAATGGATTCCTAGAGCAAACCTGGGTTGATTTCCGCGCCGCAGATATTCAGGCAGTCAAGAGCGAAGGCGACATTATCACCGCCAAGCCAACCGATTTGATGACCGATGTGGTGGCGCTGATGAAGCAATACAATGTGTCTCAGCTACCCGTCTTGGATGAAAACGGCCGTCTCCTAGGCGTCGTCTCGGAAATTGATCTGCTCAACCATATCCTGCTCACCAATCATGCCAGCCACGCTCCAGACGAAACAATCGAAGCCATCATCGAGACAAATGTGCCAGTGGTGCGCCCCAGCGCGCCGCTGGAAACATTGGTGGGCATCTTTGCCAAGCACAATGCCGTTATCATTGCCACCGATGAGCAGGTACAGGGCATTCTCACCAAAATTGACATTCTGGATTTTCTCTCTACCCAGGTTCGCTGAGAAATTGCTAGCCAATCTCTGCCAAGTTCAAAAGTGAAATCAATCGTATGCCCGACCAAGTAAAATCCGATGAAGACCAACTGCTGAAGCTTCACCAGAAAGTGCTCGAAGCCCATCTGAAATCTAACGTTGAATTGATTCTTGAAGATGAAAATGACAGCTACGTTGTCGCCAACCGAGGCACAGTTGCCCACCCCACCAAAGAAGAACGCAGGCAACGCTTAGACCCTTATTTGCAAGCAACCATATTTGAAGAATACCGCGACGAAATCACGCCGGTTGTGCAGATTTCGCCTGAGGGTATGCTCGGCTGGGTGATTGTGCAAGTTTATGCACGCGGCACGCAAAAAACGCAAGATGGCAACGCCGCACCCATTGAGTTTGTGAGTGCTTGGATTGAGCTGTACGAAAAACGAGCCAATCGCTGGTTCCGCACAGGGAATGTTTCCAATTTTAAGTCGTAACAGGCAATTTTTGTGAGAGTGAATGGGTGGGAAACGGACGTTTCCTTCTCTTTAAAACAGTTAACATAACATCCCAATCTGACCCATTTCTCCCACCCTGCCTGGTTTGACAGTAAAATTTCGATATGGTATTATCCTGCCGTTCTTTGATTACATAAAATATAGGCAAACCAGACCAAATTTACGCCCATTTTATGCAAATTGCCGTGGCCAAACAGGGGCCAACAAGAACAGAGTTCCCCAAATACCAACGTGTAAGGAGAGTCGGATGAGATCCCGTACAGAGATGATGGTTGACCGCCTGAAAGATTTACAAGCAGGCACGCCAGATATTGAAGCATCAGCCGTTGTGAGTGTAGACGGCCTCATTATGGCATCGTCGTTGCCTGCCGGTGTGGATGAGGATCGCATCTCCGCCATGTCTGCCGCTATGCTATCTTTGGGTGACCGCATTGCCTCTGAACTGCAGCGCGGCCGTTTGGAGCAAGTCCATATTCGCGGTACAGACGGTATCATTGTTTTGCGTGCTATTGGGGAAGATGCCGTACTCACGGTTCTGGCCCGCGCACAGGCCAAACTGGGTCTCATTTTTCTGGATATGGGGCGCGCCGCCGAAGATTTGGAGCGTCTCCTCTAATGAAATGAAGCAAATAAGGTTAAAGCGAATACAACATTCGCATTGACGAACAGAAGTAAGAATTTAGGTGGGGCATGTCACCCAAGATGACATGCCCCACCTCTTTTTTTTGGAAGTTGCACGTTCAGAAGTTCAACTTTTTGTAAAAATTGAACTTCTCCCGAAAAGTTTTGAACGAGGTAAGGCGATGACAAAATATATTTTCTTTACGGGTGGTGTTGTTAGTTCAGTGGGCAAAGGCGTAACGGCCGCAGCGCTGGGACGGCTGCTCAAAGCACGAGGGCTGTCTGTTGCCGTGCAAAAGCTCGATCCCTACATCAATGTAGACCCTGGCACCATGTCACCTTATCAGCATGGTGAAGTTTTTGTCACTGAGGACGGAGCTGAAACCGATCTGGATTTAGGACATTACGAGCGCTTTATAGACATCAACGCCAGCCAAGCCTCTAACGTCACCACCGGGCGCGTCTATGCTGAAGTGATTGCCCGTGAGCGGCGCGGCGACTATTTGGGCGGCACCATTCAGGTAATCCCGCACATCACCAATGAAATTAAGCGCAACATCCGCCTTGTGGCTGAGCAAAGTCAGGCCGATGTGGTGCTGGTGGAAGTGGGCGGTACAGTAGGTGATATTGAAAGCCTGCCCTTCATGGAGGCACTGCGCCAAATGCGGTCTGATGTGGGGCGCAAAAACACGCTATACGTCCATGTCACCTTCTTGCCGTACATCGGAGCCAGTCGTGAACTTAAAACAAAACCCACCCAGCACAGCGTACGTGAACTGCGTGGCATCGGCATTCACCCCGATGTCATTATTGCCCGGGCAGATCATCACATTCCCAAAGAGCATATCAAAAAAATAGCCCTGTTTTGCGATGTGCGTAAACGAGCCGTTATTCCGGCCACGACCAGCGACATTTTATACAACATCCCCCTCTTGCTAGAGGAAACTGGTTTGGGCGATTACGTCATCGAGCGACTGAAGTTGAAGCAGGCGCAAAAACCCGATTTATCTGAATGGCAGCAGATGATTGCCACAATTCGCAACTCCAAAACCAAAATTCGCATTGGCATTGTGGGCAAATATGTGGAGCTGCATGATGCCTACATGAGCGTGCGTGAGGCACTTTACCATGCAGGTATTCGCCACAATCGGGATGTTGAAGTGGAATGGATTCACTCTGGCGACTTGGAGAAAAACAGGGGTTGGGAGCGGTTTGAAGGATTAGATGGCATTGTGGTACCCGGCGGCTTTGGCGAGCGGGGCGTGGAAGGCAAGATTTTGGCGGCACGCTGGGCGCGTGAAAACAAGGTGCCGTATTTGGGGCTTTGCCTGGGGATGCAGGTGATGTGCATTGAGTTTGCCCGCCATGTGCTGCAAAGCGATGAGCCGAACAGCACGGAGTTCGACAGCCACACTGAACATCCCGTCATTAGCCTAATGCCCGACCAACATGCGCTGGAAGATATGGGCGGGACGATGCGTTTGGGATCGTACCCGTGCAATTTGACGCCGGGCAGCAAAGCAGCAGCAGCATACGCCGCAGCGCAGGTGCAAGAGCGGCATCGGCATCGCTGGGAATTTAACAATGGCTATCGGGAGACGCTGGAGGCAGCAGGGATGGTGTTTAGCGGGCTGTCGCCTGACGGCCGTCTCGTCGAGATTGCTGAACTCAAAGATCATCCCTTCATGCTGGGCAGCCAATTCCACCCAGAATTCAAAAGCCGACCCAACCGCCCCCACCCGCTGTTTGCCGCCTTCCTGGGAGCGGCCGTTGCTAGGCAGGAAAGCCGCACAGTGAATGCCAACGGAACGGCCGTTGCAGAACAGGTAATTGGGTAGATAAGTAATTAGGTAATTTTGTGAGCGCCATTACCCAATTACGCAAAGACTCAGCTACAATTCCCTTCAAACCCAAACTTTAAGGAAGGTTCTCATGTCTACAAATGGAAACGGCCGTACACAAACCATTACCCTCGGCGGAGGCTGCTTTTGGTGTCTGGAAGCGGTTTTTGACGAAATGCGCGGCGTCACCGACGTGCTGTCTGGCTACGCAGGCGGGCATGTGCCAAATCCCACTTACCGCGCCGTGTGTGCTGAAACCACTGGGCACGCCGAGGTAGTACAGGTTCAGTTTGATTCAGAGGTCGTTTCGTTAGAGGAGCTGTTGTCGGTCTTTTTCACCATTCATGACCCAACGACATTGAATCGGCAAGGGGCTGACGTGGGGACGCAATATCGGTCGGCGATTTTTTATCATGATGAGGGGCAAAAGGAAACGGCAGTTCGCCTCATCAACGAGCTAAACGAAGCCAACATCTGGCCCAACCCCATCGTCACGGAAGTAAAGCCAATTGATACTTTTTACGTCGCTGAGGAGTATCATCAGAACTATTTTGTCAATAATCCGGGGCAAGGGTATTGTCGCGTGGTGGTTGCCCCCAAAGTCGCCAAATTCCGGCAGCGGTTCAACCATTTGCAAAAGTAGCGGCGAGGCAGATGGCCACGATCCTTCAGATTACGGCAAAACATCCTCTCCATCTGCCTCGCCTTGCAAAAAAGTCAGTTAGTAATCCTATTAATTTCAACAAGAAACAGTCCATTGATGTCATTAACATTCGTTCCGGTGAGAATAGCTAACCACATTTGATCTTGGGACAATAAAAAACCAAATATCCCCCCAAACGAATTCTGGGGTAAAATGTCGCTATATGAAATTATTTCTGTAGTTTCAAACGTATCCGCATTAAAAAAACTAATAACATCACCATCATCATTTGCGTAAAAAACAATAAAATTATTGAAGTTTCCTACCCAATTAATATTGTACAAATTATCCGTAATGTTTTCTGGTAGATGGATTTCCACCGATTGCATGTCCTCTAAATTCAATTCTTTTATTCGCAACTGACCATTAGCTTCTTCAGACCAAAGCACCCGTTTTCCATCATCAGAGAAATCTCTGATAGAAATGAGAGATTGATACTCCTCATTTGGAAAGATGGTCTGCGTAGTCAAGGTTTCCAAATCAACATGAAGCCCTCTTGCAGAAATACAATTAGCATGAATATCGGGAAATAAAATGAAACTTGAACCATCTTGAGACCACGATACTTCATTAAAGCAATTGTTTACTTCCCCAATCAAAACATCATCACCTTTTTGATTCACCCAAAGTTCTGATAATTCTCCACGCAAATATTGTTCTCCTAAATCTGGAGACGGCGTTTTTGTTGGTTCAATGCTGTTTAGATACAAGTAGGTAGTTCCATCTGGCGAGAAAGTTAACAAGTCAATCATTCCTAGATTAGAAGGTAAACTTGGCGCAGAAGGTGTTAATGAGAGTATAAATTCATTCGATAGTTCACTTGTCTCTCGTGACAATAAATCATATTGCCAAAATTGACCTGGGGTTTGATAGATTAAAGTGCGTCCGTCTAGTGACCAATGAAAGTGGATTACATGTTCCATAGTAATTTCGATGATATTAGATTGTGCAATGGGTGTTAAAGTTGCCGAAATCATTGAATTTGATGAAACTGTAGGTGTTGCTACAGATGTTTCCGCTGCAATCTGGGCCACTATACGTTCAGGGGTTTTTGTCACTAAAGGTTCCGTATCAACGTTTATTGGCTCCTCTGTAGAAGGCAATGTTGATATTGAACTGCAACCAAATAACAACGACACTATTGAACTGATGATTAGCAATTGTATTTTCATCAATTGTTCCTTTGATACATTTCTAGGCAATTACAATTTCTATCGAGAGAGAATTTTTACGGCCGTTTCGCAACCACAATCGCCCGCACAGGAGCCGGATATCCTTCCACCGTTAAACTGGCATCTTCTTTGTCCAAAAAATCAGGCAGTGATTTAAACGTCATCCACTCTGTGGAACGCTGCTCTTTGATAGTCGTTGGCGTCACGTCTAGCAACTTCTCTTCCACAAAGCCACACTTCCGCAGCCAGCCCAGCAGCGTCGGCACCGACGGGATGAACCAAACGTTTCGCATTTGGGCATAACGACCCTCTGGCACCAGCACATGCCCCGCCTCACCTTCAATGATGAGTGTTTCCAGCACCAGCTCGCCGCCAGGGCACAATGCGTCTCGCAGAGTGATGAGATGATCCATTGGCGAGCGGCGATGGTACAACACCCCCATTGAAAAGACGGTCTCGAAGGTAGCTAATTTGTCCGGCAACTGCTCCACGCCCAATGGCAGCACGTAGGCTGGCACACCCTCCCCCACAAAGTAACGGATCGCCTGATATTGCGCTACGTACAGCAGGTATGGGTCCAGCCCGATGACCAGCTTGGCTCCAGCCCCCGCCATGCGCCAACAGTGGTAACCGTTGCCACACCCCACGTCCAAAACGATACGGCCGTCTAAATCCGCAATCCCTCCCTTCAACCGATCCCACTTCCAATCGGAACGCCATTCGGTGTCAATGTGCAGGCCAAACAGATCAAACGGCCCTTTGCGCCAGGGGTGCAGCTGCCGCAGGTGGCTTTCCATTTGGGCCAGCTGCTCGGCGGTCAAATCATCAGGCTGGCCCACCATCACGCCATCGTGCAAATTGAGTTGAGAAGGCGCGACTGTGGGTAGATTGTTTAGGATTGTGCGCCATTGGGGTAAACGGCCGTGCTTCCCATCAGCCAAAGCCGCTGCCACCTGCCCTGGGAGGGTCTCACGCCACCCTGCCAGCCTCGTCTGCTCCATTCGTGCATACAGTCCAGAGTAATCAATCATAAATTGCATTTTTCATTTTATGGCCAGCAGCGAGACGAAATTGAACGTCTGAAACCACAAGTCGGCAGAAGCGAAACCCGCTCGCCGTAGTCGTGCCTGGTGCTGCGGCACCGTCTCGGCGATGAGTACATTTTCTAGCGCGGTGCGCTTTTGGCTGATTTCTAGCTCGCTGTAGCCGTTGGCCCGCTTAAAATCATGGTGCAACCTCACCAGCAGTTCATCCAGTTCTGCTGGCTCAAAGATGACCTTCTCAGACAAGATGAGCGCCCCGCCGGGCAGCAAGCCATCAAAAATACGCTGGATGAGCGCATCCCGCTGCGCTGGTGGCAAAAACTGGAGCGTAAAGTTGAGCACCACCACCGATGCTTGCTCAATCGGCACTTGGCTGATGTCTACCTCGACCAAATCCACAGGTATACTCCCCCCATCGGGGGCAAAGATGGTGCGGCATTGTTCAATCATGGCAGGGGCGTTGTCAACGGCCGTAATCCGGCACCCTTCTTGCTTAATTTGCTGGCGCATTACCAGCGTTACCGCCCCCAGCGAACAGCCCAAGTCGTAGCAGCGGCTATGCGACTGTGCATACCGAGCAGCAATCTGCCCAATCAGTGGGAGCAGCAGCGAGTAGCCCGGCACCGAACGTTCAATCATGTCCGGGAAAACAGCCACCACTTCCTCATCAAATGAAAAAGGGGCGATTAGTGATTTTTCAGTTGCATAAAGTGTATCTTGCGCCATAAAAATCCTCAGTTAGCGGAAATGAGGCAACTATCCCTCGCTTTGACAGCCACGTCAACAGGCGAACGGCCGTTGCCAACGTGAGTATTACCTTCGTCCACTTTTACATTCCCCGAAAAACTGCTAAAGTACGCGCAAATTCAATCAAGAGCGATGATGATGAAATTATTAATTTTAGGTATTGATGGCGCAACATTCGATTTAATACGGCCGTGGGCCAGCGATGGCAAACTGCCCAACCTGGCCAAACTGATGGGTAATGGTGTCCAAACCGACCTCCTCTCTACCTTACCCCCGGTCACAAGCCCCGCCTGGCCCTCCTTCATGACGGGCTGCAATCCCGGCAAGCACGGCGTCTTCGACTTTATCCAGCCCTCCGGTGATAGCTATTCGCTAGTTAACGCCACCCGCATCCAAAAACCCACCATGTGGCAAATCTTGTCCAACATGGGCTACAGGGTGGGCGTGCTGAACGTGCCGGTTACCTACCCACCCCAGCCGATTAACGGCTTCATGGTCTCCGGCATTCTTAGCCCCAAGCAAGGCACCATCTGCTACCCGCAAGATTTAATCGGCCGTTACCAGCCAACGCTGGGTGAGTACCGTATTTCGCCCAACATTCAGTATAAAGCAGGCAACGAAGAAGCCTACATCAAGGATATTTATGATTTGATCCACGCCCACGGCAAATGGGCGATTCACCTCATGAAAAATGAGCCAGTGGACGTGCTGATGGTTCATTTCATTGCGCTGGACATCATGATGCACGCCTTGTGGCGGCTGATGGACAGCAACCATCCGCGCCACGAGCCATCCCCTTACCAAGACGGCATTTTGGGAGGCTACCAGCTGGTGGACGAGTACATTGGGCAAATGCTAGACCTGCTGCCACAGGATGCCCATGTGATTGCCATGTCCGATCACGGTTTTGGCCCGCTGCATCGCATTGTGAACCTGAACAACTTCCTCATGAAAAAAGGATTCCTCAAGCTGAACCGTTCGCCAATTACCCGGCTAAAGGCATTGGCTTTTAAGCTGGGTCTGTCACCGGCAGTCATTTACCGCTTGGTAGAGCTAATCGGCCTACAAAACATGGCGACCAAAGTATCTAAAAACACACGCAACCAGGTGCTGGGTAAATTCCTCAATTACGATAATGTGGATTGGAGCCAGACGGTAGCGTACAGCATGGGGCATGTGGGGCAGATTTACCTGAACATGGCTGGGCGCGAGCCAAACGGCATCGTGACGCAAGCCAGCTACAAGCGAACGCGCCAGGATATTGTGGATGCGTTACAAGAGTTGGTGGATGAAAACGGCCGTTCCCTCATCACCAAAATCATCCTGCGCGAAGAAACCTACCATGGCCCCTACGCCGAAAAAGGGCCGGACATCCACCTCGTTCTGGACGACTACAACATCATCGCTTATCCACTGTTTGCTACCAACGGCAAAATTGTGACTGAGCAAATTCGTGGCGACTCTGGCTGCCACCGCCGTGAAGGAATTGTGATTGCCCACGGGCCAAAGTTCAAACAAAACACGCAGCTCCCCATCAGCGCCGACATCATAGACATTGCCCCCACTATTTTTGCCCTACTGGGCGAAGCCGTGCCGACGCACATGGATGGCACAGTGCTGGTTGATTTCTTCAAAACCCAGCCAGAACTCACCTACTTCGATGCTGAACAAGAGCTGCGGGATGCCCACACGCTCAATGAAGTGGACAATAAACAAATCGAAGACCGCCTGCGCGATCTCGGTTACCTTTAACAGTTGCACCAAAGATTTCGCAGATTCACCGGATTTTTAATAATCTTTTCAATCTGCGAAATCTTTGATTTTTTACCATGACATCACCTGAAGCCTCCACCACGCCACCTGCCAAAACAAAAAATCGGCTCGTTACACTGCTGAAAGTGGGCATTACGCTCATCAGTTTGGCGTTTGTGTTTACCAATGTGCCACTTAGCGAAATTGGGGATGGGATTCGGCAGGCGCGGTGGGGTTGGCTGTTTGTGGCCATGCTCATCAACTTTGCCGGGCTGGTGCTGCGCTCGGTGCGCTGGGCCATTTTGCTCAACGGCATTGGCAGCACGGTGCCGCTGCCACAGCTTATCAAGCTGTACTTTGTGGGGGCATTTTTCAACGGCGTGCTGCCCTCCGGCTTTGGCGGAGACGTGGTTCGCATTATTGAAGTGGCGGAGGATGTGCCGCAGGCAACGGCCGCAGGCACAGTCCTCGTGGATCGATTGAGTGGTCTGATGGGGCTTTTTGTGCTTGGGTTGCTGGTGATGGCGTTTAATCCAGATGTGTTCCCTCAGGAGATTCTTCTACAAGTAGGCGGCGTTTGCCTTTTGGGATTGGTTGGTGGGGTGTTTTTGTTACGTGGCTGGCGCTGGTTTCCCTTTTTGGAGAATCTGCTGAACAAATTGCCGCAACAGGTGGCACGGCCGTTTCTAAAACTGATCGCCACGCTGCAAGCCCTGCCAACCAGATCGCTGCTGCAAGCGTTAGGGATTTCGCTGCTGTTTAACTTTTTGCTGATTGGGCAATGGACGGCCGTTTCGCGCGGACTCAACTTCACAATTAGCTACTGGTATCTGATGGGCGTCGTGCCGGTAATGGCCATTGCCCTGCTGGCTCCTTCGTTTAGCGGCCTGGGCGTACGCGAACTGATCGCCCCGCTGCTTTTTGCAGGCGCAGGGCTAGCTACAGCCCAGGCGGTCACGCTTTCCCTCATGGTCTTTTTTGTTAAGCGGGCTTCTGAACTGGTGGGGGCACCGATTTACTTAATTTCTTTGTGGCGGAAACGGCCGTAATTTCAATTACTTAACTTAACCCTTGCTAAATTTTGCATGATGACTTAACTGCTATAATTATCTAATCTAAGCCTGATCACGAATTTCAGGGGTTGATGTGTACAAGCAAATCCTAAGAAATTGGAGGAGATGGAGGGCTAATCTATGTATTTCAGCACACGGCTCGGAAGTAAAACCATAAGATGCGTAAATCGCTTATGGAGCTCTTATCACGCGTTATGTAGCACAGTAGATGGAACCGTTTTATACCTGGCTTCAGGAGGGGATGATTCCAATCCGTACGACGGGTATAGAGAACAAGAAAGAAAAGAGCACATACTCAACTGCGCCGATTCGCTAAGAGACGAAGTTGAAAATCTTTCTAACCTATATCCGGATCAAAACTTGGACAAAGTATTTCGGCATCTATTGATTCAAATCCAAGAAGTCCATCGGCTACTATCAGAGTTTAACATAAAAGAAATAATTTACGTTCCTGGAGTGGGAAATAATGACGCTCTGCAAGCAAGAATAGCAGAGTTGGACATTGCGAACTTGGTAAGTGCCATTTCAGATTTTGTTCAAAACACAACACCATTATCAGGCTTGCAAGCTAGATTAGTTACTTCTGCACTTGTAGAACAAAATGCCCAAGCTGCAATACAGCAAATTTTTACAATTTTTGAAGACCATCTCAGAAAAAGAATTGGTGCTCCTTCAAATTTGTACGGAAAAGATTTGATTAACCAATCTTTTGGGAAAAATGGCGTGCTTACTTATGGTGCAACCTCGGCAGAGAAGGAAGGGGTTCGCAGCTTATTTTTTGGTGCATATGCAACTTTCCGAAATCCACATATGCATAGGATCGTTGAAAATGATAGTCAGATGGTTCTTTCAATAATATCATTGGTCGATATGTTAATTAAAATTACTGACACGGCACAGGATTCTATAAAAGAGGAGTAGTAGACCCTCTATACAACGTCAGCACTAAAAGGCCAGCAAATCCTCAAGTTTCTCACGAATCAACTCTACCGTTGGCACGATGCCTTCCATGAGGCTGGTGCTGAATGGCACAGGGGCGGCAGGAGCCGTCACCCGCTCCAAAGGTGCATCCAAATCCAGAAAGGCTTCGGCCACGATGGTGGCGGCAATTTCGGCACCAAAACCGCCCAGGCCAATATCTTCATGCACAATGAGGCAGCGGGACGTTTTTTGTACGGAGCCGAGCACCATCTCCTTGTCCCAGGGAACCAACGTTCGCAAATCAATAATCTCGATGCTGGCGTTTACGCCCTGCACGGCCGTTTCGCACCGTTCAACCATCGCCCCCCAGGTCACAATCGTTAAATCATCCCCCTCGGCGACTTTCTTGGCCTGGCCAAAGGGGAGCATGAACTTATCGCCGGGATACGGCCGTCTGGCCCAACCAGCATCCAGCATGGCACGATGCTCAAAAAAGATAACGGGGTCGTTGCCGCGCATGGCGGTTCGCAGCAGCCCTACCGTATCCTCCGCGTTGGAGGGGGCGGCAAAGAGCCAGCCGGGTTGGTGAGCAAAGGTCACCTCGCTGGTGACGCTGTGCCACGGGTCGCCAATTTTGCGGTAGCCGCCAGGGATTCGCACAACGATGGGGGCAGCAAAACGGCCGTTCGTCCGCCAGCGCACCGTGCCACAATTATTTAGCTGCTCCGTCGCCGGGTCTGCGTATTTACGAAACTGAATCTCTGGCACGGGAACCAAACCCGCATAGGCCATGCCCACCGCGCGGCCAATGATGCCTTCCTCGTTTAAGCTGGTGTCAAAGACGCGATCTTCGCCATATTTGCTTTGCAGCCCCAACGTGGCGGCATGAACGCCGCCCTTCAGCCCTACATCTTCACCAAAAACCAGCAGGCGCGGGTTTAGAGCTAGCTCCACGTCCAGCGTGCGCCGAATCGCTTCAATCATGTTGATGCGGCGCGGGTCGGGCGGATTTGGCGTCGCTGTTCCACCTGGCAGCTCAATTCCCTCTGCCACCAGGCCACCCACTTCCTGCGGCCGTTCAGGATCAGAAAACACAAAGTTTGTCACCGTGGCCGGGTCGCCATGCGGCTGCTTCATCGCTTCGTCTTTGGCTCGGATCACGTCCCGTTTGGCCTGGTTACGTAAATTTTCCCACTCATTTTCGCGCATCAGTGCTGGCACCAGATAATCATGCAGATGCACAATTGGGTCTTGCTGCCACTCCTCTTTGCGCTCATCTTCACCTTTGTACGCCTGGTTGTCCACGCTGGAATGGCCAGATAGTCGCGGCATCGTTAGCCGCAGCAGGCCGGGGCCGTTGCCTGCCCGCACCTCACGAACGGCCGTATGCACCAATTCGGCCGTTTCTGCCGGGTTCGTGCCGCTGCCGTCCCAAATGGCCAGATTTTTGAACGAAGCTAGATTCGCCGCAATGTTGCTGCCTGGGGTCTGAGCCGGCCCTTTCACCGAGATGGCGTAGCCGTTATCTTCAATGACAAACAGCAGGGGCAGTTCCAGCGTGGTGGCAATGGTGAGCGCACTCCAAAAGCCGTTGGTGGCTACTGAACCATCACCGCCAAAGACAACGGCAATGCTGTCTTCAACGTTTGGCGATTTCAGCGTCTCTTTGTGGGTGCGAATGGCCTGCGCCCAGCCCGCTGCTGGTGTATATTGCGACCCTACATCCCCAGCCATGGGCAGCACCATCGCCCGCTTGCGCCGGGGCAGATGGAACACCACGCCAACATCACGCCCGCCACTCAAGCTGCCCGTCCGCGCCATGTCGGAGGCAAACGCTTCTACCAACGTGAGACCACTGCCTAACAGAAACGGCCGTGAGCGATAATAGGCACTGGCCGCATCAAACGGCCGATCCAACAGTTGGCTAACGAGCAGTTGCCCCAGCTCATGCCCCCGCGCCGAGAATTGATACGTGACCAATCCTTGCGGGGTGAGCTCATTTTCTTCCAGTTCATCCAAAATGCGGGAGGTGAGCGCCAGCCGGGCGACTTCGTGCCAATCAAATGCAGGATGTAAGTTCAATTGCAAAGCTCCATATGGTAAAATAGTGTCACTTTTCAACCAGTCTAGGGGGCATAATGTTACTGCAAAACACGCGAATTGGAAAAACGGCCGTACTCATCATCATTCTCATTTTGTTGGGGTTGCTCGCTATCATGCCTTTGTTTCTTCAAGCAGATACAACTGGAGAAACCGAGGCCAGCCTGTTCTTACCGATCGTCTACAATCAAACGGATAGCACAGCTACCCCAACCACCACAGCCTCCCCAACAATTCACCCCACAATAACCGCCTCATCTACTTCGACTGCTACAAGTACATACACCCCTTTGCCTAGATGTGACATCCAATTTGAAGGATCGGTTTTCGCTGGAGATAGCGAGGTTCAGGTTACCGGGGACGTAGGAACAGAAGTCACCATCATCAATCTCTCAGACGGTGAGACGGTTCTGGGAAGTGGCATTTTGGAGGGACCTGTTGAAGGTCATGCTTGCGATGGCTTTGCCGCCATTTCAATTTCGCCTGTGCTCGAAAGTTCGAACATAGGGGACATCTTATTAGCTGTAGACCTGGCAAATCTAGAGAACAACGACACAATCATTGTAACTGGTGTGCCAACACCAACTGCAACACCCACAAGCACACCCGTTGAACCGTACATTGTAGCCGTGCCAGACTGTTTCCCAGGGCCAGATATTGAGTTCAATTTGCAGGGTGGCAACTTCCCAACAGATGAGATCTTGGTCCTATCCTGGGAGGGTAGCCCCCAGATCGTCTTTCAAGCGAACCAACATTCTGGCTCCTTCAACATGAATTGGACGTTTATGGGTCTAAGCGAGGGCATTTACACTGTCAGCGCCATCTCAGGAAGCACAAATATCACTGTCGAAGAGCAAATTTACATTCCTTGCGGCATCACCCCGACGCCGCAACCTGCTGATCTTATTGTGGGGCAACCTCAGTTAATTAGTACGCCGCCCGTTGTTGTGTACCAGCCACTCACCTTTGAGGTACCAATCACCAACACGGGTGATTTGCCCGTTGAAACGCTCTTTTTTGTGGACTTGCTGTTTGATCCCACGCCTGTGCATTTTGTGGATTCGTATACGGCCGTTTCTGGCCTAGGTGGCGGCAGCACAACCACCCTTACCATCACCTCCACCATCGGGCTGGCAAACTTCTTGGGCGACCATCAAGTGACCGCCCTGGTTGATTCGCTGAACCATGTAAGCGAAGCTGATAAAACCAACAATCTTTCCGCTCCATTTGAAATAACCGTTACAGAGCCAGCCATGACACCCGTCTCTACGTCCACGCCAAATGGTTCCGAAACAGTTGCGGGTATAACCCAAATCCTGGAAGACTCCCTGCTGCCAATCGAAAGAGCCCAAGTCACGCTCATTGATGAAACAAGTGGGCTACTAATCGCTTCAACTTACAGTGATGAAAATGGGGTCTACACGCTCAACAACATCCCAACTGGCACAACCTATACCGTACAGGCTTGCATCACCATTGACAACCAACCATTTTTTGGCCTCAGAACTGGCATTGAAGCACCAAACCTAACTACGCTCGTTGCTCTTCTACCGCAGCCATGCCCTTAACTTCCCCAGGACGGGTGAAAAATCATGAAAAAACTCAAAAACGTGACAACGCCTAAAATCATCTTGGGATGCACGCTTGCTTTCGCTATTGGCTGTTTCCTGTTCTTCTGGGGAGGGTTTTATCTGCTTACAGAGACATCCCTCACCCAACTCCCCAACTCGCCAGAAAAACCTGCAACTATCATCGGCATAGAAAGGCCAGATTGGTATGAAGCAAATCCAATTGTGCAAACGGCTTCGGGGAACATCTACAAATACGGTAACAATCAAGATACAGGAAGCAAAGAATGGGCGGAGATTGAGGAGGCAGAGCGGACACTTGATACTGCTTGTGAGGCTCGTGACGAAGCCAACATTGCCACAACGGCTGGAAACATTATTGACTGCCGGGCTATCCAGCTAGCTGGCGAATGGTGTCCCCCGCCAATCAATGTTTATGCTCTAACTGAACAGGGGACCCTTTGGGAATTTAGCGAACCCCAGCCTTGCACCTGGTCATATTACGTTTTCAGCTTCGTCGCCGGTATTGCTGGCTTATTTTTGGGTAGCATACTGGCAATTATTCGCTTCGTGTGGAGAAAATCTACCCAGGTTAGCTGAGAACGGCCGTTTCTTTTTATTTTAGAGAGAGCAACTATGAACAATCTTACTCCACCAAATCCAGCAATTTATTATGAGCAAGTTTGGCAACTCACGCGCCAGATTCCACGCGGCCGGGTTGCTACATATGGCCAATTAGCGCAGCTCATACCTTGCCCGGCAAATGTTGATCCAGACGAATATCACACGTTCGGCGCGCGCTGGGTGGGCAGCGCAATGTCGGCATGCCCTGCCGATGTTCCCTGGCAGCGGGTTATCAATTCGCAGGGCAAAATCAGCCAGCGACCCGGTGCCGAAATGCAGCGTCAACTATTAGAAAACGAAGGGATTCCCTTTGTCAAAGACAAAATTGACCTAAGAGCCTACCAATGGCGTGGCCCAGGGGAAGAAGAATTGCCACAGCAAGCCAAGCTGTTCTAACTTTTATTCCGCGACAGGTAAATTTCTGCCGCCTGGTGAGCCAGGGCGTGTGGTTCTGAGACGGTATCCACG
This sequence comes from Candidatus Leptofilum sp., assembly GCF_965223525.1. Lineage (GTDB taxonomy): Bacteria > Chloroflexota > Anaerolineae > Promineifilales > Promineifilaceae > Leptofilum. The sequence goes on along the minus strand of NZ_CBDCWX010000004.1, from coordinate 318,272 downwards.
TTGTAAAGGGCAACGGCCGTTACCCTCTCAGCCACAAAATGGGTAAACGAACTGGCAAACCCCATCATGCTGCCGTTGTGTCCGATGAACGGCCGTTTCCCCGGCGGCTCTACCAAAAACCATCCATAGCCCAATGAAAAATGATTCTTCAACTCATTCTGTGCCTGAGAAAGATGCGGCGTCCACATCTGCCGGCGGCTGCTGGCTGAGAGCAGTTGGTCTGTGTGTAGCAAGGCCGCAAAGCGACCCAAGTCGTTCACTGTGGAAAGCAACACGCCCGCAGAGAAGGTGTTGCTGGCACTGTAAAATTCAGCATTTCGTAGCCTCCCTGCTTCAACCGAGTAACCAGCCGCCCGCCCTGGAACAATTGCATAGGGATCATTAACCTGCGTTTGGCTCATGCCCAGCGGCGAAAATATGTGCTGCTTCAAAAAGTCTCCGTAGCTTTGCCCGCTAACTGCCTCAATCAGCAACCCCAGCAGGTAGTAGCCCGTGTTATCGTAAGCCTGCCGCTCGCCGGGCGCAAACTGAAGCGGCAAATCGGCCACCAGTGCCAAAATTTGCTCACGGGAGATGTCTAGGCGGGTCGTTTCCCAATATTCCGGCACCTCGGTGTAGCTTTTAATGCCGGACTGATGCGCCAAAATATGGTGAATTTGAATGGGCTGCCAAGCCTGCGGCAACGCTGGCAAATAACCGCCAATGGGGTCGGAGAGTGACAGTTTATCCTGCTCAATTAGTTGGAAAACCGCCGTTGCCGTAAACAGTTTGGTAACAGAGGCAATGGCAAATGGTGTGTCTGGGGTTACCGGAATTTGGTGTTCCAAGTTGGCAAAGCCATACCCCTGGCTGAAAATTGTCTCTCCCTCACGGAAAAGCCCCAGAGCCAACCCCGCTGTCTCACGGCCAGCCAGCCAATCTTGCACAAGTTGATCAATATTTTGCTGGATACTTTTCATTGAATGGGACACTGATTTACACTGATGAACACAGATTTACGCTAATCTTTTAAATCTGTGTCATCCGTGTCCAATTTATCTATTTCCATGCGGTTGTCTCATCGAGTTCGGCTTTTTGCTCCGCCGTTAGCGAAACGGCCGCTCCCTGCATCGTATCTTCTAGCTGGGCAATGGAGTTGGCGCCGATGATGGCCGAACTGACGGCCGGATTGGCCAGCACCCAGGCGATGGCGGTTTGGGCAACGGTGGCGTTGTGCGCTTTGCCGATGGCTTCCAGAGTGTCAACGGCCGTAAACCCCTGCTCGTTCATATACCGATTCCGCACCCCGTCTGCCCGCGCCGACTCTGGCAATGGCGAATCGCGGCGGTACTTGCCCGTGAGGAAGCCCGCCGCCAGCGGACTGTATGGTATCACCCCCACACCCTGATCCAGACAAAGCGGCTGCAGCTCCCGCTCAAACTCAGCCCGGTGGACGAGGCTGTAGTGCGGCTGCAAGCTGTCAAAACGCGCCAGATTCTTTACGTCGCTCACCCACAGCGATTTAGCCAACAGCCACGCCGGATAATTGGAGCAGCCAATGTAGCGCACCTTGCCCGCCCGCACCAGATCGGTCAGGGCAGAGAGCGTTTCCTCCAATGGCGTCTCTTCGTCTGGCCAATGCACCTGGTACAGGTCAATGAAGTCCGTTTGCAGGCGGCGCAAGCTGTTTTCTACCGACTGCATGATGTGAACCCGGGACAGACCCTGATCGTTGGGGCCATCCCCCATTTGGCCGCGCACTTTGGTCGCCAACACCAGGCTGTCACGGCGCACATCGCTGGCCCTGAGCCAGTTGCCAATGATTTGCTCGCTCACGCCGCCGTCATTGCCCTCTACCCAGCGGGAGTAAATGTCGGCGGTGTCAAAGAAGTTGCAGCCTAACTCCACTGCCCGGCTCATAATGCCGTAGCTAGTGGCTTCATCAGCCGACCAGCCAAACTGCATCGTCCCCAAGCAAATGGTGGACACTTTCAGGCCCGTGCGCCCTAGTCGTCGAAATTCCATCTTGTTTCTCCTTAATTTTTTGCCACAGAGGTCACAGAGTTTTTGGAGATTTGTTCCCTAATCTGCGTAATCTGCGCGATTTGTAACTTTATTTTTGGCGCATCTATGAAATGTGTGTAAATTGGCAAGCATGTGACAGTCACTTCAGAAGTGACTGTCACATTGATGCACACTTTTACCCATGAGCCTTATTTTTTGCCGCAAGGACAAGCAGGCGATTGCTGGTTTCAGTGTAGGAAGATTGGTCGTACTCGCCCCAGAGGTGCAGCAGCTTAAAGCCAGCCTCTTGCAGCAGCAGCTCTAGCTGGTGCGGGTAGCGGTAATGGTATGCGCCCGTGGCCACCATGCGCTGCACAGGGCCGCCATTGGGGGCAGACACGTCGTAAATCCAGGTGATGTGCAGAGTTTGGGCAACAGTGTCCAGTTGGTTGCTGGCCAGATGCACAATCAGATCGCCTGTTTCGGGGTCGGTTAGGACGTTTTCCAAACTGAGCAAGGCATCCTCTGGCGTGTTGGCAATATCTACGGGATTGGCAAGGTCTATGAAAAGACGGCCGTTCTCCTCCAACACCTCCCTCACCCGCCGCAGCATCGCCAACACCTGTGCCGTCTCCAGATGAAACAGCGTATTGTACGGCACAATGGCCAGACCAAATTGGGAATCATGGGGCAACTCGAACGTTGTCATGTCGGCTTGGTGGAGGGTGATGCGCTGCTGAACGACCGTATCCACCCGCCCCAATTTCGCCCGTGCCCGCGCCAGCATCGCGCCAGACAGATCCAGCCCGGTGACGGTATGCCCCGCCTGCACCAGCGGCAGCAGCAGCCGCCCGCTGCCACAGCCCAGCTCCAGCACCGAGCCACCGGCCTGCGCCGCCAGCTTTAAAATGAGCGGAATGTCGTCTGTTAGATTGGCGTGGGTCAAATCGTAGAAGCGGGCAATGTGATCATACATGCCCTTATTTTACCCCAAAGTGCCAGGCACGGGGTGAGCTGCCAAACTCTTTGGCTCATGGGTAAAAAGTGTGCATCAATGTGACAGTCACTTTTGAAGTGACTGTCACATACTTGCCAATTCGCTCATATTTTATAGTTGAGCCAACTTTTTATTCGGCCGTTTCTACAAACTTTTTCAGGCCAGCCAGCAACGCATCCATCCCCTGGCGGTAATTGTTCCGCACGTAGACGCGATCCAGCAGTTCTCCCAACACCCCAAACTTCAGTTTGTACAGAGGCGACACGGTGACGACGGTTTGGTCGCCCTCTGGCCAAAGCGTAAAGCGAATATCTCCTTCGGCAAAGGGGAGATTGGTTCCGGTGATCCGCATGGTGAGCTTTTCATTTGGTTGCCAAAGCACTACGGCTTCATCCAGATAATTTTTCCCGCCGAGGTCACAAAAGCGCGTGGCTCCCACGCCCTCCGTTTGCTCCGAAGTGGTGTGCGAGGCGCACACGCCCGGATTCCATTGGTGAATCTCCCCGATATTGCTCAAGGCTTGCCATACGGCCGTTACTGGCGCATCAATCGTTGTTTCTGTAGCAAAACTACCCATCTGTTATGCTCCTTTGGTTGATTTGCCACCTTTATACAACAAAGGCACCTGCCACATCCATGAAAAACAGTGCCAAGTAGTGCCATGTACCATACATAGTTGGCTCCTACAAACCATGAAGCAGATGATTGATGATGAGATGGGCTGCTTCATCAACGGTCGTTTCAGACCCTGCAAACCGTATCGTATACTAAACAATTCCCCTGTTTGTCACCATCCAGTCTGGCGCTTGCTGGGTGATGTTGGCAACGGCCGTTTCCACATCCATATGTGGCTCCAGTGAATCGGTGCGAAAGCTGATGTTTAATTGATCCTTGTGAGCATTCAAAGAGCACAGATAGACTCGCGCATCCCGCGTTTGCTTGTAAAAGCTAACGGCCGATTTCTGCGGCGAGATTTGCAATGTTTCATCAGCGTCTAAAAGCCTTTTTTTGAAGCGAAAATAAAGCTGCTGCATTGGCATCAACCATTGCGTGTACACTTTTTCCTCAGTGTATTTGGTCGAACCGCTCACTTGGCGAGTCGTTGGCGTATCCTGCTCTGGTCCGACAGTTAGCTCAAAGTCCAACATTTCTTCTCCAGATTGAATACGATAGTAACGATACTCAATCAGGTTCATATCTACACCTAGAGTACGCAGATAGCGAACAACGGCCGTAATCCGGTCATCATTCCCCTCTATCACTAGCAAAAGTCTCATGTCATGCTTCAGCCAATGTGCGCGACTGTAAATAACTGTTGGCCAGCCGCTCAATCTCGTCGCTAGACAGGCCAGCCAACCAGGAAGCATATTCCAACGCTTGAGCTAGCACGTCACGCGGCGGCCTACCCCGCTTAAGCTCTACCACCACCGTATTGCCATCCTCATCCAAGCCAATCAGGTCAGGCACGCCGCTAAAAGGTGTGGCTGGCTGACGGCTAATGATCAGCAGAGGCTGACCGTTGGTTATGATGGTCGGATTTTGCTCTAACCAGTTTTCTAGGTCTTGTTCCCGATAATGATCCCCAAACTTGGTGGATAAAAAAAGCTGCATCTTATTTTCTTTGGATCTTACCCGATACATCGCCATAATAATTCCTTTACCTTTTTGGGGTTGGATCATTTTACCTTATTCATAAAGACTATTTTCTACCAAAAATTGGCTTGCGCTTTTCACGGAAGGCGGTGAGGGCTTCCAGATGATCCGGTTCGGCCCAGAGATTGACAAAGAGGTTTGTTTCAAGCTCGTTAACCGCCGTTGGCGTTGCCCGGTTGGCAGCGTGGATGAGCTGCTTGGTGGCAGCGAGGGCATGTTGGGGGAGTTTGATGAGGGTGTGGGCTAGTTGAGTTACGGCCGTTTCCAACCCCACCTCATCTGCCACCACCTGCTGCACTAGCCCCAACTGTTGTGCCTCCTGCGCGTCAAAAACGCGGGAGGTAAGTAGCAAATCAAGCGCACGCGCCTGCCCCAGCAAATTGACCAACCGTCCCGTGCCGCCCCAGCCAGTGCAAAGTGCATTCCGCACTTGGGCAAAGCAAAAGCGGGCGTGGCTGGCCGCCAAGCGCAGGTCGCAAGCAGTCAAGATTTCGCAGCCACCACCAAACGCATCGCCATTCACAGCAGCAATGACGGGAATGGGGAGCTGGGTAAGCTGAGTTAAGGCTGCGCCCATCACCCGGTTTAGCTGCGCCCCGGCCTCTGGCTCCGGATGCTGGCTCAGTTCCTTCAAATCCCCACCAGAGACAAACGCTTTGTCGCCTGTGCCTGTGATGATGAGGGCGCGAACGCCTGCGGACGCTTCCGCCTCTGCCCCAATTTTCTCCACCGCTGCGGCAAACTGCTCCTGTGCTGTCCAGTTCAGCGCATTTCGCGCCGCAGGCCGATTCACCCGCAGCGTAGCAACGCCATTTTCTTGTGTGAAAATAATTTCTTTATTCATGCTGCTAGTTTAGTAGGCAAGTTTGCAAGTAGGCAAGTTTGCAAGTCACCCAGCGTTCGCAGAACGCAGTCACCTTGTCACCTTGTCACCCCTTCACTAAACTTCCCCCATGAAACAACCCCTACGCGGCGCAATGGCTTATTTGCTGGCAACGGCCGCTTTCCTCATCATCCTCATCACGGCAGGCGTGTTCGACCCCAAGCCAGTGGGCGAGCTAAAAACCACCCTGCCTGCCAGCACGTTCACGGTGAGCCAGCCGGGGCAAACCATTCAATGGCTAGATGCACCATTACCTGATGGGGATTTTTCGGTACGGGGAACGGCCGTTTTGCAAAATGGCAACCCAGACAGCGGCATCGGGCTGGCGCTAGGCAGCAGGGAGGGTAGCTTCATCGTGGCGGTATCGCCGCTGGGGTATGTGTTGGTGCAGCAGGCAGGCGAGGTGGTGCTGCCCTGGCAGCCGTGGCCGCACGTACAGCCCAACAACGCACCCAACGAAATTTGGATTGACATGCGTGGCGAAGAGCTCACGATATGGCTCAATCGGGAACTGCTGTGGCAAGGTAGCCACTTATTGTCTATGCGAAAAATTGGGATTTTTAGTGAAGGGTTTGGTGGGGAAACGGCCGTGTTGAGCGAAGCCGAAGTAGCCGTTTACACCATCCCCACCGTCGAGATTTTTGCCCCGTAAGGCAAACTACAAAAAGAAGCTCGAAGCCACAAAGAACACAGGGGTTTTAGAGAGACTCTCTTTTTTCTCTGTGTACTCTGTGGCTACGTTTTTAATTCACATCTACTAGCTCAACATCAAAGATGAGGACGGCATTTGGGGGAATCACCCCGCCTGCGCCGCGTGAACCGTAACCCAAGTCTGGCGGGATAATCAAGGTGGCTTTGCCACCAACTTTCATCAGGCTGATGCCCTCATCCCAGCCGGGAATTACTTGCCCCATGCCCAGCATGAACTCAATTGGCTCGCCTCGCTTGAAGGAGTTGTCGAACTCTTTGCCATTTTCTAACTGGCCTTTGTAATGCACAGAGACTTGCTGCCCACGCTTGGGCATTTTACCCGTGCCCGCTTCTGTTTCGATGTATTGTAAACCGCTCTCTGTTTTCAAGATTATTCCTCCGTTTCTGCCTTTTCCAGACCCAAAATCTCAACCTCGACAGTCAGATTGCCCTCGTCGGGTGCGTTGGCAGCCTGGTCACCAAAGGCCAGTTCCGGCGTTAGCACAAATTGCGCTATACTCAGATTGTCCAATAGCAACAGTGCCTCGTCCCAGCCAGGCCCAGCTTGCTCTAACCCAACAACCAGAGGAATGGGCTGACCAAAATCATAGGAAGATTGTAGTTGTATGCCTTCTTCATCCCACATCTTGTAATGTAGCGTGACGGTATCTCCCACTGCAATCTCTTCCCCCGTACCTGGGGTGATCACAAACAGCTTTAGGCCGCTGTCGGTAACGGTATAATCCGCTTCATCTACCGAGATTGGCGGTGGAGGTGGCGGCGAGATACTAAGTAGTTCTATCTCAAAAATGAGGATGGCGTTGGGCGGAATGAAGCCATCGGCAGATCCTTCTTCTCCCAGGCCAAGCTCAGGTGGCAAAACAATTTGCACATTGTCCCCAACCTGCATCAACAACACGGCTTCATCCCAGCCGGGCAAAATTTCCTCAGTGCCAACGGTAAATTCAATCGGCCCAGTAACGCGAGAATCGCCTAACAGGGTGCCATCTTCAAGCCAGCCAACAAAATGGACGGTGACGACCTCACCATCTTCTGGGGTCTCGCCATCTCCTTCTGCCAAAAAGTAATATTGTAGGCCACTGTCAGTAACAATGTAGTCATCAGGATCAACGCTGGTGGGTGGTACGGCCGTTGGCGGCGGCACAGGGGTTGGCACGGGGGCCACAGACACCAGCTCCACATCAAAGTAAAGGGTAGAACCACCTGGAATTGGGCCGTAATCGTTGGGACCGTAGGCCAAATCTGGCGGAATAATGAGCTGGGCTTTGCCCCCTGCGCGCATTAGGGCGATACCTTCATCCCAGCCTGGAATCACGCGGCCTTGCCCCAAAACAAAGCTAAAAGGGTCGCTACCAATCGAGCTGTCGAATTCGGTGCCATCTTCCAGTGTGCCGGTGTAATGTACGGTTACCTGGTCACCAGGCTGTGCCTGCACGCCGGTGCCAGCTTCCACTTCCACATATTCCAACCCAGAAGCAGTGACGCGAGAGCCACTTTCAACGTTAACGGCATCGCTGGTTTCACCATCGTTGGGTTGTGGCGTGGCGGGGCCACAGGCAGCTACCAGCAAGCCAAGCAGCAAGGCCGCCAGCAGCAGAGTACGCCAATTTGGGGCGTTTTTGGTTTGTTGTTTCACTAGGTTCTCCTTCATGGTTTACAAAAAGACCGGAACAGCAAACGGCCGTTCCGGCAGCAAATTTCTTTAACTGATGTTACGCACTTCGTCTAGGAGACTACAAAAGTCTTGGGCGCATTTCAGGTACTTGCCAGACTGAGTAAGACTTTTGTAGTCTTGGACTGCGTAACATGAGTTCTTTAATTTAAATGAAAACAGGGCATTGTATCACGAACTGGCAATATCGAAATTGATTCGGACGATTTTCACCCGTCTCTCAGGCATTTTTGGCAGGCGGCTTATTTCAAGCCGTCCGCACCACTCCGATTATTTGTTTGCGGACGGTCATTTAGGCGAGGCCGTATGGTTTCCAAGGAAAACTGGTCTGGGTACTTGGCCTGTACACCATCGTAAAACGTTTTTAGCTGATCGAGAACGGCCGTCTCCCCCACTTCCGGCCAAATCGGATCACCAATGCCAATGGTTTTACGGCCGTAATCTAGCGACACCGGAATAATTGGCACGTTGGCTTCTTTGGCAATGTAGAAGAAGCCCATCTTCCAGTGAGACACCAATTTGCGCGTACCTTCGGGGGAAAGTCCCAGTAAAAATTGCTCGTGCTTTTGGAACTGAACGGCCGTTTGTGTCACCACCCCGTGCGCCGCCCGACGATCCACCCCCATGCCCCCCATCCACAACAGCAGCGGCTTTAGTGGGCTGTTGACAAACGTGTGCTTGCCCAGCCAATACACCCGCGCCTGCAAAGCAAACAAAGCCACCATCGCCAACGGAAAATCCCAGTTGGAGGTGTGCGGTGCGCCAATGAGTACCATCTTGGGCAAATTTGGCACTTGCCCCTCGAAGCGCCAGTCAACTAGCCGCAAAATAGTACGCCCCAGCCAGCGCATGAAACGATTGCCCCAGCGAGGAATAGCTTTCCCAAGCTGTGGGGCGTTGAGTGGGTCTACTTTTGATGAATGTTTGCTTACCTGCATGCTCAACTTTTTTACCAGAGGGGTACAGAGATTACGGCACCGATATCTAGAAATGGGTTTGGTTTTTGCCCTGAATACCTTTGTACCGGGCCTGCAGCAGCGGCAAATCGGCTTCCACATCTCCGGTAGGCATGAATGGTTCGGTGATGGTGAGGATTTTACGGCCGTAATCCACCAAAACTGGCACAATGGGAATCTCAGCACCGTGAGCAATGTGGTAAAAGCCCGTGCGCCAGCGGTTGACCTTGCTGCGCGTCCCCTCGGGCGCAATGGCCAAAATAATTTTTGCACGCCGCTGAATCGCGTCAATCGTTTGCCCCACCGTGCCGTTGGCAGCACTTCGATCCACAGGCACACCCCCTAACCAACCCCACAGATAGGAAAATGGTTTCACGAAAAATTCTGCTTTGGCCATCCAGTTAATGCGAATGCCCAAATAAAAAATAAGGTTCATTGCCAGAGGAAAATCCCAATTGGTGGTGTGCGGTGCGCCAATTACAATCATCTTAGGCAAATTAGGCAGCGAACCCGCCACCTGCCAGCCGGTGATCTTAAATAAAAACGCCGCAACCGCTCTGGAAAAACGATTGCCACGTTGAGGAAGTTGGTCTATATCATTTGTCATTGGGTTGTTTAAGAGATTGGAGACTAGAGACTAGGAAAAACGATCTCTAGTCTCCAGTCTCTAGGTTTAATCTTTTAGTTCTAGCCAGTTATACCCCGTGCTGGCATCTACTTTCAAGGGTACGTCCAGGCTAAATGCGCCAGACATGGTGCCGATGACCAGTTCACGCACGTCGTCCAGCTCTGTTTCGGGAACTTCTAGCAAAAGCTCATCATGAACTTGCAACAGCATTTTGGCTTCGTAGCTAGCCAGCTTTTCATGCAGATTTAGCATGGCAATCTTCACAATGTCTGCGGCAGTGCCTTGAATGGGATGGTTGATCGCTTCACGCTCAGCCCTCATTCTTGCTTGCCGATTACTACCGCTGGCCTGGTGTCTAAAAATTTCAAAGTAGCGTCGCCGCCCCATCAACGTTTCTACGTAATAATCCTCTTGTGCCTTTTGTTTTGTTTCATCCAGATATTTTTGCACACCGGGGAAGCGGGCAAAGTAATCCTTGATATAGTTTTCCGCTTCGGCCAGCGTCAGGTCGGAGTCGCGCGCCAGCCGGAATGCCCCCATGCCGTAGATGAGACCAAAGTTGACCACTTTGGCAAAGCGACGCTGGTTGTAGGTCACGTCATCCAGATCAATGCCGTAAACGGCCGCTGCCGTGGTGCGGTGAATGTCCTGATCTTGCCGGAATGCTTCTAGCAGGGCGGCATCCTGGCTAACATGCGCCAAAATGCGTAATTCCACCTGCGAATAATCTGCCGCCAGGAAGATGTGCCCTGGTTTGGCCACAAAGCCGCGCCGAATTTGCTGCCCCACCTCGCTGCGGATGGGGATATTTTGCAAGTTGGGGTTGCTGCTGGCAATACGCCCGGTAATGGCTCCCGTTTGGTTAAAGCTGGTGTGGATACGGCCGTCTCCCGCATTCACCAACTCCGGCAGGGCATCCACATACGTGCTTTTGAGTTTGCCCAGCTCCCGGTACTCCAAAATGGCCGTAATCATGCCCGTTTTCTTTTCTTGCTCGGTAGCCTTTAAGCTCTCTAGCACGCTAGCAGCAGTGGAGTAATGTCCGCTGCGCGTTTTCTTCAAGCCCTCCACCGGATAATCCAGCTTGGTGAACAAAATTTCGCTCATCTGCTGGGTAGAATTAATGTTGAATGGCTCCTCGGCTATGTCGTGAATTTTCGCTTCTAGCTGTCGCAGCCGCGCCGCTAAATCTTGCGACATTTGGCGGAAGAACTCCAAATCCACGCCAATGCCCGCCTGCTCCATTGCCGAAAGCACTGGAATCAGCGGCATCTCCAAATCGAGGATTTTCTCAAGACTCTTTTCCTGAATTTCTGCTTGCAGGGGAGCCACCAGGCGAAGCGTCATGTCGGCATCGGCCGCGCCGTAAGGGGCTGCGTCTTCAATGGGCACCTCGGCAAATGTTTTTTGTGATTTACCCTTGCCGATGAGCAATTCAATTTCGGTCATTTCTGCGCCCAGGCGATGGCGCGATAAATCTTTTAGCCCCTTGTGCTTGGTGGCTGGGTCTGTGAGCCACTCAGCAATCATCGTGTCGAAGCTAATGGGCGCGGTTCGTAAACCGTATCGGTCTAAAATTGTGTAGTCGTACTTGGCGTTGTGGGCCACTTTACCAATGTTGGGGTTGGTGAAGGAGTCTCGCAAGGCATCCAAAACGGTTTGCAGCGGTAGCTGTCCTTCGGCAAGCTCCGGCTCCCCGGCAAAGAGGGACATCTGCCCGCTGCTACTTTGCGCCTCGTTCGCTAAATGCCCTACTGGAATGTAATACCCTACCGGGGGTTCCACCGCGATGCAGATGCCCACTAATTCGGCCGTTGTTTTGTCTAGACCCGTCGTTTCCACATCAAAGGCAATCAGTTCGGCACTGTTTAGCTGCTCTACAAGTTCGTCTAGCTGCGCCTGCGTCTGCACAACCACGGTTTCGGTTAGCTTCGTCGTCGCTTCTTGTTCATCAAACTCAACGCGATCGCCCAACCCCTCCACCAGTTGGTTCGTGAGGGAGCGAAATTCCAGTTCGCGGAAAATGTCTAGCACGGAGTTTGGATCAAAGTCGTGGGCGATGCAGGCGTCAAGCTCTAGCTGGATGGGTGCATCGGTGACGATGCGGGCCAGCTTTTGGCTAAGGTAGGCACTTTCTTTGCCTTCGGCCAGCTTTTTGCCCATTGCGCCTTTGATGTTTTCTACGTCCTCATAAATAGCGTCTAGGGTTTCGTATTGGGTTAGGAGTTTAGCGGCCGTTTTCTTGCCCACCCCCCTCACACCTGGAATATTGTCACTGGTGTCGCCTACCAATGCCTTGTAATCCACCACCTGATCCGGACGCACCTCAAAATAATCAATCACGCCCTGCACATCGTACACGTCTGGAGGACGACCACCGCGCGTCGGCAGTTCAACATGCGTATTTTCATCCACTAACTGCAACAAATCCCGGTCACCAGTAATGATGTGTACCGGTACGCCCAGCGGCTTCGCTTGCCGGGCAATGGTGCCCAGCACATCGTCTGCTTCAAATCCTTCCAACTCCAAAATTGGGATATTGAGCGTTTGAATAACCTCTTTGATGCGCTCAATTTGCAGACGCAGTTCATCCGGCATTTTTTCACGAGTGCCTTTGTACGCCTCAAACATATCGTCCCGAAAGGTACGCCCCAGATCAAAGCTAACGGCAAAATATTGAGGCGGGTTGTCGGCCAAAATCCAATCTAACACCGTGCGGATGAAGCCGTAAGTGGCGTTAGTGGGTTCGCCACTTTTGGTGGTGAACGCTTCTAGCGGCAGAGCAAAAAACATGCGGTAGGCCAACGCATGGCCATCTATGAGAACAAGCTGGTTTTTCGACATGAGGTTCCTTTTTTGCATCTAATTGAGCGGATAACGCTGTCCCTGAATTGTATCACGAAACGGATGTTCTACCATGAAAACGAGAACGTGTGGGGTGGCATTTTGGGCTTGGCGGCCTTGTGCTGTGCGGGCATGGTTATTTTTAGCTGTATCAACGATAATTCTAGCGAAAACAGCAGTGAGACGCGCTTTGCGCTTAGCAAATAAATGGACAGATTACAAACGGCCGTTCCCCCCAACGCCTTCCACATTATGACCAAGCCCAGTGGCGCGGTCTGCAATTTGGATTGCAAATATTGCTACTTCCTCTCTAAAGAGATGATGTACCCCGGCAGCCGCTTCCGCATGGCCAATGCCCTGCTAGAAACGTTTGTAAAACAGTACATTGAATCACAACAGGCACCGGAAGTGACCTTTGCCTGGCAAGGGGGGGAACCCACCTTGATGGGGTTAGGCTTCTTTGAGCGGGTCATTCATTATCAGCAAAAGCACGCCCAACCGGGCATTGCCATTCACAATACCCTGCAAACCAACGGCACGCTGCTGGACGAAGCGTGGTGCCGCTTCTTCAAAAAGCACAACTTCCTCATCGGTATCAGCATAGATGGCCCACAAACCTTGCACGACGCTTACCGCGTGAACAAAGGGGGCGCAGGCAGCTTTACGCAGGTGATGCGTGGCTGGCAACTGCTAGTTGAGCATGGCGTTGAATTTAATGTGCTTTGCACGGTGCACGCTGCCAACCAGGATCATCCTCTGGAGCTGTATCGCTTTTTTCGGGATGAGTTGAAGACGCAATTTATTCAGTTCATTCCAATTGTTGAGCGAGCAACGACGCAGATTTTGCCTTTGGCCGATATTGGTTGGAGCGAACGAGATGGAGGGCGGCTTCCTGACGGAAGTCGGCCGTTATACACACAAACCGGCAATCTAGTCACCAAACGCTCGGTAAACGCCAAAAAGTATGGCGACTTCCTCATCACCATTTTTGATGAATGGGTGCGGCACGATGTGGGGCAAATTTACGTCCAGCTATTTGATGTAGCGCTGGGTGCCTGGCTAGGGCAGCCGGGGGGATTGTGCATCTTTGCCCCCACCTGCGGCAACGCATTGGCTTTGGAACACAACGGCGACTTGTTTAGCTGCGACCATTACGTGGAGCCAGATTATTTGCTGGGCAATATTCAAAGTGAGCCTATGTTGGAACTGGTGGCCTCTGAGAAGCAACGCACGTTTGGCCAAGAGAAGCTGGACAGCTTGCCGCGATATTGTCGCGAATGCGAAGTCCGGTTTGCCTGTCATGGCGGCTGCCCCAAAAATCGTTTTATCCACACGCCAGATGGCGAATCTGGGCTAAATTACCTTTGTGCGGGCTACAAAGCGTTCTTTAAGCACGTCAACCGCCCGATGCAAATCATGGCTAATTTACTACGGCAACGCCGCGCTCCGGCCGAAATTATGAGCCTCATGATAGCTGAGGATGAAAAACGGCAGCAGCAAGCGTTTGCCCAGGCGGAACGCAACGATCCTTGCCCGTGCGGCAGCGGCAAAAAGTTTAAGCTGTGTCACGGCCGTAAGCAATAAAAAACGGCCGCTTCCGGTGGAAACGGCCGTTTCATTTTAACCATGGAGAAGGGCGCTTGGGTTAATTTCCACCCATCTGGTTCTGAATGAACGGCCAAACAAGGCCACCGACTGCACCCAAAACAAACCCCATAATGCCAAAACACAAAGCGCCAACAACCCCACTCATGGCGCCACCTGCCAAACCGCTGCCAACACTGTCGGTAGCAGCACCAACAACGGTTGTGGAAATTGCATTGAATATTGCTAACAAAATGCCACTCGCACCACCTGCTAATGCACCACCAATCGCTGCTGTAGCCGTATCTTCTTTCCCTGGAGCAAAGTACCCATACAACATGCCTGATGCAACGGGAATGAAGAACCCTCCACAAAGAAATAAAATGGCAATAAATCCACCAACCACTGGGATGAAAGATAAGACACCTAGCAATATTGCAACACCTGCCCCAATACCGCCTGCTTTCAACACACTTTGCATATCAATATTGTTCATTTGAAGTCTCCTTATTAGTTTGAACCGTCATAAATCGCCAAATCTCTATTTTAATTAACACATAGATAATTATTTGGTTGCAATGTCATAGTTGAGTATTTTGGATTATCACCTCCTTAGGCAAACGTTGGCTCTCAGCGAAATGCTGTGCGCTGCTTGCGTCGCCGATATAGTCGGAATCCGTAAAATAGCAAAATCACGAACAAAATTGCGCCCAAAATGGGCAGGAAAATAGCCAAAATGGAGGTGAAGAAGGCTACAACATCTTCCAGCAAGCTCACTAACCAGTTGCCCGTGCCTGCGGTGGTGGCTGTCACCACCGGGCGCGTCACGCCTTTCATGGCATGAACGCTGCCCGCCACAATGAGGCCAGCCCCCAGCGCCAGGATGGGATGAATGTCGTTGACGATGTTGGCATTGGCAGCAAATAAAACAGCGCCAGCCGCCGGGCGCACAAACGTCTGGATTGCATCATTCACCGTGTCTACGGCTGGCACTTTATCTACCAGCATCTCGATAACCAGCAACACGCTGATGATGCCGATGGCCCACCAACTGCCCATGACGCTGTACGGTTCTGCCAAATTAAGCAGCGGATCGCTGAGGGGAAAACGGGCAGCCAGTGCAACCAGCAGTAGAGGGATGTACGCATTCAACCCTGCACTGCCTGCTAAACCAAAAGCGCTAAAAATATCAAGCATTTGTTCTCCGAAATTAGGAGATTAGAGATTAGTAATTGGAGATTGAAATTGCTTATTCTCCAGTCCCTAGTCGCCAATCTCTATTATGCTAGACCGGGAAACCCGGTGAGGGTTCCTGTGAGATTGAATCGTAGCCAAACGATGATGCCTAGTTCCAAAATAGTTAGGCCAAAGCTGATGAACAGCGGCACGGCCGTTTCTTGCCACTTTACCGCCTTTCCATCCCGCTTCAACAGCATCAGCAGAAAAACCGCATTCAGTGAAGTGACAATCATTAAAACGCCAGCCACACTCACAAGAGCCATTACGTACAAAATGACGGGTTGGTTGCTGAGGACGAGAAGTACGGCCGTTCCCACCAATATCACCAACCCAACCAGCTCCCACCCACTGTCAATAACGGAACGGCCGTTGCCATCTCGCCACAATGTTTGCATCAACGCTGGGAAGACGAGCAGACCCATTGCTAGCCCCGCCCCGCTGCCAGTCACCAGCCGCAGCCAGTTTTGGGGTTCATACACGTGTGGGAAGTTTGGGAAAAAGTGTGAGTAAGAGTTGAGGCCATCAATACCCATTACGCTAATAAAGCCGATGAGCGTTAACAAAATTGGCAGCCGAGGTAGATCTGTGTGGCGAGTTCGCCCAGCCAACAGTAATGCAATCATAGAAAAGGCAACCCCCAAATAGATGCCGGTACAGCGGGCACAGAGGGGAAGCTGACGGCCGTTTATTTCAAATGTGCGTTCTGTAATGCGGTGGCAAATAGCCGCTCCCACATAATTTCCCCCTGTTAAAAGCGGATCGTGGTCCAAATGGTGCCCATCGGTGATAGCATACCAACCCATCGCCAGCAAAACGAGTACCGCTATAGCCAGCACCGTCAACCGCCGACGAACGGCCGTTTGATTCAGTTCTGAAACAGTAGATGGTGGCTCAATCAAAAATATTATCCTATGAATTTATCGGATAGTTTTAATATTTCAGGTAAAATAGCGAGTATTAATGGCAATTGTAATCAGCCACAAGCAATTGCACAAGGAGTTAGCGATGCCCCAAAAACCAGACAGTTATTTTCGCCCCGAATCTTTGGAAGAAGCTCTAAACCTGTTGGCTAAACCAAACAGTGCCCCGCTAGCTGGTGGCACAAAATTGTTGGCAACCGAGGAAGGCTTGCCGGGAACGGCCATCATTGACCTGCAAGCGTCGGGATTGAGTCAGGCCAAACTGCTTCCCGTCAATAACAACCATATCTTGGCCGTGGGCGCAACACTGACGCTGGCCAAACTGCACCAATTTTTGCAGGCTGAATTGGCTGACAATGCCGCTGCGCTTTTACTGCAAACGGCAATTCACCAGGCTGGCCCCAACACCTATCGCAACGCAGCGACCCTGGGCGGCACCATTGCCAGTTGCCTACCAGATAGTGAACTCCTCGCCGCGTTGCTGGTGTTGGAAGCAACCGTCACGCTACGGGGGCTAACTAGCCAGAATATACTCTCCCTGGCTGATTATTTGGCCGATGCGGAACGGCCGTCTGGCCTCATCACCACCATCTCCATCCCCCTACCCGCAGGGCGTGGTGCCAGCCATCGCGTCGCCCGCACGCCAGCAGATTATCCCATCGTTTCCATCACTGGTTGGCAACTGCCGGATGGTTCCGTGCGCTTGGCAGCGACTGGCTTGGGAGAACGGCCGTTTCGCCTCACCCAAGCCGAACAGGCCACCCAAACAGACAGTGCCGCAGCAGCCAACGCCGCAGCAAACGCCAACACCCACCCTGGCGACTTCCGTGGCGACGCCAACTACCGTGCCGAAATGGCAGCTGTCCTCACCCGCCGCACACTAAACCAATTACTGAATGACCCAATTACATAATTACCAGATTACCACCTCCTACCTGTAACTGAGTAATTGGGTAATTGAGCAAGTAATTTGCACCCCCCACCCGCCAATGCTACGATCACAGTACCAAGTTGGCTGAGTGATTGCGGTTGGCGCGTAGGCGCTCGCTGAGGAAAGTCCGCACTCCACAGAGCATGGTGCCGGCTAACAGCCGGGCGGGGCGACCCGACGGAACAGTGCAACAGAGAGGTGTATTGTGGCAAATGCTTCGGCAATTGCATGCGAGGGTGAAACGGTGGTGTAAGAGACCACCAGCAGCGGCAGCAATGTCGCTGGCTAGGCAAACCCCACCAGGAGCAAGACCAAGCAGGGCGAAGGGGCTGCTCGTCCCATCAGACGTCCGGGTAGGTTGCAAGAGGGTGTTAGCAATAACACTCCCAGATAGATGATCACTGAGCTTGCGTCAGCAGGCAACACAGAATGCGGCTTATAGGCCAACTTGGCATTCCTGTGGTCAGTGAACAGCATTCAGTAATCAGTTCACTGAATTGAATACTGGCCGCTGAATAATGAATACTGTCTACGGGAAAAGGAGAATCCATGACTATCAACGTCCTTTTCGTCTGCCTGGGCAACATTTGCCGGTCGCCTATGGCCGAGGCAATTTTTCAGCAGTTGGTGGATGAAGCTGGTCTGACGGACAAATTTCAGGTTGATTCTGCTGGCACGGGTAGCTGGCATGTGGGCGAAAAAGCTCACCCCGGTACGCGCCGCATTTTGGCAGAACAAGGAATTGCTTATAACGGCCGTTCCCGTCAAATCACTGCCCAAGACATGGCCGATCCCCAAACCTACATCGTCACCATGGACCAAAGCAACAGCAACAATCTGCATCGTCAATTTGGTCAACATCCCAACCAGCATCGCCTGCTAGCATTTTCCAACCAAACCACAGAAACCGATGTCCCCGACCCGTACTACACCAGCACCTTTGAATACGTGTACCAACTTGTCAAAGATGGTTGCGAGGGATTACTAGAAACCATCCGCAAGCAAGAGGGGTTATAAACAAAACGCAACCTCCCGCAGGTTCCGTCCGCGAGCAAGATTCAATAACAAACCTGCGGGAGATTAATTTTCACAGGAGAAAGAGCAAAATGACAACCATGACCGAGCGTGATGTAATTGTCGTGGGAGCCGGGCCGGGAGGGGCCACAACCGCTGTAGCACTAGCTCAAAAAGGGTACGATGTGTTGCTGCTAGACCGTCATGACTTCCCCCGCGATAAAACTTGTGGCGATGCGGTACCTGCTGGCGCTATTGAACTGCTATGGCGGCT
Organism: Candidatus Leptofilum sp.; assembly: GCF_965223525.1. Classification (GTDB taxonomy): domain Bacteria; phylum Chloroflexota; class Anaerolineae; order Promineifilales; family Promineifilaceae; genus Leptofilum. Next base: position 299,983 of record NZ_CBDCWX010000004.1, on the reverse strand, counting down.
GGGTATGCGTGAAAAAATTGCCAAATCCGTGGAACGTGGCGAGTTATACCCGCTGGAAGGCATGTTGCTTGTTTCGCCACGCGGCCATGAGCTACACGCCAAATTCCAGCACGGCAAAGAGGGCAGTGACAGCTATGTTGCTCCCCGCGTTTACTTCGATGCTCTTATTCAAGAACATGCCGTGGCTTCTGGGGCTGAATTTTGCCAAGCGCAGGCCAAAGCTCCCATTGTAGAGAACGGTAAGATTGTGGGGGTGCGTGTGCAGGCAAACGGCCGTACGCATGATCTACGCGCCCGGCTGGTCATTGGGGCAGATGGTGTTACCTCGGTTATCACCCGCAGCCTGCGCCCCAAACAGGAGCAGCATAACGATGGACACCGCGCTGTGGCTTTGCGAGCCTACATCGAAGACATCGAAGAAATCCCCAAAGAGGTAGAATTTTACCTGTACAAAGATATTCTGCCTGGCTACGCCTGGATTTTCCCAATTGGGAATAATCGCGCCAATATTGGCCTGGGAATGCGCCTGGATCATTTCCGTAAGCGAAAATATAGTCTGGAAAATATGCTTCAAGACTTTCTGGAAATGCCCGCCATTAAAAAGCGGCTTCTGCGTGGAGGGCAGCTGCGAGATGTGGCTACCTGGCAGCTCAACTTTGGGTCACAAAAGAATCTTCAGCATGTGTTTGATGGCGCTATCTTGGTCGGCGATGCGGCTGGATTCATCAACCCGCTCACGGGTGGCGGCATCCACAATGCACTTATCTCAGCGGAGCTAGCAACACAGGTGGCCGATGATGCGTTACGCGCCAACGACGTATCGCGCAGCAACATGCAAGTTTACGAGCAGCTTTGCCATGAGCAAATGTGGGAGAGTATGCGAAACTCTTACTTCATGCAGCGGTCGTTTATGCGGTTTCCAATTTTAGTGGATTTTTTGGTGCGGCGTATGAAGGAAAATAGCCAACTGGCGCAAACCTTCCTGACTAAGCTGTAGGCTTGAGGCACCTAAGCCGAAGGCTTGAGGCCACTAAGCTGTAGGCGAAAGATAACTCTGAATTTTGTTGGGCAGGTCAAAAATTGGGGTGTCTTTGGAGATAAGGTCGTTGGCTCCAGCATCGAGGCTCTCGGTTTTGGTGTATTGACGATCATCGGCAGTGTACATGAGGATGTACGGCCGTTCCGTTGTCATTGTCTCTCGAATCCTGCGGCACACTTCAATACCGGTCATGCCGGGCATCATCACATCCAGCAAAATCAGGTCTGGCACCTCATCCCCCACCATTTGCAATGCCTGCTTGCCACTTAATGCACCACGCACGTTGTAGCCAGCCTGCTCCAAAATGAGCAAGCACAGGTTAACCAGAGATTGTTCATCATCTACAACTAATATTTTTGGCTCGTGGTTCGATGAGTTGGCATCCATGAAGTTATTGTAAAAAAAGCTACTGTGCTAGGTAAATAGTCGGTAAGAACCATTCCCAAATTAGGCACTAAAATAAAAAATCCCTTCGGAGTAAAATGCAGGATTCCAAAGGGATTCTTACGTTTTAGGTTTGTGCTCGTTTACTCGGTAGGGCCAAAGCTGCGCCGTGCCGTTACGCTTTGTGCCTGCGGGCCGCGTCCTTTGTCAACCAGTTCAAAATCAACCCGATCACCTTCGTATAAGTTCCGGTAACCGTCGCCCTCAATGGCAGAATAATGTACAAACACTTCTTGCCCACCATCATCGGGATTGATGAACCCATATCCTTTCAACCGACTAAACCATTTCACCATACCTGTTTGTTTACTCATTCTGTTACCTCCGCGTTGAGTACGAGACGCAAAAAGCACCGAACCCTAGCGGCAAGGGTCACGGCGCTTTGCAAAAAAATTACAATACTTCGCTTACTTTAATTCCTGTACCGCTCATGCTGATACAAAAATTAACATTCCAGCGGGGGGATGTCTATGAATAGAACGTGAAACCTGATGAAAAAGTTTTACAGGGGAAAAAGGTTATGGTTGGGGTTTAAGAACGGCCTGGATCAACGTTTCGCGCGCGCCTGTGTCGGTGAAGCCGACGCTCTCAGCAAGCTGTATGGAGGCCTCATTGTTTTGTGCCACGACGTAGAGGGGGATACGGCCGTTTTCCAACAAATAATTTGCCATTGCCGACACCACACTGCGCCCCCAGCCCCGCCGACGATAGCCGGATTTGGTGGTTACGCCAATCTCGGCAAAATTGGGGGATTGCCAGTTGAGCGTGGCCGACGCGCCAATAACGCCACTGTCCCGGTCACGGATGGAAAAGCGGGGTAGGCCGTTAGGTGCGGTATCCTGCGTTACCAGCACATTGATGATTGGCTCGAAGTGAGACGGCCGTAACCGGTACAAACTGAGCTGCTCTTCCGACTGGACTTCAAACAAGGCGTGCAGCAGTGGCGCATAACGGGCCGGCGCATTGAGAATGACGGCCGTTCCCGCATCAATCGCCTCATAAATAACGTTTGTGCTGGTTTGCATATCGTGGATGGGCAAGCGCAGGGTGACAAACGGCCGAAACAAATCCATCCCCGTGCGAGAAAGTGCCACGTACCCCTGGGCACGAATGGCAGCGTAGGGATACGGCCGTAAAATTGTGCGGTTGTCTGGATGATGAAAAGCAAAATAGCTCGCCATCCCGTCTGCCGGATTTTTTTCATCCAGCAGATGAAAAATGGCGCGTCGTTGTTGTGTTAAAGCCATACAATAAAATTATTCCAAGAAGCTTTTTCTGTACCGGAATCAATCCCCAAAGCTAATGCCCAAATCACGACCCGTTAAAATCGTGTCGCAATCGAGCGGCACTCGTTTCATGCGGCCAGCCACGTCTGCCAATGGCACATAATTCACAGTTGGCGGGTCCAGGGCTACCATCACACCAGTTTGCCCTTCAACCAGGGATCGAACAGCAGCTGCCCCAAAACGGAGCGAGAGCAAGCGATCGTAGGCGGTGGGCTTGCCACCGCGTAGCAGATGCCCTAGCACCACCACGCGCGTCTCTTTGCCAGTGAGCGCTTGCAGCTCTGCGCCAACTTTGTGGCCAATGCCGCCCAAACGCTCCGCTTGCCCCACCGCCTTGCCAATGATGGTCAAATCGCCGCCAATCGGTTTTGCCCCCTCAGCTACGACCACAATTGAAAAATCGCGCCCTCTGGACGACCTTTTTTGGATTTTTTCGGCAACTTTGTTGATGTCGTAGGGAATCTCTGGCAGCAAGATGGCATCGGCCGTACCAGCTACCCCGGAATTAAGCGCAATCCAGCCCGCGTACCGACCCATCACTTCCACCACCATAATGCGCTGATGCGAAGCGGCCGTTGTATGCAGGCGGTCTATACATTCGGTGGCAAAATAGACGGCCGTATTAAAGCCAAACGTCGCCACCGTCTTATCCAAATCATTATCAATCGTTTTAGGCACGCCCACAACGCGCAACCCCTTGGCCGCCAATGCGCCTGCAATAGCCAAAGAGCCATCCCCGCCGATGGCGATCAGCGCATCCAGCTTCTGCTCCGCAAATGCGTCTAGCAGTTCGTCCGATCGATCAATCTCATGATATTGGCCATCTTCCCCCAAAACCGGGTACGCTAGCGGGTTGCCCCGGTTGGTGGTGCCTAAAATGGTACCGCCCAGATGAGTAATGCCCCGCACCGAATCCGGCGTCAGGGTCATTAGGCCACCTTCAGGATAATTTTCAGGCATTAGCAACCCATTGTAACCATCCCGAATACCCACGCATTCCCAGCCGCGCTGCGTGGCAGCCAAAACGATCGCTCGTATCACAGCATTTAAACCAGGCGCATCACCGCCGCCCGTGTTAATTGCAATTCGCTTCATCTCCATCAACCACTCCCTTCGTTCATTATCACTATGCCAAGATCAAGTATACAAGCGGTTTAGGAATAGGGCACTAGCATTAAAGGTTTGTTATAATGCCCCTCCTTTGACAAAAGTCGCTCTGGCAAACTGCGGCTTTCGGAGACTCGAAATCATGAATGCAGCGAACTATATTCTCTCTTTTTTGTCCTTCCCTGCTTTTGCCGATGAAGAGGAAACGCGTGCCGCTCATTTAATGAACCCCCGCGCACAATACCAATGGATGATAAACAAGTATGAAACACAGACATTGTGCCGCTGAAAAGTTACAATCTGTTCTGTTCCCGGTTAGGAGACACCAGTGAACAAAGAAATACATCTACTCATTTTAGAAGACAATCCCTATGATTCTGAACTGGAAATTGCCATGCTGGAGGATGCAGGCTTTGAATGCTCCTGGAAGCGCGTAGAAACGCAGGCAGCGTTTCTAAACTGTTTACAAACCGACTCCTTCGACTTGCTCATAGCCGACTACAATTTGCCAACCTTTGACGGCCTGACGGCGTTGAAAAACTATCTGGAATTTAACCTGACTGCACCCTTTATTTTGGTTTCGGGAACGCTGGGGGAGGAAACGGCCGTTGAAGCCCTAAAGGCTGGTGCAACCGACTTTGTCCTGAAAGACCGCCTTTCCCGGCTAGGCCCCGTGGTAAAACGCGCCCTGCGCGAAAGAGACGAACAAATACAGCGCATACAAGCCGAACAAGCCCTGCACCGCTCACTCCAAGAAATCGCCCATTCCCAACGCTTTTTACTCGCACTCAGCCAGGCAGCCCAGGCGGTACAGCGCGTCCACACCCTCAACGAAATCTATAACACCATCGGCAAAGAAATAGAAGAAATTGGCTGTCGCACAGCAATTTTAACCCTAACCGAGGAAGACAACTATCTGGAAATAGCGCATCTCACCGGTAGCACAGGTGAAATCGCCCTGGCCGAAACATTGTCCGGACTATCCATCCGCAATCGTTTCCCGATAAAAAATGGCACACTATGCGCCAGAATATTGGCCAACCAAACACCCACCTTTTTTGCAGCTGACGACATGCACCGTTTCAACGAGCAATACCCAGATTCAGAAGCCCCAGCTCAACAGATATTGTCGGCACTGGGCGGCAAGCAAATCATTGGTGCTCCCCTTATTGTCAGCGAAAAATCGTTTGGGCTACTGTTTGTGTCTGGCGATGAGCTGTGGGAAACCGATGTGCCTGCCTTTTCCATATTTGCCAACGCAGCAGCTATCGCCCTGGAAAACGCCCACCTGGATCAAGAAAACAAGCGACAAAACCAACTGCTACAAGAAATTCTAGACACCTTGCCGGAAGGTGTTCTACTGCTCGACGCCGAGCATCGTATCCGGTTAATGAACCCCATTGGCCAACGGCTGGCGGAAAATCTGTCGGGAGCAACTGTAGGCGATGTGCTCGTCAATTTAGGTGAATACCAATTGGCAAATTTGTTGGAGAAAGCAACGGTCGATTATCCCTGGCAAGAGTTAGAGATGGCCGACAAACGGAAATTTTTCGAGTTAGCCATACAACCTTTAGAATCAGGATTACGCGCAGATAGTTGGGTGCTCATCTTACGCGATGTTAGCGAAGAGCGCGAACGACTAGAATACCAGCAAGTTCAAGAACGTCTGGCTACCGTTGGCCAGTTAGCCGCTGGCGTTGCCCATGATTTTAACAATATCATGGCCGTCATCACGCTTTATTCCCAGCTTGTTCTGAAAACGTCTAATTTGTCTCCCAAAAATCAAGAACGACTGATCACCATTCACACGCAAAGCAACCGGGCAACACACCTCATTGGCCAGATATTAGATTTTAGCCGTCGCTCGGTAATGGAACGCTCGCCCATCGAGCTTTTGCCCTTGCTCAAGGAATTGCTGAAGTTATTAGAGCGCACCTTGCCAGAAACCATTGCTGTAAATTTGAATTACGAGCCAGGGGAATATGGTCTCAGTGCCGATCCGACACGTTTGCAGCAAGTTATTATGAACCTGAGCGTCAATGCGCGTGATGCTATGCCTGAAGGGGGAGAACTACTAATTGATCTTTCGCACTTCAGGCTTAGAGGCGGGCAGAAACTGCCGCTGCCAGACATGGCTACCGGCAATTGGATCAAGATCGCTATTTCTGACACCGGCACAGGTATAAACACAGATCATCTGGCCCATATTTTTGAACCCTTTTTTACAACGAAGCCACCGGGGCAAGGCACTGGGTTGGGATTGGCCCAAGTGTACGGGATTGTGCGGCAGCATGGCGGACATATTAACGTTTCTAGCCAATCAGGGCAGGGAACGACGTTTACGATTTACCTGCCAGCACTCAAATTTGCCAGCACGGCGCCACTAGACCCCAATGTTGGTGCTAGCCTTCCCTCTTGGGGGAAAGGTGAAACAATTCTGGTTGTTGAGGACAATGACGCAGCACGCGACGCCATGTGTGATGCACTGGAAGTATTGGGATATGAAGCTCTGGAGGCATCCAACGGTGAAGAAGCGTTGCGGTTGTTTGCTGAGCGTGGAGAAACCATTGCTCTTGTGTTGAGCGATCTGGTTATGCCGGGGATGGGCGGGGCAGCTTTGTACAAGACATTACGCAAAAAAAATCCAGACCTCAAGATGATCGTTATCACTGGCTACCCATTGGAAGAGAAGGGAAAGAAATTATTGGAAATGGGTGTTGTGGCCTGGTTGCCCAAGCCACTTTCTGGGCAACAACTGGCAAAAGTTGTGGCCCAAGCGCTGAATGAATAATGAATAAGCGTGCGATCTACCTGTTAAAAAACAGAGGTGATAGATGGTTTCAAATATAAGACGGATTCTCGCTCCACCCGTTTTTGAGGACGATGAAGACAAGACGCGCGTCGCTAGTCTGCTGAACATCATCTTATTAGTCCTTATGGGGGTGTCAGTGATATATGGTATCTACGCGCTGATTGCAACCACTAGGACACAAAACTGGCAACCACAAACCTGGATATTGCTTGGCACAATGGGCATTTCGATGTTTGTTGCGCTGTTCTTGATACGCCAGGGCTACATTCAAATTACCGCTATATTCTTTTCCGTGTTCATATGGGGAATGGTTACTTATATGGGTATCCTAGATGGGGGCGTAGGGAATGTTAATTTCTACGGTGGATTGGCCTTAGTCATCGCTACGGCCGCTTTGCTTCTAGGGAACCGAGGCGGATCGATCTTTGCCGGGTTGAGCATCCTGAGCGGGGCGGGTGTAGCGTATGCTGAAAGTCAGGGCCTCCTGTCCGAACCCGTCTGGAGTAGGTCGCCAATGTCTGATTTTGCAATGGGAACTGCAGTGCTTGTTATGATTGCAGTGCTGCTGGATTTGACGATTCGTGGCCTCAACACTACCTTGAAGCGTGCCCGCGATAATGAGCATGCCCTGGCTGAGAGAAATAACCAATTGCAAAAGGAGATTGGTGAGCGCAGGCAGGCAGAGGAAGCATTGCAACAGGCTCAGGATGAGTTGGAAACACGGGTCGTTGAACGAACTGCAGAACTCACCCAAGCAAGTACGGAGATTGAAAAGCAAAGATGGCTCTCGGCCGGACAGGCTGAATTAAGTGACAAAATGCGCGGGCAACAAGATATCGCCACGTTAGCCAATAATGTCATCCGCTATTTGTGTCAATATCTAAACGCACAGGTGGGTGCTTTGTATCTTGTTCCAGGTCATGGACGTAAATCTAGTGGGGGTAACGGCCGTTCCCCGCACTCTCTACACCTGGTTGGCAACTACGCTTATGCCAAGCCCGATCACCTCTCAGACCATTTTGAATTTGGGCAGGGGCTGGTAGGGCAAGCTGCGCTGGAAAAAGAACCCATTCTCATCACCGATATTCCCGCCGATTATATCAAGGTCAACTCTGGCCTGGGGGAGACCTCTCCGCGCAATATCCTGCTTTCATCCTTTCTGTACGAGGGTCAGGTTATGGGTGTTGTGGAACTGGGTTCATTAGCAAGATTCAACGCCGATCATACAAACTTTTTAGACAAGGTACTACAAAATATCGCCATCGCCTTTAACACTGCCCGCGCCCGCGAGCGTATGGCCGAATTACTGCAAGAGTCACAGAGCCAGGCCGAGGAACTGGAGGTGCAGCAGGAGGAGCTGCAGACAGCCAATACGGCACTGGAAGAGCAGGCGCAACGCCTGGAAGAATCGGAGGAAAGATTAAAAGCACGGCATGAAGAATTGAGAAACGCCAAAACCCAATTAGAACAAAGGGCTGAAGCGTTGGCCTTGGCCAGTAAATATAAGTCTGAGTTTCTGTCCAACATGTCTCACGAACTCAGAACACCACTAAATAGTTTGCTCATTTTGGCCCAACTTCTGTCCGACAACAAAGATAGCAACCTAACCGCCAAAGAGGTGGAATATGCCAGCACAATTCACAGCTCTGGTAGCCAACTACTGGCGCTCATCAACGAGATTTTGGACATATCCAAAATTGAAGCCGGAACCGCTACGGTGGAAATGAGTACTGTCAATATTGCTGACTTGAGCCAGACCCTGGAACGTGCCTTTCGTCAGGAAGCAGAAGAAAAAAGTTTACGCTTTTCCGTCCGTCTTGCCGAAAATCTACCCGAGACCATTCGCACTGACTCAAAACGCCTGCAACAAGTTCTCCACAATTTACTGGGCAATGCCATTAAGTTTACTGAAGCGGGTGAGGTCTCTGTCAATATCGTATCGGCAACGGGCGGGTGGAGCCACGACCACGCTGCTCTAAACACGGCCGAATCCGTCTTGGCATTTTCCGTGAGCGATACTGGCATTGGCGTTCCCACCGATAAACAGGGAATCATTTTTGAGGCATTCCAGCAAGCAGATGGCGGGATCAGCCGTCAATATGGCGGCACTGGTCTGGGATTGGCCATCAGCCGGGAAATTGCTCATCTGCTCAACGGGGAGCTACGCCTCACCAGTAGCGGCCCAAACCAGGGCAGCACCTTCACCTTCTACTTGCCAATATCCAAGGGGCGCATGCGCCCCCGCCCACCGCAACGCGAGACGCCGAAAGGGGAACAGCCCACTCTGCCTCAACTGGCTCCGGAAGCCGTCAGAGAGCTGGAATTCTTCGCCTGGCCCGATGAGGCCAACGATGACCGGGATGACATTCAGCCTGGTGACCCGGTGTTGTTGATTATTGAAGATGACGTGGCTTTTGCCCGCATTCTTCTGGATATGACCCATCAGCGGGGCTTCAAGGGCGTGGTTGCCACGCATGGCGAGGCCGCTTTGGCAATGACTAAGCAATTCCAGCCAGACGCCATTACGCTGGACATCCAATTGCCCACAATGAGCGGCTGGACGGTGCTGGATTTGCTTAAGCACAATGCCGAGACCCGCCACATTCCGGTTCATATTATTTCGGTGGAGCCGCAGCCTTTGCGCGGCTTGGAACAGGGTGCTATTGGTGTGTTGCCCAAGCCGGTCTCCCGCGACATGTTGAGGCAAGCGCTTGATACTCTGCTGGCTTTCACAGGCCAGTCCAAATCGCTGCTGGTCATTGAAGACGATGAGAATAGCCGGGTCAGTATTATTGAGTTGCTTGCGGGGGATGATATTGAGATTACGGCCGTTGGTACTGCCAAAGAAGCGCTTCATCACATCAAAACCCAATCGTTTGATTGCGTTGTCCTCGATTTGCGCCTACCGGACATGACCGGTCTGGCTTTTCTAAATGAAGCCAAGGAGGATTTCCTGAGCGAGACACCAGTCATTATCTACACCGGCAAGGAGCTAACCAAGCGCGAAGAAACACAACTCAGAAAATTGGCCCAAACCATCATCCTCAAAGGCGCTCGCTCCCCCGAACGGCTGCTGGCCGAGACGGCTCTGTTCTTGCACCGGGTCGAATCCAATCTACCCCAAGCCAAGAGAAAAATGTTGCAAAAAGCTCATCAAATTGAGTCGGTATTGACCAGCAAGAAAGCGCTCATTGTGGATGATGATGTACGCAATATTTTTGCCATTACCAGCTTGCTTGAGCAACAAGGTATGCAAGTTTCGTACGCCGAAAACGGCCGTGAATGCCTTGAAACGTTGGAACAAACGCCAGAAGTGGACATTATCCTGATGGACGTCATGATGCCCGAAATGGACGGCTACGCAGCAATGCGTCGCATACGCCAGAACTCGCGCTTTAAATCGCTACCCATTATCGCACTTACGGCCAAAGCCATGAAAGATGATCGCAAAAAGTGCATTCAGGCTGGCGCATCAGACTACATCAGCAAGCCGGTAGACAACGAGCAACTGTTGTCCCTACTTCGGGTTTGGCTGTATCAATGATATGAGCGAAACTGAAAATACTCTGGAAAAATTGGAAATCCGGCTGCTGCTGGATGGCATTTACGAGCATTATGGCTACGATTTTCGAGATTACGCGCCAGAAACTTTGAAACGCAGAATACAAAACCGGGTTCGAAACGAAAATTTGACGAGCGTGTCCGGGTTATTGGAAAAGGCCCTTCACGATCAGGACTGCTTTTACCGCCTCGTAGCCGATTTATCTATCACCGTATCTACCATGTTTCGCAATCCCGGTTTATTTGTTAGTTTCAGAAATGAGATTGTGCCATATCTGAAAACTTATCCTTTCATCCGTATCTGGCATGCCGGTTGCGGCAAGGGGGAAGAAGTTTACTCGATGGCGATTTTGCTGTACGAGGAAGGTTTGCACGAGCGGTGCCGGATTTATGCCACCGACATGAATCAGGATGCTCTAAAACAAGCCCGGCAAGGCATCTTTCCGCTTAAACAGATGCAAGAATATACTCGCAACTATCAGGCAGCGGGTGGTCAAAATTCCTTTTCTGAATACTACGCCGCCAATTACGATAACGCCATCTTTCATCCCTGGCTCAGAGAAAACATCTTGTTTTCCCGCCACAACCTGACCATTGACGGCCCCTTTAACGAATTTAACGTCATCCTGTGCCGCAACGTGATGATCTATTTCAATCGTGAATTGCAGAACCGGGTTCATCATTTATTCTACAATAGCTTGGCCACAATTGGCTTTCTGATTCTGGGCCGTTCAGAAACCATTAAATTCACCCCCTATGAGACCAATTACGAAGCAGTAGGAAAACATGGAAATACCTATAAAAAGAGCCGGTGAGCGGTGTTCAGTGATCGGTAATCAGTGTTCTGATTACCGATCACCAGAGGCAAAGCAATGAACAACAAAGTAAAAATATTGCTGGTAGATGATCGGCCAGAAAACCTGCTGGCTCTGGAGGCGATACTGGATGAGCCAGGGTATCATTTGGTAACAGCCCTGTCTGGCGATGAGGCTTTAAGATACCTGTTGAAGCAGGAGTTTGCCTTAATTTTGCTTGATGTTCGGATGCCAGAGATGGATGGTTTTGAAATGGCCCGGCTGGTTCGAGAGCGCAAGAAAACCAGCAACATTCCCATCATCTTTGTAACGGCCGAATACAAAAGAAGCGAGCATATTTCGTTAGGATATGCCCTGCAAGCCATAGATTACATTCTGAAGCCTTTCAATCCAGAGATATTGAAGGCCAAAGTGGCTGTGTTAGTTGATTTACACAGCAAGACAACCCAGGTAAAGCAACAAGCGGAATTGTTGCGCCAATCAGAAAGCCATTTAGAACAACTTGTTCGGGAGCGCACAGCCAAACTAGAGGAAGCCAACAGGCAGTTGCAACAAGAAATCGCCGAGCATGAAGAAACGGAGAAAAAGCTTAAAAAACGCACCGAGCAGCTTGAACAGGCCAACCAGGAAATAAAGAACTTTAGCTACTCTATCTCTCACGATTTGCGTGCGCCGCTGCGAGCCATTCAGGGCTTTGCTGAGATCCTCGTTCGCCGCCATCAAGACAACTTGAGCGAAGATGGTAAACATTATGTAAATAACATTATTGAAGCAAGCCAACAAATGGAGCATTTGCTCCAGGATCTGCTGGAATATTCTCGCCTGGGACGCCAGACCATTCATTGGCAACAAGTATCATTGCACAAATTGCTAACCAGGGTGGTCGAAAATTTGTCTGGACGCATGGCAAAAACTGGCGCGACCATTGATCTCCCTCCCGCAAGTGCTTTACCGATCATCATGAGTGACAGGACTTTATTAAGCCAGATTTTTACTAATTTAATTGACAACGCGCTCATTTATCAGCACCCGGATCTTCCACCGCAGGTAACGATCCGCTGCCAAAATGAGGCTGATCACGTTGTTGTTCAGGTGGCCGACAACGGCATCGGCATTGACCCCAAATTTCATGAGAAGATTTTTGACATTTTTCAGCGTCTGCACAACTATGACGACTATCCTGGCACGGGAATTGGACTGGCTATTGTCAAGAAATCGGTTGAGTTGATGGACGGCCGTATCCAAATTGAATCCGCAGCGGGCAAAGGCAGCACCTTCAACATAGAATTACCCAACAGAGATTATCCATGAGCAAAATAAACATCTTGCTAGTAGACGACCATCCGCAAAACCTGCTGGCACTGGAAGCCGTGCTGGACAACCCGGAGTACAACTTGGTGCAAGCGCGATCCGGCGAAGAAGCGCTGCGCCACCTGCTAAAAAAAGAATTTGTGGTCATTCTGCTCGACATTCAGATGCCTGGTCTGGATGGGTTTCAAACAGCCAAACTAATTAGAGAACGCGAGAAAACCCAAGCCATTCCCATCATCTTTTTAACGGCCGCTTTCAAAGACACAGAATACGTCTCCCAGGGCTACGCCCTGCAGGCTATAGATTACATCTTGAAACCGTTTGATCCGGAAATATTGAAAGCCAAAGTGGCCGTTTTGGTGGAACTGCATATGAAAACCATTCAGGTAACACAGCAAGCAGAACTGTTGCGCCAGTCAGAACACCGCCTGGAAAAATTGGTGCGTGACCTCAAAGCAGTCAACGAAGAGTTAGAAGCCTTTACCTACTCTGTATCCCACGATTTGCGTGCGCCGCTGCGCGCCATCCAGGGCTTTTCCCAAATTATTACCCACCGCCACAAAGACAGCCTGAACGAAGATGGCCTGCGTTACTTTAACCGTATCATCGAAGCCAGTGAACTGATGAGCGAACTCATCGAAGACCTGCTGGCTTATTCCCGCCTGGGGCAACAGGCCGTCCAATTTGAACCGGTGCCGCTACAAAAGCTACTGGCTGAAGTATCTGGCAACCTAGCTGAGCGCATAAGCGAACTAGGCGCAGACCTCAAATTGCCTCCCGCAGATACCCTGCCGATTGTGCGCGGCAACCGGACGCTATTGAGCCGGATTTTTACCAATTTGCTTGAAAACGCGCTCAATTACCGCCGTTCAGACGTGCCTTTGCGAATAACCGTAAGCTGCGAGACTAAACTTGACCAGGTCGTCATCCGTGTAGCGGATAATGGCATCGGCATTGCGCCCAAATTCCACGACAAGATTTTCAGCATCTTTCAGCGGCTGCACAGCCAAGCAGAATACCCCGGCACTGGCATTGGGTTAGCCATTGTCAAAAAATCAGTTGATCTATTGAATGGTCAGGTCTGGGTAGAATCGCTAGAAGGTGAGGGCAGTACGTTTTGTGTGCAACTCCCCTGCGTTCAATGATTTCCAAATTATGGGGATCATTGGTGCGATTTGGCTTTCGTTTGCTGTATCAAGAGATGGCCTGGACGTATGACGGGGTTAGTTGGCTCGTGTCGCTGGGCGAATGGCAGCGATGGCAAGCAGCGGCTTTGCCTTTTGTGCAAGGATCAAAAATCTTGGAGATCGGTCACGGGCCGGGGCATTTGCTTATTGCGCTGCAAAAAGGTGGCACCACCGTTTTTGGCGTTGATCTATCGCCACAGATGGGTCGGCAAGCCCAACGACGGTTGCAGAAACAGGAGCTTGCACCAAATTTAGTTCGTAGCAGGGTGCAAACGTTGCCATTTCAGCCAGGCTATTTTCACACCGTTCTTTCAACTTTTCCCACAGATTACATCGTTGATCCAGAGACGTTGGCTGCTGTGTACCGGGTGTTGGCGGGAAACGGCCGTCTCATCGTTGTACCAGAAGGGCATTTAACCGGGCGTGGGCTGCTGCACCGCTTCATTGATTGGCTGTTCCGCATTACGGGTCAGCGAGATGGCTCTTTTCAGGCAGATGAGGCACACAAATGGCCACATCCTGATCTGTGGGAACCGTTTCGCCAACGATTTTTGGTGGCTGGTTTTCAGGTTCAAATTGAAGAGGTGCATCTGAAGCGAAGCGCGGCCACAATTATTGTAGCCACAAAATATGTAAATGAGTTTGGGAAAGGTGAGAATATGGATACCAACTCGCAAACTTGATGGGAGGTTGGTAAAATGCGAGTATGAATGATCCTGAATTAACGTCAGCGGGTGAGACGGAAACGGAAACGGCCGTTCCCATCCCTGATCAACCAGAAAAACAACCACCTGCCACCTTTGGTGAGCGGCTCGTCTTGCTTATTATTGCCCTCACCGTTCTTGGCCTTGACCAGTACACCAAATATCTAGTGGAAAGCAATCTAGCCCTGTTTGAAGTGTATGCCCCAATCCCCAGCTTGGAATCTGTGTTTCGCATCTTCCACATTTATAACACTGGGGCGACGTTTGGCCTCTTCCCAGGCGGTGGTGACATTTTTCGTTATTTCGCCATTGTGGTGAGCTTAGGCATCATCTATTACAACTTCATTTTGCCCGGCAACCAGCGGCTGCTGCGCTTTGCGCTGGGGCTGCAAATGGGCGGCGCGTTGGGCAACATGATTGACCGCTTCCGCATCGGCCATGTCACCGACTTTATAGACATTGGCCCCTGGTACATCTTTAATATTGCTGATTTCGCAGTGGTGAGCGGTGCCGTCATTTTAGGCATCTTGGTGTGGCAAGAGTCGCGTGAACTCAAAGCACAAGAACAAGCCATGCAAGAAAAAGAGCCGCAAGACCCAAACTTATTTACTACGCCCCAGATAGAACCAACACCTTCCGTCCCAGCCCAGCCAGACCACAGCCATGAGTGAGACAACCCAAACCTTGCAGCTTGATGCGCCCGGCCAGCGGCTGGACAAGGTGTTGACTGAGCAGCTACCAGACCTGTCGCGCACCCAAATTCAGCGATTGCTGAAGGAGGGGCAAATTTTGGTAAACGGCCGTTCGGCCAAAGCCAATCTCAAGCTGGAAGGGGGGGAAGAAGTCACTATTACCCTGCCCGAACCGAAAGAAACCGAGCTGATCCCCGAAGATATTCCGCTGGACATTCAATATGAAGACGACGACATGTTGGTGGTGAACAAGCCAGCGGGCATGGTGGTACATCCCGCCGTGGGCCACGCCAGCGGCACGCTGGTCAACGCCGTGCTGTTCCATCGCCCAGACCTACCCGGCATTGGTGGCGAAAAGCGACCCGGCATTGTGCATCGGCTGGATAAAGAGACTTCTGGGCTCATTGCCATTGCCAAAAACGAAGGAGCGTTGCGCCATTTGCAGGCTCAGTTCAAAGCGCGCACCGTAGGCAAGCAATATTTGGCGCTGGTGGATGGGCAGGTGCAGCCCCCGTCTGCCCTGATTGACGCACCGATTGGCCGCGACCCGCGCCAGCGTAAAAAGATGGCCGTGATTCCATACGGCCGTTCCAGCCGCAGCCGCCCCGCCCAAACCCAGTACGATACCGTCACCGCCTACGACGATCACACGCTGCTACAATGCGAGTTATTCACCGGGCGCACCCACCAAATTCGCGTGCATCTGGCTTACATTGGCAATCCCATCGTGGGCGACAAAGTGTATGGCCGTCGCAAGCAAAGCATCCGGCTCAAGCGGCACTTTCTTCATGCGGCGGTGTTAAGGGTGAAACGGCCATCTGACGATGAAGAACTCACCCTCCACGCTGAACTCCCCCCCGAACTCGAAACCGTGCTGCAAAAGTTAGCTGAGTGACCCCTTGACTATAAAACTCAGGAGGAAAGTATTATGAATCAAGCCGAAAAAAAGCTCTTGAGTGATGTAAAGAGGTTAAAAGATAAGAGGAAATTCATAAAAATAGGTTCGCAAATTGGTGAATCCTTTTTTGAAATTGTGAAAGATGTAAATGGGCAACAAGTAACTGATGTAAGTCGCGCAATGCTTGGCTATTATCTTGACTTATTTCAAAAAGATGTTGAAGTAGGCATGGAAGCAACCAAGGTAATTATTAGTGGTTACAACGGTTATCCACATACAGATTTATTTGCACCATACTATGACTCAACCAGAAGTAGATTAGCATGGCTTGACGCAACAAAAAGACTTAACAAGAAAGATCATACCGTTCAAATTCTAATTTTTAATACCTATTTCAGATGGTATGTTGCAACCTATGAATTGTTTCGAAAAATGTTGATTTTTGCTTGTTACTGCATTTCTGAAAATAATGATAATTTGAATTTAAATTTGGAAAACTATTTGTTTGGAACTGCGGATCCTGCGAAAATGTTGTTAAATTCTGGAAATCCCAGTCGAAAAAAACTTATTGATTAACCTAAGTTGCTACCTTAACAGTCAAAAATGGTGAAGTCCATGAAAGCCAAGTAAAGTGGGTTTGAACCACCAAACCATTTTTACGAGGACAATCATGGACGAACAAATTGTAGCGATTTACACGCTGGTTAACGACCTTTTGCTTGGTTTAGGTCATCATGAAAACAGTCAATGCCGCATGAACGATTCCGAGGTCATCACCACAGCAATCGTGGCTGCTCTGTTTTTTAGCGGCAATTATGAACTTGCCCGTGCCTTCTTGCATCAAGGCGGCTACATACCAACCATGTTGAGCAAAAGTCGGTATTCACGTCGTCTGCATCGAGTGAGCCATTACATCGTGACCTTTATCGAGATGTTGGGCGCCCACTGGAAAGGGGTCAGTAGCGATTCGATTTACGTGATCGATACCTTTCCTATTGTGGTGTGTGACAATTGGCGCATTCGCCGCTGTCGTCTCTATCGAGAAGAGAAGTATCGCGGCAAGATTGCGAGCAAACGCCGCTACTTCTATGGACTCAAACTACATTTGATGGTCACCAGTCAGGGTCAACCAGTTGAGTTCTTCCTAACACCGGGTTCTGAAAGCGATGTGACTCACCTGCGCTCCTTTCAGTTTGACCTACCGACGGGTTCAGAAATCTATGCGGACAAAATCTACAATGATTACACCATGGAAGACTTAATCAATGAGACAAGACAGGTGAAACTATGTCCTGTACGCAAGAAAAACAGCAAACGGCCGTATCCACCGTGGCGCACTTATTGGATAAAACTGCATCGCAAGATTGTGGAGACGACAGGGTCATCCATTGCACGCAGGATGCCGAGGAGCATTCATGCAGTCACAGCCGCAGGCTTTGAGCTGAAAATCGCATTATTTGTTCTGGCTGAGAGTGTCAGCCATATTTTTAAGGTAGCAACTTGAGTTATTGATTACTATGATCCAATTGTGAGACATGCTATTGCTCATGCCAATGTAGTGATAATTCCAGATGGAATGCTCGTAATAAGGTCTTCCGACTTTGAGCAATCACAAATTGCTGAAAAAATTTATGGTAACCCTGATGAGTTTATCAAAGATGTGTCAGAAAATATTGAAATTATGTTTCAATCGATAAGGTTATTTTACACCCTGTTATTACAATACCTTCTTGCAAGGAATGCCGAACTATTTGAAGCGTATGTTGGGAATTATTTTACAGACAGAGTCCTGGTTGCCATGATTCAAGACATTCAAAAGAACATAACTCATTCTCCCTAACATCTTCTTTTATTGACCTGCTCCGGTGCGGTCTTCTGCGAACACAAAACCTCACCCGGCTGCTGCACGGCGTCCCCTCCGCGTAGCCTACTGTGCATTTTGAACGGTTGAATTTTAGAATAAGTTTGGTGGCAACGGCCGTTCGTTCATTCAGTTGACATAATATCGTAGATTTCGCCAATTTACCAGATTTAATCTTTTCAATCTGCGAAATTTTTGATAAAACCCCACCATGAATCCAACGAATTTTGATACCCTAATTGACCGCAACAAGTTCCCCACGATGAAGTGGAGTGAATCATTTTTAGAGGAGCATTTTGGCAACCCAAACGCCATTCCCATGTCCGTAGCCGACATGGATTTTCAGTCGCCGCCAGCGGTGATTGAACAGTTAAAAAAGCGAGCAGAGCATGGCGTTTACGGGTATGAATTTCGTCCAGAAAGATTCTTCACGGCGCTGGAAAATTGGTACCAATCTCGGCATAGTTGGGGCATCAACCGAGAGCATTTAGAACAATGCCCTTCTATCATGAACGCCATCTCCATTTTGCTTGACCAGCATTCAAATGAAGGTGATGGTGTGATTTTGCAATCTCCCGTCTTCTTTGAGTTTCGCATGGTGATCAATAGCAGCGGCCGTCGCATTGCAAAAAATCCGCTGAAGCTGGTAGACGGCCGTTACCACATAGACTTCGACGATTTAGCGCAGAAAGCGGCCGTTCCCAAAAACAAAATCCTAATCCTGTGCAACCCGCACAACCCCGTTGGCCGTGTCTGGACGCGAGAGGAGCTAGAAAAAGTTGCCGCCATTTGCGCCGAACATAACGTTTTTGTTATCTCCGACGAGATTCACGGCGATTTTGCCTTTCCGCCCCACAAGTACACACCGTACCTCACTGTTTCAGAAACGGCCGTCCAAAATGGCTCAGCCTGCCTCTCACCCGCCAAAACCTTCAACATTTCTGGCATGGTGGATGCCTTTGCCGTCCTTCCCAACGATGATTACCGTCAGCAGTTTCACACCTTCGCCCACCGTTACCAAATCAACAAGACGAATGTGTTTACCAATTCGGCCGTTACCACCGCCTTTCAAGAGGGCGCCGCCTGGCTAGACGATCTGCTCGTCTACCTCCAGGGCAATGTAACCCTCATCCGCGAATTTTTGCAGGCAAACCAAATGAAAGTGTCACTCATCGAACCGGAAGGCACCTTTTTGATCTGGCTCGATTTTAGAGATCTCGGATTAGATGTGAAGGTGTTGGAAAAGAAATTGTCACAGGAAGCAGGTGTCGCGCTAAGTCCAGGCTATTGGTATGGTCGTGAGGGAGCCGGTTTTGCCCGCATGACCATCGGCTGCCCCCGCCAGACCGTGCAGCAAGCCCTCGAAAAAATGCTCGTGACCTTAAAATAATTTTTTGCCACAGAGAACACAAAGAAGAAAGAGGTATTGACCTTCTTTTTAAGTGCTGTTGCAAATTTCCAGTCGAATATAAATAAGTGGGGAGAGCTTTTTATGAAACTAGCAGATGATATTGCTAAAGCAAATCAAGCTTTGTGGGAGAATGAAGTCGCCAACAAAGGTGGCTACACGCGGCCCTAGTTGGATTTGGATCGGGAATTGCTGGATGATTGGCTAAACGGCCGTCTCCAAACCATCCCCTACCCTCTATACGAACTATACCCAACCAGCTTCATGCAAAACGTGGCGGGCAAAGATGTGCTTTGCCTGGCGGCGGGAGGTGGACAATAGTCGGCCGTTTTTGGGCTACTTGGCGCGCGCGTCACCGTGGCCGATATAACACAAGGGCAGCTAGACGGAGACGAAACGGCCGCTTCCCACTACGGCTACCCCATCATCACCATCCAGGCAGATATGCGCGATCTCTCCGCCCTGCCCCGCCACGCCTACGACCTCGTTTTTCAGGCAGATTCGCTGGCCTACATTCCCGATGTGCGGCAAGTGTATGCCCAAGTGAGCCGGGTCTTGCGCTCCGGCGGACTGTATCGCTTCAAGCACAGTCAGCCCGCCATCCACCGCACCGCCTGGAACGGCACTGCTTACGAAATCACCACCCCCTACGCCGAAACCATCCAGCACCGTGCCGACGGCGGCATCGAGTTCCGCCATCGCATGGACGACATTTTCAATGGCCTGCTAGACAGCGGCTTCACCATCCAGCGCGTCTATGAATCCCCCTATGCCCAACAAACGGAACGCCTCAACCAAGCCACTCCCGGCAGTTGGGATCACGAAATGCGCTATGTCGCTGGCGGCTTCGTCATCATCGCCCAAAAAACCTGAATTTGTCATGCCTGCCTTCACAGGCATGACAGCGTAGCCACGGATTCTTTTCGCGTTTTTGAGGCGCGGAAAGATGTCGGTTCGGGAAACAAAAAGTGGCGGCCAAAGCCACCACCCAATTACCGTTTACCGAATACCGTACGCGAAGCGGTCGCGCAGCGACATTACTGACTGCCGATTACTGACTCCCGCCCAGACGGCCGATACCCATTCTGACCAATCGGCACGGACAGCGAAAACGTACACCCTTCCCCCTGCTGGCTAATGCACCAGGCGCGCCCGCCGTGCCGCTCGGCAATGGAGCGCACAATGGCCAGCCCCAACCCAGAGCCTTTCACCTTTTCCGTACCGCGCTGCTTCACTCGGTAAAACTTCTCAAAAAGGCGCATCTGATCCTGCTTGGGGATACCGGGGCCACTATCCTGCACACTTAGCACCAGTTCACCATTCTTTTGCTCAGCACGGAGCCACATGGAGCCACTATTGGGAGCATACTTAATGCCATTGCCCAACAAATTGGTAATTGCCTGCCGCAGCAGTGAGCCATCTCCCGTAACCGGTGGAATATCTTCCGGCACATCTACATGGAGCTTGATGCCAGCCAGATGGGCGTGCTGCCAATATTCCTGGGCTATATCTTCCAGCAGCGACTTTACCTCGATCCGCTCTTTAGCCAAATCAACCCCGGCCTCGATGCGACCCAAATCGAGCAAATCGTCCACTAACTGTGACATCTGGTCAATGCCAGCCAAAATTTTGTCCAGATATTCATGCTGCTTGGAGGATAGCTCATCCACCATTGGCACCATGGTTGCATAGCCGCGCATGTAGGTAAGCGGGCTGCGTAAATCGTGGCTCACGGTGGCTACGAAGTCAGACTTCATCTCGTCAATTTCTTTGAGATGGGTAATGTCGCGCAGCACAGCCACACGGCCAAATACCTGCCCCTCGTTGCTGATGATGGTGGAGGCGCTGGCGTAGTACGTCTTGCCATCGGCCATTGGCACTTCCAGGTTGCGGGTGTGCTCATCCTCACCCGTGAGAGCTTTTACCAACGGGGCTGGCTCAATCACTTTGGCAACGGGTCGGCCAGTGACCTTGCTGGCACTCAAATTGAAGATGCGCTCGGCAGCGCGGTTGATGAGCAAAATGCGTTCGGTTTGGTCGGTAACGATGACGGCATCGGTGGTGCTGGCAAGAACGGCGGCCAAGCGGCGACGACCGCCTTCGGCTGTGGCAAAGAGGCGGGCATTTTCTGCAAGTACGGCCGTCTGCGTAGCCAACGTCACCAGCAAATTGCGCTCAGAAATATCGTAGCTGTGCGCCTGCCGGTAACCTAACCAAAGAATGCCCTGAAAGCGATCGTGCGAGTAGAGGGGGATGGCCACCAGGGCAGGCACGGGCGGTTCGGTATCCTTGTCTAGCTCCAGCGCGGCACGAATCTGGTTGGGGGTTGCCAGCATCAGCTCCTGCATGTGCCGCAGGCGCGTCATGATAGCGCGATCCAACGATTTCATCGCCTCGGCGGCTGGCCCTTCGCCAAAGGCAAGTGGGTTCCCGCCGCTAGGGTTTAGCACCACGGCGCGTGCCCCTGCTGCTCCGGTACCACGCAAAGCTCCACGCAAAATAGCAGGAATGCCCTGATTTAGATCAATACTTGTAGACACGTCGTGGCTGGTGCCAAGCAGCAGCGAGAGGTCGTTAAGCTGCTTACGGGTGGCCCGCTGCATCTGAATGAATGCCTGGTTCAGTTCGCCAATTTCATCCTCGCGCTGCTCCAGATCGGTGGCGGTCCAACTGCCGCCTGCCGCCATCGTTTTGCTGGCAGCCACAATTTTGTTGATCGGCCGGGTGATGTCGCGCCCCAACAGGGCAACGTTGGTGTAGAAGAGTGCCGTGCCTAAAAGTAGCACCAGCAGCAGCGGCCAGCCCATCTGCAAGGCTTGACCTAGCACAATTTCGTAGGGAACGGCCGTTACCACCGTCCAGGCGGGGTCAGCAACTGTTTGTGTGTACACCAGAGCGCGGGTTTCGCTGCCCTGCAGCCAGCCCCGGAACGCCTGGCCCTCGTCCACGCCGGTGAACAGTAGCCGACGCAGGGCATCACTTTCAGCAGGCCAAGCGGCGCGACGGTATACATTTTCTGGATGGGCGATGATTTGCGCCTGCTCGTTCACCAAAAAGCCAGTGCCTTCGCCCATCGTGCCGCGCAGATCGGCCACCAGATCATCCAAACTGAAGTTGGCCAGCCGCCCAATGAGAACAGCCCCCGTGCCGCCATCCTCGGCGGAAACGGGCACTACCAAACTGAGCACTTGCTCCGACGTGGGCATGTTGGCTAGGGCCACATTTTTGGGAACGGGGGCAAAGGCTTGGGCAACGGCCGTTGCTTCATCATCAGACAGTTCTATGGTTGCTTCATCGTTGGGGAATACGGCCGTTACTTCCCCCCCATCATTTACTAGCAATAGTTGCTGGTATCTGGGATTGCGGGCAAACAGTTCAGCCAGGGCAGTGCGGGCAACGGCCGTATCATCACTGAGCAACGCCACCTGATCGGCCTCAAACAAAGTGAGTTGAGTATCCAGTTGGTTCACAAATTCCGGGATTTCATCGGCAACGAGCGTGGCGTTATGCACCATTTGCCGCACCACCAGGCGGGTGGAGACCGACACGGCCAAATTGTACACAACGGTAATGGAAAGCAAGATGAGCAGGGCAGCAAAGGTGAAAAAGTTTAGCTGGAGCCGCTTCTGCAAACTGCGTCTGGCAGGTGAGGGAATAAGGGGATTGTACGGCCGTAAATCCGGCACATTGCGTAACACATAGGCAACCACACCCCCTGCCAGCAATCCTTCTAGCAAGCGAGGCCAAAAATTACCAGTTGCCACCACCAACGCCTGATCCAACGCGGAAAGTCCAGCAGCCGACACAGAGGCATAGGTGCCAATGCCGCTAAGAACGGTGAGCAGCAATCCGCCGAGCAGCCCGGCCACCCACGGCTGCCGCAACCAGTAAAAAAGCCGCCCAGAGTAATGTTGTTGTAGCAGATATGCCAGGAATACGGCCGTAAACGACCACCAATACACCGAAATTAGTTGATGAGTCTGCCCCAGCATCATGCCCAAACCAGTGAAAGCACCCACCAGCAGTGCCCCCGCTGGCCCCAACACCGCCCCTGCCAGCAGCGACGGTATGGCCGCTAGGAACATAGCGGCACTAGCTGGCAATTCAGCAACTGGTGGTGATAAAAATTCAAAACGCAGAGGGAGGAGCTGGCTGGTCACAAAGCCAGCAGCGCAAAGGACAATAGCCCAAATCCGTTGTTGGTAAGAAAAATAGCGCAGGTTAGAACGAAAACGGAAAATCAGGGTGACAAAAAGGACTGTGCAAAAAAGCAAAAGCAGGTAGCCTACCGCACGGTTCGGCAGGTTAAGCGAAACTTCCCTACTTACACCCCACAGAGTTGCTGGCATACAATTGTTCTCTTCACGCAGAGGGGTTCGCCCTCACAGTAGCTAACGGAACACTCCTCGTTGCTCACATTACAATCACATTTACTTTACCATAACGATACTTGAGGCTCATTATAACATGCGCCCATAGGCATCGCAATCCAGAGCACCAGCAGATTCTTAGCCGTTGGTCATACGGTTACGCTTCGCACCCCAACCCTCTCTCAGCGGAAGAGAAAGCGATTCCCCACCTTTTGGGAGGGAGTCAGAATGCTTGTCATTTATTTCGTTGTCATCTATCATCCCGCCAATGAATTCGCGTCGTCGCACATACTTCATTTTGATTGGTGTCATTGCCTTAACCATTCCCTGCTACATTGTGGGTGTGATCTTACTTGTTGTTGCGCCAGACGCGCCTGTTTCTGAGCTACCACCCACGCTGCCGGTGGTTATTTCACCCACACCTAGCAACACGGCCGTTGCCACTGAAGCAGCGCCACCAGACGCATTAACGGCCGTTCCCACCAGCACCGATTCGCCCCCCACTGCCACCCTGCCACCCACGCCGGGCCAGTTCCAAACACCTGTCATTGTGCCAACCGCTACCGACACAGCCACCGCCACGGCCACCAGAACCAGCACGGCTACAGCTACCAGCACCGCTACTGCCTCTGCCACAGTGACGAGTACGGCCGTTGTCACCAGCACCGCCACAGTGACCCCTACACCAACCTTGGCAACCTCAACAGCTACTAGCACCAGTACACCGACGGCCTCGGCAACAAGCAATGCGACACCAGCCAACACCGCCACAGCTACAATGGCAGCCCCTACCGCCTCGGCCACAAGCGTAGCGACCAATACACCCTTACCAACGGCGGCAAACACAAATACACCCGTGCCATCTGCAACACCTGAACCGTGATGACATTTTCAATCGGAGACTTTTGAAGTTTTCGACTTCAATTGCAAATTCCTAAAGGTGGAAATTTCAAAAGTCTGACGCTTGCAATAAAAAGAGAGCTTATGGACACATTCAAACTGATACAAACCCTAACCAAAACCCCCGGCCCGTCTGGCAACGAACAAGCGATTGCCAACGCGGTTCGGGAGTGGTGGGAACCGTATGCCGATCGCTTCATAAGCGACCACGTTGGTAACTTGATGGCCATCAAGGAGGGCCGTGGCGATACGCCTCGGCGCAGGCGCACCATTTTGCTGGCTGCCCACATGGACGAGATCGCCTTGATGGTACACCAAATTGTTGAGCACAACGGCAATGGCTTCTTGCGCGTCACCAACGTCGGCGGCGTGGATATTCGCCACTTGTATGGGCAGCTCGTGATGGTACATGGGCAAAACAAAAATTTCCCTGGCGTCATTGGCAGTTTGCCAGGGGCGATGCTGCCGCCAGACAAGCGCAATAAACCATTTGGCTATGAAGAACTGGCTGTGGACGTGGGGCTTTCCCTGTCCGAAGTTAAAGCTGAAATTTCTGTAGGAGATTTTGTGAGCTTCCGCCAGCCGCTGCGTAAATTGCTAAACGGCCGTATCGCTGGCAAAGCATTAGACAACCGAGCCTCCGTTGCCGCCGTCACCATCTGCCTGGAATATTTGAGCCAACGCAAACACAGTTGGGATGTGGTAGCCGTGGCCACCGTGCAGGAAGAGACGCGCCTGCTGGGCGCCTTCACCAGTGCCCACTCGCAGGAGCCAGACGCGGCCATTGCCATTGACGTGACCTTTGGCAAAGGCCCCGGTGCCAGCGATACTGGCACCTTTGAACTAGGCAGCGGCCCGTCCCTTGATTTAGGGCCAAACGTCCACACCGGCATGTACAAGGCACTCAAGAAAACGGCCGAATCATTAGAAATGTCCGTTAGCACAGGTACGCACAGCCGCGCCAGCGGCACCGACGCCTTCGGCGTGCAGGTCGCCCGCAGCGGCATCCCCACCGGCCTCATCTCCATCCCTCTACGCTACATGCACACCATGGTGGAATCTGTGGCATTAAAAGATGTGGAGCGATGCGGCCGTTTAATGGGCGAATTCATTGCTCAACTGGACGGTGACTTTTTGGACGATTTGGCTGCGGGGATGATGGAAGAGGACAGTAATCAGTAAACAGTAACCGGTAATCAGTGACCTTTACTGATAACCAACCACGGATAACCGAAATGAACGAACTACTTATGAATCTAACAGAAGCCGTCGGCGTGTCTGGCGAGGAGAAGGAAGTGCGGCTGCTCATTCGTGACCTCATCGCCGACCACGTAGACGAATGGCATGTAGATGCGATGGGCAACCTCATTGCCCTCAAAAAAGGCACGGGCGAAGTTGATTTGCGCGTGATGGTGGACGCCCACATGGACGAAGTTGGCCTCATCATCACCGATTACGACAGCAACGGCACGCTGAAATTCAGCGGCGTGGGCGGCTTCGACAACCGCGCCCTGCTGGGCAAAGTGGTGCAGGTTGGCCCCAAAAAGCTGACGGGCGTCATCGGTGCCCGCCCCATCCATCTGCTTAACGCCAGCCAGCGCAACAGCGTTACCAAAATGGATGCCATGCGAATTGATATTGGTGCCAAAAACAAGGACGCGGCCAAAGGCAAGGTCAGCATCGGTGATCGCGCTGCCTTCGTGACTGAATACGAAGAGCTGGGGCCAACCGCCATCGGCAAATCGTTTGACAACCGTGCTGGCTGTGCTGCGTTAATTGAACTTTTGCGGGAACGGCCGTATCCCTTCGACCTCATCGCCACCTTCACCGTGCAGGAAGAGGTGGGCTTACGCGGTGCCAGAACCGCCGCTTACGGTGCCAAACCGGATGTCGCTCTCATTTTGGAATGCACCCCCGCTTATGACCTGCCCAACAAAAATGATGTAAGTCCCAATGTGGCGTTGGGCCAGGGGCCATCCATCTACGTGATGGACAGTGGCACCGTACAAGACCCTCGCCTGGTCAGCCTCATTACCCAAACGGCCGCAGACAACGACATCCCCTTCCAGATTCGTCGTCCGGGGGGTGGCGGTACGAATACGGCAATTATTCAGCGCGTGCGTGGGGCCATTCCGGCCGCCACCATCGCTACGCCCGGCCGCTACGCTCACACGCCCGCCATGATGATTAACCTGGATGATTATGCGAATGTGGTGAAATTGGCCAAAGCAACGTTGTTGAATTTAACAGAAGATATTGTGAAGCGGAATTAGTAAACGATAATTAAGTAATTGAGTAATTACTTAATTATCGTTTAGACACTCACTCCCAATTATCGAGGAAAAGATGAACGATTTAATCAAAAAATTAGTTGAAGCTTACGGCCCTTCGGGCTTTGAAGACCAAATGCGGGACCTCATTCGACCCGAAATCGAAAAATTTGCCGATGATATTTCGGTGGATGCGATGGGCAACCTCATTGCCCACAAAAAAGGAACCAGAGATGGCCTCAAAGTGATGGTTGCCGCCCACATGGATGAAATCGGGCTGATGATTTCGCACATTACCGACGACGGCTTTTGCCGCTTCACCAACATTGGCGGCATTTACCCGCATACGCTGTTGGGCAGCCGGGTACAGTTTGGGGACGGCCGTATCGGCATCATCGCCAGCGACCGCATCACAGACCGCGGCAAGGTACACGGGCTAGAAAAGCATTACATTGATGTAGGTGCCACCAGCAAGGAAGATTGTCCGGTAAAGGTGGGGGATGCGGTGGGATTTGTGCGTGAGTTTATGGTTCAAGACAAACATCTCAGCGCCAAAAGCATGGATGACCGCATCGGCTGCGTTGTCGCCATCGAAGCGATGAAGCGGCTCAAGAAAACACCCCACGACGTCTATTTTGTGTTCAGCGTGCAGGAAGAAGTCGGCACGCGCGGCGCACAAGCTGCCGCCAACATGCTCGACCCCGATGTGGGCATTGCTCTGGACGTGACCCTGGCTGGCGACACGCCAGAACCAACCCCCATCGCCATTGATTTGGGCAAAGGCACGGCCATCAAGGTGAAAGACAGCGGCATGATTGCCCACACCGGGCTGGTGCGCCTGATGAAGCAGCGCGCCGAAGAAGCTGAAATTCCTTACCAGCTAGAGGTGCTCACCGGCGGTTCTACGGATGCCCGCTCCATCCAAATTGCCAACGGCGGCGCGGCGGCTGGCTGCATCTCCATCCCCTGCCGCTACGTCCACACCCAAAGCGAAACTGTCCACGCCGACGATGTAGAAAACTCCGTCAAGCTCCTTGTCGAAATCCTAAGCAAGCCTATCAAACTATAAATTCTCCAGGTGACAGGCTCTTTAAAAGAGCCTGTCACCTTCGTGCCATTTCTTTAGCAAATCCCTAAAGCACTCTTCCAGAATTAGTACATGTGTGCTATTATTTGACCTGAGCAACTACCTTGAGCAAGCAAGTTCGGAGAAAATGCAATGAGTGAAGATGATGGTTTATTCTGGGATTTGGCAACACCCTTATTAAATGATGACAGTGTCACCAAAAGCACAATGATGGGCTTTCCGTGTCTGCGGGTGAATGGGGACTTTTTCGCCTCGGTGCATCATAAGACGGGGGATTTGATTGTGAAGCTGCCTGCTGAACGGGTTCTCGATTTGATTGAAACGGAAGTAGGGGAGCCTTTTGCGCCAAACGGCCGTCGCTTCAAAGAGTGGGTTTCCATCCCCAATCGGGATACTGACCTGTGGCAGCAGCTTATCTCTGCAGCACGCGCCTTTATCGAAAGCAAACAGTAATTGTAAATAGAGGAGACAGTTTTTTGAAAATTGTAGTGCTGCTGGGCAATGAAAATGATCGTGAAGGCAATCTGTCTCCTGTAGCTATTAGTCGGGCAGATACGGCCGTTCGCTTTCTAAATGAAAATGATGCGTGGGTTGTACTGCCAACTGGGGCCTTCGGTGCTCACTTTAACACAACAGAGATATCGCACGGACAATATTTGACGGCCTATTTATTGGCAAACGGCATCAGTGCCAACCAGATTCTGCCGCATACCAACAGTTCCAACACAGTGGAAGACGCTATCTGTGCCAAAAAGGTAGCAAATGAGGTAAAAGCCTCACAGATAATTGTGATCAGTTCTGAATTCCACATGCGTCGGGTTAAGTACATTTTTAGCCGGGTATTTCAGGGGACAAACATAGACTTTCTGCCTGCGCCAAACCAGGTTGACGAGGCAACGCTAGACAAACTGCAAAAGCACGAGGTGCAATCGCTGCAAAAGTTGCAAAAAGCGTGGGAGTCAGCGGAGTAGACTATTTATTGAATGGTTCCTGGGAAGAGGCGAACCCAAATCCAGGCGATGGTCATGGTGGGGATGGCTTGGGTGAGTGGAATCAATGTTTCAACAACAGAAACGCCCCGCAATGCTTTGAGACCCAATCTATCTAAAAGAATCCAAGCGATAGGCGCTGCTAAAAAGTCCAGTGCAAAATCGAGCAGATCGATCATGAGCACTACTAAAAATGGTGTGAGTAACAGCGTCTCGCCAAAGGTGGCGTTTGGGGGAATGTCAATGCGCTTCACCTGCCGCCACACAATTGCCAACAGCAGCAGCGCCAAAACAAGCGCCACACCCATGAGGGTGAGCAATGTAATGCCAAAGTTGCGTAAAAATTCTGCTAAATCCATACTGTTTTATATGAGTAATTGAGTAATTATGTCAATAACCTGCTTACCAATTACGTCTAGAATATCACCTGCCATAAGAAGATTGCAAAGATAAAAATGCCGCCGACAAACTGGATGACGGTGGCGACGCCCCAGCCAGCCAAACCGCCAAAACCTGCTTTTTTAGCCACTTCCCAATCACCGTGCTGCCAATATTCTCCTAGCAGCAGACCGCCAATGTAACCGGCAATGGTACCAACAATGGGGAGTAAGAAGGAGCCAACCACTGCGCCAACCGTGCCAATAAGCATAGATTTGACAGATGCCCCTCCTTTCTTGGTGCCAAACAGCGTCAGCCAAATATCTGAAGTACCGGTGACGAGAGTAATGAGGCTAATGATGATGAAAGACGTGGTGGAAACGGCCGTAAATCCATCCACCAGCGCATAGATAAAAACAATCACCCACATCAGCAGCACACCGGGGATAATCGGTATCAACGTACCAACCAGACTCAGAAGCAATAAAAAAATAACAACGCCTGTTGATAAGGCTCCAAAAAATTGAGTCACAACGCCTCCAAAATTTGCATTTTATATCGGTGACCTGTACGCAGGGGATGAAGAATCGTCGCAGAAGTTAGAGGGAACGATACGCCAGCAGAAAACGCTCGAAGACGCCAGAGAGATACGGCCGTAACTGCATAAATCCATGTAAAGGCGTGTCGGCAAACTCGCTAAGCGCCATGCGGTTTATCTTTTGCCAAGTGAACTTGTTGGGCATCTCTTCAAACCAGGTAGCAAAGTGGGGAAACCAGTTGGTAAGAACATACAGGCAGCGTGCCGCCGGAATCGCCTGGCGCAGGGCTCTTGTATTCACGCGGGAGCCTAATCGTTGCGATAGCGCCAGCATGTAGGTGTCAATCATTGTTTCTTCGTTTATGGGCCACAACGGCCGCGTTTTAAGCATTCCGCTTTCTGCATCTTCCAACAGGCTAAACTGCTCAATAAAGCACACCAGATCACAAATGCCTGGGCCAATAGCGGCCGTTTGCCAAGCAGCCAAACGCTGGTCATCAAACACGGTAACGCGCCAGTTAAAGTTATTGGGATCGCCATGAAGCAAGGTAGCTGGCAACTGGCGCAGCGGTTCCAGCAGTGGCACAGGGTCATCTAGCAAATCGGAAACAGCCGTTAAATGCGTTTCCCCCAAAATACCCGGCCAGCCGCCCAAGTCGCGCATCACCACCAGGCCATTCGCTGCCTGTAAAAAACGCGGTGCCAGTTGCCCAGACTGCGTTAACGCATGTTCAGACAAAATCGCGGCTGGCCCTTCCTCAAAATAAACCGCTTGCTCCACCGCCAATGTATCCCATTGATACGCTTTGCGATCCAACAGTAACGCGAAGCCAGCGTTTACAAGATCATCAACCTGATCGCTAAAGGCAGCATGTTGATATGCCATTTTCTCTATAATCCCGCTGACATCATCCACAGACCAGCGGCTAGGGAGAATATCGTCGGGCAGATCATCCAAAACAGCCCAGCCATCACTGCCCGGTTCTGGCTGATGCAAAAAGAAACATTGGGGTGCTAGCTTGGTAAGGCGCAGCGAAAACTGGCTGTAAAAAAGTGCCTCGGTGGCGCTAATGTGCCGCCCAATAAGCGTAATGGGGTCGGAGTGACCAGCTAGGGCAAGTAAGTAGCGGGTTGTGCGGCGGCTGTTCTTGTTTCTGGGGCGAATAGGATTGGCAGAAACGGCCGTTACTACCAGCTCTTTTGTTTCCATTTGCTCACGCAGCAAGGCTGTCCAGGCATTGGGATCGCGTTTTTGTAATTGGGTAGCCAGCAGCTTAGATTGTCTCATCGTGGTCACATTGTAAAAGCTAACCAACAGCCTGACAAGCGGCAAACCTGCTCACATACCCGTTTCTATTGACCTATTTACAAACTCGTCATCCGCAGCCAACGCAAGAAACTCAGCCCCGCTGCTGGTCACTGTCCTACCTCATTACTATGGGAAAATAAACCATATGTCCAGACCCCCCTGGAGGAGAAATAAGGTCATAAGCAGGAAGCAAAAAACCAATCGATCCCTTGTAGTTGGAGCCATCAATTATGCCAGTAACAGGCTGCCCAATAGCGGCCGTAACCGTGTAATTGGCAGAATCGGCCGTACCGCCGCTGGATATAACCGAGCGAGGCACACGATAATTTGTTGACGACTGTGCCACCACCATCCCCATAGAAAATAGCAGAAGCACCATAGCAAAGAGCAAAAGTTTACGCTGTATTTTCATGGTTGGCCTCCTAATCAATGTCAATAAACATAGGGACGGTGCCACTTTCTTCGTCGATTTGGCCAGCCATCTTGCCCACCACAATCCCACCACTCTCGCTAAGAGATAGTGCCATCTCCCCGTTTGTTGTTGGGGCAAGTGAGACTTTGTCGCCAATAGCGCCATTTGTCACAAGAGCTAAACTAGATACATTCACTGCGGGTGCCAACCCCTCTGTGATAATGGTAAGGTAGCTGTTGGGAGTGATTGCCCCGCTTGTTGAGGAAAAGCCGACTGTTTGCGAGCCGTCGTCATGGGTAATAGTCTCGGCCGTATATGCTTCTACCGCTACACCAATAACTGCGCTCTGATTTGTTGCATCAACTTTGGCAACGGCTAACATCGTCATATCTCCACTGGGAGACGGTGCTACACCAACCATGGCTACTAAATCCCCTGCTGCAATCGTGGTCTCGCCCAAATTAACGGCCAGCGAGGTACTGTTTGCCACACTATCAACGACAGTGCCATTGACAAAGATGCCACCAGTACCAGCAAAATAGGCATCGTAATGGCCGCTAAGGCTGTAAACATACATGCCACGATAGTTGCTGCTATAAATTTGTGCACCATAGCCCGTTTCACCTGCTGAGTCTGTTCCCAGGGCATAAAGACCTTTGCCCCCGACAAAATAGCCACCCTGGTTGTACCAACTATGGCTGTTGGAGGTGTCGCCACGGCCGTACACCCCCACGCCCTGATTACTCTGCCCATAAACACCCGGAGCATAAATATTGGGATGCGCTCGATTGCCATTGCTATAGCCATAGACACCAACGCCATTTGTACTGTAAAAATAGCCAGCATAGCCCTGGTTGGCATTGCTGCCACCATCAAAGCCATAGATGGCATAGCCATCTTGAGTTTGGCCATAAATGGCACGACCGGTATTAGCCAACCCATAGATCGCATTACCTGTTGTTGATTGCCCTGTGATCGCCCCACGGTTAAAGGCAAAGACGTCGTTATTCATCTGTACATCAAGTAGGTAATTATTGGGCAGGGCATTGGCGGTGCCTTTAATTATGGCACCGGGTCGTAAGGTATGTGCCATCGGCACCGGCGCTATCTCCTGACGCGGCGTTAACGTTTCACCATCAACAATTTGAGAAACCCACAGCTCTTCACCATTGAAAATATCTGTGTCGATAGGGAGATAAGTGTCA
Organism: Candidatus Leptofilum sp.; assembly: GCF_965223525.1. Classification (GTDB taxonomy): domain Bacteria; phylum Chloroflexota; class Anaerolineae; order Promineifilales; family Promineifilaceae; genus Leptofilum. Next base: position 267,400 of record NZ_CBDCWX010000004.1, on the reverse strand, counting down.
AACAAACCATCATTGACAGTCACATTGATATCGCCGCTGTCCCACAAGGTAGAACCAGCAACGGCATCATTGAAAATGATAAAGCGCATGGTCACTGGGCCATTCAGCGGCACGCCATTTTCATCGGTGAGGTAGCCTTGGTATGTGATGCCATCACCAACTGTTGCCGCTGGTGCAAGCGGATCTTCAAGTGGCTTTGCACCAACCAACGTGGGCCAATAGGCGCCTAGCCCACCCAGCAACAATAATCCAATAGCGACGACGAAAATTTGAGGGAATAAGCGTTGGGTTTTCATGTTATCTCCTTGTAGAAATGCTCTACAGTCCATTACGAAAAGCTAACATCACAATACAGAGGTTACCCATTAACGATGAACGCGGGCTAACCTATTTTTCCTGCATTTGCAGTTGCAAGGCCAAAGCAGGCGCATAGGCTGGATCAAGTACTAGGCTGTGCTGCAACGCCTGACACGCCGCTGCAAATTCACCTTGTTGGGCGTAAACGGTGGCCAGTCCCAGGTGAAAATCGGCCAAATACGGCTGCCACTTCACAGCTTGCTCAAAGGCACTTTGTGCCGCGGCAAGTTCGCCACTTTGTAACTGTACCCAGCCCAAAATACCATAGGCCATGCCATCCGTTGCATCCAGATCAACCGCCTGCTGGGCTTGCCGCAGTGCAGTCGCTTCATCACCAATTCGCAGTGCCAGATCGGCATATTGCTGATGGGTAAGGGCAATTGTTGGCGCAAGGGCAATCGCCTGCTCATAAGCTCCATAAGCCAGTTCGATTTTCTCTGGCGTGACTGTTGCTTCATGGGCATAAATGGCAGCAAGTTGGGTGTACAAAACAGGATTGGCCGGGCGTAGGGCGATTGCTTCACCCATCGCCGCTTCAGCTTGTGCAAAATTGCCAACTTGCGCGGCAGTCAGGGCCATAGCCACATGATAAGCGGCACGGTTGGGTTGATAGTGAACGGCCGTTTCATAAGCTACCAATGCGGCCGAAGGATTTCCCTGAAACAAGGCCTGTGTGCCTCGCCAACTATAACTATCGGCCAGCAACGGGCGCAGATTGCTTTGCCAAACTGCCCAAACCAATACAAAAATGCCCACCACAATAGCAAGCTGTTTAATAGAGCTAGGTGAAGCAAGAGGAATCGTTTGCGGGTTGGGTGGTAGAGCTGCTGCTGTGATGATGCCCATCAACAGCCAGAAGAGAACGGCCGTTGCCGCCACCTCAAACAAAAACAAATTGCCAACAAGCTGGGCGCAGGCGGCTGCCATACAAGCCGCCACCCAGCGATGGGGCAAAGCTTCAAGCTGTTGAGAAACTCCATCTTCTGGCTCTGCCAATTGTCGCCAACCCAGCCGCAAAACAAGAAAAATGAGGAAGATAAAAAAGAGCGTGGCCACGATGCCATAGTTGAGCGACCAGTCAAGCAGCCAGTTGTGCGCCCGATCAACAACCACGCCGCGCCCCTGATAATAAACAAGCTGCGGTGGGTAAACTGAAGGGAAGTGTAGTTCCAGCGTATCTGCCCCGTAGCCAAGCCATAAACGAGGCCAGAGTAGTCGGAGCGAAGCCTGCCAAATCGTCCAGCGAGCGACAATGGAGCCGCCATTGGCAATGCCACGCTGCAAAAGAAGGAGTAATGTTATGCCAAGCGTGGCGACGCCTGCCAATGCGCTCAGCCATCGAACCTTTGCAGGCCAGCGAAGGGCAACCTGAAACCACCAAAGCAGGCCAATCCCCACAACGGCGGCAATCCATGCTGCCCGTGCCTGAGTGAAAGCAATGACAATAAGTTCAAGCAAGAAAAGTGATCCATAGCCAAGTTGCTGCAACTTGTTTGTGGCCGACCGACTAGCGGTAAGCGTCAGCGGCAGCAACAAAGCCAGGTAGGCTCCGGTAAAGTTGGCCCGACCAAGTGTTGTTGTGATGTTACTGCGGGCATCGGTGAAAACGGGGAGTGGCTGCCACCCAGCCGCTTGCGCCAGACCAAAAAGGCTAATGGGAACGGCCGTTAAGATAGCAACCTGTATCAACCGCCGACTGCTTGTAGCATCTATTTGTGTGGCAACGCAAATAAAAAGCAAGACGTAGCTTATGTGCGTCAAAGCGCCATTAGCCCGGTCAAGCGTGCCAAAGATAGCGATAAAATGATTCGTGCTAAGGGCGGTCGAAAGCGCAAGTATAAGTATGAGGATAACAATGACGGTCTTTATAGGTTGGGGAAGAGATTTTGGCCGGGAATTGGTCATCCAGCCAGCAAACCACAGCAGAACTAACAGCCAAATCAACGTCCGCAACAGCCAAATTTTTGAGGCTTCAAATTGCTGTTCAACCCATAAATTGACAAATAGGGGAGTCAGAAACGCCAGTAATAGCCAGGTTGTCTCTTGCCATTTACGCAATGGATGATCCACTATTTCGCGCTGCTGCATGTTTAACCTCTTTACCTTCAAAGCCAGTTTGTCGACGGTAACATGGTTGTTCAATACCAGGAGGCAGGATCAATGTAGCGTTGGATGTGCGTGAAAATTAGACGCTGAATCGTAAAGACAGTATAGAGATTACTGAGGGCGAGAGTGGTTAACTAAGTAACAGTCTCAAAAACCAATAGGTTTCATTGCAGTTTGCCAAATTTGGGAACCATTGTCTGGGGAGAAACGTTTTAACGATAACCTTGGGGTAATCATTCCAACAAAATCACAAAGTTAGGAGAAGAAAAATGAACGCCAAACGTTTTTACTGGCTGGCGGCGCTGGCTACCCTGCTGCTAGCCCTGGTTGCCTGCGGTGGTGGAGATGAACCATTTGGTTCACCTGCCCAGGTGGTTGAAGTCACTCGCGTCATAACTGAAGCTATCGCTGAAGATGCTGATGTTGCAGTTGAAGGCAGCGATCCGGCCGTACAGTCCCAAACCCGGCTCATCATCAAAAATGGTGAATTGGCAATTATGGTCGTGGATGTGGATACGGCCGTTGCCACCACCACCCAACTCGTCGCCGATCTGGGTGGTTACATCATCAGCCAACAAATCTTTGATGTACAAACCGGGTACAGCGCTGCCAACATGCAGCTTGCCGTGCCAGTGACCCAATTTGAAAATACGCTCACCCAGCTGCGCCAGCTAGGTGATGTAACCAACGATTTCGCCGGTGGGCAAGACGTAACCGATGAATTTGTAGATTTAGGATCGCGTTTAGACAATCTTATCGTCACCCGCGACCGTTTACGTAGCTTCCTGGATGACGCCGAAACCGTGGAAGAAGCGTTACGCATCAACGACGAGCTGAAGGTGGTTGAAGAAGAAATCGCCATTATTCAGGGAAGGCGCAACTACCTGAGCGACCGCGCCGCTTTTTCCACCATTGACCTCGCTTTGGAACCAATCTTACCCACGCCAACCCCCTCGCCCATCCCCACACCTGCCTCCTGGCAGCCTGGTGACACGGCACAGGTGGCTCTGGTAAATCTGCAAGAATCTGCCCAACAAACGGCCGATTTTTCCATCTACTACGGTATTGTGTGTGGCCCCTGGCTGCTGCTGTTGGCTGCGTTAGGCTGGATTGGCTGGCGCCTGCAGCGCCGGTTCGGATGGTGGCAATAATGACTATTGGTTCCGCTTTTTTAGGAGGATTCTGATGAAAAGAAGATTATTTATGTTAACTTCGCCCTTTTTATTCGGCTTGCTGTGCCTCTGGTTGCTGTGGCCTGGCAACATGCGGGTTCAGGCAGCACAAGTAGATGATCGTCTGGTGATGAAAGAAGCCCATCTGTCGTTAACGGTGGCCGATACGAGTACGGCCGTTGCCACCGCAATCAATCTGGCAGAAAGCTACGGTGGCTATGTACTCAACCAGCGCCAGTGGGAAACAGGCAATACCAGCACCTATGGCGAGCTGACCTTTGGCGTGCCAGCCGACCAGTTTGAAGCGTTACTAAACGCGCTGCGAACGCTGGGTATGGTTGAAGATGAACAGTTGAGCGGTGTAGATGTGCTGGCAACGGCCGTCGATCTGCAATCCAGGCTAGACAACCTCACCATCAACCAAACGCGCCTTCGCACCCTGCTAGACCACACGCGCAACACAACCGAGACATTGGAAGTTCATCAACAACTGCTGCGCGTCGAGAATGAGATCAATGATCTGCAGGGGGAGCTGAACTTTTATAACGGCCGTTCTGCCGCCGCCCTCATCACCCTGAACCTGACGGCTCTGCTGCCCACACCAACGCCAACACCCTTGCCAACGCCGCAAAGCTGGTCTGCGGCCAACACGGCCAAACTCGCCTCCGTGCGCGCCCAGGAAAATGCCCAGGCGGTGGCTAACTTCGCCATTTACCGGGGCATCATCTGGGGCCCCTGGCTAATCTTTTTAGGATTGATTGGGCTAGGCGTTGCCCGGCTGCGCCGTCGTGCCGCTCCCATCCAGCCACCACGTCGCACCCTGCCGCCACCGCAAGCAACCAGTCCGCCAAAGGATGAATGAGGCTATCATTTTTGTGGCGCATTTGTTTGGCTAGTGTCAGGTTTTTGCAGCCACGATTGAGGCAGGCCATGATAAGCTAATGGCGAATTAAGTTGGAAGGCCGCTTACTCAGAGCCGTCCCGCACAATTCCGATAACTGTCATGCGAACGGCCACTATGGAGGTGAACTATGATCGCTATACAACTCTCGACCATTATCATTATCGCCCTGATTGCACTCATCATCGGGATTATCGTGGGTGTTTCTATGAGTCGGCCAGTGTCCAGGTATTAAGCAGATAAAGCAGAGTTAAATGTACCTACTACACTCAGGTGCTTGACTCTGACACCAAAATATCGTAATTTACCCCGCAAATGATTTGAGTGACTCAAATCATTTGCGGGATTTCATTTTCCAGCCGCAAACTACCTACCGATTCATGTAAAACTAAAAAGAAATTTGAATTAGCACAGCCTCGGAATTGGTTTTTACTTGAGTAAATCACATTTTCGCGGCTCGATTTTCATCAAAATACTTTTTGTGATTTACACAACAACCTGCCATTGATAATTGACTTATTTCGTCGGCTTTCATGACCGACGGAATGATTGAAGCATGGAGGAATTTCGATGAAAAAAGCAGCTTTTATTTTCTTCTTTTTTGTTTTCGCAGTTGGCGGCATTTTATTGACAAAGCCATCTTCAAATTTGGAGGCTGCACAAGATGGCCTTGCCGGACCTCCCACCTTTACCCCGCCGACGAAAGGATTGTACACAAACCGAGATGCTCGATACGGCCGTCTCTCCACCAACTACCAAGCCATCCTCGGCCCAGATAGCTGCATCCATTTAGGCGACCCCTATTCACCATTGTCGAGCCCCTTTTCCCAGGGGCCCTACACCTATACCTACGCCATCCGCATCCCTGCCAGCTACCCCCACGACATTGTTCGTGTGGAACTATTCGATCCAGATTCTATCAACTCAGACATCAACGATCCATTAGTTCTACGCACAGATATAGCCGTGAGCAACGGACTTGGTGCGACGGACTTAAAAAGTTGCGGCACCAACGGCGGCAGCAGCGACCGAACAAGCCCCTGTGCCCTGGACACCGACGAGCGCACACTGGTAACGGGTGCGCCTAATCTCGATTTTGACCAAATCAACCCACACTGGTTTGTCCGCGTAGACACCAACTGGAGCCCGCCCATAGCACCAAGCGGCAATTGTGGTACACCAACCAACTATACTGCCAGCTTAAACGCTCAAACCCTTTTTGATCTTTACTATTTTGCTCAAACTAATGACGAGACACCTACCCGCATTCCACTGGTGGTTTACATCGGGCAAACAGATGATGGCTTACGCGACAACGGCGACCACAATACTGACCTGCGCTGGGTCTCGCCCGGTGCCGATAATCCATTTTCTCCAGTTGATACGCCAGGCAACGCAGTTCCAGCTATCGCTCAAACGACAGACAGCTTTGAAGTAGACCTCACCGCCGACGTGCCAGGCATCACCACCGACACGCTAACAGGTGATCGGTATCTATACCTGGATGTACGCACGATCAGTGGCGCATCAGAAAATGGCTTTGACATTTGGGCTGGCCCACCCATCTACACCGATGGCGATTCTGGCGAACCCGATGTGCCGAGTGAGGTGAATGTCCGTAATCTGTACATTCTGAATAATCCAGGCACGCACGACGCCGCTGGGGTTGAGATTTTGGCCTTAGGCACCTTGCCCCAAACCAGCATCGCCGACTACCCTATTGAGATGCCTCTCCTCACCGTCGGCCCGGAACTTGCTGGACAAACGCTGCAGGTAAGACTTTTTGACAACGACGACGGCGCACAGCCCCCCCTAATCTTCTACTTTGACACCATCGCCTTTACCCCCGATGACGCCAATCCGCTTGGCTATGATCCAGCCAATACAGATTGGGCCATGGCCTTTGGCGTTTCTGGCCAGGACGATCCGGACGGCGTAGCTGAGGGTGTGCGCTGCTTACCCGGTAGCTGCCCCACACAATGGGTAGACCCCGCTTACAACATTACCGTCCCTGGCAATTTAGATAATTGTGATTACGACAACCCCACGATGGAAGATTGCACCCCATTTTATGGCGGGCGGCTCATGGTGCGCTTTAACCGGGGGGTCAACAACTTACACACCTGGGAAATGTCTATTCCCCAAGAACCTAATCCAGACCCACTGAACCCAACTCTGGGCTGCGCTGCGTTTCCCATCACCATTCATGAAGGAGCACGCTCCGTTACTGCGCCAGGTACGGGCAGCAATCCATACCCCAACGCAGGCGATTTTACTTACCCTGCCACTCCTCCTAGCTACGGAAGCTTCCTGGATCATCAAGACGACGTACCGCTGCTAGATGCCACCCCCGGCGACATCTTCCGAGCGCAAAATGGCTTTGGCGATGGCAATTTTGCCTGGCTGGTTTGGAATGAGGGCATTCCCGCCAGTTCCAGCACATTGGCCAACAGCCTCACCTGGCCCGGTGACAGCACAAATTACAATGCTTGTACAGGTGGCCCAGACGGGTGTGTACCCGGCTCAGGTGTCCCCGGCTCTGGGTTACCCAATGTACCTGGCTACATTGAGCCCGGCGATCCCACAGATCAGGCCTTGCACATTGGCGATTGGATTGCAGCGAGTACAGGCAGCATCAACTCCTCCTTTGTTCGAGAACCAATAGAATCGCATATTGATTTAGGGCGCACGCTGCGCTTGCCGATTTGGGGTAGTTCAGATGGAACGGGGGCGAACGGCCGTTACCAAACTTCCCAATTCGCCATCTTCCGCCTGATTGGTTACAACCTGGATGCTAGTAGTTGGCTGCTGCTGGAATTTGTCGGTTTAGATACGAGTTGTGGACAGTTAAGCGCGGCACCAACGGCCGTTTCCATCACAGGCCCTGCCAACGGCGAAACCAACATCAGCTACAATTTTACCGCCGACATCAGCCCCAGCTTCACCAGCACGCCCATCACCTACACCTGGGAGATCAGTGGACAGAACACAATTACCAATACGGACGGTATCAGCAACACGGTTTCGCTGAGTTGGGATAGTGTGGGAAGTAAAGATGTGACGGTAACGGCCGTAAACGAAACCGGCTTCTCCGTCATCCAAAGCCACACCATTGACATAGCCCTGCCCGAACAAAAAATCTATCTACCAATCATCAATAAGAATTAAGGAAATGGGGAGATTAGAGATTGGAGTTCGAGTGTAATCTCCGGTCTCCAGTCTCCTCTTTCATGCCAAATGCGCCTTCACTGCTTCTGCCACTTCCACCGGAATACCCGGCACGGATGCAATCTCCTCCATTGTCGCTTTGCGTAGCCCATCTAACGAACCAAAGTGTGTTAGCAGCAATTTGCGCCGCTTGGGGCCAACCCCCGGTACGCTGTCCAAAATAGAAGCTACACCTGCTTTGGCACGCCGCTTGCGGTGGCCTGTGTTGGCAAATCGATGCGCCTCGTCCCGCACCCGCTGCACCAAATACAGCCCTTCTGAGCGGCGCGGCAGCAAAATGGAGGCCGCCTTGCCCGGCACAAACAGCTCTTCTTCCTGCTTGGCCAAACCCGCCACAGGCACCTCTTCATCCAGACCAAATTCGCGCAAAACGTCCATTGCCATTGCCAACTGCCCCTTGCCCCCGTCCACAATGAGCAAATCTGGCAGCAGCGACCATGCTGTCTCTTTTTTCGGTTTGCCAATCTGGTTGGGATCATGCAGTTCACCTGCCAATGAATCTTTGTACCGCGCAAAGCGACGCGTGAGCACCTCTTTCATTGCGCCGTAATCGTCGTTGCCCACCGTCACCACATTGAAGCGGCGATAATCGCTTTTGCGGGGCGCACCCTGCACAAAGACCACCATCGAAGCCACCGTCTGTGCCCCCTGCGTGTGGCTAATGTCGTAACATTCAATGCGGGCAGGCGGCGCGGGCAAATCGAGCGCCTCGTGCAGTTCTGCCATCGCCGTGACGTGTTTGGAGCGATCGGCCGCCCACTGCTGGCGAATGGTTGCCAGCGTATCCTGGGCGTTGGTTTTCACCATTTGCACCAGCTCTTTCTTTTTGCCCCGGCTCGGCACCTGGATGGTCACTTTGGTGCTGCGTTTGCGTCTTAACCATTCTTCAATCACCATCGCTTCAGACACTTGGTTGGGCAAAAGTACCTCGCGGGGAATGTGTGCCGCATCATCGTAAAACTGGGTGATGAATTCGCTCAGCACGTCTTCGTCTGTTTCGCCTTCGGTGCCTTCCAGCATGAAATATTCCCGCCCAATCAGCTTGCCATAGCGAATGAAGAAGATTTGTACGCAGGCATCCCCCTGCTCGCGGGCAAAGGCAATTACGTCCTGATCGGCATTAGCCGCCGAAATCACTTTTTGCTTGGACACGACGAGGTTGATGGCTTTGAGCTGATCCCGGTATTCGGCCGCTTTTTCAAAATTGAGTTCTTCAGCCGCTTTTTCCATATTGGCCTGAACGGATTTCACAATATGCTCCGATTTTCCGTTTAGAAAATCCATCAGTGATTGAATCATGTTGCGGTACTGCTGCTGGTTTACGGCTCCAATGCACGGCCCATTGCACAGCTTGATGCCGTAGTATAGGCAGGCACGTTCATCGTTGCCGTCAATCACACGGTCACAGGTGAGGTAGGGAAAGATTTTACGCAGCATGTCTAGCGTTTGGTGGACTGCCCAAACGGAAGTGTAGGGACCAAAGTAGCGAGAGCCGTCCCGCTCCATGCGTCGGGTGACGGTCACTTTAGGATACGCATCCTTCCAGTGAACTTTGATGTACGGATACCGCTTATCATCTTTGAGGCGGACATTGTATTTGGGACGATGCTTTTTGATGAGGGTGTTTTCCAGCAGCAGTGCTTCTAGTTCAGATTCTGTGGTGATGATTTCGATATCGGTGATTTCACGGCGGAGGCGCTGGGTTTTAACAGAATCCACGTTTTTGTGGAAGTAGGAACGCACGCGGTTGCGTAGGTTGATCGCTTTGCCTACGTAAATAATGGTGCCGAATTTATCTTTATGTAAATAAACGCCCGGCTTGGTAGGCAACTTCTTTAAGATTTTTTGTACGTTTTCGGGAGGTGTGTACGCCATGGGCCAATTATAGCTCATTTAAGCGGATCGCAACTTTTACGGCCGTACACTGTACTAATAGGTAAAAGAATAATCGCGGCATTAGGAAATTACCTAATTGGAGATTGATGATGAACGATAATTCAAGACAACAGCCGAATATGTTAGGCAACGCCAGCTTGGCGTTAGGTATCGCGTCAGCGGCACTGGTGTTTGGTATTGGCTTTTGCGGCGTGGTGGGGGCAAACCAGGGCTGGGTGGCATTGGCAGGCGTGCCAATATTGGTTTGTGGTTTTAGCAGTGCCTTCTTAGGTCTATTGGGAGCCGGATTAGGCCTTGCGGGGTTATTTGGCAGCGGTGGACGGAATACGGCCGTTGCGGGTCTCGTCCTCAGTTTATTGGGGATGTGCCTTTTTGTGGTCTTTCTTGTGGCCGTGCGCGGGGGGTAGTTTCATGGCAAAATAGAGGGGCACACAAAGGAGCATATATGCCTGACCCCTCTATTTACAAACGGCCGTCCCAACTCCTTCAGCACCTCATCCGCTTCAACACTACCAATCCGCCCGGTAACGAAGTGGCTTGCGTGCAATATTTAAATGAGCTGCTGCAAGCCGCTGGCGTAAAAACCACTGTTTTGGCCAAAGATGAAAACCGCCCCAACCTCATTGCCCGCCTGCCCGGCAGCGGCACTGCACCGCCCTTGCTCATGCAGGGACATGTGGATGTGGTCACGACGACCGACCAACAGTGGCAGCACGATCCATTTGGCAGCGAACTGATTGACGGCATGATTTGGGGGCGCGGCGCGCTAGACATGAAAAGCGGCGTTGCCATGATGGTGTCCGCCTTCCTCAAAATGAGGGTGGAAAATATTACCCCACCGGGCGACCTCATCCTCACCATCTTGAGCGACGAAGAGGCCGGCGGCATCTTTGGTGCCAGATTTCTGGTTGAAGAGCATCCTGAGCAGTTTGAAAATGTGCAGTTTGCCATTGGCGAATTTGGCGGCTTTAGCATGCAGCTCTTCGGACGCACCTTTTATCCCATCATGGTGGCCGAGAAGCAGCAATGCGGACTTAAGCTCACCGTGCGCGGCCCCGGCGGGCATGGCTACAACCCCATTCAGGGCGGGGCGATGGCCAAACTGGGCCACATCCTCACCAAGCTAGACAAAAATCCCCTGCCTGTACATATTGCGCCAGAGGTGCGGGCCATGTATGAGGCCATTGCCACCAACGTTGGTTTCCCAACTAATCTGGTTTTGCACCTGCTGCTGACCCCCAGCCTGACCAAACAGATGCTGCGGGCGATGGGGAAAATGGCGCAGCAGTTCAATGCGCTGCTGCGCCACACGGTTAGCCCAACCATTGTGCAGGGCGGGCACAAAAATAATGTGATTCCGAGCGAGGTGAGTTTGGAGTTAGACGGCCGTCTCCTCCCAGGCTACAAGCCGCAACATCTCATCCAGGAGCTGCGCCAACTGCTGGGGGACGAGGTGGAAATTGAGGTGCTGTTTTACAATCCGGGGCCGCCTGCGGCCAATATGGCGCTGTTTGATACTCTGGCCGGCATTTTGCGCCGCGCCGACCCAGACGGCGTGCCGATCCCGCTGGTGCTGCCTGCCGTGACGGATGCCCGCCACTTTGCTCGGCTGGGCATCCAGACCTACGGTTTTTTGCCCATGCAGCTACCGTCGGATTTCAACTTCACGGCCACCATTCACGCCGCCGACGAGCGCATTCCGGCTGCCGCTTTGGATTTTGGTACGGCCGCTATTTTTGAGCTGCTTACCAGTTTTGGCAAAGTAGAGTGAGTATGGATTTTGCAAAGTTGCGGGCGGAGATGGTGAATGATTTAAGTAACCGAGGAATTCGGGATACGGCCGTTCTCCAAGCCATGAACACCGTCCCCCGCGAACAGTTTGTGCAAGAAGGGTACGAAGAGTTTGCCTATTACAACGGCGCACTGCCCCTGCCCGCCAAGCAAACGATTTCCCAGCCTTACGTCGTCGCGCTCATGCTGTCCGCGCTGAAATTGCAGCCACAGTTTAACGTACTGGAAATTGGCACCGGGTCTGGCTACGCTGCGGCAGTCGTTGCCCAGATGGTGCGGCAAGTCCACACTGTTGAACGGCAAGAGGCTCTGGTAGACTACGCCAAAGTGCGACTGCAACAGCTTGGCTATGCGAATATTGGCGTCCATTTGGGTGATGGCACGCTGGGCTGGCCAGAAGCCGCTCCCTACGACGCCATCGTGGTGGCGGCGGGTGGTCCCACGGTGCCAGTTTCTTTGCGCGAACAGTTGGGGGTGAACGGCCGTCTCATCATGCCCGTTGGTTCCTACAAAAAACAGAAATTGCAGCTAGTTTGGCGCAAAAAGAACGGCCGTTTCGGCCAGAAAACCCTCACCCCCGTCCGCTTTGTGCCGCTCATTGGCAGCGAAGGCTGGGAGAACGGTGATCAGTAAACGGTAAGTAAGTCGGTAAGCGGTAATCAGTTTACCGTTCACCGATTACGGATTACTGTAAAAATTCTAACATGCAAATACCCGCTTTCTACATCCGTGACCTGCCAATTTACGGCGACACCATCCTGTCACCGATGGCGGCCTATTCCGACGTGCCGTTCCGAGCCATCTGCCGCCAATTTGGGGCAGCGATGCACTACACCGAATTTGTGCCAACAGAGGCGCTGCTGTGTGACCCAAATCCGCTGTGGCGGCGGCTGGACGTGCATCCGGCGGGTGAGCAGCCGATGGTGTTCCAAATCTTCGGCAACGATGCCCAAACGATATTGCGCGCCGCCCGGCGCATTGTGGCCTGGGGTGCCGACATCATTGACATCAACATGGGCTGTTCGGTGCCGCAAATTAGCAAAAAGGGGGCGGGGGTGGGCATGATGCGCCAGCCAAAGCTGGTGGCAGAGACGTTCCGCCTGCTCACCACGCACCTAAATGTGCCAATCACGGGCAAGCTGCGGCTGGGCTGGGATGAAGCCAACCAAAATTATCTGGAGATTGCCAAAATTATGGTGGACAACGGCGCGGCGTTGGTAGCTTTGCACGGCCGTACCCGTACCCAAAAGTATCGCGGCCAGGCAGATTGGGAGGCCATTGCCAAATTGAAGCAAGCGGTGGACGTACCGGTGCTGGGCAACGGCGACGTTCGCACGATAGCGGACATTGACCGCCTGAAGGCGCACACGGGCTGCGACGGCGTGATGATTGGCCGGGCGGCGTTGGGCAACCCGTGGCTGCTGGGGCGGATTGATCGGGAGCAGTTGACCTTTAGGCAGATTACGGCCGTTCTCCGCCAACATCTTCACGAAGCCCACAGCTACTACGGCACCGGCGACGGCCTAAAAAACATCAACCGCCACTTGAAAAAATACCTCTCCGGCCTGGCCCTCAAACCATATTTGCGTGCCTTTCGGGAAGCAGCAACGGTTTCTGAATTTGAAGATTTAATTGGTGAGATGGAAACGGCCGTTCCCTCCAATCTCCCCCTCGCCAAACTACGCAAAATCCCCCACTTTCTCTGATCTCTATCAAGCTATTGACATAAATGTTACAATAAAAATTATCAGTCGTAGAACCAAATATTTGGAGTAAGCAAAATGGATCAAGATGTCTTTTTATTAGTTGTTGCGGGAGCAATTTCGCTAATTTCTGGTCTCATCTCTGGCTCAATTTTGATTCTTGTGACTCATCGCCTTACAAGAAAATTATGGTTTGAGCAAAAAGAAATAGAAAAACGGGAAGATACTAGAAACAGGCTAACGGGATCGATTTCTGAATTAAAAACCCTTCTTCAAGATGATGTTCTTGGCACCCTGCGAAGCATGAGCGAAGCCCCAGAAAGAGGGATGTTACTCACTCAAGAGATGGGCAATCTGGAAATCAGTAAAGATAAATTGATTCAAGTTCTTTCACAATCTCAAGGGGATCTTATTACAGTTCAAGAAGTAGCCAATATATCTATAGAAACACTTGATCCAGACACGGAATAGCACAAAAATAATACTTTTAGCTAAACTCATCAACAATCTGTGAAAATATCGTGCCAAAAAATACAGAACAGTTTCAAGATATTGTCATACACATTAGCGAACAAAAAAATAACAGCCACTCGATTCGTTTACGCGAATCACCTTGGGGTGAAGCTCAAGTTTCACTTGATAATGTGGCATTCGAAAAGCTTAAAAGACGTAACAGTATCCTTGAAGATACCTACGAAAAATTCTTAGAAATTCGAGGCGATCCAAAAGCTATTCGTATCTTAAGCAAAAGATTCGGCAAAGAACTATTTGACGCAATATTTCGTGATGACATTAGACGGAAACTGGATAAAAGTTTTGGAGCAGCTTATGCAGAGAATATTACGCTCCGAATATTATTGCAAATTGAATCGAAAATATTTTCAGATCTGAATCTGGAATTACTGTACGACAACGGAATGCCACATCGTGGTGATGCCTTCTTGAGTCGTGGTCGAAAAACCATTTTGGCGCGTTATCCTATCAAACAAGCCCCTGATAATAGCCTTCTTCAAACTAGAAAGTTAAAAATCTTGGTAGTCATTTCTTCACCAAAAGATATGTCAACATTAGCGAGCAAAACGGAGAAGGACAGTTTGACAAAAGCTCTACGTAAGAAAAGCGAATTATCTATGCGGTTCTTACGCCTCAGCCCCGCTATCGAAGTTAATTATCTAGAAAATGCAACGTATACAAAACTCGAATCTAAAATAGATCGATACCAACCTCAAATAATTCATTTTGTTGGCCATGCTGGATATAAGGACAATGAGCCTAGCCTAGTGCTTGAAACTGAAGAGCAGCTTAGTGATTACGTATTTGGCGAAAGAGCATGGCGGCTCTTCCGCAATGAGAAAAGCTCGATCCAATTCGTCTTTCTAAATGCTTGCCAATCATTCCATCTATGCCAAGAGTTAGTGAGCCAATTTGGAATATCAATGGTGATCGGAACGAGATACCCCGTTTACGATCGGGTGGCTATTGATTTCACAGCCAAATTATACGCTTGCATCCTTGATAGATTTTCCGTGGATCACGCAGTTCGAGAAGCACGGGAAATCACTTTAAGAGTAGATGAATTTCAATGGATGGCTTATGTTCTTGCAATGCACAAAAAAGATGGGAAATTTTTCGAATTCTCCCTTGCCCCGGAACTGAGCAAAATTCTTGAGCAAGTTTGGCTGTATATTGCAGATTTAGGTTCTGAAATTAAAGAAACTTATGATGCCGCGTTACAAGGTCTAGTCAATCTAGGTAAATCAGTAGTCGGATTATTGTTAATGGTTGTCGAAACCACACAAATGCAGATCAAACAACGGAACGGAGCAACTGAAGCTCTCGGCGAAATTATGGATGCTACTGGAGATACTTTACCTATCGAACCTCTATCAAATATAATTAAAAAAACTGATGAGCCAATACCCTTAAGACACGAAGCACTTAAAGCACTCTTCAAATCCGACACTGATGAAAGTCGTGAACAAATTACTAGCATTTGGTTTGATCCTCGGCTAAATGAAGTGATCAAATATGGGGATCTGGCACAAAATCACACGGGAAAATCATCAGAGATCATTTGGCTATTGTCAGATTTAGAATCATTGAATCATGATATTGGACAGCTTCGTGAAGAAACCAATCAACTCTCCCAAAAATATGCCCATTACCTAAGTGAAAAAGAGCAAAGTTTTCTTATAATTGATGAGCTTGACCAAAAATACAATAGATGGATCCAAGATCTTCATAAATTATCTAGCCAATTGGAAAAACGATTCACCAAAGCGATTGCAATTACAGCTATCATCCAAAACAACAAGCATCTATTAGAGGACATTGATGAAGCTGAACAATACTTGTATACACAAGTATCAACTGTACTGCATTCCAGATTAACCAACATTGAGCATAATCAAAAACTCAAGCTAATTCTCCAAAATCTAAAAATGAAACTAGATACCTTGCAACAAGCTACTCCCAATACATGGGAAAAAGCATTTAGAAATTCTCACTATGCGGCTCAGAAAAAAATTGATGACATCGCCATGCAATTAAGCCTTTTCAGCTTTGAGTTTCCTCTAGAAAATCTTATACCTGCAATAAACCAAACATCAAATAAACTTAACGGGCTAATAAAACAACTGGCAATAATAGCAATTTTGCATCAAACCATGAGTAATGATTTCCTAACGGGAATGGAGAATCACCGTACGAAAGGAAACACCTGGGCAAATTATGTTAACCAGGGATATATGATGGCAGAAAAAGGGTACACTAACATGACAAACCAAAAGTTAGGAAAACTCGTAAAAAATGCGAACAGACTAGCGGAAGATTTAAATTTGGAATCAAATCAGTTAAATCAACAAGCAGAAATATTGATGGAGATACTTTCTTGGGGTCCGTCTCACAAACGAACCCTCGAAACTCGGTCACAAATTTTAGGTGAATTGTTAGTTGATTTAGAGTCGTCATATAAATACAATTCAGATTCAGATAGGAAACTCGATTCCGAGAATTTACTTCAAACTGCTAATAGGAACTTGAACAGTTTCGAAAATGAAATCCATCAAATTAACTTTATTGACATTCGAACTGTAGTCGCAGAAATCCTAAGAGAAATGAAACCCATCACGGATGCTGCAAGTGAAAAAGTGAATTGGATTCGGGGAAAAACAGTGACTACTTTGGATGGACGCTTTACATTTAAAGAAAATACGTGGTGGCGACACTCGTAAAGAATAATTTGCCATCCTTTTTATTAAAAATGCTATTCCCTCAATTTGGAACTATTGAAATTGCTACAAAACTAGCTATTTAACTTTGAAAACCGGCTGCCGTTTCTCCAAAAACGCCTGCATCCCCTCATTGGCATCAGCCGTGGCCCAGAGAGCTTAGTAGGTGCGCCGCCTAAAGAAGAGGTCACCATGCAAACTGCCAAAACCATTAATCCCCTTTTATCGAACTAAACTACACTTAGTGCACTCAGGTGTTTGACGCTGTATCGTCCGCACATTATTCTGTGAAGTATCAGGTGTGCAAATATGGATGAAGGGGAGAAATTATGTCTGAGAAAACCATTTGCCCGTTTTGCGGCACGGAGAATGAACCGAAGCGAGCCATCTGTGCCAACTGCCAAACCAATTTTCGCCAAGCTGACTTGTTTAACGCGCTTGCCAAGCGGCTTGGCCGCCTCGAACAAACGATAGCAACGTTACAGACCCAGGTTTCCAAATTAGCCAACGAGCCTGCCGACACGCCACCCGACCCAGAACCAGCACTGGTAACGGCCGTTGCCATCCCACCGCCCGCACCAACTGTTTCACCGCCACCAGCACAACCAGCAGCCACCCCCCAACCAATTCCTAAACCAAAACCGCAACCCCAAACAAAAACACCCACAGAACCGCCACAAACGTATCTGCCAGAAAATATTTGGCAAAGTGATTTTTGGCTCAACAAAATTGGCCTGGGATTGCTGCTGCTGGCGCTCGTCTTTTTGTTTAATTACGCCGTCAACCAAGGTTGGATTGGCCCGCCCGTGCGCGTTGCCATTGGCTTAATTTTGGGAACTGGCTTACTGGGGATTGGGTATAAAACGGCACGGGAACGGCCGTATTTTGGTCAGGCAGTACAGGGAGGAGGCATCGCCGCCTACTACATCACCGGGTTTGCCGCCTTTCAGCTATACGGCCTGATCTCATTGCCTGTGGCGTTCGGCTTTATGACTCTGGTGACGCTGCTGGCCTTTGCCCTCTCGCTGCGCCAAAAAGAGGCGATGCTTTCCCTCATCGGTGGCTTGGGCGGCCTGGCCACGCCATTTTTACTGTCCAGCGGTGACGGCAACGTCGGCGGCCTCATCATTTACACCTGCCTCATTTGTGGCAGCCTCGTGCTCATTTACTTTTTCCAGGGCTGGCAGATTTTGCTTTGGCTGGCGAACGTTGGCGGCTGGGTCATTTTGGCGGGTTCTATGCTCGCTTTCCTGTTATTCGATGAAACCCTCATCACGCCTGAAAACATTACCCTGCAAAGCGGCATTCTGTTGTGCCTGCTCATGTTTTGGGCCATGCCTGTCTTGCGCTATCTGGATTGGCTGGAATCCCCCAACCGTCTGCCGCCCATCAAATTTGGCTTTGCCGATACTTTTATGCCCGACTTCATGAAAGCCCAATTTAGAACACATCCCCGGCTCACGATTCTGCTAAACCCGATCATTGCCTTGTGGTTAACGCTGCTGCTGTGGCAGCTACCGGGCATTGGCGAGGGGTTGATTACGTTGGGTACGGCCGTTTTGTTTGGCTTGCTGGCAGTGGGCTTAAGTTCAAAACCGGGTCGGGCAAATGTGTGGATAATGCACAGCATCACCGCTTTTATCTTCTTAACCGTCTCGCTGGTACAGTTTTTCGATGGCACATGGCTGCTGCTGGCTCTCGCCGTGGAAGCCGCCGCGCTTCATCTGGCACACAGGCATATTCGCCACGTTTTGTTAGAGCTGGGTATGCACTTACTCTCGCTGGCAGTGGGCATCTTCTTGTTTGTGCAGCTTCTGAGCTTCCAACCGGCCATGCAAGCCTTTCATTTAGACTCATGGGTAGAACTGTTTGTGATTGGCCTATTTTTTGCCATTGCCGCCCTCCTGCGCCGCAACCAAACGTCCGACTTCTTTGTGGCGTACCTGCTAACTGCCCATGCTGCCCTGCTGTTTTGGCTGCGCCGTGAGTTTAGCGCGTTCGACATTCCCGGACTGGTGACATTCTTGTGGGCATTTTACGCAGTTTGGCTACATTGGGATGCCCAGCGGCACAATCAAATTTTCATCAAGGGTGCAGCTCATTTACTTTCTCTGGTGGTCACCGTGCTGTTGTTTGAGCAAATTTTAACCAGCAGGCCAGAAACGGCCGTTTTCAACCTGCAATTCCTGCTCAATCTGGCAATCATCGTGCTGCTGTTTGCCACCACTTTCCTCTTTGCAGATGCTCAAGAAGCCCATGTCCGCCACGGCTATCGCCTCATGACACACGTCGCCATACTCACCCTGTTCTGGCAAGCGTTCAATCAACTCAGCGGGCAAGGGCTCGTCACCGTCGTTTGGGGCATCTATGCCATTATTTTGCTGCTGATTGCCCTTACCTTGCGTCGTCCGCTGTTGCGGCTGGTTGCCCTGGCGACGCTTTTTGTTCTGGTGGGCAAGCTGTTCCTGGTTGATTTGGTGGTGCTAGAAACCGTCTGGCGCATTCTGCTATTTGCCGGCATTGGCAGCGTCTTCTTGGTCATCAGCTACTTTTACAGCTCCTGGCTAGGCTTGCCCGAAAGATAATACACCACAGAGAACACAGAGCGCACAGAGTTTTTCTTTTCCCTGAAAAAAAACCTCCCGCAGGTTCCATCCGCAAACTGTGTTCGAGAACAAACCTGCGGGAGGTTGGTTGGTTTCATTATCTCTGCGTCCTCCGCGCTCTCTGCGGTAAAACTGATTATTGCTCACCGATAACTGTTCACCGTCCTACAAAAACAGGCGGCCGTTTCTCTAAAAACGCCTGCATGCCTTCATTGGCATCGGCCGTGGCCCACAGCGCGTAGTAGGTGCGCCGCTCAAAGAGCAAGCCTTCTCGCAGGCTGCCTTCCTGGGCTCTTTCCACAGCTTCACGCGCAGCGATAACGGCCGTTTTCCCCCAACAGCCAATCATCTCTGCCGCCGCCAACGTTTCTGCTAGCAACTCCTCGGCGGGGATGACACGAGCCACCAACCCGGCGCGTTCTGCTTCCTCAGCGTCCATCATGCGGCCCGTCAGCAGCATGTCCATCGCTTTGGCCTTGCCCACCAGCTTTGTCAGCCGCTGTGAGCCACCCATGCCGGGAATTAGCCCCAGCTTAATTTCTGGCTGGCCGAACTTGGCGGTGTTAGCTGCGTAAATGAGATCGCACATCATGGCTAGTTCACAACCCCCACCGAGTGCATAGCCGGAAACGGCCGCAATCTTCGGCGTTCGCAGCGCAGCAAACTGATCCCACGGGGCGAAAAAGTCCTCGTGGAACATCTCCATGTAGCTCTTGGAGGCCAGTTCCTTAATGTCGGCTCCCGCCGCAAACGCCCGCTCGTTACCCGTGATGACAAAGCAGCCTACGTTTGGGTCTTTATCCAGTTCCGATAGCTGCGCCACCATCTCATGTATCATTTCTGAATTTAGTGCGTTCAACACCTCTGGCCGGTTTAGCCGCACGATGACGGTACGGCCCTTTTGTTCAATTTGAATGCTCATACTCTTTCCTTTTTGTATTCAGTTTTCAGTGATCAGTATTCAGTCTGTTCAACTGAAAACTGATTACTGACCTACTGATAACCGATTACTATCTACGAATCCCAAATCGCCCCATACGCTGGAATGCCTCGGCTTTCCATGCCGTAGACCACCTGCCAGGTCAGCTTTTTGTTGGAGATGACAATCACCGCTTCGGCATCAAATTCCTGGACGGCGTCGTAGGCGAGTTGGACTAAATCGGGACGGCCGTTTTCATTTGTGTCCCAGATCAGCGCGTTAGGCTCAGATTCCAGAATCTCGTCAACCAGGTCGTCGCCATAGGTTTTGCGGGGCGTACGGGTAGACCAAACCAGTCGCGCCGGGGCGGTGTGCGCCAGCAGATGGGGCAGCGTGGGGCCGATGCCGCTACCGGTGGCAATCCAGACCACGCGCTTAAACAGTTGGTCAATATTGCCCACGCCCGCCGTCGGAATCCCCTTCACCCAAACGTGAGAGGGCATGTCGTCAATCAGTTCACCCGTCCAATCTCCAGCGCGGCTAATCGTTAGGCGAAAGCCATCCTCGCCGGGGGCTGGCACGTTGGCAAACGAGTGCCATTCAGTGAGCGGACTGCGAGAAACGGCCGTTGACGACCCTGCAAACGGCGTGACGCCATGATTAAACCGAACCAGCGCAACGTGATTAGACGGCCGTTCAATTTGCACCCGCACCTTCTTCAGCCGCAGCCAGGGCAACGCAATGCTAAACGTCACCGCCAACAGTACCCAAAAGCCGGGCGCGGCCAGCAGCGAGCCACCCTGGTCGTTGATGAACAGCACCGTCTGCACCCAGAACAGCAGCAGCGATGCCCAGCCGCCAAAGCGGTGCATCAGCTCAAATTCGTCGTGGTATTTGGCCCGGAATTGGGGCATGGACAGGGCGATGATAGCGACGAGCAGAACGAGTAGAACGGCCGTTACCACCATCGTAGCCAGAGAAACGCCAGGCAGCCCATTGATCCAGCTATAGATGAGCGAGCCAACAAAGGCTGCAAACCAAAGCGTCCCCATAATCGCACCGCCGACATGGATGCCGCCAAAGTGATATACTTTGCCCATCAACGCCCGAAAGCGCAGCGGCCAGCTAGTGGGCACGCTGGTGGCAACCTTGAAGAGCAAATTAATGACATATTGCTGCCGAATCAAAATAGCGATGCCAATATTGGCAATAACCATGTTGGAAATGGCCGCCAGATTGATTGAGTCGGCCGTCCACCAGCTCCACTGGCGCAAGCCGTAGCCCAGCAATACCAAATTTACGACGACAACCAGGGCAATCAGGCGATGGTAATGCATCAGGTAGCGATGCTTCCACATCCGCCGCAAGAAATGCTGCTGCGGTGGGAGCGTGCCGGGTTGGTGGGGTAACGGCCATTCCTGCTTCACATCTCGTCGTTCGGCCAATGCTTCGTTTGGAAATGTTCGTAACATGATTTCGTTTCCTTCCTCTATTTATCCGCAGATTTTGCAGATTCACGCCGATTTTTGGTCTTCTTAAAAAAAATCTGTGTAATCCGTGTAATCTGTGGCTATATTTTTTCGGTCTCCAGCAACGCCGTGTCGTGCGCCTTCGCCATTTCTAGCAGCAGCCGCTTGTCAATCTTGCCGCGCGGCGTCTTGGGCAGTTCATCCAAATCAATAATGAATTTAGGGGTACAGTAATACGGTAGTTGATCCGCCACTGCCTGCTTCGCCTCAGCCACATCCACCGTGCGCGGCGAAACAAAGCCAACCAAATCCTGGCTGTCCAGCTTGAGAGCCACAGCGCGTTTACAGTTGGGCGCAGATTCCAGCGCGGCTGAAACGGAGTCTAGCTCTACGCGAAAGCCGCGCACTTTTACCTGATCGTCGGTACGGCCGTAATGCTCTAACTCCCCCTCGGCCGTCCACTTACCCAAATCGCGGGTGCGGAACATCATACGGCCGTCGCCCAAAAACGGGTCGGGACGATACCGCTCGCTCGTCAACGCCTCGTTGCCAATGTAGCCTTTGGAAACACAGTCGCCTCCGGCCCACATCTCGCCCACCTCACCGATGGGCAGCGGCTGCAAATTTTCGTCCAAAACGTACACGGTGTTGTTGGGGGTTGGCTTGCCGATGGTCAGCCCTTCCTTCCAGGGAAGATGCTGCTCGGCCGTGTTCACAATCGTCACCTCGGTGGGGCCACAGGAGTTGTAGAAAGCGCAAAACGCGCCCCACTTGTCGGCCAGGGGGCGCGGGCAAGGCTCACCGGCCACGGCCACCACTTTCACGTTGTGGCATTGGTCGGCATCGAACGTCGCCAAAATGGAGGGGGTGGAAATAATCACGTCCACCTGCCGCGCCGTCTCCATAAAATCTTTGCCGCGAATGATTAGCGTGCCGCCGTTGCCCAGGCAGCCCAAAATCTCCCACGCCGCCATGTCGAAAGCGATGCTGAGAATCTGACCCACCTTCATTCCCGGCTGAATGCCCAAATTGCCCGGCGCGGTGAGCAAAATGTTGCCCACGTTGCCGTGCGTTACCTGCACGCCGTTGGGTATACCCGTCGTGCCGGAGGTGAAGATAATGAAGCAGGTGTTGTGGGGGGAAACGGCCGTTTCCGGCACAAAGTTCTCCACAAATTCCATCTCGTCAGCAAAGGGTTCCTGCATGAAGTCATCAACGTTGAGGAGGGTACGGCCGTCTGCCACTGACACCTGCTCTGCCAATTGGGAGAGCGTTAAAATCACGTCAATATTCGCCACCTCCAACACATAGTTCAGATGCGCTTCCGGGGCGACGCCGACATGCTGCGGCACGTAAGCTGCCCCCGCCTTTAGCGTCGCCAAAATGCCCACAATCATGGGGATGGAACGCTGCAAAAAGAGAGCCACATGATCGCCCGTTTGCACGCCCAAATCAGCTAATTTTGCCGCCAGCCGGTTCGCCTGCCGATCTAGCTCGCCGTAGGTGATTGACTCACCAAGATGCTCAACAGCGACAGCCTCCGGCTGGATTGTCACAAAATGCTCAAACGCCTGGTGCATCGTGGCGTAGGGCACCTGCACCTGCGGCCCTTGGCCAAACCGCTCAAACAGCACTTGATCCAGCAAAGAGAGGTTGCTAAACGCTTCACGGTTAAATTTGAACCGAGACGGCCGTTCAATTTTTGGGCTCTTCTCAATAAGAGGTTCTTTCAGTTGAGTTCTTCGCTGCAAGCCCGTCGGAACGAGCGGCGAAGGCGTGAAATTGGGAGAATTTAACATTTTCTGCTCCTTTCTTCGGTAGAACGTTTCTCTCGTTGAACGCGCCGAAGTTTGCCCCCAATTTCTTTCAGGCAAGTTACAAGGATGTTACGGCCGTATTACCATCCCGAATCATAACTAGCGACCCGAAAACTTCCACCTACCAATGTTCTATCGTCTTCCGCATTTGAATAGTTAATACCGCCGCTACGATTAACGTAAGCAGGTATATCCTACCATAAATGGTCATGAAGCCGCTGTTTAGCGTGTACACCAGCACGGTAAAAATGAGGAAAAGGATGAGCTGAACGGCCGTCCACACCCTCACACTCCTCGCCTTATCCAAATTGGTTCCCTGCTGCTGTGCCGTGTGAGCCAGCCAATAAAAGTAGGCGGCAAAAAAGAGCATCTCCGGCGGCGTGACGCCCTCCCACAAATTCACCCAGGAGGCCAACGGCCACACAATGTCCACCCCGTTGAACCAGATGAGCAAATCCAGCAAAATGTGCATCAGCACGCCAATGCCCAAGCCCAAACCGAGGTTGGTGGTGGACGGCCGTTTCGCCACCACACCCGCCAGCCAAAAAACAATCACCAACGCCAAAACAAAAAACAAGCTGTGCGTAAACGTTCGGTGCAGCCCCTCGGTGGAACCGCCCGTCACCGTAGCCACAGCCACCGCCAGATTGTCTGCATCTGGCAGCAAATTTCCTAGCACAATGCCCAACAGCAGCCACTTGCGCCTTGGCGTCCAGCGACGCACCGCCACACCGACCAATCCATGTAATCCTGCCTGTGCCATGAAATCCTCTCCTTAAAATAGCACGCTGATCACCCTGATTTTCCTGATAAAAATGATTAAATCAGGTGAATCAGGCAAATCTGCGTCCTATTTCTCATCCGTTGCAATGTTCGTTTGAATGCTGATTTGGCTGGCAAAACGGCCGTTTTGTCCCAAAGATAACTTGCACACATTGTAAAATAATTCACAGGCCAAGTAAACAAAATCCCGTTCGGCAAGCTGTGTTACAATCCGCCTTATTTCCTCAAAAGAAGCGAGAAAAGCATGGCAAATGAAGCGTTTGATGTAATTGTAATTGGCTCTGGAGCTGGCGGGATGAGTACGGCCGTTCCGCTAGCGCAAGCTGGCAAAAAAGTGCTCGTGTTAGAACAGCACGACGTTCCCGGTGGCTGGACACATTCCTTCACCCTCGAAGGGTACAAATTTAGCCCCGGCGTGCATTACATCGGCGGCATTGGCCCCGGTGGGCGCATGCGCCGCATCTACGAAGGATTGGGCATTTCCGAAGACCTCGCCTTCTGCGAAATCAACCCCGACGGCTTCGACCACGTCTTCATCGGCGACGAGCAGTTCGACATCCCCAAAGGGCGCGAAGCATTTGCCAACCGCCTCAAAGAACGCTTCCCTCACGAAGCCAAAGGCATTGATGGCTACCTGAACATGTGCCAGCAGCTAATGGATGAATTGCGCCTGCTGGGTCGCGTACGTGGCTTGGGCGACGCAATCACCCTGCCCTGGCGGGCTCGCCACATCCTGCGCTGGGCCATCCGCACCGGGGCCGATCTCATTAACCATTACGTAAGCGATCCGGTGCTGCGTGCCATCCTCTCTGCCCAATCCGGCGATCACGGCCTGCCCCCGTCCAAAGTTTCTGCCCCAGTACACGCAGGCGTGACCCACCACTATTTTGAAGGCGGCTACTACCCCCGCGGCGGCGCGTTTGCCATCCCTCGCGCCTTTGCCCGCGCCCTCAAACGTGCCGGGGGCGAACTGCGCCTGCAAACGCGCGTCGAGCGCATTTTGCTGGATGCAAACAAGCGCGTGCGCGGTGTCCGCCTCACCGACGGCACCGAAATTGCTGCCCGGCACGTCGTCAGCAATGCCGACCCGGAAGTGACCTTTGGCACAATGGTTGGGCGAGAGCATCTCAGCAGCAAGCTCCAGCGCAAGCTGGGTAAGGTGAACTACTCCACTTCCGCCCTCAGCCTGTTCATGGCCGTAGACATGGATTTAAAAGCCGCCGGGCTGGATTCTGGCAACTACTGGTTCTACAACCACAGCGACGTGGACGGCATTTACACCGACGGCATGACTGATAAAATCATGCAAGATTTCACCCCCGAAGGCATGTTCCTAACGGTAACCACGCTCAAAGACCCCTCCAAAATGCACAGCGGGCACCACACGCTAGAAGCATTTGCCTTCGTAAGCTATGAGCCATTTGCCCAATGGGCCGACCAGCCCGCAGGCGACCGGGAGTGGGAGTACCAGCAGCTCAAAGAGAAGCTGATGGCGGGCATGTTAGCGAATATTGATAAGCGCATTCCTGGGTTCAGTGAGCATGTGGTATATAAAGAGTTGGGAACGCCACTAAGCAACGTGCATTACCTTAACGCCACGAAGGGGAATTTGTACGGCATTGATAAGCGAACCTTTCAGGTTGGGCCGTGGGCGTTCAAAAACAAGACGGAAATTAAGGGTCTGTGGCTGTGCGGCGCCAGTACCACCGCCGGGCATGGCGTAGCCGGTGCCACCAACTCTGGCCTGATGACGGCGCGACAAATTTTGGACAGCCGCACCTCAGACTTGCTTAAGCAGAATGGGCCACCACTGGAAGTTTACCCGTCTGAAGAACCGGAGAAGTGGCCTGAGAAGCTGCGCGGCCGCATGGAGCGCAATTTTTCCGAAGGGTAGTCGCACGCCTACGCGTATTAATTTGTGGCTCATGGGTAAAAAGTGCGCGCCAATGTGACAGTCACTTTTGGAAGTGACTGTCACATCCAGATACACTAATTTGTTCGGGTTCATTTTTTAAGGAGAGGCATCATGGGTGGTCGTGTGTTGCAGATTGCAGAAGTTGCTCTCAAGGTGGATGACCTGCCGACGATGGTTGCTTTTTACCAAGATGTGCTCGGATTCGAGATTCATCTTGCCCGACCCCACTATGTTTTCCTCAAAATTGGCGAATTGGATTCCTCATTAGGCAATGTTGGGCATCCTCCAATATTAGGGCTTTTTGATCGCCAAATTGCTTTGGATGTGCATTTATCAACGTTGGATCACCTGGCCTTTGAAGTCGCCAGTGAGCATTATGAGGAAGAGCTAGCTCGGTTTTCGGCAAAAGGAATGGTCATCCGGGAACGGTCTTGGCCCGATTCGCTTGATTGGCGGGCACGCGCCTTCTTCTTCCGCGATCCGGAAGTAAATGTGATCGAGCTAATTGCAGCAGATGAAAATCGGTAACTGATGTTACGCACTCTCTGGAAAAGATTTCAAAAGTCTTCAAGGCAATTCGCTTTTCACCAGTGAGCAACAAGACTTTTGAAATCTACGCTGCGTAACGTGTGTCAGTAAGCAATTTAAGTGGATGCCAGTACAGGTTTTTGGCACAAAGGAGCAAGGGGATGTCCTGGATTAGAGAGATTTATCTGGATGAAGCAACGGGCTTGTTGAAACGACAGCTAAAGGCAGCGATCAAGCGGGCGGGGCGCATTTGGAATGTGGTGCAGGTGATGAGCATCAACGAGATGGCGCTTAAAGACAGCATCAAGTTTTACCAAACGGTGATGGCCGGGGAGTCGCCGCTAACGCGCTCGCAGCGGGAGATGCTGGCGGTGGTGGTTTCTGTTGAGAACCATTGCCATTATTGACACCAGGCGCACGCGCACGATCTCCGGGAAGAGATCGAAGCTGAAATTCACAACGCTGAGGAAGCAGATGCGTATGTTCACGCGCTGGTTCGTGATTGGCGTACCGCACCGTTGGCTGTGGCAGACCGTGCGTTATGCGAATTTGCCGCCAAGCTCACTCGGCACAATGATGAGATGGAACCAGATGATTTAGACGCGCTGCGCGAGTATGGCTTTGACGATCGGGCTATTCATGATGCCGTGCAGGTGATTGGGTATTTTAATTACATCAACCGCATTGCTCATGGGTTGGGGGTGGAGCCGGAAACGTTTGTACGGCCGTGGGGGCAACAATAACGGCAACAAAACAGTTGTGACTGACCTATGTCTACACCAATTTTAGCCACCAAGCTGTATATTCCGGCCCCTCGGCTCAAAAATGTCTCTCGCCCTCGCCTCATCGGGCGGCTAAACGACGGGCTGTGGCAAGGAGGACGCTTTACCCGTAAGCTCACTCTCATCTCTGCCCCTGCCGGCTTTGGCAAAACAACGTTGGCTACCAATTGGATAGACGATTTGCAGTTGGCTGCCACAAAAGATAGTTCAATCGTCAATCGCGTGGCTTGGCTATCACTAGATGAGGGGGATAACGACCCAACCCGCTTTCTGGCTTATCTCATTGCGGCCTGGCAGACTGTTGCGCCAACGGCCGTAAACGAGTTAGCCACGCTTCTTGATTCTCCCCAACCCCCGCCGCCCGAATCGCTCCTAGCGTTGCTGATCAACGAAATTAGCAGCCAATCAGGCAACTTTCTTCTGGTACTGGATGATTACCACATGATTGAAACGCAGGCGGTTGACCAGGCGCTTGCTTTTTTGCTGGAGCATATGCCACCGCAGATGCACCTGGTTATCACCACCCGCGAAGACCCGCCGCTGCCCCTGCCTCGCTACCGCGTTCGCGGGCAACTACTGGAGCTGCGGGCGGCCGATTTGCGCTTTACTGCTGTTGAAACGGCCGTCTTCCTCAACCAAGTCATGGGCTTAACCCTGACAGAAGATGAGGTTGCTGCCCTTGAAGCCCGCACCGAAGGCTGGATAGCTGGTTTGCAAATGGCAGCACTGGCTATGCAAGGGTCGCTTTCTAGCGAAAGCCGGACGGAGGCGGCTAGCTTTATCCAGGCTTTTACCGGCAGCCACCGTTTTGTGCTGGATTATCTAGTGGAAGAGGTTTTGCAAAACCAGCCTGAAGCCGTTCGACGCTTTTTGTGGCAAACGGCCGTGCTGCACCAGCTAACTGCCCCCTTGTGTGATGCCGTAACCGGGCAAGAAAACAGCCAGGAAATTCTGGAACTGTTAGAGCGCAGCAACTTATTCCTCATTCCGCTGGACGATACGCGCCAATGGTATCGTTACCACCACCTCTTTGCCGATGTGCTGCAGGCCCGCGCCCTGGCGGAACAGCCAGCGCAAATTCCCAGCCTGCACCAGCGGGCAAGCGAATGGTTTGAACAAAACGGTTTTGCTGGTGAGGCCATTCGCCACGCGCTGGCTGCCAACGATTTTGAGCGTGCCGCAGGGCTGATTGAGTTGGCTTGGCCTTCGATGAACAGAAATTACCAAACGGCCACTTGGCTAAGTTGGGCCAGGCAGTTGCCAGATGAAATGGTTCGCACCCGACCCGTTCTCAGCGTGGATTATGCCTTTGGGGTGCTGCAAAATGAACCGCCAGACGTAATAGAAGCTCTACTGGCAGATGCAGAACAGTGGCTGAATCCTTCGGCCAACAGTGCCAAGATGGTGGTTACGGATGAGGCTCAATTTCGCTCACTGCCCGGCACGATTGCCACTGTGCGTGCCGCCCATGCCAGAAAGCTGAATGATATTGACGGCACGACTGCCTATGCCCAACAAGCGCTAGTGCTTTTACCAGACGATGACCATCTTAGCAGGGTGATTCCAGCCTCCATTGTGGGCTTGATCTATTGGAACAGAGGCGAGCTCGCAGCGACATACCACGCTTTCACGGAGGTCGTATCCAGTTTTCACAAAGCGGGTAAGCTGCACTGGGCAATCGGCCCCACTTACATTTTGGGCGATATTTTGCTGACGCAAGGTCGCCTGCAAGAAGCAGCCCAAACTTATGAAAAATCGTTCCAGATTCTTAAAGAGTTGGGGGGTGTCCGATTTCCGGGTCTTGCAGAGCTGTATTTGGGAGCAAGTGAAATTTTTCGTGAGCAAGGCGATATGGCAACGGCCGTAACCCACCTGCAAACAGCCCAAAAGCTCGGCACGCAGGCGATGATTCCCGGCGATGAAGCCCGCTTGTACACTATCATGGCACGGTTGAAGATGACGCAGGGCAACTTCGCCGATGCGCTTGAACTGCTTGAAGAGGCAGACCGCCTCTTTGTGAAGACGCAAATTCCCAACCTGCGTCCCGTCGCGGCCGTCCGGGCGCGAGTTTGGCTTATGCAAGGTGATCTGGCCGATGCAGGAAGCTGGGCGCAGGCGCAAGATTTGTCGGTAGATGATGATCTGAGTTATCTGCGCGAATATGAACATATCACGTTGGCTAGGGTACTCATCGCGCAAGGTGAAGACGGCCGTTCCCCCACTACCATTCAACAAGCCAGCCACCTGCTCCATCGCCTCCAGCAAGCAGCAGAAGCCACGGGGCGGCAGGGCAGCCTCATCGAAATCTTGATCCTGCAAGCAGTGGCACAAGAGGCACAGGGCAATACGGCCGTTGCCCTCCGCACTCTAGAACAAGCCATCAATCTGGCTGAACCAGAGGGCTTCTTCCAGATTTTCATTGATGAAGGCGCGCCGCTGGCAAGGCTACTACAAAAGATGAAAGATACCGTGACTAGCGCCGAGAGGGTGCAACGCTTTGCAGACAAGCTGTTGGCGGCTTTCAAAATAAAGCAACAAACTGTTCCCATCACCGCCAGCCCCCAACCACTCGTCGAGCCGTTGAGCCAACGGGAGCTTGAGGTGCTGCAACTTATCGCCGAGGGACTGTCCAATCGGGAGATTGGCGAGCGATTATTTCTGGCGTTGAACACGGTGAAAGGGCACAACAAGCGCATCTTTGGTAAGCTGCAAGTGCAAAGACGCACCGAGGCTGTTGCCCGCGCCCGTGAATTAGGATTGCTGCAAAGTTAGGACTAGCACACCTTCTCCCTCTTTTACGGACCGCTTAAGTCAGGAAACGGCCGTTCCCCCAAACCATCATGCTCCAACTGCAAAATAACACTCCTAAATGACACTTTAGTGTCTATACCTGAACACCATTTTAAGGATATGCTTCCCCTGTACCCGAAACAATTCGCGACAACAGGTAGACATGTCTAACAAACAAACCCAACCCGCAGACCCAACCAAACCTTTCGCTTATCAGATTAGGGTTAAAGGCCATCTAAGTCGCCAATGGGCAGAATGGTTCGAAGATGTCGTGATTACCCTGGAAGCGGATGGGAATACATTGTTAACAAGCCCCACGATTGACCAAGCGGCGCTACATGGCCTCCTCAGAAAAGTGCGTGATATTGGTTTGCCCTTGTTGTCGGTTACGGCCGTTAACCCAACAATCACAGAGAAATGAACTGCCCGCAATTTTATTAGATTTGAAAGGAAAGAATCATGAAAGCAATTGCTTACATGCAATACGGAAGCCCTGATGTACTTACATTTCAGGAGACAGAAAAACCAACGCCTAAAGAAAATGAGGTCTTGGTAAAAGTCCATGCAGCCGCCATCAACAAAGGCAACTTGGTGATCTTAGAAGGCAAGCCATACCTGGCTCGTCTGATGGCTGGCGGGCTGTTCAGGCCAAAACGGAACATCTTGGGCAATGATATTGCAGGGCAAGTTGTGGCCGTTGGCAAAAACGTTCAGCAGTTTCAACCTGGGGATGCTGTATTTGGCGAGAGTGGCTTTGGCGGCTTTGCCGAGTATGTATGTGCGCCAGAGACCACCTTGGTGTTGAAACCAGCCAATATAACGTTCGCTCAGGCAGCGGCCGTTCCGCTGGCGGCGGTCACGGCTTTACGAGGCATCCGTGCCAAAAATGGGCTTCAGCCGGGGCAAAAGGTTTTGATCAACGGGGCATCCGGCGGTGTAGGAACATTTGCCATCCTCATTGCAAAAGCAGTTGGGGCTGAGGTAACGGCCGTTTGCAGCACTGGTAAAATAGAGATGGTACGCGCCATCGGTGCTGACCACGCCATAGATTATACGAAAGAAGATTCCACTAAAAATGGGCAAAAGTATGACTTAATTATCGGCGTCAATGGCTACCGCTCACTTTCCGATTATAAACGTGCCCTTACATCAGATGGTACCTACGTTTGCACTGGCGGAGAGATGGCGCAAGTCTTTCAATCTATGCTGCTAGGCCCATTCATCTCCAAAGTCAGCAGCCAGAAAATCATAAACATTGGTGTTGTCAAATCAAGCCCAGAAGAATTAGCCTTCATCAGAGAGCTTCTTGAAACAGGCAAGATAGTCCCCGTCATAGACAGATGTTACCCATTGAATGAGGTTCCCACAGCGTTCCGTTATCTTGAAAAAGAACACGCCAAAGGCAAGATAGTAATCACCGTGGCAGATAACATGAACATCAATAATAGGAGAGTAGAAAATGAATCGAAACAGCTTACTTATTGAGGCAGATGAATTGCTTGCGAAAATAGATGATCCCAACTTGCGAATCTACGACGCCACCATCCTCTTTTTTAGAGGTGAATCCGGCCCAACGGCTCACGAGGAGTATTTAGAAGCCCATATCCCAGGAGCCGCATTTTTTGATCATCAAGACTTTTCTGACGCCAGCAGCAAATATATGTACATGGTGCTGCCAGAGGCCGACTTAGCGAAGCAAATTGGCAATATCGGCATTGGCGACAATTCAGAAGTAATTTTTTATACAACTGAAATATTGGCTTGCGCCACCCGCGCCTGGTGGGTGCTTCGGTATGCTGGACACAACAACGTGCGCGTGCTAAATGGCGGGCTAGATGCCTGGAAAAAAGCAGGCGGACAACTTGAAAGCGGTGAAAGGAAATATGAAACCACGACCTTCACCAGCAATCTGCGAACGGATATGTTTGCCAACAAAGAAGATGTTCTGGCAGCCATGCAAAATGAGGCTGTCTGTACGGTCAACACCCTGCCGCCAAACGCATATTATCAAAGTCACATCCAAGGTTCTTCACACCTCTCCTGCCTGGATTTGATGCGTGACAATACCGCTTTTGTAGACAATGACACATTGACTACACGACTGCACGAAGAAGCACAGCATGAGCGGGTCATCACCTACTGCGGTGGGGGCATCGCCGCCACGGTAAACGCAATGGCGCATTTGATGGCTGGCAACCAAAACGTGGCTGTGTACGATGGCTCGATGGACGAATGGGCTGGCGAAGGTCTACCCATGACATCAAATGGATAAGATTCAGGTGACAGTCACTTTTGAAAGTGACTGTCACCTCTAGGTTAGTGAAAATTATGAAAGCAGCAATGATTGAGAAATATGGCAATGCAAATGCTATTGTCTTAAAAGAGATTGAGAAACCAACTCCCAAAGACAACGAAGTTTTAATAAAGCTTAAAGCAGCCTCTCTTAACGCCTCCGATTGGGAAGCACTCACCGGAAAGCCAGCCTATGTTCGGGTATTTAATGGCTGGCTAAAGCCCAAACCCACAATCCTTGGTTCAGACGTTGCTGGACAGGTGGAAGCCGTTGGCAAAGACGTTACGCAATTCCAACCAGGAGATGAGGTGTTTGGCGACCTTTTGTGGAGCGACGCTGGTGGTTTTGCCGAATATGTTTGCGCTCGTGAACGCTTCATCACGCTCAAGCCCAAGAGCTTGACATTTGAGCAAGCATCCGCCATTCCGCAGGCAGGCGCTTTGGCTCTGCAAGGGCTTCGTGATAAACGACAGATCCAGCCCGGCCAGAAAGTATTGATTAATGGGGCGGGTGGTGGCACAGGCACCTTTGCCGTACAGCTTGCCAAAATGTTCGGTGCGGAAGTTACTGGCGTAGATAGTGCCGACAAGTTTGAGATGTTGCATACCTTAGGCGCTGATCACGTCATTGATTATCGGCACGAGGATTACACTAAAAATGGCAAGCAGTATGATCTCATTCTCGATCTGGTGGCCAGCCGCTCTATTATTGCTTACCGGCGCGCCCTAAAGCTCGATGGGGTTTGTGTGATGGTTGGCGGTAACAGCTTGGCGTTGCTACAGATTGGCCTTATAGGCCCAAGAATATCCAAGAAGGGCGGGAAAGAATTAGGGCTTTTGATGTTAAAAACGAACCCAAAAGATTTAGATTATTTGACAGTGTTGCATGAAACAAACAAGGTTAGCCCCATTATTGACAGGTGCTATCCGCTAGAACAGGTCACAGAAGCGTTTCACTTTTTTGGCCAAAAGCGTGCTATAGGCAAAGTGGTTATTACAATCAGCTAGGAGACTTCATGCACCGTAGCGCAACATCGTGAATGGAAAACAGCTAACCTCCCGCAGGTTCCATCCGCCAACAGTGTTTGAGAATAAACCTGCGGAGGTTTATTTAGTTGGGTTCTAGCGTTGTTTGCCAATCTCTAGACCCGCCAGATGTTCTAGGGCTTTGACGAGAGCGTGGTTGCCTTCTAGACCAAGCCCTTGCTGCTGGAGAGTGCGGTAGAGGTTGAACACCATGCCGGTGCCGAGCATGGGCACACCCATTTGATCGGCCGCTTCTAGCACGAGGCGTAAATCTTTTTGCTGCAAATCAATAGTGAAACCAGGCCGCCAATCCCGCTCGACCACCTGCGGGCCACGATTACTGAGCATCCAGCTACCGGCTGCGCCTTGCGTCACGGCTTCTAGCGTTTTGTTTAAGTCGAGTCCACCAGCTTGGGCAAAGAGTAAGGCTTCCCCCACCCCCAACATCGTTACCACGACTAAAATTTGGTTGACCAGCTTCACGGTTTGGCCTGCACCAATGTCGCCGACGTGGGTGATGGCTTTGCCCATGGCCTCAAAGGCGGGCATGGCGCGAGCGAACTGTTCGGCATCCCCGCCGACCATAATGCTGAGGGTGCCTTTGGCCG
Organism: Candidatus Leptofilum sp.; assembly: GCF_965223525.1. Taxonomy (GTDB): domain Bacteria; phylum Chloroflexota; class Anaerolineae; order Promineifilales; family Promineifilaceae; genus Leptofilum. The sequence goes on along the minus strand of NZ_CBDCWX010000004.1, from coordinate 233,481 downwards.
CGCCTTCGCTGCCGCCGCTGATGGGGGCATCTAGCATGTGTACGCCCCGGTCGGCGAAGGCTTGAGCCAAACGACGGGTAATCTCTGGGCTGATGGTGCTCATGTCTATGACGAGATTGCCGGGTTTGACACCAAAAATGACCCCGTTGGACTGGAGCATCACATGCTCCACGTCTGGGGTGTCACTGACGCAGGTGATGATGATGTCGGCATGGCTGGCGACATCAGCGGGGCTGGTGGCGGCAATGGCACCTAATTCAATAAGGGGATCCATTTTGGGATGGGTGCGGTTCCAGATGTAAACAGGGAAGCCTACGGCCAGAAGGTTCTGCACCATGCCCTGCCCCATAATGCCCAGGCCGATGAAGCCAATTTTTTCGCTCATTTGGTACTCCAGGAAAATTATGAATTAACCTAAGTTGCTACCTTAACAGTCAAAAATGGTGAAGTCCATGAAAGCCAAGTAAAGTGGGTTTGAACCACCAAACCATTTTTACGAGGACAATCATGGACGAACAAATTGTAGCGATTTACACGCTGGTTAACGACCTTTTGCTTGGTTTAGGTCATCATGAAAACAGTCAATGCCGCATGAACGATTCCGAGGTCATCACCACAGCAATCGTGGCTGCTCTGTTTTTTAGCGGCAATTATGAACTTGCCCGTGCCTTCTTGCATCAAGGCGGCTACATACCAACCATGTTGAGCAAAAGTCGGTATTCACGTCGTCTGCATCGAGTGAGCCATTACATCGTGACCTTTATCGAGATGTTGGGCGCCCACTGGAAAGGGGTCAGTAGCGATTCGATTTACGTGATCGATACCTTTCCTATTGTGGTGTGTGACAATTGGCGCATTCGCCGCTGTCGTCTCTATCGAGAAGAGAAGTATCGCGGCAAGATTGCGAGCAAACGCCGCTACTTCTATGGACTCAAACTACATTTGATGGTCACCAGTCAGGGTCAACCAGTTGAGTTCTTCCTAACACCGGGTTCTGAAAGCGATGTGACTCACCTGCGCTCCTTTCAGTTTGACCTACCGACGGGTTCAGAAATCTATGCGGACAAAATCTACAATGATTACACCATGGAAGACTTAATCAATGAGACAAGACAGGTGAAACTATGTCCTGTACGCAAGAAAAACAGCAAACGGCCGTATCCACCGTGGCGCACTTATTGGATAAAACTGCATCGCAAGATTGTGGAGACGACAGGGTCATCCATTGCACGCAGGATGCCGAGGAGCATTCATGCAGTCACAGCCGCAGGCTTTGAGCTGAAAATCGCATTATTTGTTCTGGCTGAGAGTGTCAGCCATATTTTTAAGGTAGCAACTTGAGTTATGAATTATGAAAAGCGTGACCCGGAGGATTTTTGTGAAATCCTCCGGGTCACAGATTGCTATACAGTGCGAATGTCTATGATTTTCTCTACAACAGGCTCTAAGGCAACGCGCACGGCCGTTTCATCCATGTGCCGCACCTTAAATGTTACAATCCGATTTGAGGCTGCATCACCGGAAAATTCGCCAAAAGCCAGGAAGCTACCACCACCGCTGGCAATCGCATGGGACAGCTTGGCTAGCGTACCGACGGCGTCGGAGGCAACGGCCGTTACCCGCACCCCCTGATCCCGCGCTCCCATTAGCTCTAGCAATATCTTGAACAAATCTGTTTCGGTAATGAGCCCCACCAGCTCGCCGTTTTTCATGACGGGCAATCCACCAACTTTGTTGTCTACCATAATTCGGGCTGCTTCTTCGATGGGCATGTTCTCCTGGATGGTAAGCACCTCTTTGGTCATCACATCCTTGACTTTGATTTTGTTGACCAGATAGGAAATTTCCCAAACACTGAGCGAGGTGGCATCGGAGGGGGAAGCGTTGAGCAAATCTTTATCAGAGACAATGCCAATGAGACGGCCGTTTTCTACGACGGGCGCACGGCGAATATGCTCTTGCTTCATCAACTTTAAACAATCCGGCAGCGACATTTCTGGCGGGACAGTGATAACTGGTGTTGACATACGACGTTTAACTAACATCTGTGACTCCTTGTTGCAAAATTGGAAAATAGTATCGTAATCATATCCTATTTACCGTGTCGCTGCCCATGAATTTTGGCGATATTTTGAGGTTACAAATGTTCAAAAAAGCCTACTGCCCATTCGCCAATTCCAGGCTGTGCGGGCGCAACCTGGAATTGGCGAATGGGCTTAAAGTAACCGTTGGATGCGAAAACTGCCATTTTATCTCCGAACGATTACTTACACATCTGTTTTACGCAGATGGATCGGTGTTCGCTTCGGCAAGCGTTCAATAATGCCCTTGGCTTCCAAATCAAGCTGGACTGATTTGCAGTACCAGCGAACCGAACCGGGCTTGGGAAACATCTCTTTTGGAACGCTTTTATCGGCTAGATAAACAGCAACTTTTTCTTCCATCTCTAAAAAAGGCATACCGTCGCTGGTGCTACCAGGTAATGTAGCCAACATCGCTTCACGAATGACTGTGTATTTTTCTTCTTTCAAATTTTGGCGATGGTCTGGATGGTTCACATTTTGGGCTTTAACTATGCTCATCAGGTTTCTCCTTATTTTATTAGCCACAGATTTCGCGGATTGACACAGATTTTTTCTTTGCGATTTTATGCCTCTGCGTTCGCTTTTTTTCTGTGTGCGGTTATTGAATGATTGCATTGTAAACGGCCGTTCCCCGTCCTGCTTGTTCATTCCTGCTAACTTTGAGCTTGACCGTTTTTAACTTTTGAGTTTTGGTAAAGGGTCAAGCCTTGGGGTTCGTTTTCTGAACAAAAGTTATCTGTGAACGAACCCTTTGTAGCTGGGCGCGGTATTGGGTGGGCGAAACGCCAAAGCAACGGCGAAAGGCATGGATAAACGAACTAAGGCTACTGTACCCAACCTGCAAACTTAACTCCGTCACCGACAAATCGCTTTCCAGCAGGCGGAAGCGGGCTTCATCCAGGCGCAGCCGCTTGATAAATTGGTACAGGCTTTCGCCAAAAGCGGCCTTGAACAACCGAGCAAAATGATACTCTGAGAGGGAAACGGCCGTAGCCACATCCACCACCTGCAACTCATCCAAAAAACGGGCTTCGACAAGTTGACGCGCCTGCAAAAGCCGGGGCAGCAGATCGTCCAGCGTGCTTTGCTTGCGCGGGGCCAGTGCCGCCAACGCTTGCCGCCGCAGCCGCATCATCCGCAGCAGTTCACCTACTACTTCTACCATCAAATCATCCGCCGAGGGAAAATCCTCTGGCGGCGTACACGCTTTGACCATCTCTGCCAGCAGGTAAGAAAGTTCATCCCCTTGCGGCAGCGGCACGTTGTGCATGAGCTGGTTCAGTTCAGGCGGGATGCCTAAAAAGTCGGCCATGTCCAGCGCAAATCCCGGGCTGAGCAATAAGACGAGGCAAGGCGCTTGCGACACGGCCGTTCCCGTCAAAATCATCGGTTCATCTACATCGGTGAGCCAGGTATATTGGCCAGGATTAAGCGTGACGTTGTTGCATGAAACGGCCGTTTCACCCGGAAAGATAAGATAAATGTGGCCAAGCTGTGGCAGTGGCAACGGCCGTGTGACCTGACCCAGCCAGACGGCATTGAGGGGAGAGTGATGGGTGGAAACGGCCGTTAAGCCCGCAAACGCCGTTGAACGTAAAAGAGGCATAGAGCAAGTGTAAACCGCTCACCCGATACTATGCAAAAAAATCACGAATAGGCGAATTGAACAAATACCACGATGCCTCTAAAAAAAATTCGTCTCATTCGTACATTCGTTTCATTCGTGATTTGCTTTTTGCTTCCAACCCCCTCCTGACATACAATCCAAACAAATTCAATCAACTATTCTGCCCGACCATGCTTTGGCCGGGCTTTTTCATGAAGGAAACGCACAAAATTTATGTCTTTACAACCTCGCAACGACATTCGCAACATCGCCATTATTGCCCACGTAGACCACGGCAAAACCACGCTGGTGGATGGGATGCTGCGCCAAACCAACGTCTTCCGCACCAACCAGGAAGTGGCCGAGCGCGTCCTCGACTCCAACGATTTGGAGCGGGAGCGGGGCATCACTATCCTGGCGAAAAATACCAGCATCGTGTATGAAGGCACGACGATCAACATCGTAGACACACCCGGCCACGCCGACTTTGGCGGCGAGGTGGAGCGCGTGGTGAACATGGTAGATGGTGCGCTGCTGCTGGTAGACGCCGTGGAAGGCCCGATGCCTCAAACCCGCTTCGTGCTGCGCCAGGCGCTGGAAAAAGGGGTCAAGGTCATCGTCGTGGTCAACAAGATTGACCGCCCTGCCGCCCGCCCAGATTATGTGGTTAACGCCACCTTTGATCTGTTCATAGACCTGGGCGCCAGCGAAGAGCAGGCAGATTTCCCGGTGATTTACACGCGGGCGCTGGAAGGTCGTGCGGGAGAAGACCCGGATGAATTGGCTGATGATTTACGGCCGTTATTCGACACCATCGTCAGCTTCCTACCCCCACCCATGATTGACCCCGATGGCCCCACCCAACTGCTTGTCACCACCCTGGAATACAGCAGCTACGTCGGCAAAATCGCCGTCGGGCGGCTTACCAGCGGGACTATCAGCGATGGCCAAGCCATCATGCACATTAAGGCCGATGGCCAGATGGAACCAGGCAAAATCAGCAAGCTATACACCTTCCGCGATTTGCAGCGCATGGAGCAAAAGCAGGTTCAGGCGGGTAACATCATCGCCGTGGCGGGCATCCCTGACATCGGCATCGGCGACACGCTGGCCGACCCGGACGATCCGCGCCCGCTTCCCCCCATCAAGGTAGAGGAACCCACCGTGCGGATGACTTTTCAGGTAAACGACAGCCCCTTTGCCGGCAAAGATGGCAAATATGTCACCAGTCGCCAAATTCGGGAGCGGCTCATGCGCGAGCTAGAAAGCAACGTGGCAATGCGCGTGGACGAAACCGAAAAGTCTGGCGAATTTATCGTCTCCGGGCGGGGCGAACTGCATTTGGCGATTCTTATCGAGACGATGCGGCGCGAAGGGTACGAGTTTGCTATTAGCCGCCCGGAAGTGATTTTCAGAGATGGTGAGAACGGCCGTACCGAACCCGTCGAGAAGCTATTTTTGGAAGTTCACAACGATTACCTGGGCGCGGTTAGCGAAATGCTGGGGCGGCGGCGCGGCCTCATGCACAACATCCACTACGGCGAGGACGGCACGGTGTATGCCGAATATTTAGTGCCCACGCGCGGCATCCTCGGCTTCCGCCAGCCATTCCTGACGGCTACGCGCGGTACGGGCATTTACCACACCCTGTTCCACGACTATGAGCCAGTCAAAGGCGACATTGAGACGCAGGAGTTTGGCTCATTGGTGGCGATGGAATCTGGCCCGGTGAGCGCCTATGCGCTGCAAGGCTTGCAGCAGCGCGGCACCTTCTTTGTGCTGCCCGCCGAGGACGTGTACAAGGGACAGGTGGTGGGCCAGCACATCCGCAACGAGGAGCTGGTGGTGAACGTCTGCAAAACCAAAGTCCTCAGCGCAGTTCGCACCGGCCCCACGGCCATTGCCGAAGCGCTGCACACGCCCCGCATCATGTCTTTGGATGAATCTATTGAATATTTGGGCAAGGATGAACTGCTTGAGGTCACGCCCAACGCGCTTCGCATCCGCAAGAAGGAGCTGCGGCATGAGGTGCGGCAGCGGGCGATTAAGCGAGCGAAAAAAGACAAGTAACAGGAGATTGGAGACTGAACCAATCTCCAGTCTCCAATTTCTTAATTCGAGTCAATGGCACAGCGGAAACCAGCGCCAATTTGTGAATTATCCAGAGCAAATGTGTTGGGGTCGTTGGGAGCCAGAGCAAAACGCATTGCAGCGTTCACTTCACCAGCGGCACTTACCCAGGAGCCACCGCGCAGCACTTTCAATCCAGATGAATCATCCTCGTTATAGCCGCTGGCGGGCAATGCCAGGTTGTAAAATTCGGGATCGTACCAATCCTGCACCCATTCGGCCGCGCCGCCAGCCATGCCCAGCACGCCAAACGGGCTGGCTCCGTCGGGCAAGCCATCTACCCGGATAAAGGCTCGCGGGAAAAAGTTGGTGAGAGATTGCGCCGGATTATTGTTAAAAACGGCCGTCAGCTGAAAAGTCGGCGTGGCATCACCCCAGGGATAGAGACGGCCGTCTGTGCCCCGTGCCGCATATTCCCATTCCGCCTCGGTGGGCAAGCGTGCGCCGACAGATTCACAGTACGCATTGGCTCCCTCCCAGGTAACCCAGGTGGCCGGGAAGCGTCCCGTGCCCGGCTCCGTTTCAAAGACCCCCAGATTATTTAGCAGATTGGTGAGTGAGGTAAAAACGGCCGTTGTGGCACAATCCACTCCGTTACAAGCCTCATTATTGCCCCCCTGCCGGTTCAGGAAATCCGCAAACTGCTGGACTGTTACTTCATACTGATCGAAATAGAAACTATCCACCGTCACCGGTCGCAGCGGATTGTCCTCGCCATCGGCAACGCCCATCTGGTAAGAGCCGCCCGTGATGAACAGCATCGGCATATTGTCCTCTTCGCGGATGAAGGCGTTGAGCTGGGCATCCAGGGCGAGCTGGGCTGGGTCTGGCGTGGCGGTGGGTTGATTAGGCACGGTTGCCTCTGGCGTATTCTCAACGGCATCCGCCGCAACGCTTGTGGCCTGTGCCGCCACCGTTGCCAGCTGCGCCTCGGCCGTCGCCGCCTGCGCCGTGGCTTCCTCCTGGCTTTCCACCTCGGCTCGTTCGGCCACCAACGTTTGATTGGCGGCTACCTCCATGGTGGCCACTGCGTTGTCGGCTGTAGCCATCGCGTTTACCGTGGCCGCCTCCAGCGCGGCGGACGTGCTTTCAACGGCTAGTTCTAACGCTAAAACATCAGCAGCAACGGCCGTTTCCCTGGCCTCTACACTCGCCCTGGTTGCTTCCTGCGACACTTCCTCCCGCTCTTGCTGCACATCCTGCAAATAAATTAAGCTCACTGCCCCACCAATGACCAGCAATAAAATAACGATGAGGGCGTAATTGAAGTTGCGGGCACGGCGAGCCGCTTGCGCCTCTGCCTCGGCACGTTGGCTTTGTTCTTCAGCTAATTTTTGCGCTTGCTCCAGCTCCCGCTGCTGCTGCGCCTGCTTCTCTTCAATTTCTAGCTGGTGCGCCGCCTTACTCGCATCCAGGTACTCCTGCTCCAGCGGATTTAGCTCCTCAAACAGCAGCGCCTCTTGCAGCCGCTTGCCGCGCAGCAAAGCATCTGTATCCCGGTCACGCGCATCCCACTCTTCCGCCTGGGCGGTGAAGCGCAGCCGATGACGCAGCACCACGCGCTCATCCTCCAGCCACTCCACTAGGCGCGGCCAGTTACGCACCAGCGCCTCGTGTGCCACCTCAAACTGGTCGGTTTCAGGTTTGGGGCCATCCGTTTGGCGCAGCAAGCGGGCATTTACCAATTTTTCCAGCACGCGGTCAATGCGGTCATTGGCTTCGCCAGATTGGTAGAGGGTGCGGCGCGTAGCGCGGCTACGAGTAAATTCTACGCCCGTGCCGGGGCGCACCAGCCGCAGCAAAATGCGCTTTGCCGCGTTTTGCTCTTCTGGCAACATACTATTGTAAAGCGAATCGGCCGTGGAGGCGAGGGCTTCCATCACACCACCCAGGCGGCGGTAGGCGTCCCAAGTGATGCGGTTGCGTTCGCGGTCATCCCACAATTGTAGCAAGGCAAATTGCAGCAGGGGCAGCGCAGCCGGTTCGCCCACAATTTCGCGCACCAGGGCTTCAATCAGGCCATCTTCAAATTTCAGGCCGATGGCTTGGGCAGGCTGCTCGATGGCATCATGCAGTTCGCTAGCGTTCATGGCCGTCACGCGCACCAACCCTTGCTCGTACATGGATTGGAACAGCGGCACTTTATTGAGATAGCTCTCGTAATCCACGCGCATGGTCAAAATGACCACATGGCGGGCTTCCCGCGCATTCACCAACCCCAGCAGATTGTCTATGAAGGCGTCTCGCTCCTGCTCGTCGTGGCAAAGGGTGAAGGTTTCTTCAAACTGGTCAATGGACAGCACCGCCGGGGCATTGGCGTTGTCCTGGACTAATTTGGCAAGGTGATTGGCATCGCGCAGGAAGGCATCGTAATTTTCGGTAATCCATTCGGCGGGGTCGGCACCATCGGGCTCCAGCAGTTTGGCAAGCTGGGTGAGGGGAGCCGTGCCGGGTACGATGGTGGGGTAGTAGTGCCAGCTATCGCTGCCGGGCAGTTCGCCATCTTCCAGTTTGGGCAGCAACCCGGCCAGCACCACAGACGATTTACCACTGCCGGAGGGGCCAACGGCCGTTACCAACCGATTCACCAGCACCTGATCCAGTAGTTCTTTGATGAGCTGATCACGACCGTAAAACAGGTGCTTGTTTTCATCATTAAATGATTCCAGACCGATGTAGGGGCAGCGGGAATCGGGAATTTCTGGCTGGGTGGTGGCATCAAAATCAATCAGCACCGCGTCGGGCGTCTCTTTGCCCGCATGGAAAAGCTGGTTGTGCCAATAGTCGAGCAGGCTCTGAGCGGCTTCGCGGTCTTCGGTGTTGTCTATAAAGGCACCGGCCTCGGCCCCGCGATGCAAAAATTCGGTCACTGCTTCCCAAAGGGCAGATTGATCCTCGGCTCCCTTGTTCTTGCGCCGCTCTTTGAGCAGCGACCGATGCGAATCGCGCATCGAGGTGAAGGACATGAAGGGAATGAATTCTTCGTCTGAATGGCTCATTTGTTAAATTGCCTCAACAGGAGATCGATTTGTTCGCCCACACGCTGCAGTTCGGTGCAGAGGGAAAGCAGTTCTAAATCTACTTCACGGAAACGGTGGCCGACGTAGGTGTGGTAGCGCATAAACAGGCGGCGAATTTTGGAGTTTAGCTGCTGCTCGATGGCGGCTTCCAGGTTGCCCATCGCCTTGTTGAGATTAACGACCCAACCCGCTTCTGGATTGGAGTCAATCAGTTCCTGGGTCATCGGCTGCAGGTCAAACCAGGCGTCTTCTAGCTCGATGAGTTGATTTTTGGACACGGCCGTTTTCACTCGCCGCACCTCATCATCAATGTTTTGCCAGGCGTTGTGTTCCCGCACCAGTGCTTTGAGCCGATCATCCAGCCCCGCCAGGGCAGATTTGCCGCTTTTTACCTCTTCAACCATGTTGTCCATGGCCACATCTGCTTCAGCCAGGCTGCTGCTGATGGTGGTGATGGCTTGTTCCAGATTGTCTAGCCGCAGGGCGTTGGCCACGGCCACCAGTTGGGCGTTGATGCGCGTGGGATGGCGCGTCAGCACGCGCGAGAGCAGGCTAACGCCGCCGTTGAGCGCTTCTAGATCGTCATCGTTAACGGCCGTTTGCATCCGATCCTTCACCGTTTCTAGCTGGGTGGCCCAGCGCACGTCGCCGCCTGCAAAGGTTTCGCTTTTGGAAAGCGTCACCAGGTCGCCAATGCGGGTATTTAGCTCCGTTTCGGCACCGGCAATGTCTTCCCAGGCCATGTCATCGTCGGGCAGCCTCTTTTGGTCGCGGTAGATGAGGTCATACTGCGTCTCCAAAATCTGGAACAGATCGTGGATCTGCTTGTAATCGTTCATCTGGTCAATTTGTTGGGAGGCGGCTTGGAAATCGGTCTGGAAAGTGACAACGGCCGTACGCACATCCTCCCGCGTCAGCATTCGCACAATGGCCCCAAAGCTTTTGCTGGCAATTACGGTGTTTGACTTGTCTTGGGCAGGCAAAATATCTGCCTGATGAATTTCGATGCGGGCGGAGGAGGGATCGTCATCCAGCTCAGTCACCTCGATGGCGTCAATATCTACATGCGGGCGCATCTCGCGGAAAGCCTCAACAAGCACGTTTATTCGCTTGCGGCGATCAAAATGGATGATGAGCTCACGCACTTTATCTTTTTTTACGCTGCCAGGGAGGTTTTCAAAATCGAGCCGTAGCTCAAAGCAGAGGTCGCGCAGGTCATCTTCGCTAAAGGAGTCGTTGATGGCACGCAGCAGCTTTCGAAGATCGACTGGTTTTTCCTGGCCATTCTCTGCGGTTGGTGAAGCGTCTGTCATCTTTCTTAAGGAAGTTGCATTTCTGTTCGGTACTTCACTGTTTTAGGTGGGTTTTCACAAGCAGTTCTTCCCAGAAAGATTATATGTCAAGTTAGTTGTTTTGTAAACGAACCATAAAAAAAGCAGCTCGCATTTGCTGGGTGCAAACGCGAGCTGCCTCAATTTTTGCAAAACCCTCTTAGGTGAGTATGGTCGTTCCGACGCCAGCTATCTATATGGTTAGGAACGGCCGTCTTGAGACAAAATGAGGACGCTGTAGGGGCCAATGCTGAGGGTAGCCTGGTAAGCTAGCTGATCATATTCACCGGGAACGGCCGTTACCGTACCCACATGATGACTGCTAAAGCTAGGATGGTATGCCTTCAGATCGCTGTTGAGGCGCACCTGCCACGCCCCGCCGCGCGGAAAACCCAGCTTGTAATCTGTAAGCATGCGGTTGGCAAAGTTGACCACCACGATCACATCGTCGCCAGGGCCGCCAAAGTGCCAGCGGTGGAAGGCAATGAGCTTGGCCGCGTCGTTGACGTGGAACACGTTGATGGACTGCCCACTGAGGCCGCGCGTTTTCCCCTGCAAGTTGCGCCGCAGGGCAATGAGATGCCGGTAGAGCGTGACCATGCCGCTGTTTTGCGTTGCTTTTTGCCAGTCGAGCGACCGTTTGTCGTCAAACCAGCCGTCTTCCAAAAATTCCTGCCCCTGGAAGAGCATTGGCACGCCGGGGGCGGTGAACACCAGCGCCGCACCTAATGCAGCCCGGCTGGCGGCCAACACATCGCTGCCGTCGGCGATAGTGACTTCATGCACCACCCGCGCCTTGCCGTTGGCTACCTCATCGTGCGACTCGGTGTAAATGACGCGGCTAAACACGTCTGCGCCGTAGCGAAACTGCAGCGCGTCGCGCACGGCCAGCATGTCGCGGTCTTCGTCGCGTGGCGCAATGATTGCCTCCCGAATGGGATGCACAAATTGGCTGTCCCACTGGCTGTTAAAGCCTGCGCCACCTGCCTCAATTGGCTCAGTGAGCCATTTGTTGGCCTGCAGATCTTCGGCAATGCGAATGTGCCGCGGATTGCGGTGCGCCATTTCGCCGTTAATCCCCTGCATCAGCGCCCAGCCTTCGGCGATGTCTGCGCCGGGGTCGCTATCGTGACCGTGGGCGTTGCGAATGTAGGAGGTGGCATCCCAACGGAGGCCGTCAATTTGGTACTCTTCCAGCCACATGCGAACGTTGTCGCGGATGTATTGGCGTACTTGGGGACGGCCGTAATCCGGCCTGGTATCCGCCCACGGCGTTTTGGATCGCCAATCGTTGTAAAAGTAGATGCCGCCTAGCCCGTGTTGCTGCCAGCCATCAAACTGCCACAAACTCAGCTCCCCTGGACCAAAATGATTGTAAACCACGTCTACAATGACGGCGATGCCCTGGGCATGCGCTGCCTGCACCAACTGCTTGAGCGCCTCTGGCCCGCCGTAAATTTGGCTGATGGCAAAGGGATGGTTGGGATTGTATCCCCAGGAAAGCTCGCCAGGAAACGCTTTGACGGGCATCAGCTCGATGGCGTTGATGCCCAAAACACGCAGATAGGGCAGTTTTTTAATGACGGCCTCAAAGTCGTAAGGGGGATTGCCTTCTTCATCACCAAACGTGCCAACGTGTAGCTCGTAGATGACCAGTTCATGCAGGGCCGGCGGTTGGAAGGTGGCAGGTTGGGTGGGTACAGTCTGTGCTGAACTGCTTACCGCTGTTGTGCTCAACGATATTGGGCTTGCCAGAGCGGTCGTATCTACTCCAGCCACAAAGCCATTCCGCACCAAGCTATCATGGTACGGGGCGCGTACCTCTTTGGCGTAGGGGTCGGTTCGCAGCAGTTGCTGTTTGCCATTTTGGATGACAAATTTGTACCCATCTCCCAGCTGCGCCTGGGGCACGTTGGCCGACCACAAACCATTGCCTTCGGAGGCCAGTGGTGTTTGGCCGTGCTGCCAATTATTGAACGTGCCGATGACGAAAACGGCCGTTGCATGGGGCGCCCACACGCGAAAGATCACGCCATTGTCATGCGGCACAGCCCCCATGCCAGCCCGTTGCGCTGGCCGCACAGGGCGAATGATCTGTTTTATCGTCTGCCAGCTTTGGCCCAATTGGGTACGCCAGCCAGACACTTGTTTCGTTTTGTCGCTTAAAGCCATAAAACCTTATGGTTTGGAGATTAGTTCAATCTTTAATCTCCAGTCTCCTTTTAGGAATAAGTGTGACAGGATACGGCCGTTTCATAAACAAAACGTTAGCACGAACAAACCAATCTAACCATGAAAAAAGAGCAAGAAACAAAAAAGTGCCTGGTTTCTACCCAACCAGGCACTCAAAACAGACTTTTGCCTTAGACGTCGGTGCTTAGATGAAAATTATCTGAGCATCCTCGCTCATTTCCATGAAGTCGGTTGCCCCCACAACCGCTTCAACCACGTCAGCAATATCTTCTTCTTTCATCATGTACATATCGCCAAACATATCCACCGACATCTTGCAGGCGTACATCTTGCCACCTGCATCGTGAATCATTTCCAGGAACTCATCAATTTCTGGGAAATCTAAATGCTTGATCTCGCGTTTCATAACGGCCGTTGCCACATTAGTCATCCCCGGCAGCCCACCAATCGCATTGGGAATCGGCATGCTGGGGTTGCCAATTGGCACAAACTTCAGCTTGTTCATCTTCTTTTTGTTAATAATGTCCAGCCCCCAAAACGTGAAAAACAGGGTGACATCAATGCCTTCCATCAAGGCCGCATTCGCCAAAACCAGCCCTGGGTACGCCATATCCAGCGTCCCCTTAGAACAAATAATGCACAATTTCCGCTCTTTGTCATCGTTAAACATCAGGTTCTCCTTCTTGGGAGATTGGAGATTGGTAATTTGAGATGAAATCTCCAATCTCTAATCTCTAGTCTCCAATCTCTAAATACAGCCCGACGGCTTCTTCAAACCCGCCACATAAGCCACCTTCTTAGCCGGGCCTTTGGGGAACAGCTTGTATAGCTCTTTGGTGGGTACGCCCCCAACTTTGGTAATGCGGCGCAGCGTTGGTGCATCGCCCTGCGCGGCAAAATCTTCCCGGCAAAAGCGAATCACCTTCCAATGCCCTTCGGACAAAGGCGTAATTTTCAAATCAGCCGCCAATGCTTCCGCCACTTCCTCATTCCAATCCTGAGCATTAGCCATAAATCCATCTTCATCAAATTCAATTGTCTTACCTGCAATTTCTCTTGTGCTCATCGCATCTATCCTTTTTTGAGTTCGCCGAAGAATCCGCAGATTGCACAGATTTTTCTCCCTGTGTCCTCTGTGGCTTTTCAGCAATGTTAATTTTCTGAAACAGTTCTTAAAACAGACAACGTTTTGGCCAGGCCGCGCTTTACGGCCGGATCATTTAGCTGTCTTAAAATCGTAAACATGGAAACATCAACCGGAGGACCTTCTTCACGAATAACGTGGGCCGTGTTTCGCATCATCGTCATAATCTCTGGCTGAGTCATCTCTTTGACCGTCTGCAAGATTAGCACGATGTTTTCGCCAAGCTGGCGCACATCTTCTTCCGTAAAGGAAGTTACCACGTTGTCGGCAATGGCCATGCCGCCGCGCAAAAAGGCAAAATACCCTTTACGCTCCATTTCATCCATGCGCTGCATTAACGTCAGGAAGGCATCCTGGCTCAGAGGACTTAAATCTTGCCACATCGCCGCCACGCTTTCCATCTGATCCAACATTTGCTCCAGGTTGCGCGTGTTTCGCATCAGGCGTTTCAGCAAGCGTAGCCCGTCTTCCAACTGCACGTAACTCTCGATCTCATTGAGCTGCTCCACCGTCAGGCGGTACATCTCCCCGGCGACGGGAGTTAGATCGTTTTGCAGCTCTTCCCACTCTTGCCGCCGCCGCTTTTGCTGCCGCGCCTCCTCAGTTAAAAACGCCACCTGTTCTGTAAGCGCATCTATTTTTTGGTTCAGTTCCGCAACTGTCTGATCCATTTTTACACTCCGTTTTCGGTAATGTCGCTGCGCGACCACTTCGTGTACAGTATTCGGTGATCGATAAGCATCCACTGATTACCGATTACTGGCACTAGCTCCACTTGCCCGCCATTGTCATCTGCGCCGTAATCGGCATCTCTTTGCCTTTGAGCAGGATATTCCAGTACATCCAGCGGAACATCATTTTGCCCCAATGGTTCATCTCTGACTCCTGGAGCAGTGAGAAGGGGCCAATCCCCGGCAGCGGGTACTTACCCGGCAGCGGCTCGACATCGTAGTTGAAGTCAATGAGAATGCCCTTGCCAAAGCCAGATTCGATGAAGCAGTTGGCATGGCCGTCGAACTCGATCAGCATTTCCTGGCCTTCAATGTAGCGGAGGAAGTTTTCTACAAAGACTTCGGCGGCAAAGTGAGCAACTGAGCCTGCTTTGGAGGTGGGCAAAGCGGCCGCATCGCCCAAAGCAAAAATATTGTCATACTGCTTGGAAAGGAAGGTGTGCTTGTCAACAGGGACGTGGTTTAGCTCATCGCCCAAACCGGAACGGCCGATTACTTCAGCCCCCATGTTCACCGGCACGGTTACTAGCAAATCGTATGGTACTTCCACCTCATCGTAGGAGATGAGCAGCTTCTCGTCCGGTTCGACGCGCTCTGGGTAAAATTCGGTAACAATGTTGATATTTTTCTCTTCCAAAATATTACCCAGCAAGCTGGCGGCGCGGGGCTTGGTGAAAGCACTGGGTAATGGCGTAACCAGCGTTAGCTCTACACGGTCGCGCAGGTTGCGCTGCTGGAAGTACCAGTCGGCCAAGAAGATAAACTCTAGCGGGGCAACCGGGCATTTGTAGGGCAGTTCCATAATGTTGACCACCATACGGCCGCCTTGCCAGGTGCGTAATGTTTTGGCCAAAGCCACTGCACCTTCGTAAGTGTAAAAGTCGTGAATGCTTTTGCGCCATTCGTCCTCAGTGAGGCCGGGGGTTTCATCGGGGCGGGGTTGGGTGCCGGTGGCAATGATGAGGTAATCGTAGTGGAGGATACGGCCGTCTTTCACCAAGCGCACCCGATTTTCTTCTGGCTCAATCAGCTCAATCTCGGAGAGAATCATCTCCACACCGGGCGGAATATAATCTCGCTTGGGCTTGATCACGTCATTTTCGCCGTAAATGCCAAAGGGAATAAAGAGGAAACCGGGCTGGTAATAATGCGTCTCTTCCTGATCTACAATAGTAATCTTCCACTCATCCCGGCTGAGAACGTGGCTCATTTTATTGGCGATCATGGTTCCGGCGGTTCCGGCACCTAAAATCAATAATTTTTTCATCTCAATCTCCTAGGGCGAGGCAGTTGGGAGAGCAGTTGGTTGTGCTAAACAATGTTTATACCCAACTGCCTCACCCCTACATCTGCCCAATTCGTTTTTAGGCTACAAGGCGGGTGCGCTCGTGCAAAATGTGCGAGACCACGTTGGCAATCTTTTGCACCAGGCGCAAAACGTGTGCTTTTTGGTCTGATGACAGAAAGTAAACTTCTTGAGCATTATCGAATAATATTTGGGGATCGATGGCCAAATCAGCAGCAATCACTTCAAGTTTTTCAGCAGGCGGTGGCCATTTTTCTGGGGCAATTCCGCCCACAAAAACCATTCCTTGCAACGCCGTTCCCACTCGAATATAAGCGCGTGAGCAAAGCAACCCTAAATAACTTTCTAGATATTGGGGTTCCAAACTCAGCGAATCGGCCATCTCTTGCCAATGAGTCATACACTTTTCCCACAGCATTTCATTCTCACCGATGGCAGAAAACAATCCACAGCTATTGCTAAATTCTGTGATCGGCTTGCCAGCCATATCTGTGATGATGATCATGACGCCCAGTGCGTCGGCAAAGGTGTCTTGCATCAATTGCACACATTCTTGGGGGAACTGGTCGGCAACGGCCGTTGCTTTGACATCAGCAGCTATTGTGGTTGAAGGTACGAGAGCAGTTTGGGTGCTCAACCACCCCTCAATCTTTTCGGCGGGAAAGCGCCACTGCCGCCCCACTTTGATGGCTGGCAAACGGCCGTCTTCGGCCATGCGGTACACCGTGGAGCGATCCACTTCCAATAAATTCTGAATATCTTTTGCAGTTAACATTTGGGACATAGCTCATCCTCTTCTGTTTGTGAATATTTTCACGGTATGGTTGATACTGTACGCGAAACTGCATATGCAAGGTAAGTGACAATCGGCAGAAAGGGGCATGACAACCATCATAATTTGCAGATAATGCGGATTATGCAGATCAGAAACAGAGGAGAAGGAACAAAACGCAGTACCAGAATACTGGTGATCGTTGAGAATTTTGCAGCTATTTTGTAGGCACACGTTGTTTTTTGCTGCTATGCTGCTATTCTATTGCGCCTATGAACCCAATTCACTGGCTTTTCGACAAATTTTTTCCGCTTATTCGCTTCACATATGAAAAGATTCAGGGACATCGCTGGTTTGACGAGATTACACCACAGCTTTGGCTGGGCGGTGCACCCCATTACCCCCGCGACTATCAGTTTTTACTGGACAATGGCATTACGGCCGTTCTCAACATCCGCGCAGAGCGAGAGGACGACGTGAATTTGTACCAGCAGCATGACATTAATTACTTACAGCTTAAGGTGCTCGATGTCACGGTTCCCTCAGAAGAGATGATCACGGAGGGGGTAAATTTTGTCCGGCAGCAGGTGAAAGACGGCCGTACCGTTCTCATTCACTGTGCCAAAGGGCGTGGCCGCTCGGCAACTATTCTGGCCGCCTACCTGATGCAGCATGAAGGAATGAGTTTTGATCAGGCAAATGAGGCAATGAAATCGGTACGGCCGTTAACCAAACTAGAAGGTCGCCACCGCAAACGCCTGGAACAGTGGACACAGCAACGCCAAAACAATCTTGTGTAATCATTCGCAGTTTACCCAATGCAGCATGATATTTTAAGTGAAAGCGCGTTTGACATTCGCGGGTTGCATCTTGGTCGCCTACCGCCCGGTAAACGGCCATCAGGCAGCAAGCCGCGCAAAAGGAGGTAAATTTCCCGACCAGTACACATCTCGGCCTAAAGCGTCCGTACAGCCCTGTACGACCGTAGCAACATTCCCACCTGGTCTGCCCCACACCAAAGTTGTACGTAACCATTCGTGTTCTCATGTTCATCTAGACCCATACAACAAACTCAAACAGTGTTCATCTTTCATGTTCCCCGGCTGAACGGCCGTTCATGAACACACATTCTGGAGGAAGGTAATGAAATCTATCAACAAAGTCGCCCGAATCAGCGGATTGTTCCTGCTTTTGCTTGGCGGTATTTGGCTACTCAGCCTGGCCAGCGGCCCTAGCCCAGAAACGCTAGACCGCCAGCAGGCCATTCAAGCATTCGCCCCCGTTGATATAGGCGACCGAGGTGCCATCGGCGAAGTTCAAGAAACCAGCATCTCATTCCCCACTACCGTCAACCTGGCAGACATTCCTGCTGGCGTTTTCGATCCCGATAACCAGTATGATCGCTGGCAGCGCGGCGAACTTGATTTGCAAGAAGAATTTTTCCGCTTGCCAGAAGCACAAATGGCACTATTACAAACGGAAGCACAAGAGCTACCCAGCAGCCCCAACGTGCAAATTGCCCCCAGCGGCCCTAGCCTGCAAGCCCCAACCGCAGGCATTAGTTTCGATTCAATGGATTACACCGAATGCTGTGGCGGCGGTGGCAACGTTCCCCCAGACCCGGAACTGGCCGTTGGCCCTAATCACATTATTGCTGTGGTAAACGTCGCCTTTGAAATTTACGATAAAAGCGGCAACAGCCTTGTCGGGCCTACTACTTTTGCCAGCTTCATGGCTTCAGATGCCAACTGCACTGGCGTGTTTGATCCCAACGTGCTCTACGACGAACGTGAAGACCGCTGGATGCTAGGCATTGATGCCGATGGCACCCATTACTGCGCGGCCGTCTCCCAAACAAGCGATCCAACTGGCTCCTGGAACCTATACTCCTTTGTAACTGGAAGTTCCAGCCTTTTCTTCGATTATCCCCATGTTGGTGTTGGCAACGACGCCATTTACATGGGCGCAAACATCTTCAACAACTTCACCAGCGCTTTTGTTGATTCCCGGATTTGGGCCTTTGACAAAGCGGCCATGTATGCTGGTTCAGCCACATCCTCCGTCATGATAAACTTGGGCGGCAACGATGACACCCCGCAACCGCTCAACCTGCACGGCTGGAACCAGAGCACTTGGCCTACCAGCGGTCCCCACTACATCATTACCGAAACAGGCTACAATGGTGCAGACCACACCATCTACTCTTGGAGCGATCCGTTTGGTGCCAACACTTTTGGCACAGTGGGTACGGTAGACCTGAATGCGGCAACGGGCGTAACGGCCGCAAACTCTGTCTCCTTCCCTCAAGCCAGCGGCGGCACCTTGCAAGGCAACGATTGGCGTCCGCAGGACTTTGAGTACCGCAACGGCTTTGCCTGGACGACTATGACCATTGGCTGTAACCCCGGCAGCGGCACCGTGAACTGCGTGCGCTGGGCACAAATCAACCCAGCCACTGCTACCGTGGTGGATGCAGGCGTTTACAGCAGCAATGGCGAATACCGCCAATTCCCAGACTTGGCCGTGAACCATTGTGATGACATGGCCGTGGGCTACACCAAATCCAGCAGCAGCATCTTCCCCAGCGTTTACGTTACGGGCCGTGAGAACACAGACCCGGCAGGCACGCTACAAGCCGAAGTGCTGCTGAAGTCAGGTGAGATTTCCTACACTTCGTTTGAAACCAGCGCCCCGCGCCGCTGGGGTGATTACACGGAAATGACCATTGATCCAAACGGCCTCACCTTCTGGTATTTGGGTGAATACAGTAAAGACACGGGAACTACCCAGGGACGCTGGGGAACCTACATTGGCTCCTACAGCTTTGGCAGTTGCACAACGGGTGGCCCCACCCCGACCCCAGGCCCGACATCTACCCCCACAAACACGCCTGCACCAACCAACACGCCCGTACCGGGTACCTGCACCGTTTACAACAGCACGGATGTACCGCAAGCTATCTCTAGCAGCGGTACACCCACCATCACCTCTGACCTAACCATCTCTGGCAGTAGCATTATAGACGACATCAATGTGCTCAATCTAAACGGTACACACACCTGGATGAACGATCTGGACTTCAATTTGAGTAGTCCTGGCGGCAGTTCTGTGCAAATTATGGCGCGTTCGTGCAGCAATACCGATAACTTTGATCTGAATCTGGATGATGAAGCGGCACCGGGTAGCTGGCCTTGCCCACCTGTGGGTGGCGGCACTTACCAACCCAGCAATCCACTTTCCGCTTTTGATGGCGAGAGTGCCAACGGCACCTGGACGCTGACTATCAATGACAATGCCAATCTGGATGGCGGCAGCTTGAACGGCTGGAGTTTAGAGGTTTGCACGGTTGATGTACCGCCAACGGCGACAAATACACCGATCCCAACCGATACGCCAATTCCACCAACGGCAACCAATACGCCAGTGCCAACCAATACAACCATCCCACCGACGGCGACGAATACACCTCTGCCAACCGACACGCCAATCCCGCCAACAGATACACCGATTCCGCCAACGGCTACCAACACACCGATTCCTACACCAACCAATACCCCGGTACCCGGTGGCGATCCGGTGATCTACGTTAGCTCCACTAGTGGCGGCAATGCTGGTGGCGTCTCCTTTGCCGATGAAGACATTTTGTCTTACGAAACGGGCAGTGGTACCTGGACTATGTTCATTGATGGCTCAGACATTGGCTTAAGCGGTAGCGGCGCACGGGACATTGACGCCTTCTTCATCATGGATGATGATTCCATTTTGATGAGCTTTGTAGCAGCTACGACCATTCCCGATGTAGGCTCTGTAGATGATTCAGACATCGTGCGGTTTGTACCTACCTCCACTGGCACATCAACGGCCGGCACGTTTGAGTGGTACTTTGATGGCTCAGATCTGGGCCTAACCTCGAATGGTGAGGATGTGGATGCGGTTACAGTATTGGCAAACGGCGACATTCTTGTGAGTACCTCTGGTAGCTTTAGCGTTAGTGGAGCCAGCGGTGCAGATGAAGATTTGGTCCGCTTTACACCAACCACACTGGGATCAAGCACGAGCGGAACCTGGTCTGTCTACTTCGATGGGTCTGATGTGACCTTAGGTGGATCTGGCTCGAAGGACACCAGCGGCGTCTGGGTTGATGATTCAAATGGAGATATCTACCTGAATTCTCGCGGAGATTACACTTTAAGTGACTTTAGCGTCTTCGAGGAAGATATTTTTGTTTGCTCTCCCATTACTCTAGGCAGCAGCACATCTTGCAATTTCAGCTTCTATTGGGATGGTTCTGCCAATGGAATTGGCTCTGAAGATGTGGATGGCATTCACATTCAGCCGTAGTTTTTCACCGAAAGATATCAGGTTTTGAAAACCTGACGGCTTTCAGAGCAAAAGAGTCTTGCTTCGGCAAGGCTCTTTTTTTTGCCATTTACCCCCATCATCGCTATGCTTGCAAACTGCAAATGCGTTGGGCAGACCCAAAGGGTTTGTCTTAAATCAATTGGTACCTGATACCATCAAACCCTTTGGGTCTTTCGAGTCTTATGGAGTAAGCATGGCCAAAAGCAAAGTCACCCCCAGCCGTCAGCAATATTTAGACATTAAGGCACAGCACCAGGATGCGGTTGTCTTTTTTCGGCTGGGCGACTTTTACGAGACGTTTGACGACGATGCCAAATTAGCGGCCGAAGAGCTGGATTTGGTGTTGACCAGCCGACCACAGGGCAAAAACCAGCGCACGCCAATGGCTGGCGTGCCCCACCATGCTGCTGAAGGATACATCGCCCGGCTCATTGCCAAAGGGTACAAGGTTGCCTTGTGTGAGCAAATTGGGGATTCGTCCCAAATTAAGGGGCTGATGCCGCGTGAAGTGGTGCGCGTGTTTACGGCTGGCACGGTCATCGAGCCGGGGATGCTGGATGCGGGGCGAAATAATTATTTAACGGCCGTTCTCCTCGAAAATAATCGCGTGGGTCTAGCCTATGCCGATGTGACCACTGGGGAATTTGTCACCACGCAATTTAACGGCCATCGCCGCCTCACAGAAGAGCTTGCCAGACTCGACCCCGCCGAACTGCTGCTGCCAGACAGTGAGCTTGCCTTCAATGGTGAGGCCAAAGCGATCAGTCGCCTGCCAGATTGGCGCTTTGAAGAAGTCAACGCCCGCCAAACGCTGCTGCGCCACTTTGGTGTTGATTCACTCTCCGCCTTCGGCTGCGAGGGCAAATCATTGGCAACGCGAGTAGCTGGGGCGATATTGTTTTACCTACAAGAGACGCAAAAGGGTGCCGTGGGGCAAATTCAGCGGCTGGCGACGTACAGCGTCGAGGGCTTCATGGCGCTGGACACGGCCACCCGACGCAATTTGGAATTGACGGAATCGCTGGGTGGCGAACGCAGTGGTTCGCTGCTGAAGGTGCTGAACAAAACGGTGACGCCGATGGGGGCGCGTTTGCTGCGAGACCGAATTTCTCGACCTTTGTTGGATGTTGGGGATTTGAACGGCCGTCTCGACCAGGTAGACACATTTTTTAACGACGCCCTGCTCCGCGCCGACCTGCGTGCCACGCTCAAAGGGCTGCCCGATTTGGAGCGACTCACCAACCGCGTCCTCAGTGGCAAGGCAACGCCGCGTGATCTTGAGAATATTGGTGCGGCGTTGGCGGCTATTCCAGTTATCGGTAATCAGTTATCGGTAATCAATGATCAGTCATCGGTAAACGGTAAACAGTCTTCAGTCTCCAGTCTCCAATCTCTAATCTCCAATCTCGATAGATGCCGCGAAGCCGCCAGCGTGATTGAACAAGCCATCGCGCAGGATGCACCGCCCAATTTGAACAAGATGGGCGTGATTCGCCCGGGCTTTTCGGCGGAGCTGGATGGCGTCATGAACTCATCTGCCCATGCGCGGCAGTGGGTGGCGGAACTAGAACCGCGCGAGCGGGAGCGAACCGGGATTTCTTCGCTGAAAGTCGGCTTCAACAAGGTGTTTGGCTACTATCTGGAAGTGACACGCGCCCACAGCGACCGCGTGCCAGAAGATTACATCCGTAAGCAAACGCTCACCAATGCAGAGCGGTACATCACCCCCGAGCTAAAAGAGTACGAAACGCTCATCCTCAACGCAGAGGAGCGCATTTTGCAGATTGAGCGGCGGGTGTTTAGCGAAGTTTGCCAACAGTTGAGCCAATATGCCCAGCGGCTGCTTCAAACAGCCAACGTGCTGGCCAAGCTAGATGTGGCCTCTGCCCTGGCGGAAGCGGCGGCCATGCAGGGGTACGTCCGGCCTATCTTGACGAATGAGAACAGTTTGTGGATTGAAAACGGCCGTCATCCCGTCGTTGAACAATCCCTGCAAATGGAACGATTTGTACCCAACCATGTAAAAATGGACGCCAACGAGCGCATCCAGATCATCACTGGACCCAATATGTCTGGCAAAAGCACCTATCTGCGGCAGGTTGCCCTCATCGTGCTGATGGCGCAGATTGGTAGCTTTGTGCCTGCTGACAGTGCCGAAATCGGGCTAGTGGATCGCATCTTCACCCGCATTGGCGCGCACGACGAGCTGCACGCCGGACGCAGTACCTTCATGGTAGAGATGGTGGAAACGGCCGAAATTCTCAATCATGCCACCCACCGCTCACTGCTCATTCTGGACGAGATTGGGCGGGGCACCAGCACCTACGACGGCCTAGCCATCGCCTGGGCCATCATCGAATATTTGCACAACCATCCTCGCCTCAAGCCACGCACCCTCTTTGCCACCCATTACCACGAACTTGTTGGTCTGGCCGATCTGCTGCCGCTGGTGAGCAACTACAACGTCGCCGTGGCCGAGGAGGGAGACAAGGTGATCTTTTTGCACCAAATTGTGCCTGGTGGCGCGGATCAAAGCTACGGCATCCACGTTGGGCAACTGGCAGGCTTGCCGCGCGATGTGATTAACCGCGCCAATGAGATTTTGCTGGAATTGGAGGAACATGCGCCGACAACGGCCGTTGAACCCAGCCGCCTAAACAATGTACAGCAAATGGCCCTCTTCCCCGAATCCAGCCCCCTGCTGGACGAGCTAGAATCGCTCGACGTGAATACGATGTCGCCGCTGGAAGCCATCAACAAGCTGTACGAGTGGAAGCGGCGTTACGCAGATGGAAAAGATGATTAAACTTTGTCGGTCGTGCTCGTTTTTATGGTACGATGGGCTTGGTTATTTCGTATTGCGTATTTCGTAACATGATAGAGAAAGTTATTGGAGGTTTGGCATGATTCAAAAGAAAGAGAGTGCTCGTTCATCACTTTCCATTCGTGATTTTGGTTATTTGATTGCCATGATGATCCTGGGCATTTCGATTGGGCTGTTGCTTTACCCGGCACTTAGCTATCCCGCAGTTTGGCAATGGGGCGCAGCCTTTTTGGCTGTGATTCTAATGGCTCTTACAGCTCCTGCCCTGCGACGAAAGAAATAAGTTGGGAAACGGTCGTAACCACCCTTCCAAACTAACCTGAAAAAATGATAGACAAATTAGAAAATTTGTTCTATAATCCTCTCACCTTGCCCACACAACTCACCTATTTTCACACCTTCTCAACAACATCCGGGCAACCAACAAGATACACTTTCATTCTGATTCAATAAGTCCTTGCAAAAACACTCTCGGAGAAATAATTATGTCAAGCCAGATTGATGCTGATCTGTTCAAAAAAGCTCTCTATCTACTCCTGGATGAAACGTTCGACAATGTCCAGGGGATTTATTTGGACGGGGGCACCTCTATGTTTGAAACCTTAGCCACCATTTCAGCCGAAGAAGCATCCATTCCGGTAGGTGGCCAATGCGCCACGCTGGCGGCACAGGTGAAGCACACGGCATTTTACCTGGATGTGCTGGAGCAGAGAGTGCGAACCCAGCAGTTTGAGCCAGCTGATTGGGGTGAAATTTGGCGGGAGGTAACGGCCGTTTCCCCCCAACAGTGGCAAGAAATCCAAAACGAACTGCGGGACAGTTACAATCGCATCAAACAGCTCATCCACGACACCCCCGTCTGGCCTAACGAACGTGTAATTGGCGGAGCCATCGCCACAATCGTCCATACCGCCTACCACCTGGGCGAAATCCGCCAGGCAATGTGTACCCTGAAAAATTAGCGAGAGAAATATGCACTCTACAAACTATTTCAACACTTTAATCGAAATCGCCGAAGACAGTCCTGCCACCCAAGGCAACGTGCCACCAATCAAAGGCAACAAAAAATCCGTAGCAAACCTGCAATTTGAAATGTTGCATGAACATCCCTACGAATATACCTCTGACGACGTTTTGTTTGCCGTTTTTGCCACCAGAAAAGAGATTCCCAAAGAAAATTTAGCTGAACAGCGTCATCTCTTCTTCTCCAAAGGGCAGCCGTGCTTCCGAGCTTCGCCGCTCACCAAGCAGTACGGCTGGGGCGTTCACAGCAATGCCGATGGCAAAATTGCGATTTTCGGTGTGGAGTCCGAAGAATATCACCAACTTGTTGAAGACGTGACAGTGACAAAGAAAAAAGCGATGCGCTCAAAACGCGTATAGGTAAAGGACAAACCGATGCAACAGGTAGCCACATTTTTAATGTTTGAAGGCCAAGCAGAAGAAGCCATCAACTTGTACACGTCGCTGTTTGAGGAAACGGCCGTTTCCCACATCGATCGCTATGGAGCCAACGAAGATGGCGTAGAGGGAACCGTGCGCCTCGCAAAATTTACAATCAAAGACCAGCAGTTTATGTGTATAGATAGCAGCATCAACCACGGCTTTACTTTTACCCCCTCCATCTCCATTTTCGTCACCTGTGACAGTGAAGCAGAGATTGACCGATTATTTGCAGGCCTGTCGCACGACGGGCAAATTATGATGCCCTTGGCACCATACCCCTTTAGTGAAAAGTTCGGCTGGTGTGCCGACCGATTTGGTGTTTCCTGGCAGCTATCTTTAGAATTGAAATAACTGCCACGAGCAAAAAACAAGGAGAAAATAAAATATGAGCGGTGTACGCGTATTAGTAGGTACCAAGAAAGGTGCCTTTATTCTTACATCAGATGAAAAACGGCAAGATTGGGAAGTGAGCGGCCCCCACTTTGCGGGTTGGGAGATTTACCACATGAAAGGCTCCCGCGTAAACCCAGACCGCATCTACGTCTCCCAATCCACTGGCTGGTTTGGCCAACTCATCCAGCGCTCTGATGATGGCGGCAAAACGTGGGAAGCCATGAATAACGACTTCACCTATGACAATGACCCCGGCACCCACCAATGGTACGATGGCTCGCAGCATCCTTGGGAATTTAAGCGCGTCTGGCATCTAGAGCCATCTTTCACCGAGGCAGATACCGTTTATGCTGGCGTGGAAGATGCGGCTCTGTTCCGCTCCAGCGACGGCGGACAAAGTTGGCAAGAATTACCCGGATTGCGCGAAGTGAAAGGACATTTGTGGCAGCCAGGAGCGGGGGGTCTTTGCCTACACACCATCGTCCTCGACCCTAGCAACCCCAACCGCATCATCGTCGCCATTTCGGCCGCAGGCGCGTTTCGCACCGATGACGGGGGCGAAACCTGGCGGCCAATCAACAATGGGTTGGTCTCCCCCTGGGAAATTCCAGAAGAACGCGCTGATGTGGGCCATTGCGTTCACAACATCAGTATCCACCCGTCGCGGCCAGAGGTGTTGTTTATGCAAAAACATTGGGACGTAATGCGTAGCGACAACGGTGGCGAGCTGTGGCACGAAGTCAGCGGCAATCTGCCCAGCGATTTTGGCTTCCCTATCGCCGTTCATGCCCATGAACCAGAAACCATTTACGTGGTGCCCATCAAAAGCGACTCTGAGCATTATCCGCCGGAAGGCAAGCTGCGCGTTTATCGCAGCCGCACCGGGGGCAATGAGTGGGAAGCACTAACCAACGGCCTACCGCAAGAAAATTGTTATGTCAATATCCTGCGGGATGCGATGGCTATTGACACGCTTGAATCGTGCGGTATCTACTTTGGCACGACGGGCGGCCAGGTATATGCCTCAGCTGATTCTGGTGATAGCTGGAACGCGATTGCGCGAGACCTCCCTAAAGTTTTGTCTATCGAAGTACAAACGCTGCCATGATTCGCGTAACGTTACCGTTTCATCTGCGGAATTTGGCCAAGGTTGGCAAAGAGATTCAGCTTGAGCTGGATGGCCCAGTGACGCAACGGGCCATCCTGGATAAGCTGGAAGTGATGTATCCGGTGCTGCGCGGCACAATTCGGGATCACCAGACACACAAGCGGCGGGACTTCATTCGCTTTTTTGCTGCCGGGCAAGATTGGTCCCACGAAACGCCAGAAAAGCCGCTGCCAGAAACGATTGCAAATGGTACAGAGCCGTTCCGTATCATCGGCGCAATGGCTGGTGGGTAAAAAATTTATCCACAGATTTCGCAGATTAGGGATTAAAAATCTGTGTAATCTGCGAAATCTGCGGATTTTTCCTTGAAGCTGATGAATACAATTATTGCTTTATTACGGGGCATCAACGTGGGCGGCCGCAACAAGCTGCCCATGCGTAATCTGAAAACGATTTTGGCGGAGATTGGTTTGGTAAATGTGCAAACCTACATTCAGAGTGGCAACGTGGTTTGCCAAATCAATCGCACCGATTTGCCAGCCTTGGCAGAAGAAATTGGCGTGGCGATTGGTGAAAATCATGGCTTTGTGCCTCGGATTCTGTTGCTAACTGTGGCGGATTTGGAAACGGCCGTTGCCTACAACCCCTTCCCCACTACCGATGAACAATACAAAACCCTCCACTTTTACTTCCTGGAATCTGCGCCAACCAGCCCGGATTTGGCCAAGCTAGAATCAATTAAAAGCGAAAGTGAGCAGTTCAAACTGCTCGACAAAACGTTTTACCTGTACGCGCCTGAGGGAATCGGCCGGTCTAAGCTGGCTACAAAAGTAGAGCGCGCGTTAGGCGTGGCCGCAACGGCGCGTAACTGGCGCACGGTTAGCAAGCTATTGGAAATAGCAACGGCCTAATCAATGCCCAAAGTGGCAATAGCTCGTTCAAGCCGAGCAGAAGGAGATGTTGAACGTGGAAATACAACCCGAACCGACGATAGTCGAATTCGTTCGTTACAATCAATGGGCTAACCAGCAACTAATGACTGTCTGCATGAACCTCAACAAGGACTTGCTCACAGCCGACATTCGGGGTACGGCGGGTTCGATTCTTGAGACTTTCGGCCACATATTGCATGCAGAGGCTGGCTTTCTAAATCGGATTCACGGAACTGACCCACAGCCCGCTTTCAACAAATGGGAAGATGATCCTAGCTTAGAGCAGATGGCAACTTTTGCGGTTCAAGTGGGCGAGGCGTTTTTAGAGACGATAAAGCGCGTCTCCCCTACCGACAATGTGCATGAGGAGAATAACGGCTGGAAGTTTGATTACCAAGCGCGACTAATCTTCATGTCTCTGGCCTATCACGGCATTGCACACCGAACTGATATTACGACATTCCTCAACAGCCACGGTGTGACGTTGCCCGAGCTAGATGTCTGGGGGTATCAGGAGACATACCCCGACCGCTTTCAAGCTAAGCTGATAAAGGTAGCTAGCGATTGACCCATGTACCAATAATTCATCGCGTTACAGACGACATCAACGCTTAGATTTGCAATTTAGCGAGGAAAATACATGCAAAAAATCACCCCTTTTTTGTGGTTCGACACTCAGGCGGAAGAAGCAATTAACCTATACGTTTCTATATTTAACAATTCGAAAATCTTGGAAATAAATCGGTACGGCAAAGACGCGCCTTTTCCCGAAGGCACGCTTTTCACTGCCAGATTCCAGCTTGAAGGGCAAGAGTTTGTGGCCATGAATGCTGGTCCTCATTTCAAGTTCACTGAGGCAATTTCACTCTATGTAGATTGTCATTCGCAAGAGGAAGTAGATGCGCTGTGGACAAAATTGCTTGAGGGTGGTGGAGAGGAACAGCAATGCGGCTGGCTCAAAGACAAATTTGGCCTCTCATGGCAAATCATTCCCTCGGTGCTCATTGAGATGATGAATGATGAAGACCCTGTAAAAGCCCAAAAAGTTACTGAAGCAATGCTGCAAATGCAAAAGATTGAAATTGATAAATTGCAGGCTGCGTACAATCAGACCTAAGTAAATTTAAGCTCAAAGGAGATTAAAGGTGACTGTTTCAAAAGAGCTAATGTCCTTGACTGGAAATTGGCAAGGAACCAACCGCCTGTGGCTTGATCCTTCAGAACCGGCGCGTAAATCGGTGGCAACGGCCGTACTCCAGCCAACCGCAAAAGGTAAATTTGCCACGCTACATTACAGTTGGGCAGACGCAGGGCAACCCCAGGAAGGGTTACTCCTCTTTGGCGCCAACGGAGACCAAGTGGACGCTGCCTGGGTGGATTCCTGGCATATGCAGCATGTGATGATGTACTGCACCGGAGAGATACAGCCGGACGGCGGGATTTCTGTGCTGGGCAGCTATGCGGCCCCACCCGGCCCCGATTGGGGCTGGCGAATCACCATCCAACCGCTTTCCGAAGCACAATTTAAGTTCCTCATGCACAACATCACCCCTGAGGGAGAGGCAGCATTGGCCGTCGAGGTATTATTTGAGCGCAAACTATAAAATTCATGATTGTGATTGTGGCGTACAACGGCCGTTGGCCCCAGGAATTCGAGCAAATTAAAGCAAACTTGTCTGAAGCATTAGGCTCACTAGCCTTGCGGATTGACCACATTGGCTCCACATCCGTGCCGGGGCTGGGCGCCAAAGATGTGATTGACGTGCAGATAACGGTGGGCGCCCTCACGGAGGCTGCGCGGCAAGCATTGCTCACCGCCGGATTTCAGCAATTTCGAGAAAACGTAACCGATCACGTACCATCGGGTGAAGACCCTACCCCTGAAAACTGGCAGAAATTTTTGTTTGTGGAGCGTGCAGGAGAACGACGCGCCAACATTCATGTGCGCGTAGCCGGGAAACCGAACCAACACTATCCACTGCTCTTTCGTGATTATCTACGCGCCCATCCAAAATCAGCCGAGGCAGTAGAAATTATCAAACGCCAGTTAGCTAAACACCACGGTAACGACAAAGAAACCTACTACGACATCAAAGACCCCGTTTACGACCTGATTTGGGACGCTGCTCAGAGATGGGCAAAGTTTACAAATTGGTCTCTGTAAAAGCGCCTCAGAGCCCCTCTTTTACACCTGCAAAATCCACAAATATCATCTTGCCCATCCTGTCCCGTTCCTATATACTAGCTCCAGGCGCAACTGCGGGGTAATACAACAATACTTTAGAGAGGTGTGGCAATGAAGGTTTCCTGTCTGCAAGAAAATTTGGCAAAAGGGTTAAATATTGTTGGCCGAGCGGTAAGTACACGCTCCATGCTACCAGTTCTGGCCAATGTGCTGCTAGAAACCGACAACGGCCGTCTTAAACTCTCTGCCACCAATCTGGAAATTGTTATTACCGCCTGGATTGGCGCCAAAGTGGAAGAAGAAGGTGCTGTCACCGTCCCCGCCCGCACCTTTGGCGATTTAGTAGGCGCGTTGCCACAAGATCGCGTGGATTTGGTGCTAAATGAACAAACTCAGACGGTTCATGTAACGTGCGGCCGTACCGAAGCCAACATCAAGGGCATTGATGCACAAGAGTTCCCCCTGGTTCCTCAGCCCGATCAAGATAGCCGCATTCGGGTGGAAACGGCCGTGCTCAAGCAAATGATCAACCAAGTCGCCCTGGCTGCCGCCACCGACGACACCCGCCCCACCCTTACGGGCGTCTCCACCCATTTTGAAGAAAGTAAAATGCTCATGGCCGCCACCGACGGCTTTCGCCTCTCACTGCGCTCTGCCCACATTCCCGGCTTTGTAGAAAAACCCATTGACATCATTGTGCCAGCGCGGGCGCTAATGGAACTCTCCCGCATTGCCAGCGATGATAACGATGCCGTCTACATCTCCATGCCAGAGGGACGCAACCAAATTGTTTTTGACATGGACAACGTGGTACTCGTCTCTCAACTCATCAACGAAACCTTCCCGGATTACACCCCCATCATCCCAAAAAACAACCTCACCCGTACCGTTCTTAGCACGGCCGAATTCCGCAGCGCCTGCAAACGCGCCGAAATTTTTGCCCGTGAATCCAGCCACACCGCCCGCGTTCGCATCGATCCAGGAGACGAACTCAGCCCCGGTTCGGCCGTGATTGCCGCCACTAGCACAGAAACGGGCGACTCTGTAGCCCCCATAGATGCCGATGTAGATGGCGATCCCATCGAAATCGCCTTCAATGTTAAATACATGGCTGATGTTTTGAGCGTGATAGACACGCCACAAGTAGCCTTGGAAACCACCAATCCGATGGAGCCGGGCGTTATCAAACCGGTAGGCGATACCGACTTTATCCACATCATCATGCCCATGCACTTTGGCCGATAATTTTCAACAGAAATGAACTACCCCGCTGCAAGCAGACGAGGTACCAAAACCGAAAAAGATTCCATTCGCCATAAGTGGCGGCGTATTCAATCCCTTTAGGGTAAATAAACACGCACAAAAAAAGCGCACATCGTTTGATGTGCGCTTTTGGGTTGCAAGTTAGATATTGTGCTAATCAGCGATTCGGTTTACCTCTTGAGCCTGTAGCCCACGAGGCCCTTCTGCCACTGCAAATTCAACCCGCTGGCCATCTTCCAAAGAACGATAGCCACTGCCCTGGATGGCACTGTAATGAACGAAGATGTCACCACCTGCGTCCCGTTCAATAAAACCATACCCTTTGTCATTACTAAACCATTTTACAGTACCTGCTTCGCGTTCTGCCACGGTTACCTACCTCCTACAGTTGAACAGGGCAATTGCTTGTTACCAAGAAACTGCCAATAAAAACTGATAAAACGCTATCATAATTTTTTGCCGATGTCAAAACCCTGCAAAAAAAATTTGTCAGACGTCCACTTTGAGAGTGCTTGCAAGCACGTTAATTCAGGATGACAGGGTAAGGGTGCATGGTACAATTGCGGCTTTTGCTGCGGCATTGTGTAAAACTTCTGAGGTTATTTGCGTTGAAGAGAATTTATTTTTGGATCGGCGTTGCGATTAGCGCTGTTTTTCTTTGGTGGGCATTAAGCGGCCTGGATTTATCGGAAGTATGGCAAGACGTTCAGTCTGCTAATTATTGGTGGCTGCTGCCCGGCGTGGCGGTCTATTTTGTGGCAGTTTGGGCGCGAACTTGGCGCTGGGATTATATGTTACGGCCGTTAAAACATATCCCCCTCCGCAACCTATTCCCCGTCGTCGTCATTGGCTACATGGGCAACAATATTTATCCATTCCGGGCGGGCGAAGTGCTTCGTTCATACGTGCTGCGCCGCCGCGAAGAGGTGCCCATGAGTGCCAGCCTGGCAACCGTGATTGTAGAACGTGTATTTGACGGATTGGTCATGCTCGTCTTTGTTTTTGTGGCGCTTCCCTTTACCCCCATTCCGGGCGATGACGGATCAATTCGCTCGATTGTTATCACGGCCAGCATCCTTTTTTTTGTGGCGATGGTCATCTTTTTTGCCCTGGCTGCCATGCCAGACCGATTTTACGCACTGGCCGAGTGGTTGGGTGACAAATTTTTGCCGGATCGGTTGAAACGGCCGCTTCTCGACTTCCTGCAACGCTTCCTCACCGGGCTGGAATCGCTTCGCAGCTTCCAAAACGTCCTCATGATTTTCCTCACGTCCGTCGTGATTTGGTTACTAGAAACGGTGAAATATTGGTTCGTGATGCACGCCTTCAGCTTTGAAGTAAGCTTTTTTGCCCTGATGTTGATGAACGGCATTGTCAATCTAGCCACAACACTACCTTCTGCACCCGGTTACGTCGGCACATTTGATGGCCCCGGCATTGCCGTGCTGACGCTGTATGGCATTGAGCAGGGTCTGGCAACGGCTTACACCCTGGTGCTGCACGCAGCGCTTTGGCTGCCCATCACCCTGTTGGGCGGCTACTACATGCTCAAAGAAGGGCTTGGCTGGGCAGACTTTGGCCGCGCTGTGCAGGTAGCCGAGCAGGAGGCCGGCGCATGAAAATCGCCATTGTGGGTGCTGGATTGGCAGGGCTTTCTGCTGCGTATGATTTGCTGGCGGCTGGCCACGACGTGACGCTGTTTGAAGCTAGCAACCAGGTTGGTGGACTCGCCACCGGTTTTGAGGATGAAAATTGGGAGTGGCCGCTGGAGAAGTTTTACCATCACCTGTTTGAAACAGATGAAGCGATTATTGGGCTGGTGGAGGAGCTAGGAATTAGAGGAAAGCTATTTTTCCCCACGCCGCGCACCTCCATTCTGTACAACGGCAACATTTACCCATTTAGCAATCCGGTGGATTGGTTTAAGTTCCCTGGTTACAACATTTTTAACTTTTTCCGCTTTGGTGTGGTGGGGGCGTTTATTCGGTTTACCAAGTTTTGGCAGTATTTAGAGCAGCACACGGCCGTTTCCTGGACACGCAAGTTCTATGGCCAAAAAATTTATGATGTAAGCTGGAAACCGCTGCTTATTGGTAAATTTGGCGACTATTTCGATAAGGTAAACATGGCCTGGCTGTGGGCGCGGCTGTACGTGCGTAGCTTTAAGCTGGGCTATTTTGAGGGGGGCTTTCAGGCGTTTATTGATGTGCTGGAAACGGCCGTTACCCAACGCAGTGGCAAAATCTGCCTGAACAGCCCCGTGCAAAGCATCACACCCACTGATGACAATCGCCTCGCCCTGACCATTCATGGCCGGGCTGATGTGAACACGTTTGACGCTTGTTTGGTCACAACCTCGCCCAAACTGTTGAGCAAAATGGCACCCGCTTTGCCAGAAGATTACTTGGGGCAACTGCTAAAGCTCAAAAGTATGGGGGCTGTGGTACTGACGTTGGCTCTGAAACGGCCGCTCATGGCAAACAGCAACACCTACTGGCTCAACATCCCTGCCACCTCCCCAAACAAAAGCGAAAACGAACTCCCGTTCCTGGCCCTGGTGGAGCATACCAACTACATTGATCGGCAGCATTACGGGGGCGATCACATCGTCTACTGTGGCGATTATGTCAACCCGGATCACCCTTACATGACGATGAGCCAACCTGAACTAGAGCAGCTCTTCACCGATGCGCTTACAAAAATCAATCCAGCATTCAAACCAGAATGGATACGCAAAAGCTGGCTCTTCAAAGCCAGCTACGCCCAGCCCGTGCCGCTTGTGAACCATTCACAAAATATTCCCGCCCTGCAAACACCCATCCCCGGCCTTTACTTTGCCAGCATGAGCCAGGTGTATCCGTGGGATCGTGGCACCAATTTTGCCGTGGGAATCGGCCGTCGGGCAGCGACCTTGATAGCCAAAACGTTGCCTGAAAGTACAAATGTAAGTGTGACCTAATACCGTAAACTATGGTATTTTTGGAGCCAATTTGTGTTTGTGACGATTTAACAAAATGAAATAATCCTCAAAGTTTTACCAAGCCCTCCCCCACACACAATCCAGCAACTTCATTGTAAAACTTTGTAAGATTCTCAAATAATAACTGAATGAAGGAGTGTAAAAATGAAAATAATTGTTGTTGGTACTGGTTTTGTGGGATTGCCCCATGCGGCCGTTTTGTCGGAAGCGGGTCATGAAGTATACGCTTACGATATTGACCCCAATAAAATTGCAGCTTACCAAAGCGCAGACCCTGAACAAATAGAGCGATATGTGAACGAGCCAGGCTTGCCAGCCGCCATCGCCGACACCATTGACCGGTACCTCTTTTTCACCTCAGACATCAGCAACGTGGTGGAAGAAACTGATGTTTTTTATATGTGCATCAATACGCCACCGAACCGTGATGGTTCAACCGACCTCACCTATTATCTAAAAGCAGCCCATGACATCGCCGATTACCTGGCCAACCGTAAAAACCACAACCGCGTCGTTCTGGTAAATAAAAGCACCGTCCCCGTTGGCACCGCCCGTTTGCTCGAGCGTATCATGCACGAACATGGCGTAGAAAACTTTGGCGTTGCTTCAAACCCAGAATTTTTGGCGCAAGGCAACGCCGTGGACGGCTCACGCCGTCCCGACCGCATTGTGGTAGGTGCCGATACTGAGGAAGATTTCCAGATTTTGCGTCGCGTTTACTCCCAATTTGTAAACCATGTGCGGATTAAATACGTGGAGACCACGCCAGAAACGGCCGAAGCGATCAAATACATGGGTAACACCCTGCTACTCACTTACATCTCATTCTGGAATGGCGTGGGCGCGCGCGTAGGTGAAGCGCTGCCCAACGTCCGCATGGAAGATTTGAAACTGGGCGTCACGGCCGATAACCGAATCAGCACCTGGGGCTCCTATGTCAGCAATGGAGCTGGCGGTAGCTGCTTCGGCAAGGATATTCAATCACTCATTTACCAGCTAAACCAGGCTGGTTGCTCTACCGATTTGCTCCAGGCAGTCTATAACATCAACGAATACCAAAAGACCTACTTGATTGATCGCGCTGTGCATGAAGCGGATTTCAATTTCAACCAGAAAACGGTCGCTTTGCTAGGCTTGGCCTTTAAAAAGCGCACGAACGATATGCGCGATTCGGCTGCTCTGAAAGCGGTAGAAGCGTTGTTGAGCAAGGGCGTCAAATCCATCCGCGCGTATGATCCCCTAGCAATGGAAGCCGCTCAGGAATACTGGTTCAATCCAGAGAAAAACCATCTGTTTGAGCGCATTAGCTACCACAATACGGTTCAGGAAGCATTGGACGGCAGCGACGCGGTTTATATCTCGACTGATTGGGAAGAGTTCCGCGGCTTGTCTCGCACCATTGAGAAAGCGGTGAAGCCACCCTATCTGGTCATTGACGGCCGTCGCATGATTCCCGACTACAGCAGCCTGGTAGGGAAAGGGTATGACTATTTAGCAGTTGGTGCGGCCTTGATGGAACCTGAGGTGGAAACGGCCGTTCCATCTCCCAATGGCCTCGTAACTGAGAAAGAACTGGAAAAACAAGCGTAACGCCAAACCAACATTTTTAAGCATCCCAAACCTGCCAAATGAGGAAGTTTTCATTTGGCAGGTTTTTTTGCGTCTGGGTGGTAACGGCCGTTTCCCCATTCCTCCATCCATTGCTATAATCCCCCATCCTGCAAGGCGCAGCGACAAAGGATGCTTCATGACAAATTCGGTTCACAAAACAATCCTCAACAACGGCCTCACCGTTGTGCTGAAAGAGATGCACCACGCCCCCGTCGCCAGCTTCATGGTTTGGTACCGTGTGGGCAGCAGGCACGAAAAGCCGGGCAACACGGGCGCTTCCCACTGGGTTGAGCACATGATGTTCAAAGGCACGCCCACCTTCCCCAACGGCTCGCTAGATGGGCTGGTTTCCCGCGAAGGGGGCTTTTGGAACGCTTTCACCTGGGTTGATTTCACTACGTATTATGAAACGATGCCCAGCAGCAAAATTGACCTGGCCATTCAGCTAGAAGCAGACCGCATGGTAAACACGCTTATGACGCCAGAAGAGGTCGAATCAGAGCGCACGGTCATCATTTCTGAGCGGCAAATGTATGAAAACGATCCCAATTTTCAGCTCATGGAAGAGCTCACTTCAGCTGCGTTTCGGGTGCATCCCTACCATCATGAAGTGATTGGAGATATGGCCGATTTGCACAGCATGACCCGCGACGATTTGTACGGCCATTATCGGCGGCATTACGTGGCCAACAACGCCATCGTCGTGGTGGTTGGCGATTTTTCGCGGGCAGAAATGCTGGCAAAGATTGAAAACAAGTTTGGAAATCTACCATCTGGCCAGCCAGCCAATCCGATTATGCGGCAAGAACCGCCCCAAAAAGGGGAGCGACGCACCGTGGTGCAGGGGCCTGGCGATACTGCCTACCTCACCGTGGCATACCGCGCTCCGGCGGCATCCCATCCAGATTATTTGCCACTGGTGCTGCTAAATGCGGCGTTTGCTGGTGGCAGCAGCCTGGGCATGTTTGGCGGTGGCGGCAGCAACAAAAGCTCCCGCCTGTACAAAGCATTGGTCAACACAGAATTGGCAGCCAGTGCCTACGGCGGCCTCACGCCCACCAGCGATCCATTTTTGTACACGCTGAATGCGGTAGTGCAGGCAGGCCATTCCTTGCCCGAAGTGGAAGCCGCGTTGGCGGCAGAATTGGCACGCTTGGAATCAGAGCCCATCACCAAAAAGGAGCTGGCAAAAGCACTCAAGCGGGCCAAAGCGGAGTTTGTACTGGCTGGGGAAAGCATCACCGGGCAGGCACAGCTTTTGGGCATGACGGAGGCAGTCATTGGGGATTACACCTGGTATGAAACGGTGCTGGAGCGCCTGAACCAAATCACGTTGGATGATATTGAGCGGGTGCGGGCGACGTATTTACGGCCGTCTCAGCGCACGGTGGGGTGGTATAAACCAGAGGTGACAGGGTGAAAAAGTTGTTTCCAAGCATCATTTTGATGCTGCTGTTTATTGGTTGCAATATTCAAGAGGGCAATGGGCCAATTCAAACGATTGAGTTGGAGCAAGTTCTTCCAGCGACAACCGTACCAACAACGACCAATGAACCTGAAGTCGTTGAAGAAGCAACGGCCGTTCCACCCACACCACTTTCCTCACCAACGCCTGCCAACCAAGCTGACGCCGATGTGCTGTCTGTCTCTGCCACGGAAACGGCCGTTGGCCTGTGGACCTTCTCGGTAGAAGTGACCCATCCAGATACCGGCTGGGAAGATTACACCGACGGCTGGGACGTGGTGCTGCCAGATGGCACCGTTGCCAAAGCAAATCCCAACGACCCATTCACCCGGCTGCTGCTGCACCCGCACGAAAACGAGCAACCGTTCACCCGCAGCCAAAGCAACGTCCCCATCCCGCCAGAGGTAACAACCGTCACCGTGCGCGCCCACGATTTGGTGGATGGCTTTGGCGGGCAAGAGGTGGTGGTGGATTTAACGGCCGTTTCCGGTGAAAAATTTGAAGTAAACAGACTAAACCCGTAAAAAGCTACATATTTTGTCAGCAGTTTGAATCCTCTAAATCTGCGAAATCTTTGATTTTTATACTTTGAACAAGACCCATCAAACCTACCAGCAGCTATGAGATCAATCGCCAACGCCCTCCTGGACGCAATCAAGCATTTGAACATCGTCCGCAACCTGCCCAAATATTTCGATGAGGAAGAGCAGCGTCTGGCCATCCAGTCGGTCATCATTGGGGTGGTGGTTTGGGCAATTGTATTTAGTCTAAAAACGGCCGTTCACTGGCTGTTTGAAACGGTACTGCACTTTTTGGAAGATGGCCCTTCCCCCTGGCTACTCTTCATTCCCCTGCTGCTGGGTGCGCTCATTGTAGCCTGGCTGGCCCAGCAACGGCCGTCTACCCTCCACTACCGTGACAAAGAAGGCCACATCCACGAACTCAACGACATCGAAGGGGATGGTTTGGAACGCGCTATCTCCCTCTACTACACCTCAGAACCCTCCTTTGAGCAAGCTCTCACCGGACAAGAAGGTGTAGACGTGCGCTGGGAACTGCCCACCTTCACGCTTGCCATCCGCAAATTTTTAGCCACGCTGGTGACGTTGGGCAGCGGCGGCAGCGGCGGACTAGAAGCCAGCGTCACCCTCATCGGCGAGAGCGTCTCAGCAGGCTTGTTTAAGCCCCGGCAAATTACCCAAAGCAGCGGGCAGCAGCTTACCTGGCTGGCCCGCTTCTGGCGCTGGTGGCAGCCCGACAAAACCGACCATCTGCAAACCGCCCAGCTTAGTGGCATTGCTGCAGCTGTGGCCGTCCTGCTCGGCACCCCCTTTGCCGCCGCCTTCTTCGCCTCCGAGGTGATGTACCGCTACCGCCCCGTTATCGAAAAGCTGGTTTATTCACTCATTTCCGCACTGGTCGCCTTCTTTCTTACCGATTTGGTCACGGCGGGGCATCCAGTGCCATTTGAAACCGAGCGACTGTTTGTGCCAATCCTTGATTGGCGTTACTTTGGCGTTTTGCTGTTGCTGGGCATTTGCGTCTCGCTGGTGAGCCAATATTTTCGGCGGCTCCGCGCCAGCTTTGAAGATGGTTTCCACAAGCGCCAGCCAGACATTTGGCGGCGACACCTGCTGGGTGCTTTTGTTACCGGCGTCATCGCCCTGATTGTACATTATGCCACGCAATATTTTGATCTGACGGATCATGGTTTGGAACTGGTGCTTGGCCCTGGCGAATCGGTGGTAGATATGGCCTTTGCCGGGGAGTTGACCATTGCGGTGGCACTTATTGCTCTCATTGCCAAAATGCTGGCTACGCTTGCCACAATCACCTCTGGCGGATCGGCTGGACTGCTTGTGCCAACGCTCTTTTTTGGCACAATGATTGCCTCTGCCCTGGCCAACATTTTTAATTATGAACCGATGGTGCTCATCGTTCCGGCGATGGTCGGTAGCCTGGTCTCTATTGCCAACGTGCCGCTGGCTGCCATTTTGTTTGCCGTCGAGGCGTTTGGCTCCGTCTACATGGTGCCAGCTCTGGTGATGATGGTGATTGGCACCATTTTGGCGCATGAGCAAACAATTTACCGCACGCAGCGGGAAACCTACGAGAGCCGCCAAATTTTGCCCGGCGTCAGCGTTCGCCGCCTGTCCATCCCAGCAAGCTGGGAAAACCAAACGTTAATTGACCTTGATTTTCGGCGGCAGTTCGATTTGAATGTGATCGGCCTGGTTGAGTTTCATAGCGAAAACGGCCGTCCCCGCGTACGGCTCGGTACAGCATCATCAACCGTTCTGGAAGAAGGAGACACGCTTGTGGTTTTGGGCCGTGATGAAAAGCTGGCGGAACTGGAAGCGTTTTTGGAAGCTGAATACACAAAAGGAGAGGGGATCACTGATGGTTAATATTGCGTAGTGCGTAAACAAAGAATATACGCACTATGCAATAGTTCAAAATGAAAACCTGATTACCCCATTACAAACTAAAATGGATTTTAAGACAATTTACGCCACCAAAGCAGAAGCCTACGAAGCAATGATTGCCCCGGAAGATTATCAGGGGAATTTGCTACCTGCGCTGGAGCGGATACGGTCGTTTGCCCAACAACACGTTGTCGAATGGGGCGTAGGCACAGGACGGCTCACCTGTATGCTAGTCCCGCTGGTCGCCCACATTCACGCCTGCGACGGCTCTGCCCACATGCTCAGCGTGGCCGAGCGCAAGCTAAAAGCAGGCGGCTGGCAAAATTGGCAGCTTCACCACGCCGACAATGCCAATCTTCCCCTACCCAGCAACAGCGCAGACATCGCCATCGAAGGCTGGAGCTTTGCCCATGCCCGCGGCTGGTTCCCAGACAGTTGGCAGCAAAAAATCGGGCAGATGATCGCCGAAATGCAGCGCATCCTCAAACCGGGCGGCACCTTTATTTTGCTAGAAACGCTCGGCACTGGCTTTGAAGAACCCACGCCGCCCAATCCCCAACTGGCCGAACTGTACAATTGGTGGACCCAAACGTACCAACTCAACCACACCTGGATTCGCACCGACTACAAGTTCAACTCCCCCGAAGAAGGCGCCCATCTTACCCGCTTTTTCTTCGGCGACGAGCTAGCCGACCGCATCCTGGCCGACCAGATGATTATCTTGCCAGAATGCACTGGTATTTGGTGGGGCGCAGCGTGAATGTTATCATCCAGCGAGTGGCGAGTTTGCGAGTAACAGACAAACTCACCGACTCGCCTACTTGCAAACTGGCAAACTTGAAACTATGACTAACTCCCACAACTACCCCAGCAGCCAAACGATCCACCGGGAAACATTGCCCAACGGCATTACGGTGCTCGTTTATGAACGCCCCGGCTCTCAATCGGTGATGATTGAGGGATATTTGCCCGCTGGGGCGCTGGCGGAGTCACCAGAACAGAGCGGATTGGCTAACTTTACGGCCGTATCCCTCATGCGCGGCAGCCAAAACCACAGCTTCGACGATATTTACGAAAAGCTGGAATCTGTTGGCGCAGAGGTGAGCTTTAGCGGCGGCTACCATCTCACTTCCTTTTCAGCCCATGCCCTGGCTGAAGATGCCGATCTGCTGCTGAACCTGCTGGCCGATGTGATGCGCCAACCCACCTTCCCGGAGCCGCTGCTGAACCAGCTCAAGGGGCAAATTATCACCGGGCTGCAAATGCGCGCCAACGATACCCAGCAGATGGCCAGCCGTACCCTGCGAGAGCTGATTTACCCCAACCATCCCTACGGCCGTTCCCAAAATGGCTCTCTGCAAACCGTTCCCAGCCTAGGCGTGGCTGACGTGCAGAACTTTCACAAAAATTATTTTGGCCCCACCGGCATGGTTATCTGCATTGTGGGGGCATTAACGCCTGCCCAGGCCGTGGCCAAAGTATCACAGACGCTGGGCGATTGGGGCAACGAGGGACAGCTAACGATGCCTACACTGCCAAAGTTGGAAATGGTGAACGGCCGTTTCTACCATCACCACGTCATGCCAGACAAATACCAAAGCGACATCGCCCTCGGCCGCCCCGGCCCCACCCGCAACGCGCCAGATTATTTAGCCGCCAGCCTCATGAACACCGTCCTGGGCGTCTTTGGCATGATGGGGCGTATTGGCAAAAACGTGCGCGAGGCGCAAGGGTTGGCCTACTACGCCTACAGCAGCCTGCAAGGCGGGCTTGGCCCTGGTGCCTGGCTAGCCGCCGCTGGCGTTGCCCCAGACAAGGTAGAACAGGCCACCAACAGCATCCTCGACGAAATTACCCGCATCCAAAACGAACCCGTTCCCGCTGAAGAACTGGGCGACAGTCAGGCGTACCGCATCGGTTCCATGCCCGTCGGGCTAGAAACCAACAGCGGCATCGCCAATGTCATCACCGACATGGAGCTGTACGGCTGGGGGCTGGATTATCTGCTGGAATATCCAAACTTGGTACGCGCTATCACGCCAGAAGATGTGCAGGCTGCGGCGCAAAAATATCTCAGCACGGAGCATTTAGGTATCGCCGTCGCTGGGCTAGATATTTAGGAGCACCGGACTGGCAGTCCTGTGAGACAACAATTCAGTTAATTGAACCGAGGACTGCCAGTCCTCATAGATGAGAATGATATGTTAGCCGTTGGCGTAGATATGATCGAAATAGCTCGCATTGAGCGCGGCATTGCTCGCCACGGCGACCGCTTTTTGCGCCGCTTTTTTACGGCGCAGGAGATTGGATATTGCAACGGCCGTCTCCCCAGCCTGGCCGGTCGTTTTGCAGTTAAAGAGGCGGTAGGCAAGGCATTGGGAACAGGAATCGGCGATATTAATTGGACCGATGTGGAGGTGATGTGCGACGAACGCGGCAAGCCACAACTGCATCTGCACAATCGCGCTCACGAGTTGGCCAGCAGCAAAGGATTGGTACAGTGGGACATTAGCCTCTCCCACACAGACACCCACGCCATTGGTTTTGTGGTCGCGTTGGGTAAAATGTAACGGAATCATTCATGCAGAAGGACGTGTAATATGACAACCTGGACAGCCCCCGACGGCTCCGATATTAATTATGAACAATACGGCAGCGCCGACCCAAACAAACCTTATATGCTACTGCTTCCCGGCTTATTGGGAGCCATCAGCAGCCAGTGGCGGCCGTTTCTAAAGCCGCTGTCAGAAAGTTATCGGCTCCTGTTGGTAGATTTAAGGGGACACGGCCGTTCCCAAAACAACGCCCCCGCACTCAACGTTACCCAAATGGCCGATGATCTGATTGGCTTGCTGGATTCATTAAATGTTGAACGCCTGCACATTGCTGGTTACAGCTTAGGCGGCTACCTGGGCTTGATGCTGGCCATGCGCCAACCTCGCCGCGTGGCTACCTTGCTCATGCACGGCACCAAGTTTTACTGGACGGCCGAAGCCGCCGCCAAGATGCAGCAACAGCTAGACCCTGACGTGATGGCCGAAAAAGTACCCACCTACGCCGATCAACTCGTGAAGGACCATGGGGGTCGGCAGTGGCGCACCCTGGTGCGGCAAGCAGCTGCCCTCACTGCTGGGCTGGTAGAAGGTGGCATTGCGGAACGGCTGCTGAAAAATGTACAAGCTCCCGTGCTGGTGAGTGTGGGCGACCGAGACGAGCTAGTACTGCTGCCTGAAGCGTTCCGCCTGAGTCGCGCCTTGCCACAAGGCCAACTGCTGGTGCTGCCCAACACCCGCCACCCGCTACAAACCGCGCAACTGGTTCCTCTTCTGCCGATGATGCAAACGTTCCACACTGAATAACCTATGACCAAACGAACTTTACTTGCTGTGCTAGCCCACCCCGATGATGAATCTTTTGGCCCAGGGGGCACGTTTGCCCGCTATGCGGCGGAAGGTGTAGATGTTCACATCGCCATCGCCACCGACGGTGCGGCCGGCTCCGTGGCCGAAGGATATGAAGATGCCCGCGAAAAGCTGGCTGAAGTGCGCGCCAAAGAGTTAGAAACGGCCGTTTCCATCCTCGGCGGCACATTACACACATTGAGCTACCGGGATTCGGGCTACATTGGCGATCCCGCCAACGAACACCCTGATGCCTTTGTGCAAGCAGATGAGCAGGAGGCAATTGGGCGCGTGGTGAAGCTCATCCGGGAGCTACGGCCGCAGGTCATTGTTACCCACGATGAAACAGGCGGCTACTTTCATCCTGACCACATCCAATGCTGGAAAATCACCGTCCCAGCCTTCCATGCCGCTGGCGACCCCAAACAATATCCAGAAATTGGGCCTGCGCCGTACCAACCCCAACGACTCTACTTTACCGCCTTCCCCAACACCTGGGTGAA
Organism: Candidatus Leptofilum sp.; assembly: GCF_965223525.1. Lineage (GTDB taxonomy): Bacteria > Chloroflexota > Anaerolineae > Promineifilales > Promineifilaceae > Leptofilum. Next base: position 190,265 of record NZ_CBDCWX010000004.1, on the reverse strand, counting down.
GGTTCTCATCTTTTTGTTCCGACTGCGCGGCCAAGACCCTACTAAATTCGGCCGTAATAAAGATATTGATATGACCCGCGTTGGTGTAGCCCGCAAAAAGCTACATGCTTTCATCAATTATCGGGATTATTGGGACGTAAAGCGCGAAGCAAGTGCTGCCCATGCCAGCCAGGGGGGTGGCGGCGCATTGGGCTGGATACCGGTCAGTATCCAAAAGCGGCTGCTGGCCCGCGATACGTACATTCGCGCTCATCCCCCCACGCCAGAGGGCTTCCGCGAAAAAGATTTGTTTAACGGAATCGGGAAATAGGTATACTTGCTACTTTTCTGGGGGAAGTTGGTTGAGAACGGCCGTTACCGGCGGAGCCGCTAAAAATTTTGCCTTTAAGACCTCATCTGTAAACGGTTCGGCAATTTGTAAAATAACTTCAGCCGCAATGCGATTATGCACCGAGGCTAGGCTATTATTGGCAGCAATTTGAGCCAGCGCGGCATGTAGCTGCCAAAGCAGCATCTTGTTTTCCATTTCATGTGCCAAAAAGATCGCCTGCTGCCACAGCTCTTCTGCCAATGCCTCCTTCCCCTTGAGCTTCTCGTATCTTCCCAGGGCAAACAGGCCATTCGCACGATGCCAGCGCGATTGATCCGGTTGGCTGGTGACTTCCAGCAGTGCCTCAGCATATTGCTGGCCGGCTAAATCTCCCTGAGCCAAATATACGTGTGCCAGCGCGTACAGTACATGCAGATCAATTTCAGGCGATTTGGCTGCCTGAGCCAGATCATGGGCGCGGTGCAAAAACTCCAGACTCTCTGCCCAGGCCTCTTTTTGTGCCAGATTTAGCCCCATATTGCGGCATAAATCCGCCTCCAATACGCGAAATTGGGCTGCTTCGGCCAGGGCTAACCCTTCTTGATGGCATTCCAGCGCCAGCTCGGTTGCGTAAAGCAGTTGGTAACACTCGCCCAGATTGTTCAGTGCCGAAACGAGGCTGCTGCGCCGCCCTACCTGTCGTCCTAAATCGAGACTTTTTTCAAACGCCTGAATAGCTTTGTGCAGGTGGCCAGCCGTGGCGTAAGCAATACCGATCCGATTACTGGACTGTACCTGGCCTTTGATGTCGTCGAGCTGTTCAAACAGGGCGTTGGCCTGGTTAAGGCAGTAGGAAGCCTGGTTTGTTTCGCCTTGCACCAGGTAGGTGCCCCCCAGAGCAGCCAGGGTCTTGGCCCGGCCAGAGGTGTAGTTGAGTGCGGTAGATAAATCGAGGGCTTCCTGACATGCTTTGAGCGAACGGCCGTACTGCCCCAACCCCCGTGACCGATTGCCAATTAACACCAATGCTTCCACAGCGTGCTGGCTGCTGCCCGCTTCCAAATAATATTGCTCATACGCAGCCAAAGCCGCCACCTGCTCGCCCAATTCACTTAGCAAATCCCCCCGCTCTTTCAGGCTGATAAGACGTGCATTTTTAACGTTGCTATCTTCTGTTTGGGGATCAGTCTCGGCCAAAAGCTGGGTGTATTGATCAACAGCCTCCCACAAACGGCCGTCTCGCGTGGCGATGCGGGCGCGTTCAATCTGTTGGTCAAAAGTTGAGGCAATCATGCTACCAAGCGTAACCAAAACTGCTTACGGTGGCAATAAAGATAGAGAAAGTTGTGTGTAAACCGTGAAAAATGGCTTGTAGGCAGGGGATTCTATGCTTCGGGGGGCGGCTGGGTAGGTAGCTCAACGGTAAAACAGGCACCTTGCCCCGGCAAATTTTCCACTTGAATGGTGCCACGATGCGCCGTTACAATCCCCTTCACCGCAGACAGCCCCACCCCAGAGCCTTTGGCGCTCAATCCTTCTTGAATCCCTCGGAAGAATTTATCGAATACATGTGGTAAATCTTTTTCTGGAATACCTGGCCCCTGGTCAGCCACCTGAACCACAACCGACGCATCGCTATAGGTTGTAGTGACCATTACCTGCGTCGCTTCGGGAGAATATTTGATGGCATTATCTACCAAGTTCAGGAGCATGTGGTATAGGCGCAGGCCATCACCGCTGATTGTGTAGGGGGTACCGTTGGTAACGGCCGTTACCTCAATCGTCTTGCTCAACGCCACACCTTCGGTATCGCGCAGTACTTGAGCCGTCACATCTTCCAGATCAACCAGCTCTTGCGATAGCTGGATTGCATCTTCCTGATCTACTGTATCCAGGAGGTGGGTAATCATGTCCAGCATTCGGTCGGCTGCCACGTTAATCTCTGAAAGGAACCGCTTGCCTTTATCGCCCAGCGGCTCCGTACGCTCTAGCAAATTGGCATAGCCCGTCACCGCCATCAGCGGGTTTTTGAGATCATGAGACAGCATGTGCATAAATTCAGAGCGGTCTTCTTCTAGCTGTTTTACGTAGGTAATGTCTTGCATCATGGCGATGGTGCCTATGCCATCCACATGTTCCGTGGTAGAAAGATAGGTTTCATCGCCAATTTTCACTTCTACGGTACGACCAACGCTGCTGGAAATCGCCTCAAAAAATTGGGACATGTTGGCTTTAAGCAACCGTTGGGCAGCGTCGTTGGAAACTAGGATGCGACCAACATCATCTAAAATGGTTAGCGGTTCTGAAAGCGTATTGCCCATGGCCATGATGGCACCCCGTTGGCGTTCCACATTGGCATAAAGGCGAGCATTTTCAACGGCCGTAGCCACAGGCAGCGCAAATGAACGCAATAAAGCCGCATCTTCTTCTGAAAAAAGCGAACCAGGCTGGCTGTGCAGTACCAAAACGCCAACAACCTCCCCTTGAACTTTGAGGGGAACAGCGGCCACCGGCACATTGGCTTGCGATGTAATAAGGTCAAGCTGCTCATCAAACCCTGGGTAATTGGATATATTGTTCGTTATGATAGATTCACCCTGAGAAACTACTTGCCCCAAAATGCCCCGCCCTAAAGGATAAATTGGCAGTTCTGACGTGTCGCCAAACGGCCGTAAAATCGGATTCCGCTCATCTCGTAAATAAATATGCAAGTCTGCCACCGGCATGTGACGTTTTACCTGCTCCACCAACACTTTGTACACCTCTTCCATATTTAAAGAGGCAGACACTGTGCGTGACAGCTCATTAAGTGCCGCCAACTCTCGCACGCGCTGACTCAATGCTTTGTCTGTGGCACGGTAAAGGCGGGCGTTTTGGATGGCAATAGCGGCATAATCGGCAATGGCACTCAGCAGGCGTTCATCTTGGTCATCAAACGATTTACCCGGCTCCTGGTGTGCCGAGGCTAGCACGCCAAACGTGATGCCACCCAGCGAGACTGGCACATAGGCCAGGGCTTCTACCAAATACCCCGTCATAATTTGCTGGGACGCTTCACCTGGCTCTGAGCTTGTTCGTAGTGGCTTGCCAGTTTTGATGACGCGTCCGGCAGGGGTATCAGCGTCAATCGGCATCCGCGTGCGGCGCAGGCGGGCATCATCCATGCCCCGGCGGGCTTCCAAAAACAGCTCCCCGGTGGCTTCATCCACCAGCCAGATAGAAGTTTCGCCAGCGGACGTCAGGCTCATAGCGGTGGTGACAACTTGGTTCAGCACCTCATCTAAATTTAGCTGAGTGGTAATTGCTTTCCCAATTTGGGACAGGGCTTCTACCAAATCGGGACGGGTTTTTAGGGGAGCCGTTCGCAGATACGGCCGTTTAACAATTTGCACCGCCAGCTCCAGGTTGCCCAACGATAGCGTGTCGCCATCGGCCAATGCGTAGGGAGTGTTGTGCCCAATGGAACGGCCGTTGCGTCGTGTGCCGTTTGTGCTGCCTAAATCTACCACAAACAAATTGGTTGGCGTGGGACGTAATGCCACATGCCGCCGAGAAACACCTGATTTTTCAGCACCATACGGAGTCAAATCAATCAGATCCTTCTCGTTTTTGCCACGACCCAAATGAATTTCGCCGTTAATTGACAAGCCAAATTCTTGCTGTTTATCAGAAGTGAGCAGAAAACGCACCTGCCAGACGGGAAGTTGCTGTTCATCCACCTTGTCATGCGGCACAGGGCGATACGCTAGCTCACCTGTAAGTAAGTGATCAAGCGCAGGATCCGATAACAACTCTGTTTGTTTATTGGGGGATTCTTGCGACATAAATATATGCGATGCTGCAGGTGTGATCCTGTGAATGCTCAAATCGTTTTTACATACTTTGATTGAGCAAACTAACAATACGTGTTAAAAGAATATTATAAATAACTGATGTTACGCACTTCGTCTAGGGAGACTACAAAAGTCTTGGCCGCATTTCAGGTACTTGCCAGACTGAGTAAGACTTTGTAGTCTTGGACTGCGTAACATGAGTAAATAATAGCCCTTCACTACCATTTGCGCCAAATTCAAACCACCAGGCATCCGCTTGCAGCGAATTTTGAGCCGTGCAATATTTTCGGCCAGTGCCAAATTCTGTATAATATTCTTGTGCGTTTTTTGCCAACTGTGACACTGTTTCTTTGTCAAAAATCTCTGGAGAATAGTTCGATGAAAAGAATGATCATTTTGGGGATATTATTTTGTATCATGTTGTCCGCTTGCTCAGGAAGCGGTGAATCAGGTGAGAGCGAGGAAGTTGCGTTAGCCCCAACAGAAACGTCAACGGCCACGCCTACCGCAACCCCCATGGCTACGGCGACCCCAACGAACACTTTAACGCCAACGGCCGTACCCACCGAAACGCCCACACCGACAGAAACACCTACCCCCACAAGCACACCCAAACTGTGGGCCACAGCCACCGCCGAATACAACGAAATGAGCATCCGCGCCGTATTTGAGCAGTTTCGTACTGCCACAAAAAATGGTGATGGCGACGGTGCCGTAGAAGTTGTCTCTTCACTAGATGTTGAATGGTACGATTACCTGTTGGTTGGCGCATTAACGCTAGAGCGTGAAGAACTTGGCGCTTTAGCGACTATCGAAAAGTTTATTATTCTCAGGTTACGCCATAACTTCAGCCTTGAAGAGTTAGAAAATTTGACTGGTGAAGACGTCATTATCCTTTCTTTTGAAAGAGGCTGGATCGATCTATCCTATCTTGAAAACTTTGAAATAGATGAAGTTGATATAGGTATTGATCCCGGAAATGCTCTTGTTACTTTTGCAGATGGTACTGCAATGTTTTTTTATAGAGAAGGGGGACGACATTGGAAAGTATCTCTTGGTCAGTTCATGAGTCAAGCTAATGAAGAGCTTAATCAGATTATTAGAGAATCTGGCATCCCTGAAGACCAGTTTTTTACTGGTCTTCTAGAGCTTTTATCAGAAAGACCTGTTGATGAAAGAATATTTGATGGGCCCATTGAATAGTGCGTTAGACCTGACAGGTTTACGCACCTACTTCGCAATCAACCTACCTTGCAATACAAAGTGGTTGTGCCTTGAAGTTGACGAGTAACCTGTCAGGTCTTTTGGTGATAGATTTTGAGTAGGGCGATTTTGGTGCTGTGGTTGAAGGGCGCGGAGTCGGTGATAGGTGGTGTGTTTTGGGTGTGAGGGTAGCCAGTACAATCTTCCGGCACAGAGAGGAGCTGTTCAATTTCCACGTAGCCATCGGCGCAGAGGGTTTCTAGCTCGGCCAGGTAGTCGGCTCCGCTCACGTACAGCGCGTTGTTGATGGCGATGATGTGGCCGCCGTGTTTGACTAACGGCCGTACCTTATTAACAAGCCTCGCCATCCCTTCATTCAAATCTACTGTGCCTGCGGCCGTTTGCGAAAAAAACGGCGGATCGAGAAAGACACAGTCAAACTGCTCCCCTGCCCGCTTGAGCTGGCTCATTTTGCGCCAAAAATCCCCCGTCTGGAACAATTTCTTGTCAATCGGAAAGCCATTGAGTGTATATGAAGTCTTTGCCACGTTGAGGAATCGCTTGTTCAGGTCGGTGTGCAGGACGCGGTTGGCCTCGGCAGCCGCCGCCACGCCCAGGCTACCCGTGTAGGCAAAACTGTTCAACACATCTTTCCCCGCCAGGTTGTCCAACGCCCAGCGGCGCACGAGGCGCGTATCCAGGTAAAAACTGGTGTCCTGGTTCATTGTCAAATCCAGCGCATAACGCACGCCGTGCTCACGAATTTTAGTTGTGAGCGTGCTGCCCCACAGCAACACACCGCGCTTTTCTGCATCAGAGCCGTGCCGGGTTTTTAGCAAAATGGCTTGCAGCCAGGGGTATTGTTGGCGCAGCAGTTGCTGAGCGGCCGTAACCACATCCTCTAGCTCTTCCGGTGGGTTGGCATAGTTATACAGAACGGCCGTTTCCCCAAAAAGATCCACCACGAGCTGCGGACACCCCTCCAGAAAGCCATTGAACAGGCGAACGGCCGTTTCGTGACGCTCATCTAACAAATGGAGTCGAGCTTCAATTCCGCGCTCCACCAACGTCATAAATTGTTCAGGAAAAATCAATGAAATCTCCCAGTGGCAGGAGCGGCTTGCGAGCCAACCCTACCACCCAAACCTACAAAAAAGCCCAGGAACCAACGCTCCCAGGCCTATTCAAAATCTCTTAAATCTCTGTGCCCTCTTTGGCAAATTAAATATGAATCGCCTCACCCTCAACGGCGTGGGCCGCTTCCATCAGCGCTTCGCTGAGAGTTGGATGAGCATGGACGTTACGCGCAATTTCTTCGGCCGTTAGCTCCGCATTGTGCGCCAGCGTTAGCTCCGGCAGCAGCTCCGTCACATCTGGGCCAACCATATGCGCTCCCAAAATCTCGCCATACTGCTTGTCAGCAATGATTTTGATGAAGCCTTCCCGCTCGCCCAGCCCCAGCGCCTTGCCGTTGGCCTGAAACGGAAACTGGCCCACGTTGAGTTCATAGCCAGCCTCTTTGGCCTGCGCCTCGGTGTAGCCAAAGCTGGCCACCTGCGGCACACAGTACGTAGCACGGGGCATCATCCGGTAATCCAGGGCGTGTGTCTCATGCCCGGCAATTGCCTCAGCCGCCACCAAACCCATTGCCGAGGCAATATGCGCCAGCCGATACTCCGTGGCCACATCGCCGATGGCGTAAATGTTGGGTACGTTAGTACGCATTTGGTCATCAATGGCAATCGCGCCGCGCTCCGTCAAGGCCACACCCGCGCTTTCCAAACCAATATTTTCCACGTTGGGCGCAAAGTTGATGGCCAGCATAACCTTGTCGCCTTCCAGCTTGGTGCCATCAGCCAACGCAACGGCAATGCCGTTTTCAGTTGTTTCAATTTTGTCTACGCGGCTGTTCATGTGCAGCTTAACCTTGAGCTTTTTGTACGCTTTCTCCAGCACGCTGCTTATTTCTGGCTCTTCATTGGGCAGCAGACGATCCATCATCTCCACAATGGTGACATCCACGCCGTAGTTGGCCCACATGTAGGTAAACTCCACGCCAATTACGCCCCCACCGACGATGATGAGCTTCTCCGGCGGCGAATCGCTCAAAATGGCATCTTTGTAGGAAATAATGCGCTCGCCATCAAATTCGATGCCAGGAATGGAGCGGGGACGTGCGCCGGTGGCGATGATAATGTTTTTGCCGCTAATCGTCTGCTCGCCACTGTCGTTCAGGCTTACCTGCACGGTGTTGGCATCGGTCAGCTGGCCCGTGCCTTCAAAAACGTCAATTTTGTTCTTTTTCATGAGGAACTGTACACCCTTCACCAGTCGGCTAGAGACCTGGCGACTGCGCTTGAAGGCGACGCTGTAATCTAGCTGCAAATCGGTGAAAGAGAAGCCGAATTCGCGGGCGCGGTGTTGCAAGGTGTGGGCAATTTCAGCATTTTTGAGCAGCGCTTTGGAGGGGATGCAGCCAACGTTGAGGCAAACACCGCCCCAATATTCCCGCTCGATGATGGCGGTTTTGAGACCCAGCTGGGCGGCGCGGATGGCGGCTACGTAGCCCCCTGGCCCTGCGCCTAAAACGACAAGATCGTATTGATTGGTCATAGAAAAACTCCGTTTGGGGTAGGTTTTAGTTCCAGATTAAAAGTTCCAACAGAATTATACCAGCGTCCAATCGTAAATCGTAAATCAGCAATCGTCAATGTATAATGGCGGCATGGGTTTTCCGATGTGGACGTTGATTGGGATGGGCGTAACGGCCGTACTCGCCCTACTCATGACCATTTTTGCCTACTTGGCCCAGTCCCCACGGGCTTTGCTGAGGCTGGGCCTGGCCGGGTATCGGCTTGATTTGCGGGTAAAGCTGTTCACTGGTTACGCGCTGGCCAGCCTCATTCTTATGCTGGGTTTCTTTTTGGCAGGAGTGCCGATCAGCAATGGTAACTCGACAGCGGCCACGACGCCCACGGCCGAAATTGCCGAAGCGGTAGCCACCTCTGCCAATACGGGCGCGATGGGTGATTTGCCAGCAACGGCCGTTCCTACCACCAACACCCGTACCGAAACCACAACCGACCTCACCACCGAAACGCCCTCTAGCGGCGCATTTGGCGGGCCGCCATCCGACAGCAGCGACGAAGTTCCTACAGAAGAAGTCACCGCAACCGGAACGCCTGAACAAGCAGGGCCATCGGCCACGCCGGGAACCACCATTACAGAAACGGTTATTCCCAACAATAGCAGTTCAGGTACCGCCACCACCGCGCCTACCGCCACAGCAACTTCTACACCGCTTCCTACAACCACGCCTACGCCGACGATTACCCCTACCCCAATCGAGGGCATCACAGCCACCATCAGCACCAACGGCAGCACGCTGTGGGTGCGGCGTTCCCCTGGGGGGCAGCAGTTGGTAATTGTGCAGGACAATGATGTAGTAATTTTGGAAAACGGCCGTGCCAACCAAGGCGGCATTCTGTGGCGCGAGATTCGCACCGTTAATGGCATCTTGGGTTGGGTACAGACGGAGTTTTTAGAAGAATGATGTGACGAACCGGTTGACAGGGCGTCAAAGGAAAGAGAACGATAATTGAGTAATTACTTTTTGTAACCCCCACAACGCAAGGAGAGCGATTTCATGAAACACCCCAAATTTCAAATTTATCAAGGCAACAACGAAAAGCATTACTTCCGGCTCACCGCCCGCAACGGGCAAAATATCCTGTCCAGCCAAGGGTATGCGTCTAAGGCAAGCTGCAAAAACGGGATCGAATCAGTGAAAAACAATGGCACCAGTGCCGACCGATTTGAGATGAAAGAAGCGGCTAACGGCAAATTTTACTTCAATTTACTGGCGGCCAACAAGCAGGTCATCGGCAAGAGCCAGATGTATGCCAATAAGCAAACGTGCCAGAGCGGTATTGAGGCTGTTCAGCGCGTGGCCGCAGAAGCGGGTGTTGAGGATACGACGGTATAGTTTGCGAGTGTGCAAGTGGCGAGTTTGCGAGTCCTCTCTACTGGCAAACTCGCTTTACTCGCATACCCGCCCTACTCCCTCTTTCTTTTGCGATTCAAGTAAACCAGCGTACCGGAGAGCATTCCCGCTGCGCCTAAAATGCTCCAGCCTAGCTGACCAATTCGCTTTTCGATGCGCTCATACTGGCGCAACGCCTCTCGATCCGACTGCACGCGGAGACGGCCGTTTTCTGCCAGATTGAGTAGCCGTTGAATTTGAGCCGGGGTGTTGAGATACGGCCGTACCAACTGCCAGGCCGTCTCTAGGCCAAACCGCTGCCCTTCTTGGCTAGATGTTAGCGCCTCGCCATACTTTTCAATGAAATACCAGGGGTTAATCTGCTCATCTAGCTGAGACACCAAGCCAGACACGATGCCCATCGCCCGCCCCAGGTAAATAAAGTCCTGTGGAATCTGGAAGGGAAAATCGAAAAGTAAATCGCGGAACTCTTGCCCCAGCTCCTCTAACTCAGCTGGGTCAGGGCGCGCCAAATCAAGCAAATTGCGCCCCCAGATGCGATCCAGCACCGCCTCTTGCGCCTCGGCAATGCGTACCAGATCAGCACCGGGCAGGAAGAAACCCAGATTTTGGTACGCTTCGGTCAGCTTACGGCCGTCCCGCTGTGTCACGCTAATAAGCACCTGCCGCAAATTGTCGCCCATTAGCGACGGCACCCGCCCCACCATGCCAAAATCAACGAAGACTATCCAGAACGGCCGTCCACCTTGCCCTGCCGCACCACCTTCTGGCGGCCAGGGAATGTCTGGCCGGGGCCGCACAAACAGATTGCCCGGATGCGGATCCGCATGGAAAAATCCCTCGCGGAAAACCTGACCAAAATAAACATCCAGCAATGCCTCGGCCACCTCAGCAGGGTCAATGCCAGCCGCTTCCATCGCCGCCACGTCGGTAATTTTGGGAGCTTCTACATTTTCCATCACAATGACCCGATCAGCGCAATGCTGGCGGTACATTGCTGGAATGTAAACTCGCGGATCGTTGGCATACAGCTCAGCAAAGCGTTCGGCGTTGTCTACCTCGGCGCGGTAATCCAACTCCTCCCATAACGTTTTGGCAAACTCCTCCATGAGGGCCGGTACGTCGGCGCGGCGGGCGATGGGCCGGTAGCGCATTGTCCAGCGGGCCACAATTCGCAAAGCTGCCAAATCAGTCTCGACGATAGCACCAATGTTGGGACGCTGCACTTTGATGACAACGGCCGTTCCCTGTGAACCTGCCCCATTTTCTGGCAGCAGCCAAGCGCGATGGGTTTGCCCCAACGAGGCAGCCGCCATTGGCGCTTCCTCAATCTCGGCAAAGCGTGTTTGCACATCCCCCAACTCTGCCCGGATAACGGACATGATGCGCCAAGTCTCTTCTGGCGTCACTTCATCCTGCAACCCCTGCAGCTCTTCCGTGATTTCCGGGGGTAACATGTCCACGCGGGCGCTAAGGAACTGCCCCAACTTGATCATCACGCCGCCCATAGCCAGTGCTAGCTCACGAAAGGCGCGTGACCAGCGACGGAAGCGGCGGGGGCGGCTTTGGCGTACGGCCGTTCGCAACAGCGGCACTCGTCCACCCAAAATATCCCAAATAATGAGATGCAAAATAACGCGGGCAAAGAAGATGAGGATGCGACGGAAACGGCCGTTGCCACGAAAATTCTGATTGCTTTCAGGCTGAGTTTCCGGGTCTGGCTGAGGGGGTGATTGGTGGGAACGGCCGTTTGGCTGATAGACACCCTTCAACTGTGGACGGCTATCCACAACTTCAAATTCTGCTTCTGCTGGCGTGCCATTCTTCACTGCGGCCATGTAATTTATCCAAACTATAAAGGCTTCACCCACCTGCGGATGAAGCCTCGTGATGCCCCGTACGGGACTCGAACCCGTGTTTTAGCCTTGAGAGGGCTACGTCCTAGGCCGCTAGACGAACGGGGCCTTTGCCAAAACAGCGTTCAGATTCTAGCAAACGGCCGTATCCCTGTCAAAGAGTTGGCGCGTCTGGTTGCGAGCCTTTAGACCCCGTGCCATAATCCGCCGCTTATGGCTCCTCAACAACCATCCTCCCAACGGCAATGGCTTACCCTGGCACTTATTGCCCAGCTAGGCTGGGGCGCTTACCCTGTATTTTTGCGCTACCTGCAAACTGTTAGCCAAATACCCAGCCTGTCACTACTGGCTATAGGCAACTGTCTGGTGCTATTGCTGGTTTTAGCCGCACGCTGGCGGCAAATCGAATGGCGCATCTTTCGGCTGCCGCTGCTGTGGTTGTTTGGCAGCTTAGTGGTGCTACGTGGTATCACCAACCTGCTGGCTACACGATACACTCTGGCCACTTACGCCCAGCTTATCTACCTGATGACGCCGTTCATTGTGGCTTTGCTCAGTCGCCTGGTGCTGCGTGAGCAGCTACCGCGCCACACCTTCAAAGCATTGACGCTTTGCTTACTGGGTGCAGTTCTTATTATGTCTGGAAATTTGGGAACTGTATCGTCAGAAACGGCCGTAGCCCGCAACGATTGGTTAGGCATCAGCTTAGCAGTAGCCAGCAGCCTGTTTCTAGCACTGTACATGCTCGTCACCCGGCGCACTGAACGACATCATGCTTCCGGCGAGTCGCTGCTGTTGGTTCACCTGACTGCACTTACGCTTTTTTCTGGCGTTACCAGCGCCATTTTTCAGGAAGATTGGGGGCATTGGTGTCATTTACAACCGGGCGACTGGCTCGTATTTGGGCTGTTTACTATTGGGGTGTTGCTGGGGGCTAATTTGGGACAACTTCGTTCTATTCAGCGGCTAGGTGCGCCACTGGTGAGCAGCATGATGGCTACGCGTCTTGTTAGCGCCTTAATCGTGGGTAGTTTGCTGCTCAACGAGTGGCTCTCATCCGGCTGGCAAATGTTGGGTGCAATTGTGGTGTTTATTACGCTCACTTGGTATTTAAGACAGGGTAACGGCCGTTCATCCAGGCACATCTACCGGCAGCCAAATGGTAAAGCTAGCACCTGAACCAGACTTGCTATGCAACGTTATGTGCCCATGATGCGCCTGTGCTATCTGTTGGCTTATACACAAACCCAACCCCGTCCCTGAAAGCTGCCCCTGCTCTGCCAATGCACCCCGGAAAAACCGCTCAAAAATATGCTTCTGCTCTTCCTCAGAAATGCCAGGCCCGTCGTCAGACACGGTAACGGTGAGCCACTGGCGTTTATCTTCAAAAGGTGCCGCTACCTCTACCTGAATGTGCCCACCTGTAGGTGTGTATGCCAGTGCATTATCCAGAAGCTCGCCCACTGCCTGCCGCAACCGGGCAGGATCACCCGTAACCGGCGGAACCCCTTCTTCGATGTAACAGCGAAGCGTTTGCTGCCGCTGATGAGCACGCACCTGATTCCCTTCACACATTTGAAAAACCATTTCAGCCACATCAGTTTCTCGCCAAGCCAACACATTGTTAGAGCTATCTAAACTGGCTAGCTCCAAAATATCTTGCACTAAATGCTCTAGCCGCTCGGCTTGCGAGGCCAAAACGTGTAAATAGTGCTGTGATTTGCCGTTAGCTAGGCCACCTTCCAGCAGTTCGGTGTATAGCTTGATATTGGTAAGGGGTGTTCGCAATTGATGGGTCACGTTATTGATAAAACTGTACTGCGCTTTGTCCAACGCTTGAAAACGGCTGATGTCTTGATGACTGGTAACATAGCCCGTAATTTGGCCCGTATCATTCTGGATGGGAACTATCGTTAAAATTGTGGGGTAGGTACGGCCGTCCTTGCGCCAGCCTTTCACTTCTCCAGACCAGGCAATGCCCAAAGCAAACGCATCTGCTTGCGCTTGCCGGTCTTGTGCCGAGAGATCAAAAAATGAGTCAAAGCGGGTCGTCAATGCTTCTGCCTGATTAAAGCCAGTTATGGAGACAAATGCTTTGTTTACATAAAGGATTCGCTGTTCAGTATCGGTCATGGCAATGGCTTCGACAATGGAACCCAAGACAGCTTCGAGCTTTTCTTTCTCGGCCGCCAACTCGACCGTGCGCTCACGCACCTGCTTTTCCAGGGTGCTGTTCACCTGGCGCAGTGCCAGCTCTGCCTCTTTGCGCCAGCGAATATCGCGGGCAAAGTTGATGAGCACGTCTTGCCCTTCCCAATAAACCAGGCGACTGCTTACTTCTACAGGAATCAGCGTGCCGTCCTTATGCCGATATTGCCCTTCATAAAAGTAGGTGCCAGAAACTGAGGATTGCCAGGTGGTTTCAGCATCTTCTGCATTGAGCAGGCGGGGCATTTCAATCTCATCCAATGACATTTGGCGTATTTCAGACCGGCGGTAACCTAACCTTCGGGCAGCATTGGGATTCACGTCTAAAATTTTCATGGTGTAAGGATCAATGATGAGAATGGTTTCACCAGAGTTTTCAAACAGGAAGTCAGCATAGTTTGTTGAGGCTTGGCCAGTCTGGTTTGCCTCTAATTCAGCAATGCGTTGGCGCAACATACCAATTTCGTTATGAAGATTTCTGTCTGATTGTTGGTTTTCCAAACCGTTCATACACTTTTGACCTCATAGTCACAGCAAATAACCAAACTTTATTTTGAGCGAGGGGAAAAACACACAACGGCCGTTTTCCTACTTATCATTTTGTGCCAGAAACGGCCGTCTGTCTATAGCATTTCTATCCTAAATTCCTTTACTCATTTGTTTTTTACGCTTTTGGCACATATTTTGCGCCGATGCACCATATTGCACAAAAACAAAACCACGGAATACGCGATATACGTTAGACAATCACCTAATTCAAGCTATAATCTCATCATCCCGCAAAAAAGGAGTGATTCGTGTCGCAAGAAATTCGCTTTGATACCTACTACCGTTACGCAGAACTGACCGCCTTCCTCAAGCAATGGGCGGAGGCATACCCCAAACTTTGCAAGCTCATCAGCATTGGTCAGAGTTATGAAGGGCGCGACATCTGGCTCATGATCCTCACTAACTTTGAAACCGGGGCAGACGATGAAAAGCCGGCTTACTGGGCCGATGGCAACATCCACGCCACCGAAGTTTCCGCCTCAACCGCTGCGCTCTACCTCATCCATAAGCTGCTTACCCAGTACGGCCAAGATGACAAAGTAACTTACGCACTGGACTCGCGGGCATTTTACATTGTACCGCGTCTAAATCCAGATGGCGCAGAGTGGGCATTGGCAGATGTGCCTAAATTTATCCGCAGCAGTACCAAGCCGTACCCCCGCATGGATGCACTAGATGGGCTGCACCAGGAAGATGTGGATGGCGACGGCCGTATCCTGCAAATGCGCCTCAAAGACCCCAACGGCAACTGGAAAATTCACCCAGAAGACCCCCGCCTCATGATTCCCCGTGAGGCAGACGAGCCGCCCGGCGGTGACTTTTACCGCCTGCTCCCTGAAGGCCAAATTCAAAATTATGATGGTCTGACTATCAACTTTGCGCCACCAGTGCAAGGGCTAGACCTCAATCGCCAGTTCCCCGTCTTTTGGGAACCCAACCAGCGCGGCGCGGGCGATTACCCCGGCAGCGAACCAGAAACGGCCGCTCCCATGCGCTTCATTGCCGACCATCCCAACATTACCGGCTCGGTGAGCTTTCACACCTTCAGCGGCGTTTACCTGCGCCCACCCACAAAAGGAGCCGACGACACCTTGCCCACCCAAGATTTGTATACCTACAAAAAGCTGGGCAAAAAAGCAGAAGAGATGACTGGCTACAAAGCCGTCTCCGTCTTCCACGACTTCAAATATGACCCCAAAGAGTACATCAAAGGCACGTTTGACGATTGGATGTACGAATTTTTGGGCGTCTATGGCTGGACGTGCGAAATTTGGAGCGTGCAGCAACAGGCAGGTATTACCGATTACAAATATATGGATTGGTTCCGCGAGCATCCCCTGGAAGATGACCTTGCCATCATGAAGTGGAATGATGATGTGCTGGATGGCAAAGGATATGTAGATTGGTATGAATTTGACCATCCGCAGCTCGGCCAGGTGGAGCTAGGCGGCTGGGACTTCTTTGTAACGTGGCGCAACCCACCATACAGGCTGCTGGAAAAAGAGATTGCGCCATTAGCCGATTTTGCTCTCTACTCCTGTCTGGTTTCGCCAAAATTAGAATGGCACAGCATACAAAAAGAGTCTTCGGGGAATAAACATTCAAAGAATGTACATCGGGTGACGGCCGTTATCCAAAACACCGGCTGGCTCCCTACCAACATTACCAAACAGGCACTAAAGATGAAGGTGGTACGCCAGCTAGAAGTGGACATTGCCTTGCCAGAAGGCGCAAAATTGCTCACGGGCAAGCCCAAAACAGTGTGCGGCCAGCTAACCGGGCGAGACCACAAAAGCACCGCCCCCATCTGGAACGGCGACTCTACTAGTGAAAGAGCAAAGGTAGAGTGGGTCATTGAGGCAGAACCAGGGGCGGAAGTAGAGATTACGGCCGTTCATCCCCGTGCCGGAACCATTCGGCAAACCGTTACTTTGTAAACGCAGCAGCAAAATCGCTCCAGCGTACCGTGTGCGCTGAACAAACGCCATTCTGCATAAGCAAATGAACTATCCCGCCGCAAACAGCGGGGTATTCGATCCCTTTAGGGTAGATAAACAAAAAGACCGTAGTCACTTAAAAATCTCCTCCGGTATGCAAAAGGAGCAGACAGTCTCTGCTCGCATTCTGATTTCCCGGCCAATATGGGAGCTTGCCCCCATGACGGTGGGAAGCCGGGAAGTGTACAGTGTTCAGTAATCGGTCAACCATCTACCGATAACCGATTACCAATAACCGGAGACTACCATGCCTATTCAACCCAACTTTTTGGAACGCACGGCCTTTTTTTCGTTGAACGCTGCCCCAGCACCGATGCTGGATTTGGCCGGGGCGTTAGCTTTTCGAACTTTAAGCACGGCCGTTCACCTTAACCTCTTCGCCACTTTGGCGGAACGGCCGTTTACCCCCGCCGAGTTAGCCCAGCACCTCAACCTACACGAACGAGGAACGCACCGCTTGTTAGAAGCATTAGCCGCGATTGGATATGTGGCAGAACGGAACGGCCGTTACCACAATACCTCCATAACGGAAAAATGGTTCCTCGATAACAAGATGATGGATATGACGGCTGCGATGACCTCCTTTGATAACTTTTTTCAAGAACTGTGGCCACATGCGCCGGAGGTGGTGAGAAGTGGAAAACGGCCGTTCGACTTCTACCAATTCACCGCCACAACCCCTGGACTCAGCGACGCTCACCAACGCATGATGCAGGGCAATGCCAATCTCGTCGGGCCGGCCATCGTCAAAAAGATGGGTCTATCGCCAACGGCCAACCGGCTGCTGGATGTGGGTGGCGGGCACGGCCAGTTTACTATTCACTTCTGCCAAGCACACCGCCAACTCAGTGCCACCATTATGGATAGCGAAATCGCTTTGGAGACGGCACGGCAAAATGTGACGGTAGCAGAGCTTGATGACCGAGTAGACCTGTATGCCGCCGACCTATGGCAAGCAGAATGGGGGTCGGCGTGGGATGGCATCTTGCTCTTTAATCTGCTGCACCATTACGATTTGGAGACCAATCAAAAATTGCTCCAAAAAGCCCACGCCGCGCTCAAGCCGGGTGCCAAGGTCGCTATTTTCGATCAGGTGGCGAGCAAAGCGTTTGGCTCCGCCACCAACGCCATTATCAAGCTGGTGGGGCTGATGTATTACCTGTTTGCAGACGGCCGTACCTTCACCCGCAATGAATTGACAAACCTGCTCAACGACACAAATTTTAGGAATATTCAATTTCACCCACTGCGGCAGGCACCCGGCAGCAGCCTGTTGGTGGCAGAAAAATAATTGGAGATTTGGAAAATGAACAAAACAATTAGGAATCCGGCCATTGGACACCGGGTTACATTTTTACAAACGGCCGATCAGACCAACGGTAAGCTGTTGCAGATCATGTACGCCGTAGAAGTACCAGAAACAAAGCCAGCCATCCCACTCCATATTCATTCGCAATGTGCAGAGCGGTTTGAGGTTGTAGACGGCCAACTAGGAGTCGTTTTGGACGGTGAGCGGCGGCTGTTGGGTGCGGGTGAAGAAGTTTACATTCCATCCGGCACGCCGCACACTTTCTGGAACGCGGGTGATGGAGCGTTGCGCTTTATCACCGATGTGCGCCCGCCAGGACAGCTGCAAACCTATTGGGAAACAATTTTTGGGCTAGCAGAGCAGGGCAAGGTGGGCAGGAATGGTTTGCCCAATCTGCTGCAATTGGCCGTCATTGCCCCTCTGGCCGACAGTTACCCCCCTAATATTCCCATCCCTATTACTCAACTCATCATCAAACTGGTGGGCGGTATCGGTCGCTTGCTAGGCTACAAAGAAAGCTACTCATAGATACATTGGATATATCCTGTTTTCAACCAAACCCATTGAAGAAGCAGATGTTATAATGCGCCAAACGATTTAGGCGATGATTGTATGGAGAACCAAAACCAGCGATTAGATATCCTGCTTTTGAAAGAATTTAATCAAACGGCCGTTTTCCGCACTGTTTGGTTTGTCGTAACAACGGCCGTTGTTGTTCTGCTCGCCATGGCTACCCCACTGCGCTACGAAATGCTGCGGAGTGATATTTATAACTATGAAGCTGGGTTGCAAGCGTTGGGGCTATCACTCACCTTTTTTGCTATCTACTTTGTTAGCTGGGAACTGGTTGTCATTGTGGGTTCACTACTGGTCGCAGGGTTGATTGTTTGGCAGCGGGCAGATGATTGGTTTGCCATGCTGGTCGCGCTGGGTTTCACGCTGTTTGGGCTTGTTCCCCCTCTTATTGATGGGCTGCAATTTGCAAATCCAAAGTGGGCATTCCCCATATCCGCCCTGCGCCTGATGATTATGGGGATACTGATGGCGGTCTTTTGCCTCTTTCCCAACGGCCGTTTCCAACCCAAATGGACGCGGTGGCTGTTAATATCATGGGCTGTCTTCTCGATTGGTATACTCATGAGGAGTCCACTGATGCTGGCCGATACGGCCGTGCTGCCCAATACGCGTAGTTGGCAAGACGCGATTTGGTTGTTGATTAGCGTTGCCTGGTTCTCTGTGGCAATTGCAGGGCAAGTTGTACGCTATCGCCGCCACGCCACTCCATTGGAAAAACAGCAGATGAAGTGGGTGCTGTTTGGATTCGCCATTCTGGTGTTCTTTTCAATTATCAGTGCCTTACTGCTGATAAACAATCCCAACATTAACAATTCGGCCGTAAACAGAGTGCTGTTCACACTCGTGGCAGGTGGGCTCTACCTGCTTTTGGCGTTGGCTCTGCCAGCGGCCATGGCGCTTTCTATCTTGCGTTACCGCTTGTGGGACGTGGACATTTTGCTCAACAGGACATTGGTGTATGGCGGATTGACGGCGTTGATAACGGCCGTATACATTCTCCTTGTCGGCGGTATCGGCACATTAGCAGTTGGTTCGCAAAGCAATGGGGCAGCCGTTGTGGTAGCGACTGCGGTGGTCATGTTAGGGATACGGCCGTTGCATCGCTGGCTAGATAGTAAAGTCAATCACCTAATCCCCGTCCAAAAAACAGTTTTCTACCCTCATAAAAATTCGCAACCTGTGTTGGTGAAGCAACTCAGAATCGGCTGGATTATCAATTTGCTTTTGGTAAGCATCTTATTTGTGATGGGCATAATCGAACAGGCAAAATTAGGCTCCTTCTTACATCCGGCCGAAATTTCACAATTCTCTGATTTGGCTATTTCCCGATTATTAAATGAAAACATTTTCATCACCCACCCGGATTTCGGTGTGTGGGTTTTGCTTGCCTCATATGGGCAAGCCGTCATATTTGCCGGGGTTGGGTTGTATATTTTTAAAAGAAAATCTAATGATGTCATGGGTATCGTTGCCTCATGGATGTTTCTGTCAGTTGGTATTGGATTTACGCCTGCGATTGTTGGTTTGCCCGTTTTGGCAGCGATTTGGCATATTCCTGTTACCGTTTTTCAAATCGGGATGTTTGGATCCATAATCCTTTTCTTGACCTTATTCCCGAACGGCCGTTTTTACCCCAAACAGTCCAAATTGCTTTTTATTGTTTGGTTCATTTTTATGCTGTTATGGATTCCCTTTCCCCAACTCAATTTACACCGTTCAACAGCCATCTGGCCCGCTTTCACCTTTGTCCTGGTCGTTATTGTTGGAATTATCGCCCAACTTTTTCGCTATCGGCTTATTTTTAACGAGGTGCAGAAACAGCAAACAAAGTGGGTCATTTTTGGCTTCATATTTGCGAATAGCGGGTTGCTAGGAATTGGAATTTTGACCCAATTCGATTTATTACTTACAACAACGTTCCATTTGTTGGGGTTTCTGTTCCTTGCTTTAGCACCTGTCGTTATACCGATCACAATCACGATTGCCTTATTACGCTACCGGCTTTGGCAAATTGACATTCTCATCAACCGAACATTGGTCTATGGGGGATTAACAGCTATTATCCTCTTAACCTACACCCTGTTAGTTGGCGGCTTCAGCCTATTGTGGCGATCACAGAACAATCTAATAATCTCCCTTTTGGCAACCGGGTTGATAGCAGTTCTATTCCAACCAATTCGTGAACGACTACAGCGCGCTGCCAATCGGCTCATGTTTGGTGATAGAGACGATCCGTATGGAGTCCTGTCGAAATTGGGAGTACAGCTACAAACAACTGCCACTCCGGAAGCCACGCTCCAATCAGTCGTGCAAACCATCGCCAACACGCTCAAACTTCCTTATGTCGCCGTCAAATTGGCCGACGAGCAAGGAGCATTAGGGGGCGCAGCTACAGGAAAGGCTGTGACAGATACAATTGAACTCCCTCTGCGCTACCAGAATGAGCCTGTGGGGAATCTGGTTGTGTCGCCCCGTTCGCCAGGAGAATCTTTTACTGCTCATGAGCAGCAGCTCCTCAACCACCTAGCAGCACAAGCGGGTGCGATGGCTTATTCTGTACGTTTGACGGCCGCTTTGCAACGTTCAGCCACTGCCTTGCAGCAATCGCGTGAAAAATTAGTCCTCACCCGTGAGGAAGAACGCCGCCGCATCCGCCGCGATTTGCATGATGGGCTCGGCCCTACGCTGGCTAGCCAAACCTTTGCTTTAGACACCGCTCTCGATCTGCTGGAAACAGACCCACAGGCAGCGGCCGACCTCTTGCAATCTCTAAAATCCCAAAATCAAAAGACAGTGGCTGACATTCGGCGGCTGGTGTATGAATTACGTCCGCCAACGCTCGATGAGTTGGGTGTGGTGGGCGCGTTGCAAGCGCATATTGCCCAGCTAAATAGCAGTCACCCGCTGCAAATCCAAGTTACGACTATCCCTGACCCGCTGCCCGCCCTTTCTGCTGCTGTGGAAGTGGCCGCGTATCGCATTGTGCTGGAGGCAATTACAAATGTAGTGCGCCATGCTCAGGCGAAGCAGTGTTACGTGAGTTTATGCGTGGAGACTGGAAGCCGATCCCAATTACGCATCGAAGTTAGTGACGATGGCATCGGGTTACCGGCTAACCTTCAATCTGGACTAGGTTTACACTCTATGCGCGAACGCGCTGAAGAGTTGGGGGGGGGGTTGGTTATGAAAAATGAAGGGGGTGGGATGGATGTAACGGCCGTACTGCCCCTTTCTAACCCAAAGGAAGGATTTATTTATCATGGGTAAACAATCAATTGGCATTTTAGTCGTAGATGATCATAATTTATTTAGGCAGGGGCTGATTTCTTTATTGCAGGCTGCGCCAGAAACGGCCGTTATTGGTGAAGCGGGCACTGGTAAGGAAGCCATCGCTCAAGCAAAATCCACAAAACCGGATGTCATCTTGATGGACATTCAAATGCCAGATATGAACGGCATCGAAGCCACGCGCCGTATTTTGGCAGACCAGCCAAAGATTGGCATCATTATGCTTACAATGCTAGAAGATGATGATTCACTCTTTGCAGCGATGTGCGCCGGAGCGCGAGGCTACATTTTGAAGGGGGCCGACAAGGCAGAAGTGCTGCAAACCGTAACTGCCGTTGCTGAGGGACAAGCGTTATTCGGGCCGAAGATTGCCAGCAAATTGACAACTTTTTTTCGGAAAGGGCAAAAAATGGAAACGGCCGTGGTCCCTTTCCCAGAACTCACCGAGCGCGAACGGGAACTCCTGACACTCATCGCCCAAGGAGTTGGCAACAGCGACATTGCCGCCCGGCTGCACATCACCAACAAAACTGTTAGCAACCATATCTCCAATATTTTCAACAAACTTCAGGTTGCCGACCGCGCTCAGGCGATCATCAAAGCCCGTTCAGCAGGGTTAGGATATTGAGTGCCAATTCATAAATCAACCACGCCATTTTGACATGACGAACCCCCCGTGTCACGTTACAATAACCTCATGACTTTTTACCTTGATGGCTTGAATGAAGCACAAATTACGGCCGTTACCGCCCCCGAAGGCCCCATTTTAGTTTTAGCCGGGCCGGGCAGCGGCAAAACCCGCGTTCTGACGCACCGAATTGTCCACCTGATCCGGGAAATGAACGTAGCCCCGTGGCAAATTATGGCCGTCACCTTTACCAACAAAGCGGCCCGCGAGATGAACCACCGCATTGAAGAACTGCTAGACGGCCGTCCGCGTGGCCTGACGATGGGCACTTTCCACGCCACCTGCGCCCGCATTTTGCGGCAGGAAACCGATAATTTAGAGGGGTACCAGCGGGATTTTGTCATTTTTGATACGGCCGATCAGCAGCAAGTTGTTAAGCAAGCCCTGAAAGATTTGAACCTGGACGACAAAAAGTTCCCCGTTAACAAGATGCTCAACGGTATCAGCAATGCCAAAAATGAGCTGATTACTGCGGAAATGTACGCCGCCGGGAATTACATTGCCGAAGTGACTAAGCGGGTTTACGGCCGTTACCAACAAGTCCTCATCGCCAACAACGCCATGGATTTTGACGACCTGCTCATGAACACCGTTCTCCTGTTCGACCAGCGGCCCGATGTGCTGCAAAAATACCAGGAGCGGTACAAATACATTTTGGTAGATGAGTTTCAAGACACCAACACCGCACAGTACGGCCTGCTGCAAAGGCTGGCCGCCGCCAGACACAACATCTTCGCCGTGGGCGACTCCGACCAATCCATCTACAAATGGCGCGGGGCTGATTACCGCAACATCAACAAATTCCGCGAAACGTACCCGGACGCAGAACTGATCCTGCTGGAGCAAAATTACCGCTCCACCCAAGTCATTTTGGACGTGGCCAAAGCAGTCATTAAGCGAAACAAAAACCGCGTCCACAAAGAGCTGTTCACCACCCGCGCAGGCGGCGAAAAAATCACCGTGCGCGAAGTGTACGACGAGCGGGAAGAAGCAGACGTGGTGCTGAGCCAAATTCAAAATTTGCGACTGCAAGGCTACTCGCCGGGTGAAATGGCGGTAATGTACCGCACCAACGCTCAATCCCGCACGCTGGAAGAAGCGTTTATTCGCGCTCAGATGCCGTACAAGCTGGTAGGCGCAACCCAATTTTACAAGCGGCGTGAAGTGAAGGACGTCATTGCCTACCTGCGACTAGTGCATAATCCGCTCGATTCTGTGAGCTTAGCCCGCGTCATCAACACGCCCACACGCGGCATTGGAGCCAAAACGCAACAAAATTTGCAGGAGTGGGCATTCTACAACAGCATGTCTCCCAGCGAGGCGGTGGTGCGGCTGGCAACGGACCCCGACTTGCAGCATTCATTCCGGGGCCGTGCCTTCAACGCACTCAGTAACTTTGGTAACATGCTCAACGCCTGGCTTGTGGTGCGGGATTCGGCCACCGTCGGCGACCTGCTTGATTTGATTTTGGAGCAAACCAATTACCGCGACTACATCGAAAACAGTGCCAAAGACATAGACGAAGCGCGAGATCGCTGGGCTAACGTGATGGAACTGCGCGGTGTGGCCCTGATGAGCGAGGGATTGACGCTGGGTGAATTTCTTGAGCAAGTGGCCCTCGTCTCCGAGACGGACGATCTGGAAGACGACCCCAAAGCGGTAACGCTGCTAACGCTGCACGCGGCCAAAGGGCTAGAGTTTCCCGTGGTGTTCCTCACCGGGCTGGAAGATGGCGTGCTGCCCCACAGCCGCTCGATGGAAGATAGCGAATCGATGGCTGAAGAGCGGCGTCTGTTTTATGTGGGCCTTACCCGCGCCAAAGATGTTTTGTACATCACCCACGCCTTCCGCCGCACCTTTTTCGGCCAAACAGAGGTGGCTATCCCCTCCCGCTTTTTGCAGGACATTCCGATGAATTTAACCGAAGGTGGCACCGCCAAACAGCGGCGCGAATCCACATTTCAACAGGCAAGCAGTTGGAACTGGTCATCTTCATCTGGCTCAAATCGCTCATCAAGCGGCCGTCGGTCATCAAATCGTGGTGCCTCTCGCCCTGTCAGCCGAAAAAGCTATTCCTGGGCAGACAACACCCAAACCAGCAACCAATCACGAATCGCTAACCGTCCATCAAACCTGCCACAACCCCGCCATCAGGGGGACGCGCTTGAACCATCCGGCCCGCAAGTGGCGAGGTACAAAACAGGCCAAAAAGTGCGCCACAAAAAGTTTGGCGAGGGCACGGTCATCGAGAGCAAGCTGACGGGCAACGATGAGGAAGTGTCGGTGGCCTTTGCCGATGTGGGCGTGAAGCGGCTGGCGGCTAGCTTTGCCAATTTGGAAATTCTTTAGCCACAGAGAACACAGAGATTTTTGAGGATGGTCGAGGCTTAACAACCTACACTGTCATTGCCACGCAGGCGGCAATCCACGCTTTGGGAAATGGATACCCGCCTGCGCGGGTATGACATCAGCAAAATATGACCGATTACCAAAAGACAATACGCGAGGCCGTTTTAAACGAAGCTAACTTTGTGCGAGCCACCTTTAGCGGGCGGCAGCGGGGGCAGACGATTCGTTGGCAGCGGCTGGAGCTGCGCCCGGTGGAAGTACGGGGCAAGCGGCATTTGCAATTTTCCTTTTTTGATGCCAAACAGAACATTGTGAAGAATTATGTAGGGGAAACGGCCGTTTCCCACCTCACCGCCGCCCTCAACCTCCCTTTCCGCAACTTCCACATCATCACCCAAACCGAAACGATTCAAATCAATTTGAGCAAAAAGGGGAAACCGATCATCAATCGCAAGGCGACGGAAAAGCCGCAGACAGTTGATCTGGCGCACGATCGGCGTAAAAACACGATTTTGTCTGAGGGCGAAGATATTCCATTTTTGAAAGTGATGGGAGTGATGCGGAAGGACGGCCGTGTCAAAGCCAATCACCGCGCCAAGTTCCAGCAAATCAACGCCTTCCTCAAAATTCTGGATGAGATTGACGCGATTGCCGCCCTGCCAGAACCGATCCGCATGATTGATTTTGGCTGCGGTAGCGCGTACCTGACATTTGCCGCTTACCATTATTTGCACAACATTCTGGGCAAGCAAGCCCGCATCGTCGGCGTAGACGGGCAGGAGAAGCTAATCGCCAAAAACAAAAAGATTGCTGCTCAACTCGGTTGGGACAGTTTAACATTTGAGCAGGGCATGATTGTTGATTACCAAACCGACCACCCGCCGGACATTGTGGTGGCGCTGCACGCTTGCGACACAGCCACCGACGACACGCTGGCGCAAGGCATTCGCTGGCAAAGCGAGGTGATTATTGCCGCGCCATGCTGTCATCATCATTTGCAGGTGCAGTTAAAGGAACGGCCGTCTCCCTCTGAATTTAACGCCGTGATGCGCCACAATCTGCTGCATGAGCGGCTGGGCGACATCCTCACCGACGCCTTCCGCGCCGCCATTTTGCGGATGCACGGCTACCAAGTGTCGGCAATGGAGTTCATTTCGCCAGACCACACGCCCAAGAATTTGCTATTGCGGGCGGTGAGGAAGGGGTATAATGTGGGAGTGGAAACGGCCCCTTCGGCAAACTCAGGGCAAGCAGTTGCTGAATACGCCCAACTTCAACAATATTGGCAAGTCGAACCATACCTTGCTCAACTCCTCTCAATCAAATTGTGAAAACCGCTGCATTCTTATCTTGCTCAAGCGTACCAAAAATGATACACTCGCAGCATGAATGGCGAACCGCGCTTACAGGTCTACTTTTTCAAAACAGCCAATAATAAGCAGCCTGTTCGTGATTGGTTAAAAGGATTGCCCGTCGAAGATAGAAAAGTTATTGGCAACGATCTAAAAACTGCCCAATTTGGTTGGCCGCTTGGTATGCCACTTATTCGCAAGCTAGAACGAGACTTATGGGAAGTACGCTCCAGAATCCAGAACCGTATCGCTAGAGTTATTTTTACCGTTGATGGCGACAGAATGATTTTGCTACATGGCTTCATTAAGAAATCACAAAAAACGCCTAAAAGTGATCTACAACTGGCAAAACAGCGTCTGAAGGTACTGCGAGGATAAATATGGACGAGAAACATATCGGTGACACGTTGGATGATTTTTTAGCGGAGGAAGGCCTTTTAGCTGAGGCAGAAGCGGTTGCCATCAAGCGCGTTATTGCTTTCCAAATCTCTCAGCTAATGGAACAACAAAGATTGTCAAAAGCGGAGATGGCGAGGCGAATGCAAACTAGCCGTGCCGCTGTGGACAGATTGCTCGACCCAAGTAATGAATCTGCTACGCTGACCACGCTTGAAAAAGCAGCCCTCGCCCTCGGCAAACGATTACAGGTTGCTTTGGTCTAGTCGTTTTGCGCCATAACCTGCTGCACGAACGCCTGGGCGACATCCTCACCGACGCCTTCCGCGCCGCCATTCTGCGGATGCACGGCTACCAAGTGTCGGCGATGGAGTTCATTTCGCCAGACCACACGCCCAAAAATCTGCTTTTGCGGGCTGTGAAGAAAGGTGATAGCGGGGGAGAAACGGCCCCTTCGGCAAACTCAGGGCAAGCAATGGCCGAATACACTCAACTCCAACAATTTTGGCAAGTCGAACCTTACCTTAATCAACTTTTGGTAGATTCTAACTATAAGTTCTGAGTCAACTTTGGGGAATTTTTGATGCCAGAAATAATCGTACAACCTATCCATTTTGAAGATCGTAGCGGTTATGAGTTCGAGCGTTTAGCATTCGCCTATCTCCTTCGTACAGAAGAATGGGATTTGATTGAGTGGTACGGACAACTTGGTTCGGATCGTGGAAGGGACATTTGGGGAGTTTTATCAAATCGACATCGGATTTCTACCATCTGTTATCAATGTGCCAATCATCAAAGACTTACATTTAAAAAAGCTAAAGAAGACATTGATAAGATATGTTCTGGGCCTAATCAGGTGCCGAGCAAGTTTGTTTTAATTATTGGAGGGAAGATTTCAGCTAATATGAGAAATCGTATTGACGAATATGCAAAAAGTAAAGGCATATTCGCCGTGGAAATCTGGAGCGGAACCGAATTTGAAGAAAGGCTTCGAAAGGACACTCCTTCTCTTATTCGTAGATTTTGTGAAGGAGAAGCTTTCCCCGAAAGTGTGTCAGAAATTTCTGCTTTTATTCTAAAAGACGAAAAATTCGACGATAACAAGATACTTACAGCTTATGCTTCCTGTTTTGACAGACCTGCCTTTACAACTCCTTTCTATCGCGAAAGCAACTTGCCGCATTTCAAAAAGGCCATCGGCGACACCATTGAAGCTCTCCAAACAGGAATTCACAGGCTCCGTGATGGAACCATAATCAAGAGATTTCCTCCTCTAAACGAGATCCGAGACATAGAAGTACGAGACACTTTGAGAGAGATTGTAGTTGATCTACAAAAGCTGCGTGCTTCGTTTGAAAATCTTTTGAGAATCGGTGCAATTAGAGCTTGTGGCTGTGGTCGTGAAGATTGTCCTGTTTACTTTTTATCGTCAAACGCCTGCCATGAAATGGATTCTTTAAGGAGAGAAATCCTCGAAAAATTTAGGGCGTTTTTCCCTGAATTTCAGGTTGAAATATGGAGGTAAAAACACACACTCATTTCGGTATATGCCAAACCAAGCCAAACTCACTCTTCTACTCTTAGCACTTACCCTGCTCACCCTTGCCATCCCTCACCCCAGCCAAACGTTTGCCTCGGAATGTAGCGTCACCTCGGTGGGCTTTGTGCCGCTGAATGATTTAGGCGCGGGAACACACTTGGGCAGTCAGGGCGGCCTATACCCCAACGGCAGCAACGAGATACCCACTGCCCACGCCGCAGCCGGTTTGGCGATTGCCAACAGCATCCAGCCATTGAACAGTGCCGGGCAAGTGGATGTGGGAAACGGCCGTATCGTCCTCGTCTCTATCGGCATGTCCAACACGTCCCAGGAGTTCCAGGCATTTATGAGCCTGGCAGAAAATCACTCACTGCGCGCCGCCAACGTCGCTATTCTCAACGGAGCGCAAGGCGGCAAAACAACAGAAAAAATCTCAAACCCCACCGATGATTTCTGGCCCAATGTGGATCAGCGGCTGGCAATGGACGGCCTGACACCGCAGCAGGTGCAAATCATCTGGCTCAAGCAGGTTCGCAGCGATGTTGATCCCAGCGAAATTTTCCCTACCGATGCCGAAATTTTACAGAACCAGTTGCAAAGCATCGTGCAAATTGCCAAAGACCGCTTCCCCAATCTGAAAATCATCTACCTCTCCAGCCGCATTTACGCTGGCTACGCCTCTACCGACCTCAGCCCGGAGCCAGAAGCGTACCAAAGCGGCTTTGCCGTCAAGTGGCTCATTGAAGAGCAAATTAACGGCAATCCAGACCTGAACTATGATCCGATGTTGGGAACAGTGAATGCGCCGTGGCTGGCTTGGGGGCCGTATCTTTGGGCAGATGGCCTCATGCCACGCAGCGACGGCCTCACCTGGCTGTGCAGCGATTTTGTGGGAGACGGCACCCATCCTTCTGATGATGGCGCGGCTAAAGTGGCCGGGATGCTGCAAGATTTTTTTAGATCGGAGGCAACGGCCGTTTCCTGGTACATTGATCTCTCACAACTTTCCAATAAACAATTTCTCCCGCTGGTGTTAAAATAAGCCGAACAGGCAAACCTGCACACTTGCAAACTTAATCCCATGCACTACCTAATTGACGGCCACAACCTCATTGCCAAACTGCCAGACATTGATTTGAGCGACCCCGACGATGAAATTCAACTGATTTTGAAGCTGCGGCAGTGGACGGCCGTATCTATCAAGCGCGTCGTCACCGTCTATTTTGATGGCGGCATCCCCGGTGGCCACAACGTCAACCTCTCCAACTCACAAGTCAAAGTGATATTTGTCTCCAAAGGCAAAACGGCCGATTCCCTCATCATCGCCCGCATCAACCGCGTCAACAACCCACCCGAATACCGCCTCGTCAGTAGCGACCAAGAAATCATCAACGCCGCCAAGAAGCGAAAAATGCCCCACATTCGCAGCGAGCAGTTTGCTCACCGCCTCAATGGCGACAAAGAAGAACACATCTTGCCTGGTCCCACCGTCACGGATGACGATCCTATCATTAGCGATGCAGAAGTTGAACAGTGGCTCGACCTGTTCGGCCCTGTGGATGAAAATGCGCTCCGCAACCGCCCCAAACCAATCCCTCCCAATCGCCCCCTCCCCGAACCAGAGCCAGAACCGGAAGCCGAACCAGCCACCCCAAAACCGCCAGCCAGCAGCGACCGCAAAAATCCTGAACTGAGCGATGAGGAACTGCGCGAATGGCTCACCCTCTTCGGCGGCGAACCCAAGCAGGCAGCACCAACCACCAACAAACCAACCGCTGATAAACCAAAGACTAGAAAACCAGCTGCTAAAAAGAAAAAATCCTCCAACCCTCACGAACTTAGCAACGAAGATTTAGACGCCTGGAATGCCTACTTCGGCCAGGACGATTAAGATTAAATTCGTAAATGTGCCAGCTTCTTCCCGGCAATAAGCTGAATGAGAGCAATACGGCCGTCTACCGCATACACACAAATCACCACAAACGGTTTGCCACTGGCCGTGAGCAGGATTGTAGGACGGCCGTTTAGCGACACAATTTTGGCTTCCAGGTTTGGCGGCGA
Organism: Candidatus Leptofilum sp.; assembly: GCF_965223525.1. Classification (GTDB taxonomy): domain Bacteria; phylum Chloroflexota; class Anaerolineae; order Promineifilales; family Promineifilaceae; genus Leptofilum. Next base: position 160,747 of record NZ_CBDCWX010000004.1, on the reverse strand, counting down.
TAGCTTTCGCACCCCCATCATAAATTGGCTTACAGATTGCTGACCGCGCAATACTCGAATAGCCGCGCCACGTTCGCCACCACCGTCTGGCATCAGCGTCACGTCTTCCGTTAGCATCGCCAAAAATCCAGCAAAATCCCCAACCTCCACCACCTGCAAAAAGCCCTGCAGCAGTCGCTCATGGTCAGCTGGATTGCTATCGAAGCGGGCGCGGCTGGTAGCAATGTGTTGTCGTGCCCGCCGCCCCAACTGACGGCAAGCCGCATCTGATTTCTCCAGCATTTCCCCAATTTCACCGTAACTGTACGCAAAGACTTCATGCAGCAAGAAGATCGCGCGCTCCGCTGGAGACAGCTTCTCCAACAGCGTCAGGAAGGCAATGGAAATTGAATCATGCAAAATCATTTGTTCTTGTGGGGTAGTTAACTCAGGCAAATGGGTGGTCAGCACCGGCTCCGGCAGCCAAGGGCCGAGGTACGTTTCGCGCTGCTGGCTGGCCGACTGGAGTCGGTTCAGACTAAGGCGGGTAGCAATCGTCGTTAGATACGCCTTCGCATTTTTCACTTGGGCAATTGGCACTTCCCGCGCCCGCAAATAGACATCCTGCACAATGTCTTCTGCCTCGGATGCCGTCCCCAACATGCGGTAGGCCAGCCCAAAGAGCAGCGGGCGATATGTTTCAAAATGGCTTGCTAATGATTTGGCCATGCAATCTCTAATCTCCACTCTCCAATCTTCCAACGGCCGTTTCCATCTTCCCCATTTTCTTCTGCTGTCGGGAAAATCGCCCCTTCCCAAACCAGAAGAAAAAGCCAGGCAGCCTGCGTTCAATCTTCAAAAAGGCCAGCAGCAGCCAAACAAAAAAGCTACGCAGGCGCACGGCCGTTTTCCGCCGAAAAATGGGGCCAACCGCACGGTCTGCCGGGAAAGTATTGAAGCCAACTGCATCGTGCGGCCCCATGCCAACCGCCTGTCCGTAAGTGGCAAAGCTCAACGGCCGCTGCGATTTTTGTTTGAGAACGGCCGTAAGGTTATCTGCCGCCAATGCCCCCGTCACCAAAGCCACAAAAAGGCTCATCCGCACAGGAGTGCCTGGGTCTTTCACGGGGCTCACGGCATCACCAACCGCATAAATGTTAGCATAACTCGTTGAGCGCAGAAATGGATCGGCTAACAGTTGGTTCAGTCCATTGACGGGAATACCAGCCTCTTTTGCCAAACCTGGCACCTGGAATCCGCCACACCAAATCGTCGCTGCCGCTGGCAAGAAACGGCCGTCTTGCAACTGCACCCCATCTTCACGAACCGTCTGCACCGGGCTGTTTTCACATAGCTCAATCCCTTGCTCCGCCAACGCCTCCAGCAAGTGCATCTGAATCCGCTCTCCCTTAAAATCACCAGCGGCTCCCGCCGTCACCAGCTTAACCGCCGACTGCAGATAGGTCGCCTTAACCTCGCAAGCCACCTCCAAACCAGTTGCGCCACCGCCCACAACGGCCACCGTCTCGCCAGACGACAGCTTGTTCAGTCGGTTTTGCATAGCGTCGGTCGCCCGCTCCCCAACTGCATCCAACGTGTAAGCAAATTGTGCCACGCCCGGAACCCCCTGCCGCCGGGTTTGGCTGCCCAAAGCGTAAACCAGATAGTCGTAGCCTAAAGTTTCCTCACCCCCATCTGTTTTGATGGCAACCGTTTGTACATCTGGATCGATGGCCGTTGCCCAGCCGCGCACAAAGGTTACGGCCGTTCCCCGCAGTAAATGAGCAATGACAGGCTGCCGAATCTTTGCCCCAATCGCTGCCTCATGTAAACGCGGCCGTTCCACAAAATGATCTAATCCATTCACCAACGTAATTTGCGTATTCAGCCGCTTTGTTTTACCCGCCAACCGCAAGGCCGCCATAATCCCAGCATACCCGCCACCTAAAACCAATATTCTCGTCGCTTGTTTCGTCATCATTTCACCTCATTAACTCATGTTACGCAGCGTAGATTTCAAAAGTCTAGATTTTCTCTGGTGTTGAACGAATCACCGAGAAGACTTTTGAAATCTTTTCCAGAGGAAGTGCGTAACATCAATCATTAAATTTTGGACATCAATTAACGCTGATTACCTTTCAATCCGCGTTTTCCGCGTTCATCCGCGTCCCATAACGCCTTTCTGCCAATTAAGACAAACAGCCCTGGCAAAACGTGACACGATCCTGAAAATTGCCACAAAATCGCGGCTTATAGCCGCAAATTGTGGTAGAATTACGAACTTGCGTTCTAATTCAAAAGATAGCTGCTGATGCTGTGGCCGGTCTCCTGACCTTGCCAGCAGAGGTGGCACGGTGGGACACCGGCCACAGCGCGAGAGGCTTAGTAGTTACTTCAAAATTTTCATTTATGACAGAGGCTGTCAAGAATAAAAGCTAAAATTGAAAGGTCTATCATCATCAAAGATTTAACAGATTGCAAAGATTCAATAATCTGCGAAATCTGCGAAATCTTTGATCAAAGCCTACATCAGGCTTACTTTTTGTCGAAGACCCAAAAGATTTTTTAGAGGGTAAACATGCCTAAATTTGAAATTCAATCCGATTTTGCGCCGATGGGCGACCAGCCAGTTGCCATAGAAAAGCTTGTCGAAGGGATGGATCGCGGGGATGGCTTTCAAACGCTCCTGGGTGCCACCGGCACCGGCAAAACGTTCACGATGGCCAACGTCATTCAGCAAACCCAGCGCCCCACCCTGGTGATTGCCCACAACAAAACCCTCGCCGCCCAGCTTTACAGTGAGTTCCGCGAATTCTTCCCCAAGAACGCCGTCTCTTACTTCGTAAGCTACTACGATTACTACCAGCCAGAAGCCTACGTGCCGCGCCACGACCTGTTCATCGAAAAAGAGACGCAAATTAATGATGAAATCGGCCGTTTGCGCCTACAAACCATGGCCAACCTGATGAGTCGCCAGGATGTGGTTATCGTTGCCTCCGTCTCCTGCATTTACGGCATTGGCAGCCCGGAAACGTGGGGACAGGTCACCGTCGGCATTGAACGCGGCGGCAGCTATCGGCGCGATACGCTGCTGCGAAGCCTGGTCAGCATTCAGTACGACCGCAACGATTTGGAACTGCGGCGCGGCACCTTCCGCGTGCGCGGCGACACGTTGCAAATCTTCCCTGCCTACGCCGAAACGGCCTACTCCGTTGAGTTTTGGGGAGATGAAGTAGAGCGCATCAGCGAATTTGACGCCCTGACGGGCGAAGTGCTGCTGGACATGGCCAAAATAGACATCTTCCCCGCCCGCGAGTTTGTAACCGATGAGGCCAAGCTGGCACAGGCCATCAACGACATCGAAGACGAGCTAAACGAGCAGATCGCCTACTTCAAAGAGAAGAATATGCTGCTGGAAGCGCAGCGCATCGAGCAACGTGCCAGCTACGATCTGGAAATGCTGCGCGAAATTGGCTTCACCTCAGGTATCGAAAATTACAGCCGCCATCTGGATCAGCGCAAACAGGGCGAGCCGCCCTGGACATTGATGGATTACTTCCCCGGCAACTACCTGCTCATTCTGGATGAAAGCCACATGACCATCCCTCAGGTGCGCGGCATGTATGCTGGGGATCGCAGCCGCAAGCAAACGTTGGTGGATTACGGTTTCCGGCTGCCCAGCGCAATGGATAATCGGCCCCTAAATTTTGACGAGTTCAATGACCGCATCAACCAGGTCATTTGCACCAGTGCCACGCCGGGGCCGTATGAAATGGAGCATTCCAGCCAAATTGTGCATCAGGTCATCCGCCCCACCGGCATCTTGGATCCAGAAGTGGAGGTTCGTAGCGCCAAAGGGCAGGTGGACGACCTGCTGGGCGAAATCAACCAGCGCACGGGGCGTGGGGAGCGGGTGCTCGTCACTACCCTCACCAAGCGCATGGCCGAGGATTTAAGCGACTACCTGCTGGAAATGGGCGTCAAAGTCCATTACCTACATTCTGAAGTTCACACGATTGAGCGGACGGAAATTTTGCGCGATTTGCGGATGGGCGTGTTCGATGTGGTTGTGGGCATCAACCTGCTGCGCGAGGGGTTGGACCTGCCGGAAGTCTCTCTGGTAGCCATTTTGGATGCCGATAAAGAGGGTTTCTTACGTTCGGAAACGTCGCTAACGCAAACAATTGGGCGTGCGGCCCGGCACGTCGAGGGCAAGGTCATCATGTATGCTGAGAAGATTACGCGCTCGATGCAGGCAGCGATTGACACCACCAACGAGCGGCGCGAACGGCAGATGGCCTACAATGAAGCCCACGGCATCGAGCCCAAGAGCATCTCTAAAGCTGTGCGCGATCTGACCGACGACATCGCCGAAGAGTACCAAGAGGGAGCGATGGTAGCGGAAGGCAAAGCCACCTACACCACCGCGGCCGATTTGCCTAAGGCGGAGCTGCATCAGATGATCAAGGAACTGGAAAAGCAAATGAAATCTGCCGCGCAAAGTTTGGAGTTTGAGAAAGCAGCCCAGCTACGCGATCAAATCATCGAGCTGCGGCAAATCATGGTGCTCAAAGATGCCGGAGCCGATGGCGACATCCCCGAATGGGAGCGAATGCGACGCCTGGATGAAGCGGGCATCAGTTACGATCTAGACTAGCCATTAAGGTTATTCGCTGATGGCAAGGAGAAAAGTTATGGACTCAACCCTCGTTGAAATGTTCAGGCATAATTTGTGGGCTAATTTGCGCTTGCTGGATGCTTGTTCAACATTGACACCAGAACAATTAGAGGCAGAAACTGAGGGCACGTACGGCCGTATCCAAAACACCCTCGTTCATTTGCTGGCCGCCGAAGGACATTATGTGACTTTGTTGACAGGAGTGAAGCCGGAACGGCCGTTAAGTGACCGGGATCCTCTGCCTGACATTGATGTCCTGCGCCAGTACGCTGAAAATAGCGGCAAAATGCTAATTGAAATTGCTCAAGAAGACCCATACGAAACAACATTAAAAGTCGCCTATCAGGGTGAAGATCACGACCTTCGTGCCGTGGTGCCTTTGGTGCAGGCCATTCATCACGCCAACGAACACCGCACCCACGTTGTTACCATCCTCAGCCAGCTTGGGCAGGAACCGCCGGAGCTTTCCGTTTGGGCTTACGATGACGAAACAAGTCGCTAAGCGCTTTCCGTACAAATCTCACTTCTGCTTATGCACAAAATTCCCCATACTATACTTCTTGGAGGTGCCTGTCACCTCGAACCTACCAACGGAATTGGGTTGGCTGCCAGCCTTGCCAGATTTCGTCTTCGCCACCGTAATAAGAGACGGTAAATTGGGTTGGTTTGGCAACTTCGTCAATCTTCTGCAACTCTTCCTGTGTCAACGGAACCGATAACGCACCAAGCGCATCTTCTAACTGCGCCAATGTGCGTGGGCCAATGATGGGTGCAGTGATGGCTGGTTGGTGAAGCTGCCAGGCAAGTGCTAGTTGGGCTAAGGTGCATTCTTTTTGTTGGGAAACGGCCGTTACCATCTCTACCACCTCAAACACAGACGGCCGATAATGTTCCCGGCCAAACCGCTCCCAAAACTCACTATAACGCGAATCTTCCGGCACGGCCTCATCTGGGCGATATTTGCCTGTGAGAAAGCCACCTGCCAGCGGTGCCCAAGGGATAATCCCCAAACCATAGCTTCGCGCCATGGGCAAAAGCTCCCGCTCAATGCGCCGATCCAGCAAATTGTAGGGCGGCTGCTCACAAACAAAGCGATTCAGCCCGTACTCCTTTGCCACCCACAGAGCCTCGATGAGCTTCCAGGCTGGGAAGCCACTGGTGCCAATATAGCGCACTTTGCCTGCCCGAATGAGATCGTCCAGCGCACGTAATGTTTCATCAATCGGCACAGTTGGGTCGGCCGCATGAAGTTGGTACAGATCAATCCACTCCGTATTCAGGCGGCGCAGTGATTCGTGGCACTGCTCGATGATATGGCGACGGCTATTCCCCCCACCATTTGGCTCCGCGTGCATGGGGTAATGCACTTTGGTCGCCAGCACAATTTTGCTGCGCTTGCTGCTGGGCTGGAGTGCTTGGCCAACGATTTGCTCGCTACGGCCGCGTCCTTCATGGTAGTTGCCCGGCTCATGGCCATAGACGTTGGCCGTATCAATAAAGTTTATGCCGCTATCAATCGCGTGGTCAATAATCTGAATAGCGTCGGTTGCGTTGGTACGGCCGCCAAAATTCATGCAGCCTAAACAGAGGCGACTGACCTGCACGCCAGTGCGCCCTAGCGTTGTGTATTCCATTTTTTTTGCTCCTTTTGGATAATGTCATACCCGCGCAGGCGGGTATCCACCTTTTTGCGGCACATGGATTCCTGTCTTCACGGAAATGACGGTTAAAGCTCTGCTTCTAAGCCTCGGTAAAATTGCAGTTTGTCATCCAACTTTGCCAGAAAGCCTTGTAGTTCTTCAATGCGGTTTCTAATTTTTTGGCGATGGGCGTCCAAAATTTCACAGCGGGCGGGGATGGAATCATTCCCAGAGCGAGTTAGCTGCACAAATTCGCGGATGGTTTCAATGGGCATCCCGCTACTGCGGAGCAGCTTAATCCAGCTAATCCAGCCCAAATCCTGTTCATCATACACGCGGTGGCCGCTGCCATTGCGCTGAATACCAGGCAAAATGCCGATCTCTTCATAGTAGCGAAGCGTATAAACCGTCAAGCTCATTTTCTCCGCCGCCTGTTTAATCGTAAGCTGTTGTTCCATGCAATTTTCCTAACTTATAGCACGCATTGTAGATTTCAAAAGTCTTGTTTCTCTCTGGTGTTAAGCGAATTGCCTTGGAGACTTTTGAAATCTTTTCTGTTGCTCATTTGCGGGCATTGTAACAGTTCGAGTGCGCTCGAAGTCAAGGGGTAGGCTGTATCTCCCCTCACATCCCCCGCCAGACCAAATATCCCTCGAAATCTAGCTCGCCGGGGGAACGGCCGTATCCAGTCAACATAGCAGCCGCTTCACTGCGATGGTAAGTGCCATCATTAATCACATGCAGAATCGTTTGCCAACGGGTCCGCTGAATATTGTCTTCCGTGCGCCAAACGGCGTTCAGAGTGGCATCATCTAGGCTGGCAATGTAAGCCAGCCACGCCGCCTCTTCCCGCTGCCAGCGTGCCCGCAGGCTAGCCACATCGGGGAAATCTTCCTCGCTTAAAACACCCGTATCCGGTAGATTTTGCAGAGCCACGCGCCAGCCGTACTCGGTATCCAGCAGATGCACCAGCGTGCCGCGCAGGCTGTGCCAGCCGGGGTCTGGCGTCACCGAACGTATAAAATCCTCTACGGAAATTTGCTCACAGGCGGTCAATATCTCGTTATCTGCCCAGAAGTTGTACGCAATCAATGTTTCGATATCGCTTTTGTGCATCAATGCTCCTTTTTCCAATACCCGATTACGCCCGTAGAGACGTTGCAATGTAACGTCTCTACATACCGCTTGTGTACAATTTTCCCCATGTTATACTTTTCTGACAATTGTTGTTTGGATATGACAGATTGTGTCTGTCTATTCTCAATGGTGTCAAAAACATGAGCATTATCCTGAACAAAATACTCAAGCGACACTGGCTTATTCTTCTTTACTTGATTTGGTTTTTGATTGGGGTATTGGCCTTTCCTGCCGATTTTTTAAAATGGTTTATTTTCATTTTTGCTTGGGCCATTTTAGGAATCATTGTTTTAACTGGTGCAACGCTTTACAAATATGCAAATTCAACCAAATCTTTTATTTTGACAATTGTTGGCATTCTCATTATCTTGCCAATAGGATTCATCACAACCTTAATTTGTGCAGGGGAATACAGCACCGCGCTACACAAATCTGTTGTCCGCAATTTTGTGGATGAATTTCAGGAAACGGGCTTGATAACTGAAAGTTATGAAATTTCAGACCCAAAATTGTCTCGGCTCGTTGATCAAATACCTTCAGAAGATGAGTTTACTATTGAAACTGAAGAGTTTTTCTTTGGGAATTACACTTTTTCTATTCATTTTATAGAGAGTGAGAGTGAAATAACAATCAACATCATTAAATACGACGGAATCTGGCGTATTTCTTGAGAATTTTCTACAGGGATAATCTATGGACGCTATTCTAAACACAGAGCAAGAAGAATTGCTCAAACGCACCCGCGACACGCTGGGCCAACTGCGTGACTTACTGGGCGATACGGCCGCTTCCACCGAAGATCGCACCGCCCTAGCTGACTCAATCCGCCAACTGGATGATTTATTCCTGCTGGTGGTGGCTGGTGAGTTCAACGCGGGCAAATCTGCCTTCATCAACGCCTTTTTGGGGCAAGAGCTGCAAACCGAGGGCGTGACCCCCACCACCAGCCAAATCTATCTGCTGAAATATGGCGAAGTAACCAATCTCGTTCCGGGCGACAAAGGCGTCTGGGTGCAAACCGCCCCCATCGAAATGCTGAACAAGATCAGCATTGTGGACACACCGGGCACTAACGCCATCCTGCGCGAACATGAAGCCCTCACGGCCGAATTTATCCCCCGTTCTGATTTGGTTTTGTTTATCACCTCGGCTGATCGGCCGTTTAGCGAAAGCGAGCGCAATTTTTTGACCCAGATTCGAGATTGGGGCAAGAAAATTGTGCTGCTGGTGAACAAAACCGACATCCTTACCGAAGAAGGTGAGCGCAACCAGGTGATTGAGTTTGTGCAGGATTCTGCCAAAAATTTGGTGGGGGAGATTTCAGCGGTGTTCCCCATCTCGGCTAAACAGGCGCAGCACGCCAAGGCGGGGCAACCGCAATTGTGGGCAGAAAGTGGCTTTGAGCCGCTGGAGCAGTTTATTCACGACACGTTGGACGATGACGGCCGTTTCCGGCTCAAGCTGCTCAATCCATTAGGCGTAGGACTCAAGCTGGTTCGCAAACAGCTAACCCACAGTGAATCTGACCTGGCATCGCTGCAAGATGATCGCCAACTGCTGGACGATATTGAGCGGCAAATGCTCTATTACGACGAGGACATGCAGCGCAACTTCAAAGCCCGCCTCAGCGAAGTTGACAACATTTTGTACGCGATGGAAAAGCGCGGCGATGATTTTTTTGACGAGATGATTCGCTTTAGCCGCGTTACTGATTTGATGCGCTCGCGCAGCTTGGAAAAAGCGTTCGAGACCAAGGTGGTAGCCGACACCCCCAAGCAGATTGAAAATCGCGTCAGCGAATTGGTTGACTGGATGGTGGAGCAAGACTTACGGCAGTGGACGGCCGTTGCTGAACATATGGCCCAGCGCAAAGAAGCCCACGACAACCGCGTCGTGGGGCAATCTGGCCCCAAAGAAGGTACGCTGGCCTACGACCGTGCCCGGCTGGTTAGCTCCATCGGAGCCGCTACCCAACGCGCCGTAGAAACCTACGACAAAGACAAAGAAGCAACAGAACTGGCCGAGGTAGCGCGTTCCGCCGTGGTAGGCACAGGGCTGGCGGGTGCTGCTGGCGCAGCCGGTTTAGGCTTGGCATTAACTGGCGGGTTGCAGCTAGTCTTTTTGGACGTAACAGGCGTCGTGGCAGGCATTGCCTTTGCCACGCTGGGGGCACTCATCTTGCCAGCACGCCGCCGCAGAGCAAAACGTGAGTTAGAAGAAAAGCTGGCAGCCCTGCGCCAAAAATTGGTTGGCAGCCTGACGGAACAGTTCACCCGCGAGATGGAGCGCGGCGCACAGCGCATCGAAGATACAATTGCCCCCTTTGCCCGCTTTGTCCGGGCTGAAAACGACAAAATCTCGGCACAGAGGGATGAACTAGTAGAGCTAGAGGCACACATCAGCGGCCTGCAAGCACAATTGAAGCTGGAAGCAATTGCCGAGGAAAGCGGAAGTTAGTGAGAAGTAGGGACGAGGTGACCGGGGATCATTTTTTCCAAGCGAACCATCTTATCCTCCGGTCGCCTCGCCCAAAATGTTGCAATAGACACCCATTCCCCATCCTCTAACCGAATTCAGCAAATAAATCCCCTCACAACGTTCTAAATCAGCAAGGCGCAAGACTTTTTCGCGCAGGGGCAGGCCACCTGGGTTCTGAAAACCAGCGGGGGTTTTGAGCAAATAGCTGCGAAAGGTGCCGCCTAGCAAGCCAGACTCAATGGGCGGCGTCACCAGTTCGCCATCCAGCAGCAGGGCGATGTTGGAACTACTGGCTTCGGTCAGTTCGCCGCGTTCGTTGTGCAGAATGACGTCGTCGCAGTCCGGGCGGGAAGCGCGAGCATCTTCGTAAAGCTGGCGGCGGGTGGTTTTGTGGTACAGCCAAACAGTTTGCGAATTGATTGGCTCCTTCGCTAATCCGATACGCACCGGGTTTGGCCGTGCACCGACGCTCAGCGGAACAGTTTGCAGAGTGATACGGCCGTCCTGCCCCAACAATAATCGCACTTTGACGGGTTCGGTGAGTGTTTGGCACAGGGAATCAAGTTGAGCAAGAACGGCCGTTTCCCCCCACTCAATCCCAAAATATTCAGCCGAGCCGCGCAATCGCGCCAAATGCTCATCTAGTAAAAAGAGGCCACCGTCCGGCTGCCACAGCATGGTTTCGATAAGTGAGAAAGACGGCCGTTTCTCCGTTAGCACCCGCGATTTCACCTTGCACTCCTCATACTCATCCGCCGCCACCGAATCCCAAACGATGCCGCTGCCCACACCGTAGGTGGCTTGCTCCCGCTCACGATCCACCAACACCGTGCGAATGGCGACGTTGAACTGTGCCGTCCCATCCGGCGCGAGGAAACCAATCGAGCCTGTGTACACGCCACGCGGCTGTGGCTCTAATTTCTTGATAATTTCCATCGTTCTCACTTTCGGTGCGCCAGTGATCGAGGCGCAGGGGAACATATTTGCCAAAATCTGGCTCAACGGGGCGTGGGTTTGGGCTTCCACGGTGGAGGTCATTTGCAGCAGCGTGGGGTATCGCTCCACCTCAAACAGCTTCGGCACATGGACGCTGCCAATTTCGGCCACACGCCCCATGTCGTTGCGGATCATGTCCACAATCATCACATTTTCGGCGCGGTTTTTCTCTGAATGGGTCAGCCAGGCGATGTTGGCTTTGTCTTGCGCTAAAGTGAGGCCGCGAACGGCCGTTCCCTTCATCGGTTTGGCGTAGAGGCGAGTGCCATCTTTGCGAAAAAATAGCTCCGGTGAGGCCGAGCAAATGGCAAACCGCCCGATGTCCAAATACGCAGCATAATTTGCCTGCTGCGCCGCCACCAATTCCGCAAAATAGGCCAGCGGCTCCTCGGCAAAGTGGGCATGCTGCGGAAAGGTGTAGTTCACCTGGTAAGTATCCCCCGCCGCAATGTGATCTTTAATTTGCTGGATGGCGAAATCGTAGTCTGTTCGGCTGACCGCAGGTTGCCAATTACCTACAGTGGGAGATTGGAGAACTTGTCCTGAACTTGCCGAAGGATTGGAGATTAGCGATTCAATCTCCTCAAACCCATCAAACAACCCAAACCAAAGCAACGGCAGTCCATCAACTGGCGCGTGAACAGCCAAGTCAAAAGCGGCAGCGGCTTCGTAGCTAATGAATCCTGCCGCGTACAGGTTTTCAGCCTGAACGGCCGTTTCCAGTTCAACCAGCGCAGGCAAAACGTCTTGGGGAGAAACGGCCGTAACCACGCTTACTGGCTTCTGAAATTTACGCCAGAAACGGCCGTGTTGCAGTAGTACAAAGGGGAACATTCTTCCGGTAATCAGGGAACAGTAATCTGTAATCCGTGAACGGCAAACCGATTACGGATTACCGACCACGGCTAACCCTCCGGATCTTCCTCCGCCTTGCCCTTGCCCAGGGAGACGGAACGTTCATAAGCAGCCCAAATGCCGCGCGAGATGACCGTGCGGAGACCGCCTTTTTCCATGTGGTACAGAGCCGCCGCCGTGGTGCCGCCGGGGGACGTAACCTGATTTCGCAATTCGGCTACGTGCTTACCAGACTCAATGGCGTAGTTTACAGAACCAATCATCGTTTGGAAGACAAGCTGCTCGGCGATGCGCCGCGAGAAGCCCAGGTGCACGCCTGCGTCAATTAACGCTTCCATCATCATAAACACGTAGCCGGGGCCAGAGCCGCTTAAAGCCGTTGTCATATCCAGATACTCTTCTTCATCCACGTAAATTTCCTGCCCCAGCGAGGCCAAAATTGCCTGAGCCTGCTGCTTTTGCACGTCTGTTACCTCTGGCGTGCTTGTCCAGACGGTAATGCCTTGCCCAATTTGGGCAGGTGTGTTGGGCATGGCCCGCACAACGGCCGCATGAGCCGTGCCATTTGCCAATTTCTTGATAGGGGTTCCAGCAATGATAGACAGCAGCAAATCCTGGCGTCGCAGATGACCACGAATCTCCGGTAAAACATAAGGCAGCGTTTGTGGTTTTATAGATAGCACCACAATTTGCCCATTTTCTGCCGCTTCCCGGTTGTCGTCGGTAACGCCAATGCTGTAGCGATCATTCAGTTCTTCACGCCGCTGGCCCCAGGGATCAGCCGCCAAAATTTGGCTGGGCAGCACATTTTTCTGTGCCAGCAAACCGCGAATCATCGCCTCGCCCATCACGCCGCTGCCAATAAATGCAATTGTTTTATCTTCAAACATAATTTCCTCGGTGCAGATTGGTTCAATCTTAGAGATTGAACCAATCTTTACGCAAAACTCTCTTGCTTCAATGTTACTTCCTTCAAGCGCGCCATATCTAACTCGATGCCCAGGCCGAGGCCAGTGGGCACGGTAATTGTACTATCTTCTGCGTTTAGGTAGAAGGGGGTGGCGATGTCATTTTCGTAGTAGCGTGCCGTTGCAGAGATGTCGCCGGGAAGTGAAATGCCGGGTAGCGAGGCCATGGCTAGCTGTGCCGCCCGCCCCACGCCTGTTTCTAACATGCCGCCCACCCACAAACCCAGCCCGTGCGCCACGCCCAAATCGTGAATTTTGCGGGCTTCTGTCCAGCCGCTGACGCGCGTAGGCTTAATGTTGATGATGTCACACGCTTGCAGGGCAATGGCGTAGCGGGCATGTTCGGCTGAGTGAATGCTCTCGTCCAGGCAGAGCGGGGTTTTAATTTGCGGCCGTAATTGACTATGGTCATAAATATCATCGTACCCCAGCGGTTGCTCAATCATCAGGAAATCCAGCTCATCCATGGATTGAAAAATGATGGCATCGTCCAGCGTGTAGGCAGAGTTGGCATCGAGCATGATGGGCACATCGGGGAAGGTGTTGCGAGCTTGCCACACCATTTTTATGTCCCAGCCTGGCTTGATTTTGAGCTTGATACGGCCGTATCCTTCACCCAAATGTTTAGCAATCACGTCCATCGTTTGGGCAATGCTGGGCTGCGTCCCGATGCTGACGCCCACCTTCACGCACTCACGCGAGCCTTCTGGGTACGGCTGGGCCAGCTTTTGAGCCAGCGACAGCCCATCCCGCTGGGCGGTGATGTCCCAAGCGGCCTGATCCAGCGTGGCTTTGGCCAACGGATGGCCGCGCACCTTGCGGAGCCAACCCTGTAGCTGTTCCGGCTCGTTTAGCTCCTTGCCCAACACGGCGGGGATGAGAAAGTCGGAGAGGATGTGCCAGGCGGTAACGGCCGTTTCATAACTGTAGCCCGGATCGTTGGTGGCCACACATTCGCCCCAGCCCGTCAGCCCCTCGCTGTGCAGCGCCAAAATCAGGCAGTCGCGCTGAAGCTGTGTGCCAAAGCTGGTGCCAAACGGCGACACCAATGGCATAGAAATGTAATAAAGATCAATGCGTTCAATTTTCATAGACTTAGTTGGTGGCGGCTAGTGACTGGTGGCCCGTTTGCCACGCCCTGTTAAATTTTCGGGCTTGGGTGATGAGATCAGCCATGGTTTGGGCGGAGCCAGTGAATAGCGGCTTGCCGATGAGCAGCGCATCTGCACCAGCCTGTTGGTACGCAGCTACTTCGTCAGCCGCCAGTTCAGTTTCCACAATAAGACTCAAATTGGGCTGCGCCTTGCGGATGGCGCGGACGTAATCGGCTCCGGCGGAGCCGCCGGTTTGCAGGCGGATAGCGTGGCAACCTTTTTGCTGCGCGGCTTGGGCTGCCCAAACGCTAATCACAGTTGGCAGATAAGCCACACCAGTCTCCTGGCAAGCTGTCAGCAGCACGTCATCCAAGCAGGGAGAGGAAATGTAGTCGAGGTGGTTGAAGGGGAGAGATTGGAGCTGAACGGCCGTTTCCACCCCACTCACTCCAATCAATAGCTTATCCCCCGCCCGCTGGCGCAAATCGTGCAGCAGTTGGGGCAGCTCAGCGCTGCCAACCGCCACATCCACCGCCAAAACAGGCGACGCCAGTAATGCATCGGCAATCGGAATAATCGCCGCCAGCGGTAAATCCCCCGGCAAAGCCACAATGATACCTGCATTTTTTAGTTCGGTGAGCGTGTGCAAGTTTGACATTATTCACGCGGCTAGTTGTTAGTAGCTGGTGGTTAGTAAAGACAACCAGCCACTAACAACTAGCCCCTAATTCAAAAATTGCCGGACGTACTGGGCGCCCCAAATGAGCATGATGATGCCCGCGATGGCCAAATATTGCCCGTAGGGCAGCGCCGTTGTGCGGTCCACGCGGCGGCTGATGAGCAGCAGCAGCGAAATAACGCCGCCTAGAAAAATGCCTAAAATTAAGGCGAAAATGATGCGATGGAAGCCCAACATCGCCCCCATGAGCATGGCTAGCTTCACATCACCGTAGCCCAGCGGCACGCGCTCTGCGCCATACAGCATCTGGGCCAGCCAGTACAACACGTAAAAAATGGCAAAGCCCACAACCGCGCCCACCAACGCCAGCCGCAAATTATTCTCCTCTGGACTAACGATCAAGCTAGTGAGCAAGGCGATTGCCGTAGCAGGCCAGACCACCTTGTTGAAAATGAGTTTATGCTCCAAATCAGTAACGATGATAAGGATGAGAACGGCAATGTGGAAGCTGTTTACGGCCGCATCCACCCAATCGGTTAAAAAGAGAGGCAAGATGGCGAAGATTACGGCCGTACCCACAAACACAAGCAACGGCCGTTTCCGCTGTGACCAGCCCCAGGTGTGCCACTGCGGGCGCAAGGGCGTATGTGACGAAGGTAAATAATCGGCCAGGGTGTTGATGATGACGGCCGCAAGCAGACCAATCACAAAAAAGATGAGATTCAGCATGGGGGAATTATAGCGGTGAACATATGATTTTGCTTCAAATTGAGGTTGGCGACTATAATCTTATGAACTCATATTGTTATCCACAACTTATACTTCTCCAGAAAATCTCCTTTTCGAGTAAATTATTGCGCTTACGATTGTTTCATAAATGCGGTGAATCTTATGGATAAAGCGTCACAAACTTATCTGAATCAATTACAAAGCAATCTCAACACTTATTTCAATAAAAGTGAATTTCAATCACTTTGTTTTGATTTAGATGTAGATTACGATAATTTTCCTGAAGCAAAAAAAGATGCGATTCGGGAATTATTACGCTACTCCATTCGCCATCAAATGTTAGATAAGCTTGCCAAACAAGCGCAAAGTTTGCGACCCTATGTGGAATGGCCAGCATTTGATGCCAAAATAGCGGCAAATATCACCTCGCTCCCTCCTGAAGCAACGCGATTATCCCACGAAGAGTGGAAAGACAGGAAAAAGCTACTAATCTTACTGGAAAAGGTAAATAACTTCTGGGTAAAGGGGGTATTTGAGAAGTCTGTAGCCGATGAAAGATTGCTCTCTTTGGGCAAGCAGTTCACCCCAGAAATGGTCGAGAATCCCTGGCATGATGTGGTGGGGGCAACTGTCTACGACCAACAATCATTAGATTCCTTCAACAGCTTGCTTGATGTATTCAAGGAATCAGACAAAGCCCTTCTTATCTTGGGTGAACCGGGGGCGGGAAAAACAACTACGTTATTAGAGCTAGCCCAAGAGCTCATTTATGTAGCCAACCAAGACCCCTCAGAACCGATACCCGTCATTTTGAATCTTGCCTCTTGGCGAGAAAAAGATACGCTGTTTGATTGGGTTGTCGAAGAACTATCCAACAAATATCAAATCCCCCGCGACCTTAGCACGGCTTGGCTCAAACAAAACAAATTGCTTTTATTGTTGGATGGGTTAGATGAAGTGTCCGACCAAGCACGCACAGCATGTATCCACACCATCAATCAGTTCCGTAGCGAACATGGCTTGACCAATCTAGTCGTATCCAGCCGCACGCATGAGTATCAATCCTGTGGGGTTCAATTAAAGCTTGGGGGAGCGATTCTTTTACAAGCACTGAATGAAGCACAAATTGACGAGTATTTAGCCACATTTGGCAACAATTTAGCCAGCTTAAGAGAAGCGATACATATCGATGCCGCTTTACAAGAAATGGCACGCTCTCCATTGATGCTGCAAATCATGACGCTTGCCTATGAGGAAGAAGCTAATTCTCACAACGGAGACGAGAACAACAATAATCCAATTTATGATTTAGCAAAATCAAGCAACGATGAGGATTCAAAAGCCGCTTATCATCAACAGATTTTTGAAAGATATGTACAGCGGATGCTAAACCGCCAACCCAATTCACCGTATACCCCAGAACAAACCCAACATTGGTTAGGCTGGCTAGCCCAAAGAATGACCCATAACAACCAAACCATATTTCTAATTGAGCATTTGCAACCTAGCTGGCATAACAATCGAAAATGGCAATGGCTATATTTAGTGTCGGCACGTCTAATAGCGGGGATAATGATTGGGTTACTTACATGGATTGTTTTCTTAATAGGCAAATCAGTCGAGCCTGCTTTCACAGTAAGATTGTTTGAACAACTGGGGAAGATTCCCTTTATCTCGCTCAGTCTTAGTTATTTTCTTTCGCCATTCATTTTAATTCCTATGTTGAGTTTTCTCGTAACCCTAATTGATGGGTGGTATTTTGAGCAATCAAAATCTCAGTTAGGGAGCAATAGGCTACCTAGTAGAATTACTACAATAGGTATTGCCGTTGCCTTCTTTTCTTTTTTTACAGTTTTATTATTTGATCCATGGGAAACTGCCCTGATTGCTTGTGCATTTGAAACATTTGCATTTTCATTAAGCGTACGTTTTATCGATGGAACAGGTTTCCATGATGAAATTCGGACAGTTGAGACTCTGGGATGGTCGTGGAAACATGCGCTAAAAGGGTTGCTTTGGGGAGTAGCATCAGGGCTAATATCAGGCTGGCTACTGATACAAATCGTTGATCCTGCTATATTTTGGGTGTATGTTCTGTTATTTACATTAGTGATTGTACTTTTGAACGGGTTTCAAAATAATGCCCTTGATAAAAAAAGCTACCCAAATCAAGGCATTTTATTATCAGCTAAAAACAGCACTTTGATGGCTTCTGTCTTCTCAATACCAATTGGACTTCTAGTAGCATTAACAGTCAATGTTCAAACAGGTCTGTTAATAGGAATCCTTTTGTTCATAATGGCCTGGTTACTTTATGGAGGAGCTAATATTATAAAGCATTATTTCTTGCGCCCCGCGTTGTGGTACAGAAGGCATATGCCATTAAGCTACATTAAGTTTTTAGACCACACAGCCAGAAATATCTTGTTATACAAAGTGGGTGGTGGCTATGTATTTGTCCACCGCTTATTACAGGAATACTTTGCCAACCTCCATGAGGCGGATGCTTAAAACCAAGATTTCGTACCCTTGCTGGGGAATGGTCTACGGGTGACCGTCGCTTTTTGGGGAAAAATCAAAGATTTCGCAGATTAACCAGATAAAATCTTTTCAATCTGCGAAATCTGTTGATAAAGTCTTACTCAACCACCACCACATCACTCCCACTACGGCCGAATACGTCTGGCGAATACATCTCCTCCGCCTTGGTGGGCGGCACGATGAACGTGCCGGGCGTGGTGGCGCGGGCTACATAATCGTAGCTGTATACACCTTCCCACAGCAGCGAACTGAATGCCTCCACCCGCTCATCCCGCATGTTTTGGTGATCGTACCATTGCCACCACCACCACCAGGGCAGGCTGCTGCCCACGTCGTTCGGGTCTGCGGGGGCACTTTGGGAGACGGCCAGTGCCGGATTGATGGCCTCTAGCCCAGCAGGCAGCGGATCGACCAAAGCCACATGGTAGCGACGATTATCGGCTACCAGCGTCAGGCGCACCCGCACCCGCGCCCCCAGCTTGATGTGCCAGGTGCCATCCTCGTCCTGCCACACATCTTCGGGATCATCCACGGCCTCGTAGGTGCGTTCCACCACAAAGCCACGGTTCAGCGGGTCGAGCGACAGGTCGGTGGGGGCGTAGTTGAGGGCGAGGCGGTAGTAGAGACGGCCGTCTCCGTCCACACTCACAATCACATCCCCCACCTCTTCGTCCGCCAGGTAGCCCATCGGCACTTCCGTCAGGTAACGATCCGTGCTGCGGCCCACAAACGCCTGCGCCCCGGCGTACGTCTCGCCCAGCCAAATTTGGGCCACAAAGTCTGGCGTTTCCGCCTCGAAGGTGTTGAAGTAGCTGTCCAACGCCAGCAGGATAAACACATTCTCCTGGCTGCTGCCCCAATGGCCGCGGGTACGATGTGCCAGCAAGCCATTCACAACCTTCGGAATCAAATCGCTGTCTGGGGATTGGTTGATGAGCGTTTGCAAGATGATGCCATCGGTGCGGCGATTGGAATGGAGCATCAGATAGGCTTCTTCGCCGTAGGAAGTGGTGAAGTTGGCAGAATCGGCCGTTTCCACCGCCCGGTTGTTAATGAGTTGGCGAATCTGCGCCACATACTCCGCACCTGCCGGATCGTCTGCCAGGATGTCCCACAGCCACGCATTCGCTTCCAGCGACAGATTTTCGATGCCCGCTTCGTCTAGCAAGGCGCGGGCTTTGGCAAAGTCGCTGTCCCCGGCCAGATGGCGCACGTAGAGCGCGTAGGCACTCAACGCCCAGCGCGTTTGCTGGCCATACCAATGTGGGTAATAGCTCTCGATATTTTGCAGATAGTTTTGCACGTTGGCCTGCATATCGGCAGGCACGGCGTACCCTTTTTGGCTGGCCATTGCCAGTGCATGAGCCACATGTATCGTGTGATACGGATACGATTCCCGACCACGCTCCCAAATCGGGAAGCCGCCGTCTGGATTTTGCAAGCCTTGCAGTGCCTCAAGGTCACGGACAACCGCCATCTCCATTTCGCCCGGTGCGGGCAAGCCATCGGCTTCAAATGCCGTCAGCACGTCCCGCAGGGCAGCGACGGTAAGAATGCGCGAGGCGTACTCATCGGCCGAATCGTAGCGGTGCTCGGTGAGGTAGATCACCGCATCGGTCAACGCTTGCAGCGCGGTGGAGGAGGTGTTGATTTCCAAACCGCCGTAGCCGGGAATGACGCCATCGGGCATGACAAACGGCTGGGCCACCGCACCCTCATCCAGCGTGCCGTAGGTGGCAAAGGCTTCGGTGGTGGCGGGGGTGTAGACGGGCATTTCGCCACTGGCGGCATCGGCATAGTCGCCAGCAACTACCGCCACCTGGAACCGTGCCGTGCCTGCGCTGCTGGTGGTGGCCGGGAAGCCCACCTCCACCCGGTCATTGGCCGGAACAACAACGCGCTGGCCTGCGCCCGCCGTCAGGGTGAGATTGGTCACGTCGAGAGCCACATCAACCGTCATCGGTTCGTCGGTTTGGTTTTGCACGACAATGGGTAGCTCAAACTGGTCGCCATAATTTAAGAAACGCAGGGCAGACGGCCGTACCATCAAAGGTAGTCGCGCCGTCAAATTACTCTCTGCCGAACCAAACAAATTGTCACCCGCCACAGCCACGGCCATGATGCGGTAGCGCGTCAGGTTGTCGGGCAAGGTGAAGCTGATTTCGGCCATGCCAGAACCGTCGGTCTGGCTAACGGGGGCAAAAACGGCCAGCGGATCAAAGTTGGTGCGTAGGTCAATTGGCGTTTGCCCGCCAGCATCTGCGTCTGCTTCCGCAGGTGCTTCCAATACGTCCAAAAAGTCCAAAACGGAGTCATCGGCAGCGCCTTCATCCATCGCCTCGCCTTCTTCCTCAATAGATTCTGTCACCAACTCGGCGACGCGGGTCACTTCCACCGTCTGCGTCGTGGTTTCAACTTCATTTGCCAACGATTCGGGGTTGACGAGGATAATGGAGGAACGGCCGTATCGGCTATCAATCCAGCTCCATTGGTTACTGTAGAAAACGTCCAGCGGATTCCGTAATTGGTAGCCAGTCAGTGCCAAAATCGCTTCGTCTACAACGACGAGAGCCACTTCCGCATCGGGGACGGGCTGACCGTTGGCATTGGTGACCGTGAGGGAAACGGCCGTTTCCGCTCCCGGCTCCAAGCTGTCCGATTGTGGGTTAATTTCAATGCTCAACTCCCGACTGTACGGCGGCACGCTCAGATTGAGCGAGCCAGTGGCGTAGGCGGGTCGCGGCGGCACATCGGCCAGTTCTTCACCCGCATCGTCCGTGCGGGGCGCAGAGCCTGCCAAATCCACCTTTACCGTCAGGTTGGGGATGTGATCCTCCGTGATGGGAATGCGGAGCGTGGTGCTGCCATTTTCCAGGGCAAATTGCTCTGTAGACAGAATACCGTTGCGGTTGAGCGTCAGCAAGCCTTCGGCAGAGCCAAACGGTGATTGCACCAAAATCTCGGCCACATCGCCCGGCTGGTACTCCTCTTTGTCTGGAATAAGCGTGACGCTTTCTTGGGTGACGTTGCGCTGCACGGGCTGCTTACCGCCACTCACCCAGCGGGTAAGCTGGCTTTGGTTTTCACGACCCTGCGCGTCGGTGACAACGGCCGTAATTTCATACGTGCCGCCTTTATCGGTGTCAAAGGTGCAGGTAACGGGTTCGGTGGTGCTGGAGACGTTGCAGTGCAACGTCTCTACCGGTTGATACCCTGATCCGTAATTCCACTCCAAACGGGCGGCTGTGATGGAAACGGCCGTGCCAGCCACCGCCGCCCCATCAATATCGGTCACAATTGTTTCGATTTCCAGCGGTTCGCCCTGCTCCACAAAGGTGTGGTCGCTGCGTAGCCCCACATACAGCTCGGCAGGGTGCACCAGCAGGCTGGTGTTGGACGACCAGGCTTGCCGGTTCACGTCCATCACCGTGGCTTCGGCAAACACGGTGAAGGGGCGATTGCCTTCCAACGCTTCAAAATCAATTTGCAAGAAGTGCTCACCGCCGCCATCGGTGACGCCGCTAAACGTTTCGGCTACCGAGCCAAAGTCACCGGGGAAACCGAAATCGTCGTAGAAAAACGCCTCTTCATAGGCATAATCATAGCCATCAAAATACCACCACGGCGTCCAGGTGCCGAAGGTGAAATCGCGCCAGCCGGGAGGCGAATAATAGGTCGGCGTGGAGGTGACGTACCAGTTGGTGTCTGCATTGGGCAGTGGGCCACCGGCAAAGTAGCTGGCGGTCACGGCTACGGTGGCCGAGTCGCCCACCACGTATGGCCCCACGCTTTCTTGTCGGGCACTTACCTCAAATTCGGGGCGGCGGAACTCCTGAATCTGAAATTCGTGGAAGCCATATTCACCGCCCAGGTTTTGCAGATTGCCTACGGCGCGAAGCTCCATGTAGGCATAGCCCAGGTTTGTGTTTTCTGGCAGTTCAATTTGCAGATCGAAGCCGCCAAACGAAGTGGGAACGGCCGCACCATCCGCAATCACATTCCCTTGAGGCCCATACAGCGTGTACCGAATCTCTTCAAGCCGCTCGCCGGGCAGCGTAATGGCACCCTCGCCGCTGATGTGGCGCAGCCAGCCCTTAACGCTTACCGTTTCGCCGGGGCGGTAGATGGCGCGGTCATCAAAGATGTGCCAGCGCAGTTCATCCCGCAGCTCACGACGCTGCCAGCCATGCTCATCCCAGTAAGAGGTGTTGGCGGGCAAGATGGCCGTGTCGTCCCCCTGCGTGGCTAGCAAGTACAAAATGCCGCTACTGTTTAATTCAAACTGCGCTAATCCATTGGCGTCGGTTTGATGGGATTGGTTGCCGTTGGTGGAGAGGGTCACGTCGCTCAACGGGCTGCCATCGGCCAAATTGGTTGTCCAGGCCACCAGTTGGGAATGATCGGCAAAGGCATCCAGGCCAATTTGGGTCACCTGCACCCAGGTGTGGATGATTTGGCGGCGGCGTTCCCAAAAGTCGCGGGCAAGCGTGGGTGGCTGAACGACGGCAATGACATGTCCGGTTTCGCCATCGAGGGCTGGGGTGAGGGAAACGGCCGTTTCCGTCAACACATCCTCTACAGAATCTACTGCCATCATTTCATCCACCACCAACTCACCGGGCGGGGTGGGGAAATCATCATCCTCGTCCATGTGGTCCAGGGCACGCAGGTAACGCATGTAAGCTTCCCAGTCGTCGGGGGTGACGGCGTACAGCTTTACCTGAATTTCGTCGTAATTCATCACAAACAGCGTCAGGCTGGGGTTGCTGGTGGACGGATCGGCCGTGACCAGTAGCTCACGTGAGCCGCTGACAAACGGCGTGGCGGAATCTACGCGGAAGCGAGCCGTTTCTTCTTCCCCCAGCGTCTGACCGAAGATGTCAGTCAGGCTCGCATCAATCGTTACTTCGTAGGTGGTGCGCCCTTGGGTTAGCCCCTGAATGGTAAGGCCGCTGTAGTTGAGCTGCACCGTCGCGCCGGGCAGCTCTGGCTCGATGCGAATCATTGTTTCGCTAAACAGTTCAGGGTCTAGCGGATTGTTAAATTCTAGATGGAACGGGGTCAATGGCGGGCAATCTCCATTTGACCAGCCGCAAAAATCACGCTCCAGGCGGAGTGGTGGGTAGGTGTAAAAAGTGAAGCTGTGCGCCTGTGGGTTCACGAGCGGCCCTTCGGCGGAGGGGATGCTGGGGCCAATGCTCACAACAATTTCGGTGTCGGGGGGTAACGGCCGTTCTGCCCGAAACGCCAGCCATCTGCCCTCATTTGCCGACGCAACCCGGCGGCTCACCCACTCATCTACGGCAATTTCCGCCTCGGTTGCCAGCCGTATCGCTTCGCTATCGCCATCAGCGGTGAGGCGGGTGACGGCCAAAATAGCTTCTGGCTCGATTAGCTGATCAAATTCTACAAAAATGATTGGTTCTAGCGGCTGCGGTTCATACTGGGCAGGGTAATTGCTCACCATTTGCACGGGCGGAGTGCTAAACGTCCAGCGCACCGTCTCGGCCAGGGCGTTGCCCGTCGCAGAAACGGTGCCAGCGGGAATTTCAGCTACAAATTCGGTCGCCATCGGCAGACGGTCAACCGCGTCGGCATCGGCCTCAAAGCGGAGGGTTTGCGGGCTGACCCATTGCCAGGTGCCGGGGATGTCAGGCGTCAGGTTCACAGGCACTTCGGCCTCTGTCAGGCTGGTGAGATCAGTTAGCGGCACCATCGGCTGGTTAAAGGTTATGTTAACAAATGGAGCCAGACCAATGCCACCTTCGGGCGAGTAACGCAGCACTTCCAGCGGGGCGTCTGGCACATCTGGTGGCGCAACATCGGTAAAGGGCGGGGGAAAGGTTTGGGCAATGGTGGTGCCAGGGCGCGGCGGCGGGATGAGTTCATCCGGTAGGTTGAAATCCTGCTCGTCGGTTGGCTCTCCCGTCAGTTCGGGCAGTCGTGCCAAAATTTGGGCAATTTCGGCTTCGGTGAGAGGCTCGCCCGTTACTAGCGGATTGGCCACCACGGCTTCCGGTAGGGATTGGCCTTCGCTGAGGCTGATGAGCAGGCTGGCAGCGCTACTGTTCGCACCGCCAAATCCTGCGCTTTCGAGACCACCGGTGTTGGAAACGGCCGTTTCCGTTCGCAAAGTAGGAATGGTGAATCCATCCCCATCGGTGCCATTCGGCCCATCCTGCTGCTGGTAAAACCAAATGCCGACGCCTGCGGCAATGACGACAAGCAATGAAATGAGGCCGGCGATGATGAAGCGGCGCTGACGTTTATTGTTGGAATTTGTTGGCTGAGACATATCCCCGTTCCTTTAGTTGGCCCTCAACTTTTTAGCGTGTAATCGTTGAGGAAAAATGGCAACCGTATCGGCTCGATACGGAATCTACCTTGTAAACGAGCGTTTGCCAAAAAAGGTTCCCTCATTTTCATTTTGGGTTTCAGTTGACCATTGGTAACTCTTGAGTTACCATTGACCCATGTTAGTAACAAACACAGAAGCTAACCGCGTGTTGGACGCATTGGGTCACCAAACGCGCCGAGACATTCTCACTTTACTGCAAGCCCAGCCGCTGCCGGTTGGCGCGATTGCCAAGCAGCTACCCGTGACACGCCCGGCTGTTTCTAAGCATTTGCGTGTTTTAGAAAACGCAGGCTTAGTTTCATTTGAGCGGCGCGGCACGGCCAATATTTTTGCCATCGATCCCAGCGGGTTCCAAGCTGCGCGACAGTTCCTGGAACCATTTTGGGATGAAGCACTGGCAAACTTTAAGCAGTTGGCCGATAGCTACCCATCGGAAGCTTCATGACAGAAAATGTTGAACAAACTGTCATTCAAAAGAGCGTGACCGTTCGCTGCAATCCGACAACTGCCTTTCATATTTGGACGAAGGAGATTTCGCTCTGGTGGCCAAAACGTCATTCGATGAGTGGTGATTTGGAAACGGCCGTTACCATCGAAGGCATCGTGGGTGGCCGAATCTACGAAGAAACGCCCAACGGCACGACATACCTTTGGGGTGAGGTGGTTGCCTGGGAACCGCCCCACTATTTCGCCTACAACTGGTATTTGGGCAGCGGTGCTCAACTGCCCAGTCGGGTAGAAATTCGCTTTACACCTCTGGAGACAACAGGCACCAAGGTCGAAGTCTTCCATCGCGGCCCTGAGCTTATTGGCAATTTGTGGATTCAGCGAAAAGATGCGTTTGCCCATGCTTGGGAGCATGTTTTGCCCTGTTACCTTCAGGCATGTGAAGAAAATAGTTAAGTTGTGGTTAGTGGCTAGTGGCTAGGGTAAATAACCAACCACCAGCTACTCTCAAAAGGAGAATATGATGAGACGTGTGATGGTTCGATACAAAGTAAAAGCAGATAAGGTGGCAGAAAATACGCAGTTTGTAGAGAAAGTGTATGAAGAGCTTCAACAAAACGCACCAGAGGGAATTCGTTATGCCACCTTCAAATTGGAAGACGGGGTTAGTTTTATCCACTTCGCCTCAATTGAGACGGCCGATGGCAGCAATCCACTAGGGCAAACGGCCGCTTTCCAGCAATTCCAGGAAAATATCCGCGACCGCTGCGAAGAGCCGCCCCATGCCGTTGAGCTGGATGAAGTGGGATCGTATCAATTCTTCAATTAGTTTTTTACGTTACGCAGCGCAGAATACAAAAGTCTGAGCTACCTCTGGATTTTCCAGCCACCTAAATGGACTTTTGTATTCTTTGGTTACGGCCGTACTGCCAGCGGCACAAAGGTCTCGTAAAGTTCAGGGACAACGTGCACCGTTACAGGGATGGTAAACGGCGCGCCGGGTACAGTGGGGGTCACACTAACGGTGACGGTAGTGGTGTAAGTACCACTGGACAATCCCGCGCTGTCGAAACTCAAATCAACATCGCTGCTGCTGCTGCCGCTCATTTGGCTGAGGCTGGCAGGCAGCGTACCAGCTGGGTCTAACGAGGCTGACCATGCTAACGTTTCGGTGATGCTGATGCCAATGGTGTGGGTAACGGCCGTTGGCTTGTCCACATCCAGCAACTTCGTAAGGCCACCCGACGTCACTTGGGCAGATTCCATCAGCGTCAAACGAGCATCATCCCAATAGACATCGTTGTGCTTCACGGGAATGTTAGGCCGTGACCAAAGAAAAACAGTGATCGTCTCTGCCTCGGCTACCGCCTCAACGCTAAACAGGCCAAACTCGTCATACTGCATCCGCATTTCGCCCCAAACCACGTTGGGGCTTTGCCAATCGGTCCCGCCAGTGGGATCAATGCCCACACGCTGGAAAAGCTCGCCGTGGTCGTTGGGGTCGCTCACCCAACCAGGCAGCGTTTCTCGTGAAGACCATGCCTGCCCCCAACTACTGAAACAGTAACGGCCGTTCTCCACCGCGCTTACCTGCTGCATCATCCCTCCTTCATGGGTACTCCAAAAGGAAAAATAGTGTTGCGACTTTTCGCCGCTGCGAACCCGTGGCGGAATTTCATGCGGCAGCGAGGGCACGTACTCTGGTTGGATGTTCATCCACGGTTCGGTACGCGGCGTGTCTAGCCAGTACGGATGCCAATCGTCGGCTAGCTTCACACGCTCACACACCTGGTTGGGCTGGTCGGGCGACCAGGTTTGACAGTCGGGATGTCCCGGCGCGGGCATAATGTAAACGGGGTAGTCGCCTTCAAACGAGGGATTGGCAATCAAATTACTGCCGGTGCACACTTCTTCGTCACCCACGGCAATGGTCAGCGGTTGGGTAGGGGTGGAGGCCAATACGATGGGGCGGGGTCTCAGCAACAGGGCGGTTGTGGCGGTCAACAAAACCAACGCCACGAAGATGGATAAGGATACGGCCGTACTTCTATTCACAATCACAACAAACTCCATAGGTGGATTTTTGTTGATGGTAGCAGAGCGGCTTACCTGATATCGTGTGGGGGGCGTGAATTGCGGGCGGTTTTTACGTGATTTTTGCGGAATACGCCACCAAACCCAGAAAAGCAAACCCCACCCAGAAAACATCTGGATGGGGTACACTCCCCGTGACTGGAGATGGGAAGAGGCCGTCTTTGAGAAAGAATATAAACAAAAACGGGATCAAGCTTAGACATACCTGATCCCGTAGAAAATTGCTTCTTGATTCTTTCCTGCGGCTGCGATCAGGAAGAGAATACACAGACTTTGGTGTGCATTCTATTGCTGTTGGGTTAAGATTAACCGCATAAAAATCTTAGCATAAGCCATTCTGATCGCCACCTATCTAAACGGACAGGTTTTTATGAGTTAAACATTAATGAAAAATGAGAACGAAAAATTTCGCAAAGCAAATCGAGAAGCATTGGTCAACCCACCGTCAAGAAATAGAGATGGTATGGTACTTACTGCCTGCTTCTAATGCACTTAAAACCTCCGTAACCGCCGCCGATCTCCAAAATCAGATTGCCGATTATCTCCTTATGACCCCCTTTCATCCCGAAGCAGGGAGACGAGTGGGCGAGCAATTGGCACAGGCATTTGAACTATCGCTAGAAAAGCTGGGCTATCTTCAACGGCTGCTGGCGGAGCAGCTTTTCCTGGGTCTGGATGAAGCGCAGACGGCCTGGCTGGCCCAGCGTTTACCCCTCTTCTGGGCTGAAATGACAGTGGGGTACAGTAACAAGCTGCACAAAATGTACGTATCAAAAGAAGTGGTTCTTGAGAAAATGCTGTCTACCTCACAGCAAGATGCAGAGCAGGAAAGGCATTTCGAAGCATTGTTTAATGATACTTACAGCCCGGTTGTCATCCATGAAAACGGCCGTATCATTGCCATCAATAAAGCTGTCACACAAGTCTACGGGTATTTAGCTAGCGATCTGATCGGGCAAACGATTCAGGTGCTGGTTCACGCCATGGCCCCTTCCTCAGAACAAAGCAATATTCTTAAAAATATGAGCGTAGGCCATCATCATAAGTACCAAACCAGTTGCATTCATAAAAATGGCAGCGAGATTGCTATGGAAGTTACTGCCAGCCCAATTATTTATAACGGCCGTCGGATGCGTATGATTGTTTTACGGCCGCTTACCGCCGTCGGTAAATCATTGCCAGACGTTGAAGAAGCCAATCTCTCACCCCGGCAACAGCAAGTATTACACTATCTGGCCCTGGGCCTGGCCGACAAGGAAATAGCTGCCACATTGCAAATCACAGTTTCAACCGTCAAACATCACAAGCAGAAAATTTTCAAAAAGCTTAAGGTATCAAATCGCTCCGAAGCTGTCGTTTGGGCATGGCAAAAATCAAATTTGTTTTCCGCCCTATCATCTGAGTAATCAAATCGTGGCCTGCTAAAAAGGGGCTACTTTCTTCTCCGCTACGCCTACATTTTCACCTAGTTGCTCAACCTCAAAGCAGGTATCATTGTGCCTATTCAACTAGCTGTGCCCCATCTGCAAACGCCGCATGACGTTCCTGGCACAGCCCGCAGCCCACTGGAGGAAAAGATGAAACTGGCAGCCCGCATTGGATTAATTTTAGTTGGCATCATTGCTCTACTGATTGTCGTTTTGACCATTGTAGGCGTGGTGAATGTGAGACGGCCGTACCCCGACACCGATACCACCCTCACCATCCCCGGACTGGAAGATACAGTCAACGTCTACCGCGACGAAAACGGCATCCCCTACATCTACGCCGAAAATGAGCATGACCTCTTCCTGGCGCAAGGCTACGTTCATGCCCAGGATCGCTTCTGGCAAATGGAGTTCTGGCGTTACATCGGCCAGGGACGCACTGCGGAGATCATCGGCCAGCCAGGTATAGAGATTGATACCTTCATCCGCACGATGGGCTGGAATCGCATCGCCGCCGACTCGCTAGCTTACTACGAAAGCAACTCGCCAGAAATGATGGCCATCCTGGAGGCATATAGCGAAGGCGTCAACGCTTACATCGCCGAGCAAGGCGACAATGTTTCCCTCAATTACACCGTGTTGGGCTTGGTGAATGAAAAGTGGGAAATTGAACCGTGGGAACCGTTACATACCATCGGCTGGGCAGTAGTGATGGCCGATGATTTGGGCGGAAACTGGAGCAGTGAACTGCGCCGCGCCAATCTCATCAATAAATTAGGCGAAGGAACAACCGCTAACCTACTCCCCTTCTACCCGTATGATAGTCGCCCTGTGATAGTTCCGACTGACGCGATAGAGATTGAGTTCACCAATGAAGAAACCGAAGCAATGACCCATTTTTGCCGCTCTGGCCGGTCTCCAGACCGTGCCAGCTTGTGGCGCGGCGAGGACGTCGGCCACAGCCAAACAAGTTGTATTGTTTCATTGCATGAGCAATTGCAGCAGGTCAACTGGGAAAACGTCAACACAAACATCGTTGGCAGCTATCCGGCAAACGGCTTCTTTGGCAGCGGCGATTTTGTTGGTAGCAACAACTGGGCTATCAGCGGCGACCACACCGACACGGGGCTGCCTCTACTGGCCAACGACCCGCATTTGGGCATCCAGATGCCCTCGATTTGGTACCAGGTGGGACTGCACGCTCCCGGCTACAATGTGCAGGGCTTTAGCTTTGCGGGGGTCCCCGGCGTGGTCATCGGCCACAACGGCAACATTGCTTGGGGTGTCACTAACGTTGGCCCAGACGTGCAGGATTTGTACATCGAGAAGCTCAACCCCAACAATCCCAACCAGGTTGAGTTTATGGGCGAGTGGGAAGATATGGAAATCATCGAAGAGGTGATCAAGGTCAACGGCGGTGAGGTGGTGGTGATCGAGGTAAAGATTACCCGGCACGGCCCCATCATCAGCGATTTGCGGGACGACACCAGCGACGTGCTGGCCATGCGCTGGACGGCTCATGAACCAATGCGAACGTTGGAGGCGATTATTGGGTTGAATACGGCCGTAAATTACCAAGATTTCCGCGAAGCCCTGCGCTATTGGGATGTCCCCTCGCAAAACTTTGTCTATGCCGATGTGGAAGGCAATATCGCTTACCAAATGCCTGGGCGGATTCCCATCCGCGCCAACGGGGATGGGCTAGTGCCAGTTCCCGGCTGGACAGGTGAATACGAATGGACCGGGTGGGTGCCTTACGAAGAGCTGCCCGCCGTGCTAAACCCTGAGGGGGGCTACATCGTCACCGCTAACCATTCAGTAGTTGACGAGGCGTATCCATACTTCCTCAACCTCTATTGGGCCGATGGGGATCGCGGCCAGCGCATCATAGATTTGATCGAGGCAGAACTGGATGGAGACGGCGAACTATCTCAGGACGATATGGCCCGCATCCAGTTTGACAGCCACTCGCTCATGGCAGACAGCTACATTCCACTGCTGGACGGCCTCTCCAGCGACGACGAGACAGTGCAAGCGGCGCTGGAGCGGCTGCGCGGCTGGGATCGGCAGCTACGACGCGACAGCGTGCCAGCAGCATTGTTCGAGATATTCTACATGCACCTAGCACAAGCCACTCTGTTGGATGACGTGGGTGAGGAGAATGTCAGTTCATTTGGCGGGCGGGTGCTGTTCCACCAGTTGGCCGCCAATCCAGAAGCGATTTGGTGGGACGACACCACCACAGACACCGAAGAATCGCAGGCAGACATTTTGCTGATGGCGTTGGAGGATACCGTGGCCTGGTTTGAGGAAAATGTGGGCGGCGACATGAACGAATGGACCTGGGGCAGCATCCACACCGCCACCTTTGTGAGTAGCCCGCTGGGTGAAAGCGGCATTGGTGCGGTAGAGTCGCTGGTAAATCGCGGGCCGTTCCCGGCCGACGGCGGCAGTAGCATTGTGAATGCCAATAGCTGGCGTTGGAGCAATCCGGCAGCAGTATCTGGTCATGTTTCCATGCGAATGCTGGTGGATATGAGCGACTTTGATGCTAGCGAATGGGTCATCCCCACTGGGCAATCTGGTCACCCGTATCACCCCAATTATGATGACCAGATTGAGCTGTGGCTGAACGGGGAGTATCTACCAATGGTGTGGAGCGAAGAAAGTGTGATGGAAACGGCCGTAAACCACCTAATTTTGACACCCTCAGAGTAAATGTTTCGTAGCTGCGGATTCTTTCCGCGCGAACCGTCTTGGTTGCGCGGAAAGAATCCGCGGCTACTGAGATTGAATCATGAGTAATCAGATTCGTGACCGGATTAAACGCGTGTACATGGCAGGTGCAATTTACTTTGTAACGGCCGTAACAAAAAACCGCCAACCAATTTTTATTAACCCAGCCAACATTGCGCTCCTACGCCAAACTATCCGTCGTGATGAGCGCGATTATCTCAATCACCTGCATTACATCCATTACAATCCTGTAAAACATGGCTTGGTAATTAGGCCAGAAGATTATCCGCATTCCAGCTACCATGAATATTTGAAGCGCGGCTGGTATGAAATCGGTTGGGGGCACATAGAACCGGGCTCAGTAAAAAATCTTGATTTTTAGTAGCCGCGGATTCTTTCCGCGTTTTTAAAGCCCCTGCGCGGAAAGAATCCGCGGCTACGAGGTTAACTTTGATGAGAAGATGGCAAAAAATTGCGTTGGGTGTGGTTGGGGTGTTGGCATTGGCCGCTGCCTACATTTTCTGGCCGCAGGGTGTTTGGCCGTTTGTGGTGAATCTGGATGAGCTGGAAGCAGTGAATGAAAATTACAATGTCATCATCCGGCGAGATAGCTTTGGCGTGCCGCACATTTTTGGCAAAACCGACGCAGACGCTGCCTATGGCCTCGGTTACGCACATGCAGAAGATGATTTCCTCACCATCCAGCAAGCGTTAGTGGCGGCACGGGGCAGGCTGGGCATGGCTTATGGCATAGACGCCGCGCCCAACGATTACATGGTGCAGCTACTCCGCATCTGGGACGTGGTAGATGCTGAATACGACACCGTCCCGTCAGAAATCCAGGCCATCATGCAAGGATACGCCGATGGGTTGAACTATTACGCCGCCCTGCACGAGGACGAAGTGATGCTGCCAGAAGTGTTCCCTCTTTCTGGGCGGGATGTGGCGGCCGGTTTTATCCATCGTGTACCGCTCTTTTTTGGATTAGATGGCGCATTGGGCGAGCTTTTTGCTGAAACGCGGCAGGGAACCATCTCTGAAAAGGAGATTGCACAATCTCCCATCTCTAATCTCCAGTCTCCAGTTTCCCATTTGCCACCAGCAGTGAAATATGGCTCCAACGTCATCGCCGTGGGGCCAGAGCGCAGTGCCAACGGGGAAACGTTTTTGGCGATCAATTCGCACCAGCCGTGGGAGGGGCCGGTGGCTTGGTATGAGGCCCACGTTGTGAGCGACGAGGGGTGGAACACAGTGGGCGGCTTGCTGCCTGGTTCACCCACCATCACTCACGGTCACAATGAGCATTTGGGCTGGGCGTTTACGGTAAACAGACCAGATTTGATTGATATTTACGTACTGGAAATAAACCCTGACAATCCAGACCAATATCTGTTTGATGGTGAATGGCGCGATTTGGAGGTAGGCGAAGCGCCAATTACAGTGACGCTGTTCGGCCGTTTTCGCTGGACGGTGAAGCAAGAGGTGTTATGGTCGGTATATGGGCCAACGGTGCGGCAGGAGCATGGCGTGTATGCCATCCGGTATGCGGGGATGGGGGAAATTGGCCATGTGGAGCAGTTTGTGCGGCTAAACAAAGCAACCAACCTGGAAGAGTGGCGGGCGGCGATGCGCGAAGGGCCGTTGCCGATGTTTAATGTGGGGTATGCCGATGCGGAAGGGAATATTTTTTATGTGTATAACGGCCGTATTCCCATCCGCGCTGAGGGTTATAACTGGCAACAATATTTGCCCGGCAACACGTCAGAAACGCTGTGGACGGAATATTTGCCGTTTGATGATCTGCCGCAGGTAAGCAATCCGCCCTCTGGCTTTGTGCAAAACAGCAACAGCAATCCTTACCGCACCACGCTGGGCGCAGGCAACCCAGACGAAGCCGACTATTCTGTGACGCTAGGCATTGACGACACCATGTCTAACCGCTCATTGCGTTCGTTGGCACTGGTGGGTGGGGATGAATCTATTACGGAAGCTGACTTTTTCGCTTATAAATATGACATGACCTACCATCCCGAATCGGACATGGCCCGGATGGTGAACACAATTTTGGCAGGGTCTCCGCCCGATGACCCAAACGAACGCACGGCTTACGATTTATTGGCTAGCTGGGATTGGCAAACCGCGCCAGACAGTACAGGAGCAACCGTGGCAATACTAACTCTGTACTATTTACTGGAAGCGGACGGGACTGAAATGTCAGTGTCGAATATGACGGGTGGGCTGTTTACGGCCGTTTCCGCCCAAAGCAGCTTCTCACAAGCAGTGACACATCTAATGGAGCATTTCGGCACGGTCGAAGTACCCTGGCAGGAAGTAAACCGCCTGGTACGAGGCGATACCAATTTGGGACTCGGCGGCGCACCGGATGTGCTACACGCGGTTTATGGGGATATGGGGGAAGACAGCCGTTTCCACGGCATCGCAGGAGATTCATACATTTTGCTGGTAACCTGGCAGCCAGACGGCTCCGTTAGCTCGCAGAGCATCCACCAATACGGCAGCGCCACGCAGGATGAAACCTCACCCCATTTTGCCGATCAAGCTCCAATTTTTGTTGCGCGGGAACTCACGCCAGTCTGGTTTATCGAAGCAGAAATCCTGGCAAATTTGGAACAAGAATACAGACCGGGGGAAGAAAACGACTGAAACCAAATCCTCCAAAATGCGTAAAATCTGTTAAGATCATTCCACATCTTTAGACAAATAGGAGATTCTATGAACAATAGACAATTAAATTTGGCAGGTGCACGACGCATTGTCGTTGTGGTTATCGCAATCGTTGGCATTGTGCTATTACTCTCATTTGCAGGCCAATTTTTCTACATCTTCGAATCCGTTCAGGAACAAGAGGTAGGCATTCAGTTCCGCAACAACCGTATTCACCAAGTTGTGGGGCCTGGCGTCTACAGCGACTTTGGCCTGTTTGTCTCACTAGAAACCATCTCTGCCCAAGCCATTCCCTTCACCGTGACAGATGTAGAGATAATCACGCAAGATAAGCAGCGAATTGGTTTGGTCGTCAGCGGCGATATTTTCCGCCCCGATCTGGGGCAGGCCCCACTCATTGAGGAACAGTGGGCGCAATATCGCGGTATTTACCGAGACGATCTGCTGGCCAGCACGCGCGTACAGGATTTGGCCCGGCAATCCATGAAAGTGTGCGTGGGTGACCGTACCTTCGACAACAACATCATCGGTACATCACGCGATGAATTGCGAACCTGCATTGATGAAGAACTCAACAACCTGGTTGCCGATATTGGTTTGCGAATTGAAAACCTGGTTGTGCCAGAAGTTATCTTATCACCAGAAGTGCAAGCAGCCCTGGACGCCATTGTGCAAAGTCGTCTGCTAACAGAAAAAGCAGCCCAGGATGAGCTTAAAGCAGAGGCGGAAGCTGCGGCCGAACAAGCACGCCAAGAGGGTGAAATTCGGGTAGAACAAAGCCGTATTCAAGAGCAAACGCGCCAGCAAATTATCCTGGCTCAGCTAGAACAAGAGCGTTTGTCTGCCCAGTTGGCCGTTATTGAAGCGACCCAAGTCAATGATTTGGCCGAGATTGCCCGGCAACAGGCGGTACTTTTAGCCACAAAAGAAAATGAGCTATTGCAGGCCGAAGAAGATTTGATAATTGCGGAAATTTTGGCTGAAGTCGCTCTGGTTCAAGCACAGGCAGACACCGCTCTTCAAGATGCGTTGGCTCTAATTTATGCTCAAAATCCAGAATACGTGGAGCTGCTGATAGTACAAGCTAACGCCAGCGCCCTCACGGACACGGACAAGATTATCTTTACGCCGGAAGGCACCATTCCCACCCTGGTTTTGCCAGGGCCTGGCATTGTGCCCACAGTGGATACAGGTGGCCAGCCCACAACAACGGAATCCTCGCCGTAAACCTCCCCTTCCTTAAAGCAAAACAGGGCGCTCATCGCGCCCTGTTTTTGTTTCAGTCTGTTGGATGTTTAAAGAATTAGCCCAAATTGCCGGTAATAACCAGAAGACCTATGACACCCATGACAATGTTGAGGAATACGAGCAGGGCCAAGATGAGCCGCTGACCAGGGGTGAAATTGCGCCAGGCAAAGCCGCTACCGCCGCTGCTTTCTTCGCTAAAAAACTCGTCGTCGCTGGCTAAATCATCATCAAGCGATTCGCCACGCGCCGATTTACGGCGCAGCTGCTCAAATTCATCATCCATATCGTCAATGGGCGGTAGATCGTCTACCAACGGTGATCCTTCATCATCTCCAAACAGATCGTCCCGGAAGGCAGAAAAATCATCATCGAGCTCGCTATTTAAATCATCGTCAAAGTCATCGCGGAAATCGGTCATGGGTGGATTCCTCTCTTCATTTGCTGCCAAAACTTTCTAGCGGTTTTCCCTTCGGGTTGATTGATAAGGTGTGTGGCTAACCGAAGATTGAATCTATTGTAACCCAATTTTGGCGAAAAACGAGGGTTTTAGTTGACAATAACTAGATTTCTTGCAGGGTCACGTCGGCGGCAGCGACGGTATGTAGCTGGCCGGTTTTGTCTCGCACGAGTAGATGCCCGGCGGGGTCTGTAGCTTCGGCAATACCATGAAGTTGGTGGCCTGTTTGAGCCTGCGTGACGTGGACGGGCTGTCCCAAGTTTATCAGTTTTTCTTGCCATTGGGGGTGTGGGGAACGGCCGTTGCCAACAGCATCATACAATTTTTCCACCTTCTGAAGAAAGGTGGCCAGCAGAGGCAGTCGGGGCACAGGCTGCCCTGTTGCCGCCAATAAGCTAGTCGCTGGGGTAATGCCATCTGGCAGCTGCGCGGCTGGAATATTGACGTTGATGCCAATGCCGACGATTGCCCATTGCAGACGGCCGTCTGCGCCAAAACCACCTTCCTGCAAAATACCACTCACCTTGTGCCATTGCCCAGACTGCTGCACCACGATGTCATTGGGCCACTTTAGGCGTACAGTGAGATCGGTATGGGCAGCAATCGCCTCAGTCGCCGCCACGCTGACTAGCATAGTGAGCCAGTTTGTTTGCTCTGCGGGCCAGTTGGGGCGAAACAGCATGGAAAGCAATAGCGAACTGCCGGGGGGCGCATCCCAACGGCGTTCCAAACGGCCGCGTCCCCGCCGTTGGTATTCTGTTAAGAGTAGCAACCCAGTTGGTGGATCGTCCTCGGAACCTTGCTGCACCATCTCCTTGAGCAAATCGTTGGTGGAATCTACCTCTGGGAAAAATTGGTAAGCTTGGCCCAGCCAGCGAGTAGAGAGTGCCTGCGATACGGCCGTTGCTGCTAATTCATTCATCCGTGAATCTCCCTTTATTGCCTTTATTTGTCAAATTCGTATAAAAATTGCATAAAATTTTAGTTGACATGCTGCTATCTCTTTCTATAATTGATTGGAGTAAATACAAGTTCTTTATTATAGCCATTGTGTAAATCACAAAAAGTATCTTGATAAAAATTGAGCCGCGGAATTGTGAATTACTCAGTGAAAGCGGGAGAACTGGCTTTGCTTATTTCCAATTACTTTCCCGCTTTTGCATGAACAGTTTTCCCTCACTATCTACCAAGAATTTCGCTTGTTTGCAACAGCATCATCCGGTAATATTGTTTCAACTAAACCCGCAGAGAGTAATGGAAATGACTGCAAACGCCTCCCCACCAGAAATGTCTTCTCAATCACAACCTGACGATGCCTATTGGGCTTCCTTGTTTGAACAAGAGGAGGCACTGCTGCCCGCAGAACCGAAAGTGGAAACAGCCAAAAACACCGGTTGGAAATCTTTAAATCGACGTCTGGACGGCCGTTTCCGGTGGGCAGATGGTGAACGTACCCGTGAGGGTGATCCGTGGCGGCACGCCCAACAAATTATGGACGCTGATGAAACCATGAACCTATCTGTCGTTGGTTATAACAAAGGTGGTTTGCTGGTTCAGTGGCGCGGGCTACAGGGCTTTGTCCCTGCCTCTCAGCTCATTGATTTTCCCCAATTTCATTTGGAAAGCGAACGTTTAAATGCCCTCAAAGGATGGCAATCAGAAGAGCTCACCCTAAAAATCATAGAGCTGAATCGAGACATGAACCGGCTCATTTTGTCTGAACGAGCCACGCTGGTGGAAGCAGATACTCGCGAGCAGCTATTTGAGCGCATCGAAGAAGACCAAATACACACTGGCACCGTGACGAACCTCACAAACTTTGGCGCATTCGTAGATTTAGGCGGCATAGAAGGGCTCATTCACATTTCTGAACTGTCCTGGAGCCGCGTTATTCATCCCAGCGACATTTTGAAACCAGACCAAACCGTCACGGTAAAAGTACTCAATGTAGATTCAGAAAACGGCCGTGTTGCCCTCAGCCTAAAACGATTAAAAGCAAACCCCTGGCTCACCGTTAACCAACGGTATAAGCCGGGACAGCTTGTAGAAGGAACCATCAGCAATGTGGTCAGCTTTGGTGCCTTTGTCATAATTGAAGATGAGCTGGAAGGGCTCATTCACATCTCACAGCTAGCCGAAGGCACCTTTTTACACCCCCGCAATGTGGTATCCAAAGGCCAAATTGTGGTGGCGCGCATCTTGAAGGTAGATGGTAGCAACAAGCGCTTGGCGCTTACTTTGCGCGGGCTCACAACCGATGATATTGAGTAATTAAGTTGTTGAGTAATTACCTACATTACTTAATTACATAATTACCCAGTCACGTACTGGTATGGCACGATCAAAATCTTCCGGCGGCAGAAAAACCCCTACGCCGCCCCCACCCACCTGGGACGAACGTCTCATCAACAGTCTAATCCCCTGGCGCGTAGAAATCGCAGGCATCGTTCTTTTCACCCTCTCCTTTCTAATCTTGCTTGCCATACTCAGTTTGCCCAATGACGCATGTCTCGGAGAAGACGGTTCCTGGCTTTGCCTGTTTCGCACCCTGTTTGGCTGGGGTATTTACCCTCTGCTGCTTTCGACGTCGGCTGCGGGGCTGCACCTTACTTTGCGGCAGGTAGAAAAGCCGTACAACATTCGCACGGCCCAAGTAATTGGCTTTGAACTGGTGCTGCTGACGCTGCTACCCCTCAGTTACCAGCTTAGTGGCACCACCCCACCAGAAGTTTATTTAGGCAAAGGGGGTGGACTGGTTGGCTGGGCGTTGTCTGAACCATTACTCGACTTTTTTGGCACTTTTCTGACCAATGGCTTTTATTTACTTTTGCTTGTCTATGGCATCAGCCTTATGGTGGGGTTCACTTGGGAAGATTTGCTGTCGGGGTTAAATAGACTCTCCATCCATTTGCGGCAGCTTTCACAAGAGTTGGCTCCGCCAGAGCAGTCATCCGTGACCCAGCCAGAGCGGGCAGTGCAACTGCCGTTGCCAAGCCAGCCCCCAGTTACTAGCCATGACGAGTTGTTGATTATTGAGGATACGGCCGTTTACGCCGATCCATCTGCCCAAAGACGCAGCAAACGACTGCCGCCGCTCGATCTACTGGAAGAAGGGCGGGACGTGGCCTTAACCCCAGCCGAAATTGATGAGAAGAAGAAAATTATTGAAGAAACATTGGCACACTTTGGCCTGCCCGCCACCGTTACCCAAATTCAACGTGGCCCGGCCATCACCCAATTTGGCGTAGAACCGGGCTACGTCGAGCGCACTGGCCCAGACGGCGAACCTCGCCAGCAAAAAGTGCGAGTGAACCAAATTGCCGCTTTGCGTAAAGATTTGGCGTTGGCCCTGGCTGCCACCCGCCTCCGCATTCAAGCTCCGGTGCCGGGTCGGGGGATTGTGGGGATTGAGGTACCGAATTCGGAAACGGCCGTTGTCAGCCTGCGCTCCATTGTCGAATCCCCTGAATTTACCGGATACAACTCCAATCTGGCCGTGGCTTTGGGCAAAAATGTCTCCGGCGCACCGATGGCGATTGATTTAGCCAAGATGCCCCACCTGCTCATCGCAGGCACCACTGGTTCTGGTAAATCCGTCTGCATCAACGCGCTCATCAGTTGCCTTGTCTTCAACAACACGCCAGACAAGCTCAATCTCATCATGATCGATCCCAAAAAGGTGGAGCTGATTCGCTTCAACGGTCTGCCCCACCTCATCGGCCAGGTGGAGGTGGATGCGGATCGGGCGGTGGGCGTGCTGCGCTGGCTCACGGCCGAAATGGATCGTCGCTACGAAATGTTTGCCCAGGTTAACGCCCGCAACATCGGCGGCTACAATCGCAGAGCTGCAAGCGACAAAACGCGCAAAAAGTTCCCTTACATCGCCGTCTTCATAGACGAACTGGCCGATCTCATGCATATGTACCCCGGCGATGTGGAGCGCACGCTTTGCCGTCTGGCGCAAATGGCGCGGGCGACGGGGATTCATTTGGTGGTGGCTACGCAACGGCCGTCTACCGACGTCATCACCGGGCTTATCAAAGCAAACTTTCCGGCTCGGCTCTCCTTTGCCGTCGCCTCCAATGTAGATTCCCGCGTCATTTTAGACACCACCGGCGCAGACCAACTGCTGGGTAAGGGCGACATGCTCTTCCTTTCGCCAGAGGCCAGTGCCCCATCCCGCGTCCAGGGCGTCTACCCCACCGACCGCGAAATTGAGCGCATTGTCGCCTTTTGGCACGAAAACATCCCCGACGACTTTGAACCAATGCCCACCCCCTGGGACAGCCTCATCGCCAAACACGCCCTGCTGGACGAAACGGACAGCCTGCTGGAAGCCGCCATCGAGCTGGCGCAGAAAAACGACACCATTTCCGCCTCTTTCTTGCAGCGAAAGCTACGCCTCGGCTACCCGCGCGCCGCCCGCCTCATGGAACACCTCTACGAGATGGGCCTCGTCGAAGACCCCAAATCCGGCGGCAAAACGCGCCGCACCCTCGTGGATGAAGATGATGCACCACTGGATGATCTGTTGCAAAATTAGATAATCACATTCTCTTTGCCATATAAATCACCCTTTCAACTTTTTACTACACTATTGGTTTCTTGGTCTCTGAACTATTTGGCTGATCAAAATGCTATAATATCTTCCATGCAGAGAATTATTAGAAAACTCAACAACACGGATCTAAATAA
Source organism: Candidatus Leptofilum sp. (assembly GCF_965223525.1). Classification (GTDB taxonomy): domain Bacteria; phylum Chloroflexota; class Anaerolineae; order Promineifilales; family Promineifilaceae; genus Leptofilum. The sequence continues at coordinate 120,826 of NZ_CBDCWX010000004.1, read as the reverse complement.
CGTCAGCCCCGAAAACATCCAGACAATAACAATCATAAAACTACCTTTTCGTCTTTGTACAGGAGCTCTTTTTCAATTCATTGATAATGAAAACGAAAAAATTCAAGTCTGGTTAGAGAATAGAATCAGTATTCCTCATGAGTTAGAAATCCTTGAAACATTGTCCCTTCTTAGCCACCACAAAATTGCAGGTTCGAGTGAGGATGATTTTCTTACTACTGCATTAATTGTAAATAGCCAGCCTCAACTCCGTCAGGGGGAACTGGAAGCAATTAAAACCAATGATGGAAGCAAAATCGGCACAGCATCTCTTCAAAACCCTGGATTCCGATTACTAAATGAGATAATTGCAGCACATCAAATGGTGCGGTTAGGTCCATATGTGTCTAGCATGGGGGCAACATGGCCTAGAATGTTATCTGAAAGGGAGCTTTTTCCGCGTATACTTCTAGAAGTTGTTCTTGTCGGTTCGACTAACTACTTTATTGACGAAGAAACAATTATCAAGCTCTTGGAAACGATAGATTTTTCATCTTTCGGGATTCTAGAGGCCACAACTGGCGATATACGAGACTATTCAGAACAGCAGCTTTCAGAGCTCAAAGTTGCGGTTGAAAAAGTACGAAAGCACGCTTTTTATGAGTTAAAAGCAAATGCGATCACTGCAATGCTGAGAGGAGATGCCATTGTAGCAATCGTTCTTGGCTGTGCAGCACTTGAGGGCGTACACGGAGCCTTCCTGAGACTCGTATTACGCAACAAAATTCCCGAAAACTATGACAAATTTAACCAATTCATGGGAAGCTTGTTAAGAGAACAAGGGTTTTATTCACTTGTTCAACTCTCCACACAAGTTTTTATGGAAGAAGAAGAGAGACCTTCAAACGATGAACTTAAGAGATGTCTTGATGGTGTAACCATCCGAAATGGCATTATGCATGCCGGAATAAGGAAAACTGGAAGATATAAAATTCGTGACTATTCTCGCGCAAAAATAAGTGATGGCTACAGCGGAATAATTGCAGTATACCGGGCTTTTGAATCTGCTGTTGAATCTCGGGAGCAATCTTTGAAAGAATAATTTACCCCCACATCTTCTATCTTTCACCTCCTAACCCCCATATTTGCAACTTTTCCTGCTTTCTACCGTACTGCCCTGTGAGCATCCGCTTTGTTTTTTCCAATTGCACATATTTATGATCTTCTCGCCCATGGGCGGAAGATGGGCGTAGGATGGGTACACAGGAGACAGCATGACTCAGCAACAGCAGCCCCCCACGGTAGAGGAAACCCGTCAGTCCACTCAAACAAAAGCGCGGCGACTGCCCGATGTGGCCGCCGCCGAGCGCACCCTGAGCGACGTGAACACCAGCGTCGCCGTGCTGCGTACCGAAGCAGATCGGGCGCGTGGCCTGTTTGGCTTTGGTCGCCGCATTTTGGTTCCCCCAGATGAAATTCATGTGGTGGTTGGAGACGGCCGTCACAGCCTAACTCTCTCCAACGAACGCAAAGTATTTGGTCAATCGGCCGACCGCCCTGCCAAATATTGGCTAAACCCCATCACCCAGGTGATCAAGCTCAAAACGATCAGCTTCACCGTGCCGATTCACGGCGTGAACGATGCTGGCGTAGAGGCATTGGACAGCAGCAAAGTCAGCTTCCGGCTGTGGGCGCACGCCGTCGCCAAGCTCAACCCAGACAAGGCAGAAATTGCCGCCCAGCGCGTGGGGCTAGACACCAACGGTCTCATCTACACCATTACCAAGGTTGGCACGGCCGAATTGGTGGCCGCTGCCGCCACGATGAGCCTGGAAGAGATTATTGCCAATCGGCAAGAGCTGGCCGCCATTGCCTTTCCCAAAGTAAACCAGATTTTGTCTGAGCTGGGGTACGATTTGGCACTGCTCACCATCACTAGCTTGGATGGCATTGCCTACACGAAGCTCATCGAGCAAGCCGAATCCCGCATCTCCAAAGAGACGGGCATCGCCACCAACAAAGAGCAGCTTGCTGAGCTGAACGACATGCAGGCGCGTGAACAGCAGGAAGCAGAAATCCGCGCCGAGACGGAGAAGAAGCTGGCAGCCGAACGGCTAGACGCCCAGCGCGAGGTGGAAACGGCCACCATTAGCCAGCAAGAGGCGTTGGACGTACGTCGGCATGAGATGCGAATTTTGCAGATTAGCCGTGAGAAAACGGCCGCTGCTGCCGCTCACGACACCGAAATGGCCAAAGTCGAACTGAGCCAGCAGCTAGGCGAAGCCGAAGCCGAAAAGGCCGCACATCTGGCTCAAATTGAAGCAGAGCGGCAGGCCAAGCTCCGTGCCATCCAGCAAAAGCGCGAGGCCGAGATTAACTTGGCCAAAACCGAAGCGGAAGCGACGCGATTGGCTGTCGCCCAAGCCAAAGAAATTGACCGCATGGCGGAACTGACCGAAGCCGAAGCGTCTCGCCTGCGCCGCGAAGAACTGGCCGAAGCAGAGCGCGTCCGCGAGATTGCTCTGGTGGAAGCCAACAAAGAGGCCGAGGCACTCAAGCTAGCCGCCGAAGCTGAATCCCGCGCCCTGCAAATCAAGGTGGATGTAGAAACCCAGTCTGAATTGGTGCGTGCCGAAGCAGAAGCCACCGCCACGGAAAAGCGAGCCAAAGCCGCCAAAGTCCGTGCCGAAGCAACCAAAGCAGAAACGGCCGCTGCCGGTCTAGCTGAAGCCGAAGTTGAAGCCGCCCGTGTGCAGGTTGCCGAAAAGCAAGTTTCCGTGACCCGCGCCGAGGGCTTGGCCCAAGCAGAAGTGGCTAAAGCGCAGGCGTTGGTGGAAATTGAGGCACAGGAGAAGCTGGCGTTGCTTTACGGTGAGGCTCCGGTGTTGGTAGACCTGGAGCGGCTACGCTTGCAGCTGACGCATCAAGAGCGCATTGCCACCATTCAAGCCGAAACCTCGCTCAAAGCGTTTGAGGCCATCGCCCCCAGCTTGAAGGTGCATATCTTTGGCAATGGTGGGCAAACGGGCCAAATTTTGGCAAACGTGATGGCACTCTCCCACGGGCTGACGCAAGTTGGCGAGGAAGTGCCGCTGGTTGGCCGGAAGCTGAACCCGGGCGAGAACGGCGCTGACGAGCCGCTGGTTTTAGCCAACTGGCTGCCACAGCTCCGTCAGTTTGCACCGTGCCTACAACAAGTGTTATCAGATGTCAATCCGCGAATGCTGTCTAGCTTGAAAGTGGCAGACGTGGTAGAGCGATTGGTGCCAGTCGTAGCTGGTGAAGAGTCGCTCACGAGTGCGCTAAGTAACCTGAAAGCTGATGCTTCGTTCCGCGTCATCGGTGACATGCCGGTTAGCCCGCTGCTGCGGCTGCTGGGCTTGGAGCAAGGCGAAGTTGTTGAGGATATTGCGGTGGCTGATGTGGAGGGAACGGCCGTTTAAGTAAATTTCTTTGGCAGCTATTCACGTCCCTGAGGTGACAGTCACTTTGATAAGGTCTCCAATTTGGCAAAGCCTCTGAAAAAGTGACTGTCACCTGTATAATTACTCGCTTTGTGAACAAGAAAGCGTGAGGCTGCTACCGTATGGTAGTGGCCTCTTTTTTGTTGGAGAATAATTGTTGACAAAGATCATCCATATTTCCGCCAAATGTCATTTAGGCAATTTTTCAAACCTGAATTGATTTGCGATCTTGGTATAATGGCGCTCATCTGAACCTCCCGGAGGCTTGATTAAATTTGAGCATTTGGGATCAAGCCTCCGGGAGGTTTTGTTCAGAAAAGGAAAGCAGGAGAGAGAAATGTCCGAACAAGACAACAAAAAAATCATTCGTTGGCTAATTATCGTGTGTGTTCTCATCATGGTGATGGTGGTGTTTGGGGGCTACGTTCGCCTAACGCGCTCTGGTCTTTCGATTGTGGAGTGGAACCCGATTAGCGGCGTTATTCCCCCCATTGGTGAAGCTGCCTGGGAAACTGAATTTGCCAAATATCAACAAACGCCAGAAGGTCAACTTATCAATTACAACATGACGCTGGAGGGCTACAAGCGAATATTTTATGTCGAGTACATTCATCGGTTGATTGCTCGCTTTGCCGGGTTAATTGTGGTTATTCCGCTCTTCTATTACATTTATAAGGGCGTTATTCCATGGCGAAAATCGGCCGTTTATCTGACGATTGGAGCATTGTTTGGCTTTCAGGGTTTTTTGGGCTGGTACATGGTTAGCAGCGGTCTGGTTGAAAACCCGGCTGTGGACCATTTTCGGCTAACGATTCACTTGCTGATGGCGCTATTCTTGCTGGCGCTAACCATGTGGACGGCGTTGCGCCACATGAACCAATTTCCGCCGATCATCAACAAAGGGCGCGGTTCCTTGCCCTACATTTTGTCTGCGTTGACGCTGACCATTTTGGTGATTCAAATTACGTGGGGCGGCTTTGTTGCTGGGCTGAAAGCTGGCTGGATTTCTAATACTTGGCCATTGATGGCTGGGCGATTGATTCCAGCTAATTTGTTCGCTCAATTTGATACTTGGTGGCAAAATCTCATTTCCTCGCCTGTTGGTACCCATTTTGTGCATCGTTGGTTTGCTTTTGTGGTGCTGGGTGCGGCCGCTTGGCTCTATTTTATTACCAGGCGCCATGCCTACTCGGAGAATGTACACAAAGCTGTCATTTATTTTCTGGGCTTGGTCGCTGCCCAAATTGCGCTGGGTGTCGTAACTATTTGGTTGAGCGTCCCCATCGTCATAGCACTCTCTCATCAAGCGCTGGGATTGCTGCTGTTTATGGTGGCGGTTTACATTCGGTACGAGATTGTCCACACGCCAATCCCTGAACAAACAGTGGCACAGCCAACGGCCGTTGCCCGAACTGGCGATTAAAAAGAGACTGGAGACTAAAATCTCCAGTCTCTAGTCCCAAATCTCGTTCATGTCTTCGCAAACAACCTGGCATCTTGGCACAATGGGCTTTGGCTACAAACAATGGCTAGGGCCATTTTATCCTGCCGGGATGTCCCCAAAAAATTTTCTAGCGCATTACAGTACATTGTTCGACGCGGTCGAAATTGATAGCACCTTTTATGGTACGCCGCGCCCGCAGAGCGTCCTTCGCTGGCGGCAATCCACAACTGACAATTTCACGTTTTGCCTCAAAACACCCAAAGCCATTACCCATGAAGCGCGTCTGCCTGACGGGATTGAGGCGATGCAACAGTTTGTGGAAACGGCCGTTCTGCTCAAAGAAAAACTCGGCTGCATCCTCATCCAGTTTGGTCCCGCCTTTACTTATGCTCAAATTGACCATTTACGTGAATTTCTGAGCCAGTTGCCGCAGGTGACTCGGTACGCAATTGAGTTTCGGCACGCTTCCTGGCTGCGGCCAGAGGTGGTGGATTTGTTACGGCCGTTCAACATCTGCCTCACTGCCACCGACTACATCCACCTCCCCAAAACCATCACCCCAACGGCCGATTTTCTCTACCTACGCTTCATTGGCCCACACGGACAATATGCCACCAAAGACAAAGAGCTGGTGGACAAAACAGCCGATTTGCAGGCGTGGCATCAGCAAATCCAGCTGCTGCCCCAATTTAAAAATGTCTTTGGCTTTTTCAACAATGACTATTCGGGCTTTTCACCCAAGACGTGCAATCGGTTTAAGGAAATTGTGGGGCTAGAAAGGAAGGAGATACGGCCGTTGCAGCAAGGTCGCTTGTTCTAACATAAACCGCTGGTTGTCTCTCGACTACTTTAGTAGTGAAAAGGGAAAATAAAAACATGCGTATTTTGCAATTAGAAATAGACACATACACACAAATAGACAACCAAACGGCCGTCAAGTTTGCCCTCGACATTATTTCACGCTTACGAGAAAGATTCACTTTGAAAGGAGATGTGGAATGGAGCTTTAACAATGATGAAACGATATTTGATAATCCGTTGAGGCAGTTTAAGTGGGAAAAGATTGTACAAAGTGAATCCCGTTTAGACTATCTAAATGTATTTATGCAAGCGACAAACGCCTCGCTCGAACAATGTAATCTTGCCCTTGGTTTTTTTGCAAGAACGGAATCAAATTTTCCAGACCATTTCTCATTTACTATCGGGGGCGAATTTCTAGAGCGGAACCTAAAGTCTGACTGGCAGGAATATATCGTGGAGTTAGGAAACAAGTTATTTAGTTCGATCAAAGGGGTCTGTGGTTATATCACGTATGAATTCACTGGAATCACATCTAAATATGACCGGGAAAGCCCATATGATCGAATTGTTGGGCATCGAGCTGAAACTTACGCAGACAACCTTGAGCACCTCTGTCGTGGATATTATTGGGGTAACTTTTTATCCAAAAGCCATATTGAGTTGTTGGGTGGAATCGGGAAGCTTCAACCACACTTTTATCAAATTACCCCTCTTGAAAACGAAAGTTACTATTTGCAGTTAACCCAAGATATTACCCAAGTTGAGACAAGCGATTTAGAAACAATTCGGCAATTGTTTGCCCCAATTCTTTTGAAACCTAATCCTGAATCAGTAGCCCTCAAAAACAATTACTATCTTATTCTGGATGAGCCGCCTGAGTTGTATAAAAGTGCTTCCGAGCGCCAATCCGAAATTGACTTGTATTATCAAACTCTCGTTGAAAAAAACGAAGCAAAATTAGCTGAATTGGATGAAGAAACGATTACATTTTTATTGTCTGACGAACCAGAAGCGTTAGCTTGGCTAGAGAAAAACCCCGATCCAAGCCCCTTGGCTTCCAATCGGTTTGACGGCAAGGGTGAAGCCATTCAATTCGTTAAAAACCTGTACGATTTAGGCGCAACAAACATTTATGTGGCTGGGGCTTATAAAAATATGGGCATCATCATCGCTGATTCATTGAATTTCGAACTGCCAACAAAGGAGCAGAATCGGAAAAAGATACTGGAACTTGTGGAAACTGAAATGAGAAATGAGGGAATCCCTGAAGAGGATTTGGCAAAGTTGAAAGATTACCAAGAAAGCACCATGGGGTTTTGGTGGGATTAAAGTTATTGCGCTGGTCTAGCCACGGCGAGGTGGCAACCGCAACCAAGTACGTCCGGGTTTCCGGTCAAACAATAAATTATTCGGATAATTCGTGCAAATTCGTGTAATTCGTGGCAAAAACTTAAATGAAAAAAGCCGCTCGGTGAGCAGCTTCGTTTCTTTTTGATGGAAAAATAGTTTTGATTATCCACCAGCGACCAATTTAGCCCCTAGTAATGCTGCTTCGCGGGTGATGGCAAACCAGGCACCGGGGAAAAAGCCAAGAATGATAGTGGCAACGGCCGTAATCGCCACAACCAGCCGCACACCGGGCATCGCCACAACCTCGCCATCTCCGTCGTGCATGTACATCAGGTAAACCACCCGCAAGTAATAGTAGCCAGACACCACACTAGTAATCACGCCGATAATCGCCAACCATATCAAATCCGCTTCAATAGCTGCTCGGAAGACAAAGAATTTGCCAGAAAAGCCACCTGTCGGCGGTACACCAGTGAGCGACAACATGAAGTAAGCCATCGCCAGTGCCAGCCACGGGCTGCGCTTGGCCAATCCCTTGTAATCATCTAACATCGTCCCTTCGTTTTGTTTACGCTCCAGAGCAATCACCACGGCAAACGCACCGAGGTTGGTGAACAAATAGGCAAACATATAAAACAGCGCCGAGCTAACGCCATCGCTGCTGTCTATGCCCGCCGCCACCGCAATCATAATGTAACCCGCATGGGCGATGCTGGAATAGGCCAACATCCGCTTAATGTTTGCCTGTGAGATAGCCACAACATTGCCCAAGATGAGGGTCAACGCAGCCACTATGGCAGCAGCCCCCACCCAGGTATCTCCCAAATCTGGCAAGGCAGTTACAAAAATACGCAACATGGCAGCAAATCCGCCCACTTTTGCCCCTACAGACATAAACGCGGTAACGGCCGTTGGCGCACCTTCATACACATCTGGCGTCCACATATGGAAGGGAACGGCCGCAACCTTAAAGGCAAACCCCACTAGCAAAAACGCCGCTCCAGCCAAGCCAAGTGCACCGCCACTACCAATTGTCGCCAATACCTCTGGCAGCGCGGTAGAACCTGTGGCCCCATAAACCAGGGCAATGCCAAACACCAAAATACTGGAGGAAAACGCACCCAGCAAGAAATATTTCATGGCCGACTCTTCAGAATCAGAGCGGGGCCAGGCCATGCCAGACATGATGTATAGGGGGATGGACAGCACTTCCAACGCCAGGAAAATGAGAATAAGATCATTGGCCATGCCCATCAGCATCATGCCGCTGATGGAAAAGAGCATCAGCATATAAAACTCTGGCCGATCTAGCTTATGCTTCCGCAAATAGCCTGCCGAGATGAGGATAGAAAGGAGACCCGTGAGGATGAAGGTGATGTTCAGGAAGGTGGCAAAATTATCCACCACCAGCATCGGATGGCCACCTTCTGGCGTGAACGTGCCGTAGCTATCTCCCCACAACACCCAAGATTGCACCAGCGCAATCACAAGGCCAACTGCCGCCAGCCAGGGTGCCCAACTACGTCTATCTTCCGGGATGAAGAGGTCCAGAATCATCAGCAAGACGCCCCAACCCGCCACAATGAGCACCGGGGCAGCAATTGGAAAATAAATTGTTGGAATTTGAAACTCCATAGCGTGTGAAGACCCTTCCTAAAATATCTGTAATAATTTTCACGATCATACCACATTTACTTGATAAAACTACTGAATCGCAGGCGATCAAATGGCGTTATTTATGGGTGTCTGCTTTTCTGCAAATATCGTTTACAATTCATGAAATTGCCAAATCTACTGAACTTTTGGAGGTCGAAATGGATACATTGTTGGTGAAGAATACGGCCGTTCTCGTAACCATGGACGATGAGCGACGCGAAATTGTTAACGGGGGGCTGTTTGTGCGCGGCAACGTCATAAAACAAGTTGGCCCCACCAGCGAATTGCCAAAAACGGCCGATACTGTCCTCGATTTAAGCGGCCACATTCTGCTGCCCGGCCTCGTCAATACCCATCACCATCTGTACCAAAGCCTCACCCGCGTGCTGGCCCAAGACAATAATTTGTTCGATTGGCTAACGACCCTTTACCCCATTTGGGCCAACCTGACAGACGAAGCAATTTACATCAGCACCATCACTGGACTGGCCGAGCTAGCCCTCTCTGGCTGCACCACCAGCAGCGACCACCTGTACATTTTCCCCAACGACTGCACCTTGGACAGCCAAATTCGTGCCGCGCAGGAGATTGGCGTTCGTTTTCATGCGGCACGCGGCTCCATGTCACTTGGTGAAAGTGATGGTGGTCTCCCCCCGGATCGCGTCACGGAAGATGAAGCATTCATTCTCAAAGACAGCCAACGCCTCATCGAAGCGTATCACGATGCCAGCCGCCACGCTATGATGCGCGTAGTGCTGGCTCCTTGCTCCCCCTTCTCTGTGACGCCTGATCTCATGCGAGAATCAGCCAACATGGCCCGCGCCTACGGTGTGCGTCTGCACACACATCTGGCAGAAACATTGGAAGAAGAAGCGTTTTGTTTGGAGACATTTGGGCAGCGACCCGTCCCTTACGTGGAATCGTTGGGCTGGACGGGGGATGATGTGTGGCACGCCCATTGTGTACACATGAGCCAGCCGGAGATTGATCTGTTTGGCAAGACGCAAACGGGCGTGGCTCACTGCCCCAGCAGCAACATGCGGCTGGCCAGCGGCATCGCGCCAGTTTTGGCCTGGCGGGACGCTGGCGTGCCGGTTGGCCTAGGGGTAGACGGCTCGGCGTCGAACGATGGTGGCCATTTGCTCACTGAGGCGCGGCAAGCGATGCTGCTACAGCGCGTCACCCCAGACCGCTATTTGAGTGAAGTCCCAGGCGGGCGTGGCGGCTTTGGCGGGCGACCGGATGCGATGTCTGCCAGACAGGCGTTGGAAATTGGTACGCGGGGTGGTGCGGCCGTTTTAGGGCGTGATGACATTGGCTATCTGGCACCGGGCATGTCTGCCGATTTCATCGCCCTGAATCTGAACCAGGTGGCTTTTGCTGGCGCATTGCATGATCCGGTAGCGGCCGTTTTGCTATGCCAGCCGCCCACAGTTGATTACTCAGTCATCAATGGGAATGTTGTGGTGAAGGAAGGGCAGCTTACCACCGTGGATCTAATGCCCCACTTGGAAAAGCATAACGCCATCGCTGCCAAAATGATTCGAGATGAGTGAAAATTACGGCTGACGGCTACTATCCTTTACAAACAACGTTGGCGTGTTGGCACATATTTGAGGTGGCTTGACAGATGTACGGCCGTTGCTAGCATCAACCCGTCAAGCACCTCATTCAGTTATTCACCACGATTTGCAAACTGGTCGTGTTATTTTGCTCATCTGTTTCCACAACGTTGTTGTTCGTGTCTACCACCACATACAGTTCATACGATCCTGCCGACACGCCAGGCCACACAACGGAAACGGCCGTATTGTGTCCACACCCTGCCAACGAGACAGGCTGATCTGCCCCAATCTGGGTTCCTCCAGCCTGCGGATCGCCGTCATAAAAACGAACCACAAAATCTTTGGCAAATACATTCGTACCGCTGTTGGCAACCTGAGCCGTCAGAGTAATGGTGGCTGGCGCTGTCAAACTAGCTGGCGCAGATGAAAAATCAGAGGCGTACAAATCAATTTGTGGTACGAGTACTTTAGCATAGTCGGCATAATTTTGGCCCATCGCCGACAACTTCCAGGGATATTGATTTTCTACACCCTCAAACAGATAGCCATTGTACTCATCCCCAACGGCACCTGTACTAAACCAGGACCACGTTTGCACCAGGCGATAATTATCATTTGGATCACCCAGCACAGGGTCGGTTGCCGTCAGCATGTAATCAAACGTCGCATTCATAAAGGTATTTACGCGATCATCGTCAAAACCGAGGAAATCTGGCATCAGAACGCCATACTCCGAAACAGTAAGGGGCAAACCTGCATACCCCCTATCTGCCATCCACTGCCTAAAGTTTTCAATTCTCTGCGTAAACAGCGTCATATTGTCGTTATCGTCAATCGTTAAAATTTCGCCAAAATCGGCGTCAATCCCTGGAGGAATTTCTGCACCCCAACAGTTGCCAGGATCATAATCACAGCTCACTTCGTTAAGAATAAAGTTGTGAATGCTCCACCCGTCCACGGGCATTGCAGCGCCACTGTTTTGTGCAGCATAGCTGTCCAACACAAGATCCAGATACTCTAAACGAAGTGGGGTTGGTTGAACGATGGTTCCAGCAAAAATACGGGCAGTGGGATCGGCCGTTTTGATAATGTCATACAGTTCTGCGTAGGCAGCTGCATACACATGCGGCTCCATATCATCCTGAAACTCGGCCCGATCTGGCTCATTGCCAATAAGCCAATCAGCCCCTGGGTTTTCCGCAATGGCATCCAGCAAGGCCGTTCCACTAGGCGTGTAGCTAAAATCTTCTGCATTTGGTCCGGTTTGGCTCAACCGGATCACCGGAACAAATTGTGTGAAATTTGCTAAAATTGGGCTGCTGTTCGTTCTATAATTTAAATACCAGCCTGCATTTAGCTTCTCAAATTCTACATTGGCTGGGTCTTGAATAACATTCACCCCAAAACGACACTGAGCAGGCACGCCACTACTCACCAATGGCAAAAATGTTGTTTGCGTACTACCAGCAGCAACATAGTTCATCCTGGAGGCATTTACAAAGATGACAATCGCAAAAAACGCAACCAGTAAACTACCTATAAAAACAAACTTTTTTTGCAAGCATACCGACACAACTTTTTTTAACATCGTTATTTTTCTACCTCAATAAAGAGCGGATCTGCTCCCACAGTAATGGTAACATGACCGTCTATCACGCCATCGTTCCCATCACTAACAACAAATTCGTTACCTGTAATACTATTTTTTACATTTGCAGAAGAAGCGGCTATTCGCAAAGAGGATGTCGCCGTTGTATCTACTCGATTAAGCCAGGCAACATAAAGCGTTCGTTGCAGCACATTGTCATTAAACTGATGCACTTCCATTAAGCTGTTCCCCGTTTCGGCCGTTGTCCATGTTCGCGCAAAGTGAGCTGTCAAGAGTTCTGCTACAACATCCTGATACACCTGAAACGCCAGCTTCTCTACAGGTGTGTCGTCATTTGTTACTAAACCAGCATCATAAGGATAACTACCGCCAATATCGTAAAGCAGCCACCAAATGACAACGTCTAGCTCTGCTGCCATCCCCTGGGTCAACAACGCTACAACGTACCTTGCTTGTATTTGTGGAGAGCCAGGGATGATGGGCCCAGGCGCATTGTTGTCATGCCATCCCGTTTCGGTGACTATGAATGGCTTGTCTAATTCATATGATGCCAGAATATCGCGAAGAGCGTTGGCTTTTTCCAGCAGCCCAGGCCCCTGGTTTGTTGTCCATCTAGGGTAAAAAGCCGGATAGGAATGGAAGTTCATCACATCAAAGTAGTCGCCCCCACCTTCCTCTAAAACATCCGTTAAGAAGGAATCAACAAACTTGCCACCGTTTGATTTAAAATAATCATAAGCAATGCCACCAAAGACAACCTGTGCATGTGGATTAGCAGCTTTAACGGCGGGGTAAATTTCTTCTAGCATAAAAGCGTACTCATCACCATGATCTCCCCAGCTAACAGGTGGCAAAAAGTTAGGATCGCTGGTGTCAGAATTGCTGTCTGGCTCGTTATACATTTCCCAATAAAGCACCACTGGTGAACCAGGGGCATCGTCAATGCCATCACCATCGTATCTTTCAACCAGTGCACCCATGAAATTGGCAAAATCTTCATAATTATCTGGGGTTATAGGCCCTGTAGCTTCGGCCGCAGCCCAGGCAGGGGCTCCATTGACGGTGGCAATCACATTTAGCCCGCCCATATCTGGTCGTGCAGCAGATAGGTTGTTATCCAGATTTCCCCATTGATAAACGGGCGGGGTTTCTTGAGTTGGTTCAACAGTGGCCCAAGAAATCTCTACGCGAACCCACGACGCATCGGATTCCAGCAAATAGCTGTGATATTTACTGCTATCTGAGGTGTTGCCGTACATTTGTAAACCGAAAATTGGTATGCCCAATGAGCTGTCGAATTGATTTAGCAGCATGGGCAAATAGGTAGTGTTCGTTTCAGTACCATTTATTTCTGTATTTGGCTGGCTTTGAACCGGTAGCGATTTGGCTAGGAGAAAACTAGTCATGACAACGCAAAACAGGAGCGGCAGGCCGATAATTGGGCGGTTATTTTTTATGTGGTGCATTTTGTGCTCCTCATTATGGCTTTTGAATAAGTGGCAGGTTTACATAAGTGGCATATGGCGGCACCCATTGGCCAATGACGTTGCTGCCTTTGCCGGTTATCCAGGCGATGCCGTTTTCATCTACGGCGATGTCGGTTGGCCGGCTATCTGTACCAGCCAGGGCATGTGCGCTTAACGTCAGCAGGTCATTATCGGAAGAGTTCAGAGTCATACGGCCAACTCGCCCTAAATCTGTCTGCACAAACCAGAGGTATTTGAAGGTGCTGGCAGATGTATAGGCGATGGCTCCCGCGCCAGAATTTTCTGGTAAAATTTCATACCAACGCCAAAAAGTAAGCGTGCCTTCGGCATAGCGCCCGACGCGGTTCATGCTGTTGGCAGTAATCCAGGGGGCCGAACCGTCCAGGGTGAGGCCTGATGGCGGGTACGGGGGGATACCAAAATCCTGAACCGGAATTTTTATGAAGTTGGAACCGGTAGATGGCTTGATTTCGGCCACATGATTGGTAGCAGGGGAAGTGATCCAAATGCTATTGTTGCCTAAAATATCAATGTGAGTGGGATTGCCTCCGGTGGCATCGTAGGGGTAAAGCGTGAAGTTGGTGCTGCCAGGATCGTAACTGAGCAGGTGGTTGGTGGTAGGCGACGTCATGTAGAGAAGGCCATTTGGCGCAATATCCAAGTTTAAAGGAACGTGATTGTCTGGCAAGGGAATTTCTGTGATGTTGCCGTTGGTAGTATCTAGCCGTCCCAGGCTGGCATTGCCTGGTTCTGTAAACCAGATGAGGCTGTTGGCGGCGGCGTACACCAAATCGTGCGGAGCGCTGCTGGTGGTGATGCCGTCCATTGTGCCAAAGGTGGTGAAGGTGAAGTTGAGGGTGTCGGTAACCACCAATCGTCCGATGGCATCAGCATCGGGCATGGTAAACCAGACGGTTGCGGGTGGGCCGCTGGTTTCTACAACGATACTTTGTGGGGCACTGTTGGCAATGGGGATGGGGTATTCGGTGATGAAGCCGCTGGTTGTACTGGGTGCGCCTTGTTCTTCTGCCAGCAGCCAAACGGCCGTTGCCATCATCATCGCCGTAACAATCAGTATTAGGAATATGCGTGTTTTCTTGATCATTACACTTGGTCCCTTATGTAAAATACATTTTATGATTCTGGCTGGAAAGTTCTTTGCTGCCAACGCGCAGGTAGCTGAAGAAGGCCATCCAGCTCATCTGCCGTGCCAGCTTCTACGCGAAAGCTGTACGCTTTTTTATGGTAATCATAACATTGGTGTGTGCGGCTGTCGTGAACGGCCGTTGTTACCAAATAGGTGGCAGGCAACAAGGGCAACTGCTCAATCTCGTACCGCACTACCCCTTCGCCAATCAGCGTACCGAGGTCTACACCGGCCAGCGTACTGTTCGGGCCATTAAGCTGCACACCATCTTGCCGAAAAATGGCCAGCCCAAATTCGGGATTGTCAATTGGTTTGTGCGCCAGATAGCGAATTTCAATGGTCATTGGCTCCCCGGTGGCATAAATCTCTCGCGGCTCATTATGTAAATCTAAAAAGTTGGTGCTGATTATCTCGATTTCGCCAGAACCCGTGCGGGCAAAATCGGTCGCAGCCAACTCACCTGGTTTTTGATACGCATGAGCCACATATTCGGCGGCGATTTCATCTACTGGGCCATATGCTTGGGGGATGCCTTTGTCTATCCACAAAATGTGGGTGCAGAGCGTACGTACCAGGTTGATGTTGTGGCTGACGATAATGATGGTCACGCCACGCTCTTTCATCTGCATGATGGCATCAATACATTTGGATTGGAACGCCTGATCGCCAACGGCCAATATCTCATCCACGATGAGAATGTCTGGCTGCATGTGGATAGCGACGCTAAAGCCGAGGCGCATGTACATGCCAGAGGAGTAATGTTTTACGGGCATATCAATGAACTCTTCCAGCTCGGAAAATTCGACGATGCGGTCGTAGTAGGCGTGGGTGCTAGCCTCCTCGAAGCCAAGCAGCGCGGCGTTGAGGAAAATGTTCTCTCGCCCGGTGAGGTCTGGGTGGAAGCCGGCTCCCAGCTCCAACAAGGCACTGACACGGCCGTTTATGAGGATACGGCCGTTGTTCGGGCGCAAAATCCGGGCAATCAGCTTCAGGATGGTGCTTTTGCCGCTACCATTGCGCCCCACAATGCCAAAACATTGCCCCGGCAGCACGTCGAAGCTCACGCCGCGTACTGCCCAAAGCGATTCGGCAGGCGGCTTGGGCGGCTTGCGCCGCGAGAAGAAGTTTATGAATGTTTCCATCACCGACTGTGGTTTTTCTTTGGTAAAGGCAAACCGCTTGTCTACATTTTGGAAACTGATAACTGGCTCTAAACCCATAAAACGTTACGTATCTCACAAGTGCCTGGCACAGGCCACCCAATCTTAGCCATTGGCACCTTCCTGACCCGTGCCAGGCACTCCTCCACAATCAAATAATCAATTGAGCATTGTAGCGCAATCAGAGAGAGCAACCAAACACGCTTAATCAACGTTTAGCCAACGATAATTTGGGTAGGGGCGAGGCGGTTGGCCTCGATTAAATGCAAACCGGCAAACCATGCTCTCCAACCGCCTCGCCCTTTTACATGGCAAACCATCAGGTCGTTGCAGCATTTTGGCAAGGCAGGTGGAGAGATTATGACGACGCAATTTGGCAGAGCGTCCACCCCCTACGATCCTTCCTGGTAAACAGGTAGGGTAATCGAGAGGCTGTAGGTTGAATTGCTGCCTAACTCAGCATAAACTGCCCCACCATATTTCTCTACTAAATCAATTACAAGGCAGAAAGGTTGTGACCACTGAAAGGCTTCATTGCAGGATATACGGTTTGTTTCGTCGCCCAAATAATCATCCAGCCAAATAGGGCGATGCCTAATGTTTATAAAGTTGAACCTAATCCAATCTCCTTCGTCATAAATTGAGATTTTCAGTTCTTCCTGATAATGAATGTTCAACTCAAAACCAAGTAGATCAAACAACGCTGTGATGACCCCTTCATCTGCAAAAACAGGAGATATCCTGGCTAAATTTGAGAGGCCAAAATCAGTCCAAACTTCCAAGCCTTTAAGCTCTGCAAGAACTACTTTAGTTTTGGACGGTGGCGACTGAACATATTGGTATGCCCGAACTTTGCTGCTCATCAAACGAACCATCTCATGAATACGATCTCCAGCAGATTTCATGGACTCGATGCTTTTTGACTGCTTCTCTGTTAACTTGGGGAAAAATCCACTCTCTTCTTGTAAGATGAGATTAGCATAAGCCTGTATGACTGTTGCAGGCGTTCTAAATTCAAATGAGATTGTCACAAACAAATCATGTAGGAATCTTGATTTGGCTCGTTCAATTTTGAGTAACTGAATTAGTTCATCTTTGGATAGTTCTTTAGGTGACAAGGGGTTTGGGTTTGTCATTTGAGATTTGTCCACCTTTTACGAGGAGTGGCAGTCCTTAATTGCGTTTGTGGGTCAACTTTGTGTGAGGACTGCCAGTTCTGATTACATTTGCAAACTACAGATTCCACGCGCTGCGAACAGTATGCAAAATTTGGATTGCTTTGGCAATAAGGACTTTGTTGGCGGGCTTGTTGGGCCACAGGCTGGCTCCGGAGGGGTGCGGCAGGGGAACGACGAGGCGACCTCTGGTCGGTAATCCGTTTTCAGTAATCGGTACAAGGTCATTGGTTTTCGGTAAACCGATTACGGATAACCGATTACCGTTCACAACCACAGGCAGCGGATCATCAAAATTGAAGTTCACTGGGTCGGTAAGCGTTTCGAGTGGGAAGTAAACGGCCGTTCCCACCACCTCATTCAGCTTCATCTTAGCCGGGTACAGGAGCTTAATCGCCAAACCGCCAACCAGAATCATTAGCTTGGGGCGCACCAGGGCAATTTCACGCTCCAAAAAGGGGCGGCAGAGGGCCTGCTCTGCCTTGCTTGGCACGCGGTCTCCCTTGCCATTTTTGCCTTTGCCGGGATAGCATTTGGTAACGGCCGTCATGTAATGCCGCGCCCTGAATTGAGTCTCATCCCAGCCAGCCTCCCCCAACCATTGAAACAAGCGCGTACCTGAGGTGGCATTGAACGGCCGTTTCGCCTCCACCTCCGTCACCCCAGGGGCTTGTCCAATCAGCAATACCTCCGCCCCTACACTGCCCCGAAACACGGCTCCCGGCACAATTTCATGCCCCGCTGCCAAGCACAGGCGGCAAGCACGCATTTCATGGTGAAGTTGGGTCAAAGAATCCATCTGGGATAATGTAGCAGATTGCTCAGATGAATCAAACAAAAAAGGACAAAGAACTTATTTTCTTTGTCCCTTTTCAATCTTCGTTCCTGCTTATTCAAAATGGCAATTAAGCCCCCGGCATTTCATCTGCCTTCACCAAAAGCTGGCGCAAAGATTCAAGCTCCCGCTTTTTAGGCAGGTACCAATTATTAACCTCCCAGCGTCCTCCAAAATAAGCGACTGGCGCAGCCAGCAAAATCAACCCCAAGCTCCACACAAACCCCGCATTTAACAATACGGTCACAAACACCACCATCAATATTGGCAACAGGTACCAAATCATCATTTCCCGATTTTGCTTGATTAAATAATTGACCTGCCAAAGCGCTTTATCTAAATCACCCAAAATGGTAGGGGCAAATTGGCGTACCTCTTGCTTGTGAGCGTACCGCCGATAGATGCTGTAGGCAAAAAAGAGAAGATATATTGTCGGCAAGACATATTCAAACGCTGCCCCATCATCTGCAAAAACATCCGCCATTAACACAATGCCAACCACCAGATTCATGCCGATCATAAACAGCTCAAATTTGTTCAATGAACTAGCTACGGCCTTTCCTTTATCCTGAATGCGATTGTGCAGGGCTTCCTGGTCAATGGCAAACAAAGGTTCATTATTTTGACTATCCCAAATTAGTTTCATTTCTTCAAACTCCATTTTTTACACCCTCCTGTGATTTTCTGGTCAGGTGTTTCTTGATACGGTTAATTTTGACACCCACATTGCTCACAGAAATCCCCAAAATGGACGCCATCTCTTTGTAGCTGTACCCATCTAACAGCAGCAGCGTCAACGACCGATCGATTTCGTTGAGTTGGGCAATTTGATCGTACAGCCAGATCAAGCGCTCATCCTGCTGGGCTGGAGTGGCAATGAGGGTGTGATCTATGGTGGTTAACGGCCGTTTCCCATCCTCATGCTTTTTTTCCTGCCGTGTCCACGACATCGCCGTGTATAGAGCGACCCGGTAAATCCAGGTGGCCACGCTAGATTCACCACGAAAGCCAGGGACTGAATCCCACACCTGAATGGCAATCTCCTGGAACAAATCTTCTTGATCCTGCGGCGTGAAGGCGTAGGCACGCACGATCTTGAAGAACAGTCCTTTGTGCTCATCCAGCCACGTATCAAAAATTTGCTTTTGCTCACGCTCTTGCATTATTTGCTCAAGATTCCATTCAGTTTGTTTTTGAACCGATTCAATATAAATAGTAGCCAAAACCATCCAATTTATTACAAACCGGCTCAAATTCATCTAAATTGTCTTTTTTGGGGGGATATTTTTTTAGAGGAAGGAAGTAGGAGGAAAGCAAAGATTACGCAGATTAACCAGATTTTTGAATCCTTTTAATCTGCATAATCTTCGATCAAAATCGTGCAATTATTCAGTCGCATCTACCAATGCCGCAAACTTCTCAATGTCCGCCCGCAGCACATCCAGGCTGGCTTCCCAAAAATCTGCGCTGCGGATGTCAATGCCAAAGCGGGCAGCCAAATCAGCCGCGTTGCCCATGCCGGTCATGGAAAGCAGCTCATCGTAGCCTGCCTTAAACGGTTCTGGCTCTGTTTGGTATTGGGCGTATAGCCCCAGGCCAAACAGCAAGCCAAAGGTGTAGGGAAAGTTGTAATAGGTAGAGCCATAGTAATGCGGCACGTATGCCCAGCGGTAGGGATGCAGTGAGCCTTCTTCCAGAGCGTCTCCTAATGAGGCTTTCTGGGTTTCTTCATCGAGGGCGCACAGTTCTTCAACCGATAGCTCCCGCTCTTTGCGCTTTTCGAACAGCTTCTCCTCAAACAAGAAGTTGCTGCTGGCACCCAAAACCACGCGGGCAGCGTATTCCAGCAGGCCATCTAAAATGATGAGTTGATCTTGGGGAACGGCCGTTTGCAAAGCCGCATTCTCCACAATTTTTTGGCAAAACGTGCTGGCTGTCTCTGCTAGCGTCATTGGGGTGTCACGCAGAAGCGGGGTGCGCTCAGCCAGGCACAAATTATGGTAAGCGTGGCCTAGTTCATGCGCCAACGTGCTTACGCCAGAGAAGCCGGGCTCAAAGTTCGTCAGGATGCGGCTCTCGTCGTCGCGTAGCCCCATACAAAACGCGCCACCCCGCTTGCCGTCACGCGGCTCCGCATCAATCCAATTTTCGCTAAAGGCTCGTTCTGCCAAACGACGCATCTTATCTGAATAGGTGCCAAATTGCGTCATCACAAAGTTGGTCGCATCCTGATACGCCCAGCTTTGTTCCCCTTGTCCCAGCGGCACCAGGCGATCGTACCAGGCCATTTTTGGCAACCCCAACGCTTTAGCACGCGCTTTCAAGTACCGTTGGAAATCAGGGAAAGCGTTGCGCGTGGCGGTCATCATGGCGTCCAGCGTGGGCCGATCAATGGCGTTTTGGAAGAGAACCATGTCTAGTGGGTCATCCCAGCCGCGCCGTCGCGTCAGCGCCAATGTTTCACCTTTCAGGCTGTTGAGGCAAGCGGCAATGGGAACGGCCGCTTCTGCCAACGCATCCAACACCGCCTGGTGCGCCTGCGCCCGCACGTCTCTGTCTGGATCAAACGCCAAATTTTGGGCGGCCGTTAGAGGCATTGTTTCTGTTTGGCCATCTCGCTCGATGCTTACCGTAATCTGCGAAGTGTAATTATTAAACAACCGATTCCAACTGCTCGTACCGGTTAAGGCTAGCTCGGCCGCCAAATCTTCTTGCTCTGGCGACATGAGGTGCTGCGCCTGCTGGCGCGCTCTTTGCAGCATGTACTCATGTTCGCGGGCAACGGCCGATTGATCGAGCAACTCCTCCACATCCAGCGAACCAATCCAGGCGGTAAGCCGCGTACCCAGCAGCGAGAGGCGGGAAAGATGAGGCAGCAATTGGCTGTGGCGTGCCTGCGCCTCGGTGTTGCGTGAATCGGTGGTCAGATAACCATACAGATAAACCTGTAAAATATGAATTTGTTCATCAATGGCATTAAAACGATTGATGATGGTATCGAACAGGGATACCAGTTGATCGTCAACAGGAACGGCCGTTTCCAGCCGATTGATCCCATTGTCGTCAAAAAGCTGCACCATGCTGGCAATGGCTTCAATAACTTCCTGAAAGCCTGCTTCAAACTCAGATGATTCTAGCCCAGGAAAAACCGTGCTGAAATCCCAGTGGGGTAGGTCTGATTTAACTTGACTCATGCTGAACGCTCCAATCAATAATTTTTGGTAACTGTGTGGGTTCTTGAAGAGAGATGCGATTTCTCAACTATTCTTGAGTTTGTTTGCTTGTCTGTAAGAATTTACATCTCTGTAGCCAAGCCTTTTTCTGCTTTGGCTGTTTGATTTTATAACATTGAACTGAGAATGAGCAACAATTTATTAGATAATCATCTAGCAACAGTGGCAACGGCCGTTTCTATAAAGGGTGCATGATGCCCTACCCAACAAAATTGTCGGCCGCTCTTCTACAAAAGTCCTAGATTCAAGGCATCCAGAGTTTGATACAATCAGTTTGGGTCAAATTTCTGAGTGCACGGATTAGGTTCGAGCAAAAAGATGAGAGATTCTCAACCAGAAGCTGGCAAGACATCCTTAAGCAGCTTAACAACAACAGAAATGCCGCGTAAGCTGTTAAGGCAAATGTTGGTCACAACGGCCGTTTGCCTGCTACTGGCTAATCTGCTCTTCTTGCTGCGTGGTGATTCTGTTGGCTCAGATTTGCTCGTAACGATTTTGTATACTTTTTTGCTACTGGTTGGCGGATGGCTATGGTATGCAAACAAAATCAAATGGCTGGCACAGGGGCTCATATTCGTTTTCTGGCTCTCGATCACCCTCACGTTAACCATCTATGGCAGCTTCCAGATACCCAGCCCCGGTGCCTACGGCATTTTCATACTCATTACCCTGCTGCTATTGCGTGGGCGTGCCACCATTATCTACTCACTTCTTTCGCTGATCACAACCGTTTTATTGATTATGGGCACCCATCAAGGCCAAATCCCCCTGGCAAACTTCCCAATTCAAGATGCCAACATTCTGATGAAGGGAATGCCGCAAGCGTTTGTAACCTTTGTCTTGCTTGGTGCGTCATATATTTCCCTCCGGATCACGCTAGAAACGCTCCGATTTAATGAAGAGGCGATTCAACAAATTTGGCAAACGCTGGGGCAGCGCACCGAGGCGTTAACCGCCACCAATAAGCAGCTGCGCCGCGAAGTCCAGGAGCGGGAGCAAGCCGAGGCCAGCCTGAAGCAGCAACGTGCGTTTTTGCGTGAAGTTATAGATACCATTCCCAATCTGGTGTCGGTTAAGAATGAAGACGGCCGTTACGTCACCGTCAACAAGGCATTTGCCAGCATCTATCACACCACCCCCGCAGAAATCGAAGATCGTACCCTGGCGGAATTGAATCCACACGAAAGCATGGTTGCCAAATTTGAAGATGGCGATCGTCAAGTGCTAACCACGCAACAAGAAATCTTTTGGCAAGAAATACCCTTTGTTGATGCAAATGGGCATAAAAGGTGGTTGCAAGTTGTAAAACGGCCGTTGTTCGACCCCACCACTGGCATCACCAACGTTCTGGCCATCACCACAGACATCACGCTGGAAAAGACGGCAACAGAAGCTCTCCGGGAAAAAGAAGAAAATTTCCGCGCCCTGGTTCAAGCCTCTTTCGATGGCATCATCATCTGTGTTAATCAAATCATCCAGGAAGCGAATGCTAATTTTGCTACCATGTTTGGGTTTACGACAGTCGCCCAGGTTCTCGGCAAAAAATCGTCAGACTTTCTAACTTACGATGCCGCAGCGCTACAGGCAAAATTGGCACACACCTCCCAACTCACCATGGAAGACATCGGTGTGCGACAAGACGGTAGCACCTTCCCTGTAGAAATTGTTACTCACAACATCATCTATCAGGGACAAGCCGCCCAAATTACCGGCTACCGAGATATTTCTAACCGCAAGCAAGCTGAAGAAGCAGAACAACATGCCACCAAGCTAGAAAGCCTCAGCCTAATGGCCGGTGGGCTGGCACACGACTTCAACAATTTACTCGTCGCCATGATGAGCCAAATTGCCATTGCCAAAGCCAAAATTGAGCCAGACCATGCTAGCCAATCCAACTTAGACAAAGCAGTTCAGGCCACAGAAACGGCCGCACTGCTCACGCGGCAACTCCTGGCTTACACAGGGCAAGGTCATTTTGAAATCACGCCTGTGCATCTCAATCAGCTCATTAAGCAAAATCTGCATCTGTTTCAGGATGCGTTGCCTGCAAACATCATCTTTCACACCGAGCTGCACGATCCCTTGCCCCATATTCAGGCAGACAGCGCACAAATTCAACAAATCATTATGAACCTGCTGCTTAATGCTGCCGAATCGTTGGGAACAAATCTCGGCACTATCACCATCAAAACAAGCCCTTACTATCTATCCAATTCCCAACTTTCACAATGGCAACAGCACAACGACGCAATTACTATTGGCGAGTATGTGATGTTGGAAGTAAGCGATACAGGTCGGGGCATGGATGAAGCGACCCTCAACCGGATTTTTGATCCGTTCTTTTCTACCAAAGGCACGGGGCGGGGATTGGGATTGGCCGCGGTCATGGGCATTGTGCGCGGGCATCAGGGCAGCATTCGTGCCGCTAGCCAAGTTGGCAAAGGCACCACCTTCCAATTTCTGTTCCCCTCTGAAGATGTAATGGTAGATGAGGCAGAAACAACGGCCGTTCCCTCACCACTAGCCCAGCAAAACACCGTCCTCATCATTGATGATGAACGGCAAGTGCGCGAAGCAATTGGCGACATCTTGGACCTGGAGAAAATACCCACCCTGGCGGCCGCTAGTGGCGAAGAGGGGATTGATCAATTCACTACCCACCAAGACGAAATCGGCTTGGTAATTTTGGATTTATCCATGCCTGGCATGAGCGGCATCGAAGCGTTCGATGCCCTGCGCCAGATTGACCCCAACGCTAAAATCATCCTCTCGTCTGGCTACACAGAAGCAGAAATATTGGAAAAAATGGCAGGCACACGCCCTACAGGCTTTTTGCAAAAACCATACCGCCTGGAAACCGTACTACAAGTGACCAAAAAGCACCTCTCCTGACGCGTAGACATGACAGGTTTGGCAAACCTGTCATGTCTTAACCGTATCATCCAATCCCGCCAAATGCTGACTCACACTGCCCCCCTCGGCTCGAATTTGCTGCTGATACTGCGACACCAGCTCCCGCCGCAGCACCTTGCCAATAAAACTACGCGGGAAATCCTTCACAAAAATGACCAGCTTCGGCACCTGGCTAGGTGGCAGACGCCGCTGGCAAAATTGGATGATTGTTTTGGCCGGAATGCGCGTCTTCTCTTTTAGGCTCACAAAGGCCACTGGCTGGTTGGCAATGCCCACCACCACCACCTCGCGCACCTCTGGCAGCTCGTAAATCACCTCTTCCACATCGCGGGGGAAAGCCAGCAATTTATCTTCCCCTTGCCAACTATCCTGGCGGCGGCTGATGATTTGGAAGTAACCATCTTCCGTCATGCGAGCCACGTCGTTGGTGTGTAGCCAGCCATCTTTGTCAATCACGTCCTGCGTGGCGGCTTCGTCTTGCCAGTAGCCGCGCATCACCTGTGGCCCCCGGACGACTAGCTCACCAATTTGCCCGGCAGCCAACGGCCGTCCCGTCTTCAAGTCCACAATTCGCGCTTCTGTGCTGGGGAGAGGTAGACCAATCGAGCCCGCTTTGTGACGGCCGTTTATGGGATTGGCGTGGGTGACTGGGCTGGCTTCGCTCAGGCCGTACCCTTCCACCAGCTTGCCTTTGGTGAGCTTCTCGAACGTCTCTTTTACCTCAATGGGCAGCGGCGCTGCTCCGCTAATGCAGGCACGGATCGAATCAATGCCAAATTTACGCACGCCGGGAAAGTTGTTTAGCGCTACGTACAGCGAAGGCACGCCGGGGAAAAGCGTTGGCTTGGTGCGCCGAATAGCGTGCAGCACCTCCTCCGTGTCGAAGCGAGGCAGCAACACCATGCTCGCGCCCACGCTCACCGCCAGATTCATAGCGGATGTCATGCCGTAGACGTGACTAAAGGGCACCACACACATCATCACCTCGTGGCCATCCCGCACGTCTGTGAGCCAGAGGCGCACCTGCATGGTGTTGGCCACTAAATTGAAATGCGTCAGCATGATCCCTTTGGGTGTGCCCGTCGTGCCGCTGGTGAACTGTAGAACGGCCGTATCCTCTGGCCGCACCGTCACTTTGGGCGGCTCTGGGCGGAAGCGGCGCAGCCAGCGGCTCCAAGCAAAATCTGACTCTACGGCTGGGCTGGGCGCATCAGCGCGGCGTTGGGCGGGCAACAGGCTGGCGGCCAGCTTCTTGGTCAGCGGCAAATAATCGGTAACGCGCGCGTAAATGACGTGGCGCACGCTGCTTTGGGCTTTGATTTGTACGGCCGTTTTGCTAAATCGCCCCAGCGTTACCAACACCTCTGCCCCAGACGCATTTGCCTGACGCACCAGCTCCTCCGGTGAATCCAGCGGATTAGACATGACGGCAATGCCGCCAACCCGCAGCATGCCGTAAAAAGCAATGACCAAGTGGGGCAGATTGGGCAGCAGCAGCATCACCCTTGCCCCCTTTTTCACGCCCAGCGACAGCAGCCCGTTGGCAAAGCGACCCGCCTGGGCGCTCAGCGAGCGGTAGCTGAGGGTACGCCCCATAAAACGAACGGCAGGCCGATTTGGGAACCGCCGCCAGGCGCGGTCCAGCAGCCGCGTCAAGGGCAAGCGGGGGATGTCAATGGTAGGCGGCACGGCCGTTTCATAATTTGCCAGCCAGGGACGTTCTGCCAGCAAGCTGCCACGCCCTGCTGTTTCGGCGTCGCTGCGCCAGCGGGAGTGGGTGGGTACGGCCGTTTCCCCCTCCAAAAAGCGTTCAATCGTCCGGTTCACCGCATCCCGCCGCTCCAACATCACCATGTGCGCCGACACGCCTACGTTGATCACCTCGGAACCTTCCGGCACTAGCTCCCCCACCCGCTCAAAGGCAGATTGGGGCAACACCCGATCTTTGTTGCCCAAAATCACCATCGTTTTGGGCTTTAGCTCCGGGAATTTGTCCCAGCCGCGCCACTGGCGCAGGTTGTGCAGGTACATCTCTTGCAAGGCATACAGCGAGGCGTCCATGATGCGGTTGGCGATGGGCTGGAACAGCCGCAGCAAAGCCTCCGGCAAGCGGAACATTACTTTGTAAGCGGGCAAAATGTTGTACTCACCCGCCCCGGCAATGAGAATAAGATGGCTCACGCGCTCTGGGTAACGCCAGGCAAACTCGGTGGCGATGGCCACGCCGTAGGAATGCCCTGCCAGGACAATAGGCCGGTTCACGTCGCAATGGCGCAGCACAGCCAAAATATCGGCCAAAATGCGATCCATATCGTAGCCGTGCCCTGGCCGTGAAGAACGGCCGTGTCCTCGCAAATCAAGCGCGATTACCTCATTATGGACGGCAAACTGCTCAATCTGGTACCGCCACTGCCGCGCCCGGCCACCGAAGCCATGCACAAAAAGGACAGTGTGCAACGGCCGTTCCGGGGCAATGCGAATGTAGCTAATGCGGACATTGGCCTCAACTTGGGCTTCTTCACGGTACAGTTCCAGGTCAAGCTGCATCATTTACTCCTGGGGGAATAGTGCGTATTGCATAAAAAACGGAATACGCAACACGAAATACGTTTTCCATTTGTGGTACTGAACTTTCGCTCATGCCGTCTCTTGTGTCCATGATTCTGGCAGCAGGTTGTGGTGCAAAATTTCGGTTTGCGGGTGCAGGCTTAACAGCCAGGTAGCCAACTGGCCGATGGCTAGCTGCACACCCCGCGTGGCGCGAGGGAAGCCCAGCTCGTGCAGGTTAATCACATAATTCCCCGGCTGCCGCTGCCGAATAACCAGCCCCAGCCGCTGCGCCACTGGGGCTTCTTTAATGTACGCTTCCACAAAAAGCACATCTTCATCTCGGGCACGGTACAGTTCCATAAAGTTGATGTGGCAGGCATGGTGGGAATGTTGCCAACGGCCGTATCTCACCTCAATCTCATCTAAACTTAGCGGGGATTGCAGCACAGCATGGGGCATAGGAAACTCCTTAGGGATGGGGTAGCTTTGGGGAACGGCCGTATCGCAACGGACAAATTTATAATAATGGCAAATGCGCCCCTCATCCAGGCCAATTTGCTCATATTTAGTACGCAGCCGCTCGGTATCTTCCGTCACAAAAGTCGTGGTCAGGCGGCTCCGAAAGTACGGTGTACTTTCCAGCGCATCGGTGATGGCCAGCGCATAATCGGCGTGATCGGTGGCCACGTCCAGCAGGCCACTCGGCACCATCCGCGTTGCCAGCAGGTGCAAAAAGTCTACGTTAATCAGCCGCCGGTGTAGCTGTTTTGCCTTCGGCCACGGGTCTGGGAAGTTAATATAAACTTCGCTTATGGATTCTGGTTGGCAGAGTGCTTGCAACAGATAGCGGGCATCGCTTTGCAGCAGGCGCACGTTTTGCAAACCGAGGTTTTGCACCTTGCGCTGCGCCTTTTCCAAAGAGGGCAGCGAAATTTCCACGCCGATGACGTTGGTGGACGGCCGTTTCTGAGCCAAATCCACCAAAAAATGGCCGCTGCCAAAGCCAATCTCAATAATCAGCGGAGCCTCGCGGCCAAAAACCTCTGCCCAATTCGCAGGCCAGCGTAACTGATGATTTTGCAACAGCGAAGTTGTCATGGCCAGATTATACCGTAAACAGTTATCAGTAAGCAGCAGTTATCAGTAATCGGTGACCCGTTGTCACGTCCTGAATACTGGCCACTGATTACTGAATACCGTTTACCGACAAGTTGCCCCAACCATTTGGATGAGTAACAATACGCTCACCACTACTTTGCATGAAAGAGAGGCGCACATTGCACAAAAAGAATATTCGCATCATTGGCGTACCTATGGATTTAGGCCAGAGCAGGCGCGGCGTAGACATGGGGCCCAGCGCGGCGCGTTATGCGGGTCTGCAAGCCCGACTGGCGCGGCTGGGGCACACGATTCACGATGAAGGTAATATCCCCGTCCCCAACCCAGAAGAAGACGTGGCGCAATCTGGGGCGCGGCGATTGAAAACGGTAACGGCCGTTTGCCAAAACATCTACGACATTGCCCGAAAATGCGTGCTGGCCGATGAATTTGCTATCTTTCTGGGTGGCGACCACAGCATCAGCATCGGCTCCATTGCGGCCCAATCCCAGGATGAACCGCTGGGCGTCATCTGGATTGATGCTCACGGTGATTTCAACACGCCAGAAAGCTCACCCACCGGCAACATTCACGGGATGCCCGTAGCCGCGTTAATTGGCGAAGGGCCAGAACCATTAGTGAATGTGGGGAAGTCTGGCGCCAAGCTGAAGCCGCGCCAGATTGTGCAAATTGGCATCCGCGACCTGGATGAAATGGAGCGCGTGCGGCTGGCTCGCAGCGGCATCAGCGTCTTTACCATGCGGCATGTGGATGAGATGGGCATGGCCAGCGTGGCTCGGCAGGCAATTGACCGGCTACGCCACTTTCCGCGCATTCACATTAGTTTGGATATGGATAGTCTTGATCCGGATGAAGCACCTGGCGTGGGAACGGCCGTTCCTGGCGGTCTCAGCTATCGGGAAGCACATCTACTCATGGAAATTCTGGGCGACAGTGGCCGCGTACAATCTATGGACATTGTGGAAATAAACCCAATCCTTGATACCATGAACCGAACGGCCGAATTGGCTGTCGAGCTGGTAGCATCCCTGCTGGGTCAACGCATTTTGTAGAGAAATAGGACACAGATAAACACTGATTTTCACTGATTTTTGGCCTCTTATCTGTGTAAATCAGTGTCCAATCTATAAAGGTAAATTATGGCAGCCGTCATGCGCGGTTTGGATGCGGAAGCGTACGACCGCCAATACAGCGACAAAGAACTGGTGCAGCGCATTTTGCACTACTTTCGCCCCCACAAGCGCAAAGTGATCATCATCACTATTTGCATCTTTCTGATGGCACTGGCGGGGGCGGCTCTACCCCTCATCGTCTCCAACGCTGTGGGCGTCATGGCCGATGGTGGCAGTGAGCGGCTTATTCCGCTGCTGATTGGCATTGTCTTTTTTACAGGCATTGGCAACTGGGCGCTCAACTGGATTCGCCGCCAGCTTACCACTGAAATGATTGCCGACGTGATTTTGGCCATGCGGCAAGATGCTTTTGCCGCCGCTGCTCGGCAAGACCTCTCCTTTTTCGACGAGTACAGTTCCGGACGCATTGTGAGCCGCATTACCAGCGACACGCAGGAATTTGGCGAGGTGATTATTCTTAGCACCGATGTCATCAACCAGTTGGCCGTTGCCCTGATTTTGCTGGTTACGCTATTCACCATTGAGTGGCGGCTTACTCTACTTGTTTTGATGATGGCTCCCTTCGTGATGCTGGCCGCGCTGTCATTCCGCAATTTGGCTCGGCGCGTTACCCGGCAAGGGTCACGGGCGCTGGGTGAGGTCAACAAATCAATTCAGGAGGCAGTGACGGGTGTTCGTGTGGCCAAGAATTTCCGCCAAGAGCAGGCGATTTACGATGAATTTTTGGGTGTCAACCAGCAGGCGTATGGCATCAACGTGCGGCGTGGCTTTGTGCTGGCCAATATTTTCCCGGTTCTAAATATTCTGGGTGGCATTGGCACGGCCGTTCTCATCTATTTCGGTGGTCGCAGTGCAATTGCCGGAGCCATTTCTATAGCCGCCTGGTATCTTTTTGTGGCCACTGTTGACCGATTCTGGTTCCCTGTCACCAATCTGTCGGCTTTTTGGAGCCAGTTCCAGGCGGGCTTGTCGGCGTCTGAGCGGGTGTTTGCCTTGATGGATGTGGAAACGGCTGTTAAGCAAACCGGCGGCATCATACCCCAAAATTTACAAGGTGAAATTGTTTTTGAGCACGTCTCCTTCCGCTACTCAGCACAAGAGCAAGTGCTGGATGATTTTTCGCTCCGCATTGCGCCAGGAGAAAATATCGCCCTGGTGGGGCATACCGGCGCGGGCAAGTCAAGCATCATCAAGCTCATCGTCCGCTACTACGAATTTCAGGAAGGTGAAATTCAGGTGGATGGGCACGATTTACGCAACTATGACCTAACCGCCTTCCGGCGGCAAATTGGCATTGTGTCGCAAGTGCCGTTTTTATTTGCGGGCACAGTGGCAGAGAATATACGGTACGGCCGTCCCGAAGCCACCAACGCCGAAATTGAGACAATGGCCCGGCGCATTGGTGAAGGGGAGTGGCTGGAAACCCTGCCCAACGGCCTAGATAGCGAAGTGGGAGAACGTGGCAGTCGCCTCTCGATGGGGCAGCGGCAGCTTGTGGCGCTCACCCGCGTACTGGTGCAATCCCCCCGCATCTTCATTTTGGATGAGGCCACCGCCAGCGTAGATCCCTTCACCGAAAGCCAGATTCAGCAGGCGCTTAACCTCATTATGGCCAACAGCACCGCCATCATCATTGCCCATCGTCTTTCTACGGTGCGCGCCGCAGACCGTATCATCGTCCTGCAAAAAGGGCGCATCATCGAACAGGGTGACCACGATGCGCTCATGCAACAGAGCGGCCATTATGCCGAATTGTATGACACCTACTTCCGGCATCAATCCCCCAAATACAGCAAAACTGTTTCTACCTGGCGACAAGCAGCCACAAAAGCTACATGACAGACAGCTATGGTTCTATGCGAAGTGCGCGCTTGAAGATATGTTGATCTTCCTGTTGCAAAATATCTAAACTATCTGTCATTATAAAACGGCTATTTCCGTTCGTCACCATTCGGTCAACGTGTGCTTGTCCCCAGCCGCACAACATATCTATGATGGGCATCACGGTTTGGCCATAAGCAGTCAAACTATATTCAACGCGTGGCGGCACTTCGGGGAATATCTCACGAGAGACAATCCCATCTTCAACCAACTCTTTTAGGTCTTTCGTCAGCATCCGCTGACTGATACCAGGCAATCTCTGCTTGAGCACACTAGGTCTTGTGGCACCTTCACGCAGCTGCGCCACAATAAACAGCTTCCACTTCCCCCCAAACACATCTTGGAAAATATCGAGCGTTGTTTTGTACTCTACTGTATTCATAAAAGTTACCTTTCTGTCCCTATGTTCTCTTTGCGACCCTACTTGAAAGTGCTGAACGGAAATATTTATACTAGCTTAAATTAAGTGGAGAAGCGAACTTATGGATATCAAAACATTTTTGGGTAATCGGGGGTTTCAACAAATTCAGCTAGAAAAAAATGCTGTAGGTCATTTGATGCTGACAATCAACTACGACAGTAAGGCGTTCAAAGTAATCGTAGATACGGGTGCATCAACGACTGTGTTGGACATTGATCTGGTGCGTTCGTTAGGATTTACGGCCGAAAAGTTAGATTTCTCTGGCGGCGGGTTAGGAACTGCTCAAGCAGATGTCTATCAATTACCGCAACGGCCGTTCCTCATTCAAGACTTACCGCTCGGCGAGAGGCAAGTAATTGCCATGGACATCCAATACGTTAATCAGGCTTTAGAAGGTAGAGATGCAGAAAAAGTGGACGGTGTATTGGGATCTGATATTTTGGTTAGCCACCACGCAATTATTGACTGCAAAGACAACCACCTCTACTTAAAGCTAAAGTAAGCAATGCTACCTGGCAGCTTAGCTTGCAGAAGGGCTTTGTTTACATAACTTATTCGGAGACTAAAATGAAGTCGGCTGCTACCCAACCAATCACGCCCGTCTGAGTTTGTACCTGTTGCCAAAGTAGTCCATCGGCCGTTTCCTGACCGTCTAGCAAAGTGAGAACGGTGCCATCTAGCAGCCACTCCAGTTGCTCCCCAGTGGTGCTAGGGGTAGCCCGCAACCAAACACCAACACCGCTGCTGACGACGGCCGTATCCACTACAGGCTCCGAGGTGACCGTCGGCACTGCTGTTGGTTGATTTGTGGGTGGCGAGGTTGGAACGGCCGTTTCCTCCACCAATTCCACCGTCGGGGTAACCTGCTCTGGCGCTGGTAAATCGGTCGGAGCCATTGTCGCGGCTGGCGTATCGGTAGCTTCCAGCAAAACCGGTTCTGTTGGGGAGATGAGCGGCTCAACTGGGCGGGGCGTGAGGCCAAAGGCTCCCAAAAAGATAAGCGCTATCACAATCGCCACCAATGCCCGAACAAGGTCAACCTGTACTGAACGACGGGCTTCCAATCGCCCCACGTTGTAAGCAGATTCTGTAGACTGCCCACGACGAATGACGGCGCGTCCCCCGTAATACAGCGCACCCAAAATTGCCACACCAGCAATGGCGGCAAAGACAATGTTTAATACGGCCGTCACACTGCCTCCTTCCTGTACAAAATCATCACGACTATCATTTAGCCGAGACTACTTTAACCAACCCAGTACCATTTGGCAAGCTGGCCTATTCTTTTAGCTGCACCTTCACCTCTTGCCAAAGTGCTTCCAAATCATCCAGCTTCATGTCAGAAAGCTGCAAATTGCGCTCTTTAGCTAACGTCTCCAAAGCACGAAAACGGCGGCTAAATTTTAAATTCGCCTCCCGCAAGGCAGATTCGGCATCAATATCTAGCCATTTAGCCAAATTGACGATGACAAAAAGCAAATCCCCCAATTCCTCGGCGCGATGCTCAGGCGTGACGGCTTCGCGCAATTCGGCAATCTCCTCCTCAACCTTTTCATACACACCTTCAATACCCGTCCAATCGAAACCTACTTTTTTCACGCGAGATTGCAGCTTTTGCGACCGTGCCAGCGCGGGCAGCGACTCTGGAATATTATCCACCAGCGAATCAGACCGTCCCACTTTTTCTTTCGCCTTCAGCATCTCCCAATTCTGGATAACCTCTGCGCTATCGCTCACCTGCCAATCTCCCCATACGTGCGGATGGCGATACTTCAGCTTGGCTTCGATCCCGGCAATCACATCCGTCAGGCGGAATTCCTCACTCTCGCTGGCGATCTGCGTTTGCATCACCAGGTGGTACAGCACGTCACCCAGTTCCTCCCGCAGTTCACCCACGTCATTTGCATCCAGGGCAGCCAACACCTCATTTGTTTCTTCCAGGAAGCCGCTGCGAAGGCTTTGCGGCGTCTGCTCCTGATCCCAGGGGCAACCATCCGGGCTACGCAAGATAGCTACGGTCTCGGCTAGCGCATTCAGCGATGAGAGCTGAGGCAATGGCGGCACAAACAGGCTGGTGAGATGGCTCACCGCATCACTGCGGTCAATGGCGTACAGGGGAAGTTGTTCAATCAGTTGCTCATCGTCGCCGGCGTGATGGATGAGGGTGACGGGGTGTTCGTCGGGGTAAACGGCCGTTAATACCAACTTCAACTCACTGGCCAACATCCGGCTGTAAACCTGCCCCAGCAGCAACGGGAAATCAGGGTTCACCGGCGGGTACAGGTATTGGCTCAGCTCAATTGCATCAAAGATTTGCACACCGTCCATGCCGTCTTGGGATACGGCCGTTAAACAAGGCTCTACAAAGCTCAACCCAGCAACGACGTCTACCGTCACCCCCAATTCTTTCGCTTTTGCCACCAGCCGGGTCACGGTAGACTCTCCCACAAACGGATGGCCAGGCACTGCATAAATCACATTGCTCTGCTGCGCCAGCTTTAGCAGTTCAGACACAATTGTTTCATACACAGTCTCAAAGCTGTCGGCACTATCGTAAATGTGGTCAAAGCTGTGCCGCGTCACGCTGGCAGGCAGATCGGCTACAGCGGGATGACGCTCAGTTCGCAAATACAGATCCTGTGCTCGGCTCAATATTTCCCAAGCGGCTTTGGTAAGGAAACGGCCGTTTCCCGGCCCCAAACCAACAATTGTAATACCCATCTGTTCAACCTCTCCAGTAGCCGCGGATTCTTTCCGCGTTTCTGGGACGCAGAAAGAACTTGCGGCTACCCAAAGCAAAAAGGCGAGTACAAGACTCGCCTTAAAAAATTAAATTTGAACTAGCCAACCAAATTTATCGCTTGGTGTAAGTTGGAGCCTTACGAGCGCGCTTCAAACCTGGCTTTTTGCGTTCCTTAATACGTGCATCACGGGTCAAATGCCCACCGGCACGCAGCGCACCGCGCAGATTCTCATCATATTTAACCAATGCCCGTGCCAAGCCTAAACGAACCGCACCGGTTTGACCTGTAATGCCGCCACCGTTGATATGCACATTCACATCTACCTTGCCCATCAAATCGGTGTCATTCAAAGGCCCAGTCAGCGTCAGGTAATCGCCAAAACGCGGAAAAAATTCCTTAACGTC
The DNA here is from genome assembly GCF_965223525.1 of Candidatus Leptofilum sp. GTDB lineage: Bacteria > Chloroflexota > Anaerolineae > Promineifilales > Promineifilaceae > Leptofilum. The sequence continues at coordinate 86,756 of NZ_CBDCWX010000004.1, read as the reverse complement.
CTTGCCGTTCACCATAAAATTGCCTGTAGCTTCTTCATCCAAAATGATGCGCACCCGTGCGGAAGCACGTTTACGGCGGCCAATCCCTTCGTAATACCGTCTCGATTCTTCTGCCATCTCAATCAATCTCCTACAGTTCCATTGGAACAGGCTGCTGCGCCTGGTGTGGGTGTTCTTCACCCACATAAACTTTCAATTTCTTCAGCATTCTGCGTCCCAATTTATTTTTGGGCAGCATACCCTTTACAGCCAGCTCCACTGGACGTGTTGGGAATTTATCTAACTGCTCGCGCAGTGTAATTTCCGTAAGACCACCAGGATAACCAGAGTGGCGATAATATACCTTCTGATCCAACCGACGGCCCGTTACATGAATTTTTTCCGCATTGATCACGATGACGTAATCGCCGCAGTCTACCGATGGTGAAAACCCTGGTTTATGTTTTCCACGCAAAACTGTTGCAATGCGCGATGCCAAACGACCCAGAGTTTGACCCTGTGCATCCACGATATGCCAATTGCGTTCAACCTCGGCCGGTTTTGTGATGAACGTTTTCATGCCGCTTTCTCCTACATCTGAACCAATCAATCAAACCAGTTCAGGTTTTTATACGTTATAGAAACAAGACAAAGACCTTGCGGGGGCGCAACCGTACCGCATTCATGACGGTTTTCGGCCTTCAAAGCCCGCACAAACTCTTCAACAGTCCAGGTACCTTCGCCAACTAATTTTAAACTGCCCACAATGCTACGAACCATTCGGTATAAAAACGCATTGGCTTCAATCCGAAAGAGCAAATCTGGCCCGTTTCGCTTCCACTCTGCCGCAAAAAGTTCACGCACGAAGTTGTTTCCCTGTGGTGGTTGGCCAAAGGTGGCAAAATTGTGAAGACCCAACAACGCTTTGGCGGCCTGATTCATTTTTTCTTCATCCAGTGTGTGGCGTACGTGCCAGCAAAACGCTCGCTTTAGCGGATGCCGCAACGGGGCATTATAAATCGTATACTCATACGCCCGTCGCTGTGCATCAAACCTGGGATGAAAGGATGATGGTACCTGTTTCAATTGTAAAATTGCAATATCTTCTGGTAAATGGGCATTGAGCGCACGATGTAAATCTTGGCTCTGATGCTGCCACGCCAGAGAAAAAGAAATAACCTGCCCAACTGCATGTACGCCGCTGTCTGTTCTGCCTGAGCCAAGCACCGTAACGGGTTGGCGGGCTAGCCGACTCAGGGCACCTTCAACAGTGCTTTGTACGGTTGGTTGAGATTCAACCTGCCGCTGGAAGCCATGATACTCTGTGCCATCATAAGCAATCAGAGCAGCATAAGTCCGCAAGCATTACTCCTCGTCAACGAGCATAATCATGGCCATGTCGGCATTGTCACCAGAGCGCTTGCCGATTTTTACCATGCGTGTATACCCACCGGGCCGGTCCGCATAGCGAGGGGCAATGTCATCAAACAATTTTTGGATAACGTCTACCTCTCCTACGCTGCCGTCTTCATCTTCTGCCAGACGGAAACGGGCAACGCGAGCGGCTGCCAAACGGCGGGCGTGAACAGCCTGCGCGGGATCATTTTTAGCGAGTCCACGTTTTGCCAGGGTAATTACTTTTTCTGCTGCTGGACGCAGCATTCTTGCTTTTGCTTCTGTAGTCAATATTTCTTCATGGACGAGCAGTTCCGCAATCATATTTTTGCGTAATGCTTTGCGGTGGGCACTGTCTCGACCCAATCTACGACCACTTACTCTGTGTCGCATGTTGTTTACCTCGTTTTTTATTATTCAAGAGACCTGTCAAGTTTAGCCAAATCTAGACAGCGGCCGTTTCGCCTTCTTCATCTTTCAAAAAGCCCTTGGCACGCAATTGATCTTTCAATTCATCCAACGATTTCTCGCCAAAGTTGCGGATGGCCAGCATGGTTTCTTCGCCACGCTCTAGCATATCCAACATTTCGCCAACTTTGGTAATGCCCGTGCGCTTCAAGGAGTTGAAAACACGCACGCTGAGATCAAGCTGCTCAATCGGCGTGTCGTAAATTTCGTTGGGGATGGCCCCTTCTTCCTCTTCTTCCTCTTCAACAGGCAAGAAGGTTTCTTCACTGACACCAGCAATTGGCCGCAAATATTGCATCATAATTTGGGCAGACTGTGCCAGTGATTCTTCGGGTTTAATGGTGCCATCTGTCCAAATTTGCATGACAACGCGGTCATAATCTGCAGCTTGACCTACTCGTGTTTTTTGAACTTCATACCCCACACGCCGGATAGGACTGAAAATGGCGTCTACAGGCAGTTCGCCAATGGGTAAACGGCCGCGCTCTTCTGCTGGAGAGTAACCGCGCCCTGTTTCGGCGGTCATCTCAATTTCCAAAAAGGCATCATCTGAATCAACCGTGAATAAATACAAATCAGGGTTGATAATTTCTACCTCTGGCGGCGTTTGAATATCTGCGGCCGTTACGGTACCTGCACCGTGCACTTCCAGGCGCAAACGTGATGTATCGGTGCCGTGCAATTTCAAGCGCAGTTGTTTGATGTGCAGAATCAACTGCATCATATCTTCGCGCACATGCTCAATAGCTGAAAACTCATGGGGCACATCGGTTACACGAATAGATGTAACGGCAGCCCCTGGTAATGATGCAAGCAAAACGCGGCGTAGAGCGTTGCCCAAGGTTGTGCCGTACCCTCTTTCTAACGGGCCAAGAATGAAACGGCCGTATTCACGCGACATCGCGGTGCTTTCAATTTTGGGCAATATAAGATTACTAATAGCCAACGTACATACCTCCCTATGCTAGTTACAGAAGCAGGTTCGCTCCTGTTTTGCTGTTCCGAACTTTTTCTCTTCCCGGCATTTCATATGCAATGGAACAGCCGGTTTGGGACGGTCAATTACCGCCGGGAGTAATATTCAACAACAAGCTGCTCATTGATGGAAACATCAATATCATCACGAGCAGGTAAGTTCAAAATATTTGCGGATACGTTTCGGGTATCCAAAGATAACCAGCGCGGAACCTGGCGGTCATCTAAATCCTCACGCAAAATCTTGAAGTAATTATTCTTCATGCTTTCATTGCGGACTCCGATTGAGTCACCAGCGGATACCAATGCAGACGGCACGCTTGTTTTACGGCCGTTTAATGTAATATGCCCGTGCTGCACCAACTGTCGTGCCTGAGCACGAGAATCGGCCCAACCAAGACGGTAAACAACGTTGTCCAGGCGCGTTTCCAACAAAACCAACAAGTTTGTACCTGTTAGACCCACACGCTGGGTTGCCCGCCGAAAATAGCGACTGAACTGACGTTCCATAACGCCATAAATACGGCGCGCCTTTTGCTTTTCTCGCAACTGCAGCAAATAGTCAGATGCGCGTCCGCGCCGGAATTGATTGTCACGACCGTGCTCCCCTGGGGGATAAGAACGACGCTCAAAAGAGCATTTGGGCGTCAAACAACGAGACCCCTTCAAAAACAGCTTTTCACCTTCACGGCGACAAAGCTTACATACTGGACCAGTATACCTTGCCAACTTAACCTCCGTAATCAAGCTAAAATGAGAGGTTTACAGGTGTGGCACACCCCTTCATCCCTCTCAGAAAACCAATAAACTGTAAATGTCAATAAATTGACGTCGGAAAAACGACTGCCCATTGACAATAAAGCCAATTGAGCAGAAAAACTTACAAAAATTAAACGCGACGCTTCTTTTTAGGACGACACCCATTATGCGGTACCGGTGTAATGTCACGAATACTCTTTACCTGAATGCCTGAAGCTTGCAAAGAGCGAATAGCTTGCTCGCGGCCTGGGCCAGGCCCCTTCACAATAATATCCATCTCTTGCATACCGCTTTCTTGTGCAGTACGAGCGGCACTTTGCGCTGCCAATCGTGCAGCATAAGGCGTACTTTTGCGCGACCCTTTGAAACCAGAATTACCAGCACTTGACCAAGCAATTGTGTTGCCAGCCATATCGGTAATGGTCACGATGGTGTTGTTAAAAGTGGCAAAAATATGCGCCTGCCCCTGGGGCACCATTCGCTTTGCTTTTTTACGTGTCTGTGACTGCCTTCTACGTCCCATTCCGTCTCCTAAAACCTAACTAGTGAGTTGTAGCCGTTAAGACACGGCCGTATCCAAACCAACTCACCAAAATCAAACTCAATTAACTATTTGCCCTTACGACGACCACGTCCGGCAACCGTCTTCTTGGGACCCTTGCGAGAACGCGCATTCGTTTTTGTACGCTGTCCACGCACGGGCAAATGACGACGATGCCGCAAACCACGATAGCAACCAATTTCTGTCAGTCGCTTGATGTTCATGGCAACCTCACGCCGCAGATCACCTTCAACAACCAAATCATTGTCAATAATCTGGCGCAGCTGCGTTACTTCGCTCTCAGACAAATCCTGAACGCGTGTGTCGGGATCAACCCCCGCTCTTGCCAGAATTTGTCGGCTGGTGGTTTTACCAATGCCATAAATATATGTGAGACTAATTTCTACCCGTTTGTTACGGGGGATGTCCACACCAGCAATACGTGCCATAATTCCTCCAAAAAATCCTTACGAGATCATCTTGCGCCGACTTTAGCCAACGCAACAAATTGTTAGCCTTGGCGCTGTTTGTGATTTGGATCAACACAAATTACGCGCACGACACCTTTACGCTTAATAATTTTGCACTTTGGGCAACGACGTTTTACAGACGCTGATACTTTCATCTTTAGCTCCTCAAACAGCCTCATTTATATTGGACCGTTCAGCATATTCCATTTAAAATTTCTGGTAAAATCTTGAGAAAATGGTTGTCTCAGCTTGCATCCAAAGCAATCTACTATTTTGCCATCAAACTACATTTCTGTCCAGAAATTGCTTACTTACATCACCTTCCGCACAACTTGCGTAAGATCGGCTGTGACTTCGTCAATGGCTTGTTCGCCATTTATCTTGACTAGCAATCCTTTTTCATCATAGTAATCGAGCAGGGGAGCTGTTTCAGAATGATAAACTTGCATCCTCACCCGAATTGTCTCTACATTATCGTCCGCTCGACCTTCAATCTCAGCTCGTTTAACCAAGCGCTCAACCAACACATCTTGGTTTACATCAATAAAGGGCACGACGGCAATTTTGGCCGAAAAGTCGCTTAGAAGCGCATCCAATGCGGCTGCCTGAGCCGTTGTTCGGGGAAATCCATCCAAAATGGCCCCTTGTTCACAATCTGGTTGCGACAAACGATCGCGCACCATAGCCACAGTTACCTCATCGGGTACAAGTTCACCCTTGTCCATGTAGGTGCGTGCCAATTGGCCAAGCTCTGTGTTATTTTTCAAGTTTGCACGGAAGAGATCACCTGTAGCTACCTGAGGCAAATTAAGCGCGGCTTCCAACTTTTTAGCTTGCGTACCCTTGCCTGCGCCGGGCGCTCCCATTAAAACAACAAAGGTTTTCATTAGATGAAGCCCTCATATTGGCGCATGAGCAGTTGAGATTCGAGCTGCCGCATTGTGTCAATGACAACGCCAACAACAATTATAAGACCCGAACCACTAACAACTAACGTACTTTGTTCAATGCCTGGGATGTTCAAGATAACCCCAACCACGCTCATAATGCCAGGCAAGATGGCGATGATTCCAAGAAAGACAGCGCCGGCAAAGGTGATGCGGCGCACAACTTTGGTAATGTAATCTTCCGTTCGTTTGCCTGGGCGAATACCGGGAATGAATCCACCCTGGCGCTGCAACGTTTGCGGAATGTTTTGTTGGCGAACCATTACATCTGTGTAGAAGAATGTGAAGCCAACGACCAAGATAAAGAAGGATAGCCAATAAATGGTAAACCCGACTGGCGCGACAGTGGGGTCTGCGTTGCCAAATTGGCTAACGGCCGTTGCCACCCTATCCACAAACCCACCATTGCCAGTAATAAAAATACCGGCCAGAACGGATGGGAAGATGAGAATGGACTGGGCAAAGATAATCGGGATCATCCCCGCCGTATTCACCTTTAGCGGCACATAGCTACTTTGTCCCTGGTATACTTTTCGGCCACGCACACGACGGCCGTATTGCACAGGTATTCGCCTCTGTCCCTCTTGTACAATAACAATCACAAAAATAGTAAGTACGGTAATGACTAGGAAGGCCGTAATTGTGAAGATACGTGCAGTTGTGTCATCTAACTGGAACAAACCCGCTACACCAGGCAAAATTTGGGCCACAATGCCACCAAAGATGATGAGTGAGATCCCTTGACCAATACCGTCCTCAGTGATGAGCTCGCCCATCCAAATGGCGAACATGGTACCACCCAACATAGCTAGCAAGGTTGTGAATGTCGGCAGCAGTTGTTCCGGAGCAAAACCAAAATTGGGCATGATTTGCGCCAAACCATCGGCTCCGCCTACACCAATGCTAAACCCGATTAGCCGAATTTGACCAATGGCCTGCAATAACGAAAGCGGTACAGTTATGTAGTATGTAATTCGATTCTTGCGATTTCTGCCTGACTCACCCTCTGAATCCATTTCTTGCAATTGCGGAATAATTGGCGTAAGTAGTTGGATGATAATTGAGGCTGTAATATACGGGTACACTCCCATTGCCATGACAGAAAAATTCCGTACAGCACCACCAGACAGTAAGTCTAAAAAGTTAACTAGCTGATTACTAGTAGCGGTAAAATTCAACCACGCAGCTAAATTAACGCCTGGAACGGGGATATTGGCTACCAAACGGTAGATTACCAAAATAAGCACCGTAAATAGAATACGACGGCGTAAATCTGGTAGGGAAAAGGCTGCTCTGACTGATTCGATCATGATTTTCCTCCGAAAAATGGCGTCATGAGAGGGTTGAATACCCTCTTACCAGACGTTATGCCAGGGGGAGCACCTCGATCGTACCTCCAGCTGCCTCAATTTTCTCTTTAGCAGTAGCGGAAAAACGATGGGCCTTTACCGTTAAAGCAACATTCAAATCGCCATCACCTAAAATAACAACTGGATCTGTTGGCTTTTTGATGAGGCCAATAGCGGATATGATTTCCGGGGTTACCTCCACACCATCAAAATCAAACTCTGCCAAGCTTTTCAAGTTAACTGGCTTGTAGTAAACCTTGTTGATGTTGGTAAAACCACGTTTGTAAGGCAAACGGCGAGCTAAAGGAAGCTGACCACCTTCAAAGTAGATGCCTTTTCCACCACCGCTGCGAGCGCCTTGACCCTTGGTACCACGACCGGCTGTTTTACCTTGTCCGGCGGAGATACCACGACCCACTCGCTTGCGCTTTTTCTTTTTGCCTTCATTCGGGCGCAGATCGTGTAATTTCATTTTATTCTACCTCTTCCACAGTCACTAGATGACTGACTTTGTTGACCATACCGCGAATAACGGCCGTATCTTCATGTTCAACCGTTTGATTCAACTTAGTAAACCCAAGTGCGCGGATGGTACCCTTTTGATCTTTTTTATAACCAATTGAACTCTTCGAATACGTAATGCGTAATTTAGCCATTAGTCTCGACTCCAAAACGGGGTAACCTCAGACACCTCTTTACCACGATCTGAAGCAACCTCATGAACGCTTTTTAGGTTACGCAAACCATTCATAGTTGCTTGCAAAACATTCAAAGCATTCGCACTGCCCAATGATTTAGACAAAATATCCTTGTATCCGGCAGCTTCAATAACGGCACGTACCCCACCACCAGCAATAACCCCAGTACCTGGGGAAGCTGGCTTAAGCAAAACGCGAGCTGCACCGTGCACACCAATGATCTCATGCGGAACAGTACTGCCTACAATCGGCACCTCAGTGAGCGATTTACGCGCCGCATCCAATGCTTTGCGAATAGCATCCGGCACGGAACGCGCCTTACCAACGCCCACGCTGACGCGCCCTTTGTTATCACCAACGACAACAGTCACGCGAAAAGCAAACCGACGACCACCCTTCACAACTTTGGCAACGCGGGTAATATCAATAATGCGCTCATCATATTCTTGTTCAAAATTTTGTCGTCTTTGACCCATCTCCGTCTCCATCCTGCCACGTTACAAATAATATGCTTCACCGCAGCAACTACAGTTCAACAGACCAGCAACGGTCTGAGCTTTCTTTAGAAATCGAGGCCACCTTCACGGGCGCCATCAGCCAATGCTTTAATACGGCCGTGATACAGATAACCACCTCGGTCAAACAAAACCGTGGAAATACCAGCGGCTTTGGCACGTTCAGCAACTGCCTTGCCAACCACCGTTGCTTGGTCTTTCTTTGGCTTACCAGCCAAATCGCTACGCAACTCCTTGTCCACGGTTGATGCAGAAACAAGGGTTTCACCCGCAACATCATCAATTACCTGTGCATAAATATGATCCAGGCTGCGAAAAACATTTAAACGCGGCCGTTCAGCAGTGCCTGAAATTCTGTTCCGAATACGGCGATGACGCCGTTTACGTGCAATTTTTGATTTAATAGCCATTGCAACAACCTCTTAATTAGACCTTACCAGCTTTACCAGCTTTGCGGCGAACATATTCACCTCTATAACGAATCCCTTTGCCCTTATAAGGTTCCGGGGGACGCTGCTTGCGAATAACTGCAGAAATTTCACCAACAACCTGCTTGTCAATACCAGAAATGGTGATCGTTTTGCCCCGGTTTTCAACAGCAAAGGACACATCCTGAGGGGGATCGAAACGAACTGGGTGAGAATAACCCACATTCAAAACCAATGTTTTCCCATCCATCTCGGCACGATAGCCAACGCCTTCGATGTCCAGAATTTTGGAAAAGCCATTGCTCACGCCCAACACCATGTTGTTAATGAGTGCACGCGTTAGACCATGCAAAGAACGATGTTGACGGGAGTCAGACGGCCGTTTCACCGTAAATACCCCATCTTCCTGCTCAAATTGCATATCCGGATGCACAATCTGGGTCAACTTGCCTTTCGGCCCCTTCACATTTACAGAGCCGCCTTTCACTTCAATTTGTACCCCACCTGGAATAGTAATGGGGGCTTTGCCAATTCGAGACATAATAATCCCTCCACCTACCAGACCTTGCAGAGCACTTCGCCGCCAACACCCTGACGACGGGCCTGCTGCCCAGTCATAATTCCACGGGAGGTGGTAACAATAGAAATACCCATACCACTCAACACCCACGGAATATCACTTTTACCTACATAAACGCGACGACCAGGACGGCTAACACGCTCCAGCCCGGTAATAACCGAGCGACGGGTGCGCCGGTCGCCAACGTACTTCAAGGTTAATTGCAAAACCGCCTGCGGCTTTTCTGGCAATACCTTGAATTCTTGAATATAACCTTCTTTTACCAATACATCTGCAATCGCTGCCTTCACATTAGAATGCGGCATGGAGACAGTTTTGTGCTCCCGCATCTGGGCATTGCGAATGCGTGTCAACATATCAGCAATAGGATCACTCATTGACATGATTAACCACCTTTACCAGCTAGATTTGACTACGCCAGGGATGTTGCCCTGCAACGCCTGCTCACGAAAACAAATACGGCACAGCCCAAAACGACGAATGTACCCGCGCGGCCGTCCACATAACCTACACCGATTACGAACCCGCACCTTGTATTTCCGGTTAGATTCCCGTGCAACCATAGATTTTTTAGCCATACTAATTCTCCCAGAAGGGCATGCCCATCATTGATAATAAACGCCGCCCTTCTTCATCTTGCTGGGCAGTAGTCACAATGCTTACTTCCATTCCGCGAATCTTGTCGATTCGATCATAATCAATTTCAGGAAAAATCAACTGTTCCCGCAGGCCCAGGGTGTAGTTGCCACGTCCGTCAAAGGAGTCTGGCGAAATTCCCTGGAAGTCCCGTGTACGGGGAAGTGCAATGTGAATCAGGCGTGTCAAAAATGCCCACATCCGTTCACCGCGTAAGGTCACTTTTAACCCAATGACACGGCCTTCTCGCAATTTAAAGCTGGCAATTGAATTTTTCGCTTTGGTCAATACAGGTTTTTGGCCAGTGATTGCAGTGATGTCATTCACAGCAAATTCGATTGCTTTGGCATTATCCAATGCTTCACCTAGACCTACGTTAACCACAACTTTTGTGATTCGTGGTACCTGCATCACGCTTCGATAATTAAATTCCTTCATCAAAGTCGGTACCACTTCGTCTTTATACTGCTCTTTAAGTGGTGTAAACACAATTTACCTCCGAGTTGAGTGGCAGGTCAGCCTACGCATCTTTTTCAAATCGCGTATTTGGGCCACCTGGCTCACCGAACGGTATCGAGTAAATCACAAAAAGAATGTTGATGAAAATTGAGCCATCAAATTGTGATTTACTTAAGTAAAAGCGGGAGAAACGGTTCTATTTATTTCAAATTACTTTCCCGCTTTTACACAATAAAACTTTAGCTAATCGGGTTCCCGCTTTTCTTGGAAAAACGAACCCGGTTTCCATCTTCGTCACGGCGAATACCAACGCGGGTTGGCTCGCCAGTCTCTGGGCAAACCAGCATCACATTAGAAGCACTGATAGGGGCTTCAAACTCAATAATGCCACCCTGTGCCTGGGTACGGCCACCAGTTGGCCGAGGCCGCTGGTGCTTTTTCACCATGTTGACGCCAGCAACCACAACGCGATTTTCTTTAGGCAAAACACGTTGCACGGTGCCTCGTGTGCCTTTGTAGTTGCCAGAAACAACTTCTACTTCATCTCCAACTTTAATACGCATGGCTACCTACCTCTCTATAAGACCTCTGGTGCAAGCGACATGATACGGCCGTAACCGGCCGGGCGAAGTTCACGCGCTACCGGACCAAAAATGCGCGTACCCACCGGATTTCTGCTATCCGGGTCAACAATGACGGCCGCATTGTCATCAAAGCGAATATAGCTGCCATCATCACGCTTGTACTCTTTTTTGGTTCGCACAATCACGGCTTTCACAATGGTTCCTTTTTTTACATTGGAATTAGGAACAGCTTTTTTAACGGTGGCAGTTACCAAGTCACCTACACTGCCATAACGGCGAATGGAACCGCCCATAACCTGAATAACCAGAAGTTCCCGAGCGCCAGAATTGTCTGCGACATTCAAACGACTTTCTTTTTGAATCATGATGCAGTCCTCTTTATTTTGCTCGCTCCAACACGGAGACAACTGACCATCGCTTATGACGGCTGATGGGCTGGGATTCAATAATTTCTACGCGATCTCCCATTCGGCAATCATTTGCCTCATCATGAGCCTTATATTTTTTTACCAGCCGCATGACTTTGCCGTAAATTGGGTGGCGCTTGGTTGTGGTTACAGCAACAACAACGGTTTTGTCCATCTTGTCACTGGTCACAATGCCTTTTAATCGTTTGCGTTGTTCTCTCATGATTCACCTACCCTGCTACCTCAGCGGAAATGACGCGCTGGGGCTGTGCTTTCTTTTTGGCCTGGCGGCGGCTCTTCGGCCGTTTCTTGTTCAGATTCACCAGGGCAGTTGCCAACTCTTTACCACTATCGTCAGCAAAGGTTACCTGCCAGCCGCTATCTTCATAGCTGTAACGCGCAGTGCCTTCCCACTCTTTGCCAGCTAGGGTGGCAGCGATGGCTTCGTCGGCAACGGCCGTTTCTATTGCCAACTGACGCATATTCAACACCGTCTCTAGTTGGGCAATCTCACGGCGCACCGTTCTGATGCGAGAATAATCTTCCAACTGAGCCGACGCCTGCTGAAACCGCAAGTTAAACATCTCCTCACGGCCGTTTTCCAGCAGCTCTTCCAGCTTAGCATCACTCATTTCACGTAATTCAACAATATTTGCCATTACAACCGATCCTCCCGAGAGACAATCTGCGTTTTAATTGGCAGCTTGTAGCTCGCCAGGCGCAATGCTTCTCGTGCCGACTCTTCTGGCACACCAGCAACTTCAAAAATAATCCGTCCCGGTTTCACAACCGCCACGTAATGGTCAACCGACCCCTTACCTTTACCCATGCGGGTTTCGGCCGGTTTCGCAGTTACGGGTTTATCTGGAAAAATCCGAATCCAGTATTTACCGCGCCGCTTGTTGTGCCGCACAACCACACGACGAATAGCTTCGATCTGCCGACTGGTAATCCAACCCGGCTCCAACGCCTGAATACCGAATTCGCCATTCTGCAATTCAGTGCCGCCCTTCGCCATTCCGCGCATACGGCCACGGAATTGCTTGCGGTATTTTGCTCGTTTAGGCATTAACATAGCTCAAACTCCGTCCAAACTCTGGAAAGATATATCTCTCTCCAGATGTTATTTACTCACTAATATAAACATCCGTGGCTTCAAATTCGGTCTTCTGCGGCAGGATTTCCCCTTTGTAGACCCAAACCTTCACGCCAATACGGCCGAATGTGGTCAACGCCTCAGCAAACCCATATTGCAAATCTGCCCGAATGGTGTTGCGCGGCACACGACCGTCCCACAGTTTTTCTTTACGCGCCATTTCAGAACCACCCAAACGGCCGCTCACCTCAATGCGAATACCTTCCACACCTTGGCGCATCGCCTGCTGAATAGCTCGCTTCATTGCACGACTATGAGAAATACGGCGCTCCAGCTGCCCAGCAACATTCTCAGCAATTAACTGAGCATCTGTATCTGGTTGCGAAATCTCTTCCACCTCAACCCGAACAGATTTGTCAGTTAGCTTCCGCAGCTTGCTTCGCAGATCTTTAACCGAAGCACCTTTCCGGCCAATCACAATACCCGGACGTGCTGTATGAATTGTTACCTGAACCTGATTTGGGAACCGTTCAATCTCTAGAAGAGAAATACCGGCCGAAGGCAGCTCCTTCATAATGAGTTTGCGAATAGCAAAATCCTCATGCAGCCGCTCTTCATACTGTTTACCTTCAGCAAACCAGCGCGTGTTCCAATCACGAATAGCTTTTAAACGGAATCCTACAGGATGTACTTTGCGTCCCAAGATTAATCCTCCATACCACTAGCAGCCTTCAAACTGCCAGATATAACAGCAAACTTAATCACCGTACTCAACCACATCCCGTTCAGCAAGAACCACTGTTACATGGGATGACCGCTTAATAATTGGCCGAAAACGGCCGCGTCCAGCAAACCGCCCACCATAAGGAGCCTTACGGTGACGCGGACCATCATCTGCAAAAATCTGGCTAATATAAAGCTCATCAGCTTCCAAACCAAAATTCTGCTCTGCATTGGCCACGGCGGAGGCAACCAACTTATAAACGGGGTCAGCAGCACGTTGGGGCATAAAGCTCAAAATATCCAGAGCCTCTTGCGCCCCCTTGCCCCGTACCGCATCAACCACCAGCCGAACCTTCTGTGGCGTAATCTGCAAATACCGCAACTTTGCCTTAATCTCAAATGCTTCAGCCATAATCGCTAACGCCCCCTCTTCTCAGCCTTGCTGATATGACCACGGAACGTCCGCGTTGGAGCAAACTCACCCAACTTATGCCCCACCATATTTTCCGTAATATAAATTGGAATATGGCGACGGCCGTCATAAACAGCAATCGTATGGCCTACCATCTGCGGGAAAACCGTGCTAGACCGAGACCAGGTACGAATAACCTCACGCTTTCTAGAATCATTAAGCGCTTCAACCTTCTTCAACAACTTCGGACTAATGTACGGACCCTTCTTAAGTGAACGAGACATATCCTAATCTACCTCCTACCGACGTTTCTTGCTGCGACGACGGAAAATGAACTTATCCGTAGCCTTATTACGACGGGTGCGTTTACCTTGCGCCGGTTGCCCCCATGGGGTCTTCGGTGCTGCCATACCAATGGGAGAACGTCCTTCACCACCGCCATGAGGATGGTCATTCGGATTCATTGCCGAACCACGTACACCAGGGCGAATACCCATATGGCGCTTACGCCCAGCTTTACCCAGCTTCACATTGCCATGCTCCACATTCCCAACCTGGCCAATTGTTGCCAGACATTCCTGCGGCACGTAACGCTCTTCACCAGACGGCAAACGCAGCGTAACGTAACGCGGATGGTCTTTTGCCAAAAGCTGGGCAGAAGTACCCGCTGAACGAACCATCTGTCCGCCGCGCCCAACTTGCAGTTCAATATTGTGAACCTGGGTACCAAGTGGAATATTCTGTAAAGGAAGTGCATTCCCTGGCCGAATCTCAGCCCCTGGGCCGCTCATAATCTCATCACCAACACGCAATCCAAGCGGTGCAATGATGTATCGCTTCTCGCCGTCTGCATAAACCAACAAGGCAATACGAGCAGAACGGTTCGGATCATACTCAATTGAACTTACACGTGCCGGGATTCCAAACTTGTCACGCCGTTTAAAATCGATCTGACGATAACGACGCTTATGCCCACCACCCCGATGACGGATGGTGATCTTCCCTCGAAAGTTACGGCCGCCTTGCTTTCTCAAACCTTTGGTTAAGCTACGTTCCGGGCCAATCCGGGTAACCTCTTCAAAAGTTTGCCCACTCATGTCGCGGCGACCCGGCGACGTAGGCTTAAATACTTTAATTGGCATATTTCCTCCAGAGACGGGCTACAGGCATTTTGACCTTCTAGGAACAAACCCTGATAGGCAAATGCCCTCATCCCTGCTCAAAACTTAAACGCTACACGCCCTCAAACAGCGGAATCGTATCCCCAGGGGCAAGCGTAACAACTGCTTTTTTCCAGCCAGATTTGCGCGTTGTTACACGACGAAAGCGGCGTGCCCGCTTGGCCGGCATATTGGCTACCCGAACCTTCTCCACAGAAACTTCGGGGTATGCTAATTCAACAGCCTGCTTAATCTGCATTTTATTAGCCCGCGAGTGCACCACAAACGTATACTGGTTGTTAAAGTCAACCATGTAACTACTTTTCTCGGTCACCACCGGGCGACGAATAATTTCACGCCAATGAATCTGCATGATTATGCTTCCTCCCCAGTTTCTTCAACTTCTTCAAACGGTTCTTCATCGCCAAGATAATTGACAATAACATCCAACGCAGCTACGGGCATCACGATTTTGTCGTGACCCAGCAAATCACGAATGTTCAGGTAATTTGCATTCAACGTCTTTACCTCAGCCAAGTTCCGGGATGACTTTTCTACGTTCTCATTCCGACCTGGCAACAAAACCAATGCTGTTCCCTCATCAACCAATGTGTCTACAATGGCTTTCAGTTCTCGGGTTTTAGGTGCATCCAGCACCAGGTCTTCAATCAAAACAATCTCTTCATTTAAGGCTTTTGCACTCAGTGCGGACCGCAACGCAGCCCGTCGCATTTTCCGAGGCATTTGCTTGGTATATTTTCGTGGCAAAGGGCCATGCGCTACGCCGCCACCTACAAAGATAGGCGCACGTTTACTGCCATGGCGGGCATTACCCGTTCCTTTTTGCCGATACGCCTTGGCACCAGTGCGGCTTACTTCTGAACGCCCTTGCACTTTGTGCGTTCCCAGACGGCCGTTAGCCAACTGGCGCACCAGCGCCTGGTGCATTAAATCACGATTGATGTTTGCTTCAAATATGCTAGCCGGAAGCTCCACGCTGTTGACTTCCTTGCCAGCCATGTTGAAAACTGAAATTTTCATCACAACGCCTCCGCTAGCCTTTCGCAGCTTTCCGAATAACAACGAGCGCACCTTTGGCACCAGGGACAGACCCTTTAATAGCCAACAAATTCCGCTCTGAATCAATACGCATTACTTCTAGATTTTGGGCAGTGAGCATATCGTTACCCATCCGACCTGGCATCTTCTTGCCTTTGAATACGCGAGAATTACCAGAGGTGGCGCCTATGGAGCCGGGGGCACGCCAGCGGTCAGATTGGCCATGTGTTTTGATGCCACCGCCAAAACCATGACGTTTCACAACACCGGCAAACCCTTTACCTTTGGTTTTGCCTGTTACGTCAACACGTTCGCCAATTTCAAATTGCTCTACTGTTAATGGTTGGCCCACGTTATATTCCGAAACATCTTTGGTTCGGAATTCACGCAGATAACGCAAGGCGGGAATGTCTTGGCCTTTTTTGCGACCCCTTCCCTTTTTCAGGCGACCCAAGTGCCCCTGCTGCCCCTTGCTTAACCGTTTGTCTGATATTTCTTCAAAACCAAGCTGAACGGCCGTATACCCATCCGTCTCCTCGGTTTTAATTTGCGTCACAAAGCACGGCCCTGCTTCAACAATGGTAACTGGTGTAACAACACCATTCTCATCAAAAACCTGAGCCATACCTACTTTTCTGCCTAGTAATCCTTTCACCTCAACCTCCCAGGACTGTCAGCAACCAGGCTCGTGCTGCATCATCCTTTATGTAAAAGCGGGAAAGTTCTTTAAACTTAGTTGAACCATTTCTCCCGCTTTTACTTGAGCAAACCACAGAGAAATCACGCTATGGTTTTTAAAAAACTTTCTGTGGTTTGCTAAATCAGAGATCCGTTTTAACTAAATTGAAATCTCAATATCAACCCCGGCGGGCAAATTAAGCCGCATCAAGGTATCAATTGTCTTTGAGTCCGGGTTGATCACATCAATCAGCCGCTTGTGCGTCCGAATCTCAAAATGTTCGTGTGAATCCTTATCAATAAAAGTGCTACGGCGCACGGTAAAACGCTCAATGCGCGTTGGCAACGGCACGGGGCCGACCACACGAGCACCGGTACGTTCGGCCGTACCTACAATGCGCCGCGCAGATTGATCCAACACGCGATGGTCATATGCTTTTAACCGGATACGAATTCTCTGCTTTGCCATACGTTTCCTCGAAAGTAGAGGCGTTGGATTTCATAATTAAATGAATCTCAACGCCTCTGTATCAATCCTTCCTAACTCAGGATTTTGGTAATGACACCAGAACCAACGGTCAAGCCACCTTCACGAATGGCAAACCGACCACCTTCTTCCAACGCCACCGGCTTGCTCAACTTCACATGCAGGTTCACATTGTCCCCCGGCATTACCATCTCCACACCATCCGGCAACGCTATCTCGCCCGTCACGTCCAGCGTGTGGATGTAAAACTGTGGCCGATAGCCTGGGAAGAATGCCTTGTGACGCCCACCTTCATCCTTGCGGAGTACGTACACCTCGCTCATGAACTCAGTGTGGGGGGTGATGCTGCCCGGCTTGGCCAATACCTGACCCCGCTCTATCTCGTCGCGAGCAATACCGCGCAGCAACAGGCCAGCGTTATCACCTGCTTCTACCTTGTCCAGAATCTTGTGGAACATCTCCATGGAGGTGACGGTAACCTTGCGGGTCTTTTCTTGCAGCCCCACAATCTCAACTTCGGTGTTGGCTGTTAGGGTGCCACGGTCTACACGACCGGTGACGACAGTACCGCGTCCCTTGATGGAGAAGACGTCTTCGACAGACATCATGAATGGCTTGTCGGTCTGCCGTTCGGGCGTGGGGATGTACTCGTCCACCACGCGCATTAGTTCCAGGATGGGGGCGTACAGCGGGTCGTTGACGTCTTGGCTGCTGCATTCCAGGGCTTGCAGGGCGCTGCCGCGCACGATGGGGGTTTCATCCCCTGGAAATTCGTAGGTGTCTAGCAGCTCACGCAGCTCTAGCTCGACCAGCTCCAGCAGCTCTTCGTCGTCCATCATGTCTACCTTGTTGAGGAAGATGACGATGGCTGGCACTTCTACCTGTCGTGCCAGCAGGACGTGTTCGCGGGTCTGGGGCATGGGGCCATCGGGGGCGGAGACGACGAGGATAGCACCGTCCATCTGGGCAGCACCGGTGATCATGTTTTTGATGTAGTCGCGGTGGCCGGGGCAGTCTACGTGGGCGTAGTGCCGGTTTTCGGTTTCGTATTCAACATGGGAGATGGCGATCGTGATCCCGCGTGCTTTTTCTTCGGGCGCGTTGTCGATCTGGTCGAAGGCTGAGAAGTCGGCGAACCCTTTGAGGGACAGCGTTTTGGTGATTGCTGCCGTCAGGGTCGTTTTGCCGTGGTCTACGTGACCAATTGTCCCTATGTTCACATGTGGTTTTTCCCGCACAAATTTTTCTTTTGCCATAATTTCCCTTTCCTCTATGCTAAATAATTCGTAAACAAATCCTGTATGTTATTTCTTTGTACAAGTGTTTTAATTAACGGCCGCTTTTCGCCAAGTTTTGTGCAATTTCTTCACTTACTGGTGCGTAATGCTCAAACTCCATCGTAAACGTGCCACGACCTTGCGTCATGGACCGTAAGCGGGTGGCGTAGCCAAACATTTCTGCCAACGGCACTTTTGCCTTAATAGATTGCAGGCCTTCAGACCGCATCTCCATCCCTTCAATCATGCCGCGTCGTGAAGAAATATTACCAATCACGTCGCCGGTGTACTCTTCAGGAGCCACAACTTCAACAGCCATAATTGGCTCCAGCAAAATTGAGCGACCCTGCTGCAAACCTTCTTTCAATCCCATCGAGCCAGCAATCTTAAAGGCCATTTCAGACGAGTCAACCTCGTGGAATGAACCGTCATATAGTGTTGCCTTTATATCCACAACAGGATAGCCAGCCAGCGTTCCGCTCTCCATTGCTTCCACAATACCTGCTTCAACTGGCTTGATATACTCTCTGGGAATTGCACCGCCAACAATGGCGTTATCAAAAACAAACCCAGACCCAGGCTCCAGTGGCTCCAAACGCAAAACAACATGACCAAACTGCCCACGACCACCAGATTGTCGCACAAAACGGCCGACTGCTTTATCTACCGTGCGGGTAATTGTTTCCCGGTAAGCTACACGCGGTTGGCCCACATTTGCCGCCACTTTAAACTCACGCAGCATCCGGTCTACCAAAACTTCCAAATGCAGCTCACCCATGCCAGACAAAATCGTCTGGCCAGTTTGCTCATCTACTTTCACCTGGAACGTTGGATCTTCTTCTGCTAAAGCACGAAGCGCAATACCCATCTTATCCTGGTCAGCATTCGTTTTGGGCTCAATAGCCAAGTTAATCACTGGTTCCGGAAACTTGATAGATTCCAAAATAATCGGATGATTAGGCGCAGACAAGGTTTCACCAGTAAAAGTTATCTTCATGCCTAGAGTGGCTGCAATATCTCCGGCATGAACTTCTTTCAAATCTTCACGCCGATCTGCGTGCATCCGCAAAATACGACCGATTCGCTCTTTCTTGTTTTTCGTGGTGTTTTGAACCGTGCTGCCAGTCTTCAACACACCGGAATAAACACGGAAATATGCCAACTTCCCTACGTAAGGATCCGTAACAATCTTGAACACCAATGCAGAAAGGGGCTCGTCGTCAGAAGCGGAGCGCTGTTCTTCATTTTCTGTAAAGGGATTCACGCCTGTAATTGGCGGCACATCCAGCGGTGACGGCAAGAAGTAGATAACTGCATCCAACACGCGCTGGATACCTTTGTTACGCAAAGCTGTTCCGCACAAAACAGGGGTCACCAAATTTTGGCACGTGGCATTGCGTAAAGCAGCACGCAAATCCTCAGTCGTTGGCTCCTCACCTTCCAGGTAACGCTCCATCAAATCATCATCAGTCTCAACAATGCGCTCGATGATAATCTGACGCGCTTCTTCAGCACGCGCTTGGTACTCTTCAGGAATCTCAACGATTTTAGCTTGTGCGCCCAAATCATCATCATCCCAAACGGCCGCTTCCATTGTGAGCAAATCAATAATGCCCCGAAAATCTGCCTCTGAACCAATCGGTAGCTGAATAGCAATTGGATTTGCGCCCAACCGATCCCGAATCATGCCAATAGTGCGAACAAAGTCAGCACCCGTGCGATCCATCTTGTTCACAAAACAGATGCGCGGCACATTATAATCATCAGCCTGACGCCAAACCGTTTCAGACTGTGGCTCCACCCCAGCAACCGCATCAAACACAACCACGCCACCATCAAGTACACGCAAACTCCGCTGCACTTCGGCCGTAAAGTCAATATGACCTGGCGTATCAATAATATTGATCTGATGATCGAGCCAGAATGTCGTTGTTGCCGCAGACGTAATCGTAATGCCACGCTCCTGCTCCTGTACCATGTGATCCATCGTGGCAGTCCCATCATGGACCTCACCCATGCGATGAATGACACCTGTGTAATACAGAATGCGTTCGGTCGTGGTTGTTTTACCAGCATCAATGTGAGCAATGATGCCAATATTCCGCACGCGGTCTAATTGCAAACGACTCATAATAATCTAATACCTAATTTCCTTAGAAGCGGAAATGCGAAAATGCCCGGTTGGCCTCAGCCATGCGGTGCGTGTCATCACGACGCTTCACTGCAGCACCCTGATTCGTTGATGCGTCCATAAACTCATTAGCCAGCTTTTCAGCCATCGAGCGGCCGCCACGGCTACGAGCTGCCGTCAAAAGCCAGCGCATTGCCAGCGAAAGCTGACGCCGACTATCAATTGGCGTGGGCACTTGATAGGTAGACCCACCTACTCGACGAGGTTTTACCTCAATCTGCGGTGTCACATTTTGAATAGCTTGCTCAAAAACCTCAATGGGTGGTTTCTTGGCACGCTGCTCAATCAAATCGAAACTATCGTATAGCACCCGCTGCGCTGTACTCTTTTTGCCATCATACATAAGACGGTTAACAAACATGGAAACATGGACATTGCCATATTTCAAATCAGGTTCTACCTGTCGTTTTTCAGGACGATCACGTCTTGGCATCTCACAATTCTCCGTAAATTAACAAACCGATTATTTCGGCGTTTTTGCTCCATATTTGGAACGGCCTTGCTTGCGGTTGTCTACACCACCCGCATCCAGCGTACCGCGCACAATGTGGTAACGAACCCCTGGCAAATCTTTCACACGACCACCACGAACCAAAACAACAGAGTGATCCTGCAAGCTGTGGCCTTCACCAGGAATGTACGCCGTCACCTCAATGCCATTCGTCAAACGCACACGAGCAACCTTGCGTAACGCTGAATTTGGTTTTTTAGGTGTCATTGTTTTTACTTGCGTACAAACACCACGTTTTTGTGGCGCACCTTTAGGCTGGCGCGTCCGACGCTGCTTAAAAGAGTTGAATGTCCATTGTAAGGCAGGAGCCGTACTCTTTTTGCCTTTGGCTTTACGCCCCTTGCGTACAAGTTGATTAATCGTAGGCACGCTGATTATCTCCTTACTCTTAAATTCTTCTTCCTAAAGTCAATGAAGGCTTGCATCTCAAATTCAAATGGATACAAACATGCCTTTACCCGACAAATGGAGGCCATCGTAGTTGTAACAACTCGATGGCCTCCACATGGTTTTACCTATTCAATTAGTAACTACGTATTTAGTTACCTGTTTGGGACAGACATACGAAAGGCAATTTTATCACAGTTAGTCTGGTTGTCAAACAGTTTCAATACAAGTTTGCAAAGATTTTGCTGTTAATTCAGGGGCCGAGAACACAGCAAAAACAGCTACATTCCCTGCGAATAATTATCGGCGGCTACGGGCCAAATCCATCAAGCCAGTACCAGCCCATTTCTTATTTTTCTTTTCGTCTTCTTTGCCAAAGCGAACCACATCACCACTATCCGTTACCGCTTCAACAGCCAAACCGAGGCTTTGTAGTTCCTTCACCAACACGCGGAAGGAAGCCGGTACGCCGGGTTCATCTATTGGCTCGTTTTTCACAATGGCTTCGTAGGTTTTTACACGCCCTTGCACGTCATCCGACTTGATTGTGAGCATCTCTTGCAGAGTGTAGGCGGCACCGTATGCTTCCAGAGCCCAAACTTCCATCTCACCAAAACGCTGTCCACCAAACTGGGCTTTACCACCCAAAGGCTGTTGTGTAACCAATGAGTACGGGCCAGTGGAGCGGGCATGGGCTTTATCTTCCACAAGATGCGCCAGTTTAAGCATGTGCAAAATACCAACAGTTACCGGCTGGTCGAACGGCCGTCCCGTTTTACCATCTATTAGCATCTCCTTACCCAAAACAGGCAAGGGTTCATGGGTAATTGTGGTAATTTGGTGAGACAAGGTTCGTAACGTATCTACCTCAGATTTGAGTGGATCAACCTGTACAGCTTCCGGCAACGCGTCGCCAAACTTGTCCAGAATGTACATGTACCATTCACGAACACAAACTTCAATGGCGGCTTCATTGTGTTCTACCCAATCCAGCTTACGCATAGATTCATGATGTTCTGGGAACAGTAAGTCCGCATCCCAATCACGACCACGAACCCATTCACGCGCTACACTCCACTGCGCGTAGCGCAAATCGGTCTCCAGCCGCTCCACATCATACCCTTCTTCACCAAGCCAGCCAGTCACAAAGAGCCGACGCGCTTCATTCTGGTCTTCCAGAGATTCAAGATCATACTCAATTTCGGTGAGCCAATCCCAAGCCCAATCAACTGCCACTTCCCAGGCACGACCCAACAGCCAGGCGCGAGCCAGTTCCGCTGAAATTTCGCGTTCATTGGCACCGTCAAAAACGGGAGTAATGGCCCGGAAGCCCAAGCGATGTGCCGCCCAGCCCAGATGCGTCTCTAAAACCTGACCGATATTCATACGACCGGGCACACCCAGCGGGCTTAAAATAATGTCAATCGGTGTTCCGTCAGCCAGGTACGGCATATCTTCGATAGGAACAATTTTAGAAATAACCCCCTTGTTCCCATGCCGCCCTGCCATCTTGTCACCTTCGGAAATTTTGCGCCGTTGAGCAACGCTCACCCGCACCATGGTTTCTACACCGGCGGGCAGATCCCGATCATGCTGACGGTCAAAGACATGTACATCCACGACTTTACCGCGAGCACCATGCGGCATCCGCAAGCTAGAGTCTTTTACTTCTCGCGCTTTATCGCCAAAAATGGCACGCAGCAATTTTTCTTCCGGGCTGAGTTCTTTTTCACCCTTGGGGGTGATTTTACCTACCAGAATGTCCATCTCATTCACATCTGCACCCACGCGAATGATGCCCCGCTCATCCAAATCTTTGAGGGAATCTTCGCTAACATTAGGAATGTCGTAGGTAATTTCCTCTGGCCCTAGTTTGGTGTCGCGGGCTTCTACTTCGTGCTTCTCTATGTGTACAGAGGTAAAGCGGTCTTGACGTACCAATCGCTCACTAACCAGAATCGCATCCTCATAGTTGCCACCCTCCCAAGAGAGAAAGGCTACAAGAACGTCCTGGCCCAGTGCCAATTCGCCATATTCTGTAGAGGAACTATCAGCTAGAACATCACCTTGCTTCACACGCTGCCCTTTTACGACAATGGGACGTTGGTCAATGCAGGTGCTTTGGTTAGAGCGGTTGTACTTCCGCAGATTGTAGCTGCGTGGGCCATTTTCACTCACGACAACGATAGTGTCGCCTGTTACATTCACAACCTCGCCATCTTCTTTGGCCACCACAATCTGACCAGAGTTAATAGCCGCTTGTTGCTCCATGCCGGTGCTAACAATCGGTACGTCTGGCGTGAGCAAAGGCACTGCCTGCCGCTGCATGTTTGAGCCCATTAGGGCGCGATTGGCATCATCGTGATCCAGGAATGGGATAAGCGCTGCCGAGATGCCTACAATCTGGCGGGGGGCAACATCTATGAAGTCAATGCGCTGCACAGAGGTAAACCGGAACTGCTGGTTACGCCGCGAAGAGACGCGCCGATCAATGAATTGGCCTTTATCGTCAATGCGGGCGTTGGCCTGGGCAATCGAGTAATGATCTTCTTCGTCGGCCGACATGTACACAATCTCATCAATAATAAATGGCTTCACTTGCACTTCTGCAATGCCAGCCTTTTTGATCGCTTTGGCAGCTTTTTCGGTGATGGATTCACCGGCAGCCACAATAATCTCACCAGTTTCCGGGTGTACAATATTATTGAAGGCATCGTGGTCTACTAAATCGCTACTGTCCCCAGCAATGGTGTTGAGCACACGGCGGTAGGGGGTTTCAATAAAACCGTATTTATTCACACGGCCGTAAGTCGCCAAACGACCAATCAAGCCAATGTTGGGGCCTTCAGGGGTTTCGATGGGGCAGATACGGCCGTAATGACTATGATGGACATCCCGAACCTCAAACCCGGCACGCTCGCGCCGCAAACCACCAGGCCCCAACGCGGATAGCGTCCGCTTATGAGTCAATTCAGCCAGCGGATTTGCCTGTTCCATAAATTGGCTGAGCTGTGAGCTGCCAAAAAATTCACGAACGGCCGCAACAACAGGGCGAATGTTAATTAAGGAAACGGGCGTCACCGTGTCGCTATCACGGATAGACATCCGCTCGCGCACCACACGCTCCATGCGGCGCAAACCAACGCGCAACTTTGCCTGCAACAATTCACCAACCGTCTTCACACGACGGTTTCCCAAATGGTCAATATCATCTGGCCCTTCCAGTCCATTGTTAATGTTAACCATCCGGCGTACCAGACGCACAATATCTTGTTGCGTAATCGTGCGATGCGTTAGCGGCACCACATCTTGCAGCGCCAACCGCTTGTTCAGCTTGTAACGACCAACGCGAGCCAGATCATAACGGCGTTGATCGTATAGCTGCTCTTGCAAATATTGGGTGGCGTTATCCAAAGTAGGCGGATCGCCGGGGCGCATCCGCTTGTAGAACTCAATTAGCGCCTGCTGTGCCAGCGATTTGTCTGGATCCCATTGGGGTTCCTGCTCAATGCTGCCCTGAATGTAAAGATGTTCTCCATTGGTATCCACATCTTCAAACAAGGCATAAATCTCTTCGTCCGTCCCCTCTGTAAGCAGCGGATTGTTCAAACCATCATCAATAGCCGCCATTGCTCGCAGGAACAGGGTGATAGGTACCGTGCGTTTGCGGTTAAATTTAACGGTGATGTAGTCCGTCTTGCGCGTCTCGAACTCCATCCAAGCACCGCGATCCGGAATAAGCTTGCCAGTGGCTAACGGCCGTCCCGTCGTGCGTTCTTCCTGCGCTTCAAAGTATGCGCCAGGGGAGCGAATAAGCTGGCTAACAACAACACGCTCGGTGCCATTAATAATGAAAGTACCAGCCGGGGTCATGAGCGGAAAATCACCCATGAAAATATCTTGCACAATGGGCTGATCCTGATCAGGACTATACAGCATCGCCTTCACATACATCGGGGCTGCATAGCTCATATCCCGCTCAACGCACTCTTCCACTGAATATTTAGGTTCCCCAAACCAGTAGCTCAGGTCAAAACCTTCAACTTCTGGACGGTTGCTGGGGAAGTACAGCTTCAGGTCACCATTAAAACTTTCAATTGGTGAAATCTCGTCGAAAAGCTCAGATAAACTCTCCTCGACGAACTGTTTGAAAGAATCCAACTGAACGTCAATGAGCGTTGGTAGCTCAAGCAATTCGGTCATGCGGGCATAATTTTTTGTTGGAAGTTTAGACATTTAAGATTCCTGCTCCCTAAATATTGTTGGTAGCCGGTTAAATTTAACCTCAACCTATCAAGCTTCATTTTCCGGCTACTGGGCAAAAGCGACGACGCGCTTCAGCACAACCACTCTTTCCAAAAAATGCGAAACTGCTCCAGTTCATCACAACAGCCACAAACAAAGGGTGCAACGAATTCCCTCAAATTGTTGCACCCTGATTTCGATTTCAACTGTCCTGCATAGACAGAATAAAGTCGTGGTCTTTTTGCACGTTGTAATGAACGAATAGTAATTCGCGAACGAAAATTATAGTGAAATGGGTCTATTTTGTCAACCGCCGATATAAGGCAACAATACGCTCTCCCGCTTTTTGCCAACTATAAACTTGCAGCGCTCGCTGGCGCAATTGGTGGCCCAGCGCCCGACGCCGTTCTGGCTGGTGCAGCAGCATTGCGATAGCCTCGGTGAAGGCAGTTACATTGCCGCTGGGGGCATAGACGCCCAGGTCTGCCAAATATTCCCGGTGAACGGCCGAATCATAAGCGACAATTGGTTGGCCCAGCGCCATGTAGTTGAGCAGCTTGCCGCTGCCTTCACTGGTGGACATCTTCGGGGCTACGGCAATATCGCCCAACGAGAGGTAGGCTGGCGCGTTCTGGTACATCACTTTACCGGTAAAGGTAATGACGTCGGCCGCATTTTTTTGCCGGGCCATTTGCTGGTAGCGAGCTACATTGGGGTAGCCCATGATGAGGAAATGGCAATTTTCGCCAGCTTGCTTCAGGCGGGCGGCGGCGTCTATTAGATGGGGCACTCCCTGGTAGTCGGTGAGAAGGCCGAGGTAAGCGATGACGGTACGGCCGTCTGGAACACCCAACTTTCGCCGCAGGTTTTGCTTCATCTCCGGGCTGAACTTGTCAGGATCGAAGCGGCGGTGGTTGGCGCAATCTGGCAAGGGAACTAATTTTTGTGGAGGCAGATGAAATTCGCCCTCCAGCAGGCGGGTGGCTTTGATAGAGCTGGTGAGAATGGCATCTGGCAACTTGTTGATCAATTTTTCCAGACGGAAGGCGAGACGGTAGAGACGGCCGTTCTTTCGCAAAAAGTTGTGGTCGGTCATTTCGGCCGTCATGCTGCCCTGGAAGTCAAACACCAGCGGGCGGCGCAGCAGCTTGGCCAGCACGCCACCGATGAGTGCCCCTTCATGCATGTGGCCGTGAATCACATCCGGCTTAAAACGAAGTCCTTCCACCAGCGATTGCCAGGCCAGATAAACATCGAAGGCGATTTTGTGGCGGGAGGAACCAACCTCGTATTCAGGTCGCCAGGGGAGCGGTGCGGTGCGACGAATGTCGAGGTTGGGCATATTGCTTCCTTTATAATAGGTAACAATGGCTACCTCATGCCCCATTCCTTGCAGCGTATATGCTTCTTCTAAAATGCGGATGTGGCCACCGTAATCGCTAAAAAAGGAGGTGGGGGCGATCATGAGGATACGCAAAGGCCGTTCCACAGCCACGGCGTTTGCTTCTGTTTTTGCTGACATCTCTGTTTCGCTCACCGCCGATTGTGTGCTACGCATCTTTTTTGTCTCCACGACGAACCAGCCCGCCAAACAGATGTTCCGCTATGCTGCGCCGTTCAACGGGGGGCGACTGACGTTCATCCCAACTGTTTTCCTCGCGCGCATTTAGCCATTTACTGCGCTCGGAGGCCATCTGCTCTGTGAGTGCGGTTAAAATCTCCTCTTCCTCCTCATCAACCAGGCGACGCACTGCCATTAGCTCCTCCATCAGGGCATCCAGCCAGCGCAAGGTGGCTTGCTTGTTTTGCAGCGCGTGGAGGGGAATATTCCTGCTATTTTCCAAAGAAAGAGTGCTAAGGGCAAAGGGTTGTCCGGCAAAGCGAAGCATATCTCGCCAGCCAGCGGCTTGCTGCACAGTGTTGAGCATCGCCAGGGAAACAAGCGCGGGTAACGTTTCGGTGCCTTGCACTAAACTGTCATATTCATCTGGGTCTAAAAAGTAGGGCAGTGTGCCTAACAAAATGCCGAATTTTACGGCCGTTTCAACCGCTTGCGGGTCTGCATGAGGAGACGGCATCAGGCAAAAGGTGCTGTTTTTGAATAAGTCTGGCGTTGCGTTGTGGGTTTGGGAACGGCCGTCTGCCAGATGTGCCTCTGCCAAAACCGGCACAGCCCCCACATAATGCCCCTGCTGCAAATACTGGTTGGCCAAATCCAAGCCACGCCGCTTTAAGTTAGAAAAGTCAATGACCAACGTGTGCGACTGTACCTCCGCGCCAATGACCCGCAAAATGCTCTCAATGTCGGCGCTTGAGACAGTGATGGCCACAATGTCTGCCTTCCGTGCCGCATTCACCAAGTTCGTTTCAAATTTATCTATGGCCTGCACTGTTTTTAGAGCCGCCTGCCCTTTTGCATCATCAGGATCATACCCAATGAGCGTCACATCCAGTGGCGACTGTTTGATAGCTAATCCAACTGAAGCACCTACACGATTCAGGCCGATAATAGTAATGGTTTGGGTTTTCACAATTTGCCCTAGTAAGAAGTTCAGCTTCTGAGAGAAGTTGAACTTCTTGACTTAGTTTTGGTCATCTGCCCATTGCAGCAGGCGGAGCAGTTTGGCTTCTTCGCTGCTGTCATCTGGGGGGACGGTATCCTGGTGCCGCCGTATGAGTTCGATGGCTTGCGGCAGGCTGCCAGCAGCAGCGGCCATTTCTGCGCTCCAGATCGGATGCTGAACTTTGACGACAAACGGCCGTTTCCACCCCACCGCTTCACCTTGCCCCCAAACGGCCGTTTGCCGGGGCAGCAAAATAGAAGCCAACACAATGAGCGACCGCTCCCAAATAGTTAGATGAAGCTTCGTTTTGCCCACATCGTGTAAAAGTGCAGCCACGAGCAAAGCTGGCTGGCTGTGGCCTGCGTCCTGTAACATTTTCATGACGCGGTAGCTGTGCCGTTGGTCGTTGGGCGAAAATTGGTCGAACAAGGACAACTCGCTGGCAGACAAGATGGCGGCGACTTCTTCACGGGCAGCAGGTTCCAGAGGAACGGCCGTTACAACCTGCCAAAATTGCCACAGACGATACCGAACCATCGTGCCTATAGAATCAATGGGGCAAACGGCCCCAAAAATAGCGGGAAGAAAAAGCTAATGACTGGCCCAATAATTTCAAAAGCAATGTTAATGCCCACAACCGGCAGCAAAAAGAAAACCGCCAAAAAGATCATCTGACTGTACCGGTACAAACCTTGCAAACGATACGCCAAATCTGGCGGCAAGATGCCCAGTAAAATGGTAAAGCCATCCAGCGGCGGAATAGGTATCATGTTGAAGGCAAACAGCAGCAGGTTAAAGTAAACGCCAAAAGCCAAAAAAGAGTAGAGCGATGGTAAAAATTGGCTTGGCTCCTGAATAGAAACCAGCCCCAACCGCACGGGTAGCCCCATAGCAAAGGCGATGAGTAAATTCATCACCGGACCCGCAATGGAGACGATGGCGTGTGACGTACGGGGATTGCCGCGAAAGTAACGCGGGTTGATGGGCGTAAAGGCATAGCCAAAGCCAATAATCATGAGCATAATCAGCCCGGTGCGATCCAGGTGGGGGATGGGGTTGAGAGTGATACGGCCGTGCTGGCGCGGTGTAGGGTCACCCAAGCGGTCAGCCACAATAGCGTGGGCAAATTCATGGTAAGCAAACGCGATCACCGCAATTAAAACGAAGCTGATGGCGGTGGGAACTAGATAATTGGCACCTTGTAAAAATAGAAGCATAAGATTTTTTCACCACGAATGACACAAATCAACGAATACTACGAATCCCTAGAAAAATTCGTGCAATTCGACCATTCGTCCTATTCGTGATTTGTAAAGGTATTTTTGTGTTTTGAATCATCACAAAGATGGGGGCAAGTATACCGTGTGGGCAAAGTGGGGGCGAATGCTCGGTGTGCAGCAGCAGAAGAGTTCATTGGTTGTTTAGGTTGCGTGGGGCAAACGGCCGTCCTACGTATTGGCAAACGGCCGTTCCCCCACCTATAATCCCGCACTATGTATGTAGAAATTCATCTGGGCGATATTGTGCGTCTGCGAAAGCCGCACCCGTGCGGCAGCTATGAGTGGGAAGTGGTGCGCGTGGGCACCGACGTGGGGCTGGTGTGCCAAACGTGCGGCCGTCGCATCATGCTGCAACGGGGCGTGTTCAACAAGCGACTCAAAACCATCGTTAAATCTGCCGCCGACGGTGGGGATTCGGCCGAAGCAGCCCCGGAATGAGCCAGCTTGTCTTCACATTGTACTTTGTTGCCCTGGGCGGATTGTCTCTGTACGGCCTGTTTGGGCTGCTGACGTTTGGGCTGTATTGGCGGCATCGTCGCGCCAGCTTCCCTACGCCGCCCATGCCGAGCGAGCCGCCAAGCGTGACAGTGCAGCTCCCCCTGTTTAATGAGCCTTTTGTGGTGGAGCGGCTGATTCATACGGCCGTTTCCCTCAACTATCCCGCCCACAAACTGCAAATCCAGGTAATTGACGACTCCACAGACAGCACCACAGAGCGTGCTGCGCGCTGGGTGGCTTATTATAAGGAAAGGGGTGTCAACATTTCCCTGCTACACCGCAATCAGCGGGATGGGTATAAGGCGGGAGCCTTAGCACACGCACTGCCCCACGCTACCGGAGAATTCATTGCCATTTTTGATGCAGATTTCCAGCCGCAGCCCGACTTTTTGCTACAAACGATTCCGCACTTTGCCATCAACCCGGCTTTGGGGATGGTGCAAACACGCTGGGGGCATTTGAATGACGGCCGTTCCCCCCTCACCAGTGCCCAAGCCATCGCCCTGGACAAACATTTTGCCATGGAGCAAACCGTGCGCCACCGTGCCAACCTATTTCCCAAGTTTAACGGTGCCGGCGGCGTTTGGCGGCACACCTGCTTGGAAGAGGCGGGCGGCTGGCACACCGACACCGTGTGCGAAGATATGTGCCTAAGCACCCGCGCCGTCCTGCACCAGTGGGAATGCCTCTTTTTGAATGAGGTGCAATCCCCGGCCGAGCTGCCCACCACCATTTCTGCCTACAAAAGCCAGCAGGCACGGTGGTCCAAGGGATCGTCGCAATGTTTGCTGAAATACGGCCGTGCCATCGCCACCACCCCGCACCACACGCCCCTAGCGCGATTTTATGCCCTCATCTCTATGTCGGCTTACAGCACCAACCTGCTGGTCATTTTGCTGCTGCTGCTGCAAATTCCCCTGCTGCTGCTCGATTTTCAATTTTCATCGTGGATGTTGCTGTTTTCAGTGGCAGGCGTTGGGCAGCCGCTGCTGTTTGTGATGAGCCAACGAGTTTTGTACCAGGATTGGCTGTGGCGGCTGCGCCACTTCCCCACGATGGTGCTTATTGCCATTGGGCTAGCCCCCAGCAACAGTCGCGCCATCTTACAGGCACTGTTTGGCCGCCAGCAAGCACACGAATTTGTCCGCACGCCCAAGCAAGGCAGCCAGGCAGATTCGCCGCTGCAAGAGCTTCGTTTCGACTGGCTGCTGCTGGTGGAATTGGGTTTGGCCCTCTATGCTTGGCTTGGCGTGGCGTTGGCAATGCAGCAACAAAATTACGGTCCACTATTCTTTTTAGCGAGCTGCGCCCTGGCCTACAGCGGCATGATCGCCCTGAACATGCGCGAATGGCGCTGGCATAGCAAGCAAGTTCGTCGGGAAACGGCCGTTACTCCCCTCCCTTAACCGATTATCTAAAAAATTCTTCACAGTTTGTCATTAGTATGATAAAGCAAAGACGAAAGGCCGACTGTCATTAGGTGCAAGAAACCGTGCGGGAGATGTGGCCCATCGTGAAAAAGATAAAACAAGCAGCCAAAAAAGCGACCATTTGTTAGGATTGCTCCAGCTTGGTAGGCCGATGTCATTGGCAACCAGCCGCGCAGGAGCGCAGGTCACCGAGCCAAGAGATTCAGCGAGAACCCGAACAGTTGTTGGGACATTGCAGTCCGTATCATTGCTAGTGCGGGTCACAAAGGAGTACCTGATGGCAAAGCAAACCGAAGAAACCTTTTTTGGCATTGACGTTTCCAAAAACCACCTGGATTTAGCCCAGTGGGGAATCGAAGAAGTGTTGCGACACGATAATGACGCAACCGGTATCGCCACCCTGGTGGAAATAATGTCAACGAAAACGGCTGTCACCTTGATAGTGGTTGAGGCCAGCGGTGGATTCGAGCAAGTTATGGTTACAGAACTGGCCGCTGCCTCTCTGCCCATTGTCGTCGTCAACCCGACACGAGTGCGTAACTTTGCTCGTGCCAAAGGGCAAGTAGCTAAGACAGACAAGATCGATGCCCAGATGATTGCCAGCTTTGCCCAGGCGGTCCGTCCAGAGGTACGTACTTTGAAGACGCAAGACCAGCAGCTCATCAAAGCATTGGTCACGCGTCGTCGCCAACTGATCGATATGCAAACAGCCGAGAAGAATCGGCACACCACGGTCAATCCAGAATTGCGGCCTCGTTTGGAGAAGCACCTGGATTGGTTAGCTACTGAATTAGCTGAAATTGAGGAAGACCTCAATGATTGGATCAACAAAAATGCCCAATGGCGCGAAAAACGAACCAGTTTAGAAAGCGTGCCCGGCGTGGGCCAGGTCACCTCCTTTACGTTGCTGGCTGAATTGCCCGAATTGGGTACATTGTCTCGACAAAAAATCGCCGCCTTAGTTGGCCTGGCTCCCTTCAATCGGGACAGCGGCTGTTCTCGCGGACGACGCCATATTTTTGGCGGACGTTCAGATGTTCGTTCTGTTTTGTACATGGCTGCTCTTTCAGGCATTCGTTATAACCCGGTTCTCAAAGCCTTTTATGACCGTTTGATTGCGAAAGGAAAACTCCCCAAAGTCGCTCTCACGGCCTGTATGCGTAAATTGTTAACCATTTTGAATGCCATCGTCCGTGATGGCTCTGCTTGGATATCAGCTTAACGAAATGCGCTTTTTGCTCTTGACTTTTATCACAGTTGCTCCCGCGCAGGCGGGAATCCAGGCGACCGAGATCAATGGATACCCGCCTTCGCGGGTATGACATCATGATATTCGTAAAAAATCACTCAATTATTGAGAATATCTATAAGATTATCTAAATTATCAATAGGTTTTCTCATTATTCATAAATTTCTCTTGACACCGCTCAATAAATCAACTATTATTTGCCCAACTGTTAATTTTATTTATATGCTACTTAATTTTCATAATATAGAGCAAAGAAAATGAGTAAGCGATCAGGTGACAGTCACTTTTTTCCAAAGGTAATGGCAAAATCCAAGCCTTTTAAGTGACTGTCACCTCTGGGACTGAACAGTTAAGAAAATGAAAACAGTACATTTTACAGAAGCAGTTGAGGCCAAAACAAAGCTGGATGTGCAGGTAGAGATCGGATTGGTTGAGATACGGCCGTCCACAGATAACAATCTCCACATAGAAGCCACCTTTCGCCACATGGACGTTTGGGTAGAGCAGCAAGGCGACACCATCCAGGTGCGCGCAGAAAAAGAAGCCGATTTTATTTTGAAGCTCACCCGCCTCTTCCACAAAGACCGTCCCAAATCAAAACTCATCATCGCTGTGCCTGCTCATTGCCCTGTTCAGGCCAAAATTATCGCTGGCTCGATGGAGATTGAAGGCATCGCAGCTCCAGTTTCGGCGCGCGTTCTTACCGGGCGGCTGCGCTTGTGGGAGATTGACGGCCCAATTTATGCCAAAACCGCCACCGGGCAGCTAACCTACACGGGCAACCTCACCGATGAAAACCATCGGTTTGAAACCGCCACCGGTGAAATTGTGCTGACAGTGCCAGAAACGGTAAATGCTCAGCTATCCGCAAAAACAGGGGTGGGAAACCTCAACTGCGGCCTGTCACTTGCCGAAAAACGTGAAAATCGCCACTTGGTAGGCGGCACTTTGCGGGGCGTTTTGGGCAGCGGTGAAGGTCGAATCAAAGCACAGATTGGCACGGGGAATTTAGAAATACGGCCGTTGCACCCTAAACAAAAAGAACAATTAATCAAACCAGAGCTTGTTTAATCAATTCTGGACGAATTCTTGAACTGTCTAGTATCATGGGCAGCAACACATCTTGACAGTTTAAGGAGACCAAATTTATGAATTCAGTGATTGGCCAATGCCCAATTTGCAGCGATACCCTCCACGTAACCCGGCTGCATTGCCGCAACTGCGACACCAGCATCGAAGGGCATTTTTCGCTGGGGCGGCTGTACCAGCTCACGCCAGAACAGCTCAGCTTCATCGAAACCTTCATCAAATGCGAGGGCAAAATCAACCGCGTTGAGCAAGAGATGGGTATGTCTTACCCCGCCGTCCGTAGCCGCCTTACAGAGGTGATCGAGGCGATGGGCTACGAGGTTGGCCCGCCAGAGCCAGAGGTTTCGGAAGAGACCCGACAGGCAGTTTTGGGCGATTTGGGCAGCGGCAAGCTGTCGGCTGAAGAGGCGTTGGCAATTTTACGGGGCGATGGTTAGTTCGGTAGTCAGTAAGCAGTAATCGGTAACGGATTACTGGAGATGCCGTTGTCAACAACCCAATCGCCCCTAAAACATTTACAAGTCATC
This sequence comes from Candidatus Leptofilum sp., assembly GCF_965223525.1. GTDB lineage: Bacteria > Chloroflexota > Anaerolineae > Promineifilales > Promineifilaceae > Leptofilum. Next base: position 52,703 of record NZ_CBDCWX010000004.1, on the reverse strand, counting down.
AGAATATTCAATTAGGAGCATATCATGAGTAAACCAAGCCGCATGGAAATTTTGGAACTGTTGAGCAATGGCAAAATTACGGCCGCAGAAGCGGCCAATTTATTAAGCAATGTGGATGAACCAGCCAAAGCTGCTGCACCCCCTCCACCCCCACCTGCTGAAAAAGCACCGGCCCCTGAACCCGTGGTTGCCACAAAAGGCGAGAACGGCAACGAACCAAGCTGGTTCCGCGTGCGCGTGGCCAATCTAGAAACGGGCAAAAACCGGGTTACGGTCAACATTCCTGTAAAAATGATGAAGTTTGGTCTGAAAATTGGCAGCCGCTTCAGCCCGGAAATTAACAATTTAGATTGGAACGAGCTAACGGGCATGATGCAGGACATGAAAACCGGCATGTTGGTGGACGTACAGGATGCAGACAGCAACGAGCATGTACAGGTTTATCTTGACTAGCACTCCATTGTCATTTCTCGCTTCACTGGGAATGATACGATAAAGCGAAGGTAACCATATGAACCAAGAAAAGATTTTTACGGGCAAAGCACCCCACATTAGCATTGCCGACTGCAACGGGGAGTTGGTGGTACGGACTTGGGCAGAAACGGCCGTTTCCATCAAAGGTGAAAGCTTCGACATAACCGAGGGCGAAGAAAAGCTCTCTATCAGCAGCCAGCGTGCCCTCAAGCTCACCGTGCCCATCCAAAGCAGCCTTTCAGTTAGTTATGTCAATGGCGACGTGGCTCTGAAGCTGCTGGAAGGGGATGTGAGTTTGGTTGAAGTGAATGGCGACGTCATTTTGCGGGGCGGCAGCAATGTCCATATCCAAACGCTTAATGCCGACCTCTCCGCCAAAAACCTGGACGGCGACCTGACCGTTGATCTCATTAACGGTGACGCCTCCCTGCGAAACATTGGCGGGTTAACCGTCCAGACTATTCAGGGCGATCTCTCTGTGCGTAACGCCAACGGCGACGTGCAGCTACACCAGGCTCACGGCGATGTGGGTTTACGAACCGTCAATGGCAATGTCACCATTGAAAACGGTCAGCGAGACGTCAATTTACGCAATCTGGGCGGCATCGCTTCGGTTCAGGGCATTCAGGGCGACATTCGGCTGTACGGTGGCTTGAGCCAGGGCGACCATGCCCTTGCCGCCGAGCGGGACATCATTGTGCGCTGGCCCATTACCTCGCCAATGAACCTAACGGCGACAGCCCCAACCATCAAAAACCGGCTGCCATTAGAGAAAGAAACCGAGATGGAAAACACGCTCATCGGCCGTTTGGGCGATGGGGAGACGAACGTGAGCTTGACGGCAAACGGCCGTATCATCCTAAAGGAAGGTGACATTGTGAACCCCAAATGGCACGACGCCACAACCTTTGAAGCAGACCTCGATTTTGACTTTGCCAACTTTGGTAGCCAAATTACCCAGCAGCTTAACGAGCAAGTTGCCCAAATTAGCCAGAAGCTAGAAACTACCCTGGGACCAGAATTTACCCAGCGCATGGCCGAAAAAATAACCAAAAAAGTGGAAATGGCAACGGCCAGAGCCGAAAAAGCCGCCGAGCGTGCCCGTCAACGGGCAGAACGACAGCAGCGACACCGCGGCGTGCGCGTTACCCGTACAGTTTCACAAGCGCAAGAACCGAAGGAAAAGGCCAGTAGCGAAGAGCAGCTCAAAATTTTGAAGATGGTTGAACAAGGCATCATTTCCCCGGCCGAAGCCGCCACGCTGTTGGAAGCACTAGAGAAATAGTGAAAAAGGGTAAACCATGACCATACCCGTCCGAATTGAAAATCTACAAAAGACATACAAAACGAAGAAGCGGCAGGGGCTGTTTAAATCGTCTGTGCGCGAGGTAGAGGCGCTCAAGGGCGTTTCGTTAGACATTGAGCAGGGCGAGATTTTTGGCTTGCTGGGGCCAAACGGTGCGGGCAAAACCACGCTAATCAAATGCCTCACCACCCTGTTGCTGCCCACAAACGGCCGTGCCTGGATCAACGGCTTTGAGCTAACCAAGCAAGACGACGCCATCCGCGCCACCGTGGGCTGCATGTTGATGGGCGAGCGTGGCCTCTACTGGAAGCTAACCGGGCGAGAAAACCTGGTTTTCTTCGGCGCACTGTACCATCTGCCCCCCGCTGAACGCACTCGCCGGGCAAATGCCGTCATCGAGCGGCTCAACCTGGGCGAATTTGCCGACAGACCCGTAGAAACCTACTCCTCCGGCCAAAAGATGAAGCTCGCCTTTGCCAAAGCACTCATCAATGATGCGCCGCTGCTCATTTTGGACGAACCAACCAACACGCTCGATTTGCCCTCGGCGCGTGAGCTACGGGCCATTGTGCGCGACCTGAACGTGCAGGGCAAAACGGTCATCTACACCACTCACATCATGGCCGAAGCAGAAACGTTGTGCGACCGCGTGGCCATTATTGACCGGGGCGAGGTCATTGCCCTGGGCACGGTGCCTGAGCTTAAAGAGTCTATTGGACAAGAGACGGTGATCAAGCTGGAAGGAGTCATTCCAACGCAGGCAACTGCGGCCGTTTCCAACCTCAAGGGCATTTCGCGTTCGGCCATGAGTTCCGTGAACGGTCATAATCAGCTAACTGTGGTCACGCCGAATCAGACGGCCGTCCTGCCCCAACTCATCCAAACGCTCAGTGGACACGGCGCCATCCTGCAAAAAATCACGCCAGAAGAGGTCACGCTGGAGGATGTGTTCATTGCCCACACCGGCCGCACCCTGGCAGAAGACACGACCCAGTAATCAGTGATCAGTAATCGGTTTTTCCTGGCTCACTGGTTACTGATTCACTGACTACTGGCTACTGATAAATAAAAATGACGACTATCAACTACACGCCCCCCACCTTTCGCCACAAGCTGTCGGCCGCACTGGCCGAGACGCGGCTACGGCTGATCAACATCTCCCGCTACCCTGGGCAGTTGGTGATGGAGTTCATCATTCCCATTATTTTTGCCGCCATGCCAATGTTGCTGGGGCAGGCCACAGCAGGCGATGATGCAGCAGCCAACTTTGCCGCCAACACCGGCACGGCCAACTACGTGGCGTATCTGCTCATCGGTGCCAACGTGTTTACGATTGTGTCCGGCGCGTTTTGGCACATTGCCTACTGGGTGCGCTTTGAGCAGGAGACGGGCACGCTGGAAGCAGTGTACGTGACGCCCACCTCCAGCCCGGTGCTCATTGCAGGGGTGGCTATGTATAGCGCCATTCGGAGTACGGGAACGGCCGTTGTCGCCTTTTTGATCGGTTGCCTTGTGTTTCGGGTTAATCCATTCCAGGGGGACATCATGCTGGCGCTGCTGTTCCTCTTCATTGGGCTCATTCCACTGTATGGCATTGCCTTCATTTTTGGTGCAGTGGTGCTCAAAATTAAAGAGTCGCAATCGGTGCTGAATTTGATGCAGTGGCTGGTGAGCTTTTTGATGGGCATTTTCTTTCCGGTAACGGTACTGCCCCCCTTTATGCGGCTGGTGGCACAGCTTTTCCCCCCAACGTGGATGGTCAACGGGGTGCGTTCGGCGCTGCTGGGCGTGGGCTTCTTTTTAGAAAATTGGTATTTGGACATGGCGGTGCTGTGGGCATTTTTGCTGTTTGCGCCGCTGTTTGGCATTTGGGTGTTCAACCGCACCGAAGGCAATTTGCGGGGCAATCAGGGTATTGGGCAGTTTTAATGTGTGTGACCAGGACTGGCAGTCCTAAGCTGGGTCTACACACCTTCTTTCAATGAGGACTGCCAGTCCTCTCAAGGCGAGGAAGTTATGAGCGAAGCATACAAATCGGTAGAAAAGCAGGTAACGGTTTTGCCGCAGGAAAAAGAAGTTTGGCAGCCAACAAACGACAGCAAAGAGATGATAACCCAGGTGGAAACGGTTCGTTCGTTGGCTAAGGCGGCTCCGGTGAAGATCGGCCGTCGGGCACTGTTTTCCTGGCTGCGAATTTTTGTCCATCATCCTGGCGATGGTGAGCGCGTCAACTTGCGTATCCCGATTCCCATTCCGCTAGTCGGGCTGCTTTTGCCTTCACAACCGCCTGTCAACCAGGCTTTGCGCCTACGCAACATGATGGCCGAGAGTGATAACCCGGCCAAAACGTTGGAAACGTACATGGATTCGCTGATGGCGGTGGAGTTTGTCCGCGTAGAAGATGATGATGAGCTGGTGATTATTGGTTTGGATTGATTTTTTGCCACAGGCTTGTGCTGAGCGCAGCCGAAGTAGGGCACAGAGGTTTTGAGAAACTTAGCCTCTGTCTTCTCTTTTTCTCTGTGGCTTGTTAGAGGATATTTTGATGACGGCCGTTTCTCCCAAAAAAGAACCGTATGAGCGACTTTCGGAACCAATGGCAACGCTGAGCGCGTTTGCAGCGATGGTGAAGAAGGAGTTTATCATTCAGCTGCGCTACCCGGTGGAGTTTGTGGCCAGCTTTGCCCAAATCTTTCTCATCGTTCTGGTGCTGACGCTGGCGGGGCTGATGTTTGCCCCGGATGGCGTACAGAGCGAAGCCAACAGTGATGTAACTGGCGTGGTAGTTTATGGTTTTGTCTTATTCATTTATCTGTCAGACACGTTATGGAGCGTGGGTTTTAACGTGCGTCGGGAGCAAAAGCAAGGGACACTGGAGCAACTTTATCTGAGCCCCGCCTCTAAATTTGCGGCTTTGGCCTCGCGGGTGGCGCTGACGCTGCTGTGGACGGGGTTGCTTTCGATAGCAGCGGCCGTTCTCATGAGTTCATTATTGGGCGAGCTGCCAATTAACAATGGGCCGCTGGCTCTGTACATCTTGATCATGACGTTATCTGGCACCTTTGGCACAGGGTTTGCCTTTGCTGCCCTCACGTTACGAATTAAAGAAGCGGCGCAAACGGCCGTCAACCTATTGCAATTTGGCTTTATGGTATTTTGCGCCCCGTTCTTTCCATTTGCCGCCCTGCCAGAGCCAATGCTGTGGATTGCCAAAGCCATTCCGCTTTCTTATGGCGTGGACGCATTTCGCTCTACGTTGATGGGATATCCAAATGGATTCCCCGAACTGGCCCCGATTGGTGTAGAATTAGGCATCGTGACGCTGTTTGGCGTTGCCATGCCTCTGTTGGGCTTCTGGCTGTATCGCAAAGCAGAAAACCAGGCCCGGCACAGAGGGAGTTTGTCGGAATATTGAGTTTGCAAGTAAGCAGGTGGCAGCTTTGCAAGTGCCTCACTCATTGCTTGCAAACTTGCCTACTTGCACACTCGCAAACTGTATGATTGTTACCGCGCCCTCACAAGACCAATCGCATAACGGGCTTCGGCCTATCAATTTGAATACCGACGTTCCGGGCATTTTGCGTCTTCTGGAGCAGGTATTTGGCAAATCTTTGCGGGCCGAGGGACGGCCAATGCTCTCTGGCAATGAGTTAGCGGCGCAATCGCCCGCCATTTTGTGGCGATTAAGCCCAGCAGCGGCCAAGCTGGCATTGGGATTTGTGTGGGAAGCAGACGGCCGTATCGTGGGCAACGTAACGGTGCTAACCACAGAACGGCCGGGGCGGTATTTGGTGGTCAACGTGGCTGTTCATCCAGATCATCGGCGGCAGGGCGTTGCCCGGCTTATGATGAAGCAGGTAGAAAACCTGGTGCAACAGCGTGGCGGCAACCAAATTTTGCTGCAGGTGGTTAAGCAAAACAACGCCGCCATCGAACTTTACAAATCGCTCAAATATACAACCGTTGGCAGCATCACCCAGTGGGGCACATCTGTTTCCCGGCTGCGGCGGCTGGAGCTGAATCTGGAAAATGGCAGGCCTCCCATCCGCGAGCTAAAGCGGCAGGAGTGGCAGGCGGCATATGCGCTGGATCGCCAGGCACTGCACGACGATTTGCACTGGCCGGAACACCTAAAGCCAGACGCGTACAAAACTGGCTTGTGGATATCTGTGAAGAATTTGTTGAACGGCCGTCAGGCAGAAACGTGGGTGATGAGCAACGCACAAAACCAGCTAGTGGGCTTGGCACAAATCCAGTCCGAATGGGGTCGCTCACATGAACTGACGCTACGGGTGCATCCATCGTGGCGGGGTCGGTTGGAACGGCCGTTACTGGCAAAACTGATTCGTCGCCTACAAAATATGTCTCGCCGTGGCGTCAGAATTGAGCACCCAGATGATGATGAACTGGCTAATGCGTTGTTACAAGAGGCCAACTTTCAGCCGCGCCGCACGCTCACGCACATGCGGTTGGATTTGGATTAGGGAATAGTGGCTAGTTGCCTGTACCAGCACCTAACAAACTAACCACTAAAACTAGCAAACTAAAATCATAGAGGACAATCATGGCATCCGCAGAAGAACGTATGCAAATCTTAAAAATGATAGAAGAAGGCAAAATTAGCGCCGCCGACGGTGCAGAACTGCTGCGCGCTCTGGGCAAAGATAAGGGCAGCAATCCGTCCATGCCGCTAAAGGGGGGCACCAGTAATCCCCGCTGGTTCCGCGTGCGCGTGACGGACACGGTGAGCGGTCGTAACAAGGTGAACGTCAACATCCCCTTTGGTTTGGTCAACGTCGGTCTGAAAATGGGTGCGCGCTTTGTGCCAGACATGGAAGATGGCAAGCTGCAAGAGATGATGGCCGCCATCCGCAGTGGGCAGCAAGGCAAAGTGATTGACGTGACCGACGAGGAATCGGGCGAGCGCGTCGAAATTTTTGTTGAGTAACCGCCAACATGCACGGCGTCGTTTCAGTTTTAGAGGAGCCACATTTCAGTCAGGTCAGCCCAAAGCTGGCTGACCTGAAGCGGAAGTTTGGGGTGGGTAGCCCGCAGGCAACGGCCGTTCCCCACTTTAGCTACCACGTCGCCCCTGAATATGATATTGAGAAGTTGAAGGCAGTTTTGGTAGAAACGGCCGTAACCACCCCACCCTTTACCGTAAAAACCACGGGCATTGGCATTTTCCCCGGTAAGCTGCCCGTTCTGTACATCCCCGTTGCCCGCACCCCAGAATTGCAAACGTTGCACACCGCTCTCTGGTCTAGATTGCGAGCCGTGACGAGAGCACCACTCGATTATTACTCTCCCCCAAATTGGTTCCCCCACATCACCCTCGGCCACAGCGACATCACGCCAGAAAATCTGGGGGTGATTGTTATCTGGCTCAACCGCCAATCCCTCGCTTGGGATGTCCAGGTCACCAACCTCACCCTCCTCCACGACAATGGCAAACAACATGTGCCCCTACACCGAGCAGCACTGCAAGGCTAACCTAAATCCAAAAATCAAGTAGAATACGTAGCATGGACGATATTTCTCACCCATTTGACGCGGAAACTTGGGAACAGCTCCCCGCGCTTTTTGAAAAGCTGCCGGAGCCGGTACACATTATCATGTGGGGTGACCCGATGGAGAGTGTGGCTGAGAAGGAAACGGCCGTTCTCCTGCAAAGCCTCGCCGAACGATTTAGCCAGATCACCACCCAAACCCTGCCCCGCCGCATCAACTATGATTTCTACCCCGTGCTTGGTGTGATGGGTGGCTCGGCCGACAAGTGGCACGATTTTGGCGTACGGCTGATTGGCTTGCCCAATGGGTATGCGATGACGTCGTTTGTAACGGCTGTTCAGGCCGTCTCGTTTCAGGGGATGACGCTAGAGGCGATGACCCGCATCAAGCTGAAGCAGCTCAACAAGCCAGTCACCGTCGAGCTGTTTAGCGCGGCAAACAACGAAGCTGGGGCGCTCATGGCACAGCCGCTGTTTAACATGGCTGTGGTGAACGAACATATCCGCACCTTTTTCATCATGGCAGATCAGTTCCCTACGGCCGTAAACCGCTACTCACTCAACTATTTGCCTCACATGGTGCTAAACGGCCGTGTTCATATGGAAGGCGTGGTGGACGAGGAAGAAATTTTGAAGCAAATTGCAACGGCCGTAAAGAGTAGCTAATCTACTCCAGCCATTTGTACATCACCAGCGCATCTATAAACCCTTCGGTTGGATGATTAAACGCTTTCGGCAGCCGCCCCACCGTCTCGAAGCCCAGCTTTTGCCATAGCCGCACCGCACCCTCGTTGGTTGAAGCTACAAAGTTAAACTGCATCGCCTTGTACCCCAATGCCACCGCCACTTTTTGCGAATGCTCACACATTGCTGTCGCCAGACCGCGCCCCCGCGCCTGGGAAGAAACCATGTAACCGCAGTTGCAAACGTGGCTCCCCGGCCCCGCTTGATTGGTTTTGATGAAATAGGTGCCGAGGATACGGCCGTCTTCCTCCACTACAAACGTTTGGCGAGGTGTATGCAGCCAAATGTTCAATGCTTCACTGTAGCTGGTATCGCGACGGTAAGCATACGTCTCTCCCGCCGCCACAATTTCCTGAAAGATGGGCCAAATGCCCTCAAAATCTTGTTCAGTTGCTTCCCGAATAATCATAGAAAAACCAAATCAGGCCGCGGATGAACGCCGATGAACGCGGATAAAATTCGCGTTTTTCCGCGCTTGTCTGCGTCCTATTTATTTGACTTACTCTTGAGCAAAGAAAAATTAATTCGCCTCAAAAATCAAGATGTTTTACGGAGTAGCCAGACAAACCAGGCAGCCAGCCCCACAAACAGTGCGGTTGCCAGTAAAAACGTAAACTGAATCGGTGTTGCGTCTGAATTGGCAATGGGATTGGGGGGATGCAGCACCAGTTCCGCCCGCAAATTGAACCAGAGGAGAATGAAAATAATGCTGGCCGCAAGCGCACCGCGCACGCGCAGCCACGGCTGCCAACTCCCCACAATCAACAAAATAATGGCCACCGCTAAACCATTCAAAGATGCCGCCATGCGCGGTTCCTGCAAAAAAACCGCGCCCCAATTATCTGCCGAGGCAACCATGCTCATGAAGATACCCGCTGCATAAAAGCCCAGTGCCACCCAGCCCGCAGGCGATAGCCAGCGCAGCCAGGACACTTTTGCGGTGATAAGCAGCCCCAGGCCTAGCACGGCCGTACCACCAAACCCGACCAAGCCAGCCCAAATTAACCCCACGTGCAGGTAAACCGAGCGAATACCGCCGCCCAGCGTCCGCTCCTCTGGCCCCAAAGCCACGAGCAGCGCCACCCCCAGTAACAAAGCAAGCGGAATGCCCCAAAACCAGGTGGGAAACGGCCGTTTCCGGGTTTGGCTACTTTCTATCTGCATCACGCATCCTGGCGTGGGGAGTGGGGGAACCTGCCACGCGATCAATGAGCTTGCGCCGCCATTTCTTCAGCTTGGAACGGCCGCGGGCCGCAATGTAACGCGCCCGCCGCCACTCTCGGCGCGGCAGCGAAACTTCTGGCGGCGTGACGTTCCACTTCACAACTGAGGATGCCCAGGTAAGCCCCCCGCCAAAGCCCACAAACACCACGTTGTCGTCTGGGCGCAAACGGCCGTCGTGAACCGCATCACACAGCGCAATGGGAATGGAAGCTGCCGACGTGTTGCCCACCGCATGAACGTTCATGTAAAAACGCTCCGCCGGGATTTTGAGTCGTTTTGCGGCTGTTTCGATGATGCGCGTGTTTGCCTGGTGCGGCACAATCAGGGCAATATCGTCAATCGTCAAATCAGCTTTGGCAATGGTTTCCTCAATAGAAGAGGCTATCACCTGCGTGGCAAACCGGAACACCTGACGGCCGTTCATCTCCACCGTGTTCTTTTTATGCCCATTGTGCAAATATTCTGGCCCCAGCATTGGCATTGGGTTGTGGTAGACGGCAGGCAAGCTCAGCAAATTCCCGCCAGAGCCATCGGAGCGAAGCGTGTTGGCCATTACCCCGCCTGGAATTGAGGAACCTTTTAGCACAACCGCCCCAGCGCCATCCCCAAACAAAATGCACGTACCGCGATCCTGCCAATCTAGCACCCGCGACATCGTTTCTGCACCGATTACCACCGCATTCCGCACTGATTCCGTCTGAATCGCCTGGGAGGCCATGCTGAGACCATACACAAAGCCAGAACATGCCGCGCTCAAATCAAACGCGCCTGCTCTGGTAGCTCCCAAATAATCCTGCACCCGGCACGCCGTAGAGGGAAAAATGTATTCTGGCGTAGAGGTTGCCACAATAATTAGCTCCACCTGTGATGGATGCAAATCGGCGCGTTCCAAAGCCCGAGCGGCCGCTTCAAACGCCAGCGTAGCAGTCGTCTCCTTTTCGCTGGCAATGCGCCGCTCCCGGATGCCCGTACGTGTGTAAATCCATTCGTCAGATGTATCAACCATCCGCGATAAATCGTTGTTGGTTAAAATTTTATCGGGGCGAAAGCTACCCCATCCCACAATATGTGCGTATTTCATATCATTCCTCAGGGCAAAGCAAACTGCTGCTCTTCCACAGTACAAAACCCAGGTAAGCTGGTTCCGTTGCGTTAGAATTCCAGAGCCAGCACCCCCCGATTATCCATCCTAAACCAAAGCTGCCTACTGTAAACTAGTTGCTAGACGATACGGCTCACAGCCCTCTAAACTGGCAAAATGTGTAAATTTGCACTCTTTTGGAGTCAAAAGCGTATAGGCAAAAACCACAAAAAGTATGTTCATATGACAGTCACTTTGGAAGTAACTGTCACATCTAAAAATGAGAATCCACAAGGAGAGTGGTTTTTTCCTATGGACATTATGATTTAGACCGCTATCCTACAAACAAACCAACAGCCACTTTTTTAATAAATGAACGATTACGATTACCAACCCTACACACCTTCTGCTACACCTGAACCTAACAACAACCGCCAGCTTTGGTACGTGCTGGGGGGGTGCCTGCTTATCTTTTTGTGCCTGGGCTGCCTAACGCTTGGCGGTGGGTATTATCTCTGGATCACCTATAGCGACGAGATTTTGTCTGAATTTGGAACTGCCACGCCAGAAGGGCGAGACAATGAAGCTGACGAAGAAGAGCCAGAACCCACTCGAAATTCCGATAGCGGACGCGAGGGTGAGATTACGCCCACGGCCGCCGTCGCCGAGCTACCTAGCCCCACACCAGAAAACTCAGTCGCTCCCACAGCTACCCCTTCTGCCGAAAACACGGCCGTTCCCCAACCCATCACCGCCGACATCCCCACAGAAATTGACCAACGCCCTGTGCCCGCCCGCGCCGAAAGTGACCTCACCTTGCTGTACAGCACCAACTACCCTTCCCATGATTATTTTGAAACGGCCGTTCGCTTGGGCGGCGAAAACCTGGGCGCGCGTACCTTCTCTACCACGTCACACGCTGTGGGAGACGTTGAAGAATTCTACAACGATTCAGACCGCATCGAAGCCCGGCTGGCCGTAGCCACAGAGCATGTCTATTTTTGGGTAGAAGAAGGACTAGAATTAGATCAAAGTGAGCTGGAAACGGCCGCAAACCGACTCGAAAATGAATATTATCCACAGCTCGTCTATCTTTTTGGCGAAGTGTGGACACCGGGCATAGACGGCGACCCTCATTTCTCCATCTTACATGCCCAAAATGGCTCCAGCGATGAGCTAGGCCGCTTCAACAGCGAAGACCAATTCCCACGTTCGCTATACCGCTTCTCAAATGAGCAAGAGCTTGTTTACATGAACATGGGCGAGCTGACGCTGGGAAGCGACCTGTATTACGGCACGCTGGTTCATGAAGTGCAGCATCTCATCCAATGGTACGTAGATTCCAGCGAAACGGTCTGGCTAAACGAGGGTCTGTCTCAACTAGCAGAAATTTACCTGGGCTACGACGACACAGCACCGAGCATTGATTATTTGGAACAGCCGGAAATTCAGCTCAACACCTGGAATTATGAAGATGATACGGTGTATGCTCATTACGCAGGCGCGTATCTGTTTTCGGTTTATTTGTGGGAACAGTTGGGGGATGCCGCCATTCAGGAGCTAGCCCGACACCCTGCCAACGGCATGGCCAGCGTTTGGGCGGTGCTGCAAGGCTATCTGCCAGATGTCTCGCTAGAAGAATTTATGGCTCGCTGGGCGGCCGCCAACTACCTGGATGACGAAAATGCGGAACGGCCGTACTATTACCAATCCCTCAATCTGCGCCAACCATACATCGCCGCCAAGCTGGACCAAGACGAACCCACATTGGATCGGTTGGAAGAGATGGCACAGTTTGGCGTTCATTACATTGACCTGAGTGATTTACGCGGAGACACGACGATTACCTTTGCCGGAGATACGGCCGTTGATCTTATTGGCGCACCACCCCGCAGCGGTGAACAAATGTGGTATGCGCCCGGTGTTGATGACATGGATGCCCAGCTCACCGCCACCTTTGATCTAACCGGGGTAGAGCAAGCAACCCTCAGGTACGCCGTCTGGTACGAACTGGAAGAAGATTATGACTACGCCTACGTTTCCGCTTCGGTAGATGGCGGACAAACGTGGGATATTTTGCTGCCGACGCATTACACCAGTGGCGAATTTGGCCCCGCTTACAACGGCCGTTCCGCCGACCGAGATGACGCCGTAGACGGCTGGCTCAAGCAAAGCGTTAGCCTCAACAGCTACGTTGGGCAAACCATCCAAATACGCTTTGAGGTGCTCACCGACGGCGGCATCACCGAACGTGGCTTCGCCATTGATGACATTGCCATTCCTGAACTGGGCTATGAATCCAATGTAGAAGCAGAACCAGACGGCTGGCAAGCCGATGGCTTCATACAAATTGGCTGGCAAATCCCCCAAAAGTGGAGCGTTTTGCTGATCGAAGAAGGCCCCAACCCCGTCGTCACCGCCCTCGACCTAAACCCACAAAATCAAGGACAGTGGACATTGCCAATAGGCAAATCTGGCGGCGTTTTGGTCATCATGCCCCAAACCACCTTCACTAGCGAAACAGCAACCTACTGGCTCTCTATTGAACAGTAAACGGTTATCCGTTATGGGAGTGACTAAACACAAAGGCATGGTATAAAAGGCACATGAACCAATGTCCGCACTGTCACCGAACAGATTCTCAAGTTAGAAATGGCAAAACTGTGGCTGGTAGCCAAGTATTCAAATGCAAAGCCTGCAATCGTAAATATGTACCCCAGCCTCAGCCAAATGGCCATCCAATTGCCATCCGCCAACAAGCCATTCGCTTGGTCTTGGATGGCAATAGCCAACGTCAGGCAGCACGACATCTAGGTGTTGCGCCACAGTCGGTCGCTAATTGGCTTAAAGCATACGCTGATAAGTTGCCATCAACCTTGCCCGGCCCTAATGAACCAGTGGAAGTAGCTGAACAGGATGAGCTCTTCACCTTTATCGGTGAGAAAAAAACGAAATCTACATCATGACCGTTGTAGACCGGCAAACCCGCTGTTTTCTAGGGATTGAGCCCGTTTTGCAACGCACGCAGGCAGTGGCACAAAAAATGATTGATGAGGCGCCTGCCGAGCAGTATTACAGTGACAAGTTCCCTCTGTACGACAGTTTGATTTATCGTCGCGGCTACCATTTATCGCTAAGAGATAAGAGCGAAACGTACTCAGTTGAAGGAGGCAATGCGGAACTGCGACACTATCTCACTCGACTAGTCAGAAAGAGCCGTTGCTTCTCACGCAGCTTGGTTTGGTTAAATCGTCATGTGAAAGCGTTTGCTCATGCCTGGAACCGACGTCAGTTGCACAATCGGATGCGGCCGTTTGACAAGAAACATGTGATTGAGTTCGTATGCCTACAGAATTAGCCACTCCCTCCGTTATCAGTTATCAGTAATCCGTCATACCGTTTACCGATAACTGATTACTGAACCCCGGTCTTCATCTGCTCAAATTCCGTTTCCAACTGTTGGCGAGTTTGCGCCCGTGCTTCTTCCGCCTGTTGCCTGGCAGCTTCCCAACGGGCAACCGCCTGTTCACGCAAATCATTACCAGAAGAAGGGGTCAGCAGCAGTGCCGTCACCCCACCAACCAGCGCCCCACAAATTGCCCCCGCCATAAAGCTAAATACCTTGTTCATCCCAAGCTCCTTTTGTTCCGTAAACGGTTATCCGTAATCAGTAATCGGTCTACGGATTACCGAATTATACTTTACCAGCCAAACATCTGCCCATCACGGTCATCATTGTTATAATCCAAATCATGTCTGAGTATATTGAGATTGAAACCGAAATCAGCGATGATGACAGCACCCTCACTGTCTACACGAACTTACGCCTCAACGAGGGCGAGGTTGAGCAATATCATTCCAACAACGAGTTGGAAGAAGGTTCCCCTGTGGCTCAAGCGTTGGCCGTCATCGAGGGCATTACGTATCTACAAATTGAAGATGGCGACCTCACTGTGCAGCGTGACCTAGACACGCCCTGGCACATCATCATCAGCGATATTTCTGCTGCGTTAAAGGATTTTTTTCTCTAGATGCCAGACACAACGACACAATTATTCATCCAAATGTCAGGCGCGCCAGGATCTGGGAAAACCACCCTTGCCAGAGTCATTGCTCCCGAAATTGGGGCGATAATCATTGACCACGATATCACCAAAACTGCCTTGCTACAGGCAAATGTTGATCCATTGCTGGCAGGCAAAGCATCCTATTCGGTCTTGGCTTCTTTAGCTAATGATTTGCTGCAACAGGGTCACAGCGTCATTTTTGACAGCCCTTGTTTCTATGAGGAACTGCTAAAAAATGGCCAGCAGATGGCTAAACATGCAGGGGCGGCTTATGGGTACATCGAATGCGTGGTGGGTGATTTGGCGGTTCTAGACGGCCGTTTATGCAATCGCACACCTTTACCCAGCCAGGTAACGGCCGTTTTCCAAACTATCACCGACGGCAACGGCAAGCAGCACGCTGGCGAAGCATTGTTCCAAAATTGGATAGCAAATATGAAACGGCCGCAAAATAACTATCTCATCCTCGACACCAATCAACCCATCGAGAATTGCCTGGACAACGCAATGGCCTATCTTCAAACCATACAAACCTCGTGACAAAACAACGATCCAAATTTATGCAAGCCAACACCATTCGCAGAAACCCATCCCCCCGAACCATTTTGTTTGTTGTTGCCTTTGGCGTCTTTGTGGCTGCCGACGATTTGACCGTGGTCTCTACCATGCTGCGCCAAATCATCTTCGATTTGGAGATTCCGCTACCGGATGGGCTAGATCAGGCCGCTTGGATTGTGAATGCGTACCTGATTGCCTACGTGGTGGTGATGCCATTTATCGGCCGTTTGAGCGATATTTGGGGACGGCGAAATGTGTATGTGGCCTCGCTGGTGCTCTTTCTAGCGGGGTCGATCTGGGTGCCGTTTGCTCCAGACTTGAACAGCTTCATTGTGGGACGGGTGCTCACGGCTTTGGGCGGTGGGGCAATGGTTCCCGTAGCAATGGCGGTCATTGGGGACGTGTATCCGCGCGAAAAGCGAGCTTCCGCGCTGGGCGCGTTAGGCGCAATTGATACGGCAGGTTGGGTGTGGGGGCCACTTTATGGTGCCCTGTTGATTCGCTTTTTGAGCTGGCAGTGGCAATTTTACCTAAACATCCCCCTGAGCCTGTTTGGCATTGCCGCCGCCTGGTGGGCCTTGAGCGACCTGCCAGAGCCAAAAACGCGCGAACGAATTGATTGGGTGGGTACGGCCGTTCTCACCATCTCCCTCATCAGCCTCAACATTGCCCTGCTCAACAGCGGCGACGTGCAGGCCGCAGGTGGCTTCGCCCAGCTACAAAGCAACGAACCCGCCACCAACACCACTCTCCTCTACACCATCGCCGCCATCGCCTTCGCCCTCTTCCTCACCATCCAACATTATTTAGGTAAAAAAGCAAAGCAGCCACATTCAGAAACTGTCACCCGTTCACTCCCGCCGCCCCTCATTGACCTCACCCTCTTCCGCCGCCGCAACTTCTCCCCCGCCATCCTCATCAACTTTCTAGTTGGGGGTGTCTTGATCATTGCCATGGTGAACGTGCCGCTGCTGGTGAATGTGCTGGAGTTTGATGTGGAAACGGCCGCTCTCACCAGCGGCTATCTGCTCAGCGGCATGACGGGAGCAATGGCCGTCATGGCCTGGGTGGGTGGCCAATTAACTGAACGCTGGAGCTACCGACCTGTGACCGTCATGGGATTGGCGTTTTGCGCGGCGGGCATGGGCTTGATGGGTTGGCTTTGGCTGGTAGACACGCCGTACCTCAACATGGCCTCCCATCTGGTGGTGCTGGGGATTGGCTTTGGGTTGGTGATTGCGCCAATTGGAGCGGCCGTCATCAACGCCGCCCCAGAGCACCAGCGCGGCGTTGCCAGCAGCTTGGTGATTGTCTTGCGACTCATGGGGATGAGCGTAGGGCTGTCTGGCCTCACTGCCTGGGGGCTATATCGCTTCGAGATTTTGCGGAAGCTCATCGAGCTGCCCGACCTGCCGCTGAACGACCCTGCCTACCAGCAAGCCCTGGCGGATGGCCTGACGGAAGTCACCGTCTCTGTCCTCACAGAAACATTCCTCATCTCAGCAGGCGTCGCCCTGTTAGCCTTTTTGGTTGCACTTTGGCTAAAACGAGATTAAGCCAACCTGAAAGCTCCTTGCGTTCATGTGACAGTCACTTCGGAAGTGACTGTCACATCCAGGGTTGAGCCGAGGTTTTAGGAGAGTTATTAAATATGTCTAGATTACTCAAAATTGTTGTCTTTTTTGCTGCTTGTAGCGTCGTCGCCTTTCTCATTTTGCGGACGTTGGTGGAGCCAAATAGCCCGATGCCGGATAATTTAGGAGTGGTAAACGGCCGTCTTGCCCCCTGCCCCGAAAGCCCCAACTGTGTTTCTACCCAGGCTACCACCGAATTGCATGGCATTGAGCCAATATCATTTGTTGGCGACAGAGAGGCCGCCCACCAAAAAATCCTGGCAATCTTAGAAGCAGATAACAGCTTCACCATCATCAGCCAAACGCCCACCTACATCCACGCCGAAGCGCGTTCCAACCTGTGGCGCTTCATTGATGATGTAGAATTCTATTTCGACGAAGCCGCAAGCGTCATCCATTTTCGCTCGGCTTCTCGGCTAGGCTATGGCGACATGGGAGCTAATCGCCAACGCATGGAAGCCATTCGCGCCGAATTTGCAGCCGCACACTAATCTTGACTCATTTGACATAGCTTGCTCCCAAAGATTACAATCTTCTCACGATGTTCGCCGCTGTTGTGGAGGTAAATGATGTTAACCCAGGAAAAATTGATGACAATTGAAGAACTGGCCAAACTGCCCCCAGACCAAAGCCGTGGTGAGCTAATCCAGGGAGAATTTTTTAGCATGTCACCAGCAGGACACAGTCATGGCATCATTGCCTTAAATATTTCCAGTCAATTGTGGCTCTTTGTGAAGCAAAACAAACTCGGTAATGTGTACGCCGCTGAAACCGGGTTCATTTTGGCGCGAAACCCAGACACGGTACGTGCACCAGATGCTGCTTTTGTTCAGCAAGAGCGGCTGAGTCATCAACCTGAAACTGGCTTTTTTGAAGGCGCACCAGATTTAGCAGTGGAGGTCATTTCTCCCAGTGAGACGGTTGATGATGTTGAGAGCAAGGTGATTGATTATTTGAATGCTGGCACGCAACTTGTTTGGCTCATTTACCCTCGCACGCGCACGGTCACGGTTTATCGCTCCCTTACCGACATCCACATTTTGACCACTGACGATGTGCTTGAGGGCGGCACGCTTTTGCCCGGATTTTCTGTGTTGGTTAAAGAAATTTTTGAGTAAACAATCCCCAATTAGCAGACAAATTACGCTGGCCGACCTGGCAGGTAGCCAGCGATATGCGCTATTGCACCAGCTGCGCCAGAGCGAGCCGGTGGCTTGGCTGCCTGTGCTTGACGCTTGGCTGGTAACAGATTGGCATACGGCCGTAACCATCATGCGGGATGCCAAAAGGTTCACGGTGGATCATCCCGGCTTTTCCACGGTGCAGGTGGTGGGACGCAGCATGTTGTCGCTGGATGGCGCGGCTCACCAGCAGCACCGAACGCCATTTGAACGGCCGTTTCGCAAACCCACCGTCCACAACCGATTCACCCACCCCGTTCGCCAACAAATTGAGCAACACTTGAGCAAGCTGACGCCTCAGGGAGAAGCCGAACTGCGCCGCGATTATGCTGGCCCCATTGCCGTCCAAACGATGATCACCGCGCTGGGGCTGGAAGCCGTGCCTATTGCGAAGGTGTTATGTTGGTACGATACGATTGTTGAGGCGGTCACGCGCGTTTCGGCGGGGGAACCGGTGAGTGAAGTAGGAAAAGCTGCTTTTGCCGCCCTGCGTCAGCACCTGCTGCCTTCACTGCGGCAGCCCCCAGAGGCCAATTTGCTAGCCCAGGCCAGTGGGGCTGCCAATAATCTTAGTGACGACGAGATAATTTCTAATGCGGCCGTTCTGCTATTTGGTGGCATCGAAACAACTGAGGGGATGATTACCAACGCCTTTTTCCATTTGCTCACCAATCCAACTGTGTTGCAGACGGTGCGTGAGGAGCTGGGGATGATGACAGCCGTTATCGAAGAATCGCTCCGGCTGGAACCAGCAGCGGCCGTAGTAGACCGGTACGCCGTCGCGGACGTCACGCTTGGTTCGGCGCAGATCAAGGCGGGGGATTTGGTGCGTGTGTCGCTGCTGGCGGCCAACCGCGACCCAGACATCTTCCCCCAGCCAGACCGATTTGATCCCACCCGCAACAACCTGCAAAGCCACGTGGCCTTTGCCCAAGGGCCGCACGTCTGCCTGGGGCTACACCTGGCGCGGCTAGAAACCGAGCTAGCACTGAGCCAAACCATCACCCGCCTGCCCAATTTGCAGCTAAAATCGGATGAATCTGCCCAAGCCGACGCCCAGCCGCGCGGCCTCATCTTCCGCAAGCCAAAAGCCCTGCATGTATTTTGGTAAATCTCTAAACAACCCCCGTGTCCAGCAGAGCTTTCACCGTGATGCCAATGCCCGCGATGGTAATGAACAAGGCACTGGCAGCGGGCAGCAATCGCATCAGTCCGGCCTGATTGGCAGGTAGGCGGGCGAACAGTTTGCTAGCGTACACCATCGCCAAGCCAATGCCAGTGAGGACGCTGGCCAAGCCAATGCTAAAAGCGACAATCAAAATGAGGCCAAAGCCCACTTTTTGCAAAGCAATGGCACTCAACATCAAAATTAGGGCAGATGGACAAGGCAGCAGCCCGCCAGAAACGCCCAACGCTAGCAGGCTACGCCAGCCCATCTCCGGTTTGGGTGTGTGGGTGTGGCCGATGCCGAAATGGGTGTGATACCCTTCTTCATGCTGGGTGGGCTGGTAGCGATGCAGCCAACTGCTGAAATGTCCACGAAAGAGTGAAAAACCGATGCCCACCACCAGCAAGCCAGACAGCACGCCTAGCCACGGGTACAGCGTCTCTGGCAAGATGTATTGGGAAGCAAATAGCACCAGCAGCCCAAAGGCAAAAACGCCAGCCGTGTGGGTAACGGTTGTGGTCAGGCCGAGGAAAAGCGCATGTTTGGGCGTGCCGCGTGAGCCAACCAAGTACGCGCCCACAATTGTTTTGCCGTGGCCAGGGGTAAGTGCGTGCGCCGCGCCCAAACCAAAAGCTACAACGAGCGCAATGGCAATCGCACCGGGCTGGTCTAGCGCAGTCGTGAGCAGATTGGCAAATTCATCCCGGCTGAAGCGGTTGGCTTCGGGGGCGACGGCCGTTTCCCCCACCACATTCTCCATCTCCGCAGCCGACACGGCTGCCCCCGCTAGAGCAAACTGCACTTGGGCTGAACTCACCGCCAGCGGTGCTTGCAGCAAATCTTCCGGGTAATTTCTGAGCTGATTGCTCACGTCTTGGGTGGGGACGCTGCTTTGCACAATTTGCAGGTCAGGCACGGTCGTAACCACCGTTTCTTGCCAGCCCAGGCGATCCGGAAAGTTGTTGTCCGTGTAATTTAGCTGCCACAGTTCATCTGTTTGGGGGAGGACGGCCGTTGCCGTCAGTTCCAGGCGCAGGGTAGGTAACTCCCCCTGCCCAGGCGGAAACGCAATCGTCCACGATTGGGGCGTGACAACAACAGTTTGCCCGTTAACCGTCAGCGATAAGTTTTGCGCCAGTTGGGCTGCTTGCTGGCTGGCGTAGGCTTCGCCTTCGGCGGTGTCTATTGTGCCATCATCATTTTGGTCAATGGACGGCCGTTCCTGAAACGTGGGAATCTCCGCCATGTCAATAATGTACAGCAACTCCACCGCTTCTGGCTGCAAGGTCAGGTGCGTGTAGCGGCTAATGGTGAAGTTCCCCAGCGGATGCGCCCAGGCAGCGGGTACCAAGACAAATAAGGTCAGCAGCGCGACCAAGATAGAAATAGTTCGTTTACGGTTAAAGTTAAAGTTAACTTTCATGATAACTCCAATGTGTAGCCGCGGATTCTTTCCGCGGCTACGTTTTAGGGCAGGCTGTCTAAAGTTTCTTGGGCAATTTGCGCCTGGTGGAAGTCAAAATGGGGGTTGAGTTCCAACGCTTGCATCAGGTGCTGTTTGGCTAGCTCCTCATTACCCTGGGCAGCAGCAATCATCCCGGCGTGGTAGTAAAAAATGGCTTCGGGCGTGCCAAACTGGAGGGCTTGCTCACTGGCAACGGCGGCTTCTGCCAGACGGCCATTTTTAAACAGCACCCACGCCAGCACATCATAGCCGTACACATCTGGGCGGCTTTCCAACTCCGCTTCGGCGGCAGCCAAGGCCACATCCAAATTGATGTTCTGGTTGGCGTAGAAAAGTGCCAGTTGACGACCCAGGAGCGCTGCCTCTTCGCCTTCCAAATCGGCGATGAATTGAACCGTGTTGTACTGCTGCTGTGCGGCCGTTTCATCTCCGGCAAGCGCATAAAAGTCACCCAGTGCCGCCACAAACTCCGGCTGCGGCAGGCGCGTAACCAACTGCTGGTAGAGGGCGATGGCTTGCTCATAATCGCCGTTGGCGGCAGCAATTTTGCCTTCACCCACCAACACCAGGTAATACGCTGGCCATGTTTGCTTGGCAGCAGTGTACTGTGCCTGCGCCGCTTCAATATCGCCTGTTTTGAAAAACAGTTCGCCCAATTGAAACTGGTACCAAGCCAATCGTTCGCCTATAAGCCCGCTCTCATCGGCATCATCTACCGCCATTGTCATCCAATCAATAGCAGCGGCAGGATCGCCCTGAACCCAGGCTAACCGGGCAGCGCGGCTGAATACGGCCGCTCCCGGAGCCAGTTCTAGCAACTGTTGATAAGCAGCTTCCGCTTCCGCGTAACGACCTAGCTCTAAACTGGCATCGCCGATGGTAGCCAACGCTTGCAGCGCACCAGAATCAAAGTCGTAAACGCGCTGGGCGGTAGCCAACGCGCCCGCAAAATCGTGCTGGGCAATTTGGGTCACGCCCAGGTAGGAAAGTGTCAGTTCGTAGTTGGAGTTGATAGTCAGTGCCTGCTCTAGTGCCGCCTGCGCCCGGCTGTACGCTGCTGCATCCCCCGTTTCGCGCCCGCGTTGCAAATATGCCTGCCCTAGATAGGTGAGGCTAATGTAGTCGCGGTCATCCCGCTGCACTTTTTGCTGCCAAAAGGCGATTTGCTCGTCGCTGTTTTTCATGCCGCTGCTGGGCGGTACGCTTTCAACAGGAATAGTGATCCGCTCTGGCTTGGCATTGGCGGTGAAGAGATTGGTTGAATTAAAAAGATAAGAGCCGAGGATGAAAACGGCCGTTGCCAGCACCAAAATGATTGTTTTGCGAGTGGTCATTAGGTAAATCCTTGGTAGCCGCAGTTTCTTACTGCGCGGTAAGAAACCGCGGCTACAAGTAGATTATTCTTAGTGCGCCGGAGCCAGGTACGGGAAGCTGGTCAGGAAGGGCACATCATTGGCGTCCACACAGTCGCTGGTGAGGACGGGGGAACCATTTGCCCCCAAACCGCCCGTGACGACGAACAGTTCAAAGTCAATCACGTCTTCGGCTAGCTGACGGCCGTTCAGCGGCGCAGTTGTGAAACCAGCAGTGGAAGTGGTGTCCAGCGTCAGCACGTCGGGCAGCAGCAGGCTGGTGACAAATTCCGCTTCGGCTTCGGTGTAGCCAGAGCCATCTAAACCGCTGAGGAAGAGCAGATTGGCTTCAAATTCGTCAGACCACGCCGCCACATCGCCAGCAGGATTGGTGGCGTTGTAGGCATCTTTGTTGCCAGAGCCGATGAGAACCGTGTTCAGCGCGGGTTTGCCCATGCGGTCAATCATGCCGTTGCGGTCAGCGGTGCGTGCCCAGATGTTAATGCTGTCGGAAGCGGCCGTTAGGTGGCTGCTGGGAACTTCTAGCACGATGGCAGTAACGTTGGCGCCAGCAAAGAAGTCGTTCTCATTGCCGTCGCAGAAGGTGCGGCTGCCGCCTGCGCCCAAAACCTGATCCTGGAAAGCAACTAGGTCAAAGAAGAAGGGATCGTCACGCAAGCCCACAAACAGGGAGCCACCCCCAGAAACCGGGATTGTAGACTCAGCCGAGCCGCGCGCAATGCGGGGAACCAAAGCACCGACGTCGTAAAGGTTGATGGTTTGGCTGCCGCTGCCGCTAGCCTGAACGCGGTAAACGATGTCTTCGACAAAGTCGCCATCGTTATCAATGAGGAATTCATACGGGCTGTTTGGCCGCAAATCGGTGCCGTTCAGCACGCCAGCCAGGGGGTTGACGGTCATCACCATAACGGTGTTGTCGCCGTTGATGAAGGCGTAGATGTCGTTGATGTCGGTACGGCCGTCTGCCTGAATCAGCGGCGCATCCAAATGGTCAGCCGCGCCAATGGTGGTGGCCGAAAGCCCTACAATCATGGCAGCAGCCACCAACAGTAAAAGTGCGATATTACGAATCTTTTTCATCTTGTTTTGCTCCTTAAATCATGTGAATTAGTAAAAATTTACAGCCTGAACAAAGGTGGGTAGGTCTAGATCATTTGCAACCTCCTCAACTTGGGATTTGATGCTAAGTACACATCAGATTTGTTTTTGCATTCATCGCCGGGAATCTGCGTTGGGGAAATTTGGCGATTCATTGGGGAGTACGCAGCGGGGCTAGTTTTGCATTCAATTTGCTTTTGCCAAGCTGCGCGACGCAAAAAAAGCCCCTCGAACGAGGAGCTTGCTGACAACTGATTCGTTTCTGCCAGCTCAAAAGTTTTCTGTCTCCCTCCCCATCAGCAACTGCAATACAGTTACCAATGTTTCATCCTACAACCGTGTCTTGTCACCCTGCCTAATCTAGAGTAAAACCTACTGACGATAATTTCAAAAATTATTTTCTACTTACTATAGTGCTGTAGTGGAGACAACGTCCGACTATAGTAGCGCGGTATAATTAATAGTTATGCCGCTATTAACACCACAATTGATGTATAGTCTTAACAATGGTAATATAGAGCATAAGTTCTACTATAAGAAGCGATTAATGTTTGCGTCTGGATTTTAGTTCAATGAATTATGTAGCCGAAATAAATGATAAGCTTAAACCTACTAAGAATTCTATTGCTATCGCTCTGGATTTGTTTGCTGGAGCAGGTGGTCTTGGATTAGGGTTTGAGGCAAATGGATTTAGGACGACTGGATTCGAGCAAGAATCCGACTATTGTCTGACCTACAAGCACAATCTGAATGCGAATTGCTTACAGGTCAGACTCAACGTGCAAACCAACTATCCCGACGCTTCGATTATAATTGGTGGTCCCCCATGCCAACCATTTAGTGTTGGTGGAAAACAGAAAGGATTAAGAGATTCACGTGATGGGTTTCCTGCATTCATAAGCGCGGTTCAGCAAGTCAAACCGGAATTGTTTTTGTTTGAAAATGTCCGCGGGATGATGTACCAGAACAAGTGGTATCTTGACGAGATCGTTAATGAGCTAGGTTCATTAGGATATATTGTTGAATACAAGCTATTCAACATGGTTAACTACGGAATTCCGCAGAACCGAAAGAGGATTATAGTAGTTGGTCACAAGGGGGGATTTGAATTTCCCCGACCTAAAAATCGAAAAGTCACATCAGGTGAGGCTCTAGGGGAACTAGCGATGCAAATACCTCATGATGCAAAATTCCTAACCAAAAGTATGGATGAATACGTAGCAAGATACGAGAAGGCCTCAAAATGCGTTCGACCACGTGATCTGCATCTTGATAAACCGTCCCGAACTCTAACCTGTAGAAATTTGGCTGGTGCCACTGGCGACATGATGCGTATTCGACTTGTAGATGGAAGAAGAAGACGCCTAACCGTTCGAGAAGCAGCAAGGTTGCAGAGTTTCCCAGATTGGTTTGAGTTCACTGGAAGTGAAACCAGCCAATTTAATCAGATCGGAAATGCAGTTCCCCCTTTATTTGCTTATTATCTTGCGGCTTCAGTGCGAGATTACATTTCGAATTCCAAAAGTCGCAAGTCGGGTGCTGAGATTGAACGCCTTAACGCTTCGAAGCTCCGACCAAAACAATTGTCCTTATTCGGAGTTCCATAGTTGTGAAAAAGCCATACCTCGTCACAAAAGCCGAAGCTCTCGTTTTGGGGAAAAGGCGTCCCGCTTACCATACGTTTGAATCCAAACCACAATACATTCAGTCATTAATTAACCAAGCAATCCACTTGCTAGACAGTTTCGGGATACCAGTTAATGATAAATCTCCCAGAAACCTAGAACGAATGGCTTTGGCATTTTTGGCACTTTGTGATGTGAGGAGGAGTGATGAGTGGCAAAATGCGAAATCGCTTCGAGATTCGTACTTTCTCAAAACCCGTGATGTGATTGATTTTGTTAACAAACATTTCGGCGAAAGTATCTCACGTGGTTCATATGATGATATTCGCCGAAAGGACTTGAAACATCCGATCCTTGCAAGCATCGTTGTGCCAGCATTTCCAGAGTCAGCGAAGAATGATCCCAAACGCGCTTGGGCAATTAACGAGGAATACATTGAGCTTATTCGCTCCTATAATTCTACTGATTGGGCAAGTAGATTAGAAACGTTCCTTGTCGGAAGACAAACCTTGCGAGATCAGCTAATGGGGAACAGGTCAATACCCAAAATACCTATAGCATTGCCATCGGGGGTAAAGCTGGAGTTTGGTGTAGGTGAACACAATCTTCTTCAGAAAGCAATCATTGAAGAGTTTCTGCCGCGTTATGGGTATGGTGCGCGTGTGATTTATATAGGCGATGCGGAAGATAAGTTTCTTCATTATGATCAGACTACGGCAAGTGGTCTTGGTCTCTCAAAATTAGCTCATGCTGAGTTACCTGATGTGGTCGCGTTTTCCAGGCAAAAGAATTGGTTGTTCTTGATTGAAGCAGTGCATTCGTCCGGTCCCATCAGTCCAGAGAGAATAATTGTTCTTCAATCGTTTGTTAAGAATTGTCCAGCACCAATTGTTTATGTGACAGCATTTTTGGATCGTGCCACATTTAGGAAATTTCTACCTGACATTGCTTGGGAAACGGAAGTGTGGATTGCTTCTGAGCCAGATCACATGATCCATTTTGATGGTGACAAGTTCCTCGGCCCATACTAACCATCAACGGGACGGCATAACATGGCTTCCAGCCGACGCGGGGCGCGGCTGAAGCTAGCGTTAGAATAGTTTATAGGTTTTATGAAGATGGGGATCCAAGCAGGATGATTTGGTCGGGGGTGGGCTGGTCGCTGCCGCCTGCTGGCTCAATGGAGACACCGATGGCATCAAAGGAAGCGGCTAATGCGCCATCAATTTGATGAACGATACGGCCGTCTTCATCCACATTGAAAATCCCTGCGCTCATTGGCAGATCCCCCTGAATAATCCACAACTGGTAAACCTGATCTGCACCTAGCTGGGGCAAATTTGCGGTAACAAAGGTAGCGGTGGTTGCCTCTGGCGCAACCGTCAGCGTGGCGTGGGCGGTGGGATGCTCACCCGTAATGTCGCCAATGGCAATGGTGCTGGTGCCGGGCTGTTGGTAAGCGGCCAAAATCTCTTCCTGGGCTTGTAGCTGCTGCTGGAGCAGGTCATTTTGTATTTGCAGTTGGTTGTTATCTAACTGCAAGGTTCCCAGTTCTGTTTGCAAGCTGTCTGTCTCCAAAGTGAGGTCGGCAACTTGATTTTGGAGCTGGTTAAGCTGCTGGCTTAAGCTGATTGCCCAAACGAACAGGAGGACGGCAGCGAGGGCGGCCGTTCCAGCCAGCGCGGGCATGGCAAAACTTTGGCGGAATTTGTCCCACCAGGAAAGTTGTGGCGGGGACGGCCGTTTCACAACTGGTTTGGGCGTAGGGACAGTAGCTGCACGGGGATCGGCCTGCACCCGCGCCATCAAATTGGCTTTGATGTTGGGTGAAGGCGCTACAGGTTCGACGGCGTTTGGGAGGGAAGCGGCCGTTTCTTGTAGGGCAGCCAGCCGTGCTTTGGCCTCTGGATCGGCAGCAATGTACGCCTCAACCTCTGCTTTTTCCTCGTCGGTTAACGCGCCCAGGGCATAAAATGGGAATAGTTCTTCTTCGATTTGTCTGTTCATGATTCCATACCTGCCGCTGCCAATGCCGAGCGTAGCTTCTGCAAACCTAGTCTGGCTCTGGTGTGAACCGTCCCCAGCGGTTTATCAATTGCCTGGGCAATCTCCTTGCGAGTTAAGCCCTTGAAGTAGGCCAGTTCAATCACCTGATACTGTTCTGGCGTCAACGCAGCCAGTGCCGAGCGCACCCGCGCCTGTTCAATCCGCAAATCGGCCGTTGCTACCACATCGGCATCGTCTGGCTCCCGCAACATTTTTTCCTCTTCGGCTTCGCTGCTTGCCGCTTCTGGGCGCACCTTTTGCCGCCGCGTGTGATCAATGGCCAGTCGGCGGCCAATGCTGTACATCCAGGTACTGAATTTTCCCTGCGCGGAATCAAACGTGGCGGCCTTGTCCCAAACGCGCCAAAAGGTTTCCTGCACAATTTCCTCGGCAACGGCCCGCTGCTGCACAATGCGTAAAACCACCCCCAGCAAAATGGGAGCGTATCGATCATACAGGGTTTCCAGGGCGTGGCTGTCCCCAGCCGCCGCCTGCGCCATCAGCGTTTCATCAGCGACATTCATTTTTATTTTGACCTCACCGACGGCGAATTGAAGCTGTGAGCATGGGTCAAGTTTCCTTTGTTTTGGTAATACGCAGGCAAATGCGTTTTGAATCTATGCGATGACAATGAATGCAAGACGGCCGTTCCTACGTACACCAAATAAATCACACCTTTTCACAAGGAGCGCAGCTATGGTACTCAACTTATCCAAAACCCACAAAAACGGTAGCGAGGCCGCAAACCGTGCCGCCTCCATGCCCGCTGGCCCAATAATCTATCGTGAAGACGGAGCCATTGATTGGGGCAATATGTGGGATTCATTCTGCGTCCTGGCGCTAGATGGCGGGCCGCCGCACCGGGGCGACTTTTTGCGTGCGCCACAAAACCCAGACGTGAACAGCGAGGCGTACCAGTTTGCCGTGAGCGAAATTGCACGGGGTATTTGGGAGGTAGCAGCGATGACTGCCGTTCCAGCCGAACCGGGCTGGCTACAAATTGACTGCGCCTCGGCAGGGCAAGCCCGCTGGCTGGCAGAGGCCATCGTAGAAGAAAATGTGCAGGCACGGCATGAAGGCAGCCTTCTCTACGTACCTGTTGGGGATGCGTTTCGTCTGAAGAAAGAGATCAAGAATGTGATTACGGCCGTTGCCAAAACCACTCATTACTGGCAAGAGCATTTAGCCATAGAAGTTAAGCAAGCACTGGCTTTCCAGGACAAACTTGGGAGCATCTGGCGAACAATCCAGAGATGGCACAAATAAAAAAGGGCGGCTGTGGAGCCGCCCCTTCTGGTTCGTTTACGCCTTTTTCTCTTTTTCTTTGATCGCCAATGTGATGTGCAGCTCATCCAGTTGGCGTTGCACCACAGGAGACGGCGCGCTAGCCATCAGATCAGTTGCCTGAGCCGTCTTGGGGAAAGCCATCACCTCACGGATGTTGGGTTCGCCCGCCATCAGCGCCACCAGACGGTCAATGCCGGGGGCGATGCCGCCGTGCGGGGGAGCCCCATACTCAAACGCTTCTAGCATATGACCAAACTGCTCTTTGGCCTCCTCAATTGAGAAGCCGATGAGTTCCATGATTTTGCGCTGGAGCGGCCGTTCGTGAATACGAATACTGCCGCCAGCCACCTCAAAGCCGTTGCACACCAGATCATACTGTTCACTGAGAACCTGACCAGGGTCGCTATCCAGTAGCGGAATGTGCTCCCGTTTGGGCGCGGTGAACATATGGTGGCTCGGTGCGTAATGCCCCTCCTCCATCTCTTCCTCAAACAACGGGAAATCAACCACCCAGGCAAACGCCAGCGTATTTGTATCCGTCAGTCCCAGCCGATTGGCCATTTCGGTACGCATGGTGTGCAGCACCTCATGAACCACCGCTTTCTTATCGCTGGAAATCAAAATCAGGTCGCCAGGGCCTGCTTCCATTTTTTCCGTAATGGCAATAAGCTGCTCTACCGTGAAGAATTTGGCGATGGGGCCGCGCACTTCTTCTGTCTCTGGATGGATGGCCAACCAAGCCAATCCTTTGGCACCTGCCTCTCTGGCAATATTTTCCAGATCTGAAAGCTGCTTGCGACTGTAGCTGCCGCAGCCCGGCACGCAAATCGCCTTTACCGGGTTGCCAGCCGCTACGTTTTGAGCAAAGACGCGGAAGGAACTGCTGCCCACAATCTCAGAAATATCTACCAGTTCCAGGCCAAAGCGCAGGTCGGGGCGGTCTGTGCCGTAACGGTTCACCACGTCGGCGTAGCTCAAGCGGGGAAACTGTTCGTAAGCCAGCGGCACCAAGCTAGCGTGCTTCACCATTCCAACCATCAAATCTTCAATCAGGTTCAGGATGTCGTCGCGCTCGACAAAGCTCATTTCCATATCTAGCTGGGTAAATTCTGGCTGCCGATCGGCGCGTAAATCTTCATCGCGGAAGCAGCGGGCAATCTGGAAATACCGTTCGTAGCCCGCCACCATGAGGAGTTGCTTAAGCTGCTGCGGGCTTTGCGGCAAAGCGTAAAATTGACCAGGATGCACGCGGCTTGGCACTAAATAATCCCGCGCACCCTCTGGCGTGCTTTTGAACAAAATGGGGGTTTCCACTTCCAGAAAACCGCGCCGGTCTAAAAAGTCGCGGATAAATTTGATGGCTTTGTGGCGAATGACCAAATTGCGCTGCATTCGCTCACGGCGCAAATCCAGGTAGCGGTATTTCAGGCGCAAACTTTCGTCCACCACCTCATCTCGGTCAATGAGGAAGGGCGGCGTTTTGGCTGGGTTTAAAACCACAACGGAATCTGCCAGCAGCTCAATAGCACCTGTGGCTAAATTCTCATTTTCCTGACCAGACGGCCGTCTCCCCACCTCGCCCGTCACCTGAACCACATATTCACTGCGGATTTGCTCCGCCACGGCAAAGCCTTCGGCCGTGCGGCCCGAATTAACCACAACCTGCGTCTTCCCATCACGATCCCGCAAATCAATAAACACCACGCCGCCCATGTCCCGACGGCGGTTTACCCAACCAGCCAATGTAACTGTTTCACCAACGTGTTCAAGCCGCAATTCACCGCAGCTATGTGTTTTTAGCATCTTGTTTTCCTTACTTTTCTCAGAGCAGATTCCAGGCTGCTTGCCCAGCAATTTTGTATTGTGAACCGTCTCCTTGTGATTGTGAAAATTGTATCATGCCCCCAACCTGCCGACAAAGCGCATATACGAGACTTTTGAAATCTACGCTGCGTAACATGCGTGTGTAAGTTAGAATTGGAAGCCGTCACCAGTTAAGATACAGGACGTTATTTGTGGATATTTCAACAGGCAGCACAACATCTTTACGCAAAACCCAAACGGATTGGATCATCCTTGTTCTTACTGGACTGGCCATTTTGGTGCGGCTGTGGGGCATTGGCCAGCACAGCTTCTGGTTCGATGAAGCGCGCGAAGTGCTGCGGTCTCTTACGCCCTGGCCCGATGTGCTGTTCGTGACAGATGGGGCAGACCCGCCCATTTACCGCTTGCTGCTGTTTCCCATTGCCCAACTCACAGTAAATGAATTTTGGCTGCGACTTCCCTCGGCACTGTTTAGTGGGGGCGCAGTTTACTTGTCGTACATTTGGTTGGCTAAGCAAAAATTACCAACGATTGGGTTGCTCACAGCCCTGTTCATGGCCGTTTCCTCTGTGCAAATTTATTATGCTCAGGAGGTGAGCCAGTACAGCTTTGTCGTCTTTTTGGCACTGCTGCTGCTCATTTCGTTTGCTCAGGTTCGCCGTCGCGGCGCCGTGGCCGACTGGGTCATGTTGACTGTTGCCATCATTGTTTCATTGTACTCATATTACGGATTGGCCTGGCTGTTGCCCATCCTAGATTTGCATTTAATGTGGCAGCTTTGGCAGCGCAAGGATCGGGGACAGTACGGCCGTTTCTTCACAGCGCACCTCATCATTGGCCTCAGCATCGTGGTGCTTTATTTCACCCAGCTAAACATTCACATAAACCGGTTCTCCACAAACAAAGGGTTAGAACCGCTGTTTGTTGACCCCGGCTGGCTGGCCAGCGTGCGGCAATTCGACAACTACTTGCTGGATGGCTTCATCTCCTTTTTCACGGTTCCCTTTAGCAGTGTGCCAGGACAATGGATGCCGCTCATTTTTTTAGTGGTAACGGCCGTTGGCTCCATTTACCTGTGCCGCAATAACAAAAAAACGTGCCACCTCACGCTTTATTTTTGGGCCACCGTTGCTATCTTGTTCTTCGTTCGGTTTATTGGCATTTACCCCATTGGCCAACGGTACGCTCTGGCTGTGCTCCCCTTGTTTTTCATGCTGTTGGCCGCAGCGGTGATTTCCCTCAAAAGATGGCCTGTCGCGGCGTACGCTTTGGGGATTTTTCTGGTTAGCGTTCAGCTCTTTTTCTGGCCCCAAATGGCTCAGGTTAACCCCTGGCTGGCATTGCCGCGCGAGTCGCTGCGCCCGGCTGTGGCTTACTTGAACGAGCAAGCGCAGCCAGACGACCTTGTATACGTCTATTACGGGGCTGAACCCGCCTACCGGGTCTACCAAAATGACTCTCCGCTAGAGACCACATACGGCACCTGGTTTCGCCAGCTCCCCACGCCGGAGAAGCTGGCCGAAATTCAGCAGGCGATTAACAGTGCGCCTCGTTTTTGGATGGCGATGTCGCACATTCACCAGCAGGAGGATGCGGAGCTTATTCAGGCATTAGCGACGGGCACGCCCAGCTATCTTGTTGTTGATCAGTTTGAGGCGGAAAATGCGGCCGTCTTCCTTTTCGTTCGCGCGCCATGAGCTGGAAAACCTGAGCCGCTTCAAACAAATATGAATCGTTGTTTGTAGCCGCAGTTTCTTACTGCGCTCCGGTGACGCGGAAAAAATCCGCGGCTACGCACCCGACAATATTTGCTGGTTTTTACTTAGTTTGTCACAGTTCTCACGCCTGTTTAACCGGCATTGTACCTGTCACGCACAGCCGGATGGACATCTCTGCCATTTCACGGGGTGTATACGGCATATTGTTCGTCAGCCACCAAGTTACCAGTGCAAAAAGCGACCCTGCCACATGCCGCGCCATAATCTCTATGGGCAGTTGCAGTTCAATATTACCTAAACCTGCCCTGAGCTGAAGCTCGCTAAACTGGGCAATGTAATCAATTACCCGGTTGATCACGTACCCCATGCCATTTTCCCCCAGCAGTACCCTGTATAAATCTGCATGTTCTGCTACGTGAGCAAACACCATCTCATCCGCTTCTGGGTTCTCCCAGATTGGTTTATTCATTGTTTTGGCAGCAATCTGCTTCACCAGTTCATCAAAGTATCCTTCTAGGCTATCTGCCAGCAGCTTCTCTTTGCTACTGTAATGCAAATAAAAGGTGGCTCGGTTTATATCTGCCCGATCGGTAATGTCCTGAATCGTTATTTGATCCCACTTTTTTTCTTGCACCAGTTCTAGTAATGCTTCTCCCAGCAATCTGCGGGTGCGCCTTTTTCGTCTATCCATCAATGCCTTCTATGTTGTTTATGCAACGGCCGTTGATAAAACAACAGTCCATCGTAATTGGTTCTTGACAATCGCTGAATCCGATTTATGATTTTGACAACACTATATCAACTAAACAACAATTTGTCAATTATCTCAATACCGAGGAGCAATGATTATGACAATTAAACGGCCGTCTGGCCCCAAAGGCAACCTGTTGCTGGGCAACTTACCCCAGTTTAGCGAGGATGAGCCCACATTTTTGCTAGAAAATGTAAAAAAGTACGGCGACATCGTCTACTTTCGGTTGGCACATGTGCATACGTATCTGCTGGGGCATCCTGATCTCATTCGGGAAGTGCTAGTAACCCAACGCCACAAATTTGAAAAAGCACCACTGGACAAGCAAATCTTGGGCAAATTTTTGGGCAATGGCTTGCTCACCAGCGATGGTGATTTTCATCGGCGGCAGCGGCGGCTGGCGCAGCCCGCTTTTCACAGTAAGCGCATCCACAATTATGCAGAAGTGATGGTTGACTATGCGAATCAACTTATGGACGGCTGGGAAGGTAAGGCAACGGTAGATATTACCGAAGAGATGATGCACCTGACGATGCTTATCGTTTCCAAAACGTTATTCGATGCTGATGGAATTACAGGATCGGGCGATACGGCCGCAGCCATCAGCAACGCCATGCACAACCTTCAGGCCGTCTCCAACCGTGACTACCAACGCGGCTTTTCATTGCCAAACTGGGTTCCCACGGCCGACAACCGCCTACGCAACAAAGCTGCTGCCCAATTTAACCAGGTGATGGACCAGATTATTGCCGAGCGGCGCAAAACGGCCGTCAACGGGCAAGTTGCCGACACGGGAGATTTACTCTCCATGCTGATGCTTTCCGTGGACGAAGATGGCGAATTTATGGACGACAAGCAGCTACGCGACGAGGTCGCCACCCTGTTTGCCGCTGGGCACGAAACCACCTCCAATGCCCTGAGCTGGACTTGGTATTTGCTCTCGCAGCATCCTGAGGTGGAAGCCAAACTCCACGCAGAGCTAGACAGCGTGCTGGCCGGCCGTCAGCCAACGCTGGCCGATTTGCCCAACCTGCCCTACAGCTTACAAATCATCAAAGAGTCCATGCGGCTTTACCCACCGGCCTGGATTTTGAACGGCCGTCTCGCCCTGGAAGATGCAGAAATTGGCGGTTACACCATCCCCAAAGGCAGCACTGTCTTTGTGTCGCCATACGTCATGCACCATTTGCCACAATATTTCGACGATCCTGAGGCGTTCAAACCTGAGCGGTTCACGCCTCAGTTTGAAAAATCGCTGCCCAAGTTTGCCTACATGCCGTTTGGCGGCGGGGTGCGAATCTGTATCGGCAACGCCTTTGCCATGATGGAGGCGCAACTTATCCTGGCCACCATCGCCCAAAAATACCAATTGGCCCTGGCTCAAACTGACCCGGTGCGCTACAACGCGCAAATTACGCTCACCCCGGAAAATGGAATTCAGATGCAGATGACGGAACGGGAAACGGCCGTAACGCCCACCCCAGAGCGCGCCTTTGCTTGAAATATCTCGTCACGCACATTCAATTTGCGGCTATCAAACAAAAAGAGCGACATTTAATGAAAAATGCCGCTCTTTCTTTTCTAGATTTCCCGGACGGCCGCATACTCTGATATATGCTACGTTTTCTCCGGCTTG
The DNA here is from genome assembly GCF_965223525.1 of Candidatus Leptofilum sp. Taxonomy (GTDB): domain Bacteria; phylum Chloroflexota; class Anaerolineae; order Promineifilales; family Promineifilaceae; genus Leptofilum. Next base: position 18,933 of record NZ_CBDCWX010000004.1, on the reverse strand, counting down.
GCAACATCGTCAAAGAAGTTAGAAGATTAAAGCTAGGAAGATACTGACTAAAACCAGCGCCCCATAAAACCCCATAACCTCAGCATAACTGAGCGCTTTCCTCATAGAAACATAATTGGCGTAATCCGGGTCTTTTTTCGCGTCGTACTGGCTGCCGATGGGATCGTAGACGGTGAAGTTGGTTAGTTTGCCCATTTGGAAAGAGTCTGTCAAACGGCCGTCATTCAAAAACTGGCTAATTTTCCGTGCACGAAAACTGGAACGACGCTGTAGATAACGCCACCGACCGTCAATATACCAAAAGAGCAGCGGCAACAAAGCGGTGAAAAATAGATAGTCTCGTAAAACCGGATCGCCCAAAGCCAATAAGACGCTGCCGCCCCAAACCAAAATTGCCCAATTCTTGGTCGTTTGCGTAATTTCATCCATTCGAGCAATCGTATTTTGAATATGTTCCAGTTCGTCTTTTAAGATGGCTAATTGAAAGCTGAGGCTTTCGGTTTCGGCCTTTGTTGGTTTTGGGGCCCTCTCAAATTGTTCAGTTTCCATCAGGCGCTCTCCTGGCTTCCTCTGCCGGTACACCCCCGCTTTGGCTTGCACTGATACTATTTGTCTGGTTGCAGGTGGTGTTAATCTAATGGGGACGGGCATATCGTCAATTCAATCCCCTGCGTTAAACAGGTATCAAAGATTGTCTGAGTGAGCTTGGGTTGTCGATCCATGCGCATCACGGCCAATCCCAATCCCCTGACTGTTGCTGATGCCGCCTTCAATGTGAATATAATCGCCGCCCACGTACATTCCCTTATCTAAAGCCTGCTTCTGGGCACCCACGTCATCAATCAGGCTCCACACGTCTACCGTTTCGTAGCTGTCGTCGCATTCGGCCGTTGTTTTGCCTACCGCCAGCCGCTTTTTCAGCCGCCCAAAATCAAAGAAATAAGGGTTACCGCTCCCCTTGCACTGAGAACAGTTGCAAGGAATCAACTGCTTGATTTGCAGACGGTCAGGAAAATCACTGTGGATATTCTCAAATTCATAGCCGATTTTGGTGAGCAAATCTCGCTTTTGCCCGCCCTGAACGCGGATGGTGATTTCCCGCCGTTGGTAATGCTCGATGATTTCGGCGCGGGCATCTGCATCTTTCAGAATGACGCCCGTTTTCCACACCCAATCCTGGTTGGCGATGAGCCGATGGATGGTCACAATAAAGCGGGTCAAAATCCCTTTGGGCATGAACGCCGGATACTGGAAACGTAGCTGGAGGTTGTCATCCTCGTTCCAGGGGTAGTTGGGCTTGTTTTCGCTCAACAACTGCGGGGCGATGTAGTCGCCATCCCCTGGTAGCTGGTAGCAAAGCTGGAAGCGAATCATCAACTGCAGCAGTTCATCCCGCCAGGGCGCGTATTTTTCTTCTTGCCAGATAGTGGCCAGGTCGGCACGGCTAAACCGCCCCCGTTTGGCTTTGACAACACTGCTTTCCAGAACGGCGTAGACGGCCGCCGTGCCCCATTCCGGCTTCAAAATGAGCGTTTTGTTGAGCAATGGATCATCTTGATAATGGAGGCAAACGCCCAAATCATGCAAATAATCGCTCAGTTGCAGCTTGTCGTCGTGGCGGCGGAAGCCGTGCTGCTGGCATAAATCGAGGTACTCAGGCAGCGGCATCGTGTTGCGCGGATCCTCTTCCAGTGCGGCCCGCACCCGCACCCACGTTTTGGGCAGCGTTTGCCCCACGTGGGGCAGTTGGACAATATGATATTTGATCGCATCAATGATTTTATTTAGGCGAAGACTGTTCTCATCAGCCAGATTGACGGGGAAGACATCTTTGAGGCTGCCAAACTCGCCGCGCAGTTGATTTTCGTTGAATGGCCAGGCGCGGTTTTGCTTTTCGTTGGAGATAATGAGCGCAGGGCTATTGTCGCTGAGAAGTTCGACAACGTTGAGCCAGTAGTAAAAATCCGTTTTTTGCTCACGAGCGTCGGCAACGAGGGCGTAGAGAGAGCGGCGGGTGAGAAAGAATTTGTGGGTGGCGTGGTAAATTTCCTGCCCGCCAAAATCCCAGATGTTGACGCGGAAGTTGTTGGCAGCGGAGACATCCGATTTTTTGGAAAAATCAGATGTCTGCGGCAGTGGAAACGACCACTCGGCCACATCAATCCCTTCGGTGGAGGGTTCGGTTGGATTGACGGTATAAGCGGGGTCTTGCAATTTTTTGACCAGCGTTGTTTTGCCCGCCCCCGCTTCGCCGATGATGATCAGCTTTGCCTCGTACAGCGTGTCGTCTCCTTCTTCTGCCAACTGCTCAAAGTAAGCCCGCACTCTGTTTAAATCAACGGGTCTTTTACGGTCTAACTCTTGTAACTCCAAAACTTCTGGCGGCGGCGTTTGAATCGGGTTGTTGTGCAGGTAAAGTCGTTCAAGTTTGGGAAGGCTAAACAACCAGTCAGGAACAGCCATTAGCTTATTGTGATCCAAATACAGTGTTGTCAGGTTTTGCAGCTGGGCGATTTCTGGAGGAACGGCCGTTAACTTGTTGGTATCTAAATGCAATGTCGTCAGATTTTGTAGTTTGAAAATTTCGGGGGGAACGGCCAGCTGGTTGCGGTTCCAATCCAACGTTGTAAGGTTTTGCAATTGGCCGATTTCGGCGGGAACCGCCGTTAGCTCGGTGAAGCCTAAATACAACTCTGTCAGGTTTTGCAGCTTGCCGATTTCGGCGGGAACGGCCGTTAGCGGATTCTCGCCCAAATCCAACGCTGTCAGGTTCTGCAGTTGGCTGATTTCGGTGGGCACTATCTTCAGGTAGTTACCGAACAAATCCAAATTCCTGAGATTTTGCAGTTGGCAAATTTCTGAGGGAAAGTTTGTTAGCTCGGTTAAACTCAAATCCAACGTTGTCAGGTTCTGCAGCTTGGCTATTTCAGCAGGAACGGTCGCTAGTTGATTGCCGGACAAAATCAATGATTCCAGCCATTCCATATCAAACACAGCGCTTGGAATATCTACCAAGTAGTCTTTGTCTATTCTTAGCAAAGGAGAACTCAAATCCAACGAACGCGTGCGGCTGCGCCTGGCCTCATCAATTTTCGCACGCGCCCAAGCTGGAGTTGGGTTACCTTTATCGTCAAACTGTTGCTGAGTAACGTTTGCCATCTGTTTCCTCCTGCTGCTGCTTTGCCTCCTTTGCCCATTTTAGGCGATCCCGCCCAAATAATCGAAAATGGGCAGAAAGATGACAGTCACCTTAAAGGTGACTGTCATCTGAAATCGCACGGGGGCGGGATGACCGGAAGACAACACCTTACACCTGGCGAAGATAAACCCCGGTCATCCCACCCTTCGCATCGCCAACCAATTGGCCTCACAAGTTGGTAAGCTGTTAAAATCGGGGCAGGTTTCTATTTTCCGCGAACGAAAGATGACAGTCACCTTAAAGGTGACTGTCATCTAAATTGTACAGGAGCACACATGCCTCACGCCAGAAAAGACGAGATTAGTTGGGTTCCTGGCCATTATTACCATTTGTATAATCGAGGCACACATAAAATAACAATTTTCCCCGAAGAGAAGAATTACCTTTATGTGCTAGGCAAAATCAAAAAATATCTCCTTGAGCTACAGTTGACACTCATTGCCTACTGCCTCATGCCCAACCATTACCACTTTTTAGTCCGGCAAGACGGTGATTTCGATGCAGGACTGTTGCCGCAGCGCGTATTCAACAGCTACTCCAAAGCATACAATAAGGCTTACGCCCACAGCGGCACGCTTTTTAAAGGGCGTTATCAAGCAAAACTCGTCTCTTCTAACAACTATTTGCTGCATTTGTGTCGCTACATTCACGCCAATCCCGTAAAAGATGGCCTGGTTCAGAATCTGGAAGAGTGGCAATTCTCTAATTACCTAGAGTGGATTGGAGAAAGGAATGGCAAATTAGTTGACAAGCAGTTTGTTGATGACAATTTTCCCAAACGATCTGATTACCTTGAATTTGTACAAGATTATTTACTCATGCGGCAACTGCCGGATGAGTTGAGCTACCTGGCAAAGTAGGTGACAGTCACCTTTATGGAGGCACTTCATGAAGTTCAAAACCATTATCGAACCATTTCGCATTAAAACCGTCGAACCGATCCGCCAAACCACCCGTGTGGAGCGGGAACGGCTTTTGGCAGAGGCACACTACAACTTGTTTCTGCTCAAAGCCGAAGACGTGCTCATTGACCTGCTCACCGACTCCGGTACAGGGGCGATGTCGTCCGGCCAATGGGCGGGCATGATGTTGGGGGACGAGTCGTATGCAGGCGCCAAGTCGTTTTACAAATTTGAAACGGCCGTTCGCACCATCACCGGCCTCAAACACGTCATCCCCACCCACCAGGGGCGCGCCGCTGAACGCATTCTGTTCGGCTCCGTGCTCAAACCGGGCGACATTGTGCCCAACAACACCCACTTCGACACCACCCGCGCCAACACGGAATACCGTAAAGCCATCGCGCTAGACATCCCCATCCCCGAAGCACATGATCCCGCCGCCATTTTGCCCTTCAAAGGCAACATTGATCTGGAAAAGCTGGAACGCACCATCGTCGAAAATCCGGGTAACGTGCCGCTGGCGATGATTACCGTCACCAACAACTCTGGCGGTGGGCAGCCTGTGAGCATGGCAAACATTCGCGCCGCCAGCCAGATTTGCCGCCAGCACGGCATCCCTCTCTTCCTAGACTGCTGCCGCTTTGCCGAGAACGCCTGGTTTATCAAAACCCGCGAAGAAGGGTACGCTGACAAAACGCCTCTGGAAATCGCGCAGGAAATGTTCAGCTACGTAGATGGTGCCACCATGAGCGCCAAAAAAGATGGCATGGGCAACATTGGCGGCTTCCTAGCCCTCAATGACGATACGCTGGCAGAAAAATGCAAGAATTTGCTCATCCTTACCGAAGGCTTCCCCACCTACGGCGGCCTGGCTGGGTATGATTTGGAAGCCCTGGCCGTGGGGCTAAAAGAGGTGCTGCACGAAGATTATTTGCGTTACCGCATCCGCTCGGTGGCTTACCTAGGCGATATTCTCACCGAGAATGGCATTCCGATTGTGCAGCCGCCGGGCGGCCATGCCATCTACATTGACGCCAAAACGATGTTGCCCCACATTCCCCAAAGTGAATATCCTGCCTGGGCACTGTCGCTAGCACTCTATCTGGAAGGCGGCATTCGCTCGGTGGAAATTGGCTCGGTGATGTTTGGTCAGCAGCCGGACGGCAGCGAAAAGCCAGCGGCGATGGAGCTAGTGCGCCTGGCCTTCCCGCGCCGCGTTTATACGCAAAGCCACGTAGATTATCTGGCCGAAGTGCTACTTTATGTCAACAGAATCAAAGGAAGCATTCGTGGCGTTCGCATCATGGATGCGCCGTCTGTGCTGCGGCACTTCTCGGCAAAAATGGCACTTATTTGACGTTAATCGGTAATCAGTATTCAGTGTGTCAGTAATCAGTGGCCCTGACCCGATACTGATTGCTGGTTACTGATTACCGACTACCGACCTACTGACTGATGGAGGTTCTTATGCAGCTAGATGGTAAAATTGCCCTGATCACGGGCGGCGGTTCTGGCATTGGCCGGGCAACGGCCGTTCTCTTTGCAAATCACGGTGCCAAATTAGCCATTGCCGACATAAATCCCGCTGGTGGACAGGAAACGGTGGAGATGGTCGCTGAGCAAGGTGGCGAGGCGTTTTTTGTCCAGACGGATGTATCGCAGGCAACCCAGGTGGAAAATATGGTGAATGAGGTGGTGGAGCGATACGGCCGTCTCGATATCGCCTTCAATAACGCAGGCATTGAAGGTCACCCCGTCCGCACCGTTGATGTCAGCGAAACCGACTTCGACCAGATCATGGCCGTCAATGTAAAAGGGGTCTGGCTCTGCATGAAATATCAAATTCCGCAGATGGTAGCCCTGGGAGGTGGCACAATCGTCAACGCATCGTCGGTGGCTGGGCTGGTGGGAACCCACTCTATGCCCGTTTATGGGGCTAGCAAACACGCCGTCATTGGCCTAACCAAATCGGCCGCTTTAGAATATGCACGCAAAGGCATTCGCATCAACGCCATTTGCCCTTCGGTTATTCGTACAAAGATGGTGGAGCGCGGCTTTGCCGAATTCCCGCAATTTGTGGAAGCCACCAAGCGCATCAATCCCATGCGCCGTCTGGGTGAACCGCACGAAGTAGCCGAAGCCGTGCTGTGGCTCTGCTCAGACGCGGCCTCGTTTGTCAATGGCACGGCGCTGGCGGTGGACGGTGGGTTTACATCTCAGTAATCGGTAAACGGTAATCCGTAATAGTGTCAACTATTGATTACCGATGACTGATTACTGAGACATCGGAGAATGAATGGAAATCCAATCAATTGACCAGCTACAGGCAGCCTTGCGTAATAAGAATTACGTGGCGGATCGGGGGTTGGCAACGGCCGTTTACCTCACATTAAAGCTGCAAAGACCTCTCTTTTTGGAAGGCGAACCCGGCGTGGGCAAGACAGAAATCGCCAAAGTGCTGGCCGATCTGCTAGACACGAAACTGATTCGCCTGCAATGCTACGAAGGGCTAGACGTGAACCAGGCGGTGTATGAATGGAACTACACTCGCCAGATGCTGCACATTCGCCTGCTGGAGGCCCGCGATGAGCGAGCCACCGAGGCCGAGTTATTTGGCCGGGAGTTTTTGTTGGAAAGGCCGCTTCTCCAAGCCATCCAACACAGCAAACCGCAACCACCCGTCCTGCTCATTGATGAAATTGACCGCAGCGATGAGGAGTTTGAAGCATTTTTGCTAGAAATTCTCTCCGACTTTCAAATCACCATCCCCGAAATTGGTACGATTAAAGCCAAGCAACCGCCTGTAGTCATACTCACCTCCAACCGCACCCGCGAACTCCACGATGCCCTCAAGCGGCGCTGCCTTTACCACTGGATTGATTACCCCAGCTTTGCCAAAGAGTTAGAAATCGTGCGCGCCAAGCTGCCCCACGCCGCCCAGCGGCTAGCAGAACAGGTTACTGCCTTCATCCAGGAGCTGCGCCAGCAGGATTTGTACAAGCTGCCCGGCGTGGCCGAAACGCTGGACTGGACGGCCGCACTGGTGGCACTGGACGCCCAAGCCCTTACGCTAGAAATTGTAGAAAGCACCCTCGGCGTCATCCTCAAATACCAGGACGACATCGAGAAGGTTAGCGGGGAAACGACGAGGCATATTTTTGATCGTGTGCGAACAAATGCGTAATTTACCCCTCCCTTGCCCTCTTCCTGGCAGGGAGAGGGCTGGGGTGAGGGTCTGATAACCCATGACTAACAACTACCTACTTCAGAACCTCATCTTGTTCGGCCGTTTGCTCCGCGCCCTGGGCGTAGACGTGAATCCGGGCCGGATGGTAGATTTGGTGCAAGCTCTGGAGCATGTGAATCTAGCCAGTAAGCCAGACTTTTTCTACACGGCTCGCTGCCTGCTGGTACATAACCGCGAAGATTTGCCCCTGTTTGAACAAGCGTTTACGCTATTTTGGCGTTCCCCGCGTGAAAAGATCAGCTTCAACAATTTTCTAAAAAGCCAGCCCGATGCGCCCGACGAACCAATGATGATCCCACCAGCACTGCAAGCGGAGCCAAACGGCCGTAACCTAGCCAAAGGTGAGGATGAAGCATCACAGCAAATCATCGAGGTAACGCAAACCTACAGCGTCCGTGAACGGCTGCGCCACAAAGATTTTGGCGACTTAACCCAGGCAGAGATACGAGACGTAAAGCATTTCATGGCCCAAATGGTGTGGCAACTGGGGCTGCGGCGCACGCGACGGCAGCAGCCGGGGCGCGGGCAGCAGCTAGATTTGCGGCGCAGCTTACGCCGCAACCTGCGCTACGGTGGCGAACTGATCGAGTGGCCCAGTCGCCAGCCAAAATTCAAGCCGCGCCCGCTCATCGTCATCGCCGACATCAGCGGCTCGATGGAGCGTTACACGCGACTGCTGCTGCACTTTATTTACAGTCTAGCCAAAGGATTGCAGCAGGCGGTGGAGGCGTTTGTTTTTAGCAGCCACCTCACTCGCATCACGCAGCAGCTGCGCGGCAAAGAGATTGATCGCGCCCTGGCCGAAGTCTCCCGCGAGGTGACGGATTGGTCAGGCGGCACACGCATTGGCGAATCGCTGAAAACGTTCAATTTTGCATGGGGTCGGCGGGTGCTGGGGCGCGGCGCGGTGGTGCTGCTCATCAGCGATGGCTGGGATAAGGGCGATCCGGTGCTGCTGAAGCAGGAAATCGGCCGTTTGCAGCGAAGCTGTCACCGGCTGGTCTGGCTGAATCCGCTGCTTGGCTTGGCAAAATACGAGCCGCTAACACGCGGAATGCAAGCCGCACTGCCGCACATTGACGATTTCTTACCGGTACACAATCTGGCTAGCCTGGAACAGTTGGTGACCCATTTGCAGGACTTGACGGTGCAGAAACGGCCGTCTCGCCGCCAGCAAATCACGCTTTCAGGAGCCGCCTTCATTCGATACAGGTGAATGGGACGCAGATGAATGCGGAAAACGCGGAAAGAAAAATCAGCGTTTATCGGCGTTAATCCGCGTCCAAAAAAGTTATGGAAAAAGAACTGTTTGACATTAATTGGGTGATGGAACAAGTGGCGGAAGCGGTACGGCCGTTTCCTAAAGCAGCCATGTTTGAACTGGCACAAAAAGGGCACGACAGCCCGTTCGAGCAGCTTGTGGGCTGCATCTTGTCCATTCGCACCTACGATGAGGTCTCCCTGCCCGTCTCGCTGAACTTGTTTGCCCGCGCTCGCACGCCAGCCCAAATAGCCGCATTGGACATCGCCGAACTCACTAAAATCATTCGCCGCAGCTCGTTCTCTGAACGCAAAGCAGCGCAAATCAAAGCAATTGCCCAGCAGCTGGTAGATGAATTTGAGGGCAAACTGCCCTGTGACCGTGACCTCATCTTGTCATTCAAAGGCGTGGGGCCAAAGTGTGCCAATCTAGCGCTGGGCATTGCCTGTGGCCAAAAATTCATAAGCGTAGATATTCATGTGCATCGCATCACCAACCGCTGGGGCTATGTAGCCGCAAAAACGCCGGAAAAGACAATGGCAGCCCTGCAAAACAAGCTCCCAGAAAAGTATTGGATTGACATCAATCGGCTGCTGGTTCCCTTTGGCAAGCATATTTGCACCGCCAGTCGCCCCCGCTGTACAAGCTGCCCGTTGGCACAAATGTGTTCGCGCATAGGAGTAGCGTCCTATCGCTAAGATTGAATCTTGCTGCCTGAACCGTTATTCTGCAAAGAAAATTTGGAATGGAGCAGAATAATGAAAAATAGAATCACTTTGGGCGTTGCTGTCTGGCTCATCCTGGCAGCAATGCTGTCTTGGTACCAACCCTCCTGGGCAGATGAACCTGTTATTTTGGGCGAACCCGCGCAGGGAACGGCCGTAGCCACAGCCACATCGCCCCCTGCACCAACAAATAGCGAACGGCCGTCCGGCAGCAATCTCCTCTACTTGCCCCTTATTAGCAACCAAAAACTGGGCCCCGAAGCCCAGGTGGTGGTTGATTTGATCAATGATGAGCGGGAGAAGGCAGGCTGTGCGCCCTTACAAGTTAATAGTAAACTGGTGGCAGCAGCACAAGGGCACAGTGAAGATATGGCCTTTAATGATTTCTTTTCACATACAGGGTCAAACGGCTCTTCACCCGGCCAGCGCATTGCCGCACAAGGGTACAGCTACTCCACTTGGGGAGAAAACATTGCTGCTGGGTACAGTACGGCCGCCAGCGCAGTTAATGGCTGGATGAACAGCTCTGGCCACCGCGCCAACATTCTGAATTGCAATTATCAGGAAACAGGCGTCGGTTACTACTACCTGGCAAATGATACTGGCAATGAAAACTGGAACCGCTATTGGACACAGGTTTTTGCGTCTCCCTAAGGGAAGTGAATAATGTTATCAACCTGTCTCACTCAGGTTATTCCTATCATTTTAAGCAAACAAGAATTGGCCATTCCCATAAAACAAAGAGCCAAATTTGAAGGCTGGTTTAAACTAGAGTTAGCCGCTTCTCTTCAAACGGCTGGTTTCAAAGTAACCTTAGAAGAATCTTATCAGGTTTCAGAACGGCTACATTTTGCCGATATTGCTGTTGCTGAAAATCATGCAACTAGTTTCATCATGTTAAAAACAGTTAATACAAATTTTCGCTTTGCAGGTGTTGAAAATCGTTCACGACCAATCACTAACAATATCACAGGAGTCATTAAAGATATTCATAAACTGAAGGGCTTGCCATCAAACAAAATTGGCTATGTTCTGTTTCCAATATTTCCAGTATCTGCACACAGTCAAGTTAGGGATCATCAATTGAAGAGGCATTTAGCTCGAATCCAAAATGAAGCTGTTGACCTTCTTTTCTCCAATTTTGTTCAACGCAAGTCAGAATATGGTATTGGATACTTTTTGTATAGGGTTCGAGAAGTGTTTGACCCTCAGATAAGCTAAAAATGAAAGAGGTGCTTACAGACATCATTCAATGGTTGGAAACTGAGAAACCTGTGGCTCTGGCGACGGTGATTCAAACTTGGGGCTCTGCGCCGCGCAAGGTGGGTGCCAAGATGGCGATGACGCCAGACGGCCGTATTGCTGGATCAGTCAGTGGGGGCTGTGTGGAAGGAGCGGTGTTTGAGGAAGGTACGGCCGTTCTGCAAACCAACCACCCTAAATTACTGCATTACGGCGTTGCCGATGAGACTGCCTGGGGCGTAGGGCTGGCCTGTGGCGGCACGATTGAAATTTTTGTGGAACCATTGGATACGGCCGTTATCCAATTCATCCACAACCTCGTCCAAAACGACGAAGCGGGGGCAGCTATCACCGTTATTCGCGGGCCAGAAGCATTGCTGGGGCGCAAGCTGGCCGTTAGCCATGTTGGGGAGCAGCTTGGCACGCTGGGGGATGCCGCATTGGATGCACAAGCGATTGCCGCTGAGGGAACGGCCGTTCACCCACAGCGCGTTCAGCTTAATGACGATGTTGAAATTTTCATAGACACCGTGCGCCCCGCCCCGACGTTGATCGTGGTGGGTGGCGTTCATATCGCCATTGCCCTTACTAACTTTGCCAAGACACTAGGCTACCGCACTCTGGTCATAGATCCACGCCGCGCTTTTGGCAGCAAGGAGCGGTTTCCGCACGTTGACAAACTGATTCAAGCCTGGCCTGACAAAGCGTTTGAGCAGGTGGAGATTACGGAGGAAACGGCCGTTGCCCTACTCACCCACGACCCCAAAATTGACGACCCGGCTCTGAAAATCATCCTCAAAACCAAGCCATTCTACATTGGTGCTCTCGGCAGCAAGAAAACTCACGCCAAGCGCGTGGAGCGGCTGCGCGGCTATGGCTTTAGCGAGGTGGAAATCGGCCGTATTCACGCCCCCATCGGGCTAGACATTGCTGCCCAAACGCCAGAAGAAATCGCCCTCGCTATCATGGCCGAGATCATACAGGCACGGAGTGGAAATTGATGAAAATGACGCCCAAACTGCTGAAATGGTTGCTCAACATCTACCCGCCCTATCTTGGAGCTGGCGTTAAAATCAGCCACATCAGCGAGGATTGGAAAGAGCTAAACGTTTCTATGTCTCTGCGTTGGTACAATCGGAACTTTGTGGGTACACAGTTTGGCGGCAGCCTTTATTCGATGGTTGACCCCCACCTGATGCTGCTTTTGATGCAGCTACTAGGCAGAGAGTACATAGTTTGGGACAAAGCAGCCGAGATAGATTTTATTAAGCCCGGTAAAAGCAAAGTCCATTCTGTCATCAGCATTTCAGATGAGGTTTTGGCAGAAATAAGGCAAAATACGGCAAATGGTGAAAAATATTTTCCCAACTTCATCGTTGAGATTAAAGATGAACAAGATGTGCTTGTGGCCAGCGTAAAGAAAACGATCTACGTGCGAAAAAAACAATCTGAGCCAAGATAACCAACATGACCTTGTTTAAACAAAACGACGGCTCCCCATCTAACTTATTGGCGTTTTTTAACACGCTCACAAATTTTATTTTATTCAACATGCTGTGGCTGGGTGGCTCACTGCTTATTGTCACCATTCCGGCCGTAACGGCCGCACTATTTGCTTCCGTTGCGCCATGGGCGCGGGGGCAATCGGCGGATGCACCACTGGTTACATTTTGGACGGCCGTTCGCCGCTACTGGCGTAAAGCAACAGTTCTGGGCGTTATTGATTTGCTTCTTGGCGGATTGATTGGCCTTAATTTGTTTTTCATTTGGCAAAATGGCTTTGACTCATCTATCGCTTTGCCTGCCTTCATTATCACATCCCTGTTTGGCTTGTTTCTCATTGTGGCAAATGTGTATCTGTGGCCGCTGTTGGTCACGCTAGACCCGCCTTTGAGAAGCTGGTTGAAGAATGGTTTGCGGCTCTCCGTGGCGCATTTATTTTGGGGGATTTGGGTAGCTATGATGGCAATGACACCATTGGCAGTCAGCGTGTTTTTGCCGCGCGTCACCTTTCTCATCCTCACCTTTGCAGCGGCTGCGCTCCTCACCTACTGGGGGGCTTGGCGCGTCATGAAGCGGTATTTGGATGCTGAAGATTTTCAGGCGTTGGGGCTAGAATTGAAAGCAGGGGAAATCTAGCTAACCAACAATTGGAAACTTAGAAGCATTTGCTCCTATCAAACCAAGCTATAATGCCAGAATTGATAATATATCATCCCGGCCATTATAGCCGAGAGTTTGTACCAACGTTCAATGTGCCAAATGGTTCCAAGTCTATTTGTGGAAAAATTCATCCAAATTCATCCAAATAGTTACTGTTTATTTGAAAGATTATCACTATACTTTTTTAAAAAGGCAAATAACGAAAAGGAATGCTCAGAGAGCTAAAAACCTTCCTGAGATGCCTTGGAATGTGCCTTAGAAACTTTACTTTAATCAAAAGGACAGGGGCATCTATATATTTTTGATTACGGGGATTATTGCATTTTCGCAAGGAGAAAATCATGGCTAATCTAGGGCAACAACATTGGGATGATCGTTATGAAGCTCTTGGAGTTTCTCAACAATCTGTGGCAAATTCTGTTAATGATGATCAAGGCAATTTGCAAATCGAAAAAGCATGGTATCAACGATTGGTGAATATTCTTCACAATTTCACTACTAAGCGATTTAACTTCTTTTCTGGTCTTTTCTACGATGAACAAGCACAAAAATCACTGGCTCTCGTTTATACTCCTCAGGGACTAAACATCAATCTGCTACCCTGGCTACACAATAACAAATTATCTGATTTACATACACTTTTTCCTTATTCTCGTCTTTTATATTCTCCTGATGATGATCCTCAGCGAATCATTTTACCGACAGAACTTATTGAAATTTTTTTTCCAAGATTTCGGACTGCTCCAACTTTACTGGCTTCACCACGCCATCCAGTAAGTTACGTTATACGTACACTTCTTGACCAATCCTACTTTGACCTTTCGGTAATTCAACGAGCTTTCCAACAAAGAGAGCAGGGAAGTGATGAGGAAAAAAGCACTTTACAAATTGCTGATTGGTTTGCTAAGGATGCTCTTCAATTTGCTGAGGGAAAATTAATAGACCCCACTGTTCCTATAACCTATTTTCAAAAGTCTGCATCTGTTCGGGTGATTCCTTATGCAAATGCGGCATTAATTGGCATTCCGTTTTCATGCACTACTTGGGATGCAGATTATTTAGCAATTGCTCACGAAGTCGGCCATCATGTTTATTGGCACGGTAGAATTGACGGAGTGCCAATACCAAATTACTTAGCCCTTGAGTTTAGAGGATATCCCAAATGGTTGCTGAAATGGATGGAAGAGATATTTTCAGATGTTTATGGAACAATTATAGCTGGGCCTGTTATTGCTTTAAGATTCCAAGACATGCTTCTCAGCCAGTTGCCAACTCACTTTGTCTACGATGATGGTGCTCATCCAATACCATTGTTGCGCTCCTGGATTTACATATATGCATTGGAACAACTCGACAATCTAATCCCAGATGCTGTTATTAAAGGATTAAAAAACCACTGGGAATATCATGAGAAAACAAGAGCATTAGAGAGGAGTTCCTTTTTATCTAATACTGACTGGGGATTAACGGATTCGCAACCACATTTTGAAAATGTGTCTATTGATCAGGCTAAAGATTACTTGAAAGAAATTGTCAAAAAAATTATTGAGATTCTTGGCAAGCCTGAGGAAGATAAGTTATGGTCAAAGTCGGTTAACGAACCTATTAATTATTACGCTCCAGAAAATATGGCGCAGCTCAAGTTTCAATTAGATCAACTTTACAAGGAATTTCCTGAGGAGGAAAACTCAATTAATTATCCTAACGAGACTGAAATTCAAGCAATAACAGATTCATTGGAAGATCAACTGATTGATTTTATTCAAGGTCTGCGCGGTAATGAAAATATTCCACCACATATTTGGTTACCCGTTTTTGCAGCGGGCGGCTGGACACTCAAAGGACCAGAAACTGAACCTGTTGTTGGATAATCAATCTAACTACACGTTTAACAAAACCTGTCATTCAATTCATTCAATCTTGTTTCTAACAAGTTACTTTTGATTGTCCTGGCAATTGTCAAGGCAGCTTCCCATTCTTGGCAAGCTGCCTCCACATTATCTTGCCGCCTATAAATGCGGCCTAATGTCAATCTAGCATTAGCAATACCAAATTGAAAATCAAGCTGTTTGCTGATCTCTTGGCTTTGGCGGGCATGTTCATAAGCCAGGTGGTATTTTGCCTGTGCCAAATCGGCCTTACCCCAATCCAATTCAATCAATGCCGCCACATTAAGCGCATTCGCCTCTGAAGACCGATCGCCCATTTGCTGGAAGAGATCAAGACTTCTTTCAATATAATCCCTCGCCATTTCAAACTCGCTCTGCTGTCTGCATAGATTGGCAAATGTGTAATAAGTACGAGCTGTTTCGGCCTGATCATCTAATGCCTCACTCAATAAAAGGGCATCAGCACAGTAGCTTTGTGCCTCATCAACATACTCTTGTGCTAGCGCAATCATCGTTAAGCGCAACAATACTTTTAGAATCCCTAACTGGTTGCTTAGCTCTCTTTGCAGTTTAAGGGCATCGTGGCAAAGTTTAGTCGCCTCTTCATATTCAGCCCGATGGTATGCAATATTCCCCATACGGTACAGCGAGTTTGCCATACCACTCACATCCTCAACAATCTGGTAGTGATGCCACGCTTCTTGTAAAGCCTGTTCTGCTTCATCATAACTATCTTGTTCAAGCTGAACCCGCGCCGAATGATAATGCGCGTTTGCTATTCCCTGGGCATCTTCTACGCTTTGAAACAAATCCAAACTCTTCTTAAGCTTTTGAGCTGCTTCCAAATAATCAGATTGCTCTAGGCAAGCAATACCCCAGTGCAGTTGGATATCAGCCAACTGTTTTTCATTACTTGCGGCTAAAGCGGCCTCATCTGCCCAACCATAACCCTGTCTTGCGCTGCTATATTGTGCCTGGGTAAACCAAACAGGCTGTAATGTTCCGACATAATCGAGCACCAGTTCCCAGCTTTGTTGTGTGTAAGCATGCCGCATTCCAGCCATGATATTTTGCCAATCTTCCCGCAATACTTCGTAATTTGGGGTATGTTCTTCAGCATACGTTTGATAATAGGCTGACACTTGAAGATAAAGTTCAGGTGGATTGTTCGCTTTCTCATGGGCAAAGCTAGCAAGTAAGGGGTGCTGTTTATAGCGGCGGGGCTCCTCTGACACAATCTCTAGTAAAAACAGTGCATATAATTCACCTAGTGTCGTCGTTGCCATTAGCAAATCTATATTTGCAATATGGGCAAAAGCTTCTAACGAAAATGAACGTCCAGAAAAAAGTGCTAATAACCGAAAGGCTTGTTGAAGCGTACCTTCCAATAATTCCCAACTTTGCTCAAACGCAGTTCGGACAGCTTCATCACCTACTTGAAGTCGGTTTAATCGCGTACGAATGCTGCGAAGTTGTTCTAACAACATGGGCAAAGGTGCCATCAACAATCTCGCTCGACGAGCGAAAATATTAACTGCCAATGGCAAATACCCCAACAATTCACAAATTTCCTGCTTAACAAACTGGGGAGCTTCTGCAAAGCTAAAACCCAATGAATCTTGCAGGAGTTGTAAGCTGTTTTGTTCCCGCATTGGCTGCAAGGACACAATTGCCTCATCAACAGGTGTCAAACCGTGTGCTATTGTTTTTTGTCTCGTTGTGACGAGTATGGAGCAATCGGCTAGTTGCGAAGGAATAAGTTGTTTCACACGTTGCAAACTGGTTGCATCATCCAAAATGATGAGTGTGTTTTTACCCGTTAGCACGCCCCACATATATGAAGCGCGACCTTCTACATTTGAAAGTGCGCTTATATCAACGTCGTAAGCTAGAGCCCAATTTTCCAATATTTGGTCATTTTCCAAGTTTCGCATGTCTGCCCAAAGAATGCCATCCCGAAATTGGGGTGCTAATGATTGAGCTATATGCACTGCCAATGATGTTTTTCCTATCCCGCCCATTCCTTGAATGGCACAGAGCCGCTCATTTTTGAGCAATCTTTCAGTTACTATCTGTTGTTCCTCTAATCTGCCAATAAACTCGTGAATATGGAGGCGTGGTAGTTGAATAGGAGGGGCTTTCTCCTGCCAGCCACTCAGCAATTTTTGTCCTTTTTCATCGGCAACGCCTAATAAAGTATCAATTGGAGAATGTCCAGCCGTTTGCAAAAGTTCGTCAACTTCAGCCTTTGTCAACCCCAACACTTTAGCAGATGAAACTAAATCTCTCCAATGCCTAGGACGCTTGACAAAACCATTAGCCCAGCTTGTGATGGTTTTTGCAGGCACACCAGATTTTTGCGAAATCTGACTGAAGCTCAATCCAGAGCGTTCTTTATATTTGCTTACCAAATCTGCTAAAGAAACTGTCATCACTTCCTCGTTTCATCCGATTTAATCAACTATGGCTTAGTAATCACCCGGCAAACAGATTATGATGGTCATGAAATGCCAATACATCATTCCACAAATTCCAACAACCCTGGTAATCCATAAGTGAATATTCTGAGAAACTCGATGTTCGGCAACGTTCTGAATTGTACAACACTGAAAAGGCGAAAAGGGTTTCGCAGGCTAGTTAATTGAGGAGGTGGTTTATCTGTGTTTGATTAAGCGTTATCTCTAATTTCTGTCCTAAAGAATGAGTAGTCGTTTTTATTTTACAAGGAGTAAAAAATGTCTGACAATGAATTAGTATTTGAAGTAGAAAATGATGAGAATGTATCCGTGAGCAACGTTAACAATGGAGACTCTCTACCAGAACCTGCAAACAGTCTTGAGTCTACGATGGATGGTATTTTACCTCCCTGGGTTCAGCGGTATCCAGGTGTCTTCCAAACGCCATTCCCTCCAAAATCCCCGCATTTGTACGGACACATTGAAGCCAGTGTTCTGGATAGCGGCGTAGCCCCGAACACCGTTATCAAAGTCGGAGATGATTGGTATGTGGATATCTACTGGTCATTAAAAGGTACTTTAATGCCCTTGATTTATGGAAAGTGGTGTATTCGCTTACATCTGGAATCAATGGGGCGCGGGAAAGAGTTCAATTATCCGCGTAAGGGACGTGAGATTTACGTTCGTGCTAACCCGTGCGGCAATGGCTACTATCGTTACCGTGTCAAAGTACCCGCCGGCACTGTTACGGCCAAACATCATGGAATCCCGTACAAGCTAGTGGTTTCGGTCACTTTCTACGACTATTGTGGAGAGCCTGGCCGTATCACTGGCGTTGTAGAAGGGCCGATCCTGTACTTCTCTTAGGCATGCCATAATGGATATCCTTACCTGCCCTACCACATAGAACGCACTGACGACACAGCAGGTGATACATCGTAAGCAATCTCTGTTGTGCCAGGGAGGAAGCGGCTGTTCTCAGCAATCTGTTGAGAACAGCCGTTTTTCACTTCTTTCTCTAGAAAAACTCGCTATTTCACCATGATTATTAGCAAATGCGCGGTAGTTGCTCCCCAATTTGCATAGAGATGACCCGCGTGCCGCCGATGCCGGTTCGAGCCACCAACATGCCGGGATGCTCTGAGACGACTTTGCCGATAACGGCCGTTTCCCGCCCCAACGCATGATTCCGCATCACCGCAACCACTTTGTCCGCCTCATTTTCTGGCACAATCGCCAGCAATTTCCCCTCATTCGCCACAAAGATTGGATCCATCCCCAGCAGTTCACAGGCTGCCTTCACCGCCGGATTCACCGGAATCTTGTTTTCGTTTAGCACGATGCCCACCTGGGAGCTTTGGGCAATCTCGTTGAGCGAGGAGGCCACGCCACCCCGCGTTGGGTCACGCAGCACGTGAATGTTGGGGCAAACGTCCAGCATTTGGGCAATGAGGCCGTTGAGAGCGGCCGTATCGCTCACAATGGGTGCTTCAAAGGCCAGTCCCTCGCGCACGCTCATGATCGCCATGCCGTGGTCGCCAATGGTGCCGCTGACAATGACCACATCCCCCGGCTTGGCCTGGTTTGGTGCAATCGCCAGGCCATCTGGCACGATACCAACGCCGCTGGTATTAATGAACACGCCATCGCCATGACCCTTGTCCACCACCTTCGTGTCCCCGGTGATGATAGCCACGTCCGCTTTGGCCGCTGCCGCCGCCATGCTGTCTACAATCTGGCCCAGCGCACTTAGCGGCAACCCTTCCTCGATGATGAAGCCGACGGTGAGGTAGAGGGGCTTGGCTCCGCTCATGCTGATGTCGTTGATGGTGCCGTTGATGGCTAGCTC
>NZ_CBDCWX010000003.1:0-13009 GCF_965223525.1 Candidatus Leptofilum sp. | reverse complement strand
TCATGGGTCGAAAGTGTGCAGAGTGACCAAAGCTGAGATGAAATCCGGTGAGATACGCTTCACATTCCGCCTGAATTCACATATCGCAATGTAACCGCTCAAGTTTTTCTTATGCACACCTTTGAACATCCTTAAAAAGTTACGCACATCCGTCCACATGCCTTCGGCCGTGTTGACATGCACTTCGCGAATCCCGTCACCATCGTCATCACGCGCCCACTCCTTGTCGCCATGAGAGACGGTGGCATGTGGGCGAATCACATGATTGTAGCTTTGGTATTCGTCTGTATACAGTTGAGACCCAGCTAGCGTAAAGCGATGCACGTGGTCAACCAGGGTCTCACCTTTTGTATCTTTAACAACACGCAAGCGAACTTGTCCAGATTGACGCCCCACTGTGCCCACAACAGGCGGTCGGTCATTGGCATACGTGCCACGCCCTCGCCGTTTGTTGGCGCGACGACGGGGCGGGTCAGCTGAGTCGAAATGCTCACACCCTTTTTTCCCCCGCATTCTGAAACATTTCATCGGTTTCAGTTTCATCATCCAGGAGCGGGGTTTCTGGTTGGAGCTGTTCCGCGTTCGCTTGCAGGTCATGACGCAACCTCAAAACCGTTGGGTAGTTGATGCCCAATTCGGCTGACAAGATTGTCGCAGGTTCTCCTTTGAGGACACCGCGAACGAGCAACAAGACTTGCATTGGAGTCAAATGATGTTGTTGGAAAACGGTTCCCGTATACAAGTTGTAAGCGGCTTGACACTGTTGGCAACGGTAAACGGTCAGTTGACTGCGCTTTGTCGTTCGGAACTTGCGGGCTTGGTCTACGCCGACTTGACAGACCGGACACCCAAAGCCATTGGGATGGAAATGTTCAATGATCCATTGTGTACAGTTTTCTTTGTCGAGTAAATCGGTGATTGGGAATTCCATGATTCCCAATTTTACCCGATTCGCACACTTTTAATAGTTGAGCCAAAGAAACAATGATCAAATCCCGTTCCTGACCTTGCATTCGTTCTACGGTATCCACAACGATTTTTTGGCGAACGGCCGTATCCGGCACAAACTTCCGCAGTAAATTCCGAATCAGCCGCCCCTGCGCCCGATACGGAGCCACCACCCCAATTTCCTCAGCCGGAAAATCGCAACCCAGCAATGTGGTGATCAAATCTACCACCGCATACGCTTCCCGCTCACTGTAAAAAGAATTATTGCGATGTGCCAAATCCCAAAATAGTTTTGGTTCATCCGGGTCTAAAATATCTTCTAAACGATTGGGTGGAGATGGCAGCTCAATCTGCCGCTGCGCCGCCGTCGGAACAGACACCAGTAAGCCACCGTAAAATTGTTGGCTTGGCCACTCCGTCAAAGCCTCATTCATGCGGTAAGTTTCCGTTAACATTGTGGGGGTATGTTTCTTTAGATAACCAAACACTGAATTGCTAAAAGCTCCTCCTGTTAGGCGCGTTGTCAAAACTGGAGGGAGCTGTTTGTCATCCCCAAAAAAGATATATTTTTGCCCAGCCAACATGCCCATCACGGCCAAAGGCAGCGTAATTTGGCTGGCCTCATCAAAAATAACCGTGTCAAATGTGACCGAGCCAAGCCGCTGCGTGCGCGTGGCAAAAGGGGTAGCACCAACCACATAGCCACCCCGCTTATCAGCCAACGGCGACACGTGAAACGTCTCATAATTTTTCACCAGCAAATCTTTGGCCTGGATGGGATGCCCCACTTTGATCACGTCAATCTGGTTATCCTGCTTGTAAAGGGCGTTTAGCGCATTATTGATGGCGCGGTGCGTAAACGAACAGATCAGCACGCGCTCCCCATCGCTCACCAAAGCCCGCGCCAATGTGGCTAATACGCGCGTTTTCCCAGTACCGGGCGGCCCCTGCACTAAAAAAGCCAACTCGGTGGCATACGCATTTGCCATTGCATTACATTGATCCCAGTTGAGTTCCAGCGTTTCAGCAATTTCCAAGCCTTTTGCATAATAGCCTGGATCAATTTGAGGCTTTAATTTGCCCATCAACAGGGGCAAAATTTGCTGTCGCCCAACACCTGAATCCCCAGCCTCAGCTAGCGCGGTGGTGATGTAGCTGCTCAAATCAATGAAACCCATGTCAAGCGTCCAACCGTCTTTCACCTCAAAAACCTTGTCCCATTCCACCGGGCTCTCGCAAGAGATGATGAGTTCAGTTTCTTCATCTTCAACTAAATTGACCATGAGATGATCGTGGGCAAAAGGATTGTTGCGACTTAAACAGAGGATGTCGCCTTCACGAAAACGGGAAATATTGCGCGAACAGGTCAGCTCAATGAGCCCATCTTTGCGAATTTCTTTGAGGCCAACGTTTTCAATGGCGAAGCCTTCGGCAACGCGGGTAGAAAGTGGTTTTTCCCATTGGGTGTGAACTTGCTTGCGCTGTGCGGCCGTTTCTGTGAGTACCAAATCCCGCAACCCGTTAAGAAATTGGGCCATTTCCTGTTGACTGGCAAACTTATTATTCATCACTTTGCCCTCCTGCAAAGCAAATTAGTAGTTTTTGATTAACTCCACATGCCCCCGCAGGCTTTCGGCCATTTTGGGAATGGAGATGTGTTCGTCTACCACGTGCGCCTGGCTTTCTTCGCTGGCGGCGTAGCCAATCATGGTGAGGCCGTGTGGGACAAAGTGACGGCCGTCTGTAGCAAACTGGTAACTGCTCAATTTGGCCTCACACTCCATGCCCGCACTGATGAGCGCCTGGGCACGCTGTACTTTTTCGTCATTGGGTGGGGTGTAAAAGCCGTAGATTGTTTCGTCGGAGTCGGGAAAAGGGGTGGGGGTGGTGCAAAAACCATCTTCCAGCACGACGGGCTGAGCGCCAGCCACGCGCCGCACAAAGTCGCAGAGGCTTTGGTGGCTCTCGCTTGCCGTGCGGAAATCGAGGCAAACGCGCGTCCAGGCGGGAGTCACGTTGGTGCTTTTGGTGTCTACCTCGATAATGGTGGGGGAAACGGTGGTTTTCCCTAGCAGTTCATGTGCCGACAACTCACTTTTTGCCGCCTGTAAATCCTGCAAAAATTTAGCGAGGGCGTAGTTGGGGTTCACACCTTTCTCTGGCACGCTGGCATGGACGGAACGGCCGTTAAACTGCACCCACATCTGCGCAATCCCTCGATGACCCAACGCAATTTTATTATCTGACGGCTCACCCAAAACCACCAAGTCCACCGAATAATCCAGGTTCTCTACCCAATGTTTTGCACCCGCGCCGCCGATTTCTTCCTGCACCACGCCGCTAAAAACCACGTCTCGGCGGGGGCGGATGCCCATTCGCAGCAGTGCCGCCATGCTGTATACCTGGACCGCCAGCGGCCCCTTGATGTCGCAGGCACCCCGCCCCACAATGCGGTCGCCAACGATTGTGCCGCTGTAGGGGGGCACAGACCAGAGGCTGGGTTCGCCCGGATCGACGTGATCTAAATGCGTGTTCAAAACCAATGCGCCCAAAGATGGATCGGTGCCCCGGATACGGCCGTTTACATTCCCAATCTCGTCAATCCACACCTGATCAAAATTGAGCCGCTGCAATTCGGCCGCCACCAGCTCCGCAAGCTGCGCCTCTTCAAACGGCATACTCGGCATCTGGATTAGCCGCTGCGTAAAATCAATGCAATATTGCAAAAGGGCATCCCAATCGAGGGTCATAATTATTCCTTGGAGTGGCTGGTTGCTAGGGGTTAGTAAAAAACTACCACTAACCGCCAGCCACTAACCTAAATTCAATAAATAGACGGAAAACGCCACCACTTCCCGCACGTAAGAAAAAGTTCGCGTCGCAGGGCTAATCCAGCGAATGGAGCGCGTGGGCGAACTGTACGCCGCCATCTGCAAATCATTGGCGACTGCCAACGCCCGGCGCATATGGTTGGGCGTGCTGACGATGAGAAACGTTTCTAGCCCATTTTGCTGGGCTACCAGTTGGCCGCTTTGCAGATTTTCAAACGTAGAGGTGGAGGTTGTTTCGACCAAAATGTCATCAGGATTGACGCCCTGCGCGATAGCGACATTGCGCCCCACTTCTGCTTCGGCCAGCTCATCACGGTTGCCCACGCCGCCCGTAAAAATCAGCTTTTCTACTGTGCCGTTTTGGTAAAGCTGAACGGCATGGTTAATTCGCTCCCGGAAAATGGGCGACGGCCGTTCTCCCCAAACCGCTGCTCCTAACACAATGGCCGCATCTGCCGAGCGCGTTTCATCCCGCAGCGAAAACAAAAAGACCGTCATCGCCGCGTACCAGCCCAGCAAAAGCACCAGAGCCATGATGCCCGTGACTATTCGTGCTAAAAGGCGAACGGCCGTTTTCAATAGTTTCATCAAATAAATACATCCATTTTTTGCAGCGAATTAACCCGAATTAGCGCGAAAAGAAACAATTCGGGTAAATTCGCGCTCATTCGCTGCCAGCTTCCGCCAGCTCCCGCTGCCAAAACCAGCGCGCCAGCCACAACCCCCAAATAGGAATCAGCAAGATGGCAAATCCGCCAATGCCCGTTTCGCCAATGGTGTACGCGAGCGGCGGCGGCACCAAGGCTTCAATCAAGGCCAGCAGCGTCAGCGCAATGCCCACCACGTTGGTAAACTGACCGAATCGCAGCGATTCTGGCCGCAGCTTGCCCGCCAGCCAAATGAGCCACAGCCCCATAAAAGCAAAGCTAATCGTCTTTAGACCACTATCACGAATCGGCTCCATGTAATCCCAAATTTGGGCCACAAACAGCGGGTTGCCCTGCGCAAAGCGGGCCACCACAGGCGTGCCCAACTGGTCAATGAGGCTGGCAATCAGGCCAAAGGCAGCCCCCACAATGCCCAGTGTGGTGAATCCACGCGCACAGCTATCTCCACGCCTCAACTCTGCTAAATGACCTACCAGGAAAACGGCCGCACACAAGCCCACCGTCGCCCCAACATGAAATATTCGCCAGGAGAGTGCATTGTCGCGCACAAACGCCAAGAAAAGTTCGCTGCTGTCCCAAAAGCCTGGCGGCAATTCCTGAATTTGCGGAAACCAAACAAATAGATTTACGCCCACAGCCACCAACCACCCCAATGCCAATACCCAAGCTGCTAAAGTTCCCAGTCGATTATAAGAGATCATTCAATCCTTCCTGCTGCTTTCTTGCCTAAAATCAATGCACCGAGGTTACGGTAAATGTTCAGCTAAAAATGCCTGCATTTGCGCCGTAAAGGTATCGGGGTCTACGGTGAAGATGTTCAGATGACCCGCGCCGGGAATGGTGTGCAGTTGCTTTGGCTCGTTAGCAGCGGCAAAAATGGTACGCCCTTGCGCCACTGGCACGATGCGATCCTGCTCGCCGTGCATAATCAGCAGCGGCATAGCTAAATTTGGCACAATATCCGCCGTCCGAATCTCGGTGAGCGGTTCGTCTGTCGCTGCGTTTATTCGGCTGAACACGGTGGGAGCCAGAAAACCCGGCGCACGGGCAATGCTAGGCATAATGTTGACCATGTTTTCTTCCAAACTAGCGTAGGTGCTTTCCAGCACCAGCACGGCCAAATCAGGGAGTTGGGCAGCGGCCAAGGCAGCGGCAGCACCCCCCATTGATTTGCCAACCAAACCGATCCGAGCGGAGTCCACCTCTGGGTGCGTTTGCAGATAGCCAAAGGCGGCAATCAGATCGTTCGCTTCGGCTAGGCCCCAAGTGGAAATAGCGTCACCACTCTCACCATGATTGCGCAAATCTACCAGCAAGGCACCATACCCTGCCTGGTGCATGGCGGCGGCTTGAACCAGCAGCGCGCCCCGATTGCCACCAAACCCATGTGCGTAAATGAGTACCGCGCCACTCCCATCTTCGGGCGGCGGCACAAACCAGGCGGCTATCGTCACGCCATCGGCCGCAGTGAATTGCACCGTTTCGGCGGTGAGGCCAAAGTCGGCGGGAGTTTGGCTGGGCTGGGTGCGCCGTGGATAGAGCAATCTGTCTGCGCTTTGCCCAATGATGCGATTGCCGTACCAAACGGCCGTACCCACCGCCACTACCAATATTCCAAGAATTATCCAACCAACAAGCCCCATACGCCCTCGCTTTTTGCTACGACTCATCAAACGCTCCGATCAAATTGAGTACCGCCATCGTATTCAGCGTTGCTTTCGGCACAAATGAACTGACCATCACAAATTCCTGATCTTTACTGCCATCCTCGCTACGCTCCGAGCAGTGGGCATTGCCCCCAGATGGCCCCAGCCCGTCGATGCAAGGCACCTCCGTCCAAAAATGATTGCCATCGCTCAAACCACCCCGCTCCTCGGGCAAAATGGCGAATCCCAGCGATTCGCCTGCCTCTTTCCAGACGCTGAACAGGCGATCTGTGGCCTCATTCCGCGCCCACGGTGGCGTTTGACGATACAAATTCACTTCCACAGAGCAAGCGTAGCCGTCTAACGGACTATGCACATCCGATTGCCCATTGAGAGCCAAAATCTCGTCCACCGTCTCGGCAAAGACCGCGGGCTTGAAGGTGCGCATCTCCAGCCAAGATTCTGCATCGTGCGGCACGCGGTTGGTCACCACACCGCCCCGCATGGTGCCAACGTTTACCGTCACCTGCCGCTCGTAGTTGGTGATGGCCGCCAGCTTGAGGATGGTGTGCGCCATCTGCACCACCGCGTTGGCCCCGTTGGGATGGAAACTGCCAGCATGAGAGGCACGACCTTCCGTTTTTACCTGGAAGATTGCCATGCCTTTGCGGGCAACTACAATCTGATACGTGTCGTCCACCTTGCTGCCGCCTTCAAAAATGAGGCAGCCCAGCGTATTGGGCCCGGCCAGCCGCTTGGCGCACAAACGGCCGAAATCTTCCGCCTCGGCCTCTTCAGACGCATCAATGAGAATGACCCAGTTGATGGCGTCGAACTGCTCTGGAGCATGCTGCTGCAAAGCCTCTAGCATCATGTAGATGAGAACCGTGCCGCCTTTGATGTCCACCGTACCGGGGCCGTAGATGCGGTCGCCCTCCTCACGCCAGTGAAAATTGTTGCGCTCCTCTTCATGAGCAGGAAACACAGTGTCAAAGTGGGAGACGAGGCCAATGGTTTTGTTGGTACGGCCGTTCCGCGTGAGCACCAGATGTTTACCGTAATGCATAATAGCTGACTGGATGAACTCCGCTTCAAAGCCAAGCGGGGCAAACAGTTCGGCCGTCATCTTCCCTAAGGCATTCACCCCGGCAGCGTTGGCCGTAAAGCTGTTGATACCTACCATTTTGTGTAGCGTCTTTAAATAACTGGGTAAATTTGTTTCAAAATGTTCCTTCAGAGCAGAAGATAACGCATTGTGATCCATAGAGACTTCCTTAAATATAATATGAGTTGAATAAATTATCTTTCTACCACGTTGGTACTGTTTTATCAATTAACATTGCTGACAAACAAATTGAGCCTTCGTTACCGTTATCGCGAATTATTATATTTCGAAATATAATAACTCTTAGTGTGATATTCGTAACCTTTGTAATTTAAAGATTAATAGCGTTATTTAGCAATTTTTTGGTTCTTATTTATTTTCCCTCTAAGAACTAAGAAATTATTTCCAGAAATTTAGGAGAGGATACACTATGGATGGATTTAGGCACATTCTTGAACGTCCCATTTTCTTGGTCGCTGGCGTTGTCTTCGCAGTTGTTGTCGAAGAATATTTAGAAACACAGTCAATAGAACTAGAAAATGGTTTAATTTTCACTTTTGCGGTTTTAATCGTCCTAAGTACATTTTACGTTTCAAAAAGCGGGAAAACTTTGACTCAGCTAGTTGAACAAGAGCTCTCTATCTTTGGGGAAAAATTGGCACGACATAATGACAAAATTGAAGATAAAGTCGAAATCATTGATCAACGAATTGATAGAACCATGAAAGCCATAGGGACTTCTTTTGAATATGTTAATGATCGTTGGGTCCGGGGAGAACTCAGAGAAGGAACGGTTTTCAAAAGAGTTATGGAAATTGTAAATACAGCCCAAGAGGAAATTTTGATTTCCGGTTATAGTGACAAAAAATTTGACAGATCTTTGTTGGAGGTACAGAACTCAAGTGAGGTAGAGGAGACAAACCGCACATGGCGTCTTCAGTATTTAACTGCAATCGAGGAACTATTAAATAAGCGACAGGATAAATTCTTTACCTATTTTCGAATAATTCAAATGCCTGACACCAATATAGATTTGACTAGCGAGACATTGGGAGAAGTTGAATTTAATCACTGTCATGAGGTTCTCCAGATTAGGGAAAGGACTAGAAATCCATCAATTAAAATAATGAAAATGCAAACAGAGCGCATTTCCACCTTTGTCATCGTTGACAAAACATATTTAATCCTCTCGGATATCGGTACTAGAATGACAAATCAGGGTGAGGGAGAGTATTTAGCCGGTGTTTTTATCATAGAAGATTTAACTGGTTCTGTAGTCGAAGGTTTTCGAGATTATTTTATGAAAGAGCTATTTGCAGATGCACAACCAATCGAGCTAAGCCAACTTTTCATTTCCGGTGGAGGGTCATCTCTCTAATCTTAAGTTTCATCTTCCCAGATACAAAGCAAAAAAATATTTTCAACTCCTCCTCGGATTTTCTATTCTTAATCTATTTTGAAGTGACATTCATTACCCATTTACATTAGCCAACCTTAGCGAAGGAAATCATTATGCAAAAAGAGTTTCATATACAAAATATATTTGACGCTTTAAACTCTAGTGGCAAAGGTGTCATTGGACCATTAAAAGATAAATGCATGCATTTGCAAAATAGAGTAATTGCAATGGCAAAAACAGGTGACATCGTCGCAGTTTCAACTGATTGCCCAGAAGAGTTTTTCAATTATATTTGCAAGATAAAGAGGGTCTCGAATGTTACACTTCTAAAATTTGCCTCTGAAGAATCTACTGAGGACATGTCCCAACAAAGTATTTCCTCCTATACAATTTTCGAGCTAATCGAGGCTTTTGATCCAAAACTGGCTAGTAAAGTTAAAAAATCGAAACCTAAATTGCAACCTTATATGCATTCAAATTCATTTTATGAAGCTGCAGAAAAACACAACTGGATTCACTCAAGCCTAGCAGTTCCAACTGATATCATTGGTCAAATGAATGATAAAACGGTGCTGTTTCAGGAATGCACCAATAAGGGTATTCCTTTTCCCAAAACTAAAGTGGTAAACAAAAGAAATTTCTTGGAATCTATTGTGGGATTTTTGAATGAAGATAATAAAAATTTTTTGTCTAATAAATTATTCATTCGTCAGGCAAGAAGTGGTGGGGGTCTTGGCAACATCACTGTTGAGCAGATAAATAATAAGTACTTCGTGCATGAAACTCGTGAGCTTTTATCATTAAACGATTTTATAGATAGAATGAACTTGTTTGCAGATGATAGTCATTCCTTCCAATTTGTGGTCAGTGAGTTACTTGAATTATATGCATCTCCAGGTTCATTATTCTATGTCGATGATTTCAAAACGCATATCGTTGCACACACTGGGCAAATATTAACCAACAAAAGAGAATTTACTGGCTTTATGTATCCAATTCGTAATTCAAAAATTAATAAATTCATCCCAATAATCGAAGAATATATTGAGGAATTGACAAAAGAGTGGCGAAAAAAGGGATTTCGTGGTTTTGGTAATATCGATTGGATGATCAGCCGATATAATGAGAAACTTTATATTGCTGAGCGTAATGCTAGACAAACAGCTGTAGTGTCTCCCTTAAATCTTCTTTATTCGATAACTCAAGGTAACAATATTGACACTCCTGATCTGCCGAACTTACCTCTAAATATCTCAGTAATTACCCAAGATTCATTGCATCTCCACACCCCAAGTCCTAACGCTCCCTCGAATTCTTTCGAGTCCATTAAGCGCAAGTTAAAAGATTCTGGTTTGCTATTTGATGAAACGAAAGGAGAGGGAATAATTATTACAATACCGCCAACTTTGACCTATGGCCCTAACCAAGTAGGCATCATGATCGTAGGGAAAAATCCTATTCGTGCCATCAACTTACTCAGAAACTGCTCTATAGTTCTAGAAGCAGAATTTTTGTCCCCTGCGACCCCTGTATATTGGGATGATTGGTCAATTCTTTAGGGTTAGGAGATGGACACTGATGAATACTAAGGAAATTACTAAATAATTATGAACGGGATCATTGCAGCCGGCGGGGAACATACTGTTAATGCAGGAGCTTATATCTTACAAAAAGGAGGAAATGCAGTAGATGCAGCTATAGCAGCCACCTTTGCCTCATTTGTTTCCGAGGTTGGAGTTGTCCATCTTGGGGGATCGGGCTTTGCCAATATTTACGATAGCCAGAATGGTCGAAGTTTAGTTTACGATTTCTTCAGTGCAATGCCAGGTCTTGAAGGTAACAAACATTCTGATAAAAGTTTAGATTTCAATTCAGTTGAGGTTGATTTCGGTAGTAGCAAGCAATCTTTTTTCGTGGGTAGAGCGTCTGTTGCAGTTCCTGGCAACATTGCTGGTTTGTGCCAAATGGCAGCAGATCATGGCAGATTACCCTTAGAAATCCTCCTAGAACCAGCCATATCTCTAGCTACTGATGGAATAAGCATTGCCAAGTTCCAAGCAGACACTTGTAAACTATTAGGTCCAATATTCACACACACACCAGAAATGCAAGAAATTTTCGCCCCAAATGGTCACATTGTTAAATCTCAGGAATTCTTCAAAATTCCTGGTCTTGCTTTTTCGCTAGAACAATTAGCACAAGAAGGGGTCAAATATGCGCGAAGAGAAAATTGGACAACACTTGTGAATAACAAGCTATTTCGGAATCATGGACTAGCTTATAAATTTATCAACGATCAAAGGCAAAATGGAGGTCTGATACGAGCATTAGATCTTGTTTCATACAATGTTTTTAGATTTCCTTCAATAAGAATTTCTTACAGGGAATATGAGATATTGCTGCCCCCTCCTTGCTCTACTGGTGGGATACTTACTGCTTTCTCACTAAATTTGCTTAATCGTATCAATTTTAAGAATGTCGAATTTGGATCTGTTCAACATGCACAAATTTTTCGTGAAGTTATGGCTGCAACTCTCAGAGCTAGACCTTATTGGGATAACGCTATAGGAAAACGATCCGTCAGTGAAGCAATTGCCTACTTCTTAAGCAATAATTTTATCAACAGATTCTTTAATGAAATTAAACATGCCCTTATAAATAACAAACCCACATCCGTTGTCCAAGAGTCAAATGGTGCCGGCAATACAAGTCATTTAAGTGTAATAGATAAAGATGGCTTAGCGGTAAGCATAACCACAACAGCAGGTGAAACTGCGGGTTTTATTGTTCCTGAAACAGGATTTATACCCAACAACATTCTCGGTGAAAGTGATCTTAATCCAAATGGTTTTCACAATTGGGAACCTGGAGTAAGGATACCTACTATGATGTCTCCTACTATCGTTTTGAAAAGTGGGGTACCTTTTTTAGTTGTAGGAAGTGGGGGAAGTGAGCGTATCAGAAGCGCAATTATTCAAGTGTTAATTAATTATCTTGATTTCAAGATGTCTCTTAACGAAGCAGTAAACGCACCAAGATTTCACCTTGATGCAACATCTGCTGAGAATTCTGGTTCTAAGATTCAGGCAGTTTTACAATGCGAGTTTGGTTTTCAAGAAGAAATTTTAAACCAATTAGAAAATATTGGATATGATGTAAATCGGTGGCCGGTACGCAGCATTTATTTTGGTGGGGCGCACTCTGTTTCTCGTACGGCAGACGGCCGTCTCGTTGCCGCAGGCGATAACAGGCGGGGTGGCGCAACGGCCGTTGCCTGATAGTCATTTTGTGACTCACTCTCAATTCCCGTGTCAGAGAAGTACCTTGCAAACTGACTCACAAAGGGAATTTGAATGAAAACCCCTCGCGCACTAATCGTTGAAGATGTTCCCGACTTGGCACAAATTTTCACGCTTGCCCTAACGGCTGCTGGCTTCCGCACCACCAGCGTGGCCGATGGCTCAACAGCTAAGCACTATTTGGCAACCGAAACCCCTGATTTAATTGTGCTGGATGTTCATCTGCCATTTTACAGCGGCGATCGTTTGCTCGAGGAGATTCGCAAACTACCCCGATTTGAACATACCGTGTTTATCATTGTCACTGCCGATACGCGCCGAGGGGAAGAACTGCGTAATCAGGCTGATCTCGTCTTGCACAAGCCAATCAGCTTCACGCAGCTTCGCGATCTATCCAAACGCCTTACTGCGGTGATGACCCATCTACAAACTGGGCCCTTGCCAAAATTGGTGGATAGCGAACGGCCGTAAGCCCTACCCCTCGTCATGCCAAGTGCAACGAAGCATCCCTACCAAGTCACAACTGCCGGACTCTTTGCTCAGTGGACTAGTTGGCAACTGTATTCTTGCGGGATTCTTCCCTACGGTCAGAATGACAGATGGGAGTTCTAGCGCAACGCGAGGTCAGCGATCATGGTGAGGAAGACGCTGTTTTCTAGCTGGTTATATTGATTGGCGGGTGCTTCGGCCCAGGCCACGATGTCCTGTCCGTCCTCGACCCGCGCCATGAGGAAGCCCCACACCGTACCGGCTTCTGGGTCCTCATAGCTAAAATCGACCCGCAGCCAGAGCAAGCCCCCCAGCGGAAATTCATACGGCTCCCCCACCTCAAAGTTCTGCACGTCTGCGCCTGCATCGCGCACCAGTGAGGTGACAACGCCCCGCGTATCCAGCGTGGTTGGCTCCGTGCGTAGCGCGACGAAGGTGGTAGTCCCCGCCCCAAACCATTCCCAACTACCCACCTGCTGGTAGGCAAAGGTGGCTGGTTGCGCCACCGTAAAGCCGTCCAGCGTGGCAATTGGCCAACGACCGGGCTGAAGGCCGATGCCCACGTCCCGGTAAGCCCAACTATCGGCAATGGTTTGCACCACGGCTTGGGTGGTTGCTTCGTCA
>NZ_CBDCWX010000002.1:0-4758 GCF_965223525.1 Candidatus Leptofilum sp. | reverse complement strand
CGGCAAATGTCATGCCAACCAAGAAAAACATCCACAAAGCGCGGGCGATTTCTAACGAAAATAAGCCAAAGGGAGCCAGAATAAACAAAGTCCAGGCTGGGTTGAAGAAGGTTGACGGCACATCCTCTACCATTAAATTGTAATCAGCTTGGTATGGGTTTTTCCCTGTAATAAAGTATCGGACGGCAGGATAGAAAGTTTGGTCAAAATCTGCCAATTTTGGCACATATGGGGCAATGAAATAGGCTAAAATAATTACCGCAGAAATCAGAAGTAACCCGCTGGCTACTTTCCCAACCCAATTCTTTTTCATGAGGGGATTACAACATGCTCCTTTTCTGTTTGGGTTTTGGAAATGAGCCGTTTTTTACCCCACAATAGAAATATAAACATCAAGCCAAACGGCAAAGGCAAATAGTTGATCGGATGTTCCCAAATGCCGGCAACTGTGTACAAAAACAAGCCCCAAGTACCAATTACAGTAACCACAAAAAACAAAATCGTCCATAGTGAACCATATCTCGATTCAACAGATTGAAGTAAAAAGAGAAGAGGTATGTACATAACAATATAATTTGTGGTGGCTGTTCTGATGACGACCAAATTGGTGATAATTAAGGTTAAGCCAATAAGGTAAGTGAACTCTGCCGATCCGGCTGAAACTGCCGGCAATCGCCGCCACTGATAAAACAGATACCCTAAGCAGAGCAAAATAAAGCCCCATTCTACAGGTTTGCCCAGTTGTGGAAAATAGTAGCCAGTAATCACCCACAACGGCGAGCCAATATCTGTATAGCTGGGGTAACTGGTTAGTTGATGGATAAACCCTTGTAGCCAACTGGGGTGCATGAGGAAGGAAACGGCAACTAAAGCCAGCATACTGCCGGCAAAAATGCCGGCAAATCGCCACCGTTTTTGTCCAATTCCCCAAATTGCCAAAGCAGGAATAACCAAGAATATCATCTGGGGTTTGATGGTAGTAAGGGCAAGTAGAATGCCGGCAAGCCCATCCCGCTTCTGTCTCAATGCCCACAAACAACCTGCCAGCCACAGCAAAATCAGCCCGGCATATTGCCCAATGATGACCGTTCGAGAGCTGTTATACATAACGATCATCCAAATGAGGGCTACTGCCATCGTTGGCAGGCTCATTTTCCAGCCTAAATAATCTAAAATGATGAAGAGGGAAGCCCCTAATGAAAAAATCAGGGCGCTTAGCCAAATGGCTTGCACCCAACTATAGGGCAACCAAACGAGGGGAAATAACGTCAAGACGGTGTAAAAAGGGTACACAAACAGCGCTTGGTCTTCTTCTGGCGTTGCTGGTCTGCCATAAAGCGTTTGTTGAATTGCCAATGTCGCTTCTTCAGAGTAGGGGTCAATACCTTCTTGAAAGAAGAGTTGCGCTCCTTTCCATCGGGGATAAAAGTCGTTGGCGCCGGGCGTTTTGCTGGTAAATTGAGTTTGCACGCCAATGGTTACTAGCGCAAACAGTAAGAGAATACCGGCAATCGCCGCTAACTTCTTCTTAAATGTTGTTGTTACAATACCTTGCGAACTACTCATACTATTTATTTCCAGCCAAATCGGGTCGTTATTCGGCTATTTTGTTGGGCTAAAGTGAGCATAAAAGCGCCACTAACGCCCAACAATAACCAATACCCTTCATAGGCATCGGTTTGCCACAAGACAACCGAAAAACCAGCCGTTAGCAACCCGCCTACTGCCCATTG
The DNA here is from genome assembly GCF_965223525.1 of Candidatus Leptofilum sp. GTDB lineage: Bacteria > Chloroflexota > Anaerolineae > Promineifilales > Promineifilaceae > Leptofilum. Next base: position 3,025 of record NZ_CBDCWX010000002.1, on the reverse strand, counting down.
CCAACGGGAGGGCATTGCCGGCATTTTCTGGATCACCCAAAAAACAGGCAAAATCAACGGTACATAATCATATTGCAAGGCATAAGGGGTAAATGCCAAGCTAAAAATAAGTAGAGCTGACGAGAGGACAGGTAAAGTCAAGCTACCTTCTTGCCGTTTTAATAACCACAATAAAATGGCGGCAACACCAATGCCGGCAAAGATGATGATCGACGTGACGATGTTGCCATTCTCTACCCCCCACCCAAACTGCAAAAAATCTGGCAATGTCGTATTTACTCGAACTGCCGACACCCCTGCCGTGCCATCTAGTTCTACCTGAAGCCCACTGCCAAAATCCGTTCGGTCAAAATTCCACCATGCGCCCATAATAACCGTTGCTACCAACAAAGCCCCTGCCCCCCAAGCTACTGTTGCCACCAAGCTTTTCCGTTGCCATCGCCACAACACGATCACCAGCACAACCACAAGCAAAATGGTGATGTTGGGTTTGGATAATGCCAAAAGCAAGCCAAATCCAACCAAAACTGGGCGGTTTTGCCGATAATTGACCAACGCCAAAACCAATCCAAAAAACAGCAAAATGCCCACTTGTTCACTACGCAAACAGTAAACGACAAACACAACAGTTGTCAGCCAATACAATCCCCAACGTCGCCAGCCAGAGATGTGCCAATTTAATGCTTTACGACAAAGTTCTAAGCCGGCAATGAATAAAACCACATTGATTATCAGCCAAATTGCCCGTGCCGCCTGAAATGGCAAATAAGCCAGAGGTAAAAATGGTAATGCAAACCAAGGGGGATAAAAAAAGGGGTTATTGCCGGCATATCCCGTTACCTCTTCTAAAACAGAGGCAAGTTGCGCATAATCGTAAGGGTTGCCGCCTTGCAAAATAAGAGTTGCCGCTCCATAGTAGCCACGAAAATCTACCCCGCCAGCCAGGTAGGCGATGATAGCAAAGCCTACCAAACAAAAAAGAAATATCAGTTGCCCGGCAAAATCAAGCAAATGTGATCGTTGGCGAATTGGGGTTAAAAGCGGTTCCATACTGGCTCTTTCGGCACTTAATCTAACAATTGGTACAGTACATAACTACCCATGCCAATTGAGTCAATTTGCTGTAACTGGTTGGTCTTGATTTCAGCAATAACCGCTTGTTCTTTTGCTTTAATGGGGCTATTTTCCTCATCTTGGATAAAATTCAGCCCACTTTGATGGAGCAAAACGTGGGAAAAACCCTCCTCTCGCCAAGCATTTGCAATTTCTTCTGCATGTTGCCCTTGTCCCTGAACGTGGTGCAGTAACTCGTCCAGGTTTACATCGCTATTGCATTGGCGTTGGCAAGGGTATATTCGAGGTTCCCACAAAAACAACACGTTGGCGTTTGCCGGCAATTGGTTCACCTCTTCTAACGCCGCCCGATACGCTCCCATCAACCGGGTTTCATATGCCAAACGGGGTTCTAAACCGATAATTGCCGGCAATGGATTTCTGCCCAAAAAAGTGGCGGTAGTTGTCAGCAAAATACCCAGCAAACCGATATTGATCATGATTCGGCTCATCCAATCCACGTCAAGTGACGCTCTTACTTGGGGCAGATAATCTAACACAATGGCAGAAATGATGGCGATGCTAGGCAAAATAAAGGTGAGCAGCCGACCTTGCGCCAACGATTTGGAACGTGCTACACCCAATAACCAAAAGAGATAGCTTATGCTGAAAAAGAGGAGTAAATAGCCAACAATTTGCCGTTTTTTTTTAGGTATTTTGCCCCACACCAACGGCAATAGAAATGCCAAACCAATCACAAATGGACCAATAGTGGCGTCGTAAAAGTTGGTGCCTTCGGTGCCAAACAACGACAATTCAAGTGGGACATAAAGCAGACGGGCTGGTTCTGTGTAGTAAAAGCCAGTTTGTACATCTTCGTAAAAATCCCCTCGCCATGCATCCCAATATTTTGCCTCGTCCAGAAAAAACGGGTAAACGGGATTGCCTGTTTGCCACACATTTTTTGCCAGCCAGGGCGCCACCAGAATGCCGGCAATGCCCCCCACAACCACCAATCGTTTCACCATTCCCTTCAAACCGCTCCGCCAACTGGTAACAATAATGCCGCCCGCCATAGAGAACGCCATCGTCACCGCAGTGTATTTGATATTGCCTAGCAAGCCGGTGAGAATGCCGGCAAGCGCCAGCCAAAACATCTGCTCCTCGCCCGCTTGCCAACCCTCCCGCCAGCGCAAAAAGGCGTACATCATCCCCGTCGCCAAACACATCAAACCCAAATCAGTGTAGGTAACGCTTAACAAGCCGGTCAATGTAGGCACAGAGCAAAGCAAAGCAACCGACCACCATGCTGCGTTGCGGCTAAAGTAGCGGTTGGCAATGCCCCCTGCCAAAAATAATCCCATCGCCCCAAAGGCAAAATGCAATAAAGGCGGAACTTGGTCAGACCACAACGCCATCCCCCATGTGTACAACATCTCCATCATTTGGGGAAAGCCAAACACAAACATATCGAAAAAGTGGCGGACAGCGCCTTGTTCGATATAAATTTTGGGCATTGCCAAATGGTACAAATGGGCATCAAAGGAGATATCGGGAGATAACGCCAGCAGAAAAGCCAAGCCCAAGTTGATGGCGATGAAGATTTTAAGCCATTTCTGTTGGGTTGTTTCGGCTGGGGGGATGAGTTGCCGGCGATTTGTCCATAATGCGGTTGCCCACTGTCGGCATTCTCGCCATGCTACCCCGCCTAATGCCACAAACAGCCCCCACACCAACCAGCGTCGAATCAGCCCCGCCAACCCCAAAACCAACATCAGCAAAAAGAGCGCCCCCATCCCCAAAATGATTTCCAACGACAGTTGGATAAGCAAAGGTTCGTCTTTAAGCCATTTGCCGGCGATCTTTTTGCCCCAACCGCCAGCTACCAACAGCATCGCCCCCCACACCACAATGGAGCCAACGGTACGAAAAATGCCGGCAACCGCCCCTGAATAATCCCACTCCCATACCT
>NZ_CBDCWX010000001.1:0-4392 GCF_965223525.1 Candidatus Leptofilum sp. | reverse complement strand
CCGCACAGGTGCCGCAGCAGCCGTTTCTGCCGAATTGGCCTCCAAAATTGACCGCATTCAGGACAAATTTGAGCGGCTGGAATCACAAGCGCAGTTAGAGGATATTTATACGGCCGTTGGCGACATTGATAACAAACTCACCAGTCTGCCTTTTGACCTGGAAGCACTTCGAGACCGAGGATACGTTCACTCTGGCCAGTTAGAAGACAAGCTTGAAGCACTCGACGATCAATGGGATGAACTGCGCCCCCGCGTAGAAAAAGCAATTACAGAGCAGGTCAACCGACTAGATCGGGAGCTAGATCAGACTGAGCGGCAGGTGAATCGGTTAGGCAGAGCCAATGCAACCGTTGTGAAAGCTGTGGATAAATCGGTAGACAGTTTGGGTAGCCGCATCACCGCTGCACGCCGCGCCCTGGATGGCCTGTACGACGGGATGCAAACAGAGCTTTACCAGATTGAGTATTCTCTGGGGCAGGTTGGCAAGATGTTGGATTTGATGGCTGGTTCCCAGGAGATTCGCCTGCTAGAAGCGGAGGGGCCACTGTTGGCCGTAAAGGCTGAATGGCACCAGGATGGAGATGAGGGGCCAGAAGGCTACCTCTTCCTCACCGACCAGCGGCTACTGTTTGAGCAGCGCGAAGAGGTTGTGACCAAAAAGCGATTTGGCCTCTTCAAGGCAGATTCAGAAATGGTGCAAAAGCTGCACATTGCCGTGCAAGTGCATGAAATTGACCAAATTGTGCATAAAGAGGAAGGCGGCTTCCTGGGCATGGGCAAGGATGACATTTTGGAGCTGGTTTTTGCCGCCACTGCCGATCTCTCACGCGCCCGCTTCCATTTGGATGGGCAGGAATCAGAAGATTGGGCAGCCATGATCAACCGTATTCAATCTGGTGAAATTGACGGCGATCGCTCAGACGAATATCTGGATGAATTGGAAGCGGCCGAAATTACCAGTGCTAGCTTCCCGGAGCAATGCCCGAATTGCTTTGCAGCCATCCCGGAACAGCCGCGTGGCGTTACCGTCTACACCTGCGAATTTTGTGGTGCAACGGTGCAGCCACTCAACGATGGTGATTAGTCTGTTTTGAAAATTGGGACTTGCTAGAAACGGCCGTTTCCTTTATAATTTTCCGCTTGCACATACTTACGTAATTCTTATGTAATAGCGTTGACTAATTAACGGGTACCGATATAATCGCCATACATAAATAAAAATTGCCACGACGTTTTAAGAGCGTTGGTCCTGATCAGACCATACGCTCTTTTTCCGTGTTTACGGATTGATAAAAGGGAACCATTTTTGCTCGTGCACAATACGTAAGATGTACCATTTTATTTTAGGGTTGGAGCTTTATTCTATTTGGGAGGTCACCTGGTGGAGACAACAGAATTCCGCTCGTTACGCATTAGTTTAGCATCCCCAGACCAAATGCGGTCTTGGTCCTACGGAGAAGTTACAAAACCAGAAACCATTAACTACCGTCGCCTGCGGCCAGAAAAAGATGGCTTGTTTTGTGAAGCTATTTTTGGTCCAACGCGTGACTGGCAATGTTATTGCGGAAAGTATAAAAACGTTCGCTACAAAGGGATCGTTTGCGACAAATGTGGGGTAGAAGTGACTCGTTCGGCCGTTCGCCGTGAGCGGATGGGGCATATCGAACTAGCTGCGCCTGTGGCTCACGTTTGGTACACGCGCCGTGTTCCCAGCCACATGGGGCTGTTGCTGAACGTTTCTCGTCGCAATTTGGATCGCGTTCTCTATTTTGCCCAATATGTGATTACCAGTGTTGATGAAGAAGCTCGTCAGCGGGCATTGAAGCGCCTGGAAGAAGAGTTGGCAGAAGCTGAACTCAAATTTGAAGAAGATTTGCAGTCCAATATTGGTGATGCAACTTCAGATGCCCAAGTTCGTTTGCAAGAGCTGGAAGCACAGTTGCAAGAGCAAAATGAATCGTTTGATGATCGCTTATCGGCAGCAACAGATGCCGTTGTAAATGAAGCGCAAGCTGTAGAGCGCCGCCTAGAAAATTTGAAAGGCTCTGCCGCTAGCGAAGACATTGTTCTTGGTGAGACCGTCATCGTTAAAGAGGGCGAAACGGTTGGCCGCGAGCACAGCGTTTTGGTGCAAGAAGTTACCTCTGAGCGGCTAACACAGGTGCAAAAAGAGAGCGAAGAAGATCATCAAAGCAATTTAGCCACCATGCAGAAAGAAATTGAGGAGCTACGCACGGAGGCTGAAGCTGTAAGTGTAGACATGCGGGACGAGTTGACGCAAAAACTCACCCGTTTGCGCCAGCAGGCGCAGGCCAACCGCGAACAGCTAGAGAGTCTGGAGCCAATGGTGTTCCTCAACGAAAACGATTACCGTGAACTGAAAAGTAAATTTGGTAATGTTTTCCGTGCCGATATGGGTGCTGAGGCACTCTATGACATCTTGAAGAAGATGGATTTGGATAAGCTGTCTCGTGAGTTGTGGCGTGAAGTTCGTACGACGCGCTCCAAGCAGGCTGCCAAGCGGGCTACCAAGCGTTTGCAGGTTGTGGAATCGCTGCGTAAAAGTGGCAATCGTCCTGAATGGATGATTTTGACGGTATTGCCCGTTATTCCCCCTGATTTGCGCCCGATGGTTCAGTTAGATGGCGGCCGTTTTGCCACCTCTGACCTGAACGATCTGTATCGGCGTGTCATTAACCGCAATAACCGCCTCAAGCGCTTGCTAGAACTAGGTGCGCCGGATGTGATTGTTCGCAACGAAAAGCGGATGCTCCAAGAAGCTGTAGATAGCTTGATTGACAACAGTCAGCGGGGCAAGGCACTCAGTCGTCGGGGTCGCCGTGAGCTGAAGTCGCTGTCTGACATGCTCAAGGGGAAGAAGGGACGTTTCCGGCGCAATTTGTTGGGTAAACGTGTGGATTACAGCGGCCGTTCCGTTATCGTGGTGGGGCCAACGCTGAAATTAGGCCAGTGTGGTTTACCAAAGACAATGGCTCTAGAGCTTTTCCGTCCATTTGTTATTAGCAAACTGGTGGAATATGGCTATGCCAGCAACGTGAAGGGCGCGCGCCGCTTCATTGAGCGCCAGCCCCCGGAAGTGTGGGAAGTTTTGGAAGAGGTGATTCAGGGACGGCCGATTTTATTGAACCGTGCGCCGACTTTGCATCGTTTGGGTATCCAGGCCTTCATGCCAATGTTGGTTGAGGGCAAGGCCATCCAGCTACATCCGCTGGTGTGTGCCGCTTTCAATGCTGACTTTGACGGCGACCAGATGGCTGTGCATGTACCACTCTCGCAAAAAGCGGTGACCGAGGCAAAAGAGTTGATGATGGCCACGCGCAATCTGCTCAAGCCATCTGATGGTCAGCCCATTGTAGGGCCGTCAAAAGATATGGTGTTGGGTGTGTATTACCTGACGCTGGTAGTAGACGGCCGTCACGGGGAAGGCAATACTTTTGGCAGCATGGAAGAAGTTGAAACCGCCTACGAGTTGGGTTATGTAGACATTCATGCCAAAATCAAGCTGGAAGTAGAAACCTACTTTAAGGAAGACCACACGCGCTATGCTGATGGCAAGCCGCGCCGCCGCGTCATCGAGACCTCTCCAGGACGTGTTCTTTTCAACATGACGCTCCCAGAAGAGTTCCATTTTGTAAATCGGGTGCTGGACAAGGGCGGTGTGAATGCGCTCATCAACCGTGTGTATCGCTTGCTGGGTGATGAAGCGACTATCAATATGGTTGATGCTGTGAAGAATATTGGCTTCCGGTATGCAACCGTTTCAGGGACAACCATTGCTGTGGCTGACTTGACCATTCCCGATGAACGGCAAGGGATTTTGGATGAAGCGTTGCAGCGTGTAAACGAAATTGATCGGCAATACCGCCGTGGCCTGCTGACTGAAGAAGAGCAGTATCAGCGCACCATTGAGCAGTGGAATGATGCCAAAGACAAGGTTGAGAAAGCTGTGCGAGATGCTATGGATCCTGCCAGCCCAATTGCCGTTATGGCACTTTCTGGTGCAGGTAAAGGTGGTTTTGGCCCGATTACGCAGCTAGCCGGTATGCGTGGTTTGATGGCTGATCCTCAGGGCAAAATTATTCCGGTGCCCATTCAATCAAACTTCCGGCAAGGCTTAGATACACTGGAATATTTCATCTCGACGCATGGTGCTCGTAAAGGTTTGGCAGATACCGCGCTCCGCACGGCCGATGCTGGTTACCTGACTCGTCGCCTGGTAGATATTGCTCAAGAGATGATTGTGATGGATGAAGATTGCGGCACGAACAAAGGTATTTGGGTGCGCCGTGTTGATAATTTTGGTAAGCAAACGCTGGCGGAACGGATTTTGGGTCGCGTGGCGGCAGCCCCAATGACCGATCATGAAACGGG
>NZ_OZ245005.1:0-2321708 GCF_965223525.1 Candidatus Leptofilum sp. | reverse complement strand
CGGTGGTCATTTTGCGCTGCGGGAAGAGTATGCGGGCATGGGATATGAGTTGGCGGATATGATGTGGCGGGAGAGTGTGGAACGGCCGTATTGGCAACAAAGCATCGCCCGCATCCCCAACCCCGCTGCCCTGCTGCTGCACGTCTGCGCCCACACCACTAGCGACTGGATGATTCAACGCGGCCGTCTCATGCACATTGACGACATCCGCCAGCTTTGTGCCAAGATGCAGCTTGAGGATTGGCAAATTTTTGACCAATTGGTGCAGCCAACGACTGCTCGATTTATTTATCCCGCTTTTGCTTTCGTGGGAAAATATGCACATTTGGAGATTCCAGAGGAAACGTTAAATTCGCTACAGGAAGATTGCCCGCAAGCCCTTCTTAATTGGCTCGCCCAAACTGAACTGGGTGAAGCATCTGAATCGAACCCGACCAGCCGCAGCGGCATTGGCTTGAAAATTGCCCAGCGCATGGCTCGCTCACGGTTAGACATTGTGCGCTTTTGGCTTCGTTCTTTCTTCCCCCGTCGTTACAATCTTGCTAAACGCTACCCCAAATTGGTGGAAACCCCGTTCTGGCCGTTGGGGTATTTGCTTATCAATTTGGATCGGATGAGGCACATAGCCGAGAAAGTATTTAGAATTACAAAACGGGTATGAAGAAAATTATTGAGGTTCGTAATTTAAGCAAGACGTACCAAAGCCGAGGGAAATCGGTAACGGCCGTTTCTAACGTCACCTTCTCAGTTAACCAGGGCGAACTATTTGGTTTATTTGGGCCAAATGGTGCAGGCAAAAGCACGATTGTGCGGATGTTAACGACGTTGCTGGCCCCGACGGAGGGAACGGCCGTTGTCAACGGCTTCGATGTGGTGCAGCGGGCATTGCAGGTACGGGCGTCTATTGGGTTGGTAACGGCGGATGAACGTTCTTTTTACGGCCGTCTGACTGCCCGCCAAAATTTGCAATTTTACGCCGCCATGCAAAACGTGCCGCGTGAGCAAATTCCCGAGCGCATTGGTGATGTTTTAGACCTCTTCGGCCTGAGCCACAAAACCAATGCGCCAACGCAATCGCTGTCTACCGGGCAAAAGCAGCGGCTCAACATGGCTCGCGCCCTCATCCACAACCCACCAATTTTGTTTTTAGATGAGCCAACCAAGAGCATGGATGTGCAAACCAGCGACTTTGTGAAGGCACTCATCCGCGAAGAATTGGTAAACCAGCAAGGCAAAACGGTGGTTTTTATCAGCCACGAGCTGTACGAGATGGAAAATTTCTGCGACCGGGTGATTATTTTGGCCAATGGCACGGTGCAGGCTGTCGGCACGCCCGCCGAACTCGGTGCATTGCTGCCCCGCCGCGCCCTCTTCCGCCTGGTGGTTGAGGGGAATCCAGACCAGCTAACCCAACATTGGCAAGCCCTAGCCGGTGTGGAATCGGTTACAGAAATATCGCGCGGGGCGACGCAGACTACCTTCGACATTGCGCTAGCCGACGAGCGGGTTTGGTTTGAGGTGGTGGCGGTGATTCAAGGGGGAAACGGCCGTCTGGAAAGCTACCACCGCGCCGATGATGAATCTTTACGCCGCATTGTGGCCCATTTTAGTGGAGAAAAATTCGCCACTGAGCACACAGAGAGCATAGAGAAAAATCACTAAAACTCTATGTTCTCCGTGCCCTCTGTGGTAATAAAATTATGACCACTACAAAATTACTCGCCCTCATCGCCCACAACTTCCGCCTAGCGTGGGCCTATAAGCTCAACTTTGTCACCCGCTACCTAGGGATGATCATCTCGGTACTGCTCTTTTTCTTTTTGGATCAGCTATTGCAGCGGTCTGGCTCTGGTCAGGTGGAGGGTGGCACTTATTTTACCTTTCTCATCATCGGTGGCGCGTTTTCCAAATTTTTGGAGCTGAGCAGCCACGCTTTTTCTGCCAATCTGCGGGAGGAGATGCTGCAAGGCACCATCGAGCCCCTGCTGGTGACGGCCACGCCAGTAACATTGTCGTTGTTGGGGCCGTCATCGTGGATGCTGCTGGAGGGGATGCTGCTGGTGCTGCTGCAATTGGGTGTGGGAACGGCCGTTGGTGCAGATTTCTCACAAGCGAATTGGGGAACGGCCGTTGTCGTTCTGCTCGTCTCGTTGTCCAGCTTGGTTAGCTACGGCATCTTTTCGGCGGCGTTTGTGATCGTGTTCAAGCGGGGCGATCCGATGAACTGGTTCATCAACTCGGTAGCATATGTGTTCAGCGGCGTCTTTTTCCCGGTGGAGTTGCTACCAAGCTGGCTGCGGATCATCAGCTATGCGCTGCCATTCACTTATGCGCTTCGTGCCTTGCGTGGGGCACTGATGCGGGGCGAGACAATTGCGGACGTTGGTGGGGATTTGCTGGTGTTGGGGGGATTTACGGCCGTCCTCCTCCCCTTCTCCTTCTTCGCCCTGCGCTACGCCATCCGTCATCTCAAACAAACTGGCGAATTGGCCCATTATTAACAAACAAGGAATGGCAAAGATGGAACTAAAACCATATGAAGATTCGTGGGAACAGGATGACCCCCACGCAAATTTCAAGGAAGAAGTGGCACTTTATGGCGTAGTGGATCCACTGCCGACGTTAGAAAATTTGAGCAAAAACACTGGAATTCCTGTATCCTCACTCATCCGCTACATTTTGGTTAAGTACACAGCCTCCGGCTCAGATGCGGTCTTGGCGATGACACCGTATGCTATTCGGCAAATGCAGGATCATATTAACAAAGCGGAAGCAGCCGATACGGTTGAGGCACGATTAGAGGCTTACGAATCGCTGCGACAAATGATAAGTTGGCTAACAATCGGGCCAATTACGCTGGATAATTAGTGCCAAATTGCCAAAATTGAGTAAGATAGAATCAGATTCAGCAACTTTTTTGGAAGAGGAAAATCGAATGGCTCAGCCGATGTTGACCTTGCAAGATGTGCAAATTTCCCCTGATTCTCTGCCGCAGCAATCCTCAGATGCCAGCAATACCATCTTTCTCATCAACTTCCGCAACCACCGGGATATGTACCCGCCGTTTGGCATTATGTATGTGGCGGATGCACTGGAGCAGGTTGGTTTTACCTGCCGTATTTTCCATGAAACGGCCGAATTTCTTGAGGATTTTGTGGCACAGGTGGCAGCGGAACGGCCGTTATTCGTGGGATTTAGCACCATTACCGGGCCCCAGCTGCAGCCCTGCATTGATGCTTCCAGGCGCGTGCATGAACTGGGCATCCCCGTGGTGTGGGGCGGCGTTCATGCCACCATCATGCCGATGGACGTGCTGAAAGAAGAATACGTGGATTTTGTCATCGTCAACGAGGGGGAAGAGACGGCACAAGAGTTTGCCTTGCTGCTGGCGGGGCGCATTCCGCCGCGAGACTGGTCTACCGTGCCGGGGCTGGCTTACAAACGTGAAGATGATGGAATGCCGATGTTTTTTAGGGAACGGCCGTTTATCCAAGACCTAGACAAATACAATCCTCGTTGGGATTTACTGACTGATGTAGAAGCCTACCTTATTCCCAGCGGCCCCTACACTCGCGCCATCCCCGTTTACATTTCGCGAGGCTGCCCGTTCCGCTGCGGCTTTTGCTACAACGAAGTTGTTATGAAGCGCACCTGGCGGCAACATTCCGACGAGTTCATCATCAACCAAATTGAGTGGCTGAAGGATAAATATGGTGTTGATGCCATAGATTACGCCGACGACTACCTGTTTGGCCGCATCAAGCCGATGCAGCGGCTGGTCGAGAAAATCGGGATGCCGTGGAGCGGGCAGGTGCGGGTGCAGTTGCTGAAGCCCGAATTTGTGCAATGGATGAACGACACCGGCTGCCAATGGGTCAACATCGGCGTGGAATCTGCTTCGCAAGAAGTGCTGGATCGCATGACTAAAGACCAAGACGCGGAGCAAATTATTTGGGGGATTGGTAATTTGGTGAAATATGCCCCCCACATCGAAGCCAACTGCTCTTTTATTGTGGGAATGCCGGAAGAGCAGCCACATGAAACCAAAGAAACGTTCGACGCCATCGAAACATTGTCCGACCTGAGCGAAAATGTGCGCTGCTCCGTTTGCGTCTACATGCCTTACCCTGGTACGCCACTCTGGCCGAAAGCATTGGAAATGGGCTACGTGCCACCCAAAAACCAGGAAGGCTGGGTGGAGATGGATCTGAACCGAGGCAACACGCCCTGGATGAGCGATGACGAAGCCCAGGTGATGTGTGACATCAACGATATTTTGTTTGTGGGGCGGTCACGGGGGCATTGGTTGCTACGACCGTACTACAACCTGCTCCGCTGGCGTTGGCGTAACCAATATTTCAGGCATTATTGGGAAGGGGCACTCAAAATGCGTCTCATCAATTCCCCGCTCAAACCGCTTATCGCTTGGATGACCAAACGTATGGTCATCTTCAACCAAACCACCCACAAGGGCAATATCTCCGAAGGGGCGGAGCTATTGGGATTGGATTATTCTCAGTCTAGCAAATAGAAATCTCGTCAAAGACTTCCACATTTTAAATCCTTGAAGATTATCATTACTTTACGCCAACTGACCTCCTAGGTTAGGGATCAAACGGTAGAGCAAACGGAATAAAATTATTGTGTTGCAATCTGAAGCATAAATTTGCAACTACAATTTTTATCCTGCGTAGCTAGAGATAAAAGGTATCAGGATAATGCCATTACCAGGGAGTACGAACATGTCACAAATTTTTTTCGGCGAGTTACGTAGATTACTATCTTGGTTCCCGATATTCATGGGACTGTTATCACTCATTACAGTTTTTGGGATATCTACTATTGTTATACCGTCATTTCTGCAAACTAATGACTTTGCAATTGAAGTAGTTGCGGGCTTAATTGTAGCAATTCTATCTGTTCCTTTTGTGCACTTAGGAAAGCAAATTTGGAATGCCTGGAGCAACGCGAAAGAAATAAATGAAGATCAAAGGCTTATTGAAGAAGCATTTAGTTCGTTGCCTCCTAATAGTCTCAACGAAGAACCAGAAATAGATGTGGCAGCCGATTATTGGAGAAAAGTGAAGGAAAATGCAAAAATTACTGCTATCGTCAGTGGCAAAGGCGGTGTTGGGAAATCAACAATAGCACTTGGTTTATTAGAGTATCTAAGTGAAAAAAGGGATGTTTTACTAGTGGATTTCGATCTCCACAATCGTGGCCTCACTCTTCAGTTGCAAGGCATCTTACACGACCATGACACAACGGTAATGAAAGAATTAGCACAATTTAAGGAATTGAAAATTGAGGAAAAATTAAGCGAAACTTCGGGATCGGCAAACGAACTGAAGTTATCTGATCTTTCAGAAGGAGATTTTGGTAAGCTTCGAGACCAATATTGCTACAATCATCGAGGCGGTGTCAGAAATTTGAGACCTCTCCAGCTCTCTAGATTTAAAAATTCTACTGATGAGGGAGATAATAATAAGTTTGGTCCGCGTACTGAAACTTGCTTCTTTCTTCCTAGCCGAAGGGAAAACCAAATGTTTCTAGGAAGTAAAGAATCAAGAATGAGCGAATCAGAAATTGCCCTTTTTCTTAAGTATTTAGCTTCTTTTGTATATCGGCATTATGGTATCAGAGAAATGATAGTTGATTGTCACGGCGCACTTGACTTGTATATGGTTGGCGCGATTCTTGCAGCTGATAATATTGTAATTACGACATTGCCAGAGCTTGGAGTCTATCAGGGAACCAAAGAATTAGTTGATTTTTCGATGAAATTGCATGAGGCTCTTACCCCAAATGATATTCTGGTAATTAATCAATATAGAGATTTCGACAAATTCACGGCAGAAAGGATGAAAACTCTTTTCGAAAAACAAGGCGAAAATGTGATCATTATCAAACACAGTGAAAAATTACATCGAAAATTAAAACGGTATAATTATCCAACAATTTCTAATGAGCCGCTTGTCTATTCTAAAATTAAACGAATCGTTGACAATATCCAACGATCATCTCACTCTTCTGGAAACAAGAGAACTATGGATGAAAACAACGATTCCTCCGTAGTTAACAACCACAATACATAGAAGATGTAAAAATAAAGGCTCATCTACGAAATTTGTGCCAAAATACCCCCGAGGTATGGTAAACCTCGGAGGTATGCTTAATGCTCAAATCATGCACACTTCTTGCTCATTCCGAAAAGGAACCTGAACTTACCTATTTGTTCGCTACAAAGCTAATAATCAAATCCACTTCGTTTTCCACGTTGGCAACGTTGGGTACCTCTGGAATGTTAAGCCCATAGGTTTCACGCAACACGGTCGCGGTGGCGGTGCCAGAGATTTCTGTTTCGGAAACGGCCGTTGCCACCACGCTAAAAGTCACAGCTTCGGTCACGTCCCGAATTGTTAGGTCTCCCTCGATGGTGAAGCTGATTTCTTCCCCAATTGTGGCGGAGGCAGGTAGGCCAGAAACGGCCGTTGGCACAAAGCTAATGAACTCATAATCACCCGTATCCAAAATTTCATTCTGAATGGCGCGGTTACGGAAATTATTGTCCGTTTCCAGTGTGCGTGCGTTAATTTGAATCTCACCAACCTGAGCAGACGAAAGGTCGCTCAGATCCAAGGCTATTTGCCCGGCCACCTGATCGGTTGACCCGACAACGGTAATCCGATTCCCGCGCAAATCCTCATCCAACTCAAAACGCACTTCAGACGCATCTTGGCTAATTTCAAAAATCAACAAGCCACCAGCAGCAGGTTCCGCCTCTTCCTCTTCTTCGGAAGCTAGCTCTTCTGCTTCTTCCTCTTCCATTTCCTCTTCAGGTTCTTCTGCCTCATCAATTTCAACAGGTGGCTCTTCAGCTTCAGGCGTAGGCTCTTCCACCTCAATGGGCTCATCCGCTTCTTCAATTTCCAGAGGAACCGCTTCAATGGTGGCGCTTGGTTCCGCTGGTTCTTGCAATAAACCACACGCTGTTGAAACCAATAAAAGGGCCAATGACACCAGCAAAAAACTAATTAAATGATTCTTCTTCATAAAAATGCTCCTAAATTTTTGCAAAGGTTGGTAGATAAAAACGTGAATCTTACAAAACAAGCTCTTATTTTACGCGGGCAATGTTCAACATGACCCGTCTGCTCTCATGTTCTTAGTAAAAGTTCATTCTTAACCATTCACCTATTCAGTCATATGCACATCATCCAGCGTATACTACGCGGCACGAATTACCATATAAAAAAGATGTTCAGATATTGTGAAGATAACTTGTGCTAGATGCTAATGGACATATCTTGACAAATTGGTTCAAATGTTCTAATCTTCTTGCCTATACGAAACTTGTTTGTGAAGGAGTGAGTCAACGTGAGCGAGCAGCAGCCTTTAATTTCACCCGATCAACTACCCCCATCCCAGGATGCCCCACCCTTATCAACCGATGCTTCCATCCAGGCGGCGCTGGGTTTGTTTGAAACCCACATGCGTGACGAAGGGTTTGCCATCAACACCATGAAAGCCTTTGCCAGTGATATTCGTTTATTGGGCAAATATTTGGGCATTGGGCAGCCAATTGGCGAAATCGGCACCAATAATTTGAATGATTTCCTGAAGTGGCTACTGGAAGAAAGGGGTGTACCGTGCAGCCCCAAATCATATGCCCGGCGGGTAACAACCCTGAAAGTATTCTTTGGTTGGCTACATGGTGCTGGGGTGCTGCCTAATGATCCGTCTACGGCCGTCATCCAACGCAGCGTCAAAAGCCCCCTCCCAACCATTCCAAGTGAGGCAGATCTGGAAAAGGCTCTGGCAGTTTCCCAGAGAATGCGCGAGGGCGGTCAAGAGCAAAAGCCAGACGCACGACCTCACCTTTTACTCACCTTGCTGCTACAAACCGGCATTAAAAAGGGCGAAGCAATGGCTATTGTCCCCAATCATATTGATCGCACAGAGCCGGAACAGCCCATGCTGTTCATACGCTATGCCAACCCCCGCCTTCGGTACAAAGAGCGCAAACTTTACCTTGAACCAGAATGGTTGGACATATTAGATGAATATTTGGTGCAATACGAACCACCCGATACGCTTTTTACCTGCACCCCACGAAATCTGGAATACATTTTGCGCGATGTTGGTGACGAAGCTGGTTTAGACCGAGGCCTACTATCTTTTGAGAACTTACGTTGGGCGTCCACCATGCGTGATTGGCGGGCAAATGTGGAACAAGATGATATTCGGCAAAAGCTGGGGCTGTCCAAAATTACCTGGCGTGAAACAAAGTCAAAGTTGGAACGGCTAGCAGAAAAAGAAAGAGAATTGAATGAGTAAGCAATATTCAGGTATCAGTAATCGGTAAAGGAGAAGTGTGAGAACCAAAGTCATAACGAGAATACTTAAACAAAGTTTCCCCTTGAAAAGCCGCCACTGTATTTAGCTAGGCGGCTTTTCTGATCAATCTGTCACTTAATGCTCTCCAATTGGCTCTAGTTGGGTAGAAAGGAGGCAACATGACAGAATCTCTTTATGACTCGATCGATGATTACTACACAAAATTTGTCCACAAAGAATTACAAAATGTACATTCCCACTTTAGCTTGCGAACAAATGACATTCTTCGAATTCTAGGCGATGTGGATGGAAAGGAAGTCTGTGATTTAGCTTGTGGAGAGGGCTACTTATCTCGCATAATAGCTCAACGTGGTGGCAATGTAACGGCCGTTGATATCTCAAGCAAGCTGCTCCAACAAGCCAGAAAAAGATCTAAGGATTTTACTATCAAATTTCTGTTGGATGACGCGCAAACTTTAAGCAAAATAGCAGATGAATCATTTGATGTCGCCATTTGCAATATGGCCTTAATGGACATACCAGATATTTTGCCCATTTTTCATACTGTCAGTCGCGTACTGAAAATCAAGGGGCGCTTCATTATCGCCCTGCTACACCCTTGCTTTGAATCACCGTTTACCGTACCCGAAACAATCGCAGAAGCTGACAAAGCTGGGAACTATGTCGCCTGCCGTGTATTGCACTATAATCAAGAGGGGCTTTGGCACTCAGGGGGACAAGGTATTCGAGGAAAGGTAGGAGCCTACCACAGAAAAATATCAACCTACTTCAATGGACTCATTCAAGCTGGATTTATGTTTGAAGAAATCTCAGAACCCACCTTGCCGGAGACCATAAAGGCTACCTCGTTTGACGCCCAGTGGATTCAAAAAATTCCTCGCACGCTAATCATTTCCTGTGCGAAAAGTTGAGCAATTTCCCCAATCCTTGAGCTAAAATATCAGGCTATTGTTCACCGGGGGTGGTGCGATTGAGCGTGCGGGTGAGGGTATGCACATCCACACGCTCGGTTTCTGGGGTGGCGTAGTAAACAACGGCCGTTACTTCATACATCTCGGTTGGCTCTTTATCCCGCAAATGCACCGTCAAGCTAAAGTTGGTTTGCAACGTCTCGATGACGTGCAGCGACCCCGCTTCTTCTCCGCTCTCATTGGTAAACGTGACCTGGATGGACGGCCGTTCCAAAAATGGTGTCAAATCAAACCCAACGGCTACGCGACGGCTGTCCTCGTGCATGTACAGTCCCAACTGTTTAATTTTTACCTCTTCCCGCGGCTTTGGCCCTTCAAACGGGTCATCAAAAAACTTAATATCCATAGCCTGTTGCGTATTGCGTATTGCGTTGTGCGTAATTTGCTATTTAACGGAATACACAATACTTATATCTTCATTTTATCACGCTCAAACGAGGCGAGCCGTTCCAGTACCTGTACCAGTGTTACCTGCCACTCTTTGATGCTAAGATCGCGGGGCATCCAGATAGCTTTACGGCTAACGCGGACGGATTCACCCAGAAAACGCTGCAGGCGGAAGCGATCAATGCCTTCCAAATCTAGCAGGCGAATTTTGATCTGGCCCGCTTCTGTGGTTACGGCCGTTACCTGCGCTCTCTCCGCTAATGACTTAATACGTAATTGATATAACAAATGATGCACCGGATCAGGAATTGGGCCAAAGCGATCGGCTAATTCCATCGCCATCTCATCAATTTCAACCAGATCACCCAGCATGGCCATGCGGCGGTAGAGTCGCAGCCGCAGCGCGGGGTCTGGCACATAGTCGGGCGGCACGTAGGCCGCTAGCGGCACGTCAATGAGCGTGGCTTCAGGCAGTTCGGCAGGCAGCATCTCACCTTTGCGCTCCGCTTTGCGCCGCTTCACGGCGTTGGCCAACAGCTTGGTGTACAGATCGAAGCCAACGGCCGAAATATGCCCACTTTGCGCTCCACCCAGCAAATCCCCCGCGCCGCGAATTTCCATGTCGCGCAGGGCAATTTGGTAGCCCGCCCCCAGGTCAGTTTGCTCGGCAATGGTTTCCAGACGCAAGCGAGCATCCTCATTGAGCGTACGCCAGGGAGCATGGAAAAAGTAAGCGTAGGCCCGCTTGGCCCCGCGCCCCACGCGCCCCCGCAGTTGGTACATCTGCGCCAGGCCAAAGCGGTCGGCTCGATCCACGATAAGCGTGTTGGCGTTGGGAATGTCCAGGCCGCTTTCGATGATGGTGGTGCTGATCAAAATGTCAATCTTACCCTCATCAAAGTCGGTCATAATGCGCTCTAGCTGTCGCTCGCTCATCTGGCCATGGCCAATCGCCACGCGGGCTTCCGGCACCAGCCGCTGAATCTGCCTGTGAATGATGTCAATAGTTTGGACGCGGTTGTGTACCAAGAACACCTGCCCGCCCCGATCCAGTTCGCGCTGGAGGGCACGTTTGAGGCGTGTCTCGTCGAAAGCGCCCACGTAGGTTTGCACCGGCAGTCGCTCGGCCGGTGCCGTATCTATGATGCTGATATTACGCACCCCGGTGAGGCTCATGTACAGCGTGCGCGGGATAGGCGTGGCGGTCATCGTTAACACGTCTACTTCAGTGCGCCACTGCTTGAGCTTTTCTTTATGAGCCACGCCAAAACGCTGCTCCTCATCCACAATGACCAGCCCCAAATCCTTGAAAGAAATATCGTCGGAGAGAAGGCGGTGCGTACCAATGATTATGTCTATACGGCCGTTCCTCAACTCCTTCACAATCCGCTGCTGCTGGGCTTGGGTGCGAAAGCGGGAGAGCATTTGCACGGTGACGGGAAACGGCCGTAACCGCTCATAAAACGTATTGTAATGCTGCTGGGCTAAAACAGTCGTCGGCACCAAAATGGCCACCTGCTTACTGTCCATTACCGCTTTGAAGGCGGCACGTAAAGCCACCTCCGTTTTGCCGTAGCCCACATCGCCACAAATCAGCCGATCCATTGGCTGTGGCTGCTCCATATCTGTCTTTACCTCGGCAATGACGCGCAATTGGTCTTCGGTTTCCCGATAAGGGAAGCTGGCCTCTAGCTCCGCTTGCCATTCGCTATCGGGCGAGAAGGCATGTCCGGCAATCGTTTCGCGGATAGCATACAAGTCTAGCAGCTCGTCGGCCAGTTCGTCTGCGGCTTTTTGGGCTTTGGCTTTGGCTTTTGTCCAGGAGCGTTCGCCAAGGCGGTGCATGGTGGGCGGCCGTTCGTCTGAGCCTACCCATTTACTCAAGCGGTCGGCGTGGTGAGCGGGCACGTAGAGCGTGTCGCCGTTGGCATACTCCATGAGCAAATATTCCCGCTGCATACCGCCAATATTGCGGCTCACCAAGCCAGCAAATCGGCCGATGCCGTACTCCAGATGGACTACATAATCCCCGGCAGTAATGTCGGCAAAGCGAGCTTCTGGGGCGATGGGGCGTGGTGAACGCCAGCGGCGCGGTGCGGGACGATTCCAGCCAAAAATCTCGGCATCGGTGAGCAAATCGAGCAAAATCTCGTCGTCTTCACGCCGTACCAATACAAAGCCTTCAGGCAACGCCCCCTGGACAAAGGTGAGAGAGCCCGGTTTTGGTAAATCGGAAAGAGATTCATCGGGGTGACCAAGCGATCGTTCATCACCGTTGCCTGTGCTTGTCAAACCACCGCGCAGGATGAGGCTTTCTGGGGGTATGGCGCGAAAATCTTCGCGGCGCAACTCTTCGCGCCAGAGGTCTTGCAGGCGGGCAGCTTGCTGGCTGAGCACCACCACGCGATCCCCTTCTTGCTGGGCCGATTTGAGCTGGGTGAGCAACGGCCGTACTTGCCCCCCGTATCGTGGCCCTGGTTCAAACGAGGACGCAAGGTCTAAATACGGCCGTTCCAACGCTTCATCACCTTCCCCATCCCCCAAAATGAGCGGCTGCCACCAATTCAGCACGTCCCGAATTTGCTCCCAGGCAAACAGCGGGCTTTGGTAGTTGGACGGCAGGCTCACCTGCTCGTTTGCCATCTGGTCGGCATGTTGGTGGAGTTCGGAGACGGCCGTTTCCAGTTCAACCCAATCGTCCACCACCACCAGCGCCTCGTTGGGCAAATAATCTAGCAGGCTGGCAGGCTGCGGGTAGAGCAGCGGCAAATAATATTCCAGGTTCGGGAACGACTTTCCGCTCCGTAAATCAGAAATGTCATCGCGCCATGAAGGAAGGCTAGCCCCTTCCGCCTGCAGCTCCCGTTCGTCTTCTAGAGAGAGGGCAAAGTCAGCAGCCACGCTGGGTAAGGCTTCCCGCGTAGGCGGCACGATGATCGTGTCTGTCTTGGCACTGCCATTTACTTCGATGGAGCGCTGCGTCGCCGGATCAAAGGTTCGCATCGTATCAATTTCATCGCCAAACAGTTCAATCCGCACTGGGTACGGCGTGGCGATGGGGAAGACGTCTATAATGCCGCCGCGACGACTAAACTGCCCGGCTGCTTCCACCACGCTGACTTCTTCATAACCAATGCCTAGCCAGTTGGCGGTTATTTTTTCCAACTCTATGATTTGCCCCACGCGCAGCACGCGCGTGCTGGTTATGAAGCGTCGTTTGGGCAGCGTTTTTTGCAAAAAGGCACGCGCCGAGGTGACGATCAGCGGCGGTTGTTCCGGCGCAGGTAGCTGCGGATGCTGCCCGGCCATCAGTCGGGTGAGAACGGTGAGGCGGTCGGCGCGGCAGCGTTCGCTCCACGGGCCGCGATCATAAGGTAGCGGAGTTGGCTCTGGCAAGCGGCGCATGACATCACCGGGGGGCAGCCACATTTCTAGTGCCTGAATCCAGGCGGCAGCGGACTCCACTTTGCCTGTGATCAGCACGACAGGGACGTTTCTTTGCAAATAGAGCTGGGCGAGAACGGCCGTCCTAGCACTCGTCGGCAAGGTCAAGGCCGGAATCAGCTTTTTCTCATCCAGTTCCGCCATTAGCTGACCAAAAGCAGGCAGTTCGTTGAAGATGTCAAGGAGTCCAGAAACTGTCATGTGTGAGTAATTGGGTAATTGGGTAATTAGTTATTGGGCTGTTCAACTACCCAATTACTAATTACTCAATTACATTTCGCTAATCTTCGTTTACAAGCGAACCATTGTGCCGGGACATGGCTAGCTGAACGCCATCACGCAAATAAGTTTCGATGGCGCGGACGGCTTCAGCTAGTACGTCGTCGAGCAGCGGCCGATCGTCTTTGCCAAAATCTTGCAGCACGTGGGCAGGCACGGGCATTCGCCCTGCGGGACGGCCGATGCCCAGCCGCAGTCGGGGGAATCCCTGCCCCAGGTGATTGATGATGGATTTCATGCCGTTGTGCCCACCAGAGCCGCCTTTTTCGCGCAGGCGGATGGTGCCGAAGGGCAAATCCAGCTCATCGTACACCACGAGAACGTTCTCTGGCGGTACTTTGTAGTAGCGAACCAGTGGGCCAACGGCGTCGCCGCTGTTGTTCATATAGGTTTGCGGCTTGGCAATGATGACAGGCTTGGATTGGATACGGCCGTTCCCCACAATCGCCCTGTTCTGTACCTTGCTGCTTTGAATATTGTAGGCAGCCGCCAGCGCATCCACCGCCATAAAGCCGATGTTGTGCCGATTGCCCCGGTATTTGCGGCCGGGATTGCCCAGGCCGACGATCAAAAATCGTTCTGCGTCGTTCATTTCGTCAAATTCATCCGCTGGATTCCCGCGGTTAAAAAGTCTACGCAAGAAATTCACGTTAGTTTATGTCCCTGCTTTCTGGCAAGCTACTTTGCAACCAAGTTGAGCGGGATTTTTCACTGCGTTCAAAATGACAAGTGAGAGTTTCTTTGCTTACAAAAATTACTCGCTCATGTCATGCTGAACGGAGTGAAGCATCCCAACCATGAAACTCAAAAAAGCATTTTGCGTCCAAAACCAACCTACTCTTCAATATCTAGCTCCGCCAAATTCCAAAGTTCAGACGGCTGCGAAGCGTCTGGCTGGAAGTTGAGGACAGTGGGTTGGGTAACGGCCGTTTTCAAATAGTGAAACAGCGGAATAATCGGCAACTGTTCGGTAAAAATCTGTGCCGCAGCCAGATGATTTTCTGTATATTCTGGCGTACCAGGGAGCGCATCCTGTGCCGCTAAACAAGCTGCATCAAATTCCTCATCAATCCAGCCCGTGGCGTTGATATTCGCCCAACCGCCAAAGCCCCGCTCTTCTGGCCCGGTGACGTTGCTACTGAGGTACAAACCGCACGGCGGGCGAATGCTGGTACGCCAAGCAAACGTCGCCATATCAAAACGACGGCCAAATAGCGGGCTAAACGGGCCATCGTCGAACCAGTCGTTGGCATTTACATCGGCCAGATTTACCTGCACACCGCAGGCTGCCAAATCATCGGCCACCAGTTCGTTGATGCGTAAGCGAATGTCGCTTTCGCTGTTGGTGCTAAGCGTGATGCTCATGGTGGTGGTAGCGACAATGGTTGCGCTGAGATCGCGCTCAACCAGCTCACGAAAGCCGTCGCCGTCGGTGTCTTCAAAGCCAACTTCATCTAGCAGGCTGTTGCCCGCCGCCGGATCATAATCCCACGATTGCGCCTCGGCTGGATAAAGCGGATGGTCGTCTGGAATGTAGGCATGCAAAATGCGGGATTGACCAAAGGTAATCTCATCCACCAACTGCTGCCGGTTGGTACAAAGGGTGATGGCTTGCCGCACGCGCACATCTTCAAACCAGTCGGGACGGCCGTTTCGGTTGCCATCCCCGTAGTTTTCCCAGGAGTTGATGCCAAAATCAATATGCTCAAAGATGTTGTTGGAAACAAAGGTAGCCAACAATTCACCCGCCTCGGCTGCGGCCAGCACCTCTGGCGTTTGGCTTAGGCTAATGGCATCGTGGGTCGCAATGTCACAGCCAGCCGTAATTTGGGCGACGGCCGTTTCCCTAGCCAAGTCAAAGCGCATCGTTAGCTCGGTAATGTGCGGCAGGCCCGCGTCGGCTCGGTAGTAATTTGGGTTCGGTCTCAAAATGAGTGCTTCCCCCTGCCGCCACTCGTCCACCACAAATGGGCCGCTGCTTAATGACTGCGGTGCAGGCGAATCCTCCGCCAGCAGCTCCGCAGCGGTGAAGTCGCCAAGCTGGTGCTGCGGCAACGGCATCCAGACATTGGTGAAATAATCCGGGTCGAGGAAGCCAGGCAAGCCCATCCAAGTAACGGTGAGATCGCCCGTGGCTTCGTAGCTGGCGGTGCGCTCAATTTTCTCCTGGTCGCTGGGGGCATCGGGACTGGCAGCAATCTGGTAGCTAAAAACGGAATCGGCGGCAGTGACGGGTGCGCCATCAGACCAAATCATAGGCTCAAAGGTAAAATCCACCGTCATTTGCTGCATCAGCAGCGGTTCGGCATCGTCGGCCGTCAGGCTGCGGTCAAAGGTGATAAATTCGCCATCGCCCCGCACAAACTGCACGCCTGGCACCAAAAAAACCACGTTCCCGGCGGAGTTTACAATGAGATCACCTTCTTTAACCTCCACCAAACCGATGCGGGCGTCCCCTTCATCCAAGCTGGGTAGCTTTTGCAAGCCCTGCGGTTGGTAATCGTAGTTGAGAGTGGTAAAGAGATTTTCGTAGAGGGCGTGGCGTACAGCCATTGCCGCCAAACTGTCATCTCCGTACAAAAACAGGCTAGTTGGCTCTGCACCGAGACAAATGGTCATGGGCTTGGGCGGCAGCGGTGTGGGCGTGGGTGGCGCAGGCGTAGTGGTTGGTTCTGGCAGATTGGTGGGGTCGGGAACGGCCTGCTCTGAGCTTGCCGAAGTGGCCGTAACTGCTGCCTCATCCTCTGCCTCCACAACTGCCGCTGTGGCCACTGATGTGGGCAAAGCGTCTTCATTTTGGCAAGCTGCCAGGCTCCACAGCCCAAACAATATCAAGAAAATCGGAATGGTTTTCTTCACGTATTTGCTTACTTCCTTTTATTGGTCACCGTTCTTGTTCGTCCAATAAAAACGCCACAACCAACGACCCACCCAGCGCAGCAGCAGGTACGCGCCACCGACCAAAAAGAGAACGGCCGTCATCCGCATCCCCAACCAAAACGCGCTGCCCACCTGCCCAGTTTCTACCGCTTCAAGCTGGCCAATTAGCCCGCCTTCACCCTGGCCATTGCCAGCTTGCGGCGCGGCGGGCGTGGGGCCAACCACCGTTGGCGGCGGCGTGGGCGTGGGGAAAGGCGTCAGCGAAGGCAGCGGCGTGGGCTGCTGAAAGCTGCTTTCGTTGCTGCCGGTCGGTTGTACAAGAATGGCGGCGGTTGCGGTGAGGGCAATGGCCGTTTCATCCGGTGTTGGCGTGGGCGTTGGCCCATCATTTTGAATGATCAAATCGGTGACAAAATATTCGTCATAATTAAAATCGGTTTTTACCACCCGTAGGCGCAGTTGGTAACGGCCGTCTGGGAAAATAGGAGAGCCAATATCTCGGCCAACCGTCGTGTTCCACACCGCCAGCACGTCGTCGGTAACTTGTTGGCTGCCCTCGGCAAATACAATCCACTCTGCCCCTGCCACATCCTGCTGCCGAAAAGCCAGTTCGTAACGCAAATAATCTGGATGAACGGCCGTGCCCACCACCTCAATCACGCCAGAAATCGTCTCGCCATCGGCGGGTTGGGTGATGCCGCTGGACGTTTGGGCGGCTACGGCCGTTCCGCTTAACAGCAGCAACAGCCAGGCAAATGTTAATGTCCGCCAATAAAGCCACGCCCTCAGTGGTATCTTGCTTCTTTTTCGTTTAAGATACGAACAAATTGCCATTTTACAGATTAGGTAAAACAAACATAAAAGTCTAGCACATCCGAATGGTTAAGTAAAACGTCTGGCGAATAAATTCGCGGCCACAGGTGCGAAGTCCACCTTCGTGGACTGTTTTTCAATTTTCAGTCGGCGAAGGCCGACTTCGTAGCCGTAGGTGCAGATTTATCTGCTTACCCTAGAATAAAACGGAGTTTCGTTTCATGCCTTATTCAACAAAAAAACTATGGTGGCTATCAGGCCTCATTTTGCTCCTGGCTGCCTGTGGCGCAGCCGACGCAAATCCAATCGTTACCAACAATGCCCCATCTGATGAATTGCTGCCGCGAGACGGTAGCTCGCTCCTGCAATTTGGCGACGCTGAAGGAGAAACGGCCGTTGCCAACAGCAATCCAGCCATCAACGTGGTCGCAGACTCAGTTGAGTATGACGCCGACGGCATCGAGGTGGGCTTTACGGAAGAGGGACGGCCGTATCGTGGCAATCCCAGTGCGCCCGTCGTCATCGAAGAGTTTTCTGATTTTCAATGTCCGTTTTGCGGCCGTTTTTCTGAGCAAACCTTTCCTTCCATCAATAGTAACCAAATTGCCAACGGCGACGTCTTACTCGTTTTCTACGATTTCCCGCTGAGTAGCCATCCACAAGCAGAAGCAGCGGCCAACGCCGCCCGCTGCGCTGGGGAGCAAAGCGCCATATCCTACTGGGAAATGCACGACCTACTCTTTGCCGACATCGGCGTATGGAGCCACAATCAGGCCAACACCGTTTTTGCCAGCTACGGCGAAACGCTCGGTTTGGAAATGGACAGCTTTACCAACTGCCTGGAAACCGGAAAATATATCGAGGACGTTAAGGCTGATTACCAGCTTGGCTTGTCGCGCGGCGTTAGCAGCACGCCTAGCTTCTTTATCAACGAGCAGCCTTTCATTGGTGCCCAACCGCTCTCTACATTCAATGAAGCGATTGCGCTGGTGCTCAGTGGTGAAAGCATTGTCGCCGAAGCACCCAGCAGCAGCGAACTTCCGCCCGAATTTGCCGTTCCCACCCCGGTTCCCATCCCCGTGGAGCCAGAAAACGTAGCCTGGTCGGCAGGTGACCCCAATGCACCTGTGCAGATTGTGGAGTTTACCGATTACCAATGCCCGTTCTGCCAGCAGTATGCCATGGAAACCTTCCCCACAGTGTTTGCGGAGATGATTGAAAGCGGCCGAGTTTTTTACGCCATTAAGGATTTGCCGCTGGATAATATTCACCCGGAGGCGATTGTAGCGGCAACGGCCGTTCGCTGTGCTGGTGAGCAAGAAGCGTACAAAGAGATGCACGATGTCGTCTTTGCTAATCAGGCATTGTGGGGCGGCAGTGGCGAAACGGCCGCTGTCGGTTTCTTCATTCAGTTGGCAGATGATATTGGACTGGACAGCGACGCTCTGGTGAGCTGTATTGAGCTAGGTGAGCAGCGCGAGCGCGTGCTGGCTAATCAACAAGAATCCTTTGCCCTGGGCGTTAGCAGCACCCCCACTTTCTACATGAACGGCTACCCGCTACGCGGCGCGCTACCTTACAATGTGTTCGACGGCGTGGCGGAGCTGATCGAAAATGGGGAATTAGAAGCCAGGTTAGAAGCCCAAATGCAGCAGGCGTATGCTCAGGCTCAGGCGCAAGCAACGCAAGAAGCACGACCACAACCCCCTGAAGGCCCAGTAGACATTCCCATTGACGGCGCTTACGCCATTGGCGATCCCAATGCCCCTGTCACCATCATTGAATATACTGATTTCCAATGCCCGTACTGTAGCCGCCACTATGAGCAAACCTTTTTGCAGCTAAAAGAGGATTACATTGACACAGGTCTGGTTTACTACGTGTTTAAAGATTTTCCGCTTACGCAGCTCCATCCCGATGCGGTGCTGGCGGCTAACGCTGCCCGCTGTGCGGGTGACCAGGGGGCCTTCCTGGAGATGCACGGTACGCTTTTTGCCAGACAGGGTGATTGGAACGGCCGTCCCAACCCAGAAGCCATCTTCAACCAGTTCGCTGCCGAGATGGGGCTGGACGAGGAACAGTTTGCCGCCTGTGTAGCCAATGGCACCTATGATGTAGAAATTTTTGCCGATTTGGATGAAGGATTTAGCTATGGCGTGAGCGGCACGCCTGCTTTCTTCCTCAATGGCTACTTTTTATCCGGGGCGCAGCCTTACGGCACCTTTGTAGACGCAATTGCCTTTTTAATGGAAGAGGTCGGCGAATAAATAGCGCAAATTACGTAGGGCAAACTTCAAAAGTCTCGACCACCTTTGTTGTTAGCCAAGTTACTTACAAGACTTTTGAAGTTTTGTTGAGAGTGGAAGTCAAATGAAAAAGCGTTGGCATCTTGGGAATATTGCAGGAATTGAGATTTGGTTTCGGCTCAATTCGTTGTTGCTTTCCGGGTTGCTGTGGCTAATTTTTTCGGGTGCAGCCGTTCTCTGGCTAAATTTTTCGCTGGTTGAGGCAATTATTGTGGGGGGAACGGCCGTGCTGCTGCACTGGATCAGCGACTTATGCCATCATCTAGGTCATGCCGCCGCTGCCCGCCACGCTGGCTACCCGATGGAAAAGATCATGAGCTGGTATGTGCTGATGTCCAGTGTCTACCCCAAGAATGAACCGCCTCTCCATGCCAATATTCACATTTGGCGCGCACTGGGTGGCCCCATTGCCAGCTTATTACTGGCTATAATCGCCGGTATTTTGCTAGTCCTCATCCCGTCAGAGCGCACCATCGCTTCCGCACTCGCCTCTTTTGCCTTCTGGGAAAATTTCGTTGTGCTGTTCTTGGGTGCGTTTGTGCCCCTCGGCTTTACAGACGGCAGCACCATCCTCACCTGGTGGCCCCGCCGCCATGAACCGCACTAACGTTCATACCAAAACCAACCAGAACGCCACCGATAGTCACTGCCCTCCGTAACGCCCAATTCACTTCTTTGCAGCTTAAATTCTGTAAACAACGCCAAAATATCTTCCTCTAGCAAACCTTGAAAGCGTGCATCTTCTTCATCCTCCGCACCCTGTGGCTCTTGCAAACGAGCAAACAGTAGGTAAGGCGCACTAGAATTTAGCAGTCTGAGCAAGCCATCCCGGTACGCTTGCTGCTGCGGCTGCGTGAGCGCATGCATACAGCCTATATCAATTGCCAAATCGTAACGCTCTGTCAAAAAATCCAAATCGGCCACAGAACCGACGTGAAACTGGATTTTTCCGGCCACATTTGCCTCCGCAGCCCGCTTTTTGGCCTCGGTAATTGCCTCAGGTACAAAATCAATAGCATCCACCCGCCAACCGTTCTGAGCCAAATAGATAGCGGTACGGCCGTAGCCACATCCTAAATCCAGCGCCCGCCCCGGCGGCAAGCTGGAGGCTAATGCCTGCACTTCTGGCGGCGGCAGCGCATCATCCCACGGCACCTCTCCATTGGCGTACCGCTCTGTAAATCGCTCCAGGGCTTCTTGCAACGCTTCATCCATTTGTTCATCCTTCAATTTGATTTTGGGTATACTATCCAACTATGTCTAACGGCCGTTTCAATGGAACTCGCACCTACATTTTAGCCAATTGGCCTCGCTTTGTGTTGCTTTACTTGGGCGTGGTTGCCGCGCTCATTGTCATTGGGGTGAGTGCGTTGCGTGGTTGGCTTTCTTTTATTCCGTTGGCAACGGCCGTTTTGCTCATTTTAATCTACTTCATCATCGTTGGCATCTGGGAGGCGCGGCAGCGATACGATTTTGATGGCATTACACCCCACCATGTGCTTTTTGACATGGGGCAGCTGCCCGCCACCGAACAGTTTGCTTACATTGATCTCGGCCTGCAAATACCCGCTATTGGACTCTCTCGGCGGCTCACCACCGGCCAGGTGATTGTAATTGACATTTACAACCCGCAATGGACAGTAAGCCCGTGGTTGGTGCGCTGGCGCGCCCAGCAGTCGCCGCCCCCCAATGATCCGCGCCTTAGCTGGCTTGAAGGCAATCTCAGCCTACTTCCCCTGCCTGATGAAAGTGTAAATACCGTGATGCTCTGCCATGTAGCTGGCGAATTTTGGCAAGAAGGAGATCGTGCCGCCTTATTAAAGGAAGCGTATCGCATTTTAAAGCCACGCGGACAGCTGCTCATAGCTGAGTCGGTTCGTAGCCAAACCAACTGGCTTATTCGCGGTGTAACCGGATTCAGCCTGCCCACAGCCCCCTACTGGCATAAACGGTTAGAACAGGCTGGGTATCGGGTACGAAGCAGTAAAAACCTGGGCGGCCTCTCTTACTGCATTCGCGCCCAGAAGCCTACGCCAGCCGAAGCCCAGCAACTTTCTTTCAAACTGGAGTTTTGACGCTCTGCAACATGAATCGCAGATAAGAACGGCCGTTTCCATGTGAAAGCAGCGTGAAGAAATGAAATCGTAAGAAATTCCGTAATTTTTGGCCCGTAGGTTGAATGCTGCCCAAAAATGCCCAAATTACCCCCTTTTTGACCCCAATTTCATAAAAATACCCTAAAAATTTATTGTATCTGCGACTATTCAGGACGGCCGTACTATGCTTTTTTTCCTATTCACCTCATCTTGGCGCATGGCTATAGTGCCAGCGTAACTGCACGCGGATTTGACATAACGCATTCACATCACACAAATCATCATGCCCCATACAAAACAGAAAATACGCGGGTAAATAAAAAATGGAGGTGATGCGAGACAAATCAAACTGGACAAGCCGCACTGCTAGCAGCTTACCGCAATAAGCTTTAACTTAGCTTGAAGAAGTGAAGAAGCAATAGGAAGCTGGATGGCAGCCCCCCAAAGTCGTGAAGAAGCTTATGGGGCTGCCATCCAAATAAAAATAAGAGGAAGTGACACATTTCGATATCTGATTGCCTAGAGAATAGGTCCTCGGATTGAAGAAGACCATCCCAAATAATACTGGGACAAATGGAGCAGAGCATGAATAAGCAAAAAACATCGCAAGAACGGCGACCTGTTCCGGGAGCCGAAAAAGCAAATCTATCTGGTTTAAAATCCAAAACGCGCCTCATGGTGATTGGCATTATCTTTTTCACGGTACTCATCGTGGCAGTTTCTGCCTGGGCACAATCCTTTAATGTAAGCTTGATGGGCGGCGACAATGCCGAGATCGCCTGTGATGGCCGAGGCGTTCAGGTACAACGACTATCCCGCAATGAGGTCAACGTCATCTGTAACGGTTCTGACAACCCGCAACCAACCCAACCGCCAATTGAACCAACCAACCCGCCACCGGAACCGACAAATCCACCACCAGAGCCAACCAACCCACCGCCAGAACCGACAAATCCCCCGCCGGAGCCTACCAGCCCACCACCAGAACCGACCTCGCCTCCACCGCCACCTGGTGGCAACATTCAGCCCTTTGCTGGCGCACCAGCCTGTGAAGATATTGGTGTCGCCCACGATGACCGCGCCTGGCACGGTATCTGGAATTACGAATATGGCTGCCATTGGGATCATGAACACAAACAAGACCCACATGAGGTTGATCATATCTTTGGCACCGAATATTACACTTTTGCTGGCGGCGAGCTTTCTTATCCCTGGCAAACCTACGCCGGCTCTGGCGAAGCATTTGAGGCTTACGTTGAAGGTACGGCCACAGAGAATTCCGGCAAGCATGAAGGGTATGCGTGGCATCACTTCACCAATGGCTTGGAAATTTGCGACCAATCGCTACTTCTTGGTAGCCAATGTTTCGACTCTTTCCGGGTGCAAACACACCAAATTGGTGGCGAGATGGGTGCATTAACCCGCTTCCACAGCATCTATGCAGAAGGCATTGCCTGTACACCAGAAGGTGCTTCTCAGATGCAGTTTAATGGGTCTGTTGGTGCATACGGCCGTACCATCAATGGTCAGTTCTACCCGCTAACCCGCGACAATATTAACCAGTTCCCAGCTGAGTTTGCTGGCTGTGGTTTTGGTAGCGGTGGTGGCTGGATTGATTTCGGCCGTCTCAACTGGCCAGAACGTGGCATCTTGCAACCGCTGCCCACCGACAACCCACAGTTTGGCAACTTTGGTCAGTTTGGCCCGCCAGAGGCAGCACCGTACCGCATCCATCCCAACGGCAACGCCAACAGCCTAGACTCCTGGCAATCCGAAGGCAACGTCTTCAACTGCCTGGATGGCGACCCGAACTGTGAACAGCGCATCATGGTTGGCTATGGCCTGCACATGCTGCAAGGTGAATCTGTCGGTATGACCAACCCAGCTAACGCCAGCATTCCGCACCCCGACCGGCAAACACACTTCTGGTGTGTAGACCCTGAGACCATGCTGTTCAACTGTAACCCACAAACCAACCCAGGTGGCAACGACAACACCGCCCAAGCCCTCTTCCGCGCCTGGATTGCCGTACCCACCGTGATGGACGGCAGCCAATACGATGAAGACGGCGCACGCAATGGCGCTTTCACTTTCCACGGCTACACCAACCGGTACGGCGACATTGTTGAAGGATGTACTGCCCCAGGTCTGGACTGTGTACCAACCCGGTTCGAGCAGTTCCCCGTAGGCAACTGTGGTCAAACAGCCTGTAAAGCAGCCTATCGCGGCAGCACAGAGCGTGACGGCTGGGATGCCCTCAGTGTAGACGGCACGCCCATTCAAAGTGGCGGTACGCCACTCATCCCGGCAGGCGAACGCTGGCTCAAGTTCCCCAACTAACCTTTTTGTGACGCTAGAAGTTGAACTTTTTGTCGAAGAAGTAATCTGGTGTTGATATAAAAAGTTCAACTTCTTTACCGACAAAACATGATCTAAGGAGCCTCGGCGCATACCGAGGCTCTTTTCATATTTGGTTTGGGAGGTTGCGGAATTAAATCAAGGCGATTATCCCTTGTCTCTGTCAACGAGGTTTAGCAGTGGCTCACCGGCCAGATAGCGGCGCAAATTTTCGGCAAAAATATCGGTGGCTCGTTCATCATAGTGTGGGGTGAATCCGCTAACGTGAGGTGTCATGATAATATTGTCCAGTTCCCACAGTGGACTCTCTTTGGGTAAAGGTTCCTGCTCAAACACATCCAATCCTGCCCCAGCTAACCAGCCTTTTTTTAACCCGCGAGCCAAATCATCTTCTTTGATTATGGGGCCACGCCCCACATTGACCAAAAAGGCCGTTGGCTTCATCGCTTTCAGCATCGCTTCATCAAAAAGGTAGCGCGTTCTCTGGGTTAGGGGCAGCGTGATCACCACAAAATCGCACTCGGCCACCATTGAGCGAGTGGCTTCACTGGGATAGACACGATCTGGCAATTCACCGTTGGGGTCGCCCTGCCCAGGGAAGATGTACCCTGTATCTGCCAACTGCCTGGCGTTTTGCTTGGTTACCAATATTTCAAGGCCAAATGGTTTGGCTAAGCGAGCTAGCTCTCGCCCAATGCTGCCGTACCCCAAAATGCCCAACGTTTTGCCTTTTAGCTCTTGCGGCACGAAGGTGTCCCAGCGATTGTCTGACCAGGCTTGGGTCTGCTTGTATTTAAACCAGTTGGGGACGCGGTGAGCCCATACCAAAATTTGGGCCAGGGCGTATTGGGCCATATTGGCCGCGTGGACGCCGCTGGCGGTAGAAATCAGGATGTCGCTTTGCCAAACTTCACTTCTTACCAGGCTGTCTACGCCTGCATAATGGGTTTGCACCCACTGCAGGTTGGGTGCCTGTGCTAGCGGTGGGACCTGGCCGTGGGCGTAGTAGATTTCGGCATCGGTGGTCCAGTCGGCTGGCCAACGGCCGTTTGGCAAAGTACGTTGTTCAATACTCAAATCTGGCGACACGGCCTGAAGTTTATCCGCCAAATGGGCCGAAACTGGAAAGGGTGCAGTTAATAACAATTTTCTCATAACGGCCGTTGAGTGTAGCACAAAGCCGCCATCGGGTATACTCAGCGCGACCAATTACCGCCGCTTTGCGTAATAGTAGCTTAGAGGAAAAAGAAGGCAGATGTGCTGTCTATGGCACAAAATGTGTCTTTACAGTCACTGAGACATCAAATAATATGACAAACGCGCTAAATTCCATCTGATTGTTTACCCGCGTTCTCGTCCCGGAGGTACTTTTTATGCACAAGCAAAGTTCTATCATCATCGGCACCATTCTCATTGTAGTTGGTGTCCTGTTTTTACTGGCGCAACTCTTTCCTGGCATTGCGCCAAACTTTGACATGAGCCAACAGTGGCCCCTCATCGTGGTGGCGGTGGGTGTTTTGTTGCTCCTGAGCGCACTGTTTGGCACGCCTGAGCTTGCTATTCCGGGCAGCATTGTTACCGGTATTGGCAGTATTTTGTACGTGCAAAATCTAACCAATGCCTGGTCTAGCTGGTCTTACGTGTGGGCACTCATTCCGGGATTTGTTGGTATTGGCCTGCTTGTTGCAGGCACGCTAGGCCATGAACGGCGGCGTTCCTGGCGCGAAGGGAGTCGCCTGATTTTGATCAGCAGCGTGTTGTTTATAATTTTTGGGGCGTTTTTCACTGGCTTTGGCGACATTGGTCGCTACTGGCCACTATTGCTCATTGGGCTGGGACTATGGCAACTGCTTCCCCGACGCGCAACGAAAAAAAGTGACCTGAAACCTTTTGAATAGTTCCACGTAATGATGTGCATAGAGTTTTCAAACAATTTTGTTAATAAACACAACTGTGTGGAGGTATTTAGAAATGAGTGACAAACGATTAGTTCGCAATTCCCATGATGAGATGATTGGTGGTGTGTGCAGCGGTATCGCCAACTACCTAAACATTGACCCCGTTATTGTGCGCCTGGTATTTGTTTTGCTGGCGCTGGGTGGCGGGCATGGTGTTCTGGCTTACCTGATTTTGTGGGTTCTGATGCCCACTGATGGAGAGCCAGTTGCCAAAGCAAACGCTTTTGACGAGGAAGAAATCGTCATCAACTAGCTACTAGCTGAGTCCGTCTGGTAATTTCATCTCCTGACACCGGACAACCCTCGAAAACGGCCGTTTCCACCAATATTCATGGGAAACGGCCGTTTTTTTGCCTCTCCCTCTCCTAACTCAGTATAATCCTCGGCATGGCCTCACTACTACAAAAATTCAGAACCTTATTTCGGGCAAAACTGCACGAAGCAGCCGACAAAGCCCTGCAAAAAAGCGACCTTGCCGTCTACGACGAATACATTCGCCAGGCAGAACGCGAACTGGAAGAGTTTAAACAAACCATTGCCCCCATGTTTGCCCAGGTGAAAACGTCCCGCCGCCGCCGAGAAAAACTGGCCGATGAAGCCGCCAAATTCGACATTGCAATTGACAATTTTTTGCGCCAGGGCAAGCGCACCGAAGCTATGGTGACACAAAAACAGTTCATGTCGGCCATGGAACTGATAAAAACCTACGATGCCTCTCTAGAAAAACAGATTTCTGCGCTAGAAAAGCTGGACGACGTGAAGGTAAAGCTGGAAGGACGACTAGCCATTGCCAAGCAAGAGCGCCAGGAGCTGGGATTTTTGCTACAGTTAGCCAAATCAAAAGAAATCTCGGCCAAAGCAATGCGCTCGCTGGATTCATTGATGAGCCAGGGAGATAGCGAAGTCGCCACTGCCGCCGAAAACATCCGCAGCCGCCTGGATCATGCCGATGCCGCCTGGGAAGTGCAAGCCAGCAGCTTGGACAACCAGCTAAACGATGCCATGCAAAGCCTGGAAGTTGAAGCCGCGCTAGCCGAGCGCATGAACCGTTTAGGCATCTAAACATGAAGGTCGCGCTGGTTCATGATTGGATGAATCAAATCGGGGGGGCAGAAGATGTGCTGGAAGCATTGGTAGCTATGTTTCCAGACGCGCCCATCTACACCTCGCTTTATGCCCCCGACCGAATGCCCACCCATTGGCAAAATTGGGACATTCGCACCAATTTCATCAACAAGCTGCCCTTCTCTCACCGCAAGCAGCAGCTTTATTTCCCCCTCTACCCATATTCTTTTGAGCAGCATGATTTGCGCGGTTTCGATTTGGTGATCAGCAACAAGAGTGGCTTTTGTCATGGCGTCATCACCGGGCCAGAGACGGTGCATATCTGTTATTGTCTCACGCCCACGCGGTACGTGTGGCGTTACCAACAGTATGCTGAACAGGAGCAACTTGGCAGGATAACGCGAGCTATCCTGCCCCCATTTTTAACCAGGCTGCGCCAATGGGATCGGCTGGCGGCGGATCGCGTGGACCATTTCGTGGCAATTTCGCAGGAAGTCCGTCGGCGAATCGCAAAAGTGTATCGGCGAGAATCCGATATTATCTACCCGCCGGTGGACGCGGCCCGCTTTGCGCCTTGCAGCGATGTTGAGGATTATTATTTGCTGGTGGGGCGATTGGTTCCGTACCGGCGCATAGATTTGCTAATTGAGGCGTTTAACAAAATGAAACGGCCGCTTCGCATTGCCGGCACGGGGCGAGACAGAGAGCGGCTGGAAGCACTAGCTGGCCCCACGATCCAATTTTTGGGCTACGTGCCGGATGATGAACTACCGTCGCTGCTGGCCAAATGCCGTGCCTTCATGTTCCCCGGTGAAGAGGATTTTGGCATTGCGCCCATCCAGGCAATGGCGGCGGGAAGACCAGTGATTGCCTATGCGGCTGGTGGTACCCTGGAAACCGTCGTCGAAGGGGTTACCGGCACTTTGTTTGCAGAGCAATCGGTTGCTGCTATCATCCATGTGGTTGAGAATTTTGACGCAGATAGCGTAAATCCGCAGCGCATTCGCCAACACGCCGAGCAGTTCGATGTGACGCATTTCAAAGCCCAAATTCAGGCTTTGGTGACAGAGAAGATGGCCTCCACATCACCACAGAGCAAGTAGAGGTCTTTTTATGGAATTACGAACGTTTTTTGCAATTTTTAGGCGGCGATGGCTGCTGGTGCTGATTCCGCCGTTGGTGGTGGGGCTATTTAGTATTGTTACCTACCAGCCGCCACCTGCGCCGGGGTTCAATGTCGGGGTGAACTTCATCGTTGCCCAACCGCCCACATCTAGCGCGGATTTGGAAGATGAAGAACGGTACTACAATTGGCTTGGTTCAGAATACGTCGTCAATGGGCTGACAGATTGGGCGGTGAGTGGCAGTTTTAAGACGGCCGTGTCCACCCAGCTAGCCGAAGAAGGTCTAGAGGTTCCACCACACAGCTTTAGCGTAGTGGCAGAAAATGTTCGCAGCAAGCTCCAGCTTTCTGTTCAACATGGCGATGCGGAAACGCTGGCGCACATTATGAATGCCGCCATCACGGTGCTGCGTGAGCAAAATGCAGATGCTTTGCCCCAACTTGGTGGAGAAACGGCCGTGCTCACCCTGCTCGATGAACCCGTCGTCACCCCTGTGTCACGCAGTTTACGCAGCCTGCTAGATCTTCCACTAAGGCTGGCCATTGGCCTTGCCGCAGGGCTGGGGCTAGCGTTGCTGGTGGAATATGTAGACCCCACCATTCGCAGCCGCCAGGAAGCAGAAGCAATGGGATTTGCCATTTTGGGCGAAATTCCCAGGAAAAAATAAACGACTTATTGCGTAGAAGCCATTTTTACGCAATACGAAATACGCAATATTTTATCCACAAATGGACAATAACTATGGCATTAACTGATTATTTTAGAATATTGCGCCAGCGGGGTTGGATCATCATTTTGCTGGCCATCCTGACGGCTGGGGCAGCCTTTGGCTTTAGCCGCATTCAGTCAACCGTGTATGAATCCAGCCTGAAGTTGCTGGTGCGCCCCGCACGCACTGATTTTGGTCAATCGCAGGCAGCGCGGGAGCTGCTGGGTAATTACGAGCAGTGGCTCAACAGCAGCTACCGGGCGCAGGAAGTAATTAACATTTTGCAGCTAGATATGGAGGCAAATGCGCTGCTGGGGGATGTGACTGTCGCCTCTGACCGATTGGGATTGGTTGTTCAGCTCAATGTGGAAAATACCGATCCAGATTTGGGCAACGACATTGCCCGCACCTGGGGCAATTTGCTCATCCAGTGGCAAAATGCAGAAAATGACAAAAATCGGCAGGAAGATCGCATCACCATCGAGTTCCAGGACGATCCAAAAGTGGTGGGGGTTAGCCCAAATGTTGAGGTGAATACGGCCGCAGGCGGCGTGTTCGGCGCACTGCTGGGGATTATTGTCATCTTCCTGCTGGAATGGGTTGAGTCTGGCGTGGTGCGTCGCGCCGAGGATGTTGAGCGATATCTGGAAATTCCGGTGGTCGGGCGAATTCCGGGACAGTGAACGGTATCCAGTAATCAGTAGTCAGTGAAAAGTAGGGGTGAGGCTGGTGGACAAAACCCTTGTCAAGCAAACGATCCAGGTACCACCTGCCTCGCCCATGAAACATGAAAAGTTTGGTGAGTTATGAATTTAGTCACAATTACAAACCCGCGTTCGCCGTTGAGTGAAGCGTTTCGCACACTGCGGACAAATCTATCTTTTTATAGTCTGGAAGCCCCCCTGCGTTCACTGGTGGTTACGTCGCCAGTGATGGGAGAAGGCAAAAGCAGCACGGTGGCTAATTTAGCCGTGACGATGGCGCAAAGCGGCCGTAAAACTGCTTTGGTGGATTGCGATTTGAGACGGCCGTCTCTGCACACCCTCTTCACTCTCAAGGCAGAACCCGGCTTTACGGATGCCATTCTGCACAACGATGAACCGACCTTACAGGAAACGGCCGTTGAAAACCTGTGGCTACTCAGTTCTGGCACCAAGCCCCCCAACCCGGCAGATATTTTAGGCACGCCGCAGGTAGATCAGCTTATTGCCCAGCTGCAAGAAAAAGTGGAAATTATCCTGTTTGATGCCCCTCCAGTGAATGCGGTGACGGATGCGGCCGTTTTGGGAGCTAAAGTGGATGGTGTGCTGCTGGTACTCAGCGCAGGCAAAACCCGCCGCGACCATGCCGAACGCGCCAAAGAGATTCTAGAGAAGGCGCGAGTCAATATTATTGGTGCCACGCTCACCAATGCACCGATGGACAGTTCAATGGAAGCATATTATGGATAGCACGGTGACTGCGTTCTGCCGACGCTTAATGAACAGGTGAAAATCGTGTCCCAGGTGCGGCAGTGCCTGGGATTTTTCGTTTACGGTGGGGATATGCTACATTTTCGCAGGCGTTGCACCAGAACATAGTAATTTTAACCGTCAGATAGTTGGTACATCATGCTTTAAGCATCCATCTTTACACTGTGTCCGCCGCCCAAAAAGCATATTTTATAAACCAAATCACCTATGCCGCAATCTGGAATGTTGCGCTAAAGTGAAGGCCATGGCTACGCTCGAAGCTCCCAAAAATAAATCCCAGCAAAAAGGATTGGTGATTTTGTTCATCATCGTCGTTTTTGGCCTGCTAACGTGGGGGATGTACGAGATGCTCACTGGGCCCGCACGGTATAACAACCGGGATTTCATGAGCCTGTTTGCCGGCGGCAAAGCCATTTTGCGCGGCTTGGATCCATATGATCCGGCGGTGTGGAACCCACTGCGGGCAGAGCTGGGTAGCACCTGGATGCCAGATGATCGCGCCCCGTTCCCTTTGTGGACGCTGATGCTGGTGCTGCCTTTTGCGGCTCTGGATTTAGGCTGGGCGGCAGCGGCATGGCTGGCGTTTTCGCTATGCGTGTTGGGCGGCGGCATGTTTTTGCTGATTAACGCCTACTATTCCAAGCCATTGCCCGTGGCAGAATTTGCTTTGGTGGCGCTCTTCACCTTTACTTACCGCGCCGTGCTGGTAAGCATGAATAATGGGCAGATAACCTTTTTGCTCTTTTTTCTGTTGGCGTTGTTTTTGTGGTTGGTGCGTCGGGAACGGCCGTTCTTAGCGGGCATTATTCTTGCTTTTGTCATTATCAAGCCAAATCCATTTGTGCTGTTTGTACCCGCCTTTGGCCTGTGGCTGCTGTGGCGGCGGCGCTGGCAAATCATTGCCGGGGCAGCAACGGGTGGCCTGGCTATGTTTGCCATTAGCTGGCTGGTGTTGCCAGGTTGGCTTTCTGAATGGCTCAACGTCACAGGCAAAACAGAAGTCACGGCCATCACCCCCACTGTTTGGGGTTTGGCTTATGAAATTTTGCCGGAATGGGGGGCAGTTTTAGGATTGATTTTTGTGGCGGTGGTAACGGCCGTCCTCGGCCTCATCATCTTCCGCAACCAAAGGCTTACCGAAACCGAAGTGATGCCCCTGGCGCTCATTGCCTCCATACTCACCACGCCCTACGCCTGGGTTTATGAACATCTTCTGCTGCTCATCCCTTGCACTCTTATCTATTTGGCAATCAAGCAGCGGGGCATTGCTGCACTTGTTTGGCTGCTAACGGTGTTCATTCTCCCCTGGGGCACCTTCTGGCTAGCCGAAAACCGCGCCAGCGATACGTTTACAGTTCTGGTTCCTCTATTTGTCGCTGCCATTTTTATCTATTATTCACTTTCAGAATCTCCAGTTGGGCATGACACAATTACGTAATTTGACTTTGCAGTCTTTTCGTCGCCACGAATCGCTTTGGGTACTGCTACTTTTTATGCTGCTTACCACCATCGCCGCCTGGAACATTGTCACTGATCTAAATGGGGTCATTGTTGGTGATGACAATGACGCTTACATTAGCGTCTGGGCCAACTGGTGGACAGCGCGTGCGCTAGCAGACCCTGGCACATCACTGTGGCAGACAGATATGATTTTTGCACCTCTGGGTGCAGATTTGACCTTTCACAGTTTTAGCCATTTGAATACGCTGGTGACTTTGGGATTACGGCCGTTTCTAGGCGAGTTACCTGCTCATAATCTTACCGTGTTGCTTAATTATGTTCTAGCTGGATTGAGCATGTATCAACTGGCTAAATACCAAACCAAATCAACAACGGCTGGCATTCTGGCAGGCATTGTATTTGCATTTAATTCCCAAAATCTTTATCAAAGCACGCACCCCAACTTTGTTAGCGTTTGGTGTTTCCCCTGGATCACTTTGTTTTTTATTCGAGCCGTGCAGGAAGATAGTGTGAAGTTTGCTATCTGGGCGGCCCTTTTTGTTTTTCTAGGGGCAGCTACCAGCACCGTTCTGATTATTTTGATGGTTTTCTGGCTGGGGATTTTGACGGTTTACTTTTGGGTAGCTAAAGCATACCCTCGCCCCTCTCTCCGAATCTTGTTTTCATTTGTCGGGCTAAGTGGATTGCTTATCTTGCCACTTGTTTGGCCACAAATTCAATCAGCTTTTTCTACCACTAACGGCAACACCTATCTTCTTGACCCAAATCAATCAATAGGTACTGATATCATTTCGATTTTTCTACCAACCTGGTGGTTAGAAAGAAGCGCAGATTCAGGATTTTTGCCCTCGTATGTTGTTGAAACTTGGGTAAAAAGGGGCATGTATTTAGGCATAGCTCCGTTTTATTTGGCAATGATTGCGCTAAATAAGCAAAGGCAACAATCTCGGTTATGGTTTGTTTTCCTGCTTGTAATTTTTTTATTTGCAATCGGGCCGGTTCCGGCGTTTGTGGGCTTTAGCTTAAAAATCACACTTCCCTGGACGCTGCCCGTTGCGGCCGTTTTGCGGCAAATGTACCGGATGATGATTCTTTTCACGATGGGCTGGGCGATTATTGTAGCTTATGGCTGGGTCGGGTTCCGTCAGCTGCTTAACAAATCACGAACCGTCACGATGTTGGCATTTTTTTTGATTGGTCTGGCGATATTTGTTGACTATACGACCATATCATTCCCACACAGATCGAGCCACACGTCCGCTTTTTACACTGATCATTTGAAAGATGTTCCCGACGATATTGCACTTGCTATCTTGCCCATCGGTCGCCAAGAAAATAAGCGTTACATGTTTTATCAGACCTATCACCAGCACCCCATGATCAACGGCATGGTTGCCCGCGGCAGCGACGCCAAACAGCAGTTCATTGAAGAAAATCCGCTTTTGCGAGCCGGCACAGCAGGTCTTGATCCGGTTGAGTTGCCGAATAATCCAGAAGCTGCCATCCAACAGCTAACCGCAAACCAAATTGGATTTCTCATTATTGATAAGACCTTGATAGAGGATGAAGATTTGTGGCGCGATTATCTACAGCTACCGCTAATTTATGAAGATTCGTTTTTACTTGCCTACAATACAGGATTAATTGATGAATAATCTAGAACATAATCAGCTTCACCTGCCCAACAAAACTCAGAAAGATTCACCCTGGTTCTTTGTGATAATAGCAGCCGCTTTTGTAGGTTTGTACCTATTCAATATCTCCGGCTGGCTTATTCATGATGATGAAGGGACTGATTTGTATGAAGTATGGCAATTATCAATAGGCAAACAGCCTGGCATTGATTTTGTTGCCGAGCAACAGCCGCTTTTCTTGACAATTGGGCAATCCTTATTGAACTTATCGGAAGATTCCGTAACGGCCGTTGGGTACGTTCGACTTGCCTCAGCCATTCAGGTTTTAGCGGGTGCCATCTTCCTGGGATTTGTTGTTAAGCAGCTATGGGATGTGCCTACGGCCGTATTGACGCTAGGCGTCACGCTAACCAGCGGACTTATTTATGAGCAAGCACGGCTGTATCGGCCTGACCCCATGATGTTTGCCTGGGAGCTATTTGGGTTGGGATTTGTTTTGCTGGCGGTGAAGCTGGGGAAACGGCCGTATTGGGCGGCGGCTGGCGTGGCTTACGGAATCGCTGTTTTAACGAAACTGTTTGGCATTTTCCCCGTTATTGGGCTGGTGTTCTTTTTTTTGTATCTATTCATCAAGCAACCACAGCAATGGCAAGAACATCTGCGTAACGGAATTGCTTTTTCCATACCTTTTCTACTGGTGAGCGGCGGTGTATCTCTACTCTTGTACAGTCAGCTTGGCTTCTATTATCAGGAGGTATTCAATCAGCATCTCAGTCTGGGACAAGAAAAAACAATTCTGGATCAAATGATCATAACAGTTTCCACCTATCTCAGCTTTATTCTTGTCAATATGGTCTTTTTGTTCATCTTACCATTGCTCATTATGAATCGTCGTTCTGGAGAATCGAACATAGGTTTCCCAGAAAATGCAATTGTAAATACGCAGTTAATAGTCCCGTTGCTCTTTATCTTCATCACACGCCCAATTTTTCCTCGCTATTTTATGTTTCTAGCCCCAACGCTCTCTTTGATACTCGCTTTGCAACTGAAGGGCTTTTTTAACAAAATTTCTTCGAGCAACAAAAACGCCAACCCAATCATTAGTGTACTTGTTGTAGTCACTATAATTTTCGGATCCATTGTTACATTTCCTAACATCTACAGGCGACTCGTGCGTCAAGAAAATGACACTATTGCTCTCGCACATTTCATACAAGATCATACTGCTCCAAACGACATCGTCGTTTCTGATTATGCGAGTTTGAACTTTCACGCAGAACGGGAGTCAATTTACGAAGCCTCTATCATTGCTGGGGGTCGGATTGGTGGCGGTATTGTTACAGGTGAATTGCTAATTAAACAGATGGAGGAAACCCAAACCGAGCTTGTATTAGTGCATGTCGCCGGAGGTACACCACACCAGCTCATTAAGCTAATAGACTTTGAACTGTTTCAATCCTACTTAGATGAAAACTTTGAGCTAATTACGGTTTTTAACCGTACCGAGCAAAAAATTGAGGTTTACGCACGGAAATGACGGCCGTTTTCAAAAATTCCCGACTGCAACTTGGGTTTCTGATTGTATTGGGGGCTGTTTTACGCTTGCTCAATCTGGATCGGGATAGCTTGTGGCTGGATGAGGCAATTAGTTATTTGGCGGCTGGGTTGCCAGTGGCGCAAATTGCTAACAACACGGTGCAATCCAGTCACCCGCCGCTTTATTATTTCCTGCTCCATTTTTGGCTAAAGCTAATTCCCAACTCGGATACGGCCGTCAAGCTCCTCAGCACCCTCTTCGGCATCCTCCTCATCCCCGCAATTTATATTTTGAGTCAGCAATTTTTTAAGAATCGCACCGTCTCCACAACTGCTGCTGCGCTAACGGCCGTTTCCCCCTTCCACATTTTGTACAGCCATGAACTGCGAATGTATACCTTGCTGATGCTACTGGTGGTGGGTGGCACGGCCGCTTACACCCAGGCACGGCAAAAGCAGAGCAGCGACCGGTGGCTGGCGGCTGGTGGCTTGTTTTTGCTGGCAGTGTACACACATCTCTTTGCTTTTTTGGCACTGGCAGGCGTTGGGCTCCACGCGCTACTGAATTATGGGCAAAACAAGCGTGCCTTTTGGACAACGGTGGCGATGACGGCCGTTATTCTTATCTGCTTTGTCCCCTGGCTAAATCTGATGCTGGCTGAAGCAGACCCCGCGCTGGGCAGTTTACGGCCGTTGC
This sequence comes from Candidatus Leptofilum sp., assembly GCF_965223525.1. Classification (GTDB taxonomy): domain Bacteria; phylum Chloroflexota; class Anaerolineae; order Promineifilales; family Promineifilaceae; genus Leptofilum. The sequence goes on along the minus strand of NZ_OZ245005.1, from coordinate 2,286,160 downwards.
AGCAAGCTACCAACTTTAACCCGCTCAAACCCATCACTGCACCCGTTTTTCTGCTGTTTGGCATGTCTAGCAGCTTTTGGTATAGCGGCCTAATTCTGTTCAGCTTCTTTGCCTACGGCATCATTTTTTTGATGGAGCTACGCAAAATCGAGCGTAGCCAAATCTCGTCCGGGCTGCGGCTGACGCTGTTGATCATCATCTGTGTGCTGGGCGTACCGCTGGGAGTGTATGTGGTACGGCCGTACTTCTTGCCAGAACGCACCTTAGCCGCCGCTGCCCCATTTCTCATTATTTTGCTAGCGTGGGGCGTCACCCGCCGCCAGTCGCCCCTGCCCTACCTTACCGGATTGGCAACTTTGCTCATGGTGATTGGTACCATTAGCTACCACCTGGGGCCAATGGTTAAGCCACCGTACCGGAGCGCAACCAATCACATCGTGGAGAATGCCCAGCCAGAGGATCTGGTTTTGCACACCAGCGACGGCTCTTACCTGCCAGCGCTGCGCTATGCGCCGCAGCTTAATCAAGGTGTGCTAGCAGGCGACCCCGACCCACGGAAGCCAACGGCCGTTTATACCGCGCTGGGTGGGCAAGTGTACTCTTTGGCAGATTTGGAAACGGTGGCAAACGGCCGTTTCTGGGCCATCGTTGCGCTGGAACACAGCATTGAGTGGCAGCAAACTCAGTACGATGCCATCGCCGCCAGCCACACCCTGCTGGATGAGCAGGAAATCGGCGGCATTCGCATCTTCTTATTTGAGCAGGGTACCAAATGAGTTGGCAGAAACGGCCGTTGCTTCCCCTGGTGTGCATCTTGCTGCTGGCCTTTGCGCTGCGGCTGGCTGGGCTGGATAGCCAAAGTTTGTGGTGGGATGAGCTAAAAACTTGGGAACGTGCCACCATGCCGCTGGAAGAAATGTTTGCTGGCCTAATTGGCATTCGTGATCAGGTACCATTCTATTATTGGCTAATGCGCTTCTGGAGCAAAATCGGCACCGAACCGTTCATTCTCCGACTCTTTTCTGTCTATTTAGGCACAGTAAGCGTCGCTTTACTTTACCAAATTGGCCGACGGCTAAATGGTGTGAAATTGGGGCGACTCGCTGCCTTTTTGTTGGCAATTTCACCTTTTCACATCTGGTATTCGCAGGAAGTGCGGATGTATGCTTTGCTGCCAGCTTTGCTGTTGCTGGCACATCTCGCCCTGCTGCGGCTGCTGCAAAAGAACAGCTTCCGTCTGTGGCTGCTGTATGGCTTGGCAATAACGGCCGCTTTGTACACTCACTATTTTGCATTCTTTGTGGTGCTCATCCATTACATCTTTTTTGTGCTGCACATGCGGCAAATCCGCCGCCAGACGACCAGTTGGTTTATGGCTATACTAGTCGTGGGCGCAGCTTTTGCTCCGTGGGCTTACCTAGTAACAACCCGAACCAGTGGTTATAGTGCGGCTGTGCCCGGCTGGATCAATCTTATCCAATGGTCTGACCTGCCCCAGACGCTCACCGTGTTTGCCGCTGGGTTTGGCCTGGGGCGCAGTAGCTGGCTAACAGCCCTTTGCACCGCTGTATTTCTCATTGGCATTGGCAGCAGCCTTCATTTTTTGAGGAAAAAGAAGAGCGTGGACGGTGAGCAATGGCCGTTGTCGCCAAAAACGCTACATGCCCGCCTGCTGCTTATCTGGTTTGTATTGCCACTCACCTTCACTTTTTTGATCTCTTTGGAAAATGGCTTGTTACCCACCACGGGTTTCTCGATTTACCATGATCGGTACCTGATTATAAGTTTGCCACCGTTCCTCCTGCTGGCGGCTCTGGGCTGGCAAAGGTGGCGCAGGCAACTGCCGCTCTTGGAGTTGGCACTATTGCTGATCACGGTAATCTCTAGTTTGGCACTGTGGCAGCAGGTAGACAACCCCGCCTACGCCCGCAGCGGTTGGCAAACCGCGTTTGATCAAATGGAGGCCATCAGTCCAGAAACGGCCGTTGTCATTGGGCATAAAGATATATTGCTGCCAGTAAGTTACTATGGAAACGGCCGCGTCACCTTCGTACAAATTCCGCCACCAGAAACCGATGAAATCACCCCGCTGTTTGCCGAGACAATGAACCAGCAGCTAGCATTTGCAGCTAAACACCACAACCTGGTCTGGCACGCCGAACAGTTTTATAACTTTGACCCACACGGCTTCCCCGATGTGCGAAACAGCGAGGTCACCAGCACCGATCAAACGGTAACTCATAGATGGCTCATCACTCGCGCTCAACAGCTAGAGCAAATCCGGTTGCCTGGGGTAAGGCTTACGCTATACCTTCTTTTGGAACAAAGCGAATGAACAGAATGCTAGAAAAATCATCTTCCACGAACAGTTCAAAACGATGGCCAACGCTTGTACTGGTTGGCTTAATTTTGTTTGTTTTTGCTGAGATGAGCTATTTAAGCCTGGCAAAATTTGCTGGCTTTAACAGCAAATATTTTGATTTGGGGGCGATGAGCCAGGCCATCTGGAGCGTAACGGAGGGACTACCGTTGGTGTTCACCGGGCAAGGCATTGCCATTAGCCGCCTGGCACGGAATGTGGAGCTCATTTACTTCGCCATTGCCCCGATTTATGCCTTATTCCCCACACCGCAAACGCTGCTTGTCATTCAGGCATTTCTGTATGCGCTGGGGGGTATTCCGCTGTACCGGTTGGCAAATCGCAAACTGGGCAACCCCGCTTACGCACTGGTGTTAAGCGCAATTTATCTGTTTTACCCGGTGGCGCAAACGGCCGTACTCGCCGAATTCCATGCAGACCCCCTGGCTGCACCCTTTTTGCTCTTTGCCATCGAAGCCGCCGACAGGAAAGCGTGGCGTAGCTATGCCATTTGGCTAGCTGTTGCCCTAAGCTGCAAATTTTACGTAGCGGCTCCCCTGGCGGCGCTCGGCGCGGTGCTTTGGCTACAAGGCGAGCGGCGTGTGGGCTTGACCACAAGCCTGGCAGCGATTGGCTATGGTCTCATCGCCTTCTTTGCCATCCGTGCGGCCTTTGCCCCACCTGCCGCCGAAGTCGCTCAAGCGGTGAATGTGCAATCCAGTACCATTGGGTATCTAACCAGCCGCTTCAATTTTGCATTTATTGGGCAAACAATTACGCTGCGGCTGGTTCATGCAATCATTGTGCTGATGCCTGCGCTGCTGCTGCTGGGCTGGCGCGCTCCGCTGTGGCTGCTGCCTGTGGCCGTCACGGTGATTCCAGCTCTACTCAGCAGCGATTTCGGACCATCATTCAGCTATCGCACCCATCACTATGCACTGGCAGCACCGTTTTTGGCAACGGCCGTTCTCTTCGGCGCAGCCAAGCAACTAAATGATCCAATCCCAGAGGGAAAAAAACCAGCCTGGCAAGGACGGCTGCGGCTGACGCTGTTCATGGTGTTGGTATTCAATCTGGCGTTCATAGACACGCCGATCAGCCCACAGTTTTACCTGGATCGCCCGGCATTGGATCAGGGCTTGAGCAGCACGCGCTTTGGCATTATTCCGCGAGACAGCTTCAAAGCTGAGTGGCTGGCCGCCAATGTGCCAGATGCCGTTCCGCTAGCAGCCGAGCAGCTTTCGGCGGTGCGGTTAGCAAATCGGGAGGTATTGTATCTAACCAATTACATAGACGGCCGTCCGCTGCTAGAGCTGCTGCCACAGGTGGAATTTGTGGTGGTGGATGCACTGTACGATGCTGCCCTGGCCGATCCGGCGGAAACGGAGCGCATCTTTGAAGGTGGGGCTGGCTACGAACACGAAACCATTCGCACCCTGTTGGCTCAGTCGGATTTTAAGCTGCTGGCCATGCAGGATGGACTGCTGCTTTTTGGGCGAGAGGGTGATGGGTTGGTTACGCCCACACTGAGTGCAGCCGAAGCGGCCGTTTCCCACCAAACAACCCCACTTGCCACTTTTAACGAAATTGTCCTACTCGATTACACCGTTGCCGCCGTTGGATCAAATCGCTATCGCATCAAGGCTACCTGGCAGCTCACAACGCCGCTAGCCGAGGCTCCCAATCGCTTTGCCGTCACTCACATTGTGGGATTGCCCCATACGCGCCTGGTTCACTTGCCTGCTTCCGTTTTGGAGCCGCCCCAAAATTGGCAGGTCGGGCAAATCCTTACTGAATCATTTGAATTTGAACTGCCAGCCAACGCACCAAGCGGCAGCTATGAGCTAACCGTGGGCTGGTACGACGCAGATCACATTTTTGGTGCCGGCACAGACGAGCGCAGCCGCATAGGTGAAGCGGCGGTGGTTAGCACAATTACATTTCCTTGACAATTCTTGTTCCACGCTCTGCGTGGAATGAGTTTGGCGACGCTCTGCGTCCAATAGGACACAGAGCGTAGGAACAAGCAGATAATGGCGATGGATTCCCGCCTTCGCGGGAATGACGATTGTAAACTTATGGCTGTGATAAAAATTTCGCAAAAAGAGTGGTTGCTGGCAGCAGGCGTGGCGGTGGCCACGGCCGTTCTCGGCCTGATTCCGTACTGGCTGGGCAACCTGCTCGCCCCAGATGATCTGGTTTACATGCAGCTCATCATGAATCCGGAGGATGCCCAAACTTACTGGGCCAAAATGCTGCAAGGGTTCGATGGCGCTTGGCTATACACCATTCCTTTTACGCCGGAGCCACATGCGGCGGCGGGCGTGGGTGTTTTTTACGTCTGGCTGGGGCAGTTGGCACGGGGATTGGGTGTGTCGTTAACGGCCGTCTGGCACGGTAGCCGCTTCGTCGCCAGCATCCTCCTTTTCCTTATCACGTTCCGCTTTGTTGCCGCTTTTTTACCAGATAGACGAAGCCGTTGGGCAGCCTATTTGCTAGCAATTTATGGCTCCGGGCTCGGCTGGCTGCTCTTTGTATTGGGGCAAAATTATTGGCTGGGCGCGTTCCCCGTTGATTTTAAGCAGCCGGGAGCACATCTCTTTTTTACGGCACTCACTTTTCCGCACATTTCGGTGGGAACGGCCGTTATTTTGTTCGACGTCTTGATCTTACGAAAAATTGGCAGCCAATTGTCTCATGCAAAATCGCAAAGCCACGAAGAAAAAAATCTGCGCCAATCTGCGAAATCTGTGGCTAAAGAAAATCGAAAGCTTTGGGGCTGGGCAGTACTGGCTGGGTTGGCAAATATAGTGCTGGGAGTGGCATATCCATTTTTAATTTACATTGTGGCGGGAACGGCCGTACTCATCTACATCCATCTGCTTTGGCAGCAACGCCAAATTTTGTGGCGCGTGGGCTGGCAAATCGCCACGATGTTCCTTATTCCCGCGCCGCTCTACCTTTACTACCTCTCCGTTTGGCGCAGCAATGAGGTATTCCGGCTGTGGGACGCCCAGGCAGGCACGCCTGCTGCACCGTGGCCTCATTACCTGGTCGCTTTTGGGCCAATGCTGCTGCTAGCCGGTTTGTTTTGGTGGCAACGGCCTGAAAAACGGCCGCTTTTCACCATCTTGTGGGTGTGGATTTTGACGGCGACACTGCTGCTTTATTCGCCACTGAACCCGCAGCGACGCTTTATCCAGGGCGTACATGTGCCGCTAGCGGTATTGGCTGCTGCCGGATTTGTGCGGGTGGTGCTGCCCCGTTGGCAAAACGGCCGTCTCTGGCAAAAAATCATCACCTACCCCCGCTACGAAACCGCCAAACTGCGCCGCTTCATCATCGCAGTTTTCCTGCTAGGAATGAGCCTCTCCAACATCTACCTTTGGCTGGATGTAAGCCGCATTGCCGCTTTCACTCAGGCAGATTTATTCTTCCGGCCAGCGGCGGAGATAGAAACGGTGAATTGGCTACGCGAAAACGGTGAGGGTACGGCCGTCGTGCTCGGCAGCTACCAAACCGGGAACCTTGTAGCGGCACAGACAGGGCAGCGGGTTATGTTGGGCCATTGGGCAGAGACGGTGGATTTTGTGGGGAAGGAAACGGCCGTTAATCAATTCTTCAACGCCTCAACCAGCGACACTTGGCGACAAAATTTGCTTCATGAATTTGGCATTGACACCATCTGGTACGGTCCCTGTGAACAAGAATTGGGCGATTTTGCTCCAGAAACGGCCGTTTACCTCACCCCCATCTACCAAAACAAATCCATCACCATATTTTCCGTATTGCCATAGACGAATCCTCCCATTTCACCTAAAATCATTCGCAATGCGTGCTTTACTTCAGAGAGTTTCTTCTGCCAATGTCACCGTAGACGACCGTATCATCGGCCAAATTGATCGCGGCTTTGTCATTTTGCTGGGCGTCACCCACAGCGACACCACTGCCGAGGCCGACTGGCTGGCCAACAAAATTGCCGGGCTGCGCCTGTTTGAAGACGAGGCAAGCAAAATGAACCTCAGTTTGGCAGAGGTGGCAGGTAGCGTGCTGGTTGTGTCTCAATTTACGCTGTACGGAGATGCGAGAAAGGGAAGACGGCCGTCCTTCACCGCCGCTGCCCGCCCCCAACAAGCTGAACCATTAGTGGATTATTTTTGTGAACGTCTACGCCAATCCGGGCTCATGGTTGCCACCGGCCAATTTGGGGCGATGATGCAGGTGAACATCCAAAATGATGGCCCCGTGACCCTCATGCTAGAGAGAGACGCGGCGAATGGCTGAATCTGACCAAAACGTCCAACTAGAACAGTTATTGCACGCCATCAACCACGATTTGCGTACGCCGTTGGGCAATATTCGCTCCGCCGCCACCATTTTGCTGCAAGACCTCAGCGACCCGCTCACCAAAGATCAGCGCGTTTTCCTGGAAATTATCAACCGCTCCGTCGTTCGCATTTTAGACCAAAGCAATCGGCTCTCGCTGTTTTGGGAAGTTGCCTTTAGGCAATCTGAACTGGAAGCTGTGCAGCTATCAGAACTTCTGGCAAACACCAAGAAAACGTTACGCAACAGCTACGAAATTGAAGAGGTCATCTTTAGTACCAACAGCGATCCGATTGTGTATTGCCACCCCCATGTTCTAGCCGCTTTGTTGGCTCTGCTTGCTGCTGGTGACACAAAGCAACAGCCTGAAACCATAGCCCCACCACCTCCAACCATTCAAGTCATTGCAAAACCTGATCAAGTTCGGTTCAGCATCAGTAGCCAGATGCCCGCGCACATCTTTGCCCAAACCCTAACCAATCTGGCTAGCGAAATTGTGCAGCTGCATGACGGCACGCTGGCAAGTACAGTTGAAAACGGCCGTAAACAGTTCACCTTCACCATCCCCCACACCACGTCTAAAGATTAAAAATATCGCGTTTTTGCCCAAAACGAGGTAAAAATCTGGAAAATCGATCCGTTCAGGATTTCATAGATTGAAGGATGAAATAAATAACTTATGCGAAAAATTTGGCTACTATTTTTGCTAATCTTGACCACTTTTTTTGTTAGCTGCGGCGGAGCCGACACCGCTATACCCACAGCAACCAGCGAACCTGCTACTGAAATTGCTGTGGTCGAACCAACAGCTACCGACACGGCCACTGCAGAACCCACTGTCACAGATACGGCCATTCCCTCCACAAACACCCCAACCACAGAACCGCCTACCGCCACCACACCACCCACAGCGACCACGTCGCCTACCCCCACAGATGAACCCACTGAAACACCAACGACGACAGCCACCAGCACCAATCCAGACCCGACCTCAGTGAATCCAAACCCAACCTCTGTTGAGCCAAATCCCACTTCCACAGAGCCTGACCCTACGGCCGAATCCACCCCCAGCGGCCCACCGCCACCTGCCCCACCCGCCAATCCCGGCGGTGTGGAAGCCCCCACCGACTATAACTACCCGGCCAACACCGACGTGGTCGGTTGGGAAAACCGCATCCGCGTGCCTGCCGGATTTAGCGTAAACTATTACGGCCGTGTGGATGGCCAACCCACCAGCATCGCTTTTAGCCCGGTGGATGGCCAGCTTTACATTGCCGTCCAGGCAGGCACCATTTACAAAATGGATAGCGCAGGCGGCGTCAGCACCTACGCCGGGGGCTTTCTTGTGCCCACTGGCATCGCCTTCCGCCCTGGCACCAACGATCTGTACGTTTCCAGCCGGGTTGTAGAAGCCAATGTGGGTGGCGAAGCCCAAGTCTCTATCGTCAATCGCGGGCAGCTCATTGGCGGGCTGCCCTGCTGCTACACCTTCTACCACGCCGCCAACGGCATCGCCTTTGGGCCAGATGGCTTTGGCTACGTTGGTGTTGGCGCACGGGCTGATCATGGTGAAATTTTGGATGGTCCTAACGCTGGGCAGCAGGACGAGCTACACCCGCTAGAAGCCTCCATTTTGCGCTTCAACCCGGACACCGGTGAAGTTTCCGTTTACGCCACGGGCTTCCGCAACCCCTACGACATCGCCTGGGACGGCTTTGGCCAACTATGGGCCACCGACAACACCCCAGACTTTGATCCGCCGGAACGTTTGCACCGCGTCGTGCCAGGCGCTAATCACGGCTACCCCTACTACGATTGCGATGTTTGCTTTAGCCCGCCGCCCGGCGTGACGGTGATTCCACCGTTGGGGTTGTTCACACCCAGCTCATCGCCAACGGGCGTCGCTGTATACAACGGCAGCCAATTCCCCGGCTACAACAATGCCATCTTCGTGACGCTGTGGAGCGCATTTGTGGGCGCACAAAAGGTGATGCACATCGGCGCAGGCGGGTCATCTGCCCCAGTTAACTTTGCCACTGGCTTTGCTGCCCCCATTGACGTGGTAACCGGCCCGGACGGCAGCCTCTACGTGGCGGATTGGGCGACTGGCATCATTTTCCAGATTAGCTACACGGGATAAAAATATGAAGCACAAACTGGCGGTTTCAATAACTTTCCTGGTTCTCTTTTGGGGAGCTCTTGTTAGCTGCCAGTCTGATCCGCCGCTTATTGAACCAACAGAAACGGCCGTTTCCACACAACAAGCTGAATTGGCAACGGAAACGGCCGATACTCCAACGGCGCTCGGCACAAATCCACCCACGAACACGCCAACACTGGAACCATCCCCCACAGCAACGGCAACGCTACCACCAACACCAACCGCTACAGCCACGGCGACCGCGACGGTAACGGCCGTTCCCACCCCCACATTTGCCTTAACCCAAAGAGAACCAACCCTGGCAGAAATCGAGGAATTTTTAACGCAATCACCAGTTTTATTTTTCCACCAAAATGGCGATGTGGAGTTGCTCTCCTTAAATGACTTCCTCAACGAATATCATCTGTCCGAACACACTGAAGTTTTTTACGAAGATGTTAATGGCGACAAGGAAATGGATTTAATTGTGGCAGACCTCAATCTGTTAGGATGGAAACCGGGGTTTGTCATCGTTACACTATGGAACGAAAACCAATACAGTACGCCGTTTATCATCATGGACAATGCCAAATACTCTCCTGGATTAAGGGTCACTTTTGAAGATTGGACTGACGACGCTACTCCAGAAGTTATTTTTGATTTTAGTTCAGATACAGGCGGTACAGGTTTTCAGGAAACGACCTGGAAACGTTACGTGATTCATTGTCAAACTTCTTGTAATGTCGTCTGGTGGGGAATGACTGGGCAACTATCCAGCTACACCAGTATGGGCTTAATTACAACTGTCACTGAAATAAAAGTTGATGAGGAAGGCAATCTTAGCCTAACAATTATAGATGAATCTTTTTTTGCTCCAGATGTGAGAGGATTTGGTCACATATCCTCTTCCCACCGTGTCCTTACCTCTACAATGAAAACTTACACCTGGAATGGAGCAAATTTTGAGCAAACCTCAACAAATATTGTTACGCCAGAATTCACAGTCACATCTGATTCTATGCTTTCCTTAAACAGCCAAGAAAATGGTTCGACGATGATCCTCTCGGAACTCGATGAGTCAGATTATTATCGACCAATTTTCCGTTGCACACTCAACCACAATAACAAGGCAATAGGTGAACCTTTTGAGTGCCTGCCAGATTTCACCAAAATCTTCTGGCAAGACATCACAAACGATGAAGAGGAAGAACTTGTTGTTCTGGCTACTGGTCTAGGAACACAGCAATTGCTTGCCTATGAAGTCAATGAACAAGAAACAATCCAAATTGCTAACGTAACCGGGGACATCATTCGCTCCGATCTGTTTGGCGTTCGTCTGGGAGATGTTGACGCGGATGGTCAAATAGAGATTCTTGCCGGACGCGGATACGCCACAGAGGGATCAGATTGCAAAATTTATGTAGGGATTTTTGGCCCCGGTGAATCCGAATTTTGCTGGTGGAATGAGCTAAATTTGTGGGAGGAAATTTACCGCTGGGATGGGGAGCAATTTGTACCTGAATCTGAGCAATAAGGCTACTACGTGACAGTCACTTTGAAAGTGACTGTCACGTTACCCAATACGGCCGTTCCCTTGCTATAATCTGCCCATGAGTACACTCAAATCCCGCTACCATGCTGTTCAGCAACAAATTGCATTAGCCGCGCAGCAAGCCAACCGCAACCCGGAAAAAATTGCGCTGGTGGCCGTGACCAAAACGTGGCCTGTGGAAACGATTTTGGCCGCCTACGCCGCCGGAATGCGCCACTTTGGTGAAAATCGAGCCGAAGAATTGGCAGCAAAACGTCCGGCAGTGGAAGCTGAACTCGGCCCAGACAGCGGCATCGTCTGGCACTTCATCGGTACACTGCAAAGCCGCAAAACCAACCTGGTAGCTGACCACGCCGACACCTTTCACGCGCTGGACCGGCTAAAAATTGCCAATCGCCTCTCGAAACGACTGGTGGAGAACGGCCGTTCCACAACCCGCCCTCTCCCCTCATTTCTAGAAATCAACATTTCCGGCGAGATGAGCAAATCAGGAATAAATTGTGTAGATTGGGAAAATAGTGCAACCCAACGCGCCGAAATCCGTAACTTGGGGGAAACGGTGGCCGCTTTGCCGGGTTTAACCCTCCAGGGCATCATGACGATGGCTCCGTGGCAAGCTGACCCAGACTTCATAAGCACTGTTTTTAAGCGCACCCGCCTGCTAGCAGAATGGTTGGCTGAGGAGATTGGATTGGAACGGCCGTTAGCCCTCTCAATGGGCATGACAGACGACTATCCATTGGCCATCGCCGAAGGTACCACCCATGTGCGCGTTGGCCGCGCCCTCTTTGGTGTGCGGCACCTTCATTAACACCAAGACCTGCTAGGTTTTGCAAAACCTGATAGGTCTCAAACAAGGAATTTTAAATGATTATTGCCATTGCAAACGCTGTAGATCTGATTTTTCGGGCATATACCATTTTGATTTTTGCCCGCGTTATTTTCTCCTGGATTCGCGTGGATCCGTACCATCCATTCTGGGGACCCATTTTGCGCTTTGTTTTCCAAGCAACGGAACCACTCATTCAGCCCATCCGCCGCCTGCTACCCAGCATGGGTGGCCTCGACTTCACGCCGCTCATTTTGCTCATTGGCTTGGATTTGATTCGGGGACTTGTGGTCAGTCTAATCGTGAGTCTGGCTTAGAACTGTTCAGTTGTTCAAGTTTTCCGGTGCCGTAAACCTGGATACTTGAACACCTAAACACCTGATCACTATCTTAAACCCGTCAAGCTGCGGGCAATCACCATCCGCTGAATTTCGCTAGTACCTTCATAGATTTCCGTAATTTTGGCATCGCGGAAGTACCGCTCCAGCGGCATCTCCTTGCTATACCCCATCCCCCCATGAATTTGAATCGCTTCTGTCGTCACGTACATCGCCGTTTCGCTGGCGTACAGCTTGGCCATGCTGGCTTCTAATGAATAACGGCCGCCTGTCTCTTTAGCCGCTTTCTTGGCCAAACAGGCCTGGTAAATGAGCAAGCGGCTGGCATCCACCCGGCATTTCATATCCGCTAACTTTTGCTGAATCATCTGGAATTGGCCGATTTTTTGACCAAACGCCTCCCGCTCCTGCGCGTAGGCAATGCTGGCTTCTAAAGCGGCTTCGGCAATGCCCAACGCCTGGGAGGCAATGCCAATACGCCCAGCGTCCAGCACCGTCATCGCAATTTTGAACCCTTCGCCTTCTTCACCCAGGCGGTTTTCTACGGAGCATTCGTAGTTATCAAAAATGATTTCGCTGGTGGCGCTGGCGCGAATGCCCAGCTTTGGCTCCGTTTTGCCTCGCTCAAAGCCAGGCTGGTCCGTTTCGATGAGAAACGCTGTCACGCCTCGGTGCTTTTTCTCTGGTTGGGTCATGGTGAACAGCACAATGTAGTCGGCAAATGGCGCGGAGGTTACCCAGGATTTACGGCCGTTTATCACATAATGGGTTCCGGCCTCATTCAAAACCGCACGGCTCCTCATTGTGCCAGCATCACTGCCAGACATGGGTTCTGTGAGGCTGTAGGCACCAATTTTTTGGCCGTTGGCAACGGGCACCACATAGTTTTGAATTTGTTCCTCAGTGCCAAATTTAAGAATGCCGTGGCAATACAGCGAATTATTCACCGACATGACTGTGCCGTGGCTGGCATCGGCCTTGCAAATTTCGGTGAGCGCCAGCGAATATGCCAGCGTGTCCATACCGATGCCGCCGTAATCTTCCGGCACCTCAATGCCCATAAAGCCCAGTTCCCCCATCTTACGCACCGTGTTAATGGGAAATTCACCCGTCTGGTCGTGATGTTCGGCAACGGGAGCCACCTCATTTTGGGCAAAGCGGCGTGCCTCCTGCTGAATCATCTTGTGCTCTTCGGTTATAAAATCAAACATTGTGGGAAATCCTCCAAATAATTGTGAGTGGAGAATTGTGAAGTCTGAATTGTGAATGAAGCCATCCGTTCACAATTCATAATTAATTATTCACAATTCACAATTTCAAAGTCGTTTGTAGATGGTTCATAAAAATCTCAAATTCTTCCGGTGGCAGTTCAAAGCCATCAAGCCAGCGACGGCGTTCTGCCAGCCAGTAGGGACCATCCTTGCTGGTAATAATCTCCGCGGGAATTTCTGGCCGCTGAGGCGCGGCTAAACGTTTCCGTAAGGAGCTATCATATACGCGCTGTGGCTGAATTTGATGGAAAGTTGGTTCCGCATCATTTTCTAGCCAGCGTTCTGCCTGACTTGGGGGTAGGTAAGTGAACACAATGACGTTCTGTTTGCCTGCTTTTAGTTCCACAGCCAAACAGAGCCAACTTTGCGGAACCTGACGTTCCCGCCCAACACGTTGCCAGCCGCGTAAATCAAAGTGCCACGCCAACGGCACAATACCCTGTGCCTGATTTAAGGCTACTTGCTTGCTATTTTCTGTCTGGATGCTAACGCTATCGGGCGTGAGGGTAACGGTACGGCCGCTCGGCCAATGTTTCTTCATATATTTTTCCGCCACCCAAATGACGCCCACCGCCACCGGAAACGCCCCAAAACATGAAAGCGCAAAGGCGTACTCTGCCATCCAGCCTGTCCCCACCGCCCCCAGCAAAGCACGCAAGCCAAAAAAGGCCAAAATCAAAGAAAGAAAAAGTAGCGCAAATACAGCCGTACGCAAGCCCGCATGTTCCTGATCTGCGTGTAAAACTTTGGGGTAAGTCTGGGTTGGTGCCATAACTCTTGCAATACATCCTTGCGCCAATAATACACGGATTCAACCTTTCAAACGAACACCATTTTGTAAAATCACAAATGGGTCGGCTTGACGAATGAAACAAATAAATCTACAAACAATTCGTATCATTCGCTAATTCGTGAGATTCATGATAAATCCTCTTGACGCAAACACCAAAGAAGAATACGCTAGAACAGATGTTTGCTGAACTAGTTATCAACATTGAGGCACCGCTGGAAGGCACGTTTCATTACCACGTCCCCAGCGATCTGCGCCCCAAATTACGCGTCGGCCACTTGGTGGAGGTGGAGTTTGGGCGTCGGTTGGCCCAAGGCATCATCCTGCGCTTCGACGACACGGCTCCCATTGAGGAAACCAAGCCCATCATTGCCCTGATTGATGAGAAGCCGGTGGTTTTTTGGTGGCAAATTGAGCTGGCAGAGTGGCTCAGTCAGAATTACCTGGCCCCGCTCAACGCCTGCCTGCGGCTCATGCTGCCCCCTGGCCTTACCCGCTGGGCCGACGTGACGGTGGACATCAATCCTTATTGGGATGGCAACGGCCGTCTCACCCCTCTCCAGCAGCAAATCATCTCTATCCTCCGGGAGCGTGGCGATTTACGTGGGCGGCAGCTACAGCGAGCGTTGCGTAAAACCAGCGACGGCTCTAAAAAGAAGATTGATTGGAAAACGGCCGTTAACCAACTCACCAAGCGCCAAATCCTCCGCAAAGCCACCGTGCTGGACCCGCCCCGCATCCGCCCCAAGCAAATTCGCACGGCCGAACTGATTGCCAGCGAAGCGCGGGTGAAAGCCGTCGTGCCAAAACTAGGCCGCGCCAACAAGCAGGCAGACGTGCTGCTTTATTTACTCAACAGTGATGATCCCCTGCCGGAAGAAACGGCCGTTCTCGAAGCCACAGGAGCTAAAGAAACTCATTTGAAACAGTTGGAACAGGACGGCCGTATCAACCGCACTCCCGCCCAAACCACCATCCTCCCTACCGGCAAAGAACCACCGCCAGAACTCACCGACTGGTTCACCCAGCTACCCAGTCCGCAAGCAAACTTAACCATTCACAACTCATCATTCACAATTCATTATTTAGAAACTGAAGGTTTCATCCAACGCCTCCACGAACCTGCCACCCTCAGCCTTGCCATCCCCCCCAAGCAACTTCTCGGCCACATTTTAGATTTGCGCCGCGCCACCACCTACCATCACATCCTCACCCTGCTGGCTCGCGCCGCCCAGCCCGTCAGCCTGACGGAGATTTACGCCCAAACCAAAGCCACCATTAACCACCTACGCAAGCTGGCCAAGCTAGACCTCATTCGCTTTGGCTCAGAAGAAGTGTGGCGCGATCCGCTGGCCGACCGAGACTTTGTTCCCGCCGAGGCTCCTATGCTCACCACTGACCAGGCACGAGTCTGGGGGCGCATCAAAGTGGCAATTCTCACTGCCGAAGAGGTTATGGAACAAGGCGAAGAAGAATTCGCTGTTGCCGCGCCCAAACCGATTTTGCTGCATGGCGTCACCGGCAGCGGCAAGACTGAAATCTACATGCGAGCCATTGCCAATGCTTTGGATGAAGGCCAACAGGCCATCGTTTTGGTGCCAGAGATTGCGCTAACGCCGCAAACGGTGCGCCGCTTCGCCGCCCGCTTTCCGGGGCGTGTGGCGGTGCTGCACAGCCGCCTCACCGACGGCGAGCGGTACGACACCTGGCGGCGGGCGCGGCAAGGGCTATTCGACATTGTGGTGGGGCCGCGCAGCGCACTTTTTACGCCGCTGCCCAATCTGGGCGTGATTGTGCTGGATGAGGAGCATGATCCCAGCTATAAACAAACGCCCCCTGTACCGCCGCCGTATTATCATACCCGCGAGGCAGCAATTGCCCTCAGCCAAATCATCGGTGCCACCGTCATCATGGGCAGCGCCACGCCAGATATTGTGACGTATCATCGCGCCCAGAGCGGCCGTTTCCAACTGCTAGAGCTGCAAAAACGGGTCATGGGCCATCGCCAAAGGTTAGAAGGGCAAGCGGAAAGATTGCAGTTGAGGAATCATTATCAACATGACGGCGAAGACCCAGACGACGCCCTTACTATCCCCCTGCCCCCCATCCAGATTGTGGATTTACGGCAAGAGTTGCGGGCAGGGAACCGCTCCATCTTTAGCCGCGCCCTGGAAAAAGCAATTACTGAAACGCTGGAGCGGGGCGAGCAAGCGATTTTGTTTTTGAATCGTCGCGGCTCGGCCACGTTTGTTATCTGCCGCGACTGTGGCTACGTAGCCACCTGCCCCCGCTGCGAACTGCCGCTCACGTACCATCGTCGCAACATGATGCTGGTTTGCCATCATTGCGGCCGTCGGGAACCCCACCAAACCGAATGCCCCACCTGTCAATCGAAGCGGATTCGCTACTTTGGTCTAGGCACAGAAGAGGTGGCAGAGCGCGTGCAGCAGCGATGGCCAGAAGCCCGCATCACCCGCTGGGATCGGGACACCACCGCCGGGCGCAACACCCACGAGACGCTCCTCGCCAGCTTCATTAACCAGGAAGCAGATATTTTGGTGGGCACGCAGATGATTGCCAAAGGATTAGATTTGCCGTTTGTCACGCTGGTGGGGGTAATTTCGGCCGATGTGTCGTTGGGATTACCAGATTACCGCACGGGTGAACGGGCTTTCCAAATTTTGGCGCAGGTGGCGGGTCGTGCCGGGCGTGGTTTACTGGGTGGCCGCGTTATCATCCAAACCTACAAGCCAGAGCATTACGCCATCCAGGCCGCCGCCGAGCATGATTTTGCTTCGTTTTACATTGATGAGATTCGCTTCCGCACGCAGCACAGCTTGCCACCGTTCCGGCGTATGGCCCGGCTGCTGCTCATTGATCCGATTGATGAGCGGGGGAAGCGCGAGGCGGAGGCGTTGGCGAAAGGGTTGCGGCTGCACATTCGGGAGAAGGCGTTGGCGGCGTCTGAGATTTTGGGGCCTGTGCCGCCATTTTTTAACCGGGTAGACGGCCGTTTCCGGTGGCAAATCATCGTGCGTTCCCCAGACCCCAACCGACTACTGGCAGACTTTCCAATCCCGCCCAAGTGGATGGTAGATATCGATCCTGTCAGTACTCTATAAAAAATCTTCTCGCAAAATGCCCATCAGCACGCGATCAACGTAACGGCCGTTTAGCCACAAATGCTGCCGCAATCGTCCCTCTTCCACAAAACCACAGGCGCGATAGCAGCGAATGGCTCGCTCATTTTCGCTATGGGTTTTTAGCCAAACGCGATTGACGTGACGATGGTTGAAGGCATATTGCAGAAGAAGTTGGACAATCTCACGGCCGTATCCCTTGCCCCAGTATGCTTTATCCCCAATTTCCACGCTAAGTTCGCACGTTTGGCTTGTTTGGTCAAAACTATGCAGGCTGCAATGCCCCACATATTGCCCGTCAATCTCAATAGCAAACGAAACCGAATCACCGCCGCCCTCGCTGACGCTTTTATCAAAATGAGCCAGTAAGGATTCCAGCTTGGCAGGCGCGGGCGTATGACCATCCCAAAACCATAGCTCAGGATCATTTTCAAACGCCCACTGTTTTTTCATATCTTCACGGGTGGCTGCACGGAGCAAAACGCGATCACTTTTGAACATGAAATTCCTCAAAACACCCCCGTCGGGACTCGAACCTGAATCTATCGCTTAGGAGGCGATTGCTCTATCCATTGAGCTACGAGGGCAAAATCGAGGCAATGGTAGCGTAAAGTGGATAAAGTGGCTAGTTGCGAGTAAGCTAGTAATTGGTTTACTAGTGGGTAGCTTGTTAGTGGCTGGCATGTGCAAATAGCCATCAACAAGTAGCAACCAGCCATCAGCAACATTGAGGAATAAATGCCACAATCCAAACAACTCCCATTTTTTGTGTACGGCACGCTGCTGCCAGAACAGCCCAACTTTTCTCTGTGGGAATCAGACATTGTCGCCAAGCAACCGGCCACGCTTTGGGGCGGCAGACTGCACGATATGGGATACTATCCCATGCTGGTTCTTGCAGAAGCGGCAGAGGCAGTTCAGGGTATGGTGATCACCGTTAAACCCACGGGGTATGGGGCTGTGCTGCAGCGGCTGGATGCGCTGGAGGGTTACGATCCGAAACAGCCGAACCAAAATGGGTATCGGCGGCGGATGGTAAAGGTGGCTTTGGCAAACGGCCGTTCCCAAAAAGCATGGGTTTACCTGGGGCAATCAGATCTGGTTGTGGACAAGCCCGTTGTGGCCAACGGGGACTGGGCCGCTCATGCTGCCCAAAACCACCCCAGGCTGCAAGATTGGTGGGAAACCATTCAAAGCGTTGCTGGCTTGCACCAAAAACCGTGACCATCCCCAATGAAAACTTAGTGTGAAAGACGGCCGTTTCCTTGACACAGCCTTCAAGCCATCCGTAAAATGGAGCTATTCCGGCATGGGGAGACCATAAGGATTTTTTGCCCACATGAAACGTATCCACCAAAACCCAATCTTCCTCATCGTAGCCCTGGTAGTTTTTGTGAGTTTAGGTTGCCAAGCAGCCACCCTGTTGCCCACAAACGATGGCAATGGCTCTGGCGAAGTTGATGATGAAGCAGTTGTGGCAGCGGCCGTTGCCACCGTGTCGGCACAAGCCGATGTCATTGACATTAGTACCCCTCCCCAGACGACAGAAGTCGTAACCGCTGATTTGGAAAGTCGGTTCATCGAAATTTATAATCGCGTTAACCCAGCAGTGGTACACATCTTTGTCTTTGATGATGACGGGCTCTTTTTGA
The DNA here is from genome assembly GCF_965223525.1 of Candidatus Leptofilum sp. Lineage (GTDB taxonomy): Bacteria > Chloroflexota > Anaerolineae > Promineifilales > Promineifilaceae > Leptofilum. The sequence continues at coordinate 2,267,763 of NZ_OZ245005.1, read as the reverse complement.
CCACCGGCAGCGGCTTTGTAGTTGATTCTGACGGCAACATCGTTACCAACAACCATGTGGTAACGGGTGGTGCCGAATTCGAGGTTGTTTTTGCCAACGGCAACCGAAGCCGCGCCAACCTGCGCGGAGCCGATGTTGACAGCGATTTGGCTGTTATTCAGGCGGATGATTTGCCAGTAGGCACCCAACCGGTGCCGCTTGGGGATTCCAGCAGCTTGCAGGTGGGCCAATTTGTCATCGCTATCGGCAATCCGTTTGGCGAAGCTGGCTCTATGTCCATCGGCATCATCAGCGGGTTGGGGCGCACTATTGAAAGCCAGCGCGTGGTTGCTGGCGGCAACTTTTCAATTCCCCAAGTTATTCAAACGGATGCGGCGATCAATCCTGGCAACTCAGGTGGCCCGCTGCTCAACCTGAACGGCGAGGTGATTGGTGTGAACAGTGCCATTTTGTCTACCACTGGCGAAAATTCTGGCGTGGGCTTTTCTATCCCCGTGAATGCAGTTCGCAATATCGCCCCATCACTTATTGCCGAAGGAGCGTACACTTACCCCTATTTAGGCATTAGCATGTGGCCCCAACCGTTCACCATTCGGCAGCTTGAGAGGCTCGACTTGCCGCCTAATGGTGTTTACGTTACGGGCGTTCTCGAAGACACACCTGCCGATGAAGCAGGGTTAATCGGGAACAATCTGTCGGTCTCATTTACGGACGACGGCGATTACATCACGGCAATCAACGATCAGCCGGTGCGAGATTCGGATGATTTGCTGAGTTATCTGGTTTTCGAGACAACCGTTGGCGAGACTGTGGAGCTGACGGTCATTCGGGAGGGTGAAGAAATTACGTTACCGCTTACGTTGGGGGAACGGCCGTAACCCACCACTGCACTGCCAAAAAACACCTTGTTAGCCAATTGATTTAGGAGGACAAATGATTACCCAAGAGAAATTCCAGACGCTACTGTCTTTTGAACCAAGCGAGCAGAAGGTATTAACTCTTTACCTGAACACCGATAGCGGCGAGGAGCCGACTGAAGCGATTAAGCTGAAGGCCAAAAACCTCCTGGGCGAGGCCAACTGTATGGAAGCAGATGTTCAGGCTGTAGAAACGTATCTTAACCACAGCTTCGACTGGAAATCGCCAGGGCTGGCCGTGTTTAGCAGCCGAGATGGTGACTTTTTTGAAACGTTTCCAACGGCCGTTTCCTTTCGCAATCGTCTACGCATCACCCCCAAACCGTATCTTAAACCGTTGGGGCATCTGCTAGAGCATTATGCCCATTACGGTGTCATCTTGGTAGACCGTATTGGCGCACGCTTTTTTACCTACCACCTGGGCGAATTGCAGGAAAGCGATGGCTACATGGGCGAGGAAATTCACAAACTCAAGCAAGGGCGAGGCTCCTCAGCCATTGGGCGGCGCGGCGGCACGGGGGGTGGCAGCCGCGAAGAAGAAAACGCCCGCCGCAATTTGCGCGATGCCGCCAATGTTGCCGCTGAGTTTTTTAGCAACAAACCAATCCGCCGCCTCTTCCTGGGCGGTACGGCCGAAAACACCGCTCAGTTCCGTGATTTGCTGCCCAAACAGATGCAAAGCTGCTTGATAGCCAGCTTCGTGATTGACATGAACGCTGGTGAGCATGAAGTGCGTGCGGAAACGCTAAAGCTCCTCAATACCGCCAATGCCGAGCGTGAAAAGAAGCTGGTTAAAACATTATTGGGAACCAGTGCCAGCGGTGGTGCGGCCGTTTTGGGGCTAGACGACACTTTGCAGGCCATCAGTAACCGGCGAGTGCAAACCTTGTTGCTTAGCGATGGCTTCCAGCTGCCGGGCTACGTAGATTACAACTCTGGCTTTGTGGTAGCCAATTTGGCAAAAAGCCCGCTTAGTGAGCCGGAGCTTACGGCCGTTGACGATGTCATTGACACAGCTTTTACCCTCACCCTAAACCAGGGGGCTCATGTGGAAGTGATCCGCGACAACCCCGATTTGGAAAATGCTGGCAACATCGGCGCGCTGCTCCGCTTCTGAAAATAGAGATTAGAGACTGGAGATTTTGAGCCAATCCCTAGCCTCTAATCTTCAATCTCCTCTTTAATGACAATTTCCAAATTTGTTCATGAATTGGCAACGGCCGTTCCGCCACCACGCTGCACCAATCCATACACCGGGGAACGGCCGTTTGCCCAGCAACGCCGCCACAACTTGCAAACCTACCTGCAATTGATGGCTCGGCAGTCGCCCCAACTACTGCTGGTAGGCGAAGCGCCAGGCTACCGAGGCTGCCGCCTGACGGGCGTCCCCTTCACTAGTCCCCACATTTTGGCCAGATTAGGCAAGCAGTTTGGTCTGGGAACCAGCCCCTTCCAGCCAGCAACTGAATGGCCAGAGGTTATCCGTGAAGCCAGCGCCACCATCGTTTGGCGCACCGTTGGCGATTGGCAGCCGCTGCCGCTGCTATGGAACGTTTTTCCTTTTCACCCTTACCAACTCGGCAACCCAAAATCGAACCGCACTCCCAAAACGAGCGAGATTGCCATGGGACGGCCGTTCCTCCATCACCTGCTGCAACTTTTTCCACAAGTAAAGATTGTGGCGGTGGGCAAAAAGGCAGCCGGGGCCTTAGAAAAATGGAGCGTAGCACATACGGCCGTGCGCCACCCCTCTCACGGAGGCGCAAAACAGTTCCAAACCGGGCTGGCCCAGCTCTAGGGCTTTTCTGTAGTCCAGCGCCATCAGAAAACGGACGCGGACGAGCGCAGAAAACGCGGAAACCCAATGATTTATCCGCGTTTTCCGCGTTAATCCGCGTCCCATTGGCTCATAATGCGGACTTTTGAAAAACCCTGGGGTCAGCTACAGAAAATCTTGTAGCGTAGGGAACCTTTCGGGTATAATTTTGGCCATGCCAGTCCAAACGCTCCCGCACGCCGCCGCCCGGAGGAACGCATGAACCAAACCAATTTGCTCAATTTACGGCCGTTGTCCGTTGGCGAACTATTCGACCGTGCTTTCCGCATCTACCGCAACAACTTTGGCATCTTTCTGGGCATTATGCTGCTTACCCAAATCCCCATCTACCTCTTCAACATTGTTTTAACTACGGTGGCTGAAACAGCTCCAAATTTAACCGTCGGTTCAAACTTTGAAAATTTGTTTGGAACGGCCATCATTGCCAGCATTATTGCCTTAATCTTGAGCATTATTTTTTTCCAGATTGGGTCAGCTGCCCTTACCAAAGCAGTGTCGGATAGTTACCTCGGCCGCAAAATTGGCTATTGGGAATCGTTTCAACGAATGGGCAATAGTTGGGCCACGCTCATCTTCGCCAGCATTGTGGCCGGATTTATTGTTTTTGGTTTGGCCATACCGGTAATCATTCTTTTTTTTATACCCTGCATCGGCCCAATTCTTGGGTTTATTGGTGCTTTCATTGTTGGAGCCATTGGCAATGTGCTAATCTCGCTGGTGACCCCGGTGGTGGTACTAGAAAGAAAAGGCGCAATAGCTTCCGTGAGACGCGCCTGGGAGCTGGCAAAGCATCGCTTTTGGTGGGCGTTTGGCTATCTGTTTCTGCTCGGCCTGCTATCTGGCTTGGTAATTTTAGGGCCAACCGCTGTGATCGAATTTTTGTTCGCAACGATTTTGGGTGACACATCCAGTTTCTTCCAGATTATTGTTGAACAGACATCCAACTCACTGCTTTCGGCCGTTTTTATGCCCATCCGCTTGGCTGCCATTACCTTGATGTATTTTGACCTACGAATTCGCTTTGAAGGGTTCGACCTAGCGGTGCTATCCGCTACTGATGATCCGCTTTTGGACGATGCCTCCGAATTTACAACCTGGAACAGTTTATGACCGCACTTCCCCAAAATTTACGGCCTCTGAGCATGGCCCAACTGCTGGATCGAGCCATCCGACTGTACCGCAAAAACTTTCTGCTCTTCATTGGCATTGTGGCTGTTGCTCAAATTCCGGCAACGGCCGTAAATATGATTGGCCTCTGGCTAGCACCTGCCCCTGTAATTGGCTTCAACCCCGCTGCCACCGTGACCGACGTCTGGCTGCAAACGTTTGAAAGCATGGGCTTTGGCAACAACCCGTGGGTGTGGCTTGGGCGGCTGGTAACGCTGCTGTTGGTACAGCTAGCCACCGCCGCCATGACCAAAGCCGTCGCCGAAAATTACCTGGGGCATAAAATTGGATTGTTTGATGCGTACCGCAAAATCGGCCGTTCAGGGCTGACCCTGCTGTGGGCTACCTTCCTCAGTTTGCTTGTCATCATCGGCCTGGTTGTTTGGTGGGTGATTGTGCCTTGTCTGGGCTGGCTCACTGGCCTGGGCATGATTTTCTACTTTGGCCTGGTGGTGCTACCACTGATTGCCCCAATCGTCGTTTTAGAAAAGCGCAGTGCCAGGACAGCCATTCAACGCGCCTGGGATTTATCCCGGCGGCGTTTTTGGTGGCTCATTGGCTTTATGCTGCTGCTGGGGCTGTTTGGGCAGCTTATCGTAACCGGGCCGGCGCTTTTATCGGTGTTAATTGTTGAGGGAGCGATTGGCAGCGGCTTGGATGCCGCTACTGCATCGTTGGTTCAACAGGTCATTGATCTGCTGCTCACCCTCATCTATTTGCCATTGCAGCTCACCTGCGTCACGCTGCTTTATTTTGACGTGCGCGTCCGCACCGAGGGGTTCGATTTGGCGCTGCTGGCCTTGAGCGAAGGAGCCAGTGCCGATAATTTAGCGGCAACGGCTCCCACCACAGACGGTAACGCCACACCTAAATGGGAAGAGATGGGCTACTTTGCCTTAATTGAAGTTGCCTTTGTGGTGTTGTACATTGCGTTGGTATTGGGTCTCATCATCCTTGCCTTTGGGATAGGTGGACTTTGATGCGTTTGCGGGTGCGATACGGCCGTTCCGTCCAGCCGTTCATTATTTTAGCCATTTTCATGGCCGCAATCTTGCTAGCATGGGTGCGCCCTGCTGCCGCCCAATCTGCAATGCCGCTGGATGATTATTGGGAAACCATTGCCCAAATTCGTGATGCGTTGAATGAGGCAAATGAAGATGACAACCGCGCCCGCGAAACGGCCGTTACCACCCTCAGCAACATCACCCAGATCGAACTGGCAGACGGCCGTATCCAACCCATCAATCACACCTTTCTCATTCGCCAGCTAGAAAATGAAAACATGAGCCACGAAGAAGTGGCGACGCTGCTCATTACTTACCGCAGCAGCCGCTTGGGCTGGCCAGACCCCAGCCTGCCCATCGTAGACAAAGCCGCGCTGGACAACGTTTTGAGCCAGCCGGCATTCAATTACGCACCTGAGGAACCCAACTTTCTCCAGCGGCTGTGGCAAGATATTCGCCAATCAATCCAAGACTTTTTCCTGCGCCTGTTCCCTGAAGATAGTGGGGTAAACCTGCCTATCAATAATCTGCTGGTTATTCTAGCAGTTGTGCTGATTATTGGTGCACTGGCCTACGCTCTGCGTGGGCTAATCGGTGACCTCACTGCCGATGCTGCCATGTCTGCCGAGGATGAGCTGAGTGGCGAACCTCTCACTGCTGAACTGGCCTTGCAAAAAGCGCAAGAGCTTTCTACAGGTGGGGATTACCGTACGGCCGTTCGCTATCTCTATCTCTCCTCCCTGCTGCTGCTAGAAGAACGGGGGCTGCTCCGCTACGACCGCTCGCTAACAAACCGAGAATATTTACGCAGCGTTGCCCATCGCCCCGAACTGGCCACCATTTTACGTGAAGTGATAGAGGTGTTCGACCGCGTTTGGTATGGCTTCCAAAGCCTCAGCGCCAGCGAGTACGATACCTACGCCCAGCGCGTCGCCACGCTAAAACAGCAAAAGGAGACACGATGAGACGCCTCAGTCGCGATGGTTGGCTGGCAATCGGCCTCTTCCTGCTGCTGGCGCTGTTCACCACCATCTCGGTGGTGCAGCAAGCCGAGGCGTCGCTCACCGACCCGCCGCTGGCTTCCTACTCCACGCAGCCCCAGGGCAGCCGCGCCCTCTGGCTCTACCTGGAATCCCAGCAGCTTACGCTTACCGATTCGGCTGGCTCATCCTTTGGCGTGCCCAGCAGCGTTGATTTGGCACTGGTGCTGGAGCCAACGGTGGCCTTTACCCCCGGCGAATGGGCCACGCTGCGCGGCTGGGTAGAAGAGGGCGGCACGCTGCTGTTGGCTGGTACCACGCCAGCCACAACGTCGCTAGCGCAAGAGCTGGATGTCGGTTATGGGCTGGTGCCTTCGGCAGATACGGCCGTTTCTAACCAAACGCCGCTGCTCAATGCCCCAGCTCTCAATGAAATGGCCGCCAACGCTGTCTACTTTTTGCGCCCGCAGCGGGATGATTTTGTTACCCTACTGGCCAATCGCGTCGGGAACCCCGTTGCCATTGTGTTTGCGGAGGGAGACGGCCGTGTCATCCTCACAACCGTCACCGAACCGTTTAGCAACGAAGGACTGCAAACCAACGGCAACCCCGAACTGGTGCTAAACCTACTCAACACCACGCCCAACCTGCGCGGCATCTGGTTCGACGAGTGGCACCACGGCGTTCGCCCCGAAGCAGATGCCACCCTCGCATCCAACAACTGGCTTCAGCGCACGCCTGGTGGCCGCGCCTTGCTGCTGGCGCTGGCCATCGTTTTTGTGGGGCTGCTGCTGCGTGGCCGCCACTTTGGCCGCCCCGTGCCGCTGCAAAAAGATATTGTGCGCCGCGCCCCGCTGGAGTACATTACGGGCATTGCTAATCTGAGTAGACGGGCTGGGCATCGAACGGCCGTCTTGCAACATTACCATGATCGGCTCAAGCGAGATTTGGGCGCACGCTACCGCCTCAATCCCAGCCTGCCCGACGAGGAATTCATTAACCAGTTAGCCACTTACCAACCCAATCTAGACACCGACGCCCTGCGCCAAACGCTGCGCCGCCTCTCCCAAACCAACGTCAGCGAAAGCGAAATGGTACAAATCGTCCGCGAAGCCACTTTGTTCGGTAAACAATGAAAGAATTAGCCACGGATTTCGCGGATTTTTGGGATTTAATCTTGCTAATCCGCGAAATCCGCGGCTAAATGAAGGAAAAAACAATGGAACCAACCCAACTCAAAACCATCTACAAAGCCCTGCGCCAAGAGGCCGACAAAGTGCTGGTGGGCCTGGAAGAGCCATTTGAAATGCTCACCATCGCCCTGCTCACGGGCGGGCATGTGTTGCTGGAAGGTGTGCCAGGCACGGCTAAAACGCTCATGGCCAAGACGCTGGCCCAACTGGTGCAGGCAAAGTTTAATCGCATTCAGTTCACCCCCGACCTGATGCCATCGGACATTTTGGGCACGTCCGTGTTCGACATGGGCAGCGGCCAATTTCACCTGAAGAAAGGGCCAATCTTCACCCAGATTTTGTTGGCGGATGAGATCAATCGCGCCCCTGCCAAGACCCAATCTGCCCTGCTAGAAGCAATGGAAGAGCGGCAGGTGAATCTGGAGGGTACCCGCTACCCACTGGGGATGCCCTTCATGGTCATCGCCACACAAAATCCCATCGAGTATGAAGGCACGTACCCGCTGCCAGAGGCGCAGCTAGACCGCTTCCTCTTCAAAATCACCGTGCCCTATTCCGATTTGGACACCGAGATTGAGGTGTTGCGCCGCTACCACAATGGCTTCGACGCCCATGATTTAGCGGCGACAGGTCTCACGGCTCGGCTTCCGGCCAAAGCCGTCGCCCAGGCGCGGCAAGCGATTAACCAGGTGGTGGTGGAAGATGGGGTGCTAAATTACATTGCCCAGGTCGCGGCGGCCTCTCGCCAATCGCCCGATTTGACGCTGGGTGCCAGCACCCGCGCCGCTACGCATGTGCTGCTCTCGTCTAAAACCTTTGCTGCCCTGCAAGGCCGCGACTTCGTGACGCCCGACGATGTGAAGTACGTAACGCCTGCCGTTTACCGCCACCGCATCTTGCTCAAACCAGAAGCCGAAATTGAAGGTCTCAACCCCGACGCTGTCATTCGGCGGCTGCTGGGTCAAGTTGAGGTGCCAAGATAATTTATTGCCACGGATTGCACGGATTTTGAGGATTATTTTTATTTATCTGAGAAAATCTGCGTAATCCGTAGCTATGCTTTTTGTTATGCTTGATACGGCCGTTTCCCACACACCAACCCTCAAAGCAGTCAACCTCTCCCCACTGCGGATTCCTGAAATTCAGCGGAACCCGCTGGGCTTTTTGCAGCAAAATGCGGCGGAACATGGGGATTTCATTCATTACCCGCTGGGGTTGTGGGAAGTTTTTCAGCTCAATCATCCAGATTTAATTGAGCATGTGCTGGTGACCAATCAGCAGAACTACAGCAAAAACACGGTGCAGTACAACACGCTGGCCAAAATCACCGGGCGGGGGCTGCTGACCAGCGACGGCCGTTTCTGGCGCAGGCAGCGGCGCATGATTCAACCCGCCTTTCATCGGCAGCGCGTTCTAGCTTGGGGGCAAATGATGCTGCAAGCGACGCAAAACATGCTGGCTGGCTGGGAAACGGCCGTACACACCAACCAACCGCTGGACATTGACGAAGAGATGATGGCCGTCACCCTCAACATCGTGGGCGAGGCGCTGCTGGGGCTGGATTTGCAGGCAGATGCCAGCCAGCTCACCCATGCTGTCCTCACCATGCTCGAATACGTCGTCTACCGCTCGCAGCAGCCCGTTGCCCTGCCGCTTTCGGTGCCCACGCCGCGCCACCGCCGCTTTCACCAAGGGCTGCGGCTGCTGGATGAGCTTATCGAGCAGGCAGTAAAAAATCACAAACGGGGCAAAGAAAATCCAAACACTATTTTGAGCCAGATGCTAACGGCCGTTGATCACAACAATCAGCCAATGACCAAAGATGAACTGCGCGATGAGGTGATTACTCTGTTGATTGCCGGACATGAGACGGCCGCTTCCGGCCTTACCTGGCTTTTTTACCTGCTGTCACAAAATCCAGCCGTGGAAGAAGATTTATTGGCGGAGATTGACGGTGTGCTGAACGGCCGTCCACCCACCACCGACGATTTACCCAATCTGCCCACCGTCCAGCGCGTCATTGCCGAGGCACTGCGGCTTTACCCGCCCGCCTGGGTCATCACCCGCCGCGCCATCGCAGCAGATATAATTTTCGGAGCAAAAATTTCGGCCAATGCCCTCATCATTATGAGCCCCTACACCACCCAGCGGCATCCTGCCTTTTGGGAAAAGCCAGAGCAATTTTACCCAGACCATTTCATGCCAGAAGCCCAAAAAACACGCTCCCGCTACGCTTATTTTCCCTTCGGCGGCGGCGCACGGCTCTGCATTGGCGATCAATTTGCAAAGGTGGAGATAGGCTTGGTGAGTGCGGCCGTACTGCAAAAATACCGGCTTCAACTACTGCCCAACCACCCCGTCGTCGCCGACCCACTCGTCACCATCCGCCCCAAACATGGCCTGATGATGACGCTTCAAAGGAGATAAAGCCACGGATTTCGCGGATTAGCGCAGATTTTTATTTTTAATCCGCGTAAATCTGCGAAATCCGTGGCAAAACCATGCAGCCAACGAATCGAGGGATACTCATTTTGCTACTCGCCGCCCCCATTTTGGCGGCAGGCACTTGGCTGCCCGCGCTGCAATGGGTGGCTGTGGGCTACCTACTGCTGGTTGGTCTGCTGTTCTGGTTCGATTGGCGAACGGCCGACCCCATTGAAAAACGCTTCGACATCCGCCGCGAACACGACCAGAAGCTTAGTCTGGGCGCCGATAACCCCATCAAAATCTTTGTTCGCAACCGCAGCAATCGCCCCGCCACCGTCTGGCTGCGCGACGAACCGCCCGACGCCTTCAACATCTCCCAGCGGCTGCTCAGTGGGGAAATTGCCCCGCGCCGCACCTGGGAAGCCAGCTACACCGTCCACCCGCTGCGCCGGGGCGATTACCAATTCGGCAACCTCAACCTGCGCTGGCTAGGACCGCTCGGTTTGGCTATCCGTCAGGACAAACTGCCCCTCACAAACTCCGTAAAGGTGTACCCCAATCTGCTGGACGTGCGCCGCTACGATTTACTGCTCCGCAAAAATCGGCTGCAAGAAATTGGCCTCCGCAACACCCGCCAATATGGCGAAGGCACCGAATTTGAACGCCTGCGCGAATATCTGCCCGACGACGAGTATCGCCGCATCAACTGGAAAGCCACCGCCCGCCGCCACCGCCCCGTCACTGTAGAGTACCAAACCGAGCGCAGCCAAAATGTGGTTGCCCTGCTCGACGTGGGACGCATGATGCAAAGTCCTGTCGCCAGAATGGCCAAGCTGGATTATGTGGTCAACGCCGTGCTGCTGCTGGGCTACGTGGCCACCGGCAAAGGGGACAAAGTGGGCATGATGAGCTTCGCCAACGACATCCAGCATTATCTGTCTCCCCGGCAAGGTCGCGGCCAATTTTACCGCATGTTGGAGCTGCTTTACGCCGTCGAAGCGCAACCTGTGGAGTCAGATTACCAACGCGCGCTCAGCTACCTAGCTGCCAAGCAGCGCAAGCGGTCGCTGGTGGTCATCTTTACCGATTTAACGCACGGCATCAGCCTGGATGGATTGGTAAGCCACGCCACGCTGCTGGCCAAGCGCAGCCTGCCGCTGGTCGTCACCATCAGCGACCCGGACGTAGTGCAAGCCGCCCAGCAGCAGCCAGAGGACAGCCAAACAGCCTACCAGCGCATGGCCGCCGCCCAACTGCTGGACCAGCGCCAGATCACGCTGGACCACCTGCGCCAGCAAGGCGTCCTCACCCTGGACGTGCCCGCCAACCAGCTCTCCATCGCCGTCATCAACCGCTACCTGGAGCTAAAAGCAAAAACAATGCTTTAGGAGAGGAAACGGATGAAAAAACGTTTGCTTTTTACTTTTATAGGGCTAATTTGGCTGGTTTTGACGCATACTTCTACAGCTCAGGCTTTGTCGTGCTTATTGGATATGGAAGAACGCTTCTTCTTCCTCTGCGACAATAGCGAATGCACACCCGTTTTTGCCGTTTTGGAGAGAGGCACTGCAAATGCCTGTGAGTGGATTCCATATACTGTGGATTGGCTAGAAATCAGTGATGGGAGGCTTGAGTTAGGTGAGGCTGGCTATTACTTGCAACATTATTTTGCACAAAGGCATCCAAATAGTGCGCCAAACGAGCTTGCATTGGTTTTGTTTGATTTTGCCTCGCAAAAGTCAGAGCAGCAAAACCATCATGGCCTATTTGAAGTCCATACGGATCATTTGGTAAGTGACGCAATTCTTCGGATTTGGGCCAGAGGGGACTCGTACGAAGAGTACCCACAATTACTCAAAAGCACCCATCTAACAAAGCTATCGGATCAAACCAATGAACAAACAGTTTTGACGTGGAGAGATAAAACAGAAGCTGAGCAAAGATGGATTCGATTACAACATCATCTAAAATATTTTGGGCCAACTTTATCTATCTTCACAATCGCCTTCATTGTTCCATTCTGGTATTTCACTCACTTTATGAAAAAAAACCGCCAAAAAATGACAATGAAACGTTTTATGGTTTATTGCATCCAACTATTGTTGATCATCTTATCTGGCATTGTGGCGTTCATGACATTTTTGGGTTGGTTTTATTACCCTATTGTTCCAGCATTGCTATTCGTCATATTTGAGATGATTTATCTGACCAATCTGTCTTCCAAACTGGGTACGACCGTTTAACTCAGGAGCATGTGAATATCTATCAAGAAGGTGTGAAATTATGAGTAAACAAATTATTATCATCGGAGGTGGGCCAGCGGGAATTGAGGCGGCGCGGGCAGCGGCTAAAGTGGGCAGCCGCGTGACACTTATTAGCGAAGGGCCCGTGGGCGGCCGTTCCGGCTGGCATAGCCTGCTGCCCAGCAAGGTGTGGCTCTCGGCGGCGGATACGGCAGGCATGATAGCGGAATCACCCTTTGCGACTAGCCAAGAAAAACCGGCACCTGCCGATATTTTGCCTCATCTGCAACAAATCAAGCAGCAGTGGAGCACGCAGCAAGTTGAAGAGTTGAAATCGCTGGGTGTTGAGATTGTGACCGGGCAGGCGACGTTAAATTCGGCAAATTCTGTTCTTGTGAAGGATAAAGACGGTCAGGAAGTTACTACTCTAAGCGGGGATGCCATCATTTTGGCAACCGGATCGGTGCCGTTTTTCCCGCCGAAGCTCAAACCCAATGGCAAAACGGTGATTGCGCCACGCTTCATGAGCGCGCTAAAGTCGCTGCCGCCCAGCGTGATTGTGGTGGGTGCTGGAGCTACTGGGACTGAGACGGTTTATCTGTTTAATCGGCTGGGTGTGGACGTGACCTGGATTGTGGATCAGTTCGGGGTGTTGCCAGATTATCCCCCAGCAGCGGGTGAGCTGATGGCAGAGATTTTGGCCAAGCGGGGCGTGAAAATCGTGCAGGGGAAGTTAGCGGATCATTTTGAAGAGGAGTATGGTGGGGTAACGGCCGTTCTCGATGACAAAACCCGCGTAACAGCAGCCCTTGCCTTTGTGGCTATTGGCCGCTTTGCCGACGTGGGTCGCCTGAACTTGGCAGCGGCTGGGCTACCCGTTGCAGACCGTGCATTCCCAGAGACGAATGTATTTTGCCAAACGGCCGTACCCACCATTTACGCCGTCGGGGATGCCGCTGGCCCACCGATGGTAGCCAATCGAGCCATGGCGATGGCGCGGGTGGCTGGCTTGCACGCTGCGGGGGCGCAAGTTACACCATTTAATCCCAGTGCGGTTGTGGCGGCCGTTTATTCAGAACCACAGGTTGCTCAAGTTGGCACAACATATGCTGACGATGGCTCGATTCAAACCACACGGCTTGGTTTTGGCGCGGTGATGAAGGCGCATTTGCTGGGTGAGACAGAAGGATTTGTGGAGTTGGCATTTGATGGTGAGCGAAAAGTTGTGGGGGGAACGGCCGTTGGCCCCCACGCAGGAGACGTTTTAGCTCCGGTAGCGTTAGCCATTCAGGTTGGTGCTTCGTTAGACGATCTGGCCAGCATCTTTGCGACCCACCCAACCCTCAGCGAACTACCATTTGCGGCTGCAAGGCACCTGTAATCACAGAGAGTCCTGGAGGCACATTATCGAGTAGAATACGTCCATGCCCTAATTGGAATAACATCTATTGTCCCCAGAAAGTTACTGGATTGGATAAAAAATGGTTAAGGAAATTGAGGCAGTATATTCAGAAGAAGGATATTGTATCGTTCGCCATGCAGTTGACGAAAATAAGATAAAAACACTGCAACAACTGATAGCACCCATTCAAAAGCGAAAAAGAAAAGTTCATCTACTTGGTCAACCTATGATCGTTGAGGCTGTTCACCAGGTTGTAAAACCTATCTTTAGCAACATTGGTATCACTGTGGATAAACTGGAAGAACTTTATCTACTTGTTGCTAAAACATCCCAGTTAGTTAAATTGGGTTGGCATAGAGATGCCAAAGTCGGCAACGGGATACATTCGTTTCAGCTTCCGCTACTGCCAGGAGACAATATTCATCAGATTGTTCCGGGTACACACCTGCGTGAAATTAACGAGGCCGAAATATTGGCAAGGAATGCTGGGGGTAAAGATATGCCCAATGCAATTAGAATCGATCTGGCAGCGGGCGACATTTTGTTGAGAAGCCCATTTCTCTTTCATCGGGGATACTCAGTTCAGGGTGTCGAACGATTGACCTTTGTTGGCACCTATTCAGAATTAACTTTAGGCGATTGAGGAATTGACAGTTGGTGGTGCAAAAGAGCAAATCGCTGCCCAGCGTCAGCCCGCTGGTGGATGCCACGCAGCATAAAGTAATGCCGCCAACAACAGCACAATCGTAAAGAGCCGATCTTTATTCACGCCCTCTCCCCACCAATAACAGGTAACTGTACAGCAAGATGCCTGTGATTGCACCGACGCTCCATTTGACTGGCCAGGGGATATTTTCATTCGGTGAAATGAAGCCCTCAATGAGCCCGGCAACGATGAGAATTGGTACACAGCCCATAATGAGCCGCACCGCCTTACGTGCCGCTAGCATGAGCGCATCCCCCCGTTTAAGCAGCCCTGGCTGAATGATGGCCCAGCCCAACATGAGGCCAGAGCCACCCGCAATGAAGATAGCCGAAAGCTCAATGACACCGTGACCAATAACAAAAGTCCATAGCTCAAAGCCAACATGGTAATGGGCGGTGAGACCTGTAATGCCGCCCAGCAACAGGCCGTTGAAGATAAGAATGTATAGGCTAAATAATCCAGCGGTAATGCCCCCGCCAAATGCCATGAAAGATACTTGAATGTTGTTGGACATGATAAAAGCGGAAGCATACGGCCGTTCCTCCACCGGTATATTTGTCCACAACTCCTGGTCTTCAATGCCTGGCCGCAGCTCCTGCACGCTGGCAGGCAGCAACCAGGTAGAGGCATCTGGCTCCCAATTGGTGAGGAATCCAGCAATGATGGCAGGGATGCACAAGAGCAAAGCGGCCGTGATGATGAATGGCAACGCCTCACGAAACGTTTGGGGCAAACCAACCAGAAAATAATGCTTCAGCCGCCGCACCGCCAGCGGTTCCCCCTGGTAGATGGTAGCGTGACCTCGCGCTACTAATTGATTGAGGAATGTTGTCACCTGTTGGCGCGGGTACTCTCGCTGCGCCAAAGCCAAATCGGACGTAACCGAACGGTAAAGCTGCCCCATTTGCTGCACCTCGTTTGGGCTGAGGCTGCTCATCTGTTGACTTTTGTCTAGCAGTGCGGTTAACTTTTGCCAATCGGCCTGGCGCGAGCGGTAGAATTGTTCAGCGTTCATAAATGGCATTATACTTGGAGATAAGTAAATTTGGAACATACAGGATAATAAATGACAGCACCGGATGAATTCCTGAATATTGATACCCCAGAAAATGTGATTTTTGGCTATGAGGTCGTGGGCATTGGCTCGCGCTTTTTGGCAGCATTGGTTGACACGACCATCATTGGTTTGCTATTGCTAGCCACCAATGCGATTCTGATTCTGGTTTTGTTGGGCGGTTTCGAGCTGCTAGAGGATGCGAGCGGGGTTATTCTGGCCTTGCTTTCGCTAATTAGTTTTGCTTTTTTCTGGGGCTACTACATCCTTTTCGAGATGCTGTGGAATGGCAGCTCGCCGGGCAAGCAGCTCGTGAGCATTCGGGTCATTCGGGCCGATGGCAGGCCAATCACCCTGGCCGAATCAGTGATTCGCAATTTGGTGCGAATTGTGGACTTTTTACCGGGAGCTTACGGGCTGGGTCTGGTGACGATGTTTATTGATGGCAAGGCGCGGCGGCTGGGTGATTTGGCGGCAAATACTTTGGTGGTGCGAGAGCAAACGGCCGTTTCCCTCGAATCCCTTGCCGAAACGAACACCACCTCAACCAGTAAGATTCATAGCCGTGTCCTCGGTTCGGCTGAAAAAGAAGCTGCCAAATGGCCTGTGGAAAAACTTACCGAGGCAGATATCCAGCTAGCTGAGTCGCTGCTGCAGCGGTACAACGACCTGCCCAACGGCTTCACCCTGGCCAACCAAATTCTCAACCGGCTGCTAGAACGAATGGAAGTAGCCAGAAACCCGGTACGGCCGTCTGAAGCCATCTATGCCATCAAGTACATCGTGCAAATGTACCATTACGAACGATAGTTTCTGGTTACCACGCCTCTTTCCGGCAGCTTCGCCCCATTCAACCTCTTCTACTTTATATTATATTCTGGAGGCATTTCAGCTATCAAACCTTCAATCTTGATGCGCCTTCGAACCCTCTGGGACGATTCAACAACGATCTTGCCATTCTGAACAGAAACTTTAACTTCGTCACCAACCTCCATATGCGCTTCCTCCAAAATTGCTTTAGAAAAACGCAAACCCTGGCTGTTGCCCCATTTTTGAACTTTTGTAAACATTGAGTGCCTCATAAAATTCATAGCCATAGTTTGTACAAAATGTCTGCATAAAGCAACCACCCATTATTAAAATTGATCAGGATTTTGCGGCCAGATAGTCAGTATAGCCACCATCGAATTCGGTGAAACGGCCGTCCTCCAACTCCAGCACCCGATCCACCACCTGATCCAAAAAGTAGCGGTCATGCGACACAACCAGCAGCGTTCCTTCAAACTCGTCTAGCGTTTGTTCCAGCACCTCAATGGAGGCAATGTCTAGATTGTTGGTAGGTTCATCAAGCAGGAGTAGATTCGGCCGTTCCAGCACCAGCTTGGCTAGCTGCAAGCGGCTGCGCTCACCGCCGCTCAGTTTAGCGATGGGCTGCTGCATCTGGTCATAGCTGTACAAAAAGCGATGCAGGAAGGCCACTGCCACCTCCCGGCTCACGGGAGCCGTCTGACGGAGTTCGGTAATAAGGTCACGACCGTAATCCAGTGTTTCTTGCTCCTGGGCATAGTAGCCAATCTTCACGCTGGGGCCAATTTTGATCTGCCCGCTCTGAATATTTTCTGCATCCAGCAGTTGCTTTAGCAAAAACGATTTGCCTGCCCCATTGGGGCCAACCAGCCCCACCCGCTCGCCGTGCCACAAAATTTGGTTGAGTTGGTTGAAGATAACACGGCCGTTTTCAAACCGCCGCGTCACATTTTCCAGCTCCAGCACCTTGTTGCTGCCTCGCCATCCTGCTAAATTCAGCGACATGCGCCGCTGCTCGGCCACTTTTTCCACCTTGTCCATTTTGTCTAGCATTTTACGGCGGCTGCGCGCCTGCTTGATGTGCCGCTCGTTCACCACCAGCGACGCCCACAGCTCAAAGCGGGCAATCGCGGCCTCGATGCGGGCAATCTCCTTTTGCTGGGCGGCGTATAGCTGTGCCTGCCGCAGTCGCGCCAGCTCCCGCTCGGTAGTGTAGTTGGTATAATTACCCACGTAGAGGGTGATACGGCCGTTTTCCAATTCAGCAATGTGTGTGGCAATTTCATCCAGCAGGTAACGGTCATGGGAAATGATCACCACACAGCCAGCGTAGCTGCGAATGACCGCCTCCAACTTTTGCTTGGCCGCTAAATCCAGATGGTTGTCCGGCTCATCCAACAGCAGTAAATCGGGTTGCTGCACCAGCAGCTTGGCTAGCATGATCAGCTTCTTTTGCCCGCCGCTCAGATGCTCCGTTTGCGTTTCCCAACGTTCTTGCGGAAAGCCCAAGCGCGTCAGCGTCTCTTTCACACGACTTTCGTAGCTGGCACCGCCTAGCTGTTCAAGCTGATGCAGCAACTTTTCGTGCTGGGCCATCACCTTTGCCAGCCGTTCGCCATCTTCATACACGGCGGGCGTGCCCATCTGCTGCTCTAAATCGGCCAGTTTTTGATGCACAACGGCAATTTGGGGAACGGCCGTCATCGCCTCAACCAGCACCGAATTCCCAGCAGGCAGCTCAGGCTCCTGCTGTAGCCGCCCCCACGTTAGCCCAGACTTGCGAAAAATGTTGCCCTCGTCCGGCTCCAGTTCGCGGGCAACCAGCTTCAGCAAGGTAGATTTGCCCGCCCCGTTCGGCCCCACCAGCCCAATGCGCTGTTGGTTCTGCACTTCCCAACTCAAGCCAGACAGGATCAGCTTTCCAGTTAAAGAAACTGCAATTTTATCGAGATTAAACAAAATTTCTGCCATCATTTGCTCCAGGTGTGGTGATTGGGGCTGGCATTTGGAGGTTGCCAGCCTCCAAACGCATAATTTTTCAAACAAAAAAGGCCGAGGCTAACAATCGCCTCGGCCTTGAAAAGCATCTCAGTTTACATAACATTCATTCAGGAGGCGCACCGATATTAGGAAGCAACGAAATAGAGCCAAAACGAATGGTGGATGTGTACCGACGGTCGAACCTAATCATGAACATCATAGGCAAAGAATATCCTAAGCAGCGGCGGGGCGCAAATGCCCAATTGCACAATCGCAGGTATACTTTGGCGCATGGACAAGAAGGTATCATTGCTGCTCATTTTGCTGCTGTTGATCACAGTCGGGTGCGATTTAGCCAACAATTTTAACCAAGCTTCACCGGATGAAATTGAGCCAAGCACAACGGCCGTTTTCCCCTCAGTTGCCACTAACACCCCCTCGGCCGAAACCACCCCGGATATTGCCATCCCCAGCACACCAGTAACCCAAACACGGCCGTCGCTGCGCGTTTGGCTACCCCCGGAAATTGCATTGGCAACGGACGAAGGCGCAACAATACTAAACGCCCAGCTCGCCGCCTATCGCAGCAACCATCCCGAAATTGACCTCATTGTCGAACAAAAATCAGTTAGTGGTCAGAGCGGAATCCTCAACTATTTACGCACGGGGCAAACCATCGCGCCAAATATTTTGCCAGACCTCGTTGCTGTTCCTATTGATCAACTCAGTTTGGCACAATCTGAAGAGCTTATCTACCCGCTGGGCAATCTCATTGAAGCCAGCTTGCTAGAAGATTTATTCCCAGCAGCCCTAGACATGGTGTTAGAAGAAAATCAGGTGGGTGGCTACCCATTTGTGGTTACAGAACTGTCTCATTTAGCTTACAACAGCCAGCTTATCACGGGCACAATCGCCAGCCAGTGGCGGCTATTTGCTGAACAACCTTACAGCTTTGTCTTCCCTGCCAGCGGCAATGCAGGTGGCATATTGGGTTTACAACTGTATCTGGCAGCCGAAGGTACGCTGACCAATGAGGCGGGGCAAGCTGCGCTGCAACTAGGACCGCTCACAGCAGCTTTAGAGCAGCTCTTCACCGCCGAAAATTTCGGGCTTATCCTGAACCAAAGCAGCAATTATGTGACGTTTCAAGAAACATGGCCTTTGCTGCAAGCCGGCACAGCCTCGATTGCCCTCACCAACAGTGAGCAATTTTTGCAGCAGCGGGATGAAGATGGGGTTTTTGTGGCAACGGCCGTTCCTGGTTTTAACCAGCAGCTTACCCCACTGGTCTCCGGCTGGGCCTGGGCAATCAGCACGGCCGACCCCACCCAGCAGGCGTTGGCGGCAGAATTGCTCAACACGCTCATCGAAGGCAACAATTTGGGCGAGTGGAGCTACGCCAGCGGCTACCTACCGGCCCGGCAGGCTGCGCTTGCCTTTTGGCCCGATACGGATAGCTACACCGCATTTGCCCGCAGCCAGCTTAACCAAGCCCAACCGCTGCCAATTAGCCCCAGCAGCAACATCATGACCGTCCTCAACAACGCCGTCTTCGACGTGATCACGCTTGCCAAATCGCCCCCAACCGCTGCCGAAGAAGCCGTCGCTGCCCTGCAACAGTAAGTCGCCATGCTCAACTTTGCCCAGCACCCCGAACATATCCAGGCAATCATCGCTGCCGCCCTAAAACAAGCCGATCCGCACACGGCCGTTACCAACCACCTGCACAAAATGGGCTCCCAACTCACCATTGGCTCTCACCAGTTTGATCTGGCAAACGGCCGTCTTTACATCATCAGCGTGGGCAAAGCGGCCGTGCCGATGGCGTTGGCAGCGGTGGACATTGTGGGGGAAACGGCCGTTGCTGGTGGTGGTATTTTGGCCAAACATTTGCCAGCGGCAACCAAATTCCCTCTACCTGCTTACGAAAGCAACCATCCCGTGCCAGGCGAAAAAAGCATTGAATCTACAAAAAAGCTTCTGCAAACCCTCCACGACCTGACCGAAAACGACCTCGTACTGTGCCTCATTTCTGGCGGCGCATCTGCTCTGTTCACACAGCCCCTGCTCCCTTTGGAGGTTATGCAAGAGATGACCGAAGCGTTGCTGGCCAGCGGCTGCACCATTCAAGAGCTCAATACCGTCCGTCGCCAGTTTGACCATGTAAAGGGTGGCGGCTTGGCACAGTTGGCAGCACCGGCATACGTGATCAGCCTCATTCTCAGCGATGTGGTTGGCAATGATCTCGCCGCCATTGGCAGCGGGCCCACCGTTTCCACTAGCGAAACTGCAGCCAACGCGGTGGCAGTTTTAGAGCGGTACAAGGTGCTGAATGGAATGGAAACGGCCGTTGCCAAAACCATCCAATCCACATTTACCAAACTCACTCAACACAGCACCCCGTCACCCACCAACATCCTTGACAACATCATCATCGGCAGTATTCAACAGTCGGTTCAGGCCGCCGCTGCGAAAGCAGAGGAGCTTGGCTTTCACACGCGCTTGCTTACCACAAGGCTGGAAGGCGAAGCGCGGAAGGTAGGCCACTTTGCCTCCGCTCTGGCCAAAGATGCCCCGCCGCAAAGTGCCACCCTGCTGGGCGGCGAAACCACCGTTACCCTGTGTGGTGACGGCATTGGCGGGCGCAATCTGGAAACCGCGCTGGCTGCGTCCATTGGGCTGGCAGGCTGGACTAACCGCACCATCACCAGCTTTGCCACCGACGGCGACGACGGCACCAGCGGCGTGGCGGGTGCGACCGTCACTGGCCAAACGGTGGCGGATAGGCAAACCGCCCTAGCTTACCTGAACAACAACGACAGCTACACTTATTTTGCCCAGCGAGATGCTGCTGGAAACGGCCGTCATCTCATCAAAACTGGCCCCACCGGTACGAATGTAAATGATTTAATCATTATTTTGAACTACGAAGGACAACCATGACGATAAAATTTGGCACCGACGGCTGGCGTGCCGTCATCAGCGAAACGTTTACTTTTGGCAATTTGCGGCTGGTTGCCCAGGCCATTGCCGACTATATCCGGGAAGAAAATGACGCAAATCCCAGCGTTATGGTGGGTTTCGACACGCGCTTCTTGTCGGATCGCTACGCAGCAGAAGTGGCCCGCGTGATGGCCGCCAACCGCATAGAGACCTGGCTAGCACGCGCCGACACGCCCACGCCCGCCATCAGCTACGCAGTGCTGCAAAAAAGCGCCACGGCTGGGGTGATGATCACTGCCAGCCACAACGCCCCGCGCTACAACGGCATCAAGCTGAAATCTTGCTACGGGGGTGCAGCCAGCCCGTCCCACCATAAGCGAGTAGAGCGGCTGCTGGATCGCAATTTGTCCAGCGGGCGCGGCCCCAACCTCATGGATTTAGACGAGGCCATTCGGCGGGATCGGGTGCATAAATTTGACCCGTCGTGGGCGTATTACGAGCATCTCAGCGGATTGGTGGATCTAGACATCGTCTCTAGTGGCGAACTGCGCGTGGTAGCAGATGGCATGTTTGGCTCTGGGCGGGGTGCCTTTAGCGAAGTGCTGGCACGCGGTCGTACCCACGTCCACAACATTCGGCATGAGATGAATCCCGGCTTTGGCGGCATCCACCCCGAGCCGATTGCACGGCATTTGGGCTTGCTCATGTCCACCATCCAAAGTGGGCATTGGGATGTGGGATTGGCTACCGACGGCGACGCCGACCGCATTGGCGCAGTTGATTCGCAGGGCAATTTTGTGGATCCGCACCGCATTTTTGCCTTGGTGCTGCACTATCTGCTGGAAAAGCGGGGCTTGCAGGGCAAGGTAGTTCGCACCGTCTCTACCACCCGCATGATTGACCGCATTGCCGCCAAAAACAGCTTGGAATTGATTGAAACCCCCGTTGGCTTCAACCATATTTCTGATTTGATGATTGCAAACGGGGTGGTGATGGGCGGTGAGGAGTCCGGGGGCATGAGCATCCAGGGGCATATTCCAGAAGGGGATGGCGTTTTAATGGGGTTGCTGCTGCTGGAGGTAATGGCGGCGGCTAAAGCGCCACTGCATGAGCTGGTTGAGGATTTGCTCGCCCAATTTGGCCCGGCGCAGTACGCCCGCACAGACATGAAGCTCACCCGGCCCGTCGAGAAAGCACGCATGGTGGCCATGTTGCTGAATCTGGCCCCAGAAGCAATTGCGGGCGTGCCAGTGGAAGATGTGCAAACGGTGGACGGGGTGAAATATTATTTAAACGATGGCAGTTGGCTGCTGATACGGCCGTCTGGCACTGAACCTGTGCTGCGTGTGTATGCGGAAGCCCCCAACGATGAGCGAGTGAAGGCACTGCTGGGCTTCGGCGAGGAGATGGCGGCGAAGGCGTGAGGTTAAGCCACAGAGGGCACAGAGGGTTTAGAGATTGGTTGGCTCTCTTTTTTCTTGCCTTGCTGATTGTAGGATGCAACAGTAATAGCGTGGAAACGGCCGTTCCTCCAACCACAAACCTGGCAGCCAACCTCGCCCTGCCAGATGACTTCACGGCAGCGGTAGCGGTGAGTGGACTAGCTCGTCCGACGCAGATGATTTGGGGCCAGACGGCCGTCTGTGGGTAGCCCAAATTCTTGCGGGGGAAAATGACGCAGCCGGGCAAGTGGTGGCAGTAGATTTAGCCAGCAACAGCCAAGAAGTTTTGCTCGAAGGGTTAAACAAACCAACGGGGATTGCCGTGCTGGACGGTGTGCTGTGGATTGCCATGGAAGATCAGCTACTCCGCGCCAACCTTGACGATCAGTTGAAGCCGCAAACGCCAGAAATTGTTCTGACTGACATGCCCAACAACGGCCGTTCCAACGGCACCCTGACCATCACCCCAAACAATCAACTTCTATACGAAACCAGCGGGCGGCGTAGCGGCAACCGCGCTAGCGAAGGTTCTGGCATTTTATGGCAGCTTAATCCTGCCCAGCCAAACAAACCCACCGTGTTAGCCACTGGCCTCAAGAATGCGTATGCCCATGTTTTTGATGGAAACGGCCGTCTCTGGATCACAGAAGTTGGCGACGGTACCGTGACTGGAGAGAACTTTGAAGGGCAGCCACCGGAAGAGCTAAATCTGGTGGCTCCGGGCGGGGATTACGGCTGGGCACAATGTTTTGGCAACCAGGAACCAGCCCTAAACCGGGACGGCACGACTGAAATTTGTGTCGAAACGGAGCCGCCCGTTGCACTTTTTCCACCGCAAGCGACGCCCACTAGCATTGCCGTTGCGCCGTGGGATGACTCAGTTTTGTTGGTGGCTTTGTGGCTAAGGGGAAAGGTAACGGCCGTACAAATTGAGGTGGATGCGGACGGCCGTTTCGTAGGAACCACCAGCATCTTCCTCACTGGCATTCAAAATCCCCAGCACCTGCTACCTACCCCAGACGGCGCACTGCTCATCTCCGACTACCGCACTGGCACCATTTACCGCATAGAAAATTAGCCACAGAGGGATATGAGGGGTTGGTCAAATTCTAGATCATATTGCTTGTAACAAGATGCTAACTGCAACCAATTAAATCCAGCCTCAAATCTCTAAAACCTCTGTGGCCAAAACTTATCCTTTTGCGAATTGCTCGATGACGCGGGCGGTGTGTTTGGTACCTAGCAAGAAGTAATCGAGCCGCATGTTTTCGTTGGGGGCATGCGCCTGACTACCGGGGTAGCCCACGCCAGCCGCCACCAACGGCAATCCTAGCGTGTGGATGAAGGGATAGTTTGGCCCGCTGCCGCCAATCATTGGGGCTACACTGGGTTCTTTGCCGTAGACGGCAACGGCCGTTTCATTCGTCAACTGCACAAAGGGATCGTCTGGGTCTACTTTGGCGGGTCGGCCACCACCATGCAGCGTCATTTCCACATCCGTAAAGCCGTTGGCGTCCAAATGTGCCCGCAGCTTGCTCACAACTTCCTCCGGCGTTTGGTTGGGAACCAGCCGAAAATCAATCTTGGCGCTGGCTTTGGCGGGCAACACCGTCTTGGAACCCAGCCCCTGGTAGCCAGAGGTGAGGCCACAAATGGTGCAAGTTGGTTCAAAAACGGCCGCCTTCTTCCATTCCAAATCATCTGTTATGCCTAGCAAAAAGCCATCCAGATTAAACGTTTCCATGAGCTTTGCTGCCTCAGACGGCATAGCCGCCAGCAGCTCCAAATCTCGCTCGCTAGGCGGCTGCACGTTATCGTAAAAGCCGGGAATGAGAATGCGCTCATTTTGGTCTTTGAGCGTACTCAGTGCCCAGGTGAGCCGCCAAGCGGCATTGGGAAAAATTGAGCCGCCCAGACCGGAGTGGGCATCAATCGAGGCGGTTTGCACAGACAGTTCCACAAAACAGATGCCGCGCATCCCCAACGCTTGAGACGGCCGTCCCTCATAATCCACACCGCCAAACTCCCAGATACAGGCATCGGCGGCCAGCTTCTCTTTGTGCTTTTCTACAAAGGCGGGCATGTTGGAACTGCCAATCTCCTCTTCCCCTTCGATGATAAATTTAATATTGCAGGGCAGTGTGCCCAGCACATCCTTCACCGCTGCCAGAGCAGCTAGGCGGCAGATGATGTGTCCTTTGTCATCGCTAACGCCGCGCGCATAATATTTGCCATCCCGCTCGGTCAGTTCAAACGGTGGCGAATCCCACAGCTCCAGCGAATCGGCGGGCTGCACGTCGTAATGGAGATAAAAGAGGAGGGTTTTGTCGGAACGGCCGCCGCCTTCAGCATAAACAACCGGATACCCATCTGAGGGCAACACTTCGGCATCAAAGCCTTGCTCACGCAGCATGGTCGCCACCAAATCGGCACATTCCTCAATGCTCTCGTTTGTTGCAGACACGCTTGGCACCGCGCAAAGACGAGCTAGCTGTTCAATCCAGTAATCCACATTTTCATCAATGTGGGCGTCAATTTTGTCCCAGATGGGGTTTGCGTGTTGTGATGTCATGTCATCTTCCTTTGGGGATTTTCTGAGTTTTTGAGATTGGAGACCAGAGACTGGAGACTTTCAGTCTCTGGTCTCCATTACTTTTCCAAATGGCTGGTGTCATTCAGGCGCACGACCACCGGGCCACGGCTGTTTACCTCGACGATGCTGAGACCTGTGTTGCCGCGCATGGAGAAACGGCCGTAAATTCCTGCATCAATTCCCATCACCTGCCCTAGCAGGGCGTGCAGCAAGCCGCCATGCGATACGATGAGTACCATGCCCTCGCTGTGGGCTTCAACAACGCTTTCAAAGGCGCGTAAGGCACGGCGGCGCACCTCGACAAATGGCTCTCCATTGGGAGGATCCACCATGCCCCGTATGGCTTTGGCCCAAATTTCCGGGTATTGCTCACGGGCTTGTTCGCCCGTTAGGCCGCTAAAGTCGCCTACGTCTCGCTCCCGCCACAGTTCCGTTTGGATCGGTTCGATTCCGAGCGCGTTGGCCAGGGGAACGGCTGTTTGTATGCAACGCTGCAAATTACTGGTGTAAACCGCCTCAATCGGCCAGCTTTGCAGCCGTTGGCATAGGGCGTTGGCTTGCTGCTGCCCCGTTTCGTTAAGGGGGATGTCGGCGTGGCCCTGCCAGCGACCAGCTTTGTTCCAGTCGGTTTGGCCATGCCGGGTCAGTAAGATGGTGAGATTGGTCAAGGGGTTGGCTCCTCTTTTGCTTTTTTGATGTATTGCTGCACTTCAGCAACGGCCGTTTCTGGGAAGTTGGGCAGGTACGGCCGTAGATGAAGCGCCGCCACCAGTAATAAATTCTCCGCCGCCGTTAGATTATCTTGGTCTAAGATTTGGTTGAGTTCCTTGCCTGTTGCTGGGTATACCTGCTCAAAGCGACGGAACGGGTCAAGGTTATCTAGCAGATGCGCTTCTTCGGCTGGCAAAAAGTCGGCTAGCAGATGCAACAGATGGGTGAGGGCATAGGTTTTTATAAATTGACGACCGCTCAGTTCTTCGCCCCGCGCCTGTCGCCCTACGCCCACGTAAATGTTTATCAAGAATTCGGCAAATCGCTTTTCTGGGTCAGAACGGCCGTGTGCCACAAAATCTTGCGTTGCCAATTCCCGTTCTGCCAATTTGGGAGCAAGTTCTGCTTTATCGAGCAAAATGCTGTAGCGGTTTAGCCGTGCCATCTGCAACTCATCCTCATTGAAAACGGCAAATTCCAGCAAATGCCCACCGCGATAGAGCGCCTTCACCCCGTGCTCCGTCTCGCGGAATTGGAAAACCAGCTCATCGGCACGGGGCAACCAGGACAGATCCTGGCGCATATCTTCCTGCACGCCCTGAATGGTGATGACAAAAAAGTCGTGGTCAGACCATTCATCTGGCTGGTAATCTTGCTGCGCCATCGAGCCAAGCGCAACCAGCCCCAACACGCGGGGATCGTCATCCAGCTTGCGGGTTAGCTCATCAGTAAAACGATTGTATCTGGCTAAGTTCATTGGTTAGCCTCCAGTTCTATTTTGCGGGCGTAGCGTACCAGCCAATCATCTTTCTTGCTTTGCTCTATCCAGCCTTCGATGATGTGGAAAGAGGCCGTTTCTAACAGCGAGCCTAGCATTTCAGGTTGCCAGAAGGTAAAGAAGCGAGGAAAGGTGTGGCCATACTTCGTTGTGGGAACCCACTTTTCGCCATCCCCTAACTTGACGGAAAAATAGAGGATGCCGCCAGGCTTGAGAATGCGCCAAAATTGCTGTAGTGTTGGCAATAGATCGTCCCTTTGAAGGTGCAGCATTGAGGCAGAAGCCCATATGCCATCTATGGCCTGCCCCACCGGCAATTGGCGCATATCAGCCTGGGCAAATGGTACGCTGTAGCCAAATTCATCGCGGCCAACGCGCATCATCTCGTGGCTGTAATCCAGGCCAACAGCGTTTAGGCGGTGGGTTTGGAGAACGGCCGTATCCATCCCAGGCCCACAGCCCACGTCCAAAACTGTCGCGCCTTTAGGCAGCAAGGCCACAAATTTCTGTAGCTGAGGCTCAATTGAACCTCGCTTTTGCCACGCCAAAGCATAGTCGGCCGCAATTTGGCGGTATGTCTCGCCTGTTTTTTGCAGATGATTCATGGAGATTTTAAATCCGTAGGAATCGTTTGCAGGGAATGAGCAATTTCTACCAACGTTGAGCCATCAATCAGCGTCATGGGTTTGCCCTGCGCCCAGCTGCGGGCCGAATCAGAAATATTAGCTGTAGTAACAAGAAAAGCGTGCGCCACGCCCTCGTGAATGAGGGTGCCGTATAGCTCCCGCACGATGACTGGGCCTATGGTGCTGCGGTAGCGTTTGCACTGCACAATAGCGCGTTTACCCCCGGTGCGCGTCAGCATCAAATCTACGCCCAAATCACCGCTGCGCCCCCGCACAGTCACTCTGTATTTTTTCTGCCGAAATAGCTGTGCCACATACTGCTCGAACTCAGCTGGTTGCAAATTGTAAAGCTGATCCAAAGTGAGTGGGACAAACGGCCGTATCACTTCTTGCCGTTTTTGCCACCAAACCACCCCCCACAGCACCAGCAAGGTTGCTAGCCAGCCAATCTCCACCAGCCGCACCAATTCAGTGGCTACGCTAGACAGATTTAGCAACCACGCGGGTTGGCTAATTGCCCGAACCAGCAGCCAAAAGAGGTAAACGGCCGTTAATCCACCAATGATCCAACGACTGTGCCAAGAAACGGCCGGGCGTGGCTGCGTTTGAAATCGGGGGGATTGCTGGCGAAAGCGCCATTCGGTGCGAACTACCATGCGCTGAATTGTAATCGGGAGTGATAAAAATCCCAAAAAGCCACAACATATTTTGATTGTACGATTCTCCAATATTAGCTGCGATTACAACGGATGACGGCCGTTCTCGTTTGTCGTACAATCAGGCCGTTAATCAGTTAAGTGTGTGTTGGAGAAAAGATGAATAAACAAATCAACAAACAGTGGAGCAAACTCCGCCTCTTTTTGGTAATTTTATTGATATTGGGCGTAACGGCCGTTTCCGCTAGTGCCCAAACAGATGACCCCGCCAGCATCCCCCCGCCAGACACCGTCACCATCGCCGGAACCATCCAGTCTGTAATAGGCTGCGCTGGCGAATGGGACACCACCTGCGCCGAAAGCCAGCTCACCTACGATGCACAACACGACATCTGGCTAGCCACCTTCGACGTTCCCGCAGGTAACTACGAATACAAAGCCGCCCTCAACGGCACCTGGGACGACAACTACGGCCTCAACGCAGAATATTACGGCCCCAACATTCCCCTTGAAGTTCCCGAAGATGGCCCCGTCACCTTCTGGTACGATCACAAAACCCGCTGGGTCAGCGACAGCATCAACAGCCTGGTTGCCGCCGCCTTTGGTGACTTTCAAGAAGAACTCGGCTGTGCCGAAGATTGGTCAGCCGGTTGCCTTCGCGCCATGCTGCAAGACCCCAACGCAGACGGCATCTACACCTTCATCACTGCCAGCATTCCCGCTGGAGAATACGAAGCCCAGCTGGTTCTAAACCAGAGCTGGGAGCAAGTATTTGGCGCAGATGGCGAAGCCAACGGAGCCAACCACCCTTTCACAGTCGGCGAAGAACAGGCCATTATATTTGCATACGACCCTGCTACAAATTTACTCACCATAGAAGTCAGCGATGAGATTCCTGACGACCTGGCCGCAACGCCGGGCAGCGGTGGCGGCTTACCCCCTGCAGCCACACCGTTCCCCGACCTCGTTGTCATTCCCGGCACTATTCAGTCTGTGCTGGGTTGCGCCGGAGATTGGGCACCAGACTGCACCAACACCGAACTCACCTACAGCGAAGAAAACCAGCTTTTCAGCGGCACCTTCGACATCCCTGCCGGTGAGTATGAATACAAAGTTGCCCTCAACGGCAGTTGGGATGTGAACTTTGGCCTCAATGCCCAGCCGGGCGGTGCCAACATTCCGCTTTCGTTAGCCGAAGACAGCAGCGTTACCTTTTACTTCGATAACCAAACCGGCTGGGTTGCCGACAGCGTCAACAACCTCATTGCCAACGTACCCGGCAGCTTTCAGGATGAACTTGGCTGCGCCGAGGACTGGATGCCAAGCTGCCTGGCTACCTGGCTGCAAGACCCAGACGGGGACAGCACATTCACCTTCCAAACTGTCAGTATCCCCGTGGGTGAATATGAAGCCAAAGTCGCTGTAAATGGCACCTGGGACGTAAACTACGGCGAAGACGGCGCACAAGACGGTGCTAACATCCCCTTCAGCGTACAGGAAGCAGACACCCTCGTCACCTTCACCTTCGACTCAAGGAGCAACCTCTTGAACATTTCCGTCGGTTCTGGCGGCATTCAGGGCAACATCAGCCAGCGCAGTGCCTACTGGGTCGCTCACGACACCATCGCCTGGAACATTGAAGACACTCCCGGTAACCAATACTTCTTCCACTACGATCCACTTGGGGGCGCATTCTCCCTCGGCTTCGATGGCATCTCTGGCGGCGAAGCCGTGCCGCTTACCGTAGACCCCAACGGGTTTAGCGACGAAGTGGTGGCCAAGTTCCCCCACCTACAGAACTTCACTGCCCTCAAATTTAGCGAAGATGATTTGAGCGTTGCCCGTGTCGCCCTCAAAGGACAAATTGCTGTTTCTGCTCAGGATGAAGGTGGGCAAACCATTAATGCCGCCGGTCTGCAAACGCCTGGCGTGCTGGATGATTTGTACCCATACGATGGCGATTTGGGTGTCACTTTTAATGACGGCGTGCCAACCCTCACCGTTTGGGCACCCACGGCTCGCCAGGTGCGCCTCTATCTTTTCGACGATGCCGATCCCAACACCGAAGCTGAAATTCTGGTGATGCGCCCCACGCCCAGCAATGGCACCTGGTCACTCACCGGCGAAGCAGATTGGGCGGACAAATATTATCTATACGAAGTGCAAGTGTATGTACCTACTGAGGGCAGCGTACAAACCAACCTCGTCACCGATCCCTACTCCTTTAGTCTGGCAACCAACAGCACCCGCAGCCAAATTGTAGATCTGACGGACGCTGCCACCATGCCAGACGGCTGGCTGGATGTCGTGAAACCAGGCATTGCTGCCCCAGAAGACATTATTGTCTATGAGCTACACGTACGCGACTTTAGCGTGAACGATGCCAGCGTACCAGAAGAGCTGCGCGGCACGTATGCGGCCTTTACACAGCTAGATTCCAACGGGATGCAGCATTTGGCAGCGCTGTCTGAGGCGGGGTTGACCCATCTACATCTGCTGCCCACCTTTGACATTGCTACCATAGACGAGGACAAATCTACCTGGACAACGCCAACCTTTGCTGAACTGGCCAACCTACCTGCTGATTCCGAAGAGCAGCAGGCACTTATCTCCGCTATTCGTGATCAGGACCCATTCAACTGGGGGTACGACCCATTCCACTACACCGTACCGGAGGGCAGCTATTCGGTCAACCCTGGCGGGATTGACCGAATTAAAGAATATCGCCAAATGGTTCAGGCACTCAACGAAATTGGCCTGCACGTAGTGGTAGATGTGGTATACAACCACACCAACGCCAGCGGCCAGGCCAATAAATCGGTGCTGGATCAGATTGTGCCGGGCTACTACCATCGGCTGAACAGCACGGGGAATGTGGAAACCAGTACCTGCTGCCAAAATACGGCCACTGAACACAACATGATGCGTAAGCTGATGATTGATTCGGTGGTGACCTGGGCTGTGGCTTACAAGATTGACGCTTTTCGCTTTGATCTGATGGGCCACCATATGATGGAAGATATGCTGGCCGTGCGCGCCGCGCTGGATGCACTCACGCTGGAAGAGCACGGTGTGGATGGCAAAAACATCTACGTCTATGGCGAGGGCTGGGATTTTGGTGAAGTTGGCGGCAATGCACGGGGCCTCAACGCCACGCAGTTCAATATGGCGGGTACGGGCATTGGCACGTTTAGCGATCGCTTGCGCGATGCGGCGCGTGGCGGCAGCCCATTTGGCGGTCAGACGGAGCAAGGTTTCTTAAATGGTTTGTATGTTTATCCTAACGAAACTGACCAGGGCAGCGAAACCGAACAGTGGATACGTTTGCAAAACTTCATGGACATCATTCGGGTGGGTTTGGCTGGTAATTTGAGTGATTTCACCTTTGTCAGTGCAGACGGTACGGCCGTTTCAGGCAGCGAGGTTTTGTACAACGGCTCTCCGGCAGGCTACACGGCCGATCCGCAAGAGCAAATTGTGTACATCTCCAAGCATGACAATGAATCGCTGTTTGACATCATTCAGTACAAGGCACCATTGGGTACCAGCACTGAGGATCGCGCCAGAATGCAAACGTTGGGCAACTCGATTGTGATGTTTAGCCAGGGCATTCCCTTCTTCCAGGCCGGAGATGATTTGCTGCGGTCAAAATCATTGGATCGCAACAGCTACAACTCTGGTGATTGGTTCAATCGGCTCGACTTTACTTACCAAAGTAACAATTGGGGCATTGGCCTGCCACCTGCGGCAGACAACCAGAGCATGTGGCCGACGATGCAGCCGCTGCTGGCAAATCCAGATTTGGCACCGACGCCAGATGATATTGCTTTTGCCCGCGACACGTATCTTGAACTGCTGCAAATTCGGGCTGGATCGCCGCTATTTAGGTTGCAAACGGCCGTACAAATCCAAGAGCGCCTCATGTTCCACAACACTGGGGCAGAGCAGCTACCAGGCGTGA
This sequence comes from Candidatus Leptofilum sp., assembly GCF_965223525.1. Taxonomy (GTDB): domain Bacteria; phylum Chloroflexota; class Anaerolineae; order Promineifilales; family Promineifilaceae; genus Leptofilum. The sequence goes on along the minus strand of NZ_OZ245005.1, from coordinate 2,236,336 downwards.
TTGTGATGAGTCTGAGCGACCTGACGGGCGAAGACCTCGACCCGAATTTTGATATGGTGGTGGTTGTGTTCAACGCTACGCCTGACGAAGTGAGCTTTACGGAAACGGCCGTAACCAACCTCCCCTTCTCTCTTCATCCTATCCAACAAAATTCGGTGGACGGTGTGGTGCAAACGGCTGCCTTTGATGACGCTAGCGGCACCTTTACCGTACCTGCGTGGACAACGGCTGTCTTTGCCTTGCCGCAAGGCAGTGTAGAGCAACCAATTCGTGGTGAGGAAACTGCCGTTGAGGTTGAAGAATCTGAGGAAGCCGAAGTAGCAGATGGTGAAGAAGCCGAAGCTGACGCCGAAACCACTGCAGAAGCCGAGGAAGAAGCTCACAGCGACGAAGAAACAGAGGCAGATGACGATGGCCATGCTGAAACCGAGATAATCCAGGATGCGCCCGGCACGCCGTGGGCTCTGTGGCTGAGCTTGCTTGGCGGCGGGTTTGTTTTCGCGTTACTAATCGCTTGGCTAAGCCAACGCAAACGCCAATCACCAGACCATCACTAATTCTTTAGAACAGCACGAAGCTCGGTTTGAGGGGACGGGCTTCGCGCTGTTCTTACGGAACGTAATCAACAACGTAATATTTTTGTTCTACTATTTGTTTGGCTACTCCTTGCCTAAATCGCCAGTATCACCTTTCCGTTCTTACCATTTTGTTCGTTGTCATTTGCATTACATTTGGAGAAATCATGAACCTGCTTCACACCCACAAAGTGCAGAAACCGTTCCGAAAATTTATCAGGTTTACGTTATTCCTTATCATTATCGTCAGCATTGTTCTCCTACAATCACGTAATTTGTCTGGATTGAGCAAAAATCTGAGTACAAGCGCAGCCAGTTGGTCAAATACGGCCGTTACTTTCCCCAATAACAAACCAGCCACAATTTTGAATCTTTCAGAAACACAAATTGATACGGCCGTACCTGCTGACAGCATCAGCGGAAACGTTTCCGTCACGACAAATACAGGAACCAGCAACAACGTATCCTTCGAACTTGGATCAAATTTTGCGCCCGATGACTCAGGGGAAGCGCAAACCTGGCAATCTACATTTAGTGGAGAAATTAGCATAGACACTATCTGGGACTCGAATATTCTGCTCACAGGCGATGTTACTGTTCCCGCAGGCGTTACCCTAACAATCAATGGTGGTTCGACAATTTTTGGCTCATCGGTGGGAGATGATCAAGCAACCGGTCGCTGGACTGATAAAACAGAATTGATAGTGTTTGGCACCTTGCTAGTCAACGGAACCGAATCCGATCCAGTTCATTTCACCTCTGATGCCGCAAATAAATCATCAGGAGATTGGGGTGGAATTCAAATTCGCGAAGGATCAACAACCTCTGAGCTGAGCATTTGCATGATCCAATACGCCACAGAAGGCGTCAGTATAGGCTCAGTAGACATACCTGGGGGTGGTGATTCCTGGGCCAATATTCAGAATTGCGTAATCCAGCATAACGAAATTGGCATCACAATTAGAGCAAATGTCAATTGGCCAGATGGAATTCATATAAATGTTGGGGCAAATATAAAGAACAACGTTATTGCTAACAATGTTGAGGAAGGAATTTACTTGTGGATTTGGTGCGGCTATCAAAGTGCTATAACAAATCCCATTATCACAAACAACGTTATTGAACAAAACGGCACAGGAATCTATCTGAAGTCGGAATCATGGTGGTTAGGCCATGTTGATGAGCGTACCGCAATCAGAAACAATATCATCCGTAACAATGCAACAAATGGCATCATGGTAGAAACATTTGGCAGCAGCGATGCCTCCGGTTCCGATACAGATTCCAAACCCGTTATCGAGAATAACTTGTTGTTTGGCAATGAAGCGAATATTTACCTAAATTTAGTCCCGCGGGGATCTGATGGGCTGCAAGATTTTCAACCAACAGTCCGGTTCAACACCATTTCTGATGCACCCCTGGGCGTTGTTATCACGGAAACAGAGTCCTTCGACACATTTGAACCAATCATCGCTCAAAATGTTTTTGAAAGTTTTGATGGGGTTTCCAGTTACGCTATAGTCAATGAATCAAGCCGAATTGTTTACGCCAATGACAGTTATTGGGGAAGCAGCCCAACAGAATGGGGTGCTGGAATGCCTTCGGATGCAATAATTGGGTCAGTATTTAGCAGTTCATTCAAGGATTCTGATTCGCCACCGCTCATAACGATGCTCTCGCCCGGAACAGCCACAACAGGGGAACCTATTACAATTTACGGAGCTAATTTGGGAAGCTTACCGCAACTATTTTTACCTGCAATTCTAAATCAAGTCGTTACAGATATGGAACCAATATTTATTGGCGATCCATTCCCGCAACGACAGGTTCAGGCTGTTCGCGAAATTTTTTATAGTACTACTATTCAAATACCTCAAGAGCTGCCCAATAGCGGCAACTTCTATCTTTCAGCACAATCGGATGCAATTTCACCAGTAATAGTGGATGATGAAATCATTATCAAAATGAATGATTCTATCACCTATACTCATGATTTTTCTGCTGAAAACACGCCCCAAGCCGCCAGCTTAATCATTCCGTTTGCCTTGATGGAGCAAATGAAAGGCAAAGACATCACGATTGAATACCGTGATGTTTATGGTGATGTTGTTTCAGCTAGCGAAATGTGGCTGATTTGGGTGCCATAACCCAAATTCATTTTGACGAGAACCACAAATTTCTTAGTTGGTAACGGCCGTATTACCAAGCACCATTTCATACTTCCGTAACTATTGTTTTACTATCCCGCTTAGAACAAATGTGGTACAATTATGTCTTGTAAAATTGAGGTGTAAATACCTATTTTCCCCTGTAAATATTAGCCAAAGATTTCGCAGATTGCACAGAGCAAATCCTGTGTAAAATGTGAAATCTGCGGATTGCAAGGAACTTTTCATGGCTAGAAAAACTGAAGCAGAAAGACAGTATGATGCCAGCAGCATCCAGGTTCTCAAGGGGCTGGAAGCTGTGCGCCGCCGCCCAGGTATGTATGTAGGCGGCACCGATGTAAAAGCATTGCATCATCTTGTTTATGAAATTGTAGATAACTCCATTGATGAGGCCCTGGCTGGGCGATGCGGCCGTATTGAAGTAACCATTCACGATGACAACAGCGTCAGCGTTGAAGACGACGGCGTTGGTATCCCGGTAGCCAAACATCCAACCGAAAAAGTGTCGGCGCTAGAGCTGGTACACACCACCCTACACGCTGGCGGTAAATTTGACAACGACGCTTACAAAGTATCTGGTGGTTTGCACGGCGTGGGTGCAGCGGCCGTTAATGCTTTATCTGAATGGATGGAGGTAACGGTGCGGCGTGAAGGCGCTGTTTGGTTCCAACGTTACCAGCGCGGTTTGCCCGACGCCGCTGTAAAAAAGATCGGTAAAATGAAGCGGGGTGAAGCCACGGGCACAACTACCCACTTTAAGTTTGATGATACAATTTTTGAAGAGGGGGCAGCGTACAGATTTGAAACGCTGCTGAATCGTTTCCGTGAGATGGCCTTTGTCACCAGTGGTGTCTTTCTGAAGATTCGGGATGAACGGCCGACGACCCCACGAGAGATGAGTTTTTACTTTGAGGGGGGGGTCAAATCGTTTGTCCGCTACCTCAATCGGAACCGCAAGCCGATTCACGGCAGCCCCATCTACGCCCAAAAAGAGGTGGAAGGCATTGATGTGGAGGTCGCCCTACAATACACCGACGGGATCGCCATTTCTGAATATGCTTTTGCCAACACCATTCATACCCCGGATGGTGGGACGCATTTGACAGGGGTGCGTACGGCCGTTACCCGCGTTATCAACAGCTACGCCCGCAAAAACAACTTTCTGAAAGAAAAAGACAATAACTTCTCCAGCGATGATACTCGTGAAGGACTTACCACCGTCATTAGCGTGAAGCACCCAGACCCACAGTTTGAAAGCCAAACCAAAGTGAAACTGATGAATGCAGAAGTTTCGGGCATCGTCGCTTCCATCACTGCCGAGGCGTTCAATTTGTACCTGGAAGAAAATCCGCGCGATGCCAAAAAGATTATCGAGCGGTGTCTCACCAGCTCACGTGCCCGCGCCGCGGCACGCAAAGCGCGCGAGCTGGTTATGCGAAAAAGCGCACTAGAAAGCCTCACCCTCCCCGGCAAGCTGGCCGACTGCTCTGAGCGCGATCCGAATAAGTGCGAGCTGTACATTGTGGAGGGTGATTCGGCTGGTGGTAGCGCTAAGCAAGGGCGCGATCGGCATTTCCAAGCCATCCTGCCCCTGCGCGGCAAGATTCTCAACACGGAGCGTGCCCGCCTGGACAAAATCCTGGCGAACAATGAAGTAAAAGCGATGATTTCGGCGTTAGGCACCGGGATTGGGGAAACGTTTGATGTGGAGAATTTAAGGTACGGCCGTATCATCATTATGTGTGACGCAGACGTAGACGGTAGCCACATTCGTACGCTGCTCCTTACCTTCTTCTTCCGCTACATGCCACAGCTCATCGAAAAAGGGCATCTGTACATTGCCCAGCCGCCACTGTACAGCCTAAAAGCGGGCAAAGAGATGCACTACGCCTACACCGAAGCCCAAAATCAGGAACTGCTCAAGCAGCTGCAAAAGAACGGGAAAAAGTACAGCTTACAGCGATACAAGGGTTTGGGTGAAATGAATCCAGAACAGCTATGGGAAACCACCATGGACCCGGCGGAGCGAATGCTGCTGCAAGTTACCATTGAAGATGCCGTTGTGGCTGACCGCACCTTCGACATGCTCATGGGCAGCGAAGTCGCGCCCCGCAAACGGTTTATAATGACCCACAGCAGCGAGGTGCGTAACCTGGACGTGTAAAGTGTGTTGTGTTAATCTGTCAGTTACAATCTGAAATCTTAACTTGGACCCACAAACCAGGGTGTGCCCCGCTTTTGCATTTCAATCTGGTAACGCAAGCGGTCAAAGAGGTCAATGCCCATCTGACGACAGAGATCGATCAGGTCGATCGGAATCCAGTTTTCTATTAACAGCTCGCCTTCGCGCTTCCACCAATCAAAATCACGAATCGTCATCAATTTGCCGGTAGCAGGGATGCCCGCATAGTCGCCGTGGTTATGAGAGAACTCGTAATCCCAGATACCGCCACAAGCGTACTTGCCTTCGCCGATGAAGCCCATCACTTGCCCATCGCCGCTGTCCTCCAAATTGCGATCACCGAAGCCGTGTAACCAGGGACGTTGGTGGAAATCCTCGAACTCTTCCAGCGTAAAACAAGCACCAATGCCGGATGGACCATACCACTTCATATCCTGATGCCAATAGTGCCACTGTTCCATATTACGCATGTTACCGCCATCACGTGGCCGTCTGTATCGGGCCAGCCCACTGCCCATCGCTTCAACCAACTGCAACGTTTTGCGCCCTTCTAATGGATCTTGATCGGTTAGGAGAATGCCATCTCTAGCTGCAGGGGCAGGCACTTTACCTCCTTCCGCGCCCGGCGCAGGTGGAAGAACTTGAAAGCCTGCTTGGCGCATGACGGCCAAAATGTCGTACATCACATAACTCTCAGCGATTTTGCCATCACGCATTAAATAGAATTGGCCAAAATGAATATTGGTTTTTTTGCCGGTAGCGGGAATGCCCAGCCAATCTTCGGCAAAGGTGCCTGTGAGGTAGCCACAGCCAGACACCCACTCTTCTTCATCGTCTGTCCCAAAAACGGTATCGCCCTTATCAACACCCCCCATAAAGATATAAGCTTTGCGTTTTAAATCGGGGAAGGATCGGAGCAAGGGCAGCCAGAAGTCGGAGATGAGTGCTTCGGTACCGATGATCTGATCGATTGGAGCCGAGCCATTCCAGTTGATGTCGTCGTGGACGGCGGAACGGATCAAGTCTGGAACGTTGTCGGTTCCAACATGATTTAATCTTTGCCAAAAATCCCAAACAACGGCTTTGTTCTTTTGGTTTTTCATTTTCTCGTCAGACATAATTATTGCTCCTGTTGACTTACGTCACTCTCGGGCAGCAGCAAACCGGTGCCAACCAGCGCCCAGGCCAGCACTGCCCAAATGATGAATCCTGGAACGTAGGTTCCAAGTAGGTCTTGAGATGCGCCAACCACAATTGGTGAAATGAACATGCCAAAGCCAGCTATGGTCAACGAAGCACCCCAAACGACCGCTATTTTCTTTGGCGTCATCCATGACAACTGCATTGGCAATGTCAGTAGGATGGGTTGATATATCCAGGTACCCACGCCAAAAATGATCACGGAGGCAGCAATGAATGTTGGATTGGCAAATAGGAATGAACCAAACCCGCCTATCCCCACTAAGAATCCGGGAATGATGAAAAACAAACGCTTTGATTTGATTTTGTAGGTCAGATATCCACCGACCAGCACGGACACCATGCCCACGAAGGGCAGCAAACCAGTGACATTGCCAGCCTGGACCAACGACATACCGCGAACTTCATGAAAATAGGTTGGCAACCAGCTAGTTAAAGCGCCATAAAACGCAAATACCAAGGCATCTCCCACAACCAGCAGAAAAATGGTGCGGTTGCGGAGTACGTTCCAGATATCGCTCAGGCCAAACCTGGATTGTGATTGCTCGCTGTCCGGTTGAACCTGACCGAGAAATGTCCACAATAGTGCGCCAATTAATGCTACTAAGCCGAACACGCCCAAGACGGCTTCCCACGATATGACGTTTGCCATCGGTGCAGCAATGGCTACAGATACGGCAATGCCCAGGCTCATGACAATCAGGTTGAGACTGTTGACGATCGGGATTTCTTTTGCCGGGAACCATTGCATGACAAGTGGCCCTACTGCGGGCATCATCAAACCGGCACCAACACCATAAAGGAGTCGCAACCCTAACATGGTCGTGTAATTGGGAGCCAAAGAAGACAATGTCAAGGCGCCGATCATGAACCAACTGAACGTGAAGACCCTCTTTAAGCCAAACCGGGCGACGATGAAGCTCCCTGGCAGCCCAATCATCGCCTTGATCAGCGTGGGTACGGCAATCAAAAGACTGGCGGTGGCCCGAGTGATCCCATATTCTTCAATAGCCAGCGGGAACAGAGGCGAGATGGAAAAGAAGTTGACGCCAAGCGCCAGATGAGCTGCCAAAATCAATGCGCCGATCACATAACGATAACGGGGAAATTCTTCGGTGCGAGCAGCACTGATTTGATCAATTTTTACAGACATAGGGTTATCCTGGCGGATCGAACCATTGGATGCCCCGATTACGCAGTTCGACTTGCTTTCGCAGCCTTTCAAAAAGGTCTACCCCCATCTGCCGACAGAGATCGACGAGATCAATGGGTACCCAATTTTCAATTAGCAGGTCGCCCTCGCGCTTCCACCAGTCAAAGTCTCGCATGGTCATGAGCTTGCCCGTGGCTGGTATGCCTGCATACTCGCCGTGATGATATGAGAATGCGGTGTCCCAGATGCCACCAGCAGCATATTTCCCCTCACCGATGAAGCCCATTGTTCGTCCGCCGCCATCGTGACTGATCTTGCGGTCGCCAAACCCGTGCAGCCACGGCCGTTGGTGGAAATCTTCAAACTCTTCCAGGCTAAAGGTGGCACCGATCCCACTATAACCGTACCAATGCATGTTTGGATGCCAGTAATTCCACTGATCCATATTGCGTAGGTTCCCGCCATCACGGCTACGTACATAACGTTCCAGCCCGTGCCCCATGGCTTCTACTATCTGCAAACTTTTGCGCGATTCCAGCGGGTCTTGCTCAGTGAGAAGGACGCCATCCCCCGCAGCTGGCCCGGGAATCTTGCCGCCTTCCCCTCCAGGCGCAGGCGGCAGCACCTGAAACCCTGCCTGTCTTATGACAGATAAAATATCAAACATTACATAGCTCTCTGCAATTTTTCCGTCGCGCAGGAGGTAATGCTGACCAAAATGAATATTCGTCTTGTCCCCGGTGGCGGGAATACCAAGCCAATCTTGGGCAAACGTGCCTGTGAGGTAGCCACAGCCCGACACCCACTCTTCGCCCGCTTCTGGCCCGTAAACGGAGCCGCCGCTTTCTATGCCGCCCATAAAGATGTAGGCTTTGCGCTTGAGATCGGGGAATGAACGGCGCAGCGGCAGCCAAACATCGGTGATGACTGCCTCAGCACCTAGCACCTGGTCAATGGGGGCTGAACCATTCCAGTTAACGTCCTCGTGCATTGCGGCGCGGATGACCCCGGGAACGTCATCATTGCTTACATGGTTCATCTTTTGCCAGAAGTCCCAGACGGCCGCTTTGTTTTTTTGATTTTGTACGCTTGCATTTGACATAATATCCGCCTTATCCTGTGATATTGAACCATTGAACACCACGCTTGCACTGTTCAACCTTGTGGCGTAAGAGGTCGAAGATATCTACCCCCATTTGCTTAAAAATGTCGATCAAATCAATGGGAATCCAGTTCTCGATCAGGTAATCGCCCTCACGCTTCCACCAATCAAAGTCACGGATTGTCATCATCTTTTTGGTGGCAGGAAAGCCAAGATAATCGCCGTGGTTGATGGAAAAAGGCACGTCCCAAATGCCGCCCGCTGAATAAAGCCCTTCACCTACAAAACCCATGTGACGACCGCCGGGAAGGGAGACATTGCGATCTCCAAAACCATGCAGCCACGGCCGTTGGTGGAAATCCTCAAATTCTTCCTGACTAAAGGTGGCACCAATCCCGGTATAGCCGTACCAGTGCATCTGCGGATGCCAGTAATTCTCGTGTTCCATGCGGCTCATATCGCCACCGTCCCGACTGCGGACGTACCGCCCCAATCCGTTCATAGCGATTCTGGTCAACTGTGCGCTTTTACGTGATTCCAGTTCGTCTTGCTCCGTCAGGAGAATGCCGTCCTCAGCCAGAGGGCCGGGAATCTTGCCCCCTTCCCATGCCCCGTGAGGGCGGCAGGATTTGAAAGCCTGCTTGCCGCATGACGCCAAGCACGTCGAATATCGCGTAGCTTTCGGCGATTTTGCCTTCGCGCATCACGTAAAATTGGCCGAAACCAATATTGGTTTTATCGTTTGAGGCGGGGATGCCGAGCCAATCTTGGGCAAAGGTTCCGGTGAGGTAGCCGCAACCGGAGACCCACTCATCCCCAACATCGTCTGTGCCGCCTAAAAAGACATACGGCCGCCACTTAAGATCAGGGAATGCGGTCATTAACGGCCGCATAAAATCAGTAAAAACAGCATCAGCACCTATGATCTGGTTGATAGGCTCTGAGCCGTTCCAATCCACATCTTCGTGCATGGCAGCGTTGATAACGCTAGGGACGTTATCAAGCCCTACGTGATTCAGCTTCTGCCAATAATCCCACACAACTGCTTTATTTTTTTGATTATTCTTCAATCTGTCGGACATTGTTTCCTCCTAATTCTGTCGTTTCAATCATCAATTTGGTTACATGCCATTAACCGGGCGGCGTGAACCACAGCTCACCCCGATTTCGCAGTTCAATTTGTCGCCGCAATCTATCGAATAGATCCACACCCATTTGCATGAAAAGGTCAATGATGTCAATCGGCACCCAGTTTTGGGCTATCAGATCACCTTCACGCCGATACCAATCAAAATCTCGGATCGTCATCATTTTTCCGGTGCCAGGAACCCCGCCATATTCCCCGTTGTGCCTCGAATACAAGGAATCCCAGCCGCCAAGCGCGGCATATTTCCCTTCTGCCAAGAAATCATCCCCACCCAGCCCGATCAGTCGGCCACGGCCGTCAGACTGAACCCCACGGTCACCAAAACCCTGCAGCCACGGCCGTTGATGGAAATCTTCAAACTCCTCAAGGCTAAGACAGGAACCAATGCCGCTCAGGCCATACCAGTGCATCTGAGGCTGCCAGTAATGCGCTTGCTCCATGCTGTGCAGGTTGTCACCATCACGACTCCGAACATACCGACGAAGGCCGTATAACATGGCCATGACCAGTTGCCCGGTTTTTTGCGTTTCCAGTTCGTCTTGCTCGGTCAAAAGTATGCCATCCCTGGTATGGGGGCCAGGAATCTTGCCCCCCTCCATGCCGCGAGCAGGCGGCAGCACCTGAAAACCCGCTTGCCGCATAACGGCCAAGATATCGAAAATCACATAGCTTTCGGCAATTTTGCCCTCGCGCATCAGGTAAAATTGCCCAAAATAAATATTCGTCTTTTTGCCAGAAGCGGGAATGCCTAGCCAATCTTGTGCGAAGGTACCGGTGAGGTAGCCCAGGCCAGAAACCCACTCTTCGCCGCTGGTCAACCCGCCCATAAAGATGTCGGCTTTTCTTTTGATGTCAGGAAACGAGTGCCGTAAAGGCTGCCAAAAACCTGTAATGAGTGCCTCAACACCCTTTAACTGATTGATAGGATGCGACCCATTCCAATCGACATCTTCATGGAAAGCCGCCTTAACGACAGTGGGCACATCACTATTGGCAACGTGATTCATCTTTTGCCAGAAGTCCCAAACGATTGCTTTGTTTTTCTGATTCGTGTTGCTAGACATGGTTTATTCCTTTGTGTCTATACGGGTATCTCTCGACTGTCATACCCGCGAAGGCAGGTATCCAGATGTTTGGATTCCTGCCTTCGCAGGAATGACGTGTTTAGTTGCTTCCCTTTTTCTAAAATAGGCGTGTTTTTTGACCCTTAAACATCCGATCTCCGCGTTTCAATCTGATGACGCATCCGCCCAAAGAGATCAACATCCATTTGCATGAAGAGATCAATCATGTCAATAGGTATCCAATTTTGAGCCAGCCGATTGCCTTCGCGCCGGTACCAGTCAAAATCGCGCATCGTCAGCAGCTTGCCGGTTGCGGGTACGCCCAGGTACTCTCTGTGGTGGATTGAAAATGGTGCATCCCAAACCCCAAGAGAAGCGTACTTTCCTTCGGCTAGATAATCCCCTTCTGCCAGGCCAATCACACGGCCGTCCCCCACCGCCAAATCCGGCCATTCACCAAAACTGGTCATCCACGGGCGCAATTGGAAATCCTCATACTCGGCAAAGCTGAAACAACTACCGATTCCGGTTGGACCATACCAGTGCATTTGGGGATGCCAGTAATGGGTTTGCTCCATACTTTCTATGCCCGCCCTTCGGTCATAGCGCAAAAGTCCCCGGATCATCGCCTCAACCAGTTGGCCGGTTTGTCGCGTTTCTAAAGCGTCCTGCGCTGTTAACAGCACGCCGTCTCTGGTATGTGGCGCAGCAACATTCCCGCCTTCTGCCCCAAGAGATGGTGGCAATACCTGATAGCCCGCCTGTCGCATCACGGCCAACAGGTCAAGAATCACAAAACTCTCGGCGATTTTTCCTTCGCGCATTAAGTAGAACTGACCAAACGGTATAGTCGTCTTTTGCCCTGTGGCGGGAATATCGAGCCAATTTTGCCAGAAGGTGCCGCTAAAATAGCCCAAGCCAGACACCCACGCTTCGCCACCGCTAAGACCGCCCATAAAAATATGAACGTTCCGTTTGAGATCAGGAAAAGCACGCCGCAATGGCTCCCAAAATCTCGCAATGAGTGCCGCTGTGCCTCTTAATTGATTGATGGGATGTGAGCCATTCCAGTCTACATCCTCATGGAAGGCATTTCGGATAACCCTGGGAGCATTCTCGACTTCAACATGGTTCATGCGCTGCCAAAAGTCCCAAACCATCCCTTTGTTTTTCTGATTCCTGGAGGGCATCTCTGCTTCCTGCACTTAATGGTGAGTTGGACTGCTGGGGAGAATCCAGCGGCAATACGCCAAAAATCGGAATAGCCAGCACAATCTATAGGCTACGCTATTGGCCAGAAAAACGGCTAAGACCAAACGGAGTAATGTCTGTTTCGGCTGATTTACCCAGCATGAGGTCAGCGATTTGCACACCGCTATACGAACCCAGAGTAAGCCCGCCAGCACCGTGACCTGTTGCCAGGAAGAGGTTTTGCAGGCCGGGGACGCTTCCCAATATGGGCAAGCCATCGGGCGTTTTGGGACGTAATCCCACGCGTAGCTCGCTTATCTCCGCTTTCGCCAACCCTGGCGCGACGCGCAGCGCTTCGCGGAGCACCTCTTGTACGCCACCAGCCGTCATGAAAGGAGCAAAACCCGTATCCGCCTCCTGGGTCGCTCCAACAACAATGCGATTGCCGGGAAACGTCAACATGTAATGATCACGAAAGGCGTGAACGATAGGCCAGTTGGCAATTGGTACACCCGGGTCATCATCCAACCGGAGGTGGATGATCTGCCCCCGATGGGGTTGCACTGGAATGCGAATTCCTAGTTGCCCTTCAAACTCGGGTGTCCAGGCACCACCGGCGATGGCTACGCTGTCGGCAGGATATATCTCATGGCCAGCCGTGACGGCCGTCACCTTCCCAGACTGGATGACGAGCTTGTCAACGCTGACTTCTCGGATGACAAGACCTCGTTGGCTGGCTGCTTTAAGCAGAGCGTTCCTTAATAGACGGCCGTCTACCCGAGCCGCTTGACGGTGGAAATAAGCACGATGTACCGAAGCCAATGCCGGAAAGAGCTTTTGCGCTTCCCCAGGCTCAAGAAGCTGAATGTCGCTTGACGATAGACGATCTGGTCGCTGCTGCCGCGCCATCATGAGGGCAGAGGCTTGTTCGAATAGCGGTATTTCTTCTTCATCCACAGCCACCGCAAGCGCGCCACATTGGCTATAGCCAGTCTCCCCAGCATCTTCATCCCGCAGCTGCTCGTCCAGCTTCACGTGAAAGGCAGCTGCCTTCACCAAAAAATCATGCCAAAGCTCTGAATGATAGCGTGTCGTTCCGGATGAAATAATGCCTGCGCCTGCATCCGTCGCCCGACCCCTATCGGCTCGATCAAGTAGCAGCGTCTGAGCGCCAGCCTGAACCAGCCGATAGGCAATCGTTGCACCCACAATCCCGCCACCAATTACAATCGCCTCACTCATTGAGGGTTCCCGCCAAATAAGAGAAAATCATCAAGTATGACACTGAAATCTTACCCTGAACCTGCAAACCAGGGTGTGCCACGCTTTTGCAGTTCAATCTGGTAACGCAGCCGTTCAAAGAGGTCAACGCCCATTTGTAGCAGGAGATCGATGAGATCAATGGGAACCCAATTCTGAACAATCAAGTCGCCTTCGCACCGATACCAATCAAAATCACGCATGGTGATCAACTTGCCAGTGGCCGGAACCCCCAGGTATTCCCCATGATGTCTGGAAAAGGCCGTGTCCCAAATGCCGCCACTGCCATAATGTCCCTCGCATATGAAGGGTGTGGCTCGTCCACCGCCCGTTTGGTGTAAACCCCGATCCCCAAAGCCGTGTAGCCACGGCCGTTGATGGAAATCCTCAAACTCTTCCAGGCTCAAACAGGCGCCAATCCCACTTGGCCCATACCAGTGCATTTGCGGCAACCAATAATGTTCCTGCTCCATACTACGCAAGTTGCCGCCATCCCTGCTCCGCACATATCGCTCCATCCCCCACCCCATGGCGCCAACAATTTGCCTGGTTTTTTGTGTTACCAGTTCATCCTGTTCAGTCAGCAGGATGCCATCACCAGTATGCGGTGCGGGAACCTTGCCCCCTTCCATGCCGCGAGCGGGTGGCAACACCTGAAATCCTGCCTGCCTCATCACCGCCAGCAGATCAAGTATGAGATAACTTTCGGCAATCTTGCCCTCGCGCATCAAGTAGAATTGACCGAACCAAAGATTTGTTTTCTTGCCCGTGGCGGGAATACCTAACCAATCCTGAACAAAAGTGCCGGTAAGATACCCCAGACCAGAAACCCATTCCTCACCGTCTACAATGCCGCCCATGAAAATGTCCGTGGTTCTTTTGAGATCGGGGAACGAGCGTAACAATGGCTGCCAAAAATCAGTAACAACTGCCTCGACACCCACTAACTGATTGATGGGGTGTGAGCCGTTCCAGTCCACGTCTTCGTGCATGGCGGCACGAACAAGCGTTGCCACATTTTCAGGCTCGACGTGGTTCAACTTTTGCCAGAAGTCCCAAACGGCCGTTTTGTTCTCCTGGTTCCTTCTCATTTTGGTCATCGCTTTTGCCTCAATTTGGCAATCTATCCTTTCACGGCTCCGGCCGTTAACCCAGCCAACAGATGCTTCTGGAAGAAGAGAACGACAATTACAATCGGGAGCGTCGCCGACACGGCAGCAGCAGCGGCTAAGGTCAGGTGACCAGGATCTTCACCGCCGGTAAACCGGGCGATAGCTACGGATAGGGTCCATTTGGATTGGGTCAGAATTCTGACCATCAGAAACTCGCTGTAGGCCAATAGGATAGAAAACAACCCGGTTGAAATGATTCCCGGCCACATAATCGGGATAATAACCCTGATGAAAGCTGTCAAGCGGCTGGCCCCATCCACCATGGCCGATTCCTCAATTTCTTTAGGGATGGTCATGAAAAAGCTGCGTAACATCCAGATGGTAAAGGGCTGGTTGATGGCCACCATCGTGATAATCAACAGCGCATAGGAGTCAAACAAGCCAGTTCTTCGCCCCAGAAAGAAGTAGGGCAGCACATAGGCAAGGCTGGGTAGTGAGCGAAAACCAAGGGCCGCTACCAGGATAATCACCCCAGCTAGCCCCGCATACCGAGCCAGGCCATAAGCTGCTAGACAACCGATGGTCATAGAAATTGTCACAGTACCCACAGTGACAATGATTGTGTTCAAAAAGTAATCATAAAACTCGGCCGTGTGTACAAATCGAGGAATGTTCCACAGTAGCAGTAATGAAGCGGCAACAATGGCTGCGTAAATTACAGAGTTTGCAACTGGCAAGCGATTGGCAAACATACCCAGCAAAACAAGGACTATGATGATGCCAACCAGCACCAAAGCAACAGCCCCTGGATTTTCGGGGACTGAATTTAACCAAAGATCAGTATAGTTATCGAGAGTTGCATCAAAGAAAATCAAGGGAGTGCGGGCATTGGCTTGTCGGGGGGTTTTCAAAGATTGCAGGAATGTCCATAAGACAGGCCCCAGACTGAAAAGCGCATAGGCAATTAAGCCAATATAAATAAGCGTTATGCCAATAGGATTCTTTATTTTTTGCATATTAACGCTCCTCAATTTGTTCGCGATAGGTTCGCGTCAGGTAGGGAACCAAGATAATTAGAATCATGATAACCGTTAAGATAGCCATGGCATTCCCTTTGCCCAGTCGCTGCACGTCCATGGACGTCCGGAATATGTAGAGCATCACGGTATCTGCCTTAAACACAGGGTTCATTTCAGTCAATACAAAGACGGTATCGAAAATCCGGTAAGAATCCATCGTCAGAATGAGGCCCAAGAAAACAAAAAGAGAACGCAGGTGAGGTAATGCAACATAGCGCACCTGCTGCCATCTGGTAGCGCCATCCACAACGGCCGCATCAATCTGTTCTTTTGGCAAGGTGAGCAGTCCCGCATACAAGACAATGAAGGGAAAAGGCGTGCCCCCCCATATTGCATTGATAAAGATTAGAATTTTGACTGACACTTCTGAAAATATGAAGCGCTGCTCCAAAATATCCCGGAAAAACCAAGATACAACGCCACTAGGCACAAACATTTGTTTAAACATCAACGTGCCTACCACTGGTACAACAACCATAGGTAGGAGGTAAGTGGAAATAAAAACGCCCCGGAGACGTTGGGTGATTTGGTTCAGAAGCATGGCTAGAATAAAGCCATTAATTATCAAAGACGGCACGGCAATGACAATGTATAGCAAAGTAAAGCGAACCGACTGCCAGAATCTGGGATCAGTAAGCACGGATGCGTAGTTTTCCAACCCCACAAATTCCGGTGTATTAATGTTGCGGAACGTCAAGAAATGTAAGCCGAGCCACATCGCTATAATCAGCGGAAACACCATCAGCGTTGTCATAGCTATGAGGCTCGGCGAGGTAAACTGGTAAAAGGTTTTTATTTTCATAACAGATACCTAATTGTTTCTGGGATATAGGTATGGATGGAACGGCCGTACCCCATGACAAAGGCACGGCCACTCTATCCAACTTTTAGCTAGGCTTTATTCTTCTTCGAGGAATCCCTGTTCCGTAGCTTGCGTGATATATTCTTCTGCGGCACCTTGTAAGGCTTCTTCAGGGGTTAGTTCACCGCTACCAACCAGCGGCAGCCAGTTCCCCAATGCTGCTCCAGCTAGGGGAATGGCCGGATTGGGTGGATAGCTACCAACACCATTGGCAATGGTTTCAGAGGCAGCTGGCAGATAACGAGCACCAGCACCAGCATCAGCCACGGAGGTACGAAGGGTGATACCAAACTCTGCACCCTCTTTCATGCTTTGGAAATCGAGTGCTTCCATGATGATCCGGAAGGCCAGATCATGGTCAACGTCAGTATTGATGGGAATGGCATAGGCGTCGAGCCAGGCAGAGCCGCCTAGAGCGCCACCAGGATTGGGGGCAGCAGCAGGGGCAAAGCCGATCTGGCCTACAAAGTCAGACAGTTCCGGGTTGTCCATATTGGCCGCCCGGCTAGCCCAGATATTCACAAAGGCCAAGCCACCGGTTTCCATACCAATTTCACTGTCGTCGATGCTGTAGGTTAAACCTTCAGGCCCCATGCAGGCGTCTACAACTTCCTGCATTTTGGTCAGAGCAGCAATGCCAGCCTCGGAATTAAAGGCTGGGGTGTTGTCTTCATTGAGGTAATCCCCACCAAAGGAGCGAATGAAGTGGAAAAATTCGATGTCCCAAGCCCAACCAGCGTGGAGGTTCATAGTAAAGGGAATGTCGATGCTGGGTTCATCTTTTAGCACTTCACAGGCCGCGATGACGCCGTCGTAGGTTGTGGGTGGTTCCAAGTTATACTGTTCAAACAGGTCGGTGCGGTAGAACATATGCAGAGTGTTGGACATGAAGGGCACACTGTAAATCACACCGTCCACAGTCGATACATCCCAGGCAGTCTGCGGAATTTCCCAAAGGCGGTACTCTTCCCAATATTTTTCAACCAGGTCATTGAGGGGGAGGATTAACCCTTGATCAATGAACTCGACAGAATCGGGCGTCGTGTGGATGATGGCCCAGGGGGCAACCCCGCCATCGGCCAGGCCTAGCCGCTGCTGCTCTAGCTGATCGCCTGAGGCCATTAGCTGCGTGCTCACAGTCAGGTTCTCAACGTCATTACATTTTTCAAACTCACCCGCAAAGAATTCAGTGATGGGGAAGGCGGTACCGAGCATCCTCACTTCAACAGGCTCGGCTGGTGGTTCGATGTTGCATGCTGTTGGATCGGCAGCGGCTTCAACGACGCGGGTGACTTCAACTTCTTGAACTTCGGTAATCGTTTCGCCATCTACAACGCGGGTCACTTCAATTTGCTCGGTGACTGTTTCAACGATTGTTTCACCTTCTACAACCCGGGTCACTTCCACGGTTTGTGGCGAACAGGCTGCCAGGATGAGTCCGGCAACCAACAAAGCCAATACGGTCATGAGAGTTCGTTTTTACATGTTCTTCTCCTTTTCTGAAAATAGATTCAAATACAAATAGGGTCTTGATTTACACTTTTTAAGTAATTTGGGATCGTTGCACCTCCTTTGGCTTAATTATGGGATGCGCGTTTGTGGGGAAACGGCCGTACAGCCAACAATCTGCTATACTTGCTGCCGCACAAAGGCGCGCCTCCTTTGGATACATGCGGGCCATCCACCATGCCTGCCGGCTGACTGGGTGGCTCGCTATTTATAACCAAACTAGAAAACAAATAAGTTGCTTACACCAAACCACAATCTCAAATCATCAATCTTCTTTAAGAAGGCCGATAGAGCTGCTTTAACAGGGCAAACTCATCAAAGAGCGTCCATTCCTGAATGAATTTGCCGTTTGCCACTAAATGATGGCTAACGCCAATAATATGAATTTGCTTACCCGTTGGCTCGCCATAAACACCGGGGCCGGTGTGCGTACCCATCATCGTCCAGCGGGTAGCGGTACGATAACGGCCAGGGCCGTCTGCCAAGGCGCAAAAATGATCGACGGAAACAGCCAGGTCGGGGAATGGAGAGAGTAAGGAAAGGATATAGGTACGGAATTGATTACGGCCGTACAGTACCCGCCCCGATGCCGATTCACAAATATATTGCTGACTGTAATAATCATCCAGCTTGTTCAGTAAACGCCAATTCCACACCTCATGAATGGCTCTTCGTACAAAGTTGCCAATATTAAAATCGGCAGACTCTACGGGCGGGGCTTCAGGTGGCAATTGCCCTTGGAGGCGATCCGGCTCGGCCGGAACGGTAAACTGCCGACCACTATCTCCCTCTTGTTGCGCCATTCGCCGAGCCATCTCATGCACATCGAAGCCAAGTTGGTACACCAAAGATAACTCATCCCGCACCAGCCACTCCTCAACAATGACCCCTTCTACAATGACACAATCGGCAATAGCACGGTAGCTAATCTTGCGACCCGTGGGCGGGCCATAGGCAGTGTGTCCCCAATTGTGCCCTTCATGTGTCAGGCGATGCGAAGAAAAATAGCCAGAATCATCATCACCTGTCCAAATGACCTCATCGGCGTAAAGGCGACGATCTGGAAATGCAGCCAGCGATTGGATCGTGCCCTCAATTACTTTGTCTCGCGTGTAGATGTCACCGCTAGAGGTGTGAATACGCATGTTGGTTCCGTAATAGTCATACAGCGTACCGATGGCATGTTCTTCCCAGATTTCATGGGTGATCTTTACGATGTAGTCTACAATGTCCTGAAATTTGGGGGCGAAGCCGCGCAAGGCTGATTTTTCATAGCCATCAACAGCAATGATGTGAGCCAGATCGCCCTTTTTTTGTAGCGTAATATCGACAGCGGGTTTACGGGATTTATTTAAATCTTTTTCTTTTGTCATGGCATTAATCGCTTTCTACTCTCTACTCTCCTGATACGCAGCAATTTGGGCGTAAATCGCTGTTTCATCCACCACCATCCACTCACTGGCAATCAAACCATCATGTAATTCAAAATGGGAGATCCCCAGGATGGCTACAGGGGCGTTTGTTGGCGCGCCAAACCGACCATCTCCACTGTGGGTGCCGCAAAAAGTCCAGCGCATGGCGACTCTAACCGCCCGATCATCCTGTTGGCGAACGATGAGATGATGCGGCTCAAAACGGCCGTCTGGCAAAGAAGCCATCATGCTAGCGACCCTGTTGCTTACGGATTCACGGCCGTAGCTAAGAAGCCTATCTGGTCCTTCAAACCGCACTGCCGGCACATATTGCTCAGTCACAACGTTGAATTGCTTCCCATTCCACAGCGCGTCATGCGTGTCGATCATACGGTTGGCAATGACTTTATTGCCCAAGATAGTCAACCCATTTTCGTCCGCCCAGCGATGGCGCATTGCTTCATTGCCAATGGCATACGCTTGGGGATTGTTCTTACCAAGGGAAATGCCATAGGCCACCGGATCGAAGCCAAGCTGCCGGACAAAAGATGCGTGGTCACGCAGTTTCCATTCCTCCACGATTCTGTTATCGCGGCACACGCAGTCGGCAATACCTAACCCTTGGAAATTGCGCTTGGTTGCCGGGCCCAACGCGCTGTCTCCCATGTGCCTTCCTACTGAACGAACGCGATGTGATGAGTAGAAACCGCTTAGCATATCGCCAATAATTACATCATCGGCCAGTGGCAGCCGGTTGGTGAATACGTGCATCTGTTCTAAGGTTTCATTGACCATATCGTCCACCGTGTTCATGACACCATGCGGGGACCGCACCGGGCAAACAGGCGCATACCAATCATAAATGCGTCCTACGTTCCCTTCTTCCCAAATGATGTAGGTAATATCGACGATATATTGCTCTGGCGTTTCAAATTCCGGAGCAAAATTTTGCATGCTCATGATGAACTCCTTTCCAATAGAAGATTTTTGAGATTAGTCGGGTTTTCCTTTCTCGAACAGATTTTCAATCCTGATTGATAGTGATACATCGCTCCGCCTTGAGCTTTCTATCAAAGGGTCTCATCTAACTGGTTCACCACACGGGATTATTAGGAGGAGTCCATTTTACTGTTTGAAGGAGTTGCATAATTGCTGGATACAAATTTGCTAAAGATCCCGATGTGATCATGCATGGCTTTTCTGGCCTTATCGGGGTCGCGATCCTTTAGAGCCTGCAAAATAGGAAGGTGTTCCTGATCGGCCCTGTAGTTCTCTAGCGCTCGCTCATACATATGGCCCTGCAGTGGCGCTAGCATGTCAGCGACAACCTTAAGAATGTGTTGTAGAGCCTCATTCTGGGTTGCCTCAGCGATTGTCGCATGAAACTGTGTGTTCAGGTGGAAGTCGGTAGCAGAGTCCTTTGGCATCTTCATCTCGTCAACAATGTTCTCAAGGCGAAGAACCAAATCATCTGTAATTCGTTGGGCAGCGAGTGCCGCAGCCTGAGGTTCTAATAGGTCGCGCACCTCTGTCAGTTCTCGGAGTGCCGCATGCCTTAGAGAGGCTTCAAGTTCGGCAGCAGTCGCAGGTCGGTTGCTTCGTATCATTGGCCCAACAGACATCCTCTTGCCAGATGTCACGGTGACAGCACCTAGGACGACTAGCCGCTGAATGGCCTCACGGAGAGAGGTACGACCAATCCCGAATTGCTGCATCAGATCTGCCTGCGATGGAAGAAAGTCTCCAGGCTTTAATCCCTGCTCGGCAATCATTGCCAGTATTGCATCTACGGCCTGATCTACGAGCCCAGTCCTAGCTAGAGACTTTGAATTTGATATCATGCTCACTTATCCTCATCACTAAAATCGCTCACGGCCTTTGTAACTTGAGTTCCTGGCTTTGACTTTCAACCCTCTCACGAATACACAGGCGTGCTTTGCTTACCACTTTCGAGAAGCTCTACATACTTCTGATTCAGCATTTGCACGATCGAACCTGGCTTACCACGACCGATCATTCGTCCATCTATTTCCCTGACGGCAAAGATGCCTCCCGCTGTACTAGTCAAGAAGACCTCGTCAGCGTTGTAAAGGTCGAAGGCTGTCAACTTGGCCTCCTCGGTTTTCATCCCTTCCTCTGCCGCCAGCTCTATAACAGTCTGTCGTGTCACACCGACGAGGATGTTCTCACCCGGTGTGTACAAGATTCCGTTCTTCGCTGCGAAGACATTGTAGCCAGGTGCCTCGGCTACGTAGCCGTGAATGTCAAGCTCGATCGCCTCGTCGAGCCCTGCCTCATTTGCCTCCATACGCATCAGGATGTGATTCAAGTAGTTTGTGCACTTAATCTTTGAATCTAAGCACTCTGAAGGAATCCTACGCATCGATGATATTCCAGCCCGAATGCCTTCTTGTTGTACGTTACTGTCTATTAGGCTGATGTAGGGGATGGCAAAGGCGATCAGATTCGGCGTGCAGTTGTAGGGGCTCATCAAGGGCATTCGCCCTACACCGCGGGTTACAAGTATCTTGATGTAAGCATTTTCAAGCCTGTTGCGCCTCATAATCTCAAGGACGACCTCCCTCACGCCTTCTTTGTCGAGAGGGATCTCAATCTTTAGCGCGTGAGCGGATTCGAACAGCCGATTCACATGCTCGTCCAGCTTGAACACCCTGCCACCCCAGGCACAGGCCGTATCGAACACAGCGTCACCATAGAGCACCACATGGTCAAAGACAGAGATTCGAGCCTCGTTTTCGGGAACATACTCCCCACCAACGTAGACCTGGCGCTCCGAACTGCCTGTTCCAATATTCATCCCTTTCACCTCCGGGTGTGCTATTGTCTCGTCTGTCGTAACTTCAATCTTTCCTCTCAGCTAGCAGCTAGCTGCTATCAGTTGTAACCCAATGCCTCTGCTCGGTCAAGCTATCCATTTTGGTGAGCGTATTGTGCTGGCAAGCCTAATCCAGTCAGGCAGTTGTTCAGCCGTTGCTTTTTGAGATGGACGAGAGGTTAACCCACACACTACCTCAACTTGGTTTGGTTTTGTGATGATAATCTTTTTAACAAAGGTAGTGCTTTTTGTGTATTTTTCTTTTGGCTCATGGGTGAAAAGTGTGTGCCAATGTGACTGTCACACCCAGACAAGCTGCACACATTTCATAGTTGAGCCTTTCTTTTTACTCAAAAACCCTGATCGCCAGAATGGATGGCTTGACCGAACAGGGACACTCAGGTATAAAATGATAATAGCTAGCAGCTAGCAGCTAGCTGATGGCTGATAGACTGATAGGTAAGAAGGAGATGAAATAATGTCTGCTGAAAAAAGCAAAGAAGAAAAAAACAAAGACCTGGTCGCACGTATGTATGAGGCCCTCAACAAGACCGTGATCGGGCTTATGCCGGAGTTTTGGACCAAGGACATGGGCTGGTACGGTCCAGCGGGTATCGGCACCCTACACGGCGTCGAGGAGTTCGATGAGGCGCTGCGACCCTTCAA
This sequence comes from Candidatus Leptofilum sp., assembly GCF_965223525.1. GTDB lineage: Bacteria > Chloroflexota > Anaerolineae > Promineifilales > Promineifilaceae > Leptofilum. The sequence goes on along the minus strand of NZ_OZ245005.1, from coordinate 2,213,818 downwards.
CCATGCCTTTCCCGACAAAGTGGCCCGCGACGAGATTCGTATCGCTGAAGGAGACTATGTAGCCGCCCACGGCTATCAGCATGCCACCCACACCGGAGACTGGCTCGGTATTCCCGCCAGCGGAAAATCAGTCAAGATACGCTACATGGATTTCTGGCACGTCAAGGGGGACAAGCTGGCTGAGAACTGGGTGCTCATCGACATCCTGGACTTTTTGGAACAATTAGGCTACGACATCGACAAGGTGCTCGCATTTATCGGCTCCAAGCCGCCTGAGTTCTTTGACGGCGTGGAGACGGACTAATATCCGATGGCTGGCGAGAGCCTGCGATGCTCCCGGTGAAGGGGGAAGGAGGTGAAAAGCAAAAACAACGGTTGCAACCGATACCTGAAAGGAACGGCCGTAGTCTGTTTCTCAAGAAGCACAAAGGAGGTAAGGAAGAGATGTTTATCTCAAACAAGAACTATCTGTGGAAATTGTTAATCGCTACCATGCTGGTGTTATCCATCGTACTCTCCGCCTGTAGCCCCACATCAGAACCCGAGACGGTTGATGAGACTGTCGAAGTCGAGGCTACGACTGAGGTCTCCGTCGACCCCACGGCTTGTAACCTCGAGGCACCCGAGTCTCCGTCCACCATCAACACCATTGCCTGGGCAGGTCTCGTTACGCATTTCTATGCCGACGAGTTTGCGAAGTGTGAAGACGTGGAGAATCTTGAGGTCAACTCGCAGATCCTGGACTTCGTTAGCGTAACGGAACAGGTTCGCCTGGCGCTATCAGGGGGCGGCGAATCGCCGTACCAGATAGTGCATGCGTCCAATACCGAGCTCGTCGAGTGGGGCTCGGCGGGCTGGCTCTTGCCACTCAACGATTTGATCGATAAGTACGGTGAGGAGTACGACCTGGACGACCACTCGCCCAAGGCTTGGGAGGGCGCCACCATTGACGGCCAGGTTTACGGCATCCCGTTTATGTCCAACACGCTGCACCTCTATTACCGGTCGGACCTGTTCGAGAAATATGACCTAGAACCGCCAACTACGTACGATGAGGTGATCGCGGCGTGTGAGGTCCTGAAGGATGAGCCCAGCATCACTCTTCCATTCACCATGCAAGTGCATGCTGGCTGGGCGTGGGAGTTCAGGTTCTTCTCCTTCCTCCGGTCCTACGGGGGAGACTACCTCAACGACGATAACACGCCGGCATTCAATGGCCCAGAGGGTGTCACTGCCGCTACCCAGATAAAAGAGGTTATCGACGCCTGCATGGGGCCCGAGGGCCTCACCTATAGTATCGAGGATAGTGCGAACGGTCTGGCGACTGGTACGCTCGCGTTCATACACACTTGGGGGAGTCAAAGTACTATCTTTGACGATCCTGAGACGTCGGATGTAGTCGGCCTAGTTGAGTCCGCACCAGCGGCCGCTCCCAACCCTGGGGGACTGCTGGGAGGCAGTGCCTGGCACGACTACTGGACCATTCCAGTGACGAGCGAGGTTGACCCAGATCTCGTCTTCCGAGTAATAATGGAGGCGACGGATAGGCAGAGCCAAGAGGAGGGCGCGGAGATTCAATCCATGACCCGATTGTCAGTCCCTCAAGGCGTACCCAATGCGGCGGCCGCCAACGAGACCATCGCCAATGGCGTGGGCATCTATGACCCCAACCCGGCGGTGGCCCTGGCTCAGTCCGCCCTCTGGAACTGGCTGCCATTCATAGGCACTGGCGAAATGACGCCGCAAGAGGCATTGGATGCAGCGGCCGAGGAGTATATCACCGAAGCAACCGCTCAGGGCTTCCTTCCCTAGTCAACACAATGATGAAGGTTGCGCCCGGATTGGTCTATCGGGCGCAACCTCCTCCTTCCGAACTGAGCCAAAACCTAAGACGCGAAGAAAGGGAAAGGGCTATGAAACGAGGAACGTTCTTCAGGTATACTGCTCCGAGCAACATCGTGATGGTTGCGCTTATGACCTTGCCTCTGGTGATGGCGGTCTGGCTGGGTCTTAACTTCATCACTTTTCGCACCTTCGACACGCCAAATTTCGTCGGTCTCGCAAACTACCTGGAAGTTCTTTCCGATGTGCGGTTCTGGCAGGCGCTCGAGTTCACGCTGCTGATCGCCGCGATCTGTGTCCCGGTGCATATCACAATCGGTTTGGTCGTAGCGTTGCTGCTCGACCAGATAAAGGGTCGGATGCGGGACGTCTTCCTGCCCGGGATGCTGATGCCCATGATCGTGGTCCCCGTCGTTGGGACACTCATGTTCAGGCAACTGTTTGAGCCGGCCGGCTTGTTTGCGTGGTTCTTCAGCGAGATCGTTGGACAGCGCTTTATCTTCACAGAGCCCTCTGTGAAGGCGCTTATCATAATGCACACGATCTGGGTGAGCACGCCGTTTGCTCTGCTCATCTTTTTTGCCGGCCTGCAGACGCTGCCCAAGGAGTTGGTTGACGCTTCGGGAATCGATGGCGCCAACAGGTTACAGCAGATCCGCTACGTTGTTATTCCCCACTTGAGGTCATTGATCGTGCTGGAGGCCCTAGTCGCGCTCATGGATTTCTACCGCCTCTTCGACAGCGTTTTCATCCTGACTGAGCTGAATCCGATTTTCAAAGCTGACTCCGTCTTGACCTATAACTTCAAAGTGGCGATGACCGTGGGGCGCTTGGGAAAGGGAAGCGCGATGGCCATCCTAACGGTGATCGGGATCTTCGTGGTGGTCATCCCTTTTCTCATTATGACCTACCGCGAGCAGATCGAGGAGCGCTGACATGCAGCCCATCAAGAATCCTATTGGCCGGTTCGCCATCTACGTATTTCTAATACTGTTCCTGCTGTACAGCCTCGTCCCCTTTCTCTGGACAACACTCCAGTCGTTCAAGACGCAGCGGCAGGCGGCCGCGCCCATTCCCCTGTTTGTTTTCGAACCTACCCTCGAGAGCTATGGTCGCCTGTGGTTGGACTCGACCCCCGACAACCTCGCAGTACTCGCTACCGGTCTGATGGGCGTAATCGTCGTCCTGGTACTCCTTGGTGTCTTTGCGGAACGACTGCCCATCCCGAGAAAGCTCATCTACGTCGGTATCCTGGGTGCTGTGATCGCGATCATTTGGGGCATTCCCAAGATCGTGGATACGGCAGAGTTCTATGACTACTTTGTGAATTCGCTGATTGTGGCCGTGGGGGCGGTCGCCATCTCGGTCAGCATCGGTTGTCTTGCTGGTTATGCGCTGGCGCGCTACTCTGGGATAGCTGGCGTGGTCATACTGCTCGTGGCACTCGCTTTTCGAGCCCTGCCCAGGTTGGCATTCTTACTTCCCTACTTTTGGATGGGCAGGATAAGTGGCCTTCACGACACCTACTTCCTGGTGATTATTGCCCTGGTGGCAGTAAACCAACCGTTCACAATCTGGTTGTTGCGAAGCTTCTTCATGGATATACCTCGCGAAATTGAGGAGTCAGCCATGATCGACGGCGCCTCCCGGCTCGAGGCGTTCCTGAAAGTGATCATCCCGATCATGTGGCCGGGCATTGTCGCGGTGGCACTGTTCACGCTGTTGCTAGCCTACCACGAGTTCTTGTTGGTGAGAATACTCACCCAGTCAAAGTGGACACTCCCGTTGGCGATGGTCCAGTTTGTCGGCGGTGCGAAGGTCACGGGTCAGATAGCGATGCAGGCTGCAGCGGCCGTGTCCAGCACTATCCCGATCGTATTGGTGATTATCTTCTTCCAGAAGCAACTGGTGAAGGGCTTGTCGGCCGGGGCAGTGAAGGGCTGAGCCAGACGTCTGGGGTTGCAAGGGATGCTGTTCATGAGCGACCAATCCGCGCCCCATTGACAAAAAGGGCTTCGCCACCTTTTTCGAAAAAGGAGGAAATTAAAATGACAGCTAAAAAGAAGGATCAGACCCAACAGAAACAAGCCAAAAATGAGGGGTCTGCCACACGTACCTCTAAAGCGCAGGCCAACTCGCACACTCTGAAACCGAAGGGCGAGCCACGGCTGATGCCAAACGACTTCGCTATCTCTTTGGCGACAAAAGGAGGCACTGATCGCCAGTTGCTGAACCCCGCTACGGAGGGCATGCAGCGCATGCGGGGCTTTGACGACACCTACGTTGACATCATTGACTACATCGTCCGCATTACGCACCGCATCTGGGAAGAAAAGGACATTGGCTATATCTACGATACCTACAAACACAACTCTCACGTTTACGATGATTCCGGCCTGCAATACGGCCGGGACAAGATCGTCGCGGACACCATCCACACAATCAACGCCTTTCCCAATGTGCGCGGGTATGCTGATGAAATCATCTGGGCGGGCGACGACGAAGTAGGCTTTCATACCTCACACCGTGCAGTTCTTATTGGGCACAACACTGGCTACAGTCGGTATGGCTCACCGACCGGTAGAAAGGTGACGTTGTGGTGCATCGCCAACTGCATCGCCCTGGAGAACGAAATCTTCGAAGAGTGGGTACTCTACGATACCGCCAGCTTGATCCACCAGCTCGGCTTCGACCTGCGTGAGAAAGCCCGTGAGTTTGGGAACCAAACCGAACTGGATGGACTGAACGATATGCGCTTTGGCGAGCCGGAGCGCCTGCCAGGGCAGGGCAAGCCGCCGCATATGCCTCCTAAAGCGTCGGACGGTTTTGACGTGGAAGACTTTGTTCGACGCGCTTACCACTACATCTGGAACTGGCGCATGTTGAGTAACGTGGATGCCGCCTATGCACCAACTTTGCGCTTCCGGGGATCGACTGGTCGTGTGTACTATGGCCGGGGCGAGTATAAATCGTTCATCTTATCTATAATGGCGATGTTCCCAGATTTAGTGCATCAAATCGACGACATATATTGGATGGGCAACGCTCAGGATGGCTACCTGACCTCGGTTCGTTGGAGCATCGTCGGGACGCACCGTGGCATGGGCATTTACGGACCACCCACCGGCCGGCGTATCAATATGTGGGGCATCACCCAGCACCACATCAAGGATGGCATAATCGTTGAAGAGTGGATGCTTTTCAACGAATTCGCCATCATGCAGCAAATCTTTCGTGATTAGCTTGACCATAATCTGGGTAAGCCGGAACCAAGCTGAATTTTTGGTTTCTTGAAGGACCAGAACACACCAAGGTTTCCTCTTCGTGTTCCTAGACGTCCTTCGCGGATGCGATCTTCTCGCATATTGTGCAAGATTTTCAGACGAAAAGGGCTTCGCTGCCTTTTCAAAGAGGGACTATCTATCAATCTGATACCGAAGGAGATGAGATTCATGTCTGCAGAAAAAAATAAAGAAGAAAAAAACAAAGACCTGGTCGCACGTATGTACGATGGCCTCAACACGGGCGTGTTCGGGATTATGGATGAGTTTTGGACCGAGGACATGGTCTGGGATGGGCCAGCGGGAATAGGCACCTTGCGGGGCATCGAGGAGTTCGAGAAAGTACTGCGCGTACCTTTCAAGAAGGCTTTTAGCTCCAAAGAATGCATCGACGATATCCGAATCGCTGAAGGGGACTATGTAGCGGCCTACGGCTTTGAGTATGCCACCCACACCGGGGACTGGCTCGGTATTCCCGCCAGCGGAAAAACAATCAAGTTGCGCTATATGGATTTCTGGCAAGTCAAAGGGGATAAGCTGCATTTGAACTGGGTGCTTTTCGACATCCTGGGCTTTCTGGAGCAAGTGGGCTATGACATTAACAAGGTACTCGCATTCATCGGCTCCAAGCCACCTGAGTTCTTTGACAGCGTGGAGATGGAGACGGACTGATACCCGATTGCTGGCAAGAGCCTGCAATGCTCCCGGTGAATGGGCAAGTCACACCTCTTTCTGCTGGTCAACAATAAGGAGAATAGCATGTTTGTAGAACGTCAAACCGTGCTATGTAAAAAAGGGCGTTATCTTGAATTACAAGAATTGCTGGGAAAATGGTCAAAGGAATTTAAATTTCCACGAGCCAAAATGCGACATTATTTTACCTATGTTGGGCAACCATATCGCGCATTTTGCTTTGAGTTGGAGTTTGAATCCTTAGACGATCTCCAAAAAGGTTGGGAAGAATGGGAGGAAATGGCCGAGGAAATGGGGCCTTATCTCGAAAAATTCAAAGAGTTGGTTGACGAACACTTAGGCACTGAACTGTGGCGAGTGACACACCTGCAATAATATTGTAGTAGATAGAAAATGAGCAAAAAAGCATCTACACTCAATCTCGGCAAGGTGCATAAACCTCATCCTGAAAGATTTACCGTCCATTGGTTAACTTCCTTCCAAATTTGAGAGAAGCAGCAAATGCAGCACCTTTGGACCGTGCATGCCCATGACAAGCTGCATGGCAATGTCGGCGGTACGGCTGGGCCCCGTAATCACTACAATGTTTCTGTATTGTCGGGTTTGTTCCAAGCTTGCAGATCTTTGGGAAGCCCACCAGCTTTCTAAATCGGGTAAAATTTGGTTGGTGGTAACGATGGCGATGTGGATTGGGGGAAGAAGAGAAGCAGTGCGTGAACGGCCGTTTCCGTTCATCACCACCACGCTCCCCGTCGCCGCCAACGCCGCGTCTACACCAGTCAATCCCACGCGTACATCGCTATCCTGCCCCACGCAAGAGATGTTGGCATTGTCCAACGCTTCCCCCAAACCAGGCACGGGAATACCGATACGTTTGCCTGTTTTACAAGATAACGCTCTAATTCATCCATTACTTCTCTTCACCTGTTAACTCCTACATACGGCCTGTATACAGGCCGTATACAAAAATTATACGGGTGGTATGCTATCAAGCTGCATTCCAAAAGCTTGAAATTTCGTTTCGTTCAACATTCGCGATGCTCAAATTTTCCCGGCAAAGTTATTGAGTTGGCGTGATTTGCATTAGATAGAAAAAGTAAACGGCCGTTCCCACCAAAATGAGAACGGCCGTTTTCCCCCGCGAAACTGGCAAACTATGAGGGTATTATCGGCTGCTAGTCCGATGCAGCGTGGCTGGTGCCAATGGTACCCCCAGTGGAACCTCCACCAACGTGTCAGAGAACCGGAATGCTTCATAATCAACTGCAAATGGCACGGTTGTTCCCGTTGAAAGGCACGTCAGCGTCCCCTCAAAATGTAAGACCCCACCTGCGCCAACGGCTGCAGACCCGGCCGTTACGCCTTTGTCATCCCCGCACAGCGTCCAGAATGTGTCATACTGGTACACATCAAACACACCATCCCGGTCATTGTCGCTGATGGAAACCGAGCGACGTGAGCCGTCGTTTGGATCTACCCCCTCCCACAATCCCACAAAGTAGTTGCCAGAGCCACCGCTATCGGCACTGGCCATAGACACGAAAAAGATTGCTGCCAAAACCAATACAGCAAAAACAGAAAAACGCTTCATCTCAACATCTCCTTTGCACTGGGTGCGATATAAAAAATAGTTACAAAGAAACAAGCAGGTTCTGGAAATGAGAATATCTCCCAATCGTTTGTTCTACCGTTTGTTGGCAGCATTTAATCGGATCGTAAAAAGTTTTGTATTGTGCAAACTATAGAATTCTTTTTGGCTTTTACACAGAAGATTAAGGCTCTCAAACAATTTCTTTCTATCGCCGCAATTGCACCTTATAATCAGGCAAAACCTCTCAAAAAGGAGCGATTGATGAAACGACTTTGGACTTTATTATTGCTTTTGTGCAGCACGGCCGTTTTCCTCATAGCATGCAGCGATAACCAGGCAGCAGAAGCTGTGGTGCCGACTGAATCGCCAGAAACCGCTACCATCACCGTCCCCCCAACAGCCCCGCCCGAAGAAGTAAGCATAGACACCAGTGACCTCACCCTCATTGGCCAAACCGGGAGACCCCAGCTACTGAATGTCTACGCCAGTTGGTGATCCACCTGACGCGCGAATGCGCCTATCGTGGATAGGCTAGAACGTGATTTTTCTGCGGAAATTGACTTTTTCTTGTTGGACGTTGATATTGCTGACTCCCGGCTGTACATGGATGAGTACGCCATCCGTACTCGATCCACTTATGTCTTACTTAATGCTGCCGGCGAAGAAGTCATGCGCTGGAATGGTCCACTGGACGGGAACCAGGTCACAGCAGATATAATCAGTTTCCTGGACAATACCCAATAATCTGCAATTCTGTTTCAGTTTAGCTAAAACAGGACGGCCGTATCGCAAGGGCCGTCCTGCTTTATAACTTACTCTGCTTCTGTGGGATGGGCTGGCACAATAATTTTATCTGCTGCCAACAGAGGTCCAGGATTTATTCGGCGCAGGATGACGGCCGTTGTGCCGAACTGATCCGCCAAGCCCAACCAGGTATCTCCCAAAGCAACCGTGTATTCTGCTACGCACGGCGAGCCATGTGCCTCGCCCTCGCTGCCTACATTTGGCACAGTTATAACCGCACCTGGTTTAATCCAATTTGGGTTGGCTAGCTGTGGATTTGCCCGACGAACGGCCGCATAATCTGCCCCATAACAGCGAGCAATTTGCATTAACCAATCACCCACCTGAACCTGATGCTCAACAGTGGCGCCTACGGCCGGTAAATCTGTATTGTCAGACGGCGGCGGTTCTTCTACAGGGGCTGGCTCATCCTCAACCTCTTCTTCTGGTGGTTCTTCACCACTCTCTTCCGGCTCCTCTTGCACAGCAGCCGATTCATCAGGAGGTTCAACAGGTGGGTCAATGATGGTAGTATCCTCTGGGTTATCAACCGGATCAACCGATAGTGGGGCAGCTGGAATGGGATCCTCTTCTTGCTGACAGCTTGTTACCAAAATTAGGCTAAACATCAAAAAAAATATAACTGGAACACGAACGAAATGAATCTTCATCATCTTCTCTCCTCTAAAGTGTGTTGTAAATCCTTGCAAGCTACATCCCAACATCGCCACAGTTGACGATGGCTATTTCAGGCTACAAATCAATCGATCTACAAGGATTCGGCAAACTGACACCATCTCGTGTCAGAAAATCTCAGGTGAGAAAGAAAAAGAAGTAGGAACACTCAAAACTCGTGGTTTAATCTTATCGCAAAATTTATGTAAAAGCCAAAAAGCATCTTTAATTAGGTCGCGTGCAAATTTGGCTTTTACTTGAGCAAACCACAGAGAAATCGCGCTTCGATTTTCAAAATATTTTCTGTGGTTTGCATAAAAAGGCCAAAAAATTATCGTAAGAAAGCATAAGGCACGCTGTAAGGATAAGATCATATTCTAGATTTGAGCGTAAAGGAAAACACCGTAGATACAATATTGAGGTATTAAGAATGACACCTGTAGCCACCAAGACAACATTAAAGCAAGCCACCCAGAAAAGCGCTACCATCACTCGACTGCCCCTTACCCAACGCAATGCACAACAAGCAAACCGTCGGTTGAAAGCTTTACTGGACTATGCAATCGTCATTCCAGCCCTGATGCTTATCTGGCCCCTGTTTCTCATCCTTGCCATTGCAGTCAAGCTGGATTCTCCAGGCCCCATTATTCACCGTCGGCGTGTACTGGGTCGAGACGGCCGTATCTTCGATGCCTTCAAGTTCCGCACCATGTACATCAACGGTGATGAGATTTTGGCACAATATCCCAAGCTCAAGGCAGAGCTGAACCAGAACTACAAGCTGAAGTGCGACCCTCGCGTTACCCGCGTAGGCACCTTCTTACGCAAGTTCAGCTTGGATGAGCTGCCCCAACTCTTCAACGTACTGGCACAAGATATGTCCATCATCGGCCCCCGTATCATTGCTCCCGATGAAATTACCAAGTACGGTCAGTGGGGACAAACATTGCTCACCGTGATGCCAGGTTTAACCGGTTTGTGGCAAGTAAGCGGCCGTTCCAACACCACTTACGATGACCGCGTAAAGCTAGACATGCAATACATTGACAACTGGTCCGTCTTCCTGGACATCAAAATCCTGTTCAAAACCATTCCCGCCGTCATGAAAGGTGACGGCGCCTATTAAACTTAACGAATTCCCTGATTCCTCCCCAACCTGAAAACCTCCGCAATGCGGAGGTTTTCTTTTTAACAAAAAAGGCTCCCTTGTCACAAGGAAGCCTTTTTGGGGATATTCTTATTTCGTGCAAAGATTACCGGCGTTGCCGTTGTGCCTTGCGCTGCCGACGAACCGCTTTCTTCTTTTCGATACGTTGAAGCTCACTTTTGGAAACAAACCAACGCTTACGACGCACATCAGCTAGCACTTTGCTTTTGATAACCGATTTGTTAAAGCGGCGCAGTAGCTGCTCTTGCGATTCGTTTGACCGTAATTCAACTTTTGGCAGTGTTCTCACCCCCTTTTTGGGACAATTTCATCTAAAAATGATACCTTCGGTGCAACAAACCTCGCACCACCCCTAAGTTTACCTTCTCCAGTAAGAATCGCAAAATGATTTTAGCGTTTTGCTTACAAGGCCAAAAAGTCCCGTCCCTGCAACCGTTCGTCAATTTTTTGCCAGATTTGGTCTAAATGTTCCTCGTATCGTACATAATTTAAGTTGTTTGTATCAATGGTTAACATTGCGCTCCGTGCAAAATTTTCTGCCCATGCTTCATATAGCTCATTCAGCCGCATCAAATATGATTCGGCAATATTTTGCTCATAGTCGCGGCCTCGTTGGGCAATGCGCTGCCGCAATGTAGGCACAGAGGCCTTGAGATAAATAACAAGATGGGGGGGCGTTAACACTGTCGCCAACGTTTGGTACAGGTCGTAGTAGCAAGCCCAATCGCGCTGGCTCATGTTACCCTGCATGTACAAATTGCGAGCAAAAATTTCGGCATCTTCATACACGCTGCGATCTTGAATGATGGCATTTTCTCGTTGGAGCAAAAAGTGATGTTGGCGCAATCGCCGAGATAGGAAAAATATTTGGGAATTAAAGCTCCAGCGACTCATATCCTCGTAAAAATCGGCCAAATAGGGGTTTTCGGTTACGGCTTCGTATACTGGTTCCCATCCTGTACGGTTGGCCAGCAAGTTCACCAGTGTGGATTTACCAACCCCAATGTTCCCTGCAATCGTAATAAAATATTTTGGCATTGAGCTTAATCCTTGTTGATTTGGCTAGTAGAAGAGAAAGTAACAGAAAATAAATCCAGTATACAGAAAGCCAACAGTGGTGGACAAAATAACCAGCTTTTCTGAACGGGGTGCTTCTGGTGCGCGCCAAAAGCGATGCAGCAAGGCTGGCAAGCCTATGAAACCAAAAGGTAGTGAATACCAGGGCATTGTCCCATTGAGTACAAAAATAAGAGCGATCATAATGCAAACGGCCGTTGCCAACCGCAACCCCATCACAATACGCTTCTTGCCGACCTTTGTGGTAAATGTGCTGCCACTCCGGGCATCTACTGCAAAATCGCGCGCTTGTTGCTCAAGTTGGGCTGTTAAGGAGGCCAAAAAGAGGATGGCTACCAACGCCCAATCTAGCAAGCTCCAGGCAGCCCGAATGAGGCACATGCTCACCGTGTATGGAAATGTTTGCACAAAAATTGCATGCGTCAATAAGTCGAGGCCAGGCCGATTTTTCAGCCGGATTGGGGGAGCAGAATACGCCCAGGCAACGAAGCAGCTAATCCCCCAAAGGAGCCAACCGCGCCAACCAAATTGAGCATAAGCCTGGGCCAAAACAAGCAACAACGCTGCGGAAACAAGAAAGAGTTTCTGCTCCGGAACGGATTGCTGAACAAAGTAGTTCCAGCTCTTTTTTTGACTATCCAAAACGTCGAATGGGGCATCATAATAATCGTTGAGGGCAAAGGCAAACCAGTACCCCGCGCCGATTGCTAGAACCAGAACGGCCGTTTCCCAGCGAATCGCGTCGTGAATAAACAACGGCAATGTGGCCACCACCAGCGTCACTTGCCAGGCGTCCATGTGATTATAAACTAATTTCAGATAAGCAATTCTGGGGGAAATTGTTGGGCACTTCTGCTCTTGAGCCATGCAAAACGTTGCTCGGTTTTGGCTGGCTCGGTGCAAAATTTGTGAGTAAGAGCCAGATTAATTTTCTAAAGGTGGCAACAGCTCACCCACTGTTTTTAGCAATTTATCAGGCATTACGGGTTGAGGCAAATATCTATTGGCACCTGCGGCTAATCCCTCCCGCCTACTCCCTCCATCGGCTCTGGCGCTGACGATGATGATGGGGAGTTCGGCCGTTTTGGGATTTTGGCGCACCTGCTCACACACGGCAAAGCCATTCATTTTGGGCATCATCACATCCAACGTCATTAAATCTGGTACGTAACCATCCAGAACTAGCAACGCTTCTGTCCCGTCCGCAGCTTCCTTCACGCCAAAGCCAGCACGCTCCAATATTAAGCGTAATAACTGTCGCTTCATTGGATCATCATCTACAACTAATACGGAATATCCCATGATCATCTGCCTTTTCATAAATCAATAAACCCAAAACTATGGGGATTCAATCTATAAAACAAATATGACAATTAATCTATAGAGCCTGATGATCATTTATTATGCAATGATGCGTCCTTTGAAAATAAGAAGCTCAACCGGAAATAGAATTGGCCTCATTATATAAAATTTTTATAAATTTTCATAGCAGTTACACAATTTCAATTTGAGAGCCAACGGCCGTTTTCCGAACTTCAATGTGGGTAGGAAAGGCATCACGCAGTTCGTCAATGTGGGTGATTATCAAAATGCGGCGAAAATCTTCCTGAATGGTGTTGATGGCTTCAATGAGCCGCTGACGGCCGTTCGGGTCTTGACTGCCAAAGCCTTCATCAATTACCAGCGTTTGCAGCCGCGCCCCTGCCCGCTTGGCCAGTAGCTGCGACAGTGCCAGCCGGATGGCAAAATTAACCCGGAACTGCTCGCCGCCACTGTAATTGTCATACGGCCGTTCCCCTGCACTGTCTCGAATATGAATATCCAATGTTTCAGCTAGCCCGTCTCGGCTTTTGAGCTGGCGCTGTGTGGCAAATGAAACGCGCATTTCGCCACCTGTTAGCCGATCCAACAGTTCGTTGGCGCGTTCTTCAATTTCTGGTAACGCTTGCTCAATGAGCAGAGCCTGAACGCCACTTTTGCCACATGCTTTTTCTAGCAGCTTGAGCCTTTGAATTTGTTGGGTAACGGCCGTTCGCGTTTCGCCCAATGCTTTTTTCCGCTCCCGCTGATCGCCCAACACCTCTAGCCGGTTTTGGGCAACGGCCACTTTTTGGTTAGCCGCAATTTGCTCCTCGCGTAAATCGAAGACATCTCGTTCGACACCACGCAAATCCCCGCCATCGGCTGTCATTTGGGTTAGTTCGGCAACGGCCGTTTCATGCTGCTGGGTTCGTTCTGTCAAAGAGGCTTCCTGCTCGGCAATGCGTTTGCTGCCTTCCGACAGCGCATCTTGCAATGGCTTAACTGCGGCCTCTGCTTGTTTGAGCCTTTGGTACTGCTCCGGCACATCGGCAAGGGCTTGCCGCGCCCCCCGAGCCTGGGCGTGGGCTTCAGCCTCGTAGCCCAGTTCAGCCAGTTCCGCGTTGAGGTTCAGCAACGCCCGCCGCGCCTGGGTAGCAAAGTCATCATTTGCTAACTGCTGCCTGACCATTTTAACCGTATCTTGCCCAGACTCGGCCCAATCAATCATAAAACGATTCAGTTCAGCCAGGCGCGCCTCGTCGTTTGCCAGGTGCTGTTCAAGCTGACGGCGTTCATTTTCCAACGTGGGCTTGGCCTGCACGGCCGTTCCCAATGCAACCACCTGCTCCCGCAAATCAGCCAAATGTTCGGCCGCCAATGCTGCTTCAAGCTCCGCCAAGCGGGTCGCCTCGCCCGCTTCCCACTCGGCTAGCTGTTGGCCAATTTCATCCAGACGCGCCTGCGCCTGTGCCTGGCGCGTTTGCTGCGTTTGTAGTGATTTTTCTAACTGAGGCCGCTGCGCCAGCGTTTGCCCCAGTTCAGCAATTTGGCCAGTTAGCGTTTCGATGGTTTGCACATTGCTCCGATACCGATCACCCAAACTGGTGCCTTCAGCACGTAGCTCGCCCACCACCTGAGTACGGTGGTCGGCGGTGAGTGCCTGGCCGCACAGTGGGCAACTGCCGCCACTTTGTGCTTCTAGCTGCTCAATGCGCGCCTTCAGCCGATTCATCTGCTCTTTCAGGGCGGGCTGGCTGCTTTCCAAACCCACTTTTTCGGCAGTGGCACTGCTATGCGCCTGTTCTTGCTGGCTCAGGTCGGCAAGCTGGGCCGTGAGCTGGCTGATTTGCTGCTGGGCCGTTTGTAAATTTTGGGAAACTGCCGTTTCCTCTTCACGGAGGGCCACCATCCGCCGGGCCTGGTTTTGCAGTCGGCTCAGCTCTCGTATCTGTGCCTCTCGCTCACTTTCCTGCTTTTGTAGCTCGGCGCGTAACTGATGCCATTCGGCCTCTTGGCTATTGAGGGTCTCTAGCTGCGTTTCCAGCGCAGCCAATTCTGCCCTGGCCGCAGTAAGCGCGTCTTCCAGTGACTGCTTCTCATCAGCGGCGGCCTCGGCGCGAGCGGCCTGGGCTTCCAGAGCTTCAAGCTGCTGGGTCAGGCGCGATTTTTCTTCAGCGATGGTGAGTTCGTACGGCCGTTTGCGCTGTTCAATCTGGTTAAAAGCATCCGCCCGCTCCTGCCAGCTTTGGAAGGTATCTTCTGCTTCCTGCCACGCGGTGTACTTTGTGGTGATGGCTTCAGCCTCGTCCAAAATGGCCGCGTAGCCATCCCGCTCCTGTTGCCGCTGGGTTTGGCTGCGCTGGAGGCTCTCCAGCTGCGCCTTTGCCCGGTTCACGTTGGTTGCCAAAGTTTCAACGAGTTGCTTGTGTTGCTGAACGGCCGTCTCTGCCCGGCGCAGCTGCTGTAGCAGAGCTTCCTTATCGTTCAATCGCTCGGTGATGCTTTCCAGGACGATTTTGGCTTCGGTAACGGCCGTTTGCCGCGCCACTTCTTGCTCTAGCTCCACATCAATTTCCGCAATCTGGTGGTCTAGCAAATCAAGCTGCCGCTCTTCATTCTTGCGGCGATTGGCTGCCAGCTCACGGTATTTTTCCCAAACAGTTACCCCCAGCAAATCGGCCAAAATTTCTTTGCGGCGATTGGGTGTCTTGGTGGTGAACTCATCTGCCTTGCCCTGCAACAAAAAGCTGGCATTGATGAAGGTGTCATAATTCATCCGCAGCAAGTTCTCGATAGCTGCCTGCGTATCACGCAGCTTGCCTTCGGTGAGCGTTTTCCAGGCATTGTCTCCGGCAGCAATTTGCAGATCGAGCCGGGTGATTTTGCCTTTGCGTTTACTGCGCGTCACCTTGTAAAGCGTGCTTTCCAGCTCAAATTCCAGGCTCACCTCAGCCGCCTCATCATCAATGGCAGAAAGGCGATTAACCAGATCATCATCACTACGGCTGCGGCTCTGGCCAAACAGCACCCAGGTAATGCTGTCTAAAATGGTAGATTTTCCGGCACCGTTCGCCCCGGAAATACAGGCTAAATGAATACCGGCAAAGGGAAGTACGGCCGTTTCCCGATAAGACAAAAAGTTGGAAATCTCTAATTTTGTCGGAATCATAATTCGTCTGCCAAAACCCCTTTTGCCATTTCCAGCAACACCTCAATCTCTTCGTTGTCCATCTCCTCACTCACCCAGTAGGTTTCCAGCAACTCTAGTGGCGTCATCGTCTCTACCCCTGCCGCATCCCCCAAGCGTGATCGCTTGCTGGTCAGGTAGTGCTTTTGAATTTTCACATCAAACGCATCTTTAAAATGGGCTAAAATAGCTCGCTCATCCAGCAATGGCTCATCGTCTCGCGGAAAGTGCAAGCGCACCCGGCAAATGGCATCAGCCACGTCTTCAGCCGCCGGAAGCTGGCTAAGAATGTCTTCCATGAAATGCTCAGTACGCGGCGTAATCGGGTCTGGATCAATAAAACGGCGCGTTTTGAGCATCCGATATTCCCAATGCGTTTCCCCCTTGCCCACCTCGGCCAACACAAAGCGTTTATCTTCTTTTTCGCCAAAATCTATGCGCTCAATAGAGCCAGGGTAAACAATGGGAGGATGGCTATCCTTGCCAGAAAGTAGCTGCGGTTTGTGAATATGCCCCAGCGCCACGTAATCTAGCTTGGGATTGTTCACCAGCCCGCCACTGAGCACGAGTTCGTGCCCCAACATCACCGTGCGCTCACTGCCATATTTGGCGCCGCTCACGCTAGTATGCGCCGTTAAAATGAGCGGAATGTCTGGGTCGGCTTTTTCAATGAGGCTGGTAATCCGTTGGGTCACCAGCTCCTCTAGCTGCCGATAGATCTCTTCGATAGTGCGCCCCAATGTGTTGACACGCCCGACCAACATGCTGCGCGAAAGCCAGGGTACAGCAATCACCTGCACCGGCAGACCAAGCTCGTCTGGTTTCCACAGTTTCAAGCCATCGGCCACATGAATGTGGGGTACGCTCAGGGTGCTAAATTCGTGCAGGGTGTGGGCGCGCCCCACCGCTGGAGAAACATCGTGGTTGCCCACCAGCAGCAGCGTGGGAATGCCCGCCCCAGAGAGGCGCATCATCCGCTCACCCCAAGCGCGTTGGAAGGTGGGCTGGGGGTTGCGATCTTTGTACGCATCCCCGGCAAAGATGACCAAATCCACTTTCTCTTTGATGGCGGCATCTACAATTTGGTCTAGCGCGTTTAAAAAGTCCATCACGCGCCTGGGGAGGCCGGTTTTGGGATCGTGACGGCCGTAATTGGCAATATCAATATGGGCATCTGCAAAATGAAGCAACCGAACTGGCTTATCAGTAGACATGTTTTCCTTCGGGGATATTTTTTGCCACAGAGAACACAGAGAGCTAAGAGTTTCTTCTCTTTTTCCTCTGTGTCCTCTGCGGCTAATCTTTATTCTTCAACAATGATGCGGTAATTGGAGCCATCCGACTGGCCAAAGATGCGCTCTACCATCACATAATAACGCCCTGTGGGCAACAACAGCGTCACCGCCTCGCTTTGGTTTCCTGCCAGCGTACCGCTACCGCGCACGCTTTTGTCGGTATCATAAATAGTTACGTTGTAGTCGCTGCCGCTGGGAATTTGGCTTAACCGTATCGTCACAAAATCTGCGCTGAGCTGATCGAAATAAAAAGCATCAAAGAAGTCAAATGAACCATTAAATTGATGGGTTTGGGCGACGTTGAGCTGTAACCGTTGCGCCACGCTAAAATTATCGTTGAACTGGTTTGCTCCATCGAGAATAATTGGCAAGTAATTGGTCTCTCCCAACAAAAGAAGCCGCTGCACGGTGGATGTTACGGCATAATCTATCGTGTCGTACCCGCCAGTAACGTACAGATAGTTGCCCACAAATTGCCCTTCCGGGAAGGCGCGCGCCCGCAAGGTGGTGGTGCCGCCCAAATCATACGTCACGTCCAAAATTTGCCAACCGGCTCCAGGGTTCAAGGGATCGAACATTTCGACTTCCGGGACGGCGCTGTTGCTGAAATCCAAACCACCAAAAACGTACCATTTGCCATCTGGAGCCACTGCGCTGCTCGCGCCGTAGCGGGCGATATTCATCGGCGGTAGCGGATCCCACTGGCCGTTGCCCGCTGGCTGATAATATTCACCACCGGGCAGTAGCTGATTGTTGTCGTCAATACCACCCACGACGTAGATGCCATCGTTGGTCCACACGGCTGTATGCCCATAACGCGGCACATCCATGTCTGGTATGGCAGTTATCCAGGTGTTGGTGCTCAAGCTAAAGAATGAAACATCGTTGTGAACCGTCGCCGAATTTTGCAGAAAGTCTGTGTTGCTAATGCCACCAATGAGATAATAGCCGCCCTCGTCGTCGGGAACAACCGCCTGCGCCCAGCCAACGGCCACCGGGGGTGGGTCACGATCTGGCTCCCAAAGGCCGGCCCCCACGCTAAACACATGATGCGACCCAACCATACTGTTGCCATCATAGCCGCCGGGGATGAAGATACGGCCGTTCAGGTATGCGGCCGTTACATCTGTCAGTTTGGGATCAGGCATTGGGGCTAAAGGGGTCCAGCTATCCAGTGCGGGATTGTAGCGGTAAGGCGTATTCGCAGCCTCAATATCGGGTGTACCAACAGCATTGGTTTGCCCACCCAGTACATAAATTTGCCCATCGGCATTTACTGAGGCGTGGCGCGCCCTGGCAGGGCCAGCCGCTGCCAACGTTGCCCATTTGGTGGGAATCGGATCGAGGACAAAGAAGATATCCAGTTCCAACGTACCCGGTTCGGCTGCGTTCCAGTCGGCCACCTCTACAAAGTAAGTCACATCTTTAGACACATTAAACGTCACCCGCGAGGCAAAGCCCTGGTAATCGTCGTTGCAGGCAACCAAATCGAGTGTGGCTGCGCCGCAACTGCCCGTGTGTACTGCCAAAATGGTGTCGTAACTGTTGGGGTTAAAGTTATTGGCAGTGTCTATGGTGACACGGCCGTTGCTGGTGGGCGTAAATTGATACCAAACCGTGCGATACCCCTCGGGGCGGCTAGGGCTGCCCCAGGCGCAGGTCAGCACCGGGTCTTCACTCCCTTCTGTCATGCTGTTGACAACTGTCGTTTCACCCACGCCGGAACCGTTTAAAGTAATGGTGGTGGCGTTAGAACAGCTGTCGGCGGCAGCGGTGGCAATGAGCGGGGCTTCAGGCAGCGGCTGCAATGTCATCTTTTGTACGGGCAGGGCTCCCGGCACCACGCTGGGCGCGGCAGCAACCACCGCTGGTGCGGGCGTGGGGATATTCACAATGCCCAGGCACAGCAGCAAAATAGATAACAGAAATGTGAGGTGACGCATAACCAAAGCCTCCGGCAAACTTGTAACCAGTGTTGGAAGTTACCAATCGCGCAATATGTGGCGATTGTACCAAACTGCCGGGGCAATTGGCTATTTTAGACATTCGTTACTCAGTTTCTCAACATATTTCTAAGCAACACTTGTCACACTAAGTGCAACGAAGAATCCCAGCCAAGTTGGCTGGGATTCTTCATTTCGCCGCGCTTCATTTGAACTACTAAGGAAGGAGTAAATGCAGATCGCCGAATTCATGCCAGAGGTAGCGATGTTGCAACGCCTGTTCATATGCCAGTGATAGGTGGCCTGGATTCGCCAGGGCAGCCAACATTGCCAAATGGGTGGCACGCGGTTCATGCAGGCCAGTCAGCAAGCCATCCACTGCGCGTACGCCCCGTTGCGGCGTGATGAACAAATCCGTCCAGCCGGAGCCAGCGTGAGTAACGCCTGCTTCATCAGTTACCGTTTCCAGAGCGCGAATGACGGTTGTGCCCACGGCGATAACGCGTCGTTCCTGCTGCCGCGCCTGGTTTACCAGCACGGCCGTTTCCGACGGCACCCGGTAATGTTCTTCATACGGGGCTTCGTGGTCTTCTAAACTGGCCACCCCGGTGTGCAGCAGCAGCGGTGCAAACTGAATGCCGCGTGCCACCAGTTGCGTCATTAGCTCCGGCGTAAAAGCGCGGCCAGCAGAAGGCATTTCGGCACTGCCTGGCTCTGTGGCAAAAACCGTCTGGTAATAATCCAGCGACCAGGCATCTGGCACATAGCTGTAGCGAATGGGGCTGCCGTGTGCGGCCAGGTAGCTGGTGAGCGGCAGCGGCAACTGCAATGTTGCCAACCATAGCCGCACGGGCTGGCCCGGGCAGTGGCGCAACGCCAGATTGTGGGGCGTGAGCAGCCGTGCCGTGCCGCCTGCAGGTAAGGTGAGCAACATCCCGGCCTGACCATCCTTAAAAGGTTCGGTGGCTGTGGTAGACGGCCGTCTTAACTCCACACTCCATAAACCAGCAGGAAGCTGGGTGGACAGGTGCAGCCACAGTTCAGTCCCATCTGGCAGGGTGGCTGGCAAGGCGGCATTCATGGTGCGGCTGGTGTTCAGCACCAGCAGGTCGCCCGCCTGCAAATGGTCACCAAGCTGCCGAAAGTGCGTGTGCTGCACCCGGTCATCCTGGTAATGAGACACCATGAGCCGCACATCGTCGCGGGCCAGCCCACGCGCTTCTGGCGGTTCGCTGGCCTCTAACCCCGGCGGCAGCTCAAACTCCAGCGCAGGCAAATGAGCGATAGCATTTTGGGTAGCCGAAGCTGGCGGAGAGAGCAGGGTCATCATGCTACTGCCTCCACCGGAAAATTTTGCGCCTGATAACGGCCGTTTGGCAAATTGCCGTTGATGAGCCCCATAAAACCGGGCAGGCTCGCCTCTGGCAGCGGTCGGTCGCTAATATCTTCGCCGGGGAACGCTTCTTGGTGCATCTGCGTTCGCATATCGCCCGGATCAACCCAGTAAACGCGGACATCAGGCAACTGGTCTGCTAGCTCCACTGCAAAAATTGCAGAAAGATGCTCAAACGCCGCCTTGCTGGCCCCGTAACCACCCCAGCCTGCATAAGGTTCTACGGCCGCATCGCTGGTGATGTTGATGATGCGAGCGGTGGGCTTGAGCGTACCCGCAACGGCTTGCAGCACGCCAAGCTGGGCAACCACATTAACTTGGAAAACCGTCTCTAGTACATCGAGCTGGTAATCCAACAGGGCTGGCTGGGGGCTTGGCCCCAAAATTCCGGCGTTGTTTACCAGCAAATCGAGGCCACCTGCCGCCCGAACCGCTACCGCCAATGCTTGTCGGTGTGCTTTTTGGCTGATGTCGCCGGGAACGGCCGTTACCGTTGTCCACTGTTCTAATTCTTGATGTGCCTGACTTAGGGCCGCTTGCCCACGCGCATTGATGATGAGCTGCCAGCCTGCCTGGGCCAGCGTTCGCGCCAACGCCAGGCCAAGCCCGCGCGAGGCACCCGTGATCAGTGCAGTTTTCACGTTTGTATTCATGGGAACTCTCCATTTTTAGTATGATTGATAAGGAAATTGTAGAGGAACGGCCGTCTCCCCACCCCAGGCGAGAGACCAGAACCGACCTTGCAAAAGGTACGGCCGTTTGCCTGTCCATAAGATCAGCTATTCAAAATTTTCGTTACGCAGTTTGGTTCCCAACTAATATTTGCTAAAATTCTGTTACAGTTGTTTCTATTTTGTTCTTGCAAGCGCAAAACATTGGCTAATTTATGAATAAAGAGTGGAGTACTACAACACGCTATTTTGTCTTTGCCCTGGTTCTTGCCGGATTTATTTGGTTCATCACCGCAGCTGAGGCGCTCATTGGCGCATTGGCCATTTCTGCACTGCTAGCATACTTGCTTAACCCTATCGTGACAGTGGTAAACCAGCGAGCGCGTGTAGCGCGGTCACTGGTAGTTTTTCTCGTTTACCTGCTCTCATTGGGCGCCATCATCACCGTCACCATCATCTTCATACCCGCCATTCCAGAGCAAACCGCCAGCTTTTTGGAAGATATGCAAACATTGATGACCCAGGCTGAACAGGATTTTCTGGCCGAGCCCATTGTTATTCTCAACACTGAGATTGCTCTGGACGGATTGTTGCCTGAGGCAGACCTTTCTGAACTGGTTTCCTCTTTCATTCGCGCCGACATCATTGTGCAGCTACTGCAAACCAGCACCACTAATCTTGGCTGGATTTTGGTCGTGCTGGTTGCCACCTACTATTTGCTGCAAGATTGGGATAAATTGCGAGAATGGCTGTTTAGCTGGGCACCAGGTCCGTTTGAGTCTGATTTTCGGCGACTTTACGATGAAATTAAGCTGGTGTGGAATCGGTATTTTCGGGGGCAGCTACGGCTCTCGATTATTGTAGGGCTGCTCACAGGGGCTGGTTCGCTCATTTTAGGCTTGCCTGGGGCAATTCTGTTTGGGGTGTTTGCCGCCATCTTCGATGTGTTGCTCTCGGTTGGCCCAGCTATCATCATGGTTATTGCCACCGTGGTTGCTTTGTTGGCTGGCTCAAACACCCTGGCAGTTTCCAATACGATCTTTGCTTTTATTGTGCTGGCCTTTAATTTGGGCATACAAGGGATCGAAAATATTTGGCTGCGCCCGCGCATCATGAGTTCCAGCGTGCGAATTCATCCAGCCATCATTTTTATTGCCATTGTGGGGTCGCTCTCGTTGGCGGGTGTCCTGACGGCACTGATCATTGTGCCGGTCTTGGGCTCCATTGCCGTGATTAGCCGCTACACCTATCACAAACTGTTCAAAATGGACCCGTGGGCAGACAATGCCCGGATGGCTTCACGGATCATTGAAGAGCCCGAGGAAGCAGAAACGGCCGCATCCACGCAGAATACGGCCGTTGAATCTTCAGACTAAAAAAGCCACCGACTAAAGAAGCTTTTCGAGATATTGAAAGAAAATATTCTCTAAAATCTCTGTGCACTCTGTGGCAAATCTACAACTTCGTCAAAATCTCGTACCCAGATTTGGTAACTGCCACCGTGTGCTCAAATTGCGCCGAGAGAGAGCCATCCTTCGTAATCACCGTCCAGCCATCCTTCAGCAAAATCCACTCATGCCCGCCCTGGTTAATCATCGGCTCAATGGTAAACGTCATGCCGGGGCGCAGCTTGGGGCCACGGCCGTTCTGACGAATGTGCAGCACGGAGGGCGAATCGTGCAAGATGCGCCCAATGCCATGCCCGCCCCACTCGTGCACCACAGACACGCCCTTGCTATCGGCAAAATCATGGATGGCGCGGCCAATATCGTACAAATAGCCACCCGGCTTCACCGCCTCAATGCCCACATAAAGTGCCTCTTCGGCCACCTGTAGCAGGCGTGCCGCCGCTGGCGGAACCGTACCCACCGGAAAAGTGTAGCAGGCATCCCCACAGTAACCTTTGTATTTCAGGCCAATATCAATTCCAATGATGTCGCCATTATTGAGAATGCGGTCATCGGGCAAACCATGACAAATTTCGTGGTTAACAGAAGCACAAATAACGCCGGGGAACGGCGGATGGTTGTTGCCGCTACCTTTGTACCCTTTGTAAAGCGGCTCGGCCCCCCGCTCGGCAATGTAATTTTCTACCATTTGGTCCAATGCGCGAATGCTCACCCCTGGCCGAATATTTTCTTTTAGCAAAGCAAAACATTCGGCCACCATCCGGCCAGAATCTCGCATCCGGGAGATTGCTTTGGCATTTTTCAATCGCATAAAATGTCCTTCATTTATGTATATTTTGTTCGAGAGCGAAGTATAGCACACAAGAAAAAGAGCCTGCCAATCAATGTAAAGCTCTCCAGCACAATGTTTATGCGAAGTCAAAGGTTCGTAGGGCAAGTTTGCTTTGAGGTACGTTGCTACTTTCTTTTGTAGGATTTTGTAGCGATATTTTAGACAAAATACGATATGATATTTGTACTCATACAACGAATGGGCTAACCTCTTGAAGTGACGAGTAGTCTTTGTCTATCTCCTAATTAGTTTCGCACCTTCTAAGCAGATAGAATATTACTCATCATACTCAATACGCTGGTAAAATCGTTACTTTTTCCACTGCCTGAGGCAGTGGCTTAAGCCCTTAATTAACGCGAAAAATAATTGCTAAGAATTTTTATGGCTCATAGTAACCGTGGCCTTTCCAATCAACCCAATTTAACGGGACTTCTTCTAGCTTTACTCCTTGCACTCGCTGTAAGGATTGGAGCACTTGTTCAGCATTCGTGGAAACTTCAACAAAACTAAGCGAAATCACAGGGGTGTCAGGCAAAACATTCCCGTTCTTAAAAGTATCAGTTCGATTGAAATCTGCACACTCCCCTGCCGAAATGAGCAAACCGTGCCGAGGGTAATATAAGTATCCAACCATACATAGTTGATGCTCTCCATCAACAAGCATGTGAACTTTTTCTGGCGGTCCAAAGGTTTCAATAAAATCATCGAGAACAAGCGATGCAGATGGATCAAAATCAATTTGTTGAACAATTCCTTCAGAAAAGTAAATGTGGACTTTATCTTCGTTTTGCGTGTTTAAAAATAACGAGCCATCACCCAAATAACGTGCTGATCTATCAATCAAACTTCCTTCCACCAACAAATTTAATGCCTCTAACTGTGTGCTTTCGCCGGGGGTTATGTTTTCCCAACAGGGTAACGCGCAAGCCTCGTCTAGCAAAAAGCTGTAGGTGCCTTGGGGTGGATGTGTACTCAAATAAAAAAGATAACCGCCAACGATAATTACAAGCAAAAAACCAATAAGCAGAATCAATCTAAATCGTTTATTCATATTAGTTACCAGTCGCTGGCCTGGAATACGGCCGTTAACACCGCCTCCCGTTCAACAGCTGTCATTTCTCGCGGGCAACAATAATTTTCGATGAGTCCCGTCCAAAGCTCGACGCTGAGCAAACGGCCGTCGTAAAACACGTACGTATCCACAAACGATTGCCGCGTACCCAGCATGTTCATCTGGTCAAAAAAGAGATTGCCCAGCCCATAATGGACAAATGCACCATCCACAAAAGCAAACCCTTGGGCATGATGCGCCTGACTGCCAGAAACGGCCGTTGCCCCCGCCCGCACCAAATCCGCAAAATCCACCTTTTGCTGCGCCGTTGCCGCGTAATGATAAAACTCGTTGTATTGCAGCGTGGCAATCACCAAATAGCCATCGGCGGCAAGCTGGCTGATTTGTGCCTCGAAATCGGCGTCGCAGGGACGCGAACCGGGCTTACTTTCCCCCGCCCAAGCGTAGGCTGGCCCAAATGGATTGCAGCCAATGAAGGCAATCCGGTTGCCGTTGTGCTCAAAAAAGGCGGGCTGCTGCGCCGAAGCCAAATCTGCCCCGCCGCCAAACACCGCCATTCCCGCCTTCGCATACAAATCAAGCGAGTGCAGCATGGCATCTGTGCCCCAATCATTCACATGGTTACCCGTCAGCTCCACCACGTCCACGCCTAAAAAGGTGAGCAGTTCAAAGTAACTGTCGCGGGAGCAAAAAGTCGTGCCGCCAACTGGATCGGGGTACGGGCAGTCGGGCGTAAACGAGACTTCGTTGCTCACATGGGCAATGTCTGCACTTTGCAGCACCGGGCCAACCGCCTGCCCCGGCGTGAGGATGCCGCTAATTTCCATCTGGAAGGCGGTAGCGCGGGTGAGCGCGGTGACGCCGCTCATCGCCACGCGGGTGAGCTTGCTACCGTCCCAATTGCTGGCGGGGCCATCCCAGGCCGCGAGGAATTGAGCAACGGCCGTTTCCTCCCCCACCACATTCACTTCCACCGTCAAAGGGTAGGTCGCCGGGTCAAATTCGGCCGTCAACGGCGAGACGCCATCCAACCGCAGCAGCTTCAAATCAGGCTGGAGTTTATGGAAGGGAAAGATGAGCAGAGACGGCCGTTCCATCCAGGCCAGTTCACTCAATTCAGCCACATCCAGTAAGAAAGTAATGGCGGGGTTTGGTTGGTTGAGAACGGCCGTATCCCATCCAGCCAGCTCATTCACAGCAAAAACTGCCTCACCCTGCTGCCAGCGCGACTGCACCTGTGCTAGCGAAATCTCATCTTCCACCGTAGCGAAGGGAGCAGCCACCACATAGATCCAATCTGCCAAATGGCGGCCAGTACCTAACGTTAGCTGCACATCAGCAGAGATAGACTCTACCCAAACGAAGGCAGGGTTTTGCTCTGCCAGCGTTTGCGCCATGCGAACCAAATCCTGTGGCACGCTGGGGTCTGCGCTGAGGGTGATGGGGGGAACGGCCGTTCCTGTCGGGGAAGGCACAGCAGTCGCCGTCGGCGGCAACACACCAAGCAGCGCTGGGGTCGGCGGCAGGTCACCCGTGGGCGTAGGCAGCCCGATGGGTGTGGGCGGCGCAGGTAAAGTAAGTAGCGGAGCCACGGTTGGCAGCGGCTCCTGCCCCAAACCCCCACAAGCCGTTAGCCAGAACAGGGCAACGAGATATAATCCTGATACCAAAAATTGTCCGTTAATCCAAACCTTTACACGAAAAATCATATTATGTCCGAAATAGATCTGAAAAATCCTAGCCTGTATATTAACCGAGAATTGAGTAATATCGAATTTAACCGCCGCGTTTTGGAAGAGTGCGAAAATCCAGAACATCCCCTGCTGGAGCGCGTCAAATTTATTGCCATTTTCAGCGGCAATATGGATGAATTTTTCATGGTGCGTGTCTCCGGGCTAAAGCAGCAGGTGCTGCTCGGCATCACAGACCGCCCCGCCGACGGACTCACCCCGCGCGAGCAGCTCGTCGCCATTCATCGCACTGTCACCCAGCTATTTGCCCAAGCCAACAACTGCTGGCTAGAGATGTTGCAGCCTGCCCTGGCAAAGGAAGGCATTCATACCCTCAATTACAGCGAGCTAAAATCTCGCCAGAAAAAAAAGCTGGCTGCTTACTTTGAGCAAGAGATTTTCCCCGTGCTCACCCCACTGGTTTTCGATCCCACACATCCCTTCCCGCACATTTCCAATCTCAGCCTCAATTTGGCCGTAGAAGTGCGCGACCCAGACAATGATGAAATTCATTTTGCCCGCGTAAAAGTGCCAGCCACCCTACCCCGGCTGGTGCCGCTTAATCCGCTAGACCCGGATGAGCTGCTGCCGCCCACCACCCAGAAATTTATCTGGCTAGAGCAGGTCATCGCCGCCAATCTGGATCGGCTCTTTCCCGGCATGGATATCCGTGCCGCCTATCCGTTCCGCGTCACACGTAACACCGATATGGAAATTCAGGAAGAGGAAGCGGACGATTTACTGCTGACGATGGAAGAAAATCTGCGCCAGCGCCACTTTGGGCGTGTGGTTCGCCTGGAAATTGACGAAGATACGCCAGATACTATCCGCAACATTTTGATTAGCAATTTGGAAGTTAGCGCGACCGATGTTTACGCTACAAATGGGCCATTAGGGTTAAGCAGTCTGTGGGAACTGCACAAATCGGAACGCTCAGAGCTTAAAGATGAGGGCTTTCAGCCAACGGTTCCCGCCAATTTACGGACTGGAGACAACATTTTTAATGTCTTGCAGCGACACAATGTTCTCATTCACACGCCGTTCGACAGCTTTTTGCCAGTCGTAGATTTCGTGAAGGCAGCTGCCGAAGACCCGAACGTGCTGGCCATCAAGCAAACGCTTTATCGCGTGGGGCCAAATCCGCCCATCGTTCATGCCCTCATGAAGGCAAGAGAAAATGGCAAGCAGGTGGCGGTTTTGGTAGAGCTAAAAGCGCGTTTTGACGAAGAATCCAATATTGAGTGGGCCAGAGCTCTGGAAAAGGCGGGGGTTCATGTGGCCTACGGCTTGCTAGGGCTGAAGACACATTGCAAAGTGTGCCTAGTGGTGAGACGCGAACGAGACGGCATTCGGCGGTATGTGCATATGGCCACGGGCAATTACAACACTATTACCGCCCGTCTTTATACGGACTTGGGCATGATCACCAGCGATGATGAAATGGGAGCCGATGCGTCTGAGGTGTTTAATTTCCTAACCGGGTATTCCAAGCAGGTGGATTACCGCAAGTTTTTGGTAGCTCCAGTAAACTTGCGGGCAAATTTGATGCGCCTCATTAAGCAAGAAACGGCTCTTGGCAAAAAAGGGCGCATCATCATCAAGGCGAATTCGCTGGTTGATCCGGAGGTGATTCGCAACTTGTATCGCGCATCGCAGGCGGGCGTGCAAATTGATCTGATCATTCGCGGTTTTTGCTGCCTGCGCCCAGGTGTGAAGGGCGTGAGTGAAAATATTCGGGTGAAGAGCATTGTAGGGCGCTTTTTAGAACATACGCGTATTTATTATTTCCACAGCAAGGGAAAGCCAGACATTTATGTGGGTAGCGCAGACCCCATGCCGCGCAACATCAACCGTCGAGTGGAAGTACTTTTCCCGGTTGAGGAGGAGGCCGAACGGCAGCAAATTATCACCATTTTGGCGACGTATTTGCATGACACGGCTAAAGCACATCTGCTGCAATCAGACGGCCGTTACCTCCCAGCCATCGATCAGTTAGAGGAAGTGGAAGAGCCATTTAACAGCCAACTTTGGTTGCTAAACGGTCATCAGTCCGACGACCCACCCCCGTTTAACCTCGACAAGCTACCCCCACCGGGAGGCGGTAAACAGTAAGCGGCTATCGGTAATCAGTTAAAGTGGCTTCTATTGACACTGATTACCGGTTAAGCTGCTGCGCCTAGCAACACAGCCACAAACCAGACCATAAAATCGTACTTCATAAGCTGGCTGAGCTTTTCTAGTTGGGAGCCGGTACGTTCGCGGGTAACGCGCACCAGCACATAGATAAGCACCGGATACACACCCAGCGCAACCACCAGGGCATACACAGGTTGGTAAACATCTAGCAAGTAAGGCAGCATCATCACCACAAGCGTAGCCGAAGCCAAAATGTAGAACACCACTCTGGCGGCCCGCCGCCCCCAAACGGTAGCAACGGTACGGCAGCGCTGGCGCAAATCCCCCTCGTAATCGGCGAGGGTTTTTAGCACTTCGCGCCCCATGATGGCCGAGGCGATGATGGCCGCCAGCCAGAACGACGGGCGCGGGTTGCCAGCGGCAATGCCGCCAAAGATGGCACTCATGGCCGAAATGGCGGCGACAACAGCATTGCCCATGAGGACAGTGCTTTTGAGCCGCCAGGAGTAAAGGTAGAGCATCCCAGCCGAGACGAGGGCAATGATGAAGGCTGTGGTGTTGATGAAGGCAGCGAGGATGATGGAAACGGCCGTCATCACCAAAGAAAATATAAGTGCCGAGCTGGGGGAAACCAAGCCGGCAGGCAACGGCCGATTGGGCTGGTTGATCTTGTCAATCTCAATGTCTCGATAATCGTTCCAGGCGTTGGCAGCGGCACTAATGAACCAGGTAGCTAAAATGGCTAAAATTACCTTGCCCCAAGCACCCGTCCCCGCCACGTAGCCACCCAGCAGCACGGCCAGGCCACCAGTCAACGTTGTCAGCGGTCGGCTGATTTTGAACAATCCTTTCAATTCACTTACCATTGAAATCGCCTCCGAAAAGCACACATCGTAATTCATTGAACCTAATTTACTTAACCCAAAACCCACAAAAAAGATACAATGGGTTGATGATTACCAGCCCAAGCAATGCCAAAGTAAAATTTGTGCGGCGGTTACAAACAGATCGTCGCTTCCGATACCGTGAGCAGCAATATGTGGTAGAGGGGACACGCTGGCTGACAGAGTTGGTAAAGATGGCACGTCCCCCAGAGCTGCTTTGTTACACAGAACAGTGGCTGGGAACGGCCGTTCACGCCCAAATTTTACAACAACTTAGTACCCTGGCACAATCCGCCCCGCTGCTTGTAAGTGAATCTGTGATGCAGGCAATGAGCGACACCAGCACCCCTGCCGGCATTCTGGCTGTGTTGTCCATGCAGCCGCGCCCCCTTCCCCAAAACCCAACCCTGCTACTGGTGCTTGATGCCATCAACACGCCGGGAAATCTGGGCACGATGCTACGCACTGCTGGAGCAGCAGGTGTAGATGGTGTGTTGCTGGGGCCGGACTGTGTGGATTTGTACAATCCCAAAGTGGTGCGGGGCAGCATGGGTGCCCATTTGCGGCTACCGGTACATAGCCAAAGCTGGGCTGAGATTGCCAACACAGTGCAAACGATGCAGGTTTGGTTGGCAACCATTGACGCTGAGACGGCGTATACGGCCGTTAACTGGACTCGACCCAGCGTACTCATTATTGGCAGCGAGGCGGCTGGCGCAGGTCACGATGCCAGGCAACTTACCCATCACCACCTAACCATCCCCATGCCTGCCGCCACAGAATCACTTAATGCGGCCGTTGCCACCGGCATCATTCTTTTTGAAGCAGCACGACAACGTCTGATTAATGAATCAGCTTGACCATTCTTCTTAACCCATGTTACGCAGCGTAAATTTCAAAAGTCTTGTTTTTCTCTAGTGTTGAACGAATTGTCGAGAAGACTTTTGAAATCTTTTACGGAGGAAGTACGTAACAGCAGTTCTTAATTTGCGCCGTGGGGGGAAATTTCTATTGCACACTGACTTGGTGCATCAGATTTTTCTGGAGCTTGGTAGGTAAAGCGGCGGCGACACTCTTTGCAGCACCCTTCGTAATGATAAAAATTTACGTCCAGGCGAATGCCGTAGGATTTGAAGAGCAAATCGTGTATTTGCGAATTCCACTCAAGGTTTAGCCAGCCCGATTGACTTTCAGCAACGGCCGTTTCTTGCCCTGCTTCTCCCAAAATTACCCGATACCCAGACCAAAAGAAGCTACACCGACCACACGCCGCAAATCGATCTGACACATGCTTTAGCGTAGGGCTACCCTTATTGCCTCTTGGTTTTGAGCGTTGTCCCTTTTTAGAATGTCGCTTTTCAGGTTTGTTTGTGGCTTGCGCCGCTTCAGAGGTTTCTGTAGCAGGCTCTGCTTGTGCTTCAGATGAATCCGCAGCCTCTGGCGTTTTTTCTTCGTTTGGTTGCTTGTCTGTTTCTGCAGACGTATCCATAGAAAGTGTCCATTTTTCACGACGGCCTAACATTTTCCTCATTCGGAAGCCGTCGGATGGCGGATTCTAGCGGCGGTTCATGCCATCTGTCAAATTGGGCTACAATAGAATGCCTATGGATATTCGCTCTGTGACATTGTTTTGTGACGCTGATTTTTCATTGGTGCGGATGGCTGATTTCTTTACGGCCGTTCGCACCCCCTTCCCCTACCCCCTGCAATCTGCCCGGCTAGCATTGCCACCCTTCCCCGATTGGTGGCCTGAAAAAGAGCCTCTCTTTAAACAAGCCCTGGCTTTAGTCCAAAAATGGCAGGAGGCAGGGGCAAATTACATTAGTTTGGGGCCGGTGCTGCTGCGGCACGACCCAATCTGGCTGAACCGAATCTCCCCGTTACTTGCAATTACCGATGCGTTGTTTGCCACCGCAGAAATTGCCGACACGCAAGGGCAAATTGATACCGCTCGCTGCCAGCTAGCGGCAAAGCTAATCAAAACTGTTAGCTTAATTGAAGTGGAGAACTTTGGCTTCGGTTTTGGCAACCTTTTTCTGGCGGCGTTAGCCAACTGTCCGCCTGGTTCACCTTTTTTCCCGGTGGCATACCACCAGGGGGGAACTCCTCATTTTGCCATTGCGGTGGAGTCTGCCGACATCGCTTTGCAGGCGATCCAATCGGCCAAAACATTGGCAGAAGCGCGGCAAAATCTAGTGGACGGGATAGAAACGGCCGTTGCCCAACTCATCCCCATTGCCCAAAAAATCGCCGTAGAACACAATATTGGCTTTAGTGGTATTGATTTCTCGCTGGCACCCTTCCCCACCGACGATAAAAGTTTGGGCGGCGCACTGGAGGCATTAGGGCTACCCTATTTGGGCAGTGCAGGCAGCCTGTTTGCGGCTGGCTTTGTCACCGAGGCTATTGCCCGCGCCAGCTTTCCTAGCTGCGGCTTCTCTGGCCTTATGCTGCCCGTGCTAGAAGATTCTGTACTGGCGCGACGTGCGGCCGAGGGCGCGCTTTCCGTGCAAGATTTACTCAGCTACAGCGCAGTGTGCGGCGTGGGGTTAGACACCATTCCTTTACCGGGGCACATTAGTGAGGAGGCGTTAACGGCCGTTCTCCTCGACGTCGCCATGTTAGCTAGCCGCCTCAACAAGCCACTCACCGCTCGGCTCATGCCGCTGCCAGGCCTGCTCGCTGGCGACCCCGTCACCTTCGACTTCCCCTACTTTGCTGACAGCCGCGTGATGGACATTGCCGGATCAGGCATTAAAGGATTATTGGCTCAAGAAACACAACTGACTATCAATTCCATAAAACGAATATGAACGCAAAGCAATCTCCCACCCGCCAAATTAAGCAACTTCTGGCCGATTGGCAAACGGCCGTTACCAACACCCCCCACCTGCAGCCCCCGCCCTACCACGGCCCAGACGTTGCCATCCAGATGTTTACCGAAAAAACAAGCGAGGTCACGCCCGGCAGCAGCTTTGTCGCCCGTGTACGCACCACCAGCGACGGCCATCCCTGGATTGGCAAAGCCATCAAGCTAGGCGCGACCTTCATCCTGGCGCAAAAATCAGCAGAAGAATTGGGGCTAACCATCCCGGAAAATGCAATTTACTGGCAAGTGCCGGATACGGCCGAAACCCTCGCCTGGCTCTCTGCCGCCTGGTACGGCTTCCCTAGCCAGCAGATGATCATGATTGGCGTGACGGGCACCAACGGCAAAACCAGCACCGCCGATTTGATGCACGGCATTTTGCGCGCCGCAGGTTGCCAAACCGGGATGATTAGCACGCTCAAAGCGATGATTGGCGATCATGAAGAAGCGTTGGAACTGCATGTGAGTACCCCAGAAGCGCCCGTGGTGCAGCGGTATCTGCGCCAAATGGTAGATGCGGGCATGACCCACTGCGTTTTGGAAACCACCTCGCACGGCTTGGCGCAACATCGAGTAACGGCCGTTTCCTTCGACATCGCCATCATCACCAACATCACCCATGAGCATCTGGATTACCACGGCAGTTTTGAAGCCTATGCCCAGGCCAAAGAGCGGTTGTTCCGCAACGTAGCTGGCAACGACCCCACGCCAAACAAACCAGAACAAATTACAAAAACCATCGTCCTCAACCTGGACGACAGCTCCTACCAACGCCTCGCCGCCATCTCGGCTCCACGGCAAATTAGCTACAGCCAGCACAATGCCGTTGCCGATCTGCACGTCACCAATTTAGTGACCGATCCCAGCGGTTCGAGCTTCACACTGCACCTAGATGGCCACGAGCTGCCCATTCGTTCGCGGCTATTAGGCATCTTCAACGTGGCAAACATGCTGGCTGCCGCCGGAGCTGCCCACGCGCTAGGCATTGCACCAGAAATCATCCAAAAAGGGGTGCAAGCGGTGGGGCAGATTCACGGCCGTATGCACCAAATTCAGCGGGGGCAAGATTTCATCGTGCATGTAGATTTTGCCCACACGCCAGACGGTTTAGAGAAAGCCATTGAGGCGGCTCGTGGCATTTTGGAGCAGATGGGAAGAAACGGCCGTATCATCACCGTTTTTGGCAGCGCAGGCAAGCGAGACCCAGCCAAACGCCGCATGATGGCCGAAATCTCCACCCAACTGGCTGACCGTACCGTCCTCACCGCTGAAGACCCACGCACCGAACCGCTAGAGGGCATTTTGGCAGAGATGGCCGCAGGTTGCGAAGCACGGGGTGGCGTAGAAGGCCAAACCTTCTGGCGCATCCCTGACCGCGGGCAAGCTATCTACTTTGCCCTGCACCTGGCACGCCCGGAAGATTTTGTATTGGTTTGCGGCAAAGGGCATGAGCAATCCATGTGCTTCATCACCACCGAACACCCCTGGGACGACATCCACGCCACCGAAGCCGCCCTGGATGCTTTTCTAGCTAACAAACCCATGCCCGATCTAGGTTTGCCCACCTTTGATCCAAAGTTCCAACTACCTTGATCGAAGTGCCAGTCACGGGGTTGAAGCCCCCCACTCATGCAAAATCGTCCACCCCGTGACTGGCACTTGGCTAACAGCTCAACATTGTGAACAGAAATTACAAATTGACGATTAGCGATTAACGATTTACGATTGTCAGTGGAATCGTCAATCCAAAATCGTAAATCGAAAATTGCCGGAGGCCTTATGCTTGCTCAACTAATCAGCCGCGTGCGCCGTAATCATGGTTTGGAACACGCCACCATTCATGTGCTCAGCGAAAAGTACAAAAATTTTAGCGCTCAAGGAAATTCAAACCACAAAGGATTTAGCCTAAACATTTATGGCAACATCTCAGAAGAAGATGTAGCCAGTGCAGTGGAAGAAGCGTTTCGGCGCATGAAAAAAGGCGAACGTCAGTTGGCGGTGCATCCCAACTGCGGCACCGTGCTGCTGACCACAGCGACGATGGCTGCTTTGGCAGCGCAAGCATCCTTTGCCTTCGAGCAACGTCGCCAAAAGCAATCCAGCATGAGTTTGGCTGTGTTGCTTGGGGCATTGCCTACCGCGATTCTGGCTGTTGTCTTTTCACTCATTGTCTCCCGGCCCATTGGGGTGCAGCTACAGGCCAAATATACGGTAGAAGGAGATTTGCAGGAAATGGAACTGCAAAGCATTCGCCCGGTGCAGCCTTCACCCGTGACGCGGCTGTTCCAACTGCTGCTCACTGGGGGCAGCCAGACCAATGCGAAATCTTACCGGGTGACGACCATAAATTGACCCCTCAGGGCTAGGCCGAGGGTGAAAACTCCCAACCATGTTCTACATTTTCCACGGCGACGACAGCCACGCACAACAGGAAACGGTTGCCAAGCTCATCGGCAAGATGGGCGATCCGGCAATGCTGGATTTGAACACGACAAAGCTGGAAAGCAACGTGTCGTTCTCACAATTGCAGCAAGCGGCCAGTGCCATTCCGTTTTTGGCAAATGTACGGTTGGTGATCGTGCGGGATTTGCTCAGTAACAAGCTGGAAAAATCGTACCAAAAGCAACTTTTAGAGTACCTGCCCACCGTGCCGGAAAC
This sequence comes from Candidatus Leptofilum sp., assembly GCF_965223525.1. Lineage (GTDB taxonomy): Bacteria > Chloroflexota > Anaerolineae > Promineifilales > Promineifilaceae > Leptofilum. Next base: position 2,179,327 of record NZ_OZ245005.1, on the reverse strand, counting down.
AACGCGCCTGCTTTTTTTGGAATCGAAGGCACTCAAGGCTAATAATCCACTGGTAAAGCTGGCAGAAAACGAGAAATCTGGCTATGTGAAGCAGTTTAGCAAGCCACAGGGGGCAGCGTTGGAGAGGTGGATTAAGCAGAAGGTAGAGGGGGAGAACGGCCGTATCTCTAACCAGGCCACTCACATGCTTGCGGCAAATATTGGCAGCCAGATGGAAATCTTGAGCCGCGAAATTGAAAAGCTATTACTTTACTGCAATGGTGAAGAGATTCAGTCTGAGCAGGTGAAACTGCTGAGTCCCTACGCGGCCGAGGCCAGCATTTTTGATTTGGTTGATGCGCTAGGCAATCGCAACAGCAAAAAAGCGTCTCAACTTCTGCAAGAGAAGTTTCGGGAAGGGGCCGATCCGTTTTACCTGTTTTCCATGTTTATTCGCCAGTTTCGGCTGCTTATTCAGGTAAAAGAGCTGGCCGACGACGGCAAACGGCCGCCCGCCATTAGCCAGGAACTTAAGATGCACAGCTTCGTGGCGGGGAAGCTGTATCAACAATGCCAGGGGTTCAGCCTGCCCCAGCTAGAGCAAATATACCGCCACTTACTGAGCATTGATGTGGACGTGAAAACCGGTAAAAATGATATGGTGACGGCACTGAATTTATTGGTTGCCAGTTTAACAGTCGCAGCGTGATGCGCCTCATTCTCACCCATATAAATCATCCTTCCCAAAGAACAATTTTCCTTTTTACGGCCGTTGTTTTGAAGATCATCTGCTGTTAAAGCTAAAGCCTCAATCCGTAACAACGGTTCATTGGGGGCAACTGCTCAACTGGACATTGTTTGCTTTGCTGCTGGTAGATGTGTGTATAATTCTGGCTGTACGAATTTCTACTGTGTACGGTGGCTATTAAATGAGAAACAGCTTGCTTCTAGTCTGGTTCACTTGTTTGCTATTTCTGCCATTTGTTTCTGGCTGCCGTGTAGAAACTGCCCATGCCCCGGTAGATGAGTTGACCGAGACGCCAACGGCCGTTCCTACTGCCACCTTTGCCCCCAATACGGCCGTCGTCTTTAAACGCTCCGGTGGCATTGCCGGGGTTGAGGAAGAGTGGATTATTTTTGTAGACGGCCGTATTGAAACCAACACCGCCATCCAACCCCAACTTTCTGCAGAAGATGTTAGCCAACTGCTAGACAGCCTGGATAGCAGTGGTTTTTTCAGCCTAAACCCCACGTACCTGCCCGAAGACGCCTGCTGCGACCGCTTTTTGTATGAAATGACGGCCGTACAACAAACCACCTTTCGTACTGTTACCACCCTGGAAGCCACCCCAGACATGCCCGAATCCCTCCAGCAAGCCCTCCGCCTCATCCAAAACACCCTGTTTGCCGACAGTACTCAATAATCACCTTACACCAAACCCTCAAGAAAGTTTTTTTGTAAGCTACTCTACATACACTTACCTCACACATCAACTGTGCCGCGCCATAAACTTGCGGCATTGCAATATTAGGGAGTTTATTCCACCTAACTTATTCACCAAGACGAGGTAATTTACATGAAAGTAGACATTTCTGCGGAGCAGCCCCAACAGGCCGCTGCCACAAACTCACGAAAGTGGCTTTACCCCACGCTGCTCGCCATTGTATACGCATTTTGGTTTAGCTATATGTTCCTTGCTAATCGCTGGGAACTGTTTCAGGAGTATTGGCCCGTTTCAGTCACGATGACCATTGGCTCATTTGTGGCTGGGGCAACGGCCGAAGGTGGCGCAGCCGTCGCGTTCCCTGTTTTCACCAAAGTGCTGCATATTCCCTCCGGCGATGCCCGCACCTTTGGCCTGATGATCCAGGCAGTGGGTATGACGATGGCTGGCGTTATGATTTATGCCCAGCGCGTCCGCACCTTGCCCCACGTTATTGGCTGGGTCTCTGTTGGCGGCATTTTTGGTCAGCTCATTGGCACTTATCTGTTCACAATTCCGAATCCATATCCCAAAATTTTGTTTACATTCGTTGCCACCGCATTTGGCGTTGCCATGGTCATTTCCCGTTGGCTCATTCGATGGGAGCCACGTAGTGAACTACCTGGCTGGAATAATCGGTATCGGGCACTCTTTTTGTTGTGTGGGATCCTGGGCGGCTCTTTTGCTGCCCAAACAGGATCTGGCATAGACATGCTTACCTTTATTGTGCTGACGCTGGCGTTTGGCATCAATGAAAAAATCAGCACCCCCACGACAGTGGTCATCATGGGTCTCAACTCTGTGGTTGGTTTCTTCTTGCACGGCGTTGTGTCGCAGGATATTGGTATTGCCTGGAACTATTGGCTGGTTGCCGTGCCCATTGTCATTTTGGGCGCACCCTTTGGTGCATATGTTGCTTCTAAAGTAAACCGCGACGGCATCATCAAGTTCCTACTCTTCTTGATTGGTTTGGAGTTGGTTACGACCCTGTGGCTGATTCCGTTCAATAACCTGACGCAAATTGTTATTACGACAACGGCCGTTGCCATTTGTGGCGCGCTGTTCTGGCTTATGCTCAACTACCGCAAAAACAACGTCCCCATGGGCGACGTGTAAATTCGATTTCAGCCCCCGATGTGCAAAACGGTGCGTCGGGGGCTTTTTTTACGGCCGTTCCCCCCACCTTCACACTACCCTCAACCAACCTTCATACAAATGAAATTCTCTGAGGTATTGGTTGCTTGTTTGCCCAGCGATTGATACGATTCGCTCAATATTTGTCACCCGGAGAATTGATTTGCTGAAATCTTTTTGGCAACAGCCTGCCGTGCGCTATGCGCTCATCATTTTTGTGGTGCTACGCCTTTTTTTAACAGGCTGGGCGGTGGTGGCGCAGCTAGCCAGCCCTGTGCCAGATGAGGTGGATGAGGTGTTACGGCCGTATCTCAGCCAACCCATCCTCAACGACGGCCTTGCTGGACTGCTGCTGGGCCCCTGGCAGCGGTTCGATACCCTCCATTACACGCGCATCGCCGCCGAAGGGTACGCTAACCCTGATGATTCTGTCTTTCCCCCACTCTACCCACTGTTGATGTGGGGGCTAGGCGGGCTGTTTGGTAGCTCACACAAAGCACATCTGGCTGCCGGGATTTTCGTCTCTAACGTTGCGCTGCTGGGCTTGCTGATATTGCTGCACAAGGTCGGTAGTGATTTGCTGGGGGAAAAACATGCTCCCCGGCTGCTGGTCTACTTTGCCCTATTCCCCACCAGTTTTTTTCTGTTCGCGCCGTACACAGAATCACTTTTTTTGCTGATGACGCTGGCTTCGCTTTGGCTGGCGTTTCGCTACGACCATTTTGAGTGGGCAGGGGTGTTGGGGCTACTAGCAGCCCTTACCCGGCTTACTGGCTGGGTGCTGGTTGTGCCGCTGGCTTACCATTTTTGGCAGCGGCATCTGGGCAATGGCAAATGGAAGATTGACCCAATTGGCGGCTGGAGCCCGCGACTGATTAGAAAAGCGGCGGCGGTTTTTCTGCCTGGCTTTGGCTTGCTGCTTTTTCTGCTATACCGTGCCTGGCTGGGGCTGCCGCCGCTGGGCAATGTGTATGCCGAATATTGGTTCCAGCGCACCGGCATCCCCGGTACCGATTTACTCCGAGCCTTGCAAGGCATGTTTGGCTTCGGCACGGGGCGCGTCGGGGAGTTCACGCTCTGGTTCGACTTTTTCATCACCTGGCTGCTGCTCATCACCACTATTTGGGCTTTTTTCCGCTGGCAGCATCGGCTCGGCTGGGGGCTATATGCGGCCATGCTGCTGCTGTTCATGCTGCTGCCCAGTTCAGAATTTAAGCCACTTTACTCATTTTCTCGCTATGCGCTGGCCTTTTTCCCCACCTTTTTTCTGCTGGCAATTTGGGGAGCAGACGGTAAAATCCATCGCCTGATTTTGTATCCTTCGCTGCTGCTATACCTTTACTTTTCGGCACAGTTTTTTATTTGGGGTTGGGTTGCATAAAGTACACGTATCAAGCAACCTCCCGTAGGTTCCATCTGCAATCAGTGTTCGAGCACAAGCCTGCGGGAGGTTTACCTTCGAGGAGAAGAATGACTGTTCAAACTGAAACCATTCAACTGCAAACTAAGGGCAATGCCGATATTTTAGACATCACGACACAGGTGGCAACGGCCGTTCGCAACAGTAATTTACGCGACGGCACCATTACTCTCTTTACTCCCTCAGCCACCAGCGCCCTTACCACCATCGAGTATGAATCTGGCTGCATTAGCGATCTGCGCCGACTGTTTGATGAGATCATTGATCCCCAACGTCATTATGCCCACAATGCTCGCTGGCAAGATGGCAACGGCCACAGCCACGTCCGGGCGGCGCTGTTAGGGCCTTCGCTGACGGTGCCTTTTGTAAACGGCCGTCTCACCCTGGGCACCTGGCAGCAAATCATCTTCGTGGATTTTGACAACCGCCCCCGGCAAAGAGAGCTCATTGCACAGGTAATCGGCCAATGAACGGATGATTCGCCCTTAGGCCACTTGTTTTGTATACTTCAGCGTAGGAACAGGAACCCAACTGTATCGTTACCTCAACTAAATACCTCTTACAAAAGATGTAGCCGTTTGCTTTGCAGCGTCTTGCACATAAACGAATCTTTGTTTGTTCGATCCCTCTTTTATTTTCACCGGGCTTACATTGCTCCCACTAATCAAGTTAAGGAGAAAATAGTTGGATACCTTGTCTTATTCCCCAAAAGTCCAAGATTTAGTTGAGGCTGTGTTGACAAGCCCTGGTCACTGTAGCCCAGAGTTACGCCAGACGGTGGAAGCGGTCGCGGCGACACGCTGGGGGGCACGGCGAATGCCGACAGCAGCGTTGCCAGAAGCGTTACGGCCGTATCTGGAAAAAGTCATCTTCACTGCATACAAAGTAACCGACAAAGATATTCAACGCCTTATTGATGCTGGATACAGCGAAGATGAACTATTTGAGCTAACGGTGTGCGCTGCGCTTGGCAGCGGGCTGGCTCGAATGGAAAAAACGATGGAGTTATTAGGTGGAGGTGCGACATGAGATTAAGCATTCTAGACAATGGGCATCATTGGAAGCAAAAAATCCCAATGTTTTTTATTAATCTAATGATTGGACGTGTACCTGGACCATTGCTGCTACTTAGCTACCGCAAGAAATTTTTTGGGGATCATTTTTCCCTAGCACTCCAGGAAGCGATGCGCGACTCCACTGTATGGGAAAAAGCGGAGTTGGAACTATTTGCGACCTTCGTATCTCACCTAAACCAATGTGAATATTGAACGCAAGATCACGCCGCAGTTGCGGTGTTAGGCATGGATGAAGATATTGTTGATGCGGTGCTCAAAGATTGGCGAACAGCCCCCATTGATGAACGGCTACGCGCAGCATTGGGCTATTTAGAGAAGCTGACTTTAGCGCCAGATAGTTTGGTAAAAGCAGATATTATCCATTTACGTGAATGTGGCCTGACTGATGAAGCAATTTATGAAGCAAGCTACGTATGTTTAATGTTTAGCACTATTGTCCGATTAGCCGACGCATTTGAGTTTGAGGTTCCTAATGCAAAAGGCGCAGCTAAAGACGGCCGTTACCTATACACATTCGGGTACAAGCCGCTCCCTGGCTAATACAACGATGTCATTGATTATTCGCCCGGAGACAATTGAAGACACCCCTGCCGTTTATGATGTGGAGGCGGCTGCCTTTGGCCGCCCAGCCGAAGCGGAACTGGCAAAAAAATTACAGCAAGCCAATGTTGACACAATTTCACTGGTTGCTTTGCTAGACGATGAACTTGTGGGGCACATTTTATTTTCGCCTGTGACGGTGAAAGATGGTGAAGATGCGTTTACGGCCGTTGCCCTCGGCCCCGTCGCAGTTTCCCCCAACCACCAAAACAAAGGCATTGGCGCAGAGTTATGCCGCAGCGGATTAGCTGCCTGCCAGGAAGCTGGCTACGAACTTGCCTTTGTGCTAGGCCATTCCGATTATTACCCCCGCTTTGGCTTCATGAGTTCCGCCCCACATGGCCTGCACTGCCAGTTCGACGTGCCGGATGAGGCGTTCATGGTGCTGGAACTCACGCCCGGTGCGCTGCAAAACAAACACGGCATCGTTTATTACCATCCACTATTTGGTGGCGTATAACAGTTCAAATGGCTCACAAATATGCTCAATTTGAGCTGGAAAGGCGTTGGCTGCTGGCAACGTTGCCAAAATCGCTGCAAAACAGCCAAGATTACCAGCTTATCGAAGACCGGTACATAACTAGTACGCCACTGCGCCTGCGCCGCATGACCGACGCACAAGGCAACGTCACCGCCCGCAAATTTACTCAAAAGTATCAAGCGCCCGATCAAACCGCCTACGCCACGACCATTACCAACTTTTACCTAGATGAGGGAAGTTACGCCCTGCTGGAAACATTGCCAGCCAAAATATTGATGAAGAAAAGGTATAAGTTGGAGGACGGCCGTTTCCAATTCAGCATTGATCAATTTAGCAGCCCACTCACCGGCTTGGTTTTAGCGGAAATTGAGCAGCCAAACTTACAAAGCCTGACGGCCGTTCCCCACCCCGACTTTGCCCTGCGCGAAGTCACCAAAGATCCACGCTTTATAGGTGGCGCGTTAGCAAAGCTCACGTCGGAACAGTGCCAGCGGCTCCTTAAAGACTGTTTGCCCCACACCTAACCCCGACTATAATTTACTTGGAATGTGTACCCCATGCACATTTACCACCTAACCAACCATTAAAAATTCCAAAGGGAGACCCATGTTCAAAATATTGATCTCAGACAAACTGGGGCAAGACGGACTGGACCGACTTGATCAGGCCAAAGACGCCCATTACGACATGAAAACTGGCCTCAGCAAAGATGAACTGCTGGCTATTCTGCCCGAATATGATGCCCTCATTATTCGCAGTGGCACCAAAGCCGATGCCGATGTGCTGACCGCAGGCAGTAAGCTGAAAGTCGTTGGCCGCGCAGGTATCGGCGTAGACAATGTAGATGTTCGCACGGCCACCATGCGCGGCATCATTGTGATGAATACTCCCGGTGCCAACAGCATCGCTACTGCTGAACAAGCAATGGCTCTCATGCTAGCAGCCAGTCGGCATACGGCGCAGGCTCACGCCTCGCTTAAAGATAGCGAGTGGAAGCGATCCCAATTTGTTGGTACAGAGCTGTATCGCAAAACGTTGGGGCTCATTGGCTTTGGGCGGATCGGCCGTTTGGTTGCCAAGCGTGCCCAAGCCTTTGGCATGGAAATTCTGGCCTATGACCCATACGTGTCTGAAGAGGTGGGGCTAGAGCTGGGTGTTACGCTAGTTGATCTGGACGATTTGCTGGCACAATCCGACTATATTAGCCTTCACACCGCCCTATTGCCCGAAACTGAAAACATTATCAACGCCCAAACCATTACCCAGATGAAGCCGGGCATGATTTTGATCAATGCGGCACGAGGCAAATTGGTGGATGAAGATGCGTTGGCTGAGGGGTTGAAGAATGGTCGAGTTAAAACGGCCGCTCTCGACGTATACCAAAAAGAGCCGCCAAAAGATAGTCCGCTCATCGGCTTGGCCAATGTCATCCATACGCCACACCTGGGTGCTAGCACCAAAGAGGCGCAGCGCGATGTGGCCACCCAAATCGTAGACCAAGTGCTAGACGCGCTTCGTGGCACTGATTTCCGCAACGCCATTAACCTACCCTTCCAGGCTGGCCCCGACTTTGCAGAAACACGGCCGTACATGGAACTCGGTGAAAAACTGGGCAAACTCCACTGCTATCTGGCCGATGCCCCCCTACGCCGCGTCGAAATTGAAGCGCGAGGCGAAACAGTCAATGAACTCATCAAACCGATTGCTGCCGGGTTGCTAAAAGGCATTTTGGAAAAATCAATCAGCGATGAGGTCAACTACATCAATGCACCTATGTTGGCAGAAGAGATTGGCATTTCAGTTGCTCAGACCAAAGCAACTGGCTCCCTTGATTACGCCAATCTGATTACCTGCCACGTTAGCTGGGATGGAGGCGGACGCACGCTAGCAGGCATGTTGTTTGGCGGCGTGGAACCCCGCATTGTGCAGGTTGACGAGCACAAGCTGGACGCCCGCCCAGATGGCTACGTGTTGCTCATGCAAAACAAAGATGTGAACGGTGTTACAGGGCAAGTGGGAACCATCCTGGCAGCCTATGAAATCAATATCGCCGAGTGGCGCATGGGCCGTGATAAGCCGGGCGGCGAGGCACTTTCATTCATCAATTTAGATAGTGAGCCAAGCAAAGAAGTGCTGGACACACTGGAGCAAATACCGGCCATTACCCAAGTGAAGCTCATCAATTTGTAATTTCTTTCATGATGATTGGGACGCGGATGAAATGATAAAATCCGCGTTTTTCCGTGCTTGTCTGCGCCCCATTTCTTATTTGGGAACAACTCATTTGGTGTAGAGACATTGCAATGCAGCGTCTCTACACGTTAACGACGGCGTAGCCGGGCAAAGGCCAGCAGGAGTGCGCCAAGACCGACACCCCCTAGCAACCAGATACCCAAGCCTGAATTTGATTCGTTAGAAACGGCCGTTTCTTCCACCCCAATCGCTCCATCATCAGCAGCAACACCCTCTGCCGCTTCGGTGGGGGTGGGAACGGCAGCCACCTCGGTAGCTGGTGGTGAATCAGTGGAGATTTCTGTGGGTGGAACGGCCGTATACGTCACCGTGGGCGTGTTGCTGGGCAGGGGTTGAGGCAGCATGTTGGTAGCTGTAGGGAATGGCGTTTCCGTCGGTGCCGGGGTGTTGGTTGGTGTCGCGGTCGCATCTATGGTGGGAACGGCCGTTGCCGCTGCAGTTGGCTCCTCAGCCTCTGTTTCGCCCTCCGGTGCTGGCGTCGGCGTGTCTGATGACGACACAACTGGCGGTGTGGTCGAACCACCGCCTCCCGCACCTTCTTCCACTAGAAATACCGGCGCACCGCCCATGTAACACTCTCCCGCACAGCGCGCCCCAGACAGCGAAATCGAGTAGCTGCCGCCCGTTGGCGTCACTGGCGTTTCCACACCGGTAATCGGATCAACCATCACGCCAGATTCAGCCAGCGCAGGCACGTTTAGCGTCACGCTGCTGGCCGTCCGCGCCCACAGCACGCGCGTTACGCCCTGCGGCCTGTCAAAGCGCACAATGGTGTAGTTGCCCCCCTGTTCGCGCTGGATGGGGTAAGTAAATCCTGCCAAATATTTGATGGTGTTTTGGTAGGCGTAAAATGCGGGTCGTTTGCTGAAGTCGTACGGCCGTATCAACCCCCAAGACTCTTCCCCAGGAGAAATGTTGATGTCAATTAGCTTGTACACCGCAATCCGCCCCGCGCCAGAATAAAACCCAAGCGCATACGCCTGTACGATGTACCACGCCTGCTGCTCCAAATCAATTTGAAACGCTTGCACTTCCACCGGCCACTCCGGGTCAGAGCTGGGACGCGCATTTGTCTCATTGATCCACACCGCCTTCAACGGAATGCCTGCCTGCTGCTGCACTGCAAACGCATTCCCCACAATCGTCGGAATCGTCTCTGGGCGGAAGTAAATGTGCAGCGAAATGACGTCAAAATAATAATTATTGGCCGCAGCGTCCGGGTCGGCGGCCACCATCTGCAAAAAACGACCAAGCCAGGTAGGATCATGCCAATAGGTCATCCCACCTAAATGAATTGTGGCATTAGGATCTACCTGCTTAATCACAGTGTACGCCACTTTGAGCAGTTGGTAATAATCCTCCATCGAGCCGCTAAACTCATGGCCGTACACATCTGGGGCGATGTCCGGCTCATTCCAGATGATCCAGTTGTGTACCCCCCGCACGCTGTAGTAAGACGCCACCCGTCGGGCATAGTTGGCCCACAAATTGCCCGGATCGTCCACGGGCAGATACAAGCCACGCGGCACCCCGGCGGCAAATGAGCCATCTGTGGCCCAGTTGGGCGTGTTTTTCAGCAGGCCGACCACCGTTCGCCCATGTGCGCTTGCCTCGGCCAGCCACTCCTCATGAACGTGTAGCGTGTTCCAATCGTCTGGTCCGCCGGGCTGGATTTCATTCCAGTAAAAGAGAATCCGCTCCCAGCCAACACCCAATTCGGCCGCTTCGCCCGGTGCCCAAAATGACTCCACCGCCCCAAAGCGGGAATCAATAGCTGATTGTTGGGCGTTTGAGGCATATGTGGGGGGAACGGCCGTTTCTGGCCAAACCCACACGCCAACCAGCAGAAATAACAGTAACAATTTCAACCATTGTGAACTTTGTTTCAAAAACATAGTTGTCCTTTAATCGTCATGATTTGCGGACGGGATTATAATACGGCCGTAACCAACCGGGTACTCTCATAACAAATCGTAGAGGAAACGTATGCGAAAAACATTAACCATATTCTTTGCCAGCAGCTTTGCTTTTTTAATGATTTGGGCACTTTTTGCCACCTTACAACAGCCTACTGCCGCCGTCGCCCTCCCACCAAACCACCCGCCCGTTGCCCCCAACGCCCTCCCTCCAACGTCCATCGTCTCCACCACCACCTTGCTAGACTTCTTCCAGCCCGGCACCCAGCCCAACCACATTACCGACACCATCGACTCGCCCCAACAATGCCTCGGCTGCCACTCTGGCTACAGCGGCCAAATTGACCAGCCCGCTGAGTACGAGCCGTGGATGGGCTGGCAAGGCAGTATGATGGCCCAGGCCGGGCGCGACCCGCTCTTTTATGCCGCCTTAGACATTGCCAATGCCGATGTGGCCTTTGGTGGCGACTTTTGTTTGCGTTGTCATATGCCGCGTGGATGGCTAGACGGCCGTTCCACGCCCACCGACGGCTCCGCTATGACCCTCGAAGACCAGGAAGGCATCCAGTGCGAAGTATGCCACCGTCTGGTTGATCCCACCTACAGCGCAGAAAACCCCGACCGCGACCTCACCGTCCTGTCTGCCATCACCAGCCCGGTCGAATTTACAGGCAACGCCAGCTTCGTCCTCGACACCGCCGATTACCGGCGCGGCCCCTTCGATGTGGTGACCGATGTTGGTTTCGATCCACACAATCCTGCCGCAGGCGCACAAGACACGCTGGTTTCGCCTTACCATCAGGATTCCGCCCTGTGCGGCACCTGCCACGATATCAGCAATCCCGCCCTCACCTGGGATGAACCAAGCCAGAGCTACATCCTCAACGACGTCAACCAGCCGTTCACCGATACCACCGCCATGTTCCCCGTCGAGCGCACGTACAGCGAATGGCTGCTCAGCGACTTTAACACGCCGCAGGGTGTGGTGCTGCCCCAATTTGGCGGCAATAAAAGCAGCGTTTCTACCTGCCAAGATTGCCACATGCGAGATGTAACCGGCGTCGGCGGCGCATTTTTTGGCAATGCCAGCAGCAGCCCCATCCGTAATGATCTGCCGCTGCATGACCTAACCGGAGCCAACAACTGGGTGCCCACCATCATCCCCCAGCACCCCGTCTTCAGCGCCACCTTCAACAGCAACCCAGAGCGGCTGGCTGCGCTCAATGCCGGGGTGGATCGGGCCACCACCATGCTACAAAACGCCGCCGAACTAGACATTTCGCTCACCGGTACACAGCTTGTTGTTACCGTCACCAACAACAGCGGCCACAAGCTGCCTACGGGCTACCCCGAAGGGCGGCGCATGTGGCTGCAAGTGGAAGCATACGACGCCGATGGGCTGCTCATCTTTAGCTCTGGCGCGTATGATGCCGCCACGGGAACCCTCACCGAAGATGCCCAAATCCAACTGTATGAGGTTAAGCACGGCATTTCTGCGGATTTGGCGGTGCAGGTGGGCCTACCTGCGGGCGAATCGTTCCATTTTGTCTTGAACAACGAGATTTTGCACGACAACCGCATTCCGCCACGCGGCTACGATTTTGACGCCTTCGAGGCAGCCGGGGCTGCACCCTACACCAACAGCACAGCTGATCCCAGCCGCTACGCCGACGGGCAATATTGGGACACAACTACCTACACACTACCCGCCGAACCAGAGGCGGTAATTGTGCGCCTGCTGCACCAGGTTGCCTCTCGTGAATATATTGAGTTTTTGCGGGATGAAAGTCCGTTTTTTGGCGACCCCAACAGCAACGGGCAGATTTTGTATGATTTGTGGGAAAGCAACGGCCGTTCCCAACCTACCGTCATGATCCAAAAAGCAATTGGCCTAGAAACCTACCTTCCCCTCATTCAGCAGTAAAAAGAGACTGGAGATTAGAGATTGAAGATTTCCAGTCTCTTCTCTCCAATCTCCAGTTTTCCATCCTCTCCACAAAATCATCTCTTAAGCACGTATGTAAGCCCGCTTACGTAAATTTTATGCACCGATCCCCAATCAGATCAGCCGGTTGCTAACTCGGGCTGGGAAGCTTGCGACGAATAGTTGATGTATTTTTGGAGGAAACATGCACATTCCCGTAAAAAGATTGAATTTGCTACTCATTTTTGCCGCCTTTTTGTTATTGGCGGCCGTTGCCGTTTTTACAACTACGCGCCTGGCTAGCGCCAACAACCACCTGGTACGCATCAACGAGGTGATGGCTGGTATGAATGGCGATTCTAAAGTGCAATACATTGTGTTGGAGGCCGCCGACGATTCCCAAAAAGCGTGGGGGCCGCAAGCTGAAGACCCGGCGGGGTCTCCTGGGCGCGCGATGCTTGTTTTCTACAACTCATTGGGGATGGAAACAGGTCGCTACGTCTTCCCTAGCGACCCCGCCGATGGCAATGACACCGTACTGGTGGCCACGGCCGCATTTGCCGCCCTCCCTGGCGCACCCACCCCTGACTTTATCATGTCCGCCGACATTATCCCCATTGCGGGCAAGGTCGCCTTCCAAAACAATCCAGACAACATCAACAGCACCAGCGTCAATGTGGCACTTTCTTACGGCGGAGCAGGCTACACCGGTAGCACTGCTGGCGCAGACGATGGCGCACATTCTGCTGATTTGCCCATTTTGAACACCGCTGCCCTCAGCCGTCAATCCGGATTTGGTTTTGGCACAGGCACGCAAAGCAACAGCGATTTTGCCATGAGTGCCCCCAATCCCATCAATACGGCGGGGCAGACCTTCATGGTGGTTCCCTCTGCTGCACCATTGGCAGACCAGGGCGAGGTTTTGTTTAACGAGGAGACATTTTTGGGAAACGGCCGTACCTGCGGTTCTTGCCATGTACCTGATAATGGCGACTTTGGTCTCTCGCCGGAGCAGGTGCTAAACAAACCTGCCGATGACGTTTTGTTCGTGAATGAGTATAACGTCAATACCCTCGTCGTTACCTCTGGCGCGCCCAGCGGCTTTGCCCAACCTAGCGACTTACGCGGCGAAATTACCGGCAGCACCGGCTCGGCTACCGTCATCGCTGGCTACGGCGACACCTTCCTGATCTACGGCGGCGATGATCTCTCTGGCTCCATAACCGATGAATTTGGCAACAGCGCCACCTTCGTCTCCTTCACGAATGGCGATTTGGCCGGGCCAAATCCGGTGAACGGCAGCGTCAACGGGCTAGAAAACTTTGACTTGATGCACGGCCCCTCTGCCAATACCGTCAGCTTCCCAGACGGCCGTGCGCTCATCCTGGAAAATATTGATGGGTTCGACCAGATTGAGGTGTTCCGCGCCTCGCCAGCATTGTTCAACTTGGAACATACTGCGCCCTACGGTTTTAGTTCACAAGAACCCGATTTGGGCGATTTTTCCGCTGGCGCAGTGGAGCAACACGCCCCACGCAGCCTGCTGCGGCGCGAAGGCATTGATTTCCGCTTGCCAACTGAAGAAGAGCGCACGGCTCTGGAAGAGTTCCAGTTTGGCATCCGCCTGCCCCAAGACGGCAACTACGACCTGGATCGCTTTGCCGTAACCGACGAACAAGTGCTAGGCCGCGAAATCTTCTTTGGCTCTGCTGCCAAATGCTCCCGCTGCCACTCTGGCCCGGTACTCGCCACAACTGATGGCACCATCCGTGGCTTTGCCGAAGGTGAAAATGGCGTCTTCGACACCGGTACCGATGAAATTCCAGTTAATGCGCTGGACGGCATGCCGCCTGAACTACCGGATGGCGATGGTATTAGCACCCGCGAATACAGCACGCCGGGCTTGTTTGGCACGAACCTCACCGCGCCCTTCTTCCACAATCACACCCGTGTTGATCTGCGACGTGCCATCACCTTCTACGGCGGCACAGAATTTGAAGAATCGCCAGCCTTTGGGCAGGTGGGACGGCCGTCTGTGATACCCGGTTCTGAAAATGCGGAACGTATTCTGGACTTCCTGGAAGCGTTGGTTGAGCCGTGGTCGGTGTGCGCCAGCGGCTGTGATTTTACCGATATCCAAACCGCCCTGGACACCATTCCAGATGGCGATTCGCTGACGCTGATTGGCGATTTTGACGTAAGCACCCCGCTGGTTTCTGGCCGAAGCGGCATCAACAGCGTGGTTATTTACAGCCAAAACAGCACCTTAAACTGGGTAGGCGGAGCCAACAGCCGAGTTATCTCTGCACAAGGGGTAGGCAACATCTCTGTGATTGGCTTGAACATCACCTGCTCTGCCAACTGTGATTCGATGACAGCACTTCGGGCTGCGGGTAACGGCCGTATCCTCATCAAAAACAACACCATCTCCGGCTTCAACCAGGCCATCAACCTGAACGGCCTCAGCGAAGTGATCATCAAAGGGAACACGCTGTTCGACAATGGCACTGCCATCCAGCAAACGGACGGCACCATTGAGGCCTATGCCAACAACATCTCCGATTTTGGCATCGCCTACAGCCAATCCATCAGCGGGACGGCCAATCTGGAGAACAACTTCTGGGGCGTGGCCATCGGCGAAACGCCACCGGCAGGCTCCGGCGTGCCGCAACTGGCCTGGGATGCTCGCCTGGCAGCCAACGTGGTGGACTGGTCTGAAATTTCTAGCCGCTTGGGTCGCACCAAATTGGGTGATGCAGAACTGGCAAGCAGCAGCAATTCTGGTACCCCAGTGATTGTGAGCTACGGCCGTTCCCTCACCAACGCCCCCTTCGACACGCCATTAAATACGTCCAGCACCAGCCTCTGCTCCGATTATTATGAATTTTTCGTGCGGGGCACGCCGATTGACAGCACCACCTGGACAGTGCGCGTGCCGGTTGATAGCAATCCTGAATGCCAGGCAGATGTGCTGAGCCAGCAGCGGTTGATGGAAGTGGGCAGCACGGCAGATTGTACGGCTCCGGGCAATGCCTCCTGTTGGGATTTGGTATCAGGCGTTTCCACACAGGGAGGCAGGTTCCAGATTACTGGTCTCGACACGGCCGATTTGACGCGCGGCACCTACGCGGCGGATTCCACCGAGAATCTGTTCCCGACGCCAACGCCATCGGCGACGCCCACACCGTCACCAACGCCGATTCCAACCAACACACCCACGCCGACAAACACGCCTATTCCAACGGCAACCTTTACGCCAACGCCTGGCCCATCCCCCACCCCGGCGATGACGCCCACGCCAAACCCCGGCGGCAGCACAGATTACTTCATCTACCTGCCGATAGTGAAGCAGTAGCTTTTTAGAGAAAGGAGACTGGAGAATAACTTCAGTCTCCTTTCTTTTTGCCTTTTAATTGAATCACGGGACAATAACGTCTATACTGTTCCAGAAGTTAAATAGTCTGAAAAGCGAGAACAAGTAAGATGATTCAAGCTACAAAACACCGTTACGTGATTTCTGACGAAGCCATTTTGAGCGGGGAACCGATCATTGAAGGTACACGCACGCCGGTTCGTGCCATCGTTGAAATTTGGCGACAAGGCGTTCTTCCCGAAGAAATTCCACAACAACTTCCACATCTAACTTTAGCTCAAGTGTTTGATGCTCTTAGCTTCTACAGTGATCACCAAGAGCAAATCAATGCTCACATCGAACGCAACCGTATCCCCGACGAACTGATCGATCCCCTCGTAAAGTAATCATGTCCCGGCTTTTCATTGAGCTTTATCTAGATGAAGACGTCAACGTACTCATCGCAGATTTGCTGCGAGGGCGCGGGTTTTCGGCTGTCACAACACGCGATGAAGAACAACTGCAAAACAGCGATGCTGCCCAACTAGCATACGCCGTTAGCCATCAGAAAACGCTCCTTACCCACAACCGAGCCGATTTTGAAGCATTGGCTCGTAAATATGCAACTTCTGGTCAGAAACATTATGGCATCATACTGGCTACACGGCATTCTCCCTACGAGCTTGTACGCCGCCTCATGCGTGTTCTCAATAATGTCACGGCTGATGAAATGGAAAACCAGATCCGCTACATTTGATTCGCATTCGGCTGCCCTCAAAAATCAGCTAAAATAGCTGCATGAACGACCTCCAGTTGCGACCTGCTCAAGCGAAGATTTTAGAATACGAAAACGGCCGTCTCGCCATCAGTGCCGTACCAGGAAGTGGCAAAACATTTACCCTCTCTCTCCTCGCGGCGAAGTTGATTGGAAACGGCCGTATCGACCCCAACCAACAGCAAATCCTCATCGTCACCTACCTGAATGCCAGCGTAGACAACTTCAAAAGCCGCATTCGCCAGCGGCTGGAGGCCGAAGATCTGCCGCCGATTGGCTTCGATGTGCGGACGCTACACAGTCTGGCGTTGGAAATTGTGCGAACGGCCAACAGTGGACTTGGCGACGACAGCGGCCCGGTGGTGCTAGACGAGGGGCAAGGCAATCATTTCCTCGCCCGCGCCGTGGATGGCTGGATTGAGACCCATCCCGGCGAGTGGGGGCAATTTCTCACCGACGACGCCCCGCAAACCCGCGCCCGTTGGCGGGACGTAACGCAAAAAATGGCCAAAGCGTTCATCCGCACGGCGAAGAATGAGCGGTACAAGCCGGAACAGATTTTAGAGAGATTGGAGACTGGAGATTGGAGATTAAACGGCGAAGATGACAATCTCCAATCTCCAATCAATCAATCTCCTCTGCTATGGATGATGGGTGGGATTTACGGCCGTTACCAAACCATCTTAGATAGACAAGGCTCCCTAGACTTTGACGACCTCATCTGGCAAGCGGTAGAGCTGCTGGATCAGCGCGGCGGGCTGGCCGAGCAGCTACGCCACCGCTGGCCCTACGTGCTGGAAGATGAAGCGCAAGACAGCGTGCCGCTGCAAGAAGCGCTCATCAGCCGCCTGATTGGTGAAGGCGGCAACTGGGTGCGCGTCGGCGATCCTAACCAGGCGATCACCAGCACCTTCACCGCCGCCCACCCCCGCTTCTTCAACGCCTTCGCCGATCGACCCGATGTCGTCTCCCTCCCCCTGCCCAACAGCGGCCGCTGCGCCCCGCTCATCCTCGGCGCGGCCAACCGTTTGCTGCATTGGGTGATGGACAAACATCCCGTGCCGGAAGTGCAAAGCAGCACCTTCCGCCGCCAAAACATCGAGCCGACCCCACCGGGCGACGCCCAGCCCAACCCGCCAGACAGCGAAGCCGCCATTCGCATTCGCGTCTACAAGCACCGCGAGGATGAGGAGCTGCCGGAAGTCGCCAATCTTGCCGTCCGCTACACCCAAAAGCGGCCAGAGCACACCGTCGCCATTTTGGTGCCCACCAACAACCTCGGCCACCAGATGGCGGAGCATTTGGATGGCTTGGACGCCGATTACGACAATTTGCTGCGCGGCGGCACGCGCGAGCGGGAAATTGCCGCCGCCATGCACGCCGTCTTTCAGGTGTTGGCCGACCCGCTGGACACCAAGGCGATCACCGCCGCCCATGCCAGCCTGCACGCGCTGGGGCATCCCGTGGCGCTGTTGCCAGACGAGGAGCTGGAACAATTTCACACGCTTTTGCGTAGCATTCATCAACCAGAACGATTGCTCTACCCGCACGGTGAGAATGACGCGGCTCAGGCGCTGCCCGCCGGGGTCGCCACAGAAACCCAAACGCAGGTGGCGGCTCGATTTGGTGCCTTTTTGCGGGAGCTGCTGGCGTTACGGCCGTTACCCATCGACGACCTAGCCCTAGCTTTAGGGGATGAACTGTTTGCCTGGGGAGATGTACACGAAGGCGATCTGGCGATAGCGTACCAAATAGCGACCCTGCTGCGCCGCTGGCGAGACAGCCAGCCCGATTGGCGGCTGCCGGAGTTGGTGGCCGAGCTGGGCAACATTGTGAGCGGACGGCGCAGCTTGCCGCTGAGCAGCCCCACCGATTTTGGCTACGAGCCAGTGCCGGGGCGCGTCACGCTTACCACACAGCACAGCGCCAAGGGGCTGGAGTGGGATGCGGTCTTTATGATTGGCGTCGATGGCACCTGGGTTCCCAGCAATTTGGATGCGTATTTTATGGGGGTTAGCGACATTTTGGGCGGCGATCCCACGGCCGAAGTGGTGGCCCAGCTGCGGTATTTGATGGAAGGGGATGCGGGGATTTATAACGGCCGTTCCGCCACCGAATCCGCCCACATAGACATTATTGCCGAGCGGCTGCGCTTGCTGTACGTGGGCATCACCCGCGCCCGCCGCTTTTTGCAGCTCAGCCGCAGCCGCGCCACCCGCAGCTACAACAAAGAGCGCGACGCCGAACCCGCCACGGTGATGGGCGTGCTGTACCACTATCTACAAAACACAGAAAGGTAGGGCACATTCCCGCGTGCGCCCACCCTCGTGTGCACCCAACACGTAGATACATTTGTCTGCCCCTACCCCACACAAAAGTAAATTAAGGACATTGTGTCCCACCAAGTCGTGATGCCCGCCTCATGACAGCGGGACACGGGGACGTGTATCGTATGCTTATCACTTCGCAAAGGAGACAAATGATGAGCAAACAACGATTCGCACGGTTTATAGCTATCGGATTGATTGGTTTTTTCCTGATTTTGGAACTGACCAGTTTGCAGACCGCAGGGAATTCAGCAAACGGGACGAGTACGAACAATCAGCTGCAGCCTGTGGCTGTACCGGTGGCCATCGCGGCTCCGGCCAAAGCTACACCTGCTCCCGCATCCGGCAATACCCAGCCAGCCAGTCAGCCAGACCCTCAACCCGTGCCAACACCCGCAAGCGCAGCAATGGAATCTGTGATGCCAGCTACGCCATCCCTTCTGCCCGTTCTATGGCTGGGATTGCTAATGGGCGGTACAGTAGTTTTGCTTTTGGGCTTCGCCATTCGTCCCCCTCTACATCGCAACTGCAACGTCTACCAAAACATTTTGGCTGAAGGAGTACACGCATGAGCGTGGCGATAGCTAAATTAATCGGCCAGATCACTTTTGAAGAAAAATACAAAGGAGTTCAAAATGACAATAACACAAGCCATAAAGAAAGTTGGTCAGATAAATAGTAATGACACAGTGTCCTGTACTGAGTTTTTAGGGTCATTAGCACAATGGCTTAAGAACAAACCGGAGGGAGATGATTTTGATCACACCATACAGCTTGCTCTCTCAGCAAGTGTCATGGGTGGCGTCGTTCGATATGCTGAAGGCCAACTTAAAATAGTCCGCCAATATTTGATGGGCACAGCAACGCTTTATGAAAATCAGGAGCGGTTTGGCTTTCCCGGAAAAACTGATAATGATCCCTTAGAAGGCACTGTTTCGGCAACCCCCTATCCATTTAATCCGCATGAAAGAGACTCTTTGACTGTACGAATTGACACCAAATCTGGGCATATCACATTAGAAGTTGAAAATTGGAAATCAACATTGTCCAATCCAGATTGCACCCATGGCTTATTGTATGGTTTCAGCGATAAGATTAACAGCGGCAGTGGGGCAGAATTGGCCCGGGACTATCTAATAGTTAGCCTACTGCCAGTGGCTATCCTCAAGCCCGTGACGTCAAACTAATGGATTTTATAAGTATCGAAGTTGACCTCTCACCCAAACCCGATGCACTGAAAATCATTGGTGAAGGGCTACGCCAGTATAATGAGGCATTTGCTCCCGCTGCCAGCGACAGCTATTTTGCCGTTTATTTGCGTAATGCGGACGGCCGTATTCTCGGTGGCCTCATCGCCAAAGCGGGGCGCGGCTGGCTCCAAATTGGCAGCCTGTGGGTGGACGAGACCCTGCGCGGCCAAGGATATGGCAAGCAGCTCATGGATATGGCTGAGGCAGAGGGCGGGCGGCGCAGCTGCCATAGTGCCTACCTCGACACTTTTAGCTTTCAGGCTCCCGAATTTTATGAAAAATGTGGCTATGAAATTTTTGGCACGCTAGAAGCGTTTCCTGATGAGCACAAGCGTTTTTTCATGCGCAAGTTGTTAAGGCATTTTCGGACAGATGGTCAGAAAGAATAAGGCCAATTTAAAAAATAAATTATCCAGAATTGAAGGATTTTTTTGAATTGGCTTGAGGCTTTAGTTCTTTGCTCTGGATCGTTATTTTCTTGACAAAGCCTAAAGCGATTAGAAAACGAGAAACATCTAACCTTTGGAGGTAATCATGACCCGTTTCCTACGTATTACTTTATTGATCATTGGCATCTATCTCATTTTTATTGGTGTTCTCTATGCGCTAGCTCCCTCACCTGCCGAGTCGCTATTGCAGATATCGCTGCCCGATCGCGCCACAGCCATGATTCACGGCACAACCGATCTAGCTATCGCGTTTCTATGTCTAGCGACTGCTGTGCGTGGGCAGATCAGAAAAGGGGAATATCAATTCTTGTTACTATTCGGTATCTTGCACGTTCTAACATTTGCTTTGATCCTACTCTTGGACATTTACACCACAGCCCAAGGATTGCCTCCTACAATCATCTGGACTGTCCTAACCATCCTGCTTGCTCTCGGTGGTTCCAAACAGAAGTTATCTATTTAAGGTAGATATGGAAATGAATAAAACCATCAGAAACCCAACCATCGGCCACCAGATCACGTTTTTGCTAACGGCCGATCAAACCAATGGCGATCTGCTGTAAATAATGTACGCAGTAGGAGTACCGTAAACAAAAGGAATGCAATCATGAACAGTTTAAGCACACCGATGCCTATTCGCTTAAACGGCCGTCTGCTCTTTGCTAGTCGTTTACTTTACCTGCTGCTGTTCTTGATTTGCTTGGGTATGTTTAGTACCAGCTTATGGTACAAATTTATGCAAGGCACTTCAGGCTGTGATTCAATCTACAATGCAGCATGGGCAGCCCAGGGCAACTGGTGCACTGAATGGTTTCAAGCAATTGCCGATCTAAGGGTAACGGCCGTTGCTTTTGAAAGTTATTTTGTTGGCTTGCGTGTCATTGCCGCACTTCCCTTTTTTATGCTTAGTCTCTTGCTGGTGCGGCGGCATAGCCAAGAGTTACGCATTTTACTGCTCGCTGGTTTATTGTTGGTGATTGGCATTTCTGGCACATGGTTCAATCCTTTTTGGGAGTGGGGTGGCTGGTGGCTTGAAGAATTTTCACCATATCCCGCACTGCATATTTTTTCGCCCATTCTTACTTACTTGTTGGTGTGTGGTGCATTCTTGTTTGCTTGCCTCTTTCCAAACGGCCGTTTTGTGCCGCGCTGGTCACGCTGGTTAGCTGGCAGTTGGCTGCTGTTATCGGCCGGCAATATTTTTCTGCCAGAAACCATATTTGCGATGGGCAACTGGCTCTTTCCCCTTCATTCCCTGGTTCCCTTTGTTTATGTACTGCTGGGGATTGGCATCATTATTTTTCGCTATCGACAGCAAGCAACAGCCATTCAGCGGCAACAAATCAAATGGATTACCTTAGGCATGGTGCTCATCGCCTTTAATTTTTTGATTGATTTTGCCGTGTTTGACCTGTATGAAACCTTTACTGGTAGCTATCCCCTTTCCAATGGTCAACAAGCTGTCTATTGGGAGTTGGGGCAAGATACCTTGTCTCATCTGAGCCAGTTTGCACTTGGCATTTGCTTTGGCTTTGCCGTTTTTCGCCGCCGCTTGTGGGGCATTAACCCCATCCTCAACCGCACGCTGGTGTATGGTGGGCTGACACTACTCATCGTCGCCATATACATCGGCATCGTCGGCGGGCTAGGGCTGTTGTTCCAGATCCAAACCAACCCCCTCATCGGCTTGGTGGCGACGGGCATCATCGCCGTCTTGTTTCAGCCGTTGCGTGACGGGTTACAGCGCGGCGTGAACCGATTGTTGTACGGCGAGCGGGATGACCCGACGGCCGTATTAACCCGATTGGCCCAACAGATGGAAACGGCCGCTTCAACCGATATTCTTGCCAATCTTGTCCAAACCATCGCCCACACCCTCAAAATCCCCCACGCCGCCATCTGGCTGCCCGTGTCCGAAAATCAGTTCGACCCCGTCGCCGTCTGGGGCAAATCGCCCAAACATATCGAAATGATGCCGCTGACCTACCAGAACAAGACAATTGGGCGTCTGGCCGTCGCGCCGCGTGATGAAGGTGGATCATTCGATCGCCACGAACAGCAACTTTTGCACACCATCGCCGCCCTCACTGCCAGCACCGTCCGTGCCGTGCAGCTATCAGACGAACTGCGCCAGTCGCGCCAGCGCATCGTGACGGCGCGTGAAGATGAGCGGCGACGTTTGCGGCGCGATTTGCACGATGGGCTAGGCCCACAACTTGCCAGCCAAACGCTGGGGCTGGAGGCGATTGGTCAACTCATGACAACCAATCCCCAAAAAGCGCGTGACCTGCTGGCTTCTCTGCAGACACAGGCGCAGGAAGCGATTGTGGACGTGCGCCGTCTGGTGTATGCGCTGCGCCCGCCCACGCTGGATGATTTGGGCTTGGTGGCGGCATTGCAGCAAAGTGCTAACCGTTTAGAAACTGAAGAGTTGCGCTTTTCGTTTGATCTCCACCGCCCCTTGCCAGCATTACCAGCGGCGGTGGAAACGGCCGTTTACCGCATCACCCAAGAAGCGATGACCAACGTCGTGCGCCATGCCCAGGCCAACACCTGCACCATTCGCCTGGACTGCACCGACAACACCCTTACTGTGACCATTCAGGATGATGGACAAGGGCTGTCGCCGAAATATCAGGCAGGTGTGGGGTTGAATTCGATGCGCGAACGGGCTGAAGAACTGAACGGCCGTTGCATGATACAATCTTTACCGGAAGGAGGCACGCAGGTGCAAGCACAGTTGCCGCTGGAGGTAAATGATGTCTGAGGAATCCATTCACATTCTCATTGCCGATGATCATCCCGTGTTTCGCTTTGGCCTGCGGGCATTGTTGGAAGCCCAGCCCGATATGGTGGTTGTGGGCGAGGCGGAAAGTGGCGAAACGGCCGTAACCCTCACCCAATCCCTCCAGCCAGATGTCGTTTTGATGGACATCAACATGCCGGGCATCAACGGCATTGAAGCGACGAAGCAGATTATAGATAGTTTGCGGGAAACGGCCGTTCTCATCATTACCATGTTCGACGACGACACCGTTTTTACCGCTATGCAGGCCGGGGCGCGGGGCTATTTGCTCAAAGGAGCGCAGGGCGACGAAACGCTCCGCGCCATCCGCGCGGTCGCCAATGGCGAAGTGATTTTTAGCCCCGGCGTAGCGGAACAGATGATGGACTTTTTTATGAAAGGCGGTCGGCAAATGGCGACCACCGATTCGGCCAGAGCAGAGCCATTTCCTGAATTGACACCCCGCGAGCGAGAAATTTTGGAACTGCTGGCGCAAGGATTAACCAATACAGCCATTGCAGAGAAACTGGTGCTTAGCCCTAAAACTATCCGCAATCAAGTTTCCAACATTTTTAGCAAATTACAGGTCGCCAGCCGTAGCGAAGCCATTGTCAAGGCTCGCGAAGCGGGTCTGGGCAAGAGCGAAACTTAACCTGAATATCGGTAGTTTGAATTTCTAAAAGGAGATTTTCAAGATGACAAATGAAGAAAAAATGACATTGGTAAAAGAACTGATTCTCTCAAGGAATGTGGAGGTAGCACGGCAACATCCGGGATTGGCTGAAGAGATTCCCATGTTGGAAATGCTAGCGACTGCTTTTTCGGATGTGGAATCAGAGATTCCGCTTCAATTTTGTGATGGCGATTGGGTAGCAACGCAAGCGATTTATCACCAGACGCATACCGGCACCTTCATGGGCATTCCAGCGACGAACAAGCGCATAAAAACGGAAGTGTTGATGTTTCACCGGGTTGTAGACGGTGTAATTGTCCAACAACATTCTCAAGCAAACTCAGCCGAGATGATGCGGGAGTTGGGTGCATTGCAAGGCCCCTGGCATTAATGCAAAAACAGCACACGATTAAAATCACCTCTCTCGCAGATTGCCCTAAGACTATTCCTACCCTAAGCATATGGTTTCAAACCCAAGGCCGGACTATTACGCAGGGCGCACACTGATGGATATTGCTCAAGATTTTGTCTTGGAAGCAAACCGAAGCGGTATCCCTATTCATCTGGTGACTTTTGCCGATGGCGTATTAACAGGCACGATTGCGCTGCGCGAGGAAGCGATTTGGAAATTGCCACCGCGTGAATGGGAAATTTTGGAACTCCTAGCGCAAGGATTAACCAATACCGCTATTGCCGAAAAGCTTGTTCTCAACCCCAAAACGATTCGCAATCAAGTGTCCAGCATCTTTAGCAAGCTACAGGTCGCCAGCCGCAGCCAAGCCATCGTCAAGGCGCGGGAAGCAGGTCTAGGCAAAGCTGAGTCGTAAAATGAATACCTAATCAGGTATCGATTTCATTTGACCCAATCTGACCCGTTTCTGCGCGTAAAGCAATGCCTAGCATAAGCCAACACAGGGCAAAAAGTGCGCCTATCCCATGTGCCAGTTGGTTGCGGCTTTGAATTGGAATTTCTAACAAGGCCGGGAACAGAGCGGGATGCAGGAAAAGCAGGCTTAGAAAAGGATACGCTCCCACCAACAGTGGACTATATCGATGCCAGCCCTGCCAACGCTGTGCCCGTAAGGCAGCGATTCCGGCCAATACTAAGCCTGACAAACCTACCGAGAAAAAAGCGAGTAGCACCGCGAGATTCTCATCAAATTCCAGGCGCGTCATTATTCTTACAAGTCCGTGCAATTCTACTGTGTTCGAGCCCTCGCTGATTGTGCCTGAGCCCAGCAGAGATAGGATCAATAAAGCCAAACCCAAACCGATCTTAGCTATGACGCTTTTGCCCGTTGCGGTTGAACGCAGCAACCCAGCCGTGCCGGTGATTGCCATCAACAACAAGGTGGCGCCAGCAGCGTTATCTAAAAAAGCTGAGGCATCATAGCCTAAATTGGAAACGGCCGGATAAAAGATGACCAGAGTGAGTTCAATAAGACCATGCGCTATGGCGGCAGCGATGGTTATGAGGGCGGCCGTTTGGGCGAAACGGCCGCTTTCCCCAACTAATTTCGCGTTATTGGGAACCACCCAGGCTGCCACCCGACCCAAAACAAAACCATAAACCAATAGCGGTGAGGCAAACAGAGCGAATAAGACCCATTTGGATACTAGCGCCAGTTCACCTTCTGTTTGAATAAACAAGATGATGAAGGTGATAAGTAAAGAAAATATCCCCCCAAAAACCAACCCCTTTTCTCTGATTGAACCCGGTAAAAACGGCAAGACAAATCCGTAAACCACACCAGCCAGTGCGCCGAATAGTGCGCCAAGGCCAATAATGGTCAATGTGCCATCGAAGGAAAAACTGGGAGGCATATCGGCCAATAAGGCCACGGCTCGCATGGAAATGCGAGCGGCAACTCCCACTGCAAGCCCTCCCGCGATTCCGCTAACAATACCCACCAGCACACTGCCTAAAAATTGATTGGGCTCAAACAAGATTCGGAGGCGAACAAAGTGATTTTCAACATTAGATTTTGTGTTGATCATGATTCTATCTCCTGAACGGCCATTCCTGTCACAATAGTCGTAGATTCACTTTTCATGCGTGTTCTCTCCTCAAGGCATTTGGCTAGCTAGCGCCGGTTGAGCCTGTAAAAATGCCCAAATTGCCGCCAGTTCGGTATCTGTCATGTGTTGGAAGTATTGCCAGGGCATGACCTCGCTGAGCTGGCGGCCGTTTGGGTGCATCCCCGTTCTCATCGCCGTGTAAAAGTCGTTCTGCGTCCAGCCCGGTAGTTCGCCACCGGAGGTGAGATTTGGACCAATGGGGCAGTCTCGGCACGCCTGCCCACCGGCCAGTTCTGCTCCGTGACAAGCTGTACATTGACCAAGTGCCACGAAGTATTCGCCATATTCGGCCGTTTCCCCTTCGGCCAATGCCGGTGTAAATGGCGCAGAATGATCAATCACCCGTCCCGACAGACCTTCAGCCAGCGGCCCCGCCCCAATTAAGGCATAAAACATGGGTCCTGGTTTGCTCTCTGGCAACAGATTGTCAACCGGGGGAATGGTTTGGAGATAGGCAACCATCGCGGCCAAATCTGCTTCGCTCATCACATTAAACAAGAGAGAGGGCATAATGATGACGCTGCGCCCGGCAGGTGTCACGCCGTGACGAATGGCGCGAACCCAATCTTCACTGGTGTAGGTTGCCCCAACGCCCCCTGCGCCAGCCGTTAAATTAGGTGCGACGATGACTCCCTGGGCATTGGGGTTGTTGACGACAATATCGCCAGCAAGATCGTCACCATGACAGTAGCCGCAATGGGTGACGGCCGTTACCAAATGCTCACCTCTGGCCAAAGCAACTTCATCTGTGGGAATCTCCAAAGATGGTACAGCAACGTCATACGTCTCGTTAAAGCGGGCGCGACCAATGCCTAACACAATCACAACGGCAATGACAATGAGACCAATTAAGCTGCCCAAAATGACACCAAGCCTCTTCAAGGTTTTTCGCATGAGAATGTTCTCCTGAACGGCCGTCCACCAGCAGGCATATTTAACAGACCCACTGTGGAGCTTGGAAACGGCCGTATTAACAGTGTGATGTATCCAATAATGGCTCGGTATTGCGGCGTAGTTCGAGCGATGGCGCAATCATGAGGATAACGCCCGCCACAAAAGCGGCGGGTGGATGAACACCGGGAATAATCTCATTCCAAAGCGCCAGCGCGATCCATACCACACCAATTTCGGCCGCCATGATAAGTACGCCCCCAATCCGCGAAAAGGTTAATAAAGTCACAAAACCTGTTAGGATGAGACTCAAGATGATCAAGCCGGTATAAAGATCGTATGCGATGTTGTAACTCTCTGGAAGACCGAAAACAACGACCTCTGTCGGCACGATAAGGTGACCAACCCTGGTATACATCCAGCAAAAGGTTGCAACGATTCCTGTGATTGCCGCTGCATAGGCCAGCAATCTGTAAATCCAGTTTGGCGTTCTTTTATGCACGGCGAAGGCAAAAATAACGATCCCGGCGCCGATGATAAGGCCACCCACACCCATGCCTAAATTTCCGAACAGCCACTCTCCGTAATTTAGCTCTATGAGCTGACGCCGATGCCAGGACGATGCAACACCAACGAAGTCCAAAATCACCGGACGTGTAACGCCGATTATGAAAACGAGCGCACCGACTGACATAAACAGGCCGGATATTCTACGTGTCATATGCCTCTTTCTCCTGTAAGTGACTTGGGGCGATCATTTAGTCTATCGATCACAGACGCTTTGAGAGACAGCAGCGTTTCCAGTTATTGCGGGTAAGGACAGATGCGTTTAATTTACTTGATCCAACTAAGCGGCCTAACAGCACGAAAATGCTAACTACCTGCTCTGAACACCCTTCGACCCACCCACAATCCCCAGATGAGCAAAAGCAGATAGGTGAAGCCATTGCTGCTAACCGCAATATTATCCAGAATTGATGCACGAGAGGGCAAATCGCTTTGCGCCAGGATGCCTGGTAGTGCCACAAAGCCAACCATCATCGTCAGCCCGGTTAAAAGCCCGTAGCGCCGCAGCGCTGAAGTTTCAGCAATGGGTCGGAGCCTTGCCATGCAGGCAAGGAAAAGCCACACACCAACGAATGCCCAGCCCAGTGCACTCACTAAACCGGAGAGGAAGTATCCGGTATTGCCAGACACCACCAGAAAACTGCCAATGGAGACTCCTATCGCCCCCGCCCAGGCAAGGACAATCGAGTTAAGTGCCACGGATTGAGATAATCGACGACGATTTATGGCATATAGACGGGACGCCAGAACTGCGCTGAGGAATGCGGCAGGGACAATCGAAATGTCACTGGCCTTTCCGTAAGGTGTCCCAATCGTAAAAAAGAGAATCAAGAAGGCGATTGTGATGACGATAGCCCCAGCGATCCCAATGGCCAACCAGCCCGTAATTCTGTCAGCCTCTTGTCGAAATTGCATATCAACACCTTTCTAAATGTCCTCGACTACCCGTTCAAATACGGGAGGTTAGCACAAATTGTCATTTGTCATCACTCAAGGGAGTGGCTAATTCTGTAGGCATACGAACTCAATCACATGTTTCTTGTCAAACGGCCGCATCCGATTGTGCAACTGACGTCGGTTCCAGGCATGAGCAAACGCTTTCACATGACGATTTAACCAAACCAAGCTGCGTGAGAAGCAACGGCTCTTTCTGACTAGTCGAGTGAGATAGTGTCGCAGTTCCGCATTGCCTCCTTCAACTGAGTACGTTTCGCTCTTATCTCTTAGCGATAAATGGTAGCCGCGACGATAAATCAAACTGTCGTACAGAGGGAACTTGTCACTGTAATACTGCTCGGCAGGCGCCTCATCAATCATTTTTTGTGCCACTGCCTGCGTGCGTTGCAAAACGGGCTCAATCCCTAGAAAACAGCGGGTTTGCCGGTCTACAACGGTCATGATGTAGATTTCGTTTTTTTCTCACCGATAAAGGTGAAGAGCTCATCCTGTTCAGCTACTTCCACTGGTTCATTAGGGCCGGGCAAGGTTGATGGCAACTTATCAGCGTATGCTTTAAGCCAATTAGCGACCGACTGTGGCGCAACACCTAGATGTCGTGCTGCCTGACGTTGGCTATTGCCATCCAAGACCAAGCGAATGGCTTGTTGGCGGATGGCAATTGGATGGCCATTTGGCTGAGGCTGGGGTACATATTTACGATTGCAGGCTTTGCATTTGAATACTTGGCTACCAGCCACAGTTTTGCCATTTCTAACTTGAGAATCTGTTCGGTGACAGTGCGGACATTGGTTCATGTGCCTTTTATACCATGCCTTTGTGTTTAGTCACTCCCTCACTCAAAGTCAATGAAATGTCTTATGTCATACGAACCGGATTTTGTGTATTTTCTACTCCTCCAAAAATAAGGAGGGAAATTCCTGCAATCAGAAGCGGGAGAAAATGGGTTCCTGGAATAATATCTTGCGTAATGATTTGCTGTGTAGCGACAGAGATCACTTCAATGGCCATTATCAAGCCCCCGCCCCATTTTGAATATCTTTGCATGATGATAAACCCTAACAAGACAATGCCGAGTGGCATAAGAATGTTAAATGCAGGCCATGTCCAATCAGGAAGCCTTATACTCTTTGCTGTAACTAAAGGTGGCAGGACGGATCGGTTATAAGATACTATCATCCAATAAGCAGCCGCGAGTGAAATCGAACATGCACAAGCAACGGCCGTTAGAAATAATCGTTTGCTTTCGCTTCTTGACCTTAGTGCCAATGTGAATGTCGCAACACCCACTGCGACGATGATGCTACCAAAGCCCATCATCAAGTTGCCGAATTGCCATTGGTCAGGGCTTTCTCGAATAAGCTGCGCCTTGGAGCCCATGCCTGGGCCGAAGTAATCGAGAATGACGGGGCGAGACACACCGATCATAAAACAGATTACGCCAAGAATCAGTACAATTCCAGCAACTCGCTTCATCTTAATCTTCCTTCACGCAAATGTTCCTGGCTCTAGCGGTTCCCGGTTTGCCTGCCAAAGAGCCACGCCCAACAATATCCAACTAGCCGCATAAGTAGTCAGCAGTGTAATCCCAATGGGTGAAGTGGGATCAGTGCCGTATAATGATCCCATACCAGTTAAGGCGACCACAGCCAACAACGGGGTAAAACTCAAGCGACCTAGCGTACGATTCACGAGAGCGATAGCCCCCATACCAGCAAATCCCATAATCCACAGACCCAAACCAATAAATATCATGTTGTCCCAATTGCTTCGCGGATTAGATGACCAAACTAAAATCACTGAGCCAATATTGCTCAGGAGCAACCCACTCACAGATGCAGCAAAGGCAACCGTGTTCAAGCGGCTCTCTGTTGCTGGCAAACATTTATAAAGTCCAAATAGCCTTAATGCCAAAAGAGGCACTGTTGCCAATAGTGATATCGTAAAGGGAGCGGCGCCGTAGATAATCGAAGCAACGCCCACAGCATAAAGCAATCCGCCGACAGCCCCCACAGGGCCACTCCAACGTGTTAATTTGTCAATGGGCATGTGAAATAGCTCCAAGAAGTGTTCGGCAACGGCCGTTTTCAGCAAATCAAAAAACGCCACAAGCCACAAATCCATCACGGCCAACCCACCACTTTCCTGCAATGTGCCGCGCACATCATCCCGAAACAGTTGTGCCATGTGGGTGCCATACTCCCGACGGAACGAAGCTGGATACAGATATAGCAGCAGGCAATAAATACGATTGGAAAGGGTCAGTAATTTAACTGATGGAAACATATCAATCTCTCATGCTACTCAGGCAAATAAGCCTGGCTCTAGTGGTTCCCTGTATTCTTGCCAAAGTGCCATCCCCAGCAGTAACCAGCCAACGCCGTTGAGAATGAGAAAAGCTAATGATAATTGTTGTGCAATAGTAGCGATGACCATGAAACCGAGGAAAACACCGCCCAAAATTAGGGGTACAAAGCGCCAGACACCCAGCACCTGATGCTTCAGGGCAATAATGCCCATGCCGATAATACCTATGGCCAGACCATAGAAACCAATGCCGAGTAAATACCAAGGTAAATCGGGATCAGATAGCCAAAACGTGAAGGCTCCGGCCCCCAAAAGCAACAGGCTAATCAAAGCTAAACCGAAGGTCATTTTGTTGCCTGCAGAAGACCCAGCTGGCAGACGCCGGTAAAGGCCGGTTAACGCCACTCCCCAAAGGAGCAACATCGGCAATAGAGTCCAACGAAAGAGGGAATTTTCGTTTACTGGAACTTCAAAATACATTATGAAGACAAAAAACGCACCGCCCAAAGCAGCCGCAAGACCACTCCAACGTGTTAATTTTTCAATAGGCATGTGAAATATCTCCCAGAAATGTTCGGCAACGGCCGTTTTCAGCAAATCAAAAAAGGCCAAAAGCCACAAACCCACCACGGCCAATCTACCATCGTCCCGCAACGTGCCGCGCATATCATCTCGAAACAGTTGCGCCATATGGGTGCCATACTCGCGACGAAAAGAGACTGGATACAGATACAGCAGCAAACAGTAAACGCGATTGGAAAGAGCCAACAATTTTGCCGGAGACAACATCATCAACCTCTCCAAGCAGGATTCGGCGACCAACCGGGCAAAAGCTGTTTCGCTTGCGCCTGCGCCACCATCCGAGCCAGACGAGCCGCTTCCGCACTCAATACCCGCTGCCCAAATTCTGTCAGGCGATAATAGCGACGGCGTTCATCATTAAGCGCTGGATCAGGACGTTCATCCATCTCTTCAATCAACTTCTGCTTCAAGAGCCGCTTAATGGCGCCATACAGGGTACCTGGCACCAAATGCACCTGGCCACCCGTACGAAACTTGACCTCCTGCATGATGCCATAACCGTGCCGCTCCTCATCAGCCAGAGCTAGCAAGATATGAAAGACAGCAGGCGATAAGGGTAAAAAACTTTCGGGAGTTGGATTAGTAGGCTCTGTCATATATTATTCCTTGTTTAACAAGTTAGTCGCGTCGCGATGTATCGTACAGCGATATAGTACAAAATCCAAGCCGGCTTGTCAAGCAAAATTTTCAAACCAAACCCCCTAAGCCCTTACACGCTAGCGTTCTGTCCCCCTTGCTGAATCGACAACCACCCTCTAGAATCTTCCTTATCAATCAAGTGCCCAAGAAATGCGGAGAGACGCTCAAATGGCAGGCAAAATCTTTTTACATGGTGGAGGAGATAAGGCTGAAAGCCGTGTGGCGACCTTTGGGCTGTTTGCGGCCGCAGCACTGCGCCAGCCAACAAACAAATTGGCTTTGGTGATTGCTGAAGTGGATGAAACGGCCGCACAAGAAAGTTGGCAAGCCTATAGTGTAATTTTTACGGCCGTCAACGTACCAATCGAGCAGCTACTCCCCCTGTTTGTAACGGCCGCGCAGCCCCTCACCTATGAAATGGTTGCCCAAGCCAACCCAGCCGGGCTGTTTGTTTGCGGCGGCATGACCCCAACCTATCATCAAGCAGTTTGTGCCGATACCTCTTGGACGCGCTACTTGCAAGAGACTGGGATTCCTTATGGGGGCACGTCGGCGGGAGCGGCGATTGCCGCACAGTCGGCCATTTTGGGTGGCTGGCAAGCTACTCGGCAAAACGTAGCGCGGGAGATTTTATTTATGGGCGCAGGCGAAGGGATCGATCCGCTTACCGTGCGCCCTGGCCTGAGCCTGGTGCCATTTGCCGTAGACGTACACGCCAGCCAAATGGGAACACTTTCCCGGCTCATCCATGCGGTCGAGCTAGGGTTGGTAGCTGAAGGCTGGGCGATTGATGAAAATACGATGTTGATGGTAAACGGCCGTTCCCACCAAATTTTCGGCGCTGGGCATTGCTACCATGTCCAGCGCGGCAGCGGTGGCGTTGCAGTCACTATCCACACGGCCGGAGAATAATTTGCGGATAGCAACGGCCGTGAACTCGCCCTGTCCAAACGGCCGCTTTCGGATACACTCTGCTCTAGTAATCACTACGCCACAACAGGACAAATCAGATGAACATACCCGCCTCAGCTTTTGGCAACCTTGTTACAGACCGCTCACGTAATTTCCGCTACCTGATGTTTGGTATGCTCTACTTTGTACAGGGGATCATTGTTGCTTTTACGGGCAACTTTGCCAAGCCTTACCTCAACACCTTCAACATTGATGCCGATCTAATTGGTCTGCTGTTTACGCTGCTGCTGGTGCCGTTCATCTTCAAAATTTTCTACGGCATGTTGAGCGACCGGGTCAATCTGTTTGGGCGCGGCCATCGCCTACCTTACATCGTTGTTGCCCTCATCATCAGCATGGCGGGCATCTTTTTGGCAGGATTCATCAATCCGGGCGAAAATTACACCCTCTTCCTCATCCTAATTTTGGCAACTTCATTTGCCGTTGCTCTGTTTGACACAACAGCCGATGCCCTGGCGGTAGACATTACGCCATTGGAAGAGCAAAGTCGTGTGCAAAGCATCATGACCAGTGGCCGCGCCATTGGCATCATTGTGATGTCGCTGCTTATTGGCTGGATTGCCACGACGTTGGGCTACTTTTGGGTCTTCATGATCATCGCCCTGCTGATGGCGATCCCGCTTTTTTGGGTGCTGCAAGTGCAGGAACCGCCCCGCGATGCCACCAAGCCCAGCTTTGAATGGCGCGCCTTTAGCGCACTGCTCCAGCCGCAATATTTAATTTTTGCGGCGTATGGCATTTTGTCTTGGATTGCGTACCAGGGCATTGAGGGACTGGTAACGTTCTACATGAGCGATGAACTGGCGGCGATAGAAACGCAAATTGGCACCTACGGGGCACTCAAGGGTGTTGGCACGGTGGTCGGGGCTTTAATCACAAGCTGGCTCATTAGCCGAACCAGTCGCCGCACAACAGCGATGCTGGTAGCGGGTCTGGTTTCGCTTGGCGGGCTGGTGTTTAGCTTTGCGGGATCAATTACGGCCGTTCTCACCCTCGCCACCTTTTGGGGCATTGTGTTGGGGCTGCACTGGACCACTTACATGGTGCTCGCCATGACGCGCACCGACGCCCGCATTGCTGGCTCCATGTTTGCCATCTCCATGGCCGTCTCTAACATTGGCTCGGCCATTGGCGACGGCGTGGCCACTGGCCTAACAGACAACATTGGCTTCATCAACGTCTTTCGGCTCTTGGCAGCCATCAATCTCATCGTCTTCCCCTTACTAATTGGCGTTTTCAGATTGGCGCCTAAGGAAGAAACGGCCGTTTCCTAAATTAACCCGAGCTGCCCCTTACAATTTCTAGCAATGAACTTGCCCGAATTTCCGCAAAAGCTGTCACACAGTTGCCACCAAATTTTACCTTTTCACATTTCCCCGCTACAATTACGGTATGATCGGGAACACGAGCGTTGACAATCCTTTTTATCACCGAGGCGCAATCCGTCGCGCCCCAGATTTCCACAACCGGGAAGCAGAAATTAGCCAAATTTTGGGCTTGCTGCGGAACGGGCAAAGCGTCTCGCTGATTGGCCCGCGGCGCATTGGTAAAAGCTCTCTACTCATCCACCTTTCGCGGGCTTCAGTGCGCGCCCAAATGCAGCTCGATCCACCCCACGCTTTGTTTGTCTTGATTGATTGTCAAGAGTTTGGCGGTTCACCCCCAGAAGAAATTTATGAGGCTTTGTTGGATGGTCTGCTAGATGCTGCCCAAGATGCCGGGATCACTATCAAAGCCAACCAATCCCCCGGTACTTACCGGGCTTTAGACCGCGTTTTACACCAGATTCACAAGCAAGATACGGCCGTCGTCGTTCTCCTTGATGAGTTTGAACTGTTGGCCGCCAATGAACAGCTTACCCCCTACTTTTTTGCCCGGCTGCGGGGGCTAACCACCAAATATGGTCTTGCTTACCTCACGGCCAGTCAACGGCCGCTTTTTGCCATCACCGCCGAAGAAGAAATTCTTAGTTCACCGTTCTTCAACATTTTTGTCACCTTACCGCTGGGGCTTTTCAGCACCGAAGCCAGCCAACAGATGGTTCGGAATCGGTTGGAAAATAGCGACTGCTCGTTTTCAAAAGAACTCATTGACTATTTGATTTATTTGGTAGGGCCGCATCCCTTCTTTTTGCATATCGCTGCCTACCATGCGTTCCAGGCACTCACCCAGGGAGCCACGTTGGAGAGTAAAGAACAGTTTGCCCAGCTAGACGACCCCATCGAAGTAGAGGCTAATTCTCACCTGGGCTATCTGTGGCAAAACCTAACCGCTGAAGAACAGTACGCACTGGCCATTGCTGACGGGCCGATTGACAGCCTGCGCCTGCTGGAACAACAGTGCTTGCTGACGGCCAGTGACGACGGTTATCAATACACCAGTGCCATTTTGCGCCGCTATGTGCGCCGCCAGCAGGTTGCCGGGCTCATCCAAGCGGGACCATTTGTTATTGACCAACAGCGGCATCAGGTTTGGGGGCAGGGTCAGGAATTGAGCCTGACGACTTCCCAATTTGCCATTTTGGTGAGCCTGTGCCAAAACGCAGGCCAGGTGGTGCACGGGGACGATTTGGAAACGGCCGTTTGGGGGGATGTTCTCGTTGATGACCCAGACCGACTCAAAACGCTCATCAAGCGGCTGCGGCGGGCTATCTCCCCCTTCGACACCTGGATCATCAGTGAGCGTGGCGTGGGCTACGCGCTGCGACCACCTGAGGGCCAGTAGGCCAGTAAACGGTAATCCAATTTCCAATTACTGATTACGGATTACCGAACCGCTGGGTTAAAAACATGAAAAGGGGCACCACACAACTGGCTGGTTTTGGTAAAAACGGCCGTTTCGGTTGGCCAATTCTATTTCTGCTTCTCCTCACTGGATTTCTTCTTTGGCAATCTCCTCCACAAACCGCATTTGCTCAGGAGCAAAATCCTGCCTACTGGCGTCACTCTGCCCCTCGACGCATCAACCATATCCTTAATGAAGATATCAACCATGACGGTGTAGATGAATTTGTGATAGCTGCAGAAA
The DNA here is from genome assembly GCF_965223525.1 of Candidatus Leptofilum sp. GTDB lineage: Bacteria > Chloroflexota > Anaerolineae > Promineifilales > Promineifilaceae > Leptofilum. The sequence continues at coordinate 2,143,428 of NZ_OZ245005.1, read as the reverse complement.
ACGGCCGTATTGAGCTGCTGAATTCCGTTGGCGATCTGCAATGGAGCCATGCCGCAGGTGATATTGTCCAAGCCATCGGCACCGCAAATCTGGACGGCGATCAGGCAATGGAGATCGCGTTTGTATCTGAGCGTAACCTCACTGTACTCAACAGCGAAGGGAGGGAGCTGTGGTCGAGCGTGCTAAATACACTTGCCCCGCCCCAGGCATTACTTGCCTTTGGCAGCCAAGAAGCTGGGCAGGCGTGGCAGGCACAATACCAAATTCAGGTACGGCAAATCGAATCGTTTGATTATAATGGAAACGGCCGTGATGAGCTGCTGCTATTGTTTGACGATGGCCAACTGCAACTGTATAGCGAAACTGGCAGTCGCATATGGGTGGATGACAGTAACAGTTATCCGCTACGCGACAACCCGGCCGTCATGACCGTGCTAGACCTCAACCAGGATGGCCAACAAGAGATCGCCCTCGGTTACTTTAACCCCACCCTCCGCTTTAGCCAACTGCGCCTCATCAACGGGCAAGGGCAAGATATTTGGGCCGACAAGCACCCCATTCCCAACCGCGTTTCTACCCTGGCAGTCGTACCATTTGGTGAAAATGGAGAACCGCTACTTGCCATTGGCTCAGAAGGTGGGCAGATCCATCTCATCAACTCTGAACGGCAACGTGCCTGGTGGCCACGCACCCTCAACAAAGCAATTACGGTGCTGACGGTGGGCGAGCACGCTGGGGAACCATTATTGCTGGCGGGCACCGAGGTTGGTGTGGTGGTTGCTTACCGGGCCAACGGCAGCCGCCTTTGGACTCGTCGCCTGGCAACTGAAGCCAATCGCGCCGTTGTGTCGCTCACGGCCGCACGGCTAGGCAGCGGCGAAAATGCCCCACTGTTAGCCGCAGCCCTGGCTCCTCCAGCCGAAGTTGATGGTGGGAATGATGTGCTGCTGCTGGGGCCTACCGGGCGCACCTTGGCCACCTACGAAGCGGTGGACGACAGCGGCTTTACCCGGCTACTAGATATTAACCAGGACGGCCGTTACGAACTGTTTCTGGCCCGCTTTGCCACCGTAGAGCTGCTGGGGCTGGGGGCAGGCACCAGCGAAATCGCCCCGGAGTGGAGCTATTCACTTGATTCGGAACCGGGCGATATTTTAGTGGTGGACTTTAACCAGGACGGTGAAGATGAGTTGGTAATTGGTGCGCGAGACGGCCGTTTACACTACCTCAACCAGCAAAATGAACTGGATTGGCTCGTCTCCCCTGGTGGCATCATCACCCACCTGGCCCTGCTAGAAGCAAACCAAAGCCAACAAATTGTAGTCATACGCAACAACAGTGTCCAAGAGCCAGATAACGAGCAAATATTTGAAGGTTGGGTAGACGTGCGCGACATCAATGGCGAGCAAATATGGGAGGCACCCCTATCTGCCAACATCACCAGTTTGCTGCTGCAAAACGTCAACGAACAGAACGATCCCGAAATCATCGTCGGCACGCATGATGGGCAAATTGTGGCCTTTTCCACTGCTGGCGCAGAACTTTGGCGTGAACGCACCGTCGGCGAGGGGCAACCAGGCAAACCAATCAGCCATCTGCTGCTAACCAACCATCTTATTACCCAAGAGCCAATGCTCATTGCCGCCGCCGATAACCAGCTTTACGCCGTTGAAATTCGCAGCCCATTCCCAGCACCCATCATCGCTACGTATGCCAGCCCTATTAGCGATCTTTACCAGCTAAACCAGCCGGGGGAAGAACTGGCTATCCGGCTGCTCGTATTTGTAAATGGTGAAGTTTCCGGCTTAACCTGGCGCGGTATTCGGATGCCCGCCTGGCCCGTGCCGCTTGAAGGGAATCCTATCATTAGCATACCTGCCAATGATGCCGTCGAGGAAACGTTTGAAGAAGGGCCGTCTGAATCGTTTCTCATTGCCACCGACCAGGCAGTATTAAGCCGCCTGCGCGTACAGGATAGTGAACCGACACAGGTGTGGCGACTCATTGGTCTTAATAACATTACCAGCCTTTACTGGGGTGATCTTACAGGGGATGCACAGCCAGAGTTTGTGGTGGGCAATAGCGAAGGTAGTGAGGGATACATCTACCTTTACTCGAACCAGACAGAGCTCATTGATGAAATTCCACTCTCCAGTGGCGTGTTCGACTTGCTTGTCATTCGTAATGATGGGCAAATTGCGGCCGATTTGCTGGTAATCACAGAAAACGGGGTCGTGCAACTGTTTCGTGCTCAGGAAAATCATCCGCCGCTCCTCACAGCTCCCCAGGTGGAAGGGCAGTACAACTTTAGCGTTTCGGTAACAGATGTAGAGGGAGATGAGGTAACGGTACGTCTGGAAATTTTAAATCCGGCAACGGGCATTTGGGAAAGCCAGGGAGCAAAAATTATTGCCAACGGCAATGATCGCACCTTCTGGACTGTCTCTGAACTGCCCGAAAATGACGGCTCGGTCACGTATCGCCTTACTTACGACGATGGCGCTTATCAGGGTGAATTAACCCCACTCACAAGCCGCGTGGCGGTTCCCAACAACAGCCTGCTTCCACCTACCACCGCCACACTAACAATACTTGGTTTGGTAACGGCCGTTAGCCTCTTCGTCTTGGTGCGTCAAAGTCAACTGCCTGCAAATCGCGCCCGCCGCTTTTACCGACAGCTAAAAAACCAATCAGAAGCTACGCTTACCCTGTTAGAAAGTCGCTACAATCTCTCCAACGCCTCGCCGGACTTTCTCATTTATTTAGCCAGCCGTGCCCGACATCAGGGAGACTCGTTGGTAAGCAGCCTAGCCGACGGCCTCTTTTTGCTGGCAGATCGGCCTCGCGTGGGGCTCACAATTATTTTGGGTGCGCTGGACGATGCACAGGAAAAACGCCTCGGCTGGCAGCAGTTGGAACGGTGGCAACGTCTGTTTCAAACAAGCCAAGCCTTGCTAGGAGCCCCAACCATCACGGAAATTTCGCTGCTACGTCCCCAATTAGTCCATTTGCTAGAGTATTTAGAGCAACAAGACAAATGGCCACCAACGCTAGATGCGCTGCTGCCTATTATGACCAACTTGCGAGATAGTGAACGGGTAGATTTGCCAGATGACCGGCTGGTTTACCTCAACGAAGCCACTCACTTGTTGAGTGAACTACAGCAAGCACTCCCGGCCTTTTCTGTGCGAATAGAGAAGACGTTGGCGGCAGCCATTGTGCGTCGCTGGATGGGGGTGGCCACAGCTGCCAGTGCGGAGCTGCGCGGGCAAGCGACTCTGGTTGTGCAGCTTAAAACAAAGCGCATCGTCTCTAGTGAACAGACCAGTGTAACGCTGCTATTGACCAACAACGGCCGTTCCCCCGCCGAAAATGTCATCACTGTACTTAATGAAGACCCCGGCTACCTGGTGCAAAGCGACCCGCAATACATCGCCCTGCTTCCGCCGGGGCGCAGCCGTGCCGTTTCCTTCCAGCTAGAGCCGCAAGTCACAGATCGTTTCCGCCTGGGGCTGACCGTTTCCTACAAAGATCGCACCCAGCACAACCGGGAAATAGCCTTTGGCGATATGGTTCATCTGCTGCAGCCCACCCGCAACTTTAAGCCAATTTTTAACCCCTACCTGCCCGGCACGCCGCTTCGCAGCAACAGCCCCCTCTTTTTTGGGCAAGAACGACTGTTTCACTTTATTGCCGACAACGCTGGAAAATGGTCCCAGCGCAACGTCCTCATTCTCATTGGCCAGCGGCGCACCGGTAAAACCTCCACGCTGCTGCGCCTGGGGCAGCATTTGCCCGATGATCTGCTGCCAGTCTACATTGATTGCCAATCGCTGGGGGTTAGCCCCGGCATGGGTGCCCTGTTCCACGACATGGCCTGGCTCATCTCCGACGCGCTGGCCCTGCGCGACATTGAGATTGATGTGCCGCCGCCAGATATGTGGCAAACAGACCCCACTGGCGAATTCCAGCGCCGCTTCATCCCCAAAGCAAAATCGCTGCTGCCGCTAGACACCACGCTGCTGCTACTGTTTGACGAGTTTGAAGCGTTTGAAAATCTGGTGGAAGATGGCATTCTGCCGCCCACATTTTTCAGCTTTATGCGCCATTTAATGCAGCACAGCGAGGGTTTGAGCTTTATTTTTGTAGGCACGCGCCGCCTGGAGGAGATGAGCGCCGATTATTGGTCGGTGCTGTTTAATATTGCCTTGTATGAGCGCATTACGTTTTTATCAGAGGATGCGGCCGTTCGCCTCATCACCGAACCCGTCGCCCCCGATCTGGTTTATGACGACCTGGCCATTGACAAGATTTTGCGGGTGACGGCGGGGCAGCCTTACTTTGTGCAGCTTGTTTGCTACACGCTGGTGCAGCGCGCCAACCGTGAACGTACGGGGTATGTCACCATCTCTGATGTGAATGCAGGGCTGGCCGAGATGTTGAGCCTGGGCGAGGTGCATTTTGCGTACCTGTGGCAGCGTTCCAGCGAGGCAGAGCGGGTGGTGCTAACGGCCGTTGCCCACATGAGCAGCGACGACACCACCCTGCACCCCAGCGACATTGTGGATTTTCTGGAACCGTTTGGCATCCAGCTACCCCCAACCGAAATTACGGCCGCTTTGCATCGCCTGGTTGAGCGGGAAATTATGCGAGAGCTCAATGACGGTGCCAATACCCTGTACGAGCTAAAAATTGGCCTGGTGGGTCTGTGGGTGGCGCAGCACAAGAGCTTGAGCCGACTGCATGCACGACGCGGTAATGGAACGGCCGTTACGCCCAAAACCAGACTCTCTTCCCGCCGCTAACACCATGACAACCGACACAATCTCATCCGAAACCGCCCGCCGTTTTTACGATTGGCTGGGCGAAAAGCATGATTGGGGCGGCCGTTTTGAACGGCGAGCCAAAGAACGGGCATTAGAACTGCTGGAGGCTGGTTCCGCGCAGCAGTTGCTGAATGTGGGTGTGGGTACGGGCAAGGAGCAGCAGACGATTCAGGCGGTCTTGCCACCTGGCGGACAAACGTTTGGCATTGATTTATCTGGGGAGATGCTGAAAGTGACCCAGCAGCGGGTGCCGGAAACGCAGCTATCTCAGGCAATGGCATGGCAGTTGCCTTTTGCGAGTGGTAGCTTTGACCGGGTGTTTTGCACGTATGTGTTGGATTTGTTTGAAACGGCCGTTCTCCCCCAAACCCTCTCCGAACTCCACCGCGTCCTCCAACCGGGCGGCAAGCTCATCCTCGTTTCCCTCACCGAAGGTATCAATTTGCCCAGCCGTCTGCTTGTTGGCCTGTGGAAAACCACCTATCGCCTCCACCCACTCATTCTTGGCGGCTGTCGGCCGTTGCGATTGCAAACGCTGGTTGAGCAAGCCGGCTTTTCTATTCTACAACGGGAAGTCATTGTGCAGCTTGGCGTGCCCAGTGAGGTCATCCTGACGGGAAGGTAATCGGTGAACGCTTACTGGTAATAGGATACTGCGCCCTCAAAGCCTGAATATCTTCTTGGGTTGGATATTGATCCAGGTGATACGGCTGTTTAGAATGTCAGAGAATACTGACAAAATGCAAGTTTACTCCTCCCCAAACCACTCACGGTAAATCGTAGCATATTCACCAGATTCGATTAGTCGAAGCAACGCAAGATTTATCCTTTCACGTAACAGGGGATTTTGGGAGAGGGCAACACCATATTGTTGTTCTTGAAATACTGTGCCAGCTAATTCAACTGAGCCACTATCATCAAGGGCAACGTAATGCTGTAGCACAGGCGCATCGTAAACTACAGCATCTACCTCATCATTAAGAAGGGCAGCATAAGCATCGCCTTCATGCAGGAACAAAATCGGTCGGATTCCCTGCTGATTCAAATAATCTTCTGCCGTACTGCGCTCAATGGTTGCTACCCGTTTACCAGGCAAATCGGAAGGCCCAGCAATATGAGAATTAACCTCATTTACGGCGAAAGTTGCCGCAATACTAGCTGTAAAAGAAGCCAACACAAACAAGCCAGAAAACATCCAAATCAAGCCCACAATACGTCCGAGTATTGTTTTGGGTGTTTTATCGCCATATCCAACCGTCGTTGCTGTCACTGCAGACCACCAGAATGCTTCCCAAATGCCCGGCCAGTAATTTACAGAAAAATCATCGTTGATATGTCGTTCACTGAACCACATGATATGCGCCGCTACAAGTAGAGAAATGAATAGAAATCCTAATACCCTGAGCAGTTGTGGGGAAAAGATGGCATTGATGAGGCTCAAAAAACTATTGCCCCAAAGCCCCCGGTTTTCAGTCGTTACCATAATTTGCAAACCGGACTGAAAATAAGAGTGAGAAAAGTCTAGCTTGCTTTCACGCTGTTCGGTAATGCCAACACCTGCTGTTGCCGCATCAGCCGCCCCCCGTTCGACCTCATCAAGAAGTTTTGCCACCGTATTCACTCCATACAGTTCATACTCTAAGTTGGCCTCACGAGCAATCAACTTCCACAATTCAATGCTGAAACCAGTATATTGTCGCGTTTCAACATCATAAATAACAAAAGGAGCCAAAGGCTTTGTAACAATTCGCAACGGTGGCAAAGATTGTAGTGTTTCATTAGAATCTTCACTCCCAACCTCAACCACCAATGTTTCATCATGTGCAGCAACGGCCGTTGCCATCCATACATTAACGACTTGCCTATTATTTGTAATCCACTCAGTAGCGTGTCGTTCTATATCCGTTTGCTCTTCTTCTCCTGCCAGTAACAGAGCATTTTGCGCTGAAATATCATCGAGTGGAATGACTATCGAATCTAGCAATGCTTGAATAGCAGGATTTGTCTCTAAAAAACTTCGGTTGGCAACTGTACGAATATCATTAGGAGGAAATCCCATTGGACAAGGAGAGACCACACAGCCAGCGACATTAGCCACGGTTGTTTGATCCTCTGACAAAGCGAGGGGTGGCACACCAATCCAAACGACATCCTGTCCCGGAACCAATGCACCAATTGTCCAATTGGGTGTCCACGTATAAAAAAATATCGGCTCGTTGGCTGCAAATTGCTCAACCGTGTTTACCATTAACGGGCCATAGTCTCCCTGAACATGTTCTATCACACCGCGCAAATCATAACTGTCTAGATGATGTTCAATAACCTGTTCACACCCCCAGCCAACATTGCAGCCTATAAGATCGGCGCGGCCGTTTCCATCCCTATCAAAATAGTTCACCACTTCAGATCGATTAAAATCAGCCAGTGATGTAATACTCAACAATTCAGCCGAGTTCCTATCAACCATATAGCCTTGCAAAGCACCACCTTTCACTTGTGTCCCCACTATCTCAATACGTGCTGTCACCTCATCGGTTAGGAAGGCATTATGAAGGGGAAACCAACCATTGACCCAAAAATCAACATCCCCTCTGGCCAACGCCTCATAGAATTCACCATTGTCAAAGGTGCGTGGGCGGTCAACTTGATATCCTAATTCCAGCAGCAATTGCCGATATACTTCAGCCTGAAACCAACCTGTATCCCAGGTCGCACGCCCCATCCGTATCGGCCGGTTTCCGCCAATTGGCGAATTTGCTTCTTCCTGGGCAGAAAGCGGAACAGCAAATAGCATTCCTGTTAGCAAGCAGCCCAGGAAAAACAGGCTCCTTAAGCAGCCTGATTGGCAAAAAATATGTGAAAGCGTATTTGGTTTTTGCATCATAGGATTATTATTGAATCTGTAGGTTAGAGTTCTATAAGTCAGTGTTTTGCGCTATTGACAATTGGAGGCTATAATGGCTCATCAACTGATATATTACTAATATATCAGAAATAAGCAACCCACACACTACGCTAATTTTTCATCGAAACATCAACAACATTTTTGCTGTAAGCCACCAGCCTAAAAGGGCGGCAGGCTAAACCTCCAACTAAAAGCTAAATGAACTACCCCGCTACAAGTAGGCGGGGTATCAAGACCGGGAATCGGAATTTTTCTCGCAGCAAGCTGCAGGGAATACGACCCAATCTGTGAATTAAATAACAGTAATCCCCAGCCAAATTGTTTAATTGGCAGAAATGCCTCAAATGTCCATTTATCAATATTAGTTGAAGAAGGAGGAAGAAATGACTGCGGTCACCGAAAACATGAAAAAGGAAAACAGGACAAAACAGCGTAAGCTGATTGAGGAACGCTTACGTCAAGAAGAATTGGAGCGCCTCAAAGCAATTGAAGAGCGCGACCAATTTTATGGCCTGCAGGTTGATCCTGAAGTTGAATATTATGAGGAGATCGCCCACCGAGAGCCAGGAGATACAAACTGGGTTGGGTACGGGTTTGATCTCCATCCGCAAGTAACCTTAGTTGCTGGTGGTTTATTACTTGTATTTGTGGCTTGGACATTGCTAGCCGGAGAACAGGCTGCTTCTGTTTTTAGCAGCCTTCTCACAGGCATTAGCACAAACTTTGGCTGGCTTTATATTGCTGCGGCCAACATATTTGTCATTGCCATGGCGTTTTTTGCCTTTAGTAAATATGGCAAAATTCGTATTGGTGGCCCAGAGGCAAAGCCAGAATTCAGCAATTTTGCCTGGTATTCCATGCTCATAAGCGCAGGTATGGGAATTGGCCTTATGTTCTGGAGCGTTGCTGAACCTATTTTCCATTTTAGCAGCCCATCGCCCATGTTTGGGGTTGAAGCGGGCGGCGCAGAGGCAGCGCAGGCGGCTTTTGCAGTTACCTACTTCCATTGGGGGCTACACCCCTGGGGTATCTATGCACTTGTAAGCCTTGGCCTTGCCTTTTTTGCTTACAATCGTGGCCTTCCCTTGACCATTCGCTCTGTCTTTTACCCTATTCTTGGCGACCGTATTTACGGTTGGTGGGGCAACATTATTGATATTCTATCGGTAATAGCGACGTTATTTGGCCTCGCTACATCATTAGGCTTTGGCGTACAACAGGTTTCGGCTGGCCTTAATTTCTTATTTGGGTTGCCAACAGAAACGTGGTTTCAAGTTCTGCTGATTGTAATTATCACTGGTTTTGCAACGATGTCGGTTGTTGCAGGATTAGATGGCGGCGTTAAAAAGCTCAGCGAGTGGAATATTCGCATTGCAGGTCTTTTGCTTCTTTTTGTCCTTATTTTAGGGCCTACTGTTTATATTCTTAGCTCCTTTTTCCAAAATGTTGGTTTTTATATCCAGAGGTTGCCCCAATTGGCTCTTTGGACTGAAACATACCAAGTGGGCGATAAATGGCAAGCCGGCTGGACCGTCTTCTATTGGGGCTGGTGGATTTCCTGGTCGCCCTTTGTTGGCATGTTTATTGCCCGCGTGTCTAAAGGTCGTATGATCAAAGAATTCATTGTTGGTGTGATGCTTCTGCCAACGCTGCTTTCGTTTTTCTGGATGTCGGTATTTGGCGGTACAGCTATCTTTAATGAACAGACAGGCGTAGATATTTCCCGGGCCGTCAATGAAAATGTGGCAACGGCTATGTTTGAAATGTTCCAGAACCTCCCACTAACTGGAATAATCTCGTTTGTCGGAATTGTTCTAGTTGTGTTCTTTTTCGTAACATCCTCGGATTCTGGCTCGCTGGTTGTTGATCACCTGACTTCTGGTGGCAAGCTTGATTCGCCAGTGCCGCAGCGAGTTTTTTGGGCGATAATGGAAGGTCTGCTGGCGGCCGTATTGCTTTTGGGTGGCGGCCTTGCTGCTTTACAAACTGCGTCAATTGCGGCTGGCTTACCCTTTACAATTGTTCTGCTCATAATGATCTATAGTTTACGTAAAGGGCTTCATGAAGAACTTTACCATTTAGATGCACATGAGATAAAAGAAGTTATTGAAAGAACGCCAATTGATGTGGAAACCTTAGAAGGTGGGCTTTCAGCTACTGGAGATTGATCCAGGCAATTCCTAAGTATACCTAACTGGTAGAGGGAATTGAACAAATAGAGGCTCGAGTTGAAGATTTATCTATTCAACCCGAGCCTTCTATTGATACCTACTTCTGTTGTCTTGTATGCCCAATTTACCTTGCTGCTGAACGGCCGTTCACGCCGGGAGAATAGGTGTTTTGAGTAGCATGACCGCACGATGGGTCACCTCACCCTACAAATGATTTCAGGTTAACGGCGACGGCCGTTCCAAAGCAAAATGGCAATCCCACCAATGACGGCAACAATGGCCGCCACCATCCCACCAGAATTTTTGCGGCGAGATTTGACACCTTTGGCCTGGACGGGAATTTTGGCTAGCTTTGCGCCTGTTTCTGCCTGAAGTTGGGCAAAATGGGCGGGATCTGCTTTGAGTTCGGCGGCGAGTTTGCGCTTTTGGGCAAACTGCTCGTCCGTCACCGCTTCGTCAAAAGAGCGCAGATCGGCAATTTGGAAATCGTGCTTTTTGAAGAGGCGGTAAATTTCTTTGACCCGCTCCACTGAAATATTTCGGCCTAGTGTGTAATCCTCGAAACGGCCGTCCATGGCCAAAAGCGCCGTCTCAGCCAAACAAGCGTAAGCCGTCTTAGGCGGCAGGCCAATGTCGTAGCCAAAATCAATGTCGCCGGGGATGAGTACCTCGCCGCTTTCAATCACCAGCACGTCGGGGCGCAGGGCGGCCTCGGCGGGGCTGATGTCTGGCGGGCGGGCCACATCGCAGATAACCGCACCCGGTTTGCATTTGGTGATGTCCACAATGCGCTGACCAAAGGCGGAGGTGGCGGTGACGATGAGGTCGCAATCGCCAATCAGTTCGTCGGGGCGGGTGGCGATGGCTACTTTGGCACCGGGCGTTTCTTCCTGAATGGTGCGCTTGAGGTCAATCAGCCGCTCCGGCTCAATGGAAACCAGCACCACATCATAAATCGCCTGCGCCAGCAAGCGAGAGCAGACGGAGCCAATCGAACCCGTCGCGCCGATGATCATCACCTTGCCCTTGGTGAGATCGGTTGCCCCCATCTTGATGACCGCTTGCTTGGCCGCTTCCAGCGTGGCCGCAACGGTGAGGCTGTTGCCGCTGGTGATGGCAATATCAGCTTCGTGGGCGACGGTGATGCCCGCATCCCCCACCACGCTGGTGAACGCGCCCAGCCCCATGATCCGCGCCCCTTTGCGTTCAGCCATTTCGGCCGCTTTGTGCAGGCGGTCGTAGGTGAAGCGTTCGCCGTGGCGCATCATCTGGCGTGGCGTGGCGCCCAGGCTGATGAGATGTCCCTCAATGCGCTGCCCGGTGGTGGGCGACTGCCCGCCGGTGATGCGGGAGAGAGAGAGCGGCGGGATGTAGGCGGCCACTGCTTCGACGATGCTATCGGGCAAATATTTCGTCCAGCGGAAAGCCCGATGCCCATGGATGAAGCGTACGCTCAGCGGGTGAATGACAAAGGCAAAGCGGTTGATGTCGGCGTTTTCCGGCTGGAGGGTGCGGATGGCGGGCGTCCATTCCAGATCGGCCATCATGTCCAGGTAGGTGTCTTCGTTGAGGGGTGCGGCAGGGTCGGGGCGGAGAGCGGTGAGTGCGGCCTCGACGGTGGCGGCAGACCATTGCCCCAGCCCAGCAGCGTCGTCCAGAGCGGGCATGAGGGTAACGACAATATCCACGCCCCGCGCTTGCAAATCGGCCAGGTCGTCCTCGCTGGCGTTTTCTACCACGATGGTTTTGCGCTTGAGCGTTTCGGGGGCAAAGTGGCGAATCGTGCCGATGTCCCCGGCAATCACGTCGGCCCAGTCGAAGGGGGCTTGGTTGGGTTCGGGGGAACGGCCGTTCACCTGCGGATACAAGGTTTCATACGACACATCTTTCAGGCGATCCAGCGTGAACGGTGCGGCCTGATTGCGCGTCTGGCGGAAGCCGATCCCTGGCACTTTGGGCAAATGGAAGTAAATGAAAGGGTCGGCGTAGCGGATGGTGCAACCGTGTCGTTCCAAGGCGCGGGACATGCCATTGTGGTTAATGCCAGGGGTCATCAGCACCCGCTTGCGGCTAAAGATACCTGGCTGGGCGCGATCAGCCAAAATGATGCCCCATCGCTCCAAGCCAGCCCGGATGATACGGCCGTCTACCACCGGTGTTTGTTGGGCAACGGCTGTCAAGCCAGCCCCCTGTGCATGTTTGCGTTTAGCCGGGCCAAGCTCTAGCTGGGCAGGCATGCCGTGCAGGGCAATGGCATCTACCTGACCGTCTAGCTGGGTGATGAGTTCACGCGCTTTGTCCAGGTCGTTGGCACAGTTCAGGTGGCGAATCTGGAGCGATTGCCCCATAAAGGTGACGGTTTCGGCTGTTTCCGGGCGGTTCAGGTGCAGGACAGCAATCTGTTTCATATTTTCCTCTTCAAATAGTGACGTAAAGTGACAGTCACCTTCGGAGGTGACTGTCACTTGGTAAGGATACTAAATTGTAGGGAATGCCTGTTAGGAGGAACTGCACCGAAGCGGCGTGAACTCTGTCACCTTCTTAAAAGCAAGAAAGCCACAGATTTCGCAGATTACACAGATTAGAAAAAATCTGCGGAAATCTGTGTAATCTGTGGCTAAATTCAGGAAATGGGGAGATGAACGACGACTTGGGTGCCGGGGGTGAGGGGGTTGATGGCGATACGGCCGTTCATCCCCACCACAATCGCCTGCACAATAGCTAACCCGAGGCCGTTGCCCGGAAAATCGGCCGTGTTGCGCCCGCGATGGAAACGGCCGAACAGATGGGGCAAATCTTCATCTGGGATGCCAATACCTGTGTCGGTGATGGTGAGGTGGGCAAAATCATCTTCTCGCGCCAGCAAAACAGCTACCTCACCCCCGCTGGGGGTGAACTTGAGGGCATTGTCCAGTAAATTTTGGACGGCTTGGCGCAGACGCAGGGGATTGCCCAAAACCTGCAGCGGCAAGTCTGGCAGGGTCAGGCCAAACTGGATGTCGGCCTGTTCGGCACGGGAGGCAAACAGTTCGGCCGTTTCTTGCAGCAGGTGGTTCAAATTCACAATTTCGCTGTCTCCATTGCTGTTGGCCTCAATGCGCGACAAATCGAGCAAACTGTCTGTGAGCGTTTGCAGCCTGACGGCTTGCGCTTGCATTCGCTCAATCTTGGCGGCTTGATTTGGCTCTTGAGCCGTGGCCGTTTGCCCCAGCGTCTGCAAATCGGTTTGCAGCGCCGTGAGGGGCGTGTGCAGCTCATGGGCGGCGTCGGCGATAAATTGGCGCAGGGTGGTGATGGTGCCTTCTACCTGATCGGCCATCTTGTTGAAGCTGCTGCCCAGCGTGCCTAGCTCATCCTGCCGCTGCACGGCCGTTCGCGCTGCCAAATCACCATCGGCCATGCGGGTGGTCACTTCGGTGAGGGTGAGCAACGGCCATACCAACCGCCTGCTCACCAACCAGCCCGCCAGCCCCGCCAGCAACACCGCCACCGCTGAGGCAATCAGCCATCCCAAAAAAACACTTTGCAAAATGTCACGGCCGTAGGCTGGCCCTTGTGATAGTTCAACACGGCCGAGAAGACGGCCGTTTTCATCTACAATCGGCCGACTCACCGCCAGATTAGACACCGTGCCGTCTGCACCTGGCTGCTCGCCGAAGCCAAAGCCAAACTGCGTGCCAACCACCGGCAGCACGTCACTCACAACCTCTCGTGTCACCGTTGTGGTGCGCGTAATGACACCTGTTGCGTCCTCAACTTCCTCCGCAACATCCACCCCTTCTTCAACTGAGCCCTCCTCAATCAATTGTGACTTCACTTCTTCATCCACGCTGCCAAACAGCCCTGGCTCAATGACGATGGTCGTCTCAGTCACTTCACGCGCATTGCTGTTGGCAACAGGCTGCTCAAACGTTTGCTCAACACCATCAATCTCTACCGAGACGTTGATCTCCGTGCTGCTATCTACCTCGCGGGGATTGCCAGAGTCGGCCATTTGGGAAGTATTATCCGCGTTGAATACCTGCACACGCGTCTGCGAAAGGAAGGCCATCCCTTCCACATTGGCCTGTAGCTGCCCCAAATCGCCTTCCCGCACCAGCGGCAAGACCCGCTCGCTAATGGCAAACGCATTGCCCGTCAAATAATCGATCTCCTGCTGACGATACACCTGCTGCAAAGTCAATAGCAGCACCGCCCCCAACACGAGCGTGGCAATGAGGGCAATCCCGGCATAGGTTAAGGGCAAACGAAAGCGAAGCGATTTGGGAATCATGCAAAAAGTATACCTGAATTAATTAGCCACAGAGAGCACAGAGTAAAAAGAGAAAAACCTCAAAAATCTCTGTGCCCTCTGTGGCAAAAATTACTCAAACGCGCCGCCGCCAAGCGGCCCATACACCAGCACCGTGGCAATAATCCGGTCGCCGCGCCGCTCGCCCCACACTTCCAGCTCCAAATTGCCCGTAATGTCGTCGGAGGAATCAACCAAACGCACTTGCTGCACAATTTCGCGCTCGCCGCTTTCCTGCCCTGGCTGTAAGCTCAGATCGGTCACGTCCCGGTACAAAATGGTGTCTGGCGTCAGCACCACTTCTAAAACAGGGCCATCGGTAGAGGGGATAAGGGTGGTGCTTTCTTGCCCGGTGTCCGGGTTGACCTCAACGTCTACTTCCAGGTCAATATTGCCCGTGCCAACCAGCAAGGTATTGTCTTCCCGGCTTTGCAAGATACCAAAGGCAGCAGATGGCTCATCGGGCAGCTCTGGGGCGGGCAGGATGGTGGTCTGCACGGCCACAGATGGCCCGCCGTTTTGGGAGGAGATGGATTGCATCACACGTCCACCGCCGGAGGCAACGGCCGTTTCCCCCGCATCATCTGGTGTCAAGAGCTGCACGGCCGTATACGCCCCGCCTGCCAACAAAATGATAACCGCAAAAACCATAGACCTCATCAAAAAAGTTCGCTTATTCATTACCGACCCTCCACAAATAACAGTATCGTGGCCACAACCCGATCACCGCGCCGCTCACCCCACACCATCAGTGACGAACCGCGCTGTAAATCTGTTGGTGGTTCCACCTGGCGTATCACCTGCTGCAAGGTTTGCTCCTTCGATTCTGACGATTCTGATGCAAGACCCACATCGGTAATATCCTCATAAAAAATGGTGTCGCGGCTGACTACCACCTCGACCTCTGGCCCACTATGACCTACAAACAGTTCCGGCGTATCACTCCCGAGGTTAATGTTGACGCTGCTATCCCCTGTCCCGACGTAGTAGCTATTGTCCTCTTGCCGAAGAAAAATGCCCTCTGCGGCAAACTTGTCTGTGGGCAGTTCCGGCGCGGGTAACAGGATTGTTCTCACCGTAATGAGATTACCACTGCCATCATCAAACCCATCCTCTAATACCTGTGCCCCGGCAGGGAGGTTTGGATTTTCTTGGGCTGTGAGAAGCTGCACGGCCGTATACGCCCCGCCTGCCAACAGAACGATTACGACGAAAACGGCCGTGCCGATCACAATCGCTCTTTTACTCATCGCGTCTCCGCAAACACAATCAAAGTCGCCACCACCCGGTCACCACGCCGCTCACCCCAAGCCGTGATGGATGCCCCGCCCTGCAAGTCAGTTGGCGGATCAACCTGGCGCACCGCCTGCTGTAATGTCTGCTCCTTCGATTCCGAGGCTTCAAAGCTCACTTCAGTGATGTCTTCATAAAAGATGGTGCCCTGCGTTACCACCACCTCTACTTCTGGGCCGCTGTGATCCACTGCCACTTGCGGCTCACCATTTTCAATTTGAACATTGACGCTGGTAGAGCCAGTGCCAACGAAGTAACTGTTATCCTCCTGCCGCAAAAAGACACCGCCCGCCGCAAATTCCTCAGTTGGCAGCTCAGTTGCCGGCAAAATGACGGTTTTCACCGTCACCGGACTGCCGCTGCCGTCATCGTACACATCCTCAAACACCTGCGCCCCGGCGGGCAGATCATTACTTTCTGGCGGATTGAGTAGGCGAACGGCCGTAAACGCCCCAGCCCCCAACAGCACCAACACACTAACCAATAAAATTGCCATCACTTTTCGGTTCATTTCAAAACTCCTCAATTTAAATTTGGTAATCAGTGTTCGTTGACCGATTACTGTTTACTGTTCACTGATTCCTGTTTACTCATACCGTAATGCTTCAATCGGATCGAGGCGCGACGCCCGCACGGCTGGGTAAAGCCCAAAAACCAATCCTGTGAGCAAGGCCACGCCAAAGGCCAGCGGGATGCTCGCTGGGTCTAGCAAGGCCACGCCTCGGTTGAGCGACGCCGCCAAAGGGACTGTGAGAATGCCAACGGCCGTACCCAACACCCCACCCGCCGCACTAATCAAAACTGCTTCCAGCAAAAACTGCCGCACGATGTCCCCCTGCTGTGCCCCGACTGCCAGCCGCACGCCAATCTCGCGGGTGCGCTCCGTCACGCTCACCAACATCACATTCATAATGCCAATGCCGCCCACGACGAGCGACACCGTCGCCATTGCCGCCAGCAAGAAGGAAAAAGTACGAGCCGCTGCCTGCTGTGCCCCCAAAATCTCTTGGCGCGTCGTCAGCTCAAAATCATCTTCGTAATCGCCCAATTCATCCTGCCCCACGCCGTGCCGCTGCCGCAGGTAGCTGATGATTTGCTGCCGCGCCGTTGCCATCTGCGCCTCGTCACTCACGCGGGCGATGATGCCCACCGACGGCTCTTCATCGAACAAGTTCAAAATAGCGGTGCTGATGGGCAAGTAAAGCACCTCATTCGGACGCAGCTGGTTCCGCAGCGAGGGATTGATCACTTCCAGCTCGGCCAATACGCCAATGACCAAACATTTGCGCCGATTGACCCAAATCAGTTCGTCTAGTGGCTCGTCACCTTCAAACAGGTCTGCGGCCGTTTTATGCCCCAGCACGCAGACATCGGCATTGGCAATAACTTCGGAGGGGGTAAAGAAACGGCCGTTTCCCAAAAATCCCTCCGGCGTCAGCGGCACTCCGTCCGGCCAGGCCACCGGCTGCACTTGCCCCTCCGTCACCAGGTTAGCCAGTCCGTCGGCTGTCGTGCCCAGCACGCCCATATCCAGCACGTTGCGATCCCGTCGAATTTTGCCCTCGCCCCCCACCGACATAATGACGCGCTGCACCAGCGGCACAGCCTCCGGCATCTGCAACCCATCTTCAAAGGAAAGAATTTCGCCAATGGGAACGAGTTCCCCCTGGTCAATCTTTTCCTTCACGCTAATCTGCACCATGTCCGAGCCGAGATAGCGGAAGTTGGCATCCACCGCTGCCCGCGCCCCGTTGCCCAGTGCCAACATGCTAATTACCGAAGCCACGCCAATGACAATGCCCAGCGTCGTCAGCGTTGCCCGCAGCTTGTTGCCCATGATGCCGCTCCAGGCGGTAAAAATGGTATTAAATAGCGTCATGATCTTATTGCACCACAGAGCGCACAGAGGGCACGGAGTTTTTTCTACCCTCTGCGTTCTCCGTGTCCTCTGTGGTAAACCTTTCTTCTCGAACAATTTCACCATCGTGGAGATGCAAAATGCGCTGGGTGTGGCTGGCGACTTGCGGGTCGTGGGTGACGAGGATGATGGTACGGCCGTTCCCCCCCTCACTATTCAACTCACCCAGCAACTGCATGATGTCCGCCCCTGTTTGGCTATCCAAATTGCCGGTTGGTTCGTCTGCCAAAATGATGGCCGGGTCGGCGACGAGGGCACGGGCAATGGCCACCCGCTGCCGCTGCCCGCCAGAAAGCTCCGTGGGACGATGCTGCATTCGGTCGGCCAAGCCTACTCGTGCCAAAGCCGCTTCTGCCCGCTGGCGCACCTCCGGCTGACGACCGCCATACTGAAGCGGCAACATCACGTTTGCCAAAGCCGTCAATCGAGGCAGTAGATTAAACGTCTGGAAGACAAAGCCAATCTGCTCATTGCGAATGGTGGCGCGCTGCCGCTGCGAAAATTGCCCCACGTCCTCACTGGCCAGCAGGTAACGGCCGTTGCTTGGCGAATCCAAACAGCCCAGCAGGTGCATTAACGTGGATTTGCCGCTGCCGGATGGCCCCATCAAGGCCACAAATTCGCCCAGCGCCACCTGGAATGAGACACCCCGCAAGGCGTGGACAATTTGGTCGCCCATCTGGTATTCGCGGCTCAAATCGTAGGTTTCAATGACGGCACTCATTCACCCACGACCTCATCACCCGGCTGCAAACCAGATTGGATGACCATAAACACATCGCCGCGCAGCCCCACCGTTACCTCTCGATCAACGCGCCGCCCGTTTTGCCACAGTTGGATAACGGCCGTTCCATCAGACCTCGGCCGAACCAGCGTGCGCGGCAGCCGCACCATGTCCAACTCCTCAGCCACGATGATCGAAGCATCTACCGTCATGCCAGGGAAGACACCATCGGGCAATTGCTCATCAACAGTTATGTAAACATGGTAGAGTGGTCGCGCCTCACCAATGACCCGCTGTGGCACCAGCCGCGCCACTGTTCCCTGCACCGCCAAATCAGGGCGGGCGTCAAAGAACAGTTCCGCAGGCAGGCCAAGCTGCACATCGGCTAAATCTTCCTCAATCACCGTCGTCCGCACTTCACCGAGGCTTGGATCGGCCAGCAAAACCAGATTAGTTCCCGCCCCCACTGCTTCGCCAGCGGTGACAAACACATCTAGCACCACGCCATCAAACGGGGCATATAAAACAGTGGCGGCGAGATTGGCTTCTGCTTGGGCAACGGCCGTTTCCAGCAAAGGATTCACCCCCGTCTCCCGCAAATAATCCACCGCCAAATTGGCGCGATCCAGCTCCGTCTGCTGTGCTTCCACCTGCTGCCCCACAGCCCAGCGCTGGTTTAGCACCGCGTTGTACTCAGACTCAGCAATTTGGCGGTTGGCGATGGCGCGTTGCCACTCCAGCCGGTACGCTTCCACCACCTCCGGCGGCTCCCAGTGGCGATCCAGTGCTTTGTTGTACTCATTTTCTGCCCACGCCTCCGCCTCACGCGCCAAATTCAAATTCACTTCGGCAGCGGTAAGCTGGGGAAATTGTGCCTGGGTGGAACCAACCAGCGCTTCATTAGTTGCCGCTGCTAGTTCAGCCTCAGCCACCTGCTGCGCCAGCGCATCTTGTGCTTGAGCTAATTCAATTTGGGCAATGTTTAGGGCATTTTGGTAGGAGGTGGGATCAATTTTGGCGATGATGTCTCCGGCAGATACGGCCGTTCCCGGGCGTACATTTAGTTCGATGAGACGGCCGTCTACATCCATCCCCAGCATTTGCTGCCGCGTGCCAACGAGCTGGCCGGGCGCAGTGACTGTTTTCTGCACATCCCCCTGGGTGGCAGCAATGGTAACGGGTGCTGGGGGTGTGGTGGGAACGGCCGTTTGCTGCGACACATACCCCCAATAGCCTGCCCCACCAACCACCGCCAGCCCCAACATGGCAGCTAAAATAATCATCCAACGCTTCATCATCTGACCTCCATCAACATGGTGTCAGAATAAGCTGGCTAGGTTGTCGTTTGGTTATGGGGAAGTTTCAGCTTGGTAATACGTGGTTACAATTTCGTAATCTTTTTGCCTACATCATGGAGAAAGTACCATCAGATGCTTCATGGTTCGTACACCCAATTGACTTGGGAAAACCTTATTTCTTGGCTTCAAAAAAGACACAATTTTCTAATTGCGCTATGCGCTAAATCTTTGAGCCAATGGAAAGTATATTATTCCTTCTTGTGCAGCTTTTTGAATCTTTATATCGATTGCATCAATTAAAGTAACGTGACCTTCTAAAATGAGAAATAAGTCTTGACCATCCATCAAAATGATGTTTGAAGCTACCCCACGGGTAAATTCTGAAACAACTTGTTGTCGAAAGCCAGCCATCGATAAAAACCACCCTCTGGTGCTAACTAGCTTTTTGTCAACTTTGCGCTTTAAAGCAGCTAAATCTGATTCTGTTGGTTGCGAAGAGCGCCATTTTGCCTCTACAAGATAATCGAACCCCTTATATTTGAAGTACCCATCTATTTGCTCATTTGCCACCCTATAAGGCCGACGATAATCAATTTCATGGGACTCAAATAACTGTGCCAGCAATTCTTCCAATTCATATCCACGCTTCTGTAATTCACTTTGGCTTGTTGCTGTAGACATTGCTGCAAATTTCAATCGAAGCTCCTCCATCTTTTTGGCACGAGTTTCTAATGCAGCTTGCCTTTGATGGGCTGCTTTCAAATTTAAATCGGATTCAGTTTGCTCTTTCTTAGCAACGAGTTTTTGCTCCGACGCCAATTTTTTTAATCGCCTCAAGGCATCTAAGCCTGCATTTCGATCTGGAACATTGTCGTCAGGAACATTACGCAAGTTACACAACTCAGTCAGAATCTTTCTCTCAATCAAAAATCCTTCTTGCCCCATCCTATCTAAATCGGAAAGTATGTTACGCGCAATTTTATATTTTGATTCATCAGAATATCTATCGTACAGTTCAGAGGGAACGCCGCAATCTAGCACAAGAAAAGATCGAAATGGATCCTTGTACCAAAAAATCTTGCCAAATACAGAAATGATTGCTTCGCGAATTTCAAAAGGTAAATTTGAGCTCATGAGTCATTTATTTCAAATCTTAGCAACTATAAAAGGCTAGTAGCATCACAAAATCAATAAAGGCTATTAGGAAACTAACAACATAGAGAGAAACTAAAACTTCAATCTTGTATCAGGCTGAGATTATATCTGTTTTTGGAAAATCATCCCCCACAAACAGCAGCGGCATATTAGCTAATTTGGCAACGGCATAGGTAAGGCAATCACCAAAATTTAAGCTTGCAGAATGCCTGCCCTTACCATATTTCAACCAGGCACCGATGGCCGTACCAAAATGTTCTTCACTAAACGGAATCGTGACAATATTCGCATCGCGCAAAAACCTGCCCAACAGGCCACGTGCATCCTGGTTGAGCCTGGCAGACAAGACGATGCCGCACTCTACTAAAGTTGGTGCCCCTATCCCAACTTCCGTGGCCTCAGCCATCTTTGTCATCAAAATTTCGTGTCCAGGCTCTTTGAAAATTATCGCCACAATAGCGGAACTGTCTAAAATCATATGCCCATTTCCCCATAACCCAGGATGGCTTCCTCATCCTCTTTGCTCAACCGTTTGCCCAATTGGTTAGCGGGAATTTGGGGCCAGATTTCTTCTTCGAGCAAAGCAACAAGCCTTTGATGCTTATCGGGGCTGGCAAAATGTAAGGACAGACGTCTACGGCGTTCTTCCAACGCTTTGCGAATTGCCTCGGTTTTGGTTTCCCCGGTCAAATTAACAACTTCATTCAGCAAATTCTCTACGTCTTGGTTTTTAATATTTACCGCCATATGAAACCTCCATTTATTGAAGAGTTTACACAATTTTGCACCTTTCTTCAATTTTTATTCATTTCTTTAATTTGAAAGGCGGTAACCTACACCGGGAACGGTGAGGATGAGCGTGGGCTGACTGGGGGTTAACTCTACTTTTTCACGCAGGCGGCGGATGTGGACGTTGACGGTGCGCGCATCTTCTACGGCCGTATCATACCCCCAGGCCCCCTGCAAAATCTGCGCCCGCGTTAGCGCCTGGCCCGCATGCCGTGCCAGGTAAACAAACAGACGGAACTCCGTTGGCGTGAGTTCAAGCTGAGCCTCCCCGCGCAATACAAGGCTGCGATCCAGATCAATCACCAAATCGGCCACAAAAAGCTGGTTGGCGTTGGTCGTGGCGGCCAGTTCACCGTAGGCACGGCGGAGCAAAGCCCGCAAGCGGGAAAGCAGTTCGCGCACGCCAAACGGCTTCGTGACGTAATCATCCGCCCCCATTTCTAGCCCCAGCACCTTATCCATCTCTTCCTGCTGGGCCGTTAACATTAGGATCGGTTGGCGCAGCTTTTGCTGGCGTAGCTGGCGGCAAAAATCAAAGCCAGAGCCATCGGGCAGGCGCACGTCCAAAATGATGAGATGGGGCTGCGCCTCGCTGGCTATACGAAGCCCCTCGCGCCCTAATTTCGTCCAGGTAACGGCGTATCCCTCTGCTTCAAGTGCTTCTTTTAGGCTGGTGGCAACGGCCGTATCATCCTCAATGAGCAAAATTGTGTGTGATCCCTGCATAACACAATCATAACACCCTAGTGGTACCAGGCACAGGCCACAACAGCCTCTCTATTTAAAGACGGTTGGCAAATACAGCTTGCAAAATGAAAACGGGACGTATGTATCCTCTGAAAGGTCAATTGCATAAATTGTCGGTGGCAACATCAATCCTGAAGGAGCCTCGATTGTGATGGTGTAGCTACCGGGCGGGAGGGGCAACGCATAACGGCCGTCTGCACCAGAAAACTTCCCTACATTGTCAAATTGACCAATTAAACCTGGCGTATGGGGTGTGGCCGAAATGAAGGCGTTGGCGATTGGTTCGGTGCAGTTCTCTGAAAGAACAGTCCCCGAAAGAGTAAACCCAGCCGACAAAGTCAGATCGCGCATCAGGTCAGGAGGACCTGCTACATCCGTGATAACAGTGACGCCCAAACCCTGAAAAGGAGGGGGGATAAAGAGAATGTCAAAGTTACCGCTAGGAAGCGTGCCTGTATAGTGGCCATTGCCATTGCTGGGCGTAAAACCAAAACCGTTGGGCTGAGAAAAGTCCCTGGCAAAGATCTCTACATTGGCGATTGGTTCGGCAGAAGCATTGCTAATTGTTCCATAAACCGTAAAACCAGGCTGGAGGATGATGTCCAAAATTATATTACTGGTCAAGGTAACATTGGTTTGCGTCGGCCCAAAACCGCTAAAATGGGGCGGTGTAAACGTGAGGTCCCAATTGCCTTCTTCCAGGGAGATTTGGTAATTGCCATTGGCCGTAGAGGGCGGCAGCCCAAAACCAGAAAACGTAGTCGTGTTAAAAGCATAGATGGCGGTGTTTTCCACCCCAACTGTCTTGCTGCTATCCTCGTAAACCGTGCCCGAAATAGTGAATCCCGGCGGGAGCGTCATGTTGATGGTTTGGGGCGCGTCAACAGCACGAACAAATTGAGATGCCAAGCCAGCGCCGCCAGGCGGGTTAAAAACAATATCGTAGAAAATCCCGCTGGTTAGCGTAAGGGTGTAAAGGCCTTGTGCCGTTGTTGTCGTTTCTCCCGTAATCTCACCACTAAAGGCAAAAATCTGAACGTTAGGCACGCCCATTGGCATGGTTGTAGAAGTGACAGTTCCCGTAACAGTGAACGTGCCAGCGCCTATCGGTTGAAAGCTGGGTTTAGCCGGGGGAGCAGCAGAGAGGTTGCTTACGGCCGTAAACACAACACTGATTAAAATGGTCGCCAATAAAACCGGAAGAAATAATCTTGCCCAAGAAAAAATTGTGGTTTTCACAGCACTGCCTCCATTTAGCTGACAACTGAAACGAAAAAGCTGTGCTCAGTGTACCACAAATCGCAACGATTTTGCTTGACAAACGGCCGTCCTCCATGCTAATATCCCATAAACCGACCAACTGGTCGGTCTTGGATGAAAACTTATGACTGAACACGAAAGCAAAGCACACATTTTAGCCACAGCCACGGCCGTTTTTGCTGAAAAAGGGTTTGCCAAAGCCAGCATGAACGACATCGTGCGCGCCAGCGGCCTCAGTAAAGGAGGCGTTTATTGGCACTTCAAAAGCAAAAACGCGCTCATCACCGCCCTGTTTGATCAATTTTTTGTGGGGCAGCTCGCCTTGCTAGATGCGGTGTTGGCCAGTGAAGGAACGGCCGTTGCCAAATTCACCCAGCTAGCCACCCTGTCCGGCACAGAGACAGAAACCCTGGCCGCTCAGTTCCCTTCCCCACTGGAGTTTTACGCCTTGGCCGCCCGCGAAGAAGGGCTAAAAACGCTGCTCCAAACCCATTTTTACAGTTACCAGCAAAAAATTAGCAGCCTGGTGCAGCAAGGCATCGCCAACGGTGAATTCCGTGACGTAGACGGTGACGCTATTGCCAAAACATTCATTGCGCTATTTGAAGGTGCCCTGCTCGTCTGGGCCGTTTCACCAGAGCTAATTGATTTAAGCCAAGATATAGAAACGGCCGTTCAGCACCTGCTGCAAGGATTACAAGCAAAATGAACCCAAAAGCCCAGCTTCTGGCAGAAATTGAAGCCACACAAAACCAATTCCACCAATTGCTAGACAGCGTCCCGGATGAAGCATTTAGCCAACCCAGCAGCAACCCCGCCTGGACCATTGGCGAGCTGCTTTACCACATGAGCATCGCCCCCCGCTTTATGGTTGCCGACGTGAAGCTGATTTTAAGACGGCCGTTTCTGCTCAAACTCCTGCCAAAAATATTCCCAGAACGGCTCTTTCATTGGCTCAATGCGCGGCTCACCCGGTACGGCGCCCGCAACCTAAACCGCCAATTTTTGGCCGATGAGTACGACAAGGCCCACCAGCGCATCCTGAAAACCCTGCACAGCCTCGACGAAACCGACCTGCAAACAGACGTTCGTTACCCAGATTGGGATCCATTGCTGGCAGGCGACGTCTCCGTCGCTTACCTGTTTGGCTACATCAAGCGCCATTTTGATTCCCACGCCGCCGACATCCAAAACACGCTGACGATGACGACAGCCAAAGAAGGAAAATCATGAAACAAAAGCTAATTGCTGCGACGCTGGCGGTTGGCACGGTCTGGGCTGGCTGGCAGTTCACGCGCTGGCGGCAGACCCGCACCGCAGAACTAAAAACAAAGGGAACGGTGGTAGAAACGGCCGTTGGCCCCATCGAATACGCCAGGCAAGGCGAAGGTCCCGTACTGCTCGTGTCACACGGCGGTCCCGGTGGCTATGACCAGATTGAAACCATGCGCGAATTTGTAGATGCAGGCTTCAGCGTACTCGTCCCATCACGCCCTGGCTACTTGGGAACTCCACTCAGCGCGGGGCAAACCATCTCCGCCCAAGCAGACGCCATGATTGCTCTGCTAGATGCCTTAGGAATTGAGCAAGTTGTGACCATCGGCGTGTCTGCAGGTGGGCCAATTGCTCTGGAGTTAGCCTTGCGCTACCCGCAGCGTTTGCGGGGGCTGGTCATGCTGGCTGCGGTATCGCTCCCATACCAACCAAATGCAGAAACGGCCGATTCCCTCCTGGGCAAACTGTTCCTCACCGATGGCTTCCTTTGGCTGCTGGACATTGGCACCTGGCTCTTTGAGCAATTCTCGCTCCGCTTCCCCCTGCCTAGCGCCAAAATGATGATCCAAACCGAGAGCAATTTGCCGCTAGAGCAAATCAACAATCATCTGAATTACATGCAGCGCAATCCAGAGCGCATTGCTTGGTACAAAGCCCTCATTCGCAGCACCGGCCCCATGAGCTTGCGTAAAGCCGGTTTAGACAACGACCTGGCGCAGTTGGCAAACATACTGCAACTACCTCTGGCACAAATACCGTTGCCAACGCTCATCATTCATGGCCGGGCAGACGCGGATGTTACCTACGACAATGCTCAATTTGTGGCTGAAGCTGTGCCAGATGCCCAGCTCGTCACCCTGCCCCACAGCGGACATCTTATCTGGCTCAGCCCGGAATGGGACGACGCAAAAAATCAGTTAATCCAGTTCCTGAATCAACACCAAAAAGTTTAGAGCTTACACAGGTACCAAATCTCATGACACAAACAGAACACAAACCAGTTACCGGTCTCAAAAAATTTTTCTTCCGCGCACCGCTGCTTTTTTATCGCATCGGGCTGGGCGGTCTGTTGGGCAAGCGATTTTTGCTCCTCAACCACATTGGGCGCAAAAGCGGCCAGCCACGCCAGGCGGTGCTAGAAATGGTCAACTATCACCCGGAGACAAATACCCACTTCATCGCCGTCGGCTTTGGCAAAAAGTCAGACTGGTATTTGAATATTTTGGCCCAGCCCAAAGTGGACATTCAGGTTGGCTGGCGCAAATTGGCGGTTACGGCCGTTCCCCTCACTCCAGATCAATCAGGCGAAGCCATGGCAGATTACGCCCGCCGCTATCCCACTGCCGCCAAAAACTTGGTCAAGTTCATCGGCTACACCGCCTCTACCGAAGAAGAATATCGCACCTTAGGGCGTGAATCCATTCCCTTTATTGCCCTGGAGCCACGATGAAAATTTCCTGGACACCCCCAAAACCTCGTGACGGCCTGGCTGGCACATGGGATAAATTCATTGGCCCAGGCGCCACCGATGCAGAGCAATGGTTACAACTACTAGGTGCGTTAGGTCTAACGGCCGTTCTCACCCTCATCAACATCACCCAACGCGCCGAACTCAAATGGTCTACATTGCAATGGGTTGTTTTCCTGCTGTTTGCCTTTGATTTGTCGGGGGGCATCATCACCAACGCCACGGCCACCGCCAAACGATGGTACCACCGCGCCGGACAGCAATTCATTCACCACTTCGGCTTTGTGGCCGTGCATGGCATTCACCTGGCGGCCGTTGCCTGGCTGTTTCGCGGCGGCGACTGGCTTTACTTTGGCGTTTATTTTGGTTATTTGTTGGTGGGAACGGCCGTTATTCTACGCACGCCACTCTATCTGAAACGGCCGATGACGCTGCTCCTGTACAGCGGTATCCTGCTGCTCAACAGCGGTGTCATCTTGCCCAGCCCCGGCTTGGGCTGGCTAATTCCCTTCTTTTTCCTTAAGCTGCTGGTTGCCCATCTGCTGCCAGAGGCGCCCTTCCAGCCTGAACAACCGTGATTACCTAACCCTTTCGTGCATTTTGCCATTCATTTTGGCATTTGCCAACGTAAAATCATCACCATTTTCATCAGACGCTAGCATTAACTGCGTGAGAACCGGATTATTCGGATCGGTAACAAACTCCCAAAACGCCGTTTGGGCGGTTGTACCCATGCGATTGGCATCTCGACCAATAAAAATCTCCTGCTCAATATCCATATCGCGTACCTTCACAGGTTTAACTTTGCCCTTGACTAGCCTAGAAATAATCATCTGAGACACAAAGCCAACGCCGATTCCTTCCTGCACAGCCAAAGCAATTGCCTCCGAGTTGCCTAAAGTCAGGATCGTTTTGAACTGTTCAAAGACAATACCATGCTCACGCAGCTTCTCTTCGGCCACAAACCGCGTACCAGACCCCTCCTCGCGCCAGATAAAGTTCGCCTGTAGTAGTTCTTTCGGTTCAACCCACTCTCGCTCTGCCCACGGATGATTCAGGGGCACAATCAAACTCACCTTGTCGGTAATAAACCTGCAAAACTCCAAATTTGGATTCAGTTCTTGCTTGCTGGCCAAAGCAACATTCACCTCGCCATCTACCAACATTTGCACGGCAATTTTGCGCGGCGTCACAAAGCAACTTGCCTCCACTTTTGGGTATTGCTGCATAAAACTGGCTAGCAAAAATGGCAAAACGTATTTCCCAACAGTTGTGCTGCATCCCACAGTGAGACGGCCGTACACATCCCCCTTCAACGACTCCATCTTATTATCTATGCTTTGCGAGATACTCACCATCTCTTGCGCCATCGGCAGCAACGCCTCACCTGCATCTGTCAGCCGCAAATGCCGCCCAGACCGAATAAACAACCGCAAATCAAAGTGCTGTTCCAACGCCTGAATATGTTGGCTCACACTTGGCTGCGTCATATGTAGCTGCCGTGCGGCCGCAGTAAAGTTTAAGGTTCTAGCCGCAGTCAAAAATACGTTAAGTTGATGTGCATCTAACACGATACCCTCGCAATGACAGGCACAAATTGGTCAATTCCAAAACTGTACCAAGCAGTTAGAAAATCCCCAGAAAATGCCCAAATTCTGTTTGGATTCTCTCTATAATTTCAAAAGCCCCAGTCTGGGAAAACTGAAGCGGATTGGGAGAAACTGCCGTTTCTCCCGCTTTGTGCATTATTTCACAACCAGTATGCCCCAACCTGTGCCCCACCGATAGTGCTAAACGTCATAGGCAAACATTATAAAAGACACACTCCACCATAAAACAACGCCAATGCTAGAAGTAGGAAATGACAAAAGCCCCCCGCAATGCACGAAGGACTTTTGCCATCAATTAAAAACAGCTTTATATTGGTTAGGGTGCTACAAATTCGGCCGACGGATATCCAGCTTCCACCCAACCGCCGAAACCACCTTTCAAACTATGCACGTCTGAGTAACCATACGCCCACAAAATGCTCATGGCAATGGTAGAGCGATGGCCAGAACCACAATACACCACAATGGGCGTATCCGGGTCGGCTGGCCATTGGT
This sequence comes from Candidatus Leptofilum sp., assembly GCF_965223525.1. Classification (GTDB taxonomy): domain Bacteria; phylum Chloroflexota; class Anaerolineae; order Promineifilales; family Promineifilaceae; genus Leptofilum. The sequence continues at coordinate 2,115,203 of NZ_OZ245005.1, read as the reverse complement.
CTTGCATAGCAACAAAGGTTTCTAGCGGAATGTGTACCCAATTCTCGGCCTCAATCACGCCCTTCTCTTCCAGCTCTTCCGTGCTACGAACATCAATAACAAACAGGTCAGGATTTTCCAGCAATGCCAAGTTGAAATCGTCAACAGAAATACCGCCGAACCCATCAGGAACATTGTGCAAAACTGTTTTCATTGCATCCAATGCTGCTGGCTCAACCTTGGCTACATCCAACAACAATGGTTCTTCAGCAACGCCATCAATAATTGGATACCCAGCTTCTACCCAACCGCCAAAGCTGCCGCCCTTCAAGCAACGAACATCTTCCCAGCCCATGGCTTCCAGAACCGTTAGGGCAATAGTGCAGCGCCAGCCGCTGCCGCAGTAGCTTACGATGGGTGTATCAAAGCTGGGCAGGTATTGAATATTGTCAGCCAGCTCACGTAGTGGAATATTAACAGCGCCTTCAATGTGGCCTTTTTCTTCCAGTTCAGCAACTTCGCGTACGTCCAACAAGAATGGTGGTGGGTCCTCAACCAAAGCTACATTTAAGGCATCCAGACCGATGGTGTTGTACGCTTCCATATCGTCCAGGAAAGTGGTGAACGCCGCATCCATGTCATAGGTTGGTTCAGGTACTCCAGCCAGGGCATACCCGGCCGCAGAATATGCCGTGTAACCACCTTTCAGGCTGCGTACGTTGGTGTAACCATAAGATTTCAGAATGTTCATCGCCACGGTAGAACGATGTCCAGCCTTGCAATAAGTTACGATGGGTGCATCTTTATCTGCTGGCCAATTCTCTTGCAGTCCAATGAAATCATCCAAGGCAACTGTAACTACATTAGGCGCATCAATTGTGCCCGCTTCAACCTCGCCTGGAGTACGAACATCAATAAGGATAAGGTCTGGGTTTTCAACAATCTCAGTTGCCAAACCATCTGAGTCAATGCCATTCCAGTTATCTGCGTAGCTATTCAAAACCTCATCCAAAGCAAGCACCATTGCCGGATTTGGATTGGCGGCATTCAAGACCTCTGCTTCAGGAGCTAATCCCTCAACAGTTGGATACCCTTCCTCAACCCAACCAGTGTAGCTGGGGGAATGCAAAGCTTGCACATTTTCCCATCCCAACGCGCCTAAGGTGGTCATGGCAATAGCGGCACGCCAGCCTGCTTTACAATAGGTAACGATGTGGGTATCAAAACTTGGCAAAAGATCCAGGTTTTGTACGAGTTCCTTTAGAGGAATATTGACAGCCCCTTCGATATGGCCTAATTCTTCCAATTCTGCCGGGTTACGTACATCTAAGATGAATGGCGGGGAATCGGAAATTAATTGTTCATTGAGTAAACTGTAGTCTTTCAAGGCATTATAGCCTTGTAACGAGGCTACAAAAGTCCCATAAGCAGCATCCAGTTCCTCAGCCGTAATTGGCTCAATCGCAGCTTCGACAACTTCTTCAACCGTTTCTTCAACAACTTCTTCTACAGGATCTTCGGCTACTTCGGCTTCTTCTTCGACAACCTCAACAGCCGGGGTATCTGGCTCAATAACGGGTTCTTCTGTGGCAGTGTCACCACCGCAAGCAACCATCATCAAACCAAAAATCAGTAAAAACACAAAATATTTGTAAGTCTTCATCTCTTACTCCTCATTGAGTATTTGGCGGGTGGTCATTTGGCTCCCGCCTAAAATTTTTAACTAGGGCGATTCCCCTGTTGTGGTAATCACCGTGGTTGTTGTAATGGTTGTGGTGGCTGTAATTTCCGAAATTGGTGCTGGAATTATGTCCACAATCACGGGCAAATTCGCCTCCACTTCTTCTGGATAAACTTTGTCAATGGTTAAGAACAGGTCTGCATTACCGTGGCACGCATCGCAAGATTCCGTTTGGGGCGTGGTGCGCTGAATGTTGTGCGGCGTGGTGTACACCCAGGTGGGTAACGCATCGTAATTTTTCAGCAAATCATCCCCATAGAAGGCAAAGCTATCATGAGCAATGGGCACATGACGCAGCGTGACGTATTCATACGGCCGATCGTAACTTTCCAACGCATTCTTCCCGATCATGAAGGTAAGGTAATGATCATCTGTGGCAAAAAACGGATTGCCGGTTGTCTCACTAATTTGCACATGGCAGCCATCGCAGCTTGTGTAAGCAACCGAGTGACACACTTGGCAAGAGAGGTCGCCCCCGTGCTCCTGGTGCATTTCGATGTCATCACCCTGCATGGCCACTGTGGCATGGCACGTCTCGCAGCGCGGCGTCTGCACACCGTCGTACCTATGGTTTGGTGGCTCCTCCAACATCGCTAGCTGCGCCTCTGGCCCGGTATGGCAGGATTGGCAATCGTCTGGCGCACCGTGCATCTGATGCCCAGAGTGGCAATCTACGCAAGACATACGCCCTTGCGTAAAATGTACATCCGGCCGCAAATCTTCATGCTTGCCTAGATATTCATTCCCAACCCGGCTGCCGTGGCACGCTGTGCAGTTGCGCGTCATAGAGGGTGTTTCGTTAAACAGATGCCCTTCGATGAGACCGCCACCCACCAAATTTGGCTGGCTGACGTGACACTCGCCACAGGTTGCATGGCAACTGCTGCAATGGTTGCCAAACATCGTCTCAATGGCTTCGTGGTCTTCCGGCACGGTGCGGGCATCCAGTACCGTCCAATATCCTTCTAAATTGTTATGTAAATTATTATCGTGGGTGGCAACCACATCGGGGTGGCATTCACCGCACGATTCCACCGGATTTTCACTGGGATTCTCGATGAGTCCCACGTGCGCCTCAAACTTGTCGGGCCTGTTTTGTCCGGCGTGGCAATCGGCACAGGCTATCTGTCCGTGAACTTCCTCGGGGAATAGCACACCGTCTACCAAAACCTTCTCCCATGGCTCCAACGGAGCCACCTCGCCACCTCAACCTTCCCCTTCGTTTTCGCTAATCACCTCTTCTTCGGGGTCGGCCGTTTGGATGAGCAGGTCTTTGTTCGTGTGGCAATCCAGGCAGTTATCGGCTGGCGCTGGCTCCTCGATGGGTTCGGTCAGTGGCTCTTCGGTGGGGGTTACGGCCGTTGCCGCCTCTACCAGCACTGGTTCCACATCAGCCACCTGCACGGCCTCCTCTATAGCGTCAGGCTCTGCCGATTGGCAGCCAGCTAATGCCCACACGCCCAGCAACAGCAGCAGGCTCACCCAAAAGCTTATTATTTTTTGTGGATGTTTCATCGGTTCCACAATGATCTCCTTACATTCAAACAAGAAGCTGGTGGCTAGTTAAATGTGATTTTCCCAGCTACTGACCACTAACAACCATCCACTCTTTAGTGAATTTTTTCACTAACAGTATAGCCAACGGGCGGGCGAAATCAATGGTTTTTCAAGGTTTTACTTATTGTTTTTGCTTCTACCTATCCATAACAAAAACCAATTATTTTATGGCTCTACCCTATTGAGATCGCTATTTTTCGGTGTTAGAATGCCTATATTGTTAATATTTTCACAAATAGTTGTTTGGTGTAAAAATTTGGAACTTGCCGAGAATTGAGGCGACTATGAAACAGTTTTTAAAGAGTCTAAAAGTAAGCTGGTCGGTACTGCTGGGGGGTTTGGTGGGAACGGCCGTTTTGCTTTTTACTATGCAAATTGCACTGGCGCAGGACGATGAGCCGGATGCGCCCATCATCCCCACACAGGAATGCCAGGAGTGCCATTTGGATGTGGCTAGCCACTGGGAAGAGAGTGCCCACGCCAATGCGTATGCCAATGAGGTCTTTCAGGAAAAATGGGTTGGCCTGGGTGAGCCAGCGGAATGTCTGGCTTGCCATACCACCAATTTCCAACCCGCTACGGGGGAATTTGATGAAGAGGGCGTGGCCTGTGAATCTTGCCACGGTGAGACCACCACTGAGCATCCACCAGAACCAGTGCCCATCCTGGCAGACACGGAATATTGCGGCAGTTGCCACACGACTTCGCTAGGCGAGTGGCATCAGACTGGTCATGCCTCGGAAGAGATCGGCTGCATGGATTGCCACGATCCGCATAGCCAACAGCCACTGTTTGAAGAGTCGGACGCGCTGTGCCTGAACTGCCACGAAGATAGTGCCGAAAACTATCTGGAAGATTTGCACATTCAGGAAGGGATCGGCTGTATGGATTGTCACGGGTTGGTGATTCCACCAGAAGAGATGCCAGACGATGGCGTTGTGCCCACCGGTCATTCATTCACCATCAATTCCGAAACTTGCGTCGCTTGCCATACCGACACAGTTCATGCTGGCACCGCCCTGCCCGACTACTCGCATGATGCAGTTGCCGAGGGCGAACTCATTGACGTTTTGACGGCATCGGCTGGTGAGGCAGAAGCAGATGAGCTAACGCCAGAACAAAAATTGCAAACGTTGGAAGCAGCATTGGCCAATCGAAATCTGGCGCTGCTGTTTCAGGGGGGTGTGTTGGGGCTAGTGCTGGGCGGTTCAACCGCCTGGTTTGTAGCTAATAACGTTCGCCAGCGGCGCGAGCACGAAGAGCGTGATGAACAATGAGTAATAACGATAATACGAAACCGCCGCTGCTTAGTCGGCGGGATGCACTGAAAATTATTGGGGCGACGGGGGCAACGGCCGTTATCGCGCAGGCAGTCACGGCGGGGCCTTTATCCTCTGGGGCTATCGAAGGATTGGAACGGGAGACCCACCATGCTAGCTCTGACCATGAGTGGCATATGGTGATTGATTTGGCGCAGTGCATCGGCTGCCAATATTGCATTTGGGCCTGCCAAGCGACCAATGACGTGCCGGAAGACAATATGCGCTGGAACATTGGCTTCCCAGAGCGCACGGAAGGCGGCACCGACTTTTACATGACACGGCCGTGTCTGCACTGCCAGGATGCCCCCTGCGTAAAGGTTTGCCCGGTAGGTGCCACCTGGGTGCGGGAAGATGGCATTGTGGCCATGGATTACGATCGCTGCATTGGCTGTCGCTATTGCGAGGTGGCCTGCCCTTACGACGTGCGCCGCTTTAACTGGGGCTCCATCGAGACAGAAAACCAGTACCAGCCCACTTGGGGCGTAGCCGAAGTAGAACGCCGGGAACGGGGCGTGGCAGAAAAATGCACGTTTTGCGTCCACCGCATTGACCGGGGCATGGCCGAAGGGCTAACGCCCGGTGTTGATCCGCAGGCGACGCCTGCTTGCGTGAACATTTGCCCGGTGAATGCGCGCATTTTTGGTGACATTAAAGACCCAGAAAGTCCAGTTTCTAAATATCTGGATGAGCATGAGACGTTCCGGCTGCGGGAAGATTTTGGTACGGAGCCGAAGGTGCATTACGTGCGCCCAGAACGTGAGGAGGCATGAGATGGCTGTGACACAAATTCCTGAGAAGCAGCGGGGTGGGATACGGCCGTTTCATATCTGGCTCGTCTCCTTGGGAGCAATGTTGGCCGTAGGCGGCTGGGGCATCTACCAAACCCTTTGGCACGGCTTGCAGGTCACCAACCTGACGGATCAGGTGCCGTGGGGCTTGTGGATTACGCATGATTTGTCGGCGATTGCGCTGGGGGCGGGGGCGTTTACGTTTTCGGCCGTGGTCTACCTGTTCCGCATCAAACGGTTTGAGCCAATGGCCAGAATCGCCGTGTTTGTTGGCTTCTTGGGCTACACCTCCGCCATGCTGGCACTAGCCATGGACATTGGTCGCCCAGACCGCTTTTGGCATCCGCTGGTGTATTGGAATGTGCATTCCGTGCTGTGGGAAATTACGCTGTGCGTCATTTTGTATTCCACCGTGCTGGTGATCGAGGTGCTGCCGATTTTGTTCGAGAGCCGCCTCTTTGATAACCGTCCTCGGTGGCGTGCTTTTGGCCACAAGCTGCATAAGCTCACGCCCGTGATGGCGGTGCTGGGCCTGGCGTTGTCCATGCTGCACCAATCATCGTTGGGGGCTACCTACGGTGTTTTATCTGGGCGAGCCATTTGGTATAAGCCATCCATGCCGGTGATGTTTATTTTGTCAGCCATTGCCGGAGGTGTGGCGGCGACGCTGCTGGTCACCATGATTGTGAGCAAGTTAACCAATCGGGAGCTGATTAACAAGTTTTTGCGGCGGGATGTGGCGCGGCTGGCGGCGTTTACGCTGCTGGCATACCTATACCTGAAGCTGTGGGATTGGGCAGCAACCTCTTACTACAGCCAAGCACCCGGAACGGCCGATGCGCTGACCCGGCTGCAAGCCACCACGCCCTACACGCAGTCGTTTTGGTGGATTGAGGTTTTCTTGTGTGGTTTGGTGCCTGCGGCAATTTTGCTGAATCGGCGGATGCGGCGGCAGGAGTGGCCGCTGATGGGGGCGTTGTTCCTGGTGGTATTTGGCGTCATCATCAACCGTTGGAACGTGACGCTGTCTGGGCTAGTGGTGCCGCCCCAATGGTCGCCAGGGGTGCTGGGGCGCACAATTGCAGTAGCGTACACGCCATCCTGGGTAGAGATTGCGGTTTCGGTGGGCGTGCTAGGGTATGCGTTTCTGGCATTTACGTTGGGCGCGAAGTATTTGCCGCTGTTCAAGCGGGAGGCGACATGAAGCAATTGAGGGGTGTGCGTTTTTTGTTTTTGGGATTGGTTCTGTGTGGGTGGGAACGGCCGTTGCCCCGCTAGAAGGAGATACCACTCCAACAAAGAAAGCAGGCAAGCGTTTACTTGCCTACTTTCTTGCCAATCTCAATGGTAATGTGTGTAATCATAGAAATGCAATCTGCGTATACCAAGATGGTAGCCGTAAAGATTATGGGTATGCTGGTACCCGCGCTCTAAAATACGTGGCTGCAATAAAGTTTCGTAAACATCTTCTACCTCGTTTCTCACATCAACTACAACTTCTGATGCAGCTTCCCGAGCAGATTGTTTAGCGGCCTGAATCTTTTTCTTCGTTGCCTCTCGTTTTTCCTGAGCCAATAAGCGGAGCCGGGTAAAGCGCGTTAAACCATCATTTGTATTTGCTGGATAGTTGCTTAGAACCGTCTTAAGCTGCTGGTGTAAATAATCTACGACGGGCAATACAGCCTGGTTAACTTGGGCAACTGTCAGTTCAAGATGAATGAGATCAGCAGACAGGTCCTCAACTTCTTCATCTGGAATCCTTTCACCCAGTTTCAAAACCTGGGCGGCAACGTCGTCAAGGCCAAAGTTATCCTTAAAAAACGCATGCCAATTACCTGTCAATTCTGCTGCCTCAGGGTTTAAGATACGATTTCGAATGAACGGCCGAATGATCAACGGAGGGTGATTGCCGTCATCCTCGGCAAGTTCCTTGAAGGTACCAGCCCGATTCAAAATAACGGTTTGCAAAGATTCGGCAAACCCAGCATCACCCAAGTGTGTACCCACAACATCCGCAAATATCTCTTCTAACCAGGCTAAAATCAACGCTTGCAGCAAATCCTTTTGCTCTGGAGTCAAGTCATCAGGCAACTTCTGAGTCAGAAGCTCCGTTACGTCACTCTGTAAGACATCTTGTAAGCGGCGAACATCAGCCAGGTTTCCAATCGTCCACTGCCGTTCGCCATCCACCTGACGAAAGCCCAGATTCCAATACACATAGTGGCCCAATTCATGCGGAATCGCGTACCAATCACGCTCTGCGGGGTCGTCGTCGGCCACATAAAAGTAAGGGGTGCTAATGAAGGGCGTATCTGTGAAGGGCGCATGACGAATCTTCCATACATTGTCAAAGCAGATGAGAACATTAGGCAATTCAAACGGCAATTTTTCAAGGAAATCCTTTGCTCGACTCGTTCCGTCGTCAAGAATCTCGCGGTAATGGGTAACCTGTCGCTGCTCGGCTACGCGCCCTACAACGTCCCAATAATCTTGTAGGGCGTTCAGAGCGCGGGCTTGCAGGCGCTGCCGGGTTATCTTGTTGGTTGCTAATGCTTGCTCAATCTCCTCGTCCCTTGGATTAAAGAAATAGTCAAGGTACTCTTCCCCAAACTCGGCAAAGTCAGCAAGAACAGTTGCCAAGAGGCGGTCAGCAGGCTGCTCTTCCGGTTCATCACGATACAATTTTTGCCAACGGTTTACATTACGCGCATGTTCATTCAGAATATGACGTTCTTTTGCAATCATTTCCCAATCTCCTCTCACCAAATTGGCGACTACGACTATAAACTGCTACAAATATAAACGTGGATAATCATCTCTTTTCCGTTATTTTCTTACTGAATAAGGGAGTTGGGTGTATTGGGTTGACCCAGGCAAGGAACCGGCCGCCCCAATCGCCCCAGCCACCATTCGGCTTGCCACCAAAACCAGGTGCGGCGACAAAGCAGCTGGCTGTTGGCGACAACATACCAGGCATCATTGACAACGGATAAAGAAGAAACGGCCGTCATCTCCAACGGTGCATCAAATAAAGAGAAATATTGTTCTCCTGCCACATCCGCATCGTATATTCTATTACCCTCTGTGCTGATATAAAAACGGCCGCTTTGCGAGGGAATGGCCAAGTCGGTAATCGTCGCGTCTGGTTCTGGCAACGGCTTCTGAAACCAAGCATCATCAGTGATCTCGCGCCACCAAATTCCACTGTCTGTAGCTACAATCAATCGCTGCCCATCTGCTGCCACTGCATAGATTGCCTCAGCCGACATCTGCTGGATGTCCACTGGCTGCCACTGCTGACCTCCATTTTGGGTCATTAGCAAACCAGCAGGCAAGGTCGTAATATACACGCGGTCTGGAATAAGGGGATTTAGCGCAACTGCCTGCAACATTGCTCTTGCTTCTAGCAATGATTGCGGTTCAAAGCGCGACCATGTTTCACTGGCTGGCATTTTAACAAAGATAGCCTCCTGAGAGAGTGCATAGACGGTTTGATCGGACACAGCCACATCTCGGATCGCTACATCTTGTAGATTGCTGTCGCCTACCGTGCGCCAAGTCAAACCACCATCCAGGCTTTGGTATAGGCCACCAGGCGTTTGGTCAGACAGATATACATGGTTTGGATCATGAGCATCAGCAGCTACCACCCATGAATTTCCCCCAGTTATGCTGGCTGGCACTGCCTCCACAATACGCCAATCGGTTTGGAATGGTGGAATCAAAGCCAGGCTTTGCACCCCCAAAAACAAGCCAACAAGTGCTGCAAGAAGCCACCACTTATTGGCCAGGGCTCGGTAGGTTAAATGTTGCCGATAAACGGCCGTCTTCATTGAACGAGGCAGCTCGCTACGAACCGCCCACAATGCAGCAACCTCATCCAGCCGTAACGAATGATCTGTGGGAAATGAGCGAATAAAGGTCTGCCGACCCTGCAGCGACATATGCTGCACCCACTGAGCTGGATTTTGCCCTTGGCTGGCTGCACTACGCAGCAAAAGTCCCAACGCCCTGTCATCTAAAACAAGACTATCTCTCTGTTTACCAATAATTTGCAGGGCAGAAGCACTCAATAGGATTTCAAGCTGCTGCCAGTTATGTAGCCCTTGGTGTAACAGCTCTTCTGCCTGCTTACGGACAACCGTCTCGTCGCTTAATTCAATGCGCTCGGCCAAAAAATCGTGCGCCAGCTCATAAAGCAGCCCCATTTCAGCCATATCGTAGCGGCGCACCAGGCGATTGTTGACTAACTTTTGTAGGAGCGCCTGCACAGTTTGTGGCGTCACATCTGCCTTTGTTAATTCCGTTAGAAGCGCTTCTTCTGTTTGAGCAACGCGGCGCACGTCGGAGGTCACTAGGCTTTCTAGCAGTTGTCGGGTCAGCACGCGCTCACCCGGAGGCAATTTAAGCTTTAAGAAACGATCTAGATGTTCTGCCAAAATGCCCTCTGTACCACCCTGCGCTTTATACATCTGTTTGGTAATAGTTGTTTGCCCTGGAGGTAAAGCGTCAACCAAAGCTGAACATACCCACTGTAGATGCGCTGGCACAATGACCTTTTGCCCCAAGTCAGCTACCAAATCATTGACTAAACCAGTCTCATATTCGATACCAAACTGTGCAGCGGGGTGCGTGATGACCTTGTGTGCCTCGGCAGCGCGTAAATGCTTTAGCCGGTATTCATTGGCCAAGGGTTCACGCAAAGGGGGTGCCAAATCACTTACCTGGCTAAGATATTCACCGCGCAGGGATAGCAGCCAATGGACGTTTAGCGATCTGTCAGAGAGGCAGTCGGCCAGTTGGTGAACGAAGGGAAGACGGTCTGGCTCTTCTAGCTGGCTAAAGAACTCTTCGAATTGGTCTACAAAGATATAAATTGTGACATCATCACCTAAAATCTCGGTGATTTGGCGAAGAAAGTTGTTGAGTACGGCCGTATCAAACAGGTAATTCTCGCTTAACGCCTTGAGGTCTGGTCTCAGCGCATAAGCAGTCTGGCGCAATTCGGCAATACGGCCGTGACGCTTGCAGTAAAGGATCAGTTCTCTAATTCGGCCGCTTTTGGTTACTGCGGGTAGATCATCTAGATCAATGCCCATATCGAATGCCAAGTTTTGCAGGTCGTCTTGGCTAAATCGGTCACTCATGATGTGACGTAAGGCAGTCAGCACAGATTGGTCTGGTCTTGCGGGCTGAATATCAGTTGTCAATGCCTGACGGGGGCGAAAGCTGTTTTTGAGTGCCTGACCGGGGTCTTGCTTATAAGGGCGTAAGTATAGTGGAAGATGTCCTGCTTCCAGCAGATGGGGGGTCAGGCTGGCCTTTAGTAGAGAGGTTTTGCCTACACCTGATTCGGAATGGAGGATGGTCAGGCGGTTGTTTTGCAGTTGTTCAAGCAATACGGCCGTTGCCTCTTCACGACCAAAAAAAAGGGCGGTATCGCTTAATTCATGAGCCAGCAAGCCTTTGTACGGCTGACCTCGGCTGCTTTCATTTGTTAACCGAACCTGGTCTTCTAACTCTGCCAAAATGTGTTGGAGTCCCGATACCAGATTCCGACCCTCGATACTTTTTTTCTTGGTGGCCGCAACAAGCGCATTTTCTGCCTGCTGTGAGAGATGGCGAAGCGTTTTGAGGATCAGTTGGAAGTCCACAAGAACTCACTACAGAATTAATTTTAGGAAACAAAAACATGGAATTATGTTAACAACATAGTAGGTTCATTCTAAACGAAATGGCTCTGTTTAGCAACGGCCGTTCACGCCCCAATTCCCCGGATAAATAACAGGTACATCCCCAACAGGTAAACGATGATGGTGGCGATGGTGTCTAGCTCTATGAAGAGGAATTTACGCTCGACGCGGGCGAGATTGCCCACCAGCGCCATGTTTGTGAGTAACAGCCCCAGCAGCCCAACTAGCACAAAGTTTTCATCAATTGCTCCCAGGAAACGGCCGTCCAGATAAAAGAAATCTGCAATACCCAGCCCCAGCATGTTGAAAACGCTGGAACCAAACAGATTGCCAACGGCCATGTCAAACGCATTCATCCGCATGGCGGCGAGGGCGGCCAGCAGCTCTGGCAAAGAAGTGACCAAACTAAGCAACGCCGTGCCGACAAAGCCTGTGCCTAGGCCGGTGATTTCGGCAATTTCGGTGCTGGCGCTAACTAATACCGGCACGATGAGGACGAGAACAACGGCCGTAATGCCAAAGCCAATCATTCCGCGACGCAAGGATGGAAAATCATCTGCCGGTTCGGGGGCTGGAGCTTGTTGTTCACCTGGCCCTTTGCTTTCTTGCTGAATGAGCCAGATGCCGCCGAAATACAGCCCAATAATCACCAGGCTGTCCAATCCAACCCAGCCAATCTTCAGGTCTACTTCATCCATGATGGAAATGATGGCTACGAGCATCAAGATAGTGGTGAGCGCGGCCGTGAGCGCATGACTAATGGCAACGCGCCGCAGCAGTGGCAATTGGTAATTGATGAGATCCACAATTGCTAGGAGCATCATGTTCACCATGTTGCTGCCAAAAAAGTTACCCGCCGCCAAGTTAGGAAAGCCTGCCTGGAAGGCACTAATCGAAGCGATGAGTTCAGGCAAAGAAGTGGCTCCTGCCAAAAAAATAGTGCCGACAAACAGCCCGCCCAGCTTAGTTCTGACGGCAATGATGTCGCCATATTCGGCTAATTTAATGGCCGCGTAAACCACAACGGCCGCACTGAGTAAAAATCGTAACCAAACCATAATTTAAGTATGCAAGTTTGCAGGTGGGCAAGTATGCGAGTAGCGAGTGACTTTTGCAGAGCATCACCCGTTCACCTTGTCACTTCACCAATGTCAGCCCCCACGTCTTAGCCACAGGCAGCGCAAAAATGATGCCTTTGTCTGGCTCTGTCAAGTCGCCGAGAACCGCCTCTGTAGCAGAAACGGCCGCTTCTGCCAATTCCAAATCATCAATGACGGTGAACAGGGTGTTGTGCCCCACTCGAGCACTGCCAAACATCTGGCTAAAGCCGACAAAGGCCATGTCGGCACTGTGTCGGCGCAGTACGCGGTGCAGCCCGGTGCTTTCGATGATGGTAACACCGCCCACACCTGCACTTTCCCAAGCGTTGAGGACATCGTTCAAATGGGCTGTATCGTCCAAAACCATCATGAGCATATACATAGTTGCCTCCTAAATTACGCAGGATGCTTTTATTGCGTAATGCGTATTGCGTAGCGACTCTCCGGTTACACAATACGCATTACGCAATATCAAATTCAAATATCTCTCTTTGCTTCTCGATACGCCCAATATGCCTCTTGGGTTTCAGTGAGCCATGCCATCAACTTTTCTTCGTCGTTGGCCTCAATGAGGGCGGCGACCTCGCCCAGTTGGCTTTGGTAATGAGCGATTTGCTGGAGAACGGCCGTCTTGTTCGTCAGCAAAATATCCAGCATCATCTGGGGATCGGTGCCTGAGACGCGAGACGTATCACGAAAGCCAGAGGAGCTAACAGGCCAGAGGCGGTCATCGTCCAGGCTGGCGGCGTTCCGCATGAGCGCGGTGGCCACCATGTAGGGCAAATGGCTCACCACGGCGACCATATTGTCGTGCAAAGTGGGCGGTAAAACCAGTGGATTTGCCCCCAAATCGGCCACAAGCTGGTGGGCGACGGTTTCCATGTGGGGCGTGGTACGCTGCGTGGGGCATAAAATGAAAGTGTGCTGGCGGAACATATCGGGCGTGGCGGCACCAAAGCCCGCCACTTCTTTGCCGCACATCGGGTGGCCGCCAATGGCCTGAAAATTGGCAGTTAGATTGTCCATTGCCTGACAAATGTCGGTTTTGCTGCTGCCCAGATCAAGCACCAGACAGCCATCAGGGCGCAATCTGGGTAATTGGTTCAGCACGTTGACGATGGTGCGGACGGGCGTTGCCAGGACGATTAAATCCGCTTTTTCCACGCCCAAAGCGAGGTCGTCGCTAACAAAATCGGCAATGCGGCCAGCGGCGGCGCGGGTTTTGGGGTTTGTGTCTACGATGGTAAGGTGAAACGGCCGTTGCGGAATTGCCAATCGCCGCGCCAGGCGCAAAGCCAACGCCAATGAGCCACCCATCAACCCCAAACCAACCACACAAATCCGCTCTACCTGCATAGTTGGGGATTATACCGGGATTTCTTACGGCCGTCCCTACACCAAGAGCAGGAAACATTCTCAGATAAGATGCTGAACAATGCTCGAGTTTTTGTTGGTAGGTGGCACGGTGACGACACCGGCCACAGCATAGCGAAGAATACAAAAGTCTTGGAGACTTTTGTATTCTCCAATTGGCGAAGAGGAGAAAACTTGACAGCTCGCGCTGCGCGCGATGGCGGGACTACGCTACCGCTGCGCCCGCCGACCAAAGACCAGAGCCCTATTGAGATGGGGAACGACGCACCCGACAACCCAAAACGTGGCTACGATTGCCAGGACGGAAGCTGAAGCGAAACGCCCCGTGCATATTGTTCTGAATGATGAGCCACGAGCCGCCGCGCACCACGCGCCCAGAATTAGCGTCGTTTGGGTTTTCACGGCCGTCTTGGGCATCATACGGGTAAGGGAAATCCGATTTTTGCCGGGTGCTGCCCCAGATGGTTGATGTCCATTCCCAAACGTTACCGTTTAAGTCAGCGATGTTGGTTTTTGGGGTACGGCCGTCGGGGAAAACCCCTATCGGCGTCGTGGCACGAATGTGGGTTTCAAAGGTGTTGCAGCGGCTCGAACTATATTCTTTGCCCCAGGCATAAATGCGGCCTATCTGCCCGCGTGTGGCGGCTTCCCACTCTGCTTCGGTGGGTAACGCGTACAAATCACCCGTCTGCGCCGACAGCCAGGCACAATAAGCTCTCGCCTCAAACCAGGTGGTGCCCACCACGGGCTGCGCCGGATGATTAAAGCGACTGTCCTCCCAATATTCTGGCTGGCGATATAGCTGGCCGGAAGGAAAACCTTCCTCCATTTTTTTCTCTAATTCTTCAGGGGAAAGACTCTGAAGCCACAACAAGTAATCTATTTGATCAGGCATTGTTTGCAGATTACGAATCCGATCCTCTGACCAATCTGCAATAAGTTGATAATCATCTCTAACGCTCTGTTTGCGCCCCTCACTGTTGCCTTCGCCACGCCGCCAGGCGCGGGCCGCTTCCGTTTGCCACCACTGCTCATCTTCATAGCCGCCTGCTCGCATAAACAGCCGGTATTCTGCATTGGTTACCGGGAAAACAGCCATCTCAAATTCGGCCAGGGTCACGGTATGAGCTGGTTTTTCATTATCATAGCTACTGCCATCGTCGCCTAGCGGGTAATCACCCGCTGCAATCATTGCCAGTGGTGGCAGCAAATAGTCACCATGTGGTCCGCTACGCCGCTCAAAGCGGGGGTCGCCCAGCTCACCCAGCGTCTCTGCCGCCACCATGCGGGCGCGCAAATCAGCCTGCGGGTTGTTAATGCGGGCAATCAGTGCGTCTTGCAGCTGCCGCGTCAGGCGTGGGGAAACAGTCACTTCCGCCGCAGCGGCACAACGAGCGGCCAGCGGCAGGTTGGGCGTCAGCAAATCCCGCACAAACTGCTCCTGGTTTTGGCTCATGGCCGCCGCCAGCGTGGTGGTTTCTTCCCAGCCAGTAGCAGGCAGCCGGGGCAGCGGGTCGCTTACCTCCAGCGCCGCCACCGTCTCGGCCAAAGTGGGCGTCACGCCGTCAACCTGCCAGAGCACGCGCACCAGTTCCGGCTGCGGCTCAACCGCCATAACGCGGGCGGCAAAATATTCCTGAATAAGCTGATGATAGTAGGTGATTTCCCGCCGAGCTATATCTTTGTCCAAAATATTAAGCTGGCAGCCCGCGTTAATAATTGCCTGGGCACTTTCTGGCGGCAGCCACTTTTGCGCCTGCCGCGTTTTGGCGCGCACTAGTCCCGCTTCCTCCGTTTGGCGACCCGCCTGCATCTGGTAAGCTAATTGCTCCAGGCTAGGGATCAGGTCGCCTTCATCTGGCAAAGCGTAGGGATCGGCAAAGGCATTGTGCAAGGTTTGCTGGTAATCGTCCTCGCTGAACAAGCTGCCAGGGGCAAACAAACGATTGCGGCGTTCGGCAATTTCCCGGTACAGGGTGCGGCGCACAAAGCTGGTAAGCAGGGCAGCTTGCCCGGTGGGCATGGTTCCCGTGGCCGCAATCTGGTCTACTAGCAGGCGCAAGAAGAAAGGTGCACTGAACAAGTTTAGCCGCTGCGGATCGTGGCGCAGCACTTCCCAGGCATTTTCAGCGATTTGATCATCTAAATGTAAATGCAAAAATTCCTCAATTTGCCTTGGGCTAAGCGGCTCTACCTGGGTTTGGCGCACCACGGCCACTTCGCCACTCAGCGAAGCGCTGTAATCCAGGCTACGGCAGCTAAAAACGAGCGTATTGCCATATTGCCAGGTACGCTGCCAAAAGGTTTGCCAGCGGCCTATGCGGTCACGGTAATCTGCTTTATCTTTATGAGGCATCTCATTCAGACCATCTAGCAACAGGAGCAGCTTGCCGTTTTCATACAAGGTGCCGAACGCTGGCAAACGGGGTTGGCGAATCTGCCATTCAGCCGCTAGCCAGTCGAGCGGTTCGGGCAGCGGTTGGCTTAAATTTGGTCGGCGGTAGCTGTTGAGCGGCACAAAGAAAGCGACGCACCCGGTGGGGTTTTCTAGCTCTGCCCAGGCATGTTCTAGCTGCAAGCGGCGCAGCAGGGTTGTCTTGCCGCTGCCCGGTTTGCCCAGCAGCACAATCGCTTTGTCGTCAATTTCGGCCAGCAAGGTGGTGAGGCTGCTATATTTTTTGCGCTGGGAGTCTGGGGTAAAGCGAATTCCCTGCGCCTCGGCTCCCTGGTCAACGAGCAGGGTAATTTGCACAAAACGGCTGTCTAATTGGTAGCGTGGTGCTACTAGTTCCAACACGCTCTGCTTGTGGTAGGTCTGTAGTTCTTCAGAAGTAAAATCAGCGTCGGGCTGTTTGGCCTGGCTGCGCCGGATTAACTCATCAATCAGCTCCGCCAGTTCGGTGGGGGAATATCCTTTGTTGAAGATGACGGAGGCATTGGTGCCAATTGCCGCCGCTTCAGCATCCAGGCCGTCTACCTTAATTTTGTCTTGACCAACTTTATCGCCTTGCACATTATCGCTGCTGTCTGTGGGCACGCTGTCCTCCTTGCTGGGTGCATTTTAGCAGAGGCGGGGTCACAATTCCAGTCGGTATATTGGCAGTTTTGGGCGAGGCAGGCGGGGAAATGGTGTTTCGTTTTGGCAGGATCGGTTGCCGCCTGCCTCGCCCCTACCACGGGTTATGCGAGGGGGAGGATGAGGGCGGAGGGATGGGCTGGGTCGTGGTAGATGGTTTGGTGGGCAACGCGCATTTCGATGCCGTGCATGATGGGGTCGTCTGTGCCCAGATTGCGGCTGATGCGGGGGTGTGCACCGCTGGAAACCTGCAAGCGGATGCAGTGGCCGGGCTGGAATTGGTAGGCGGTGGCCCACATATCCACCTCGACGAGCAAGCTGCCGTCTGGCTGGGGTTGGCCACGCCCTGGCTTTATGCGGAAGAGGCCGTCGCAAATGTTGAGGGAACGGCCGTCCGCAGCCACATCACACAAACGGCCGTAAAAATCCGTGTGTTCCAAGCTGGAGTGCACATACAGCCGCAGGCGCACATGGCCGATGATGGTAAGCGGCTGGGTGAGCGGTTGGGTGGTATAGGTCAGCACGTCGGGGCGGGCTTCCAGCGGACGGTTATCTGCCCTGCCTGCCTCAATGGAGAGCAGTGCGCCGCCCAGGTGGGGCGTGGGGTCGGCCGGATCGTAGCGGTATTGGTCTGGTGGCGACTCTGGCGGTAGCTGGTTGGCAGCAAGCTCCGCCAGCGGTTGCAGGTAGAACGGGGTTTCTTGCGCTGGCGGCGGCCAGCTTTCGTACCCTAGCCATTTTTCTGCGCCTTGGAGGTAAATGTGGACGGGATACGGCCGTGTCGCGCCCACCTCCCTCTTCAACTTTGCCGTAAACCAATCCAGCCCTTCACGAACAGCAGCCAACATGCCGGGAAATTCCATGTGCGTCCACGGCCCGATGGTGAGATACGGGTTGCGCCCAGCCGCGCGCAGGGCGGCATAGTCGGCCAGTTGACCCTGGAGGAAAATATCGTACCAACCCGCCACCAGATGAACCGGCACGTCAATTTCTGACACTTTGCCGCGCAAATCAACATTTTGCCAATATGGATCGTCCGGCTGGAAGCGTTCTGCCCACGTCTGGTAAAAATCTTGCGGATGGCCTAGCACCGCCTCGTCGGCGTTTGCTAGCGGCAGTTCTGTTGTGCCAGGGGCGATGCGCTGGTTTTGCACAGGCGCGTAGTAAGAAAGCCCCATTTTTCGCCAGGGCGTCAGGCTATCATCCATCATCGCTTCCAGCAGCAGAATCCAGCGCAGGGTGCGATCCAGCCACATGAAGCCTTCGTCGTTTGGGCCACCCAGGTTAGATTGCGTGATAGCGGGCAGCAGGGCATGCAGATGGAGCGTGCCGGCAGAGGCAGCCGCCCACTGCACAAAGCCGACGTAGCTTTGCCCCCACATGCCGATACGGCCGTTGCTCCAACGCTGCTCCGCAATCCAGGCCAATGTCGCCTCGCCGTCGGCTGCTTCGTTAACGTAGGGTTCAAAGTGACCCTCGGAATCAAAACGGCCGCGCACGTCCTGGCACACCACGTTGAAGCCCCGTTCGGCAAAAAGGGTGGCAAAGAATTGGTTGAGGTTTTTACGGCCGTATGGTGTGCGAATCAAAACTGTGGGTGCAGCGGCCAAATTTGTGGGTCGGTACAAATCGGCAACCAACGTAACCCCATCTGGCATGGGGATGTGCATATTGGGTTCAACACTGTATTTGTTTTGGGGCGGCGGGAGCTTGAGTAGACGGGCAATCAATTGCCGCCGCTGCCGATAGATTGCCCCGCCAGCCGCCACAACCGCTGCCAATCCCAGCCATTTGCTTACGGATTTTGCCATTCGTTTGCGTCTAGATAGATAAGATTGGTCTGGAAGCCCTCATCCTGCCAGGAGATGATGAAGCCTTTGCTAAATTCCTGAAGAGTGACGTCGGCGGCCTGGCGTTCCTGATCTTCTGGCTGACCGAGCTTGACAGCAACGGCCGTGTTGCTATCGTACACATAGCCAATGGCACCTTTGATCAGCTCATCTACCCGAAAATCACCCAGCTCTTGTTGATCAACGACAAAAATATCCAGTGTTTGGTCGTCGTACAGCACGTAGACAGTATTTGTATCTCCGCGCCAAAGCATACGGCCGTTGGCAAATTGCTGCCATACGCTCAAGGGCTGGGTCACGCCGCTTTGGGGGCAGCCAAGCTGAAAGCGATAGGTTGCGTAAGTGGCTGCCCAAGCCGGGTTCACGGGGTCTGGGCAGCTTTCTGGCGTGGGTGTTTGCTGGATTTTCTCTGGATTGGCGACGGCCGTGAACAACGACGTTACCCCAGCCAACTCGCGCTCAAAATTCACCTCCAAAAAGCCAGGTAGCAGCACAAAGATGGCCGGAATGCCCTCGCTGTCTAGCCAGTTAGACACGTCCCCAGCGAGATCTGGATTTGTTTGCACCTCTGGATTGGCCACAAACTCATGCCCGGCAGGGAGGGCGTAATAATGCACCAGCGGGGCAGAAACTAGACTCACAGGTTCGCAAGCGCCGGGGGCAGCCAGCCCTGGCCCGTTCCTGGCTCCCCAGAAAAGCACCGCCGCTGGCTGATTTTCTTCAATGAAATCCTTCAGCAGTTGCGTTTCTGGTTCAGAGAAAACTTCTGCTCCGCCTCCCCCGCCTACAACCTGCCCCAAAACTTCAGGGTTGGGTTCCCAGCGGCAATCCCAGTTGCGGTTCAGGTCTACGCCGTTGGCGTTCAGGCGGCCCGTTACCGTGCCTGGGGCAACCTCTGCATCGGGGCTGAGGTTTGGAATGATATAGAGGGTAATCTCACTGGGAACGGCCGTCATGTTATCTTCAAAATAATCAATTAACTGCTGCGATAGGACGACGGTATTTGGAGCATAGCCATAATGGATACCACCAACCAGCAACAAGATTTCTGGCCCATTGCCAAAGCGCACTACCTCAATCTCTCGGCCACCGACTGAGGTTCCTAACACAATCGTTTCAGACCCGAGAAATTCCGGATCGGGCGTACGGGTTGGCGTGTCGCTGCTGGTTGGGGTAAGCGTGGCTGTGTTGGTGGCTGTTGGCGTGGGCGTGGCGGTAGGGGTTGGTACAACGATGGAGGCATCTAAGTTATTGTAGGCGGCAATGCGTGAAAGCTGTGTGTTCACCGGGATGAGGGGCACATCTTCTGCTAACTGCGCCGACTGTCCATCAATTAAAGCAATAGGGTCTGCTTCATCTGTCTCGCTAAGCTGACACATCCCTTCTAAACAATCTACCGCCCAGATTTCTGTTGTTTGATTAAACTCTACCCCAAAAATACCGTTCACTAAATCTGCTTGGTAACCTGCATCGTGGTAAATATGTACAGCTTTTTCAGATTTAACAAGAATCCGCCCTTCTTCTAACTGAAGCCGAACGGTATCTTCTGAAACGGCCGTTTCTATTAGCAGCTTGGTATTTACATCCAAAATGATGCGGGTGAAGTCTGGCAGCAACAGCTCAATCGGCCCCTGCCCTGTTTGCAACAGCACAGTATCCAGGAAGGGAATACGGCCGTCTTCTGGTAGCTTCTCCAGATTCTCTCCATTTCGCCAGACGGCACTGTCGTGTGCTTGTAACACCAGAATCACGTTGGCAATCGGCGTAGGGGGTCTGGGCGTCTCAGTCACATTCGGAGACGCAGTCGGTTCGATGATCACGGCACGGGATTCCAGCGTGGGTGTGGGTGATTGCCCCAATTGGCTGCCAATGAAAAGTGCCAAAACAACCAACAATGCCAGCCCTAAGCCACCCGCCAGCCACTGCAGGCGTCGCCGTTGTTGTGTCTCCACCGTGGGAGGAACCTCTGGCGTTGGTTTGGTGTCAGAAACGGCCGAACCGAATGAGTAAGAACCTGTTGAATCACCGCTGTCCGTTACCGTGTCGAAGGTCTCTGCTTGGGTGCGAATAAGATCATCCCGCGAGGTCATGTATGCGGTGGGCGATTTCAAGGCAGCATCCAGCAGGTGTGCCAGATGCTCTGCCTTGCGAAAGCGATCTTGCGGATTTTTAGCCATCACTTTCCGCAAAATTTCATCTACTTCAGCCGGCAAATCATCCACAAATCTAAAGACGCTCGGTACTGGTTCATGCACATGTCCCTGGAAGATCATGCCCAGGTTGCCGCTGAAGGGCAGTGAGCCAGTTAACATTTCAAAAACAACGACCCCAAGCGCGTAAATATCGGAACGGCCGTCTAGCTCATCCCCCATTACTTGTTCAGGGCTCATGTACGGCGCAGTGCCTGGTTGTCCTTCTTTGGTAAGCCCCTCTTCCGCTTCACTGTCCTTCACAATGCCAAAATCTGCCAGGTAAGCGTAGCCATCATCATCTAGCAAAATATTGCCCGGCTTGATGTCTCGGTGTACCAATTTCCGCTTATGGGCAGCATCCAACGCCTGCCCAATGCGGCGGGTAATTTGAATCACGTCATCTTTGGGTAAACGCCCTTGCCGAATTCTGCCTGCCAACGTTCCGCCGGTCATGTAGCGCATGACCAAAAATGGCTGCTCATCGGGTCCCTCTGGCAAGTCAAAGTCGTAAAGCGGCACTACAGAAGGATGTTCCAGGCGGGCAATGGTGCGCGCCTCACGCTGAAACCGCGCCCGACGCGACCCTTTTAAGGAATCGGCAGGCAATATTTTGATGGCAACATCTCGTTCAGTTTGGGTATCATAGGCTTGGTAGACTTCCCCCATGGCCCCTTCGCCAATTTTTTCGCCTAATTCATACCGTTTTGGCAACTCTATCATTTCATCAATCTTTGTCGTCTAATGTGCCGAATTTTGTTTTGGTATCTACCGTCTTGACGGCTGCTTTTGTGTGCAGCTTGTACCAAACTTGGACTGCTCTTTTACTATTTTTAGAGCCAAGCAATGCTCTCTCGTTTTGAGACAAAACATAGCCAGGTTTTATCTGTTGGAAACGGCCGTTCAGCTTAACATACGTCCCATTTTTACTACCCGCATCATACAGTGCCACCTCACCATTTTGCACCTCCAAGCGGGCGTGTGCCTTGCTAATGCGGCGAAATCCTCTATGAATCCGGACTAACTGCGTTGCCGAACGGCCGATTGAAATATCATCAAATTGATACAGCGGTATCCGAATTAAGGGCCGATCCGGTTCCGCAATGTACAGGCTGCCAATTTGCTCATCCTGCACGCGTGCTAGCTCCGGCCAGGGTTTCGCACCCAAAACATCCGTCACAATCGTGTTGATCGTTGCAGGAGCCAGCCCAAGACGTTTAGACTTCGTCTGAAACGCAAAATCTGGCACACTGTCAATACCGCCAACTTTTAGCCAGCCAGCCGCCTTTTTAAGCGGAGGCAATACTGAATCTGGGTGCAAAAATGGTACAAACAAAAGGAAAACGCTCAAATGCTCCCACCGCCTCCGCCAATCATCTAACTGAAATCCAAGATTGTGAAACGCGCATTTTTCAGCCAAATAACTGGACCAAACTTGGCGTGCATAATTAACCTGCAAAAATGGATTTGGTGATTTACCACCCTGGAGCTCATAATCACCACAAAGCCATGCCCCAGTAAGCGAACCTACCCGGAGGGGTTCATAACAGTTTTTCAACTCAATGATGGATACAAATTTAGGTCCAATGAGTAACGCTTCTAACTGCGTCAAGGTATCACCCTCGGCGGTGATGATTTTTCTGCCGGGATCAATATTAAAAACAAGGGTATATTCGTCTTGGGCTTGCCCAAAGTGGCGCTGCATCAACCGACCCAAGCGTGAGATGGCGGGCCATTCATTAGAATTATCAGGCAGTGGTGTGTGCAAATAATATGAAACAGACACATTTCCTCCTTTGTTTGTTTGGCACAAAGTCAGTATAGCATAATCTCCAAATTATTTGGCAGATATTTTTAGGCGTTGGTTTTTGGGTATTTGTGGTTAGCGGCTGATGAGTGGCAGGTAGGTGGGAATGCCTGCCCAGAAGTCGGTGTTGTATTGGGTGGCGGGGTCGCCAAAGAGGGTGAAGGTGTCGAGCAAATCTTGATGGGCCGGTTTGTCGGTGAGCAAGTTGAGCTTTCCGGCAAGAACGGCCGTTCCCACCCTTACCTCATCTGCCCCAATCACTGCCTGCAAAAAACCTCCGGCTAGGGCATCATGGCCAGTGCCGACGCCCAGCCCGGTGGCTCCCCACACGGCCACGACGCCACCATCTGGCTGGCGCAGCAGCGACTCATCCAGCGTGTCCCAAAACGGTTGGGTAAAGGAACCTGTGAAGCAGGTCATCTGCAACAGCACTGGCAATCGCCCGCCGTTTTGCAAATTCTCTACATCATCCAGATGAAAAAAGCGTTCTGCCCCCCACTGGTGTATGGAGGAGTGCCCGGTGTAAACCATCAACCCCTGGCCATTTTGCCATGCTTGCTGAATTTGGGTCTGTACGGCCGTTTCCGTGTTGGTTGCTGGGTTGTAGCTGATGTTGGTTGGTTGCCAGGGATCGCTCACATAGCTTTGCTGCAAATTGGCTGAGTGAGCAGCAAAGTTGCCAGCGGCATCGGTATTGTCGGCAATGAAGGTGATACGGCCGTTCCAATCCCCAAAAAACGGCTCCGTCTCGTATTCTACAATTTTCGACACGACAGTTTGCGCTTCGGCCAAGCTGTTCACCGGTAAGCGACCGATGATCATATCTGGCAGAAAGTCATCACCATCAACTGTAACAAAACGATTGTCAGCAGCGACTTCGCCAATCCAGGGGTCGGTATCGGCCAGGTAAGGCGGCAGCCAGGTGGCTTGTGAATCGGTGCGGTACTGTTTGGGGTCGCTGGTGCCGTCGCCGACAAGCAGCACATAGGTGGGGGCTGGGCTGCCGCTATGGTAAAGGTCACTCAGGTAGCTGCGGATCGCTTCGGGGGTGATACGGCCGTTGCCGAAGCCATCATACACCGCCTGCACATCTGCCGTTAGCACAGAAAGCCCCTGGCTTTGCCGCAAATTCACCAGCGGCGTGAGCGCAGGTACAAAGCTGGCGTGGCTGATGATAATCATGTCGGCACTGCCCACGGGCAGCGTTTGTGGCAGGCGAATGGCGGCGGGAGTATGCAGGCTGCTGCTGTTGCTGATGAGGTAGTTGTGTCCGGCGGCATCGGGATCGCCCCAGCTAATTTCGCTACCCTGCAAGCTGGTACTGTTCAGCACGGCGGGCGCGGCGGGATCGGTAACATCGTACAGGCGCAGCCCAGCACTGCTGCCTAAATTCACCGTGTAGGCGCGGCGAGCAGATGCGCCCTCTACAAAAAGCTGCTCGTTAGCGGCGATTTGGCTACCGTTATAGCTATAGCGCACGGCAAAGGCATCCAGCCAAAGGCCGTCTATGCTGACGCCAGGCACGGCGGGAATGGAGAGGTTGAGCGTGCTGCTGGCCTGTAGGCTGCTAGCAGGCAGGGAAAGGGTGTTGGTAACGGCCGTTTTGCCATCCCAACTCACACTCCCCACCCCGCTGTCGTTAAAGCTCAGATTGAGGTGGTGGTCTGGGCTGGCATCGAGGCTGGTAAAGCCGATGGCCCACAGGGTTAGCTGGGCAGCCTGGGACTGGTTGACATAAGGTAGCTCGATGTTGTAGCTGGCAGACGGCCGTCCCGGCTGGCGCAAATCTTCCCACACCCAACGGTCGCCATCCCGTCCAGCAGGCAAATATCCACAAAGGCAGTCGGGAGTGTAGAGATTGTTTTGCTCGGCAACGACCGTTAGCCAAAGTGAACCGGTCGTCAAACCGCTGGGAGACGCTGGCTGGCTACCCATTCTGGTGCCGGGGCTGCTGCCGACGGTCAATTTGTACATATCGTTGGTCTGCCAGCGGCTAAACCAGGGGGCGGCGTAAAAGCGGAACGATTCGTCTGGTTCAAATTGGGCGTCGCCGTCGCCAAACCATTCCAGCGGCCGTTCTTGGCCATCATACCAAAGCTGTAAGTTTGCGGGATCAATCTCATTTACAGCAAAGCCTGCTGCTTGAAGATCGCTGTGGGTAATGGCCGTTATTCCCGGTGCGGCCACTTCAATAAAAACGGCGGGATCGGTAGCAGCAACTGTCGCTGGTTGGCTATAGGGTTGTTCAGTGATTAGCTGGTCTGGGTTGATGACCTGGCTGGCAACGGCCGTTTGCAGGGGGTTAAAAGTGGTCTCAGTAGGTCGGCTGGCGTTGGATACGCTGTTGAATTGGATCGTAGCGGTAATGGCCGCCGTCAGGCGAAGCTGGTCGCCATCTGGCTGCACTGGCCGCAGGGTGAGCCGTGCCAGGCGCACCCCACGCATGGTGCCAATTTCGGTCAGTTGAAGAATGGGGAGTGCATCTTGTTGCGGAGGGGCTGGCACCATCGCACCCCCAACCAGTTGCTCAGCGGCATCACGCTGGACGCCCTGTGGCTGGGGATTGATGGTGAGCGAGTGAGACAGTGATTTGTGGTTTACGGCCGTTTCCACAAAGGCCAGTTCTGGTTCCGCATCCGGCGGCAAAGCCACCAAAACCGAACTTTGGGGCAAAACCGGGTAGCCGGGCAACGCTTCCATCTCAAACCCAGGTATCGTTAGGCTAACCGAGCCATCAGGCTGAGGGAGTTCCTCCACTTGGGGGAGGTTCCAGGTCAGGTGCAGCCCATCGGCCAGCAACGTTATTTGTGGCGCGGGGGAAGCGCTTGTTGGGAGGGCTGAATATGTTTGTTCCCCACCCAAAACTAGCCAGCCAACCCCTAAGAGGAGCAAAAGCAGCGGGCGGCTTTGCTGAGTGATTATTGCGGTCATTTTCCGATTTACAACCATTTGGATTTACAAAAGTTAAAGAATTGACACGGAATTCTATACTCTACAGATTCATCCATCGCTTATGGCCAGCCGACTTCAAGGGCGTGGCAAATGCCATTTGCTACCCAGCCATATGGGAGGTCGGGGGCGGGATTGACAATGACCATGTTTACCGGATCACCGCCACCAGGAGGATGATAAAGCACCTGCACATGCACAGCTTCAAAAGAGATAGAGATGTTCCGCAGCCAGCCACTATCTTGCCAACCTGCTTGGGCTGTCCAACTGACCAGGGAGCGGCCGCTTACTTCTACCACTTCGTACATTCCGGCTAAGGCTACATCGCCGCTGACCTCAAAATTGATCCGCAGACAGGCCTGATTCGCATCGGGAACTGGCGTAGGGATAGTTGGAGGTGCAGTTCCAGTAGGTACGGCCGTGGGCATGGCTGTTGGGGTAGAGGTAACGGCCACTGGCGCATCTGGCTGTTGGGGCAGCATATGGGCTTTGCTAGCCAGTGCAGCCTGACGCGGCAGCATCAAAACAAACAGTATAGCCACTAAAACAAATAAGGGGGCAATTTTATTCATCAGTCTCCTTCATAAAGCCAATTCCGAAAATTAGGTAGGGATAAAAAGCGGTCTTTTTCGGAACTGGCTAGAGGCATTTTCGGGTTGCATTCCTTACTGTTTGTCCGAAAATGCCTAGTGCAAATTGTAGCTGGTGGTTAGTAGCTTATACCAATAATCAGCAACTAACCACCATCATCTGCTTAATTACCGCCAATAACCAGCGGCAAATATAGGTTGAAAAATGGCGTGACGGCAACGGAGATTGGGCCGTGTACGGCCGTATCGCCATCCGTCTCTACATCTACGAGCCAATAGTAGTAGGTGCCGTTATCAGGCACATCATCTACGTAGCTGTAGTTGGCACCGGGGCCGGTTCCACCAGGAACGGCCGTTGGTTCAAAATGAACTTCGGTGGCACTACCAAAGCTGTTGCTGCTGCTCCGGTAGATGCGGAAGCCGAAGTTGTCTACTTCAGATTCGGTCGTCCAGCTAATGCGTACCTGTTGGTTACCTAGGTTGGTGGCGGTGAAGGAGGTGAGGGTAACGGCTGTTGGCGTACCTACAAAGCCCATATCTACCGTCAGATTGGTATTGTCATTGTCGTCGGTGTCGGCATTGTTGTCCGGTTCCAGGTCGTAATCTAACTGCACCGATTCACTGGCAATGCCTGTAAGCCACGGTTCTTCCTGGTCTACACCATTGTCGTCGAAGTCTGAATTATTGTCTGGATCTACTGCACCTGGACTGCTCCAATACCCTTCTAATGCCCCGCCGATCTGGAAGTTTTCTGCGCTAACCAGCACCCGGTATTCGCCGGGGTACAGGTTGGTGAATTGGTAAAAGCCGCTGCTGTTGGTAGTGGTGTTGATGGGCTGATTGGTCACCGGATGCAGCACCGGATCGCCATTGCCGTCCAGCAGGTAAACGACCACGCCGCTCACGCCCGGTTCGCCGCTGTCAATTTGGCTGTTTTCGTTATTGTCTAGCCAGATAAAGTTACCCAGCGTCAGCAGTTCGAAGAAGCCAAAGTCTACGGTGAGGTTGCTGTCTGCATTGGCATAACTGCCATCCTCATCCTGACCCTCGTTGGTGGGTTCGTCACCGACGGCAAGCGTGACGGGATAGCTCACAATGCCGCCGTTGGCTGGGTCTGGATTGTTACGACCATTATCGTCCACATCGCTGTCGTTTCCGTCCGGATCAGCTGCCGGATCGGTTGGCAACTCGTTTAGGCTGCTGACAAAACCGTAAAGCGGGTCTGTCCAGTCATCAAAGTTCTCTTCGGCTACCCGCACGATGTAGGTACCAGGCGGAATGCTGTCGAAGACGTAACGCCCGGTGGCGTCGGTGGTAGTGGTGATGGGCAAGCCAGTAACGGGCGAGACAACAGGATTGCCCGTGCCGTCTAGCAGCTCCATCTGTATATTCGGAATGCCTTGTTCACTGCCATCCAGCACGCCGTTGTTGTTTGTGTCGAACCAGACGCGATTGCCCAGTCGCACGGTTTGGTAAAGCCCCGCGTCCCAGGTTGGGTCGTTTTCGCCAGCGGTTAGGGTGGTTACGGCCGTCTGTCCGGTCGCCGGATTTGCGTCTGAATCGTTCAAATCAGAAGCGCTGTTATCGGCGTAAGTGAAGGCATAGCCTGATGGCAGCACAAACTCCAGGTAGTAATCGCCAGGTATCAGGTTGGTGAAGGCATAAATGCCGGAGGCGTTGGTGGTGTCGCTGGTTGCGAAGGCACCTGTGCCGTCATACAGATTCACGGTCACGTTTTGCAGACCCGGTTCGCCACCATCTTGAATGCCGTTGCTGTTGCTATCGTGCCAAACCAAATCACCGATTGAGGCAGGTAGGTAAAAGCCGTCAATGTCGGTTGGTGTATTTGTGCCCGCAACGGCCGTTACTATGGTAGGATCCGTACCTTCTGTCTGTGTGGAGCCAGTTGGGTAGTCTGGATCAGTTTCATCAATGTCGGCTGTGGTGCTGCCGGGCGGTACAGTGGCAGTCCAATCGCCGTTGGCATCGGTAGTTACCGTTTGGGTGATCCCGTTACTATTTGTGATCACCACATCCACATTGGTCAGATTTGGCTCACCCGCATCTTGGATGCCGTTGCCATTGCTGTCGAGGTACAGGTGCCCAGAGACAGTGCCGGGTAAATAGTAACCATCATTGCCTGCGGACGTATCGGTACCCGCAACGGCCGTTACCGTTGTGGGATCAGTGCCTTCGGTTTGGGTGTAGCCTGTTGGATACTGTGGATCGGTTTCATCAACATCGGCCGTCGTTGATCCGGGCGGCACGATGGCCATCCAATCACCATTGGCGTCAGTTGTCACCGTTTGAGTAATGCCACCGCTATCGGTGATAATAATGTCTACATTGGTCAGATCTGGCTCACCAGCATCCTGGATACCGTTGCCATTGCTGTCAAGGTATAGGTGTCCAGAGACCGTGCCAGGCAAATAGTAGCCATCAATGCCAGCAGGGGTGTCCGATCCGGCAACGGCCGTTACCGTCGTTGGATCTGTGCCTTCAGTTTGAGTATAGCCTGTTGGATAATCTGGGTCGGTTTCATCGACATCAGCCGTAATGGTGCCAGGCGGTACCGTAGCCGTCCAGTTTCCATCTGCATTTGTCGTGACTGTCTGCGTGATTCCATTACTATCTGTAATGAGCAGGTCTACGTTAGCCAAGTTGGGTTCACCAGCATCTTGTGTACCATTGCCGTTGGTATCGATATAGAGATGACCAAAGACGGTTCCTGCCTGATAATAACCATCATTACCTGCGGATGTGTCTGTGCCTGCAACGGCAGTTACCGTAGTCGGGTCGGTTCCCTCCGTTTGGGTATAACCTGTTGGGTAATCGGTATCGCTTTCGTCCACGTCAGCGGTGGTACTGCCAGGCGGCACCGTAGCCGTCCAATCCCCGTTGGCGTCAGTGGTTACCGTTTGGGTGATGCCGTTGCTGTCCGTAATTTCAAGGTCTACATTAGCCAGGTCTGGCTCACCAACATCCTGCGTACCATTGCCGTTGGTGTCTATGTAAAGATGTCCTGACACAGTGCCAGACTGATAGTACCCATCATTACCTGCATCTGTATCGCTACCGGCAACGGCCGTTACCGTTGTTGGGTCGGTGCCTTCTGTTTGCGTGTACCCGGCTGGGTACTCTGCATCTGTCTCGTCTACATCTGCTGTTGTTGACCCTGGTGGCACGGTTGCTGTCCAATCACCATTGGCGTCAGTTGTCACCGTTTGGGTAATGCCACCGCTATCGGTAATAATGATGTCTACATTGGCCAGGTCTGGCTCACCAACGTCCTGGATACCGTTGCCGTTTGTGTCAAGGTACAAATGACCACTGACGGTGCCTGTCGGCGGTGTATATCCATCATTACCTGCGGATGTGTCTGTGCCAGCAACGGCCGTTACCGTTGTCGGGTCAGTTCCTTCTGTTTGGGTGTACCCGGTTGGGTACTCTGCATCTGTTTCATCTACATCTGCTGTCGTAGACCCTGGTGGTACGGTCGCTGTCCAATCACCATTGGCATCGGTGGTCACGGTTTGGGTGATGCCGTTGCTGTCGGTGATGACCACGTCTACATTTTGTAGATCGGGTTCTCCAGCATCTTGCGTGCCGTTGCCGTTAGTGTCGATGTAAAGATGACCGCTGACAGTACCGGGTAGGTAATAGCCGTCGTTTCCTGCGGATGTGTCTGTGCCAGCAACGGCCGTTACCGTCGTTGGGTCTGTCCCTTCGGTTTGCGTGTACCCGGTTGGGTATTCTGGATCGGTCTCATCCACATCGGCCGTGGTGCTGCCGGGTGGTACCGTCGCTGTCCAGTCACCATTGGCATCGGTCGTCACCGTTTGGGTGATGCCGTTGCTGTCCGTAATTTCAAGGTCTACATTAGCCAGGTCTGGCTCGCCTGCATCTTGTGTGCCATTACCATTTGTGTCGATGTAAAGATGGCCAGACACGGTGCCAGACTGATAATAGCCGTCGTTGCCCGCCGAGGTATCGGTTCCGGCAACGGCCGTTACCGTTGTCGGATCCGTTCCCTCTGTTTGAGTGTAGCCAGTCGGGTAGTCGGGATCTGTTTCATCTACATCTGCTGTCGTGGACCCTGGTGGCACGGTCGCACTCCAGTCACCATTCGCATCGGTGGTCACGGTTTGGGTCACACCAAGTGAATTAGTAATAGTTAGGTCTACGTCAGCCAAATCTGGTTCGCCTACATCTTGCGTACCGTTGCCGTTGCTGTCGAGGTACAAATGACCGCTGACGGTGCCAGCTTGGTAGTATCCATCATTGCCTGCGGATGTGTCTGTGCCAGCAACGGCCGTTACCGTCGTTGGGTCTGTCCCTTCGGTTTGCGTGTACCCGGTTGGGTATTCTGGATCGGTCTCGTCCACGTCAGCGATGGTGCTGCCGGGTGGCACGATGGCCATCCAATCACCATTGGCGTCGGTAGTTACGGTTTGGGTCACACCTGTGCTGCTGGTGACAATGACATCCACATCGGCCAGGTCTGGCTCACCTGCATCTTGTGTGCCATTACCATTTGTGTCGATGTAAAGATGGCCAGATACGATAGCTGCCTGGTAATAACCGTCGTTGCCTGCATCCGTGTCGCTACCAGCAACGGCCGTTACCGTCGTTGGGTCGGTGCCTTCTGTTTGGGCGTACCCGGTTGGGTAATCCGGGTCGGTTTCATCTACATCGGCCGTGGTTGACCCTGGCGGCACGGTGGCCGTCCAGTCACCATTGGCATCGGTGGTCACCGTTTGCGTGATGCCGTTGCTGTCGGTAATTTCCAGATCGACATTTGCCAAATCGGGCTCACCTGCATCTTGGGTTCCGTTGCCATTTGTGTCGATGTATAGATGACCGGAAACTGTACCTTGTGGTTGGTAACCATCATCTCCGGCATCGCCCGTTCCTCCACCTGGTACGTTGAGAGTTGTTGGGTCTGTACCGGCTGTTTGAACATATCCGGCAGGAAGTGTTGTTTCGTCCACATCAGCGGTTGTGCTTCCTTCGGGAACGGTGGCTATCCAGTTACCGTCAATGTCTGTTGTAACGGTTTGGGTGTGACCCAAACTATCGGTGATACTAACGTCCACATTTGCTAAGTTAGGTTCACCTGCATCTTGAACACCATTGCCGTTTGTATCTTCAAAAATATGTCCGATGATGTCGCCGGGTGGGGTAAAGCCAAAGTCTGCGGTTAGGTTAATATTGCCGCCTGTAATAGTAACGGCCGTTTCTCCATCCAACGTTCCATCCAAATCATAAGAAAGGGTATATCCGGCAGGTATATCAGCGAGATTGACAGTGACGGTATAGGTGTCATCGGTCAAACCGGCAAATAAATAATATCCATCAGCATCTGTTGTTGTCGTGATGGCAACGCCGAGGCTGTTGGTGATGGTTACGGTTACATTTGCAAGACCCGTTTCGTTTTGGTCATAAATGCCATCATCATTCAGATCAACCCAAACAGCATCACCGATCACGCCAGCTACGGGGAAGCCAAAATCTGCGCCCATAAACGTTTGTCCCGGAGACAAAGTTTGCCCGGTTTGAGCATCACAAACAGTACAAGGAATCGATTCGTCTGGGTCGCCAGTTGGCACTGTGTCTACATTGGCAGGCAAAGTTGTTGTAATAACAGTTACAACATAATTGTCGGCAGGCAAGCTGGTGAAAAGGTAAAGACCATTCGCATCAGTGGTTGCTGTATCTACCAAAATATCGCTCGTTGAAAAGAGACCATCATTGTCTACATCCTGATAGAGATTAACATCGACACCAGCAATGCCAGATTCAATCGTATTCTCATAGTTGCCATTGCGGTTGTCGTCACGCCAGATGAGGTCACCAATAATGCTACCAACAGAAAATCCAAAATCAGCCTCTTCATAGCTCTCTCCAGATGATAAAGTTACGCTAAGGGGGTCATTACTTGTACTTAAAACATAGGGGTTACCATATCCATCTGTTGGCAAATCAGTGTCGGTTGTATCGACATCAACGATATAGTCACCAGCCGGTAGATTGTCAAATAGATAGCTACCATCTACGGCCGTTAAGGCTGTAGCAATAACGGCATCTTCAGGGTCAATCAGGCCATCACCGTTCTGGTCTTCGTATAAAGTAACTAAAATATTTTCGATGCCTGATTCGCCTGCGTCGTAAATGCCGTCGCGGTCATTATCTTGCCAGACCAAATCTCCGATGGAGACTGTGCCTACGGGCTGGTAGCCAAAGTCAAGCGTGAAGTTATCGGTCGTTCCGTCTAAAGTAACGACCGTTTGGCTGTCTGCGGTGGCATCAGGGTCTTCTGTTTGTTGGAAGCCACCCGCAGCATAGGGCAAATTATCTTCATCCACGACAACGATATAGTCGCCAGCAGGTAAGTTTGTGAATTCATAAAATCCTGTTGCCGTGGTCGTCGCCGTACCAATAACGGCATCTGTCACTGTATCAATCAGGCCATCCCCATTGGCATCTTCATACAGGGTAACTGTGACCCCAGCAAAGCCTTCTTCGCCTGGCGAATCTTGCGTACCATCTCCATTCCAATCGGCGTAAATGGTGTCGCCAATATCTGATAACCCGGTTTCTGTATAAGCAAAATCATGAGAACCACTGATCATGCCACCTGTTAAGTTGAGTGGTGTTGTAGTCATATTGTCTATCGTGGCATCAGGGTCAACGGTTTGTGACCAAGACCCAGCAGGTGGGGTAACAACGACAGAGTAAGTTCCATTTGGTACATCGGTGAAAAGATAGTTACCATTGGCATCAGTTGTTGTTGTTAGACAATCTACAGAAGGTGTACATATACCATCTTGTAGTTCAACGGTAATGGCTGTCAGGCCGTTTTCGCCAGCGTCTTGCATGCTGTCCCCATTATTGTCTTGCCATACATTACCAAATACGGTGTTGAGCGTTTGCTGATAGCCAAAATCCATACCCAAATCATCATCGTTGGTGGAGGCGCCATCATTATTATTCAAGGTTGTATCACCCTCATCATCACATGCGTTTGGTCCATTGCTGGGGCATATTGATCCAGGCGTTTCTGGGTCACCTGTTTGGGTAAAGGATGTGCCGGGCAGTGTGGATGGATCAACGACAATGGTATAATCGTCGTCAAGCAAGCCTTCAAATAGATAGTTCCCGGAGGCGTCGGTTACGGCCGTTGCAACCAAATCACCAGAACCATCATAAAGTTCTACGGCAACATTAGGAATGCCCGGTTCGCTCGCATCCTGAACCCCATCGCCATCCATATCATTCCAGACAATATCACCAATCGTGCCGGTGGGGTTAATCGTGGCAACGGCATCATCCTGGGCATCATTGGCAGGTTCACCAGTGACAAAGGTAGCACCTGTTACAGAAGCGGTATTCGTAATCGTTGCTGAATCATTTTCACCATCAGCATCATTATCTGGTGGTTCCAAACCACGGAAAGTAACCTCAACTGATGTTGTTTGCCCCGCATAGATTGGGCCTGCATTAGACCAAGTGATTGTGCCTGTATTGGCATACGGGCTGCTGCCGCCTGTTGTCACGCTAGAAGCTGATGGTGTTGACGAAACAAACTCCATGCGGTCGGCATCGTAGGTGTCTGTTAGGGGAACAGGGTTTAAGGTGGCATTACCATAGTCACATGTTTGATCGGTTGTAATTACGTAGGCGACACCATCCAGGGCAATGTCGCCAGAACTCCCTGCACCGCCTCCCGGGTCTGCTTCAAGCTGTAATTCGGCCGTATTGTTGCTAAAATCTGACCATGCCCAAGCTGTGGGATGATCAGTTGTAACATCAATATTCAATATATAGTATGTGCCAGCAGGACTTGTAAAATAAGCAGCACCTGAATAGGAATGTTCTACTTGTTCAACATCAGCAATATATGTGCGGACATGGAGTTGATCAGTCCCTTTGAATTCACTGTTTTCTCGTAAATATAGGACAGCTTCTACAGATGTGATATTTCCAGTTTGCGGCGCCATGTTGAATCCGCTTAAACCGAGTACATCTGCATTGTCATTCATGTTGGTTGTTGTAAAAAGGCCATCTACAAGGCCTAACGCATTAGAAGTATTAGCCCATTGAGCATTAGAAGGACCACCACCCACTGGGACAATGCCAGTTGTTGGGTGATCAATTGTTGACCAGACCGTGTATTGACAAGAAGCAGTTCCACCAGTGCCGTTACCTGGTCGTAAGTTTGTTAAATTGATGCGATAAGTTAGCAACTCTCCTTCGTTTGCCTGTCCTGATAATAATGATTTGCTCAGGGCAAGGGATGGGCCAAAACCAAAGTCGGCCGTGTAATCATTGTTGCTGGCTAATGTAACCCCGAAGAGAGTATTGGTTGTGGCACTGTAGCCAGTGGGGATTTGTGGTGTCGTAGTGTCGACTTCTACCAGAAAATCACCGTTTGGTAATTCATCGAAGAGGTAGCTACCGTCAACGGCCGTTGCCGCACTCTCCACAAACAAATCTCCGGCATCCAGCAGGCCATCCCCATTCACATCAATATAAAGATTGACCGTCACGCCGCCAATTCCAGCCTCGCTGCCATTTTGCAGCCCACTGCCATCATCATCTTGCCAAACGAGATCGCCTATTTCATTGCTGCCCAAAATCATCGTAATAGCATCATCTTCAGCAAAGGGCAGCGCATCACCAAAGCCAACCTCACCTGTATTTTCCACATAAGTTGAGGAGGCGGATGGAGGATTATAAGCGGCATCAACCTGCACAGAAAAGGCAGCACTGCCCGATTCCCCCGCAGGAAGAGCATCATTGAGCCACCATTGAATATCAGTTACATTGGAGGCAGGAATAGGCTCAGTTGCCGACCAGGTTGCACCATTATCTGTCGAATAAAGAATGGTTGCCCCATTGCCCGTATGGCTAAACGTGGCCTCAGCGCTTCCACTGACATAGGTGGTACTCACCGGAATGCTGTCGCGCAAAACAAGAGGCATACTGACCAAAGGCAAACCAGCAGCGCCTGCCCCAGAATTGGCAAAGTCCAACGTATAGGTAATTGTGTTATTACCACTATCAGTGGGGTCTACAGCTACCGGGTTGGCATTTTTCGAGATAGAAACTTCTGGTTCTGAACTAGCAACCGGGGGAATGCCAGCACCATAATCACCGTTAAATTTTTCATTGTCTGCACCAGAGGCTACTTCCTGGTAAGGTGTCAAACCAGTGCTACAAGGGCCATTCAAGGCCATGAAAGTGTAATAGACATTGCCAACGACGCCTGTATTATCTTGTGGCAAGTCGGTGAAGTAAAGTTGATCTGAAAATGGGATCACCAAGTCTGGATTGCCACCGCTGCGACTAACGGTGATAAATCCACTGGTGCGGATAAGGCGGAAACAGCTAGGATCGTAAGATGGATCTCCTACAGGTTGTAACCAGGCATTGTAATCGAAGTTGCCATCGCCATCATTATCAAACCCTTTATTGATGTTGCCTAGTTCGTATAAAACACCGTTGGAGGTAATGACATCTCCGGGACGGATAACAGATGTATTGGTATTGAACCACGAACCGCCGTTTGGCTGAATTTTATTGGCCATGGCGGAGATTTCGTTACGCATGGTTACCCGTTTCGTGGCCGAGGCCATCGGATCTTCATTTGATGTCATCCAAATATCGTAATCCAGCCATAAATCGTCATTGGGGTCATTGGTAGCCCCCCAAACGGCAACACCATCAGGGTCGTAGGGAAACTGGGGATTGCCAGCAACATCATTGCTAATTTGAGGGTAGGTATGATGCCAATATTGCACCTTACATTCTCCTGGCTGCAAGGTGCCGATATAGCGGGAGGCATCGTTTAGACCAGCCGCGCCGCCAACGTGAGTTAATGCGTAGTCGCCTGTATTGGCTAAATGGGGATGCTCGGCAATAAAGCCAGCGTCGGCACTATCGCGTACAGGGTACAGTCCGGGTGTCCCTGCCGTTGCATCACCAATATACCCTTGTACATCGGTTAGGGCGGTAGTTCCTGTATTACAAAACTCTCCTGCCACAGTAGCCACAGAAGGGGCATAAGTGGATGGAGATTCTACATTGGAGTCAACAACATAGTTATAAGCACCCAAAATTTCTACAGCAAAGGGGGGAGCTGCAAGTACATTATTGGGCTGCATAAAAGCAAATAACCCAAGAAAGGCAATAAATACGGCCGTTATAGTGAACAATACTATGCCAACTCGTTTGAAAACGCTTTGGTTATTAAAATTAAATGATACTTTTTGCGAATCCATAATAATTTTCCCTACTTCAAATTTTTGTGATGAATGTACTTAGCTGACATCGTTTTTGCGCTTGAAAATCCATCTTACAAAATCCTGCACCACATTGGGGTATTGAAGCGAAAAATGGCTTTGGCGCGAACGTCCATAATATGGGGCTATTTTGCGAATGGGGTAAATTTGCTCCAAAATAATGCAAGAAAAAACGACATCACGATAACTTCCTTGTGTGCCAATAACTGTGTAGGTTTGTAATGTAAGGCTTGGAAAACTTCCTGCAGGGGATTATGTGGTCCCTTTGTGAAAATTAGATGAATGATCTGTCAAGAATTATGACAGGCATGGAGTAACGGGACTGTTCTCCTATTTTTGGAATCTTGTGGGGATTGTGATTTTTTGGAGGGGAAGAAAAGGCGGGTTGGTAAAAGGCAACCAACCCGCCCAAGACTGTTATTTGGTAGACATCTGCTCAACTCCGTAGCAAATGTATGTGCCTTTAATTTGCAAACGGTTCGGCATAAGCAGCCTTCTAATTACTTAATTGTGGGTTAAGGCATCCATGCCCGGTGTGAAAACTGCATCGTAAAGCGCGTCGGTTTGGCTGCTTTCGCTAATCAAGATTACGATAAGTAAGCCATCATCATCTGCAAAGAAACCTGCGTTGATGGGGAAACCCTGGAAGTCAGCGACGTAAAGTGTCCAGGTACGGCCGTTTGCATCCACATATTCGCCATTTTCTGCAAAACCGTCCTCCAGGCCAAGCTGACTCGCCAGCAGGTCGAGGAAAAAGCCCGCATCAAATCCGGGGGGGCCAGCTTGCTGAATGATGACCGTTTGATCCAGTGCCGATTCGCCACGCGCGTAGGTGCCCGGAACTATCTCATCCCAGCCTACAGGCTTCTCGCCAGAGATGGCAAAATCGGCGTTTGTGTACATTTCTAGCTCAACCTCGATGACGGCAGCAGGCACAACAAATGCCGGGCCAGCCATTTCTGCCAGGCAAGCTGCATCTGGCTCGGTGGTGGGGTCTGCAATGAAATCTTGGGTAATTGCCAACGGACAGTCGCCAGAAACGGTGACACCGTGCCCAATGCCAGGAAATTCAAAGTAATAGAAGTCGGTAAGCCCTTGAGCCACGTCTTGCCCCCAAACAGGTGGCGTGATTGGATCGTACTCGCCAGCTAGGACAAGCGTTGGCAGATCGCTGTTGACCAACATATTTTCGATGGGGTCTGCCTGGCCAGACTGCCACAAATCACAAACGGCAAAACCGAATTGCCCCGTCACTGAGCTGGCTTCAAACAGCTCATTGAGATAGGGGTAGGCGGTCGTTGGGACAGTGTCGCCAGGCGTGCTGAAGCTGATCTCTTCGTTGCACTGCACTGAAAGCTGCATCCCCTGGCTTACAAACTCTTGTTGATAAAGCAGATTGGTAACGAGGGGGTTAAGGTCGCTGGTACGGCCGTCGCGCACATCGTAAATGAGCTTCGGCATGATGGGAAACAGTTCAACACTGTACAGGGCGTTAAAGAGTAGGCTCACCATGAAGTCACCATTGAGAAGCGCATCATAATTTTGCCCATCCGTCAGGTTAAAAACGTTCAGCAGCAGTGGATTTTCGTTCATATCTGCCACCAGTTGGGCAAAGACCTCATCCAGGTTTGGGTAAGCGTCGTTGCAAGCGGGATCAGCAGCACAGCCCTCAAAAAATACATTGAAGGCACGCTCGGCGTTAACGGCCGTTTCCAACTGTAAATTGGCAGCAAGCGGATAAGCAGAGTCCAAAATGACGCTGCGAATCCCCTCTGGATGGTCACGCATGATGGTTTGCGCCAGCCGCGTGCCATAAGAGATTCCGTATAAGTTCCACTCTTCATAGCCCAAAGCAATGCGTAAGTCAGCCACGTCGGCGGCATTCTCGGCACTGTTGTATGCCGTCAGGTCAACGCCTTCATCTACCAAACGCTCGCGGCATTCAGTTAACGCCTCTAAACTCAGCAACTGCCCTTCTTCAGTGCTCAAATCGTCGCTCAATGTGTCCAGCGTCAGATCAATTGATTCGGGGCAAGCCAACGACGGCTCTGAATAGCCCGTGCCGCGTTGGTCAAACATGATGAAGTCGTTGTTGGCCAGGAAGGGGGCAAAGCGATCCTCAAAGGCGAGTGGCACTGTCTCCAGTGCATCGCCGCCGGGGCCACCATCTAAATAAATGATGGGGTCTGGGGCGGGGCTGTCGCTTTCGCTAGAGAAGATGGCGACGTGCAAACGGACGGTACGGCCGTTTTCCACATTATCACGGTTCTCTGGCACAGTCAGGAAGCCACATTCCACGTCCCGGTTGCCGGGAATGACAAAGCGACAATTTGCAGATTCAAAGATTGGGACATAGGCAGGCTCCGGGGTAGCGGTTGGTTCCGGTGTAGCCGTCGGTTCTGGGGTGTTTGTCGGGGGAACTGGTGTGGCGGTGGGTTTATCTGTGGCCGTCGGTTCCGCCGTTGGATCGGGCTGTTCTTCATCAGTAGCGTCGGCAACGGCCGTTGGCTCTGGTGTTGGCGTAGGCTCTTCAGTATTGCAGCCAGCCAAAATCAGGATGACAGCAACGGCCAACCCTAGCCGGTACATAATTGGTAATGGTTTCATGCAACATACTCCTTCAAAAAAATAGTGCGTATTGCGTATTTCGTAGAGCCGATGAAATACGCAATACGCTTTATGATTTTATTTATGAAATCTTTTACTTTTTAATAGCAACAGAATTTTAGCTACCGTGCAAATGATTTGCCAATATACTGTAGCAATTTTGCTACCTTCTCTCACAAGCGGTTGACATTTTACATTCCTTAATTATAATTTAGACATATCTAAATTATTTGGAGCAAACGGATGGACAATTTGCAACTCAACCGACTCCTTAAAGACGGCACTGCCATTAACCTGGGCTTAACGGCCGTTATCTTTGGCACCCTATACATCAACCCTGAAATTTGGGTGCATGACGCCCCGCCAGACATTCGTGAAAAATTTGGGCCAAAAAGCGAAAGGGCAAAACGACAAACCCTCTGGGCCGCCATTCCCTTCTTTCTCATCCTGTTTGGTGGCGTTATCCGGTCTAACCAACTGCTCAAACGGCAAAATGAGGGCAAATTGGACTTTAAAGTAGCGTTTCTGAACGCTTACGGCCTTTTTCTTTACTTTTGGCTGTTTGACTTAATTATCCTGGATTGGTTGATTTTTGTAACGCTAAAACCAAAATTCATTATCTGGCCCGGCACAGAAGGAATGGCAGGATACGATGATTATGGATTTCATCTGAAAACGGCATTGCCTGCTTTGCCGATGGCGATTCTACCCAGCCTGATTATTGCCGCCCTGACTGCGAATAAGTCATGAAAATTATCTTTCTCAATGTCCCGGGCCACGGCCATGTCAACCCCACCCTGCCAGTAACGGCCGAATTAATCCGCCGGGGTCATGACATCATTTATTACAGCACGGCCGATTTTGGTACAAAAATTGCCCAAACCGGGGCTGAATTTCGGCCGTATCCCGAGCCACAGCCCAGCACAGAGGATTTAAACCAGCGTGCCAGCAATTTGGTAAACGTAACGCTCTGGCTGTTGGAACAAAGCGAGCGGCTGCTGCCCTGGCTGCTAAAAGAACTAAAACAAGAACAGCCCGATCTGGTCGTCTTCGATTCAATTTGCCTGTGGGGAATGCAGGCAGCATCGCTGCTCAAGCTGCCAGCCGTATCGTCCATTTCTACCTTTGTGCAAGAAGGGGTGCGCGGCATGATGACGTTTTGGGATGGGGTAGCGATCGTGCGGCAGGCGCTGCCCAAACTGCCTGGCCTTATCCGGCAACGTCGCCGATTGGTGCGCCAATTTGGCCCAGATGTTTTCCCCTACTCCCACATTTTTCCTTGCATCAGCGGCACCAACATTGTGTACACCTCGCGTGAATTTCAGCCAGAGACAGGTTTTATTGATGACACCTTTCACTTTGTTGGCCCGTCGCTCAATACAGAAACCCGCGAAACGGCCGCTTTCCCCTGGCACTTGCTGGCAACAGACGGCCGTCCCCTCATTTACCTTTCCTTAGGAACCGTTTACCACAAAAAGGAAGCCTTTTACCAGACGGCATTTCAACAATTTGCCACCTACCCGGCCCAATTTATCCTCTCCGCTGGGCGCACCACCGAAATTGACACGCTTGGTCCCATTCCCGACAACTTCATTGTGCAGAACTTTGTGCCGCAGCTAGAGCTCCTACCTCGTGTGAGTGCCTTTATTACCCATGGCGGCATGAACAGCGTCAACGAGGGTCTCTACTTTGGCGTGCCGCTCATTGTGGTGCCGCAGCAAATGGAGCAAACGCTGAACGGCCGTCAGGCAGCCCGTCACGGAGCGGCCATCGTGCTGGGAGACCATCCACCCTACGGCCGTACCACCCCAACCGAACTGCAAACCGCGCTAGAAACGGTGCTAACCAACGACAGCTACCGCCAAAACGCCAAACGAATTGGCAACTCCTTCAAGAAATCAGGTGGTTACCTGGCCGCTGCGGATTTGATAACGGCTGCGCTCTAGCTCCCGCCCCACAGATATGATCTTCACCCCGGAACCGCATGACAGAGATCATTCGACAGACAAAATTGAGACATTTACGATACATCGGTACAATATGCAAACTAGGGAGAAATCGTTCATGTCTGATGATTCGCAAGTAAACAGATTACTTTTTGCTGAATTTACCCCACCTACCGCCGAAGAATGGATTGCCGCCACGGTTGCCTCGCTAAAAGGTAAGCCAATCGAAAAGTTAACCCATCACAGTTACGAAGGCATTCCCATTGACCCCTTGCTGAATGCCACTGCGCCGCGCCAAACGGCCGTACCCAACCAGCCACCTTATCGGCGCGGTATAGAGTCTGGCAAGCCGTGGCTCATTGCCCAAAGGCTGGCAGAGGGTCAACCGCACCAGCTAAATGAACAGCTACGGCACGATTTGGCACATGGGCAAACGGCCGTTTTCTGGGTACCAGAAGCTCATTTCACCGCCGACGATCTCCGCACCATCTTCGCCGACGTTGATTTAGCCCAAACGCCGCTCTTTTTGCTTGGGCAGCACGGTCTGCCCGTGTTGGCACAATTGGCTGCAGCACAAGGCGAAAATTTAGCCAACTTGCGCGGCAGCTTGCTGCACGATCCGATTGCCTGGCTAGCAGCAGAAGGCAGCCAACCGCTCGACGCTTTGTATAACCAAACGGCCGTCCTCACCCAATGGGCCAACACACATGCCCCCAAGCTGCACACCCTGGCCGTCATGCCGGCCATCTACCGCGACTGTGGCGCCAACGCAGTGCAAGAAACTGGGCTGCTGCTGGCAACGGCCGTTCACCACATCCGGCAGCTTCAGCAGCGCGGCCTGGCAATTGATGAGATTGCGAGGCGGATAACGGCCGTATTCAGCATTGGCAGCGACTTTTTCATGGAAATTGCCAAACTGCGCGCCGCCCGCACCGTCTGGGCACAGATGGTGGCGGCTTTCGGCGGTGACGAAGCTGCCGAAAAATTGAATATCCACGCCCAAACCAGCTTTAGCAGCAAGAGCAAGCTAGATCCTCATGTGAACATGCTGCGTGCCACCACTGAAGCGTTCGCCGCAGCGCTGGGCGGCGCAAACAGCATCCAAATCGCCCCGTTCGACGCCTCGCAACGCCAACCCAATAACTTCTCGCGGCGCATTGCCCGTAATGTGCAAATCATTTTGCAAGAAGAGGTCAATCTGTCCCGACTGGTTGATCCGGCAGGTGGCGCGCACCTGGTAGAATACCTGACGGACGAACTGGCCCAGCGCGGCTGGACTTATTTTCAGGAAATTGAAGCGGCGGGCGGCGTGGTGGCTGCTCTGAGGGCTGGAATGATTCAGGAGCAAATTGGGGCAACGGCCGTTGCCCGGCAAAAAGATTTAGCCAAACGTAAAGCCGTCATGGTGGGCACCAACATGTACCCTAACGTGGGTGAAAAACCGCTGCCACAGCCAGAACAGGAACCGATCATGCTCAGCCGACAACCAGAACGGAATCCCGAACCTGCGCTGGCCGTATTAACCGCCGCCACTCCTACTGAGCAGATGGATCAGGCCATCGCCGCCGCCGAAGCAGGTGCGACGCTAGAGCAGTTGAGCGATGCACTTTTCGATGGGAAAGAAAAAGTAGTGGTGGATGGGTTACGGCCGTTCCATCCAGATGCACCTTTCGTTCAGCTTCGCCGAAAAGCAGAGGCGTATGCCCAAAAGCATGGTCATCCGCCCCAAATCTTTTTGGCCAACATGGGGTCGTTGCGCCAGCACAAAGCCCGGGCCGACTTTACGCGGGGCTTTTTTGAAGTGGGTGGCTTTGAGCTGCTAAACCCTAGCGGGTTTGAATCACCCGCGGCTGCAGCCGAAGCCGCGCTTGCGTCCGGAGCCAATGCCGTCGTCATCTGCTCCACCGATAACACCTACCCGGAGATTGTGCCGACGCTGGCGCAAGCCATCAAAGCGCAACAGCCAGACGCCGCCCTGATTTTGGCAGGCTACCCCAAAGCCCAAATTGAAGCTCACAAAGCCGCTGGCATTGATGCTTTCATCTACTTGGGTGCAGATTGCCTGGCACTGAACCAATGGCTGCAAAAGGAAATGAGCCTATGATTGAAGCCAGAGTTACCCTCACAAAAGAAATCGTCCTGCAAGGATTTCTGCTACATGCCAAATATCGGCAGCGATTCATCAAAATCTTGCCTTATCTAGGTGGCCTGCTTGTCATTTTCGCAATCGTCAACATTTCTCAGGTAGGATCACTCATAAACGTCATGCCGCTTTTGCTACCTGGGCTTTTTATGATGGCAGTCCCCAGCATCCTGCAACAACTTGCCAAGAGAAACGCCAGCAGAGTACCAATCTTGGGCAGCGAGATGGTTTGGCAGCTCAACAAACAGGGTTTAACAGGGCAAACACCAGCCAGAGAGTTTTCGCAAGCCTGGATGAATATGGAAGATGCACTCATTAGCGACGCAGGTATTTTACTTTACACGCACAGAGTTGTGTCACATTGGTTGCCCAGGAATGCTTTTGCCACAGATGCAGATTTTGAGCAAGCAAAACAGTTTATCCAAAATGGCGTCAGGCATCATCAAACCGTGTAGCACAATGCACTTACCCAAAGATTTTCAGTTGTAATAAATTAGTGGTTTTGGCTCTCGCTGGAAGTGTCGTGTGCCAACTTCCAGCCGTTCCCCCGCATCCTGGCGATGACGGAGACTACTAGAGGTTGATCACACGGGCATCACGGCGAAAGCCGTAACTCTCAGATTGATCAATCGTGAGAAACGTGCGGGGTGGTGCGGCCGTTTGCCTACAGACAATCACCAGCCCACCCTGCAACGTTTGACCCTGAATACCCAAAGGGTGCCAGTTTATGCTTTTCTGCATTGATTCGTTCATAACGAACCTCCTATAAATTGATAAGCCTTTTCATTTTTTCTTTTAGCGATGGTGCAGGACTTTTGTGAATCTGCACTAAACGAGTTGTTTGCGAAACTGTATGCAACGCCATTTATTGGGCATTACATACTCATATTAACGAAATTTTCTGACAAAATGTGTCGTGCAAGCTGCAATTCTAGGTGAAGATTTCGTAAAGAACATGACAAGGCATAGCCAGGATAACCAATCGTCTTTCTATTTTTATGTTTACCTATTGACAGGTATATGCGAACTATGCTACGTTTCCCGCGTAGTGCATTGTCATCATCGTGAAGCCCCATTCACACGAAACCGACAACAAAACCTCAAAATCACAAATAATACATTTAAGGATAGTTGATGATTCAAGCAATCATTTTTGATGTAGGCGGTGTTTTGCTGCGTACAGAAGACCACACTCCTCGGCAGCAATGGGAAGCACGTCTGGGGCTGGAACGAGGTGGCGCTGAGGCATTGGTTTTCAACAGTGAGATGGGGCAAAAAGCGCAGCGGGGTGACATTACAGAGCCAGCACTGTGGCGCTGGATTGGTTCCCATTTGAACTTATCGTCGGAGGAAACGGCCGCTTTCCGCCACGGCTTCTGGGCTGGGGATGAACTAGACTGGGAGCTGGTTGCCCTCATTCAGCAACTCAAAAAGCAGTACCAAACCGCCATCATCAGCAACTACGCCAGCAACCTTCGCCCCGAACTCACCGAGCAGTTCAAA
Organism: Candidatus Leptofilum sp.; assembly: GCF_965223525.1. Taxonomy (GTDB): domain Bacteria; phylum Chloroflexota; class Anaerolineae; order Promineifilales; family Promineifilaceae; genus Leptofilum. The sequence goes on along the minus strand of NZ_OZ245005.1, from coordinate 2,070,685 downwards.
ATTGCTGCCCTCTTTGACGAAATCATCATCTCTTGCGAAGAAAAGGTGATGAAGCCCGACCCGGAAATCTTCCACCGTGCATTGACTCGCCTGAGGCGCAGCCCAGAAGAGGCACTGTTTATTGATGACTTTTTGCACAACGTAGTGGCAGCCCAAAACGTCGGTCTAGCTGCCATTCATTTCCAACCGAGCCTTGATTTGCCCCACACCTTGCAGCAGTTAGGCGTTTCGTCAGGTTAACCATTAACATAAACAATACGATATTTCCAGGAGAAAAATTAATGGCAAGCAGGCAGCTTTTTCAGAATGATCCCCGCTGGGAAAACAAAATTATGGGCAACGGCCGTACCGAAACCATCGGCAAATTTGGCTGTTTGGTCACCAGTTTGGCCATAATCGGCAACCATTTTGGCGGCAACGAGACGGTTGCCTCCTTTAATGACAAGATGAAGCAAAACAACGGCTTCCAGGGGCCGTGGGTGCGTGCGTTTCGCATCAATGCCGCCTTCCCTAACGTGAATTACCAAAAACGAATCGAATGCCACAATCAGGATGCGCCGCTAGACGAGATTGACGCTGCCCTGGCCGGCGGCTCGCTGGCAGCCGTGCGGGTTGATTACTCGCCAGCCACAGGCATCCAGAGCCATTGGGTGGTTTTGCACAAAAAATCTGGCTCCGATTACCAGATGTGGGATCCGTACAACAGCCCAGACAAACCGCCGACATTGGTGGGTCGCTTTGGCTTTGCGGGCAAGGCTGCTCAAATCATCCAGGAGATCATTTTCTTCGGCACAGGTACGCTGCAAGCGCCCAAAACCAGCGCAACGAGTAAACCCGCGCCAACAACCACGACGACAACGCCTCCTCTGACAAGCTCAACACCGTTGAGCAGCTCAGGGCAAGCAGTTTCTAACCCTGCCGCCTCCGATGAAAGCGAAACCCTCGTCATCTCCCCTACCGTCAACGGGCTTACGCTGCGTGACAAGCCCCGCATTTCTGGTTCCAAGGTGCTGAAATATTTGCCGCAAAGCAGCAAACTGGTTGTGCTAGACGATGTGGCCAAAGCAAAAAGTAAAATTGGCAAGCGCAACAACTGGTTCCGAGTACGCGAAATTGAAGGGAAAGAGGGATATGTGGCGGCGTGGTATATAACGGCCGTCTCCGACCCCGCCCTGGGTAGCCACCGCACTCGCCACGCCAATGCCCCCTCCAGCCCTAGTAAGCTGGTTGTCAAAACCAGTGCCTCCAGCGTGTCGCTACGCACGGAACCGCGCGTGGCTAGCAACACCCTTATTGCCTACCTGCCCTTCGGCACAGAGCTGCTTGTCATTGAAGGTGACAATGCCGCCAGCAAAATTGGGCAAAGAAACCAATGGCTCAACGTGCAAACCGTTACGGGTCGCAAAGGGTACATCGCCGCCTGGTTTGTCACCAAAGCGTAAGTGAAAAATGCAATTTCTCTCTGAAATCGCACTCTTATTAGGAAAATTATTATGTCGAGTAATGGCACTCAATCAAATCCATACCGCATCGGTTTAACTCTTTCTGGCTTGTTAAACGTGGTTTTAATTGTTTTGTTGTTGATGTCGCGAAGCAGCAATGGCGAAACGGCCGTTCCCCCCACCAGCAGCAACGATGAAGTCGCCGCGCTGCCAAGTGCCACTGCCACCAATCTGCCACCAACGGCAACCGCCACTACTTTGCCCACAGCTACGAATGAGCCAACAGCAACGGCTACGTTCCTCCCCACAGCTACCTTGCCGGCTACACAAGAACCAACGGCCGTCGCGGAACCAACCGCCACGCCCGCCCCCACGGCCACCATGCCGCCCCCGCCAACGGCCGTACCCACAAACGTCCCCGGCCCAGACTGGCTGCGCTACTTCAACCAGTTCCGTACCCAAGCTGGCCTGCCCCAGCTTACAGAAAATCTGGCCTGGTCTGCCGGAGCCGCCGCCCACAGCCAATATATGATGCTCAACAGCAGCACCGTCCACGCCGAAGACCCCAACAGTGCAGGCTACTCTGAATCAGGCAACGAGGCAGGGCAAAATGGCAATATCGCCGTTAGCGGCTGGGATGGCGCATCTGATCTGTGGCCGATTGATTACTGGATTACCGCCCCCTTCCACGCTGTGCCGATGCTCAATCCTCTTCTCACCCAAATTGGCTATGGCGTCTTCCGCGATGCCAGCCACAGCTTCAAAATGACGGCAACGCTGGATATTTCTAGTAAGCGAGATTTGGGCGATTTGCCCGCCGGACTCACTTACCCCGTCACCTTCCCGCAAGATGGCGGCGAAATTTGGGTGCTTAGCTACAGCCTGCCCGAATTCCCCAACCCGCTCACCTCTTGCTCTGGGCTGCAAAAGCCAGTGGGGCCACCGCTGGTGCTGCAACTTGGTAGTGGCGATGTAACCCCCAGCGTGACGCAAACGTCGCTCACCAGCAGCAATGGCGCGTTTATTACCCACTGTGCGCTGGATGAAACCAACTATTTCAACAGCAACCAGTACCAGCAGCAGCAGGGGCGCAACATTTTGGATAAACAAGATGCGATTGTACTCATCCCCGCCAGCCCGCTAACCGTCGGCGAAACCTACACCGCCAGCGTCACGGTCAATGGTGAGACGATTGAATGGACATTTACGGCCGTCTCACCTCCCGCTGACTACTAAATCATTTTCAGCGAATTGGCGCGAATTTCCGCGAAAAATTCGTGCCAATTCGCGTTCATTCGCTTCGCTGCCAATCACTACAAATCTACTTGCCACGCAATCCATCCATCACATTCGCCACCAAATCATACCGACCGAACGCTGGCATGAGATAAACACCTTGCGTAAACGGCCGCACTGCCTCCAAAATCTCCTGGGCAATGGCTACCCCCTCCTGCTGCGGGTCGGTGGCAGTGGCCATGCGCTGCCTCAGCAATTTGGGAATTGACATGCCTGGCACTTCGTGGTGCAGAAATTCGGCGTTACGGCCGTTGTACAGCGGCTTAATGCCCACAATGATCGGCAGCATTTTCTCCTCGTAAGTTGCTCCATACAAATCCACAAACTGCTTGGCAGCCACTGGATCAAACACGGGCTGCGTCAGGGCAAAATCGGCCCCGTTGCGAATTTTGCGCCGCAGTAGTTTCATTTCGCGCTCAGGGTCGGCAGGCGTTAGGCTTAGGGCGCAGCCCACCATGAAGTTGGTTGGCTGGTCAATGGCGTTACCCGCTTTGTCTCGCCCGCTGTTAAACTGCTGCTTAATCAGGTGAATTAGCCCCGTTGGCACAATGTCGTAGCTGTCCATCGCTTCGGGATAATCCCCAATTTGGGTGGGATCGCCCATCGTCACAAACAAGTTGCGAATGCCCATGGCGTAAGCCGCCAGCAGATCCCCTTGAATCCGCAGCAAGTTGCGCCCTCGCGTCGGGAAGTGCAACACCGTTTCTAATCCCACAGATTTTTGCACCAGGTGAGCCGCTGCCCAGGCACTCATCCGCAATCGCGCCAGCGGGCTGTCTGCCAGATTTAGCAAATTCGCCCCGGCTTCCTTGAGCATGTGCGCCCCTTCGATGAGCCGCTGGGTGCCAATACCTTTGGGTGGGCTCATTTCTACGGTGACAACGTAACGGCCGTTCCCCAAATTCTGTGCGAGCTGGGTGGGTGGATCGAGGACGGCCGTTTTCTCCTCCGCCTGGGTCACAATCTGCACATCTGGCAGCGGGATGGGGGACGGGAGGGGATGGTCTAGAGCGTGGCGCATGGCGGCGATATGCGCCTCATTGGTGCCGCAGCAGCCACCTACCAGCACCGCACCCGCCTCCACCAAGGCATGGGTGTATTGCCAAAAATAGTCCGGCGTGGCGGGGTACAGCACCCGCCCCCGCTCCGTTTGCTCTGGCCAGCCAGCGTTGGGAGCAGCGGCCAGCAGCTTATCTGGCGCAATCTGGTGCATGATCCGCAGCAGGCGCAGCACCTGCGCCGGGCCACCGCTACAATTGACCCCAATGGCATCCACATCCAGCGCGGCCAGCCGCTCGGCCACCACACTGGGCGCGTGCCCCAGCAGCGTACGATCATCGCGGGTAAAAGTCATTTGGGTAATGATGGGCAACTCTGGGGCAAACTGACGAGCAACGGTAACGGCCGTTTCCATTTCATGCAGGTCAGACATCGTTTCCAGCACCAGCAAATCCACACCCTCTGCCAGCAATGCCTCAATCTGCTCATTAAACGCCTCTGCCGCCTCTGCCAGCGAGACGCGACCCAGCGGCGCCAGACGCACCCCCAGCGGCCCTACCGATCCTGCTAACCACACCTCGCGGAAGGCACTGCCGATGACGCGCCGAGCAATGTTCACCGCCGCCCGGTTAATCTGGCGCACCTGATGCTGCAAGCCATACTCCACCAGCTTGTACCGATTGGCACCAAAACTGTTCGTCTCGATGATGTCGGCTCCGGCGTTGATGTAGGCGCGGTGAATGTCGGCGACGATGGCGGGCTGGGTCAGGTTAATGCCATCGAAGCTGGTTTCCATCGAGATGCCGCGACTGTGCAGCAAGGTGCCCATCGCCCCATCAAACAAAAACGGCCGCTCGCGCAGCCGGGAAGTGAAAGTTTGTCGGTTCATATTTTTTTGTGTTTGCAAGTCTGCAAGTTTGCGAGTGTACAAGTACGAAATCCACTTGCATACTTGCTCACTCGCTATAAAAAAGTTCCTGAATCAAAACGGCCGCTTTGTCATTCTCCAAAATCAGCACCTGCGCCCCGGTTTCAGTGCGATGGCTAGAAACGTAATCAAAATCCAGCACGTCGTTACGGATATCTTCTGAGTCTATGCTATTGGCGGCCGTTGCTAGCCGAATCATCTGCTCCAGGCTCAAATCGGTGCGGATGCCATTTTCTACCTGCTGGTACAGCGTTCCGGCTTGAGCAACAAGTCCGGTAAAGCCCAATGCCGCGGCTTTTTGCCGCACAGCCAAAATCACCTGCTGCTGCCGTGCCGCCCGCCCAAAATCGTTGTCTTGGTGACGGGTGCGTGCATATTTTAAGGCCATCGCCCCGTCAAAATGGTTCAATCCGGCAGGGATGAATAGCGGATCGAAGCCATAATTCATGTCGGGATACGTAGGATCGTTAATGGCGACGGGGACATTTACATCAATGCCGCCCAACGCGTTGATGCCGTTGATGACGGCCGTAAAATCTACCAAAACGTAATGGTTCACCGGCACACCTAGGTTGTATTCCACCGTTTGCATTGCCAGCGCCGCCCCGCCAACTGGATTATTTCCAGCCGATCCGTATACAAAAGCGGTGTTGATGCGATCACGGCCATGCCCAGGAATCAACACATACAAATCGCGGGGAATGGACAAAATGGAGGCCGTTTCGGTAGCCGGGTCTAGTGAGACGAGCATCATCGTGTCGGTGCGGGAAATGAAGGCCTCGCCCGGGCGGCGGTCAATGCCCATGAGCAAGATATTAACACGATCCTCACCTGCCCACGGTTCGCTGGTGGGAATGAGCGTGGGGGTTGGCTGGCCAGGAACCAACGTGGGTACATTAGACGGGCCAGACTGTCCCAGCGACAAATCTACGCCCGCCACGGCCGCTACTGATTCTTCCAGTGGGTTCAACGGCCGATTCAGCATGACCCGAAACGTAAAGTAGGCAAACACCACCACCGCAATGCCAGAGAAGACAAAGGCGACAGAAATCATGTAGGTAAGCCAGCCGGGTAAAACAGGTTGTGAGCTTCGCAAATCAAACTCCTAAACAGGCCACAGAGATCACAAGAGGAAAAAGAGATTAACTCTGTGGCAAAAATTTAAATTTCAAAACAGGCTGCATTATACACGGAAACGGCCGTTGCACGGGATGAAAATAGTGTGATTCCCCTACGAACCCCCTTGCCTACAGCGATTCGGAGACTTTTGAAGTTTTGTGACAAATTCAGCATATTCCACAGAAAAAACTTCAAAAGTCTGAACCTTTACGAAAAAATCGTTGACTTACGGCCGTTTTGCGGTAGATTTGCCATACCTGAGATCAACGAGCGAGAAACTGTTATGAGTCCGACCCCACAAGCCATCGTAGATAAATTCGGCCGTCCCGTGCGCGACTTACGCATCTCTGTTATTGACAAATGCAACTTTCGCTGCCCCTACTGCATGCCGGCCGAAATTTTTGGCGCAGATTACAACTTTCTCAACAAAGATGAACTGCTCACCGATGATGAGATTGTGCGGCTGGCCACGCTGTTTGCCCAGCTTGGCGTCACCAAATTCCGCTTGACGGGCGGCGAACCCCTCATTCGCCCCAACTTACCCGCGCTCGTAGCTCGTCTGGCGCAAATTCCCGGCATCGAAGATTTAGCCCTGACTACCAACGCCTACTACCTGCCCAAGCAGGCTCAAGCTCTCAAAGAAGCCGGACTTCATCGGCTCACCATCAGTTTGGATTCGTTAGATAATGAGGTGTTTCAGGTATTGAACGGCCGTCGCGCCACCGTCGAGCGCGTATTGCAAGGATTAGAAGCCGCCGAAGCCGCTGGATTCACCAATATGAAAATTAACTGCGTCGTCAAAAAAGGGGTCAACGACCACACCCTGGTTGATTTGGCACGTTACTTCAAAGACAGCGGCCATATTGTACGCTACATCGAGTACATGGATGTGGGAAACTTAAATGGCTGGAAGCTGGATGATGTGGTGACGGCCGAAGAAATTCTGGCCATGATTGATGCCGAAATGCCTCTGGAACCTGTGCCACCAAACTACGAAGGGGAGGTGGCCAATCGCTACCGCTACCTGGATGGCGAAGGGGAAATTGGCATTATCGCCTCCGTCACCAAGCCATTCTGTGGCGACTGCACCCGCGCCCGCCTTTCCAGCGCTGGAGAGTACTACACCTGCCTCTTCGCCCACAAAGGCACCGATTTACGCGCCCCTTTGCGCGCCGGAGCCAGCGATGATGAGATGCTGCAACGCATCGGCGGCGTCTGGCAACGCCGCACCGACCGCTACTCCGAGCTACGCACCTCCTTTACCCGCCTCCCCGCCAAAGGCGCAGAAATGTACCGCTTGGGTGGGTAAAATAATCTGCGCTAATCTGTGGAATCTGCGGATTTCTCTTCGGAGAAGCCCCACTTTTTATCTACCAGGTACAACGGCCGTCCCTTCACCTCATCATAAATCCGCCCCAAATATTCACCAATGATGCCCAGGCTGATGAGCTGTACGCCTCCCAAAAATAGCACCGAAACAAGCGTTGTCGCCTGACCGAGCAGCGGGCTTTCAGGGCCAAACAATCGCACCAAAACAACCGTCAAAATCGCCAAGCCGCTGATGATGGCTATGATAAATCCTAAATAAGTCGCCAACTGCAGCGGCAGGTAAGAGAAGCTCGTAATTGCATCCAGAGCGAAGGGCAGCATTTGGCGCACGCTGCCAAATTTAGATTCTCCAGCAAAGCGAACGGCTCGCTCATATTCCACCCCAGTTTGCTTAAAGCCCACCCAGGGAATCATGCCCCGTAAGAAGCGGTTGCGCTCCGGCATATTGTTAATCGCCTGCACCACGCGCCGATCCATCAGGCGGAAATCGCCCGTATCCAGCGGAATATCTATCTTGGTGATGCGGCGAATGAGCCGATAGAACACCTTGGCGGTGAATAACTTGAACCACGTTTCCCCCTCGCGGCTGGCGCGAACGCCGTACACCACTTCGTACCCCTCGCGCCACTTGGCAATCATTTCCGGGTACACTTCAGGCGGGTCTTGCAAATCGGCGTCGGTGAGGATGACGGCATCCCCCTGAGCGTGGTTTAGCCCAGCGGTGACGGCCACCTGAAAGCCAAAATTGCGCGAAAAGCTGATGCCTTTTACTCGCGGGTCTTTCTGATGCAGCTCGTCAATGATTTCTGCAGAGCGGTCTCGGCTGCCGTCGTTAACCAGTACCAGCTCCCACAGTTCATCTTGCTGATCCATTACCTGGCTAACGCGGCGATGGAGTTCAACGAGAACTGCTTCTTCATTGTATACAGGGGAAACGATAGAAATTATTGGTTTTTGTTGGGTAGATTCGTTCATGTTAATTATTCACTGATGTTACGCACTTACTCTGGAAAAGATTTCAAAAGTCTTCAGGACTATTTGCTTATCAACAGAGAGAAGCAAGACTTTTGAAATCTACACTGCATAACATTGGTAATTTAGTTGATGAGTATGCGCTCTACGGCCGTAATCTCTGGCGGCACGGTCATTGCTTTACCCACAGATTTCATGGCGGAATTAACGTCTTTCAGTCCGTTGCCTGTAAGAATAAGCGACACCCGCGCTTCAGAGCGAATGAGGCCAGTTTGCGCTGCTTTCAAAAACCCAGCATACGTTGCCGCCGAAGCTGGTTCGGCAAAAACCCCGCTGCCTTGTGCTAACGCCGGAATCGCCGCCAAAATTTGCTCATCGGTAACTTTGATGAAGGCACCATTGCTTTGGCGAACGGCCGTCATCGCTTTAATCCGGTCTCGCGGTAATCCCGCACTGATGCTGTCCGCTACCGTGTTGGCAGCAATGGGCGGCTTCGTCAGCACATTCTCATTGTTGTTCCAGGCATCATGTAAATAAGCCGACCCCTCGGCCTGCACACCAATGATTTTGGGCATGTGCGCCAAAAAGCCAGTAGCCACCAAATCCCGTAAACCTTTATACACGCCGCTGATAATGCAGCCATCACCTACAGACACAAACAGATGCGTGATGGGCGGCAAGTTAGCTGCCCTCTGTTGTTTAAGTTGCGCGTACAGCTCAAAAGTCACGGTTTTCTTGCCCTCCGCCATGTACGGATTATAGCCCGTGTTGCGACAGTACCAGCCAAATTTTTCGGTCGCCGCCAAACACAAGTCAAAGGCATCATCATAGGTGCCTTCAACGAGCAAGACCATTGCACCGTAAACGAGTAGCTGGGCAATTTTGGCGGCAGGGGCTGATTTAGGCACGAAGATCACGGTTTTCTGCCCCACACTGGCAGCTAACCCAGCCAGGGCAGCAGCAGCGTTGCCCGTGCTGGCGGTGGTTACAATCTCGGCTCCCAATTCTTGCGCTTTCATGATGGCGATGGCGCTAGCGCGGTCTTTGAGAGAGGCGGTGGGGTTACGGCCGTCATCCTTAAGCCAAAGTTCAGCCACACCCGCTGCCTCAGCCAAACGGGAAGCTTCTTGCAGCGGTGTGCCGCCCACCACCAGCGGTGGTATGGGCACATCTTCTGCTACTGGCAAAAACGGCCGATAGGCAAACATCCCTCCGCTGGCCTCTGGCAACTGTCCGTCGAGGTCAGCACGAATGGCATCGTAATCGTACTGCACGTCCAGAATGCCCTCGTTGCCGTGGTCGGGACAGACATAGAGAACCTCATCGGGTTGGTAAATCTTTTGGCAAATGACGCAGCGCAGTCCTGTGACATTTTTCATAGCGAATTTTTCCTGGTGCTTAAATTTCTAGGGTTGCCTGCAGCCCTACATGGTCAGACGGGTACAGCGTGTCATCGTCCGGGTCTGGTTTGTCGCAAAAGATTTTGGCCGCGGGCACCTGGCGAATGCCGCTAGAGACAAAAATGTAGTCCAGGCAGCCAGACCAGTCGCCCAGCGGCAGCAGCGCGGTAGGGAAAGTGGCCAATGGCTCTGACCCATGCCGCTGTTGGTACGCAGAGCGGAACCGCTGCTTCATAATTTGGATAGCGGGGCCACTGGGTAGCTCGTTGAAATCGCCGGCCACCACTTGGGCAGGAACCGGGCGACGGTCAGATAGCCAGCCGGTGAGCATGAGTGCCTGCTCCTGCCGTGCCTCCTTCTCTGCAGCAACATGATGCAGATGAGTGGCAACAAAATCGAGCGGCTGGCGGTTGCTCAACTCGACGTTAACGCGCAGGGCGACGCGCCCGCCATAACCCAGATTGAGGCTATCTGAGTACAAAAGAGGCAAGTTGGCGAGAACGCCAATGCCTTCCAGGTACCGATTGACGGGATGTTGCTTACGAAGCTGAATGAGCCGATACGGCCGTACCCCCTCTGGCAATCTTGCATTTAATTGGTTACGAATCCAACGCCCCTGGGCAATGGGAAAGCTAATCTCTTGCAGGCTAATTAAGTTGGGCGAGGCGTCTAGCAGTTGCGCCACCAACAAATGGCGTCGTTCGCGCCAGCGGTCGGCTCGGTTGCGTAGGTTAATGGTGGCGACTGTTATTTGTGGCATGTTCATTAAAAAGTTTGCGAGTTTGCAAGTGGCGAGTTATTCCAAATTGATTTCTGTAGTGCCGCTGGGCACGGCCGTTTGCAATGACTGCGTTGCGTCCCGTAGGGTCAGGGTAAAAGGAACATCGGTTGAGAGCGTCAGCTTGGCCGCATCAGCCACCATCGAGAGCGTTCCGTCTGGCCCTAGCGGATAATTCTCAACGCCATACGGCCGTTCACTTTCCAGCCGCCGATCCCAAAAAACACGACGCTGCGGCCAATCCACCGTCAGGCCAATCACGTCCTCTAGCAAAATGGCAATTGGTGTCAGCCCGGCCATGCCGATAGGATTTTTGGCAGCAGGATCGCCGGGAGCGGCCGTTTCTGGTGAGTAATTTTCCCAAAGCGCCTGGGTCTGAGCGTACACCTCGGCCACGTTTGTTAGATGATTCACGGCAATCTCGTGCGCTAAACCATGCTGCCCAATTTTGCGTAAGCCACGCAACACCATGAAATTGGTCGCTGGCCAAACGCCTCCCCGCCAATAATTTCCAGTCTCGAAATTATAGCCCTCGCTGTCGGCCGACTGGCTGGGAATGCGATGCGTCAACTTAAACGTCCAATTTTCTCGCAGTGCCTTCACAAATGGTTCGCGTCGCTTTTCAGGAATTAAGGTGGCGTCGAGCAAGCCCCAGTAAGCGGCAACAGATTTTACAGGGCTGAAACGGCCGTCTGGATCCACATCCTGGTAAAATTGGGTTGCTTCATTCCAAAGCTGTTCGTTAATTTGTTCGCTTAGGCGGCTGTGTTCTGCCTCCAATGCAGTCGCTAATTTTTCTTCTTTCAGCAGCGTCGCCATCTGTGCCAAAACCAAGCTGCTCAAGGCGGCCTGCATAGACGCATCTACCCACGTCCAATGGCGGTGCTGGAAGCTGCTATTGGGCACGCGAGGCTGGTTGCTCATGCCGCTGCTGTGTCCGGTAGCCCAATGCAGGCCGTTGGGCCAAGTGCGGTTGGCTCGGCACCAGCGATGATACCCAACGAGCGCGGGGAACACTTTGGCCAAACGGTCGTCGTCCCCAGTAAAGCGATAGTGTCGCCACTCAGCCCAGGCCAAAACGTTCGGCCCGGTGCCGTTCGGATCAAACGGGTAAAAGAAATCATCCCCAGTGGCCAAATCAATTTGGCGGCAGATGAAGCCATCGCTGTGCTGTTTGGCGTATAAATTATCCAGATTGCCGGTAAAGTCAAAAGCGCGACGGCCGTATAGTCCAAACTGACTCATAAACGCGCTGTCCCACATAAACAGGAACGGTTCTGTACCCGCATCCAGATAGTTGGCCACAAAGCCTGCATCAGGGGCCGGCTGGCGCAAATTGTGCCAGGCTAATTCCCAGGTGTGCCAATAAAGCTGTACCCAGGCGGTATGTTCCGGCAAGACGGGCCGGGGTAGCTGCGCCTTTGCCTTGTTAAAAGAGGGCCACGTTTGCAAGACGGCCGTCTGCTGACGAAACTGATTTTGAGCAACGATGGGGTCAGACGGCCGTTCAAACTTTGGATGCGGCTGCGGCATAAAAGCAAACTCCTACCGATTTACCAACATTTCGGCCGTGGCACCTAACTGCAAGCTGTTCTCGCTAAAAGTAGCTACCCGAAACGTGTACCGAATCGCCACATTTTCTTGCAAAGTGCCAATCCAGGTAATGGAGTCACCAGTGGCAAACAAAGGATGCCCTGTCAGGCCAGTAAGCCGAGCCGAGGAAACGTCACCCTGGGTGGATACGCCATCATAAGTCATCGTGGTTCCCGGAATTGTTTCACCCACCGACACACTATGCGTCAGGAGGATGTTGTTATACCGGATGGCATCGGGCCAATCTGGCATGCTGGCCAAAGCAACCGGCACCGGATTTAAAACCGTAACGTCCACGGTACCCAAAGCCTGCGTGTTAAAAACTTCTACAAGACGCAAATTGTAGTTGGCATGAACGTTAGGAGCCACAATGCCACTCCAGATAAATGAATCGCCAACCCGCTTTTGTGCTGGCTCTCCATTGATAGTAACCTCGTACAAATCCCCGCTCTTGCCCACATAATGCAACTGTGAACCAGGCACGGTACTCCCTGGCTCTAAATCAAACGTATAGGCAAGCACAAACGTTGCCGAATCATCTGTGAAAGACGGCGTTGCTTCAGCATCACCACTATTATCAGATGAATCCGTACCGGGAATGGTACAAGCCAGCGCGGTAAAACAGAACAAGAGCAGAAAACCCGCGAGACTTTTAATTGAATGCCTCATTATTCTCCCTTCTCAATGGTAATCGTCACGATGCGATCACCTTCTGGCGCGCTGGGGTCCTCGCGCTGCGTAATGCCTTCTAACACATCTTGCCCTTCTACCACGCGGCCAAAAATGGCGTGCAAGCCATCTAGATGGGTAGCCGCACCGGTCGTAATGAAGAATTGGCTACCACCCGTGTTCGGGCCAGAGTTGGCCATCGAAACCACGCCGGGGCCGTTGTGAGAAAGCGCAGGGTCGAACTCATCGCTGATAGCGTAGCCGGGGTCACCAATGCCCAGCCCGGTTGGATCGCCCGTTTGGGCCATAAACCCCGGAATGACGCGATGAAAAGTGATGCCATCGTACCAGCCTTCTTCTGCCAAAAAGACAAAGTTGTTAACCGTTTCTGGGGCAGATTGGGGCAGAAGTTCAATGACAATCTCGCCGCCTTTTTCCAAAACGATAGTGGCCGTGTAGCTGGCATCCTCATCAATGGTCATGGGCGGGGGTGCATCATACTGAATTTCGGCGAGGGCGGCTTGTGCTTCGGCAACGGCCGCTTCAAATTCGACGCTGGCAAGGCGTTGCTGAACGTAGTCATCCCAAACGTTGTAATCGTATGGTACGTTGGGGATGGGCACGCCATCTACAATGACGCTGGGGGTTCCGCCCAGGCCAATGGCAATGGATTCGGCTTCCAGCGCAGTAACGTATTCAGCGTAGGTATTGTCATCCAAGGCGGCACCCAGGGCAGCGCCATCCAGCCCCAATTCATTGGCCAGGTTTACAAAATAATCGTGAGCGGCCGTTTCATCTAGGCTGGCCCATTCGCTTTGTTGTTCAAACAGGGCATCGTGATATTCCCAGAACGCTCCTTGCGCCCCGGCTGCCTCGGCTGCTTCAGCCGATTTTTGGGCATTGGCATGTAAGCGATTAAGTGGAAAGTGACGGTAAATAATTTGTACGTGATCCGGGTAGGCGTCTACCAGACGCGCCAGCACAGCCGAAAAGGCCGCGCAGCCCGGTCATTGAAAGTCACCATATTCGATGATAACCACTAAGGGATCGGCTGCCCCCTTGCCCCAATCTTGCTCTCTTGCTTGTATGGCTTGCTCCATGCTATTTGCAGGAACAAATCCATCGAGATTGGTAGCAGCAGGGAGGGATGGGTTGCTAAATGTTTCGTTAGTATCCGCGGTTTCGTTGGTGGTGGAAACGGCCGTATCATTATTGGCGTTGGTTTCTGGTGGTGCTAGTTCTGTCGTGGAAGGGCCACAGGCCATGAGGGTGAGTAACACCAACAGCCATACTGCTTTCTTCATAAACGCTCTCCTCGTATTCAGTACTATATCGTTTTTCCAAATGATAGCGCATTTTGTTACAATCTTGTAACGATAAGCAAATCATGAACAAGTTTCTAATTGCGTATTGCGTATTCCGTCATTTTTGGCAATATAAAATACGCATTATTTTCGTAGGAGTGTATTGTGAGACGATTTTTTTGGATTCTAGTTTTAGTAGCAATAGTGGGGCTTACGGCCGTTTCCTGCGCCCCAGCTATCGAGGATGATAACCCGGCACCAGACCCAGCCCAAGATGAGGGCGGTGGATTAAATGAGGTTGACCCCGGCTCAAATTTAGAGGCAGAACCAGATGTGTTCCCACGCGCTACCTTAACTCCGCGGCCAATTAGTGATCCGATTGAACCAGACAGCTCGCCAGAAGAAGGCTATCCTCCACTCCCAACGCCCACACCATTGCCAGAGGGATATGAGCTTCCTCCAACCGTTCCAGCACCCAATCCATACCCGGAAGCCAGCGGCTCGCTCGGTTGGGTGATAAAGCCTGTAGGGGAACAATGTGCCGAAGCACCAACGACACCCGATTTGCAAACGGCCGTTGCCGATATGGTCGCATTTGGTATTCCGGTTGAAGCCTCAGAGATGACCGAGTTGGCGGTTTGTGCCGCCTGCGGCTGCCCCACCAGTGCCCATTTCCGACTACAAATTGATTCTGGCTACTTGGGAAATGCCGAAGCACTGGGCTGGATCGCTGAAGAGTAATTGAGATATTAAGTAATTGAGCAATTATGTCAATTACCTAATTACATTCTACGCCATCCACGCATCATAAATTGCTCGCGCCAAACGGCCGATCGCCAATACGCCAGGGGCATCCGGGTTCCACAGCTCTGGTTCAGGATTGCCCTCAGTCATCACGGTAATTGTAAACCCGCGCCGTTCACCAGCTTTGTCACGCCAGATAACGGCCGTTTGCGCCCGCGTACCCACTAGAGAGCCTGTTTTTCCTGCCAGCCGCAGCTTTTCATCCTCCGGCACATCACTGTCCCAATGCTCAAACGGCAGATAACGCCCAATTCTGTCTGCACCCACCTTGTTCATTGTACGCAACATTTCTGTGCAGGCGGTGGGAGAGATATGTTTCTGTTGGAAAACGGCCGTTATCATCCGTGTCAATCCGGCAGGCGTGGCCGTCCCCAACTCATTTTGATCTGTTTTCAGAATATCAAAATCAATTTTGCGGTGTAGCTGCACGTCTGGGTACTGATTATCAGCTAGCCATTCTTGCACATTTTGTAAGCCGACGTGGTCAATGAGCACATTGGTTGCCAGATTATCGCTAACGTTCATCATCAGAAAGGCCCAATCACGAATGGGCATGGTGAGACCTGGAGAAAGATGCTGTAAAAGGCCGCTACCACCAATTTGGTCTGCGCGGCGTAGCATGAGCGGCTCGTCCAGACTGCACAGTCCATCTTCCACCTGCTGCATCAGTGTCAGCAGCACCGGCAGCTTGATGACGCTGGCGGTGGGGAATACCTCCTCGGCGTGGTAGCCAATGGTTTCTTCTGTTTGCAAATTGGTGGCAGCAAGGCCGATACGGCCGTTAAACGCCTCACAAATTTCCCGAATCTGTTTATCCAAACCCACCTTCATGCCTCCCAACAAAAAAGCACAGGAAACGGCCGTTGTCAGCCATCTCCTGTGCTAAATGTGAAAATCAGATACTTATTCGGCAAACAAATCGGTCACTGAAAGTTCAAATCCTGCCAAAACGCCTTCACCTTGCAGTTGCTCGGCCACAATCTCTACTTGGGTGGGCGCACGATAAACACGAATGACCTGGCGGGTAGGTTCAACAACCCACACCCACTGCACGCCGATACCAAAATATTCGTCAATCTTGTCATGCAAATCAGCCCAACGATCATTGGGAGACACAATCTCCACCACCAATTCCGGAGCAATTTCCAGAAACCCGCGACGCGGCCGTTTCGATGCCCGTTCTTTGGAGATAAACACAACATCCCCGGCACGGATAGAATCAGGGTTTCGTTGGGTGTAAACCCCCACTTCTCCAGTGAGCACCCATCCAGTTTTTTGTCTCGCAACAAAATTTCGCAAAAGCGCAGCAATTTCGCTTTCCAAAAAAGCATGTTCTACATTCGTCGGACTCATTTTGACAATTTCCCCAGCTACCAGCTCACAAGGCCCAATACCCTCCAGTTCCAAGAGCTCTTCACCGGTTATGAGCTTTTTTGTGAGTTCCGCAATAGCCATTGGCATCACCTCCGAGAATATTATACACAATCATGCAAGACTCCTGCTGTGACAAGCCTAGCCAGCCACACAGAAAAAGCGAGAATAAAGACAACATTCTCTCAAAAATCTCTGTGCCCTCTGTGGCAAATTTATTCTTTCAAAAAGTTACGCAAAACGGTATGCAGGATGCCCCCATTGCGATAGTAATCCACTTCTACCGGGGTATCAATGCGGCAAAGCGTGTCGAAGGTGATGGTACGGCCGTCTGCCTTCATCGCCCGAATCGTGATTGTTTGCAGCGGCTTCACCTCGTCCGTCAGATTCACGGTTGAGAAAATTTCTGTGCCGTCGAGACCTAGCGATTCAGCCGTATCGCCATCCTGATATTGCAAAGGCAACACGCCCATGCCCACCAAATTACTGCGATGAATCCGCTCGTAGCTTTCTGCAATCACCATCTTCACGCCCAGCAACAACGTACCTTTGGCCGCCCAGTCACGTGAGCTACCCATACCGTAATCCTTGCCAGCCAGCACCACCAGCGGTGTGCCATCAGCCTTATATTTCAGCGAGGCGTCGTACATCGTGGTAACTTCGTCCGCAGGCAGATACGTTGTCCAGCCACCTTCGGTGCCGGGAGCCATCCGGTTCCGCAGCCGCACATTGGCAAACGTGCCGCGCGTCATCACCCGGTCGTTGCCCCGCCGCGAGCCGTAAGAGTTGAAATATTGCGGCGCAACGTCCCGCTCCAGCATATATTTGGCCGCTGGGCTGTTGCGCGAAATCGCACCCGCCGGGGAAATATGATCAGTGGTCACCGAATGACCGACTTTCACCAAAACACGCGCATTTTCGATGTTGGCGATGGGCTGCACGTCCGGCGTCAGCTCAGTAAAGAATGGTGGTTCTTGAATGTAGGTCGAATCCTCGCTCCAGGCATAAATTTCACCGCCATGTACCGGAATCTTGTTCCATTCCTCATTGCCATCATACACGTTGCCATATTGGGTATGAAACATATCGGCCGACATCGTTTTTAGCACCGTTTCGCTGACTTCCTGGCTGCTGGGCCAAATATCTTTTAGGTAAACCGGATCGCCAGCTTCGTTTGTGCCGATGGGATCAGTCGTCAGGTCAATGTCTGTAGTGCCAGCCAGGGCGTAGGCGACTACCAGCGGCGGGGAAGCCAGGTAGTTGGTTTTGGTAAGCGGGTGAACGCGCCCTTCAAAATTGCGATTACCGCTGAGTACAGAAGAGACAACCAAATCGCCTTCCTGAATGGCGTTGCTCACTGGTTCCGGCAGCGGGCCGGAGTTGCCAATACAGGTGGTGCAGCCAAAGCCCACAATATGAAAGCCCAACTGCTCCAGGTAAGGCAAAAGCCCCGATTTCTTGAGATAATCTTCCACCACGCGGGAGCCAGGAGCCAGACTGGTTTTCACATACGGATGTACTTTCAAACCGGCTTCGACAGCTTTCTTTGCCACCAAACCTGCGCCGAGCATGACGCTGGGGTTGGAGGTGTTGGTGCAGCTCGTGATGGCAGCAATGACCACCGCGCCGTGTCCAATTTCTACGTCGCGTCCGTTGGCGACAACGGCCGTTCGCCCCAACTCATCTTCTTGCAAGCCAATTCCCTGCGGGCCAACGGGTGCTAATAACGATTCCCGGTATTTGGCTTTCATCTCAGAGAGAACGATGCGGTCTTGCGGCCGTTTCGGCCCTGCTAAACTGGGCTGCACCGTACTCAAATCCAGCTCCACCACGTCAGTAAATTCAGGGTCAGGCATGTCGTCGCTGCGGAAGAGACCCTGCGCTTTGCTGTATTTTTCTACCAGATCAACCAATTCTTCAGAACGACCCGTGTTCCGCATATAGTTGAGCGTCTCGTCATCCACCGGAAAGTAGCCCACCGTTGCGCCGTACTCAGGACACATATTGGCAATCGTAGCGCGGTCTGCCAACGTCATGCTGCTGAGGCCAGGGCCAAAAAATTCTACAAATTTGCCCACCACGCCCTTCTGGCGCAGCAATTCAGTCACCACCAACACCAAATCGGTGGCGGTGGCACCTTCTGGCATGGCCCCCGTCAGGCGCACGCCAATCACCTCTGGGGTGAGCATGTAAATTGGTTGACCCAGCATGACGGCCTCAGCCTCGATGCCGCCCACGCCCCAGCCTACCACGCCAAGGCCGTTGATCATCGTCGTGTGGGAATCTGTGCCCACCAAGCTGTCGGGGAAGGCAACTGTGTCGTCTCCTTCCTGCTTGGTCATCACCACCTTGCCCAAATACTCCAGGTTTACCTGGTGAACAATGCCGGTAGCTGGTGGCACCACGCTGAAATTCTCAAACGCTTCTCGCCCCCACTTGAGGAATTCATACCGTTCTCGGTTCCGCACAAATTCACGCTCGGCGTTAAAAAACAGCGCGGCGGCAGAGCCAAATTGGTCTACCTGCACGGAATGGTCAATAACCAAATCCACGGGCACGATGGGGTTGATTTTCTTGGGGTCGCCACCCAAGCGAGCCATTGCAGAACGCATGGCGGCTAAATCCACCACGGCCGGCACGCCAGTGAAATCCTGCAAAATAACGCGCCCTGGTTTAAAGGGGAGCTCATCTTTTTGTGGATTTTTGGCTTTCCATTTGGCCAAGTTTTCTACATCTTCAGGATTGACTTCGTAACCGTCGCAGGTGCGAAGTAAGGCTTCTAGCAGCACTTTAATGGAGAATGGTAGATGATCAATATTGCCAAATTGGGACAGTTTGCTGAGTTGATAGTAGGTAACGTCGGTGCCGGGCAGCTTGGCACGCGCACCGAAGTGATCGAATAGTTTGCTCATGTTTTTACCTCGTGGTTTATCCGGTTTGTAACTTGGGGGTATTATAGCGGATTACGTAGGAGACGGCATGAGCGTCAGCTCACCGATCACATCACGGAAGTAGGCCGGGCAATAGGGTGACAATCATACGGCCGTTGTCAAAATCAATCTCCTGCACCACATCATCAATATCCGGCAGTAGCAGTTCACCATGCTCGCCCTGCACCACAAACACGTTGTTGGCTCCAGTTTCGATGATGCTGGTAAGCGTGCCTAGCGTTTCGCCATCGGCGGTGATGACGGTGAGTCCTTCAAGCTGAAAGAGGAAATATTCCCCCTCTTCTAGCGACAATGCTTCCTCCTCCGGCACCATCAGCCACTCACCACGCAAAGATTCCGCCTGAGATCGATTGGAAACGGCCGTTAGCTTCAACAAAACCATCTCCTGATGCACCCGCGCCTGCTCAACCGCCATCGGCTGGGGATCGTCGGCCCCAACATACAGTTGCTCTAGCCATGTAAACCGCGCTGGTTCATCTGTGAGCGGCTTCACCCGCACCTCCCCACGAACCCCGTGCGGCTTGGTAATCACCCCAATCACAATAAATCCGAGGTCATCAAAATTGGCTGGAACAGACTGTTTTTTCTTCATAAATCAGTTACCGAAACGAGAAAACCTCGCCAAAGCGAGGTCATTTTATCTATACAAAGCCGCAAGCGGGCAAAATTTACCGATTGCCAGTTTCTACAAGTTCAACCGCAACGCGCGTGCCCTGTTTGGCTGCAGCCACCTGTGCCAGAGTGCGAATTGCGTTAATCACACGGCCGCTTTTGCCAATCACCCGCCCCATATCCGGGCCAGCAACGGTGATCTCCAGAACCGTTTCGTTTTGCTCTTCAAACTGTTCAATCGAAACGTCATCGGGCGATTCAACCAGCGATTTAACAACATACTCAACGAGGTCTTTCATGAGGTTATCTACGCTTCTTCCTCGTCGTCTGCTGCCTCGGCAGTTGCTTCATCCGCAGCTTCTTCTTCGGTCTCTGCCTCTTCGTCGTCATCGTCACCGTCAACAACGTCTTCAACAGTCTCAGCAACCGCTTCCACAGCCTCTTCGACTTTCTCTACAGCGTCGGCAGCGACATCTTTCACAGCTTCAACCACTTTTTCAACCACGGTTTCTTCTTCGGCCGTTTCTTCTGCTCCCACAACTTCTTCCACAGCCTCCGGTGCAGCAACAACAACGCCAGATACCTCTGCGGCCAAAATCTCAACAGATTCGCCAGCACGCATCCGACCCAAGCGATCAAACGTGCCTTGCTTGTCCAGCAGTCGGCGAACAGCGTCTGTGGGTTGTGCGCCAACGTTCAACCAGTGCAAAGCGCGGTCTTCCTTAATTGTGAACTCAGCCGGTTCGGTGAGCGGGTTGTAATGACCAATACGCTCGACGATACGGCCGTCTCGCTTGGAATTCACATCGGCGACCACGACACGATAGCTGGGTTGTTTTTTCTTGCCTCTACGGCTCAAACGAATTTTTAACATCTATCCTAATCTCCACTTACTTCAAGATAATATTTTCATATTTGCATCAGCACCGATTACTGAGAACCGATTACTAATCACTAAACTTATGAACCAAAGCCGCCCATACCACCCATCAAATTCCGCAAGCCACGCCCGCGGCCTTTGGTGAGTTGCTTCATCATTTTCTTCATTTCGCGGAACTGCTTCAGCAGTGCGTTCACATCCTGTACGGTGGTGCCAGACCCTGCTGCCACCCGCCGTTTGCGGCTTGCTTTCAGAATTTTGGGATTGCGCCGCTCTTGTGGTGTCATCGAGTAGATGATTGCCTCAATGCGCTTCAAATCGCCCTCTGCGCCGCTTAAATCTACATCTTTGGCCATCTTGTTCATGCCCGGAATCATTTCCAGGAGCTGACCAATTGGCCCCAAACGCTTGATTTGCTGCATCTGGTTCAGGAAATCTTCCAGGTTGAAGTCACCTTGCAGCATCTTCTTGCCAGCTTTTTCAGCTTCTTCCTGATCCAGCTCTTCCTGCGCCCGCTCGATGAGCGTTAGCACATCACCCATGCCCAAAATGCGGCTAGACAACCGATCTGGGTGGAATTCCTCAATGGCATTCAGCTTTTCGCCTGTACCCAGAAACTTGATCGGCACGCCGGTCACTTCTCGCATGGAAATTGCTGCACCACCCCGCGCATCACCATCAATTTTGGTCATGATCAGGCCGGTAATTTGTACTGCTTCATTAAAGTCGGTGGCTACACGAACAGCTTGTTGGCCCGTCATAGCATCGGCTACCAGCAGGGTTTCTACCGGGCTAACTTTGGCCTTGATTGCCTTGATCTCGCCCATCATCATCTCATCAATATTGAGACGACCGGCCGTATCCAAAATCACTGTTGTGGCACCGATAGCAACAGCTTTTTTCACACCATTGGCACAAACGTCCACGGGATTTCCATCAGGCCCTTCGTCGTAGACGGGGATGTCTAGCTGGCGACCCAGGGTTTGTAGCTGCTCGATAGCTGCAGGGCGGTACACATCTGCCCCAACGAGCAACGGCCGTCTGCCCTGTTTGCGTAAATGGAGTGCCAATTTGCCCGCCATTGTGGTTTTACCGGCACCTTGCAGCCCCACCAGCATAATCACCGCCGGGGATTGCATTCCCAAGTTCAACCGCCCTGGCTCGCCCAGCGTTTCCACTAGCTCTTCCTGAACGATCTTCACCACTTGCTGGCCGGGGGTTAGGCTACGCATCACTTCTTGGCCAACGGCGCGTTCACGCACGCGGGCTACGAAGCTTTTCACAACCTTGAAGTTTACGTCTGCTTCCAGCAAAGCCAAGCGCACTTCGCGCATTGCCTTGTCTACGTCTGCTTCCGTAAGTTTGCCCCGCCGCTGCAAGCCATCAAAAACGCTTTGCAGGCGGTTGCCTAATGATTCAAACACTGCTATTCCTTACTAACTGCTTCCTAAGGTGACAGTCGCTTCTCCAAAGGTGGCAATTCAAACCAAGTGACTGTCACCTCTGTTGCTTATCCTGAGACAAAAATAAACGGGTCAATAATGGTATTAACCCGTTATTTGCTCAACTCTATTGGTGGTTAACGTTGCTGCATTTGCTGCAAAAAGATTATGTTGTTTTGCAGACGGGCAATTCTAGCCCAGGCGATGGGTTGCGTCAAGAAAAATTGCTAGCCCAGCCGCTGGGTGCAGGCTGAGGCCACACCACAGCGGGCGCAGCGGTTCCAATCATTGTGATCGCGGTCTAGCTCGGCCTCATACATGTCTTCGCGCATTTCGGTGAGCAGATCGAGGAAATCTTCACGCAGTTCGTCGGTGTAATCTACAGCGAAGGCACGGTCTTTGTATTGGATGATGCCATGAGACGGCCGTATCTCATATTCGCGCTCCACCAGCCAACAGTACGCTGCTAGTTGGTATAAGTGGCTCTCCCACGGCTCCGGCGGGGCTTTGCCCGACTTAATTTCCACGGGAATGATGCTGCCATCGGCCTCTTCTACCAAATAATCTGGCTTGCCTACTAGCCGCAACTGCGGATCGTACAACGCTTCATCGTTGGTCATCCAGGCGCTGCCTGCATCTGTGTAAAGGATACGGCCGTCGGGCAAGCCTGTCTGTTCCGCCAACACCCCACTGCGCCACCAAAGCGCCAGCGCCAACGCCAGCAGCACAAAACCTAACCCCAGCGCATACCCGCCCCAAATCATTTTTACACCCCACCAACCAGAGAGTAAGTAACTAGCGCCACTACCACAAAAATGAGAGCATAAGCAGCGCGGCGCAGCCAAAGCGACTGCTGAACCCGCTGCCCATGCTGGCGGTGATGCCGCTCGCCTTGGGCAATTTCCCGCACGTTTTGGGTAGCAACGCCGCGACTGCGCTTAAGCCACCAGCTACGGCGGCAATAAAGATAGTTACCAATTTCACTCGCTCGAATCCAATAGTCGCTCATATGTTCTAATTTTAACCAAAGCGATGACTATGTCAAGAAAATTTAGGAAGCGGTAATTCGTGTAATTCGCGACTAAGGTTGGAGGCTACGGCCGTACCAAAACCTTCAACACGCCTGGCTGGGCAGCCTTTTCAAACGCGGCTACTCCATCAGCCAGCGCGTACTCGGCCATAATGAGGGGCTTAGTGTGAATTTGGTTTCGGGCCAGCAGACGCAGCGCGGGGGCAAACGAGCCACAGCGGGAGCCGATGACCTCAATTTCGCTTACCACAATTTTGGTCATGTTGAGTTGGTTTTCAGCCGCGAAGGTGCTTTTCAGCACAATCGCACCCATTGGACGCACCAGCCGGATTGCCTGGGCAAAGCCCGCGTTGTTACCTGTTACCTCCACAACGAGAGCAAAGCTGTTATCAGCAAAATCTGTTGTGAGGCCAGTAGCCATGCCCCA
Source organism: Candidatus Leptofilum sp. (assembly GCF_965223525.1). Taxonomy (GTDB): domain Bacteria; phylum Chloroflexota; class Anaerolineae; order Promineifilales; family Promineifilaceae; genus Leptofilum. The sequence continues at coordinate 2,047,339 of NZ_OZ245005.1, read as the reverse complement.
AGAGGCAGGGAGCTCCAATGAGGTGTGTCGCCGCCCCAAAACGGTGACATCCCCCCCTGCAAGTTGCAACACTTGCGCTACCAGCAATCCCAAACGACCTGGGCCAACGACGGCCGTTTTTTGCGACGGCCGTATCTTCACCTGATCCCGAATTTTGAGCGCCGCTGCCAAGGGTTCGGTAAAGACGGCCTGTTCGTCGGTAACATTGTCTGGCACAGCATGAAGGTTGCGAATCGGCACGGTCACGTACTCAGCAAAGGCGCCGTCTTTGCTGTGGATGCCCAGTGCTTGGCGGCTGGCACAATGCGCTGGCCCATGCCTTTGGCAGATGTCGCAGGTTTGGCAACCGATGTTTATGCTAGCCACCACGCGCTTGCCCACCCAATCTTCATCCGCTGCTTCTTCAACCACGCCCACAAACTCATGCCCGGGCACGCCCGCATAGCCGCTCACAAACCCTTCCACTATTTCCAAATCGGTGGAACAGATACCAGCCAGGGCAACGCGAATCATTGCCTCATCCGGCTGCGGTGTCGGTTTAGGGTAGTCAGTGCGGCAGGTAAGCTGGTTATTTTCACAATACAGAGCAAGCATTGGCTAACGCTCCTTCGTAGATAGTGCGTAGAGCGTTTCCGTCATCTTCTACGCACTATGCAATACTAGCTACCATCAGGGGTCGCTGTGAAGGTGGGCGTGGGCGTTGTTTCTGGCACGGCCGTTTCACCTTCTTCTGGTGTAGCGATGGGTGTTTGGTCGGGAACGGCCGTTTCGCCACTGAGTAGTTCATTTAGCAGCACATTTACCTCAACCAAAACGTCCACGTTAGATGTGCCAATCCATTCAGCATCATAAACGCCGCCGGGGCCACGAAGCAGCAACAGAGAACGAGCAACCTGCGCCGTGGCAGTCGCCTCTTCTGCGGTGGCGTCTTCATCACTCAAAAAGGTGGTTAGGCCGGTACGCAAACTGCCGCTGGCCAGCAGATTATTGGTCAGGCTAATAACTTGGCTGCTGCTAAGCGTCGTGCTGATTGGTTGGCTGTTGTTAAGGCTAGCAACGGCCGTATTGTCTATAAAAATAGTCAACTGTGCCCCGTCAACTCGCTGGTAATCCAGCATGGCGTCCAGCGGAAAGGCGGCGGGCGGGCGGGGCAACGTTGCCTCACTGGCAGTGAGCATCTCATTCAGGGCATCGTCTAGCGCCACGTAAAGTGGCTGCAAGGTGGAAGGCACACTGAATTCCGGGCAAACCAGGGCAATGAGCCGCTGCTGCTCCCGCCCTGCCAGCAGCAATGATTCCAACGGCGAACCAGGGCATGGGGCCGTGTATTGCTGGGATAACGCTTGGGCATCTACTGCTTCGAAAGCGGCCAACAATGCTGGCGGAGCCACACCCACTGGTTCAACTTCTCCCTGATTGGCCATCCAGCGGAAAAGACGGCCGTCTTCCATGACGGCAACGGAATGAGCAGGAGCATACGCAGAGGCGCTACGCCGCAAACCAATCATTGCACCAGGTGGAAAGTGTGGGCCGAGGGTAATCGTGAAATAATTTTCCAGGCTGGCCAGCAGCACCGGATCACGCAGCCAGCCTTCCCCCGCCACGCCAGAAAATGGCAAGTTGTAAGTAACATGGACGCAAGTATCGCAGCCTTCTGGCACGGCGTTTGTTACCAATTCTGGCAATACTTGCTGCAAATCGAGCAACACGCTAGCTTGGTTGTCACGCTGCACAGAAAAACCATTGCTCTCATCCACCAAGATGATTTGGCTATTCACGCTCCCCTGCAAACGGCGGTCTAGCCCCAAGCTGGGAATAGTCAGGTGCAGCTCCACCACGTTGGCGCCAAACGGTATGGGCGTATTGGTAGCGCGAGTGGGAATAGCTTCCTGAGTCACGGTCACCACCGGAATGACATTGAGCTCACTGCCAGGAGGCAACGGGGTAAACGTGGGGGGAATCGCTGGGGATGTGGGTACGGGCAAATCTGCCAACGGGGTTTGGGTACCTTGCGTCGGCTCGGTGCAAGCAGTAACTGTGCTAACCAGCAACAGTAGCAAAATTATCCAAGCACCAACCCCCACCCTAGTCCTCCCCCTGGCAGGGGGAGGGAATTGGCTCTCTCTCCTTTCGAGGGAGAGGGCTGGTGTGAGGGTGAAAAACCGCCCCCCAGAATCTTGCTTTCTGAACCAATTCGTCCGCACAATGTTTACGCTTTCAAAAATGGAATCTCGTTCTTTTCCCAGGCAACCAGCAGGGGAACGGCCGTAAAGATTGAGCTGTAAGTTCCACTAAGCAAGCCAACGAAAAGAACAGCAATGAATGGTTTGATAGACGCGCCGCCAAACAGCAAAATGGCAACCATGATGAACATGGCGTTGAGCTGGGTTGCCAGGGAACGGTGTACGGTTTCCAGGATGGATCGGTTGACGACGCGCTCGTATTTTTCTAACGGCCGTTTCGTAATATTTTCCCGAATGCGATCAAACACGACAATGGTATCTTGCAACGAGAAGCCAGCCACAGTGAGAACGGCCGTTAAAAAGAGCGCATCCACCTCCCAGCCCAAAATCATGCCCGTTATGGCCGCCACGCCAAAAATTACAAACAGATCGTGTACCATCGCCGCCACTGCACAAGCGCCATACCGGAAGGGGTTCGGTACCTGCCGAAACACCACCATGATGTAGACCAAAATGATCAGTCCAGCCACAACCACCGCAATAAACGCCGCATTGGTCACTTCCCCCGCCACGGTGCCACTAACACTTTCTACCTGAGTGCTGCCCGGCACCAGCGGGGCAATATCATTTAGCGCATCTTCAATTGCCTGTGCCTCCTCAGGCGACAACGTTTCGGTGCGGATTTGCCAGGCGTTTTGCAAATCTTCACCCCGCAAGGCAATGATGCTTGGGTTAGAGATGCCCGCATTCACGAACACTTCTTCGACGGCCGTTTCTGCCACTGGCTCTGTAAATTGCACTTCAAACCGCGCCCCGCCCCGGAAATCTACCCCCAGCAAAAAAGGCGAGCCCGTGCGAACAAAAGAGAAAATCATTGCCAAAACGCCCAGCCCAATGACAATGCCTGAAAAAATGAAGTATGTTTTTCGTCGTTCTACTAAATTGAATAAAAACATCATACACCTAATAGCCAGCTACCACGACCAATACGCTCTGCCAACTGCCCCATCACCAAACGGACAAAGGTTCTGGTGACGATAACGGCCGTAAACATGCTAATCATTACCCCAATTGCCAACGTCAGGGCAAAGCCCTGCACCGCGCTGGCGCCAAAGCTGCGCCCAAACGTCCACAGCACCAGGCAAATCACCAGCGTGGCAATATTAGAATCCCGAATTGAAGTCCAGGCGCGGTCAAAACCCGTGAAGATCGCCTCACGCAGCGAACTCCCATCCCGTAGCTCCTCCTTCATCCGCTCAAAAACCAGAATATTGGCATCCACCGCCATGCCGGTTGAAAGCAAGAAGCCAGTAATGGCAGGCAGTGTCAGCGTAACAGGAATCGCCATGAATACGGCTACGTTTACGGCCGCATACAAAAGCAGCGCCAAATCTGCCAAAAAACCGGGTAGCCGGTAATAGATGAGCATAAATAGCAGCACCACAGCCAGCCCAATCGAGCCAGCCTGAACGCTAGCTTCCACCGACACCTCACCTAGCGTGGCTCCAATTTGGCGCGTGCTGTCAATGACCAGCGGGATAGGCAAGCTGCCAAAACGAAGCTGAAGCGCCAGCCGCTGTGCTTCTTCCAGGGTAAAATCACCGGTGATGGTGCCTTGCCCTTCAATAACGGCGCTAATCTGGGGACTGGAAATCACCTGTTTATCCAGAACAATGGTTAAAAATTGCCCCTGATTTTCACGGGTGAAATTAGCAAATAAATCACGCTCCTCCGCCCGCAAAGTAAATCCAACAAAATATTGGTTCAGCTCCGTTGCCTGAGATTCTGCTGACTGGATGGCGGCACCGGTCATGACTGTTTCGTAGGTGGGAACGGCCGTTCCGCTACTCTCACCGTCAGGGGCTAATTCACAACGAGAAGGCCCCTCGTTTAGACTCGTGCGGATGCAGGTACCTACTGCCAAAGGCTGAGTTCCAGTATCCACAAATTCCAGCAAGGCCGTCTCTTGAATCAGGGAAACTGCTTCCTCCGGGTTATCAATGCCGGGCAGCTCAACTAAAATGCGGCGATCTCCTTCAGTCTGCACCAGCGGTTCGGCAACGCCCAGCGCATTCACGCGCTGCTCAATAATCTGGCGCGAAGTATCTAGCTGCGCCGGTTCAATTTCCACGTCTTCCGGCAAATCTGCTTTAAGCAAAACTTGCAAGCCGCCCTGCAAATCTAGCCCCTGTCGAATGGGAAAATCTGGATTTTGCACAATCCAAACTGCCCAGCCAGCTATCGCCAAGATGACGATGAGCCACACATAATCTTTTCCTTCCATAAAAGTTTTGCCTGCTCTAGACTTATCGTAGGTAAATGATGGTTGCTTGGTGCTTTGTTTCACAAATTTCCTGCACTTGTCATTCTCGCGCAGGCGAGAATCCATAATTCCAGAGCGGTGGATTCCCGTTTTCACGGGAATGACAGGCCAAAGATACCGTTATTTCTGAAACAATGTGCTTGGGCTTTTCCAACCCAGCAAGCAACTGGCGGATTATAACAGCCGCAAAGCGGGTCGCAACTTTAGGGCTTGTCCATAGATGGCGGTAATTTGCAAAAGTAGAGGGTGTCGCGCAGAGCATTGGTGAGATGATGGCGCGCATCGTGGTAGTGGGTGCCCTCGAAAGTAAATCCACAGCGGCGAGCGACGGCCACACTACGTTCATTCTGGGCATCGCAGCGAATGAGCAGCCGCGCGGCCTGCAAATGCGTGAAAGCAAATTGGCAAATGCCGTTCACCGCCTCGGTGACATACCCTTTGCCCGTGTGCTTGGTGTGTACCCAATAACCAATCTCAAAGCTGGGTACAGCCCAATCTCGCACATGTAAACCGCTGCTGCCAATGAGCGTATGTGTTCCCTTCAAAAAAAGTAGCTGCCAAAAATCTTTACGCGCCAAGTACTTTAGCTCCCCTTCGCGCACGCGCACTTCGTATGCTTCTGCCGAAGGCACATCAACTGCCCAAGGCATCCACGGTTTGAGCTCTTTTTGCGACTCAAGCACGGCCGTTCGTACCCGCACGCCATCCCCCGGCAAAGGCCCACGTACTATTAAACGCTCTGTGTCAAATGAGAAGGGCACATCTTTCAGTATTGGATTCATCACCAAAATTGGTACTCCTGTACTAATCTTCACGATTTCTTCACCAAGCCGTAAGCCAAATAGACAGTGAAGCTCGTAAAATAAGCATATATGTCCGAGCTGGTTTATCACATAAAGCGCAGGCCAATAACGGCCGTTTTCCTGACTATCCCTATAGTTATTTTTGTGCTGCTCCGTTCCTTCCCTGCGCTAGACATTCACGCTTGGAGTTTATCATGGTACACACGCCTCATCCAATATTATTTTGGGGCGTTTGCCAGCTTCATTGCCCTCATTGCCGCCCTGTTTGCCAACAGTGCATTGGGTGAAAAAACCAGCGCTCGCTCCATCTTTCTGACCATTGGCTTTATTGCGCTTTCAGCCCTGTTTTTATTTAGCAGTTTAGCTACCCCCAATGTCCTCATTGAGGGTGCTTCCAATCCTGCATTTATCTGGTCAATTCGATTGAGCCTGCCAGTTAGCGGCCTCTTTTTTGCGGCATCTACAATTGATTGGCCCCCTGCTGCTGAAACATTTATCGTCCGATTTAGGCGTCTGTTGTGGCTAGCCGGGTTATTGATGTTATTGATCTTTGGCATCATTGCCTTTGGCAACCCAACGATGTTAACCGAATGGATGCAGTATGACCCGCTGCTGCCAAACTTGCTGGGCGCAATCTCAATAACCCTGTTACTTTGGACAGCATGGCGGGCACGGGTTTTAAACTGGTACGGAAGCAAGATGATAAACGGCCGTTTAGCCGTCGTCTTTCTGCTTTTGGCACAGGCGCAATTCAGTATGGTTTTAGGCGTGGCGGGCCAGCTTAGTTGGCTTATGTACCATCCACTTGTCATCGCCGCGCTCATTGTGGCCTTGTCTGCCATCTTGAAAAGCTTCCAAACCTCCCGCGACCTACAGCTATCCCGTTACTTTGCCGCTTTGGGAAGCATTCTCATTGCTGGCTTATCATTGGCAAGCGTAGAAATTGGCTTCCGCTGGCTAAATACAGGCGTCGGCGTTAATCGCACCTCGCTCATCCCGTTAAGCATCGCTCAAGGCACCCTGAGCTTTATCGTGCTCTATTTCATCGTCTTCCACTTAAACAAGCTCATCACCGAGCGGAATGAAGCCCTGCGGCGCGAACAGCATCTGCGAAGCGAACTGACCCAACTCATTGTTCACGATCTTAAAAGCCCACTTACCGTCATCTTAAGCGGCATGAACCTAATGGGCAAAGAGAGCCTGGGCGGCCTCACAGAAACGCAAAAGCGCCTCATCGTCAATCTGGAGAAATCTGGTGAGAATATTTTGCAGATGATCAACGACTTGCTAGATGTTGAACGATTAGAGGCTGGCGCTCTCGCGCTGCAAAAATCACTAACCGACACGGCGCAGCTACTTCGCAAACAGGTTGAGAAAAGTGAAATATTAGCTAGCACAAACAAACAGAAATTGACGTTCACCCACGACAAATCGCTGCCTCAAATTCGGATTGACAAAGCGTTGATGACCCGCGTATTCGCTAATTTGCTGAGCAACGCCCTCAAATTTACGCCCGAGCGGGGCCGGGTAGATGTTCATATCGCGCTGGAACCACATCAGCTAGTTATTTCTGTGGCAGATAGTGGCCCAGGCGTTCCTGACCACGAGCGGGAGCGAATTTTTGAGAAATTTGCCCAGGTAGATGGGGGTGAACGTCGGGGTGCTGGCTTGGGCTTAACATTTTGCAAAATGGTTGCAGAAGCTCACGAAGGGTCGCTCATCGTCAAAGAGAGCGATTTAGGGGGCGCGTTGTTCTGCCTGACGCTGCCATTTAAGGCCGAAGAATCTGTTGTTTTTTCAGAAGATAGCGAAATTCCTCAACCGCCATTCAGCGATTGGGCGCTGGACACACCACATCATACCCCAACCCCCAACTAAACCAACGCTTCACCGTAAGGAAGTTGGGCGGGATATCAGCCTCCTGTAAATTTGGTTTTAAACCCCTGTTTTTGCAACAATTCTGCCACTTTATCTCGGTGGTCGCCTTGAATTTCGATAATGCCTCCCTCTTTAACGGTACCACCGCTGCCGCACGCTTTTTTTAGCTGCTTACCCAATCTGGCCAACGCTTTCTCATTAAGTTGAAAACCGCGCATGACGGTGACTTGTTTGCCACCGCGCCCCTTTTTCTCGCGCTGGATGCCGATGGTTTGCTGGGCAGGTGGCAGCGGTTTGGGCTGTATTTTGGGCGGATCAGGCGGTCGCGCCTGAAAATCATCATCGGCGGATGAGTACACTATGTTTCGTTTGCGTCGTTTCATTATGTAAATTCTCCATTAGCGATGGATGGCTGGTAAGTAGATTGCTTCCGCTAAATCAAGTGCCAACACGGTGACAGGATTGCTGCTGGCCTGGTTGCCTGCATTATCATACCCTGTCACTGTAAACTGGTAGGTGTGACCCAATTCTGAAGGGTAAACGGCCGTCCCCTCCTCAACTCCCACCAACCACAACTCAAAGTCACCCTCATCCACCGCCACCCACAGATCATAAACCGCCATGCCGCTCCCGTCATCGCTGCCGCTCCAGTTCAGCGAGATTTCTGTCGTGGCCGTGGGTGGCCCGCTGATAGAAACAGTGGGCGGCAGCGTATCTTGCTCAATCAAAATGGCGGGTCGCCCACCAATTGGGTACAGGGCAGGGTCCCAGATGGCATTCTGGTTGGTGGCTGCTGGCAAGGTAATGGTGAATTCGTTATTTACGGCCGTTACCATCTCCATCGTGCCATCGGGCCAGATGAGTTGGGCCGTGCCGTTAGCGTTAGTGGTGGGGACGACGGCCGTTTCCGCCTCATCAAATCGCGCCCACATGCCCAAAATGCGCGATTGCGTTGCTGGCTGGTAGAAAGCAATCCACTCCTGCGGCCCATTTACTGGATCATCATTGCCGGGGCGCAGCCGCCAAAGCGGTTCCACATCGGTAAAGGTCGTGGTGAGCAGTTGGAAGGCGGTAAAACCAGGGCGTGGCGTGCCGCCGTTGGGATGCTCCCAGTAGCAGCCAGATACCCCAGGATCGGCCACGTTGCTAAACAAGCCAAACGCATCCCCGCCCGGATCAATGGCGGGATCGCCCGTGCAGCCTGCGACGGGCGTAAAGTTGGTGCCGCCCGGCTGGTTGCCGCAGTCATCATACAGTTGGAAGAAAAAGATGTTGTCGGCTCCGGCATAGGTGGCGTAAAAGGCACTCTGAATAATGAAATCCGCCTGCTCGCTCATGGAGGCACGAAACGGGCTGGTGGGTTCACACACGGGACCAGGGTAATCGTCCCAAACCGGCACGCCAGATTCGTTGAGCCAGATTGGTTTTTCCAGACCACGCGCGGCAAGCGTGTTGCTGGCGCGCCACACCTGATACCAGGAACGCCAGGCGTACAGGTAGTTGTGCGTAGCCAAAATATCGTGGTAGTAGTCGTAATTTGCAGCCTGCACGTCTGCATCAAAAATTGCCATCACATCTTCGTAAAAAGTGAGATTTGTGCTTTCGTTAGCCAACCCGCCAAAAAGGATTTGGGCGTTAGGATCAGCCAGTTTGGCCGCCAGATAACCAACTCGCAGCAAACGGGCGTAATCGGCCGTTGTACCATCCCAAAAAGAGCTGAGATCAGGTTCATTCCACATTTCCCAGTGAGTGACGCCTTGCTCAGCAGGCCAGCCGTTGGCCTGTGCCAGAACGCCGCCCGGTTTGTAGCGGGAGACGGCCGTATACACAAAACGCGCCCACCGGTTAGTGGAATTGATCTCCTTGCCCACGCCCAATATGTCAGAATTGTCGCTGAAAACAGGCTCGTAAAGCCCCAAAGGGGTGGCAGCCTGCACGGCTTCAATGCTAAGTGGGCGACCCGGCACCGGTCTGGGTAGCTGGGTCTCTGGCTGGCTGCTGGTGGTGTAAAAAGCGGGCGTGCCTAGCAAAATGGCGTTTAGCTGGAATCCTTGCGCCAAATCATTTTCCACCGCCACGTCCTGGTACGCCCAACTAAAATTGTTGTCCGACTGCTCGATATCGTACCAGTACATGGGCCAGCGGTTCCAGGTGGCACCGGTGGCCTTGCCATTGTCGTAGCGGGTCTGGCTGACGGGAGTAAGCCCCTTTGCCCAGCTAATAAAGTTGACGCCGTAGGCTGGCTGGCTGCTTGGGGCTGCCCCCGCCGTCCGAAAATCGGTAACGTCTGGCGGGGCGGCGGTAACGGCCGTTGCCACAAAAGCAGTTAGGCACAGAAAGAGGAGTAAGGTGAGAAACGGCCGTTTCTCACCCTGCTTCAAACTTCTCTCTTCTTTATTGGGGAGTATTGGGGTCATTCAGGCAGATGCAGCGTCATCACAATGTTTCAGCCCGGCCAGCAAGGTGCGTAGCCCAGCACTGATGCGTTCCAGCGAAAAGCCGCGCGTTTCGCGTTGGTAATAAAAGAGATCGGCCTTGAGTGGAGCCAGCAGCGCGTCGGCCAAATATTCAATATCCAACCCTTCCGGCAGTTCGCTGTTGGCAACGGCCGTTTTCAACAAGCCGCTTACCGTCATATATTGCCAAAAGTGGGGCAGTTCCAAACCATCTGGCTCTTGCTCTTGCAGCAAGCCAGCCCGTTGCACCTCGCAAAGCAGGGGCGCGTGGGCATCGGTGAAATAGATAAGCGCATCCATAAATTGATCGAGCTGCGTCATCTTGGGCATATTTTGTGCCGACATCTGCTGCATTCGGGCAAGCATCCCATTTTGGAAATCAATCATTTGCGTATCCATGAGCGCTAGGCACAGTTCGGCCTTGTTGGTAAAGCGACGGTACAGCGTCCCCTTGCCAACCTTGGCTGCTTGAGCAATGTCGGCCATGTTCACGTTGGCAACGCCATGCTCGGCAAACAGTTTTTCGGCCGTTTGCAGAATGCGGGCGCGGTTGGCGGCCGCGTCTCGCCGCTCTTGGCGACAGCTGCTGCCGGATTCATCAATCGTTCCTAATGAGATTGTGGGTTCTGTAGGCATGGTCATTTTGTCCAAATAGAATTTTCTGCGTCCGATTTTCTCTAAAGTAAAAGGCATTTTGGCGAATTTGTAAACAGAGTCCAAAAATTCGCTCTTCTTTTTGAGAAAAAAGAATTCATTCCTTAATTTTTTCTGAGTTTGAATCTCTCATCTTGACAAACGGACTTGAGTCCGCTAACATCTTAGCGCAAATGCGGACTACAGTCCACTTTTCGCCGAATTCTTTAAACAACCACTAAATAAGGAGATTATACAGCAATGAGTTGGCAAATTGATTTTTCACATTCGCACATTTATTTTACAGTACGACACATGATGATTTCAAAAGTGCGCGGCGGCTTTGAGAAGTTTGGCGGCAGCGTCAACTTTGATGAAGAAAATCCTGCAAACACTACAATTAATGTAGAAGTTGATCTGAGCAGCATCAACACCCGCGAAGAACAGCGGGATGGCCACCTGAAGTCACCAGATTTCTTTGATGTTGCCAACTATCCTACCATGAAGTTTATTGGCACTCGTGTAGAACAAATTGATGACAATAACGGCCGTCTCTACGGCCAGCTTACCATCAAAGACATTACCAAAGAGATTGTGCTAGATGTGGACTATGCAGGCATTGCCAAAAGCCCCTGGGGCACAGAAAGCGCCGGTTTTTCCGCCAGCGGCAGCCTGAACCGCAAAGATTGGGGCCTCACCTGGAACCAAACGCTAGAAACTGGCGGCGTTCTTGTCGGCGACAAAATCAACATCGAAATTGAGCTGGAACTAGTGAAACAAGCCCAGCCAGAAACCGCCTAATCCCACCACAGCCAGAAGGGTGGGAACCTTGTCTAATGGTTCTCACCCTCGATGTTTAACTCCAAAATCCATAATTGATGATTAGCAAGAAATACCAGGCGATCAGACGTTGGAGACCAGCTTGGGGAAGATAAGGCACGGATGCCCAAATCATTTAGCTGATCATTATCCATTAAGATATAGGTTTCACCGCTTTCCAGATCATATAATTTCACAGCTAATTCTGACCTGCTTTGTTGATTAGACGGTTCTCTTCTCACCAACCAGCTAACCCATCTGTTATTTGGTGACAATTCGACGCTGAATACTCTTGGATGTTGTAGGTTTGTATTTCCAACCTCATCAGCAGGCATTAACTCGGTTGTTAATAATGTCTCTAAATTGACAATTTGAATAATTGGCTCATCACTATCTGTCATGTAAAGAACATGTTGCTCATCAACAAAACGAAGCGTTCGATAATAGTTCTCTGGGTTAAAACCTGGAAGATCTATTTCCTCCCAACTTCCGGTATTTATATTGTAAATAACAAGATGTTTATCTAAAAGCAGCAACAAACGTTCATCTTGCCAATCGAATACTGAAATCGGGTTGTGCTCCTCAAGATTTGGAAAGATTGAAACCTCTCCAGTTTGCAAATCGCATTGTAAAAGAGCGTGTTTCTGGATGCACTCTTCGTCAGGCGAACAAAACCTTGGGGATATGAATATGATTTTCGAATCATTTGAAGACCAAAGCAAATCGCTCAGAGAGCCATTGAAAGGATCTAATTCACAAGCAACTTTTGGATCTTGCCAACTTTCAGGATTGATAATCCAAATACTTCCCTCCCTCATAAAGGCAACAAATGTGCCATCATGAGACCATGAAGGGTTTCCTACTGGAAAAATAGTTTCACCATATTGGTAGGCCCTTATTTCTGTAGATTGGAAGGAAGGCGATAATAGAATGTGAGTTTGGCTTGGTTCAACAACATGTTCGGTAGACTCAGGCTCACTTCGCAAATCACGAGTTGTCTCTGGCTCTATTGGCAATAGGCTTGGTATTGAAGAATCTACTTCTGATACATCATTTTGCTCGTTGTGTATGCCTGATGTATCTTCAGGTGAAGACACCTGAACTTGGCAACCTGAGAACAATATTAGAATATTAGTTATGCACACTATAATGATTCTAGCTTTAGAGGACACTACTTCTCTCCTTCAATAAGTTAATAAGTTTTCAAAATAGGATGTCCATTTTTCTAACTACTATCTATCCAAAACTTACAACAGGATTATGAAAGCAATTCACCCCCGAACCCAAATTGGCCTGGTTTCACTAAAAGTAGCAGATTTGGGTCGTTCTTTGCCATTTTACACTCACAATATTGGTTTGAAGCTGCTGCAGCAGGAGGGCAATACGGCCGTTCTCGGCACAACTGAACGGCCGCTTCTGGAACTAATTGAACAACCAGGTGCCACCCCACCTGGTGGCACCACGGGTCTGTACCATTTTGCCCTTCTGGTTCCCAGTCGGTTAGAGCTGGCCCGCGTCTTCAAAAATCTGGTTGAGACGCGCACGCGGTTTCAGGGTTTTTCTGACCACAGCGTGAGCGAAGCAATCTATTTGGGCGACCTGGACGGCAACGGCATTGAAATTTACCGAGATCGGCAGCGAGAAGCGTGGCCCATGCAAAACGGCCGTCTGCAAATGGGCACCCTGCCGCTGGATTTGGAAAGTTTGGCGGGGGAACTGAACGGCCGTCCTGAACCGTGGACAGGCATTCACCCAAACACCGTCATGGGCCACATCCATCTACATGTGCGAGACCTGGACGAAGCCGAGGATTTTTATTGCAACAGCCTCGGCTTTGAGCGTGTGATGCGCTACGGAGCGTCAGCAGGCTTTGTTTCCGCCGGCGGCTACCACCATCACATCGGTTTGAATACATGGGCAGGCAGAGGGGTTCCTGCATCATCACCAGAAGCGGTGGGGCTACGCCATTACCAAATTCTGCTGCCCGATCAACCTGCACTGGACGCAGTTACTGAACGCATGGCAAAAAGCGGCATTGCTCACAAAACTGAAGCAAAGAGCTTCATCGTGGGCGATCCATCCCAAAACGAAATTGTTTTGAAGGTGGCAACCTCATGACCACGATGTTTGAAAGCATCATCACCAATGTAAGCATCAGTGAAGATTTGCATTTTTATAAAGCTGAAACTTTTCCAACGATACACCCTGTACATTGGCTCACTTCCCATTTTGCGGTGGGTGGCTACAGTCCGCTTCAGCGGCTCAGCGGGATGTTAACCGCCCACATGACCCAAATTGCGCCGCGCAACGGCTTCCAGTGGCATCCGCATCGCGGTTTGGAAATTTTCACCTACGTCATTGACGGCGAGCTTTACCACGAAGATACGACAGGCGGCAAAGGTGTTATCACCGCCGGTGAAGTTCAACGGATGTTCTCCGGTAACTTCATTCAGCATCAAGAACTCAATCTGACGGACAAATTTACGCGCGTCATCCAAATCTGGTTTGTGGCGGATGTGGAACATGCGGGATTACCTCCGCACTATGAGCAAACCAAGCTCAGCGATATGCAGACGCGCAGCGTAGGTGATGCCATCATACAAGACATCATTGGGCCAAACGGAGCAACCGATGCACACGTTTCGGCACGGCTCACCAGTAGCATCCTGCCCGCTGGCGGCTCGGCCTCCATTGAATTGCCCCGGTCAGGTGAAAACCTCTTTTTGTACTTTGTGGATGGCAACGGCCGTTTCCAAACCAGTAGCCAGCAAAACGAGATTGACATCTACGATGTCGTTTTAGCGACGCCTGAAGCAGAAACGGCCGTTATTACCGCTAGTGACAAAAACCCGCTAAACTATCTTTCTTTCTACCTAAAACCGTTTATGTCTAAAAATTGAGTTCGTGAGGAGGATAGTCTGACACCCCAGAAAATTATTCGAGATTACCTAATCCTCATAGGACTTTATACGCTATCTGCTTCGCTCATCTGGGGCGTCAATACGCTATTTTTGCTGGATGCAGGTTTAGACATCTTAGGTGTGTTCATTGCCAATGCCTCTTTCTCCGCAGGCATGGCACTTTTTGAAATTCCTACTGGCGTTCTGGCAGATACTAGAGGGCGTCGTGCCTCTTTTTTACTGAGCATTGCGATTCTGGCCTTTGGCACCATAGGCTATTTATTGGTGGCCGAAAACGGAGGAAACCTTACGCTATTCATCGTTGCCTCCGTTGTTATGGGGCTTGGTTACACCTTTTACTCCGGGGCAATGGAAGCGTGGCTAGTGGATGCCTTGCAGGCAACCAACCATGAGGGAAGTCTGGATGCAATATTTGCCCGAAGTGCCTTGATTAGCGGGGCAGCCATGCTTCTGGGCACCGTTGGCGGCGGTTTTATTGGTGATTGGGATTTAGCATTTCCCTTTATCGGGCGGGTGCTGCTCCTGGTTCTGGTTTTCCTATTTGCTTACGTGCGGATGCACGATATTGGGTATGAACCACAGGCAGTGAGCTTGAATTCGCTGCCGTCCGAAATGAAAAAGATAGCACGAGCAGGCATCAGTTTTGGCTGGCAGCAACAGCCAGTCCGGCTGCTCATGATTGTCTCCGCTGTCCAGGCAGGCTTTATGGCCTGGGGGTTTTACGCGTGGCAGCCTTACTTTTTAGACCTCCTGGGGCAAGACCTAATCTGGGTATCTGGCGTGATGTCTGCACTGGTAGCTTTGGCAATGATGGTAGGCAATGAGATTGTTAGCTGGCTCACTAAATATTGTGGCAAGCGGTCCACCCTGATGTTGTGGGCTACGGCCGTTTTCACTGCTGGCAGCATCGGTGTGGGGCTGGCCAACTCCTTCTGGCTGGCAGCCACATTCTTCTTACTAGCAATGGTGGCACTAGGCGTCATGGGGCCAGTACAGCAAGCCTTTTTACACCAACTCATACCCTCCGCGCAGCGAGCAACGATTGTCTCTTTTAACTCGATGATTTCCAGCGGCATCAGCATTGGATCACAATCTGGCTTGGGTTGGCTGGCACAAAATCGCTCCATTGCCTCTGGCTATGTCTCTGGCGGGCTTGTTACTACTATCACGCTCCCCCTTTTGCTTTGGTTAAGGCGGCTCAACAATGAAGCCGACGTTATTGTTGGGGAAGCCAGCCAACAAGGCGCCTGTGCCGCGCAGGGCTTGCCCAATGTGGCACACGTAGAAACGGGAACGGCCGTTTCCGGATAAAAACTTCTTCAATAAGGATAAGCAATGACAAACAATACGATTCGCATATTGGGCTTTGCTGGCAGCTTGCGCCAGCGTTCTTATAACAGAGCCTTGCTCAATGCTGCCACCACCATGCTGCCCGACGGTGTGACCCTGGAATGTTTCGACCTGGCAAGCATCCCTCTGTTTGATGCAGATTTAGAAGCTGAAGGATTGCCAACGGCCGTTGCCCACTTCTATGATCAAATGCGCCAGGCTGACGCCCTGTTGATAGCATCCCCTGAATACAATTACTCGGTAACAGGCGTGCTTAAAAACGCGCTGGATTGGGCTTCACGCAAAGGGAATGGGGATACGGCCCCACTTGATGGCAAAACGGCCGCAATCATCGGTTCCGGCGGCATGCACGGCACTTTGCGCTCTCAGCTACATCTACGCGAAATCTTGGCCCACAATGAAATTTTCGTCCTAAGGCAATCACTCATGCTGGCACGCGGCTACACACATTTCGACGATGATCTCAACCTGACCGACGAAAAATCGCGCGAACGTCTGGCAAAGTTACTCATCTCTCTGCGAGATTGGACATTGCGGCTGAACCAATAATTTCTGGCTGAATTAGGCAATTTCCACAACGATTCGGGGCAAATCCAGACCAAGTTCACCGAATTTTGAAATTTTGGTTGACAGTCACAATTTATCTGCTAAATTCTTTCACCATGAAATTGTTCCATGATCTGCAAGCACTTCGCGCTATTCGCCGCCGCCAGACCCATCGTCTGGTATTTGAGCTTGCCTGAGTTAGAACAAAACACACGCAACCTGAACCGCCAGACTCTTGCGAAGTCTGGCGGTTTTTTTTTGGGTTTTTGCCACAGAGAACTCAGAGGAGGTGGAGAAAAACCTCTTTTTCTCTGTGCCCTCTGTGGCAAACATTGGAGTACACCATGATTAAAGCAGGAATTTTTGGGGCAACGGGGTATACAGGCTGCGAGTTGGTGAAGATTTTGCAAAAGCATCCGCATGTTCACGTGGCTTTTGCCACGTCGCAATCATTGGCGGGGCAAACATTGTCGGACGTGTATCCGCAGGCGCCATATCTGCCGCTGATTTTAGGGGAAGCGGCTCCCTTTGAAGCGGTGGAGGTGGTTTTTTTGTGCTTGCCTCATGCAGCGGCGGCAGAAACGGCCGTCCGCGCCCTCACTGCTGGCGTTACCGTTATTGACCTCAGTGCAGATTTTCGCTTAAAGGATGCAGACACGTATGCTAACTGGTACGACAAGCAGCATCCTGCCCCGCACCTGTTGGCCGAGGCAGTGTATGGCCTTACCGAGTTTGCTCGTGAGCAGCTACCCGGTGCCAAGCTGGTGGCCACCCCGGGCTGCTACCCCACCAGCATTTTGCTGCCGCTTTGGCCCTTACTTACCGCAAATCTCCCTATCACCAGCCCCATCATCGCCGACGCCAAATCTGGCACCTCTGGTGCAGGCCGAACGCCCAAAGCAGGCACTCATTTTATTCAGGTACACAACAATTTTGCGCCGTACAAAATCGGCCGTAGCCACCGCCATCTGCCAGAAATTGAGCAGGCGATGGGCTGGTTCCACCCCGATGCGCCGTCGCTAATCTTTTCGCCACACCTGCTGCCGGTGGAGAGGGGGATTCTCTCTACGATTTATGTCAACTTTTCCGAGCAGATTACCTTGGAGGAAATACGGCCGTATTTCACCCAACTTTACGCCAACGAACCGTTCGTTTGCCTGCTGCCAGAGGGCGAATTGACTACTCTGGCACACGTCACCCACAGCAACAAATGCGTCATTGGCCTCACAATGTCTGGCAGCACGCTCGTCATCACCTCCGCCATTGATAATTTGGTAAAAGGCGCGGCGGGCCAAGCGGTGCAGAACATGAATGTGGTATTTGGCATCGAAGAGACGGCAGGACTAATCTAATTACCCAATTACTCAATTACGATTTGTAATTAGGGAATTGAGTAATTGAGAGAGTGAAAGATGCAAGTATTAAAAATTGGTGGTAACGAATTGGATGATCCTGGATTTTTGGCGGGATTGGCAGACTACATGGCGGGAACGGCCGTTCCCCACATCATCGTGCACGGCGGCGGGCGGGCCATTGTGGCTTTGCAGCAAAAAGTGGGGCTACATTCAACGAAAGTAGATGGCCTGCGCGTCACAGATCGGGAGATGATCAACGTGGTGCAGATGGCTCTGAGCGGCCAAACCAACAAGCAAATTGTGACGGCACTGCTGGCGGCGGGCGTGGACGCCATTGGCCTCAGTGGCGTAGATGGCGGCATTTTGCGCTGCCAGAAGAAGCGGCACCCCACGGCCGATCTGGGCTACGTGGGTGAAATTAGTCAGGTGCGTACCGAATTGTTGCACCAACTCACACATCTTGGGCTAACGGTCGTCCTCTCGCCGCTCTCGCTCGGCTTTGATGGCTACACTTACAATGTCAACGCCGATGACACGGCCAGCGCAGTCGCCTCCGCATTGCAGGCCGAGCGGTTGACCTTTGTTTCCAATGTGCCAGGGGTTTTGCAAGACGGCCGTATCCTGCCCCAACTCACGCTGGAGCAAACCGAATCACTCATTCACGACGGCATCATCACCGACGGCATGGTGCCAAAAGTGCGTGCCGCCCTGGCCACCATTACCCAAGGCGTGCACCAAACCCAAATCGTCAACCTCGCCGGCCTGCTAAACAACAGTGGCACCATTTTTACCAACGAGGCAATTATTTAATCCACAGATTTCGCAGATTACACAGATTAGAGCCAATAAATCTGCGAAATCTGTGTAATCTGTGGCTAACTTTTTAGGAGTAATTGGATGGACAAGCAAGCAATTATTCAAGCAGAAGCAGATTACGTTTTGCACACGTACAATCGCCCGGAAATCGTTTTTACACACGGAAAAGGAATGTTCTTGTACGACAGCGACGGTAATGAGTATCTCGATTTCACATCTGGCATTGCGGTGACGGCGTTGGGGCACAGCGATCCGGATTGGGTGACGGCCGTTTCCCAACAAGCCACCCAGCTCACCCACGTCAGCAACCTGTTCCACACTGCTCCCCAAGCCCAGCTCGCCCAAAAGCTGGTCGAAAATTCGTTTGCTGACAAGGTTTTCTTTTGCAATTCTGGCGCAGAAGCCAACGAAGCCGCCCTCAAATTCGCCCGCAAGGTTGGCAAAACCCACCACGATGGCAAAACCAAAATCGTTGCCTTTACAGGTGGTTTCCACGGCCGTACCATGGGTTCCCTCTCCGCCACGTACAAATCACAGTATCGAGACCCCTTTGCGCCACTGGTTCCTGGCATCACCTTCGCCCCTTTCAACAATCTGTCTGCTGCTCAAGAAGCCATCACTGAAGATACCTGCGCCGTCATCGTAGAACCCATTCAGGGAGAAGGCGGCGTCAATCCTGCCACGCCTGAATTTTTGCATGGCCTCCATGCCGCTTGTCACGCCCACAAGGCTCTGCTCATCTTCGACGAGGTGCAGTGCGGCCTGGGGCGCACCGGCACGCTGTGGGCGTACCAACAGTTTGGCGTATTGCCAAACATCATGACGCTGGCCAAACCGCTGGCTGGCGGTCTGCCCATTGGCGCAACGCTGGTCACCCAAGCTGTTGCCAATGTGATCAAGCCAGGAGACCACGGCAGTACCTTTGCCGCCGGGCCGCTGGTATGCGCCGCGGCCAACGTGGTTTTTGACAAGGTCAAACAGCCAAACTTCCTGCAAACCGTGCAGGAAAACGGTGCTTATTTGAAACACCGCTTGCAAACGCTAGAGCTAGAGCAAATTGTGGAGGTGCGCGGGCATGGGTTGCTGGTTGGCATCACCATCAATCAGCCTGCTGCACCGATTATGACCGCCGCACGGGACAAAGGCGTGCTCATCCTTACAGCTGGGGAAGATGTGCTGCGCCTGGCACCTGCATTGATTGTGAATCGGGAAGAAATTGATACGGCCGTATCCGCCATCGCCGCCTGCCTGGAAGAAAACATTTAACGAGGAGAAATCATGACGCATACAAATATTCGCCCCTTTGCCCTGACCGATAGCGAAGCTGTCATTACCGTTTGGAAAGCGTGCGGTCTTGTCGTTCCCTGGAACGATCCGCATAAAGATATTGCCCGCAAGATGAAGGTGAATCCTGAACTATTTCTAGTTGCAATAGCAGACGGCCGTGTTGTTGGCACTGTCATGGGTGGCTACGAAGGGCATCGCGGCTGGATTAACTATTTGGCCGTCTCCCCAAATTATCAGGGTCGGGGCATAGGCCGCGCTCTCATGGATAATATTGAAGCCAAGCTGCTGGCGCTCGGCTGCCCCAAAATCAATCTGCAAGTTCGCAGCAGCAACCGCGCTATCATTCAATTTTACGGACACATTGGCTACCACATTGACGACGTGATCAGCCTCGGCAAACGCCTCATCCCAGATGGTTAAAACTTAGCCACAGACTTGTGCTGAGCGCAGCCGAAGTAGGGCACAGAGGAAAAAGAGAATAGCCTCTAAAATCTCTGTGCCCTCTGTGGCAAAAGATTATGAACATACGACCTGCCCATCCCCACGATGTTCCGCACATCCTCGCCTTGCTCAATGAGCATGTGCGTCGTGGTGACGTGCTGCCCCGCACTGCAAAATCCATCCGCGACACGCTGCCCGACTGGCTGGTAGGTGTTGACGCCGAAGATGATCTGGTTGCCTGCGTGTCGCTGCTCTACTACAGCGACATTTTGGCCGAAGTGCGCTCGCTGGCCGTCGCTGATAAGGTGAAAGGGCAAGGCTGGGGCAGCAGCATCGTGAAAGCGATCATTGGCCAAGCGGAGCATCGGCAGGTACCCACCCTGTTTGCCCTCACCCGCGCCGTGCCGTTCTTCCAAAAGATGGGCTTCACCATCAGCAGCAAAGAGCTGTTCCCCCAAAAAGTATGGCGCGACTGTCATGTTTGCCCATTGTTGACAAATTGTGATGAAACGGCCGTTGTCCTCCACCTCACCCCACAACCTATCGAACCCCGAACTCAGCCAGTTATCGAATTACCAATTATTCAAGTCCAAGAAGGAGTAAGAAAAATGTCAAAACCAAAAATCAACAAAGCCGTTCTCGCCTACTCAGGCGGCCTCGACACCTCAGTTATCGTTCCCTGGCTACGCGAAAATTATGGCTGCCAAGTTATCTGCTTTTGCGCCAATATCGGTCAGGGAGATGAGGAGCTGAAAGGGCTAGAAGAAAAAGCAATCGCCAGCGGCGCAAGCAAAGTATACGTAGAAGATTTGCGACACGAGTTTGCCAAAGATTTCCTCTTCCCCATGCTGCAATCCGGCGCCATTTATGAACGCCAATATCTGCTGGGAACTTCCATCGCCCGACCGCTCATCGCCAAATGGCAGGTGGCCATCGCCGAAGCTGAAGGTGCCGACGCTGTTTCTCACGGTGCTACCGGCAAGGGGAACGATCAGGTACGCTTCGAGCTGACCTACAAGGCGCTCAACCCCACCCTCAAAGTGATTGCGCCGTGGCGCGAATGGGACATCCGCTCCCGCGAAGATGCGCTGGCCTATGCCAAAAAACACAACGTCCCTGTGGTTCACACCGAAAAATCTATCTACAGCCGAGACAGTAATCTGTGGCACCTCTCTCACGAGGGTGGCATTTTGGAAGACCCGCGCAATGAGCCAGAAGAAAGCATGTACCAATGGACAACCTCACCAGAAAACGCCCCTGATGAGCCAGAAATCGTTACGGTTCATTTTGAACAGGGCGTGCCAGTCTCCGTAAACGATGTGCAACTGCCTCCTGCCCAGCTCATTGGCAAGCTGAACGATTTAGGCGCAAGGCATGGCATTGGGCGAATTGATTTGGTAGAAAATCGGTTGGTTGGCATGAAATCTCACGGCGTCTATGAGACCCCCGGCGGCACCATTTTGTACGCCGCCCACCGAGAGCTAGAATCGCTTTGCCTAGACCGCGACACCAGCCACTTCAAGGAAGAGCTGGCTGTGAAATACGCAGAACTGGTCTACTTTGGCAAATGGTTCCACTCGCTTCGTGAGTCAATGCAGGCATTCATCAGCGACACGCAAAAAACGGTCACTGGCTGGGTGAAGTTTAAGCTGTACAAGGGGAATGCCATCGTCATCGGGCGGCACAGCGACAACAGCCTCTACCGAGAAGATTTTGCCACCTTCGGCAAGGAAGACGTGTACGACCAAAAAGATGCGGTGGGCTTCATCAATCTATTTGGCCTGCAAATGAAGGTGCAGGCCATGATGGACGTCAGCAACGGCGGCAAAACTCGCTACGCGGCACCGGATTACTCCAAATTCAAGCGCGACTAAATTGGGAGACTAGAGAATGGAGATTGGAGATTGGAGATTTCTTCAATCTCCAGTTCTAATTGACCAAGTTTCACGAGGGCGCTCTTCTCGAAGAATATCTAAAAGCTCTGGTACTCTCCTGTTCCGATCAACATTTTCAACAAGTTCATGAGCCTTTCGGAGCTTATTATCACCTGATAAATTCTCGTAGTCTATATCTAATTTTCTTACAAGATCGCGTAGCTCATCCTCGTTAAATAATTCGCTGATTTTTCTACCCAATTTCGATAATTGAGACCCTTTCAGCTTTTGGGAAGTATTTATGGGCTGGTTGGGAATGGTCATTTCGTTTTCATCAACAATTATCTCATCAACCTGTAAAAGTATTCTAGCTTGCTTTTGAACTTCGCCGTACTCAACAAGAATATTACCCAATAAATCCATAATGTATTTTCTTTCAACATCTTCAAGAATCGTCTGAGTTCTCCAAGTAGGCATAATGCCAGATTCTCCATTACTCCGATCAATCCATACCCGACAAAGTTCAACATTCTTGCATGAAACTATGTAAGTGAAGCGATCAGCCGTGTTTTTCTCCATTACATTGAGCAAAGGTGAAAACGAGGACTCATATAACAATCTATGTACGCCCTGATGTACCGCATGGATATCAGTACGATAATTTCCAGAATCAAGCATAAACCTTATTCCAGGTATATCCTCATTAGACAGTTCAAAAAGTGCTTGAGAGAAAAAATCTTGCCAATACATTTTCTGATCTTCTGGAAAAAAACTTGCCAATTGGCTTGCATATTGATCTATTTTATTCTGATAGTTATCAAGGGGTGGGAAGGGATGAGGGTTATAATATTTTTCAAACCATTCGTAAAAGACTTTCTTAAATTCTTCATTAAACAGAATCTTATACTGCAAAGACTTTGATAATAGGTCTTGAGAAGTCTCTGCTTCCTCCAACAAAGAAATATATTGTGATACACGCCACTCATGGTATGCATCCAAATCTTCGACAGACTTTATAAAAAATGTTTTTGGTTCACGTTTCCTTTGGTCTGCAAATTCATCCATATCTTCATATTATGTTATGGTTCGAACTTGTTATCAAGCCCATCTTCATAAAAGCAGTCGAGCCTAAAAAGTCTACCAGTGTCATTTTTATTCCATCATAGCCACTAATAAAAAAATCTAATCATGTGCGGTAGTCGGCGTTGATGCTGACGTAATCGTGACTGAGGTCGGTTGTCCAGACAACGGCCGTTCCCCCACCCCCACTTCCCAAATCCAACAAAATCTTAAACTTAGGCTGGGCAAAAACGGCCGCTGCATCCACTTCTTGGTAGTCGGTGGGCGTGCCGTTGGCGACTAGCTGAAGTTCGTCCGGCTGCCGCACACCAATCCATAGGTTGATTTTGGTCTGGTCAAAGGCAATCCCCGCTCGACCAGCAGCCATGAGCAACCTACCCCAATTGGCATCGCTGCCTGCAAACGCTGTTTTGACCAACGGCGAGGTGGCAATGGTGTTGGCAATCTGGTGAGCATCGGCCTCACTTTGCGCCCCTGTCACCCGAATTTCCACAAATTTGGTTGCGCCTTCGCCATCCCGCACAATCATGTGGGCTAACTTGGTGCAAAGCTGGTTGAGGGCTGTGCCAAATTGGGCGATGCTGTCTGGGTCGGCAACGGCCGTTCCACTCGCCCCATTCGCCAACAGCAAAATCGTATCATTGGTGCTGGTGTCGCCATCAATGGAGATGCGGTTGAAGCTGCGGTTTACGGCCGTTCGCAACAGGCCATCCAATACATCCGGGGCAACGGCCGCATCGGTGGTCAATACGCTCAACATCGTGGCCATATTGGGATGCAGCATCCCCGACCCCTTCGCCATCCCGCCAATTGTCACCATGCCGCCGGGTAAATTTACCGTGACGGCCAGGTGCTTGGGGTGCGTGTCGGTGGTCATGATCGCTTCGGCGGCGAGACGGCCGTTTTCCCGCGAAAGCCCCACTGCCCCAGCTAAAATCCCCGCTTCCAGCTTATCCATCGGTAGCTGCACGCCAATAACGCCAGTGGAAAGCACCAACACTTGCTCTGGCTGGCAGCCAAGCACGTCGGCAGCAATTTGCTGCGTGGCGCGGGCATTTGCCAAACCAGGATCGCCCGTGCAGGCGTTGGCATTTTTGGAGTTGATGACCACCGCCCGCAGCTGGCTACTGTTTTGTGCCAGCGTTTCCCGATCCACAATGACAGGGGCAGCTACCACCTGATTTTTAGTAAACATAGCGACACAGCTACACGCATGTTCAGAGACCACCAGTGCCAAATCAAGCTGGTTTTCTTTTTTGAGCCCGGCGGCATGGGCAACGGCCGTAAATCCCAATGGCGACGTCACGCTCCCCATCATAGCAACTTGTGTTTGATCCATATATTCACTCCGGGTCAACAATAAAGAATCATTTGGCAAGTGGTTAGTAGCTTGCTAACCACTTGCCTGCAATAATCCTGCCATCATATCAATCAATTTTCGTATGCCAAACAAAGTAAAGCACAATTGCTGGCAAGCTGACTGCACCCACTAAAAAAGCTGCAACGATTATCAAAAACAACTCTATTGCTTCCAAGTCAAACATGATTTAACCTCCGTTCCTTGTTTTTTACATAATTAGCCAAACAAAACAAGCCCAAAAATAATAGCAACAAGAATGAACAAAATTATTCTCAGGATACTACCGCCTTCTCTTCTTGGCGCAGATATTATTTGGAGAGCTTTTTCCAACTGCCACATCAAAAACTTAATCCGTAGCGCATATAGGCCTACCACGATAAGCCCCACAAGCGCTAAACCCAAAAGAACTGAATCAGATGCTGAACCCATTTTATTCCTCCAAGTGCATCTTTCATTGAGCTCATCGTGCAATGAAAGGTGCGATTGCCTTGTCTTGGCATTATCATCACAAACTTGAAGGGTTTTGTGCATCGTAATATTGTAGTAATTGACTTACTTCAGGCGGCTCAACAAATGTAAAGAAGTTTCAAATCACCCGGCTAAAAACCATAGAAATCTAATTTAATTCTCGCAATAAAGTGCAATTTAGCTTGGAAAACAAACGGCCGCAACAAATATTGCCGCTTTTATTACTGCTTTATCAAACATTTTTAGTAAAGATGCGATAAATTTCTGCAATAAATAGCTACCTTCAACAACATTCCCTACCAAGAAAGCTAAAAAATAAGGCGAAAAATCGAGAAGCCGTCATTTTTCCTGCCACATTTCTGCAACATTAAAATTCTTCTCTCTTGATACAATATCTTCATCTTCTGCCTGACAAACATGAACGGTTCACAAAATGAGGACAAAGATGAATAAAGGATTGACAAAATCTTCCCCAAAAAACAAGCAACCAATAACGGCAACGGTTGAAAACCTGTTTTCATATGGTGTATTTGTTCTGCTTGACGATGGAAGAAAAGGGTATATTCGTCGCCGTGAAATGTCTTGGGATGGGGATATCGATCCAAGGAAATTGCTTAAGCCTTTTCAAAAAATCAAAGCGATTGTTTTGGAAGATGCCAAAGGCAACGGGCGAGTAGAGCTTAGCTATAAACAAACGCTACCAGATCCGTGGCAAGCGTTTATTGCTACCTTCAGACAAGGGATGCTCATTTCGGGTGTTGTAAAAGATATTCATCCTTCAGGAATATTTGTTAGAGTTTGGGAGGGGGTTGATGGCTTTGTACCTAACCAGCAGTTAGCAACTTGGCATGTGGCGTGTCCAGGGGAAACATTTTGGATTGGGGATCATATTGAAGCGCTCATTTCCCGCCTTGATCGCAAAAACAAGAAGGTTCGGTTAAGCATTCGCAGTCGCCTAGCACAGCAAGCTATGGTGAGTTCTGTGGTCAAACAAATCGGCGAGGATGAGGTTGGGGACGCTTCTTTAAGCGTATTAGCAGAAGAAGATGACAGTGAGGAGCGGCTCAATCATCGTATTTCAGATGAATTAAGGGAACGTATCGGGATGATTCTGGTGCTTGAAGACCAGGATGATTTACGTGAGCCGCTTGTTAAATGGCTATGTGACCGCGGGTTTCATGCTTTGGGGGCTGGTGATACGACAACGGCCGTGCAGTTAATAAAGAAACAATACTTTGATGTTTGCCTTGTTGACCTTGACTTACCAGATGTAGATGGTATCGCCTTTGTAAAACAGCTACGCCAAGCAAAGCATGAGAGCCATGTCATTTTTATGAGTGGCTCAGATTGGCTAAATAAACGCTCCGCAGAGATTGAAAAGCTGGAAGTGAGTGCTGCCCTCTTCAAGCCGCTTGATTTTGCAGAGATAGACGGCATTTTGCACAAAATTGGCTTGGGAGAAACGCTTTTACCGCTACAGGCTCCAAAGCCAACAAAGCAAGTGGGGCGTCGCTCGTTTCAGAAGTTAGCTCAAATCATGCAAAATCATGTCTCTTTACGCCAGCGTCTACAAAAAGGGCTAGAACATATCGTTGATCTAACAAAAGCTGAGGATGGCATTATTTTTTATCAGAGTGCTGCCTCTCAATCAATCTCGGTCATCGCCCAAGCTGGGCAAACAGTTCTAAATGGAGACGCCCTGTTCTCTTTAGATGACAGCCCAGTGGAAAATGTACTCCAAGATGAGGAACTGGTTTTTGAAACCAAAGTAACAAAGAGTGCCTACTTTCGGTTTCGCAAATTGCTGCAACTCCTCTCGTTTGAATCCTGTATTGGCGTGCCGATGGGGCGAGAACTATCTAGCAATTATGCTTTGTTCCTGTTTCACCAAGAGCCACAAGCATTTCATCAGTACCGACTTTATGATGCTCAATCTACGGCCGCTTTGCTAACGGTTGCCTTGGAAAACGAGCTATTTGAAGAACGGGTGCAGGGCATTAGCACAATTTTGCTCAGTGGCCAACTAGCAACTGGATTTGGGCATGAGGTAAACAACAAACTCACTGCCCTAGAAGCACAACTTCGCAACTTAAAATTGGCATGTCTACAAATAGAGCGTGGCGCAAACAGTACAAATTGGGAAGGCGCTTTAACACAGGCCAAACGGACCCAAGATGGCATTTTAGGCACTGTTGAAGATTTAAAGAAGACCGTTCGACTTTTTCAAAATTTAGCCAAAGAAGCACATTCTCCTACCTTTGATACGAATCAAGTAATTCGGCAAGCTTATGCTTTACTGCGCCCGGTTTTAAGTAAAGAGAAGACAATGCTAACGCTCAATATAGAAACCGAGCTACCGCTTGTTGCAGGTAGCTCAATTCGTTTACAGCAAGCAGTGCTAAATATTTTGCTAAATGGCTTGCAACAAATGCTGCCGTTGGAAGTTAAAGAGCGTCGTTTGGAAGTTGTTACAAAAATGACAGATATGAATGCTCCGCGACCGATTAAAATTAGCTTGATTGATACTGGCATAGGCATCCACAGGCAGCTTTGGGAAAAAATCTTCACGATGGGATTTTCCACCCGCGAGGATGGCACCGGGTTAGGTCTTTATATAGCACGTAGCCTGGTAGAAAGTCTTGGTGGGCGAATTTATGTAGAACAAAGCTTGATCTTGATAGGGACGACTTTTGTCATTGAATTACCTGGTGAGGAGGCGTTTGCATAATGAACGAGAGAATCTGGCGAGTCCTTTTAGTAGATGATGATGCACAATTACGAGAACCGTTGGCAAGTTGGTTGCGAACTGAATATGGCTACCACATTGATACGGCCGCCAGTCGCAAAGGTGCCTGGCAACATATTCATGAGCAAGATGACCCCTATGATGTTGTCTTAATTGATGATATGTTGTTGGAAAACGAATCCGATCTTAATGGCTTCCCTATGCCTATCGGTGTCGAGTTAATGGCAGAGATTAAGGAAGCTTTTCCAGATGTGGCCAGCATTATATTCACAGGCTGGAGTGGTACGGAACGCGGTCTGGCTGCCTTGCGGGCTGGTGCCTATCGTTATTTGAGCAAGCCAATCGAACATGAGGAACTGGCTTTGACTATTCAGGTAGCTGTTCAACATCACCAGCTTAAAAAGCAAAAAAAACTATTGCAAACATTCATTAAGGTAGGGCAGACAACGACCTCTATTCGCTCCCTAGATGAGGTTTTAGAAGAAGTGCACAGGCAGGTTGGCTCCTTGATGGATGCCTCGGGGATGGCCATCGCTTTATATGATAAGCCAACCGAAAAGCTGCGCTTTGAACTCTTTTTTGATCGGGGAGCGAAACAAGAGAAAAGGGAACGGCCGTTCAACCGCAAGGAAGGATTAACCGAATGGGTTATTACTCAGGGTAAGCAGTTGCTAATTAAAGATTTTGCGGCAGAGAAGGAGTCGCTCCCTAAAATACCTCAAATCGAGCATTTTGGAGAGAACACCGATCAAGAAATCACCCAATCATGGTTAAGTGTTCCTTTAGTTGCCAGAGACCAAGTTATCGGAGCAATGAACCTTCACAGTTATAACCGCAATGAGTTTGATGAAATAGATCAATACATCTTAGGGGCGATTGCCAATCAAGTTGCCGGAGCCATTCAAAATGCGCGCCTCTTCTCCAAGTTGTATGAAGAACGTGAGCGTAAACAGGCACTGTTACAAAGTTCATTAGATGCCATTGTCGCCATAGACAATAACAAGCGCATTACTGTTTTTAATAAACAGGCAGAAAAGTTTTTCGGCCATACTGAAGCAGAGATGCATGGACAAAGAACTTTTTCACTGTTTGAAGATGTGGAAGTAGGGCGGCAAATATTCGACGAGCTTGATGGGGGCACCTCTATCACTGAACGCCAAATTAATTTCAAGCATAAGAATGGTCCGATATTGCCCGGATTGTTCTCAGCGACGGTCATCAAAGATGAAGCAGGTCAGCCAATTGGGCAGGCGGGATTTGTGCGTGACTTGCGTGATGTTAAGTTACTAGAAACGCGCCAACGTGCCTGGTCTGATGTGAGTCAGGCTGTGACCCAATCTGAGGATTTGAATGAGATATTAAATCTTATTGTCCATTCCACAGCAAAAAGTATTCCTGCCGCGAATGACAGCGAAATACATCTGTATCGAGATGGCACTCTTTGCCTGGTTGCCAACACCATTAACTACAGCAAAAGTGCCATGAGAGCCATCCGATTTAAGGAGGGAGAAGGAGTCAATGGAAAAGTATTTGAATCACGCCAACCGATGATAATAAATGATGTAAAACAAGACAGCCGATTCAAGCAAGTAAACCATCCTGAAGCGGCTCCTTTTGAATCAATGGTGTGCGTCCCTATACAAACAAGTGAGCATGCAATGGGAACGCTAGCATTAACAAGCAAAGAGCAAAATGCGTTTAAGGAGGTAGACCTTGACTTACTCAACTCTTTTGCCAGTCAAGCAGCCGTCGTTATCAAAAACTCAGAACTGCTTGATAAAGCAAAACATGGGCTGTCTTGTCTAAAATCTGTCTCGGAAGCCAGTAGTATCCTTATTTCTAAGCAGGAACCGCAAAAAGTGCTAGAGGCAATTGTTGTACAGGCGAGAAAAGCTCTGAATGCCTCGCGAGCCAGTGCTATCCTCATTGATAATAAAGGTCGCCCTAAGGAACTTGCTGAAGACGGATACAAAAAAGCTCCCGATGTAAAAACAGTTATTCGAGAAAATGGGATTTCGGCGCAAGTAATGACAAATAACAAGCCATGTTTTATTGAAAATGTTGCAACCAACCAAGAGAATCTAAGCCTAAACTCTGATATGAAAAAAGCCGGGATTTGTGCTGCAGCTTGCCTGCCTCTGAAGCTTGGCGAAAATGCCATCGGTGTGATGTGGATACAATACAAACAACCGAGAATTTTTACAGAAACAGAAAGAGAAGCTCTACAAATGTATTCAGAGCAGGCAGCCCTTGCTTATGACAAAACACGACAAATGCAGGAGTTACAGCATATGCGGCAGGCGGCTGATGCCCTGGCGGGCGCGGCTGATTTGCCAGAAGTCTTAACCCAAATTGTTAGCAGTGCGCGAAAAGTTTTAGGAGCCGATTCGGCCGCCATCTGGTCGTATGATGATATTCGCAAGAAGTTTCTTCTGAATTATTCCTTTGCAGATGGGATTAAATCGACAATATGGAAACAGTTCATACAAGAAGAACCGCAAGTTGGACAAACGGCCGATACTGTAATGAAACAAGGTTCACTTGTTGTTGAAAAGGTTACTGACCAAAAACGGTATCCATTTCTAGGGCAATCTACACGACGCTTGCTCAAGCAAGTTGGAATCAAGAGTTTTCAGGGAATAGCTCTAACCGTCGGTAATGAGCGTTTGGGTGTTCTCTACGTGAACTA
The DNA here is from genome assembly GCF_965223525.1 of Candidatus Leptofilum sp. GTDB lineage: Bacteria > Chloroflexota > Anaerolineae > Promineifilales > Promineifilaceae > Leptofilum. The sequence continues at coordinate 2,017,311 of NZ_OZ245005.1, read as the reverse complement.
TAGTCGCACTCGCCACTTCAGTAGAGAAGAAGTGGAAATTGCCGCCACGTTTGCTGATCATGCCGCTCTTGCTCTAAAAAAAGCACGATTGTTAGAGCAGTTAAATAAAACACAGAACGCAGCCCATATTGTGGCACAAGTCACGGCATTAGAAAATCTTGACGCTACATTAGATTCAGTTGTAACAGGAATGGTAGAAGCAGTAGAGTGCAGTGCTGTGACACTTTATGTTTATAATCAACATACAAGTAAATTATATTATCCTCCAGCAGTTGCCGGTCTCAAATTCCCCAAGAGAACCCGTAGGCTACCTGAAGTTCCAGAAGATTCAATAGTTCTAAAAATGCTATGGCGCGATGAGACATACATTGTTGAAAATACAGCTAATGACCCGGATTTTAGTCCAAGACGATTTGTCCAAGAGGAAAAGATCAAGTCTTGTGCAGCAATCCCCCTTATCGTCGGTGGTGTTCGAGTAGGGGTTCTGTTTGTCAATTATCGACAATTTCACCGCTTCACTCATGAAGAATTGCAAAACATTGAACTGTTTGCCAGTCAAGCGGCCGTAGCTATTCGCAACGCCCAACTTTATAAGGAAGTACAAGAACGTTCGGAAATTCGTCGAGCACTTTACAAGGCCAATGAAGCGATTAGTAATTCTTTACTAGATGAGCAAGCAACATTGAATGCAATCTTGGAACAGGCAGTCAATATCACAAAACGAAAAGGTAAAAATGTTGGTCGTGCGTGTATTCGAGAAGTCGAGAATGGAGTTAGTCGTCTCATTTCAGTTTTCCCGCATAATTTGGACCAAGAAGATATAAGCCAGAACATTATCAAAGTCGCTCTTGAAGATTATGGGAAACGACGCATTGGAATTATGGGACGTGCCGCGCTCAAAGAGGAAGTTCAGCGTGTTGGAGATGTATCTCAAGATAGTGATTATCTTGAGGTAGATCCAGATGTAAGATCTGAATTGGCTGTACCTTTTAAATTAGGGAATGCTGTTATTGTCATCAATGTTGAACACGAAGAGAAAGATGCCTACGATGAGATTGATGAGGTGGCATTAGAGGTATTGGCAAGTCAAGCTGCAATTGCTATCGAGAATGCACAGCTATACCAAAAGAGCGAAACGTTTCGGAAAGTTGCGGAGGCTTTATCTAGCACCAACAAATTGAATGACGTTCTAAATGTAGTTATCCAAGAAGCGATGACTTTAACAAATACTCCTATGGGGAATATCACATTTTGGGATGTGGAGAATGAAAAAGCTTCAGATGCACTCCGTGTAGAAAGTGATGGAAAATTACATCGCTATCCGAGTGTGGCACGCAAAAACGGCACTACACGGCGAATTGTGGATAATCGTGAAGCCGTTGTAATTCCTGACAAACGACTTGAAAAGAACCCAAACCCAATTTACAAAGAAAGAGGCTTTTTAGCAGAGGTTGGCGTTCCAATTGAAACTCGAAAAAAAGTACTTGGTGTTCTTTATGTTCGTCACCCAGAATCACACCATTTTCCTAACAGACAAGTTAAGATGTTGAAAACGTTGGGACAACAGGCAGGTTTGGCAATTGAAAGAGCCCGAACTGTTGGATTTATTGGTAATAAAACGGCCGTTGACTGGATACAAATGGTCAGCACAACCTGGGGACACAGCCTCAACCGAGAAGTAGGCATTGCCAAGGGACGCATCAAATGGCTATCTGCTTTGGCAAATCTCGAAAACAAAGATGAATTTGAGGAACAAATAACATCCCTCGAAGATGTTCTTAATCGCATTACCAACTTGACCATTACAGCACCGCTTACCTATGAAGATGTTACAAAAGCAATTCCTATAAATGAGCTGCTAAACACCTACTTGGAGCGACAATGGAAGCACGCACGCTTTAGACACATTTTCTTGTCACTCGATCTGCGACCTGACTTAGACAAATCAAGTTCTGTTTGGGCAAGTCCTGAATGGCTTCGCCGGGGCTTTGAGCTAATTGTTGATAATGCTGTTTTGGCCATGCAAGAAGCAGGTACGCCAGACCCAAAAATTTGGGTGACAACCCGCTCAAAAGACACCGAAGTACTGATTACTATCGAAAACAACGGCCCTACAATATCAGACGTAGTCCTTGAGCACTTCCGCCAAGGGCGGGCAATACCTAAGAATGATGGAGACCGAGGGTCAGGCATTGGCTTACAACTCACAAAAACCATCTTCGAAACGTACCGAGGCACTATGCAGATAGAAAAAAGAGAGCCGCAAGGAGCGTCCGTAACTTTCACGTTGCCAAAATTTCAACCTAACGAAGCAAACAAGAAAAAGAATGCAGAATAATCTCATAAGCATTTTTAATATTGCTTAACTCAAGTTGCTACCTTAAAAATATGGCTGACACTCTCAGCCAGAACAAATAATGCGATTTTCAGCTCAAAGCCTGCGGCTGTGACTGCATGAATGCTCCTCGGCATCCTGCGTGCAATGGATGACCCTGTCGTCTCCACAATCTTGCGATGCAGTTTTATCCAATAAGTGCGCCACGGTGGATACGGCCGTTTGCTGTTTTTCTTGCGTACAGGACATAGTTTCACCTGTCTTGTCTCATTGATTAAGTCTTCCATGGTGTAATCATTGTAGATTTTGTCTGCATAGATTTCTGAACCCGTCGGTAGGTCAAACTGAAAGGAGCGCAGGTGAGTCACATCGCTTTCAGAACCCGGTGTTAGGAAGAACTCAACTGGTTGACCCTGACTGGTGACCATCAAATGTAGTTTGAGTCCATAGAAGTAGCGGCGTTTGCTCGCAATCTTGCCGCGATACTTCTCTTCTCGATAGAGACGACAGCGGCGAATGCGCCAATTGTCACACACCACAATAGGAAAGGTATCGATCACGTAAATCGAATCGCTACTGACCCCTTTCCAGTGGGCGCCCAACATCTCGATAAAGGTCACGATGTAATGGCTCACTCGATGCAGACGACGTGAATACCGACTTTTGCTCAACATGGTTGGTATGTAGCCGCCTTGATGCAAGAAGGCACGGGCAAGTTCATAATTGCCGCTAAAAAACAGAGCAGCCACGATTGCTGTGGTGATGACCTCGGAATCGTTCATGCGGCATTGACTGTTTTCATGATGACCTAAACCAAGCAAAAGGTCGTTAACCAGCGTGTAAATCGCTACAATTTGTTCGTCCATGATTGTCCTCGTAAAAATGGTTTGGTGGTTCAAACCCACTTTACTTGGCTTTCATGGACTTCACCATTTTTGACTGTTAAGGTAGCAACTTAGGTTATTGCTTAAGATCGGAGTATATGATGAAACAAGTAATTTTGTTTGCAGATAACGATCCAGAAACTTGTGAAGTTTTTGGGAAAGCATTGACTGATCAAGGATATGATGTCAGGTTTGCAACAAATCCTGGTGAAGCCCTTACCAAGTTAATGAGTGGTGGCATTGATTTAGCCGTTTTGGATATGCGCCTGGAAGATGATGAACCCACAGATATAAGCGGATTAACGTTGGCGAATAATCTTTCATTTCGTCATATTCCCAAGATCATATTAACTGGCTACCAACCATCTCCTGAGTTTTTCCGTAAAATTCGGGAGTTATCTGCAGACGAGCTACCAGCAGCCGTGACTTGGGTAGGCAAAGAAGAAGGACCAAATAAGTTGCTAGAGCTTATTCCTAGAGTCATTGCCCATTGGATGAATCTACAAAAAACTCAAATTCTAACTAGCAACATTGCAAGGCGATTAGAAGAGGATCAAGCCGCAATCCGCCGGCAAGCAGCTCAAAATTATACGAGAGCCACATTCTCGTCATATGTTGGGTTTGGGCTAATCATCGCTAGTATCATCCTGGCATTTTTTGAGGGTGCGATTGAAATAAGCAAAGTCGTGGCTGTAAGTGGTGTTATCACAGAAGTGTTAGGCTACCTCTTCTTCCGCAGGCTTGATGTAGCCAATAAGCGAATGGATAAATATCATCAAGAAATCTTACAAACTCATGGCTTAGAATTACTTTTGGCAACCTGCGAGCCGCTGCCAGCAGAAAAACAAATCGCTGTATCAGAACGCATTATTCAGGCAGCCACTGAAAGTTGGTTTTTAAAATCATCCGCCAAAGATTAAGTTCATTTTGTAGGAATGAGTAGAGGATAAACGAATGGAGAAGACAATCCTGTTTGTGGACAATACCAAAGATTTTTTGGATGTTCATACAAAGTTGCTGGAACTTCGTGGATACCAAGTGATAACAGCAATGTCGGTTGCTGAAGCTGAGGAAAAGCTGCGGCAGTTTAATATCCAGCTAGCAGTTCTGGATATTCGGCTTGAAGCAGAAGGCGATCCCCTCGACATCAGCGGTTTGGCCCTGGCTAAAAACAAACAGTACCAATATTTGCCCAAAATTATTTTGACGGCTCATCCCAGTTGGGAATATGCAGAAATTGCGTTAGGTGCAGCGCTAGAAGGGTTGGGAGTCGTCAAAATGGTCTTAAAGGCTGATGGGACAGATAATATTTTAGATACCGTTGATCAGGTGTTTGCGGAACATGTACCAGTGAACTGGTCGTTGGATGTTCACAGCAGCAAATCTGGCATGTTATTGTTATCACATTTGGCAACCTCAATTACGCCTGTCGCTGCGGAAGAACAGTTATCGTTACGAACGGCTGAAATAAAGGAGTTGTTGAGCCGCCTGTTTTTGGAACATGCTGAAGTTTATATTGAGCGAATGGTTGCTCAAGTTTCTGGCAAGGTCTGGCTGATTGTGTCTGCTTTCTCACAAAATGGAGTTGAGCAACAATATTTGGTTATTATGGGCAAACGGCCGTTGCTCACCCAAGAGCTATCCAATTTTGACCAATTCATCCCCAAAAACAACCTTTTTCCCGTTGTCCAAACACATGGCAAGACTGCACATTACGCTGCTTATACGGCCGTTCTACCCGGAAGCACAGATTTTAGTAACGTAACAACGCTAACCGACTTATACCAACATTATCCGCTTGAGAAATTAACAAGTCCGGTAAAGCGGCTATTTGAGGAACTCCTTGCACCATGGTATCAGGCTCATCGCTCTTGGGAAGAGAAAACAGGAATCTCCCAACTGTATCAATTTTGGTTACAAAATATAAATAAAACTGAAACTGAAGCTGATTTGGCCTTCCGCATTCAAACTATTTGTGAGCAGTCCCGGATATTGGGCATCGTTCGATTAGACCACTCACCGCAAATTCTGAAGCTACATCTGCCAAAAGCGGAGGAGGGCAGATTACCAAATCCACTGACCGCACTTGTCCAAATGCAGCTAGAAACGCCAGAACCCATTTTATATGGCACAGCCCACGGCAGATTGGACGGAACGGCCGTTCTCTCTGACACTCAAAGTAATTGCTGGCTCATAGATTATGCCCACATCAATCGTGGCCCTTTGCTCCAGGATTTTGTCACGCTAGAGGCAGCTATAAAATATGATATGCTCGTCATGCTTGAGTTTGACAAGCGGTACGATATGGAACAACGATTACTCGCTGCTTCTGAGCTAGACGACATCATCAACATAAAAGATGCTTCTCCTGAAATTGCCAAGGCAATTTCATTGATTAACATCGTGCGGCAGCAAGCCTCAATAATTGGCATAAAAATGGAACATTATTGCTTGGGTCTCATACTCCACGCAATTAGTCGTCTGCTTGCCTTCCAACCCCGTGTAAGGCACACACGCCATAAGTTAATGCCGTACGTACATGCACTCATATCAGCAGCCATGAATCAACAACTACTCATTGCTCCTTCCCGCCCTGACTTACCTTCCCAAGCTATCTACAGCCTCTGGATTGATGAGCAAAAACAAGAGGTGTGGGTAGAAGGACAAACAAAAGACGACCTGACTGCCCAAGAGTATGAATTCCTTCACTTCCTTTATAAACATGCAGGAAAAACTTGCAGTCGGGATGCAATTTTGAAAGAGGTGTATGATCTTGAATATGCGCCAGATATGCTTCCCCAGCAGCGCAAATCGTTCAGCGATCCTCGTATCAACTCTGCAATTAGCCGCTTGCGCGAGAAGATTGAGCCGGATCGTGCTAATCCAAAATACATACTTTCAGTTTGGGGAAGCGGTTACAAACTTAAACTAGAAACGTAAGTTGGTAGCTATAATGTCGTCCCTCATCTTTCCCAAATTAGAAACAGAGCGACTCATTTTGCGCGAATATCGTTTGGATAAGGCAGACCAGGCGGCGCTTTTTCGCATTTTCTCCGACGGCCGTGTCACCCGCTACTACAACCACAAGACATTTACCAACCCAGAGGAAGCGCGCCGTCTGCTGGTTAAGCGATACGATCGGTTTTGGCAAGGGCGCGGCGTGCGCTGGGCCATTGTACCCAAGGGGCAGGATGAACTCATTGGTAGCTGTGGCTTTAATGAGCTAAACCATCGCACCAAGGTGGGCGAGTTGGGGTATGAGCTGGCACGGCCGTATTGGCAGCATGGCATTATGACTGAAGCAATTAGTGCCATCATTGCCTTCGGCTTGGAAAATTTATCGCTAGAGCGTATCGAGGCGTGGGTAATGCCCCAAAATCGCGCCTCAGCCAATTTGTTGCTCAAGCTGGGCTTTCAATCGGAGGGGATTTTAGAGAGGAAGGGGTATTGGAACGGCCGTTTCCACGACCTGGAGCTATTCTCGTTACTAGCAGAACAATGGAATCTTTAATTTGCCACAGAGAACACAGGGTTTATAGAGAAGATTATCTCTTTTTTTCTCTGTGCCCTCTGTGGCGATAAATTTTAGTCTACGGGCGTGATGGTGATTTGTAGCTGGTTGAATGGATTGTTGAACGTTGCATCCTCGACTGCATGAATCACACCGTTTTCATCTGCACCGGTGTTGGGGCCAGCCTGGCGTGGTGCCTGGTTGGGGCCAAAGCCGGGTTCTTCGTTGACCTCGGTGCCAGCGTCATACAGCGTAGCGTAGCCAGTGATGTCCCCGTACAGGGCATGGCCATAATCATCGAACAGTGCCAAGTTGCTCACGCTGAAGAACCAATCGTTAGACTGCACAAACATCGTTGCCAGGGAGAGATAGTCGCCAGGAACGGCCGTAATCTCAAACTGGTAGCTGCCGTCTGGGGCAAAAATGGGGGCTGGGTCTGTACCGCCAACCGGGATTGCCGCCGCACCCTTGTTGGTTTCCGTCAATGAATCAACCAAAGCCACCGGGCTGCCATCCTCAGCTAATGATTCCAGACCGGCAGAAGCGGCCGTTCCTGCCGTGAAGAGGGCATTGGCATCCTGATGAACTGTCCAGGCAACGGGAGCCAGCGGGGTGTTGATGCCCGTTTGGGCCGCTAACCAGGCACCCAACTTGGCTGGATTGCCATCTTCAGCCACTTCTTCCAAACCATTTTGCAGAGCCGCACGGTGGAAGCGGAATAGCGGAGAGGGATTGCTGTGAACCACGCCAACGCCTGGAGCCAACGGAGTAGCAACGTCGCTATTACCAGAAATGTTGTGAATAGTCACGTGGAACTGCCCATCGCCATTGTACGCCAGTTCAACCTGCACCAGCTCATTGACAGCGGGAACTTCATCGCTGTCTACTAGGCGGACGCGCTTGATCGGGTCAGAAGCACCTGTGTCTGGGCCAGCCTGCCGTGGTGCCTGATCCGGGCCTTCGCCAACGGGCTGGTCAACTTCTGTGCCTGCGTCCCAAAGGTAAATATAGTCGGTTACATCGCCCGCGTGTGGGTTACCGTCAGCATCGTACAGGGGAATGCCTGCCAAACCTGGGCCAAAGAACCAATCATTGGACTGTACAAACATGGTGGCAAAGGTGAGGTTGTCGCCTGGATTGGCGTAGAAAGTCCATTCATACGCATCACCGGGGAACGCCGGGCCGGGTTCAGCAGCCCCAACCGGGGTATTGAACACACCAGAATCAATGAAGCGGAAATCGGCCGTATTTTTTACAGTAACGACAAATGTCTGCTCGCCATCGTCTGCACTGGCAACACCCAGCCCGATAAACAAGGCCAAAATTCCAAACAGGACGGATAAAGATATGCTTTTCTTGAACATCGTTTTACTCCTTGTGGGTATATTTTTTCAACTGACAAGGAGTGTAGGATGAAACAATTACGTGGTTCTTAAATTTGCTAACGAGGGCGTTACGGCCGTCTTACCCAAATCTTGCCCAAAAATTACACACTGCTTACAGACGGCCGTTCGGTATGCCACCTTACTGTGACGGAATCTGAAGGTTGGGTTCCAAATAGTTGACAGTTTGTCAGATGGCCTTATGATCGGCCCATCAAAAGCAGAATAGCAAGCATGAGGAAGCGATTTATGAAACTTAGGGAATTACCAGAACAACTTGCCCTGGCGACAGCCACAGGCGAAACAAGCAATCAGTTAGAATTTGGACAGCCCCTGTTCACCAGAGATGACAAGCCCCGCGTGACCGCCCGTCGCCGGCGACGCACCAACAAAGATGGTCAACGTGACCGCGCCGAAGCCCCTCGCAGACGGCCGTCTAAACCATCACGACCCAGCGGAGGCAGTGGTGGCAGCAGTGGCGGTGGCGGCTTCAAGCCGCGTCCCTCTGGCGGCGGTGGCTTGCCCGGTGGGGGTGGCAGAATGTCTTGTCTTGGGATAGGGATAATTGGCATTATTATCCTCTTCTTTCTGTTCAGCGGCGGTGGGGGCTTGTTCAGCGGTGGTGGACTTGATGGCGGCAGCAGTAGCGATTCCCCCATCTTTACCGACTCCGAAACCGACAGCAGCAGCAGCCTGCCCCCCGCCAACAACGATCCGCTACCCACACTCTCTTCCAGCGGCGACTCAGACCAAACCTGGACTGTCATGCTCTACCAAGATGCCGATGACAAAATTCTGGAGCAAGACATCTTCCTCGACCTCAACGAAGCCGAGCGCGTTGGCTCCAGCGACAACGTGCAAATTGTGGCCCAGCTAGACCGCTTCGCAGGCGGCTTTGCCGGGGACGGCAATTGGAGCACGGCGCGCCGCTACTACGTCACCCGCGACACCGATTTACAAACCATCAATTCTGAACTCATTGAAGATTTGGGCGAGGTTAACATGGCCGATCCCCAAACGTTGGTTGATTTTGCGGTGTGGGCCATAGAAAACTACCCAGCCGACAAATATGTGCTGATCATGTCGGATCACGGCATTGGTTGGCCCGGCGGCTGGTCTGATCCCGCTCCCAGCGTCCCCGCGGATCGCAGCTTGCCCATTACGGCCGCTCTCGGCAACGACCTCTACCTCATGGAAATTGACCAGGCATTGGCTGAAATCCGCGCCATCACAGGCGTTGACCAATTTGAACTCATCGGCATGGATGCCTGCCTAATGGGTGGCATCGAGATTTTCGCTGCCTTGGCTCCGCATGCCCGCTATGCCGTCGCCTCGCAAGAAGTGGAACCAGCGCTGGGCTGGGCCTACGCAGGCTTTTTGGAAGAGCTAGCCACCAATCCCGGCATCAACGGCGGCGAACTGGGTCGCTTCATTGTAGATAGCTATATTCGTGAAGACCAACGCATTCTAGACCCAGAAGCCCGGCAGGGCTTGTTGGGTGGGGGCAATCCGCTGGGTGGCTTGTTTGGGCTGTTTGGTGGCCCCAGCACCGCCTCGCCGGAGCAGCTTGTGCGGCAAATGGAGCAAAACATCACGCTCACCGTTGCCGACCTTTCCCAAATTCCGGCTTTGGTAGATAGCGTCAATAATCTGAGCCTGGCACTCACCAACGACAACCAGCAAACTATCGCCCAAACGCGCACCTACGCCCAATCATACACCAGCGTTTTTGGCAACAACGTGCCGCCGTCTTACATTGATTTAGGTCACTTTGCCCAGCTTGTCGCCCAAAACAGCCGGAACGGTGAGGTAGATCAGGCGGTGAACGAAGTTTTAGCCGCTATCCAGCAAGTGGTCGTTGCTGAAAAGCATGGCCCCAATAAACCTGGCTCCACGGGCATCTCCATTTACTTCCCAAATTCACAACTGTATGGCAATCCAATTACCGGGCCACAGTCGTATACGGCCGTTGCCGACACTTTCACCAACGCCAGCCTGTGGGATGACTTTTTGGCCTTCCATTACACGGGCGAGCCATTCAATGCAGGTGATGTTGGTGCAGCGATTCCGGCGGTAGGAACGGCCGTGCGCGGCCCCGGCACTGGCAACATCACCATCGAACCCATCGCTGCCGAAAGCAATGAAGTCGCCATAGAAGAAACTGTACTGCTTTCAACCGAAATCTCTGGCGAGAATATCGGTTACGTGAAGCTGCTGGTTGGTTTTTTGGATACGGCCGCAAACTCACTGCTAATCATTGATTCTGACTACTTGGAAAGTGCCGAAACGCGGGAAGTCGGCGGGCTTTTCTACCCCGTCTGGCCCGACGAGCCGTTCATCTTGGAATTTGCGTGGGAACCGGTGGTTTTTGCCATCAGCGACGGCAACAACTCGGTAGTGACGCTCTTCCAGCCACAAACCTACGGCGCATCCTTTGAGGATGCCACCTACACGGTGGACGGCATCTACACGTATACTGATGGCGAACAGCGTGTGGCGCGGCTGCTCTTCCGCGATGGTGTTTTGCAGCAGGTTTATGGCTTCAATAATGAAGATGGCACGGGCGGCCCGCGTGAAATTATCCCGCAAGTAGGAGATCAGTTTACCGTAATGCAGCGCTGGCTTGATCTAGACAGCAGCGGCAACGTAACTGGCTCCGAAACGCAAGAAGCAGGCACGCTCACCTTCAGCGACTCCACGCTCATCTGGGTAGATTTGGATGCGGCTGCAGGGCAGTACGTTGTTGGCTTCATCGTAGAGGATTTCGACGGAAACCAGTTCCCGGCCTACACACAAATCACCGTTCGTTAGACAAAAGAACACGAGAAGTTCAACTTCTTTGGGGAAGTTGAACTTCTCGCCTACGCAGGTTAGCATTCAATCCAAAACAACCTCCTCTGGTGACAATGAACGTGGTCAATGGTGACGTTTGTTACTACGGCCGTTTCCCCCTAAATTCTATACTCATCCCGCAAACCTTTTTCCAAACCTGAGAGCTTGCAAAACTGTCAGGTCATCATCTATTTTCAAGGAGTATCACATGGATTTTGGCGTTCCACGAGAAGTCCGTGATTTAGAATCTCGCGTTGGGTTATCACCCGCTGGGGTATCCACATTGGCCAGCGCAGGCCATGTTGTGTACGTGGAAACGGGCGCAGGCAAACGTGCGGGCTTTTCTGATGAAAATTACCGGGAAGCGGGGGGAACCATCGTTTATTCGGCGCAAGAAGCGTACGGCCGTGCCGATGTGGTAGCCAAAGTAACTCGCCCCACGGCAGATGAACACGTGCTGTTCCGGCCTGGGCAAACCATCTTTTCATTCCTCCACCTACCCGTCTCCTCTCCCGATTTACTAGAAGCATTAACCGCACGGGAAATAACGGCCGTTTCCTACGAACTCATCCAAGAAGAAGACGAAACCCGCCCTGTGCTGCTGCCCGCCAGCATCATCGCTGGGCAAATGGCCCCCATCGTGGCTGGCCGTTTGCTACGTAGCGATTATCATGGGCGCGGTATTTTGCTCAGTGGCCTGCCGGGTGTACCCGCCGCCGTTATCGTCATTGTGGGGGCAGGTACATTGGGCAGCAGTGCCGCCCGTGCCTTCGCTGGCATGGGTGCTGAGGTCACAGTATTGGATAAAGACCCGCGCAAGCTGCAAACACTGTACGACAGGCTGCACGGCCGTGTTACCACCATGTTTGCCAACGAACTCAACCTCAAGCGGGCCACCCGCTTTGCCGATGTGCTTATCGGCGCTGCCTCCAAAACCGGCCGCCGCGCACCCATGCTGGTCAGCCGCGACATGGTGAAGCAAATGCGGCGCGGCTCGGTGATCATTGATTACGCTATTGATGAAGGTGGCTGTGTCGCTACCAGCCGTCCCACGACATTACGCAACACGACCTACGTGGCAGAAGGCATTATTCACCACTGCGTGCCAAATATTACGGCCGCCTACGGCCGTACCACCAGCTACGCCATCACCAATGCAGCCCTGCCCTACCTGCTAGCTGTTGGCGAAGCAGGCACATTGGCCGCCTCCGACCAGATGCCCGCACTAAAACAGGGACTTACATTGGTAGACGGCCGTTTGGTACATCAAGAAGTTGCCCAAGCATTGGGCCTATCAATCTAAAATTGATGTTACGCATCCACACTGCTCAAGACTTCAAAAGTCTTGCAAGCAACGTGGTCACACCAAAAATCGTCTAGACTTTTGAAGTCTGCACTGCGTAACATGAATGAATAACATTTATTGGGATTTAGAATGAACTGGGAAAACATCTATCGTCGAAAAGTAACCGACGTTTCTACCGCATTAAGTCACATAAAATCGGGCAACCGCCTTTACGTAGGCGGCGGAGCTGGCGTTCCTGTTGAACTCACCCAGGGGCTAACAGAAAAAGCGCCCGAACTGCATGATGTAGAACTAACCCACATCCTTACCTTTGCCGAGGCACCCTACGTCGCCCCGGAATACAGCGACAGCTTCCGCGTCAACGCCCTCTTCATCGGCTCCAACGTTCGCAAAGCCGTCGCCGAAGGCAGAGCTGACTTCACCCCCATCTTCCTCTCTGAGATTCCCCGGCTGTTCCGCAGAGGCATCCTGCCCATTGACGTTGCCCTCATCTCCCTCTCCCCACCAGACGAGCATGGCTTTTGCAGCTTTGGCGTGGAGGTTGGCACCACCAAACCAGCCGCCGAATCTGCCAAAATCATCATCGCCGAGGTAAACCAGCAGATGCCCCGCACCCACGGCGACAGCTTCATCCACGTAAGCCGCATTCACCACATTGTAGAAACAAACTACCCCATTCCAGAATCTCCGCAAGGGGGCAGCTCCGAAGGGCATTTGAAGATTGGCGAATACATTGCCGAAATGATCCCCAACGGAGCCACGCTGCAAATGGGCATTGGCAGCATTCCAGACGCGGTGTTGCGCTTCCTGGGCAACCACAAAGATTTAGGCATTCACACCGAGCTATTCTCCGACGGTGTGATTGATATGGTTGAAAACGGCGTCATCACCTGCGCCCAAAAGAACTTTCACCCAGGCAAAATAGTGACGGGCTTCCTCTTTGGCACCAAAAAGCTATATGAATTTATAGACAACAACCCGCTTATCGAGATGCACCCCACTGATTACGTGAATGATCCCTTCAACATTGCCCAAAACGACAAAATGGTGGCTATTAACTCTGCACTACAAATAGATCTAACAGGCCAGGTTTGTGCCGATTCGATTGGGCCTCGTTTTTACAGCGGCGTTGGTGGCCAGCTCGATTTCATTCGTGGTGCTGCACGCTCCAAAGAGGGCTTGCCAATCATTGCTTGCCTCTCAACCGCACGCGGCGGAACCACCAGCCGCATGGTGCCAATGCTCAACCAGGGTGCAGGCGTCGTCACCACCCGCAACGATGTGCATTACGTGGTTACAGAGCATGGTGTGGTCAATCTGTATGGCAAATCAATTCGGGAGCGGGCGCAGGCACTAATCGGAATTTCTGCCCCACAGTTTCGGGATGAATTAACGGCCGCTGCCCATAAATTAGGCTACTTCTAAATCAGCAAATTGCATCGGGTATGCGGAGGCGTAAACGCCCTCGCTAGATATGAAAGGCTCGACGAGCCTACGCTTTAAGCCCGCTTGGGCTTCCACAACTAGCCGGATGGCTTTAGCCTCCGGCGATGAAGATGGCTAGTTTTGTGGTTTTGGGTATTATGGGGTGACGGTAGGGAGGCAACGTAAGATCAAGCACGACCAGAGACCACGCTCAGAGGAGGGACAATGAGTTACAACTTAGCGGCAATACGCCAATTCCTAATCGACGCGTTTAACGACCAAGAACTCCACACCCTGGCTTTAGATATTTCCCCCGAAGCAAAAGGCAACCTCACGACTGGCATGACGACAGAACAAATGGTTCTCGAACTCATGGGCTGGGCAAAGCGACGCGAACGCATCCCCGACCTCCTCAATTACATCCAAAATGTAAGACCCAAGCAATACAATGAACGTGCCAGCCAACTGCTTAAGGCAGGCGGCACCCATCTCCGGGCAAACCTACCGCGCCAACCTTTTTTCTTTGGAAGGCAGAAGGGCTTGGCCAGAATTGCTGACGCCATTGCGCCAGAGGCACGGACGTGGGGCGCCTTGATTCACGGCCCCGGCGGAATTGGCAAAACAGCACTGGCCGTGCGCAGCGGCTATGCGGCGTTGGAGTCAGGCAACTTTGACCGTATCATTTTTCTTTCAGCGAAAATACGGGAGCTAACGCCGCGCGGGGAGCAGGCGCTAGAAGATTTTATGCTGCCCAACTACATGGCGTTGCTAGACGAACTGGCCCGCGAAATGGGCGACAACCAACTGGCTCATCTTCCGCCCAACGACCGACCGAAAGCGGTTCAGCGCACCTTGGGAAAAGAGCGCGTTCTCCTAATAATTGACAATTTGGAAACCTTCGTACCTAAGGAACGGGAACGCGTGTACCAATTCCTCTCCCGGCTGCCGCTGAGCTGCAAGGCGATTGTAACCAGCCGCCGTCGCGACGATATTGACGCCCGCGCCGTCCGGCTGGACAGATTGGCAAAGGCAGACGCGCTGGAATTGATGGCGGAGTTGGCAAAGAACAACCCCCGCCTGCGCCGCACGCCGGAAGCAGAGCGGGAAGAGCTGTACGCCATGACAAACGGCAACCCGCTGCTGATTCGCTGGCTGGCAGGGCAGTTGGGGCGGACGGGCAGCCAAGCCCGCACGATTCCGCAGGTGCGGGCGTTTTTGGAAGCAGCCCCCAAAGGAAATGACCCGCTAGAATATATTTTTGGCGATTTGCTGGACACCTTTACCGGAAACGAAACCCGCGTTGTGGCAGCGTTGGTGCATTTTGAGCAGCCCGCCAAACTGGCCTGGATTGCGGAACTAGCCGATTTGATGGAGACCGCTGCCTTGACCGCGTTGGAAGATTTGGCCGACCGCGCCTTGCTGGTGAGTGATGAAGTGAAGCAAACCTTTTTTCTGCCGCCGTTGGCGGCTGCTTTTTTGAAGCGGAAAAGGCCAGAAGCGGTGATGCAGACGGGCGGCCGTTTAACCGACCGCGCTTATGCCCTGGCTTTGGAGAACGGCTACGAAAAACACGAGCGCTTCCCCAAACTGGAAGCGGAATGGCCAGCGCTGGCCGCCGCCCTGCCCTTGTTTTTGCAGGGGGAGAATGATCGCTTGCAAAGCGTGTGTGATGCGCTCAATAACTTCCTCAACTTTTCAGGCCGTTGGGATGAGCGACTTTCTCTCAGCCAGCAGGCGGAAACAAAGGCGGAAACCGATGGAGATTTTTTTTATGCAGGTTGGCGGGCGTATGACGCAGGCTGGATTCACCAGTTACGAAGTCAAGCGGCGGAAACATTGGCCTGCGCCGCCCGCAGTGTCGCCCATTGGGAAAAATCTTGGCGCGCAGGGGCACATGATAAATCCTATGCGTTTCAACTACGTGGGATAGGTCACGAATTGGAGGAAAACTATCCAGCGGCAATTGAAGTATACAGGGAAATGCTTGCTCTACAACGAACCATTGCGCCAGAAAGTCAAGATGTGGCTGGTGCCTTGAATGACCTGGCCTCGGTGGAACATAACCAAGGGGAATATGCTGCCGCCGAGGGACATTACCGCAAGGCACTGCGGATTGCGAAGAAGATTAATGATGATGAAGGAGTTGCCATCTACACCGGCAATTTGGCGGACCTGGCGCTTGACCGCAAGGAGTGGGCGGAGGCAGATACGTTGGCACGTGAAGCGCTACCATTGGCAGAGAAGGTGGGGCGGCAGGAGTTGATTGCATATTATGGCATGGTGCTGGCTAAAGCACTGGCGCGGCAAGGGAATCCGAAAGAGGGTCTGCCTTATGCTCGCCGCGCCGTTGCCATTTTTAGCCACCTGCGCATACCACACAATTTGGAAGAGGCACAGGCGGCGCTGGTGGAATGCGGCGGGGTGTAGACAAGCGTAGGAGCAGGTGTCATCTCAACATCATTCCCCCTGCCACGTTTCATGCACACACAACCAAACAACGCCATTGGGAGCGTTGGCATCCGCCTGAAAAAGTGCCGAGCTTAGGCGGGACGTTGTTTTGTCATTGAATGTCTGCCACTCTTCATAGGTTGCCAAAATCAAATCCGCGCTTTGGTGCCGAATTTGGACATCCTGAATCCAAATTTTGCCGGGGTTTGCTTGGGAATTGCCGTAAAGCTGCCGCAAATTTGTAACGAGCGGGGTGCGTAGTGATAAACGGCCGCTTGGCGGCACAATATAGAAACCATCTGCCATCACCTTAGAAAACCGCGCAAAAACATTATCTTCTTCCGAAATCTCACCGTTAAACCAATCCTGAAAAAATTGGTGCAGTTCAACAATCTCTTTTTCGCAATTCATCATTCTCGCTTCCTCAAATTTGGATAGGGCTTACTGTAAAAACCAAAAAGAATTATGAATTAGAATGCGCGCAAAATTGGTTTTTACTTGAGCAAATCACAGAGAAATCTCCACTCACTTTTCAAACTGCTTTCTGTGATTTTCTACGCAGTGGAGACTACAAAAGTCTTGCTATCTCTGGATAAATCACCGTCATTCCTAAGACTTTTGTAGTCTAGCACTCTTTTTCTCTAGTTTAACCGTTGTGGCTAGACAGAAAAAACGGCCGTTGCTCATTGGCAAACGGCCGTTCATCTAAAAATCAATGCTCTTGGACTAAGCCAGAACAATTCTAAGTTAAAGCTGTCTGTTTCGCTGCGGCGCGAGCACCCGCGTGCAGCACATCCAGGTTGCCTTGCAAGAATTGTTGTTTACGCGCTGGCAAATGGTCTCGCAGAGCCTCTTCCAACGCCGTGATTGGCAATACATCATGATGGGCTAACATCGCGCCAATCAT
This sequence comes from Candidatus Leptofilum sp., assembly GCF_965223525.1. Lineage (GTDB taxonomy): Bacteria > Chloroflexota > Anaerolineae > Promineifilales > Promineifilaceae > Leptofilum. The sequence continues at coordinate 2,000,281 of NZ_OZ245005.1, read as the reverse complement.
GGCCATGTTGAGCATTTTCACCGTGCCAAATTCGCCTGCAATGCCGTTGGCTGGAATCTCTACCAGGTTTAAATCATCACGGGGTTCATCTGGGGTGACAATGCTGTTGTTAACCACCAACAACCCGCCAGGCTTCACCAAATCGGCATATTTTTCGTAAGAAGGTAGGTTAAATACCAGGGCAATGTCTGGCTGGGCAACGATGGGTGCACCGATAGGATCGTGGCTAATGATGACGGTGCAGTTGGCCGTGCCGCCGCGCATCTCTGGCCCATACGACGGAATCCAGGTGACGTAACGGCCGTTATCCATCCCCGCATACGCCAACAGCTGTCCCGCAAACAAGACCCCCTGACCCCCAAAACCGGAAATAACAATTGAAGTTTCCATTCTTTGTGTCCTCATGTAAGCAGACCCCAAGGGTTTTGAAAACCCTTGGGGTCTTGGTTTTCTAAAAAGCTGCGGCTGGCACTGGGTCCAACACATGCTGCAATACCTGCCCCAAACGGGCAATGCCTTCCTGAATTTCCTCAGGCGTGGCGTTAGAGAAGTTGAGGCGGAAGCTGTTCTCTCCGCCATCGTTTGGGTAGAAAGTCGCTCCGGGTACAAAAGCAACCTTGTTGGCGATGGCTTCTTCCAGAACGGCCGTACTGTCCAACTCATCTGGCATGGTTACCCACAGGAACAAGCCGCCTTGTGGATGCGTCCAGTTAACCCCAGGCGGAAAATGCTCCGTCATGGCAGCTAGCATGATGTCACGGCGTTGCCGATACACATCCCGAATGTTGCGGACGTGTTCGGTTAAAAATCCATCTTTTGCCACTTCATAGGCCACCATCTGAATAAAGCTGCTGGTGTGCAAATCCATTCCCTGCTTGGTCATCACACATTGCTGAATCACGCGCTTGGGTGCCACAATCCAGCCCAGGCGGAGGCCAGGGGCTAACGTTTTGGAGAAGGTGCTCATGTAGATGACGTTGCCTTTGAAGTAACAATGGGGATCATCGTGGTGGATGTACTGACGGCCGTTCAATTTATCCGCATCTAGTACCACCAGCGGCGGAATGTGTTCCCCCTCAAAGCGCAATTCGCCATAAGGATCATCTTCGATGATGGGCACGCCGTAATGGTCTGCAATGTCAATCAGAGCCAGCCGCCGCTCGTAAGAGAGGGTAACGCCACCCGGATTTTGGAAGTTGGGCAGCACGTACATAAATTTTGGGCCACCGCAAAGTGCCTCTTCCAGCAAGTCCACACGCAGCCCGTCATGGTCTATCGGCACCGAGCTAAACTCTGCCTGGTAGGCTCGCCATGCCTGAATTGCGCCCAAGTAAGACGGCCGTTCCGTCAAAATCAAATCGCCGGGATTGATAAGCAGCTTGCCGATGAGGTCCAGCGCCTGCTGCGAGCCGCTGGTAATCAGCACATTATCCACCGACGCTTCAATGCCATAACGCCCCATCTTTTCCACGATGAACTCGCGCAGCGGCAAATAGCCCTCGGTGGTGCTGTATTGTAGCGCTTGGCTACCATGCTCCTGCAAAACCCGGCTGCTGGCCGCCTCAAACGCTTCCACGGGGAACATCTCTGGCGCAGGCAAGCCACCTGCAAAAGAAATAATGTCAGGTCGCTGCGTCAGCTTGAGCAGTTCACGAATCATCGAACTGCCCATGCGCTGGGTGCGCTGTGCATAACGATGATGCCAGGGGGTACTCATTTCTTGGCTCCTTTTCTTCTTTTTGTTGCTAAACGATCATCTACTTTGTAATCACCAAGCGGGTAGAAAGGCACCATATCTTCCTTCACCCAATCAAGTGCCTCGGTGGGGGTCATTCCCCAGTTGGTGGGGCAGCTAGAAAGCAGTTCTACCACGCTAAAACCCAAATTGTTGATCTGTGCGTCGAAGGCGGTGCGGATTGCTTTTTTGGCTTGAATTGTGTGGCGGGCATCGTGCAAGCTGCGGCGCACGCTGTAAACCACGCCCGGCAGTTGGGCCAGCAACTCCGCCATGTGAATCGGCTTACCCGCCAAATCTGCATCCCGGCCAAAGGGTGAGGAGGTGGTTTTTTGGCCAATCAGGCTGGTGGGGGCCATTTGCCCACCAGTCATGCCGTAAATGGCGTTGTTGATGAAGATGACGGTGATTTTTTCACCACGAGCAGCGGCGTGGATGATTTCGGCCGTACCGATGGAGGCTAAATCGCCATCCCCTTGGTAAGTGAAAACGATTTTGTCGGGATTGACCCGCTTAACGCCAGTAGCCATTGCTGGCGCACGGCCGTGGGCAGCTTCGCAGGCGTCTACTTCAAAATAGTTGTATGAAAAGACGGAACAGCCAACGGAGGAAACCAGGATTGTGTCCTCCATGATGCCTAATTCGTCAATCACTTCGGCCACTAAGCGATGGGCCGTGCCGTGCGTGCAGCCGGGGCAATAATGGGTATCAACGTTGCAAAGGCTAGACGGCCGTTCGTAGGTTATTTTTTCCAAAGGTTGAATGGTGGCTGGTTCTTGTATCAAAGTATCCATTTGTTTGTTTTCTCCCGGTTAGTCGGTAACCGCCAATTGTTCTAGCAATGCTTCGGCTTCTTGCTCAACTTCTTCGGGCAGCGGAATCCGGCCACCCATGCGTCCCAGGAATTTAACTGGCTTGTGGATGCCAGCCACCATACGCACGTCGTGTAGCATTTGGCCAGCGTTCATTTCTACGACAAACAGCCCCTTGCTCTTCTGCGCCACGTCAGCCAACGCTTTTTCCGGGAACGGCCACAGGCTGATGGGGCGGAAAAGCCCCACTGGTAAGCCACGATCCCGAAGATGTTTAACGGCCGTTTGCGCCACGCGAGCAGCTGTACCAAAAGCAACCAACACAATCTCCGCATCTTCAATGAATTGTGTGTCGTACCGAACCTCTTGCTGCTCGATGATCGCCAGCTTGCTTTGCAGCTTCTCGTTAAGCATTTCCAGATTGTCTACGCCCATGTAAAGTGAATTTACCAAATTTCTTTCGCGGTTTTTGGCACCGGTTAACGCCCAAGACGGCCGTTCCACGGGCAGTTCACGCATCGGGGGCAGTTCCGCCGGTTCCATCATCTGGCCGATGGCACCATCTGCCACCACAAAGACCAGCGTGCGGTATTTATCTGCCAAATCAAAGGCCAACACCGTTAAATCAATCGCTTCTTGCACGTTGGCGGGAGCTAATACGATGGGATGGAAATCACCATGTCCGGCCGATTTAGTAACCTGATTGTAATCTGATTGGCTGGGCTGGATGTTGCCCAAACCAGGGCCGCCACGCATCACATCAATGATGACTACAGGTACTTCAGAACCTGCAATGTAGCTAAATCCTTCCTGCATCAGGCTGATGCCGGGGCTGCTGGATGAGGTCATCGTCCGCACGCCAGCGGCGGCGGCACCGTACACCATGTTGATGGCCGCCACTTCGCTTTCTGCCTGCAAAAAGACGCGATCCAGCTCAAGCATCCGGCTAGACATATGCTCCAGCAGTTCTGTTTGAGGGGTAATCGGATACCCAAAATAGGCTTCGCACCCGGCCCGAACGGCCGCTTCGGCAAAAGCCACGTTACCCTTGAGTAGCTGTTTAGACATGCGCCAGCGCCTCCTTTGGTTGTTTATGATTTTTTTGCTTCTGGGGAATATCGCGGAACACTGTAATGCAGCCGTCTGGGCAAACCACCGCACAAAGTGCACAGCCCGTGCACAAATGTGACGGGTCTGCATACAATGCGGGGCGGTATCCTTTTGTATTGAGGCTTTCTGCCAACAGGATAACTGACGGGGGACAAGTGGGAATGCACAGTTCACACCCTTTACAACGTTCGGCATCTATGACAATACGTCCAGTAGCCATTTAATGGAACCTCCATAGTTGTTTAGAGTTGTACAAGCGGGAAAACACCTTGAAATAAGCTAAGCCATTTCTCCCGCTTTTACTTGAGCAAACCACTGAGAAAAGGTTCTTTGTTGTCCAAAATAGTTTTTGTGGTTTGCAAATTTAGGAAATAGTGGGATTGTTGCCCAAAAATGGCAACACGTTCTAAAAACAAAAAAAGCTGCCCAGTTATTGTAGGCAGCAAAATGGTTTATTAACGTTCAAGACAATAATCCAACAGTAAAATTATCCAGTTTTTGCCGAATTTTGGTTAGTGAAGATTTGCTCGCTTCAATGTGAAGAATGTCACAACTGTTACAAATGCGCTTGCAAAGTCCGTGCTTATGGGTTGACGCACTCCTGCTTCACGATATGATTCCAAAAGTGATTGTGATTAGGAGATTTTATGAGTGAAGCACCCCTCGCTAATGAGGAGAAGTTAGATTTCAAGCGCATTTTGCCAATTTTTGTCATTGTTTTGGTTGATTTGCTTGGATTGACGATCATTATTCCCCTTTTGCCCCTCTACGCCACGGCGTTCGGGGCGTCGCCATTTGTCATTGGATTGCTTGGGGCTGCCTACCCGTTAATGCAATTTTTGGGTGCGCCTATCCTGGGCAGGTTGTCTGATAAGTACGGCCGTAAGCCTGTCCTAATCGTTAGTCAAATTGGTACTTTTGCTGGATTTTTGCTGCTTGGGTTTGCCAATTCCCTCTGGCTGATTTTTGTTTCTCGCCTGATTGATGGCATTAGTGGCGCAAATATTGCGACTGCCCAGGCCGCCATCAGCGATAGCACCACAGAAAAAACCCGAACGCAGGGCTTGGGGCTTATTGGGGCAGCGTTTGGGCTGGGCTTTATCATTGGCCCGGTTATTGCCTTTGTTTCTTTGGCTTTGACCGATAATGATTACAGCGTGCCTGCTTTTGCAGCCGCTGCATTTTCACTTTTTTCAATCATTCTCACTTCAACCTGGTTCAAAGAAACCTTGACGCCAGAAAAGCGTCAGCTTGCTGGGGGTAAAGTGTCGTTAAGTTTGGGGGCTTTGGTAACGGCCGTCAAACATCCCGCCGTTGGCTTGCTGCTGGTGTTGATGTTTGCTCAACAGTTGGCCTTTGGGGGTTTCGAGCAAATTTTGGCACTGTTTACGCTCAATCGGTTGGGGCTGAATGCCTCTGGCAATGCGGTGGTTTTTGTCTTTGTGGGCTTTATTGTGGTGGCTGTGCAGGGCGGGCTCATTGGCCGCTGGAGCCGAAAGTATGGCGACCGGCGGCTCGTTTATGGGGGATTGGGGCTGCTGGCTGTCGGTCTCACTCTGATGGGATTTACCCCGCATCAGCCCGTGCCCTGGTACAGTGAAGCAGAACTTATCGAAGAGCTAAGCAGCACATCAGATGGCTCTGGTGAATCCATTCGCTCAGATTTTCCCGTAGAGCTGCCCAATGAAGCGGACAGTAGCTGGCTCGGCATCGCTTGGCTTTTGGTGATGATGATTCCCGCCGGAATTGGCGGCGGCATTTTGCAACCAGCCATTAACAGCCTCATTACCAAGCGAATTGCGGCCAATGAAGTTGGGGGAATGCTGGGGATTTCGGCCTCATTTTTTAGCGGGGCCAATGCCCTGGCACCGATTATCGGGGGCGCATTATTTGAAGCTCTGGGCTCTACGGCGCCATTTCTGTTCTGGGGCGGTGTTATGGCGGTTTTACTTTATGTGGCCTTACAGTATCTAAAACCAGGTCAGGAAGAAACGGCCGCTCCCGGACTCAGTCGCGGTGGTGCCCATTAAATATTCCGAGTCTTTAGGATTTCATGGATTTTGCATACTGCGTATTGCGTAACGTACTGGCTACGCAATACGCAGTACGCAATACATCAATATATTAATTCCGAACGGCCGTTACGATTGCTTGGCGCCAGTCCAAGTGGGGCGCAAGTAAATGAACCAGTAAGCCAGCCCAACCATGAGTGCGCCACCAATGATGTTGCCGATGGTAACAGGCAGCAGGTTCCGCATGAAAAAGTTACCCCAAGTGAGCGAGTCGTAGGAAACGGCCGTACTGCCAATACCTGCCCAAAACTCAGCCGGTGCCCCGCCTTTAATCAGCAAACCCATTGGAATGAAATACATATTGGCCACGCTATGCTCAAAGCCAGCGGCCACAAACGCGGTAATGGGAAAAATAATCGCCAAAATCTTGTCTGTCGCACTGCGAGCCCCCATGCACAGCCAAACGGCCAAGCAAACCAGCGCGTTGCACATAATGCCCAGCACCAGCGCCTGCCCAAATTCCAGATTGACTTTGCCATTGGCAATGTTGAGCGCATTCTGGCCAAGTGCACCGTTGGCAAATTTGTATTGCTGACTAAAAAACATCATAACGGCCGTTGCTACCGAACCCACAAAATTACCCAAATAAACAATCATCCAATTGCGTAAAACCTGCCCCGTTGTCACCTTGCCTGCCGCCCAGGCCATCACAATCAAATTATTGCCTGTGAACAGTTCCGCTCCAGCCCCAATCACCAAAATAAGCCCCAAACAAAAAACTAGGCCACTCAACAACTTTGTTAACCCAAAAGAGAGTGTGCTGCCCGTCGTCACAGTGGTGGCAAAAATAGCCCCCAAACCAATAAAAGCCCCGGCTAAGATTGCCAGGGCTAACATTCGCAGCGGGCCAAGCGTTGCTTTGGCCACGCCCGCCGCCTCTGCCTTGTGGGCCATCTCTTTCGGCACCAGAGCATCGGCATTAAAACCAACATTTTGCACAGTCATAACTATCATTTCTCCCTTGTAAATAAAAGCGGAACACAGAGTTGCACGGAGGAGGCACAGAGTTACACCGAGAACTCAAAGAAAATCTGGTAAACCCTTTAGTTTCTAGGCAATGGATTCGGTTCCTTCTATGGGCAGCTCTTCTTTGCGGCTTTGGCGGCCAGCAACGAAGCTCGGTGCCCGATCCCAAGTCTCTTGCTGTACCGTACTCAGCATTTCTGTAATGTAAATTATTCTGTTGGCCGCATCATGTTCATCAATGTAATCGGTAGGTATGTAAATATGCCCTCCCAGTTCGATACTCCAAACTTCCAGGTAGCTGGCATAAAGGCGCAGCTCTGGATTCACATCTTCCTCTCGGTGATGAATGCGTAACAACTCCCCTAAATCAACATCATCGGCGGTAACAACTGTGTCATATTTTTTGAATTCCATTGTCGCTCTTCCCTCATTTGTATATGATTATTTTCAAGTATCGGACAACAAGCCCGGTATTGGGCCGACGGCTGCTGCTGCCCGGACCCCGTTGCGAATTGCCTCAGCCACAACCTCAACCGCCACGTTTGCCACTAGATCAAATGAAGCCTCCACTTGCCCTGTGGCTAAAGCGTAGGCTGTATCGCCATCATGCGTGGTGTGAACGGGGCGGATGGCGATAGCAAAGCCGTCATGCGCCCGCTGTGCCAGGCGATTTACCTCAATTTTAGTGAGCTTGGCATTGGTAAACACGACGACCAGGGTCGTATTGGTGCCAACTGGCGTTTGGGGCAAGTTTGGGAATTGCCGGTACGGGTTTTCTTCTACCAGCCAACGGCCGTTCGCATCCCGCGCACCAGCCAAAACCGATCCATCCACATTCACCACATCCCCAATAGCATTGACTACCGCACCAGCACCCACAACCACGCCGTCAACCTCCATGCTGTGTAGGCCAAAGCCGCCCTTCATAATGGTCTGGAAGCCACCCCATTTGCCCACGGTTACGCCCGCACCTGCCCCCACGTTGCCCTGCGCCACGTTGGTGTCCCTGGCGTTTTGGCAGGCCTCGTAGCCCCTCTCGGCGTCAGGTGGGTGTTGGCCATTATTCATGAACAGGTCGTAGACAACGGCCGTTGGCACCAGCGGAATTGGGCGGATGGGCGTGGGATGACCGATGTCGTGTTCAGCTAGCCAACGCATCGCGCCGTCGGCAGTGGCCAGGCCAAAGGCACTTCCCCCCGTTAGCATCACCGCCTGAATGTACTGAATTGGTTTGTCCGGCTGAAGCAGCATCGCCTCCCGGCTTCCCGGTGCCGGGCCACGCACGTCCACGCTGGCAACGGTGTTGGGTGGGCATAAAAATACGGTGCAGCCCGTGTGGAACTGCTCATCGGTGGCGTGTCCTATTTTGAGTCCAGCTAAGTTCACTATATCTATCCTTTATATTTTGGGAGACTGGAGATTAGAGATCAGAAGCCTATCCAGTCTCAAATCTCTATTTCCAGCGAGTGAGGATCGTTTCACGCTGGAACATCTTGATGGTGAGGTAAAACAAAACGGCGTCGAGGATGATGAGGACAACGGCCGTTACCAACACCAACTCACGGCTCAGTAAAAATAGCCCAAACGATTGTCCCATCACCACCAAAATTATGGGCAGCATCACCGCGCCAGAAAGCTGCTCTGCCGTGCGCGGGTCAGAGACGCGGGATGAGATCATCATCGCCGCGCAGACCGCCAGCACCGCCAGCAGCGGCCCCACCAGAAAGACGGCCAACAGCCACATTGGATCAATCATTCGGGCAAAAACTGTCGCGTTGGTCATCAATCGCGCCGCAAACAGGTAGATGCCAAAAGATAACCACGTTACCACAACCGCAGGCAAAATGGCCGCTATCCCCTTACCCAAAATCAGCTCTAGTGTGGTGATAGGCGTGGCCAAAAGAGGCTCCAAACTTCGGGTTGATTTTTCCCCCACAATACTGTAGGCGGCAATCGTTACTGGGACCATTACCGGCAAAATCATAAACAACAGCGTGAAAATGTTCAGCATGTACACCGTCGTGCAGTCCGCTTCATTTAGCCCAATGCACACATCCCCAAAAAATTCGTCGGGCGTGCCTTGTGTGGTGCTGGCCATCTCCTCTGGTGCCAAACCCTGCATGGAGTAGATGGTTATCAAAGGCAACGCAGTTAGCAGTAGAGGCAGAAAGGCAACAGAGAACAAAACCAGCTTGTTCTTAAACACTTCTGCCCACTCTTTGTTGATAATCGTCTTAATTTTGTCCATCAGCCACCTCCTCGCGGTTGATTAGCTGGAGGTAAATCTCTTCTAGCGAATGGCGCAGCTCGCCCACAAACTGAACGTTTTGCCCACCATTCACCAGCAGCCGAATCATTTCCGGATTGTGCGTTTCGGGGTCATCTACGGCAACCAGCAGCTTATTTTCAATCGCCTCAATTTTTTTGACGTAAGCTAAATCTTCAAGAATTGGCACGCCTGATTGCGCCTCATTAGCTAAGTGGAAGACGACTTGACGGCCGTATAACTGCTGCCGCAAACCCTCTGGCGTATCCAGCACCCGCAGCCGACTTTTGAACACGGCAATTCGGTCACACAGGCGATCCGCCTCGTCCAAATTGTGCGTGGTCAAAAAGATAGTGCGTCCCTGCTCCTTCACATCGCCAATGAAATCGCGCACCAGCCGAGCGGCTTCTGGGTCTAACCCCGCGCTTGGCTCATCCAAAAAAAGAATGCGCGGCTCATGCAGCAAGGCACGGGCAATGGCCAGCTTTTGGCGCATCCCCTTGCTAAACGTCCCGGTGGCATCATTGCGACGCTCCCACAAGCCCAACATCCGCAAATATTTCTCTACCTGTCCGGGAACATCCTTCACCTCGTATAACTTTGCGTAAATCGTCAGGTTTTTGAGGGCTGAGAGCCGTTCATACATGCCGGGCGTTTCGGTAAGGATGCCCACGTTGCGCCGAATTTCGATATCCGCTTCGCCTAGCTTGTGGCCCAGCAGCGTGGCACCGCCTGCCGTGGGCGAAATGAGACCCGCCAACATGCGTACCGTAGTTGTTTTACCTGCCCCATTTGGCCCCAAAAAGCCAAACACTTCACCTTCGGAAATGGAGAGGGTAAGACGGTCAACGGCCGTATTCTCCCCAAACCGTTTCGTTAAATTTATTGTCTCAATCATATGCACATCCTCAAAGTCGCTACACGAATTCAGCCGGAATATTTACTTTGATCTAAAGAATCTTGCGACATCTCGATTGACCTTAAAGGCTCAAGTGCTGGCAATGGCCCCAAAACAGGCTCAACAGGTTCTGGGCGACGCAGCCAAAAAATAATCACCAAACTCACCCCACTCATCACCCCCAACACCGTTTCGGCCATGATCACCCCTTGTGTAATAACCACATACACCAGCACACCATCAATTAGCGCATGCCACAAAATGCCCGCCCCTAACCAACGTAGCTGCTTCCGTACAAAAACCTGCATCACCAACAACGATGCTGACAAATGGAGCAAAATGGCAAAAAATCGCTCCAATGCCCCAAATACGGCAATCGCTGGCGGGACGCCAAACAGCGCCTCAATCTGCTCATCTACTAAATAAAGCTGGTCTTCAGGCACAGATGCCAAAATGCCCGCGAAATACCCTTCGCGCAATCCAAATAAGACTATGAAATTGATTAAGCCCAGCACCCCCAGAATCATTGCTTCAACGCCGCCATGTCCCGCACCTACCATCATGCCGCTACCCCAACTGCGTGCCTTCTTGGCCCAAAATCGGAAGGAAATATAGCGCATCACACCTTCAAAAGTACCAGCAGACAGCCCTAAAAAGGTAACGTAGAGCAGCAAATTATCGGCAGTCACCCACTCTAGCTGCTGCAAAATGAGCCAATTAAAGGGCAGATGCCCAACCTGGGCCAAAACAAAGGCCGCACCGCCAATGGCAAAGAGCTGCCAGCTCGCTTTTAGCTTGCGAGATAGCCAGATTCCCAGCCAGATGGGTATCCCAATCATCAGCAAAAAGTTGATCAGCAACAGCAAGGGTATCATCACAATCTCCTTCCCTTTGGATTGTATCACGAATTTAGTGGGATATAATGGGAGGGCTACCCTCACAAGAGCGTCCACCGACTACGTTTACAGCCATGAATACGAACCTACAGATTTCTCTATGGTTCTCTATGTAACGCTTATGATCAAAGGATTTCCACTATGGATGAAACAGCAATGAATTACTTCCCAACTGAAGATGTCGAGCAGCTTGTGGCAGCGGGCCAGCTACCCGAATTGCAAACTCGGCTAGAGCGAGTCCACCCAGCTGACATTGCTGTACTGTTGGATGAGCTTGATGCAGAAACAGCCGTAACCATCTTTGAACTCCTCCCTATCGAAATAGCCAGTGAAGTGCTGGATGAATCCGGGGGCCTGGTGCGGCAAGAGCTTGTAGAAAAAGTAGACGACGAACGGCTGGCAGACCTCCTCGACGAACTCCCCATGGACGACGCCGCCGAGTTCCTGGAGGATTTGCCCGACGAAATCTCCGACAAGCTTATCGGCCTGATGGAACCAGAAGAAGCGGCCGAGGTGCAGGAACTGCTGGCCTACGAAGAAGAAACCGCAGGCCGCCTCATGACCCGCGATGTGGTCGCCCTGCGCCGCCAATGGACCGTCCGCCAAACGTTTGATTACCTACGCTCGCTAGAAGATGCCGAAACATTGCACTACCTTTATGTGGTTGACCGCGACAACAAGCTCATAGGCGTCGTCCCCCTGCGCGTGCTCATCCTTTCACAACCAGACGCTACTATCGAATCGCTGATGAGTGGCGACGTTGCCTCTGTCCCCGCAACCGCCGATCAGGAAGAGCTAGCCGAATTTGTCTCCCGCTACGACTATTTTGTCGTCCCCGTCGTCAGCGAAACCAACGAACTGCTCGGCGTCGTCACCGTGGATGATGTGCTGGACATTTTTGAGGAAGAAGTTACCGAGGATATTCAACGGCTTGGTGGCTCAGAGCCGCTCGATCAGCCCTATTTTGCTGTCTCCGTCTTCCAAATTGTACGTAAGCGCATTGGCTGGTTGCTGCTGCTCTTTGTCGCCTCTACCCTCTCTGGCGAGGTGATCCGCCTTTTCCAGCATGAGCTGGATGTGGTTGTGGCGCTTGGTTTCTTCATTACGCTCGTCACCGGCACAGGCGGGAACGCTGGCTCCCAAACCGTTGCCACCATCATCCGCGCCATCACTCTCGATGAAGTACGGTTGAGCAACTTAGGCGCAGCCTGGCGGCGTGAAGTCTCTGTAGGATTGCTGCTGGGACTGGTGATGGGTACAGTTGGGATTGGCCGCGCCCTGCTGTGGAACACAGGCTTCGACGTGGCGCTGGTGGTGGCACTCACGCTGCCCATTATCGTCATCTGGTCTACAACTGTAGCTACCGTCATCCCCATCCTGGCAGACCGCTTTCGCATTGACCCCACCGTCATTAGTGGCCCAATGATTGCCACTATTGTGGATGCGACAGGTTTACTTATTTACTTCTCGCTAGCTAAATTGATCTTGGGAATTTAGGCACCAAATATGATTTTTGTCATATCTTTGCCAGACAAAGATCAGTAGACGGTTACGCATGCAACAATATATACTTCCTCTATCTTGTAGGAAAAAAGTACCTGGCTACTTTCTCCACAGGATAGAGGAAGCTCCGAGAAATTGGACGGTTTTTTACCGAAGCTACGGAGATTTAAACTAAAAGTTCAAAATATTGAAAAATATTCAGAACAACAGTTTAAGTAGCCAAAGCAAGACTTTCTAACAAAATGTGTGATATATCATATTTATATAAGTTGGTAGTTGCACATGAGTTAGCAGGCAAGTTCCAAAGGGTATGAGAGGCAATTGTCGCTCAAAACCAATGGAAGCGGTAAAGTACCAGATGGTTACTTGGGGCTCCTCGCTTTTTAGGCGCACTCTTCGCAGGGTGCGTTTTTCTTTTTTTGCAACAATCCAGATGCTCCGGCTAGTTTTCCAACCGCGCCGGCTTTGTGGCACAGCCTAGGCTATCCAGTGCGCTCTTTTACTTGTTGTTGGGCTGAAATATTTCTGGCTTAAGGAGGCCAACAAAAGGCAGGTTGCGGTATTTTCCCCGGTAGTCTAATCCGTATCCCACTACAAAGCGATCAGGAAGGTCGAACCCTTTATATTTAATCGGCAAAGTGATCAGGCGACGACGCGATTTGTCGAACAAGGTGCATACTTCAATGCTGGCAGGTTCGCGGGCGCGTAAATTTTGCAGCAGGTAGTTGAGGGTAAGGCCAGTATCAATCATATCTTCTACAAATAACAGATGCCGATCTTTGATGGTTTCATTCAAATCTTTCTCCAGACGCACCAAACCGCGCTCGCGCGTTTCGGCTGAATAGCTAGCAATAGCCAGATAATCTACCTCCACTGGAATGGTGATCACGCGTAGTAAATCAGCCATGAAAGGGACAACGCCATTGAGTACGCCAACTAGCAGGGGGTAACGGCCGTTATAATCCACAGACACCTGCTGCCCCAACTCAGCGACCCTCGTTGCTATCGCTTCAGCAGAAAAAAGCACCCTGGAAATACCCTCATGCAATTCGCCATATGCTTCTGGCGGAAGTGAAACCATCATTTATCATTGTCCTGTGCGTCTGTACCTACAATAGGCGCAGCCTCGCCATCTAAGCCAAACTTGATCATCAAATTGCGTAAATCATCTCGCTTAAACAATTTTACGTTGATATCGGGGTATAATTCAGCCATCTGGCGAATTTTGCGGTTTTTATGCCGAATAAGCTTGGGCCGCAATGTCGTCAACTCAACATACAAATCCTGACCAGGCAAATAAAAATCGGGAGAAAATGCGGTGGTGACGTTCCCATCATCATCCCAAACCAAAGGGAAGGTTCGAGGTTCATACTCCCATTCAATTCCGTAATAATCAAGGATACGGGCAAACTCTTCTTCAATTTTATGGGCAAATTGTGGTTTCTGAGGTGTTTCTTGACTCAAGTCGGTGCTCCGTTGGGAATGAGGTCATGAGATTCTTCTCATTATAAAGAAAAACATATGTCAGACAATTTTCGTTTTCCGGGCATGCTCATTCAAAAATTAAAAACCGCCCAATCTATTGCGGTGCTTACCGGGGCAGGCATCTCTGCGGAAAGTGGCGTTCCTACTTTCCGCGAAGCGCAAACCGGCCTCTGGGCTAAATACGATCCGCAAGAGTTGGCGACACCGCAAGCGTTTCAGCGCAATCCCAAGCTGGTGTGGGAATGGTACGCTTGGCGGCGGGAATTGGTTAACCGGGCAACTCCCAATCTAGGCCATTTGGCGTTGGTTGAGTTAGCCAATCTGGTGCCGCAACTTACACTCATCACCCAAAATGTGGATGGGCTGCACCAGCAGGCAGGCAGCAAAAATGTCATCTGTTTACACGGCAACATTATGGAATCAAAATGTTACGCACACGGCCATTTTGTGGCGCAACTGCCAGAAAGTGATGCGGTGCCGCCAAAATGCCCCACTTGTGGTAGCTTGCTACGGCCGAATGTGGTGTGGTTTGGAGAAAATTTACCGGCCCATGCGCTGACGACGGCCGTACACGCTAGCCAATCCTGCGATATCTTCTTTTCTGTAGGCACCTCTGCGTTGGTACACCCAGCCGCCTCGCTGCCCTTGTATGCCCTGGAAAATCAGGCCTTGCTAGTTGAAGTGAACCCGCAGCCCACTCCACTAACCCGCTGGGCAGATGAGGTGCTTACCGGGCCCTCTGGCGAAATTTTGCCCGCGCTGATAAAAGCAATGCAGGCTGCATGATCTCGGTTGCTTTACATAAACCATTTTGTCGTTTATACTGATGCCGTATGACTCAGCAAGATTCAGGCGAAAAAGTGGTTCCCATGGGGATTGTTTTTATTACAATTGGCCTAATTGTGGTTTTAACAACCGCTTCCATTTTGCTATTTAGACCACCTATGCAGGAAACGGCCGTTGCCAACCCCCCCCTTCCCGTCATCACCGTCGTTATTACGCCCATTCCCAACGCAACAGCCACCACAGAAGCAGCAGCTACCAACGTCGCCACCGAAATTAGTTTGCCAGAAGGGTTCGTTAGCCTGGACGATGCTCAGGTGAGCAGTCTGGCCAATCAGCCGCAGCGCATTGTCATTCCCAGTATTGCGGTAGATGCCCCAGTGGTAAATGTCGGTCTCACCGCCATCCAAAGCGGCGAACAAACTGTATACCAGTGGCAAGTTCCTGAAACATACCAGGCGGGCTGGCACAACAGCAGCGCCCCGCTGGGGCAACCAGGTAACACCGTGCTAAACGGACACCATAACATTTTTGGCGAAGTGTTTGGCAAATTGGTTGATTTAGAAGTCGGCGCAGAAATTGTGGTCTACGATGACGAACTCCCCCATAATTTCACCGTGACCGATGTCCAAATTTTGCCAGAGCGGGATCAGCCTTTGGCGACACGTCTGGAAAATGCCCAATGGATTGAGCCAACCAGCGATGAGCGGCTCACCCTGGTCACTTGCTGGCCACACACGGATAATTCTCATCGGCTTATTGTCGTCGCCCGTCCAACAGATTCTGGGTCAAATTGATTGTTTGATTAACTTTATTAGGAGGTTTGTAATGAAACGAAATCGTCGTACCGGGTTAGTAATTCTATTGCTGACTGCTTGTCTGCTTCTTCTGGCAGGTACCGTCCAGGCCCAAACAGATGAAAGAGGCTCCATTAGCGGTGCCGTTTACAAAGATGTCAATGGAGACGGCGTGTGTGTGAATACCGGGGTGGAAGGGGAAGAGCCAGTAGAAGGCGTCACCATTGAGTTTGTGAGCAGCGATGAAGCAACGGTTGTCACCTTAACCACCGCCGAAAATGGCACATACGGTCTGGCGGCGGCCGGGCAAAGTTATTGGCGCGTCACGGCCCAACCTGATCCTGAAAAGTATGTAGTTACTTCAGAAAATCCCCGCTTTGCACCTGTTTTTCCAGAAGATGGCTTGGTGCAGACTGGCTATGACTTTTGCGTTAGCGAAGGCACCAATGCTGTCATTATTCTGCCTGAATCTGGGGCAGCAGCCAGCAGCGGTAACGGAAATTTGTTTGTGTGGGTTACGGCCGTATTCGGGCTAGCACTCATCGGCACGGGCATCTTCCTGGAATGGAAACGCCGTACGGCATAAACGCTTAAGATCTGACAGGTTGTCAAAAACCTGTCAGATCGCTTGATTTTTACATTACGGCAGCAGCAGCACTTTGCCAATATTTTTACGATCTTGTATGTAATGGTGCGCCGCTGCTGCTTCAGCAAATGAAAATGTCCGGTCAATTTTGGGGCGGAACAAGGCTTCATCATACCAAGCAATAATCTGTTTCATCCACGGCTGCATCATTCCCGCTTGCTCCCACATATGCCCTAAATTTACCCCAATCACCGCTTTGTTGTCATTCATGAGCTTGAGCGGCGTATAAAATGGCAGCATAACCAACCCGCGAAAAACCGACCACCAGGAGCGGCGCTTGCCTGGCGCTAAGCTGCTAACGCCAAAATGAATTAAACGGCCGCTTGGCAGCAAAAGTCGGTAATTTTTTGGCCAATGAATGCCACCCAATGGATCCAACACCACATGCACCCCCTTGCCGCCTGTCAAATCCATCACCACGCGTTCATAATCTTGGTTGCGATAATCAATCGCGTGATTCAGGCCATGCGAGAGCAGATAATCATGCTTTTCTGGCGAGGCAGTGCCAAACGTTTCTGCACCCAAAATGCGGCATAAATCTAGCACAGCCAGCCCCACACCACCCGCTGCACCATGAATAAGCACTTTGTCCCCGGCCCGCACTGACCCCATCACCACCAGCATCATGTACGCGGTTAGATACGTCAGGGGAAGGGCAGCACCATCCTGAGCGCTCATCCAATCGAGCCGCTTGAACACTTGCTTGTAGGGCACGCAAACCACATTACTGTAGCCGCCAAAGCGTGTTAGGGCACAAACTGCATCCCCTTCCCGGAAATCTGGAACCCCTTGACCCAGCAGGTCAATTTTGCCGCTTACTTCGTAGCCGGGTACATAGGGCAAACGAGGCGCATCTGGGTAAATACCCAGCCTCCCTAAAATATCAGCAAAGTTAACGCCAGCAGCTTCCACCCGAATCCGCACCTCCCCGCTACGTGGGATGGGATCAGGGCCTTCCTGCACCTGCAATAGTTCAGGGGGGCCAGCTTTTTGAATCCAAATTTGTTGCATACGTTCCTTTTCGTTAGATAAACCGTCAAAAGTAATCGGTACGCTATTTTATGCAGTCAGTCAGAAAAAACGACTTTGAACAACAGCAGTATCTATAGTACCTACGCACGGCGATTTGGGGATTGGATGGTACCATTGCGGGAGTGTCGCTAAAGTTCCCAAGCCATACAATGAGTAGGATGTTGATTATTCATATATTTTGCCCTGAGGGAACATTATGATGACCCAAATAAACAGCACAATCGTAAATACGGTCGCTTCCCAACACAGTATCATTCAACTCCAAAATGATATAAAACGCGCGTTGGCAGAAGTAATGGGAGAGGCATCACCTGAGACGTTAGATGAAATGGCATCTATTTTTCTGGAAGATGCTGTTCCACTCATGGATCAAATGAAGGAGGGGCTTAACAGCCAAAATTATGCTTCTATCAGCATGGCTGCTCATGCGTTAAAGGGAAGCAGTGCTACCATAGGCCTTTCAACATTTGCCCATTTGTGTCTGGCTGTTGAAACAAACAGCAAACAAGAAGCAACTCATCTCTTAGACAACAACCTAGCCATTTTAGAAGCAGAATACGCCAAAGTTCAGCAAGCCTTACGAGCCTTTTTATTTTAGTGGCATCGTGTAAGAAATAAGCCAAAATGTTGCCAGCTTATTCATGAGAGGCTGATGTTTCCCACAAACAATTATGCGACACGAAGATCTTCAGTATCAGTTAAATAAGCTGAAGTTAACCGATGAATCTCCGCCTTCTGCTGAACAGTGGCAGCTATTTCTGGAGAGGGTTGATGAAACCCTCCATTCCTACGACCAAGAGCTGTTAGCCCATACCCTAATTAACGAATTGTTGGCAAAAGCATCCTCGCTGCTTAACCCAGTTGAATTATTGGAATCAATTTGCCAGAGATTAGCGGAGGCGTTTGATGTGCCCCAGGCGGCTGTGGCCATATTGAATGCCGACGAAACTGAAGTCCATGTCGTTGCTGAATATCTGTCCAAAGGACGGCCGTCCGGCATTGGGGTGGTTTTTCCGGTCGAGGGCAATCTGGCCACTGAGACAGTCATCAAAACTGGCAAACCCCTCACAATAGAAAATATCCATACCAGTCCACTCATGGAAAACTCCCGTGAAGCCTTGGCATTTAGAGGCACCGTTAGCCTACTCATCGCGCCTATTTTGGTTGGTGGGCGCGTTATTGGCACTTTCGGCATGGATTCGCTTGTGGAGCGAAAGTTTACCCAAGCCGACTTGAACCTAGTACAACAAGCCATGGCAACCGCTGGCCAGGCACTCTCTAATGCCCAGCTCTATACCCAGCTACAAGATGAACTAAACGCCCGCAAGCAGGCAGAAAGTGAGCTATCTTCCTTGTATCGCGCCGCCACCCAATTACTAACTTATAACAGTTTAGAAGAGCTTGCTCTCCAAATTGCTAATAATCTAATTGAAGAATTTGATTTTGCAGATTGCAGCGTGCTGCTGCTGGAAAAACCAATACAGTTGCATAACAACGTGGTACGGCGGCAAGAGTGGGACAAAAATCGGCTCATTCGCCATGCGTTTGCCGGTCATTTCACCCATGAAGTTGCTCCAACAATTCCCCTGGACGGTGTGGGGCTTATTGCTACGGCCGTTCGCTCTAACCAAGTCATCTACAGTCCCGATGTTCGCTTGGACCCGCGCCACCTACCGTTTGATAACAAAACCATCACCGAGCTTGTTATCCCGCTGAAAGTCGGCGACCAAATTGTCGGGGCTTTGGATATGCAAAGCCCCGAAAAAGACGCTTTTAACAGCCGTGCCATATCCGTTGCCCAAGTCTTTGCCGAACATGCCAGCCTTGCCTTGCTAAATGGTCTCCTGAACGAACAGTTACGCCATCGCGCCCAAGAATTGCTAGAAGCAAAAGAAACTGCCGAAAAAGCCAACAGGGCCAAATCCGCCTTTTTAGCCAATATGAGCCATGAGATTCGCACCCCGCTCAATGCCATCATTGGGCTTACCAACCTTTTGCTAGACACGTCACTTTCAGGAGAGCAACAGGATTTTGTAGAAACCACCCATCGCAGTGGCGAAGCCCTGCTAAGCGTGCTCAACGATATTTTGGACTTTTCCAAAATTGAAGCGGAAAAGCTGGAACTAGAAGAGCAGCCATTTAAGCTGCGTAGCTGCGTAGAAGAGGCATTAGATTTGCTTAACTCCAAAGCCAGCCGCAAGGGGCTCAATTTGGCGTATTTTATGGAGGACAGTGTTCCGCCATATATTCAAGGCGACATCACCCGCGTACGGCAAATTTTGGTAAATCTGGTTAGCAATGCTGTGAAATTCACCCACAAAGGTGAAATTATCATCTTTGTCTCTAGCGAGAAATTGCCAAATGCCAAGCACGAGATTCATATAGCTGTTAAGGATACAGGCATTGGCATTCCCTCAGAGCGTCTAGATAGGTTATTTGTTTCTTTTAGTCAGGTAGACGCTTCTACAACCCGCCAGTATGGGGGCACAGGTCTTGGCCTGGCTATCTCTAGACGTTTAACTGAACTGATGGATGGGCAAATGTGGGTTGAAAGCGTTGTTGGTAAAGGCTCTACATTCCATTTCACCATTCAGGTCGAAGAAGTACCGCTTATTAAGGATCCGGACAAACTGCCTGCTGGGAATGTTCTGCACAACAAGCACATACTCATTGTGGACGATAATCTAACTAACCGAACAATATTGGCAAAACAAGCTGACTCTTGGCAGATGATTCCGCACTGTTTTAGCACCAGCGCAGAGGCGATATCTGCACTAAAAGAAAAGATGAAATTTGATGTGGCTGTGCTGGACATGCAAATGCCGCATATTGATGGTGTCATGCTGGCGCAAATTATCCGCAAGACGTATTTTCAACCTGCGTTGCCACTGGTGTTGCTTTCATCAATTGGGCAAATGTTGTCCCCTGAACAACGCCAGTTGTTTGATGCGTGCCTCACAAAACCGGTCAAGCCCTCTATTCTTTTTAACACATTGGTGAAGATTTTTTCTGACACACAGACGGCCGTTTCCCCACAAGAAAAAAAGGGAATGTTCGATGCCTCGCTGGGTGAACAGTATCCATTGCGGATTTTGCTAGCTGAGGACAACACCATCAATCAAAAAGTAGCCCTGCGTATGCTAGAACGGCTTGGGTACCGGGCAGATGTGGCCGGCAATGGTTTAGAAGTAATTGAGGCGGTGCTGCAACGGCCGTACGATGTCATTCTGATGGATATACAAATGCCAGAAATGGATGGCCTAAAGGCAACGCTACATATCCGGGACGAGCTGATTGGGCGCAACCAACCGTACATCATTGCCATGACAGCCAATGCGCTGGCTGGAGACCGCGAAAAATATTTGAGTCAGGGCATGGACGATTACGTTAGCAAACCCGTTCGAATACCAGAATTGCAGCGTGCACTGCAACAATGCCACGCATCATTACAGGCGGGAGAGCAGTAAATTGGCATTATGAACGCGTCTCTGTCTCCTTACACCGTCCCACTCGCCGTTACAGGGCTAATTATGCTGGCTTCTATTGCGTTCGCTTACCGGCAGCAACGGGTAGCCGGCAGCCGCGACTTGCTATTGCTGCTATTGGCAATCAGTTGTTGGGTAATTGCCTATGCTTTTGAACTGAACGCCCCTACATTGTCAGGCAAATTACTTTGGGCAAAAGTTGAATATTTTGGCATTGTCCTCATCCCGGTAGCCTACCTGCTTTTTACCCTCAAATATATGGGTGCGTTCCATAAAATAAAAAAGCCGTCACAATTTACGGCCGTTCTGCTCATCGTCCCTTTTATTACCCTGTTGCTCGTCTGGACAAATGAGCAACACGGACTTGTTTGGCATACCACGTCGTTAAGTCAGCAAAATAATTTAACATACCTGGTTCTGGAACACGGTTTTTGGTTTTGGGTAAATATTGGGTACATTTATCTGTTATTGACCACCAGCACCTTTTTTTTACTGCAAAAGATCATCACCGCGCCCCATCAATTTCGAGGGCAAATTATTCTGATTTTACTCGGCAGCTTGTCTCCCTGGCTAGGCAATGTTTTATACATTACAAACAGCAACCCTTTTCCTCATCTGGACCTCACCCCATTTGCCTTTGCTGTTACCTCATTTCTCTTTACCATAGCCCTATTCCGGTTTAACTTCTTGGATATTGTGCCTGTTGCGCGTGAGCGTGTGGTAGAACAGTTGGAAAGCGGCGTCATTGTGCTAGATTATCACAATCGGGTGGTGGATGTAAACGAAACGGCCGTTGCCCTGCTGCAAAAAGAAGAAAACGACCTGTTGGGGCAACCCTTTGCCGTCAACCACCCAAGCTGGGTACCATTGGAAATTGCGCTAAAAAATAGCCAGACAGCCACGCTAGAGCTAACCATTGATCAAACCTTCTTCGAGGCTGCCATCACACCTCTGGAAACCACAAACAAGCAGGCAAACGGCCGTCTTATTACCCTGCAAAACATCACCCAGCGCAAACAGACTGAAAGCCTGTTGCAACAAGCCAAAGAAACGGCCGAAGCTGCCAACCGGGCCAAAAACCATTTCCTCACCAACATGAGCCATGAAATTCGCACACCGCTCAATGCTGTAGTGGGCATGGCGGAAATGTTGCGGCAAACCAGCCTGAACGCCAACCAAAACGAAATGATAGATGTCATCGCCCAAAGCAGTAACACACTTGTTGGTCTCATCAACAACATTCTGGACTTTGCCCGCCTGGAAGCAGGCAACCTGAGCCTCAGCAACCAGCCCTTTAATCTCGTTGATTGTATAGAGGCCGCAGTAGAGGCTGTGCAAAAGGCTGCTAGCGATAAAATGATTGAGCTAACCTACTACATCGAGGAAGGCATCCCCACCATGCTTGCTGGCGACCCTGTGCGGCTGCGGCAGATATTGGTGAATTTGCTGGAAAACGGCATCAAGTTTTCTGAAGAGGGCAGCGTTCATATTGCAGTTACCCATATTCAGAAGACAGCAGGAATTATGCTGGAATTTGTCGTGCGCGACACCGGCATTGGTATTGCTGCCGAGCAGATTTCGCAGCTATTCTCCCCGTTTCAGCAAGTAGATGGGTCTTTAACGCGCGCACACGGCGGCAATGGGCTCGGTTTGGCCATTTGCAAACGGCTTGTAGAATGTATGGGTGGTGATATTTTCCTACTTTCAGAGCTGAACAAAGGCACATCGGTTCACTTTTCTGTGCAAATGGGTCTTGCCGCAGCACCAGGAAGCCCTGTCATTACTCTACGCAAGCACAATGCTTCGCTAGCTGGCCAACGGCTGCTCATTATTACAGATGCAGCCGCACAGCGCCGACAATTGAGCAAAGAGGCGCGGATGGTAGGGGTGGAAGTTTACGTAGCTGGCAGTACCGAAGAAGCGATTTATTGGGTAGATCATTCGCTGCCATTTGATATGGCACTGTTGGATACGGCCGTTTGGCAAAATGATTCATCCATTTTAACCCGGCTAAAAAATAATGAAACCAACACACCTTTGCCCACAATCTTAATGGGCCAGCAAGAAGAGACACTTCTTCAGGTAATGCAAAACGAACCAGGACTATTTGCCAGCACGCTCACTCTACCGGTCAAAGGGCCTCAGCTATACGATTTGCTCATGAACATTTTGTCAGTTGGTTCTGGCACAAAACCCAGGCGCGAACTGGGAGAAAGCATGGCAGAGCGCTATCCGCTAACCATTCTGTTGGTTGAAGACAACAAGCTGAATCGCCGCGTCATTCAAAACATGCTAGACAAATTAGGATACAAAGCAGATACAGCCACAAACGGCCGCATCGCCGTAGAAATAACCAAGCAGCACACCTACGACATGATCCTCATGGATATTCAAATGCCAGAAATGGACGGGGTGGCCGCCACAAAACAAATTTTGGCAAACTATGAAGGGGGGAAACGGCCGTACATTGTTGCCATCACAGCCCATGCTCTGCCTGGGGATCGTGAAACTTATCTTGCTGCTGGCATGAATCAATACCTCAGCAAACCAGTTACCATCAACCAGTTGGTCGAAGTACTCTACCAGAGCGTTCAGTTTCATGAACAGCCCATTAGCTCACCCATCCGTTCTCAAACTGAAGCGGTTGCCCCTACACCGACAAACCAGCCAATTGATCTTGTAGAATTAGCGCAGCTTGTGGGTGAAGATACCCATGAATTCCTAGATATGATGGCCCCCATCTTCTTGGAAGATGCAGCCACCCTAATGCAAACGCTAGAAGAAGCTGTGCGGGTAGAAGACAGCCAGACAATCCGGCACGCGGCCCACACATTAAAAGGAACCAGTGCCAGCATGGGCATGGTGCCGCTTTCTGCATTGAGCCGCAAACTAGAAATAATGGCTAAAGCGGAGCAGCTCGAAGAAGCTCCCCAAACTTTCAACCAAATCAAGGTAGAATACCAACGTGTACAAATTGCTCTGGCAGAGTTGAGTAAAGTGACCGTTTAATTACAGGCTTTTGTTAGGCACATTGTAACCAGACCCATTTACACATAAAATAGTAGCCAAGCAAATCACAATCAGGCTGCTTATTTTATACTTATGAATCAAGCGACAACCATCGGGAATCCATATCATCAAAACGGTTACAGCGGCCCCCTTTTTTTTGGGCGACAGGCGTTGTTTGCCTGGCTACTCGACCAAACTGCGCCCGATCTTTCTGCTGACCAACCAATTATTCTGCACGGGCCAGCCAAATTTGGTAAAACGGCCGTTCTAAAACAGCTAGAAACTGGCACCCTCAATCCGCCCTTTTTGGGCATCTATGTAGATTTTGCCGAGACAGCGCTAGACAGCCTGAGTGCGCTTTACTGGGATATTGCCAATGCGGGTCTCAATACGTTGGCACGGTACAACATCGAGCTACATACGCTCAACCATACAGACTTTATTGCCGATTCTCCCAAAGCATTGCAACAGCAATTCTTACTCCCAGCCGAAAAAATCTTGCATGAGAGACGGCCGTTCAGCCAAACCAGCCAACGCCGCCTCCTCTTTTTGTTCGACAACACCCACCTGCTGCTAGAACAAGCAACAGCCGAGGGGCTGCCAACTGAAACATTGGCAAATTTACATCGTCACCTTTCAACAGATACCACAGCTCACGTTATTTTTGCCATCACCAGCTCAGACAAAGATCAGGATCACATCATTGAACATCTCGCATTGCAAGATGGCCTATTTTATGAATTGCCCCCACTGGATGAAGACGAAACCATTGCCCTGGTGCGTCAGCCAGTTACCTACACGCTCGTTCAAGATGTGGCCCAATACATTTACCAAATCACCAAAGGTCATCCCCACAAAACACAGCAACTGTGTCATAATTTGTATGAGCACCAACAGCAATACAATCTTAGCCAGATTACTGTCGCAGATGTAGCTACCGTCCACAAATTCTCATCGTCCAACGGCAGTAGTGCCTTGCCCACGTATGATCTTCAGGGTAGTCACGGCGTAAAGCAAGCGTTTCGGCTGGCGGGTCGGGCAGACTTCTGGCGTAGCCGGTCGCTACTTTTTTTGCTGCTGGCAGTTGTGTTGCTAACAGCCTCCATTTTACTTTTTACGCTGGCGGGCAATTCGCCCATCAGCCAGCAGTTTGCGGGATTTCTAGGCGTTGCCACCCCTACCCCAACGGCCGTACCCGCTACACCTACCCCATTGCAAGCAGCGGCCGTTTTAACTGAATCCACGGCCACCTATACAATCACACCTACCCACACGCCCAGCCCCGCACCCACCGCCACACCAACTGTCACCCCAACACCCACACTAACCAGCACACCCACAGCGACCGCCACACCGAACCGCTACCCATCCACCATCATCCGTGAGCAAGACGGCATGGAAATGGTGCTCATTCCTGCTGGAACCTTCCCGATGGGTGCGGCCGAGGATGATTTTTCCGCTAGTTCAGATGAACGGCCGCAGCATGAGGTAACGCTGCCACAGTTCTACATAGACAGATACGAAGTAACCGTAGAGCAATATGCGGCCTTCCTCAACCGAATTGGTGCCTACGCCCGCGCCTGCGAGGGTGTAGATTGCGCCTGGCCGCAAGAGCTGGCAGGCTACACAAGTTATTTGTCACAGCAAGATATTGGAGATGGCTCTGTTCAATTTTTTGCCGTCACCGGTTTTGCCAACTATCCCATCAACCATGTAAGCTGGTTTGGGGCACAGCTTTACTGCGAATCGGTAGGGGCACGCCTGCCAACAGAAGCAGAATGGGAGTATGCAGCCAGGGGTACAGACGGCCGTATCTATCCCTGGGGCAACAACATACCAGACCCTCTCGGCGATTTGGCCGTGTTCCAAAGCGATAGCTACGAGAACTTGAAACCCGTTGATGCACTACCCAACGGGGCTAGTCCGTTTGGCATTTATGGCATGGCTGGCAGCCTGTGGGAATGGACAGGTGACTGGTACGACGAAAATTATTATGCTGAAAGTGAAACAAATTCACCTGCCGGCGCAGAAACTGGCTTTGCCCGCGTCATCCGTGGGGGAGCCTGGCCTTTCAACAATCAGGCGGATCGCATTCGTGCCACCAATCGTAACTCATTGTCCCCCGACTTTATCAGTTCGGCCGTTGGCTTTCGCTGCGCCCGGCTACCCTAAGACAGGTGGGTCAAGGCTTGCTACTTTAAGTCTACTTGCCGTTTCGATAACTTATTTGCGAATGAGCACCAAGATGCGTATGATTGCCAAACAAGTATAGACAGAAGCGAGGATATGAATGACAAACACCACTGATTTGCCAATCAGCCCACAACTTTTAGAGATTCTGCGCTGCCCGTTGGCGGTGCAATCCACCGAGTACGGGGATGATCCGGGGCAACTGGAACTTGTGCATAACTGTTGGCTAGTCTGTGCCGATACCAACATGAAATATCCAATTCGGGACGGCATCCCAGTGATGTTAATTGAAGAGGGGGAAAAATGGCGAGATACGGCCGTTGCCGACCTCCCCGTCCCCCCACCTGCCACCTAAAAAAATGAAAACAATATTGCAAATAGAAGACAACCACGCCAACCGCCTGCTCGTTGAGCGCGTGTTGGAACCACACAACTATCGGCTGCTGCACGCCGCCGACGGTGAAACAGGCGTCACCATGGCAATTGAAGAAACCCCAGATTTGATCCTGGTGGACATGGGCTTGCCAGACGTGGACGGGCAAACAGTCGTCATTCTGCTAAAGCAAATTCCAGAAATGAAAGACATACCTATCGTAGCCATTACCGCCTGGCCAGAAGATAAAGCATTAGAGATGGCCCAACAATATGGTTGCGATGGCTGTATCACCAAACCTATCAATGTTAAATCTTTTCCTTCCCAAGTTGC
Source organism: Candidatus Leptofilum sp. (assembly GCF_965223525.1). Classification (GTDB taxonomy): domain Bacteria; phylum Chloroflexota; class Anaerolineae; order Promineifilales; family Promineifilaceae; genus Leptofilum. The sequence goes on along the minus strand of NZ_OZ245005.1, from coordinate 1,973,890 downwards.
CGCATTCCTGGAAGGTGTTCCAAAAAATCCGCCACCAAATTTGTAGCTTCACCTGCTTGCATGAATCTTCAACCCGCAGATAAATTTACCTACGAACAGCTTACTGACGCTTATAATGAAACCCGCGTTGATTACATGGTGCCGATGCCTATGAATGTGGCGCGCCTTATGGAATATTGCCGCGTTTATGATGTTTCGTTGGAACATTCTTGCGTGGCCGTTGAGGGGGACGTAGCACTTGGTTTGGGGATGCTGGGCGTGCGGCAAGGGCGCGGCTGGATTACGCGATTGGGCGTACTGCCTGCCGGTCGGCGTAAAGGAACCGGCGGCGCGCTTATGAGTTGTCTTCTAAAAGGTGCACAAAACGAGTCGCTAGAAATGATGTGGCTAGAAGTTATTAAGGGAAACAAGCCAGCGCATCAACTTTTTTTAAAGTTTGGGTTTAAACAGACCCGTGAACTGATTGTGGCCCGACGCGCCCCGAAAGCGCAACTAAAAGAAGCTGTTTTTGACAAAGTAAAGCGCATCACGACGCTTAATCATGAAGATGCCATCATTTTGCTCTCGCACCGGGAAGAACGACCGAATTGGCTAAACGAGACCGAATCCCAACAAAATGTACGCAACTTGTCTGCCCTGCTGGTGGAGCTCAAAAACGGGGGGCGTGGCTGGGTAACGTACCACGCAGGGCTGCTCCAGCTCACGCGGCTCATTGTAGAAGTCACCATTGGCGATCCCACTGAAGTGACAGAAACAATCTTGACAGTGCTGCACCAACGGCACAAACGCCAGGATTCTATTGCTGAAAATTTGAGTGAAGATGCAAAATGGCTTGGCTTTCAAAAGGTGGGCTATTTTGATTCGTTCCGGCGCATTGAGATGAATCGGCCGTTATAATTCCCGCATGAGCCTGCAAATTCCACAACCAACGGCCGTCCTGGAAGCCGCCAAACGCATTGCCGAAGTAGCCAACCATACGCCCGTCCACACATCGCGCACGCTTAACCAGCAAACAGGCCACAAAATTTTTCTGAAATGTGAAAACTTCCAGCGAGTTGGGGCGTTCAAATTTCGCGGCGCATACAATGCTGTGAGCCAGCTTAGTGCGGCGCAAAAAGCAGCGGGCGTTGTGACCCATTCCAGCGGCAACCATGCCCAGGGGCTAGCACTTGCCGCCAAATTGCTTGGTGTAAAGGCTACCATCGTCATGCCAGACGATGCCCCGGCCATCAAAAAAGCAGCCACAGCGGGCTACGGAGCCACAATCATCTCCTGCCCGGCTGCTGAGCGAGAAGCCATCTGTGCTCAGCAAGTGAGGGAACATGGCTACACGCTCATCCACCCCTACGACAACCCCAATATTATCGCCGGGGCGGGAACGGCCGCTCTAGAACTGCTGCAAGAAGTTGGGCCGCTCGACCTCCTGTTTACGCCCGTGGGCGGCGCAGGTTTACTCAGCGGCACGGCGCTGGCGGCAGCAGCTATCCAGCCCCACTGCCGTGTCATTGGCGTGGAGCCTGCCATAGCCAACGACGCCCAGCAATCGTGGCAACGTGGCGAAATTGTGCGGCTAACGGCCGTCTCCAACACCATCGCCGACGGCCTACGCACTTGCTTCGTAGGAGAACACAACCTGCCCATTTTGCGCCAATACGTTAGCAACATCCTAACGGTCACCGAAGAAGAAATTGCAGCCACACTGCGCTTTTTATGGACGCGCCTAAAGCTGGTGGTGGAACCCAGTGCGGCCGTTGCCTTAGTCCCCGCCTTCATGGGCAAAATTGATCCCCCAGGCCAGCGTATTGGCATCATTTTAAGTGGCGGCAATGTAGACGTAGCTCAAATTGCCCCCCTGTTCGAAGATTAAGCTCCCAATTCCCACCAGAATTCAGCCGCAAGACAAGAATTTAGAAAGGCAACCTATGCTTGTGCTTGCAAAAAAACATTCATAATTCATAATTTCCACAGGGGTTGGATTCATGCCCAAATGGTGGCCATTTCAGAAAAAAGAAGAGAGCACAACCTTAGAAACTGATGCCTTTGCCCAGGCCGAGGCTGCCTTGCGAACACAAATTAAACAGCAACAAGCCGATGGCGTTTCAGCTCAAGCCATCCTCTATTTCATTGAAAATCAATCGCAAGCATTGGAAAAAGAAGCGCAAACCGTCGCCGTTAAAGGCAAGCTACGCGCCTATGATTTACTTTACAGCGAACTGCGCCCTCGCGTTTTGGAGAATTTATCCGCTGGCAAGGCGCTAGAAATGGCAGGGCGCATTGAAGAAGCGTGTCAACATTACGAACAGGCAGTGCATGACCAGGTTTCTACACGCTTCCCGTATGAACATTTGCGCGTTATTTACCGCCGAGAAGGTAAATTTGAGGATGCGTTGCGTATTTGCAACCTAGCTGTGCAAAATCCATTTCTTAGCAAACGCGACCAGGCGCACTTTCAGCAATGGGCTGCCAAACTTCAGCAAACCTAATTACTTTAGAAGTTATGTAGTGGCTCAGGCCACACCTCGGCCCAGAAGGGTTGCTCTCCTGACAAAATATTCAACTCAACAGTATAATCAGCCTGCATGAAATCACTTTTTGCTAGATTGCAACAGGTCATCAGGTGGTTCTTTACGCCAGGGCAGCGCGGCCTCAAGATAGGGCTTGCTCTGTTGGTGCTCGTTGCGGGGGCATATTTGCTCAATCGCGGCGTTGGCTACTTACGATTATTGACCGATCCCCGAAATCAATCTTTTTTGCAGTGGGCGCAAGGCGATGCAGAAGCACGTAACGCCTTGATCACCACCCAGCAAGATATCTGCCCCGGCGCTCCCTTCATTTTGCCCACCGATGGCTTTATTGGCCTGCTTTACGAAGACCCACGCGGCCCGTACTCCAATAGCAACCCACACCAGGGCATTGATATCTTTAGTGAAGGGAAGTCTGGCACAACGGCCGTTTACGCTGCCTACGATGGCTATGTAACCCGCGACGCCACCTGGCGGAGCGCAATCATCGTGCGCGTACCAGATGATCCGCTGCGTTCAGGTGAGCAAATTTGGCTGTACTATACCCACATGGCAGACCGAGATGGCAATAGCTTTATTGAACCCGCCTTCCCGCCAGGTACGTCTGAGCTGTTTGTGGAGCAGGGGACGCTACTGGGCTACACGGGCGATTACAACGGCAACGCAGCTCGGAACATTTGGGTTCACCTGCATTTTTCGATTGTGAAAGATGACGGCAACGGCCGTTACCTAAACGAGCTACAATTTGAAAACACCTTAGACCCATCCCCTTACTTTGGCATGGCGCTAAACTACCAATGCACGCCCACCGCTAGCGGCTGCACCGCCAACCCCGTCTGCACAAGCTGATCCACACGAGTGCGGCCCATTGCCTATGAGGAAACTCACCAATCAATCGTGACAAAGATCAGGCAGAACCTACCTTCTATGCTGTTACAATCTGTTTGTAACTTTATTCACAAAGTTACACGGGGCTCCTCTTTCTTTTCTGAGGCAAACGGCGCGACGAAAGTTGCGCCGTTTGTACATTAAGCGACAATTCCGCCAGCAATCAATTGTCTATTTATAGAGGCAGAGGCATCGCATGAGCAGCAATGGCAGCAGAAAAATCAACCGAAAGCGTCTCCTGTTTTCACTCGCGCCCCTGGTGGCTTTGCTGCTGGTGCTCATCGGGGTAAATTTGCTGCCATTAACGACTGCAGAGCCGCAGACGCCGGCTGCAACGGCCGTATCTATCGCAACCCAACCCGCCACTCCCATCGCCACATCCACACGCCCACCCATTCTTTTGGCAACCATTTTGCCCAGCCCCACACCCACCATCACGCCACGCCCAACGGTGCCGCCAGAAGCCACCATTCACCTTTTTGGCCCACCCAACGAAAGCACTCTGCCGCTGAACGGCCGTATCGCCTTTTTCTGGCAATATTCAGAACCGCTGCTGCCGGGGCAAGAATTACTGTTTACGCTGCGGCAAAATGATGCGGTTATTGCCACCAGCCGCCTTAACCAGCCCAATTTTGGAACGGGCTACCAAATCTTATTGGAGTTAGAGGATATTGCTGCGGTAGGAACGGCCGTTTGGCAGGTAAATTTACAATGGGAAGATGAAAAGACTCCGTTGCTCTCCAGCGAAAATCGCAGCTTGCTGCTTCTTTCTGAATAAACAATCACTTCTTTATTTTTATGTGAACTAAGAATGTGTATAATTGAAGGGGTGTCGTTTCAACCCCAGCGATTTTATGCGCTTCTGGAACAGAACGGGAGCTTGGTCAATATTAACTCATGGCATCTACACGTAATAAAAAAGCAAATGACAACCAAATAAACCATTACGTGCTGGACGAGCTACTCGTGGAGCAAGCGGCCAGTGCCATCTATATGGCAAAAGATACCAAAACGGACGAATCGGTATTTTTGGTGACCCTACAGCCAGAAGCTGCCAAATCAACCGACTTGAGCGAACGGTTCCAGCGTCGTGCCGAAACGCTTTCACAGCTAGAAGATGCCACGCTGCTGCCCTTGCAGGATTTTGGGGTAGATGGGAAACGGCCGTACGCTGCTATGCCTTACCGCTCAGGCCAATTTTTATCTGAAAAGCTAGAAAACACCCCACCCCTACCTCAGGAGAGCCCGGACAAAACAGAAATCATTGCCGCGCTGGAATTGGTAAAAAAAGTGGCGACCGGCCTCAGCATCGCACACCCAACTGGCCTAATCCACCACGATTTGCGCCCAGAAAACATCTACCTGGATGACAGTGGCAATCCATACTTGCTGGATTTGGCCGTGCCACCTGTGCCACCCATCGTCTCACAGTTAGATGAAGCGCAGCCAACCGAGCTAGATTATCAATCTCCTGAGCAAAAAGCAGGTAAGGCACTTTCAGGGCGAAGCAACGTTTTTTCGCTGGGCATATTGGTTTATCGGCTGCTGGCAGGCCACCAACCCGCCTTGCCGTTATCCGAATGGGACATCTTTGAGCAAAAAGGCACCCCAAGAGAGGTTCCACTCAATCAGGTGCGTACGGATTTAGCCACAGCAACTTATGTGCTGGTGCAAAATAGCATCTGGCAACGAGAGTGGAGTCGGTACGAAACGGTTAACGCACAACTTGAAGCGTTTGATGAAGCCATCGCCGCTGAATCTGCGCCGCCGCCACCACCGCCACCAATTTGGCTGCGCCTGTTTAATCGCCTCCGACAAACGCGCCTAAGAAAATTCATCATCCCTGCCATCGTTTTACTTTTCTTGCTGCTGCTGGTGGTCATGCTCATGCGGGGGCGGGGTAATCGCCAACAAAACGTCACGCCGTCCCCTGAGGCAGTCATTTTGCCTGCGGTCGTTGCCACAACGGCCGTTCCACAAACCGACGAAGCGCTCACCAATAGCCCCACCAACACAGCCCCTGCCATGCAAGAACCAGGCGATACAGCTGCCACCAGCGAAGATGAGGTGCTTCCCCCCACTGAGGAAGTGGAAACGCCCACCAACGAACCTTCACCAACGGCCGTACAGGCCGCACCGACACCCACAGAACTTGCCCCAACCGCTACAGCTACTACCACAAGCACACCAACAGAAACGCCCACTTTGGAACCAACAGAAACAAGTTGTGTTCCCTCCCCCCCATTTGGCTGGGTACGCTACACAATCCAGGCCAACGACTCCCTCTCTTCGTTGAGTCAGGCCACTGGCACCACCGTGGCTCGTCTGCAAGAAGTTAACTGCCTGGAGACAAATCTACTAAATGTGGGGCAGCAAATCTGGCTACCTGCTTCACCAAACCCCACAGACACCCCCGCTGCGCCTGAGCCAACCGACCCGGCAGCAACGGCCGTTCCCCCGGCAATACGCCACAACCGCCACCACCAACTTCAGGGCCGTCAACGCCCACCGTTCCACCAGCCCCCACGCCATAATTTCTTCGCGCTGTCGTAAGCCACAATGCAACCTGCCCCTTCCAAAATGAAGGAGGTGTCCTTGCTTGTACCCGGGACTTCTTGCTGGCGGTAGCCGTAGTTTCAGGAGAAAAATAATGAAGTGGAGAAACAACAAACCCTCGTGGGGCATCCTCACACTCGTACTCACCTTATTTATTACCATGACACCCATCATTTTTGCCGAGCCAATTAACGACGGCAGCTTTGAAAACGTACCTTCAGATTGGGATGAATTTTTTAACACCCCATGTCCTATCAGCGGTATCGGAGATTGGTCGAGCATTGTCCCAAATATTGACGGGCAACAAACATTATGGGTGGGTGGCGCATGTGGCCCAAGTCCAATTATTATTCGTAACAACGGAGCCCAACAATCAATTCCGTTGGCGGAAAATGCAGCCTTGCTCTCCTTTTGGTTCAACCCCTTTAAACCTAATCCCGGTCCAGCAAACATAGATCGTGCAGTTGTTACGATTGATGATGAAGAAATTTGGTCGTTGGTCGTTGACGGTATTGGCAATCCAACAGGTTGGAACAACGCAATTATTGATATTAGTGAATTTGCAGACCAAACAGTTACACTCACTCTGGCAATGCAACAAAATATAGATGGGAGCATTGCCAACGTCTTTTTTGACGCCATCGAAGTTTTTCACCCGCAAATAACAATTAGCCAAACCGTCTCGCCAACGGCCGTTTTCGAGGGCGACCCGTTCACGGTTGAAATAACCATTGAAAATAGTGGGGACACCGTGCTGGAAAATGTGGCAGTCAGCAACAGCAGTTTTGGCAATTGTGACCAAGCTGCTGGCCACTTGCCCATGCTACAGCCTAGCGAAACCGTCAGTTACAGTTGCGAAATTGCCAATGCAGAGGCCGGACTGGTTAATACCGCAACGGCACAGGCCACTACAACCGCCATTGAATACCCAGTAGAAGCCAGCCAAACCGTAGAGGTTACAGTAGTAAATCCCTTGCTCGCTCTGTCTGTTTCGCCAGAGGCAGCCACTGTTACAGAGGGAGAGCACCTGCTTTTTCACATCACCCTTACCAATAGTGGCACTGCTGGCCTGGAAGAAGTGACTATTCTTTCAGAGCCAGACAGTGGTTGTGATCTGTTTTTGGATGTGCTTGCAGTAGGGCAAACGGCCGTTTTCAACTGCACCTATACGCCTACTGAAAGTGGCACAATTCTGTTTACGGCAACCGGCACAGAAACCACCACCAAAGCAGAGGTGGCAACGGTAACGGCCATTTCCATCGAAGTATTGCCCACAGACCCACCAACCACCCTCGGCCGCACCGTGTACCTGCCCGTTGCGCTCAATAATTATCTAAGTCAAAACGCTCTGGGCGAACCAAATGACGCCTGTAGCCAAGCATACCCCCTTGAAACTAACCAACCCTATCAATTTTTAGCGGAAAACACCCACGACTGGTATCAGTTTTCACTGACCTCGCCTACTGATGTTACAGTAAAGTTAACTAACTTTGCTCCAGTTGCTGGCCAAATCATTATCTGGCGAGGTAGCTGCGACACTCTAACACTCCTCGGCCAAAACGGAAATTTCTCCACAACAAAAACAGTATCTCTCACCAACCAGCCGGTAGGCACATATTATGTGTGGCTCATCAATGATGGCGGAGCAAACTTCAACGATGAATACACCTTAGATATCACAACGCCTTAAAAAATAGAATGCGATTCCTTGTAGTCGAGTAAACAGACTGAGCAAAGGCAAACAATCGCATATCTCATAGAGAACCTGAATAGATACATTGATACGATAAATGAAGGCATTTCGTAAGGAAGATCGCAACTTTCCATCGTTATGATGAGGCCAATAAGTGTACTTATGTTTAATGTGGGAGCAGCATGTCTTGAAAAGAGGCAGCATTTCTAGGAAGAGTGTGACCCACGACCAAATTTATTGGCCTTGCCAAACGCCAACGAGCAACTACGCAACTTCATCTATCTCGTTTGGTATGCTTGATGTACCTAACTGTTTCAGCTTGTTTTTTCTTGGGTATAATGGCGAGGCCTTGTTTGCATAACGTTTGCAAATTGATTATTAGGAACGGATGGAAACCCAGAAAGGCCAGGCAAAGCCGTCCAACTTGTTTGACCAGCTACTGGATCAATATAGGTTAGAAGCCCACATCGCGCAGACGGCCGTAACCGATCTTTATCGGGCATTTGATGTTGATGAACACTGCTCTGTAGCGGTAGAAATTCTCCTGCCAATTTATAACAACAAAAAACAGTATGTAGACCAGTTCATCGAAAAAATGAACAAGGTCTCCCAGCTAAAACACCCCAACATTGCCGAAGTCTACCAAATTGGCATAACGCCCAATAATCGGCCTTATGTTTCCCGCGACTTGGTCGAAGGTTTCTCGCTCCGCAACCGATTAAACCAGCTAGCAGAACAGCCCTCACCCGCCAACAGCATTTACGCCCTCCAGATTGTTCGCCAATTGGCAGAAGCGCTGGAATTGGCAGAAAGAATGGAGCTGTTTCATTACCATCTCTCTCCAGATAACATCCAATTAAAGAAAGATGGTACCGTTGTGCTGGTAGATTTAGGGATTCCAGCGATAGAGAATGGTACGGCCGTTAACACAAAAAGCGATGCCCACACGCCATACACAGCCCCAGAACGCCTGCAAGGAAAACCCCTAGACAGCCGCAGCCAGATTTATGCGCTGGGCGTCATGTTGTACGAAATTTTAGTTGGCGAGCTACCGCAGGAACCTCCTTCTGTCTGGCAATCTTTTTCACAAGCAATACGGCCGCAAAATACGGTTCTAGAAGAAAAACGGCCAGATTTAGCTAAGCAAACATATGAGCTCCTGGAAAGAAGCATACGCAAACAACCATGGGGACGTTACGCTACCATTAAAGAGTTTTTGGAAGCGATTGATGACGCGCTGCAAAACGAACGCATGTTGGTGCAAATGCGTGGGGGCACTGAAATCTTGGCACCGTCGCCACCGCGCCGCTCACGCACAGTACTCTTGTTGCCCTTGGTCGGTATTTTGGTCATTTTGGGGATTGTCGCCATCTTGGCAACGTCGCGTGGGCAAGTGGCAGTCACGCCCACGGCGCAACCAGTTGCCATCGTTGACGATGCCACCGCCACACCAACCGCAACGTCCACAACGCCAATCGGTTCAGAGAATACGGCCGCCGACATTACCCCAACCAGTCGTATAGAAACAGTTGGTATTATCAATCTCGTGTCGCCAGCAGAAGCAACCGAGTTCCTGGCCGGGGACACAGCCAATTTCCAATGGAGCTGGCCAGACACATTAGCAGAGAACCAGCGATTTGCCGTCTATTTAATCACAGAAAACGGCCGTTCCCTGCTAGGCAGCGTCAGCACCCCCACCGAAGATGGCAATTATAGTCTACAAACATTGCTGCCAAACAATGGCAGCAACGCGATGTCGGAATGGCACATTGTTTTAGAAGATTTGGCAACCAATCGAGAAATTGCCGCAAGCAGCAACCGGCTCATTTCAATCAAACCAGCCCCTACCACAGCAACATTTACGCCAACCCCAACTGAAACTGCCACAGCAACCTTCACACCATCTCCAACACCCATCCCCCAAGTAGTCGTTTTTGTGAGTTCCGTCAGCCTCAGGCAAGGGCCAGGCACCATTTACCCAATTCTGCGGTTTTTATATGAAGGGGAAATCGTGGGGGTCATTGGCCAGTACACTCCTGACGGAGAGTGGTACAATGTAGTTCTAGATGATGGCAGCAAAGGTTGGCTATCTGACGATGGCACTCAGTTTGTGGATGAATCTTTGAGCAACAACATTCCTATAGCTGCTACAATTCCGCCACCACCTACAAAAACACCAACACCGACACCAACGAATACACCTACGCCTACAAACACGCCTACACCCATCCCCGGCGGTGGTAATCCACAACCAACATCGGTTCCACCAACATTCACCCCGCCCCCGCCTCCTCCAGGCGGATAATGGGGTCTAGGTTATTTCATTGCCAGGCAATAAGTAGCAATAAATAACAAGAAGTATAGCTTGAGTATCGGTATGCGGAGAAAACGTGTCCTTCTAATTTTCACTGTCCTGTTTGGCATGGTCATGTCTGTCTTCTGGCTTGGCAATGTGTTGGCCGATGCCACCGTGCAAGTCAACCAAGAGCTTGTCGTAAATGAAGGGGATAATGGCATTATTGACAATAGCCTACTTTTGTCGGATGATGATCCTGGTGGAGGAGGTGCAGTTGGGGCAATCATGACCTACACTCTGGTAACAACCCCAGCCAACGGCATACTCACCAATACCAATACAGCAACCACCCTTACACCTACTGCTCAGTTCACCCAGTCTGACATTGACAATGGATTTCTTCAATACACTCACGACGATAGCGAGACGCTATCCGACAGCTTTGATTTTACGGTTGCCACCAGCATGACGATGGCCAGCGACACGTTTGTCATTACAATCACGCCAGATTTTGATCAGACGCCCGTTGTGGATGATCAGACCTTTTCTGTACCTGAAAACAGCACGACGGGAACGGCCGTTGACACCATTGTCGCCTCAGATTTAGATGCCGGAGATAGCTTGACCTACACCATCACCGGGGGGAATTTCGGTAGCCCGTTTGCAGTGGACAGCGGCAACGGTGCTATCACAGTAGACAGCCCCACCCCATTGGACTTTGAAACGAATGAGACGCTCACCTTTACAGTGGAAATTACGGATATGGGGATGCTGACAGATACGGCCGTAATCACAATCAACGTGCAAAACGTAAACGAACCCCCCACCCTCAACGACGACAGCTTTTCACTGCCAGAAAACTCAGCCAACGGCACGGCCGTTGGCACCGTAACAGCCAGTGATCCAGATGCAGCCGACGCAGGCAATCTCACATTTGACATCATCGCTGGGAACACAGGTAGCGCATTTGCCATCAGCAACGACGGCAATAACAATGGCGACATTACCGTTGCCGATACAAACCAACTAGATTTTGAAACGACGCCCACATTTACGCTGACTGTACAAGTCGAAGACAGCGGCATGAATTTAGACGAAGCCGAAGTTGTTATTGATCTCACAAATGTGAATGAGCCGCCAACCACCAGCAATGCCACCTACACGCCAAATGAAAATTTGGGGACCGGTGAGGGTGTAGGTAATGTTTTGGCGACTGATCCTGAAGGTGTGTCCCTGAACTATGAAATTACGGCTGGTGATCCAATGTCTGCATTTAATGTCAATGCCGCTGGGCAAATCGTTGTCAGCGACACAACCCAGCTCGATTTTGAAACGACACTGTCCTATACACTCACCATTGCCGTGGACGATAGTGTCAATTCTGCGGTTGACGCCACGGTTTTCATCAATCTGCAAGATTTGAATGAGCTGCCAAGCGTTTCTGGGAACACCTTTGCCATAGACGAGAATAGTAGTAACGGCACGGCCGTTGGCACTGTAACAGCCAGCGACCCAGATGCTGATGACGCAGGAATGCTCACGTTCGACATTATCTCCGGGAATACAGGTGGCGCATTTGCCATCAGCAACGACGGCAACAACAATGGCGACATTACTGTCGCCAATACAAACCAGCTAGATTTTGAAACAACAGAATCCTTCACGCTCGGCATCATCGTCACTGACACAGGGTGGTTAGGGCCAAACCTAAGCAACACAGCTTCGATCACCATCAACATCAACAACCTTTATGATGAAAGCCCCAGCGTGAGCAACGCAACCTTCTTCGTGTCTGAGGGAGACGCAGACGGCGTACTAGCTGGTACCGTCTCTGCTACTGATGTTGAATTAAGCAACGGTGATGAATTAACCTTCTCTATCGAGGGGGGAAATGTGGGCAGTGTGTTTGCCATCAACAGCAGCAGCGGGCAAATTACCGTGCCAGACACTAGCAAACTGGATGCTGACGCCATGCCCACCTTTAATCTGACAGTACAAGCAATTGATCGCGGCGGAAACGCTGATACAGCCACCATTACTGTTAACGTATCGCCGCTGCCCATCACCTACATCTTCTTGCCAACGGTGCTGAACAATTACCCACCCATCGAGCCCAACAACAATTGCAGCCAGGCATTTGGCCTCGGCAACAACATCAATTATGAATTTACGGCCGATGATCAAGAGGATTGGTACAGCTTCACTGTAACCAGCCAGCAAGATGTGACTATTACGCTATCAGATTTTGAGCCAGCCTCAGGCCAGCTAATTGTTTATAGCGGCACGTGCAGCAGTTTGACGCTATTACAAAATAATGGCTCCGCCTCAAGCACCAAAATAATCAATCTGACCAACTTGGGGGCAGGCACATATTACATCCGTGTGTTTAGCGCGCCTGTTACCAACACAGATTATAATCTGCGTGTAGATTTTAACTAAAGCATCTACCTCACGCTTCATCGAAAACGCGCCGCCTGAAATTATTCTAGGCGGCGCGTTTTTTCTTTATCCGACAACAGAAGTTCAACTTTTGTCAAAGATTGAACTTCTACCGTAGGTTAGAGGCTATAAATTCAAAATATGGCGAGCGATGACCAAGCGTTGAATTTCGCTGGTGCCTTCGCCAATGGTCATCAGTCGGGTGTCACGGTACATGCGCTCTACCTCGAATTCACTGCTGTAGCCGTAGCCGCCATGAATTTGAATGGCATTGCGGCAAACGCGCTCGCTTACCTCCGTAGCAAACAGCTTGGCCATTGCCGCCTCTTTCGTGTACTTTTTGCCTGCGCCTTTTAACGAGGCAGCCCAATACACCATCAGACGGGCGGCTTGTAGTTCGGTGGCGGCATCGGCCAGCATCCACTGCACGGCCTGGTGGTGGGCAATTGGTTTGCCAAATGTTTCGCGCTCATGGGCATATTGCACGGCCGTTTCATACGCTGCCTGCCCCAAACCAACGGCCAATGCGCCTATGCCCACACGTCCACTGTCCAGGGTGGCCAACGTTTGCTGCAAACCCCACCCCTCTTCGCCCAGCAGATTTTCTAGCGGCACGCGCACCTCATCAAAAGTGACAGCGTGGGTGGGCGAGCCTTTTAAGCCCATCTTTTTCTCGGCGGGGCCTACGTTGATACCGGGCGTCTCTGTGGGTACGATGATGTGGCTGAGCGAGCGGCTGCCGTCAGCCCTGTCTGTTCGACAAAGCACCACCATCACGTCGGAAATGGAGGCGTTGGTCATCCACATTTTGGTACCGTCAATGATCCAGGAGTCGCCTTCTTTTACGGCCGTTGTTTGCACACCACCCTGTAAATCAGACCCAGCACCCGGTTCTGTGAGAGAGAGGCAACCTAGTTTACCCTTGCCGGTAGCCAATGGTGGCAGCCACTGCGCTTTTTGCGTGTCGTTACCGTACTTAACAATTGGCCCCAATGCTAACCCGTTGTGGGCAGAAATCGCCAAGGCCGTAGAGCCACAGCCCCACCCTAACTCTTCAATAGCAATGGCGGCACTGACGGCATCAACGGCCGCACCGCCATACTCCTCTGGCACTTCCAAGCCAAGCAAACCAACTGGCCCCATTTTTTTAACGGCCGTCCAGTTAAATTCACCCGTCTCATCAGTCTCCCGTGCCATTGGTTTTAACTCTTTGGCTACAAAATCATGCACGATATGTTGAAACTCGCGTTGTTCCTCATTTAGTTCAAAGTTCATCGCTTACTCCTCTGAAAATAAATTAACCGCAGAGAACGCGGAGGACACAGAGAAAAATCTGTCCGCAATCTGCGCCAATCTGCGAAATCTGCTGATTTTCATTCATGGTGGTCAACGACAGTTGGTGTCGTCTCCTTTGTAAATAAACCTCCCGCAGGCTTGTGCTCGAACATTGTTTGCGGATGGAACCTGCGGAAGGTTAGCTATTTTCATGGCGAGATGCCCGCCGCCGAAAGCGCCAGCAGCAGCAGTTGGCCCATCCCCGCTGGCAAATGGGTACTGTCCATGTATTCATCCAGGCGGTGGGCGTTGCCAGATTCTGTGAGGCCGATGCAAATGGCCGTATACCCCAAACTGAGCGGCACATTGGCATCCGTGCTGCTGGCAATAAAACTAATTTTGTCACAGCCCACTTGCCGCAGCGCGGCCACAGCCTGTTGCACCAACGGCGCATTACGCGGCAACTGCCCCGCTGGGCGATTCCCAATCTGTGCCATCTCCACCTGTACCTCTGGCTGCGCCTGCCACTGCGCGACCAGTTTTTCCACTTCTGCCACCAAATTAGCGAGACGCTCTGGCGCTTCAGAGCGCAAATCCAGCAGCAAGTTGGCCGATTGAGCAATGCTATTGATGGAAGTGCCGCCTTGAATGACGCCGACGTTGTAGGTGGTTTTGGGGCTGGTCGGCACCTTTAGCTTGTCTATGGCGGCAATGAATTTGCCGAGTTCATGTATGGCGCTGCGCTGACCAAAATTGCCCCAGGAATGCCCGCCAGCCGTGCGGAAGGTAATTTCGTAGCGGCGCACGCCAATGGCCTGGTGGGATATTTGGCCAAACAGACCGCCTTCTACCACCAGATAAATCGCCTCGCCATCAAAACGGGCCACGACCTCCCGCATTCCGCGCAAATCGCCCAGCCCTTCTTCACCTACGTTGGCCACCAGCCAGATGTCGGCCAACGGCCGTATTCCGTGCAGTTGCAGCGATTTAACCAAACCAATCAACCCCGCCACGCCAGTTGAGTTGTCGCCAATGCCAGGGCCATACGTCACGCTGCCCTCCTCACGAACGGTCAGATCTGTGCCGGCAGGAAAAACAGTGTCGGTGTGAGCGGAAATAATGACGGGGGGATGATTTTGGGGCTGGCTGCCGGGAAAACGGCCGTACACATTGTGCAATTCATCCAGAGTAACATCTTGCAAGCCAAGTTCATTGAATCGTTGCGCCAGATAAGCCGCCCGCTCTGCCTCGGCAAAAGTGGGGGCAGGAATTTGCTGAATCGCAATCGCCTGTGAAACAATTTCAGCAACGGCATCTGGAAATTGAGCTAGAGCAGCTTGGACACGGCCGTTTTGGGCAATTGTTTCAATGGGGATCATTTAAAGCAACCTGCTGTGTGGAGAAAAACCGGTAAGCAGTTTTCAGAAGTACGCACTGATTACTGAATACTGAACACCGTTCACGGAGTGGTCGCTCCGCGACATTACTGGATTAGGACAACGGCCGTATCAAAAGCAATCCAATCAAGCTGGTGATCAAACCAAGATGCAACAAAATATGCCGATCCACAAACCAGCTACCCGGGAAAAATTGCAAAATCAAATTGAGGATAATCAATCCCAGCCCCACCAGCGGCAACAAGCCGGGATATTTGCTAAGAAATTCGCTGACTCTGTCTAAAAAATCATTCATCGGCTATTTGCTGTCCATTCAAGTAAGGTTCAAAATATGGTACCAGCCGTTTAGGCAACCGTCCATAAACTATCACGCCATCGCCTGTATGCTCTTCGCCATCCACCTGCCCCCGCTCATACATCATCGAGAGCAAATCGCCCCGCTGATACGGCAGCAACACGGTCAGCGGCTGCAAATAACGCACCATTGCCGCATCAATCGCCACCAGCAGTTCCGGGATGCCCTCGCCAGAAACGGCCGAAACCGGCACCGTCGGATAGGGCAAATCAAATATCTGGGTGTGATTTCCGCCATCTGGCAATAAATCAATCTTGTTCAGCGCCGCCACCGTTGGCAAATGATCTACCTCCAATTCGGCTAAAGTGTCCTCTACTGCTTCAACCTGCGCCGCAGCATTAGGATGGGTCGCGTCAATGACGTGCAGCAGCATATCTGCCTCGGTAATTTCTTCCAGGGTTGCTCGGAAAGCCGCCACAATATTGGTAGGCAATTTTTGAATGAAGCCTACCGTATCGGTAAAGAGCAGTTCCCGACCACCCGGCATATCCACTTTGCGCGTGGTGGGGTCCAGCGTGGCAAACAGCATATCCGCAGAAAGCACATCGGCATTGCTCAGCTTGTTAAGCAGGGTAGATTTGCCTGCGTTTGTATACCCAACAATTGCCACCACCTGCAGCTCTGTCTGCTGCCGCTTGGCGCGATGCCGCTCTCGGTGAGCCCGCACGTTTTCCAGCTGCCCTTTAATGTAAGAGATGCGTCTGCCGATTTCGCGGCGGTCTGTTTCTAGCTGGGTTTCACCAGGGCCACGCAAGCCTACGCCACCGCCTTGTCCCCCGACACGGCCACCCGCCTGCCGAGCCAAATGGGTCCACATGCGGGTTAGGCGCGGCACGCGATATTCCAGTTGGGCCAGTTCAACTTGCAGCTTCCCCTCGCGGGTTTGGGCATGTTGGGCAAAAATGTCCAAAATCAGCGCGGTGCGATCAATCACTTTTACATCGTCACCAAACTCTTTTTCCAGCTCCCGCTGGTGGCGCGGGGTTAGCTCATCGTCAAAAAGCACCACGCCCGCTTCTAGCTCTTCGATAAGAATTTTAACTTCTTCTACCTTGCCAGAACCGATGTAAGTGGCACTGTCTGGGCGATCAAATCGCTGAATGGTTTTGCCAATCACAGAAAGCCCGGCGGTGTCGGCCAGGCGTTCCAGTTCCAGCAAACTATCTTCTACGGGCAGCAACGGCCGTCCCTGTTTCAACTCAGCCCCAACCAAAAAAGCACGTTCTTTCGGCTGGGCAGTTTCGTAAAATTGTGGGGAAATAGATACCTCCAATTCAGATCACATCGGTCTTTTCTCTTATCCCTCTGTGTTCTCTACGGTAAAAAATCAATCTAACAAACCCACCACCTGCAAACTACGCGGATGCTCGACGGTGTATTCATATCGCACGGTTTGTTCTGCGCCGCTAGCCAGAGCCAGCTCCCATTCTAGCAGATTGAGGTCTGTCTGTTCGTTGGGCGGCGGCCGTACATCGTCCAATTTTACCTTGATCTGCTCATGGCGCGATACCGGAATGTGATCCTTAACCACAACCTGCGCCTCGGTTTTAAGCAAATTTTTGAGGGCGATGGTGTAGCCGTAGCGCAACTGCCGCTGGTCACGCAGCAGTTTCTTGTCTACATCTCGCTTGGCCAGCTTACGCTCAACGGTGATGCGATCTTCTACGCCAAGCAGCAGTTCAAGCTCATCCCCCTGCGCCGTAAATTTGATTCGCGTTTGCCCAATGTACTCTTCGCCCACAAACAGGCTGGCGGAGCCAGGCAGCAAAGGGCCAGCTTCTGCATATTGCACCGTCGCCCGCCGGAAAGCAGCATCACTGTATTTGGGAATAGTCAGATAATCCAGCTTTGGCTCCAGGCGAATTTGCTGCAAGGTGGTTTTGTGGGGCGAACCGTCGTTAGGAATGTCGGTTTGGCCGGGGGCTTTGAAGGTAACGGCCGTTCCCTCACTTTGCACGTCTGCCGTAACCGTTTCTGCCTCAATAGGCTCTGGCATATCTGCCGCCGATTCCTCCATAGCAAAGGACGCTGTCTCCATTTTTGCGGCGGCCGGTGCGGCTGGTCTAGCGCTGCGAACCATCTGGCGTGGCCGTGGCGGCTGGTATTCTCGGATGTACCAGGGATGTATCTCTGGGAGCTTTTGGTTTAGCGCCGGACGTGCCGTGGAGACAGCCAAATTCACCTGCTGCCACGCTTGCCCGGTGCGCTGGACGATTTGGGCCAAATAGTCAATTTGCAAAGCGTAACGGCCGTTTTCTTCCAGCAGCCGAATATCATACAGTGGCTGCCAACCGGCTTTGCTCACCACGTAGCTAATTTCTGGCTGGAAGCTGCCCTCATGTAACACGTCCACCTCAATTTGGGCCTGGTATTGCTGCGGTGGCTTGGCTGTCTTGATCTGCTTCAGCTCTTGCTGTAATTTTTGCAGCCGACGCATCAATGTTTTTTGCTCCTGGTCTAGCTGGCGAACGGCCGTACGCATTGCGGCATCCTCTTCCTGCAAAAAAGCAATCACCTGCCGCTGCTCGGCCACCGTCGTTTTCCCCCGCGAGAGGCCTTTGGCAAATTCGGCCGTGGCCTGACGAATCCCATCCAAATACGTGCCGTGCGCCTGCCAGCCCGCCTTTTGATCCTCCAAAGCTCGCACAGATTCCTGCACTTCCTCAATTTGAACTTCCAGTTTCTGCACTGCCTCCTGCGGTGACGCCTCAAAAAATTGGCGCGTCACTTCCACGCCCAGCAAGCGCACCTGGGCCGTGCCACTGCCCCGTACACGAACTGAATTGCTGTCCATCGTCAGCGGCAAATTCGGCACCAGCAACCGATGCCGTCCTGCAGCTAGTTCACAGCTTCCCGTACCAGAGACCCGCGCCCGGTCTGGGTAAACCGTTACATCCTTCACAACAATTTCTACAGAAACATCCATCTTTTCACCTTTACTCGTCAGCGCACTTTAATCTATGCCTGCCCCTCAGGTGGGTTCAGCCAAATGGGTAGCTCAATGTGGAAGGTACTACCCGGACAACTTTCTTCGTCGCAGCCAGGGCTTTCTGCCCACACACGCCCGCCATGTGCCTCCACAATCCCGCGAGCAATGGGCAACCCAAGTCCAGGGCCACCTCCCTTAAATTTGGTCTTGCTAGAAGAGTGCAAGCTGGCGTCGGCAATACTGCCAAACTTCTCAAAAATAGACTCCAGATTTTCAGGATCAATGCCAATGCCCGTGTCCATCACCTGGATATCAACAAATCCCGCCAGTTCGTCGGTCACTTCATTCTGGCGCACCAAGCTGCCGGTGACCACGACTTCACCACCATCGGGCGTATATTTCAGACCATTCATCATGATTTTGGTGAGCGCTTTTTTCAACTTCTCCGGATCACCATAGGTGCTACTCTCAAATTCAAAAGGCATTATTTTCAGGTCTACCCGGCGCGTGGCATAATATCTATCTACGCTGTCTGCCACTAGCAAAACGGTTTTCTCCAGGTTGATCTCCTGATGTTTCAGCTCCACCGTGCGTAAATCTAACAAAGAGACATCCAGCATATCCCCAATAATTTCGTGCATCCGGCGGAAGCCGTTGCCCAAGCCATCCAGGTAAATGTGCAGCCGAGGCTCATTTTGCGTTTCGGCTTTCAGGATGTTGGTGTACCCTTCCAGAATAGTGAGCGGCGTTTTGAGCTCATGGGCAGCCACAGCAATAAATTTGGTTTTGCTTTCTCTGAATTTTTCTTGTTGGTTACGCAACTGAGTCATGTGGTTCAGCAATTCAGACCGCTGCATGTCAGAAGCAAGCTGGGTTGCTTCGATGATGGCATAGATGAGCACATTGTCAATGAGCCGCCAGGCGGTAAGGGCTTCATCTGCAGGGAATTGATCTACCAGACTACGGCCGATTTGCTCTTTGAGCACCCGCAGCAGCACCATCCAGTCGTAGGCAGCGGGGGCATCATGCCCAATGGCCGTGAGCGCCCACGATTGTACGGAGGCAAGCTGCAATTCTGGCAACGCGCCTACGCTGCCCACCAACACAGAGAGAAACTCAATGAGATCATCTTCATCAACCAGCAAATTTGGCGCACGGTTCAAGGTGACGGCGCAAAGCATAGCCGACTGTTGGCGCAACCAAAGCTTCAGATTCTCAGTCAACTGGCCTCCCCGACAACGCAGTCATCTCCTCGGCCAAATTTGCTTCGGCAATCGTTCGATCATAAGCAAGCTGGTTGTTGCGGGCAAAGCGGCGCATAGAAGTGAGGGCGCGGTTGCTGTACCAGCGGTACCGCTCTGCTTTAGCCATTTTGTTTTGGGGCTGCTCAAACAGGCCAAAGTTGGCCTTCATTGGTTGAAAATCTTTGCTACTGGCGTGGGTGACGTAATGGCACAACGCACCTAGCATGGTGTTGGTAGGGAAAATGACAGGCATTTGCCCCTTGAGCAAGCGAGCCGCATTCAGCCCAGCGACCAGCCCGGTGGCGGCATTGCCCATGTATCCTTCTACGCCAGTGATTTGCCCGGCAAAAAAGAGATCGGCGCGGCCTCGGTATTGCAGGGTTGGCTGCAGTAGGTGGGGCGCATTGATGTAGGTGTTGCGGTGCATCATGCCATAGCGCAAAAATTCAGCATTTTCCAGGCCGGGAATGAGCCGCAAAACGTGCCGCTGTTCACCCCACTTCAAATTGGTCTGGAATCCGACGATATTGTAGAGGGAACCAATGAGGTTGTCTTGGCGCAGTTGAACAACGGCATACGGCCGTTTCCTACTCCGCGGATCAATCAACCCTACCGGACGCATGGGGCCAAACGCCAGCGCCTTGCGTCCACGCTGGGCCATGATTTCGATGGGCATACAGCCTTCAAAAAAGTGGGGGTCTTCCTGCTCAAACTGCTTGAGGGTTATGGTCTCTGCCGCTAGCAGTGCATCGCAGAAGCGTTCATACTCCACTTCGGTCATGGGGCAGTTGATGTAGTCGCCCTCGTCTTGCCCATCATCGTAGCGAGATTGGCGGAAGGCGATAGTAGTGTCTATGGAGTCGTAATCTACGATGGGTGAGACGGCGTCGTAGAAGTAGAGATACTCTTCGCCGGTAAGCTGGCTAATGCTGGCGGTAAGCGCGGAGGAGGTAAGCGGGCCGCTGGCAATGATGGTGGGTTCAGCGGGTACGGCCGTTACTTCTTCACGAATCAACTCAATGTTGGGATGGGCTTCAACTTTGGTCGTTACCAGTTCTGAAAATTTATCTCTGTCAACAGCGAGGGAGGAGCCAGCGGGAACGGCCGTTGCCGCCGCGCAAGCCAAAATCATCGAACCCAAACCACGCAGTTCCGCCTTGAGCAAGCCAGGCGCCTTGTGCGGCAGCATGGAACCGAGGGAATTACTACAAACCAGTTCGGCAAGGTGATTGGTGACGTGGGCGGGCGTTTGCCGCTGCGGGCGCATTTCATACAGTTTTACCGATATGCCCTGTTCGGCTAGTTGCCACGCTGCTTCTGTTCCAGCTAACCCACCGCCAATAACCACAAGAGATTGGCTCATGGGGTAATTGTATCACATCCAGCCAGAGAACACCGCGAATTTATCGCCCAGCGATTAAAATCTCGGCAACGATTTACGAAGCCCATCGCCGTGGGCTGATTGCTTGTCGGCGGAGGCCAACTTTGTAACTGTAGGCGCAGATTTATCTGCCGTTTCCGGACAAAACAGTGCCGTCTGGAATCTTGATTTGGGCATCTGTTTCGTTGCGTAGATGCACGTCACCCACGCAAACCACGTCTTTGCCAAAGCGGAAATCCCCTTCAATCACTAGGCTGCTGTTTTGCAGTAGCGAAGGCACACCCTGTGGGAATCTGGCATCCAGATCGCTGACGTATTTGTAGAAACGGCCGTCCAAAACAATATTTGGTTGCTGCTTGCTGCTCGGCACAATCCGAAAATCATTCGTCAGCGTGTAAGCATCTGAGCGAACGGCAAGTAACTCATTACTCGTTTTTACGGGGGCAAAACGAGTACGTGGCACACGAATTGCTTGAGCCCCGCTGAATACCGCAATCGCAGACCCCATTGCGGTTTCCAATTGGTACACTGGCGTGGAAGTTGGGTCGCGTGGATCCACTGTTTTGCTGTTGCGAATCATGGGCAAGCCCAACCGATTGTTGTGTGCCTGCATTTGCCGGTACAACGTTGGTAAGTGGAACCAAAGGTTGTTGGTGTTGAAATATTTGTGACGCTGGATGTTTTGGAAAGCGGCCGTATCCTCCGGTGGGCATTGGGCTGATTCACGCAAAATTAGCTGCCCGTCCAGCCGCTGCGCCAAATGCCCCCCCTTCTTATCCATCTCGGTGCGGTCGGCAACCTCCATCATGAATGGCACTTTGGTATCCACAAAGTATCCCAAAATCTCCAGACTGATGACCGCACCTAAGTTATCTGCGTTGGAAACAAAAGCGTACTCATACCCTTTGTCCAGCAGTGCCAGAAGCGTACCGCTGGTGCTGAGTGCTGTATAAATATCACCGTGTCCGGGGGGGCACCATTCCAGCTCAGGATTCTGCGGCCACTCTGCCGGGGCAAAATTGTCCTGACGAATTTTTGGCTCCTTGTGCTGCAAAAAAGTGAGTGGCAACTCCGGGTTTAGGCCTGAATAATTTTTTAGTAGCGCCAGAGAATCTTCCTCGGTAGAGAAGCTGTTCATGAGAATGAGGGGAACATTGGCTAGCTGCGCCTGGCGGGCAATGACGTCTAAAAAGGTGAGGTCATCTTTGACAGGCAGCAACGATTTTGCCTTTTTCAGCCCCATGCTAGTGCCCAAGCCGCCGTTGAGTTTGATAACGGCCGTTTTCTGCAATGCAACGTCACCAATCTCCCGGAGTCGGACTGGAAAAGATTCAGCATCGGGCAACTCAGCAACTGGCTCAATCTCACTTTCTGAGATAAATCCAGTCTGGCCCGTAACCAACTGCTCGTAATAGTAAGCAAAGGTATCAATAAAGATTGATGGCAAGGCTTCTGCCTTCATTCGAGTTTCAAACGGAAAAAAAATGGGAGTCATAAGCTTATTTCACGCAATTTTTTAATTAAATTTCGGGCATCCTTGTCATTTGGGTTGGCCTGCACAGCCCGTTCAAACCAACTAATTGCAACCTCATACTCACGTCGGTCCCGATAAATTAGCCCAATGTTATAAGCAACGTTGGGTGCAATAGGATCAATCGCCAACGCCTGCTTGAAAGCGGCAACTGCCTGAAGCTGCTCCTCATCACGAGCCAGAACAGGATTTCCCAAATAGGCAGCACCTAAATTTGTCCAAACCATCACATTATTGGGAACCTGGCGGCTCAACTGCTCCAAAAGCATTACCGCCTGCTTGAATTTTTTTGTTAAGATGTACGCTCCGCTCAAATTCAGCGCAGCATCAAAATGATTGGGGTCAAGAGAATGTGCTTCTTGAAGAAGGGGAACCGCATCATTTACTTTGCCACGATGCAGTAGCTCACTCCCTCGACGAAGCAACGCCTCAAATTTCAGGTCATCATTGGTATCCTGGGAACTTCGCTTCATCTGATTATGCAACCTATCTAACAGATTTTTTTACAATCAAATCTAGTCGTTTGAAAGTAATATTCTTCTCTTAATTCATTATTTCAATCTGAGCACGCTATGATACCAATTATTGCTCAGAATCATAAGCCATACCCTCTGCCTGTAAAATTCCACAAAAACAGTCAACCAATTCAGTCACTCTGAACCACAAGAGCAGGCTTGCAAGTGTACACAAAGCAAAGTTTTATTCGTGTAGCACAAATCAGCTATCAACTTTACCATCATTATGTTGATTTATATTTGATCTTATGAAAAGTAATTGTTATAATGCCCCTAGTTTAACTTACATAATCTTATTTAAGTTGTCCGATATCATTTTCATCTGACACTTTCTAGCTCAGCAACAAGCAAATCTTAAGAGTGGCTCCTCCATCGGTAGGCAAGTGTATTATCTGCATATATTTAATACGCTTATTGCTACACGAATTTTAGCCCTCAATAAGACTCTGAGCATAGCAAGGAGTGTGAGGCGATGGAAGAACAGCTGCTCGCCTTCCTGAAGTTCCTTCAAAAAGAGTACAACTACTCAAGCAACACGATAGCAGCCTATAAAAATGACCTGGGGCAATTTGTATCTTATTTGCAAGATCACAACCTGAACAGCACCGGTCAATGGCAATCCATCAATTCTGAACGAATCAATGCGTATGTGGAGTATATGAAGGAGCAACCTTATGCTTCTTCCTCTGTGGCGCGGAAGGTTGCAGCTGTTAAATCCTTTTTTAATTATTTGCATGCTAACCAAATTGTTCAAGAAAACCCAACCACAAACATTGATTCACCAAAAGTAAAGAAACGCCTTCCCAAAACGCTATCCTCAGAAGAGGTAGAGCGTCTGTTGCAAGCACCTGCAAATAAAAAGTCGCCTAAAAATTTACGTGATCTAGCTTTGCTGAACATGCTGTATTCAACAGGTATGCGCGTGACAGAAGTTGTGTCACTCCGTCTGGAAGATGTTGATTTAGAAAATCAGGTTCTCTACTGCCCTGGTAAAGATGACCAAGTGCGCGAACTGCCATTTAATGAATACACGAAAAAGATTCTGGAAAACTATGTAGAAGAGGGACGGCCGTTCCTGGTAAAAGATAAAGACGAAACCGCCATGTTCCTCAACCATAGAGGGCAGCAGCTCACCCGGCAGGGCTTGTGGCTCATTATTAAAGCGTATGCCAAACAGGCTGAGTTGAGCGTGGCCGTAACCCCACACACGCTACGGCACAGCTTTGCCGCCCACAAACTGAATGATGGTTCCGATTTGCAAGAAGTGCAAAAGCTGCTTGGGCACGCCAATATTTCAACCACGCAAATCTACACCCAGCTAGAAGAAAGTGAAACGGCCGAATAAACTACGGGTTAAGTCAAGGGTCAATCGAATAAATTTTGCGCCACGGCAGCCTCGTCGTGGCCTATTATTTTTAGGGGAAGATATGACAACCACAGAAACCGCAAACCAAGTCAAAACCGCTGTTCAAGCCATCCGCCAGCAAACACAGTACCAACCAACCGTTGGCCTGGTGCTTGGCTCCGGTCTTAGCGAACTAGCCAACAGTATTCAAAATCCAGACATTATTCATTACGAAAGCATTCCAGGCTGGCCCCAATCTACGGTGGTAGGGCACAGCGGCCGTTTGGTTATTGGCACGTTAGAGGGCAAAACGGTGCTGGTTCAGCAGGGCCGCGCCCACTACTATGAAGGGTACAACATGGAGCAAATCACCCTGCCTGTCCGGGTGATGAATGCGATGGGCATCAAAACGCTCGTCGTCACCAATGCAGCGGGCGGCATCAACGCCAGCTTCAACCCCGGCGACCTGATGCTGATCACTGACCATATCAACTTTTTGGGGATGGCTGGGCTCAATCCGCTGCGTGGCCCCAATGATGACAGCATTGGGCCTCGTTTTATGGATATGATTGGCACATATGATTTGGGTTTGCGAAAGTTGGCAAAGGAAACGGCCGTAGCCAACAACTTCACCCTGCAAGAAGGCACCTACGCTTACGTGGCTGGCCCCAGCTTTGAAACTCCCGCCGAACTGCGCTTTTTACGAGCCGTTGGCGCGGATGCTGTGGGCATGTCTACTGTGCCAACTGTCGTCACGGCTCGCCACGCCGATATGCAAATTATGGGCATCTCCTCCATCACCAACAAAGCTGTGCCTGATCCGGAACCCGGCACGGTGCTTGATCACGAGGAAGTATTAGAAACTGGCAAGCTAATTATCCCCAAGCTCACTGCCCTGCTTCGTGGGGTTCTTCAACAACTCTAATTCCAAAATACACGTAAGCCTGCAAATCGGTTAAAATCAAGTGGCGCACAAAACTGTGCGCCACTTGTTTGTGTGAGCAACTTGCGAAGCCATCATGGATCAATTTTACGTCTTTATTCTACGCAACGACGTTTGGATTTATATTGTCTCGGCACTGGGACTGTTTTGGTATATCAGCCAATTTATTCGGGCACAGCGGCAGTTGCGCGTCGCTATCTTTAATCTGGAGCGGGAGACAAATACGCAAACCCGCAACACCGCCCTCATCGTCATTGTAATTTTGGCAGGCATCATCGGCGGCGTTTACTATGTTAACACTCGGATTGCCCCGACGCTGCCGCCAACGCTCCTGCGCGATCCGACGCCGACACCAGATATTTTCCGCACACCACTCTCTTCCCCCACCCCCCTACTAACACGCCAGCCCACGTCTACGCCTCCGCTTGTGCCAACAATTACCCTGGCAGGAAACCCCGGCGAACCAGCCCCTAATCCTGCTGAGGAAACCACACCTGTAGAAACGGCAACGGCCGTTGGCACACCACTCCCTCCCCCCACACCTTCTGTCGGCTGCACCTTGCAGCTCAACATCATCGAACCACGCAATGGCTCCGTGGTGGCAGGAACCATCACCTTCAACGGTACGGCCAATTTTGAGGATTTTGGTTATTACACGCTGGAAGCCAACGGCCCACAAACAGGCGGCCAATGGGCCTCGCTGCTGGGGCGCAACATTGAACAGTCGGTGCAGGACGGTTTTTTGGGCAGCGTAAATCTAAGCCAGTGGGACTCTGGCCCGTACCTTATTCGGCTCTCTGCGGCTGATCAAGCGCTAAACATTATTGCCCAATGCGTCATTCAGGTGACGCTGCAGCAATAGGTGGTTAAACAAAGAGATGCCAGTCATGGGTTGGCACTACTTTCTTTTGCAGTTGGTTAAACCCGTGACTGCACCTCGTATCTAAAGTTGTTCGTAAAAGCAAAGTTGCGTATTGCCGTAGGTTCGGTTGTCGTAAAGCGATAGATTTTGCAGGGTGAGGGTTTTGTACTCTTTGGGGTCAATTTGCACCACCACAATGCCAGCCGGGGTTAGCCAGGCAGACGGCCGTTCATCCAACACAGCCATCACTTTTTGCCACAAGCCCAAATATTGTGGTGGCGCGATGTAAATGAGGTGGAAACGGCCGTTGCTAATAGCAGCCTCCTCCCCCACCGCACTCCGACGCAAATAATCAAACGCATCTGCCTGCACAACCTGGGCACGATTTTGCAAATGCGTTGTCTTTAGATTGGCCTCGATGGTTTTGATGGCTGGGCGCACTTTGTCAATAAAAACGACTTCATCTGCCCCCCGACTGAGCGCCTCAATGCCTACCTGCCCCGTTCCGGCAAACAGGTCCAGCCACACCTCGCCATCCACCTTGCCCAAAATATTGAACAAGCTCTCCTTCACACGATCCATGATGGGGCGCGTGGAATCCCCCGGCACCCGCTTCAGTCGGCTCCCCCTAGCACTCCCGCTGATAACACGCATTTCAGTAATCGGTGACCAGTTATCCGTAATCAGTGAACCTTAATCGGTAATCAGAAATTCCGATCACCGATTACGGATTGCCGATAACGGTTTACCGTCGCTCAGCGACGATTTTGGCAATGTCGTCTGGATTGTCGGCCACGCGCACGCCCGCTGCCCGCAACGCCTCAACCTTGCTTTCGGCCGTGCCACTTTTGCCTTCAACAATGGCACCAGCATGACCCATGCGCTTTCCAGGAGGCGCAGTGCGGCCAGCAATGAACGAAGTCACTGGCTTGGTAACATGTTGGGCGATATAAGCAGCCGCCTGCTCTTCCGCATTGCCGCCAATCTCACCAATCATCACAATTTGCTCAGTGGCTGGGTCTTCTTCAAACAATGCTAATACATCAATAAAATTGGTTCCGGCAATGGGATCGCCACCAATCCCTACGCAGGTGGATTGGCCGATGCCCAGCTTGGTCAGCGCATCAATCACCTCGTAGGTGAGCGTTCCACTCTTGGAAACCACACCCACATTGCCAGGCATGGCAATCGAGCCAGGAATGATGCCAACTTTGGTCTCGCCGGGGGTGAGCAAGCCTGGGCAGTTTGGCCCAATCAGCCGGACATCGCGCGTATCCAGGTAAGCGCGGGCAGCAATCATATCCAAAACAGGAATATGTTCTGTGAGGCAAATAACAAGCGCAACGCCAGCATCAGCGGCTTCGTAAATGGCATCCACCGCAAAGCGAGCGGGCACAAAAATGAGCGATGCGTTGGCATCGGTCGCGGCCACAGCTTCCTTCACAGTGTCAAATACAGGCACTTTTTTATCATCGGTGCTAAACCATTGGCCGCCTTTGCCGGGCGTTACACCGGCCACAACATTGGTGCCGTAAGCTATCATTTGGGTCGTGTGGAAGCTACCTTCCCGACCAGTAATGCCCTGAACAATGAGACGTGTGTTTTTATTTACGAGAATGCTCATTACATGGCCCCCTTTGCGGCAACAACCGCTTTTTGGGCTGCATCTGAGAGGGTAGCGGCCGTTTCCATTTCTGAATTTGCCAAAATCGCCATCCCTTCTGCAGCGTTGGTTCCAGCCAGGCGCACGACCATTGGCACGTCAGGCTTCACTTGCTCCAGCGCTTCGATGATGCCCCTGGCCACTTCATCCCCACGAGTGATGCCGCCAAAAATGTTGATCAGCACCGCCTTCACGCTTTTGTCTGACAAGATGAGACGCAGTGCAGTAGCCACCTGTTCCGCTTTGGCGCCACCGCCAATGTCTAGAAAGTTGGCCGGAGCGCAGTTATCTTCTTCACCAAACTTTTTTACCACGTCCATGGTGGCCATTGCCAAACCAGCGCCGTTGACCATGCAGCCTATATTGCCATCTAGCTGAATGAGATTGATGCCGCTGAGACGTGCTTCTTTTTCTGCGGCCGTTTCTTCATCTACATCCCGCATCTCGGCCAATCTTGGTTGGCGAGATAGGCCATTATCATCTATAGACATTTTGCCATCCAGCGCCATGAGTCGGCCCGTACCGGTAATTACCAGTGGGTTAATTTCGGTTAGCGAAGCGTCGTTGGCGATGAAGCAAGCATATAAACCGGATACAACTTTGTGAAACTCTCGCCAAAGCTCGCGGGGCAAATCCATTGATGAAGCCAGATAAGTGGATTGGTAGCCACGCACACCCAAAGCTGGCTCTACATGCACCCGGAATATTTTCTCTGGGCTCCGTTCATTAACTTCCTCAATGTCCATGCCGCCTTCGGCCGAGGCCATCACCATGGGCCGACGCTTGGCACGGTCAATGAGAACCGCCAGGTAGATTTCCTGATCAATGCCGCCAGGAGATTGCTCATCAATGAGCACTTTGTTCACCTGAAAGCCCTTGATGTCCATGCCCAAAATTTGGCGGGCCATTGCTTCAGCCTCGTCAGGATCATTTGCTAATTTAATGCCGCCAGCTTTGCCACGACCGCCAATAAGCACCTGCGATTTGACAACCACTTTGCCACCCAATTCCCTGGCAATTTCACGCGCCTCAGCCGGTGTTGAGGCCACATCACCGTTGGGAATCGGCACGCCGTGCTCGGCAAACAATCGTTTTGCTTGGTATTCGTGCAGATTCACGTATTCACTCCTTGTAGTGGGGATCTTTTTCCATCAATTTTCATTTATCAGGATGGTTTGTTTGGAAAGTGCGAACAGGCTCGATTGTGTTCACATTTATATGAAAAGAGCGCAAAAATTATAACACGCCCCAGTATGATGTAAAAGCGGGAAAGTATTTGAAATAAAGCAGAGCCATTTCTCCCGCTTTTACTTGAGCAAACCACAGAGAAATCACTCCTCGGTTTTTAAAATATTTTCTGTGGTTTGCTGAACGGTGAGAGGGTAGACCATAAGTCCAATTGACCACGCTTTAAGCTGGCAATCATAATGAAGGTGTCATGGCAACCCTGACCCATCCACTTTCTACCTCTTTTGAAGAGAATGAGCTGCTGCTTATTTCACATCCTCCCTTGCGTGAGCAACTGCTTCAGGCGCGACTGGTAGATTCATTCAGTGCCCGTTCTGTCATTCAACGTGGCGAGCATGTTTATCTCTCGCTACGCGAAATAGGCGATCCGATGGAACGACAAGCAACGAACTGGGCCATTTTAAAGTTGCAGATGGGTGCCAATATTCCAACTCAGGAGCTACCTCCCACGTTACGCACAGTGTTAACGGCCGTTTCTTCCGGCCCCTCTCCTCTCATTGCAGCACTTGTTTGGGGGTCGCTTTGCGGCGTCGTTGGCGGGGTGCTGGTCATGGCAGTAGTGGGGCTGGCTATGACCATTCTAAACGTACCGACGGAATCGTATGTAGGCTTTATGGCAACGGCCGTTGCCTTTGTTCTCTCTGGCACGGTCATTGGCCTGAGCGGTACTGTCTACTTTTGGAGAAGGTTTACAAACCAGTGCAAAAAACGCACAAGCACACCTACTCTTCCAATTCCAACGATTGCAAAAATGCCCAGATAGCATCTGCCGCCAGATCGTTACCAGCTTGGTTCCAATGCGGGTCGCCGTAATGGTACAGCTCTCCATGTTGAATGCTTTCTTCCCAAAATATCGGGGACAGGTTCAAAAAATGAATCCCTGCTTCGGCCGCAAAATCTGCCAGCAGCCGCTCCTGCGCTTGTGTGGTTTCCCCAAATTTATCAAAAGTTAGATAGGTTGGCTCCCATTGCAGGTGGCCTGAATCACCGTCGCTCAACGTCACCGTGACGGTGCGCTCTAGCACGTTGTTCACATCTTCTGGATCCCAAATGCGCGACCAAAGCACATGCTCCTTGCTGGGAATATAAACGACAACCAGTTGTGCGCCCTGCGCTGCCACTTCTTCGTTGAGGGTGATGAGGGTGGCTTTTACGGCCGTAAACTCATCCGAAGCCGCCAAAATGTTATAATCGGCACTCAAGGGTAGCAAATGAACATCCTTGAACACCGTCTCAATCGGCCCGGCCTCCGTGCTGGCCACCACGGGATACCGATAATCTGGCGCAGCTTCCGGTTCTGGTGGAAAAAGCTCCTGCCACAAATACGTGGCAAAGTGCGGCGTGAGTAGCCTGCGCGTGAACGGCACGTCCTGCAAATCATATTCCCGCCAATCTAGCCCGCTGTCTCTGCGTTCTAAATATTGCTGCGTGTTGAGGATGTCGTTCCCCTCAAAAAACATGAGCAACACAAATTCAGGTTGCTTGTCCAAGCCAAATTGCCGGATTGCCTCTGCCTGGTTGAGGGTGCTCCAACTGGGGGCACCCAGCGTCAGAATCTCTTGCCCGGCGTGTTGCTCCAGCCGCTCAATCCAGGTAGTGGGTGCAGTGCGAATGGTGAAAGAATCCCCAGCAATTACAATGTCGTACTGAGCCTGCCAGACGGCGGGTTCATTGGGGAAGCCGTGATCATCGGTTACAAAGCGGTATTCAAATGAGTCGTCCCGGTTGCTGGGGGCGGTGCTGTCATCGGAATTGGCCAGGTACGGGTTGGCGGGGTTCCACATACCTTCTAGCTTAAAGTTTGGCGTATAACGGTAGCCGATGCGTAGCGGCTTGTCGTATTCAAAGTAAGGTTGACAGGTGTATGTACCAATGATCGGGTCGGCGGCACACACCTCGATGGGTATGAGCTGGTAAAACAGCCGGAAACCAACCTCAATGGCCAGCACCAGAGCAAGCAGGGTAACGAAAATAGGGCCAAGGCTGTTAACGGCCGTTTTCCAGCGAGGTTTTTTCGGCTCAATGTTTGCTAAATCAGCCATAATTGTTTCAAATTCGCCACAGATTGCGCGGATTATCGCGGATTTTTATTCGTTGTTCTCTGGCGCATTACCTCAAAGGCGATGGTGGCGGCTGAGGCAACAACGCCAAGCGAATGCTGAAAGTTAGGCTGGGCATACGGAATTTGCAAAATGAGGTCTGCCTGCGCCAAAAATGAGCGTGTGATGCCTCGTTTTTCCCCGCCCAGCAGCAAAAACAGCGGGACGGTGAGGTCCGCATCATAAACGGAGATGGCGTTTTGGTTGCTGGTAGCGGCAATGTGCAGCCCTAGCTGGCGAAAGGCAGCGGCGGCATGTTCGGCCGTTTCGGCAATGGCAATGGGCATCTGCTCAGACACGCCTGCAGAGGCGCGGGCTACCACGCCCGCCGCGCTAAACCAGTTGCGCGGGCGCACCACCACGCCCCCCGCCCCTGCCGCGTACAGCGAGCGTAACGCTTGGCCAAAGTTGTATGGATCCTCAATGCCGTCTAACATCACGATAAACGGCCGTTCCACACCCACCACCAGCGATTCCAGCGAGACAAAGTAGCGTGGGCCTGCTTCCGCCACCACCCCACCATGAGAATTGCCCGTTGCCCGCTGGGTGACGAACTGTTCATCCACCAACTTGAGCGGCACGTTGGCCTGTTGGGTGAGTTGCTGCAATTTGGCTAGGCGTTTTTCCCAACGGCGACTGGTCCCTTTTTGCAGGTAAACGGCCGTTACCTGCCGTGTCTGCCCTCGCAGAGCCGCCTCCACAGAAATTGCACCTTCCAGCCAGATGGTTTCCTCGCTCATGAACATGATTTTTGCCCCAACTGCCAATTAACGCAAATAAGGGCAGGCCATAAAATGACCCGCCCTTGCTTTTTTGGAGTCGCACGCATCTGAGGATGCTCTCTCCTCGTTATCAGTTAATTCGCGCTAGCCGCCAGTTGGTAAGGCTGGGGTTGCGGTTGGCGGCGTGGTGAAGATCGGGTCTAGCACCGGATTTGTGGGGGTGCGTCCCCGATCATACTCCGTGAGCGTAAGGCCACCGGTCACAAGCTGTTCTTGAATGAAAGCTCCCAGGTTTTCTTGCTGCAATGTTTGATATTCCGTGGCAGACAACGGCCGTTCTTCCTTACCCGTCAGTTGAATCAGATAATAGAGCGTCGTCTGAGCGTCCACCGTGCGAGAAATAACGCTGCTGGGTTCCCTAATTGGCAGCGTAAAGGCAGCTTCAGCCACCTCTGCCCCCAGGCGGTTGGCCGTTGCGGTTTGGGTGAGCCAAACAACTTCGTCGGTCGAGGCGGTAGACCCAGATTCTGGATCAGGAACAATGCTGCGAATTTCATTCCACACGGGCAAATATCCTTGCTCTGCAATGAGGGCTTCAGCCTCATTAGCTTCTTCTTCAGTGCCAAACTGCAGCACAAAGAAACTTGCCTGTTCCGCTTCATCAGACAACTCATTCTCTTCCGCCAACGCCTCAACCAACCGTTCCCGATAAAGCTGTGTACGCACAATCTCCCGGTAAAGCTCCTCAGACACGCCTTTTTCCGCAAACTGGGTCATAAAGTCGCTAAATTCTTGCTGGAATGCCTCAGCAGAAACGGGCGTGGCGGTGGGGGCTGGTGTGTTTGTTGGGGGTGGGGAGGCAGTGGGAGTAGGCATTGCTGTCGGCACAACATCTGTGATAACGGCCGTTGGCAGCGGCGTAATAGAAGGTGTCGGTTCTACCGTCGCGGTTGCCGTTGGCAGCGGCGTCGGCAAGCCACCATCATAAAAGCTAAACGTCGCCTCAATGTTGTTCTGCACCTCTTCATCCGTTACCGTGATGCCCCGTGCCTCAGCCGCTTGGCGAATGACGACCTCATCAATCATCTGGTTTAAGACTGCCTGACCTAGCTGCTCCGTTTGCAATAACTCATTAATCGTTTGGCCGGCAAACTGCTGCACAAAGCCTACATTATCCTGGAAAGCCGCTAGCTGATTTTCCAGCAAAATAATGCGCTGGGCGCGCTCAAAACGCACCCGGTCTTGCCAATCACCTAACGAAATTTCTTCTTCATTCACAATAGCAACGGCGCGATTGGGAGCAATGAGCAATTCATTGACAACAGCAGCCAAAAAGATCAACAGCAGCAAACCACCCACAATACCAACGCCAATACGAATCCGGCGCGTTTGTTGTGCCTGCTTACGTGCCAACAGCACCTCTTTGCGCGTTTGGCGTTGCTCAGATGTCGTTTGAGTTTCTTGTTTCTTGGCCATAATTTATTGGTTGATTATTCGTCTACAAATGGCAGCAAGGCAATGTGCCGAGCGCGCTTGACAGCTACAGCCAAAGCCCGTTGGTGTTTGGCGCAAGTACCCGTTTGCCGACGTGGACGGATGCGGCCGTACTCATTCACATACCGACTCAACATCTCATGCTGCTTGTAATCAATAACTTTCACACCATCTACACAAAAGTTGCAGGCCCGTCTTCTTCTTGGACCACGATTTCTTGAACGCATTTTTATCCTCTTAAATAATGCAAACGCCCATTGCAAAAGGTCTAATTAGCTAACTGTTATTTTCTGCCATCGCAATGAGCTCATGGGCAATCACTTCTGTCCGAAAATGCTTCTGCCCGTTGCTATCATCCCAGCTACGGGTTTGCAAACGCCCTTCCACATAAACTTGCTTGCCGTGTCCCAAACGCTTGCTGCTAATCTCGGCTAAATTGCCCCAGGCAACCACATTAAACCATTCTGTCTCTTCATGCTTGGCCCCATCAGATGAAGTCCAAGTACGGGAAGTGGCGACGCTGAACGAAGCAACTGGTCGGCCATTGGGCGTCTCGCGTACTTCTGGTTCACCATCAACCCAACCAATAATCATAACTTTGTTCAGCCCCTTGTTCATGACACACTCCCAACAATGGGGGATTTACCCGTTGTTCGTTTGTAAAATGATGTCACTGACTGGTTGGTAATATCTGCTGCACAACATGAAACCAACCCAACCAATCAATAACGCATCTGTAAAATGTACTGCCTATGATTCTTTACGCACGATCAAATAGCGCAAAACTTCCTCAGCATATTGCATATTTCGTTCGATGTCTGGCAACCTATCAGGCTCCAGCTTGGCATCAAACAAAATGTAGTAACCTTCTGATTGTTTGCGGATGTCATAAGCCAAACGGCGCTGACCCCAAACATTGGGAACCGGCTTTTCTTCGTCGGCTTCACCGTGGGTTAACCAACCAGAAACACGCTCTACAACTGCAGAACGCGCCTCATCATCTAAATTAGCTTGAAAAATAACGGTAACTTCGTACTCTCGCACGTTGCTAACCTCCTTTCCTTGGAATTACTCTGGCGAGCTTTGCCCTTAAATCTTGTTTAAGAGCGGAAAGCAGCAGATATATAAATTTTTGCTGTGCAACGGTGGAGAATGATAACAAACCCGCCAAGTTTTGCAAATTTTTTAAAGCGGAAAACGTCAAAACGCTGCAAAAAATTCGCCTTGACCCACAAAAAAAGGCATGGTAGACTGTTTTCCGCAGCAAAAACTGCAAAAAATTCTTAAAGGAGGTACCCACAAGATGGCAAAAGTGAAAAGCAACATCTTCGGAAACGTAAATTTACGTTGTGTGGGTACACCTGTTAACTGCTAAGAATCCAAACGAACTCTTCTGGATGAAATTGCGGCCACGGGTGTACAAGCCCGTGGCTTTTTTGTTGCCCATTTGCGGCAACGCGAGCCACCATCACACAACCCTGATTGGTGGCTTTTTGTTTCTCTAACCCCAAACGTCAACCCAACAAAAGCCACACCCTTTGTCTAAGCAAACACGGGATGTTTGCCGGAGCATTCTAAAACCGGCGCGAAATAAACCTAATGGACAAGTTTGAGGCTTTTGAAAAATACGAAGCATACCAGTTTTACGACAACAGCCGGAAAGCACGGCGCAATCGTCCTGGCCCTAAAAAGAAGAAAAACCGCCGAACTCAGCAAAAGGTACGCCAAATCCAAAAAGAGCTACGCACGATGGATGACGGCATTGAAAACTGGGTGCCCAGCTATGCCAAAGCGTTAGACCCTAGACACCATGAACGCCAATGGGTCATTGAGTCAGTGGGGCACTTTTACCGCGAGCAAATCATCAGCGACGTGACCAGGCTAGTGAAGGGTGGTAAGGAGGCCAATGTGTACGCCTGTGTAGCTGACTCAGCCACAGGGCTAGAGTTGATTGCAGCCAAGCTGTACCGTCCGCGAGAGCTACGCCATTTGAAAAATGATGCGGTTTACAAAGCGGGACGCCAACTGCGCGATGCTGAAGGCAAGCAAATAAAAGGGCGGCGCGTGAAGCTGGCGCTAAACAAAAAGACGAGCTATGGCAAATCGGTAGATATTCAGTGGTGGATTGGCAATGAGTATCGCACCCAAACCCAGCTGTACCTTGCCGGGGCAAACGTACCAAAACCAATAGGGCATCAGGGCAATACGATTTTGATGGAATACATTGGGGATGAATATGGCCCGGCACCAACCTTGAGCGAGGTGCGCTTGCCAGCAGAAGAAGCTGAACCGCTGTTCAGGCGCATTATGGAAAACGTTTGGCTGATGCTGGATAACCATTTAATTCATGGTGATTTGTCTGCGTACAACATTTTGTACTGGGAAGGGGCAATTTACCTGATTGATTTTCCGCAGATGGTGGAGGCGCGGCATAACCCGCACGCTTATGAACTTTTGGAGCGGGACATCACGCGGGTGTGCGATTACTTTGCTGGCTATGGTGTCAAACGAGACCCGCGCCAGCTAACACGCGACCTGTGGGAACCGTACATGGGGCCAGGTGATTAAGAAAATGGAAACAAAATCGGAAATGAATCATTGGCAGATGTTGTGGCGGTATTTACGGCCGTATCACCGACGCTTGGCTGGCGTAGGTACACTATTGGCAGCCAGCATTGGCCTACAGTTATATGGCCCACAAATTTTGCGCGACTTTTTAGATGCGGCAGAAGCTGGCGCAACCACTCGGCTGCTTGTCACGCTGGGGATTGTTTTTTTCATCATTACCCTGGTGCAAAAGATCGTGACGCTGTGGACCACTTATCTGAGCGAAGATTTGGGCTGGGCGGCCACCAACAGCCTGCGGGCGGATCTAACGGAACATACCATGCGGCTGGATATGGGCTTTCATAAGCTGCAAACCCCTGGCGAACTGATCGAGCGCATTGACGGCGACGTGAGCAATCTGGCTGAATATTTTTCACGACTGGTGGTGCAGTTAGTGGGCAATGGCCTGCTGGTTGTGGGCATTTTGCTGCTGCTGTTTCGTGAAGATTGGCGGGTGGGGCTTGTAGGGCTGGCTTATGGCCTGCTGACACTGGGGCTGCTGCAAATAATCCGCAAACCGACGGTGAACGTGTGGCAAGACGTGAGCAAAGCGTATGCCAAAATGCACGGCTATGTGGAAGAACGCATTGGCGGCACAGAAGATATTCGTGCCAATGGTGGCGAGCCTTATGTGATGAACAAGCTGTATCCGCTGCTGGCCGGGGTGGCTAAAGGCCGCGTCCGGGCGGATTTGATTGGGGGGTACACGTTTAGCAGCAGCTATATGCTATACGTTTTGGCAATCGTGGCGACGCTGGCTTTGGCCGGCACACTTTTTTTGCAAGGGCAAATCAGCATTGGGACTTTGTTTTTACTGGTGGCTTACGTGCGGCTGATGGAGTCGCCAATTAAATATATTCGGCGGCAAATTAGCGCCATGCAGCGGGCGATTGCCAGCGTGGGGCGCATTAATGAGTTTTTGCGGTTGGAAGCGGATGTGCAGGAGTCTGTTTCTGCCACATTGCCTGAAAGGGCAACGGCCGTTTCCTTCCAAAATGTCTCATTCGTCTATAAGGATCAGTTATCGGTAAGCAGTAAGCAGTATTTGGTAAACGGTAATCCGAATACCGATGACCGACCACCGATAACGGATAACGGATCACCAAACGTGCTGCACAACATCAGCTTCACGCTGGAACCAGGCAAAGTCCTCGGCCTGCTGGGGCGAACGGGCAGCGGTAAGACGACGCTGACGCGGCTGCTTTTTAGATTGTACGATGTGGACGAAGGTGCGATTACGCTGGACAGCACCGATTTACGGCAGGTTAGCCTGGCCGACGTGCGCCAACATATTGGCATGGTGACGCAGGAAGTGCAGCTTTTTGAGGCAACCGTGCGCGACAACCTAACCCTGTTTCGCCGCTACGATCCGGCCAAGAAACCAATTCCCGATGCGGACATTATCGCGGCCTTGCAAACATTGGGGCTAGGTGACTGGTTGGACAGCCTGCCGGATGGCTTGGACAGTATTCTAAAATCTGGTGGGCAGGGTCTTTCTGCCGGGGAGGCACAGCTTTTGGCTTTTACGCGGGTCTTTTTGCGGAATCCGCAGGTTGTTATTTTGGATGAAGCGTCATCTCGGCTGGACCCGGCCACTGAGCATCTCTTGGAACGCGCCATAGATACTTTGCTACACGGCCGTACCGCCATCATCATTGCCCACCGCCTGCATACCGTGCAGCGGGCTGACGATATTTTGATTTTGGAAAACGGCCGTATTCAGGAACACGGCTCACGTTTGCAACTGCTGAATAATCCCACTTCCCGCTTCTCGCAACTCTTACGGACAGGCATTGAGGAAGCGTTAGTGTAAGGATATTGCGTATTGCCTTTAGATACGCAATACGCAACACGCAATATTACGATAACTAATTTGGAATGATTATGAATGAAAAACTTGCAATTAAAACAGGCACTTGGTCACTGATTCGCTATAGGCCATGGCATTTTGCTTTGAGCGTTACCCTTGCTATTTATGCGTTGGGGATGCGGTTGGTACCGGGCTGGCTAGAAAAAAGCTTCTTTGATCAATTAAACGCCTCATCGGCAAACACAGCAACCCTCTCCAACGCTTTGTGGACGCTGCTGTTGCTCATAATTGGCGTGGAATTGAGCAGAATGGTAATGGATATTCTGGGCAACTGGGGCGCTGCCAAAGTGCGTATGGCTGGCGGGTCGTTGATGCGGCGCAACGTGATGCACACCATCTTGCAAAAGCCAGGCGCACAGCCGCTGCCCGTACCTACTGGGGACGTGATTAATCGGCTGGATGATGATTTGGCCGACTTTGCTGATTTCCCGACCTGGATTCCCCAAATTGTGGGGAAAACGGTATTTGCCATCTTTGCCTTGATCATTATGTTTCGCATTGCACCGAGGATTACCGCCGTTGCCATTCTGCCCCTCATTGGCGTCTTCTTTTTAACGCGCTGGGCGTGGGGTCGCTTTTTAAGCTATGTGCGGGTTAGCAGGGTAAGCGACAGCCGCGTCACCAGCTTTTTGGGCGAGACGTTCGGCGCGATCCAGGCCATCAAGGTAGCCGATGCGGAAACGGGAGCGATTGGCTACTTGCGCCAACTTAGCGAGGAGCGGCGCGTGGCGAATGTGCGTTTTGGTCTGTTCTGGGGAATTTATCAATCTGTTTCTGACAACATGGGCGACGTGGCTGTGGCTTTGATGGTGGTTATGGCAGGCGTTTCTATGCGCGGCGGCACGTTTAGCGTTGGTGATTTTGTTTTGTTTAGCACCTATCTTTTCTTCGCTTCGCGCTTCCCGGCTGATGTGGGTGGTTATATTTCTGAGATTGCCCAACAGCGCGTGGTGCTAGATCGTCTGCAAGAGATGACGCCCTACAGTCCACCGGAAAGCC
This sequence comes from Candidatus Leptofilum sp., assembly GCF_965223525.1. Classification (GTDB taxonomy): domain Bacteria; phylum Chloroflexota; class Anaerolineae; order Promineifilales; family Promineifilaceae; genus Leptofilum. The sequence continues at coordinate 1,935,017 of NZ_OZ245005.1, read as the reverse complement.
TGGTGGCACACGCACCCATTTATGAAGACAACGTGCCACCAGCCATCGTGAAGTCGGCTAAATCGGCCGCAGATCGGCTGGAATTGTTGGAAGTTGAGGGACTTCGGTATTCGGTGAATGGTAATCCGTTGTCCGTAAACGGTAATCGGTTATCGGTGAACGGTGAACTGCTTACCGATAACCGACCACTGATTACCGACCACTGGTCTCTACGCGACATCAGCTTCACCCTGCCGCGTGGCAGCTTCACGGTGATTACGGGCAAGATTGGCTCGGGCAAGACGACGTTGCTGCGGGTGCTGCTGGGGCTGCTGCCTGCGGCTGAAGGTAAGATTCGTTGGAACGGCCGTCCTATCCCAAATCCCGCCACATTCTTCACCCCACCCCGTGCGGCCTACACGCCCCAGGTGCCGCGCTTGTTCAGCGAACCGCTGCGGGACAATATTCTGCTGGGCTTGCCGGAGGATGGGCTGGATTGGGCGGTGAAAACGGCCGTTCTCCAACCAGACATTTCGCAGTTAGAAGCGGGGCTAGACACGGTCGTCGGGCCGCGCGGCGTGCGGCTCTCTGGCGGGCAGGTGCAGCGCACTGCCACCGCCCGAATGCTGGTGCGCGAGGCGGAATTGCTGGTTTTTGACGATCTCTCTAGCGCATTGGACGTAGAAACGGAGGCACAGTTGTGGGAGGGGATTTTGGGAAGAGACTGGAGATTAGAGATTAGAGATTATGACGATCAACCTCCAGTCTCTAGTGTTCAATCTCCAACTTGTTTGGTGGTCAGCCACCGCCGCGCTGTGCTGCAACGGGCTGACCAGATTATTGTGTTGGCAAACGGCCGTATTGCGGCCATCGGCAAATTAGACAAATTACTTGCTACTTCTTCCGCAATGCAGGAATTGTGGCAGCATGAAATGGAGAACCAGAAAAATGAACGCATCAAAGTTAGCTGAAAACAGCATTGAGGTAACCGACCCACCTGCCGTGCCGGGGCTGCATTTTCGCCGATTCCAGGGTGAATCTGACTTCCCCCACATGGTAGCTATCTTTAACAACTGCCGGGAAGCAGACAAAACCGACTGGCTTAGTTCGGTGGGGGACGTTCGTGCAGATTACGAACATTTGACGAATTGCGATCCGTACACGGACATGATTTTTGCTGAGGTCAACGGCGAACCTGTGGGCTACGGCCGTTGCTGGTGGCACGATCTCAAAGAAGAAGGGCGCGTCTACTATCTGTTTGTGCGCCTGCAGCCTGAGTGGCGCAACAAAGGCATTCGCCGCACCATGATGCGCCATCTGGAGCAGCGGCTGCGGCAAATTGCCAAAGAACACCCGGCGAACCAAGAGAAGTTCCTGTCTGGCTGGGCAGACCAGGGAGAGACCCATTGGCACAACCTGCTGGAACGTGAAGGATACAAAATTGTGCGGTACGGCTTTGATATGGTACGGCCGTCGCTCGACAACTTTTCCTACCATCCCATCCCCGACGGCATAGAGGTTCGCCGCGGCACATTGGCAGAGTTCCGCAAGATTTGGGAAGCGGCAAACGAAGCATTCCGCGACCATTGGGGAATGCCAGAGTGGCCGGAAGAATCGTTTGAGGCGTGGCCCAAATACCCCACCTTCAACCCGGATTTATGGCAAATCGCCTGGGACGAAGATGAAGTCGTTGGTGGCGTACTCAACTTTATTGACGCGGAAGAAAATGAAGCATTTGGGCGCAAGCGGGGCTACACAGAGACAATTTTTGTGCGGCGACCCTGGCGCAGACGCGGCGTGGCCAAAGCCCTCATTACCCGCAGCTTCCAGGTATTGAAGGAAGCGGGCATGGAGGAAGCAGCCCTGGGCGTGGATGGTGAAAGCCCCACCGGAGCGCAGCATCTGTACCGGCAACTGGGCTTTCAAGAGACGAATCGAGGGGTGACATTCCGCAAACCGTTGTAATTTTTGTGGCTAGTTGTTGGTTGTTAGTGGTTCGTTTGGTCACAAGCCACTAACCACTAGCAACCAGCCTTAAGGAGGCAAATTTGGCAGTAAACAGCAAAAGCAAACGCAAGGTAAAAGTGAAGGGACGGCCGTTTATCTGGTATGTAGAAAGCAAACAGAGGCAGATTCCTGAAGAAGGCGGCTTTGTAAACCACACGCCAGAACGATATTTACACATCATTGCCACCAACAAAAAGTTCATCGTACATTATCGCATTCCCAAAGAAGGCGATACATTCACAACGCTGCGGGTGGAGGGAGAACAATTTCCCCGCCAGCCTGGGGCCAAAGAGGTGCAGATACCGCGCTGGAAACACGACAGCAAGCCCTACCCCACCAATGATTTCGTGCGTCGCCTCATTGGCTGGTGCATGAGTACGGAGTAAATCATGTCAGAAGCAGCAGTAATCACTATCAAACTTCGGCTAGAACCAATCCCAACCATCGCGGTCGGACAGCTACAGTTTGGCACACAGCGAGGCAAAACTGTGGTATCCGTGCAAGATATCCACCCTGACATGGTAGGGGTGACAGTGGAGTTAGAGGCAACGGCCGTGCCCAAGCCTGACCACACCTTTGATTGGAAAGGCCCCTTTGTCCACGGCCGTCCCGGTGAGCGGTTTCTTTACCTCAACTGGGGCCGAGAGCAAGCAGGTAACTGGCACAATGTGCGCCGGGCAAAAATACCCCTAAAGCTGATACCAACGGATCTAGTGGAAACGGCCGTTACCCAAAACAAAATTCTGTATGGGACACTCACCGGTCTCGCCCACGATGGTGGGCCGATAGCTGCCTCTGTAAAAACCGTTCAGTGGCAAACGCAGCCAAAAAATTAATTTATGAGCAAAAAGAAAAAAGAGATACGAAAACAGCAGCGTAAAGCGTGGCATGCAGAAAAAGGGCGACGCAAAAAAATTCGCCACAACACGGCTGCTAATCAAGAAAAACACCGCATTGATTGGCAACCATTGGTGCCAGACGCAGAAGGCCAGATTGCTGACCAGCGCATCATGCCCCTGGACGAGCGGGATCGGCGCGAGGCGGTAGAGGCTCAATCGGCAACAGCATTGCAAGCCAACCTGGATGACGCCCACTGGCAAGCGATGGCGGACGAGACGCCATTTTTGCTGGGCAAGGTGGTAGAAGTGAGCCGAGGCCTTTGCCGGGCGGAAGTAAATGGCGACACCATTGTCTGCGACGTGCGCGGCATTTTGACAGCCGAAGGCACGGGCTACAGCAACATTTTTGCCGTGGGTGACCGGGTGCTGCTACGGCCGCTTAGCGAAGAACGTGGCCTGGTGGAAGGGGTTCTGCCTCGTCGCAGCGGTTTGGCCCGCGCCGACAGCTTTGACACGCACCTCAAGCAAATCCTTGCCGCCAATGTGGATCAGCTGCTGGTGGTAGCCGCCTGGCTAGAGCCAAAGCTATGGCTGCAGCTTATTGACGAATATTTGATTGGGGCCCAGCGAAATGGATTGGAAACGGCCGTTTGCCTGAACAAAATTGACCTGGCAAAAAAAGTGGAATATGTGGAGGCGATTGCCGCCCCATACCGCTCTCTTGGCATCCCTGTTTTCCTGGCCAGCGCAGCAGAAGGCGTGGGCATTGAGCCAATCCGAGGCTTTTTAGGCAACAAAACCACTGTGCTGGCTGGGCTTTCTGGCGTGGGCAAATCCACCTTGCTCAATGCAGTTCAGCCTGGCTTGCAGCTACGCACGAGCGAGGTAAGCAATCTGAAAAGCCGTGAAGGACGGCACACAACCACACAGGCCATCATGCTACCTTTGGAAATGGGCGGTAGCGTGATAGACACGCCCGGCATTAAAGATATGGGCTTGCTAGGGCTGCATCCTGAGGATTTAATTGGCTTTTACCCTGATTTGGCCGATGTGGTTGGCTATTGTCGCTTCAATGATTGCACCCACTCCCATGAACCTGGCTGTGCAGTGAAAGATGCGGTGGCAGACGGCCGTATCGCCCAATGGCGCTACGATAATTATGTCAACCTATATGATCTACTCGCGGCAGAAAGCTAACAAATGATCCGACAATTAGAACCAGAGAATTTTCACAAAGCAGCAACGGTATTGGCCGGGCTGGCAGCGTGGAATGTGTATGTAACGGCCGTTCTCCAACAAACCAGCCCCGGTCGCATTTACGTAGATAGCGTGGCGCAGCCAAGTTCCGTCTTTGCCATTTCTATTGATTGCGCTTACCTGGCGGGCAATCCGCACAATGATGCCTTTAACGCTGGCGTGACGCAGGTGCTGGAAACCACGCTGCTTGCTGGCAACCGCGTGAACCCGGCCGATCCCGAACTGTGCATCTGTGTGGATACGCCAGCGTGGGAACCTGCCCTGGCAGACATTTTGAGCCATTGGCGTTGGCCACCCATTTGGGGTGCCAACAACCATTACATTTTTGCAAAACCGCGCCTCAACTGGCGCGACAAGCTGCCCGCTGGATATACCATCGCCCAACTGGATGCTAAATTGCTTGAAGCGCAGGGAAGCCAACTGCCGCAAACCATCGCCGACTCTATTCGCATCGGCTGGCAGAGCCAACAAACCTTTTTGCAAAATGGCTTCGGCTTTGTGGCACTGCACAAGGGGGAACTTGTTTGTTGGTGCCTGGCGGATGTGACGGTAGGCAAAAAATGCGAGATTGGCATCGAAACAGCTCCTACCCATCGGCGACTGGGGCTGGCAACGGCCGTAACCGCCGCCACCATTGAATATTGCCAACAGGCAGGGTTCACCCACATCGGCTGGCATTGTGGGCAGGACAATCCAGGTTCGATGGGGACGGCCGTTAACGTGGGCTTTGTGCTAGAACGGCCGTACAACTTCTACACTTTCCATTACGACGAGCCAGGCCATTATGCCGAATTGGGGCGATTTTACTTTCAGGCAGCCATGTATGAAGAAGCTGCCGACATGCTGGAAATTGCCATCGAGACAGATGAATCCCCACCCGCCTACGTTTACTTTTTGGCAGCGCGAGCCATGGCGCAGCTTAATGAACCCGTGGCGCTAGATTATTTACAAACGGCCGTTGCCACGGGCTTCAAAGATTGGAAGCTGCTGTGCACGCTGCCCGAATTTGCACCTTATCGAAATAATCCAGATTTTCCGAGGCAAGTTTCATGATTGATCCCAAATTGCAAGACAAGGTTGTTTTAATTACTGGTGCCAATCACGGCATTGGCGCGGCCACGGCCAAAGCATTTGCGGCGCAAGGAGCTAAGGTTTTCATCACCTATTTTCGTGCCGAGACTGGCTTCTCGGCTACAGAAATGGCAGCAGCACAGGAAACCGGTGCGGGCGGACCAGCTTTGTACGCAGCTCAACAACAGCAATCTGGTGAGCAGGTGGTTGCTAAGATTGAAGCGATGGGCGGAACGGCCGTTGCCCATGAAGCCAATCTCGCTGACGCAAACTACATTCCCAAACTGTTTACGTTGTGTGAGGAAAAATTAGGCTCGGTGGATGTGCTGGTGTGCAACCACACCCACTGCGTTTTGGAAACTTTTGATCCAGCCGCTGTAAACACCGAAGGTTTTTCAGTGGGCTTCATCAGCGCCACCGAAGCAGATCGGCACTTTGCCATCAATGCCCGCGCCTACGCTTTGCTCATGGCTGAATATACGCAACGCCATCTGGCGCGGCAGGCTGACTGGGGGCGCATCGTTCTCATTAGCACCGACGCCGCCCATGCCCACGAGGCCAATGTGCATTACGCCGCCAGCAAACACGCTATTGAGTCTTACGGCCGTTCTGCCGCCGCAGAGTTAGGCAAATATGGCATCACGGTCAACATTGTTGCCCCAGGGCCAATTCAAACAGGCTACATCGAACCCGAAGCCGAAGCTAAAATCGCTGCCAACACGCCCCTACGCAGCATTGGGCAACCAGAACATCTGGCAGATGTCGTTGTCTTCATGGCTTCAGAACAGGCACGCTGGGTTACTGGGCAACTCATCTATGTGGGCGGTGGCTGGCGCATGGGGCAGTAGGAGCAAATATCATGGAAGAGAAAATTCGTAATCGCCTAAACGAGCAAATTGTGGCCGAAGCACGACGTCGGTATGGCATCACGCCCGATAATTTTGAAGAGCTAGGTGGCTTTGAAAGTTTCATCTATGGCTATGAAAAGGACGGGGCACCCTATGTTTTGCGCCTCGGCCACAGCCTGCGCCGAAGTCCGGGGCTAATTCAGGGCGAGGTGGATTGGATCAATCATCTGGCGCGTGGCGGCGCAGGGGTAGCCAAAGCCGTCAACTCGGAAGCGGGCAATCTGGTTGAGCAAATCTCAGACGGCCGTGGCGAACAGTTCTTGGCTACGGCCTTTGTGCGGGCAGCAGGCGGGTCGGTTTGGCAGATGGGCGGCTGGACGGAACCATTTATGCTGGAATACGGCCGCCTCATCGGCAAAATACACGCGCTCACCAAAAAGTACCAGCTGCCCAATCCTGATTGGAAACGGCCGCAGTGGGATGATCCCATCATGACTGACATCACCAGCGCCCTACCCCAGCTAGACTCAGGCGTAATGAAATTGGTGGATAACAATCTGGCCTATTTGCGAAGCCTGCCCACCCCGCCAGATGCGTTTGGCCTCATGCACCAGGACGCCCACACGGGCAATCTGTTTGTAGATGAAGCCGGAAACATCACCCTGTTCGATTTCGACGACTGCGTATACGGCCATTTTGTGTACGACATTGCCATGGTGATCTTTTACGCCATCACCAACCATCCCACGCCGGAGGATTTTTGCGCCCAGCTTTGGCCGCTGTTTTGGCAAGGGTATTGTGAAGAAAACCAGCTTGCTCCAATCTGGCTCAAAGAAATCCACCCTTTCATGAAGCTGCGCGAGATGGATTTGTACGGCGTCATCCTGCGAGATATACCGGATTACAGTGGCGACAACTGGGTCGGGGAATTTATGAATGGCAGGCGAGAACGCATATTGGCTGAACGGCCAACCATCAACTTCGACTTTACAAAAATTGGGCTTGTTCACAAATAGAGGTAACTATTTTGTTTTCTATTCGACCTTTTCAATCTACAGATGCCGAATACGAGGCAATCGCTCTGGTAGAAAAAGCCGTCTACCCTGAAAATGCCGACACGGTAGAAGACTTTAAGCATAGCGATGCCATCCGCAAGCCAGAGCAATTTTTTCAGCGATGGGTGGTGGAGCAAGACGGCCGTACCATCGCTTTTGGTAGTGCCAAATATCACACCTATGCTACCACAGCCGGGCGGTATCGTTTCAGCATTACCGTGCATCCAGATTTTGAAGGGCGCGGCGTGGGAACGGCCGTTTACGACCATATCTGGCAAACGCTCCAAACCTGCACCCCAGCCCCCACTGTATTAGAATCTGGCTGCTACCAGCATCACCCTCAGGCGGTGCGCTTTTTGCAAAAGCGGGGCTTCCGCCAAACGATGCGCTGGGTTATCACCAAGCTCGATTTGCCTGACGCCGATACAGCTAAACTTGCACCACTCATCCAAAAATTAGAAGCAGCAGACATCACCTTTCATGCCCTGCCCGATTTGCAAAAAAGCGACCCCAACTGGTTGGCAGAACTGCATGAACTGGATTGGCAACTGGTGCAAGATGAGCCGCTGCCCTACACACCCAAGAAAATATCGCTAGCAGAATATAAAAAGCTCTACCTGGATAGCCCCAATGCCATGCCCACCTCCTGGTTTGTGGCGCGGCACAACGGCCGTTACATTGGCAACTCCATGCTAGAACAAGGCAGCCAACCCGGTGTGGTCAGCACAGGCTTCACGGGCGTACTGCGCGACTATCGGCGACGCGGTCTAGCTACCGCCCTCAAAGCCCAAACCATCGAATATGCCAAAAACGCAGGCTTCCAGCGCATCCGCACCGGCAATGAAGAAAATAACCCTATGCTCACGCTAAACAAAAAGCTAGGGTTTGAAGAGTTGACGGCGAGCTTGGCGTTTGAGAAGCTGCTGGAGAAGTAATTGGGTAATTACTCAATTACCTCCACAGGAGAAAACCATGCGATCCATACCTATTTTAGAAAGTGCGCGATTGCGAATACGGCCGTTCCAAAACAGCGACCTGCCAAAACTCTTCCTCATCAAACAGGCCATCGGCTGGGTGAATCCCAAAAAAACAGTTGAGCAGCAGCGCGCTGCCGAAGCCGACTATTTAGCCTGGAGCGTCATGAACGAGCGGGAGTTGGCTTCGCTTGGCCAGCCCCCTTACGGCGACCGCGCCATCATACTCAAAGAAAATGCTCAGCTCATTGGCTCCGTAGGATTGGTACCGTGCGTAGATGTGTACGGCCAACTGCCTAGCCTGGGCGGGCAGCAAAACTGCCTGGCTACTGCCGAGGTCGGCCTGCTTTGGCTCATTCACCCAGCACACCAGGGCAAAGGGTACGCTACCGAAGCGACGCAAACACTCATCAACTACGCCTTTGGCACGATGCAGCTCAATCGCCTCATCGCCACTACAGAGCATGACAACCTGGCCTCGCAGGCCGTCATGCTCAAGCTGGGAATGACGGTTGAGCGCAATCCCTTCCCCGATCCACCTTGGCTGCAAGTTGTTGGCATTTTGGAAAATACGGCCGTCTAATCAACAACTCTGCTACAATCTAGCCCCATGACACCCAACTCGCTTACTGACTGTGATTTGCATGTGCATTTGGCAGGCTCCTTTTACGCCGACGATTTGCTGGCCATCGGTGCGCCCATCTTCCGTGAGGTAGATTGGAACGCACGTGGCTTCCTGGATGGGTACAACGCTGCTCTGAACACAACCCTCAATCCGGTGCAGCTATTTGCCGAGGCATTAGAGAATCCCAAAATCGGCTTCCCTAAATTTAAAGCCGCCTACGTTCTTAGCGCAGAAGATGGCGGCGATTTTGATAAATTCTTGTGGAAATATCGCTTCTTCACCCAGTTGTGGGGATTTGGTTGGGAGCGGGATAGGGAAACGGCCGTTGCCATGATCACCCAGGCCGTAGAACACCACAAGCGGCAGGGCGTGCGGTATGTGGAATACCGATCTGGCTTTTGGGGCGAGGGTGCCGAACTACGCCGCAAAATGCAAATCTGCACAGAGACATTGGCAGCCGAATGTGATGAGCAGTTCACGGCCCGCTACATTGTTCCCCTACCCCGTGATGACCCCTGGCCAATGTACCAAGCCGTACGTCAACTGCTGACTGAGCAGCCTCATTTGGCGCAAACGCTGGTTGGCCTTGATTTTGCAACCTATGAAGAAGGACAGCCGCCGAAGCTGTTCCGCAACATCTTCCACCAAATTCATCGTGACAATGCGGCAAACCCAGCGCAGCAACTCCCAATCGTTTACCACGTCGGCGAGACATTTTTTGATAAATCGTTGGAAAGCGCCGTGCGCTGGTGCCATGAGGCAGCCCTGCTAGGCGCAAAGCGGCTCGGACACTGCATCGCCTTGGGTCTAGACCCAGCTATGGCGGTCGGTCGTCGCCCGCAGGCGCATGAAGCGGAGTTGGTGAGCGAACGGCTTGACCAAATTGCCTACGATTTACGCTTTGCCAAAGGATTGCGGCAGACGGGGGTGACAGTGGATGAGCAGCAGTTGCGAGCCGAGCAACAGTCGTTGGTAAAAATGGTGGAGGGTGATGTGGTGGAACGGCCGTATACTCCCCAACGCCTCCAGGAAATTCGGCAGCGGCAAGATTTTGTGCTGCACCAACTTACCCAGCTTGGCACCGTCATCGAATGCTGCCCCACCTCCAACCTCCGCATTGGCGGCGTACCCGATGCCGCCCATCATCCCGTTCACAAACTGCTAGCCAGCCCTGTCAACCTTTGCCTCTGCACCGACGACCCTGGCACTTTCGACATCACCCTCGCCTCAGAGATTGAGTGGGTGGTGCAACACACCAGCTTTAACCACAACACATTTGCCCAACGTTTAGGCAATCCCCGTCGCTTTGCCCTTTAACAAAACCACGAATTTATCGCCGCGATGACCGCCCAAACGAGGGTGCTTCGCACCCCGTCTCTTCTAGCGTCGCCAGACGTGAAGCACCGAGGCGACGCCAATTTCATTTCTAACAAGCTAACGCGAATTTGCCTGATTAAGCGCTGGCGTCATAAACGAAACCGTCTGGTCAATCGTTTGAACTGCCAGACCGTAGTTGAAATCATCTACCACGCCCGAATTTACGCACGAAAGATAGGCCGGACGTGTGCGATCTAGCGCAAAAATGAAGGAGATAAAGTAGACGCCATCAATATCTACCCAATCACCGGGAACATCTTTGTAAAATACGCCAGAATACAAAATATTGTTGTAGGCAGCGACGTAAGTATCGCACGATGCTTGGTCGCCCGCTTTTGCCCCATCAATGCTGCCTCGCATCGTTTGCAATGAGTTATAGATATTGTTCATGTTGGCTTTAAGCCCTTCGGCATCAAACGGCAGCTCTGGGAAAACGCCCAAAATATCGTTGGGGTTAGAAATGTAGTAGACGGTTATCATATCTACTTGACCGTCGTCCTCTGCTTCGTCGCCACCGTCGCCACTATCTCCGCTGTCGCCGGAATCATCCGATGGCGGTGCAGTTGTTGGCGGCACAGGCGTACTGGTCGGTTCTGGCGTGTTTGTTGGTGTTTCGGTTGGCGTTGCCGTTGGTTCTAGCGTTGGGGTATCGGTCGGTGTCGGTGTGTTGGTGGGCGTCTCGGTTGGTGTTTCCGTCGGCGTGGGGGTATTGGTCGGCACAGGTGTGTCTGTGGGCACGGGTGTGTCGGTTGGTGGCACCAGCGTTTCTGTTGGTTCTTCAGCTATTTCGGCAACGGCCGTTGGCTCCGGGGTTGCTTCATTGCCACCACAAGCTGTGACAAACAGCAACACGGCCAAAGAAAGTAGCAAAATGGGGCTGCCGAGTTTTCTGTAAAATGTCCTCATCAATGTTCTCCTTGGAATATTCTTTTTGTTTTGTAATAGTGGTTCTGAGACACAAAAGTGAACAAAGTATGCACGATGACAGCCTTTTTTTGAGGTGACAAATTGCTAAAAAACCGCTGCTATAGCTCATTTTTTCGACCCAACTGCACAAGTTCTTAACCACATACCTGTTCAAAACATGGACAAATTCCCGTTTTAGGCTAGAATATTAAGGTATTACATCTACTTTTCTTTTGAGAAAGGAGCAGCAGAGTATGCGCGTAATTATTACAGGTGGCACTGGTTTAATCGGTTCTGCATTAGCTAAAAATTTGGCAGCCGATGGCCATGAAGTCATCGTGTTGAGTCGAAATCCAGAAAAATACAGCTTTCCGTCAAACATTCATGGCGAAAAATGGGATGGCAAAACGGCCGCTCAGTGGGGCCATTTAGCTGATGGAGCCGATGCTATTGTCAACCTAGCTGGGGAACCCATTGCAGGTACCGGCTTATTGCCCAGCCGCTGGACAGAAGAACGCAAGCGACGCATTCGCCAAAGCCGCATTGATGCAGGAACGGCCGTTACCCAAGCCATTCGCGCCGCCGCCAACAAACCCAAGCTAGTCATTCAATCTTCCGGCGTTGATTACTATGGCAACGTGCAGAGCAACCAGATCATCACAGAAACCTCTCCCAACGGCAGCGGCTTTCTGGCAAGCGTCACGGTTGATTGGGAAAATTCTACCGCCGAGGTCGAGGCGATGGGCGTGCGGCGGGTCATTCTTCGTTCTGGCATCGTACTCAGCATGGAAAGCGGGGCACTGCCCATCACCGTCTTGCCCTTCAAATTTTTTGTGGGCGGGCCACTGGGCAATGGCCAGCAGTGGTGGCCCTGGATTCACCTGGACGATGAAGTGCGTGCCATTCGCTTTCTGTTGGAAAGTGAGGTGGCATCTGGGCCTTATAATCTATGCGCCCCCAACCCGCTCAGCAACAAGGATTTTGCCAAAACCATTGGTCAAGTCATAAACCGTCCAGCTTTCTTCCCTGCCCCAGCTTTTGCCATTAAGTTGGCGCTGGGCGAAATTGCTGCCATTGTCCTGGACGGCCGTCGCGCCATACCACAAAAATTGCAGGAAGCTGGGTTCACCTTCACTTACCCTCAAGCCCAGGAAGCGTTGCAAGATTTGCTCAACCAGTAACCAATTGCTACCCTCTGGCAACCAAGTTGAGGTACAACTGCTTAACCTTACCCGATCCATTTGCATAGAAGGAGAAACTTACCCATGTCTACGGTTCCAACCTTACTCGGCATTCGCTCACAAATGGTGCAAACCAACCGCTTAAATGTTCACGTACTCTCTTGCGGCCCCGAAGATGGTACGGCCGTTGTTTTTGTACATGGCAACGTCTCATCTGCCACCTTTTGGGAAGAGACCATGCTAACCTTGCCAGACGGCTATCGCGCCATCGCCATTGATTTGCGCGGTTACGGCGACACCGAACCACTCCCCATCAGTGGTGCAAACGGCATGGCCGACTTCGCAGCAGACGTTCGCTCCGTGGTAGAAACGATGGGGCTGGGCAAGCACCACATCGTTGGGCATAGCATGGGCGGCGGCGTGGTCATGCTTTACGCCATCAACCACGCGGCAGATTTGCTTTCCATCACCCTAACCGATCCGGTTTCTCCCTACGGCTACGGTGGCTCTAAAGGCGCAGACGGCACCATGACCTACGACGATGGCGCACCGAGCGGTATCAATCCAGAATTTGTGCAGTTGCTGGCCAGTGGTGAACAGGGCTCGGAAAATCCGATGTCGCCGCGTAACGTGCTGCGTGGTTTTTATGTAAAGCCGCCGTTTGTGCCAGAACGTGAAGACGCGCTGGTAGATTCCATGCTCACCACCAAAGTCGGGGATGATCATTATCCGGGCAATGCCGTGCCGTCTACCAATTGGCCGGGTGCTGCCCCTGGCGACAAAGGCGTGTTGCCTGCCTTCAACCGCAAAAACTTTGATGCTAGCAGCCTGGCCGACATAGACCCTAAACCACCTATTTTGTGGATACGTGGCGCAGACGATTTGATTGTGTCCGATTATGCAATGTTTGATTTGGCTGCGCTGGGCCACATGGGGGCTGTGCCCGGCTGGCCCGGCGACGAGGAATGCCCGCCGCAGCCAATGCTGGCCCAAACCCGCGCCGTCCTGGACAAATATGCAACCAACGGCGGCAGCTACCGAGAAGAGGTCATTGAAGATGCGGGTCACTCACCCTACCTTGAAAAGCCAGAAGCATTTAACGCAGTTTTCCATGCTCATTTAGCCGGATGACTTAGCCCTGCAAGAGAAGTTCACCTTTTGACAAAAGGTGAACTTCTACGGAAACAGACAAGCTTTTCAACAAAAAAGCCCGCTGGAAATCGCAGCGGGCTTTCATCTTTCAGAGGGAAAAGTGTTAGGTGCCGTAGGCAACAAAGTAGTCACTGGCTTCGTCGTGGGCTAGCAGCACCCAAAAAGTGTAAACGCCCAGCAGCGTACCAAATGGAATGTTCATCAAGCTCAAAAAGCCGATGACCAATGCCAGCAGGCGCGACCATGATTTACGCTTGAGCAATCCCCAGCCCGTAATCATGCCGGGAATAGAGACAAGCACCAAAATCCCCAAAACAATAATGCCAATGAGCGCCAGAACGCTCATTGCTTCGCCATCACCAGATAGGGTTCCGACGCCAATCAAAATGAAAAACACCAATATGCCAATGAATAGGGTGAAAATGTTTAGCCCTAAATGGAGCCAACCTAGGACTGTGACGTGTTTTTCTAATTCTTTAAAACTGTTTTGCTTCATGTTTTGCCTCCTCACTTATTGAGCAAGTGGTTATGATTTGCTATACGCACAACCCAAACCCAAGTTGTAAGAAGGCGGCACTTCTTTAGCTAAACGGCCGTTCCCACCAAAACCATCTCCTAGTTTGCCCCCCGGTTGCCTGCTGGCTACAATGCAGCCACCATGTACCAGCAAAGCATTATTGTGCGTACCAAGCTTGTGCCGCCCCGCCCGGCACAGCATACATTGCCCCGGCAGCGCATCATGCAGCGGCTATTGGCTGCCCAAAACCACCGCCTCACCATCGTGCAAGCAGGGACGGGCTATGGCAAAAGCACCGCCCTGGCTGCGCTGGCATCTAACCAACAGGCAACGTTCCGCTTTGTGTGGTACCGCGTCGAGGCAGAAGATAGCGACGCCCAACCTTTTTTGCTCCATTTGCTGCACGGCTTTGGCATTGCCCTACCCAATTTGTCCAACGCACCGCTGGCATTTTTAGAAGCGTGGGCGCAGCAGCGGCAAGCACCTAGCTGGACGGCCGTTATAGACAGTCTCATCAACGAATTGGCCCAAAAGCTAGACCAACCCACCTTTTTAGTGCTAGATGACGTACATCTCATCAATGACAGCAGCGAACCAATACGCATTTTGGATCGACTCATTGGCCTAGCACCCAACAATTTGCACATCATCTTGGCCACGCGCTACCCACTCTCACTGCCCTCGCTAATTCCCTGGCGCGTGAAGGGGCAAGTATTGGAAATTGGCCAGGAGGAGCTGGCATTTACGCCTGCAGAAATTGACGCGCTCTTCCGCGAAACATATGGTCACGCCCTCTCGCTGGAGCAGGCAACGATGGTTATCAGCCGGATTGAAGGGTGGCCGATTGCCCTGCACCTAATTTGGCAGCAGCTTCAGCGGGATGGTGGTGCGTCGCTAGCGCAGGCGTTGACGCAGCTTTCTGGCTCCGCCAGCGACCTGTTCCAATTTTTGGCCCACGAGGTGCTAAACCAGCAGCCGGACGATGTGCAGGCTTTTTTGCGAGAAACGGCCGTTCTCAGAGAAATGACCACCCCGCTGTGCAACCAACTGCGCCGCCGCCAAGATAGCCAACAACTTTTGCGCTACCTGCTGGAAAAAGGTCTGTTTGTCGTCAATTTGGGCAATGGCTACGTGCGTTACCATCACCTATTCCGTGAGCTGCTGTTGAGCCAGCTAACCGGCGACGAAGCCGATATGCTGCATCAGCAAGCGGCCACCATCTACCAGCAGCAAGGGGATGACGAGGAAGCGATTTTTCATTTATTGGCGGCGGAGGCTTTTGAGAAAACGGCCGTTCTACTCACCATATTGGGCCGTCGTTTCGTCCGGTTGGGCCGATTAGATACGCTGGCGGGCTGGATTGGTCGCTTACCGCCAGACATTTTGGCCCACTATCCCGCACTGCTCACCTACCTGGGCGACATCGCCCGTCTTGGCTCCCGCTTTGAAGAAGCGCTGGGCTGGTACCAGCAAGCCGAACAGCGCAGTCGCCTTCAGGGAGACCGTCGAGGCATTGGCCAGGCACTGCGGGGGCAGGCACGGGTCTATCTGGACACAGTCAACGCCACCAAAGGGGAAGAGCTGTTACAAGAAGCGCTCCGCCTCTCTGATGGACAAGAAGATCGGGAAAGTCAGGCGCGGTTGCTGGAGCTATTGGCTGAAAATTTGCTGAATCAGGGGCGAATGCGTGAGGCAGAAGATTACCAGGCAAAGGCCCAAACGCTGCGTGAGCAAGGGCCCGGTACGGCCGAACTGCCGGTACGAATGCTGCTGCGGACAGGACGATTAGCCGAAGCGCGGGATATGTTGGAAATTCAGGCGGAAAAAGAAGAACAAGCCCCCGTGTTGCGCCCGCGCGCCCATCGGGAGACCTTGCTGCTGCTCTCACTCATTTTGGCCTACCAGGGAGAGGCAGAGATGGCATTGGCAACGGCCGTCTCTGGCACAAATCGGGGGCGTTTACTCAATTCAGAATTTATTACGGCCGTTGGTCATTGCCGTCAGGGACACGCCTGGCTGCTGCACAAAAACGAACACGGCTACGAGCAAGCTCGCCAATCGTTCCAGCAGGGCATTGGCATGGGAGACCAGATGGACGTGCCTCGCCTGAAAATCGAAGCGTTTTGGGGACTGTGTCAGGCGCACGGCTTCCCCGGCGACCATGAGGCGGCGCTCGCTTACGCTAAAGAAGGCATTGCCCTGGCTCGGCTGCACGGCGACGAATGGGTGGAGATGAGCATCCGCCTAACGATGGGTGCCACCTACACCTTGCTGGGCATGGTTCACGAGGCCAATGAATGGCTGGCGCAGGCGGGCAACGGCTTCCACGATTGCAGCGATATTTTTGGAGAAACGGCCGTTCGCCTCTGGCGCTGCCTGCTCTGGCACCAAACCGGGGACGAAACGCGCCTCAAGCGGGATTTGGACCATCTGCTGCCGCAAATCAGCCGCCATCAGTTTGAATTTTTGTTCACGCGGCGCACGCTGCTGGGGCCACCAGACCCGCGTGCGCTGGTGCCGCTGCTGCTCTTCGCCCGGGAGCAAGAGCAACATGCCGCTATTGCCGAGGCAATTTTGGCACAGTTGGAATTGGCTCATTTGTCTAGACATCCCGGCTTCCAATTGCGTATCCAAACGCTGGGGCCTTTCCGCATTTGGCAAGGGGATGAGGAGTTGCCCAGCAAAGCGTGGCGACGCAAGAAATCGCGCCAGCTACTGCAACTGCTGCTTACACACCGGGGGACGCTGCTGCATCGGGACCAAATTGCCGAGATGCTATGGCCTGATCTAAACCCGGAAGGCGCGGTTCGGGACTTTAAGATTGCCTTTAGCGCGATGTGCTCGGTGCTGGAGCCAAGCCGCAAGCGAAACGCACCCTCGGCCTTTGTGATGCGCGACGGCAGCCGCTACGGTTTGCGGGCAGAGGCGGATATTTGGCTGGATACGGCCGTCTTCGAGCAAAATATTGATGAAGGGGACCAACTTTACCAGCAAAATGTGGCTGAGGCGGTTGTGAGATATGAAACGGCCGTTGCCCTCTACGAAGGTGACTACCTGCAAGCCTACCCCTATGAAACCTGGACCCACGAAGAGCGAGAACGCCTCCGCGCCCGCTACCTCCACGGCGCCAACCGGCTGGCCCAGTGGCAAGCCAAGCAGCAAAATTGGGAGCGCGTCATCAACCTGTGCCAGGCCATCTTGCAAAACGATGATTGCTGGGAAAATGCCTACCGCCTGCTCATCCAAGCCCACATCGCCACGGGCAACCGCGTCCAGGCATTGCGAACCTTCCAACGGTGCGAATCTGCTCTGCAAGCCGGGCTGGGTGTGCAGCCCGCACCTGCCACTACACAACTGTACGAAACAATTCGATAACTTTCCCCTCTAAAGTTATAATTAGCCGCATGAATGTGAACTATCCTGGCAGAAAGCCGCTCGCCTACTTACCCACCCCGTTAGAAAAATTGGAACGCCTCAGCAAGCATCTAGGCGGCCCCGACATTTACATGAAGCGGGACGACCAAACTGGGCTAGCCACCGGTGGCAACAAAACCCGCAAGCTGGAATTTTTGGTAGCAGACGCGCTGGCACAAGAGTGCGATCATCTTATTACCACTGGCGCACCGCAAAGCAACCATTGCCGGCAAACGGCCGCTGCCGCCGCCCGCTTTGGCATGGGTTGCAGCCTCGTTATGCGCGGAAACCCGCAAAAAGAAATGCAGGGCAACCTGCTCCTGAGCAAGCTGTTGGGCGCACATTTGTACTGGACAGGGGATCGCAATCGCCAGGAGGTGATGGCCGAAGTAGCTGACGAGCAGCGCATAATGGGCCACAAACCGTACATCATTCCGCTAGGCGGTTCCAACGTGATGGGTGCCACCAGCTACGTTTTTGCCATGAAAGAGCTAACCGAGCAGCTTACCGCCGCCAGTATCAACATTGATTTCATTGTCTTTGCCAGCAGCAGCGGCGGCACCCATGCGGGCATCGTGTTGGGTGCAGAGGCATATGATTTTCGTGGGCAGGTGCTGGGCATCAGCGTGGATCATCCGGCTAAAGAGTTGCAAATGCAAGTGTCGGCGCTGGCTACGGCCACAGCAACACACTTGGGCATTAGCCCCGTCTCCATTGCCAACCGGGTAGAGGTAAACGACGACTACCTGGGTGACGGCTACGCGATGGTAAGCGAAACAGAGCGCGAAGCGATTCAGATGGTGGCCCAATTGGAGGGCATTTTGCTCGATCCAGTCTACACCGGGCGAGCGATGGGCGGCCTGATTGATCTCATTCGCTGGGGCGCATTCACGCGCGGGCAAAGCGTCCTCTTCTGGCATACCGGTGGCGCAGCCGCACTCCCCGCTTTTGTGGATAAACTGCTCTAATTTTCCAGCAATGCAAGGTCTCAAATTTCCAGTCAATCTTGCTAGTTCTGTGTAGTTAAAAAAGTCGGTTCTTGTGTTGAGAAAAAAATATTCCTTACTATTTGTCATCGTCTTTTTGGTTGGGCTTTTCCTTCTCTTACAAAATACAAGAATGAGCAAACTTAATTCAGTCACAGCAGTAGAAGGTGACTATCTTGTCTATGCCACTTCAAATTATTCAGGTGAAAGTCAATTGATGGTTTTTGATCCTGCTAAAGAAAATCATACGCAGATATTATCGGGGTGGGATATTCGCGGTATCAGCATGAGCCCCAATGGTGATTTAGCTTTATCAATTTCCCACAAAAACAACCTTGAAATTTATATAATGAATTCTCCTTTTCCAGACAGCATCCCAGAGAATATTGCCAGCGATATTACTACTCATTACCGGATGGTCTGGAGTCCGGACGGCCGTTTTCTAGCTTATACACCGCTCCAAGTAGGTGAAACCAGTCTTTGGATATGGGATGGCGTGCGTTCTTATCAGATTGCACATTCTCCGGCAGGCATTGGCGACATTTCATGGAGCCCTGACGGTAAATTGGCATTTGTTGTTTTCGACACTTCCAGCTATCGCGATGAGGGAGACCCTAGCGAAGCCTTTATCTGGGATGGTGAAACAGTCGTTAATCTTAGCCAAAATCCAACCGGCGAAGATCGATTCCCAACATGGAATGTTGATGGACGTTTAGCATTCATTTCAGAGCGAGAGGAAATCTATGACGTTTTCATTTGGGACGGCATCTCAATGATGAACGGTGTGCCTGATGTAAGTACTTTTAAGAACATTGCTCCATACTTGACTGATTATAATTCAACTCCAGCATGGACAAATTCTGGCTCGATTACATTTTCAGGAAGCGACATAAGTGATAATGGGTTTGTACAAATTTATGAATGGGATGGTGTAAATGCTGTTAATCTTAGCCAGAATCCCAATTCACACAATGGTGGACAGCGTTGGCGAAACGATGGACATTGGTCATTCCATACTTATTGGTCAAGTGAACAACTTGTCTATATCAGAGACGAAACAAATGAAACGCAATTGACTTTGGAAGGATATGGTGCAAGATGGAGCGAAAGTGGCTATTTTATCTTATGTCAGAGAACTCTATCGGGAACGCATTGGCGTTTTCAAGAATGGAAAATACCAGAGCTTATTAGAGAATACGAGGGTTGGACTTTATTAATGGGAAATGGCAGCAAGATAATTGAAGTTGCACAAGGGGATAGCATACACGCAACGTGGTCAAATGGAGAAGCGGCCTCTTGTGTAGATTGGTAGGTGTTTGTTAGAAGTAAGAGCAACCTTATCTAAGATTTTGATGCCTGTAGTTGATGAATTACAACGGTGTAAATCACACAACTCATCGATTATTTGATGTTGTATTCAGCTTTGGCTTCGGCAACGGCCGTTTCCCCCCAACCTCGATCATCCACATTTGTCTTTCTGAGCGCAGCGAAGAATCCGATCCAATTTTACAAGCCAAAAACACAGCTATTGCAATTGTAGCTTCGGTGGGATGCTTCACTTTGTTCAGCATGACGAGGGGAAGGCCTTCCGTAACAATAAGATGAGTCAACCAACTATTCCAGCGCCTCTTGCTGCGTTTTTGGCTGGCACCAAGCCACATAATCGGCCAGCTCTGCGCGTACCTGTTCGGCATCTATGCCCAGTTCAGCCAGGGAGCGGTTGACGGTGTAATCTTTGCGGTTACGTGGCGAATGGGTGCGCGGGACGTGCAGTGGCAGTTGCGCTTGGTCAAAACAGATGCGATAGACATACTGCATTGTCCCCTCCAGATCGGCAACAAAGTCTGCAAACCGAACCACGCAGCGACGCGCACCGGTTTCTTGCGAAAACCATGCCTGCTCAACCCGACAGTAGTCGCTCTCTGTTTGTCGCAAGGATTGAGACAGCCAGACCCAGGGCGGTGGCCCCATGGCCGGGTCACTGGGGTTGACCCACAAATAATTGATGCCACTTTGCAGGCGGCTGGCTGGGTCGCGCAACAGCGTCAGAAAAGTGGCATCAGGATAGTGGCGCTCAAGGGCTTCTGCTGCAAAAAGAAAGTGGCCTTTAATGAAGAGGCGGTGCGGTTCTTTGGCTCCCACATCGCCAATAAACAGCCGCTGTTTGCGCCCGATGCGATCCACAAGCTGCACAAAGTCACGCTCCAACCGAGACTGATCTGGCGGGGCAAAGGTTGCAAAGTTAAATTCTTCTGCCGAAGCTACGGGGCCCAAATACAGGGCAAGATGATTTAGGTGTGCCGAGAACATGGCTCCATCAAAAGTATCGGCTTTGAACGGATCAAGTTCGTGGCGTTCCCGTAGTTCTGGGGGCATCATGGCCTCGATGCGAGCGCGCACCTTCTCCGGGGTTAGGATTCGGCCAATTGTGCGCGGTGCCAGCCGCCATAACCACAGGTAGGGGAACATGCTTTGCAATAAATTGGGTGCAGTCACGCTGGGATCCATTTCAAGATAACGGGCCATTTGGGTGCTGCCGCTGCGTCCACCGCTAATCACAAACAGTGGGGCGACGATTTCGGTTTTGTTGAGGGTACGGCCGTACAGCAATTCATCAAGCAGCCAGGCCAAACCAACCAGCGGCGTCATTAGCAGTTTCCGCAAAATGCTGAGCGTTAGCCAAATACGCGCCCGCCGCGAAAGACCGGGGAAAGTGGGCTGCACAGTCCACGCCAGCCGCAAATACCGCCTAACCTGCGCCAAATGAGGCACATTTGGTGGCCGATACCAGAAGATTCGCCGACCAATTTCGTAAAGCGGCCAAAGAAACAAGTTCAAAACGGCGATCAAAATTAGCTGGATCGTCTTGAATAGTAGCGAAGGAACAGGCGGTTTTGCCTGTGTATCGTTAAAGTCGGAAGTTGATGTATTCATAAAAGGTATGGTGTTTCCTTTGCCAATCTATCTTACAGTTGTAAGTTATTATTCTAACAACTGTAAGATTAATGTCAACTGTAAGCTAATAAAATGATATAATTGAGGCAAGGACAAACGATATGAGCGAACAGTTGACCAAAACCGCATTAGATCCACGTATTCGACGCACGCGCAAGCTGCTGCAACGTGCGCTCAGCACATTACTAGCAGACAAATCGTTCAGCGACATTTCGATTACTGACATCTGCAATGAGGCAGAGATCGCTCGTGTCACCTTTTATCAGCATTACGACAGCAAAGAGGCACTGCTGCTGGCTGAAGTTGCCGATTTCTTTACCAGCATGTATGAGGCAGTTGATCAGGATGCACTGGATCACTTTTTTGAAACTGGTGAAATGGGCACGCTGCTTTCAGCACAGCAGATTGACTTGGCTGATCCGAGCCGGGTGCGACTGGTGGGGGTGGCACTGCAATATGCCGGTTCTGCTGTGCGTAAG
The DNA here is from genome assembly GCF_965223525.1 of Candidatus Leptofilum sp. Taxonomy (GTDB): domain Bacteria; phylum Chloroflexota; class Anaerolineae; order Promineifilales; family Promineifilaceae; genus Leptofilum. The sequence continues at coordinate 1,913,395 of NZ_OZ245005.1, read as the reverse complement.
CTGACTATCGAATCATTTTTGAAGACCTTTGCACAACATGAAACAAACCTGGATGAGCAAGAGATAGTGGTATTGGCAACTTTTTATGTGGGTGGCATACTCACTTTATTGGAGCAGTTTTTGAACGGCCGTCTCCCCATTACCCCCCTTGCGTTTCAAGCAGCACCGCTCACCCTCCTTCGTATATTAAGGCAAGGAGCCATTCAATCCGGCATTTTTCCTGACTGACCGTAATGAACTACTCCGCTGCAAGCAGCGGAGTATCAAATACCTAGAAGGAATCTTTTCGCCACAAGTGGCAGGGTATTCAATCCCTATCCCTTAAGACAAATAAAAAAGGGCTGGAACAATGCCAGCCCTTCTGTCTTAAGCTCAACCAAAGATGGAGCTTTACTCCTCTTCTTCTTCACCCTTGCCTTTCTCAATGATTTCCACAGAGTCAGCAGTCGCTTCAAACTCTTCTACTTCTTCCTCTTCTTCAACTTCAAGACGGGCATATTCAAAGCGAGCAACAGCCGTTTCCGGGTCTGCTAAAATCGTTACACCCTTCGGCACTGCCAAGTCGCTCACGTAAATTGGTTCATCGGCAGAAGCCATTTGGCTCACATCTACTTCAATTTCAGCAACCAAATCATCCGGCAACGCTTCAATTTCTATACTGTTCAATGAAAGCACATCAGAACCCAAACCATCTTCCATCATTTGGGAACGACCCACCAAAACCAAGGATGCCTCAGCGGTGATGCTTACCTTCAAGTCAACTTCTTGGAAGTCCACATGGATCAAATCGCCACGGGTCACATGCTGTTGAATATCCCGCGCCAACACCGTCTTGGTATTCCCATCAACAGAAATATCAATCAGGTTGGTGGTACCAGCTCGCCGCAATACACGACGGAGTGTTTTATTTTCTAGCTGGATTGTTACAGGATCATTCAACCCATAAATGACAGCGGGGATAATCCCTTCTCGACGCAATCGCTTTACTTTTTTGCCGATAACCGCGCGCGGTTCGGCCTCGATAGCCAATCTATCTTCAGACATGATTTAAAACCTCAGTTTGTAAATTCCTCAAATGCGAGGGAGCTTATTTGTGTGGTAACTTTTCAGCAAAAAGCCTGCGGGCGCGAACGCCACAGGCTAGAACGGGGAGTATATCATTTTCTCTTTAATCGTCAATCAAAAAATTGATCTGCAAATAATATCCAACCGCAGGCAAAAAGTTACAAAAAGGGTAAGATTGGCAGAAAGTGGTTAGTGGTTAGTTTCATAACTCACCTAGCCGCTAACCACCAGCCACTAAAAATAAGGATGAGATGATGAGTAAGTTATGGGGCGGCCGTTTTGCCAAAAGTACGGACGCATTGGTACACGAATTTAACGCCAGCCTGCGCTTTGACGTGCGCTTGGCGGCGCAGGATATTGCTGGTAGCCAGGCGTGGGCGCGGGGTCTGGTAGGTGCAGGTATGTTAACGGAGCAGGAAGCGGACACAATCATTGCTGGTTTGGAACAGTTGGGTGAGGAGTTGGCAAACGGCCGTTTCCAATTCCAACCCGCCGATGAAGATATTCATACGGCCGTTGAACGCCGCCTGACCCAACTTGTTGGGGCCGTAGGCGGCAAGCTGCATACTGGCCGCAGCCGCAACGACCAAGTTGCCACCGATTTCCGGCTGTGGCTGCTGGCATCGTGTGATGCGGTGCACGACCTGCTAGCCGATTTGCAACAGGCGCTCATCGAAAGTGCCGAAGATCATCTCAATTTACCGATGCCCGGCTACACGCATTTGCAACACGCCCAGCCTGTCACCTGGGGACATTGGGTACTCTCCCACTTTTGGCCGCTGGTGCGCGACCAGGAGCGATTAACCCAACTGCGGCAGCGAACGGCCGTCCTCCCCCTCGGTTCTGGCGCATTGGCAGGAACGGCCTTCCCCGTTGACCGGCAAGCATTGGCCGATGCGCTTGGCTTTGCCACCGTCAGCGAAAACAGTTTGGATGGCGTCTCTGACCGAGATTTTGCCGCCGATTTTTTGTATGCGGGCACGATGATTGGCCTGCACCTCAGCCGCTTGTCTGAGCAGATGGTGCTATTTAGCAGCAGCGAATTTGGCTTTGTGGAGCTAGACGACGGCTACAGCACTGGCTCTAGCCTAATGCCCCAAAAGAAAAACCCAGACACATTGGAACTAACGCGGGGGAAAAGCGGCCGTTTGCTAGGCAATCTCGTTGGTTTACTCACCACGCTCAAGGGATTGCCCTCCAGCTACGACAAAGATTTGCAAGAAGACAAAGAGCCGGTTTTCGACACCTTCGACACGCTCAGTCATATTCTTCCCATTATGGCTGGGCTGTTCCGCACGCTTACCTTGCGCCCAGAGAAGATGGCGCAACAACTAGAACCCGGCCTGCTAGCTACTGATTTAGCCGATTATTTGGTGAAGCGTGGCATACCGTTCCGGCAGGCGCATCATCTGGTGGGGGAAGTGGTGCAGATGGCGGAAGATCGCGGTGTGGCGTTGACAGATTTGTCGCTGGGAGATTTACAAACGGTGAGTGAAGAGTTTGGTGAGGATGCCACGGCCGTTTTCAACATCACCACCTCGCTAAACGGCCGTAACGCCACGGGCGGCACTTCGGCAGACGCACTGCAAGCGCAACTCTATGCCGCAAAAAGCGCAATCTCTACACCGGGATAAAAGAGGAAAACTAATCACTCATTTGCGGCGTAACGTTCAGCACTTCTCGCACAGAGCGAATAAGTTCTTCGCGGCCAATTGGCTTAGTCAGATATTTGTTAGCGCCTGCGTTTAGCCCCTTACGCACTGCCTCTGTGCTGGTGCGGGCACTAAGCAAAATAATGGGAAGTACGGCCGTTTCTGGCTGTGCCCGCAGCGTTTCGCACACCGTAATCCCGTCCATATTGGGCATCATCACATCCAGAATGAGCAAATCTGGTCGCTTTTCAGCGACAACCGCCAATGCTTCCAGCCCATCTCCTGCCTCTAAAATGTCAAGATTAGCACGCTCCAGCATTAGCCGCAGCAAATTTCGGGTTAGGGGTTCGTCATCAACTATCAATACTAAGGGATTCACTATTTTTTTCTCCTGCCCCCAAAAGCAGTGTGCCAGCTTTAGGGGCCGCATTTCTTTCCAGATTAGAAAATGTTACCCCCTCCGAGTTACAGCAAACCTTACAAGGTACTAGTACAAAAGTCCCTGTTTACGGTGCAAATCATAGGAAGTTTTTTGGTTCGTCTCAAATACGCTTCCACTTTTACAGTAATCTTTTTTGTAACTATTCCCCCTTATTTTTATGCAAACCACAAAAAATATTTTGAAAGCTAAAGGGCGATTTCTCTGTGGTTTGCTCAAGTAAAAGCGGGAGAAATGGCTCTGTCTATTTCAAGAAAATTTCCCGCTTTTACATAAAGCCAAAATCATTAAAAATTGAACCCGGTTGAACAGAATGAGCGGAAAAAAAATATTAATCATTGACGACGAATTTCCAATGAGGTACCTGATTGAGCATCAGCTTAAGCGGGAAGGGTTTACCGTAACATTGGCAAAAGATGGCCCAGATGGGTTAACGGCCGTTACCCAACACAAACCAGACCTCGTGGTCCTAGACGTGATGATGCCCGGCATGGATGGGTTCGAAGTGTGTCAACAAATCAAAACCACGCCAGAAACATCCCAAATTCCCGTCATCTTCCTCACCGCAAGCGAAGCCAAAGAGTACAAAACCCGCGCCTTTGCTGTTGGTGCCGACGATTATTTAACCAAACCATTTTTGGCAGAAGAGTTGCTGGCGCATATTTCGGCCGTACTTAAGCGCACAGAGCGGATTAAAACGGGTGTTCTCACTCACAACACGGGGCGCGTTGTTTCCATTTTTAGCCCCAAGGGGGGCGTAGGCACAACCACTCTGGCCATCCAGCTAAGTGAAGCCATTATTATGCACGAGAATCGTCCAGCCATTTTAATTGATCTGGATTTACCGGTAGGGGGCATTGCCCAAATGTTGAGTCTACACACGCAGCGCAACATTCTGGATTTACTAAAAGCGCCGACAGAGCATTTTTCTGTGCCATACATCGGCCAATTTACGCAGCGTCACCGAGCAGACCTGTTGGTTATACCCGCACCAGGTTCCTTTGCAGGCAGTGGCTCTAAAAATATGATGCAAAAGCTGCAAATTTTGTTGGATAAGCTGGTTGAAGGGGGTTACCAAGTGTTGCTGGATTTGGGATCCCATCTAAACGAAATTACCCGCACTGCCATGCGAAAATCGGACATGGTGTTTGTGGTGACATCTGGCCAGCCAGTGGCCAACAAGCTGTGCGAAGCCTTTTTGCGAGACGCACCGGAGCTAGGCTTGGAAGCCCGCCGCCTGATGCCGGTCATTAATGAGACACACGGCCGTATTCAAAACGTTGATCTCACCCGGCTACCTGTGGCCCGCATCCCTCATACCAACGAACGCTCCCGCACCCGCCTCTGGCTCAAAGAGCAAGGCATCCGCAAGCTTGTCTCCATCGTGAAATAGTAGCCGCGCATTCTTTGCGTGCACGAGCCTCCTCAAAAAATAGGACACAGATTTTCACAGATAAACACGGATTTATTCTGGTAATTTCATCTTCATCCACGGGGCGGAGTTATGGAAATTAGCCACGGCACTGCCCGGTGGCACCAATTCATCACACGCCGCACGCACCTCGTCATCTAGCAACATCTCCAGCACTGGCAAGAAATGCTCTAGCTGCGCCATTGTGCGCGGCCCGATGAGAGGGGCAGTCACCCCCGGCTGATCCTTCACCCACAAAACCGCCAACTGCACCGCTGAAACCCCCACTTTCTGCGCCAACTTCACAAATTCGTTGCCCACTCCAATGCCCCGTGCCGTGACGCGCTCGGCATAGATGCCACCGCGCAACTGTGCCCGCGATTTTTCTGGGAAATTGGCGGCGTCGGCATACCGCCCGGCCAAAATGCCCATCGCCAGCGGAGACCAAGGCAGGATGCCCAAACCATGCGTTTGGCACATCGGCACCAGCTCATTTTCAATGCGGCGGTCTAGCAAATTATAGGGGGGCTGCTCCGAGATAAAGCGCACGGTGCCCCGCAGTTCGCTGACCATGATGGCCTCCATCACCTTCCAGGCCGGGGCAGTGGAGCTGCCGATATAACGCACCTTGCCTGCCCGCACTAAGTCTGTCAGCGCAGCCAGCGTTTCTTCAATAGGAACTTCAAAATCGGGGCGGTGCAGTTGGTACAAATCAATGTGGTCGGTTTGCAATCGCTTTAGGGAATCTTCACAAGCTCGGATGATGTGGAGACGGCCGTTTCCTCCATCATTGGGTCCTGGCCCGGTGGGAAAATGCACTTTGGTAGCGATGAGAACTTGGTGGCGACGGCCGTTTTCCTGCAAAGCCCGGCCAATAATCCGCTCACTTTCCCCCTGCGCGTAGCTGTTGCTCGAGTCGATGAGATTGATACCCGCCTCAATTGCCCGATTAACCATCACTTTGGCCTCATCCTCCGGCGTGGGATTGGCAAAATTGTCGGTTCCCAAACAAAGCGGCGCAATCTTCACCCCGCTGCGCCCTAATCGTCTATACTCCATTTTGTTGTCCTTATTAATTTTTACTTGAAGCCACAACTAATTATTGTATACTGTTCGTGCGCGTTTTTGTTGGGATTTATGAGTTTATGGTGCAAAACGCATAGGAAAACAACAATTATGCAGTTTTGGCTGCACGGATGCAGCTTAATATACTATGAGGTTAGGCAACGTCTAAATCTTGCCAACAAATTTTTAGTGCTGGTATCATATTTTAAAAAGGTTAACTCTGAGCATGAATACACTAAAAAGTATTCCAAATTTGGTCAAAGGTGCAATCGCCTTTGTGACATTGATAATTGTTTTCATCGGGTTAATTAGGGACAATTTGTACCTGAGTGTCATTATTATTCTGGCATGTTTACTAGTAGCTATAATTGGATATTGTGTAATAGTTATTGCGAGCAAAGAAGAATCAAAGATTTATGCAGGCAAAAAATTTAGATACCCCAAAAAAAATCGCATCCTTTTTACAATTGTTCTCGTACTACTCATCATATTTTCTATTCTACTTTTCATCCCCCAAAAAAATCGTGACTTTGTATGGATAGCCTTCAATGGAACTCTCACCCCCACACCTACGTCAACACCACCTCGAACTCCAACACCTACTTCTACATCTATTCCTACTTCTACACCTACAATTACCTCCACGCCCGAACCTAGAATTCTCGAGCTTGGCAAAAACATATTTTTGACGTTTACATCTGGTGAGCAGGAAAGAGGGCTTCAAACTATCGTCATCTCTGAACTTGAACCTGGTTGGTATTCTTTTGAGTTTGAAAGTTTCAATCCACCTAACTCTGGATACTTCATTGTTTGGGATTACGTCGCTTTGATGGATGGCAGAGATATTATTTGGGAAATCGGTCAAAAAGAAGCACCAGCAGATTTTAGTCCTTCAGCTTATCAGGAGTTTTGCGACCCGAATGAGCAAATAGGCTGCGAGTTTGAATATGTTGTTCAATCGAATGAGGCCAGAGATTTCCCCAAAGAAATAAATGATGGTGATTATCCCTCAGTAACTGTCTCATTTTTTTTAACTGAAGAAGAATCAGAGAACGATTTAATGCTAATTTTAAGTACACTATACTCCACACATACTGAAGCTGATCATTTCGATATGAAGGTATCATTAATGGAGACAAATCAACCTTAATATCATAAATTATGTAGTCACAAAACAAACTAAATTTGTCTAGCAAATCATCAACGAGGACTGGTGAGATCGCGGCTCATACGCCAATGAATTATATAGTAGTTGAAGGCTCCTTCCCCGCCGAGATGATGTTTTTTTCTCGCCAGTCGGTTATGCAAACATTCCCCTCTGTTAAAGCCATTGTCAAGCACGAAAACATATTCGTCTGTGATCGACAGTAGCACAAATATGCGTTGCCATACTGCTTCTTCTGCCTTGTACAGACAGCCCACCAACACAAAACAACTACAAACGAACAACCAGGCGCTTTCTATCGAGCCGTGTAGCCCGCATCCACGTTGACCATCGCCCCAGTCATGTAGCTGGCGTCGTCGGAAGCAAGAAAGAGGACGACACGGGCAATTTCTACGGGGTCGGCCAGCCGCTCCATGGGCACGGTGCTGGCGATGCGCTGCAAAATTTCGTCGGTCACCGGTTCGCTGCGCTCGGAGGCAAGCATGGGGGTGTTCACCTCGCCGGGGCAGATGGCGTTGATGCGAATGCCATCCTTGACGTGGTCCAATGCCATTGCCCGCGTAAGCTGGTGCACCGCCCCTTTGGAGGCGCAGTAAGCCACTACGCCCGCTGCCCCCACGCCGCCCCAAATCGAGCCAAAATTGACGATGACGCCCTTGCCCTGCTTTTTCATCACGGCCACGGCCGCACGGCTGAGGTAAAAAATGCCGCTTACGTTCACATTCATCACCTGCTGCCACTGCTCGTTGGTTGTGCCTAGCGCATTGGCTCGGACGATGATGCCGGCTGCGTTGATGAGGATGTCGAGACGGCCGTTCTTCCTCACCACCTCATCCACCACATTTTGGCAAAAATCGGGGTCGCTTACATCACCAATTTGGGTAGTGGCGTTGATTTCGGTGGCAACGGCCGTTGCCAATTCTGCATTCCGATCCACGATAACAACTTGCGCGCCAGCCGCCGCCAACTCCCGCGCCGTCGCTGCCCCCATCCCGGATGCACCACCAGTAACGATGGCAATTTTGTCTGTAAAATCCATAATTCCCTCCAATTTTCCCAAATTTTATCATTGCCGGTAGGGGCGAGGCAGGTGGCCACGATCCTGCAAATTGCGCCCCATGAATCTCTCCACCTGCCTCGCCTCGCTCGCCCAATTTGCATTGCAAACCATCTGGTTATTGTGGCATTTGGGCGAGGCGGTTGGAGGGTTGGTTTTGCCGATGTTCGCGGATTGGTTGCCAACCGCCTCGCCCCTACCGCAAAATTGTTTGGTTAAAATGAGGTGTAGCAGACCGGTTTGTTGGGCGTGTAAAATATCTGGTGCACCGCATCGGCGTAGGCTGGGTCAGAAATGTCTGCCAAGCCGTAGGTGAGCAACTGCCGGAAAGTGGTTGCGCCGATGATGAGCGAGCTAAATTCGGCCACGTTCAGCCCAATCTCTACGTCTGGCGTGGCGGATGGGTTGAGGGTGATACGGCCGTTCTCCGCTACAAGCACCCACGTCCCATCACAGTCCGGCCAAAAACTGTCTCGCAAATTGAGCTGCAGCGTGAGCGTTTGCCCGCCAAAATTATGCCCCGCTAGCAGATCAAACAGGCGCGGCACGTCAATGACGCGGTACATGATGCCCACCCCTTGCGTGTTGCTCTCATGGTACACCGAGGGCATCAAATTGTGGCTGCCGTTGCGCGGGTCGTGCAGCAGCAAATGAAAATCTTCATCGTAGGTGTTGAAAATCACCGTTTCGATCTGATCTGCCTGCGCCCGCAAAAAGGCAAGCAGGCCGCGCAGGGCCGCGCTGTTCTCGTAAAGCAAGGTGCGGACGGCGATATTGTTGCGTAAAAAGTTGCCGTTTGGCACAGGCTCAAAGCTGTACAGCAAATACCCTTGCAGTTGCCCGTCTTCCCAATACCCTAGCCTGTGTGTAGTCACACTCTCAAATAGTGTCTCAACGGCCGTCTCTGGCTGGGTCATCATGCCATTGCTGGTTGCCATGATGCGATCATAACAGTCGTTGAACGCTTGCCGATGCGACTTATCCAAGTAGATGACGTTTTCGCGGCTGCCCTTGGGCAGGCTGGCGGGGGGAATGCGATATTGGTTGAGTTTACGGCCGTAGCCATACCTCATCTGCTTGTAAAAATCGGGGCGGAATGGGTAGAGTGCCGTCATTGCTGCCCCCTTTTCGCGGTAATGCTGCTGGAACCACTGCACCATGTCGTAGGCGATGCGCTCTTTTTTGTGCAGCAAATCCACCCCGACGCCGCCAATGCCACCCACCAACAAATCTGCGCCGTGCAAGCGCATGGTGAAATCATACAGCCGCATGATGCCGCGCATCTCGCCTTCTTCAAACAGCCCAACCACGGTGATGATTGGATCGGCGTGCATCTGTTGGCCACGCTCTTTGAAGCGACGGCGAGCCGCCTCGTCGGTGGCGCGAATGCCGGGGTAAGCGTTCACGGCAATGTCGGTGTAGGCATCCCACTCAGCTTCGGTTTGTAACGGCCGTATCTCCCGTGAATTCTTCATCCATCCACCTCCAAAAAATAGCCGCGGATTGCACGGATTTTTAGGATTTTATCCGCGATAATCCGCGAAATCCGTAGCAAATTAATCGCCGCGCTCCCGCACAAACAGGCGTAGCAGCACCAGGCAAAACGCCATGATCGTGGCCGAAATCAGGCTAAGGCCCATAACCTGATAGTGGTCATACACCCACGGGCCAAAAAGCCCCGCCGTGCTGGAACCCAGCAACGCTGCCGCTGCGGCCAGCGTCATCATTTTGCCCCGATGCGCCGGTGCTTGCTCGCTAACCAGGGCAATGAGCGCCACGACGGTATACTCAAAGCCAAAACGGGCAATGACAAGCCCAACCACAGCCAGCACCACCCCCTGATTAAACGCGGGTAACAGCGCATAGCCAATGCCCGTAGCCAGCGTCCCCACCACAACGCTGCGTCGCAAGCCAAATTTGTCCCCAATCAGGCTCATCAACACGCTGCCGCCCAGATCGGCTATGCCCAAAATGAGAGCAGCCGTGCCTAGTTGCGCTGCACCCAAACCATATTCACGATCCAACCAAGTGCCATAGCTGATGAATACATTCATGGCGGCCATCATGTTCAAACTGATCACCAGCAGAACAGCGTAAGCTGACCGCCCATTTGCACCCAGATCAAAAAAGGCGACGATGCTGCGCCAGGTGAAGCGGGACTGGCTAGCTATGGGTTTGGTGGTTTGATTGGTCGCTGGAAGACGGGCGTATCCCACAAAGGCCACCAGCAAAAGCCCGCTCAACACAAACAGCGGCACCCGCCAATTCGTCGCGTCTATGAGCAATCCCACCAAATACAAACCCACAATGCCTGCCAGCGCCCAGGAATATTCCAGCATTCCCAACCCCCGCGCCCGGCGGTGGAACGGCAGCTTGGCGCTCAGGTACGCCTGCAAAATCGGGATGAAGGAAAAAGTGCCCAATCCACCCAACACCATGCCAATGGCCGTCAGCCAAACCGAATTACTCAGCCCAACAATCAGGTAACCTACCGCCGCCAGCAGCAGCCCAAAGCGCATCACCGTCCGGTAGCCGCGCAGGGTCGCCTGGTAACCAAAAGCAGGAGACAACAAGCCCATCGCACTCCGCAAACTCACCAATCGCCCTGCCGTCACGGTGCTGGTACGAAGCCCCTCGGCAATAACGGGCAAGAAGGGGAAGAAAAATTGAACGGCCGTATCCGTCACCAACCGCGTTATCACCCCGATGAAAATGAGCCGGTTAACAGAAATATCTGGTTCAGCTTCGGGCAAGTTGGTTTGTAATGGGGAATTTGCCAAAATAGTCTCCTGTGACAAACAACAAACAGCACCCAGAATCGTCTGAGTGCTGTGTTTTTGGTTGTGGTTTTGGCGATTGTATCTGAATTTGGGGGATTTGCCTCTACGCTTCAGCAAGCGGAATGTAGATTTCCGTGCGTAAATTCCGCGGCTCTGTTTGGCGCGAATCGTGATTGAGATACCTTTCAAAAGTGGGCACATCTCGCAAACGCTCACCGCTTTGCCCTAGCCAATGCCTAAAAATCAAACTGTAGGTCTCGTCAAAATTCTCGTACGGCCCTTTGTATACAAAAAGGGCATACCGTCCCCCGGCAATCGTTTGCACACCAAACTCACCCTGCGGCTCGATGGGCTGTTCAAGGGTAATGCAGGCATCGTAGCGCAGCTTGTCAGCGGCGGTGATGTCTGGGCTGTCGTGGGAGATGCCAAGCATTTGTGTCTGTTTGTTGATCAGGTTGTGCTGGTAAGCAAAAGGCATCAATGTGCCAAAAGCCGCAGCCGATGCCGCGCTGTATGGCCCGGTTTTGCGGACGAACAGGACGGTTTGCGGTTCTAAATTCACAATTTTGGGGGTCATTTTTTCTTTTTCCTCGGCACGGGCTTGGCGGAAAACGGCCGTATCCAACAAATGATGCTCCTCTCGAAACTGTGACGGCGACTGACCAAACTGCTGCTTAAACGCTTTGCCAAAATTGGTCGGGGTTTCATAGCCCGCATCCAGCGCAATTTCTGTGATGGGATCGAACGTCTGCCGCAGCCGATTCGCCGCCCGTTCCAGCCGCAGACGGCGCACAAACGTGCTCAAACTCTCACCCGTGTATGCCGTAAACAGCCGATGAAAATGGTAGCGTGAGAAAGCCGCCACGGCCGCAACCTCATCCAGGCCTGGCGGTTCATCCAGCCGTGACTGAATCAACAACATCACCCGCATGATGCTTTCTTGGTAATCACTTTTGGTTTCGGGTCGTTGGGTCATTTTATTGCCTTCCCCTCAATCCCCTCCTACAGGGAGGGGAACTCTGACTTCCTCCCCTACCAGGGCTGAGGGGAGGACATGTTTAGAGGGTTGAAAAAAGAATAGCTCATCAAGGACAATTCTGATGTGTTCCAAAACGTCAGAAGGAGGCCAAAATGAGCTATCCAGTACTTTATCAATGGAATCAAACAATCGCCAGCCAATTGCCTTGTCTCAATAGCTGGCAAGTCGATAACGTCGGCTTGTTTAGCCTGGGCATCATGCGAGCAGAAAGCTGCCAACAGCAACAGATTGCCCGCCAGGTTGCTACAGGCGAGAGGGTCGAAAGTTGTGCCCGTCGCTTGCGACGTTTTCTGGACAACAAACGTTTTCCTCTGCAAGCCTTCTTCAGCCAATGGACAGCCTGGATTGTCAGCCAGTTGCCACCAGGCAAGCTTTATCTGCTGGTGGATGAGACAAAGTTGCAAGACCGCTTGGCTGCCATGGTGGTTGGCGCTGCCTGGGAAGGACGTTGTATCCCTCTGGCCTGGCGTTGTTATATTGCCAACAATCATGACCAGTACCCAGCCGAGGGGCAAGTTGGCATGGTCACAGCCCTGTTGCAAACTGTCAAGAAGGGCATTGCAGCAGACAGAAACGTCGTGGTGTTGGCTGACCGAGGGATTGGGACATCTCCTGATTTGTGTCAGGCTGTGGCCAGCTTGGGTTGGTGCTATCTGTTTCGCGTTACCAGCATGACCAAAATCTGCACCGAGGCAGGCGATTTTGCCATTGCCAACATGGTACAGGCTGGTCAACAGTGGTCGGCTGATGGACTCGCTTTCAAGCAGCGCGGCCGGTTGCCAGCAACCGCACATGCGATTTGGAGCGCAGGCTATGACCAAGCATGGGCGTTGGTAACCAATGACACTACGCTGACTGGCTTTGAGTATGCCAACCGCAATTGGCAGGAGCAAAGTTTCCGCGACCTCAAAAGCGGTGGCTGGCATTGGGCAGACAGTCGGATTAGTCATCCAGACCATATGGATCGTCTGCTTGTTCTCCTGGTGGTCGCCTATGCTTGGTCGCTTGCTTTGGGAAGCGTTGCGGTTTCGCAAGGTCTTGCTCAACCAATGCAGCGTCATGCAGACGGCCGTATACGTCGTCATTGGAGTTTGTTCAAAGAGGGGCTTCAATTCTTCTTTGAGTTTGTTTTGAGACATAACCATTTTATCAATTTACAATTTACAATTCTTGCCCGACCCTAGGCTTGCCTGAAAAGGTGTCCTCCCCTCAGCCCCCAAAGGGAGAGGGACCGGTTCCCCTCCCGGAGGGAGGAGCTAGGGGAGGGAAAAAAACAAGTGCTGAGAAACTTGCATAACAGAGCACTATGTGGGTAAGGGTAAAGTGGCTCACCCCTGCCTAGGGGTTACTGCGTTTTTAGCTTTCGTTGCAGGCGAGCGTGCCGATGCTCTAATTCGGCGCGGGTTGGCTGTTGCTGCCTACGCCCCCAGCTTCCGACCAAATTGAGTGCCTGCTCTGTCCAAATCAGTGCCTGATCGAGCTCTTGGGCTTGCCACTCATAATATTTGGCCAGTTCTTCATGGGCAGTTACATCATCAAAGCTGGTGGCGGCAATTTGTTGCCAGAGGGGGAGCGCTTCGGCGGCACGGCCATTTCGCTTCAACAGCAATGCCAATCTGTGTAAATTTTGGTGGTACAGTTCTAGGGGCAACTCCCCCTGCGCCGCCAGCCGGAAGTTTTGCTCCGCCGCCTCGGTCAGCCCCAAATCTGCCTGCCAACGCCCCAGGCTGTACAGGTCAATAGGATGATCGCCGGGGTCGGGCTGGTGGAGCAAGCGCGTCACCCGCGCCGCCAGCGTCACCATCGAAACCATGTCAATCTCGTTGTGGTAAAAAACGCGCACCAGTTCACGGGCGTCGCCGCTGCGAAGGTACTGGTTGTACAGGCTGGGAATCAGCCAGCCAGGCACATCTTCCTGGCTGCGGCGTAGGCCCAGCAGGCTGCCTTCTAGCGAACTCAGGGCACAAGAGCCCAACCGATGCCGCCACAGGCGACGGGCAGGATGCAGCAAATCAAAATGCGGCCGTTCCGCCAAATCCGTTGGCAGCCGATTCATAATAAATCGCCCTTCTAGCAGGGGAATGTCGAAGGAACGGCCGTTAAACGTCACCAAGCCCGCTTTTTGCGCCAGCAATTCATCCAATAGTAGCAGCATGGCAGGCTCATCGCCGTGGTCGCGCAAAAAGTATTGGCGCACCACAAATCGCTCGCCGCGTGCGCCGGGTTCAAAAAAGCCTACGCCCACCATGAACGCCAGCGTCCCCGCGCCCGCCAGCCCCGTTGTTTCTGTATCCAAAAAGAGAAAATCGCGGAAACCGAACTTGGTCAGTCGGTCGTCTTTTACAAAAGGCGCAGCGGCAGCAGGGGTGAAAGCCAGCAAGTCAGCAAGTCGGTCATCGCCATGCTGATGTTGCACATTGTAAACTTGATCCAGCACAAAGCAGTCGCCGTCTGGTGTGCTAACCAGTTGGCCGCCGGGCAGCAATTTTTCCAGCGGCTGAATGTCGTCGTCATCAAATGGTTTTGGACTTCTGGGGGTTGGAAACGGCCGTAACAACGTTTCATCAACAGGCGGCGCAGGCTTGAGCGTGCGTGGCGTTTTGAGCTGCCGCGCCCCGCGCACCATGCCCAAGCGACGCAGCTTTGCCTGCAAATCGTTGTTTTTGTCGGCCATATCTCAGTCAGTACGCCCCAAAACGCGCTCTAGCTTGGCAATAAGCTGCCCAACGGTAAACGGTTTTTGCAGCAAATTCACCGTTTCACCCGGCACGCCATGATTCATAATGACCGCATCTGTGTAACCTGTTATATACAATGTTTTCAAATTGGGGTCTTGCTGCTGCAAACTTTGCGATAGGTCATGCCCGCTCATCTTGGGCAGTACCACGTCTGTCAGCAACAAATCAATCGCTTTGGCCTCATTTTGGTAAATCTCTAACGCCTCCAGGCCATTCCAGGCCACCAATACGCGGTATCCATTTTGGGTTAAGCCTTCGGCTAGTAAATCGCGTACATCCTTTTCGTCCTCAACCAAAAGAATGGTTGCGCCTCCTCTGCGCTGGTTCAGACCCGCTGCATCTGCTTCCGTTACTGCTTTCGTTGTCATTGAGCGCGGTAACAAAATTTCAAAGGTTGTACCCACGTTGATTTCGCTATGCACAACAATGCCGCCATTGCTTTGAGCCACAATGCCATAGACGCTGGACAAGCCCAAGCCGGTGCCTTTGCCCAGCTCTTTGGTGGTATAAAATGGCTCGAAGATGCGCTTGACCGTTTCTTGATTCATCCCTCGGCCGGTATCTTTCACCGTGAGGCGAACATATTCACCGGATTCTAGCTCTGGCGAGATACGGCCGTCTTTCTTCGCCAACACGTAATTTTCTGTTTTGATAACCAGGCTGCCCCCCTGCGGCATGGCATCACGGGCATTTACCGATAGGTTCATGACAACCTGACTAATTTGGCCCGGATCAGCCTCAATTTGCCACAAATCCGGTGCTAGCAACGTAGCAAACTGAATATCTTCACCAATCGGCCGACGAATCATCTGCTCTACTTCAGTAATAATTTCATTCAGATTTAGCTCTTCCAACTCCAGCACCTGCTGGCGGCTAAACGCCAGTAGCTGGTACGTAAGATCAGATGCCCGTTTGCCTGCTGTATGAATCGGATTAACATATTTGATTACCATCGGGTCTTGTTCATACAAGCGCAGCAATAAATCAGAATAGCTCATAATGATGGTGAGCACATTATTAAAGTCATGGGCAATGCCCCCTGCCAGCAGGCCAATCGCCTCCATTTTTTGCGCTTGCAGCAGCGCAGTTTCCAACTGTTTGCGTTCAGTGGCATCCCGCTCAATAGAGACAAAATGAGTCAGCTCCTGCTCGTTATTCAAAATGGGTGCTACTGTCATATCTGCCCAATATTCCGTGCCATCTTTACGGTAATTGATCAACTCCACATGCACGGCTTCTCGATTAGACAACGCCCGACGAATTTTTTCTAGCTGGCGGGGATCGGTGTTGGGTCCGTGAAACACCTGGCGCGACTGCCCCACAATCTCTTTGTATTTATAGCCTGTCGCTTTGGTAAAGGCTTTGTTTACATAAACAATCCCTGCCTTGCTTAAATCCTCAGGCTGGGCTTCAGTTATGATGACCGTATCGCTGGTGTTGACGATGGCAGCTTCTAGCAAGCGCAACTGCTCATTGGCTTTGGCTAATTCGGCCGTGCGCTCCTTAACGCGCTGTTCCAGCTCTTCATTTAGTAGTTGCAAGGCGGCTTCCGCTTTTTCGCGGCGAGACACTTCCTGTTTCAATTCGTTTCGCTGCTGGGTAAGGGTTTGCTGCAAACGGCCGATTTGCGTACTGTTTTCTACTGTTAGCAAAAAACCCGCCTCTGGGTGAAGTGCATCCAGCAATACCAACTGGAGCGTCAGGTAGGTAAATTGGCCGTCAGACTGTTTACGAGCAATATTTTCTAGCCGGAATAATTCCCGCCTGCCGGAAACAAGATCATCGAATGCAATCTGAGAACCCACCAACTCATTAAATAAATCTTCTATTGGCTGGTTAATAAATGATTCTAGAAAAGCCACTTGAATAACTTCGCCTAAGTTAGGCGAGAAATAGTCAATGAGACGCTCTGGCGAAATGGCAATATAGGCGTATTGCTGCGAGGTTTGAAGAACTTGAACAAGCTGTTTGGTCAGTTTGGCGGTGTCAAATTCTGCTTCTGGCTGGTTCATATTAATCTTCTATAGCATCAGCAAGCTGGCTAAATGCTTCGTTAACATTTTCGCCCGTTTTAGCACTGGTGAGCAGAAAACTGTTAGCGAGGGCACTAACCGCGTCGCGCAAATTTTGGTCCGTTACGGCACGGGCGTTGGTTAAGTCTACTTTGTTTCCAATAAAAATAAGTGCGGCCGTTTCATTAACAGCTCGGATCTGTTCAGCGTAATAAACCAGCTTGGGTACCGTTTCGGGTCGTGTCAGGTCACACGCAATCAACGCTCCGGCCGCGCCTAGCAAATAGTTTGAGCCAAGTGTGCTAAAATCCTCACCACCGATTAGGTCCCAGATAAAAAAGTCTAAAAAGTGATCCACACGCTCCAACCGCTTACGCGACATATGTACCCCAATCGTGCTGAGGTAAGATTCATCAAATCGTTCTTCTACATAACGCCGGATCAGGCTGGTTTTGCCTACAGAAAAATCACCAAGTAAGCAAATTTTCTTTTGCACAATCTTCATTAAAATAAAATTCTCTAAGTTAAAACGCCCTCGTAGGTGTTGGCGTAATTAAATAATCAGGAATCGGTATACGCAAGTCTATCCATTGTAACAAAACCCAGCCTTCTTGTAAGCCATTTTGGTCAATCCATTGTATTTTGGCCCAATCATCGTAGACGGCAACAATGGTAACGGCCGTTCCCTCAATAACCTCACCCGTGCGCGGCGTAAACAGACGCGGCTCAGAAAGCGTAAACACGTTCCCAATCATGAGGGCAGAAATTGGCGTTGGAGTCAGCGAGGGAGTGAGCGTCACAGTTGGGGTTGGCGTATTCGTTGGTGAAGGCGTGTTCGTTGGCGTATGGGTTGGGGTTGGCGTAAACGTGGGCGTAAAGGTTGGCGTGTTGGTAGGCGTTAGCGTTGGGGTCAGCGTGGGCGATGGCGTATTTGTGGGGATGGGCGTATGTGTAGACGATGGCGTAACAGTTGGCGTATTTGTGGCAGTGGGGGTAGAAGTCGGCGTTTGTGTGGGAAATGCTACAGGCAGAAGGGCAAGGGTAAACTGCAAATAAAAGCAGGAAAGTGCCAAAAATAGTACCCCGCCAATCCCAAAAATAAAGATGAACCAACGCTGCAAGCGACTCAGCGGTTTGCGCTGTTGTTGCCTGTCGGCCACGATCTCTATGAAGTTTGCCAATTCTGCATCCAGCGGCGGCAATGTGTCTGGGTCACCAGCGTAAGCCCGCAGTTCAGCCTCATGTTGCAAATGCAATTCTGAGACAAATGTTTGTAGCTTGCCCCGAAAGCCCGCTGGCTCAATGCCATGAATAACAGCCGCCAGATAGGCATACTGCCCACCCTGAATAATAATCCGGTCGTCCCCATATTGAATTTCATCCAGATCGGTGTCGGTGCGGCCGCGCCCAAATGAATCCCTGGCAAATTGGCGAATGGCCGTAAGCATGCCGCTAATCATGCCAGAACTAAGCTCGGCGTCTTCAGCAGGATAGGTCGCCAGCAGCAAGCCGGTATCGCGCTGAATGAAAAAAAGCTGCTCAATTTCAAAGGGAATGGCATCTCGCAGTGCCAATTCTGAAGGAGACACACCACGAATGCGGGCAATAAGCTGCCGCCAAACATCCCCGGTAGTTTGTCGCAAGCGTACATCAATATTGCGCTGAATTTCGCGCAGAGTTTCGGCCACCGATTTTTGCACCGAGGCACCGATGATCGGATAAATGGCGTCAATCATGTCTTGGCGACTGTTGCGAATTTGGGTACGGATGGCCTCCCCCATGATGGGGCTGAATGTTTTGGCCATCTCTTCCCGGTCTTCTTCAATACGCTTGCCAATGAGACGGCTAAACACTGGGGAAAGGCGACTGAGCAGGCTCTCGGAACGGCCGAAATTTTTGTAGTTTAGAACTGAGATGTTCGTTTGCAGATCGAGCAACTGGTTTTCGTAGGCACGCTCTACTTGCAGTAGTTTGGCTTCTAACTGTTCAATTTTTTCTTGCAGCTCTTCAATGGTGCTTTCGGACGCTCGGTAGGTAGCCAGCTCTTCTTCCAGCGCACGGATACGCTCACGCTCGCGGGCCAAAAGGATGGATTGCGCTGAACGCAGCAAATCCTCTTCACTGCGCTGTGAAGCAGGTCTGTCTTCAAGCGGGGGAATGGTCATTAACTTTCAATGGCGTCCGCATAATTCCACAACATATTTATACGCCCTTATTCTGCGGACGGCTTGGAGTAAGCGGCCTTCTAAATCTGGTATGGTAAGTTATTGTTTGCCGCCTATTCTGGCAACAATCCCCTAACCATTGTACAAGCGGCGTCCTAGCTCCATGTACAACTGCGCCAGATCATGACGGGCGGTGGCTTTTTCGTCCAGTGCGGCCGTTAGCTTTAGGGCTTCTTGCCGCAAATCATCGTCTCGTTTTTGGGATTCGTTCCGTGCGGCGTTCACTCGCTGCACCTGCTCTTCGTTGAGACGGGTGATCTGTTGGGAAAGCTCTTTTTGCACTTTGCCTATTTGGGTGATGAGATCGGTGGCCAGCTTGTCCAGGCGTTCGCCAAGCTCTTGCTGAGCTTGCCGAAGGTTGTTGGCCTGGGTGGAGGCTTGTTTGTCCACGTACTCCATCAGCTCACGATGCAGCTTCCGCATTTCCGCGCCGTGACTATCCTCCTGCTTATCGAGCCGCTGGTTGATTTCTTGCTTAACGGCCGTTAATGCCTGAGCACTTTGCTTGTTTTGGTTTTCAAGCTGTTCAGCAAGCCGGGTTTGCGTATCTGTGAGCTTATTCTGTGATGTCTCGGCCAAAGCAGCCAGGCGCTCGCTAAAGGAATCCTGCAAGGTGCGGTTAACAGTTTCCAGATTGGCTTCTACGGTAGTAAAGCGGCTTTCTGTCGTGCGAATGTGATTGCCCCAGAAAATTTCGCGCAAATCTTCCAGATCATTTCTGGAACCAAACCCGTTTTCATTGGGCATGGGGGGCATTGCCGATGGGGGTTTTGGTGCGGTCTTCTCTTTGGTTACGGTTGTTTCTTGCTTGGCCATATTATTCTCCATGGATGTGAAAATATCCTGCCTTCTCTACTTGTGCAGCTAAACAAAATAACTGCCAATTACTCACAATAAATATCACTACCCTTAAAGTTCCTATTTCAGCAGATCTTTTTCTCTTTTTTACAATTGTGCAAACCACAGAAAGTATTTGAAAACCGGAGGGCGATTTCTCTATGATTTACTCAAGTAAATCACAATGTCGCGGTTCATTTTTCATCAAATTTCTTTTATGATTTATAGGATTTATTTTCGTAAAGCCCTCAATAATTTAAGGTAACACAAAAGTGTAGTGAAATCAATGATGTTTCCTAAAGTTCACGATGGAAACTCTTTTCCGTTTGGACTGCATTGTCATATACTTAAGTATATGAAGCTTTACCTCGCCCGACACGGACAATCTCGCTGGCAAATTGAACGAAACGACAATGACTGGAACAGCCCTCTGACGGAATTGGGTCAACGGCAAGCACAGCTTTTGGCTTCCTGGCTAGCAGCCGAAGCCATGTTAGACAATGGCTCGCACGTCGAGATTGGATCTATTCGAGTGAGTCCTTTAACACGCGCGCGGGAAACGGCCGTTCCCATCCGTAACGCGCTCAACTGCCCCATATACACCGATGCGTACCTGCGGGAAGCGGATTTTTACGTCTCAGAACATCTCCCAGCGGCAGAATCACCTTACCAGGCAATGCCCATTTACAAGCCATCGAACCGGTACGCTGTGTTTAAGCAACAGGCACGGGCAGCCCTGTATGCGCTTATTGCCGATGCTGAAACCAGCGGTTTGCCGGCGCTGGGTGTTGCCCATGGTGGTCTCATCTCTACCCTATTGCGGCTGGCAACCGGCAGCGATGCCGTTTCTTTTTGGCTGTACAATACCAGCCTGAACGTTTTGGAATGGAAACGCGGCCGTTGGCATCTTATTCATCTTAATTTGTGGGACCATTTGCCACCAGCATGTCGGACGTTTTAATTTTTTTGAGAAGTGATTATGGCAATTGTTGTTGTTTTGCTGATCGTGGGCCTTATTTTTTTGGCCAACGTGGTTCGGCAACAAGAAGCAGAAACATTTCATAAGCTGTTCGACCTTTTATTGATCGGCTTGAATGCGCCACTGTTTTTTGTGGGTGTTTTGCTCGTCTTTCAAAATAACGAACTGCGAGATATTGTTGACTTTCGGGTAGATAGTCCCACGGCCGTTGGCATCTTTTTGCAGGCAACGGCCGTTTGGGGGGTCATCGTCTGCTTTCGTTCTAGCAGGCACAGCCTGGAAAGATTTTTGCCCATAGATCCTCATTCTCCCGTACACACCCTAGCTCTGGTGCTAAGTGGCTACTTTGCCGGGTTTGCTATTTTGGAGGTGTCTGGCGGGCTAGAAAATCTGGCAGAGACCCTTACAGAGCTCTCAGTCGGTGCATTTTTCATCCAGAATATTGGGTTTGTGGCGCTGGCGTTTTTGGGGGTTGGGTTTAGAGTGCGGCGGTCTTGGGCTGGTGCCTTACGGCGGCTGGGGCTGGAAAAGCTGAACGGCCGTCAAATCGTGGAATCTATAGGCTGGATCGTTCTACTTGTACTGCTGCAAACTTTAGGCGGCGTGACGTGGGAAGCGATCAATCCAGAAGATGTGGAGCTAGTTGAAAACATCAGCCAAACGCTTTACCAAGATTTTGGGTTTTGGCACTGGCTGGCATTGGCTGTGGGCGCTGGGGTTGGGGAAGAAATATTGTTCCGAGGTGCCCTACAACCTGTGTTCGGTATCTGGTTCACCTCCCTGCTGTTTGCCGTTGTGCATGTGCAGTACGGTCTGCTTACTCCCGCCACGCTAGTACTCTTTTTGCTCGCTGTTATTTTGGGATTCATCCGCCGCCGACACAACACCGGCATGGCAATTTTGGTGCATTTTGGCTACGATTTTGTGCTGGGCATGATTACGCTTTTAACCGCTGCTGCCTAAAGCCTTCATTTGCTTGGCATATGTCACTTTGCTATAATCCGCACGCTGTCGGGGCATGGCGCAGCTTGGTAGCGCGCTTCAATGGGGTTGAAGAGGTCGTGGGTTCGAATCCCGCTGCCCCGACCAGAGTACGAGAGCAAAACGCCGCGTTTACCCACGTGGCGTTTTCTGTTTACCGGGAAGATGGAGCATACCATGAGCAGTGAGAATAGTAGCAAAACTGTGCGGCTGCGTCGCAATGTAACGTTGAGCTTGTTTGGCATTGGCCTCATTTTTATGGCATTGTCATTGGGGGCTGAATTTTTGGGCCTAGACATTACGCCCGGTTTTGGCATGGTGCAGATGTTTCAGCTTTTGTTGGGCATCACCGCCATCACAGCCGCACTATTTTTGCACATCAATGCCTTGCGCCAGGAGACGGTTCGTTCGCTTCAGGCCGATATTGGGGTACGTTTGGCGGCAACCGGCCTGGTGTTTGCCTATGTAACAGGGCTTTCTGATCTTTTTCGTATTGGAACGCACGTAGAGCCACAATTTGAACGGCCGTTTGTGGGGCCGCTTCAGTTGGGAGGGTTAGCACTGGCCGTGCTAGTCATCGTTGTTGGACTCGCCCTTTATTACACCAGCCGGGGAAGACGCCAAAAATCATCTATGGAATTTATAGTGAACGGGAACGGCAACGATCACTAAAAATCCAGTTCTGCAACGTAATGTTAGGAGATTGGGTCTGTTAGCTTTTGTGATGGATTACCAAGACGAAAACTTAGTACCTGCGTAAGGCCAGCAAATGGAATCTGGGTGCTGTTCAACCCAACCACACCAGCCAACACCATCAACAAAAAATTGATGGCATGGTACAGGATCGCCAGCGATGCGGCTGCCCCTGTCGGTAGACCCAACGCGGTCATGGCAGCGATAATACCCATATGAAAAACACCGATCTGCCCTGGCGAGGAGGGGGCTGCCACAGCAAACGCGCCCACAATCATGATGAAGGTGGCATTTATTATGGAAGCTGGCAAATGCACTGCTTGCAGGGCTGTGTTGTAAGCCAACACCACTGGCACCCAAGTTAGTAAGCTCAAACCTAGCAACCCCAACGCGGTGCGCCAGTGGGTAAAGGCTTTTAGCCCGTCTAGCAAATTGTCTAGTTGCTGGTGGAATTTTTGATTATGGAGTCGGCGCCATTTACTGCCTAGCCAAGTGAGCAGTTTGTGGGCAAACGGCCGTTTATTTGCCACCAATATCAAAAACAAAATCAGTCCCACGGTTGCCACCCCAGAAATTAGTGCCGCCTGCTGCAACCAGTCGGGCAATGACTCAATTCGCAGCAGCACCAACGGCAGCAGCAGCACCATCAGCAGCATGTCTAGCAGCCGCTCTACCACCATGGTGGTAACGCCTTGCGGCACCGAGAGGTCGGGCTGCTGCCCCACCAACACCGCCCGTGCCACATCCCCCAATCGGAAGGGCAGCAGCTGCGTCAGCATTTGGCCGATGTTTTGAATGTGAAAAAGTTTGGCCTGGGGAATGCCATTGCCTAGTAAAAAACGCCAGCGAACGGCCCGCAAAAAGAGATAAATGAGAAGATAGATGGCCGTTCCCCACAAGTAACGCACATTGGTTTGCTGAATTGCCTGGGCAATGTCAGCCGGTTTGATAACCCAAAACATACCACCCAAACAAAGCAAGCTCACGGCCATGCCCAGGAAGAATTGTCGTTTTTTCTGTGCGCTTACCTGCATTTTTAGCTCCATAATTTTTTGATTTGCTCGCAGATAAGTTACATCCACATTCAAAAAGTAACGGGCTTGCTCAAAACAGTTTATTGTTCAGCAAACAGGGCATTAATTTGGGCATTGGCCTGCGGCAAAGCTTCCGCAGCAACGGCCGTTCCCAGAAAAATCTCGTCCAGAGTTCGGCTCATGATTTCGCCAATCTGCTCGGTATGGGGCGTCATGGGGAAGAGGAAAGTACCATTGGCCTCAAAACGATTTTCAGTGAAAGGTGAGACATCTAGCCCACGCCCCTGGTAGGTGGCAAGCGCGGCCTGCATCCCGGCTTCTTGCGCGGGAAACACCACGCCAAAGTTGCCCACCTTTTGAGCACAGGCCGGGGAGGCCGCATACGTTACCCACCGCCACGCTTCTTCGCGATTTTGCGTGCCAGCCCAAATGGAATCTGCGGCGGTGTTGAGCAGGGTTTTACGGCCGTTTGGCCCAACAGGCAGCGGCGCGAACCCGACGGGAAACGGCGCATTGTTGGCATACCAGCTAATCATCCAGGAACCATCCACAATCATGGCACCCTCCCCTTGTACAAACATGATGCCAGACCCACGCTCAACCGACTCCGCCAAAGAAGGCGCAATGCCCTTTTCCAGGCTGAGCCTTGCCAGCCAATCCACTGTTTCGATGAACTGCGGGTCAGCATAACGGTATTGAATGCCACTGCCGTCTGCCAAAAAATGGAAGCCGTTGCTCACGGCAAAATGGCTCCACTCTGCCTGCCCAAAAGCACTGCCAGAGCCGTAGGTGAAGGGCAAGTAGCCATGCTGGGTGACTGTTTGTGGATCAAAATCTGGGGTGTCGGCCGAACGGCCGTTGCCATCCAGCGTTAATCGGGCAGCAACCGCCTCAAACGATCCACCATCTTGGGGATTCCAATGCCAACTGTTTAGTTCAGCCAGGTCAATAGCTGCCGCTTCCAGCATCTGCTTGTTGTAAATGACGGCAACTGTGTCCCAATCTTTGGGCAGCCCGTACCGAAGGCCATCCCGAACCCATAAATTCGCTAAATCACCCAGGTAATCGTCCGGGTTTAAGCCATCACGCGCCAACAGGGGCTGTAGGTCTAGCAGTTGCCCCGCCTCGCTAAATTGCACCAGCTTGGTTAGATGGTTAGCAAAAACATCTGGCGCGGTTCCCATTTCCATGCGGCGGCTAATATCTTCCCAGTAAAGACCCCACTCTGTTTGTAAAAGCTCAATGCGAATGGTGGGGTTGGCATTCATAAAGTCGGTGGCGCATTGGGCATAGGCAGGTAGCTGGTTGCCATCCCACAATTGATGATAGATGACGGTTTCGTTTATAACGGGAATGGTGGGAAGTTCGGCTTCTTCTGCGCCGCAAGCAACAACCAGCAGCAACAGAATCAGGTTTGAGAGTCTGTAAAGCAAGGGGTCTTTTTTCATTTTTCTTCCAAATGTTAGAAATTAGGCAACCCAGTAGCCGTTGGCGTACAGGGCAGTGAATAATGCAAGCAGGGGCAGGGAAACGGCCGTAACCACTTTATCTACCCACGGATGCTCCCCCCACTCTGCCAACAAAATGAAGGCGGGGAACAAAACCCACATATAGCGCCGCTGGCTCATCAGCAAACCAGAGCTGAAGGGGATGACGACACCCAGCAGCACAAAGGCAGCCTCGGCGTACCGCCCTTTGTATAACAACACAATACCCAAAATGAGGAAAACGGTCACAAAGGTAAAGTCAATCCAGTTATCAAAATGAATTTGCCCGGTGATGAAGGTTTGCAGCCAGCCTACAGACGGCCGTTGCAGCAGATTGCCCACTGTTTCAAAGGGAGATTGCGGCACGCGCCCCCAGGCCGCAGAGGCATTGGCAAAGGCAAAGGCATCGTCAAAAACGTACCAGAGGTAGGCCATGTAGCTGACCAACCCCAGCGGGGCAGTGGCCGGAACCAGCAATGCCCAGAAGGACGGCCGTTCTTCAACCTGGTAAGTGCGCCACTGCCGCCACCACTCCAGCAGCAGCATGGGCACAATAATGATCCCCACCAGGCGGCAAAGGGTGGCCGCAACGGCAAACGGTACGCTGTAGCGCCACTGGCCGCGCCGCGCATAGTAGTAGGCGGCAATGGTCACCAGCAAAAAGAGGGATTCTGTGTAGATGGCAGAGCCATAAAAAGCCAGGGGAAAGATGAGCAGATACCAAACGGCTCGATCCGCTACCTTTGCCGAATGATTTTCAGCAACAAGACGGTAAAAGAAGACGGCCGTTCCCCACAAAGCCAAATTGCTGATGATGATTCCCGAAACGGCCGCATCGCCCGTTAACGGGGTAATCACTGCCATGAGCAAGGGCAACAGTGGGAAAAAAGCCACTGACGGCAGCGGCACCCCCCGAAACTTGTATCCCTCCTCCACAATGCTAATGTAAAAGCCCGTATCCCAGCGGCTGGCAAACACATCCAGCAGGATATTTTCTGTGCCGCGCAAATGGTACGGAGGGGGTGACGTGGCCTCCAGCAGCAATGGCACTGCCAAATAGGCCACCAGTAGTATACCTAGTCGGGTTGCCACAAAAACCAACGTGGGCAACCACATCCAGCGGGGTACGGTAATATTGCTTAAGCGGTCAAAAACTGTTTCGGATGAGGAACTGCTGTCTAATTTCACGTCCATCGCTCTGTCCAGCTAAACGACAAACCACTTTTATCAGTGACTGTCACCTATAAATTGAGTACAATGAAGAAGCAATTCTGGTGGCTTGGCTTCACATAGATTCTGGGAAACCATTTGTTGTGACCAAACCACCAGAACGCCACAGGCTGTAGTGGTGCAGATAGTGGCGCTATCTCACCATTACAGCTTATTACTGGGGAAGCCGCGTACCAAAGCCAAAAACTGGCCCAGCAAACCCATCCGGCGCCCACACCAGAGGTGCATCGCTACTTAGGACAAAGCCCTGCGTCGCTGAAGCGTTCATGTCCACTTCCATGGTGATGTCGTAATGACCAAGCGCCATGTAAGAAGCGGGGCTTTGCACCACAAACCGTGCCATGCCATGTTCATCTGTCATGACGCGACCCAGGTAACGGCCGTCTACAAACAAGGTGGCTGGCTTATACGCCGGAAACCCGGAGCCGGTAAAGGCAAACGCACTGCCCGGTGCACCCTCATTGGCGTGTACCGTCAGTTCAGGCGAATACACACCGGCCATCATGCGCCATTCCAGCGCGGCGGCGGGACGCTCGACGTAAGGTACCATGGCTATTCCTGCCAACAGAATAGCCAGAGCAAATACCGTCCGCACAAACGTCCTCAGACTAAATTGTTTCATAGTTACCTCCTTCGCAACTATAAATAGGGTGGATAAAACAGAAACTTGTTAGCGGGAACGGCCGTCATCCAGCCGCCCCCGTCATAACCAAAACTAACGACGCACAAGCGGCAAAAACGTACTGTAGCCAGTTGTGCCAAAGGTGGGGCCAGTAAAGCCACCTGGCGGTGAGACAACAGGTTCAGCACTATCTACTGTGATGGTTTTGAAGGCAGACACATTGGCATCCGTCTCCATCACCACAGTTAGATCACCATCGGGTACGTCAGTCGTATCAATAATGAACGCCGCCGTCCCGTTGCCATCTGTGGTAACGTCACCCACCACCTGGCCATTCACAAAAACGGCCGCAAGGCGATTCAGTTGGTAGCCACTGCCTGTAAAAGCAAACTGACTCCCAGGCGCACCCTTGTTCTCATCCACGCTCAAATCTGGGGTGTAAGCACCACCAAAAAGCTCCCAATTGATGGCTGCACGGGCGTTGCCAACATACGGCAACAGCAACAAACCACCCAGCAACACAAACGCAGTGATGATTAACCGACTAACTGCTTCTCTTTTTTCTTGACTCATTGCATCTCCTTTACTTAAAACTACCAATAACGTTATGCTGAGACTTTTGAAGTTTTTCTCTCTGGGATTCGCTGTGATTTGGCACAAAACTTCAAAAGTCTAGTGACGCTTAAATAATTAATTGCCTCGCCGCGCCAGCTTGTAAATTGGCCCCATTGGGGTAGCAGACGTATGCTGCAGCAGCGTCATGGACGGATTGTTGATATAGATCGGTCGCTCATCAATTTGGTTCAGCACAAGCTGCTCCATGGCCTCGCCAGAGATGAGAAAGCGGTTGATCGTTTTCACATCGGGGCGTTGGCCTTCTACCAACTGCAAATATTGCACAGCAGGCACGGTATCCCACCAACCTAAGACCAGGGCATTTGGCTCTACCTCCTGCAAAATCGTTTCTGCCATTTCGCGCGTACTCCAATCCTCAGAGCGATCTACCAGCCCCCAGTTCAAACCGACCGCTACCAAAACCGCCCCCACAGCCACCAGACGCACCAGACGCGGCGCAATCAATGGCTGGGCATAGCTAGATAGCCATACTGTTAGTTGCTGGTAGCCCACACCCAGCCAAATAGCCCAAATAAAGTAGGTGGGCAGGAACATCGTGTCTTTGTCTATAACGCGGTAGTTGATATAGAAAATGGCATTGGCCAGAAAGATAAGCAGCAACATGCCGCCCAGCCGCCAGTTGCGGCGGGTGAGTATGCCCAGACCCAACAGTCCAGGGCCAATGCCAATTGCCAAAAACGATGTCCAAAGCTGTATGCCATAGGCAGCTACCTGCGGCCAAACTTCGCTTAGCTGGTAGCCAAACATTTGCCCAGCAAAGGATTGCCCGGTAATGAGCCACCACAGGCCAGAAAGGCTTTGCAAATTGGCTGGGTGGAAGGTGCCGCTGGCATCATATTCGCCTGCGTAGTTGAAGATGGGCTGGCTGGCGTGGCGCAGGGGCAAAATGAGGAAAACTGTGAGTCCGAGGAGAACGGCCGTTCCTCCCGCAGCCCAGACTCGCCAATTTTTAAACTGGGTGGGATGGCTGGTAAGCACATACCAAACCGCACCAGGCACCAGCAGCACCGTGGCCATGTGGTTGCCCATGCTGGCCGTCATCAAAAAGATGGGAAGTGCTAAGCGTAGGAGAGAAGGTGCATCTGCCCAGCGCAGCAAGCTAAGGATAATGCCAGCCATGAGTGCGGTGTGTAGCGTGTACACCTCTGCAATGAGAGACATAGCCCAAAAATAGGGCGCAGTCGCCAGCAGCCCCAAAGCTCCCAGTCGCAGCCAAGACCCCACCTTAAGGCGACGCAAAATGTACTCCCCTTGCAACAATGTCAGAGCACTCAAAAAGGCGGAGAAGAGATTTAAGCGGTAGCCCATGTCGCTACTGAGTGGCAACCAAGACCAGATTTTGCCCAGCAACAGGTAAAGCGGATACCCCGTTGCTCGGATGATGCCATTGGTGGCAACGGCCGTTGTAAATTCGGCACTGTCCAGGTTGTAAATAGTGGGCGCCAGCGTTCGCCAATACAGCAGCAGGGGCAACGTAAATATGGCAATGGCAAACCAATCCAGGCTGGCCAACCAAATACGCAAATCGCTTTGGGATTTACTGGAACGCACCATTGAGGGCAAGGTTGTTAGCTTAAACATCATTTTTCTCCTCGTAAATAAAAAGCGGAACACGGAGTTACACAGAGAAGACACAGAGTTCTACAGAGAAAAGAGAGCAATCTGTGAGCGCGAACTGCGCCATCTGCGTAATCTGAAGGAAGCCCACTTCTTGAACAAGTCGTTTTACAGGCTCAAAAGTAACGGTTTTGTTTTTTTCGCTTGCCAAACACACAGGGTTGGTTTGTGGTGACTGGCTTAATTACAACTCAGCCGCCGTTGTCATTATCGTTGCCACCACCATTGTCATTTTCGTTATCATTGTCGCCGTCGTTGTCATTGCCGTTATCGTTGCCACTGTCGTTGTCGTTATCGTTGTCGTTGCCCCCACCATTGTCGTTATCGTTATCATTGTCATTCCCGTTGTCGTTATCGTTGTCATTGTCGGGCGTTGGCGTGATAGTGGGATGTGGCTGGCTGGTAGACGTTGGGGGAACGGCCGTTGACGTTGATGTTGCCTCGGGCGTAGCTGTTGCCGTTGGCGTAGACGTTGGTGTTGGCTCTGGGGAGTTGGTTACGGTGACTCTGGGCGTGGTTGTGGCTATTGGCGTCTCATTTGCTGGGGTTGTCGTTGCCTTGGGCGTAGCGGTGACGGTGGGCGTAGTTATTGCAGGTGTAACAGATGTTGCGGTTTGGGTTGTGGTGGCAACGGCCGTTTCTGTAGGCGAATAGGTGTTGGTGTTGGTCGGTTCTGCTGTTGCCGTAGCCGTGGCAGCAGGCGTAGCCGTGCCGGCAACAGGCTGCAAAACAGTGATCTGGCTGGCGTAAAGATGACCCTCGCTAGCACGGCCGTTTACCAACACCAGCGCCCCTATTTCTGCACCCTCTGCTACCACGGTATCTTCAGTTAGGCGCACAGAGACCCCGGCAATGGCCCAGTGGTTGCCCTGCTTGGTGTTAATAATGCCTTCAAAAGAAACATTGGCCGTTTCATCCGTCCGCAGCAGCGATTTCACTTCACGAAGCCGCTCGACGTTTTGCTGGGTGTTAAGATTGAAAACGGCCGTTGCGTCCACAGCCTGCTCCAACTGCCACGTTTCTACCCAACGCTTGGTGTCATACAAAAAATCCCCAGGAACTGACGAAGCCGACGCAAACAAAAAAGTGAGGCCAACCAAAATCGTTACCAACGCCATAGAGGCCAAAGGCATAAGCGTCCGCTGCACCGTGCGCCAGGAAAACCAACGTTGCCGCTGGGCAACCCGCATCTGAGCCGCTTGCTGCAAAAACAGCTTTTGCGATTTTTGTTTTGCTGCCAGCGTAGGCTGCACCCCAAGCTGTTGTAGCTGGGCGGCTACCGTCAAAAACCGTTCGATTTCATCTGCTGCGTGCGGATATTTAGCCAGCAACAGCTCAATAGGAACGCCCGCTTCAAACTGCTCCAGGCAATCAAATAAAATTTGCTCATGCACAATTTTCATGCCAACACCCCCTGTAGCATGATGCGCTGTGAGATGGCAGCAATGGCACGCGCCTGCAACATCTTGATGGAGCCTACGCTTTTGCCCATCATGTTGGCAACCTCCTGAATTGGCATACCAAAACCAAAGCGCAAAGCCAACACATTCTGCTGATCATCTGTTAGCCCCTGCATCACGGCTTGCAGATTCTCATTTTGTAAGATGTCATCTACCTGATGATCCAAGCTTTGTTCAGCAGAGGGAATATCTTCATGAAGCATTGTGAAGCTGTCTCGTTTCTTTTTGCGGTAATGTTCCTTGAGCACGTGAGAAGCAACGCCGTATAGCCAACCGCGCAGGGTTTTCTGAGGAGCCGATTTATCGCGGATGGCGCTTAACAAACGTAGGAAAACCTCACTGGTCAGGTCTTCGGCCGTTTGGCTATCATTTACCCGAAAAGCAATGTAGCGGTAGATAGAGGTGTAATATTGATTGTGTACCTCAGTCAGCGCATCCTGGTCGAGGGTGCGAACGCGGTTGAGCAATTTAATTTCGTCGTGCATAACAATAATTTCCCTGTCACAATTTGTAGGGCAAATTGTAGATTTTTAGCCAGCGGCACAGTAGGGGAGAATGTCGCAAGATGGTTCAGACTGTCGAGCCGATTTTTTCAGACCATAGTCCATGTTTGGATTAACCAAAGTCTGTATAATCAAACTTCCAGGATGCAAATGAAAATCGGGCATGGTTCATTTTGGGTAAAATCATCTTTGCCGACGTCGTGAAGCGCAGCCATAGTCTGGGGCGTCGCCTCGGCGCTTTGCGCCTGGCGACGCTAGAATAGGTGGGATTTTTCACTTTCTGGGCGTGAGACACCCCCAGAAAGTGAAAAATCCCCAAAATAATCCCCGCACGAGGTGCGAAGCACCCTCGTGCGGGTGGTCATCGTGGCAACAAATTTGTAAAGGAGCATTATGTTGTTTTGAACCATGCCGAAAATCGTATTGCGTGTTCGGTCATTTTCTACGCAATATGCAATACGCACTATTTCCAAAGGAGTAGGGCATGATCGCCAAAAGAGAGTTGACGCTGGCCCAGCAATATATGTTTGCTAGTTTGCTGGTGATGTTAGGCGGCATGGTGGGGATAGGGTTGTGGATTAGCGAGCAGATTGAAACGGCCGTTACCAATCGCACCGCCGCCGTTACTGCCCTGTATGTAGACAGCTACATTTCTCCGCATTTGCAAGGTCTGGCAGAAAGCGAAACGCAAAAAGCTGTAAACGTACCTGCCCTTGAGCGTTTGCTTTCAGACACCTCATTAGGCGCCCAAATTGTCTCATTTAAAGTGTGGTCGCCTGACGGGATTGTGCTGTATGCCACCAATTCTGAGCTGATTGGGCAGCAATACCCCATCGAAGAAGGGTTGGCCGCCGCCTTTAATGGCGAAGTTGTGACAGAAGTAAGCAATCTGGACAAGCCAGAACAAGCTTTGGAGCGGGCGCAGTGGGGTTCGCTTATTGAAACCTACGCCCCCTCACGAGACGCCAATAGCGATACCATCATCGCCGTCTCTGAGTTTTACCAAACGTCAGACGGTTTAGAGGCCGAAATTCGGTCGGCGCAGTTCCGCAGTTGGCTGGTGGTTGGGGCGGTGATGATAACAGTGTACCTTTTGCTGGCGGGCATTGTGGGGCGAGCCAGCAACACAATCATCTCGCAGCAAAATGAACTGCGAGCCAATGTGACCCAGCTAAACGAACTGTTGCAGCAAAACGAAGAGCTAAACGGCCGTGTGCGCCGCGCCGCCGCCCGCACCACCGCGCTAAACGAGAAAAACCTGCGCCGCATCTCGGCCGATTTACATGACGGCCCCGCCCAGGATTTAGCCCTGGCGCTCCTTCGCATTGAATCGCTAACCGAGGCGTTTGAAGACGAAAACCCGCAAGTTAGCCAAGATTTCCGCACCATCCAACTGGCAACCGAATCAGCCATGGAAGAGTTGCGTACCATTTCGGCGGGGCTACGCCTGCCAGAAATTGCCCCTAGCAGCCTAACCGAAACCATCCGCCGCGCTGTACACGACTTTGAAAAGAAAACCGGCTGCAACGTAACGCTCACATTAGGCACGTTGCCAGAGCAGGCGCCTCTGCCCGTTAAAATAACGGCTTACCGCGTGCTTAAAGAATCATTGGCCAACAGCTTTCGTCATGCCAACAGCGAAGGTTTATCTGTGCATGTGTACCAGACTGAGAACATTGAACTAACCATAGAAATTTCTGACAATGGCCCAGGGTTTGATGTAGCGAGTACGGCCGTTTACAATCGCTTGGGGTTGGTTGGTATGCGCGAGCGCGTTGAACTGCTGGGCGGCCAATTTGAACTGCACAGCACCGTCGGCCAGGGCACAACCATCCGCGCCCGCCTCCCCCTATCTGTACCTGAGGTTGAAGATGTCTGATTCCATAAGAATTTTGATTGCAGATGATCACCCGCTGTTCCGAGAAGGCGTGGCTCAATCACTCTCTGGTGAACCGGGCTTTACTGTAGTTGGCCAGGCAGGTTCTGGCGAAGAGGCGTTCTCGCTGGTGGGCGAACTGCTGCCCGACCTATTGTTGCTGGACGTAACGATGCCTGGTAACGGCGGGATCGCCACAGCCAGCAAAGTTGCGACAGCCTGGCCAGTCGTTCACATCATGATGCTCACCGTCTCTGAAGATCAAGATACGTTATTGGCTGCTCTGAAAGCTGGTGCCAGAGGGTATGTTTTGAAGGGCGTTACCGCTCGTGAACTGGCCAATGCCGTGCGCGTGGTCGCAGGCGGCGATATTTACATCTCTCCTGCGCTCGCTGGCGGCATTTTGTTTGAGCTTACTGCCAACAGACAAGATGATGATCCGCTTACCACCCTCACAGACAGAGAACGGGATATTCTGAATTTAGTGGCAGAGGGGCTTACCAATCGAGAAATTGGCGAAAGGCTCCATCTGGCTGAGAAGACGATTAAGCATTACATGACAAATGTGCTGCAAAAGCTGCATGTACGCAGCCGGGTAGAGGCTGCGCTGCTAGCCCAAAAGCACGGTCTGGCAAAGTAAAGTTATCGCAAATTGGTGAGTTGGAAACCCTGATTAAGCACGCGGAAAACGGCCGTTCCCGTCGGGGGTCGCTGGTACGTCAGGAAATATTGCAGGGTTTGGCCGGGAGGAACCGTCCAGGGGAAGGGTGGGTTCGTCGAAAGCAGTAGGTAAATGGAGCCATCATCCGTTTGCAAGGCCACATCAGATTCTGAAATAACAATAGGCTGCGTACCCAAATTTGTTACCTGACCACCCAAAATGAGGCTAGTTAAATCTGTAGAGACATCTACCCGCGCTAGAGAAATAGCAGAGCCAGCAGCAGCCGAACCACCCGTAAAAGGCAACGTCACGTACACTTGCGCCCCGGAGCTGCTGTTGGTCACAATCCAGCTCAGCGTGTCGCTTTCCAAGCCGAGGGGAATTTGGTAGCCTGCGCTGGCCTGCGTTACCTGATTGGCGTTCAAAAAGCCTGTTAGCGTGGGGAAGTTGCCAAGCTGAGTAGCAATTGGGCTGACCACATATTGATTGCCTAAATTATCTGCCAAACTAAGCCGCAGGCTGCCGCTGTCTAGAGCCGTTAGACCCACATTTTGAATCTGATAATCTACCACAAACAGGGCAAACCCTGCTGGAATTTCTGGTCGATCGGCGATGTAGGTGGTGCTGTTGACAGTTATTTGCACGTTTTCTAGCTGGGCGGTTTCACCTAGGCTCACCACGTTGCCAGCGGGGCTGTCTGTTTCGGCCAGGACGTAACGGCCGTTCACCACCAGCCGCTCATTCCCTTCTGAACCAAGCAAAACGAGGGTAATGCCAGGACTGTTTTGGGCAAAAATATCCCGGTTGGTCACGGGAACGGCGGTGCGCTCGTTGAAGGAGAAGGTAAACCGCGTGCCGCCACGGGTAGCCAACATCATCTCGTCGCCAGGAGCCAGCCCTTCCAGCAAGGTGCGATTTGCTTCGGAGTCTGGCAAGCCCACCACGTAGTTGACGATGCTGCCATATACCCAAACGGCCGTACCCGCCTCATCGGCAGCCAAAGTGGGCGTCCAGGTGCCATCAGCCCCAATAATTTGCGTTTGCACATTGAACTGCTGGCCTGGCAAGCTCAAAGTTATGGGCACATCCACCGTTACCGAGATGGTGTCCGAATCGCTCATGCCCACCACTAAAGAGTCGCCAGCTAGCAAATTGTCGTCACTATCGTTGGTAAATGGGGTGGGCGTGCCGGAGGCGGCGGTGTCATCCCCCTCATCATCTGACCCTTGCAGCAAAATGACCGATAAGACCACAACTGCCAGCAAAGCAACAAGGGCAATGCCACTGGCGATTAGCACGGCTGGGTTTGAGAGTGTCTCTCGCCAGGAACGGCCGTTGCTGTTTGTTGTTTGCCCATTTTCTTGTGGCTCGTTTGACATAGAAAACCTTTATGGAATGCCAATTGGCAGCGGCTGCGGCGCAACGCGCACCAAAATCTCGGCGCTATCTCCAACAACCACCTGACTGTAATTTAGGAAGGGAACCACTACCCGAATGGCACCTGTGGTGTTTACGGCCGTAAATCGTGCCACCCCCGTCTCATTGGTATTCCCAAATGAGAGCAGTTCTCCAGTGGCGTTGTCGTAAAGTGCAACGGCCGCATTCACAATCCCCTCCGTGAGTTCCGGCAAGAAGTTGTTGTTACTGTCGTAGTAAAGCGTCACGTTGATGGTTGCCGTTTGGCTGCCGCCACCAATTGGGGTGGATGTGGGCAGCGGTTGGAACTGCACCACAGGCGGTGGCGCAGGCGTAGGCGTAAAGAATTGCGCGAAGTCAATGGGGGTTGGCGTAGGGAATGGTGTAGGGAACGCAACTGTGGGCTGAGGCGTAGACGTGGCAATTGTGCCACCTGTTCCACCCGTGCCACCACTGGAGGAACTCGTTGGGAACGGTGTTGGGGTTGGTGTAGATTCTTCTGCCGTACATGTCAAATCATATGTATGCTGGTCAGCCTCTTCCAAAGGAGGATCATTCACCGGCCCAATCACAATAAACAACCAGCCCGTGTATGTAGAGAAGTAACTCACTTCACTACCAAAATCCAAGCCCCCTTTATCATCATTGCCCAACCAGGGGTTAAACGGATTTCCGTTGTTATCCCAAAAAATCATGTTTGTATCCGCCGCTGACCCAGCGGGAATGATGGTTTCGCATGTGTAGAAAATGCCCGGTTTTATCCACATCTTGTAAATGTCGGTATCTTGTGTACTGCCAAGCGAAGGTACAAAATTCATGCTACTTTTGGTTTCGCCAGACACAATGAGGCAAGCCGTGTCGGTTGTGCTGTTGAACTCACAATTATCAACGCCTGATGGAAAACCAGATGGGGGTGTTGAGGTTGGTTGTACTGAAGAATCCACTTCAAAGCAGTACAGCTTGTTCACAGGATCAACCGGGGATTTGTTGGTGACGCGCGCATAATAAAACCCGTCTACGTTGGCTGTAAACTGCACTTCGGACTCAAAAATACCGGGGGCAATGTCATCATTGCTGGCGATGAGTGATTGATTGGTATCGTACACATCCAGCACGGTATCTAAACCAGCGTCCAGTTCAGAGGTTGAGACAATATAGGTGATCCCAGCTTTGCCCCACCAGCGGAAGTAATCTTGATCGCCGGGGGGGTAAAAGGTTAAATCGCACAGGTCAGCAGCATCTGCGGCCGTTTCTGTGGCTTCATTAAAGTTATTATTTGGCTCCAGCGCATCGGCAAAAATCTGCGGCGTGGCGGTTGCGCCAGAATCATTGTCGGTAATGTTGATGGAGGCAACGCTGGGGGAGCCGAGCGTGGCACTAACAGGGTTGGTAATTTGCAGCAAAAATGATTGGGTACCCTCAATGGCCGTATCGTCCACAATGGTGATGCTTATTTGCTTGGGGGTGGTGTCGTTGACACCAAACGTAATAATCCCCGATACTGCAACGTAATCTGAAACAGCAACGGCCGTACCATTTGCAGTAGAATAGCTCACGGTAATAACTTCGGTTGGTGCTGTATTAACATTCACGCTCAAAGTGGCTGTGCCTGCCCCTTCTGAAACATTAAGATTGCTATTGTTCAGGGTGAGGATGGGCAGCGTTTGCGCCTGAATGGGGCTAGCTACTTGCGTAAGCTGGTAAAACGAAATTGCAGCGATAATGAGAATGGCAAAACTCAGCATAACTGAGATGATGCGCCTCATTTTTTGATTCTGAGAACTTGCCATAGGGTCCTCAATCTACCTACAAAGGTTGGCGGAGAAATAGAGTACAACACCCTCTAAATGCCGCCACTAATTTTACATAAAGGAATTCAATGTTCTTCAAGAGGGATTATAAGGAGTGTCAAAAACAATAGCAAGTGTGGCGCGTAACCATAAAAAGTAAGAGGCAAAGAAAAACGGCCGCTTCCAGTTGGAAACGGCCGTTCAAAAAAAGTCCAATTTAGCAATTTACGCCGTGCCGGCGAGCACCTCATCCACCAGACCGTAGGCCATTGCCTCTTCGGCACCCATGTAAATATCGCGGTCAGTATCTTCCTCGATACGCTCAATGGGCTGCCCAGTGTGGGTAGAGAGGATGCTGTTCAAAGAAGTACGCAAGCGCAAAATCTCACGCGCCTGAATTTCAATGTCTGTAGCCTGCCCTTGTGCCCCACCAAGCGGCTGATGCATGTGGATGGTGGCGTTGGGCAGTGCGTAGCGCATCCCTTTGGTGCCTGCCGTCAGCAAAACCGTGCCGAAGCTGGCCGTAAACCCAACCGCCACGGTAGAAACCGGGCATTCAATCTGCTGTATGGTGTCGTAAATAGCCAAGCCAGAATACACCATGCCACCTGGACTGTTTATGTACATGCTAATTGGCTTGCTGGAATCTTCACGCGCCAGATAAAGTAGCTGGGCCACAATCAAATTGGCAATTTGATCATTGATGGGCGTACCCAGCATAATGATTCGGTTTTTTAGAAGCAGAGAAAAAATATCGTATGCACGCTCACCTCGTCCGTCTGATTCTAGCACCATGGGGACAAGCGACGTTGGCAAATTCATCATGGGTTTGTTATCTCCTACTCAGAGACTTTTGAAGTTTTTTCTTGCGAACTCGTTGCATTTAGAGCAAAACTTCAAAAGTCTGACTGCAACAATAATGCGGGGGAAGTGTAGCCCGCTATCGTTAGATTTACGTTATTCTTCTGCTGCTGCTTCTACCTCTTCAGAAAGTTCTTTGGTTTCTTCATCTGGTTCTTCTACTTCTGTGGATTCATCTTCAGAAACGGCCGTTTCTTCCACCGCTTCATCATCTTCTGCAATGTCAGCCTCATCAGATTCAGCTTCATCTGCTTCCAACTCAGCCAAATCTGGCGCATTGCCGGAGAGTACGGCCTCAACGCGCTCGTATGCTTTTTCCATCAGCACTTCGCCACTTAGCATGTCAAAACCAGGGCCGCTCTTGTAGTAGTCACGCATCCCTTCCAAAAGTGCTTCATTATCGCTAAACTGGCTCACGCGCTCGTCAATTGCTGCCTCAATATCATCTTCGTTTACGCGCAGCTTCTCATCGAAAATGAACTGGCGCAATACCAACTGCCGCTTAAGCTGTTCCTCAGCCCCTTCGCGGAAGTTCTCGCGCAAATCTTCTTCGGCGGTACTTTGCAACTGCAAGAAATCCTCCCAGCTCCAGCCAGACCGCGTTACCTGATTTTTGAAATTGTCCACCATGCCATCAATTTCGGTTTCAACGGCCGCTGGCGGGTAAATCAGTTCGGCATCTTCCAGCATGTCGTCAATCATGCCTTCAATCAGGGCATTTTTGGCTTCGCCTTCAGCACTATTTTGCAACTCCTGGCGGATCGAGTCGCGTAGTTCATCAAGCGTCTCAAAGGTGCCTTCCAGCTTGGCCAACTCATCGTCCAGTGGGGGCAGATTGCGGCTACGCACGTTGAGAACGTTGATGGTGAAGGTCGCTTCGCGCCCAGCTAATTCTTCTTCCTCAAACTCATCGGGGAAGGTGACGCTAAACGTCTTTTCATCACCAGCAGACATGCCGATGATATTGCCAACAAAATCGTCACCCCAGAAAATCTGCTTGCCGTCCATCACTAAATCAACGCTTTCACTGTTGAATATGATGTTGTCTTCGGGATGCTCGTGTTCAGTAGTTTCTTCGGATTCGGCCGTTTCTTCATCGTCGGCTTCGGTTTCAGCCTCAGGTTCCTCTGGCTCGTCCTCATCGGTGGGCAGCAGTTCACCCTTACCGCTCAACGTTACCATGTCCCCCTGCTCTACAGGGCGATCGGCATCTTCTAGTTCCTGGTGCTGAGCTTGAATGCGCTCCAGGGCTTCATCAATCGCTTCTTCAGTAATTTCTATCGGCTCAATTTCTTTACGCAGTTCGCGGTAATTGCCCAGCGTCACTTCTGGGGTAAGCGGAATGGTGAATTTAAGCACCAGCGGCTCCATCTCCATATCATCAAAGTTGGCTGGAGCATAAATGTCAGGGTCAACTTCGTCCAATGCTTCTGTAAAAACAGATTGCAGCATATCTTCAACAGCTTCGGCACGCAGGGCATCACGGCCTACGCGCTTGAGGAGCACCTGGTAAGGCACTTTGCCTCGGCGGAAACCGGGAATGCTGACTTCTTTGGCCAGCTTGCGAGCGGTTTGCCGCATCTGCTTTTCTACGCGCTCCTCCGGGACCTCGATGGTCATCATGAGCTGCCGCTGATCATCTTGTTCGGTTTGAATATTTAACGTCACAACTTACCTCTCAAAAAATTAAAGCGTTGCCTGTGCAGCAACGCTCTTGGTCTCTTAATTGTGGGGATGGAGGGACTCGAACCCACACGCCTTGCGGCACATGATTCTAAGTCATGCGCGTCTGCCAATTCCGCCACATCCCCAGCAAGCGTACGATTATACCACTGGAAAAGTCATTGCCAAACGAGCTTGGCGATTAAAATCTCGGCAACAAGTTACGAAGCCCACCTTCGTGGGCTGAATTCCAGTTAGCATAGGTGCAGATTTATCTTTCGCAATAGGGAATGTGCAATTGTCCCTAGTTGCATCTGTGGCACAATGCCAATAAGATTCGGGGCATGAAACAGTTTTTTGTGGGGACTTTTGAGCTATTGAAGGAAAGTGGAAAGGGCTGGTCGCGGGATAATGCGTCGCTATTGGCGGCGGCATTAGCGTACCATACGCTTTTTGCCTTGGCACCGCTGCTGGTCATTGCGGTGGCGGTAGCGGGGATTGTGTTTGGCGATGCGGCCGTTGAAGGGCAGATTGTGGCTCAAATTGGGGATACGGTGGGGACGGAAACGGCCGTTGTCATTGAAAACCTCATTCACAATGCCAGCATGTCTGGAGCCAGCACGATCGCCACGCTTTTAGGCAGCTTATTGCTGCTTGTAGGCGCATCGAACCTATTTTTCCAGCTACAACGCACCCTCAACATGGTTTGGGGCATTCAACCAGACCCTAAACAGGGGATTCTAAACATTATCAAAAGCCGCTCCCTGACGTTTGTGATGGTGCTCATTGTGGGGCTGCTGCTGTTGCTTTCACTCATCATTACCACGCTAATTACGGCCGTTGGTGACAGACTAGCCGAATGGTTGCCGGGCATTGGCATGTTGCTGCCCCAAATCAACTTCCTGGCCTCCCTCATCATCCTCACCATCATGTTTGCCCTCTTGTTCAAGGTGCTGCCAGATGCCCAACTGACCTGGAAAGATGTG
Source organism: Candidatus Leptofilum sp. (assembly GCF_965223525.1). Lineage (GTDB taxonomy): Bacteria > Chloroflexota > Anaerolineae > Promineifilales > Promineifilaceae > Leptofilum. The sequence continues at coordinate 1,873,416 of NZ_OZ245005.1, read as the reverse complement.
ATGATGGGTGCCGTTGTCACCACCTTACTGTTTATGCTGGGGCGTTTTCTGATTGGGCTTTATTTGGCGCGTGGGTCAGCGACGTCTGCCTACGGTGCGGCGGGTTCGCTGGTGCTTATCATGCTTTGGATTTACTACTCTGCCCAAATCTTCTTGTTTGGTGCCGAATTTACCCAGGTGTATGCCAATAAATTTGGCTCCCACCTAAAACCAGCCGACAATGCCATCTGGCGGGACTCTCAGGTGAATATGCCCATCCCTGAGGAGTTTCGGAAGAAGTAATTGGGTAATTATGTAATTGAGCAATTAGCCGCTCCAGTTACCCAATGACTCGATTACCTTAATGACTATCCACAAAGTCACTGCCTTCATCACCCGTGAACGCCCTAAGGGCCGACAACTGCTGCTGTTTCAGCATCCTCAGGCAGGGGTGCAGCTTCCGGCAGGGACGGTGGATGAAGGGGAAGATTGGCAAACGGCCGTTCTGCGTGAAGCTCAAGAAGAAACCGGACTCACCCAACTCACCATCCACTGCTACCTGGGCAAAATCGAAAACGAACTGGCCGCTGGGGAAGCGATTCTAAACCAGGACAGCCACATTTTTAGCCAGCCAGACGAAAGTTCGCTGCCGTTTGTGCCGCTGCTCAGCCGGGGGATGACGTTTGAGGTAGGAAGTGTGAACGGCCGTTTCCACCCAGTCACTTACACCGAATACGACCAGCTACCAAACCCCACCCAAATTACGCTCTACATTGATGGCTGGCTACCCAGTGAGCGGCTAAGCTGGCGCAAAACCCGCCATTACGCTCACCTGCACTGTCATGAGAACACACCTGACCGCTGGACACTCCTGAGCGACCGCAACCACACCTTTGCCCCCTTCTGGGCCAATTTGCAGCCCAAACCCAGCGTCGTCCACCCGCAAAACCGTTGGCTAGATGATGTGTATGTGGATTTGATACGGCCGTAAAAAAAATTGCCGCCCACCGTTTTTTAGCTACAATTTGCCGCAAGCAAGTCCAGTGTTTCATACTACTCTGTCCAACTTATTTTAGGTTATGGGGGTATAAAATGAGTCATTCCGCCCGCAGGAATTTAGCACTTTTAACAATTTTTGTTCTCGTTTTTGCCGTTTGTTCTGCTCTCTCTTCACCCGCTACTTCATCGGCTTCTCAGGCTGGAGGAAGCACAAATAACACCTACCTGCCGCTTATCATAGTACCGCGTGAATTCGAGATGATCCCCACAAATGCCACGTTCAACAACGTCACCGATATTACCCATGCTGGTGATGAGCGACTTTTTGTCGCTGAACTGGCCGGAACCATTAGAATTTTGCAGCCCAATGGCACCACGTCTCTTTTCCTAGATATACAGGATCGCGTGGTGGATAGTGGAGCGGAACAGGGGCTCTTTGCCCTGGCGTTTCATCCTGAATATGCCACCAATGGCTACTTTTATGTGACGTATACGGCCGTCTTCCCCCAAGATAGCAATAAATCAATCCTGCGATTATCTCAATTTCAGATGACGGGCAACCCTGATGTGGCTGACCCTGACAGCGAAGAAATATTAATGAGTATCGTCCAGGACTTCACCATACACAACGGCGGCGCATTAGAATTTAACCCCAAAGATGGACATCTGTACATGGGCGTCGGCGATGATTCACAAAATCTGCTGGCCCAAGATGATGGTTCAAAAAAAGGGAAGATATTGAGGATCAATGTTGATGTTGGCCAGGCCGCACAAAGTTTGGTCATGCAACAAGTTGATGAAGATATGATGGCTTCTACGGCCGTATCTGTTGAAACATGGGCCAGAGGGCTGCGTAATCCCTGGCGGATGGCAGTAGACCCGGTTTCCGGCAATATCTACATCGGTGATGTTGGCGATCGTGCTTGGGAAGAGATTGATATTCTCCCCTTTGGTTATAACGGCAGCAATTTTGGCTGGCCTTGCATGGAAGGGCCCGATGTTTTATTTACAGACGGTGACTGCAACAAAACGTTCGATCAGCCAATTCATTCCTATTCGGTAGGCTGTTCAGTCATTGCCGGGGAATTTTTCCGCTTTGCTGGCGATTTAAGCCTAAAGGGCAGTCTAATCTTTGCAGATGGCTGCACGAGAGAAATTCAGGCATTATCTTTTTCTGACGGTAGCTGGCAGGTGAACATCGTTGGGGACTTAACAGATGCGCCTGACGGCTTCTTAACAACCTTTGGTCAGGACATCAACGGCACCGTCTATGTGGGTCTTCTGGGGTCAGATGTTCCCTTGTTGGAATTGTACATTCCTCCACAGTAACAGCGTCCAAGCGGCCGATCTGGAATAAAATGGGGACAAAAAACGGCCGTCTTGCGGTCTGTCTCAAATGGGCGTCTTGCGCTCTAAATAAAAGGTTTTGTTAGATTGCGTTATCTCGTTGTCTTTTCATTTCTCTTGAAAACTCACCGAGCATACCTAGAGTGTCAATAAACTGTTGGTTGAATATTAACTCAACGTTTACACTTTGTTTAGATAGAAATACTATGACAGAATATGAACGAACTTGAATTTCTAGCCGCGAACAGAGCTTGAATACTAAGTGTTTGGTATGAGCATTTAAATACCCTCCCCATATTAGTATAGTTCTTTCCAATTTATCAATTAGTATTGGTAAACTTGAAATGAAAAGGTTTGAGTACTTTTTCCACTCATTATCAGAATAATTGTGCGAAATTACGTCAGAAAACATGTCCCAAACATCAGTATATTTTCTTTTACGTTCAAATGTTCCTTCCCGAAATTGTCCTGGGTAAAGTGACATGTACTCATTTTTCCATGAATGAGGCAGCAATGATAACTTTTGTAAAATGTCGTGTTTGATTTCAGAAGGGGAGCTTTTCTGAGGAGTTTCCCAATAGTGATAGAGATCCAGTCGATATTTTTTTACTTCAGTATCTAGCAAAGATTTAGTTTGGCTGGATTTTGAATCGTACTCATCATGATGGTCTAAGCAAAGAAACGCAAGATTGTTTGGATTATTGTTGTTTGGATTATGGTCTAGGTGTGCAATTTGACCTTTTTTAATGTCAAGATCACCGTTTAATCCAAAACAGACACAACAACGTCTTTTACTCTTAGTGAGTACCTCTGTCTGAATTGGTTTTGGTGTTTGTTTCCTTGACATGTTTATTAGCCGATAATATTTCTTAGCAATCTAACGCCTATTAGCCCTCTATTCATTTAATTAATATGTTTTGATCCCATGCAATTTCGAGAGCCATCTTTCCATCCTCCTTTACACCGTACGAAAACCTCCTTGTGAAAGCTATTTTTGGATCATCCGAACCTTGAATTTGGGAACGTTCTGCGTAATATTTCAAACTTTTTGTTTCTACCGCCAAGCCTAACGTAACCAAACACTCCTCGATAGCTTCTATATCAGACTCCAATTCAGCCCAGTCCGAAACTGCACCAGGCTGATGTGCGTATCCATTTCTCCTTTTTCTTATGGCGTGCAAATCCTCGGTATTTGCATAGAGCGAATTGTCTGCGATGTAGCAAATCCGACCATTAAAATCGTTTCTATATGGCTTCTTCAACACATGGCCATTATCACCCAACCAAACAGACAACGAATCATCCAAAATACAAGCCGCTTTTATATATAGTAACGTTGGAAGCAATTGCTCAAGCAAAATATCTCTATGAGTTTGACCTAAATATAAAGCATATGAACTCGGATAATGTTTTGCTGTTTCTGCTTCCAATCGAAATTGACGCCATGCTTTTCTCGAACTCCATTCTTCAGAGCTGCTCATCATCTCTCCTTACCTCCTTACCTGAGGGCTAACGTTTTGCATGAGGCGTGAGGCCGTTTTTTGGCCGAATCGCACTCCATACCTTGCTCCGGCGTGGTCTTCACAGGGCTGCGGTCGGCGTCTCGCCGCACCACTTATTCGCTTTACTGCTCCCCCCACATTCAGTGTTAAAAACCATCCTAGGAATTCTCCTCATAGGCCAGTCGTAGCCAGTTAATTGCATCGGTATCTAATTCATCCAATGAGGTAAGGCCAATCTGGACTTGCATCGTTTCCTGCATTTTACAAGGTCGGAGGCGCCCGCCAGGCGGTTGCCCTTCAAGACGCAGACCAACATCAACGCGATTTTTAGTAGAGGGTCGCACACGTGCAAACGTCCGTCGAGAAGTCAGGAGCGAAACATACGTTTTGCGCGTCTGGATGGTAAATTCGCCAAATTCTGACACAGCACTGATGATTGCATCATAGATAGGACGCAAATGTGGGCGATCTGAATACTGACCTTCAACCAATTCATCAGCAGAGGCACTAACCCAGTCAGGGTAACCGAACCGCTCCATCACGAGCAGGTTTGCTGCATATCCTGTCACCCCCTGCTCGGTTAGCCAAGCACGCAAACCGTTCTCATCCTTAAAATTTTTGTTGCGTACGCGCTTATTCCACTGGTCTAGGCTTTTACCCGACTGCTTCTTAAGGACGCGAATCCACATATCACGATTGCTGTTCCAATCCAAAATATTAGTCATGAGGCAATATCAATCCTTAGTGCGTTTCTCGCGCTCCACTCCGGCTTGGTCTTCACCGGGCTGCGGTCGGCGTCTCGCCGTACCGCTTATTGTACCGGTGAAAGTTTGGAACCTATGTTAACCAATGAGGCAGAGTAGGTGGCATACTGGCTCATTGGTTAACAACCCAATATTGCCCACCGACATCGTTTGGTAAATCATCAGCGTGTTGGACCTCAAATGATTTAAGAGTTAAAAAAGCGCCCCATCCACCGCCATCATGTACTAATCGCTCAAGCGATTCAGGATACATGCTGTTCCAATTGAAACCAAGATCAGCAGCTATTAATACTCCTGATGGTATTTCATCGCCCTCAGTGAATCCCTCATAATTTGGCACTTGCTGTATTTCGCAATAAATAATCCGCGCAGTTTCATTTCGATCAGTTTTGCCTATCTGACGCCACATTTCAATTTGCTCGGTAGTGATGCTATCCCTTACGATTGGGATGCCTTGAAATTCTTCACATCTTTGAGTTGCACCAGGCACACCAGAAAGGGGTGGGTTGGAAGATTCAGAGGAAGTTGATGAATCTTGTTGCGAAACAATGGATGAATCAGGTATTTCAGATGTTGCTTCGTTGGCAGAAGAATCCCGATCTCTCAAGATACCTTCTCCAAATAGAAAAACCAATATTGCAACAATTAGCCCTAACAAGGCAATTATTTGAGTTAGAGTGTTACGGTCCATGCAATGTGCCTTTTACTGAATGTCAAAACAAAAAGGCCACCCGCTGCCAAGAAGTGCGAGTTCATTGGCGGCCACGGATGACCTCATAAATCAAATAATAGCTTGGTTGATACTACAAGTCACTGGCAATCTGGCCGCCTGCACTTTGAACTCGTCCAGACATAATAACAAATCCAATCATTCGTGACAATAGCTTTACCAAGCTAAGTTGTGGATATTTTTGTAGGTGATCACGAGAGTACAAATAGGCTCTATGTCGCGTTAGCCTCAAGTATGCACAATTACTAATCAAGTCTCCTGTTTTAAGTAGCCCCGCCTTCTGACATCCGGTACACTTTGCCAGCCGCTAACGGCAACCACTTGTTGTTTACAAAATAGGAGCGTTTCATGAGTTATTCCCTGATTCATAATGGAACGGTGATTGATGGCAACGGCCGTTCCCCCATCCAAAACGGCGCAGTTCTCATCCGCGATAACAAAATTGAGCAGGTGGGGCGTAAAAACGAGATTCGCCTACCTAACAGCGACGTGCAAATGATCGACGCGCAGGGCGGCCACATCTTGCCCGGCCTCATAGACACCCATGTCCACTTCATTTTCGATGGCATCAATTTTGTTGAGGGTATGAACACCCCGTTCTCGCTCAACTACTACCAAGCAATTGAACCGATACAGCGTACACTAGACGCTGGGATAACTAGCGTTCGAGACGCAGGCGGGGCGGATTTGGGCATGAAGCAGGCAGTGGAGCAAGGTCTCATCGCCGGGCCGCGTATGCAAATCAGCATTAGCGTGCTGACCATCACGGGCGGGCATGCGGATAGCTGGCTGCCCTCCGGTCTCGATTTTGGCCTCATTCCCGCCACACCCGGCCGTCCTAGCGGCTTGTGCGACGGCGTGGAAGAAGTACGCAAAAAGGTGCGGGAAATCTTACGTGCTGGTGCCGAAATCATCAAGGTTTGTTCCACTGGCGGCGTCCTCAGCCCCACCGACCATCCCGAATTTACCCAGTTCAGCCCAGAGGAGCTGGAAGTGATGGTACAGGAAGCGGCGTACCGGCGCGGCGTGAAGGTGATGGCCCACGCGCAAGGTGCCGAGGGCATCAAAAACGCGGTGCGGGCGGGCATCCACTCCATCGAGCACGGCATTTATGTGGATGATGAGGCAATTGAGCTGATGTTGGAACGCGGCACCTTTTTGGTTCCAACGCTGATTGCACCGTTGGCCGTATTGGAAGCGGCCAAAGCAAGCGGCACGATGCCAGAATGGGGCGTCCGTAAATCACGCGAGGTGATTGAGAGTCACAGCGAAAACATTGGCAGAGCCTTCAAAGCGGGCGTAAAAGTGGCGATGGGTACCGACGCGGGCGTGATGAAGCACGGCACCAACCTGCGCGAACTCGGGCTAATGTGCAACGTGGGCATGTCGCCAATGGATTCGCTTGTGGCCACAACCAAAACGGCCGCACAATGCCTCGGTTGGGACGACAAGGTCGGCACGCTGGAAAGCGGCAAGCTGGCCGACGTCATCATCACCCACACCAACCCGCTGGCAAACATCCGCAGTTTGGAAGATGTAGACAATATTCGGCTGGTGATGAAAGACGGCCGTATCGTGAAAAACCTAATGTAAAGAACCTCCCGGAGGTTCAAAACCTCCGGGAGGTTAAAAGCTATGGAAGTACAAACCAACCACAATCGCCAGGTCATGCTCCAGCGAGTCAAAACGTATTGGCTCGTGGGCGTGCTGCAAGAGTCGCTGCACGGCGCAGAGATGATCGATCTCGCCATGACCTACCGCACCAATGCCGTCGCTAGCCACGTTACGATCCACGGGTCGCTTAGCGATTACCATCAGCCAGACAGTTTGCTTCCCGACGAAGTCTTTGACACCCCCCTCCCCATCGGCACCCAAATCACCGAGGTGTACGACGAGGCGGAAGGCACGCTGCTCATCATGGGGGAGCCGGGCGCGGGCAAAACCACCATTTTGCTGCAACTGGTGAGCGATTTGCTGCTGCGGGCGCAGGTAAACCACACGCATCCCATCCCCGTTGTGTTTAGTCTGGCTAGCTGGTCGGGTAATTTGCCCTTGGGAGACTGGATGGTCAACGAGTTAGCCAATCGGTACGAGGTGCCGCGCCGTCTAGGGCAAGAGTGGCTAAAAAATGGCGAACTGCTCCCCCTGCTGGATGGTTTAGACGAAGTGGAGCAAGAGCATCGCGTCGCCTGCGCTCAAGCCATCAACCAATTCCGCCAGCGGTACCTGACGCTGCCAACCGTTGTTACCTGCCGCATCAAGGATTATGAGGCGTTGGCGACGCGGCTCAATTTGGCGCAGGCGATTGTGCTGCAACCGCTCTCGCTAGAGCAGATTGACCATTATTTGGGCAGCATGGGGCCGCGCCTGGCCGGGCTGCGCGCCGCACTGCAAACAGATAGAACCCTGCGCGAACTGGCGGAATCGCCGTTGATGTTGAGCATGATGACGCTGGCCTACTATCGGATGCCAGAGCAGGTTGCCCTATCGCTGGGGGATCGCAAGATGGGGCGCACGCTGCTGTTTGATGTGTACGTGGAGCGTATGGTGCGCTATCGCGGCGGCGAGGAGCTGTACGAACCTGCCCAAACTGTACAATGGCTGGGCTGGCTGGCACAGAAGATGTCTCAGTTCAACCGCACCATCTTCTTTTTGGAGGGATTGCAGCCAAATTGGCTGCCCCGCGAGCAGCAGCGGCACTTTGTGTCGGGCATACGGAATCGGCTGGCGGGGCTATTTGTGCTGATTGGTGTGCTCATCGGGCTGCTGGGCTTACTCATTGCCGATTGGCGGGCGTTGCTGGGGGGCATTGGCGTGGGGCTGCTGACGGGCGGCCTGCTGGCTGTCTTCCGGCTGCTGCTGGTATGGGCGCGGGTATCCTGGTTCCGCATTGAGACGGTGGAAACATTGAACTGGCGTTGGCTACGCGGTCTGATCGGTGGTGGTTTGGGCGCAGTGGGCGGGGCGGTGCTGGGGGGCTTGCTCTGGCTGGTCGGGCGCGGTTGGGAACCCTCCCCGACCTGGATTTTGCTGCTGGCGCTGCTTGGTTTTGTGAGTCAGTTTGTGGCCCACGCCGTGGAGCGGGATGAGACAAAGATGCGAACCGTGCCGGGGCAGGGCTTTGTGCGGTCAGCGCAAAACGGCCGTCTCATTGGCACACTCACCGGGGCAGGAACGGCCGTTAGTCTGGGGCTTGGCTGGCTAATCAATAATTTACTCAACTGGGGTCTCGGTTGGCAACCGTTTTTGCTTTTTGCCATTGGTGCCACGCTGTACCTGGGGCTTTCGGCAGGTTTAGCCTACGGCGGGCTAGCGGCCTGGCAGCAGCGGCAGCTTAGCCGGGTACTGGCCAAAAATCAACTCATCCCCGAAGATTTTCTACCCTTTTTAGACTACGCCGCCGAGCGCAATCTGCTGCGTAAAGTGGGGGGCGGCTTCATGTTTGTTCATCTGCTGCTGCTAGACTATTTTCGGGAAAATGGTGGACAGCCATCCTCATGAGTTCCTTTACAGATGCCACAACATTTTTGGGGCAACTAGTTACTGCAGAAATTGATCGCCCCCTAAATTCGCGCCATCCTCAGTGGAACTTTACCTATCCCGTGAATTACGGCCACCTGCCCAACGTGCCTGCACCGGATGGGGATAATTTGGACGTGTATGTTTTGAATGTAACCGAACCATTGCAACAGTTTACAGGCAAATGCGTGGCTGTTATCCACCGACTAGACGACGATGATGACAAATTGGTTGTGGTGCCGTTGGGCGAAAGCGTATCCGACGCTGAAATTCGCGCCCAGACCGATTTTCAGGAACAATTTTTCAAGTCTGTCATCCTCAGGTAGCCTCACGTAACCGCGCTATGGTCGCTTGCACGGCCGTTTCCTCCGGTTCTAGCTGCACATCTGCAAATACGCGCCAACGTTCTTGGTGGGAGACGGCCGTTTCCGATGCCAGGATCGTTCGTGGTCCCAATGTTTCTAATTCTAGGCAGAAATCATCACAGTAGCATTCACTGGAGCTGCCAAAGTCATAATAATCGGCTTCATCTTGATAAGCCGCTTCCTTCATAAACAGCGTATCGTCCACCCAGTAAGCCAGCCAGCTAGCCTGGTTTGCCCAGCCAACCTTGAATTTCTCGTCGGTCATGATGGCCTGCACAAAGATAAATCGGTTGCCAAGCTGTACACGAGGCGAATCTAGCCGCGCATAAGGCCAAAAGGCCAACCGACGGTTTGGCAGCAGGCCGGTATCCATGTCCGATTGGGGCAAGATGGCAAAACCGCCTGTTTTAAGTTGAGTGATTCCCCACGGTGCTAGCGTCACCGGCTCCTTGCCCCGGTTAATTAGCGTGTGTTCCACCAAAACGGTTGCCGAGGCATCTGGCAATGTCACCGAGATACTTTTTTGGATTCCGGTGAGCGGTTCAGTGGGTTGGGTGAAGGTGATAGTTTGGGGAGATACGGCCGTTACCGTCACCGGATCATCATCAGGCACATAGGTTCGTTCGGGGTCTTCCGGCGCGTGCCACAGCCGATGCCCACCACGAAAATTGTACCGCTGACCGGCAGGAGTCATCGCATGTGCCTCCGGCAATGCAGCAAACAAATTGTCACCGCCGTGCAGCGCCAATCCAATAATGCGGGGCCCCACTGAGCTTGTTACCCAAAGCGACAGCGAACCATTTTGCATCTGAACGCAATCATAATTTGCAAATCGCGTGTTGTTCCACTCAAAATCAGTCATAATTCCTCAACACCTTTTCCAAACTTTAAGCTAAATGTGAGATAATTTACAGAAAATCGTCTTAATGACCTAGACGTGATACGCTAAGATATTATGGAATTTTTTCAAGAACTCCCTTTAACCCTGCTCAATTTTAGCCTAATTGCCCTGGCTTCGTGGCAAATTGGGCGGCTTTTTGCTCATTTTAATTTACCCAAAATTAGTGGCTATCTATTTACCGGCCTTTTGGCAGGCCCCTTTGTGCTTGGCTTTGCCAGCAGCAAAGTCGTGGAATCGTTACGGTTTATTGACGAGATTTCGCTGGCGTTTATTGCATTTGCAGCGGGTAGCGAGCTGTATTTGCCAGAAATTCGGGGGCGGTTGCGAAGTATTGGTTTGGTTACGGCCGTTATCGTCTTTGTTACGGTGGTTGGTGGCACGCTGGCAGTATTCTTGCTGGCCGACTTTATTCCCTTTATGCAAGAGTTTTCGGTGGCCAGCCAAGTTGCCATTGCGCTCATGGCTGCAACCATCATGGTGGCACGTTCCCCATCTGTTGCCATTGCTTTAATCAACGAGCTACGCGCACGAGGGCCATTTACGCAGATGGCGCTCGGCGTCACCGTTATTTCTGACGTGTTGGTGATTGTCTTTTTTGCCATCAGTGCCGACATTACCGGTGCCATTTTAACAGGTGTTTCGATCAATTTGGGACTGCTGCTGCTGTTGATTGTCGAGCTAATGCTGTCAGTTGGTCTGGGTATTGTGTTAAGCAGGCTGCTATTGTTGGCTCTTAACCAACATTGGCAATCAACGGTGAAAACGGCCGTCATCCTGGCACTTGGCTATAGCGTGTACGCTCTGTCTGGCTTCATCCGCGAATACACCCACGATAACTTTCCGGTAGAAATTTTGCTGGAACCCCTACTCATTTGCATGGTCGCTAGCTTTATCATCAACAACTACAGCAGTCGCCGCCTGGAATTTTCTGAAATTTTGCACGATGTAGGCCCATTCATCTACGTTGCCTTTTTCACCCTGGTAGGTAAAGGATTAAAGCTAGATATTTTAGCTCAGGTTTGGCCCATCGCTCTGGCACTGGCATTTATCCGCGTGGGCGTGATTCTCATCGGCTCTTTTAGCGGTGGCTTGCTGGCCAGGGATTCTATGAAGAGCAATCGGTACAAATGGATGGTTTTTGTCACGCAAGCGGGCGTGGCACTGGGCTTAGCAAAAGAAGCTGCGGTTGCGTTCCCCGGCTGGGGCGATGCTTTTGCCACCACCATCATTGCCATGGTGGTACTCAATGAAATCGTTGGCCCCATTTTGTTCAAATTTGCGCTGAACCGAATGGGTGAATCCCATGTTCAGGCTGAACCCGAACCCTTCGACGGTGTGCGAGATGCCATCATTTTGGGGCTGACGCCGCAATCCATCACCCTGGCGCGGCAGCTAAAAGCGCACCATTGGCAAGTACGCCTGGCGGCGTTGAACAATGAACAAACGCAATCACAGCTTGCATTGCTCAACAACAATGTGCAGGTGCATTTGCTTGAGGAGATTTCGGTGGCTGCGTTGCAGTCGCTAGAAGCAACCCAGGCAGACAGTTTTGTGTTGATGCTGTCTAATGAGGAAAATCTGGCAGTGTGCGAGCTTGTCTTTGAACATTTTGGTACAGAAACGGTGGTTGTCCATTCAACTGACCGGGAGCTGCGCTCAACGTTCCAGGAGCTTGGGGCGTTGATTGTGGAGCCGGATACGGCCGTTGTCTCCCTGCTTGAACAATTTGTGCGTGCCCCGTCCGCTACATCGCTGCTGCTAGGTACTGATCACGAGCAAGAGATTGTGGATGTAGAACTACGCAACCGTGATTTGGCCGGCGTAACGCTGCGCGAACTGCGCCTGCCTCTGGATGTACTCATCTTGTCGGTACGGCGTGGGCAGCAAACGCTGGTCTCGCATGGGCATACCCAGCTTAAATTAGGGGATAAAGTTACTTTGTACGGCGTGCCAGAGCGGTTAGACGAAGTCATGTTGCGCTTCGACACACAGGATGCCCGTGTAGCATAAGATGGATCAACTAATGGAAGGGTAGCCATGCCGCTGTATCCGGGTGAACTGCTCAACAAACGGTATCGCATTGTGAGTTTACTGGCAGAAGGTCAGTATGGAGCTGTTTACCGCGCACGAGACGTGGTGGATAACCTTGATGTCGCCGTGAAAGAGTACCGGGACAGTTCGGTTGAGATGCAAAAGCGATTCCGGCAAGAAGCGCGTCGTCTCAGCGACATGTCTCATCCGCAACTGCCCACCGTGCTAGACCATTTTGCCATTGAAGAAACGGGCCAATATTTGGTGAGCCAATATGTTGACGGGGTGGATTTGCAAAGTTTGTTGGAGCAATACGGCCGTCTCCCAACAAACCGCATCATTGAATGGCTACAGTCTGCCTGCGAGCCACTAAATTACCTACACGAAAAAGGTCAACTGCATCTCAACATCAAGCCTGCCAATATTCGCATTGCCTCAGATGGCACGGTTTTTCTGGTAGACAGCGGCTTGCCAGGGCTAGGCGTACCCCAACACAGCCAGGGGTTTGGCGCCCCAGAGCAGCAGGCGCAGCTAGATGTTTCCCCTGCCAGCGACATTTACAGCCTGGGAGCCACGCTGTACACGCTGCTCACCAACCAGGTGCCGCCCAATGCCCTCAGCCGGGAAAGCGGTCTGACCAATCTGACTCCCGCACGCGAGGTGAATGAGGACGTGCCACCTTATCTGTCGTTGGTGGCCAGCCGTGCGCTTTCTATTCGCCCCGATTCACGGTATGAAACGGCCGTTTCCTTCGCCACAGCCCTGGCAAAGCCAAACAGTCAACCAGAACCGCTACCGGAACTGCCCCGCCGCAGCCCCGAACGACAGTTTGGCAATCCCAAGCCGCCGCGTCTGGCTCCGCGCACCCGCCGCCAAATGGAGCAACGCACCATCATCGCCCTGGTCGTTTTATTGGTATTGGTTATTGTTGTCGGTGCTATTTTTACCCTGTCCGGCTTGGAGGAAGATGATCCTGTAACGCAAGCGCGCGCCACCGCCACGCTAGAGTCAGCCATCGTCGCCGCACTCACCTCAATGGCTCCAACGCCTTCGCCCCTACCGGCCCCGACGCTGCCGCCCACCCCTAGCCCAGTACCGCTCATTACCGACACTGGGGCGCGGATGGTGTTTATGCCGGGCGGGCTATTCAGGATGGGCACAGATGAGGGGGAAGCAGATGAACGGCCGTCTCACCTCGTCCGGCTCAACCCATTTTTCATTGATGAAACAGAAGTGACCAACGGGCAATATGCCCAATGCGTAGCCGCTGGGGTTTGCAATACACCCGTGCGTCGCTCTGCCACCTACCACCCCGCCTACTTTGGCGACCCCGCCTACGACGATTACCCTGTCATCTTTGTTACTTGGTACGATGCAGATGCGTTCTGCGACTGGCGCGGCGGGCGGCTTCCGTCGGAAGCGGAATGGGAGATGGCTGCTGGATTTGATCCCAGCCAATCCATTGTGCTGCGCTTTCCGTGGGGAGATGCCTTTGACGGTACAAAGGTCAATTTTTGTGACACTGGCTGTACCCGCGACGTGCGCGACAGCAGTGTGGACGACGGGCATCGGGATACCGCACCAGTTGGGAGTTTTGTGGACGGCCGTTCCCCCATCGGCGCTTACGATATGGCTGGGAACGTCATGGAGTGGGTCAGCGACTGGTATGAGCCGCGCTACTACGAAAGCAGCACCGACACCAATCCGCTTGGCCCAGCCGAGGGAACTTTCAAAGCAATCCGGGGCGGCTCATGGCTTTCCACGGCCGAGGAGCTTAGAATCGTGGCGCGCGGCTCGTTTGACCCCAGCGTAGCCCGTGCCAACCTGGGTTTTCGCTGCGCCATGACGCCACCGTAAAACCTCCCCCAAAACCGCAATTTGTGGCAAAATAGCGTTATCAATTGTTTCAGGACTTACCTAGTTGCTCCGGCCGGTCTCCTGACCGAGCCGGCTAGGTGGCACGGCGAGACGCCGGCCACAGCCCAACATATTGTCCTAAAAGATAACCATTTATGTGAAAGGAACGAACATGAACATTTTTCGCCGCGTTTTGCGTTGGCTCTTTATTTTAGGCGGCATCGTCGCGGGGTTGATAACCGCCATCGCTGCCTTTTTTGCCCAAAGACTCATTCAACCGTTGCGCCAACCGCTGTGGGGCACACCAGACCAGCTAGACATGACTTACGAAGACGTGACCTTCCCCGCCACCGATGGCGTACGCCTAAGCGGCTGGTTTATTCCCGCTCCTGCCAATTCCCCTCGCAAAGGGGCGACGCTCATCATGGTGCACGGCTGGGGCTGGAACCGCCTGGGCGAAGCGGCCACCGACGTGGTGGCTAACATGACGGGCGCCTCTCAGGTGGATTTGCTGCGGCTGGCGCACAGTTTATATAAAGATGGCTTTGGTTTGTTGATGTATGACGGCCGTAATCATGGTGAAAGTGGCAGTCAAGCCCCGATGCAGTTTGGCGAAACCGAGGCGCAGGATGTTGTGGGGGCAATCGCCTACCTGCAAGGCCGTCCTGAAGTGGCCGCCAACCGGATCGGCGCGCTTGGGTTTTCGGCTGGCGCCAACACGGTACTGTACGCCCTGGCTGAAACGGATGAGATTCAAGCGGCCGTTGCCGTGCAGCCCACCTCCCCCGCTCACTTTGCTGAACGATTTGGGGTGCATCAGTTTGGTTTTTTGGGGAGAGTGATCTTGCCGTTGGCAGAGTTGATGTTTCAGCAGGCGGGCGGACGGCCGTTGAAGGAGTATCGTTTGGGAACGGCCGTTGCTCAAGCAGGCCAGACCCCCGTTTTGTACATTCAGGGCATAGACGACCCGTGGGGCAGCCCCGAAGACGTGCAGCAAATGGCCATCGCCACACCCAACCCCAGCGGCCCCCTGCTTGTCCCCGGCACCGACCGCTACAGCGGCTACCAATACTTGATTGACAATCCCGCCATTGCCACTGCCTTCTTCGAGCAGCATCTGCCAGAATAATGCCATATATATGTTAAGCATAGCTGCAGAATTGCATTTGCATTTATCCATAGGCACGGCGTAGGTGGCAGAGGGTGGTGAAAGCTGCTTCGCTTACCGTAAAATCGGTGTCGCGCACGGCCGTTTCCAACGCAGGCATCGCATCCAGAGCCGGTAAATGGCTGAGTAAGGTGGCGGCAGAGGCGCGCAGCTTGTTGTCATCCGATTCGCTAATGAGCTGTACCAGGAAGGGCATGGCCGCTGCGCCATCAGGTACGATACGGCCATTCTCCCGAAACGCCATCGTCAGCCAGCGCTGATCGGCGGGATTGGGCGGCTCCCATTTGGCCACTTTGCGCCGCGCTCGCAGCGTTTCTAATGCCCCGTTAGCTGCCGAGCGCACAAACCATTCGTCATCATGTCGCTCGACCTGAATGAGCTGCTTTTCTATCGAAGTCGAATCGAGCAGGGCCAGCCCCAGCACCGCCGCCCGACGCACCTGAATATCATCATCACCCAACGCTTCTAGCAAAATTTCAACCCCGCGCGACCCATTTAAAGCCAAGCCCTCGGCAACAATTTGGCTCAAGGTTTCATCTTCACCGATGAGTGCGCCCAGCAGTGGCTGCTCTGCCAATGGATGATGTTGATAAAAAAGAAGGCCGTAAACGGCCGTTTGCCGCACCAGCTCATCCCCATCAGAAATCATTTTTGCCAGCAGGCCAATTGCCCGATCATCGCCTAATCGTGGTAAAGCGGCCGTGCCCAACTGCCGCAAAAATGGGTCTGATCGCTCCAGCAGCTGAGAAACAAAGGTAATCACGCCTGGTTCGTTCGACTGCGCCAACGCGGCTGCTGCCCGCTGGCGAATCACTTGCGTAAATGAGGGGCCAGAACGAATCATCTGCCCCAGCAAAATCATCGTTTGCCGCCGCCACTCTCCTTTGGCTGCCGTTAGCGGCAACCAGGACGCTACCTGGAAAACCGACTCACGCGATGGCGAATTATCTTGCCCCTGCAAAAGCTGCTTGGCCAACGCCGCCGGGTCTTGCTGCGCCACGTAAAAGCGCAGCACCTGCGCCCAGGAACTATCGTGCAAATGAGCAGCCGCAGTCGCCTCGTCCTGCTGTGCCACCAAGTAACCCGCTGCCAAAAAGTCACGCCATAGCGTGCCACAAAAGCTGACGCTGTCGTTACCCCACGTTACAAAAATCGGCGTCTGCTTCACCGATTTTTGTAGCTGATTGGCAGCACTGCGATCCAGTTCACCGTCGGCGTCCTGACACATTTCTTCGGCAACGGCCGTTATCTCTGCCCGGTTCAGCGCCATTTTCCCATCGCTAAGCATGATGAACGCCAACTGCTGCCAAAAGGTAAGGTGCTGGGGATCAACGGCTGGCTGCCCAGCCAACATGGATAGGCTATTTTGCAATAGGTCACAAAGCGGCAACGGCCGTTTCGGATCATCCGCCACCTGCGATAAACCGCGCAGAAAATAGTTGAGGGTGGTAGCAGCCGTTATTTGCCCTGGTTGCCAAAAATAAGGCAAACGTGGTGGCTTACTTACAGAAAGTGCTTGCGTTGCTTGCTCAGAAAATTGATCAACTTCCCCCAACCGCCAGGGCATCAATGTACTCCTAGTAAAATCTAACTCCAATAGCAAGCCGTGCCCTGTTAAGCCCGCCGCCACAAACGTTTGCGTCTGCTTGTATTTACGCAACAACGCCTCCAGCCACTCGGCCACGTTCGGCCGTTTAGGAACAGGCAAGGCATCCCAACCATCCAACAACAGCAAAACTTGCCCTGCCTTCAGCTTTTGGTGTAGCAAATCTTTAATACCTGGTGCCGTTAAAGGATTGGCCCGCTTTTGCATTGCGTTGGCCAAAATTGCTTCAGCATCCTCCAGTTCGCCCCCAGCAGCAACACCCAACTCAGCCAGATGAACCAACACGGGCATTGTATTCACCAGAGCAGCATCTCGCCCATCAGCAGTGGCTACAGCACAGCGATAAGCTAAATGTGCCAGCAACGTACTCTTACCTACTCCCGGCTCCCCCGCAATGATGACGCGACGGCCGTTTCGCAGTAACTGCTCCACGCTCATCGTTGGCGGTGGGGGCAAGCCCACGCCACCCGCCCATTCTGGCCACAAGTAACTCACGGCGGTTGCCGCCCGATCTTCGGGCAGCAGCGCTGGATCATCCAGCGGTGCCTGCAACCGAGGAGGCACAAACAGAGCATCTAGCCCGGCCTGGTTACCTAAAAGATGGTGCGTGTTGGCGTAAGCGGCCGTTTCTGCCAAAAATCGCACAGCTACACCAGAGCGCAAATAGGTGATGCGCTCCCGAACCCAATCAGTTAGACGGGCCAACCGGCGGCGGAGGAACGGCCGTATCCGCAAAAAGCTATACGCTCCCACCAGGCCCAGCAACAAGCCCACAACAAATGATATTGTATCGAACTGCCAATTTTGGAATGATTGCATAAGTCAGCCATTGTTCTCGTCGTTGATGTGCAGAGATTATAACACGGCCGTATGTAGCAAAATAAAAAAATTTACGCCCCTTACACAAACTATTTTTTGAAGATTCACAACAAATAAAATGTGTAGCTCATGAAAAACATTGTCAGATTTATTAGAACAGCTTACCATTAGACGGTAATCTAACGGAGCAAATCAGCATATTTTCACACGAGTATTAACACTTTCGTAAGCATAAATGTAACCAACTGTAAGTATGTTTATCCAGTCTCATCATAGTAAAATTATAATCGTAGAATAGCGCAATTTTCAGAAAAAGTTACCCCGTATAAAAGCAAAAACAAATAAACCAGAAGGTTAATGTCAGGTCACAAAAGCACGCAAACAATCTTGATCAATTTATGGAAGGTGCTACAAAAACACCCTTTGAACCGGGCAGCAGCAGAGAACTACTTCAAAAGAAACGGCCGTCTGCCAAGACAAGCCGATTCTTCAGGTAAGCAGTCTTATTTTGCTGTAACCTGAACATCACCAATCAGGTCAGTAGCAGCCCTTATTACCATACAAATAAATTAAAATTTGTGTCAGCACCAACCAATAAAATGAAAAATGTTCTTGAGGAGGTGATTCTATAAAAAAACGTCAGTTATCGGTTAAATCGGAAGATTAACTAAAAAGCATTGAAACCTTACATTGTAAAACAAAACAGGAGAACAGATGTTTAAGAAAAATCCCAAAAAGAGTGTGCTTACACTGATGCTTTTAGCATTACTTACACTCGTCCTGGTGCTTTCCTCAGCCTCCCTCGGCTTTGCCCAGGACGGTGGTTTCACCGCCTCTGGCGGTGTTTCTGTTGAATCCAGCTTCACCGGCGATAAAGAAGTTCCCACCGCTGGTAAAATTGAAATTGGAGATCTCGAAGAAGTCAGTATTATTATCACCGTTGATGAAGCTATTGACGCTGGTACCCTCAAAGACACCCTCGATAACTATGGCGAAGTAACTTATGAATACAGCCGAGTCTTTAATGGTCTGGCTGTTTCTCGCGTTGCTGGTGCCAACCTAGATGCTATTGCCTCTATCAGTGGGGTCACCGCTATTTACCTGGACGAAGAAGTAGAATTGACAACAGATGTTGGTCCACAATGGATCGGTGCGCCGACCGTTTGGAGCGCTCTGGGCGGTCAAGAAAGTGCCGGTGAAGGCGTTATCGTAGGTATCCTGGACTCTGGTATTTGGCCAGAAAATCCATCTTTCGCTGATCCAGACCCCAATGGCAATCCGTATTCGGCTCCTCCTGGAACCTATGGTTGTGATTTGGGTAGCGTAATGGCTGATGGCACGGATTTGGGCATTGATTTTGAGTGTAACAACAAGCTCATCGGTGCTTACCGTTTCATGGCAACATTTGAAGCCAATCGCACCATGCTAGATGGCGAATTCCTCTCAGCGCGTGACAATGATGGACACGGTTCCCACACAGCCAGCACGGCTGCCGGTAACAGCAACGTTTCCGCAGACGTTCTGGGTGGCTCGTTGGGTATTATTTCTGGTGTTGCCCCGCGGGCACACATCATTGCCTACAAAGTTTGTGGTTCTGTACCTGGCACGGCAAGCTGCTTCACTTCTGATACGGCCGCAGCCGTTGATCAAGCAATCGCCGACGGCGTTGACGTATTGAACTTCTCAGTTGGTGGTGGTAGCGATCCTTACAACGATGCTGGCTCGCTGGCCTTCTTGGCAGCTTACGAGAACGGTATCTTCGTTGCTAAATCCGGTGGTAACAGTGGCCCCGGTGCCGACACGGTTGCTGGTCGCAGCCCCTGGGTTACCACGAGTGGCGCAAGCACCCACGATCGTGGCTACCTGGCTAACATCGAACTCACTGCTGACGGTGGTGCTGCCTTGACTTTGGATGGTGTATCCATCACTGGTGGCTTCGGCCCAGCATCAGTTGTTTTGGCTGATGACTACGATGGTTTGGATGAGACAGACCCAGAAAATGGTATGTGTAATACGCCGTTCCCGGCTGGTACCTTTAATGGGGAAATTGTTGTTTGCAAGCGTGGTGTCATTGCGCGTGTAACCAAGAGCGCAAACGTGGCTGCTGGCGGTGCTGGTGGTTTTGTTCTATACAACACATCGTTAGGCACCCTGAATACCGACAGCCACTGGGTTCCTGGTATCCACATCCAAGATGTTGATGGCGTTACCCTGCTAGACTTCATGGCAAGCAACACCAATGTAATGGGTACTCTAAGCGGCGGCATTAAATCCACCGTTCAAGGTGACGTAATGGCTGCCTTTAGCTCCCGTGGTGGTGCTGGTCAGACTCTGGGTGTTAGCAAACCAGATTTGACTGCACCTGGCGTAAACATTCTTGCTGCCGATACCCCATATCCAGCAGAAGTTCTAGGACAACCGGGTCTCCATCAGCTACTCAGCGGTACCTCAATGTCTAGCCCGCATACGGCTGGTTCGGCGGCCTTGCTTAAAGCACTGCATCCAGATTGGACACCAGGGCAAATTAAATCTGCCTTGATGACCACAGCAACAGTAGATGGTGTAACCAAAGAAGATGGTGTCACACCTGTTGACCACTTTGATGTTGGGTCTGGTCGCGTAGATTTGAATTACGCTGGCGACCCTGGTTTGACCATTTCTGACTCTGGTGCGAATTATGTTGCCCACGAAAACGATCTATGGAACAGCAACTATCCCAGCCTCTACATCCCGAACATGCCTGGTGAAATGACCGTATACCGGACGCTGCAAAGCGAATTGGGTTACGATGCCTGGTGGGTTGTATCAGTTGAAGCAGACGATGGTTTGAACATCAATGTACCATCTGTTGTGGGTATTCGCGCCGGTCGTGACGCAACTGTTGCCATCAATGTTGATGCCAGTGGCGTAGCAGTTGGCGACACGGCAATGGGTGTTATTCACATGACTCATGGTGACCATGCTGTTCGCTTCCCTGTAACTATTGTTCGTGGTGAAGCGGCCGTTTCCATTGAAAAGGTTTGTGATTCTGATAGCCTGGCTATTGGCGAAGCAACTGAATGTACAGTAACAGTAACCAACAACAGCTTTGCTTCAGAAGCAAACTTTGATTTGAGTGACATTCTGCCACGTCGTTTACGTCTGGTTAACGGCAGCGTTGATGGCGCTACGCAGACCAGCTCTCGCTCTTGGAGCACAAGCGGCACGCTGTTTGCTGCTTCTCCGCCAATTGTAGATGCGGCCGTTGATCCGCTAGCTTCCCCAGCAGGGTATCTACCGCTTGCTCTCTTCGGTTCCTCGCTCGACCTCGGTTCTGGCGACGAAACAATCACAAATGTGACGGTTCCGCCATTTGTGTACGCTGGCGAGACATGGGGTACGATCGGTGTTGTTTCTAACGGTTACATTGTTGTAGGTGGCGGCACTGGCGCTGATGTTCAGTTCACCAACACCACAGCATTCCCAAGTGACAGTATACCCAACAACGTTTTGGCTCCATACTGGACAGACATGGATCCAAGTGCTGGTGGTCGTGTACTCGTTAACGTCTTAGGTGACGGTGTTAATTCCTGGATCGTAGTTGAATGGGAAATGGTACCAAACTGGGGCGACGGCGAATTGAACACGGTTCAGGCTTGGATTGGCATAGATGGCTTTGAAGACATCAGCTTCACCTACGGGCCAGCTGATCAGCTCTCTGGTGGCGACGCTGGCCTCTTGACCGTTGGTGCTGAGAACCTGTTCGGTAACACCGGTACAGCGATCTACCAAGACGGCGTTGGCGACATCCCGACACCTTCCTTCCCGGATGGAGACTACGAAATTGATGTATTCTCCACGCCTGGTGCACCAGGTGGGTCTCACACGGTTACGTTTAGCATGTACGGGAACACCCCCGGTGACTGGACAAACTGTGCTGAAATGACATCTGATCTGTTTGAAGGCACGGCCGTTTCCTGCTTCAGCGGTGAAATTACAAGCGGTGCTGAATAACAGCTCCTGTCTGGCAGCTTAGGCTGCTAGTAAGGTAATAAGAGCGGGTTGGCAACTAGTTGCCAACCCGCTTTTGTATTTAAATGCTATTTGAGTTTGTGATTGTTTAAAGATGGATTGGCTCTTGCTGAACCTGGCAATGAGCCGCTTCGATAATGCTCAAGATTTCTCGTACGGCTCGTTTCTGTTGTGATTCTGCGTTGACTACCCAATAATCAAATTCCTTGATGCGCTTCATTTCTTGACGAGCCGCGGCGATTCTTAGCTTGAGCCCTTCGGCCGTTTCTGACTTGCGCTCTACCAAACGACGCACCAGTTCATCTTCTGTTTCCGTGGTTAAAAAGACTGAAATCGCATTGGGAATAATTTTGCGGATGGTTGCCGCTCCCTGAACATCTACCCGCATAATGACGTCCCGACCACTATCCAGCGCGTCCCGGATTTGTTGTTTGGGGATGCCTTTGTAATCGTTGTAGACAACCGCGTATTCTAACAGTTCATAGCTTTCAATCATTTCCGCAAACTCATCGTTGCTAAAGAAAAAATAATCTACGCCATGGACCTCTCCTTCTCTTGGTGGGCGGGTGGTGGCAGTGACAACAAAGTAAAATCGCTTGGGATCCGTATCAATTAATTTGCGGGCAATTGTATCTTTACCAACCCCGGATGGGCCGGAAATCACAATGAGTTTAGGATGATTTTCTTTTTGGTACAGGTTTTCTTTTAACACGTTTAACCTCGTTTTGGCTGTTTGATGTGCGTCTTGTTGAAACGTATAATTGTGTAAAAGCGGGAAAGTTTTCTGAAATAAGCAGAGCCGTTTCTCCCGCTTTTACTTGAGCAAACCACAAAGAAACCGCCCTTCGGTTTTTAAACTTCTTTCTGTGGTTTGCTATGAATAGGAAGAAAATGTAAGGATTTATGATCATGCCTTTTTATGATTTTCAATGTTTGGTATGTGGTAAACATGCCAGACTGCAATTTTCATACAGTGAGTATGGCAAGGTTCAAGCCGTTTGTCCACATTGCCAAAGCCAAGAGATGAAACGTCGGATTAGCCGGGTAGCGGTGGCAAAATCTGAAGAGGCACGGCTGGGCAACATGATGGATGCTGATCTATCTGGCCTGGATGAGAATGATCCCCAATCTTTGGGCAGGTTCATGCGTAAAATGGGGCAGGAAATGGGCGAAGATATGGGAGATGAGTTCAATGAGGTGGTTGGCCGGTTGGAAAAGGGCGAGTCGCCGGAATCCATTGAGCAATCAATGCCGGATTTGGCTGGTGGCGTAGATTTGCCATCAGATGTCTGATTATTATTTGTGCAAACGAACGGCCGTTTCCTTCAACCGCTCCATTAACTTTGTGCGGATCTCATCCTGGATGATTGGCAACGGCCGTTCTGCATTTACAATCACCCATTGATCCGGATCAGAGGCAGCCAGCGTATGATACCCATCCCGCACCCGCTGGTGGAACTGCACCGTTTCCAAATCAAGCCGGTTCATTTCTAAACCGCCGCCGGTTCGTCGCGCCAACCCTTGCTCCACATCCACATCCAGCAAAAAGGTGATGTCTGGCTGCAAACCGCCAGTGGCAATCTGGGTAACCTGATGCAATTGGGTCAAATCAAGCCCACGGCCGTATCCTTGGTAGGCAATGGTGCTATCGGCAAAACGGTCACAGAGGACGATGTGGCCTTTCGCTAGAGACGGCCGTATCAACTCCCCCACATGTTGCGCCCGTGACGCAGAGTAAAGCAACATTTCTGCCACGGGGGTCATCGCTGTATTTGCCACGTTATGCACGCAAGCCCGAATTTCATCCCCAATGGATGTTCCCCCCGGCTCCCGCGTGGTGATTACCGAAAACCCTTGCTCTTGCAAAAACGGTGCCAGCAAAGCAATTTGGCTGGACTTACCGCTGCCTTCTGGCCCTTCAAACGTGACAAACATGCAAAATTCCCTGAATTTTTATAAAGAGCCACAGAGAACACAGAGGTTTTAGAGGTATGTTCTCTGTGGCAAAACTTTAATTTTTGCGGCTGGCGCTGAAGATACGTACGTACCGATTTGGCTCTTTGCCATAGCTATGCGAGACCAAATTTGCCTGCCGCACCATTTGGTGCTGGTAGCGGCGAATGGCACTGCCCACTGGTCGCAAATCAACGGACGCTTGCCCAGCCTGAATCAACTCAATGCCCCGCTCGGCTTCAGCAATGGCCACCTCAAATGGATCTGTTGCTTTCGGCCCATCCAGGTTCATTACTTGAATCAAAAAGTTCTCCATTTGGTTGGTAGAGTTCGCGCGCAACACGTATACAGGTGTGCGCCGCCGCTCGGCATCATTGATAAGCTGCCGTCGCTTGCGATAGTAACTTTTTAAAGTCACCAGCACGTCTGCTTCGTTGAGGGTATTCACCAACGTAATGTGTACCTTGAGCCGCTTGGCGGCCTGAATGAGGCGATTACGCGCCACACCGTAGGCAAATACATGGAGCGACTCTGGCCGTTCCTCAATGAGTGCTTGCTCTGGTGACAATTCTGTCCGCCTACCATTCGCTTTGCTGCCGCTGCCATTGGTGAAGATACGGCCGTTACGATCCTCACGCTCTTTCCCTTTGCCAGACCGGGCTTCGCGTCGTCCGGTAACGGCCGTAGATGTGACCATCGCATTTTGCTGCTCCACCTGCACCTTGCCCGCCTCATCCCGTGAGCGGAACTCCACCCGGAATGGCTGGCCCCGCAGCATCGAATCTACAGAAGCCGTCACGTCTGGATGCACCAGCAGCTTCTCTCGATCCTGAATTTCAATCAGCACATCAAACGTGGGAGGGGCGCGACGTTCCAGAACTGTTTTCTGTGTCCCGCGCCGCCGTGCTTCCTCGTCGGACAGGGTAACGCTTTCAATGCCGCCCACCAGGTCAGACAAGGTGGGGTTTAGCAGCAGGTTCTCTAGCGTGTTGCCGTGCGCTGTGCCAATGAGCTGCACCGCCCGCTCGTTGATGGTGCGAGCAGCGGCCGCTTCACGCTCACGTCCAATCTCATCAATGATGATTACTTCGGGGTTGTGATTTTCTACGGCTTCAATCATCGTCTCATGCTGATGTGAGGGACGCGGCACCTGCATCCGGCGTGCACGGCCCACAGCAGGATGGGGAATGTCGCCATCGCCTCCAATTTCGTTGGACGTGTCTACAATGACCACGCGCCGCTTTTCGGCAAGAATGCGCGCCATCTCGCGCAGCATGGTGGTTTTGCCCACGCCAGGCCGTCCCAGCAGCAAAATGCTGTGTCCGTCGGCAATGATGTCTTCGATAATGTCAATCGTGCCATACACGGCGCGGCCTACACGGCAGGTCAGCCCCACCACTTCCCCTTTGCGGTTGCGAATGCCAGAGATGCGGTGCAGGGTGCGGGCGATGCCGGCTCGGTTGTCATCATCAAAATCGCCAATGCCAGCGACAACGGCCGTAATTTCTGCGGCTGTTACCTCTTCCTGGCGCAGCACAACCTCGCCGTCGGTGTAGCGGGCGGTTGGTTGACGGCCAAAATCCATGACGACTTCCAGGAGTTCAACTTCTCGACCTATTGAATTTAGCTTTTCCGAGATTGACGTCGGTAAAATTTGTAATAATTTTTGTAAATCTTCTTTTGCTTGTTCTGTCTGTGATAAGTTCATGTATGAATTTTATTTGGACGGGGCTGGTTGTTTCTCTGGATGATGCCCCGTATTTCTGTATTGACGGATAAGTGGCGCAGAAGGCGTGATGCCCTGTGTCTCTAAGGCTGCGGATAAATCTGTAAGCGGTTTGGCGGCTTTTTGCACAATATGCTTCACCATAACTGCCTGGCTTCCCCACAGCGTAAAACCAGACCGCTCCAATGCAGTTTGTACCCAGCTTTGGTAGCGACGCACGCAGCAGTAGATGGGTCTAGTGGCAGCGGCGGGTGTTCTTTGCACAACGGCCGTAATAATTCGATCCGCCTGTATTTCTGCACTGGGGTGGATAAACAGTCGCATCCAGGTGGCCACTGGCCCTACGTGAACATGTACAAATGCTGCTAATTCATTCTCTTCATGTAACACCCAACCTACCCCGTCGTGCAGCGGTGGCATTGGTTCCACTAGCTGAACCAGGCGGGGAACAATGTTGGCATACAAAATTTGAATATCCCAATCATCTTCTGCCTGGCGGGGTCGTAAACCATTTGCTTCGTTTGCAGCCTGACGCGCTTCGTCTGGTGCTAATACCCATACATCTTGCCGGGTGTACACCACAAAGCCAGCCCGCCGCAACACGGGCAACTTATCGCTCAGTTCATCTACCTCAGCAACCAGGCTATGAATGCCACGCCGCCCAGCTTCTGCAACTGCCTGATCCAAAAGCGGCAGCCAAACGTTTTCATTCACCAGATACGGCCGTTGCCCATCTGCATCTTTTGCCCCGGAAACGGCCGTGCCGTTGTCAGTCGAATCTATCTGTTCTTCACGGGTAGAGCTAAGGTACAAAATGTGAGCATGCACACTCTCTTCATCCAAAAAAAGTTGAATGAATCCCGCCAGTCCATTATTGTCTGACTTCCACACATAAGTGGGAAAATCGCCACCTACTAAACTAAAAAGCGCACCCCGCGTCGGGTGCAGATTCTTGGTCAGGGCAGATTCCGTGTGGAGGGAAACACCCACTTCGCTTAAGCGATGAACCAGTGGCAAATCGCGTAGATTAAACGGTCGTATCATTAGAAGTAAAGTGTAACAGTCGCTAAAAAGCTAGACAAGCATCCAACAATCTAGGGCAAAGATGTTCATAAATTCATAAGCCAAGATGCCACTAATTTGCATCTGCCACCGAAAAAACTCGGCCATTTTGTGCATTTTTGCCAAGCTGAGACAACTGAATTATACCGCAAAATCGGCAGGCTTCCGCCCACAAAATTCCTTACGTTCGCAAGCAAACGTGCTATAATGAGCGCGGTTTCATTTTATGTGAAAACGATTGACCTCAAGAGATCCACACAGCAGTGGAAGAAGGAGCACTATGTCATCTTTGATACTCACCATACGCGAAAGCGTGCGGTATCGCGGGAAAAGTGGCCACTATAGCTGGATAGCCCATCGCTTGTCTGGCCTAGCCATCCTGGGATTCCTCGTTTTGCACGTTTGGGACACTGCAAACGCCCATTTTTACCCAGAGCTATACGCTTGGTCCATCGCCGTTTTTAAGCATCCCCTCTTTGCCGTGGGCGAGATTGGCATTATGGCGGCCGTTCTGTACCACGCCTTCAACGGTATCCGCATTACCATCCTGGATTTCAAGCCGGAATGGTGGATGCACCAGAAACGAAGTGCGACAATTGTTTGGGTTTTGTTTGCGGCCGTATTTATTCCCATCGGGGCTTACATGCTGATTGAATTTTTGAGCCGCTGCAGCGAATTAGGTGCAGCCGCCTGCTGGGCATTCCCCGCTTTAAGCGATTTCATCGGATAAGAGAGTAAAAAAATGACATCTGCCACACCAACTATCACCCGCCGCAAGGTACAGGTAAAATTTAACTTCGAGCGGTACGCCTACATGTTCATGCGTATGTCTGGCCTCATCCTGCTCATTTTGGCAGTAGGCCACATGATGATCCAGCACGTCCTCAACAGCAGCGGCAACCTCACACTCATCTTTGTCGCCGACCAGTGGAACTCTTGGGGCTGGAAGGTGTACGACATCTTCCTGCTGCTCTTTGCCATCCCACACGGGGTCAATGGCCTGCGTAACGTGCTAGAAGATTACATCCATAATCCCAAAACGATTCGCATTATAAACATTGTTTTGGCGATTTTTGTGGTCGCCACCATCATTTGGGCCACCGTTGGCATCGCATTATTTGATCCTGAAGCTGCTCGACAAGCTGCCCAGGGGTTGCCCGGCTAAGCAAGCATGAAGCCGCGGATTCTTTCCGCGTCCCTGGAACGTAGTAAGACACTACGGCAACAACCAGCGATTCATATTTGCTCGTGCTTAAACATTTTTACACAATCACTCAATTAAAAAGTGCAGGATAACATGGCTAATGTAAAAACTCACACATTCGACGCCGTCATCGTGGGTGCAGGCGGCGCCGGGTTAATGGCAGCGTTGTACGCTAGCAAAAGCGCAAACGTTGCCGTCATTTCAAAGCTATACCCCACACGCTCTCATACCGGGGCAGCCCAGGGCGGTATCGGTGCCGCACTGGGCAACATGGAAGAAGACAAATGGGAGTGGCACGCCTACGACACCGTAAAAGGGTCAGACTACCTGGCAGACCAGGATGCTGTTGATGTTTTGTGCAAAGAGGCAGTAGATACCGTCATCGAGCTGGAACATATGGGGCTGCCGTTCGACCGTTACCCAAATGGTACTATCTCGCAGCGTCGCTTTGGCGGCCATACCAACAATGATACCGGACAACCCGTTCAGCGCGCCTGCCACGCCGCTGACCGTACCGGCCACATGATTTTGCAAACGCTCTACCAGCAATGTATTAAAAATAAAGTGAACTTTTTTGATGAATTCCATGTGGTAGACCTGATTCGCGTGGACAATACGGTGCGCGGCGTGGTGGTCGTGGAAATTAGCAGTGGTGATTTCCATGTGTTCCACAGCAAGGCGGTGCATTTTGCCACTGGTGGTTGGGGCCGCTGCTGGGAAGTTACGTCTAACGCACATTCACTAACTGGAGACGGCGCGGCGATTTGCCTGCGGCGTGGTATTCCGCTGGAAGATATGGAGTTCTTCCAATTTCACCCCACGGGCATCTTTCGGTTGGGCGTACTGATTACAGAAGGTGTGCGTGGCGAGGGTGGCGTTCTGATCAACAGCAAAGGGGAGCGATTCATGGAGAAGTATGCTCCTACCATTAAAGATTTGGCTAGCCGTGATGTGGTGAGCCGAGCTATCTTTTTGGAAGTGCAAGCTGGACGTGGCATCAACGGCCAAGATTACGTTCATTTGGATATTCGCCCAGAAACCGTAAACCATTATTTTGAGCAGGCGGGCGAAAAACGCCGCATTGACCGGGAGTATATTGAAGCAAAGTTGCCAGATATTGCTGACTTTACGCGCACCTACCTGGGCGTGGACCCTGTGAAAGAGCCAATGCCTGTGCAGCCTACAGCGCATTATGCGATGGGTGGTATTCCTACGGATGTGGACGGCCGTGTTTTGGCAGACGTGGACGGCCGTTTGATTGACGGTCTGTATGCCGCCGGTGAGTGTGCCTGCGTTTCGGTGCATGGCGCCAACCGCCTGGGTACCAACTCGCTGGTAGACTTGGTGGTGTTTGGTCGTCGTTCTGGCAAGCACATGGCTAATTATTGCAACCAGGCCGATTTGCTGCCTCTACCAGAAAATCCCGCCGCCGAAGTAATGGCTGAGTTTGAACGAATTCGCAACGGTAGTGGTGGCGTTAAGCCAGCCGAGCTGCGAACCAAGATGCAAAAGACAATGACTGCGAATGTGGGCGTGTTCCGCACAGATGAGACGATGAATACGGCCGTTGCCGACCTGCAAGAACTCATCGAAGCGTACAGCCGCAATATTCAGATTGATGACAAGGGAAATCAGTTTAACACCGACCTGCTGGAAGCGTGGGAGCTGGGTTGCTTGCTGGAACTGGCAGAGGTAACGGCCGTTTCTGCCCTGGCCAGAACCGAA
This sequence comes from Candidatus Leptofilum sp., assembly GCF_965223525.1. Taxonomy (GTDB): domain Bacteria; phylum Chloroflexota; class Anaerolineae; order Promineifilales; family Promineifilaceae; genus Leptofilum. The sequence goes on along the minus strand of NZ_OZ245005.1, from coordinate 1,844,148 downwards.
AGCCGTGGCGGCCACGCCCGCGATGATTACCAAAAACGTAACGATGCCGAATGGCTGAAACACACTTTCTATTTCCGTACCGAAGACGGTGAGCATCGTCTGGATTACAAACCTGTCACCCTGGGCCGCTACGAGCCTAAGGAGCGCGTCTACTAAACCAGTGAACGGTAAACGGTAATCGGGCTTCTACCGATTACGGATAACAGATTACCGACAACGAGGAGATTCCTATGCAAGTTCAACTACGCATTCGCCGTTTTTACCCGGAAAAGGACAGTGTACCCTGGTGGGGTGAGTACACTATTCAAGATGCACGGCCAAACGATTCCGTTTTAGACGTGCTGCACCGCGTAAAGTGGGAACAAGATGGCACGCTTGCGCTGCGCCGCTCCTGCGCGCACGGCGTTTGCGGCTCAGATGCCGTTCGCATTAACGGAGCCAATGCACTCGCCTGCAAAACATTGGTCGCCCGGCTAGCCAAAGAGGGTAGCAACAGCGTCAAGATTCAGGTAGAACCGATTTTGGGCATGCGCGTCCTTAAAGATTTAATTGTGGATATGGAGCCATTCTTTGATCATTACCGTTCGGTGATGCCTTATTTCATGAATGAATCACCCGTGCCGGAAAACGGCCGTGAACGGCTGCAAACACAAGCAGATCGGGCACGGTTCGACGACACCACCAAATGTATTCTCTGTGCCGCTTGTACCAGCTCCTGTCCCAGCTTCTGGGCCAACGAGCAGTATATTGGTCCCGCAGCCATCGTGCAGGCGCACCGCTTCATCTTCGACTCGCGGGATGAAGCCCACAACGAACGCCTGGAAGTCGTTGGCGATACGATGGGCGTGTGGCGCTGCCGCACCAACTTCAACTGCACCAACGCCTGCCCGCGAGAAATTGAAGTAACCAAAGCCCTCGCCGAGGTCAAGATAGCGCTGACCACTGGTGAAGTGTAAAAATATCGGCTTCGTGAGATTTATTGTGTATTCCGTATTGCCCACTAGCTATGCAATACGGAATACGCAATATAATCAGCAATCCAGCCATGACAGAAATAGACCAGCTCCTGCGAACAGCAATCCAGGCAGCCAAAGCGGGTGAGCGAGAAAAAGCGCATCAGCTTCTGCTGCAAATTGTGGAGCAAGATGAGCAAAATGAAACTGCCTGGTTGTGGCTGAGTGGCACGGTAAAAACCAAAGAAGACCGCCAGATTTGCCTGGAAAATGTGCTGGCCATCAACCCCAACAACAAAATGGCCCAAAAGGGTCTGCAAAAGCTAGGCGCCACTCCGGCTTCCCCTCCCCCAGAAGAAGTAGAAGAAGAGAAAGAAGTTTGGGCAGAACCCGTCTATGATTTGGAGCTGCCAGAGGTAGATGATCCCCACAAGCCCCGCTACCAGGATGTGTGGAGCAGCTCGGCACATTTGTGTGCTTACTGCGCCCAGCCCGTGCAGCGCAAAGACAGAAGATGCCCTAAATGCAAGCGAAAAATGGTGGGGAAAGAACCAGTTTTCCCTAACCGCACGCAATACCTGCAAAACTGGATCGTTTTTCGCATCGTCGGGCACGTACTCTTTCTTCTGATCACTACTTTAAATTATCTGGTGATAGCTGAATATGCATCTTTAGCCTTAATTCCGTGGGAGGAATTTAAATTAGCGAGAACCCGCTTTTGGACTACTTTGGCTACTGAGCTGCCCACTTCTATCGGACTCACAGTTGCCCTATATTTTCGGAAAGTCTGGGCCTATTGGTTAGCTATATTGGGGGTCATAATAACCCTTTTGTCAATTGTGGCATTCATTTTGTTTACCCCTATACCATTGAATAGTCTGATTTCTACATGGGAATTTGCATTAACGTCTATATTTGCCATTATTTATCTCGTTTTAGCTGTGTATTTCACGTTTATGGGAGGGGCTGATTTTCAACGAGAAAAGCGGTGGCGCATTGCCGTAGCTGATGACCGAATTAAGGATCCACTGGTGCTGGATAAAGCAGGAAAGCTGTTTGCACAACGGGGGATGTGGGCAACGGCCGTTCTCTATTGGCAGCGGGCAGTGGGACGCTCACCCGGCAATGTGGCTATTTTGCGCCGCCTGGCCAGTGGGTACGCCCGGTTGGGCTTCCCACAGCGTAGCCTGGACACGCTGCAACAAGTACAGCAGAAAACGCTCGACCCCAAAACCCGGCAATCTGTGACCAGTCAAATTGAGTTGATGCGCCAAAAAATAGACCAACTTAATTCGGTATAGACTTCAAAAGTCTCAACCACCTCCGGTGTTGAGCAAGCTACTTCCAAGACTTTTGAAGTCTGGTTGAGGGCTAGTACATTTATTTTGAGGCAATTCGATTGGTTGTTTTCCCTACCATCCTGGCTTATACTGTCCAAAATCCTCAAAGTACCCTACATCGTTCCCCCATAGTAGCCGTTACATACCAGTTTGGAACCTAACGGCTACTTAAAGCCCATTCACCATTTCCATATTTTGTCTGTGAATGGGCACTTAACTTGTAGTCTCGGAGGGAAACATGGCAGAATTAAGTGAAATTCGTGCAGCAAAAGCAGCCCATACGGCCGTACTCATGGCACGCCCCAACGTGGTGGGGGTAGGCATTGGCCACCGCATTAAAGGTACTGAACAAACCGACGAGCTATGCCTCTCGGTGCTGGTGGCCGACAAAATTGCCGTCGAAGGGTTAGCCACAGAGGCGTTAGTGCCGGCAACGGTGGGCAACGTGCCTACCGATGTGGTGCAAATTGGCACCGTGCGTGCCAATCAAGTACCCACAGGCAAGTTCCGCCCTGCACCCGGCGGCGTTAGCATTGGCCACTACCAAATTTCGGCCGGAACGCTGGGCTGCATTGTGCGCGATCGCGCCACCGGTGTACGGCTCATCCTCTCCAACAACCACGTACTGGCCAACAGCAATGATGCCCAGGCGGGCGACCCGATTATTCAACCCGGCGGAGCCGATGGTGGCACCGTTGCCAACGATCACATCGCCAACCTGGAGCGGTTTTGCATTATTGATTTCGGCGAAACGTCTGGCTCCGGCTGCGGTATTGCCTCAACCTATGCCAATATTGGCAATGCGTTTGCCAATTTCCTGGGTTCCAGCCATCGCGTTTCTGTGTTTCAGGCCAATCCACAGGCAGTTAATTTGGTGGATGCGGCCGTAGCCCGCCCCCTGAACGACAGCGATGTGTTGGATGAGATTTTGAACATCGGTGAAATTACGGGCATCACCGAAGGCGTGCTGGGAATGCAGGTACGTAAATCGGGGCGCACCACTGGGTACACCACTGGGGTCATCACCACGGTGGAAGCAACGGTGAGCGTCAATTACGGTTCTGGCCGGGTAGCCACCTTTGAAAATCAGCTCATCGCAGGCCCCATGTCTGAAGGGGGCGATTCTGGGTCGTTGGTCGTGGCATTGGACACGCAAGAGGCAGTGGGGCTGCTGTTTGCCGGATCAACACAATCCACAATTTTTAGCCCTATTCAGGCAGTGCTGGATTGTTTGGACGTGGAATTTTGAGCAATGAGCAGCTACCAGGAAGCAATTGAGCGCATTCGGCTGGTGAAAGAGGCGCACCAGGCTGAACTGATGGGTAAAGCAAATGTGGTTGGCGTGGGGATTGGCTTCCGGCATCGGCACAAAACGCGCACCGACGAGGTAGTGTTGGTGGTGATGGTGGAAAAGAAGGTACCTCGCGCCCAGCTTGCCCCAGAGGACATCATCCCTGGTTTGATTGACGGTGTGCCGGTTGATGTGCAGGAAAGCGGCCGTATTGTGCCGCAGGGCAATTGAGAAACATCTCTACATAGTGAGTTACTATAGTAAGTAAACTTTAGCTTCAACTCGACTATAGTAGCGCAGGATAATACTATGTTAGGGCGGCTTATGCAAAGTTGAGTTGTGCCGAACGTCGACAATCTGGTAATTTAAGGCCGTTCGATAAACCAAAACGCCACCCTAACGCGGCTTCAAGCTGACGCGCCAAAGGAAACGAGCGCGCAGCTTAAGCAACTGAACGGCGGACAAGTATATGAAAATCCACATTAGAAAAATTTTTGTGAAATCCTTAAAATCAATAAACTACCGATCGTGTCAGAGAGCTTTTATATTAATTGCTGTATTGATGATAGGCTGCCAATCTGAAACGACCTCAAACTCAACATCTTCCTCAAATTCTAGCAGATATGAAGAAAGGTTTTTATTCATTGGTGAGCAAGAACATTCTTTAGTGACACAATCTCCTATCATCGAATATTGCGAAGTCTATTATCAAAATGTACTGAGTTTAGCTGAGTTTATAGCTCTATGGGCAAATAGTAGATTTGTAGGAAATGAAGATATGGCTCAAGATTCTGTAGCCCAAATATTAAATTTAGCCCAATCTTTACAAATTGAAGTTGAGCCGCAGATGTTGATTGAAATGAGCAAGGATTTTGAACAGAATCCTGAGCTTTCCGATCAAGTTCTTAGTTTTTTTGATGTTCAAATTGAGCATCGCAATCAAGTTGCTCGCGATCTCTTCTTTATTACATCATTGAGATATCGTATGCTCACTGACACAAGCGGAATTGAATTCGGTTTTACGAATAATTCTGAGGGTATCGGACGGGGTTCAAAAGGAAATTTACTTATTCGACTTGAAATTTTACAACAATGGGGAAAAGAATACCCTCTCCCAGCCAATCACAGCGACCAAATAGAGATAATTTATGATCTTGTTAGTATTAATGATATTGATACCCTTGAGAAATTAGTAGAAGTAGAAGGTGAAATTGACGATTGGTACGAAGATGTGATTGAGTATTTGTTGGATCAACCTACAACCACTACTTGCGAAAATATCTAAACTACTTAATCCTAAACAACCTACACTTAGGGGGTTACGATTTTCAAGGAGGCGAATGATGTCTGAGCCAAGAGGAAGTTACGAACAGCAAGAAGAAGATAGGCAAGCTATGGAAGAAGGGAACTATTACACTGAAGATCGACGACGAAATCAAGAACAATATCGTGCTGAAGAAGCACAACGCGAACGAGAAGAGAGAGATAAGCGTTACAATGATTCAGGAAATGGTTGTGGGTTAGTTTTTATTATCTTGGCTATTATCGTAGTTGTAATGGCAATTTGGTACATTGTTTAATATTGGGGAAATAAAAAGATAATCCGAACTACAAAGCTAAGGGTGCAATTCAAATATTATCCCTTTTGAAAAATGTGATTGACTTTTAGATATTAAAGATTTTGCCGCCTAACAGGGCTTGCACCTGACCTAACGGCAGGTGAAGCAGGCGTTAAACGGCCGTTCGTTTTCCTCCACCTACCTGCACCAACGCCCATCTCAACGTGCTAGGCTGCAAGATTAGCTCTTGCACTTCGTCGCTGGGCAACATGATGAGTACATGACGGCCGTTTCCGTCTACCCATTGCCGCCCCTGCCCAACTGGTTGCCAACGGCCGTTCAGCAAAATCTTCTTTACTTTTACTGTGCCATCTTCATTAAAAGTACACTCAACGCCAATTGATTGCATCATCAAACCTTTTGTAATTGGGTAATTACCCAATTACTTCATTACCGATTTTTCCGCCAAAACCAGCCCAGCTTACGGTACTTTACCCACTCATAATACGTCATGTAAAGGCTGAGGCGCAATCCGTGTAAGCCATCCTTGTAGCCGTCTAGCGTTACAAATCGCCAATAGAGTTGGCGCAGCGGCTGCAAAATATAGTTGTGTGGCTTGGGCTTCACGCCTTCATCGTACAGAATGCGGGCATCGTAGCTGGTGTAAGCCCGCTGCTTGGCGCGAAAATGATCCACATCACGGTAGTTATAATGGATGAGCGGCTGCTGCAGATTACCAATTTCCCCATCCACGACGGCAATTTCGTGTACCGGACGCTCGTAGCGTACAAAGCCGTGCTTAAACAAGCGCAGTTGATAATCCGGGAACCAGCCTGCGCCCTGGGTGAGCTTGCCAAAAATGTAATTGTGGCGCGGCACGTACCAGCCCCGCTCTGGCTGGTCTGCCATCACCTGCCGAATCTCTTCACCCAGTGCTGGCGTGCCGCGCTCGTCAGCATCCACAAAAAAGACCCAGTCGGTTTGCAGGCTGTCTAGGGCAGCATTGCGCTGCTGGGCGTAATTTTCAAATTTGGATTGGATCAGTTCAGCACCGGCGGTCTGGGCAAGCACGGCCGTTTCATCCTCACTATACGAATCAAACACCAGCACCCGGTCTGCCCAACCGAGCGACTGGATGCAGTCTGTGATGTGGCTGGCTTCGTTGAGGGTGAGGATGACGGCCGTTAACTGTTGTTTATTCTGGGTCATTTTGAACAGATTTCGCATGTAGGGGCAGGTCTGAGACCTGCCCCTACCGTGTGGCAAATTAAATTTCGCGCCAGATTTGGGTGATAGTTTCGTACGCCTGTTTCATCTGGGGATCATTGGTTTGTTTTGCACGGCGGCGCATCCCGATTTGTACCATCTTTTTGGCGACGGCGAGTTTGAAACGGCCGTACATCTCTGCATACAGCTGCGCCCGACTGCGCCACAGGTTAATCACCGACGTGGCGGGTACCTGGCGTGTGCTCTCACCACCGTAATGCACAATTTCGGCAGAGGGGACGGCGTAAATGCGCCAGCCTGTCGCCCGAATGCGCCAGCTCCAATCAATTTCCTCGCAATACATGTGGAACGATTCATCAAAACCGTGTGTGGCTTCGGCCACATCGGCCCGCACCATCATGGTAGCTCCCAATGGATGGTCAATGGCAAAGGGTTCTTTCCCCTGTGCTAACCACGCCTGTGGGTAACGGCCGTTCCATCGGCTCTCATACAATCGGGCAGGCAGCGGAAACAAATCAAACACTAGTTGGCGCAATCCGGGGAAATAAAAGGCGCTGTGCTGGAAACGGCCGTCGCCGTACACCAGACGCGCTCCAGCCATGCCCCCATCCGGCCGTTCTTCCAGCGTGTTGATGAGGGCAAGCAGCGCCCCAGGCTGCACTTTGGTATCTGGATTGAGCAAAAAGTAATAGCGAGGCGCATCTTTTTGGGCGGCAGCCATTCCCTGGTTATTAGCCGCGCCAAAGCCAGGATTATTCTGGTTGGCGATGAGGTGTACATTGGGGAAGAGGTCGCGCACCAGCGCAGGCGTACCGTCTGTGGAAGCATTGTCTACTACCCATACCTCACCGCGCAGCCGTGACTGCTGCAAATCGGCAAAGACAGAGCGCAAGCACTGCACCAAATAATCCCGCACGTTCCAGCTAACAATAATAATGGCTACATCAATCATACAAATTCGGTAATCGGGTAATCTAACCCTTACCCTACTCGGTAATTAAAAGGGCTTCGTCCGTCCAGCCCAGGGTGTTAATAACAAAATGGAGCGGATCGTAGTTGGCGGGGATGGCCGTTTCCAGCCCTACCCAACCATAAAAATCAGGCGCACACAAAGCGTCGCTGCACAAATCAGACGCTACAAATTCAATCAGCAACTCAGCAAGCTGCCGGGCCGGGCCAAAAGGAAATTCACCGCCAACGGCTACAGACGTGGCCGGGATGGGCGCGCTCAACGTTAAGATTCGCGTCTCATCAAAAATGTTTTCCGCCGTGTCAAAAACGCCAGAGCGGGCATCCCGCACGCGGTAGCCGCCGTTTTCTGGCCTGCCCAAAACCACCACAAAGCCAATCCCGCTGCGGCTGGGCGACACGCCCGTCTGCCGCCAAATTTCTGGATCATCTTCGCCGAACACCCATTCTTGCTCCAAAAAGGGCATGAGCGGTGGCAAGTAGGTGCCGGTGGCAAAATCCACCTCGCCATTCAGCACGGCCAGCATTGCCGTGTTGTCGCCCGGCACCGAGATGATCTCGCCTGGTTCAATCCCCTCGGCAGCAAACAACGCCTGAAAATACCAGTTATTGGGGATGCTGCTCTGGCTGGGGACAGCCCAGCTTTTGCCGTCTAGATCGGCTAGTTCGTTGATGTCGCTGTCGTTGCGAACCACAATCATGCCAGCCTGCCAGCTCATCTCGTTGGATTGTACGGTCGTACTCACCACCTGCGCCCCACATTGCTGATTGGCTAACGCCACACCAACGGCCGTTAAAAAGCCAATCGTCTCGGCCGGGGCGGCACACATCAGGTCAATAATGCGCTGTTCATTGTCCAGCAAGCCCACCTGAAATTGCTGCCCGGTCTCCTCGGTGAGCCAATCGGCCAATACCTGGGCGCGGCTGCTGATGACGGCCGTATCGGCCACCGGGGCAAAAAGCAGTTGAAACGGCCGTTCCGCCGAGCCGGGCTGCGGCATAGTAGGCAATACCGTCTCTACCACCGTCACGGTTTCGGTTACAAGGCGCGTCACTTCCACCGGAACCTCTACGGTTACTTCGATGGGAATTGGGGTGGAAACGGCCGTGTCGTCTAGCACAATGCGCGTCACTTCCACGATTCTTGGTTGGGCAGCACAAGCTGTCACTGTCAATAAAGCCAGAATCAGCAAAAACAAACCCCACAAACGTCGCATCATCGTATCCATCCAAAAAAAGAGGCTGCCGCACAGTTGGGCAACCTCCTGTTAACCACGGGTAGTTTACCGTGCCGCCCTCCCCCCGCCAATGGGAATTGACCTCGGCTAACAGACGGCTAACCAAAGCGGGCGAGGCGATGCGTAACACCACTGTTTGCTTTATCCAGAATTTATCGCCTCGCCTCGCCCCTACTCTAGCGGCCATTCCGGTACGTCGCGGGGGGCGCATTCGGGCAGATTGTTCTCATTGGGCAAATCTACGGTTAATGCTTGTGGGTCTACACGCTCATAAAATGTCACGACCTGCACATCTTCATGGATAAGTCCAGCCCACACGGTTTGCGGGTTGCGGTCACCAAAGTCATTTACCATGCGAATGCTGCCAATGATGGTGGCTCGCTGACCTGGCATGAGATAATAAAATCCATCAATCAGCTCCAATTCCTCTGGACGCCCCAAGGCCCATCGGAATGGGTAGTTCGACAATTCATTTTCAAACCCAATACCTAACCGGAAAGCCCCCGGCTCGGTAAACCAGCCTAATGTGTTGTAATTCCAATCAGAGTCGTACATGGTTCCGGGCGGCGGGCCGCTGGTGCGAATAGGCGTCGTGCCATAATTTTCTACCGTTACAGTAAAGTTAAACTCGCCACAAACGGGAACGGCCGTCTCTTCCCAACTCACTGTATCCCCAGCAGGTGGGGAAACAACCCGCACGCGCGGCACACCACCAAACTGAATGGTCAACTCTGTTTGCACACGCACCTGCTGTCCTTCTAAATCTTGGGCAACAACTATCAATGGATACATACCGTCCGATGGTGGGGTTGCTCCTTCATCTACACCACCTTCATAATCATATTTGTGCCAACCCTCGGCATTTGGTTCAATAATCTGCTCAAATTCGCTAATTCGCGCCTCGCTACCGTCAGGCATCTGCAAAAAAACACGTACTTCAGCCACATCTTTGACTAAGTAAAACACGGGCTGCACGCGGTCATCCACACCGTCACGATTGGGCGTAAAAACGTCTTTGTCCAGAGCAAAATCGCGGATGTCGGGCAGCACAGGATCGGCATCCACAATGCGGATTTCGCCTTGCTGCATTTCTGTCACATCACTTTCGTCGGTGGCACTGATTGTCCAAGTATAACGGCCGTCTTGCAGCAGCCGCGCCAAAATTTCCCCCTCAATCCGATCATCCGGCAGCGTGTACGGATCCACCACGCCGCTGAAGGTTACGCGGTACTCACCCGCCCCGCGCGGCTTCTCTTGGCGGAAGTAAAAACGGTCGCCCGCTTCATTCTCAAAGTAGATAGAAACGGTGGCGTTGCGGGACAGCTCATAAGCAATGGTAGTGGCATCAGTATCGCCATCGGCATTAGGGCTGATTTCGCTTTTGTCTACCTGCACGTTGCGAAGCAAGCTGCTATCGCCGTTGAGCAAGCGATTGCCAACAAACAGAGCCACAATCACCACAACCAATGCTACCAACCCCACCCAGATAACTGTTGATTTTTGTCTCATCATAGGGGCAAGTTTACCAAACGGCCGTACCAACGGCGAACAATGTTTTGCCCATGATTTCCCTACCTTGCCCACGCCTAACGGCAATGTTACAATGCCGCCGCAAGTAAAATTTGCTCGGATTTTTTTGCACAAGAACACAATAGAACGCTGATTTGCCTGATTTACCTGATCAGGAAGATCATGGGAATCAGCGTTCTATTATTTTTAGGAACGACTGTTTAACGATGACCAAGTATGGCAATGATCGTGCCTGGCCTTTTGCGGAAGGGGGTGGTGGCACGATTGCTTTTTTTACGATTTTATTGGCAACGGCCGTTTTCCTCTGGTTCCAATTTACAAACTGGGGCGCAGGGCTGTTTTTGCTGCTGGCCGCCTTCCTCTGGCTGCTGATTCTCTACTTTTTCCGCGATCCCAATCGGCAAATCAAGGCCCAACCGGGCCTTGTAGTTGGTCCCGGCGATGGCGAAGTGGTAGAAATCATTAAAATGACGGAAGATCGCTTCTTGCAAGCAGAAGTCATCCGCATGAGCATGTTTTTAGACATCACCGATGTGCATGTGCAGCGCGTGCCGCTGGCAGGCAAAGTCGCGCTGGTACAGCACCAGCCGGGCAAATTTTTGCAGGCGTTCCGGCCAGAGGCATCTGAACTGAATGAGTTTATTGCCATGGTGACAGATTCGGAAGGATACGGCCGTATCCTCACCAAGCAAATCGCAGGCATCGTGGCCCGTCGCTGCCTCAACTACCTCAAACCGGGAGATGTTGTGCAAACGGGGCAGCGCTTTGGCCTCATTCGCTTTAGCTCACGCGTTGATCTGTTCTTGCCACCAACTGCCCAAATGCTGGTCAAAGTCGGCGATAAAGTGACTGGTGGCATTACGCCCATTGCCCAACTTAAAAAGGATCATGAATAGTCAATATCGTTACCTCATTCCCAATGGTATCACCTTCATCTCCCTCACCTGTGGCATCGTGGCCATCTTGCTGGCCGCCACGGGTGAACTGGTCGTCGCCGGGATACTCATCCTGGCCAGCTACATTTTAGATTTGTTCGATGGCGCATCAGCCCGGTATCTAAATGCAGGCTCCGAATTTGGGCTACAGCTCGATTCATTGGTAGATATGGTGAGCCTGGGCACAGCACCCGCAGTTCTGGCCTTCATGTACCTTTATTTGGAAGGTGCCGCCTCAACGGCCATTATTGCCGCGCTAGCCGTCTTTTTTGTCCTGGCAGGCGCGTACCGACTAGCCAGATTTAATCTGCTACCGCCCAAAGCCAGCGGGCGTGGCGATTCTGCCGGATTAACCATCTCCTCGGCTGGGGCAACATTGGCACTGGCGGTGGTGTCTGACATGACGGTTTTGACCTTCCCCTTGCCAACTGGCTGGCTCATGCCCATCATTATCATCTGCGCCGTTTTGATGGTCAGCCGCATTCCATTCCCTTCCTTTCGGGGGGTGTTCAAGGGGCGGGTGCGAATTGGCACGCTGCTGGTGCTGTTTGCCGTAACCATTGCCTGGGCCACGTTTGGCAAGGCGTGGCACTTCTGGAACACGATTTATTTAGGGTGGGGGCTGGCGCGAGCCGGTTATTTACAAATCAATGAGTAAAGCAACGATTACTTGGCAAGACAGAGCCAGCGGCACGCTCCTGCACAGTTGGGCGCGGATGACCAGCCGCTTGAGCAAATACCAGGTAACTGGCCTGGAACATTTACGCGCCGCCCAAGAACGGGAACGGCCGCTTATCTTTGCAGCATGGCACGGCATGACCATGATGCTGGTGGGCTTTTTTGCCAACCATTACGATTTGTCTCGGCTGGTGCTCATTCTGCCAGATGATTGGCGCGGCACCACGCTGGTGGTGTTTGCCAACAAGCTGGGCGTCACCCCCTTCCCCATGAATTTGCACGGAGATGCCAGCATGGCCACGGCGCGGCAGCTAGCCAAGCTGGTGCGGCAGGTGAAAGCGGGGCGGGATGCCTACATTACCCCAGATGGGCCAGATGGGCCGTCTTACGAGATCAAACCGGGCATCACCTACATTGCCCAAAAGGCAGATGCAACAATTTTGCCACTGGGTGCCTATGCGCGACGGGGCTACCGAGTGCCACGCTGGGATCGATACGTCATGCCTTACCCGTTCAGCAAGATTGCCATCCAAATTGGGGAGCCGCTGGTGGTAGGGAAAAATGACGAGGGAACGGCCGTTACCAGCCACCTCGCCAACCAATTGCATCACGTTACCCTACAAGCCGCCGCCAACTTCTACGAAAAACCATTCCCATAACCGAAACGAGCATTTATGACATCATTATCCGAGCGATCATTGAACTTTCAGGGCAACGCGCTGGCACTTTATCATCGGCTGCTGGCGCGTACCGTGCGCTGGCAAATTGAGGGCAGAGCCAACATCAGCAAGGCACAGGCTAGCGGACGGCCGCTTTTGTGGTTGTTTTGGCACGAGCAGCTTTCAGCCTTTGTCACCTATACCGTGCGCTTTGTCGGGGGCGATAAATTTACTATCGTCACGCTAGGCGGCGATCCGCGGGGCAACATCTTGGGTAACTTTGCCGCCTCGCTGGGGGCAACGCCCTACGGGGTAGATATGCAGGGCAACCCCATGGAAGCAGGGCGCAAGGTGTTGCGGATCATTCAGGCAATGAAGGATGGCAAAGATTCCTTTTTGGCACCAGATGGCCCAGATGGGCCTGCTTTTGAACCAAAGGCTGGTGCTTCTTTTTTGGCACGCAAGGCAGAAGCGGCCGTTATTCCCGTGGGTGGCTTTACCAAAGCAGGCTACGCGCTGCGCCGCTGGGATCGCTATTTGGTTCCGCTCCCGTTCGCCAAGTTGCGAATCGTATTTGGGGATCCAATTTTTGTGAACAAGCGGGACAAGGATGAGGCCGTGACGGAGAAAATTGTGGGGGCGTTAACGGCCGTTTACCGTCAAGCCCGTGGTCGGTAATCAGTGTCTCGGTTATCAGTAATCAGTTACTGCTCCTTGATCACACCGTCGCGGTAAGCCGCCAGTAGTGCCTCTAACTGGTGAATTTTGGCCTGAATTTGGCGACCCTCGTCCGTATCGCGCACGCGAATGCGCGCGAAATTGGCCTCCAAAATCTCCGTCTTCGAGTGAATATCGAGCCCCTGCTCGATGGCTTTCTGGGTGGATTCAAATGGTGCGTGGGAAGCCAACAAAAAGCCATACGAGTTGTGGATGAGCGTGTACCCGGCAATGCCTGTCTTGTCTTGGTATGCTTTGGAAAACCCACCATCTATCACGATGAGACGGCCGTTTGCCTTCACCGGACTCTCTCCCTTTTTCACCTGCACCGGCACATGCCCGTTCACAATGCGAGCCGTTTTGGGGTTTAAGCCAAACGCTTCGAGGATTTTTACGGCCGTTTCCGGCTTGTCGCGCAGCGCGTAGTATGCATTCTTCCCCTCTTTGTGAGTCGCTGGATCAGTTAAAAAGTATCGCTCAAACGTCGCCATTTTCTCCTTGCCAAACAGCGGCGAGTGCGCCCCGCTCCACAAATACCACATCACATCCTGCCCATACAGTTTTTGCTCTGGGTCTGTAGCAAAATACCCCTGCCGTGCCAGACGATCCAGTCGATCCATAAACGATTTTGCCGCGAAGGTTCGGCCGTCCACCTTCACCGTGGCAAACGAGCCATCCGGATTCATGGCAATGCAGCCGTGGTAAAGCAAGTTACCGTTGTGAATCAGGTAAAGGCCCCCTTTGGCATATAAAAACCGCACATGCTTTTGCAGCCGCTCACTGTTGGCAAAAGACAGCCTCAACCGTTCTAAAACAAATTTTTCATCCTCTGAGAGACGGTATGGGTCGTCTAGGTCAACGGTGGGCAAATGGGTGTCTAGTAGCTGATGCGCTTGCCCATTTAGGCAAATGGTGCCTTTATCAAAATCAATTTTATCTAGCAGTAGCCGGTCGGCCATGCCGTAATGTTTGCGCCGCTGCACAATCTGCGCCTCCAGCTTAAACTGGATCATGGCAATTGCCTTCTGCATTTTAGACATCAACTGGATTTCATTCTGCGTAAACTCATCTGCCGACACTTTGGGCTTAAACCGTTCGCACGGGTCATCTGCATACGTCTCCATTGCAAACGAAGCCAGCGGCAGCATACTAATGGCATACCCATTCTCCAACGTTTCCATATTGCCATACCGCAAACAGATGCGGATCACGTTGGCCAGGCAGGCCTCGCTACCCGCAGCAGCACCCATCCACAAAATGTCGTGGTTGCCCCACTGCACATCTACCGCGTGGTAATCCAGCAGCTTGTCCATGATGATGTGTGCGCCTGGGCCGCGATCATACACATCGCCAATGACGTGCAGCTTGGCAATGGCCAGCCGCTGAATCAGTTCGGCCATGGCAACCACAAAGGCATGGCCCCGATTGGTAGAAATGATGGTTTCTATGATGCTTTGATAATATTCTTGCTTGTTTTCCACGCTTTCCTGCTCATGCAGTAGCTCCTCGATGATGAAGGCAAAATCATCGGGCAGGGCTTGGCGAACGGCCGTACGCGTATATTTAGACGACACCACCCGACCCAATTTAATTAATCGGAACAGGGTAATGCGATACCATTCGGTCTTATCTTCTATATTTTTCAGAATGAGCGGCAGTTTTTGCTCCGGGTAGTAAATGAGTGTGGCAAATTCACGTTTTTCATGCTCCAGCAACGAATTAGAAAAAATCTCCTCAATTTTGCGCCGGATGGAGCCAGACCCATTTCTGAGTACATGAGAAAATGACTCATATTCACCATGCACGTCCGAGATAAAATGCTCGGTTCCTTTGGGCAGATTCAGGTTGGCACTCAAGTTGATAATGGCCATAGATGCGGCCTGAATGGAGGGATACTGCTGTGCCAGCAGTTCCAAAAAGCTGAGGTTGTACGCTTCTTTTGCAGTCATGGATTTTTTCTCCGTTCGTGGGCAATCTTATGTAACTGCACCTATTTTCGGAGAGAATGGAGAAAAGACAAATTTGAGGCGAGCGTTGCAGGAAGGGTGCCAGCCACAAACAAAGTGGCTAGCACCCAAAAAGGAATAAGGAGGTTAGGTGGATAAACGATGTTCTAAGTGAGCATAAAACCAGTTAGCAACCGTGCGTGACACGCCTTTTCGTGCGCCAAACATCAATTTTTGCCCGATGGCATTCAAGGGGTAGATTTCGACAGCAACGGCCGTACCCTCACCTGCATCTGAAATTGTCACATTCATGTGGGTGCGATCCCCCAACACCTTGCCCAAAATCTTTTTATCAAAACGCGCAGCAATAGTTCCAGCCGCAGCATCTTGATTCTCTATATTCCCTTGCAATCCTTCCACCGCGCCCAAAACGGCCGTGTAAACTGCATCTTTACTTTCTGAGTAGTGTTTTTCATCATGAATGGTTAACGACATTTAATTCTCCAAATATACACTTATATGCACTTAAGCTAGACAACTTGCTTAATTTTGACCTGCGTCAGTAAATCTTCCACCATTGCTAATGTGCCTACGGCCGTTCCCGCCAGGCTTGCTGTAGCGGCCCCGCAAGCAATCCCCCACCGCAACGCTTCTGATATTGGCATTCCCCGGCTAATGCCATACACTAGCCCGCCAACCATTGAATCCCCTGCCCCAATCGGGTTACTCTCTTTAATCACTGGAGATTCGGCTAGCCAGGCTGTCTGGCCATCGCTAAAGATTGCGCCTGCTTTGCCAAGTGAAATAACGACATTTTGTGGGCCAAGCTGCTGAATTTGGTGAGCGACCGTAACAGCATCTAAAAGTGAATCAATGGTTATGCCGCTAATATTTTCAGCTTCACTATCATTCGGCTTGATAAGGAACGCGCCGGCGGCACAGCCTCCCAGCAAAGCCGCGCCACTTGTATCCAAAATGACCTGTCCGCCATTTGACTGAATGAGGCGCACCAACTGGGCATAAATTGTGTTCGCCACGCCAGGCGGCAAGCTCCCCGCCAGCACCCACCAATCGCCTGGCTTAACAAGCTGCTCAATCTGCTTAAGTAAAGCTGCTTGCGCCGCTTCAGAAACGGTTGGGCCAGATTCATTCACCTTCAGGTAGCGATCACGTCGCTCAGTGACGATGCTGACATTGGTTCGTGTTTCATCTTCAATCCAGGTAAAGGCCGTTTCAATATTTAGTTCTGCCAACATTTCCGCCAGCAGTTCGCCACTTTTGCCACCAGCAAAGCCCAAAGCCACGCTTTTTGCGTCCAATGAGGCCAACATACGAGAAACGTTGAACCCTTTACCGCCACAATCCACGCGGGCATCGCTGGTTCGCAGCACAGTATCGAAAGCAAACTCACCGATGGTCAGCTCACGATCTACAGCCGGGTTAAGCGTAACAGTGTAAATCATCTTTTCTGTCTCGATTTTTGTAAATCTGATTGTGCCATCCACCAACCACCAAATGCTCCCAGCAACGTTGTGAACAGCACAACCAACCATCTGCCGCCAAAATCATACACGAAGTGGCGCACTTCTAGGAATGTCAGGATGACCCCAAATTTCAGAAAGGTGTTGACGGCCGTTTTCCCCAATTCCCCCAGAGGCGGACGATCTTTCTTGAGCAAGGCAATGGTGGTGAAAACGGCCGTTGCCAACAGCGCCAGCGCCACGGCAATAGCAAAATTGGGTTCACGCAGCGGGCGAAAAAACCAGCCAAAATAGAGGCCAAGCCCGCCACCGACCAAAAGATATTGCCGCAATAAACTTTGCTTCTTAGACATGGTCAACCTGCCAGAACGCTTCCACAAGTGCCGCTTCAGCCTCAGGCGTCCACACGTCCCCGTCACCTAACTGTTCAGCAATGTCTGGATACGTTTCCTTCAACTCTGCTAGGCTCAGCAACGGCAGGCCGCTAATTTGCGGGAAGATGACCACTTTGCCCGGATAACGCCCTTCCATCATAGCCTCTACGCCGTCACGCGCCGCTTCCATGCCTCCAACGGCCGCAACAGATCTATTTGGCGACAAATCCCCAGAGACGGTTTTGGCAATCACAGTTGCCTGGTCAGCCAATGCTGATCCAGACGTGCCGGTAAATTGGGCATTGTGCAAATAAACCGCGCCCATGTCCAATTCAGCCATGGTGCCATTGGGCACGCCCGCAAACAGCACCAGCATCCCATCAGGTGCCAGGTAGGTGCCTGCTTCTGCCATCAAAGATGCAACCGGCACACAAATCACCACATCGTCTGCCCCAATCTGGTCTGTGGCATTGCGAACAAAATCATGCAGCGACTGTGCCTCTGTGGCCGGGTTGAAGGTGAGCAACTGTTTGCCATTTGCCTCGGCCAAAGGCGCAAAAAGTGCTTCTAGGGCGGCCAGGCGCATCTCGTTTACTTCTGTGGCAATAATGAGATTAGGACCATTCTTCTGCTCAATGGCACGCTGGACGTGCATCTGCCCCATCGGACCACCAGCACCCACAAATACGGCCGCTCCCCCAGGCCGCAAATCACACCGGTTGCGAGCTTCACCATAAGAAGCAGCAATGTCAGGACCCAGGTTGCCAACATAGGCAGTGTAATGGTAATGAATCCGCCCCACGTCAATTTCAGCCTTGTCATCCAGGGGCGACTCCCCCACCAGGTTAAACGTCCCGCGAAACGCCGTCAGCTTGGCGGCTTCGCTAACCACCTTGGCACTTCGGGGAGATAACATGATGATGTCGTCGAAGCCTTCGTCGTTGGTCAACTCAGCTTTGAGTGTAGGGTAGTCAGACGGCCGTAATCCATCTCGAACGGCCGTTTTTACGCCTGTGCCAACTTTTTGCTGGATAAGGTGCTTTACGCTTTCTGGAACATCGCTAAACACAACCAGCGATGGTTTTGCTAACTCGCCAGAAAATGTGTAGGCAGCTTCATCTTCCAACTGGCCAATCACCCACAGGCTGCCCCCTGCTTTTGGTTGCAAACGACGGCGCTGGGTGTAAGATGCTTCCACGCAAGCCCACGGTTCCGTCAGTGCGGTTTCTGCATAGCCCAACTCATCCTCCAGCGGCAGCACATAGGCACCATCGTCCGCATCTAGCACTTCTGGCCCAATGAGGTGGTACTGGGTAAGCCCGCCCGGAATTGTGTAGCCGTAAGCTGTGGAACGGCCGTCCTGGTAAATGTCTGGCTGAATGGCCAACCGCTGACCTGGATGGTAAGTTTCAGCTAAATCCTTGCCTACTTTAATAATCGTCAAAGCCGCCTCATGCCCCAGGCGGGTTGGCTCTTCCGCTAAATTCCGATTGTATAGTTTAGGATGTGACCCACCCTGACGAATCAACTTTACGTCAGAAAAGCACATGCCGACGCTGTCTACACGAACCAATAACTGGTTATCGGCTGGTTCTGGGATAGGAAACGCTTCAGGGTGTCCGTCTCGCCCAATATTTTCGATTCCCGCGCCATACATATTCCAGGCCCATGTTTGGGCAGGCAGAAACATCTGTGCCGATCGGTACAGTTCATATTTTTTCATCATTTTTCACGCTACCTTTAAAAGATCGTATTTATTGGAACATAAGCAATTTTTAGGCTCAATTATGTAATTGCCCAATTACCCTACTAAATTCCGTACTTCTTGTGCTGTGGAACAAGCAAGTGCCTGAACGGCTAATTTTTGCGCCTCAGCATGGCTCAGGCCACGAACTTTTGCCTTCACCATCGCAATGGAGGGCACACTCACGCTCAACTCGTCTACACCAAGCCCCAGCAAAATTTGTGTTGCTTGCGGATCCGCGCCGAGTTCACCACACACGCCAACCCATTTGCCAGCCGCATGAGCGCCACGTACGGTTGCATCAATCAGGCGCAACACGGACGGGTGCAGGCCATCTGACTTGCCAGCCAGCACCGGGTGCATCCGGTCCATCGCCAGTGTGTACTGGGTTAGATCATTGGTGCCGATGGAGAAGAAATCCACCTCTTTGGCAAACAGATCGGCCATTAACGCTGCTGCGGGAATTTCGATCATAATGCCAACTGGCACTTCTGGTGCGTTCAGCTCCGCCTGGATTTCGTCAACTATCGCTTTGGCAGCGTACCATTCTGTGAGATCGGCCACCATTGGAAACATGATTCGCAGCGAGCCAAAACTGGCCGCGCGCAAGATGGCGCGAAGCTGCTCACGCAACAGTTCAGGCCGGTTCAGACAGAGTCTTATGCCGCGTTCGCCCAGGAATGGATTCTCTTCGGGCGGCACTTGCACATAGGGCAACGGCTTGTCACCACCAATGTCCAACGTGCGAATAATCACTGGCTTGCCTTCCATCGCCTCGGCAATTTGTTTGTACACGTCAAATTGCTCCTCCTCAGAAGGTGGTGTGGCGCGATCCAGGAACAGGAACTCGGTTCGCAGCAAACCAACACCTTCGGCTCCAGACCGGTTGGCTTTGATTGCGTCAGCCACGCCACCAATGTTGGCAGCAATTTCTATGCGGTGATTATCCAGCGTGATGGCTGGTTCATTTGCTTGTTCGCGGGCAGCCTGTTGCTGTTTTATGGCGGCAGCAAGCTGGCTTTTAGCTTCTTGTTGGGTGGCATTATCTGGATTTACCTGAATGACACCGGTGCTGCCGTCCAGGATAACGGCCGTTCCATCTGCAACCTCTAGCAAACTATCCCCCACACTCACCACTGCTGGCAAATTCAAGGCTCTGGCAATGATGGCTGAATGAGCCGTGGGGCCACCGACGGCCGTTGCAAATCCCAACACCTTTTTCGGATCCAACGTTGCCGTGTCAGACGGGGTGAGATCATGAGCAAAAACCACCACCGGATGATCCGGCCAGACTATGCCGTGGTCGCTTTCCCCCGCCAATATTTTCAAAATGCGGTTGCCCACATCCCGAATATCAGCAGCTCGTGCCGCCAAAAGCGGATCGTCGAGGGCAGCTAGCTGGCTGGCACGCTCCTCGGTGGTCGTTTGCCATGCTTGAGCCGCATTTTGCTCCGCTTCAATTTTAGCTTGCACAGCATCCAACAAATCATCGTCTGTTAGCAGCTCCCTGTGAACTTCAAAGATGGCAGCTTCTTCTGGTGCATGGGTAGCCACCTCTTGCTGAAGCGTGGCGAGTTGCTCTTGGCCTAACGCCAGGGCAGTATGCAGACGGTCTTGCTCGGCCGCAACGCCAGAAAAATCATGCGTGATGGTTACGGCCGTCTCCCGAAACTGAAATACGGGGCCAATTGCTAATCCGGGAGCAGCCCCGATACCCGCTAAACCATTACCAGAAATCGCTTGAACCACGTCCCCGTTTGCTGGGGCGGGTTTCACCGGGGCTGGCTTGGGTTCCGGTTTGTGTGCGGCATCCCCTTCGCCTAACCCTGCGTGTACGGCCGTTTGTATTGCTTCAGCCGCCAATTCCTCATCTTCACCATCCAGATCCACTTGAATTTGCCCGCCATGCTTTACACCCAATCCTAAAACAGCAATTAAGCTCTTGGCGTTCACATTCTTTTCGCCATGTGAAATCCGAATATTCGATTTGAACTTCTTGGCAGTCTTGACAAACACTTTCGCTGGACGGGCATGTAGCCCGGTGGCATTTTCAATGACAAAGTTTAGCTGTTTCACAGCGCCGCTTCCTTTGTTTATTAGCTACTATTTCTGTTTATACGCTATCTGGCACGCCATTCAGCGCATTCAAAATCAAATCTACATCTTCGGTGCGGGCCATCTCTTCCGCCATCTCTTCGTCTTCAACGGCCTCAGCCAAATTAGCCAGGACGTTCATATGCTCATCCCCTTTGGCGGCAATGCCAATCACCAGATAAGCTAATTCGTCCTCATCATCCTCATCCCAAACAATCCCCGCTGGCACTTGCAACACCGAAATACCAGTTTGCTTAATATGTTCACGATTGTCATACTGTCCATGAGGGATCGAAACGCCGTTCCCCAAGTAGGTAGACATCGTTGCTTCGCGTGCCAGCATACCGTCTACGTAAGCTGCTTCCACACAACCACTCTCAACCAGTAGTGCGCCTGCTTGCCGAATCGCGTCTTGTTTGTCAACGGCCGTTGCTTGCAGCTTAATCCTGTTCTTCTCTAAGATCGCCATCTTAGCCTCCCAAACTGTCGGTAATTTGGCTGTTCTCCACAAACGCATTTACCAACCGATCAAATGCAG
The DNA here is from genome assembly GCF_965223525.1 of Candidatus Leptofilum sp. Lineage (GTDB taxonomy): Bacteria > Chloroflexota > Anaerolineae > Promineifilales > Promineifilaceae > Leptofilum. The sequence continues at coordinate 1,822,875 of NZ_OZ245005.1, read as the reverse complement.
GATCATTCAAAAAATGGCTAAACGTGACCACCACTGCATCTGGCACACGTTTGCGTACCACGTTGGCCAATCCTTTGTGCACCACAACCACCTGGGCATCATTGGGAATTGCCCGCGCTGGTTTGTGCATCACCTTCACCCCAGCCACATTTGCCTTTTTAAGCTTCTTCTTGAGCGAGTTGACGCTCATCAGACTGGAACCCATACCTGCTTCACACGCTAAAATAATTGTTTTTACATTTGCAGCATCAATCGAACCTGCCATTATCAACCTCTTTTAGTTCAGTAGGAAGGCCATGAAGTAACAGCGAAGTTACAATACTGAGGGCAACATTCACCCTCACCCCACCCCAACCCTCTCCCTCAGAGGGGGAGGGCTAGGGTGGGGGTTTGTATACCTCTAAGCAAAGATACTCATGACCTGATATTGTTTGTTAAATTACGCCAGCCCTGGAACGCCTGCTGCGTCTGCTTCCATCTCTTCCGTTTCTTCCGTTTCTTGAACGGGTCGTATCCGCAAGAGAAGTATACCCACAGCGGCCGCCGCAATTGCTCCAATTAACACCCCAACAAGGACAGAAAAATGTTGACCAAGAGGAATGACGGCTAAATAAGCAAAGATGGAACCGGGCGAAGGTGTCGCAACCAGCCCAGCATTGGTGATGGTGAACCACAAATCTGCAGACAAACCACCAGCAATAACCGACAGAATCATAATTGGGTGCGCCAAAACGTAGGGGAAGTAGATTTCATGAATACCACCCAGGAAGTGAATAATCATCGCGCTTGGAGCTGACTCTTTGAGCAGCCCTTTGCCCGCTACATAGTACGCTACCAGCAAGCCCAGGCCGGGGCCTGGATTTGTTTCCAGCAAAAAGTGAATGGCTCGACCCGTTTCTTCAGCCGCAGCGACACCCAACGGAGCTAACACACCATGATTCAGCGCATTGTTCAGGAATAGCACTTTGGCTGGCTCAATGATAATCGCCGCCAGCGGCAACAACCGCGCTGTTACCAATGTATCTACCAGCGAACCCGCAGCTTCGCTAATTGCTGAAACAATAGGGCCAACAACCAGGTTACCAAGCAATGCCAAGATAAGTGCCAAGATACCAGCAGAGAAGTTATTGATTAACATCTCAAACCCGACCGGGATGCGGTCTTCCAGCGCCTCGTCAATCTTTTGCATAGCCCAACCACCAAGGGGGCCCATAATCATCCCGCCCAAAAACATGGGGATGTCTGCACCAACAACCACACCCATGGTGGCCGTTGCACCCACAACGCCGCCACGCACGCCGTGAACCATCTTACCACCTGTGTAACCAATCAACACAGGTAGCAGATAAAGAATCATTGGCCCAACCATCGGCTCAAAATTGGCCGCGATCCACTCTGCCGTTTCTGGGAACAGAATTGGAATCCAACCAGTGGGAATAAAGAGGGCTGTAATCAACCCCCAGGCAATAAATGCCCCAATGTTGGGAATAATCATCCCGGCCAAGAAGCCACCAAATTGCTGAATTCTTTCTCTCATTTTACCTCTCCTTAAATAAAATATGATGAGTATTGTTTTGCCACCATTCCATTTGCGGCAGGTAGCCTAAACCATCCGGGTTCTGCAGCGTGTAAATCACAAAAAGTGTTTTGATGAAAACTGAGCCACCAAATTGTGATTTACTCAAGTAAAAGCGGGAGAGAAGGCTCTGCTTAATTCAAGCTACTTTCCTGCTTTTACACAGAATCCGGCTAAAAAACCTGTGTATCTTTCCTAACTATTCTTAGCTTTTGTTCGTCGCCGTGGCTTTCAGGCCAACCATTGGGTAATGGCGGCAATATCATCAGCCGAAAGCAGCGGATGCACCTGTATTACGGGCGTTTGGTGTGAATACTCTTCGGGCAGCGGCACGGTTGCGATAATGAGTTGTGCCGACTGCAACTCCTGTTCGTTTAATTCCCGAAGCGATAAAACGTCCAACTTCCCTAGCCGTGGGAACCGCGCCTTGAGCCTGGCCACCAGCAGTTGAGCGGTGGCCATACCGCTAGGACACACCACAATGACGCGGTTAAGACGATACGGCCGTTCCCGGATAAAAGCTGCCCGCAAAAGCAAAACCAGATTATTGATTTCGTCTTGAGGTAAGCTAACTCCGATTTCGACACTCATCTCTTCAGCCAACGAATTGGCAATGGTTGCTTCAAAGCTATACCGTTCAGGGAGATCGTTGGTGTAATTATTTGGCGGTGCCCACAAATTAAACCGCTGGCGCATGAATGCTGGAATAAGGTGCGCTGCCAATCCTTCGCGCAGGGCATTGTCAAACTGCATGGTGGGCACACGATACGCCTGGGCAATGCCGCGCATCAGGCTGTTTAATAGCACCTCGAACGATTCATCTGCTTCTAAATCAGTTGCCCAGCTACCACTGCGTGACCCAGAAAGGAGATGCTTGGCTAAGTAAGCCACTTCGCAATCCCACTCATTTTTGGGCAGACTAATTGCCTGTTGCATCAATATTTCAGAGGCAACCTGCCATACAGATTGATATGTGTGTTGATCAAATAGTGGATGAATGGTTTGAGCAATTTGTCCATTTAAAATACGCTGTTTTTGAACGACGGTGATCAATGCCAAATAAAGTGCTGCGTTGTCAGTAAAACGGCCGTTCAGTGCCGATTCTGCAAAACTTATCAGCGTCAGCGCCCGCCGAGTTTGCCATTGCGCTACCATCTGCTTGATATGGCTGGCCAATGGCATAAGGTCTGCATCTTTGGCCAACTGATACCCCAAGCCAGTGGCGTGAGACATCTGCATCAACGGGTCGCCAAACGTGGTATCTCCCCAGAGAACGGCCGTTAACGCCTGCCGCAGTTGGTGCTCGGTACCGGTTAACATAAAGCCAAAGTTTGGACGGCGTTCCAGCAGTAAATCAAAACCTTCTACCCACGCTTCAATTAAATCCAAATCTTTTAGAAGCGTTGTGCGCGAGACACCACTTTCTTGCTGAAGCTGATACAAAATTAAAGGCTCAGAGACTGTCAGCAGATTCAGAACCAGCAGTTGCTGTCGCTGCCCTGGGGTTAGCTGCAGACGAATGTTTTCCTGAGCTGCAAGCTTAGACAATAACTGTTTTCGGGAATTGGGCGGGCATGTGATTTGCAAACCAACACCGGGAATCATATCTAAATTCGCGTTATGCTCCCCTAACCACAATTTAATTGGCTTCAAGCTATAGGAAACCTGCCGAGCCGTTAGACCAATATGGCGACCCACATCTGCCGTAACAACGGCCGTTTCCGATGTCAGCAGATAGTAAAGCAAATCTCGTTGGCGAGTCGTCAGCGAAACCATAGGGGTATTGATAATTTTTCACCTTGTGTAGAGGATTCTCTCTTCCGAATGATTGCATTATATAGGCAAGATGCCTAAAGAAGCAGAGTTAATTGTTGTCAGTTTTTGCTAACGGCTTCTGACAAAAGTTGACTATTAATGGCGAAACGAGCCAAAATTGAGGAAAAATGAGAGGAAATTTGCGTGATATGCAGGAGGAAATTCGCTCAATCGTTTGAGATAAATCAAAGTGCAGTTGGCCATCTGGTTTTCTTGCTTATCAGCAACCAACTACACTATTTTCACACGCTAAATGACCGTTTAGGAAGTGCGCTTTAACCAAGGGATGCCCATACGGCCGAATGGGTCCCCGTCTCGCAGCTGATAAATGATAACACCCGCCAAGTGCATCAAGAACAAAAAGATGAAAACTTTGGAAACGATGCCATGCACAGCCCGTGGGGGGACATCCTGAATGCCCGCTACGGTAACATTTGCCGGTGAAAGGCCTAGATTACTGAGCAGCAACATCCCCACCCCACTCACCACCATGATTAAAATAGCTACATAAAGCAAATTATGGTTCCATGTGAACATCGCTTTTTGGCGTCCCTCCAATCCTGGTGGTGAGTCTGGACGCTTATCTACAAAGAGCCAAGCAATGCGGGCAACCGTAAGAACGAGCACCAATAAACCGATTGTGACATGGGATTGATATATTTGCTCCTGTTGAGCACCGCTATCAAGGTCTGTCATAAAGGTGCCGCTAAATGCCAGCCATACAATGAGGAACATACTCAACCAATGAAAAATTTGGGCGATACGGCCGTACTGATCTGCATTTCCCTTCACAATCTTTCCTCCTTCTAAATTAGGCGCATGATGTGCATTCATGTGACAGTCACTTCCAAAGTGACTGTCACATTTTACTATGCACTACGATTTTATTTCATAGAAGGATTAACCGCCATAAACCAGGCGTAGTGCCTGGGGCGTCACATACGCCTCCACTGACGCCGCCAGCAGCAACAATGGAATACCTAGCCCCAAAAACACGCGCCAAAACTCAGCCCCGCGAATGATGAACATCTCGCTGAGAGAGCGATTGGGCAGCGGGGCAAAGGTCACCGTTTGCCAGCGCAGCGCCGCCGCGCTAATGAGCAGCAAAGTTGGCAGCTCAAAAATAGCGTGGGGCACAATCGTCCCCAGCAAAAATTGGGAAGCGCTTTCCCCAGCCATGTAGAACTGCATGGCAATAAAGCTAATAACGCCCCAGGGCAGCATAAAAATGAGCATCCCCAGCACGCCTAGCGTGAATATGCCCAAAATCGTTTGCAGCAGCAAGGCACGCACATTTTGGCTCACAATAAACAGCGGCAGTGCAGAGAGATATACCTCCAACCCGGCCAGATTGGTGAGCATGTTTTGGCCGTTTAGCTGGGTCTTTAAATCTTCTGGGAAGGGAAATTGCTGCGCCATAACAATGCCGATGATGGCCGCACCCACCAACGCCAGCAGCAGCGCACCCATCGGCTTTAGCAAACTCGGCACGAGGGCGATGGTTTGTTTGTACCAAATGATTGGGTTAGGGTAACGGCCTAGCTGCATTTTGCCAGAAAAATAACCCCAAAATTGGCGCACCATCCAGCCCAGGCGAATCTGGTCAATGTCCCGACCCAGCAGCTCCTCCCGGTTAAACAGGGACAAACCCATCCGCATGAGGACAACGGCCGTAATCGTCAACGCCAGCAGCAGCCACCAGAGGCCATCGTGGTTGCCCCAAAACAGTGCCGCCGCCTCTGCTTGAATCAGAATTGCCATGGGCACGATGATGAAGCTCGCCAACAGATTGGCCGCGCGCACGCTGGTAGCCTGGCTAGAGACAACCACCGCCCCCGCCACCATGATCATGCCCTGCACCGTCGTTAGCAAAACGGTTTGCAGTACAAGCTGAAACTCAGGCTGCCAATCCACCGTGATGGTTAGCCCAATCATGTAGACCGCCATGCCTAAATAGCTGGCCGAAAGTGGCGGCACCAGCGCGGCCACCATCTTGCCCGCATAAAGTTGCCCGTTGCTCAACGGCGTAGAGAGCAGCGGTTCCATGCTCTTGCGCTCCTTCTCACCTACAAACGTCTCCAGCGCAATAATGAGCGAAAACGACATGGGGAAGAAACCTACCACCAGCAGCAAGAAGGGAATGAGCTGGTTGGCAATCACCTCCGCACCAAAATCGGCCACAAAATTGAGCAGGCGGGAGGCGGTAAAGTTCATCAACGCCGGGAAGATGAGCGTGAGCAAAAAGATGGGAATGATAATGCGCCAGTCGCGAAACGAGTCTCGAATTTCGCGGCGAGCCACCACCGTTGCCATGTAAAAATCATGCTTGTTGGGATGGGTTGGGCGTGGGAGTGCAATCATAATTGGGGCTGCTCCTCTTGGTCTTCAGCGACAACACGCAGGTAAACTTGCTCTAAACTTTGCGAGATGGTCTGTAGCGAGATGACGCCCAGTCCCAGCCCGCCCAGGCAGCGGACAAGCTGAGGATTGGTCACGTCGGGGTTTTCCGTGCGGTAGCGGATGGTGTCGCCTAGCACCGCCTCCACGGTGACGAGCTGCCCAATCTCGCCGATTTCACCGTTTAGATGGCGATCTACACGCACTTCTAGCTGGGGTTGGCCGAGGAGCTTTTGTTTGAGAACGGCCGTACTCCCCTGCGCCACAATCGTCCCTTTTTTGATGATGGCGATGCTGTCGGCCAGCATTTCCGCTTCGGCTAGGTTGTGGGTACACAAAATAACGGTGCGCTTGTCCTCACGCAACTCGCGGATGGCGTCGCGCACCAGCTTGGCACTGTGCGGGTCCATCGCCGAGGTTGGCTCATCCAGCAGCAGCACCGCCGGGTTGTGCAGCATGGCCCGAATTAGCCCCACCTTTTGCCGCATCCCTTTGGAATATTGTCCCAGTCGCCGGTCGGCCTGCCCCGCCATGTCGAACCGTTCAAACATTTCCAGCCCGCGCTTTTTTATTTCATCATCGCTGAGGCCGTAGAGACGGCCGTAAAACAGCAAATATTCAAGCCCGCTCATGCGTAGATACAGTCCGGGCTGCTCCGTCAACATCCCGATGTCGTGCCGCACCTTGTCGGCCTGTTGCACCACGTCGTAGCCGTTGATCCGCGCTGAGCCGCTGGTAGGGCGCAAAATAGCCCCCAACATGCGGACCGTCGTTGTTTTGCCAGCCCCGTTTGGCCCCAGCAGCGCCAACAGCTGCCCCGCTGGTACGTTTAAGCTGAGATTGTGAACGGCCGTAAATTCCTCAAAAACCTTGCCTAACTTGTTCGCTTCAATCATGGTTGGTTAATTACCTTACCCCTCTAGCTATCCTGTCTAACACCGCGCCAAAAAGAATTGTGACATTGTAAACCAAAATCCCCTATTTTCACTGGGAAAAGATACCTGATTCTACACTTTTTCATTGGAAGTTTAGGGAGTAAATCTGACGATGGTTCCACCAAAAGGAAAAATCGGCTACGGTGTTTGGAGAAGGCTATTTCTTTTCCGCCGCACAACAATCCACAAAACCATGCTGAGGGCGACCAAGATGGAAACAACAGTTGCCCAGGCGAGGGGCAAGTCTACGCCGCCGAGTGAGACAACGCGGCTGTCCAGGCGCACCGTTTCCAGCAGCGTACGGCCGATTGCATACATGATGAGATAAACGGCCGTCATCTCCCCAGCCAGCAACTTCTCCCGTCGTCGCCACAGCCAAATCAGCAAGCCAAAGGTAAGAAAGTTCCACAGTGATTCGTACAGGAAGGCGGGGTGGAAGGTGCTGAATTCGGCAAAGGCAGGCAGGCGGTTGACGGGATCGATGGTGATGGCCCAGGGGAGGTTGGTGGGACGGCCGTATAGCTCCTGATTCATAAAGTTGCCCCAGCGGCCAAACGCCTGCCCCAGCGCCACGCCGACTGCGGCCATGTCTGCCCAGGGCAGCAGCGGCAGCCGGTTACGCCAAGTAAAGTAGAGCAGCCCCAACGCTCCACCCGCCAAGCCACCGTAAATGCCCAGCCCACCGTTCCGCAGATTAAACAGTAGCTGCGGATTGCGGAAGTAATCCGCCGGGGATTCGATGCCAAAGGCTGCCATACTGGGAGACGGCGTAAACACATGGTACAGCCGCGCCCCAATCAGCCCCAAAATCAGGCAAATGAAGATGCCGTTCCACACATACTCCGGGTTCCAAATGCGCCAGGGGGCATCTTTTAGCCAGGTGGAATCGAAGTTTGGCAACGCTGCCAGCCCGGTCTGCACCGCTTTGCGCTCCTCATCTTTTAGGCGCAGACTGCGCGGGTCAGTTCCCCACAGCAGCAGCAGATCGCTGGCGGTTTGTACACCCTGTTTTTGCAGCTTGGTTTGGAGGGATTTGGGGAGGGAAACGGCCGTTACCGACAACTCTACCAACTCACGAGGAACGGCATCCAAAAAAGCCGCTCGCCACCGCTGCCAGGCCAGCCGGGAGATAACTAAAGCGCCCAAAGCAATGCCACCAACAATCAAAATGCCGTACCAATAAACTGGCAGTCCCAAAATGAAAAATGCCTCGGCCGCAGGCATCTGGCGCGTCCACAAATGGTAGATAAACAATCCAGCCAGCCCCAACGACCAGGCAACAATGATTATCCAGAATGGTTCAATTTTGGGTGGGCGTAACAGCTTTGGCGTGGCTCCCGCAACATCACCCATTATTCTTTACTGAATCGTCTGGTGTGCCATACGCTTGCTGCCAAACGGTATACATGCGCTGCCCCAGAGTAATGTAGGTGGCGACAGCCAAAATAATCATTGCCACATCAGGCAAGTTCAGGAAAAGGAACAAAATCATTACAAAATACCGTTCAACGCGGCTGGCAATGCCCACTTTACAGTCGTAACCCAGTGCCTCTGCGCGGGCGCGGGCATAGCTCACCATGATCGAGCCGGTAATCGCCAGGTAGGCCACGCCCAGCATCACCGCATTTTCTGAATTCATGTAAAACAGAATGAAGCCGCCAAACAGTATGATTTCGGCCAATCGATCCAGTGTGGAGTCTAAAAATGCGCCAAAGCCGCCTTGTTTGCGTCCTAGCTTACGGGCCAATGCGCCGTCAAACGCATCCAGCGGGGCAATAAAAAAGATGGCAACGGCCGCCCAGGTCATCTGGCCGATGGCAATGAGCCAAGCAAACAAAAAGTGAGACAACATGCCAATCACGGTGAGGGCATCTGGAGAAAAGCGATAACGTGCCAAATAGTCAACGATGGGCTCAATGATGAATTTGGTATTGGCGCGCATGAAGTCAGTTAATGTTTTGCGCTCTTTTACTGGCGGAACAGTTTTGGTGTCCATAAATACTCACATCGTCCAATTGGTCTGGACGCTTTTGCTTAACTTTGTCAGCGGATGCTATCTAAACTGCGGTGTACTGTCAAGAAACGGCCGTTACCATCCATCTAGCCGGAAGCCGAGCCAGGGAACCTGCATTTCGGCATGGTTCAAGCCACCGTGCCGCCCGATCATTTTGTGTGCCCACTCTCGTTCTGCTTCGGTGAATAGTGAGTATTCACCGCGCATGATGGCCATCACATCCCCCAAGCGGTCGGCAACGTTGGCGGCAAATGGTTCTGGCCCCAGCAATCCGGCCTGGAGCGCAACTTGGGAAGAAACGGCCGTCATCGCGTGTCCCAATTTTGTGTTGATATATTCAATTGTCGTCTCGTGGCAGCCGTGCTTGGTATACAAATACAGCACGCGCGGCTCCCCAGTGGGCCGCATAAACAGCATCTGCTCTAGTTGGGGATGGTCCGACAGGAAGATTTGGTGGGAGAGTGGCGTTAGCTCCTGCCCGTGATCAGCCACGATGAAAAGAGCCGTGTCCTGGCGAGCCGTTTCAGTTAGCGCATCCAAAAACTCAACTTTTAGCTGGTCAAAAATGGTGCGAACTTCGGCAGAAACGGCCGCACTTTGCCAAGTATGATAATGGCTGATGGTGTCAATGCTGGGCCAGTACGCATTGATGAACAGCGGCTCACCAGCCCGTTTGTGCAGCAGCTCCCGCATCTGCACCAGCATGTCGGCAAAGCTCACCACGCCAAATGATTCCGTCACGCCCCGCCCATGAATCTTACTCAAAACCGAGTTAACTATCTCTTTGCCCTTAAACGCATACGTCGGAATGCCAGCGTTGCCAAGCTGCTCGCCGACGCCAGGATGCTGCAAAAAAGTTTCCGGATCAAGTCCCGCATCCACCAAAGCGTCCTTCGCCTTGTAAAAAAGTGGCGAAAAATCGAGCATCCCCGCTGATACGGCAAACTCCGGGAAGAAGAGCCTCAGCCCCGCCAACCCATGCTGCGCCGGAGCAGAACCAGTCCACAGGCTGCTCAACGCTGCGACGGTGGTAGAGGGAAAAATCGAGGTGAGTTGGTTGGTAATGGTGGCTTTGTGGGAGACGGCCGTTACCAAACTGTGTCGCGCCTGAAACAAATTCCAGCCAAACCCATCCAGCGTCAGCAAAACCACCCGCTTCACATCCCCCATAGGCTTCCACATCGCCTCTGGTAATTCAGATAAACCTGCTAGATTCACACCTAACAGCTTTGCCACCGTCGCAGGCACATTGGCAATCGAGCCGTCTGCATAATTTGGCAGCGTGAATTCATCTGGTACAGGCAAAAATTGTGAAATCTCTTTTTCAATCATGGTTCAACACAACTCCCTTCCTATTTTTGCTATAATTTTGTGCATCAATCGTCAATCGGCATAACCAAACAAGGAGAGCTTTGATGCGTTATGAAATAAATGGAACGACCCTGCAAACGTTAGATATTTTTCTAAAAAGCGGTGAATCCATCTTTACAGAGTCGGGGGGCATGGCCTGGATGAAAGGCCACGTGGAGATGAATACCAACACCCGTGGCGGCTTGCTCAAAGGATTAGCCCGCAGCTTGTCTGGTGAATCGCTCTTTTTAACCACCTACACCGCCAAAGGGGATGAAAGCATGATAACGTTCACGCCTGAAGCGCCTGGCTCAATTTTGCCCGTTGCGCTGGGCAGTGGCGAAAGCCGCATCTGTCAAAAAGATGCCTTCATGGTTGCTGAGGATTCTGTTACCCTGGAAATGCACTTTCGGCGCAAGCTTGGCAGCGGCTTATTTGGTGGTGAAGGGTTCATCTTGCAAAAGCTCACCGGCCCCGGCATTTCCTGGGTAGAAATTGCGGGCGAAGTACGAGAATATACATTGCAACCGGGCGAAACTATGCAGGTAGACCCTGGCCATATTGCTATGTACGAGCCATCAGTTAATTATGACATTCAGCGCGTCAAAGGCGTCAAAAACATGCTCTTTGGCGGCGAAGGGCTATTCCTAGCCACACTTACCGGTCCGGGCAAAATTTGGTTACAAAGCCTGCCATTGTCTAATCTAGCCTCAAAATTGATGCAGTATATGCCTATGAAATCGGGCGGCTAATTTTAACGGACTAAGAAAAAAGCCAGGGACGTCCCTGGCTTTTTTTCGGCATATTAAGTTACGGCCGTATCACACAGCCATTTTCCGTGCAACAAATGAAACGGCTGCACGCTTCTCACACTTTAACGAGGGTGTTGAGCTAATTTACTGTAAAGAATCGCGCATTGCACCCATGCGGGAAGCAACGCTGCTATCAACCACTTTATCGCCAACGCGCACAACCAATCCACCCAAAATAGTTGGGTTAACCTTAAAGGCTACTTCATCCAACCCCAGGGCTTTCTTCACCTCAACCTGCTCCGCATCTGTCAAAGGCAATGCACTCGTAACCTCACCAGCAGAACCAGACAAATTAGCAGCATCGGCCGGAACTTTGGCAAAGAAGTCAGCAATGATAGCCCGCTGACGGCTTTCATCCAGCGATTCGCCAACCAGCTTATTGGCAGCCGCAATCGCAATTGAAGCCACCTGACCACGCAAGTCAGCCAAAATCTGGTCACGCTCTGCTTCTGCATCTGCCGCAGCTGCCTCCTTGATGGCTTTCGCTTCTTCGCGAGCCTGCGCCAAAATACCATTGGCCTGATTTTCAGCCTGAACCGTCGCGTCCTGGCGCACCTTGTTTGCTTCGGCGCGAGCCTCATCTAAAATTTTCTTCACGTCTGCGTCTGCGTTATCACGCGCAATGGCAGCCTGCCGAGCATCTTCCAGACCTTTAGCAATTTTTGCTTTGCGTTCATCCAATACACGCAACAACGGTTTATAAACCAAACCGGTCAGCAGCAAAATCAATGCCCCAATGCCAAAGATCTGCATCAACAGGTACCCTAAATTAATACCTAATGCTTCCATTTGTTTATCCTTCCTTTTTAGGCCGCACTATTTATTCGTTTTAGAGTACGAACAGAATAATCAAAGCCACAACCAGTGCGTAAATGGCAACTGCCTCAGCAAAGGCAATACCCAGAATCATATTTGTCTGAATGTTACCACCTGCGTCGGGGTTGCGAGCAATACCTTGCACAGCACCGCTTACCAAAATACCGATACCAGCACCGGCACCGATTGCACCAAACATAGCCAGCCCCGCACCAATTGCTTTAAGACCAGTTACCAATTCTAAAGCAGCTGCTTGATCCATAATGTTGTATCCTCCAGGAAATTTCTTCTTTTCTGTTTGGCAAAGATATGGATGATTCCAAAATCTTTATTGTTTACAAGACAAAATAGAGCTGCAGCAAAATGCCACAGCGAAAATTCAAATATTAATGATGATCGTCGTCACCGTGGGCATGGCTTTCAGTAGCGCTAACCATGAAAATGAGCATGAGCAGGCCAAAAACGGCCGCTTGAATCAAACCCACGAAGAACTCCAGGCCAAAGAACGCCATGTTGGCAATGGGTAACAGGAATGCCATGACGAAGAGGAGCACCATACCGGCAAACAAGTTACCCAAAAGACGGAAGGCAAACGAGATAATCTTGGAAATTTCACTGATTAACTCAAGGAAACCCACAATCGGATCAATTGCCTTAATTGGGTTCTTGGCCACCTGCTGCCCAAACCCCTTACCAATAAATGGGAAGAATTTAGACAAGTAATCCCGTGCGCCCAAATATTTGAAACCATAATATTGCACCATCACCATCGCAATGAGGGCAAAGGCCAAGGTGTAGTTCAAATCAGTCGCGCCAGGACGGAAGATTGGCACAATCGTCCAGTCAGCAGCATCTTTACTGTAACCGACTGGGCGTCCTTTGTCGTCCTCTTCTGGTTCCACATCTGTTGCGTTACTTTTGCGAATTAACAGGCTGCCAACACGCAAATCACCTTTGTTTTCTTCGTCAATTTCGTGTTCTAGCTCATGCAGAATTTCTTCTTCGGTTTCATGGCTCAAATGCCCGTCTTCCAGATGTACATCAATGTGAAAGCGATCTTCTAATTCAGCCACATACGCTGCTACGGCTCCTTCACCATCAATTTCCGCAGCAGCCAGACGATCTTCTATGGCGTCAATCTCTTGCTCTGCAAAGAAATGTGGCTTGAACTCCCAGAAGCCAATGCTGTCCCACCCTGGAATCAGACCCATCCAGTTGGTAATGAGAATGATCAGAATGAAAGACATGAACCAAGGGAAGAAATCTTTTACCTTGGGGCCAGCAATGTTTTCAGCAAAGTTGTAAGCACCTTCGATGAGCATTTCAAAGAGATTGTAAAAACCGGTGGGAACTTCATCGGCCGTTCGTGAGCCTGCCCGCAACGTAACCGCGAGTATGATAACAATAAGCCAGGCAAACAAAGCCGAAGCAAATGTATTGGTCATGCCGCCCAAAACTGTGCCAATAAAGGGCCAATCCTTTGTTCCAGGCCAAACTTCACCCGGTAGCTGAATAAACGGCCGTACCGGGCTCAAAAATGGCACGGCAGAAAGGACAATCATGCCAATAACAAACAAGAGAATAATGTATCGTTTTTTCATGTTTGTTTTTCTTCCTCATATTGTGCGAGTTGTTCTTCTTGTGTCTGCGCTTTCTTGGCAGCGTCTAGCTGCTTCTGCATACGCATTTGCATACGTAGGCCAATTTGAATCATAGCAAAAAGCGTCACCGGAAAGCTGCCAACCAAAAAAATGATGGTGAGGATATTTCCGGTATCGAAGAGTCGATCCAGGAGGTAGCCCGCACCAAAAGCCAAACCAATTACAATCACAGCCGCAGAAGACATCATGCAACCAATCTGGCTGGCCATGTTGACCATTACGGCCGTTTGGTTTAACTGCGAATTTTCAGACACAATTTACTTTTATTAATATGCGCGAGCTTGCGCATTATATCACAATCAAACATTGGGGCAATGCAAAATTGCCTATTTTCTCTGGTTTTTCTACCCACCAAAACCGACTAGTGAGAAGAAGGAAACCGCAGCTTCGCGGGTTAGCTCAAAGGTGGGTCCGGCATAAACACCTAGATAGATGATAACGGCCGTTGACAAGCCCAGCCCAACCCATGCACCACGGGAAACGGGTATTGATACATCCTGCTGTTCAGAATCATAAAGGTACATATATTTAATGACGTTGAGGTAATAGTACAGTGCCACAAACGCATTCAGGATGCCAATGAGTGCCAACCACCAATACCCAGCATCAACGGCCGCTTTGAAGATGAAAAACTTACCTAAAAAGCCAGCCGTCGGTGGAATGCCGCCTAGCGACAGCAAAGCAAACAGCATCACCAACGCCAGGTAAGGCGAGCGCTTGTTCAGGCCATACAAATCTTCCATCTGCTCCGACTTGGACACATTGCTAATAACAATGATGACCCCAAATGCAGCCACATTCGTGAACACATACATCAGCAGGTAGAACATCGTGGCACCAGAGCCATCGGGCGTAAGCGTTACCAACCCAATCATGGCGTAACCCGCCTGCGCCACGCTGGAGTAAGCCAGCAGACGCTTAATGTTGCGCTGGTAAATGGCCGCAAAGTTACCAATCGTCATGGTAATGATGCACATGGAAACCAACATAGGCCACCACGCCGTGCCCTGCCCTGGCTGACCAGTACTGCTGGGAATAAAGTTTAGCATTCCAGAGGTAAACACCCGCATAAACACGGCAAACCCGGCAGCTTTGGAAGCTGTGGAAACGAAGGCAGTGAACGGTGTTGGGCTCCCCTCATACACATCTGGCGTCCAGAAATGGAAAGGAACGGCCGAAATCTTAAAACCAAAGCCCACAATGATCATCGCCGCAGCAATCAGTAAAACAGCATTGATATTCTGCACATCAGCTAGCAAAGCCAGGTCGTTTTGCGCCTTAGCAATTTCGGCCGTTGGGATGCCGACAACCCTACTGCCAATCACATACAGATTTGTCTGGCCAGTGAGGCCATAAACAAGACTCATGCCATACAGCATCAACCCAGTGGCAAATGCACCGTAGACAAAATATTTCATTCCCGCTTCTGGGGAACGATCCTCCGTTTTAGCAAAGCCAGCCAAAACATAGGAGGAAATACTGGCCATTTCCAAACCAATGTACAACATGATAAGGTCAGCAGAGGCGCCCATCAGGCTAAAGCCCATCGTCGCCATAATGAGTAAGGCATAATATTCGATGGTTTGTAGCTTCTTAACATCCAAAGAAATCAGGCTCGTGGTAACCAGAGCCGACAGGAAAATCACTCTAAAAACTAAAGTAATTAAATCATGCCGAATCATACCGCCCCAAATAAGCGATTCCGGGAAGCTTGTGGCTGCGTTTGGCTCGCCACCGAGCAGCCACAAACCGACCGTACCCAGCAAAATGATCCCTGCTCCCCAGGCTGTCATCAAGCCAACATTGCGCTGGTTATTAAATGCCAACGTGCGGCTGTAAATTTGAATAGCCACTAGCAAAATTGCCAGAGAAATTTCAGGGGCAAGAGCCAAGTACCAGGAAAGTGTTGGTTCTATGCTCACTTATGCACCTCCCAACCATTGCAATAGATTGCTTGCCCCATCCCGCAGGGTATGGGCACCAACTTGCACTGTATCCAAAATTGTGAAAGCTTGCTGTGCTTCTTGCAAACGAGCCACCACTGGCTGAACCCCAGACTCAACCATCGGCACGATTATTTGGGGATAAACGCCGATAACAATCAAAATAACAGCAAAACCCACATAAACGACCTTGTCAATTGCCAAACTGGGGCGCATGTCATGCCATTTTTCTGCATCGTATTCGCCAAAGAACACTTTGCCGACGGCACGGAGAACGTATGCGGCCGTTATCACAATGGCCGGTGCAGAAAGAATAGCAATCCAACGGTAGTAGTTGGCCGGATTTAGCGCAAAGGCCGTACCGGTGAGACCCAGACCGTTGCCCTCCCAGACACCCAGGAAAATGGGGAATTCGGCCACAAAGCCGGAAAGTCCGGGCATACCCATAGAAACCAAACCACCAATAATGAAAGCGACGGCTGCCCAGGGCAGCACTTTAGCCATCCCGCTAAGGTCGTCCATGTTGCGGGTATGGGCGCGGTCATACACCATGCCCACCACAGAAAAGAAGAGGGCGGTCATAATACCGTGACTCACCATTTGCACCCCTGCGCCGATGAAGCCGTTCATGTTCATAGCGGCAAAACCCATCGCCACCAAGCCCATGTGGCTGACACTGGAGTAGCCGATGAGGTATTTCATGTCTCGCTGGCGCATGGCAATAAACGAACCGTATAGTACGTTAACCAGCGTGAGCAAGATGATAAATGGCATCCAGTAGACGGTGCCTTCTGGCAAAATCTGGATACCGACGCGCATGGAGGCATACGCACCCAGCTTCATTAGAACGCCTGCATGAATCATGGAAACGGCCGTTGGCGCCGCCACGTGTCCATCAGGAGACCAGTTGTGGAAGGGGAATGTACCCGCCAACACCGCAAAGCCCAGGAATAGGGGCAAGAACCAGATAATCTGCAAATTGGTGGCAAAATCAGCCTCAGCCCACACGCGCAGGTCAAAGGTTGGTTCTGGCAGTTGGAAGTAGAGCACCAGGAAGGCGATAAAGGAGATGAAACTGCCAATGAGCAGGTAAAGCGTCAGCTTCATCGCCGCGTATTCGCGCCGTTCCTTCCATCCCCAGATGACAATCATGACATACATGGGCAATACCGCCAGCTCGTAGAAGAAGAAGAGCAAGAAAGCGTCTACCGCCACAAATACACCATGCACACCAGCTACCAAAAGCATGAAAAAGGCAAAAAATTCGCGTGGCCGATCTTCAATGCCCCAGGAGATGAGCGTACCGCCTACCCCAACGATTGCCGTCAGAAACACCAGCGTTGCGCTCAAGCCATCCACACCCAGGTAGTAGTTAATGCCAATGCTGGGTATCCAGGCGTGTGATTCCTCAAATTGCAGCGTATTTGCCCACTGTGTTCCTGCGACTGGCAAATTGGCATTGTAGGAGAAATAGACGTAGGCTGACAAAATCAGGCCGATAATTGTGGCTGCCAACGCCAACATGCGCGCATTTTCCCCACGCTCTTTGGGAAGCATGAGGATAATAATGGCCGCCGCTATCGGAGACAGCGTGATGATTGATAAAAAGGGAAATTCCATAAATTCTCTTCCCGCATTGTGCAACGTAAGAAGTTCAACTCCCCGGAGAAGTTGAACTTCTTTGCACTAAAACAGTTTTGTAATTGTGTCGTTGATAAAGACTAAAATCCACTGTGGCCAGATGCCCAAGCTGAGCATGAGAGCCATGAGTGGCCAAATGACTAAATGTTCACGCAATGTCATATCTGGCAGGGAAGCCCATTTTTCTTTCACAGGCCCGTGCAGCGTTTCGCCAATGCCCTTCAAAATGTAAGCACCCGTCATCAACAAGCCCAGCATAGAGATCGCTAGCTGAACCGTGAAATAATTGATGCCCCAAGTGCCGCGCACAATCATAAATTCGCTGACGAAACCGTTCAAACCCGGCAATCCAAGCGAGGCCATGCTGGTAAAAATCAGAATGGTGCCAAAAACGGGCATGATGGTCCAGATACCGCCAAACTCTTTCAAATCTCGCGTGTGTGCCCTGTCGTAGATAACGCCAACAAGGAAGAACATGCCGGCTGCGGAAAGCCCGTGGTTCACCATCTGGAAGACGGCACCGCTGGTAGCCATGATGGCATCTGTGCTAACACCTGCGTCAGTAAAGGTACGGCCGTAAGCAAAGGCCATCACCGCAATCCCCAACACCACAAAACCCATGTGGTTAATGGAGGAGTAAGCGACCAATCGTTTGAAATCCCACTGACCAAAGGCAGCAAACCCACCCAGCACGATGCTTGCTGCACCGAGCCACGCCAGGATGACGGCCGTCTGGTTTGCCTGCTGTGGGAACAACGGAATAACCAATCGGACAAAGCCATACGCACCCAGCTTCAGCAAAACGCCCGCTAAAATCATTGATCCGGCCGTAGGTGCCTGGGTGTGTGCATCTGGCAACCAAGTGTGGAACGGCCAAATTGGCACCTTGATGGCAAAAGCAATGAAGAATGCCCAGTAGGCGATGGACTTCACAACCCCTACATCCAGACCCGTGCCAGCCAACGTGCCGCTGGTCGTGTTCACCCAAATATCCATCAAAGTGGGAATGTCAAACGTCCCCATCGAGAGACCAATCACCTGGATGGAGAGCAGCAAACCCAAACTTCCGGCCATCGTGTAAATAAAGAACTTAAACGAAGCGTAATCCCGGTCTTTGCCACCCCACAACTTGATGAGGAAATACATCGGAACCAGGCCAAACTCCCAAAAGACAAAGAAGATCATCAAATCGAGCGAGGCAAACAAGCCCAACATGGCCGTTTCCATAATGAGGAACAGCACCATGTACATTCGTACTTTCTCTTCAATGCTGAACGAGGCCAAAATAGCCAGCGGTGTCAAAATGACCGTTAGTAAAAAGAGCGGCAGGCTAATGCCGTCAATACCTATGTGGTAATTGGCACCAATTGCTGGAAACCATTCGGCAAACACCTCAAACTGGACGTCGGCGGTAGAGCGATTGTAGTTGAACCACATAATCAGCACAAAGACAATTGGCACGAGGCTCAACACAAACGTGAGGCGGCGAATCAGATTCTTCTCGTCCTCTGGCAGTAAAAATATAATGAGCGCCGCCAATGTCGGGAAGAAAATGGTTAAATTCAGCAGGTTGTCTTGAATAAAATCCATGTGAAATACCTAGTAGTCTAGCCACAGAGAGCACAGAGAGTTTTGAGGGGGTGGTTCATTTCTCAGATTCCTCTTTTTCCTCTGTGGCTTTTCAAATAAGTCCCAAGTCAGCCCCAATTTATGGGAACAAAAAACTCCTGATTTGATCCGACCAACCGTAATTGATCAGGAAAATAATCATGAAGGCCAGCGCAGCGGCAATAAGGCCAGAAACCAACACATATTCCTGCACCTTGCCCGTTTGCAGTTGGCGCACCTCGCGCGTTAGGGCCAGGAATTGGTCTTTTACCCAATCTACAGCGCGGCCAAAGACGGCCTCCTCGGTGACTTTGGCTGCGTGCCCAATGGCATAGAAAATGCGGGCAACCAAGTGAAGAATGCCATCAATGACGCCTTTGTCCATTACTTCAAAGACAATCACCTCAGAGAAGTAAACCACCGGGCGAATGAAAACAGCCTGGTACAACTCATCCCAGTACCACTTGTTTTGCAGGAAGTTGTGGAGGGGGCCCAACGGCCGTATCAACGGATCATCCTGGCCTTTGGTAAGCGGTTTACGGGCATACATCCAAAGACCCAGGACAATGCCACCAACCGCCACCACAACAGAAATGAACAACGGTTCCCAACTCCAGGGCAACGTCTCGATTTTGTGCGCTACAAAGTCATGCTTATAAAGCTCTGCGATTGGCTCCTCAATCGTCGCCCCCACAAAATGATGGAATAGGTTAACAAAGGTTTCACCCTTTTCTGTACCCAGGAAATTATCGGGAATACCCACCCAGCCAGCCGCCACCGCAAAAAAGGAAAGCAAAACTAGCGGGAGTGTCATGAAGCCGTTGCTCTCATGGGCATGTTCCGCCAGCGGCGTGCGTGGCTTGCCTAAAAAGGTCAGGCTAATCTGCCGCATGGTGTAAAACGCCGTCAAGAAAGCTGCCAACGCCAGCATAATCAGCACAATCAGGCCAATAATCTCTTTGTCATTATTCCAAACGTACCAGGCGTCCGCAAAAATTTCGTCTTTAGACCAGAACCCAGCGGTAATGAACGGCAAACCAGAAAGCGACAAGCCACCAATCAAAAATGTCCAGAAGGTAATCGGCATCTTATGGCGGAGGCCACCCATGTAGCGCATATCCTGCGGGTCGGTGTGGTGGTCATGCACATGCTCTGCCCCATGTTCCATCCCGTGAATCACCGAACCGGAAGCCAGGAATAGCAGTGCCTTGAAGAAAGCGTGGGTAATAAGATGGAACGCAGCGGCAATGTAAGCGCCAATGCCAATGGCCGCCACCATAAAGCCAAGCTGCGAAATCGTAGAGTAAGCCAGCACGCCCTTCACGTCGTTTTGAGCGACGGCAATGGTTGCAGCCATCAAGGCTGTAAACGCCCCAATGCCGGCAATCACCCAGCCAGCCCCCGTGCCTTCAATGGCTACAGAAATGAGCGGGAAAATTCGCACGATGAGGTAAACACCGGCAGAAACCATCGCGGCTGCGTGGATGGTGGCGCTAACAGGCGTGGGGCCTTCCATCGCGTCCGGTAGCCAGACGTGCAAGGGAAATTGTGCCGATTTACCCACCGTTCCGGTGAAGATGAGCAGTGCCATCACGCCCAACAAGCCAACGCCAATCTCCACGATCGCATGTTCCAGGCTGTGTGCGCTCAATGCTTCGCTAAAGTTTAGCGTACCAAAAGTGCGGTAAAAGAAAACAATACCCAGCAGCATCACCACATCCGCTACGCGGGTGGTCATAAATGCTTTAATAGCTGCTTTTCTTGGGGAAATGTGGGGAATGTCACCGGGTTCTAAATGGTAATCGCGTGCATACCAAAAGCCAATGAGCGAGTAAGAGCAAAAGCCCATGATCTCCCAACCAATGAAGAGCATGAGCAAATTGTCTGATACCACCAGCAGCAGCATCGCTCCGGCAAAAAGGCTCATTAGGGCAAAGAAGCGGGAGAACATTGGCTCTTCTTTACCATGATTGGGTGTACCGCGCACGGTTCCCGGTGGCTTGCCATAGTTGTGGTAGCCTACGCTGTAAATGAAAATCATGAAGACAGCGAAGGGAACCATGAATAGCATAACGGCCG
This sequence comes from Candidatus Leptofilum sp., assembly GCF_965223525.1. Taxonomy (GTDB): domain Bacteria; phylum Chloroflexota; class Anaerolineae; order Promineifilales; family Promineifilaceae; genus Leptofilum. Next base: position 1,802,228 of record NZ_OZ245005.1, on the reverse strand, counting down.
TTAACGGATCAACCGACACGCCCAATTCCAACCAGGTGCCTTCAGCGTAATCGCCAATGGGTAACCAATCCACCGTGTCAGCAATCTGCACCGGATGCTCCAACAGCTCATGCGGGTGGCTGATGTCGTCATTCAGGTAGATGCCAAACATATGGAAGGCGATTGTCCAACTGATAACTAATGAGGCAATCACACCAGCCCAAGCCAACCCCCAGCTCAATGTCCGATTATGCTTGGTAAACAGCACAATCAGGAAAAACACCAAAAGGGGGCCAGCCGGAATCAGCCAGGTTAAAGTTTGTAATGTTTCTTGTGACATAAGGCGAAACTCTTCCCGTTGTTTCGGTAATCAGTAATCGGTTATCAGTAATCAGTGAATTTACCGATTACGGTTCACCGATAACCGTCGTTAGTTCTTTAGCAAGTCCAACTCTTCGGCGATAACTGAATCTCGACGGCGATAAATGGAAATAATAAGTGCCAGACCAACGGCCGCTTCCGCAGCGGCAACGGTCAGCACAAAAATCGTCCAGGCCCAACCAACCGGCGGTGCGCCCGGATTCAACACAGAGCCGTACCGCCAAAATGCAACCAGGTTGATATTCACAGCGTTTAGCATCAGCTCAACCGACATTAAAATGGCAACCGCATTACGACGAGCCACCACCCCGTACAATCCCACGCAAAACAGTAAGGCCGCAACCAGGAGGTACCAAGATAATGGAATCATGCTTCATCCTCCGAATATTCTGCCGGCCAGGCAATATAAATGGCACCAATGAGAGCCGCTAACAGCAAAACAGAGGCCATGATAAAGGGAATCACGTACCCGCTGGGGCTTACAAACGCTTCACCCAAGGCAACAACTGCCCCCTGCAACACATTGTCCGGCACTTGGGGACGGCCGTTTACCGTTTCTACCCCCCACCAGCGCACAATAACGGAGGCAAGCAGGGCAAATGTGCCAACGGCCGTTAGCAAACCCAGCCCCGCCTGGGAATTAAAAGCCGCTTCACGCGCCTGCATCATCCGGCGGGTTAACATGATGGCAAAAATGATCAAAATCGAGATAGCGCCAATGTAAACCAAAAGCTGGGCAGCAGCCAAGAAGCCCGCATCCAGCAAAATATACAGCCCGGCAACACCCAAAAAGGATGCCATCATTGCCAGGGCAGCGTGGAACAAATTGCGGTTTGTAACCACCACAATGCCTGTCCCCACTGTTAACAAACTAACTAAAATAAAAATTACTTGCTCAAGCGTCACAAGTCTACTCCTGTGAAGGCAAAAGTTTTTTGTGCGCCTCCGCTACTACCAGTGTTCAGTAATCTGTATACAGTTATCAGTGTGCCCTGCTACTATTGGGAAGCGTTCACTGAAAACTGACTACTGACTTCTGATTACCGATACTTGGCACACATGCAGTGCAAATTTAATGGGCAGGAACGGCCTCATGATGGTGATCATGAGCAGGTTCCATTTCCTCGGCTACATCAACGGGCTGGCCTTCATTTTCTGCCACTGCCAGGATGGGGCTCGTTATATTATGCAATTTCCGTTGGCGGCGCGCTGCCTGGCGCAACACCTCCAGACCCGCAAACCCAATAATGAGATTACTAACTAAATGAACGGCCGCACGCACCCAACTATCTTCCGTAATGCCAGGAATCAAGTCCAGCGCCAGCCGATCCAGCAGCGCCACAGACAGCAAAATCACCAACGTCAACGGAACCATAAATTTCCAGTTAAAGTTCAGCAATTGGTCAATTCGGAAGCGCGGCAGCGTCCCCCGCAGCCACATGAAAACAAAGAACACCAGCGCCGACTTGATAAGCAAAATCAACACGCCCAAACCGCGCCCCAGTTCAAACCCATTGGCCAAAACAATCTCTTCCAAACCAAAGAAGCGATACCCGCCCAAATAAGCCGTAGAAAAAAGACCACACATAAACATGATGGCCATATACTCAGCCGCCATAAAAAGGCCAAACACCATACCAGTGTATTCCGTGTGGAAACCGGCCACAATTTCAGATTCAGCTTCAAGTAAATCAAAAGGAGAGCGCCCAGTCTCTGCCAATGCAGAAACAAAGAAGATCAAGGCAGAAATTGGGGCAAAAACAACAAACGGAATGGCTTGTGCACCAACAATATCTACCGTAGACATGGAGCGAGCCAATATAATAGGAACGAGCAAAGAGAGAATCATGGGGACTTCGTAGCTCACTAACTGCGCCACAGCCCGGAAAGCACCCAAAAGCGCATACTTATTATTCGATCCCCATCCGGCCAACAAAATCGCCACAACCGACACAGAGCTGATGGAGAGAATGTAGAAAATCCCAACATTGAGGTCTACACCAATAACGCCCGGTGCAAATGGCAAAACGGCAAATAACAAAGCAGAGGTAATGACAGCCAGCGAAGGTGCTAAAAAGTAAGCGACCTTATCTGCGCCAGCCGGAACAATGAGTTCCTTGGTCATCATTTTGACCACATCGGCCACCATTTGCAGTGCGCCATATTTACCACCCACGCGGTTTGGCCCTATGCGATCCTGCATACGTGCCAACACCTTGCGCTCTGTCCAGCCCACAATAAAAACCATCAGCAGCGGAATGGTGGCGACAATGAGAATGCCCATGATGTCTAGCACAACGCTAACCCAGGGTTCGTCTCCCCAAACGCCAGCTAAATAATCGCCAGCGGTAAAATCCAAAATGCTTAAAATAAACTCTAGAAGATTAAAGCTCATGCGCTACTCCGTCTAAATCCATTCCAGCACGCCGCGTCCCCAGGCATACAACAAACCATCAGCCAACAAAACGATAAAGACGACAGCAGCGCCAATGGCAAAGAGGCCTAGCTGGTCATATGCTGCCGCAATGGGGAACAGGAACACAGCTTCGATATCGAAGATGACGAAAACAAGGGCATAAATGTAATACTGAACCTTGAACTGAACCCAGGCATCCCCCACAGTTTCAACACCACATTCATAGGTTTGCTGCTTAATTGGGTTGGGTTTTTGCGGGCCAAGAAGTCGGTTTATAACGATGGGCGCTACTGGAAATATGGGAGCCAGCAGCACAAACAAGACGATAAATTGCCACTCACTTTGCACGGGTGTTCTTCCTCCACTTGATAAGATGGGACGGCCGTTTTTCCCGGTTTTACTTAAGCAAATCACAATAGGACGGGGCACTCAATTTAAAGGACTTTTTGTGATTTGCTTAGCCAGTATTCAGCCGATAACAAAAACCCGGCAGAGCAGTGCAAAATGTTTCCGTTACGCTGCCTGCGGGTTTTGTAGACGTTGCCTTTTAATGTTCACAAACTATTTGTGAAATATATCCCATTTACCATCTCAGTTATAACACATGCAGATGACAAGGGCAAAGATAATCAAGGTATGAAATTCTAACAGAAACGAGGTAAGCGGCAATTTTTAACCGAGGAGAGATAAATTGGTTTTTGTGCCTGAAAACAGAATTTCTTTGGTACTATTCTCGCCTTTTTTTACTTTATCTTACGGCCGTATTCAGTTATACTTGCTCAAATCTTACGGTTTGTAAGATACACGTCCTAGCTAACAATCTCAACAATTTACCAATTACTAACAGCCATTACCAATTCATTAGTCCAATGAATTAAAAAATAAGAAAGAAGCTGCCTTATGCTTGACTCACCAATTGAATCACAAAAAATTATTGCTGTAGATGATAATGCGTTTACCCTGCGGATTGTGCAACACACGCTAGAACAGGCTGGCTACCAAGTGATGACAGCCGCCTCTGGCCAGGATGCACTCAAGTTAATCAACCGGCACGGAATGCCCCATCTGGCTATTGTTGACCTGCATATGCCCGTGATGAGCGGTTTTGAATTTTGCCATGCCGTGCGGGAATTTAGCGACATGCCGATTATTATGCTAACGGCCGTAAATACCGAAGAAACAATTATCGAAGGGCTGGAACAGTACGCCGAAGATTATATTGTAAAGCCATTTAACCCTGAAGAGCTAAAAGCACGGGTTGGGCGCGTGCTGCGCCGCATGGGCGATTACAACTACACGCTGGAATCCACTACCCGCATTGATGACCGCCTCATGGTTAACTTCCCCAACCGCGAAGCGTTGGTAGAGGGAGACCCCATTTCGCTCACCCCCACCGAAACCAAGCTGCTGTACATTCTAGTACGCAACTCCGGGCGAATTGTAACCACAGATTTCTTGCTAAACCGCATTTGGCCTATGGAAGAAGCGCAGGAGGATCGGCTGCATGTGCATGTACACCGGCTACGCCGTAAAATTGAGGTAAATCCCAACGAACCCACCTACATTGTAGCCGAGCGGGGTACGGGCTACCGCTTCACCTCTGTCAGCGAAGAATAATTTATCTCAAACAACCTCAATTAAATCAACAGTGCCGCTGCTAGCTCTTCTGGTAGCGGCATATTATTTTCCTCTAAAAGTTCAAAAAGATGCTCAACGCGTTCAGACAAAAATTGTTGCAATAATTTTGGCTGGGCCAGGTGGCAGCTATCTAAAACAGACCGCGCTTCCTGGGCAATTTCCATCATCTGAAAGACGCAATAGCTGGCCGCACCACTGCGTAGCAAAATTTGTTGGGCTTCTTCTAGCATGGCTGGCTGGTTGACCTGGGGCAGCAATTCTTCAAATCTGGCCTGATCAGGATGGTCTGCCAAACGCGCATACAAAATTGCCAAATTTCCGCCACCGCGCTGCCAGTCAGGGCTGGCTGGTGTTTGGTAAACATCTGCCAAATCATCACTTACCTGGATGAGCTTGCCAATAAGATGGCCAAAGTGACGGAGTTGGTGGGCAACGGCCGTATCTACCCCGCCGACCAACGCCCCCAAATAAAACCCTGCCCCGTAATAAGGCATACTTTTGGCTTCTACCGTTGCCCAATAGTGAGCTTCGTTTAATTCTGGCTGAACATCCAGATGCTGCCCTTGCGCGGTTTTCAGGTTTAGGTGAGCAAGTTCGGCCAAAAGCAGGGGAACGGCCGTTCCTGTTGTCCCCTGCACAATGCGGTAAGCCACCGCCTGAAAGGCCAGTGCCAGGTTAGCTGCCACCCCCGCACCTAACTGCCGATAAAGTCCCTTGGGATCATCATCCAAAATATCGTCAACCAGCACGATACTAATGTGGCAGCAGGCAACGGCCGTTACCAACGACACCACAGCAGCCACATCACCGCCAACGGCACGGCAGGCCAGTTCTGGTAGCCGCCACGAGCTAGGATTTTTAGCGTAATGGTGCCACACATCCTGCATGGCTGGCCAGGCAGCGACCTCTGGCTGCTGCTCAAAAACGGCACTCACTTCTGCCATGTCAATCATTAAACAAAATCCATTTTTTATTTTTTTTGGCAGAATTTGGTGAAATTTAGGCTCATGATTGTGTGCAGCCGACCTCTACACACAATCAAAAAGAAGGAGGATAGTATTTTACGGCCGTAGCCCCACCATCCCAAATGTTACCAATCCCAGTACCAACCCCAAACTTCTTGCTTCCGCAAGGCAGACAACTCTTTGTGGTCAGACACTTTGGTCAATTGGCGTAGAGCAGTCATCAGAGTATCTTCAGACTTGCCAGCTTTTAATAACAACTCGTTGAACTTTTGGATCGACATTGACTCTTTCATATCAGACATATCTCCTGCAAACTACTGAGCTATACCATCTACTGAAAGTTGGTCGGGAACTCCAGGTGCCGACGACGTCGTGGGGCAGCTATTACGGCACGCGATAGTAACAGCTAAAGGTAAGTGGCACTATTATAAACAAAACGTCAAGCCTTTGCATTGAAATAAGATGAGAAACGGCTCTAACGATAAATTTTCGGTATAATCCTGCATGTGACTACAAAACGAACCAATGAACAATGGCTGGCTGAACTTCGGCCAGAACACCCTAATTATGATACGGCCGTTGCTGATCTCAGTGCAGTTTTAACCAATGGACTTAAACGAGGTTTGCTCGCCAGAGTCAACACCTCCGCCCCAGAATTCCACACCCAGGCCGATGATTTTGCCCAAGAAGCCGTGCTCAAAGTGCTAGACAATTTAGATAGCTTTGCCGGACGCAGCAAATTTACCACCTGGGCCCACAAAATTGCTGTCTCTGTCGCCTTAACGGAATTACGTCGCAAACGCTGGCAAGACAGCTCCCTAGATGGCATCACAGAGTCGGATGGTAGCGGTGACTACACTCCCAGCTTTGTGGCTGACCAAGCACCAACTCCAGAAAATCGCACCGCTCGCGCCGAACTTCTTGCTTACGTGCAAAAGCTCATTGACCATGATTTAACGGAGCGCCAGCGCACTGCCCTCGTTGATTCGGTGATAAATGGCAAATCTACCAACCATATCGCCAGCAAATTAGAGATGAAGCCAAACGCCGTATACAAGCTGCTGCATGATGCCAGGGTTAAACTAAAGAAAAGTTTGGCGAAAGATGGATACACCCCCGGAGATATTTTGCAGGTTTTTGATTAAGCACTGTCTAAAAAAGTGACCTTTTTTTGCACCAAGTAAGAACAGCGTCCACAAACCCATCAAACAGGGCAAGAACAAAAGGTATGTCTCAACAAAGTAACCATGACTATTTGGAACCAGATCAAGAATCTGTTTAGCAGATCAAACCCAGATATAAACGAACCCAACCACTTTGCCAGTGGCGAAACGGCCGTTCCTGCTATGAACCAGCAAAATATGGTAGATCTGATGCACCGCCTGGAAAAAACGCTAGAAGGCACCTACTCCTGCGATGAAGCATATGCGCTGCTGGATGAGTACGTTGAGCTGGTGGCAGATAACGAAGAAGCCAGACAGCTCATGCCACTGGTCGAAACCCATCTCGACATGTGCCCAGACTGTCGTGATGAATTTGAACTGCTGCTGCAAATTCTAAAAACGGCCGATACGGAGGAATAGGCAGCATCCCCAAACTCTCAAACAGAAGTCACCCCTTTACCAAATTATTAAGTTAAGGAGAAAACAAGATGGCAAAAGCAATCTGGAATGGTGTTGTGTTAGCAGAAAGTGACCAAACCGAAATGGTTGAAGGCAATCATTACTTTCCGATTAACAGCATTAACCGTGAATATTTTAAGGAAAGCAGCTACCAAACAACCTGCCCCTGGAAAGGCGTCGCCAGTTATTACACCATTGAAGTAGATGGGCAGAAAAACGAAAACGCAGCCTGGTATTATCCCACCCCTAAAGACGCTGCCAGCAACATTAAGGATCATGTGGCCTTCTGGCGTGGTGTGCAGGTGCAAGACAGTTAAAAACAAGGAATCGTCTTGAATACTGGTTCAACACCGTGAATGAAAATCGTATTGCGTATTCCGTCAGCTTTTACGAAATACGCAATACGCAACATTTACGAAGGAGAAACGATGCTACTTGCTGGCGATATTGGCGGCACGAAAACAGTACTCGCGCTATTTTCGACAGCCGTTTCGGTTGAGTCGCGCCATCCCCTGCATTTACAAACCTTTCCAAGCGGCCGTTTCACCTCGTTAGAGGCAATCATTGCCCAATTTTTGCAAGACAAGGCTGTCGGCATTGAAGCTGCCAGCTTTGGCGTCGCTGGCCCGGTGGTAAACGGCCGTTCCCAAATTACCAACCTACCCTGGATAATTGACGCTGCCACCATCAGCCAAACCTTTGGCATTGAACACGTAGCACTGCTCAACGACCTGGAAGCCATTGCCAACGCCGTGCCCCATCTGCAAACCGATGATCTAGCAACGATTAACGAAGGGCAAGTCGAACCAAGTGGGGCCATTGCCGTGATTGCCCCGGGCACCGGTCTAGGCGAAGCATTCCTCACCTGGGATGGACAGCGCTACCAGGCCCACCCTTCTGAAGGGGGGCACGCTTCCTTTGCCCCCACCAACGCGGAGCAGCGAGCACTTCAGGCCTATCTGGAGCAGAAATTTGACCACGTCAGCTTCGAGCGCGTCTGCTCTGGCAGTGGTATACCCAATCTGTACGAATTTTGGCGGCAGGACGGCCGTTTCCAGGAACCAGAATGGCTACGTGAGCAAATCGTACAGGCCGATGATCCCACACCGGTGATTGTAGAGGCAGGGTTGGCCAAAACGGCCGACATTTGCACAGCAACGGTGCAACTTTTTGTAGATATTTTGGCCGCTGAAGCCAGCAACATGGCACTAAAAGTATTGGCCACAGGTGGCGTTTACCTGGGCGGTGGCATTCCACCCCGCCTGCTCAACCTGCTGCAAACGGAGCGATTCATCTCTGAGTTTGGAGACAAAGGCCGCTTTTCTAGCTTGCTTTTGGCAATGCCAGTGCAAGTGATATGCAATCCGCAAGTCGCACTGTTGGGCACGGCCTGGGCCGGAATGGATTTGCTACATGACTAAACCATTCACGCTACATATTCTGGATTCACCCGAATCATTCAACCAGTTTGGCGCACGGTTGCTCACTGAGCTGGCCCAAGAAGCTGTTGCCCAACGCAACCGTTTCAATATCGCCCTCTCTGGCGGTGGAACCCCAGCCAGCATTTACAAACTGTGGGGAGAACGGCCGTACCGTGACCAAATGCCCTGGCAGCAAACCCACCTCTTTTGGGGGGATGAGCGATTGGTGCCACCAGACGATCCCGGCAGCAATTTTAGGCAAATCAACACGCTACTGCTCAAAAACGTGCCCATCCCCAAAGAAAATATTCACCGAGCTAAGGGTGAATATGCTGTGGAAACGGCCGTTGCTGATTACACAACTCAGCTAAAAACCATTGCCCAAGCTGGCGCGCCGCCCATCTTCGATGTGGTTTTGCTAGGCATGGGCAGCGATGGCCACACCGCCTCCCTCTTTCCCGGCTCGCCACCACAGCAGTCAGAATGGGTCGTCAGCGTCACAGTAAATTATGACGGCCGTCCCGCCCAGCGCATCAGCCTCACCCCCACAATTATCAACTGCGCCCGCCACATCATCTTTTTAGTGAGCGGTGGCAGCAAAGCAACTATGCTACAAAACGTACTTTACGGCCCCTACCAGCCAGATCGGCTCCCTGCCCAGCGCATCCAACCCACGCACGGCACGCTCATCTGGGTATTGGATACGGCCGTAGCCCAGAACCTAATTCATCCTTCATAATTCATAATTTGCACAGGAGACCATCATGACCGTAACCGCCCGCAGCCTCAAGAACCTGCAAGTTGAAATTCAGGCCAGCAACCACGCCATTTTGGCCGATGAGCCAATCCGCGACGGTGGCGATGACGCAGGCCCCAGCCCATATGATCTGCTGCTCAGTTCACTAGCCGCCTGCAAAGTAATGACCGTGCACCTTTACGCTCGGCGCAAGCAGTGGCCGGTTGAAACCGTTTCCCTCACCCTCAACCACCGCAAAATTTCTGCCGACGAATGTGAAGATTGCCAGACGCAGGGCAAGGCCAAAGTAGACATTATTGAATGTGAAATAAGTTTTGATGGAGATTTAGACGAGGCACAAATCAAGCGCCTGGCAGACATTGCAGACCGCTGCCCGATTCACCGCACCCTCACCAGCGAAACGAAGATACGAACGGCCGTTTTAAGTTAGCGGTTAGTGATTAGTGGCTGGTACAAACAATAGCCACCAGCCACTGTATCCTACTTTCGTTGAGCAAAATAGAGAACGCCTAGATACGGCCGTTCAATAACACCCCCGTTCTCTTCAATCAAATCAGCAATTGCGGCAAACAATCGCTGTCGCTTTGGCTCCGTTAAACGCAGATGGTCAGAGTAGGTACCGAGCAAGCCCAAATACGCCTCTGTTGTGTAAACGGCCGTCCACGGATAAGTGCGAACCTGCACATTCTCAAAATTCGCCTCCGCTTCCAGCGATTTCTTCCGCTGCGCAATCACTTCCTGGGGATCGAACTTCTCACCCACAATTTCTGGCACAGTCTCCACATAAATCTTGTCCAGAGCGTCACCCAATGCGCCAGGAAATCCTGGGTACATATTCCAGAACGTGGCCAGATGCCTTTTTGGTTTGAGGAGAACGGCCGTTTTCACATAGCGCACTTCCTGCGGCACCCAATGAAACGCCTGCGCCGAATAAATCAGATCAAACCGTTTCTCCCCGGCATCCCACTCCTCAAAGCGAGCCTTTTCAAAACGAAGCTGCGGATAAGCAGATAACGCAACTTTGGCAACGTCAATCAAATTTTGACCTGGCTCCAGGCAGAGAATGCTGTGCCCTCGTTGGGCAAACAAGCGAGTTGCCTTGCCCGTGCCGCTGCCAATCTCCAAAATGGCAGACCCCGGCTGAATGCCAGAAAGCGAAATCAGATCCTCAATCAACGCAGTGGGATACGTCGGGCGATATTTTTCATACTTTGTCGCCACCCCATTAAACCGCTGGCTTTCTACTTTCCAGTCAATAAGCGGTTTATCTTGGTCAGCCATTCTTCCGTCCCTTTGCCAAAAAGGGTGACAAATCTTGGGGAAACGGTACGAGCTTGCTCTGCTGTGCCGCCAGCCACAGCGAGCGGTCAAAAGTGGCAAATAAAAGTTCCTGATTTAGTTGCTCTTGCCACAGCAAGGCAGACGCCAAATGAACGGCATCAAATCCACGTAAGCTATGTTCCCAAGCAACAAAATCCGCCCGACGCACAACGGTTTCAGAAAGTTGAACCCGAATCAAACTAGGCCACTCTTCCCGAAAGAACCCAACTGCCTGTTCAGCATTGCCTTGTGAGAGTACGCTGAGACGATATGCTTTAGCCAAAGCAGCGGCCGTTTCTGCCCGCGAAATGATAGAGGTACCAACTGCTTCTGCCTGGACAATAAGTTGATTAACCTCAACCGTTCCCAATTCCTGAACGTAACGCTTGACCAACGCACTCGCATCCAGATAAACAATCAATCACGATCCTCCAGCAACAAATCGGATACAAGTTGCTCACTGTTATTCTTGGCAATTTGTTCATGTGGCGTTAGCCTGTGTCCGTCCCAACGGATGAAGCCCGCTTGCGCCATCACATCCAACTTGTCGCGCAACGATTCAGAATACGGAACCAACCGACCAACTGGCTTCCCTCGATCTGTAATCACAATTGTTTCACCGGATTTTACCCGGCGAATATAGGCACTTAGCTGCTCTTTTAATTCTCGAATACCTGTAGATGCTTCCATCGTAGCCTCCGTAATTCACACGCATCAGTGTAGTCACATAATAAATCAAGTGACCACTAAATACAAGGCTAACCGTATAAAGCCTGTTCCAAACGCAAACTTTGTACTGTTTCAGCACTTAGCCAAAACAAAATTGTCATCAAAATGGCAGAAGTGAGGCACCAGGGGCAGGTCGCGCCAATAATAAATGGCTCTAAAAAAGTGAAGTAGAGCGAAAAGAGAACCCCCAAAAGGGTCAGCGCAAGCAATGCCCAGGGTACAACGCGCAGCAAACGCGAAGAGCCAATCAAGCTAACGCTCCAGGTAGCCAAAATAGCAAAATAGCCCAACGCCCCCCAAATCCCAACGGGTACGTTCAAAATTTCGCCGTATTCGCTTTGTTGTATGACCTGGCACGCACCGCTAGGATAGCAAATAGTCGTTTCTGGAATAGTAGAAAGGTAAAGCATAATGCCCAGCCCAGCAATGGACAGTAACGGAATGGCCCACCAGCCAGACACCGGAATGGTAATGCGCGTATTGAGCCGATATACCGTTAAAGCGACCACGCAGCTCATGCTGACGAAGGCCACAATCGCCAACGTATTGCCGATGGGGTCCATTGTCAGCCGCTCGGTGAGCGCTGCATTGCCGATGCCCGCTTGCCACACGGCCGCTTCAAACTGCATCCAGCGCCAACCTTGCAACAAGATACTCAGCAGGCCCAGCCCAATCCAGACAAGTGGTTTACGCTTCCAGAAATCAGTCATGGGCCTATTTTAACGCAATTTGGCAGCAAACAATCTTACAACAGGCATCACCTGGCACTACGCCCTCACCTTTTTAGCCATTGCGCCAATCCCCCCCAGGACTTGCCCCTACCGCAAACCATTAACCGTTGACAGATTACTGACAACCGATTACTAAATTAAACCAGGTCGGAAGCAAACTGCTCCGCGAAGGGCTCCGCTCATCAGTACCAATCTTCACTGAGGGTTGGCACCGCCCGTGCCAGGTGAGTGAGGACGGGCTGCCGCGCTGCCCAGCTTGCCTGCTCCGCCTCCGGCAGCAAAGCCAACGCCGCCTGCCAGATGCGGTTAAACTGCGTTTGGCGCGATTCACCTGCGCTTTGGCTGGCCTTCACCAGCTTGAACACCGTCTCGTACAGCGCGTCCACCGCCGGGTCGGGGTGCTGCCAGGGGTAAACCAGGGCAGCTTGGTCAAAGGGGGCTACCAAATCCCGCACTGCATCCAGCTTCAGCAACCGCGACCCTTCGGGAATCAGCAGCCGGATGGCGTACTGGATGGGGCTAATAGCCTCCACCAATTCCAGCTCTGCCAGTAGCGCCAGCGAATCAATGTATCCCTGCACCGTCGTCCACGGCGTGAAGGTGACAAAGGTGGGCGTAAGCGGCAGGCCAATCTGCCGCATCTGCCGAGCCACCTGAATGAAGTCGGCGCGGCTGTGTCCCTTGTCCAAAATGGCCAAAATCCGGTCATCTACCGCCTCCACCGCACTCACGACAAAGGCGCAGCCCGTGTCGCGCAGCAGGGGCAGGGCGTCGGCGTGCTTTTGCAGATGCTCAATCTTGATGGTGACGTCGTAGGTGAGATTGGGGAATTCGTCGTGGAGGGCCTGTACCAGCGGCAGGGCGTGGCCGGGGCCATTGAGAAAGTCGGGGTCGCCAAAGGTGATGTGCTGCGCTCCGGCCGCCACCTGCTGACGCACGTCGGCCAGCACTACCTCTGGCTGAATGATGCGGAAACGGCCGTTATACACCGGCACAATCGGACAATGGCGACAGAGATGTTTGCAGCCCCGCGTCGCTTCCGTGTAGCCTACGACGCGCTTGCCGCTGGAAGTGTCCAGGTGGGCGTATGCGGTGAGTGGGGACAGGTTGTGGCGAGACGGCCGTTGAAATTGCTGCCGATGAAGTGATACTGAAGGGAAGCTGGGCATTGGCTGCCCACCACGGAGTGCCGCCACTAAATCAACCAACCCCTGCTCAAATTCGCCGCCCAGGATGGTTTGCACCCCCAACTCGCGCAAATAGCGTTCATTCACCGGGGCGTACAGCCCGTAGGCGCATAAATGCGCTTCCCGGTTAATCCGCTGCACGCGCTGAATGAGGGGAACGGCCAGCCGGGTGGCGGTGTGCATAGGCAGGTAGAAGGCAATCAGGTTGGCAGACTGGACAGTTTGGGATTGGAACGGCCGTACCGATATATCTACACAGGTCACCTCCGCACCCGCTGCTTCTAGCCAGGCCGCTGGCGAGGCCAAGCCAAACGGTTGGTGACCTAAATCGTAAGTGGAGATGAGGGTTATGTGGAACATACTATCTTTGGCAAGATAAAAAAGAATCAAAGATTTCGCAGATTGAAAAGATAAATCTGGTAAATCTGCGAAATCTGCTGATTAAAAATCAAGTTCATTCACATCAACGAGCCAAGTTTGGCGCAGGCGGGCAATAGTTTCGTCGGAGACGCCTGCCTGATTGCGTAAATAGCCTTCTAGCGAGCCATATTTTTGGCGCATATGAGCAAGGGCGCCTTGCAACGTTTTGGCTTTCACTAGCAGCAAATCCTGCAAATCATCTATGTTAACACCCCAAGGAGCCACTTGTTTGAGTTCGGCCGCGATGCCCTTGCGAAAATGGGCGTAAAAATGATTGCTCATGGTGTAATCGGCCAACACGGTTTCTTCTGGCACACCGAGGCTGAGCAGCAGCAGCGCAACCACCAGCCCAGTGCGGTCTTTGCCTGCCGTGCAGTGCAGCACGGCGGGCAGTTGAGCCGGGTCTGCCAACCGCTGGAAGATTTCACCGATGCGGTGGGCGTTGCTATCCAACACCACTCGCGTATACCCATCCAGCAGGTAATCATCTAGTTTGCCCTTGCGGAAGAAGATAGCGTAGGCACCGCGCAGTCGCTCCCAGCGATCCACGCTTTCCATCGGCAACGGCCGTTCCACCAACCCAGGCATCTCAGGCAACCGATCCGGATGCTTTTCCCGCTCCTCCGGCGAGCGGAAATCGCTTACTAACCGGATGCCTAGCCGCTGCAAATAGGCCAAATCGGAGGGCGTTAGCCGTGTCAGGCTGCCGGAGCGGTACAGCTTGCCCCAACGCACCATCTGCCCCTCTTTGGTGTAAAAGCCCCCCGCATCCCGAAAGTTGACCCCTTTTTGTAAGGGCAAAATGCGTTCGGCGGCAAGCAGGGAACGGCCGTCCCAAGCCCCACCCTGAAATTCAAGCCGGAAATAGTGACGAACGGCCGTGTTCAACCCCGCGACCATTGCTTCACGAGCCTTACACACAGAAAGAATCTGAACCATCCCGTGCAAATCGTCTGGATTAGTGCCCACGTAAATAATGGTTCGGTCAGCGAGTTCCTGCCATGCTACCTGCAAAAAATCGTCCTCCGTACGCGTCACCGTCACTGGTTCAGTCAGCGGCAGGATAAAGGCCGTTGGGTCTTTTAGACGGTTTTTGGCAGAAGCCGTAAACAAATTCAATAATGGCATATCCCCATTGTAAAGAGGAATAGATGATTGATCAGTGTAAAAATTAGGCCTGCTAAGCAAACACTCAGAAGCAAGACCACCAAAATGCAAAAGCACCAGACGCCGCATGACGTCTGGTGCCTCAAGGAGAAGTGAAAACAGGAGGAAAAATTAAGATTCCGGATCTGGCAACAAAGCCATCTGGTTTAACAAATCGGTGACGGTAATGATACCGACAAGCTCTTCATTTTCTACCACCGGCAATGCCCCAAATTTATACATGCTCAGTACCTGAGCCACTTTGTGAATAGGTGTATCTGGTGCAACCGTACGTGGATTGGTTGTCATACAGTCAGCGACCGTATAATCGTTCAACAATTCCAGTCGTTCCAGGGGCTCTTCGGCCGTCAAAGGAGAGTTAACAGCGAGGCGAATATCTCGGTCAGTCACAATACCAACCAGCTTCTTGCCGTCAACAACCAAAACCTGGCGTATGTTCGCCCGGTTCATAGCAGTGACAACCTCGCGGAGCGGCGTATCTTGTGTCACAATTTCCGGGTCAATGGTCATCAAATCATTTGTGGTTAACATGGCTATCTCCTGAAGGTAAACCCGTGTGGGTGTGGGTTGTTGTCTGGATAATCAGAGTCTGAATCTCCCCAAATGTATGCTAAAGTGTAACGATTCTGTCTAAGAAATTCCGGTGGCAAATGTCATAGATATGGTGTGATGATCAGGTAAGGAAAATGTGACATACGGCCGTTCCCCGCACAAACAAAAACGCTGACCAAAATATAGCCAGCGTCCTTATCTACAGATAAAAGTTTGCTTAACCCCGGCTGGGCAAGCGGCCAAAAGCAGCTTCCTGCTCTGCTACGCCTTTGCGCTCCTGATTGAGCTGCCACAACACAAAACGCACCCGCGTAGACATGGCGATAGACATATTCCACAAGAAACGCGCGCCTAGCTCTGAATCATCCTCAACCAATGCCCGTAACCGCTCCCGACTCAACGCCAGCAAAGTAGCGCCCTCACCGCCTGCAATCAAATCAGCGCTGCGCTTGTCTCGATCCAGCATGGCTAGTTCGCCCGTAATTTGCCCGGCACGCAAATTGGCTACATGCTCAATTTTTTCATGGTTGTGCGTGCCAGAATTGTTATCTGGATCCTTCCACACTTCCACGTACCCTTTTTGGATGATGAACAGCTCATCACTGGTGGTTCCCGCTTCAGCAATGACGTCACCCGGTTCAAAAACGCGCACCTGGCATTGCGCCGCCAGCCGCGTCCGCTGGGGCAAAGTCAAATCGGTTCCGACATCGGAGTTAACCAGAAATTGGGCAATTTCGTTAATTTGGGCCAGCTCATCCTCTTCCACAGGTTTGAAGAGTGCGCTGCTGTGGAGCGGCAGTCCCAAAAATACAGCCACCATGCGACGTGTAGTGTCTGGGGCTTCAAATTGGGGCCAATGGCCCGCTTTAGGCAAAATACGCAGATCAGCGGCCGTCCACTCATCGGCTACCACGCCTGCATCCCGCAGCGGCACGGTGTTGTCTTCTGCTCCCCAAATCACCAGAGATGGCGTTTCAATTTGGGCTAAACGGCCGCTTAAGTCATTTTCCAACATCGCCCGGTAGCATTCGGCCCGCACGCGCCCCTGCCCCGGCTGCCGCGCATCCATCCGCAGCCGCTCGTAATCTGCCTCGGTAATGCCCGTGCGCTCGGCGAAAGAGACCGGGCGCATCAGCCGATCCGTCAGCCCAACAAAGGCACGCTCGGTAGCGGTGACCACCAGGCTACCCAACCCAAATCGCTCCATCATGGTGATAGGGCTAATGAAAAGGTTGATGGCGGTGGATAAACGGCCGCTTATCGTCGGACTCAGCAGCACCATGCGCTCTACCAGTATGGGATGCGCCAGGGCCAGCGTTAGGCTAATCATGCCGCCCATCGAGTGCCCTACCAACACCACCGGGCCGTCGCTAATCTGGCCGATGAGTTGGGCTAAAAGTTCGGCATAGCCGGGAATGGTTGTGGTTTCTTCCAGCGGGGGGGATTGGCCGTAACCGGGCAGATCAATAGCAATAACGTGAAAACGCTGTGCCAATTGACCTAATAGAGGGGAGGTTGCATACCAGGAGCTAGACCAACCATGAATGAGCAGGGCAATTTGCCGCCCTTTTTTGCCTGCTTCTACGTAATGAATTTCCTGATTACCAACGGAAAATATGCCTTCTGTATACGGTTCCATTCACGCCACCTTGCCGGGCAGGAGTGTCTGATTTTTCGCCATTTACATTACGTATTTCGTATTACGCAATGTTTCGTCTCTTATGAAATTGAGACACGTTGTAGAAAAATGGCAAACACTATGTCACACTACCACCTTTTTTATTTTAGAATCTACTTCTAACGAAACTTCTTCACATTGCTATCTTAATCAATAGATAGCAATAGGAGGTTAAGGCAACGTGAAAAAATGGGGGAATGTTAAAAAATTGACAAAGCAGATGGCAGACAGTTTGCATGTTGTCCATCACCTGCTTTTCAGTAATCGGTCATCGGTATTCCGTAAACGGTGAACCGATGACCGATTACTGCTTACCGATTACGGGACAATGGTGAAGAGCAGTCCGGCGGAACGGCCGTTTACCTCTGGAAAAAATGTCTCGTGGGCAAAGGTAGGCCGCACCTGGTATTCGCCCGGAATGGTGGCTTGCAGGAAGTAGCTATATTGGTAGGTGCCAGCGGGCAGGAAGTTGGCCAAAAAGACTACCTGCTCATCCCGGTACTCGATTCGGTTGAAATACCACCAGCCCCAATAGCCGTAGCGATAATCTTCATCCACGCGGTTCACCTGGCCACCCTGCGTGGGCGAGTTGATGTTCAACCCCGGATCAAGCGCCTCAGTTCCGGCCGGAATCGGGTCTTCGATGCGCGCGTAGACCAAATCATTTTCGGTGATGATGGTGAGCACCACGCGCACCTGCTGCCCGGCTTCAATTTGGGTGATCGGTTCACAGGTTTCGGTATCTGGATTGCAAGCCGCATCGTAATAAACGCGCTCCACGGAGACGCCGCGATTAACAGGCTGCACAAAGTTCATGGCAATGCTGCTTTCCAGGTGCATGGTGTAGTAAAGACGGCCGTCTCCATCCCCACGCCCAAAGTTGAAGAAGTTGGCCTCCTCCAGCAGTAAATCATCAAGCGGCAACGATAGCATTCGGCTGTCTGTGACGGTGTTGGTGGTGAAACGGCCGTCCGTCACCGGCTGCAAATTCACTTCCAGACTGTAATCATAGTTGGCATCTAATTCGCCAGTTGCCACGAGCCACTCCGTCAACGCAAAGATCGTCCAGGCGGTTTCATGCGATGTCGCCCACAACGGCTCACCGTGTGCGCTTGCAGTGCGCGCACTCATTAGCCAGCGCACTGCACCTGGCAGCAGTGGACTCTCCGGCTCCAGCGTGGCTAACGCTTGCAGCACGACGGCCGTGCCGCGCACATTGCTGTTCAGGTTACCCATGTCCCGGCTAGCATCCTCCCAATGGGTGCCCGTCGCGCTGAGGATGGCGCTGTCATTCAGGTCAGTTAGCAGCATCTCCATTTGGTTACTCGTCAAATCCAGCTGAGCATAGGCCAGTGCCACCAACGCTCGCCCGTAGGGGTCTAGCAAGGCACGGTTTTCGGCCACCAATCTATCCAAATCTGGAGCCACGTTCGGATTTAGCTGCGCCAGCACGTAGAGAAAAAATGCTTGGCGGTTCACCTCAAATGAAGTGAGCTGCGGCGACGGCGAAACAAGCTGACGCGCCAGGTAGTTGGCTCCATTTTCCAGCACGGTTGTTTTCACTGAATAGCCCAATTCGCGGGCTTGCGCCAGTCCAAACAGCGTGTAGCCCGTAAGCCACGGATCGCTTTGCACGCTGCTGCACCAGCCCCAGCCCCCATCGGGCAGAGCCAGAGCTTCTAGCTGGTTCAGGCTGGTTTGCACAATCTGTTCTGATTCGGTAACGGCTGTTTCCGCCAATCCCGCTCCTTCAATCCGCCGATCAAGATTCAGCAAAGCTACATTTGGCAACATACGGTCTGTGATGGCGTAGGCACAGAATGAAGAATATGGCGTCTCATTGTTCAGCGCGATGCCGTCTACCAATACCGCCGCCAGCGACGGACTCAGGTTAATAGCCACCTCGCCCTGCGCCACATCCACACCTGGCGGCAACAAAATTGCTTCTACGCGGTTGCCTGCGGCGTCTAGCTGCCCAGCCGTAGCCACAACGTCATTCCCAGTGTAGCGATAGACGGGGATTTCACCGCCATCGCTGATGGCAGGCTTGGTAGCGTCGCTGTAACCACCACCCTCCACGCGGAAGGTGAGGTCAACGCCCGCCACATCCTGCACGGTAACAGGCCAGCGAACCAGCATCTGCCCGTTGGCAGGCACGGTGACGGTGTGTGTCTCTGGGCCGCTTAAAGTGACACCAGTTGCTTGCAGAGTAACGGTCGTTTCCAGCGCATCCCCCGTATTGTTATTCACAACCGCGCCCAGCTCCACTACGTCGCCAGCGGTAAAGAAGCGCGGCGTGACGGAGCGCACCAGCAGCGGCAGGGTGGTGATGATGTCTACCGAATTTTGGCCGACGAGCGTCTCCGGCGTGACCGCCTTGCTGCTCAGTCGCCAGGTAGTCAGGTTGTCTGGCAGCGGAATCTCCACGGTGGCTTGGCCGTTGGCATCGGTGGTTAGGTTGGCTTGCCAGAAGGCGGTGTCGGGGAAGTCCTGGCGCACGCCGCCATCTTCATCTTCTTCGTTGAGGCGGGCGACTGTTGTTTCCAAAGCGACGTCGCCACCGCCACCACCGCCCAGGCCAAGCTGCTCAATCGGCACGTCAACCGGGTACCCTTCCCCAGAGAAGATGAGGCCAGACCCCATTCGGCTGCGGTACGGCTGCGAGGCGTAAAAAGCGTCCACAATGTTAGGCGCATTGTCTTCTTTCAGCGTTAGCACCGCCAAATCCACCAACGCCAGCGACAAATCCGCCTGGACGGGGTTACCCTGGTGGTCGGTGACGGTGATGGTGTAGACGGCCGTTTCCCCCGGCCCAAACGTCTCTTGCTGCGGCGTCAGGGCGATGATGAGCGTTTGCTGTTCTACGGAAACAGACAGTTCGGCAATGCCCAGCCGCATTTCCGGGTACGGATTTCCCTCGCTGGTAACGCCTTTGATGGCGGTGACGGTGACAAAGGCGTTGGGTGCCATCGCTGGCGTGACGGGAATTTCCAGCACGTCGCTGCTGCCGTTTACGGTGATGAGCCGCTGCTCCAACAGTTGCCCCCGCTCGATGGTGAGCCAGGCCTGCACCGGCTGGCTAAACGGCGACTGGACAAGCAGCCGCGCCGTGTCGCCGGGGGCGTAGCTGGTGGCGTCGGGTGTCAAATCCATCGTTTTGTCACGGGGATCAACCTGCCAACCAATACGACCACTGTCGGCGACCCAGATGGTGGTGCTGCTAAATTGCGCCCGCCCACCATCATCTGTAACCGTAGCAACGGCCACATAGGTGCCGCCCTCTTCTGGCGTGAAGCTGGCGGTTGCCTCGCCCAAGCCATCGGTGGCAACGCGCGTGCGGGCCACTTCGGTATCCACAGGTTCCCAGCGGGTGTAGTAGATGCCAAAATCCTGGGTGCGGGTAGAGACCCACTCCCGGCGGTAGAACACAATCTCAACTTCCTGGTTGGATACGGCCGTTCCATCCCAACCAATCGTCTGCAAATTCACGGCCGATTCGCTTCCGGCACGGCCAATGAACGCTTCTGGCTGAATGCCCACATAAACTTCGCCCGCGTGGAGCGTCACAACTGTGCGGCTGGTAACTGGGAATTCAGAGATGTCGAAGATGGTGGCTTCTACGGTGATGATGCGGCTGCCAGATTCGGCATCTTGCAACAAATTGGCCGGCAAGGTGAGTTGGAGACGGCCGTTTTCATCGGTACGGCCGTTGCTTTTCAACACAAAATTGCCAAACCCACCAGGGCCACCAAACCCGCCAAACAAGCCGGGGTCTTGGTAGAAAAAGCCGCCCCCGTCCCCAAAACTAAAATAAGGGCCTCCAGTGTATTCAGGTTGATAGGCACGTTCATAAACTGACCACTCCACCGGTAAATCGGTGGCGGGGCCGCCAAAAAAGTAGCTCGCTTCCAGATCAATCGTTACGCTTTCGCCCCGTAGCTGCTCCGGCTGCGCTGGGGTGAGCGCCACCTGAAACTCAGGGGCGCGATATTCAGCGACGGTGAACAGGCGAAATGCTTCTACCTGGGGATTTTGGGCAAACAGCTGGTAAGTGCCCAGCGCCGCGTCTTCTGGTAGCTGATAGTCGCCACTAAAGCTACCGTCGGGGCCAATATTGACCACGATCGGCTGTTCGGCCGTTTCGCCACCGCGATAGAAATCGGCAAAGCGTAAATCCAGGGTCGTGAGTTCGGTGGGCAGGTAACGGCCGTAATTACTGTTCCGCACGATGCCCTTGAACTGAACTGTGTCGCCTGGCCGGTAGATGGGGCGGTCTGTGTAAATGTAGGCAATGGTTTCCACCTCTTCGCCAGACGTGGCGGGAACATCCAATTCCCAGGGGCGAATGCCCTCATCCCAAATACTGCTGCCAATGCCAAAGCCTTCCTGCCCGGGCTGGCCACTCACCACCGTGACCCCTTCCAGGAAATCATTGGTGGGGCTGTAGCTAAATTCGGCAAAACCGTTTGAGTCGGAAACGGCCGTGCCCAATGCTACCCCTTGCTCACTGTACAGCGTCAGAGATTGGTTGGCGGCAGGCAATCCGGTACGCAGTTCAGTAACCCAAACGTGTACCGCGCCAAACATCTCTTTCACCACGATATTAGTATCTGCCACCACCAGTAAATTGCGCTGGTTTTGCCAAAACTGCACGTCGCTGCCCGTTTCAGGGGCATCCACCGTTAGGAAATAGACGCCAGGCGTCAGCGTGCCGCCCCCTTCCCCAGCCAGGGGAATGGTGACCGTGTTCACAGCATCCCGCTCGCTTGTTTGGGGTAACGACCAACTGCTAATTGGTACGGCCGCAGGGCGATAATCTGTGACATCAAACGGCCGATTGAGCAAATTAAGCGGCAATCCCACATCGTAAAGCGCCACATCCAGCCGCGACACGTTGACATGAATCACGTCCACAGTCGTGGCAAAGCTGGTGCTGAACTGGCTCAAGCGCGGCGGCAGACCCAGCGAGGCAATTGGCACCCGCCCCGGTGTGGTAAAGCGGAAGGTGACCGGTTCACCCAACGTGTTGCCATACGGGTCTGCCACAAACCCCGGCACGATGATGGTGTAGGTTGTGTTCAGTTCCAAATTAAAGTCAAGCGAAATCTCATTGCTGAACTGATTGATGAAGGTTCGCACATTGGTTGGCTCTGGGTCTATGCGGATATTGCCCTCCACCGTTTCCCAATCCATCGGCGAGGCAAACTGGATGGTGACGCCTCGCTGGAACCGGTCGGCCAGGCCACCGGCGGCCGGCACGGTTCGCACGATGCCGGGCAGCGGCACGGTCTGGTAGATTACGGTTTCGCCGTCGGGCAAAGTGGCTGTGCCATTGGCAGCACGGGCAGCGTTGTTAACTTGTAGCTGATAGGTTGTGTCCAGAGCCAAAATTTGCTGCGGCGTAATCTGCAACACGCGGTCATCCTCCAGCCATTCGTAGGCAATCTCTGCGGCTGGCGCATCAAAACCGGTGAGGGAAACGGCCGCTTCCGTCGCGGCACGATCCATCGGCATATTGAAGGTGACGGTGATGGGGGCTGTTGGCATCAGATTGGCGGTGCTGTCTGGCTGGATGCTCACAATGTCGGGGCTGAGGGTAGTGAACTGGCTGGCAAACGAGCTGGCCAGGCTCACGCCAACCACGTCGGTTAAAGATTCATCAATGGCTATGCGATATGTTGTTGCACCAGCCAGCGGTTCATCTGGCACAAAGCGGTAAATGCTGGTGGAAACCCACTCTCCCTGCCCGCTGATGGCGGGTTCAATTTGGAGCGGCTGGGGCAGAGCGGCCTGCTGGCCACTGCCTACCAGCGGCACAACGGGGCGGTTGAACAAGACGGTAATCGCGCCATCTGTCTGCACATCTGCGCTGCCGTCGGCAGGGATGATTTGGCTCACGGCCAGTGCGCCCACCGTTTGCAGCGTCAGTTCTAGCGGCACTTCGAGGGTGAGGCCATTGGCAGAAGCGGCTGTTTCGCCAATCTCTACACGATACATTTGGCGGCGTTGATAATCAGCCTGCGGCGTAAACACCATGGTGTCTGAGCGGGGCCAAGAGAAGTTACCGCTTACTTTCTGGCTGCCATCCGTGGGCGTCACGCTAAAAGCGGCTTCAACTGCTTGCTGGTTCATCGGCTGGTCAAAGCGAATGGTGATGGCTCCATTGAGCAGCACTTCTTCACCCGGCGCGGGACTGCTGTAGATAACCTGGGGGGGCCAATCTATGTCAGCGGAATCAATTTGGATGGGGGCTGGGGGGGCGACGGCCGTTTCCGTCCCGGAGTCGGTGGCAATGGGCGTAGACGTAGGGATGGGTGTGGGGATGGTGACGGTGGGAACGGCCGTGGGCAGCGGCTCCTCCTCGCGGCAAGCCACCACAATCAGCAACACAATCACAAAAATAGAAAGTAGTCGGTTTTTACGCATAGCGTGTTTATCTCTCCAATCAATAAAAATGGCATTCTGTCACAACGACAAGGGGGTGCAAGTTGTTCCATTTTGCCACAATTTTTTACAGTTTGCTCGAATCATAATAATAACACAGCCTTGATTCAGTACGGCACAAAAACTATTCTTTTACACATTGATTGAGCTACGCAGTTAACTGGAACAAAGAATAATCACGAATACAACGAATGAACGAATCCCACAAATCTCTGTTAAACAGTTCGTCCCATTCGTTGATTTGTGCAATTCGTAATTCGCTTTCTGAACGCCTCATTCGCTTGGCTGAAATGAGTTTGTTATAATTCTGACGCTGTGAACGATTTGCACATTATCAATCCAGGCGAGACGCAAGCTGCTGAAGACGAACGGTGGATGCGGGTGGCACTAGCGTTGGCAGCGGAGGCCGCGGCGTTGGGCGAGGTGCCTGTGGGTGCGGTGGCGGTGTTAGACGGCCGTATCGTTGGCCAGGGTTTTAATCGCAAAGAAAGCGACCAAGACCCGACTGCCCACGCGGAGATGATTGCTTTAAAGGAAACGGCCGTCACCGTGCAAAATTGGCGGCTGCTGGACGTAACGCTCTACTGTACATTGGAGCCCTGCCCCATGTGTGCCGGCGCCATGATCCAGGCTCGGCTGCCCCGGCTTGTTTACGGAGCCAAAGATACCCGCTTTGGCGCACACGGCTCCATTGTCAACGTACTGGATGAAACTGAGTTTAACCACCGCGTGAACATCACTAGCGGCGTTTTGGCAGATGAAGCAGCAGAATTACTGCAGCAGTTCTTTCAAAAACTACGTAATCGATAATGATTATCCGTCATCGGTAAACCGCAAGCTAGTAACTGAATACCAATAACTGAAAACGGAGAGGTGCCAGAGTGGACGATTGGGGTGCTCTCGAAAAGCACTGTGGCCTTGCGGTCACCGTGGGTTCGAATCCCACCCTCTCCGCCTAAATCTAAAAAGGACATCTGAAAGGGTGTCCTTTTTCTTTTGGGTGTTTGTCTCCACCTTTTGGGTGTTTGCTTACAGTTGGGTGGAAACGGCCGTGTTACCATCCCTCCAAATTTTTCAAGTTGGAGGTTTCATGTCCGCAAAAACGTCATCCACACGCAAGCAACAGCGCCAAGCTGCCAAAGCCAAAGCTGCTCGATTACAAAAGATTCGGTATGGGGGCATCGTCATTGTGCTGCTGCTAATTTTTGCCGGAATTGCCTGGTGGCGCAATGCTGGCGTGGTTCCGGCGGAAGAACTGGCCGCTCAAATTTCCCCAAACCTAGACGGGCCAGCATCCGCACCTGTCCGTGTGGTTGAATATGGAGATTTAGCCTGTTCTGCCTGTAAGCGATGGCATAATTTAGGCATCAAAGAACAGCTCCAAGCTGAATTTGGTGACCAGATCAGCTTTGAATACCGGCATTTTCCGGTGATAACGGCCACATCCCCAACCGGGGCAGAAGCGGCGCAGTGTGCCGCCGAGCAAGATGCGTTTTGGCCATTCCACGACTACATTTACGAAAACCTGGAAGATTATCCCAATTTGGGCAGTCAGCGGGTGAAAGAGATTGCAACGGCCGTTAACCTGGATAGAGACGCTTTCGACAACTGTTTAGATTCTGGCAAATATCGGAATTTTGTCACCCAGGCAATCCGGCTGGCCAGGGCCGACGGCGCACGCAGCACCCCTACCTTCCTGATTAACGGTGAGCAAGTGTTCCCTTCTTACGAAGCAATGTCTGCTACAATTGCCCAGATTTTAAACAATTAAGAAATGGAACAGTAGATGAACGAATTAATTCACTTTCGTAATGAGATTGACCAATTTATGGGTTTTCATCCTCAGTCGCCACTGGATGCCACACAGCGGGCAAGTTTTGACGGTTTGGCTTATTTTGAGCCAAATGAATTGCTCGTTTTCATTATTCCAGTTGAGCGATTTGCCGCCACGGAACCAATGGTTGAAATGGAAACCAGCACGGGGGATGTACGGCCGTACCGTCGCTACGGCCGTATCACTTTCGAAGTAGACAGAGAGCCAGCCAGCCTTACTGTTTACAGCGACATCCATGGCCAGGAGTTTTTCTTGCCCTTCCGTGATGCCACCAGCGGCAGTGAGACGTATGGCGCGGGGCGATATTTGGATAATCATCGGCCGGGCTTGGTGGCTTTGGCTGACGGCCGTATTAAAGTCAACTTCAATTTTGCTTACAATCCCTACTGCGCTTATTCCCCTTCTTACAGCTGTCCCCTACCTCCACGCGAGAATTGGTTATCCGTCCCAATCCGTGCCGGGGAGAAGGATTTCAACAATAACCTTGCGCCAAATTAGCCAATGGTTGTTGCTGCTGCTTGCCCTCACGCTGCCATTTGAGCTAGACCAGCCTCTTGTAAATATTGGCCCTTTGGCAATCACTAATGTTGAACTTTTGCTAGGGCTGATCCTGTTGGTAGCGGGGTTGATGTTGATATGGTGGCAACAACGGCCGCTTCGTCTTACTCAATGCAGGCCGTCAAACCCCTTGCCTCACCGTCGCTGGATTGTGTTGCTGGTAGCTGGGGGGATGTTTGTGGCAACGGCCGTTCTCGCCCCAGAACACAATGCCAACGCCCTCAAAGCCAGCCTGCGGCTGCTGAGTGGCATCGGGCTGGCGCTGGCCGTACCCCAGCTTGTGAGCAGCGCGGCGCAGCGCACCAAACTCATCTGGGCCATGATTGCCAGCGGACTGCTGGTAGCCGTTATTGGCATAGCTGAAGTATGGCTGGGGCGGGAATTGGGTTGGCTGCTGCCGTTTCGGGCTGGCATTACCGTGGCGGGCGAATATTTGCGGTTAACGGGGCCGCTGGATTACGCCAACCACGCTGCCATCTATCTGGAAGCGATTGTCCCTCTGCTACTGATGGCTGGTTGGCTCTGGTGGCAGCGATCCAGGAAAACGGCCGTCCTCTTGCTCAACCTCCTCTTACTGCTTCTCCTGCTTCAGGCCAGCTTCCTTACCCTCAGCCGCGCCAGCTTTTTAACCATTGGCGCAGTAAGTGGGGCAATGTTACTATTGCTGAGTTGGCGACTTAAATTAGCGCAGCCGTGGCTGGGCCTTCTTGGATTGGTTGGATTGCTGTTCATCTTCCACAATTATGCTAGCGAAGCGTTTCGCTTACGGCTGGGCAGCGAGGGGGACAGCAGTTGGTATCTGGCTGAGTGGCAGGTTCCCCAGACGCTTACTTTGGTGGCCAACGACACGCGTGATGTCCCCCTAACCGTTACCAACAATGGCGCTTTGGTCTGGTCTAGTCAGCGGCAGCCACCCATCAATTTGGGCGGGCGCTGGATTCAGGATGAGAGCGGACTGCAGCTGACCGAACCGCGCTGGCCGTTTGAACAGCCCGTGCTGCCCGGTCAAACGGTCTCGCTGCAAATTCCGGTTCGTGCGCCAGCCCTGCCGGGTGAGTATACCTTGATTTGGGACGTGGTGCAGGAGCAAATTACCTGGTTTGGCGAGAAGAGCAACGTTTTTGCGACAACCTCGGTTGTGGTTCTGCCGGGGAATGCAGATTCTGATGTGCCACCGGAAACGGCCGTACCTGCCTGGGCGTATCAGCTACCCATCCCAGACCGCAGCACGCTGTGGCCCCTGGCATTGCAAATGGTTGGCGAACGGCCGTTGCTGGGCATTGGTCTGGATAATTTTCGGTTGGTGTACGGCCGTTGGCTCAACGCCGATAGTTGGAATGAGACCATTCACACCAATAACTGGTATTTGGAATTTCTGGTGGGGAGTGGCCTGATGGCCACTATACCCTTTTTCATCTGGCTGGTGTGGGAGGGCAAGGCAGCATGGCGCGTTTTGCGCCGACGGCCTGTTGACGCGTGGCAGGTAGCCATTTTAGCCAGCTTACTGGCCTATCTGATTCACGGCCTGGTTGACTTCTTTTTGCTGTTCAACAGCACCGGATTGCTTTTTTGGTTACTGGTTGGCCTCTGGTGGCAATCGAACAGCTTCGTTAAGCAAACGAGCACACAAAACGTCATTCCTGCCTCCGCAGGAATCCACGCTGGTGAATAAAATGGATGCCCGCCTACGCGGGTATGACACGAGTGCGAAGGATAGTGAATGCGAATTGGGTTTGACGGCACGCCGCTTTTGGGTCAACGCTCTGGCGTAGGGCATTACACAGGCCGCCTGCTAACACATCTGGTTCAGCAACACCCGGAGTGGGAATATTTGCTCTTTAGCAACCAGCCGTTGGCTCCGCTGGAGGCAGAATTGGCGCAAATGCGTCCTGTGGCTCGCCAATTCATCAGTCGCTTTGTTTGGATGCAGTTGATGCTGCCCCACATCATTCGGCAAACGGAGCCACACTTGTGCCACTTCCCTAACAACACGGCTCCGTTTAACGTGAACTGCCCAACCATCATCACCATTCACGATGCCTCGCTCTTTTTGCACGGCGCGTACCACCCAACCAGCCGGTTACTGGCTCTACGCTTGCTTTTACCCCATGTAGCGCGACGAGCAACGGCCGTTATCACCGTTTCTTACCACGCTCGCCAGGATTTGATCCGTACCCTGAACCTGCCCGCCGAAAAAATCCACGTTATTCACGAAGCCGCCCCCGACAACTTCCGACCATTGGAAAATCCTGCTCAAAGAAACTATTTACGTACCCGCTACCACCTGCCAGACAACTTCATCCTCTTTGTAGGCACCATTGAACCACGCAAAAACCTTACCCGGCTCATCCGGGCAGTGGGCAGCTTACGCCAGCGTGGTTGCCCCACCCGGCTGGTGCTCATTGGTCCCAATGGTTGGCTGCTCAACGGCTCACTAGAGCGCGAAATTGAAGCGTTAGGTTTACAGGAGGTTGTGCAAAATCTGGGCTACGTGCCCCAGGAAGATTTACCCGGTATTTTTTCGCTCGCCACGCTCTTTGCCTTTCCCTCGCTATACGAAGGATTTGGCCTGCCGCCGCTGGAAGCGATGGCCTGCGGCACGGCCGTTCTCACCAGCCACAATTCTGCTATGGCAGAGATTTGTGGGGATGCGGCCTATCTGGTTGATCCGCAGGATGAGGAGGCTATTGCCGACGGGTTGGCCACGCTTTTGCAGGATGCCGATTTGCGTGAGCATTTACAGCAATGTGGGTTGGCGCGAGCCAGGCAATATTCTTGGGCACGAACGGCACGGGAAACGGCCGCAGTCTACCAACAAGCATTAAACGGGAGCCATCCATGAGCCGATTGCGCCAATTCAGCCAAATTCTCTTTGGCCTGATGCTCTTCCTGCTTTTGGTGAGCCATGCCAGCAGCCAGGGTGGGCCGTTTAGCTGGTTGCCGCTGCCATTGCCAACGGCCGTTTCCGGCTACGGCTGGCAAATTGGTGTGCTGTCACTGCTGCCGCTGCTAGTGGTTGGTGGCTGGTGGCTGGGCAGTCAAACCCCCACCTTAGCCCTCCCCCTGCTAGGGAAAGGGGATGGCTCCCTCTCCCTTGAGGGAGAGGGTTGGGGTGAGGGTGGAATTGTCGTGCCTTTGGCTACTTTTTCACTGCTGGTATTGCTCCGCCTCAACTCCGCTACCGTGCATTTGGTAGCTATGCTGGGGCTTTGCTGGCTCATCTACCTTTTCCTGGTTAACCATCCCACCTGGCAACAGAAGTGGCTGTGGCGCGTGCTGGCGGGCGTTCTGCTGGTGCAAGGTGCGGTGGCCGTTTGCCAATTCATTTTGCAGCGGGAACTTGGGTCGGCTTGGCTAGGAGAACCTACGCTAGATTTGCTGGTGGAGGGCACCAGCGTCGCTCAGCGGGATGGGCAAAATTGGCTACGGGCTTACGGTCTTAACAGCCATCCCAACCAGCTTGGCCTATTGCTCACCACCTTAATTTTGCTGATTTGGCCGCAGCAGGCACGGCTGGAGCCATTGGCGCTGCGCGGCTTTTTTTGGCTGGCGTTGCTGGTTGGCGTAGCGGGCTTGCTGGTGAGCTTGTCCCGCTCGGCCTGGCTGGCGCTGGGCGTAGGTGGGGTCATATTCCTCATCCATCGTCGCCCCGCACTGCGCCGCTCCTGGCGACATTTTGCCGTGCCGCTGGCAATTTTGCTGGCGAGCATTTTGCTGTTTGTGCTGGTTTATGGCGATTTGATGGCAAGCCGCCTGGTGGCGTTGGATTCGCCGCTGGAGAGCCGCTCTTTGTGGGAGCGGCAGCGGGATTTGGGAATAGCGGTGCAGTTGATTGGCAAACGGCCGTTCCTGGGCACAGGTCTTGGTCAATATTTGGCAGCAGCACAGGCAATCAATCCCTCCGCAGTGACGGTACACAACGTCCCTTTGCTGATGGGCGCAGAGCTGGGCGCGGTGGGTCTCATTTTGTGGCTACTGTTTTGGCTGTGGCCGCTGGGGCGGTACGGCCGTTCAGCCAAACATCGTGTAGGGACGGCCGTCTGGCTGGCACTCATCGTCATGGGCCTGGTGCATCCAGAACCAACCTTGTTTTTGCCCAAAGGGGCAGTGCTGTGGGGGCTGGCAGCAGCCCAGTGGCACGCTGTAGAACCGGGAGGCGGCGAATGAGCAAGCAACCCCAGCTTGAGCAAGCCATTTGGCGCACCCTTTCCTACGTAGACGTGTTCGATTATCCACTCACGGCGGCAGAAATTCACCGCTACCTCGATGGGGTTTTGGCCACACTAGAAGATGTGCGGCAAATGTTGACAAGTAGCCCCGTTTTGGCAACGCAGATAAGCTGTCTTCACGGTTTTTACTGTTTGGCAGGGCGGGAAGCGGTGGTCGCCTTGCGCCAAACGCGACAGCAAACATCGCAAAAATTGTGGGGAGAAGCGCGACGGTATGGCTCTCTCATCGCCCAACTACCTTTTGTTCGCATGGTGGCCGTCACTGGCTCTTTGGCGATGAGCAATGTGGCCAAGGAAGCGGATATTGATTATTTTATTGTGACGGAAAACGGCCGTTTGTGGCTGGCGCGGGCGTTCATCATTGGCATGGTACGATGGGCGGCGCGACGGGACATCTTGCTTTGCCCCAACTATTTTGTAAGCGAATCGGCACTGGTTTTTTCAGAGCGTACGATTTATACCGCTCGTGAAATTGCCCAAATGGTGCCAATTTCCGGTCTGCCAATTTACCAATGTTTGCGCCAGCAAAACCAGTGGGTGTTCCAATTTTTACCCAACGCTGGTGGCCCGCCGCAGGCAATGTCAGCCAAATTCCAGCCCAAGCAATGGCTACAAACGGTGTCTGAGCTGCCCTTACGCTCACCGCTGGGAACTTGGCTCGAGCAGTGGGAACAGGCGCGAAAAATAGAAAAGCTGACCCAGGAGCAAAATATTTCGGAGGAAAGTTGTTTTACGGCCGTTGTGTGCAAAGGTCATTTCCAGGCACACCAAAAACAGACCCTCCGAGCCTACCAAAACCGCGTTATGCTGCCAAAACATGAAAGAAAATAACATTGTTCACATCTGTCATTCCTGCGCAGGCAGGAATCCATTCTTATTAAGCGATGGATTCCCGTATTCACGGGAATGACAAAAAGGTAAACCGTGATATTTCAAGATGAGCGATATTCTTTTTGGTCAATCCTACTACCTGAAATTTGATCCCAAGCTGTGGCAGGCGATGCAACCGTACCCGCCGTTGGGGACGCTCATCGCGGCCAGCGTCGCCCGTGAGCAAGGGTACAGCGTGGCACTTTTTGATGCGATGCTCGCCGACTCTCCAGTAGAGTGGCAGGTGGCGTTGCAGCAGCACCAGCCGCGCTTTGCCGTCATTTACGAAGACAGCTTCAACTACCTTTCTAAAATGTGTCTGCTGGCCATGCGCGAGGCAGCTTTTGCCATGATCGAAATGGCCAAAGCGGCGGGCTGCACCGTCATTTTGTGCGGTTCCGACGCCACCGACCACGCCACATCTTATTTGCAAAAAGGGGCCAATTTTGTGCTGCTGGGCGAAGGGGAAGAGACGATGGTAGAGCTTTTGGCGGTGCTAGACGGCCGTTCCACCACCCCCTTCTCACAAATTACGGGGCTGGCTTATGGGGAAAACAGCCGTATCCAGCAAAACCCTCGCCGCCCCGTCCTCACCCAGATAGACGACCTGCCCCGCCCCGCTTGGGATTTGGTAGACGTGGAAAAGTATCGTCAACTTTGGCTAGCGCGACACGGCTACTACTCGATGAACATGGTCACCACGCGCGGCTGCCCCTACCATTGCAACTGGTGCGCCAAACCCATTTGGGGGCAGCGGTACAACGCCCGCTCGCCCCAAGCCGTCGCCGCCGAAATGCGCTGGCTGCAAGAGACCCACCAACCCGACCACATCTGGTTTGCCGACGATATCATGGGGCTAAAACCGGGCTGGTGGCCTGAATTTGCTGCCGAAGTACAGGCGCGGGGTGTTCATCTACCCTTCAAATGCCTCAGTCGCGCCGATTTAATTGTGCGCCAGCCCGACAATGTGCAAGCCCTCAAGCAAGCCAACTGCGACATCATCTGGCTGGGCGCGGAATCTGGCTCGCAGCGCATTTTGGACGCAATGGAGAAGGGAACCACAGTTGAGCAAATTCGGGAAGCGACGCAAAAGCTGCAGGCGGCAGGCGTGAAGGTGGGCTTCTTCCTCCAATTTGGTTACGTGGGCGAGACGTGGCAAGACATTCAAAAAACGCTCCAGCTCGTGCGCGACTGTCTGCCAGACGATATTGGCATCTCGGTTTCGTACCCCCTGCCCGGCACGCGGTTCCACGAGCGGGTGGCCACGCAGCTTGGCACACAGAAAAACTGGGTCGATTCGGCCGATTTAGCAATGATGTACCAGGGAACGTACACGACGCAATTTTACCGGCAGTTGCATACGGCCGTTCACCTGGAATTTCGGGCGCGGCGAAGCTGGTTAAAGTTGCGCTCCCTGCTCACACAGCCCAGCCAGTGGCGCGGCTCGCACCTGTACGAAAT
This sequence comes from Candidatus Leptofilum sp., assembly GCF_965223525.1. GTDB lineage: Bacteria > Chloroflexota > Anaerolineae > Promineifilales > Promineifilaceae > Leptofilum. The sequence goes on along the minus strand of NZ_OZ245005.1, from coordinate 1,769,869 downwards.
GGCGGCGATTGCCTACCGCTGGCTGCGCCTGCCGCTGGCACGCTGGCGGCTCCGTCGCCTCCGCAAAGTCAGCCAATCCGATGCCACGCTACTCCCCCACATGCCGCTGGCACAATCTGCCCAGCCATCCCCCCAGCCAGAGGAAAACTCATGAATGCGGACGCAACACCAGCAATGAAAATCGTATTGCGTGTTGCGTATTGCGTAGGTGACGAAATACGGAATACGCAATACGCACTACTTACGCAGGAGAATTGCGATGGATGATCAGCAATTTTCGCAGGTGGCAGCGGCATTTTCACACAAAGCGGCCGTTTATGATCAGTTTGGGGTGGATCATGCCAATCTGACCCGAATGCGCGAAAAAGTGTATGCTCAGCTCGCTCGCTGGACACCCGCCGGCACCCACATATTGGAGCTAAACGCAGGCACCGGCCTGGACGCGGTGGCGCTTATCGAGCGGGGCTATCGGGTTCATGCCACCGACATCGCACCGGGCATGGTCGCCGAAATTAGCTGCAAGCGGACTGCGTTGGGGCTTGGGGATCGTTTAACCGTTCAGCAAGGCTCGTTTACGGAGCTGAATCGCCTGGAAGGTGGGCCGTATGATGCTATCTTTTCTAATTTTGGTGGGTTGAACTGTGTGGCGGAGTTAACGGCCGTTACCCAACATCTGCCCCGCGTACTCAAGCCCGGGGGCGTGCTCACCTGGGTCATCATGCCGCCCATTTGCCCGTGGGAGCTGCTGCGGTTTGCCAAAGATTGGCGCGTGGCCACCCGGCGGCTGCGGCGCGGCGGCGTTACTGCCAAAGTGGAAGGCGTCACCTTCCAAACTTATTATTTCACGCCCCGGCAGGTGCAAAAAGCGTTGGGAGATGCGTTCCAAACGCTGGAATTGAGCAGCTTGTCACTTCTCACGCCTCCAGCAGACAACGATCAATTTGCCCACAACCATCCCCAGCTTTTTCACTGGTTAGCCAAGCTAGACAACCGCGTTTGCCGCTGGCCCGTGTTGAACCGAATGGGCGATTTCTTCATTTTATCTGCTAAATATGAACCAACAGCCTAATCAGCCATTGCCTTTTGTTTGCCCAGTTTGCCGGGGGGAGTTGACACTCTGCGCGGAAAACCGTCTGGAATGCGAGGCAGATGGGCTGGCATTTACCCGTGAGGCGGGCATTTGGCGGTTTTTGCCGCCGGAGCGGGTGGCTGCGCTGGCGCAGTTTCGGCAGGAGTATGAGACGGTTCGCAAGCAGGAAGGGCGCGGCAGCAGTGATTCGGCATTTTACCGGGCGCTGCCCTTTGTTGATGAGGCTGGCTGGGCAGTGCGGGCGCGTAGTTTTGAGGCACTGTTGGCAAGGGTGATACGGCCGTTCACTCAACAACAAAATCGCTCTCTGGACATCCTCGATTTGGGCGCAGGCAACAGCTGGCTCTCCAATCGTTTGGTGGCAGAGGGGCATGAGGTAACGGCAGTTGACCTGGGCGTGAACATGCGCGACGGGCTGGGCGCAAACCGCCATTACCAAACCAAGTTTACCGCCGTGCAGTCAGAATTTGACCATCTGCCGCTCGACGACGCACAGGTTGATTTGGTGATTTTTAACGCCGCGTTTCATTACTCGGTAAATTATGAGCAGACGCTGCAAGAGGCAACACGGGTGCTGCGCCCTGACGGATTGGTGGTGGTGATGGATACGGCCGTTTACCAACACCCAGCCAGCGGCCAGCAAATGGTCGCCGAGCGGGAAGCGGCTTTCACCCAAAAATATGGCTTCGCCTCCAACGCCCTGCCCAGCGAAAACTTCCTCACGCCAGCACGGCTAGAGGCGCTGGCTAGCACACTCCAACTGCGCTCGCGGCGCATCGAGACGGTTCCCGCCTGGCGACGCTGGGCGCGGCAGCTAAAAGTGTACCTGCGCCAGCAGCGGGAACCCGCCCAGTTTCCACTGATTCTATTTTCCCGCGCCTCGGCTGATTCCGGGCAGACGCTGCGGCAGGTTGGGCGCAATTCGCTGTGGCTGTGGCTGGCGCGAGTGGGGCAACAAGGGATTGGACTGCTCTTTTTAGCACTGGTGGCGCGGCAGCTTGGCGATGTTGGTTTAGGGCAGTTGAGTTGGGTGATGGCGGTACTTTACATCGGCAACGTCTTTAGCACCTTTGGCCTAGACACGGTGCTGCTGCGCCAAATTGGGGCGGCGCGACGAACAGATACGATTCCCCTGGCTAGCGTGCTGGCGCTGGAGCTGCTTTTGGTCGGCATTTTTATGCTGGGCTTGTGGCTTGTTCCATTTTCTGGGCAAACGGCCGTAACGGTGGCGGGCTTGCGGCTGTACGGCTGGGCGCTGCTGCCGCTGGCCTGGCTGACGGTGAGCAACGCTGCCCTACGCGCCTACGAGCAGATGGGCTGGCTGGCCATTTTGACGCTGGGCACCGCGCTTTTACAGTTGGGGGGAACGGCCGTTCTCTTTGCGTTTGGCGTCGGTTTTGCAGGCTTGATTGGTTGGTTGGTAGCGGTGCAAATCATCTCTGCCGGAGTAAGTTGGTGGAGCTGTCGTCAAGTGCTGCCCAATTTTGGCCTCAGTTGGCCACTGCTGCGGCTAGCGGAGATGCGAAAGTTGGCGACTGTAGGCTTGTGGCTGGCGTTATTGATGGTGACGGCCGTTCTGCTCCAGCGCATCGGCATTTTGCTGGTGGGCTGGCAGGGCACAATGGCGCAAACCGGGCAGATGGCGGCGGCTCTACGCCTGGTGGAGGCGGCGCGGCTGCTGCCAGCGGCGGTGATGGGCGCGGTCTTCCCCATGCTGGCTCGCCAGCAAACCGCTGTGGATGGGCGTGTGCGCTGGGGACTGGTAATGTATGGTTTGCTGGCTGCCATTTTGCTAACCTTGCTGGCATGTCCTCTCATTTTTTTGCTCTTTGGGGATGGCTATGAAACGGCCGTTCTTCCGCTACAGTTGCTGGCCTGGGGATTGATTCCCTTTGCGCTGTCGCAACCGCTGGCGGTAGAACTAATCGTGGCCGGGGCAGAAAAGCGGGTGCTGGCAGGCACTTTTTTATCGCTGGTAGGAACGGCCGTCATCTGTACGGCCGCTTTTCGGTGGCAAGGATTGAACGGATTGTCCGTGGGGCTAGTTGTTGGTGAATGGCTGCTGGTAATCGCCCTTTGGACACTGTTTGAAAAATGAAAACAATGACTTTACAAGATAAACGCCTTCTGTAGGGGCGGACCCCCGTGTGCGCCCACATTGGGCAGACACGGGGGTCCGCCCCTACCAATTGTCGTAAATCAAGAGTAAGGAAAATGAGCTACCCAAATTATCCCATTGATTTTGATGCATCGCCGATTTTGACGGCCGCATTGCGCCTGCAAAACCAAAAGCTACCCTCTGCCCCGACGTGGCTCATCTTTTGCCCACAGGCCAGCTTGCTCAAACACGCCGTGAAGCGGTGGCGGGGCAAGCCAGTGGCGGGCTTTTTTGGGGAAACCTACCTGCTGGCAAAAAGCAAAAATCGGGTGGCCGTTGCCGGAAAATTTGGCGTGGGCGCACCCGTTGTGGCCGTTTTAGTGGAAGAGTTTGCCGTTTGGGGCGCAGCCAACTTTGTGCTGCTGGGCGTGGCGGGTGGCTTGCAGCCAACTTTGCAAACGGGGGATTTGGTTTTGGCAGATACGGCCGTTCGTGACGAAGGCACCTCGCACCATTACCTGCCGCCCGCAAAAACGGTAGCCGCATCCACAAAGTTATCAGCCAAGCTAGAAACAGCCGTTCACACCGCCGAGCTTTCTTGCCACACCGGCACCACCTGGACAACCGACGCACTTTATCGGGAAACGGCCGTTGCCGTGCAGCATTATCAAAAAATCGGTGTCCAAACCGTGGAGATGGAAGCCGCAGCCCTGTTTGCTGTAGCGCAGCATTGCCAGGTTGAAGCGTCAGCATTGCTGGCCGTGAGCGATTCGTTAGCGCACGGCGTTTGGCAGCCCGCGAAAGAACCGCACGTTGCCACCATTCAGCTCATTCGTGCCTTTGACGCGATAGTGCAGACGGCGACGGAGGCAGGTGAATGAAGCCAGCCATCGTGGTTGTAGCCTACAATCGCCCGGCGTCGCTGCAACGCCTGCTGGGGTCGCTTGCTGCCATCCGCGCCGCAGACGACGTGCCGCTCGTCATTTCCATTGATGCGGGCGGGGCGCAGTTTGAGGCGGTGTTAGCAGTAGCTAGGCAGTTTAATTGGCCGTTTGGTGAAAAGCGCGTGGTGGTACAGAAACGGCCGTTGGGTCTCATCAAGCACGTATTTGCCTGTGGCGATTGGGTGGATGAGTTTGGGAGCATCCTCCTGCTGGAAGACGATCTGGTCGTGTCGCCAATGGCCTACCGCTACGCCACCGACGCGCTCACCTTCTATGCAGATGATCCCCGAATTGCCGGCATTTCCCTCAACGCCCTCTGGTTTCACGGCATTACCCATGAGCCATTTACGCCGTTTTTGGATAATGGGGACGTATTTTTCATGCAGGTCGCCTGGTTTCAGGGGCAGGCATACACGCAAAAGCAGTGGGCAGCGTTTCGGGATTGGCGAGAAACGGCCGTCACCCAGGTTTTGCCTACAGACCCCATGCACGAACTTTTCCAAACCTTTCCGCCAACCGACTGGTTTCCCCTCAAAACCAAATATCTGGTAAACAATGAGCGTTTTTACGTGTTCCCCCGCGAATCATTGAGTACGAATCATGGCGACAGTGGCACCCACGTACGCGGCACCTCTTTTTTTCAGGTGCCGCTGCAAACGTGCCGCGGCAACTTTCGCCTGCAATCTTTAGATGAATCGGTAGCTGTTTATGATTCATTTCAGGAGATGCTGCCCCAAAACGTGAAGCGATTGGCGGATCAGCTTGCGGCCTACGACTTCACGGTGGATTTACACGGTACGCGCTCTTTGGGCAACATTCCCACCGAGTTTGTGTTAACCACGCAAGCGATGCAAAATCCAATAATGACGTTTGGGCTGGAGTTACGGCCGTTGCTGGCTAACGTCATTCACAACCAACCAGGGTCAGGCTTTAGCTTTGGCCGCACAGACGAGATTGATCGTCGCTGGCCAGCCCGCTGGCGAGCCGCCAGTCGGTATCACAACTACTTTGTCCGCCGCAAAATCGGCCGTTGGCGGCGGTTCAAATGGTGGCTAGGCAACCATTTTCTGTAGGGGCAGACCCCCGTGTCTGCCCAGATTGGGCGCACACGGGGGTGCGTCCCTACCGTTACATTTTCGGAGCAAATTATGCGAATGACCGCCAGCAGCATCGTCACCAACAGCGCCGGAGAGCTGCTGATGATTCAGCGGCACGACATTCGCACCTTTGACGTGCCGGGCGGCGGTTTAGACCTAGGTGAGCTGCCTACCGAAGCGGCCGTTCGGGAAACATTCGAGGAGACTGGATTGCGGGTACGGCCGTCCCAACTGCTGGGCATCTACCATTGGCCTAATGAACCGAATGCGTACCTCTCCTTTTACTTTCGCTGCGAACTGGTTGGGGGGACGATACGGCCGTCTGAAGAATCCCCCACCGTTGCCTTTTTTGCCCCAGACAAGCTGCCCCGCCCCATCTTGCCCATGCACCAGCAGCGGATTCAACATAGCCTGAACCACCGCAGCCACCAACCACTCATACTCACCCAACCCATGACGATTATCCAAAAAGCGGGCAAAAAAGTGCTAGGGCGCATCTTGTTTCCCATTCAGCGTTGGCAAAGGCGGCGCAGCGGACAACCACTCTGGCCAGAGCCGCCAAGCTGGCGCATGGGGGCGTTTACCATTATTCGCAACGCGGCGGGCGCGGCGCTGTGGATCAAGCGCACCGACAGGGACTTATGGAATTTGCCGGGTGGTGGTGCTGAAAATGAGGAGCCTCCCTGGGAAACTGCCATGCGTGAAACGCTCGAAGAAACTGGCTGCCAAGTCAAATTGTTCGATCTCACCAGCATCAACAGCTACACAAACGAAGCCAATCTCGTCTTCAACTATACCGCCGAAATTGTGAGTGGGCAGCTCACCCCCGGCCCCGAAGCGGCCGACTTTGCCTGGTTCCAACCAGGTGAAGAACCACCCAACAGCCTTCCCCAGCACCGCGAGCGGGTTGCAGATGCCTGCGCGGCCTCGCCAAACGTGATTTTTAGGAAGCAAGACGGTCGTATTCGCTAACATGTCTCAACCAACGCCCACACCTCCGCCCGGTTACGCTTATGCACGGCCGCTTTTTGCCAATTGGGATTTGCTAGAAAAATATCCGCAGTGGTTGCTACTCATTTACGCCAATTTTGTGGCGCTGTTACCGCTGGGCGGTGGCGTACTGCTGCTCTGGCTGCCATACCAGGTTTACCGCTTCAACAGCTCACCGTTGGCCCTATGGCCCACGCTAACGCTGCCGCTGGGCTGGAAAATCGTTCTTGGGGTGTTGATTTTGGGTGGCTCTATGCTGCTGCATGAGTGGCTGCACGGCCTGACTTTGCAGCTTTTTGGGCATAAACCCCACTACGCTTTCCTCAAGCTGTACTTGGTGGCAACCATCCAAAAAGGGAGCTTCCTCACCCGACGGCAATATTTGGTGATGACGCTCACTCCCGTCATTTCGATGACGCTTGTGGGAGGTGTGCTGTTGCTTTTTTTGCCGCCCGCTATTGCTCTACTGCTGCTCATTGCCCTGCTGGTGAATACGGCCGCTTCCATCGGCGACATCATAGTGGCGTGGCGCGTTTTTCAAAGCCCGCCAGATGCAATGTTCAGCGATGACCACGGCATCCAGCTATTTTTGCCAGCCAGCCAAACCAATCCCAACGCGCTATAATCTCCAAAATGGGATGGCTAAAAACAACGGATAATGCGAATGGACGAATTTCTTAATGCAAATTCGTTTGATTCGCTTATTCGTGATTTGAAAATTCCGAAATATCTCTAAAACACAGGATTTGTAGATGAACATTGGCACCAATGGCATCGTGGTTGACCAGCATGGCAACGTGCTGCTCATCAAACGAAACGATACGCGCACCTATGCCCCGCCCGGCGGCGGCGTGGATGCTGGCGAACACCTCCCAGACGCAGCCGCTCGTGAAGTGCGCGAGGAAACAGGCTTGATTGTGCTGCCTGTGCGCCTGGCTGCCGTCACCTTCTTGCCCCTGCCGCCAACGGGATATTTGGGCTTTGCCTTCCGCTGCCTGCTGCGCGGCGGCGAGATTACCACCTCGGAAGAGTCGCCTGTGGTGGGCTTCTTTAGCAGCAATCCGCTGCCCCGCCGGATGAGCAGCTTTCACCGGGAGCGCGTTGGCAAAACGCTGAACCATGCCGAGGAACGGCCGTTATTCTTCAAACATTCCGTCTCGACCTTCAACAAAGCCTCCCTGTTTGTGCTCCGCAACGTTATTTACCGCTGGATGGACGTAAAGCGCGCTTGGCAGGGGAAGCCACCGTATCAAGCCCCGCCTACCTGGGATGTTCATACGTATCTTCTCGTGCAAAATGAGGCTGGTGCCTATCTGTGGCATCGGCCAGATGAGCAATCTACTTGGCAGCTACCGGGTGGGCAAACGGCTGGGTTAATGGCGCCGTGGGAAACGGCCGTACAGTTCGCACAGCAACAAACCGGCCTTCATCTACGACCTCAGCAGCTTTGCGATGTCTTTCTTGGCCCAGATACGACGCGGCTGACGCTTGTTTTTCTGGCAGCGCCGGCCCTGAGCGCAGCCGAAGTGGCCGCACATTCTCCCCCAAGCTCATCCAATCTGTGCTGGATTGCGCCCGGCAACAAACCATCAAACTGTGCGCCTTACCAGCAGCAGATGACCAACCTGGCGACCGTCGTTTCACAGCCTACCCAATTCCACAAGCTAGAAGAAAATGGCTGATATTGGCTAACAAATGGAATCCGGAATGTAAGACGTGGTTTAAGGATTTTAACCTACGCTAAATTTAGAACGAGAAAGAATAATCAGATGGATAAACAGTCAGTTCAAATTACCATCTGGCCGCATCCGCACAAAGCAGCAAGCATTACCGGGGAGACCAGTCAATCAAAATTGGCAATATACATCATGAAAGAAATACACACTGAACCCACCAATACCCACCCAGAAACGGCCGTTTCGTCCGCAACAGTTACAGAGGAGCAACTCGCAGCTTTGTTCAATCATGGGTGGAGGCATCTCATTAACCAACAATGGCGCAAGGCCGAGGCCATCTTTGCCAAAATAGAGTCCTTCAACTCGCATTATGAGCAGGATGGAATGCGTGCCGCTGCGCTGCGGCGTAAAGCGCAGTATGAACGCATTGCCAACTCAGCTCTGGAAACTGGCGAATTGGAGGCCGCTCTGATTGCCTTCAAGAAAGCAGATGATTTTGAACACGCCAAAGAAGTTCACCAGCTTCTAACCATTCAGGAACTGGAAGCAAAAGCGGAAAAAGCAACGGCCGTTGGTAGCTACCAAGAAGCTGCCTGGATTTACGACCATCTGCTAAATGATTTTCCGAACCACGAACGAGAGACGACCTGGCAAATCAAGAAAGATAGCTGCTGGGAAGCAGAACTGCTGCCGTTCTTTTTGCTGGGGGTGCAGGCGCTAGACAAAAAGCAGTGGCGCACGGCTTACAAGGCATTTGCCCAGGTGCTGCTGGTAGACCCGTACTTCCGCAAAGACGGCCGTTCTGCCACCGCGTTATCTGAAATTGCCCGGAAAGAAGTGATTCTGCTAGCAGACCAACTGCTGCGCCAGGGGCAACTTAAAGAAGCGCTCGACGCTTACCGGGAAATTGGCCACACGGCCCGCATTGAAAATGTGGATGAGTTTTTGCGGCTGCGCCACCGTGAGGAACAAACGGCCCAACAGCTAGAAGCGGAAGGGAAATGGCAAGAGGCCGTCACAAAATATAACTACCTGGCGACGCTTTATTATAACGAAAACGGCCGTACCCAATGGCAGGAAGCCGCTCGCCGCTGCCACGAGAACCACAAAGTAAGCACGCTGTACAGGCAAGGGTTAGCTGCTTTTAACGACAAGCGGTGGCAAGAGGCGGTACGGCTGTTTGGGGAATTGCTGGCGCTCCGTTCAGATTATCAACCTGGGGAAGAACCGGTGCGTAAACTGTACCGCGCCGCCCGCTGGCGCAGCATAGCCAGCCATTTCGTCTCTCGACCAAACACCCCGTCCCCAAAAATTAGTACGGGCAATTTGTAAAAAATGCCCTCCCCTAGCCCCTCCCGATGAGAGGGGAGTCAGTTTCCTCCCCTTCTGGGGGAGGATTAAGAAGGGGGTATCTTCTCGTTACGGCCGTATCACAAACGGCAAATAGATCGCCTCGCTCGCCTCACTAAATTCGTAAGCACCTCTGTCACATTCCACGCCTGCTGGGCGGGTAACGCCCCGCTGATCCACTGCCGGGCAGCCGTTGCCGCTGTCAATGGCGGGTGACCCTAGCAACAGGGCGTGGGTAAGGCTGCTGCCCCCGTTATCTTGCAGCGACCCTAGTTGCGGGCTGGCATTCACTAAATCGGCCGTGCCACCCAGCCCGCAGCTACTGTCGCTGGCAATGTTGTAGCCATTGGAGCCAACGGTGCCGCTACAATCTATGCCAGAGCTATTGATGATGCTGTTTTTGAAGGCGAGGGTTCCCCCGGCCACAGAAACCGACTGCCCCGCGCCCACAACCGAGGAATTGTTGTTCAATGTCACATTATTTAGCTCGGTGCTGGCAATGCCTGCATTACGAATGCCGCCCCCGCTGCCGGTTGTGCTGTTGCCGCTGAGGGTGCTGTTGGTAATGATAAAACTGTTATCACCCAGCGAAACGTTGTGGATAATGCCACCTCCGCTGCCGGTTGCACTGTTGCTGTAAACGGCCGTTTGTTCCACCACCACATCTCCAGATTCCGAGCTAAGGCCCCCGCCGCCGCCAGAACCGGCTTCATTGTCGTAAATGTTGCTGGTTTGCACCGTCAGGTTGAGCGAGTTGTGGATGCCGCCCCCGCGCGTATCGGCCATGTTGCTGTAAATGTCGCTGCCGCTGATTGTGAGCGTACCGCCATTGGACACCCCCGCCCCGTTCGGCGCATCATTGTTACGTACCGTGCTGTTGGTTAAGGTCATCATGCCCAAATTCTCAATGCCGCCCCCGGCACTGGGGTCAGATGGGTTATCGGCAGCACTGTTGCCGTAAACCTCAATATTGGTTGCCGACAGCGTGCCCGGGATTGCATTTGCCATGCCGCCGCCAAACTGGGCACTGTTGCCGTGGATGGTACTGTTGGTCATTGTCATGGTGCTCTGGTTGTAAATGCCACCCCCGGCACAATCTTCACAAACTGAGACCATGCCCACGATGTCATCAGCCACGTTGTTACGCACAGTGACATCATCCAAAATCATCACATCGTTATTGGTGATACCTGCGCCGAACGGTGCCATATTTTCTTCTACAATCACGTCGGTCAGGGTCACCTGCCCTGCTTCGTTCAGAACACCGCCCCCTTCCATCGTGGCGTCGCCGTTGCGAATGGTTAGGCTAGCGATTGAAACGGTTGGATCACTGTGGATGAGGACGGCCGTATCCGTCACCTGTCCATCAATAACGGTGATGCCTGTTCCAGCACCGACCAAAGTGATGGCCCGCGTAATCTCCACATTCTCAAAAAAGATTTCCCCAGCGAGCTGGAGCGTTGTCCCCACGGTGGCATCATCATCCAACGCAGCCTGAATGCTGCCATAATCGCAAGTTGGCGGTCCAGCATTACAAATATCTGGCCCGCCAGCTTGGGCACGTCCATAAAAAAGAATGCCCGCAATCAACAACAGCGGCAAAAATAATGGTAAGAAGAGGCTTGAAAGTCGCTTGGTCATCTGAAATTCCTTTACAAAGTAAGATTCGTCGCCCCCTAATTTTATCATGCTGCCTGTCCACTGGCCTTACTGTCGGATTAAAAGATGACGGCCGTTCTAGGTGGTTATGGCCGTTGCCGCTACAATCCCACGCCATGTGGCACCGAGGTATCAAATTCATGCTCATCTTCATCCTGCTGTTAGGGTTGGTGGTTGGTTGTGAACGGCCGTCTGCTGAAAACAGCCCCTCACTAGCGAGGGTTGAAAGTAATCTGGCCACAACCGCAATACCGCCCCCCACCCCGACCCTAGCTAACACCGCTTCTGCAACCCTGGCTCCGCTGGCAGTGGCCACTGGCACACCCACACCATTCCCAACAGCAACCGCCTTCTTTACCGGAGAACCAGTGACACCGTGCGGCCAGCACCTCTCGCTGCTCCCGCAAAATAGTGTGCCGACCATTACCCAACTGGCACCAGACCCGGCTGCGTTAGCCGCACTGCTGGCGGAACTACCAGAAGCGGCACGCCCCGCCTGGGAACAGCTAATCGCCAATCCGGGCAGCGTGGGGCTGGTAGCCTACCGCGTGGGGGATGAAGCCAACGGCATTTACCACAATGCCGACATGCAAATGCCCCTCGCCTCGGTAGTGAAGATTGTGCACCTGGTTGCTTATGCCGAAGCGGTGGGCGCAGGCCAGCTAGACCCCACCAGCTACGTCACCCTGGCAACGCTGGAACGGTACTATCTGCCTGGCTATGATTTGGGGTCGCATAACCGTGCCGTGGCTGAACTGGCAGAAAATGGTCTGCTGCTGCCCAATCCAGACCGCCTGCGCCTAGAGGACGTACCCTGGATGATGATGCGTCACAGCGCCAACGCGGCCACCGATTATTTGCACATGCTTTTGGGGCAGAGGGTGATTGAGGAAACGGCCGTAACCCTCAACCTCACCCAGCAAACCGCCCCCTGCACTTTTTTGGGGCAGTTCATGGCCATGAGCAACCAAACCCGTCAGGGCAGCAGTGACCGCCCGGCCATTCAAGCCTATCTAGACAATCCAGCCAGCTACAGCCTTGAAGTGGTTCAATTAGCAGAGATATATGTCACTGAGGCCAGCTTTCGTGAAGCTGAACAGATGTGGCACCAGGAGGAGAGACGGCCGTCTCCACAAGATCAACGCTACTTTAGCCACGCTCTCAGCGCCCACGGCACGCCACGCGAATATGCGGCACTTATGGCCCGGATTGCCCAAAACGGCCTCACCAACGCAGAAAGCAGCTTTTTAGCCCGCCGCTACCTGGAATGGCCCATGATCTTCCCCGCCAACCAGGAACGATTTAGCAACCTCGGCTACAAAAATGGCTCTTTGCCCGGCATTCTCAACACCGCCTACTACGCCTACCCCCTCGGAGAAGTCACACCAACGGTCGTCATTCTTTTCTTCCAGGATTTGCCTGGCAGCACGTACCGAACCTGGCGCAACAGCCTGGCCCACGATGAATTTGCCCGCTGGCTGCTGGATAACCCCGACAGCCTGGCCTTGCTTAAAGCAACGCTCACGCCAATCCCTTAATTTTTCGCAACGATTGTTCCAGGCACTCTATGAACTCATCCACAATGCCTTAACGTTTACTCAGGCTCCCCTCCACCAAATTCTTCCATCCCAGCGTTGTCATCTGAGCCAATTTCACTATAGTTAACGACGGTTGCAAATCACAATTTCGTAGCTCGATTTTTAACAAAATACGTTTTGTGATTTACATGAAATAAATTTTGCCCGGAATCCTCTTCTAGGTGCAACGAAAAGGAAGAAAACATGGACATCGTTGAACAAATTCAAGAACTAATTCTCACCTATGGCCTCAACATTTTAGGTGCCATTGCCATTCTTATTGTTGGTTACTGGCTTGCAGGCGTTATCTCCCGCTGGGTGCAAAAAGCATTGTCCAAATCCAACACAAACGAGGCCCTCCTTCGCTTCTTGGGCAATATCGTTTATTATGCCATTCTCGCCTTTGCTGGCGTGGCTGCCCTGGAGCGCGTTGGAGTACAAACGGCTTCTTTCATTGCCGTGCTGGGTGCAGCCGGGCTTGCCATTGGGCTAGCGTTGCAAGGCGCACTTTCCAACTTTGCCTCTGGCGTCATGATTTTGCTCTTCAAACCATTTGAAATTGGTCATTACGTAGAAATTAACGACACGTTTGGCGAAGTCACCGATATAAAAATCTTTAGCACTATTTTGCTTACCCGCGAAAAGAAAACCGTGATCATTCCCAATGGTCTGATTATTAGCGACAAAATCATCAACTACTCCAAGCAAGGGTATATTCGCGCCGACATGGTATTTGGCATTGGGTACGATGACGATCTGCTAAAAGCCAAGCGCACGTTGGAAGAATTAGTTGCGGCCGATGAACGGGTGTTGGAAACTCCTGCCCCCAGAGTTGCTGTGTTGGAATTAGCAGACAGCAGCGTCAATTTTGCAGTACGGCCGTACGTAAAAATTGAAGATTATTGGGACATTCGGCTAGACATGCCAGAGCGCGTAAAACTCCGCTTTGATGAGGAAGGCATCTCCATTCCCTACCCCCAGCACGATGTGCATCTCTTCCAATCAAACTAACGATTGATGAATAAAAAGGTCACTGCCTACTTTTTTGCCTTCATTGCGCTGGGCATGGCCTCAGCAGCATTGGGGCCGACCTTGCCGGGGTTGGCTGAACAAACCAGCACGCAGCTCAGTGGCATCAGCTTTTTGTTTGCCACTCGCTCATTGGGCTTTTTGGCTGGCTCCATTCTAGCTGGGCGCATTTATGACCGCTTGCCGGGCCACCCGATCCTTATGGTTTTGCTGGTCTCTTTGGGGATTTCTCTACTGCTCGTGCCGCTCATTCCACAGCTTTGGCTGCTTACCATTCTTATGTTTTTGGCAGGCACGGTGGAGTCTGGCATAGATGTGGGCGGCAACACGCTGATGGTGTGGCGGTTTGGCGAAAAGGTCGGCCCGTATATGAACAGCCTGCATTTCTTTTTTGGCGTTGGTGCATTTTTGTCACCCATCATCATTGCCCAAACGATGTTGGTAACGGAAGGCAGCATTCGGCTAGGGTATTGGGTTTTGGCCATCATGGTGTTGCCCGCGCTGTTGCTGTTCATTCGGTTCCCTAGCCCACCTATTCGCACAAGAGATACGGCCGTTCAAGGGCAAATAACCAATCTACCCATCATCGCGTTGGTAGCGGCGTTCATGTTCTTGTACGTGGGGGCAGAAGTAGCGTATGGCGGCTGGGTGTACACCTATGCCATAACGTTAGACCTCAGCACAGAAACGGCCGCTGCTTACCTCACCAGCTTCTTTTGGGGCGCGCTCACGGTTGGGCGGCTCATTTCTATACCACTCACTGCAAAATTTCATCCCAAAACGATGCTTGGTGGTGCGTTGGCTGGCTGCGTGGCCAGTATGCTTATCTTGCTCACTTGGCGCAGCAGCACGGCTGTGCTGTGGGCAGGCACTATCGGATTAGGGTTATCTATGTCGGTGATTTTCCCCACCACGCTTTCCTGGGCAGAACATACCTTGTCACTGAGTGGGAAGATGACCAGCTACTTTTTTGTGGGTGCGTCATTGGGAGCTATGAGCATTCCCTGGTTAATTGGCCAATTATTTGAAAGCGTCGGCGCAAGGGTGACAATGGTTACTATTTTTGTCACGGTGCTGCTGGCGGTGGCCATTTTTGGTTTGCTCGTTTGGCAGGCCCGGCTACACCAGGAAGCAAAAAGCACAAAGTTAATGTTGGAGTAATTGTGTAAGCAAATGGAAGGAACCATGTCCCAAACATTCACCTGGCAGGAATCCGATTCGCAAGATTTTATTGATTACGGCCGTTACTTCGTGCCCCAGCGTGATTACCAATTGCAAACCATTGCTGATCTCATTCCGCAACCAGATGGCGAGGCTGAGTTTCTAGAATTAAGCTGTGGCGAAGGATTGCTTGCCCAAACGCTGCTGCGCCGCTTTCCCAACGTGACGCTACACGGCTACGATCTCTCACCCGCTATGCTGGAACAAGCAGAACACCGTCTGGCGCACTTTGGCAACCGTTTTGTGCCCCGGCAGTTTGATCTAAACCATGCGGAGTGGCGCACGGGCAAACCCACTTTCCATGCCATCGTCAGCTCGCTCACCGTGCATCATCTGGACGGGCCAGACAAGTTGCGTCTGTTCCTAGATTTGTACCCGATGCTCCTGCCCGGCGGCACGCTGGTGATTGCTGATTTGGTTGCGCCAGTGGGCGAATTGGGAACGGCCGTTGCTGCCAAAGCATGGGACGAAGCCGTCCGCCAGCGCAGCCAGCAGCTAGACGGCAACGATGACGGCCTTACCCACTTTAAACGGCTGAAATGGAATCTGTACCGCTACCCGGAAGACCCAGAGGCAGTCGTGGACAAACCAAGCAGCTTGCTAGATCAGCTAAAATGGGTAGAGCAGGCGGGATTTACGGCCGTAGATGTTCACTGGATGCTGGCAGGGCACGTTATTTACAGTGCCATCCGCCCCAAAAATTAAACGTCGTGTCATTGCGAGTGAAACGAGGAATCTTTCATTGTTGTGAGTAGAAGGATTCCTGACTTCGTTCGGAATGCCGTGAGCAGGGAGAGGTTGATGAGTACAGGACGATTTTTAGGCGGCATTATGGCCCTGGTGCGGGAATTGGAAAACGGCCGTTACCTCCTCCTGCAGCGCGCCAGAAGCAAAGATGTCGGTGCAGGCAGTTGGGAGTGTGTCACCGGGCGCGTGGACCAGGGCGAAGGCTTTGAAGCCGCGCTCTACCGCGAAGTACGCGAAGAAATTGGCGTAACGCCAAAAATTGAGTTCATTTTAGGTGGTACCCACTTCTATCGCGGAACGGCCAATCCAGAAAATGAGCTGCTCGGTATCGCCTACGCCTGCACTATTCCCACAGCCAGCCATGTCCAAATCAGTGAAGAGCATGACGCCCACCATTGGTTTACTGCCGCCGAAGCGATTGAGTTTTTGCCAGAAAACCATTGGCTGACGCCCGCCGTCAAAAGAGCTGAATTTATGCGTCAGTATTGGCCCGTTGAATTAAAGGAATATTTTTTGGAACGGCCGTTTGACCTCAGTTAAAGCCGCAGATTTCTCCATACAACTTTGCATTCTGCTTTTAAATTTTTGGAGGAACGAGAAAATATGAGCGATGAATTTGAACAAATCTTAGCCACCGCCAGCCCCGAAATAGCAGCCCTGGCCCGCCAAGCCAAAGCCCTGCTGCAAGATGTGATGCCAGAGATCGTAGAAGTAGCCTGGCCCAAACAAAACATCGCGGGTTATGGTATTGGCCCCAAGAAGATGTCTGAGCATTTTTGCTACATTGGCGTCTTCAAACAGCGCATCAACCTGGGATTTTATTACGGGGCTGACCTGCCAGACCCGGAAAATCTGCTAGAAGGCAGCGGCAAAAAGCTACGCCACATCAAAATTAGCCGCCCAGAGCAGCTAGAAAGTGAAGCAGTGCGTACATTGGTTACAGTGGCATCTACTCATCTGCCCAATCTAAAGAAGTAAGCATTTTAACTTGGTGCGGTTTCTGGTAACTGTAATGAAAACCAAAACCGACTACCTTGTCCGAGCTGGCTTTCTACTTGGAGCGTGCCCCCCATTGCTTCGATAAGTTGCCGGCTAATTGCAAGGCCAAGCCCGGTGCCATTTGCCTGTTGGGGGTTTTCTGCTACCTGAACAAAGGGATCAAAAATCTTTTGTAAATCGTGTCGCGCGATGCCGCAACCAGTGTCGGTCACTTCAAAACAGAGTGTGGGAACAGCCGTATCCAGATCACTGGCTGTCACCGTCAAAGTCACCTTACCAGCTTCCGTAAATTTAATTCCGTTGCCCAGCAAGTTAATCAAAACCTGTCTCAGACGCTGTTCATCTACATAAATAACCTCTGGCAAATCGTCTGCCAGAAACAGCTGCAAATCAAGACCTTTCTTTTCGGCCGTTAGGCGCAACATGCCAACCACGTTTTCAGCCAATGTAGAAAGCAGCGCGGGATTGACGTGTAGCTGCAATTGTTGGGCTTCCAGTCTGGAAATATCCAGCAAATCATTGATCAAATCAAGCAAATGTGTCCCACTATTATGAATCCCCTGATAAAATTCTTGTTTCTCTGCTGGCAACAACCGTGCTTCATGATGCCTTAAATGGGTTGTTAGACCCAAAATGCTGCTCAATGGCGTACGCAAATCATGGCTTAACCGCGAAAAGAAGATACTCCGTGAGCGATTAGCATCTTCAGCCGCTTCTTTAGCCACAATCAATGCTTGATGTGTCTCCTCTAATTGAAGATTCTTTTGATGCAGAAATTGAGCTTGTGCTTTGATCTCATCACGGTTTTGAAGTATTTGTTTGGTAAATTGATGGAGAACGACCGTGGTAACAAATACGGCAATGAGTGCCATAGCCAGTTCATCGGCTGCCACTGGCGCGAAATGCTCTTCCTCAGGAATTCGTTCAACTTTTTCGGCAATAAATAGGGTGGTTAGGAGAACGGCCGTTCCAATCCCCATTGGAATCACAGCGCGCATACCCAGTAAAAATCCAGCAATTGAAAGCAACGCAATTAGCACCAGCGTTGCCTCATCCCGGATCCCGCCGTTTAGAGTAAGCGTCACCATAATTGCTGCATAACCAGCAATTACCAAGACAGTACTGACCAATCGAATCTTCTTTTTCTTGGTAATCATAAAAAGAATAATGGAGACAGCCGCCATACTGCCGCTAAGAATTGTGCCAGAAGGTTCATCGGCAATAAACCAGGTCAAAATTGCATAGGTTATTGAAATGACAATACAAAAAATAAGTAAATAGTGGAGGGTTTGAGCAAATAGATTATCTTGGGGATCGTCAACAGATGGGGGCAGTAGCAGCTTTTTTAGGAAACGAGCCCCTCTGTGATGACTATGATATGAGGATGGAGGTGATGGTTTCATTTGCGACATTGTAGCATGAAAAGATATGAAGAAAGCGTTGATAAAATCGCCTTATTTATCCTCTCGCAGTACATTGGAACCATGGAGCAAGCACAAAAGCGTTATCCTCTGCGCTGGATCATTGGAATCGGTTTATTTCTGGTGGTGATGGGCATTTTTCAGATGAATGTGAGTAAGCCGGGCAAAGATGTGATTGCCTGCCCCGTGGAATGTGCCGAAACGATTAACTCCTCTGCCCAGGAGCCATTGCGTATCCTTTCTCTAAACATGTTGCACGGGTATCCTGATTTTGCTTTTCTGGAGCAGCGAACGGAACTGCTTTCCCAGGAAATCGGCCGTTTGGACGCGGACATTGTGCTGCTTCAAGAAGTTCCCTGGACGAAAGAATACGGCCAAATTGGCCAGCAGTTAGCCGAGTGGGGCAACTTTAATTACGCTTATTATCGTGCCAACGGTAATCACGCACTGATTGGCTTTGAAGAAGGCTCAGTCATCTTAAGTCACTTTCCTCTGGAAAATATTACCTTCACTGAACTGCATCCTCCGGCTGGTTTTTTCGAGAACCGCATCGTTTTACACGCTACGGCTCTTTCACCACACGGCCCAATCGATCTGTTTGTTACCCACCTAACCAATGGGAAGCAAACCATTAACGCTGCACAAACAGAGGCACTGCTCACATTTGTGCAGAACGAAGCAACGCATCCATCACTCGTTGTTGGAGATTTTAACGCGCCAGAAGATTCGCCCCAGATAGTTGCATTGGCCGACTTATGGCAAGATGGTTACCGCCTGGCGCATCCAGAAGCCGTTGGCGCAACTTGCTGTGTATCAGATATTAGCAATGCACTGATCAAGCCTTTACAAACGCGCATTGACTATTTGTTTGTGGTGCCACACGCAGAATCAACGTTAACGATTGTGGAAATTGATCGGGTCTTTGTTGAGCCTTTTGAGACCGCAAACGGCCGTCTCTGGCTATCTGATCACGCGGGATTACTGGCTACAATTCGCATCGAACCACAACCATAATCATTATTCTATTAAGCCCTCAAGCACTGCTTGCAAGGTTTCAAACGATTCTGGGCCAAAATAACGCGCTACCACTACCTCACTTTCGTCTAAAACAGCTACTGCTGGATGTCCCCGCAGGCCATAATTTTGCTGCAACTGCACAATCTCAGCATCGGCCGCATTCAACCGCACAAAATCAAATTGCTCACCAAATTCCGCCTCTAGCCCATTCACGATGGGCGCAAACTCTTCTCAAGGGGGTCAGTTGTCGGTGTAAAACAGCACAAATGCTGGGCCTGCTACCTCTGGCAATGCTGCTGGTTCTTCTGTAGACGACCCGCACCCAACGGCCGTAATCACCAGCATAATGAGCGCAACGGCCGTTCGCCAAAACCATCGGTTCATAACAATCTCCTAACGTGCTGACTGCGCTTCTAAAATCTCAGGCGGCCAGCTACTTTTGATGTAAGCCAAAACGGCCTCAATTTGCTCATCTGTCAACACATCTTCATAAGCGGGCATGGCGCTGACTCCAATATTCGGCGCAAGTCGCGCCCCGCCCAGCTTGATCGATTCGATCAGGTAAGTGTCACTGTGATGCCAAGTATGACCTGTTTCATCGTGGGGCGGTGCTTTGAAGGAGCCATCGGCAAACGGCTGCTGCCAATCAGGCTGCCCTTCAAAATTAAAGCCATGACACGCTGCACAGTAGCTGTTATAAACTTCTTCCCCCATCGCCACAAACTGCCGATTGGACATACCGGCCGTTTCCGCCGAATCAGAACTGGGCCGCAACCAAAAAACGCCCGCCACAATCATTAACAGACCAACAAGTAATAAACCACCCATCATCCTTTGTTGACGCTGCTTCTTTTGCATGATCTCCTGGTGCCGCTTTTGGACTCTTTTCATGGCGAAATGCTCCTTTACGGTTGATCGTTTTCTTTGCTATCCAGGTCATTCGTTTTTAGCGAGATGTGCTTATTTTTTACCACGCTTTGCTCAGGATGAGAAAATTTGGCGGAAAACATTTATACATCGTTATGAAAACGGCCGTTTCTGCAACTGGTGTATAATATCGCCATGGAACAAACGAACCTTAAAACAGAATTAGCTTCTCCCAAACGGCCGCTCCTGCAAACCAAGCTCACCCTGCCAAGACTACGTACCAACCCTGTCGTGCGCCCGCGATTGCTGGATCAGCTAAACACAGCCGTTTCCGCCGAAGGCACCATCCATCCCAAACTCACCCTCATCACCGGCCCAGCGGGCTACGGCAAAACCACCCTGGCGACCCAGTGGATTGCCCAGATGGAACGCCCCGTCGCCTGGCTGTCGCTAGACGCTTCTGACAACGATGAAGCCCGCTTTTTGGCCTACTTCTTTGCCGCCATCGGCACCGTCCGCGAAGAGATTGGTGAGGCGGCATTGGCGCGGCTAACCACCACCTACCTCTACAATGAAACCGAAGCCATCCTCACCGCCCTGCTGAATGATTTGGCAATGGGGGAGGAAACGGCCGTCATCGTCCTCGACGACTACCATCTCATCACCGCCCCGGCCGTACATGAAGCCGTCACCTTTATTTTGCAAAATATGCCGGTGCAAATGCACCTCATCATCACCAGCCGCAGCGAACCGCCGTTGCCGCTGGCTTTGCTTCGCGCCCAGGATGCGCTCAACTGGATTGGCAGCCGCGACCTGCGCTTCACGGCCAACGAAGCTGCCCAATTTTTGCAGCAAACGATGGGCTTGCAGCTTACGCCTCAGCAAATTACCCAGCTTGATGAGCAGGTGGAAGGCTGGGTCACTGGCTTGCAGCTCATCGCTCTGGCTCTACAAGAATCGGTCTCCTTGCCGGAGGCGTTTTCAGGCAGCCAGCGGTACCTAGTAGATTATTTGGCCGACCAGGTACTCAGCCGCCAACCAGCAGAGATTCAGGAATTTTTATTGCAAACGGCCGTCCTCACCCAGTTCAATGCCAGTTTATGCCAAGCCATTACAGGGCAGCCCAGCCAGCAGCTTTTGGAGCAAATTGAAGCCGCCAATCTCTTTTTGATTCCGCTGGATGCGGCGCGACACTGGTACCGATACCATCACCTGTTTGGCGACTTTTTGAACGGCCGTCTGCAACAGCAAAAATCAGCCGCCCAAATTGCCAATTTGCACCAGCAGGCTGCCTGTTGGTACTACGAAAATGACCAGCCACTCATTGCCGTAGACCACGCTCTGGCCGCGGCCGACTACGATTTGGCCGTCACGCTCATGGAAACCGTTGCCCGCGACGTGCTCATGTTTGGCGAAGGCATCACCCTGCGCCAATGGGTCGAGGCATTGCCGGAAGATCGGCAAACGAGCCGCCCCAGTCTGACACTGTTTTATATCTGGTCGCTCATTCGTACCGGGGCGTTCCGCAAAGCCAAGCAGCTACTCGGCGCAATCAGCAACCAGCTAGACAGCGCATTGTTGTGGGGCGAATGGTCCGCGCTGCGGGCACGTTTGGCAATGCTTACAGGCGACACTGAAATCAATATTAAGTTTTCCAACAAAGCACTCTCTAAATTGCCAGATGACCAGCACATGCTACGTAGCGAAGTGGCCATCAACCTCGGCTTTTCTCATTTGCAGCGGGCTGAACTGGATGCCGCCCGCGACGCATTTGCCGAAGCGGCCCAAAATAGCACCCACGACCCCGGCCTGTGGGCAGTGATGTTTGCTACCTTTTACTGGGGACAAACCCACGAACGGCAGGCGCAGCTAAAAGAAGCGTTTACCATTTATGAACGGGGCTTGGCAACGGCCGTTTCTCAACAAACCAACTCCGCCGCCTTAGGTTACATGCACTTGGGGATGGGTAAGCTGCTCTACCAATGGAATCGGCTGGGCGAAGCCGAAACGCACCTGCGCCACGCCCTGGCCTGCGCCGAACGCAGCGGCGACCATAAAATGCTCATCTATAGCCGCGAATCGCTGGCCCAACTGCTCCTCACTCTGGATGATTGGCCTGCGGCTGAGTCGCTGGTGGTCGAGCTAGAGCAGCAAATTCAAGCCACAACCATCTCTGCTTTTCGCGCCGACCTGGCCTTGCAGCGGGGCGACATGCGTCTAGTGCGCCAGTGGGCAAATGGCTTGGGCATCGCTATTGGAGATGAGGCTGAGAAAATTCAGGATTTGCCCGGCGCGTATTTGCTGCTGGCTGAATTCCACATCGCCAACCGAGAGTACGAGGCCGTCCCATCCGTGCTGGACGTGTTATGCGAATTTGCCGAAGCGCGGCAAAGTAAAAACTTTGGCTTGCGGGTTTCACTCTTGCAAGCGTTACTTCAGGCAAAAATGGGGGCGATGGAAACGGCCGTTCCCACATTCCAGCAAACGCTCACCCAGGCTGAACCCGGCGGCTACATCCGCCTCTTCCTCGACACGCCAGACCCATCCCTGCATCGGTTGCTGCATTTAGCGGCCAACAACCCCGTCACTGCCGCCTACGCTCGCACCATTTTGACTCATTGTGATCCAGAAAAGGTTCCTTCGCTTCACTCAGGACAGGCCGAAACAACCATCCAGCCTCTCAGCGGGCGCGAAATGGAAGTGCTACGTCATCTGGCAGCTGGCCGCTCCAACCGCGAAATCGCCAATGAGATGGTACTTTCCCTCAACACCATCAAAGCCCACGCTCGGCGGCTCTACGCCAAGCTAGACGTCAACAACCGCACCCAAGCCGTCACCCGCGCCCGTGACCTTCATCTATTAGATTAGCCACAGATTTCGCGGATTTGTGGGATTTATTTCGCAAATCCTTGAAATCCGTGCAATCTGTGGCTGTTTTCACCCGTAGATGTACCCGTTTGGGTGACGCGGTTCACCTGGGGTAAACCGTATACTTAAGCATCACGGGAAAGCTCCGTTTATTTTCACCAAATAATTATTCAACCGCATAGCGATACGGCCGTACATCTCACCACACAAGAATGGAACGCTGATTTACCTGATTTCCATGATCAAAATCAGGCAGATCAGGTAAATCAGCGTCCAATTTTTTTTAAAGGAGCAGAAAGATGCAAAGTAAAAAGCTGAAAGTACTCGTTTTAGGCTATGGGGCGCGGGAACACGCTCTGGCCTGGAAGATTGTCCAATCGCCGCAAGTGGGCCGCATTTTTGTGGCCCCCGGCAATGCAGGCACGGGCGAAATCGCCACCAACGTGCCCATCAGCGATGAAGACGTGCCGGGATTGGTTGCCTTTGCCCAGCAAAACCAGATTGACCTGACGGTAGTCGGCACCAACGACCCGCTCGCCTTTGGCGTGGTGGATGCCTTCCAGGCGGCTGGATTAGCCATCTTTGGCCCCCAACAGGCGGCAGCACGGCTAGAATACTCCAAAGCATTTGCCAAGCGGTTCATGCAGCGGCACAACATCCCCACGCCCAGATTTGCCACCTTTCATTCTTATGATGAGGCAGTGGCGTATTTGGATACGTTGCCACACGGCCGTCTCGTCGTAAAAGTCAGCGGACTGGGCAAGATGGGGCTGGGTGTGACCGTTTGCGACACAAAAGCGCAGGCCAGAGCCGCACTGCACAGCTACATGGTTCACAAACTGCTGGGCGACGCCGCTGCTCAAACCGTCATCATCGAGGAGCGGCTGAGTGGCCCGGAACTCTCCATGTTTGCCCTGAGCGATGGCAAAACGGCCGTTCCCCTCTTCCCGGTACGTGATCACAAGCGCATTTTTGATGGCGACAACGGCCCCAACACTGGCGGCATGGGTGCCTTTGCCCCCGTGCCAGGTCTGCCCGCCAACTTTGAAGCCAACGTCATGAAAAATATCATCCAGCCCACCATTGACGGCATGGCGGCAGAGGGGAATCCATACGTGGGCGTGCTTTTTGCGGGGCTCATGCTCACCGAGCGGGGCGTGCAGGTGCTGGAGTTCAACTGCCGCTTTGGTAACCCGGAAACGCTAGTGCTGATGGCCTTGCTGGAATCTGATTTGGTCGAGGCGATGCTGGCCTGCATTCACGGCAAGCTAACCCCCGCCCACATACAAATCTCGGACGGGGCAGCCGCAGCGGTGATGCTAGCTTCCCCCAGCTACCCAGCAGAATCGTTCCCCACGGGCTTGCCCATCACTGGTACCAGGCTGGCGCGGGCGTTGCCGAGCGTGAATCTGTTTCATCATGGCACAAAGTTGGAAAACGGCCGTCTCCTCACATCACGCGGCAGAGTCTTGGCAGTCATCGGCAGTGGCAGCTCGCTGAGCTGCGCCCTCAAGCAAGCCTATCGCGGCGTGGACCACATCCACTTTGCCGGGGCGCAATACCGCTCGGACATTGGTGGCGGCATACCGCAGCTACCGCGCAGACCCATTTTAGGATGGTATGAAAAGCGAATAAGGGTGAGACCTGTGCTGAGCGAAGCCGAAGCAACGGCCGTATAGAACAAATCGAGCATAATCAAATTTTCCCCATCTGGTAGGGGCAGGCCTGAGACCTGCCCCTTTTTATTTGTTCCCAAAAGCACAACGCTATACCATTGCTCTAATTCAACAAAGGAATGCAGCATGCCCCAGGAACTTCGCAATTTTGATGCCTTTGCCGACGTTAAACGGCTCATCGTCATTGCTGCCCACCCGGATGATTTGGAAACGATTTGTGGCGGCACGGTTTACCAACTGGCCCAGCGCGGGGTCGCCATCTTCTCGGTCAATTGCACCCTAGGCGACATTGGCACCAATGATGCAAAATATAATCGCTCGATGCTGGCGGCAGCACGGCTTGAAGAAACGGTAGCTGCGGCACGTGTGCTAGGCATTGCCCAAACGTTCAACCTAGGCCGCCCAGATGGCGAACTGTTGCCCGATTTGGCTCTCCGTGCCGACATCGCTCGCCTGTACCGCCTTACGCAAGCAGACACGCTGTTCACTTTTGACCCCCACTGGACGGGGCAAATGCACCCTGATCATCGGGCGGCAGGGCAGGCGGCGCTGGATGCGTACATGCCGTCCAAAATGCCGCTTTATCGCCCAGAACAGCTAAACAAGGCGGGGACAGCTCTTGGCTGCCTGAAGCGGGTCTTTGTCTTTAGCACAGATCGTGACCCAGATGCGGTGGTGGATGTAACGGCCGTTTACCCCCACAAAATCGCCGCCACCATTGCCCACAAAAGCCAATTCCCCGATGGCGAAGCCAATCTTGACTGGATGAAAGAGCTGGATAAAAAACCGGGTGAGAAGATTGGCGTAACCTACGCAGAGCAGTTTAAGCAAATCACTGTTTGGTAAAGAACCTCCCGGAGGTTTCGGAATCTTCGGAGGTTAGTGGGAGGCTTGAATGAGTCTAAAAATTATTGGTTCTGGCTTTGGCCGCACGGGTACGCTCTCGCTTAAGGCGGCGTTAGAGATTTTGGGCTTTGCCCCCTGTTACCACATGCAGGAAGTCATTAAACGACCGTCTCACATCAAAAAATGGCAGCAAATCGCCGATAATCAACCAGTACCGTGGGACGATATTTTTGCTAATTTTGAGGCAGTGGTGGACTTCCCAGCCAGCATCTTTTACCAAGAGTTGCTGGCGGCGTACCCAACTGCCAAAGTGATCCACTCCGTCCGTGACCCAGAACGCTGGTACGACAGCACCGCCGAAACAATCTACCGCGCTGCCGAAAACTTTCCATCCTGGGCGGCGAAAATAATACCGCCGCTGGGCAACTTCATAGAGATGCAGGAACAGATTATTTGGCAGCGGCTGTTTAACGGCCGTTTCCCAGACCGCACCTACGCCATCCAACGCTTTCACGACTACACCGAGGAAGTCAAACAGCACGTCCCGCCAGAGAAGCTGCTCATTTTCCAGGTAAAGGAAGGGTGGGAACCGCTCTGTGACTTTTTAGGCGTCCCCGTGCCGGATGTGCCATTCCCCCACGTAAATGACCGAGAAAATATGCTGCGCGATTTCAAGCGGCTTCGTCAAACCTTTACTCTTCTTCCGCTGACCATCGCCGCCTTGACCCTCATCTTGCTCTGGCAAAGAAGCAAGCTGAGCCGCTCTGTCCGTAAAGTTGGGCAAAACAAACCAACCTCAATTGTCATTTCGGACGGAGTGAGAAATCCCTAACGAGGTACGCGCTAATAATCTGACTAATTTGAAGCAAGCACCGCGTAAATATCGCCGCTACCGGCCTGGGGCGACTGCTGGCGCAAAAAATGGCGCATCTCCTTGGCAGAGTGCCAGTTTGCCGCCAAGCGATGCGTTTCCCCAGGCGCGTAGCTGTAGCGGTAGTCCCCCAAAGCCTCTAGCCGCTCGATGCAGCCCAGCGCCACCCCCAGCGCGGCGGGAATGAACTCAAACGAGAGCGCGGGAATTGGCGTCGAGAGGCCGCGCAACACCTCCAGTTCAAAGCCCTCCACGTCAATTTTGCAAAAGGCCGGACGGCCGTATTCACCAATCAATTCATCCAGCGTGGTCACTGTCACGGGGACGGCCGTCTCCCACGCCACGCCCGCAAAGGAAGCATCCTGCCGCACCGCCCGCATCCAGTTGGCCGACAGGGTAGACACCGTGGGCGTGCGCTGGCTGATGTGCAGCATGGCCTCTCCTGGCTCTGCGCCAACGGCTTGATCAAGCAGAGTAATTTGGGACGAACGGCCGTACAATCGCTGCAAAGTAGCAAAAAAGATGGGCTGCGGCTCGATGGCCACCGTGCGCGCCCCCAACTGCTGCCAAACCCGCAATCGGTTGCCCACGTGCGCCCCCACGTCAAAACATAAATCACTCGGCTGGATGAAACGGCCGTACAGCCGCCGCATTTGCCAAGCCCGCCACGGAATTGCATAATAAATCAGCAACGAACGCGCCAATCCCAGTGCCTGTGCAAAATTCATCATCCCGCCAACGGTACCCAGCCAAACCCAATCCGTCAAAAACAATTTTTTGTTGCCCAACACGGATAGATTGAAATTGAGGTGCCAAAATTGATTTTAAATTCGTTCCTATCCATGTTGAGCTTCTTTGCGTTGGAATAGCATACCCGTACAAAAAACTGAAAAGTCAGTGAGTTTTTAACCCACGGCCACCCTCAATTTTCCAAAACCGATAAAATTTGCGAATGCACCGGCATTATTTGGCAACCAAACCAACCACCTTTTTCACAATCTTGCTGCTTTTCGTTGTGGTTGCGTGCAGCAATGCCTCTGCGCCAACAGTTGCCCCGGTTGCCAGTGTGAACACGCCGCCTGCAAGTGCCACACCCTCCATCACGCAGACGTTTACGGCCGTTCCCACCGGCACCCCCACAAACACACCAACCCCAACCATCACCCCCTCGCCAACGCCCACCCCGACTGCAACGGCCGTTCCTCTCACCGTTGGCAATCATTTACGCAGCCAGCAAACCAGCGATCCCGTCCCCAACGGCAACGCCGCCTGCGGTTTTGTGGATCTGTTCGACTTCCCCATTGATCCGCCAGACGCTGCCAACGTGAGCCGGGGCGGTGGCGATTTTGGCGTCTTTCGCAGCAGATTCGACAAGTTCCATGCCGGGGAAGATTGGGGCGGGCCAAACAATCGCCCCAACTTAGGCACGCCCGTCTACAGCATCGGGCATGGCTTGGTGACTTACGCCCAGCCGCTGGGCTGGGGGCGCGACAAGGGCGTGGTCATTGTGGAGCATACTTTTGCCAACGGCCGTACCGTCCTCTCCTTTTACGGCCACCTTGCGCCAGACAGCGTTGTGCTAACCCCTGGCACCTGCGTCCAGCGCGGCCAGCTTGTGGGGCTAATCGGCCAACCGCGCGGCTTCCCGCACTTGCACTTTGAGGTTCGCACCCAAGCTCCTTACCAAACGCTCACTGGCTACTGGCCAGAAGACCCGCGCACCCAAGGCTGGCTCTGGCCGTCGCAAGAAATTTGGACGGCGCGGGTGGCTGCTGTTCCCGGCGTGGCCTGGGCACGGCCGTTTTCTGACCGGGGTACGCAAGCCATCGGCCAGCTTGATGCGGACAGCTACCTCCTTTTGGAAAGCAAACAACTTCATCGGCTGAACATGAGCAACGGCCGTTCCAACCCCATTGATTTTGGCCGTGAAGAAATTGACGCCGCGCTGCACCAGACGACTAGCCAACTGCTCGTTCTGGCAGAACGCAACAATGATTTGCTGGCAGCTTACAGTTGGCCCGATTTGATCCAGCAGTGGGAAATTGATTTGCCAATTAACAGCCCCCCCACGCTGCTGCCCCTGCCCGATGGTAACTTTCTGGCACTGACGCGCAACAACATGACGGCCGTTTCCGCCACTGGCAACATCCTCTGGACTGAAGCACTCAACAGCCCCTTGCTCGATTGGCAGATCACCAACGACGCGCTTTACCTGACGACTGACGGCAACAACGGCCGTCTCTGGCGCGTTCAATCCAATCAGGCAGAAGTCATTGTAGAATTGAGCGGCAAGATTGCCTTGCGCGGGGGCGGACTTTGGCTCTACCACCGTGAAGGACTTTACCAAATCAACATTGGCGACCAAACCAGCGTGAATCTAGTAACCATCCTGCCTACCGGCACGCTCAACCGGGGCGCTCTGCTCCCTCTGCCAGACGGCAGCTTGCTGCTGGCCCACGCAGACCCCGCCGACCGTCGCTTGCTGCAATTTGGCGCAGACGGCAGTCTCCTCTGGGAACGTTCTTACCGAGCCGAAATTAGCGGCAACGTGACGCTGCATTTGGTGGATGGGCGGCCGTATTTGGCAGCCAGCGGTGTCGGCGGCAGCAGTGGCTTTCTCACCGTCTACACCATCGAACAAAGCCAAAATCGGCTTACGGCCGTGTTTGCAGGCGGCTCTCGCACCCCTGCCAGCAACGACATGTGGGTAACGGCCGCTGCTGACAACCAACTTCTCATCAATGTCGGCGGCGGCCCCCTGGCTCTGTTCCAGCCAGTCATCCATGAGCAGTAGAGCTATTTCAGAATAATGAGGTGAAGGCTGAGAAAATCTAGTTAATCTCCCGCTTCTGCCTGTGCTTCAATCTCCGTCTCTGGCTCAGGCTCTTTTTCTTCCTCAACTTCCCGCAACGTAATGCGAAAATAGCCTTCGGCATATTTGTAGCCCACACGCTTGCCGGTGTCGGCTGCCCATTCTCGCATGCGCTCCTCGGGGTCCCAATCCCCAAGCTGGCTGGCGTGCTTACGCAGGGCGGCAATTTTGGTGTCAATGCTCTCCGTGATGTCAACATACATATTGGCTTCGCGCCGCCCAAACGAGATGTACACATAGTTTACCTTGTGCGGTTCGTACCCTTCTTCTACCAATTCCGGGAAGAGCAGCGGCGAATCGCCCGAAGGAAAAACTGCTTCCAGTGCCACCTGCCCTGCACTTCGGTGATCTGGATGGTTGATGTAGCCATCGCTGTAAAAAAATTGGGGGTCACCACAGACAACGACGTTGGGTTTGTGCTGGCGGATGAGCCGGACAAGTTTTTTACGCAGTTCAAGGGTGGGTTGGAGACGGCCGTCTGGTTCCCCCATAAACAAGCAGCGAGCCACACCCGCCACTTCTGCTGCCTCGCTCTGTTCACGGCGACGAATTTTTGCTAACTTTTCGGCCGTCATGCCCGCCTCGCGGCTGCCAATGTTGCCGTCGGTGAGCACAATATAGCTGATTTCGCAGCCGTGTTTGGCCCACTTTGCGGCCGTTCCTGCCGAGCCAAACTCAATATCATCAGGATGGGCAAAAATGAACATGGCGCGTTCCGGAATGTAATCGTTGGCGTTGGTCATGCGCTTGGCTCCTCTTCTGGTTGGGGCAAGGGTGTGACGGTGAAGCGCCGAAATGCTTCTGCATACGACAGCCCCACCTGCTTGCCAATGGTTGCGGCGCGGTCTCGTAATCGCTCTGAATAATCTTTTTCACCAATTTGGCTTTTGTGCGCCTTCAGCGCCAGTAGCTTGGTTTCTAAAGAGTCAGACACATCTTCATAATGGTTCAAGTTGTCGTCTGTGACGACGTAAACAAAGTTCACTTTGTGTGGCGTAATGCCTTCCGCTTCAAATTCAGGGTAAAGCAAGGGCATTTCGCAGGTAGGAAAAACGGCATCCAGCGCCGCCCGCGCCGCGGCTCGGTGGTCTGGATGATTTAGCCGTTCGCCACGGAAAAACATATTGGGGTCGCCGCACACGACGGCATTTGGCTTGTGCTGCCGGATGAGCTTAACCAAATCTTTACGCAATTCCAAAGATGGTTCCAATGAGCCATCATCGTAACCGAGGAAGATGCAGTGGGTGGCTCCGGCCACTTTGGCAGCGGCCGTTTGCTCTTCCCGCCGAATGTGCCCAATTTGCCCGCGCGTCATGCCCGGTTCGTGGGAGCCTGCATTGCCGTCGGTGATGACAACGTAGGTTGTTTCGCAGCCGTGTTTGGCCCATTTTGCGGCCGTTCCGGCCACGCTAAACTCAATATCATCCGGGTGGGCAAAGATAAACATTGCCCGCTCGGGAATATAGCTGTTGCTCATGATTGCTTGTTTGCCTCCAAAATAGTGTATGAGGTCAGATTATACCGGACGCGATTCCGCTTGCGAATGATCGTAAGGACAGGCTCAGAAAGTTGTAGGGAAACGGCCGTTTCCATCTCCAATTCATCTGCACCCTAGAGTTTTCCAAAAGTCGAGTTTGCAGAGCGCAGATATAAGCAGTTTTCCGCGTCATCCGCGCTCGTCCGCGTCCTGAAATTGGACTAACTGAAAAGCCCTGCCCCCAAAACGGTTGACGACGGAATAAATTTTGGATATGATATGACCTTAAGGTCACATGACCCAAAAGTCACATCAATAAGGCGACCCTATGCCCAAAGACACTTTTCTAAATTTGCCCATGCAAAAACGGCAGCTTATTGAAGAAGCCGCCCTGGATGAATTTGCCACTTGGGGGTTTGACAATGCCAGTATCAACCGCATTGTAACCCAATGCCAAATCGCCAAAGGCAGCTTTTATCAATATTTTGATGACAAGAAAGATTTATACAAGCACGTTCTGAACTGGATCACGGAAAGGAAAATCGAATACATCTCGCCAGTGTTACAAAATCCGTTGGCGCATGATTTTTTTACCGTCTTGCAGGAACTGTTCCGCTCAGGATTGGCATTTGCCCAGGAAAATCCAAAGGCGGCGCTTATTGGCAACCAGGTTTTTAAGAATCGGGAAAGCTCTATTTACAAAGAGGTTTTTGATGAGGGACGGGAAACGGCCGTAACCTTCTACCAAAACCTGATTGATCTGGCAATTGAAAGAGGGGAGCTACGAGCCAACATTGATGTGAGATTCATAACTCACATTTTAATGTCCCTCAACGTAGCCACCTTTGAATATTATTTTGAAGTCGTTAAAGGCGGCGACTTTAACATGACCCAAATTGACGACGATTATATGGATACGGTCAATCTATTTATTGACTTCATAAAACGAGGAATTAGCGACCCAGTAGGAGAAAAAATATTATGATCAAAGTAGAAGGTCTTTACCATTCCTACAACAAAGATGAAAATTATGCTGTCAAAGATGCCAGCTTTGAAATCCCCAAAGGCGAAGTATTTGGCTTTCTTGGCCCTTCCGGGGCAGGAAAATCCACAACGCAGGGGGTTCTGACAGGTTTGTTGCCACTACAGCAAGGGGATGTCAGCGTAGCTGGGTATGATGTCAAAAATATCTCCCGCAAAATGTTCAACAAAATTGGTATGTCCTTTGAGCAATCAAACGTTTACAGCAAAATGACGGCCAAAGAAAACCTGGATTTCTACAAAAAGCTCTTTGATGTGGAAACCCGTGATTCTGAAGAGCTAATTAAGCTGGTTGGTCTAGACGGGAAAGAAAACGTGCGGGCTGGTGAATTTTCCAAAGGGATGAAGCACCGCCTCACCTTTGCCCGCTCTATGCTCAACAATCCCGAACTTTGGTTCCTGGATGAGCCAACAACCGGGCTTGACCCAGCTATTGCAGCAGACATTAAAGATATTATTCGCGCCGAAAACAAGAAGGGCGTGACCATCTTCCTCACCACCCACAATATGTTCATCGCCGATGAGCTTTGTGATCGCGTGGCCTTTATTATTGATGGCGAGATCAAGCTAATTGATTCCCCGAAAAATCTTAAATTGGCCTACGGCGAGCAGCTTGTTGAGGTGGAATATCGGAGCAATGGTGATGTTGTCACCGAAATCTACTCCACTGTTCAAGAAGATGACAAGGCACGCTTGCAGGCTGTCATTGGCAACAACGACATCCAATCTATGCACACCAAAGAGGCCACCCTTGAAGAGATTTTCATCAAGGTAACGGGCAGGGGGTTGGAATAGCATGAAATTATGGCATAGTTTTGTCAAAGAGCTGATTCTTGCCTCGCGCAGCCTCTACTTTTACATTGAGCTAATCATGGCTTTTATCTTTCTGTTTCTGCTCCTGTTTGTCATTCCAGAGCAGTTCAACAGCAAGTCGGATGAGTATGTGTATTGGGACATGCCTGAAGCTGGCCGCGAGCTACTGGCTGAGCAAGCCCTAGATGCCGATGAAGATGGCGTGGCGGAAACGGTAGAGCTTGAGTATGATGGCGAACCGGTGTCAGCAACGCTCTACTCGACTGAAACGCAGAATATTTATGTGCTTGATGATCGGGAAACGGCCGTAAACCTTGCCGACGAAGAAAGAGCCTTTGCCGCTATCGTTCACATGGATGATGCAGGTGAAGTCACCTATACCTACTACCTGCAAGGATACGAAACAGAGCGTTTACGCAACACATACCTCGTTTTTCACAACGAAGACACAGACATCCTTGCGAATACATTTGACAACCAAGATGTACGCGCTTTAGAAACTGAACATCTGTTGCTCACGGATCGGGAAAACGTCATTCCCTCCTTCCTCACATTCAACGGCAGCTTGATGGGCTTGTTTATTATTGCCTCCTACATCTTCCTGGACAAAAAAGAAGGCGTGATTAAAGCATATGCGGTTACAGCATCCTCTGTGTGGCAATATCTGATGAGCAAAATGGGCGTTATTATGCTCACTAGCACGGTCACCAGCTTTCTGATTGTGCTGCCCATCATGGGGTTGCAGCCAAATTATCTGCTCATGCTCCTCTTCTTGCTGACCACCGGGTTTGCGGCGTCAGCCCTTGGGTTGGTACTTACAAGCTACTACGACAACATCCAGCAGGCATTTGGTACGCTGTATGTGTTAATTATTGTTTTGATGTTGCCCAATGTTGCCTACTTCATTCCCAGTTGGAATCCCACCTGGATGACCTACTTCCCTACCTATCCAATGCTTGAAGGGTTTAAAGAAATCCTGCTAACCAATGGTGATGTATCTTATGTGCTGCTGGCTTCTTTGGGATTTCTAGTGGCTGGGGTTGTGATGTTCTTATTTGCCAATACACGGTTCAAACAGACGTTGACGGTCTAAGGAGACTATCATGTTGAAAAAAATATGGTCCATTTTTATCCGAGACATCAAAGTTAATTTGCGCGACTTCATTAGCTTGTATATTCTGCTTATACCGATTCTGTTTGCAGTGGGAATCCGGCTCTTGGTACCCAGCGTCAATGACACGACGGTTGATTTGGCGATGCTGGACGGAGAGAACCCTGGGATGGTGACCTACCTGGAGCAATTTGCCAATGTTGAACTGTTCAGTGACATGGATGCCATCAATGAACGGCTAGAACGGCGAGACAATATCGTCGCCCTTTTGCCTGAGAATGGCGACTATTACATTCTGACCCAAGGGAACGAACCGGAATCGGTGGTTGAGTTTGCCAAGTTACTCAACAGCTACCATGAATTGGATTTAAATGTAGAGAATACAACGGCCGTTATCGAAACATTCGGCCGTACAGAATCACCACTCAAGAAGCTGCTGGTCAACATCATGATTTTGATGACCTCTGTGTTGGCAGGCATGTTGATCTCCATCAATATTGTGGAAGAAAAAGCAGACAACACGGTCGCGGCCATCAATGTTAGCCCAGTTTCACGGGTTGGCTTCATTCTCGGCAAGAGCATGAGCGGGATGTTCCTGGCAATTTACGGTGCAGTGGCCATCCTGTGGATTACGGGCTTCTCGGACGTCAACATCGGGCAAGTTTTGCTGGCAATCTTGTCGGTGACCATGTTGAGCGTGCTGGTTGGCTTCATCGAGGGCATCAACAATGATGATGTCATGAACGCGGCGGCGGGCATCAAATTGCTGTTCCTGCCCCTGGCCGCAGGGGTGGCTGCGGCCGAACTATTGAGTGAGCAGTGGCAAGCCTTGGCCTACTGGATTCCTTTTTACTGGACGTACAAGGGCAATGACGCTATTTTGTCTTACAGTGCCAGTTGGCCACAAATCGTTTCATACACAGCCATTGTGTTGGTTTTGTGTGGTATCGTTTATTATTTCCTGGCACCAAAAATTCAGGAAGGGTTAGCGTAACGTAGAGGCATTGCAATTGGTGTATAAAAATTAATTGGGTAATGGTAGGGGCGCATCCCCGTGTGCGCCCAAACTTGGGCAGACACGGGGGTCTGCCCCTACCAAAATTGTTGCCTGTTTTATTTCTTAAAATGCAAATGCAACGTCTCTACCAAGAATACAGGAGAGAAAAGATGAATTGGTTTCCGTTGTTAGGTTTGTTGGCATTGGCTTATGCTGGCTTGGTGTTTTATTTGGCGGCTGCCAAGAAACCGGCTGCCATTTGGAATATGGCAAAAATCCAGATGTTCATTAAAGTGCTGGGAGAAAAAGGGACGATTATTTTCTTCTACGTCTGGGGAGTTATCTTTTTAGGCTTAGCCATTTGGCTTTTTACGCTATAATTCACATCAAAATTTCGGTATAAAAAAGGAAAAACACTCCGATTTATCCAATATTTTTGTCGGAGTGTTTTTTTGTGTCTTTTAACGTTGACAAGCGCGAGAAACTTTGTTTGATGGATGGTCTATCTGATTTTGCCTTGAGCCTAGGGTATCCGGGCGTTTTTATTGTTAGCTTTATTGCTTCTACCCTGGTGCCTTTTTCCAACGAGGTGGTGGTGGCGGCCATGCCCGCCTTGGGGTTCAACATTTGGTATACGGCCGTTTGGGCAACAGCAGGCGGCTTTCTAGGCTCATTGGTCAACTACTTCGTGGGCAAAAAAGGCACCGACTTTGTATTCTCTCGCTGGATAACAATTAAGCCGGAACGATGGGAGCAAGCTGAACGTATTTTTCAACGCTGGGGCAACTGGGCGCTCTTTTTTGTTTGGCTCCCCATAATTGGCGATCCGCTGGCAATTGTCGCTGGAGCATTTAAGATTGATCTGCGACTATTTACCTTCTGGGTCACAACTGGAAAGTTTCTACGATTTATCGTGATCTTGGGCATTGTGGATTGGTTTGTTTAATCGTTCGCCTGCATCTAAACAGGAAGATTTGGTTGTGTTATACTTATGTCACCCCGCAGCATAAAGCTGGCGCGACCTGCTGAACAGAAGAAATTCCTATATTCAGCAACAAACTTTATGGGCAAAATAGAGAAACGGCCGTTCCAAACAAATCGCTCCATTGCTGCACCACACTATTTGATTGATGCCCCCGGCCTAAAAGAGAGGACTTCCCTATGACCTGGTTTCAACAGGATGTAGATGCCACGTTACAAGATCTGAACAGCAACGCAAAATCTGGCCTCAGCGCCAATGAAGCACAAAAAAGACTCAACCAATACGGGCTCAATGAACTGGTAGAAAAAGGCACCAAAAGCCCCTGGCTGATTTTGCTAGACCAGCTTAAAGATGCGATGGTCATTATTCTAATCATCGCTGCCCTTGTTTCTGGGCTTTTGGGTGATTTCAAAGATGTCATCGTCATTTTGGCTATTGTGATTCTCAATGCCGCCATTGGTTTTTCGCAAGAGTACCGCGCGGAACAAGCCATTGCTGCCCTCAAAAAGCTGGCCGTTCCCACCGTAAAAGTAAGACGTGATGGTCAACTAGCTGAGATTTCGGCACGGGAACTGGTGCCAGGGGATGTGGTGCTGCTGGAAGCAGGCAATTTGGTACCTGCAGACGGGCGTCTCGTCGAAAGCGTCAATCTTAAAGTGGAGGAAGCCGCCCTCACGGGTGAATCGGAACCCGTTGACAAAATTACCGATCCCATCGAGAAAAAAGAGTTGCCTATCGGCGACCGCAAAAATATGGTGTTTATGGGTACGGTGATTACGTATGGTCGGGGAACGGCCGTTATCACCGAAACCGGCATGAACACTGAGCTAGGCAACATTGCCGAGCTAATACAAGGCGTAGAGCAAGAGCAAACCCCGCTGCAACGACGCCTGGATGACCTGGGCAAGCGGCTGGCCTGGGTGGCGCTGGCCATCGTGGGCGTCGTCGTCATTACTGGATTTATCTTCCGCGATCCAAACCAGGAATTGGTGGAAACTTTTGAACTGCTCTTCCTCACGGGAATTAGCATGGCTGTCGCGGCCGTGCCAGAAGGTCTGCCCGCTGTCGTCACCATTACCTTGGCGCTTGGTTCCCAGCGAATGCTCAAACGGAATGCCCTCATCCGCAAATTGCCAGCAGTAGAAACCCTCGGCTCTGTCACCGTCATTTGCTCCGATAAAACGGGCACCCTCACCGAAAACAAAATGACCGTTACCGTTCTAGACGTGACCGACCACACAGAAACCGTAGAGACATTGCGTGACGAAAAAGGTGCCATCATCGATGCTGAATTTAAGCCGGACTTGGAGTCTTATCGCCGCACCCAAAGTTTGCTTTTGAAGGCAGGTGCACTTTGCAACGACGCTATTCTGCAAACGGAAAATGGTTTGGAACGCGCCATTGGCGACCCCACAGAAGGCGCATTGGTCATGGCCGCAGCAACATTAGGGTATCGCAAAGAAGAACTAGATTCTCGTTGGCCCCGTATTGCCGAAATCCCCTTCACCTCAGAACGCAAACGTATGACCACCATCCATGAAGTAAATGTTGAAGAGGATGATACAGATGCCCCTTGGGATGCTTCTGATTACGTTGCCTTTTCCAAGGGTGCAGTGAATAGCTTACTAGAAATTTCTGATCGCATTTGGACAGGTAAGCAAAAAGAGTTTATTCCGCTGGATGATGAGTGGCGGGAGCGCATTTTGGAAGGCAATGCCAAAATGGCAGGCGAAGGACAGCGCGTCTTAGCTTTGGCCTTCCGTCCTCTGGATAACGTTGATGAACCGCGTGAAAACAATGCCATCCTCATTGGCTTGGTGGGCATGATTGACCCACCGCGACCCGAAGTGAAAACGGCCGTTGCCACCGCCAAACAGGCAGGCATCCGCCCCGTCATGATTACTGGGGATCATCCCCTCACGGCTCAAAACATCGCCAAAGATTTAGACATCACCCAAAACGACAACAACCTCACTGGCTACGAGCTGGCAAAAATGGATACGGCCGCACTAAAAAGCAAGGTAGAAGATGTCTCCGTTTACGCCCGCGTTTCGCCAGAACACAAACTAAACATCGTTGAAGCCCTGCAAGACAAAGGTCATATCGTTGCCATGACGGGCGACGGCGTCAACGACGCGCCTGCCCTCAAACGCGCCGACATCGGCGTAGCCATGGGCATCACCGGCACGGACGTGTCTAAAGAAGCCGCCGATATGGTGCTGCTAGACGACAACTTTGCCACCATCGTCGCCGCCGTGGAAGAAGGGCGTAAAATTTTCGACAACATCCGCAAATTTGTGAAATACACCCTCTCTAGCAACACAGGCGAGCTGTTTGTCATGCTCATTGGGCCCTTCTTGGGCATGCCGCTGCCGCTGCTGCCCCTGCAAATTTTGTGGATCAACCTCGTGACCGACGGCCTGCCTGGGCTAGCACTTGCCGTGGAAGATGGTGAACGAGGCATCATGAAACGGTCGCCATTCCATCCCAAAGAGAGCATTTTTAGCCGAGGCTTAGGCAAGCAAATATTGTGGATTGGCGGTTTGATGGGGCTGGTTTCATTGGGAATTGGCTACATTTACTGGCGTCAAGACCCAGACCCAGACGGCATCTGGCAAACAATGGTATTTACCACGCTAACCCTGGCCCAAATGGGTAATGCCCTGGCAACCCGCTCCAACACGGATTCCATTTTCAAGATTGGCTTCTTTTCCAATCGGCTGATGCTGCTGGCTGTTTCTGTGACGTTCATTCTGCAAATGATGCTAATTTACGTCCCGTTTTTCCAAAATTTCTTTGAAACCAAAGCATTGCCGCTCACCGATTTGTTGATTGCACTGGCCGCAAGTCTGATTGTTTTTGTAGCTGTTGAAATCTCTAAGCAGTTCAGGAAAGCGGAAGCGTAAGAAGCACCGTAAAACCGCTTATTCTTGCTGACGGTACCAAGCTACCGTTTCCTGAATTGCTTGTTTGTGAGGCGTTATTTGCGTGCCAAAAGCCGCCGCAAATTGACTGTGGTCTACGACAAACGGCTCCTCAAACTCATACATCATCTCCACAACCTCACCGGCTGCTGGGTTGAATATACCAAGGAGCCGCATAATTAGTTTTCCGGCCGTCCGAACCTTGATTGGACGGCCGATTTCTGCCTCTACTAGCTTAATGAACTGGTTTTGGGTGAGGGTTTTAGCACTAGGCACATGCCAAGCACGGCCGTATGCCGCCTCATTTTCGCTCAAAGTCACCAACGCACGAGCAAAATCCCGAATGTAGGTAAGCGTATGGGGCAAATCTAAATTGCCAACCAGATTAACAGTTTTGCCCTGCATCGCGGCCGCAAACAGCATCTCCCCTGCCATCGAATCCGTCACGCGAGGCCCATAAAAATCAGAGGCGCGCCCAATCGTCACGGCAACCTTGCTGGCCTTATGGGCATCGAGCAGCATGTTGGCTACCTTTGCGCGTGCTTGCCCCTTGCGCGTTTCGGCCGCATAGGGCAAATCTTCATGAATAGGTTGTCCAGCAGTGGCACCGTACATATACAAATTATCCCCAAACAGTAGCCTCGCCTCATTACGCGACACGCCTTCAATGATGCTGGCGGCTAGCGGTGGAAATTGCTCTGGCCATTGATGATAGGCAGGTTGCACGCAGAAAAAGATTACCTCGGCGCCTTCTGTAACCCGAGCAACATCGTCGGGATTATTGCAATCGGCCGTTTCTAAACTTACGTCCGCAGGCAGCGGCTCATTCACGCCCCCGCTGCGGTTAACCAGCGTTACGGGCTGCCCAGCGGCCACCAATTCATCCATAATGGCTAACCCCAACTGCCCTGTGCCCAATATGACATGCTTTATTTGCTGGCTCATGCTTTGTCTCCAATGAAAATTACGAATTATGAAGGATGAATTATGAAAATAAGACCGTAACTCTTGATTTGTTGTAACTATACAGCCTCTCTGGCTGTGGCCGGTCTCCTGTATAGTTACGATTTGTTTAGCTTAGAGGAAGCACCGTCACATTGACCAGTGCCAGTGGTCATCTTACAATCATATGACGAAGGTGAAACGGCTTGCTCAAAGAGGTAATTTTTATAGATTGAGCAGCTTACCAACTTATTCGGCGACTTCGATGGGTTGGATAACGGCCGTATCAAATTCCCCAATCCGCTCCAAGCCCAATTCTGTAACGATGGCTTGCACCTCGGCCGCGTTTTGGCGCAGCTTGGCAATGTTCACGCCTCGGCAAACCGGCGGCAGCGGATCGAGCCATTGGCGCAGCCGCAGCAGCATCTTGATCGCGCCGCGATAATTCCCCCGCTGAATTTGGTAGAAGGCAATGCCTACCTGCAAAATACCCCGATACAGCTCCCGCGCCGGGCTACTGTCCTGCCGCCACGCCTCTTCTAGCGCATCGTGGCATTTGTAATATTCCCCCTGGTTAAAAAGAGCAATGCCCTCTTTGGCCAGTTCGGCTAGCGGTTCAGCGCAGCTTGTTGCTAACGCATCATGGTCTGGTACGCGGGCATATCTTTGTAGCAGCTTGGGCATGGCAGAGGTGAAGCGGGAACGCCCTACCAACCAGTTCGCCCCCAGCTTTTTGGCGTCTTGCATTGTTTCCGCATCTTCATGCGGCCCAAAGGCTAAAATGGGCAAACGACGCGTGGCTGGCGACGATTTGAGGATGGGCAGCCAGCGTCGCCAGGGGATTTGCTGGTTAGTGAGATCAAACAGCAGCAGCGCAGGCTGCCAGATGGTAATCTGCTCAAACAGTTTGCCTTCAGTGCCGTAAAGCGATTCGCCTGGACGTTCTTGCTGATCTGGGGAGTGCGTGGGGCCAATAGAAGCGGCCGTTTCCACCCATTCAACCCGCCAACCCAGATGATCAATAACCACCTGAATGCGGGTGGTAAACATTAAATCAGCCACAAAGGCCACAACAAGCGGAGTTTTTTGAGAATCGTTCATGCCTTAATTGTAGCAAAGATAAATTGTTATTCACCAAACGGAGAAGTTCAACTTTTGGCAAAAGTTGAACTTCTGAGAGGTATGCAGAATTTTTTTGCACAAAAATTGATCTTGACAGTTGAACAAGGTGTAGTGTAATATTTAAGCGAACGTTCGCGCGAACGTTCGCCTCAAAGGAAGAAAAATGAACGTAAAAGTCACCCTGAAAGATGTTGCTAAAGAAGCTGGCGTTAGCTACCAAACCGTCTCTAAAGTGCTGCGTGGGCAAATAAAAGTGACCCAAGATACGCAAGACCGAATTGAAACGGCCGTTTCCCGACTTGGCTACCGTCCCAACACCGCTGCTCGCAATTTACGCACCCAATCCTCTAACCTCATTGGCTACGGCTGGCTACAAGGCAGCAGCGACAGCCCCCACCCTGTCCTCAATCAATTTCTTTACAGTGCCGTGCAGCGAGCCGAGCTAAACGATTTTCACCTGCTTACCTTCCTCATTGAAGAAGATATAGAAAACACCATTGCCATCTACCGTGAACTACATGCCCGCCGCCAAGTAGAAGGCTTTATTTTGGCAGACACCAACGACAACGACCCGCGTATTCGCTTTCTGATGGAAGAAAACATTCCCTTTGCCAGCTTTGGCCGCGCCAATGACGCTTGGGACTTTGGTTGGGTGGATGTAGACGGCAGCGATGGCATGCACCAAACAACCGCCCATCTGCAAGAACAAGGGCATACCAAAATTGCCCTCATCACCTGGCCAGAAGGCTCCCGCGCTGGCGAGGAGAGGGAGAAAGGTTATTTCACCCAAATGGCAGCTACAGGCTTAACCATAGACCCAGAGTGGATTGTGCGCGGCGAAAACACCGTACACTTTGGCTACCGGCTACTTAACCAACTCATCGCTTTACCAACAGGCAAACGCCCAACGGCCGTTGCCTGCGTCAGTGATGAAATTGCCATTGGGGCAATGAACGCCGCCCTGGCACAGGGGCTACAAGTCGGCAGCGATTTGGCCGTAACGGGCTATGACAATCTGCCAATGAGCGAGTTTTTATTTCCCGCACTCACCACCGTAGAGCAACCCATTCAAGAAGCTGGCAGTGCAGTCATCGAGATGTTGCTGAAACAGATAAACAATCAGCCACTACTTGAAAAACAAGTACTTCTAAAACCACAACTGATCATCCGTCAATCTAGCGGAGCATAAAAGTATGATTACGCCAGAAGCCATCATTTTTGATTTAGACGGGGTACTTACCGATACCGCTGAATATCACTTTCTAGCCTGGAAACAGCTTGCCGATGAACTTGGTATACCCTTTGGTCGCAAAGACAACGAACAGCTACGCGGTATTCCCCGGCGTAGGTCCCTTGACTACATTTTAGCTTTAGACGGTCGTTCCATTAGCAATGCTGAAGCAGAAGAATTGATGACGCGCAAGAATAACCATTACAGAACGCTCATCAAGCAGGTTTCCACCAAAGATTTGCTGCCCGGTGTAGCCACTCTACTTGCTGAAATTAAGCAGGCCGGGCTGAAAGTCGCCATCGCCTCAGCCAGTAAAAATTCGCCCCAGGTGCTAAACCAGCTCGGCATTTGTGACCAGCTAGATGCCCTGGCACACGGCGGCAGCGTGGTGCGCCAAAAGCCCCATCCAGACCTCTTTTTGCACACCGCTCGTGAGTTAGGTGTACCGTCCGCCCACTGCATCGTCGTGGAAGATGCCGCTGCTGGAATTGATGCTGCTCACGCCGCCGGGATGACGGCCGTTGGCATTGGGCCAGCCGAGCGTGTGGGCGCAGCCGAGGTTGTGCTGCCCAATCTGGACGGCGTGTCGCTGGCCGATTTGCTGAGTGCCACTACCTGGCGCGTCGTCGAACCACATTTTGATCCCGCCAAGCAGCATCACCGCGAAACGATTTTCACCATCGGCAATGGCTTCCTGGGCACGCGCGGTTCATTAGAAGAGCGGTATCCCGGCGACCGGCAAGCGACGCTTGTGCACGGCCTGTACGACAAAGCCCCGGTGGTTTTCACTACCCTGGCCAACGCCCCAGATTGGACATCACTGGAAATTTGGATCAACGGCCGTCGCTTCGACATGACCCAACCCGGCATCCGCGACTATGTTCGCTGGCTCGATTTACGCGACGGCACTCTCAATCGGCGGCTGGTGTGGGAAATTGATGCGGAAACGGCCGTTGAGCTACGCTGGACACGCCTTACCAATCTAGCCCACCAGCATGATGTGGCGGTTCAGTTGAGCATCACCGCCGTCAAAAACAATCTGACCTGCCGCCTCCGCGCCAGACTGGATGGGCATGTAGAAAACCACGGCAACCTCCATTGGCACACAATGCAAGAAGAAAGCGATCACGCCCAGGCCAGCCTGCTATTGCAAACGCGCCACACTAAAAAGCAGCTTGCCTTGAGCATGAACTTGGGGATGACCTCGGCAAAAGTACGGCCGTGTGACTGCCCCGGCACCCCCGGCCTGGAATCTGATTTTACGCTGGATGAAGGGCAGTGGACATCCTTTCAAAAAATGATCGCCATCTACAGCTCGCGCGAAACAAACGAACCGCTGGCTGCGGCCAGAAAGCGCAGCTATGAACTGCTGGGCTTGCCTTTTGAAAAGCTGCTTGCACAAAATCGCGCCGCCTGGGATGCGTTTTGGCAGGACAGCGATGTGATCATCGAAGGGGACGACGAAGCCCAAATTGCCCTGCGCCATGCCCTGTTTCAGCTTCGCATTGCCGCCCCCACCCACGACGACACGGTGAGCATCTCTGCCAAAACATTGAGCGGCTTTGGCTACAGCGGCCACGTTTTTTGGGACAACGAGATTTTTGTCCTGCCCTTTTTCACCTATACCCAGCCGCAATTGGCCAAAAATATGCTACTGTACCGCCACCATACCTTGCCCGGTGCGCGGCGCAAAGCGGCCAAAAATGGCTACGGCGGAGCACAATACGCTTGGGAATCGGCCGAGACGGGTGACGAAGTAACGCCCACCTGGGTTCCCCACTTTTCTGACCCAACTCAACTGGTTCGCATTTGGACAGGCGACATTCAGATTCATATTTCAGCCGACATTGCCTATGCCCTCAAACAGTTTTGGCAAGTGACGGGGGATGATGATTTTTGGCGGGATGTGGCAGCTCCGATTGTGTTGGAAACGGCCGTTTTTTGGGGTGATCGCGCGGAGTATGAAGACGGCCGTTTTGCCGTTCGTGATGTGATTGGCCCCGATGAATACCACGACCACGTAGACAACAACGCTTTCACTAACTTTATCCTGCGCTGGCACCTACAAACCGCCCAGGAAACGCTGCGCTGGCTGCAAATCCACGCGCCCCAACAAGCTGACACGCTGACGCAAGCCCTCGATTTATCAGATGAGCGGCTAGCACACTGGCAAAACATCGCCGACAACATCATCTTTTTGCATGACAAAGAAAGTGGCCTCATCGAGCAGTTTGAAGGCTTCTTCCAGCGCAAAAAGGTGGATTGGCCCAAATATGCCAACACAGAAAAATCCATGCAGGTTTTATTGGGCATTGAAGGGGCTAACAAACATCAGGTACTAAAACAGGCTGACGTCATCGCCCTCTTCTGCCTCTTCCCAAACGCCTTCGATGCCAAAACACAGCAAGCCAACTGGGACTATTACGAACCAATCACCGATCATGTTTACGGTTCGTCGCTTGGCCCCTCTATGCACGCCTGGGCGGCCTGCCTAATGAACCAGCCAGAGCTGGGCTACGAGCACTTTATGCGCGCTGCCCGCGCCGACTTGCTCAATGTCCGCGGCAATGCCGGAGACGGCATCCACGCCGCCTCCGCAGGCGGACTATGGCAAGCTGTGGTTTTTGGCTTTGCTGGCTTGCGGCTTGCGGAAGAGGGTCACACAATCAACCCGCGACTGCCTGCACACTGGCAGCGTGTATCGTTCAAATTTTATCGGCAGGGAAAACAACAAATTGTAAATATTTCAGCCGATCAGCCGATTTTAGCGGCATCGTGACCGCAAGCGGCTAAACGCCTAAGGCGGCGAAGGAGGAATGACTATCGGGAGAATACAATTTTATCAAGATGGATACCGCACATACGAACCTGGGCAGGTGGACATGCGGCATCTCAACAAGACGTGATACGTCCCGGAGCATTGTAACATAAACAGAAATGAG
Source organism: Candidatus Leptofilum sp. (assembly GCF_965223525.1). Taxonomy (GTDB): domain Bacteria; phylum Chloroflexota; class Anaerolineae; order Promineifilales; family Promineifilaceae; genus Leptofilum. The sequence continues at coordinate 1,725,372 of NZ_OZ245005.1, read as the reverse complement.
CTGCTGTGACGTATCTCCAAAATCAAAAAATAATTTTCTCAAAAGGAGATATAGGATGAAGAAATTTTTTGGAACAATCGTATTCATGCTTTTACTAGGCTTGATCCTGACAGCTTGTGGTGGCGATGGGGCGGCAGAGCCAGAGGACGAATCGAGTTCAACCGACAGCACAAGCACAGAAAGTTCAGAAACAACCGAGGACAGTGACCCCGACTGCTTCATGAACGTGGAAGATGGGGCAACAATCATCTTCTCTGGCTGGGGCGACGAATCTGAGCAGCAAGTTTACCGCGATTCCATTGAGCGCTTCAGTGAAATTTGTCCAGCGGTCACCGTTGATTACCAGCCCATCCCCGCAGATTATCAAACCAAATTGAAGGCATCTATGGCTGGCGGTACAGCCCCTGATGTTTTCTACGTTGATGACCAGCTCATGACCGCCTTTGGCCCCACGGGACAATTACTGGCTCTGGATGATGTGATGGCAGAAGCTGGTGTTAGCCGCGACGATTTTATCCCAGCTTTGCTTTCAATCTTCACCCAAGAAGGCACCACCTACGCTTTACCTAAAGATTGGGGCACTCTGGGGCTGGTTTACCTGCCAGAAGTATTTGCCGAAGCAGGCATTGATGAACCAACGGCCGATTGGACATGGGGCGATCTGCAAGCCGCAGCAGAAGCCATCCGCGACAACACCGACAAAGGCGGCTTCTGCCAAAATGCCGACTGGGCACGCTTTGCTCCGTGGGCATTTGGTAACGGCGGTGCTTACGCCAGCGATGACTTCTCGACTGCATTGGCCAACAGTGATGAAGTGAAAGAAGCGGCCGAATTTGTCACGGGCATGTACGCTGATGGCTCGATAGTTACCTCCGCCGACGTTGGCGCAGGCTGGTGTGGCGAGGCCATCGGCAAAGCGTTGGTAGGTATGACTTACGAAGGCGGCTGGATGGTCAACTTTATGCGTAATGAATACCCGGATGTGGAATGGGTGGCGGTAGAACTGCCTGCCGGACCAGCCGGTAAAGCAGACATCATCTTCACCAACGGCATCGGCGTAAATGCCTCAACGCAATACCCGCAGGCTGCTGCTGCATTCACCTTCTTCGTGACTGGGGCAGAGAACCAGGGCGAAATTGTGAAAACTGGTTTTGCCTACTCAACCCATCCAGAGCAAATTGATGACGTGGTGGATCCCAATGATGCAGCGATTGCTCAAGGTGGCACTTTTGAACTGACGCGCGTCACAAACTGGGGACCCAACACCGGTAAGGTCAACGATGCTATCTCTCAGGCACTGGAACGCGTCTACCTGAATGACCAGACGGTAGATGAGGCGTTTGACCAAGCCAATGAAGAGATTCAGGGATTCCTGGATGAGGCTCAATAATAGTTAGCAAGCAGTAAACGGTAATCAGTAATCGGTATTCAGTTGCTTACACTGAATACCGATTACCAACTATTCGGAGGAGGTGGGACATGACAGCTATTACGAAGCCTAAATCGAGGCGATTTGGGGTATTTAGTAATGAGGCCGCACGAAAAGAGGCTATTGCTGGCTACATGTTTCTGGCACCATATCTTATTGTAACGGCCGTATTCACCATAGGCATCATCGCTTTTGCAATCTACATCAGTTTCACCAATTTCAATCTGTTTACCACGCCGGAGTGGAACAACTTTGCCCATTACAAATCGCTGCTAACGGATGATAAATTCGGCCGTTCGCTGGTAAACGTGCTTTATTACGTTCTCATCGTCGTCACTGTGCAAACAACATTGGCTTTGTTGCTGGCCGTTGTTTTGAATGCACCTATCCGCTTCAAACAATTTTACCGGACGCTATTTTACGCCCCAAGTGTGACCTCAGCCGTGGTCATTAGCTTTATATTTTGGTGGCTTTACCTGAAAACCGGATACATCAACTTTGCCTTTAGTAAACTGTGGGGATTGTTTGGTGCTGAATGGGTAGCCGTAGAATGGTTGAATGATCCGCGCGGTTTGTTTCAACTCATTGTTGAAGGAATCACAAGCGGTGCCGTCACCATTCCTTCTAGCCAATGGTATTTGCGGGGCCCCAGCATCACCTGGATGGCCATCATGGCGCAAAATATCTTTACCACCATTCCAACCTTCATGATCATGTTTTTAGCTGCCCTGCAAGATATTCCGCCCGCTTTGTATGAGGCCGCTTCGATTGATGGTGCCAACAGACGGCAGCAATTCTTCCGCATCACGGTACCCATGCTGCGACCGGTGATTTTTCTGGTCGTCGTGTTAGGCACCATTGGCACCTGGCAAATCTTTGATCAGGTGGCCATTTTAACGGCTGGCGGCCCGCTAGATACAACCATCACGCCTGTTTACTTCATTTATACAGAGGCGTTGGGCACAAACGGCCCGCCACGCATGGGGCTGGCTTCCTCACGAGCCATTGTACTGGCGGCTATCATCTTGTTGTTCACCTACGTGCAAAGACGGTGGATTGAAGGTGGTACGGAGCAATATTAGAGGAGGTTTGACATGAGTACGACAACAACGACACCCGTGGCGCAGCCAACCGTATCATCGAAAAAAGTAAGAGAAGCTATGTGGACGAATGTGAGTATGGGCGCTCGCTATGTGATTTTAACGGCCGTTGCCCTGCTTGTCTTCATGCCCTTTATCCTGGCTTTCCTGGGTACGTTCAAAACCAATTTAGAGATTATCGCCTTTCCGCCCACATTTCTCCCAGAAACGTGGCTTTGGGAAAATTGGCCAACGCTTTTTAGAACTGATTTGGGAGGGCAGGTACAAGTTCTTGGCACGACCTCCATTGGCCTGACGGTGGGTGCCTTTGCCTTTTTTGCCACCTTTTTGGTGACTGGCTTGTCTAGCAAGCCAACGGAAAAAGACATCTGGCAGAAAATTGGCCCCTGGTTGGCAGCAGCTATTATCATTGGCACAGGCATTCTCATTGGTTTCTATCTGCAAACGAGTTTGGGCAATGCCAGATACACACCTGCACTCATACCATCCGTATCGGTCGCGTTCACCATTTTGTTGCTCATTGCTTTGGGCATCGTCGGCATGTCTGACCCTGATTGGCGGCGTGTTCTGGTAGCGGTTGTGGGCAGCTTGGCTCTTGCGGCCGTTGTGACCGCGTTGTTTACCTATTTAGCAGCTCTAGCAGGCGCAGGCACGTATATTCGTTGGCTGTACAATACGGCTCTACTCTCGGTGATTCGTGCTGGACTTCAAGTGTTTTTCTGTTCGATGGCCGCTTATGCCTTGGCGCGGCTCAATTTTCCCCTGAAGAATGCCATCTTCGGCTTTATCTTGCTCTCCATGACCATCCCAGGCGCGATTACGCTGGTGCCTTCCTATGTGCTTATCTCTAAGCTGGGGTGGATTAACACTTGGTACAGTCTGGTTTTTCCTGGGCTAATTGTCGCTGGGTCTATTTTCATCCTGGCACAGTTTTTTAGAGCCATTCCGCACGCACTGGAGGAAGCGGCCGTTATTGACGGGGCTTCATACTTCCAGACTTACCGGGACGTGATTATGCCACTGGCACGCCCCGCCCTGCTCACCGTTTTGATTTTGCAGTTCCAGGGGATGTGGAACGATTACCTGGGGCCGCTGCTCTATATGCAAACTAATGATATGTGGGTGCTAAACGTGGCACTGCAAGTATTCCAGCAGCAGTATGCTCAAGATTGGAACCTGGTGCTGGTGGGTGCCATGGTAAACGCAATTCCGGTTCTCCTATTGTTTGCGCTTTTTAGCCGCTATTATATTGAAGGCGTCAGCTACGCCGGGGTTAAAGGTTAACTCAAGTTGCTACCTTAAAAATATGGCTGACACTCTCAGCCAGAACAAATAATGCGATTTTCAGCTCAAAGCCTGCGGCTGTGACTGCATGAATGCTCCTCGGCATCCTGCGTGCAATGGATGACCCTGTCGTCTCCACAATCTTGCGATGCAGTTTTATCCAATAAGTGCGCCACGGTGGATACGGCCGTTTGCTGTTTTTCTTGCGTACAGGACATAGTTTCACCTGTCTTGTCTCATTGATTAAGTCTTCCATGGCATAATCATTGTAGATTTTGTCTGCATAGATTTCTGAACCCGTCGGTAGGTCAAACTGAAAGGAGCGCAGGTGAGTCACATCGCTTTCAGAACCCGGTGTTAGGAAGAACTCAACTGGTTGACCCTGACTGGTGACCATCAAATGTAGTTTGAGTCCATAGAAGTAGCGGCGTTTGCTCGCAATCTTGCCGCGATACTTCTCTTCTCGATAGAGACGACAGCGGCGAATGCGCCAATTGTCACACACCACAATAGGAAAGGTATCGATCACGTAAATCGAATCGCTACTGACCCCTTTCCAGTGGGCGCCCAACATCTCGATAAAGGTCACGATGTAATGGCTCACTCGATGCAGACGACGTGAATACCGACTTTTGCTCAACATGGTTGGTATGTAGCCGCCTTGATGCAAGAAGGCACGGGCAAGTTCATAATTGCCGCTAAAAAACAGAGCAGCCACGATTGCTGTGGTGATGACCTCGGAATCGTTCATGCGGCATTGACTGTTTTCATGATGACCTAAACCAAGCAAAAGGTCGTTAACCAGCGTGTAAATCGCTACAATTTGTTCGTCCATGATTGTCCTCGTAAAAATGGTTTGGTGGTTCAAACCCACTTTACTTGGCTTTCATGGACTTCACCATTTTTGACTGTTAAGGTAGCAACTTAGGTTAAAGGTTAATATTTTCTTTCCTCCTTATCGGGCGGGCAGAGCGCCATTGCTCTGCCCGCTCCAAATATCATGAATCCTCTTAAGATTTTTGGTCGAGCGTTACAGATTTGGTGGCGAGAGTGGGTTGGCATGATGTTTCTCAACCTGGTTTGGCTGCTTTTGCAATTGACCATCGTGCTCGGGCCACCGGCAACGGCCGTTCTCTATACCCTCAGCAAAAAAATGGTGGATGAAGAGCCGTGGGACTTCCAGGATGTGTGGCGGCTCCTGCGAGAATTGTTTTGGCCAGCCTGGAAATGGGCAGTTCCCAATCTGGTGGTATTGCTCGTGGTGGTTGCTAACTTTTATACTTACCAGGGCTTTCAAGGGGGTGGCTGGATGGCTCTGCGTCTATTTTGGGGCGCGTTCCTCATTAGTTGGTTCATCCTAAACCTCTTCTTCTGGCCGTTTTGGCTAGTTCAAGAAAACCGTTCATTAAGAACAACTTATACTAACGCCGCCCGGCTCTTTATTTTGCATCCGCTGACTGTCATTGTGATTGCAATTTTAACCGGGATTGTGTTTACTGTGAGCGCTAGCCTGGTTTTTCTGCTAGCAGCGGGGGTCATGGGCTGGTTGGCATTGGCAGGCATTATCGCTGTGCAAGGCTCTTTAGCTTTGCAGCAAAAGAAATCAGCATTGTGAGCATTTGTCATTATCAGCAGAAACGGCCGTATAAAGAATAAACAATCTCCATAACCGATGCGTCCAGAAATCCATTTCACACCCCCTTCCGGCTGGATGAATGATCCCAACGGTCTCGTTTATCTGGATGGCGAATACCACCTTTTTTATCAGCATAATCCGTTTGACATCAATTGGGGGCATACCAGTTGGGGACATGCCGTTAGCAGGGATTTGCTTCATTGGCAACATTTGCCCGTAGCCATTCCCGAAACGGATGGCGTGATGGCTTTTTCTGGCAGCGCAGTGGTTGACTGGCACAATACAAGTAGGCTTGGCAACGGCCGTAACCCACCTTTAGTTGCCGCCTTCACAGGGTTCCATCCCGATACCAAAATCCAAGACCAGCGGATTGCATATAGCCAGGATAACGGCCGCACCTGGCATCTGTATGCCAATAATCCAATCATTAATCTGAACGAAACCGAATTCCGCGATCCGAAGCTGCTTTGGCATGACAACACACAAAAGTGGGTGATGGTTGTGGGGCTGGCTATGCAGCGCAAACTCCAATTCTACAAATCTACTAATTTGCGAGAATGGCAGTTTATGAGTGACCTAGCGTTGCCGACAGCCGGTACCGGCGTTTGGGAATGCCCTGATCTATTTCCCATGAAAACGGCCGCTGGCCGCGAAAAGTGGGTGCTCGTCATCAGCATTGGCAGTGGGGCGATTGGCGGTGGCTCTGGCGTGCAATATTTTGTGGGAGAATTTGACGGCTGCAGCTTCACTGCTGACGCGTTTCCACCAAAGTGGCTCGATTTTGGCCCCGATTTTTATGCAGTCGCTTCCTGGAACAATCTCCCAACTGAGGACGGCCGTACAATTTGCCTGGGCTGGATGAGCAATTTACAGTACGCTAACGTCACGCCAGCAACTGCGTGGCGCGGCCAGCAGTCGCTCCCCAGGGAACTCCAGCTTGTGGAAGGGGAAAATGGCTACAGCCTGCGCCAGAGACCCGTTTATGAGCTGCAAAGTCAGCGACGGCCATATTGTCAACTGAGTTCATTCACCATCCCGAATAGCAGCGCGTTTACACAATCGCTGCCGATGGCTGCCGAAATTCAGCTTGCCATTCAACCACAAACTACCACTGACATTCAGCTTCAATTGAAGGCAGGCCATTCCCAAACCCTCGCCTACTGGATACACATCAGCCAGGAAACCATCACGCTCGACCGAGCCAGAATTGGGCATCAGTTTCATGCAGGGTTTCCCAACCAGTTCATCGCCCCACTCAAGTTAGAAAATGGCAGAGTGACGCTGAACATTTGGCTCGATCTGGATTCAGTGGAACTATTTACAGGCAACGGCCGTATTGCCTTCTCCTCCCTCTTCTTCCGCGAACAAAAACCATGCCAGCTCATTATCACACCTCACAACAGCCACACAACAATCATCGATTGCCAAATTTGGTCACTCCAAACCAAGAATCTATCCGAACAGCCATAGAGGAAATAGAGAAATCTGTGAAATGAGCCCTCGTCTCAAAGTCCTCTGCACCCTCTGTGGCAAATATTCGGATAGGTATTAAGCCGGGGATGGCGGAGACGCGCCTAAAATCTGCTATCATTTACGGTATGGTAAACCAAAAGAAAAGTGCCAAAAGCATAAACGATGCCCAAATTTATTGAAAAGCAGTACAAATCGATCATCAACAAAAGCAAATACATTGACCATTGGTTTTGGACACGCTACTCAATCAACCCGTACAACGGCTGCCAATTTGGCTGCATCTATTGCGACGCCCGCAGCGACCATTACCATATGCCGGAAGATTTCGAGAACGAAATTGCGATCAAAACTAACGTCGGGGAAATGCTAGACCGGCGGCTTGCCCGCGCCCACACTTTTTTGCCCGATGTGGTGGGTATGGGCGGCGTGACAGACAGCTATCAACCTGCCGAAAAGAAGTACGAAAACAGCCGCACTATTTTGCAGGTTCTGGCCAAACACCAATACCCCGTCCACATCTTTACCAAATCGCCTCTAGTGCTGTGCGATTTGCCATTATTGGAAGAGATTGGGCAACAAACCTGGTGTACCGTCTCCGTCACAATCACCACCATCGATCCAGAAAAAGCAAAATTCTTGGATAAATTTGCTCCCTCGCCTGCCAAGCGGCTGGACGTGCTGCGCCAATTTAAGGCCAACGCGCCCCATGTGCAAACCGGGGCATTGCTGATTCCGCTGGTTCCATTTTTGGGTGATGATCCAAGTGAGGTGGAGAGATTGTTTACGGCCGTAAGAGAAACTAACGCCGACTATCTGATGTTTGGCGGGGCAATGACCCTACGCAACCGACAGGCAGACTGGTTTTTGCGCCACCTGCGTGAAGCTATGCCAGACGTGTACCAACAGTACGCTGCACTCTACCAATTTACTCCGGATGCAAAAAGTTATGACGGCCGTTACGTGCCAGCCGGAGAATATATGCGAGAACAGCACGAGCGGCTTTTTGCCCTGAGTGAAAAGCACCAGCTTCCTCACCGCATCAAGCGATTTGTCCCCAACGACTGGCGCAAAACCAATTATCGCATTGCCGAGCGGATGTTAAATGTCTCCTTTAAGCGGCAAATGCTAGGGCAAAGTTGGGAGAAACTGTTTTGGGCGGCGCAAAACATCCAAAATCTAAAGGAACCCATTGAAGAAGTCGCGGCGAAGGGCGAGCTAAGCCGCATCAACAACGTGCGCGGCCACATCAAACGTCGCATTGAGAAAATTCTGGCAGAAGAAATATAAGGCGCCGTTTGCGTGTCATACTCGCGCAGGCAGAAATCCATGTTTCCACGAACGGTGGATTCCCGTTTTCACGGGATTGACAAGTGCTAATTGTACGGTTTTAGGGCGCGGGAAATTGTCCGCTCCCACCCACATCGCCGTCTTCAACGTGGGGAATGCTGCTGTCCTCTAGCACGTTGCCCAGCGTGTCCGTCACGCGAAAGGTGTATGGCCCCGGCCCCATGCCACTCGCTTCCACAAAATAATTGTAGGAAAGACGCGGCACCTCGACAAAACTGCTGCCATTCCAATATTCAAACTTGGCGATAGGGTTGCGATGGTTGCGAATCTGTACGGCCGTCCACCATTGGTTACTGCCATCCTTAAAATGGTACACAATCGGGCCGTCCAAAACGGGGCTGACAAGCTGCCAGGTGATGTCCACTCGCCCCGCCGAAAGCTCGGCAATTTCCGCAAACGCCTCCTGGCTTAAATCCACATCCCCCTCGGCGCAGCCAGGGCATTGGTCCACAATGCGAACCACTACGCTTCCCTGCGGCCCCGTTACCTCAATGTAGGCACCACACAGCGCCGAATCCGCATAATCCACATAATTCATTGCCGCCACCATCAGATTTTGTGGGGAAGGGTCGAAGCTGCAATTGCCTGCGCCAGTGGCAAAGTAATAAGTACCTTCGCCGCTGTGTACCAGGCCAAACGGCACCGGATCATCATTTTGGTTCAAGGTGAGGGGGAGGTAGAGTAAGTGATCGGTTCCGGCGGAAACGGCCGTACCTTCCAACTGCCCAATAATAATCCCAACCAGCAGCAAAAACGAAAGCGTCAAACTAAGTTTAGCCGAATTATTCATGATCAAATTATAAACCTTCCCACTCAGGGGCGAAAAAAAGCCCACCGGAAATTTTCCCAGCAGGCGCAAGACTACGCTTTAACTTTTTTAGCTCTTCACTTCTGCGGCACAAGCGAAATTATGGTGCGTAGCGCGTCGTTAGCAATGGCAGAGTCGGGAAAAATGGCTCCATTTCTTCCTGCATGAATGACTAACAATGTATGCATTTTTATTGTTGTCAAATGCGAAGCAATCTTGACAATCCGCGAAAAGTTAGTTCATTCTCCAACAAAATCCAATTTGGCAATTCGCTTTCTCTCTGAGCCCAAGCCGCAGTCACACCAGCTTGCAGGCGATCTAGCGCAATCTGTGGCGAAACATCTTGAACGCCAGCATCCTTGGCGCGATTTTGATTCTTTTGCAACCAAGAGAAGGTTTTTGAGTCCAATTTTTTTAGCCTAAAGCCTAATTGAGATGCAGCACCGCAGACTTCAATAAAGACTGGCAAGCTAAATTGTTCAAACAACTCAGCACCAGCAAGTGCAAGTCCAGCTAAAGAAAGTTTCGTGCGTTCAACATCTGGAGGGCGTCGTTCCGCTTGGTCAGACAGAGCAAAAGCAATCAACCATAACCCAAGTGCATAATGACCAACTTCTCCTTCATCAAGTCCCCATTCGTGATAATAAGGGCGAATATTCTCTCGGGGTTTAGGCGAAGAGTGGAATAGCTGCACACTTTGTTTGGGTTGTTCAGTTGCACGATATAATTGTGCAAGTTTAACAATAAAATAAGTGTCTGTTGGTTTAACATCCAAGGCAGCATGAGTAAGACGTATGCCTAATTCCTGGTCTCCTTTGTCAAAAAAATGTGAACCCAAGTAATTCCATTTACCTATATTCGGAATATAGGTAGTGCGTTCTACAAATTTTTTTATTGTTGATTGAACCAGATTTATATAAAGCTGTTCTGTTTCTACGTTAAACACATCAGATAAAATTTGTAATGCAACCTGGGCAATTGCGCGGTGACGCGAAAAAACATACCGTCCTGTCGTGGTAATTACTGCTTCATTGCCAAGTGGTCCGAGTACAAGACGTTTAAGATCGCTAAAATCAATCTCCAGCACTGCAGCTAACACCACTTTTGAAAGTATAGGAATATCTTCGGCATGCATTGCCACAATATAAGCAAAGGCATCTTTCAGGGTATGTCCACTATTTAACGGCCGTTTGTCTAGTTTTCGTAACAAATCCTCAATACGATTTTTTAAACCTTTGCCCCAACGCAAGTTTAATACTGCACCGAAAAACGACCCTTTATGATTATGTGCAGATTCTAATTTAGCAGCTTGAGTTAATTTTTTAGCAGCATCTCCAAGTTCAAAATCGGCCAATTCTTTTAACCCGTCCCGACCATAGGCACTCCAAGCCGTTACCACTTTTTGTGCATCTTCAGAGGATAATCCAGACAGTCTTTTTTCAACAAAGGTTATATATTCTGTCCAAGCAAAAGTGTCGGCTTTCTCAGCCCTCCAATCTGTATCTCGACAACAAAGTAAAAATTGTACATTTAAGCGGCCTGATAACCTGAGAGCCTTTACTGTATCAAAGACGCGGCGCGCGATTACCTCGGCATCATCTGACACGACTAACCATGTTCCAGAATCAGGGAGGCGAGATAAAAGTTCTGCTGGCAATTGAGCATTAGAATCAAACCGATAAAGAATATGCCAATCTGAGCTATTCCTTACTAAATCGGAAACAGTTTGTAATAAAGCGGTGGTTTTTCCTTCCCCGGAAGCCCCAACCAATAATGTTACTCTTAAATCACCCTCTTGTCGGGCGGTTTCGAGATCGTCTACAAGATTACGCACTATTTCACGCCGAGGAATTTGTGGTGCCAGAGCTTCACGCCAAATTGGGCTTCGACCATCAAAAAAACTCAGAGCTTGATCATGGCTAAGTCCGACATTACGTGCTTGTAAATATTCAGAATCAACAATAGCCCATCCATCAGGTATTTCCAGAGACCCAAAGTGGGACACAGGGTTAGATATTGAGGCAGATTTTACCGGAGTTGGTTTTGGAAGAGATAAAACCCATCGGTCATTTCGGCGATAGTGAGCAGGAAATGCTAATCCGTCCAATACCCAACTCTGGTGAGCTCTCGACCATTGTAACGGTTCAACACTTATTTCACCTGCCTGCAAATCTAGTTCACACCACAAAAAACGATTTATCCAATCATCATTTTCTCTCGCCTGAAAACATGCTCCAGATTGAAGAGTCAAAAAAGGATACCCTCCACCTTCTTCATAGCGAGAGTGCACTTTATGCATATGACCGTGAAGGTAAAGCGCATTATGTCGTCCAAGAATTGCACGAATAGGCTCCAAATCTGTATCTAAAAACCAATCCAAAGGGTGGTGTCCTAACACAATTTTCAATTCGCAATTTTGTAGCGTTTCCAATCCATCTTCTAGCATTCCCTTACCTGCAGAAAGTTCATGCCGATCACCATCACTATACGATAACCATGCTGTGTTAATACCTAAAATGCCAATATTCTTGTCTTTGATTGAAATAATCTTTTGGTATGTTCCAAGCGGTGAGAAAAGCCAGTGGTCGTCACCTAAATGAGTCATATCATTTTCCACATAAGCCTGGAAGCGGGGGAAAATAACTTGACGCTGAAAAAGTCCTTCTTCGGTGGGCTCTAAAAATTCGGGGACGCGAAGCAAAACATCGTACGATTGCACAGCGCGAACCTCTGTACGATTAACATCATGATTACCTGGAATAATAAAAACGTTCTCTTGATTCCTGGGTTCTAAACAATCTAAAAGCGGCAAGAAAAAATCCTCATAAAATATTTCGTACTGTTTGGAATAACCATTGTTTGCGATATCGCCAGTAACAAATACCATGTCAAGTGTATGTCCCTTATCCACGCGTGTGCCTATATGGTTAAGGATATATTTCATTAATTGTCTCTGACCATAACCATCCTTGCCTATATGGAAATCAGATAAATGAAGCCACCGAATCAGATTTTTAGAACTTTTTGGAGATGCTGGAAGGGGGTATTTTCCGATTTTTCTTTCTATCTCAACTGAACTACTTTGAGAATATTCTTGGAATATATGTGTTAGCTCAGAACGAATGTCAATAAGGGTATCAAGGTCGCTCAATTTTTCTAATATGTCACTGGTCTTTTGATGAATGTCATCAAGTGTTTGGTCACGCTTCACTTCGGCAGGAGTCCGGGTACGAGCAACGATTTGATGAAATGCAGCAGTAAAACTGGCAAATTCACGTCGAGGATCATAATCAATAGAACCTAATTGGCCTGTTTCCTGATTCCAATCAATGATTCCTTCTGCCTCTTTTTCAAGAATAGTTAAGTCATTTTCATAAAAGGCTTGTTTAAAAGCCTTACGTATAAACATGTTTCGAAAAAAATTTAGAATAGGCTCAGGCTTAAATATCCCATATTCGACGAGGGCATATGCATAAATAGCCTCAAAATCATCTACAGATGGTTCTTTATGCAATTTAAGATGTTTGAGAGTTCTGATAATTGCTTCTTGACGACCAAGCTTCTTGATAATCGCTTCAGTACCCATTTCTACAATAGCGCTAGTTACCATTGACAGTTCAAGTAATGCCATAATTCATCCATCCCATAAACAACTGTTAACAGCTTGATATCTCTTACTATCTTTTGCAATGGAAAACCATCAGTGACATGGTTGTCAAAGAACCATTCTGATTAATAAAAGTATAACAAAAAAGCCGATTGCAGTCCCCCGCAATCGGCTTTTACATCACGCTTCACATTGCTAATCGGCTGAAACCAAAACAGTATTTTCGGCCATCTCGCCCTCTTCCTCAGGCCGCTCAAACTGGCTGTTGTACAGTTCTGCGTAGAACTCTCCACGAGCCAGCAGATCTTCATGGCTGCCCTGCTCCACAATATCGCCGTCGCGCATTACCAAAATCAGGTCCGCATTGCGAATGGTGGAAAGGCGGTGGGCAATGATGAAGCTGGTTCGGTTCATCATCAGCCGATCCATTGCCTTTTGGATGAGCACCTCGGTGCGCGTATCCACCGAGCTGGTGGCTTCATCCAAAATGAGAATCCTGGGATCGGCCAGGACGGCGCGGGCAATCGTTAACAACTGCATTTGCCCTTGCGAGATGTTGGTGATCTCTTCGTTGATCACCATCTCGTACCCATCTGGCAGGGTGTGGACAAAGTGATCTACGTGGGCGGCCTGAGCGGCTGCTTTTACTTCGGCATCGGTGGCATCGGGACGGCCGTATCGGATATTTTCCATAATCGTGTCGTTGTACAACCAGGTGTCTTGCAGCACCATGCCAAACCATTGTCGCAAATCTTGCCGCCGGAAGTCGCGGATGTCGTGCCCATCCACCAAAATCGCGCCATCATCCACGTCGTAAAAACGCATCAGCAGCTTGACGATGGTGGTTTTACCTGCCCCCGTGGGGCCAACGATAGCCACCTTTTGCCCCGGCTGGGCTATGGCAGACAAATTGTGAATGACCGGCTCTTCTGGATTGTAGCCAAAGCGCACGTCGCGGAATTCTACGCGTCCTTCGATTGCATTTAATTCAACCGGATTTTCAGTCTCCAGTACCTCTTCTGACTCTTCCAGGAACTCGAACACGCGCTCGGCGGCAGCGGCCGTTTGTTGCAAAACGTTAGAGATATTTGCCAACTGCATTAAAGGCCGATTAAACGAACGCACATATTGAATAAACGCCTGAATGTCGCCCACCGTAATGGCATTCCGCACCGTCAGGTAGCCGCCTACCACAACCACCGCCACGTACCCCAAATTGCCAATGAAGCTCATAATCGGCATCATCAGACCAGACAAAAACTGGGATTTCCAGGCAAAGCCATATAGCAAATCGTTGTAATTTTCAAACGTCTCGATGCTGCGCTCCTCGCCGTTGAACGCCTTCATCACCCGATGCCCGCCAAACATCTCTTCCACATGGCCATTGACATGCCCCAGATAATCCTGCTGCTCCTTGAAATAGACCTGGGAGCGGCTCACAATAAAGCCCACCAAACCCAGCGTCAGCGGAATCACGATCAGGGAAACCAGGGTCATCACCCAACTAATGGAAAACATCATCACCAACACCCCGATAACGGTAATAGTGGAGGTGATAATTTGCGTCAGGCTTTGGCTGAGCGTCTGGTTCACTGTATCCACATCATTGGTAATGCGCGATAGCACTTCTCCCTGCGTGTTGCGGTCAAAGTAGCTCAGCGGCATCCAGTTGATTTTTTCCGAAATTTCCTGCCGAAAACGATAAGAGATGTCGGTGGAAACGCCCGCCATAATCCAGCCCATCAAGTAAGCAAAGATAGCAGAAAAAATGTACAGGATGAGCATAATCAGCAAGATACGGCCGATATAATCAAAATCAATCGAGCCAGTCCCGGCAATCTCCGCCAAAACCCCATCAAACAGGGCAGTGGTGGCATTTCCCAGCACTTTCGGCCCCACAATGTTGAACACTGTGGAGGCCACCGCAAAAATGAGTACGATTATGATTCTGAATTTGTAGGCAGCCAGATATTGAACTAGCTTGCCCATTGTCTTTCTAAAGTTTCGCGCTGTGTCGCCCTTACGCATGGCGGCCATTGGCCCGCGGTCACTGGAACCTCTACGTCCTCCGTGCATCATCATGATGAGAGTTCCTCCATACTTAATTGCGAGAGCGCAATTTCCTGATACGTTTCGCAGGTATCCATTAGTTCATCGTGGGTACCTTTACCTACAATGCGTCCCTGATCCAGCACGATGATTTGCTCTGCTTTTTTCACCGTGGAAACGCGCTGCGTAACCACCAAGAGGGTACTGTCCTGTGTTGTTTGGCGCAGGGCACGGCGCAAGGCAGCGTCTGTCTTGAAGTCCAGCGCCGAAAATGAGTCATCGAAGATGTAGATGGGTGCTTTTTTCACCAGGGCGCGGGCGATGGAAAGCCGCTGCCGCTGGCCGCCGGAGACGTTGGTGCCGCCCTGGGCAATTTCGGATTGAAACCCTTCTAGTTTGCTGTCTACAAATTCGGTGGCTTGGGCGATGGTAACGGCCGTTTCCAAATCCTCTACGCTTGCCAATTCATCCGCAAAACGAAGGTTGCTCTCAATGGTACCTGAGAACAAAATTCCTTTCTGCGGCACGTACCCAATCTTGTCACGCAAATCATGCTGCGTTACCTCACGAATATCCACATCATCCAGCAAAATTTGGCCTTGCGTCACGTCGTAAAAGCGCGGAATGAGATTGACAATCGTGGATTTACCAGAGCCGGTAGAGCCGATGAATGCTGTCGTTTCGCCCGGCTTGGCCACAAAACTAATATTTTTAAGCACATCTTTGTCTGCGCCGGGGTAGCGGAAGGAAACGTCGCGGAACTCAACCGTGCCCCGGAATGAACCATTCAGCCGCTGCGGATTGGCCGGATCGGTGATGATGAGGTCTGTTTCCAGCACGTCAGCAACGCGCTCGGCCGAAACCTGGGCGCGGGGCAAAATGATGAACAGCATAGTAAGCATGAGGAAGGCAAAGACAATCTGCATGGCGTACTGCAAGAAAGCCATCACGTCTCCTACCTGCATGTTGGCATCAGCCACCTGCTGCGCCCCTACCCAAAGGATCACCACCGACAAGACGTTGAAAATGAACATCATTATGGGCATCATAATCGCCGTCGCGCGGGCGATGAAGAGCGTGTTGTCCGTCAGGTCCACGTTGGCCTTGTCGAACCGCTTTTCTTCAAAGCCCTGCATGTTGAAGGCGCGGATCACCATCATGCCAGATAGATTTTCGCGGGCAACCAAGTTAATGCGGTCTATGAGCTTTTGCACAAGCTGGAAGCGGGGCATGGCAATGGAAACGATCACGGCAATTACGCCCACTAGCACAATCACGGCCACAGCAATAGTCCACCACATAGAGGAGCCTTTGCCAATGGCGCGAATTGTGCCACCAATGCCCATAATCGGGGCGTAGAAAACGAGGCGCACCATGAACATAGTCACCATTTGTAGCTGGGTGATGTCGTTGGTGGAGCGAGTGATGAGGGAAGCAGTGGGGAATTTATCGAACTCTGCGCTGGAGAAGCTTTCTACCTTGCGGAAAATGTCGCTGCGTAAATCGCGGCCAATGCCAGCGGCAATTTTGGCGGAGAGGTAACCCACAGTGATGGTTGCCGCTGCGGAAACCAGCGTAATGCCCAACATGAGCGCACCAATCCGCAAAATGTAGCTATTTTGTTGGGAGGCAATGTCTACGCCCAATGCTTCATATTCGGTTCGCACTTGGACAACGGCCGTTTGCTCAACCATCGTCTCACCCAAAGCAGCAAACTGTTCATTGATGGTTCCCGCGATTTGGCTGCGCTGAGACTCCGGCAGGTTGCCAATCAGGGCAAATAAATCTGTGCCTGGGGGTAACTGGGACAAATCAAACGGCCCGCCACCGCCCAGTTGGGCAGCCGCTTCCGGATCGTCCATGGCCCGCTGCAAGCTAGAAACAACCAGCAACGCTTGGGACATTGGCCCCGTCAGCGATTCAATTTCCCCATCGCTGAGCTCTTTACGGACGTAAATCGCTTCATCTTGCAAGAGTGTGTATGTTTCTTCATACTGTTCTGCCGCCAGGGTATTTGGCTCGATAAGGGTGTAGGCGTTGCGTACGGCCGTTTCGTCTTCATCACTCAAGAAAAGTGCCAAATTATTCAATGTTTCCTGGCGCATGGCTTCGGGAACGACCGTTTCCACCCCGCTTTGCTGAATGCCCGTGTTCACAATCCGTGAAAGATAGTCCGGCAACGCTAAATCTGCATTTGCCTGCACAAACAGCAAAATGACTGCGACTATAAACATTGTCATGTACGGATTTAAATATCTTCGCAATCGAATCATAATTTTCGATCTCCAAATTTCAGTAATCAGTGGGTCAGTGTTCAGTAGAAGTTGTCAAGTCAAACTGTTTACTGATTACTGGCCACTGACTACTGTTTCTCTACCAACTGCCTCCACATGCGTCCCCAACTTCTGCAAAAGGGCAAATAAGGTGTCCTGCTCGTCGGGCGAGAGGCCGCTAAAGCAGGTGTCCATTGCGTCCAGATGGTCGTGCATGTGGGCAGCTACAAGGGAACGGCCGTTTTCTGTCAGGCTGATATTAAAGCGACGGCGGTCCTTTGGGTCCAGGCGACGCTCGATGAGCGCTTCATCCTCCAAATTGCGGATGAAGGAGCTCATCGTGTTGCGACTCACCCCCTGCCGCTCGCTAATTTCCGAGGGGTTAAGCTCCGTCTTCTCACTCATTTGCTCCGCAAAAAAGAGGTGCATCAGCACCCCGTATTGGGCAAATGAAAGCCCCGCCGCTTCAATACTTTGCTCCCGCAAATGGTGCAGCAACCGAGCCACAAAGCCCATCTCGTCCATCAAGCGAATCGTCTGTGGATCAATATCGGGATGGAAGTTTTGCACAAAAGCCATCCACCGCTGCCGTTTTTCTTTATCATGTAGAAATGTTTTTTTTGCCATTTCTTCTCACAAAAATAGCAGCCTGCACCCCGAAGTGGAGCCAATGCTGCCATGGTCGCACTATTACCAAGCAGAATTATACTATGCCGAACTATTCTGTCAAGTACCAAAAGGCAAGCAATAAAAAACAGTCTTACTTCCAGAGATTCCTGCAAGATACGGCCGTTTTCCCAAACAGGGTCAAGGCTGTGGAAGAATTACGCAGATTCAGGCAGAGGATAGAGCAGCAACAAATTTTCCAGAACCAATCGCGTATTAGCGTTGCGCTCTAGCTGCCAGAGCGCCTGGTTGGTTTGGTTGAGGCTACCGGTAATTTGCAGCTCGTTCCAGGCAGTGGCCAAAGGCTCCAACCGCTCAATCTCATCCACGTTAGTGAGCATCAGGCTAATGGGCTGGCCTTGCCGCTGATTGAGCAAGGTGAGGTCGCGCCACCAACTGAGCCACGTTTTCAGCAGACTCGGCAAGGTTTCGGGCTTGCGTGCCAGCTTATCGGCCAGGGCAAAGCGTTGGGCACGTTGTCCGGCCAGGGCATCGTGCAAATAGGCAAGCTGCTCGGCACGGGTTTGCAGAATGGTTTCATCTTTGGCTGCCCGGATAGCCCAGCCTAAACGGCCGTCTGCCAAATGAGCCAGCAGCGTCGCTTTTTCAGCAGGTACCTGCAATTGAGTTGCCAAATGCTGCTCGATGAGATCGGGGGATAACGGCCGTAAATTCAGCGTGCGGCAGCGGGATGAAATGGTAGGCAGCAGCATATCGGCATCCGTGGCGGTGAGCAGCAGCACAACCTTACCCGGCGGCTCTTCCAATGTCTTCAAAAAAGCGTTGGCCGCACCGATGGTGGCCGCATCAAACCGCTCCAAAATCGCTACCTTGTACCGCGCCTCATACGCCGACAGGTTCAAATCTTGCTGCAACTGGCGAATTGTCTCAATTTTGAGCGTCAGCTTGCCCCGCCCACTCACCTCTGGCGAGACGAGCTTGACGTCGGGGTGCCTGTCTACACCGATGAGTTTACAGGGGCGGCAGTGGCCACACGGCCGTTCGCCAACCGATGCCTCACAGTTCAACGCTTGGGCAAAGGTGCGCGCCAATGTCGTCTTGCCCACCTGCTCCGGCCCGGTGATAAGGTACGCATGGCCCAGCCGGTCGTTTGCTAACCCATCGGCCAACATTTGTACTGCCCAGCCATGCCCCACAATTTGTTCCCAATTACTCATGCGCTAATTTTATGGTGGAAACGGCCGTTTTACCAACGACCCCACTTACGAAAACCCGCTCGTCGGATATAATTGGCAACGAATTAGCACAAGTCAAACAGTTTACGGAGAAATTTTAATGAACGATGTTGTCATTATTGATGCAGTAAGAACCCCAATCGGCCGCCACGCCGGGGCGTTAGCGACCGTTCGCCCAGATGACATGGGCGCGTTGGTCATTAAAACATTGGTTGAGCGAACCGGCATTGACCCGCAGGAGGTTGAGGAAGTCTATTTTGGCTGCGCCAATCAGGCTGGCGAGGATAATCGTAACGTGGCGCGGATGGCCACACTGTTGGCGGGCTTACCGAAATCGGTTGCGGCCGTTACCTTCAATCGGCTCTGCGCCAGCGGGTTAAACGCGGTGAACCAGGCGGCGCGCGCCATAAAATGTGGCGAGGGGGAGATCTTTATTGCAGGCGGCGTGGAGAGCATGAGCCGTGCGCCTTACTCCTTCCCCAAAAGTTCCCGCGCCTGGGGGCCATCTGGCAACATTACTGGCTATGACACCACGCTGGGCTGGCGCTATCCCAATCCCAAAATGGAAGCCCTATTCCCGCTAGAAGCAATGGGGCAAACGGCCGAAAACATCTTCGAGATGAGCTGCGCGGGTCAAATTGAAGGTGGGGAGATCAGCCGCGAGGCGCAGGATGCCTTTGCCTTCGAGAGTCAGCGGCGGGCGTGGGAGGCGATTGTAAACGGCCGTTTCCAGGCCGAAACTGTCCCCGTCACCATTCCCCAACGCAAAGGTGACCCCATTGTGGTAGACACCGACGAGCATCCCCGCATCACCAAAACCGAAGATGGCTATAAGCTCGCCACCAGCCTTGAAATTTTAGCCAAGCTACGCCCTGCCTTTCGTCAAGGCGGCACCGTCACCGCTGGGAACGCCAGCGGCCTGAACGATGGTGCCTGTGCCGTGCTGCTCATGTCTGCCAGCAAAGCCAAAACGTTGGGCTTAAAACCAATGGCACGCTGGGTAGCTTCTGGGGCGGCAGGCGTCGATCCCCGCGTGATGGGGCTTGGCCCTATTCACGCCACGCGCAAAGCACTGCAGCGGGCCAACATTTCACTCAGCGAAATTGATTTGGCCGAGCTGAACGAGGCATTTGCCGTGCAAGCGTTGGCCGTACTCAATGAGTTGGGACTGAGCCAAGAAATTACCAATGTCAACGGGGGTGCCATTGCGCTGGGCCATCCGCTGGGCTGCTCTGGCGCGCGCATCCTCACCACTTTGCTACACGAAATGCGTCGCCGTTTCCTAGCCGGAGAACAGATGCGGTATGGGCTGGCAACTTTGTGTGTGGGCGTGGGGCAAGGTGAAGCTACCATCGTAGAATTTTTGTCTTAACCCATAAAGGAAAGTTATTGACTTACCCCCAAGTATCCCTTAAAGTTCAGCAATCTATCTTGAGTAGACTACAGGAATAATCATGTCACGAATGAATCTCAACCTACAAGTTGAACGGCCGTTAGTGCTAGCATGGGGCGTTCACCTATTTACCGCAACGGGCGCGCTGTGGGGGTTGCTGGCAATAATGGCAACCGTGCAGCACCAATGGCAAGCCGCCTTCTTCTGGCTAGGGCTCGCCGCCCTGGTAGATAGCCTGGACGGCACTCTGGCGCGTCGCTTCAAAGTCAAAGGGCTCTTACCGGGCTTTGATGGGGCTCTGCTGGACAACATCATTGATTACCAAACCTACGTCATCGTACCAGCCATTTTCCTTTACGAGGCCAATTTGCTGCCTGCCAGTGCCACCATTGCTGGCATTGCCATGGTCGTTTTGGCGTCCGCCTTCCAATTTTGCCAGGCAGATGCCAAAACAGATGATCACACCTTCAAAGGGTTCCCCTCTTACTGGAATGTGGTCGTCTTTTACCTGTTCATGTTCAATGCCAATCCGTGGGTCAATTTCTGGGTTATTACGACCCTGACCATTCTGGTGTTTGTACCAATTAGATATTTGTACCCATCTCGCATGGTACGTTTCCAAAAGATGACCATATCGCTGACGTTTGTTTGGGCCATATTGTGCCTCATTGTTTGGCTGCAATACCCTGCCTTTCAGCCCTGGATGCTGTGGGTTTCTCTACTTTATATTGTTTATTACATCGGCCTCAGTTTGTACATGATGGTTCGGTAACTTTTACAAAGGCTGTAGGAAATTTTTGACCCCAACGACTGTCGCTGGGGTCTTTTATTTTGGTTTGCCAAGCTCCTGGGCAAATAGCATTGCGGAACCTGCCCAGTTATGATAAAACCTGAGCAAAGGATTGAGAGTCTACCCCGGTATTTATTGTGCAACTTTATAAACTGACCGCCCCCCAAATATTTCATAATTTCACCAAGAGACATCTGTTGGTAATGGTATGTGGGGTTACAGTCGGGTCAGTGAATGTCTTAAAAGAGGAGGCATTTGATGACGGACACCATTCTCCACAGGCTGCATGAAAACGGCCGTAAACGCCCCAACGCACCCGCCTACTACGAAAAAATAGGCAACGCCTGGGTACCAACTTCCTGGAAAGAGTACACCAACCAAGTGCGCCAAGCCGCGCGTGCCCTGGTTGCCCTGGGTGTAGAATCAGGTCAAAACGTCACGATTCTTGGGTTTAACCGCCCGGAATGGGTTGTTTTTGATTTGGCCTCGATGATGATCGGCGGGGCTCCTGCCGGTATTTACACCACCAACTCTCCAGAAGAGTGTAAATACATTGTTGAAAATTCAGAATCCAGCGTGATTTTAGTGGAAAATCAAGGGCAATGGGACAAAATCGCCTCGGTACGAGATGATATCGCCTGCTTGAAGCACATTGTTCTTATGCGCGGCACCGAGGTTGATGATGCCATGACCCACACTTGGGAAGGCTTTATGGCTAAGGGCGATGAAGTTGAAGAGAGCGTCATTGATGCCCGCATGGAAGCACTCGAGCTGGAGCAACTCGCTACGCTTATCTACACCTCAGGAACCACCGGCCCGCCCAAAGGTGTGATGCTTTCCCATGAAAATTTAGCCGCCACCTCAAAAAATGCCCAACGGCTAATCAATTTAACACCGTCAGACCGAACTATCTCTTACCTGCCACTGTCGCATATTGCGGAACAGATGTTTTCCATTCATGCCGCAATTACGGCCGCATACCAAGTGTATTTTGCCCAGTATCATCCCCAAGACCATCTCAATGACAATCTAAAAGAGATCAAGCCAACCGTCTTTTTTGGCGTGCCCCGCATTTTTGAGCGGTTCCAAGCCGGGGTAGCGGCAACGCTCTCCCAAGCAACCGGTGCCCGCGCCAAAATTGCTGAGTGGGCGCAAGGCGTTGGCCACAAAGTAACCAACTTGCGTAACCGGGGGCAAGAGGCAGGTGGCTTGCTGGCTTTGCAGCATAATCTGGCAAGCAAACTGGTCTTTGCCAAAGTCAAAGAAGGTCTTGGCCTAACAGAAGCACGCGTTCTCATCACCGCTGCCGCCCCCATTGCCCCAGAAATTCTGGACTATCTGGGTAGCCTCGATTTGCCGATTATGGAACTGTATGGTCAATCTGAAGGAAGCGGCCCCACGACAACCAATCGGCCCGGCGCCATTAAAGTGGGAACCGTTGGCCAAGCGTGGCCTGGCTCAGAAGTAAAATTGGGATCAGACGGCGAAATTTTGACAAAAGGGCCAAATGTATTTTTGGGCTACTACAAAAATGAAGCAGCCACGGCTTCTGATCTGGTTGATGGTTGGCTACATTCAGGCGACCTGGGTGAGTTTGATGGCGATGGCTTCTTGAAAATAATCGGCCGTAAGAAAGAGATCATCATCACCTCTGGTGGCAAGAACATTGCGCCCAAGAATATCGAAGCAGCGCTGAAGAATCTAGATTTAGTGTCGCAGGCAGTGGTCATTGGTGAACGACGCCGCTTCTTAACGGCGTTGCTAACTCTGGATCCAGAAGCGGCGACGACCTTTGCCCAAGCAAATAACCTGGAAGGGCAAACGCTGCATGAGCATCCTAAATTGATTGATCATCTGCAAAAAGAGATTGATGAAAAGGTAAACAAGCTGTTTGCCCGGGTAGAGCATGTGCGGAATTTCCGTGTGCTGCCCCGTGACTTTACCATTGAGGACGGTGAGTTGACCCCCACAATGAAAATCAAACGGCGTATCATCAACGAAAATTTCTCTGACGAGATTGAGGCAATGTACGAGGGCTAGGCTAATACATTCACAAAAAAAGCCTCTGGCTGGCCAGCCAGAGGCTTTTTTGATCTGCACCTCACTCGACAATGGATGGTTGCTCGGCAGCGTTAGGGTTCGGTTAACTTAGTTGCCTACGCTTTGGCTAGGTTTGATAACGGCCGTTCTGGTTGATATAGTTCTGGCATGGTTAAAAAAACAATCGTTGGCATTTTATTTTGCCTTTTCTTGCTAGTGGGGGAAGCAACGGCCGTACATGCACAATCTGCCTCCGCAATCTTTCAGCAAGTCAACCAGTTTCGCACCAATAATGGGCTAGTTCCCTTTCAATACAGCAGTGCCCTAGCCGCCGCCGCACAAGACCAGGCAAACTACATGGCGGCCAATACTGTATTCACCAGCCACATTGGTTTTGGCGGCTCCACCCCACAAACCCGCGCCGCCGCCGCCGGGTACGTGGGGCGCGTCAGCGAAAACATTGTTGGCGGCACAGGCATGACGGCCGTACGCGGCCTCAACTGGTGGATTAACAGCCCAGTCCATTACAGCACCCTCATCACCAGCCGCTACCAGGAAGCAGGCACCGGCTTTACCACCAACGGCAGCGAGAATTTCTACGTGATGGTTGTTGGCCAACCTTCCGATGCCCCACCCCCACTAGCCGCAGACACCAGCCCAGCGCCGCTCTTCATTACCCCCATTACCCTGGCAGAACCAGGTGAAGATGGCTCGATTGTTCACGTCGTCCAGGAAGGCCAGGCACTTTGGTCACTGGCGGCCCATTACCTCGTGCCACTCTCTGATTTGCTGCTGTTGAACAGCTTGCCGCCTGATGCTGTCGTGCAGCCAGGCGACCAAATCACAATTCGGCTGGCTGATGGGCAGGCACCACCGCCCACCCCAACGCCCCCTACCATACACACAGTGCTAGCTGGGCAGTCCCTTTGGTCCGTTGCCGTGCAGTACAATGTGAAGCTGGGGGATATTTTGTGGCTAAATGGCTTGCCGGAGGATGCGGTTTTGCAGCCGGGCGAGCAAATTCGGGTACGCTTGGCACCGGATGAAATGCCGCCGCCTACGCCAACACCTATCCTGCACCATTCAGTTCGCAGCGGGCAGACGCTGTGGGAAATTGCCATCAGCTATGGCTTAACGCTGGAAGAGTTATTAACATTCAACAATATTGATCAGAACGCCATTTTACAGCCGGGAGATCAGCTTTTAGTGCGGCAGCTACCGCCAGCGCCGCTGCCCACCTTGTCACCAACGGCAACTTCGCAATCGGTCACGCCGACGGCCGTAAGCCCCACCCAAACAGCCACGCCGCCCACAACGGCCGTTGCTGCCCAAAATAACCCAGTCATAGAAACGGCCGTCCCATTGGCAAATAGCGAGATGGCCGTGAATGATTCTGATATGAATATTGCTAGTGGAGAAAGCGAGGTGGGATACGGTCGTATCTTCATCTGGGCGGCCCTGGGGCTGCTGGCTATAGGCATGGTAACCATTGTTGTCCTCCGCAGCGAACTCATCTAGCTCCAGCTTCGCAACAAATCTTGCAAAATCCCGTATGGTGGAGAAATTATCTTGGTACGGCCGTATAACGATTCATTTGAAGGAATCCCATGCAAACAACCAACACCCAAACCGACTTGTGGCAACAGCTAAAAACGCCTCTTTCCATCGTTGGTGGCTTCGTACTGCTGCTTTGGATCATCGAAGGCGTTGATCAGCTCATATTTGGCGGCTCGCTAGACGGATTTGGCGTGCGCCCGCGCACCCTGGATGGCCTCTGGGGTGTCTTGTGGGCACCCTTCCTTCATGGCGGCTTTCGCCATCTCATTGCCAATACCGGGCCACTCCTCATTTTGGGCAGCATCGTCATGCTGTCCCGCCGCCTGCGCGATTTCTTCCTGATTACATTTATTGTTACGTTAATTGGGGGGTTGGGAGCCTGGCTCATTGGCCCCCAGCTGTCAGTCCACCTAGGGGCCAGCGGCCTGATTTTTGGCTACTTCGGCTTCTTGCTCCTGGCCGCCTACTTTGAACGTAGCTGCCGCGCCATCTTCATTGCTCTGGTTGTTTTGCTGCTGTACAGCGGCATCATTTGGGGTGTTCTGCCACAAGGGGGCGGCATTTCTTGGCAAACACATCTGTTTGGTTTTATTGGCGGTGGGGTTGCAGCTTATGTTCTTAGCCAAAGGCAAAACGGAATCACCATCAAAGTACACGATCCAATTTTGTAACAGTTCAGGTGTGTGCCACTTCTCCCTCTCCCTTTGGGCAAGAGTTAGGGAAGAGGATTACTCGATGGCAACAGAGCGTTCAAACTGACGTTGACCAACTACCGCGAGACCAATGCTGAGGATGTACAAAATTATGAGGGGAGCCATTGTTAAAAGCATGGTAACAGGGTCAATAGAGGGGGTGATGATTGCAGCTAGAACAGCAATGCCTACAACCGCAAAGCGCCACTGTTCGCGCAGCGCTTTGGCAGTTACCACACCCACACGGGCAATAAAATAGACAATCACAGGCATCTCAAACGCAAGGCCAATCCAAAACAGCATCCGCAACACAAAGCCAATGTAGCCACTCGGTGTCCAATCTGTCTTGAAAATGCTTCCCAGGAAATTGGCCAAAAAGAATACGGCCGCAGGTATCAAAACAAACCAGGCAAACAAAATCCCCAACAAAAACAGAAGCAACGCACTGGGCAAAAAGATAAACACGTACCGCTTTTCGCTTTTGGTAAGGCCAGGCACCACAAACTGCCAGAACTGGTACAAAATCATAGGCATCGAGAAGATAGTCCCGGCAAGCAACGATACTTTGAAAAAAGTTTCAATGCCCTCAGTTGGCTCCAGCGTTTGCAACTCTACTACGCCATTGATGCTTTCTGCATAAGGGCCCAGCAAAAATTGCAGCACTGGCTCAGCAAAGGCAAAGCTAAGTGCTGTGGTCACCAGCATTGCAGCCGCGACGTAGGTCAGCCGAATGCGTAGTTCGTTCAGGTGCCCTAGCAGCGTCAAATCTTCAGATTCTAATTCTCCATCAAGAATTGAGGTTAAAGGGGAATTTGCTTTGGCCATTATTCAGGGTCGTCGGGAACATCTAGCAGCGAAGGCAGGCGGGGTGGCACGGCCGTTTCCCCTGGTTCCTCTGCCGCAATTCCACTTTGCTCGGGAGAGGCTGCTGGCTTGCCATTGGTAGTGGGGTCAACCGCTGGAGGTGGTGTCAGCGTTGGTGGCTTCAAATTTGGCGGTTGGATACTGTTGTTAATCTCCTCAAATGCCTGCTTACCATCCTGCGTTGCCTGAGAGGTTGTCTGGTTTACTTCGCCCCGTAAATCCGTCAGCTCCTTCCGAAGCTGTTGTAGTTCTTGCATCGTTTCTCGAATCGCTTCTCCGTCCCCGGAATTGTCCAGCTCATGGTTAAGCTGGCGCACAAAGCCTCGCGATATCTTTTGCAATTGGGCGGTGGTACGGCCTAGCCAACGGGCTGCTTGCCCGATTCGTTCCGGCCCCATCACGATACCCGCTACAACCAAGATGAGAACCAGTTCTGGAAAGCCAATACCAAAAAAGCTATCCATGAAACATCAACTCACCAAATTATGCCTCAATATCTGAGGTATCTTTCTCGTCGTCCTCGTTGCTGCCTTCACGGACGCCTTCACGGAAGGCACTAATGCCTTTGCCCAACTCAGACCCAAGACGACTAATGCGTCCAACACCAAAAATAATTAGCACAATTACTAGAATAATCAAAAGCTCAGCATAACCTAAACCAGCCATAAAAAATCTCCTTTCTACATACTACTCTGTCAAAGCCTAAAAGTTGCACCAAAGACAACACCATCTAGGCTTATATCCATCATTTGCAATCAACGGCACAAATGTTTAGCAGCAACAAAATTATAGCAGAGAATAGGCAAAACGCAGTAGCATTAGGCATCTGTTCATTAAATTTTGTTATTGGTCTAAAAGAAGATTCTCTGTTTTAATTGTGCATGGGGAAGCCTGAACAAAGTACCTACAAATGTTGTCTATCGAGTTGAAGGGGAAATCCACATGCAAATGCAAGATGTGCTTGGGCTAATTTTGGGTGGTGGTGCTGGGACACGCCTGTATCCGTTAACAAAAGAACGAGCCAAACCGGCCGTACCACTAGCGGGCAAATATCGCCTCATTGATATTCCTATGAGTAGCTGCCTACACGCTGGCATAGCCAAAATCGCCATTCTGACACAATTTAACTCCGTTTCGCTTCACAGACACATTCATCGCACCTACAATCGAGATGTTTTTTCGCCAGGCTGGGTACAAATTCTAGCCGCAGAACAAAAGCCAACGAGCATTGATTGGTACCAGGGTACGGCCGATGCTGTCCGCAAACAATCCATTGAAATTAAGCAAGCTGGAACCAAATATACGCTTATCCTTGCCGGAGACCATTTATATCGCATGGATTACCGCAAGTTTGTCGAGCAACATATAGAAACCGGCGCAGATGTAACAGTAGCAGTGCAGCCAGTTCCGCGTGACGTCGCCCCGGGATTAGGTATCTTAAAATTAGATGCTGACAAAAACGTGGTGGAGTTCAAAGAAAAACCCAAGACAGATCCTGAACTGGACGTAATGGCAAGCTGGCCCGGTGCAGAACGGCCGTTTATGGCTTCGATGGGTATTTACGTTTTCAACACGGATGTGTTATTTGAACTTCTTGAAGGGGATGGCAACGATTTTGGTAGCGATATTCTGCCCCAGGCAATGGCTTCACATCATCTAAAAGGATTCATTTTTGAAGGATACTGGGAAGATATCGGAACGATTCAGCGCTTTTACCAGGTTAACTTAGACATGGCTTGTCCCGACGCGCCATTCGACTTTTACAGTGCCAAGACGCCAATTTATACAAGAGCCCGCTTTTTACCCGCCTCAGAAATTAACGGGGCAAGTATGAATGATGTGTTGCTGACTGATGGTTGTCGTATTTCAAAATCAGACATCAACACGGCCGTTGTTGGGCTTCGCAGCATTATTAAAGCAAACACCAAAATTGAAGCCACCATTATCATGGGGGCCGATTATTATGAATCGGAAGCAATGATTCAGGAAAATGCAGCTAAAGGCATACCCGATGTGGGCATTGGTGAAGGAAGCTCAATTTCCAGAGCAATTGTTGACAAAAACGCGCGCATTGGGCGCAATGTGGTTATTCAAAATATCCCCGACAGACCAGATGGAGAAGGCCCTAACTGGGTAGCCAAAGATGGCATCATCATCATCCCCAAAAATGCAATTATTCCAGATAACACTGTTATTTAGGTAAGAGCAGTAGAAACGACTCTACTTATTTCAAACTAATTTCCCGCTTTTGCAACACTGTTCTTTGTAGCGACAAAAAAATCTGCAGCTTGCTCCGGGGATTCAAATGGTTCTGGGATATGACCGTAAATGTGGACTTCGTTTTTGTCAGGTTGAACAATAGCAGGAAACCAGCCGTATTTTTCTAGTGGCGGGTGCACTGCGCCACAAAACCCCGTAGCCGTGGGGTGTTTTTTGGGGAATTGCCAAACGACCCATTCGTGCAACAGACCTATTTTGAAGATTGTTGGCTTGGCAACGTGCAGCTTTAGCTCAGCAATTTCTTTTTTTTCCACCAATATCCCTCCAAAATCATGCAAAAACGGTCGCTAGCACCTGCTCAGTATTTGCCAGATTGTCAAACAGGTAGTCTGGATGATAATCGGCTAGGGTAGAAGCAGCATGCCAACCGCTAGCAACAGCAACGGCCGTTGCCCTACCAGCCCGCGCACACAAAATATCCGCTGGGGTGTCGCCAATAATGATTGTATTGTTACCATTGAAATTGCCCCCCGTCAACTGATTGGCCCGCGCCATGCCGATGGCTGGCAACTCATTTCTGTCCAGCGCATCAGAACCATAAGCCCCAACCTTAAACAAGAGTGGATCAACGCCAGCCGCCGAAAGTTTCAGGGGTGCAGTTAACTGAGCATTGCCCGTAAGCAACCCAAGCAGCAAATCATCCCTGGCCGCTAGCTGTGCCAATAGCGCTGGAATGCCAGGGCAAGGGGTCATCTCTTTTTCCCAAAAGATTTTTTGACCATGTTCAGCCATGAGTTCGTAAATGGCCGGTAGCTTTTGTTTGATTTCTGTGGCGGGTATGCCCACGGCCATTAACAAATCGGTGATGATGCGCGGGTCTGTCTTGCCGCTCATGTTGTAGCTGTCTAGCGGGCCGCACGTTCCGTACAGCGTTTCCAGTGCGTAGGCCAGCGTCAGCCGCCCCGCCCCGTTGCTGCGGATGAGCGTGCCATCAATATCGAAGAGAAGTAATTTTTTCATCGGCTTAGGCGAATTCCAGCAACGGCCGTATCTTCAACCAAATATCCTCTGCGGGCATGGGGCGTGGCGGAACGGCTATGCCCATCTCGATACCCCGCCCAGCAAGAATTTGCTTAATGGCTCCAATACGCGCACCAGCCGGTAACTGTGCCAGCAGTTGGTTGATCTGGCGTTGATGATGCTGCGCTTGGGCAATCTCACCGTTAAAAAATGTTTGGGTCAGGGCAATAAATGGTTCGGGAACGGCCGTACTCAAGCCACTAATCAAGCCATCTGCTCCCAACGCCAGCAAACCGAGCGACGTCGCCTCATTGCCTACCAAGAATAGTAAATGTGGTAGCGTCACATCCAGCAATTGTCGCACAATTTGAGCATCGGGTCGGCTGGATTTAATGCCCAGCAATGACGGAATGTCGCTACCCAAACGCGCCAATAATCCGGGCGAGATACCGTTGACGGCCAACTGAGGAATATCGTACAGCATGAGCGGCATGTTGGGCACGCTGGCCGCCACTTGGCGATAGTAAGCTGCCAGACCATCGTCATCCATTTTGTAGAAAAATGGGGTCACCATGGCCACAGCATCCGCTCCAATTTGTTCAGCGTGGCGGCAGAGTGCCAGGGTAGATTCAAGCTGGTTGGTTCCCGTGTGCAGGATGATTGGCACACGGCCGTTTACCACTGAGACGGCCGTTTCATGCAGCCGCATTCGTTCCGTCTCGCTTAAAAGCACACCTTCCCCAGTGGAGCCGCCCACAAAGAGGCCACGCACCCCGGCATCTAGCAAAAAGTGGATGAGTTGGGGCAGTACGGCCGTATTAACCGTCATCCCATCCGCTAATATGGGCGTCGCCAGGGCAGATGTTACCCCGCCGTGCAACAACGATTTTAATCGTGCAATTTTTGTTTTCATAAATGATTTCTAGAGACTTTTGAAGTTTTTATCTCCGAACGCAGCTTCTCTCTGATTGAAACTTCAAAAGTCTAAACATGCTTTAAAGATACTTTGCCTCGGCATCCGTCAGAGCCGCTTCAAAAATATGCAGGCCTTCTTCAACCAAATTGTGTGGGATATTCAGCGGCGGCGTAATGCGAATCGAGTTCGTGCCGCAGGGAATCAGCAGCAAGCCATTCTCAAAAGCGTGCTGAATCAGATGATCACGCAGCTTCACTGCCCGCTCTTTACTTTCTCGATCCTTCACAAACTCCATGCCAATCATCAGGCCGCGCCCTCGCACATCCCCCAGGCTGGGGTGCCGTCCTGCCATCTCAACCAGCGCATCCATGATATGCTGGCCCGTCTCATTTGCCTTTGCCAACAAATTCTCTTCTTCGATGACTTGCAGCGTGGTAAGGGCAGAAATGGCCGCCACCGGATTGCCGCCAAAGGTGCTGCCGTGCGACCCCGGTTTCCAATCCATAATCGCTTCTGGTGCCAAGATGCCGCCAATTGGCATCCCACTGCCCACCCCTTTGGCAAAACAGACAATATCTGGCTGCACGTCTTCATGCTCAATGGCCCACCATTTACCGGTGCGCCCCACACCACTTTGAATTTCATCCACAATCAACAAAATGCCGTGCCTGTCGCACACTTCACGCAGGCGGCTGAAGAACCCGGGCGCAGGCACAATGTAGCCGCCCTCGCCCTGAATCGGTTCTACTAAAACGGCCGCTACATCCTCAGGCGATAGCGTCGTGCGAAACACCAAATCTTCCAGGTAATCAATGACGGTGTCGCCGTAGTTTTCATCTGCCTGCTGCACCAGCACGGGGCGGTACGCATTGGGGAACGGCAGATGGTACACCTTTACCCCAGGCAAATAGTTAGCTCGCTGCACCGATTTGCTGGCTGTGAACGAAAGCGAACCGAGCGTTCGGCCATGAAATGCACCAAAAAAGCCAATAAAGCGCGTGCGACCCGTCTTGTACATCGCCAGCTTAATGGCTGCTTCCACGGCTTCGGTGCCAGAATTGCCAAAGTAGACGCGGGTACGACCGTCCATCGGAGCCACCTGCTGCAATTTTTCACCCAGCTCAATAGCCTGCGGGTAATAAAAATCGGCTAGGCAAACGTGCCAAAATTTGTCAATCTGCTCCTTTACCGCTTCCACAACCCGTGGATGGCGATGCCCCACGTTCTGCACGGCAATCCCTGCCATAAAATCAATGTAGCGACGGCCGTCTACATCCCAAACTTCCGACCCTTCCGCCTTCTCTACGACCAGCGCATATTCACGAGCGTATGAGGGTGAAAGCACATTGATGTCTCGCTTAATCAATTCCTGACCCACCGGGCCAGCACCAGCCATACTAAACTTCATGTTGCCTCCGACTCTAAAATCTCTGTGTTCTGTGTAGCCTATTAAAGTACTTCAATGGAAAACATGAGGGGGTACCCCTCCAATTGAGCGGCGAAATGCGCCTTCCCCACCCGCTTTTTGGCTTCGCTCAGCGGTAGCGTAGCCACTAGTGCCAGCCCGTTAAAGTGGGCGGTGATCATCACATGCTCGGCTTCCAGTGGGGAAAGCTGAAAAATGCGCTGTAAAATGACCACAACAAAATCCATCGGCGTCACGTCATCGTTGTGAATAAGCACCCTGGCCAAATCTTCCTGGTCATCATTGGTCAGCTGTTCCAGATCGGTGTCAAGGTCCCAATCTGCCTCAGCTTTCACCATTGCAGATTGCGTATTTTGAGCCTCTAAGCGGAACTGTTCGACAATCTCCATACCGCTGCCCATTTTACCTCAAAGCAGTTTGCCAGCCATGAAAACAGACGAGCATTTAGGGTTTCCACATTGCTAGACAATGGGACGCGGATAAACGCGGACGAGCGCAGATTGCAAGCAACTTTCCGCGTCATATGCGCTCGTCTGCGTCCTATAATTGCGAATACTGAATAGCCCTGAACGAACATTAACCATTAGCACGGCCGTATTCCTCCGGCACCCCCTGCACCCCCACCGCATCCAACTGGTCATAAATTTGATGCACGTCTGACGCACGGAAGCGAGCCGCCTGGTTGGACGGTGGCAACGCTTCATCATAGAAAAAGTCTGGCAAGTTATCATCTTCCTCAACAAAACCCGCCGCCAAGTTAAATTCGCGCTCCAGCTGCAGGGTGGCTCGTCCTATTTTTTGGAAGAATGTGGGGTCTAGCTCGGTGCCAACGGCCGCATTCACCGCATTCGCCAAGAATTCTACGTTAGGATTGGTAACAGACCGCCCAAAAATGCACAGGCCAATCGAATCTACGGCCGCACACCCAATTTGCGCCTCCAAACTGAGCCGCTTCAATTCATCCAGATTTTTGCTACGAGAATTCACCTTTGGCACGTTGCCTGCCGTGTGATCTGCCCCCTGCGCTGTGGTCATCATCGAGATGCCCGTCACTTCAATCACGCGCGGATCGTAGGCCGAGATGGCCTGCTTTTTGATGGTCGGGACGCGGTGGATACCGTAATGTTCCCCCACCCGTGCCGTGCCTTGCGCCCAAAGACGGCCGTTCTCAGACCCAGCCTTCAGTTCCAAAAAGACCCTCCGCATGAAATCGAGATCGCCAAACTCGGCCAGCCCCGCATCCATCAGCACCGCAATCATCGCCCCAGTTTCAATGGTGTCAATACCCAACTCATTGCAATATTGGTTCATCTCTGCCAAATGATCCGGGTCGCGCAGGCCGCAGTTCGTCCCCAGCAGCGCCAATGTCTCATACTCCACGGGTGACGTAATCTCATTGCCATCCGCATCCACGTATACATTGCTGCACTGGATGGCGCAGCCCGGCATACAGGCGTGGGAATGGTTCCCCCCGCGTGAATTATTTAGCTCCGTAATGTAGCTGCCACCCATCTTGAACGTCTCTTCAGAATCATCCACCTGGGCACCCAGCGTGAAATTATTCACCGGAATGCCCCCCACATGATTGGTGTAATCCGCCATTCCCATCGTGCCAATGGGCTTGTACCCATTTTGGATGGACGGGTCTTCGTTAATCCATTTGGCGTAAGTACGCACCGATTCCAGCGTCTTTTTGCGGTCGTGCAAAGTGGGCATTTTGTGCAGATCAACCACAATCGCCTTCACCTTCTTGCTGCCCATCACCGCGCCCACGCCGCCGCGCGCCGCCAGCCGAGAGGCACGCCCGTCACTATCACTGATGGTGATGCCCGCCAGCAAGCCCTGGTACTCGCCCACCGGGCCACACAGGGCAAAGCTGATCTTTTTGCCAAATTTTTCTGTGAGGAGAACGGCGGTTTCGCTATTATTCTTGCCCAGGTACGGCGAACCATCATGAAAAGACAAGTTCCCTGCTTTGTCAAAATGGATTACCACCCACTCATCCGATTGGCCGTGCAGCGTGAAACCCGCCACGCCAACGCGCCCCATGCCGTAGGCCAACGTGCCGCCTGCATTGGCTTCCTTGATGCCACCCGTGAGCGGGCTTTTGCAGCCAACGCTGAGCCGGTTGGCGTTGGAAAAGGTGGTTCCGGCAAACGGCCCCGCCGAAAAAATGAGCGGATTATCTGACCCCAGTGGGTCTACGGTAGCCACACCACTTTCTACCAGCGTTTTGGCAATAAGATACCGCCCGGCCGTCACCAACTGCTCTCCTTCCATCGGCTGGCTGGTCACGGTTTGGTCATTTAAATGAATGTGTAAGTAATTTCGCATGGGCTTCCTCTTTGGGTCGTTGAATTCGCTACAAGGTTATCACAAAACGGCCGTTTCCCCAGCCACGCGCCCCGTCATTTTCAGTCAATTTTATGGTGAAAAATCCCCAAGCTGCAGCCAAATTGTGATAAGATTCTGGCATGAACAAAAAACCACAACTCTCACTAGAAACGGCCGTTTCCCACATCAAAAACGGCGATACTATTTTCGTTGGCGGCTTTGGCATGACAGGCAATCCCGTCCACCTGCTGCACGCTTTGGCTGAAACTGACATCTGCGACCTCATCTACGTCGCCAACAACGTCGGCGAACCTGGCCTCGGCGGGGGACGCCTGCTGCGAAACGGACAAATCAAAAAAGCAATTGGCTCCTTCTTCACCAGCAACAAAGAAGCCGTAGCCGCCGCCCAATCTGGCACGATTGAAGTGGAGCTAATCCCTCAAGGCTCGCTGGCCGAAGCGATGCGGGCTGCTGGCGCCGGCATCGGCGGCTTTTACACCCCCACTTCAGCCGGAACCGTTCTGGCGGAAGGCAAAGAAACGAAGGATATCAACGGCGTGCAGAATGTCTTTCAGCCTGCGCTGCATGGCGATGTGGCTCTCGTTCGTGCCTGGCGCGCCGACGAGGCAGGTAACCTCGTTTACCGCATGACGGAACAAAATTTCAACAAGGCAATGGCCACCGCCGCCAATCTTGTTATCGTAGAAGCAGAAGAAATTGTGCCGCTCGGCGCGCTTGATCCCAACGAAATTCACACTCCTGGCTGCTATGTGGATTTTTTGGTGCAGGCACACACCACGCTGGATGATTTGGGCAGCTCCGCCTCCATCAGCGGCGGGGCCAAAAAGGTGAGCGAGACGCGCATGAACATGGCTCGCCGCGCTCTGCAAGAGCTACAGCCGGGGGATGTGGTCAATTTGGGCGTAGGCATTCCCACGCTGGTGGCCGATCTCATCACGCCAGAACACGGCATTATTATGCACACCGAAAACGGCATGTTGGGCGTTGGTCCTGCCCCAGAGGCGGGCGGCGCACTAGATTACCCCGTCAACGCGGGCAAAATTCCGGTAACCGCCCTACCGGGTAGCAGCTACTTCGACAGTGCCGACTCCTTTGCCATGATTCGGGGCGGGCATGTGGACGTGGCCATCATGGGCGGCCTGCAGGTGGATGAGGCCGGTAACCTGGCCAACTGGGCCGTACCGGGCAAGCCGCTGCTCGGCGTCGGCGGCGCGATGGATTTGGCCTCTGGCGCGAAGAAACTGATCATCACCATGACCCACGCCAGCCGGGACGGCGCAGCCAAAATCGTGCCGGAATGCACCCTACCGCTCACCGCACTCGGCGCGGTGGACATGATAATTACTGATTTGGCGGTGTTTGGCTTTGAAGATGGTAAGCTGACGTTGCTGGAGCTGATGCCAGGTGCGACATTGGAAGAAGTTGAGGCGAAGACAACGGCCGTTTTCGTTGAAGCAAACGAACGCTCACAAACGCAATCTCGACAATAAACAAAATTTATACGGGGAGTCTGTTATGAAAAAAACGATTTGCATGATTTTTTTACTCGCTTTCATGTTTACCGCATGTCAGATTACACACGAGGAAATTGCTAGCGATGTGGAACCCATACAAACCAGCACACCCACAACAAGACCCTCTCAAACACCAGCACCTTCAAACACTCCCATCCCTTCTGACACGCCTGAACCTACGCTGACTTCCACACCTTCTCCAACAATTACGCCTTCGCACACGCCTACACCAACAAAAACGCCAGTTCCAACCGCAACACCTACGGCTACACCTTTTGCGTTTAATAACGAAATCATTGATGCGCTTGTTGAACAAGGATATCAACAAGCGCCACTCTTAAGGTTTGAATCCCCAGTAGAAAGTCATACATTCTTTAGTAACCAAGGTCAATTTGGAAATATGCAATTTGGTGGCCCGAATCTTGCAGCGTCAAACCACCCTTTTGAACGAAGCATCACATTTCCCGATGGAAATACATATCTTTACATTCAGTATGAATTAGCAAGTCAAGATGGTTTCTTCTCAAGCGATAGTTGTCATTTAATGTTTTTTAAAACAACTGATGAAGAAACGCTGTTAATTGCAGACATCAATATTTCAGATTTATCAGGTCAGGTTGCAGAAATAAATGCCCCGTTATTTTGTCTTCCATACGAATGGGGCGATTTTAATGAGAATGGAAAGCCAGATATTCCTGTAACATTTCTGTGGGCTAATAATTATACGGGCGGAGAAGTGCATATTTTTGAAGTGATTGCAGATGATACCGTTATTGATTTGACGTCTAATTTACCCGGCCCAGTGAATTATTGGTTATTTGATCCCCGATATCCTGATCAAATGGTAGTTGATTTACAATGGGCAAGTCATGATTGCCTATATCCCCACTCACCGTTTTCGTTTTGGATTTTTGGTTGGGATGGTGAGAAATTTGCTGATTGGACGGCCAATGGAACATTGGATTTTTCGAATGCAATTAGTATTTGGGAGGGGTGGCTGGATTCAGGCTATCCTTTTGAACCTGATATACAAATTGGTGCAATGGTTAGTATTCTATTGATGTATGACAAGATGGGGCAACGTGATATTGGATGGGAAAAGTTCATGGAATTTGCAGATGAGTCAAATTGGCCTGATAGTTCACCTGAAGCTCTAGCCTGGTTGCGTGATGATGTTGCTCATTTTACGCAGCAGTATAATGCTGGACTACCTTTTACCCCAAATGGTTATAATTGTGGAAATTGATATGTCCCGAACGAATAATTAGATTTTATGTTGAGGTTCAAATTGGCTGAAGAACCTCTGACGAGAGTGCATTACTATTGGGGAAACCTATGAAAAACAAGCTGCTCGATGTATTAGTAGTTGGTGCAGGATTGGCTGGCCTGATGGCGGCGAATGTGCAGCAAAATGCGGGAAAATCGGTGGTTGTCGTGGAAAAGGCGCAGGGCGTTGGTGGCCGCTTGGCGACGTGGCGGCTAGGGCCAGGGCGCGGCGATTATGGGGCACAATTTTTCACCGTGCGCGAACCGCAGTTTCGGCAATTTGTGGATGAGTGGCAGCAAGCGGGGTTGGTTTTTGAATGGTCGCGCGGCTGGGCAGATGGTTCGGCAGTGGCTACCAATCAGGGAGATGGATACCCGCGCTATGCCATTACAGGAGGAATGACGGCCGTTGCCAAACATCTTGCCGCCAATCTCACCGTACACAACCAAACCAGGCTCACCCAAATTCAAGTCGTCGGGGATGGGTGGGAAGTGACAGTGGCAGACGGCCGTTCCTACAAAGCCCACGCCCTCCTCCTCACGCCACCCGTGCCGCAGTCGCTGGCTCTGCTGGATGCAGGCAATGTGCCGCTAGCCGCAGCAGATCGCGCCGTTTTGGAAAAAATCAGCTACGCGCCTTGCCTTTCTGGCATGTTTTGGGTGGAGGGGGACGTATCGCTGCCAGAGCCGGGTGGCTTGCAGCGACCAGAGGCCACCCTTAGCTGGCTGGCGGATAATCAGCGCAAGGGCATCTCGCCCGAAGCCCAAATCTTGACGGCACATGCCAATCCAACAGTGAGCCAACTGTGGTATGAAGCACCGAAGGGAGAGTTGGTGGGGATTTTTATGCGGGCGTTACGGCCGTTTCTTAGCAAAAACAGCACTATCCAGGAATATCACATTCACAAATGGCGGTACGCCCTGCCCACCACGCTACACCCAGAACGCACCTTGCTGGCCGCGGGGCTGCCGCCATTGGCCTTTGCCGGAGATGCGTTTAACGGCCCCAGGGTAGAAGGCGCAGCCCTCTCTGGGCTGGCCGTTGCACACGACTTACTCAATGCTTGAATAAATGATAAATGATGGGTAATGGTAGGGGCAGGCACGGGGACCTCACTCAAACTTGGGCAGGCACGGGGACCTGCCCCTACCTCAATTTATAAAAATCAGCTTTCCTTGCTGGCATTAGTGCCGTGCAACATGCGGGCGGGTTCGTCGTAACGACCTTCTAACTCATCCAGCTTAGTGCCTTCCCACAGCGGTACGCCATTGGTGTACGCCGCCCGGCCAATCATATGAGCCGAAACCGGTGCGGTTAAAAAGACAAACACAATGGTGGCGATGGTTCGGCTAGCAACGCCTAATTCACCAAAAAAGGTAACGGCCCCTAATAAAATAAGGGCCAGGCCAAGGGTGGCCCCTTTCGTAGCAGCAGACATCCGCAAGTACAAATCTGGCAGACGCACTAAGCCAACGCCCGCCACCAAAATCAAAAGAACGCCCAGCAACATTAAAATTGTGCCAACAATTTCACCCATCTCATTACTCCCTTAAATCCACGTAGTAGGCAAAAGCAATCGTCCCCAGAAAAGAGATGAGTGCCAACACGGTAGCCACGTCCATAATCAGCGGCTCGTTCATAATCATGGCGTATACGGCCGTAACCGCAATCCCCACCGTCGTCAACAAATCCAACGCCACCACTCGGTCTGGCAAGCTCGGCCCCTGGCGCATTCGCCAAAATGCCAGCGCCACCGTCACCATGAGGAACGTTAAACCAAAGTACCCAAGCCACTCATTCATATCGAAAGCTCCAAAATGCGTCGCTCAAACCCGTTCTTAATGCCAGCCCGGAACGCCTCGACGTCTCGTACATCAATGGCATGAACATACATCGTGCTATGGTCGCTGGAAACATCTAGCGTCAATGTGCCGGGCGTGAGCGTGATGAGATTACCCAGCAAAGTTATGGCCGCGTCTGATTTCACATCCAGGGGAATGGCAACGATGGCCGGCTGCATGGCGGGGCGGAAGGAAAGTACCAAGGCTACCACCCGCAGGCTAGAAAACACCAACTCCCGCAAAAAGTAGCCAACAAAAAAGATGACCAAACGCACCCGAAACACGTAGCGAACGGCCGCTGCTGAATGTTGGGTCAGGCGCAACACCAAAAACGCCAAAATAAAGCCCATGGCAAAGTTGCTTGCCTCATACTGTCCCGTCAACGACACCCAAATAATAGCCAGCAGCAAATTGAGCAAAAGCATTAAGGCAACCCTCCTACCGCTTGACCCAGCACCGTTTGCACATACAGTGCCGGATTCAGCAACTGTTCGGCAGCTGTGGTGGCGATTTCCAGGAAATATTCAGCACCCAGCCCAATGGTGACAGTGCAAGCAGCCAGCAAAACCACTGGGGCAAAGCGAAGTACCCAGCCGGACTGGTTTGTGGGGAACGGCCGTTTTTCCTCTTCTGGTTGCTGCTTCCAATACGCCTGCGTCCAAATCTTGATCATCGAATACAGCGTGAGCAAACTCACTGCCAACGCCGTGAACACAATCGCGTAAGACTCCACCTCCAAGCCTGCCTTAATGAGCGTAAATTTGGCCCAAAAGCCAGATAGCGGCGGAATGCCCGCTAGCGATAGCGCAGACAGTAAAAACAGCCCAGCCAGCAGCGGCAGCCGCACATAAAGCCCGCCTAGCTTCTTCAATTCATAAGAGCCGCTCACCCAATTGGTAATTCCGCTAATTAAAAAGAGGTTGGTTTTCACGATAATGTGGTGAATGATGTAAAAAATCGCCCCCGCCAATGCCAGCGGCGTAAACAACGCCAAGCCCATCACCATATACCCAATCTGGCTAGAGATGTGGAAAGACAGGATGCGCCGATAATGGTTTTGGGACGCTGCCCCCAACACGCCTGTCACCATCGTCAGGCCAGCTAGAATAAGCAAAATAAAGTTGGTAAACGCCAGATCATGCACAAACAGCAGCGTAAAGACGCGAATGATGGCATACACCCCTACTTTGGTAAGCAACCCCGCAAAAATGGCAGAAACGGCCGTTGGCGGGGTATGGTAGGCAGCGGGCAGCCAGCTAAACAAAGGGAACAACGCCGCCTTAATACCAAACGCCACCAAAAACATCATCGCCAAAGTGGTCACCACACCGGGCGGCGCCGTGCGGAGCCGCAGTGCCAAATCTGCCATGTTCAGCGAACCCGCCACGCCGTACAAAATGCCCACGGCCGCCAGAAAAATAGCCGAAGCCATCAAATTCAGCGTTACATACTTGATGGCCCCTTCCAACTGCCGCCGCTCGCTGCCCAAGGCCAGCAGCACAAACGAGGCAATGAGCATCACCTCAAACCAAACGTACAGATTGAATACATCTCCGGCCAAAAAGGAGCCACACACACCCATCAACAGCATTTGGTAAAGTGGATAAAATCCCAGCCGTTGCCGAATATCATCAATGTTGGCCAACGAATAAAGCCCCACCACCAGCCCCATCAGTGCCGCCAGCGTTAGCATGATGGCCGTAAACAGATCAGCATAGAGCGTAATGCCAAAGGGTGCTTGCCAATTGCCAATTTGCACCGCCTGGGGGCCTAGCTGCTTCACCTGGCCAAACAGCAAACCAGCCACTAGCAACAGCAGCAGCGACCCAGCAACGCTCAATGCCCGCTGCACCTGGCGCTGATGCCAACTTAGCACAGCCAAAATCCCTGTGAAAAAAGGCACCAGGATTGGTAGCAGCAGTAAAAATTTAATCGGTATCATGGGTTAATGCGATCCGTTGAGGTTATTTTGTCCATGTCATCTGTGCCAATGCGTTGGTACACGCGCCGGATCAGCACAATGGCAAATGCCTGCGCCCCAAAGCCAATCACAATCGCCGTCAGGATGAGTGCCTGCGGCAGCGGATCGGCCAGCGTAGTAATGTCTACGCCTTCGTGCAGTAAGGGGGCATTGCCACGCACCAAATCCCCCATTGAAAAAATAAGCATGTTGGAGGCATGACCAATCAGAGCCAGACCAATAATCAATTTGACCAGGCTGCGCCGCCGGATCATGTAAACGCCAGCCGCATAGAGGGTGCCCACGATAAGTGCCATTACAATTTCCATCAGTTAATCCCTTCGTCCTGCTCTCCATCCTCTTCAGCCAACGTCAAAATAATGAGCAAGGTTACGCCAATAACGGTTATGTAAACACCAATATCGAACATGAGTGGCGTGCCCAGCTTGCCAAGGGCAGCATATTCTTGCTTGCCCCAAATGGAGGCCATAAACGGCCGTCCCTCCACAATGGGTGAAATAAGCCCGCTGGCAACGGCCGTTAGCAACCCCACCCCAATCAGCTTAAGCGGATCAAACAGCAGCACTCGCCGCGCCTCTGGCATTCCGTAGGCAAAACCGTACAGGGCAAAGGCAGCCGAGGCTACTAGCCCGCCAATAAAGCCGCCACCCGGATCATCATGCCCACGAAACAGGATGAACACGGAAAAGAGCAACATGAGCGGCAGCAGGTAGCGCGTTGCCGTCGTTAAAATCAGTGAGCGCATTTAGGCAGCCTCCTCGTGTGTGGGTTCCTGTTCTGCGGATTGGTTTAGCTGGGTAACGGCCGTTTTGCCATTACGTTCTAGATACAAAGCGCGTGACTTTAGCAAGCCATACACCCCAATCGCCGCGACAGAAAGCACGGTAATCTCCACCATCGTGTCTAGGCCGCGAAAATCCACCAAAATAACATTGACGATATTGTGTCCCTTGGCCAATGGTTCTGCACTGCGAATAAAAAAGTCTGTAAGCTCTGAGGCGCCCTGTACGTGAACCAGTTGCGTCATCAGCGTTAACCCCGCCATAAGAATACCCACAAAGCCCGCCATCAGCCCATCTCGCAGGCGAGTGCGGCGGGAGCTAAATAGCTCAAAACGGGGCAGGCGGTAAAGCACCAGCACAAACAAAATGACAGTCAATGTTTCAATTGAAAACTGGGTCATCGCCAAATCTGGCGCACTAAACAAGATGTAGAAAACGGCGATGCTGTAGCCAATAACGCCGAGGCCAGCCACGGCCGTCAGCCGAGACTCCACCCGCACCACCAAGGCCACCGCCGCCAACAGCACCACCGCCAAAATCAGTTCTGGCAGGCGCAGCGGCGTCAGATTCAGGGATTCCCAGGCAATATTGGTGCGAAAAATAAGCGTACTGCCCACAAAAACCAGGGTAGTGACCATGACGTACAGCAGGTAGTAACGCAGCTTGCCATTTTGGAACTTCTGGGTGAACCAGGCGGCCGTTCCCATCGTGCCGTCGAGCAGCCAACCGTACCACTTTTCTGGCCCGATTTGGCCCACGGCCGTATCCAAACGTACGCTCCCTGGCCGTAGCCGCTCCACCAGTAGAAACATGCCCACACCACCCAGCCAGGTGAGCAAACTCAG
Organism: Candidatus Leptofilum sp.; assembly: GCF_965223525.1. GTDB lineage: Bacteria > Chloroflexota > Anaerolineae > Promineifilales > Promineifilaceae > Leptofilum. The sequence goes on along the minus strand of NZ_OZ245005.1, from coordinate 1,683,001 downwards.
CCCCAGCATGGGCGTCAGCCCGTGCCACAATGCCAAATGCAGATGCTTCTCGCTGCCCACCAACGCCGATGTCGCAGGGGAAATCAACCAGTCACTGACTGGCTCGCTGCTGGCAAACAAACCAAGCAGCAAAGCCAGTACGCCCAGAATCATTGGCCCCAGCCACATATTTAGGGGCGTTTTGTGGTGGGGCTGGGCTTCTTTGAGTTGACCGAAAAACGGCCGTACCAGCAAAATCAACGCCGCTGTAACCATCAAAATATTGGTCAGCAGCAGCACGGCCGTCAGCAACAGCGAATAAAGCGGCAGTTCCAGCGTCGTCTCATACATCAGTTCTTTGCCAATGAAGCCCAAAAATGGTGGCAAGCCAGCCATCGAACCCGCCGCCAGCAGCACACCTGCAAACGTCCAGGGCATTTTGCGCCGCAGGCCACCTAGCTGGCGCACGTCTCGCGTGCCGGTTTCATGGTCAATGATGCCCGCCGCCATGAACAGCCCACCCTTATAAAGCGCATGAACAAGCAAGAAGAGAACGGCCGTTTCCAGCGCCAGCTTTGTACCCAATCCCAATAGCAGCACCAGCGTTCCCAATGCGCTCACCGTCGAATACGCCAAAATCTCCTTCAAATCCGTCTTCTGCCAGGAAAGCCACGCCCCCAGCAGTGCCGTTACCGCACCCACGATGGTCACAATGTAAAACCATTCGCCGCTGCTGCCCAGTGTGGGCTGCAAGCGGCCCAGCAGATAAACACCCGCCTTCACCATCGTGGCCGAGTGCAGATAAGTGCTCACTGGCGCGGGGCCAGCCATGGCATTGGGCAGCCAAAAGTGGAAGGGGAACTGAGCCGATTTGGTAAACGCGCCCAGCAAAATCAGCAGCAAAATTGGCACAAAGCTGGCGCTTTGCAAAATGAGTTCACGATTCGTCTGAATTTGTTGGAACGAGCTGCTGCCAGCAACGGCCGTTGCCCAGAGCAACCCCGCCAACATGAGCAACCCACCCAGACCCGTTACCAGCAACGCCTGCAACGCCGCCTGCTGCGAGCTTTCTTTTTCGTGGTAAAAGCCAATGAGGAAAAACGAGGAAAGTGACGTCAGCTCCCAGGCAATGTACATGAGAAAGATGTTGTCGGCCAGCACCAGCACCAGCATTGAGGCCATAAAGATGAGGATGAAGGTGTAAAAACGGCCGAGTTCTGGATGGTCTTTCAAGTAGCTGCTGGCGTAAATAATCACCAATGCCCCCATGCCGCTGACCACCAGTGCCAAACAGAGGCTCCAACCATCCACCACAAACGTCAGGTTCACGTCTAGACTGGGTACCCAGTTGAGCTGTGCCACCAAAAGCTGGCCGCTAGCCACCTCATCCACCAGAGTGAGGAAGTAGGCAAACAGACCCAAAGGCAGCAGCGCCAACGCCCAGCCTGTCATCTGGCGCAACAGCCTGTTGAGCAAAGGTACAAAAATCGAGAGTATAAAGCCTGAAAGCAGCGCCAGGATCAATCCACTGGCCACCGTGGGGTTAACCATTAGCGCTTTCCGTGGATTGGCGCATAGCGTACGCAAGTAAATCTTCCAGATGCAGATCGTTGACGACACGGCCGTTTTCATCCACGACGGCCACCACATCCAAATTAGAAACCAGCAGCGTGTCCATCGCCTCGGCTACTGTCGCTTGCTGCGAAATAGTCATCTGTTGGCTGTTAGGAATGAGCAGATCAACGGCCGTTTGCCCCCGCGCCAGCCGCCGCAGCTTCCGTTCTGACAAGGCAAAAGGGGTTTTTAGCAAACCCAAATGCAGCCAGCCCCAGATCAGCAACTCCTTCAGATTGACAATGCCCGCCAAACCGCCCTGCTCATTAAGCAAAAACACCGACTTTGGCGCCTCCTCGGTTAAAAGCTGCTCCAAAACCGCATCCAGCCCGGTTTCTGGCTGTACACGCAGCGCGCGCTGCGGGCTGTTTTCGCTAATAACGGTGACGGGTAATTTATTCATGATTTTCCCCTTGCATGGGTGCTAACTATCTAAAATGTTGGCTCATGGGCAAAAAGTGTGCATCAATGTGACAGTCACTTCAGAAGTGACTGTCACATACTTGCCGATTCGTACACATTTCACAGTTGAGCCAAAATGTTACCTAGAAGTAGCCAAGTGTACATATTTAAGCATTGCCACAAACTTTCTAGCCGCAATGCAAAATATTGATCATACTGCTGGATGACCAATGGTTGCAAATTCATCAGAAAATTTTAACAACTGGTTAAGTAAATCACAAAAATAGGCTTGACGCCCCTAAATAGGCAAGGTAAAAATCAATCAGGCGATTTGTTCGCCAATTTCACCATTCAGATGGATAATTTTAGCTATGACTGATCTAAACAATTATTACCAAACCGTCCAACAAAAAGGGAGTCTGCGAACGCCAGCCCATGCCCACCGCTGGAGCACAGCCGTTCTCAAGACGCTCGGCTTCAATTTAGACGGCCGTACCAAAAAGAAGCTGGCCAACGCTCTGCCCCAAGAGTTAGGCAATGACGTGAAGCGCGTCTTTTGGCTGCTTCACTTCCGAAACAAAAACTTAAGCAGCCACGAATTCCAAAACCAAGTGTCCCGGCGCAGCGGCAACAGCGATCCCCGATTTGCCCGCACGCCCATCCTGGCCGTTTTTCACGGCATCAAACAGTTAGTCGGCGACAACGTTCAGCAAGCAGTCGCCGATTCCCTCGCGCCTGAACTGCGCGAGCTTTGGGAAAAAGCTTAAAGCCAGTAATCAGTGAACAGTGGGTCAGTAATCAGTAAAAAACTGATTACCGATTACTGATTACCGATTACCAATTACTGAAAAGTGATTGCCAAAAACGCAACCCAAAAGGCAGATGATCACTACTGGCAGAAAGCCGGTTGGTTGATTCTCTGTCTTTTTTTGTGGTTACTGGTGGGCTGTGCTCAGCCAAATGTGAGCCAGGAGGGAGCAACGGCCGTTCCCCTTACGCTCCAAGTAGACGGCCAAACCTTCAACCTCACCACCGGCCGCGCCACCGTGCGTGAACTGCTGGCCGAAGCGGGCGTGGAGCTGGGCGAGCAAGATGAAGTCACTCCGCCACTCTTTACCCCGCTCACGCCAGACATGAGCATCCGCGTCGTGCGCGTCAGCGAGACGGTAGAAATCACCGAAGAGATCATACCCTTCGAGCGCAAATTTGTTCGCACCGACAGTATGAGCGCCGACGATCCGCCCCAAATTGTGCAGGCAGGGCAAAACGGCAGCAAAGAGATCACCATCCGCATTGTGTACCGGGATGGGCAGGAGGTGAGCCGCATCCGCACCAACGAAATCACGTTGGCAGAGCCGCAAGATGAGCTGGTGATGATTGGCATTGGCGCAAACCGAGGGAACGTGGATTTTAGTGGCAATTTAGCCATTCTCAGCGGCGGCACGGCCGTTCTCATGCGGGGCAGTACGGCCGTACCCGAAACGCTCAACACCGGGGATGGTCTCGACGGGCGCGTCTTCAGCCTGTCGCCAGACGGCACCCAACTGCTCTACACCCGCACCATCACCGAAAGCAGTGGCTTTAGCAACAGCCTGTGGATCATCAGCACCGAGCGCGGCGCACAGCCGCAAGAATTGGGCATCGAAAACGTGCTGTGGGCGGATTGGAACCCCAACCGCCTCAATCCATACCAAATTGCCTACACTACCGCCAACCCCGTAGACCAGCCACCGGGCTGGGAAGCCAACAATGACCTCTGGCTAGCTAACTGGTCTGACGACGCCGACTTTTTGTTCGAGCCAGCGCAGTTTATAGACACCTATCCTGCGCTCAATGGCTGGTGGGGTGGCAACTACGCCTGGTCGCCAGACGGCCGTATGCTGGCTTACGCTTACGCCAATGAGGTAGGGGTGATAGACACCTTCGCCGAGGAAAATGCGTTCAAGCGGCGGCAGTTGCAAGAGTTCACCGCCTACAACACCCTGGCCGATTGGGTTTGGGTTCCCACTCTCACCTGGTCGCCAGACGGCCGTTTTGTGGCCATCACCAATCACGGCGGCGAAGATGATCGCGCTATGGCCTTCAATAGCTGGGTGTTCGACATCTTCTCCAGCCTCAACCAGCAACTCATCACCCAAACCGGCATGTGGGGGCATCTACATTGGGTCACCAACCCCAACCTGAGCCACATCGCCTTTTTACGCACCGCCGATCCGGTAGACAGCCTCCGCAGCAACTACACTCTCTGGCTCATGGACCAGGACGGCAGCAACGCCCGCCAAATTTACCCACCCCTAGGTGAAAACAGCGCTTTCCCCCGCGACCGTCAATTTATGGCCTGGAGTCCTAGCGGGCAAGAGATCGCCTTCATTTTTGATGATGATTTGTTCATTATGAACTTGGAAACAACGATTGCCACTCAAATTACTGCCGATGACGCTCCCGCCAGCCACCCAACCTGGGCACCCTACGGCCTCCGCCTCCCAGCCACCCCAGCCGACGGTACGCCTCCCAATCAAGCAATTATTCCTACGCCACCGCGCGAGGTCGTTCCCACGGAATAGCAACATCGCTCAATGCAACGGCAAAAAACGCTGATGATGAGAAAAATCCGCGTCATCAGCGTTTATTGGCTTTTATTCCCCGCAAAGAGCATCCGAGCACAAGCTAGTTTGACATAATAAAGTTTAGAATATCGTCCAATACCTCTTGGCGCACCACCAGATTGCCCTGTCCTAGCGGCGTTTCCAGGTTATGACCGGACCCTTCATACACCTTGACCGTGATGTTTTCGTTGTTCAACGCTTGTAAACGGGCTTCACTTTCCAGTGCCGGTACATTGGTGTCCTCCAAACCAAACAGCACGAGCGCAGGCACATCAAGTTCTTGCCAGTAAGGCAGCGGATCAAAATCACCAATGGCATCCCAGAACGTCTTCTGCCGCACTTCACGGATAGACCAGGCAGAGGGATAAGCAAGCAGGTCAGCCACGACTGGCAGAAAACCAATTTGGCGCAAATTTTGCTTTTCTTCATAAAGAAGCGTTTCTTGTATCGGCACAGACGCACCGGATAAATTGACGATGAAATCGATCTCGTCAGATTGGCTGGCGATCAGGGGAGAAATATGCCCACCCTGGCTGGCGCCAATGATGCCCACGCGGGAAATCGATAAATCATCTCGGGCCAACAAATAATCTACTGCGGCAACAGCGTCTGTACCGAGTGCCTCAAAGCTGGCGGTTTCCCAATCCCCTTCGGAGCCACCTGCCCCACGCTTGTCTGGCACCAGCACAACGATCCCATTGTCCAGCAAATGTTTGGCTTCGGTCAAAATAATTCGATTACCACGGAAGCTAGGAGCGGAACCGTGTGCAAAAACCACAGCGGGAAACGGGCCACTGCCTTCAGGCACAAACAACATGCCTGCCAAACGAATTTGTTCTGTTTCGTTAAAAAACTGTACCTCTTCGTAAGTTACCTCATCCAGCGAGACGCCTTCCCAATCACGAGATTCGGTCGGACGCAACTGTGCGGCCAACACGGGAACCACAAGAATTAGTAAAAAGATCACAGCCAAAATAGCACCAATTGTTTTGTTCATTTGCTTTCTCCTTTGCAAAAAGTTTTGAATATTGCAAAAACCAACTTTGCGACATTTCTAAATAAATGATCTTCTTGGTTTTTGCTTAGGTAAATCACAGTTTCACGGTTCAATTTGCATCAGATTTCTTATGTGATTTACCATGTTGCCAGCAGTGTGACAGATTGGTGCCTTTTGCACATCCGCAAAGCCATTGAACCCGCCTTCCAGGTTTTTATGGGGTTGATCTCCACAATTTTTAGGATGTACGGCCGTTTCCCATCCTTTATAATGGTCAGATGATGAAACAACGCTGGTTTACGCGGCCCGGAGCCGGAACATTTTTGCTCATCAGCTACTGCTTGTGGGGAGCTGTCAGCCTGCGCTGGATTACCGAATTTATTGAACATCAGCACCCGCTCACCTGGGCTATTTCCCTCATTTTGCTCATTTTTGGGGTGGCAATTGGGTTGGAACCGCTGCTCACGAATCGATCCACCGTATGGGCACACATTTATCTGGCTAGCCAAATGATGCTGGTTTTTGTCGGCTCCCTCTTTTTCTTTGAGCTAGATTTTTTTGCCATGCTCTACTTTGTTTTATGTGGGCAGGCATCGTTTTTGCTCCCACAGCGACAAAGTTTCATTTGGACAGCAATTTTGATTGTGACCACAGTCGTGGCTCAAATTATCCAGTTTGGGATTCCGGTTGCCTTCTCATTCATTTTGCTTTACGTGGCTGGGCTCATTTTTGTGGCCGCATTTGTGCGGCTGGTGCTGCGAGCCAATGACGCACGTCAGCGCAGCGAGCAGCTTCTAACCGACCTCCAATCGGCCCACCAGCAGCTGCAAACCTACGCCAACCAGGCAGAAGAGCTGGCCATTGCCAATGAGCGCACTCGTCTGGCGCGGGATTTGCACGATTCGGTAGCTCAAACGCTGTATGGGCTGACGCTGCAAGCAGAAGCCGCCAGCCGCAAACTGACCACCGGACAAACCGAGGTCGTGCAATCGTATCTGGCAACCATCCAGGAAGATGCCAAGCAAACGCTGCAAGATACCCGGCTGCTCATTTTTGAGCTGCGTCCACCCATTCTGGAAAACAGCGGCTTAACGGCCGCATTGCAAGCCCGGTTAGACAGTGTTGAAGCCCGCAGTGGGCTAACGATGCAGGTAACATTGGGGGATGCGGGGCGTTTGCCAGAGAAATTAGAGACGGACCTCTACCGAATCGCGCAAGAAGCGCTGAACAACGTTGCCAAACATGCGCAGGCCAACGCGCTGCAAGTAACTTTGCAGCAAATTAACGGCCGTATTTGCTTACAAATTAAAGATGACGGGATAGGGTTTGAGCCAATGGCCGTTTCTCCCGGCAGCGTGGGGTTACAGGGGATGGCTGAACGCGTGGCACAGTTAAACGGCCGTCTCACCATTGACAGCGCCCCCGGCCAAGGCACTAACATCCAGGTGGAGGTTCCGCTATGAGCCACACACAACCTATCCGCATTCTCATCGCCGACGATCACCACATTGTTCGACGCGGCATTCGTGACCTGCTAGACACCGAGCCAGACATGGTGATTGTGGGAGAAGCAACCAACGGGGAAGAGGCGATTACGGCCGCTGCCAACCTAAATCCAGACGTGGTGCTCATGGATTTAGTGATGCCTACCATGGAGGGCATCGAAGCAACCCGCCAAATTAAAGCGCAGCAGCCGCAGATGAAGATTCTGGTGCTCACCAGCTTTGCCACCGATGACAAGGTGTTCCCCGCCATCAAAGCAGGCGCGTTGGGCTACCTCATTAAGGACACAGGCCCAAACGAACTTCTGCAAGCGATCCGGCAGGTACACCGGGGCGAAGCATCCTTGCACCCCACCATTGCCCAAAAGTTGCTAGCAGAAGTGGCACAGCCGCAGAAACGGCCGTCTCCCGCCACCACCGATCCACTCACCGAACGCGAAATGGACGTGCTCAAACTTCTCGCTCGCGGCCTAAGTAACCAGGAAATCGCCGAAATGCTCGTCATCGGCGTAACCACCGTTTATTCGCACGTCTCCAATATCCTCTCCAAGCTGCACCTGGCTACCCGCACCCAGGCCGCCCTCTACGCCCTCCGCGAAGGGTACGTACCGCTCCACGACCAAAAAGAGTAAGCATAAACCGAGCCGGGGACTAAAGCCCTTGACAAAACTCCAAGCGATTTTTGATACGACTTTTGTAGCTTCACACACCGCTTTTCAGGGTATAATGGACGACAAATTCAACGAAAAAATGATATGCCAGAATTACCAGAAGTTGAAACCGTCGTCCAAGCGTTACGCCAACCGTTGATCGGCCGTACCATCACCAGGGTACGCAACGATTGGCCGCGCCACGTCGGCACGCCAGGGCTAGACGCGCTTCGGGCGCGAATTCAAGGCTGTACGGTGCAGGCTATTAACCGCCGCGCCAAATACCTGGTTTTCAGCCTAACAAATGGCGAAACGCTGATCGCCCACCTAAAAATGTCTGGCCATTTGGCCGTTGTAGATGCCAGCCAACCTGCCGACAAGCACGTTCACACCGTTTTTGAGCTAGACAACGGGCGGGAATTGCGCTTTCGGGACATTCGCAAATTTGGTCGCGTCTACTTGGTGCAAGACCAGGCTGAGATTTTGGGCAAGCTAGGGCCAGAGCCACTGGAACCAACATTTACCCCACAACTTTTAACTGAACGTTTGAACGGCCGTACCCGCATTCTCAAACCATTACTGTTGGATCAACAATTCATTGCGGGTGTGGGCAATATTTACGCCGATGAGTCCCTTTTTTACGCAAAGCTGCATCCCACGCGCCGTGCCGACTCTTTAAGCAAAAATGAAATTGTTGCGCTGCACAATGCTATTCAAAAGGTGCTCAAGATGGGCATTGAGCGAGAAGGGGCCAGTATTGAGCTATACGTAAAGCCAGATGGCAGCAAAGGGGATATGCAAAACGCTGTGGCCGTTTTTCGGCGCACGGGAGAGCCTTGTTATGAATGCGGCCGTCCCATTGAACGCACTGTATTAGGTGGCCGCAGCACCCATTTCTGCTCAAACTGTCAAAAATAGTCATTCGCTTTTGAGAGGATTTTATGCAAAACGAAATTGAAATTATGCGCGTGTTACGTATGCCGCCCATGGGCAAGCTGGTTGTGAGTTTTAATGAAAATAAGTACGAAAACATTTCAGACGTTTCAGAAGCAAATGTGCGCCAGTTAATGCAGGCAGCTATCGGGGAGTTGATAACGTTTGCTGGTGGGTATCAAAATTTGGTGGATGCCGGCGTTGCTCCCCCATTGGCATCACCGCAAACACAAACGGCCGTGCCCAATTCCCCAGAAAATGAAGACGCGCAGCGGTTCCTCGACAGGATGGAAGAGGAGCGAGATGCCCTAAAATCTTCGGCACGGCCGCCCCAACCGCCATCTGTGTTTGCCAATTTACGGCGGCGCCCAGCCACCACAGAAGCCAGCGCCAACAAAATGCTAAGTTTGGTTGAGCAAGTAGATGAAATATTGCAGCACCATTTGCAAACAGAGCCAGAACTCGCTCAGCGCAGCATTCACTTGGTGCAAGATAGTAGCGGCGGCTTGATTATTGAAGTGGATGGCCGACGTTACGAACGGCCGCGCGAGATTGATGATCCGCGCATTCAAATCATGATAAAACGGGCGCTGAAGGAGTGGGAAGCTACCTGATTTTTTTTAGGAAGCGTTGATGGGGGAACGGCCGTTTGCCGTTTCGGCGGTTGGTAGCAATGACTCAAACTTTTGCACCAGTTTTTGCCGCTCATCGGGGGGTAAAAAGGCAGCATTGGCCGCAGTCAGCACCGTTTGCCGCAATGTCGGATACTCAATTTTTAGCTTGTTAAGCGCAATTTCATACTCATCGGTTAGCGTGCAGTTGCTGATGCTGGGGTCATCGGTGTTGATCGTGGCGTGCAGGCCAACATCCAACATATCCACCAGCGGATGATGATCCATCTGGTGAACAACGCCTGTTTGTAAGTTGCTGGTAAGGCACACTTCAAAGGCAGTTTTGCGGTCACGCACCAACCGCAAAATTTCGGAGTTTTCCAGGGTGCGGACACCGTGACCAATACGGTCAGCAAACAAATCCAGCACGGCTTCACGCACGCCGTAGGCACTAGCCCACTCACCTGCATGAACGGTAATGCCTAACCCAACTTGCTTTGCTTCTTTGAATAGCGGCGTAAACGGCCGTGACGGAAACTTCACCTCATCGCCTGCCAAATCCAATCCCACAATCCCTTTGCCAAAACGCTCAAAGGCAATCTCTGCCACTTGCCGCGCCTGGTGAACTGGGTCGTGGCGCACTAGCGTCACAATCAGCCCCACCTGAATATCAAAATCTACCTCTGCTTTATTTACAGACGCGATCACCCAGTCTGCAGCATCTGCCATAGAAAAACCCCGCACGCGGGTGAGCGCCTGCGGACTAAAGCGCAATTCTAAATATTTCACATTGTCTTCAGCGGCATCGGCCACAGCTTCATAAACGAGGCGACGAATCAGTTCTGGTGAACGATAAAAGTGGCGCAGCACTTCAAATTTACCTAAAAATGCTTCATGGGTGGCGGGATCATTGGTAACTTGTACCAACGGCCGTAACGCTTCCAAATCGGTTGTCGGGACATCAAGTTTATGTTGGCGGGCAATCTCTAACAACGTTTCCAATCGTAGAGAACCTTCCAAGTGTCGGTGTAGATCAATTTTAGGCAGCGTCTTTAAATCAGCCACAATTTGCTCACTTTTTGCCAAAACGTGTTGTTTTACGGTTGCAATTTTTGATTATAACGTGTTTATGTAGAAGCACCGAACGGTTACTTAAAGCCTATCTGGCATCTCGACACGTTAACTCGATTTGTAAATATTAGAGGTTGGGTTATTATGACAGGCTTGGTACCTGTTTTGCAATATCCTGTTTTACAGTTGGCAAGGTAAAAAAGAAGGCGCTTCCCTTATTAATCTCACTTTCCACCCAAATTTCACCCTGATGTGCGTCAATAATTCGTTTTACAATTGCCAAACCAATGCCGGTTCCCCCAAACCGACGGCGGGACGACCCATCAATTTGATAAAAGCGTTCAAAGATGCGTTGGTGTTTTTCCGCAGGCATCCCAATGCCTTCATCAATCACAGATACCAACACGTTCCCTTCTTGCTCGGTCATCGTCAGGTGAATAGTGCCGCCATCTGGGCTAAATTTAAACGCATTGCCAATTAAATTATCCAGCACCTGGTTCATACGCCCTTTATCAATTTGCACCAACCCTTGTTTGTCTTCTGGAACGGTGCAGGCGATGCCCAATCCTCTTTTGTCTGCGACGAGGCGATGATTGACAACGGCCGTTTGCAACAGTTCGGCCATAGGCATCACCTCAAGCTGTAAATTACCCGAATCAATACGCTGAAGCGTAATAATATCCTCGATAATGCGCGTGATGTCATCTGTTTTATCTGACACAATTTGCAAATATTCTTGCTGCTCTGGGGTCAACAAACCCTTGTCCCCATCCATCAATAAATCTACGTATCCCTTTACAAAGGTAAGTGGGGTTCGCAGCTCATGTGACACATTCTGCACCAACTCATCTTTTAAGCGGTCACTTTCCTTTAGCTCTTCATAGGCAATAGCTAACTCAGCGGCACGATCTTCTAGCTCTTCAAAAAGACGGGCATTGGCAATGGCCACACTCACCTGAGCCGCAGCAATGGTCATTAGCTGAATATCAGATTCCTTAAAAGCGTGGGGGCGATCACTATCAATGGTAAGTGTGCCAACTGGCTCATCACGCACAATCAACGGCACCACCAGCAAGCTCCGCACCACCTCGTCGAAGAAGAGAAAATCTGGGTCTGAGTAAGAATCTCGAATGTAAACAAGCTCTGCATTTTGCACAACCACCCCAGAAATGCTGCCCTTAAGCTCCATTCTGGCGTTCATAAATTCTGGATTGATGCCAACGGCCGCTTTTACAATCAACCCTTCGCCATCATCCGTCAGCATGGTGATGGTGCTGGCACGGGCGTTTAGCAAGCCTTGCAAAATTTGCACCGTCGTTTGCAGCACAGACCGCAATTTAAGGTCCCCCGTAACTTGCTTTGCCATATCCACCAATGCAGACATATCTCGTAACCGACGCTGAGAATCTGCAAAGGAGCTAGCGTTGCGAATAGCAACGGCCGCTTGTTCGGCCAGCAAGTTCAGCAACAACAATTCATCTTCGCTAAAGGTATGTGGATTCAAGTACGTTGCTGTAAAAGCACCAATTACCTTCTCACCATGCTTCAGCGGAAAGCCAGCAATCGCACAAATGCCCCAGGCACTCGCTGATTCACTTTGGAAAAACGGGTGATTGGGCGCGTCGTTGATTACAATGGGTCGCCCTTCTTGCACAACTGTTGAGGTGAGACCTTCTCCGGCTGGGCGCACTTTGGGTACAGCCGCCGTGCGACGGCCGTCGCGCCACAGTGCCGACCCTTTTGAAAAAGTCTCTGTCTCAGAATCGTACAGGAAAATATGCAGATTGGTCGCTGGAATTAGCTTCAAAGCAGATTCAGTAATGGTGTCCAACACCGCATTCAGCTTCAGCGGCTCATTGAGTCGCAGCACGATGTCATGAAAAGTAGAAAGCTCTTCAATGCGCCGCTGCGCTTGCCCAAAAAGGTGCGCGTGTTCAATAGCAACGGCCCCTTGCCCAGCTAAATTTTGTGCCAATCGAAGTTGTCCGTGGGAATAGTTTCGCTTCACAGTCACATCCCCCAGGGCTAGTAGCCCCAATACTTTGTTACGATGAACCAAAGGAACCAGAATCACAGCCTGCAAACCAGCAGCTTGTAAAAGCTCAACTGCATCCTCATCCTGCTTTGGGTCGCTTACTAATTGCTCAATTTCATGGGTGTCAAACACACGTTGGACAACCTTGTAAGAGGCTAAATTTTTGATGCTGCCTAAGCCAATCAGCCCATCCGCATCGTCTTGGCCAAGATGCTTAATGTACGTTTGGTTTTTATGGGCCGCCGGATACAGCTTCTGAAATTCTTGATCCCAAACAAAAATGGTGCAGCTATCTACCTGCAAGGCGCGCACCATTTCAGACACAACCGTTTGCAGCACAAAATCCTGATCCAGGTTTGCCGTCATAGTGGCACTAGCTTGGTAAAGCGTACTCAATTCAGCCAGTTGTTGCTCAGTTTGTTGAAACAACATCGCATTTTGGATGGCAACGGAAGCGTGATTGGCCAGAGTTATGGCCAACCATTCTACTCGCTGGTCAAAGGCACTGGCAATTTGGCTATCAAAAATGAGCACGCCCAGAAGTACGCCACCCGCTGCCAGCGGCACACCCATCCAGGAACGTGTATTTTCCAAATGTGGCACGGGTTGCCACCGCGCATCGGCCCGTACGTCATCAATGCGAATCAGTTCTTCTGTTTTAAGAATAGTCTGCACCAGGGGATGATCTCGCCAAACTGTTTCGGCATCTTCTGGTTGAATCGGTAAGGTTCTATCATAAAAATCGCGGCTGGAGACCAGCTTGAGTTCCCCATCTGCCAGTAAAAAGGCAAAAGCATTGTGGTAAGAAACCACATTCCCCAATGCCAGCAACAAATGGTTAAAAACTGAATCTGCCTGGAGCGAAGTACTAATGACAGCGATGGCTTGCCGCAGGGCAACGGCCGTTTGGTAATCATGTGCGCCCCGTTCAACCAGTTCGCTGGTTTGTGTGTACAAGCGGGCATTTTTTATAATGACGGTAATGTGGGCGGCAACGGCCGTTAAGGTCTGAAAATCGGAGGCATCAAACGCATCTGGCTTGTCGCTTTGGATAGAGATAGCACCCAGTACTTCGCCGTGCAGGCGCATGGGTACACAAATAATGGAGTGGGGTATGCCCTCGCCGCTAATGCCGGGCACTGGCTTTTCATCAAACGGCCAGTTGTCGGTAGCAAACGGAACATTGTTGCCAATCACCCAGGCCACCAGGCTGTCTTTATCGCTTAAGGGGATTGGCTGGCGTGTGATCCGCTGATGGTTTTCCAAAACACAGGGAAATTCAATGATTTCTTCGCTAGCATCCGCTAAGGCGATGTAGCAAGTGGGGGGTGAAAAAATGTGCAGCAGCTGATCGTGAATCTCCTGCAAGGTTTGCTGCAACGGTTTAAGAACACGCACAGATTCTGTGACGCGATAAATGGTTTCTAGCTGGTTGGCACGCTGCCACGCCTGCTGAATGAGTTGTTGCTGACTCAACGCCACCCCAAGATACCCAGCAATAAGGGAAAGAACGGCCGTTTCCGCTGTCAGAGCCTCTTTACTAGAGCCCATCACTTGCAAAATAGCCTTTACCTGGCCGCTATCTGTCTCAACCGGCAGCAGCAGTTGAGAACCATTCGCAACCAGGGTGGCCTCGGTTACGACAGATAAATAGTTGTCCTCAGCAACCGGCAGCCAGCCATCCTTTGCGCCAAACATAGAGTGAAGCGCCAAATGATTATCGGAGTCGCACAAAACGAGTCGGGCGCGGCAGTCAGGAAAAGCTTCTACAAAAGCGTCATCAATGGCACCCGTTACCATGCTAAATTGCTGTTGTTCACTAATTGCGCGGCTTAGTAAGCTCAACAGACGTTGTTGGGTAGATGACAAAGATGCTTGTTGGGCAATGAAGGGGGTAGTGGCGATTAAAGCGGCCGTTAATGCCGCTAAATCACTATTTTCAGGGGGTGGAAATATCTGAAGCGCAAACCCTGTTTGCCCCACAGACCAGAAGTTAACCTCAGCTTCTGCCTCAGGGACAATCAGCACAGATTCGGCAGCAAGTTGTTTAGCAGCAAAGGCTAGAACTGTTGACCGAACAGCTTCCCAAGAAGGTGCCGTTTGTAATTGTTGGTGCAAAGCATTCAGGGCTTGAAGCTGGTTATTGCTGTGGGGCATAGGCCAATCAGTCTGATGTTCGGATTATTTAGGCAAAATTACTTTCCAGAACATGAAACCATGTTTTAGAACAGTCGTCAAATATCCATAGTGAAAGAGACGTAAAAAGTCATCGAAGCAAATCGCTATTTTGCAGGTTAGTTTTCATCAAATTTCTTTTTATGATTTACACATAACCCTCAAAAGTATTTCATACATCTCTGTACGATCGTCTAACGACTATTTGCGACGGCGGCGACGCTTTTTGCCAGACCGACTACCAGCAGGACGGCCGTTTGCCTTGCCTGCTGTACCTGATTTTTGCGAAGCTAGCTCTTTTTTAAGATGACAATGTTTATATTTCTTGCCGCTGCCACAGGGGCAAGGATCGTTGCGACCCACTTTTGGCATGTCGCGGCGCAGTTCCACGCCCTGGCCCTTCTCACGCTTCACCACCTGATACCCAGCATCCCGCGCCTGCGTCTGGTAAGCAATTTCTGCTTCCTGCTTTTGAATAAAGGCGCGGTGCTTTTCTACCTGAAAGAAAAACCTGTCCACAATGTTCTGCTCAATATTGTTCCGCATATCCTGGAACATTTGCGCCGAGCGAATTTTGTACTGCACCTTCGGGTCACGCTGACCCACAGCTTCCAAACCAATCTCACGCCGCAAATCGTCGGCTGCCGTCAAATAGTCCCGCCATTCACGGTCTATGGAGTTTAGCAGTAGCAACCGCTGGAAGTTACGGTACTCTTCATCTCCAATTTGCTGCCGCCACTTTTCTTGCTGCTTGCTCACATACGCTTTCAGGGCAATTTCTAACTGCTCACCCGTTAAAACAGAGAGTGTATCCAGCAGCATTTCCCGCAAGGCGGCATTGGCTTGGGCAGCAAAACGTGTTTGCCGGTATTCGGCCGTTTTCAAAGAGAGCCCATCCAGTGAAAAATGAGCAAAGGCCTCATTCAAATCATTTTCAGCATCTTGCCAAATACCTTCTCGATCTTCATCCGGTAAATCAATATGATCAGTCACAAACGCATTGTAAAAATCTTGTACACGAGCCACATATTCGCGCCGGCTGTTTTCTTTTGCCGGAACCTGCCCAGACTTGCGTGATGCCAGGCTCGCCAAGTTTGGAATAGGCGGCAGCAAGGGTAAAAAGCGACCCATCGCCCGCAAAAGCTGGTAGATGTTAGCCCCGTTGGCTTCATTTTCATGCACCATTACCATCAAGCGGTCAATGAGCTTGTCGCCAGAAAGCTGGCTCAACTCTGCTTTGTCCAGCTTGACAATTTCTGGCAGATAGCCACGTAGCCTGGCAACCACAGCATTAATGTTGATGGTATCCGTCGCCTCAGTTGTGAACTCCGCTACCACACGCTCAATTTCACCACGCAAAAAGGGAATGTAATTATCTACGTAATTATCCACCAATTGGGCAATGGCATTGGCAAACGCATCATCAATGCGATCATCATAATCAACGCCCTCACCCATCAAAATGGCGCGTCGTTCTTTGTAGGTGGCCATGCGCTGCCGGTTCATCACGTCGTCGTAT
Organism: Candidatus Leptofilum sp.; assembly: GCF_965223525.1. GTDB lineage: Bacteria > Chloroflexota > Anaerolineae > Promineifilales > Promineifilaceae > Leptofilum. The sequence goes on along the minus strand of NZ_OZ245005.1, from coordinate 1,666,907 downwards.
TCCACGATGTTTTTGCGAATGTCAAAATTGTACCCTTCCACCCGCTCCTGAGCACTTTCGATCATACGATCCAGCACCCCAAATTCTAATGGCATATCCTCTGGAATATTGGACATGAGCCCTTTGGACATCCAACTCTTTAGCCGCTCACCGCCGAATCGCCGCATGAGATCATCTTCTAGCGAGAGGAAGAAGCGAGATGAACCGGGGTCGCCCTGGCGGGCAGCACGACCACGTAGCTGATTGTCAATTCGCCGAGACTCATGTCGCTCTGAGCCAACAACATGCAAACCGCCCAAGCGCCACACTTCTTCACGTTCAGATTCTGTTTCCTGGCGCAAATCGGCAATCTTTTTAATCCAATCGCTGGCAATACCGGGAACTGTATCAACGACTTTTTCAGCTTCAGCATATTCCTCGTTGAGAACCGCCCGCACTAGGGCGGCACGGGCAATATAATGTTGCTCAAACAATATCTCTGCCAAGAATTGTGCTAACATGCTATTGTCGCCTTGCACACGCTGGTAGCCAGTGTAGAGATTACGCAAGCGAATGGCTTCCTCAACGAGAGCCACATCTTTGCTTAGCTGTTCTAAATATTCACGCGCTTCGCCCAGTTGGCCACCCGTAATCAGGCGCATGGCTTGCCGAATTTCTTCGTAATCCAGTTTGTACGCCTCGCCCAGCTCACGCACGAGGTAGCCCATCACCTGCATATCCTCAATTTCGGTCAGAGCATCATCCATTTTTTCTTTTTCAGAGCTGATCCAATTAATGAGATCGCTATCTAGTTTATTGTTTCGGTTGGCGTATTCGCTGGCGGCGTCTTCCCCTTCTTCCAGGTATTTGAAGATGAGTTGAGTGAGCAACGGCCGTTTGAACATCTCCCGTTCTAGCAATTCGGCCGCCAAGCCTTCCGGGTTGCCGCCTAGCAAAATATCGGTGCCACGTCCTGCCATATTGGTAGAAATGGTCACGGCACCCCTGCGCCCTGCCTGCGCCACCACCAACGCCTCAGACTGATGAATCTTGGCATTAAGCACTGAGTGTGGAATTTTTGCCTGAGTTAACAGACGATCAATTGTTTCAGAGTGCTCAACAGAGGTTGTCCCCACCAGCACAGGCCGCCCCGACTCAACCACGCGCTGCACTTCGCGCACAATCGCCTTATCTTTGGCCGCTTCATTGCCAAAAATCTGGTCTGGATGATCCAGACGCTTGTAGTAGCGCGGCTCACCATTGTCTGGGTTTAGATAAAGGGTTTGTTCAGAGTTTTCAACTTTGACCTTCTTTTCCTGCAAGCCCAGCAGGTTGTTATCCACAATGTATTGCACATTGGTTGGCAATGGCGTCACGCCGAGTTCATAAATTTTGTCGAACTCTTCGGCATCGGTGAGGGCTGTACCCGTCATGCCGCCTAATTTTTCAAACAGGCGGAAATAGTTTTGCAGGGTAATGGTGGCCACGGTAACGGTTTCCCGCTTAATTTGCACCCCTTCTTTGGCTTCAATGGCTTCATGCAAACCTTCGGAATAACGACGACCTGCCATAAGACGACCCGTAAAGTCATCTACAATGACAACCTCACCGTTTTGCACCACATATTGCACATTTTTCTTGTAAAGATATTGTGCCTTGAGCGCATTATCCAGGTAGTAAGTAAGGTGGAAGAAACGAGGATCGTACAAGCTGTCCCCAGCTTCGGTGTCAAGTTCGGGGATGCGCTTTTCTACCTCGGCAATACCCATGTCCGTCAGGCTAATGCTGCGGCTTTTTTCATCTAGATCGTAATGGCCATTTGGTTCATCGTCTTCTTCGGCCGTATTTTTCTTGAGGCGGCGTACATAATCGGCAAAACGGCTATATTCTGTGCCAGAACGATCGGCTGGGCCAGAGATAATGAGAGGTGTCCGGGCCTCATCAATCAACACATTGTCTACCTCGTCAATGATGGCAAAAACGAGATCGCGCTGAACCAGCTTATCTTTGCTGGTTGTCATGTTGTCGCGCAGGTAGTCGAAGCCAAATTCGCTGCTGATGCCGTAGGTAATATCTGCCAAATAGGCTTGCTTGCGGGTGCTGGGTCGCCAATGAACAAGACGCTCATCCTCAAGCTCCGCGCCTGGGTTCACGTAGTCAGGATCATACAGTGAGGAAAATTTCTGGGGGCCAATGCAGCCCACGTTAAGACCAAGCAGATGGAAGATTTTACCCATCCAGCCACCGTCACGGCGGGCTAGATATTCATTCACCGTCACCAGATGCACACCTCGCCCAGTTAGCGCATTCAGGAAGAGGGGCAGGGTTCCTACCAGGGTCTTCCCTTCACCGGTACGCATCTCTACAACCTCACCCCGGTGCAGCAAAACGCCGCCCATAATTTGCACATCGTAGTGGCGCAGGCCGGTGGTGCGTACCGACGCTTCGCGCACCAGGGCAAAGGCTTCTACCAGCAGGTCATCTAATGATTCACCTGCAGCGTGGCGCTCTTTGAGTTCGGCCGTTTTTGTCCGCAGCCCTTCATCAGAAAGCTGCTGCATTTGTGGTTCCAGGGCAGCAACGTCATCCACGATGGGTTTGAGGCTTGCGATAATTTTCTGGTTGGGATCGCCTACGATCCGATTTACGAGTTTTTTAAACATAGTTTCACTTCAATTTGCTAATTTCACAAAAGAGATATAGTGTAGCAAAGATGCCTTAATTTTTTGTTAGAAGGAAAATCCTCTACTCATTAAATAACTCACCCACGCTGCGCCCCTCATGCGAACGTAAAATCACTTCGCCCAGAAGCTCCGAAACGGACAAGATGGTGATATTTGGCAGCATCTTTTCTGGCAGGATGGGAATGGTGTCTGTGGTTACTATCTCTTTAATTGCTAGCTGGCTCAGTCGCTCCGAAGCTGGATCGGACAAAACAGCATGGGTAAAGGTGACATAGACATCTTTTGCCCCTTGCGATTTAACCAACTGCACGGCTTGTTTAATGGAACCGGCCGTATCCACCAAATCATCCACGATGATGACGTCTTTGCCCGCAACATTGCCAATGAGAGTTAGGGCTTCGCGCTCGTTTTGGTTGCCAATGCGCCGCTTTTCTACAAAAGCAAGTGGTAAATTCAGTCCGGCGGCAAAGTTGCGCCCCCGTTTGGCAAAGCCCAAATCTGGCGTTACTACTACAGCATCCAGATTTTTCTTTAAAAAATAGTCCACCAAAATGTGAAATGCCGTCAAGGAATCGCCAGGAATTTTGTAGAAGCCCTGAATTTGCTGGGCGTGCAGGTCAATCGTCATCCAGCGGTCAGCACCTGCCACCTCAATTAAATCTGCCAGCAGTCGGGCAGAGATTGGCACGCGGGGCTGATCCTTTTTGTCGCTTTGTGAGTAGGCCATGTAGGGAATTACGGCCGTAATCCGCGCCGCCGAATCTCGTTTAAGACAATCAATAGCAATAAGCATCTCCATGATGTTCTGATGCACTGGCCGATTATGACTTTGAATCAGGTACACATCCTGCCCGCGCACACTGCCGTGCAGCTTCACAAACAGGTTCTCATTGGGAAACTCCACAATATCCCAACTACTCAAGGGAATGTTGACATACTCTGCAATGCGTTGCGCCAGTTCAGGGCAGCCAGAACCAGCAAACAGTTTGATACCTCCGTAAGCCATCATAATTCAATACTTTTTTCCTCTTTCCGCTACACGTCTGTTTCTGATTTTGATAATAATTGGTTAACGGCCGTATACGGATCCACCTCACGCGCAGCAACGGCCGTTAACAAAGATTCCCGTCGCTCAGATGTAACAGACGACTGAAACTGCCGCATAAACCGCTGCTGAAGCAACGTTTCAATCTCTCGCCAGCTACGCTCCCGTTCACGTTGGAGCCATTCACCGCTATTCCGCAGGTGGATCATATGCTGCCCTAGCATGTCTGCCAGTTCCGCCATGCCCCTCTCTTTAGTCGCAACCGTTTCCAGAACGGGGATGTTCCAACCTATGTCGTTTGCCTCAGTGCCATTTGTGGATGAGAGACGGCCGCTCTTGCGCGTACCGCCCACTGGCCCCAAATGCAACATCATCTGCAGTGAGCGCACCGTGCGGTCAGCGCCAGGCCGATCTGCCTTGTTTACCACCAAAATATCCGCAATTTCCAAAATACCGGCCTTGATTGACTGGATTTCATCACCCATGCCGGGTGCTTCTACCACAACGGTAGTGTGTGCAGCGTTAGCAATGTCTACCTCCGCTTGCCCCGCACCAACCGTCTCCACCAAAACGTAATCGTAGCCTGCTGCATCTAGCACTTTTACTACCGAGGCGGTTGCTTGCGCCAACCCACCCAGGCTACCCCGCGATGCCATGCTGCGGATAAAAATGCCCGGATCGCCAGATAAATCGCGCATTCGCACGCGATCACCGAGCAAAGCGCCGCCCGTGAACGGGCTGCTGGGGTCAACGGCCACGATGCCAATTTTGGCATCTTTTTGGCGCAGCGTTTGCACCAGCGCGTTTACCACGGTGCTTTTGCCCGCTCCGGGCGACCCAGTTATGCCAATGATGTGAGCCTTGCCTGTGTGGGGGTACAATGTTTGGATGACCTCTTCGGCAACGGCCGTACTGTTTTCAACACGGGTAATCACACGGGCAATCGCCCGAATCTGCCCCTGGAGCACCTGCTCAAGCAACGCTTTCACGCAGTTTCACCATCCGGCGAGCCACCAACCGCGTCCCAGATAAAGGCCACAATTTCATTCATGTTAGCGCCTGGGCCAAAAATGCCTTTTACACCAAGCTCTTGCAGCACGGGGACGTCATCATTAGGAATGATGCCACCTAAGAAGAGCGGCACATCGTCTAACCCCTGCTCCTTCATCAGCTCAACGATACGCTTTACCAGTGGCATATGCGCGCCAGAAAGGATGCTCAAGCCAATAGCATCAGCATCTTCATGCAGGGCGGCTTCCACCACCATCTCTGGCGTCTGCCGCAATCCAGTATAAATCACTTCCATACCAGCATCGCGCAATGCCCTGGCCACAACTTTTGCGCCGCGATCATGTCCGTCTAAACCGGGCTTGGCAATTAAAATGCGGGGAGTGATCTGTTCCATAAATGTATTCTCTCCAAGAAAAGTTTGTACTGTAAATCACAAAAAGAAATTTGATGACTGACCTGCTAAATAGTGATTTACTCAGGGAAAACGGGAGAATCATCGTTTTCTTAATTCAAAGTACTTTCCCGTTTTCACCACTTGCTCAGACTTTTGAAGTTTCTACTGCTAGTTTTGCACCGATTCGGACGAAAATTTCAAAAGTCTCCAAGTGGAAATCCAGCGGCGATTATACCGAGGGGTAGCCTGTTTTGCGAGGGGGCAATTGCCTCAGAAAACTGTCACTGGTTGTCAACAACAATTCCGCGCACCCCCGAAAAATCTACCTCTTGCGGCCAGATAGGGTTCTGGTCTATACTTTGTGCAGACGTTATGTCATCTTAAGGAGGACAACAATGAACCGATTGAATCACAATCAGGGAAAAATATGGTTCCTCGTCTTATGCCTCTTCACACTGTTGTTCCTGACGAGCCAGGTTTTTGCTAAACAGACAACTGCCCAAACAGCAACGGCCGTAATTGAAACAGGCCAGCTCAATGTACGGTCTGGGCCGGGAATTGAGTATAGTGTACGCACCACCGTAAACCAGGGCGCTGTCGTCACCCTGCTAGGGCGCAACGCAGACAGTAGCTGGGCGTACATCCAAACAGTTGCCGCCGTGCGCGGCTGGGTAAATGCCAGCCCAACCTACATTACCCCCAGCATAGCCATCAACACGCTGGATGTAGTGACGGCCGAAGCACCAACCGCGCAACCTACCAACACACCTACGCCTACAGCAACGGCCGTTAGCGGCGCATCAGCCACCATTGCCACCGGTGCCCTCAACGTACGCAGCGGCCCCAGCCTCGCTTACAGCCCAGTGACCGTTGTTACGCAAGGCACAGTCGTTAGCCTTATCGGGCGCAATGGAGACAGCAGTTGGGCTAAAATTCGCCTAAGCAACGGCACCGAAGGCTGGGTAAATGCCGACGGCGCCTACATCACCCCCAACGTCAGCATCAGCAGCTTGCCGCTGGCAGATTCAGCCACGGCCCCCAGCAGTTCAGCCACCGCGCTGGTTTCAACTGGGGCACTCAATGTTCGTTCTGGGCCGGGCGTGACTTACAGCGTGCTTACGGCCGTTTCGCAAGGCCAAACCGTCATTTTGCTGGGACGCAACGCCGACAGCAGTTGGGCAAAAATCCGGCTGGGCAATAGCATCGAAGGCTGGGTAAACGTTTCGCTCATTACCCCCAGCGTCAGCATTAGCAGCTTGCCGCTGGCAGATAGCCCCGCCCCGCCAGAACCACCCGTACCGGTAGCTCCCGGCGCAGTCCTCAGCCTGCGCTCTGGCCCTGGCTTTAATTACCCGGTCACCGGTTCTGTTTACCAGGGATTGCAGGTTAACGCCATTGGCCGCAATGCGGATAGCACCTGGCTCAAGGTTCGTTTGAGCGACGGCCAGGAAGGCTGGATCGGCGCACAATACGTTCAGCTCTCCATCCCCGTTGGCAACTTACCAGTTTTGTCTGGCGATACAACAACCCCCACAACGACAACCACCGCCAATGCCGCGACTGTGTCCACCGGAGCCGCTAACGTGCGGTCTGGGCCGGGCATCGGGTATGGTATTGTCGCGGTTGCCAATCAAGGGTCAACCGTTTCCATGCTGGCACGGAACAGCATCAGCAGTTGGGTGAAGGTTCAACTAGGCAGCGGTATGCAAGGATGGATCAATGCTGAATTGCTGAATCCCAGCGTAGCGATTAGCAGCCTACCAGTAGAAAATGTGCAAACATTGTCTACATCGGGATTGGTGGATACGGCCGCTCTTAATGTGCGTACCGGGCCTGGGGTGACGTATGGCGTGACGGCCGTTGTCTACCAAGATCAAGGGTTAGCACTGCTGGGTCGCAATGCCGATACAAGCTGGCTCAAAGTACGCCTGAATGATGGCACCGTCGGCTGGGTGAACGCAGCTTATATAGATTCGGCAACGACGCTAAACAGCTTGCCCGTTACAAACTAGTCGCAATTTAAGCAAATTTAGGCTCTGGGAGGAATTCCAGAGCCTTTTTTATTCTAAACAAGAAGGAAAATGAGCTTATTGGCAGTTTTGGCAACGGCCGTAAAATTCCACCAGATGCCCCTCAACAACAAAATTGAACCGCTTCGCTAGCAGCTTCCCCACCGCCTGCAAACCACATTCGTCAAACTCAAACACTGCATCGCAGCTTGAGCAAATTAGGTGATGGTGGTGTCCCCCGTCTAGTAAAATGTAGTGTGCTGCTCCTGTTCCCTGATAAACCGGGCGAATCAACCCTAACTCACTGAGAAGCTCCAGCGTACGGTACACCGTCATTCGGCCAACTGTCGTGTCAGTCTCATGTACCACTTCCAGCAAGTCATCGGCGGCAATATGCCCTCCGCAGCGCAACAACGCCCACACAATCTTCCGCCGTGAGCTTGTGAACCGGTACCCTTTTTGTTGCAAGACCGACTGGATATTGTTTAAGCGCGTATCTAAACTTTGTTTATTCATAAGCACGACTACACGTTTAAACGGCGCAATCGCAGCGCATTTGTAACCACACTAATGCTGGAAAACGCCATTGCCCCGGCTGCCAAAATAGGATGAAGCTGTTTTAGAAAATCCGGTGCCCAGACAAATGGAGCCAAGATACCGGCCGCTACTGGGATCAGCACTGTATTGTAGCCAAACGCCCAGACCAGATTTTCCCGAATGTTACGCATGGTGGCCTGGGAAAGATGAATGGCCTGCGGCACGCTTCGTAAATCGCCGCGCATTAGGGTCACATCGGCCGTTTCCATGGCCACATCGGTTCCAGTACCAATGGCTAGTCCCACATCCGCTTGTGCCAGAGCAGGCGCGTCGTTGATGCCATCCCCCACCATGCCCACGCTGTATCCTTCTTCTTGCAGTTGCTTCACGTAGCTAGCTTTGTCACCGGGCAGCACCTCAGCAAAGACGCGGTCAATGCCTACTTCGGCGGCAATGGCATTCGCGGTTGCCTGATTGTCTCCAGTCATCATGACTACAGTTAGACCGCGAGCTTTCATGTCGGCGACGGCCGTTTTTGAGCCGTCTTTGATGGTGTCTGCCACGCCAATCACGGCGCTGGCTTGGCCGTCCACAGCCAGCCACATGGCGGTTTTGGCTTCGTCTTGCAAGGCTTGGGCTTTGGCTTTCAGGCCGTTCAAGTGAACACTTTCCCGCTCCATCAGGCGTAAATTACCGAGGAGGACGGAACGGCCGTTTACCTCAGCCGCTACCCCATGCCCCGCAATGCCAGAAAAGTTGGTCGGCTCATCCAAAACCAGCCCCTTTTCCCGTGCCGCCCGCACAATCGCCTCGCCCAGCGGATGCTCCGAACCGCGTTCGGCACTGGCAGCAAGCTGGAGCCAGTAATCGGTATTCGGTAATCTGTCATCCGTCATCGGTATTCCGTTGGCAGTAGCCCGCTCACCGATTACCGATAACTGATTACTGATTACTACGTCTGTCACCGTCGGTTCGCCCCGCGTAATCGTCCCCGTCTTATCCAACACGATGGCGTTGAGCTTTTGCACTTGCTCCAGCGCAGTGCTGCTTTTGAACAGGATGCCCTTCTCGGCGCCCTGGCCCATGCCCACCATGATGGAAGTGGGGGTGGCTAAACCCATGGCACACGGGCAGGCAATAACGAGTACGGCCGTTAACCGAATCAGCGCCGGCACAAAACCCGCATCACTAAACAGCCAAATCACAAAAGTCAGCGCGGCTACGCCAATGACGAATGGCACAAAGTAAGCAGCCACCTGGTCTACGACGCGCTGTATGGGTGCTTTGCTGCCCTGTGCCTGCTCCACCAGCTTAATAATTTGCGCCAGGGCGGTCTCTTTGCCTACTTTGGTTGCTTCAAATTTGAGCAAGCCTTGTTTATTGAGCGTGGCACCAATTAGTTCATCGCCAGCTTTTTTGCTTACTGGCAAAGATTCGCCTGTGAGCATGGATTCGTCTACGGCAGAACGGCCGTCTACCACCATCCCATCCACCGGAATTTTTTCACCCGGCCGTACAATGACCACATCCCCCTTCACCACCTCCGCAATCGGAATGTCTAACTCCTGGCCGTTTCGCACTACGCGGGCGGTTTTGGCTTGCAACCCCATAAGCTGCTTGATTGCCTCGCTGGTGCGCCCTTTGGCGCGTGCTTCCAGCAGCTTCCCCAGCACAATCAGGGTAATGATCACAGCCGAGGTTTCAAAATAAACATGATCCCCCAGCGCGTTGCTGTTCCAAAAGGTTTGCGCCAGCAGGATGGCCACGCTGTAAAAGTAAGCAACAGAGGAGCCCATTGCCACCAGCACGTCCATATTGGCGCTGCCGTTACGCAGGCTTTTGTATGCGCCCACGTAATAATCCCAACCCACATAAAACTGCACAGGCGTGGCCAAAACCAAAAAGAGCCAGTTGACCCAGGTGGCGTGTGCCCAATGTCCCACCAAGCCAAAATCGCGGCTCATGCTAAACAAAAAGAGCGGAAGCGAGAAGAGAACACCGACCAGCAACCGCGTTTTTTGGTGCTGAATTTCGGCTTCGCGGGCGGCAGCTTCGGCATCTTCCAGATCGTCTTCGCTGGCAGATTCCACCACGTCGTACCCGGCGCGGCGCACGGCGGCAACCAACTCGGCTAGGCTTACCGCACCCGGTGCGTAGGAAACGGCCGCTTTCTCATTGGCATAGTTCACACTGGCCGAGAGGACGCCATCTACCTTGTTTAATGCCCGCTCGATGTTGGCAGCGCAGTTGGCACAGGTCATTCCCAGCAGGGGCAGCTCTAGTTCGGCTGTGGGAATCTCGTACCCAGCCCGCTTGACACGTTCGATAACGGCCGTTGTCACATCTTGCCCCTTCACCACTGAGGGATCGTAGTGAAACGTCACCTTCTCGTTGGCAAAATTCACGGTAGCGTTGGTTACACCCTCAACCTTCTTTGAATTTCGTTCCACCGCCGCCACACAGTTGGCACAGGTCATCCCCAAAACGGGTAGCGTCAATTGTTTCTCTTCAGCCATTACGCTTCCTCAAAAAATAGGGGCTGTAGTCGCCCCGAAACTCGTTAGTTGATCTGAATGAGGCCTTCAGGTGGGTAATTAATCTCTTGCAGCAGCGCCTGGATTTTTTCCCAGGAGGCCGGATCACCCCAGGCAACCGTTACTTGCTTGGTCTCCTGTTCTGCCTTCACGCTTTGCACGCCCGCCAACTCGCCTAGCTCCATCTCGATGGCATGGGTACAGTGGCCGCAGCTAATGTTGGGAACCGTAAATGTTTTTGTCGTCATGAGTTTCTCCTAAAAGTTGATAATTGTTAGTGGCTGGTGGCTAGTAGCTGGTTTGATATTAGCCACTAAATCTTATTAGACATGGTGAAAACGCTAGTGATTTCTTGCAGCACCCGCTCTCGTTCGTCTGGCTCGTCATCGCGGATGGCAGTGGTGACGCAGGTGTGTAAATGGTTATCCAGAATCATGGAACTAACCTTGTTCAGTGCTGCCTGTACGGCCTGCACCTGCTTGATCACATCAATACAGTAGGTATCATCGGCCACCATGCGCTCGATGCCTTTTAGATGACCAGCCGCACTTGCTAATCGTTGGGTTACTACTTTTTTTGTCACATCGTCCATATCGTCCTCGTTATACCCCCCCCCTATGGGGGGAGGTATAACAAAGTATAGTTCAGTACTATTTCTATGTCAACAAGTCCCATTTTTTACTAAAGTTATCCGGCTAGGGAACGATTTACAAAGTGATTGACGAAAAAAAGTGAAGGTGCTATACTGTTGGCGGCTCCCCCCCCAGAGGTGGTCGGACTAACGCCCGTTAGTTCGCCACCTCCTTTTTTTGCCTATTTGAAATTAGGAAGCAACCATGTCTAACAGTAAACCAATTCTTGTTCATGACGCACCGGCTGTTCTCCCCCATCGCGTACTAAAACCAGAAAAGCCGGGGCCGCACCCCACCGTGGTGATGATTCACGGCTACCTAGGGAATGAAGATGTCATGTGGATTTTTAGCCAAACGCTGCCACTGGATTGGCTACTGGTTGCACCACGCGCCATCGTGCAGGAAGGGGCAGATAGCTTTAGCTGGCATTCCCAGCTACCGAGTGATTGGCCGACGCTAGCAGATTTTGATACGGCCGTTGACCAACTCACAAAATTCATTAGCACGTTGCCGGACAAGTACAACGCTGACCCTGAACAAATTTACCTGATGGGATTCAGTCAGGGTGCGGCCGCTGCCTTTGCCCTGGCCATTCGTGAGCCGGAACGTGTGCAGGGGATTGCCAGTTTGGTGGGGTTTATGCCATATCAGGTGGAAGATGCTATGGATACGGCCAGGTTATCCGACATCCCCGTTTTCATGGCCGTTGGCACAGAGGACGATAGCATTCCATTAGACATGGCCCGCGAATGTGGCAAAGCGGTGCGTGCCATGGGCGCGTTTTTAGAATACCGCGAGTACGACACAGGACACAAGCTCAATAGGACGGGAATGCGTAAGCTTAGGCAGTGGTGGATGGAGCGACTGGCTCTGTTAGAGCGGCTCTATTAAAGTTGCGCTTTTAGAGCTTCAGTAACTTGCAAAAAGGCAGCAGCTTGTGGCGTGTCTGGATGGTCGTGCATAAGTGGATGCGCTTGATTGATGCTCTTGGAAACGGCCGTTGTCATCGGAATTTGCCCCAAAATAGGCGCATCGGCCAGGGCTGCTGGCCGCCATTTGGCTGAACGCTGGAAAATCTCATGCTTTTCGTCACAGTTTGGGCAGATGAAGTAGCTCATATTCTCCACAATGCCCAGCACCGGCACGTTGGCTTCCTGAAACATCAGCAACGAGCGGGATGCGTCTAGCAAGCTTAAATCCTGCGGTGTGGTGACGATGACCACGCCACACAGCGGCACCCGCTGAATGAGCGACGCTTGGGGCTGGCCAGCACTGGGCGGCAGGTCAATGAGCAAATAATCGAGCGACCCCCAAATAACATCCTTGAGCGTTTGCACCACCAGTAGCCCAACTGCAGCTGGGCTACGTGCCGGATCAATCACCTCATTTTCCCCGACGAGCAAGCCAATAGACATGATGTTGAGGCCGAAACGGTTGAGCGGCTTAATGTACGCTGGTGCATCTTTGCGGCGAGCAATGGCAGCCAGCCCTTTGGCGGCTTTGCGGCGGTGAACACCCAGCATAATTGGCACGTTCGGCCCGTAAACGTCGGCATCAAAAATGCCAACTTTGGCTCCCTGCTGCTGCAAGGCCAGCGCCAGATTAACGGTCACGGTGGTTTTACCCACGCCCCCTTTGCCGCTGGCAACTGCAATGATATTTTTGACGTCTGGCAGGATAATCTTCATGCTCAATACAACCTCCATTTCCCTTCAAGACTTCTAGAGACTTTTGAAGTTTTTGCCTCAATTCTGAATAAGCAGTATGAGTCTTTGGAAACTTCAAAAGTCTGAACGCTTACGCTCGAATATTCAACCGCATTGTTGGCCGGGGGTCAAGCAGGTGATGGATGATTATAAGAGTTGTGTAAAAAGCAAAGCCAACTGTGTAACCTATGCTAAAATTTCTTGTCAGAAGCGGCTAATGCATAGGGCGTTTCCGTCATTTTCTACGACTATGCAATACGCCCTGTTTCTAGAGGAGTTTTGGCAATGAACAAGCAGCCGTGGTGGAAAGGTTCTAAGGGTGAGTGGTACGTGGTCATCCAATTCATTTTATTTGGATTGGTGGCCTTTGCCCCGGCGTCGCTACCTGGCCAGGTTGCCTGGAGCGGCGTTTGGCGCACTGTCTCTCTGGGTGCTGGTTTGCTGCTGGGTGGCATTGGTGGGGCGCTGGTTTTTGCTGGTTTGTTTAGCCTGGGAAGTAATTTAACGGCCGTTCCCCGCCCCAAAGAAGATGCCCACATGGTTGAACATGGCGCGTATCGCGTGGTGCGCCACCCTATTTACAGCGGCATCATTTTAGGTGCGTTTGGGCTTGGTTTATTGCGCGGTGGCTGGCTGACTTTAGTCTATGCACTTGTTCTGTTTCTCTTTTTTGACATCAAATCGAGACGAGAGGAATCGTGGCTACGCGAAAAGTATAATGATTATGCAGATTATCAGCAGCGCGTGCGAAAGCTGATTCCTTTTGTTTACTAATTTGGAGGTTTTCAGATGAAGCGTATTTTGCTTATTTTTGTCTTTGGGATGATGCTGGTGGGAACGGCCGTTGCCTGTGGCGCAAATGAACCAGCTACAACCGACACCCAACCTGCCGTCTCGGCCGATCTCAACGAGATATTAAGTTTACCCGACACGGTGGACGTGCAAACGGTGGCCACCGTCAAAGAGCGGGATGACGTGATTGTGTTGGATGTGCGTGAGCAGTGGGAGTACGACGAAGGCCACATTCCCGGCGTTACGCTTATTCCAATGGGAGAAGTGTCTAGCCGCCTCAGCGAAATTCCCACTGACAAAGAAGTCATCGTCACTTGCCGCAGCGGCAACCGCAGTGGGCAAATTACCGACTATTTGCGCCAGCAAGGGTATGACAATGTGCACAACATGGAGGGTGGCATTTTGGCCTGGGAAGCGGCCGGATTTGAGGTAGAGCAATAGTGCAGTTTTTTTGCCGCGAATTACGCGAATTAACGCAAAAAATGGCTGCAAATTCGCGTAATTCGCGGCTATTGTTTATTTCGTTTTGTGCGCTGGGTGGGATTTCTTGCCAATGTTCATGACCATGACATCGTGGCGGGGGAAGGCGAGGTCTAGCCCTTTTTCTGCAAAGACGAGCCGAATTTGTCGCCGCAGGTAACGCTGCACTTCCCACTGCCCATTGGGCAAGGTTTTGGCCATAATCCTTAGCCGGACTGACCAATCCTCTAACCCTTCCACGCCTGTAACCACTGGTGTTTCTTGTAGTAGCAAGCCAATCATTTTGTCTTCTATGGCCATTTGACCAATTTCTTGCAGGGTGGCAACGGCCGTATCTACATCTTCTTCATACGTTACGGCCACATCCACAATGGCCCGTGACCAATCGCGTGATTTGTTCGCCACAATGCGAATCTCGCCGTTGGGAATGATATGAACGGTACCGTACAAATCACGCATCTCGGTTGCCCGCAGCGTCATATGCTCTACCGTGCCGGTGATCCCCCCAATTGCCACCACATCTCCCACTGTGTACTGGTCTTCAATGAGAATGAACAGACCCGCGATCATATCCTTCACCAACGTTTGTGCCCCCAAACCAAAAGCAAGACCCACAAACCCTACGCTAGCCAAAACCGGAGTAATGGCCACGCCCAGCTCTGTCAAAATCATCATGATGGCCGTGCCAATGATGATGACCACGCCTGTGCTATGAATTACGCGAAAGATCGTCTTGGTGCGCCGATCCAGTTCGCTGTCTTCCACATCATCCATTGCCTGGATGCGTTTGCTAAGCGTTTTGGTGGTGATGCCCAGTAAATAGTAGGCAGCAATTGCCACCAAGATGATAATCAAGATGGTTACGCCGTGGCTACGTAACCAAATGCCTGCCTGCTCGTTAAAATTCTCCATCAAAATAAATCCACAGATTACGCAGATTTCGCAGATTGCCTTTTACAAATCGTAAAAATCCATGAAATCTGCGGCTAATTTAGCAATCAAGTCTCGTATTCGTAGAAGCCGTGCCCGGTTTTGCGACCCAAACGGCCGCTTTCTACCATGCGCTTTTGGATAGGATGCGGGCGGTATTTGGGCTCCTGAAAGTACGCATCGTACACCGATTGGGTGACAGATAGATTCACGTCGCAACCAATCAAATCAATCAGTTCAAATGGCCCCATGCGGAAGCCGATGGAGCGCATGAGCTTATCTATGGTGGCAGGGTCAGCGGCGTTTTCGCCCAGCAGCCGGAATGCTTCACCGTAAAACGGCCGTGCCACCCGGTTCACGATAAAGGCGGGGGTATCTTTGCAGAGGACGGCCGTTTTCCCCAATTTGGCTATGTACTCCTGTACGGCCGTCACCGTCTCGTCGCTGGTAAAATCCCCGCGAATCAGCTCTACCAACTTCATAATGTGTGCTGGATTGAAAAAGTGGACGCCCAAAAAGCGGTCTGCGCGGTTTACGGCTCCGGCCAGCGCGTTGATGCTGAGGCTGGAGGTATTGCTGCCAAAAATGGCGTGGGCGGGAGCTGCTGCATCCAGCGTGGCAAATATTTCGCGCTTCAATGCCAGCTTTTCTGGTGCGGCTTCGATAATGAGGTCGGCTTGTGCGGCCGTTTCTAGCGACGTTGTGGTTTGGATGGCTTGCTTGGCGGCTTCAGCCACGGTGGGCTCTGTCTTGCCCCGTGCCACCCCCTTCTCAATTGAGGTTCGGATGCCGTCTAGCGACTGTGCCAATACCTCATCCGCCACATCGTACAAAAGCACGCTGTACCCCGCCAACGCCGACACCTGGGCAATCCCCGCCCCCATTGTGCCCGCACCGATTACTGAGACTGTGTTCATACCTTTACCGTTCACTCGCCCTTAAATTGCGCCGCCCGCTTCTCTAAAAACGCCGTCACGCCCTCTTTGTTGTCGTGGCTGCGCCCGGCGATTTCTTGCAAGTGGGCTTCGTATTCCAGCGCACCAAATAGGTCAGTTTCCCAGGCTCGGTTCATGGCGCGTTTGGTGAGGCCAAAAGCCAGCGTGGGGCCAGCCGCCAACGACCCGGCCCAGGCGGCCGTAATTTCCGTAAGCTGTTCGGCAGGAACAACCCGGTTCACCATGCCCCAGGCGAGAGCCTTCTCTGCTGGAATTTTATCGGCGGTGATGGCCATTTCATAGGCGCGTGCTTGCCCAATGAGGCGGGGTAGCAGCCAGTTGGTACCGCTGTCTGGCACCAGCCCAACTTTGCTGAAGGCTAGCATAAAGCTGGCGTTGTCGGCGGCCAGGCGAATGTCGGTAGCCAGAGCCACACCCACGCCCGCTCCAGCGGCGATGCCGTTGATTGCGCCAATAATTGGTTTTTCTAGCCGAACCATCTGCCTGATGAGCTTGTGGTAGCCGTGGCGCAAATGCTCTCCAATGGAAAACTCACCCTCTCGCGCCATCACATCAGCCAAATCCTGCCCGGATGAGAATGCACGGCCGTTTCCCGTTAGCACCACGCAGCGAATTGCTTTGTCACGACTGGCTTGCTTGAAAGCGGCCGTTGTCTCCGCAATCATCTGGTCGTTAAACGCATTTAGCTTTTTGGGGCGGTTTAGCGTGATGGTGGCCACGCCAGCTTGCACATCGAGCAAAATTGTTTCAAAAGCCATCACATCCTCCACAATGCTGATCTAACTCCTTGCTATGCTACCACTGCCCAGGCAAAAATAAAAACGCAGCCTGGAAACTCCAGACTGCGTAAAAATTCACTGATTACCGAACGCGAAGCGGTCGCGCAGCAACACAACTGATTACCAAAAACCAGTTCTAGGGAAAAAACGGATCGTCATCTTCGTCGCTATCGTCGTACTCTTCAACCTCTTCGATGTGGGTTAGCGGCACGGCCACCCACAGCATGAGCGCTTCCCCTTCATCCCGCTCTTCCAAGCGAATGGAGACGACATCTAGCTGCTGCCGCATTCGCATTTCATCTGGAAAATCAAGCCGCACGGGACGGCCGTCTTTCCACGCGTTGCGGCACCGATCCATAATGTCTTCACCATTGCCGGTACGCAATTGGCACATGGCCACCATGCGGTCTTCTGGGCCTTCTAATACAGATTGCACCCAATCCACCGGGGTGGGACGAAATTCTGGCGTAGGGCCTTCGATAATTGTAATTAATTCTGGTTCAATTGTTGACATAATATATCCAAATAATAAGAGATTTTGTAGCGCGAGGCTACAGAGTGCCTCAATAGTACAGATTCATAAACTGGTTGGCAACCAATTTTTGTTAATATTTCCTTTGATTCTGAGCAAAATCGCTAGACACTCACAAATGTCCCATATCGAGCCCAGTTAACTTTTCTAGTTTGGCAAGCTGTTCTCTGGTTCCAATCACAATCAGTTCATCATCGGTTTGAAGCACGGTGTGAGCAACGGGGATGGAAGAGTGGCCTTCGCGCATCATGGCAATGATGGAAACTCCGGTCTCCTGGCGAATATTGGCATCGCCTACGGTTTTGCCCACGAGCGGCGACGTTTCACCAATGGCCAGTTCTTCTACCCACAGCTCAATGCCGCCATCCAGCGTCACGACATCAAAAAAGTCGGTGACGTACGGCCGTATGATGATGTTGGCCATATGCTGCCCGCCAATCTGGTAAGGGGAAACCACCCGATTGGCTCCGGCGCGGCGCATTTTGGGTTCGTTATCTGCATCTACAGAGCGGGTAACAATGTACAGTTTGCTGTTGAGCGCCCGCGCCGAAAGCACAATGAACAGATTGCGCGAATCATCCCCTGTGCAAACCAACATGCCCCAGGCTCTGTCAATCCCCGCTTGCTGCAACACTTCGTCTTTGGTGGCGTCTCCTTGCAAAAAGAGCATGCCTGCTTCATCAAGTACGGCCGTTCTTTCCGCGTCTTTTTCCACCACCACAACCTGGCGTTTGCTGTTGATGAGCGAAGCAATGGCGCTTTGTCCCACACGGCCGTAGCCACACACAATGACATGGTCTTTCATATTTTCGATAGTTTGCATCATGCGTCGTTTTCTCCAGGTGTCGCCGAGATTGGCCGTGAGCAGATATTCCAGACCATAAGCAATAAAGGTAACGCCCGCCACCAGCAAGGTAACGGTGAAGATACGGCCGCTCGTTGTCAACGTATTGACTTCCCCAAAACCAACCGTTGTCAACGTGATCGCCGTCATGTAAAAAGCGTCAAATAGGCTCCATCCCTCAATAAGCATGTACCCTACAGTGCCAAAGACAAATAGAAAAAAGGGAATGAAAATGAGTGCAAGGACACGTCGGTTCATGCTGCTGAGATTAGCAAACAAAGCTACCATCGTCCAGATGTTGCAAGATAGTGGTCATGAACGGCCGTCTACCCATCCAAAACTCTCCTAAAATCTGCTCTGGCGTCGCCCAGCGCAAGGCAGCCACTTCTGCTTCTGCCCGTTTTAGCGTCCCACTCACAATCCGCGCCCGAAAAACAGCCCCCATATCCTGAACCTGATCGCCATTGGCATGGGTGTAATTAAATGCGGGGCCACTGTAGACTCCTAGCAATCGCTCCAGTTCAACTGCCAGCCCTGTCTCTTCAAATGCTTCGCGCACGGCCGTTTGGGCCACATTTTCACCCAGGTCACAATAGCCAGCCGGCAGCGCCCAGGCTTTGTTGTCCTGCCGTTGAATGGTGAGGATACGGCCGTTCTTATCCATAATCACCACAATCGCGCCAACCGCAATTAAAGGAGCATGCCCAATGAACGGCCGTACTGTCCAAATCTGATCGGTTGTCTTATCAATTGAAAATGGAGGTGAAAACATAGGGTCACCTCCGGCTAATGTATCCCGCACCATGTCGGCATACCAAAGCGGCAAATCCATCTGCGCCACCGCCTCCGGTGTGAAAAATGCCTGCTCCGTCGTTTCTTCGCCGTCCGGCTGCATCTTGCCACCTGCCACCTGCCCCGTCAGGCAAATGGTAAATTGCTGCACCTGGTCACCGTTTGGGTAGGTCACATCATATTTGGGATGAGTATACACCCCCACCAGCCGCAGCGGCCCGGCAGTCAGCCCAGTTTCCTCCAGCAGTTCGCGCCGGGCACACGTTTCAATATCTTCCCCTAGCTCCATCACCCCACCGGGCAATCCCCAAAAGCTAAAATCGGTGCGTTTTTGGAGCAGGATACGGCCGTTTTCATCCCGCAGCAACACCGTACCAAATACCAGAAAAATCTTGCGCTGCCCCACCCGATTTCTAAGCCATTCAATGTAAGCCATTTATATCCCCCAAAAGTCCTGTTTTTCACGTCGCCTTAACTCGTGACCAGAGGTAAATCCTTTACCATAATCTGGATGGAGTATCAAAATTTACGCACACGGCTCATTGCCGCCCGGACCAAAATTGCGCTTGGCATTGGTCCGAAAATTATATTGCCGTACTTTTTGCTAACGCTTGTGGTCGCCAGCGTTGGCGCTTTTGTTGTTACAAACCTTGTTGCCAGCTCGCTAGAAGAAAGAATTACCAACCAACTGCTGGATGCAGGGCAGATTGTAGCGGAAGGGATCATTCGCCACGAGGAGCAGCGCCTGCAAACCTTGCGTACCGTCATCGGCACCGACGGCATCCCCGCCGCTATGGCAAACAATGAGCCATCTAATCTTGGTGATCTTGCCCCCCAAATTGTTATCAACAGCAACACAGACGCCGTCGTTTTGCTAGATATGAACGGCGTAGAAATGTACAGTTGGCAGCGCGCCAGTGCAACCAACGATATTGACGGCATCACCCACAGCGGCACCGATTTTTCTGATGTGGAAGCCGTGCAAAAAGCGTTACGCAATGAAGAAGATGCGTCTGGCAATCGGCAAGTTTTTATCACTGAAACCGATAATGGATTGATGCTCTATACAGTTTCGCCTGTCTTTTTTGAAGGCGCTCAGATCGGTGTAGCGATGGTGGGCACATTCAGCCGCCGCATGATGCTGGAACTCACCCTCAATGCCGTTGCTCGCGTCACCCTTTACGATGTCGAAGGCAATGTGCTAGACACATCGCTGGGCGGGGGCGAGGTGGGAATCACCGCCCTGTACCAGGACAATCCAGAAATCTTTAGCAACGTTATTGACGCTTTGGGTGAATCACCAGAGCATTACGAACTGGTTGCCACTACCGCGAGCCGCCAAGTACCCTTACGCCGTTTGTCGGTGTTGGACCAGCAATATGTGCTGGCTTATGGGGATTGGCAACTGCGTGGGCAATCGTTTGGCATGTACAGCGTGGCGCTGCCCAGCAATTTTATCGTGAGCACAGTTGCCGTAAGTCGGCAGCAGTTTACAGCTATTTTCACGTTGGCAATCGTGGCTGTTTTCATTGGTGGGTTCCTCATTGCACGGCGAATTACGAATCCGATTCATCATCTAGTAGATACGGCCGTTGCCGTGGCCGATGGTGACTTCAAACGTCGCTCCAATATTCGCGCCAATGATGAAATTGGGCTGCTCTCTCGCACCTTTGACCATATGACGGCCGCTTTGGCTGAACAAAACCAAACCCTCGATGCCCAGCGAAGTCAATTAAAAGCGATCCTGGACAGCATCGTAGATGGCATTATTGTGCTAGACAACCAAGACAATATCCTCACCGTCAACCCCGCAGCAGAAAAGCTGCTGGCAGATTTGGCTCAGGATTTCTTCTCTGGTCCTGTCCGTGAGTTAAATGCTAGTGCCAACGGTCATACGCCAGGCGAACAAGAATTAGCAAACGTTACAGATCTCTTAGCGGTACGCGACAACACGCAACGGCCACGTCGCTACCAGTTAGGCAACCGCGTTCTCAGTGCCCTAGCTGCCCCCGTTCACGACAAAAACAACCAATCCATCGGCAACGTCATTGTCATGCGCGACATTACCCGCGAAGTGGAAGCCGACAATCTGAAATCCGCCTTCATCACCAGCATTTCACATGAACTGCGTACGCCGCTTACCGTCATCAAAGCCTATACAAACCTAATGCAAGTCAAGCTCAATGGCCAGGCAGATGAGCATCAAAAACAGTTCATCCATTACATCAACAAAGGCAGTGAAGAGCTTGAACATCATATTGAGCAGCTAATTCGCATTTCCGAATTGGAAGCGGGCACGATCTCTATGAAAATGTCCCAGGTCAATGTGCAAAGTTTGGTAGATGGCGCCATAACTCGTTGGCAAGAGCGATTTGAGGAGAAAAATATTGGCCTAGAAACCAACGTACCAGAGTTTGCTCTATGGGTACAGGCGGATGCAGAGCATTTAGGTCGGGCCATTGAAAATCTATTGAGTAACGCGCTCACCTACACGCCGGAAGGCGGTCATGTAGAGCTTTGTGTCTACGAGGAAAATGGCAGCATGAAGCTGGATGTGCTGGATAATGGCATTGGCATTGCCGCTGCGGATCAGCCTCATCTATTTAATCGCTTTTTCCGTGCCAACAACAACGTTAATTTTGCAGCACGGGGTGTAGGATTAGGGCTCTACATCACGCGCACCGTCATTGAGATGCACGGCGGCGGCGTAAGTGTGAATAGCGAATTGGGGGTTGGCAGCACGTTTTCTATTGAGCTGCCGCTAATGGAGCCTGCCTAATGCGCGTTTCCCCGATGATTCCGCCTAAATCTCTGCCTGAAGCAAGGGAAAAGCCCAGCAGCGAGAACAATCGGCGCAATATGTATGCCTGGCTGCTGGTGGCGTTGATCATCAATTTTGGCTGTATTTTTTCGGCGATGTGGTTGGGACTCAATCTTGGCATGATTGATTCGCTGAATGCCAGCATGTTAGCTCAATCCACGGCCGATTACAGTGACCAGTTTGATTTTGAGTTTGCGCCTTTAGACCCCACTGTGGCAGCAGCGGTGGAAGAAGATTCTGAGACATTGCGAGCCACAGGCACGGCCGTTTCTCAAACGCCGGTTAGCATTATTCCCTTCCCGCCAACCGTCACGCCCTCTACCACGCCCTCGCCCACCAGCACCAATTCGCCAACGGCAACGGATGAACCTGCTACGGCCGTTCCAACCAATACTCCTTCACCCACATCCACAAATACGTCCGTTCCCACCGCAACCTCCACCCCTTCACCGACAAACACACCATGGCCAACGGTTACGAATACGGCCGTACCTACCCAGGCACCGGCTACAAACACACCGCCCGCACCCCAGCCAACCAATACACCATTCCCAACAAGCCCGCCAACTTTGCCACCAACCAACACGCCACAGCCAACAAACACACCCATCCCGCCAACCATTACCCCATCCCACACACCAACCTCGCCACCAACAATGACCCCCTTGCCTAGCCCCACGCCCTCGCCCACCCTCACACCAACCGTCATTTACACGCCGTCTCCCATTCCCACCTTTACACCCACGCCCTCAGCCACCCCCTAATTCACACTGGCAGCAGCGGAACGGCCGTACAAAAGCCAGCAAAATAATTCGACCAATTTCATTTCCTGAGTAGAATCCCTTGTCGCCTGTTTACCCAATGGCCGCCGACATACAGATTAAAATTGGCAACCATTCGGTCTTGGCAACGTAAAAATATTAGCTCGCCAAAATAGTAGAGAACCTGTACAAATTCAGATGGCTCTTTTAGAGCAAAACGTGCTTTCTTATTGCAAAAATCAAAATAGCACGTCATTCTGACCTGGAGGTCAAACAAGAAGATGTTTAGAAGTTATATAAACCCAACAGACAACAAAGAAGCACGCCAAAAACTACCAAAATTAATGGTCGAAGGCTTGTTGTTGGGTGGAACTGGCTTGGGCGTTTTAGCGCTTATCTTCGAAATTGCTGCCGACGCCTTTAGTGTGGCAGCTTATCAAACCTTACTCGCCATTCACGGTGCAGAAGGTCATCATCAAATTGCAATTTTGGCATTCATCGTTTTGTCTGCCTTATTGCTGCTAGGCATTGTGCCTGCTTACAAAGCCGGTGCCTATCTGCGTCCCAACGCGGGCGGCAGCGGCCCACTGGTAGAAGCCATTGGCCCGCCAAGAATGCGCTGGCTTTCCTGGATAGGAACCAGCCTTTTCTTCCTGGATGCTATTCTGACCATCATCATCAGCTCTATCTCAGCGTCTGACGTCACCATGCTGATCTTGCCAGAGCTGGCCCCCTACCGCATTGTGCTAGCAGAGCTATTTGCCTTTTTCATCATGGTGGTGCTTGTGGCACTGGGGCCAAAACGAGCCGTACCGCTTTTCCTGATTGGGGGCGGTGCCTTCACGCTCTTTACCATTGTGGCTCTTAGCATTGTCGGGGCAACGGCCGCAGGAAATCCAGAATGGGCCTTTCTAACAGAAGGGATTGTGAGCCGCCTGGAACTAAATGGTGTTGCAGAACACGTCGTTCGTGCCCAGCAAGATATTGCTGCCATTGGCACTGCCGCCTTCTTCCAACTTTTCTTCCGCTCTATGTCCAGTGCCATGCTCGGCTTTTCTGGTTATGAAGTAATTCCGGCTAGTGGTAAACACGCTGCCCGCCCCAAATGGAAAGTGATCAACACTTCCCTAACGTTGGCGGCTTTCTTCTTGATTGGCACCGGCGTTGTGCAGCTTTTTGCCGCCCAGCAGTGGAAAATTCCCGCTACAGAAGGGTACAGTACGCTGCTCATTGAGTATGAAATCATTGCGGCCCAAACGTTTGGCAACGGCATTGAAGAAGCAGATGTCGTGGTGACGGAACAAGATCGGGAGGCGGCAGGCGCACTTTATGATCTTCGTACTGCTGAACATGCTGAAGAAGCGTTGCTGGGGGAGGAAACGGCCGTTCATGACGAAGTTGCCGATCTTTCACGAGGAGAATTCATAAACGAAACGGCCCACGATCTGGCACTCTCCCGTGAGTTGGCAGCCGCCACCAACGGCACAACCGGGCAAGTATTCCTGGTTGTAGCCGGAACGCTGCTGGCAATCATTCTGTTGCTAGCGCAGGGGGGTGGCTATATTGGGGGAGCGGCCGTTGCCGCCAACGCCGCCCGGCTGGGGCGGCTCCCCGGTATGTTTGCCGACGATCGCATGGGCATTGCTGTCATTTGGGGCATTGCCGCCATTCTAATTCCAATTATCCGAGAAGTGGTCATTGTTGAATCTTACTACGCCTTTGGCTTTGTAAGTGCTTTTGTTATAACCAGCACTACTGTCTTTTTTGTCCGTGACAGTGCCATGCGTGAGCGCGGCATCGAACCCCGTTCCAGCGAAGCCAAATCGCTTAAATTTGCTGGCCTGCGAGGAATGATTGCCAGTTACATCATGATGGCAGTGCTTATTTGGCAAAAATCCGAGGCACTCACCGTTATCGTGATATTTGGTGCCTTGCTCACCGTTATCCAAATTATCAATGCCAATGGTGGATTGAAAAAATTATCAAACATTTCTGTACGCCCCACCTCTCCATTACAACCACAGGATGTGCAAACCCAGATGGGACTGCTGCGAGCCCACGATGAGGCGCGTCAGCGCGGCATAGTAGATGCAGTAGAGGATTTGATTCACGATGGTTCATTTGCCAAATTCAATGTAGGCCCACAGCGAATCCGGGAATTGATTTGCTATTTGTACCAATTAAACCCAGAACTATTTGAACACGACGACGCACACCATGAACGCATTGAAGAACCAAGTACCGAGCTAGAAGAAACGTATCGGCAAGCTTATGAGCAACGTAACAAAATCCTGCGCGATGTTGAGGATTACTCCCACTTTGGCATCTTTACCTTCATTCACAACTACCACATCAACTGGGTATCTGAAGAACACGGGCGCGATGCCTCTGTGGTGCAAAAAGCAATGCTAAACATCTTGTTCCCCCAAACAGATGCGGATGTGATTTGGCAAGAGTTCTGCACCTACGAACCAAAATTCCAGCCAGAACCCATCTGGCAGTTCAGCCGTCGCCGCTATCATTGGGCCAAAGATCAGTGGCCAAATCTGAGTGATCGCATCACAACTATCTGGACGCTACAAGATTTTGGCCTTATTTCCAAAGATATCAATGTGGAAACAGTCATTGCAGTGGCAGACGGTAAAAAGCAAATGCTGGTAAAAATCCCCTCGAATCCAAAGGATGACAATGAGGGAGAAACCAAGAAGGAAGCGATTGAGTAACAACCAACCGGGCTACCATTGGTCCGTTACCAACAAATGCTCCTGCTGTAAACAAGAAATTTAAAGATTTCGCAGATTACGTACTGATGTTACGCACTTCGTCTAGGGAGACTACAAAAGTCTTGGCCGCATTTCAGGTACTTGCCAGACTGAGTAAGACTTTTGTAGTCTTGGACTGCGTAACATGAGTTACGCAGATAAAAATGTTAAATCTGCGAAATCTGTTGATAAAATGCCTTTGGGTTCTGGCTTGTCTGGGTTAGGAAGGAATGAGAAATGAAATCACTTTTGGAAAAATTACAAATTCAATCAGTGAACAACGGGGTTTGCTCTGGCAAAGATGGTTGGTTAACAACGGATGTTGCGCCCATTGTCTCGCTCAATCCCACGACTGGGGAGCCAATTGCCAGCGTACGGCCGTCTACCACTACAACCTACAACCAAACCGTGCAAACCGCTCAGGAAGCCTTCCAAAGCTGGTGCAACACCCCCGCCCCCCAGCGCGGCCACCTGGTGCGCGATTTGGGCAACGCCCTGCGCGACAATTTAGAGCCGCTGGGCGAGCTGGTCAGCCTAGAGATGGGCAAAATTCGCGCCGAGGGCATTGGCGAAGTGCAAGAGATGATTGACATTTGCGACTTTGCCGTCGGCCTCTCGCGGCAGCTTTACGGCCTCACCATGCACTCCGAGCGTCCCGGCCATCGCATGTACGAGCAGTGGCATCCGCTGGGGCCGATTGGCGTGATTACCGCCTTCAACTTTCCTGCGGCCGTTTGGGCATGGAATGCAGCCATTGCCGCCGTTTGTGGCGATACCGTCGTCTGGAAACCGTCAGAGCTGGTGCCGTTAACGGCCGTTGCCATCCAGCACATCGCCAACCAGGTCATGGCTGATCATGGCGTTAGCGGCGTGTTTAGCCTCGCGGTTGGAGATCGTGCCGTGGGTGAGCTAATGACCAACGACAGCCGCCTGCCGCTCGTCTCTTTCACCGGCTCCATCCGCACCGGGCGCATTGTGGCCGAGACGGTGGCTCGCCGCTTTGGGCGCACCATTTTGGAGCTAGGCGGCAACAACGCCATCATCGTTGCCGCCGATGCCGATTTAGATTTAGCAACCCGCGCCATTTTATTTGGCGCTGTAGGCACGGCGGGGCAACGCTGCACCAGCACCCGCCGCATCATTGCCCACCAATCCATCGCTGCCGAGCTAACCAACCGACTGGCAAACGCTTACCAGCAGGTAAATATTGGCGACCCGCTGGCAGAAGGCACCTTGATGGGACCACTGAGTACGAGAACGGCCGTATCCGCCATGCAGCGCGCCCTGAAACAAGCCCAAAAAGAAGGCGGAGAAATCGTGGTGGGCGGCAACACGCTGCCAAATGTTGGCCCGCAATTTGTGGAACCCACCATCGTCAAAATGCCCGGCCAAACCGACATTGTGCGCGAAGAAACCTTTGCCCCCATTTTGTACATTTTGAAATACGAAACGATTGAGGAAGCATTACAGATTCACAACGGCGTGCCGCAGGGTCTCTCCAGCGCCATCTTCACCGACTCCATTCGCACCGCCGAAGCGTTCCTTTCCGCAGGCGGCTCCGACTGTGGCATTGCCAACGTCAACATTGGCACCTCTGGCGCGGAGATTGGCGGCGCGTTTGGCGGCGAAAAGGAGACAGGCGGCGGGCGCGAATCCGGCTCCGACGCCTGGAAAGGGTACATGCGCCGCCAGACCAACACCATCAACTGGTCCAAAGACTTACCGCTGGCGCAGGGCATTTCCTTCGGCGATTAGTGTTACCCAGCTAAATAATCTTTCACCTTCGCCGTCTCAATTTGCCAAATTGTTTGCGATTGATACGGTTCAAAACCTAAATCTCGATTGATTTTGAGCATGGCGGCGTTGGAGTCTGCATTGGTGGTGCGGATGAATTGGACAGACGGCCGTTCCGCCACAATCTTCTCCAGCATTGCCGCCTTCAGCCATTTGCCCAAGCCAAGACCTCGATACTCATGAAACACACCTGTATCCCCTTGGCTACAAATCGTCATTTGGTCAGGTCGAAACGCCACTTCTGTGTAGCCTGCCAGCTTTTGGGTAGCGCTCTCCTGAACAAACATCGTCCAGCGTTCCATCCCTTGCGCTGCAAACCTCTCCTCAATTTGGCGTAGCTGTTCTTCAGTTATATGCGTTTCTTCCATATCTAAATCTTCAAAAGGCTGCTCGTTCATCACCTCCCGCAAAGCCACGATTTCAGCCAGCCGCTCATCAGGGTAGGCTCCCTCCCAGCAATCAATGACAAACCGGGTCTGCGGTGCATTCTGCTGCCAACTTTGCAATAACGCGTGGTTCAACTTAGCCACTGCTAGCTGATTCATGTGGGTTGCTAGCCCACGGCTAGCCCCCACGCGTAGGGCAACCTTCTCTCCAGATGGCACACGGCCGTTCGTCTCCCCAATTAGCAGCCGACGATTTTGCGCTTCGGCCGCTGCCACAATCAACGACAATAGCTTCTTGGCAAGCCCCTGCTGCCGGTGTTCAGCCAAAATGCCCACATCTATCTGCCCCAAATGCTGATTTTCTTCCATGTCTAGATGCACAAACACGGCCCGGCCAAGTACGGCCGTTTCTGCCAGATCCCACACCAACCATGTCTTCATATGCACAAACGGAGGCATTGACAGCAAACTTGCCTTCACCGCCTCCAGCGAACGCGGTGGATCATCAGGCAAACGCTCTGCTCGCATCTGATTAAGAAAGTGCTGCAAAGCAACAAAATCTTTCTCTGCTGCCTCAGCCGCTACAAACTCCCGTATTTTGTAATCACCATTCATTTTTCAAATTCCTTTGTCGGCATTTATAAAATGCGACTCAACAGAGCATTTTTCACCTTGTCGCTGGCCTTTAGCACGCCATACACCTTAATGGACTCAATTGTGTCAAGCGCCAACTCGACCGACACATCACTTTCAATAATCAAACTGCCGACTACCCAAGCAGACACTTTTTCACCCGCCACGCGACGCTCTTCCAGGTAGGTACGGCCGTAACCAACCACCCCCACCGCCATCGTCTTGCGCGTTACAGACTGTTTCACTTCATCCGCATGTTTGTCTAGCAAATTGCGAATGCCCGTGCGAATGAAATCGGTGCGGTTAGAATAAAACCCCTCCTCCACTAGCAAATCCACCTTGCCCAAATCCACCACGCTCATGTTAATTGTAATCTTTTCACTGTCCGCCATGTTGCACCTCATGTCACCTTTTTACCATCCATACGGATGGCATAGGGCGTATATTACAGCAAATCAACCCTCATGTCAAGGCGAATTCATCCACACACCATCCATACAGATGGTGAAAGCACAGCTACGGCCGTTTCCCCAACTAGCCAAAATGAACTACCCCGCTGCAAGCAGACGGAGCATCAAAATCGAAAAAGATTCTATTCGCCACAAGTAGCGGGGTATTCAATCCCTTTAGGGTAAATAAACGCACAGCACGCAGACTAAACCTCTTAATCCCCCAAATTAACCACTCGTCACCAACCCCTATTTTTGCCTGTCAATCTGCGTATAATCAAACACATATCGCGTACAGCGTATTCTGTTTGTACGCAATACATACTATTTATAAATGAGACACCACGCGCCTGCAGCGCACCACGAAGAAATGAAAATCAACAGATTACGCAGATGGCGTTGTTTGCGCTTACAGATTTTCTCTCTTTTCTCTGTGGCTCTCTGTGTTTTCTCTATGTTCCGCTTTTTATTTTCAAAGGAGACAGCATGATTAAGCAGCTAAAAACCCAAACCTGGCTTTTACTCGCAACCATTTTCTTTCTATCCTGCACGGCCGTATCCGCCAAAACAGCCACAGGAACGCCTGCACCGAGCGACGCCGAAGTGGCCGTCTCGCCACCCCCTCCTCCGCAAACACCCACCGGCACTGTCTGCAACATCTTCCCCACCGACCACATCTGGAACACAGCCATAGACAAGATGCCCGTCCACCCCCTTTCTGACGCCTACGTTGCCAGCATCGGCTTAAATAGTAACCTGCACCCCGACTTTGGTGCGGGCGTTTGGCCACCCGGCTCCAACAGCCCCATCGGTATTCCCTACGTAGAAGTGCCAGGCTCCCAGCCAACGGTGCCCATTAACTACACCGACTACGGCGACGAAAGCGACCCCGGCCCCTTCCCCATCCCGCCAGATGCCCCCATCGAGGGCGGCCCCGATAGTGACGGCGACAGGCATGTACTGGTGCTAGACACCGACAACTGCCTGCTGTATGAACTGTTCTACGCCTTCCCCATCAACAGCGGTGCCAGTTGGAACGCTAGCTCAGGCGCCATGTACGATCTCAACGGCTATGCCCTGCGGCCAGACGGCTGGACCTCCGCCGATGCGGCTGGCCTGCCCATCTTCCCCGGCCTGGTACGATATGAGGAGGTCGCCGCAGACAGCATCAACCACGCTATCCGCTTTACGGCCGTACAAACCCAACGCGCCTACGTCTGGCCGGCCCGCCACTACGCCTCCAGCATCACCGACAGTAACGTGCCACCCATGGGGCAACGCTTCCGCCTCAAAGCCAACTTCGACATCTCCGGCTTCCACCCAGACGTGCAAGTCATCCTGCAAGCGATGAAAACGTACGGTCTCATCCTGGCGGATAATGGCTCCGACTGGTTCATTTCCGGCGCACCAGATGAGCGATGGGACAATGACGTACTCAGCCAGCTCAAATCAATTCCCGGGAGCAGCTTTGAAGCCGTGGACGTGACCCCTTTGCAGCTCCATTCAGATTCCGGCCAGGTACGCATCTTCGATGAATCCATCTTCTTGCCAACCATTCAGGCCACACCCTAGCCAAACATTCTTGACAAAAATTATCCACATTTGCTAAAATCGGTTTGTGAAATAGTTCACAACTCGCTAATTTAATCATATGATGCGTCCAAATTTGGGCACTATCTTTGCTTTATGAGGATTCATCTCGTACTCGCGTAGGCGGGTGTGATAGTCCAGATAGTGCAAGCATTGGGGCTGTCCAGGCGCATCGTTCTTGGAGTAAACTAATGACAACTGTACCCGTGACCAGTCAGCAGCAACGGCTGCCCCACCCCCCTGGGCCACTGGGCAAATGGCCCCAGGGCGTTCTCAAGCAGTTTCAGGATGAGCCACTAGCAACAATGATGAAAATGTTCCGCGAATATGGCGACGCGATTCGCTTTCGTGCAGTGCTGCATTTTTACGGCTACCTGTTCTTCCATCCCGATCATAATAAGCACATTTTGCAAGACAACAATCGCAACTACACCAAAATGCCCCATCCGTCGCTGAGTTTGTTGCAGCCAGTAGTGGGCAACGGCCTGCTCACCAGCGATGGCGATTTTTGGCGGCGGCAGCGGCGGCTAGCAGCACCAGCCTTTCACCGCAAGCGCATTGCTGAGTTTGCTACAACGATGACGGCCGCTACCGACACCATGCTGAAAAGCTGGCACTCATTGACCAAAAACGGCCGTCCTCTCGACATTAATGAAGCCATGATGCACCTGACGCTGGAAATTGTGGGCGAAACGTTGTTTAGCATTGACCTGACCCGTGAGGCAGACACGATTGGCGACTCATTTTCGGCGGTGAATGAAGAGATTGCCCGGCTAACCGGCATTCCCTTTGCCGATCTTGGCCTCAGAATTCCCTTCCTGCCCAGCACACGGCAAGTGAATAACCATACGGCCATTCTCACCCAGGTCGTTCACGGCATTATCCAGGAACGCCGTCAATCTGGCCTGGAAGCAGAGGATTTGCTAGGTATGCTCATGTCCGCCCGCGATGAGGACACGGGCGAAGGAATGAGCGACCAGCAGCTACACGACGAGGTAATGACCATTATGCTGGCTGGGCATGAGACAACGGCCGTTGCTCTGGCCTGGACCTTTTATCTACTTTCCGAACACCCAGACGTGCTAGAAGAGTTGGAAGCAGAGGTGGATGGGGTTTTGAACGGCCGTCTGCCCATCTTTGATGACGTTCCCAACCTTCGCTACACCACGATGGTGCTGGAAGAAAGTATGCGTCTTTACCCGCCCGCGTTCGCCATTGCCCGCTGGGGCAACGACGAGGACGAAGTGGGTGGCTATTACGTCCCCAAAAATTCGGTCATTACCATGAGCCCCTACGTCACACATCGGCATCCCGATTTTTGGGATGCGCCAGAGCGGTTTGATCCGCAGCGCTTTACGCCGGAGCACAAAGCGGAACGGCCGCGCTATGCTTACCTGCCCTTTGGCGGCGGGCCGCGCCTTTGCATTGGCCAAAGCTTTGCCATGACAGAAGCGATTTTGCTGCTAGCCAGCATCGTTCAGCAGTATCGGCTCACGCTGATGCCTGGCAGTCAGGTGGAGCTAGAACCGCTCATCACCTTGCGCCCCAAAGGGCAGTTGATGATGACGCTGACGGCACGATGACCTGTAGAGACGTTGCAATGCAACGTCTCTACCTAAACAGTTCATTACGCATTTGTCCTAACCTCTTCAAAGTTGGCCTCTTCCCCTTTATAATCCCAAAAACAAACGCAAGGAGCATTTTATGCACAATTGGAAACGCTGGTTTGGCCTGGGGCTGCTGCTGCTAATTTTGGTGGCCTGCACCGAGGATGCCGAACCAACCGCCCGCCCCAGCCGGGACGAGCCAGATGACCCTACGCCAAGCGAAACAACCGCACCGACGGAAACCATCTCCCCTACGGAAACAACCGCGGGAGAAACGGCCGCTTCGGAAAACTCAGGGCAGGCCGTTCCCGACCCAACCAACCCACCTGACCCCGCAACATTTACCTGGCCACCTCCGCCCACTGCCTACGAATCGCTGAGCCGCGCTCCTGTCACCGAAGCGGAGCAAACCACCTTTGCTGCTTTAGAAGCCAACTACCCGCCCGAGCGGGACGACGTTCGTCTGGCAGTTGCCTATCGGGGCTTGGGAGAATTGCCAACGGCCGTAACCAATCCACCCCAATACACCGTTGGCTTCCGCGAGCCCATCACCATCCTCAACACAGATGCCAACACGCTCTCCTCGCCCGATTTTGAACTGCTGCACATCAGCGACCACGCTTACTTTTGGTTCGACACCACGCCCGGACTGACTTTCCCCAGCGAGCAGGCATTAACCCAGACCGGAGCTGCCTTCGACGCGATTTATGAACAAGTGACCTTCATCTTTGGCCCCGAAGATAATCCTGGCATTGATGGCGACCCACGTATTCATATCGTCAACGCTTCTCCGGTTTCTGTTTGCAGCGTCACGGCCGCCACTGCCAACCAGTGTGGCCTGGGTGGTTACTTTGGCTCTAGCGACATCCTGCCCCAAAGCGTAAACCCCAGCTCGAATGAGCGCGAAATGTTTGTGATGAACGGCCGTCTGTTTAACTCTGGCAGCTACCTGGACATTTTGGCACATGAATTTCGCCACATGATTGAAGCCAATTACGACGCCAACGATTGGGATTGGGAGGTGGAAGGCTCTGCCATGCTGGCCGAAGATTTGCTAGGCTTTTCCAGCGATCCAATTTCGCGGGGAAATGCGTTTTTGAGCAACCCAGATCAGCAGCTTAACCGCTGGGGCGATGGCTTTACCCTGCCCTATTACGGCCAGGGATACGTGATGAACCGGTACATTTACAATCGGCTAGGCGAAAAACTGTACCGCGACTTTGCCACTCATCCCGAACCGGGCTTTGCCGCCATAGATGGCATTGCCGCCGCCAACAATCTGGACTTCGACGGCATGTCCATCTTCCTAGATTGGCTGGTGGCGCTGGCTATTCACGACGACCCCAATGCCCCAGCGATTTATGAACTGCGGGATGGTTTGAATACGGCCGCTTACACCGGCATCAACAACTTCCCTACCAGCATAGATACAACGGTGAACCAGTACGCCGCCGACTACTACCAACTGTCTGGCAGCGGCAGCGCTACGCTCAACTTCACGGGCAGCAACCACGTGCCGCTCATACAGGTACTGCCCCGTTCCGGCGAGCATATGTGGCTGGCCAACCGCGCCAACTACAGCAACATGCGCCTCACCCGCGAATTTGATCTGAGCGGCGTGAGCAACGCCACGCTGGAATATGTCGTCTTCCACGATATCGAAATTGGCTACGACTTTGCCTACGCCTCCATCTCCACCGACGGCGGGCAGACGTGGCAAGGGTTGGTGGGCAACAACATGCAAGGCACCGACTTCATTGATGATCCATCTGACGCAGCTTACACTGACCGCTTTTACACCGACCGCAGCGGCGGCTGGGTGAAGGAAGTGATTGATCTTTCCGCCTACGCCGGACAGGTGGTGCAAATTCGCTTTGAGTACGTCACCGACCCCATCCTGACTTTTGGCGGTATTGCTTTCGACAATATCGCCATCCCGGAAATTGGCTTCTACGATGATGCGGAAAACGACATGGGTTGGCAGGCTGAAGGCTTTGTACGTGCCACCGGCTACGTGCCCCAGCGTTGGCATGTGCTGCTAATCACCTACGAAAGCGGCGCACCGACCGTTACCGAGATTGAACTGGCCGAGGGCAACACGGCTACGGTACAATTTTCATTGGCAAGTGCGGGTGGGAGACGGCCGTATCTCATCATCGCCGCCACCAGCCCCATGACGCTTGAACCTGCTCATTACCAATTTGAACTCACGCAATAACCAACAACCTCCCGGAGGATTCGAGCAGACCAGCGTTCAAGGTTCAACCCTCCGGGAGGTTTCTTAGGAGAGAATCCATGAAACAGTTACGCTACCTTCTGCTTTTACTTCTCAGCCTGGGGCTGCTGCTGGCAGCCTGCAGCGAAGACCCCACGCCTACCCCACGCCCGGTTGATGATGACGAGGGGGATGCAAACCCTACGGCCGAAGTCGTAGAAGTGGAAGTCACTGTTGTTGTAACCGCCACGCCAGGCCAAGAAGAAGCAATAGAAGCGACGCCAACTCCCACGCCTGTGGCCGATGACGAGGAGCCACTCGTTGACTTCGCTGACCTGCCAGGTCCCCTCGCCGAAATCGTCAATGACGAAGGTGGTCCGGTGGGCATCACTGGAGAGGTAGAATATACCAATCCCTTCTTTAACGTGGGCGTGGCTGCGCCCGTGGTCATCCTGGAAGACCAAGCAGGCTTTGTGGATCGAGACGAAGATTATCTGTTCCCCGTTGAATCCCAATCGTTAGGCCAAATCACCAGCGACTTTTATACCTCCCCGTTTAGCTATTCCATCGCCCTACCCATCGAACCCAAAGGAGGCGTGCGGGACGTTGACAATGACGGCGAGGAAGACCTGGGCATTCAGGTATTTGCCGTTGCTTACTGGAACAACGTTTTTGGCGATCCGTTCCTGGAGGAACGTGATTTGGGTGGTGGCGGCTGGTCTGGCGCTTACGCTTCCACCATTATTAGCGACGACCCCGAGTTTGAGCGAGAAATTGTGGGTGGCTACTTTCTGGTGTTTGCTCCAGACGATCAGCAAGGGTTCCCTAGCAGCTTCGGCGACGACATGCTGCTCTTCACCGAAGACGATCCCATTGTGACGCTGCCGCAAGGGTATACAATCGTCAATTTGGATACTGAGCCATTTACTTTCGACCGCTCCCGAAACCCGGTGATTGACCTCATCGAGCCGGAAGGGGCGGCATTGGTAGATTATTCTGAGCTGAGCTACACCGAAGCGTTTGACGCACTGGTGGACCAGCTTAAAAATGAGTACGCCTTCACTGAGTACAAGGAAATTGATTGGGAAGCACTGCGTGCTGAGTTCCGCCCCCGCTTTGTAGATGCCGACGCCAACGGCGACGAGTTGGAATACCTGCGGGCACTGCGTGACTTTGCCTGGCAAATTCCCGACGGGCATATCTCTGGCCCGTTCTTGAGCGATGATTTCCGGGCGGCGGCGATTGGCGGGATTGGCATTGCGATTCGGGAATTGGACGACGGCCGTGTACTGGTAAATTTCCTGCTTGAAGACGGCCCGGCGGCTGACGCTGGCATGGAAATCCGCGCCGAGATTTTGGAGATGAACGGCCAGCCCATCGGCGACTACATTAGCAACACCGTGAGCCACTTTGCCCCATACAGCACGCCGCACAATTTGCGGCTAGACCAGCTTCTGTTTGCCACCCGCTTCCCTGTAGGTACTGAGGTAGAAGTAACTTTCCAAAACCCCGGCGGGTCGCTGCAGACGGTCACGCTGGAGGCGGTTGGTGAGGTAGACAGCTTCAACTTTTGGCTGGAAGATGAGACCCGCGACGGTTTTGAACTGCCATTAGAGTATGAATATCTAGAAGAGCAAGACGTGGGCTACGTGCAAATTTTCAGCTTCTTCGACAATGATTTGCTCACTGTGCAGCTTTGGGAACGGATGATTCAGGAGATGAACGAAAACGGCGTGGACACGCTCATCATTGACATGCGCCGCAACGGTGGCGGGCGTGGCTTTTTGGCTGACCAGATGGCGGCGTACTTCTTCGATGAGCCGCTGGTGACGGGCAACACTGGCTTTTATGATGAAGATCGGGGCGAGTTTTACATCAACCCGGATTATGAAGATACGTTCTTCTTGCCCTCCGAGGATTTTCGTTATCATGGCGAGGTGATTGTGCTAGTGGGACCAGATTGCGCCTCGGCATGTGAATTTTTCAGCTACAATCTGACGCTGCAAGACCGTGGCACCATCATCGGCATGTATCCGACGGCTGGGCTAGGTGGCAGCGTGGATGATGTGGCTATGCCCGCCGACGAGACGTTCCGCTTTACGCAGGGCCGTGCCGTAGACCCGGATGGCAACATTCACATTGAGGGGATCGGCGTGGTGCCGGATATTCGCGTGCCGCTGACGGAAGAGACGCTATTCAGCGACGGCGACCCGGTGCTGGAGGCAGCCTTTGCCTTCATCAACGGCGAGGCGCCGGACGTGTCTGATAGTGGTGAAACGTTGGTGGTGGGGGATTCGGTTACGGCCGTACTCAACCCCGGCGAACGCACCCGCTACACAGTTAGCCTAAACGCAGGCGAAATTGTTGGCCTCATTCTGGAAAGCAGCAGCGACCAGCCCTTCATCCTCACTGTCTACGACGAGGACGGCGAACTACTGGCCTCCTCCGATCCAGATACCTTTACCGGCTTTGAAAACGTGGATTTTGGCATTGATATTGTGCTAATTTTGGAAGTGACGACAGAAAATGACGCCAGCGGTGGGGAGTACACGCTGACAATTGAAGACCAGAGTTAATCGGTATTCGGTAATCAGTAATTAGCTTCTTTTACTGATTACCGACCTACTGATAATTGATTACTGACCTAAGTTGGGAGTTCTTTTGGCCGCCAATGGTGGCGGAGACGGCCGTTTGCAAAAATCGTCAGCTCACTCCAGGTTTCAATCGGTAACTCTACCACCGCCACGTTGGCTGTCGTCATCGGGGGGGCTTTGTCCGTCAGTAATGACACCAACTCCTCCATCCCCGGATTATGCCCCACGACCATCACTCGTTCATAGCTTTCTGGTAATTCATTGAGAATTTCCACATAAGTGGGCGGCCCCGCTAGGTAAAATTTGCGCTCCGTACGCAATTCGCCAGCAAAATCGGCCGCCAGCGCCACCATTTCGGCCGTGGTTAAGGCTCGCTCTGCCGTGGAACTGATGATGAGTTGTGGCACCATGTTTTGCTGCTTCAGCCATGCGCCCATGCGTGGTGCGTCGTACTTGCCTCGGTGGTTGAGCGGCCGGTCATGATCCGAAAGCTGGCTGTTACTCCAATCCGATTTGGCATGACGCAGTATAAGTAGGGTTTTCATGGCAGTTTCTCCAAGCATATGGTATTTTGTAAAAGCAGGAAAGTACTTTGAAATAAGCAAAGCCGTTTATCCCGCTTTTTCTTGAGTAAATCACAACTTCTTGACTCATTTTTCATCAATACACTTTTTGTGATTTACATTTTGGTCAGATAATTCTATTTGAATTAGAAAAGCTCCGCAATTGACTATTGCATACTGCTTTATCCTCTGGGGAAAATGATGCCTATTCATTCAGACAAAGTGATTACAAATTTGGGGCAAGTGGATGCTGAATGTTTAAAGGCCGTTCTCACCAAGTCAGGTGCACTTAATGCTGGGCAGGTTGTAGGAATTGAGTTGGACAGTGGTTCTGGCAACTGGTCACAAAACGCCCGCCTTACCGTGCGCTACAGCAACGATGCCGCAGGCGAATGTCCCACACATCTCTTTTTAAAAATGGTGAATACAAACTTGGGGGATGGTGAATATTTCTTACCGTCTGAAGTGACCTATTACACCCGCGACTATGTTGATTTGCCCGACGCCCCCCTGGTTCGCTGCTACGATGGCGCGTACGACGCCACACAGCATAAATACCATCTGCTGCTGGCGGATTTATCGCAAACGCATGACGCTGCGTATGAGTTAAAGCCGAATTTGGCGCACGGACAAGCATTTGCCGAAGCGATCGCCATTTTGCACACGCATTGGTGGGGGGAAGAACGCCTGCAAGCATACGCCGCCGCACCGTTTCATGATGCCAACCACATCAAACAGTTCATTATGATTGGGCAGCCGGGAATTCAACACGCTTTGTCAATCTTCGGCGACCAGCTTAAGCCACATTGGCCTGAGCTGATTCAGCACATTTTTAACAAGCTGCCCGATCGCTTGGCAAAGCGAGCACAAGATCGGACACATTTTACGCGCATTCACGGTGATACCAATCAGGGGAATATTTTAGTGCCAAAGAGTGGCGAACGGCCACTTTACCTCATCGATCAGCAGCCGTTTGATTGGAGCATAAACACATGGATGGGTGCGTTTGATTTGGCATATCTGGTTACCATCTTTTGGCAGACCGAGTGGCGGCGTGAGCTAGAAATGCCGATGCTGCGTCATTACCATGCCACGCTCATCCAACGAGGCATAACCGGATATGATTGGGCGCAACTTTACGATGATTATCGGCTGTGCGTGGCGCTTGGTGTGGCGATTGCCGTAGAGTACATGCGCGACGGCGGTGACCCCGACTGGAACTGGTTTCGTTTGGGCATGATTCAGCACACGCTAACGGCGTTTGATGAATTAGAGTGCCTTAAGTTGCTGTAAACGGAAGGCTGGGCTAGGCTAATTCTTTTGGATCACTCACCGGCAATATACGCCTCAACGGCCGTTTCCAAAATTCCTAGCGGCAGGCTCCCTTGGCCAATCACCACATTGTGGAACGCTTTGATGTCAAAATCATCACCTAGCGCATCCATTGCCTGTTGGCGCAGATTTAAGATTTCAATCATGCCAATTTTGTAAGCGGTGGCTTGACCCGGCCAGACGATGTAGCGGGCAATCTGTCCCTGCACCATGCGCTCAGGCAAACCAGTGTTGTCACGCATAAAGGCAACCGCTTCGTTAAAGTCCCACCGCTTGGCGTGAATACCGGTATCCACCACCAGTCGTGCCGCCCGAAATGCCTCGGCTTGTAAACGCCCTAAATCGCTATAGGGATCATCTTCATAAAACCCCAATTCAGCCGCTAAAAACTCTGCATAAAGCGCCCAGCCTTCCACATAAGCGGTAAAGCTGGCTCCATTGCGGAACATGGGCAAGTTGGGCAGCTCTTGCATAATGGCAAGCTGGAAATGGTGTCCGGGGATGGCCTCATGATACGCCAACGTGGGCATGGAAAAGCGGGGCTGGGTGCCAAATGCGGAGGCGTAAAATGCTCCCGGCCGCGACCCATCCACAGACGGCCGTATGTAATAGCCACCACTCTGCACCCCAATCACCACTACATCTGCCTGCGGCGTTAAGTCAAAAGCATCTGCCACGTTTTGCTCCGCTTCGGCAATGAGGGCTTCGTACTCCTCCAAAATGGCGCTGTCGGTGAGCAAGCCGCTCTCTTGCGCCACGCGCTCGTAAAGCTGCGGCAGCGGGTCATTTGGGTAGCCTAACTCGTCAAAAATCGTCTGCATCTCGGCCTGAATGCGCTCAAGCTCTTGCCAACCCAGCTCATGGATTTCGTCGGCTGTAAGGTTGGTCGTTGTGTGGTGTTGCAACGTATAGGCGTAAAAGTCATCGCCGTTTGGCAGCTTCCAAACGCCCGCATCGGTGGTGGCTTTATCTTCTAGTTCAGCCAGATAATCAACCAAATTGGCATAAGCAGGAATGACGGTTTGTTCGATTTCGGAAGCGGCCGTTTCTAACAGGCGTTCCTTGTCATCATCAGAGATGCCGTCCACCTCGTCCAAACGCACTGCAAAGGTGGTGTAAAAAGCGGTGCTGCGCGGCGCCCCGTTGGCAATTTGGCGCAATCCGGGCAGCGTCCACTGAAAGACAAAGCGGGGCGGGATAATGTTCATCTCTTCCCGAATGAGCAGGCCTTCCATCAGTTGGTCAAACTTACTATCCACCTGCGATAGGCGAGAGATGTACCCCTCCGCGTCGGCTAAATTGGCAATCGGATGGAGGTCAGTCAAAAAGATTTCAAGCTGCGACGGCACGCTGGTGATAAAAAAAGTGACGGGGTAGTTGTGGTACATAAATTCATGCCCCGCCACGCGGTCAGCTAGATAAAATTCGTAAATATCATACGAAAGCTGCTGCGCTGGCGTTAAGCTGGCGCGGTCAAAACTGCGTAGCTGAGCAAGAATTTGTACTTCTAAAGCCTGGGTTTCGCGGATGTAGGCGTCGGAGATGTTGGTAAGCTGGTTGTTGCCAGTGCCGTAAACGGCATCCAGGCCAATTTCGCTAATCAATTCGGGGTCGCGCAGCAGCAGGGCACTGTAAGAAGCATCAAAAAAATCGTCAATGTTGTCGTATGCGGCCGTTTCTGCATCGAGGATCGGTTCAGTGATTGGAGAGTCGGATACAGCCTGCCCTGAGTTTTCCGAAGGAGCCGTTTCTGCCACCGGTGGGTTTTCAGGTGGTGACGTATTGTCTGGCACAGGCTGATCCAACTGCCCACCACCACAACCAACAAGCAGCAATAAGATTACAATAAAAACACGTTTTGGCAGGTTACTTATGTTCATGATGGGGTTCCTGTTTCTGCAATCTAAGAGGATAGAATTTAGTTTGTCCTATGCACTGACCCTGTAATGACCCCAATTGTACACCAAGATGCTCGTCATTGCAGCATTCAGGTTAAGGTGAAACGGCCGTTTCCCAACTAATCAGTTATGCAGATATTTCAGGCTTGACAAAGTGTATTTCCTACACTATAGTGATTCGTGTCTAATCTACACAAATAGTTTGTAAAGGAAACAATTACAGCAAATTTTCATAATTCATCTCTCATAATTCATAATTCTCAAAGGAACCCACCATGATTAGCCACGCCACCACCATAGGCCGCGCCCACCGCCTGATGCAGCGCAACTGCCAAGATTTTGCTGCCACAGCCAGCCCCGCCCCCCATATCGCCATCGGCATTGTGTGTGATGGCTGCGGCAGTAAATACAAGGAAAACGGCACCCTGCAAGCAACCACATATCCATCCCACAATGAAACAGGTGCCAACCTGCTCGGCCAATTTGCCGTCAACTTTCTTAACCAAAAATTGGCTAATTTTTCAGAGCCACTTTGCCCACAGGCGGTTGAAAACGTACTGTCTGATTTGCACCTGGCGGCCATAAGCTTTTTGCACCACCTCACAGCTCACTTTCCAGCGGCAACCCGCCGCCAATTTGTCGCCACGCATCTGCTCACCACCCTGGTTGGTTTTGTACGCACGCCGGAAACGGCCGTCTTCTTTTGGCAAGGGGATGGCTTTTTGGTGGCAGACGGCCGTGTCCAACCACTGCACAGTAATAACCAACCGGACTATTTGGCTTACCAACTGCTCCAACCCAAGCCAGCACAAACTAACTTTCAACTTGCCTTTGTGCCCCAGCCGCAAAATTTGCGCTGGCTTGCTGTGGCCACAGACGGCTGGTCGGCTCAACAACTTTGCCAACTGGCCGAACCACGCCCACCACTCGCCTTGCAGCGTTGGCTCAACGTCCAATCCCAGCAGCGCGGCCACTTTGACGACGACGGCGCAGTTGCACTCTGGCACGAATCGTAGAGACGTTGCCTTGCAACGTCTCTACACGCAAATAACATGACTCGTACAATTTTCATCAAAAATCAACGCTACAAACTCGATGCCGCCGACTTAATTCAGTCTGGTGGGGAAGGGATGGTGTTTGGGCTGGAGAGTACGGCCGTCAAGCTCTACCACCACCCCACCCCAAACCATCAAGCCAAGTTGCAACACTGGTTTGCTAAAAAGTGGCAGCTTCCAGCCAACGTGTTGGCTCCTTGCGCGACAGTTCAAAACAAAAGAGGCCAAATCATCGGCCTGCAAATGGCGCGGCTGCCAGCCCACGCCCAACCCATCAAGCGGCTCAGCCAACCCCATTTTTGGCAGCAGCACGCCCTGCGTGCCCGCCAAATCGTCCCCCTGCTCCAGCAGTTGCACCAAACGCTCAACCGCCTACATCAACTCCAAATTGTGGTTGGTGACCTGAACGACACCAATATTTTCTTTACACTGCCTGACCAAAACGGCATCCAGCCATTCTGGATTGACGTGGATAGCTACCAGTTTGGCAGCTTTCCTTGCCCGGTAGCCATGCTCGCCTTTCTAGACCCGATGCTTTACCATGTAACCAACTTTAGCAAACGGCCGTACTTCACTCCCCTCACCGACTGGTACGCATTTGCTGTTTTACTTGTGAAAAGTTTGCTCCAGGTACATCCTTACGGTGGCGTCCATCGGCAGCACAAAACCATTCAGGCACGCGCCAGCGCGGGTATCAGTCTGTTCAACAGCAGCGTCACCTTGCCGCCGAATGCCCGTCCACCAGAAACCTTGTCCGACGACCTGCTGCATTATCTGGATGGCATCTTCACGCGCGGCGAGCGACGGCCGTTTCCCCTCCAACTCCTCCAGCGATATGCCCAAAGTTTACGCCGCTGCCCCCACTGCGGTCTCGATTTCCCTGCCAACAGGCGCGGCTGCCCTGCGTGCCGGCATCCCGTCCCTGCCCCCACCCCACCCGCTAACAGCACCCAGCCACGCATCATTCTGCGAGTGAATGGTTTCATCGAAGCAGTTTTTGGGCAGCCAAACGGCCGTCTCCTCATCATTTATCGGCAAGGGGAACAGGTGCGATTGGTGCGGGCTGGCATTGGCGGCACGCTTAGCGATGAACCGCTGTTTAGCGGCAAACCTGGCTACCGCTTTGGCACCTTCACCCTGCCCAACGGTCACGATTTTCTAGTTGTCAATCCGCCACACCGCCCGCAGTTATTGCTGCTAGACATTCACGCTACCCAGCCCCGACAAATGGCGCTTTTGGAGACGGCAATGTTTAAGGAAGCGGCCGTTTTCGCCACCTCCCCCCACCATCTTTACCGCATCAGCGGTGGCTGGATCATGCGCGGCACGGTTAAGCAGGGGAGCTACTTGGAAGAACCCATCGGCACCGCCCACCGCGCCCAAACCCAGCTCTTTGGCGACCCGCACAGCGACCGCATCGCTGGTTTTCACCGCATCTTTGCCCAGCACCAATTTTTCACCATCAGCCCAAACGGCACGGAACGGCCGTTGCCCGTTACCCAACCGCCAAACAGTCATCTCACCCAAGCCGCGCTCATCTTTGCCCCTAACCAGATTGGTGTAGTCCAACAGTTGGTAGCCAATGGGCAAGCGCAAACCAACGTACAAACCTTCAATCACCAAACCCAGTGGCAGCAAAGTTGGGATTTATGTGCAGATGATTGGGAAGCGGCCGTTCACCAATTCCCCTTCATACAACAATCATTCCCACAGCCGCTCACCCCCAGCGACAAGCTCCATTTTCACCGCGCAGGCTGGCTCATTCAGCAAACTCAGCAGCTAGTCTTCATCCAGGCAATTTTTTGATGTTATAATCGGGGCAGAAACAAGGCGGTCAGTAAACGGCCGTACCAATCTTAATCAGGAGAATTTTTTGAATGGCTAAACAATGGCAATCCCCACCAGAAATGCAAATTGACCCTAAA
Organism: Candidatus Leptofilum sp.; assembly: GCF_965223525.1. GTDB lineage: Bacteria > Chloroflexota > Anaerolineae > Promineifilales > Promineifilaceae > Leptofilum. The sequence goes on along the minus strand of NZ_OZ245005.1, from coordinate 1,623,886 downwards.
AAGAGCTATGCAGTCTCGATGGAAACCAACAAAGGCACCATCGAAATCGAACTATTTGCCGATGCGGCCCCCATCACGGTCAACAACTTTGTCTTTCTCACCCGCGAGGGTTTTTACGACGGCGTCACCTTCCACCGCGTCATCAGCAACTTTGTGATTCAGGGCGGCGACCCCACCGGCACGGGGCGCGGCGGCCCTGGCTACCGCTTTCAGGATGAGTTTGCAGGCAACCCGCACAAGCACGGCACCGGCTACCTCTCTATGGCCAATGCCGGCCCCGGCACCAACGGTTCCCAATTTTTCGTCACCCACTCGCCACAGCCGCATTTGGACGGCCGTCACACCGTGTTTGGCAAGGTCACCGACGGCATGGACGTGGTCAACAGCATTCGCCAAGGCGACAAAATGACCACCGTCACCATCACCGAATCGTAAAAATACAAAAATCAAAGATTTCAAAAAGCCAGAGACCTCTATCTCTGGCTTTTTTTGCCTCTTATTTAGACATGGTTAGGTTTTCTCAAACCTGACTGCGGCAGGAGCCCAATTATCTGAGTTTTGGCGATTGACCTCAAGTTCCCACCATGTGTCACCCGTAAAATCAGAAATTCTTTCCCTTGCCACTACCGTTATCCAGACAAGTTTTTCCTGAAAATCTGCAACTTTTACTGCTGAAGCTTGGTTTGCCGCTACGCCAAAAAACTGTTTACTCACGCTATCACATAAAACTGGAATTGCCTTTCCATTTTTATTTATGGGATGCAGCAATACCCAATACCTATCTTGAATTTGGTCATGCTTCATGTCTGCATTTCTTTCAGAATCTGGCTGCATTGTAAAGTTCGCTATTCTCAGCGCAGGCTGTTCAGGAAAATCTGAAACTCCCCACTGCTGATGAAGGTCGTTAACTGGCCAAGAATAACAATTACAGCAAACTTCAAACAAATCGCCGTCAAGGATCTGATCGCCCAATACGTTATCTTCTACAGTTTCGAACCAAATTGAATTAGAATTAAAGAGTAAGAGAGACATGTTTGAAATTATATAAATTGTCAAAGTAAAGTGTAAAGAACACGTCTACTTCCATTTATCTGGTTACCAATTTCCAAATTGCCCCATTTCACACCTTGACGCATTGCTTTCAAACTGCTATAGTGCGCCCATCATGTTAACAAAGCCTGTATATTTCTATTTTTACTTTTTTAGCACTCAGCCCCGCCGCAACTGTTGCGAGGAGGTCGTTACGCGCTAGAAAAGCACAGGCAACACGACAAAGTAACCCAACAAGACGCGGCCCGCAAAGCCGCGTCTTTTTTTGTTTATTCATCAGAATACAATTGAAACATAAGGAGCAGGAATCATGCAATTAAGCGAACTCATTAAAAACACCCCAGACCCACAGCCCACAGTTTGCCGTGGCGTGCGCGGCGCTGTCACCGTCAAAGAAAATAGCGAAGAAGCGATTTTGGCGGCCACGCGAGAGTTGCTCCAGGTCATGGTGAAGCGTAACGACATGCGCCCAGACGACGTTGCCAGCGTTTACTTCACCACCACCGTAGACCTCAACGCCACCTACCCTGCTCTGGCCGCCCGCCAGCTTGGCTGGGGGGGCGTGGCGCTGATGTGCGGCCACGAAATGGACGTACCAGATGGCTTGCCCATGTGTGTTCGTGTGTTGATTCATTGGAACACCAGCCGCAATGCCAAAGAAATTGTGCATGTTTACCTGCGCGAAGCCCAATCGCTGCGCCCTGACCGCCAAAATTTGCCGCCTGTGCGTCCTCGCCAGATGAATGCAATGGAAGCGATGGTCAAGGTGATGGCCTCTGTTTTATAGCGTATTTCGTATACTTTAATTACGAAATATACTAGGCAAATTGAATTACTAATCTGTCAATAAAACAATTGGAAAAGGAAAACTTAATGATGATTGTAGTCATGCAACCCAATGCAACGATGCAAGAAAAATCTGGCGTTATCTCCTGGGCGGAAGATTTAGGCTTCAAAATTCACCTTTCTACGGGCAGTGAGCGCACAATTATTGGCGTGATTGGCGATGACCGGGTGATTAACCGGGAACAGCTCGAGCGGATGTCTGGCGTAGAGCGCGTGGTGCCAGTTTTGAAGCCCTTCAAGATTGCCAGCCGCGAGTTTAAGCCCAATGACACGCAGTTCACCATTGGTGGGCAGGTCATCGGTGGCAAGGATTTGGTTATTATGGCTGGCCCTTGCTCGGTAGAAAGCCGTAGCCAAATTATAGAGACGGCTCACGCTTGTAAAGAGGCTGGAGCCCATATTTTGCGCGGTGGGGCGTTTAAGCCACGCAGTTCGCCATACTCCTTCCAGGGAATGGGGGAAGAAGGGTTGAAATATTTGGCCGAAGCGCGTGAGCAAACCGGGATGCCCATTATCACAGAGGTGATGGAGCCAAGCCTGGTACCGTTGGTGGCTGAATATGCCGACATTCTGCAAATTGGGGCGCGGAATATGCAAAATTATGCGCTGCTGCACGCCGTGGGCGAGTCACAGCATCCGGTTTTGCTCAAGCGAGGCATGAGCAGCCTCATCGAAGAGTGGCTGATGTGTGCTGAATATATTTTGAGCCACGGCAACACGCGGGTGATGATGTGCGAACGGGGCATTCGCACCTTTGAAAAGTACACGCGCAACACCTTCGACATCAACGCGATTCCGGTATTGAAGCAACTAACCCATCTGCCAATTATTGCTGATCCGAGCCACGGCACGGGCAAGTGGGAATATGTGGAAAGCATAACAAAGGCAAGCGTGGCCGCTGGAGCAGACGGTGTTATTGTGGAAGTTCACCCACGCCCAGAAGAAGCAATGTCAGACGGCCGTCAATCACTCAAGCCAGAACGTTTTGCCAAACTGGTACGGGAGATGAAGGCAATTGCCCAAGCGGTTGGCCGAGACGTGCCGGCGGCGGAAAAAGTCCCTGCTTGATTTTTTGCCTCAGATTGCGCTTAGGCTGCTCGCAGCACAATTTCGGTAATTTCTGGCGGGCAGTTTAGCCGCACGGCAGGGCCAATCACCCCAATGCCGCGATTAACGTACAGTTGCCCTTGCCCAACCTGATAGAGGCCGTTGTGGTATTTCTGGCCGTAGCGCGGCAGCACTATTGGTCCCAAACCGGGTACGCGGACTTGCCCGCCGTGGGTATGGCCAGAAAGTTGCAGATGAATACGGCCGTCCGCCAAAAAATCATCGGCAAAATCTGGTTCATGGGCGAGTAAAATCGTCGGTACATCAGCCTTCTGGTCAGCCAAAGCTGCCTCAAAATCCGGTTCGCCGCTCCACAAATCGTCCACACCTGCCAAAAAGAGCTGGCTTTCATTGAGCAAAACCCCCTTGTTGTGCAGCAATTCAATGCCTTGCTCGGCCAATCCCTGCTTTACAACTGCTGGGTCTGTCCAATGATCATGGTTGCCCAGCACGGCAAAGGCGCCGTGGCGGGGATTGAGTTTAGCTAATTCAGGGGCAAGATCAAAGATGGAAGCGGCCGTTTCCAACACATAATCCCCCGTCAGCAATACTAAGTCAGGGGCAAGTTCATTGGTGAGTGCCACCGTTTTTTGCATCAGTTTCAGCGTAGAAAAAGGGTATAAGTGAAAATCGCTTAACTGAACGATTTTATAACCATCCATGCCAGCAGGTAAATTGGGCAGTCGGATAGCTTGCTGTTCCACTTGTAGCCATTCCGGCTCCACCTGCGTTACATACCCAGCTCCCGCCAAACCGCCAAATGCTGTGCCACCAACCCATTTTAAAAAACCACGTCGAGTTACCTTCATGGCAGTAATTTCCGAATCTGGGCAACCTGGGCAGACGTAACAGGGCCAGGATACAGATCGAGCTGAGGAATGTCCTCCAGCGAAATCCATTTAAAGATGTGGCGATTGTTTGGCGTTTGTCTGGCTAGCTCAGGGCCACCTAAAGCTAACTCTCCGCTAAACTCGGTAACCAAATAAGCATATTCACAATAGGCACCAATACGTTCTTTCTCCCATAGCTTAGGGCCAAGCATAATGTCGTAGTTGGTTTCTTCTTTGGCTTCGCGCAACGCTGCTTCCACAAGCGTCTCTCCTGGCTCTACTCCACCGCCAATAGCAACATAATGGGTTCGGTCTGGCCGCACGCGATAAAAAAAGAGGATACGGCCGTTCCTATAAATGTACAAACTAACACGTTCTCGCATATAAATTCCCTTGTTTGGTAATCACCCAATCATAACAAAAAGGGATGAGACCATGAAGGTTCATCCCTTTTTTGAGACAAAAGATTAGTGAGTTGGAGGCTGGGAATCTCTAATCTCAGCTTGATTATGGCTTGCTTACCGTCGGCAGGTAAATTGCTGCAGGTTCTGCTTTAGCGGCAAAGTAAGCCACACCATGCGACAAAGCCACAGAGACATTACCGCTACCGTCTACGGCCTGGGCAAAAAACTCAATTTCACTATCCAGCGGCACATTTACGGTGCCAACGGCCGTTTGCGTCGCCGCATCATACGTCAGTTCAGCAAGCTGCCAAGTAGTAGAAGGCAGTTCACGGTACAGTACCACCACCCGATAGAGTGAACCGCTGTCATCGGTAACGCCAACATAGAAAGTGGTTTGGTTGGCAATCCGCACCGCGCTCACATCCCAAATGCTGGGCGCAATAAAATCTTCATTATCAAATGGCGTATGGTAGACTTCAAATTGCAGATTGTCGTACAGACGTTGCGTGCCAATCGTCTCTGCGCCACCGCCAGTTGATGCAAACTGCCCCGGAATCATCACCAAACGCTCTACCGATTCGCCCTCGATAGAAAGGTAGCGGTTGATGCTGCCTGGTGCCACCGGATACCAGTAATCCAACGGGAATAGCGGCTCTGGGCTCAAAATACCCACTTCTTCCGTAATGAGCTGTGAAACAACAGGATTAAAGTTAGGTATTTCGGTGAAGGAGCCACCTGTCATCAACACGCCGTGCGCTACGCTATCTGGCTGGCTCACGCTCACGCTAGTTAGCGGCTGGATGGGCCGGCCACCGGTCACATGAACCCCATCTTCGCCCACAATAGTATAAAAACTGCCCAGCGGATTGCTCGTGTTCTCCTGAAAAGAGAAGTTATAGCTTAAAGGCGTTGCTGTTAAACCGCTGCTGCCCGCTACGCGCTGCACGGCTGCATTTTCCAGGGCACTCTTACCCCACAACGATTCTGAGGTGGTGATTGGCATGTTAATGCGTAGCATGGGCAAGCCGTACAGGGTCATCTGTTCCAACACTTTTTCATCGTAGTTGCTAAAAGTACCGCCAGCCAGTTCATTGTAATATTGCTGTTTGGCCATACGCATCGCCGTGCCGATGGTTTGCGGCCCTTCGCTCCAGTTACCCAATGCGTTCACGTAATTCACCATTAACGCTTCGGAATAGGCCACCAAGTCAGAATCGCCATACCCATAGCCAGTATTGCCAAAGAAGCTAGCACCTTGAGCGGCAAATGCCTGGGGCCAATCCATGTCAGTTAAAGCAGAAGATGTTCCACCGTCAGTAATATTTAACCCGGAATGACATCCAACAGAGAATACAACCGTACCATCATAATCCGTCGCTGAAACAATCTCGTTAGCAAACACATTTGGTGGTGTAAAGGGATAGAAAAGATAATGTTCAAAATGCGAGTTTAAAGAAATAAGATCGGGTGCAATCGGCCGAGTAAACAGCTCATTCCTGAAATCCGTATCTGACCATGTATTGTTTATAAAGTTCAAGGAGTTTTCGATGTTGATGCCTTGGGTTAGCAAGGTGTCTGTAATGACGGCCGCCTGATCTAACAAGAAATCATAACCTGTCACCAAAGCATTCTGCGGTGTAAGGACAGGTTGCGCCAAGAACGAATCCACGATTCCCAACATCTCTTCTGGTGTTTCTACCACACGGCCGATTCCATAGGCGGGCAGGTAAAATTCACGATCCTTGAACGGGAACGGAAGTGGCGACGCATAATAGTCATCGGTGAGGAAGTACCGTAGGCTAAGTGAGCCGGAAATGTTAGTCGTTTCGGCAATAGAAGCATAGTGCCGTTCGTTGGCAACCAGGGCATCGTCCCGAATGCGCTTGTGGGGGATGATCTGGTCTTCGCCAAATAGCACCATGTACTCCAGGTTGGGGTAGGCAGGCAACAGAGAGTAGATAAGTGCTTTAATGTTTGTTGCCACACAGTTGGCCCCTAGCGGGTTGCCTTGTTCAAAGTCCCAGGTACTGTAGGCGTTGTTAATGTCTGGATAGTCATTGAGATCAATGACGACACCGTTTACATCTCCATGTGCCGCCAAGTCATTGGTACGAGATATTAAGTTGGTAATGGTGATGCCTTCTGTAGGATACAAGTTATTCATCCGCGCCGAGTTCACGAAAATGAGCGACTGCACGCTATTGTCCGTTGCTGGCGTAACAAATGTAGGTACATTGCAGAACACGGGCGAGTATGGATCCACAGGCGGCAGCACTGCAATGCTTAATTCATAGGTTGTCCCCACCACGTCCTGATTTTGAGGAACAACAGCCAGATAATATGGGCCAGATAGCTCCTGCACATTGTAGGTGATGGCCTCGTCGGTCAAATCTGGCTGGATGGAGACGGCCACTAGCGTGCCAATATTGCCCACCTGCCCAATGTTACTGAGCTGGCCAATATTACTAAGCTGGCCGATGTTGCTCAGTTGCCCGATATTGCTTAACTGCCCCAAGTCTACCAGGTCGCCAATGTTACTGAGCTGGCCAATGTTGCTCAGTTGCCCAATGTTGCTGAGTTGGCCGATATTGCTGAGTTGACCAATGTTGCTCAACTGCCCCAAATCACGAATTTGGCCGCTTTCTTCATCTATGGCGGGGGCGAACAGATAAAGGTTGTAGTCGCCGGTGAGGTTGGTTATCTTGGTCTCGATTGTTGAGCCTGCCTGCGTCACATCGAACTTGTACCACTGTACTGCCGTTTCTGCCTCAACGGTGTCTGTTAAAACCGTGTTGGGCGGCACTTCTTCGGCCGTGTACCGGAAAGATTCGGCAGGAACATCTTCTTCGCGCACAAACACATCCAAAACATCATTAGAATCATTTGGAATCAGATTGGTGGCGGATGAATCAAAGGTGATGAGTCGCCCTTCGGCAGTCACGTCAGGACGGCCAACGAAACCATTGCTTTCCTGTCCATCGTAAGTAAGCGAGGCGCGGCGAGTATTCCCCGATATCAGGTTGTGCCAAAAGACATCTGGCAAAGCGTTGTTGTCGAAAGGCACCAGGTTTGCGGCTTCAGAAACAAACACGAGCCCGTTACCGCTGTCCGTTATGCGCGGGTAGTAAGAATGTGAATCCCCCTCATCGCCATTGATGGCAGTGGAAACGCGATTCACATTGCCCGTGAGGATATTGTATACAAAAATATCCTCGACCCCGTTGGTGTCGTCTGGCACCAAATTGTCAGCTGCGCTGGTGTAGGCAACGAGGTTCCCATCGAAAGAGATGGATGGCTCGAAGGAGTCTCCGGCGGCTTCGCCGCCCGTGGCATCCACCGAAACACGTTGCGTCACCCCCGTTTGCAAATCATGCACAAAGACATCGGTCAGGTCATTGTTGTCGTTGGGAATCAGGTTGGTAGCATCAGATTCAAAGGCAATGTAACGGCCGTCCGCCGATATTGCTGGATGAAACGAACCGGCATCCCCCTTTACCCCCATGCTATCCACCGACACCACCTGCATGACGGTCATAAAGGTGTTTGCATCAAAAGTGAAGACGTAAATATCGGGGATTGTGTCACTGTCATTTGAATCCAGATTAGTGGATTCAGACACAAAAGCAACGCGATACCCGCCATCGCCAATGGCGGCCACTACTGGTGAGTATGAAGGCCCATTCCCAAATGTAAATTGATTTAAATCAATAGATATAGGGTCGAGAAAGCCATTCTCGTTATCATAAATGTAGATGTCGGGTTCAGTGCCATTTAGGTCTGGTGTTTCAGAAGAGCTGGCTAAATCAGTAGCAGCAGTTTCAAACACGACGAAACGGCCGTTTGCCGAAATGTCCGGGTTTTTAGAGTCACCATTGGGTCTGCCGGTCTGCACAAAATCCACAACGCGCGTGATAACCTCTGTCTGCAAATCCTTAATGAATATATCCTGGAAGAAGTTACCGTCACCAAGTGGATCCAAATTTTCAGCTGCGGAAGCAAAGGCAACGAAACGGCCGTTTGCCGAAATAGCAGGCGTGGTCGAATCAGCATTCCCCTCAACACCGGATGACGTTTCTGAAACGCGGAAGGTGGTGGGCAGCATCGTCCCACCAGCAACACTCCCGGTTGGCTTTGCTGCCACACGGCCGTTTACCACCAACCCTACCAATACAATAGCACTAAAAAAAATCGAGCCAAAAATTGCCAGTAATCTGCTTTTCATAGATTCCTCTCGATACAAGAACACATAACAAAGACAATACACGAACACTTTCGACCCTGCCCATTCTACAGCCAGGGTACTTATGCTTTCTGTTTTCTATTTATCACAATGGCTGTGTAAAAGCCGATACGCTTTTCAATTTACCTATGACACGCGAAAATTTGGCTTTCACCAAATTCAACGATGCCACATTGCCAAAAAATTGGGCAAGCTAAATTAAATCATGTTCATGCTGCAAAGTTTGTACGGCCGTTAAATCCATTTCGGCATCCAAGTGGGCAAAGGTCTCCTGTGCCTGCGTCAGCACCACCGTTGCTTCATCCAAATCCCCGCGCTGCAGCAGTAAGCGGCCAAGCCAGTAACGGCTCCGCGCTAGCTGGTATTCATCTGAAGAAGCAGCCAGCAAGGTCACACTTTGGCGCAAATTGGATTCAGCCATCGCTAAATCGCCACGCTTCAGCGCAATCTGCCCCAACACACAGCGGCAGCAGGCTACATCCACCGTCATCTCTAGCTCTTCAGCTAGCACAAATGCCTCTGTTGCCCAAGCTTTGGCTCTACCCAAATCCCCATCCAATAAAGCCGCTTCAGCCAAATAGCGCAACGTCTCCGCCAGAAAATCCTTAGACTGAATTTCTTCATAAAAGCGACGGCTCTGGTGCAGATGATTGTACGCCTGGGCTGCATCCCGCTGGCGCACAAAAGCTGCGCCCAAATTCATGTGGATGCCCCCGGCAATCCAGCCTGCACTGCCCAGTTTTTCCGCCAACTGCAGCCCTTGTCTGTAATAATCGAGCGCCTCATCAAGCTGCCCGCGATTTTTGGCAATGCCACCCAGATTGTTGTAAGCGATAGCCTGGTTATAAATATCGCCCACCTGCTCAAAAATTCGGAGCGCCTGCCGATAATGGAAATCTGCCTTGCGCCACCGCCCCAGGTTGAAGTAAGCGTTGGCGATGAGATTGTGCGAGGTGGCCTGCCCTTGTACGTCACCAGCTTGCTGGTAAAGTTCGTAGGCGCGCTGGAACTGGGCAATAGCTGTGTTGCTATCGCTGCCCAGTGAGGTGATGCCCAGCAAATTGTAAGCGCGACCCAGCGCGGTCACTTCACCAAGCTGCTCGGCAATTTCTAGGGCGTTGCGGCACTGCTCCAACGCCTCCTCTTGCTGCCCCTGCCGAATGTTAATGAGTCCGGCAATGAGCAGAATCTGGGCGTATTCGGCCGTATTGCGCTGCGATTCATCTGCCAACCCTTTTTCGATCCAGATGAATGCTTGCGGATACTCTCCTTTCAGCTCATGTAAGCGGGCGCGCCAGCGGCAAACGGCCGTTTTCCCGGCGGGATCGTGGTTCGTCTCAGCCAGCTCAAAGGCAATGGGCAGATGTTCCAACGCTTGATCATACTGACCTGTGTGTACATAGAGTTGACCCAAAGAAAGGTGGATATGCTGCCGGGGAACGGCCGTATCAAACGCCTCAATTTGGGTAGCCGCGTGGCGTGCCTTCAGAAAATGGTCAATGGCATCCTGGTTTGCTGACAAATGTTGTGCCTGCTCACCCGCCATGAGCTGGTATTTCAGCGCGCGCGGCCAATCCTCACCCATGAACGCATGATGAGCAATCAGCGGCGGCAGGCTGTCTACGTCTCCCCAGCCAGAGGTGCGGCCGTCTTCCAAAAAGGCGGCTACGAGACGATGGTACGTTTTGCGTGAGCTAACTGCCAAACTATTGTAAGCGACCTCTTGCAGTAGAGAATGAATAAAGGCGTACACCCGCTCAGGATTACGCTGTGCCTCGCGGATCATCTCCACCAACTGCAGCTCCGACACATACCCGTCTAGCGGCTGGTCATTCCGCCCGCTGGTGATATGTTCCAGCACGTCAAAGGGGAAGGAACGTCCGACGACGGAAGCGACCTGCGCCGTCCAGCGGCACAGCTCTTCCAGCCGATCCAAACGTGCCAGCAGCACCCCTTCCAGAGTTTCTGGCACGGTGATGGAGGCGACGGTTTGGTTGAATTGCCAACGGCCGTTTTCTCCCTCCGTTAGCAAATCGTCATTCATCAAGGAGCGCAAAACCTCTTCTAAGTAAAGTGGATTCCCCTCAGCGCGGTCTAAAATGAGCGTTTCTGCACCCTCAGGCCAATCATCACTCGGCACCAGGCTGTGCAAAAGCGTGCGCGCATCCTCGCGTGACAGCCCTTCCACCCGAATTTCGGTGTAATGCAGGCCATGATCTTCTTCCAGTTTATTGCGTAGCTGCCAGCATCCTTTCTCCCGTTCAGGGCGGAACAACAGCAAAAACATAAGCGGCAGTTGCTCTACCAACGGTAGCAAAAAGGTGAGCAAATCGAGCGAAGCATTGTCCATCCAATGAATATTATCGAACCAAATGACAAACGGCCGGGTGCGCGCCTGCGCCATGAGCAAGCTGCGAATGGCAATAAACGTATGCTGCTGCAACGCCTCCCCATCCAAGTAGCGAATTTTCTGCGCCAGCGTATCATCCAGCGGCAGCTTGAGGAAGTTTGCTAAATAAGGCAAGCTGTCAGCGGCCTCTTCTTTTGGCAACGTTTCAAACAAGGTTTGGCGCAATGTTTGGAACGCCTGTGCCGCTTCTACCTCCGGCTGAATGCCCGCCAACTGCCGCACCAGCTCACGAAACGGCCGATAGCTCACCGTCTCCATGAACGACAGGCAGCGTACGTGCAACCAGCGCATATCGCTTTGCTGCGCCTCGTAAGCCAGGCGAGATTTGCCCTGACCCGCCTCACCAATCAGCGAAACAATGCGGCCAAAACCAAAAGTAAGCTGGTCAATTGCCTCTTGCAAAGCAAACTGCTCGTTTGCCCGCCCAACCGTAGGCGCCTGTAACCCTTGCAGCTCCCGCGAGGATTGCTCTGTGCCAATTTGCAAACCGGCAACGGCAAAAATGGGAACCGGTTGGCTCTTGCCCTTGAGGTTCACTTCGCCTTCGGGGCGCAATTCAGCCACAGATTCGGTTTGGCGGCGCACGTTGTCGTTTACTAGCACGAGGCCGTCTTTGGCGACAGACATCAGCCGCGCTGCCAAATTCACCTCATCTCCCATGACGGTGTACTCATGTCGCCAACTAGCACCCACGTACCCAGCAAATACGTAGCTGTAGCTAATGCCAATGCGCTGGCTCAGTTGCCAATCAGCCAAACCAACGGCCGTAGGCAGCGTTTGGTTGAGTTCTTCCAACGCTTCTTGCATGGCTAGCGCAGCACGCACGGCGCGCTCGGCATCATCCTCGTGGGCGATGGGCGCGCCAAACGTCACCAGCACCTTGTCGCCGTGGTCATACAGGTCAACCTTGTTCATCACGCCACCATACGGCCGTATCGCATCACTCATGCTCACGTAATATTGGTTGAGTAACTCCACAATTTTGGCTTCTTGCCCATTGCCCAAGCGAGCCACCGCGTCACCGAGGCCATCTACATTGGCAAACAAGGAGGCCACCAGCCGATGCTCGCCCTTCAGACCGGGCGCGCGCGGATCGCTGGCCAAGCGGGGCAGCAAGCCGGTGGGTAGGTACGGGGTAAAGGTCGCCAGCCAGGTAATGTGGCGGCGCAGGGATGCCAAATCTGGTGTCAAAGGGTACAGCGTCTCCTGCGGCGGTGAGTAAACTCGGTTGGGGGGTTGGTCAATGTACTCGACTAGCAAGAAGCGGGGGTCTTCAGGGAGGGGAACGGCCGTCATCATCACATCGGCACTCACGGCATCATACGTTTGCTGGTCAATCAGCACCTGCCCGGCTGACGCCGCCGATTCCACGGCAGCAGTAGCGTTCACGTCTGAGCCAAAGAGTGCGTACTCCATATTTTCAATGGAACCAAGCTGGGCGGCAAAGAAACGGCCGCGCTTAATGCCCACGCTCATCCGCAGCGGAAAAGTACCCTGAGACGTTTTAGTTTCCGCAAAATCAGCCATGGCCGCCTGCATTTTCATGGCAGCTTGAATAGCAAGTGTGGCGCTATTTTCACCGTTGTTGCCGCTCAATTCCGGGAACATGTCGTCCAGATGGGTTGCGCCATTCTCAGTAAACAAACCCAGCAAGGCATCCCCACCAAAGCGAATAAGCTGGCCTTCATGCGCCCGCAAAATATCGAGCATGGCATCAAAATAGCGGTTAACGACCTCAGTGACCTCTTCCGCCCCTTCGCGGCCAATCTGACTGAGCCTTTCCGACATGGCTGTAAAACCGCTAATGTCGGCAAAGAGTAGCGTTCCCTCCACAAATTCCCCGTCCGCAAGGCCGGGCTGGGGGTTGCGGCGCACCTGGCGCACCAGCGACGCAGGCAAATGAGAAGTGGTTGCTTCCAGCAAACTGGCCAAATGGCCCACACAGGCAGAAAGCAGTGAACGTGGCGGCTCGGCGCCAGCTTCAACTAAAGATTGCATCAGGTTTGCAGGCAAAAAGCGATGAAGCTGGGACAGCTCGGCCTCTGTTAGCGGCTCACTGTTCGATTTTTTCCTGGAAATAGATTTTTGCTCTGTATTCAATGGCTCACTCATTGTCAATAGATTGGCGGATTCTGTTTTGCAATGATAAACGACGTTCCGTGTTGGGTTCCAACAAAATGATGTGCAAAAGGCGTGAATATTGCGAATACTTGTTAACTATGATTTGTGTGTGGGTTCAAGGGTGTTGGCAGTTGTGTTCCCCACGCCGCTGTCTTCCACGCAAAATAGTAAACCAAAAACCTTTCCGCGTGGCTGTCTATGGGGTTGTGCTACTTCTGTAAATAGCCTTACATTGTGATTTACAACACAGTATAGGCAACTTTTGGACAATCTCCTATCAAAAGGGAAAATAGCATTCATGAGTGAACAATTTGTTTTTTCCATCATGTCAAGTCCGCTGGGAGAGGTTTTACTAGCGGGAAATGAAAAAGGTTTGACACAGGTTGCGTTTCAAGATGGGGTCAATCCACTTTCCCCGGCACCAGATTGGCAGCGAGATGACGGGATGTGGGCAACCGCCGTTTCTCAACTCACTGCCTACTTTGCCGGAGAACGCAAACAGTTCGACCTGCCATTAGCGCCGCAGGGTACACCCTTTCAGCAGCAGGTGTGGGCCTATTTGCAGACGATTCCATACGGCCGTACCACCACCTATGGCACAATTGCAGCGGAATTGGGCAATCCAAAATCATCACGGGCGGTTGGGGCAGCGAACGGCCGTAACCCCATCGCCATCATTATTCCTTGCCACCGCGTCATTGGCAGCAGCGGCAAATTAACGGGGTATGCCAGTGGCTTGAAGTTTAAGGAAGCGTTGTTGTCGCTGGAGCGAAACGGCGGTCTCGAAACAGCCCACCAACTTTCACTGTTTTCCTAGCCACGGATTTCGCGGATTAACAACAAAATCTGTGGCTAAACCCACTACTCTTTGAAGTTTTCGGCCAAGAAGTCGAGCGTTTGCTGCCACGCTTCACCCGCCGGACCGGGTTCATCGTAATTCTCCTCATTTAAAAAAGCGTGACCCACGCCGGGGTAGATGGTAATTTGGTTGGGAATCTCCAGACTGTTGAGGGCAGCTTCAAATTCCAGCACGTCAGCGGTGGGAATGGAGGCATCCTCTTCGCCAAAAATGCCCAGAACCGGTTGGCCGTCGGTTAACGGCCGTAACAAATCTGGATTCGTCACCACCGTACCGTAATACAAAATCGTCAGCGCCATACTTTCGGATTGGCGCATCCCCAACTGCAACGAATGCCCACCGCCAAAGCAAAAGCCCATCGAAGCCAGCCGCTCCGTGTCTACCGAATCGAGGCTCATCAGGTGGGCTAAGGCCGCATCCACATCGTTAAACACCTGCTCTTCTGGCGTGGAGAGCCGCAGGTAGAGCGCCCGTGGCACCTGGCCGGTCACTTCGCCCCGGTAGGCGTCGGTCGCCAGCACCACGTACCCTTCAGCAGCCAGCGCATCGGCTAGCACCGTCATGCCTTCGTTGAAGCCCCACCATTCATGAATGAGCAGGATGCCAGGGTACACGCCCGGCTCCTTGGGCTGGGCCAAATAGCCGCGCAGTTCAGTGCCATCAGAGTCGGTGAAGCTTACATTGGTCCACTGCGCCGACGATTCGCCAAACCAACCTTCGTACAGAATAACGCCGCCCGCCCACAAGAGGATGAGTAGGAGTACGGCCGTAAATCCCCAAAATATTCGCCTCAACCACTTCTTCACAACAGATTCCTTTTTTGCCACAGAGATCACAGAGAAATAAGAGAGAATCCCAAAAATCCGTGCAATCTGTGGCTAAATTAAAATAAATTCGAGATTATTTCTGCTGCGCCGAGGTAGGTACCAACAATGCTGCCCAGGCTGGTGAGAATAAACACCAGCAGCACCCGCAGCAGCTTGTTCCGCCACCATTTGCGCCATTGACTAATGTCATCCCCCACCGATTGGAACTCACGCACCACGGGCGGCGCAAAATACGCCTGCACGAAGGCCGCCACGTAGCCTGCGCCAATCACAGGTGTTAGGCTAGTAAGCGGCGCACCAAAAAAGGAAATGGCGATGGTGAACGGATGGGCAAATGCCAGCAGCGCACCAATCGCGCTGGGAATGCCGTTCACTAAAAACCAGTACAACAAATTGTCTCCGGCCGCTTCCGCCCCTTGCGTCACGCCAATGTACACAAGCATCCCAATAATCAACGCAGGAATCCCCCAGCCAATAATCTTGCCGACTGGCGATGGCGGCGGCACTTCTTCGATGAGGCTCAAATCTTCATTGCGATTTTCTAGCAACGCCTGCTTAATGCCTTTCAGATGGCCTGCCCCAACTACAGAAACCACTTTGTCGCCAACG
The DNA here is from genome assembly GCF_965223525.1 of Candidatus Leptofilum sp. Lineage (GTDB taxonomy): Bacteria > Chloroflexota > Anaerolineae > Promineifilales > Promineifilaceae > Leptofilum. The sequence goes on along the minus strand of NZ_OZ245005.1, from coordinate 1,608,583 downwards.
GCATCCCGCGTTTTTTGGGCAATGTAGGTGTCGCGCTCATCAATCAAAACGCCTTTTAACACAGGCATGAATTCACCCAGCTCGTTCATCAGCTCCGTAAGCACGTCCGATTGGCGAATTTCGCTTAGCATCTCTTCAGAGATTTCTTCGCCTTCCATTGCCCCCACAAAGCCAGAACTGAGCAACTTCATTTTTTCCCAAAAGCTCATGCTGTTCCAGGCGCGGCGTAGGGTAATGCGTACATCCCGGTCTACCAACGCCAGCGGAATATTCATTTCTTGCGCTACTTTGGTGGCTTCCAGAAGCTCCGTGCCCGGGGCAACACCTAGCTGCTTGCCCAATCGCTTTTGGTAAGAGGAAAGGAGCAAATTTACAAGCAGCGTCATCAATTGCCGTTGGCGAATGATCTGCTTGAGGTCAAGATTTTCCCACTTGGTTTTTTCAGACAATGTTTTGTAACGTTGCTCGTCTAGCTCTACGCAAACCACATCCGGGCGTTCTTGCTCAATGACGGCACGAACTAGGTCGGTTGATTCCTGGGAAATGTGCGCCGTGCCGATGAGGATGAACTCACGGCCGTTTACCGGCACAATCTCTACATCAGCGGGGTAGTTGCGTTCGAGGATTGGGTTGTTCTCCATTCAAAAATCCATTTTTCAAAGAGATTGCAGACTGGAGGTTAAAGATTGTTTTCAATCTCCAGTCTCTAATCTCCAATCTCCATTTGTTGAAAATTGCATCTGGTAAAGGCGATAATACAGGCCGTCGGGGTTTTGCAGCAACTCGCTGTGGGTTCCCTGCTCTACCACACGCCCCTCGTCCAGCACCAGCACCCAGTCGGCGTTAATCACGGTGCTCAGGCGGTGGGCGATGACGAAGGAGGTACGGCCGTTCATTAACCGCTCCAACGCCTCCTGCACCAAACTCTCACTCTCGCTGTCTAATGAGGAAGTTGCTTCATCTAAAATAAGGATGCGCGGGTCTTTCAAAATGGCGCGGGCGATGGCCACCCGCTGCCGCTGGCCGCCACTTAGCTTCACGCCGCGCTCGCCCACCATTGTCTGGTAGCCGTCGGGCAAATCGTGCAGGATGAATTCGTGCGCGTTGGCGGCAATGGCGGCAGCTTCAATCTCAGCCTGCGTCGCCTCCAGATTACCATAGCGAATGTTTTCTAGCACCGTGTCAGAAAATAAAATCGTCTCTTGCGGCACAATGCCAATCTGCTGGCGCAAACCCTTGATGGTTACGTCGCGCACGTCATGATCATCAATGAGAATACGGCCGTTACCCACATCATAAAAGCGAGGAATCAGATTCACCAGCGTACTCTTGCCTGCGCCGCTCGGCCCCACCAGCGCCACCACCTGCCCCGGTTCGGCCACAAACGAGACCTGCTTTAAGATAGAAACGGCCGTTGTGTAATCAAAATCCACCGCATCAAATTCAACTCGCCCGGAAACTGGCGGCAAATCAGTTGCGTCGCTGCCGTCAGCAATGTCTGCGGGCGTGTCCAGCAGTTCAAACAGCCGCTCCGTAGCCCCCAGCGCTGATTGGAACTGAGCATACAGCCCGGCCAGCGAGGCAATCGGTGCCGCTACCATCATCGTGTACACCAGGTACGCAACAAGCCCACCAGCCGAGAGTCGCCCTTCAATCACCTCAAAGCTGCCAAACCAAAGCGTCAGCGTAATGGAGGCAAAGGCCATAAAGCCGATGGTTGGCCCCAGCACCGCCCCAATTTTGGCGCGCCACATTGCCGCTTCATATACGTCATTGACCCGCGCCGAAAAACGGCCGATTTCATGCGACTCCCGCACAAAGGACTTCACTATGCGAATACCGCTCACCGTTTCTTCCACCACGTTGGCCGACTCTGCCAGGGCATCCTGCACCGCCTTCGCTGCTTTGCGAATCTGCCGCCCCAAGAACACCATCGTCAGCGAAATGATGGGAATGCCCGTGAGAATGATGAGCGTCAGTCGCCAGTTGAGCCAAAACAGCAAAATGGCGGCTCCTATCAAGGTGATGGCTTGTCGCAGCAGCGCCACGAGATTGTCGGTAACGGCCGTTTGCAGTTGAGACACATCATTCGTCAGGCGAGAAACTACCTCGCCCGTCCGATGATCCGCAAAATATTTCAGCGACAAGGATTGCAAATGCGTGTAAATCTGCACCCGAATATGGGCAATTACCTTCTCACCCACAAAGGCCAGCGTCAGCCGATGGCCAAAGTTAAACAGCGCCTGCACAATAAACACCACAAACAGCCCAACAGCAAGCTGGTTCAGCCGGGTCAGGTTTCTGTCAATCAGCACCACATCCACCAAATTTTGCACGACTAGCGGCAACACCAATCCCAGCAGCGTACTAAACAACAGCAGGATGATAGAGAAGATCATTTGGTTGCGATACGGCCGTACATACCTCAATAGCCGCCCGAACGTGTGCAAACTCTCCCGGTTCAGCCGCTTGGCCTCCGCATCCGAGTCTGATTCATATTGCCGCCCCATACGGCGAAAGCGTACTGTCATAACAAATTACAAAAAAAGCCTCCCCACCCAAGAAAGTGAGGAGGCTGCCTTCAAAAATTTAGGTGCCAATGACCAAAAATTTAGTCAGAGGAGGGTATTACTTCTTCAACCAGCGCATCCGTCAGCTCGTCACTATCCGGTTTCTCATCATCAGATTGAACCGCAAACGCCTCATTCATCAACTTCTCAAACGTACTGCGATCCATCGTTTCAATTTCCATCAGCGCATTGGCCAACGCCACCATCTTGTCCCGATTGTCCTCAATGATTTGCTTGGCCCGCTTATAGTTATGGTCTAGGATGAGGCGAACCTCTTCATCAATGGCCTTCGCCGCTTCCTCGCTATAGTCGCGTCCCATGCCAAAGCCATAATCGCGCCCCACAAATGGATTGCTGCTTTGGTCACCATAGGTGGGCAACCCTAGCGATGAAGACATCCCATAATTCATCACCATCGCTCGCGCCCAGCGGGTAGACTGCTGCAAATCAGAAGCTGCACCGGTCGTAATCTGGCCAAAGAAAACTTCTTCGGCGGCGCGACCGCCCATAGCCATCGCAATTTGGTCTTCAAACTTGTCGCGCGTGTACACCAAGCGCTCTTCGCGCAGCGGCAGCACATATCCCCCAGCCCGGCCACGCGGCACAATTGTAATTTTCTGGATGGGATCGGTGTTGGCCAAATGGAAGCTAACAACCGCGTGGCCCGCCTCATGGTAGGCCACCGTCTCCTTATCTTCCTGGGTCATCACATGGCTCTTCTTTTCTGGCCCTAACGCAATGCGATCAAACGCATCCTGAAATTCCAAATTCCCAATGGTGCGCTGGTCACGTCGCGCAGCAAAAATGGCCGCTTCGTTGAGCAAGTTTTCCAAATCTGCACCAGAGAAACCCGCCGTGAGCTTGGCAAACTCTTTTAACTCTACTTCATTGCTGATCGGTTTGCCCCGCGCATGAACCTCCAAAATCTTCTCGCGGCCCCGCACGTCTGGCAGATCTACATACACTTTGCGGTCAAAACGGCCGGGTCGGAGAAGCGCCGGGTCTAAAATGTCTGCCCGGTTAGTCGCTGCCATCACAATTACATTCGTATCATTGTCAAAACCGTCCATCTCTACCAGGATTTGGTTGAGGGTTTGCTCACGCTCATCATGACCACCGCCTAAGCCAGCGCCACGCTGCCGACCCACTGCATCAATTTCGTCCACAAAGACAATGGAGGGAGCTGACTGTTTGGCTTTTTCAAACAAGTCGCGCACGCGGCTGGCCCCCACACCGACAAACATCTCTACAAATTCTGAGCCAGAAATATGGAAGAACGGCACACCCGCTTCACCAGCAACAGCCCGTGCCAGCAACGTTTTACCGGTTCCGGGTGGGCCAACCATCAGCACACCCTTGGGAATTCGTGCGCCAACCTGCACAAATTTCTCCGGTTCGCGCAGGAATTGCACCACTTCGGCAAGCTCTAGCTTTGCTTCATCCACCCCGGCAACATCGTCAAACGTCACGGTTGGGCGATCAGCATCACTCAGGTTTTTGGCACGGCTACGGCCGAATCCAAAAATACTGTTGCCACCACCGCCCTGCATCTGCCGGAAGCCCCGGCTGAAAATCCAGATTAGCAGCAAAACGGGGCCAATGGTAAACAAAATGCTAACGACATTGTTGCGTAGCGACAGGTTCCGCACCTGCACTTCTACATCAAGGTCTTCTAAGGCAGTATTATCCAGCCCGTTGAATTCCAAGACATCTTCCAGCGAACTTTGGCTGTCTTTGGTGGTGACACCCACGGAGACCAATTCGTCACCGGCATCATCGCGGTATGCCTCTAACCGATCACCGCTCAGTTCAATGACATCTACATTACCGTTTTGCACCAAGGCAAAGAATTGCTGCTGGCTGATTTCTTCTGTTCTAAAACTGCCGCTAAACAGTAGCTGCAAACCCACGATGACGGCAAAAATTGTTATAATCCACACCCAGGTCGGCACCGATGGGCGATTGTCATTTGGTTGCTCTTCCATAATATCTACTCTCTAATTATTACCCGAAAATGTCAAACCATTGTACGCTTAAACCAGAGACGTTTCAAGCGTACTCAGCTTTCTTTTCGTGTTAATTTTACCAGTCCGATGGCTCTGGCGGATAAGATGGCCGGGAACGAACGGGAATGGGCACGGGAGCTGGTGCAGGCTCTGGTTCTGGTACAAAAGCATCCATCATGCTAACCAGGATGCCGCGCAGGTTGCGCCGAGCGTATTGCAGCCGCTTTTTTACGGTAGTCAGCGGTAGCTCCAGCAGGCGGGCTATCTCTTTTTGGGAGTAACCGTTCAGATAAAACAGTTGGGTAACTACCTTTTCCTTTTCGGGCAAGGCTTGTACGGCCGTCATCACCCGCGCCTTTAGTTCATCATTTTCTACCAAGGCTACGGGACCTGGTTCCGATGTCATGATCTCTTGTGTGAGATTGATGGCTTGGGTCAACGGCCGTGTATCCCGCAGCAGTCGGTACGTTTGGCTAAGCACAATTTGCTTAAACCACCCGGCAAACGCCTCCGGCTGCTGTAGCTGATGCAGCTTTTGGTAAGCAACAACAAAGGCTTCCTGCACGGCATCTTGTGCCAAATCGGCATCGCACAGCCGCGAAAATGCCCAGCGAAAGGCGTTTTCATAAAATTGGCTTACCAGTTCTGCAAAAGCCTGCTGTCGGCTCTCTTTTTTTGCTCTGCCACTGCGGGCAGTGTGTACGAGTTGCGCTAACTCACTCATGGTTTACTCCAACGGCCGTTCCAAACAAATCGCTGGCAGATAATTTACTCCACTGATCGGGCAAAGCTGTTAAATCCTACCTGTTTGCGATTTGTCCGCTACTTACTAGAGCCATATTGTAACAAAAAGGTGACAAATTCATTTTATTTTTATCAAGGCCATCCCAATTTGGGACGTTCTCTCATCCATAGCTTACGATGAGTGCAGTAAATTTACCGTTAGATTCATATAAAATTTTGCCACAATTCTCTCATTTTCATCCTGCACCGTTTCGTGTAAAATATAGACATAAGATCAGCAACTTAGAAACAGCTTCAGAGAAAAAGAGAAATTTGAGAAGAAACAGAACCATCGCCTCAAACCTCTCTGTGAACTCTGTGGCTAATGTAAAAACCGTATGCACTCAGATTTTCGGGACAACGGCTGGGAAAATGAATCGTTTGATTGGGTTCGCCTGCTGGGGCGGAATTTGCCCATCGTTGTTTTTTTGCTGGTGGCTTTTGTGGGCATGGGGCTAACCTACTGGTTTTTTAGCCCGCCAGAAGCCACGGCCGAAATGATTGCCAACAGCAGCCGCAGTTCCCTTTCTGCCCCATTTTACAAGCCAGTGCCAGCCAAGCCCGTCTTGCAGCGGCTGCCGCAAAGCCCCGGCCCCATTCGCATCGGCCTTATTTCTGGGCATAAAGGCAGCGATAGCGGTGCCGTGTGTGAGGATGGATTAACCGAAGCCGACGTGAACCTCAACATTGCTGAAAAAGTAGCTGGGGCCTTATTGGCACAGGGCATTCACGCCGACATTTTAGATGAGTTTGATCCGCGCTTGAGCAACTATGGCGGAACGGCCGTTATCTCCATTCACGCCGACTCTTGCAGCTACTTCAACGATTTGGCTACGGGGTACAAAGTAGCTGCCTCTGGCCACACCGACTCTACATTGCTGCAAAGCTGCATGGAAAACGCCTACCAACAGGCCACACAGCTTTCTTACCATGCCAACACGATCACCCTCCACATGACAGACTATCATGCCTTCCGCACCTTGCCCGAAGGCGTTCCTGCCATCATCATCGAAATTGGTTTTATGTATCTGGATCGTGATCTGCTCACCAACAACGCCGATGTTCCGGCAGCGGGCATTTTGAGCGGCATTCAATGTTTTCTGGACAATGCACCATGAGCAATGCACAACAGTTAGGCACCATTGATTTGCTGCTGAACCGGGCAAAAACGGCCGTTCAGCAAAAAAATCACGCCCAAGCCAGACGGCTGCTGCAACAAGCCGTCCGCCAAGACCCACAAGATTACCGAGGCTGGCTTTGGTTGGCCAGCGTCGCCCCTACGCCGCAGGCCAGTCTGGAGTACGTAAACCGGGCCGACATGTTGGCACCCAACAATGTTACCGTGCAAAAAGCTCGCCGCTGGGCCGAAAAACGGTTGTCAAGCACCGAGCAGGTAGCACCCGCAGCAATTACCATTCCTGCCGAAGACCATAAACGCCGCTGGCCGCAATTGGCTCGCTGGCTGGCCATTGCCCTGGTTGTGTTGCTATTGGGTATGGGCGGCGTTTACGCCTGGCAATATTTCCAGCCTGCTGCCGCTGAACCAATGGTAGATACGGCCGTTCTCGCCAGCAGCCTCACCAACAACAACCAAACCAAAGCAGACAACCCTGATGTGGCAGCAGCCGTTCCCGCCAAAGTCACCGCCACGCAAACGCCGCAACCCTACGTGCCTGCCAAACAAATTGCCAACATCGGCAGTGATCAGCCTCGCCCCACCTGGACAGTTACCCCTACTCCGTCGCCCACGCCCACGCCAACCCCTACCGTCATTCCCACCTTTGTAAATCCAAATTACCAGGATGCGGTACGGCCGTTTGGCGTTGGCCTCAACGAGCGCTGGATTGACGTGAACCTAACCACCCAAACCCTCACTGCCTACGAAGGGGACATCGCTGTGTTCACCACGCTCATTTCCAGCGGCACCTGGGAGCATCCCACCGTCACCGGTCAGTTCCGCATCTGGCTGGAGTATGAAAGCCAAACGATGGACGGCCGTCTCCTCGGCTACGACTACTATTTAGAAAATGTCCCCTATGTCATGTACTTCTACCAGGATTACGCCCTGCATGGCACCTTTTGGCACAGCAACTTTGGCACCCCCATGAGCCACGGCTGCGTCAACCTCGAAACCAATGATGCCGCCTGGCTCTACAACTTCGCCACCATCGGTACCCTCGTCAACGTCCACTACTAAACCGCTGCGCTGTGGCCGGCCTCTGGCCGTGCCACCTTCCAACCTGAATGGGTCGTGAGGTGAGTAGAGACTGATTAACCGTTTCCATCCAAACTCATGCTAAAATCCAAGCGTTCAAGATTGCAAAGTAGGCGGCGCGGCGAGGATGCCAAGCCGCAGCCGGGTGAGGTTTCACGCTTGCCGAAGACCGGGCCGCAGCAAGGGGGGCAACAAATCGTAACTAGACCACGACGAATCGCGCACCTGCAGTTGTAAACAGAATATCCGCCGGGCCACTCGCCTCAGGCGGCACAACAAACTTAACACCAACCGAAATGCCAAGACCATACTTTATTTCAATCGCTGGATCAATTTCCCAGCTATTGTACTCGTCAATAGATTGGCTATGGTTGCCACCACTTTCCAAAAGAGGGAGACCATCAAACGACTTTACTTTATTACGGCCATCATAAATATGAACGGCCGTAATCATCGTGAAATCCAACGGTTTTTCGTAAAAAACATAAACATTTTTCAACAACACTTTTTTCGGCCGTTGGGTGGAATCATCGTTATCCAAAGGGAGGCGAATGTTAGGAATTGAAAAATGGAACCAATTATCAGACCAACCCTCTCCCCAAAAATGTGCCCCCCATCCCTTTAGGTTAAAATTCTCAATGCGATCTTCATACTCTACACGCACTGATGTCCCGTGAACCCAAACCGTTGAATAATAATCATCCATTGCTAACCTCCTTTCTAAATGTATATTTCCTCATGATACATGAACTTGCAGAACACGCATAAAAGAGCAGAAAACGTTATTTGTTATCTGTTGCCTGTTAGTTGTTGAAACGGCCGTTTTTGAACGCAATCTAGCTCGAAAAGTGCCCAAAAGCTAGCGTCCCCTGCTATGGGCAGGCCTTCTCTGTGTGCTGTGGGCGGCGTCTTCGCCGTGCCATTTTTCGGCCTGAATGAATTGTGTGGTGAGCAGCGACTGTTTGGGTGAAACGGCCGTATCCCTCCTAACTTATGCTAAAATCCAAGCGTTCAAGATTGCGAAGTGGGCGGCGCGGCGGGACGCCGAGGCCGCAGCCAGGTGAGGTTTCGCGCTCGCCGAAGCCCACGCCGGAACAGGTGTTGAGCGTTTCACCCTGGAGCGGGAAAAGATGCAATTAGAAAATGAACGGGAAAGGATCGCCTTAACTAAAGAACAGCTTGAATTGAAAGAATTAGAAGAAAAGTTAGGCGTTGATCAACCATAATCTGATATTGAAGAAAGCGATATTTAATTTAGGAGGATGCTTATGAAACGTATTATTGTTTTGTTTTTACTAACTATCTTTGGCCTTGTTGCTTGTGGCAGCAGCTTGCCATCTGAGGCGAAAGATGCTATCGCAGAAAAATTGGGGGGGGCTTTTTCGGATCCGAATTACAATTTTGAGGTTATTTCAGTAGAAAAAGCGGAACCAGCAAACCCAAGGGTAGATCAATCATTATGTGTTGTAATCAAAGTGACTGAGACCGGAAGTATTAAGAACTATATTACAAGTAGAATCAATCTTAGTTGGTCTGCCGATACCTGGAATGAGACCACATTTTTAGAAAGAGGTTGTTCAAATTGGGGTGGGTGACTTCCTGCTGTGGGCAGATATTCTAAATCGCGGCTGTGGCTGGCCTGAATAGATTGTGTGGGAAATGGCCGTTTCCCTGCAAAGTAGGCAGCGCAGAGCCATGTCACAAGTCGAAGCGCAAAAAGAATCTTCGGCTACAAATTTGTTGGGCAGGAATTAGGCAACTTTGCCCAATTGAAAGGCTAACTTTTCTGCTATAATTTGTTCGCAATAGAGCAACTGCCTAATAACTGAATCAAGCAGTCCATCCTATTGCCAGAAATTACCGTCCGCACATTTGCTAATTAGATGCGGTAGATTCATGGCTATAAAAATACTTGATCGCAACTAAAATGTGCCCGACCACAGGGAAAATTCTCCCGGCTGGTCGGGTACATCTATTTTTGGCAAACTTCAGGAGGAAAACATGCCATTAGACATGATTATTGGCGCTCAATGGGGCGACGAAGGCAAAGGGCGCGTCACCGACATGCTGGCCGCCCAAACCGACATCGTAGCCCGCTACAGCGGCGGCGACAACGCCGGACACACGGTCACCGTGCAGGGAGACATTTTCAAGCTCCACCTCATCCCCTCAGGCATCATTCATCCCAACACCACTTGCCTCATTGGCAATGGCGTGGTGCTCAACCCAGCCGTTTTGCTACGCGAAATGGCGATGCTCACGGACCGTGGCATTGATGTTGGTTCGGCTAGGCTCAAGATCAGCCGTAACACCCACCTCATTACTCCGGCGCATATCGCCTTGGACAAAGCAAAAGAGGCGCGGCGCGGCAACGATGCCATCGGCACCACGCTGCGCGGCATTGGGCCAGCCTATACAGACAAGACCAGCCGCATCGGCCTGCGGGCTGAACTGTTTGCCAACCCGGAAGAGCTGGCCGACCAAATTCAGGCCCACATCGCTGAAAAGAATGAGGTGCTCACCAAAATTTACGACGCAGAACCATTGGATGCAGATGCGGTAGCGGCTGAGTATGCACAATTTGCTCAACAGTTGCGGGAGCATTTGGTGTATGGGTCTGTATTTTTGGATGCGGCTTTGAAAGACGGCCGTTCCGTCCTAGCCGAAGGTGCACAAGGCACATTTTTAGATTTGGATCACGGCACATATCCATTTGTTACCAGCTCTGCGCCAACGTCTGGTGGCGTTTTGGTAGGGCTGGGCGTGGGGCCACGCATGGTGGGGCGCGTCATCGGCATTGCCAAGGCATTCACCAGCCGCGTGGGTAGCGGTCCCTTCCCGTCAGAACTGGATGGTGAATTAGCGCACCGACTGCGCGGCACGGGGGATAAGCCGTGGGATGAGTATGGCACCACCACTGGGCGACCTCGCCGCGTGGGCTGGCTAGATTTGGTGATGCTGCGCCACGCAGTTCGCATCAATGGCCTCACCGAGCTGGTGCTGACCAAGCTAGACATTTTAAGCGGTCTGGATGAGATTCGCGTGTGCAACGCCTACCAATTAGACGGCGAAACGATTGATTTCTACCCTAGCGACATCCCCTCGCTGAGCCGCTGCCAAGCTGTGTATGAAACGCACCCTGGCTGGCAAGAGGATGTGATGGGCGTACGCGAATTGGCAAATTTGCCTCAAGCAGCGCAAGATTACATTCATTTTGTGGCCAAAGAGGGTGGGGTTCCAGTAACGGCCGTTTCCGTTGGCCCCGGCCGCGCACAGGTCGTTCATTTATAATTTTGGAAACTAAGGTGACTGTCACTGGCCTGCGTTGTTTGGTTATTGAAAAATTTTTCAGCCAGTGACAGTCACCTCCCACAGGAGTTCATTTTCGATGGCAACGAAGAAGCAAGCATTGCTTTCTGTTTCGGACAAAACCGGGCTAGTCGAGCTGGCCGAGGCACTCAACGCGCTAGATTATCAGCTCATAGCCAGTGGCGGCACCGCCAGCAAAATTCGTGAATCTGGCCTAACCGTGCAGGACGTGGCCGATTTGACCCAGGCACCCGAAATGCTGGGCGGGCGCGTCAAAACGCTGCATCCTGCCGTGCATGGCGGCATCCTCGCCCGCAATATTGATAGCGATCAGGCCGACATGAAAGCGCAAGGGTACAGCAACATTGATTTGGTCGTTTGCAATCTGTACCCATTCCAGGAGACCGTTGCCAAAGAAGGCGTCACGCTGCCGGATGCCGTGGAGCAGATTGACATTGGCGGCGTGACGCTGCTGCGCGCAGCCGCCAAAAATCATCTGCGCGTTACCGTTTTGTGTGACCCTGCAGATTACGGTACCGTGCTAGCAGAGCTACGCGGCCAGGGCAACACGACCCTCACCACCCGGCAAACGTTGGCGCTGAAGGCTTTTCAACACACGGCCGTCTACGACACCACCATCGCCAATTTCCTCCGCCAACAGTTCCCCCATAGCCAAAGTCAGCTCACCCTGCGTTACGGCATCAATCCACACCAGATACCTGCCCAGGTTTACACCATGCAAGGGAAACTGCCCTTAAAAGTGCTCAACGGCTCACCAGGTACTATCAATTTGCTGGACGCCCTCAGCGGCTGGCCGCTGGTGCAAGAACTAAAAGCAGCACTGGATTTGCCTGCGGCCGCCTCGTTTAAGCACGTTAGCCCGGCGGGAGCGGCCGTGGCCGTACCGCTAACCAAGCAAGAAGCTCGCGCCTGCTTTGTGGACGATTTGCTGGAGGAGCTGACGCCGTTGGCTACCGCCTACGCTCGGGCGCGTGGTGCCGATCGCATGTCCTCCTTTGGTGATTGGGTGGCTCTGAGCGACCCAGTGGACGTGGTGACGGCGCGACTTATCGCCCGCGAAGTGTCTGATGGCGTGATTGCACCTGGGTATGAGCCTGACGCATTGGAAATTTTGCAGAAGAAGAAAAACGGCCGTTACCCCATCATCCAAATTGACCCAACTTACCAACCACCACTGCTGGAGCGGCGCGAGGTGTTTGGCATCACCTTTTCCCAGCGGCGCAACGACGCCGAAATCAATGCCTCGCTGCTGCTGAACGTGGTTTCTGCCAGCCAGGAACTGCCAGACAGCGCCCAGCGTGACCTCATCGTGGCCACCATTGCCACCAAATACGCCCAGTCGAACACCGTTTGCTACGCGCTGAACGGGCAGGTGATTGGCTTGGGCGCGGGGCAGCAGTCGCGCATTCACTGCACCCGGCTGGCAGGTGACAAGGCGGATAATTGGTGGCTGCGCCAGCACCCGCGCGTTCTCAGCTTCCAGTTTAAAGAAGGCACGCCCCGCGCCGTGCGGAACAACGCCATTGATCTGTACGTTTTGGATGAGATTGGTGAGGTGGAACGGCCGTCCTGGGAAGCTCTGTTTGAGAAAGTGCCCACCCTGCTCACCGCTGCAGAACGACAAGATTGGCTGAATCAGCTACAAAACGTGGCGGCCAGCTCCGATGCCTTCTTCCCATTCCGGGACAATATTGACCGATTGTACCGAAGTGGGGTTAAATATGTGGTGGAACCGGGCGGCTCCGTACGGGATGAAGACGTGATTGCCGCTGCCGATGCCTACCACATGACACTCATCTTCACCGGCCTGCGCCTGTTCCATCATTAAAATTTTTGCCACAGGCTTGTGCTGAGCGAAGCCGAAGTAGAGCACAGAGGAAAAAGAGAATATTCTCCGTGAAGCTCTGTGTTCCTATTTTTCTAGATTCTTATGCAAATAAGACGACTCATTTTCTTGCTTCTCGCTCTTTTGATTGTGTTGCCGTTGGCAAGCTGTGCTGCTGCGCCATCAGAAGATGTCGCCACGCAAGAGCTTTTGTTGGAAACGGATTTTAGTGAAATTGGCAGTTGGCCGGAAATGCTAGATGTAGAAAGCGGTACGGCCGTTCAGCTCACCAATGACGGCTATGAACTCAGCTCCAACTCAGCGGCGTACGTGTGGGGGTTTGGCCAGGAAAAGTATGAGGATGTGGTGTTAGAAACGGCCGTGCGCCAACTCTCGTCCGAACAAAACAATGCCTACGGTCTGGTGTGTCGCGCCAGCGACGCCGACAGTCGCAATGGCTATTATTTCCTCATCAGTGGGGACGGCTTGGTTTCGATTCGCCGAGTTGAGCGCAACCTCTCATCCCCCATCGTAGATTGGACACCGCACAGTGCCGTGCGTCAGGGAGCGCGCACCAACAGTTTACGCGCCATCTGTGCTGGTGACTACTTAGCACTTTATGTCAATAATCAACTGGTCGCTGAGGGGGAAGACGGCCGATTCTCATCAGGTCACCTCGGCTTTGCCGCCAGCGGCTCAGAGGATGGCTCAGTCCAAGTCGCCTTTAACACCCTCTCCGTGCGCGCCGCAGAAATTTCACAATAGCCCCTCCCTACTGTCAACCATTTTTCACCCATAATTTGCCCCATTTGCTAGACATTCCCCCTGTTGGGTTGTATCTTAATAAAACCTTGCGACCTAAAATCCAAATGGAATTATCACGATGCTTAATTTGCAGAGCCTAATGATCGAACATTTTGTGAAAGCCCTGAAGGATGCGTACCAGCAAACCTACAGCCTCATGGAGCCACAAAACGCTAACATCCTGGAATGGACGGGGCGGTTGGCGCTGGAAAATATCGCCAATTCAGATGCGCTTTATCACAACGTGGATCACACAATCATGGTGACGCTCGTGGGGCAGGCCATCCTCAAAGGTAAGCATCTCTGCGAAGGCGGCATCACGCCCAGCGATTGGCTGCACTTCATGATGGCTCTGCTGTGCCACGACATTGGCTACGTCAAAGGCGTCTGCCTTCAAGACAAAAATGGCAGATATGCCACTGGCATCGATGGTGAAACCGTAGAGCTTCCCTTTGGCAGTACCGACGCCGCCCTTACGCCTTACCACGTCAATCGCAGTAAACTGTTTGTAACGGAGCGTTTTGGCAACGCCTTGGTCAGCCAAGTGGATGCCAAAACCATCGCCAGCTACATCGAAATGACCCGCTTCCCCGTGCCCAGCGACGATCCATTTTACAAAGAGACCAAAAGCTTTGCGGCGCTCGTTCGGGCAGCGGATTTCATTGGGCAGCTAGGCGATCCTGATTATTTACGCAAAATTCCGGCACTTTTTTATGAATTTGAAGAGACGGGCGAAAATGTGCGTATCGGCTACACCAGCCCCGGCCACATGCGACAAAACTTCACCAAGTTTTATTGGAATGTGGTACGGCCGCATATCCAAGACGCCCTCCACTATTTACGCAAAACCCAAGAGGGCAAGCAGTGGATCGCCAACCTGCATTCCCACGTCTTCGATGTGGAGCACAGCGAAATTTAAGTCAGGGGGAACTGAACCATCCTAACCCGGATAAACCAGAAAGATTTTTGCAGCGAATTAACGCGAAAAAGAAATTCGTGAAAATTCGCGTTAATTCGTTGCTAAATAATTGGAGGCATAGACAATGGACATCACACTAGCAGACGAACGTGCCTTTTTGCTCAAAGAACAGCTTAGTTTGGAACAAGCAGAAGGTCGCGCCTGGGAGAAGAAGGTAGACGCATTCGGCCGTATGGTGAAGGTAGCCAGCTTTTTACAGCGCCCCAAAGACAGCGATTTTGAACTCATCTATAAAGAGCATCGCTACGAGCCATTTTGGCACATTGTGTGCCGCGCCCGGTACGTTTACGAGCGGCGGCGAGAATACCTCATCACCCTTTCTGGCAATGAAGTTCGGTCGGTGAGTTTAGATGAGAAGGAGTTTGTAGTGCGGGACGGCCGTATCCACCTCACCCTCACTGAACATTGCCGCGAAGAGCCCGAGCGCATCCGCTTCATCAACGGCTACACCAACCAGCCAGATGACACCCTCAACCAATACCTCAACCACCCCGCTAACGAAGTGCCGCCAGAACATTTGGAAGAGCTGGGCAAAAAAGGTGCCATTGTTGTGCCTGCCCAGGCGCGTGCCTCCGCCATCGTTCGCGATGTGCTGCTAGAAGTGCTCAAAAGCATTCAGGCAGACACCATCCTGGAAGACGCCGTTGAAATTGCCAATGTGGATTTGTATTATCATCCTGTCTACGCCTTCCAATATCGTTGGAAAAGCAAGCAAAAAGAGGCCATCGTGGAGTACGATGCCGTCACCAGTGAGCTACGCACCGACGGCAAAACGTTCCAGCAATACATGGGCAAGCTCCTCGATCCTGAATTCTTGTTTGATGTGGGAGCCGACACTATAGATTTACTCGTGCCAGGTGGCGGACTTGCTGTTAAACTCGCCCGCAAAGGGCTGGATGTGGCACGCAACCGCAGCACTCCCTAAACAAAAACAATCCGCAGATTTCGCAGATTAACGCAGATTTGTTTCTTTCAATCTGCGTTAATCTGCGGATAAATATTTCTCGTTTGTAGTAACTCATGAATCTCGTTCGCCTTGATAACGTCACCCACCATTACAGCGATCGCATCCTGTTCGATTCTATTAACCTCCTCATCAACGAGGGGGATCGCATTGGGCTGATTGGGCGCAACGGCTCTGGCAAGACCACGCTGCTGCGGCTCATTGCTGGCCTGGAAACGCCAGCCGACGGGCAAATCACCGTGTGGGGCGGCGTGAGCATTCAATATTTGCCGCAGGAACCGGATTTGCCGTTGGAAACGGCCGTTCTCGACTACATCTTTCAAGGCGACGCTCCCCAACTGCGGCTGCTGCGCCAGTATGAATTTGTTAGCCAATTGCTGCAAAATGACCCAACCGATGCCGACTTGCAAGCCCAATTTGCCCAAGTTACCCAGGAAATGGACAGAACTCAAAGCTGGCAAGCGGAAGCCGAAGCCAAAGCGATTTTAACGCGGCTGGGCATTACCCACTTCCAGGCCAAAATTGGCACGCTCAGCGGCGGGCAGCAGAAGCGCGTAGCCCTGGCGCGTGGCCTCATTGCCCCGGGCGATTTGCTGATTCTGGACGAGCCAACCAACCACATTGATGCCGAGACGATTAGCTGGCTGGAGCAATTTTTGCTCAACATGCCCGCCGCCCTGCTGATGGTGACGCATGATCGCTACTTTTTGGATCGCATCGTCAACAAAATTGTGGAGCTGGATCGGCGGGAGTTGGTGAGCTATTCGGGGAATTACGGCCGTTACCTCCACCAACGCGCCGCCCGTGAAGACCAGCTAAAAACGGCCGAAAGTAAACGACAAGCCCTGCTGCGCCAGGAACTTGCTTGGCTACAGCGTGGCGCACAATCCCGCACCACCAAGCAAAAAGCCCGCAAACAGCGCATCGCCGAGCTGCAAACCATCAAGTATGACAAAGGCGACCAGCGGGTGGCGTTGGCACTGGCCAGTCGGCGGCTGGGCAAGCGGGTGCTGGAAGCCACCAATCTCAGCAAAAGCTACGGTAAACTCACCCTGTTTGAAAATTTGGATTTGCAGCTAGACTCCGGCGACCGTATCGGCATCATTGGGCCAAACGGGGCGGGCAAAAGCACCCTGCTAGACGTGCTGGCCAGCAAAACCGCGCCAGACAGCGGCGAGGTACGCTGGGGCGAAACCGTCGAGCTGGGCTACTACGACCAGCAAAGCGAAGATTTGCAGGACGACAAAACCTTGCTCGATTTCATCAGCGATCTCGCCCCGCTTATCCGCACCAAAGACGGCGAACGCCTTGAAGCGGCCCAAATGCTGGAATGGTTTCTCTTCACCCGGCCAGAGCAGCGTGCCAAAATTGGCAGCCTCAGCGGCGGCGAACGGCGCAGACTCTACCTGCTGCGAACGCTGGTGCGCCAGCCCAACGTCCTCTTTTTAGACGAACCCACCAACGACCTGGATGTGCAAACCCTCACCGTGCTAGAGCAGTTTCTCGACCAATTTGCCGGTACGCTGGTGGTCGTTAGCCATGATCGATACTTTTTAGACCGCAATGTAGATTTTCTCATCAGCTTTGAAGATGGCGTTTTAGGCACGCGCTACCCCGCCCCCTACGAAACTTACCAGCGACTCCGCGAACAAGAAGCCACACCCACCCCCAAACCAACCACCAACAAACTAGCAACTAACAAACCAGCCTCTTCTCCCCGCCCCCGCAAGCTCACCTGGAAGGAACAGCGCGAACTAGAAACGGCCGAATCCACCATAGAAACGCTCACCGAAAAGATCGCCGCGCTCTCCGCCCAAATCAACGACATTGGCTCTGATTATGAACGGTTGCAACCATTGGTGAATGAACTGGAGCAGGCCAAAGAAGATTTGGAAACGGCCGAACTGCGCTGGCTGGAACTCACCGAAATTGCCGAAAATAGCACATCATAATCAGTAAATCGTTGCCTCTGCACATAATTTCCCCAGTCGCCGTAGATTGTCATTGTCAATACATGACCTCTGACACTGTTCGATTCCCCTCAAAATGTTGACCATAGGGACTGTATTTATTCATAGTTAGCTGTCCCTTGGCGTAAACAACAAAAAACACCCGTTTTTATGCAGTTGAGGCAGTAAACCATTGTTGATTATCTAAAATAGTTGAAGAGGATAGAAATCTCATGGCAGAAGCAATTACCCATGATGTCATTATTGTTGGGGCTGGCTTAGCAGGCACCTGGGCAGCCATGACGGCTGGCAAGATGGGTGTCAAAGATATTGGCGTCCTGTCCAAAATCCACCCGCTGCGCTCACACAGCGGCGCGGCGCAAGGTGGCATAGCCGCCGCGCTGAGCAACGTGCGCCCTGTAGCCGACACTGGCCCACGTGGGCCGCTGGAGCCAGTTCCCACCGGGGCAGAAGCACCGGACAGCTGGGAACTGCATATGTTCGACACGGTGAAAGGTTCAGATTGGCTAGGTGATCAAGACGCCATCGAAATTATGGTGAAGGAAGCACCGGAGATCATTTACGAGTATGAGCATATGGGCTGCGTGTTTAGTCGGTTGGAGGACGGCCGTATCGCCCAGCGGCGGTTTGGCGGTCACAGTTCCCCCCGCGCCAACTACTCCGCCGACTACACCGGCCACGTGCTGCTGCACACCATCCACGAACAGGCACTGCGCCACGGCGTCCACTTTTACAGCGAATGGTACTGCCTGGACTTAATACTTGAAGACAACGTTTGTCGTGGGGTGGTGGCTATGGACGTGTTGACGGGTGAACTGCACGTAATGCGGGCGAAGGCGGTGATGTTTGGTACGGGTGGATACGGCCGTGCCTGGAAAATCACCTCCAACGCCACCGCAAACACGGGTGATGGCGTCGCCATCGCCTACAACGCTGGCGTGCCGCTGATGGACATGGAATTTGTCCAGTTCCACCCTACCGGGCTTTACGGCAAAGGCATCCTCATGAGTGAAGCGTGCCGAGGCGAAGGCGGCTACCTTCGCAACAGCGACGGCGACCGCTTCATGGAAAATTATGCGCCTGGGCAAATGGAGCTCGCCCCACGTGACCTCGTTTCCCGTTCAGAGCAAACCGAAATTGAGTCAGGTCGTGGTGTTGGTGACGATAAGCAAGGTATTTATCTGGACATGACCCACCTCGGTGCCGAAAAGATTTTGGAACGGTTGCCCCAAGTGCGTGAATTGGCTCTGGAATTTATGGGGGTTGACATTATTGAGCAGCCAGTTGCCATCCAGCCAACGGCACACTACAGCATGGGCGGCATTCCCGCTACCTCTGAAGGGCAGGTCATTGCCGATGCAGACAACACGCCAGTGGTTGGTTTCTATGCGGCTGGTGAATGTGCTTGCGTGAGTGTACACGGTGCAAACCGGTTGGGAACCAATAGTTTGTTAGGGGCATCGCTCTTTGGACGGCGAGCCGGACGCACCATCGCAGAATTTATTCAAAATGGTGCAGAACTGTATCCGGTAAATAGCGACCCGATTGCCAAAAACCAGGCGCGAATTGATCGCTTTACAGATGATTCGCTGAACGGTTCGGCTGAGTCGGTTGCCGAAATCGCGCTTGAACTGAAGTCGCTGATGACCAATAAATGTGGCGTATTCCGTGATGAACAGCGGATGCGTGAAGCGTTAGCAGAAGTGAAAGCATTGCAAAAACGTTTCAAGAACGCACGCATCATGGACAAAAGCAAGCGATTCAACACTGATTTGCTGGCAGCGATTGAAACCGATCATCTGCTCACATTCAGCGAGGTAATTGTGGCCAGCGGTTTAGCCCGTTCAGAAAGTCGCGGGGCACATTCCCGCACCGACTTCCCCAAGCGGGATGATGAACAATGGCTGAAGCACACGCTGGCACACAAAAAAGAAGATGGCGCACCAGATTTGAGTTACAAAGATGTAACGATTTTCTGGGATCGGTTCCCACCGCAGGAGAGGAAGTATTAAATTGTGAATTGTGAATTGTGAAGACTATTTTTACTTCACAATTCATTATTCATTTCCCCATTGTTTAAACGGAGAAATGATATGGTACAAAATGGACAAGCAAAAACAGCAACCGTCCGCATTCAGCGGTTTAATCCCGATGTAAACAGGAAGCCGTATTTGGATGAATATACAATTGAAGTCACGCCGGAAACCACAATTTTAGACGCACTGGAAACGATTAAGTCGTTTCAGGATGGTAGCGTCACGTTCCGGCGTTCGTGTCGCCATGCTATTTGTGGCAGCTGCGCGATGAATATTAACGGCAAGAATATGTTGGTGTGCAACCAGCCTTTGCGTGAGCATTTGGACAGAAAGGGGCGGGTGACGATACGGCCGTTGCCCTACCTACCGATCATCAAAGACCTCGTTGTGGATCGCTCAGTATTCTGGGAACAATATATACGCGTAAAGCCATGGCTAGTGCCACCAGAGACCGTGCCAGAAAGAGAGTTCCGCGTCTCTCCAGAGGAGGTCGCAGCCCTGAACAATGCCGAAAAATGTATTATGTGCGGGGCTTGCTACTCAGCCTGTACCGTGACGGCAATGAGCAAAAACTACATCGGCCCAGCGGCACTGCTAAAAGCCTTCCTCCGCATTCTAGACCCCCGCGACAGCATTCCGGCCGAGCGGCTAGCAGAAGTTGGCGGCGATCAGGGCGTTTACCGCTGCCACACCATTTTCAACTGTATAGATGCTTGTCCCAAAGGCTTGGATCCCACAAAAGCAATTGAAGCCATGCGCGGCTTAGCAATGAAGCGAATGGCATTTGAAGAAGCTCGCCAAGCGCGTCAGGAAACCATTAACGAACCAATTCCGCTGAACGTGATTCGGTAGCAGGAGATTCTTATGTATAAAACGACAGGGTTTATCAGTTTTATTTTGCGGCGCATTTCTGGCGTGGCGCTGGCAATCTATCTATTTATGCACATTTGGGTCATTGGCTCCGTAAACGCCGGGCCAGAGGCATTTGATGCCCGAATGGCCGTCGTGAATGCACCTATTTTCAAACTGCTAGAGGTGTTGCTACTGTCGGCGGTTATCTATCACGGTTTTGACGGCATTCGGATTTTGATTGTAGATTACTTCCACATTACCGAATACCGTAAAAGCATGTTCTACGCCATGTTTGCCACCTTCATCCTGGTGCTAATTGCTGGCGGTGTGCCCATCATTTTGTTTTTCCTGGAAGAAGTCGGCGCAGCAACTCATTAAGAAAACAGGCTCCTCTGAAAAAAAAGCGGAACACAGAGTTACACAGAGAAAACACGGAGAAAAGAGATGCGAGTATACAGAATGCAGCGAATTAGCGCGGTTGCGTTGATATTTTTTATGACAGTACACATGGTTGTGGTGCATTATCCACCCGGCCATATTGACTTTAGCCGGATTATTGAGCGGATGGCAAGCCCCGTCTGGAAAGCAATTGATATTGCCTTCCTCTTTTTTGTATTGATGCACGCCTTGACGGGGGTTTACGTGGTGTTGACTGATTCAGATTCAATTGCCCAATACAAAAAGATTTTGGCTGGAGCCGCCGCTGTGCTGGGTGTGGTAGCCTTCATTTACGGCACAATGACTGTACTGGCTTTCCAGCCACCTGTGTAAATAACTCATGTTACGCACTTCGTCTAGGGAGACTACAAAAGTCTTGGTCGTATTTCAGGCGGTTGCCAGACTGAGTAAGACTTTTGTAGTCTTGGACTGCGTAACATGAGTAAATAATCCTTCCGCAGGTTCTATCTGGAGAACAAGCCTGCAGGAGGTTGGCTGTTTTCATTTCTTCGTGGTGCGCCTTGGTGTTTTTGTGGCTGCTGTGCGTTTTGGGTCATCGCCGTTAGCTTGTAAATTCGGCGATAGTCCATTCTGAGCAAAGGGAAGCGTGAAGTAAAAGGTGCTGCCCTCTCCTGGCTGGCTTTCAACCCAGATACGGCCGTTATGTGCCTCCACAACCATCTTGCAAAAAGATAAACCCAGCCCGGTTCCCTGCCGCAGGGGCTTGCCGTTTCCATCTCGCACCTGATAAAATTTGT
Organism: Candidatus Leptofilum sp.; assembly: GCF_965223525.1. Classification (GTDB taxonomy): domain Bacteria; phylum Chloroflexota; class Anaerolineae; order Promineifilales; family Promineifilaceae; genus Leptofilum. The sequence continues at coordinate 1,587,053 of NZ_OZ245005.1, read as the reverse complement.
CAAAAATCTGGCTGCTCACCGACGGGTCTATCCCCTCACCATCATCAGCAACTGCCACCATCAGCTTATTGCCAATCTGTTGTGCCCGCAACGTAATTTGTCCACCCGATTCCGTATACTTCAGAGCGTTACTCAGCAAATTGTCCAGTACCCGGTCAATCAGATCGGCGTCAATGACGACGGGGGGTAAGTTTTCCGGCAGTGCAAGGGTGAGGTGTTTTTGGCTAGAAACGATTTGTGGTTGGAAAACGGCCGCTTTCTCCTGCAAAAGTTCAACCAATGAATTCTCAGATGGGTTCAACCGTAACTGCCCTGCCTCCAACTGCGCCACGTCCAATAGCTGATTCACGAGCTGTAGCAAATCTACTGCCGAGCGATTAGCCGCCTGCACAAACCGCTGCCGCTGCGCCACTTTAGACTCATCCTGGAGCGTCCGTTCCAGCAAATCGAGGCTAAGGTTGAGCGTGGTGAGCGGCGTTCGCAAATCGTGGACAATCATGTCGGTCAGGTCGTCACGCAGGGCTTCGGCAGCTTTCAGTTCCACATTGGCCTGGGCTAACTCGTTCGTGCGGCGCAAGATCAGCCTATCCGCGCGGTTGACGATGACCATCAGTGCGCCAAAGAGCGTCCCCATGGCCAAGCCAGATGCCCACAGTCCGGTAATGCGGGCGTTGATCACCATTTGCGTCATGTCTGGTAGCTCAGTAGGCAGAATGCCTGTCTGCATCAAAATTGCTTCAACTTCACGATAGATGCCTTTTTGCACAAATTCGGCCACCAAATGGGAAGCCCATAGTGCCAGTGCAGCCGTGGCAATCAGCCCAATCGCCAGGTAGTAGTAGGTTAGCCGAAAGCGGCGAAGCTGTTCATACGATTGAATGAGAACGGCAACGGCCGTAATTGCCCCCATGAGTAGCAGCAGATGGTACAGCCACCAACTGAGCAGCCACAAATCGAACAAATGCATACTCACCGTGCCGATTGCCAGCCAAACAGAAATCAAGACCATCACGGCATCAACCTGGTCTTGGGTATGCCGCCAAACCTGCCACAGCGCGTAAGCGGCGGCACTCCAGATGGTAAAGGTAAATAAGAAGGCTACCAGCGCATGCCAAGGATTGGCCACATTGTCAATGGCTTGCAACCAGCTAGGGCGAAAAAAGACGATAAGGGCAAAAACGGCCGTAAAAACCCCCGCCGCCACATGGGTTGATCGAACGCGATCTGGAGACAATGGTCGTCCAGGCCGATCTTGGGCGGCAATGAGAAAAATCAGACCACCAATAGAAAAAGTAAACCAGGATGCCCAGCGAATGCCGGGATTAAGTTCTGTCGTAATAACGTTTGGGGTAAGTATGCCGTGGATAAAAAAGAGGCTCCCCATGACCACAAACGCCGTCGCCAGCAGACGATGACGCGGCGCACTGTCCTGACCCAGCACCAACCCAACCAAGTAAGCTGCGACCACCGCCGCAAACGTAAAAAATGTAACGATGTGAAAATGAAAGACCGGGGCTTCAAAGGTAGGATCGGCAGCGGGAACCAAAGCAAAAAAGATTAGCCCGCCAATTGGAATAAGAATTGAGGCGGCGATGATGCTTTTTTTTATGGACATGGACGGCCGTTCTTTTTTCTCCATTACGCCACAGACTACTTAACAGGTGGGTTTCGTTACAAAACAGTTACGGAACTCACAATATTTTCATGTTAGGACTTACGCATTTGGCTAGACTACAAAAGTCTTGGGCTAATGATGTGAAATCCAGTGTGAACAAGACTTTTGTAGTCTTCATTGCGTAAGTCCTGATGTACGAAGTTGGCTGGACTGTATTGTAGATGAGAAACGGCCGTTTCCAGATAAAAATAACGAGAAAAAGCCCAATTTCGGTAGGGGCAGACCCCCGTGTCTGCCCAAGTTTGGGCGCACCCCTGTGTGCGCCCCTACCATTACCCGTTTTATTTTTTAAACACCAAAAAGGAGGGGGGATCAGATTCCCTCTCCCTTTGGGGGAGGGTTAGGGAGGGGGATGCGTTTATGTTTCAGAGAATCTGCTTTGCAGCTCCCGCTTGAGGATTTTCCCCGCGCCGGAGATGGGTAGCTCCGGCATAATTTCGACACGCTTTGGCACTTTGTACGGTGCTAAATTATCCCGCATTTGCTGCATGAGGTCCTCGGCTGTCGTCGTTGAATTTGGCCTCAGGACGACGCAAGCCAAGCCAACCTCCCCCCACTTCGGGTCTGGCAAGCCCACCACGGCACACAGTTGCACATCAGAATGCGCGTACAGCACCTTCTCAATCTCCGCTGGATAGACGTTTTCACCGCCAGAAATGTACATATCCTTTTTGCGATCTTTGATAGTGAAATACCAATCGTCATCATAGAGAGCCAGATCGCCCGTGTGGAACCAGCCTTCGTCGTCAATTGCTTCGGCGGTGGCTGCTGGATTGTTGAAGTAGCCAGAGGAGGCGCTGGGGCCTTTTAGCACCAGTTCGCCAATCTGGTTGGGGCCGAGGGGCTGGTTATTGTCGTCCACAACGCGGGCATCCACATAAAAGTTGGGGCGGCCAATGCTGCCTGCCTTGCGAATAGCGTCTTCGGCGGCCAGAGCAAAGATGCCCGGGCCAAACTCCGTCATGCCGAAGCCTTGCTTGAACTTGATTTTCTTTTCGCGGGTGTATTTTTCTACCAGCGGCACGGGCAGCGGGGCGCCCCCACTGGTGCAAAAACGGAGCGAGGTGAGTACGGCCGTTTCCCAATTCTCAGCCTGCGTCAATAGCTGATACATCGTCGGCACGCCCGCAAAGACCGTCACCTGCTCACGAGCAATCAAATCCAGCACCTGCACCGGATCAAACTGGCGAACCAGGATAACAGTGCCGCCCAAAATGATTTGCGGCAGGGTGTACACAAACAGCCCGCCCGTGTGGAACAGCGGGAAAACATTCAGGTACACATCGTCGTGGTGCAGATCGTGGATGACGGTGTTGAGCGTGTTCCAGGCGATCATGCGGTGGGAAACCTGCGCCGCTTTGGGCAGTCCCGTTGTGCCGCCCGTGAAGATGAGGGCGGCAATGTCTTCTTCGGTGAGGGTTGGGGTGGTAACGCTTGTTTCTGCCCCAGCTGCCATCGCTTCTGCAAACAAAACGCTACTCGGCACGCCCTCCCCCTCCAAATGCACAAAATGGGTCAGCGATGCCGCTTGTGGGTCATTTTGCAGATGGGTCACCACTTCGCTGAACTCGTCTGAATAGATGAGCAACTTGGGCGTGGTGTTGGCCATGATTTCGGCCAATTCACGCCAATGCAGCTGCCAATTCAAGGCCGTGTGAATAGCACCCAGCTTGCCGCAGGCAAAAAAAGTATCCAGATGCTCCACGCCATCCCGCGCCAAAATTGCCACGCGGTCATCTTTGCCAATATTTGCCTCAAATTGCAGCCAATTGGCTAATCGGATGGCTCGCAGGTTCATTTGGGAATAAGTCAGACGCAATTCTGGCTGCTTGCCCGCATCTACAATTGCCAACTTGTCTGGCGAATAAATTGCCCGTCGTCTCAAGTAATCGCCGATGTACATTTTTCCGTAATCCGTATTCCGTTATCGGTAATCGATTATCCGTAATCGGCAACTGTTTACCGATTACCGACCACCGATTACTGATGACCGGTCCACTCCCACACGTTACACGCCATCGAAATGCCACCGCCGCTGGCGATGAACAGCACCTTGTCCCCTGGCTTGGGGCCACGCCCCTGCTCGATGGCGTCGTCCAGCGCCATGGGAATGCAAGCGGAGCCAGTATAGCCCCATTTGTCCATGATCCAGTGGGTTTTTTCCAGCGGCTGTTCCAGAATCTCCATGATTTGCTTAATCGTGTTCAGATTGAGCTGCGTGAAGTAGTAATGATCAATGTCGTCGAGGGTGAGACCCGCTTTTTCGACCGTCCCTTTAATGAGCGGCGGCCAATTGTCTGAGTTGAAAGTGGCGGGAAACCGCTTGACAAACTGGACGCGGGGGATGCCGTTGTTTTCATCGGCGGGGGTCACGGGGCAGGCCACGCCGCCTGTGTAGATGCCCAGCGCGTCGTACAAGTCGCCACGCGCCAGCCGCTTGCCTGCCAAAAAGCCCGGTTTGTCGCTGGCAGCAACCACCACCGCCCCTGCCCCATCGGCAAAGAGGGTGCAGGTTTTGTGGTCGGTGTAATCCACAAAGCGGCTCATGCCGTAGGCACCAACCACCAGCACATTGTTGGTCTCGTCGTCGGTGGTGATGAAGCGAACGGCCGTTTCCAAAGCCGTCACCCAGCCCGCACAAGCACAGTTCACGTCAAAGGTACCCGCGTTTACTGCACCCAGCTTGGATTGCAGCACTGTGGCTGTGGCTGGGCTAAAATAATCAGGCGTATCCGTGGCCACGATGATGAGATCAACATCCTCCGGGGTGAGATTGGCACGTTCGAGTGCCTGCTGGCTGGCGTGCAGACACAAATCGCTGGTCGTCTCATCCTCCGCCATGATGTGGCGTTCTTTGATGCCAACATTTTTCACCAACCAGGCATCAATGTTTCGTTCAGGAAACAATTCATTAAAATAAGCGTTGGTCAACAGTTTCTCCGGCACATAGCGGCCGGTGGATAGAATTTGGGCGTATCTTTTCATTATTTATCCGTAATCCGTTATCGGCGAGCAGTAATCGGATTACCGATCACTGATTACCGAATACCGGTCATGTACCAATTACAATCCCGCCATCCACACGGAGGACGGTGCCGGAGATAAAGCTGGCTTCGTCGGATGCGAGGAAGGCGTAGGCGTTGGCAATGTCTTCTGACTCACCGAGACGGCCGATTGGCGTGTGGCTTCTCATGCCAGCCAGCACTTTTTCTGGCATTTTGGCCACCATTTCTGTGGCGATAAAGCCCGGTGCGATGGCGTTGACGCGAATGCCGTAGCGGCCTAGCTCCCGCGCCCACGTTTTGGTCATGCCCACCACGGCCGCTTTCGTAGCTACATAGTTTGTCTGCCCAAAATTGCCATCCAATCCCACCACGGAGGAGGCATTGAGGATCACGCCACCGCCCTGCTTAATCATAAATGGTGCGGCAGCTTGGGTGCAGTTAAACACGCCCTTCAGATTAACGCTGATGACTAAATCGAAGGCGTCTTCGCCCATCTGCTTCACCAGTTCGCCATCTTTTATCTTCACCAACTGGGCGTCGCGGGTGATGCCTGCATTGTTGATGAGGATGTCTATACGGCCGTACTTTGCCACCACATCCTCCAGCCAACTTTGCACCGCTTGCCGATCGGCGACGTTTACGGCCGTAAAGTGTACTTTTTCGCCCAATTCAGCAGCCAGCGCCTGCCCATCGGCCTCGTTGAGATCGCAAAATGCGACGGTAGCCCCTTCAGCGGCAAATTTTACGGCCGTTGCCCGGCCAATCCCCGCTGCGCCACCGGTAATGACGCAAACTTTATCTTGAAATCGCATGAATGTTCAGCTCCTGTTTGTAAAAATTGTAGGAATGGGAGTGTAGCACAGAGGGGTTGCAAAAGGGGAACAGGGTGGGGGTGGCAAGTGTGCAGGCAGCAAGTATGCAAGTGGCCTGTGCTGCAAAGATAACTTGCAACCTTCTACTTGCCACTTGCAAACTCCTTCGCTTACTCTATAATTCTCAACTGTTCGGGGCATGGCGCAGTTTGGCAGCGCGCTTCGTTCGGGTCGAAGAGGTCGTGGGTTCACAATACTCAATAAGCCCATAATCTTTTCAACTATTTTACAATTGGTACAATAGCTTTTTTCGGGGTGTGGCGCAGGTTGGTAGCGCGCTTCGTTCGGGTCGAAGAGGTCATCGGTTCAAATCCGGTCACCCCGACAGTTTCAGTAAACGGCCGTTTCTTGTCATAGAAACGGCCGTTTTTCTTTCCAGTGACTCCTCACAATCTCGGGATCAATGGAACCGTCCCATCACAGCACTCGCAGCGCGATTCGCTCGTAGTCCTCACCCCCCCCCTGGGCTGAGGGGAGGACACCTTTTCAGGCAAGCCTAGGGTCGGGCAAGAATTGTAAATTGTAAATTGATAAAATGGTTATGTCTCAAAACAAACTCAAAGAAGAATTGAAGCCCCTCTTTGAACAAACTCCAATGACGACGTATACGGCCGTCTGCATGACGCTGCATTGGTTGAGCAAGACCTTGCGAAACCGCAACGCTTCCCAAAGCAAGCGACCAAGCATAGGCGACCACCAGGAGAACAAGCAGACGATCCATATGGTCTGGATGACTAATCCGACTGTCTGCCCAATGCCAGCCACCGCTTTTGAGGTCGCGGAAACTTTGCTCCTGCCAATTGCGGTTGGCATACTCAAAGCCAGTCAGCGTAGTGTCATTGGTTACCAACGCCCATGCTTGGTCATAGCCTGCGCTCCAAATCGCATGTGCGGTTGCTGGCAACCGGCCGCGCTGCTTGAAAGCGAGTCCATCAGCCGACCACTGTTGACCAGCCTGTACCATGTTGGCAATGGCAAAATCGCCTGCCTCGGTGCAGATTTTGGTCATGCTGGTAACGCGAAACAGATAGCACCAACCCAAGCTGGCCACAGCCTGACACAAATCAGGAGATGTCCCAATCCCTCGGTCAGCCAACACCACGACGTTTCTGTCTGCTGCAATGCCCTTCTTGACAGTTTGCAACAGGGCTGTGACCATGCCAACTTGCCCCTCGGCTGGGTACTGGTCATGATTGTTGGCAATATAACAACGCCAGGCCAGAGGGATACAACGTCCTTCCCAGGCAGCGCCAACCACCATGGCAGCCAAGCGGTCTTGCAACTTTGTCTCATCCACCAGCAGATAAAGCTTGCCTGGTGGCAACTGGCTGACAATCCAGGCTGTCCATTGGCTGAAGAAGGCTTGCAGAGGAAAACGTTTGTTGTCCAGAAAACGTCGCAAGCGACGGGCACAACTTTCGACCCTCTCGCCTGTAGCAACCTGGCGGGCAATCTGTTGCTGTTGGCAGCTTTCTGCTCGCATGATGCCCAGGCTAAACAAGCCGACGTTATCGACTTGCCAGCTATTGAGACAAGGCAATTGGCTGGCGATTGTTTGATTCCATTGATAAAGTACTGGATAGCTCATTTTGGCCTCCTTCTGACGTTTTGGAACACATCAGAATTGTCCTTGATGAGCTATTCTTTTTTCAACCCTCTAAACATGTCCTCCCCTCAGCCCTGCCAAGGGGAGGGAATTGGCTCCCTCTCCCTCTGAGGGAGAGGGCTGGGGTGAGGGTAAGTCTAATTCCCAACTACATCCCACAAATTCAATCCGCCTGCGCCTCAGCATAACATTTTGGCTCATCTATGAAATGTGTGTGAATTGCCTTTATGTGACAGTCACTTCAGAAGTGACTGTCACATTGATGCACACTTTTTACCTGTGAGCCAACATTTTTGAGCGCAAGGTTTGACATTGCCACCAAAAGCGGTAAGCTAGCACCTTGTGACTTCTTTTCGAGGAGAACGTTATGAGCAAATTAGAGCAACTCTTGGCAACCCACGATTACCTCATCGCCGATGGCGGCATGGGTACCATGCTCATGGCCGCTGGGCTGGAGCAAGGCGACCCGCCCGAAATGTGGAACGTTCTCCACCCTGAGCGCATCCGCACCGTCCATCGCGGCTACATCGAAGCTGGCGCGCAAATCATCCTCACCAACTCATTTGGCGGCACCAGTTTCCGCCTGAAGCTGCACAAACTGCAAGACCGCGCCTTTGAGTTAAATAAAGCCGCTGCAGAACTGGCCCGCGCCGAGGCAGATGCGGCAACCAGTCCAGTGGTTGTGGGTGGCTCCATTGGCCCAACGGGCGAAATTATGGAACCCGTTGGGGCCATGAGGTACGAAGATGCCGTAGTCGCCTTTGCCGAACAGGCAGCAGGCCTGGCCGCTGGGGGCACGGATATTTTCTGGATCGAAACGATGAGCGATGTAAACGAGGTGCGTGCCGCCGTGCAGGGCTGCCGCGAGGCCGCCGATCTACCCATTGTAGCCACGATGACCTTTGACACGAACGGCCGTACCATGATGGGCGTTACCCCCGTGCAAGCATTTACTGAACTAAAAGCGATGAATTTGGCTGCCCTCGGCGGCAACTGCGGCAATGGGCCAGAAGAGATCGAAGCCGTCATTCAGGCGATGTACGCCACCAATCAGACCTATCCTTTTGTGGCTAAATCTAACGCAGGCATCCCGGAATATGTGAATGGGCACCTGCATTACAACGGCACGCCAGAGGTAATGGCCGACTACGCCGTGAAGGTCCGCAACTACGGCGCACGCATAATCGGTGCTTGCTGCGGCAGTACGCCAACCCACATCGTTGCCATGCGGGATGCGCTGGCCAACGCCCCCATTGAGCGCCAACTTGTGGAAACGGCCGTTGCCGCCACACCGAACCGCCCACAACGTCGTCGCAGCCGCCGCAGAGGGTAACGAACGCATGGGGTCACGCCCGCGAAAACGCCGCCGCCGCAAAGAAAACAAGAACAGTAATGGAAAACGGCCGTTGCCCTCTGTCGTTTCCCCCGGAGCCAGCGGTGGCTGGTACAAGCCGCTGCGCGACCCAGACGTTGTACGCATTCATGAAGCCGCGCTGGACGTGCTGGAACGTATCGGCATCGAAGTTCAGCCATCCGAATGCCGAGACATCTGGCAAGCGGCCGGAGCCACCATTGACCCCCACAAAAATCGCGTTTTCATCCCCCGCCAGCTAGTGCAAGATGCGCTAGGCACCGCCCAAAGTGAGGTTTTTCTGGCAGGCCGCGACCCCAAGCATGACATGTGGCTGGGTGGGCAGCGCGTCTACATGGGCACGGGCGGTGCGGCCGTTAAAATTCTGGATTTAGCTAGCCAGCGGGTGCGCGAGACAACGCTGCAAGATGTGGCCGACGTGGGTCGGCTGGTGGACGCGCTGGACAACATCCATTTTTACCTACGCACCTGCGTTGCTCGTGACATCCCCAGCGAAGATTTAGACCTGAATACGTACTACGCCGCTCTCAGCAACACCACCAAACACGTCACGGGCAACTGCTTCACGGTGCGATCCCTGCTAGACGTTCTGGAGCTAGGGGAGATGATTGCCGGGGGGCGGGAGAAACTAAGGGAACGGCCGTTTCTCTCTTTCATCACTAGCTGGACAGTCAGCCCACTCAGGTTCGCCGGTGAGACGGTGGAGGTACTCACCGAGGTAGTGCGCCAAGAGATGCCCGTTTTCCTCTCTAGTGCGCCGCAGGCTGGGGCTACCAGCCCTGCTGCCCTGGCTGGCACCCTCGTGCAAATCCATGCCGAGGAGCTAGCTGGCATTACTTACTGCCAGCTCGTCAAACCGGGCACGCCCGTCGTCCTGGGCTACGTCCCCTCTGTCTCTGATTTGCGGACGGGCAACTTTGTGGGGGGTGCGGCTGAATTTGCCTTGATGAATGCGGCCGTTGCCCAGCTTGGCCAATATTGCCATCTGCCCGTCTACAACTCCTCTGGCCTTAGCGATGCCAAGCTGCCAGACGTGCAGGCCGGGTATGAAAAAGGACTCACTGGCCTGGCCGCAGCTCTGGCTGGTGCCAACTACATCCACCATTCCGCTGGATTTTTGGAATCCATGCTCACGGTTGCCTATGAGCAGTTTGTGATTGACGATGACATCAACGGCAGCATCATGCGAATGGTGCGCGGCATTGAAGTGACTGACAAAACGCTGTCGCTAGACGTCATTGAGCAGGTGGTGAAAGGTGACGGTCACTTTTTAGGCACGCAGCAAAGTTTGGAACTGATGCACACCGAATTTTACTACCCGCATACGGCCGATCGCCAAAGCCGCGACAATTGGCAAGCCGACGGTGGCCTGGACATGCGCGAAGCTGCCCGGCGCAAGGCGAAGCGGCTACTCAAAACCCATCGCCCCAGCCCACTGCTTGCTGAGGTTGATGCGGCCGTTCGGGAACGATTTAATATCTTGCTACCAAGATGACAGTCACCTCGCAGGTGACTGTCATCTTCTGTGGACAACCCATGAAAACAGCCATCATTTTCTGCGGGGCATTGGCCCGCGAAATTTTAGACATCGTGCAAAAACACGGCTGGGACGCCGAGGTATTTGGCATTTCGGCAATGGATCATATGTACCCAGAACGCATCGCCCCGGATGTGGAAAAACGCTACCTGGAAATTCGTGATCGGTTCGACAGGGTGCTAATTGGCTTTGGCGACTGTGGTTCGCGGGGCGCAGTAGACAAGCTTGCAACCAAGTATAATCTGGAACGCATTGACGGCCCGCACTGCTACGAAATGTACGGCGGCGCTACCTTCCAGGAACTGATGGACGAGGAGCCTGGCACCTTCTTCCTCACCGATTTTTTGGTGCGTGGCTTTAAGGGCACCATTTTGAAGGGGCTAGGGCTGGATCGCTTCCCAGACTTAAAAGAAGATTACTTTCGCAACTACAAACGCATCGTCTACCTTGCACAAAACCCAAACCCAGACCTCATTGCCCAGGCGCAAAAAGCAGCGGATTATCTGGAACTGCCGCTAGAGGTACGCACCACGGGCTACGGCCTGCTGGAGGAGCGGCTTGTCGCCATGATGAACGGGGGAATAGCCACGGATTTCGCGGATTAGCGTAGATTTTTCTCTCTGTGCATCTCGGGGTCCTGCTTTTTTTGAAGGAGTCGTTTGGTGTCAAGCATAGTAAAAAACTTCTTGCAGGGAAAAACGGCCGTTGCCACCGCATCCCCCACCTGGCAATGGCACAATCATCCACTCCCCCTCCGCCAACAAACCTACCTCTGCACTACTCTCCCCCCAGACAAACTCATCAGCTCCGCCAGAGCCATTTTGCTGCGTGGCGATGAGGTGATGGTGATTCGGGATCATCAAAACGAGCCATACATCATTCCTGGTGGACGGCGGGAGCCAGAGGAGACGATTTTGGAAACATTGCACAGGGAGCTTTTGGAAGAAACTGGTTGGTTGGTGCGGGAAACGGCCGTTATCGGCACTATCCACTTTCAACACCTCAACCCAAAACCAGCAGACTACCCATACCCACACACCCACTTTTTCTGGTCTATTTTTGTCGCCCAGGCAGGCCAATTCTATCCAGAAGCTATCGAGGAAGACTTTTACGTCACCAGCACCCACTTTTTACCGATTGAAGAAGTTTTAAGCTGGCAGCTTGCCGACGGGCAACATGAACTATTGCAGATTGCCGTAAATTTTATTGATGGAAAATCTTCAGCTAATTTTTACACATAAGTGCTTGCCAAAAGATGTTGGATCTATTTGAATATTTTTGCGGTACCGCGCGGTTCGTAAATGACGCGCCAGATGTCCCCAGCGGCAAGGTCGGCCGTTTCCTCAATAAGATTCACAATTTCGCCAAATTGTTCATCCACAAAGGCGAGCCGCACCAAGTGTTCCCCAGGGGCAATGCTGTGTTCGGCCACAAAGGGGGCAGATTCATGGGTGGCGTAGGTGGCTAAATCGTAGCTTTGCTCGCTTAAAACCTCCCCATCCACGGCAAGTTGCAGGGTGAACGGCCGTTCCGGGTCCGGTTGCACGAGGTGATCGTAAGTAGCCACTGGGTTCTCTACAATTGTACGCACAACGGCCGTATCCACCGCCTTGCGAGAACTGAATGGCACATCCGTCAGGAAAACCTGCGCCAGTAAAACTACTACCATCATCACAAACAACATGGCCAAGCTACGACGCGAAATGTGGGGGAACATGCCCCGTGCCGCCACGAAATCTGGTTTGCCATCGGAATTTTCGGCCACGGGCTGCGGTGCATTCAGTGCCGCCGTAAAATCGTCCGGGGCCACCCAGGCGGCGGTGATGGGAGCGTTGGCGTGATCCCGCTTTAGGCGCGGCACACGCTGCCGGGTAAGCCGCCGCTCGATCCAAGTGTTCCCTTCTCGGTTGCGGCAATCATCGGGCGGGCAGCCAATGACCTGAATCTCATCGGCTCCGGCTTCTAGCGCCTGGAGCATCATGTTGGGCAGCAGCGTCCCCACGCAAGGCAAGGGTATGATTTCAACGGCCGTTTCCCCCACCATTAACTCATTTTCGACTAAGAACGGTCGTGCACTCAGGGCGGCATGTCTATCACAGGTAAACACCAGCCGGATCGGCTGCTGGGGTGCCCTGGCCTTGGCCAATCTCAAGCGCTGCGAGACAACATGCCACGGCAGTTCTGGCAGCGACTCCCCCAGCGAAATTGCATACCAGTCACAGGAGCCTACACAAATGCCGCAGGAGACGCACATTTGGGGGTCAGCTACGGCAATATATTTATGGGGCAGGCCATCGTCCCGTTCCACCATTTTGATGGCCTCATAAGGGCAATCTAGCGCACAAATGGTGCAGCCAGTGCAGCGTTCATCTACAATGTTGATCGTCGGCAAGCCGACTGTTTTTGCACCACTCGCTTCGGCCTCAGAATGATCGCGGGTAATCCAGGGAAGAGCGACGGCAACGGCCGTAATCAGCAACAATCCTCCCCAAAGCCAGGGAGTCACCCCACCCCCTTCGGTGGGCAAATAAAAGAGGAAAAGCGGGTCGAGGGTGATGCTTTCTGGCAAATTCACGCTGTTGGCCGCAGGCAGGTTCCGCAGTGGGAAAAAAATCGCCACCAAAATGAGCACCAGCATTGTGCCAACAACCAAATACATATCTGGCAACCATTTGGCGCGGCTGATGCGGCGAATATGCAGGTAGAAAAAGTAGGCCACTACCAAAAAGAGCACCACATGAATCGCCAACAAAATGAGCATGATGGGCCAGCTTTCACCGCTCAGTTCAGCGCGGGTTATCCAAATGATGAAATTGTCTGCCCACGGGGTAAAACGACGGAGAAAGCGCACAAAGCCATCGGTGATGAGCTGAGCGCGGGTATCAACTACCAACCAGTATCCCGTTACGCCAGCCAACCAAATAATGATCGTCAGGACAATGCCCGTGACCCAGGCTAGCCAGCGCTGCCCGCGAAAACGCTCCATAAACAGCGTGCGGTAGGCATGGAGCAAGGTTGTGACCACCAACGCACCAGAGGCGTAACGGTGGACGGCGCGCATCGTGCGGGCAATGAACTGGTCGTTCATCCGCACCACCGCCAGGTAAGATTCCTCAAAGCCGTATTTATAGAAGAGAAAAATGTAAAAGCCGGTAATGCCCACAACCAGCGTCAGCAGCACAGCGATGGTACCGGTGTGGTAAAAGGGGTTCAGTTGGGGCGTGCCAGTGAGTTTATTAAACGGCCGTTCCAGCCAAAGCGTCATCCGTTCTAGCCACACAGCCCAGGGAGCGGGCTTACGCTGCCAGCTACTGAGTTCCGGCTCTTTTTTTCTTCCTAATCGTGACATGAGCTTTGCAGCAGTTGGCTGAGTCAGGCTTTTAGACGAAGCCCTCCCCCATCTAGATGAAACAAAAAGTGGTGGTTACCTAGCGTTTGCCAAATAACCACCACATATTATTAAAACATATTGGTTACTTCAATGTTAGCAAAAAGGCAACCAAATCGTTGATTTGCGAATTGGTTAGGTCTTCACCATAAGTTGGGTGCATGAGACCCGAACCAAAACCTTCAGCAAGATGAGCTTCAGGATCCACAATAGATTCCCGCAAATACTCTTCAGCCGACATACCTTCAACGGCCGTTTCTGCACGAGCACCTACATCAGATTGGGATGGCCCAACAATCACCACACCTGGCTCTAACGAGTGACAAGTGCCACAGCCAGGCGCACCAGCTGCACCAATAGGATTTTGGTTAAATAACTCTTCGCCTCTGGCAGCATCCCCAACACTGCTGGTGCTGGAATCGCCACCACCATCTGCTGCTTCCTCATCGCCACCACCGCAAGCAGTGAGACCAAAAGCAAACAGCAAAGCCAATAAAATCGTTAACGTTAATTTTCGCATATATGCGACCTCCATTTTAGGTTTTAAATATTTGAATGGTATCCACTATTTTACCAGATTCCAACTCTAACCACCCCACAAATTGCTAAAACCGGGGGATGTCATGTTCAGATTTGAGATTAGATATACCAATAGGGGCCCATAAGAAACAGCAATGAGAACCAACGTAGCCACAACCCACGGCCGCCACGTATCCAACCAGGCAGGTGTTGGATGCACTTCCATCGGTTCTGCCACTGGCATCTTGATTGCTTCTGTCAAAGTTTGCTTAGAACGCACGGTACCGATCATGTTGATGTAGAATAACAAGCCACTCACGCCTAGGATAATGCCGCCCAAAGCCGCCTCAATTAACAACGGTTGCCAATCAGACGAAGCATAAGGCGCAATACCCAACATCGTGCGGCGCGGCGCACCAAAGTTCAGCCCCAAAATGTGCAGGCCGTTAGACATCAGCAACATGCCCACAAACCAGGTCCATGCTTGCCAAAGTGCCATTTTGTTGCTAAACAGCGGTTTGTTGGCGAGTTTTGGCACCAGCCAGTAAGCAATACCAAAGAAGGTCAGCGTCACGCCAGAGCCCACTGTCAGGTGGAAGTGGCCAGGAATCCAGATGGTATTGTGAATCACCAAGTTCAAGTTGTAAGAAGCGTTGGTGAGACCACCAATACCGCCAAAGGCAAACAAGATCATGGCTAGGTTTTGCGCCGTAAAGGATGGATTATCCCACGGCAGGGTGCGAATCCAACCCAGCAGCCCAGTACCGCCACGAGCACGTCCGCCAATTTCTAGCGAGGCAATCACATTGAAGGCCGTCAGCAAACTGGGGATGAACAGGGAGTAGGTAAGAACGGCGTGAACAACCTTCCAGCCCTGAGGTACGCCAGGGTCTACATATTGATGATGTAAGCCGACGGGGATAGACAGCAGCAAGAAAAGCCAGAAGACTAACCGAGCCAATGGTTCGCTAAACAACTTCCCGCCAATCTGCTTGGGCACCATACCGTACCAAGAGACGTAAGCTGGCAATAACCAGAAGTAAACAATGGGATGCCCGGTAAACCAGAAGAAGGTACGCGCCAATTGCGGATCGACACCGTCTACCAAACCCAAAGACCAGGGAATAATGAGCCAAAGCATCTCAATGGCAATACCCAACGTCGCAATTTGCCACATCGCCATGGTAATGTTTGAGGCGAGGGCAATAAAGGGGGTGGTTTCACCTGGATTTTCTTTACGCCAAGCACGCAGCGTGAGGAACATTCCCCAGCCACCAACCCAGGATCCAATTACAACCAACGTAAGGCCAATGTAATAGTAAGGAGACGCCTGAAGGGGCGGATAAAATGTGAACAGCACGGTTGCCGCATTCAGTAAAACGGGTACGGCTGCCATGACCAAGCCAATAACCATAACGTAGAAGCTGGCCCAGTTAAGTTTAGGATGGGTTAGTTCACGCTTTAGGCTATGCACAGTAGTAAAGGTGAGAAACCCGACAATGAAGAATGTGGTCCACACTAAGGCATTCAGGACACCATGAATGGTCAACCCTTGGTAGTAGTTATTTAGCCCGACACTTTGCAGGCTGGGGTAAAGGTTGATTCCCACGTGTTCAAGTTTTTGAAAAGGGCCTATTGACCCCCCGATGAAAAGGGCTGCCATACCAACGCCGAGGTACCAGCCCGTCATTTTTTTAACGCTTGCATACATAAATTTTTACCTCCACAAGCTGGCGAGCAAGACAACAACCAGCACGAGTGCTAGATATAGATTTGAGAAATGGAACAGGGCAAATGCGGGGGCTTTTTCGGCAGGAGCTATAAGTAGCGCAGCGGTTCGCACGATGAGTACGGCCGTTGCCAAGCCAATCGGCACCAGATAAAACCAATCCACCGTTGGCCAAAAGCCGAGTGCCATGCCTGCCGCCGCTGTGAGAATGGTGTGTACGGCCGTCCAGCGGGCAGCCACAATGGGCGGAACCCGTGCCGGCAGCATCGGGTAATCTGCCTTGATATAGTCCGAGCGGTAAGCCAGAGCCAAGGCCCAAAAGTGAACCGGCGTCCAGACAAAAACCAAAGCCGCCAAAATCCATACGCCCAACGCCGACCAGGCCCCAACTGCTGCGCCGCCGCTAATGACAGCACAGCTACCCGCGGCCCCACCAATCACGATGTTGAGCGTGGTGCGGGGCTTGAGCCAAACGGTATACACACCCACATAAATAGCAGCACCCAAAAATACCCAAAACGCCAATGCCAAGTTAAATGCAGTGGCCAATCCGGTTGCTCCTAAAACCATGCCAACCCCCAACAGCAGAACCATTTGAGGATTTTCGATCTGGCCGGTTGCCAATGGCCTGGCAGCGGTGCGATTCATTTTGCTATCGCGCTCCCGCTCCAGGTATTGATTAATGCCAGATGCGCCTGCTGCCGACAGCGTGCCGGTGATGGCCAACAGCACCCAATCCCAAGCGGAAGCCCGCCCAGCGATCATAGTGCCTAACCCTGCCCCACCAAACGCAGACAGCAGCAACAAAGAAACAATACGGAGCTTAAAAAGAACAACGGCCGTTCGCCACAGCGAAACAGAAGGCTGTCTTACCGGTTGGGCAATTTCATTGAGCGCATTCATCATACATTTCTTCGTTATCTTCTATATCTTCCACTATTAGCTTGCCATACATTATCTGATGGTTAATGCCACAATATTCATTGCAGATAAAGTTGTATTCCCCCGGTTCATCAAACGTAGCTGTGAGCTGAGACACTTCACCAGGCAGCACCATCATATTGATATTGGTTCCATTTAAGTAAAAACCGTGCTGAACATCTTTGCTGGTAATCTTAAAAGTAACCGTTGAGCCTACCGGAACCCGAATTTCCCCTGGCGAAAATCGCCAGATCTGTGCCAGAACGTGGGCTTCGAACTTGTAAGGAGCCAATCTGCAAAAACGTTCTTCCTCAGGATCAGCCCACCGAGATTCGCCTGGCGTCGCCACAGTTTTCGGATCGATCCGTTCAACAGGAGCAGGTACCTGAAAGCCAAAAGCAAAACTGCTCACCAGTACGGCCGTTCCAAATATCAGCAACAGAATCGTCGTGCCAACAATGAAATTGCGTTCACGCGGATCTATGTGGATCATCCGGTCACTCCCCTTGCCAACATCGTCAGGTAAGCACTTCCCCACAGCGCAATAATGAGGAGAACGTACAAAATGACGAGGGCAACAGTCCCTTGCGGAGTTTTGTACTTCTTATCGTTGTCCATACTAAAACCTCCTTCAACCTTTCTTCGATAAGCACAAAATCGTACTTATCCCTAAAAATTTGCTGCTCCTGTGTGCAGTTCGCCTCCTGCTACACAATGCAGTCATCAACAAAGTTATTCACGCACCAAATATTTAAGATCAGCCGCGATCTCTTCGCCTGTAATGCCAAATGGGTAAATGAGGCGCAGCTTGCCATCTTTATCCAGCACAGCCACAGAAGCCGTGTGGTCAACCAGATAGCCAGATGCTTCGGTGCCTTCGTGTCGCTCAAAAAAGATGCCCATCGGAGCAGTAACCGCAATTAGCTCATCTGGCGTGCCGGTTAAGCCAATAAAAGATTCATCAAAATGAGCCAGATACTCTTTTAAAACCTCGGCAGAATCCCGCTCCGGGTCTACCGTGATCATGATTACCTGCACGTCTTCAGCACGATTGCCTAAAATTTCTAAAGCGTCGCGCAGTTCCACCATAGTGGCTGGGCATACATCGGGGCAGTAGGTATAGCCAAAGTAAAGCATCACCACCTTGTCCCGAAATTCCACCAGGCTGACGGGCTGTTCGTTGGGGCCTGTTAGCGTAAAGTTGGTCACGGGCGTATTGGATTGAATTTCCATCCCGTTCCACTCTGTTGGGCCAAACAACGGCCGTACCGCCAAAAACAGTGCGCCCAGCCCAACCCCGATACCTAAACCTAAAAGTGCCAACCGAAATAGCTGGGTTTTCCAAAAGGGCATCTTCGCTTTCTGGTTGTTTGCTGCTTCCGTCATACCGCTCATGTCATATTCCTATCGCGGATAGCAAGAGAAGAGATGCGCCGCCTCATAGGCATAGCGGTAAATCCCTTCACTGTGGCCAACCTCGGCTGCTAACAGCCCAAAATCTCGCAGGATAATCTCGATATCGGGCGTGTCTGTGCGGTACTCAGCCCGAATCACGCCGTTGCCATCTACCAAAAAATAAGCAGGGTCTAGCTTGAAAGTACCATCTTCCCGTTGGGCATAAAAAACAGAAAATCCCCCACCTATCACCGACTTCAACTGTTGTTCACCGCCTGTAGCAAAGTGCCAGACGACCGTATCTGCCCCCATCTCTTCCGCAAATGTCGTAAGCTCCTCTGTACCATCCCGTGCCGGATCAATTGAAAAAGTAACCAGCTTCAGCGGGACAGAAGACGCAATTTCTGGCAACCGAGACTGTACCTGCGCCATCATATGGCTGGTTTGCAGACAAGGCTCAGTACAGTTGGTGTAACTAAAGTTGTAAAGGGCAATTTGGCCGCGCAACTCTTCACTGGTGAACTTTTCGCCACTCTGGTCTGTAAAGAAAAAGCCCGGTGCCAGCGTTATGCGCGGCAGCACGGTAATTGGCCGCGCGGTAGAAAACCAGATAACGCCTGCGGCCATCAGCCCAAACAAACCAAAAAAGAGCCGCCAGATCAGCATGCCAGATGAGCGATAAGGTGTTGCCGCAGAAGATGCAGAAGCAGCCATCGCTAACTTTGTCCCCCAGAAACAACACCGCTAGCCGGCTGCACCTCAAGATACGGAATACCAATACGGGCAACGCGCGGGGTCATTTGCAAACGCTTTGCCTCGGCAACCAGATCGGCCAAAGTTTTGGCTTGCAGTTCGTTGACTATCATCAATTGCAGCTTACCCCACACATCGTGTGCCGGGCAAAAACGATCCCGATTGCACTCCTGGGGGCGAATGAGGCAAATGTTCAGGCACACAGGCCCTTCAATCGCTTCAATCACATGGAGCAAATTAATCTCGCTGCATGGCTTTTGCAGCGATAAGCCACCATAAGGGCCAGTTTGAGTCTCAATGAGGCCAGCACGCACCAGATCGGCCGTGATTTTGTGCAGGAATGCTTTGGGAACGGCCGTTTTTGCCGAAATATGCCTTGCCGAAAGGAACATCCCCTCAGCCTGCATTCCCAACTCAATCATTATTCTTACGGCGTAATCTGCGCGTCGGCTAATTTGAAACATAGATATTGTTGACCTCTAAACTCCACATCTTGATTTGACCGATTTTACCGGGCTGCCCCCCAACCCATAGTGACATTTGTCACGAGCTTTTTGTGACAATTGGCATCCAGCGATATGACATCAAAAAAGCCGCACAAAATTACAGCAGATGGAACAGGGTTTTTCATCGGATGCAGACGGCCGTTTCCCTTACATTTGCTCTGGTTATACGGCCGTGTGAAAAATCTCACAGCGCCCCCACGCTATCTGGTTTATGGTATGGGTAGATTAGCAGACGGGCACACTGTCAACCCCTAAACAGACAGTCTGCCCACCGTGTGTAAGATACAGGTTACAGGAGGTCACTGATGATCATCGCCATGTTTTTAGCTCATCTCGTTGGAGACTACATTTTACAGTGGAACAGCCTGGCCGCGTGGAAAAGCCGGGCCATGGCGGGCGTGATTGTCCACTGCCTGGTTGTATTGGCCGTCACCTGGCTGTTCATCCTGCCTTTCAATCCCGGCTGGTGGCCTTGGGTCATTGTTATCGGCGTCGCTCACTTTGTTATTGATGCCATCCAACTGCGGGTAAAGCTACCCATTCCAGAACTAGCGCGCTTTGGGCTGGATCAGGCCGCTCATTTCATTGTCATCACACTGGCGCTGGCTGGTGGTGGTTACTTGAACCTGGCAGTCATTGTGCAAAACGGCCTGGCACTGCTGCAAAGTGATCTGCTGCTCATTTACCTGCTGGGTTACGCCTTTGTTACCATGCCTGCCTGGGTGCTTGTAAAATTCACCGCTTACGGGCTCGTGCAAGGCACAGCCCCCCAGTTTGGCGATTCCAGCAAATATTTAGGCATCCTGGAGCGGCTGCTCATGACAACATTCGTCGCTGTCGGCCAATACCTGTTGGTGCCGTTGGTTATTTTGCCCCGGCTGCTTATGGAATGGCCCGAAGTGGCCCAGGATGAGGGTGCCCCGGTCTATCTGGCCGAACTGCTTGCCAGCATTGCATTGGCAGTTTCTGTAGGCATCGCGTTCCGGCTTGTTTCATAAGCCAACCATAACCAAAGAAGTTCAACTTTTACAAAAGTTGAACTTCTCCATAACACAAACTCTTTTCGGGAGGTACGAAAATGAGCATTCAACCAATTTATCAGCCAGTGTCGTCTTTCCGGAGGGAAAAGCAACCAATGAACATGATACGATTTTTACAGAAGATTCCTCTGTTTCAGGCACTCACAACTGAACAATTGCGCTCCATCTCAAAAGATGTGCAGCCGCGCAAATTTGGGCAAGGGGACGTTATTTTTCGTGAGGGAGACCCTGGGCGCGTTTTGTACCTGGTTCAGTCAGGGCAAGTTCGCATTTATGTCAACGGATTAGACGGGAGCGAAACCTCCGTCATTTTGTTTGGGCGGCCAGGGGACATGTTCGGTGAATTGGCGGTGATTGACGGCTTGCCACGTTCAGCAACGGCCGTTGCCCTAGACAAAACGCTGCTCTACACCATCAGCCGCGAGAGCTTTCGGCTGCACATGCAGCGCTTTCCGCAACTGGCGCTCAACTTCATGAAGGAGCTAACGCACCGGGTGCGGTACAACACACGGCAGATGGATAGCCTGGCTACGCTGCCCGTGTCGCAGCGGCTGGCACGCAAGCTGCTAGAACTGGCACAGGATTACGGCCGTATTGAAGCAGACAGCGTGATCATTGATATGACGCTGACCCAAACAAATTTGGCTAGCCTCATCGGTGCCACGCGCGAAAGCACGAATAAAATCCTGAGGGACTTTCGGGAACGCTATCTGATTTGGTTTGAACACGGCCGTATCACGATTCTGGATGCCGATGCCCTGCGCGCCGAAGTCACTGCCTAATCGAATTGCATAAGTTTCCACTGCTTATACAATCATTGAGCACTTTGGCACAAACAAACTTTTTTGAGGGAACGCACTGTAGATGAAAGATAAGACATTGCTTGGCGGCGTTATTGTGATGGGTGTAGGTGCCGTGCTGATTGGCGTGGTGTGGGTGCTATTTTTACAGCCCAGCCGTACGCCTACTGCGCCTCTAACCGCCATTCCCCTTGCTCTCGAAGGCAATAGCGCACAATTTACCATCTTCGAAATTCAGTCGGCTAGCTCAGAGGTTACTTTTGAGATTGCCGAAGTTTTACGTGGATTGCCAACAACGGCCGTTGGCAGTAGTCGGCAAGTGGCGGGGCAAATTGCTGTCAACTTTGATTCGCCAAACGAAAGCCAAATTGGCCCCATTTTGATAAATGCACGCACCCTAGCAACAGAGAACGAATTCCGAGATAATGCCATTCACGGCTTCATTTTGGATACAGAAGCTCACGAATTTATCACTTTCTCACCCACCCAAATCATTGGCTTGCCAGAACAATTTGTGACCGAGGAACTTGTTTCTATTGTGGTTGAAGGGGAGTTAACGATACGTAATATTACCCAACCTGTGGTTTTTGAGGGAACCGTGACGGCAAACGGCCGTACCCAACTTAGCGGCACTGCAACCAGCCAAATTGACCGCAACGCTTTCCAATTAGAAATTCCCCAAGCGCCAGGCGTGGCAAATGTGAGCGAGCAAGTCTCATTAACTATTCAGTTTTTTGCCAAATCCACTGAATAACGTCGTGTAAAATGGCAATAATCGGTACTATGGGCCTAAAAAGTGCGAAAAAGAGCGGTTTCGGGCGTGACAAACATAAAAATTTGTTGTAAAATGCCGAAAGGCTTGATTAGTTTAGACTTGAGGAAAGAACTCCTCCCCCAAACTGGCACGAGAGAAACGCGACTGGAACAAATTGATCGAGCTTACAGTTTAGCCATCGGCGAAAGCCACCCTCCTCCTCAAGTCTTCGGCAAAAACTGGATCGCTCGAGGCACACCCCTCCTGGTGCACGAGCAAACAATAACCGCTTTCTTCTTCGGAAGGAAGCGGTTTTTTGTTATTCGTCTCTCCAGTCTTGACTTTTTATTATTTTTTTGATAAAAATCAAAATATCAACATTCGGTACAAATAAGCACCACACAATTACCTAGGATTATTACCAAACAAACCGACATTCGTACCCTTTTTGGGCATGAATGTCGGTTCTTATTTTGCCCAACATTTCTTTGGATTTTCATGCAAGACAGTACGCTTTTTCTTCCGTTTGTATTTATCTTTCTGGCTGCGCTAATCGCTGTGGGTGTTGGCCAAACGAACTTACTCAAAGCTGGCAACGGCCGTTTCTCTCTTGCCTGGCTGCTGGCGGTTGCTCCGTTTACCTCATTTGTGCTGCTGCTGCAAAAAGTCAGCCTTATAAACGGTGGCGAAACGCTTATAGCGAGCCTCACCTGGCTGCCTAGCCTCAACATCAACTTTAGTTTTTACCTGGATGGACTGAGCTTGCTATTTGCCCTGCTCATTACCGGCATCGGCACGCTCATTATTGTTTACGCTGGCTACTACTTTCAGAATGAGCCTTCTGCCTGGCGCTTTCTGAGCTACCTCCTCTTGTTTATGGGCGCGATGCTGGGCCTGGTGATGGCTGGGGACATCATTGCCCTGTTTCTATTTTGGGAAGGCACCAGCATCACCTCATTTCTGCTGGTTGCCTACAAATATAACTATCCTGAAGCGCGACAAGGTGCATTTAAGGCACTATTAATAACCGGGGGTGGCGGCATTGCCCTGCTATTTGGCCTCCTCATTGTGGCTAACGTCAGTGGGCAAACCAGCTTGGCTGAAATTCTTGCCAGCGGTGAATTGCTGCGTGAAAGCGGACTGTATCCGTTGATGCTAGGACTGTTAGCTCTGGCGGCCGTTACCAAAAGTGCCCAATGGCCGTTCCACATCTGGCTGCCGCGCGCCATGAGTGCCCCTACCCCAGCCAGTGCCTATCTGCACTCCGCCACCATGGTGAAAGGGGGCATTTACCTGATGGCGCGGCTGAATCCAGTTTTGGGCGAGACGGAACTGTGGTTTTGGCTGTTCAGCATCATCGGCCTCATCACGATGGTGCTGGGCGCGTACCTGGGGCTAAAGCAAAATGATTTGAAGGCACTATTGGCTTACTCCACCATAAGCCAGCTGGGGGTGCTTATGATGCTCATTGGGCAAGATACGGACATTGCTTTCAAGGCGTTGGTGGTGGGCGTGCTGGCTCATGCGCTGTACAAGAGTGCCTTGTTCCTGGTGGCTGGCACGGTAGATCTTGAAAGCGGCACACGGGATTTACGACTGCTGGGTGGGCTACGAGAAAAAATGGCGATAACGGCCGTTATCGCCATTATTGCTGGGTTATCTATGGCCGGGCTGCCGCCGATGTTTGGTTTTTTAGCGAAAGAGACGTTGTTGGCAACGGCCGTTCATCCCTCGCTGCCAACTTTTATTAGCTGGGTACTGGCGGCTGGTTCCGTTGTGGCTGGCTCGCTCATGCTGGCACAAGCTGGCCTACTGGTGGTGGGCACCTTTTGGGGCAAGCCGGGGGAAGCTGTAAGCAAAGCGCATGAAGCTCCTAAACTCATGCTGCTCGCGCCAGCCATTCCTGCCGTGCTTTCACTGGCCATCGGCTTGCTGCCAGAGCCAGAAATTTTGGCCACTTTGTTGGCCAAAGCCGCAGGTACTGCCTTTGGCGGTGAGGTCAAAGTATCGCTGGCTTTATGGACGGGTCTGAATGTGCCACTTCTGCTTTCCACGATTGCCATTTCACTGGGTGTGGGGATTTTCTACTTCAGGCACGCCATCCGGCAGTGGCAAGACAGTTTTGCGCCGCAACTAGATTTGAACCGGAGCTTTGCCGCTACACTGCACGGCATTGATTGGTTAGCTAACCAGGTAACACGCTTGCAGAACGGCCGTCTGCGCTTTTACCTCTCCGTCATTATTGTGGGCATGGTGGGGCTGGTGCTGCTGTTTACCCAAGGCCAATTTAGCCAACTGCTGCTCACGGTGCAGGATGATGTGCATTTTAGCTGGACTGGCAGCCAGGACTTTTTGCGCCTAGTGGCTATTTTGGTGGCCGTGGGAGCAGCCATCGCTAGCGTTTTGCTCAAGCGAGATTTTGCCGCCATCGTGGCTCTGGGCGCCTCTGGTCTGAGCATTGCGGTGCTCATGGTGCTGGAACCAGCCCCAGACGTGGCACTGGTGCAGGTGGTGGTTGATATTTTGTCGGTGGTGATTTTGGTGCTGGCGCTGCGCCTGCTGCCGCGCAAAGAGCGGCAAAACGCCCTGGCGCTGAACCTCGCCAGCGGAACCGGCGAACGAATTCGCAATATTTTTATTGCTGCGTCTAGTGGCCTGGTGGTGACGGTGATTACCCTGTTTGCCCTCACCAGCCGGGAGCGCGAAAGTATAATCACGCCATTTTTTATGGATAATGCCAAGCCGCTTACCGCCGCTAAAGATGTTGTAGGGGCAATTATTGTGGATTTCCGGGCGTTGGACACGATGATTGAAATTGCGGTGTTCAGCATGGCGGGGCTGGGGATGTTTACGCTGCTGCGGCAGGCAGCACAGATAGTGGGGGATAAGATGGGTGAGGAACGGCCATTGTCCAGCAACCTCCCCTCGTTTGGCATTTTTGGCTACCGCACCTCTGTGTTTGTACAAACGCTGGCTCGCATCTCGCTGCCCCTGGCCATTGTCGTCGGTGCCACCCACATGATGTATGGACACGATCAGCCTGGGGATGGCTTTACCGCTGGCGTCATTATCAGCTTAGCGATTGCCTTTGCCTACGTGGTGTTTGGCTATGCGGAAACGCGGGAACGGTACAAGTGGCTCAGTACGCCGCTCATTGCTTCTGGCATCTTTTTGCTGCTGCTTGCAGGTGGCTCTGGCTGGCTCATTAACGGCACCTTTTTGTCCACCGTAGATTATGGCGCAATGCTAAATTTGCCCTTACCGACGGGCTTTAACTTGAGCAGTTCGTTTTTGTTTGAGGTGGCTATTTGCCTTAGCGTTTTGGGCAGCGTCTTTTTCATGCTCAATACGCTTGGCCACCCCGAAGGCCTGGGGCAAACTGTAGAAAATAGTCGATAGGAGCTATTTGATGGAACTTTTGACCGCATTGGTAATTGGCTTACTGTTTGCCATAGGCATTTACCAAATCCTGCGGCGGAACGTGATTCGCTCCGCCATTGGTCTGATCATTTTATCGAGCGCGATTAACCTGTTTTTACTTAGTACGGGCGCGTTTTTGGGCACGGAACCTGCTTACGACGGCGCGGCCAATCCCAGCGACGGCTTGCCGCAGGCACTCATTCTGACCGCAATTGTGATTAGCATGGGCGGTTTGGCTTTTGTCTTATCACTACTGGCGGTGATTTCGGCGCGGTATGAAACGAGCAACATGGATGAAATTGAAAGGTTAAAGCGATGAATCATCTTGTTTTATTGCCGATTTTGATTCCGTTTTTTGGAGCGGTAATTGCCCTGTTTTTAATGCGCGCCCCACGCTGGCAAGGAATGTGGACATTGGGAGTGTTGGGGACGGCCGTAACCAGCATCAGCTATCTCTTGTGGGTGGTACAGCAAACGGGGGAACCCGTTGTGTTCTACGGCGGTGGCTGGATAGCACCCTTTGGCATCGCCATTGTGGGCGACTTGCTGGGCAGCCTGCTGGCCCTGATGAGCCAAGTGGTGCTGCTGCTGGGCACGGTCTATGCCCTGGGCGCAAAGGATAAAAACGTGCGCTACCCCGGCTTTTATCCGCTCTTCCTCATGCTAACGACTGGGTTGACGGGCAGCTTTTTAACGGGCGATCTGTTCAATCTGTTTGTCTTTATTGAGCTGCTGGTCATTTCTGGCACGGTGCTGACGGCCATCTCAGACGACAAGTTTGGCACAGAGGCTGCGTACAAATACTTCTATATCAGCCTGCTGGCAGCAACCTTTCTGCTGTTGGTTAACGGAACCATGTACGTGAGTTACGGCACGCTCAACCTAGCTGATTTGGCCGAGCGCATTGCCCAAAACCCGGAGGCCCCCTTGTTAACCACTAGCATTGCGCTGCTGATGGCTACCTTCATGATCAAAAGCGCGGTTTTTCCTTTCCACTTTTGGCAGCCAGATTTCCATACGGCCGCACCAACGGCCGTTTCTGCCATGCTCTCGTCGGTGGTGGTAAAGTTGGGTATCTACGGCTTTTTGCGAATGACCACGCTGCTTTTTGTAGAGCAGGCGGCACTCATCCAAACGCTGCTAATTGTTTTGGGCGTTATTGGCATCTTTTTTGGCGGACTGTCGGCCATTGGCACGCACAACGTGAAGCGAATGCTGGCCTATTCTACGCTGGCGCAAATTGGCTTCATTCTGGTGGGCATTGGCTGGGGAACGTCGCTTTCCATTGCCGCTGCGCTGATCTTCACCGTCAACCACAGCCTCGTTAAAGCAGCCATGCTTATGCTGGCGGGCTTTGTGGCCAGCCGCGCCTTGGTGAAGTCAGCGGCGTTTGCCGTGGTGACGGGATTGGGCAAACAATTGCCCTTGGCTGGTGTACTCTTTTTTGTGGGAGCCTTGGCCTTGGCGGGTATTCCGCCCACCAACGGCTTCATCAGCAAGATGCTGCTGTTTAACAGCGGCGTCGAGGCAGCACAGATTGCCATTCTCAGCCTGATGGCACTGGGCAGCTTGGCCACGCTCATTTACACCATGCGGGCGTTCCAGCGGATTTGGTGGGAGCCACAGGTGGATACGGCCGTTACCCTCAAACCCGTCGGCGACAGGCTAATCGCCCCAGCTTTATTGATTGGTCTGGTGATCATTCTGGGTATTTGGGCAGAACCGCTCATCGAGCTAACAGATGCCACCACGCTTTGGCTGGCGCAACCGGATTTGTATATTACGGCCGTTTTGGGTGGTGGTTAGTTTTTTTAGTGGCTGGTGGCTAGTTTCTGGTAAAAGCAACTAGCCACTAACCACTAGCTACTACTTTTTGGAGTAAACGATGCACTATATAACATTTATATTTCCTGTCTTGTTACTGTACATGCTTTTAACGGGCAACTGGGCTTTCAACAACATCATTACTGGGTTCTTTCTGGCAGGGTTGGTGGCTTTGCTGGTGCGTCCGGTGAAACGGCCGTTTGCCTGGCAGCGTCTGCCAGATGCCCTACTTGCCAGCGGCATCTATCTCGTGAGGCTGCTGTGGGATTTGTTACTGAGCGGTCTGCAAGTTGCCCACATTGTGCTCACACCGTCCCTGCCGATCAAACCAGGCATCGTAGCCATTCCCTCAGAATGCGAATCTGATTTGGGTGTGGCTCTGAGCGCCCACGCCATTACGCTCACGCCAGGTGAAATGGTGGTAGAGATTGATGAGGATGGCATCATGTACACCCACATGCTGGATGCTAGCAACCCAGATGAGCAGGTAGAGGCTGCTCAGAGAACCCGGCGGGATTTACTGAGCCGCATTTTTGTTTAGAACAAACTAGGAATTGTCATTCTGAATGGCGCGCAGCGAAATGAAGAATCCCACTCAACTTGGTAGGGATGCTTCACTGCGTTCAGCATGACAATTGCAAATTGGAGCTTTGGAACTATGGAACAACTGCTACAAACTATTTTGCAAGGCGCACTCTTCATCCACACAGTGCTGCTGCTATTTGTGGTTTACAAAGTGTGGCGCGGCAAAGAGATTATGGAGCGACTGGTTGGCGCTGACATTGTGGCTACGCTCACCATTGGCATCCTCATTTTAACGGCGCTCATCCAATCAAACGGTATTTACGTAGACGTGGCGCTTGGTTTGGCGGCGCTTGGCTTCGTTAGCACCATCGCCCTGGCCAAGTATGCGGCCGATGAGCAGATGTTTTAGGAGAAATTGAAATTATGGAAACGCTTACGCAAATTGGGGTGATTACGGCCGTACTCATCGGCACGGCATTTTCCATCACAGGCGTCCTCGGTTACTTTCGCTTGCCCGATGTCTACACCAAACTTCATGCCTCTGGCAAAGTGGGCGTATTTGGCATTGTCTTGCTGCTTGTCGCCACCATCATTGCCTCGCTCGATAATTTTAGCGCCGGGCGTGGGCTTATACTCATTTTACTTTTACTCATCACCGGGCCAGTCACCTCCCACGCCATCAGCTCCGCTGCATACCGCCTGGGCATCCGCATGGAACAAGCCATCCGTGACGACTTGGCTAAAAAATCTAGCTAACCCACAAATCTGGAGGGAACATCGCTGTGAAAACCGTACTCGATATTGTCATCATCATTGCTTGTATTGTTGCCTTGTGGCAAGGTGCAGAGCTTGTTGTTAATTCGGCCACGCGCATCGCCCGCAAAATTGGCATGTCTGACCTAGTCATAGGCCTCACCGTGGTGGCAATTGGCACTTCTGCCCCAGAATTTGCCGTTACCGTCGTTGCCGCCCTGGAAGGGCAATCGGACATTTCTGTAGGTAACGTGGTGGGTTCAAATATCTTCAACCTGGGCTTCATTCTGGGTGGTTTAGCGCTGCTCAAAGGCATCGCAACTACCAAAACGATGGTCTACCGGGATGGCGGTATGCTCATTGGCACCACCATCCTGCTCATCATCTTTCTGTACGATTTGTCCCTCAGCCGATTTGAAAGTGCTGCGCTGCTCATCATTTTGGTCACCTATGTTGGTTTTCTTATTTACCGCCGCGCCGAAAGTGAAGAACATATTCCTGAAGGGGACTTTAACTGGCTCGACGTTCCTAAATTCATTGTTGGCATCGCCATTATTGTTGCAGCGGGGCACTATTTTGTAGAGGCCGCCTCCGATCTGGCGCGGCTCATTGGCCTCTCGGAGTGGGTTATTGGGGTCACAGTTGTGGCCATCGGCACGTCGGCACCAGAAATTGCCACGTCGCTAGTGGCGTTGCTGCGTGGGCAATCTTGCATGTCTGCGGGGAATCTGATCGGCAGCGATTTATTCAATTTGCTTGGAGTTTTGGGCTTGGCTGGCCTGTTACATCCGATGGTTGTTGCCCCAGCCGCACAAAGCAGCATCCTGCTGTTGGGCGGTATGGTCGTCCTTGTGGTCATCATGATGCGTACTGGCTGGCGTCTGTCTCGTTGGGAAGGGGGTATTCTTATATTGATTACACTCGGCCGTTGGATTTTAGATTTTACGCGCTAAGTTTGTGTTAGGCATGAGGCAGGTAATGGCCAGTAACCAGGTCATTCCGCTCCGTGCCTGGCACTTTGTTAGTTAAATAGCCGCCCAATCCAGGCAAAAACGCCCAGCAGATTGGCAGCGGAGATGGTTACAACAGCAATCAGCAGCCAGCGAACGAAGTCTGCGCCTCGCTCAACGGCCAGGCGAGCGGCTACCCAGGCACCGAGTGAATTTCCAACGGCAAGCAGCAAGCCCAATCCCCACAAAACCTGCTTATTCAGCATAAATACCACGAGTGCAGAAATGGTGAATGCTAAGACGATTAGCACCTTTACGGCGTTGGCGCGTACCAGATCGTAGCCAATACCCAATACAAGCCCTGCCAATAGGAAGATACCCACCCCAGCCTGCAAAAAGCCACCATACATGCCAATGAAGAAGAAGATGACGAGTTGGAAGAGGGACGGCCGTTTCCCCATCTTCTCTAGCTCCCCCTGTAACCACCGCCTGGGGCGCAGCAAAATGACAAATAGCATGATCACCATCAACACGCCAATCGCCTGCCGCATTCGCGCCTCGTCCAAATCAACGGCAATCTGTGCCCCAATAATGGAGCCAACGATGGCAGGCGCAGACAAAATCAGCCCCCCACGAACATCCAGCATTTTTTGACGGCTAAAACTACCAACGGAAACGATATTTTGGAATAAGACTCCTACCCGATTGGTGCCGTTGGCTACGGTAGCCGGAATGCCTAAAAAGATGAGCAGCGGCAATGTGATCAGCGATCCGCTGCCTGCCAATGTATTGATGAATCCTGCACCAAACCCGGCAGCTAATACTGCCAAATAGATGTACCACGGCATAGGTTGACTCCTACTTTACAAGATTGAATCAATCTTGTGGTTTTTGGATTATAAACAGTCTAGCAAAAGTGACGATTGTTCGGGCCAATTCGATTCGTTAATTCGAAACAATCATGATAAAAATCATGCGAGAATGAGCACAATGTCAGGAGGCAAGGCATGTATGACTTGGTGATTAAGGGGGGAACGGTGGTTACAGCTACTTCGGCTTCGCTCAGCACAGGCGTTTCCACATTCACAGTAGACATTGGCATCAACCGGGAAACGATTGCCGCCATTGGGCAAAATCTGAGCGGCAAGCAAACGCTTGATGCGACTGGCAAGCTCGTCACCCCCGGCGCGGTGGACATGCACGTTCATCTGCAAATGCCCATCGGCAACTTTACCTCCACAGACGGCTTCTACAGCGGCTCTCGCGCTGCTGCGTTTGGCGGCACTACGACTATCATTGATTTTGTAGAAACACAGGCAGCCGAAACGATGGTGGAAGCCATTGCGGCTCGCCGCGCCTTGGCCGATCCCAATGTGGTGATTGATTATGGCCTGCACATGACCATCGGCCCCGGCGACATCACCAAGCTAGACCAAGTACCGGAAGCATATGCCGAAGGCTGCACCAGCTTCAAGCTATACATGGCCTACGGGCTTCGCTTGCGGGATGATGAACTACTGCGGGCGTTAACGGCCGTTCGCGACGTCAGCGGCATTCCGGTGGTTCATGCAGAAAATTGGGACGTGATCACCGAGCTTATCAGGCAAAACCTGGCCGCGGGCCACACCAGCCCTCACTGGCATCCGCGCAGTCGCCCTGCCCTGCTAGAGGCAGAAGCCGCGGGTCGGGTGATTGATATTGCCAGCTTCGTGGGCGTGCCGCTGCACATCTTCCACGTTTCCTGTGGCGAGGCTGCCGCCCGCATTGCCCAGGCGCGGCAGCAAGGGCTGCCCGTCACGGGCGAAACCTGCCCGCAATATCTGTTCCTTACCCAGGACGTGTACGATGCGCCAGGCGTGGACGGTACGCTGCCCGTTTGCTCCCCTCCCATCCGCGATCATGCTGCCCAAACCGCACTGTGGCAAGCCCTCAGCCGCAACGATCTGCAAATTGTTACCACTGATCATTGCCCGTTCACCATCGAAGAAAAAGCAACCGGGCTAGGCAACTACAGCCAAATTCCCGGCGGCGTGCCGTCTATTGAGATGCGCTTTGCCGCGCTTTATTCGCAAGGGGTTCGCCAGGGCTTACTCAGCTTGCCGCAGTGGGTGACGCAATGCTGCACCAATCCGGCCAAATTGATGGGGCTGGCAAAAAAGGGGGAAATCACGGTGGGGTACGATGCCGATCTGGTGATTTTTGACCCGGAAGCGACAAAAACAATCACGCCAGAAACATTACATGAGGCTGCGGGCTGGACACCCTACAATGGGCTAACACTACAAGGCTGGCCGCAAACAACGCTCTGCCGGGGCAATGTTGTGGTGCATGACGGAAAATTTGTGGGAGAGAAGGGATACGGCCGCTTCCTCCATCGCACCCACGCAAACTTATAACACCCACTTTGAGGAGTTCTTCCGACTCTGCTATACTGCCAATATAGATTTTGACGGTGGCTTTACGATGGGAATTTCACAAGAAAAATTAAATCGCATAACGGAAATTGCCAAATCTTACGGCGTTACAAGGCTCATCTTGTTCGGTAGCGCGGCAACCGACCCAATACAGGCTAAAGATATTGATTTAGCTTGTGATGGCGTCGCAGGTTGGGATTTCTACAGGTTGGGAGCAAAATTGGAAGAGGAGCTAGAAACTCCTTTAGACTTGGTTTCTCTCACTCCCCCAAACCGCTTCACGCGCTTGATCGAAAAACAGGGAATTGTGTTACTGTGAGTCCAGTTGAGCGGCTTCGTGAAGAAATTTCCATAGAGCTTGAAGCAATCTCGCAAGTTGTGAGCGAACTAATTTCTCTGAATCAAGATTTAGGCAAACAAGCCCCAACGATTCGCGAAAAGACCGCAGCAGCCGCATTTTTAGCTCAGTTTTACAATGGTATTGAAAATATTCTAAAGCGCATTTGCGTTTATTATGAAGTTCGCTTGCCTGAAGGTGACAACTGGCACGTTTCTCTTTTCCAGATGTTTAGTGATCCCGCTCAGGAACCTCTTCCCTCTTTATTCGACAATGAATAGGCAGAAACGTTGGCTCCTTACAGGCGGTTTCGTCATGTTGTCTTTCACAGTTATGGATTTCAGCTTGAGTGGAACAAAATGGTTCACGGCATTGAGGAAATTGAACAAGTCTTTAATACTTTTGATAACAGTGTAACCCGATTCATTTCTTCAATCTAGCTAGTAAGCTTGGAGCCTAACTACTGACCCACAAATTACCACTTACTGAATCACGGCCATTGCCAATAGCGCAATTGCCACTCTCGCCCTTCGGCGATGACGGCTCCGACGTAGCCATTGGCTGGGTTGAGATTCTCTAACCGCCAACGAGCCGCTTCTTCCTGGCTACCCTTCACCTGGAGCAGTTCGGCTGGTTCACCTGGCTTCAAGGTCACGTCGAAGGAGTCTAGCGGGCAGGAGAGCCCTTCGCCAATGACTTTGATGAACGCTTCTTTGCGCGTCCAGCAGTTGAAGAAGGCTTGGGGTTTTTGCTTGGCGGGTACGGCCGCAAACACCACCACCTCATTCTTTGAGAAAAACCGCTCCGCAATTTGTTCTGCATCGTCCAACGGCCGTATCTGCTCAATATCTACCCCCACTTCCCGATGGCGAGCAAAAGCCAGCAGCGCTACTCCCTGCGCGTGCGAGATGTTGAAGTGCAGGCCAGACGTTGCCTGTTCCGCTGCGAGTTTCGGCTTGCCGTGTTCACCGTAGGCAAACGCTATTTGGTGCGCTGGAAGCTGCAAATAGCTGCCCAAAAGCTGCCGCAACAAGCCCCGCGCCACAATGTAATGCGCCCGGTCATGGTCAAAGTAGAAGCGATTGGCACGTGCCCGTTCATCCTCGGCAAGATGCTGCCAAAACTGGTTTAGCTGCGGCTGTGGGCGATTGAGTGAAGCAACCCACACATGAAGTTCCTGGTCGGGCAAGCCGGGTCTGGCTGGCGATGGTGGCCAAGTGGATCGAAACGGGGTCATGCAAAGGGTTCCAGATGTTCCTTGAGTTTAGCGGCAACTTGATCAATATACGGCCGTTTCAAAATGCCCAGATGCGTTGATTCAACCTTGTGCAAAATGAGATCGTCCTCTGGCAAACCAGACCAACCCAGCGATTCATCCCCGCCGTTTTCCAGCGTCGAGAAAAACAGAACCGCCTCGCCGGGATACTGTTTGGGATGATAGGCATGCGTTGCTGGTTCAGAAATCACGTTCATAAAGTAAAAATCGGTCAGGCGCGAAGGCACATTTGATCGCCAACTCAGGTATAGGCACAACACCTTGCCTCGAATCTTGCGCCAATCTCGCAGCCAGGCTCGGTAAAATAGATGCCAATAAGCGACGAATCGGTTTTTGCCACTGTTCAAAATGTACCCCAGCCGTGGTAGCATGCCAAGCTGCGCCATGTTTTTCTTATGCCTCCGCAGCCGGGCATCTAACTCCTCCGGCGGCGGAGGCGGCTGTAGCTGGGGTTTGTTGCTGGGCGTGGTGGGATCAATAAAGACCAACAAGCCCACCTCATCACCAGCCCCGGTGAGCTGCAGCGCCATCTCATAAACTACAATGCCGCCAAAGCAGAACCCGCTGAGCAAGTAAGGGCCAGTCGGCTGCACCATCTTAATCTCGCGGATGTAGTGTGCTGCCATTTCCTCAACAGTTTGGTAGATGGCCTGGTGCGTGGTTGGGTCTGTTTTGGGCTGGATGCCGTAAAACGGCCGTTCCGTCCCTAAAAGTTGCGCCAAATCATGGTAATGAAACACACGCCCCGCCCCACCATGTACGCAAAAGAGCGGCGTCTTGCTGCCCAATGGCTGAATAGGCACGAGCGACGACCACTTTGCCGCTTCCTGGCGCTGACGAACGGCCGTAGCCAACTGGCGAATGGTAGGCGCTTCAAACAGTAGCGACACCGGCAAGCGCAGCTTGAGCCGCTTCTCAATGTCGGCAAATAGTTTCACTGCCTGGAGGGAATGCCCACCCATCTCAAAGTAGTTGGCAGTGGTGCTAATGGCCGGTAACTTGAGTACATCCTGCCAAATTTGCACCAACTGAGACTCCAACGCATCCTGCGGCGCTACAAACAACCCTTCCCCTACAAAGGTTGGACTATCTGGTGCAGGCAACGCTTTGCGGTCAATTTTGCCGTTGGGTGTTTGCGGGAATTTGTCTAGCGTTACAAAGGCAGCAGGAACCATATAGGCGGGTAAGGATTGATTGAGAAACGGCCGTAAATCCCCCAAATCGTCTACATTCCCCACCACGTAAGCCACTAACTGTAGACCCGCGCCTCCCTCCTGCGCCAGCACCAGCACATCCCGCACCGCTGCGTGCTGACGAATGGCTGCCTCTACTTCACCAATCTCTATACGAAAACCACGAATTTTTACTTGATGATCAATGCGGCCCAGATATTCAATACGGCCGTCTGGCAAATATCGCCCCAAATCCCCCGTTTTGTACATTCTCTGGTTGCTGTTGGCGCTAAAGGGATTGGCGATGAATTTTTCGGCCGTCAAGTCTGGCCGGTTCAGGTAGCCACGCGCCAGCCCCAGCCCGGCAATATGAATCTCACCGGCCACGCCCACCGGCACGGGCTGCAGCTGCGGATTGAGCAGGAAAATCTGATAATTGGGCAACGGCCGTCCCAAAACGGGCTGCGGCTCATCTGGGGTGAGAACGGCCGTAATCGCCCCCACCGTCCCCTCCGTTGGGCCATACCCATTCACAAAACGCCGCCCTGCCGACCAGTTGGCCACAACATCTGCTGAACACGCCTCCCCAGCCGAAACAATCGTTTGCAAGGCAGGGAAATCGGCCGGATTGAGCAAGGCAAGAGCCGAAGGTGGCAGCGTCGCCACGCTAACCGTCTGCTGCTGCATGAGGCTCACAAACGACGTCCCCATCAGCAGTGCTTCCTTGTTGGCCAGCACCAGCGTTGCCCCGTTTTGCAAGGCTCCTACAATTTCTGCCACCGACGCATCAAAGCTAAACGAGGCAAATTGCAGCACTCGGCTTTGTGGCGAGATGACCAATCGCTGCCGCAAGGCTTGCCCCAAATTCACCACGCCCCGGTGCGTTACCCCTACCCCCTTTGGGCGACCCGTTGAGCCAGACGTGTAAATAACGTAAGCCAGATTGTCTGGGGTGAGGCTGCTGGGCGGGTTGCTAGCTGGCTGATTGGCAATTTGCTCTGGCCACGCTTTGTCTAGGGCAACGGCCGTATCCTCTCCAACTGGCAGCTTGTCACCCAACGCAGATGTTGTGAGAACCAGAGCAAGCTCGGCGTCGGCCACCATGTAACTCAGGCGGTCTGCCGGATAGGCTGTGTCTAGCGGCACATAGGCTCCGCCCGCCTTTTGCACTGCCAACAGCACAATAATCATCTCAAAGGAGCGATTGAGGAAGATGCCCACTCGGCTTTCTGGGCCAACGCCCCAGCTTTGCAAGGCGTGGGCAAGCTGGTTGGCTTTGCTGTTCAACGTAGCATAATCCATCTGCTGCGAACCATAACATAGGGCGGGAGTCTCTGGCGATTGCTGCGCCCAGTGAGCCACATGCTCATGGAAAAAGCGCAATTTTGGCAGCGGGACGGCCGTATCGTTCCAATCCACCACCATCTGCTGCCACTCTGGCGAAGTGAGCATCCCAATCTGGCCCACGGGCTGCTCAGGCTGCGCCAGCAAGCCAGCCAGCAACCTTTGCCAATGCCCCAACATGCGCCGGATTGTCTCTGGTACAAACAGATCGGTGTTGTAATTTAGGCTGCAGCTTAGCTGTTCCCCCTCACGGCGCACGGCCAGCGTCAGGTCAAACTGCGCGATGCCGTTGTCTACCTCCATTGTGGCAAAAGTGAGGTTGGGCACCGATAATTCCGCCATCCCGTCCTCCTGATAAGCAAACAGCACCTGAAAAATAGGATCATAGCTCAGATTGCGCTCCGGCTGGAGCAGCTCCACCAGCTTCTCGAACGGCACATCGGCATGATCATAGGCAGCTAACGCCGTCTGGCGCACCTGCGCCAACAGCTGCCGGAACGTTTGCTCGCCATTCACCTGGCCGCGCAGCACCAGCGTGTTCACAAAGAAGCCGATCAACCCTGCCAAGTCCGGCTGCTGCCGATTGGCGATGGGCGTACCCACCAAAATATCTTCCTGAGCGGTGTACCGATGTAGCAAGACCTGAAACGCCGCCAACAGCAGCATAAACGGCGTGGTCTCCGTTTGCTGGCTCAAGGCCAGCACCTGCCCCAGCAGTTCAGGCGGTAGCAAGACGGTTTCCACCCCGCCGCGATGCGTCTTTACCGCAGGGCGCGGTTTGTCGGTGGGTAGCTGCAGCAGCGGCAGGTCACCAGCCAACTGCGCTTGCCAATAATGCAGCTGCGTTTGCAGCCGCGCACCTGCAAGCCACTCGCGCTGCCAAATGGCGTAATCGGCATATTGGATGGGCAGGTCTGGCAATGTCGGCTGGCGCTGCTGGGCAAAGGTTTCGTATAAAGCCACCAGCTCATCCACCACCACTTTGGCCGACCAGCCATCGAAAACCATGTGGTGGAAAACGAGCAGCAAAATGTGGTCAGTGGAGCTGCTCTGTAGCAGATGGCAGCGCAGCAGCGGCCCTTTTTCCAAATCGAACGGCCGTTGCACGGCCGTTTGCATCAATTCATCCAAGCTATCAGTTGTCACCTGCATGGTTTCTAGCGTAATGGGCCAGCGATTGTGGATGATTTGCTGGGGCGTGCCAGAAACGGCCGTAAACGTGGTGCGTAACCCCTCATGCCGATCAACCAATGCCTGGCACGCCTGCGCCAGAGCAGTCTCATCCAGCACACAACTCAGGCGCAGTGCCAGCGGCGTATTGAACAACGCCGTGCCGGGCGACAGCGCCTCCAAAAACCATAATCGCTGCTGCGCCAATGAGAGCGGCAGCGGATCAGCCGCAGCGGGACGGGGCAAAATCGTGGCGAATGACACCGTGCCGACCCCAGCTAACAAAGCCCGCGCCACCTGCATAACGCGCTCACATTCGTTGGGCAATTGCAGAACAGCCTCGGTTAGTTGGGCAGCGGTTGGGGCATCAAACAGCGTCCGCAACGGCAGGGTGATCTGCAATGTTTGGCGCAGCTGCGTCACCAGTTGGGTAGCCAGCAAGGAGTGGCCCCCTAGCTCAAAAAAGTTATCGTGGATGCCCACTTTGGGCAGGTTTAGGATTTCTGCCCATACATTGACGATAACGGTTTCTACTTCGGTGCGGGGGGCAACATAAGCGGTGGTGGCAACGGCCGTTGGTTCGGGCAGCGCGTGGCGGTCAATTTTACCGTTGGGCGTCAGTGGAAACACATCTAGTATTACAAAAGCGGTGGGAATCATGTACGCGGGAAGCTGCTGGGCAAGCGCATCACGCAAATCAGCCACTGCCATCGTTGTCCCCACCACGTAAGCAACCAGCTGCGGCCCCGTGCCTGCATCATCCCTGGCGAGGACAAGCGCGTCTTGCACGGCCGTTTCCCGCCGCAATGCCGCCTCAACCTCGCCCAACTCAATGCGGTAGCCGCGAATTTTCACCTGATGATCCAGCCGCCCCAAAAATTCGAGGTTGCCGTCTGGCAAGTAACGAACAAGATCTCCCGTGCGGTAAACAGTATTCAGTAAACGGTGATCGGTAATCGGTAACTGATCACCGTTTACCGACAACCGATTACCGCTCACGGATAACGGAACAAACCGTTCCGCCGTCAGTGCTGGCCGGTTCAGGTAGCCACGCGCCAAGCCAATACCGCCGACGTAAAGCTCGCCGGGCGTGCCAACAGGCACGGGCTGCTGCTCTTCGTTTAGTACAAATAGCTGCACGTTGTCAATGGGGCGGCCAATGTGAACGTGGGTATCGGCTGGGGTAAGAACGGCCGTTGTGGCACAAACCGTTCCCTCTGTGGGACCATACCCATTGATGAAACGGCGTCCGGGCGACCAGCGGGCCACCACCTCGGCTGAACAGGCTTCCCCGGCAGCCACCACCGTTTGCAAATCGGGGAAATCGGCCGGGTTGAGAATGGCAAGGGCAGATGGGGGGAGGGTAACGGCCGTAACCCCCTGCCTCTCCACCAATTCTGCCAAATCCGAGCCGGGCAGCATCGCCTCAGCATCTGCCAGCACTAACGTTGCGCCTGCCGTCAGCGTCACAAAAATTTCAGAGACGGAGGCATCGAAGCCAAAGGCGGCAAATTGAAGCACCCGGCTCTCTGACCCGATGGCAAACTCTTTGTGATGCGCCTGCGCCATGTTTGGCACGCCCCGATGCGTCACCACGACACCCTTCGGCCGCCCCGTCGAGCCAGACGTGTAAATGATGTAGGCTGCATTATCGGCCGTTACCGGGCTGGTAGGGTTTTCTTGGCTGTGTTTGGCAATTTGGGGCCAGTCGGCATCCAGTTTAATTGTGAATTGTGAATGAGCACTTGCAACTATTTCTTCTTGGGTGAGCAGGGCGGCGGGTTGGGCGTCTTCTAGCATGTAACGGATGCGCTCGGTGGGATAGGTGGGGTCTAACGGCAGGTAGGCACCTCCTGCCTTGAGGACGGCCAACGCCGCAATGACCATCTCTGGCGAACGGTTGAGGTAAACGGCCACAACGCTTTCCGGGCCGATGCCGTTGGCCTGTAGATAGTGGGCAAGCTGGTTGGCTTTGGCATTTAACTGTGCGTAGGGTATTTGCTGGTTTTGGTAGGCAACGGCCGTTTTCTCCGGCATCGCGTCAGCCACAGTTTCTACCCAGCGGTGGATGAGTTGATGGGGAACGGCCGCTCCGGTGGCGTTCCAATCTACCAGCAGCATCTGCTGCTCGGCAACGCTCAACAGTGAAAATTGATGGTGTGCTGCCTCTGGCTCCGCCGCAACTACCGCCAGCGTCCGCACCAAATAGCCCGCCATCTGCTCGATCCGAGCCGCACCAAATTCGGACCGTTTGTAGGCCAGCCGCAGCACCAGCGTGCCATCCGTAGGATGCAGTTCCGCCTCCACCGCCAAATCAAAGTTGGTATAGCCAATAAATTGCTTGTCCACGATGCTGATCTGGCTGTCAGCAGCTAATTCCCCAAATAGATGATAGTGCAAATAGTTGAATGGCACTTCAAACAGGGGCTGTCCGCCGTGCATTTGTTGAATTTCAGCCAGGGGAAAGCGGCGATGGGGCAGAATCTCGTTTTCGGTGGCAAAGGTGTGCTGGATGAGGTCTAGCCAACTGCCGGGCGCGAGCTTTTGGCGGAAGGGAACCGTGTTGAGGAACAAGCCTAACGCCCGTTTGCTGCCGCTTTGTTCAGGACGGCCGTTCAT
This sequence comes from Candidatus Leptofilum sp., assembly GCF_965223525.1. Taxonomy (GTDB): domain Bacteria; phylum Chloroflexota; class Anaerolineae; order Promineifilales; family Promineifilaceae; genus Leptofilum. The sequence goes on along the minus strand of NZ_OZ245005.1, from coordinate 1,547,377 downwards.
CACCAACCCGCTCAGTACATCATTTTGCCCACAGATAAAGCCCAGTACCTTCAGGTGCGCCGCCAGCAGCACGGTTTTTAGCGGCACGCCCGCCTGCTGCGCCACCGCTTTTAGCTGGGTCACCTCGTTGGCGGGGAGGACGGTTTGATAAGTGGCCGATTCCGGCAAATCATCTGCTGCGGTGGGCAGCGGCAGGCGTGGCACGGTGCTCACGCTGCTCTCGGCCAATGCCGCTTGCCAAAACACCTGCGCCGCATCTGAACCGAGAATTGCCTGCTCTGCCGCCACAAATTGCCAGAAAGCCAGGCCAGGCTCCTGCTGAACGGCTTCGCCTGCCAGCAGCCTCTGGTATGTCTGGAACAGTTCTGTCGCTAGCGAGGCAATGCTCCAGCCATCCAAAATGGCGTGATGCTCCGCCATGATCATCTGGAAGCTGCTGGTACTGCGCTGGAAAAAGTGAAAGCGCAGCAGCGGTGGCTGCGTCCAGTCGAACTTTTCGCTGATGGTTTGCGCCACCGAGTGCTCAATTTCGGACGTTTGGGCAGCGTCATCCAGCCCGCGCAAATCGTGCAAGGTTACGGGGATTTGCACTTGCGACCAAACAAGTTGCAGTGGCTCGCTGAAGCTAGTGAGATCGAAGCTGGTGCGTAAAACGGGGTGTCGCTGGGCGAGTTGCTGTACGGCCGTTGCCAGCAGCTCCCCCTCAAATTTCCCCTCAATCTGCCAATTAGTTACGTTATGGAAAACCGTTGTCTCCGCTTCTAGCTCAGAATGAAACAGCATCCCAGCCTGCAGCTTGCTCAGTGGATAGGCATCTTCGACAGCAGGCGGCAGCTTGGCACGGTCTGCGGCGTTGATCAGGCTAAACGGTTTTGGCGGAACGGCCGTCACATCTGCCTCGGCAATTTCTAATTGTTGAGCCAACTGTGGCAACAAGCGAGCAATCGTTTGCAAATTGAACAAATCTGCCAGCGAAAAGTGCAGCCCCGCCTGTTTGGCCTGCACCAAAATCTGGATGGCGTTGATCGAGTCACCGCCCAGGCCAAAAAAGCTATCGTGGATACCAACCGGATTCACGCCCAGCACCTCTGCCCAAATCTCTGCCAGCGTTTCTTCCTGAGTAGTGCGCGGCGGGGCGTAGGGCTGGGGCAGGTCTGGCCGCACGCTGGCTGGCGCGGGCAACGCTTGGCGATCAATCTTGCCGTTGATGGTCAGCGGCATCCTCTCCAGCCACACAAATCGCGCCGGAATCATGTAGTCTGGCAACTGCAGGGCCAAAAAGTCGCGCAAACCCTCTGTTTGCGGTGCGGGGGCTTGTTCGGCGGTGAGGTAGGCAATAAGCTGCTTGCTGCCTGCGGTTTCATGGACGAGTACGGCCGTTTCCCGGACGTTCTCATGTTGTCCCAGCACCGCCTCAATTTCGCCCAGCTCAATGCGGTAGCCGCGAATTTTCACCTGGTGATCAATGCGTCCCAAAAATTCAAATTGGCCATCTGGCCGGCAGCGGGCTAAATCTCCGGTGCGGTACAGGCGGCTGCTGGGAACGCCGCTGAACGGGTCTGGTACAAATTTCTCGGCGGTGAGAGACGGCCGTTTCAAATAACCACGCGCCACACCTTCGCCACCAACGTACAGTTCGCCAACCTCGCCTTCCGGCACAAGCTGCATTTGCTCATCCAGCACGTAAAGCTGCGTGTTGGCGATGGGCTGGCCAATGGGCACTGTGCCAGTCAGGGCGTCCTCCAGCACAATCTCATAGACACAGCAGCCAACCACCGTCTCTGTGGGGCCATATTCGTTAAAGAGGCGGGTGTGGGGAGCGTGTTTACGCCAAAAGGCAAGCTGTTCGGCCGTTAGCTGCTCGCCCCCAATCACGAATGATTGCGTGGCCGTGGCTGCCTGTTCGGCTGGCACAATCTGGTTGAGCAGCAGCAAATGGGCAGGCGTGATTTTAACCAGGCCAAACCCACCTGGCTGGGTAAGGGCTTGCCCCAGCAAATTGCCCACATCCCCCTCCAGCAGCAGGTGCACCGGCTGCCCGGCCAGCAGCGGCACAAACAGGCTGGTCACGGTCAGGTCAAAGCCAACGGAAGAGTGGACGGGCGCACCGCCAGCCTGGGCTGGATACGCCGCCACTGCCCAATCCAGGTAGTTGGCCAAGCCGCGATGGGTGATCATCGCTCCTTTGGGCTTGCCGGTGGAACCCGAAGTGTAAATAACGTAGGCTAGATTTTCCGGCTGAACTGTTACCATCACATCGTCGTCGGGCAAGAGGGATAAGATGTATTCAGATTGATCGAGCAAGATGACTTTATTTTGGGCAGCAGCGGGCAGCTTGTGGGCTAGCTGGGAGTTGGTGAGGCAAACGGCCGTTTCCGCATCTGCCAGCATGTACTCAATTCGCTCAGGGGGATAGCCAGGATCAACGGGCACATAGGCTGCCCCAGCTTTTAGCACCGCCAGCAGCGCCACCACCATCTCCACAGACCGATCCAAATAAACAGCCACGGCCGTCTCTGCCCCTACCCCCTGTTTTTGTAGCAGGCGGGCGAGTTGATTGGTACGGCCGTTTAGCGCCGCAAAAGTCAATTGCTCAGTTTGGGTGCAAACAGCCGGAGCCTCAGGTGATTGATGTGCTTGCCTTACAAAACGCTCCGGCAACGAGGGATTTTCTACGATGACGCGATTCATATTTGGTTGGGGTAGCTCTAAAAACTATGACGAGGCGTGTTGACGCACGCTGAGGGGTCTCATGTCTGTCCATACTTGGTTGATGTACGCCAGACAAGCCTCCTTAGACCCCACCTGCCCGACGGCACGCCACCCATTGGGGATGGTTTGCCCTGCAGGCCAGATTGAGTATTGTTCCTCATGGTTAATAACGACTGTAAACAGATATTCTGGTTGTTTTTCCATGATTGATCTACCTATACTCTCCCGCTTTTACACGACAGCCCTGTCAATACTCAGCTTCAACATCCGGGCTAGTTCAGCCACGTATGGCTCCTTGACAATATTGTGTGTACCGTGAATGATGTGAACGTCCAAACCGCCCTGTGCCAGCCGCGACCAACCAATTCCTTCACCATTGGGATTGCTCACTTCCGTTTCGCTGGCGCGGAATAGCGTTACGCGGCCAGGATATGGCTTTGGCTTGTGGTTGTTCACCAAATCTACGTGAGCCTTCCACAAGTAGGGCGAAATGAGTGATTGCGGCAATGTTTGCCCAGCCCGCAGCATCCGGCGCACGCGCCAGAACAAGCGGTATTTTTGCAAATCCTTACGTGCTAACTGCATTTTGATGCCCGCCCAGCGTCTGAACAAGCGCAGCTTAAAAATGAGCCCTTCTCCATACTCTGTCATATCTTTGTTGGTGGTTCCGGCAATGCTGTCTGGCCCTTCTGCCATACGCAGCACGTTTTGGCGCCGACGGGCGAATTCTGGGTTGTGCGTGTCTAGCAAAGCCACCAGCGCCACCTCTTGCCCCTGGGCGTGAAGCTGCTGGGCCATCTCATAGGCCACTTCGCCGCCCATCGAAAAGCCGCCCATCATGTAGGGGCCTTCTGGCTGCACAGCGCGCATCTGCTTCACATATTCGGCCGCCATCTCTGGCAACGTGGCAAATGGGGGCTGCTTGCCATCTACGCCCCGCGCTTGCAGACCATAAAATGGTTGGTCTGGCCCCAGGTAGCGGGTGAGATCATAAAAGTTCAGCACATTGCCAAAGCCACCATGTACACAGAAGAACGGAATCCTGTTTCCCTTAGACTGAATGGCAACCAGCGGCGTCCATTCGCCAGAAGCACGGCGACGCTTGCGCTCTTTGGGTTGGGCTGATTCTCGAGCAGCTTCCACGGGTACGTCGTACTCCGTATGCAACAAATCGGCGCATTCAGCGATAGTTGGTGCCTCAAACAGTGTCGCCAGGGAGAGATCCACTGCGTAGGTTTTTTTGATTTTGGCAAAAAGCCGCACGGCGATGAGTGAGTGACCGCCTAGCTCAAAGAAATCATCGTGGATGCCAATATCGGTGATGCCCAGCAGTTCTTCCCAAATTTTGACCAGGTTTTGCTCTAGTTCGTTGCGCGGCGCTTCGTAGCTGCTTTGCAGTTCTGGCCGGGAAAGTTTGAGGCCACCATCGTCGCCATCGTCCTGCTCGCTGTTGGCCTGGTCTACCAAGCCTTGCAAATCCAGCGAGGTAACAATCATTTGCGGCGGCACTTTGTGGCTGAGGATGCGGCCGAGGGCTTCCATGCCTTCGGCGGGGGCGATACCATCCGTCAGGGCTAATTGCAGCAGGCTGGGTTCAGCGTCGGCAGCAGCGGCCGTTTCGCCACCACCTCTATTCTGCTTCTTGCCATTCACCATCGTTTCGTAGCTCACTCGCTTGAGCATGAATTCGTTAATCTCGACGAGCGAACGGCCGTCTTCATCCATAATCGTTACGTCAAAGGCGGGGACTTCTTGGTGGTTACGGCCGTCTTTGTTGTGGCGCACATGGCTGTAAATGCGTCGCGGCAGCGGCCCATGCACCTGCACCTTTTTGTACGACAGTGGCACGTAAAAATCGTCGCTACTTTCGTAGCCATCCACCAACGGCAAGCCCGCACTGGTCGCTAAATCCATCAACGCCGGGTGCAGAGAAAAGCTGTCCAGGTCGCCGCTGAACTGCTCCGGCAACTCCAGCATGGCCAACACCTCATTTTCGCCGTAGCAAACCTGCCGCAGATTCTTCCAGCGTGGGCCAAAATTGAGATAGGCTTCTTGCTTGGTTTCCTGCTCCATTGGTGCGTAGCGTACTTCACGCAGGTTGCAGCGGGTCGCAATTTCCTGGATGCTGTGGGTGGGGTGCTGTGGCGAACGGCCGTTTTTCACCTTACCACGCACATGCTCTTGCCAAGTGTATTCTGGCGTGCGGCTGGTAACAGTGAAGCCATAGCCCGCGCCGTTTTTCTCTAGCGAGACGCGCACTTCACGGGTTTCATCCTCATAAACTTCCAGCGGCGACAAGAAAAACAAATCCTCAATCTCTACCGGGCCGTTGGGGGTTCCCTTCTCCAGCGCAGCTTTGGCAATTTCCAGATAGCCCGTGCCGGGAATGAGTGCCTCGCCATCCTTAATGCGGTGCTGATCCAAAATCCAGTGCGTGTCGGTACGGTAGTTGGTGGCGTAAACAATCTCATCCTCAGATTCCACGATGATTTTATCCAGCAAAGGATGAGGGACATCGGTGCCAATGGATTGCACTTCATCTGCCATGCCCAGGCGCACGGCCGCATCCACCGCCATACCCACTTCTTGCCAAACACCCCAATTCACGGCGACGGCAAACGTTTGGGAAGCGGCCGTTTTGCTCTCGGCAAAAGCGTTCAGGAAAGCATTGGCCGCCACGTAATCCACCTGCCCGGCCGCGCCAATTTCTGTACTGGTGGAGGAAAATAGCACAAAGAAATCAAGCGAATCATCAGCTAAATATTCATCCAGCAGCAACGCACCGCGTGCTTTGGGAGCCAGTACGCGCCCCGCCTCTTGCGCGGTTTTGAGCTGGATCAAATTGTCATCCAGTACGCCAGCCGCATGAACAACGCCGTCGATTGTGCCAAAACGGTGCTTGGCCTGGGCAATGGCTTGCTTCACCTGCTCTCGGTTGGTCACATCAGCATCCACCACCAAAACCTCAGCACCAGCGGCTTCTAGTGCCTGAATTTTCTGAATGCGGCGGCTGGTTTTGTCCGTCACGGTGTGATTTTTAATCCAGTCAGCCCACATCTCCCGCTTGGGCAACCCAGAGCGGCTCAACAGCACCAGCTTTGCCTGCGCCGTCTCTGCCAAATGCTCGGCCATGACCAAACCAATGCCGCCCATACCACCGGTGATGAGGTAGACGCCGCCTTGCTTGATGCGCGAATCGTCCAGATTGGCTTCTGGCTGGGGTGCAGCTTCAAACTGCTGCTGCCAGCGACGGCCGTTCCGGTATGCAAACAAACCATCCTGGGGTTCCGCCAACAAATCCGCCTTGATGAGCGTGGCCAATCCCTCAATTTGATCTGGCAGCAAATTGGCTGGGAGTGCCAAATCCACCAGTCGCGCCGTAACGCCAGGAAATTCGCGGGGCATCACCTTGATTGGCCCCAGCAGGGTGGCTTTGTCTGGGTAGGGAACCTGTTCGTCGTCTATGCGCTGGCTGCCGTTGGTAACGGCCGTTACGTCCAACGTCCCCGGCAACCCCTCTTCACCTAACGCCTGCGCCAAAAAGAAGAGACTGAAAAAACCCAAATCCTGATTTTGATAATAAACCTGCGTCCGGTCTGAGTCTTGTAACTGGTTGAGCGTCCACAAATGAGCCACGCGCTGAGGTAGCAGCGACCGACCGGCCAACTCCTCCACCAACGTATCGTAATCAATACGCGCGCGGGGATTCACTTCATAAGTAAATTCACCAAGCTGGCGGAACTGCTCACCCACCGTCACGGCGAGAACCGTATGCCCAGCAGCTTGTAGCTGCTGCTGCACCTGCTCACCAATGCCCAATTCATCCTTAAACAGCAGCCAGGTGATGGGTTCCACCACGCCCGCAGACGGTTTGTCAGTAAGCTGCCAACTGCGCTTGTAAAACCAGTCTTCCAGTTCCGGCATCTTGGCCAAGACGCTTTTGGTCACTTCTGCCCCGCTAAACAAGGTGTTGCCCGGCTCAATCCAGTAGCGTTGACGCTCAAATGGATAGGTTGGCAGCGGCACGCGGTAGCGCACCTCGTCGGCGTAAAAAGCAGCCCAATCGGGCATGACACCCGTCAGCCAAAGGCGACCCAGGCTGGTAAGGGCAAATTGCAGGTCAGACAGTTCTTCTTTGCGGTGGCGTAGAGAGGCAACGGCCGTATGCGTTTTATCCTTTTCCGGGTGCATTCGCAGCAGCGAACTGAGCGTCTGGCCAGGGCCAACTTCCAGAAATACGCGATTTGGTTCGTCCAGCAGCGTCGTCAGACCATCGGCAAAGCGCACCGTGTGGCGCAAATGGCGCACCCAATATTGCGGATTGGTCGCTTCTTCTGGCGTAATCCAGTTGCCAGTTACGTTGGAAATGAAGGGCATCGTTGGCTGGTTAAACTGGATTTTTGCCAGTTCGCGGCCAAATTCGTCTAAAATGGGATCGAGCATAGGTGAATGAGCCGCCACGTTAATACGTACCCGACGGTACTCCACTTCTTGCTCGGCTAGCACTGCTTCCAGTTTTTCCAAGGCAGCGACTTCACCAGAAACCACGCACAGTTCCGGGTTGTTAATCACGGCAATAGACAGCCCGTCGGCCAGATAGGGCTGCAACGCTTCCTCAGTCATCGGCACGCTGATCATGCCGCCTTCGGGCAGCGTTTCAAACAGTTTGCCGCGCAGCGTCACGATGAAGAGCGCATCTTTCAATGACAGCACACCCGCTAGGCAAGCGGCCGTGTATTCACCCATGCTGTGCCCGGTCATAGCGGCGGGTTCAATGCCCCAGGAACGCCACAATTGCGCCAGGGCGTACTCGGTCATGAAGATGGCAGGCAGGTTGCGGGACGGCCGTTTCAACTCCTCAGTCGCTTGTTCCAAATTCTCGTCGGTGGGGAAGATCAGTTGGCGGAGGTCTGTGTTCAGATGCGGCCGTACCAACGCCAAACATTCATCAATCGCCTTGCGGTAAACCGACTCCGTCTCGTACAAATCGCGCCCCATGTTCGGGTACTGCGCCCCGCCGCCGGGGAACATAAAGACCACCGACGGTTCTGCATCGCCAGCCTGTTGGGTCATAATCCGCTTGCGGTCGCCATCGGCCAAAACTGCGGCCGCATCGGCAGCATCTTGCACAGCGACAACGCGACGATGGGGCATCGGCTGACGACCCACTTGCAGCGTGTAAGCCACGTCTGCCAGCGGCACATCCGGGTTTTCTTGCAAAAAGCGCGCCAATTTTTGGCTGGCCGCATCCAAAGCGTTTTTGCTCTTGGCAGAAAGCTGTAAAAGCTGCCAGCTTCGGGAATCGCTCGATGGCTCAAGCAGCGGTGCTTCCTCTACCACCACATGAGCATTCGTACCGCCCACCCCCAGCGAGCTAATGCCTGCCCGCCGCGGCGAACCGTTACCCTCCCAATCACGCAGCTCGTGATTGACAAAGAACGGGCTGTCTTCCAAATTGAGCATGGGGTTGGGGTTGGTGAAGTTGAGGCTGGCTGGAATTTGCTTGTGCCGCAGCGACTGAGCTACTTTGATGAAGGCTGCCACGCCTGCGGCCGTATCCAAATGCCCAATATTTGTCTTTACTGAACCCAGACCGCAGAACTGCTTTTCATCCGTCGTTTGGCGGAACGCCTGGGTTAAAGCCGTCACCTCAATCGGGTCGCCGATGCGGGTGCCAGTGCCATGAGCCTCCACATAATCAATCGTGCTGGCATCAATATTTGCCAGGGCAATCGCCTCGGCAATCGCTCCTGCCTGCCCATCCACGCTGGGAGCCAGGTAATTCACCTTGCCAGAGCCGTCGTTGTTTACGGCCGAACCCTTGATAACCGCATGAATCGTGTCGCCATCCTCAATGGCATCCGCCAGGCGGCGCAGTGTCACCACACCCACGCCACTGCCAAAAATCGTCCCGTCAGAATCCGCATCAAAAGAACGGCAGTGACCGTCGGATGAGAGAATTTCGCCATCCTGGAAGAGGTAGCCCTGCCGATGTGGCATCTCGAGCGTGACCCCACCAGCTAACGCCATGTCACATTCGCCACTTAGCAAACTCTGAGAGGCCATGTGGATGGCCACCAGCGAAGTCGAACAGGCGGTTTGCACATTCACGCTGGGGCCGCGCAGGTTCATCAGGTAAGAAACGCGCGTCGTCAGGAAGTCTTTGTCGTTGCCCGTGTGGCGCAGCAGGAAAAAACCAACAGACGCCACCAAATCTGGGTTGGTGAGCAGATTGTAGGGCATGTAGGCATTGTGACCAGAGCCGCCAAAAACGCCAATTGCGCCGTCGAACCGCTCCGGATCATAGCCAGCGTGTTCCAGTGCACTCCAAGCCACTTCAAGGAAGTTGCGATGTTGCGGATCCATAATGGCCGCATCGCGCGGGCCAAAACCAAAAAAGCTGGCGTCAAATTTGTCCATATCGTCTAGCGGTGCGCCAGACTTCACATAGTTGGGATTTCGCAGCAATGCCTCTGGCACGTCAGCTTCCCGTAGTTCTTCATCAGTGTAAAACGTGACAGATTCCACGCCGTCACGTAAATTGCGCCAAAAAGTTTCTATGTCTTGCGCGCCAGGAAAACGGCCAGCCATACCAACGACGGCAATTTCTGTGCCTTCCAAAGCGTCCAAGATGTCCTGATTACTCATATTGATCCTAACGTTTTGACCCTCACCCTAACCCTCACCGTAGCTGGGGGGAGGGTTAGGGTGAGGGTGGTTTTTACCGTACGCGCTGCCGTCTTTGGCGACGCTGCATCATTTTTTCGCGGCGGCTGGCGGCGCGGTCTACGCTTTGCTCAACCGCTTTTTGGGTGCCGTTGCTGCCGTTATCTTCATTCAGGTAATCTGCCAATGAACGAATGGTGGGGAAGCGGAACATATCGGTGATCGAAATTTCCTTGTCCACCACTTCTTTTAGCTGGCGATGCGCCTGCACGGTGAGTAGTGAGTGGCCACCCAGATCGAAGAAGTTGTCGTTGAGACCAACCTGTGGCACGTTCAGCAACTGCTGCCAAATTTCGGCAATCTTCTGCTCCAGGTCATTGGTGGGTGCGACGTAAGCGGTTTGCGGCTCGACCAGCACCTGGTCTGGCGCGGGCAATGCTTTGCGGTCGGTTTTCTTGTTGGGCGTCAGCGGGAAGCTGCTCATCGGTACGTAGGTAGCTGGCACCATGAATTCTGGCAGGTCTGCACGGAGTGCTTCTTTAAGGGCCGCGCTATCCAGCTTCTGCCCCACCTGCGTAATCACGTAAGCGACCAGCCGCTTGTCGCCGGGGGTATCTTCGCGGGCGACAACGACGGCCTCACGCACGGAATCTTGGGCATTTAGCAATGCTTCTATCTCGCCTAGCTCAATGCGGTAGCCGCGCAGCTTCACCTGGAAGTCGGCACGTCCGAGGAAGTCAATGTTGCCATCGGCACGGTAGCGAGCCAAGTCACCAGTCTTGTAGACAGTTTTCAGCGATCGATTATCAGTAATTAGTTCGCTTTTCACCGAATACTGATTACTGATTACTGGCAACTGAACAAACCGCTCGGCGGTGAGTTCAGGTCGGTTGTGGTAGCCGCGCACGACGCCGTCGCCGCCAATGTAGAGATCGCCAGCTACACCAATAGGGACGGGCTGCATATTGGCATCCAAAATGTAAATTTGGGTGTTGGCGATGGGTTTGCCGATGGGAACGGCCGTTTCCTCACCCCCCACCTCATAAGTAGAAGACCAAATCGTTGTTTCGGTAGGACCATACATGTTGATGACCCGCCCCGGCACAATTTGCTTAAGCTGCTGTGCCAATGCGGTCGGCAATGCCTCGCCACCGACCATCATCGTTTGCACCTTGCCTAGAGCCGTTACGTTGCGCTCGTCCAGCAGCAACATGCTAGCCATGGATGGCGTACATTGGAAGTAGGTTACGTTGTGCCGCTCAATCTGGGCGGGAATAGAGAAATCTTCAGTAGCCAGTTTCGGTTCAGCTAAACTCTTGAGTTCGTTTAGCCGATCCAAATTCCCCAGCACTTGGGATGACGGTACGCCAAAATCAATCAGGCAGGCAATGTCGTCTACATCAATTTCTTTGAGGCGATTGACCATGTGCAGCGCAGAGCGCGGTGTGCCGAAGAGTCCGCTGGTCTCAAAGTAACGCTCGAAGGCAAAGTTGAGCAGCGCGTCCACATCTTCGGGAGTCAGTTCTTCTTCGTCGAACACCTCGAAGGGGCTTTTGCCAGTGGCAGCTGCTTTTTCCTTGAAGGTGGGGAAGTGCCAGGCAGCAGCACGCACTAGATTCATGGCGCTGCTGAGATATTGCTTCATCGGTTCGCGCACAGTTTCGCGCACTTCGTCTACGTCATCGCCAATGAAGGTGTGCAGCATAAGGGAGACGGTGCCTTTGCCGGGATGTCCGGCTGCTTCGTATGCTTCGCGGTACACCTTCACTTTTTCAGCCAGTTCCTCAACGCTTTGCCCCAGCAAGTGGGTGAGGATGTTGTAGCCGTTGGCGCCAGCTTCACGGAACGTTTCGGGGTTGCCTGCGGCCGTTACCCAAATGGGCAGCTCTTTTTGCACGGGATGGGGAAGGGTTTTTACTTCCACATCCTTGCCCAAATCGTTTTGCATCGTAATGCTGCCACCGCGCCACAGCTCTTTGACCACTTCAATGTCGCGGAACATGATCGCTTTGCGCTCAGCGTAGTTGCCGGGGCGCAGGACAAAGTCATTAGGCTGCCAACCAGCGGCGATGGAGAGGCCGACACGGCCGTTTGAAATGTTATCTACCACCGACCACTCTTCAGCCACACGGATGGGGCTGTGTAGGGGCAGCACACAGCTACCAGAGCGAATCTGCACGTTCTCGGTAATGGCGGCAATGGCCGCGCCTGTTACGGACGGATTGGGGTAGAGGCCACCAAATGCGTGGAAGTGGCGTTCGGGAGTCCAGACGGCCGAAAAGCCGTGTTTATCGCCAAATTTAGCCCCTTCCAGCAGCAGATGGTATTTGTTGGTCACGCCTTCTTCGCTCTCGTCGCTGGAGAAGTAGAAGAGGCTAAAGTCAATATGTTTGTCGTTTTTAGGTGGTTCAGGAACGGCCGTTACATCTTCGCGCGTCTTGTCATCAAAAATGACGACTTTGAAGCCCCGTGCCAGCGTCCAGAACAGCTCCAAAACGGAGATGTCGAAGGACAGGCTGGTGACGGCCAGCCAGGTTCCCGGCGGATCGTGAGCGATGCCCCCATCGCCAATGCGCTCATCCATGCCCACGAAGAAGTTGACAGCGTTGCCGTGCTCCACCATCACGCCTTTGGGCTTGCCGGTGGAGCCGGATGTGTAGATGACGTAGGCTAAATTGTGCGCTTCGACGCCGCTGAACACATTTTCGCCGCTTTGCTCGGCAATCTGTGCCCAATCGGCATCTACGCGTACGACCTGCGCCTGGTGGTGCGGCAGGCTGGCGACAAGATGCTTTTGAGTGAGCAGGACGGGCGTGGCGGTGTCTTCCACCATAAAGGCCAGCCGGTCTTTGGGATAAGTAGGGTCAAGCGGAAGATAAGCTCCCCCCGCCTTGTGGATCCCCACCAAAGCCACCATCATCTCGATGGAGCGTTCCATAAAGACGCCGACGATGGTGTCTGGCACGATGCCTAAATGACGCAGATGACGAGCCATCTGGTTGGCACGATGGTTAAGCTGACGGTAAGTAATCTGCTGGTCTTCGTAAACGAGGGCAATGGCATTCGGCCGTTCGTCTGCTTGCGCTTCAATAAGTTGGTGAATACAGGCGGTGGCATCGTAAGCCACCTCGGTACTGTTCCAATCCACCAGCAGCCTCTGGATTTCTGTCTCAGAAAGAATGGCTGTCTCGGACAATGTGCGGCTACCATTTTGGGTGGCGTTTTGCAGGAAAGAAGCAAACTGGGTTTGCATGGCTTCGATAATTTCCTGGCTGTAAACGGCCGTGTCGTACACCCAGGTCACGCTGCTTTGATCTGGCGTTAGCAACAGTGCCAATTCGATGCCGGGCAACGGCGTGAATTCAGCCGCAGATTTCGCGGATTGAACGAGGACCGGCAGCAATGCGCTGTCTAGCTTGGTTCGCAACGCTTCTAAATCAGGCTGGCGCAGGAAAATGTCACGGTTGAACGTTTTGCGCTTGCTTGGCAGCATGTCCAGGTCAGCTTGCAATGCTGCGACTGTGTCGGCAACGCTGGCGTTGCCATCGGTTTTTACCTGGAAGGGTACCTGCGTGGCAAAGTAATTAGCAAAATCGCCAATTTCAGCGGCCAGGGTGGGCAGGCTCACAGCGATGTCAAAATTATTGCTGCCGCTGAGGCGAGCCAGGTAGGCGGCAAAAGCAGCAATGAGCGATTGGGCATCGCCAGAAACACCAGCGGGTAGCGGCATCGTGGCTGTCTCATAGGTTTGGCCAACGGCCGTATTGCTGCGGTCAGCGTAGGGCAGTTCCACAGCGCTCATTTGAGCCAAACGGCGCAGCCAATACCCTTCTTGCCGCACAATGGTGTCGTTTAGCGCGGTGAGGTCGGCAATGGTGGCGGCATCCAGGTTGGCGAGCTGCTGATTGACGCTGAATTCGGTTGGGGAAACGGCCGTGCCGTCCAAATTTTGCAGGCCAGAAAGCACAATGGAACCGCTGCTGGTGGCAACGGTGACTGATTCGTCATCTACAGAAATGATGGTGCCGGGAGCGGCAGATGTGGCTTCGCTTGGTTTTGCGGAATTGACGATGAGGAGACGGCCGTTTGCGTTCAGCTTGGGCAGTGCCAGAGGATTGGCATAGCTGCCAAATTGTAGCGCATTGATTAAAGCGACCAGCTTTTCAGCAGGCTGAGCCCAATTCAATGTGGCAGCCGCAGCCGGGCGATCATATTTGCCAAAGTAAGTTTGCTCGGCTAGATTTTGGGCACGCGGCTGCAAGCTGCTGTTTTCAATCCCTTCTACCAATTCAGCAAAAGAGGCGATGCCAGCTTCATAGGCTTTTACATTGAGGGTGAAGGCAGTTTCACCTTCAGCAATGTTGAACAGTTGCTGAACGAGAATATCCCCCTTGTCAATGCCGCTCCGCATTTCGTGCCAGGTAACCCCGTGTTGCGCTGCCTGGTGCAACAAAGCCCAAGAGGTAGCGTAAAGCCCTGCAAACTTAGGCAAAGGCCCATCGTGGAAGTTGATGGCTCCTTTTTGGGGCAACGTCAAAATCTCATCCGGGACGATTCGCAAGTTGGTAATGCTCAGAAAATAATCAAAGGCTGGCTGCTGCGCTAATGTACCTGCCAATGCCTTGCCCGGGACAAAAATTGGCAACGTTTTTTCGCTAGCCCAATTGGTAATAGCTGCAGATTTGGTGATCACACCGCGCACATCATGTCCACGCTCAAGTAGAATCTCTGTGCACTGAATCAATAATGATTCTTCTCCCATCACAAAACAGCTAAATACATTTCCACTCATAATACAAATACCTACCTAGATAGATGATTCAAAATCAATAAACAAAATCTGCCCGCTTCTTAAAATGGACAGATCAAAGCCAAACTTTTTAAATCTTAATTGGCGAGGCTCACAATCATCAGGGGACTGGGTGGGATGAAATTCTGGCTTCTTTTTGAGGGCACCTGCGCTATTTGGGAGCTAGTACTGAAGCAAACTTCTTTTGACGAGTAGCACTTACGGAACTTTGCTTCAGTTCAACTGTTCCGACTTGATGTGATCTCCGTCAAAAATTGTTTGCCGGAACAGTAGGTACACTGGCCAGTTGGCAACGATGGTTTTTTAACTGCGTTTTCCTGATGTTCATAGTCTTCTCGACGAAACGCATTTTGTATCCAGATTCATTATGGGGTTTGGCAACGGCCGTTTACAATAGGCTTCTTGTCTTAACCAGGAAAATAGTCTTTTCTTGTCTCCAATTTTTCCACAATGAGATTGGGTTTATACCCTTAAAACACAACCATTTTTTAGCCCAGAATTCTTACGATTAGCCTTTCACGCTTGCCGTGATGAACGGCCGTTTGTATCCTCAAAAAAACAGCGAATTACAGGAGTATCAAATTGCATAAAAAATTTATGAAAAGTTATTTTGTCGCGGTGTAGCTTCTTAATGAGACATGCGATTTCTCACCTTATACTGGGGCTGTTTACTGGCTAGAAGAAATCGCATGTTTGTATAGTTTCGTTATTTTTTGAGTTCTAAGACAAATGCGTCGGCCAGGTTTTGCACGAATGGTTCGTCCATAATTTGGTTGTGATTGCCGGGCAAAATGCACACATTGACACTTGTTGAAACTCGCTGCCAACCCATGAGCGGGTCTTTGGTGTCACGGTACATGTCCTGATACCCCTCGGTTGATTTGAAGAGCGTTACTGGCCCCGGATACCGCTTTGGCACGTAACAAAAGAAAGCGCGGTTATTGATGTGGGTAATTTTTTGAACGCGTGCATCTTCTTTTTGCTTAGTTCCTGCACGCGCTTGTGGGTTTTGCTTGTTTACCTGTTTTGTCAAACGGTATTTTTGGTTTCTTAATACCTGCCGAATACCAACCCAAAAGCGATGGCGATTTTGGACAAACAGCTGCTGCTCTTTTTGTGGGGAAAACCGTAAAAGGCGAGCGGCTAGTTTGGTACACAGGCGTACCCACTTTAAGGCAGGGTGTTGTGCGGGCGTGTCTATAATGCCCACAAAGCTGATTTTGTGACCTCGGGCAACGAGCTGTTGAGCCATCTCAAAAGCAACGGCCCCACCCATTGAGTAACCGCCTAATTGGTACGGGCCTTCTGGCTGGTGGGTTAGCAATGCTTCAACATAACGGGCCGCCATCTCTTCAGTGGAACCGAGTGGCTGGGTTTTACCATCTAGCCCCTGAGCCTGAAAAGCAAATACAGGTTGCGTATCTGGCAGATACCGCGCCAATTTGGTGAAAATGAGTACGTGGCCGCCACCGCCATGAACGAGATAGAGTGGCTTCTGGTCGGCCGCTCCTTCCTGGATGGTCACAAGGGTTGGCCACGCTTCGGCACCAGTTTGCTGACGCAGCTTTTCGGCTAAAGCGGCAATTGTGCCTGCTTCAACCAAGGTTGCCAGTGGCAAATATTGTCCGGTTAGCTTTTCTATCTCGGCAAAGAGGTTCATTGCTTGCCAGGAGGTGCCGCCCAGATCAAAGTAGTTGTCGTAAATGCCGATACGGGGAGCGCCGAGGGTGGCTTCCCAAATATTTTTTAGGTCAAGCTCCAGACGGTCACGGGGCGGCACGTAGGCGGTGGTGTTTGATTGGGTGGCTTCTGGTTGAGATGTGGCCGTTTGTAATGCGGAATAGGGTAATTCAACCTTGGTCAGCTGGGCTTCCCGGTCTGTGAGGAAGCTTTCGAGCAAGGCATTGAACATGGCGATGGTTGTTTGTTGTTGCTGCTCGGTAAAAATATCTTGATGAAAATCAAACTTGACCTTAAAGGTGCCGCTGCCTTCAAATTCATGGACGTGTATGGAAAAACTTTCGGTGCCCTGGCCTACATGCAAATGTTCTTGCCTTACTCGTTGGCCGTTGTAGGTGAGCAACGGCCGTCTATGGTAATTGAACATGATATCGTGAGCTTTGCTGTTGAGCGGAATGCTAGAACCATATTGGGCAAAGCGCATGACCCCGCGTGTCTGCTTCTTCAGCTTTTGTATCAGCGAGGTTGGCGTTTCCCCTGGATCAATATCTACCACAAAGGGGCAAAGCTCCATGAGCAAACCGATGGTTTGCCGAAACGCTTGCGTGGGCCGATTGTGCATGGGGGTTAAAAAGGTGAGGTGCTTGTTCCCGGTAAGATGATAAACCAGGGCAAAATAAAGCGCTGCCAATATGTTGAACAGGGTCAGCTCCTCGGTGAGATCGCGGAACTCTTCAACAGCGGCCAATTCAGCCAGTTTTTCAGTAACTGCCGGTTCCAGCTCAACGGTTTTTCGGATCGTGTGCGTGCCCTTCTTACGAGTGCGTTGCCCAAAAAAGTGAAGCGGCACCGCATCTTCTTGCAACCTTTGCTTCCAATATTTGTCAGCGCGTTGACACAGTGCAGATTCCCGAAATTCTTGCTCGTACTCCCGATAAATTTGGTAAGGCGTAATGGCCGGAGGCTGGCTATTTTCAATAGGGTCCAACAAATTTTCATAGGTGCGTGCGACAACCTGGTAGATAAAAAATGAAGAAGCGGCATCAGCAATGATGTGATGCTGGTTCATCAACCATAGATGTTGGTCATTTTCAACCTTTGCTAGGGCAAACTGTACCAAGCTTTTTTGTAAGTCAAACGGCTGGCAGGCAAGCTCCTGGAACCACTGGCGTGCGGCCGTTCGTGGATCAGGCGTCGTTGTAAAATCTTGAATTTGCAGCGGCACCTCAACCTTTGGTCGAACAATCTGCTGGGGAACGCCATCTACATTTTGAATGACCGTTCGCAAAGCATCGCTCTGCTCAAAAACAGCCTGAAGCGCATTGCAGAACAACGCCGTGTTGAAGGCTCCGGGAATTGCAAACATAATTGGGGCAGCGTACAGGGGAATATCTGGCCGCAGTTGATGCCCAGTCCAGTACAGCATTTGCATTCGAGTTAAATTAGTACGGGTGTACATATCACTCGATGCTTCCGTTTGAGAAACGGCCGTTGGTTGAACAATATCTGTCTGCATTCAGGTTGCTAATTCTCGCTCCATCGTCTGACATACGATGTCAAAAACCCTATATCTCTCGTCTGAACAACAAGCAATGATGGCCAAGCCTGCTAAATCCTAGCGTTCTAGCTCCATTTTCTGCGCGTTTCGCACCTGGTCTAAGCTGTCTTGTAAATCTTGGGCCAACTGAATGACATGCGGCTTGTGCAGCATGCTGCTATGTGAGCCAGAAACGGTTCGCACCGTAATTGGCCTGTTGACATAATCAATCCATTCATTGGCATGATTGCCAGGGTTTAGCAGGGGGCGACTCTGCGCTTCGTATACAATAACCTCGCCATCGTACCCGGCGTGCGTGTAATGCTGCAGCGCATCAATATGAGATTCAATCAATTTTTGCCGATATTCAGGCAAATCATCTGCCTGATCAATCACATCGGTCGCGGTCACGCCCTCATCTACAGATTGAGAACGGGCTTTTTGCCAGAGCGAACGCAAAGCCACACGCCCTTTGCGCCGAATGCGAGAGGCTATTTCACCACCCCCCAAACGCATAAATTCACGCAGCCAGTACGGGCTGTTTCGCACAAAATCAATGAGGAAACGGCCGTTCAGCGGCGCACGTTCACTCAAATCTGCCGGTGGGGGATCAATGACTGTTAAAATCGGCACTTCCTCTCCGGCTGCTTGCAACTGGCGTGCCACCTCGTAGGCAATGTCGCCGCCCATGCAGTAGCCGCCCAGGTAGTACGGGCCTGTTGGCTGCACTTGCCGAATTTGCTGCAAGTAGTAGGCTGCCATCTCGTCCAGGCGATCAAATGGCTCTGCTTCCCCATCCAGCCCACGCGCCTGGATGCCGTAAAACGGCTGGTCATCGTCCATCAAATCAGCTAAATCTTTTAGCCACAAAATATCCCCTGTGACTCCGTGAATGCAGAAAAACGGCGGCTTGCTGCCTTTGCTGCGGATTGGTACTAAGGAAGTCCAGGTCTCACGATCTCCCCCTTGCCGCATCAGGTTGGCCAGAGCCGCAATTGTGGGTGCCTGGAACAACGTTGCCAGCGGCAGGTTGCGTCCAGTGACTGATTGCAACTCGGTAAACAGGCGAACTGCCGTCCAGGAATTGCCACCTAGATCAAAAAAGTCATCGAGGATGCCGATCTTTTCTACGCCGAGTACAGCTTGCCAAGCATCAGCCAATTGCTGTTCTAGCGCATCACGCGGGGCAACAAACGCTGCTTTGGCGGGAGCGGTTGTTCCATTTTGGAATTCGTCATTGGTCACGGCTGTTTGGAAAACGGCCGTTGGCAAATTCAGCTCCTTCAAAGGCAGCTCAGAATTTGCCAAATAAGCGCCCAGCAACTTCTCAAAAATATCCAGCGTCAGTTCACGTTCAGCCAAGGTAAAGACATCTTCATGAAAATCGAAGAAAAAGGTCAGCGCACCGTCTGCCTCAAATTCATGAATGTGCAGGGCAAAGCTATCGCTGCCAACCCCCGGATGCACCAACTCCTGCGTGACAGGTGCATCTCCAAAATGCAGTTCCGGACGGTGATGAAAGTTGAACATCAGATCCAGCAGGTTGTTTTGCAAAGCAACGGCCGAACCATACTGATAATGCACCAGCGTACGCTGGAGTGATTTGCTGATTTTCTTGGTTAGGCTGGCAAACGTTTCGCCTTCCTCAAAGGTGACAAGCAGCGGGGCAATTTCCATTAGCAGGCCAATGGTTTGCTTCATCGCTTCGGTGGGTCGGTTGTGGAACGGCATCATGGTGGCCAACCGGTCATTGCCCGTCATAATGTGTAGTTGGGCAAAGTAGAGCGTCAGCAGCACATTCAGCATGCCCAAATCATGCGTCATTTTGATAACGCCGGGCCGCTGGACAGTATCCTTTATTTGCTGTGACCGCTCAACGTCTAACGGAACCCGAATACGCTGCACGTTGTGGCTTTTCTTCTTGGGGGAACGGCCGTAAAACTTCAAAGGCTCAACACCGTCAGCCAACGCTTTTTGCCAATATGCCGCAGATTTTTGATAGCGCGGAGAGGTACGATACCCTTGTTCAAATTCATAAAAGGATTCAAACGTCGGCAATTGTGGCAACGCGCCCATCTGATCGCTTTCCAACGCCCCAAAATAGTGCGCCATGACATGATCATACACCAGGTAAAAAGACGCTGCGTCTGATACAAGGTGATGTTGATTGACAAACCAGCAGTAATCAGCCTCGGCCAGCTTCACCAAAACCACATCATAAGCGCACTTCCCCAAATCAAGCCTCTGACGCCGCCGCTTCTCAACCCACTGATGCCAGTGTTCTTCTGGATTGGCTTCGTTAGAAAAGTCTAGCAATTGCAATGGCTGAGGTGGAGCATCTAACACAATGCGCTTTGGTACACCCGCTTCCTCTCGAATGACGGTGCGGAGTGCATCACTCTGCTCAACAATTTTGGCAAATGCCTCGGCAAAAATGGCTTCGTCCACAGGTGCTTGCCAGCGGAAGGTAACAACCACATTAAAGAGAGCAGTGTTGGGTCGCAGGCTTTGCCCCACCCAATAAATCATCTGCAATTTGGTCAGATTAGAGTTGGTATAAATGTCCTCCGGCAGTGCCGATGGCCTGTTTTCTACAGTCGTTGAAGCCTGCATTCAGCGATTTCTCCTCTAACCAAACGAATATTTGTATAGCTTTTTGGCAGGCGAGCGGCTGACTGCCCACATTAACAAAAGCGGTACGCCCAGCGCGCTCACAATCATGATGGGCTGGTACAAAATCTGGTATCCAAGAATCCAGGGGGTAAAGCGGAACATAAGGGTTCCCACCAGCTCTAGCACCTGCTCATGAATCAGATAAATGCCAAAGGCTTTGGCACCAATATCCATAATTTGCGGGGTGTAGGGCAGCTTGAGCTTTTTCACCGACAGCATCGCCATCATGAACAGGCCAGCATAAATATTGGTTGTGTAGGTGGAGAAGAAGTCAATCCACGGCTGGCCAGAGGCTGCCAGCAGAACTTCAAATTCCACCAGCGACAACAGGTAAAATAGAACAGTGCCGAAAACAAGTTTATTTTTATGGCGCACAAAAAATGGCTTAAAGTCGCCGATGTGGAAGCCAAAGACAATGCCCAGGGCAAACCAAAAGAGACGACGAGGGAAGAACCACAGCGGTGTGAGCTTGATCAAGGTGGGTACGACGGGTTCGCCCAAACCAAAAAGCTGGAGATAACGCAATGTCTCTACAAAGATCATGAGTACGGCCGTACCTATCAACAAACCTTTCCAACGATTTTTAGCCAGCGGCACCAAAATTGGAGAAAGTAAATAAAGTTGGATAAGTAACGGAATGTAATAATAGGAGCCAGTCGCGCCACCTACTAACAGTCGCCGTATGTATTCCCATGCAGTAAGGTAAATATTGTCAGAAAAATAAACACGATTATAGAAGATCGCTTGACCCACAAATATGATAATTGACCAAACCAGGTATGGTATGGCCAATCCCACAACTCTAGTTTTAAGGATTGGCCATTTTATGCGGGCATCTTTGCGCCCGGCGGCAAAGGCAATGAAATAGCCAGATACCATTAAGAATACCGGCACCCCAAAGGCAATAAATCGGCGAACGACTGTAAGACCCCAATAAGTTGGAGAATGAACCTGATCATAGTTGGGGCAGCGCACAGGTGGGGTTAGGTCTTCACAAGTAGTTGCTACCTCTGGGCGATACCGCCAGGCCAAATCAAATGTTGCTTGATACCCAAAGGTGGCTGAATGGTTCAGGATTAAACCCAAAATACCCAGTCCCATGAGCAGTAAAAATCTTCTGGTCATTTAGGATTACATCCTTTAGGAATAGATCCTTGTGGAACTAAGAACCTGAGGCAGTAGATTTGTTTCATCTAAAATACCTCAGGTTCAGACTATGCGATTCGGCTGCGATGGCTGTGGTTGTGGGGGATTGCTGGAATCGCGGATAGATTTCGCTGTCGTCCGTTTTGTTGGGAATGAGTACCTTGTGGCTAGACGGCCGTTTCAAAGACAGTAACTCATTCCCTTCAATCAAACTTTAGCTTTGGGAAGCCACGTAATCAGACATGGATTTCACACTTTGAAAGTTATCAATCGTCACGTCTTCGTCCGGTACTTCGATACCGAATTTTTCTTCTACAAATGAAACCAGGCGCAAAATACCAAGAGAATCAATGATGCCAGCAGCCAACAGATTTTCGCTCTCATCTAGCTCATTGCTAGCACCATTCATCAATTCTTCGCGGATGTATTCTTTCAAAACTACAGATGCGTTCATATTTTTGTCTCCCATTTGGATTTAATAAGGCCCAGAGAATTTAACGATTACTACTCTGGTAATGTGCCAATAATTTAGCAACGAATTCTTTAGAAAAGTCTTACAACGTTAAGGAAAATTATTGATTGAGGAAAATTGAGTTTTTACTTTTCGGTGACTAAACCATTGTTGAAAAATCCAGGGGCAAAGTCACCGAAAAGCAATAAAGTGCATATATTTATATTTATACGTTTAACGTGTCCAGCACCCGTGCCTTACCGGACATGATGCCGTCAGCAAAATCCTCTTCCAGAATGCCAGCCTGCTTAGCCATTTCGTGGAAGTTTGTGGAGCGGTTGGAAATATCGGAGGCTACCAACATCATTTCTAACTCAACAAGCGGCATTGACTTCATCAAATCAATGACGAGGTCTGGATCAACACCATCGCCACCATAATCGCCCAGGGCCAGCGAACGGGAGAAGCCATAGTGTTGCTGTAGACGTCTTTGGAGTAAACGGCCGTAATTTTCTGCGCGGTCAGGACGTCTGAAGGCAGATTCAGCAGCCCAGGCACAAACTGATGCGGAGTAGAAAGCCGCTTGACAGCCGTGCGAGAAGATCGGGTCTACAAAGGCACCTGCATCCCCAATACAGCCAAAGTTCGGGCCTGCTGGCTTGGTGGAGTAGAAGGAGTAATCTGGTCGGAATGCCATTGAACCTTCTTGATAGGTGGCATCTTCCAGCAGCTCCTTAAAGTAAGGAATATTACGAACTGTGGACAAGAAATAAGGCTCCATTTCCTTTTTGCCCATGCGCTTTACATTGCTAGTATTAATGATCAACCCAATGCTAATTTTGTCTTTTAGCTGAATATGCCAAGCCCAACCATCATCGTGTGAGGAGATAAAGGTAACTGGTGCAACCTTGCCAATGCTTTCTGTACCGTAGCTACTGCCATCTACACCAATATATTTACCGCCGGTGAAATAGCCCCACATACCTAGGAAGGTACGGTGGCCTTCAACGAGCCGACGTGATTTAAACTGTTTTGCCAGAATAGAGCTGTTGCCAGAAGCATCAATCACATAACGGCACTGGATTTTGCCAGCCCCGCGTGTACCATCTTGCATACTGTGGTAGCTAACAATTGGTTTTGGATCAGAAAAATCAACACCCTTAACGCTTACTTCTTCAAATACCGTTGCGCCCTCAGATTCTGCATGTCTCAGCAGGACGTCATCAAATACATCCCGCTCTACATGCAAGGCTGGCCGATCGTAACCAAAAGCCGAGAACGAAAATTGATGAATACGGCCGTTCCAAACTGTAATCCCACCGGCCTTGGCCAAAAAATCTGCCGCTTCAATTTTGGACGTCACGCCAGAATGATCCATGAACTTCCAAAAATGCGGAATCAAGCTCTCGCCAACCATCGGGCGGGGAAAGCGAGCCTTTTCAAACAACACAACCTCGTAACCACGTTGAGCCAGCAAGGTAGCTGCATGGCTGCCAGCCGGGCCACCGCCCATGACGACTACATCACAGCTTTTTGGGATATTTCCATTATTTACCATTTTTTTCACCTTTTCTTTAATAGGTTTAGGTTAACTTGAAATTTTTATTGGGCTTCTACCCACTAACTAACAATCTTCGGAGCTTAAAGGCAATCACAACGTCTGTGAAGTCCTGATCTTATTCAAGAAACATGGTTTAACAATTCTGGTTGTTCTTCAGCTAACTGAGCCATTTTTGCATTAACTTTTCGCACGGCCTGTAATCCACGAGACGGTTCCTCTTGGTAAATACGGCCAGCAAAGATGTCAATGAAATCCTCGTTGTATCGCTCATGGGCAAAAAACGCGAAAGATAGTGGGCTTGCCCAGAAGCAATCCAATACTTCTTGAATAGTATCCATACCAAGTTCACAATGCTCTTGATAAGCTTCAAAAGGATTCTCTAAATCACGTCCAACGCCATCATTCAAATACGCAGCAATGGCATCAGCAGCAAAACTCGCCTCTTTTAATGCAAAATGTAATCCAAAAGAAAAAATTGGATCAATAAAGCGATGAGCATCTCCAACACATAGGAATCCTTTACCGGTAAAATTGTGCACATGGTAAGAATAATTTGTTGTTGCCCGGACCTCTTCGACTAACGTCACATCAGGCACCCGCGCCGAAAGTGAAGGATTAATCTTGTGCATCTCACGCAAATAAAAATCTCGCATTTCTTCGTTTGATTCGCGGTAATAATCAGATGGTGTAACCACGCCGATACTCACAGTCTCTTCATCAATTGGAATAAACCACGCCCAATGATTTTTCTTTTCATAAAAAATTAGCGTATTATCTTCTTCGTCACGCTTGGCACCTTTTACATGTGAGTAAATAGCAATTTGCCTATCGTATTTACCACGCTCCTTCTTACTGGCTATACCAGTTGTGGATAAAAATGTAGCAATACCAGAAGCATCCAGCACAATTTCAGCCTCAATAGTTTCTATGGAACCATCATTTAGCTTAACTTCAACTCCATAAACAGTGCCATCCTCTTTTTGCAGTGCTTTAATAACTTTGCCGCGCACGAGTTCAGCTCCATTATGGATAGCCTTTTCCAACACAATATTGTCAAAATCACTGCGCCTAACTTGCCAAGTGAAATTTTTGACAAGCTCACCATTTTCATTGCGTTTCATAACTGGTAACCAAAAACTACCCTTACCACCTTTTCCATACACTGTAACACCATGTTTGATAGTTTTTGGAACCCCTGCCATTTCTGCCTCTAAACCCAGGTCACGAACAGCCTGACCACATTCACCTGTCATGGATTCTCCAACATGAAACCGGGGAAACGTTTCTTTTTCGATGATGATTGAACGAATACCATGTTTAGCCAAATTGATAGCACTTGCTGCACCGCCAGGCCCACCACCAATAATTACAACGTCTGTTTTCTTCATAAAACTAGCTCCAATGCCATAATAAAGAAACGAATAGATAATCTGTAAATCCGTTTCCCCTTAATCTAATTGCTATGTTCGTGTTCTAAAATTAACCTGCGACAACTTCTTCTAATTCACTTTCAGCCATTGCCTGAAGATCACGTCGGTTGATCTTTCCGGTTGAGGTACGCGGAAATTCAGGCATGATATGAATTTTGGTTGGCACTGCATAAGGCGGCAGCTTATCACCTACATGTTTTGACAAAATAGTTTGGGTCAATTCAGTATCTTCATTGGGAATAACGGCCGCTTCTATCAAATTGCTGCTATTGCCATCAGACACGATGTAAACGGCCGCTTCCTTCACATCCTCATGAGAGAGCAAGGCCACTTCCACCTCATCCAGCTCCACACGGTAGCCGCGCGTTTTCACTTGGCGGTCTTTCCGGCCAAAGTAGAGGAAATTGCCGTCCTCTCGCTGCAAAACCAGATCGCCAGTTCGGTAAAAGACATCTTCATAATGACCAAACACCGAACGACGGTAAAATCCTTTCTCGTTGAGGTCTGGCCGTCCCCAGTAGCCACGCATTACCGTGCCGCCCCGCACCAAAAGCTCACCCACTTCACCTTGCGCCACTGGCAGGTTATCGGCATCTACCACCAACATTTCTTCATTGGCACATGCCAAACCGATCGGAATCGTGTCCTCAAAATCGTCTGGCAGGTCCGGCACATGGTAATAAGTACATACATTTGTTTCCGTGGGTCCGTACAAGTTACTAAAACGCTTGTCAGACCAAATCTTCATTAGCTCACGCAAATGCTTGGTGGGGAACACCTCGCCTGCAAACAACACCCAGCGCAACCTGCTCAAATCGCGTGATTCCAACGCCCCACGCTCCATAAGCTGAATTAAGGCAAAGGGAACCGTGTAGGAAACAGTGATTTTTTCATCTTGCAAAAGCTGGGAATGGCTGGCAGGAAACTTGGTGATGTATTCCGGGATGATCACCACGGTACCGCCTGCCAGCATCGTGGCAAACAGATCAAATGTGGAAAGGTCAAAGTGATAAGGCGCATGATTCGTGACGCGATCCTCATATGTCAATCCATACTCTTCACAGGCCCACTCGGCAAAGCTAAGGGCGCTGCGGTGCGTGTGCATAATGCCTTTGGGCGTGCCGGTGGAGCCAGAAGTATACAAAATGTAGGCCAAATCCTGCTCAATCACATGGATATCCGGCTTGTTTTGCAGGTCTGGATCAGCCACCTGGCTCCAGGGGACGCAGGTAACGTCCAAATCCTCTTGTGGCTCTACACCAATGAGGCAACTTAAATCGGTATCTGCCACCATGCTGCGTACCTGGGCCATTTTGTTTGGCTTGGTAATCACCACATCAATCTGACAGTCAGTAATCACGTAGCTTAACCGCTCGACAGGTGCAAATGGGTCCAGCGGTACATAGGCTGCGCCCGCTTTCATGATGCCATAAATGGAAACGGCCGATTCAATATCCTTGTTAATATAAATACCAACCCGGTCGCCTCGCTTTACACCTTGCTGCTGGAGCAAGTAAGCTAGGTTATCGGTCTGCTGTTGCAATGTAACATAGGTGATGCCTTTACCGTTACAACGAAGCGCATCACGGTCTGGGTGGGTAACGGCCGTTTTATCGAGTGCTTGTGCCAAAGAATAAATCATCTCTACAACCCCAGTAATCTTGAAATAATGTTTCGCTGAATATCAGACGTGCCAGAATAGATGGTACCGCCCATCGCATCGCGCAAATCTCGTTCAATCTCAAACTCGGTCATGTAACCATAGCCGCCTAAAATGCGAATGGCATCCATGCTAGAGGCAACATAGGATTCACTGATATACAATTTCGCCATGGCAGCTTCCATTGTGGCTGTTTTCTTCTGGCTCTTGAGCCACGCCACCTTGTACAGCAGGTTCCGCGCCGTTTCCAGACGCACCTTCATGTCGGCAATGCGGTTAGAAATGGATTGGTACTTGCCAATGGACTGCCCACCCTGCTTGCGGTCACGCGCATACTGAATACATTTCTCAAGCTGGAACTCCATTGCTCCTAGATGGCTGCCCAAAATACAGCTACGTTCCCATTCCATGGAGTGGGCAAAAATTTTGGCGCCGCCGCCTGCACTACCCAGTAAATTTTCTTCGGGAATGAAGCAATCTTCCATGACCAGCTCACCCATTGGCGAGGTACGTAGACCCATCTTTTCAATGTCGCGGCTGACGCTAAAGCCAGGGGTTCCAATTTCTACGATGAAAGCGGTGATGCCCCACATGCCCATTTTTGGATTGTTGGTCGCAAATACAACTGCCAAGTCGCAAATTGGGGCGCTAGTCACAAACATTTTGGTGCCATTCAGGCAGTATCCCCCATCCACTTTCTCGTAGCGGGTGCGTAAGCTGTAGGCATCGGAGCCAGAGTCTGGTTCTGTCATACCATGTGCGCCAATGATCTCGCCACTGATAAGGCGGGGTAAATATTTTTGCTTCTGTTCTTCTGTACCAACAGTCAGGATGGGGTGCTGCACGCTCCACATTTGGGCATTGAGGGCAAAGCTGAGGCCATTATCCCGGCTTCCATACCCCAAGCCTTCCATAGTGAGCATGGTGGTGAGAATATCGAGGTCGGAACCACCATACTCTTCTGGAAAAGAGAGACCGAGGATGCCAAAATCAGCACATTTTTGCCAATTTTCGCGGGAAAATTCGCCTTCTTTGTCTCGCTCAACCAAACCCTGGTTAAGCCCTCTTTGGGCAAATTCGGCAACAGATCGTTTAAATTCTAATTGCTCATCACTCCAAGAAAAATCCATATTTTTTTACTCGCTTCTTTTATTTATTGTTGTGTAAACGCCAACAAGAATGAAGTAGATTAAGCGAAAACCCAGCTTTTACTTGAGCAGACCACAAATAAATCAAATGTTGGTTTTCAAGATATTTTCTGTGGTTGGCATGAATAACATTTTGTGGCTTCGGCGGGGAAAATGTGAACATAGTGGTGAATGCCAAAAGCAGCAGCTATTTTGTAAAAACTTGTTCCAAATCTCAGTCGAAGATGTGCTGTTTACTGGTGGAATCAGATCACATTACCAGACTGATTTTGAGGCTAAATTATCATCAAAAAGTTTCGTTTAATCTTACGGCCGTTTTCGTGTAAAAGCGGAAAAGTTCCATAAATTTAGAAGCGTCGTTTCTTCTGCTCGATGGGTGAACGAACCCTACCCACGCAGGATAATGGGTTTTGTGTGAAATCGAAATAAGAAGATAGTGGGGGGTCTATTGTCGATATAGCTTGTCCAACAAACGGCGCATTTCGTGATATTCAGCTTCTTCCACTTTACGGCCGTGTGACAGCTCAAAAGAGTCCGGCAGCGAACGGGTTAACTTGGCTGGCGCACCATTGGCATCCATAAACGCCGCAATCCGCTCTGCCTCACGCTGGGGATTAGCACACACATCCTTGTAATGCACCGTCAGGAATGCTTTTTCGCCCACAAGGGCTCGCTCGCGGGCAATATTTTTCTCGACGTAATACACCTGCTCACAAACCTGTTGCAGCACGCTCTTGCCGCTGATGTTTTCGCACTCTTTGGGACGAGCACCCAACCAGGTTGGGTAGCGCGTCGTCCGCGCCTTGTAAATGGATTGGGCCGTATCCAGCGGATCGCGCATGACTTGAATGAAGAGCGCATTGGGAAACACTTTGCGGATGGCGCAAATCCGCAAACTTAGCACCGTTGTTTTATTGAAAAACGGCAGCCCAAATACCTGCTCAGTTGCTGCAACCGCCTGGTACATGCACTGGGCCTGCTGTAGCGACACATTTTCCGGCTCCACTGGCCCATACCGATTGCCAAACCAGTACGCCCAAATCGTTTCACCCTCGGCAGGCGCACCCCGCCCGGCCGTGCGGCCAAAATTGCTCTCGAACGATCCCGCATTTTGGTCACCGCCTATCCTCTTGGCCATTTTGGCCGTAGTGATAGGTAGGGGCTTGCCCAAATGGAAGCTGGAAATCGCCGTCAGGTTAGAAAAATAGGAGGTTGGAATAGCCCAGCTAACCACCTGGCGCGTTACGGTGGTGCCCGCGCGTGGGGGGGCAACGATGAAAGTTGGACTGTATTGTAATTTATCCGCCCCGCGCTGGAATTTCTCCACCACATTAAGGCCGTAAAACATCAGTTTGTCTTGAAATTTGCTAAAACCATTGACAGCCATTGCTGAAGAATCTCCTAAAATATTGCATATTTCGTATCGCGTAAAAAAGGTCACCTACGCAATACGGCAATCTTGTTTATGAGGGTTGCTGCGCCAAGCAACTTTGCCGAATAACCTGCCACACGGCCGTTTCTTGCCCTTGCAAATAAAAATGATCGCCTGAAAACAGGTGCATTTTGCCCGGGGAGCTTGAGTGAACCGCCCATTCCGCCAGGTTTTCCGGCGGCACCAGCGGATCGGCCTCGCCACCTAGCATTGTGATCGGGCAATTGAGCGGCTCGGCTTCATCAAATTGATATTGCTCGTACACGGCAAAATCGGCACGGAGCATGGGGAGCAGCAGAGCAAATAGCTCCTCATTTTGCAAAACGGCCGTTGGCACCGTGTCCAAATCCTGCAAAGCGGCGGCAAAATCAGCATCATCCAGATGGTGCATGGAGGGCAGCTTTACGGGCAGGTGGGGTGCGCCATAGCCAGACACGAACAGCTGTTGTGGCACAATATCTTCCTGCCGCAGCCGCCGTGCCAATTCAAAACCAATCAGTGCGCCGAGTGAATGCCCAAAAAAGGCGAATGGTTTATTGAGCAACGGCCGTATCGCCGCCATCAATTCATCCAGCAATGGTTCGATGGATTGGTACGGCCGTTCCAAAAAGCGCGTTTCGCGGCCTGGTGGCTGCACTGGCAGCACCTCAATTTCTGGAGCTAGCCCATCTACCCAAGTGCGGTAAGCTCCGGCACCGCCACCAGCGTGAGGCAGACAAAACAGCCGCAGTGCAGCCTGGTCATTTGGCCGATGGTACGCAAACCAGGGTGAGTCAGCCATTTGCTTTCTGCGCCTCATCAAGCCGCGCTTGCAACGCGCTGGCTACTTCCTGCACCACTGGCTCTTGAATCACGCCGATGTGATCCGTCTCATATTGGCACATTTCTACGCCGCCAGAAGCCACCTTGTCCCAGCCAAGCGATTGGTTCATAAACCGGCCGCGCCGCACCGTGAACATATCAAGCTGCCCACGGAAGGAGCCATCTGGGCGATACAGCTTCCGCGACTTACCCGTAACAAATTCCATCAAATAGTAATCTCGATGTCGCCGCAAAATGGGCGCACCGCTGGCCACGTAAATGGCAAAAACCAGTCGTTTCACCTTTTTCATTGAGCGCATCAGGCGGCGACGGGAACGCATGACAATGCCAAATCCGGCACGTCGCACCTTGCCCAGGAATGATTGTGGCACATTTTTATCGTAGCCAAACAGAGGCATCTCCCCAACATTGGGCCCCACGCCTTCCTGGTTAGGTACATACAACTCCTTCCGCGTACCCAGAGCTGATGGCTCGACCAGAGCCAACACGGCGACTTTTTGCCCAGCTTCCTGCAACAATCGCGCCATCTCGTAGACAACCATGCCGCCAAAGCAGAAGCCGCCCAAATAGTAAGGCCCTTCTGGCTGGAATTGGCGAATTTCGGCAACGTATTTTTGGGCTAACGCTTCAACTTTGGGTGGTGCAACCCGGTTCCCAGTCCAATCTGGCGGCTGCACGCCATAGAAAGGTTGGTCCTCTGCCAAACCATCCGCCAATTTTTGGTAGTTGAACACATGCCCCGCGCCGCCATGAACCATGTAAAACGGCGGGCGATTACCACCTTCTTTGATAGGAACAAGGGCAGACCAGGCGTCAGACGGCCGTTGCTTTTCAATCACCTCGGCCAACTGTGCCACCGTTGGATATTGGAACAATAAAGTGATGGGCAATCCCTTCACAATTTTTCGGTCAATTTGGGCAAATACCTGCGTTGCCAACAGTGAGTGGCCACCTAGCGAGAAGAAGTTGTCGTGGATTCCCACTTGCGGAATGCCTAAAATCTCTTCCCAAATAGCCGCCAACTGCTGCTCTACGCGACTACTCGGCGCAACATAGCTACTTTCGCGGCTGGCCACATCCTGCGACGGTGCAGGCAACGCTTTGCGGTCTACCTTGCCATTGGGCGAAATGGGGAACGATTTCAGCGATACGTATGAATTCGGCACCATGTAATCTGGCAAGGTTTCTTGCAAAAAGCTACGCAAGTTGGTGGGCGAAGGGGTTGAGCCATTGGCTGAAAGCAAATAGGCGACCAAACGCTTGTCCCCCGGATTATCTTCGCGGGCGAGAACGAGGGCCTCTTTTACGGCCGTATGCTCCCGTAACGCCGTCTCAATTTCACCTAGCTCAATACGGAACCCCCGCACTTTCACCTGATGATCAATCCGACCCAAGAACTCCAGCGACCCATCCGGCAACCACTTCACCAAATCACCACTCTTGTACCATTTACGACTATTTCCTAATTCATAATTCCTAATTCTTAATTCCACAAACCGTTCAGCGGTAAGTTCCGGCCGATTATGGTAGCCCCGCGCCAACGCCAGTTCGCTGCCAATGTACAGTTCACCAGGAATGCCCTGCGGCAGCGGCTGCTGGTTGGCATCCAGCACCAGCGTTTGGAAGTTGTTGATGGGCTTGCCAATCGGCGGGGTGCGTTCGCCATCTTCCACAATGATCATTGTGGTGCAAACAGTGGCCTCGGTGGGGCCATACGCATTGACAAAGCGGCGGCCTGGTGCCCATTTGGCCGCAATCTCTGCCGAACAGGCTTCCCCTGCCGAGATGATTGATTTTACGCCGCTCAACTCATCGGGCGACATGACGGCTAGGGCAGAGGGCGGCAGAGTGACAACCGTGATTTCCTTGTCGCGCAGCAGGTGGATGAGCGCGGGGCCGGGCATCATACTGCGCTGCGGTGCCAGCACCAGCGTGGCTCCGGCCAGCAGCGTGGTGGTCACTTCTGAGACGGAGGCATCAAAGCTAAAGCTGGCAAATTGCAGGCAACGGCTCTCTGGGGTTAGGCCAAATGCCTCGATTTGAGCTTCGGCCAGGTTGGGAATGCCGCGATGCGTGACGAGCACCCCCTTTGGCCGTCCCGTCGAGCCGGAAGTGTAGATGACATAGGCTAGATTTTCCGGGCTTACGCTGCTGTCTGGGTTGGTGATGGGTTCGTTTTCTACTTTGTGCCAATCATTGTCTAACAAAAATACGGCCGCATCGCTCTCAGGCAAATCTGGCAAAAGCGGCTTTTGAGTGAGCAGCGTCTTCACGCCAGAATCAGCCAACATGTAGGCCAGCCGCTCTTGCGGGTAGGTTGGGTCGAGCGGCAAATAGGCCCCACCCGCCTTCAAAATGGCAAGCAAAGCAATCACCATGTCCGGCGACCGCTCGACAGAAATGCCAACCAATGTTTCCGGGCCAACACCCTGCTTTTGCAGGTAATGGGCTAACTGATTCGCCCTCTCATTTAGCTGCCGATACGTAAATTCATCATATTCGTAGATGAGTGCCAGTTTGTCTGGCGTTTTTTCAACTTGCAGCTCAAACAGTTGGTGTACGGTAGGGACGGGATGGTTGTAGGAAACGGCCGTATCGTTCCAGGCCACTAACTGCTGCCACTCGGCCTCCGTGAGCATTTCAAGCTGGGTAATCGGCATGTCTGGATCAGCCACAATTGCCGCAGCCAACGTTTGGAAATGCCCCGCCATCCGCGCCAATGTTTGTGGCTCAAACAGATCCACGTTGTACACAAATGAGCCGGTCAGCCCTTCCTCCGCAGCCGTCAGCGAGAGGCTAAGATCGAATTTAGCTGCCCCAAAATCTACTTCGAGGGAACGGCCGTTCACCACCCCATCTAGCTGCAAGGGGGCGCGTACGGCCGTTTCCAGCGTAAACAGCGTCTGAAAAACAGGGTTGTAATTGAGGGAACGCTCTGGCTGAAGCTCTTCCACCAACTTCTCAAACGGCACATCCTGATGATCATAGGCACCCAGCGCACCTTCTTTCACCCGCGCCAAAAGCTGGCGGAACGTGGGCGCATCGCTCACATCCGTGTGCAGCGCAAGCGTATTGACAAAAAAGCCAACCAGCCCTTCAATCTCGGCACGGTTGCGGTTGGCTACGGGTGAACCAACCACCACGCTCTCCTGCCCACTGTATCGTGCCAACAGCACCTTAAATGCTGCCAACACCGCCATAAAATATGTAGCACCTTCCTGCCGCGCCAGCTTTTGCAACCCATCGGCGACTGTTTTGTCCAGCGTCACCGCCTGCCGCTGCCCAACAAATGTTTTACTGTTCGGGCGGGGTTTATCTAGCGGCAATTCCAACAGGGTTGGTGCACCGTGCAGGTGGCTTTTCCAATATTCAATTTGCTCGTCTAGCACATCGCCTTGCAGCCAATTTCGTTGCCATTCAGCAAAATCGGCATATTGGATGGGCAGGTCGGGCAGGTTAGCAGTTCTCTGGCGGAGAGTGGCATTGTAAACGGCCGATAACTCCCCAAACAGCACACCCATAGACCAGCCATCGGAGATGATGTGGTGCATCATGAACAAAATGATGACATCATCATCTGCTAGCTGAAAGACAGTGGTGCGGAAGAGCGGGCCAAGTTTCAGGTTAAACGGCCGTTGCGTTTCCGCAAATAGCTGCTTTTCAGCCACCTGCTCGTTGTCGGCGATCTTTCGCAAATCTAGCACATTGAGCGGCAGCTCAATCTCCGGCAGCACCTTTTGGAATGGCGTGCCATCTTCAGCTACAAAAACAGTCCGCAGCGATTCGTGCCGCTGGGCGAGTTGATTGAGAGTTGATTGGAGTACGGCCGTATCCACCACCCCACGCAGCCGAAACGCCGCCGGAATATGGTACACTGGACTGCCCGGCTCTAGCTGCTCTAAAAACCAGAGCCGCTGCTGGGCAAAAGACAAAAGTGATTTTTCTAAATTGCCGCGCTGCGGAATAGTTGGCTCAGTGGACGTGTCCACCCCTTCTTCGGCCAACATCATCTCCAGCAGCGCCAGCTCCTCGGCAGACAGCTCCGCCGGGTCAGGTACTGCATCAAAATCCATTAAGTTGTTGCTCCCGCTTGTCGCTTAGCTTCCAATAGTTGCTTCATCTGCTCTGGGGTCATGCCACCTAATTTTTGCAGCACGCCCGCAATTTTCTCAGCCTGCCCCGGCTGTTTTTCCAATGCCACAATCGCCGCGGCCAACTCCCCTATGGTTGGCGATTCAAACAAGCTCCGCAGTGGCAAATTGGTTTTGAAAGATGATTTCAGGCGCGAAATCACTTGGGTTGCCAACAAAGAGTGTCCGCCCAAGTCGAAAAAGTTGTCCTTCACGCCCACTTTTTCCACGCCGAGGATTTCCACCCACACTTTGGCGACGATGCTTTCGACGGCCGTTCGCGGAGCCACAAATTCCTGCACCACGGCTCTGGCCGACTCATCCGGTTCTGGCAAGCCGCGGCGGTTGATTTTACCGCTCGGCGTCAACGGCATCTCGTCTAGCAGCATCACCAGCGAGGGAACCATGTACTCCGGCAGACGATCTTTCAAAAAGGATCGCAGCGTCAGCGCATCGGCCGTTTGCTCCGGCTGGGCGACAACGTAGGCGATTAGCCGCTTGTTGCCTGATGGGTCTGATTTGGCCAGAACGGCCGTTTCCCGCACCGCCTCATGTTCACTCAACACCGCCTCAATTTCCCCCGGCTCAATGCGGAACCCACGAATCTTCACCTGCTGATCAATCCGACCCAGGTATTCGATGTTGCCGTCGGCTCGGAACCTGGCTAAATCGCCAGTTTTGTAAATTAAGAGGGATGAATTATGAATTATGAATGGGTCATCTTCTTCATCATTCATAATTCCTAATTCATAATTTATAAACCGCTCCGCCGTCAACTCTGACCGATTCAAATACCCTCGCGCCACATTGTCGCCGCCGATGAGCAGTTCGCCGGGAACGCCGATGGGCACGGGCTGCATAAAGGGATCAACCAAATAAATTTGCGTGTTGGCAATCGGTTTGCCGATGGGCGGCAGCGCATCCCAGATGCTGGGGTCGGCAGGCAAGTCGTAGGCAGTGGCGACGTGCGTTTCCGAGGGGCCGTAATGGTTTGCCAACGTGCAGTTGGGCAGCCGCTCAAACAGAGCCACGATGGGCGGTGTGGTTTGCAGCTGTTCGCCCGCCGTGATGAGTTCGCGCAGATGCAAATCCAAATTTGGCTGGGTGGCAAAGGCTTCAGCCAACTGCTGCAAGGCCACAAAAGGCAAAAAGATGCGGTTCACTTGCCTGTCAGCCACTAATTGTGCCAACTGCTCCGGATCACGCCGGATTTCTTCATCAATCATCACTAGCGTGCCACCGCTGCACAGCGTGGCAAAAATCTCCTGGCAACTTACATCGAAGCTGAGGGTGGTGAATTGAAGCGTTTTGTCACCCACACCGCAGCTTGTGTTTTGTAGCTGCCAGGCCAGCAGATTGGCAATGGCTTGCTGGGGTAACGCTACGCCCTTCGGCTTGCCCGTTGAGCCAGAGGTGTAAATAATGTAAATGAGGTCATCGAGCGTCACGCCACTCGTTGGATTTTCTTCACTTTCCTGGGCGATGTTGTCCCAATCAGCGTCCAAACAAAGTATTTTGGCTTGATGATCGGGCATGTTGGGCAGCAAATTACGCTGGGTCAGGAGCACTTTTGCCTCGGAATCGGCCAGCATGTAGGCCAGCCGCTCTTGCGGATAGGTCGGGTCGAGCGGCACGTAGGTTCCGCCCGCCTTGAGGATACCCAGCAGACCCACCAGCATTTCCAGCGACCGCTCTACCGACAAAGCCACCTTCACGTCGGGAGCTACGCCTTGCTTTTGCAGGGCGTGGGCTAATTGATTAGCGCGGCGGTTTAGCTCGGCATAAGTGACGCGTCGGTTAGGAAATTCTGCCGCCACGGCCTCTGGCATTTGGGCAGCCTGTTGTTCAAACTGTTCGTGGACGGGGATTTGAGGGTAAACGGCCGTTGTCTCATTCCAATCCACCACCACCTGCTTTTGCTCAACGGCATCCATCAGCGACAAATTACCAATTGGCTGGGATGGGTTTTGGGCAATACTGGTGAGCAGTATCTGGAAATGTTGCCAAAAGCGGCGCATCGTCGCCTCGGCAAAGAGATCAACGTTGTATTCCAAATAACCCGTCATCCCGTCCGCTTCGTCCACTAATGACAGTGCCAAATCAAACTTGGACGTGCCCGTGTCGGCCTCCAGCGGCGTGACGGTGAGGCCGGGCATCTGCGCGGATGCGCCTGTGGCGTTGTGCAGGACAAACATCACCTGGAAAATGGGATTGTAGCTGAGGGCACGTTCTGGCTGAAGCTCTTCCACCAGCTTCTCAAAAGGCAAATCCTGATGGTCGTAAGCGTCCAGTGTCGTGTTTTTGACCTGCGCCAGCAGCTCTAAAAAGGTGGGATTGCCAGACAAATCGGTACGTAGGACGAGCGTGTTGACAAAAAAGCCAATCAGCCCTTCGATTTCGGCGCGGGTGCGGTTGGCAATGGGCGAGCCGACGACAATATCTTCCTGGCGACTGTAGCGGTAAAGCAGAACGTTGAAGGCGGTGAGCAGGGTCATGAAGAGTGTCGCGCCTGCTTCTTGGCTAACGCGCTTGAGTTCTTCATACAACGTCTGGTTAATTTGCAATGGCAGGTGATTGCCACGATATTCTTGCACAGCCGGACGAGGAAAATCGGTGGGCAATTCCAGACGTGGCGGCGCATCGGCTAACAGGTTTTTCCAGTAGGTTAGCTGCTTTTGCAGCCGTTCGCCTTGCAAATAATCTCGCTGCCAAACGGCAAAATCGGCGTATTGGATGGGCAGCGGGGTGAGGGATGATCGTTCCCCAGCCAAAAAATCCTTATACAGCACCGATAGCTCGTTCAGCAATACCCCTCGTGACCAACCATCGGAGGCGATGTGGTGCATGGTGAGGATGAGCCGATGCTCGTTGGGAGCCAGCTTAAGTAAACAGGCGCGTAGCAGAGAATCGGTGGTGAGGTCAAACGGCCGTCTCGTCTCATCAGCAGTCAGGCGAGCAATTTCAGCTTCGCGCTGCTCGGTGGGCAAGCTCTGCAAATCTTCAACGGGGACGGTGATGGTGACGTTTTCAGTGACTTGCTGGGCGGGTTGGCCGTTAACGGCCGTAAACGTCGTCCGCAAGGCCTCATGCCGCTGCACAATTTCGTTCAGGCTGGCGGTGAGTGCGGCTACGTCCAACTCACCCGTTAGCTGAAAAATGGCCGGGATATGGTAAGCAGGGCTGCCAGGCTCAAGCTGCTCCAAAAACCAGAGCCGCTGCTGGGCAAAGGAAAGTGGCGCAGCCACCTCGTCCTCGCGGCGGGTGATGCCCTGTGGCGCAGCCTGCGCTTGTTTTTGCTTCAGTTTCATTTCCAGCAAAGCCCGCTTGGCCGGGGAAAGTCCCGCCAGGCGGTCATTTGCCTTATTCTGCTCGGTTGGTTGGTTTGTCATGCAACTACCTAAAATTTATCGGCTTGGTAAGGGCAGACCTCCGTGTCTGCCCACTCCAGGGCGCACACGAGGGTACGTCCTACTGTTTTTATTCTTCGGCCATCAATTGTGCCAACAGCGCTTCGGCCTCTTCATCAGATAGGTTGTCCAATTCGGCCATTAAATCTGCCATTTCATCGGCGGCTGAAGCGGCCGTTTCCGCCTGCATTTGCTCAATTTCAATCGCTAATTCAGCGATGGTGGGTATTTCAAAAAAGCGACGCTGCGATAGCTCCACGTTTAGCTGATCCCGAATGCGGGAGACAACCTGCGTTGCCAGTAGGGAGTGGCCGCCTATATCAAAGAAATTGGCGTGAATGTCAATCCACTCCCGCCCCAGCAGCGGCTGCCAGATGTTGGCCAGAGTGATTTGTAGAGGTGTGGTGGCCCGCACGGCCGTTTCCACAATATCCACCTCAAATTCATCCGGCGACGGCAACGCTTTGCGATTAATTTTGCCCGTTGGCCCCAGCGGCAGCTTATCTAGCAGGAAAAAGTCGCTGGGAACCATATAGCCAGGAAGACGATTACGTAAGTAATCACGCAACGCTTCTGGCTGCACATCTGCAGCAGGTTCCACGTAAGCAACCAGTCGCTTGCGGGCATTGTCCACATCCGCCAGGGCAGCAGCACATTTCTTCACGGCTTCATGTTCCAACAGCACCGACTCAATATCATTCAGCTCCACGCGGAAGCCGCGAATCTTCACCTGATAATCTTGCCGCCCGACCAGCTCTAGCTGACCGTCGCTGCGCCAACGGGCGAGATCGCCAGTCCGGTAAACAGTAGTCGGTGATTGGTGACCGGTGACCGGTTTATGGTTTACCGATAAAGGTTTACCGATTACGGATAACGGAATGAATTTCTCTGCGCTGAGTTCCGGCAAATTCAAGTAGCCATCGGCCAAACAGGCACCAGAGACGCACAGTTCGCCAGTGGCACCGATGGGAACGGGCTGGAGGTTGCTATCAAGGACGTAGACTTGGATGTTGGGCAAGGGTTTGCCGATGGGGACGCGCACGGCCGTTTCTGGCAAAGTGGCAGCATCAAATTGGGTGGCGTTGGAGGAACATTCGGTGGAACCGTACAAATTGAGTAGCGGCACGCCGGGGAAGGTACGCTTCCAGCGTTGCACCATCGCCGGGGAGATAGGTTCGGCACTGGTGGTGGCAAAACGCAGGCTGTCCCAGCGGGTTTCCTCGCGTGCGGCCGCTTGCAGCACATTTTCGATCAGCGCCGGGGAGGAAAGCAGATGCGTCACCTTATGGGTTGTTAGTTCCTGCCAGAGCAAATCCGCGTCGCGCACGTCTTCTGGCTGCAAAATAAGGGTGGGAATGCCTTTGAGCAAGGCGCCGAACAGTTCCCAGGTGGCAGCCACAAGCGCGTATGATTTTTGCAGGACGACCGTATCCCCCGCCACAAATGGGTACTCATCCCACATCCAAAATAGTCGGTTCAGCACCGCACTCATCGGAATCCGTGCGCCCTTTGGCTTGCCTGTGGTGGATGAAGTGTAGACGATGTTGATCAGGTCGCTGGGCGTGGTTATGCTAGTCAGGTTAGTGGTTGGTTGCTGGTCAATTACTGCCCAATCCCGTTCCAAACAGATTTTTGTGCCGGTAAAGTTGGCAAAATGGTCTACCGATTCTTGAACCAGCAAAATCTCCGGCCGGGTGTCGTTCAAAATGTCTTGCAGCCGCGCCATCGGGTAATCTGGGTCAAGGGCGACGTAGGCACCACCTGCCTTGAAGATGCCCA
Organism: Candidatus Leptofilum sp.; assembly: GCF_965223525.1. GTDB lineage: Bacteria > Chloroflexota > Anaerolineae > Promineifilales > Promineifilaceae > Leptofilum. The sequence goes on along the minus strand of NZ_OZ245005.1, from coordinate 1,508,333 downwards.
GCAGCCCAACCATCATTTCAAACGAACGTTCGGTGCAAATGGCGACGAAGCTGCCCTGCCCCACCCCATTCTGGCGCAGATGATGCGCCAACTGGTTCGCCTGCTGGTTCAGATCGGCGTAACTCATCGTCTTGTTTTGGCAGACGAGGGCAGTGGCTTCTGGCGTTTGAGCCGCCCGCTGCTCAAACAGTTCAGCGATGGTCAACTCGTTGCCAAAATCTTGGGCGGTTTGGTTCCAATCGTGCAGGATGGTTTGGCGTTCAGCTTCGGTGATGAGGGTGAGGGTGGATAACGGCCGTTCCAAATTAACCACCGCCTGCCGCAAAATCACCACCAGATTGTTCAGCATTCTCTCAATCGTTGTCGCGTCAAATAAATCCGTCAGGTAGGCCAACTGCAAGAAAATTTCGTCACCATGTTCGTGGGCGTACAGGACAAGATCGTACTTGATGTAGCCCGTTTCCAACTCGCTAAAGCTCAACGAGAGATCGTCTAATGCCACGCTGGACTGCGGCAAATTGAGCATGTTAAACATCACCTGGAAGACCGGGGAGACGCTCACGTCGCGGGCGGTTTTTGCCCACTCCAGCATCCAGCTAAAGGGATATTCGGCGTTGGAAATTGCGCCCGTCACCGTGTCGCGCACTTGCGCCAAAAGTTCGGCAAAGCTAGGGTCTGCGCTAAATTTGGTTCGCAAGGGCAGCATATTGAGGAAGAAGCCAACAAGCTCTTCGGCGTGGTCGCGGGTGCGGTTGGCCAGCGGTGCGCCCACAATCAAATCATCTTGCCCCGCATAGAGTCGCAGCATGATGTTGAAGGCGGTGAGCATGGTCATGAACAGGGTCGCGCCCTGCTGCTGGCTCAACGCTTTTAGCTGGGCGGTTAGCTCCGCATCCAGCATCACCGCTTGAGCCTCTCCCCGGAAAGTGGGATGGGCGGGGTGCGGTCGGTCGGTTGGTAGACTGAGGACGGGCAGTTCACCAGCCAACTGTTCTTGCCAGTATGCTTCTTGCGTTTGCAAGGTGGTTTTGGTGATGGCTTCGCTTTCCCACAAAACGTAATCGGCAAAGGTGAGGGGCAGCGGTGGCAGCGGATTGTCCTCGCCGCGCCGGAAGCCATCGTACAGTGCGCCCAAATCCTGGATCATGTTGGACCAGCCCCACAAATCGAGGGTGATTTCGTGGAAGGTGATGGGCATGTCGTAGCTGTCTTCGGCCAGCTTGAACAGGTTGGCTTGCAGCAGATTGTGCTTCTCCAGGTGGAGCGGCTGCTGTCCTTTTTCGTACATGAAGGCTTTGAGATAGTGTTCTCGTTCGTCGGCTGACAGGTGGGTGAGATCGATCAGTTGCAGCTCATCTTGTCGCTGGGGGAAGGCTTGGACGGGACGGCCGTTTTCATCCACACCAAATTTCGCCCGTAAAATAACGTGCCGATCAATGAGGGTTTGCCAGGCACGCTGCAAAATGGCCACGTCCACCTCGCCGCGTAGATGAATCACGCCCTGGGCGGTGTAGTAGGGGCTGTCTGGCTCTAATTTCCACAAAAACCATATGCCTTGCTGGGCAACAGAAAGGGGGTAATGGTCGCGGATTTCTTGTGGGGTAATTGATGGTGGAACGGCCGTTTCCTCTCGCGCTTCCCCAACCAATTCTGCCAACTTTGCCACCGTCTGCTTTTCAAACAGGTGGCGGAAGGAGAGTTTGGCCTGGGTTGCCTCGCGGGTGCGGTTTAGCACCTGCATCGCCAGCAGCGAGTCGCCACCCAGCTCAAAAAAGCCATCGTCCACGCCCACGCGATCAATGCCCAACACATCTTGCCAGATGTCGGTAATCGTTTCTTCCAGCTTGTTGCGCGGGGCAAGGTAGGGCTGGCGCAAGTCGGGGCGCAGGTTTTGCGGCTTCGGCAAGGCGCGGAGATCGAGCTTGTGGTTGGCGTTGTAGGGCAGCTCGTTTAGCTGCACAAACTGCTGCGGAATCATGTGCGGCGGCAGCAGCTCTTCTAAAAATGTGCGGAGTTCGTAACCGGAAAGCGGCCGTTCCGCCGTGTAGTAGGCCATGAGAATTTGCTGCTCGCTGGCGGTGCTTTTGCTACGCGTTTCGCGGTCTTTGACGATGAGGCGGCTCTTGTCACGGGTGACGGTTCGCACCACGACGGCGCAGTTTTGCACGGCTTCATGCCCGCGCAGGGCGGTTTCGATGTCGCCCAATTCCACCCGCATCCCCCGCAATTTAACGAGGTTGTCGAGACGGCAGTAAAACTCAATCGTGCCATCGGCCAGCCAGCGACCCATATCGCCTGTGCGATAAACGCGGTCAGGAAAGTCGTTGTGCAGCGGGTTTTGGATGAACTTGGCGGCCATCTCGTCGGGGCGTTCGATGTACCCCTCGGTGAGGTATGGGCTGCGAATGTACAGTTCGCCGCGCACCCCAATCGGGCAAAGCTGCAGGTTTTTATCGAGGATGAGGAGTTGACGGCCGTCAATGGCTTGTCCCACAGAAATGGCTCGCTGGTCAGGTTCCACTTTAGGAATGGCGTGGTACGTTGCCAGGACAGATTCGGATGGGCCATACAAGTTGAACAGCTTCGCCGGGTTGGGAAAACGATTGAGCCAAGCGTGAGCCAAATCAACAGGCAAAATTTCGCCCGCCAGCAGCAGCATTTGTACGGTGGGCAGCGGATGAGTGCCATTGTGGCTCGGTTCATTTTCCAAAATTTGTAGCATCTGGCGGCAGAAGCTGGGGACGATCTGCAATATCGTAATCTCGGCTTCCCGCACCCAATCAATCAGCCCCTGCGGATTAAAGCGCGTCATCGCTGGGGCCATGCACAGCGTGGCACCAAAGCAAAGCGTGCCAAAAATTTCGCAGTAGGAGGCATCGTAGGCAATGGAAGCCCACTGAGCAAACCGCTGCGGCGCCACAATGCCAAAGTAGCGGCTCTGCCAATCTACAAATTGGCAAAAACTGAGATGGGACTGCAAGATGCCCTTCGGCTTACCTGTCGAGCCGGAAGTGTAAACGATGTAGGCCGGATCGGTAGGCCGCAAGTCCAAATGAGGATTGGTTTCGCTGCACGATTCAATAAAATCAGACCCAAAAACAGTGCCGCTAAAAGATGTTTCCGCCGGATTGAAATTATCAATCGCCAGCAGGTCGCAACCGCTGGGCAGGCTTGCCAGCAGGGCATCATGACGTTCCAGGCAGCTTGCTTCGAGAATGAACCGGGCGGGCTGGGCTTCGTCCAGGATGGCCTGCAGTCGGTGGGTGGGGTAATGGGGATCGAGGCAGACGAAGACGCCGCCAGCCTTCAGCACGCCAAAAAGAGCCTCAACTTGCTGCGGGCCATTTTCCAGCATGATGGCGGTGCGATCTTGGGGTTTCACCCCCATTTTGATGAGGGCGTGGGCAATTTGGTTGGCACGGCCGTTCAGTTCCCCGTAGCTAATTTCCCGATCTTCAAAAGTGATCGCCAAGCTGTCGGAGGCTTCCGCCACGACGTGTTCAAACATCTGGTGCAGGCCGGGGTATTCGTATTGCTTGGTGTCGTTCCACTCGTTGAGCAGTTGGTTTTGTTCTTGTTGGGTCAGGATTGGGAGTTGGGAAACGGCCGTTTCTGGTTGCGCTTCAACTGCCTGCCCCAACGTTTGCCAATGTCCCGCCAAGCGGTCAATTGTCGCCTCATCAAAAAGAGCGGCGGCGTATGACAAAACCCCGCTGTTCACATCGAAAGTGAGAATGGGCTGCTCACCTGTGGCAGGTAATTTTTGGTGAAGGCTCCGTGCCAATGTGGGCAAATTTTGCGGATCGGTGAGGGAGAGAACGGCCGTACCATCATCAACAGCTTGTGCGAGCGTAGGAAATGGCGAGCCGCTATCCACAACAACGGTCGTTGGCTCACCATTTAGAGAGAAATTTACTTCCTCTTCCCCACTGTAACGATACAGCAACAGCACAAACAGCGCCAGTGAATTTTCTGGCAGCAAAGGCAAGGTTCGTTGGTTCATTGTTTGTGTCATGGATACGGCCGTTCCTCGCTAAATTGCAAAACAGATCCGAGACTTTTGAAGTTAAACCGTCGAATGCGGCTGCTTCAAAAGCCCGAATGATAATGAAGGCTCTCCCGAAGGATTTTTATCCATCTTCGGGAGCGTTCCTTTAAATCACCATTAAGATTTAGGCCAAGCTAAACTGCGCGATCCATTTGGCGCGATTTTCGGCGCAGTAGGTGCGGGCGCGTTCCATGTCGTCGCTCATCACCCGATCCCGCTCCATGAAGGTGAAATGCTGCCGGAATTCATCATACAGCTTTTGCGTGGCTGGGGAGAGCTGGAGTGGCTTGTTGAAATCTATGGCTTGTGCGGCCGTTAGCAGTTCAATGCCCAAAATATATTCGGCGTTATCCACAATCGTCTCTAACTTGTAGGAGGAGGTGCCGCCCATGCTCACATGGTCTTCCTGTAGTTGGCAAGTGGGAATTGTGTCTACGCTGGCGGGAGTACATAGCACCTTGTTCTCGTTCATCAGGGCAGCGGCCGTATATTGCACAATCATAAAGCCAGAGTTGAGGCCCGGCTGGTTTACCAAAAAGTCGGGCAAACCACGCATCCCGGAAAGTAACTGATAGGTGCGTCGCTCCGAGATGTAGGCCATCTCACTGGTTGCCATCGCTACAAAATCTAAAGCTAACGCGGTAGATTCACCATGCAGATTGCCGCCAAACAAAATTTGGTTGCTTTCCGGGAAGAAGAGCGGGTTATCGGAAACGCCATTGCACTCTTTTTCGATGATGTCTATGGCAAAGTTGACCGCCTGGCGAATGGCCCCATGTACCTGGGGAATGCAGCGGAAGGAGTACGGGTCTTGCTTTGAGTTGTTGCAGGTGGGCAGTTCGTAATGATTGCTGCCTTCTAGCACATTGCGGAAGTTAGCCGCGACGGTTTTGCGTTCGGGATGGTATGTCGTCTCGTGGTAGGGTGCCTGGTAAAACGTTTCTGAAGTGCTAAATGCTTGGGAACTCATAGCGGCAAAGAGATCGGCCGTTTTCACCATTTCTTCAATCCGCATCAGTGCCAGTGCGCCACGGGCATTGATGTACTGCACGCCGTTGGTCAGAGCCAGCCCTTCTTTTGGCTTGAGCTTAAGCGGTTCCCAGCTCATCGCTTGCAAAACAGTTGCCGAGTCAACAACTTCGCCTTTGTAATGCACTTTGCCCAAACCGAGCAACGGCAGCGCCATGTGTGCCAAGGGTGCTAAATCGCCGCTAGCCCCCACGGTGCCTTTTTTGGGAATAGCCGGAACAATATCGTTGTTCCACATATCAATTAAGCGTTGAACAGGGTCAATGGAGATGCCGGTATGCCCGGTGCGGAAGGTGAGCAGCTTGATGAACAGCATCAGCCGAGACAGTTTTTCTGGCACAATCTCGCCAACGCCAACGGCGTGGGAAATCACATGATTATATTGGAGCAGCTCCATCTCTTCATCTTCCACGCGGGTTTCGCAGAGGGAGCCGAAGCCGGTATTGGTGCCGTAGATGTAGCGATCTTCGGCCGCTTTTTCCAACACAAACTGTGCCCCGGCTTCAATTTTGGCAATGACGTCTGGATGGAGTTCAAGGCGAGGGGTACTGTCGGCAATAGTACGTAAATCTTGGAGTGTATAGTAATTGAGCGTTACTTGGTGGGTATTGGTTTGGTCGGTCATCAATCCTTCCTCAATTGTTGCCAATAGAAACGGTGTGCCTAGAGGGAGCGTTGTTATAAATACGCAGGCAGTTTGATAAAACGTCAAAATTTGTGGCAAATCGGTATTAAATTGACTAGGCAGTCTGCATCAATGCCGATTGAACAAATATTTAGGTCAAAAAAAAGTACTGCTTAGGAATTTTTCATCACAAAATCAAAAGTGGGCTGTTTGATTCTGCAAGCCACAATTTGCCTTTGTAGTGGCTCCTCACATTGTAAACCCAGGTGATGTGATGAATTCTAGTGGGGCTCAGGTGGGAGATATTCGTAACGGCAAAATGTGGCAAGTGCCAGCCTTTTGCTTACTTTTGATGTTGACGCAGACTATTTTTAGTCCTGGGTAGTTTAATGAAGATATCTTACCAGCTTACTTACGAGTTGGGACTGGGAAACGGCCGTTTCCATCCGTACTTTCCTCCTACATGATGGTCAAAACGGCCGTTTGATTCTACGAACGTAGCTGGTTAATTTTTTCGCGCAATTGCAGGGCAGCGTTGCGGGCAGCTTCGGCAAAATCTTCACCGCCAGAAGCGTAAATAATGCTACGACTGGCGCTAATAACGGGACCCGCCACTGCATCTGGCCCATGCCGTACGGCCGTTACCAAACTGCCCCCCTGCGCCCCAATGCCCGGAACAAGAAAGTTGGCTTGCGGAGCCAGACGGCGAGCAATGGCTAATTCTTCTGGATATGTGGCACCAACCACATACCCCTTGTGCCCGGCAGTTGACCAGCTTTGGCTTTGACGCAGCACATCCGCCGACAGGCCGCTTTCCTGGCGCAGTTCTCCTTGAAAATGAAGTGCGCTTTTGTTTGAGGTGCGAGCCAGAATGTAAACCGCTTTGTCAGGGCGGTCTTCAATCATGGGCAGAACGGCTTCTGCACCCACAAATGGATTCACCGTCACCGCATCTACCTGCCATTCATCGAAGAGGCCAGTTGCCCAGGCAGCTTGCGTGTGACCAATATCGCCCGTTTTGCAATCTAAAATTACCGGGATGTGCTGGGGAATGTAAGCGATAGTGCGTTCCAGAGCAATGACGCCTGCAGCTCCCCATTGCAGGTAAAAACCCAGGTTGGGTTTGTAGGCACAGACCAAATCGGCCGTGGCGTCAATAATGGCGCGATTGTAGGGCAAGATAGGCTCGTCCCACTTGCGAAAATCAACGCGCAGCCGCTCCAAAGATGGATCTAGCCCAATACAGAGCCAGGAGCTATTTTTTTCTTGAATAGATTTGAGTTTTTCCAGGTAAGTCATGCCTAAATTTTACTCAGTTTACGTATACCCACAAGAGACCACCCAAACGTAACCAGGGCAGCACGTGCTAATAAGCGTACCCGCTGCCATCTTGCATTTTGGCGCAATGCCACATCTGTGCAAACATGGTCTGCCTCTTGACATAAATTCTGCAACTCGCGCCGTAGCGATGCTAGCACGGCCGTTTGGGCCTCCGTCAAACAAGTTTCCCATTTCGTTAAAAAGACAGTCTCACTTTGTTCAAACGCCTGTATCAATCGGCTAACTTTGCATACTTCATTGGGATACAGGCGCAGTTGTCCTGTCACTGGCAGCGCCAGCGCTTGTAAAACTGCTCGTAATTCATTCTTTTGCGTATTCATTGTATCCCGTCCTTTTTGGGTAATCGGTTATCAGTAAACGGTAATCGGTCAAACCTAACCGATCACCGTTTACCATTTACGGATTACCGATCAAAGTGCCATCCAGCCCATACACCTGCTCACGCTCGTCGCGGAATTGCTTGGTGTACAGATTGTAGTAATGGCCACGCGCCCGGATCAGTTCAGCGTGGGTGCCCATTTCAGAGACGCCACCGTTTTCAATGACCATGATCCGGTCTGCATTTTTGATGGTAGACAGCCGGTGGGCGATGATGAAGCTGGTACGGCCGTTCATCAAAGCCTCCATCCCTTGCTGGATCAACGCCTCTGTCAGCGTGTCTACCGAACTCGTCGCCTCGTCCATGATGAAGATGTCTGGCTGCGCCAAAATGGCCCGCGCCAAGCTGATGAGCTGCTTCTGACCAACGGAGAGCAAAACCCCGCCCTCGCCAACTTCGGTCTTGTAGCCTTTCTCCAGCTTCATAATGAAGTCGTGGGCGCCGGCCAGTTTGGCAGCTTCTTCAACCTCGGCGTCCGTGGCATCGAGACGGCCGTAGCGCAAATTATCCAGCACCGTGCCAGAAAACAGATGCGGCGTTTGCAGCACCATCCCAATCCGCGACTGAATCGCATGTTGGGTTAGCTGCGTGTAATCTTGCCCGTTGATCAAAATCCGGCCTGCCGTAGGTTCATAGAACCGACAAATCAGATTAACCAACGTAGATTTACCAGCACCCGTCGGCCCCACTAGCGCCACCGTCTCCCCTTGCGGAATCCGCAGCGAGAAATCTTCCAGCACTGGCTTGCCTTCCTCATATTGGAAAAAGACATTGTCAAACACAATATCGCCGCGAATGCCGTCCGGATCAATCGCCTTGGCCGCATCCACAATCTCTGGCTCAGTGTCCAGCAGCGAGAAGATGCGCTCACCAGAAGCAACGGCTTGCTGCATACTGGCATACACCTGTGCCATCTGCTGAATCGGCCAGAGCATGAAGGTGACGTAAGAGATGAACGCCTGCAAACCACCAATCGTCATGCCCCCAGCTTCAAACTGCAAGCCGCTAAACCAGACAATGGCGGCAATTCCGCTGGCACTCACCAACTGCACCGCTGGCAAAAACAGCGCCGATAGCCACGCCGCCCGGTAAGATGCCTGGTACATGTCGCCAGTTATCTCCTGGAACTGTTGCAGATTCTTCTGCTCACGCCCCAAAGATTTGACCACGCGCACACCGTTGATGCTCTCACTATAGGCTCCGGTGATTTTGGAGTTCAGCTTCCGCACCTTGCGGTACTCCGTTAGGATGCGTTGCTTGAAGGTGATAGCCACCTTCCACAGCGCGGGAATCATCAACACAACCAGCAGCGTCAGCTTCCAGTTGATTACTAACATAAAGCCCAAGGCAGTCAAAATGCTAGTAATAGTCCAGGCTGTATCCAAAAAGCCCCAAGAGACCAAATCACCCACGCGCACTGCGTCGGACGTCACACGAGACATGATCCAGCCATCGGCCGTGCGGTCATAGTATGCAAGCGGCAGCTTTTGCAAATGGGCAAACATCTGCTTACGCAAATCGTACTGCACCAGATGCCCCAGATACCCAGCGGTAATGATGAAGCCAAAGACAAACAGGGCAAAGATTAGAAACCAGGCGCCATACTGAATCGCCAACGAGCGCAATGCGTCCAAATCACGGGCCACGATGCCCTCGTCAATCATCCGCTTGGTTAAAAAGGTAAAGTACGATTCGATGAGGGCAACGGCCGTAATGCACACCAAAAACGTCACCATATACGGCCAATAATTCAAACCCACCCGCAAAATGCGGCGAATCGTTTCACCATTTACCTGACTATCAAATTCTTCCTCTTCAAAATAATGTTCAGACATTAGATTTTCTCGTAATTGGGTAATTAGTCATTGGGTCATTACCAATGACTAATTACCTGCTTTTAGTCGCCAGCCTGCGGCAGCTTATGGTAGCCATTCTGGTTTCCATTTATTGCCACAGTTGCCAAATCAGCTTCCAGCTCATCTTCAATGCGAGACTGCAATTCGTAGATTCGCTGGTACGTGCCAGGCACGTTAACCAATGTTGCATGTGTGCCACGCTGGACGATACGGCCGTTTTCCAACACCAGTACCAAATCCGCATCCATCACGCTCTGAATCCGATGGGCAATCAAAAACGTTGTCCGTGATTCCATCAACCGATCCAACGCCTCCCGAATTTCCGCCTCCGTCTCCGTGTCCACAGAAGAGGTCGCGTCATCCAGAATGAGCAAGCGTGGATTGCGTAAGAAGGTGCGCGCCAGTGTCACCCGTTGCTTCTGGCCACCAGAGAGCGTCACGCCCCGTTCGCCCACCATCGTCTCGTACCCATTCGGGAAAGAGAGGATAACCTCATGCACCGCCGCCGCCCGCGCCGCAGCTTCCACCTCGGCATCCGTTACCTCACGGGTCACGCCATAGGTAATGTTGTCCCGAATAGACAGTGAAAACAGAAACGGTTCCTGCATCACAATACCAATCTGCTGCCGCAGGTAGTCGCGCGGGTACGCTTTCAGCTCAACGTCGTCCAGCAGAATACGGCCGTCTGTATACCCATAAAAACGGGGCAGCAAATTCACCAGCGATGTCTTGCCAGAGCCAGTGCCGCCCAACAGCGCCACCACCTGCCCCGGTTCCACCGCAAAAGAGATGTCGTGCAGCACCTGGTCTTCCTCACCTTCATAAGTAAAGTTCACGTTTTCAAAGCGCACCGCACCCCGCACGGGCTGTGCAGGACGATGGGTTCCTTCGGTAATCGGTTCACGATTTTGGTTAACGATTTGGAGGATACGGCCGTAACTCACCAAACCTGTCGAAACATCAGCAATCAACCGACCCAGGTTGCGAATCGGCCAAATAATCTGCGTTACAAAGCCAACGTAGGCAATGTAAGCACCAGCCGTAATCGTGCCGTCAATAGCCAACTGTGCGCCCAAGTAATAACCCAGTAACATCTGCATACCACAAAGAATGTCTGTCGAAGGCCAATACAGCGCGTGCATCATCGTCAAACGGCGTCCTCGCTGATACTTTTCGTGGTTTTCACCCTCAAACATCTCCGTCTCAAACTGCTGCCGGGCAAACGCCTTCACCACCCGCACGCCAGAAAGATTCTCTTGTAAACGGTTAGAGAGCGACGCTTCCTGCTCCTGAAAATGCTCATACGCCTTCCCCACCTTCACAAAAAAGAAGAGCGAGATCAGCAGCACCACCGGAATCACCACAATGGACCAAAACGCCAGTCCCACGTCAATCGTCAGCAGCGCGATGAAATTCACCACAAACAGCAGCACAATCCGGCCAATCCCTACCGTCTGCTCAGAGAACAACCGCCGTACCGTGTCTACATCAGATGTAGAACGCTGGAGCAACTCACCGGTTTGCATATTGTCGTGGTAAGTAAAGGTCAGCCGCTGGATGTGGTCATACAAAAAGTCACGAATCCTCAACACTGCCTTTTCAGACGTTCTAGCCGCCAACCGACCGCCAGCAAAGGTGAACAAACCCTGCAACACAGCCAGCCCAATGAAGCCCAAAGCGACCCAGGGCAATAGCTGTGCCATATTTTCAGCAGGCAAAATTGTGTCTATGAAATACCCCAGGAAGTAGTAAATTCCGGTCTGAGCCAAAGCCGCAATGCCCACACACAATATGGCAATCACGTAAAGAAGCTGATACCCACTCAGCAAACGCCACAGCCCTACAAATTTATTGCCAACAACAGTTTCCTTTAGATTAAACGTTTCCATACTCATGATAATTTCCGTATTTTTGTTTGGGTTTGTCTTCAACATCAGACCCTTATTACTTAAGCATATCAACGAAAGTTGACACCTTCTGTCCGGTATCACCGCTCTTCTGCAATAAAAAACGCCACAGGGCGTACCCGTGGCGTCCAAAGCGACAAACAAAAAACGGTCACGGGCTTAAAAGCGCCGTGACCGTTGGCATCAACTCTTATTTGTGAAGTTTATCACAAAGGAGGAACCCGATCACAGGCGCAGTGGGTGGCAACGCCACCGAAGGCATCGTGAGAAGCCAAGATTTTCATGCTGTCATAGAAAATGTTCATTTGCGCCTATCTCCTTTAAGGTTTTGCTGTCTTTGCAGCCCGCGCACTATAGCATAGCTTTTTTAGTGCGTCAAGCTGTATTTTTGTCCAGGTACTCTTCAAATATTTTGAGTCTGTTTTGCTTACGCCAAAAATAGATAACAACGGGGGCAAGACAAGTCTTGCCCCCGTTGTTATCTATGAGGGAATCGCCTCAAGTGCTTCTCTCGATTTAGACAATGTGGGTTCGATACTGATTATTAGGGCAACCAGCCAAAACCATCACCGGTCTCAAGACTCCCGCGCAATCCACCTCGCCCCTGATACAATGTCTGATAGTTGGTTGTAGATATGCCGTTGAAGTCGCTACTAAATACATAGACGACGCCTCCGGTAATATTATTGTTTTCTGGGTTTCTACTTGAAACGCCTACAGCAAGCTCTAAAATAGCGTCTCCATTGACATCCAATCCAAAACTTCTATTCCATCCAAAAGGACTGGGCCAATAGGGTCCTGCTGGGTCTTCAATGAGCTGGTCGTTATCTGGGCTTGGGCCATTCGCATCACCATACATAATATGGAGACGGCCGTAGTCGTCATATCCAGGACCAATATCTTCATGAAGATCATAAGGAACTGCAATCACCAAATCAGCATAACCATCCCCATTAAACTCCCCAGCCTCTAAATGAAACCCAAATTCCTCATCTTCGCCGGGATTACCTTCCATACCAGCCCTTCCTTGATGCCAAATGGGTGCCCCACTGGACGGGTCTAAGCCCGCAGGTGAGCCAAAAACAATATTGATTGCGCCCGCATCATTTAGCTTATCTTCCCCAAAGCCATGATCTTCGCCGGGTGAGCCAATTGCCAGATCAACAAACCCGTCATCATTAAAATCAGCTGCCGCCAAAGCGTGACCAAATAGATCGTCAGCCTCCATTATGTTGTCAACACCGGGAGTATCTGCGCGTATTGGTTGCATATCAACGCTATCGTCAGGCTGAACCAAACCGTGACCTTCAGAGCCAAAGAGGATGAAAACGATACCGGCGTCCTCATAATCCCTACCAAAGTCTTCACGGGGTGTGCCCACAGCAAGGTCCTCAATCCCATCATTGTCAAAATCTGCCACGGTCAATTCTTGGCCAAAAAAATCGTCTTCCTCAGCCGACGTGATCAGAAAGCCGAGTGAGTCTTGGTGGATTATTTCATCCATAAAATGATTCAATCCATTGGCCGTGCCATAAATGATATTGATAGCCCCAGCATTTTCGTCACCATTAACGTCTTCATCTGGAGACCCTACTACTAAGTCATCAAAGCCATCATCATTAAAATCACCTGCCGTCAAGGCCTTGCCAAAGGCATCCCATGTCTCGCCAACACCGCTAATCATAAAAGGAATATCCTGTGCCCATACTTCACCTGTTTGTAAATCAAGACCTCTATCTGAACCATATACAACATGGACAGCACCAGCCCCCACTACACCACTAACTGTTGAATTTGGAACACCGATTGCCAAATCATCATACTTATCACCATTAAAATTTCCAGTCGTCAACGCTTTTCCAAAACTATCCCAATCCTGAATACCAAGCTGATCCAACCCGGCAATGCCTCGGTGAAGTAGTTGGTCATCAACAGGGGCAGTAGCAGACAGGGCATCTAACCCATTGGCTGTACCGTAAACGACGTGAACAGCGCCTGCTTCTTTATATGTAACGTTTGTATATTCAAGGTCCTCACTTGGTACCCCTATTGCCAGGTCGGCAAAGCCATCCCCATTAAAATCTGGGTGTGGGTTTTGGGCACTTGGATCAGCAAATCCGCCGGGGCCACCATTCCAAGCGGCCGTGATAAAAAGCGACACCATCATCAAAAAAAACAAACTAATTGGAACAATTTTGGTTCTACTTTTACGATACATTTTGTCTCCTTGTGCTGTTAAATACACCTGATAAGTTATATCTGCCAGTGTATTAAGCTTCCGTAGCCAAAACGTTCCCAAAGGTAGTTGCCGTACTGTTCAATCAGGCTCGCTCTATATTATTTGTTCGTGATTTGTTCGTGCTAATTTCCCCAATGACACCATCTGCCAAATAGAGATCGTATCGCCAGAATCCGAAATTAAACCTCACCTGCGATGTAATCTTCAGTCAATTTGCGGGCTTGATCATCGGTGAACTGTTCGGGTGGGGTCTTCATGAAGTATGATGATGGTGCGATGAGCGGGCCGCCAATTTTGCGATCCAGAGCCAACTTGGCGCAACGCACAGCATCAATCATGACGCCTGCAGAGTTGGGTGAATCCCATACTTCCAGCTTCAGTTCCAGGTTGAGCGGTACATTGCCAAAGGCGCGCCCCTCCATGCGAATGTGGCACCATTTTCTGTCGGTGAGCCAGGGGACGTAGTCGCTTGGCCCCACATGCACGTTATCATCCCCTAAATCGTAGGGTAGCTGGCTAGTAACGGCGTTGGTCTTGGAAATTTTCTTAGATTCCAAACGCTCCCGCTCTAGCATATTGTAAAAATCCATATTGCCGCCAAAGTTAAGTTGATAGGTACGATCCATGTGAATGCCGCGATCTTTGAACAGGTTTGTTAGTACACGGTGCGTAATGGTTGCTCCAACCTGGCTTTTGATGTCGTCGCCCACAATTGGAATACCGCGTTCGGCAAAACGCTTGCTCCAATATTCTGAGCTAGCAATAAAGACTGGAATGCCGTTCACAAAGGCACAACCCGCTTCCAATGCTTGTTCTACGTACCATTTGGTAGCCATCTCGGAGCCGACAGGCATGAAGTTTACAATTACATCCGTTTTTGTGTCTTTAAGAATTTTAACGATGTTGTCTGTGGGGCCAGGCGCTTTTTTGACCATGGTTTTGACGTATTTGCCGAGGCCATCGTGGGTCATGCCGCGTGAGACAGGCACATTAAGTTTTGGCACTTCGGCAAATTTGATGGTGTTGTTGGGTTCAGCCCAGATGGCTTCGCTTAAATCTTTGCCTACTTTGCCTTCCACCACATCAAATGCGGCCGAAAATTCAATATCGCGTACATGGTAGCCGCCCACGGTGGCGTGCATTAGGCCGGGAATTTCGGCGTCATCGGCAGCATCTTTGTAATATTGAACGCCTTGCACCAATGAGTTGGCACAGTTACCAACACCTATGATTGCAACACGCACTTTTTTTCTTTCTGACATTTTTTCTCCTAAGTTTTACAAGGTGTTTTGATATTTCCAGCGGGCGATTATACCTCAAATTAGAACCAACTGCGGGAAATTTTGAGGCTTTCGAGGACGATGTTACGGCCGTTCGCCCCAACATCTGCCCCAAACGGATCGCTGCCTTCGGGCAGGCATTCTAAAATAATTGGCACCTCTGGCACAGCTTCCAGCGCCCAGAGGTGCAACCCCAATTTGAGGTGACCTTGACCAATGGCTTGGCGATTGGAATCAGCCATGTAAAAGAGTGCCAGCTTGTCGCTAACGCTTCGCGTGGTGGCAGCGGCATCTTGCTCTTCCAGATTCATGTGAAAAGCATTTAGCGTAATGCCAAGATGAGGCTGGTTGAGGCGGTCTAGCATCGCAACAGTTTCGGCCGTTTTCACGCATAAAAAGCTCTCATATCGGTTAACTATCTCAACTGCAAGCCGAATGTTGTGCCTGGCGGCAAAGGTGGCGAGATGGGCAACGGCCGTTTCAAACAACGCCTGCTCCGCTTCTCTGGTTGTGATGGGTCGAAACCGCCCTGGCAGATTGCGAAGGGTGACGAGGGGGGCTTGCAGGGCAACGGCCGTTTCTATCACAGTTTCTACGTGGGCAATGGCGGGTTGGTGAACGGCCGTATCTGGGTGTGCCAAATCTACCGGGTTGGGCGTGATGGCAAAGCAAGTGAGTTGATTGTCCTGCAAAATCTGTGCGGCTTCGGTGGGTGATTCGATCTGGGCAAATGGCAAAACCACGCCATCGTAATTCATTTCAGCGATTATTGGCGCGGATTCCGCCAGCGGCATTTGCCCCAATGTCCAAAGGGCGACGCCTAACTTTGGTCTTGAAAATATTTCCATCAAAAATCCTTAAAATGGGATGCTGATTTACAGGAAAAAATCAGGGTGATCAGCGTTCTATTCTTTTTGCATCCAAACGTTGCATGATGAGCAACGCCGTGCCTAAGAAAACAAGCAAAATGAGGCCAACGGCCGTCATCAGCCAACCTAACTGAAAACTGCGCGGAGCAAAAGTGAAGATGACCTCATGCTCACCTTCGGGCAGTTGCACACCGCGAAACAGCCCGTCTGCCTGGCGCATTTCTGCTGGCTGCCCATCCACAGTTACTTGCCAGCCGGGGTAAAACGCATCCGTGAGCAGGAGTAGCTGGGGTTGGCTGCTGCTGGTTTGCACAATAACCTGTTCAGGGTCGTAGTGGATAATCTCAGCAACAGCATTGAAATCCGGTTCGCCAACTTGATTTTGGCCATTGCCAAAGAGAACGGCCGTTTCCCGCATATTAAATTCTGGCTGCTGCATGGTTTGGTAGACGGCCGTCTCATCCGGCTGCCAAGTCCAGTTAGACAGCAAAAAAGCACGCGGCAACACATCCAAATTCTCATAAATTTTTACATCTCCAGAGTGAATAAGCCGGTAGTTGCCCAACACCAGCGGTTGGAACGTATCGTTGCTTTCATTGATGAGCGTCGCGCCATGAATTTGCCAGACGCCCTGCTCTGGCCCATGCAAAACCAGCCGGTGTGCCGTGGCGGATTTCGGCCAGCCAGCTACCGCTACGCCACTGTCATTGGCAATTGCAGACAATTCCCAATGGTCGCCCGTCTCTGTTTCCACTTCTACCCTCCCCGGTTCACCGTCTGAAACAAAGGCCAGTGCAGTAGCAGCGAAGGCAGGCGTGTAGGCAATTTCAACCGAGTCGCCCGGTTCCAACGCCACAGGAAATTCGAGGTCGAAGAAGGCAGTTGTGCCAAAGCCAACTTCTTGCCAAATGTCACCCACTTTGTCGGTGATGATGTAGCGGCTGTTGGCGAGATCGAGCCAGTCGTTGGGGGGAACGGCCGTTAGATGCTCGCGCAGACGGCCGTCTGTGGTGCGGGTTTCGGGGGGCAGAACAAGCTGCACAAATTGACTATACGAATTTAGCGGCAAAATGCCCCCATCAAAGCCATCCACCGTCGCTAGGCCAAAACTCATGGGCAAGTTGGGGCCGATGATCTCTTTTTGCTTGATGGCGATGGTGTAATCGTACTGCGCCTGAGGTGTGAGTTGGTCGCTGTAAATCGTGTCTATTTCGCCCTGATCGCCCACGTCAAAAAAGATGTCAGACAAGCTCAGGAAGCGACCAGGTGGCTGATCGCAAGTAGCCTGAGTCTGAATGCACTGGTTCTCCGAAATCAACCGCGCTAGCGGCGGGCGCAAATCAAAATAGGCTTCGGGCGTGGTGAGATTGTTGTACGGATGGGTGCGCGTCCCCAAAAAGAGCAGCACGCCCATGAGGGGCAGCAGGAGCCACGGAGAACTGGGTTGGGCTAGTTCTAATTTGAAGCGTAGCCGATTTTCCGGCGCATACCGGATTCGCTGCCCTAAAATGAGGGCAAACAAAATCGCCATTTCCAGCAACCAAACCAGCAATGTGCCTGGATTTGCCGCTTCAAACGGTGCTTCTGGGCCTGTTGGCACAAAAGCTGCCACAATTTGGGCAATCGCATTCCAGGCGACTAGGCCGATGAGTAGCCAGATTCCATAGCGAAACGGCCGTTCCAAATGCCATAAATTCTCTTTTACGCGCATGGGTAGGCTGCGCCAGTCGCGCTGCCGCACCAGCCAGCGATCTAGCACCATTTGCCAGCCAAGCCCGGCCAACATTGCCACGCCTAGTCCATACACTGCCAGCCAGCGTGCCGGAACGCGGAATAAATTGAAACCAGGCAATCGCGCCAGCAGCCAATTCAGAGGATTGAAAATGCCGAGGGCCAGCAGCAGCCCCAGCACAACCAGGGCGATGGCGGGCACAACGCCGCGCCACTGCCGCCACTGCCACACCGCTAAAAAGGCCAGCAGCAACGCCGTCAGCGGCAAAATGGCCACGTATTCGCTAAAGAGCGATTGTCCGTAAGCTGGCAGCAATGCCCGGTTCAGCAGCAGCGGATGGAGCGAGAAGGACAGCACTTCGTTTGGCGTGAGGCCGCCTTGACGGCTGGATTGCTGGATGAGTTCAAAGGTGGGGAGGAGCTGTACGGCCGTTAACAAAACCGCCACCCCCCCACCCATGAGCAAAACTAACGGCAGCCGCCGGTAAAATCTGCGCCACTGGAACGCCAAGCCCAAGCCATGCGGGGAGTTGCGAAGAAGCCATTTTTCCAGGCCGTGCGCCGTCCCCCACACAATGAGCATAATGCCAGTGATGAAGCTGGTTTGGGTGTGCCCGGCCAGCAGTTGCAGGCTAAACAGCAGGGCAAAACCGAACGCGCCTTGCCCTACCAACACCCAGCGATTGCCTGTTTTGCTGCGGAAGACGCGGGCAGCGACCCACAAGAACCAGGGCATCCAGGCCAACCCCTGTAGCTGGTTGATGTGCTCCACCTGGGCGGTGAGGTAGCCGCCGAGCGCGAAGAGAACGGCCGTTACCAACCCAGCCCATCGCCCCAAACCAAGCGCACGCCGCCCAGCCAGATACGCCCCCACGCCAGCAATGAGCAGGTGTAGCAAGATGGACGCATTGACAGCATAGGGCGTGGGCAGCAACAGCCAAACAGGCCAATTGAGCGGGTAAAAAAAGCCAACCTGACTATTGGCCAAGAAGGGTACGCCCATAAACAGATGCGGGTTCCAGAGGGGGATACGGCCGTTCCGCAGCGCCTCGGCGGCGGCTTCCCAATAGGGGTAAAAGTAGAGGAAGGTGTCGCCGCGGGCCAAAATGAGGTTGCTGAAAGCCATCTTGTTGAAAAATATACCCAGCAACACGGGCAGCCAAACCAGCGGCGGCAGGCGTTTGAGTCGCTCAAGCCAATGCATATTGGCTGCCCCAATTTTTTAGCCGCAGATTTCGCGGATTATGCGGATTTTTTATAGTGATATTCGTGTCATACCCGCCTTCGTGGGTATCCAGTTCTTTATCTGGAATGGATTCCTGCCTTCGCAGGAATGACATCTGTTGGTAAATAATTTCATAGAGGATGATTTGGTTTGATTGGGCAACGGCCGTTAATGTGAAGCCTGCATTTTCAACGGTGCGGAGGATGGGTTGGGCAACGGCCGTGTTGGGCAAAGCCAGGTAGCGCGGCGAGCCATCGTTGCCAAAGGCCGCTAAATCGTCGGCAAGTGCCTGAGCGTGGGGAAACCAATTTACAAACACGCGCTTATCGAACAGGTGGTAACGCCATTGCCAGCTAAACCAGTGGTCGTATAGAACGGTGCCGTAGGGTGCGTCTGCCAGGACGGTGGCGATTTCGGCTGCACCTTGGTCTGCCTGGGGAAAGCTGCCGATGGCGTAACGGCCGTTCCGCGCCGACCACGAAGCGGAAATGAGCAACAGTACCAAAATCACAATCGCCCCTCGAAATTGCAGGATGGGCGCCGCCGGAGGCAGCTGCGACAGCAAGCCACTGTAAGCGCGAGCCAGCAGCAACGCTAGCAAGGGCAACAGTGGCAGTAGGTAACGATCCCAAACAGGGATAGCCCAAAGCCAGTGAAAAAGGCTGTAGCCAAGAATGAAGATGAATAGTAGGCGGTCGGTATTTTTAGCGCAAAGGCGCAAAGGCGCGGAGGGGCTAGTTTGGGAGCGAAGATGGTTTAGTAAAAACCAACCCAGTGCAGGGATGAGTAGGTAGAAGATAAGGGAGGAAACGGCCGTTTGCCACAAATCCACCCATGCCCAAAAGCGCGGCCAAAGCTCCCAAGAGTAGCTAAGACGGACACCGCCAAAGTTACTAATTTGAGTTTGCCACAGGAGGAAACGGCCGCTGCGGGCAAATTCCCAGGCAATCAGCCCCACAAGCGGCGGCAGCAGCCCAGCCAGCCAGCGGCTCCATCGCCCCAAACGCCATCCATACATCCAGCCCAATCCCAGCAGTAGCGGCAAAAAGAGAATTGCCTGATATTTGGTGAGCAAAGCCAACCCAAACAAAATGCCCACCCAGCCCGGTTTTTGGCTAGCTACGGCCGTAAATCCAGTAATCAGTAGGCCAGTCATCAGTGGGTCAGTGAAGGCAGTGGGGCTGAATTGGATGGTAAGAGGAAACAGAGCAATAAGTGCAGCGGCGAGTACGGCCGTTCCCGGACGGCGATACAATTTCCAGGCCAAAACTGCGGTCAGAGGCACCAACAAAATCGAGGCAATCCAGTTGGGCCAGCGAGCCGCAAATTCCACCGGACCAAACAGTGGGTAGAAGATCGCTTGCAAATAGAAGAGCAGTGGCGGCTTATCTACTGGCTGCATCGCCAGCAAAGGGTCACGCCAGACGGCAATTTCGCGTGCCCAGGTAGCAAACAAGGCCTCGTCTGCCTGAAAACTGTTGGCAAATAATCCAGGGGCGCGGAGTACGGCCGTTAGCCCGGTAAGCAATAGTAGAGTGATCTTGGGGAAACGAGGCATGGCTACTCATAACGGTAATCGGTTAAAACCTACTGATTACTGTTTACGGATTACCAATCACGGGTCAGTCAACAAATCGGTAGAGCAGCAAATAAAACAGTGCCTTCGGCCCTTCAATCCACGGGTTTAGCTTTTTCCCCTCCTCAAACTCACGGCCGTTATACGAAATTGGCACTTCGTAAATGCGGTGGCCGCGTTTAAGCACTTTGGACGTGACTTCTGGTTCAAACTCAAAGCCGCGTGCACGCAATGGAATGTCCCGAATCACGTCAGCGCGGAACACTTTGTAGCACGTTTCCATGTCGGACAAAATGGTATTGTAAACGATGTTGGTAATAAGCGTCAGCACCTTGTTGCCCACCATGTGCCAGAAAAACATCGTTTTGGTTGGCCCCCCCCGAAAACGAGAGCCGTAAACAACGGCCGCTTTCCCCTCCACAATCGGCTGAATCAATGCTGGATAATCGCGTGGGTCATACTCTAAATCCGCATCCTGAATGAGAAAAATTTCCCCTGTTGCTTTTTCAAAACCCGTGCGAACGGCCATACCCTTCCCCTGATTTTTTTCAAGCAGATGAACTTTGATTGACTCATCCAATGCTTCGATGGCCGGGTACAAATCCCGCGTACCGTCGGTGGAACCATCGTCTACCAAAATAATCTCGTCGGCCAGCTCAACGGCCAAAACGGCCCGAACCGACTCCTCTAACGTTTCCCGCTCGTTATAAACGGGCATAATCACGGATAGCTTCACAGATTTCTCTTCCTCCAGTCAACATGAACCTCCCGCAGGCTTGGTTCTTCTTTTCATCTGTTCGCAAACCTGCGGGAGGTTTGAGAGCGGCAATTGTATAACAACCTACAGTTATATGCCCATGTGACTCATCTACCCATTGCCCACGCATCCGCTATAATCAGGCGCATGAAACATATCAAAAATCTTATTTTAGACATGGATGGCGTGCTGTGGCGGGGTGAAATGCCCATGCCCGGCCTGGCCGATTTTTTTAAAACATTACGCACGCATGACATCCAATTTGTTTTAGCCACCAATAACGCCGCAAAAACGCCACAGCAATATGTGAAAAAATTGGCAAAATTTGGCGTGCCCGTCAGCGAAGACCAGATCTTCACCTCGGCGGAAGCAACGGGGGATTATTTGCAGCACACTTACGAACCGGGCGTAAATGTGTTTGTGGTAGGGGATGTGGGTTTGGTAACGGCCGTTCAAACACGCGGCTTTAGGATATTAAGTGTGGAAGAGGTGATGGGGGGAGAAACGGCCGTGTTTGTCGTCGCTGGCTTCCATCCAAACGCCACCTACCCACAAATGGCGGCTGGTGCCTTACTCATCTACAAAGGCGCGGACTTCATCGGCAGCAATCCCGACCTCACCTTCCCCAGCGAATACGGCCCCCTGCCCGGCGCAGGCTCCTTCCTCGCCTTCCTCCAGGCCGGTTCCGGCGTAGAACCAACCGTCATTGGCAAGCCCGGCCCGCTCATCTTCCAAATGGCCATGCAAAAGCTGGGCGGCACGCCACAAAACACCGCCATGGTCGGTGACCGCCTGGAAACCGACATCGCTGGGGGGCAAGCCGCCGGTATCCAAACCATCCTCGTCCTCTCCGGCATCACCCAGCGTAACGACTTAAATAAGATAAGCTCTCATAAACCAGATTTTATTTTTAGAGATATTAGCGAGATCAGAAGCATATTTACGACATTGGCATCGTTTCCTAAACAGAGAATCCGTAATACTTTTGATGAAAACAGCATATGATAGATAAAATTGAGTTAAAATTTGGTTCTGCACCTCAACAAAAACCAGTAGATTTACAAGTGTCACCGGTAACTGTATTTGTAGGGCCAAATAATTCTGGCAAAAGTAAAATACTTCAGGAAATTTATCACTACTGTACCTCGGGAATGAAACATCACCTCGATGTGATTTTAGACTCAATTACCTTTGAGGAAATCTCCCCAGCAAATGCCCAAAGAATTAAAAAAGCCCTAACCTTAAAACCACGAAAAAGCGAAAATGTTAACCCTGATCACATTGTTATTGGAAGACATCAAACTCGAATCTTTGTTCGAGAAGATCGTTTCATCAATTCTTTAGCAAACCCAAGCTCTCAAACACAGCATTTCTGCCAATGGTACGTTAAGCTATTCACCTTACTGCTTGACGGAAATAGCCGAATCAAGTTAGTAGATCAACAAAATGCGGCTGATTTGCAACAATCTCCAAATAATTTTTTAGACATTCTGTTTAGGGACAATGAAAAACGCGCCGAAGTTCGTCGCATTATTTATGATGCCTTCGATATTTATTTTGTTATTGACCCAACCAATCTAGGAAAATTAAGAATCCGACTATCCTCCAAACCTCCAAAAGATGACATTCAAGAACGAGGAATCCATGATGATGCTGTAAGATTTCACAGCAAAGCAATAAATATTGCCGACGCGAGTGACGGTGTCAAAGCCTTCGCTGGAATTATTACTCAGATCATCGCAGGAGATCCAAGCATCATATTGATTGATGAACCAGAAGCATTCCTCCATCCGGCCCTCTCTTTCAAACTGGGACAAGAAGTTGCCATTTCTGCAACATCTTCCAATAAGCGTCTATTTGTTTCCACACATAGCGCAAATTTTGTGATGGGCTGCATTCAATCTGGAGCGCAAACAAACATTGTTCGTCTTACCTATCAACATGGTGTTCCAACAGCCAGAACTTTACCGAAGGACAAACTGCTTCACTTAATGAGAAACCCTCTTCTTCGATCTACTGGTGTGCTTGAGGGTTTATTCTATGAGTCTGTAATCGTAACAGAATCCGACTCAGACAGGGCCTTCTACCAAGAAATTAATGAGCGTTTATTAAGAGAAAACCCAGAGCGAGGAATACCAAATTGTCTTTTTCTCAACGCTCAAAACAAGCAAACAATCCATCAAATTGTGCAACCCCTGAGAGAACTAGGTATTCCGGCTGCTGGGATTGTTGATGTCGATGTTCTAAAAGATGGAGGCAAAACCTGGATCAATTTCCTCAATGGTGGGTTCATTCCCGATGCCAGTCATATAGGGTTAGGACAGATTCGCTCCGCGATCAAACAGAAGTGCCAAGAAAGTGGAAAGGACATGAAACGAGATGGGGGAATTGAAATACTGAATAATACTGACAAAGAAGCTGCACAAAATCTATTTAGCACGCTAGGAGAATACGGGCTTTTTGTTGTTGAGTCGGGAGAATTAGAGTCTTGGCTAAAGGAACTAAACACACCAAGTAAGGGACCAAGTTGGCTAATTGAGATTTTTGAAAAGATGGGAGAAGATCCTGATGATCCAAATTATGTTAAACCCAACAGGGAAGACGTATGGGTCTTTATCGAAAAAGTTGGCAAGTGGCTAAAAAACCCAGGCCGCAAAGGAATCCCTTCATAGTCAGTTGGCTAAACCCTATGAATCAAAAAACCTTTCACATTTACAATTTAGATTACAACGAACTCACCGAACAATTAACCACCCTTGGCGAGCTAGAGTTCCGAGCGAAGCAAGTTTGGGAGTGGCTGTACAAGAAGTACGTAACCGAGTTTGCCGAGATGCGAAATCTGCCAAAGAGCTTGATTGAGAAGTTGGAAAACCGTGCTGTTATTCACAGTGCCACTATTGCTAGCGAGCAGCATTCTGGTGATGGACAAACCAAAAAAATCCTCTTCCAACTGCCAGACGGCCAATACATCGAAACGGTGCTCATGCGCTATGACAAGCGGCGGACACTGTGCATTAGCACACAGGCAGGCTGCGCGATGGGCTGCGTCTTTTGCGCTACCGGGCAGATGGGCTTCTTCCGCAACCTCACCGTCGGCGAAATTGTGGCGCAAGTACTTTATTTTGCTCACGAGCTTGCCCAAATGGACGAGCACCTCACCAACATCGTGATGATGGGCATGGGGGAGCCGCTGCACAATTACAACAACACGCTGCTCGCCATTGACCGCCTGACAGACGAAACTAGCTTCAATCTGGGGGCACGCAAAATTACTATCTCCACCGTGGGGCTGGTACCTGCCATTCGTCGCTACGCTGATGAGCAGCGCCAAACGCCGCTAGCCATCTCCCTGCATGCCGCCACGGATGAAGAGCGGGACAAACTCATCCCCATTAACCACCGCTGGCCCATCGCGGACCTGATGGATGCTTGCCGCTACTACATCGAAAAAACGGGGCGGCGGCTTACGTTTGAGTGGGCGCTAATTTCTGGTGAAAATGACACAATTGAGCAGGCGCGGGCATTGGGCAACCTACTGCGCGGAATGCTCTGCCACGTAAACCTGATTCCCCTCAATCCAACCGCAGGCTACGGCGGTGGCCCCTCATCCAAAGAGCGTGTCGAGGCGTTTATGGCCGAATTGAGCCATTACGGGGTTAGCAGCACAGTGCGCGTGCGGCGTGGCATTGATATTCAGGCGGGGTGTGGCCAATTGCGGGACCGGGTCGTCAGTAATCAGTAATCGGTGAGCAGTAATCAGTAAAAACACCGATTACTGGAACTAGCAGCCGATGTACCAGCAGGGATTGTCCCGGTTGTTGTTGATGCGAATCTCGAAGTGAATGTGTGGGCCGGAGGAGTTACCGGTGTTGCCTGTACCCCCAATCACGTTTCCTTGAAAGACAATTTGCCCAGGCACCACGTTAAAACTACTTAAATGTGCATAAAATGTTTCGTAGCCGTTGCCGTGGTTGACCACGATGAGGTTGCCATAGCCATACACATTCCAGCCCACGTAAGTAACGGTACCCGTGTCGGAGGCATACACTGGGGAGCCTTCCGGTAGAGCAATGTCCAAACCTGGATGCCCGTACCAGAAAAATTGGGTGAAGTTGCGCGAGTTTACGGGATAGATGAAGGTTCCGGTACCAACAATAACGGGAACAACATTGCCGCCTTCAACCGAGGTGCCGCCAACGGAGGAAAGGTCAGGCGGCGTCCAGACAAACAGCTCGCGCACCGCACCGGGAACCATAATTTGGGTTCCTGGCTGGAGCCGGTAGGGGAATTCCAAATTGTTTGGTTCGTAGGCGATGATCTCTTCTACAGGGATGCCGTATTGCAAGGAGAGGCTTTCTAGCGTGTCGCCTGCTTGTACATCGTGCAGCACGCCGTCTATAGACAGAATGATAAGTTCTGTGCCCACTTGCAGCAGGCTGGATTCTTCGCTGAGGCGGGGGTTGCCTCCCAAAATTGTTTCTGGCTGGATGCCATAACTTTCGGCAATACCGTTGGGTGTTTCGCCACGCACCACGGTGTGGGTGATGAATTCGTGCTGGGGCAACTGGCCTTCAAAGGTACGCGGATTGGGAGCAGGAGCGAGGCTGCTGTCATCCGGCACGGGCAATTCGTCTGTGCCAAACAGTAGCGGGTCGGCTGTGGCTTCTGGTTCAAGGGTGGGAAGTTGAGCTAAGGCCGTAGCTCCTCCACCACTCTCCCCATCAGACACCGCCACAATGGCTGGCTGCAAACTAAACCGCCACACCAGCAAAACAATCAGGGCAATCCCTACAATCAGAAAATGCCCTTGCCAACGTCGCCAGATCGATCCAAGTTCGTTCATAACAATACCAATTTCAGTGAAAACGGGTTAGGTGCAATTTTGGTAGCCGCCACCGAGGCGGTCGAGGGGATTTGTGCGGAAGTCGCGGTCACGAATTTCAAAGTGGATGTGGGGGCCACTAGAGCGGCCAGTGTTGCCAGTAAACCCAATCAACTCCCCTTGCGTCACCGTTTGGCCAGGGAAGACGCCAATGCTGCTCAGGTGGGCGTAAAACGTCTCAAAGCCGTTGCCATGATTGATCACAATCAGGTTGCCGTAATCATAATAAGTTCCTGCGGCAAAGCTGGCGTAAGTTACAGTGCCCGTGTCGGATGCGTACACGGGCGAACCTTCCATAGAACCGACATCTAAGCCAGGGTGGAAGCCATTGTAGAATTGGGTGATGCAACGGCCGTTTATCGGCCAAATATAGGTTCCCGTACCAAAAACCGTCCACTGCGGCTCCCCAGCAGCATTGGTGGCTACAGATTTGGGCGCGGTAAAGAAAAATTGCCCAATGGAGGCCCCTGGAATTACCAGCTCTGATTCTGGCACCAACCGGTAAAATGGAAATTCCAGGTTGTTGGGGGGATAGTTGATAATCGCTTCTGGCGTCACGCGATACAGTTCGGCAATACTCTCGATGGTTTCACCAGCCCGTACGTTGTGCAATACCCCATCTACCGGCAAAATCACGAGCTGTGCGCCTACCTGAAGCTGGTTGGATTCTTGACTGAGCCAGGTGTTCCCCCCCAGAAGCGTATCGGCAGAAATGCCGTACTGATTGGCAATAATGTTGGGCGTCTCTCCGCGCGCTACCTCATGTAGCTGAAATTCATGAACGGGCAATTTAGTTTGGTATGTGTTGGGGTTTGGCAATGGGGCCAGGCTACTGTCATTGACGACGGGCAACGTTCCTTGAGGTGGTAATGTGGGTGTGGGCGAAACGGCCGTTACCTCTACACCATCCTCAGCAACAGAAACTTGGGTAGAAACGGCCGTGGCGGCCACCAACTCAGCCCCGGAGGGTGAACTACCCCGCTGAAACTGCCCAACTGCTATCAAAATGAGCGCTCCCCCAGCCAATATAAGATGCCCGCTCAAGCGGTGCCAAAAACGATGATCATTCCTCATAGCTCAAAGCCAGGATGCTATCACAAAGCCCACACACAGCAAAAACGGGCCTGTTGCCAGGCCCGTTTTCTTACAGTTCGTTCAGGTTCAAACAGAAGTTCAACTTTTGACAAAAGTTGAACTTCTGAGATTCCTACATCATATCTTTGGTCAATGTTTCCAGGAATTCGTAATTGGTTTTTGTACCACGCAGACGCTCCATCACGGCAGATGTGGCACTGCTGATATCATAGCCAGGTGTGTCCATCAGATGCCCCAACATGCGGCGCATCATGTACACACGCTGTAGCTCGTCGCCAGAAAGCAGCAAATCTTCGCGGCGGGTACTGGAGCGTTCAATATCAAACGCCGGAAAGACACGGCGTTCTTGTAGGCGACGGCTCAGCATGAGTTCCATATTACCCGTCCCCTTAAACTCTTCATAAATCACGTCATCCATCCGGCTGCCAGTATCTACCAAACAAGTCCCGATAATGGTTAAACTACCACCGAATTCCAGATTACGCGCCGCGCCAAAGAAGCGCTTGGGTGGGTACAAGGCCGTCGGATCCAAACCACCAGAAAGCGTACGGCCGCTCGGCGAAACTGTTAAGTTATAACCACGCGCCAGACGTGTAATTGAATCCAGCAATATGACAACGTCCCGGCCAGCTTCTACCAGCCGCTTGGCCCGCTCCAGCGCCATTTCAGACACTTTGCAATGTTGGCGCACCGGCTCATCAAACGTAGAACTAATAACTTCGCCATCAATCGAGCGATCCATATCTGTCACTTCTTCAGGCCGCTCACCAATTAGCACCACCATTAAATGAACGTCTGGGTAATTGGCAGAGATACCGTTGGCAATTTCCTTCAAAACGGTCGTTTTACCTGCTTTAGGGGGCGACACAATCAAACCACGCTGGCCACGCCCAATTGGCGCAACCAAATCAAGCAGCCGCGTAGACAAGATATTCGGTTGTGTTTCCAGCTTTAACTTTTGATCTGGGAAAATGGGGGTTAAGGATTCATAGCGGGGGCGTTTCTTGGCCAAATCTGGACTCATCCCATTTACAGATTCAACCCGCAACAAGCTGAAGTATTTTTCGTTGTCTTTTGGTGCACGCACCTGCCCCATCACCCAATCGCCGGTACGCAAACCGAGACGACGAATTTGAGAATTAGATACATAAATATCATCAGGGCCGGGTAGATAGTTTTTGGCACGCAAAAAGCCCATCGTTTGTTTGTCATCGTCTACAATTTCTAGAACGCCGCCTCGGAAATCATGCCCTTGAGATTGTGCATTGGCTCGCAATAATTCATAAACCAAGCCTTGCTTTTTCATGGTGCTAAAACCGGGAATATCCTTTTCCCGTGCCATCTCACGTAGTTCGGCAATCTTTTTAGATTCTAATTCGCCAATATCCATACAATTTTCTCCGCATTACGCATTTTGTGCATTGTGGGCACATAACAATAGGTGACCTGTAAATCACAAAAGTATCTTGATAAAAATTGAGTCGCGAAAATGTGATTTACTCAAGTAAAAGCAAGAGAAATGGCTCTTCTTAATTTCAAATGACTTTCCCGCTTTTACACAACACAGCAAATAATTACGCTGTGAAAGGGTCTCTAAATATTTTTATAAGTTGGTAAGTCTGGGTAAATTTCGCTTGTAAACAGTCTGCAATTGAGCATGAAGCCGGTAGGTACAAATAAATCAAACACCACTGCAAGCCAGAAACTGTAGACTTGCACACCGACCCTGTTATTAAGGGTTTATCAATCGTTCATTGGTTTGAATATTCTATTCTCAATAGCAGTTGAAAAATCTAATATATTTTGGCTTCCACAAATTCAGGGGAATTTACAGTGCAGGTTAATATTTTATCTAGTATTAAAAAATCAATTTCTCTGGTTAGGGAGTTAACAAGGCGGCCTGATTTCAGGCGGCAAAAGTATAACACGCTGTAAATAGTCCGTCAATGATTCATCTCGTTTCAATTTTAGTGGATAAAGTGGCAAATTTTAAGGGGAAACGGCCGTTTCCACACCATCTATCAGCTTCAACCAGTTGTCATTGAACCAGACACAGAATGCTCCTCTTGCAAAAATTTTTCTGCCTGGTACACCAACGAACGGTTTCCAATGTACAATGGCGTTCGCTGGTGCAAATCTGTCGGCTGAAGATCCATAATGGACGCATATCCATTAGAGGCATAACCGCCAGCCTGTTCTACCAAAAATGCCAGCGGCGCTGCCTCGTAAAGTAAACGAATTTTGCCATTTGGCTTGTTAACCTCCGCCGGGTAGCAAAAAACTCCGCCCTGCAACAAATTCCGGTGAATATCTGCAACCAATGAGCCAATATACCGGGACGACATTGGTTGACCCGTCTTTCCCTCGCTACCCTGTAACCATCGCAAATATCGCTGCGTGGCAGGTGACCATTTTTCATAGTAAGCGTGGTTCACACTGTAGTAGGCAGGCGGCTCTGGCAAGCGCATATTTTCATGAGAGAGCAAAAACTCTCCCAATTCAGGATCAAGGGTGAAGCCATTGACGCCTTGCCCCGTTGTGTACACCAACATGGTGCTAGACCCATACAAAACATAGCCCGCCGCCACCAATTTTCTGCCAGGCTGCAAAACATCCTCAATTCTGCCCCGCAAATCCCAGTCTACACAGCGGTAAATGCCAAAAATTGTGCCAATGCTCACATTCACATCAATGTTAGAAGAACCATCCAGCGGATCATAGACCAAAACATAAGAGCCTTTTTTGTATGGCTCAGGAATTTGCATGAAATCTTCCCGCTCTTCAGACGCCATAGCACACAATCTGCCCGTATGGTCACAAATGCGAAAGATGATGTCATCTGCAAAAACATCCAGCTTTTGCTGCTGTTCTCCTTGAATATTGGTCGCTCCGGCTCGCCCCAAAATATCTGTTAAGCCAGCCCGGTTGGTTTTATGGGCAATCACTTTGGCGGCAAGTGCAATATCGTATAACAGATTGGTAAACTCACCGCGCGCATAATCTGGCTGATAATCCAGAATGAAGCGCTCGATTGTCACAATTTTGGACATGCTGTGCCTCCTTACAAGGTTCAAAGTGGGAACTTGGGTGCGTAGTTATATTGTGCAACATTTGTGGGAAAATTGCTTTACCTACGCAATTGTAACTATTCAGGTTCGAGAGCTAGGCTCTTACTGCGCTCTGGTGGCGCGGAAAGAATCAGCGGCTACTCACCCGACAAAATTTGCTGGCTTGTATTTAGTGCATAAAGTAAAGAGCCAAATAATAAGCGATTGCCACAGTCCACATCAGCGAATCAATGCGATCCAGGGCCCCGCCATGACCAGGGAACAGATTCCCAGAATCTTTAATCCCTGCCTCTCGTTTTAGCAGAGAGATGCCTAAATCACCAACAGTGCCAAGTGTTGAAATTGCTAAACCAAGCAGGAGCGCCTGCACACTGTCTATTGCTAGCAATAAGCTAATAAGCACGGTAAACAGCGTGCCTAGCAATATGCCGCCGATGTATCCTTCAACTGTTTTGTTGGGGCTTAACCGGGGGGAAAGGGGATGCTTGCCAACAATGCCTCTACCCGCAACAAAACGGCCGACCAAATAGGCTCCTGAATCTGCAATCCAGGTGCTCAACATAGCGAGCATGGTCCATTGCCATGCCATCTCTGGCAAACCGCGCAGGCGGAAGAAATGGCCACACACCCAGCCAAATAAAAGAAAACCTGCAATCGTGGCAAATAAATCTGCTGGTACGGTTTGGCTGTTCTGGCGCTCATATTGCCACAGCGCATAGCCCACAATGGCCAGCAAACTGATAGCAAAAAGTGGGCCAAAGAAATTCTCATTTGGCCATTGTGCTAAGAGCCACTGGATGATGACAACCGGAATGATGAGAGTAGTAGGAACGCGCCAGCCTAACTTTTGCACCATTTGACTATATTCTAACGTTGCTAACAGCAAAATGATTGTAAGTGGAATGAAATAAAACCAGCCACCCAGGTAAATGAGGTATAAGGCAATAGGGCCGAGGGTGAATGTGATCAGGGCACGTTGCAGAAACATAAATTAACAGGATTGGTGAGTTACGGCCGTTTCCCCAGAAAGTTGCGGCAAAAACAATGGTTATGACGCTTCGGTAACCAAACCAAAACGACGTTCTCGCTGGTTAAAGGCAACAATTGCTTCATACAGCTCTTTGCGACCAAACTCAGGCCAGTAAACAGGTGTTGGATAAAACTCTGAATAAGCGGCTTGCCAAATCAGAAAGTTGCTAATACGCAACTCGCCACTGGTGCGTATAACCAAGTCAGGGTCTGGCAAACCTTTGGTGAACAAATAAGAGCTAAACAAACTTTCGGTCAATGATTCCGGCGCGATCGCGTCGGCCAACATTTGGCGCACAGCATGAAGAATCTCAGCCCGGCCACCGTAATTAAAGGCAACATTCAAGATAAGCCTGTTATTGTTTTTTGTTAGCTCAAGCGCGTTGTGAACTTTGTCTTGTAAATCTTGCTCCACACCGGTCATGTCGCCCAAATGATGTAGGCAAACACCTTGTGCATGGAGTTCGTGAAGTTCTTGATCCAACACACGGGCAATAATTTTCATTAACGCCCGCACTTCGCGTTCTGGGCGACCCCAATTTTCTGTGGAAAAAGCATAAATTGTAAGGATTTCAATGCCAAATTCCACGCTGGCATTAATGATACGGCGCAAATTCTCAGCCCCTGCCCGGTGACCTGCGTGCCTGGGCAACCCGCGCTTTTTGGCCCAACGGCCGTTGCCATCCATAATGACGGCAACATGCTGCGGAATTCGATACGAAGCTAAATTGAGGGGCTGAGTGTTATTCGGCATACTGTTCACTATACTTCCATAATCTCTTGTTCTTTCTGGCTGGCCAATTCATCAATCTGCTTTACATATTTATCGGTTAATTCTTGCAGATCTTCTTGCCCCCGGTAGAGATCATCTTCCGTAATCAATGACTCTTTCTCAAAATCGCGCATATCATTGAGGATGTCACGGCGCACATTGCGTACCGCCACTTTTGCCTCCTCTACACGCCGCCCCACTAGCCGCGTTAAATCACGGCGACGTTCTTCGGTAAGGCGAGGCAAATTCAAGCGTATTATTTTGCCATCATTGTTAGGGGTTAGCCCCAAATTGGACTTTAAGATTGCGCGTTCAATGGCAGAAATTGAGTTGACATCGTACGGCCGTATCGCCAATTGCTGCGGCTCCGGTACAGAAATAACGGCCATCTGAATCAGGTGCATCTCCTGGCCATACATCTCTACAGGCAGCTTCTCTACAAGCTGTGGCGATGCCCGACCCGTTCGGTATCCAGCCAAGTCAGATTCTAGAGAGTGAATCGCCCCACGCATACGGCCGTCTGCATCTTGCATAAGCTCACGTAACATCACAACCTCCTTTGAATAGTCACAGTGGTTAGTGGCTGGTTGTTAACAGCTGGTACATGGACTAGCCACTAGCCACCAACCGCTAGTTACATAAGTATACCGACTATTGGCATGAATCACACATTGCAAATGGTGGTGCCGATTGACTCGCCCAAAAGATACCGCTTCACGCTATTTTCTTGCCAAAAATTCAAAACCACGATGGGCAGATCGTTATCCATGCACAGAGAAACGGCCGTGCTGTCCATCACCCGCAAACGCATATTCAAAAAATCAATGTAGGAAATTGTTTCAAATCGCTTTGCATTGGGATTCTCAACGGGGTCAGCATCATAAATGGCATCTACTTTTGTGGCCTTAATCAGCACATCGGCACCAATTTCCATCGCTCGCAGCGCACCGGCAGAATCGGTGGTGAAGTACGGGTTGCCCGTGCCGCCGCCAAAAATAACAACCCGCCCTTTATCTAAATGGCGCATTGCCCGTAGCCGGATGTATGGTTCAGCAATGGTACGCATTTCAACGGCCGTTTGCACCCGAGTCACAATGCCCGTCCGCTCCAGTGCATCCTGCAACGCCAAAGCATTCATCACCGTGGCAATCATGCCAATATGGTCTGCAGAGGCGCGTGCCATGCCCATTTCACTACCCAAAGACCCACGCCACAAATTGCCACCCCCAATGACAATGGCAACCTGAATCCCCAAATCATAAACATCTTTCACAACCTGAGCCACTTCAGTAGCCCGAACCGGATCAATACCATACCCATTTGGGCCCGCCAAAGCTTCACCACCCATTTTCAGCAAAACGCGATTGTATCGAACTGATGACATATAAATTGACTCCAAAATTGTGGAAATGTGACCTAAAGTTAAAGAAAGGGGCGCTCAAAGAGCGCCCCTTTTAAAAACAATCAGCAATCGTCAGATTATTCTCCACCCAATTCATATCGGGCAAAGCGTCTTACCTTAATGTTTTCGCCCGTCTTCCGAATTGAATCGGTGATCAAATCTTTAATCTTGACCTTATCGTCTTTGACAAATGGCTGCTCTAACAAACAAAACTCTTCGTAAAACTTGTTCATTCGGCCAGCCACAATCTTTTCAACGACCTGCTCTGGCTTTCCTTCTGCCAATGCCTGATTTCGCAGAACTTCTGTCTCGCGTTCCAGTTCCTCAGTGGGAACCTCATCTTTAGTGATATATTGGGGGCTCATCGCAGCGATATGTAGCGCCAAATCGTGCGCCAGATTCGTAAATTCTTCATTGCGCGCCACAAAATCGGTCTCGCAATTTAGCTCCAAAATAACGCCGACGCGGTTGCCGGGGTGAGAATATAGTTCAATGACACCCTCGCTGGCTTCACGGCCAGACCGCTTGGCAGCGCGCGCAGCGCCCTTCTCGCGGAGGGAATCAACTGCTTTATCAAAATCACCGCCAGAGGCTTCCAAAGCTTTTTTGGCATCCAAAACGCCTGCCCCAGTTGCTTCACGCAGTTCTTTTACCATTTGCGTTGTAATTTTCATTTTTGTTACTGTACTCCTCAAGTGAGAAGCAAAATATTTTCGGAATTAAAACGACGTTTGCTTCTCTTAAGAGTAAACCGCATTATGCCTTTGGTTTTCTGCAAAATTTCTGCGGTTTACTCAATTATGCTTCTTCGCCAGAAGCATCTGCTTCTGCAACCGACTCATCTGCTTCACTAGCTTCCTCGTCTGCTTCTTCAGTTTCAGATTCAGCTTCTTCGCTGTCAGCCTCGGCAGCGGCTTCGCGCATTTTTGCCAGGGTTGATTCACCCAGCAGAACTTCATCATCCTCATCTTCCATGCCATCAAAGCTGGTTCCGTAGCTATCCAAATCTGTAACTTCTTCTTCTACATTTTCCATGCGGACGGCCATGCCTTCAATGGCTGCATCAGCCATCTTGCCCACAATCAGTTTGATTGCCCGGATAGCGTCATCGTTGGAGGGGATGAGATAATCAATTTCATCTGGATCGCAGTTGGTGTCAACCAGAGCAATGACGGGGACTCCGAGAATGTTGGCTTCACGTACGGTCGTTTCCTCATGATTAATATCAACCACAAAAAGCAAATCCGGCAGGCCCTTCATCTCGCGGATACCGCCCAACCGCAAATTAAGCTTTTCAATCTCACGCTCAACCCGCAAACGTTCCCGCTTTTTCAGCAGATCAAAATCCCCTTCGTCTCGACGACTTTCCAGACGCTTCAGGTAATCAATTCGCTGACGAATGGTTTGCCAATTTGTTAATGTACCGCCCAACCAACGCACATTCACATATGGCTGGCGCGCCCGAGATGCCTCTGTAGCGATGGTGTCTTGTGCTTGGCGCTTGGTACCTACAAACAGTACCGAGCCACCTTCTGCCACGGTATCACGGATGATATTGTAGGCATCTTCAATCATGCCCAGGGTTTGCTGCAAATCAATAATGTGGATGCCGTTTCGCTCCGTAAAGATGTACGGTTTCATCTTTGGATTCCAACGACGAGTTCTGTGTCCGAAGTGCACGCCTGTTTCCAGCAATGCCTTCATTGAAACAACGGCCATAGGGGTCTATTCTCCTTTGTATGTTTTGTCGCAGCCTGTGAAAGATTTCAAACTGCGCGTCCACACCGTTCATCCAGCCAAAGACTCACATGGCCAACAATTTGGCAGCGCTACCAGAAGATGTTGAGGCAGCCCCGACAATTGAATGCAAGCACATTTTGCCTGTCCGGGTGTGTGTTTATTTGGTAATGATTCTTTGGGAATCTACGAGCCACCAGCAACGTGCTGCTGGCGACGAAGAATTATAACGTAAGTGAATCTTGGCGCAAACTTAGAAACCTGGCAGGCTAGCCAAACAAGCCCGCCAGGTTAGGCATTTTAGGCAGGAACGGCCGTTAACTTTTCAGCCGCCTTCTGCAAAATCTCAGCCCGATCTGTGTTCTCCCACGGGGCTTCAATATCATCCCGACCAAAATGACCGTAAGCGGCCGTTTGCCGGAAGATTGGCCGACGCAAATTCAAGTCACGAATAATTGCACCGGGCCGCAGATCAAAATTGGCATTAACCAATTCGACTAATTGCTCAGAACTAAATTTAGAGGTATCAAATGTCTCCACGTTAATGCTTACTGGCTCTGCGACGCCAATAGCGTAGGCTAGCTGCACCTCGCATCGTTCTGCCAAGCCCGCAGCCACCAAATTTTTAGCAACCCAGCGTGCTGCGTAGGCGGCACTGCGATCAACTTTAGTGCAATCCTTGCCGCTAAACGCACCGCCGCCGTGCCGTCCCATACCACCATAAGTGTCTACAATAATTTTTCGACCGGTCAGACCAGCATCCCCCATTGGGCCACCCACAACAAAACGGCCAGTGGGATTCACAAACACGCGCAGTTTCTCATCAACCAGATTAACTGGCAGTACGGGCTTAATCACATGCTCAATAATGCTGGCACGAATCGCGTCATTATCTACATCTGGCGCGTGCTGAGTGCTGATAAGCACTGTGTCTACGCGTTTGGGTTTGCCATAGCTGTACTCAATCGTGACCTGTGCTTTACCATCTGGGCGCACCCAGGGTAGCGTGCCGTTGCGCCGCACTTCGCTTAGGCGGCGGGTAAGCAAATGAGCTAGATGAATAGGCAAGGGCATCAATGTGTCCGTTTCATTGCAGGCAAAACCGAACATCATGCCCTGGTCGCCAGCGCCTAATGATTCAATTTCAGCTTCAGATGTGCCATTGTTGCGGTATTCCAGGGCACGGTCAACGCCCTGGGCAATGTCGGGGCTTTGGCTAGCAATGGCAGACTGAACACCACAGGTATTGCCGTCGAATCCTTTGTCGCTACTATCGAAACCAATGTCAACCACAACCTGGCGTACCAGCTTATCAAAATCCACAAAGGCGGTGGTGCTAATTTCGCCCAGCAGCAAAACAAATCCGGTTTTAACGGCCGTTTCACAGGCGACGCGAGCATTGGGATCCTGGGTTAGCAGTGCGTCCAGGATGGCATCGCTAATCTGGTCACACATTTTATCTGGGTGTCCCTCGGTTACAGACTCTGATGTGAACAAGAGGCTGGGAGCTTTGGTAAATGATGTCATCTATTTTCCTCCGATGGCGAATTGCTGGACAGAAGTACCGTAATAACGGGCGGCAATTCACCGATCTATCTATTTTTTGAGCATAAAAAAAGCCTCTTGGCAGGCAAGAGGCTGGCAAAGTTTGCTTCTACCTCTTATCTCTCAGCGGTTGCTGACGGATTTAGCACCTTCCCAATTTTGGGGGTTGCTGCAGCTTCATCGGGCCGATCCCTCCGCTGCTCCTGATAAGATTGTGAATGTATGAAGGCGAGTATATCGAAATGGTGAATTGTGTCAAGATAGAAACGGCCGTATCACAACCATTTTTCCGGCGGCTCAGGCATTCCTAAGATATTGTAACCTGCATCTACATAAACCACTTCACCCGTCACGCCACTGCTGAGATCACTGCATAG
The DNA here is from genome assembly GCF_965223525.1 of Candidatus Leptofilum sp. Lineage (GTDB taxonomy): Bacteria > Chloroflexota > Anaerolineae > Promineifilales > Promineifilaceae > Leptofilum. The sequence goes on along the minus strand of NZ_OZ245005.1, from coordinate 1,471,564 downwards.
CCAAATGGCGGTCTTGCCCACTTCCTCTTGGGTTACGTTGCGGCGCAGTGGCGCACGCTCTTCGGTATATTTCAGAATCTTGCGGAAACCAGCGATGCCCGCAGCGGAGAGCGTTTTTATGGGGCCAGCCGAGATTGCGTTGACGCGAATATTTTGGGGGCCAAGATCGGCAGCCAGGTAGCGCGTACTGGCTTCTAATGCAGCTTTAGCAACGCCCATCACGTTGTAGTGCGGCACGGCTTTTTCTGCACCGTAGTAAGTGAGTGAAAGGATGCTGCCGCCATCTGCCATGAGGGGTACGGCCGCACGGGTAAGCGCCACCAAACTGTACACGCTCACGTCCATCGCTAGTTGGAACCCATCCCGGCTGGTATCTACAAAGGTGCCGGTTAAATCTTCTCGCTTGGCATGGGCAATGGCGTGGATGAGAATATCTATCTTGCCAAATTGGTCGGCGGCTTTTTGGAACACGGCCGTAATCTGCTCGTCATCTTCAATATTGCACTCTTCTACAAATTCTACGCCTAGCTCTGCAGCCAACGGCCGTACCCGTCGTTCTAGCTGCTGAAAACCGTAGCTAAAGCCAAGCTCGCAGCCGTGTGCGTGCAGCGCCTGGGCAATGCCCCAAGCGATTGAATTTTTGTTGGCAATGCCAAAAATCAGTGCTTTTTTCCCTTCCAGTAACTTCATATTTTCTCCTCTGAAGATAGTTGTAGGTTAATAGTGGCTCGTGACAGTACCAGCAACTAGCCACTAACCGCCAGCCACACTTTTATTTAGAAACAAATGGGTTGTCTGCCAACCAGTAACGCCAGGGGATGGAATACCAGGGCTCTGGCGTTTTGCCCAGGCCAATTCTGGGCCCAGTAGCAATCTGGTTGGGGGAGACAGCAGGTGCGTCCTCAATCCATATAACCCCGCCCGGCTGGCAAAGGTTTGCTTCATTGTGAGATTTGTCAATGGCTAGGGCTTGAGTAAGCTTGGCGGGGCCATTTGTGAGCTGGCGCAACGGCCGTTCCCCGCGCTGCTCTGCCATAGAATCCACCCCATCTACTGGCTCTAAAGCTCGGATAAGCACAGCATTGGGCTGACCCATTTCGCCCGTAACCACATTGAACAACCAGTGGATGCCGTAGGTGAAGTAAACGTAAGCAACCCCAGCAGGGCCAAACATGACGGCCGTTCTCGGCGTCGGTTGGGCATTATTGGCGCGTTCCCCGTGGCAGGCCAGATCACGCTCCTCGGCGTCACAATAGGCTTCTGTTTCCACAATGATGCCGCTGAGGCGACGGCCGTTCAACTGTCGAACCAGCTTCTTCCCCAGCAATTCCTGTGCCACCGTGCGAGCAGGCCGTGCGTAAAAGGCAAAGGGAAGCGGTTTCGATTTATCCAACGCCATTAAAACCACCGTTTGTTTGCGGTTCTGCCAAAGGCAGATGAACAGTAAAGCAAGTTCGCTCGCCAGGGGTACTTTCCAACGAAATTTGCCCGCCTTGCTGTGCCAGTAGCTCCCGGACAATGGCCAAGCCCAAACCGTTGCCGGGCAAACCAGCCTCTACAACGCTGGCTCCCCGAAAAAATCGGTCAAAGACAAACGGCCGTTCAGCTTCCACAATGCCGGGGCCATTGTCGCAAACTTGCAGTTGAAGAGCTTCACCACGTTCATCTACCCAATCTGCCCTAACCTCAATACGCCCGCCTTTTTGCGTGTACAGTAACGCATTTTCAACCAGGCGAGACAAAATCTTTTCTAACTGGTACGATTCCAGGCGCACGAAAGGCGTTTGCTGCCGCACAGCATTAGGCAAACTGGGTACGAGCATTTTACTCTCTCGCTCTGCCCGTTCCATGAAGGGCCGCCAAAACATATCCCACACGTCGCAAAAATCGGCAGATGCCTCAGGGTTGGGCGCAGTTTCAGCATCCAGCCGAGAAATGTCCAGCAAATCCTGAATCAAGCGAGCCAGGCGGTCAATCTCAAAATGCAGCACAGAAAAATAACGCGGATGCTTGTCTGGCCGTCCTTTCTTTAGTAACGAAACATACGTTTTAATATTTGTTAAGGGCGTGCGTAGCTGATGGGAGACGTTGGCTATAAATTCTGTCTTGAGGCGTTCCAGCTCCTTCAGGCGTGTAATATCTGCCTGAACGCTAACATAGCCAGTTACGTTTCCATGCGTGTCGGTAATAGGTGTTATGGTCACGGCAACATCGTACACTTTGCCATTTTTGTGGCGGTTAATAATTTCCCCATTCCAGCTTTTTTGGCTAAGTAAATTGTTCCACATATCGGCAAAAACGGAGCCTGCCACCAGGCGGCTGCCCAAAACGCGCGGGTTTCTTCCAATTAGCTCTTTTCTGCTGTAACCGCTTTGGCGTTCCATTGCGGGATTAGCGTACTCAATTCGTGCTTCAGTATCAGTTAAAATGATTGCCTCGCCTGCACTCTCTAAAATGGCAAAAAGTCTGTCGCGCTCCATTTTTAGCTCTGAGGTTCGCTTATCTACCAATTCTGCTAAATGCTCGGCCTGTTTGCGTTGGGATTCATACAGTTCGGCGCGTTCAAGAACGGCCGAAATATTGCCTGCTAAGGTTGTCAAGAAATTGACATCTTCATCGGTGTAATGGCCGATTTCGGGGCTGGCTACATGAACAACGCCAACAGTATCATTTTCAACCTGCAGTGGAATAGCCAACTCTGAACAGATATCATCTTCAGCCACAAAGTAGTAAGGGTCTTCATGCACATTGGGCGCATAGTAAGGCTTACCATGTTGCAAAACCTGCCCTACAATACTTTTTCCAAGCGGAATTTCTATTGTCTCTGGCTTTTTTGAGAGCCCGCGGTAAGAAGCGTGGGGGTGGATAATATCGGTTTCATCGTCACGCACGATGAAGCCAAAGTAATTGGGGTAAAGTTCCTCGCTCACCAAGGCGGTTGTTTTTTCTAAATAGTGGTTAATGTCTAAAGAAACGGCCGTTTCTCTAGCAACCTGGTTCAAAATAGCCAACTCTTTTGCCTGACGTGCAGTTTCTTTGGCCAGCCGAGCATTCTCAATGGCCACAGCCGCCTGGTTAGCAAAAGCAGCAACGGTACGGCCGTTTTCCTCAGAATATTGACCTACCTGGAAACTATCCACGCAAAGCAAACCAACCGCCTTGCCCTTCACCTTTAGCAAAGCACCAATCCAGGCCCGAATAGACGACGTAGGCTCACGAAAAACCCAATTCGGGCTGTCACGAACATCGAAAATGACCGCCCAGCCCGGATCCTCTTCAATTTTGTTATGCACCGATTGAACTGAAAAGGTTCTATTCTCTGGCCGCAAAAACCGTTCTGTCAACCCACTATGAGCGACCAAAGTATAGATGTCCTCATCTTCATCTAACAAAAACAAGGTCGCCGAATCGTATGAAATTACTTGGGCGAGCAGGGTGAATAGTTGATCATAAATGTCATGCAGCGGCAAACTGGCGGTGAGCAGGGAACCAACTTGTCGCAATGTTTGGCTTAGATGAAGCTGACGCCGTTCATTCGCAAACAGTCGCGCATTTTCAATTGCAATTGCAGCTTGGTTGGCAACGCCAGCCAGCACAGCAATCTCTTCTGCCGAAAATTGCCTCACCTTGCGCCAATAATGAAGGTGCATAACACCCAGCGTCCGATCTTGAATTTTGAGCGGTAGACAAACAATCGTTCGCAGCCCTTCACCAATTTTTTGGGTCGTAAACGCATTCACAAATGGCACTGTTCTGAGATCAGAAATAATGATTGGATCACCGCCCTCAATGGCTAGTTGTGCCGTAAATGTTTCTTTAATCTCTATTTCCAACCCCTTAGGCATCATAGCATACGCATTTTCTGACCACCATGAAAAGATTGATTCCAGCCTGATTCCATTATCTTTAATGATTGCAATAGAGTAATTATGCACTTCACCTAAATAAACCCGCAGAATTTCAATCACACGTTCCAAAATTTCATCTAGCTCAAGACTCGTGGTTACGAATTCTGCAACGTCCAAGAGCGTCTCTGCTTCACGGCGACGACGGGCTTCAGATTGAAAAAGGTGGGCACGGGTTAGAGCAATACTGGTTTGTTGGGCAATAATTTGGATCAATTCGAGAGCGCGTTCAGAAAAATGATGGGACGCTTTTTTATCAATCAGAATAATCAAGCCAACAAGCTCTTCTAAAGTAGAAATAGGCACGTACAAGATTGTTTTTGCGTCATGGGCTTGCAAGCGGTTTCTCATCCAGCGCGGCAATTTTTTATTTTGATAATCGGCTACAACACGGGTAGGATTTTGTAGCCAGCCTAAACCATCAACCAGATTAGACAATTTTTGTCTGGTAAGTGCTGTAGGCATAGATTGGAAGTTACCCTGAACGTCGTGATATGCTACATTGATAGCGCCGCCCCAACCTACGTGCCAGTCAGAAATATACGCAGCCGTTACATGAAACATTGTGCACAATCGTTCAGCTAACTTTTGTAACCGATGCTGAATCTTCGTATTTTCAGAGAGTAACTGTACGATCTCCAGAAAGAAGCTCGTGTACCCCGGCAACCCCACATGGTGGCCAACGGCCGTTTTGAAGCGGGTCACATCAGTCATCATCCCACAAAGGCGCAGGCTACCGTCCACATTCAGCACACATATTTTGTCCCGGAACCAGCGGAAATCTGTGTCATCCAGTTCCAGACGATACTCTAAATCTTGCGGCTCTTGTGTAGAAACGGCCGTGGCAAATGCCCGCAAAACATGCTCTTTATCTGCAAGGTATAGCCGATCAGCCCAAAAAGATGGCTGTAGCCAAACCAATTCAGGCAACCCAAGCAGCTCGCTGGCATGTTGGCTCACATACGTAATTTGAAACGTGACGGGATCAGCAGTCCAAAAAATAAAGTTGGATTCTTTGGCATATTCTTCAAAATATTGGGCCATTGGCTCAAACTGCGGTGATGAATCAGATGGTTGACCAGCCATACAAAAATCCTACCTGCATACCCGCAGAAGCACAAATACGCCCATATGCACTTCTTTTTGGATCGAGCAAATAATGTGAAGTATCATAGAATCATCCACATTCCCAAAAAGGATAGAGAAAATGCACCCAAATCGCTCCTTTTTTACCCGCATTTTACTTTTTTTCGCCACAGCAACCATCACAACAATTGTACTATATCGCAATGGCGAACGCTGGCTGCGTTCCTTGCTTCTTTATCTTTCCACAGCTGACTGGGCACGCCAAACTGCCACCAGTTTTCCACCTGCCTGGCAGGTTGCCAGCCGATTCATCGCCGGCGAAACCAGCCAGGATGCTATTCGTGTTAGTCAAGAAGTGAACCAACTTGGCCTCTCTGTAACCCTCAACTATTTGGGCGAAAGTGTTGACACTCCAAAAGACGCTGCCGCCGCTCGTGAAGCAATCATTCAGCTCATGCAGCAAATTCACCAGTATGGCGTTAACGCCACCGTTTCAGTGAAGCCCACCCAGCTTGGCATCCACATTAGCCCAGATATTGTGCATGAAAATTTGCAACAGCTACTTACGGCCGCAGAAAAATATGATACACGCATCCGCATTGATATGGAAGATAGTCACGTTACGGATACCACCCTCAATTTGTATCGCAGGCTGCGGGATGAGGATCAATTTGGGCATCGTGTTGGTATTGTAATACAAGCGTATCTCTACCGAACTGAAGCTGATATACAGGCATTGATACAAGAAGGTGCCTGGGTACGTTTATGCAAAGGGGCTTACAAAGAGCCGCACGAGCTTGCTTTCCCCGAAAAAGCCGATACCGATGCTAATTTCCTCAGTTTATCCAAGCAGATGCTTAGCGAAGAATCGCGCCGACGTGGGATGTATCCCTGCTTTGCCACCCACGACGAGAAGCTCATTCGGGCTATTATTCAACACGCCCGTCAAGAACAAATTGACAAAAATGCGTTTGAATTCCAAATGCTTTACGGGGTACGCCGAGATTTACAGCAAGAAATGAGCACAGAAGGATATCGTGTGCGAGTTTACATTCCTTATGGCACTGCCTGGTATCCTTACTTTATGCGGCGATTGGCTGAACGTCCCGCCAATTTGTACTTCTTCCTGAGTAATTTGGTCAGGTAACGTATATCATCAACCAAATAAACGCTCCCACAGAGGCGGCCCCAGCAGCAGCAAGCCAATCAACACCGCGCCCAACGCCCCTACCAAAACGGCCGCTGCCGCCACATCTTTAGCCACTTTTGCCAACGGATGCCGATCGGGCATCGTCATATCCACAACTGCTTCGATGGCCGTGTTCATAAATTCGGCCATCCACACTGCCATGAAGGTAAGAATAAGGACTGCCCAATCCCGTGCTGGTAATTGCAACCACACTCCCAAGCCCACCACAATCGTTGTAATGAGCGCATGAATCCAGGCGTTGTGCTGTGTTCGCAGCACAAACCACCAACCCTCAAAGGCATATTGGAAGCTTTTGGCACGGTCATACAGCTCTTTTTTGGGTGTAGACACCTCGGCTAACCCTCCGCATCCTCCGGTGGCCCACTAATCTCTGCCCCCAACTGCGCTAAAATAGATGCCTGTGTCCACCACATGCGATCTTTTTCCTCTGGCTCTTCATGATCATAGCCAAGCAAGTGCAGCGTGCCATGCACTGTCAACAATTGCAACTCTGACTTAAGACTATGATCCCCTTGCTTGGCCTGTCGCTCGGCCGCTGGCACAGAAATGACAATGTCACCCAAGTATGCTTCATCTTCTTCCATGCCGGGCATGGCATCCCCTGGTTCAAAACTGAGTACGTCGGTAGGTACATCTATGCCGCGATAGGTTTTATTGAGCGATTGTAGTTGGTCATCGTCAGTTAGTAGCAGGGTAATTTCTACAGGCGGTTTTTTCTTTTCGTGGCGCAAAGTAACGGTAACGGCCGTTCGCAACGCCGCGGCAATAGAGTGAAGCACTTTTTCTTTTTGCTGTACGTGAATTTTATAAGATGCCACTAACTCACTTCCTCATTATTAACGGCCGTTGGGGTGCCATTGGCTGGTGGGTTTGCCGGGGCAACGGCCGTTTCTGCTACGCCCGCCTGCTCATTTTCCGGCAACAAAGCTTCATTACCTGGATATTTTACCCGAACATGGAAACGCCCCTTCAACGTCTTTATAAACGATTCCCGAATTTTGCGAATATCCCCCAAAGTTAAGCCAGACTCATCTAGCTGGCCCTCGGTCAAATCCTCATCAATCAGCGAATTGACCAGCTTTTCAATCGCTTTTTCGCTATTGGGCTGTAAGGCGCGAGAGGTGGATTCTATGACGTCGGCCAGCATGACAACGGCCGTTTCCCGTGAGCGCGGACGTGGGCCAGCATAGCGAAACTTCGTGGGATCAATGACCTCGCCCTCATCTACTAACTCTTGCGCCTTGAAGTAAAACCCCTTCACCAGCCGCGTGCCGTGATGTTCTGCAATAAACCGCTGAATACGATATGGCAAACGATAACGCTTTGCCAAATCCAAACCGTCAGAAACGTGGCTCAAAATGATGCGCGCACTCGTTTGCGGGTCTAGCGCATCGTGCGGGTTCACGCCCTCCTGATTTTCGCTGTAAAACGGCGGTCGGTTCATCTTACCAATATCATGGTAAAACGCGCCGACGCGAATAAGCGCACTGTTGGCCTTTATTTGCTCAGCCGCTTGCTCTGCCAAATTGGCCACCATGATGCTGTGATGGTACGTGCCAGGCGCACGCCGCAGCAACTCTTGCAACAAGGGATGATCCAGACGTGCTAGCTCTTGCAGTTGCAGCGTTGTGGTAATGCCAAACAAGCTCCCCATGATGAAAAAGCCCACCAGCGTCAACGCCGAAGACAATATACCGTTCACCACCGCATATCCCATGAGCTCCAACATGTCCAGCACGTCAATAATGTCCTGGTTCAAGCGGAAAACTAAAATGACGGCGCAATAGCCAATGGCTGCGGCCAATCCCGCGCGGAAAAATGCGTTGATTCGCTGGGCGTCTTGCAGGGTGAGGATAGCCAAAATGCCGCCAACGGCCGTATACGCCGCCAGTTCAAGCGAATTTGGGGCTAAAAAGCCAAACAACGCCGCCATAATAATGGTTACAGTTAACGAGAGGCGCACATCGTATATGACGCTGAGCAGCATAGAAAGTGCGGCCATCGGGAACAAATATGGGAAGAAGCTACCCCCGGTTAGCATCAGTTTGGCAATGGCCGCAAAGACAAGCAGCAAGCTGGTGAGCACGGTGAGGTAACGGCCGTTGTCACGCAGGTGCGGCCAGAAAAATTGGTGCCAATACATTGTCATCAGCACCACAGAGAGCAACGAAGCCACAAAAATAGCAGCCAAATCACGCCAATCTAGCTGCCGTTGAAGCAGTCCCACCTGGGTCAACTTCTCAATGTCCAAATCGGTGACTGGCTCACCCTGGCGCACAATGCGCTCATTATCGGCAATCGTAATCACAAAGGGGCCAACCGCTTCGGCGGCAGCTTCACGCAACGCGGCCGTTGCGTCTGGGTCTGGGAAAACGGTTGGCACAATAAATTGGGGGGCAATGTTGGTGACCACGTTTTCTTGCAGTTGGGTTAGCTCCAGGCTGGCTTCGCGCCGGGCAATAAATTGGTATTCACGCACCTGGTCTTCACGGATGTCCTGGCGCATTAAATCGCCCACAATGCGGCTAATTTCTCGCTTGGCTACATCATAATCGGCGGAGGATAGCTCCAGCAGTTCAAGCCCCGTTTGCTGCTGAATGGTCAGGCTTTCAATGGCTTGCAGGTATGCTAGCTTGGTTTCGGTGGTGGCCAGCGTGTCTGCCCGCACCGCGTCTATGAATGAGAAAACGGCCGTTACCAACCCAAGCTGGCTGCGGCCAATATCGCTGCCGTCGCCGATGTACTGCTCTGGAACGGCTGCACGCGCCTTAGCTCGTTCAGAAGCCAGCAGCACATCGCTCTCGTAGGTGATACTGCGCGGCGAAAAAATATCCTCACCGGCAGGTTGACCAACGGTTACTTCCACATCGCTGGCTGTTACCAAATTGAAGCTAAAAATCAGAGTCAGCCCCAGGGTCATGGCAGCGGCAAACACCCAAAGTAAAGAGCCTTGGATTAGCTTACGCCAACGGGGTTGCCCGTCTGTTTGATCTGTCATTTTTCTATGGGGAACCTACACATTTTGCAGCAGTTCACGCACAACTTCATTGACCAAACGGCCGTCTGCCTGTCCCTTCAATTTGGGCATCAGCTTTCCCATCACCTGCCCCATCCCTTTGGCGTTTGTTACACCCAGTTCTGCAATGGTTTCCGCGGCAATCGCCGCAATCTCGCCCCGCCCCAACTGCTGTGGCAGGTATGTCTCAATGATGGCGAGTTCTGCTAGCTCGCTGGCTGCCATCTCTGGATTGCCCGCCTTTTCATAGTCGGCAATGCTTTCGCGCCGCTGCTTGGCCTGCTTGGTTAAAAGAGCCTGAACGCCTTTATCATCCAGCGTCGTCTGGTTATCAATTTCTTCCTGCTTAATGGCTGCCAGCAGCAGGCCAAGCGTGTTTCGTTTGTCTGTATCGCCACCGCGCATAGCGGCAATGCGATCTTTTTGGAGTTTTTCTTTTAAGCTCATATTTAAGATTGTAGCATTGGCAGGGTGGGTGTCAACATGGTGTAGAGGCTCAAGTTGCCTTCTTTGCCATCGCTGCGGAACTGATCCAGGATGGTAAACCCGGCGGCTTCAGCAAGTTCGGCCGTTTCTGTAGCATCAATATGGCAAGCGTAGCGCAAGGCAAACCCACCCCGCTGCCACGCCAGCAAATAGTCGTTTGGCTCCACATCGGCAGCCGTCAGGCCAATGGCCGCCCACTCTTGCACTTTGCGCCGCTGGCGGGGGCTGTCCATAAATTGCCAGTTGGACATGAGCAAACGGCCGTTCTCATCCAAATGCCCCCGAATCTCCTGCAACAAGCGCACCCGGTTGGCCTTACCGGGCAAATGGTGCATCACCGCCAAGCAAGAGATAGCCGGAAAGCTACCCAGCCCGTCCAAACAGCCCGGCTCTAACAAATTTCGCTGATAAAAGGTGCCAACTGCATTGTTGGCCGCGTCTGCTAGCAGCTCCTCGCTAAAATCAACACCCACAAAGTCACCAATGCGGTTGTGGGATTGCAGGAACTCGGCGAAACGGCCGTTGCCACAGCCCACATCCAAAAAGCGGGGGCAAGGCTCTGGCAGATGGGGCAGCAAGCGGGCAAACCCCGGCTGCGGTTTTATCCGACTGCCAGAAAAGGAATCTGCCTGCGCGTCATAAAATTCTCGGTTCAGTTCCAACAGCCGCTGCACAACATCTTCTTTCATAAAACTAGCCACAGATTTCACGGATTATGTGTTTGGCGGTTCATTCCGCTAAAATTTCTCTAAAAATGAACCGCCAAACCTTGAGGTGTCACAGTTTACGTTTCTCCAATTTTAAACTGTGACACACTTAACGCAGATTTTATTATGTTTGGCCTTTTGATGGCTCACTTTGAGCGTAAAAGCTGAAACTCAAGCCAAACAAATCAGCGTTTATCTGCGTTAATCAGCGTCCCATTCCTCTAATTTTTGGATGCGGCGGCGGTTGGTGACAAACCAGGAACGGCCGTCTTGCGTTTGCACCCATACCGCCGGGAGATGATGCGCCACCACCGTGCCGTCCACCCATATTTGCTCACCCAGCCAGATTTGTACGGCCGTTCCCACCGGGTACAGCTCTGGCAAACGTTTGGCCATTAGCCCGCACTCAACTGCTGCAGCCGCGCCAGTCGCTCCGGTTCCAACCACCCTAGCTGGGATAATTCTGCATGCGCCTGGGCAAAATACGGCCGTGCCTCATCCTCACGATTCAATGCCAGCAAACATTCCGCTAGTTCCTCAAACACAAAGCCATCTTTGCGTTCCGAATCCGCAAATTCAGCCAGCAACGCTTGCTGAACAGCCAGCGCTTCGTCTAGCCGGTTCAGCGAACGCAATGCCCGCCCCACACACCACTTGGCTATACGAATTGTTCCCGGTTTGTCTTGATGGTTTGCTTCTCGCCAGGCAAGTGCCTTTTCAAAAATGGCCAGGGCCCGTTCAAAATTGCCCATGTCGTGGTATGTCCAGCCCAGATTGTTGTAGAGGGAACCCAACCAGCCAGCAGCACGCTCATCCGGCGTTGCTTCGGCCATTTCCAACGCGCGTTCATGCCACTTTAGCTGAACGGCCGTATCTGGCTCCGCAATGGCCATCATGTGGGCGGCATCAATGGTGTGGAAGTCTGCCTGGGGCGCAAATGACGTTCCCAACACAAATGCTTCATGAAACAATGGCAACGCCCGCGCCGCCTCGCCCGCCGAATTAAACGCTCGGCCCCGCTCTAGCAAACAGCGCATTTTCGGCACAATCATGTCGTCCGTGAGCATTGTTTCCGCCTCATCCAAAAGTTGGTGCGCGTCATCAAATTGCTTTTGCAAACTGTGCGTCCGCGCCATTTGGCTGAGTAGCTCAACGTGATACCCACGCTCGTCACTTGCCTCTACCTTTGGTAGCAACGCTTGAAACTGTACGGCCGTTCCCGCCGGATCGTTATAATCCCACAACGTATGCAACTCAGGAAAATCATTCATTTTTCCTCCAAACCTAGAATAGAACGCTGATCTGCCTGATTACAGGCAGATCGATCAGGCGCATCATGGAAATCAGCGTCCCATTATTAAAATCCAAAGCGGCGCAAGACTGAATCCACCATGCCCACATAGCTGCCGCCAAAATGGCAGACGTGGCTCAACAGCGGATATAAGCTGTAAAGATGCCGCCGCTCTTCATAAAAACCGGGTGGCAACGGCCGTATCGCTTCATATCGCTCAAAAAATGGCGCACCAAACGAGTTAAACAGGGCAATGTAGGCCAGCTCCATCTCATCAATGCCAAAGTAGATGGCAGGGTCGAGAAAGGCGGTGATACGGCCGTTTTCTGCCAGCACATTGGTTGTCCACACATCACCGTGAATGAGAGAAGGCCGTTCCGGTTCGGCTAGCCATCGCTCCCACTGCCCACACAGCTTTTCCAGCCGCGGCACAAACGACTGTGGCAATCGTCCTAGCCGCACCCCCTCGTGCATCAGATGAAAAATGCGCCGCTCACGGAAAAATTCAAGCCAGCCTGCAATGGGATCATTGGGCTGTGTAAATGCGCCGATGAGCGTCATGAAAGGGAAGCCAAACGTGGGCGCAGTGACGCGGTGTAGTGTCGCCAAATGCTCCGCTGCATCCACCTCAGCCTGGGGCGAAAATCGGCTCTCACCGGGCATAAATTCCATGATGAGCAAATGGGGTTCGCTATGAATGACGCCGGGAACAGGTAGCTCGGTCTGCTCTGCCAAAAAGCGCAGCATCGCGCCTTCAATGTCTAGCTGGGGGTCGGGATCGTCGTCAAATTTCACAACCAGCTTCGTGCCGTCAGCTAGCTGCACCTCATACACCTGCCCAATTTGCCCGCCAGAGAGGGGTCTGATGGTATGGATGGGTTGGGAAACGGCCGTTACTTCGGCTTGGCTCAGTACAAGTTCCACCGCCACGCGCACATCCATTACGGCCGTCTCACCACCACATTATCAAACGCCACCTTCGCCTGCGGCTGCACAAATGTCCCGGCATCCAAGGCGATCGTGCCGCTACTGTAAGTTGCGTCATTAAATTGATGCACCAACTCGTCGTTCACGTAAAGTGAGATGTTTGTACCTAATGCCTCTACGCGCAGTTGGTTTGTGCTGCCTAGCCCCTGCTGGATGGCTGGCGTTTCCGTCCAGCGATCTACAAAGCGCGTCCAGCCAGATTCGCCATCTCGCCGCTCAACCATGAACAGGCCATCGCCCGTGATTTCAAAGCGGTAAAAGCGGGTGCTGTCCTGCATTCGGAACAGCACACCGTAGCTGCTGCCCAAATCCCCTTCCAGCAGTTGGGCGTCCACTTCCAAAATAAAGTTATCAAATGTCACATCGGGCAAGGTAGAAAACTGCATGATGTTGTTGTCGGCCAGTTCAAAGACAAGTTGCTCGTTGATAACAGCCGTTTGCCCCGCATTGTCCCCCTCGATCACCCAATTACCCATCTGCCCCGGCACAAAGCCATCCGAAAAAATAACGTCCGCCCCAGAAGCCCCCGGCACCCCCGTCGCATCGGCGCAGGCCACCACTAAACAGATGGCAATCAACAATCCCCCAACCCGCAATACCAAACGCATACCGTTCACTGATTACCGATTACTGAATACTGAATTACGGTGCAAGAACAAGCAAATCATCAAACTGCACAACGGCCGTTCCCGGCTCCAGCGTACTCACACCCAGCCCTACATCGCCACCAGAAAATGTACTGTCCGTCACTGTTACCAGCGGCAAACCATTCACCGACAGGCTCAACTCATTGCCCACGCAGCTTATCCGCAGCAAATTGGTAGCCACCCCCTGGTTGATCAAATCAGAAAAAACATACTCCTGGTTGGGCGTAAGATAGGTAATCTGCTCCTCGCCCGACTGATATTTGCCAACGGCGTAGTAGCCATCGCCGCTAATCAGGAAAATATAAAAATTGTTCTCATCTTGGTAGCGGCACAGCACGCCGTAGGCATTGTTGTTAGGGCCGCTGGTTTGACGCGCCTGCACCGTCACAATCACGTCGCCAAAATCGCGCCCCACGTTGGTCCACCAAATCTGCCCTGTCTGGCTGGTGCTGATGTTGAGCGTCCCATCAGCAATTTCTACCACCGCGCCACCCTGGTTGTATTCGCGCCAGCCACAAGTTTGTTCACCTGCAAAATCATCGCGTAGCAGTGCCCCGTTCTCGTTGCAGGCGTCTGCCGTTGGGCCGCTCACAATGGTACATGCCGCCAACGACACCAGGGCTAGCAGAAGCAGAATTGGCCGAATTATCCATTTCCCCATCATTTTCCTCCTTGAAAATAAACCTCCCGCAAGTTTGCTCTCGATCATTGCTAGCGGACAAAACCTGCGGGAAGTTGGTCTCATTATTTATTCTGCTTTTCAGCCTCGTCCAGCAGGTTATGCAGCCGATTGATGTCGTCGCCAATACTCTTTTGCTGGCGAGATGTGTAGATGTAAAAGCCAAATGCACCGACCCAAAACAGGGAAATGATGATGATTAGCAAGGTTAAGTTTTCAAACATGTTTTCCTCGGAAATGGTAAAAATTTGTGCCAAAGTTTACCTAAAAACGGGCAAATCTGCACACGCGGCACGGCCGTTTCCACCCTACAACTGACTATCCCATAAAGGTTCAGCCACGCCACGCTCCTTATTTTCGTAGCGTGCCATCACAAACAAGGCGTCAGACAAGCGATTCAAGTACGGAATGACAAAGTCGCCCACCGCTTCTTCTCGCGAAAGCGCAATGACCAGCCTTTCTGCGCGACGGCAGACGGTACGGGCTACGTGCAGCTGCGCTGCGCCCAAAGCCCCGCCCGGTAGAATGAAATTTTCGAGGGAGCCGGTAACGGCCGTGAACTCATCAATCCACGCTTCCAGTTGGGTCACATGCCGCGCTTCCATTTGCGGAATCTGGTACGTCTCCTTGTCCGCCTCCGTGAAGCACAAATCAGACCCCAAGTGGAAAAGCTCGTTCTGAATGCGTGGCACAATCTCAGCCAAGCGCGGCACTAGCCCATGCGCCAACGCCACGCCCAGCACCGAATTTAGTTCATCCACCGTGCCGTAGGCCGACACGCGCAAAGATTCTTTGGGCACGCGCGTCTTGCTGCCCAACGAGGTCATCCCCTCGTCCCCCGTGCGAGTGTAAATTTTTGTTAGTCGTGGCATTTATTTCTCCTCGCCTTGATGTGATGTGACAGTCACTTCCAAAGTGACTGTCACATTGACGCATACAAGCATCAAATTAGCGCAAATCGACGCCAATTTTCGTGTTAATTTGCGTTAATTCGTTGCTAGCCCTTGACAACGGCCGTTCGCTTCGGCAAAAACCAAACCCCTGGCAACGTCAAAAAGGCAACAACCGCACCCCAAACAAAGGCCATCGTCAAACCAATCTGGTCTGCCAACACGCCGATGAGCCAAATTCCTAAACCGCGCACCAAAAAGTTCAATCCAATAAAAATCCCATTGGCCAGCGCCCGATGCTTGGGGAAAGAATCTTGCACGACGGCCAGCAGCACTGGCGTGGGTGAAATTGCCGTCAGTCCCAGAGCGATGAGCAGCGGCACCGCCATCCAGCCAGGGCTAAACACAAACGCCATTGCCAGCAGCGGCGCGACGAGAAACAGCCCACCCAACACCCGCCGCCGCCCCAAGCGGTCGCTGGCGGTGCCTGTTAGCAATGCGCCAGCCACGCCCGCCCCTTCCAAAATGGAAAGCGCAGCGGCCGCCAGCCATAGGCTTGCATCCGCCTCATCCTGCATGTAAAGGGGCAAATACGTGGTGAGCGAAATCAGCAACCCCGTTCGTGCCAGCATGATCCAGCCCAGTACGGGAAACACCCGCCGAATCTGCGGCCACGCTTCCGCCAATCCCGCAGGCTTGGTTGTCGTTTTGGCAGAAATTTCATGCAGACGGTAGTAGAGAACGGCCGTTACTGCCCAACCCACAAACATCAATCGCCACATCCCCTCAAGGCCAAACCAGCCCACCCCCGCCACGGCCACAATCGGGCCAAAAGTGCGCCCCAGCTCTCCACTGGCCATAAAGATGCTCATCCCCGTGCCCACACGCCTGCCGGCCATCCGGCCAATCATCGCCGGAGCGGGTGCGTGGAACGCAGCAATGCTAACCCCGCCCGCCAGCAAAAGCAGCGCCAGCAAAAAGTAATTATTTACAATGCCCAGGCTGCTCATCAACGTCGCCGTGACGCCCGGTGCCAAAATGATGAAGTAGCGCAGGCTTACCCGGTCGGCCAGGTAGCCGATGAGGGGGTTGAGCAAGCTGGGCAGCTGAGCAAAGATGGCCAGGCTGCCGGTAAGCGCATAGTTGGTTGCCAGCCGCTCTTGCAGCAGCGGCAACAGCGGGGCAATGAAGGCACTGTACGTATCATGCACAAAATGCCCGCCCGCAATGGTGAAGATTTGGCCAGTGTTGAAGGTGTCGGAAACGGCCGTTTCCTTCGCCTCAGCTACTTCTTCTGAGGATGTTGTTTGAGAGGATGTCTGTTCCACAAAGGCGCTCACTTTTCATCAAAATATCAAAAAGCGATTATACGGCAGTTTACCCACAATAACCCGCCCCAACTTGCCTCCCTCGTGGATATGGACATTTCCCTCAATATTGCTTATATTATTTAAACTCAACCAACATTTTTTTTCATTGCCAGGAGGGAATAATGGACTTCATAGATAGAATTCAGCAACTCCCAAACCGTATTCCAAAACAACTCGATCACATACAGACTGAGGAAGCAACAAAAAATGCACTAATCATGCCTTTCATCAGTGCCTTAGGGTATGATGTTTTCAATCCTGCCGAGGTAACGCCAGAACTAAATGCAGATATTGGGGTAAAAAAGGGGGAAAAAGTAGATTACGCCATTTTGTTTGAGGGAAAGCCAATCATCCTTATTGAATGCAAACATTACACTACTTCCTTAGCAAAAACCCATAAATCACAACTTTATCGTTATTTTAGTGCAACGGGTGCCAGATTTGGTCTGTTAACCAATGGAATCAAATACGAATTTTACTCCGATCTTGATGAAAAAAACAAGATGGATGACAAACCATTTCTTGTCTTTGACATCCTCAATTTCAATGAACGTCACATAAACGAGTTGAAAAAATTCACTAAATCTTCTTTTGATTTAGACAACATCATTAGTTCCGCGAGTGATTTAAAATACACGAGGGCAATCAGACAACTTGTGACCCAAGAAATGACTGATCCATCTGAGGATTTCGTGCGTTTTTTCGCTTCACAGGTTTACCCAGGTCGCCTCACTCAACAAGTTCGTGAACAATTTGCAGATATTACTAAAAAAGCGATATCTCAATACATAAATGAGAGAATTAATCGCCGACTCGAATCAGCACTTGCTGAAGAACAAAAACCAATTGAACAAGATGAAAGCGAAGAATCAACAGAAGAAATTATTGAAGAAAAACCGCAGATAGAAACAACAGAGGAAGAGATGGAAGGATTTTACATCGTAAAGTCTATTCTACGAGATGAGGTTGACCCAAATCGTGTAGTAATGAGAGATGTGAAATCATATTGTGGAATATTACTTGATGACAACAACCGTCAACCGATTTGCAGGCTTCGCTTCAACAAAGCTCAACTTTATTTGGGTTTAATAAACGAGGACAAATCAGAGGAAAGAGTTTTAATAAACAATTTGGATGAAATTTATCAGTACGCAGAGAGAATAAAAGCAACTGTACATTTTTATGATTCATAACAAGCCGCTTTTAGCAAACCACGGTTGGAAGCTGCTTTAACCCGCGAAAGAGCACGCCAGAGCGCCATTCTAGCTGGTTGGCAGGCACGACGAGGCGCAAATTGGGGAAGCGTTCAAACAAGGTTTGCAGCCCAATTTGCCCCTCCAGCCGAGCCAGCGGCGCGCCGAGGCAGTAGTGAATCCCCATGCCAAAGGCCAAGTGGCGGTTGTCGCGGCGAGTTACGTCCAGCACATTTGGCTGGGGAAACTGGCAACCATCTCGGTTAGCGGAGGCCAGCACTACCCGCACCACGTCCCCCCGCCGCATCTGGTGGCCTTCAAACGTAAAATCCGCCCGCACCCAGCGCGTCGTCGAGGTTTCTACTGGCCCATCGAAGCGAAGGAGTTCTTCAACGGCCGTTTCCCATCCCCCATTCTCCCGCAAAATCACCAACTGCTCCGGATGCGTCAACAAAGCCAACGCCCCGTTCCCCAGCAGGTTCACCGTCGTCTCATGCCCTGTCACCAGCAGCAACGCCACCATGCTGGATAGCTCCGCCTCGTTCAGCCGCTCCCCCGCCTCTTCTGCCTGTACCAGCGCCGTAATCAAATCATCCTGCGGATTTTGTTGGCGCAGGGCAAACATCTCCTGCAAATAAGCCACAAAGGCACGCACCTTCCGCTTGCGCGCACTGTAATTCAAATTGCGGCTCCCCGGCGAAATAATCGCCTGCGACCAATCCGCCACCTCCGCCTGATCTTCCGCAGGAATGCCCAACAGCTCCGCAATAATGCGCACCGGCATCGGCAGGGCAAAATCTGCGATGAGGTCTGCCTGCCCTACCGCCGCAATGCCGTCCAGCAGTTCATCCGTAATTTGCTGGATGCGTGGAGCAAGCTGCTCCACGCGGCGCGGCGTGAACGCCTGGTTCACCAAGGCTCGCAGCCGCGTATGGTCTGGCGGATCGGCAAAGAGCATATTTTCGTTGATGAGACTGTGCATGGAAGATTTACGGGGCTTTTTAGCATCCGGCGGCAGCGTATTGCGGAAATCCTTCACGAAATGGTCGTTGTCTTTGAGAACGGCCGTACCCTCCGCAAACCGAGTAATGTACCAAATCGTGCCGCCGCTGGGGGAACGATGGGCATAAATTGGGTCATCCCGCCGCATCTGGGCAAAGGTGAGGAATGGATTCTTTTTGAATTCCGGCGAAAACAGATCGTACTTTTTGGTCATCGCTTCCTTCCCATCAAAAAGCGGAACTTAGAGTTTCACAGAGGAGACACAGAGTTTCATGGAGAAAAATCTGCAAAATAGTTCAGCTGCGCTCACCGTAAACCTGTTGATTTTTGTTCATAGCTTTGGGTTCCCGCCTTCACGGGAATGACAATTAGGCTTTGTTTACCATCCAGCCCGAAAACGCAACCAGAAATTGGCGGAACTGCGGCAGATGTTCAGGCGGGAAGCTGTATTTTTCTGGCGCGTCAGCCAAAACCGCCTCAAAACAGTCTAGCCATACCTGCCTTGCCGCTTCATCAATGGGGAATGGCATGTGCCGCGCCCGCATCATCGGGCTGCCATATTTTTGGTGATAGAGCGGTGGTCCGCCCAGCAATCCCACAAAAAACGCCGCCGACTTGCGCGACGCCCGTTCCATGTCTCGGGGAAACATGCCCCGAATGCTGGACGCTTCTAGCTGCTGGTAAAAATCAGCCAGCATGGCAAAGATATTTTCGTCACCCATCGCCGCATAAATTTCGGGGCTGGGCGCACTCACGCGCGGCGGCCCACCCGGCGGTACAAAAAACTGCTTCTCTTCACTCATTCATCTTTCCAAAAATTTGCAATTCGACACGGTAGGGGCAAACTCCCGTGTCTGCCCAATTATTGACGTCACCTACTCTGGGTTGGCACGGGGACCAACCCCTACGATCAATTCAATGCAAATTCGATGGCTGCAGTTAGGCTGTGCTGGCGACCCCGCTCCAGATAGGATTCTGCGTTTTCATGGGTGGTGACCGTGGTTAAACGGCCGTCCAATTGCGACTGCTCCACGGCCGAAAGCGGCGATCCAATCTCCTGCCGCAACGTTTGTGCTGCCCCAACCAACTGCAACGCCCGGTCCGCCTCGTTTTGCGCCGCCGCTAACGCCGCCATATCTTCAAGCACGTAAGCAATGGCACGGCCGTCCCCAAATTCATGGTTGATTGTGAGGCTTTCCACGTAAAATTGCCGCGCAGCTGTAAAATCCGCCTGATCTCGCACCACGTTGCCCAAATTATTCAGCGAATTGGCAATCGCCCAGCGATCGCCCACCTCACGCTGAAGCTGCAACGCCTCTTCCAGATGGTCCCGCGCCTGTGCCAAATCGCCCAAATTACGCACCACGTTGCCCAAATTGTTGAGTGAATTGGCAATCGTGCGCCGATCGCCTACCTGCCGCCGAATTTCCAATGCTTCTTCATTCAGCCGCCGTGACGCCGTTAAATTCCCCTGAAAACGGGCAATAATGGCCAAATTACTCAGCAGCGCAGCAATAAAACCAGGCTGCTCCAATTCACGCCGCAGCGCCAGGCTTTGCTCGTACAGGGTGCGGGCTTTTTCATATTCTCCCTGCTGCGCCGCTAGCGTCCCAGCGGAATGATACGCCTGGGCCACGCCTTCCTCATCTTCCAGTTGTTCAAACGTGAGCCGGGCCGCTTCCAGATAGTCGGACGCTTCTTCAAAACGGCCGCGTTTACGCAGCAGTTCTGCCTGGGCTGCCTGACACCATGCCTCTTCTTGCTGGTTGCCGTGCAGCTGCGCCAACTGCAAGCCCTGGCTGTATAGATCGCTAGCTTCGTCCCACTGCCCCACCAGTTCCAGCACGCTGCCCAATTTACGCATAACGGCCGCACGTTCCGGCTCTGGCAGCAGTGGCAACACCCGCTGGAAATATTCGATGGCGGCTTCGTTGGCGTACTCGGCCTGCGCCGCTTCACCCGCTTTCAACAGATATTCGCGCTTTTTGGCATCGTTATCGGAACGGCCGTAATGGTAAGCCAACAAACCCACATATTGCTGTAACGCAGGGGCATATTGGCCTTCAATATATTGTCCGATGAGATCATGCAGCATGGCGCGGGTGGCGAAAGGCAAACTTTCGTAAGCCACCTCCTGCGTCACCACATTTTTAAACAGATAAGCCAATTCCGGTTCTGGCGTATCCTGCGGCGTCAAATCCATCTGCTCCAGCACTTCCAGGTCAGATTTCACCTGCTGCGGCCCGCCCAGCGGCGGATAAGCCCCCCACAACATCGCTGCCCGGAACAGCCTCCCGATGACACTGGCTACCTTTATCGTATTCCGTTGGCTCTCTGTTAGCTGGTCAATGCGGCTCAGGATGAGGCTGTGCAAGCTGGTGGGTAAATCCAAATCCTGCAAAGTCGTGTTTGCAATGGACGATTGATTCTGTAAGTAGTTGAGCAGCTCTTCAATGTAGAATGGATTCCCTGCCGCTCGTTCTGTAATTTTTTCACGCAGCGGGCGTGGGATTTTGATTTTGGCGCGGGTGAGCTGCTCCATCTTAAGCGCCATCAAATGCTCTGCTTCTTCTGGCGTAAATTCATGTAGCTTGATTTCGGTGAAGTTGGGCAATTGGCGAAAGGCGGCCGTTTGGATGCGGCCAATAACGGGTGCGCGTACCGCCAGTACAATCAAAATGGGTCGGTCAGCAATGGCACGAGTAATGGCTTCCAGCAGCTCAAAGGAGAGCGGATCGAGCCAGTGGCAATCTTCCAACACCAGGAAAACGGCCGTTTCCTTCGCCCGCGCCCGTAAGCATTCCACCAACAATGACTCCAGCGACACTTTACGCAGTTGAGCATCAAACGATTGTGTAAGTTCGTTATCAGGAATTTGTAGGCGCAGCACCGCCCCTAGCAGCGGCATTCGGGGCAGCAAAGCCGGGTTGATTTGCTGAAGCGTCTCGGCCACCTCTGCAATCTGCTGCTCCACTGGCATGTCTGGCGTTAGCCCAAAGAAATCTTGCCAAATGCGCTGCCAAACCAAATAGCTGGTGCTGGTGCCGTACGATTGACACTCTGCACCGAAACCCAAAAATTGCTGCTCACTAGCAAGCCGGATAATTTGAGCCACCAATCGGGATTTGCCAATCCCTGCCTCGCCACTGATGGCAACTACCTGACCTTGCCTGGCTTTGGCTGCCAGCATCTTTTTCTGAATGAGCGCTTGTTCTGTGGCGCGTCCCACCATTGGTAGGGCGTATTGTGGTTCTTGCAGCCGGATAGCTGGCTCTGCTTCCCGTTGGGCAACGGCAAAGACCGTCAGTGGTTCCGATTTGCCTTTTACCCGAACGGGTGGCAACGCTTCCCAAACAAATCTGTCGCCAGTTTGCTCAACCGTCTCGTCTATCACCAAAATTTGCCCAGGAACTGCCGTTTGCATCAGTCGTGCGGCCGTATTCACCGCATCACCCAACACGCCGTAGGTTCGGCGCATCGTGCCGCCGTAGGCACCCGTCCGCAACCGCCCCTGGCAAATGCCAATTTGCAGCGGAGAGATGTACGGTAGCCGATTGGCCAGCTCTTGCAGCTCTAACCCCGCAGAAATGGCCCGGATCGCGTCATCTTCGTGGGCAAACGGTGCGCCAAAAGCAGCGTACAGCGTACTGCCCTTATCCCCGATGGTTAGCTGAAGCAGATTGCTGTCGTAGCGCGACAAAATCTCCTGCACGTTTTGGATGAAGGTGTCCAGCTTCGTTTCGGCTTCTTCATCATCATCGTAATCAATGCCAGCAAAGCTCACAAACATGGCCACGGCAGGTCGCAATTCTGCCAGAAATTCACCACCGCCTTCTACCAGCCGCTTGTAAACGGGCGGCAACAGCCAGCGGCGCGTCACGGCCTCATCCAGCGCGTCCTGGGGGATGGTGGGCCAGTAGGCAGGAATGCTCATATTTTCCAAATTCTTAACCACGCCGAGGCGTGCGCCCGTCACCGGGCTTTGCCGCCAGCTTTTTATGTGTACACGCGGCCCAAGCTGCTGGATGGTGGCTTCATCCAGAATGACTTCCCCTTTTTCGGCTTCGTGCTCGGCCTCCACCAACCGATCCAGCGTTTGGCCTGCCAGCACGTCTATGAGCTGCACGCGCGGGTTGCCAATGAGAAAACGACGGGCGCTGCCAGTGACAACGGCCGTTTTCATGGCCAATGTAATCTCACCAGATGGAATTTGTACCGTCTGAATTTTCTCCATCACGGACTGCATTGCCAGGGCACAGGAGGTGGCTCTAAAACCGTTATCCCCCTCAAACCAGCAGGTCACGGCATCTCCGCTAAAGCTGATGACGCTGCCGCCATACCGATGCAGTTCATCTACCAGGCCATCGTACACCGTGTTCAGATGGCGCGACACCTCTTCGGCCCCGCGCTGCGGCCCCAAATCTTGCACCAGGCGCACCGTGAGCGGCGTAAAACCAGATACATCAGCAAATAGTGCCGCGCCGCGTGCCGGATCGGGCAGCCGCTCGCCACGATACAGCGCCTGTCTTCTGTCCATCGGAATATAGGAAATCGGCCGTTCCATACAGTGAATTGCTCTCCTGCGAGATGTTCGGAAATTTTTTTTGTAGTGAATCGTCACTATTATACGAGAGTTATCGCTTTGTGCAGGGGCAGACAAAAAGAAAACCGGGGTTAGTTTAATTTTCTAACCCCAGTCTAGAACAATCCAGCATTTGTAGGGGCAGGCCTCCGTGCCTGCCCATTCTGGGCGCACACGGGGGTACGCCCTTACCAAAGACGATTAGCGGATCGCAATGGCATCCAGAATTTCACTAGGCAAACCATTGGCATTGGCTTCCCAGAAAAGCTCGAAGGTGCATTCTGAATAATCGCCAGGGGCTTCAGGTGTACATACCAGAATTTGCCCGTCGGCCGTGCTGGTCACCAGATAGAGCGCACCTGTCTCTTCATCCAGATGCACACCCTCGATGCTGTCTTTGCTGGCACTCAGCAAACTTACGTCTGAGCCATCGAAGAAGAGCGCCCAGCTCCCAGCAGTCTCTTCGCCCAGGCTTGTTGGGGTGAAAACAACCAGGTCACGACTCTTGGCGTTCACATTCCCAACGTTTACCGGGCCTTCGGTGCTAATGATGATACGGCCGTCCGCCAAAACCGTCAGCGCCCGAATCGCCTCTTGTGGCGTTTTCAGGTCTACATCCGAACCGTCAAAGTAAAGCGACCAACTGCCAGCGGTATCTTCACCAAGTGAGGTTGGCTCAAAGCGCAGAATGTCGGCATTGTCTACGTTCTTGCCGCGGAAGGCCGGAACGTCCAATTCGGGCAAATAGGTGTCATCGGCCAGGGCAATGAGCAAGCTGCCGTCTGGCAACCAGGCAAAGGCAGCCACGTCTTGCCCCGCCAAGCCCACATCGGAGCCGTCGAACAGCAGCGACCAGTCGCCGCTATCCAGATCGTAGCCCAGCACGTCTTCACTGCTATAGGTGATGCCATCTACCTCGCCACCGTCTGGTGTACTGAGGTAAAGCGTCTGCTCAGCCACTGGTTCGTCCGTGATGGTTAACGTGCCGCTGGTCATTGCGGGCAAGTAGCGCAAATCATCCAGCGTCAGGGTGGCCGATGGCAACGGTATCGTGCCGCTAAAGTAGACATCTACCGTGTATTCACCAATTGGCAGGGGTACGGCCGTTAACGTCGCCCGTCCTGCATAATCTGTAATAATCGCCTCGGCGTAGCTGCCATTGTCACCGTTAATAACAAAGAAGACGGTTTTCTCGCCAAACGGCCGTCCCAACACATCGGTCAGGGTCACTACCATATTGGCAATTCCACCTTCAATCATCTCGGCATCAACAGGGTCTAGCGTGAGAATTGTTGCCTGCTTTTCAACCGTAAACGGAACGGTATCAAACGAAGTCTGGTACGTCAGATCGCCACCATAGGTGA
Organism: Candidatus Leptofilum sp.; assembly: GCF_965223525.1. Lineage (GTDB taxonomy): Bacteria > Chloroflexota > Anaerolineae > Promineifilales > Promineifilaceae > Leptofilum. The sequence goes on along the minus strand of NZ_OZ245005.1, from coordinate 1,447,149 downwards.
CGGTGAGGTCAGTTGCTCCAGGCAAGCCAAGCAAAGCCAAATCGGCCGTCGCCAGGCCAAATTCATCCGTAGCCACCGTACGCGTTTGGGCACCCACGCGGAAGCTGAGGAACTGGTTAGCCAGCGGTGTGCCATCAGACGTTAACACCGCACTCACGCTAATTTCGGTACCGTATGCGCCAGTGCTGGGTGGTGATTGGAGGGATACGGCCGTTTCAACCAAATCCCCCTCAGCCGTGCCAGCCCCACTATAATATGCACCCAAATTGGTGGCCGCGCCTACCAAACCAACGCCGTTGGCCGCTTGCACAATAAAATGAACTTCATCGGCAGGTACGCCGTTCAACGGTAGCGTGGCAGACCATGTTGTGCTGTCATTTTCATTTTGGATGAGGTCAATGGATTGCCAAACGTCGCTAAATGCACCGCTGCCCGTGTACGTCACCCACACTTCCTGAATGCCCGCCGCTGGATCACCCGTCACGCGCGCCTGGAAGGTGACGCTATCGTCGTCAGGGAAGGCATCTACCTGGGCAATGGCCGGTGGTGCGGCCAACGCAGGCACGTTGCCCGTCACCTGGGACTGCACAATGTAGTCGCTGTAGTACAGGCGGAAATCCATCGAATCGAACTGACGCAGCGTGCCAGTAAGCGAACCTGCATTGTCTGAGATGAACTGCGCCGGAGTCACGTTTAACTGCACAGCACCATCCAAACCATCAACCAACTGACCGAAGTAATTCACTTGATACGGCTGCATCGGGTAGAAAACACTGCTCACAAACGGCGGGTGCACGCCACGAATTTCAGTCGTTGCTGCGCCGGTCAACGGCAAAATGTCGGTTAAATCACTGAATTCGCCGCCTCGGAAGCCAACGCCGCGCAAAACGGTATCCGTCACGCTCACGTTCAGCGATTCCAGCGGCAGCACCGGTTCTGCTGGGTTCACTATGACGCCATCGCTACCGGAGAGGTAAGAAGCCGTAACGGTGCTTGTTTCATCTTCCCCAACAATGTCTAGCTGCTGGTTAACCAAAGTCAAGTCCGGTTCAACTGTCAGATCGGTGTAAGTGAGACCTAACGTCTGACCGGGATTGCTGGTGAATGGAGCAGTGCCGCTCACTACAGATGGGTCGCCAGAGACACCGCCTCGACCCGCAGGCATATCAATTTTGAGCATGGGTAAGCCAAACAGAGTGGATTGGATGAGTGATTTTTCGTGCAACGGCCGTAATTCCTGCGTCTCGGCCAGATAGGTTTGTTTGGCAGCCACCAACGCTTGCCCAATGGCAACAGGGCCGATGCCAGCACGCAGCTCTTCGCTGAAGGCTAAGTAAAGGCGCTCACTGTACTCAATGAAATCGGTGTCGCCGTACTGATAGCCAGTCCCGGCAATGAGCGTCGTGCCTTTACTAGCAAACGCCTGTCCCCAATCTGGTTCGGCGGTGACACCCGGCACGCCGTGTGCATCCACAATGTTGTAGCCAGAGTGACAGCCCGCACTAAAGACGAGCGCGTTGGTCATGTCCACACTAGAAGCAGCTAGCTCTGCCGCCAGCAAGCGGGTGCTGTAATCGGCGGCCAACGCGCTGCTGGCGCTAAAGTGGCCTGCCAAAAAGCTAATGTCGTAGCGATTGTTGAGCAGTAGATCGCGCAAATCATCGGCCGTCCAAGAGGCTAGGTCTGTGGGCGCAACGTCGCGTGGGGTGATGAGCGTGGTCGCGCTGCTGCCCAAGCCATCACTGAGTTCAGAGGTGATGGCATTGGCCGCATCTTCCAAAAAGTCGTAGCCCGTCACCAGGGCAGAATCCGGGGTGGCGACCACGCCATCGCTAGTGCTGAGGTAGGCATCCAGCATGGTTACAACCTGATCTGGCGTTTCTACCAGTCGGCCAACCGCCAGTTGGGGAATGGGCAGCGTATCGCTCTTGCTAGATAGCTCAAGCATCGTGCCGTAGCGATCTTGCCCCAGCACGTAGCCCAGCTTCAAGCTGGCCTGGGAAGCGGTGTCGTCTAGCACGGGCGGTACGTAGTTGCGTTCATTAGCCAGCAACGCCTGATCTGGATGGCGGAAGAAGGGAATCACGTCGTCGTTGCCGATGATGACGATATATTCCAGCGGATTGAGTTCGCGGTAGCTATCTACAATATCTTTAATGGAATAGGCCACCAAATTTTTAGCAAAGGGGCAGGCAGTGTAAGTGTCTGCTTGGGCGTTGGCAGCCGCTACGCGTGCGTCGCCGCCCACATCTACAATGACGCCGTTGACTTCGGGGCGGGCGGCAAATTCTGCCAGCTGGGTCTGCATCGTGGTCAAGTCGCCTGTCATCCGGCCATAGTCAACCAAAATGATGGTGCTGTAGTTGTTGGCAACGGCCGTATGCGTGCTACCAGGCAAAGCAGTGGTCACTTCGCCGCAGCTACCGGCCGTTTGAATGATGTTGAGCGTGAAGTCACTGTTCGGGTCAAATATGCCATTGCGCCCACGCACGCGAATGTAAAAGTCGCCGCTGTTTTCCCAGGTGTTAAGCTGTACACCCTCGCCAGCCGTGCCGTTGAAGGCGGAAACTGCAATCAGGCTTCGCATCTGTGCGCTGGAAAAGGCATCTGGGCTAAACGCATCGGGGCTAAATGCGTCTGGCGAGAACGCATCAGGACTAAATGCGTCTGGCGAGAACGCATCCGGGCTAAATGCATCCGGTGAAAACGCATCAGGACTAAATGCGTCTGGCGAGAACGCATCCGGGCTAAATGCATCCGGTGAAAACGCATCAGGACTAAATGCGTCTGGCGAGAACGCATCCGGGCTGAAGGCGTCCGGTGAAAATGCGTCTGGGCTAAAAGCGTCCGGCGAGAACGCATCCGGGCTAAACGCATCCGGGGCAAATTCGGCCGTGAGTGAAATTAAATCTTCGGTTTCGTCTAGCGTTAGGAGCGATTCCCACTCGGCGGCAATATCTTTATAGACGGTGAGATCGTAGTTGGCGGGCAAATCAGTTAGCGTGATGATGAGCTGGCTATTGGGTTCGACCGAGAATTTGTACCAGCGGGATTGCCCTACTAAATCGAGCCGTTGGCTAATTTCGACGGTTTGTACGTTAGGGGAGACGGTATCGGGCGTTAATTCCAGACGCAAGGCGCGCGGCCAGGCGTCGTTGCCCAGGCCCACTTGAATGCAGCGGCTAAATTCAGAGGTGCCTTCGCTGCCCGTGGCCAGGGCGGTGATGCTGCTGCTGGTGAGATTAGTGGAAACGGCCGTATTAAAACTCGCATTCCCCGCTTCATCGGTCACAATCTCGGTGCTCCCCAGCCATGTTTCGCCATCGCCAAAACCAGAATCGCGGCAGCTTGCGCTGGCGTAAAAATCAACGGTATAGCTGCTGTCGGGCTGGCTGTTAAGAATGCCCTCCACTTCGAGGGCAGCGTCGGCGGGGACGGCGCGGATGAGGGCTGGGCTGTTTTGACGGCCGTTTGCTCCCGCATCCTCATCGCCTAAATCGTTGGCCGTGTGGCCATCGCCATCCAAATCAATGCCCTCGCTACCATTGCCAAAGATGCTCGTTTGGTCAAAGCTGTTGCCGCTACCTGCGGCCACCTGCACCCCGTCACCGCTGTTGCCAGTAAGGGTCACGCCAGACAGAGCGTTGTCATCGCCATTGATGAGGATGCCGTTGCCAGTAAAATTCTGAATAGTTAAATCCCAAACGGTGATGTCGTTCCCTTGCAGCACGAGGCCGTTGCTTTCGCCAGCTTCGCTGCCGTCTAGCACAACGTCAATGCTGTTCGTGGCATTGGTTTTGAGCAACAAGGCATTGGTGATTGGAGGCAAAGGTGAAGTGGGGCTAATGATAACCGGGTTCAGGTTCCCTACGCGGAACTGGATGAAAATGGTAGTGCCTTCGTCCAAAACGTTGGCTGCCAAAATCGCTTCACGCAAGGTGCAATGGGAGCGGCTACATGCGCCATCATCTTCATCGGCGGTGGTATTGACTGTGAAAACGGCCGTTCCAAACCCACTTGCCGCCACGGAGGAAGAAACAAATAAAACAAAAAGAACTGCCAAGAAAAAAATAAGCGTTTGCCACACTGTTGATCGTTTCACGACTTTCATACCTTATTTCTCGGACCAAGACGCAGGGAAAGAAAATTTGCCCTGTCGCTACTGCCAATCTTGGCTAATTAGGATAAATATTCAGTTGTGGCTCCACCAGATGTTAGGAATTGCAAAGACAGCATCGCCGCGGTTTTGAATTAAGCACAAACGACAAAAGAGATTAATTGCCATCTTGCGTAAGCATACGGCCGATTACTTACGATATACATTACCCTTTAATGACAATTTTATGCTTTATCACACTATTTGAACAACTCATTTCTTCTATTTTGGGATTCCGCAGGACAATAAATTGAGTATAACAATCAGGCACGAATTGCTTCGTGAAAATGTGGATGTGTTTCAGTGAAAAGTCGGTTAACATCTAGCTTTGTGGCTCAATTGGCAAACCAGCCAAAGCCATAATTTTGAGGGCGTTGGTGGTGGGGCATGGGCCAGGATGCAGCTTGTAATCGAATACCATACGGCCGTCCACCACATCATCCCGAAAATGCACATTTGTTAGTTTTGCGGCCGTTTCTGCAAGCTGTACCAGCTCCAAATCGTGGGTGGCAATTGTCCCCAGGCCGTTGCCCTGTGCCAATGCCTGGATGTACGCCCGGCTACCGATGAGTCGCTCACGATTGTTGGTGCCTCGGAAAATTTCGTCTATCAGGAAGAGCAACGGCCGTTCCCCTTCATCATTCAACGCAGTAAGCAGTTGCGACAGCCGCCGCACTTCCGCATAAAAAAACGAGAAGCCATCATTCAGCGAATCCGCCACGCGAATGGTGGCAAACAGGCGCAGCCAACTGGCACGGAACGTTTGCGCCACCACTGGGCCACCTGCATAGGCCAATGCCAAATTGACCCCAATCGTGCGTAAAAAGGAACTTTTTCCGGCCATGTTGGAGCCGGTAATCAAGTAAATAGATTGCTGGGCATCCAGATGCAAATCGTTGCAAACGCGCTGCGGGCTGGCGATGAGCGGATGCCCCAAACTGGTTGCCGTTAATTCTGGCGATGGCACATCTGCCAACGCGGGCCAAGCGCACTCCCCCACATTTAGCCAGGCAAAGGTAGCCAGGCTGCTGGCCGCTTCCAGCTCAAACCAGATGTCTAGCCAGCGGGGTAGCCGTACGGCCAAATCGGCACGGCATTGATCCAAACGATAGGCAAAGTAAACGTCCCAGGGAACCAGCACATTGAACACAAAGCCCAACAGCCAATTTTGGCGCAGCCCCACCCCAGCCACCACGCGCTGCACATTTTGGATGTGGGTAGACGGCCGTTCCTCCGCCACCAAAAAAGAATCACACAGTTGCGCTGTGTGGGGCATCTTGCCAAACCGCCAGCGCTCCAAAAAAGCAAATACTCTGTTCAGCACGCGCAGCCGATCCGTCAGGAACAACACGTCGCTAAACAAGGTTTCCGTCCGCTGAAACCCTAGCGTCATGAACAGCGCCCCGTACAGCAAAATGGAGCCAATCCACAGTGGCGGCCAGCCCCAAAATTGGGTTCCTGCAAAAAGCAGCCAGTTCACTACCGCCAACGCAGACAAGCCGATGAGCAACGGCCGTAATGACCGACCACCCGCATCTTTTTGCAGCCAATCCAGCAACGCCTGCCCCGCCCACTGTCCGCTATCTTCTTCCCCAATTGCCAGGCTTGCCTGCAGCCACAGCCGCTGTCGAAAGGGTGTTTGTGAAGCGAGTTCCCGAACCAGCTGCTGCCGTGCCAGCACTTGCTCACGTTCTGGCTTTGCTTCCAGCAGCCATTGGTGCAATCGCTCACTGCCTTCTTGGGAAACGGCCGTGTCCAGCAGCCGATGGATCGAAAATTCACCCACCAAGTCAATGTCTACCGCAAAAGGATGGTCCGCCGGAACGGGGAACGATTTGGCAGCAGGCATTGCCGTCCAGTCCAGCGACATGCGAGCCACGTCGGTTTGTTTCATTTGCTGCCAGAGGGTGAACCGGGTAACGGCCGTATCCACACCCCTGTGGATGATGACGCTGATGATGAAAGGGATGAGCAGAACGGCCGTGCTCACCAACCACACCACTGGCCCCCATTGCAAAAACGCCACCCCGCCCAGCACAAACGCCCCCACAAACAAAATCAGCCGCCAGCGAGACAACTGATCGCCCCGCTGCTGCAAAGCCGCCAGTCGGCGACCCAAACGAGCCTGCTGGTGCTGCAAAAGTTGAAGGCGATGCGCTTTTTCATCCATCAATGCAGATTATAGTAGGGGCGAGGCGTTTGGCACACATCCACGAAAAACGCACCAACACGCATCCAAACGCCTTGCCCCTTTACCTTTACCAACAAAAAAACCGGAGCGCATTTCTTCATGCGCTCCGGCCACTAAACCAGGCAAATAAATTGCCCAATTACTAATTACTCACTGATGTTACGCACTTCCAGTGAAAAGATTTCAAAAGTCTTGCAGGTAGTTCCGCTATTTGCCAGAGCGATACCAGACTTTTGAAATCTACGCTGCGTAACATGAGTTACTCAATTGCCAATTACGGCACCGTAATCTCCACCGAAACTTGCAACAAGCCAGGTGCCTCCGCCGGCCCCATCAAAATCAGGCCAGAGTACGTGCCAGAAGCAAAGCCCGTTGTGTCCCAATTCACGTCAATGGTGGCCGAGCCGCCCGCCGGAATGGAGGATGGCAGGTTGCTCACCGACAAATCGGTGCCTTGAACCACGTTAATCGTCAGCTCAAAGGTGTCAGCCCCGCCGGGGACGCTCCAGCCGTGTACCGCCACGGTATACGTCCCGTCCTCTGGGAAGAAGATAGCAACGTTTTCCACGTCCGTCGCTGTGGTTGACGACGCAACCAGCGCACCGGATGGGTCATAGACGAACAGATCGATATCCGAACCGACAGTGCAGCAGGTGGAAACCTCCAACAGTGCGCCATTAGCAATATCAACTGTGGTCACGAAGGATGCCGTAGATGGATCGTTTGGATCATCCTGCAAGATGTCTTCCGTCGTGGTGACGGGCCCACCCAGGCCAAAGCCTTGCGCCACAAAGCCACCCATATCCAGCTCGCTGCTGATGGTGAGGCTCGTGGAGCCTGGACCAGCCGCTGCGGAGGAGACAATCGCACCCGGATCGAGGTTCACCAGGCCAACAGACCCGCCAAACGGTTCATCCAAACTGCTGCCATCTACCCGCACCTGATGGAAGAAGATACCGTGTAAACCATCCTGCACGGGAGCCGCGACGATTTCGCGTGGCCCGCCGGTGGACGTATCGTACAGCCAACGGCCGCTTCCAATATAGCCATAGTTGCTGCGACCCACCTCAGACAAGGTGTACGGCCCATAGAAAGCAGAGCCGGGGTAGCCACTCAGTAAGCCATCACAGCCAACGCCGTTGCTCACACAATCTTCCGTCGGGCCAAGGATAATGGTGTCAATGTCTGTGCCCTCACCTGCCCAACTGTTATCTACAACCAGGTAAGAAGTGCCATCTTCTGGCAACGCTGCACCATCTACGTCTGTCCAGAAGAAGCGCCAATCACCAGATTCAGCCCGCCAAGTGTAGTCGGTGTAGCCAAAGACGGTATCGTTGTCGTACAGCATGGGCACGTCTAGGATGGCTGCGGAACGGCCGTCTGGCGCATTTGCCTGACCAAAACTAAACGAGGTACCAGAGGCAGCTACCGCTACCGTCACGGGAACAACCACCTCTTCGCCACCAAAGTGCAAATTGACAGAGCCTTGATACATACCGTAAGGTGTGCCATCCGGCACCCCGATAGTCACGTCAAAGCTGCGCGTTTCGCCAGGAGCCAAGCTAAAGGCACTGCGGGTTGGCCGTGCCCACTCCCAGTTTTGTAGCTGCCAGTAAGAAACTTCCAGCCCCAAATCCGTCTGCGGCACTTCCACAACTTGATTGCGATGACGCAACGTCACATAAATGCCGTCGGTCATCCGTTCCAGCGGATTGGCCACACGGGCTTGTTGCGTCGGCCCCGCATTGTAGCCATAGGTAAAACGAAGATGTTCGCCTGTGTCTACTTCGCCAATATCTGCTTTGCCGTTGCCGTTGGTATCTTCCCATAAGTAGCCATCGCCATCCAGATCGGTCCAATCCTGAATGTGAACGCGCCAATTGTTAAACGGCTCAAACAGATCTTCGTTTGGATCGAACTGATCATATGGCTTCGTTAGCCGCGCCATCATCAGATCGGTACCAGCCGGAATGAGCGGATCAACGCGGAAGGCGTAGTCTGGTGTGGTGAATGAACCGTGATCCAGCGACTGATCTAGCGAGGTGAAGGATAAATCGTCAGAGCCGATTTGAACATGGGTTTCCGTGGTGACGCGCACGGTCATGCGGTGGTCACTCACATTTGTCACGGTAAAGGATTGGACATCCTGCCCACCGGGTTGCATGATGTGGGCAAATGCACCGTATTCCACGCCTCGGTAATCACCAGCAGACCAACTTGCTGGGGAGACAAACAATCCGCCATGCCCACCAGCCAAATCGGTACCCAGATCAGCATTGACCAAACCCGCGCCCTGTGACCAAACATCATGCTCAGTATTGGTGGCCGAGTTCATGACGAGCGTTCGAGCCTGCTCGAACGTGGGCCATGTGCCAAATTGGTCGTACCAGGCCTGGTACATGAGGGCGAGATTGCCCGCCGCAACTGGCGCGGCCATGGAGGTGCCGCCGAAGTTATCGGTGGCAATAGCTCCCCACAAAACGCCGTTCAGGGAGAGAGACCCTGTGCCAAACGCACCCGTGGCAACCACATCTACCCCAGTTACATTGCGCGCTCCTGGGCCACGATTGGACCAGGAGATGATATCGCCGCCCACAATTTGGTCTGCCGACGCGATGGCCTCAAAGATGCCAATTGTTCCGTAGAGCGTGGACGCGCCAACAGAGATGCCGCTGGCTGGGGATGGTGGTGCAGATGTACCATAGCCAGCCGCACCGTTCCCAGTTGAGAACAGCAAAGCTGTATTCGGCGCAAATGAGCGATTCACAACATCAATTAGTCGGGACTCGTAATCTAGCCCGTCGTTGTCGGTGCCGCTGGAACCCCAGGAGTTGCTAACAATCTGAATATCATCGCCAGTTCCTGAAATGCCATCGTAGCCGAGACCAGCGTACACGTAAGCATCTTCTATAAAGGGTGTCAGGTAAAAGTCGCCATTTTGGGTGGAGGCGACATCTTTACCGGGGCCAACCACCAGACCTTGGAAGCCAGCAATGGGCGAACCGCCGGGCCCCCAATTCACGGAACCGGCTACAACCCCCTGGCCAACGGCCACGGAGGTCGTGCCCATGCCGTGCGTGCCGCCGCCTTCGGTGAAGTCTTGCACATGAAAAGCAACCAAATCACCATTGCCGTAGGCAGAGCCGGGTACACCCCAATACCAATCGAGGGTGGGCACGGCCGTTTCGCCATCTGCAATGAAGTAAACCAAACCACCAGACACATCGTTCAGCCCGTCAAAGTCGTAATCGAGGCAGGCAGATTCCTGGTTGCTAAAGTCACGCGTGAGCCGTGCCGGGGCATCGTCGCTAAAGTCATAGTTGTAGTTGAGGTCTACGTAAACGGTGTCGTACACGCCAGCTACATTTTCATCTACCACCAAAACGGCCGCACGCTCACCAGAAACGGCCGTTGCATCCCCAAACGAGCCATTCAGAATATCGGCAACGGCCGCTAGTGCCTTGTCTGGGTGCGAACCGTAATGGTATTCGCCGCTCAGGCTCGTGCCAGGCACGGTGTAATCATGGGCTACGGCAGCACCAATGGGCGCGTAATTGAAGTCGCCAGCGGCCGTTGCCGACGTATCGGCATAATCAGCCAACCCGTCCGCAATCAGCGTGGTGCCAACGAAGTAATCGAAGGCGGCATAGTAGCTGGAAAGGGAGTCAAACATCTGCGGCAAGCCGTAGTAAGGGGAAGACGCGTCGTCAATGTAGGCCCAGGTGCCATGCAAATCAGGATGGCAATAATCCGCACCAGAGTCGTTAGACATGTAGCGGACGCCCGTGCCCGTGTACCCTTTATCCCAGGCATCTTGCGAGCCATGAACTGCGCCCGTCGTACCGTACCACCCCTCTGGCGCGGGGCCAGGGCTGGCTTCACCAGACAGGTTCAGCGCGGGTGTGACGTTGCTATTGAGGTTCGATTCAATATCTGGATCCAGCGGCTGCGGCACATCAACCAGCGATTCTGAGCGACGCAAGGTAATTACGTTCGGATCGGCAGCCATTTTGAGGATGGCGGTGGGTGAGGCAAAGCCAGCAGCCACCGTTGTGCCTAGCGGATCTGTAAAGGGGCGGGCAAACCATTGCGAGGCGTAGCTGCTGAGGTCTGCACCCGCTGCAATCCGAGCCACAAATTGTAGTTCGCTATTATTTGTGGCAGCACCGCGTGCGGCTAAAGCTGGCCCATTGGGCTGTGCAGACCCGGCCAGGGCAGCATCAATATCTGCTAATAAATAGGGATGAATTTTGGCGCGAGCGTTGGCAACGGCCGTTGGCGTTGCGTCGTTGGCTGAGGCGGCAGAAGCCATCACAATAAGGCCTAAGCTAATGAGAACCAGCAAAAAACCAAGTTTTCGCCTTTTGAAAAACGTTAACATCACTTCCTCCTAACTTCAATAAAACTTACGCAGACCTAACTAAATACATTTATCATTTTTGCGAAAAACCTGTCTGGTCTTTCGCCGAGGCAAAACATGTTGCGGGGATTTTTCGATGAGCACCTCCTACTACAAAACAAAAAACCTGGTCGTTGGCCGCAAATTGCCACCTGCCCAGGCTGAAAACAGATCAACTACGTTTGGGTTGAAAGTCCAAAGCCCAAAAGCAGCAGAAAAGGTTGAGATTTAGATAACTGATTGACTGCACGTATCGTTTTATCCCACAAAATATAAAGTTTGTTTACTTTAAGGAAATTTACAAAGACAGCTTCAATTATAGCAAATTTTGTCAATCTGGGGAAAACAGATGCTCTAAAAGCTCGCGGGTTTCGATTGGGCGCAAAAATTGGCCTAAGTAAAAATCATCTAGCCGCAGCTCAAAATGAAGATGGGCATCCTCGGTTTCGCTAACGACAGAGGCGGGGGAGCCTGTGTTGCCAATGAGGCCAATTTGCTGTCCGGCAGTTACGGCCGTTCCCTCTTCAATCTGCCAATGGATGTCACTTAAATGGACGTACCGCGCCACAAAGCCATCCTCTTGCAAAATCCAGATTTGCATCCCACGGTAAAAATCGAGGTTTTCCGGCGCGGTATAACCCAGCTCAATATTTTCGGCGCGGCGGAAGTTGAAGGCAGTTTCAGACGGCCGTTCATAATCCAAGGTTGCCCGAATGACAGTGCCAGCAGCCGCTGCGTAGACCGGGGTACCGTTGGCCCAATAAAAATCAATACCCTGGTGAATGCCCAGCCGATAGTGGCGCGGCGCACCCGGCATTTGCAAATCACGCGGCGTCAGATCATCCGAGTTGCCAGTGATGGGCCAGGCGTAGGCGAGGGTTGTTTTCCAGACGCCCGTATCGTGCGGCTGCGGCGCGGGCAAGGTGGGGCCACCGGCCACAAAGCGACTGTTGGCTGGCTGCTGCCAAAAGAAAAGCTGATCACGACCCGCAAACAGTAGCTGGTCGCCCGCCGCGTTGGCGGCAAAGGCGCTTACGCCCGGCAGTTGAAACACGGCCTGCACCACACCTGTCTCCGGCTGCAAGCTGAGTAATCGTCGCCCAGCCATGTCTAAAATGTAGACGGCCGTTTCTGTCGCCACAATCTGGCGCGGCTGAAGCATGGTGAAGATGGGAGCAAAGGTCGTCAAGCGAGCTGTCTCCTGAAAGAGGGCAACGGTGGCGGTGCGGTCTGGGTTGCGCCACAGCGTGTAAATCTTGTCGCCCACGCCGCTCACATCCACAGGCAGCACATCCTCTGGCAGCAACCATTGCCGTTCGCTGCCATCGGCAAAAAAATAGTGAGCGTAACTGTAGCTCGTTTCCAGCCTCAGCCGCTGGCTGCCGCCCGCTGTGTCATATCCCAGCGCCACAAAGTAATGGCTGGAGGTCTCGCCAATCTCCCGCTCGTATCGCTCCAGCTGCCAGCCGCCCGTTGCCAAATCGAGTGCATATAAATCTCCTGCGCGGTCTAGAACCAGCAAGGTCTCACCCACCAACGCCAAATCAAGTGGCTCCTGCACCAGCAGGTCATCCACAAAATCGCCAGGCTGGAGCAGCGGCTGGGGCGGTATGTCATTGATCAAATCGATTCGCAGCACCCGTCCGCCATCGAGCAAAAAGGCGGTGGTTGCGTTCATTTCCAGGGCAATGGGGTGCCAAAAGCTGCCAGACTCGAACTGCCAAAGGCCACTGTTGGCAAGGTTCAGTCGGTTAAAAATTGCATTGTGGGCTACGGCCGTTGCTCGCATGCCCTCATCAATTGGATTGTCCCAATTAGGCACCAACTGTGGGGTGGGGGAGGGCGAAGTGGTAGAAGTAACGACGGTTGGCTCGGTTGGTATTGATTGCTGTGTAGGTGTTGGGATGGCAACGGCCGTTGCCGCCAACGTTGGTTGGAGCGTTGTTGCATGTTCCGTAAACGGAGTCGAAGTTGGCGTCGCCAGCGGCTGTGTTGCACAAGCCAGTAAGCCGCCCAGCAGCAGCAGCCAGAGCAATGAACGATGCCTCATACCGCAATTCCTCGCAAGAATGATGTGATTTTTTCAGGGAAGGTTTGCCACCAGTGGGGCACGGCCGTCACACGTAGCAAGTGGGTTCCACCCGGATCGTCCGTGCTGCCAAGCCCAGGGGCGAGTGGTGTAATTTGTGGTAGGGTAAGCAGATAGTGAGCCACGGCCGTTTCTAATTGCCGATCCTTATTTTTCGCCACGGATTGCGCGGATTTTTTGGATTTTTTTCCCTCTCTGTGTGCCTCTGTGGCTTCTCCGTGCCCCTCTGTGTTCCGCTTTTTCACTCGGATGATGTAAACGGCCGTCAACTCCACCGCCTCCTCATTCAGCAAATAATCAACATGCCAGCGCAGCTTTTTGCCTGTTGGCGGATGCAGCGGCGTTGACCCCAAGCCAATTTTCAGGAAAACAGACAGCATCTGCTGCCGGATCAGATGAGGATTTTGGCTATCGCTCCGGCTGGCGTGGCGCAGTAAGCGTCGCGCCAGCGAAGTGGCTCCCTTTTGCGCCATCGCCGACCCCACGTACAAATAATCTCCAGTGGGAACCGCAATTGGCTGACCTTGCTGAAAACGGCCGAACTTCACCCGCAACGGTGCATTCACCTGCATTCGCAAAAGGTACGCGCCACCCTGCGATTGCTCCCCCCAGCAAAAAACCATCCCACCCTGGTAAATTACCATTTTCAAACCGTAGCCGCGGATTCTTTCCGCGCAATTACATCCAAAACGCGGAAAGAATCCGCGGCTACCTGCTATTTATTAAATTTGGAAAGCGAGCGCAGCGTGCCGCCACTTTCTTTTAGCTGCAGGCCGACGTTGTTCAAATCCTTGCCCGTTTCCGTAAGCGCACCACCCAGTTCCCGCAGATTTTTGGAAACCAGCCGCAAATCTACCCCAATTTGCTTTAACCGAGACGAACCATCGGTGAGCTTGTCGGCGGCGTTGTCCAAAATACCCTCTTCACCAAATTCCAGGCCACTAACCACTCTGCTGCCCAACACCTCAATATATTTGGGCTTGACGCTAGGAATACGCACGGCGTCTAGCTGTTTGCCCAAGCTGGCCATAATTTTGGCGGCCTCCGCCAGCTCATCCTGGCAGCGATCCAGTGCCGTGGCTGCAATTTTCGACACTTCCCCGGCACTTGGCGACCCTTTTTTATCGCCAGATAAAAAGGCACTCGCCTTCACCGCGCTGGTGCCTGCCGACTCAATGCTGCTGCCTGTATTATCCAGAAGCGTTGGCAGATTTTCTACCAGGTCAATGAATTTTTCCCGGTTGTTCCAAACCAGGTTCACCACCTCGACCAGCTTTTTCATATCAATATCGTCAAATTTATCAAACAGTTTGTCAAACATAAGACCTTCCTAATTGTGAATTGTGAATGGTTAATTGTTATTTGTTAGAGGGGTTTGGGCATGCTTGGTCACATTTTAGAGCTGGGTGAGGGCCACTGCGCCCCAAAGCGGTGCATCGTCGCCTAGCTGGGCAGGCACGATGTCGAACTGAACTTCAGGCAGGGCCGTTTCTTGGGCGGTTTGGCGCACTAACTGCCACCAACGTTTGCCAGATTTGGTTATGCCGCCGCCCAGCACAATGCGGCTGGGGTTGAGCAGATTGGCGGCATTGCCCAAGCCAATGCCCAAACTTTTTGCGCCGCGCTCCAGAATGGCAACGGCCGTTTCCACACCCTCAGCCGCCAATTCCGCCACCAATTTACCCGAAACATCATACAAAGGCATCCCAAACGCCAACGCCACATCCCGTGCCATGTACGGCCCCGAAGCCAGCCGCTCTACGCAGCCCCGCTTGCCGCACAGGCACAGTGGCCCGTCGGGATCTACCACCATATGCCCAATCTCACCTGCCACGCCTGTTGCGCCGCGATACGGCCGTCCGTCCAAAATCCAGCCGCCGCCCACCCCCGTACTCACCGTCACGTACAGCAAATCGGCAATGCCCTGCCCAGCCCCAAAGCGCCATTCTCCCAGCGCAGCCACATTTGCATCGTTGTCTACCCAAACTGGCGCGTCAAACGCCTCGGTAAAAAGCTGCCGGATAGGTACGTTAACCAACAGTTCCCGCCCCATCTCCATCATCATGCGAATATCTGATTCGGCAGTGGCCCCCGGCGGCGAGAAGCGTTGCAAACGGCCGTGCCAAGTTCGTTGCGGGGCAGTCAACGCCGCCGCTTCAATCACCGCCGCCGACAGCTTCGTCCCGCCAAAATCACCTCTGCCATTCCACCGCCTTTTGCTATACTCAAGCCTCAATTGTCTATCATTTTTGGGGCACGGATGAACACGGAAAACGCGGATAAAATGTTCATAATCCGTGTTTATCCGCGCTAGTCTGCGTCCTATTTATTCAGGATCAATTACCAATGACCACCATGTTAGCCAACCGCCTACGAAAACGAATGCGCCATTTGCGTAAGTGGGCTAGCCGCAATGATATTAGCTGCTACCGCCTCTACGAGCGAGACATTCCCGAATTTCCCCTCATTGTGGATTGGTACGACGGTGAGGCGGTGGTTTGGCTGTATGCACGAAGCAAAGACGACAACGAAGCATGGCAGCAAGACGCGCTTACCCAGATTGGCGAGGCATTGGCTCTGTCCCCACGCCAAATTTTTGTAAAAACACGTTCACGTCAGCGCGGCCTTCGGCAGCAGTACGAGCGATTCGGTCAAAAAGGCCACGTCCGGCTGGTGCAAGAACAGGGTCTCACTTTTGAGGTCAACCTGAGCGATTATTTGGACACGGGCCTCTTCTTAGATCATCGGCAAACGCGGGCAATGGTGCGGGATGAGGCAGCAGGCAAGCGTGTGCTAAATCTGTTTGCCTATACGGGATCCTTCACTGTTTATGCCGCAGCGGGGAAGGCAAAGGCAACTACGACGGTGGATTTGAGCAAAAAATATTGCGACTGGGCCAGACGCAATTTGCAGCACAATGGCTTCCGCCCCGACAGGCGGCATCGGGTTGTGGCTCAGGATTGTTGGCAATTTTTGGTAGAGGATAAGCGCAGCTACGATTTGATTGTGTGCGATCCGCCTACTTTCAGCAATTCCAAGCGAATGGCGCGCAGCGCATTTGCGGTGGATCGGGATCATCCAGAGCTAATTCACGCTTGTTTGGCACGATTAGCCAGCGGCGGCACACTGATTTTCAGCACCAATTCACGCGGCTTTAAGCTAGACGAATCGGCTCTGCCCCACGCGTTTGCCGCGCACGAACTCACACCACAAACCATCCCGGAAGATTTTCGCAATGACAAAATCCACCGCTGCTGGCGCATTGAAAAGAGGTAAGCTCAATCACTTTGGGCAAAGCAAAAACTTCATTAGACCAACTCTTGAAAAATCAACTCTGTTTTTGAAATTGGCCTAAGAAACTGAATTGCCTATATAAATCACGATTGAAGAAATGATTGTAAGTATAGGTTTTTTGTTATCGTTCATTTTGATTCCAGTGCAAAAGCCTAATTATGTCTTTATCCAATTTTAAACTTGAATGCTCGAGTTTTTCAAAACTGCCTAAACATTGGAAGAATATCCGTATAATGCAACGAGTAACTGATAGAGTATAAGTAAGCATACTTCAACACGTTATGCCTGATAAATGAAAGTTTCGCATTATGACAAAATTGATTTCATGGCAAGAATTTGAGGGAATGGATGAAGCGGCGCTGCGGGCGGTGCTAGCTGCGGTTGGGGAAGCGGTGGTGGCGGAAACGGCCGTTTTCCAACAAACCACCGACATGCTCAGCTACCACAACCAGTTGGCCTCGCTTATTTACCTTCTCCAAAGTGGCTACACGCAATTGCAAACCAACGATAACGCCAGCGAATGGCAACAGCAAACCGTCACTGCCCTACTGACGGACAGTCTGGTCTTTCAATATTTGCAGAGTAACCCGGTTGATAGTGCCTCCGCGCCGCCGCAACTGTTTGCCGCACTGCAAGCCAGTGTGCCGATTGATGCCGACGGACTTAACCACTATCTGGCTCATCTTAGCGGCTACACGCAATATCAGTGGCAGCTAGCGCATCTGGCGGAACATCCCCCACAAAATATGGCCGCGCTAATGATTGAGTTTTTGGCCTTTGCCTTCAAGGAAGTGGGGGTAGGATACGGCCGTACCAACCTCATCCGCCACTTGCTGCCCACCTACTTTGTAGAGCGGCGCACCGGGCAACTCAATCCCCGCCAGGATTTAGGCGATTTGATGCGAAAAGGCCGACCCATCCCCAAACCTCGCCCCGACCCACATCCACTAGCTCCAGATAGCGAGACGCTGCGACGCTTTTTGGCGAAGCTACTGAACTATGATCCGGTACGGCCGTATGCCGCTGCCACCCTCTTTGGCTTCATGCCCACCTGGCTGCGTTTCTTGCAAGCCCGCCATCTACTCACCGCTACAGAGGCAACCGCCGCGCTGGAAGATTTAGCCACTCTAAAACCAGACCTGCACAGCTATTTTGCAAATTTGGCGGGGGATGATGCGTTGGGAGCGGCCGTTGCCAATTGGCCCAACTAATCGTCACCAAGGCTTTTTAATAGCCCAGCTCCACCTAAAAAAGGACGCGGACAAGCGCTGATGACGCGGAAAAAAGCATTTAATCTGCGCTCGTCCGCGTTAATCCGCGTCCCATTAGCTAAAAATGTGGACTATTGAAAAACTCAATAACCCCCACCAAACCATTCGCCAATCGGCAAAAAGCGTGATAGAAATTGGTACCCGCGCCCGACAGGAGAAAAACGATGACCACGCCCGCAGTCAGCAACACACAACCTCCCCAAAAACTCAGCTTTGGCCGCAAGCTCGCTTTTGGCATTGGTGATTTGGGGCCAGCGCTGGTGGCCTCGATTCAGGGCTTTTTTCTCAACGCCTTCTTGCTCGACATTGCCGGTATTCGCCCCGCAGCCGCTGGCGTCATCTTCCTCATCGTCAAAATTTGGGACAGTGTGAATGACCCACTGGTTGGCCGCCTGACTGACCGCACCAACACCCGCTGGGGTCGCCGCCGCCCCTGGCTGCTGTTTGGCGCAATTCCCTTTGGGCTAGCTTGGTTTATGCAGTGGCTGGTGCCAGATTGGAGCCAGGCGGGGCTGTTTTGGTATTATCTTATTGTGGCTTTGCTGCTGGATACGGGGTTTACGGCCGTAAACGTCCCCTACACCGCCCTCACCCCCGAACTCACCCAGGATTACGACGAACGCACCAGCCTGAACTCCTTCCGCTTTAGCTTTTCTATTTTGGGCGGATTGGCCGCATTGGTGGTTCATAGCATACTTATCGAAGCGTTTCCTACAGTTACCCAAGGGTATGCTATCAGCGCGGCCGTCATGGGGGGTGTCATTGTGCTCAGCAACTTTATCACCTTCGCCTTTACCGAAGAAAGTCACTTCAAAGAGGCTCCAGAACAAGACGATCCTGGATTTATTGAGGGCGTGAAGATTGCTTTAAAGAATCGGCCGTTTTTGTATGTCGTTACTATTTATTTAATGTCGTGGCTCTGCATCCAATTTGTACAAGCCAATATGCTGCTGTACGTCCGCTACTGGGTTGGTGGAGAAGATCGATTCATTCAACTCGCATTTGCCTTACAAGTTTCCGCTTTTGTTTTCCTCATCATGTGGTCCAAGCTCAGCCAAAAATGGGGCAAGCAAAAAGTGTATTACGTAGGGATGAGTTTTTGGATAGTCGTGGAGATCGTCATCTTTTTTGTACAGCCCGGTCAGTTTAATCTAGTATTAGGGCTAGCGGTGCTAGCTGGTGTTGGCGTCAGCGTCGGCTACCTTATTCCATGGAGCATGTTGCCAGACGTGATTGAGCTGGATGAGCTAGAAACTGGCCAGCGGCGAGAAGGCATTTACTACGGGTTCTTCGTATTTTTGCAAAAGCTGGGCATTTCGCTGGGTTTGGCACTTTCCAATTTTGCCCTGGAAGCAGCTGGATACATCAACGCCGAGAATTTAACGAATTTACCGGAACAGCCAACGGCCGTACTCACAGCACTTCGTATTTTTGTCAGCATCGTACCCGCTATCATCCTGTTACTCAGCTTCCCTATCGTTCGCCGCTACCCCATCACCCGCGAAAAACATGCTGAAATCTTGGCCGCCCTTGCTGCCCGTAACGAGAGGCATTTGTAAAAACAGTTATGACTTCACCGACTTCCCACCCCATGATCACCCTCGTTGTGGCCGAAGATCATCATGTTGTACGGGCAGGTATTTGCGCCCTGCTTAACCAGGAGCCAAATTTCACCATTCTTTGCGAGGTAGCAGATGGGGCACAGGTGCAAAAGGCCACCCAGCAGCATCAGCCAACCCTGCTGTTGCTAGATGCCCATATGCCGAATCATAATGTGCTAAGAACAACAAAAAGCTTAGTTGAGGCCATGCCGGGCTTAAAAATAGTTATTCTCTCAGCCTATCGTCGGCAAGAGTATGTGGTGGGGTTGCTGGATGTGGGAGCCGTTGGCTATGTGCTAAAAGATGATCCGCCCGCGGACCTCATTCAGGCTATCTACAGTGTTGCCCAGGGTGGCAGGTGGCTATCTCCCCGCGTGTTGGACGTGCTGCTACAATCGGCGCAGCGTGATGCAACCAAAGATGCCCAGCCGCTGACAGCCCGCGAATGTGAAACGCTCATTTTGATGGCTTCTGGCTACCGAAATGCCCAGATTGCACAAAGCCTGACCGTGACGGAGCAAACGGTTAAAAATTATGTGGGGCGCATCATGGACAAGCTGGGGGTGGAAACGCGCGTTGAAGCTGTTTTATGGGCTATCAAACATCAGTTGGTGGCTCTGGATGAGTAAGGTTCGGTCTGTGGGATGACAGGTGCAGTAATGGTGATGGTTGTGCCGCCATTTACGGCCGTTTGCAAAGCCATCTCACCCCCAATACCCTGCACCCGCTCCTGCATCCCTGCAAGGCCAAAATGACCTTCTTTTACCATCCCGCTGCCATTGGAAGGCAGCCTAAAACCGATCCCATCGTCAGCAACCACAACGTTTATCTGTGTTGATTCTATTGCCAAATCAACCGTAATTTTGCTTGCCTGGGCGTGAGCCAAAGCGTTCCGCACGGCTTCTTGAATGGCGCGAAAAACAGTCAGAGCAACCTCGTCGGCTAATGGCTCTGCTAAAGCCATATCATCACCGGCTATGGTTAGCTGGGTTTGCGGATGACTGTTCCTGTTGAGGGTCTCAACAAAACCTTGTACGGCTAAACGCAAGCTTAAGTCGTCCAACGCAGTAGGGCGCAGTTCAGTACAGATGGTACGCAAGGCATCAACAATCTGTTGCAACTGTTGACGGACAAAGGCAATGGTTTCCGCTTCACTTTCTTGGCTGTTTTTGCTGACAATGCCCGTCACCTGGTGCAAATAAATAAGGTCTTGAATGACTTGATCGTGCAGTTCGCGTGCCAATCGTTTGCGCTCATCTTCACGGCTGGAGACGACTTGATGATAAAGTTGGTCAATCTCGGCCGCCCGGTTAGACAGGTTTTGCACAAGATGAATATTTTCCAGCGAAACGGCTGCTTGCCAAGCAATCGTTTGCAGCAAATCACAATCATTTTCTGGCAAAGTCTCCTCGCCAAATCGTTTGCCCAAAAGCAACAGGCCCGTCAGCCTGTCGTTTTGCACAAGTGGCACCCAAAGATCGGCTCCATTTTCTGGGAGGGAGGGCAAATCGCGGGCAAAGGTGGCTCGTTTTTTTAGCTGGAGGGTTTTTACGGCCGTTGCATTCATCATCAACGCCGTTGCCGCTGACAAAACACCCCTAGCCCGTACAGGCTGCAATTGTTGGCCTTCACGTAAGTAAAAGGCCGCGCCATCCAAGTGCAATATTTCTTGCAAGCGATCCACCAAAAGTTCTGCCAATTCATCAATTTCGACTTTATTATTTAGCTGATGGCCAACGGCTTTAATAACAGATTGATAATCGTACCAGCCACCGTAAAGTAGACGATCCACCAATTGTTGCAAAAAGTGGCGCAAGGGTGTGAAGAGAACTGCCGTAACCAATGTAACCAATCCCCAGGTAAATGGGGCTTCTACCCAAGAAAGTGGCAAAACGCGGGGCAAAACAAAAGCAACGCCCAAAAAGAGGAAGGCCAACACGCCCAACAGGAGCAAATGAACAATGGTGCGGTTCAATATGCGCTCCATTGCCCAAAAACCATCCCGAAAAATCGCTGCGCCATAAGAAATGGGAATGAGCAACAAAATTAGAACGAGCAGCTCATCTCCCAAGTAGGCAATGCCGCCAAAGATAAAGGGCAGCAGGTAGGCGAATATTAACAAAGCCATGCTTAACGAAGAGCCCACCAATGCCAAGCGCAGCCGCCGTCGAATAGTCACAGAGCCCTTGCGCCAGGCCTGGACTGAAATGGCAATGCCTATTAAACAGGCAAGCAGAAAAAAACTTGTCAAAAGTTGCTGCAAAACAAAGCTACGCTCGGCCTGGATAATAAATTGAGCCCACCAGATGACGACCAGCAAGGTTGCCAATCCATAAAGCCACAATTTGACGCGGCGTAACTTTTCGGCCTGCTGCTTGTAAATTTCTGTTAGATGCAGATGAAAAACGATCAAGGTGGCGGCCAGATAGGCAAGGATAGTGCCGACGATGTAGGTATTAAAATCGGGGTGTGGCTCAAACTGAAGCGGCACAACAAGCCCATAAACCATAAGCTGTTGCCAAGCAACAAAATAGAGTACGGTAAGGTCAAACGGCCGTCTCAACCAAACAAAAAAGCTAAATCCAGCCAGCGCAATGGGCGCAATCAAAAAGGAAAAGGTCTTTAGATAGAGCCGCCATTTTTGGGATTCTTCAGTGAGCAAGCTTTGGTAGACATAATGCCCACGTAACAAGATAAGCCCCAGCAACAAAAGGGTAGAGCCAATAACGATAACTCTTATAATTTGCGACTTTCTGGTTGAAAACGGCAGTAAACTAACCATTTGAGCCTGCATCTACAAACAGTACCACGCCACACACAAAAGGAAAACAAAATGCAACGGCAAACCCGCTGCCGCCGGGTCGCCCTACGACACAGACTCCCTCAAAGCTGAAGCCGACGCCGATACCTTGTGCCTTTCAACTCCACGATTCCGCTTAAAAACAAAGTAGACCAACAAAACCATAATCAACAACATACCACCAGAGACCAAGCCTACGCCGTTGGTGAGCAAGACATTGCCCTCTGGAATATACGAAACGCTAGTGTAACTATCTACAAATGTGTTAAAAGAAGCATGTAAAATTGCTGCCAGCAGCACGCTGCCACCGGCACTCAGATGCAGCCAGGTAAAAGGAAAAGAGAGCAAAATCACGGTAAAACAAAAAACAGCAATCGCCAAAACGGGATGGACACCGGGATAATTTAAGCCAGCAATTAGGGGTGGCAGGTGCCAAAATGCCCAAATCAGGCCTAAAACCAGCGTTCCTTTCACCTCGCCCAATGGCAGCAAGCGAGGTAATAGATACCCACGCCAGCCATATTCCTCGCCAAAAGCCAACACAGTGGTAATGGCGACGCCGATAAAGAGCATTTGAGGGAGAGATTGCCACAATGGTGGCTGTCCCTCAGGTGAAAATCGCCCAATGCCAGCGACATGGTTAAACAAAATCAAAATTAGCACAAAGAGTGCAGGCGCTAACCATGCAATCAGATAGAAGCGCGGTTTACGCTTAAAGCCAACAGAGCCACGTAGCCCCTCGCGGCTGACAAAAAGGCGCATAACCAAAGCTGCCAACATCGGGCCGAACATACCCAGCACAAAATAAGCGCCCGCGACTTCTGTAATGTTCTCTGGCGTACGGCCGTTGCGTAACAACTCACCTATCTGCGGCCAAAGAGGTGGCAACCAATAAGCCCAGGAAAAAAGGTAAGCAAGCCCCGAAAAGAGTGTTATATGCCGCCAATTAATCTCAGTGTTTTGATTCTCCAATGTTGTTTTTGCCACTTCATTCATCATTTACCTCCAATCCAAAATCTTTATTCGCCATGTTTGTGTAACCCAGGTGCATTCACACAATTCACCGCTGAAAATCGAATAGTGGGCACATCCCACTTTGCCTTGAGTATAATTAGTAGGGAAATAGCAAAACAGAGGCTCTAGTACACAGCCTTAGGTTACTCAGGTACTCAATTCTGTCCTTCATTGGGTCAGCTTTAGATCATTTTTTCAAAGCTGTCGATCTTACTAACAACTATTCGTCGTATAAGCAAAACAGGCATACAAATGCCAAAACAACTCTAAGGAGAGCAAAATGCGATATTTATTACTGATTTACACCAATGAGCAACAGGATGCACAACGCAACGAAGAACAGCAACAGGCAAATATGGGTGCCTATTTCAACTTTACCAACGAAGTGCGCGAAGCAGGCGTGATGCTGGGTGGCGAAGCACTGCATCCCACAACCGCCGCTACCACTGTGCGCGTACGCAATGGCCAAACCACCAGCACCGATGGCCCCTTCGCCGAAACCAAAGAGCAGCTTGGCGGCTACTATCTACTGGATTGCGAAAATCTGGATGAAGCGATTAAATGGGCAGCCAAAATCCCAGGCGCGCGCGACGGCAGCATCGAAATCCGTCCCCTCTGGGAATTTGAAGGGTAAGAACTCAACCGAACCTGTTATTCCCGCGCAGGTCGGAATCCATTCCAATACTAAAGGTGGATGCCTGCCTTCGCAGGCATGACAACCAGCAAAGATAGTAAGGAGATCAACATGAGATACATCCTCTTAATTTACAATGATGAAAAATTAATCGAAGATGCCAAGCCAGAAGATTGGCAAGCATTGATGGTGGCCCACCAAAATTGGGGTGCCGAGGCAGAAAGTAGGGGAATGAAACCTACTGGCGACGCCCTACACCCAACCGCTACGTCCAAAACCGTCCGCTTTGAGAACAACCAGGCCACCATCACCACCGATGGCCCCTTCGCCGAAACCAAAGAACAGCTTGGTGGCTTCTACATTCTTGACTGCGAAAGCGAAGCAGAGGCATTAGAAATGGCTGCCAAATTGCCCGTCGGGATAGGCTGTGTTGAAGTACGTCCCGTCGTCGAATTTTAATAAGAGATTGGGAGGTTAGAGACTGGAGATTGGGCGCAAGAATCTCCGATCTCTAATCGCTAGTCTCCCAAGTTTATGGAAGCAATTCACCAAACGATTGAGTGGACGTTCCGAGAAGAATCTGGCCGGGTGCTGGCTGCACTCATCAGCTACCTGAACGATTTTGATTTGGCTGAAGATGCCTTTCAAGATGCGCTCATCGTCGCACTGGAAAAATGGCCGAAGGACGGCCGTCCCAAAAACCCCGGCGCATGGATTACCACCATTGCTCGCAACAAAGCCATAGACCGCATCCGCCGCCGCAAAAACTTTGAGCAAAAGCAGCCGAAATTGGTGGACCTAACGCAAAAACCCGCAAACCCTGACGAGTACGAAATGGACAGCATTCCTGACGAACGCCTCAAGCTCATCTTTACCTGCTGCCACCCCGCCCTGTCGCTGGAGGCACAGGTGGCGCTCACGTTGCGGACGCTCGGCGGGCTAGAAACGGCCGAAATCGCCGCCGCCTTCCTCGTTCCAGTGCCCACCATGGCTCAGCGGCTCGTCCGCGCCAAACGCAAGATTGCCCAGGCGGGCATTCCCTACCGCGTGCCGCCCACCGAACTGCTGCCAGAACGGCTCAACGCCGTCCTCACCGCGCTCTACCTCATCTTTAACGAAGGGTACAATGCCAGCAGCGGCGATGCCCTGGTGCGGCAAGAGCTATCCAGCGAAGCGATTCGGCTGGCGCAGATTTTGAATCAACTGCTGGCGGATGATCCCAATCTGGAGGAAGATGCAGAGGCGTTGGGGCTTCTGGCACTCATGCTGCTGCACGATGCCCGCCGCGCTGCTCGTGTGGGCAGCACGGGCGAACTTATCCTGCTGGAAGAGCAAAATCGTAGCTTATGGGATCAGGAACAGATTGAGGTGGGTACGGCCGTACTCGAACGCGCCTTACAAATGGGACAGCCCGGCCCCTACCAAATTCAGGCTGCCATTGCTGCCCTGCACGACCAAGCCACCACACCCCAAGAAACTGACTGGCCCCAAATTGCCGCCCTCTACCGCGCCCTGCAGCAATACACCAACTCGCCAGTGGTGATGCTCAACTGGGCTGTGGCCATCGCCATGGCCGAAGGCCCCATGCGCGGGCTAGCCCTGCTAGATGAATTGGCCGAAGCGGGGACGCTGGATCATTATCACCTGTTCCATGCCGCCTGCGCTGACCTGCTGCGCCGCGCCGGATTTTACGACGATGCCCACGATGCGTATACTATCGCCCTGGATTTATGCCAAAACGCCGTCGAGAAGCGATTTTTGCGGCGGCGATTGGCGGAGCTGAATGCAAAAGACTAATAGACCTCTTGCATAAGTGAAAAATCAGGCATAATTGCTAGATGAAATATGCTGAGATTCAAAACCTATCCGATGCAAAATTTAAACGGTTAACAGGTGTTCCACACCCAATCTTTAAGCAAATGGTGGCAATTTTAGAAAAAACAATGCCCACCTTTGGTATACCACCTAAATTATCACGGGCCAACCAGCTCTTGTTGACCCTGATGTATTGGCGAGAATATCGTACCCAGTTTCATATCGGCCAAGCTTATGGAATTAGCGAGTCAGCTGTTTGTCGGATAATCCAACAAGTTGAAAATGCGCTGATCGCGTCTGACCAATTTACATTACCAAGCAAGAAAAAGCTGCAAACAAATGATACGCTCATTGAGGTTGTTATTGTTGATGCCACAGAACAACCGATCGAACGACCCAAAAAAACAAAAGAGACATTTTAGTGGTAAGAAAAAGTATCACACGCAAAAAGCACAGGTCATTGTCAACTTAGCAACCCTGGAAATTGTGGCCACAGCCTTTAGTGAAGGCAAGAAACATGATTTCAAGCTGTTCAAACAGAGTTGTCAAGGGATGATACCAACCATAACATGCTTGGCTGATTCAGGATATCAAGGCATCGTTGAGATTCACAACAACAGTAAGATACCTAAAAAGAAGTCAAAGCATCATCCTCTCACCAAAGAGGAAAAAGCAGCGAATCGAGCCTTGGCGAAAGCCAGAATCTATGGCGAGCACGTGATTGGCAAGCTCAAGATATTTCGTATTTTGAAAGAGCGATATCGCAATCGGCGCAAACGATTTGGCTTGCGATTTAACCTGATTTCTGCAATTTACAATCTGTCACTTGGATTAAAGTGACTTTTGCAAGAAGTCTACTAATAAACAGTAGAGATTGGAGACTAAAAATCTCCAATCTCTAGTCTCAAAACGGAGGACGTTATGACCGACAAAGTTGAAGCCGCTGCCCAAACAATGATTGAAAATTTAGAAAAAAAAACCGGCAAGTCGCTTGATCAATGGATTGCCATTGCCCGCGCCAGTGGGTTTGAAAAGCACGGCCAAATTGTGAAATACCTCAAGACAGAGCATGGGTTCACGCATGGCTTTGCCAACATGGTCTCGATCAAAGCGAGAGAGACGGCCGCTTCCCCCAAAACTGCCGATGACTTGGTAGACAACCAGTACAGTGGCAAAGAGTCGCTGCGCCCCATCTACGATACACTCACCGCCGCTATCGCCCAGTTTGGTGATGACGTGGTTCTGGCCCCCAAAAAGGCCTACGTTAGCCTGCGGCGCAACAAGCAATTCGGCCTCATCCAGCCCAGCACCAAAACGCGGGTAGATGTGGGGATTAACTTGAAGGGTATGGATGCAGACGGCCGTCTGGAAAAATCGGGTAGCTTTAACAGCATGGTCAGCCACCGCGTCCGCCTCACCAGCCCCGATGAAGTGAATGAAGAACTGATCAACTGGCTCCACCAAGCCTACGACGCTGCCTGACAATTGTCATTCTGAACACCCCCTGCTCTGAGGAATCTTTCTACTTACAAAGATGAAAGATTCCTCTTTTTACTTGGAATGACAATTGGACGCCCCTCCGCTACAATTTCTACGTACAAGCAATTTCGTTTTGCAAAAATTTTGGAGTGAGATTATGGATGATGTGCAAAACTCACACGAGGCGCGTACTGAAATTTTTCAGTTAATGAGAAAGCATCTCTCCTTGGAAGATATAAAAAGCATCTGCTTTATGTTGGGAAACAACTATGATGATCTTTCAGGAGATGGACTAAGCGGCAAAGTCCGTGAGCTGATTCTTAATGCTGAAAGACAAGGTCAGCTAAAGAATCTAATCGCCACATTATCCAAATATCGCCCCCATGTGATTTGGCCTGGCCTGGAAGCAGAGGAACATCAAGAAACAATCTCACCGGAGCTGTCTTCTAGAGAAATCGAGCTAATCGTTCGCGGACTAAACCTTGCAAAAACCACAAATGAAACGTTAAGTAGTTCAATAGCTGAGGTAATCACCGAATTAGCTACAAAACTTACTGCTGCGGTTCCTCACGCCAAATATCCAAACATTGCAGGGAAATGGGCAGGTTATGTGGATGATGTCGTTCTGGAAATAGAAATATTTCAAAATGACACTTCCGTCCATCTACAGGGGGAAATGCAAGATGAGGAAGATTCAGATTATAATTTTGAGGGCGATGGATACCTGATTTCAAATATTTTGATCTATCATTGGAAAGAAGCCAGCGGCAATTATGGTATAAACGTCATGACTGTCGCCCCAGAAGCCGAAGTGGCCGAAGTGATTGAAGGTAAATACTTCAATTATATTCTTGGCGGTATTGGCAATGATGTTTACGAACGGATGCTAGATTAGCTAAATAATCGCGACCCCTCAAATGCAAACAATTTCCTTAACCGAGACCACTCCAATTAATTTGCATGATCTTACATTCGTGGAGCTAACGGCCGTTTGCCAAACCTGGGGCTATTCTGCGTATCATGCCGAGCAAATCTGGCTGGGTCTCTACCAAAACGATGCCACTGAGCTGTCCCAGCTTACCCACTTGCGGGACGACCTCCGGCAAAAGCTGGCCGCGCAAGCCACACTTACCACGCTACAGCAGCAAATTGCCATCGCCAGCAGCGACAGCCTCACTCGCAAATTCCTCCTCGCCTTACCCGATGGCCAGACAATCGAAACAGTTTTGATGCAGTTCAAGAGGCGCTGGACGGCCTGCGTTAGCACCCAGGTGGGCTGCGCGATGGGCTGCGTGTTTTGCGCCACTGGGCAGATGGGCTTCACACGCCACCTCACCCCGGGCGAAATTGTGGGGCAAATCTTGTTTGTGAATCGGCAGCTTGCCCAAACGGGCGAATCGCTCCGCAATATTGTGTTTATGGGTATGGGCGAGCCGCTGCACAACTATAACCAGACGATGGCAGCCATTGACATTTTGCTCCACCATAAGGGGCTGGCCATTGCACCCAAGCACATCACCGTGAGCACAGTAGGGGTAGTTCCGGGTATTTTGAGGTTGGCAGAGGAGAAACGGCCGTTTCGTTTAGCAGTCAGTCTACACGGAGCCAGCGACGAAGATCGCCAAAAGCTGGTTCCCCCCGCCCGCCGCTGGCCGCTGGCCGAACTCATCGCAGCCTGCCACACTTACACCCAGGCACTCAATCGGCACATCCTTTTTGAATGGACGCTCATTGAAGGTGAAAATGATACGCCCGAGCAAGCTCACGCTCTCGGCCAACTGCTGCAAAACGTGCCTAGTCATGTGAATTTAATTCCGCTGAATCCGACTGTTGGGTATAACGGCCGTCCCACCCAACGCCCCCAGGTAAAACAGTTTCAAGCCATCCTTGCCGGGTACGGCATCCCCAGCACCGTGCGCCAGCGGCGCGGCATAGACATTGCCGCCGGGTGCGGGCAGCTCAAGGCAGATCGCTAAATTCAGCCCACCTTCCGTAAGATAACCAGTCAGATCAACCAGTCACCATGTAGATTGTCTAATTGGCAACCAAAGTGGCTAAGACTGTATGAAAACAACCACAATACCATTTTCAGTAATTTCAAAACTGGGTATACTTGCCATAATAAATTAAGGATTTATCTAACAAAACCACAGATATGAGCGATACGTTAACCGGCAAAAAAATCGGTAAATACCTCATCAAAGAGCGCTTGGGTCGTGGTGGCATGGCAGAGGTTTATAAAGGGTATCAGGAGAGCCTCGATCGTTTTGTCGCCATCAAGCTCATGCACGCCTTCCTGGTTGCTGATCAAGATTTCCTCAACCGATTCCAGCGCGAAGCACGCGCCATGGCTGCCTTAAACCATCCCAACATCGTCGGCGTGTATGATTTTGATGTGTACGGGGAAAACAGCTACTTCCTCGTCATGGAATATATTCAAGGCGGTACGCTGAAAGAGCGTCTGGAGGATTTGGCTCGTCAGGGCAAACGAATGCCCCTGGAAGATGTGGTCAAGATGATTGCCGAAATCGCCGACGCCCTAGCCTATGCCCATCGCCGCGACATGGTACACCGCGACATTAAACCGGCCAACATCATGCTCAATGATGATACAGGCCGGGCAATCCTGACCGACTTTGGCATTGTTAAGCTGCTGGGCAACCAATCAATGGCCTACACCGCCACCGGTGCGCTCATTGGCACGCCAGCCTATATGTCGCCAGAGCAGGCGTTGGGGCAGTCGGGCGATCATCGCGTGGATATTTACTCGCTGGGCGTGATGTTGTTCCAAATGGTAACTGGCGCGCTGCCGTTTGATGCAGACACACCGCTGGCAGTCGTCATGCAGCACGTTAACACCCCCACCCCTCAACCAGACAGTATCATTCCAGATATTCCCTGGGAACTACAAGAAGTGATTTTGAAGGCGATGGCCAAATCAGCCGATGAGCGGTATCAATCGGCTGGGGAATTTGCCGCTGCGCTACGCGCCGTGGATTTAACCGCAACAGGCAGCCGCCCTGCTGGCGTGGCACCACCACCAACGCCACCCGCAGACCATCCCACGCCTGCCCAAACAGAAGTAATGATGCCGGAACCGGAAACGGCCGTTGTCCCTCCCACATCTGAAACCGCCATCACACCTAAAAAACGCCCCGCTTGGCTATTCCCCGTTATTGGCGTCGTCGTTTTGGCCGTCGTTGGCGGCATTTTGGCAGCCAGCGGCGTCTTTTCACCCCCGCCAGCCCCGCCCCCAACCCGTGCGGCCGTTGCCGAAGTAGAAGACACCGCCACCCCTACCGTCACCAATACGGCCGCTCCCACCAACACCGAAGCGCCCGATGTTGCAGCCACCAACTTTGCCCAACTTGTTATTGATCTCACCGAGGAAGCCCGTCCCACAGAAACACCAACCCCCTCTAGAACGCCTACTGCAACCGCTACCAGCAGCCCCACCGTGAATGCCACGGCGCTATTTTTAGCTGGATGTGAGGAGGGAGTTGAGCTAGTTACTGTTTCGCGCCACGGCTTTCTAAGCAATGCCATCACCACGCAATTCAGCTTTACTGCTTCCTGGGTGTTACTTAATAGTGGCACTTGCCCCTGGCCTGCAGAGTTGCAATGGGAATATCTGGAAGGGGAGCCATTTGACTATGATGATGAACCTGTGCCATTGGAAGAAGTAGTAGCACCAGACGAAGAAATCACGCTCACGGCTTCCCTGCGTGCGCCACATGATCCGGGCACTTATGAGAGTACCTGGCAACTGGTTAATGAAGATGGCGAACCATTTGGCGAACCAGTAACGTTTGAGTTCCGTGCTTTCTTGCCCCCCACCAGCACGCCAGTGGCAACAGCAACGCTCGCCGCTGCGCCCACTACCGAATCCACCGACGGTGCTGACGGGCAAGTAGCCTGGACACCAGGCATCATTGATAGCTGTGAATATATTGGCGACGATTGGCGTTGCCGCTTGACGATTCAACCCTACATTGATGGCACCAATCTTGTGGGAGACTATACCGTCTTCGTGTTTGACCTGCCGGGTGGACAGGCCGTAACTTATCGTGGAGAAGGGCCGTTCTTCCACTTTGTGATTGCCCGCCGCTGCGCCGCATACAACCAATCAATTCGGATTATTGATGATCTGACTGGCACGGAGCTCAATGCGACTGTCTACGTTGATCCGGAAATTTATTTCCCCGGCGGCTGCACCGAGCCATAATTTGCAAGCATGTGACAGTCACTTCTAAAGTGACTGTCACATTGATGCACACTTCTTACCCACTGCCAATTTTTTGCCACAGAGAACACAGAGGGAAAAGAGGTGAATTTCCTCAAAATCCTCTGCGCGCTCTGTGGCCATATCCATTAACGAAGGACGGTTTCTGTCCAGGCTTCAATCCACTGTTCGCGGTTGGCGTCAATGATTTCTGGGGAGAGTACGGCCGTTTCCTCCGGCACTTGCGTCCAAGCCACAAACTCAGCCGGCAATTCCGCATTTTCATTAGCAGGATACACAAACATATTCAGCGGTAAATCTTCCTGGAAGGTTTGCCCCAGTATGAAGTCAACCAGCTTTTCCGCCAGCTCCCGCTTTTCGGTTCCTGCTAAAATCCCCACAAACTCCACCTGACGATAGCACATGCCAGAAGCCACCAGGCTAGCACTTGGCGCTTCGTCCAGTGGCGGGTCGGCAAAAATAACCTCGGCTGGGGGGCTGCTGGCGTAGGAAACAACCAACGGCCGTTCCCCATCACTCGTCACAGTAAAGCTACCGTAATATGCCTCTTCCCAGCCATTGGTCACCAATATGTCGTTGGCTCGCAGCTCTGCCCAAAAATCAAGGTAGCCATCTTCACCAAATTCAGCAATGGTGGCCAACAAGAAGGCCAGGCCGGGGCTGGACGTAGCCGGATTTTGCACCACCAGCAACCCTTCGTACACGGGATCGGTCAAATCGGCCAAAGTTTCTGGCAGCGGCAAACTATTTTCGGCAAACCACGCTTTGTCATAGTTCGGGCAAACGTCGCCATAATTCACCGGCAAGAGACGGTTTTCACTATCCAGTTCCAATCCATCTGGAATCTCGGCCAGCAGTGGCGACGCATATGGTTCAAAAATATCAGCCGCCAAGGCGCGCCCCATAAAGGTGCTGTCTATCCCAAAAAAGAGATCTGCCAGCGGCGCGTCCTTCGCCAAAATAGCTTGGTTCAGCGCCGCGCCAGTATCACCAGCCGGCAATAGCTCTACCGTGACGCCATGTTCTTCCTCAAAAACAGCCAGCGTCTCTTCGCTAATGGCAAAGCTGTCGTGCGACATCAGGGTGATGACCACTGGTTCATTCGAGCCGCAAGCGGATACGGCCGTTGCCAAAAACAAAATCATTGCAAGATAAATTAAACGTTTCATCAAATTCTCCTTTTTATTGACTGGTGGTTTGTACTAGCCACTAGTCACCAACAACTAGCCCCTGCGAGATTGAATACATAGCAGTAGTCCGTTTTCCACTGCCACAGTTGCCTTTTCTGCCGTGAGGCGGTTGCTCACGCCGCGCGCCTGGCCAATGAAGAGCGTTTCCTCTTGCAGCGGCCACCGCAAGCCACTGGTTGTTACACCCTGCACATCCCCCACCAGCGGAATGAGCGATACCAAATCGCCTGCCTGCCCTACAATTTCGGTCTGACTGCGTACCAGCCAAGCGCGTTCAGTGGGGGTGATAATCTGCACTGCTTTGCCCACCAGCGCCGGGTTCGTAAGCAAAAAAATATTGGCCAACATCTGATCCAAACGGCCGCCCAACAAACCAAACAACCAAACGTCTGATTCAGGCCGCGCCGCCGCCATGAGCAACGCTAGTTCTAGGTCGGTTTCATCTTTGGCGGGGGGGTGCTGGTCAAACGGCACATGGTTGCTCATGAGCCACCTTAGCACCGCTGGCTTCAATGAATCCACATCCCCAATGACGCGATCTGGCGGATGGTTGAGCCGGAAAAGATGTTTGCTGCCACCGTTTGCTGCCCAAACGGCCGTTGCTTGTGTAAGATACGGCCGTATCCATTCCACCTCATCCAGCACCCCATTGGCAAAAATCAAAAGCGCCATGCCAGCCTCCAAAACAAAAAAGCCACCCTGATCAGGATGGCTTTTAACGCAAAATTGCAATTCCTCCGCCGGCATTACCCGGATCAGGTTCGCAGGTCGGTGACAAAACCGTCACCCTCTCAGCCGGGCATTCCCAGCTCCCTGTACATTATTTAATTTTCAAAGACAGCTTGACTTTACTGCAAAACCAAGTTGATGTCCAATTAAATTTGCGGAATTTTGGCAAATAAAGAAAAACAATCTGCTCGACTTGATCCAATATCATTTACCCCAAATGTGTTCCTCGAATTTATCACGATTTTACTCTGTGTTCTTGCTCTTTACTCCGATGTAGTATGTATTATCTTTTTCCCCGCGTTTAACCCAAAGAACGGCTCCTTTCTTAAGTCTAAATTCGTAGTTCCAAGGATTGGAATCTTTTGGTCTTGGGTTTATATTTGCTGGCAGATAAGGTTCTATTTGCTTATTGATTTCCCAGTTCGGCTCAGGTAATTCAAAGGATGTCCATCCTAGACCAACATCACACAATTGCCAAAGACATCCGTCATCAGTTTCAAAGACCTGAGACACCAACTGCTCACCTGTTTTTACATTCCAGACTTTAACTAACCTTTCTTGTTTTTTTAATTTTCTTTGTTGAATAAACGGCTCACTCTCTTTGCCAGCCGCTATTCTTTCTAGTTGTTTTTCTATTATGTCCTTTGTTATGCCCATCTCATTTCTTTTCGGCTCTAAAAAGTTTTCCAAAGAATCATTAATTTGAGAGAAAAAATCTACATAATCATTTAACTCATCATATAACGCTATTAGCCCATTTTCTTCGAACATCAGATGCGATTGCTCATACCAAAAATAATGGGCTAAGTAATTTCTTTTTTGTACAAGCTTTGTAAGTTTCTCCGACCATTCCTCTGGCAATATTCCCTCTTCCCTAATAAGGTAAACAACCTTCCCCAAAGTAGATTGGAACACTTCAAGAATCTTTTCTTCAAAACGAGGGGATGTAATGCTCTCTTTCTTATCGAAAGATAACAGAGCATAAATGTTGCAAAGACCCCGATGTACTACTTCACTCATATAGTAGGCTAAACCAAAACGAGCATAAACATCTCTTATTAAATCGTTTTGGCGGTTTTGATTTTCGAGGTGAATCTCTTTTGCAAGTTCTTTGAGTCCTCGCGTGATCTCATCTTCTGTAAAATTTACTTTTGACGTGCCCCTAAACTTCAAACATATTTACTAAAAACCAGTGACAAGCACATTTCACCTTTGCTATCGTAAACAAATAAAAACAATCCTACACGTGAATAATGGGAACAAAAACTCCAGAAAAATACTTGCAGACTGGAAGAATGAAAAATTTTTTCCAAAACAAGCAATTGAACATATTCTACATAATAATAGATCAGTTTGGGAAGTGATTTCTTTGTTCGACAAAATGAGAGAGAAGAAAGAATTGTACGCCCGGAGAGATTCGAACTCCCAACCGCTTGGTTCGAAGCCAAGTGCTCTATCCATTGAGCTACGGGCGCAAAAAACAAATAGGACACAGATTCTCACAGAAGAACACAGATAAAATCTGTGCGAATCCGTGTTTATCTGTGTCCTGCAAAATCAGGGGCGAGTGATGGGATTTGAACCCACGATCTTCTGGGCCACAACCAGACGCGTTAACCACTACGCTACACCCGCCATAAGCGGAGCAAATGCTATCATACTTGGTAGCGAATGGCAACTGTTGCACACAAAACCCAACCCCCTTAAACTACCATTATGAGCGAACAAAAAGTGGTGCTAAACGGCCGTTACGAACTCATCGAGCGCATAGGCAGTGGCGGCATGTCTGTCGTCTACAAAGCCAAAGATCGTGCGCTGGGTCGCATCGTGGCCGTGAAGATGATGCACGAAAGCTTCACCAGTGACGAAGGCTTCCTCAAGCGTTTCCAGCAGGAAGCCCATTCAGCCGCCAACCTGGCTCACCCCAACATCGTCACCGTCCACGACATTGGGCAGGACGGCTTTAAGCATTTCATCGTCATGGAGTTTGTAGAAGGGCAAACGCTCAAGCAAATTATTCGCAGCTATGAAGGTGAGCCCGTCCCCATCAGCCGGGCTCTCGATCTCGTCATCCAGGTGTGTAGCGGCATTGGCTATGCCCACCGCGCCAATCTGGTACATTGCGATGTCAAGCCGCAAAACGTTATCGTCACGGTGGATGAGCGGGTAAAAGTGGCCGATTTCGGCATTGCCCGCGCCATCAGCACCAGCACGGTGCAGCAAGTGAGCCAAATTTGGGGGACGCCGCAATATTTCTCGCCAGAACAAGCGGCTGGCGATCCACCCTCCCCCGCCTCCGACGTGTACGCCATCGGCGTCATCCTGTTCGAGATGCTCACCGGGCAGCTACCGTTTGCCGCCGAGGCCCACACGGCAATGGCGCTCAAGCATCTGCACACGCCACCCCCGCTCGTCACCGAATACAATCCTGCCATTCCGTCTCAACTGGCGCAAATCATTAACAAGCTGCTGGCCAAAGAGCCAGCCGGGCGATACCGCACCGCCGGGCAGCTAGGGCGCATCCTCACAGCGTACAGGCAGCGGAGTCAGGAAGAAACAGGCGCCATCCAACCGCCGCAGGTGGTAGCCGCCCAGCCCACACAAATCATTCCGGTTGCGGAACAAAAAACGGAGATTTTCCAGCGGCCAGACCCGGCCGAGATGGAAGCCATCACACGCCCACCCATGCGTCCCCTCCCGCCACCGCCCACGCCACCTTCGGCAACAAAAGAGCCAGAAGCAGAAACGGTCATGGATTGGACGGCCGTTTCCCTCGGTATCTTTGCTTTGGTTGCACTGCTGGGCCTTATTCCCCTCTGGTATCTTGTCTTCCGTGCCTGGGTAGGATAATCGTCCAACGCCCCCCTCTCGCCATGCTATTTTCTTTCTGTTATACTGATATTTCAGAGAATTGTGACCGCTAGCGGAACTAAATCATGGTTTCCCATATGCGGCTCACATCCCGGTAAAGCAGCTTGCTCCTGATTGGAGGCAATCGCATGAATTCAACCAAATTGACACGGTGGTTTGTCTCGTTGCTCATAGGTGTTGCAATCCTGGCAATTGTCTGGAGCTACAGCAGCAGCAACACCCCAACCAGCCAAATTTCCATTAGTCAGTTGGCCCAGCAAATAGAAAATAATGAGGTGGTTGAAATTGTTGTGGAGGGAGACGGCCGTTCCATTCTTATCACCTACGACAACAACCCCAGCCAGCCAGCCACCGCCCAGATTAGCAGCGTCGCCTCGCTAGAAGAGTTGCTTACCTCCTACGGCATCACCCAGGAAGATTACCGAGACGGCCGTCCCACCATCACCTACGAACGCCCCAGCAGTTGGGGAAGTTGGCTCAACGTCATCGGCATTTTCCTGCCCGCGGTGCTCATTATCGCCTTCATCTTTCTCGTTTTTCGCCAAGCCCAGGGCAACAACAACCAGGCTCTTTCCTTTGGCAAAAGCCGCGCCCGTATGTTCACCGGCGATCATCCCACCGTCACCTTCGATGATGTCGCCGGAGCCGAAGAAGCCAAAGAAGAGTTAGAAGAAGTCGTAGATTTCCTCAAAGAGCCAGAAAAATTTGTCAGCTTTGGCGCACGGATCCCCAAAGGCGTGCTCATGATTGGCAGCCCTGGCACGGGCAAAACCTTGTTGGCCAAAGCCGTCTCCGGGGAGGCTGGCGTACCCTTTTTCTCCATCGCTGGCTCCGAATTTGTAGAAATGTTCGTAGGCGTGGGGGCCAGCCGCGTGCGCGACCTGTTTGAGCAAGCTAAAAACAATAGCCCCTGCATCATCTTCATAGATGAAATTGATGCCGTTGGGCGGCAGCGCGGTGCTGGGCTAGGCGGCTCCCACGACGAACGAGAGCAAACGCTCAACCAAATTTTGGTAGAGATGGACGGCTTCGGTACCGACACCCACGTTATCATCCTGGCCGCCACCAACCGGCCAGACATTTTAGACCCTGCCCTGATGCGCCCCGGCCGCTTTGACCGCCGCGTAGTCATTGACCGACCCGACTACAAAGGGCGCGAAGCCATCTTCAAAGTCCATATTCGGGGCAAGCCAATCGCTTCCAACATCAACGTGGCAGTTTTAGCACGCGCCACCCCCGGTTTTGTTGGGGCAGACATCGAAAACACGGTGAATGAAGCTGCGCTGCTGGCCGCCCGCCGCAACAAAAAAAGTATTGGCATGGCTGAGTTCCACGAAGCGATTGAGCGCGTGCAGCTAGGGCCAGAACGGAAAAGCCGCGTCATCACCCCAGAAGAGCGAGAAATCATTGCCTACCACGAGGCTGGCCATGCGCTGGTAAGCCACTTTCTGCCAGCAGCATTGCCGCTACGCAAAGTCACGATTGTGCCACGCGGCATGGGTCTGGGGCTAACCTGGTACCTTGAAGATGACACCATCTTACCCAACAAAACCCACATGCAGGCCCAAATTGCCAGCCTGTTGGGTGGGCGCGTCGCTGAGGAGATTGTTTTTGGTGAAATCACTTCTGGGGCCAGCAACGATTTGCAGCGCGTCACCCAACTGGCACGTTCGATGGTAACACAGCTCGGCATGAGCGATGAATTAGGGGCACGCGTGTACGGCCAAAAGCAAGAGATGGTCTTTTTGGGGCGCGAAATCTCAGAACAGCGCGACTACTCAGATGCCATTGCTGAAAAAATTGACGCCGAGGTGCGCGAAATTATAGATGCCCAGTACAGCAAAGCCACCGAGATTTTGACCACCCACCGTAACAAGCTGGACCTAATTGCGATGGAATTGCTAGAGCGGGAAACGCTCGATGCAGATGACTTTGTGGCGCTCATCGAGGGTGAAAGCTTGCCATCTTCATATAATCAAACGACCCCGCCTCCTGCCACAAAGTCAGTAGAAAGTGAAAGCACATCAGAATCTGACTGGAAAAAGCCGCCGTCGCTGGATTTGCCGCCATCACCAACGCCTGCCTGATGGTGCGTTGTGGTGGCTAAATCCACGCCTTTTTCCTGACGACACTATTTTTTGTTTGTATGTTTGACCAACTCCCTGATTTGTTAGCCCTGCTAAACGATATTTTAGAAGCGGTCATCGTGATTTTTGGTTCGGCCGTTGTTTTGTATAACCTGGGGCGCAGTTTGCGCGACCCGGTGATGCGTGCCTTTTGTGGGCTTATTATTTTTGTCGTTGTTGCTTATTTGGCAGAGTTGCTGGTGAGTCGCACCATTGTTTCGGCCTCCGTTGAAGGATTTTTGCGATTTCAATGGATAGGCATTGCTTTGGTGCCTGCGGCTCAGTTTCATCTTTCTAGCACGTTGCTCTCAACCACGGGTGCTTTACCAAATCGGCGACGTTTTTTGGTGCCGCTGGGGTACGTGGTAGGTCTCGTCTTTTTGGGCTTGGCGCTCTTTACCGATTTTCTGGTTACGAACCCTGTCTCTAATCCACTAGCAAGCCTGGCCCATTTGGAAGCGGGGCCAATATTCCCGGTTTTTGCAGCTTATTTTTGGCTGATGACGGCATCGAGCATTTATAACGTGTGGCGAGCGCGGCAGCGATGTATCACGCGTACCACACGCCAGCGGATGACCTCAACGCTGCTTACCTATTTGGCCGCCCCGCTAGGGGTTTTTCCTTACTTGCTCGTCATTAGCAATGCGGGAACAGGGCAAGCAGTGATTCCGCTTTGGTTATGGCCGATCATTATTTTAGGCAACCTGGTGGTGGGGCTCATGTTTGGGGTGCTAACGGCTCATCTAGCCTACTTTGGCACGGCGTCGCCAGACCGTGTGGTGCGGGTGCGGCTGTTTAAGTTTATGGCGCGGGTTCCGCTGGCGGGCAGCATTGTGCTGCTGGTGTATGTTTTGGTAAGTCGCAACAGTCCTATTTTGGGACTACCAGCAGAGACGGCACTTGGTTTTTCACTGGTGGCGACGGTTATGTTGGTGGAGTGGGCAATTCATGCTTATAAACGGCCGCTCGAACGCCTCTTCCAGCTTAACAACGACCCCGACGTTCGCACCATTCAGCGACTAAGCGAGCGGCTGTTGACGACCCGCGACCTGCAGCAATTTTTAGAGAGTATTCTGGCCGCTACCTGTGAGGCGTTGCGAACGCCAACTTCTTTTGTAGCGGCCATCACGCCGGAGGGGCCGCAACTAGAAGCAGTGGTGGGCCCGCTGGACGAGCCAGGGGAAATTTTCCAGGATGCCGATTGGCGGCAGCTAGCCCAAACTGCCGAACCGAGCAATGGAAATTCTGGCGACGCGCTGGAAGCGGTGGGAGAATTTTTTGTGTGGCGGAATTATTGGATACGGCCGTTACGCAGTCGCCAACATGAGCTGGTTTTGGGCATTTTGGGCATTCGCGCCCGCAGTGATGAGCCTGATTTAAGTGAAGAGGAAGATGAGATATTCGGCCGTTTGCTCAACCAGGCGGCTCAGGCATTGGAAGACCGCATTTTGCAGCAAGAAGTGTTTGCTATAGTTGAGGGGCTGCTGCCACAAATCATTGCCATCCAGCAGCGTCGCAGCGAAGCGACTTTTGGCGGCTTGCCTGTGCTGGCGCAAAAATCGCCAGCCAGTAGCCCGGTGGTCAGTGACCCAGACTTTAACATGATGGTGCGGGATGCCCTGACACATTATTGGGGTGGCCCTAAGCTTACGACCAGCCCGCTCATGCGGCTGCGAATTGTGCAGGATGCAATGGCGCAACATGAGAATAACCCCACCAAAGCACTCCGCGCTATCCTGAACAACGCCATTGAGCTGCAAAAGCCAGAGGGCGAGCGCAATATGACCACCGCCGAATGGATTTTGTACAACATTTTGGAGCTAAAATTTGTGCAGGGTCAGCGGGTGCGGGACGTGGCGCGGCGGCTAGCCATGAGCGAATCTGATTTGTATCGCAAGCAGCGGGTTGCCATTGAAAACGTGGCTCGCGCTATCGGCACAATGGAGCTGGCAAGCCAGGATGGGGCGTCGGATGAGCAGTGAGCGGTAATCAGTCACCTACAGCCACAGGCCGCTCTGGGTCGCTGCTCCACTCGCTCCAGGAACCCACGTAAAGACGGCCGTTTCCCAACCCCACATGTGCCATTGCCAATAGATTCACGCAGGCACTGACGCCTGACCCACAGTAAAAGGTGGCTGCTTCTGGTTTGGTTTGGCCGAGAACGGCCGTCAACTCTGCTTTCATCTCATCGGCAGGGCGGAAACGGCCGTTGGCATCTAGCTGGGTCTCAAAAGGCAGATTAACTGCACCGGGAATATGCCCTGGTTGGGGATCAATTGGCTCCAGTTCGCCACGGTACCGCGCCGGGCCGCGTGAATCAATGAGTACCCGCTGATGGTTTACCTCGTCGAGCGTGACGACCCATTTTGGCCGCGGCCGACCCGTAAATTGGGCCGGCTCGTTGGTTTCGATGCCCGATTTGGTTGGCAAGCCAGCCGCCTGCCACGCTTGCCAACCGCCATCCAGCACCGCCACCGCCTCGTGGCGCATGTAGCGCAGCATCCACCACAGCCGCGCCGCAATCATGCTGCCTGCGTCGTCGTAAGCTACGACCTGGCTCATCTCATCAATCCCCAGGAAGCTAAATAGCTGCGCCAATCGCTGCGGCGTAGGCAGCGGATGCCGTCCGCGGTCGGTCACGGGCGGGCCGCTGAGATCGTCATCCAGGTGGGCGTACACCGCGCCGGGGATGTGTGCTTGCTGGTAATTTTGGTGGCCAACGGCCGTATCTGCCAGGTTAAAGCGACAATCTACAATCACCCAGTCGGGCTTCCCGATGTTTTCAGCTAAGGTTTGGGCAGTGATGAGAGTTTTGTACATGAGGGCTCCTTTGGGATGACAAGGTGAGGGAGTAACTGATCACCGATTACTAATTACTGCTAACTGTTTGGCGTAGCCGTAATCAGCGGCGGGGGCGAGGTAGGCGTGGGTGGAAGCGGGGTATTTTGGGGTGGAACGGCCGTTGGCGTGGCGGTTGGTTCGGGGGATGATGTGGGGGAAACGGCCGTTGGTGACGGGGTTGGCGTGGGCGCATCTGGATCAACAGCGAAGATGATCGGACGCGCGTCGCTTTGCACCAACGTGCTGCCATTTTCCAGGCGGAGTTGCCAACTGTAGTTACCCGGATTCACCTGCAAGCGGGCATTGCCGCTGGTGAGGTCATTGGCAGCAAGCTGCACCGAGTAGCGCGTCCCCAGCGTCGGCTGGGTGACAGTGGCGACGGGGAAATCCCCTCGGTTGGTTTGCAAGTAGAGTACAAACTGTTCGCCAGCGGCCAGCGGTGCGGGCCAGTTCCAGCTAAAGTTCACCAGGCTCGTCACCATCGTCTCAAATTCAGGTGCGGGTTCCTGTACACGTAGCGTGGGTGCGTCAGGGGCGGCGAATTGATTGCCAAATTCGGCTGTCCAGTACCAAACGCTGGGGGCATTAAAATCAATCGAGTAGCCCACGCCTACATCGGTGGCGTTGGCGTTCAAAATAATGCGGCGATGGGCGGGACTGTTCACCCAAAATTCTACGGCCTGATGTGGATATTCAAAGCCCCAGGCGGTCGCCTCGCCCGCGTAGCCAGCCTCATAACCAAACCGGATGAGCCGCTCGGCGGGGGTAGAGCCATCTGCCCCCGTGTGGCCGGTGTAGGCAAATCGTGCCATGTCAAAAGTGTGTTCCTGGGCAGCAGCGCTAAGCGGAGGCACCAAATTGAGCGGTGCCAAATCGAACTGGCGACGGGCTTCGTTGATGTAAAGCAAAAGCTGCTCGGCGGGGGTGCTGCCCGGCGGCACGGCCATCGGGCGCATGATGAACAGGCCATCCAGCGCCACATCTGGCAAATCTGGGCTGGCAACATCTTCTGTGGCCGATTCATTCCCCTGCCCCAGCAAATTCAAAATGAGCGGCAGGTAGAGGCGCAAGGTGCCGGGGTCTACGGTAAGCCAACGGCCGACTTGCGTACTGCCAAAATCGTTACTGGCCACCAGCGTTACGTACATCTCGCCCGTGCGGTTGTAGCTGTGTTCTACTAGCGCCCCTTGCAGCGATTGGCCATCCCCCATGCTCCACTCGAAGCGGTTGATGGAGGCATCGCCGAAGCCCTGCACCTGGAATGGCTCGCCCGCCTTCACGCGCTCCGGCACGATGAGATCGGCCACGGGCGGCAAGCCAACGGTGACGGGCCAATACGCTTCTGATTGGCCGAAGCTGTTCTGCACGGTGAGGTGGACTTGATAAGTGCCAGGGGCGGTGTAGGTATGGTTGGGCGTCGCCTCTGCCGACGTTGCGCCATCGCCAAAATTCCAACTGTAGGTGAGTGGGCCTGCCCCACCGCTCTGGTTGATGAAGGTGATGGGTTGCCCCACGCCTGCGGTGGCGTCGCTAACGCTAAATTGGGCGGCGGGATGGGGAACGGCGGAGATGGTGTGTCGCTGTACGGCCGTTCCCACCAAGTTGCTCACTTCTACTTCAATTTCATAAATGCCCGCCGCCGAAAACAG
The DNA here is from genome assembly GCF_965223525.1 of Candidatus Leptofilum sp. Taxonomy (GTDB): domain Bacteria; phylum Chloroflexota; class Anaerolineae; order Promineifilales; family Promineifilaceae; genus Leptofilum. The sequence goes on along the minus strand of NZ_OZ245005.1, from coordinate 1,404,757 downwards.
CACGACGGGATCAGTGGTTTCTACACGACGGCCGTCGCCTAAATGCCATACTTGGCTGAACGGACCAGAGCCAGCGGCCTCGGCACGTAGCTGGAACGGCTGCCCCACGGCCACCTGCGGCGGGCTAATCACATTGCCCACCTGCGGCGGCACACCAATCCAGATGTTGGCAACGGCCGTTTCTTCCAATTCTTCATGCCGCAACGTCACGCGGATTTCTTGGGATGGTTGGGTGATGTCGGCCGTTTCCAGGCGGAGCGGTAAGGTAAAGGTGTTCGAGCCGCCGTTAGCCAGAGTGACAGGCAGCCAATCAAGCGTACCTGCCTGCAAATTGAGGGAAAGCCCGGCGGGGAACAACATCGTCGCTGGACGCACGCCGGGCGGCAGTTGTAAATCAATGGTGGGGGAGACAGTTGCTTGCGTGTGGTTGGTCAGGGTGACGGTGAGGTCTACGGTGTCACCAGGCTGGCCAGCAGGGGTGGAAAGCAGCAGATCAAGTTGCAGATTGCCATAGATGTGGGCTTCCCCTTCCCCGGAGACGGTTTGAGAGAAAACGGCCGTTGGCCGCCCCATACCAAACAAGGCTACCAATAAGCCACCTACCAGCAGGTAAAAAAGCCAACGCCACCGTCTCATCATGATGGTTGGCAGTGTATCAAACTTGCCATAACAGAACAAGTGCCAACCAACTTCAATACTCACCGTCGCCTCAACCTCAAATCGCACACGTTTTTAACAACATACCTAAAAGGCATTCCAAATTATAAGGTGAGTTGCCATAGCAAAGAGGTGCAATCAGAAAACTTGCCCCTGGCGGACGGTCGGTTCAAAGGGACTCAAATCAGATCTTGAAGCTTGTGAAGATGTGGTTTGAACAATCAACTATCTCGCAGTTCTTCTCAATGCAATAACTGCGATTACAATGGAGATTAGGCAAATTGCCATAACAGTCAAAGCAGCCCATCCACGCATAGTCAGGAGCAATCCAGCTTGATCAATAAGATTTGGAGAAGAATTATTGATAGCTTGGGCTGCAGCTAGAATTGGCTCCGACCGAGTTTCTAGTTCATCAACGGATACTGCCATAGAGTCCAATCTATTGGAAAGGTCGGAAATGATGCTGTCAGCCTCTGGAACTTTTTCATCTTTAAGGTTTTCTATGTGAACAGTTACTGAATCTATTATTCTGTTCTTTTCAGTTTCCGCTAGTGCGTTAACACTGCTATTAATTACTTCAGTTTGTGAGAGAATATCTTGTCTTGCAGTTTCTAGGGCATTTTCGGTTATATCTTTAACATTCAGTGCCTGTTGCCCAATTTGAATCCCCCCTGTGATGGCGAAAATAATTGCAAGACTTAGTATGATTGTTGGTATCCTAAACTGCCACGAACTGAAGAATTGAGACATAATATTGTTATTGATTTCACGTTCGATTTCCTTTCTTTTGGATTCTAACTGACGTACTTGATGTTCAATTGTTGCTTCAATAGGTTCAGATAAGCTCATTTCTGCATATTCGACAATTTTCAATACACTTCTAATTGTCTTCTGTACAGTTTCTACACCGAATGACGATGCATTCTCTTGAATTTTATTCAACTCACTTAAAAGCGATGAGTCGCTTGGGAGAATTTGCTTCAGCACATCGCTGACCCCAGCAAACCAATGCTCTGAAGGTTCTAGGGGCGTGCTTGCATTTTCATACCGATTCAGCAATTCTTTGCCGACCCTCTTTAGCTTTTCCAATTTACTAAAATCATCATACTTAATCATGGAATTAACCTCCTTTCCATGCTTTAACAACTTCCTCAAAAGAGCGGCCACCGAAATAGAATCCAATTACAACAGCAATTAAGGTTGAAAAGTCATTCAAAAGGCTTGAAGAGGTTGCTGCCACTTCACCTTCTTCAACATTTTCCAAAGAAAAAGAAATTATGGGATTTGCAGATAACGCAATATCTGGGTCAATTAGTGTCAGAGATAATATTGCAAAATAGACCATTATCATAGATGATGCAATTGCTTTCCTCATCTCACCTTCAAGTAAATTTGATTTCTCTGAGAATAAGCTCGAAATTGCCAGCATGGCAAAAAATGAAAATATGCCAATAATCATTACAACGGTAGGGGGACTAAATATCCCTTGAATACCAGCTGCTATTACACCGACATTGACTAAGGCAGGAATAACCATAAGCCATATTTTTCCTTTCGACTGTTTAGGTAGTTGTGACATGATACTCTCCTTTAAACTTAAGATGTTGATATATTTTTGCACCAATAATTGACTATTTCTAAATCGATTTTCCAGCTCTCAATCTTTTCTGGACTGTTGCAATCAGCAAAGTGGAATCATTGATTACAATTCGAGAATATCTGATAATCGTTTGTTATACCGTTTGGTACACAATAATGTTGAAAGGATTTTGGATTTTTCAGTTTTTTTGAAGTGCGGATGCAAGAATATATTTCTTTGAAGAGTCTCGATTACTTGTCAATGCGGGTGAGGTAGTCAGTAAAGATGCGGGTTTTATCGAGTGCTTTTTTAGGCAGGAATGATGGCAAGCGGAAGTTTGGTGGCGATGGGATCATTTTCGAAAATATCACACTTTGAAATTCCGACCAGCTATCGTTTCTCTATCTTGCCACTTTTGCTGCGCTTTTGGCTTATTAAGCTGCTGAAAAAGCTCCATGTGGCCAATGACGTTGAAGCCAAGCTCATGGAAAAACTGGATGGCTTGCTCATTCCGGCCAACTGGCAACACTTTAAGTTCGGTCAATCCCCGTTCCTGGGCTTGCTCAACAACGGTATTCACAAGTTTCCGGCCAACCCCTAGCCCGCGATATTCGTCCAGCACCACAACTGGTTTTAGCTCTCCTGATTGTCCTTCAATAATCAATCCAGTGAGGCCAACGAGTTTATTTTCAGCTTCGGCAACCCAAATATTTTCTGACCCAACCTTGGCCAAATGTTCATCAAAGATAAGGCCGGGATTGTCCCCACCAATGCCTGGGCTGTCATAAATTTGCCTGTGCCATTCCGTGAGTACGTACCACAACTGTCGGCACGCTTCCAGGTCGCGGGCTTCATAGCCGCGAATTACAATTTCTGCTTCCATCATTTTTGTCTTTTTCCTTCTGTCAGACTAGCTGGCTGAGAATGACCAGCAGTTTTTGGCGGGTGGCTTCTTTTATGTCGGCCGTTTTCACCGCTACCAGCAAATCATCCAAAGTTACGTGGGATTTTTCACCTGCCCAAACCCGGTGCGCCAGCGGCAACCAAACATCAAGGAATGCGCCTCGGTCTGTATGGTAAATGCCGCTGAGATCAACTTTTTTGAGCTTTTCCAGTTCGGGAGAGAGGATAGAACGGCCGTAAATCCCCAAATTCCCCGCAAACCCAGCCGCAATGTCCGTTTGGGGCGTGTACGGCCGTGCTGGTTCCGCTAAATTGACGTGGGTGATGTGGAAACGGCCGTCGCGCAGCACAACGAGCTGCGCCACCGTCTGAATCGTCTGCTGCTGGAACGGATTTCCGGAGGCAATCGCGCCCGCATTGACGGCCACAATGCCCTCATGCTCAAAAACCAATGGCAGATGCCAATGTCCAAAATGAATCAACTGTGCCCCGGCGGATTTGGCGCGGGCGATGTTTCGCAGCAGCCCCTCGTGCAGGTCGCCACTGCGTCGCGCGTGCATCTCATCTACCCGGTTAGGGTAATGGCTGTGCCAAATGAGCAGCCGCTGCCCCGCCACCGTCACAATTTGCTGGTAGGGCAGCTCTCGCGTAGCGTCCTCCGTCTCATCATTGCCATGCACAGCAACCACCGGGGCGATTTGGCTCAGTTCGTCTAGTACCCACAGTTCGCCCACGTCTCCCGCGTGGAAAATCATCTGCACGTTGGCAAAAATTTGGGAAACGGCCGTTGGCAACTGTGGCCATCGCTGCGGCATGTGGGTATCAGAAATCAGACCAATCGTAGCCACCACCTCTTGCGGATCAATTGATTTGGGTAGGTATGGATTTTTCATTCTTCACACAAAATGTTGATAATAATCTGGACTTTGACTTATTGCGTATTTCGTATTGCGTATCGAGCGAAACTTTACGCAATACGAAATACGCAATACCTCTGGATTGATTGTTCGATTTTAGGGGAAAAATCAAATTGCCCAAAATTCACGGCGAATTGTGTCGATCTGGGCTAAGGTAGTTCGTTGTATGGTTAGAAAGGCGCAATTGTGCGCCAACTATCGTTCAAAAGGAGAACAAATCATGAGAGAGTTTGTATTAGTTTACACCGGGGGCAGTATGCCAGAAACGGAAGAAGAAGGCGCCAAAGTGATGGCCGCATGGGGTGCCTGGATGGGCAGCCTGGGTGACGCATTGGTGAGCGGCGGCAATCCATTCACGCCACAGGCCAAAACCATCAACAACGATGGCAGCGTCGCCGAGGGCGCAGTTGGCACGCCAGCCACAGGTTACTCCATTGTCAAGGCAGATTCACTGGATTCGGCCGTTGAATTAGCCAAAGGGTGTCCGCACTGGCAGCACGGTGGGCAGATTTCTGTCTACGAAACCTTCCAGATGTAGAAAATCGTAGGCGTATTGCGTATTGCGTCATCCTCTTCGAAATACGCAATACGCACTATCATTTAACCAAACGCAAGACTTCTGAATGCAAATGACCATTGGTGGCAATGCACTCTTCGTGGTGAATCGTCGCCTCCCCTTGCCAGTCGGTGAGCCTGCCGCCCGCCTCTTCCATAATCACTTGCAGCGGGGCGATGTCCCACAGTGCCATGATGGGGTCTAGCATCACGTCGGCGCGCCCCGTGGCAACAAGGGCGTAGCCGTAAGCATCCCCCCAGGTGCGCTGCACGTAGCTGGCATCCACCAACTTTTGCCACGCCTCCTGACGGCCGTACCGCTCCTGATTCTCCAATTCGCTGCGTAAAACCACCGCATCTGCTAAATTTCTTGTGTCGGAAACGTGGGCGGGACGGCCGTTCCAAAAGCAGCCGCCGCCCTTCACTGCATACACCATCTCATTCAAAGCAGGTAAGTTAATCACCCCCACGATCGGCTCATTTTCATACAGCAGCGCCACCAAATTGGCGTACAGCGGCACGCCGCACATAAACGTTTTCGTACCGTCAATGGGATCGCAAACCCAGGTGTACGGGGAGTTGTTTTGCGTATTGCCGTACTCCTCCCCCACAATGTTATGCTCCGGCCAATATTGCTCGATGAGCTGCCGCAGCTTTTGCTCCGCCTGCTGGTCAGCAATGGTCAGCGGCGTGTTGTCCGCCTTGCGCCGCACAGAAACGCCCGTTTGGAAATGTCCCAAAGTGACGCGCCCGGCTTGCCAGGCAGCGTCAAGAGCAAAGTTCAAAAATTCAGAATAGTTAGTCATAAACAAGTTTCGTGCGTAGGGGCGGCTCCCCGTGGCCGCCCAGCTCCCCGTGGCCGCCCAAATTATGGCAGACACGGGGGTCTGCCCCTACCAATTATTCGTACTGAAAACGCCAGACGCCAACAAACAAAAACACAGCAGCAAAGGCAAGCAGCACGCCGATCTCTGGCAAAACGGCCGTTACGCCCAAGCCACGGGTGATAATATCCTGAAACCCATCCATTGCCCACGACATCGGCGAAAGACGACCCACCGTTTGCATCCAACCCGGCACGATGTCCAGCGGCCACCAGGCGCCACCCAACGCAGAGATGGAAAGCACAATCACCGTCCCCAGCGCATTTGCCTGCGCCAGCGTTTTGGTTAAGGCTGCCATCATCATACTCAGGCTGGTGATGGCCAGGGCAAAGGTGAGCACCATCAGCACCAGCGCGGTTGGACTGTTGCCCCACGGTACGCCAAATGCCAATGCAGAAACCCCGATGAGAAGGCTCATTTGTAGCACCCCAGCCAGCATAATGCCCAACAGCTTGCCCACCAAAATGCTGGCCTTGTTTATGGGCATCACCAGCAGCCGACGCAGCGTACCGCTTTGCCGCTCTTGGATGAGCACCGCCGCACCCCCCACCATGCCAAAGGTGGCAAACATGGCCATCATGCCAGGGGATGATTGGTTCATGCCTTGGGGAATGATATTGTTGCTGTCCACGACAACTTCATCCTCGTTCACCTGAATCGTTACAGGTGGTTCTTGCCATTTGGTTTGGGCGGTGGTTACGGCCGTTTCAAAATAATCATCCTCATCCACACCCAGCTCAAACAAACCCAGTTCTGCCGCCACATTGCGGGAGATGGCTGCCGAGCTAACGGAGCCAGTGAGCTGGCTCATTGCCCCCAGCACCGCCTGCTCCACGGGCTGCACAAACTGCACATTTTCCGGGTCGCTGTAAAAATCGAGAGCCAAGCCGTTGCCCGCCTGCAGCTCGTCGCTAAAGCTGGCCGGAATCAACAAGCCAGCTTCTGCCTCTTCATTTTCCACCGTTGCGGCCATGCCGTCAGCAGTCACCTCTAAAATTTCCAGCGTGGGGTCTGCCTCCAGCGTCTCTACTAACCGCGCACCCAGGTCGCCTGCGTCTTCATTGGCGACGGCCAGCGTCCAGGTGACGTTGGTGCTGCTGCTACCGCCGGGGCCAAATCCGCCAATCGCCTGCCCAATCAAGAAGATAAACACCAGCGGCATAATCAATTGCGAGATGAGTACCCCGCGCTGGCTGTAAGTTGTCTTTAAGTATAGTTTAGTAATGTCTAGTGCGTTTTTGAACATCATAATCTCCAAAGAAAGTTTGCGAGTTTGCCAGTAGGCGAGTAAATCACTGGCAAACTCGCCACTCGCATACTCGCCTCTTTACCGCGCCATGCGCCGCTGGAATTGCCACAGTGCCAGGCCAATTAGCACCACGCTCAGCCCAAGCAGAACGCCAATCTCCAGCAGAACATCATTCAGTCCCAAACCAAAGAGCGTCAGATCAGAGAAGCCATCCAGCGCCCAGCGATTGATGCTGATCTTGCTCAACTGCTCCAAAAAAGGCGGGAAATTTTGCGCCGGGACAAAGTTGCCGCCCAAGGCAGCAAACGCCAGCGTCACGACCGAGCCAATGATGTTGGCCTGGTTGGCATCGCGGGCAAAGGCAGCAATGAACGCACCCAGGCTGGTGAACGCTAGCACCACGGCCACTACCATCAGCGCCAAGCCCGCCGGGGAACTGCCCCAGCTCAAGCTAAAGAGCAGCGATGAAGCGATGACGAAGACGATAAATTGCAGTGCGCCCGTCAGAAAGACGCCGCCAATCTTGCCCAGCAAAATTTCCAAGGAGCTAGTGGGGGTGCTTACCAGCCGATCCAGCGTACCACCCTTCTGCTCATCCAGAATGGAGCGTGTGCCATCTACCATAGAGAACATCAGGAAGAGAATGCCCATGCTGGGGGCAAAGAAGGCAAAGGGGCTGATATCGCTCGTGTCTTCTTCCTCGCCAACGGCCACATCGTTAAGGGTGAGGCTGAGCTGGTTGGGGCCAATTTCGCTTTCCAGCTCGCTGTTGAGGGCAGACCCTAGGTTGGCCATAGCGGGGCCTAGCGTTAACGCTTGCTCAGTAAGCTGACTGACGGTGACGTCTACGGAGATTGCGGCCGTATTAAAACCATTGATGATTTGCGTCACTACCCCCCGCACAATATTGGGGGTGAGGGTAGCGGCTGGATCAGCGTAAAATTCAAATTGGGAAACGGCCGTATCCACATCCACACCCCCCTCAACCGAAGCAGAGAAGTTTTCTGGGATCAAAATTGCAGCACGGGCATCGCCCACCTGCACCTGCTCACGCGCCACTGCTAAATCATCCATCTCGGTGACGGCTAACAGCTCTGCCAAATCATCACTGATTAAAATCTCAATAAATTGTTCGCCCTGTGCGCCTCTATCCTCGTTGATCACCAGGACGGGGATGGCGTCAAAAGGGACGGGGTCGCTGCCGCGAATGAAGCCGCCAAAGGCAGAGCCGATGATGGCAGATAGCACCAGTGGCGCCAGCAGCATCAATATCAGCGCATTGCGATCCCGAAAACGAATCAGGGTATCTTTCCAGGCAATTGTCCAAATTTTCATGGCTAATCCCTCAAAGCGCGGCCAGTTAAATGCAAAAAGACCGCTTCCAGGTTGGGTTCTTGAATTTCCAGGCGGCGGATGGAACGGCCGTGTGCCGTTACACTCTGCAAAATGCGGGGCAACACGCCGTTGGCATCTTTGGCCTGCACAACCACATGCTCACCTTCGCCATCGGCCTGGTACACGCCATCCAGGGCGGCCAAATCGGTAACGAGGGTGCCGTTGGCCTCGGCAGATTCGCCAACGTCTAGCTGGATGGTGTCATACTGGCCAACAGTGGCGGTCAGCTCATCCTGCGTCCCCACAGCAATCAGCTTGCCATGGTCAATAATGCCAATCCGGTCGCTTAGTTCTTCTGCTTCTTCCATGTAATGGGTGGTGTACAGCACGGTGAGTCCCTGCTGGTTAAGCTCCTTCACCGTGTCCAAGATACGGCGGCGACTTTGCGGGTCAATGCCCACCGTCGGCTCATCCATGTACAGCACTTTGGGGTTGTGCAGCAGCCCCACGGCGATATTGATGCGTCGCTTCATGCCGCCGGAAAAGGTATCTACCTTGTCGTCGGCGCGGTCTGTTAACCCGGCAATGTCTAGAACGGCCGTTACCCGCTCCTTCAACTTATCTCCTGACAAACCATACATCTTGCCCCAAAACTCCAGGTTTTCTTTGGCGCTAATGGCATCGTACAGGGCAATTTCCTGCGGCACCACGCCAATGACCTGCTTCACCTGCTTCGGCTCCCTACTAATAGAACGGCCATCGATCGTGGCATCGCCGCCAGTAGGAGACAGCAGGCAGCTCAACATGGAGATAGTGGTGCTTTTGCCCGCTCCGTTTGGCCCCAGCAAGCTAAAAATCTCGCCCTGCTTAATGGCAAAAGAGACGCCCTGAACGGCCGTTACGCCATCGGGCGGGTTGTACTGTTTGTGTAATTCATTTACTTCCACAATGGATGACATTGTTTTCTCCCTTTGAGTTGCATGGAAAAAGTTTTCAAAATCCTCTATCAACAGATTTCACAGATTAAGCAGATTTTATGCTTCCAATCCGCGAAATCTTTTTAATCTTTGATTGTTTGTGTTTCAAAACTTTTTACCGATTGCAGAGCTGTTTTCTGAATCTGGGTGTAAGTTTACCGGCAAACGGCCGTTGCCAAATGTGCCGGAAGTCATGCAGCAGGTCATGTTTTACTATGACCTATTTTGATTTTAGCTACAAAACGGCGAAAACCATCAACCGATCAGTTGATATACAATGACCAACCGACTGCTTTGCGCCCACAAAACCAACAAGAATGCTAAAAAACTCCACTTTGGGAATTACTGGCTGCCAGCTAAAATAGGTTTATGAACACAGCGGAGTTTAACTACACTCTCCCGCCGGAGCTGATTGCCCAACGGCCGTTATCGCAACGAGACGCCTCCCGGCTGATGGTACTCAATCGGGCAGACGAAACGATCAAACACCAAATCTTCACCGATATTTTGGACTATTTCCAGCCTGGCGATGTGCTGGTGGCCAACAACAGCCGCGTGATACCTGCCCGCCTGTACGGCCGTAAACCCACCGGCGGCAAAGCAGAAATATTGCTCCTCAGCCAGCAAGAAAATGGCACCTGGCAAGCGATGGTCGGCGGCAAGCGGCTCAAAGAAGGCAGCCAAATTCATCTGCTGGATCATGATGGAAATGAAACGGAACTGGTGGCAACGGTAACGGCCGTTCTCAACGGTCCCCAGCGCGAACTCAGCTTCAATCAACCGCTGGACAACTGGCTAGACCGCATCGGCCACACGCCGCTGCCACCCTATATCCACCAAACGCTGAACGATGCAGAACGGTACCAAACCATCTATTCGCGCCCAACTGGTTCTGCCGCTGCCCCCACCGCCGGGCTGCACTTCACAGGAGATTTGCTGTTGGCGCTGCGCGAAAAGGGGGTCATTTTTGAAACGGTGACGCTGCACGTCGGGCTAGACACCTTCAAACCGGTCGAAGCAGAGCGCGTGGAGGCGCACACCATCCATTCCGAATGGGCCAGCCTAACGCCTGAAAGCGCCCAGCGCATCAACGAAGCCAAATTAGCCGGGGGTCGCCTCATTGCCGTTGGCACTACCTCCATGCGAACGCTAGAAACGGCCGCCCTGCGCTCGGCAGGTATCAACGGCAGCTTGCAAACAATTAGCGCCCGTGATGCCAGCGGGGAAACGAGCAATCTTTGCCCCTGGAAGCCCGTCGCCGCCTTCACCGCCCCCACCGACCTGTACATTTACCCCGGCTACAACTTCCGCGCTGTGGATGCGCTTATCACCAACTTTCACCTGCCCCACTCCAGTTTGCTGATGCTAGTCGCTGCCTTTGCCAACCGAGATTTTATGCTGCAGGCGTATGAAACGGCCGTTGCCCAAAAATACCGCTTCTTCTCCTTTGGCGACGCGATGTTAATTTTATAATGGCAAACCTGACAGGTTTTTCCGCGCTTCATGACAGTAAACCTGTCAGGTTTTTTGTGGGAGGACGAGATGAGTGATACGGCCGTACTCCTTCTCTCCATCATCGCCGCCACCATTCCAACTATGGTGTACGTGGGCATCATCTACTGGTTCGATAGGTACGAAAAGGAACCATTGTGGCTGCTAGCCGCCGCTTTTTTGTGGGGAGCCATCCCTGCCATTCTCATCTCTTTTGTGCTAAACACCGCCCTCAGCGTCCCTCTGCTCCTCGTTTTGGGAGATGAGCTGGGCCAAGCGGCTGCCCCCTCGCTCATCGGTCCACCCGTCGAGGAAACGATCAAAAGCATGGCGCTCGTTGCCATCTTCATCTTTTGGCGCAGCGAGATTGACAGCCCGTTGGATGGCATCATCTACGGGGCCATGGTGGGAATGGGCTTTGCCATGGTGGAAAATGTGTACTATTTTGTACAAACATTTAACACAGGCGGGGTTGAAGCTTGGGGAGCAAACATTGTGCTACGCGCGGTTGTCTTTGGCCTGAACCACGCTCTTTTTAGCAGCTTTGCTGGGCTTGGCATTGCCATTGCGCGTCTGGCAACCGAACAGTGGATAAAAATTGTGCTGCCAATGTTGGGATGGATGACGGCCGTTTTTCTACACTTTCTTCACAACCTTACCGTCACGCTGGGGAATGGCTTCATTTTGGTGGCGCTGCTGTTTGATTGGGGAGGCGTGCTGCTGGTGTTTGGCATCATCGTCTGGGCGGTGCTGCAAGAGCGTCGTTGGCTACGCCAGTATTTGGCCGAGGAAGTAGCGCTCGGCATCCTCACCACCAACCAATTTATGATTGCCGGCTCTGGTCGCAAGCGCGTTTCTTATCTGTTCAACATGCTCATCAATCGTGGCTTTCGTGCCAATCGGCAAGCCGCGCACTTCTTTCTGCAATGCAGCCATCTGGCCTACACCAAGCACCATTGGCAGCTTTTTAAGGATGAAAAATCGGCGCAGGAGATTGCCGAACTCCGCCAGGAACTGGCATCACTCAGCAACCAACTGCGCCAATAATTTTTAGCCACGGATTTTCGCAGATTTTTTAATCCAATTAATCCGCGCAATCCGTGGCCGATCATTTACTCGGTGGCGAGGGTGGCTTCGGGTTCTTTTTCTTCTGCCACACGCTCGACGGTGATGGTGCAGTCAATTGCCAATGCACCAACCACGGCCACAGCCGCAATGAACGGTGCCCACAGAATGGCTAGGGCAATGCCCGGCAAGCCAACTGCCAGCGGCAAAGAGAGGTTAATGTTGCGTTCCTCATTTTTGACAACGACCCGGCGAACGGCCGTTTCGTGCATGAAACTTTTCACCATACTCACCAAATCCTCGCCCGCCGCCACAAACTCTTCCGTCCAGGATTCAGCTTCTTCAGCCAAATCTTCTTCTTCAATGACAACTTCTTCTGCCATTTCAACTTCTTCTACTTTTTCTGCTTTTTTCTTAGCCATTATTTTTTTCTCCATTATTTTGAATTGCGCGGTAAGAAACCGCGGCTAAATACCAATTACTGTTTACTAGCTCGTCGTTCCTTAACCAGCAAATAGATACCAAAACCAATCACACCCAGGGGCAACAGCGGATTGATGCTGCCAAAGACCACGACCTCAAAAAACACAACCAACCCCATCGCTAGCAGCACCATAAACCGCATAAAGCGAAAGCCGCTTCGGTGAATGTTGTGGTCAGGATCAAAGCGACGCATGTACATCAAACCCCAGGCAACCGAAGCAAAAACAAGCGGCCAACTATACGCCCAGGCTTCAAAATAGTTGCTCAGGTTCATCACAAACAGCAGAATGGCGGTTGTGATAAATAATGCGCCAGGGACGGCCAAAAAGCTCAAGCGACTGGGGTGCTCTGGCGTAGAGTTGTAGGCTGGCCACAGCAATAGCAAGCCGGGCGCCAATACAAAACCAGGCCACAGCACATCAATCATGTCGAAGCCAAAAATTTGGCTGGCCAATAGACCTAACCCGATGGCGATAACGCCGTAGGCTGGCCAAGATTGGCGGCGTTGGAGCTTGCGGGTTTCTTCTATCTTCAAAACGGATTCTTTTGACATTTCTCACACTCCTTTCTCAAGTAGGTTATGGCTGCTTTACGGGCACTTGGGAGGTGAGTTGCACAGTTGGCACGGCTCTCATGAGATGTACACATTCTCTACACAAATGATAAAGCCACAGGGGAAACAGAAGTTCAACTTTTGGCAAAGTTGAACTTCTCTAGCAGTTACACAGCTTCAGGCACAGGGTCTGGCGGCAGGAAGGTAATCTCCAGGATGCCATCTTGCAGGCTGCCGCCCCCGGCGCGTCGTTTGGCTAGCACAGTGGGCAAGATCATTTCTCGCTTAAAGTTGCCAATGGTGATGAACATTTCGTCGCCGCGCTTGCGTAGCCGCACGTCCCCGCCAGTGACAAAGGGCATGGGCAGGCGCATCAGGTAACGGCCGTCCTCTTGCTCCACAATCTCCTGCAACGCACCACGATAAAAGATGTCGCCAGGGTCAGCCTGTCCAAAGCAATCATGTGCCAGGCGAGACAGTGCTTCTGTACCAACAACTTCATGTGCGTAGTAGGGCGCACGCCACAGGGGGAGTGGGCTGAAATTGTTTTCTATTATCTGCAAATATTTTGCCTGAACCGCCCGCCGTTGAGCATAAAATGGCCCTTCTTCAGCAGATTCTGGCAAAATACGGTTGATGATGACGCTATCAACAGGATAGTTGAACAGTCCCAGGTAGCTCACGGCACGTTCTGCCTCGCGCACAACCATTTTTTCAGGTTGCAGCACTACTCGGTAACTGCTGATTTCGGGGTTGCTTAAAGTTTCGCGCAGCTCACCTGTGGCAGTATCCAGCTTTTCTAATGCTTCCAGCACCTCGGCTGGCCCCTGCAGGAGGCGACCAGCAAACGGCCGTAACGCATTCACCACCTTGCTCCGCCCCCGACTCAAATGACCTGCATACCAGCGGAACGTGTCTGGCATAGTGAGCAGGCGAATTGTTTCACCAGTGGGAGCTGCATCAATAATCACGCGGTCAAAGTTGCGCTCTTTGGCCTGTTTATTGATGTGCAGCAGGCTGACAATCTCATCCATGCCGGGGAAGGCCGACAGCTCATCGGCCACCACATTGTTAATCCTGTCGCCATTTCGCAACATGCCAGAGACAAACTCTTGCAGCGTCCCCCAGTAGTTGTGAATATCGGCTACCACGCTGATTTCCTGCGCCCACAGGTTGGGCGCAACCTCCACTGGCGTTGCGGCCAGGGGTACATTTAGCGAATCAGCGAGGCTGTGAGCAATGTCAGTACTGGCGACCAGGGTTTTGTACCCCAACTCGGCACTGCGAACGGCCGTTGCCGCCGCCACCGTCGTTTTCCCCACACCACCTTTACCTAAATACAAAATAATACGCATCTTTATACTTATCCTTCTTCGAATATTTGAAGTTTATTCATAATTACTGTTGCCACTTCACGCACTTCTAGGTCTTCATCGTTCGAGGCAATAGTTTTTACCAACTGGAGCACTTGGTCATCAACTTGATTCATTTGAGGCACTGCTTTCACTGCCCAAATACGCTCATGTTTAAAGACACTGCTAAGTCCGTCCATCACTTTTTCTTTTTCAGATTTTGCCTTGAAGGGAATATCATCCGACTGCCAATCCATACGGCGCAACTGTTCAATACGCTCTGGCGAGGCAACGTATAAAAAAGTTGATTCTGACCAATATAGCCTCCGGTAAAATCCTACCGAACAACGCGCTCGAAACAGTTCATTTTTATTGCTAACATACAACACTTTGTATGAAACATCGTTTGAATGCTGTGCTTGCCTAGAAATTTCCAACGCTTCGTAACTATGCTTTCTTAGAAAATTTTTTATTCGGCGATGATGATCTGCCATCAAAAAGTAATGAAACAATAACAAGGGTAAAAAAATTAGAGAAAGCAAAAATAACTTACCCACATAACCTCCTTTAGGTTGTGACTTGTAGGTTGTGACTTGCTCATTATACGCCGGAAAATGAATTCTAGTTGCAAAACAAAAAAGCGCAGCACCATTTGGCGCCACGCTTAAATTTTGAGAGAAGTTACAAATGGCAATTGACTTGCAAACTTGCCACTTGCAAACTCGCAACCTATTTACTTAACTCCAAAGTCAAATAAATTGAATCTGGGTCCTCGTCAGTAAAGGCCAGGAAGCCATCGTTGTTATAGTAGCCAGTTAGCCCAGCTACGCCAGGATATTCCACGCCGCGCTGCAATGGCTGCGGTAGGAAAAAGTATCCGTTCTGGTCTGTCTCGGCGTAGGTGTACACGCCAGCATCGGTAGGGTCGTCTAACCAGGCGTCTAAATCGGTACCGGGCTGCAAGATGAAGATGACCGCGCCGCTCAACGGCTTGCCGCTGTCGGCATCAATAATTTCACCTTCAACGACCACACTATCTTTACTATCATTGTTGTTACCTGTGTTGCCGGAATTATTGGCTGTGGTGCCGCCAACGGCCGTTTCTGCCAAGCCCACAAACTCTAGCCCATCCCCGGCATAAATTTCTACTGCATAATTGCCATTGGGAATCGGATCGCCATAGTTATGGAAGTAAAACGCCGTACAGTCACCAGACGACCCCTCATTCCACTCAAAGACAGACGTAGTCATAAGCTCATCTTCGAGCCACCAGGCCACCAATACCTGCTGCCCGTCAGTCAATCCGCTGAATTCAAAGACGGCTACAGTAAACGTGGTGTTGCTGGGGTAACTGTTGCGGGGGCCAATTGGGCATTGATCTGCATCGCTATAATCATCTGCCCAAGTGATGAAACTGAACTGCTCCTGGCCCGTGCCGGGAACCACATAGGGACTAGCGTAGCTATTGCTCACCTCTGCTGCTTCCAGCATGGGCAAGGCGTAGTTGATGGCGCGCAGGCGGTTAATAGCTCCACCAATCGCCTCCTGGCCAAAGGATGGCACGCCGATGATTTGTCCAGCGGCATTCACGCCCAAGCCACCGGAATTTCCGGGGGAGATGGTGGCGTCTGTTTTAATCCAGGCGCGATCACCGACGCGGTTTTGGCTCTCGAAGCCCGCCACATTACCGCGTGTGAAGGTAATCGTTTCACCACCCGCTCCGGGGTAGCCCAGAATGCGAATTTCTTCGCCCAGGCTGATTTCGTCAGAGTTGCCAATCTCGACAAAGGGTAAGTTTAGCGATGACAGATCAAGCGCGTTGCTGTCCAAGTCGGCCGTTACTTTGATGACAGCGAGGTCAAGCGCGCCGTCGGCGGCGGCCAGTTCTGCAATGTACATCTCTGTTGGGGGCTGATCGGCCGAGGCGCTGAGAGCAACCACCAATTGGTCTGGCTCATCGCTAAAGAGCAGCTCTGGGTCGTTGTACAGGGTAGCCAGGCCGGGCGCAGACGGGGCCGCAACGTGGGCATTGGTCAAAATGACGCCATCTGGCGAGACAATGGTGCCTGATCCCGTCCAGACGGTTTGAAGACGGCCGTTTATCACCTGCTTGGCAAAAATCTGAACCGTCGCTGCCTGGAGCCGCTCAATCGGAGTCACATCGCCGCTGTTGGTGTTGCTCGTGTTGCCGTTGTTATCGCCAGATTCGGGCTCGGGCGTGGGTTCCACCGCGACGGGCGTCGGCTCTGGTTCTTCCGTCGGTTCCGGGTCGTCGCCATCGTCATCATCATCGTCCCGAGCACGAGGCGTGGGGGTCTCTTCCAACGCAGACCCTAGCTGGCATGCCATTGCCGTGAACGAAAAGAGCAGCAGCAGTAAAAAGAGCAGTTGCAAAGGGGAGTTTTGGAGTCGTTTCATGCCTTACCCTCCTGTGTTTGTCATAGATTGGGCAAATCGCTGGAATGCAGGCAGTGCATCCGCAAATGATTCGCTTTCAGCTTCTAAAGAAAGAACGTTGACCCGATCACCTTCTGGGAAGTAGTAATCCAGCCCTTCAATGACGTGCGGAATGCCGGGTGAATCCAGATCAACGCGGGCAAAGCTCACCTTGTACCCATCGCGTCCGGCAAAGACGATTGGCTCGGCAGACAAGACGCGGTAGCTGTCATCCAGCCGGGCGCGAGCCAGGTTGCGGTTCTCGGCCAGCGCGGCTAAATCCGGGGCCAAATCG
Source organism: Candidatus Leptofilum sp. (assembly GCF_965223525.1). Taxonomy (GTDB): domain Bacteria; phylum Chloroflexota; class Anaerolineae; order Promineifilales; family Promineifilaceae; genus Leptofilum. The sequence continues at coordinate 1,388,026 of NZ_OZ245005.1, read as the reverse complement.
GGTTCGGCAGGCAGTTGGCTGACGCGGTACAGTTCATCAATCGCCAGCGGATTTCGCGCCACAAAGAGCAGATCGCCTGCGCCTTCTTGCACCAGCCAGCCATCGGGTACGTTTACGGTTAGGCCGCTAACTTCTACGGTGCGGGTGGCGTTTTGTATGGCCGTTTTCACCTGCCAGCCGATTAGTAAACTCAAAATAACCAATCCCACCACCAGCAGCGCGGAGCGGCGCTCGTGGGCCATGTTTTGTTGGGGAACGCTTACAGGAGTCATCTTAGTCACCTCCGTGCACGGCCAAATCGTGCTGAATTGAGCGGGCCAGGAACCAGGTGACAACGCCAGCCAGCACAGCCGCCAAAATCAGCCCAATCCAGTTATTGACTGCACCCAAATTGCCCTGGCTCAAGTTGCCACGCAGGAAGGTGAACAGGCTGTTTAGGGCAGCAGCAATGGTTAAACCGAGCGGCATCCACCAGAGCGGCCGTTTCTCAAATTTCATCCGCCCTAAAAAGTAGCCCACAATACCGGCAAAGCTGGCCTGAGCCAGCGTCGTCAGCACCATGCGAATCGCTCCGGAGCCTAAATCTACGCCACCAGAGCTAACCACAAAGTTTATGTTGAGCATGACGGCAAAACCAATGGCAACGGCCGTTGTATAAATGATGCCATCAATGGACTCATCAAAATCATCTGCGTAATAAACAGAAAAGCGAACGGCCGCATATTTCAAAAATTCCTGAATCATGCCCACAATCAAAAAGCCGCCCAGCAGCTGTGCCCACGCGGGGCTGCTGCTCAGCCAGGCTGGCACGTCAAACACACCTTCCACCAGGGGAATGCCCACAGCGCTTGCCAGCAGGCCGCCCAAAATCACCATTTGCACCACCAGATGCTTGGGTTCCGGCTCTAACCGGTCTCGCCGGTAGAAAAAGGCCAGCCACACAACGGCAGGCACCAAAGCCATCACAATGCCGGTTAGAACAAGGGTTGTGGGGGTAAATTGGGGCTGAAGCCACGCTTCCAGACCAAAGATGGCCAAAACAAACAGGATGAGCAGCACAATCGAGGCAATATCTGCTTGCCACAGGCTGCTGCGTTGTCGCCAGGGTCCACTCATAAAACACCTCCTACAGTTTGGGGTTGTCGCCTAGTGAAATTTCATTTCACCTCAGGTCATTGTAATGGAACGGCCGTTGTCGTCAACCACTATTTACTTTAAACCACAAACGATCTTAAATCGATCTAGAAACGTGATGAATGTCAATACGGAATCCCTCTAGTGACTTCCGCTAGTCCCAGTACCATCGTTAGCAGCCATTTGCCAATGCCTTGCCTCTACTGGTCATCCCGCACCGACGGCCGTTCTCCATAACAGTACTTTTCCCTCATTGCTTGTCACACGCAAAAAATCTAACCTCTTTTGTCAGTAAGAGGCTTTTCGTCACATAGAGTCTTTGCAACTGTTTCGGGTGAAGTACGCCAATCCCATCAGAATAATTGACAGACAGGAATCCACTTCCTGCAAGTAATATCCAACCACGGATTACCCCTTCATTTATAGTCGTTTGCAAATAGATGAACCATCTACTTGCTGCAAGGCGGATTTATATTGAGGAAAAACACCGCTCATTTTGCAAAAGCAAATGATAAATGGATCAGGGGGCTCCAATGAAAACCAAGCACCTATTAACTACAACTTTTTCACACAATCATCCAACTAGACCTATCTTTAAGGCACTGTTTATCATAATCTTGCTGTTTGGTTACGCAACAGTGCCAACAGCAAAAGCCGATCTGCCACCAGAAACATATTATCAGGGTATTGATACAGGTGTGAATGGTGACGATGTCGGATCAGCAGCCTTACCCATTGGGTTTAACTTCACCTTTTTCGGCAACACATACAGCGATTTTTATGTCTCTTCAAATGGATATGTTTCTTTCAATAATAATGATCTAACAGACTACACTAATGACGACATCGCGCATAATCGTAACCCAGATAACTATATTGCCCCCTTCTGGGACGATACAACAACTTACAATAGCCAAGACCAATTTATCTATTATCAGACCATTGGCACTGCGCCAAATCGCAAACTAATTATTCAATTTACCAATGTTGGATTTTGGAATGACCCAACACCTTTAGGCACGTTTTTTGTTATCTTGTATGAAGGAAGCAATAATATACAGCTTCAATACCGCTATTTAGTGGGTGACAATATTCGGGCACATGGAAGTTCTGCAACCGTTGGTATAGAAAATGCAAACGGGTCGGCAGGAGTCAAATATTCATACAACACAGAATCGCTCTCCAGCGAACAAGTTATTCTCTTTACACCCAATGGTTCAACCTACGACGTATCTACTGCACCTTATGAAGGGGTTTTGCTAGGTGCTGGCGCTTCACCAGCGCCAGACATCCCCGTTCAAACAACACCCCTAAATGGGTCAACTGTGTCACTCACCCCAACCTTTTCATGGGCAGCAGCCGCCAATGCAACCAGCTATGAATTACGAATTGATAATAATTCAAATATGGGATCGCTGGAGTTGAATCCGACTGGCCTTACAGGAACTTCTTATACGCCCCCTGCCCCACTAGACATTGATACATATTATTGGATAGTCATTGCCCACAATGCCGATGATAGTACCTGGTCTGAACAATGGGTGTTCACAACGAGTGATACGCCCCCACCACCTCCTCCGGGGGTACCGCTGCTCACGTCTCCTGTTCAGGATGAGACTAATGTTACTTTATCACCAATATTTTCATGGCAAACTGCTTTAAATGCGGATGAATATCAATTGATTGTGTCTGAGCAGTCTGATCTAAGTTCACCTGTGATTAATCAAACGGGCATTATTAGCCCTACAACTTCGTACAATGCCAGTGGGCTTAATACAGATACCCTCTACTATTGGGCGATTATTGCCAGTAACGTCACAACAAGCACACAATCTTCAACCCGTAATTTTACAACGCTGCACATTAATACGCTGCCGACTGCTAACGATGATTCTGATTCAGTGGTTGAGGACAGCGGCACAACGCAGATTGACGTTTTGGCTAACGATTCTGACCCAGATTCTGGCGACACGTTGAGCATTACCGCTGTGGGCGCGACGGATAATGGTGGAACGGCCATCCACAACGCTGGCCAAATTGACTACACACCTGCACTCAACTTCGTCGGCACAGAAGTGTTCACTTACACGATTTCCGACGGCAACGGCGGCAGCGACACTGCTACCGTAACCATCACTGTCACCGATAGTCCAGTCAATGATGCACCGACAGCCAATGACGATAGCGCAAGTGTTGTTGAGGATAGTGGAACCACCCAGATTGACGTTCTCGCCAATGACACCGACCCAGATTCGGGCGATACGCTTTCAATTGCTGCTGTGGGTGCTACTGATAATGGCGGAACGGCCGTACACAACGCAGGCCAAATTGATTACACACCGGCTCTCAACTTCGTCGGCACCGAGGTGTTCACCTACACAATTTCCGATGGCAATGGCGGCAGCGACACCGCAACGGTGATTGTGAATGTTGGCGGCAGCAACGATACCCCAGAAGCGCAAGACGACGCCCCGGTGACGAACGAAGATACAATGGTGATGATTGATGTATTGAGTAATGACACAGACCCGGATGGTGATTCCCTCTCCGTTACCAATGTAAGTGATGCTGCACACGGAACGGCCGTTAGCAATGGCAACCAAATTCAATACACGCCCGATCCCAACTATTACGGAACAGATATCTTCACATACACAGTTACAGACGGCGAGTTTAGCGACGTTGCTACCGTCACCGTCACCATCATCTCGGTCAACGACGCGCCAGAAGCCAATGACGATGCGGCAACAACAACCGCTGGAACAGAAATCACCATTGAGGTTCTTAATAACGATGATGATCCCGTGGAAGGAAGTGGCTTAACGCTTGTCTCAGTGAGTAATCCAGCAAACGGAACGGCAACAATTAGTGGAACAGAGATATTGTACATACCAGATGATGGATTTACCGGAACCGATCAGTTCTCGTACACCATTTCAGATGGCACAACGACGACAACCGCAGTTATTACCGTTACAGTAAATTATGCGCTTATCTTCTTGCCATTCGTCATCAACAACTAGGCAAAATAGATCCCATCAAAAAGAAAAGGTGACAGCGGCTAAACGGCCGTTTCCACCCCTTCTTTTCTTCTCGTCAAATCCAGCTCAATTTCAGACTCCGTCCCGTCCACCGTGCGCTTCATCAGGTAGGGTAGCTGATCAAACAGATACCACATCGGTTCGTTATCGTTTTGCACCAGCCCCACTACAGAATCTGCACCAGTAATTCTTGCCAGTTCCAGCACCATCGTTAGCAGCCGCTTGCCAATGCCCTGCCCCTGCCGGTCATCCCGCACCGACATAGCAACTTCCGCCTTGTTGTCAGACAGCCACACAATCCGCGCCGCACTGACAGCCACTTCACCCTCGCCCGGCAGATCAGAAAAGGCAATGAGACCTAGCTGCTCTTCAGGAACGGCCGTTGCAATCCTCTCTGCCTCATCCCACGCTTGTTCAGCCGTCACATCATCCATTGGCTGGTGAAATCGCCGATACCGACTCTCCGGCCCCATATGTTCAAACAAATCCACCAGATGCGCGGCGTCCTTCTGGCGCAGCAAACGCACCCACACTGGTAGGCTATCTTTCGATTCAAATCGTTTTGCTAATTGTGTTGCTCCCATCATCACAATTTACCTCCACAACTATAACGCAGTGCGTTATGAACAGAAAGAGTAACACACAAACACGCCAAAATCAATAAGCAGCCCATAAGAAATTGTAGAGGCGAGACAGACGGAAACAGATCATGCCAAGCAACACAATGCCTCTACCGCCTGTCTCGCCCTTTTGCACATAAAAAGCAAATCCCCCAACCCTGCAACCTTTCCCCCAACCCTGCGTATAAACCAGTGTACCGCCACATCGCGGCCATTCCTGCATTGTGGCACCAAATATAATTACCAAACAGAAAATCTGTAAACGAAATCTGCAAAATCTGTGGATAAAAATCTTTGCAAGGAAGGTATACGCAATAATGAGCCCGAAAAAGAAAACCGACAAATATCAGGAATTAAAAGTTTCCCTCGAAACACTTCCCCATATCAGTCCCGCCCAGGTAGAACATTGGGTACACATGCAAAAAGTCATTGACCAAACACGCGATTACCTCATTCGCGCCGTGCCTCAGGCACAGCAAAGCGTGGACGAAGCGCAAAAGATTTTGGCTCAGCGCACCTACACCCTCGTCTTTTTTGGCGGAACAGGCGTGGGCAAAAGCACCCTCATCAATGGCCTGCTAGGGCGCAATTTATTGCCAACTGGGGCAGTAACGGCCGTTACCGGCACCATCGTCTACATCGAACAAGCTGATGAAGGGGAAGCTGAATCCCTCGTCCTCACTTACTGGACGCAAGACGAATTTGCCCAGCGCGTGCGCCGCCTCTGCCAACTGGCCGAGATTGACGGCTTCGACATCATCAACGACGGCGAGCGCGAGCAAGCCCGTGAAGCCATTGAGCAAATCATGGAAGACAGCTCAGACAACGCCAAAACCGAGCGTGATGAATATTTAGAAATCCTCATTGACTGCATTGACTCCTACGAAAACAACAACGCGCTCTACGCCGACGGCCCCCCAGCTCCCCGGAGCCTGGCCCTGGACAACGAAGACTCTCTCCGCCACCTGCGCGAAGACGGTTTCAAAGGCAGCCAGCAGCGTCAAATTCGGCTCATCAAGTCCGCGACCTTCAAAATTCAGCCTAAAAACGGGCAAGAAAGCTTGCTCATGAACGGCTACCTCCGCATTGTGGATGTGCCTGGCTTGGGCGCTGGCATGAAGCTGCACGAAGCCATCACCCTGGAAGAAATGAAGCGCGAAGACGCCATGATCGTCCTCGTCACTGACGCCGGACGCCAGCGCGTGGATGAGTTGAAATCCCTCTCAGCCGTCAACTGGATTAAAGAAAATCGCCTCTTTGGCCTAAGTGGTGGCGATTTGGATGAAGCCGCCAGCAAAATCTTCCTGGCCGTCAACGGCGGCAACGTACGCCAAGCCTTCGACCGCCTCAACTCTGGCTTGCCAGAAGCAGAGCTGGAAGTGAAAGAAGTGACTCGCTACATCGCCCCCAACTACTGGGAGCGTTACCGGGATCGCGGCAATAATCGGCCGTATTTCCTGGTCATGGCTCCACCTGCCCTTTACGTGCAGGACCCAGACAACGCTCCAGAAGAATTCGCCAGCGAAACCGAGCGCATTCTCAAGGTTTTCCGCGACCAGTTAGGCAAAGTTAATTCGACTGACCCACTGGATCCAGAAACGGCCGAATCCCTCCTCAACCTCAGCGAAGTGCCGCTCCTGCGTGAAAAGCTGATTGCCTTCATTAAAACCGAGCGGGTTCGCAGCCAACTCCGAGAAGCGGCCACCCGCATACGCAACAGCCTGCAAGCCTTGCGTTACTACTATGAGAAGCAACTGGCGCATCGCGGTGTACACCCACCCTTCGCCAATAGCTGGGAACAGCTGCAAGAACGTCGCTTTGAAAATGTACTCATTCGCCAGCAAAAAGAGCTGCCGCGTGCCTTCCACAATGCACTTTTAGAGCTGAACAATCGCACCAACAGCGACGCTCGCTTCCGCAACACCTTGCGCCCCACGCTCAATGGCATCAAGGGCATGGTGCAAGACGCAGTCCAGCGTGAAGTAGAAACATTGTTGGAAAATTATGGCACCGAATATTGGGATGACCGAGACGTAACCTACGATAACCTCATCTGGGGAACCAGCGGCATCGAAATTCCGATCAAGCGCATTCTTTTCCAGGTGGAGCTCATCTTGCAGGATTCCGTCTCCAAGTTCATGCCAGAAGCGGCCGATGTGATTGCCGCCGAGCTAGAACGCACCCTGGAAGCACACGAGATTCACAGCCGCCTGCACCGCGCTGCTTACGAGCAAGAGTACAGCTACGCTATTCCCGGCGAAACGGCCGATGGCCTAAATCTGGATGAGGCGTTCAACGTTTTAGTAGAGCGCGTCGGGCGCAACTTCCGGCATGTTTGCCAGCAGGCCACCATGTACGAGCTCATGAAACCAGAACGCTCTGTCCACCATCGGCTAGACGCTGGTGAGCGCGAACTGTCGCTGAACACCAACGAGCGGCTGCTGGATGTGGCTTTGCACGGTGTGGACTCTGTTCGGCAGGAAATGGCAGTGAACATGCCCGCGGCTAACAACACCCAGCAAGCGGCCGAAGCGGTGGCCGATGAGCCAGAAATCAACATCTCGATCCTGGATGAACCAGCCCAGCCCGCTGACGATCTGGGCATTAGCCTACTCGGTGAATCTGGTTCAGAAACACCGCAGGCAGATTTTGAGATGAGCTACGCCGACAAGCTGGACAACGTGGCTGTCAAGGTCAACCGTATCTTTGGCGAGATTCTCAATGACCTGTTCAACGATGACGACCTGCTACCTCGGTTGCGCCGCCTCTTCTGGCTGGAAGCTACCAAGGCCGAGCGAGACTTCAATACCCACATCGTCAAGCCAATGCTGAAGCAGCATGATCGCAATCTGCAAAAACCAGAACTGCGCGAAGCGATGGAAATGGATTTGGAAAACGTATCCGATCTGGAAGAGCTGATGCGCGTCTGGGACGGCCTGCACAAGCTGGAAACTAGCCTAGCGATCTAATTTTACCAAAGGTGACAGTCACTTCGGAAGTGACTGTCACCTAATTACGACGTAGGAACGTCTCATGACAGACCTTGCAACAAAACCTTTGCTAACACAACTCGATGATGCCCATCTGCCAATTTTTGCGGTACGGCTGACCGACTGGCTCATTGCAGACTTGAACAAAAGTGAGGAGCCAGTCGCAGATTTCACAAAATCGCGGGCAAAAGCATTGTTACTTGCGGCAGGCGTGGTGGATGACCCCACCATGCACGATTTTGCACGATTGGTAGCTGGGGGCAGTACGGCCGTTCGCATTGCCCTCCACGACTTACTCACTGAAACTGGATTGGCTGAAAACGAAGAAGTCGCCGCACTATTAACCGCAAGCACGGCTATCTCCAACTCCGATACGACTGTTTCCTGGCTGTCACTATCCATCGCCGCCCACGCCTGGAAAAGCGGGTATCCGCTCTACCAGCTCGATCCGGCTTCACCGCCGGGCGAGTACAGTCCGGCAGGGCAACTGGTAAAGCGTGCGGCCACATTTTTGCGACACCAAATTCAGCGCAGCGCCACCGAGCGAGACAAACTAGGCAAGAAGTTAGCCTATGCCCCTGGTGACGGCACACCCAATCTGGAAACGATGGCTGATGGGCAACCAATCGCACCCGTGCCACCTCACTTCCGCCCGCCAATTCCGGTGAACTACCCAGAAGTGGCGCGTGAAACGCTGCAAATCAACGAGAGTGAACAACAACCTGCCCAGAGCAACGTCACGCGCAACGCGCCGCTCACTATCACCAGCGATGACATTCCTGGTGAAAGTCAGCAGCCCGTGCGTATGCCAGAAATCCGCATTCGGGCAGACCAGGTGCCTGCAAGACGGCAATCACCGCCAAGCCAACCCCGTCCGCAGCCGAACAGAAGCAGTAGTGGGAATTTGGGAACGGCCGTACGTCAACGGTTCCGGCGCGATAAAGAGCCACTTCGCAGCACCAAGCTGCGCGTCATTGTGCAGGATGTGCAGGATGGCCCGGGACTGTACGGCATTCAGGTGCAGGTGCGCTGCCAGGGCATCAAAGCCCATGTAGCAGGCACCACCAACCGCGATGGCGTTTTCTTGTGCGAGCTACCGGTGCGCGTTCACTCCGGTCTCACCTACGATGTAGACGTGACTTGGCCCCGTGACCTGGGCGGCGAAGTAGAGCGCAAATCGGTCACGCTAAACGTAGATAGAACTGAATTCAAGCTGCCCTTTTTCCGGCGTTTGTCCTAAAAATAAATCACGAATTTGACGAAAAAGCGAATTTCATGAATAAAATAAGCTGTACTCATTCGTGTCATTTGCCCAATTCGTTCCATTCGTGTTCAAAAATTGTAAATTGAACTATGTCTGAAACACCTGAAACAATCGTCATTACTGACCCCGATAGCGACCGCTACCATACCTTTGGCTACATTAGCTGGTGGCAGCAGGAGGTGGTACGTAACGCCACCATCCTGGTAGTCGGTGCAGGGGCACTCGGTAATGAGGTACTCAAAAATTTAGCCCTCATGGGCATTGGCAATATCATTATTGCCGATTTCGACACCATCGAAGACAGCAATCTCAGCCGCTCTGTGCTGTTCCGCGCTTCAGATCGTGGCCGCCGCAAGGTAGATGCCGCTGCTGAACGTGTGAAAGAACTAAACCCGGACGTCAACGTGAAAACGTGGCACGGCAATATCAACTTTGAGATGGGTCTGGGCGTGTTTCGCCACGTAGACGCCATTGTTGGCTGCCTAGACAACCGGGAGGCGCGACTTTCCATCAATCGCTTTAGCTGGCAAATAAATCGGCCGTGGGTGGATGGGGCTATTCAAGAGCTGATGGGCATTGTGCGCGTATTCTGGCCCGGCCAGGGCGCATGCTATGAATGCACCCTTACCGACCTGGATTACCAAATTATCAATCTGCGCTACTCCTGCCCGCTGCTGGCGCGGCAAAACATTTTGCAGGGCAAGGTTCCGACCACACCGACCAGCGCCTCGATTGTAGCTGCGATGCAGACGCAGGAAGCCTTAAAGCTCATCCACGACATGGAAGTGCAGCCGGGCAAAGCGGTGATGATCAACGGCCTGACTAACGACATCTACACCACGGAATACCCAGTTAAAGAAAGCTGTATGAGCCATGCGATGTTGGAGCCAATTGTAGCACTGGATGGGGCTACGGCCGTTTCCACCACGCTCGCTGAATTACTAACTATCGCTAGAGAGCAGCTGGCCGATGATGCCGTGCTGGAATTCGACGGTGAAATCGTGACTACCATGCACTGCCTCGACTGTGGCGAAGAGTTTCCTATCTTCCGTAAAATGGCGCGACTGTACGAAAATGAATCCGCCTGCCCCAACTGCGGCGGGCGGCGAGAAATGAGCATGACCCACCGTGTAGACGGCAGCGAAGAGTTCCTGAACCGCATATTGGCAGAGATGGACGTACCGCCCTTAGGCATCATCCGCGCCCGCAGCGTTAGCAAAAAGGAAAGTATTTACCTGGAGCTAACGGGCGATAAAGAGACATTTTTAAAGTTTGACTGAACCGTGCAACTGGAAAAGGCAAACTGCGTATTAGAAAGTGTATTACCTAGTTGATTTGAACCTAACCCACTCTAAATTCAAGCGAGTGGTTCAAGAAGCAATTCAACCAAAACGAATGGAGGCTATCATAAAATGGCAAGCATAAAAACAATTATCTACGATCCTACCGGTTCCAAGAAAACCCCGGTAGAACTCCCAGACGACGTACCAATGCGGCGGTTGATCCCTGCACTGGTAAGCAAAATGGGCTTACCGACCAGCCAGGGCGCGAATCCCATCACCTATCGCCTGGATCATCGTTCCTCTGGCAAGCGGCTAAGTGAAGATGAATCATTGGCCGATGCTGGCGTGGTCGAAGACGATATTCTGAGCCTGTTCCCCGAAGTTACGGCCGGTTAATCGGTAGACGGTGACCGGTATCCAGTAAATAGTATTCAGTGAGAAGCGAGAAGGTGGGGCATTTCTTACTTCATCCTTCCGCTTTTTGCATTCTTTTGAGGAAACAATGTCCTTTGATATTCGTGAAACCAGACTACGAAACGATTACAAACAGATTCGGGCGCTGGTGAATCGCAGCGAATTTATCCACATTCTTAATACAGATGGCGATCCCGTGGAGAAATATTTGATCCAGTTTACTTGTAAAGGTGTGGAGAAAATCAATTCCGCGGGGAAGCCGCTGCTGCGGGAAAAGCATGAGGTGACGGTTTATCTCCATGCGGAGTACCCGCTGAAGCAGCCGCAGCTCAAGTGGAAAACGCCCATCTTCCACCCCAACATCCACGTAACAGGGGCGGTGTGTATTGGGGCGTGGTGGCCTGCCAAAACGTTGGATGAGCTGCTGCTGACGCTAGGCGAGATGATCCAATACAAGAACTTCGATCCCAAAGACCCGATGAACTCGAAGGCGGCTGCCTGGGCGCTGCGACACAAGCAAATTTTCCCCATTGACCGGCGTAGCTTAAAAGGGCAATCGCTGGAGGACTTGATTGTGCTTGGGGAGGAAGAATCGGATGAACTCGGCATCAACATCCTTTAACGGCCGTTCTACCGCCACAACTCCCGAACCCATGATTGGCCAGCCAGAAATTGACAGCTTACCAGAACGGCCGTTAGCCAACCTGACTAGCAACGCCTACCTACATGGCCAACAGCCTGCCGAGAATCAAGTGATCGTTGCTCACCATCAGCAGGCACTCAGCCAAATTCGGGCGCACAGCGTTAGCAATTTACGCTCAGAGTTGGGCGGCGTGCTGTTGGGCCACGCCTACCGTGACGGCGAGCAGCTTTGGGTAGAGGTCATGGCCGCCCTGCCCGCCCGCAACGACGACCACGGGCCAATCCATTTCACCTTCACTGCCGATGCCTGGAGCCAAATCCACAACGAACGCGCCAAAACATATCCCAATTTGGAGATTGTGGGCTGGTTCCATACGCATCCGGGGCTGGGTGTTTTTTACTCCAGCGATGATGTAGTGGTGCATACGGCCGCTTTCACGTTACCGTGGCATGTGGGGCTGGTGGTTGATCCATTGGGCAATACAGCCAGCTACTTTGGCTGGCAAGATGGGGAGCTCACGCCCATCCCTGGCTATTTTGAGCAACTAGACGTGCAAGAGACGCCCGTCGCCCCCTGGCGTGTAGCCCAAACCGAAGTGTGGCACACACGCGAAACCGAAGAATTCTATGCCTCTTACGAGGAGCGTCAGCAAGAAAGCGGCATGTTGCGCGCTGCTTACGGGCAGGAACGGCCGTTGGCATTGTCTAATGCAACCACTTTGGGCATTTTGGGCTTTGTCATTGGGTTTTTTTTGCTTTTTGGCTGGGTGGTCGCGCTCAATCGGCAGATCAATAGCCTGGAAAGCGTCATCGTCGGGCTAGCCGATGAAACGTCGCTGAATGCGGCCGTTTGCCCCAACGAAGCCTTACGCATTCTGGCACCCACCACCACAGGAACAGCACAGGGTGGGCAAGATGTGGCAATTTTTGGCACGGCCGTTTTGCCAGAGGCTACTCGATATCAAGTTGAATTCCGACCCGCTGGGGGGGAGGTTTGGCAATTAGCAGGCGTGCAGCGTCGCCAAACAGATCTGGGCTTGCTAACCCAGTGGGACACCAGCGAGCTGCCCTTAGGCCTATACGACCTGCGCTTAACGGCCGTCGATCGCCAAAATATCCCCCTCCCTAACGTTGCCAACTGTCAAATCGCTGTTGAGTTGGTGGCTGGCGGCTAGTTGCTGGTTGCTAACAATTCAACTAGCTACTAACCACTAACAACTATTTACTAAATTTTTTATGACTGAATCAACAACGGCCCATTACGTGGCGATAATTCAAATTCATTTGCCGGGGCAGGATACGGCCGTATCCGCCAATATCCGCCTCACCCCAACCGAACTGGTTTCTGTGGGAGGCAGCTATAAAACGCTGCACGAATGCACGCTGGCCGAACTGCAACAGTTTGCCGACCAGATAGAAGCGGAAGTGTGGCAAACATACCGTGAAATCAGGCTGGCCGAGCTAGCTAAAGACAGCGACGTGAAGATGGCGATGGACGTGGTAGATGCAGAAGGCGAACCAGTTGCCCCCTCACGCGAGTGGCTGGCCCAGATGGTTGTGGAAACGGCCGTACCTGCCATCGTGGAGGCAGAAGAAGCCGAAGAAGCTGCACCTGCTGAAACCGAACCTGCCGAATCCGATGACGCTGCTGAAGAAAATGTGGCAGAAACGGCCGTTCCCACCGAAACAGAGCCGGAACCGGAGGATGAGTCATCAAGTCCACCCGTTGAGCCAGCGGATGACGTAGACAACATCATTGTTTCTGAGCCAGAGCCAGTACATGAAGAAGTAGAAGCCCAACCGGACCCTGCCGAGAGCAGTGCGGTGATTGCCCCCAGCCGGGCGCGAGTGCGGCTTGCCGGACGGTATCTGCCCGTAGGCGATCCCACACCAGCAGCGGTAGACATCACCATTGAAGAGCCAGCCTTGCGTGCTGCCCAGGCCCACGCCCTCAGCAGCCTCAACCGCGAGGTAGCGGGCGTGCTCATTGGGCCTCGCCCAGAAAAACAGCCAGACGGCCGTTACCGCGTTCACATCCTGGACACCATCATTGCCAAATACACGGTGATGCACGGGGCCAGCGTAACGTACACGCCAGAAAGCTGGCGCTACATGACAGACAAGCTGCACGAACGGTATCCAGATGAAACGGCCGTTATCGTCGGCTGGTATCATACCCATCCCGGCTTCGGCATATTTTTATCGGGGATGGATTTATTTATTCACCAAAACTTTTTTACGCAGATTTGGCACGTAGCCTACGTGCTAGACCCGCGCGCCCAAACCAGCGGCTTTTTTAGCTGGAACCGGAAGAAAACCGAAGTTGCCCGGCACAGCTTTCATTGGCCGGATTGGGCAGCAAGCTCCTGGTAATCGGTATTCAGTGTTCAGTAATCGGTGATTCAGTAACCGATAACGGTTTACCGTTCACCGATTACTGCTATAATGCACAAAATGGACGAACAAGAATTGCCCCCCCTCACCATCACGAATAACGACATTGAGGCAGCCAACCAGCTCAGCCTGCATTGCCCCATTTGTGCCAATCCGGTAGAGAAGTTTGTGGATGACCGGGATTTACAGCCGGTGCTGTGTGGCAAATGCGGTACCTTGTACCACAAAACGTGTTGGGAACTGGGCGGCGGCAAATGTGCCGTGTTGGGCTGTGGGCATGACAAGTTCAGGGTTCACGGCGTGCCGACCAACCCCGTACTGAGCATTAAATATACAGATTTGCCACGGCCATCGGCAAACGGCCGTTCCAGCCAAACCAAGCGCCTAAAAGACCAACAGCGGCGCGAAGTAGAACAGTTACGCCGTCCTAGCTTGCTACAACGGTTGTTCAGGTGGCTCCTGGATCAAATTAAAATCGGCTAAAAAAGATTGGAGGTTAAATCTCCAATTTCCAATCCCCCATGCTCTCCCCCGTTACCATCACCAAGCAATCTCCCTTTTTGGGCGAAGAGTGCTCGCTTTGCAAAAATCCGTTTGCCCCCGGCGATGAGGTGGTGATTTGCCCAGAAGATAGCAGCCGCCACCATACGCACTGCTGGCGAGCCAACGGCAGCAAATGTGCCGCCTACGGCTGTAGTGGGCATGGCGAAATTGAGGCACCAGAGCCTACAGAACCGGAGCCATCCCCAGAAGCAACCGACGACCAGCCACTACCCACTGAACCAAACCGTCTCCAACGCACCGCCCGCCGTTTTGGCTGCGGGCAGGGCTGCCTGCTTGTTGGCATTGCCATTGCCATCATCTTCTTTTCGATTGGCTGCTTTGGGCTGTGGGCGATTGCGGATTATATCATGCTAGAGGTGCTGGGCTGGCATTATCGCGTCCCCGAAGCCGGAGCCATCTTACCTCAAATTGTACTTTGGCTGATCTGAAAAACGGAACACAGAGAAGGCATGGAGAATCACGAAGACAAAATATCTCTTTATTCTCTCTGTTCTCTGTGGCAAAAAAACCTAAGCATCTTGCCAGAGGTCAGCTTCGCGGGCGTGTTTGTAGGCGGCCAGCGTCCAGTCTCGTGCTTCGTGGTGGTCTACGATAGGTTGAGGATAATCGCTCCCAATTTGGCAGTTGGCACCTTTTTGTACGAGCGGGGGCATTTTCCACGGTTCGTGGATGTAGTCGTTAGGCACGTCTGCCAGTTCGGGCAGCCAGCGGCGGATATATTCGCCGCTGGGATCAAACTTTATGGCCTGGGAGGTTGGGTTGAAGATGCGGAAGTAAGGCGCAGCGTCCGTGCCAGTGCCGGCAGTCCACTGCCAGCCGCCATTGTTTGCCGCAGGATCGCCGTCTACCAGATGCTGCATGAAGAATTTCTCTCCCCAACGCCAATCAATCAGCAAATCCTTCACTAGAAATGAGGCAACGACCATGCGAGCGCGGTTGTGCATCCAGCCGCTGCTGGTAAGCTGGCGCATAGCCGCATCTACAAGTGGGTAGCCGGTACGGCCGTTACACCACGCCACAAATTCATCCTCTTCATTGCGCCAAACGATGTGGTCATATTCTGCACGGAAGCTGCGCTGGAGCACATGCGGAAAGTGATGCAAAATGTGCACGTAAAATTCGCGCCAAATAAGCTCACTGAGCCAGGTGTCGGCTCCTTTGCGGGCTTCTTTGGTTGGCGCGTTTTGTAAACAGGAAACGGCCGTTACCACTGCCTGCCGCGCCGACAGCATCCCAAAACGCAAGTAGGGTGATAGCTGCGACGTCCCATCCACCGAAACGATGTTGCGTTCCGCAGCATACCGATCAATAGTGGCCTGGGCAAACGTTTGTAGACGACGTTGCGCCTCCGTTTCCCCAGGTTCGAATGGCATTTCTGCTGGCAACTCTGGTTTGGTTGGCAAGTCGTCTGATTGGATGGCTTTGGGCGAATTGATTCTGTCTGGTGCAGGCAAAATATCAGATGCTTGGGGCAACGGCCGTGCCAACCACGCCTTCTTCTTAAACGGGGTAAACACGATGTACGGATCGTCATTTTGCTTGAGAACCGTACCAGGAGGGTGCACCACAATGCCCGGCGTTAGCGTGAGCGGCAACGATTCACCAATTTGGGCATCACGGCGGCGAGCGTAACCAGTGAAATCTTCTTCAGCAAAGATCGCTTCTGCACTACTTTCTGCCATGATTTTTGAGAGGATTTGTTGGGGACGGCCGTAGCGCACAATCAATTGGCTACCGCGCAGGTGCAAATCGGCATCCAGTTGCCGCAAGCCTGCCCACAAAAAAGCGTATCGTTTCTCGCCTACATAGGCAGAATTCTCAAAAAAGGGGTCAATGATAAACAGTGGTAGCACCTGAGCTGCAGCGTTAATTGCCGCTGCCAGTGCCTGGTTGTCACGCAGGCGCAAATCACGTCGAATCCACCAAACGGCCGTTTTCATTTTGAATGATACTCACTTTAAGAGATACTAGGTCACGCTATTTTGTTCACATTTTGCCTAGAAAGGATAGACTCAATGAGCGAAAATTACCAGACTTTATTACAAAAAGTGTATGAAATTCATGATATTGGCAAGGCAATGGCAGTGCTAGGCTGGGACAAAGAAACCAACATGCCAAAGGCTGGCACCGAAGCCCGCATCCAGCAATTAACCACGCTGCGCCGTCTGAACCACGCCATGTTTACAAGTGATGAGATGGGTGAGCTAATTGAGAAAGCAGCGGCTGATCTCCAAGATGCCCCCTACGACAGCAACGAAGCCGGCCTAATTCGCCTGCTGCAACGCAATTATAAAGAAGCGCGGCTGCTGCCAGCAGAATTTGTGCGCCGCGTGAGTGAAGTAAGCGGCAAGGCACACCCAGCCTGGGTGGAAGCGCGTGAAAACAATGATTTTGCTCATTTCCAGCCGCATCTTGCAGAAGTTGTTAAGCTAGTGCAAGAAATGGCCGAACTGTATGGCTACGAGGATGAAAAATATGATCCGCTGTTAGATCAATTTGAGCACGGCATGAAAACGGCCGAAGTTCGAGCCATCTTCAACGCCGTAAAAGAAGAATTGATTCCGCTGCGCCGAGCCATTGATGAACGAGGCGCAACCCTAGAGGACAGCATCGTCCACCAACCATTTCCCATTGATAAGCAGAAAAAGTTTGCTCGCTACATTGCCGACGCGGTGGGGTATGACTTCAGCCGAGGACATTTAGGGACGGTGGTGCATCCATTTGCCACCAGCTTCAGCCGCAATGATGCTCGGATCACGACGCGCTGGTACCCAGATTTTCTCAATCCATCTCTGTTTGGCACCCTACATGAATCGGGACACGCCATCTACGAGCAGGGCACGCACCCAGACCTGGCACGCACACCGCTAGCGCGGGGCACGTCCAGCGGCATCCACGAATCCCAATCCCGCATGATTGAAAACATTGTGGGGCGCAGCCTGAGCTTTTGGCAGGCGCATTACCCCAAATTGCAGTCCCTCTTTCCAGAACAGCTAGGCAACCATGATGTTGTCGCTTTTTACAAAGCGATTAACAAAGTACAGCCGTCCTTCATTCGCGTAGAAGCGGATGAGTTGACCTACAATTTCCACATCATTTTGCGCTTTGAGCTGGAGCAGGCCATGCTCAACGGCGATTTAGCGATAGCAGATTTACCAACGGCTTGGAACGACAAGATGCAAGAACTGCTTGGTGTGGTTCCCAAAACGGATTCAGAAGGCTGCTTGCAAGACGTGCATTGGTCAAGACCTATGTTTGGTTACTTTCCTACCTATGCTTTGGGCAATCTATATGCGGCGCAGTTTTATGAAACGGCCGTTTCCCAAAACCCCACCATCGCCGAAGAAATGGCACAGGGCAAGACCACAGCTTTGGTTGCTTGGCTAGGGGAGAATATTCATCAGTACGGCCGTAAATTCACCCCCGCTGAACTGGTACAAAAAGCAACGGGCAGTCCGCTCACGCATGAATCGTTCATGCGCTACGTAACCCAAAAATTTAGCCAGATTTACGAACTTTAGAGTGAGTATTCGATGCCAGGGCACGGGGCCAGAAATATTAGGGCAGGTAAAACCGTTTGCCCCGTGTCCGGCACCGATTTTTAGACGAAAAAGGTTCCCCGAATCCGCATGACGCCCACAAACACCAGCGCCAACACCAGAACAACTACAATCAGGTTATTGCGGAACTTCTTGGCACTATCCTCCGATTTGCGCCAGGCGGCATTGCTATGTGCTAATACGAGCGCAATGATCATCGTGGTAGCATGCTCCACCGCTACGCGATCAAAACCGCGATTAAAGAGCAAAATTAGCCCCATGAGCAAGTTGATGTCAATCAGGATCACCAAAACAGACATGAGTCGGCGGTCAAGCTCTTTGTATTCAGCCTTTTGTATTAAGCCCAAAGCAAATTTAACAATCACAACAATGGCAATGAGGGCAACAAGCCAGCGAACTTCGCCATGAATGGTACGAACAATCTCCACTAATTACTCCTTATTTCTCGCATGTCATGCCTGCGAAGGCAGGCATGACAGTTGCCTGAATCGTTGTTTTCTTTATCTCAATCATTTTCGGGGGGAACGACCGTATCCTCTTCCGCTTCAACCCGCTTGTTCGGGTCAGGAAACTCCACCAACACCCGTGACACTGCTCGCCCCTCCACTGCTAACACACGAATTTGTATTCTTTCATTGTAAACAACTTCATCCCCCACGGCAGGCGGCCGTCCCAATTTAGAAATGACCAATCCACCCACCGTTTCCACATCCGGCAAATCCTCTTCTTCGCCCCAAAAGCCATCATCAAAATCATCCACCAGATATTCACCCTCGGCCTCAATAACGCCAGGGCCAAGCTCAAGATAAGGCTCCTTCTCCTGATCAAACTCGTCCCGCACTTCGCCTACAACCTCTTCAACCAAATCTTCCAGCGTAACAATGCCATCCATGCCACCAAACTCATCCAGCACAATGGCCATATGCAGCTTTTGCCGCTTGAACGCAGCCAAAAGCGTAGGCACTGGCAAATCCTCTGGCACGGCCGGTGCGGTACGCAACACCAAGCGCAAATCGAAACGACTCTCCGGGCGCAGAGTTTGCTTCACCAAATCTTTCAGGTGCAAAATGCCCACAATGTGGTCTCGGTCCCCTTCATAAACCGGAAAGCGGCTGTGGCGACTCTCAGTTACAATGCTCAAAATCTCCTGGCGCGACACATCCAGCGGAATCGCCTCCACCTTTGTGCGCGGCGTCATCACCTGAGAGACAGTCCTATCGCTGAAATCGAAGATGTTCAGAATCATCTCCTGCTCTTCTTCATTCAGCAGCCCACCCTCCGTACTTTCAGTCACAATTAGCTCCAATTCCTCCGGCGATAGCACCCGATCATGTCCCTCCGCAGGCGGAATGCGGAACAACCTGAGCATGGCAATACCTACGCGGTTTAAAATTGTCACGGGATAATTCAAAATCCAGCGGGCAATTGCCATTGGCGTATTGAGCAAAAGTGCCATACGTGGGGCATCAGACAAAGCCAAAGATTTTGGCACCATCTCACCAATCACGACATGCAAATACGTGAGCAAGCCCAGCGCAATTAGGTAGCCAATCGTTCCAACCAGCTCATGCGAAGGTTCAAACCATAAATTTTCTAAATATGGCTCAATAAAATGGGCAATTTGTGGCTCCCCATACATAGCTAAACCAAGCGAAGCAATGGTAATACCTAACTGGGCAGTGGCAATGTATTGGTCTTGCTTTTGACGAGATTCAACGGTATCCAGCACGCTTTGTGCTTTGCTTTCGCCTTCATCCACCATCTGCTCTAGCTGGGTGGGGCGCACACCAATAATGGCAAATTCGGCCATTACAAACAGGCCGTTGAGCAGCACCAGCAAAATAATGACAACCAGCGCTACCAATAAGGTGCCAATGGCCGAGCCTGTTGCTTCCGCCGCTGCCGCAGAAGCGATAACGCCAACGCCTGGTAGAGAAATTGCCAACAGCAAATATTTAGTCATGGTCGGCCACCTCCCACTCAATGAAAGGTTCCTCGGTGCTTTGTGAGACAGGCAGCTTCAACGACACTTCTGAGACGCTGGTGTCGTCCATGCCCTCAACGCGAATGGTCACTTTGTCGAAGGCGACGGTATCTCCCACCTGAGGTGGACGACGAAGCCCACTAAATACAAGCCCGCCCAACGTATCTGCATTTTCTTCTGGCAGGTGCAACTCCAGATATTCGTTGACGTCGGTTACCAGCAAATCACCGCGCAGGTAGATACGGCCGTCCTTATCTTTCGCTATCAAAGCCGTTTCATTGTCAAATTCGTCTTGCAACTCCCCAAAAATCTCTTCGATGAGATCCTCGAAGGTAATCAACCCCACCGTGCCGCCATATTCATCAAACACAATGGCCAAATATTTTCTGCGGCTGTTCAACCGCTTCCACAAATCAGAAACGGGCATCGTTTCTGGCACAAAAACAACCTCGCGCAAAATAGAACTCAGTTCTTCGCTTTGCTGATTATGCAAGCGGAACAAATCCTTCACATGCACAAAGCCGATAATGTCATCTATTGATTCTTTGTAAAGCGGAATGCGGGAGAACCCAGCATCCAACGCAATTTTCATTAACTCTGTCACACTGCTGCTCGTGGGGGCAGCAATAAGTTTGGTACGGTGCAGCATCACCTGTTTGGCGGTTAGGTCTCGCAAGCGAAAGGTGTTCCGCAGCAGAATTCGCTCTTCATCACTGAGCAAATCCTGTTCGTGGCTCTCTGTAACCAGCAGCTCAATTTCTTCTGGGGAATGTGCGTGGCCGCTTTTCTCTTTCATCGGCCGTCCCATCAAGCGCAATAATATATTTCCACTCCCATTAAACAAGGCTATCAACCCCGTGTAGGTAATCACAAACTGGGTAATCCGCATGGGAATCGTTACCGCCATCGCCACTGTTTCCGGGTACTGGATGGCAACCGATTTGGGGAATAGCTCCCCCATAATCACCTGCAAAATGGTAATCAAAATCAAAACAAGCGTTACAGAAATTGAAGTCGCCGCCGGTTCTGCCCACCCCGCCGTAGATTCTATGCCAATGGTCGCTAAGCTTGGCTCCAACGCCGTGAGCAAACGGGTAAATGGCTCGATGAGCAGTTGGGCAATCACGCTTTGGCCGTAAGCCCCCACCACCAATGAAGAAATGGTGATACCAATCTGGCAGGTTGCCACATACGTATCCAGCTTTTTGCTGTCTTGCATAATGGGCAGCAGCAGTTGGGCCATGCGGTTGCCCTGCCCGGCCATTTGGCTAACGCGCGTCCGCCTAGAGGATACCGTGGCAAATTCGGCCGCTACGTAAAGTGCATTGAAGAAAATCATGATGGCCACAACGGCCACTATTGAAAGAATCGTTAAGAACATCAGCTATTTTTGCTGGCACTAACACCAGACATGACAAATGCCCACCTCTCAGGGCGGGCTGCCCACTTCAAGAAGTGGGCTACCAATAATGAATTGCTCAAACACACAGGGGAAACTGGGTGAGGAGGGTCAGGCGGCTCAGACATCGAGTCGGTCAACGGGGCCCCCTCATACATATCCGACACAGCAACCAGGCAAACTGAAATGAGTTGGATTGATTCTTTACGAATATCCAGCTTGGCAGCCAAATATTTTGACTTGTGGAATTATCTACACGAATTGTTGATTGCATCAAAATTGTCTCGGAAATATGCTGCCAAAAATTATAAAACAGGGGGGGTGAATGGTCAAACAAGCAATAGTTTAGCGATTAAAGATACGTATGACGATATTGAGCAGCACAGTACCCAAAATGCTCACCAGAATCATGGTGGCTAGGGGAAAGTAGATGCGGTAATTCTCGCCCTCGATTTCAAAGTCGCCAGGCAGGTTGCCCAGCCACGGGAAAGTTTTAGCAGCGATGAGCACCAAAATGCCAGCCAAGGCAATGGTGCCACCAATAATCAAGAGCAAACGGCCGAATTCCACCATACCTATTCATCATCCTCATCTGGTTCACTGGACGGGGCAAACAGGCTAGGCTGGTTGGGCTTGGCAGGAACGTGGTGCTGCGGTAGCGGCACGTCCAGATGGGCATAGGCGTGCGGGGTGGCTATGCGCCCGCGCGCCGTGCGCTCTAAAAAGCCCAACTGCAGCAAATACGGCTCCACCACATCCATAATCGTATCTGACTCTTCACTGATGGAAGCACCGATGGTGTCCAAACCCACCGGTCCGCCACCAAACTTTTCGATGATGGCACGCAGCACGCGGCGATCCAGATCGTCCAGGCCAAGATTGTCAATTTCTAGCAGATCGAGGGCGGCAACGGCCGTTTCCTCCGTAATTTCCCCCGTAGCCCGCACCTCGGCATAATCGCGCACGCGACGCAGTAGCCGTAGCGCCACACGAGGCGTCCCTCGTGATCGGAGGGCAATCTCCGTTGCGCCTGCTGCCTCGATGGGCACCCGCAAAATACCTGCGCCCCGCGTCACAATCGTCTCGATTGCTGCCTGCTCGTAAAAATCCATGCGGTAAAGCGCGCCAAATCTGGCCCGCAGCGGCGCAGTTAGCAACGCCAGCCGCGTTGTGGCCCCGATGACAGTAAATTTGGGCAGCTTCAGCCGCACATTTTTGGCACCTGGCCCCTTGCCCACCACAATATCTAGCACAAAATCTTCCATCGCCGGGTACAAAATCTCTTCCACAGCGCGACCCAATCGGTGAACTTCATCAATAAACAAAATGTCACCGGCACGCATATTGGTGAGAATGGCAGCCAAATCACCAGTTCGCTCGATGGCTGGCCCAGCCGTGATGCGAATATTGACATTCATTTCGTTAGCCACGACGTGTGCTAGCGTCGTTTTGCCCAGCCCAGGTGGGCCGTGAAACAGAACGTGATCTAGCGATTCTTGCCGCGCTTTTGCCGCTTCAATCAGAATCGTCAGATTGGCTTTGAGCCGCTCTTGTCCCGTGAAATCATCTAACTGTTGGGGGCGCATGAGGCCAGCGAGACGGCCGTCTTCACGCTTCTTGCCTGGGGAAATTGTTCTTTTGCTTGATGCGTTATCGTTCATAAATCGTCGGTTGCCAACAAACTGTATGCGTGGGATTATACGATAACTGAGGATGAAATGAAATGTTGTTGGGGGTTCGTGGTTGGTGGCTTGTGGTTTGCATGCGCTACGAGCATCTAGCAACCAGCCACTAGCCACTTTTATGAAGGAGAAGAGGAATGGTTTTTGAGTCAAAACATCCGCTGGTCAAGCACAAACTAACGCTGATGCGTCACCTTGCCACCAAGCCAAAAAAGTTCCGCGAACTGATTCGGGAAGTGGCCATGCTGCTCTGCTACGAAGCCACGGCCGATCTGAAAACCAGCGATATTGAAGTAGAGACACCGATGGGTACGGCCGCAGGGCAAGATTTAAGCGAAAAGATCGGCCTCATTCCCATTTTGCGGGCTGGGCTGGGCATGGTGGATGGCATCTGGGAGATGATGCCCGGTGCCGAGGTGTGGCACATTGGCCTTTACCGGGATGAAGAAACGCTCCAGCCAGTTTCTTACTACAACAAGCTGCCCACCTTCCCCACCGTGCAGGTGTGCCTGGTGCTAGACCCGATGTTGGCTACCGGTGGCTCTGCTATTGCCACAGTAGATATTTTGAAAAAGTGGGGAGCACAGCGAATCAAGTTTGTGGGCTTGCTGGCCACGCCAGAAGGCATTGCCGCCCTGCAAGAAGCACATCCAGACGTACCCATCCACATTGCCCAGATTGATTCTCATCTTAACGACATTGGCTTCATCGTCCCCGGTTTGGGTGACGCGGGCGATCGCCAGTTTGGCACAGGGTAATATCAGTAATCCGTGATCGGTTGTCAGTTATCAGTAATCGGTGGCTGAAAAAGATTTACCGATTACCGAAAATCATGACCAAATGATCTTCTTATTAATTTTCGGAGTGGGGTTGGTAACGGCCGTTCTCACCACCCCACCCATCCGCAAATTAGCCCATAGTTGGGGGATTGTGGCCACGCCGGGGGGACGCCGCCAGCACAGCGGCATGATCGCCAAGCTAGGCGGTGTGCCCATCATGCTGGGTTTTCTGGTGGGGATTGTTCTAATTTATTTGCTGGTTCCCCCCGAGGCTGGCTCCAACGATGCGCTGAGGCTGCGTGGCGTGGTGCTGGGCAGTCTGGTTATTTTTGGGGGCGCGTTCCTGGACGATCGCCTGGATTTACCTCCCCGCTGGCAATTTGCTTTCCAAATTGTGGCCGCCGTCATCGCCATGAGCCACATCATCTTCATCGAGCGGTTTACCAATCCGCTGCCCACCGCTGATTTTTGGCAGGGCAGTCTGGTGTCACTCTTTTTTCGGATGGATGATGTTGACCCGAATATTGTAGTGATACGGCCGTTTCTCGTCACCATCGTCTCGCTATTTTGGGTCGTGGGGATGATTAACGCCGTAAACTTTCTGGATGGGCTGGACGGATTGGCCGGAGGCGTAGGCACGATTGCCGCGCTCCTGTTTGCTTTACATAGCTACCAACTTACTGGGCTAAGCCCCGTCACGCTCTTTCCTCTGGCTCTAGCTGGCGCGCTGGTTGGCTTCTTAATCTTCAACTTTGCCCCCGCCTCCATTTTTTTAGGCACTACAGGTGCCTGGCTGCTCGGCTACAATTTGTCCACGCTCTCCATTTTAGCGCCTGCCAAGCTGTCTACTGCGCTGTTGGTAATGGCTGTCCCCATTTTAGACGTGGCCTGGCTGATTGTGGCCCGTCTACGTCGGGGGAGGCATCCGTTTCAGGGAGACCGACGGCACTTACATTTTCGCCTTTTGGATGGTGGCTTGCCGGTACGGAGCATTGTGCTGGGGTATTATGCAACGGCCGTTGCCTTTGGCTTGGTGGCTATTTTTGTACCAAGTCGTTTGCTTAAAATTGGTCTATGGTTGCTGCTGGCAACGGCCGTACTCATTCTGCTGGCCTGGCTCACAAACCGGACAAAACGGCCGTTGCCAGCACTGAATGCAGAAGAGTAAACTATAAACAACTTTACAGACAGTCCGGCGAGGGAATTACACTGTAACAGAATTTGTCAGGTACACTCTGTATAGTTCCAAAGTACTAAAGTACTGGAAGCGGAAGTAATTGAAGGTAAGTAAAGTAAAGGAAGTAAGAATGAAAAAAAATCGCGCATCAAAATTCAACTCCCAGTTCGCACAAATGAACCCAACAAACCAAACACTATCGCGTCAAATTGAAAAGCTACGGGTGGTGCTTCGCCGCACAAAAGCCAGTAGCCAAACCAATTCGCTAGAACTGCTGATTAGCCAAAAGCTAGAAGCGGCCAAATAAGCAACATCTCCAAACAGAAATTAAAAGCCTGGCAAATTGCTAGGCTTTTTTTGATCCCAGCACAAATCATTTGTAGCCGCGGATTCTTTCCGCGCCTCCAGAACACAGTAAGAAACTGCGGCTACTTATTGGAAACACGTTGGGTATTTCGTTCTATCTAAGGGCCACGGCTCGCTGTACCAAGCTAGATAATCTGGGATGTGTGTTTGCCAATAGGCTTCCTCATGGCGGCCTTCGTTGAGAACCCAGGTGTGTGGAATTGGAGGAACGGCCGTTTCCATATCCAAATGGAGCTGCCGAATGTTGTTGATTACGTAATCGTCTGCGCCAATGTCAAAATAGATACGCAAATCGCCCAAATTTTGGCTGAGACCCGTGTATTGCGGATTGACGGCTGGCCAGGCGTACTGGTCTAGCAGGGCTGCACTGTGTCCCCCTGCGCTGGCAAACAGGTCTGGAAAGCGAAAGGCAATCTCCAACGCCCAGTAGCCACCACGAGACAAACCACCAATCGCTCGCCCAGACGGATCGCCCCAGGCACAGTAAGTTTGCTCGATGTATGGAATTAAATCATTCATAATCACGCTTTCATAAGAGCCTGGGCCTCCGGAACTGTTATTGGCAATCCAGCCGCCATCTGGCAACACAATGAGCAAGGGCGGCCACTGTTTCGCCAAAATGCCCGTTTCGGCCACCTCATCCACGCCCAAGTCGTCCCAGATAGCATCCGTGTGGTTGTTGCCGCCAAGCAAGTAGAGGGTGGGATAGGTACGGCCGTCTAGCCCGTAGCAAGGTGGCAAATAAATGCGGTAGTTCATCTGCCCAGCCGTAACGCTGGGGTAGCTGCCAATTTCCATGCGGCCGGGGACGGCACATGGGGTTGGCGTCGGTGTGGATGGTGATGGCACGGCCGTAGGTGGCGGCAGTGTAGGCAAAGCTGTGGGGGTAGCAGTGCTGGTAGGCGACGGTTTTGGGGTGTAGGGCACCGTCGGCGCGGGATTCGCTGGGGGTACGGCCGAAGCACACGCAGTCAGGCACACAATCAGCAAAAAAAGACCGATAGTGAGCCTGGAAGGGAGCATACGGCCGTTACCAAGGATATTCACGTGGCGGAAAGTCGAGCAATTTTTTGTAGGCTCCCTGCCACAAAGACGCTTTGCGCGTCATCGTTTTAATTTGGATGCTACTGAAATTTGGGTACAAGTCGGCCATCAGCTCTGGCACCAAGTCCCAGGCATCATTGCGAATTACATCTTCTAGATTGGCGGCAATTTCGGCCGTCCATTTCCAGTCACGCATAAATCGCTCCGCCTTCATCCAGTAATCTCGCTTCTCCCAGGCTTGGGCCGATTTCTCTACGCCGTCGGCAATTTGCCAGAGCAGCAGGGTGATCATGGCGGCCATATCCTTTGCTTCGGCATCCATTTGCGGCTTTTGCATGAGCTGGCGCAGCATCTCGGCAATGCTACGCATGTGGCGGTTACGAATTTTTGTGGGGCTGTCTACGTGAACTATTCGACTCATAATGTTTCCTGTGTGCAAGTTAGGTTGATTCTTCGGTTTGGCAGGCGATATCTACATCGCGGTAGAGCAGGAACCAGTTGGCAAAGGTTTGGTAGCGGTCGCGCGGTTCGTAAATAGGGCCAACTTCGGCCTGGTTTACTTCGCTGCTGAGGGCGTAGGTGTACACATGCTGGTACAGCGTCACAGCGGGCACCTGGTCAGCGTAAATACTGAGGAAGGTGTTGTAAGACGGCCGTCGTTCACCCATCCCCCACACCTGCCGCCCGGCTTCCAATGCCTCGCTGGCTCGGCGATTGTTCCAGCCACCATAGTTTTGTCCGCGAATAATTGCTTCCTGGCTCCAAAAATCGTACAGATCGGGGTCAATGGACGGGGTGATGTCTACTAGAGCTACATCAAAATCACGCGCCGCCAGCTTCTGACGCAATTCAGTGACGGAAACGGCCGTTTCCACCACAACTTCCACACCTAAAACTGCCCACTGTGCCGCTACCTCTTGCGCCATTTGCTGGTGTACGGCCGTATCCAAAGCCAACAGCCGCAGCCTGAACGTTTCACCATCTGCCTGACGAATGACGCTGCCTTCTGGCAATGTCCAGCCCGCACTGTTTAATAGCGCATCGGCATTGGCCGTGTTTACCCCCGCTTCGGCAAAGATGGCCTGATTATTGGCCCAGGAATCGGGCAAATAGGGGCCAGTTAGCGGCACACCCTGGCCATTTAGGGCACGGTCAATTAGCTGGTTCCGATTGATTGCTGCCGCCAAACCTTGTCGCACTTCCGCCAGTTGCAGCGGAGCAAAGCCAGTTTCGCTCTGGTTGAAGATGAGCTGGGTGTAGCGGGGGGCAACGGTGGTGAAGAGGCGGGCGTGGGAAACGGCCGTTACCTGCGGCAGCAGCGCATCAGACACCGAATTGATCGCCTGAATATCCCCATTGGCAAAAGCAGTGAGCAAACTTTCCTCGTCTGGGTAAAAACGGAACTCTAGCACGGGGATTTGGGTTCCCTCGCGCCAGTCCAGCGGGTTGGGCGTCAGGCGCAGGCTGCGGGTGGTCGCCCAATCTTGCGCGGGAGCCACCTGCCATGGGCCGCTGCCCACTGGCTGCTGGTTAAAGCTGTGCGTCGCCAGCTCAGCGGGTGGCACATTCTGCAACAGGTGAGCAGGTACGATTCCCCGCGTGGCCGCTTCCAGAAATGGTGAATACGGCTCTGCCAGCACAAATTCAATCGCGCGCTCATCAATGACGTTGATGGCAACGGTCTGCCACAGCGCTTTGATAGCTGCTGCTGCCGGAAAGGCATCATTTTGCAACAGGCCGTAGCTAAAAGCGACGTCGACCGTGGTGATGGGTTGCCCATCGTGCCAAAGAAGGTCGTTACGGAGGATGAATTGGAGGGTACGGCCGTCTTCACTCACCGTCCAGCTTTCTGCCAAGGCAGGAATGAAGCGCCCGGCATGATCGTACTGAACCAGGCCATCAAACAGTAAGCTTGTCAATTCCCGATCAACTGGAAAGCCATCGCTCAACAGTGGATTAAGTCGCTGCGGCGCACCCACCATCCCCTCAGCAAACACCCCTCCTGCCGACGGAACGCGCGTGGTACACAGCCCCGCCGATTGCACTTGAAAGGAAAGAATGGCCAAAATGAGGCCAAATCCTACCAAAGCCAGTAACAGTTGCCAGCGCAAATGAAGCTTCATAAACAATAAAACGTGAAGCGCAAGCCTAAAGTGGCCGACGGTTCACGTTTTTTGGTAAAAAGTAATTGGACAATTGCGTAATTGGGCATTTACAAATTGCCTAATTACACAATGACATTTATGTAGCTTGACCCCAAGCTAAAAATGCAAAAACAGTACAAACAAAGAAAGCAATCGCACAGGCAATTGTCACCTTGTGCATGGTAGCCTCTACACCACGACGCGTGCGGAAGCTGCCACTGGTGTCGCCGCTACCGCCTAAAAAGCCACCGAGGTCCGATCCTTTGGTTTGAATTAAAACAAGAGCTGTCAAAGCAATCGCCAGAATGATCTCAGCAATCCCAAAGTAGAGTGCAAATCGTTGCAATTCCATTTAATTTTCCTCTATGTTGAGTTTCAGGTGGCTTGTGCCACCTGCTTCATCTTCCAAAAACCAAGCGAGGATTATATCAGTCAGACGAGGGTGCGTCGAATTTGAGACGCCTGTTTAATACTCAAATCCCCTTATCTAACAAAATACTTATTCCTAAAATGGTGGAGGTTCGGGGCCAGTCCTTTCACGACCAATTAGATAGCCAGAATGAACGCCAATAGCTTCACCGGTACGAGCCCGTCGGCGTTTTATTTCATCGGCTGTTACCGTGATGAGTTCGGCATTGTGTTGAGAAGCAGCAAAAAGATTTTCGGTCAATGTACGGCCGTACTCGTTTGTTTGATCTAGTTTATACACTTCAATATATCGAAACTGATAAAAATCTTCCTTGCTTGATACCCGCTGAATACCACCTTGTGCTCGACGCACAAGAGAGAGGGGCAACGCTTGAATTGATTCTGCCAAATCCTCCAACCCGATTTCTTTAAGCTCTTCAATGAGTTCTCGCGTCACAGACTCCACTTCCCGATCTTTATACGAGCGAAACCATCGCATAAATTTGACAAAATGACGGCCGGGCAACCGACCACGTAAATCATCACTTAAATCACTTTGTCCAGAATATCTTTGAAACTCAAATTTTTCTTCAAGCTGGGCAGATGGATAATATTTGATAACACCGCCCAACGGCCCAAACCATTCAGGTCTTCGCCGCATCCTGACTAATAAATATCGATCATTTTCATCACGCAAATACAGGACAGTTGCCAACGAAATTCGAAGGAGTTTGTTACGAAAAAATGTTTGGCAAAGTAAATATGGCAAGAAAAACTCTCGAAGCTGCCATAATGCAATGAGGATTGCGGCAATTATACTGGACAAAATACCAATGATTAAGCTGGACAAAATATTAATGATTGAGTTGCTCGTCATTCAAAACTCCCTGCTGCCAAGCGCGTCCGGTTATCTTGCAAATTCTGCCAGAAATTACCTTAT
This sequence comes from Candidatus Leptofilum sp., assembly GCF_965223525.1. GTDB lineage: Bacteria > Chloroflexota > Anaerolineae > Promineifilales > Promineifilaceae > Leptofilum. The sequence continues at coordinate 1,358,197 of NZ_OZ245005.1, read as the reverse complement.
CCGTCCAACTGGATGAACAAATGGCTAATTTCTGCTGATTACGCTGCTAGTGGGCTTTTCAGTAGCGCAAAGTTGAGTATGATTTGCTTCACGCAATCAAACCAAAATGGGTAGCAGAACGGATGAATGAATCAGATCAGCCTATCATGATCAAAGCCCAAAATTTAACCAAGCGGTTTGGGACGGTTACGGCCGTTTCCAACCTCACCTTCTCTTGCAAAGCGGGGGAGATTGTGGGGCTGCTGGGGCCAAACGGCGCGGGCAAAACAACCACCATGCGCCTGCTCACGGGCTATCTGCCACCCAGTGCCGGGGGGGCAGCCATCGCTGGACATCATACTATCAAAGAGAGTTTGCAGGCGCGGCGAAAGCTGGGCTACCTGCCAGAAACCGTGCCGCTCTACCCAGAAATGACCGTTGAAGATTATCTGCACTTTGTGGGCAAGGTACGACGGCTGGATGACGTGTGGGAGCGTGTGGATGACATCTTGGAAGCGGTTGGCTTGCTGGAACGAGCAGGGAGCGTCATTGGCAGGCTGTCCAAGGGAATGCGGCAGCGAGTGGGGTTGGCGCAGGCGTTGCTGCACGACCCAGACGTGCTTATTTTGGACGAGCCAACGATTGGCCTTGACCCCGCCCAAATTGTGGAGATTCGCCAGCTTATTGCCAACGCGGGCCGCCAGCGCACGGTGCTGCTGAGTACCCACATTCTGGCAGAAGTGGAGCAAATTTGTAGCCGGGTGATTTTGTTGATGAACGGCCGTATCTACGCCGACCTGCCCATGAACCAAATAAAACAGGGCAACACCCAACTTGCGCTAGAACTCGCGCATCCAACCGAGCAAACGCAAAATATTTTGCAAGATATTGTGGGCGTTACGGCCGTTTCCTCCAACAGCCCCAACCAATTCTTACTTACCTTCGATGGGCAGGATAAAACGCGGCAGACGGTGGCAGAAACGGCCGTTTCCCACGGCTGGGGCTTGCTAGAACTCAAAACCAGGCAGCTCAGCCTGGAAACCCTCTTCCTGCAAAAACTCCAGGAAGCCCAAACCACTGCCTCTGAGGTGGCCAATGCTGCATAACGCCTGGCAGGTAGCTCGGCGCGAGCTGGACGCGATTTTTGTGCAGCCAATGGCATACATTTTTGGCGTGGTGCTGCTGGCACTGACGGGCTACATCTTTTCCTCAGAACTGTTCATCCATGCAACTCAGCCCGGTGCGCTGCCGCTAGACGTGCAGAGCGTACTTGGTCTATTCACCTTCCTCTACCTGTTTGCCATGCCCGCCCTCACCATGCGCTTGCTATCCGAAGAACAGCGCAGCGGCACACTAGAACTGCTGCTCACCCTGCCCTTGCGGGACGGTGAAGTGGTGCTTGGTAAATTCCTGGCAGGCTTCCTTTTTTACCTGCTCACCGCTGCCCTAACGCTTATCTTCCCACTCATCCTCTTTATTTTTGGCAATCCAGACCCCGGCCCCATTTGGACGGCATACCTGGGCGTCCTGTTCTTCGGCGCGGCGCTACTGAGTATTGGCCTATTGGCTTCGGCTCTGTCAGAAAACCAGATTGTGGCCTTCATTGTGGCGCTGGGCATCACGCTACTGCTTTACCTCTTACTCATTCCGGCACAGTCGTTTGCCTTGGGGGAGACGGCCGTCACCCTCCTCAACGAACTTGCACTGATCAACCATCAAGACAATTTTTCTCGCGGTGTGCTGCTGGTAAAGGATGTGATTTATTTTGTGGCGGTGACGGCCGTTTTCCTCCTAACAACCACCCTCATCCTCAAAGGCAAACGGGGACGGCTTACGGCTGGGGACTGGTGGCAATTGGTGGGGGCGACGGCCGTCTTCACCCTGCTCTATGTTATCGCCCACCAAAACCCCAACTGGCGGTACGACGCCACCGCCAACAACGCCTTCACCCCCCTGCCAGAAACGGTTGAATTACTGCAACGGCTTAACGAACCGATTCATGTCCTTGGCTTTTACACCTCCGAAACCGCCTTTCAGCGTAGCGAAGCTGAAACCTCCCTGCAAACGATGCAGGCGTACACTGACCAACTCAGCTACGAATTTGTTGATCCCAACGAAAATCCACTGCTGGCCGAACAGTACGATCTCACCTTTGCCGGAACGCTGGTGTTCACCCGCAGCGACGGCAGCTTTGCCAAAGCCTCTACCCTCACCGACCGGGATTTGCACACCGCGCTGGTGCGAACGCTTAACCCGACTGTCAAGACCGCCTACTTTTTGACGGGACACGGCCAGCGGGATTGGCAAGATTTTGGGGCAGAGGGGATGGGAACGGCCGTAACCCTCCTACAAGAATCTGGTTTCACCGTCCAATCGCTTAATCTTTTTGTCGAAGGAGAAGTTCCGGCCGATGCCAGCGCGGTTTTCCTGATTGACCAGCAAGCACCCCTGGCCGCTGCAGAACTTGAGGCACTGACCCGCTACGTAGACGGGGGCGGTGCGTTCTTCCTCGCCCGCGACGCGCTAGACACCGAAGGGCGCATTGCTGCCGAAAACGATGGTTTGCTGGCCTGGCTGCAAGCAAGCTGGGGCATCACCCTCCGCAACGACCTCATCATTGACGCATCGCTAGCCCAGGCGGGGCAAACCATTGGCCTCACGTTTGTGGGGGCGCAATATGGCAACAGCCCCATCACCCAAGATTTAGAACAGTTTGGCACCATTTTTAACGTGGCGCGTTCGATTGAAGCAGAAATTCCGGCGGGGGTTACGGCCGTCCATCTCATCACCACCAGCAACCTGGCTTGGGGCGAAACCAACTTCGAGCAGATGATTGCGGCTGGCGAAGTAGCTCCAGACGAAGCAGACGCCACAGGCAGCCTCACCGTCGCCCTCAGTGCGCTCAACACCACTAACGGCGCGCGCCTCGTCGTCTTCGGCGATACCGATTTCCTTAGCAACAGCTTCATCCAGCAAGGCGGCAACAGCTTCCTTTTTGAAAATGCCGCCAACTGGCTGGTAGATGATGTGGTTTCAATACAGCTTTCCGCCCGCGAGACGATTCCCCGCCAGGTAACAATCACGCAAAGCCAGCTAACCCTGCTGCAACTCGTCAGCATCTTCCTGATGCCAGGTCTGCTTGCGTTGGTTGGTGTGTGGGTTTGGTACACACGCCAGGGCGGGTGAACGGGTGAAGAGGTGATGTAAATGGGAAAGTCAGTTGTAGCATACATTGTTTCGCAGGCATTGGGCATTGGTGCAACGATTCGGGAGCGGACGCCGCTGAGTTTTCAAAGCAACCAACTGTTTGATGTGTGGCAAAACGGCCGTCACTACATCGCCAAGCATTACCTCAAAACAGACGAACTCTCGGAAGCTCCACGCAGAGAGTTTGAGGCACTACAACTTCTGTCGCCGCTCGATGTCGCCCCGCAGCCCGTTTTCTACGACCCTGCCCTCGGTCCTGTCGTCGTTTATGAATTTTTAGCAGGGGAAATGTGGGATCGTATGCCGCCTACGGCCGTCCAACTCCAACAACTGGCTGATTTGTGGCTCACCCTCAACGAGGTACCAACTGATGGCCTCTGGCTGTCGCGGGGGATGGAGCGCACCATGCAAGACGTGTCGGCCATGTTCAACAACTATCTCAAAAATTACGAAGCATGGGCCGCTGGGAACTACTCGCCAGGGTTGGAAAGCGTCCCACATTGCCAAGCCTTGCTAGCGCGGCTACCTAAAATACTGTCTGAATTCTCCCAACTACCAGACCCGCCACTGCTCTTTTGCCGCTCTGATCCGCGCTTTGCCAATGTGATACAACGCCCGGACGGCCGTCTGGCTCTGGTGGATTGGGAAGATTGTGGCTTGCGCGACCCAGCCCGCGACGTGGCCGATTTGCTAACGCACCCCAACCAGGAAGATTTGTTAACGGATGAAGAATGGGATGCTTTTTTACGGCCGTATACGGCCGCGCGTTTACAAACTGATCCTTATTTCAATGAGCGCATTCAATATTACTTGCTGCTTTTTCCACTTTTTTGGCTGTTAGGTTTGCTCAACGCTGGTGTTAGCTATGCCGAAGCAGGCCATTCTGTGCACAACTGGCAACCAAACCGCATTCCGACTAATATTCAACTGTAGCGATACTTGGCACGCGCCCAGGCATGGCCAGCCCAACCAACTGACTCCGACAGGATGACTTTAACCGAAACCAGCTTTTTTCCGGATGAAATGATTTAATGAGTTACGAAAACCAAATTGCACAAAAACTAAATGTAAAACCTGGGCAGGCAACGGCCGTTATCACCCTGCTCGACGACGGCAACACCATCCCTTTCATTGCCCGCTACCGTAAAGAAGCGACTGGCAGCCTGGACGAAGAGCAAATCCGCCAAATTAGTGACCAGCTCACTAAATTACGCGGCCTAAATGAACGTCGGAGCACCATCCTGGAATCAATTTCTAGCCAGGAAAAGCTAACGCCGGAGTTAGAAAAAGCGATTCACGCCGCCACCACCCTAACGGAGCTAGAGGATTTGTACCAGCCCTACAAACCCAAACGGCGTACCCGCGCCATGATCGCCCGTGAGCGGGGGTTGGAGCCATTGGCAGAGTTCATTTTGGCCCAGTTCGTGAATAGGCAAACGGCCGTTCAAATTGCCGCCCCCTTCATCAACGAAGATGTTCCCACGGCCGAAGACGCCTTGGCAGGCGCGCGAGACATCGTAGCCGAAACAGTCAGCGACACGCCCCAAGTGCGCCAAATCCTGCGTGACAAAACGTTCCAGTTTGGCCTGCTGCAAAGCCAAAAAGTGAAAAACGCCAGCGACGAACGCGCCGTCTACAAACTGTATTACGACTTTTCTTTGCGGATTGATCGGGTACGGCCGCATCAAATTTTGGCACTCAATCGGGGCGAAGCAGAAAAAATCTTGCGCGTCAGCGTAGACATTGCGGAACGAGACTGGATTTTGGCCATACGCAGTCAATACCGCCCCAACCGCCGCTCACCGCTGGCCGAACAGCTTCAACTTGCCATGGAAGACGCCGCCAAACGGCTCCTCATCCCAGCCATCGAGCGAGATGTACGCCGCAGCCTCACTGAACAGGCGGAAGCCCACGCCATCCAGGTATTTGCCGACAATATGCGCGGCCTGCTCACCCAGCCGCCGCTGGCAGGCCATACCGTCATGGGCATTGACCCCGCCTACCGCACCGGCTGCAAGGTGGCCGTGGTGGACGGTACGGGCAAGGTTTTGCAAACAACCACCATCTACCCCCACCAGCCACAAAAACGACGAGATGAGGCGTTAAAAACGCTCGCCACCTTGGTAAAAACCCACCAAATCAGTCTGATCACCATCGGCAACGGCACTGCTTCCCGCGAAACTGAGCAGCTTGTGGCCGAACTGACCCGGCAGCTAGACGATGTGCATTACCTCATCGTCAACGAGGCGGGTGCCAGCGTGTACAGCGCCAGCCCGCTGGCCAAAGCAGAGCTGCCGGAACTTGACGTGACGCTGCGCGGCGCAGTTTCCATTGCTCGCCGCGCCCAGGATCCGCTGGCCGAACTGGTGAAAATTGATCCCAAGTCTGTTGGCGTGGGGCTGTACCAGCATGATGTGAACCAAAAGCAGTTATCGGAATCGCTGGCCGGGGTGGTGGAATCGGTGGTAAACCAGGTGGGCGTAGACGTGAACACCGCTTCCCCCGCTTTGCTCACGCACGTAGCGGGCATTGGTCCCAAGCTGGCAGAAAACATTGTGGCCTACCGGGGGGCAAACGGCCGTTTCCCCAATCGCATCACCCTCAAAAAAGTTCCCAGCCTCGGCCCCAAAGCGTTTGAGCAGTCGGCTGGCTTTTTGCGCGTGCGGGATGGCAACAATCCACTGGATGCCAGCGCCATTCACCCTGAAAGTTACGGTGTGGCGACGGCCGTCCTCAAAAAAGCAAAACTCAGCCCCAGCACGCCGCCAAATGAAAGAACGGCCGTGCTGGCCAAGCTCCCCCCCGTCGCCGAACTTGCCAACCAGCTCAACACAGGCATCCCCACGCTCATAGACATTTTAGAACAGCTCATACGCCCTGGCCGCGACCCCCGCGAAGATTTGCCCAAACCAATTCTGCGTAGCGATGTCCTTTCCCTTAACGACCTGACTCCGGGAATGCAGCTCAGAGGAACCGTTCGCAATGTGGTGGATTTTGGCGCATTCATAGACATTGGCGTGAAGCAAGATGGCTTGCTGCATCGTAGCCAAATTCCCCGCAGCCAAACCCTCAACGTTGGCGATGTGCTAACAATCTCCATCAAATCCATTGACGAAGAACGCGGCCGTATTGGCCTGGGTTGGGCAAAATAAACAAATCCTCGTCATAGGTCATTCTGAATAAAACCATCTTTACAAAAATCGTTAAGTGTAGCTGTAGTCGGGCGCGAAGCGCCCTCGTGCGGGCGGTCATCGCGGCGACAAAGTTGTAAAGAAAATCCGTCCCCCCTCTTAACCCATCTTTGTCAAAATATGTACAAAATATAGATAATATTTTGACAATTCGACTTTAATCCACTATTATTCTCTTCAAGTTCAACAATTAATACATTCATAAAACTGAACAATACCTAGACTTAACTTGCTAATTTGAGAAAATCCAGAGGAGGAGAAGATGGCATTAGAAACCTTGGAACCTGTCGTTTGGGAGACACGCTTACTGCGGCTGGCTCATCATGCACTTGACCACGACAGTATCAATGAACCAGTCTACGACGGCCGGGAACATCTTGCTCAAGCCTATGCACATTGTGCCGCCATCACCAAACAGCACAGCCGTACTTTCTACCTGGCTTCTGGCTTGCTGCCCAAAGCACAGCGTCGCGCTGCCCGCGCCCTGTATGCCTTTTGCCGCGTCAGCGACGATTTGGTAGACAAAGAGATAAATAATCAGCATCAGCGCATTTTGCAGTGGCGGCAAGAAAGTTTAGCAAATCATCCGCCAATCTATAATTTGGTGGCACTTGCCTGGGCAGACACTAGAGCCAACTTCAACATTCCCCGTCGTTATGCCGAGCAGCTCCTAGATGGCGTGACCTCTGACCTGATGCACGCACGGTATGAAACGTTTAGCGAACTGGCACAATATTGCTACGGTGTGGCTTCTACAGTGGGGCTGATGGCCATGCACATTGTGGGGTACGAGGGCAGCAGGGCAATTCCATACGCCATTAAGCTGGGCGTTGCCTTGCAGCTTACCAACATTTTGCGAGACGTGCAGGAAGATTGGGCAAACGGCCGTCTCTACCTCCCCCTTGAAGAGCTACGCATGTTTAACCTGGACGAATCAGACATTGCCGCCGGGACGATTGACCATCGCTGGCGTGCTTTTATGCGCTTCCAAATTCGGCGGGCACGGCAGCTATATGCCGAAGCGTTGCCCGGTGTGGCCATGTTGGGGAGGAGCGGCCGTTTTGCCATTGCCGCCGCTGCTGAACTGTATCGCGCCATTCTGGACGACATCGAAGAACATGATTACGATATATTTAATCGTCGTGCCTACACCACCAAGCAAGAAAAATTGCGCGACTTGCCCGGAATCTGGTGGCGAGCCAAAACCAACCAGTATCTGAATTTAGTGGATGAGCCTGTCCACACCCAACCCGCCTTGGTTGCCTGCTCCCACGATGCACCACTCGAAGCAGAAAACCTTTACGCAGTGCCCCAAGGATAAACAATCATAACCTTTGCTTGTCACTCTCGCGCAGGCGGGAATCCACACCTTTGGGCTCCCGCCTGCGCGGGAATGACACTTTAGCTTTCGAAATAAATACAGAAAAATACATTAACCTGGGACTTTGCCCCCAGAAACGAGACAAGATGAAAGAAAAAGTAATTATTATTGGCAGTGGCTTTGGAGGCCTTGGCGCAGCAGCACGCTTGGCAGCGCAAGGGTACCAAGTCGAAATTTTTGAGAAATTAGATCAACCGGGCGGTCGTGCTTACGTATTTGAGCAAGATGGGTTTAAGTTTGATGCTGGCCCGACGGTGATCACGGCTCCGTTTATGTTTGACGACATTTTTGAACTGGCGGGGCGCAAGCGGGAAGAGTACGTCCAGTTTGTGCCTTGTGACCCTTTTTACCGCATTTTTGACCATAACGGCCGTTCCCTCGACTACAACAACGACGAAAAGTTCATCCTCGACCAAATTGAGCAGTGGAACCGGGCTGACCGCGAAGGATACCAGCGGTTCATAGCTACTACCAAAGCTATCTTTGAAAAAGGGTTTGTAGAACTGGCTGACAAACCTTTCCTATCCGTCAGCGACATGATTCGCGTGGTGCCAGATTTGTTGCGCCTACAGTCGCACAAAACGGTATACAAATACGCCTCTCAATTTATTGAAAACGACTTCCTGCGCCGCTGCTTTTCCTTCCACCCGCTTTTGGTGGGCGGCAATCCTTTTGATACCACCTCCATTTATGCCATGATCCATTACCTGGAACGGGAATGGGGTGTGCATTATGTGATGGGTGGCACCGGGGCGTTGGTGCGGGCGTTAGGCAGATTGATTGAGGAGCTAAACGGCCGTTTCCACCTCAACACCGAAGTAGACGAAATAATTGTAGAAAATCGCCATGCCAAAGGCATTCGTCTCAAAGATGGCACTGTTCACAAAGCTGACCACGTCATCTCCAATGCAGATGTCGCCTTTACCTACACAAGCCTAATCAACAAAAAGCACCGCAGTCTTCGCAACTCCGACTTCCGCTACAAAAATTTGACGCGGTACAGCATGTCGCTTTTCGTCATCTACTTTGGCACCAAGAAACGGTACAATGACGGCCGTTTGGCTCATCACAATATCATTCTCAGCGAGCGATACAAAGGGCTGCTGCAAGACATCTTCAAAAATAAAGCCCTTGCCGACGATTTTTCACTTTACCTGCACATGCCCACCCTCACCGACCCCAGCATTGCGCCCGAAGGGCACGAAGGATTCTACGTCCTCTCCCCCGTGCCGCATCTTGGGTCTGGCATTGATTGGACTACAGCCGCCAAACCGTACCGCGACGCCATCATGCAGTTTTTAGAAGAAAATTACATTCCAGATTTGCAAGAAAACCTCGTCACCGAACACACCATCGATCCCTTGCACTTTAAAGGGACGCTGAACAGCCACATGGGCTCTGCATTTTCAGTCGAACCCATCCTGACCCAATCTGCCTGGTTCCGTCCGCACAACCGCTCAGAAGATATTGACAACCTCTACTTTGTCGGCGCAGGCACCCACCCCGGCGCAGGTTTGCCCGGTGTGCTTTCCTCCAGCAAAATTGCCGAAGATTTAATTATGGGTACACATATCGGTGTTCAGTAAACGGTAATCAGTGAACGGTCAACAAACCATTTACCGATGTAACTATTCAGGTCTCTCTGGCTGTGGCCGGTGTCCTCACCGTGCCACCGGGCGGCGCGGTCTGGAGACCGGCCGCAGCACCTGTATAGTTGCTTACCGATTACGGTTCACGGATTACCGATAACGGATAAATATGACTTACTTCGGATTTCTCGGCCTGTTTCTAGGCATACCCATTATAATTTTGCTTTGGCTTACCTGGCTAGATGCCCGTCAGGGTCGCCAGATGCCCAAACGGTTTGGCAGCTATTCGCCCTGGGCCATTTTGGGGCTCCACTTGGCGATGGCACTGCTTTACACAACGCCTTGGGACAACTATCTAGTCGCCACCTCTGTCTGGTGGTACGACTCGGCCAAAGTAACTGGCATTCTGTTTGGCTATGTCCCTATCGAAGAGTATACATTTTTCCTGATGCAGCCGATTATGACGGGGCTATGGCTGCTGTTTTGGCTACGGCGTCAGCCGGATGTGGTGGAGAGTGGTTGGGAGAACGACCGTTTCCGGCACACCACGCTCACCATTTTAACCGTTCTCTGGCTGGTGATGGTTGGTATCTTGGTTACAGGCTGGGCACCCGGCACCTACCTGGCGCTCATTTTAGCGTGGGCATTGCTGCCCATCATGCTGCAAATTTGGTACGGCGGCGATATTTTGTGGCAACATCGGAAAATTGTGCTGCTAGGGCTAATTCCCCCCACCCTGTTCCTGGCCGGCGCTGACGCTCTGGCTATTTTGGACGGCATTTGGACGATTGATCCGGCACAAACAATCAACTGGTATCTCGGCGGCATTTTGCCCTTCGAAGAGTTTCTATTTTTCCTGATCACCAACATTTTGGTTGTTTTTGGCATGACGCTCTTTTTAGCGGCTGAGAGCCAAACTCGACTAGAGCAAATCAAAACAATGAGGCTCTTGGGGAATTCGCGGAGTTTACGGGCCGTGAAACGTAAAACGTGATGCGTGACCAAGTGAATAGCGAAAAAACAACACCAATTCTACCGATAACTGTTTACCGCTCACTGATGACTGATTCACCATCTTTCCTAACCTTCCTCATCATAACCTGGATGCTGGCCATGATCAGCCTGCCCATCATGAAATGGATTTGGGGAGATGGTATTGTGCCTTTTGGGCTGTCGTTGGGCGTGTTTTTGCAGGCAACGGCCGTATTCTTCATCCTGCGTGAGCGGTGGGGCTGGCAAAAAACGGTGGGAACGGCCGTTCTCATCGCCGCACTGACATTATTTGTAGAATGGCTTGGCTCTACCACCGGATTTCCCTTTGGCGGCTACAGCTACACCGACCTCATGCAGCCCCAAATTGCCCACGTGCCCGTCCTTATTCCCTTTGCCTGGTTTATGATGCTGCCCGCCGCCTGGGCAGTCGCCCATCTCATCCAAAAACAGCTATCTGCAAAATGGGCGACCAATCGTTGGCTGTACCCACTGCTTGCCGGATTGGCACTGACTGCCTGGGACCTCTTTCTCGATCCGCAAATGGTCGCCTGGGGATTGTGGGCATGGGACGATCCTGGTGGCTACTTTGGCATTCCGTGGAGTAATTATGCGGGCTGGTTGGGAACGGCCGTCTTGCTCACCGCACTCATTCAACCCAAAAAACTACCCATCTTGCCCCTGCTCATCATCTACACCATCACCTGGTTTTTAGAAACATTCGGCCTGCTCTTCTTCTGGGGATTGGCTGGCCCTGCCCTCGTTGGTGGCGTGGTGATGGGCATTTTTGTCTGGCTAGGTTGGCGATCGGTGTTCAGTAAACAGTATTCGGTAATCGGTATTCAGTAAGCAGTTCACTTGCACACCTGCATACTTGCAAACTTTTAAATGAACCAACTCCTCCCCACGCTACTTTGGACCTTTTTTGGCTTTTTGCTCGGCTCGCTGCCTTTTTCCGTTTGGGTTGGCAAGCTGCTGCTGGGCAAAGACATTCGCCAATTTGGCGACAAAAATCCAGGCGCAACCAATGTTTTGCGAGCGGGCGGACCACTTCCCTTTGCCTTGGCGCTCATGCTAGACATCAGCAAAGGTGCACTGCCGCTGGGGTTGGCCGTGCACATTTTTGGCGTCAGCGGCTGGGCAATTGTACCAATCTCGCTAGCACCTCCGCTGGGTCACACTTTTTCACCCTTTTTGAACTGGCGCGGGGGCAAAGCGATTGCCGCTGCCTTCGGTGTTTGGATTGGCATCACCCTTTGGATGATGCCGGTCATTGCCGTCCCGCTGCTTGTTATCTTGACCCTGCTCATCATGCCATCCGGCTGGGCTTTGATGTTGGCATTGGTGGGCATGTTGGCAGCCTTGCTCATTTGGTTTGATGATCCAGTGCTGCTAGGTGTGTGGGCGGGGCAAACGCTGCTGCTCGCCTGGAACCACCGCGCCGATTTGGCGGAACGGCCGTCTCTACGCCACAATAAACCAAAAGAAAAATTAAGATAAAAATTCAAAGATTCCGCAGATTCAACGAATTAAAAATCTGTTCAATCTGCGAAATCTGCTGATAAAAAAGATATGCTTTCAACGATTCTTGGGGGATTCATTTCATTTGCTTTACTGATTTTGGGAATGACGGCCGTTTCCAACATCCTCCTCTTCCCGCGCCTCAAAGCCGCCCAACCCGCCGCGCAGCCCAAACTATCCATTTTGATACCTGCGCGGAATGAAGCGGCCGTGATTGGCCAAACCATTCGCGCCCTGCTGAAACAAACCGCCACCAATTTTGAACTCATCCTGCTGGACGACCAATCAGACGACGGTACGGGCAAAATTGCCACCCAGGCCGCTGCTGATGATGCACGGTTCCGACTAATTTCTGGCACGCCGCTGCCATCCGGCTGGTTGGGGAAAAATTGGGCGTGCCACCAGCTAAGCCAAGCCGCTACGGGCGATTACCTGCTCTTCGCGGATGCCGACGTAGGCTGGCAGCCAAATGCGCTGGCAGCACTACTTACCCTCGCCCAAACCGAACAAGCCGATCTACTCACCGTCTGGCCCACCCAGCAAACCGAAAGCTGGCCTGAACGGCTCGTCGTCCCGCTGATGAGCTTTGCCATTTTATGTTACTTGCCCATCTTGCCCGTACATTACACCAATCTCCCCGCCTTTGCCGCTGCCAACGGACAATGCCTCCTGTTTCGGCGAGAGGCATACGAGAAAATTGGGGGGCATACGGCCGTTCACAACAACGTCATCGAGGATGTGGCATTGGCCAAAACAATCAAATCCCACAACCTGCGGTTGCGAATGGCAGATGGGAATCGGCTGGTGGGCTGCCGCATGTACCAAAACTGGCCTGAAGTGCGGGCAGGATTTTCCAAAAATATCTTGGCTGGGCACGGCGGCAGCATTCCTTTTTTGCTGCTCTCGACGGTGTTTCACTGGCTTGTTTTTCTAGTTCCGTGGCTTTGGTTTGCGGCCACGCTGGCTGTGTGGCCGCTGGTTTTGGGGCTGGCTGGGGTGGTTTTAAGGGGCGGAACGGCCGTTTTCACCCACCAACGCCCCCTCGATGCCCTGCTCATGCCCGTCTCCGTCTTGCTGATGACCTGCATCGCTTTTCAATCAATCCAGTGGCAGCGGCAGGGTACAGCGGAGTGGAAAGGAAGGAGATTGGAGACTGGAGATTAGAGATTAGCCCAATCTCCAATCTCAAAATATTGTTTATGAACGAAATTTTGATCATTGGCGCAGGCATCGGTGGACTTAGCACAGCCATTCGGCTAGCAGCCGCTGGACAGCGCGTCACCATTTACGAAAAAAACGGGCAAGTCGGCGGCAAAATGGGTCAAATTGTGGCCGATGGCTTCCGCTGGGACATTGGCCCCTCGGTCATCACCATGCGGCACGTCTTTGAAGAGTTGTTTGTCAGCGCTGGCCGCCGCCTGGAAGATTACCTGTCGCTAGAACCCGTCGATCCGCTCACCCGCTACTTTTACCCAGACGGTACCATCCTGGACGCCAAAGAAGACCCAGCGCAGATGGCTGAGCAAATCCGCCAAATCGCCCCTCAGGATGTCGCTGGCTATAAGAAATATCTACACTACGCGAAGCAGATTCACCGCATCACCGGCCCGGTCTTCATCTACGACAAGCCGCCCACGTGGCGCAGCTTTTTGCGTGTGCCTTTCCCCGACTGGTTCAAAATTGACGGCCTGCGTACGATGCAAAAAGCGATTGAATCGCATGTTCAGTCGCCGGAGCTGCGGCAGCTTTTGGGTCGCTTTGCCACCTACGTCGGCGGTAGTCCCTATTTGGCTCCGGCCACGCTTAACGTTATCGCCCATGTGGAGCTATCTGGCGGCGTCTGGTATCCACGCGGCGGCATTTATGTCATTGCTCAAGCGATGGCCATCCTCGCCCGCGAACTGGGCGTAACGATTCATACCAACTGTGGCGTGCAGGAAATTTGTGTGGAAAACGGCCGTTTCTCCCACCTCATCCTCAAAAATGGGGGAAAAGTGTCGGGAACGGCCGTTGTCAGCAACCTAGACGTCACCACGACGCAAAAGCACTTACTTAAAAATTCACAATCCACAATTCGCAATTCACAATTCGACTCCTCCTGCTCCGGCTTCATCCTTCTGCTTGGCATCAACAAACAATTCCCCAAACTCGCCCATCACAACATCCTCTTCTCCCCCGACTACCCCGCCGAGTTCAACGCCATCTTCCAGCAAGGCCAACCGCCTGCCGACCCCACCATCTACATCGCCATCACCAGCAAAACCGACCCCGAACACGCCCCCGACGGCGGCGAAAATTGGTTTGTCCTTGTCAACGCGCCGCCGCTTGATGATCAGTACGATTGGCACACCAATCAGCAAAGCTACCGCGATCTCGTCCTGCAAAAAATCGCCAACTTTGGCTTCGACGTGCGCGACCACATCGTTACCGAACAAATTTTGACGCCGCATGATTTGGCCGCAGGGAGTGGTGCGTGGCGGGGTGCCCTGTATGGTGCATCACCCAACTCACGATGGGCTGCTTTTAAACGGCCGCATAACCGCTCAAAGCAAATCAAAGGACTCTACTTCGCAGGCGGCACCACCCATCCTGGCGGCGGCGTCCCCATGGTCACCCTCTCCGGCAAGGTCGCCGCCCAACTTGTTCTTGAGGGCATGGTTCCCTCCCCCATTGAGGGCTGAGGGCTAGGGAGGAGGTGGGTTTTGGTATAATTCCCTATGCCCAAGAACCACCGCATCCCCCCACCCCTAACCTACTTCGCCCGCAAAATGCGGCATGAACCCACCAAAGCAGAAAAGCACCTCTGGTCACGCCTCAGGCGCAAGCAGCTAGGCGGCTACAAATTTCGCCGCCAGCATCCCATTGGCCCGTACATTGTTGATTTTTGCTGTGTGGAGAAAAAACTGGTTGTCGAGGCTGATGGAGACATTTATGCCTTTCAGGAAAAAGCAGACCGTGAACGTACCCAATGGCTGGAGGAAGAAAGTTACCGCGTGCTGCGCTTCGCCAACGTCACTATTTTGCAGCAAACCGAGGCTGTTTTAGAAACGATCTTGGCTGTTTGTGATGGGGATGTATCTTTGCTGGGGGAAGATTAGGGTTGTTGGAAAATCGACCCCCACCCTAGCCCTCCCCTACCAGGGCTGAGGGGAGGACATGTTTAGAGGGTTGAAAAAAGAATAGCTCATCAAGGACAATTCTGATGTGTTCCAAAACGTCAGAAGGAGGCCAAAATGAGCTATCCAGTACTTTATCAATGGAATCAAACAATCGCCAGCCAATTGCCTTGTCTCAATAGCTGGCAAGTCGATAACGTCGGCTTGTTTAGCCTGGGCATCATGCGAGCAGAAAGCTGCCAACAGCAACAGATTGCCCGCCAGGTTGCTACAGGCGAGAGGGTCGAAAGTTGTGCCCGTCGCTTGCGACGTTTTCTGGACAACAAACGTTTTCCTCTGCAAGCCTTCTTCAGCCAATGGACAGCCTGGATTGTCAGCCAGTTGCCACCAGGCAAGCTTTATCTGCTGGTGGATGAGACAAAGTTGCAAGACCGCTTGGCTGCCATGGTGGTTGGCGCTGCCTGGGAAGGACGTTGTATCCCTCTGGCCTGGCGTTGTTATATTGCCAACAATCATGACCAGTACCCAGCCGAGGGGCAAGTTGGCATGGTCACAGCCCTGTTGCAAACTGTCAAGAAGGGCATTGCAGCAGACAGAAACGTCGTGGTGTTGGCTGACCGAGGGATTGGGACATCTCCTGATTTGTGTCAGGCTGTGGCCAGCTTGGGTTGGTGCTATCTGTTTCGCGTTACCAGCATGACCAAAATCTGCACCGAGGCAGGCGATTTTGCCATTGCCAACATGGTACAGGCTGGTCAACAGTGGTCGGCTGATGGACTCGCTTTCAAGCAGCGCGGCCGGTTGCCAGCAACCGCACATGCGATTTGGAGCGCAGGCTATGACCAAGCATGGGCGTTGGTAACCAATGACACTACGCTGACTGGCTTTGAGTATGCCAACCGCAATTGGCAGGAGCAAAGTTTCCGCGACCTCAAAAGCGGTGGCTGGCATTGGGCAGACAGTCGGATTAGTCATCCAGACCATATGGATCGTCTGCTTGTTCTCCTGGTGGTCGCCTATGCTTGGTCGCTTGCTTTGGGAAGCGTTGCGGTTTCGCAAGGTCTTGCTCAACCAATGCAGCGTCATGCAGACGGCCGTATACGTCGTCATTGGAGTTTGTTCAAAGAGGGGCTTCAATTCTTCTTTGAGTTTGTTTTGAGACATAACCATTTTATCAATTTACAATTTACAATTCTTGCCCGACCCTAGGCTTGCCTGAAAAGGTGTCCTCCCCTCAGCCCCCGCAAGGGGAGGGCTGGGGTGAGGTTTACCACATATCCGGCGGCAGTAAAATCTTATCTTCTAACGCCTGACGATTGGGCACATACGCTACTTGCAAACAGCGCACCAGCAGCAGATTTGCCTGTAAATAATCCGCCCAGGCCTCCATTTGTTCCTCGGAAAAGCACTTCAGTGGAAACCCCTCATCTCGTTTAACAGCTAGCAAGCGAAACGGATCCCACTGATCTCGATATTGGCCCAGAATAGAAGCAAGTTTTTTATCAAACTCACGCTTTACTTGGATTGGCGTCGACTCATCAGGCAAGGCCAAAACTTTCAAAGCAGATTTCAGATCCAGAAGTTGCCGCCGTTCAGCAACATGAAGGGCAAGGGCCTAAGCATCGGAGCGGGCAGACGGGAAATCAAAATCACAGATGACTTTGATATGAAAGTTGAGCATAAAATCAATCGCAAGATTATGGTCGAGGGAAAAAGCGAGAGTGCGATCAACGACATCGTGGAGAGGTTTAAGAATGAGAGAATCGTCACTCTGCTTCAGAGTGAAATCAAAGTCAGGATTGCGGACAATAGAATGCAAAAAAGATCGGCTGGCAGCAGGTCTATTGCCTACTCGTTTTGCCCCACTACTTTCCGCGACCGAATATACTTGTTTGGTTAAATGTTCATCACGCACTATAAACTGATTGACAGCAACTATAAACTGCTCACCGAATTCGGTAGCATCTTCCAGCATACTTGCCACCATTAGAAATACTTCGTTCCATCGAGCATCCCCCACATGGTTCATTAGACGCTCAACCGTTCCCCGACTCTCATTGTCAACTATATATCGTGCCGTAAAATATTCCTGCAGCGTCAAATGGCTAAATGAGTGAATGCCCCGTGCCCTCTCTATAAAAATGCCGTGCTGCGCTTCCAAAGATTGCAAAACCAGCTCAGCATCAGGCTCTTCCAACCCCGGCATACCCGCCAAATAGCCATCAATCAACCGCACCACTTCTTTTTCTCGGAGATAATAGTCCCCTTGCTCAAATGTTTTAGCCGCAATAGCGGCCAACATCTTCTGCTTTCGCCCTAAAGAAAGCTGCTGGTACACATCATCTCGGCGAATGTTTCGGCTGGCGTCCCACTTGCTCAGCAAAGCGCGCATCACCTCTTCATAAATTTCGCTGCGCTCTGGCGGGATTTCATTCCGCTCCTCGTAAACCAAACAAAGCAGCGCCAGCAGCAGCGGCACCTGCGCTAGCTCCCGCACTGGCTTGTAATTGTCATCTTCCAGCAATGCTTTCTTAAAACTGTCACGCTTTACGTCGTCGCCTACAAACCACAAATCAATGTAGTTTGCCATCTGTTTGGCATCAAAATCAGCCATTTCCACGTATTCAAATTGGGTAAAGCTGTAATCAGTAGCCGCGATTCGGCAAGTTATCAGCGTGGGGCAGTCGCTATAACGATAAACAAAGTCATTGATTTGCTTAATCATTTCTGAACGATTATTGTCTTCTAAATTCACTTCATCCAACCCATCAAACAGCACCAACCCATCCCCATTTTCGAGCAGTCGCGTCAAAAATATCTTTGGTTCTGGAAAACGGTGTACATTCAGCTGGTGGATCATAAACTCCACGATACCCATCCCGGAATCAGACAGCTCTTTCAGGGGCACAAACAGCGGCACCTTTTTGATTTCATGCTTGATGGCTCGCAGCGCGGTATGCTTAAGAAAAGTTGTTTTACCAGATCCAGGCTTCCCCAAAATAAACAGCTTAGGGAATTCAGCCACAGCATCATCCCCCGCCACGCGCCGCACCCGCTCCATCCGTGAAAAGTCACGCGGGTCAAATTCCTCTTTCAGTTTGGCAATGTTGTACCGCTGTTCAGCGGTCAGCTTGTCCATCACATTCACATGCGTGAACACATTTTCCAGCGGCTCAGACTCCATTCGCCCCAAAATACGCACAAAGCCAACCTGAACAAACAAGCTTTTATAATACTTTTCAACACCATCACGCCAGGTCGCTTTGTAAGATTTATCGGTTGATGAAGGTGTATCAGCCTCAGGCCAGGCTATTTTGGGTCGAAGTTCAGCAAGAGATGTTCTTAACTCTTGGAGGAGATCGTGCCGCTGACAATATGAAACAATTTCACGGGCTTTATCCCGCTTATTTTGTCCATTGAGGTTTTCAAAATCGATACTGAGTTTGAAACAGAGGTCGTACAGGTCAGACAAATCGAAATGTTGTTCCAGCAATTGATAAATTGAAACTTGAAAATCGTTCGATTGGTCATAAGATGATTGACCATATTTTTCCCAAAGCCAATTTACAGCTTGGGTTATCGATGTTTGAATTTCTGGGGGAATCGTTTTCGGCATCAAATCCTCCAAACAAGGCCATTTCAATGTGCTGGCAATGGAAGAATGATACCAAATTCTGTTTGTTTGTGCGGGGTTTGTAGGGGCGCGTCGCGTCGCGCCCCCGCGCCCCTACGTTGAATTTATGCTTTTCGCAGTTCTAACGTTACATCCTGGTCGCCGATGGATACGGTTTGGCTGTACAAAGCGTCGCTCATTGGACCAGATTGCAGGTTGACGGTGAGCGTTTCTTGCTGCACATACTCGGCAAAGTTGGTCAGCGCAGCGGCGACATCGCTAGATGCGCCCTGGTAACTCAGCGCGATTCGGTCGGAGATTTCCAGACCGGCGTCTTTACGCATGTTGTTGACCTGGCGCACCACGTCGCGGGCATAGCCTTCTTGGACGAGAGCGGGCGTCAGTTCGGTGTCTACTGCTACGGTCACGCCTTTGTCAGAGGCAACGGCCGTTCCACCCCTTGATTCCGTCTGCACCAACACATCCTCATCATCCAGGCTCACCATTTCACCAGCTACTTCGACGGTGAGTGAGTCGCCAGCTTGCAAGGTACGCGCCGCCTCGGCTGGGTCGAGCGCCATCAGCGCTTGCCGCACCTTGGGGAAATTCTTGCCAAACTTCGGCCCCAGCACGCGATTATTGGGCATCAGCTTGTAATTCACCAACTCGCCCACCTCAGAAACCACCTCAATTTCCTTGACGTTGATCTCCTCGGCCAGTACATCAGCCAACTCCTGCAAATCATCCTGCGCCTGCTGACTGCCCACATTCACCCGCGCCTTCGCCAGCGGCTGCCGCAGCTTGATGTCCTCGGAGCTACGTGCCGAACGGCCGAGGCTGGCGGTGGTGATGGCTAGTCCCATCTTGTCCAGCAGGCGGCGGTCGAGCGAAGCTGCATCTGCATTGGGGTAAAGCGTGTGGTGTACACTCACCGGCGCATTGGCATCTACGTTCCGCACCAAATTTTGGTACATCACCTCGGTGGTGAAAGGCACAAAAGGTGCCAACAGGCGGATAAATTTGACCATCACCTGATACAGCGTGCGATACGCAGCGTTTTTGTCCGCGTCGGCTTCGCTTTTCCAGAAGCGGCGGCGGCTGCGGCGCACGTACCAGTTACTTAGGTCATCCAGCAACGCTTCCAATGTTTGGGTGGCTCTTTCGGCGTCATACTTGTTGAGAGAGTTGCGGACGGAAACGGCCGTTTCATCCACCCTTTCTTTAATCCACGCATCCAACTGGGCATTCGCCGCATTGGAAGACGGCGTATTGTCCATAAAATCTTGCACCGACGGTTCCCAGCCATCCAGCTTGGCGTAAGACACCAGGAACGAATAAACATTCCACAGCGGAATGAGAAAACGGCGGCGCGTTTCATCACCACGATTGAAACCAAAGCGCAAATTCTGCTCCGGCTTGCAGCTTGCGTACAGCCAGCGCATCGTGTCCGCACCCATCTGGTCAGCCGCCTCATTGAACTCGATGGAGTTGCCCCAAGATTTGTGCATCTCACGGCCGTCTTCGGCCAAAAGCGTTGAGTAACCAAACAAATTCAAAAACGGCGACTCGTCACCTAAAACGGTGCTTTGCGCCAGCAGGCTATAAAACCAGTTGCGGAACTGGCCGGGGAACGATTCGCTGATCCAGTCGGCTGGATACCACTTTTCCCACAAATCGGGATGGTGCCGATAGCCTAACGTGCTAAACGCCACGATACCCGCATCCAGCCACGGATTGCCCACGTCCTTGATGCGGCTCACTTTGCCGCCACATTTCTCGCAAGCGATCTTTACTTCGTCGATGTACGGCCGATGCGGCGTGTGCCCTTCAAACTTTTCCCAGCCTTCCACAGCACGCTCTTCCAGCTCATCCTCATCGCCAACAACCGTAAAGTGACTGCATTCCTCACACTCCCAGATGGGCAGTGCCAAGCCCCAATACCGCTTCTTGGAGATCATCCAGTCGTGCATGTTACGCAGCCAATCCATCTCCCGGTCATAGCCAAAGCTGGGATACCAGTTGATTTTGTCCACGCGATCCATGATTTGGTAGCGCAAACTCGCTTTCTTTTCAGCTTCAGTCACCTCTTCGCGCGGCTTGTCGTACAGCTCGCCCATACTGATGAACCATTCATCTACCAAGCGATAAACTAGCTCCGTGCCGCAGCGCCAGCAGTGTGGGTAGCGGTGGGCATACCGCTGCTTGCGGTAATACACGCCCTTCTCGCGCAAATTCTCAAAGATGGCCTCAGCCACTTCTTGCGAATGTTGGCCGGTTAGCCAATCAAATCCGGCGATGTAGACGCCACTTTCGTTCAATGGCGCGATAATGGGCAGATCGTGCTCCTTGCTTAACTGGAAGTCCTCCGCCCCGCAGCCGGGCGCGATGTGGACGATGCCCGTCCCTTCATCTGCGCCCACCTCTTTCCAGGTGATGACGCGATGGGTGTAACCCGCCTCGGCAAACGCACCCATCGCCGCTGGCAGCTCATCAAACGGGCCACGATATTCCCAGCCGACTAGTTCTTCACCTTTCAGCTTGCCTACTACTTCATATTTACCGATGAGCGTGTTTTTGGCAGCTTCTTCGGCCAAATAATAGGTCCAGCCATCTTCGTGCTGCACTTTGACGTAATCTAGTTCGGGGCCAACGGCCGCTGCTACGTTACTCGTGAGCGTCCACGGCGTCGTCGTCCAAACCAGCAGTGCTTCTTGAGAGACATCCGTTTTCTCAAAGAAAACGGATGTCTTGCTCACGATGGGAAATTTCACAAACACGGAATCATGCGTCACTTCAAAGTAGCCATCGGTGACGATTTCGTGTTGGCTGATGCCGGTGCCGCAGCGGGCGCACCAGGGCATCACGTCCGTGCCTTTGTACAGCCAGCCGTTGTCACGGCACATCTTCAAAAATCGCCAGATCATGTAATTATTTTCGTTGCTGAAGGTGAAGTAAGAACCACCCACCTCTGGCAAACCCAACATACCCACAAGCTGCTCCACCGTACCGCTGATGGGCCCGTTCGGGCCCTGGATGATAGTTTCTTGAAGCGGGTCGTCCTTCATGAGGGCACTGAGGCGACGCAGTTCATCCGGGCTGTTCCAATCCATCCAATACCCCAGCCGGATTGATTGTTCAGTTTGAACGGCCGCATAATGCAGCACCCGCGCCTTACACAGCTTGACAAACTTTTCCAGGCCAAACGCCTCGATGTCTCGCTTAGTTTTGAAGCCCAGCTCTTTTTCCACCTCCACCTCGACCCACAGCCCCTGGCAGTCGAAACCGTTTTGCCAGCGCAGGTTTTTGCCCTGCATGGCATGGTACCGCTGGTACAAATCTTTGTAGGTGCGGCCCCAGGCGTGGTGCACGCCCATCGGGTTGTTGGCGGTGATGGGGCCGTCGATGAAGCTAAACCGCTTGCCACTGCCCGCCCGCAGGCGGCGTAGCTCGTTAAAGGCATCGGTTTCTTGCCAAAAGTTGAGAATTTCTTGTTCTAGTTCCACAAAGTTGACTTTGTTGGAAACGTCTTTGAAAGACATGATGTTTACTCCGGTTGATAATTGTGAATCGTGAATAATTAATTTTGAATGGTCATTGGATACCCGACAACGGTGTGGCAGGGATGTGGTGGGAAACGGCCGTGTCGGGGCCAGTAATTCGCTTAGACAATAAATTTATTTCATTATGGAAATTGTTACTATGATTTTTCACCTAACATCACCTGCCAAGTTGTTGCCCTTAAGACAAAAACTCCATTTTCGATTAATTGACTTGGGTTTTGAAACATTTCTAATTTCGGCTCTGTTTCAACATCCGTAACTTTATAAAGCCAATAAGAGTCACCTAGTTCTCTAGCCTTTTCCCGCTCATTTCGCGTAAGTTCAAAAGTTTTTCGATTACCTCGACTTGTCTTTACCTCGATATATTTTTCTCTACCTTCGGTATCAAAAGATAATATATCGTAGCCAGCAGCAACATTTTCTTTCGAGATTTGTTTTACCTTTTTTGCTAGTGCAGGCTTGCTGTTGAACAAAAGATTTTTGCGCTCAGTCTCAAGTACAAACTCCTCTCCAAGCTCACCAATCTCTAGATTTTTCTCTTGTACAACTGCAAATTCTCTTGGTGAGATTACATACTCAGTTTCGGAATTGCCTTCTTCTATTTCCTGTTGAAGAGTACTCCTAAGAAACTCCTCACCCTGTTCGGATAAAGTCCAAACACCATCTTTGGAACCATCAATATAGTTTAATTTTCTCAGGTCATTCCTAGCCCACCTGACCATATTATTCCATTTAAGATCGTGAGAACCCTCTTTTACTAGTATTGCTCTTTCTATGTCTCCCAAATCGAAATAATCAGCTAATGCTTTATAAACCGTACGGCCCTGTTTATCCTGAGCCGAGGGTCTAACGCTTCCGCCTCGTTTCTTTATCTCAATGAGAAGAGGAATCTGGATTTCACTATATTTTGGAAAAGCCATTGGTAATTTCCTGAAAATTTAATACCAAATGTATCGCGTTTCTGTTGCCAAAAGCAGTTTACCATCAGCAAAGTTGGGTCGCTGCATGGCGACGGGCCAATAATTTTGGTCGCGGATAACGATGCGTTGGTTGTCGTTCCAGCGCACCATTGTTGGCACGGTCTCAAGCGTTTTGCCAGCAACCTCCATCGGTTTGGTGTCGGTAATCAAGAAATCCACGTCTACCGAGACCTGCTGCATGGCCAATGTGTCTTCGCCGCCAATTTTGCCGTTGAGGGTTACGGCCGTATTCCCCGCCACCTTCTTCGCTTGCAGAACCAACCCCAGCCCAATCGCCGAAGGAAACCAGAAGAGCGTGCCGGGTTCGATGTTAAGGTCTTCGTGGTAGGTACGGCCGTTTACCGCCCGCGTCCCCGTAATATTTGTCTCTGAAAAGAGCAGCGTGCCCTCAATTTGCAGCTTGCCGTGCAAGCCACTGCCCCAAAAACGGTAGGCTAACCGCTCCGGCGCACCGTCTGTCCGCCGCACCAAATGGTATAAATACGAATGCCCGGAGGCTGCTTCCCGCGCATCCAAATCCACACGCAGCACTTCATAACCATCGGCGGCTTCGGTTAACCGCCACTGCTCCATAGCACCCGTAGGCACGCCATCCAGTTCGTACCGCAACAGGCCGGCACCAATTGGTTTCTCGTAATCTTGCTCTTTAACAATAAATCTCATAATTTTTATCTGCGGATTATTCCAGTTCCACGTAGATGCGCTTATTGATCTTGCCCTTGCTTTTGTAATCGGTGATGCGCATACGGCCGACTTCGCTCGTGTTTTTTACATGCGTGCCGCCATCTGCCTGCAAATCAAGCCCTATCAGTTCCACTGTGCGAACTTCTTTAATTCCCTCTGGCAACAGGTTGATCTTGGTGCGAATTAGGTCGGGAATCTGGAATGCTTTCTCGCGCGGCAAAATTTGTACACGGGTATCACGGGCGGCGGCGACTTCGGCGTTTACGGCCGTTTCAATTTCAGCCACCAACTCCTGCCGCATCGTCTCAAACTCAAAATCCATGCGCCCTTTCAGCGGATCCATATTGCCGCCCGTCACCGATGCGCCGTAATCCCGCCAAATGACGCCGCACAAAATGTGCATTGCTGTGTGGGTACGCATCAGTTTGTAGCGGCGATCCCAATCGAGTTGACCAGTAACGGCCGTGCCAACCCCAGGCTTCTCGCCAGCCACAAAATGCACAATTTGGCCGCTCACCCGCTTTACTTTCGTCACATCCCAACGCTGCTCGTCAGCAGTCAACGTGCCAAAATCGCACGGTTGGCCGCCACCGCCGGGGTAAAAAGCGGTTTTATCCAGCACCAGGCCGTCGTCGGTAACGGCCGTAACTATCGCCTCAAAAGTTTGCACATACGCATCCGTCAAATAGAGCAACTCTGCCATTGTGTCCTCCAGACATAAAAAAAACGCCTTCATCCCACTTTTGGGACGAAGGCGCATTGTCTCCGCGGTACCACCCAAGTTCCTAACGTATGATTATACGCCAGACACTCAACCAACCACCTAAGAATGGCTGCAATCCCGCTAACGTGGGACGAATCCGTCTGAGCCTACTTGTGCCAGCACTCGGCCGTTCAGTCAGAAGCTCCGGAGGGATTTTCACTTGCTCATCTGTACCTGACTTCCACCACCTCAGGTTCGCTAAACCAGCTTACCAAGCTACTCGTCTCCATCAACGCTTGTTTCTGTTTTTAAGTGAGTAAGATTATGCCAAAACGGCCGTTTACTGTCAAAAAATCGTCCAACAAAGCTGAACCCCTTACTCAAATCATATGGATCATGAAAACAGATTCCAGTACACTGCCCAAGCAGCACCTTGTCCAAAGACAGGCAACGGCAATGCGGTAGGTCAAATGTAACATTGCCAGCAAGAATAATATGTAGACAACCTATCTTGCTTGTGATACTCTTTAGATAGTCACACTTAACTGAGGAAAATTGTAATGGCAGACGAAACCAAAAAAGTAGTTTGCATCGAAGACGAACTAGAAATGATTGAACTGGTGAAGCTCATTTTGGGTCGCAACAAGTTTGACGTCACCGGTGCCGTAGGTGGACACGAAGGCTTGTCCAAAATAAGTGAAATACAACCAGACCTCGTTTTGCTCGATCTCATGATGCCAGAAATGGATGGCTGGGAAGTGTACCAAAAGATGAAAGCCTCTGAGGAAATGCGTGACATCCCAGTAATTGTGGTGACTGCCAAAGCCCAAAGCATTGACCGCGTTTTGGGTTTGCATATTGCCCGTGTTGATGATTACATCACCAAACCGTTTGGCCCTCAAGAACTTTTAGATAGCGTTGAACGTGTCATCAGCAGCAAAGCGCAAACTCAGCAGGAAATAAGTTCCTAACTCAAACGCCAATATTTAGCTTTCATCAGGCTCACCTGCCATGCAAGTGAGCCTTTTTTATTCTGCAAATTTACGGGACCTATATATCGCTCTCTATCAATTTTTGATATACTCCATCCGATTCCGTCAGGAAAATCTATTATTCGCTTAACAAAGGGGCAATCTTGCAGATACGATTTTGGGGTGTCCGGGGCACAATCCCCACCCCAGGACCAGAAACAATTCGAGTCGGCGGCAATACCTCGTGTGTCGAGTTAAGAACATCTGACCAACAGCTAATTATTATTGATGCCGGGTCTGGTATTCGACGTTTGGGCAAAGCACTTGTAAAAAACAATCCTGACCGCATCATCGGCAACATTCTCATTAGCCACACCCATTGGGATCACATTCAAGGCTTTCCATTTTTTGCGCCCATATTCGGCCGTAACAACCGCTTTGTACTCGTTGGCAAACGGCGTGTTGACAAACAGCTAGAAGAAACAATGGCAGGACAATTCATCGAACCCTACCTGCCCTTTGCCTATAAATCTTTGCCGGCGGATCTCATCGTAAAAGAAATTCAGGATGGTGAAACCATCATCATTGGAGATAACACACGGGTAACGGCGTCTGATCTTAACCATCCCGGTGGCTGCCTTGGTTTTCGCATTGAAGACAATGGGCATGTATTTGTTTATTGCAGCGATGTCACGCATTATGATGATGGTTTCGATCCAAACCTTTTGCGCCTGGCAGAGGGGGCAGATCTTCTAGTGCACGATTCTCATTTTTCCACTATCGAGGAGCGGAAGAAGTTCAACGAATACGGACATTCGGCCTGGCAAGAGGCTGTACAAGCTGCTATCGAAGCAAGAGTCAAATGCCTGGCACTGTTTCACTACTCGCCTGACCTTTCTGATGATGATTTAGACGATATTCTGGTTCAAGCACGCACTGTCTTCCCCAAAACAATTTTAGCGCGTGAAGGGTTAACAATTTCACTACCTCTAGAGGATCTGCCGGATTGATTCCACTCCGTTTGCCTTGAAAAAACCACTTTGTTACTGGTTTACACACTTCCAGTGAAAAGATTTCAAAAGTCTTGCAGGTAGTTCCGCTATTTGCCAGAGAGATACGAGACTTTTGAAATCTACGCTGTGTAACATGAGTTTGTTGCTAGAAATGCTTAAATATTTCGTGCCCATTCGCAAAAAATGCAGCATTGGTGAATAGACTTAAGGTAGCCGTTGGTCCGAAACCACTAAGTTATTTCCGAACGGCTACTTAGCAATTGATGTATTCAAATTTGGGCTTGAATGTCTTTGCCGGAAAATCAGAATGGTTTACAATAATTAGGCAACCAATAGCAGGTACGCCCTGCAATCACAATTACAGTTTGGTTGATACGCAGGTATTCATTTTGGCGAGACAATTCACAGCCGCTCCCGGCGACAGCATTCACCAATCTGTGCTCATTGTTGATGATGAGCCAATGGCGCGCACCTTGCTGCGGCTAATGCTTGTTCGTGCAGGCTTTCATGTTTCTGAAGCGGAAGATGGGTACGACGCTTTGGACAAAGTACGTAAAAACCAACCCGATGTCGTTTTGCTTGATGTGATGATGCCTGGCATGGACGGTTTTACTGTTTGTGAAAAGATTCGCAGCGAGGCAGCCACAGCCGAATTACCTGTCATTATGTTAAGTGCAAAAACTGATTTGGACAGTATTAACAAAGGCTTACGCGCTGGGGCAACCGTCTATTTAACCAAGCCAATTTCCCCAGAAGAGTTGACTCAGCACGTTCAAGACGCCTTGATTCCATTTGATGAAGATGTGTCTGATCCTGGCTCGGTAGAGGCAACTTGAACTCACTTTCGCGTTGCCGATTTGCCTACTTTGTGATAAAAAACACAAGATTTTTCGGAGGCAGATAATTATGCTGTTAAAGCGATTAGGTATAGGTGTTGTTTCTTTGTTGGTCGGCTTTGGCCTCACGGTTATCGTTGTGCAGCTTATTGGCACAACGCTGGAAGAGTATGGCGTTTATTACACATTCTTTACTGCACTATCGTTGGGATGTGCTGTAGCCATCTGGCTGGACAAATTTTTAAGCACTGAGATGCTGCCAAAGTAGCTATTCGTGTTTTGTTGGATGTCAGTGTTGTTTCGATATTTATAATTGGCAAGGTCTCCAATCTTAGGAGGCCTTTTTTGTTTTCTCACTATTCTGTAAACGGCCGTTTACCATCTACCTCTCTTTGACAACGGCCGTTTACCCACCAACTCAAAAGGATTTCAATATGTCAGCAAAAATCATTGATGGAAAAAAAGTTGCCGCCAGAGTAAGAGACGAAGTGGCTGCGGCCGTGGCCGAAATGAAAGAGAAGCATAATTACACCCCCGGCTTGGCAACCGTGCTGGTTGGCGAAGACCCCGCCTCGGCAACCTACGTGCGGAGCAAACAACGGATGTGTGAGCGGCTGGGCATTCGCTCTGTGGGGCACAAGCTGCCCGCCGATGCTTCTCAGGAAGAAGTAGAATCACTTGTTTCCAAGCTCAATGCCGATCCAGAAATCAACGGCATTTTGGTGCAGCTCCCCCTGCCCAAGCATATTGATGAAGAAGCGGTTCTTAACAGTATTGACCTGGAAAAAGATGTTGACGGCTTTCATCCCGTGAATATCGGTCGTTTGGCCATGAAAGGGCGCGACCCACTGTTTATTCCCTGCACGCCTGCTGGCTGTATGGAGCTCTTGGCAGACGCCGGCGTAGAAACCAGCGGTGCCGAGGCGGTCATTGTGGGGCGGTCTAATATTGTGGGGCTGCCAATGGCTATGCTGCTGCAAAAAGCAAATGCCACCGTCACCATTTGCCACAGCCGCACCAAAGATTTGAATGAACACCTCAAGCGGGCGGATATTGTGGTGGCCGCCATTGGCTGGGCAGAGATGATCAAGGGGGATATGCTGAAGCCGGGCGTGGCTGTCATTGACGTAGGCATCAATCGCGTAGATGACGATACGCGGGAACGTGGCTACCGACTGGTAGGCGACGTGGAATACGACAGCGCGGCCGAGGTGGCTGGCGCGATTACCCCTGTCCCCGGCGGCGTCGGCCCGATGACCATTGCTATGTTAATGAGAAATACATTCCGTGCAGCGGAAATTGCAGTAGCAAAACAGTAATTAGTAGGTCGGTAATTAGTAGGTCAGTCGCAAGACACTGACCTACTGATTTACTGAAAACTGATCACTGGCTCCCTCTAAGTCCTCTGGCGAGTTGATGTTGGCGAAGGAACGGCCGTTCGCATCAAACTGCTCAATCTCTCCCCGCTCTACAAATCGCACGATCACCTGACCAAAAAATCCGGTAATTTTTAGACGCTTTTCTTTGAGCTTGGCCTCGATGGCAGGCAAACACGCTTTGCTGTAGATGGCATGGAGCGGCTCTGGGAACTTCTCCCAGCGCGGCACGATAACATCGGCCGTTTCCCGCAGGGTGATCATGTATTCTAGCAGTGAGCGATTGAGCCAAGGCATGTCGCAGGCAACGACGACGGTGTGGGGGTACGTGGCGGCGTGGACGGCCGTATAAATTCCCCCCAGCGGCCCATGATCTGGATAAATATCAGACACCATCGGCAAATTGAAATGGGCGTACGCACCCGGCTTGTTAGTGATGAGCAGGGTTTCATCGCCTAAACCAGCTACGGTTTCCAGCGCAATTTCGATCATGGGACGGCCGTTAAACAGCACAAACGATTTATCCTTTCCCATACGGCTACTTTTACCCCCTGCCATGATGGCCACCGTTAATTTGTTTGCCATGATTTACCTTTTGTTTTTTGAAGAAGAGACGAGGGAGAGGCAGGTGGTTTGGAGTTTCGTTGCTTTGCACAGGTTTTTCCCACCTGCCTCTCCCCTACAGATTACCGATTACGATGCTTCATCCAACATGAATCGGTAAAAGACTTGGTTGCTCAGAAACCACCCTTTTTGCGTTAGGCGGAGACGGCCGTCTTGCACCCCAACCAGCTCCCACGCCAGCATCTGATCGAGCGTACCGTCATAAATTTCGGCCACCGACTGCCCAAATTTGGCTTCAAAGGCGGCCAAATCCAGCCCTTCGTTGAGTAAGCGCAGTTGGGTCATTATCGTGTCGGAAATTGCTTCATTGCGGCTAACGGCGTGGCTCTCGGCAACGGCCGTAGACAACGGATAGCCCGGCACAGTAGATTCCTGTAAGCGACGCAGGTAAACGCGCGGCTGTTTCACAATATGGTAGCGCACCCCGGCGGCGTGGCCGTGCGCGCCTGCACCCAGCCCTAAATAGTCGCCATTGCGCCAGTACGTCAGGTTATGCTCACACGCCTTGCCCGGTTTGGCCCAGTTAGAAATTTCGTAATGGTCGTAACCATGTTCCGCCAGCAAAGCGCAGGCCAACTCGTATTGGTCAGCAGCGAGGTCGGGGTCTGGAGGCTGGATACGGCCGTTCAGCAACCATCGCTGCATTGGCGTCCCCGGCTCAATTGTCAGGCAATAGAGACTAAGATGAGCGGGATCTAAATCCAGCACGGCTCGCAAACTTTGTTCCCAGCTTGGCAGCGTTTGCCCCGGCATACCATAGATCAGATCCAAATTAAAATTGTCTAATCCAGCCTGCCGCGCCATCTGCACAGCCTCAACTACCGTCGCAAAATCATGTTCCCGCTCCAGCAGTGCCAACTCAGACGGAATCACACTCTGTACGCCAAAACTGATCCGATTGATTCCTGCTTGGTGAACGGCCGTTAGATAATCCAAATCCACCGTTCCCGGATTTGCCTCCATCGTCACTTCAGCGTCAGCCGCTAGCGCAAAGTATGCCCGCACCCCATCCAAAATGCGCCCCAGCGAGGCAGGCGACATCAACGACGGCGTACCGCCACCAAAAAAGATGGTGTGCGCTGGCCATCGTGCCTCCCCCGCTACCTGCGCCAGTTCCGTCACCAACCCTTCAGCATACGCCTCGCGCAAGTCCAGTAGACTGGTGTACGTGTTGAAATCGCAATACGCACAGCGATGTTTGCAAAAGGGAATATGCAGGTAGAGGCTGATACTGGTTGCAGTCATATTGTTCGTTTTCTCTCAATTTTTGGGAGATTAGGGGCTGGAGATTAGAGATTGGTAATCTCCACTCTCCAGTCTCCAATCTCCCCTCCCCCCGCTTGTCTAAGCACTCAGCATACCGTATCATATCCACAAAGACAACTGGAGAAACAGGCTGTAATCTTCATCCCTTGCGGAAGGAAATATTATGAAAACACAGCGTCCCAAATTAAACGCCGAACGAATGGCTCGCCTGGTTGAGATCAGCCGCGTACTTAATGCCACCACCAATTTAAGTCATCTTCTCTCGCGTATCATCTCCGAAGCCGCCGAACTCACACAGGCTGAAGCCGCCTCCATTTTGTTGCTGGACCCCAAAACACAGCAGCTTCACTTTAAGGCATCGTCCAATGAAGTACCGCCAGAGATGGCAGACATGGCGGTGTCGCTAGATGACTCCATCGCCGGGGCCATTCTCACCCAGAATAAGCCCATGTACATTAAAGATGTGTCGAAAGATCCACGCTGGAACCAAAATGTGGATGACGCGATTGCCTTCCGCACGCGCTCCATTTTGGGCGTGCCCATGCACAATGTAGGGCAGGAACCGATGGGCGTGCTGGAAGCGCTTAATAAACGAGGCGGGGGCGATTTTTCTGTGCAGGATTTTGAAACGCTCTCAATTTTGGCCGATATTGCGGGGGTGGCAGTGGAGCAAGCCCGCCTGTTCACCGAGCTACAGCAGGCCAATGCCGAACTCAACGAGCTGGATCAGCTAAAAACGGACTTCATCGCCATCGCCTCGCATGAGCTTCGCACCCCGCTGTCTGTCATTTTGGGCTACGTTTCCTTTTTACGAGACGAGGCCGGGCCAGAAATGACGGCGCAGTTCGACAATGTGTTGCAAGCGGCCGTTCACTTACGCACCCTCATCCAAGATATGCTCAATTTGCGCTATGTGGATGCTGGCACAACCTCACTCACGCGCACGCGGGCAGACCTGATAACATTGGTTCGCAATATGAACCTGGAACGAGACGAAACGGCCGTTGCTAAAGAGCAGACCGTTCATGTTAACCTGCCAAATGACAAGCTGCTTGTGGTGGTAGACGAAGACGTGATGGAAGTGATCATTGGCAACCTGCTCAACAACGCCGTCAAATTTACGCCAAGGAGTGGGCGCATTGAAATCAAGGTAGAACGCCAGGGGCGCGAAGCGTGGTTCCGCATCAAAGACAGCGGCATTGGCGTGCCAGAAGACCAGTTAGAGCGCATCTTCAAGCGATTTTACCAGGTGGAATCCCCCCTGCGCCGCCAGCACGAGGGGATGGGGCTAGGGCTTTCTATTGCCAAAGAGCTAGTGGAACTGCACGACGGCCGTATCTGGGCCGAAAGCAGCAACAAGGAAGGCAGCGAATTTATCATCGCTCTGCGTTTGGAACTCCCCCCAACCGGACTGCTATGACCGCCAATCCCGATTTCTACGACACGCTACCAAAAAAGCGAATGGGCGCAGGCTGCTTATTCTTTAACGAAAAGCAAGAAGTTCTTCTGGTAAAACCAACATACAAACCTGGCTGGGAAATTCCTGGCGGCGTGGTAGAAGAAAACGAATCGCCAAAACAATGTTGCCAACGTGAGGTGTTCGAGGAGCTTGGGCTAAACCGGGTACCTGGAGCACTGTTGGTCATTGACTACAGCAGCCGGGTCGGCCCCAAAACGGAATCCTTAATGTTTGTTTTTGATGGGGGTGTGCTTCACGATACGGAAATCAATGAAATTAAGCTGCCAGCCGCAGAATTAAGCGAATTCGCCTTTTTCAGCTGCGATGATTTGCCGAAAGCCATGACAAGTTCATTAAAAACACGTGTCTTGGCAGCCTGGCAGCAGTATGATCATGGTCAGGTCGCTTATTTAGAAAATCAAAAAATTTCATGAACCTTTAAGCAGCATGACGACTTAATCTATCCAAAAATAAACGCTAAGAGCTGATGAGCTTGGAACAGATTCTTTCCCCGTTCTGAACTCTTTGCAATGAAAAAAATAAATGTTGAAGATTTCTTTTAGGCCAAGCGACTTTAATACTGTTAGCGATGCTCTAAAGCAGCATCTTATTTCTTTGCCTTCGGCTGTTGATTCTTTTTTTGAAGGTCATATTCTGGAATCAGCACATTACCAAATTTTTCTGTCAGGGGAATATGCTGGGTTTACATCAATTCATAAAGGTAGCCTCGTTACCCAATACTCACTGCTGCCAACATTTCGGCATTATGGGCAAGACATTTTCGCCAAAATCAAGAAGCTAGAAGAGGTGCAAGCTGCGTTTGTGCCCACTTGTGATGAATTCTTTCTATCGCATGCGTTAGATGAATACCAACAGTTGAACAGGCATGCCTATTTCTTTGCCACACCATCTGCAAACGAGCACAAGCCCACCGACTACAAACTAACTTTAGCAAAAGAGCAAGACGTCGCGCTAATCAAAGACGGTTCAGGCGATTTTTTTGGCGACATTCCCAAGCATATTCAAAGTCAGGAGCTATTTTTGGTACAGTTAAATGGAGCATGTGTTGGTTTTGGCTTTTTAGAAAAAAGCAATTTGCTAGACAAAACAGCCAGCCTTGGCATGTTTGTCATTGAACGATTCCGCAAAAAAGGTGCTGGAACGGCTATCGTCACTCTGCTCATTAATGCGTGCCACCAGCAAGGTTTGCAACCAATAGCAGGCTGTTGGTATTACAATCACTTGTCCAAGAAAACTTTGGAACGTGCCGGCATGTATTCACAAACACGGCTATTGCGCGTAACTTTTTAGCTATCGTTGTTGTGAACTGTTGAGTACTTTTATGAATAAACGATATTCTTACTACTTATCGATTTTGGCATTTCTTTCTCTTTTCACTATGTGTTTTTGGCAGGTCAATGTTGCATTGGCTCAAAATAGTGAAGTCGCGGTGCTGGAATTTGATGGGCCCGTTTTTGGGGTAATGCACACTTATTTTGAGCGGGGGCTAGAAGACGCGGTTGAATCTGGGGCAGATTTCGTGCTGATCATCATGGACACGCCCGGTGGCGATGTAATCATTACAAGTGAGATTGTGCAGCTTTTCCGCGCTTCGGAGATTCCGATCATCATGTACATCGGGCCGCGTGGGGCACAGGCAGCCTCGGCAGGGGCAGTACTTACGGCCGCTGCTCACGCCGCAGGCATGGCTCCCGAAACGGTTATCGGTGCGGCTTCTCCCATCAACTCAGATGGCTCTGACATTGGCGATACCGCGTTCCGCAAAGTGGTGGAGGATATGAAGGCGATGATGCGCGGTTTGACGGAGCGGCGTGGCTCAGAGGCGGTTGCCCTAGCCGAAGCAATGATTGAGGATGCCCGCGCAGTGAGTGCCAACGAGGCGCTAGAAGCTGGTTTTATTGACGCCATCGCCGACTCGCCGGAAGCGTTGCTGGCTGAATTAGACGGCCGTACCGTCATCGTCAATGGTGAAGAGATGGTGTTGAACACGGCCGTTTCCACCCAAACCTCCATCCCCCTCACCTTCATCGAAAATCTGCTGCTAGCCCTCACCAACCCAGTGCTGGTCTCCATTTTGATGGCTATTGGCGTTCAGGCTATCATCATCGAAATTTCTAACCCCGGCGGCTGGGTGGCGGGCTTTATCGGCGTCCTCTTTTTGGGGATTGGCCTGTTTGGTCTGGGGCAGCTACCCGTCAACTGGCTGGGCATGGGGCTGATTATTCTGGCCTTTGTGCTGCTGGCCTTAGAAGTGGCCACGCCCACCAACGGCGCGCTGGCTGTTACTGGCACCATTACGCTCATCGCAGGGCTGCTGGTGCTGTTCAACTCCGGCACGCCGGAATTTGTGCGCCTCTCCATTCCCGCCGCCATTGCCATTGCCATCGGAACGGCCGCTTTCTTCATTTTCATCCTCACCTTTGCCATCCGTGCCCAACGGCGGCAGCCAATTACCGGGCAGCAAGGCATGGTAGGCCAAATTGGCACTGCGCGAGACACGTTTGATGAAGCCGGCAGCCTCTACCGAGGCACCATCATGCTCAAAGGCGAAATTTGGCAAGCCACTGCCAGCCAACCTATTGAATTTGGGAACGAGGTGCGTGTGAACCAAATGGAGGGGATGAAGTTGCAAGTTGAACCCGTCGCTGATACGGCCGCTCTGGAGCAGCCCGCCTCATGACACAATTTATCCTACGCCAAAACAACAAGGAAAAAACCGTCCAAGCCAACCGACTGGGGTCAGAAATTCGGGTGGAGCTGGATGGAGAAACGGCCGTTTTCCAACTGATGGCTCAAAACGAAGATGGCATCTTACTAGAACGCACCCTGCCCGATGGCTCTCGGCAACAGTGGCGGCTGGTGGGGCATAAGGATGGAACCAAGCGGATGTTGTGGGTAAACGGCCGTACCCACCAGTACGAACGCGTTTTGCCGCGCGGCGGTGGCGCAGCCAGCCACGACGCTTCCCTTGCCGCCACCATCCCCGCCGTCGTGGCCGATATTTTGGTGAGCGAGGGGGAGCAAGTGCAAGAAGGCGACAAGCTTATCCTGCTGGAATCCATGAAAATGATTATCCCCATCCAGGCACCCACCAGCGGCACCGTCACTGCCATCCACTGCACCAAAGGCGAATCCGTCCAGGCAGGCGTCCCCCTTATCGAACTGGATGGATCGTAAGAATTTCTGCTACGGATTACGCGGATTTTAGTTTTTAATCCGGCAAATCCGCGTAATCCGTGGCTAATTTTTTAAGGAACCGACCACATGAACCAAAACCGCCTCGACAAACTCACCCACCAAATCCTGGCACATGGCGTAGATGGCATTGCCCTGGTGCCTGGCCCCAACATGGCCTACCTCAGCGGCATCCACTCCCACGTTAGCGAACGGCCGATTGTGCTCTTCTTCCCCGCCGACGACGAACCCGCCATCGTCATTCCTGGTCTAGAAGCGATGAAAGCGCGCGCTGCGGGCATCCCAGAGGAGCGCATCTTTGGCTGGAGCGACGACGAAGGGTACACGGCAGCCTTCCAGCAAGCGTGTGCCCATCTGGAGCTGTCTGACTATTTGCTGGGCGTAGAGGCACTGCATATGCGCGTGCTGGAGCTGGAGCTGCTCAAGCGATACGCACCTGGCCTTACCACCACCCACGCCGAACCCATCCTGATGGCTCTACGCGCCGTGAAGGATGCCAAAGAAATCGCGGCGATAGAGCGGGCCATCGGCGTGGCAGAACGAGCCATGGAGCGACTCATTCCGCAAATTGAGATTGGCATGACGGAGAAGCAAATTGCCGCCATGCTCACCCAGCTTCAGCTAAACGAAGGTGCCGACGGCATTTTCTTTGGCCCCATCGTTTCTGGCGGCCCCAACGGGGCTTCACCCCACGCCACGCCCACGGAACGGCCGTTGCAAGAAGGCGATCTTCTGGTCATAGATTGGGGCTGTTTGGTGGATGATTATCCATCGGACATTACCCGCACCTTTGCTGTAGGTGCCATTGATGCGGAACTGCGCCACGTTTACGAAACGGTAAAGCTGGCGAACCAGCAGGGGGTGCTGGCCTCGCGCCCTGGCGCAACGGGGCAAGACGTAGACCGCGCCGCCCGCGAAGTGATTGACGATGCTGGCTACGGCGACTACTTCATCCACCGCACCGGGCATGGCCTGGGCGTGGAAGGGCATGAGCCACCCTACATGATGGAAGCCAATACCGAGCCGCTGGTGGCGGGCAATGTGTTTACCGTGGAGCCGGGCATCTATCTGCCAGGTCGCGCTGGCGTTCGCATTGAAGACAACATCGTCATTACCCCAGACGGCCACCGCAGCCTCACGACGATGACGCGAGAGTTGATTACGGTTGGATAATTTACCCTCACCCCGACCCTCTCCCTTAAAGGGAGAGGGAGTTTTTTCCCTCCCTCTGAGAGGGGGAGAGCTAGGGAGGGGGCTAATCCTGCGATTGCTAATTAGTTTGTTGTGGGTAACGGCCGTCTCCGCCTGCCAATCACCACCAACCCCCACAGCCACGCCGCAGCCGCCTGCCCTCAGCCAAATCACGCCATCGCCAGCGGGATACCCACTGCCAACAGCAACCCCACCCCAAACAGAACCATATCCCGCAGGCAGCCCCACCACCACGCTTATTTTTACCCCGCCACCCGCCGCCACGCTGGACGGTGAAGGCAGTGAGATTTTTCTACCGCTCGTTGGCGGGGATGAGGCGGCCACGGCCACGCCGCTCCCCCCCACCAACACGGCCGTTCCTTCGCCCACGCCCATCCCCACGGTGGACTTTACGGCCGTTCGCAATGAACTCGCCGCCCAGGGATTAACGCTGGCTCCCGTAAAAATTGGTTTCCACACCGGCATCGGCGGCAATAGCGAGGGGTTGGAAGCCTGGATGCACGCTCTGGACGCGGCGGGCATTCCCTTCTTCCTCAAAAGCGTGGACAACGCCCAGCCGCTCTTTGTGGCGCAAGAAATCATGCGGCAAAGCGGCGTGCCGCACGTGCTGGTTTACCGCCGCGCCTCGCTGGGTGGCTCCGATTACGACTGGAACGTCCCCAACTACAGCCTGCCGCCGGAGCAAGCGGCCGACCTCCATTGGCAAATGCACCGCGATGCCTTCCCGCCAGAGCTAGACCCTAACCTGGTTTGGCTGGAAACGATAAACGAGGTGGATAAAAACGTGGCGGAGTGGCTGGGGCAGTTTGCGCTAAAAACGGCTGAACTGGCACTGAACGATGGCTTCCGCTGGGCGGCCTTTGGCTGGGCCTCTGGCGAGCCGGAGCCAGAAGATTGGCAAACGCCAAGCATGGTTGCCTTTTTGCGGCTGGCGGGCAACAATCCCAACAGGCTGGCCATCGCCCTGCATGAATACAGCTATTTGGTAGACGACATCGGCCATGAATATCCGTACAAGCTGGGACGCTTCCAGACGCTGTTCCAGGTGGCCGACGGGCTGGGCATCCCCCGCCCCACGGTGCTCATTACCGAGTGGGGCTGGACGTATGAGACGGTGCCGCCGCCGGAGCAAGCACTGCGCGACATTGAATGGGCAGCGCGGCTGTATGCTCCGTACCCAGAGGTGAAAGGGGCAGCTATCTGGTTTTTGGGCGGCAACTTTGGCGAAATTGCTAATGAAGCCCAGCAGCTCATCATTCCTCTGACGCAGTTGAGCCTGCAAACCTATTTCAGCGCACCCCAGCCACCTGCTCAGGCTCCCATTGAGCCGGAGAATTACGCGCCATGAGCGAAAATTTTAAGAAAGCCACAGAGAACACAGAGGAAAATGAGGAGTTGAGTTCGAATTCCCAAACCTCTGCGCCCCCTGCGTCCAGTTCTCAAAAGGACGATTCCGCTCAAAAAGAGTCTGAGCAAACCAAAACTCAAGAGAAATCAACCTCCATCTCAAAAACCTCTGTGCCCTCTGTGGCAAAGAAATGGCCCCGAGCCATTTTGCACCTGGACATGGACGCATTTTATGTCAATGTGCATATTTTGGATCACCCGGAGGATGAGGAACGGCCGTTAGCAATCGGCGGCCAGCCAGACCAGCGCGGGGTGGTGGCCTCTGCCAGCTATGAAGCACGTAAACTAGGGGTACGCTCCGCCATGCCGATGAGTACGGCCTTTCGCCTTTGCCCCGAACTCAAAATTGCCCCCGCCAACTGGGAGCGCATTCACAGCAGTTCGCGGCAGGTGATGGCCATTTTGGATGCGTACGGCCCCGTCGAGCAGATGAGCGTGGACGAAGCGTATGTCGATTTGTCGGCGTGGGATGACC
The DNA here is from genome assembly GCF_965223525.1 of Candidatus Leptofilum sp. Classification (GTDB taxonomy): domain Bacteria; phylum Chloroflexota; class Anaerolineae; order Promineifilales; family Promineifilaceae; genus Leptofilum. The sequence continues at coordinate 1,319,828 of NZ_OZ245005.1, read as the reverse complement.
CAGAGGCGAAGGCGGCAGAGATTAAAACGAAGGTAAAGGCAGAGAGCCATCTGCCCTGCTCAGTGGGGTTGGCCAGTAGCAAACTCGTTGCCAAAGTGGCCTCTGACCATGAAAAACCGGAAGGGTTTACGGTAGTGCTGCCAGGGGATGAAGCTGCCTTTTTAGCCCCGATGCCCACTCGCGCCATTCACGGCATTGGCCCCCGCACGGCCGAAAAGTTAGCCAAGCTCAACATCCACACCTGCGAGCAGCTAGCACTGGCAGATTTAGGGCTGCTGCAAGGGGTGCTGGGCAGCCAGGGAGCATCGTTAAAGGAGAGGGCGCGGGGGGTGGACGGCCGTTCCGTCAAAGCAGAGCGGGGCATGGCCAAAAGCATTAGCCAGGAGTGGACCTTTAATCAAGATGTAAACGACCCGGCGCGGCTGCGGCAGCAGCTAAAAAAGATGGCGGAGCGCGTCGCCCAATCGCTGCAAAAGCGCAATTTAGTTGCTCACACCGTTACCGTGAAGTTTCGCTGGGCAGACTTCACCACCTTCACTCGGCAGCGGTCGCTGGAGGTGGGCATTGACGATGCGGAGACGATCTATGCCATTGCCGAAGCAATTTGGGAAGAGCATTGGCCCCCCGGCCAAAAGATGCGCTTGCTGGGCGTTGGCATCAGCAAAATTGAGGCTCCCCAAGTGCGTCAGCTTGGCTTCAAATTCCTAGAGTAGACTTTCACACAAAGGAAACCGTTTCCCATTGACATGCAATCTAACTTCTGTGTAAAACAGCCATAAAGATGGCTATAAAGGAGTGGTGAGATGGCAACAACCTATTCAATTGCTGAAGCCCGCAACCAGTTTGCCGCTCTAGTTCGGGATGCGGAAGAAAGTAAACAACCAGTTCAAGTAACACGGCGCGGTCAACCAGTGGCTGTCATCCTCTCCGCTGAGGAGTACGGCCGTTTGCTAGCCAACCAGTCAAAGCGAGATTTTTGATCAGCCTACAAGGAATGGCGGCAAAAATGGAACATTTCTGAACTGGATATGAACCCCGATGAGATTTGGGGTAATGTGCGTGACCAAACTCCGGCACCCGATAGCGATCCATGGCAATAAAATATCTTCTCGACACCAACATCCTTTCAGAACCTGTTCGCAAATCGCCAAACCCCTTTGTTGTTGAACGTATTGAAAACGCTGAAGATACGGTAGCAATTGCCACGACAAGCTGGCATGAACTGTTATTTAGGGTGCTTAGAATGACCGAATCGCGCAAACGGATTGCTCTGGAGCAATATTTGACGATGCTCCGTACGGAAGTGCCGATACTGCCGTATGACACCAGGGCGGCAACCTGGTTTGCTCAAGAACGTGCGCGATTGTCTAGAGAAGGGCTGCCCCCATCCTATCCAGACGGGCAAATGGCCGCGGTCGCAGCGGTGAATGATTTGATTCTGGTCACGCGTAATGTAGCCGATTTTGCAAAATTTTCTGATATGGAAATAGAAAACTGGTTTGAATGATGCTAATCGGCGCTGGCAATCTGCGCGTCGGTGCGGTTGAGAATGCGGCCCATGTCGCGGGCAAAGCCCAGCACATCCACGCGGGTCAGGATGAAGACGGCCGTCAGCAATCCCACCCCCTCCAGCAAAAAGATCAGCCCGTAGCCCAAACCCTCTCCAAGACCCAAGCCGAGCAAAAAGAAGTCACGCAGCGCACCGCCTGCAAACGTCCCTAATCCCTTGAACACCACCACTGAGATAGTCCACAAACCCAAATAGGCCCCGGCTTCTTTGTCTGAAGACATGACCGCCATGAGGCTGAGACCGCCAAAGGTATAGACGCCAAAGCCCGCCCCAAAAATGAACAGGGAGATTTCGATGAGCCGCACTTGCTGGAAAACGGCCGTGCCCGCCAACAAAACCATCCCCACGCCCATTGTCACCAAGCCGCCGCTAGCAATGCGACGCTGCTGTTCAGGCGGCCGTTTGCGCCACAAATACGCGCCCCCAACCAACGTTAGCACCGTTGCCGACTGCCAGTAGCTGTTGAACCGCGTCGTCCGCGACAGGGGTAAATCGAACAGTTCTGCGCCAAACGGCTCTAAAATAGCATCCTGCGCCCAAGCTGCAAAGGTCGCCAGCGACAAGAAGAAGAAAAAGCGGCGGGTGCGCTTATCCTGCCAAATCCGCCCAATAGTTGCTCGGAGGCTGCTTTGGTTCCGCCGCCGTTCAACAGCCGCCAACTCCTCTGCCAGACTGATTCCTTTTTGGCGGCGAAGCGACTTTTCAACGCCCCAAATGGAAAAAACCCAAAAGAAGCCGCCGATGATCATCGTTGCCAGAATCATCTCCCAAAAAATCAGGGGATCATATGTTTTCATCCATTCGCTGAAGGTAATGCCCACAATGGCAAAAAAGATGATGAGGATGGTTTCTGCGGTGCTGATGGCCAGACCCTGGCGAGCCTTCGGCGCGGAGTCGCGCACTAGCGCCAGATACGGACTGCCAGAAATGAGCGTACCAACGCCATACAGCAGCGACGAACAGCTGGCCAGCACCCAGCCCAGCCAATCAAAATTGCTGCCTAGCTCGTGAACGGCCGCAAAGCGCATCAAGCTCCAGCCCAGCAGCGGCAACGAGAGCACCATCAGCCCTCGCCCCAGCCAAATGTAAGATGTACGCCTCATGCCGAGAAACGGCCGTGTATCAGACCGATACCCCGCCCACAAACTCAACGGCGACAGCAAGTAGCGTAGCGCAATCAGCAGGCTCACCGGCGTTGCCGGAATGCCAAATTGCGAGATCATCATTCGGTTCCAAATGCTGGTAACGAGGATGTCTCCCATAGCGGAGCCGATTTGGAAGCTGCTCAGGCGGAGCAGCCGCCAAATGCTAAAGGTAAGCTGGTTTGGCTTAGACATGCAAAAAACTATAGCAAACTGCATAATTTTGGCAATAATTCTATAGATTTGCACAGATTTACAGTAACGATTCAGGTGACAGTCACCTTGATTAGAGAGGTTTGCTACAATGAGACCCTTTTTAGGTGACTGTCACCTCTAGGGCTCAACGCTTACGATTTACAGAAATTTCTAGATTGCAGATTTAGGCAATTGTGTCACAATTTGAATTTACAGATTTTGGGAGTGATTATCCCCGGGGCACAGGTGACAGTCACTTTTTTGTTTTGCCTGGATATTGCCCCGCTCGAAGTGACTGTCACCTCGAATTTAGTCACTTTCCAGATTTCTCATAATTTTCACAGGAGCTACAGATGACCACACACAAAACAGCCATCATTACCGCCGCTGGCAAAGGCATGGGAGCCGCCATTGCCCGTGCCCTAGCTGAGGCAGGCTACAATCTCGCTTTGCTTTCCCACTCAGGGGGCGCAGAGACGCTAGCTGAAGAGCTTGGTGGCTTTGGCATGCGTGGCTCAGTAACCAACCCGGCTGATCTGCAAGCGTTGGTGGAAGGAGCGATGGAGCGATACGGCCGTATAGATGCCGTTGTCAACAACACAGGCCACCCACCCAAAGGCAAGCTGCTAGAAATCCCGGATGCGGATTGGCACGCCGGGCTAGAGATGGTGATGCTCAACGTGGTACGCATGGCGCGCTTGGTGACACCGATTATGATTGAGCAAGGCGGTGGTGCTATCGTCAACATCTCCACCTTTGCCACTTTTGAGCCAAGCGCCAGCTTTCCAGTGAGCGCTTCCCTGAGGGCGGCCTTAGCCAGCTTCACCAAGCTGTACGCCGACCAGTATGCTAGCCAGGGCATCCGCATGAACAACGTGCTGCCTGGCTTTATAGACAGCTACCCAGAGAGTGAGACAATCACCCAGCGCATTCCGCTGGGCCGCTATGGCAAAGTGGCGGAGATTGGCCAAACGGTGCGCTTTTTGCTCTCCGAAGGGGCTGGCTACATCATCGGCCAAAACATCCGCGTAGACGGTGGCATCACCCGATCGGTTTAGATTTTTTGGCCACAGAGACCACAGAGGGATAAGAGAAATTCGCAGTGAAGACTACAAAAGTCTTATATTCTCTAGAATTAACACCATTAGGCCCAAGACTTTTGTAGTCTGGTTGCAGAGATTTTAGAGAACGCCTCATAACTCTCTGTATCCTCTGTGGCAAATTTAGGAAAAAATGATGGTAGAAACGGCCGTAACCAACCAATTCCTCAGAAAACTACAAATTGATACTAAAGTGGCCGAGCTGGTGCTGGTGAAATTTTTGGAAAACGAAATCGGCAAGACGGGCTTCCAAAAGGCAGTGTTGGGGCTGTCTGGCGGCATTGATTCGGCACTTTCCTGCTACTTGGTGGCAAAAGCATTGGGGCCAGAAAACGTGCTAGCCTTGCGTCTGCCGCACCAAGCATCCTCCGCAGAAAGTTTGGCTCACGCAGATTTGGTGATCGAAGCACTGGGCATCCGCAGCGAGACGGTGGAGATTACCGGCATGGTAGAAGCGTTGGCCGACGCCTCGCCAGCGATGAATGCCCACCGCAAGGGGAACGTGATGGCTCGCGCCCGTATGACGGTCATTTTTGACCGCTCCCAGCGGGAAAGCGCGTTGGTCATCGGCACCAGCAACAAAACGGAGCTGATGCTGGGCTACGGCACTATTTATGGCGATTTGGCCTCCGCCGTGAACCCGATTGGCGATCTGTACAAGACGCAGGTGCGGCAGCTTTCCCGCGCCCTGAGGGTGCCAGACGTGATTATTGACAAAGCCCCCTCCGCCGATCTCATCCCCGGCCAAACGGATGAGGATGATTTTGGCTTCAGCTATAAAACGGTAGACCAACTCCTCTACCTGATGCTCGATGAGCGATATTCAGAAGATGAAGCGGTGGCAGCGGGATTTGAACGGCCGTTTGTGCAGCGCGTGCTAAAGATGGTGCAGCGAAGCCAATACAAACGCACTATGCCCATCATCCCCAAAATCAGCGACCGCTCCATTACGCACGATTTTCGGTATTTGCGGGATTGGGGAACGTGATAATTGTAAATGGTAAATGGTGAATTTTTAATGGTTACTGATTGGGTTGTGCGGGGGCTGAAAATTGTCTTTGGGGCAATATTTTTGGCGTTTTTTGTTGGGCAAGCAGGAGCCGAGCCAGATTTTTGGGGGAAAATCGATCCTTTTTTGCTTGCAGAGTCCCAATCGGGCATAGCTGAAAACGAGGCTACTGAGGTTGAGTTTTTGGTGCAGATGGCCGTGCAGGCAGATTTATCGGCGGTGGCGGAGCTTGAAGGGAAGCTGGCTAAAGGGACGTTTGTGTATGAGCAGCTAACGGCCGTTGCCCAACAAACGCAAGCCCCTCTTTTAGCGCAGCTGGATGAATTGGGGGTGGATGATGTACGGCCGTTTTGGATTACAAATATGGTCTGGGTACGCAGCAACCCTGAAATCCTTACCACCATTGCCCAGCGCAGCGACGTGGCCATGCTGTACGCCAACCCCCAGGTGGCGCTGGATGTTTTGCCGCCGGAAAATGAGTTTGGCTTTAACACAACGGCTACGAATGCTGTTGAATGGAACATCAGCCACATCGGAGCCGATTTGGCCTGGAGTGCGGGTTTTACCGGGCAAGGTGTGGTTATCGGCGGGCAAGATACGGGCTATGATTGGGATCATCCCGCGCTCATCAACCAATATCGCGGCTGGGACGGCAACACCGCCAACCACGATTACAACTGGCACGACGCCATCCACACACTGAATTTTGCTAATATTTGCGGTGTTGATTCACCAGAGCCGTGCGACGATTTTGGCAGCAGCCACGGCACACACACGATGGGCACAATGGTCGGCAACGATTTGGCATCGACTGCAGAGGGCTGGCCAAATGATGCCGTTAACGCCATCGGTGTAGCTCCCGGCGCAAAATGGATCGGCTGCCGCAACATGGAAATCGGCAACGGCACACCTGCCAGCTACACAGAATGCTATGAATGGTTTGTGGCACCTTACCCCATCGGCGGCGACCCCATGACAGACGGTGATCCGGCCATGGCACCGCACGTCATTAACAATTCGTGGGGCTGCCCATCCAGCGAAGGCTGTTCGGCAGCTACTTTGGAAAGCGTGGTCAATAACGTCCGGGCGGCAGGCATCGTCACGGTGCATTCTGCGGGTAACAGTGGCCCTGGCTGCGGCACGGTGGACGATCCGGCAGCGACTTACCCAGCCTCGTTTACCGTGGGGGCAACGGATAGTGGAGACAACATCGCCAGCTTTAGCAGTCGAGGCCCGTCTGACTTCGATGGAGGGTTAAAACCAGACATCGTTGCTCCAGGATTGAGTATAAGCTCTACAATCCGTGTCGAACTTGGCAGTTACGGGCTCAATTCCGGTACGAGCATGGCTGCGCCGCACGTGGCAGGGCTGGTGGCCTTGCTCATCTCGGCCAATCCCAGTTTAGCAGGGGATGTGGACGGGATTGAAGCAATTTTGCGGGGTACGGCCGTTCCCCTAACAAGCTCACAAGGCTGTGGTGGCGATGGGCCAACTGATGTGCCGAATCATGTGTATGGCTACGGCCGTATCGACGCCCTCGCCCCCATCCTTCAACAATTCATCCACAAAACGTACCTGCCATTTTCCGCCAACGAATAATCCGGTAAAATCTCGTCGGGAAGAAAAAATTTGCGGTAGGGGCGAGGCAATCGACCCTAACCTGCCCAAAGCAAACACCCTCCCATTCGATTGCCTCGCCCTTATCTTTATGGAAGGGAAATAATGAAACGGGCCGTCAGTGTCAGTTTAGGCAGTTCCGAACGAGACAAAAAGGTAGAAATTGAGCTACTCGGCCAGCGCGTCAGCGTAGAGCGGCGCGGCACCGATGGCGACATCGCCAAAGCCACCGCCCTTTTTACCGAGCTGGATGGACAGGTCGATTGCCTGGGTGTCGGCGGCATTGATTTATGGATCAAGATGGAGGAAAAAACGTGGAACATCTCCGCTGCCCACAAATTGATTCAGGGCGTGAAGCAAACGCCCATTGTAGACGGCAGCGGCCTTAAAAACACGCTGGAAGCCCATGCCGCCCAAACGCTCGTGGCTAAGCTGGGCGCTGGCTACGCGCAAGGGCGCGCGCTGCTCACGGCCGCCATTGACCGCTACGGCATGACCAGATCGTTTGTGCAGCAAGGCTACGAAATTGCCTATGGCGATTTGATGTTTGCCCTGGGTATTCCTGTTGCCATTCGTAAATTTAGCACTTTCCAGCGGGTAGCCAAGCTACTGGCAGCCCCCGCCACCAAGCTGCCCATCAGCGTACTTTACCCTACGGGCGACAAGCAAGACCAGATTATTCCCAAATTCACCAAATGGTATGAATGGGCAACCGTCATTGGAGGGGATTGTCATTACATCAAGCAACATATGCCGGAAAATTTAAGCGGCAAGGTGATTGTAACCAATACAACCACGCCGAAGGATATGCAAATGTTTAAGCAGCGGGGGGTGACCCATGTTTTAACGACGACGCCTGTTCTGGACGGCCGTTCCTTTGGCACCAACATGATGGAAGCAGCATTAACGGCCGTTGCTGGCAAAAATCGCCCCCTCACCAACGCTGAACTGAACGAAATGCTGGCCGAACTTAATCTAAAACCAACCGTCCACAGTCTGGATGCAATCGAGTAAATAAAATCCACAGATTACACAGATTTCGCAGATTAAAAATAATCCATATAATCCGCGAAATCCGTGGCTAATTTCTAGAGGAGACAATAACCGAGTGACAACCATTAACTGCGTCGTGCTGGCCGGGGGATTACCAGAGCCAGACGACCCACTGTATGAAATGACACAAGGCAAAAGCAAGGCGCTGTTGGATATGAACGGCCGTACCATGCTAGAGCGCGTCGTGGATGCCCTGCAAAGCTCCCAAAGCATCGGCGAGGTTGTTGTCGTCGGGCTGGGGGATGATCTGGGTATGACTTTTCAACGCCCTGTCAACCACACGCCAGATTACGGCAGTATGCTCAAAAACGCACTGGGGGGCATTGCCAAAATGCGTGAACTCTACCCAGAAACCAATCTGGTGATGGTTAGCTCTGCCGACATCCCCACCCTCACCCCAGAAATTGTGGATGATTTCATTGAAAACTGTGCCCCTTACGACAAGGGCATGGTGTATAACTTTGTAGATAAACCAACGCTGGAAGCCCGCTTCCCCAATTCCAACCGCACTTATGTCAAGCTAAAGGATGGGTTGATAGCTGGCGGCGACTTAACACTCATCCAGGCCGATCTATCAGACACCAACCGAGACGTTTGGGAAGCGTTGACCAATGCCCGCAAGCACGCCTGGCAGCTTGCCCGCGTGGTGGGCTTCCGCTTTTTATTCAAATTTTTGCTGAGCCAACTCAGCTTTGCCGATATTGAGGATGCCGCTTTCCGCATTACGGGACGGCCGTGTCGGGTAATGCTTAATCCACACGCCGAAATTGCCATGGACGCCGACAAACCAGCCCAAGTTGAACTGCTACGAGCCGATATTAAATCAAGAGAAATCTATGAATCATAAATTTGTTGCTATTGAAGGGGTCATTGGCGTGGGTAAAACCACACTGACCCGCCTGCTGCAAAGTAAGTTTGAAAATGCCAGCGTTTTGCTGGAAGTGTTTGAAGAGAATCCGTTTTTGGCGGGTTTTTACCAGGATCGGGATAGTTTAGCGTTCCAAACGCAGCTATTTTTCTTACTCAGTCGCTACCACCAACAGCACGAGGCCGTGCCACAAGCGTTGCAAAAGGGGATGTTGTTTTCTGATTATACTTTTGCTAAAGATGAGCTGTTTGCCTGGCTCAATTTGAAGGATGACGAGCTGGCGATGTACGGCCGTGTCCATGCCGCCCTCGGTGAAAAAATCCCAAAACCAGACCTCATTGTTTACCTGCAAGCTGACCACGACGTGATTATGCGGCGCATTGCCCTGCGGGATCGGCCGTATGAACGGGACATGGATCCAAACTATATTAGCCAACTGGCGGCGGCGTACGAAGCCTGGTTGAGCAATGTGCAAGATACGGCCGTCCTCACCATCAACGTCAACAGCCTAGATTACCTCTCCAACCTGGACGACCTCGACCATGTGGCTGATCTCATCGAAAAAACGTTGGCGGAGCAAGCCCCCAGCCGCCCACCTGCCGACATGCCGCTTACGTTGCTGCAAAACGGCCGTCTACCCGACTTCCAAACCTTCCACCGCCAGCTAGACAGCCGCAAAGGCTTCGATCCCGATCTCTTCTTCAACTACATCCTGCTCACGGAGGAGATGGGGGAGATTGCCAAAGAGTTGGTGAAAATTTGGGGGGATGGCAAGCGTTTGGTGGCAGACGGCCGTTCTGCCAAAGAAGCCCATCAGCTTGCCATCGAGAGCCACCGCGCCAAGCTTCGCAACGAGCTGGCCGACTTGCTGGCCTACACCCTCAAGCTGGCTAACTACACTGGCATCGATCTGGAAAAAGCCTACCTGGAAAAGATGCAGAAGAATATCGGCCGTAGCTGGCCGAAAGAGCGGACATTACCTGTTCGGGGATGAGGGCTCGGCAAAACGCTCAGCCTCAAAATGAGGCCGAGGGCTTTGGTTGCCAAATTTTCACTCTAGATGAGGTAAATTATGGGTTTTCTGTTTTATGTTGTTGAATGGCTCTAAACGTCAGGAAGAGGGCAATAGCGTGCAAAATGACAGATACGCCCACAATAATAAATAGGCGGGCTGGCGTGTCTGCAATGCGGAAGGCATCTATAAAGTCCAACGATTCACGCAACAGCGCGCTGCCTAAAGCAACCGCATAAGCACGGGCATCCTTAATCATAAAGATGGCAATCCACGAGGACAAAGCCATTGCTAGCTCACGTGCCCCCCAAGACAAAATCGAGTGTGTGGGCGCGCCAACGCCGGAGGGGGCAGAAAACGAGTCGGGGGAAAACCAAGCCCATAAGCCAAGCACTGTGGCAATTAATCCGGTTAAGAACGTAATAACTATAACAAATGTAGGTACTTTAATTCTCATTTTTATCTCCTTCAATTCTTCTATAAATTTTTATCAGGGAAGCCAAATTCCACTGACACTCTTTACCTGGACTCAGTTTTAAGCTATTGGATTTAGCATAGGCTCAACCTCCAAAGCGAATTGGGCTCTGTACAAATTTATATTTGCGCTGTGTTATTTGATTCTATGACTTTGTAGCGTGTGAATTAATTTGTGATTTTGTCTAAGATACCTGGCTCAAAGGATACAGGTATCTGGATTTCACAAACTGTTTCTTCAAACTTACCCGGTGATGGTGGGACGATAAACATTTCTCGTACCGGATTTCCCATGTGGTAACCGTTTGCTTCGATCCACCGCCCCACATTGGCGTAACTGGCAACTGCTTTATCTGGACCACCTACGCGCACGACACAGGCAGCCATCTCAACGCGGGGCAATATTCGCGGAATGAGCTCATAACCGCTGCTCAATGGCAATGTCATATCCAAGGCATCGTTGAGCAAAAAACCCATTTCTACATCAACATTTTCGTAAAGAAAGGCATTTGCATGGAAAACGGCCGTAAAATACCCCAGCTTCTTTTTTGAAACACGGCTTGGCAAGAGCCTCCTCATTTCGCCAGTAATCTTCCCAACTTTGCGCGTATCAGGCAGAACTGCTCGAAATCCAAAAAAAGGTTGCGCCGGAATCTCTTTGATTACAACATCATCGTGGGACATGCCCCCTTCCCGCTCAATCTGACTCAGTCGGGCGTCAATAAGACGCAGGGTTGCAACCGTCTCGCTTAACTCTTGCTCCACCTGCGCCTTCTTTAAGGTCAACATACCACGAAGTTCATCAACCGATACCTTTTCCTGAACCAGTTGTTTTATCTGCTCTAATGTCAACCCTAAATCTTTCATTGCCAAAATGCGGTTGAGATCGGGTAGCTGAGTTGCACGATAATAGCGGTAGCCTGTAAATTGATCGATATATTCGGGCTGAAATAAACCTATTTGATCGTAATGCCGTAACTGTATGATAGTCGTTTGGGCAATTCTGCTGAATTCGCCAATTCTAAACATATCTTCACCTCATTACGCTCAATTATAAAGTCTCTGGTAGCCAGAGAGTCAATACTCAATATCCATCCTAATTTATGCTTCCTGAGAAGATAAAAACCGTAAGCTAGCGCCAATGGGAACCCAGAACAGTAGACCCCCTATTTGCATTTTCTAAAAACGCAGGAACTTATTCGCTGGTTTCGCTTCTTAGGAACATCATCAGCGAGGCAATGCTAACAACAAACAGGATAATTGCGGGAATCATGTTACGCACGACTCCGCCGTTGGAACCATCGGCGATGAGGCTGACAATTCGGCCAACAATGGACAGAAGCAAAAACAGGATGGTGAAGCGCAGTGCGCCAGTTTGCTGGCTGATAACGGTGTGCATGATGAGCAGGATGCCAAAGGTTAGAAACGCGCCCCCAATTAAGGCACGCACATTTGCTAGACCCAATGAGCTAACTGCCTCGAGCCCGCCACTTTCCATTAAACCAGCGGGCAAAAACATGTACCGAACACCAAAAATTAAGAACAGGAGGGCAACTAGCCCGGCTAAACCTCGTGCTGCATTTCTCATGATTTTTTCTCCTTAATTTGTTTTGTTATATGAGCTTGTTTGAACTGAAACGGCCGTGCACGCAACAACCTTTCCCGTCTCAGCATAAACCTTTCGCACATTACGCTTTTGGCTTATCGTTCTCGGCAAAATGTTTCAATTCACCAAGCAAACTTTCAGCACCTTTGCCAAGTTGTCTACTCATCATGCCGCCCATCAATTGCCTAAAGACAGGCATCAAATTGACGTCTGCATTCACCTGAACCGTTGCCTGGTCAGACCCCTTTGGGGTAACGCTCCAGGTGTTTTCAATCTTTCTCACGAAAAATGGAATCTTTGAATTTTCAAAGGTGAACGAAAACTTACGTTGATCATCATCGAAAGACGTGAGCTTCTCCAACGTGTTGCCGATGCCTTTGACGTTGCATATGCGTCCGCTGCCTGTAGGCATATCGGGAATCGCCTCTGAATCCAGCACAACGCTTGCCCATTCGCTGATGTTGTTGAAATCGGTGCCGAGAATTTTCCAAACTTTGTCGGCTGAAACATTTACGGTTGTTGCTCTTGTAATTTGCATGATTTTCTTCCTTATTCGTGTAAAAGCGGGGAAATTCTTGAAAATAAGAAGAGTCACCTCTCCCGCTTTTACTTGAGCAAATCGCACCAAGGCGGTTTTGCATAATTTAAGAATCTTCTTGTGATTTGCTTGGTTGCCTAACCCGGGCAAGGCTGCATCAAGCATAGCGAGCCCCTCCAAACTGAATTGATGTTTGTAAAGAGCGTATTTAATTTATTGAAATTAGTTGGACTTTATGTCAACGGCCGTTCCATCAAAGTAACCGGCAGCTGAATTTCACACACGGTTTCTTCAACCCGCTCCGGGTTTGGCGGCACAATAAATACTTCTCGCACATTGCCTGCCATTTCATAGCCATTGGCTTCCATCCAGCGCCCCATATTGGCGTAACTCTCGTACCCGTCTGGCAATGTACCAACGCGGACGGCACAAGCGGCCGTTTCCACACGGGGCAAAATATTCATGGTCAGTTCAGGCCCGCTGCGTAACTGAACGGCTTCATCCACACCCTCGTTGAGCAGAAAACCAATCTCAATATCAACGCTTTCTAGCTCAAACGCTTGAGAATGATAAACGGCTGCGAAGTGACTTAACGCTTTTTTGGGAAGACGACTTGGCAGCAGTTTTTTCATCTCCTTGAGATATAGTTGCGACTTGCGAATATGCGGCAATGTTTCCCGAAAGCTAAAAAAAGGTTGTGGCGGCAACTCCTTTAGCACAATATCATCTACAGCCATTTCACCTTCTTGCTCAACCTGGCGCAGCCTGGCCTCGATATGATGCAGGCGTTCAATCTGTTGATGCAGTTCCTGCTCGACCTGCGCCTTTTTGAGTGACAACATGCCGCGAATTTCATCGGCCGAAACATCGTCAGCAACCAGCCGCTTAATTTGCTCCAGCGTGAGCCCTAAATCCTTCATGGCAAGAATGCGATTCAGGTCAGGCAATTGGGCTGCGCGATAGTAGCGGTAGCCAGTAAACCGATCGATATGTTCTGGTTGAAATAACCCTATCTCATCGTAATAACGGAGTTGTTTAACGGTTGTTTGGGCAATTCTGCTAAATTCACCAATTCTAAACATTGCTTTCACCTCATTGCGATTGAGTATAAAGTCTCCCGTGGCTGGAGAGTCAAGAGCCAATTTCAAAATTGCTCGATTTTCAAATTCTCTACCTCTAGCCATTGGCTTGTTTCAATTGGCAAAGTTCCCCAACGGAAACGGCCGTTTGCCGTCGCCACCATATATTGATTATCCATCCAGCAAACGAACCCCAGTGGCCCACGCGGACTAAATGGCGTTTGGTGGATGAGACGGCCGTTTACCAAAAAGTCACAGCCAATTTTTCTCCAATTCAACTGATAATCTCGCCACTCTGTCATCGGTTCGGCGATGGGCTGAAAAGAAATTTGCAGCTTTTTTTGCACCCATGGCCAGATTTTGCGGCGCAGGCTGGAAAATTGGTTGAGCAGCAGAACTGGGGGAGCCAGAGGAATCAGGCTGATAGCTCGCCAGGTTGTGGCATCCAGCGTGGCGGCAAACCAGCCTCGCCCTGGCTCAGATTGCGCCAGCGGCAAATCGTTGGGCGGCGAGCCAAAGAAGAACCAAGTGGCTTGCGGCAACATAGGCCAGGGCACCGTCGGGTCGCCAAACGGCGCGTTCCAGAAACCAAATCCGGCCGTTCCCACCAATTCGTTTGCCTCATGCGAGAAGCGGGCACGCAAGGTTAGCTGCGTTCCTGGTCGCCACGGGTATGCCTTGCGGCGGCCAACACAGTCGTCAATCTGGGCATTGGCATAGCCAGCCTGGGTAATTGGCAAATGAAATTGAAGCAGTGTGGTGGCAAACGGCCGTTCCCCCCGCACCGTTCCTCCATTCATCTCTAAAACACGAAATTGGCACATAAATTCAGGTTGTCGCATTATCCGGTTGGGTAATAATCAGGTATAATTGCAGCTTGCAAGGAGATTATTTTTTATGGAAATTACCTGGTATGGATTAAGCTGTTTTCGCTTAACTGAACGCAAACACGCCTCGGTGGTCACAGACCCGTACAATGGCAAATTGGGGCTGCCCGGCCTAAAGCTGAAGGCAGATGTTGTAACGGTGAGCCATGATGCACAAGGGCATAATTATGGTGCGGCCGTTAGCGGGACGCAACATAAGCTGAACGGGCCTGGCGAATATGAAATTGGCAATGTGTTCATCACTGGCATCATCACCAAAAGCGCTGCCCACGCCAACAGCAACGTCATCTTTCTCTTCGATTATGCTGGCCTCAAAGTGGCTCATCTGGGCGATTTGGACAGAGTTCCCTCCCAGACAGAAATCGAAGCTTTGGAAGAGGTGAGCGTTTTGCTGCTGCCTGTAGGGGGTGGCAATAGTCTCAATGCTGCCCAAGCGTCAGAGCTCGTCTCGATGCTAGAACCAAACATTGTGATACCTATGCACTACAAACTGCCTGGTCTCAAGCTGGAGCTGGAAGAAATTGACCGGTTTCTAAAAGAAATGGGTGTTACTGACCCCACTGAAGAAGATAGTTTGAAGATTTCGCTCTCAAATTTGCCAGAAGAAACAGAAACTGTCATCCTGAAGCCAAAAATATAGGGAGGGAGCATGGGTGCAAAAATTTTAATGCGCTGGGATGTGCGTCCTGAAACCGAGTCTGAATATTTTGAATTTCTGGTTCATGAATTTATCCCAGGACTCAATAAATTGGGCATTGATGATATACAGGTCTGGTATACACAATATGGCGATTGTGAGCAAAAATTAGCCACCGGTATTGCCAGCTCCACAGAAAAGATGCAGACAGCGTTAGCAAGTCCTGGCTGGAACCAGCTCAGTGACAAGCTGCAAGGCTTTGTAGAAAATTTCAGTCAGAAAGTAATATCTGCGACTGCTGGCTTTCAAGTCTAACGCAATTTTGGCAAACAAAAAGCCCGCCGATGAGAGCGGGCTTTTTTTGTTGACTAAACGGCCGTTTTCTCACTTTTCTTTTTACTCTCGGTAGTAGCGGCCGTATCGCTGGCTTTGCTGTCGCTACCCTCTTTCGCTTTTTTGTCTGCTGGCGCGGTGCTACCATTTTCGCTTGTTGCGCCATTGGCCGATGGCTTAGCAGAACTCTTCTTGCCCCGACTATCGGTCACGTAAAAGCCGCTCCCCTTAAACACAATCCCCACAGAATTCATCACTTTGCGTAGGGAACTGTCCGTTTCACATTTCGGGCAGTCTGCCAAAGGATCATCAGACATGCGCTGCTTAATATCAAATTGGTATTCACAATGATTGCATCGGTACGTATAAGTTGGCATTTTTCTTTCTTCCAGCAAGCTAATTTTTTCTTAATTTGTCAAAATCCGGGCGACTTTTTATTTTAACGGCCGTTCTCTCATTTGACAACCAGACGGCGACTATGCTACAACCATTTTGTTAATTTTTTATTAGCACAATCACCCAATTTTAAGGGAGACTCCCATGACAATAAAAGAAGCACAAGCCCGTATTAAAGCCCGTGTGTGGCAAGCTGTGGCTCAGACCGAATTAGACCTGTCGGCTCTCGATAAAGAAACATTGAATTCGTTCGTAGAGCTAGTCACAGAATCTGCTCTGCTAGAAATTGATAGTGAGCTGGATGTGTCCAATCTAAAAATGTCCCCACAACAGGCCGATGAGGATGATGACGAATTTGGTGAGGAGATACTTTGGCAAGGACGGCCGTTGCTCTCACTTGTGTTTTACTACACCGTCACCAACGAACGCATCAAAATTACCTCTGGTTTGCTGGGCAAAACACACGAAAATGTGGAGCTCATTCGCGTGCAGGACATTGACCACAGCCAAACCTTTGGCGAGCGTATGCTGAAAATTGGCGACATCACCATTCGCAGCCACGACCCCAGCCACCCCGAAATTGTGCTACGAAACGTGCAAAACCCCAGCGGCGTTTATGAAATCCTGCGCCGCGCCGTACTCAATGCCCGCAAGCGGCACAACTTTAGCTACCGGGAAGAGATGTAGACGGTTAAGCGTCGGCAAGCTGCCGCAGGCGGGGCATATCCTTCAGCACTACCTGCTTGCGGGCAATGCTGATAAGTCCGTCGGCTTTGAGGTCGTTTAAGGTCTGGGTAACGGTTTCGCGGTAAGTGCCAAGCATCTCGCTTAAATCCTGGTGGGTGTAGCCGGTGACAGTTTGCCGCCCGCCTTGTTCTTCCTGCAGCTTGAGCAACAACGCTGCCAGCCGTGTGGGAATGCTTTTGAATGCAATATCTTCAAGATGTGCTTCCAGTTGCGTTAGACGATTCCCCAACGCTTCTACAAAGCGAAACGCCACCTCCGGCTTTTCTTGCACCAGCCGCTCTACGTCTGAGCGGCTCATCACGCACAGTACGCACTCATCAACCGATTCAGCAAAGGTATTGTGCATCCCCTGCCCCACCAATGACATTTCGCCAAAGATTGCGCCAGGGCCAAGCGTGGCGACAACCAATTTCTTGCCATTCGGCGCAATGCGGTAAAGCTGCACGCGCCCCTTTTTGAGCAAAAATAGCACTTCGCCACTGTCTTCTGGCATGTAAAAAATCTTGCCGGGCTTGCAGGTGGACATGGTTACTTGCCGATCCATTTGTGCTAGCTCGTTGGGGGTTAAGTCACGAAATACCTGAATGTTGGAAAGATAATCTACCTTTGCACTGTTTAGTTGGGGCATCTTTTTGACCTTTTGATAAGCGTTCAGTCCCAGAGGTGACAGTCACCTAAAAACGGCCTCGATGTAGCAAACTTCTGATCGAGGTGACTGTCACCTGATAGTTACGCCTTTTGCTTATGTTTTCTTTTATTTTGGTTGATGGTTTGGAAACGGCCGTTCTTACCCCATCTCACCGTTTACCACAAACAAAGCCGCCAACCGCCGCCGCAATGATTCTCTAGTTGGGTTCCCTAACGAGATTACCTTCCCATCAAGAAGGTATGTGGGAACGGCGAAAACGCCATCTGGCATTGGCTCCTCCTGGGTGTCTACACAGCGCAGCAGCAGGTCTGGAAAATGAGGCATGACGTCTGCCAAAATGCGCTGCGTCTCTTCACAAGACCAGCAATCATCAGAGATGTAAACGGTGAGTGTGTGTGCCATGCAGGCATCGTAACATGGGCAAACGGCCGTTTACGTAACCCCAGTTACACATCTGGCAAGCTAAACCCTACGATAGCCCCGCCCTCAGGTGCATTTTCTGCCCAGATACGGCCGTTGTGGGCTGTCACAATTCCCTTCGCAATGGCCAAACCCAGGCCCGCCCCGATGCCCTCCGCCCGGCTTCGCGCCTGTTCGCCACGGTAAAATTGCTCAAACACGCGCTCCAAATCTTGTTTGGCAAAGCCAGAGCCAGAATCTTGTACGGTGACGATGACTTCACTTTTTTGGCGCACGGCCGTAACCACTACCGTCCCACCGGCAGGCGTGTAGCGCAGCGCATTGTTCACCAAATTGGCAATGACCCGACCAATTTTAGGCGCACACATCCGCACCAAGCCTAAGTCCGGGGCAACCGTACCGCGCAGTGTCACCTCATGTTCCAGCGCTAGTGCCTGGAACATCTCCAATGTGTCAGACACCAAATCACCCAGCGCATGATCGGCCATCTGCATACTTAAACCGCCTGCATCTAGCTGTGCCAGCTCAAACAGATCATCAATGATGTCGTTCAACGCAATAATGTCGCTGCGAATCGTTTTGTAGTAGCGCGTCACCGTTTCTGGATCATCCACCACGCCGTCGTGCAGTGCCTCGATCATGGCGCGAATGCTGGTGAGCGGCGTGCGTAAATCGTGCGACGTCCAGGCGATGAGGTCTTTACGCATTTGCTCTAGCTCTTCTCGCTCCTGCGCCGTCTGCTGAAGTTGGGCTGCCATCTCGTTGAAGGTGCTGCCAACCATCGCCACCTCATCCCGCCCGGAAATGGAGACCCGCGCTTTCAGATTGCCCTCGGCAATTTGCTGTGCGGTGCGTGCCAGCTGGCGCAAGCCATCCGTGACGCTGGCGGCCACAAAAATGCCAAAGGTGGTGGCAATAATCGCCGCAAACAGCAGCAAAATGCCGCTTAAAATTAGATCATGATCTTTGCTAAAAAACATTTGCTCAGACATGAGCCAGACGTTGGCCAGCGTCAGCAAACCAGCCCAGCCATACGTTAGCACCAGTGTCAGACTCAATGAAGGAGACCGCGCCAACCCACGCCGGTACAAAATGTACCCAAGCGCCAGCGAAATGAGGGAAGAGATGCTCAACCAATACATGAGGGTAGTAATTTCCTGCACAGGAGCCTGCATGAGCGCCGCCATGAGGATGGCCACCACCGCCAGTGCCGCCACAATGCCCACTGCAAAAATGCGCCAGGGAGCGCGGCTGAGGGCATCGGCGTAATTATTTTGGGGAATGCTGTTTACCATCTGATTTATCCGGGATCAAATTTATAGCCAACGCCCCAAACCGTGAGTAGGTGAGATGGATCGCTGGGATCGACTTCAATTTTTTCGCGTAAGCGGCGAATGTGAACGGTAACTGTGCTGGGATCAACGTACTCCGAAAATCCCCACACGTTTTCAAGTAGCTGGTCGCGCTTAAACACTTGGCGGGGATGGCTAACCATAAACCAGAGCAGATTAAACTCGGTAGCGGTGAGATCAATGGTCTCGCCGCGCACGGTGACAATGCGCGTTTTGGGGTCAATAGAGAGCTGGTTGTACTGCAACGGCCGTTCTCCCTTCTCATTCCCGTTGCTACCCCGCGTCCGCCGCAAGACGGCCTTCACACGAGAAACAAGCTCTGCCGGGGAAAACGGTTTGGTCACGTAATCATCAGCACCCAGTTCCAGGCCGTAAATACGGTCGGTTTCTTGCCGCCGGGCAGTTAGCATAATGACGGGCACGTCAGAGCCCGCATCGTCTCGCAAACGGCGCACAATTTCCAGGCCGTCAATTTCTGGCAACATCAGGTCTAACACCACCAAAGCAGGCAGTTGGTCACGAATGGCGTTTAGGGCGGAACGGCCGTCTCGCGCCACGCGCACCGTAAACCCTTCTCGCTTCAGGTAGAGAGCCACCACTTCCACAACGGAAGCTTCATCATCCACCACCAAAATATCGCCATAGTCGCTAAATGATTGATTAAGCGTCATTATGTATGTACTCCTACCTAATTTTTTAACCCAAATTTATTACGACACTCTTACAGGCCACTGAGGGCATGAGCGGTTAATGCTTTTGTAAGAAACCAGGCGCGCATTTGTCGAACCGATCTGTTATTCTACAGTTTAGATATTATGCCGACTGGATGATTGCTTGCCAACTTGACTCAGTCGAACAAAATAACCCTGAGAGTATGATTTTGCGGCGAGGACACATTCGATTGACCATTTTTTTCTTGGCCTTTTTGCTGACGGTGGCTGCCTGCTCCAATAGCGAAACTGGCGAAGCGCCACCGACCCTCACGGCCGTTCCCAACCCCACACCAACCCGCAGCACCATTGCAGAAGGCACAGTCGTTCCCGCCACAAACTTACCGCCAGAACCAACCGTGACGGATACGGCCGTACCCACCGAACCAGCCCCCACCCCCGTTAGCATCATTGATATACCCGGCGCAACCGTGCCGCCCGGCTTCAGCTTCATCAAATTTGCCGACATTTACCGCCCGACAGGTCTCACCTTTGATGCCTCTGGGCGGCTGTTTGTTACCTCCTTTGATGGTACGGTGCATATTTTGGCCGATTTAGATGGTGACGGCCGTTCCGACAGCGACCAGCTATTCGCCAGCGGCTTTAACATCCCGCTGGGCATCACCCTGCGCCCCAGCACCAACGACGTCTATGTAAGCAGCAACGGCCAAATCACCCTGCTGCGCGACGAAAACGGGGATGATGTGGCTGACCTGCGCGAAACAGTTGTCAGCGGCATCCCCACCGGGCTGCATCAAAACGACAACCTCAAATTTGGGGCCGATGGCTGGCTGTACATGGGCGTTGGCTCCACCTGCGATGTCTGCGTTGAGGCCGACAGCCGCAGTGCCACCATCATGCGCTTCAACGTAGATACAGGCGAGAGCGAAATCATCGCCACTGGCCTGCGAAACCCCTACGACTTGGCCTTCCATCCCGTCACAGGCGATCTGTTTGCCACCGACAACGGCCGTGACGATCTCGGCCTGGGCAATCCATTGGAAGAGCTAAACCACATCATCGTGGGCAGTGATTATGGCTGGCCGGGCTGCTGGAATGATGGCGAAGGGGATGATTGTGTCGGGACAGAAACGGCCGTTGCCTTCTTCGATCCCCACGCCTCTGCCAACGGGCTGGACTTTTACGCCGCCAACCAATTCCCCGCTGAATACCAAAACGACGCCTTCGTTGCTATCTTTGGCACATTTTTAACCGATGGCGTCCCCACAGGCATTGTCCGTGTGCAGCTTTCGCCATCCGGCGAAAGCTATGAAGGCAGCGTAAGCTGGTTTGCCCAATGGCCAGAGGCTCGCCCGCTGCCGCTCATCATAGGGCCAGACGGTGCTATTTACGTAGGAGATTATCTAAATAGTGTGATTTACAGGATTAGTTATGGGAATTGACAAGTTGTCAAGTATTTCATAATTCATCCTTCCTAATTCATAATTTTCAAAGGAGATGATTATGCGAAGAATTTTGAGTTTATTAGGAACGCTCTTGCTGCTTTTGCTGGCGGTGGGATGTGGTGGGGCAGAAACGGCCGTGCCCGCACAGCCAAACACCGCCACAGAAAACGAAGCCGATGTGCAATCTGTGGCGGCTAAACCGCAGCTCATTGAATTTTATGCAGACTGGTGACCGACCTGCCAACGAATGAAGCCCATCGTGAATGAGCTAGCAACTGAATATGGCACGCAAATTGAATTTGTACCCGTCAACATTGATGATCCGGAATCTGCCGAGCTAAAGCAGCAGTATGGCTTCCGCTACCAGCCCCACTTTTTGTTGATTGATGCAAACGGTGATGTGATCGAAGAGTGGCTTGGCTACACGGACGCCGCCTTCTTTGAACAAACCTTCGCCACTGTTTTGGAAAATTAGCATTTCTAACTGTTTGGCGGTTCATTTTTATTGGTCTTCCGCAATTTGCGAGCTGTGGCCGGCGTCGGCACATACATGTGCAGCCGTGCCACCTGCCTGGCTCGGTTAGGAAACCGGCCAGAGCGACTAGATAAGTCCTATTTTATATAAATTTTGGCAGAATGAACCGCCAAACCGATGAGTTTGCCCTTCCCCAACAGATTTGTTACGATCCCGACTGTTGGTTAAAAATTTGTGTGCATGAGACCGGTGATCATTGGGTCCCTGGCGGCGAAAGCTGTCGAACCGCGTCAGGTCCGGAAGGAAGCAGCGCTAAGGCAACACTTTCGGGTGCCCAGGATCACCTGGTGGTCATCGGTCTCATGTACATAATTATGATTATGTGCATAATTTGGAGATTAGAGATTGGAGATTCACAATGGTCGCCCTCCAATCTCTTTTTTTATGATGGGTGCTTTTTTGACAGGCGGAAAACGGTTACTTGTTGGGCTGGTAATTTTGCTGGCGTTGGGCGGTGTCATTGCGGCCGGATATGCTGCCACGCAAGAAACCTACACCATCTACATAGATGACCAACCGCCACAAACAGTTACTGGACGGCACGCCACAGTCAGTGAAGTCCTAGCTGCCGTCGGGCTGGAAATTCGTCCGGAAGATTTGGTACTGCCAAGTTTGGAAGAAACGGCCGTTTCCCAAACCGCCATCCAAATTATCCGCGCCCAGCCAATTACTGTCCGTTCTGAAGCAGGCACGCAAACCTACTGGACGCGCCAGCCCACCCTGGGCGCATTTTTGGCCGAATTTGGGCTGCTGCCCCAGCGCACCGATCAGCTTATTGCTGATGATCAGCCCGTTTCTTTTGCCATGCTAGACCAAACGCCCCTGCCCCAAACGCTGGAAATCGGCCGTTTTGTCACCGTCACCATTTTAGATGGCGCAAACCAGCAAACGCTCCGCACGGCCGTTCAAACCGTTGGCGAGGCATTGGCAGAAGCGGGCATTGACGTGTACGGTAGCGACGGCGTGGAGCCGCCCTTGGGCGCATGGCTGCAGCCCAACATGAGCATCCAGGTACGCCGCTCCTTCCCGCTAACTATTTCTGTGGACGGCCGTATCACCCAAATTCGCAGCCACCACAGCAACGTTTTAGACGTGCTGGCCGAGGCAGGTATTGGCCTGGTGGGGTTCGATTACACCGTCCCTGGCCCAGACACGCCGCTGAAAGCCAACGACACCATCCAGGTGATCCGCGTGACGGAAGATTTTCGCCTGGTGGATGAACCGATTCCCTACCAAACCCTGTGGCAAGCGTCTGACCAGCTAGATTTGGACACAACGGCCGTCGTTAGCGTCGGCCAGCCCGGTATTTTGCGGCAGCGGGTGCGGGTGCGCTATGAAAATGGCGTGGAAGTGAGCCAAACGGTAGATGGTGAATGGGTCGCCCAGCAGCCGGTCAATCAGGTTATCGGCTACGGCACAAAGATCACCATCCGCACGGTGAACACGCCGCAAGGCCCGCTGGAATATTGGCGTGTGGTGCGGATGCGCGTCACGTCGTACACGGCCGCCAGTTCCGGCAAGCCGCCAGACCATCCGCAATATGGCATCACTGCCAGCGGCCTGCCTGCTGGCACCGGCATTGTGGCCATAGATCGCAGCGTGGTGCCTTTCCGCTCTGAGGTGTACGTGCCCGGCTATGGCGTGGGGTTTGCGGGGGATACAGGCGGCGGCGTGCGCGGCCGTTGGATCGATCTGGGCTACGATGAAGATGAGTACGTCGCCTGGTCTGGCTATGTGGATGTGTATTATCTTACTCCCGTGCCGCCACCAGAAGATATTAACTACTTGCTACCGACGGCACTGCCATAGACATGTGATTAGTAATTGGGTGATTTTTTAGTGGTCGCTCAATTACCAATTACTCAGTTACTCACCATGCACCCCAAACAACTCCTCACCCGCTACCAAATTGAGCCAAAAAAGAGCCTGGGGCAAAACTTTTTGTTCGATGAAAACGTGCTGGCGCGGATTGTGGAGGCAGCAGAGCTGACACCTTTTGAGCCAGTGCTGGAGATAGGGCCGGGGCTGGGTAGCCTAACGCGGTTTCTGGCGCGAACGGCCGCTTCCGTAACGGCCGTTGAGCTAGACCAGCGCTTCCTACCCATCCTGCAAACCGAACTGGCCTACTTTGAGAATGTCCACATCATTCATGGCGACATTTTAGAGCAAAATCTGGATGCCCTGTTTGACCAACCTTACAAAGTGGTAGCCAATGTCCCGTACTACATCACCGGAGCCATTTTGCGCCATCTGCTTTCTGCCAAACAAAAACCAGCCAGCGTCGTCATGACCGTGCAAAAAGAGGTGGCCGAGCGGATAACGGCCGTTCCCCCAAAAATGAGCCTGCTTGCCATCAGCACCCAGCTTTACGGCACGCCAGAACTGATTAGCACCATTAAAGCAGGCGCTTTTTGGCCCCGCCCCGATGTGGATTCGGCCGTACTGCGCCTGACCTTGTTCCCAGAACCACAGATCCCCTTTGCCGAAGAAAAGAAATTCTTCACAATTGTGAAGGCCGGTTTCAGTCAAAAACGGAAACAGTTAAAAAACAATCTGCGCCAATTGGGGTATAATCAAGACGAGGTTTCGGCTCTGTTACAGGCCGCAGAAGTAGACGGCCGTCGTCGCGCCGAAACGCTAACCTTAACCGAATGGCTCGCCATTTACCAAACCCTAAATTTATGACTCAACTCTCCGACAAATTGACCAACTTTATCCAGCAGATGCCCAAGGCGGAGATTCACATTCACCTGGAAGGCTCTATCCAACCCAAAACCGTGCTGGAGCTGGCCAAAAGGCACAACAAAGTCGGCACCCTGCCCAGCGACACCGAAGAAGGTCTGCGTCGCTGGTTTACGTTTACTGACTTCCCCCACTTCGTAGAAATTTATCTCACCATTCAGGATTTAATCCGTTCGGCCGATGATTTTGCCCTGATTGTGTACGAAAACGGGGCCGACATGGCCGCGCAGAATATCCGCTACCGCGAAATCACCGTTACCCCCTACACTCACACAGATTACCAAAACAAAGGGCTAGATTTTGCTGAACTGTACCGGGGGCTGGAAAACGGCCGTGTCAAAGCCAAAGAAGCGTTCGGTGTGGAGATGCGCTGGGTGTTTGATGTTGCCCGCAACCTCACCGACAATGAAGACGGCAGCTACAACCCTACCCCCGCCGAAAAAACATTAGCATACGCCCTGGAAGGCAAGAAAAGTGGGGGCGTCGTGGGCTTTGGTTTAGGAGGCTATGAAGTAGGCTACCCGCCCGAACGCTTCGCCCACGCCTTTGAAAAAGCAAAAGCGGCTGGCTTACTCAGCGTGCCCCACGCCGGGGAAACAGTGGGGCCAGAAAGCATCTGGGGCAGCCTTAGGGCTTTACAGGCAGACCGCATTGGGCACGGCGTACGCGCCATCGAAGACCCTGCGTTGCTAGCCACCCTCAAAGTACAGCAAATCCCCTTAGAAGTGAATATCACCAGCAACATTTGCCTAAACATATTCCCCAGCCTAGCTGCCCACCCCGTCCGTCAGCTAGATGATCGCGGCCTGTTTATCACCATCAACAGCGACGACCCACCGCAATTCAACACCAATCTAGTGGAAGAATACAATATCCTCGCCCGCGAGTTTGGCTACAGCACCGCTGGATTAGCCCGCATCGCCCGCAACGCCTTCATCGCCGCTGGTGTGGAAACAGAAGTGAAAGAACGCCTGCTGCGTGAATTTGACGCCTGGGTGCGTGAGAATCGGTAGGTCAGTCATCCGTAATCAGTAAACAGTCTCTTTTTCTCTGTGAGTCTCTGCGCTTTCTCCGTGAAACTCCGTGTTCCGCTTTTTTAGCAGCGATTAATCTCAAATGCGTGTCAAATCATTGATGCAAAATGCGGTTAAAGCGGCGGTTGAGGGCGAAAATCCACAGCAGTTGGTAAACAAACCCCACCAGCGCCACTGGCCAAATACCTGATTCACCCGCTTCGATCATCCAGTAGAGCTTGGGCGGCCAATAAGTGGGCAGCAATCCAAACAGCCACTGCCAATTTCCCCCAATAAAGTAGGCTGCAAACGGCACCACAAAAAAGATGCCTGCGCCTTTCATCAGGGCAAAGCCTTGCACTTTGTTGTTGGCAAATGCTGCCATAAAAATGGCCAGCAGCGGAGCCAATGGCGCGGCGACAAAGCCCAACAGCAGCAGTTCCCAAAAGGCAAAACGCGTCACCCCCGCGAGCGGCAGGGAAATGATTAAAAGCAGCACAGTCAGCAAAACAGGCATTCCCAGACGGTAAGCCATGTAGTTGTTTAGTGAAAGCGGGGTTACTTGCAGGGCAATCAGGCTGCCCTCGTCCCGCTCGTCTAGCAGTAAAAAGCCAATAACAACGCCAAACACGGCGGGCGCACCAATCACCAGATAGCTCATCAGCATCACCACGTAAGGCGACAAATCGAACTGGGCGTGTGCTTGTAGTTCAGTCACCAGCCAGGGCCAACCAAAGCGTGCCAGCAGAGCAAGCAGCAGAGGGATAAAAACCATCCAGCGCAGCATCTCATCGCGTCCCACGTTTCGCACATCAATGGGGCCGAGGGCTTTGAATACGGCCGTTCCTTTCATAACCACATCTCCTAAAAACCTGTCAGGTTTTGGAGCTACCTTGTTTGCAAAAAGTTTTGCCTAACACAGCTACTCCTCGAGCAATCTACTTCGTAAACCTGACAGGTTTAAATCACGATCACGCTTGCTTCACAATAATAAACCGATAAAAGATGCGCTGGCTAAATTTGAACAGCAAGCCAATCCACAGCGCCGCGTACAGCACGCCGTACACCATTTGCCAACCAGCAATGGGCTGGAACGCTCCCTTGAGCAGCAGCAGCGTGGCCTGCACCGGATGCAGGTAAAGCAGCGGCGAGTGCCACAGCCCCAGATAATCCAGCAGCGGCAGCGTCAGGGCCATCGTTATAAGTACGGAGGGCATGAGGAAGCGGTTGATGCTGTCGTAGCGGGCCACGGCAATAAAGCCAAACAGCACGTTGAAGCTGGCCATCAGCCCCAAACCCAGCAGGAGCAGCAGAAGGTTATAGTTGAGACCGTAAACGGCCGTTACAATCACCACATTCTCCATTAGCGTCAACAAAGTCAGGCTAATCACCTTTGCGGCCAAATATTCGCTTTGGCGCAGCGGCGAGACGATGAGCCCTTCCAGCACGCCATCCCCCTTTTCCAGCAAAACCAACCCAGCCAAAAAGTAAAATGTGCCGATGGTCATGTTGCCCAGCACAAACAGGGGCAAAATAGTTGGCAGTTCAGCACGGGGAAATTGCCACAGCACAATTGTCATGATGACGGCGATGAACGCCGCCGCGTAGTAAAAACCGTGCCGGAATTGCAAGCGCATCTCCCAGCGCACGGCCGTTTGCAAACGTGTCATGCCAACTGCCTCCCGGTGACCTCGATGAAAATCTCTTCGAGCGTCGCCTCCTGCGTGTGCATCGTTTTGATGCTGCCCTCACGCAGCAACTGCTGGAAACGGCCGTTCTCGGCCAGCCCTGCCAGCGCAAACTCTGCCTGAGCCACATGCCCATTTTGCTGAAACCCAACCTGCACCTGCGGACGGCCGTACTGCAAGCGCAGCGCATCCGGCGCGTCAATCAGCTTGATTTCGCCTTCCACAATGAACGCCACCCGGTCACACAGCTCACCGGCCACGTTCATGTCGTGGGTGGTCAGGAAAATCGTGGTGCCAGCCGCCTGCTGCTGCCGGATTAGCTCCTTGATGCGCCGCGCATTCACCGGGTCTAATCCGGCTGTGGGCTCATCCAAAAAGAGAAGCTGTGGGCTGTGCAGCAGCGCCCGCGCCACGCTGAGGCGATTTTTCATCCCTTTGGAATATTGTCCCACCAGCAAATCGCCGTCATTTTCCAGCCCCACCAGCGCCAAAAGTTCTTCTGGCGAGCGCGTTTCTGCTTCATACAGTGCCGCGTAGTAGGTGAGGTTTTCAGTGGCGGTGAGCTTTAGGTAATGGTTGGGCAGTTCGAAGGAGACGCCAATCTGTTCGTAATAATCGGAGCCCCAACTGGTTAACGGCCGTTCCAGCACCGTTACCTCCCCTGCAAACCCGCGCAGCAGCCCGTTCAAAATCTTTTGCGTGGTGGATTTACCCGCGCCGCTAGGCCCCAGGAAGCCAAAGATTTCGCCTTTGGCTACGCGGAAGTTGAGGTTGCGAACGGCCGTTTTCTGGCTGCCAGCATAGGTAAAACTCAAATTGGCTACACGAATCATGATTTTTCCCTTTGCCGCGGATTTCGCGGATTTACGCAGATTTTTAATCCGTAAAATCCTGCAATCCGTGGCTAATTTTCTTCAAGTTGCACAGAGAGGAGCGTCACGCCCAAATCGCGCAGGCGGTTGAGGAAGCCGTAGAGGGCGCTTTGGTCAGCCAACACGGCCGTAATCACCGTCTCATTGTTTACATAACACACCGATACGGCCGCATACCGCGCCAATCTGACACCATCCAGCCGCCCCCGCACCCGAATTTGGTATCTGACAACATCGGTGACAATCACAATGGTTTCTCCAGTAAAAATTTATGAATTGTGAAGGATGAATTATGAAAAAATCTGCGTTCATCCGCGTTTATCTGCGTCCAATTTTTGATTGTGGCTTTTGCCACGTCATGCAAAACGAAATTCGCCCTACACAATGAGGTTTCATTATCTTCTTGAGCGTGAAGATGGGAATATGATACGGCCGTTCACCTACGGCCGTCATTCATCCAAAGGTGAATTTTGGGGGTTGATTCGGGGTAAAAATTATCTGACGCCTTCGGGCACCCGCGTAAAGACGTACAGTTCGGCAAAGATATTGCCATCCAAAGTGATCGTTAAATCCATCTTGTCAGCGAAAAAAGCAATCGTTGCCGAGCCGCTGAATTCGTCATAGCCTGTCAACAATAACGAGGTGTCGGTCACAAACTGATAGCGCATCTCGATGATTTCACCAGTCTCAACGTCATCAATTTGCAAACGGCCGTCCGCCTGAAAATCGAAAATCTTGTGGCCAAAAATACCGTCATTCACTTCCCACTTGCCTAAAATATATTCAGATTCTTCCGATTCTACGGCCGTTTCCGGTTGTGTAGGGTCAGGCGCATTGCTCCCGGCACCACAGCCAACACCAGTGAACAGCACCAGCAGGATTGGCAGCCAAATCAAGTTAAAACGAAACAAATTTTTCATCGAAATCCTTTTATTTGAAAGGTAAATCTCACGACGGAAGAAGTCCAACTTTTTGAAAAAGTTGAACTTCTAAAGCGGTGCGTAACTTTTAATTTTATAGCAGATCCAACGCCCGAGCCTTTGCCACTGCTTCAGTGCGGCGTGCCACGCCCAGCTTGCCGAACACATTGTTGAGATGCTTTTTCACCGTCCCCACCGTCACAAACAGTTGCTCAGCAATTTCCCGATTGGAACGGCCGTCTGCCACCAACCGCAACACCTCCAACTCTCGTTCACTCAATGGCTCCAGCAGCGGCTGGGTTGCATGGCCCTGCCCAAATTCCGCCAAAACGGCATCTACAAAGTTGGGAGCCACCTGGCGCACCGTGGGGAGCAAGGCAATGAGGCGCTCGCCTTCGTCCAAAAACAGCCGTCGGTAATTTTCGGGGGCCGCCAGGCGAACAGCCGTCACCAAAGCCACCTCTGCCTGCTCCTCTTGCCCAAGCTGATGATGCACCTGTGCTTGCAGCAATGCCCCGTGCATCTGCACCAACTTGCGCCCGGTTTGCCGCACCCGTCGGGTAAGCTGTTCTAGAAAATCCAGGGCCTCTGCCGGTTGGCTCTGCGTCAGCCGCAGCCGCGCCAGCACCAACAAATCCAATTCCTGCTGATAAATGTTGACCTTGTTGAGCGTAGCAACGGCCGTTTCCGCCCATCGTTCCACCGGTTCAACCGCCCCCTGCCGCAGCAAAAGCTCTGCCTCCACCGCCGCCAGCATCGGCGTGTAGGCATCAAACCGAGCCTGGCGCAGCCGCTGCTGCACCTCGGCCAAAATGTGGCGCGCTTCCGCTCCTGCTCCTTGCGCCTGCCGCAGCCGCGCCAAAGCCAACTGCGCCGAAATATCCGCCCCCAGCAGTGCCAGCGGCTCAACAGCCATAATGCCCTGCTGAATGAGTTGCTCGGCCTCAACCAATTCATTTTTCTGGTAAACCAGCTCCCCCAACATTGCCAACGCCAGCCCAATCATCGGCGGCGGCGACTGACTGCCCTGCAGCTCAGCAATCAAATCACGGCACAGCCGCTCCGCTTCGCGCCGGAGAGCCTGCGCGTTCAACGCTTGTGCCAAATTCACCGTTGCCCCCACCGTCATAAACGGATCGTGGCTGGCGCGACCTGCTGCCACTGCCTGATGCAGCGTCGCCACCGAGCCAGCCACATCCCCCTGGGTATTTTGCGCTTCTGCCAAAATGAGCAACACCATGTTGCGGAAAAATTGCTCAGACGCATCTAGCTGATCAAGCACGGCCTGCACCTGGGCAACGGCCGTTTGGCTGGCAGTTTGGGTCAGGGTCAAACAAGCCTGCAAGGACAGCAAGCGGGGCAAAGCGCCCCCGCCCGCCTGAGCCGCCAGCGCGGCATAGCGCGTCGCCTCGTCGCCCTGCCCCATCAGCCAGTGCAGCCAACCCGCGTTGGCCGCCAGTTCCGCATCTGCCGCCACCTGGGTGGCAGGCAGCGCAGCGAGCCAGGCGTGCAGCGTAGTCAACTCTCCCTGCTTAAATGCTGCCGGAGCCGCCTGCTTAATAAATTTAGCCGCCAGGTCAAAATCATCAGCGGCCAGGGCGTAGCCAATGGCTTCTGGCAGAAAATCTTGTTCTGCCAACCAGCAGGCAGCGCGGCTTTGGATGGTCGCCTGCGCCGCCTCCGGCAGTTCTGTACGAAGCAAATCGGCAAAGAGGCGGTGGTAGCGGTACCAGCGACGACGGCCGTCCAGCGGAATCAAAAATAGATTGGCCTGCTCTAGTTGGCGCAGCAAGTCGGCACTGTCGTCTCGCCCAGTGACGGCATCTGCCAGGTCGGGGGTAAAGCGGTTGAGCACGGCCGTTTCCTGCAAAAATGTGCGGCGATCATCTGGCTGCTGCTGAAGCACTTCCGCCATAAAATAGTCCAGCACGTACCGATTGCTGCCACCAAAATCCGCCAGCCGTGCCGCCAACGCTTCTTCCTCAGCGGCAACGCTTACCAACGCCAGCGCAGCCAGCTGCAAGCCCGCTGCCCAGCCCTCGGTACGGCGATTGAGGGTAGAAACGGCCGTTTCTGGCAACTTTACCTGCATCGTTTGGCGCAAAAAAGCGGCCGTTTCTTCGGCAGAAAATTGCAGCTCTCGCTGGCGCAACTCTACCAGTTGACGTTGCGCCCGGAGGCGGGGCAGCGGCAGCGGTGGGTCTTCGCGACTGGTAAGCAACAAGTGGGTGTTGGGTGGCAAATGCTCCACAAAAAGGGCAATGGCCGCTTGCACCAAATCGTTGGTAATCAAATGAAAATCATCCAGAACGAGCAGCAACGGCTGTTTCTGGCGGGCAAGCTGGTTTAGCAGTTGAGTTGCCAACGGCTGGAGCGTCGCCAGCGGCGTGGGCAAGCTGGCCAGCAGTCCGTCACCCAGCGCAGGAGCCACTTGCTGCACCGCTGCCAGCCAGTAGGCGGCAAAACGCGCCGGGTCGTTGTCTGCCTCATCCAGCGACAGCCAGGCAACAGATTCTGGCGGCAGTCCGGCAGGTAGCTGGGCCAGCCAAGCCACTGCCAGTGAGGTTTTGCCGAAGCCAGCGGGCGCAGAGATGAGCGTGAGAGGTCGCAAGAAACGGCCAGCCAGCCATAGTTGGTCGTTGAGTTTTTTTACAAGATGGGGGCGTGGGATGAGAAACGGCCGTAGCGACGGCATAAACAGCTTCGTGTGCAGCAAAACCCCAGTTTCAGACATAGCGCAATTATAGGCAGGACGGCCGTGTTTGGCACAACACCTCATTTGCCAGATAATCGCCCCCAAAATGGAGGTAAACGTGAAGATTAAATTGCACCGCCCCCGACGCGCCGTCTGGAACGTCACCGTTGTTTTATTTTTACTGAGTTTGGCTGGCTTCTTTCTAGGCGTTCCGATTCTAAGCGATTTGGCCTATTATTTGATGCTTTTAGCTGCCAGTCTGCTAATTTTGGGAACCTGGGTTATCTAAATGAGTAAACATCTCGTTATCGTCGCAGGCAACATTGGGGCTGGCAAAACCACACTCACCGAGCGCATCGGTGACCGCCTAGGCTGGCGCACCGCCTATGAATCCGTCATAGACAATCCATACTTGTCCGATTTTTATGCCGACATGCGGCAATGGGCCTTCCATTTGCAAGTGTTCTACATCGGCCACCGCGCCGAGCAATATTTGCAACTCGCCCACAGCCCAGAATCGGCCATTGCTGACCGCAGCATTTTTGAAGATGCCTTCATCTTTGCCCGCGCCTTGCACCACATGGGCAACCTCAGTGAGCGCGATTACCATGCTTACCGCCGCGCCTTCGATTTGGTGGTTAATGGCCTACCCAAACCAGATTTGCTGCTTTATTTAAAAGCACCTGTGCCTGTGCTGCTAGAGCGCATTCAGCAGCGTGGCCGCGCTATGGAAAGCGGCATCACCGCCGATTACCTCAGCCTGCTAGACACCTTCTACGACGACTGGCTACGCTCATTCGATATTTGCCCCGTGCTGATGATTCCTAGCCAGGATTTGGATTTCGTTAATAAGCCAAAGCATCTAGACATTGTGGTACAGCGTATTCAGGACAAGCTGTCTGGCCAGGAAAGTGTCGTCTTCCCAGATTAACTCCCTGCCTAGATGTGACACACTATGTTTGCATTTTTCAATTGTCATTCCCGCGAATGCGGGAACCCCCTCTGGCGGTCAGGATAGATACCGCCTGCGCGGGTATGACACAGTCTGAGGTCCATGCTATACTTTGCAACAAGTTATTGTGTCCTAAGGTTGGCCAGAAGTGAGCAAGGCAAACGATGCTGTGAAACGACCAATACCGTCCGACTCCCCGTGTCGGCGACCACAGCGTAGTATTCGGAGGTCAAAATGAGCACGGAAATTCGCGGCACAGCCCATTTTATCCAACAAGAAAATATCCGCCTTCAAAAAGAAAATGAGCAGCTGCAGCAAGAAATTGTGCGCCTGCGCCTCATCTTACGCAATTTGGGCAATCTGAACCAGATGGCTCTCTCCATCCACCCAGAAACCGACATTCTTGTCCTGCTAGATCAAATCTTGCAGGCGGCACTAG
The DNA here is from genome assembly GCF_965223525.1 of Candidatus Leptofilum sp. GTDB lineage: Bacteria > Chloroflexota > Anaerolineae > Promineifilales > Promineifilaceae > Leptofilum. The sequence continues at coordinate 1,287,172 of NZ_OZ245005.1, read as the reverse complement.
ACAGTATTCAAGCAGAAGATGGTTCCCTGCTGCTGGTAGATGAAGAAACAGAAGAACTCTCTTTTGTGGTGGTACACGGCGCGGTACGCACGCGACTTGTGGGGCATCGCATTCCGCTGGGCATGGGCATTGCTGGCTGGGTTGCCCAACATGCCGAATCTGTTGTGGTGCCCAATGTGCAATCAGACCCCCGCTTCTCTTCCCGCGTGGACCAAGCGTTCCATTTCAAAACACGCTCGCTGGTCTGTGTGCCAATTGTTTTCTCTGGTCGGGTTTTGGGCGTTATTCAGGCACTCAACAAAAGCAACCGCAAAGAGTTCACTAATCCCGATTTGCTTATGCTCAATGTGGTCGCACAGCTAGCTGCGGCTGCAATTGCCCGCGCCGAAAGCGTTTTGCTAAGCGAAGAGTAACCGCTGCTGCATTTACTCGGCCAGCACCTGGCAACCAACTTGCGTGGGATGATCCTGCACTTTGGCTCGGCTAGGCACACCGCGCACTGCCCACAGTACGGCCGCATCCCCCCCAGCCGCCAGCAACATTAACGTTGCCCACATCACTAGCAGCGGCTGCTGCACCGCCACGCCAGCGAAGCCTGGCAGCACCCCCAAAAACAAACCAGGCAACGCGACAGAAATGCGGTAAGCAGTCGTTTGCAGCGGATCGCGGCAATGGGCGTATGGCGCAAACCCTTGCCAGCTAACGCCAAACTTGATGCGCCGCCACGGGACGCCTCCCACCAGCCAAAAGCCCGCCGCGTGCAGCAGTTCATGCACAACCACGCTCACCACTAATACCACAATCAACGTGCTAATGCCCCCTAACGAACCATCAAAGAACGCAGCGAAAGGCCAGACATGCCAAATTGCCCAATAGGGCAGCCAAAAGAACAGAAAGGCCAATGGCAGCATCAAAAGAGCCATCAAATTGGCCCAGTTCATAGGTACGGTGGCATCGTAAGCGACATCTTTTTCTGGCTCTTCAGACATGGATTATTCTTCTTCTGGCGGCACACTTTGAGTTTGTTCCTGACGAGACAGTGCTTCATTAAAAAAAGCAACTAGCCGATGATTGTATTCATTCTGGCGGGTGTGCCACCCTTGACCGTGTCGTGCTTCGGGAATTTGCCAAAAGACGGCCGTTTCCACCTTATCCGCCAAATTTTGCAGCATCTTCGCTTCGTCCCCAGCACCGGTTGCGATGAGTAGCAACGGCCGTTGCCCCAAACGTGCTGCCGCCGCCGCATTAGACGGCAATGATTTTTGTCGGGCAAAGCGCAAAATAAAGCGCATATACAATTTCTGCTGCCTATAAGCAAACTGCCGCCACCAGGCAGTTGGTGCGGGAACATCAGCCAAAACAGCCGGGCTGGTGCCTTCCCCACCCACGGCGCGAATCGCTACCGTTTGGGCTGCCGCCTGTAGTGCAAACATTCCTCCCACAGAAACCCCCATCGCGCCGATGCCTCCTGGCTGCACATCGGGGCGTTTACTCAGGTAAGCAACGGCCGCCAACACATCATCCACGCTGGATTGGCCCCTGGCAAAACGCCGCCCGCCGCTGCTGCCGTGTGCCCGCAAATCGTACATGAGGATGCCGTACCCGGCTTGCAGCAACGCTTCTGCCTGGTGAACCACCCCCAGTCGGTTGCCACTGTGACCATGCAGCAAAATAACGGCCGCTTGATTGCGCGAGGGGATATACCAACCCGCCAGCTTCACCCCGTCCTGGCTGGTCAGCACCACATCTTCGTAAGTAACCCCTAAATTGGTTGGCGTGAAGTAAGCAATCTTCATGCGCGGGGGGCGTACAAAAAGATAGGCAGCATAATATGGCCGAAAGAAATAGTAAAAAATCAGCAGGGGAACAACAAACAGCAACTCTACAGGAAAACCATCACTCACCAGGAGATTCTATCCCAATCTGCGCCAAAAGACCGATCTGGAGACTATTGGAATGTGGAATTAGAGAAAAATCTGCTTTCTGGTGCATTGACGCCAGCATCCATGCACTGTATGATACGCGCAAGTTTGCTCAACTCGGCAAACTATTAACAATCTACCAGCAACGAACTCAGGTGCGCCTAACGCCCGGATGCGCGGCGCACATAGCAATATGCTGTGAAGGGGAAGCCCGGTGGCCTGTTTATAATATTTAAACAGGGAGTCCGGCACTGTCCCGCAACGGTAACGTAATTGTAAATTGTGAATAGTTAACAATTAACGGCTAATTATTCACAATTTACAATTACCAAGTCCGAATACCTGCCTGTTTTCTTGCTCGTAACCTTCGTGGACAAAGGTAAGCGAGTGATTATGGATTTTTGCCATTGCAACATTACTAGCTCACCTCTGGGTGAGCTTTTTTGTTGTCCTCCGGTTCGTCAAAGTCACAAAACAGTAATGAGTCTGGCCGCTTGCCTTGTGCCTGAGAAGATCATTTTTCCAAAAGGAGACAACAGATGAAAAAGTTCAATCCCCTTATTTTACTGCTTTTGCTGGCGATGTTGCTGCTAGCAGCTTGCGGCGGCACGGCTAGCGAAGCGCCTGCCGACAACACAACCACAGCAGAAGAGCCAAGTACAGCCGAAGAAGCAACGGCAGAACCAGAACAGGAATCAACCGAAGAACCGATGGTTGAAGCCCCTACCAGCAATCTCACTGATGGCTGCGTGGAAAATTATGATGAAACAGTGGACTATTTTCCAGAGAAAACGGCCGTTTCCCACGCCGACGGGTTCATCATTGAATATTTCAACAACTACAAAGTTGTTACCGTTGCTGCCCCCTGGCTGGGCGCAGAAGATTCCGCTACGTATGTGCTGGTGCAGTGCGGCACGCCCAATCCCCCTGGCTATGACGATGCCGTGATGCTAGACGTGCCCATCAGCAGCTTTGTCTCCATGTCCACCACCTACCTGCCCCATTTGGAACAGTTTGGCTTGCTAGACAGCCTGGTTGGCGTAGATTTTGCCAGCTACGCCTACAACCCCACCGTGCAAGAAAAATACGCCGCAGGCGAGTTGGTAGAGCTTGGCAGCGGTGCAACGGTAGATGTGGAAGCAGCTCTGGCACTAGAACCACACGTCATCATGACCTCCGCCAGCGGCTCGGCTGACTTTGACACCCATCCCAAACTGCAGGAAGTGGGGCTGACGGTGGTGCTCAATGCCGACTATCTGGATGTCACGCCCCTGGGTCGCGCCGAGTGGGGCAAATTCATCGCCGTTTTCTACAATGAAGAAGCCCAAGCCGACACCTGGTTTGATGAAGTGGCGGTGGAATATGAAGCGTTAGCTGCCTTAACTGCTAACGTGGAAGAACGGCCGTCTGTGTTTACCAACACCCCCTTTGAAGGCACCTGGTACATGCCCGGCGGCCAAAGCTACACGGCACTGCTGCTCAACAACGCTGGCGCTAACTACCTCTGGGGAGCGGATGAATCTACCAGCACGCTATTCCTTGATTTTGAATCAGTCTTTGACCAGGCAGCTGACGGCACTTACTGGATCAACCTTGGTTTTGTCTCTTCGTTGGCAGATTTAGAAACCACCGATGCGCGATTTGCCGATTTTGCTGCCTTCCAAAATGGCACCGTGTACAACTACGATTTACGTACCAACGAATTTGGCGGCAATGACTTTTTCGAGAGTGCCGCTGCCAATCCGCACTGGGTTCTGGCTGATTTGATCAAGATATTCCATCCTGAGCTTTTGCCAGACCACGAATTTGTGTATTACCGATTGGTAGAGTAATTCATTTGTAGGGGCAGGCCTAAGACCTGCCCCCTACCGACAGTGTATGGATTTTGTATGCGTCACGATCCAACGGCCATATCCCCCAAAAACCGGCAGCACTGGGCCATGAGCCTGCTGCTGCTGGCTTTGCTGGGTGCATTTTTGCTGAGTTTGTTTGTTGGTTCGGTACGCATTCCGCTCGATGAAATCTTGCGGATTTTGCTGGGCGGCGCGGCCGAACGGGAAACCTGGACCACGATTGTGCTCAAATTTCGGTTGCCTAAGGCGGTAACGGCCGTCCTCGCCGGATCAGCCCTAAGCGTAAGTGGCTTGCAAATGCAAACCATGTTCCGCAATCCGTTGGCAGGGCCATTTGTGCTGGGCATCAACTCTGGCGCCAGCCTGGGCGTGGCCTTGGTGGTGTTGGCCGTGGGTACGGGCAGCACCTTGCTGGCCGGGCTGGGGCTTCTGAGCGATTTTGGCATTGTGGTGGCCGCTAGCCTAGGTGCGGGACTGGTGCTCTTTTTGGTGCTAGCGGTAGCTCGCCGCGTAGAAACGATGACCCTACTCATCCTCGGACTGATGTTTGGCTATGCCACCAGCGCCCTGGTAAGCGTGCTGCTTTACTTTAGCATCGCCGAGCGCATTCAGGCGTATATCGCCTGGACCTTTGGCAGCTTTGGTGGCGTCACCTGGCGGCAGATGCAGGTGATGGCACCAGCGGTGCTGCTGGGCTTGATCATCGCCTGGCTGTCTGCCAAGCCGCTCAATGCGCTGCTGCTGGGCGAAACCTACGCGCAAAGCCTGGGGCTGTCTGTGCGGCGTGCCCGCTTCACGGTTTTGGTCAGCGCGTCGCTGATGGCCGGGGCAATCACAGCTTTTTGTGGGCCAATTGGTTTTGTAGGCGTGGCCGTGCCGCACCTGTGCCGCAGCCTGTTTAGCACCTCGAACCACCGGCTGCTCATTCCAGCCACCATTTTGCTGGGCGGCATTGTGGCGCTGCTGGCCGATTTGCTGGCGCAGCTACCGGGTAGCCAAACCACCCTGCCACTTAATGCTGTTACTGCGCTGATTGGTGCGCCGGTGGTCACCTGGGTCATTTTGCGGCAGCGCAATCTGCGCTCGTCCTTCGCAGGGTAAAAATTAGCCACAGATTTCACGGATTGCACAGATTTTTGAACAGCCAATTCACAAAATCCGCGCAATCCGTAGCTTGAGGTAGAGGAAAAATGATGCCTAAACCAATTTTGCACAGTGAGAACTTGGCAATTGGCTACCCAAAACGGAATGAGCCGCCATTCGTGGTGGCGGAAAAAATTGAGGTGGGTTTGCAACCTGGGGAGCTGGTTTGCCTGTTGGGGCCAAATGGGGCGGGCAAAAGTACCCTCATGCGAACGTTGGCAGGCATGCAAACACCACTGCACGGCCGTATCCTCCTCAATCAGCAAAATCTCAACCAGCTCACAGCCCGCCAACTGGCTCGCCAACTGAGCGTGGTGCTGACGGAGCCTATCAACGCGGGGATGCTGACCGGGTGGGATTTGGTGGCTTTGGGGCGGCACCCGTATACAAATTGGGCGGGGAGATTGACGGCGGTGGATGAAACGGCCGTAAACCAAGCCATCGCTGCCGTAGGAGCCACACCGTTGGCCCAGCGGCACATTCACACCCTCAGCGACGGCGAGCGGCAAAAGATTATGATCGCCCGCGCATTGGCCCAGGAACCAAAGGTGATGCTGCTGGATGAGCCAACAGCCTACCTGGATCTGCCGCGTCGGGTGGAGATAATGCACATTTTGCGCCAACTCGCCCGCGATTCGCAGCGGGCCATTTTGCTCTCCACGCACGACCTGGATTTGGCTCTGCGGAATGCCGATAAGATTTGGCTGTTACCAAAGGGAAGCGCACTGCAAGTGGGTTCGCCAGAGGAGCTGGTGCTAAACGGTAGCTTTGAAGCGGCGTTTCAGGCAGATGGCGTGCAGTTTGACCAGCAGACTGGCTCTTTCAGGATAGCAATGCAGCAAGCGGGGCAAATTGATTTGGTGGGAGAGGGTTTGTCGGCAGTGTGGACGAAGCGGGCGTTGGAGCGGGTTGGCTTTGCCGTGCATGAAGGGTCGAATGGTGCTGCTATGCGGGTTCAGGTATTGGGAGATGGGAGGGATGTGCGGAACGGCCGTATCGAGTGGCAACTCATCAAATCCCGACAAACTGTCATCCACCACAGCCTTACCGATTTAGTGGATGATCTAAAAGTCTCAGCAGAAAATCCTTAATTTAGATTTGCAAACCAATCCAGCAATGGTGCCGCCCGTTGATCCATCACGTCCTTCACTACCTTATGGTACGCATCCAAATATTCCCAAAGCGATAGTTTCGTCAGCCGTTCATGGTTGTTGAGCAGCAGCCCTTCTACCCAGTCCAGGTTTGAGCGAATCATTGCTAGATCGCCCAATTGCAAAGCCGCCTCAATATTGTTGCCAAACTCTTCGTTGGTGTTGTTCAATAACGCTGTTGGCATGTTAGAAAGCTCTGGTAGCTGGTGCAGCCGCGCCTCGACGGCAGAACGCGCCGCAACAAAACGTTGGTAGGCATCTAAATAGTTCTGCGTCGCTTTCTTCACCTTGCCAATCGGCGGGTTGGATTGCAACAGTTCTTCTACCACTTGGGGCACTTGGTCTAAAGATTTACCCAAAAAATGCCCAGGAATAATAGTTACCAGTTGGGGAATGTGGTTAAAAACGGCACCGCCAAATGCAAGCGGGATATTCATCTCCTGCAACTTGTGCGCCATTGGCAACAAGTTGGCCGCAGTAATTAAGGTCTGGGCTGACATAATAACCATCAGGGGTTTAATTTGGGTGACAGACGCTTCCATACGGTCTAGCGGCACGTTGGCTCCCAAATAAACTACATCCCGCCCCTGGCGGCGCAGCATGAGGCTGATGATGAGGGGGGAGAAAGTGTGAAGCTCATGAGGGGGGCAGGCAACAAGGATACGGCCGTTCTTCGTGGGTGCGGGCAAGGCAGCCAATAATGCCTCTAATTGACGCAATGCCAACGCCGACGCAAAATGCTCCTGCTGCACCGTTACTCGACCCTCATACCACCCTTTGCCAATCTCGGTTAACCCCTGCTGCAATACTCGGTAGCAAACTGTTTCCAGCGGAAACAAAGCAAACGCACGGGCCAACAGATGTTGCGCCTGATATTCATCAAACGCCAGACACGCAGCAACCCAAGCAGCACGCAAATCATTCACCCGCTCCCCGTCAATATGGGGAAAAGCGGGTTCTATTGTGCCTTTGTCAGGCGGCAGTAATGGATTTTGACCATCCTTTTCCAACTGTTGCCACAGCTCGACGGCATGGCTAATGCTCATGCCCTCCTCCTGGCGAGCAACCAGCCATTTGAGCATTTCAATTTCGTGCTGAGAGTAAAGGCGGTGTCCCCCGCGTGTGCGCTGCGGATTTGGCATGCCGTAGCGACGCTCCCAAGCCCGCAAAGTATCCGGTTTGAGCCCGGTTTCTTGAACAACAACTTTCATATTGAATGTGGGAATACGTTTATTTGCAGACATAGTGCTTCCTGAAACTTGTGACTTATTTGTGGAGCTATGTTAACACAATTGTTTAGCTTTTGTCCACATTTTGGCTTGATTCAATATTTTTGCCCCGGCACTGGCTATTTTCCTTAACGACTTCGTTTTTTGAAGAGGCAAGATACAATTCAAGTTATGATTCATTTCACGGTGGGGCAACTATTGGCCAAAAAGGCAACAAACACGCTGGGGCATCTGATTTATGTGGTGCGGGATGCCAACCTGGTTTTTTATGTCGGGCAGTCGCGGCGGGATGTGCCGACGCGCTTTGGCGAGCATCTGCAAAAGCCGAGCCGGCTGGGTCAACTCATTCAGCTTAATGCGCCCGCTTCACATGAATGGTCGGTAGCGTTTTATGCGCTGGCGGATTGTGCAGCGTTTGTGCGGCAAAAATCGCTGTTTGCCCTGCAAGAGTGGCAACATTTTGACATGGACATGGCAGAAAAAGCAATGATTGAGGCCATGCACCCCGTGCTGAATCAGGATTTCAACGAGAGGCCAACGCCGTTGCCAGTCCGCTATCGGGGACATGCCGCCCTGTTTTTGCTCAAGCCAAGCACGGCTACTTCGGCGACGCTCAGCACGGCCGTTTCCCCCACAACGTCCCCCCAAGACCGCATCTGGCTCAACCGCATGAGCTTACAGGGCTGGGTACGTGAAACAGTCGGCAGCCACACCATTTGGCGGCACACGAGCGGCAAAACCCTCACCGAAGCAGAAATGGCTCCCTACCGGCAAGCAGGCAAACTACCAAAACTTTAATTGTGAATTGTGAACAGGGCTTCATTCACAATTATCACGGGGTCGGCGTAGGGCATGGCGGCGGCGGGGTGAAGACAATCGAGTAGCTATTGTTGGTTTCGTCCACTTCCACCACTTGTTGCGCTGAATCCGCTTCGGCGTTAACGCCAGCCACTGGGCCAGCGTCAAAGTTAATCGAGGCGGTTGTTTCGCCGAGTGACCCGAGGCTATCCACGTTGGTGGTTGAGTTGTTGATGGTTACTTCAAATGGGCCAGCATCCCCCACGCCAAAGTTATCTACACTCACAGACACGGTGCCGGGACCGCCCCAGGGGCAATCGTCGTAGGTAACGGTGTAGCTGCCAATTTCCAGGTCTGGCAGCTGGGTAGCTAGCGTGGGCGGAATGGTGGGTGGTTCAGTTGGTGGAACGGCCGTTGCGGTGGGTGGTGTTTCGCCACAAGCCACCAAAATCAATCCGCAAAGAAAAGCCACCAAACCAAAAACCAATAATTTCTTCAAACGCATCATCTTCATCGCCAAAATTCCTTTTGTCCATTTTGTAGGGGCAGACCCCCGTGTCTGCCCGCTTTGGGCGCACCTCCGTGTGCGCCCCTACCCCTGGAAATTACAATAATCTAGGCATATTCAACGGCCGTCTAACGAAATCAATCCTCGCTGTGCCGCTACGGTCACCGCCTCGGTGCGGTTGCCCACGTTCAGCTTGCTCAAAATTGCACTTACGTGGAACTTCACCGTGCGCTCACTGATGACGAGCTTGGCAGCAATCTCCTTGTTTTGTAAGCCCTGCGCCAGCTCTTGCAGCACCTCTAGCTCGCGGGGGGTGAGCTGCTCCAGCGGCGGTTCCGGCGGCTGAGCCACCCGCAGCATCAGCTTGTGAGCCACAATAGGTTGCAGCAGCGAGCCGCCCTCATGCACCACGCGGATGGCGTTGAACAGCTCGTTACGCGGCGCGCCTTTGAGCAAGTAGCCTTGAGCCCCGGCTTGAACGGCCGTTACAATCCGCTCATCAGTGTCAAAAGCGGTAAACATGATTACCCGCTCATTGGGGTTGGCGGCGCGAAGCTGGCGTAGCGTCTCTACCCCGTCCATCTCCGGCATCTCGATGTCTAGCAGCACCACGTCTGGCTTTATCTCGGCGACCTGTTGGATTGTGGAACGGCCGTTGCCCGCCTGCCCCACAATCTCAAAATCTGGCTGCGTACTCAAAATTGCCTCCAAGCCATCCCGCACCACCGGATGATCATCTGCCAAAAAGATACGAATTTGCTTACTCATCTGCTTACTCATCTGCTTTTTCACCCTGCCGAACGGCGCGAGGCGTCAGCAGCACTTTGTCCACCCGTCGCCAATCCATATCCAGCACCTCAAAACCAAAGCCATCCCACTCAAAACGGTCCCCCGCCTTTGGAATGCGCCCTAGCTGGAACATCACAAAGCCACCCAGCGTCTGGTAATAATTTGTGTCCTCTTCCGGCATCTCCTCAATATTGAACAACATCTTGAAATCATCAATCAACATCTTGCCATCTACCAACCAGGTACCGTCTTCACGCTTGGTCGCTGTCGGGTCTTCCGGATCGTGCAGTTCCGGCACGTCACCCACAATCGTTTCGATCAAATCGTTAAAGGTGAGCAACCCATCCACACCGCCATGCTCATCCAACACAAAGGCGATTTGCGCTTTTTCCTCTTTGAATCGATCCAGAAGTTCAAGCACAGGTAGCCCCTCTGGAACAAAAAGCGCCGGTTTAATAGCGGCTTCAAGATCAAGTGACTTGCCAGACAAGCTTTGCGCCAACAAATCTTTCACAAATACGATGCCTAGCAAATTATCCGCCTCATCCCGTGAGACGGGAAAGCGTGAATGGCCACTTTCGATGATTTTTTGCTGGTTAACCTCCAGCGGATCGTCCAGATCGAGCCAGACAATATCGGTGCGGTCAGTCATGAGCGCATTGACCCGCTGGCCGCCCAGACGCAGCACCTGCTCGACCATTTCCTCCTTTTTGGGGTTGATCACGCCGCTTTCAGCCCCTTGCTGCACCAATATTTGCAACTCCTCTACGGTAACCGGAGGTGCCTTGGTAGGTTTAACGCGCAATAAGCGCAACACCACTCTGGTGGAGAAGCTCAACAGGCGCACCAGCGGCGATGTCATTTTGGCCAACACGTTCATCGGCCGAGCCATCAGGCTGGCGATGCGTTCTGGATTGTTCAGGCCAATTTGCTTGGGCACTAGCTCGCCAATGACCAAAGAGAGGTAGGTGATGAGCACCACCACAATGCCCAGGCTAACGCTTTGGCTGTACGGGCCGATGAGGGGCAAATCTTCTAGTAAGGGAGCCAAATCGGCGGCAATGGTTTGGCCACCAAACACGCCTGCCAAAATGCCAATGAGGGTAATGCCAATTTGAACCGTCGAAAGGAAATCTCCTGAATCATTGGCCAAATTCAGCGCTTGCTGTGCGCCACGCTTACCCTCGTTGGCTTGCTGAATCAGCCGCGCTTTCTTGGCAGACACAACAGAGATTTCTGCCATCGCAAAGATGCCGTTGGCGATAATTAAAAGCAATACAATTAACATTTAGCTACCTGTGTTCGAGAACAAACCTGCGGGAGGTTGGCTGATTTTCATTCATTTGCTGGCCTGCGCGAGGTTGATGTCTCATAAAGGAATTTGAGCCTCTAGTTTTGTCCCTTGTCCGGGCGTACTTTCGATGTGGAAACGGCCGTTCAACAACTTCACCCGCTCATTCAACCCCATAAGCCCAAACCGACCTTGGCTTACATCTTCCAATTCAAAGCCACGACCATCGTCCTCAACCGCAAGCGTGACCATTTGCGGGGTTGCCACCAATTTTACCGTGATTTGGTTGGCCTGGGCGTGTTGGCAGGCATTGTTAATCGCCTCCTGCGCTATGCGGTAAATGCCAGTTTCCACGCGGGGCGGTAGCGGCTGGTTGCCACCCGTCACCAGCAAATCAACTGGCAAGGAGGCGGCTTCCGCCAGCAGTGCCAACGCCTCTACCAGCGTATGCCCAGCTAGCGGTGCAGCCCGCAAATCTAACACGGAGCGGCGTGCTTCTTCCAGATTGGCTCGCGTAAGCGCCAATGCTTGCTGCACCATCTGGCGAATGCGTACCGGATCGGCTTCTGCTTCCAGCAGGGCATCGGCGGATTCTAGTTGGAGAGAAACGGCCGTTAACCCTTGCGCCAAGGTATCATGAATTTCCCGCGCTAGCCGGTTGCGCTCCTCCACTGCGCCGACCTCGGCGCTGCGCTCAAACAGGCGCGCCCGCTCCACGGCAATGCCCAGCATGTCGCCGATGGTGTACAAAAGCTGCAAATCGTCGGCGGAGAGCTGCCGCCAATCGGTGCTGGCCACGTTGAGTACGCCCAACTTTTTGCCATGAGCGTACAGGGGGATGCTGGCATGGTAACGCAGTCCGTCGGTGCCATCCACCAAATTTTTCAGGCGGCTGCACGCCACCACATTCACGTTGGCAGCACCATCCAAATCGCCGTCGCGGTAAGTATCCAGACAGTAGCAGCTCCCTTCCATTTTGTGGGGATGCAGCCCCAGCGCAGGCGGCAAATTTTGGGAAGCCGCTAAATACGATTGGTTGTCATCTTCCCGCAGCAGCCAAACCCAGCCGGTTTGCAGATCGAGCAGTTCGGCCACCTGTGCCAAAATGGCGCGCAGCGTCTGCTCCAAATCAACTGAGCGGTTGAGTGCCTGGGCCATGCTATTGATGATGGAAAGCTCGGCGTTGCGCCTTTGCAACTGCCGGGCGTGTTCATCTATGGACATGAGTGTATTTAACTGTGAAAGTGCCTGGGTGGCAAGTCCACGGGTAGGGGCGAGGCAATCGGCCACGATCTTTATCTAGCAAACGGCCGTTTCTCCGATTGCCTCACCCTGTTTGCCGCAATTTAGGGCGAGGCGGTGGCTAGAGTAGATCGTTCGTTATATCACACATTATTCGCCACCGCCTCGCCCCTACTATACAATTCTGCCTCATGTTATTGGCACTGGATATTGGCAACACAAATATTACGCTGGGGGTGTGGAACGGCCGTTCCTGGCAGCACACCTGGCGACTGCTCACCAACCCATCCCAAACGGCCGATGAGTACGGCGTTATTTTGAAAATGTTGCTAAAGGAGGCGGGGGTGTTAACGGCCGTTACGCAAGCAATTATGGCCAGCGTCGTGCCAGCACTCAGCCAAACCTTCGCCCAAATTTGCCAGGAACAGCTAAATGTTCCCCTGCTGAACGTAAATTCAAGTACACCCATGGGTCTCACCATTTTGGCCGATGTGCCGACGGCCGTTGGCGCAGACCGCTTGGTAAACGCGGTAGCTGCCTTTGATCTGTTCCAGGCACCCTGCATCATCATAGATATGGGGACGGCCACCAAATTTGATTTGGTCTCTGCCCGGCAGGAATTTTTGGGCGGGGTAATTGCCCCCGGCCTGGGGCTGGCGGCAGAAGCCTTGGCTCGCCGCGCCGCCAAGCTAAGTCAAGTGGCGCTAGAAGCCCCGCCGCAAACCATCGGCAAAAACACGGTACACGCTATGCAGTCTGGCCTGGTGTTTGGCTATCTGTCCCTCATCGAGGGGTTGGTAGCACGGCTCAAGGCCGAACATCCCGACAACGCGCAAAAGATTCACATTCTGGGCACGGGTGGGCTAATTGATTTAATGGCACCGCATACGGCCGTACTTGACCACATTGACCCCTGGCTAACGTTGACAGGCTTGCGCGTCATTCATGACAAGGTGAAAGGGTGATAAGGTGAGCAAGTTTTTAAGTGGGCAAGTGGGCAAGTGGCAAGTGGCGAGTAATCTGCTACTGATTACCGTTTACTGCTTACTGATTACTGCCTGCGGCCTGGCAAACCCGCCCCGTCTAGCAACCGCCACAGCCCAAGCAGCCTTCACGCCCACGCCTAGCCTGGAGCCGCTCATTTTGTCGGTGGCGACGCCAACGGCCGTTCCCGGCAACAATCCAGAAGCAGAAACTGTTCAGGCAGAACCCAATCCGTCCATCACCGTTTGGGTTAATGAGACGTCTGAGGGGCATGAGGCGATGCTGGACGAGATGGCAGCTGATTTCTCGGCAGAATACAGCGTGGATGTGGAGATGGTGTTGGTTTCCCCACAGATATTGCCTGATTTGGTGAATACGGCCGTTCTCTCCGACACGCTTCCCGACATCATTCTGCACCCGCTGGAGTACAGCGTGGGCTGGGCAGAGCAAGGCATTTTTGATGTCAACGCCAACGCCGAAGTATTGTCCCAGCTTGGTTCAGAAACCTTCAACCAGGATGCGTTGGCACTGGTGCAAACCAGCCTGAGGCAGCCAGCCGCACTACCCAACAGCAGCTACCATCAGCTCATCATCTACCGCACCGACTGGTTTGCCCAACGCAATCTGGCCGTGCCAAACGGCTTCGCCACCCTCTCCGCTGCCGCCGAAGCCACGACGGATCGAGAAAATCTCATTGCCGGTTTTGTGGTGCCAACCGAGGCCAATCTGGTAACGACCCAGCAAATTTTTGAGCATATGGCTCTAGCCAATGGCTGCCAGTTGGTGGATGAAGCAGGCGAACTAAAGCTGCTAGAACCAGCCTGCGCCGAGGCACTCAATTTCTACTACACCATTATCAACCAAAACAGCCCGATTGGGGTGCAGACGGATACCAGCACCCGCAATGCCTACCTAGCCGGGCGCACCGGGCTGATCATGGGGCCACCCAGCTTGCTCTCGCAAATTGCGGGTTTAGACCCGGCTGCCCCACCCCGCTGCCCGGAATGTGCCGCCACGCCAAACTTTTTGGCGCAAAACAGCGGCTTTGTCACGTCGCTCAACGGGGCGGAGTTTGGCAATATTAATTTGCTGGGGATTACGAGTGCGGCAGATAGGGAAACGGCCGTTCTCTTCACAACGTTCTGGTTCAACGAGGGATACGAACAGTGGCTCTCGGTTGAGCCAGAACGCAAAGTGCCGATGCGCCTGGGGACACAATCTGAGCCGCGCCACTTTATTGATAGCTGGGGCAGCCAACCGCTGGCAAACAGTAACCAAACATTGATCACCCTGTACGGTGAAGATGTCGTCGCCAGCCTGCGAGATGGCATTGCTACCACCGGACGTTGGGGCTTACCTCAAGGCCAAGGCGAGTTAATTACCACGCTGTACGAGGAGTTGACACTCTCCATTGTTTTGCAGGAAATGTTAAGTGGCTATTTCTCTACCGATACCTCTATAATAGAGGCGTATAATCGCATTATTGAACTCATTCCAAACTACCCTTTTCCAAACTTGACTGATGAACCATGACTTCTACCTTGCCCTTCACAGAAGAACCTTTTGGCATTCTGACCGATGACAACTTATATCTGGATTGCGTCCTTGTAAAACCGACGGGTCTCACCGATGAGGAGCTACGCGCCATTCGCGTCTGGGTGCCAAAATATCCGCTCACCAAATCGAGCGTGATTACCTGCGCCCGACAGGAGGTGCGCTCTCACGGAGCCAAACGCAAAGTGGCCCATCTGGTCTTCGATTTGCGCGGCACGGGAGACAGCGAAGGCCCTCTTGGGGATCATGATTTTAAGCAGGATTTACATGCCATATCTGAGTGGGCCAAGGAGCGATTCGGCCGTATTAGTTATGGGCTTTTGGGTACGCCGGATTCAGAAAACGGCCGTGTCCACCTCTGGCCGCTTCGTGCGGGGTCTGTGATGGAAAGTTACCATTTCCCCCCCACAGGCGCGCTGCTGCCCCCCACAATCCTTTACCTTTCAACCTACGGCAATTTCAGCCGACGCGATAACGCAATTTGCACCGAGTTGGCAGAAGCAGGCTACCATGTGTATGGGCTAGACCCGCTGCGCTACCTGCTCCACGCTAGCGCCAATCACCGTCTCAAGCCAGATGATCTGGCTGCCGATTTGCAAATTCTCATTCAAATGTTGCCCAGCAAGCCAATTATCATTGGGCAGCCGCTGGCAGCAGGGCTAGGGTTACTGTGGACCAGCCAGGTGAACAAGGTGGCGGGTGTGATTGCTATTGGTCGTGCCCAAGTGGGGCTTTCTCCCAGCCATATTTTCCAGAATAGCAATCCGTACACTTACTTGTTGCATCGTCAGGTGGGCGATATTGCGCCACGGCCGTTGGCGTTGGTGCAGCTACAAGGCAACCCGTTGGGCGGCGACGAGGACGAGCTAGCCACCTTGATGCAAAGCAGCAAGATGCCGCACCGGATGGAGCAAGTTAAAGGTCTGTCTACGGAGCTTTTGCTAGAGCTATTAGACTGGGTGCAACGGCCGTAATCTTCTGCTAAAAAGTAACTATACAGGTGACAGTCACTTTTTTCAGAGGCTTTGGCAAATTGAAGACCATAACAAAGTGACTGTCACCTCCGGGACGTGAATAGTTACGCTAAAAATTCTCGTCAGTCATGGCTTTCAATTGAAAACGGGTTCCCTTCCGGGTCACAGCCGTCGCACACCCACACCCCAGGCGCAGCCGAGCGCACCTCATCAACCTGCACGCCTTTGGCTACCAACTCCGCCCGCGCCGCGTGAATATCGTCCACGCCAAACACAATTTTGGGCGCATCCGCCCCCAGCCGCCCCTGGCCACCACCGTGCAGCGCCAGGATCACCCCACCTGCATCCAGCGTCACCCAATATTGGTCTGCGTAACTGTCGAGTCCGGCGGGATAAATCACCGCAAGCTCAAAAACATCCCGATAAAATTGAACCTGGGCGTCCATGTCTGCCACATACACAATAATTTCGACTAAACCATTTATGTTCATTTAATGCCTCCAATTTGCTTTCAGTCTCAGAACGAATGTTCTTTGTATTATATGCTCTTCCCGAAAAAAATACGGAGATTATCCAAAATTAAAAGATAGCAACAGACATGAACGGCCGCTTCGCCCACAATCAAGCAAGAAAACTTACGTTTTGCTTGCCCAAAAACGCCTACGATATTACCCTATGAATCGGATAGATTGCCTAAGAATATAGAAAGAAAACAATGATAGCAGATACTAAAGAATGCCCATTCTGTGCCGAGACAATCAAGACGGCAGCAATGAAATGCCGCTTTTGTGGTGAGTGGTTGGACGATCATACACGTGATCTGGGGCTTCGCGGCGAAACAGTTGAGCGTGATAAGGTTGGTGGTGACAAAACATCTATCGAAAATATCAGCGATGTAAAAGGCGTCGCTATTGGTAAGGGATCACAAGCCGCTGTCGCTGGAGACAGTAGCTTCATTTTCCAAACTAAAGATGGGAATATAGAGATAACACCGGGGAAGAGGCTACGCGATATAGATTTTGAAATTCTATCTCAAAGTCATGACTTACTCATGCAGATACGCAACGTACTTATTCAGAAGTTTCGGCCACCTTCTACGGAAGAGCATCGGCTGAAAGACCTGAAGATACGAGCTACTGAAGCCTTTGATAACACCCCAGCATTGCAACGAATTATGGGGGAACAATGGGCTAATGAATATCGCTCGAATATTCTGGATGCAATTGTAACTTCTCTAAAAATGTCAAAAAGAGATCAGAAAGCAGAATTAGAAGAGATAAATGAACAAAGTAGTGAGGAATCCGTCATAAGTTTTATTGAAGACTGGGATAAAGAAAGCGTCATTGCTAACAATCTCGATAAACTGATAATGCAATTACAAGAAAAGCTCAATGAATAATACAAAGGGCAGGTTCGCTCTCGCATCAAATCAAGGCTGGCGGCTCGTAGAAGAGGTCTCAACGATGGGAAATGAAGAATTGTACATGCGCCAGGCGATTGCTTTGGCCAACGAAGCTATCGCCAATGAAGATCATCCGTTTGGGGCCTTGCTGGTGAAAGACGGGGTAATGGTGCTAACGGCCGTTCACTAACAATCTTGGCCATTTCTCTAATGGCTATGCCTCAGCAGCACATTCGCCGAGCGTGCCTACACCCGATCCCTAATCTCAAACCGACAATAATCATGTCCCCGCGCCCGGCAATGGGTTTCGATAATTTCAAATTCACGGAAATCCTTACCCGTCGCATACGCCATCGCTTCGCCCAACGTGCCCACGTAGAGATGACATATTGACAGATCATCACTGTGCCTGGTGTGGCAAATCGTACAGGCATAATCGGTATACACCATGACGCCACCTTGATCTTGTACATCCACCTGCCCGAAATCAACCAGATCCATTAACCCTTTGCGTAATCCCAACAAAATAGCACGCTTGCGTAACCGCTGCGGCAACGCTTTTAGGGCAATATTTGCCAATCCCATTAAAGCAGCCTGCTCTTTAATCCCCCAGCGAAACGAAGCGCGACCAATGCGCTGTAACATCCCTTTGCCTGCACGGCCCGTAAATTGCTCGATAGCCTCATTTAAACGCGCATACTCCCGCGCCAAAACACCACTTTCTAAATTATTTTCAGGAGGATTGCCGACATATCTTTCCAAACCGCTTGACCGCAACACTGCGTTCAGGCCATTTTCCCCCAGCACTTCTTCAACGCCTTGCAGCATTTGCCAAAACAGTGCATTTACATAAGGTGCCTCTATAGGAATGTCAACCCGCTTCAGATCGCTCATTTTTTGTCTCCCTAGTCTTTTGGAACCACAAACTGCTTTATGTTTGTAGGTAATCATAATGATTATTACAGGAATGTCTATGGGTGGATTACGGCCGTCTAACCATTGACAAATAAGCAAGCCCTGCCCATCCACATCCAAATTTCTTTTTCTTAACGCTACGGCAAACGAGCATGTTGTGGCATAATTCACGAACATTTTTACAAGAAGGAATTTATCAATATGCACCTCTACATGATTCGTCACGGTCAAAGTTATGTCAACCTCCACGATTGGAAAGGGGGGAACTCTGACGAAGGACTCACCAATCTGGGGCAGGCCCAGGCAGACGCCCTGGGACGCTGGCTACCACGAGAAATCAGAAAAATTGATGCGCTGTACGCCAGCACGATGAAACGCGCCCAAGAAACGGCCGCTCCCATCTCAGCCGCCTACAACGTCCCCATCATCAACGACGACCGCATTCGGGAAATTGGCAATAACCGACTAGATCATACCCCCTGGCCCAGCGATGATTTGCCTGAGTACGGCACATTTTGGGGCAGCGAACGGCCGTTTTCCACCATCACCCCCAAACGCCCCAACGGTGAATCCATGATGCACTTTCGCATTCGCATCGGCCAATTTATTGAAGAAATGTTGGAAAAACATCGCGAAGAAACCGTCGTGGCTGTTTGTCATGGCGGCGTCATCGAGCTGGCATTTGACCACATGTTTAACGTTGGCCCCTGGCGACGGTGCGAAGTGTGGAGCAAAAACACAGGCATCACCCACTTTGAATATGTCGAACATCCCTCCCGCGAAACGTGGCGACTGTATTACCAAAGCCGCGTGGAGCATTTGGTAGATGTGCAGCTGCACACCGACGGGCGTGGCCCAGAAAGCCCCCGCGAGGACGCATGACGCCCTCTCTCATCGCTACGGCCGATCCCCACTTTGCTTCTGCGGCTGTAGCAGAACTCAAAAAAGCAAACGGACAAATTGTGGATGAACTGGCTCCTGGCATCTGGTCAGTCCAGGCGTCGGGGGACTTTTTTGCGCTGGCAGAACTGTGGCGACAAAATCCTCCCATCTTTGTGCGGCACATTTGCCCTGTGCAAACCATTTTTTCGCTAGCAGATGGATTGGATGATGTGGTAGAAACGGCCGTAACCACCTTCACCCACCTGCTCGAACCAGAGTGGCCCTTTTCCGTCCAAACCCGCATTCTCGGCAAACTTCCCATCAAGCCATTCGACATCAACAAACCGCTCTCTGAGGGGCTAGCTGCTGCCTCTGGCGCGCCGCTGGACGTGCGACGGCCGTTCCAAATCTTGTCGGTTGTGTTGGCTGGCGATTCGGCCTACATCGGTTTGTCGCTGGCGGTGAATAATTTGTCCGATTGGGCCGGTGGCGTGCGCCGCTTCGCCCGCGAAAAAGGGCAAATTAGCCGCGCCGAGTTTAAGCTGCTGGAGGCATTAGAAATTTTCAAGATTGATCTGCCCCCACGTGGCCGTGCACTCGATTTGGGCGCGGCCCCCGGCGGTTGGACGCGAGTATTGCGGCAAAAAGAACAGTATGTAACGGCCGTTGATCCCGCCTGGCTCCACCCCACCCTGCAAAAAGACAAAGCCGTCCGCCACCTACGCCTTACCGCCGAGGAATATTTAGAAGATTACCCCGACACCTACGACATCATTGTCAACGACATGCGGCTGGATGCACGGGATTCGGCGCGATTGATGGGGGAATACGGCCGTTACCTCTACCCCTACGGCATGGCCATCATCACCCTCAAACTGCCCGAAAAAGGGTACGAATCCGCCCTGGATCACGGCCTCAACATCCTGCGACAAAAATTCACCATTGCCGGAGCCCGTCAACTTTTCCACAACCGCAGCGAAGTGACGGTTTATCTAACACCAAAATCTGGCTAACTTTTTCAATGCAAAGAACGCAAAGAAGCACTGCAAATCTTACAACCTCTTTGTTTTTTCAAGGTTGAAAAACAGGCCTGTCATCTTCTGCTGAATTCTTTGTTAAATTAATCTGTTCTGAGCCATCTGAATTCATGATGTAAATTTCACGATTTCCATCACGTAGCGAAACAAACAAAATTTGTTGTCCATCGGGCGACCAAACAGGACGGTAATCCCCGTGGGAATTGTTGGTCAATCTTTGTAAATTGGTTCCGTCAACGTCAATCACAAATATTTCACCTTGAGTCAAATCGTTGGTGCATTGGTCAGCAGCAAAAACAATTCTATTGCCATCAGGTGACCAATCTGGATAACCGGTGGCACATTCCATCACCGTTCTTATTTCTCTAAATTGGCTACCTTCCAGAATCAATAAATTTCTGGAAATCGTTGCAATTCTTTTTCCATCAGGAGACCAATCAATCAAAGGACATTCCGCTGAGGTTCCTGCCCACGAATAAAGTGGAGAGGAGATGTTTGAACCATCAGAGTTCATTAAATGTAAAGCAAAACCTGAACTCATCTCGGCATGGCTAGCAAAGGTAATTAATTCACCGTTAGGAGACCAAGTTGGACATGAATTATCTTTTGTTGCTTCGTCAGTCAACTGAACAAGGTTTTCACCATCATAATCCATCAAATAAATCTCAAAACTTCCGTTGAACGTCGAGTTAATCGCAATTTGATCATCTTGGGGTGACCATGAAGGGTTACTGGTAATGTTATTTGGTGGCGAAAATTCACCGATGATTTCCCCGTCAAGATTTGCGATTAAAACGTCTCCATTTGATGTAAAAGCTAGTTTAGTGCCGTCAGGAGACCATTGTGGGCTAGTGTCAGAAACTGAATTGTTGTTACTCAGATTAACAACATTCGTTCCATCTGTGTTCATCAAATAAATCTCCCAATTCCCATCTCGGTTAGATGTGAATGCGATTTTGGCGTCGCCACCCTCCGAACATGATGTTATTGAAAAAAGAAGAGCAAGCAGAATCAACTTACTCGAAAATAACTTTAGTTTTTCAGTTCGCTTCATCGGCTTTTCTCTAATTTTTTTTGCTTGATGTGAAGTGTACGACTGTGGCCCGAACGGCCGTCTTCATCCCCCGGAATTCCCTGCACCATTAGCTCATACCCAACGGCCGTCAGGCGCACCTTCTCAAAGCGATCCAACACCTCGTACGTGGCCGACGGGATCAGCCCCCGCAGCGGCACCATGCGCCGGAACTGGCCCAGCTTATGGCTGTGCACCACCACCGAGTAAACCACCTCGCTCCCGTCCGGCAGCACATACAAAATAGTAGAAGCCCCCGCCTCTTCCAGCCGCTCCAGCCGGTACAAATCGCCACCCTGCACAATGTGGCGAATCCGCTTGTAAAACGCAATGTACGATGCGTACGTTTTCAATTCCGCCTCACCCAGCCCGTTCAAACTAGCCCCGATGCCCAACGCCCCCCGCATCGCCACATCAAAACGCGTACTCAGCTCATGGAAGCGGCCTGTCTGGTGGTTTTTCTCGTGCGTCACCCAAGCGGTCATCACCCGCGCCGGGTACGCTAAGCTAAACCCCTCCTGAATACGAACGCGATCCAGCGCATCGGTGTTGTCGCTCGGCCACACCTGGTCGGTGCGTCCCAAAATGCCTAAATCAACCCGCCCACCGCCGCCAGCGCAGCTTTCAATCGTCAGGTGCAGGTATTTAGCTCGCAGTCGGTCAATGATGCCATACACCCCTGCTACGTGGGCTTGCCAAATTGCTTTACCCGCCACCGAGCCAGGTTCGCTGACGTTGCGGTTCATATCCCACTTGATGAAAGCAATGTTGTACTGCGCCAGCAGGCTGTCCAGTGCGTTAAAAATGTACGCAACTACCTCTTCGCGGCCAAAATCCAGAATGAGCTGGCAGCGGGCTTCGGTACGCGGCCGTCCGGGAAAGTGTAGCACCCACTCTGGATGCGCCCGGTAAAGGTCAGAATCAGGATTCACCATTTCCGGCTCTACCCACAACCCAAAATCCATCCCAAGCCGATTCACTTCCGCAATGAGTGGCTCTAGACCGTTGGGGAACACATCTGGACTCACAGTCCAGTCACCCAGCCCGGCCACGTCGAAACGGCGACCACCAAACCAACCATCGTCCAGGCAAAACAGCTCTACGCCGATGGCCGCTGCCTTCTGCGCTAGCTCAATCTGGTTCTGCTCCGTGATGCCAAAGTAGGTGGCTTCCCAGGAGTTGTAGAGAATCGGCCGAAATTCACTCGCTGTGGCCGGTCTCCTGACCGTGCCACCTTCTTGCATCGAATCAGCTCCTTCGCTTAGCGACGTCGCCTTCTCTTGCAGCTCTGTTGGCGCGGCAGCGCAACTTGCGCCGATGTCGGCCACAGCCACTGGAAGAATGCGCTCCCTCGTAAATGCGTGCAGCCGACGACTCGCCCCGCCCCACCCTTCTGCACAGACGCCGCAGACAAATGTCGGGGTTTTGTGCTGCGCTCCCGCCGCCAACGTCAGGCCAAAGTCGGCGGGATGGTAGCCGCCATGCACGCGCACGTCGGTGCTAGGTAACTGCTCAAAGCCGAGCTGCCAACGGCCGCTGTAGGCCAACGCGCCAAAATAAACCGTACCGTGCTCCTCCCACGCCTGCCCTGGACGGTTTAGTAGGAAAAATGGATTGGCGGCGTGCCCCGTCTGCACACTACGGTGCTCGATGACGCGGCGACCAATGGGCAGTTGCTCCCGCTGCGTCTGGAACTCTTGCGCCCACGCGCCAGAGACGCTAGTGAGTTCGGCGGTGCCATTGGGCAGGTGCAGCGTAGCAAAAAAGAGCTGCTCAATTTCGATGGGTTCGTCGCCCGTATTTTCCAGCTCCAGCCAACGCTCGATGATATCTTGCGCCGGGGTGAGTCGGTAGCAAAGCGTCGCCGTTAGCGGCTGCACCGGGTCTGCCAGCTTGATGCGGAGCGTTTCACGCGGCTGGCTGTTGACTGTTGGCAGACCATGTGTCTGGGCAAAGCCCGGCTGGGCGTCTGTCACGATTTCATACGAGACGTAACGCAGCCGCACGTCCCGAATAGGCAGATGGGGCGCGTCGCCAGTGGGCAATGGGTCTGGCAGGGTGGCAAAGCTGGCTTTGAGCGTCACTTCGTGATTGGTCGTGTCGCCAAAGGTAATAATCTCATCCCGGCGGGCTTGGAACTCAAAGGAAGCATGATTAGAGGGTGCAGGGCGTAGCTTGCCAAAAAGCACCCCATCTGCGTCAACTGGGCGCGGCCCCCAAGCCAAATGGAGTAGCCGACCTTTGGCATCCACCTGTATGGCGTAAATGCTGCTATGCAAAATCAGGTTAAACGTTTGGGTATCAGCATTAAAGTGAATCATTAACTTGTCCTTGCCGTTTTTGGCTCAATATTACCAAATTGCTTTCAAAGAGTGACTTATTCAAGTCGCTCCTTCTTTATTCTCTGCTGCCTGCCAAAGTTTGCTAAAATAAGTCAACGATGCAAGCAAATAGAGAAGATAAACGAATCGTTGGCTCCAAACCAGCATTGCGTAGTGCATATGACAATGGATAACCTAGCTTGGCACACAATCATCCAAACAAAACTTATTCCTCCACCTCCCCGCCCAAATATTGTTTCTCGCCCCCGCCTCATCAAGCAACTCAATCAGAGCTGGCAACGCCACCTTACAATTGTGTCTGCCCCTGCGGGCTTTGGGAAAACCACGCTTATCTCGGACTGGCTAAAGCAGCAGGATGCTGACAGTAATCGGGCAATCGGATGGCTATCGTTAGATGATGGAGACAACGATCTCAACCGGTTCCTGATGTATCTGAAGGCAGCTTTACAGCGCGCTTGGCCGACTGATTTGCCTGAGGCTACCTACCTCTCAGCACAAAACCCACTCCTATCAACCAGCATTGAAGCAGCTATTATCCCGCTCATTAACAGCCTAGCAGAAACTGCTACGCAAGTAGCACTTATTTTGGATGATTACCATTTAATCATCTCCCCCGCTGTTCATAAATGTGTGCAATTTTTATTGGATCACCTTCCAAAAACGATGAACCTCTTTCTAATTAGTCGCGTAGATCCCCCGTTAGGGTTGGCACGGCTACGCACTCGGCAACAGTTGGTTGAAATTCGGCAAGGGGATTTGCGGTTCAGTGGTCGGGAAACGGCCGTTTTCTTCAAACAAATGGGGGTACAGTTAAAAACGGCCGATTTGCAAACACTTACCGAGCGAACCGAAGGCTGGATTGCCAGCCTCCAGTTGGCCGCCCTCTCTTTGCAAGAAGAAAAAGACAAAGGCCACTTTATTCAGCAATTCAGCGGCACCCACCATCACATTCTCGATTATTTACTTGAAGAAGTGCTGCAACATCAGCCAGAGCACTTGGTAGATTTTTTACTCCAAACTTCCATTGCCCCTCGCCTTAACGCATCCCTTTGCCAAGCAATCACCGGAAGGCAAGACAGCAAGCAAATTCTGATCCAGCTTGAGCAGAAAAATCTCTTCACCGTTCCTCTGGATCATGAGCGGCATGAATATCGTTATCACCACCTCTTTGCCCACTTTCTGCAAAATCGCTTTAAAGAAGAAAAGGGTGCTGCGGTAGATGAGGCTCATCTTCGCGCCAGCCAATGGCATGAAACCCACAGCCAAATCCACGAAGCCATTGAGCATGCCTTTGCGGCTCAAGCGTTTGCGCGGACTGCACAGCTTATAGAGCAACATGCCGCTCGCATTCTTTGGGGACAAGGTGAAATTGCCACGCTGAAACGATGGCTAAAGCAGTTTCCGTCATCGATAACCAAAAGTCGGGCAAAGTTGTGCCTAGTTCAGGCATGGCACGCCTTTGAGGAATTGCAATTTAATCGGGCAGTCACTTATCTCACCAGGGTCGAAAATTTGGTGCGAAACACCCATCCTCCAGATGAAATTCAGGGCATGATTTTGGCGACACGCGCCTTTATCAGTCGGGCTGAAGGCCAACATGCCCAAACGATCCAACTTTCACAACAAGCGCTGGCACTCCTTTCTGAACAGGATCATTATTTTTTGCGGGCCGTTATTTTGATTAACGTGACCCACATTCACCATCGCCTGGGCGATTTAGCGGCCGCACACACCACCATCGCGCAGCTCTTGCAAGCAGCCAGCCTATTTGACGACGTCCAAATTCGCTTGCTGGGTCTCTTTATGAAAGCAGAA
The DNA here is from genome assembly GCF_965223525.1 of Candidatus Leptofilum sp. Classification (GTDB taxonomy): domain Bacteria; phylum Chloroflexota; class Anaerolineae; order Promineifilales; family Promineifilaceae; genus Leptofilum. The sequence continues at coordinate 1,262,269 of NZ_OZ245005.1, read as the reverse complement.
CTGCTATCCGCGCAGGGGCAACTATTCCAAGCGTCACATCTTTACGAAGACGCCTTGGCATTGGCGGATGAGCAAGAACGTTCCTTTGCCGCCAGTGGGCTGATTCAACTAGGTTTATGCCAAACATATTACCAATGGAATGAGCTAGACAGAGCCAAGAAATATTTAAAGCAGGCGCTGACGCAAGGTGAACAAAGCAATAACGGCGATATTTTGCTTCACGCTTACCAGTTACAAATCTTGCTTTGCCAGCAACAAGGGGACAAAAAAGGAAGCCAGCAAGCGCTTGAAAAACTAAAGCAGTTTGCCCGTCGCGTGGATGATCCCCAGAGTAAGCTGCATCTGGATGCGTCGTTGGCGCGGATGGCACTGGTGACAAATGATTTGCCATCGGTGCAGCGGTGGGCGGCTGCCGCTGGCCTCTCTGCAAACGATCGTCCTGAGGTGACAGAGTTCCATCGGTATCACCTTTGGGTGCAGGTGCAGTTATTAAACCAGAGTAAACCGGAAGATATAGTGATTGATTTGCTCCGTTTTATGCTGGATACGGCCGTTCGCTACGAACAACAGCCCATTCCCTACGCACTACTTTTGGCACGGGCATACCATCAGCAAGGCAAAACCAAAGAGGCACAAGAGCAGGTAATCCAAGCCGTACGCTGGGCTGAACCAAATAACCATATTCGTCCATTTGTTGTGGGAGGAGCAGTGATAGAGACCCTTCTCACCGATGTGCTAAGCCAGAACATTCAGCCCACATTTTGCCAACGCCTGCTGGCAGCCATCGCCGCCGGGCTTTCTAACAATGCTATCGCTTCCGAGCTTGTCCTCAGCCCCCACACGGTTCGCAGCCACATTAAAAATATCAACACCAAGCTAAACGCCAACACCCGCACCCAAGCCATTGCCCGCGCCCATGAGCTTAATCTAATCTGAACAACCATTTCACCCCCTCTAATCCCCCCTATCGGCGATCCCTCTCACGCCCAAAGCCACTAAACTACGAAACAAAAAATGGGAGCGTAAAAAATGGAAAATTTTCAGACAAAAAGAAATGAAGATATTGCAGATTTGTTTACGGGGCATGTAGGCGGGTGCGTGTCACACGCCATTTTAGCTGGAGAAATGGGGCGGGTCATTGCAGATGAAACAGACCGATCATTCGCCGTGCTGGAGATGCCAGAACTGAACTTCGCCCTTGTCGCTGGCAATGCGCGTCATCCGCTGGCGCGAACGTACATAGAAAGCCTAACAAAATTTGCCAAGCTCATTTTTGATTCAGATGATTTTGTGGCGTTGGCGGAGGAAGTTCATCCAGGTAAGTGGATTGTTTTAGACCGGTTTGCATTTTCATCTGAGCAGTTAGACACTGAAAGGGTTCGCCAGATGAAAACGGTGCTACCCAATGGATTTCGCATTGAAAAAGTTGATCTGAGCTTGGCTAAACAGTTCAGAAAGAAAAAAAATAGCTTTGCCAGCATCCATGGCGAAATGTTTAAATCGCCTGAAGATTTTGTGGAACGCGGCGTTGGGTTTTGTGCCCTTGAAGGGAATAGCATTGCGGCTGTAGCGTCAAGCTTCGCTGTTTGTGATCAGGGTATCGAGATTCAAATTGATACCAGAAAGAAGTATCGAGGAAGAGGGTTGGCAACGGCCGTTGCCGCCCATCTCATTGTTCATTGCCTAGAAAACAACCTAGACCCGAGCTGGGACGCAGCAACCGAAATTTCAGCAAAGTTTGCCCAAAAATTAGGGTACACGCCGCAAGGCACGTACAAAATGCACGTATTCACCAATTCAAAATTTTTGGTTCATTTACGCCACCATTTGCAAAAGGTAAAACGATTTTTAAACAAATAACTGGTTGCCCCGCTTACCTTCAATGGATTGCTTCCCATCTTTCAATGATTTGCTAAAATCGTTGCCAAACACGCATCTAGTTGGAGGTAGTAGATGGACAATCCAGAAACAGCAAACGTGCTCATTATTGGTGCCAGTGCTGCCGGGTTGGCTGTGGGAGCGTGCCTGAAGCAGCAGGGGGTTTCGTCGGTTACCATTTTGGAACGGGCAGACAAAGTGGGGGCGGCCTGGCGCAGACACTATGACCGCCTTCATTTGCACACCGACAAGCGCAACTCCACCCTGCCCCACTTCACATTTCCGGCGGATGTGCCGCGTTACCCTTCCCGGCAGCAGCTTATCACCTATCTGGAAAAGTATGCCCAGCATTTCGATTTGCAGCCCCTTTTTGGGCAAGAAGCCACCAAAATCGCCAAAAAAGATGGTTTGTGGCAGGTAACCACCGTCTTTGGGCATCAGTTTGCGGCACCGAGCCTGGTGATGGCTACGGGGTACACCAATCAGCCATACATGCCTAGCTGGCCGGGGCAGGAACAGTTCAGTGGGGAAATAATGCACAGTTCTGCTTACAAAAATGGGTCAGCTTTTGCCAACAAGGACGTTTTGGTGGTGGGCTTTGGGAATTCTGGCGGGGAGATTGCGATTGATTTGCACGAACACGGCGCGAAGCCAACTATTGCCGTGCGTAGCCCGGTGAACGTGGTGCCGCGTGACTTGGCTGGCATTCCCATCCTGTCCATCGGCATTCTGTTGAGCATTTTTCCACCTGTGGTGGCTGACCTGCTAGCCGCCCCGCTGCTGAAGCTAACCATTGGTGACTTGAGCAAGTATGGGTTGAAGAAGCTGCCTTACGGCCCCAATAGCCAGATTGCGCGTGACGGCCGTATTCCCCTTCTAGACATTGGCACCATCAAACTGATTAAACAAGGCGCCATCCAGGTGATGCCCGGTATCCAACAGTTCACCCCCGATGGCGTGACGTTTGAAAATGGGCAAACACGGCCGTTTGACGCCGTCGTGTTGGCGACGGGTTACCAGCCGAACCTGCAGAAGTTTGGTGAAGGCATTGGTAGTGCGCTGGATGAAGCGGGACGGCCGTTTCGCAGCGGTGAAGAAGCTAAACTAAGCGGCCTTTACTTTTGCGGTTTCTATGTTTCCCCAACCGGCATGCTGCGCGAAATTGGCATCGAAGCGCAAAAAATTGCCAAGATTATTCACGCCGCACAAGGAGAATGATTTGTACCGACGAGATTACATCATGCGGCAGGTTGAGTTTATGGTGGAGGTGATTCAGCAAATTAGCGGACTCGCTGCCGAGAAACGGTATGATGCGGCTCTGACTGTGATTGACGAGTCATTGGAGTCGCTGTTTGGGCTAAACGGCCTGCTCATTACCCGCTTGTTTGGCCGGGAACCGTTAACGCAGATCGCTTTTGGCGAAGCGGCCGATATGCGGCAGGCCAAATTGATCGCCGCCGCCGCCCTGCTGCAAGAAGCTGGCGAAATTCAGGCAGAGCAGGGCGCAGAAAGTGAGAGCTTTCAATCGTTGGCCAGTGCGTTAGAGCTGCTTTTGGCGGCACTGCTAGACCATGATGGCACGCCGCTGCCAGAGTATGCGCCGGAGGTTGAGGCGTTGGTTGCCGTGCTGGCGCCTTATCATCTGCCCATCCATCTGAACCAACTACTGCTGCGCTACTACCACAAGCAAGGCCAGCTAGACAAAGCTGAAAACGTTCTGTTTGAGATGGTGGAGCAAACCCCGGAGGATGGCCACATTCTTGAGCAGGGAATTACCTTTTATCAAATTATCCTGGCCGAAAATGATGCCTTTTTGCTAGCAGGCAATCTGCCTCGTGAAGAGGCAGAAGCGAGTTTGGCTGAGCTCCAGAATTTGCATAACAACATGGGGTAACGGCCGACTCCATCAAAACAGGTCCAAATTCCAGTTACCTTCCCCAATTAGGCCGACTTGGATTAAAAATGAAGGTGCGGGGCGTAAACGGCCGTCCCAGCACCAGCCGTATCAATTTCCCCAGCAGCTCAACCGCCCCGATAATGAGTGCCACGGCCAAGCCAATTTTCACCATTGTGGTAAAGAACGGCACAGTCGAAATCTGCTCCAAACTGTAAATGCGGTAAGCTACGTACAGGCCAAAGATGCTTGTGCCCACTTCAATCCAGCGGGTGATGCGATTCCAGCGGCCTTGAATGAGAACGGCCGTTTTCAACAGTAAATCCAGGAGCAATGACGCACTAAACAGGGGAATGAGCGCTATAAATTCGGCCGTGACCAAAACCCAAATCCCCGTGTTTTCCTCGCCAAAGTTGGTTCCGCCCAGCCAGTTGGGGAAGACGTTCAGCCACATCAGGAAAAGTGCGCCAAAGAAAATGCCGGCAATGAGCTCGCCGCGATTGATGCGATCTGGGTCTTTGACAGGTGGCAGTGAGAACGGATCCCATTCATAATTGTTTTTATCTGGCAAGGTCAGTTGATCTGCCGCCACGCGTTCAATAATGGCAAAGATCAGCGTCACGATGCCGGCATTCAAAATGGCAGAACGGCCGAATGAAAAGAATAATTCTGTCGCTTTGCTCAGCCACTCAGCGCCGCCACCTTGCCATAAAGCCAACCCCAGCCATAGCAAATGCAGCACGCCGATAATGGATACCGTCACGGTGACCACAATTTTGTAAATGGGGAACAGCTTTGCCCCAATGAGTACCTCTTCGGGGCGGTATTGGGCGGCGATTGTTTCTGGATGACCAAATTCTTGTAGGAAAGCGGCCGTTTCCTTCGGCGTCGGTTCGCCCCCACTCTGTTCTTCCAGCGCGTCCAGCAGCAGCGAACGGAGTTCCATTTCAATATCTACGCGCATCTTGCGCGGCAATTTGCCACCTACTTCATTCACATAGCGATCAATCATTTCATTTGTATTCATCAGATACCTCTATTTTTGCCACAGAGATCACAGAGGAAAAAGAGAAAATCTCTAAACTCTCTGTGTCCTCTGTGGCTAATCATTTCGTTTTCAATCCCAGTAATTCATTCATTACAACAACCAGCGCTTGCCACTCTTGGGTGAGATTGGCAAAAACCGTTTCACCTTCCTGGCTCATTTTGTAGTAGCGGCGCGGGCGAGCGTCATCTACCACCAGCCAGTCGCTTTCTAGCAAGCCTTGCCCTTCCAGGCGGCGCAGCAGCGGGTACAGGGTGCCTTCGTTAATTTCCATCCCCTGTGCGTCTAGCGACTGCTTAAGCGAGTAGCCGTACTGCTCATCCTTGAGCTGGCTAAGTACCGCCAGCATGAGTACGCCCCGCCGCAGCTCTAGCAAAAGTTTGTCGTAAACTGCTTCTTTTTGATTATTGTTTGCCATGCGTCGCATTATACTGTATGTCACACAGTATTGTCAAAACCCAAATACTTTTCATACGATTTTAGGCAAAAAAATAGGCCGGATAACGGCCGTTTCTCAATCAATCTAAAAAGGTTGTCGTGCTGTGGCCGGTGTCCTCACCGTGCCAAATTTCTGTCCGTTATAATGACGGGGCAAACGGCCGTTGCTGCTGGCATACGGCCGTCTTCACATTGGCAAAGTAGGCGGTACGGCGAAACACCAACCACAACCACAACCGGATAGAGGGTTTTGCGCTGGCCGAAGACCACGCCAGGGCCAGGATGCCACTAAAATAGACGAGGCTGAGATTCCCACAACATTTTACCTGCTAACTCTTTATTGTTTCGGCAAATCATGCTAAATGTTGAAAGTGTATCATCTGAAGGCCACCATGAGGCCTGTCCTTCAACACCCTTATACAATTTCCAAAGCCCAGAGATTGCGATATCGAAGGTTTTTGCTTCTAAATACGGTGCATAAAGTGACGAAATTTTCTCAGGAGGCATTGGTTTAATTGCCAAAGGCACTAATTGACCCTCATCGGTCTGGATTGCGTAGTATTCAGCGTCAGGGACTATCTCTGGAAAAAGTGCTCCTTCACTTAGAGCATAATCTCTGTAGTCCTCGACATGTTCAATGGCTGTATGCACAAAACCAGAAAGATAACTGAATGTTCTTTCATATTCTTCCTGCCAACCTATTCGCTCGAGTCTCGAACGCATGTTTGGCTGTTTGCCTTTTTCAAATAGGTTTCCATAGCGGTTAACATCTTTAGAAATCCATACTAAAGTTGTCATGTTTTCAAGTAAACTTCTAAGAACGGCGTAGGCTGGCCTGAAGAGCCCAAGTTTTCGCAAGTGAATTAATGCTTCACACTGCTCTATCTGCATCTCAACAACTCGATAGAAGATTATTTCAAATCGAAACTTGTTGGTAAAAGGACTGGGTGGATCACTTTCACAACAAGTAGCAAGCATTACCTTAGCAGATTCAATAAGCATAGCGTTCACTCATATCCTCAAAATATAACCACACTAATAAATCGACCATTTCCTTCCACCATTCCTGCTCAGAAAATCTAACAAAAATCACCCCAATTCTGACCACCTCTTGGCATCATATCAAAACAGCACCTCCAAAACAATATCATTTCTTGGAGAACAAATTGTCTCTTTCGACCCTAGAATAGATTTGCATCCTGGCCTGAATGGCTTATGATCACGGCATCATTTATTTATTCAAAGGAATGCACCATGACCAAAATAGTTGATCCCGCCCCAGAGGCGAATGAGAGTGAAAACCCAAGCGATTTTTTACGCACGATGGTTAGGGAGGATGTAGAGAACGGCCGTTTCCAGTCCAAAGTCCACACTCGCTTCCCACCTGAACCCAACGGCTACCTGCACATCGGCCACGCCAACGCCATCCACACCAACTACCGCATCGCCACCCAATTTGGCGGCCTGTTCAACCTGCGCTTCGACGACACCAATCCCACCAAAGAAGAAACCGAATATGTCGAAGGCATCATGAATGACATTCAATGGCTGGGCTACGACTGGGAAGACCGCCTCTACTACGCCTCTGACTACTTCGACCAGCTTTACGAATGGGCTATTCAGCTCATCAAAGAAGGCAAAGCGTACGTGGATGATCTGAGCCAGGAAGAGATGCGCGCCTATCGCGGCACGCTCACCGAGCCGGGCAAAAACAGCCCGTACCGTGACCGCAGCGTGGAAGAAAATCTCGATCTGTTTGAGCGGATGAAAAATGGCGAATTTGAAGAAGGCTCCCGCGTTTTGCGCGCCAAAATCGACATGAGTTCGCCCATCATCAACCTGCGCGACCCGGTCATGTACCGCATTCTCAAAGCCCCGCACTGGCGCACCGGCGACAAATGGTGCATCTACCCGATGTACGACTGGGCACATGGCCAATCGGACGCCCTCGAAGGCATTACCCATTCGCTTTGCTCGTTGGAATACGTGAACCATCGGCCACTCTACGACTGGTTTTTGGATCAGATTGACATTGCCCACCATCCGCAGCAGATTGAGTTTGGCCGCCTCAGCATTAGCCACACCATCACCAGCAAGCGCAAACTCATTCGGCTGGTGCAGGAAGGGCACGTCAACGGCTGGGACGACCCTCGGATGCCAACCATTGTGGGTTTGCGGCGACGTGGCTACCCGCCTGCCGCCATCCGCAACTTCCAGGATAGTGTAGGCATGGCACGGTACAATCGCACCGTAGATTTAGCCATGCTGGAAGCGGCCGTTCGTGACGAACTCAACCAGCACGCACCCAGAGCGATGGCTGTGTTACGGCCGTTGCGCGTCATCGTCACCAACTACCCCGAAGATAAAGAGGAGTGGTTCGACGTGCCGGTCTACCCGCAAGACAAGAGCAACATCACCACGCGGCAGGTGCCATTTAGCCGAGAGCTGTTCATTGAGCGGGATGATTACATGGAAAACGCGCCCCGCAAGTTTTACCGACTTAGCGAAGGGCGCGAAGTCCGCTTTTTGGGTGCGTACCTGCTCACATGCAATGAGGCCATCAAGGATGCCGACGGCAATGTGGTGGAACTGCACTGCACCTATGATCCTGAATCGCGCGGGGGAAATTCGCCAAACGGCCGTAAAGTGCGCGGCACCATCCATTGGGTCAGTGCCAAGCACGCGCTCAACGCCGAACTGCGCCAGTACAGCACCCTGTTCAACCGCCCCAACCCAGAAGAGGTAGATGAAGAAGGCCAGGATTTTACCGCCAACATCAACCCAAACTCGCTAGAGATTCTGGACAATGCCAAAGTGGAACCCAACCTTGCCTTTGCCGAAGTTGGCGCAAGCTACCAATTCATGCGCCAGGGCTACTACGCCAAAGACCCAGACAGCACCGAAGACCACCCCGTCTTCAACCTCACCGTGGCCTTGCGTGACTCTTGGGCAAAGACCCAAGCCAAAAGGGCGTGACTAACCTTGTAGGTATAGGTGACAGTCACTTCAGGAAAGTGACTGTCACCTCGAATTTAGCCACACCCAAGTCAAAATAGATAAAGGTTCAACACAAGCAACATCGCAACCAATCGGATAAAACAGAATACAAATTAACCTGATCGAATCAGGCTAATCGGCATCATCTGCACTCTACTTTTTGATTAGATTGTACAGATTTTGATCTGTGCATCTGCCAGGAGGTTGGCTATGAAAGCGTCAAAAGCAGGTCGTATTTGGGTCATTCTCGTTTGTCTTGTGTTATCAATCACTTTCTCCCTTTCACTCAATCACACCCTGGCAGAAACAAGCATCAGTACGGGGCTGGGTACTGGTGTGTTAAATGACAATCTGTTCCGAATTACCTATGGGCAATCTCCTAGCGAAAACAGTACTGCCCCCAGCATTAGCTTTGATGGCACCAAAGTCGCCTTTGAAAGCTTGGCAGACCTGCTTGACGAAGGGCATGACGTGCGTAGCGAAATCTGGCTGTACGACGCTGCCAGCAACGAATTAACTCGCGTTACTTATTCCCAATCCCCAGGGGCAGCCTTTGACCCTAGTATCAGTGCCGATGGCAATAAAATTGCCTTCAGCAGCGACTACAACTTTGTCACCGACCAGGCACAGGATGGCAATTTTGAAGTTTGGATTTACGACACAAATTCCAAAACCATAACCCGTGCTGCCACAATGCCTGATTTTTCTAATGCAGTTAATCAGCCCAGCATCAATTCAGATGGCAGTCGGATTGCTTTTCGCAGCAATACAGATTTATTTTCAGGTACATTTACTGGCCTTGAGATTTGGCTGTACGACAGTGGGACGATGACAGCCACCCGGCTTACCAACTCCGGAGATGTTTTAAGAAACAGCGTTGAGCCTGCTATCAACGCCGATGGAACAATCATTGCTTTTTCCAGCGATGCAGATTTTCTAAGTGAAGGCATTCTAGACGACCAGCAAGAGATATGGTACTACAGCACAAATACCTTAACCGTTACCCGCATCACCACCGCAACCGATAATCTGCGAGACAGCGTGCAGCCAAGCGTCAGTGCCGATGGCACTAAAATTGTCTTTGCCAGCAACAGCGATCTGCTCAACGAAGGTATCCCGTCGAATCAAAGCGAAATCTGGCTGTATGACACCACAACGGCAACATTGACGCGAATAACAACGGCCGTACCAAACGGCCGTGACAGCACAGACCCCAGCATCAGTGCCGATGGCACCAAAATTGCCTTCCGCAGCGATTCCGACTTTCTAGGCGAGGGCATTCCAGAATTGGGCTATGAGATGTGGCTGTATGATATTTCCAGCGATACCTATTCACGCATCACTTATCGTCCCGCAAGCGGCGGCAGCAATCTGCAACCAGCCCTAAGTGGCAATGGCGAGATGGTCGCCTTCCAAAGTTCAGCCAATTATCACGACAGTTGTGCGCCCACCACTGGGGAAATCTGGTTGGCTTCCCCCACAAACCCCACTATCAATTTGAGCCATCAAATCTTTTTACCAATCGTGGTGAAATCAGGCACAACCACCAGCACGCCTGTGGTCTGGGAAGATGATGATTTTGACGCGCTGACGCTGGGAGCCTTGGCAGGCCAAAGCGGCTGGTCATTGGCTGCACCAGATCGCAGCAGTCCCGTTGTCATTGCCGATTCTCCAGGAAATATTTTGGAAATTGACGCAGGCTCATCGGAAACGATTGTTGTAGACAAAAGCGTACTTAGCCAAACAACAGGCATCCATGAGCTAAGTTTCCGCGTGCGGGTTACAGGGGGCATAGTGCCTTCAATGGCTAAAATTGAGGTACGTCCTACCTCTGGCGTGGGCTGGGATAAACTGTTCCAGATTTACTTTGGCGATTCGATGCGTATAAATTATGGCCCCGCACCTGGCCAGGCTTTTACCTTTGTTTGTGCCACGCAGATGGATACATGGTATGACATTTTGGTCAGGATTGATTTGGATAACCAATTGGCATCTGTTTGGGTTGACAGCAATCTGGCCGCCCAAAACATTCCAATCTATCCTGGGTCAATTACCAACCTGGGAATTTCTGGCTGGGATTTTCCGGGAAGCGTGCATCTGGATGATCTGCTTGGGATAAAACCTTAATAGCCAACGCAAAACAGCAAGAAAAGTCAAGAAATCAGGCTCATTCTCCGCTATTCTAATGCTGTAGTGGTTGGTGGCTGGTGGCTAGTAAGTAGCACAATCAACCAGCCACTAACAACCAACAACTCGCAACTAAAAGGAGAATCCCATGAAATTTACGAACGAGCGCATTATTCGAGCCAGTCGGGAAGCGGTGTGGCAAGCCTTTGACAATACCGAAAATTTAAAGACGTGGCAGCCAACGCTGCAAACATTTGAGCATCAGAGCGGCCAACCAGGGCAACCAGGCGCGGTTTCCAAGCTGGTTTATGATGAAAACGGCCGTACCGTCATCCTCATCGAAACCATCACCGAGCGCAACATGCCCGACTCCTTCTCTGGCACCTATGACAACAGCACCGTCTTCAACGCCATCACCAACCGCTTTGAAGCCCTGGACGATAATCGTACCCGCTGGGTTGTTGAGAATGAGTACCGCTTCAAAGGACTCTTTCGGCTGATGGCTCCTTTTGTCAAAGGCTCCATCCAAAAACGCTCTGACGAAGATATGGATCGCTTTGTGGCAATGGTGGAGCAATCCGCGGCATAAATTCAAGAAAATAGACCATACGCATTCCTCCATCTTGGCTCAGAAAGCGTATGGTCTGCCTGATGCAAGTTTGGGGGAAACGGCCGTTCACCATCCGCTTTGATTTTGACACTTGACAATAGCAGCGGTTTCGTTTAAACTCGTTTCATCGTAAAAATACGATAATAAATTAAAAGAGCAAACCAGATGACGGAAACAATAGCCACAATTCCAGAACCGTGCTGCACCTTAGATATCTCCGGTGCGGAACAAGAACGATTGGTCAAAATGTTCAAAGCAATTGGCAATCCCACGCGCTTTGAAATCATGAAGTTTTTGGTAACGCATCCCACCTGCATCACAGGCGATATCGTCAATTTTCTGCCAATTGCCCAAGCTACCGTCTCCCAACATCTAAAGGTGCTGCGCGAGGCGGGCTGGATTGAGGGCACGCTACAAGGTTCAGCCACCAGCTATTGCCTTCATGAGGAAAACATTGCTTGGTTCCGGCAAAAAGTTGGGGAAATTTTTTAATATTTTTTTGCAAACATTCATCGTATTTTTACGATAAAGGATAAAGCCCATGCTAACAGAATTACAGTTTCTTTTTAACTTTGTTATTGAAAACTTGGTCAATATTTGGCCATATCTGCTCATCACCATTCCGGTGGCGGTTGCTGTACAGCTCTCTGGCGCGTCAAAGTATATTCGGCGTGCGTTGACTGCGCGTCCTTTGCTGGCCATTGCTCTGGCAACGGCCGTTGGCGCATTTAGCCCGTTTTGTTCCTGCACCGTCATCCCTGTGGTGGCCGCCATGCTCATTGGTGGCGTACCGTTGGCTCCGGTAATGGCCTTCTGGATTGCGTCCCCCTCAATGGATCCCGAAACTTTATTTTTAAGTGTTGCCACCATTGGCTGGAATTTGGCCATCTGGCGGCTGGTGGCCACGCTAATACTCAGTTTGGCTGCTGGCTACATCACCCACTTTGCCATGACTCGCCGCTGGCTAGGTGAACACATTCTGCGCGATAAAAGTTCTGCTAGCACCGTTTCTGTGGCCTCGCTCAAGGAATTGGTGACAACCAACTGGCACAAGCTAACACAGCGGGTTCGCCAACCGCAACCGTCCCCAACCGCTTTGGCAACGGCGAGCGGCATTAGCATTGGCACTCTAGGACATGAGCCAGTCACAGAATCAGATTGTGATGGCAGCACATCCTGCGCCATGCCAGCCGGTGAAGATGCGCCTGCTTGCGGCACAAGCTGTGCGCGTCCCCTGCCTTTTAGAACCAAGCTACTTCAAGAAACGTGGGCGGCCACATCGTTGGTGCTGCACTTTATGCTACTGGCTTTTGTTTTGGAGGCACTCATCATTCGCTATGTTCCCGAAGCATGGATTACCGATCTGTTGGGGCAAGAAAATCCGCTGGCGATACTGTTTGCAGCTCTCATTGGCGTGCCGGTTTACACCAGTAACTTGGCCGCCTTGCCGATGGTCAGCGGGTTGCTGGCACAGGGGATGAGTCCGGCAGCAGGGCTGGCTTTTTTGGTCGCTGGCCCTACCACCACCTTGCCCGCGATGACGGCCGTATGGCAGCTAGCATCACGGCGTGTTTTTGCACTCTACGTCTCATTTTCCCTAGTCGGAGCCGTCGTTGCAGGCTACCTGTATCATATTCTTGGCTAGAGCTATTGACAGGCTAGACAAGGGGCATATAATTGCACATATACTTGGATCAAAGGAGCATCGAGAATGGCTCAAATAACACTCTATTTAGATGAAAGATTGGAAGCTCGGCTGCGAGCAGCTGCCCAAGCAGCAAACCTTTCACAAAGTCGCTGGGTAGCCAATCTGATTGCCGAGAAGTTGGATGACGAGTGGCCAGCGGCAGTGACAGCTCTAGCAGGAGCATGGCCCGATCTACCAGAGGTGGAAGCAATGCGTGCTACATTGGGGCAAGACACAGTACGGGAGCCAATCGAATAATGTTTGTATTGGACACCAATACCCTGATCTATTTTTTCAAAGGCATGGGGCGAGTGTCAGGGAAGCTGTTGGCCCGTTCACCGAAAGAGATTGGCATTCCCGCAGTAGTGCTGTATGAGTTGGAAGTGGGGTTGGCTAAGTCAGCGCAGCCTGAGAAGCGGCAGCAGCAACTTGCAGAGATGTTAGCTGTCGTCGCTATTTTGCCCTTTGGTTCAATTGAGGCGCGGCAAGCAGCCCAAATTCGAGCCACATTGGAGCAGGCAGGAAAACCCATTGGCCCGTATGATCTGCTCATAGCTGGCACGGCATTAGCGCATAACCACACATTGGTAACGCATAACGTGAAGGAGTTTGGACGTATACCGAGACTTCTAATTGAGGATTGGTATTAATATTGTTTGAATGCAGCAATGGTTGAGAATCATTTGAGGTTATTTTGTGAATGATTATTTAGTTCGTGCGCTAGCGCGGGAGGCTGGTGTGCGTGTCATTGTCTCTAGCAACAGTGGCTTGGCGCTAGAAGCGGCTGATCGGCATGGCACCTTCCCCATCGCCAGCATTGCCCTGGGCCACGCCCTCACCGGGGCCGCGCTGATGGGTGCCATGCTCAAGGTGCGGCAGCGCATTGCCATCAAGTTTGAGGGCAGCGGGCCGCTACAGAAAATATTGGTCGAGTCAGATAACAACGGCCGTATCCGGGGCTATGTCTCCCAACCACTCGTCAATCTACCCAGCCAAACCCGCGAACAAGTTGCCGCCGCCCTGGGCGACACCGGGCTGCTCACCGTCGTGCGCGACGTGCTGCTGCCGGAGCTGGTTGAAAGCACCGTTCCGCTGTCCAGCGGCGACATCGCCGTCGAGCTTACCTTTTTTCTCAATCAGTCCGAGCAAATCCCGTCGCTTATTGAAATCAGCCACATTGCCGATGAAGATGGGACGCTGCAAGCGGTGGGCGGCCTGCTCATCCAGGCATTGCCGCCATACGAAACCGACATTGTGCAGCAGCTTCGCAATAACATTCAAGAGCTACCCCCGGTAGCCGATTTGCTACATAGCGATAAAACGCCAGAAGAGATTTTAGCGTTACTGTTTGGGAAGATGCCGTATAAACTGCTGGAGCAACGGCCGTTGCGCTTTGAATGTGGCTGTAGCCGCTCCCGCAGCGAACAAGCCCTCATCTCCTTGGGCGCAATAGAACTTCGCCAAATTATCAATACCGAGGGGGAAGCTATCGTTGATTGCCACTTTTGCCATGAGCAATATCTATTCAGCCGTGAAGAGCTAGAAGCCTTGCTAGAAACCATGTAAACTATGCGTCAACCAACTAAAATTACCCCTTACACCAACGAGGAACGCATATCCGACCAAATCGAATCTACTATTCGATTTACGGGCATCGGTGTCAACGTCGTTGTCATCGCCATGGCTGTTGTTGCCATCGTTCCCTTGCTTTTTTCTACCCGGTTTTGGGCATTGCCTTCCTGGCAAATTGGCCTTGTCCTACTCTGTTGGCTTGTCTATACGGTCAACGGCACGGGCGGCATGATGCTGCACGAGCGATTCCTTAATGTTCCTTTGGTGCCTTATCTTTACTTTGGCATTCAATTTGCAGCCATCGCTGGGTTGCTATTTCTAACCCGAGACACAGGTTCTGGGTCTGTTTGGATCTTGATTCTGCCGATTGCTGCTCAAAGTTTATCACGCGGTTGGCTATTTACGGCCGTTGTAAGCCTTGGCCTGCTGGGGCTTATCTGGCGTGCTTACTTTCCTGATCAACCTTTTCTAGAAACCATCATTGATCTGCTGTCAATCAGTGCGGCCATGGTGTTTACCCTCATCTTCACCAGCATTGCCGTGCGTGAAAGCAGTGCCCGGAATGAAGTTCAGCGGCTGGCAACCGATTTGCGACAAGCCAACCACCGCCTGGCGGAATACGCCGCCCAGGTGGAGGATCTGGCCACTATGCGCGAGCGCAACCGCGTCGCCCGCGAAATTCATGATAATTTGGGTCACTACCTCACGGTGGTCAACGTGCAAATCGAAGCCGCCAAAACCATCATGACCCAAAACCCGGAAAAAGCACAGGACGCGCTGGATAAAGCGCAAAATCTAACGCAAGAGGGATTAACGGCCGTTCGTCACTCCGTAAATGCCTTGCGCGAATCCCCCCTGGAAAACCAATCGCTAGCCGAAGCATTGGAACAGCTAGCCGAAGCTGCCCGCGAAACTGGCCTCGTGGTTGATTTGCAAATTCAGGGGGAACCGACGACCCGTGACCCCAAAGTGGCACTTACGCTGTACCGTGCCGTACAGGAAGGCTTTACTAATGTGCGTAAGCACGCCCGCGCCTCGCGCGTGGACGTATTGCTGCAATATGCGCCAGCAGAAACTGTCCTCACCATGCAAGACAACGGCATCGGCACCGACCTAACCACAAAACCGACCAGCAGCTTTGGCCTGATTGGCATTAAGGAGCGGGTGCAGCTTTTGAACGGCCGTATGCACATCAAAACCGCCCCACAACAAGGCTTCCAATTCAGCATCACCCTGCCAAAAACCAGCTAAACCTCACAATCCCAGCAGAAAAAAACTAGATAAGCCGTTTCACCTGCATAGGGCACCAGTTTTTAACGCGCCCTTTGGCAAATGGGCCTGCGGGCGGAGCCACTTTGGTTCTGTGGGCGGATGTGGTCACTGAACCACTTGTTTACACTCAGAACAGGTATTGATTTGTGGCTGGTTTTAGTGGTTAGTTTTAGTAGCTTGTTTCAGCGACTAGCCACTACCCACCGGCCACTAACGGAGGCTTTGCATGAACAACATCGTTTTACAAACTGATGATCTGAGCAAAAATTTTGGGGCGGTTACGGCCGTTCAATCCGTCAACTTGCGGGTGCAGCAGGGGGAGGTGTTTGGCTTTCTGGGGCCAAACGGCGCGGGGAAAACAACCACCATTGGCATGGTATTGGGGCTGATTCATCCCAGCGCCGGGCGCATTACCCTGTTCGATAAGCCGGTAATGCCCAGCCAAAACGGTGCGCTGAAGCAGGTTGGCTCGCTGGTGGGTGCGCCGTCGCTCATTCCCTACCTGACGGCACGAAAAAATTTGCAGCTTGTGGCCAAGTTGCATGATGGGGTAGATGACGGCAGTATCAACGAAGTACTAGAACTAGTCGGCCTCACCCAGGCCGCTGAGCGCAAAGTGGCGGGCTTCTCCACCGGGATGAAGCAGCGGCTGGGGCTGGGCGCGGCACTGCTGCATCGGCCGTCACTCATCATTCTGGATGAGCCAACCAACGGGCTAGACCCCGCCGGAATGCGCGAAGTTCGCACCCTCATCCGCCAGCTAGCCGACGACGGCATCACCATCTTCCTTAGCAGCCACCTGCTGCACGAGGTGGAGCAAGTATGCGACCGCATCGCTGTCATTCGCCAGGGCGAGATTGTAGCCCAGGGCGCAGTGGAAGAGCTGCTAAACCAAAGCGAACAATCGGTACGGCTCAAAGTGAAAAATCCAGATCAGGCAGCAGAACTGCTCGCCCAACTGCCCCAGGCAGCGATTGTAACCAACGGTGGGTATGTACAGGTAAGCGGCATCGAGAGTGAAACGGCCGTCGCCCATCTAGCCCAAAATGGCATCATCCCCAGCGAAGTTATCACGCAGAAGTCAGATTTGGAAAGCTTATTTTTAGAGCTGACAAAATAATTCTTGAAACGTGAAACGTGATTTTTTTTACTCACGTTTCACGTTTCACGCCTCACCCAAGGAGAACCTCATGTTTTGGCAAATGGTATCTGTGGAACAAAAGAAGTTAACCAATCGCAAAATTTTGTGGATAGAAATGGCCTTTGCAGCGGCAGCGGCCGTTTTTATACCGCTGGTCATCTATCTGGCTAGCCAATCAACCGACAGCAACGTGGTCATCACGGCAGATGGCTCGGTGGAAGAGCTGGTCGCCTGGCCGCTAGCGCTCCGCCTGGGCATTGATATGACCGCTGGCAGCGGCCTCGGAGGATTATTTATCGTCATTTTGGTGGGCACGCTCACGGCGCAAGAGTACGGCTGGCGCACAATGCAGCTCTGGCTCAGTCATGGGGTTTCGCGTCCGGTTTTGATGCTGGCCAAGTTTACGGCCGTAATCCTCCCCGCCATTCTCATCGTCATGGCCGCTTTTGTGGGCGGAGCCATAACGACCGGCCTTATTACCCAAAGCATTCAGGGTAGCTTACCCTTTGCCGAAGTAGATTGGTGGCAAGCATTCTTGAGCATACTGCGGACGGCGTACACGCTGCTCCCTTACGCGGCGCTTACCTTTCTGCTGGCTGTGGCAACGCGATCCACTGTGGTGGCCGTAGGCGGTGGTTTGGCCTACGCCATGCTCATTGAAGGCGTGCTGCGACAGTTTCTTGGATTTGCGGGCGGCTTCTGGGGCGACATCCCCCATTATTTGCCCGGTGGTCTCAGCAACAGCCTCACCTCGCTCAATCGCGTCAGCGCTACAGCCGAGGCGGGGCTAATCTCTACCGTTCCGAGTGACGTCAGTGCTGAAACGGCCGCTTTCGGCATTGCCCTCTACACCATTTTGTTTGTCGGGCTGGCTGTGCTGGCTTTCCGGCGGCAAGATTTGGGTGGGTAAATTATTGTAGAGACGTTGCAGTGCAACGTCTCTACGACATATACTTTAATCATGAAAAACTTCTTCAGCCGCTTCCGCACCTTGCAATGGAAACTGACCCTCTCTTACACCTGGGTGACGACGGCGGTGGCAGCGGCCGTTTTTCTCATTATCTTCCTCATTGCCGCCTCCGTCATCGGCCTGTTCATTCCTGATGTGGCCACCGCTTTCCAGCCCGTGCTGCGCCCGGTGAATGCCCAGATTGCTGAATTTTTAGCCCAAGACCCCCCTAACCTGGACGGCCTACGCGCTTGGCTAGACAGCTCCCAACAAGGGGACGAGTTCCAGGTTGAATCGTCCAGTGGCGTTGGCGTCAGCAACGTGCGCTTTTCCGATGTCTTGTTTGCGGCCGTGGTAGACCCCGCAGGCAACCTACTGGCGCTGGAACCGGGCGACAATTTGAGCCAGCCCGTGGCAGCGTTACTGTTTGAGGAGGCTCTGCCCGCTTACGAACAGGCTTTGCTCGGAGAAAGCGATCCGGAATTGGTAACGGCCGTTCACCCTGAAACCAATGACATTTTTGTGGCCGTTCCTTCATTTGGTGCAGATCAAGAGCTGTTGGGGGTCTTCTTTCTGGTGATGGATTTACCCAGCGGCAATTCAGACGTGTTTACTGCCAACACCATTTTAGGCATTTTGCCGCTTCTGTTCATCATCTTTGCGCTGGCAGGTGGGGTAGGTACCATTTTTGGTTTTATTGCTTCACGCAGCTTCAGCCGCCGCCTGCGCCAGCTAGGCCAAACAGCCGAATCGTGGAGTCAGGGCGATTTTTCTGCTTATGTGCAGGATGAGTCTGGCGACGAAATCGGCCAACTGGCACGGCGGCTTAACCAAATGGCGGAACAGCTACAAAATCTGGTGCAAACCCGTGCTGAACTGGCCACTCTGGAAGAGCGCAACCGACTGGCGCGTGATTTGCATGATTCTGTAAAGCAGCAGGTGTTTGCCACCGCCATGCAGCTTGGTGCCGCCCAAACCATGCTGGAAAGTGACCTGGCGACCGCCAAAACCCATCTGCAAGAGGCAGAACAGCTTGCACGGCAGGCACAGCAGGAGCTAACGGGGCTTATCCAAGAGCTGCGACCCGCTGCTTTAGAAGGCAAGGGACTGGGCGAGGCGTTGCGCGGCTATGCCGCAGATTGGTCACGCCGCACGTCCATTGCTGCCGATGTGAAGATTTCTGGCGAACGGCCGTTACCTCTGCAAGTTGAGCAGCCCCTGTTCCGCGTGGCGCAAGAGGCGTTGGCCAATGTTGCCCGGCACAGCGGAGCCAATCGTGTCACGCTCCATCTGGCCTGGCAAGACGACACCTTTACGATGACGATTAGCGACGATGGGCAAGGCTTCGATACGGAAGCCACCGCCTACGGTCTGGGGCTGAGCAGCATGCAAGAGCGGTTGGCGGCTGTAAACGGCCGTCTCGCCACACACAGCATGCCAGGGCAAGGCACACAGCTCACCGCCACTGTGCCTCTACAATCGTAGCCGCGGATTCTTTCCGCGTGAAAACTGCGCGGTTAAGAAACCGCTTTAGGAAAAATATGAGTGAGAAAATTACAGTTTTACTAGTGGATGATCACAAAGTAGTGCGGCAGGGGGTGCGGGCGTTTTTGCAAACCCAGGCAGACATCGAGGTGGTGGCAGAGGCAGATTCAGGGGCAACGGCCGTTGCCCTCGCCGCTGAACACGCCCCAGACGTGGTGCTAATGGATTTAGTGATGCCCGGCATGGATGGCGTGACAGCCACTCGCCAGCTCAAGGCACAAAGCCCACGCACCCAAATCATCATGCTCACCTCCTTCCACCAAGACGAGCATATTTTCCCGGCCATTCGCGCCGGGGCGCTTTCCTACTTGCTCAAGGATATTGAACCCGCAGCGCTGGCCGATGCCGTGCGCCAGGCAGCCCAAGGGGAAGCAGTGCTGCATCCGCGTGTGGCAGCCCGCGTGGTGCAAGAGCTGCACGGCTCACGGCAGGAATCCGTCAACGTTTTTACTGAACTGAGTGACCGGGAAATGGAGGTGTTGCGCCTCATTGCTGACGGAGCAAACAACAGCAGCATTGCCGATCAGTTGGTCATCAGCAAAAAGACGGTGAAGAGCCACGTGAGCAATATACTTAGCAAGCTACATCTGGCTGACCGCACGCAAGCGGCCGTTTTGGCCTGGCGCGAGGGGGTTGTTAGGCGAGGGGATGCTTAAGCCCACACAAGTGTCATCATTTAGGAAACGGCCGTTGCTGCTGCCAAAACCTCGCGCACCGTTTCAAGTAGTTCATTGACCGTGATGGGCTTGCACAGGTAACGATCTGCGCCAGCAGCTAATCCTTCTTGCACCGCTTTGTACTGCGTTTTGCCGCTTAACATCACAATAGGCAGTTTGGCATATTGGGAAGTGGATCGCAACTGCTTGCAAAGGCTCACACCATCCAGTTCAGGCATCATCACGTCCAAAATCATCAAATCGGGGGTTATCTTGTTCAGCCTGTCTAGAGCATCCAGGCCATCTTCCGCTTCTGCAACGTCAAAGTTACCAGTTTCTAGCATATGCCGCAGCAGCATACGTAAGTTGGGCTCATCATCCACGACTAAAATTGATTTCTTCACAATTGCTCCTTCGAAAGTAATTTCACCACAGAGCACACCAGGAACACAAAGAAAATCTGTTGATTTTCATTTATGGCGTTGAGCTGGCGCTCAGGTCGTTTCCTCTGTGGTATGTTTAACTGCTCATTCCGCACTGTATTAAACCATGCTGCTGCTGCACTTTACAGCTTTTGCAGCAAGAAAACATAGCCAGAAAGTCCTACTACAGCAGAAAGAGCCGGCAAGCAATGACCACCACGACGGCAATCCAGCCGGTGCGCTGCGAGATTGTGAGCAGGCGCTGACTGGCCCAATTAACTGAGCGGGATTGCTGGTATCGGTTTTGCTCTTGGGCATCATTAGCCCATACCCACAGCAGCATGAGCGCGGCAGGCAAGAACACGAACAGGATGAGGGGAAGCAGCAGCGAGAGGGGAAGTACGGCCGTTACAGCTGGCTGCCAAATTGCTAACAAAACAATGGCTGTCAGGTGGGCTAGCTGATCCAGAATAAAGCCAGGCCATTGTGGCTCGCCCGGAAAGCGCACTTTAATCCAGTCGGTTACAAAATGGGCAACGCCTAGCACCAGCAGCAAATCTATGTGCTGGGCTGGGTTTTGCAGCAACAAGCCTGTCATGATCAGGTGGATGCCTACATGAAGCGCCAGCCCGACATTGCCAGCAACCTTCAGGCGAAAAATACGGTTGGTTTGCAGTGGGAAATCAGCTAATAGGTGGGCTAACAATAAAGTGAAAAATGTTGTCATTAAACAAAAACCATCTGCCAGGAAACAGTTGCAAGGTAGGGGGCAGATGGATTGGCTACAAGCACCTTGGTTTGCCTGGCAGAACACAATTTAAGTTATCAAATAGCGATGCCAGGGCATCGTAACAAAGTACAGGTTTGGGAATAAATTGGCTGCATACGGCCGTACGTTGCCAGTGTGAATCAGTTGACAATCCAACATAAAAGACCTGCAAATGACCAAAAAAGTCACTAGCGGGTCTGCTTATTCACGTCAGGTTCACTAATTTTTAGGCAATGGCAGGGGTTTGGTGTAAGAAGGTATCGTCTGAAAGCTGTTGCAAAACAAAGGCGGCAACATCGGCGCGGGAAACTTGCCTGCCACCAATGTCCGGATCAAGACCAAACGCGTAGTCGCCCGTGGCCGGCCCGTTGGTGAGGCCGCCAGGGCGCACAATGATCCAATCCAGGTCGCTTTCACGCACAAACTGCTCTTGCCGCTCTTTATCTTCATACGCTTTGCGAAGCACCGTTTTCATCAGCATCTTGAAGGAGCGGGAAACACGATCCCTGCTATCCCCCACCCCCAAAGCAGAGACAACCACCAGTCGCTGAATATGTTGCTTGGTCATGCCCGCAATAATGTTTTGCGTACCGTCAGACACAACAAAATCGGGATTGTGGGCGGTATTGCCCAGCGAACAGCAGACAGCTTCTGACCCTGCTAACGCTTCTTCAACCTTTTCCAGATTGAGGACATCCCCAATAACCAGATATAGTTTGTCATGTTTTACATGGAGTTTGGCTGGGTCGCGCACTAGGACGGTGACTTCATGCCCGGCATCGAGTGCCTGTTTGACAATTTCTTGTCCAGTGCCGCCCGTTGCGCCAAATATGGCTAATTTCATCGTGGTTTGCCTCGCTTTTTCTTCCTTGTCCTTATTGCGCTTAATTATTGCTAAAAATGAATTTTTTGGCTATGGCTTGCGGATAACGGCCGTCGCAAAAAGACAAAGACCGGCACCAACGCAAGTATGGAAAGCGCCATCCCTAGCCAATACGGGTAACGCGGGTTCATGGCAAATACAATACCCCCCAACGCCGTGCTAAAAATGGTGGCCAGGCTAATGGTAGATTGATAAAGACCCAGCACCCCGCCCCGAACCTCATCTGGCACAGCGCGGGTAGACAGCGATTGCAACGGCGGCATCATCAGCCCCATGCCAATTGGGAACAAGATGGAACCGGGTACGCCATGCCAGGGCACTATGGCAATGGCCAGGGTAAACATGCCCACTGCACGCAGCGTGCCGCCAATAATCACCAGATTCGTTTCACCAAACCGGGGTAGCACCCGCCGAATGAGAAAGGTTTGGGTTAAGAATTGAGAAAGTCCAACGATTGCCAATAAAATGCCAATGCCCAAATCTACAATTTGGTCGCTGTAATCGGCAAAAAGCACCGCATCCCCAAACAGGGCAAAGGTCGCTTGCAGCAATCCCAGCGCAAATTGACCAATGAAGGCAACCAATAAAATTGCCAAGAGCGGCGCGTTTCGGAGCACTTCGGCTGGGGCAAGGCCGCCCCGCCGTGCCGCGCGGTTTTTCATGCGTTGTTCCAGGGTGAGCGTTTCTGAAAGCGTGCGCCAGGTCAATAAGACGGTTAGGCCTGCCGCCACCGCCGCCATGAAGAAGGGTATGCGTGGCCCAAAGGCGGAAGAAAGGGTTCCCCCCAGCGCGGGGCCAAAGACAAAACCCAGGCCAAAGGCAGCAAAAATGTAGCCAAGTGATTCAGTGCGCTTTTCTGGTGGGGTAATGTCGGTGATGTAGGCTTGAGCCACAATGATGTTGCCGCCGGTGATGCCATCTAGAATGCGGGCAATGAACAGCACCGCCACGTTGGGCGCAGCCCCGATCATGATGAAGCTGATGACGGTGCCAATTTGGCTAATGATGAGGACGGGGATACGGCCGTATTTATCCGACAAACGCCCAATCACAGGCCCTGCTAAAAATTGCGCGGCAAAAAAGGAGGACAGCAGCAGCACATTATACTCTGGCCTAATTTCAAACTGGCGCTGGGCATAAAGCAGCAAAATGGGCAACGCCATCGCTGCCCCAACCATTTGCACAAACACAATGAGCAAAATGGTAAGCAGCCGTCTGTCTATATTTCGTAAATTCATGAACAATTAGGCTGCTGGATGGGCTGGCAGCTCTTCTGTAGAAGATAACGGAATACGCTATACGTTATTCTACTCATTGGATGGGGGAACGGCCGTATCTGCCCTAGCGTCCGTCATAACCATGCTTTCTTGCAGGCGGGCAATATGCAATTGGTCGAGCTTCTGCTCATATTGGGCACCCACTTGAGCAAAATAAGTAGACAAATCGCGCCAGGCCAAGGCCATTTGGGAGCGCGTGCGGGCCATCATTTCATCTTCCTGCTTGCGCCGCAGCCAGCGCCAGCTAGAGCGCAGAATGTGCCGCACATTAGCCACCACCTCCTGCGCCAACTGCGTCAGCGGGCTGGTTGTCAGCTCGTCCAAGACTTGGTGCAGTGCCTGTGCCGCCAACGCTGCCCCTTCCTGATGATCCAAATCGCCGCGCTCGATCATCTTGTCTAGTAAATAGGCACGATGCCAATAAAAACTGAGCTTGTCTGTTGCTTCCTTCACCGTTAGAAAATACAAAATCGTGCGGTAAGTGCGCTTGAGCAGCAGCCAAATCAGCTCCAGCGGCCACAGCAGGCAGCCCAAGCAGCTAAACTGGCTGCTATTTATTTGGCGGACGGTTTCTGAAGGGAGGGTACGGCCGTTCCGTCTGGCAATCGCTTGCGGCATCCGCCGCTTAAAAATCCACTCGAACAGCAAATCCACTAGAGGAATCGGGATGAGGAGCGCCAAACCAGCCAACGTAGCGTCTACGTAAATCGCCCAATCAAATTTCTCGTCCCGCAGCTCAGTCTCCAATCTCTAATCTCCAATCTCACTATGTCGTACTGTCTTCGGCCAAGCAGGGTCTAAAAAAGTTTGTATTTCAATCAGATAGCCATTGGGATCACGAACAAAGCATTGGTAAATGTTGAACTTTTCATTAAGCGTCGGTGGCTTTTCGATGGTAACTCCCTGCCCCACCAAATAATCGTGCCAGCCGTCTACGTCTGGCGTCACCAAAGTAAGCATGATGTGGTTGGTGGCAGGTGGCGCGTCCATATGCTGCCCCAGCGTCTGGCAAAAGCCCAAATAAGCGTCGCCACCGCTGGCGTAAATGTGGCAGATCCCCTGATCCAGCACCAACTCTAGGCCGAGGATGTTTTCGTAGAAAACGGCCGTTTCCACCAAATCGCGCGCATGTAAAAACGTTACCTGCTGTTCAATTGGGGGTCTTTTATTCATAAATTGGCTATGCGAATCCAAATCAAGGTAAAATGATACTGGGCAAATATAGCTCATAGTGCAACATTGTCCACAGTTCATCTGTTAACCATGATGAAAAATTCACATCGCCTTCTACCCCATCCCCGCTGCCAGAACCGTCCCCGGATGGCCCCGAAGCGTCTCCCCACCAATTGCCTTCTGCTTCAACGAGCGTACCACTCAAATTCCGCAGCCC
Source organism: Candidatus Leptofilum sp. (assembly GCF_965223525.1). GTDB lineage: Bacteria > Chloroflexota > Anaerolineae > Promineifilales > Promineifilaceae > Leptofilum. Next base: position 1,237,717 of record NZ_OZ245005.1, on the reverse strand, counting down.
CGTGCTGCCGTTGCTGCTAATACCCGAACTGCTAATGGAAACTGCGGGCGCTCCGTTGTTTTCTACTAAAATCCCATCCGTCCCGTTTTGGGCGAATTGACTGCGAACGGCCGTTACCATCCCGCCCACTACCCGCAACCCCGCAAATTCAGCCTGGGTCAAAGTTACATTTTCTAGCAGGGCGTCTGCGGTATTGTTAATAGTCAGATTGTGGTTGCCAAAGCGAACGGCCGTATTTACCAAATCAACCTCGCCATTAATTATCAGTCCCAGCCAATCGCCAGCAGTTGCATTGCTACCAGAGGTGAGCGTTACAGGTTGGGCTAAAGAACCACGGGTAAAAAGACTGCCATTCACGACAAACTCCTCCGCCCCATCCCCAAAACGCAATTCCACACCTGGCTCCACTGTGAGCGTGATACCTTCTGGCACCACAAATTGGGCAGGCGGCGTTTGCGAACTACTGCCATCGGCAAATTCATACCATTCTAATCCCGGCTGGGCTGTTAGCTTGACATCGGCCACAATCGCATCCTGTCCACCCTCCGTATCAACCAGCACGCGGTTAAAAGCATTATTACTGAATGTGAGATTATTCATCTCGACCCGATGTAGTGACGGCGGCACGATGAGCATGGGGTAGTCACCCATATCTTCCAGCGTACTGTTTTGGATAATGATGGGCCGGTCTGACTCACCCACAACTGCGAGGCCTAACGTTGGGCTGCCTTTGAGCGTGGTTTGATTGAATGCAACCGTACCCGCTGGCAACACAATCACCGAAAAAACACCCCCTGCACTTTCAGGAACCGCTTGCCAGATAACCGGATCAGTTGCCGTGCCATTGGCTGCCACATGCCCTGCTACCTGCACGGTACTCAGCATCATCAAATTTGTGCCCGGTTCCAATGTCAGCGTAATGCCCTCTGGCACCGTAAAAACAGTAGGAATATCGGTATTTAGTTCTTCGTATCCCTCCAAACCGGGCTGCGGCTCTAGGGTTGGACTACCCGCAAGGGCAAGATTTCCGCTGGCCGTTTCGATACCCACCCGATTGGGGACGTTGTTGCTAAACGTCACGTTGTCCATTTTTAGCCGGTGCAGGGCATCGGTATTCACAACAATTGGGTAAACAAGATTTTCTTCCACAACGCTATCTGCTAAAGAAACATCTCCGCCGATGCTGCCAGAAATAAACAGCGCCGTGTACGCATGGCGCAAGGTGGCGTGGGCAAAGTTGGCAGAACCGGACACGGCAATGCCAGACCAGTTGTTGCTAGCCAGATCGTCAATTGAGGTGAAGAGGATGGGATTTACGGCCGTACCCACTGCTTCCAAATGCCCCTGTACATCCAAATATTCTCCCATGTCTGGCACCATGATTGTCACGCCCGCTTCCACCGTCAGCGTCACACCTGCTTCTATGGTGACCGTGTCGGTGAGAATGTAGGGGCTGTTGGCGAATGTCCAGGTGGTATCGCTGGTAATAGAACCCCCGACATCAATCATTGGCGGTTTGGCTTGCACGCTACAGGAAAATGTATGCCAGAACAAGAGTAAACTCACCAACGGCAATAAGATGCTTATCAAAACAAAACGCTTTCTCATCTTAAAAACCCTCCCGATCGAATGATTGTGTCTGCCAAAACCCGCTCATCTTCTCATCTACAGCGAGGTTTGCCAACGCTCTGCACCAATGTTCCTGTAGCTGCCAAAGCAAAATCAGGCTTGAAGAGATCAACAACCCTAAAACAGCACGACGGTACATAGCACCTCCTAACAACGCATTATTTAACTAGAAAGTAAGCATCAGTGGAAAACGGCCGTTACCTAGCATACAATAACAATAGAAAAACAGTACAATAAGAGGCTTAAATAATGAATTACGGGCAAATAGAGATACGGCCGTTTCGCCCCCAAGATCAAACGGCCGTAAAACAACTTATCCTGGCTGGTCTGGCCGACCATTGGGGTACGCTTGATCTCACCCTCAACCCCGATCTCAACGATATCGCCCACAGCTATCAGGGAGAAACTTTTTTACTGGCAGTACAAAATGGAGAAATTGTTGGTTGTGGAGCTTTGATTACTGAAAATGAGGAGAGGGGATACGGCCGTATCGTCCGTATGTCAGTCAAAAAAGCCAATAGACGGCAGGGAATTGGTCAATTAATTTTGGCGCATTTGGAAACGGCCGCAAAACTCCGTCAATTCTCAAAAATCGTCCTCGAAACCACCCAAACCTGGCATAATGTGATTGCCTTCTACCAGGCCAGCGGCTACCAAATCATCGGCCACTGGGGCGGCGACACTCACTTCGAGAAAACAGCTTAATCGCCCGCAAACCAAAACGCCTCCACCCGCTCATCAGACGAATTGCGCCGCGACCAACTGTAAAAACTCACCCAGCCAAACGACAACAACATCCCCAGCCCTGCAAAAAAGAACGCCACCCCATTCAGGCTCCACATCGGCGAATCCTGCAGCACACCCGCCAACAAAATAGAAACCGACTGCGTAAGCGTCAACATAGCAAATTCAAAAGCAAACACCCGCCCCCGATAACGATCCGGCACCACAATTTGCAACAAAACGGCCGAAAATACCCACATCGTCCCACTGCCCACCGTACGCACCAACGTCGCCAGCAAAAATAAGCCAAAAGTCGGAGCCACACCCAATCCCCAAATACCAACCGACACCAACACCATGCCAATGGCTGAGCCAAGAATTAATCTTGGTGGGCGACTCCCCAGCCAACGCCGCATAAACAAAGGCCCTAAGCCAGTTCCCAAACCACTAATCACATAAATAATGCCCAGCGATGCCGTCCCCCCATCCTCAATACGCAACGTCTCCGCCAAAGAAAACATAGTCAAAGGGAACACATCCTCTGCAAAACTAATCTCCAACACATTCACAGCCCCCCATACCAATGAACCCGCTGCTTTAATTAAGCTGAGGATCAGCAGATACGGCCGTCCCCACAAATAACGAAACCCATCTACAAAATCTAGCCAACCGCCTTGGCCACCTTCACCCTCTACAGATTCTTTCGCCCGCAACACAACACGACTAATAAACCAACCTGAAAGCAAAAACGTAAATCCATCCAATATAAAAGCCGTCTCTGCCCCAAAAACGGCCGCAACAATCCCCCCAAAAAACGCCCCCAACGCCAGCATCGTACTCCACGTAAAACTATCCAGTGCATTGGCTGTCACCAACTCCTGACGATCAACAACCATCGCCACCACAGCAGAACGCGCCGGCGTAAACAGCGCACTCAAAGCAAACTGCGCCACCGTCAGCAAATAAAACAGCCAAACCTGCCCCGTTATCCCCACAACCAAGAAGCCCCAAACCACAATAGCCCGCAAAACATCAGACACCACCATCAACATCTTGCGGTCATACCGGTCAGCCAAAACCCCAGCCAGAGGACTAAAAGCAAACAAAGGCAAAAAACGCGCCAAAAAAAGGTAGCTAATAGCTACCCCAGCACTGCTCAACTCCGTTATCAACTCAGCCGCAGCAATCAGATTAAACCAATCACCCAGCAGCGAAACAACATTGCCCAACCATAAATAGCGGTAATCCTTGTTCCGCCTCAACAGAGAAATATACTCTTGCATCAAAGAACCTATTCAAATAGAGATTAATTAGAGGAAAGGAGGAAATGAACTACCCTGCCACAAACAGCAGGGCATCAAATAGAATCTTTTCGCCACAGATGGCGGGGTATTCAAACCCTTTATTTAGGGTAAATAAAAAGGCCTCTTGGCAATGACCTACTCTCCCAGGGGGTCACCCCCCAAGTACCATCAGCGCTAGCGAGCTTAACTTCCGGGTTCGGGATGGGACCGGGTGTACCTTCGCCGCTCAAATCACCAAGAGACCTTCTTATAAACAAATTGGGTCGTCTTCGTCTAAAACTAAATAGCAATCAATCTAAAATCATACAACGTCAGAAAACCGAAGTCTCCGTATCAAGTGGAACGTAAGCCCTCGACCATTAGTACGGCTTAGCTAAATACATTACTGCACTTACACATGCCGCCTATCAAGCTAGTAGTCTCCTAGCGGTCTTACTCCAAAATGGATGAGGGATCTAATCTTAGGGCGAGCTTCCCGCTTAGATGCTTTCAGCGGTTATCCCTGCCAGACGTAGCTACCCAGCGATGCCGTTGGCACGACAACTGGCACACTAGAGGTCTGTCCACCCCGGTCCTCTCGTACTAGGGGCAGCTCCCTTCAAATCCCTTACGCCCACAGCGGATAGAGACCGACCTGTCTCACGACGGTCTGAACCCAGCTCACGTACCGCTTTAATGGGCGAACAGCCCAACCCTTGGGACCTTATCCAGCCCCAGGATGCGATGAGCCGACATCGAGGTGCCGAGCCTGGTCGTCGATGTGAACTCTTGGACCAGACTAGCCTGTTATCCCCGGAGTAGCTTTTATCCGGTAAGCCACGACCCTTCCACTCGGAATCGTGGGATCACTAAGCCCGACTTTCGTCCCTGCGCGACTTGTATGTCTTGCAGTCAAGCTCGCTTGTGCCTTTACACTCTACGGCTGGTTTCCATTCAGCCTGAGCGAACCTTTGGGCGCCTCTGTTACACTTTCGGAGGCGACCGCCCCAGTCAAACTACCCACCAGGCACTGTTCCCATACCGGGTAACGGTTATAGGTTAGAGCCAAAACTTAGCCAGGGTGGTATTTCAACGGCGGCTCCACCGACACTAGCGTGCCAGCTTCAAAGCCTCCCACCTATCCTACACAAACTAAGCCCTAACTCAATGCCAAGTTGTAGTAAAGCTTCACGGGGTCTTTTTGTCCAGCTGCGGGTAACGCGCATCTTTACACGTACTTCAATGTTCGCCGAGTCCTTCGTTGAGACAGTGCTTCTCTCATTACGCCATTCGTGCGGGTCGGAACTTACCCGACAAGGAATTTCGCTACCTTAGGACCGTTATAGTTACGGCCGCCGTTCACTGGGGCTTCGGTTCAAAGCTTCGCACGCCGAAGCGCACTAACCTCTCCCCTTAACCTTCCAGCACTGGGCAGGCGTCAGCCCCTATACATCGTCTTTCGACTTAGCAGAGACCTGTGTTTTTGTTAAACAGTTGAAGAAGCCATTTCTCTGCGGCCTCCGCCAGCTTCGCTTAATTGCTAACCAGCAGAGGCCCCCCTTCTCCCGAAGTTACGGGGGAATTTTGCCGAATTCCTTAACGAAGGTTCTCTCGATCCCCTTGGTATACTCTACCCACCTACCAGTGTCGGTTTGCGGTACGGTCACTTAAATATCAACGTTTAGAAGTTTTTCTCGGCAGCTTGGCTCAATCACTTCTGGCTCTATAGGCACCGCCATCACGCTTCAGATTCAGGGTACGGATTTGCCTATACCCATCTTTATCCTAGACGTTTAGCACCCCAATCCAATAAGGGGCTGACCTACCAAACTGCGTCCCTCCATCACTCCAAATAAGTGGTTCCGGAATATTAACCGGATATCCATCACCTACGCCTTTCGGCCTCGGCTAAGGACCGACTAACCCGACGCGGATTAACCTTCCGTCGGAAACCTTAGGTTTACGGGGAACATGTTTCTCACATGTTTTACGCTACTCATGCCAGCATTCTCACTTCTGTAAGCCGCAGATATCCTCTCGGTTACCCTTGTATCTCTTACAGAACGCTCTCCTACCATCAACGATTCAAAGAATCGCCAATCCGTGGCTTCGGTACTATGCTTTAGCCCCGTTACATTTTCCGCGCAAAAGCGTTTGACCAGTGAGCTATTACGCACTCTTTAAAGGGTGGCTGCTTCTAAGCCAACCTCCTGGCTGTCAGAACACTCTCACATCGTTTCCCACTTAGCATAGATTTGAGGACCTTAGCCGTCGGTCTGGGTTGTTTCCCTCTCGACTATGAAACTCATCTCACATAGTCCGACTGCCGCGCTATAGAATACAGGTATTCGGAGTTTGGTTGAGGTTGGTAAGCTTGCGCCCCCTTGCTCATCCAGTGCTCTACCCCCTGTACTAAACACGCGACGCTAGCCCTAAAGCTATTTCGGAGAGAACAAGCTATCTCCAAGTTCGTTTGGCATATCACCCCTACCCACACGTCATCCCCTAATTTTGCAACATTAGTGGGTTCGGCCCTCCACGAGAGATTAATCTCGCTTCAGCCTGCACATGGGTAGCTCACTTGGTTTCGTGTCTAATTCCAGCGACTCTATTGCCCTATTCAGACTCGCTTTCGCTGCGGCTCCGTCTGTTTCTGACTTAACCTTGCCACTGAAATTAACTCGCTGGCTCATTCTCCAAAAGGCACGCCGTCACACCTTTGCGTTCCGAAGAACGCCATAGTGCTCCGACCGGTTGTAAGCACACGGTTTCAGGTTCTATTTCACTCCCCTTACCGGGGGTCTTTTCACCTTTCCTTCACAGTACTTGTACGCTATCGGTTGTCAAATGTATTTAGCCTTGGGAGGTGGGCCTCCCAGATTCCGACAGGGTTAGCGTGCCCCGCCGTACTCAGGAACATTGCGAAAGTTTATTTGGTTTCGTATACAGGACTGTCACCTTCTATGGTCTAACTTTCCAGAAAAGTTTTACTGCCAAATAAATTTATCACTTTCATATGCAAGTCCTACAACCCCGTTACCATAAAGATAACGGTTTGGGCTGATCCCCTTTCGCTCGCCACTACTCAGGGAATAATCTCTTTTCCTAGGGTTACTAAGATGTTTCAGTTCACCCCGTTCCCTCTGTTATCCTATGTGTTCAGATAACAGTACCAGGGCATCGACCCCTGGTGGGTTTCCCCATTCGGACATCCTCGGATATAGCGTCTGCACACAACTCCCCGAGGCTTATCGCAGTGTACCACGTCCTTCATCGGCATTTGACACCAAGGCATCCACCGTGCGCTCTTAGTAGCTTACACACATGATACGGAGAATTCGATTTTCTCACGTACATTGTTTCTTGTTTCTTGATGCACAATTTGTAGAAATTTTGCGATTACTATTTAGTTATTAAAGAACAATGGCTTAAAAAGCCATCCACTTACCTAAGTAACTGGCTTTTGGAAAATATTTAAATTAGTTCCCAAAAGCTAACCACTTAGAGTTTTTATCTTATAAATGAAAAAAGCCCAGCATTTAGCCGGACTTCACAGTTTGGCAAACTATGTAGGCGACTAAATTTCAATAAGATAAAAAATTTGCTGCTTAATCAAAATTAGTTAAATACCTCAAATATTAAACTAAATCATGGAGATGAGGAGGCTCGAACTCCTGACCTCCGCCGTGCAAAGGCGGCGCTCTCCCAACTGAGCTACATCCCCGAAAAGGTGGGCCTGGTTGGACTCGAACCAACGACCTCTCCCTTATCAGAGGAACGCTCTAACCAGCTGAGCTACAGGCCCTTAGTTTTCAAACAACACGGCAACAAACAAGCTGAAAATGTTAATAAAGAGCAAATTTCAACCTTGACCGCTGAAGAGTGACAAAAACAAGGTAAAGTTGGGACACCTTGAATAAACAAGATGTTTGACCTGGAGTGTACAAAGTTTCTCAACTTTGCAGATACTCCTTAAAAGGAGGTGATCCAGCCGCAGCTTCCGCTACAGCTACCTTGTTACGACTTCGTCCCAGTTACCGACCCCGCCTTAGGCGGCTGCCTCCGTTAGGTTAGCCCACCGACTTCAGGCGTTGCCAACTTCCATGACGTGACGGGCGGTGTGTACAAGACCCGGGAACGTATTCACCGCACTGTTGCTGACGCGCGGTTACTAGCAACTCCGACTTCATGCAGGCGAGTTGCAGCCTGCAATCCGAACTGAGACCGGCTTTGGGGGATTGGCTCCGCCTCGCGGCTTGGCAACCCATTGTACCGGCCATTGTAGCGTGTGTGTAGCCCAGGACATAAAGGCCATGCTGACTTGACGTCATCCTCACCTTCCTCCGGCTTATCACCGGCAGTCTCGTTAGACACATGTAACTAACGACGAGGGTTGCGCTCGTTACAGGACTTAACCTAACACCTCACGGCACGAGCTGACGACAGCCATGCAGCACCTGTATAGCCTCCCCGAAGGGTCGTTCATCTTTCGACTCACTACCAGCTATATGTCAAGCCCTGGTAAGGTTCTTCGCGTAGCCTCGAATTAAACCACACGCTCCGCTGCTTGTGCGGGTCCCCGTCAATTCCTTTGAGTTTTAGCCTTGCGGCCGTAGTCCCCAGGCGGTCAACTTAATGCGTTAGCTACAGCACAGAAGGGGTCAATAACCTCCTACGCCTAGTTGACATCGTTTACGGCTAGGAATACCGGGGTTTCTAATCCCGTTCTCTCCCCTAGCTTTCGCATCTGAGCGTCAGGAATGGCCCAGAGAGCCGCCTTCGCCACTGGTGTTCCTCCCGATATCTACGCATTTCACCACTACACCGGGAATTCCACTCTCCTCTACCATCCTCAAGTTTCCTAGTTTCGAACGGCCTCTCCCAGTTGGGCCGGGAGCTTTCACGTCCGACTTAAAAAACCGCCTGCATGCGCTTTACGCCCAGTAAATCCGGATAACGCTTGCCTCCTACGTTTTACCGCGGCTGCTGGCACGTAGTTAGCCGAGACTTATTCCTGGGGTACCGTCCTTTCTCTTCCCCCAGAAAAGGAGTTTACAACCCGAAGGCCTTCATCCTCCACGCGGTGTTGCTGCCTCAGACTTTCGTCCATTGGGCAATATTCCTTGCTGCTGCTACCCGCAGGTATCTGGTCCGTGTCTCAGTACCAGTGTGGGGGGTCACGCTCTCACGCCCCCTACCCGTCTTTGCCTTGGTAAGCCATTACCTTACCAACGAGCTGATGGGCCGCAGGCCCCTCCCGGAGCGCCGGAGCTTTAGTCATTGCTTTCTAAGTGCAAAGACATCTGGGGTATTAGCCACCGTTTCCAGTGGTTGTCCCCCTCTCCGGGGCAGGTCACCTACGTGTTACTCACCCGTTCGCCACTCTCACCTTCAGACGAATCCAAAGGATCCCGTTCGACTTGCATGCATTAGGCACACCGCTAGCGTTCATCCTGAGCCAGGATCAAACTCTCCATAAAGAGAATTTATATCCGTGGTATTACCACAGAACTACTTTTTGATTTGACTCTAGAACCCAAGCTTTACTGTCTTGTTTTCATCACTCTTCAGTTGTCAAGGTGCTTTACAAGTTACCGCGCTATTTGCTGTAGTCAGCAGCATAGAGAACAAAAAACGACTCTGAGCGAGCCGCTTCACTATCTTGCTACCTCTCTTAATGCTCTTAAGCTGGGTGTACACTTGTGATGGATGTTTTGCTTTTTGCAACGACATCCGCTGTAATCAACAGCGCAGTAATCTACCATAGTTTTTTTGCACTGTCAAGAACAATTTTTAGTTTTCTTTGAGTGATTTTTAGAAGTTATCTATACCACATCAACGAGGCGGGATTATAGCGACGGCCGTTTCCCATGTCAAGCTGATTTCAAAGGGATTTCTGCATTTGTCTGACATTTATGCCAGCTTACTACAGTTTATCTCGCTCTCTTGTAACTTTGCCTACTTATTATATATAAGGATTTTCGGCAAACTTTTTTGATCGTACAATTGTTTCAATCTATTGGATATATTTTGCTATAAAATCATTGGTTTGGCTTATATTTATCCATATTCTAGCAATTATAGGGCGTTTGATTTGCGAACAAAAAATTGGGCAGATCAGCCTGCTTCTGACCTAACTTTTGTGCAGACTAATACTGAAACCAACTTCTTTGACGGATAGATCGTTTGCAAGTGGTTTCAGTTTAACATTCTGCTCAGATGCGCTACCCGTCAATATTTGTTGGTCGGAACACTAGGCGTAAATTTCGATAATCTGTTTACGAAGCTCTTCGACGATTTCAAACTGTTGTATAAGAGGGTGATCTTCAACGAGTTGTTCAAGCAGGGAAAGAGCTAAACTGAACGTTTGGCTGCGATTAGCCCCAAAAACAGCATTCAAGGTGCCATGCGAACGGCCGAGTTCGATAACCTGTTGGGGAGAAACGCGGATTGAGGTCCAGCTCGGCTCTTTTTCATCTTTTGATGGCAAGGGAAGATCCCACAGAAGATAGAGTGATTCTAGATCGGTGATACCTTCTGGCATTTCGCGGTTGCGATCGGCAACGGCGCGGCGAAGGGCTTCGAGGCGTGCTGAAAGAACGGTGATAGAAAGGTCGGGAATGTCAGCGCGGCTGATGCTGCCTCCCAAAAGGCCAGCAAGCTGTTTCATCTGTTTTTTTTGGGATTTGGTTAAGGCAACGTAGACATTTTGCCGACTGACGTTGCGTGACGGCCGTCCCCGTTTCGGCTTTTCTTTAAGCAACGCAGCCAAAGTGCTGGCGCGTTCTTTTGCCTCACTTTCAGATCTTCCTTTCTCTTGGCTCATGACCTTCGTTTACCCTGGTGCTCGACGGTAATCATCATGTTGCTCCAGGAACTCATTGACAAACGGCGCATCGATCTGCGTGAGGTTGTCGTGTGTTAGAAATTCCAAGCAGAGATGAAGACATAAGAGGCAAATGCTGCGCGGGTAGCCGCGTGTTTCTCGCCAAATGGGCAAGACGGCTTCATCTGTAAACAAAACGCTTTGCTTAGAATCTCGACCGGCAGCCAGCAGCCGATACTCTATCAGCGATTTGGTGTCATCTGGTGTCAGCGGGTCGAGGGATGAGCGGGTTGCCACTCTGTCGTTAAAGTCTGGCGATTCACGGAGGTTAATATCTAGCTCTGGCCGGCCTAATAAAATGAGCTGATATGCTTTGCCGCCGCGTGGGTCTCTGAAGTTGAGCAAGCGACGCAATTCAACGAACTGTTCTGGACTAAGCTCATGCGCCTCATCCACGATAATGAGCGGCAACACGCCCCTTTCACTTTCTTCCACCAAAAAGGCACGGAATTCATTAAGTTGGTCTTCTGTGGCGCGGCGGGTGCGTAGACCAAACTCGGCGGCTATGCGCCGTAAAAGCAATAGCCCGCTCTTTTTGGGTGCCTCGTCAATTTTGGCGGCCGTGAAGTCGGGGCGTCTGTCGTACCGACTGTGGAACCAGGAGGCGAGTGTTGTTTTCCCTGTGCCAATTTCACCAACAATAACTGAAGCTCCCTGCCCGGCTTCTACCATGTAGCTCACTTTCGAGAGTGCGCGCCTGGTTTCTGTGGATAAGTACATAAATCTGGGGTCTGCTTCGATGGTAAATGGGGGAACAACAACGCCTAGCCTATCCCAATCAGGGGAATATTGATTGAAATCAAGTGTAAAAGGTGGCGATTCGCTCATTGCAATATGGTATACAAGTCAGATTCGGTTGTCAAGAGGGGGATAAATGGTATATTTTTTGTGTTATTAAGGATATAAATCGGTGAATTTCTAAATCTATATGCTATAGATTAGTTGACATAGGTGATTTATTCTGATAGACTGGCCGCAATTACAGATTATGTATATCAAAAATGAGGCAAACTGCAACTATTTGTGCAGATGTACGCGATGGTTGATCTATTGCATTTAATCTGTTGTCTCAGGGTTAGGGCAACGGCTTCTTCGCCTTTGTGCAAGGCAAGAATTTCCCGCCGACACGCATTTTCTGTGAGGTTGTTCGTCTGATTTTTAACTTTACGAACAAATAAAAAAAGGCCAAGCGTCTAAACGCCTGGCCTTGATTTGTATAAGCAAGCTACCATTTCAAACTGTTTTGGTGCCGCCAACACCTTTTTAGACAGTGCCCCTTAATTGGGGAGGGGGATTTTTTGTCCCCAGGTAGCTCACTAATGCTGGGTAGAAGCATATCATAGGGCTATCGGCCTGTCAATGGATCGGATTGTGACGGTCTGATGTTGGCAGGCGTGGTTAAGGTTGCCTTCTGCCCGCGAAGTTGAGCCGTTTGTGGGCAAGTTGGGTTCTGCCATTTCGAGCGAACTGCAGGCCGCGCAGCAGCGTTTATTGCAACTGCGGGCGCAGCTTCACGCTTCTCGTTCTCAATCTGGGGAGCTGCAAGTCTCCATTTCTGAGGCAAAGAAAGGCAACGAACGGCCGTTCACAAACACCCTCTCCTTTTCCCAATTACCATCCCATCTTGGCTGGGAAAGCACGGCCGTTACGCAGACCGTTCGGCGAGAGCGACCACAACAAGCCAATCAGCCTAGCGCTACGGCCGTCTCAACGGAAACGGCCGTTTCTCATCCCCCCACTCTGCCCAAACAGATCAAGCTGTACCCAGACATCGCCATTGCCCTGCTGCGGCAAGAACAGGCGGCAACGGGTCGCCTGTGGCTGTTGCTGCAAGCGGTGGACGTGGCACGCTGTGGCTGGGTGGACGAGCGCCGAGCGCGGCAGCTATTTACCAGCAGGCGCGGCGCGTTGCGCTTTTGCGGTACACGGCAGCTACGCAACTTATTGGCTCAGGGTGATGATATTTTTTGGGTACGGGGGAACGGCCGTATCTGGCTAAGATCTGTGGCAAGAGTAGCAATTGGCCTGGACATTCCTCGACTAAAAATGCGACCTGTAGCGCTGCCTGTTTCTGTTTTACGGCAGAAGATTGGCATGGTGCGGGCACATCTATATGCCTCGTTTCACAGCAGCCGCACGCGGCCTAATCACCGTAAAAAGCCAATCTCTCGCGAAACAGTCGAGCAGTTAACAGAGGTGCAGCCGCGCACCCAGCGTCGCTACGAGCGCAAGGCAAAGGTAAAGCGGCAGGCGCAGTTTGCCATCGGCGCAACGGCAAGCCCAGACAGTTTGCAGGCGCGTGGCTGGGAGCAAGGCTGGGCGACGTTTCAGTTTAAGGATTTCAAGGGACGACAAGGGCCGCAGGGCAAAAGCTATGTGGCCTGGCAGCTACCAAATAGCTACGTTGGGCCGCATGCCCAACTGCCAAAAGGACACCAAAAGCGGATCAATCGGACATTGACAGACCTGTTTATGCAAGGGATGACGGGGAACGGCCAATGTCCATCGGTGGCGCGGCGATTTTTTGACAACGGCCGTTTAGCAGCAAAATCGTACCTACGAAATTCAGAGCAAGATCATTACTGGCGCATAGTTGGCAACCAACGTTACCAACTATGGCAGGTGATGGAAAGTTGCAATTTGAAGTGATCACTATTTTTTTAAGTTCATGCGGAAAAAATGATCCGCCATTCTAGGGATAAAATGATATTATTGGCGAATGATTAAAAAACCAGATATTCACGTTCTTGACCTACATTTTCAGGGATTAACAGAAATAACGGCCGCTTACCTCGTGGTTGGTTCTAAGGGACCAATTTTGATTGAAACGGGGCCTGGCTCGACGTTAAACACACTCTTGAGCCAGATTCGGCAGCATGGATTTGAGCCTGAACAGATTAAACATGTGTTGGTAACGCACATTCACCTGGATCATGCAGGCGCGGCGGGCTGGTGGGCACAGCAAGGTGCACAAATTTACGTTCACAGCTTTGGGACGCGACATCTTATTGCCCCAGAAAAATTGTTGGCCAGCGCAAAGCGCATTTATGGCGACAAAATGGACACGCTTTGGGGCGAAATGCTGGCTGCACCCGCTGAAAATGTCACAGAAGTTTTTGATAATGATGTTTTAGAAGTGGCTGGCCTGACTATCACCGCATTGGAAACGCCAGGTCATGCGCGACACCATCATGTTTATGTGATTGACGATGTCGCTTTTACCGGGGATGCTGCGGCCGTTCGCCTGCCAGCCTTTAATTTGCCAGATATTCCAGCACCGCCACCAGAGTTTGATTTAGAAACATGGGAAGCAACGCTGGACAAACTGTTGGCACATAACTTTCGGCAAATTTACCCAACCCATTTTGGCTGTGTGGATAATGTTGAGGGACATTTGTTGACTGTAAAGCGATTGGTACGGGAAACGGCCGTCTTCATCCAACAAAAAATGCAAGAAACCCTTAACCGCAATGACATTGTGACTGCTTACGAAAATTGGTTTGCCAAGCGTGCCAAAGCTGCCGGATTATCTGATGAGGCAATTGCCCAATATGCTACAGCCAATCCACTTTACATGAGCGTGGACGGCATCATGCGCTACTGGCAAAAGCGGCTGCAGGCGTCGTAGGTACGTTGAGGGTAACGCGCGTGAACTGGTGAGCGGCCGTATCTACCACCACTTCACCACCCACAACGGCCATCATGGTGCTGTGCAAGGCTAGCCCCTGACCAGACCCGGCCGTATTGCTGTTGCCCAAGCCCACACCATCGTCGGTGATGGTAATGGCAAGTTGGTTAGTGTATTGCATATTGATTTTGAGGGTTAACGGCCGTTCCACCTGCCCGCCCCTGCCATGTTTGGCTGCATTCCGCACCACCTCCCGCGCTGCATAAAAAACAACTTCGGCTGTAAGCGTTGGCAACGTTTTGGCTGCCTCTTGAGCCTCTGTTGAAATTTGCCAATGAACCGCATCGAATACCGTGGAAAAATCATTTTCCACGATGCGCTGGAAAGCGGTGACGAAGCCCAGCCTCGCAACTTCGGGTGCGGTGGTGGTAGGCATGTCGTGCAGCAGGTCAGAGATTTGCTTGTGGGCATCGGTCATGAGTTTGAGCGCACGCTCTGTTTTTTCGTTGCCTGATTGTCCGTTAGTAGCTGCACTACTCAAGGCAATGAGCGCAGCTTGAATGTCTGGCAGAATGTCGTCGTGCAAGACGCGGCGGGTTTTTTGGTCAATGATTTGGGATTGCGCCAGCCGCTGCCGCTGAATTTCCATGAGGCGGCGGGACATTTCGGCACTGGCATGGGTGTCTATGAGCCGCTCGCTGATGACGCGGGCAATCTCAATCTCTTCTTGCGTGTACAGACCCCGATCGCTTTTTTCACCCAGCAGCAGCACCCCAGATAGTCCGCGCTCACTCCAGAGTGGAATGGCCCAAACGGCCGCACCAAACTCATCGGCGTCCAAAGAAATCATCTCGTGCTCTGCGCCGCTGAAGCGGTGGGTGATATTGGCAAGTGAAGGCAACGGTGGTGCCGAAGCAGGGTAGCGAATTGGCTGGCCAACCAGGGGAGCCATCGGGCCTAAAGCGGCGAGGTAGGCAACGCGGGCATCCAGCACATCAGCACAGAGGGCGTAAAACGGGGTGATAAAATCCACTTCTTGCGGGTCGGTTTGGGCGATGAGCTGCTCTACGAGGCGGTTGCTGGCGACAAACGGCCGTAATCGTGAAATATACTGCTCCCGTTCGGTAAAAGTACGCCAGCTTACCATTGCAAAAAAGAAGGTCATAAGCATGGCAGTGAGGAGGAGGGAGTATAACGACCGTAACTGAATGGCAATCGTACCGCCAATGGCAATGCCATACCCAATGGCCAGCATTACGGCCTGCCGCCACTGCCGCTTTAGTCCGCCACGCGGCAATGTTTTGCCGGTAAACACCTCATACGAGACAACCGCGCGACCCAGCAACACAATGACCACCGCAATAATGCCGGAAATGAGCAAGTCTAGAATGGCAATCGTGAGTTGCGCTTCCAGATAAATTTCCAAAAAGGTGCGCTGGCGGGCATCTTGCACAATCCACAGCACTACACCCGTGACCAGCAGCGTTACCACCATCAGTGCCAATGAAGCGGATGAGAGCCACGGCTGGGCACGCCGCCGTGCCACCAAGCCCATGACGCGACGAGAAGCAGCCGGTTGGCGCAGCGCATCTAACGACAGCCCGATGCACAGCAGCACATAGGCAGAATAGCCCGCCGCCAGCAGCGGAATGCCAGCAATTGAGTAGCGAATAAAACCACGCAGCGGATTTAATTCTGGTGCGGGGAAAGCCAGCAGCACAACGCCAGCGAACAAGGCCACCAACCCAAACAAGAGCATGCCTGTGATGATAGTAAGCCAGATTCTTTGTCGCTGATGCAGGCGATTACGGGGGACGTTCCAGTAGCCTGCGTACCAGAGCATGATGATGTACCAAGCATAGGGCAGCATGATGGCCGGAACCAGTCCGACCGTCCACCAAAAAATCATGTTGCGCCAGGTGAGGCTAGTAAGCCCCAGACCAATAATGGCGGTGTGGCTAACAAAGAAGAGCGCGCCCAGCAGCAGCCCGACCGTGGCAATCCACACCCCCCAATCCCGCCGCTCTGAGTTGAAGACAACGGTAAGCCCCAGCCAGGTAAGCAGGATGGTGTTGAAGAGGCTTACGGCCATGATGGCCCAGTCGAGGAGGAGGATGTCACTCATTTCGGTAATCCGTAATCGGTGGTCGGTAATCGGTTTACTGTTTTACCGATTACTGATAACCGATTTCCGTCTATTCCCAGGGAATCCAGTCGCCTTGTTCGTTGAGGATGTGGGGTATGCCGTCTTCGTTCCACTGGATGAACTGGCCTGCGTTGAGGATGATGGCGACGCGGGTACGAGCCACTTTTTCGTCAGTGGTGGTGTCGTTGAGGCCCCAGGCGGTGTAAATTTGGCCGTTGATGCGGCTGATGGTGCGCTTGTCGCGGAAGCCCATGCGGCTGGCGATCTGTTTGTTGCTCATGCCTTGGGCCACCATACGAGCCACGGCTTGCTCGTTGGGTTCCAGGATGTCCATTGGGGCATTTTCATCTTTGCGGCGCACTTCCTGCACGCGAGATTCAATATCTGGGTCAATGAAGGAACGGCCGTTCACAGCATCCTCCAACAGCGGCACAATCATCATCGGCAGGAGGTAGTTCGATTTGCGGACGTAAGCGTAATGGCTAAGAATGCCGCTGCGGCGAAAGGCACGATAATATTCATCGTCGTCCTGGATGGAGTAAAAAACGACGGGGAGTCTGGGAAATTCGCGCCGGATGGCAACGGCCGTTTCTATGCCATTCATCACCCCCGCTAGCTGCACATCCATCAAAATGACGTCTGGCGTCTGTTCCAGGCAAAATTCCAATGCTTCTTCACCTGTGGGGCAGTCGTGAATGACTGATACCGTGCCTAAATCTTCCAGACCAGCTTTGAGTGCTGGTCGTAATTTTTCGTTGTCTTCCACAATGAGTAATTTCAGCATATCGGTAACATCCTTCATTTGGCTGAAACAGGTCAAGCACTTGAGTGCGTTTTGTTCTGCAATTAAAGCGTCGTTAGCCACCCAACAAAACAGCTAACATGAGCCAAATACTGAAGCAAACTTCTTTTGACAGGTAGCAATTTCGGAAGCTTGCTTCAGTTTAACTGTTCCGAACTTGATCTGGTATTCGTTAAAGAAAAGATTGTTTGTCGGAACAGTAGTTAGCCTGTAAGGAGGATATGATGCAAATAACAGCCGAATCAATTATCAAGAGTAGTGAAGCATTGTGTAACGATGTTGTCAATGATGTGGCTCTCAAAGCGAAGTTGGTGCAATTGACAGGCATTGTTTTGGTCGGCGGTGCCATTTATGGCTTTTCTATGGGACTGCGCCAATCACTGTTACAAGCGGCCGTTTCTGCCTTAAAAGTGCCCGCTCTCTTTTTTATCACCTTACTTATTTGCTTATCAACCCTCCACTTTTTGGGGTTGCTATTTGGTTCGCGCTTATCTTTAAGCCAAACTTTGACGGTATTACTTACGGGCGTGGCAGTGAACTCTGTGTTGCTAGGCTCTTTTGCCCCAATCTCGCTATTTTTCCTGCTTAGTGGCTCCAGTTACGAATTTTTAATGCTGATGCACGTAACCATTTTCATCATTTGCGGGGCGGCTGGGCTAACGTATATTCACAAAAACTTCCACTACATTCGCCAACTTTCTGGTGATGATTCCTCAAATGCAGGCTTTTTGCTGCCCATTTGGATGATCCTTTATATGTTTGTCGGGTCACAAATGGCGTACATTTTGGCTCCGTTCGTGGGACGGGAATCTACATTTCTACTATTCCGCATCCCGCAAGACAATTTTTACACTTATCTTTGGGAAATTATCTTGCAACTGATGCGCTAGCATGCCAATTTTTTTACGGGAGCTTACCATATGCAGCTAAATAATCGTCATAATAAAACGATAAGGAGGCAACGGCCGTTTCTTATCCTGATCCTCATTTTGTTTACCGCCACCGCCCTGTTTCCGTTTGGCTGGCTGGCAACGGTCTGGCCAGGCTTCAGAGCCGTGGCTGATTTCATCTTTGGTACACAAATTTCGCACATTATTGGTCATTTTGCCGTTTTTGCGCTGATGGGGGGCGGTATTTTGTGGTTGTTTCCCAGCTTGCGGCAACGATTCTGGCTGTATTTTGGTATGATGCTGCTGCTGGGCATCACGCAAGAATTTCTTCAAATTGCCTCCTTCAAGCATATCATCCCCGCTTTTAATGAAGTTCTGGATTTGACAGTGGACATGCTGGGGGCGGTCACAATTTTTTACGTCTGGCGTAAGCAAACAGAGACTGGAGATTGAGGCGACAAAAATCTCCCTTAATTTGGAGCCAACATGGAAACCACACACGAAGAACTCATTGCTAAACCGATTGAACCAATCGCACCTCGGCCATTGCCGCTGCGTGCGCCTGCCCGGCTGTGCAAACGGCCGTCTTCCTCAGCATCGCGGCAGATTGGTTATTTTATGACAGGCCGCTGGGCATTTCACTGCTGCTGTTTGTGAGTTTGGTGCTGGCTGGCTTGTGGTGGAACGGCCGTCGTGAAGTCATTCGTCCCGCCAAGCAAAACTTATGGCTGCTGCTGCCCCTGCTCTTTTTTGCCAGCATGACCATGCTGCGAACCAACAGCACCCTGACCACGCTCAACGTGCTGGCGGTGCTGTGCCTGCTGGCGTACCTGGCCTTTTTCTATGCCGCCGGGCGCGTGACAAACCTGAATTTGGTTGGCTATGCTCTGCTGCCCCTGCGCGTGTTTGGGCGCAGCCTGGGTTTAGCAGTTCCGGTGATTCGGCCAGGGTTGCAGGAGATACGGAAGGGTAAGAACGGCCGTACCCGCTTGCTGCCGCTGCTGCGCGGCTTGGCGTTGGCTCTGCCCGTTCTGTTTGTTTTCACCCTGCTGCTCAGTTCGGCCGATCTCATCTTTGCCGATTACGTGGAAGAGCTGTTTTCGCTAGATATTTTTGACCGACTAGGAGAATGGATTTGGCGCGGCAGCCTGATTTTGCTCATGAGCGTGCTGTTTGCGGGCGGATTAGCCCTCGCGCTCACCCGTCGCGCCGAGGATGACGAGCAAAGCCCAGTGGAGCGCGGCTTGGCGACGCTGCCCAACCATTTTTCCATAGGATTCATCGAGACAAGCACCATTCTGGTACTGGTCAACATGCTTTTTGCTGCTTTTGTGAGCATCCAGTTTACCTACCTGTTTGGCGGTGCGGCCAATGTGACTGAAGCAGGCTACACCTTTGCCGATTATGCCCGGCGTGGCTTCTTTGAGTTGCTCACCGTCGCTATATTGACCATGCTGCTGGTGCTGGGGCTAAATTGGCTTTCTCGTCGGGCAAACAAGCGGCAGATTCGCCTGTTCAACGGGCTGGGTAGCCTGCTGATTGGCCTGGTATTGGTGATGCTGGTCTCGGCCTGGCGGCGCATGGCGCTGTACGAAGCCGCCTTCGGCTACACCGAATTGCGCCTGATTGTGTACGTGTGCATGGCATGGTTAGCCATCACGCTGGCCTGGTTTTTACTCACGCTGTGGGTACGCCCAGACCGATTTGCCGTTGGCGCATTGGTGACGGTGATGGGCTTCCTGGCCACGCTCAATCTCATTAACCCAGATGCGTTCATCGCCCGGCAGAATCTGGATCGGTACGTGCAAACGGGCGCTTTGGACGTTTTCTATCTGACTGAATTATCAAATGATGCGGTTCCGGAGCTGGTTAAAGCTTTGGAGCCAACTGGTAATGAGGCTGAAGAAGTGTTATTGGAGATTTGTTCTCGACTCTGGCAGATCGATTATGAAGAACTGGATTGCTATGCAACGCGGCATGAAATTATTGAGGCTGAGCTTATGAATCGGTATCAAGTTCTTGCTGAAGATGATGCCTGGCGGCGGTGGCCATCGTTTAACGTGGCGCGCTGGCAAGCATGGGGGGCGTTGGGCTTTTTAGCAGAATCATAAATATAAATATTCAACCTTCCGCAAGTTTATGCCAGTGGGATGGCTTTGAGTGGAACCTGCGGGAGGTTTTTCTTTAAGGAGAAAGGAGAAGGAAGTGGAATTAGCATCGAAACCAACAAAGTGGATAAATTTATCATTCAAACGGCCGTCCTGGTGGCTCATCTTGCTTATCTTGCTGCTGGGTGTGGCGGGTTGGCTTGTTTGTCGGCAGCTAACGGCCGTACAGATGGGGCAGCCAACGGTGGGGCTGACGCCGCTCACGGAGCTGGGCAGCGACACCTATCATGGGGCGCAGGGTGGTTTGTATCCGGGTGGCAGTAACGAACGGCCGTCTGCCCATAAAGAGGCTGGTGTAGAAATTGCGAAGGAGATACGGCCGTTGGCCAGCGATGGCAGTGTAGATGAACAGAATGGCAAAATTGGCTTCGTGGCGGTGGGCATGTCCAACACCTCGATGGAGTTTGAAGCGTTTGCAGATCAAGCTGATGAGATTCCCCAATTGAATCCGGCTGTCGTGTTGGTAGACGGGGCGCAGCACAGTAAAGCGTCCCAATTTGTGGCCAATCCCAACGATGAATATTGGTCAGTTTTAACCGAGCGGCTCACAGACGCAGGCCTGAGTGACGCCCAGGTGCAGGTGGTTTGGCTAAAAAACGCCCGTGCCCGCGCAAAAGCCCCCTTCCCGGTAGATGCGCTGCTGCTGAAGAACGATTTGCGAGAGACGATAACGCTGCTGCACGAGCGATTTCCCAATCTGAAGATTGTGTATCTTTCCAGCCGCACCTACGGCGGCTATGCCACGATTGATCTCAATCCAGAACCCCACGCTTACCAATCTGCCTTTGCCGTAAAGTGGCTCATCGAAGAGCAAATTGAAGGAGATGCAGGATTGAATTTTAATTCGAACAACGGTTCGGTGACTGCGCCCTGGTTAAGCTGGGGGCCCTACCTCTGGGCAGATGGCATTGCCAACGAGGGGAGCGGTTTTGTCTGGGAACAGTCGGATTTTTCTTACGATGGTACGCACACCTCCCCGTCTGGCCAGGCAAAGGTAGCTGGTTTGCTGTACTACTTTTTGCACACGGACGAAACGGCCGTTCCCTGGTTTTTGACAACAGAGGAGACACAATGACCCAAACATCCACCAAGCACCCCCTTCTACTACTGGCAGCCCTACTGTTTACTTCTAGCCTGGCCGTTGTGATGTGGCTGGTGCGCTATCTTTACACTAGTAGCTACACGTTCATCTTTTTGCAGTGGAATCTTTTCTTGGCTTGGCTGCCAGTGCTCTTTGCTCTGCTAGCACGTCGCAAAGGTGCTAGCCGTTTGGGGCGTTGGGTTTGGGGCGGTCTGTGGCTGCTCTTTTTCCCTAACGCCCCTTACCTACTCACCGATTTGCTCCATTTGGGGCAAATTGGCCTCGTGCCCATTTGGTACGACCTGATCATGCTCATCACCTTTGCCCTGGCGGGGCTGTTTGTGGGCTTTGCCTCGCTTTTTTGGCTGCACGATTTGGTCACCCGCGCCTGGAGTCGGTTGGCGGGCTGGCTGTTTGTGTTGCTGACGTTGGGTTTGAGCAGCTTTGGTGTGTACATCGGCCGTTTTTTGCGCTGGAATAGTTGGGATTTGCTGCTGAACCCCACCATTTTGCTGCGTGACTTGGCTGAACATTTGTTGGTGTGGTCTCAGTTTCGGGAAACGGCCGTTGTCACTGGGTTGTTAACGGCCGTCTTCATTGGCACTTACTTCATCATCTTTGCCCTGCCGCCGCAGCTACATACAGCGCAAGAGGTGTAATTTTGTGGATGGATTGAGGGGATTAGAGATTGGAGACTAGAGATTAAAAGCTAGTCCCTAATCTCCAGTCTCCAGTTTTCTTATTCGGAGGTTAACATGAGCCACTCACTCTATTCTGATGACCTGTACAAGCCGGATTTTCCGTCGCTGGGGCTGTTTTCTACCTGGTTTGGTGTGGTGCTGATTGGGGTAACGGCCGTTCTGCACACAGGCAGGCTAAACCAGGGCAGCTATTGGGCGCAGCCGCTGGCCGAAGGGATGAAATTTATGCTCGTGGCATTCATATTGGCTTCCATTCTTTACCTGCCTTTTCGGGCGGAGCGCGGGGTAAAGTGGGCAGCCCTGCCATTGGTGATCAATGTTGGCACCTTGATCATTGTGCAGTTTGTGCCTTTTGCCTCGTTGTGGGAAGGGGCGCGCTTCCGCTGGCGCATGAGCCATTACGAGATGGTGGTGCAAATGGTAGAAAATGGCGAACTAGTGGCTGGCGAGAGCGGTGTCATCTTGCTGCCTGAGGCTTATCGGTATTTGTCGGCGGAAAACGGCCGTGTCTGGGTAGAAACAGATGGCGAAACGACATCTATCTTCTTCTTCACCGAGCGCAACGCGCCGCGCAACTTTGCTGGCTACCTTTACCGCAGCGACAGCAACCCACCCCAGCAGGGCGATTTCATGGGCCGCTGGCGGCACGTCTCCCAAAAACAAGCCAACTGGTATTTTTGCATTTCGGAGTAGGTAAAAGGGGCTGGCAGCCGGTGGTTAGTGGCTAGCACAGACTTGCCACTTGCAAACTTGCTCTCTGCGTTATAATTCCCTCTTGCGTTTGAGACGATTGTCTAATAATCTGGCGCATTTGGGAGCATTATGACACCGCAAGCCTTGCCATACATCTCTTTTTTGGGCTTTTTGTTTGGCTCTACTCTGGTGGCTTCACGCTTTAGCGTGGGGCAATTTCAGCCAACCACCTACATTGGCCTGCGCCTGACGATGGCCAGCCTGGGTCACATCGCCTTTTACACCTTCATCAACCACCGCTACAAATGGCCAACAGATCGGCGGTTGTGGCTGCATGCTTCTGTTTTGGGCATTATGGGAACGGCCGTTCCCATGACCTCCATTGTCACTGCTTTGCAATATCTTTCCAGTGGGTTAGCTGCCATTCTTATCACCACCAATCCAGCCATTACGGTGCTGCTGGCGCACTTTTTCTTGCCCGATGAGTCGCTGAATCGGCGTAAATCGTTTGGGGTGGTGTTGGCACTTGGCGGTACCATTTTGTTGGCTGTCAGCGGCGAAAGTGGGCTGGTAGACGTGAGTCAGGCCAACCCGCTGGGGTATATTTTAATGCTCATTGCCATGACGATGGCTGGGGCAGCAGCCATTTACATTCGCAAATATTTGGGCGGTTACAACGCTTTCGATGTGGCCAGCATTCGCATGTTTGTAGCGGCACTAGTGGTGATGCCGCTCTCTACGCTGATTATTGGCTTTGATCTGCAAAATGTGACGGCAACAGGCTACACAGCACTTGTTTATGCGGCACTGGCGGGAACGTTTGCCGGGTTGCTATTGGCGGTTTATAACGTGAAGCGGTTTGGGGCAACGGCCGCTGCCATGTCTGGTTATGTCATACCGATTTTTGCTGGCTTGGGTGGCGTCCTGCTGCTGGATGAGCAGATTACGGCCGTTATGATTGTCGGCGTGGTGCTAATTGTTGGGGGAATAATGATTATCAATCGTAGCTAAACTTGGAGATTGGAGATTGACAAACAATATCTCCAATCTCCAATCTTCTTAACTTTTTTGGACGGCAACCCCTTTTGGCACAACCAGTACAACGGTGTTTGGCTCGTCGGAAACGGCCGTTACCAGCTTCATTCCCTGTGGAACAGTAATTTGCACAGCTTTCCCTGCCCCGCTTGCCGTTGTTTCAGCAACTTCTCTGTCCTCATCAGGAATCATGATCGGGTCTGGCAAGATGACGGGGGTTTCGGTTGGTACGGCCGTTAAAGTAATGCCATCAATGAAAAAATCTTTGGGGCGTGGCCATTTGCTCTTCACCCGAATCTCGATGATGGCCGTGCCATTGTTTGGCACCGTGAAAGTGTGCTGGTGACGATGCCATTTACGGTTGCCCATCTGCCCACCGTTCACCCAGCTCCCTTGCCCATTCACCCAAACACCGGATTCTGCGCCATACGGGTCTGGATCGTTGTTTAGCACGGCCAAAATTGGCACCTCAAGGGTGGCTTCGCTGCCCGGCTTAAGCCCCGTGACCACCTGTTTTAGCTCCACGCCAAACGGGCTGCTAGCGTGAAACACCTTGTAAGTCGTGTCCCCAGCTAAAATAAGCGCATCTTTAGCACCTAACTGCTCGTTGGGCGGTAGTTGCGTGGCCAATTTGTGTACACATTCCGGTACACCAGCCGCTTTATCCCCTGCCCCAAATAATGAATTGCCCGGTTCTATCCAGCGCAAAATCCAGCTATTTGGCTGCTGGTTGATAAGGTTGCCGTAGGGGGGCATATCCATCCATCCTTCGGTAAACGTTCCATTTTTTAACATGTTGAGACTCCTTGCACATGAAATTTGTAAGTGATGCTGCTGTTAACTTGTTTCAAGTTGATTATAGAGGGACGAAAATGGATTTTGCAAGTGGGGATTGACAAAGTGTAGGTATTACACTATACTGCTCCGCGTAAGTGTTGTAAATACACTATTGGCTTAAAGGAGTAGCTCTCATGTTTAAATTATTTGGAATTTTGACGGCTGGTGCCCTGAGCGGCGCGGTTATTTTTGGAGGGATGTTGTTGTGGACAACGGCAGTTTCCCTCATCCTCATCCTCGCTTTTTGGGTCCACAACCGGCTTGGCTTTGTACAGGTGCCAGAGTTGGCCGTAGGCGTTGTGTTCAACAAGCGACGGCAAGCGTTCGCCCGTTTTGTGCCTAGTGGTCGGCATCCGTTTAACCCGCTGACCGAGCAGTTTTCGCATACAATTCCTACCGGGTCTGGCTCGGCAAACGGCCGTTGCCAGGCAGCCCAAACCAACGGCGGCATTGCGTTAGACGTGGCGTGGAGCGTCAATTTTGACATAGACCCCTTCCAGATTAAAGCAGCGGCGCGCCCCAAATTGGCACGCAACTTGCCCAAAAAGGCAAACAGTATCGTCACCAAGCATCTGAACAACTGCCTGCGCCACGTCATTGGTGAAATGACGATTGACCAGGTGTGCGAGCCTGGTGCAACGCGGCGGCTAGAACGTGCCGTGCGGCAGCAGTTAGCTAGCCGCCTCTCCGAAGCAGGCTTTTCTTTTTCTCGCGTGATGATTGGGGCAATTGAGATGCCGCGCCACGTAAAAAGTGCGCTGGAGGCAGCCCAGGAGCGTACCGTGCAAACAGAAAATGAAGCCCGCGCCCTGGCTCGGCTGCAGCAGGTGGTGAGCCAATTCTCAGAAGCGGATATGCAGCGGCTAATTGAACTTGAGCGAATTCACACTTTGGGGCAAAATGGGGTCACGCTGATGGTTCCAACGGCCGTCAATCAAGTTAAAACAAGTAGACGGCCGTCTTACGCAAAGTTGAATCGTAAATCAGCAAGAATACCTTCGTAAATTGTCCTGAAATGGTTTCTTTTTGTTTCTCTAGTCGAGGAGAAACTCGAATAAATTATGAGTTACTCATAAAAAATTACTAATGATGAAAATTGCGATTGGTTCTGATGAAAAATGCCATCTGACTAATAGTGTGGTGGCGCTGGTGCAAGAACACGGCTATAGCATAACGCTCTTTGGTCCGTTGGAAGATGAGGCGCGGGATTGGCCCGAAGTGGCGCGTGAGGTGGCTGAAGCTGTTGCTAATGGCACAGCCGACGAGGGTATTTTATTTTGCTGGACCGGGACGGGCGTGAGCTTGGCGGCTAACAAAGTTCCAGGTATTCGCGCCGCTCTGTGCGACGATGCCGAAACCGCCAAAGGTGCCCGGCTGTGGAACAACGCCAATTTGCTCTGCCTCTCTATCCGACGCACCTCAGAAGTACAGGCGAAAGAAATTTTAGAAGGGTGGTTTGGCACGGCCTATACGCCCAATGAAGAAGATGACCGCTGCCTACGTCAAGTTGAGACGTTGGAAGCGGTCTATCGGTCAAAAAAATAGTAGCTGCGGATTCTTTCCGCGCCACTGCGGTTACAAAATGATTGGTTTTAAGGCAGCAGTGGGAAAACGGCCGTTGTCTGCCAACAACTCCCAAGAAACAGTTCCCCATAAGACTACAACTAAATTTTCAAATAGAGGTTGCTGGAGTCGAGCGGCTTCAATCAGGGTGAGCAGCCGCCAAAAATCGGCCGCCAAAGGTGCTCTCAGTAGCTGATCTGCCTCATCAAAGGAGAGCAGGATTGGCTTTTCTGCTTCCGGCAGCACTTTTTCCGCTAAAAATTGCACGAAGGCGGCTACGGGGTCATCAGCACTCTGTGTTGCCCACCAGTCACCTTTGGGCAGCGGCACATTGAGCTGGATGGCCAGCAGGCGCAGATTATTGTGCGTCCATTTTGCCAGGTCGTACTGGTAATCCAGATCGATCAGGTCGAAGTAAGCGGCCGTTTGCCCTAGATCAGACAATCTTAAAGCCGTGTCAGTTAGCAGCCGGTAGCGGAGAGGTGCATTTTCTCCCTGCACATAGCTACTTTTGCCACATAAAACGGCCGTAATCAATTCTGCTTTTGCTTCCAATAACTCATTTCTAAAAGGCCCTGTCTGCCCGCGTGGTATCGGTTGCAGACGGCCGTTCGTCTCTTGTTGTATACGCATCTTGTTCATCTACCTTTACCGGAAAGCTCCCCTGACTCCCGGCTAAAAACTATGTTTGCACTTTACCTCGGTTGTTCAGGTGGTTGTGTATCTTCATTTACATTTTTGATGTCTAGCTCATCAAAAAGTCATCATAATCAACGCTTTCTTCACGCATGTTCAGTGACAAAACCGTGCCAAAAGTAACGCTTTGACTGCCTACCATGACGCGGGGCGTCAATTCTGGCATTGTGGCAGTGGATAATTCCTACCAGCTTGCAGTAGTGTCATAAAATCCTGTATGTGCAGATTAGCTAGTGGGACGCGGAAAACGCGGAAAGCCAATGATTTATCCGCGTTTTCCGCGTCTGTTTTTAATAGAGTTGGACTGCTGAAAAGCCCCACCTGTACATGGTTGGTGCTTGTGAGTTGCGAACGAATGTTCTATAATTGACCGTATGACCGATACCTTTGTGAAGCTGCAAGATATTGCTGTGAATATGCACTTGGAACCGGCTGAAGAGGCCAATCTAAGCCCAAAGCCAGAGGTGGCACCGTGCGGGCAGGTGATAACACCACGATATTCGACGGTACAGCCCCGCCACACAGAAGCCAAGCAAGCCGCTTTGGGCATTTCTCAGGCGGTGCTGCCCGGCGGTAAGACGAAGCCGATGCTGAAAACGTTGCTCACGTCTGCCTGTGAGCGGAATTGCTACTACTGTCCCTTCCGCGCTGGGCGAAATTATCGGCGGCATACCTTCCAACCGGAGGAGCTAGCCAAAGCGTTTATGCAGATGTATCGAGCTGGCATGGTGGAAGGGTTGTTTTTGAGTTCGGGGATTATCAAAGGGAGCGTGGCTACGCAGGACAAACTGCTGAAAACGGCCGAAATCCTGCGAAAAAAGCACCAGTTCAAGGGATTTTTGCATTTGAAGGTGATGCCTGGGGCAGAAAAGGCACAGTTGCGACAGGCCATGACGTTGGCAAACCGACTGTCGGTCAACCTGGAAGCACCCAATGACAAGCGACTGGCTTTGCTGGCTCCCAAGAAGCACTTTTTTGAGGAATTGGTACGCCCGTTCCAACTCATCGAGCAAATTCGGCAGGAGGAACCAGCACATCTGGGCTGGAACGGCCGTTGGCCTTCTACCGTGACCCAATTTGTGGTGGGAGCTGTAGGGGAAAGTGACGTGGAAATTTTGTCTACAACGGAATATTTAACGAAGCGATTGCACCTTCAGCGGGCCTATTTTTCTCCCTTTAGCCCAATTGCCAACACGCCGCTGGAAAATCAACCGGCCGAAAACCCATTACGCAAAGTGCGCCTCTACCAAACCTCCTTTTTGTTCCGCGACTATGATTTTGGCTTGGAAGAGATGCCGTTTGACCAGGATGGCAATCTGCCGCTGGACATTGATCCCAAGCTGGCCTGGGCTCAAGCTAATTTACGGCATAATCCGGTGGAGCTGAACCAAGCCCACCGGGATGAACTGCTGCGCGTTCCCGGCATTGGCCTCAAAAGCAGTCACGCCATCCTCAATGCGCGGCGGCAGGGGCGATTGAGTGAGCTGACGCATTTGCGGCAGTTGGGCATTGCTACCAAGCGGCTGGCTCCGTATGTGCTATTGGATGGAAAACGGCCGTCCTTCCAGCTTCCCCTTGATTTGTAAGCATTCCGACATGCGATTTCTTGTTTCTCAATTACTGGTGCTAGAAAAGCGGGTACAATTGCCGCATGAGAATGATTCGATTGTTGCTTTGGCTCAGCTTGATTGGTTTGCTAGCGGCATGTGGTGGGGGTGAGGAAACGGCCGTTCCGCCAGAAACCGACACAGTAAACGGCAACCTTTTCTTCATTTTGCAGGAACCGCATCGCCAGGCATTGATGCGGTATGACGTAGCGACTGGCGATGTAGAGTCGCTGTTTGAAGTGCCACAGAATGCGTGGCTGAGCCATATGGCCGCTTCGCCAGACGGCAGCCAGATTGCCATGACGTATGCACCCTCTCCCGGTGAAAATGAAATCCAGTTTGGCTATAGCAGCCTTTACTTGTTGTTGGCAGACGGCCGTTCTGAACCCCGCTTACTCATCAAGCGCACCGCCGAGCAGGAGGTCTTTTTCAATCCTGCCTGGTCGCCAGATGGGGAATGGCTTTACTATTCGCACGTAAAGCCCCTGGATGAAGATGCTTTCACCTTTACGACCACGCTGGAGCGGGTGGAACTGGCTACGGGCATGGTGGAACCGCTGGCTGAGAATGGCATTTGGCCGAGAGTGTCGCCAGACGGCCGTTTTCTCGCATACGTAAATATTGATCTTGATTCTTTGGCCGCAGAGCTAATTTTAGCTGAGACGGATGGCAGCAATCTAACCGTTTTGGTGCCGCGCGACTGTTTTGTAACCTTAGACAGCCCGTTTTTCTCTGCAAATGGGGAGTGGCTTTATTTTTCGGCTGTGGCCGAGCAGGCGAGTTCTGCCACCTGGTGGGAGCAACTGCTGGGGATTGAGGTGGCTGCGGCACACAATTTGCCTTCCCGTTGGTGGCGCGTACCGGTGAGCAGTGGCGAACCGGAGCCAATTACCTCTGAAGCGCGAGTTGGGCAGTACGGGTCGTTGTCTCCAGACGGCCGTACCATTGCCTTTGCTACCCAATCCGGTTTGTACTTAATGCAGCCTGATGGCAGTGAAGTGCGGCTTCTGCTGGAACAATCTGCCTCTGATTCTTTGAGCTGGACGCCCTGATGACCCCGACGCGCTTTATTGGTGACCCAATTACGGTGGCGTTTGATAACGAGCCGCTGTTTGCCAAGCTGCCACCTTGCCCGGTACGCTTTGTATGGCGAGGCGAAACGCATGAAATTGTGGCAAATTTACAGGAGTGGCGGGATTACGGCCGTCGCGGACGGATGGCTAACAATATGCGGCCTGAAAATCTGAAAAAGGCGGCAAAACGGGGTTCCTGGGGTGTGGGGCGATACTATTTTCGGGTGCAGGTGGGCAACGGCCGTCTCTTCGACATCTACTACGACCGGGCACCCAAAGGGCAGGCACAGCGGTTGGGGAGTTGGCATCTGTACCAGGAGATTTTGCCAGATCAATCTGATGAAACCTAAAAGGCGGTGACTCTTCCCAGCCACCGCCTTTTTTCTCTTCTAATCCTTCTACTTTCTATTATTTCTTCCCGAACAAGTTACCCAGAATGTTTGAAGCCTGGTCTGCCATGCCGGGATTCTCTAGCACGTTATCCAGTTGACCTGCCAATGGGGCTGGCAACTTCTCTTTGAGGAAGTCCAAAACCGCTTCGGTTGCTTTTTGCGCCTGTGCTTCGGGTAATCCGGTACGTTCTGTTACAACTTTCACTAATTCATCCATTTTTTGCTCCTTTGTTTAATGTGCTAACCGTTGGACACGGCTTTTAGTAGCTGGTCACAATTTTGGGGAAGGTTGTAGATTTGCAGATGGGTAGGTGATAAGTTGGCTGTTATTTTTTGCTGTTCAGCTTCATGGTTTGCCAAGATGCGCTGCGGTCTTGGACGACAACTGGTTGGCTGAGGTCAGCCAGGATGTCGAGAACATAACGCTGCTGGCGCATTCCCACCAACACGCTGCTGATGCCTTTGCTGCTGCGGAGGGCACGCACGGCCGTTTGGCTTAACGTTTTTGCTTGCCACGCTGGGTCGGCAGAGACGGCCGTTTCCTGAATGCGTTTGGTGCGCTTGGCTGCCTGCTCCTGATAAAACGCGCTCAGAGCCGCTAACGCAATATTTGCTGCCTCCACGTACTCGTCCAGCCACAAAGCGGCCTCAGCGGGCAAATTTGGGCGGTTGGAGAGGAATTCCACGGCCGTTTGTGAGCGTGGCAGAATAAATTGAGACCGCACGTCTTGCCAATTTTGGAATGTGCCGAACCCGCTCCAGTTGCCTTCCAACATTCGCCCCACAGAAAGATAATCGAGCAGCTGCTGATTCGTCTCGTCGTCCAGGTGCAGGCCAGCGAGATGCTGGTTGGCAAATTGGGTTTCTAGCTGCACGCAACTGTCAACCGCGGTTGACACCTCTTCTGGTGTAGCTGGGTAGCTGGGGGGCAATACATCGGCCAAGCGGGTGAGGCTTTCTTGCACAATGGCGTTGAGCGGGCGGTTGACCAGCACAGCCAAATGATGCGCCTGAGCAAATTGCAGAACGGTCTGGCCGTCTGGCTGGTTTGCTTCAGTGGCTGCGCCGGTTTCCAGTAGGTTCATGGGTAGCTGCACCCAGCGAAAATGGTGGTCGGAGCCAATCTCTTGGGCAATTTGCCAGATGTGGCTGAGGTCGGTAAAGGTATAGCTGCGGGCTGGGCTTGGGAAACTGTTTGAACTGATACCGTAACTTTGGATACGGCCGTTCACCACCGCCTGCTCTAAAAACTCAAAAGCCAGCCGGATGCGCTGGTAATAAGTGCGGCGTGCTTCGTCTAGGGGGATGGGGCGGCGTTGTGCCCAGCTTAGGTAATATTCCGGGTTGTGCAGTAGGTAAACGTCCAGTGTCTCCAGGTTTAGCCGCTCCAGGCTGCGGGCGAGTTGATCTTCCAAAAAGTCGGGGTGGATGCAGTGGTCGAGACCCTCAGCGTACTTTACCAGGTTGGGAAACGGCCGTCCGGCCTGTTTGCACTGTTGGGCCAGTGCATAGTTAAACCCTTGCAAATAACCCACTTTGGATACAACTACCACCTGCTCTCGGCTGATTTCGTCACTGTCAATTAACTCTGCCATGACGCGGCCAATCAGCCGTTCTGAGCCACCATCGCCGTAATTGCTGCTGGTGTCAATGAGGTTAATGCCGCTTTGGAGCGCCTGCCGCAACGCTTGTTCATGATTTTTCTGCCCGATAGCGACACGGTAACTGCCAAAACCAGTTTGGCTTATCTGCCAATCTAGCTCCGGTATGGTGGACGTGCTGATGCTGTGGTGCTGCTGAAAATAGTGTTGGGTAGCAACGGCCGTTGCTTTGCCAGGAATGCTCATTTGTTCTCCAAAACCGTGTAAAAAACAGTGCTGCTAATCGTAAAGCCAAACGGCACAATCGGCAATTCATTTACATAAATGTTTCCCGTGAAACGTCAACCGGGGTTGACACTTGTTCCCCTACCCTTGTTTAAAAATAAATTTGTGACGTGGATTTTGGTTTCTGTGTCAAAGAGTGGACTTTTGTAAGGTTTTCTTGCCTCAAAAAATAGCACCTCGTATAGTAAACTGTAAGCATCTGGACAGATAATGAATGTGTTGGTGTGGATACGGCCGTTTTGCTTATACAAAAATTTGCAGCCTGGACAAGTGATTAATGTCGAACAAGGAAAAAGTTCTGGTAATTGATGATAGCCGTGAAATGTTACTGATTATGAAACATTTGCTGCTTAACAATGACTATGTGCCCCTGCTGGCTGAAAATGGCTTGATTGGTTTGCAAATGGTAGAAGAGCACAATCCCGATCTCATTGTGCTCGATTTAAATATGCCGGTGGTTGATGGTTGGGAGGTTTGTGAACGAATACGTGAAAAATCCAATGTGCCGATTATTATTCTCACAGCAGCACACGTAACCAGCGAAGATACCGTGCGCGGGCTAGAACTGGGAGCCAATGATTACATCATCAAGCCATTTGACCAACAAGTGGTGGTCGCTCGCATTCGTTCCGCTTTGCGCTGGTCGGTAAAAGCGCCTGATGGCGTTTTGTTTAATGACGGCACATTGTCTGTTGATGTGCGAAAGCGCGAAGTTATTAAAGAGGGACAACTCCTTAAGCTAACGAAGAAAGAGTTTGCCTTACTTCTCGCACTGGTTACAAAATCCCCCGCCGTGGTTAGCCACGAAGAACTCTTTAGCAATGTATGGGACGACAGTTACACCTTTGACGTTAATTATGTGCGAATTTTTGTGGGGCATTTACGTAAAAAGCTAGAGCAGAATCCGACACAACCAGATTATATTCACAATGAACGGGGTGTGGGCTACCGCTTTGAAAAGCTCGAGAAAGCAGTTGCTACAGAAAAGTAGCTTGCTGCGTTCAAACAATCATCTTGCACCACCAGCCGAAGACAATTACTAAATTTAACCTAAGTTGCTACCTTAACAGTCAAAAATGGTGAAGTCCATGAAAGCCAAGTAAAGTGGGTTTGAACCACCAAACCATTTTTACGAGGACAATCATGGACGAACAAATTGTAGCGATTTACACGCTGGTTAACGACCTTTTGCTTGGTTTAGGTCATCATGAAAACAGTCAATGCCGCATGAACGATTCCGAGGTCATCACCACAGCAATCGTGGCTGCTCTGTTTTTTAGCGGCAATTATGAACTTGCCCGTGCCTTCTTGCATCAAGGCGGCTACATACCAACCATGTTGAGCAAAAGTCGGTATTCACGTCGTCTGCATCGAGTGAGCCATTACATCGTGACCTTTATCGAGATGTTGGGCGCCCACTGGAAAGGGGTCAGTAGCGATTCGATTTACGTGATCGATACCTTTCCTATTGTGGTGTGTGACAATTGGCGCATTCGCCGCTGTCGTCTCTATCGAGAAGAGAAGTATCGCGGCAAGATTGCGAGCAAACGCCGCTACTTCTATGGACTCAAACTACATTTGATGGTCACCAGTCAGGGTCAACCAGTTGAGTTCTTCCTAACACCGGGTTCTGAAAGCGATGTGACTCACCTGCGCTCCTTTCAGTTTGACCTACCGACGGGTTCAGAAATCTATGCAGACAAAATCTACAATGATTACACCATGGAAGACTTAATCAATGAGACAAGACAGGTGAAACTATGTCCTGTACGCAAGAAAAACAGCAAACGGCCGTATCCACCGTGGCGCACTTATTGGATAAAACTGCATCGCAAGATTGTGGAGACGACAGGGTCATCCATTGCACGCAGGATGCCGAGGAGCATTCATGCAGTCACAGCCGCAGGCTTTGAGCTGAAAATCGCATTATTTGTTCTGGCTGAGAGTGTCAGCCATATTTTTAAGGTAGCAACTTGAGTTATTTTTAATCATCCTGCAAGGCAGCGAGTAAGCTGTTGACATGCTGCTGAATGATTTCCAGCCGCCGCACGACTTCAGCTTTTTCCCCCGGTGCTAATCCATGAACCTTGATACGTGGTAAATGATGCATAACGTAGCGTAGCCTCTCGATGTTACCTACTTTGATTGTGCTGGGAGCGAGGTCTGGTAGCGTGTCGGCTTCGTGCGGTACGACCGTAGCACCTTTGCTGGCGGGGGCAAAGAGATCTTCTTCGGGGAATTCAGTGGGCAGATCCTCCTCCATCTCCGCTATTTCTTTTAAGTCTCGAATCGTCTGATAAACGGTTTTATCTGGATTTTCCTTGAGGTAGCGAGCCACATTTCTTACATCAGCAGGCGTTAAGTCACCAGCCAGCCGTGCCGTGTGCAGGGCTCGCTGCTGCGATGGCTTTAACCCCTGGTAAATGCGGGTATCTCGCTCGGTAAGCACGCCACCTCGCACATCATCCTGAATTTCGTCCGGCAGATCCAGCAGCTTGATTAGCTGGTGAATACGCTGGCGCGAGTAGCCTAGCCGCTTGCCTACCTTTGCCCAGGATACCTTTTTGCCCCAGGGCTCATCGCTGGTCACACCTTCGGCACGGGCAGCATCCAGCTCGTTTTGCATGAGTTCACGCAGCCGCAGCAGCCCCGCTGCCCGATCTACATCGTTTAAATCTTCACGTTGGATGTTTTCTACTAATTGGCGCACAAAACGAGTGACATTATCGTAATTGCGTCGCTGCACGACGGCAGGAATGGTCTCCAGACCCGCCATTTGGGCCGCACGCCAGCGTCGTTCGCCATGCACAATGAGGTAGTTGTTCGGGGTAATTTCGGTGACTTCGATGGGCTGAATAACGCCATCTTGCCGAATGCTTTCGCTTAATTCCTCTAGACTTTCTTGCGGGAAGGTTTGGCGCGGCTGGGAAGGGTCTGGCTGGATAGCGTCCACGCGCAATGCTAGCAGCACCAGCCCAGATGCCTGCTCTACATCATCACTGGTGACGAACAGTTTTTCCAGGTCGCCAGCATGTGGTTTGCTGGGTTGCGATAGGCTGATTTTGCCTCGTTTTTTGCGTCCCATGCTAACTTCCTCTGGCAATTTGCTGGGCAATTTGACGATATGCTTCTGCGCCTTGTCCTGTGCCATCGTAAGCAAGGATGCTTTGGCCGGTAACGGCACTCTCTGCAAAGCGGACAGAGCGTTTCACAATTGGCTCGAAGATGCGGATGCCGTCGCCGTACTGGTTGTCTATGGCGGCCAGGATGTCACGGGTAAGCGTGGTGCGCGTGTCGGCCATTGTGAGCAAGATGCCTTCGATGGCGAGGTTTGGATTGAGTTTTTTGCGCCGCACGGTTTCAATGCTGGAGAGGATCATTAAGGCTCCGCGTGCTGCCAGATATTCTGTTTGGATGGGGATGATGACGCTGGAAGCGGCCGTTAGTGCATTCACCACCAACAACCCTAGCGATGGATTGCAGTCAATGAGGATGTAATCGTATTGGTTGACAACGCTGCTTAAAATAGTGGTCAACACGCGCTCTCGGCTGAGGGTGTTGATAAGCGACAACTCGATGAGGCTGAGTTCTGCCTGGGCAGGCAGCAGGTGGAACTTTTCGTCGGTTTCGTAAATCGAGCCGATAACATCGCTCTCGTAGCCGTCAATTTCGCTTTTGAAGGCGTCATAAATGGTGGGGCTGAGGTTATCGGGGTCAAAGCCTGCATGCTGGGTGAGGTTGCATTGGGGGTCTAAATCAACGGCCAGAACGCGATTGCCCATCTCGCTCAAAGCAGCTGCCAAGTTGATGGTGGTGGTTGTTTTACCGACCCCTCCTTTTTGCATGGCCACGGCAATAATTTTGGTCATTGCTTCTCCTCAGTCTAGTAGCTGGTGGTTCGTTGCTAGTGAACTGTAGATGTTGCTAGCCACCAACCACTAACAACTAGCAACTTCTCCCTAGCAATCAACAATATCACGAAGGGAATCATGCGTCAAAGAAGTGTCAACCGGGGTTGACACTTGTTAGTCAGGTGGCTCTTGAGAATATTTTGGTAGCGTAAGGGGTGCATTGTGTTGGGTAATTTGACTGATTTTGATCATATCTTGTTGATCAGGGTGTACAAATTCAGAAAAATTGCTTACAATATAACACAGTGCGTTATATTTAATAACGCACTGTGTTATAGCAAGGATGTGATTCGATGATGGTTCGTTTTGGAAACGGCCGTCTTTAAGGCAGGATCTATGCAGTTGCTCTGGCTGGCCTCCTGACCGAGCCAGGCAGGTGGCACGGTTGTGCATGCATGCACCGACGCCGGCCACAGCTCGCAAATTGCATAAGTCCTATAAGGTTAAAAATGACACAAAACTCCCCGCATTTCCCAGCAGAGGCTAATGATGTGTATGATTACGTCATCATTGGTTCTGGATTTGGTGGTAGCGTTTCGGCAATGCGCCTGGCCGAAAAAGGATATCGCGTGCTCGTTTTAGAGAGGGGTAAGCGGTATCGTGCTGAAGACTTCCCCAAGACAAATTGGAACATATTTAAATATTTATGGCAGCCAGCTTTGCGCTGTTTTGGCATCATGGGTATCAATTTTTTAGATGACATGATGATTTTGAACGGCAGCGGTGTGGGCGGCGGCAGTTTGGTGTATGCCAGTACCCACATTGAGCCGGGCGAACAGTTTTACGATGCTGAGGAGTGGGCCGATTTGGCTGATTGGCAAGCAGAGCTGGGACCCCACTTCAAAACCGCCAACCGAATGCTGGGCGTGCGGGAAAACCCGCTGTTTTGGCCATCCGACTACCGCTTGCAGGAGATTGCCAACGAGGTTGGTCAGGGACACACGTTCAAACCGACGCCGGTGGCAATTTTCTTTGGCGATCCGGGTGAAACAGTGCCCGATCCGTTTTTTGGTGGCGAAGGGCCAGACCGGGCAGGCTGCATTCATTGTGGTGGCTGTATGGTTGGTTGCCGCCACAATGCGAAGAATACGCTGGACAAAAATTACCTCTATTTTGCTGAAAAATGGGGGGCTGAGGTGCGGTCTGAGGCAAATGTGCAGGAGATACGGCCGTTGTACGGCCCACAACCCGGTGCTGCAAGGTATGAAATTGAATACGAAAAAGTGACCGATTGGGTGTTTAAGCGGAAGCAGATTGTGCATGCCCGCAATGTAATCGTTGCGGCGGGCGTGCTGGGCACCGTTAACTTATTGTTGAAATGCCGCGATGAAGCGAAAACGCTGCCGCAGCTTTCCAAAAGATTGGGCTGGATGGTTCGCAGTAACAGTGAGGCGCTTATGGGCGTCACTGCCCGTGATGGTGAGGTGGATTACTCGAAAGGCGTTGCCATTACCTCTCACTTTTGGCTGGATGAGATGACGAGCGTGGAGCCGGTACGGTATCCGCGTGGTTCGTCGCTGATGCGTAATTTGGCGGTGCCGCTGGTGAGCTTACAGGGAGGCGGCTGGCGGCGTTTTGGTCGCTTTGTGCTAGAAGGGGTGAAACGGCCGTATGACTTTCTCAAGGCACGCTTTTTGCCTGACTGGGCCAGAGACTCTACGATTTTGCTCATCATGCAAACGGCCGAAAACCGGATGCGACTCAAGCGGGGGCGCAGCATTTTTACGCTATTCCGACAGGGTTTGGTTAGCGAACGAGATGAAAGCCTGCCTATTCCGGCTGTGATTGATGCAGGACGCTCGGTGGTTAATCGGTTTGCCGAAAAGACAAATGGCATCCCGCAATCTACCATGAATGAAGTGCTGCTGGAAACACCTTCTACGGCCCACATTTTGGGTGGCTGTGGCATTGGGGCCAGTGAAGCTGATGGCGTGATTGATACAAGGCATGAGGTGTTCAACTATCCGGGGCTGTTTGTGGCGGATGGCTCTGTGATTCCGGCCAATTTGGGCGTGAATCCTAGCCTAACCATTACGGCCATGACAGAGCGGGCCATGAGTTTGGTGCCAAAGGCAGAGGAGGCCGAAAAGATACGGCCGTTAACCGCCCCCGCCTATTTGCCTGAAGAAAATGTGAATGGAAACGGCCGTCGCCAACGTGTTTTAGCTTGGGCTGGGGTTGCTGCTTTAGGTGGCTTGGCCTTGTTTAGCTTGTGGAAGAAAAGATAAAATAATGTTAGGACACTGATGAACACGGATTGATATGGATAAAGAAAGATAAATCTGTGCTCATTTGTGTTAATCTGTGGCTAAATTTTTGTAAGGAGCGCGATGATGGGGACAATGACAAGTGAGGTAATTAAGGGACGGCCATTAAACGGCAAGGCTGACTATTTGCCTTTTGTGAATCCGGCAACGGGTGAACAATTTGGGTCTGTGGTGATGGGCACGGAAGCTGATGTGCAAAATGCGCGCCGTGAGATGGCAACGGCCGCTCGCGCCTGGGCTGCCAAGCCAGTAAAAGAGCGGGTACGCATTGTGCGGCAGCTGCAAACACTGCTGATTGACGAGATGGATGAGATTACGGCCGTTATGAACCAGGATAACGGCAAAAGTCGTCAGGATGCGCTGGCAGAGCTATTCATGACGGTTGATCTGATTAACCAATATTGCAACCGAGCGCCCCGTTGGCTGCGCCGTCGCCGCATTTCGCCAGGGCTGCAAATCTTCAAGCGATGCTATATTGAGCAGCATCCGCATGGGGTGGTGGGGGTTATTGGCCCCTGGAACTACCCGCTGGTGCTCATTTTGCCGCCAGTTATCTCTGCTTTGCTGGCTGGGAACACTGTTTTGGTGAAGCCGTCTGAAGTGACGGCCGCAACGGGCGTGATGATCGAGAAGCTGTTCCAAAAGTTACCAGAGCTAGCTCCGTTTGTGCGCTTTTTGCACGGAGACGGCCGTGTGGGTGCCGCCCTCGTTCAATCCAAGCCAGACCTCATCTTTTTGACTGGTTCAACCAAAACGGGCCGGTTGGTGATGCGCGCCGCTGCCGAAAATATGACCCCCGTGGTATGTGAACTGGGTGGCAAAGACCCAATGATTGTTTTGGAAGATGCGGACATTGAAGCGGCCGCACGCTGGGGCGCATGGGGTGCCTTCTACAACACCGGGCAAACCTGCATGGCAGTAGAACGCATTTACGTCGTTGAATCGGTCTATGATCGTTTTCTGGAGGCATTTTTGGAAGAGACGCGCCAGCTAAAGCAAGGATACAGCCCGGAAATAGACAATCTTAACGACATTGGGCCGCTCACTTTCCAGCGGCAAGTGGACATTATTGAAGACCATGTGGAAGATGCCCTAACAAAAGGCGCACAGATCATTCACGGGGGCAATCGGGATGGCATGTATATGGAGCCTACCGTGATGGTGAATGTGGACCACAGCATGAAAATCATGCGTGAAGAGACGTTTGGCCCTGTGGTGCCCATTATGATGGTAGATGATGAGGTACATGCGATTCAATTAGCCAATGATTCCAATTTGGGATTGAGCGCCTCGGTTTGGAGCCGTGATTTGGCGCGAGGGGAGCGCGTGGCAAAGGAACTGTACGTCGGCTCGGTCAACATCAACGACACGATGTCCCATTTTGCCATTCCGCGCTTGCCGTTTGGTGGGGTGAAGGAGTCTGGCATTGGGCGGACGCATGGCAAGAAGGATTTACTGCAATTTACGCAAACGCGGGCCTATGTGGTGGGCAACCCGCCGCTGCCGTTTGACATTGCTACGATTTTACGCCAGCCAGGGAATTACAAGCTGGGATCGGGCATTATTCATCTGGCATTTGGTACGTCGCCCAAGCAAAAGTTGAAGCCAGTGGTGGAACTCATCGAAGACAAAGAGGTAAAACCAAAAGCGAGAAAGGTAGGTACGGCCGTTGGCTTAACCGCTGCTTTAGGAGCCGCCATCATCGCCTTTGTGCTCCGCACCCGAAAATAGAAATATCATCTAAATCCCTATAATAGCACCAAATTTAGGGATGCCGCGTTTAAAATTGTAGAAAAGCAAGCAAATGGTGGGTTATTTGCTTGCTTTTTTTTTGTTTATCAACTTAGATGGAAAGAAGGGCTGAAAATGCGTCTTTTTTTCTTTCCTATCAGTTTGGCACAATTTTTAGCTGGTAGCAGGGCGGGCTGCTAGGGTGACGTTGACGGTTTGTGGTTGACCGTCCCGCATAATTTGCAGCTGGATGGTTTGCCCCACGATGGTTTGCTGCACCAAGTAGCCCAGCAAATCATCAAATTCCACAATTTCCACGCCGTCTACACCAATAATTACGTCAGGACTGTTGCCACCGCGCAGGCCAGCGGTGGCAGCAGGGCCGCCAGCAATTGCTTCATTAATCAGGATGCCGGTTTGGTCGGCAGGGAGGCCAAGCGCTAGCGCTGCATCTTCTGAAATGAGGCCGCCGGAGATGCCGAGCCAGGGGGTGTCTACACGCCCGTTTGCAATAATCTGCGGCACAATGTTGCTCACAATATTGGCTGGCACCGCGTAACCAATGCCCGACGAGCCGCGCACGGGAGACTCAATAGCCGTGTTTACGCCGATGACCTGGCCATTCAAGTTGAGCAACGGTCCACCGGAGTTGCCTGGGTTGATGGCGGCATCGGTCTGGATGATGTTGGGAATTTGGAAAGGCACGCCGTTGGGGCCCACTGCGCCGGGAAACAGCCGATCTAACGCGGAGATAATTCCGGTGGTCATGCTATTTTGCAGGCCAAATGGACTGCCGATGGCGATAACAATTTGCCCCACCTTCAACGCATCTGAATCGGCTAGCTGCACGGGGGTGATGTCTTGGATTTCGTTAGCATCTACCTGAATCACAGCCAGGTCGGATGATATATCGGTACCGACAATGATGGCGGGGAGTTGACGGCCGTCTTCAAAGTTCACCACAATTTGCCCACCATTTTCCACAACGTGGTTGTTGGTGACAATATGCCCGTTGCCGTCAATCAGAAAGCCAGAACCTTGCCCGCTGCCAATGGCAATGTTGACCACAGCAGGGTTGACGTTTTCATAAATAGACACAAACTGCTGTTCCTGGGCAAAGAGATCGGTGGATGGCGTGATGGGTGGGGAGGTGACGGCCGTTTCTTCCACAATTTCAGGTGCTGCTGGTACAACGGCCGTTTCTGCGACAGGATCACTTTCCTCCAAAATAGTGGTTTCGGGTTCAGCTTCTTCGGTGAGGGTATTGATGGCTTGGGTGACGGGATTAGCCGCCGTTTCTGCACCGCCGCACGCAGCCAGCATTATTGTGAGCAGTACAAAAAATGGGAGCCAAGCATACTTAATAGTGCTTTTTGAGAATTGATGGTTCATTTTGCCTCCAGACAAAGTTGAGAAAAATTTGAAGTAGAAGCAGGAAAGTTGAGAATGTAAGCAAGGAGCGGTTCCCTGCTTCTACAAAAATCAAATCACAGCGGCGAAGGTTCGGGTGCTTGAAGAATCTTCTTGTGATTTGCGAGATAAAGACAGTATGTGGGGAAATTGCAAAAAATGTGTAAAGCGTGGCTGAGTGAGGCATAATAACTGTGTGAGTGGAAGATGAGCTATGATAAATGAAATGTGAGTAGCCGCAGTTTCTTACTGCACTGGAATTAGAATGGCGCAGAAAGAATCCACGGCTACGGTTAAGGATAGAAATGAAAAGAGCAGACGGCCGTTCCCCAAACGAACTACGCCCCATCACCTTTATTCCGCACTTCACCAAAATGGCAGAAGGCTCTGTGCTGGCCAAATTTGGCGAGACGCATGTGTTATGCAATGTGACCATTGACGAGAGCTTGCCGCCCTGGCTGCGAAACCAGCCGGAGCCGCACGGCTGGCTGACGGCCGAATACGCCATGCTGCCCCGCAGCACCCAACAGCGCACCCGTCGCGAAAAACGATGGCCCAAAGGTCGCACGCAGGAAATCTCTCGGCTCATTGGGCGCAGCTTGCGGATGGCGTTGGATTTGTCGCTGCTGGGCGAACGTACCATCACGGTGGATTGTGATGTGCTTCAGGCAGATGGCGGCACGCGCACGACGGCCATTTGCGGTGGCTGGGTAGCGTTGCAGTTGGCACTTAAGCCGCTGATTGAGGCTGGGGAATTGCCAACGACCGTTAACGCTCACCAAATCGCCGCCATCAGCGTGGGAGTGGTAGATGGCGTGCCGCTGCTCGATTTGCCCTACGTGGAAGACGTGGCTGCTGACGTGGACATGAACGTGGTCATGACCGCAGAAAGTTTGTTGGTAGAAGTGCAGGGCACGGGCGAAAAAGCACCATTCAGCCGCACAGAATTTGATCAGCTATTGGCGTTGGCAGAGCGGGGGATTGGGCAAATTACGGCCGTTCAGGAACAAATTGTGAGTAGCTCATAATTTATTCGATAGCATTGTGATTTCGTGTAGCATTCGTGAGAAACGGCCGCTTTTGCCCCAAAATCGGCCAAAAATCGGGGGGAAACGTTGAAAACAGCCACAAAAACCGCTAAACTCAACTGGCTCAAAGCGATTGTAACGATGAAGTGCCCCAACTGTCGGCAGGGGAATGTGTTCCGCAAACCACTGCGAATGCACGCCGATTGCCCGCACTGCGGCATCCATTTTGAGCGGGAAGATGGCTACTTTATGATGGCTGTCTTTGTGGGATATGTGATGAGCTTTTTCATCGCCGTGCCGATTGTGGTGGGGTTGTATTTTTGGGTACGGCCGACGATTTGGGGCTATCTCATTGGGGCAACAATAGCTTTGCTGGTGGCCTCACCTCTCATCTTCCACTACGCCCGCGTTGTGTGGATGTATATTGACCAACTGCTTGACCCGCGACGGGAAGATGAAATGTGAATTGGGGACGGCCGTTTCACCAAATGATGGGGTGGTTTGTCATTGCAGCAAGCCGCATTGTTTGCTATGCGCTGGCAACGCCCAGCCCGCTCATCGCCGTGAGCCGGGCAACCTTTGAGCATCTGACATTACCGCTTCCCGCTACGACATGTTGAGCGTGACGTTAAACATCACTGTGTAGCCGTCAGCCGCTGATTGAAAGGTTGTTCTCAATAGGCGAACGATCGATCAGCTTTTCAACAACAGTTCAAAGGTGCTGACTTGTGTGCGGGGTTCGATTGCGCCATCGAGCATACTTTATGGTCTTAGCCTGCTTGACGTGCGACGTAAACATCATAGAGAACTTGTGCCACCATCACGATAGAAATAAGAGCCACAAAGAGGATGGCATTTGCTCCCGTCGCGGTTAGCCCAATTATGACAATCACAAGAGAACTAAAGAGATGGATGACAGATTGTATATTTTTCTTTGATTCATGATCAAGACCGTAATCAATTAAGGCGAGGGCAAATAAAAACATCACGACGGCGGTTGTGTATAGCAAACGATACGGTTCATAAACAGGGTCTTCAGGATGCTCTAGCGTGGCAGCATAGAGCTTCTTAGCCCCTACCCCAAATGCAACTAGACTTGCCGCAACGAGTGCATGACTGTACATCCAAGCAATTGGCTTCCAAACGGTTTCTTGATTGACAATCTTTTCTTCAGTTTCACCAAAATACAGCCACCAAATCGAATTCAGCACCAGAAAGCCGAAAATGCTAAATACAAATTGTGGCAAACCCAGTGTCGTTCCCTGTGCATCATCTAAAATCTTGACAAATGCCTCACCCAAAACAATGATCGTAAAAATACCAAAACGCTCTGACATATGATGTCGGTCAAAAACCATGTCACGCGCCCATCGTTGAAATTGTGGCAGAAACGGCAAGAAAAACTCAAAGGCAATGCCCGCCAGCCAACCAACCCAATGAATCTCTGCTGGCAAAAAGAGTGAGCCAAGCCAAATCGCCGTGCCTCCCCCAAAACCAATGAGGTAACCATTGCTTAACGCACGACCCTCTTTATCAACTTTTGCGGCACGAACATACATCAAGAAGAGAACAACGCGAGTAACAATATAAGCTAGCGTAAATTGAATATAAAGCTCACCAAACGCTTTGCTAACGCTCAGCCCCATTGCCGCAATCGCAAATATCTGAACAAAAACGAGCAGGCGGTGCTTAATATCATCGACAACAAAGCGGTTTTGATAAAACGTTTCGCCCGTCCATGCCCACCAAACCACAACCGTTAACACTAAGAATTGACCAAAGCCTAGGAGCGTTATGTTATCGCTCAAAAAGTTGCCAATCTGAATAAGTGTGGCTACATAAACAAGATCATAAAAAAGCTCTAGCCAACCGACAGACCGATTTGTGTGACGGTGAAAAACAACGTCTTGAAAATATTTTGGAGGGGTAAAGAGGGGGGATTTTGCCATTGTATAACCTCACATGCTTTTGAAAATTGGCAGGCCATCACCGAGTAAAACAACTGTAGATGTGCCTCAGTGGCTGATTTGCCTTGAAGTCGTGGTGAGCTAATTGCCGAAAACGTGCTCTTACCACAGGAATTAATTATCCTGAGGCGGACAAAACTGACAAGCAATGTGTGTTTTCTTCTGATTTTCCGTGCCCATCGGCGTTTTATGAATCGGCTTTCAAAAGCAATTCAAAGGTGCTGGCTTGTGCGTGGGGTTCAATTGCGCCATCTAGCATATAGCTTGGCTTCACTGCCCCGAAGGCCGCAAAGACATTGGTTTTGTGCAAAATCTCGGCTTGGGTGAAGCCAACTTTGCGTAACAGGTCAATTTGGAAGAGCAGGGGGCGGGGGGAATCCTCGGCAGCGATGTAGGCAAAGACGTGGTCGCGGTACGCTTCGTCTTTTAGCTC
Organism: Candidatus Leptofilum sp.; assembly: GCF_965223525.1. Taxonomy (GTDB): domain Bacteria; phylum Chloroflexota; class Anaerolineae; order Promineifilales; family Promineifilaceae; genus Leptofilum. Next base: position 1,193,251 of record NZ_OZ245005.1, on the reverse strand, counting down.
GGTGAGGTAACGGCCGTATCGCGCCATCATCATCTGCTCAATTGCCTCGGATGTGTGCGTCACCAAATCAGAAATCCAGATGGAGCCACCTGGTTTAAGCGCTCGATAAAACTTTTGGAAAACGGCCGTCCACTCCGCCTCCTCCCGCAAATGGTGCAGCACCGCCGCCGCCATGATGATGTCAAACTGACTTTCCCCCAGTTCTAGCTCGCGAATGTCTGCCTGGTGGGCGTGGATACGGCCGTTTGTCACCCCCTGCACGCGCTCTTTGGCCCGCGTTAGCATTGGCTGGCTCAGGTCAATGAGCGTCACGTCCCGATTGGGCAGCTTTTGCAGCAGCTTTAGGCTGTAGTTGCCCGCGCCGCAGCCCACGTCTAAAAAGTGGGTGGCATTGGGGTTGATTACGGCCGCTGCGCTGGTGATCAGTTCCATGGCCAGTGGCGCATCCACCGTAGAGGATTGCCCCGTTTCCAAATTAGAAAATCGCGCCACGTCGGCATCAAACCGCTGCCGAATTTGTGCTACCGTTGATTTTTGGTGAATTGCCTTTGCTTTCATCAGGAGGAATCCTTTTTTGGTTTTTAGTTGCTGGCAAGTCGTACAGGCAACTAGCCACCAGCCATTAATCCCTGTCTCCGGTAATCTATCCCACGAATTTTTCTCCAATTTTGTGCTATTTTGCAAGAATGAACCAATTAATTGACTGGATCGGCCGCCAATCGAACCAGATGGGCTTGCTTGTGGGGCTTCTGGGGCTGCCAATCTCATTTTTGGGTAGAGATTACAATTTAGGGCGCGAATTGGCCGATCCGCTGCCCGTTGTGCTGGGCGTGAGCCAAGCAGTGCGCGGCGGCTTTCTTTACCTGAATTGGCGCGGCATCGTGTGGCACCTTGCCTTTATTGTGTTCTTATTGGTGCTGTTAGTGGGGATTATTCGGCTGCGGCTACCCAAAACGCGCTGGGCAGAGCTGGACTATCGGGCGGCAGCGCAGGTTGCTGTGGTTTTGAATGTGGGCCTTGTGGCGTTGCTGGAAATAGATGCGTTTGTTGTGGCGCTTTGGTATTCGATGGCGGGTTTGGTTAGCGTGTTGCTGACCAGGCTCTTGGCAGGGAGCGTTGCCAAAGTTATGAGCCGGTGAGGGGGTGACATGAAACAATCACGGTTTGTGATTAGCCCACGTCACCCTCCCACCGGCTCCTGAAGAGGGTTTTGTGTAAAAACCAAAAAGAATTTTAAACAAAATGAGCGCGTAATTGGTTTTTACTTGAGCAAATCACAGAGAAATTACCTTTCGTTATTCAAACTGATTTCTGTGATTTGCATGAAGCGGAAAACTAAATCATGAACGGCCGTTCAACAGTGCACCAGCCCCCAACAATATCAGAACCAGGGGCCAGAACAAGTTCCAGCTAATGCTGAACAGGAAGAATGACCCCACCATGCCCAGCAAGATGCCGCCAAACAGTGAGCCGCGTGTTTCATGGGTCAAACGGCCGTCTGCCTGGTACCGTTGCCACACCTCATTCAGCTTGAGAATAGCCGGGATGAAAATAAACAGCGCCCACCAATTTTGAATGTACCAACCGGTAAACTGGCTCAGCAAAAATATGGTACCAATGCCAATGAGAATGAGCCCGCCGGTGATGTTGCCACGGTGCTCCCGCACGCTGCGAGGTTGATTTTCAGCTTCCATTGCCTCTTTTTCTGCATCTTTCAAACTTTCAATTGTGTCAGACATCTGTTTTACCTCCGCTTGATGACCACTATACGGAGGCAGCGTAGCAAAGTTTCAGAAAGAAGATTGGCCACAGAGAACATAGAGATTTAAGAGGTATTTCTCTTTTTCCTCTGTACCCTCTGTGGCAAAATGTTTTATTTGGGTTGGATGGTGCCGGGGACAATGAAATCGGCCGTTTTGATGGTGGAGTGTTCGGCCAGCAGTTGGTGAATTTCTGCCAAATGTTCATCGGTGAGCTGATTTTGCGCGTCTTGCTTGAGGGTGGTGCGGGCCAGGCTGGAGCCTTGCTGCGAATCTCGCTCAAATGCTTTCACGCCCAGCGCGAGACGTTCTGGCGTGGTGGGCAAGCCACAATATTCAAACAGCGTTTCCACGATGTGCTGTGGTTCGGCAATCATATCCTCGTAGCGCACAGCGCACATGGGCACGCCTGCTGCATCCATCTCCAAATATTTTTGCATGCCAGACAGCCACGCCAGCATCGAAAATTCCACTTTTGATAACTCTCCGCTGGTGGCGCGATCAGCGTATTGGCTGAGCAGCGGCACAAATTGGGTGCGGACGCGCAGATTGGCGGGGTCTAGCACCTCGTTGCCTGCTTCCACCGTTCTAAAGGCGCGGGCAATGGAGCGGGCGCGGTCTTCGGCGTTGCGGTAGAGGAAGATGTGCTTGGATTGGGGGGCAACGCGGTGCAGCAGATCGATCATCACGGTGGAGAAGCTGCGGAATTTGATGGCATACATCTTGGGGGCAATTTGATTGGTGGGGCGGCACTGCACCTGGAGGACGGCGTCCAGCAATTTTGCCATTTGGTCTTCGTTACGGCCGTTTGGCTCGCGCCGCTTCACAATTTCGGTAAAGGCTTCTGGTTCACTCAGGCTCAACACATCGGGCAGGTTGTTGAAGACGGTGCTGAGCAGGGTAGAGCCGCAGCGGCCTACGGAGTGGATGAGGATGAGCTGCTTGTCGGGCTGGCGCACCATGTCGGCCAGTTTAAAGAAGCTTCTGTAGCTCATGCTGTAGAGTCGGATCGCTTCGTCGTACTGGGCCTGGTAGAGAAACGGCCGTTCCGATAAATCAATCTCAGGCGGCGTCTCTACAAAAATAACTTCCTGGTTGAAATGGTTGAGCGCATACAGACTGATGTTTGGCTTTTGGGCGATGGTTTTTAGGGACACCGTGCCGCCAGGGGTCACGTCAAAATCGCGGAGGCTTACAAAGCCGGTGGGATTATTCCGTACTTTCTGGTTGATGGTGAGGACGCGAGCGTTGGTTACAAATTTGCGTAGAAGTTTTTGCATAACGGTTCACAAAAAGCCTGACAACTTCACATAAAGCTGTCAGGCTTGATCAGTAAATTAGTAATTGTCTGTATTGTGGTGCAAAATTCTAACGGCTGGCCTTAAACCGCCCAACGGCGGTGCTTGACCAACATGCAAGCGTCCTGCACCACATCCAGGCCAGCGGCGCGCGCTTTGGCAGCGGCTGGTTCATTGGCAATACCTAGCTGCATCCAGACGGCTTTGGCTCCAATCGCAATCGCCTCATCCACAAATGGCGGCACGTTTTCGCTGCGTTGGAAGATGAGCACCAGGTCTACTGGTTCATCAACGGCAGAAAGGGTCGGGACGGCCGTTTCGCCCAAACCTTCACTCAAAAATGGATTCACCGGAATGATGCGGTAACCATGTTCCTTTAGGTAAGCCGACACATAGTAGCCTGCTTTTGCTGGCTTGGATGAGAAGCCAACCACGGCAATCGTTTTGGTTTCAGCTAGAATTTTTTCAAAGGGTTGATTTTTCATGCTTTCCTCAGATGGTTTGATGGTTACGATATGTACCCTCGTTTGTTCATTCATGGCATAATTGAGAGCATTGTTGCCTGATTTTACCGTAAATTGATACTAGTCTACCAGCTCATTGGACGAAAATTTTATGAAAAAATTCTGGCTATCATTACTGTACTTAATAATTTTTGTCGCGTGTTCTTCGCCTGATTCTCAGACATCAAAAACAAATCATGATGAAACCTTTTTTCTGATTTCTTTGCCAAAAGAGTCCTGGGAACCCCATTTTCCTGACTTGGCAGGCGACGTAAACATTTTCCAAACAAATTTGGATGGCTCAATTTTGCAACCAATTGTCACTGGATTTAGTGGATACAATTATGTAATGGATTTATCCCCAAATGGAGATAAGTTTCTGTTTGCCTCCTTTGAGGATCCTCCAAATACCAATCCAGAAATTGTAGGAAATCTACTTGTTTTTGATTTGGAAACATCAAACTTCGTCAAACTATCAGAAACTTATCCGTTAAATTATGCGCTGGTATCTGATAGTGCACTTTGGTTATCCAATGATGAAATTGCTTATATTTCCAATTCAGATAGAGGCAGACTTATTCATACTATTCAAGCTGATGGCAATGGCGATCAAAGCTGGCCTGCTTTGAATCAAATTGAGCATCTTCCACCATTATTTTTACACGCATTTCAAGAGAATAAAGTGCTTTACTGGCAAAATGGGCAATTTGATGAGGAGGGAGTAGCAATCTCCATGTTTCCCATAAGTGCTGAATTTGATGATGACAACTTTACAAACCCTATACGTTTACAAACATTAGATAACAGCACATTAATTTGGGCAGTTGCTCCAACCGGAAATTTAATTGCTTGGGGGAAGGAAATTGTTACAAGCAAGATCGAGCTTGTCGCCCGACTGGATTTAGAATTTGAGCCAAAGACTTTTTTTTGGTCTCCAAATGGTGACCGGCTTTTAATTCATACCTGTGCTGACAAAGGTTGCTCAGGTTTAACAAAATATTATCTTTGGCAGCAAAATCCTGATTTATCTTCCCAGAGAACAATCAATTCATTTGGGAATCTTCAAGAATTGCCAATAAATTTTAATGTAAGGTGGGCTATTTGGTCGCCAAGCCAAGCTGAGATTTTGTTACTAATTGAAGAAGGAGTAGAAGCAAAGAATTATTCGCTTCAAATGTTAAATCTTAGTACTTTGCAGCGCAGATCCGTGCTTGAAGGGATTGAAATCGAACCAGCCGTTTTGCCAATTTATGTTCATTCTATTCAATGGCTAGACACCGAAGTGGATAATTGAAAATGGGGTGAGTTTTGACGATAAATATTGGCAGCCAGAGCATGATTGCCCCCTTGCAGACGGTGTTGGTAAAACGGCCGTCCACCGCTTTTGGCAACGCCGATCCTGAAAAGTGGCATTATACGGAACGGCCGTCCTTGCCGGAAGCACAAGACGAACACGATGCTTTTGTGAACCTGCTGCGGGCGGAGGGAATTGAGGTGGTTTACCACGATGTTGAGCTGCCTGACCACGCTGATGCCATCTTTGTACACGACCCATCCATCGTCACCAACGACGGGGCGATTATTCTGCAAATGGGGAAGGAATTGCGACGGGGGGAAGAAGGGGCGAGTACGGCCGTTTACCAAAAACTCGGCATTCCCATCCATTACCAGCTACATGGTGAGGCGCGGGCAGAGGGTGGTGATTTGCTCTGGCTAGATGAGAAGACGCTGGTGGTGGGGCAGGGTTTCCGTACCAACGCCGCCGGGCTGGCGCAACTGCGTCAGGCTGTCCCTACCGACGTAGAAATCGTCCCCGTGCCGCTGCCATATTATCAGGGGGAAGCCGCCTGCCTGCATTTGATGTCGTTCATCAGCGTGGTGGATGTGGATGTGGCCGTTGTTTACCTGCCGCTGATGCCAGTGCCATTTTACCAACTGCTCAAGGCGCGTGGCTTTAGGCTGGTTGAAGTGCCAGATGAAGAGTTTTTGACGATGGGACCTAACGTTTTGGCACTTTCGCCTGGGAATTGCGTGATGCTGGAACGCAATCCTATCACCCGGCAGCGGCTGGAGGCAGCGGGTTGCCGCGTGCAAACCTACCGTGGTGACGAAATCTCGCTCAAGGCCGAAGGCGGAGCCACCTGCCTGACCCGGCCAATTTTTAGGAGCTAGCCACGGGGGCCACAGAGAAGTAAGAGATTAGGAGAGGAAACGGCCGTTTCCCCTCTTTTTCCTCTGTGTACGCTGTGGCAAAGGTTACAGTTCCAAATTCAGAATGATGTCGCGCTGGCCGGTTTGGATGGTGTTGCCGGCAGTGTCTTCGCCTGGGTTGAGGGTGATGATGAGCGGATCAGGTTGGCCGCTGTTGTCTGCGGCAAAGTAAAACTGGCTGGTGATGAGTGTTTCGCCGTCCAGCTTCACCTTGAAATGGATGTGGCGCGGGCGCGGTTCGTACTCGCCAGGCAAAATTGTGCGGAAGCTGTAACGGCCGTTTTCGTCCGTCACCGCTTCCCCATAAAACTGAAAATTCCTGTCCCGCTGGTCGGTGCTGGGGTCGTTGGGGTGCAGATACGCGCCGCTGGCATCGGTTTGCCAAATTTCGATGGTGGCGTTGGGGATGGGACGGCCGTTTCTGTCATACAATGCGCCACCAAACTCAACGATCTCGCCTGCTGGCTCACCTGCTGCGCCGTCCAGCACCGTCAGATCGTTGTCCCGGTCGGCTGGTTTTTCCACAGTGTAGTAGGGGCCTTCCTGCTGGGATGGTGTGGTGTAGGTGACTTCGATTTGGCCGTCTTCGGTGATGGTTGGTGGGTTGGAAACGGCCGTTTCCGACGGCTCCTCTGTGGCACCACAGGCCACAAGCCCCGAGACCAAAACGGCCAGCACTGCCCAGGTAAAAATGCGCCAATATTTCATTTTGTTGCCTCCACTGTTCAATTTTCCCATTTTCACCGTGACCGTTCAGTCCCAGAGGTGACAGTCACTTCAAAATGGCTTGGATTTTGCCATCACCTCTGGAAGAAAGTGACTGTCACCTGAACGCTTACTTTTCACCCAAGCATACTGGAAGGTTGTTAATGCAACATGAAGATCAACAAAGGGATTTAGAAGAGCAAATTCAAGCCGAGGACGAGTAAGAGGAGCAACACCAGCCGCTTGAATCGGTCGGGGTTGATACGGTTGGCCAACCAGAGGCCAACTAGAAAACCAGCCACAATGCCCGATAATGACCAGACTGAACTGCGCCAGAACGGTGCTGTTAAATTGCCGTCCAGCCCGTGCGCGATGAGAATGGCCGTATTCGTCATCAAAAAATAGCCCTGCAAATTAGTGCGAAATGCTTCTGGCGGCCAACGGCGGGAGGAACCATAAACTACAATGGAGGGTGCGCTGGTGTTCAGAGCCCCGCCCAGCACACCAGCCACAAAGCCGAATCCATACGCCCAAGCAAGGTGCTCCAGCTTGGGCAGCTGCAACGAGAGGAGGGCATAAAGCGCATACCCGATTACCAAAACGCCCAATAGGGTGGTCAGGGCATCTGCACTGACCCAATTTAGCAGCGCAACCCCAACTGGCACCCCCGCCAAAGTAGCTAGCAGTAAGTGTATAACGTCCCGAAAATTAAATGATTGGCGGAAGCGCAGCAAAATAAGAATGGAAAGCAGCAGCCCGGCCAAAGTCGAGAGCGGTGTGGCGGTTTGAATGCCCAACAAGGGTACCAGAACGGGCATCGCAATCAGCGGCGCACCAAAGCCAACGGCTGTTTGAGACACCGACGCCAGCCCAATGATCAAGGCCACAACCAGCCAATCATTCAACCGAGTCTACCTTTTGCCATTCAACCACGTAGTTGGCAACGGCCGCTTTCACGAAGCTATGAACCGGACAATATTTGTCAACCAATGCTTGTAGCCTGGCTAGTCGCGCATCAGACTCATTGGTAGTGATCAGGATGGTCAACCGCACGGCGCGATAATGCACATCCACATCGGCCGTACCACTCAGGCCCCGTTGATCCAACTCAGCCTCAACAAAAGATTCCAAATGATCAAACTGAAAGCGAATCTTTTTAGCCAACCGTGAGGTGGTGACGGTTGTACAGCCGCAAAGGCCAATCAAAATATGCTCCATTGGCGTTGGCGCGCGATCTTCACCGCCGCGACTAGGTGGCTCATCAACAAAAACAGGCGACAAATCGCGCACTTGCACGCGAGTAAGCGCGTGCGTTTGCATGACACCATGTGCGGTGTCTACGGTCACGTACTCTGGATAGTTTGGCATGAGAGGTTTCCTTTTGGATGAACAATTATTGTAGGGGTGGATTCTTTCCACGCCAGAGGTACGCAGAAAGAATCTGCGGTTGTGATGCACAAAGAGAGTCTGTGACGAACTTTACGATTTGAGTCGTTGAAACCAGCGTGGGGCGTCAATGGCCTGGCCGCCTTGCCAAAGCTGGGTGGTGATTTGAATATGTCCCAAATGCAGTGCGGTGTGGTCAATGACGTGCAGAATTGCCCAGCGCACGGGGACTTCTCGGTTGCGAGCTTGGCGCGTACCGTCTAAATCTGCCTGGGTGATTGCCTGGAGGATGGTGCGGGTTTGGCTGCCCACTTTTTGCAGCGTTTGGCTGAGAACGGCCGTATCCTCCACCATCATCTCAAATTCTGCAGCCCGATTTCGCGTGGCTGGTAGCCCCCCGACCACTTCGCCTAGCCAGAAATGCTCTGCGCCAGCCGTGTGCATGGTTAGCACAGCTATCGAGTTGGTTACATGATCATCTTCACCCGCCACAGGCCGCCAATTGAGTGCTTCTGGCGGCAATGTTTGCACAATGGCGGCAATCTGACCGCGCAAATCTTCAATTCGCTCTAGATAAGCGGCTGCTTCTGGAACTATCATGCGGATCGCTTCTCCCGATCATAATTTTGACCCAAGTAGGCTGGAGTACGCGCCCAGCGTGTGCCAAACATCATGACTAGCAGGGTGGTGATGTATGGGAAGGTAAGTAACAGTTGATGGGGCAGGCCAGAGCCAAACACTTGGGCACGCAGGGCAAAAACTTCGACAATGGCAAAGAAAAAGGAGCCAAAAAAGATGTAATGGGGCTGCCAGCCGCCAAAGAAGGTGAGGGCTGTAGAGAGCCACCCACGCCCTTGCACAATGCCCTCGGTGAATGTGCCCGTGTAAACCATCGGCAAGTAAACGCCCGCCAGCCCAATGAGTGCGCCGCCAACAACGGCCGTTGCAAAACGTAGGCGGTTCACATCAATCCCCATGCTATCGGCCGTTTTAGGACTTTCCCCTACAGAACGTAGCTCCAACCCCATCTGTGTTTTATAAAGAAAGTAATATAGGCTCAAAGAGAGAAGCACGGCAAAGTAGACAAATAAATTTTGGCTAAAAAGCACCTCGCCCACCACCGGGATGTCGCTTAACAAAGGAATAGGAATTTTTTTCAGGGTTGGGATTTGTGGCGGTGACAGGGTAACGCCAATAGCAATCTTAAAGGCTAACGTAGAAAGACCCAAGCCCACAAAAAAGAGGGACAAGCCAATCACAAACTGGTTCATTTTTAGCGTGGTGGTGAAATAGGAAAAAGCCAGGCCAAACAGCGCACCAGTGAGAGCGGCCGTAATAATTCCCGCCCACAGGCTACCAAATTGGTATGCGCCCAAAAAGCCCAGCGATGCCGCAGCCAGCATGATGCCCTCTTGCGAGACGTTAAATTGCCCGGTTTGTCCGGCCAGCATCGTTCCTTGGCTAGCCAAAATGTAGGGCACGACTGCCAGAAAGACTAACCCCATGAAGCTTACAATTTGGTCTAGTTCCACCACTTTCTCCTAGAGAGTATCCTTCCTCACCACATCACTCAGCAACACAAAGATGAGAATGAGTGCTTCCACAATGAAGACCATCTCAACCGGAATGGCCAATGTGCGCTGCATGGCGCTGGCACCCACTTCCAAGATGGCGATAAACAGGGCCACAAATGGCAAAATAGCGTGATTTCCTTTGGAAATGAGCCCAATGATGATGCCCAGCGCCAAAAAGTTGGACTGTAATCCTTCAATTAAACGGTGATGCACACCAGCTACTTCAATTGCACCAGCCAGCCCGCCCATTGCACCACCTAGCACCAGCGACAGCAAAAACAGGATGCTTGTGTTGATACCAAATACGGCCGCTGCCCGTGGGTTTGCCCCTGTTGCGACCAATTCATACCCTGCCGAGGTGCGTTCGGTGTAAATGTAAACGGCCGCTGCCACCAAAATAGCGATGAGCAAGCCGCTGTGCAGGGGCGGGCTGCTTATCAGCAAAGGCAGTTCTGCCCCGGCCCCAATCGGTGTGGTGGTGGGGTGCCCCGCCAACGGATCGGGCCAAATTTCGGTGGCCACATAATCAATCACGCTAAACGAGACAAAGTTTAGCAGCACAGTGGACAAAATCTCATTGATGTTGAAGCGATAAAGCAAAATGGCGGGAATAAACGCCCAAAACGCGCCAGATAAAATGCCAGCGATGAGCACTAACGGCAGCAAAACCACGCCGGGTAGATCGGCCAGCAAAATGCCAACGACGGCGGCACCAACAGCCCCCATAATAAGCTGCCCTTCACCACCAATATTAAATTTGCTTCCCTTTGCCGGAATAGTGAAGGCCAGAGCCATCAAGACCAGCGGGATGAATTTGAGCCAGGTTTGAATGAAGCCATTCCGCGTGCGGAATGATGTAAACAAGATGGTTTGGAAGGCGCGCAGGGGGTTAAATCCCATCAAAAGTAGCAAAATGCCCACGACCACAAATGCCGCTAATACGGCCGCAAGGTAAGGGCCCGCCTGGCGCAGATACGTTTGGCGGCGTTGGGTGGATGATCTTGCCGTTAGATCACTCACTTTGCTTCACTCCACTCATCATCCGCCCCAGCGTGTAGCGGTCAAATTCGTGACGCTGTAATTCGCCCATGATTGCTCCGTTGCAAATGGCCACAATGCGGTTGCTCAGCAAAAATAGCTCATCCATGTTTTCAGAGATGAGCAGCGTGGCCATGCCTGCTTCCTGTCGCTGCAAAATCTGCTTGTAAATAAATTCCATCGAGGGGATATCCAGGCCGCGGGTGGGGTTGTGGGCAATCAGAAAGCGCACGGGTTGGGAAAAGGCACGCGCTAGCATCACGCGCTGAATGTTGCCGCCGGACAAATTGCCAGCGGTGTCGGTTGGCCCCTGCGTTTTGATGTCGAATTCCTGGATGAGATCTTTGCTGCGCTGGAATATTTGCGACCAGTTCAAGAAACGGCCGTTGCTATAAGGTTCACGCCGATGCAAACCCAGAATCAGGTTTTGGGCCACGTTTGCCTTCGCCAAAAATCCATCTTGCCAGCGGTCTTCAGGAATGTAGGCAACGCCTTCCCCTAAAAGCTCATGCGTAGACAGGTGGGCAACGTTACGGCCGTTTATCATCACTTCACCGCTTGAAATGGTTCGCAGCCCCAGCAGGCTCTCTGCTAGTTCAAGCTGGCCGTTGCCTGCTACCCCCGCGATGCCCACAATTTCTCCCTCCAAAACAGCCAGCGAGCACTCATACAGGTCAGGAACGGCCGTGTTGCTGCCTACGGTGAGGCTATTTACTTGTAAAACGGCCGTGTCGCTGTTGGGCGCAACTTGGCTAGCCAAACTACTAGAGGCAAACTGTAAGCTCTTTTCCGGGTCTAGGTCATCGCCCACCATTCCCTTGATAAACGCCTCTTCAGAAGCCTCCTCGCGGTTGAGAGTTAGCACATTACGGCCGTGGCGTAAAACCGTGATCCGATCACATACCTCCAGCACTTCACGCAGCTTGTGTGTAATAAAAACCACCGTCAACCCCACTTCCACCATTGTTCGCAACGAAGCAAAAAGTGCATCTACCTCCTGAGGGGTCAGATTGGTGGTCGGCTCATCCAAAATCAAAATTTTCACGCCCCGGTAGAGTGCCTTCAAAATTTCAACACGCTGGCGAATGCCCATCGGTAAAAGATGAATGGGTTTGTCGGGGTCTATGGGCAAGCCAAACCGCTGCCCTAATTCACGGATCGTCTCTTTTTCCGCTTTCAAATTGACATTGTATTTTTGTTGTAGCGACGTTCCCAATACGATATTTTCAGCAACTGTAAAACGATTGACCTGTAGAAATTGCTGGTGCACCATGCCAATGCCGCCTTCGATGGCGTCTTTCGGTGCGCGAATGTCCAGCGGCTTCCCTGCAACCGCAATTGTGCCCCGGTCGGCACGATACAGCCCGTAAAGCACGTTCATCAGCGTGGTTTTACCCGCACCATTGCCCCCAAGCAGCCCGTGAATTTCGCCCCGTTTTAGCGTCAGGCTTACATCATCAAGTGCCACCACAGAGCCAAACTGCTTGCGGATACCTTGCATGTCCAGAATGATTTCGTTTTGCATTTGAAAAATTTCATCCTCACCCTAGCCCTTTCCTTATGGAAGGGGGCTAGGGTGAGGGTCATCCTAATTTAACTTATTCAATGGGTGTCGTATCTTTGATCACTTCTACATTGCCAGCTTTCATATCTTCCAGCAATGCTTCAGCCGCAGAATTGACCTCATCGCTAGCGTTGGTTAGAGGTAGCTGTAAATCAATGCCTGTGTCAAAACCCAAGTGGTAGTTACCGCCACCGTTGCCACCGATAATTTCGCCTACGATATCGGTTAGGGGTCCCTCAAAATCATACAACATGGACGACACGTAATTGTCTGGCGCAAATTCAGATTTGTCTGTGTATTTGGCAATCACCTTAATCTCTGGACCAATTGCTTCAGCCGCTTCAAAAACGCCCAAAGTTCCCAAATTTAGAGATGAAATGATAACGTCTACATCATCGGCAATCAGCGTGTCGGCTAGTTCTCGTGCTTTACTGGGGTCGTTAAAATCGCCCACCCACACAGGAACCACTTCCACACTAAGGTCAAAATCACTAATAGCTTGTTCGATGGCATGGTATTCGGCATAGGTCAGCGGCAAGGTTAGGCCAGTGATGTACCCAATTTTGCCAGTTTGAGTCATTTGGGCAGCGACGGCACCTGCGCCATAGGCACCAATTTCCATGTTCCGCACAATTACCCACACGTTGCCTGGTGCATCTTCGATGGCTGCGTCTGCTTCAGCAATAAAATTCACGTCTGGAAATTCATTGGCTAAATCCAGCGTTTGGCTCAGGAACTGTCCTCCGTGTGTAAAGATGATGTTGAAGCCATCGTCAATATATTCACGCATTACACGCTCAACATCTGGCACTGCTACCGATTCTGAGAACGCAATTTCAACGCCATGCTCAGCATTGACGGCTTCGATTCCCAGATTGCCCAACGTGTTGTAATCTGCATCTGTAATGGTTCCTGGGAAAACGGCCGCTAATTTGTAGTCACCACCATCTTCGGCCGTTTCACCGCCACAGCCCACAACCAGCGCGAGCAAAAACACAAAAAATATGGAAAAAATGTTGCGTTTATTCATGGGATTTCTTCTCCTTGTAGCCCGAAATGGATTGCTTAATAGTTAGGAGCAAGGATACTAAGCAAGTGATTTCAGGTGAAAGATAGTTTGGCTCAGCTTGAAGAGGAAGATTTTTTTACTGAGCCTGCCAAAAGATGATCAAGTATACGAATCATTCAAATTGATGCAAAAAGTACACTCGACTTTTGGCTGACAATTTTATAAAAGAAAGCTATACTTTGCAGTGCAAAAATGAAATCTCGTTTCACATTATGAAACGCAATAGGAGCAATGTTCATGGCTGTCAAAGAAGCAAAACCAAGTGCCCAAACCGCACAACCAATAACTGACCAAATTTACACCCGCGCCCCATACTGGAATGACATTCCAGATGAAAAATGGATGAATTGGCGTTGGCAAATGAGCAACCGGCTCAATACGGTGGAAGAGTTGGGCAAAGTGATCAATCTCACTGAATCTGAACGCAAAGCACTGAGCAGCAATGGGCTGTTCCGGGTGGACATCACCCCCTATTTTGCCAGCCTCATTGACCCGGACGACCCGAACTGCCCGGTACGTCGGCAGGTTATTCCCACAGATGCCGAAATGGTGCCGTTCCAATCTATGATGGAAGATTCATTGGCGGAGGACAAACATTCTCCCGTGCCAGGGTTGGTACACCGTTACCCGGACCGGGTGCTCATGCTCATCACCACCCAATGCGCCAGCTACTGCCGCTACTGCACTCGCAGCCGCATCGTGGGCGATCCCACACAAACCTTTAGCCGGGCTGAGTTTGATGCCCAAATTGATTACATTGAAAGAACGCCGCAAATTCGGGACGTATTGCTCTCCGGGGGCGATCCGATGGTGCTGGCGCCTAAGCTAGTGGACATGATTTTGGGTCGTCTGCACGCCATTCCTCATCTAGAAATTATTCGCATTGGCTCCCGCGTGCCGGTCTTTTTGCCCATGCGGGTGGATGAGCAGTTTTGCGAGATGGTGAGTAAGTATCATCCGTTCTGGCTAAACATTCATGTGAACCATCCCAAAGAGGTGACGCCAGAATTGGCTGCTGCGGCTGACCGGCTGACGCGGGCGGGTGTGCCGTTGGGCAATCAGAGCGTGTTGCTGGCAGGCATCAACGATTCGGTCGCCATTCAGCGCAAGTTGGTGCATGATTTGGTAAAGATTCGGGTACGGCCGTATTACTTGTACCAATGTGATCTTGTGGAAGGCTCTGGCCATCTGCGTACCTCTGTGAGCAAGGGTATCGAAATCATTGAAGGGCTGCGCGGCCACACCTCTGGCTATGCCGTGCCCACCTACGTGGTGGATGCGCCCGGCGGCGGCGGTAAGATTCCAGTGCAGCCAAATTACGTTATTTCGCAATCCCCCGGCAAGGTGGTGCTGCGTAACTTTGAAGGATTCATGACCACCTACCAGGAACCGCTGGATTACGATCCGGAAATCATTAAACCGCAGGAAGCGCTTATTGAGCCACGCCCGGAACCGGGGCAGGAAGGGATTCACGGCCTGCTGCAAGGGCAAAAAATGAGCATCGAGCCAGAAGGCTTTGCCAACACCCATGCGCGGGGTGGGGCGGAACACCGCCTACGCAGCGGCGAGATTGCCCAAAAGTGGACGCCTTTGGGCGTGGGCAGCATTGACGCCAACAACATTCCCGTCCAGCCCCAGTTAAAAGAGGGGGAGGGCACGGTGAAAGAAGAAGAAAGCGAAAAGTAACAGGTAGGGGCGAGGCAGATGGGAAACGAGATGGCAAAGCAAAACCAGCTATGCCACCATCTGCCTCGCCCCTTTTTTAACCATTAATGATGAAAACAAAAACCCAACCCTACCCCGGCACCCAATCTGTGTTACGCGCTATGTCGCTGCTAAAGGCGTTTGATGATGAGCGGCGTGAGTGGGGGTTGGCCGATCTGGCATCTGAGGTCGGGCTAAATAAAACGACGACGTTTCGGCTGCTGACGGCGCTGGAGAGTGAGGGGATGGTGGCGAGACGGCCGTTCACCGAATCTTACATTCTCGGCCCAGAGATTGTGGTGCTGGGGGGGCGCGCCCTGCGAGCCAACGACCTGCGCACGCTGGTTAAGCCTGAGCTGGAGCAGATGGCGGAACTTTCTGGCGAGACGGCAACGCTGGAAATCACGTCGGGCGAAGACCATGTGCTGATTATTGATGAGGTGATTGGTAACCATCTGGTGGGTAGTTCGCAGTCGCTGGGGACGCGCTGGCCAATGGTGGCCACGTCTACCGGCATTGCGATGCTGGCGCATCTGCCAGAGGAGTTTGTCGAGGCGGTGTTGGCGAAGCCCCTAGTTGCTATGACGCCAAAGACGGTGACGGATACGGCCATACTCCGCCAGGAACTCACCAAAACCCGCCAGCGCGGCTACTCCTATTTGCAGGAATGGTTAGAAGAAGGGCTGATTGTGGTTGGCGCCCCCCTGTTCAACCACGACAGCCAGGTGGTCGCCGCCATCAGCCTGGGCGGCCCCGCCATCCGCTTCCCCGCCGAGCGAGAGCCAGAAATGGGTCAACTCGTCAAACAAACCGCCCAGCGCATCTCTCAAAAACTTGGCTGGGAATAAGATAATAGCCAATTACTTTGCCCACTTAAGAATTTCACAAATGAGTATTGTTTGCACCGCTTCAAAACTAAGTTACAAGCAAGTAATTGGGTGAGAAATCAACTCACAGAGAGTTTTTGCCTCCTAACTATCCGCCAAATAAGTTTTAGACAAATTGCTCCAAAAATAATTAGTGCTATTCTGAGCCACCACCGAATATTATAGAGGAAAATTGTCATCTCATCTTTTTGAGAAAGTTGCTTGTGAATGGGTGTCTGCCCACTAGAACTCATAATAATGTCTAGGTTTTCTTCGTTTGGTTCTGCCGTGGCACTGTATGGACCTAGATAGTTGGCTGTTAGAATGCTGCTTTCATCAGTCCTTGCAAAAAAAACCAAATGTTCGCCGTCTCTTGCAGAGGATTTACAGTCACCTCCTCCGCCTCCAAACCCTGAAATTCTAACGATAGTGGGTCCATCTCCTTTTAAGTATCGATCCACTAGAACATATACAGCGAGTCCATTTCTCGCATAGGTCTTTGATAATGATGTCCGAATATCTAAATGCCAAACTTCTCCTTCAAAGACAACATCTGCATCATGGGTTTGCTGTGACAAAGTATAAAATGGACCTTCATACGTGCAGGCGTGAGCGCTTGTTGGAGTTGCTAACAATAAAATAAAAACGGAACAAATAATCGTCAATAATTTCGCAAAAAAATTTTTGTGATGAGAATTAAAAATATAGAATTTCTTGAAATTCATGATTTGATCACATTCAATTTACTCAAAAATTTATGTTGATTATTCCAAAATTTATTTTAGTCTTTGTCAATCCGATAATTTCGCCCATTTGAAAGGGTGCGTTCAAGTGCATGAGCGACTGCCTCTAGGTCTTTTTGGTTGCCTGTCCAAGCGTTCCAGCCAAGATGGGAGGCTCCAATTTGCAACTCGTAACAGTGGTGGCGCAGGGCGGCGTTTTCTAAATCGGCTGGGGTGAGGTCGGGGGCGGTCATAGTTCGTTGCCAAATGTTGGTGGCGGCGATGCCTGGATGCCAGTCGCTCCAGAAGGTGCACCAAGCCACATCGTACAGAAAATCGCCAAGCGCTGAGCATTTCCAGGAGAATACGGCCGTTACCTCCCCACCATCCTCCGAAACCAGCACATTCTGATGCAGCAGATCCCCATGAACCAAATCCCGCCGCTCTGGGCAGGCTGGCAGCAGCTCGTGAATTTGCGCTTCGCACCGTTTGAAAAGATTGTCAATCTCTGGCTGTTCTGCGAGCTTGGCTCGCCAACCGCTCACCACATCCCCAGAATTGTCCTTTAGGCCATTTAGCAGCCAGGTGTGCCAACTGATGTTGGCGGATTCGCTTTGGTCATACCAAACCACGCGGTCTGATTTTGATGTGGGGACGGCTCGCAATGCTGCCAGGAGGGTTGCCAGGGCAGTGCCTACTGCATTTCCCTCACTGGCGGCGGTAGTTTCGATGAAACGGCCGTCATGCCTTTCCGAAATTGCATAATGAAAACCCAGCGCCTGACCAATATCAATGACCCTGGGAACAGGCAGGTGTGGGCTTTTGAAGTGCATCGCCGCCTTATCAATTGCAAACCCTTCGGCCATTTCGCTGAGCCGCAGCACCAGCGCATCCGTGCCAACTTGGTAGGCATAGGCCGAGGACCAGAAGCCGCCGGAAAGAGACTCAAGATTTCTGATCTCAGCATGATGATAGTTGTTGAGCCAGGCGTGAACCTGTTCAGTCGAAAGTAATTTGTTCAATGTACGGCCGTCTACCATCAAAGCTCTGCCCGATTAACTTTTATCCAATTTGACACAAATTCCGCCACTTTGCGATTTCTTTGTCCTTCATCATTGAAATCCCGTACGATTTTTTGTAAATCACCAAAAAAGTCAGCCATCAATGGATAACTCAATGTGTAAGTAGCAAGATATGATTTTTGAGATTCTATGAATTGCTGTTTCATACTCCCCGAGAATGATTCTGATAAATCAATCATCCATAGGGTATATATAAACTCAGGCAGAATCCCGTGATGAAAAAAGTAGAATTCCGTTGCGTGTAGGCTCCAGAATTGGTAAGCCCATTCTGGATTATTAATTTGACTATCAGGATTACCTGATTGAGCCAAATCGAAGAAACGACTCGTAAAATGAATGACTGCATTCCCCTTTTCTAGCTGTTGATTGATCTTGTTTGCTTTCGTTGCACTTCTCGTCTGGATTCCAGCAAACAGTAGGGAGATGGAAGATATTACTATTGCAATAATCGCAACAATTAGTTCAATTGACATAACCGTAATACCTCATTGAAGTGGCAGGACTGTTTATATTATTCAGGAGTTTTGTCTGTAGGCAAATGGTGTTGGATTAGAAACGCTCTGGCTGAGTCGGTGAGGGGGTGTGACTTTCTGGTTTGCTCGTTCATTTGCACAATGACAGTTGCGGCGGTGGCGACGCAACGGCCGTTCTGAAACAACCCTTGCAAAAGTGATAACGAACTATTCCCCACCTTCGTAACACCAGTGCCAATTTCAATCCGCCCCGGCCACTTTATTTCTGCCAGCAAATTCACGTTCAGGTTCACAATCACAAAGGCGGCTCCCTCTGCCGCCAGCGGGTTTTGCGGATCGTACAGAAACTCCACACGCCCGGATTCCAAAAAAGTGGCAAAGACAGCGTTGTTCACATGCCCCTGCCTGTCAGTGTCGGCATAGCGCACTTTGTCGTAGGTTTGGAAGGGAAAATATTCAAGAGCCAATTCTTGCATTTTTGTGGATTGATTTATCATTATGCTATCCTTGCTGAGTAACTAAATTTACGCAGGTAGACTACAAAAGTCTCCGGAAGACTTTTGTAGTCTCTCACAGGAGTCAGAAATGGCCAACCAACACAACCACCCCGAACATTTCCGCTTTTTTGACAATCGTGAAAAATATTTGCTTTTTGTAACCACCACCAGCGAGAAGTGGGTGGTAGCCGAGCGCGTGGGCATGGAGCTAGACCAAATCCAGCCCACGCCGCCAGATTTCCGCCTCTTCGATGCGGGCATGGGGGATGGCACCGTACTGATGCGCGTGATGCAAAATCTCCATCGCCGCTTTCCCACCGTTCCTTTCCTCATCGTCGCCAAAGAAACGAGCCTGGAGGATGCACGGCTGGGGCTAAACAAGCTGGCGGAACGCTTTGTGGAACATCCACTGACGGTGGTGGTGCTGACCAATATGTATTATTCAGAGGCGCCCTGGCTACGCCCGCGTAAGCCGGAGGCGCAAGCAGCTATCAATTGGCTCGATGTGCCGCTGCAAGGCAACACCGCTTACGATTTTGACAATCAGATCAAGGGGTTGCAAACTGAATTAGCTGATGGTTGGCAGACCCGCACCAGCCCTAAAACGGGCAATCCACTGTATGTACGGCCGTCCGCCGTTGTCCTCTACCGCGAAGACCATAAATTCATCCTCGACGCCACCATTCCCAAGCCGGGGCCGCTGGCAGGAGATTATGATCTAATTATTGCTGCTCAGCCTTACCGTGCCCGCCAAACGGCCGATAAAAAGGTGAAATTTGTCCTTGCGCCATTGGCCTCTGCCCTTGCGCCAGGTGGGCGCATGGTGGTGGTACAATCCACCGGGCACGATCCGGGCATGGAAATCATCCGTAAAATTTGGCCGGACGAAGACCCATTCTGGACGCCCCGCCACGTACTCATCAAAGCTCTGCGAGACTCTTTGGGCCAAAGCCATCCTGAACTCACCTTCGACATTTTCTCCGATGAGCATTCCCTCTTTACTTACCAGCTACACTCCTTGCCAGACGAAACCAGCCAGATCGGCACCTCTAACCTGCTGGCGGCGTGGAATGCGGCCGTTTACGTTGCCCAAATGGATGATGAGCGCCTCAACCCCGTACTGAACAGCGGAGCCTACCTGGAAGCCACCCGTGAAGTCCTCCAGCGCAACGGTGGGTTATGGTTTTTGGATGAATCGTTTGTGATTACAAGGGAACGGCCGCATAAGTCATAGAATTATTGAAAGGTTTAGCAATTGCTATAAAGGAATTTGGCATATTCCAGCGCAAAAGCACTATTCTTATGAGTAATTGCCCCAATTAAATAATCGTAAACCATTTTGCATGAAGCTAGTTCTAATTCCACACAATTTTTATGAAGGGAACTGGCATACTCCAATGCAAAAGCATTATTCTCAAGAGTAATTGCACGAGTTAAATAACTGTAGACCATACCACATCTGTCTAGCTCCAAGATAGGAGATAGTTCAAGTGTGTTGTCACCTGTAGAAGCCTCAGGGGCAGGTGGTTCAAGGATTTGGTCAGGTTTAACTTCCGTAGAGGCCTCAGATATAGATGGTTCAGAGATGTTGTCACCTGTAGAAGCCTCAGGGGCAGGTGGTTCAAGGATTTGGTCAGGTTTAACTTCCGTAGAGGCCTCAGATATAGATGGTTCAGAGATGTTGTCACCTGTAGAAACCTCAGGGGCAGGTGGTTCAAGGATTTGGTCAGGTTCAACTTCCGTAGAGGTCTCAGATACAGATGGTTCAGAGATGTTGTCACCTGTAGAGGCCTCAGGGGCGGGTGGTTCAAGGATTTGGTCAGGTTCAACTTCCGTAGAGGTCTCAGATACAGATGGTTCAGAGACGTTGTCACCTGTAGAGGCTTCAGGGGCAGGTGGTTCAGGGGTTTGGTTAGGTTTGTCTTCTGCCGAGGAAAAGAGAGTAGCCGATTCAGAAGGGGTAACCGTGACAATCGTTTCAGTCGGGGCTAGATTATTTGCGGTTTCGTTGCTTGGTACTGAGGGGGAATCAATAAGGATAAATAGAACTACAATTGTAGTAGGTAAAGGTATAAGAATTTTGACGAGCAACCAAATAAGGTTGTTGAGCAAAAGACCTTTTATGATCTTTTTAAAAAAGTGCGATATTCGCAAGAACTCTACTTGCAATCTTCCAATTGGTTTACCACTCTCCAAATCAGGGATGCGATCGTACTTCATCCAGCGCATTTTTCTATTTTCTGGATTCCTTACCTTGTGAATTTCAGAGTCCTTATTCTCCCAGTAAGGTTCTTGATTATTTTTCCAACGCTTATTTCGAACGTCTTTCGTTTTTCCTGACTTTTTCATCATGCACCTCCGGTGACGTTAGATGAATTCATTACGATTCAGAAAATTGAAAATGGTTTAATCCCGATTTGTAAATGAGCGCTAGTACGTGAGTACCATCATTAAAGATAATTGCGGTTTGTCAATAGGAACAATGGATAATTGACCTAAAGACTGCTTCAAAACCGCAAATCTTGTATTTTTGTGAACCCTAATGAGAGTTAAAAGTCATGCATTTTAATCTCTCACTAACAAATTCTGATTGTGCAGTTCATTTGTATTGACCCAAAAAATGGGTTTATGTAGTTCTCTGTTGTGTATAACGAGTACATGGGAAATCCGCTGTTTTATGCTGGCACATGCAGCTTCACATCTTTGGGACACTCTGGCTGGAGTTAGATGAATTGTTTATCATTATAAGAGAACGGCCGCATCAACTGTAACGGCCAAAACCGCAAGAATGGTCAGGAAGCGCATTTGACCTTGTGATAACATTCAATTCGTCATGACCCGACTTGAAGAACTGCTTCCGCTGCTTGCTCAACTTGTAGAAGTCGATGGTGAGATAAAAACCCTTGCCGATCTGGCCGCGCTGGACGGCCGTTCCCCCTTCCATCTTCAGCGCATTTTCACTGCCGAGGTCGGTGAAAGCCCGTTGCAATTTAGCCGTCGTGTGCGGCTACAGCGTGCGGCGGCAGCCCTGCTTGTCACCCAAAAAAGCGTGCTTGAAGTCGCCCTCGACGCAGGGTTCGACAGTCATGAAGGCTTCTCACGCGCCTTCCGCGCCATGTTTTCGCAGTCGCCAAGCAAGTTTCGTGAACAGCAGCGAGCTACCTTCAACCATTTCGTTCACCACTATCGGCTGCACCTGGAAACGGCCAATCGAACCGCACCTTGCATTACGCTTTACCGTGTTTCAGTCGGGGGAAAACCAAAAAGCAAAACGAAAAAAGGAGAAAACATGAGTTACGAAATCACAAAAAAGACAATTGCAGAAACCCCATTTTTATACATGCGGAACCAAGTAAAACCAGAGGAAATTGCCACCGCCCTTGCCAATATGCTTGGCCCCGTGTTTCAATACGCAACTGCCCAGGGCATCCCCTTCGCTGGGCCACCAACCACTCGGTATATTAGTTTTGGGCCAGGGCTAGCTACCATTGAGGCGGGGATGCCAGTTGCGGGACCTGCGGAAGGTTCTGGTGAAATCATGGCTGGGTCGCTTGCTGGTGGCGATGTCGTCTCCACCATCCACAAGGGCCCTTACGATACGCTCAACTTAGGTTATGAAGCGATTCAGCAATGGATGATTGAGAATAATGAGGAAGCAAGCGGCGCACCGTGGGAAAGCTACATCACAGACCCCGGTGAAGTACCCGATCCGGCCGAATGGCTAACTGAAATCGTCCAACCGCTCAAAGGTGCCTAGACATTTAAGTGGGTATTCTTGGGGCTTTAAGGGTCAATCTGTTTCATATGAATTGACCCTTAAGCTTCCAAATAGAGAACTAGCTTGGTGAGATTGAGAAGATGGAGTTTCCGGAAAAATTGGCGGCCTAACGCCCGCTTCACCTGCCGCTAGGTCAGGTGAAGCAGGCATTAGGCGGCTATCGAGCTTATGAAGCATACACCTTAGCGATTAGGCGATGCTGGTCTCTACTGAATATGGAGATACTGCTCTAAGTACAAATACCCCCCATCCGAAATATCGTCTTCCATACTTGAGATAGCTACGTCGTGTGCTATTTATCCATTCTCTCAAGGATTGGGCATCGGGATCATTGGGGTTATCGCGTAAGAAGTCATCAACCGCCATCCATTGTGGGCTGACGTATCGATCCCAACTTTCTGGGGTGGCAAGTACCATTTCTATCAGTTCCATACCAACTGACTCAAACCGTTCTAATGTACCTGCCAAAGAAACAAAGAGGCCTTTATCAATATTCATTGCGTCATAAGCGGCATCTGGTGGAGTTTCGTTCCAATAAGGCTCTCCTACCAAGAGAAGACCATCTGGCTTAAGAGCCAACTTCATTAATTCTAAAGTGCTTACCAAGCCATTGCCAATCCAAGTTGCTCCAATGCAACTTACTAAATCAAAGCTATGGCTCGGCTGAGGATATTCTCCTGCATCACCATAAATAAATGTTATTTTATCAGCTACGTTTAGTTCTGCTGCTCGTTTTTCTGCTGCTGCCAAAAATGTCTTACTTATGTCCACACCTACACCGCTAATGCCGAACTTTTGTGACCAGCGGCACAACATTTCGCCCTTACCGCAAGCCAGATCAAGCATATTCATAGCTTGATCTAGGCGACAAATCTCTCCCAAAAGCATAAATTGTTGTTCGGTAAATGGGTTTAGAAGTTGATGATTTGCTTCTGCAATTTCATGAAAACGCAAAGACATGTTGGCCTACCTTTTGAAATTAGTTTATTGAATTTCTTTTGTCCGCCGTTCAGTTGCTTAAGCTGCATGCTTGTTTCCTTATGGCGCGTCAGCTTTAAGCCTTTGTTAGGGTGGCGTTTTGGTTTGTAGAATGGCCTTTAAGTACCAAGAATTTTGTTGTTCGGCACAACGCAACTTTACATAAGCCGCCCTGACTACTTATTAACCTGCACCGATGCTGGATAAACCACCAAAATTCGGTTTATCCAGCAGATTTTTGCCTTTAATGCTGGATAATCCCCCAATTTGGGTATAATACCTGCACAAACTGCAGGATATGATGAAAACAAGGGTTTTATCCGGCACAGTTGCGGGATAAACTGCCTGACACCGCCAAAAACAAGAATGAAAGCAGTATAAAACTTTGGAGGTGATTTGACAATATTCGTTAGCCCAAGAAGTTAAGCAAAGGATGAATACGCCCTAACAAAACGGTGGATTGTGTATAATGATCGCATGGAAATTCCATTGTTCCCCCTTAACACCGTTCTGTTCCCTGGCTGGCCGATGCCGCTGCACATCTTTGAGCCGCGCTACCTGGAGATGGTGCGCTACTGCACAGAAGAAAAATCCCCGTTTGGCATTTTACTCATTCGGCAGGGGCGGGTAGAGGGGGATCCGACAGTGATACCGCACGACGTTGGCTGTATGGTTGTTATTACGCAGATGGAGCAGTTGGAAGACGGCCGTCTCCTCATCATGACGGTAGGGCAAGAGCGGTTCCGCGTCACTGCGCTGCACCGCAAAAAGCCTTACTTGGTTGGGGAGGTAGAGCAGTTACCCTACCTACCAGAAAAAACAGCCCCCCTGCAAGTGGCCGCCAATGAACTCCATCCGCTCGTTCTAAATTACCTCACCACGCTTACTACGCTGGCCGACAACATTGAGTTTGATCCCACTCAGGTGCCCACTGAGCCAGAAGCACTGAGCCACATGGCCGCTTCGCTGCTGCAAGTGTCATTGGAAACCAAACAATCCCTGCTGGAAGCCAAGAAAGTGTCTAATGCCCTCAACTTCCTCACCAATCAATATCGGCGCGAGATTGACATCCTCAAGCAGTTTCCCCAGCAAGAGATGGGCAACTTTTCAGTAAACTAATTGCAAAAATAAAAAGGACTCAGATAAACACTATTTTTTATCAGTGTTTATCTGTGTCCCAAAACCAGGGCGAAGATAGAAAGTTTATCTTCCAACCAGCACGGTAATCTCGCCAATGCCGCCGCTGATGTCCACCGTCATGTTTACATCCGCATTGCCGTACGATTCGTTGGTGTACAGGTCCGAGTCCCCCTCTCTTTGCAGCCCGTTTACCACCAAAGAACCAATCCCCGTGTTCGCTTCCACGCGCAGCCCAACATTATCTGGCAAGTAAATGGTTGCCTCGCCAACGCCCCCGTTAATTTCTACATCTACATCGTCTTGCCAATTTCCTGTTAGGTCAATTGTGGATTCGCCAACGCCTGTGTCTACCACCAGGGTTTGCAATTGCAGACCGCCTAATGTGAGATTGCTTTCACCGACGCCCAAATCCACATCCAGGCTCATCGGCACATCATTTTGCAGGGCAATCTCCCAACGATATTCGATGTTATCATCCGGGATGCCATTGATTTCGCCACCTGGCTGCGTGATCTGCAGCTCACCAATGTCGCCGCGCGTCTCATAGTTCACCTCAGGCTTCCAATCTTCAATGTTGTAGGTAAATTCCGCGTCCAGTAAATTGGATGCGCCGCTAGTTACATCTAGTTCGCCAATACCCATCTTGATTTCAACCCGAACAGAGTCTACGTCACCTAATTCCACCGATTGGGAATCTGTTTGGGTGGGGCCAACTGCCACCTGGCTGATGCAACCCGCTAGCAAAAACATCCCCCCCAACAGTACAAAAATAGTCAACTTTTTCATTATCGTCACCTCAAGAAGTTGTGCAAACCACAGAAAACAACTTGAAAATCAACGAGCGATTTCTCTGTGGTTTGCCAAGTAAAAACCAATTTCGCGCTCATTCTTATTCAAAATTCTTTTTGGTTTTTACACATAAACTCAGACCGGAAATATCAAGTACCGATTCTGATTGAAAATTTACCAAAAGTTATGTTGCACAATACGCATTTACTCATTGAAAGTTGTTTTGACAAGTCGGAAATAAAAAAACCGACTTTCTCAAGCCGGTCTTTCACGTGACAGTCACTTCCAAAGTGACTGTCACATAGGTATAAGCACATTACCCTAGAGCGCGTACAGCTCACCAAATTTGTTTTTGAGGTAGGCGATGTACGGGTCAATAGTGAGCGGGTTGCCTGTAACGCGCTCGATCAGTTCGTTGGCGGTGAATTTGCTGCCGT
Source organism: Candidatus Leptofilum sp. (assembly GCF_965223525.1). Classification (GTDB taxonomy): domain Bacteria; phylum Chloroflexota; class Anaerolineae; order Promineifilales; family Promineifilaceae; genus Leptofilum. The sequence continues at coordinate 1,167,677 of NZ_OZ245005.1, read as the reverse complement.
GGGTGTAAATGTTCTCTTTAAGCCAGGTGTGCAGTGTGCCAAATTCGCCTTGCTGAATCTGGCTAGGAATGTCTGGGTGTGCCTGCAGCGCCTGGTCGTAAAACAGAGCCGACATGATGTTGCCCAGCGTGTATCCCTGGAAGGCCCCACCAACCAATCCAGCATACCAATGCACATCTTGCAGTACACCGTCCACGTCGCTAGGGGCTTGCAAACCGAGGTCAGATTGGTAACGGCCGTGCCACGCCTCTGGTAAATCTTTCACTTCCATGCTGCCTTCCAGCAGCGCCAGCTCCAAATCGAACCGAATCATGACGTGTAGGTTGTAGGTTACTTCGTCGGCATCGGTGCGGATGAGGGACCGCTGCACTTTGTTGATGGCGGCGTAGAAGGTGTCTAGCGACACATCTTTAAGCTGGTCGGGGAAAGCGGCTTGCAGTTTGGGGTAGTAATGTTCCCAAAAGCCTCGGCTGCGCCCCACCAGATTTTCCCACAGGCGCGATTGGCTTTCATGCACGCCAGAGGAAGTGCCGCCAGCCAGCGGTGTTGCTTCTAATGACATGTCAATGCCTTGCTCATACAGGGCATGGCCGGTTTCATGGAGGGTGCTAAAGAGTGCCTCGCTAAGATCATCTTCTTTGGTGCGGGTGGTGATACGCACGTCGCCCAAAGAGAATTTGGTCATGAAGGGATGGTGGGTTTTGTCCTGACGGCCGCGATTCGTATCGTAGCCGTAGGCTTGGGCAATTTGCCAGCCAAAGGCAAGCTGCTCATCTTCTGGATAGCTTTTGTGTAGGCAGCTATCGTCGGCTGGTTCTTGCGCGGTGATGGCTTGCACCAGCGGCACGAGCTGCTCGCGCAGGTCGGCAAAGACGGCGCGGACGCTCTCAGCTTTCATGCCCTGGTCAGAAAAGTCAATAAGGGGGTCAGCGATGTGGTCGTAGCCGGGGAAGCAGTTGGCAATTTGGCGAGAGTAGTCGAGGGTTTTCTCTAGATACGGCCGTACCATTGCAAAATCGTTCTCTGGGCGGGCTTTAGCCCAGGTTTGGTACGCAGCGGCCGCATGTTCAGAGAGGGCGGCAATCAACTGAGCCGGGACTTTAACTGCCTGGTCATAGTTGCGGCGCGTCACCCGGATCAGGCTGGCTTCTTCACTGTCGTAAGGCAATGTTTCTGCCCACGGTTCCAGCTTGTCTAGCAGTTTGCCAATCTTTTTGTTAGTGAACTTTTCGTGGGCAATGCGGCCAATGGTTGCCTGCTGGCGACCTCGTGCTGCTGCGCCGCCTGGCGGCATGTAGGTGCTTTGGTCCCAGCCCATCAGGGCGTTGACCGAATTGAGATCGTTAATTTCCTGTAGACGCGCCTTCAGTTTTTGGTACTTTTTTTCCACGCAACTTCTCCTTAGGCATATATTTCTGCTCAATACTTACAATGGCAAACCGCCCCCCTACATAAACGGCCGTTACCAGCAAAGCTAGCAACACCCAGGTTGTGTTAGACAGTTCCAATCCATGTGATCCAATCAATGTTAGCAGCGTTACGCTGGGCAGGCGACCCAAAAGTTGGCCGCCAAAAATTTTCTTGGTGAGATGCCCGTTAGCCCCGCCACAAAGTTCATCACGTCGGTGGGGAACACAGGCAGCACAAAGGCGATGGTGAAAAACAAGAAGCCTTGCTCTTCGGCAATGGTTTCCCATTTTTTAATGGTGGCCTCTGGAGCCAGCCGATGCACAATAGGGCGACCAAACCAGCGCGCCAGCAAAAAGCCAAGCTGACTGGCAGCCACCACGCAGACAATGTTAAAAATCAAACCCCAGGGCAACCCATAAATGTAGCCCCCAGCAATCACAAACACATGCCCCGGAATGAAGGCCACAATGACCTGCAACACCTGGAAAAAGGCCAGCACCAGCGGTGCCAACGCCCCGTAGCTTTGCACGTAGCTGCTCACAAACTGCTGGTCACTCAAAATGGTGAGCCATTGGGATAATGATTCCCGCATTACCCAGGTAAGCACAGCTACCAAAAGCAACCCGCCCAGCAGTAACCACCGTTTGGTGGCGGCACTTAATCCAGCATCTTGAGATGGGTAGACGTTATTGAACTCCCGACGAGGCACGGACTTGATTTTTTGATCCGAAATAATAGACATACACTCTTCCCGCGCCAGGAGCTGGCTTGCAACTTACCTAGCGCTGATGCTGAATTTATCACGACATGTGAAAACGGCCGTGTCTCAGCCCTCTACGCAAGCAACACAGAATCGTTGCTTACCATTGCAAGATCGTACCTGTTTGGCTGAATAAGGGCAAATTTGGGGAAATTACGACACTTTTTTTAGCGGGGCTCCCAAAAAGAAGCGAATGGCGTTGGGCAGACGGGATGCCCAGGCTGCCTCATTGTGGCCGCCACCCGCGTCCTCTATATGCAGCAGATTGCGGGTAGGACGGTACCCTTTTTTGGCCAAAATGCGCTTTATGCGGCGCACACGGCCGTAATATTTGCGTGAGCGGCTGCGTAAAATGGCTTGATCCGGCCAATGGCCGCCCATTTCCCGCGTTCCGGCATCCAGATAAATTTTGCCCTGCTGAAACGGAGCTTGCTTAAGGTATTCAAAAATGGCGCTATTGGCGAACCAGAGCGAAGGGCTCATCACCCCGGCAAAGCCAAAGACTGCTGGATGATGAAAGAAGCCATACAGACTAATGAGACCCCCCATGGACGAGCCAAAAAGGCCCGTATTGCGCTTGTTGGGCAAGGTACGGAAAGAAGTATCCACCAATGGCTTGACCATATGCACTAAAAACGCCAGATAATCCTCACCTCGGCCTCCACCGTATTTTTCATCTATAAACGGACTGTACTCCGCCAATCGTTCCACGCCCATGTTAGGAATGCCTACCACAATCGCTTCCAGGTTTTCATCGTGGGCCAGTTGCTGCATCGTTTCATCCACATGCCACTCGCCTGTGTAGCTGGTGGCTTCGTCAAACAAATTGTAGCCATCGTGCATGTAAAGCACCGGGTAATGGCTTTGGCTATGTTCATAAGACGGGGGCAAATAAATGAGAATATCCCGCTCATTGGCAAGTTGGGGACTGTAAATATTTTGGGCTATTTTGATGTTGCCGCTAATGGAATGCCGTTCCCGCTCATAGTAAACGTCGTAGTAAGGTAGCCATTCCAATTTTTGTTGTTGCCTTGTTTGCAAATCTTTCTCCAATGGTTGTTGCACTAATTGTCTCTGTTTTTGTATGGCTGTCCACAAAGATGTGAAAATAATCACTAACTTGCTATTATGCTTTTATACGCTTTCGAAAACCCTTATAATCTTTTACAGAATGGTTAGCAAGCCAAGAAACAGATTATAAAAACAAGGTATGTCAAATGTCTGAAAAAGAATATGATGATGAAACGACGGTTGATAGTTTGGCAGATTTTGCGGAATATCGCTCACGTATGCGGAATGAGCGTGCTGATCTAATTGAGGAGCTTATTCAGGACGGGTTTGAGCAGGGGCATTTTGACAATTTGCCGGGGAAGGGGAAGCCACTCAACTTAAACAAAAATCCGTATGCCGCCGACATGGAGCTAGCAAATGAGCTGTTGAAAGAGAATGATTTGCCACCCGTCTGGATTTTGCAGCGGAATGAGATTTTGGCCAAAGTTGCTAGGCTGCGGGCTGAGATTGAGCGACAATGGACGTGGCACCAGCGGGAGTTTGGTGTTGCTAGTGTCAACAAGGATCGCCTGACAATTAGCTGGGATGATTATTGCCTGAAGTGGATTGAAGAGATTGCTGAACTGAATAAGGCAATTGATGCGTTTAATTTGAAACGGCCGTTCGAAAACATGGAAATCTTTAAGCTCACCATCGAAAATGAACTCAAGCGAGCCAATGCCCCGCGCTGGCTGCGTTAGATCGTTTCCCCTGGATAATGAATTCCCCACTGAGCCCGCAGATTATCCATGAGCTGCATCATATACAAGGTTTCATCCAGCGGCATTTGAGAGCTTTCTAATTTGCTATCTCGCAAACAAGCGTGCACTTCTTCAACTTCATGCGGGTAGCCATTGCCGCGAAAGGGTACGTTTACCGTTTGAGGTTCTTCACCATTTACGTGCAAAGTTAATTGGTCTGGTCGGAAAAAGATGTCGTGGACTTTGATATAGCCGCGATTCCCGACGATAAACGCTTCGCGGGGTTTGTTGACGCGCATACTGCTGGTTAGTTGGACGGTGATATTGCTGTTATAAATGAGGGTCATGGTGTTGAGTTCATCAACGTCCGTTTCCCCAATTTGCGCCTTGCCATAAACTTCATCAGGAAAACCAAACAGCATTGTCGTAAACGAAAGCGGATAAATGCCTAGGTCGAGCAACGCGCCGCCGCCCAATTCCCGATTGTATAAGCGGTGGGCGGGGTCAAAGGGCAAATTAAAGCAAAAACCCGCCTGTACCAGCCGCACATCGCCAATTACGCCATCGGCCAGCCATTGGCGCACCTGTGCCAGCGCGGGAAAGAAGCGCATCCAGATTGCTTCCATCAGAAACAAGCCTTTCTCGCGTGCCAACGCGATACATTCGGTCGCTTGCGGGGCATTGAGCGTCAGCGGCTTTTCGCAAAGGACGTGTTTGCCCGCGTTGAAGCATAATTTCATGTTGTCGTAATGCAAATTGTGGGGCGTAGCGATGTAAACGATGTCAATATTGGGGTCGGCGGCCAACGCTTCATAGCTGGCATAGCGGCGCGGGATGCGCCATCTATCGCCAAAAGCGTCGGCTGAGGCTTGTGACCGTGAGCCAACAGCCAACAATTCCGCATCTTCAACCACCTGCAATGCTTGCGCCATGCTCCCCGCGATATTGCCCGTAGCTAAAATACCCCAGCGAAACGCCATCACCCATCCCCCATTTTCAACACTGCTTTGAGCAGATTGGGCACGCCATTTGTCAAATCCTGGAAGGCTTGTTCCGTCTCGGCAAAGTCGTAGATCGTCACCAATGGTTCGGTGTGGATATGCCCTTGTTGCAAAAGTTCCATACCTTGCTGCATTGCTGCTACTTTTTCATCTTGGCGGCGAACGTGTCCGTTTACTACATCAATCGCTTTAAAGTTCCACTGCTGCATGTTGACAGTACGCAACCCATTGTTGGATTGATGGTAGCCAATGAGGATGATACGGCCGTGTTGCGTCACCAACTCTGTACACAAATCCACGGCGTTTTGTACACCTGCCGCCTCGATGACTACGTCAAATTCCCCGCGATTGGCTACAATTTGCTGATGAGAAACGGTCGTTGGGTCGTAAACCGCTGCTGCACCAAACTTTTGGCTCAATTCACGCCGCTCTGGCAGCGGATCGATGCCGCAGATAAAGCCCGCCCCCTGGTGTGCAGCCAACTGCTGGCAGATCAGTCCCATGAAGCCACAGCCTACAATCGCTACCCGATTGTCAGACTGAATGCCAAATCGGTTGGCCGCGTGGACGCAGCAGGCGATTGCTTCGCCTAGGGCAAATGTGGGATTTATCCCTGTGGGCAGCTTCACTAGCTCCTCTGATTGTGCCACAAAATAGTCACTGTATGCAGGCAGGCTAAGGGCAGTTACAAGATCGCCCGGGACAAAGTTAGTCACGTTGGGGCCAACGGCCGTTACTTCCCCACTGGCTTCATGTCCCAACCGATTGTAACTGTCTACGAAATCAGTCCGATTTTGGTATACAAATAGGTCGCCACTGCACACACCGCAGGCAAGCGTCTTGACCAAAATATCATTTTCTTTAAGTTTGGGAATAGGTTCTTCTTGAATTTTGAAGCCATCAAGGGTGAGTACGGCCGTTCTCATAAATTTTGCCTTCATTGCGCCCTTATTTGTCAGTTAATCAACAGTCAATCGCCCGTCCGGGTGCACGGTTATGGGCATCGGATCGGCAATTTTGCCAATAAAGCCGCCATTGTCTGTCCAGGAAAGAGAGGTCATCAACACCCAATTCCCCTCTGGATCGCGCAAAACCTTTCCTGCATAGTTCATGCCAAACGGATCGGCCAATAAGAAAGAATCCTCGATCATTTTGAATGGGCCAAGCGGGGAATCACCAACCAGGTAATGTGTGCCAGTTACATTGGCCGATGAGGCTCGCGCTCGTCGAGCGTTGGCATATTGTTCGTGACCCACACAAAAAATGAGGTACCAGCGACCAGAAATTTCAACCAATTGAGGTACTTCCAGATGGCCAAACTCCCCAGGGTGGGCAACGGGTGGCTGGCATTGCCAAGAAACAAGATCATCAGAAATTGCATGGGCAACAACCCCACGGGCTGACGGCTCTCCTTCCAATCCTCGCGCGGTGATGAAGGCATGGAAACGGCCATTGTGCCGGAAAACCCACGGATCACGCCAAGCCTGATCGTGCCAAAGCGATTGGTCTAGCTGCTCATACCATTTAGGATTGGCTTCTAGAACAGGATTGTTCTCATGCTTCTGCCAATTCATCAAGTCAGATGATGTCGCCAAACCAATTCGCTGAATGAGCCCCTCTTCAGCACGATTCACGCCCGTATAAAACATATACCAAAGCCCATCATGATAAATAATGCTGCCAGTCCACGTTGTAAAGTTATCCCATAAATCACTGCTTTCTGGGGATGGTGCCAATGCATCCGGCAAAACCTGCCAATTCACCAAATCTGTAGAAACAGCATGCCCAACAGACACGTGCCAATGACGCAAACGCTCTTCTTTTAAGGAGCGGGGCGCTTGCAGGTAAAAGATATGGTAATCGGCCCCATCTTGCGCACACCAAAAATCCCACACCCATTTGTCTGGAATATGCAGAGCCATAATTATCCTTTCACACCACTGCTGGCAACGCTACGCACAAACCATTTTTGGAAGATGAGGAAAATCGCTAGCGTGGGTAAGGTCATCAAGGCTGCAAATGCAAACCGATCTCCCCACAAAAATGGTGCTTGCCCATAAAGCGTGTTCATCGCCAAGGGGAGTGGCATAAATTCCGCGCCGCGCGTTACCATCAAAGGCCAAAGCAGCATGCCCCACTTAAAAATGAATTGCAAAATCGCCACTGTCGCAAAAACAGGTAAAGATAATGGCACAATTATTTGCCAATACATGCGGAACCGGCTGGCACCATCAACAAAAGCAGCCTCTTCTAAATCTTTGGGAATGCCAATAAAAAATTGGTAGAAAAGAAAGATAGAGAACGCATCTGCAATGAAGGGGATGATTTGAACGTGGTAAGAGTTTAACCAGCCAAACTCATTCACAACTTTGAGCAACGGTACAGCAATTGCCTCAAAAGGAATAATCATCAACGCGACAACAGCAGCCAAAACAAAATTACGTCCTTTCCACTGAATACGAGCCAGCGAGTATGCAATTAAGCTGTTGAAAAACAGCCCAAAAACAATTGTTAAGCCCACAATTAAAATTGAATTGCCAAAAGCAAGCGGAAAATCAACTCGCTCAAACACATCTATGTAATTTTGTAAGGAGAAAGCACGGGGAATAAACATCCAAATGGAGCCCATGTCCTGCGTGATTAGCGATTCTTCAGGTTGTAATGAGAGAACTATCATCACCACGGTTGGAAACAGGAAGAAGAACCCAAGTAAGACGAGTGCCGTGTAGCCTAAAAAGCTACTGACTCTTTTTTGCCAGGTCAGGCTGGCACGAATAGAAGGTGATTTTTGCATGGTTGTCGTCATGACACTACTCCACAGACCGATCCTCACTCAGCACACGTCGCTGAATTAAGGAGACAGCTAACACAATCAGAAAAAAGATGACGGTAATGGCTGAAGCATACCCAATGCGGCCTTGTTCAAACCCCATCACTTTGGTGTAAAAGACCATGGTTTGGGTCGAATTTTGTGGGCCGCCACGGGTTAATACCTCCACCTGTGCGTAAAGTTGAAAAGCCAAAATGGTTGTCGAAATCACAACAAACAAAGTTGTGTTACGTAACATGGGCAACGTGACGTTGAAAAATTGCTGCCGAACCGTCGCGCCATCAATTTGGGCAGCTTCGTATAGGGAGTATGGAATTTCCTGCAAACCAGCCAAGAAAATAACCATTTGGAAGCCAACGCCCTGCCAAATGGACAGCAGCATAATGGCACCAAATGCCAATCGATTGTCGCCGAGCCAATCTTGAGGGCCAACCAGGCCAAACGTAACAAAGTTCACAAATTGGTTGATGGTGCCGTTGGCACTGGCTTCATAAAGGAATGCCCACACAACGGAAACGACCACCATGGTGATTGCCACCGGGCTGAAATACAAAGTGCGAAAGAAGTTCACAAATTTGAGCTTTTGGTTGATTAACACGGCCAAAAGCAGCGCGAGTGTTGTTTGTACCGGAACAACGACCCCGACAAACAGAAAATTGTTGAGCAGGGCGCGGATGAACCGCTGGTCTTCAATCAAGCGTGTGAAGTTCCGCAGGCTTACAAATTCTGTGGGATTAGGACCTGGGACAAGACGTTGGTTGGTGAAAGAGTAGATGATTGCCATTACAAATGGCACTATGACAAAAACGATAAGTAAAATCAGCGCCGGGGACGCGAACAACCAAGCCAATCGGCCTTCAGTACGCCGCCAGCTTGTTCGGCGAACAGTGACTTGCGAAGCCATAGGATTGCCTCCTCTTAAATAAATAATTCTGTTATTTCGAAGGGTGTAAGGATTTGGGTTTGGCAGGGAGGGAAACGGCCGTTTCCTTCCCTGCATTCTACTTATTTAACGATTATTTTATCTGTCTGATTATTTATTACTCATACCCATTGTTGTCTTCAATATCCAAATCGATGTTTGCTGCGGCATCACCCAGGGCACTTTGCACATCACCTCCGGTTACGATGGAATCAATCGCAAACGAAAATTCACTGGTGATGGTTGCATAAGCTGGCGTAATTGGCCGCGGCACGGCAACTTCGGAGTTTAATTGCTGGATGAAAATGTTCAGATCGCCATCTTCACCATACAGTTCATCCCGTTGCTCCAGTGCAGAAAAGCGGGCAGGCACGGCACCATTGGCATCTGTCATGATCAAGATGTTCTCTGAGGCCAGCATGTAGTCGAGGAACGCCCAAGCACCATCTGGGTTTTCACAAGAGCTGGTGATGCCCCAGTTCCAGGAGCCCATGCCTGTTGCTGCACCATCACCTAAGTTTGGCATTGGAATCAAGATGGAGTCGTCGCCTAGTTCATCTTTGTGGGTGTTGTACATCCAGTGGCCAACCCAAGCGAGTGCAGAGATTTTTGAGCCGTAGAAATCGTCATCTGTTGTTTGCCCAGGATTAACGTAGCCTGCATCCACCCAGCTTTGTAGCGCGGTCATGGCTGCAACCGATGCATCCCCATCAAGGGTGCCAGAGGCGGCTTGGTAATCGTTGCGGTCAATAAGGTCGCCACCAAACCCTTGCAGAAGTGGTGAGAAACCATAAGTGTACCATTCACCACGACCGTAATTGAAATGCATATCCATGGCGTATTCAACCTGGGGCAGGGCCTGCAAAGCTGCAAGTGCGTCTTCAAACTCAGCCAACGACCAGGCATCATCAATGCTAGTTGGGATGCGCACACCCGCTTCTTCCAAATACGCTTTATTAGCATAAATTGCCAAACCGGAGTCGAATTGGCCTAAGCTGTACAGTTCGCCGTTGTAGGTGCCTTGGTTAACAATTGAAGGTAAGAAATCGTCCAGCATGGCGTCATCAGCGTAGCCTGTAATCGGCTGCAAAAAGCCAGACCAGGCAAAGTTGTAGAGCAGTGGACCATCAAAATCGAGCAAACAGGGCAAATCATTTGCTAGGGCCGCTGCATTTACCTGATCTGTGTACGAGCCATCAGGCAATTCTACAATTTCAACCACATAGGTATCCTGTGAAGCATTGAAGCCCGTGGCAATTGTGTTAATGGCATCTCGCTCGCCACCTTGACCAGCATGATTCCAAACCGAAATGGTAATTGGACCACTATCAGATTCCTCGGCCATCTCTTCGCTATCTTCTGATTCTTCAACGGCCGTATCAGATGTTGTATCCGCTTCATCCGCACTATCTGCCTCGTCTGAGCTGCCGCCACAGGCGACCATAACAAGGGCTAACAACAAAAGCAGCAATAAAGAATATCGTTTCATGTTCTCCTCCATTCGTAATGGTTTTAAGGACCTCTTATGCTGCGATACCCTGTTCCTGCTATAATTTTGGGGGCGCAGCATGATTAATTGGTGTCCTATCCTTTTAATGTGTTCGCCTTTTGAGAGATACTGTCTTCCGCTAAGTTGCCGGTATCTCTCATCGCATCCTTCTTCCTTATCTTCATCTTCTCTATTGCAAGAACACCTCCTTTCAAGCTTAACTTGACTCGCGGACAATGAGTGGACATTCCCATGTTTTTTTGTGCTTGTTTGCCGCAAATTGTTCGTTTGGATTCGCGATCAGTTCTATCAGGTGATTGACAGCCCATCGGCCCATTTCATAGTGGGGCAGTTCCAAAGTTGTTAGCGGGGGGCGGAAATATTCAGCAAAGTCTGGTTCATTGTCAAAGCCAACAATGGCAATATCGTTTGGGATTTTTATTTGACGCTCATTGAGCGCTTGGTAAACACCCATTGCCATCCGATCATGGAAGCAGAAAACTGCCTCAATGTCGGGTACTTGCTGAATTAATTGATTTGCCGCCCGATATCCTCCGTCCATACGTGATTGGTTTCGGATAATCCATAAGGGATTAAATTGAATACCTGCTTCAAGCAAAGCTTGACGATAACCAGCTTCACGCCCCGTAGATGCTGGCAGTTGGCCATCATGATTGATCATGGCGATTTTTCGATATCCTCGATTGATGAGATGCTGGGTTGCAGTGTATCCACCCAAATGTTCATCTGGCACCACAGACGGCAATGAATTGTCTTCAACATAACAATCAAGCAAAACAGAAGGGGTTGTGTAGATTGCCGCCGGGGGATTAACAGCTCGATGATACATGGCTGCGTAAACAATGCCATCCACCTGGCGGTCTAATAATGTTTCAACGGCCGTCTTCTTGAGATCTGGGTCGCGGCCTGTATTGATTGAAAGAAGCAGAATCTCTTGTTCCCAGGCGCGATCTTGGGCACCTTGAAGCATGTTGCCAGCAAATGGAGAGGTGCCGATTTCGTCTGAAATGAAGCCGATGGTGTGGGTTCGTTGGGAGCGCAAGCTGCGAGCCATCATGTTGGGCCGATAATCCAGCTCCTTGACTGCTTCCATGACCTTAGCGCGGGTGGAGTCGCGCACGGCCGTATCATCATTAAGAACGCGTGAGACAGTTTTGAAGGAGACGCCTGCTCGTTTGGCTACATCCTTAATTGTGGTCATCTAGTGATTATGTCCCTATCTCTTCCATTGACAACGTTGTCATACAGTTTACCCCAAAATGACAACGTTGTCAATATGCAACTTGTCTAACCTGCTGCTTGAGCGTTGGTGGCTTGGCGGTAAGGGGAATATAGCCGATATGCTGAAAAAGCTGCGCCAGCCACAATACGGTGCCGATTTACACCATTACCTGAATTAGTTGATTGAGGTTACAAATACTTAGTCAATGTGTAAATCTTTACGGACTTTGGGGAGCAGTTTCGGCGAGAACGGCCGTTACCACATCGGCAAACGGCGTCTCATTTGCCCAGGCCTCGGCGATGGCAATTATTTCTGGAGGAAGGCTCTCATGCAGTGCTGCCACCATTTGCTCCCCCATGATTATCGTCTCTTTATTACTTTTAGGATGCTGCTTGGCCACCAGGGCAAAAGACAGGGCACGTTGAGATTTCCCCTCCAACTGTAGCAGCAAGCTGGCCGTAGCGATTCCCCGCAGCAACGGCGGCAATAGCCCGTTCACCTGGCAAAGCTGCAACGATTCATGTAGATAAGCGCGTCCTGCTTCTATATTGCCCAAACGTGCCAAAACGCGGCCAATGCCGACGAGTGCCGTTGGCAAAACCGCCACATAATTAACCTGCTTCAGAATTTTGATGCCTTTCTGATACCAGTCACGCGCTTCCTCAAGGTGTTCTTCTCGCTCGTGGGTAATGGCGATATTCATGAGCGCGATACCCATGCCCGCCTGGTCGCCAATCTTGGCACAGATCGCGTAGCTTTCCTCGTACCGGGTACGCGCCTGGGCCTGTCGCCCCAATTCAGACTCGATGGTGCCAATATTGCCCAACACCAGCGCAGTGCTGTATTGGTTGTTCATTTGCTGGTAGATGGCCAGGCTTTCCAGATAGGCTGCCTGTGCTTCCTCGTAGGCACCCAAATCGGCCAGGGCGTTGCCCACGCCTGTGCTGGCACGGGCAATGCCTTGTAAATCATCGGCGCGGCGACAAATGGCCAGGCAGCGACGATAAATCTCAACCGCCTCTTCAAATTTACCTACGCCCTGTGCCGCGCTGGCCATCTTGCGTAGCGCCACGACCATCCCCTCTTCATCTTCTTCAGCTTCGTACAGGTTGTAGGCGTTTTGGGCATGTGCTTGCGCCTCTGTTAGATTGCCCAGTACGTCATTTACTTGAGCCAGCCCGATGTAGTTGGTGGCTAAATCCAGGGGCGTGGCGGCGTTGCGGCCGTATGCCAAACTGTCTTGGTGATGCGTAAGTGCCTGTTCAAATTGCCCCATGTAGGCCGCCAGGCTGCCCAACCGCGCCAGCAGGCGGCTCAATACCTGGTTCCGGTCGGCGGAATCAGAGGTAGCTTTTAATTTTTCCAGCGGCAGAAGCAACAAATCGTACCCTTCCTTAAACCAGGCGCGGGTATGGAAGATGGCATACAAGCTATTGATAAAACTTGAGAGCGCAGGAATATCTAGCGGATTGCGGGTTACGGCCGTTTGCCAGGCGCGGCGGCAATTTTCCAGTTCGGCCGCCAGCAAGGTCACCGTTTCACGGCGGGTTTGGGAGCGTAAATTTGGCTCGTGGGTTTGCAAGAAACGGCCGTAATACCGGCTGTGGCTATCCCGCGTGGCCGCTTCCTCAGCGTCGTCCCACTTGTCCAGAACGTGCTGGCGCAGCACCTCTAGCAAACCATACCGGTCGTTTGGCTCGTTGGCGCGGTATAGCAGTGATTTGTCCACTAGCGAACGCAGCATCAGCAAATTGGCACCGCCGATTTCCCGCGCTGCCTCGCGTGTAAAGCCCCCGCGAAACACCGCCAATCTTTGCAGCGCACCCTGTTCGGCTGGCGTCAGCAGCCGCCATGAATATTCAAATACAGCACGCAAACTTTGGTGCCGTGCGGGTCGCCCCGTTTCCGGCGCGGCCAAAAAATCAATATTTTGCTCAATTTCCTGGGCAATTTCGGCGCAGGAAAGCAGATGCACCCAGGCCGCCGCCAGCTCAATCCCCAGCGGCAATCCATCTACTAATTGGCAAATGTGGTGAACGGCCGTTCGCGTAGCGGCCGTTAGCGTAAAATCAGGCAAAGCACGACGGGCACAGGCGAGAAAAAAATGTTCTGCCACGTCATTATCGGTTAGCCCCATCAGGTCGAAGCTTTGCTCGGCGGGCAGGCGCAGCCGCTCACGCGAGGTTACCAACAGGGTGATGGCCGGGGCAGCTTGCAGCAGGCGACTGACAAATCGTACTGCTTCTGGCAGTAGGTGCTCGATATTGTCCAAAATGAGCAGCAATTCCTGATTTGCCAATGCCTGAAGGAGCTGGGATTCAGTGGCTGCCTGCCCCTGAAACGCCAAATTGAGGCTGTTGGCAATGGCCAGGGGAAGATCGGCGGCCGTTTCTACACTGGAAAGCGACACAAAATAGACGCCGTTCAAATAATCGGTTTGGCGCAGGGTGGCGGCTTCCAAAGCCAGCCGCGTCTTGCCCACACCACCAGCCCCTATCAATGTGAGCAGGCGACAGTTGGGCTGGTCAAGCGTTTGGCTAATGAAGGCCAGTTCCGACTGCCGCCCCACAAAAGGCGTGGCAGGCATGGGCAGGGGAGATGGTGTTGCTTGCTTGGCCGCCTGAATCCGCTGCTGAAGCTGCGTCGTTTCGGTTGCCGGTTCAACGCCCAGCTCTTCTTCCAAAATGGTGCGGCAACTTTCGTACTGTGCCAGAGCCGCATTGTGCTGTCCGTCCCGCGCCAGCAGGCGCATGAGCAGGCGGTGGGCTTGCTCACGCAGCGGGTCCAGGCCAATGAGAGCGCGGGCAAACCGAATGCCGGTGGCATATTCACGCTGGTGCAATGACGTCTGCACAATTTGCAGATGGGCTTCGATGGCCTGGTAACTAAGCTGCTCCCGCAAAACGGCCGTCCACTCTTCTAACCCCCGACTTTCGCGCACAAAGACGCCATCCAAAAAGGGGCCAGCGTACAGGGTGAGGGCGTCAGCCAATGACTGCGTATCGTTAGCCTGCTCGATTTGCTCGGTAAAGGTGAGGCTGTCTATCCATAGCGGTGCATCTGGCTGAAACATGACGGCTTGGCGGCTGATGGCGAGATACGGCCGTACCGCCTTTGGTAGCTGCGCCAGCAAGGCCCGTAAGTTGGCCATCGCCTGCTTGTGAGGGCGGTCGTCCCACAGCAACGTGGCTAAATTCTCCCGGCTGTGTTCCCGGCGATTAAGCGCCAGATACGCCAGCAGTAGCTCGGCTCGCCGCGCCGAAAAACGGAGAGCCTTTTCGTTTGGGATACTGATCTGGAGCCCACCCAACAGGTGGAAATGGAGCGATCGGCTCATGGTGGTAACTATGCGGACAACAAATAATCAAAGATTACGCAGATACAAGTTGTTAAAATCTGCGTAATCTGTTGATAAAAAGAGTATTTGGCTTTGGCTTGGCCGAATCAGGCTTGGTGCACACGGCAAAAATCTGAACCTTCAAGGGGGTGGTTGCGACATTGACGGCCGCTTTTCGTAGTGGCCTGACATTGCTCTGGTTGGGCGACGACGCGGGTTTTTACCGGAGCTTCTTCTTTTTTAGCAGTTTTGACGGCTTTAGCAGTTTCGGCGGCAGCCACTGCCTCTGCCTCATGCACCAGTGCCATCAACTCGTCAAACTCCGTGTAGAAGCCTTCCATAATTTCGTTGGGGTCTGGCACCAGGCCAGCGTCTGTGGCAACGCCCAGGAACACTTTGTTGGCATAGCTGAGGATGCTAATGCCCAAAGATACACGCCCTGATTGCGGCACCCAGAACATCAGCCCTTCAATTTCCTGCCCGGCCAGGTAGAGGGGCATGGGCGGGCCGGGAACGTTGGTCATAACGGCCGTTGTCTTGGAGCCAAACATGCGAACCAGCGTCCCTTGTAGCTCGTTGGGCGACATGCCCATGGCGCTAAGAATGCCCAACGCCACGGGTGCTTCTTTTGAGTTCTTTAGCTCCACCATGCGCTTGTGAACCTCATGCAGCCGCTCCAGCGGGTCGCCAATGCCCACTGGCAGCGAGAGGAACACAATGCCGAACTTATTCCCCAGGTCTCCCATCTGTTCTGGCGTGCGTAAATTCACGGGAACGGCCGCACGGAAGTTCAACCCGGCCACATCCGCCCCTCTGTTTAGCATGTAGCGGCGCAATCCGCCCGTCATGGCAGAAACCAGCACGTCGTTCACCGTGCAGCCCGTTACGTTTTTCACCGCTTTTACGTCGCGCAAGGAGAGTGGCTTGGACCAGGCAGCCCGTTTGGCCACGCCCAGTTCGCCCTTGAACAACGTTTTGGGGTCTGGCGAGCGCAAAAAGAGACGGCCTGCTGCCAATGCGGTGTCGGTACCTTTAAGCGCGAGTTCCATTGCATGAGCTGGATTTACCAACGCTTCTAAACTTTCAGAGGCGACCTTGCTTGTAGTTTCCCAAACCGTGCCTACCGCTTTGGCACCCTGTTGCACCAGTGCATTCAACATTGAGTTGCCGTTTTCTGCTGCTTCTTCACCTGAACTCTCTTTTCCGGTGGGCGGTGGAACGCCCGGCATCATGTCTGTAAGCGAGAGTAGCACAAACACCAATGCCATGCCGTCGGCAATGCAGTGGTGCAGGCGGCACATAATGGCGCAGCCATCACCATAATTTTCGATGAGGTGGTATTGCCAAAGCGGCTTGGAAAAATCAAGCGGCGTGCTCATGAGGTCGCTGACCATCTCTTGCAAGGTCGCTTTATCGCCGGGGGAGGGGAGTGCAACCCGATGCAGATGAGCGTCCAGGTTAAAGGTAGGGTCTGGCTCCCAGTAGGCAGGCGCAAACGGCAGCCGAGACTGCACTACGCGCATCCGAAACCGATCAAACGAGAGCAATTTGTGTTCGATGACGGCTTTAAGATGGTCAAAATCAACCAACTTTTTGAAGGTGATGATGCCAGAAACCATCATCAGGTTCGTGGGGTCTTCCATACGCAGCCAGGCTGCATCTACGGTGGTTAGCGGGTGAGTTTTTGGCATACGGCCGTCTCCTGTGAAAATAAACCTCCTGCAGGTTCCATCCGCCAACGGTGTTCGAGAACAAACCTGCGGGAGGAGTGAGTCTTGGATTCACAGTATATCTCAGCCAGTACCGCCTGACCACAGCCAAGAGAGTGCTAATTGGATACGCATGGCACCATGTGCCGCTAATCATCCGTTGAGTTGAAGAAGGCGACTTTGCCCGTTGCCAAGTCGTACTCTGCGCCGATGATTTGCAGGCCGTTGGCTGGGCTTTCTGCTTGCCCACGGTTAGCGTTTTGGCGTAACTGGTTCACCGATTGATGAATGTTTGACTGTACCGCGAGAGTAAGCAGCGTGTTAGCTTCTGGCGGTGGGTTTGTGTTTAGCAAAGGGGTGATGGACGGCCGTATGCCATCCACCAAAGCTTGCAAATTGGGAGAGAGGGTTGCAGTGGGATTAGCCATCTCGTTCAGCGTAGCCTGCACAGCGCCGCAGCTTGTGTGCCCCAGCACTACTACCAGGCGACTGCCTAATGCCTGGGTGGCAAACTCCACGCTCCCCAACACCTCTGGCGAAATGACATTGCCCGCGACGCGAATGACAAACAGGTCGCCCAATCCTTGATCAAAGATGATTTCAGGCGGCACCCGCGAATCGGCACAGCTCAGGATGACGGCAAATGGGGCCTGCCCGGTGGCTAATGCCATCCGCCGCTCTTGAGAAACGTCACGGTTATGAATCTCGGCCAGGAAACGGCCGTTTCCTTCCTGCAATCGGGTTAAAGCATCTGTTGCGTTCATAGGCTTCTGATTTTAGTAAAGTTTGTGGGGTTGGCAACGGCCGTATTTACACTAAACTTCCCCAATGTCTGCCCTTATCCATGACGATGCTGGCGCGCGAGGCTACCTGGTTGCATTGGCTAGCTCCGCGACGCTTTCTACAACAGCCATATTTATTCGCTACCTCACCGAAACATACCAGATCCCCCCCCTGCTGCTTGCTTTCTGGCGCAGCTTTTTTGTGTTGCTCACTCTGCTCATTGGCCTGCGTCTCTACCGAACCGAGCTACTACGATTGCCACGCCACCTCTTGCCCTACCTAGCAAGCTACGGACTTCTGTTCACAGTTTTCAATGGTCTGTGGACTTTGTCTGTGGCTTTAAACGGAGCGGCGGTGGCTACCGTGCTGGTTTACAGTTCGGCGGCGTTTACCGCGCTGCTGGCTCGCTGGCTCCTAAAAGAAACGTTGGGTGTGGCCAAACTGACAGCCGTTGCCCTGTGCCTGGTCGGTTGCATTTTAGTAGCTAACGCGCTTGATCCGGTTGCCTGGTCTAGCAACCTGGCCGGGATTCTCACAGGCACTTTGGCCGGATTGGGGTACGCGGGCTACAGTTTGATGGGGCGATCAGCAGCGCAGCGCGGCCTCAACCCGTGGACCACGCTGCTGTATGTGTTTGGCTTTGCTACCATTTACTTTTTGCTGCTGAATTTGCTACCTGGAGAGATGGTGTTGGGTATGGCCGTTGCCGCCACCGACCTGCTCTGGTTTGGGAATCAATGGCTGGGGTGGGGCATTCTGGTTTTACTAGCGGCAGGCCCCACCGTGGCTGGCTTTGGCTTGTTGAATACCAGCCTCACCTTGCTGCCGGCTAGCGTGGTCAACCTGATTTTAACGACGGAGCCCGTGTTTACGGCCGTACTCGCCTACCTGTTGTTAAAAGAACAGCTCACCAGCTTGCAAATTGTTGGCAGCCTGCTGATTTTAGGTGGCGTGCTCATGCTCCGCTGGCGTCGGCGACGTTTGCCGCAACCATGATTCAATCTCGCTCATCGCCAGATTGAGGTTTCCCATCTGGCAGTGCATGTCGGCATTTTCCGCTTTGGTGAAAATCCTTGTTGCCACAGAGCGGGCGTTAACCAGCGCCGCTTGCTGCTTGTGCAGCAGCTTGATTGGCTGAAAAGCATCATTTTCACCCCCCACCAACAGAACATCCTGCGTTACCTTGTCGCTATGTAGATGATCTTTGTTCATGCCCAGCAGCCAGCGCACTGCGTCCATTGGTTGGTCCTTTTTAACCATGTACATTGCCTGGTTCACGGCATGGTCCAAAATGGGGAATAGACGCATCCGCAGGCGAATGGTGGCGTTCATCATCCCCTCCCAGCGCACAATAAGCTGAACCATCTTTTGGGCAAACCCCGGAATTTGCTCCAGCCAATCGTACACGGGCGACCAGGACACCACCCGCTGAATGCGCTTTTCAAAGGCTGCGGCGCGAATGGCCCAATAGCCTCCCATCGAGATGCCAATGAGCGTGGCTGCTTCAACCTCGAAATAGTCCAGAATCGTGCGAACGGGCTTTTCCCAATCATGGTCAAAGGCAAGATTGTACTGCTGCCGCGCACCGCCCTGCCCCGGCCCTTCAAAGGCAATGACCCTGTAACCTGCCTCGGCAAAAAACTTCCAAATGACGAAGAACTCTTCTATGAGCGAGTCGAAGCCGCCAAAGAGCAAAATGGTGCCTTTGGTAGGCTGTGCCGCTGACGGCAGCGTCATTGCGGGCAAGCAGCTACCGCCATAGGGAACCTCATGCCGGGTGATGTCTTCATCGGCAAAGGCGGCGTAAAAAGTCCCCTGAAAATCTTGGTAAATCGCTTTGCGCTGGGGGGAATTGTGTTCTGCAAAAAATTCGGCGGCGCGCAGGTAGGAGGCGGCATTTTTGAGACGGCCGTCCACCTTTGCCACGTCCGCCAGTTTTAGAAACGCGCTTACATAGTCTGCCCGCGTTTTGATTTGTGCGGCCGCTTGTTGAATCTCGTCTTGGCGGGCATAGCCCAGCGCGTGCAGACGATTCATCTGATAATTGAAAAACGATATTTTATGAAATGGTTGGTAGCCAATAGGAAGCTGCATATCTTTGCTCCTGCCACGAAAGAGATTGTGGCGCAGTGAATAAAAATCCATCTATCTGAAGAAGTTATAATTGTAGACCAGTAGGTCTAGACCGTCAAGTCTAATCCGCGAGAGGGTGAATTTTAGGCGGTGGGGAGGGAACGGCCGTACAAATAAGCGACCACATGCTCATCCAAATCAACAATTTCATTGGCACCAATAACGCCAGCTTCTCGCACCATTGTGTTGACGATTAGCGGCCCCAGCAAAGCGCCTACGGCCTGGAACGGATTTTCGGGGCGAAGCTTGCCTTTATCCTGGTATCTTTGTAGCAGGTGGGCAATTTTGGTAATGATGCCCAGCGGGGCTTTGGCCGTTTCACTCAATTCTGGCACACGAGCCATTTCAGACATGATGATGGGAAATACTTTGGCGTGCAGTTCGGCTGCGCCCCAATAAGCGTGCACCACCCGTCGTAAATCCGCTTCCAAATCGCCGCTGTATTGAACGGCCGTTTCCACTTCTGAATGGTCCGCATAATAGGAGATCGCTTCTTTTACAAGCTGCGCCTTGTTGCCATATTTGCGAAATAGCGTCACCTCGTTGATTTGGGCGGCGTCTGCAATTTGCTTGGTCGTGGTGCCCACATACCCATTTGCCTCGATGAGCTGGATAACCGTTTCAAAAATCTGGGAATCTGTCACAATTTTCGGCATTTGGCTGCTCCTATTTTGCAAAAACTGTTTCAAGTTTAGCATAAGCAAGTGTTGACTTGCAAAAATAATCTGTTATCCTTAAAGCAAGTAGTTACTTGAAATAAAAACTTAAGCGGATCAAACGAGGTACAAAATGAGTCGAATTGATCGCAGCAAAATGAAAATCAGAAAATGGGGCTACCAGTTTCGGCCGTTTCGCCCAACTGCCAAACATGAACGGCCGCTTTTAGATGCCAATTTGCCCCTGGATACCGAACTGATGGCCTTTGAGCGCAACGGAGAGCGGCGGGTGCTGCTGGTGGAAGAGATGATTTACCATCACGTTGCCCAGGGTGGACTGGCTGGCGAACCCTATTTGATTAGCTTCTGAGCCCCGTGCAACAGCGGTGTCGGTCTGACACCGGTTGTAAATGGCAAGGTGCACTGGTTTGGCGTACCCGGCGTTGCCAATGGCCTGGCGGTGATGCGGGATGAGGAGACGAAGAGCCTGTGGGATCACACCACGGGGGAATGTTTTGATGGGCCACTTGCCGGGGAGCGTCTGGAATTTTGGTACGCTGGCCTGACAACCGTCGCCGCAGAACTGGCACGCAATTCGGAGACCATCTTGCTGAAATCCAACCATCGCAGCCTGCTAAAAACGTTCATGAAATGGGCGCACACCGATTTTTCGGGTGGCAAAAGCCTGATCAACCGTAAAAATTCCAAAATACCCCCTACCTTTCGCTTCTCTATGAGCCGTGCCATTGACCCTCGCTTGCCAAAAGATGAGCAGGGTTTAGGGTTGATTGGCGAGAATGACAGCGGCAAGTTTTACCCACTTCGGTTGCTGTCTAAAGCACAAATGCTAACAGATGTGTGGCACGGCCGTACCGTCCACATTGAGCGGGGCGAAATTGACGGGGTTCCTTTTGCCAGATGGGCTGATGGTGGCGAGCCGCCAATGCAGTTGCTCACCCGCTGGTATGGCTTCTCGTTCACTTACCCAAACTGCGAAATTTACGACGGTCATGGAAAGCTGGCCACAGAGAGCACAGAGAAAAGGGCTCTGGAAAATGCATCATGATTTCTCACGTAAGACTTTGGCTATGCAGCGCATCCAAGAGCTTTGTGAGGTGAATGATGGTAGATGAAATTGTAACGTATGAAACGGCCGTTACCCAAACGCTCAATCAGCATGTCTCGGTGCGGGCCTTTTTAGACAAGCCAGTACTGGATGAGATGCTGCGAACCGTCCTGAATGCGGCGCGGCGTTCGCCAACCAGTAGCAACATGCAAACCTACAGCATCATTGCGGTACGCAACCCGGAAACGCGCCAAAAGCTGGCGGTGCTGGCTGGCAATCAAAAGCATATCGAGGAATGTGACGTCTTTGTAGGCTTTTTAGCGGACATTAATAGGCTGGGCATTGCTAGCCAAATGCACGGCGAAACGCTGGCAAAATCGTTAGAGACCACGCTGGTGGCCACGGTGGATGCAGCTTTGGTGGGAATGTCGGTACAAACGGCCGCAGAATCCTTTGGCCTGGGTGCGGTAATGATTGGCGGCATGCGGAACCACCCGCAAGACGTGGCCAAGCTGCTGGGCTTTCCGCCCGGTGTTTACATGGTGTTTGGCATGAGCATTGGTTGGCCTGCAGGTGAATCCCCGACGGCGTTCAAACCCCGCTTACCAGAATCTCTGGTTATCCACCACGAACAGTACGACGCGACCGATCCGCGCCCGCGCATTGCCGACTATAATGCGATGCTGGCTGAATTTTACGGGCCGCGTAACCAGAACAAGGCTGCCTGGAGCGGCCCCATTGCCAAGCGGCTCAACAAACCCAGCCGCCCTCATCTGCGCCAAACGCTAGAGGCAATGGGCTTTCATTTTGATTAAACAGTTCGGTAGGATTCTTCACTTGTCGTTCCCTCCGCCTTCGCGGGGGCAGGCTCGTGAAAACAGAACCCACCGCTTTGTCAAATATGGATTCCCGCCTATGCGGAGAGACAAGGAGTGAAGATTTTATAGTTTGGGGATGAGCACCGGCGTTTCTTTTTTGTATTGTTCGTAATCGGGCTGGCCGCCCCACTTTTCGTCGGCGCGGCGCTCTAGCATGGGCACGCCGCTGACGCGCGTCAGCAGTAACGTAACAAACAGCGGGGAAATAAGCGCCACCCATTGCCACCCTTGCAGCACGGGCACGGCTACAATGGCCACGCCAAGCCACAGCACAATTTCGCCAAAGTAGTTGGGGTGCCGCGATTTGGCCCACAATCCGGTGTTGATAAATTTGCCTTTGTTGGCCGGGTCGGCCCTAAAGCGGCTTTTTTGGTTATCGGCAACCACCTCAATGGCAAAGCCAATAAGCCAGATGAGCGTACCTAGCCCGGTCACCCAGCCCAGCGGTTGACGGTGGCTGCTGGTGATGGCCACGAGGGCAGCAGCGGCCGTAAACGTTACCCACAGCCCCTGAATGGTCCACACGTTGAGGAAGCGAATGAAGGAGGGTTTGATGTCGTCGAAACGGCCGTCGCCACCATCCTTATGCACGCGACGGTACAAAAACGAGCCTAGCCGCCCCGCCCAGATGATAACCATCGCCATGAGCAGGTAGGAACGGCCGTCTTGCACTGGACTCAGCACAACAGCCAAAATCGTGACTGAGATGTAGGTCAGGCTTCCGGTCAAATCGAAAAATTTCTCGGTTTGGCGCGCGTAGGCGGGGATGAAGACGAGCCACTGCACCACAAAAGCGGCCGTTACGCAAATGGCAAACAGTGGCAACCCGCCAACTTCGGCACTGCCTTGGCTACCAGCCCAAGCCACGCCCGCACCAATTAAAATCACAATCGGCAACGCAATGAGCGCAGTGCGTTCAGCTTTTGACATTGAGCACCCTTATTACCTGCTGCCACCAAACAGTCGGCGCAGGAAGCCAAAAATTTCATCTAGCGCTGACCCGCTATTATTTTGATCCAGCAGTTGATTGAGTGTGCTCATCATGCTGGGGTTGCTTTGCTGGGCGGCTTGCTGTTGCCCGCCTAACAGCGCGGCTAATCCGCTAGGGTTTAGCCCTTGTGACTGTTGCTGCTGTCCCAGCGCACCCATGAGTAGTGGGGCAGCAATCTCTAGTATCTGCCCCATTTGGCCACTGTTCAGGTTGCTGTTTTGGGCCAATCCCTGGGCTACAGCGGGCTGCTGACTACCCAGCACATGTCCCAAAATGCCCGCTCCGTTGGCTGCCTGTGGATTGTTTAAAAAGGCGGGCAAGTTGCTCAAAATGGAGCCATCGTGATCGTTGGCGAGGGCTTGGTGCAATGCCTGTGCGCCGTCTGGCTTGGCGCTGTTGTTGGCTAACGCTGAAGTTAGCAGCGGCATGGCCATTGCCAGGGCAGAGCCAGTAGAGGATTCATCCGCGCCAATTTGCTGGCTAATTTGGGACAGTCCCCCGGAACTTAGTTGTTGTAACAGTTGGTCAGTTATTGTACTCATATCTCTTCCTTATGGGTCTCTTCCTTACATGGGTGAGGCTATAAAGGAATGATAGCGGGAACGGCCGTTTCCTACAACAGTCACAGAGATTAACCGTAAAATTTTGGGCGAGGCGCTTTCTTTTTACGGCCGTTTTCAAGTATACTGCCCCTGATTATCTGTTTTTGCAACAGAAGTGCCACATATTGTGGCACTTCCCTTGTACACTTTCAAGTACACTAACCCCAATCGAGGCAAACAATGGCCCCCCAGCCCTCCTTTGTAGACCTTCTACAGCAGCATGTGGCCCGCGATGGACGGTATGCCCGACAGCTTGCTGCCGCCACAGCTATACGGTTTGGCGAAGCGCAGCAAATGTCCCACAGTAGCATTAGCCGCTGGCTGCGGGGGGCGGTAAAAAAACCGCGTAATTGGGTAGATATTGTTAAGCTCGGCACCATTTTACAACTTTCATACGACGATCTGCTCTTGCTGCTGCGTGCAGCGGGGCACAACGTGCCACACATTCTGGCCACCGAGCCACCCATTCCGGGACTATTTGACCCGTGGCGGGAACCAGAATTCGACCAACCGCCGCCGTTTCAGGCGCCGCCCAAAACCACTGGCTTCGTTGGCCGGTTAGGTCTTTTGGCTAGCCTAGAGCGGTATGTTGGTAGCCAGGGGCAAAGTCGCGTTTGCTGCCTGTTGGGGATGGCCGGGCTGGGTAAAACCAGCCTGGCCGTTCAGCTAGCGTACCTGCTTCGGGATCAATTTGGCCACGGCATTTTGTGGCTGGATATGGCCCAAACTGAGCCGTTAGCAGCCCAGCAAGCAATTGCCACAGCATTTGGTGAAGATTTCTCAAGCCATCACGATTTAGGCAGCCGCAGCAGCAAGCTGCGCGAACTATTGGTTCACAAAAACAGCCTGTTGGTGCTAGACAATGTGCAGGATGATGACCAAATACGGCCGTTGCTGCCACCGGATGGTGCTTGCGCCACGCTCATCATCAGCCGTCGCCACGATTTGGCGGTGGCGGGTACGGCCTATCGCCTGACGCTGCCTCCCTTGAACTCGGAAAAAGCGGAGGGTGTGGCGCTCTTCCGGCAGTTACTGCCCCGAAAAAGGGTGCAGGCTGAGGCTGAACTGCTGCCGCAGCTTGCCGACTGGCTGGGTCAGCTACCGCTGGCTCTCACCATTACAGCCCAGCGTATCACGCATGAACCTGGCTGGACGGTCGCTAAGATGCTAACCAGATTACAACAAGCAGAACGGCCGCTCGATTTGCTGGTTTGGGGCGATCAGTCGGTGCGGGGCCAATTAGCCACTAGCTATGCGGCATTGTCCCCAGACGAGCAGGGGCTGCTGGCACTGTTGGGCAGCTTCTCTGGGTCTTTTGTGCCCGTTCACGTAGCGGCTGTGGCCGAACGGCCGTTGCCCGAAGTGGAAGATGGCCTGCGACAGCTTTACAACCAGTCGTTGCTCACCGTAGACCGCCAGGAGCGGTATGAACTGCATCCGCTGACGCGCCTATTTTGCCAAGAGTTGCCGCAGCAGGCAGCATGGCCCCGCCGCTTTGTGCATCACTTTACGGGCCTGGCCGCCCAAACAAATGAGGCAGCAGAGGCCGAGCAGCAACATATCTTAGCGGCCATCGCACTAGCGGAGCAGTTGCAAATGGAGGATGTGGTGGTAACGGCCGTTACCGATTTCATCCCCCACCTTCAGCGCACTGGGCAGTATGAACGTGCTCTGGATTTGCTACAGCAAGCCGAACAAGTTGCCCGCCATCAGGAAGATATGCCAGGGCTTATCCAAATTTTGCAACAATCAGGATTTACCGTGATGAAATTAGGCGTTCCCGACAAAGCAGACGGCTACTACCAGGAAGCGTTGGCTCTGGCCAAAAGCATTGGTGATGTGGGCCAAACCGCCCAAATCCTGCACAAGCTGAGTGCTTTGGCGTACCGACGGGGTCGGTTTGAAGAAACTGAACAGTTTTGCCAGGAGGCGCTGGTGTTGGCGCGTCAGGTGCAAAATCACCAGCTAATTGCCAACTTGCTAACAAATTTGGGCCTAGTGGAAAAGGCAAACGGCCGTTTCACCGAAGCAATTGCCCATTATGAAGAAGCGCTTGCGCTGGCTCGGCAACTTGGAGATGAGGGGCTTGTCATCAACATTTTGCAAAATTTAGGGGTCGTTCATGAACAGCGCGGCGATTATGCTCAGGCCAAAAAACAGTATGAAGAGGGGTTGCTGTTGGCCGAAATTCAAAAAAGCCCAGAGTTGTGCAGCAGGATGTTGGGTAATTTAGGCGCAGTCGCCTGCCACCTGGGAAACTATGCTGAAGCAACCGCCCATTTTCGGCGGGGGCTGGCATTGGCAGAAGCCAACGATTTGTCCATCCAGCAATATCGCCAGCAGGCGAATCTGGGTGAAGCGGCCATGCTGCGGGGGCAGTTTCGGCAGGCAAATACGCATTTCCAACACGCATTGGCGCTGGTTCGCCCTCGTGATTTTCCTGAGGATTTGGGGATTATTTTGAACCAGGCGGGCGAAAACTTTCTAAAGCAAGATGCTTATGCAGAAGCGGCTGACTGTTTTAGTGAGTCATTACAGCTTGCAGAGTCATATGGCTTGAGGCAAGTGAGCCCATTGAGTTTGTTTGGCTTGGCTCGTGTGGCTGGGGTGCGTGGAAATGTTTCTGAGGCGCGTACTTTAGGGGAGCAAAGTCGCCAGCAGCTTTTGGCAATTGGACATCGCAAAGAGAAAGAGGTGTGGTGGTGGCTTCAGGAGCTGCCCCAGACGACAGCTCCTGAATAAAGCATGGACTATAAGTTAGCCACCCGTGGGATCGTCCCAACCGTCGGCTACCTGTACCGGTGCTGGGGCTGCGTCTACGATGTTGGCTTGGCTAAGTTGTGTGGTGGTGAGAACGGCCGTTGCCAGGGTCAACATTAACACAGACAACACAACCAACTGCTGAAAACGAGAAATCAAGTGACGAGTCATGAGAAGTACCTCCATTTCGTCTAGGCCAAACCGGGTTAGGTTTGGCAATTGCCAATAAATCACTTGATTTCAATGTAGAAGGGGCGCAAAAGAAGGTTTTCCCGCTTTTCGGGAATTGGTTCCTGCGGCGCATCAATATGTTGGATTCAAATCTTGTCTACAAGGAGAAATTGTAAAAATGAATGATTGGGGACAACGGCCGTATGTCTATGTGGCAACGCTAGGAAACGCTCCTCCTGTTATTACCTTGGCGCTGGATCGCTTACTCAAAGAGCATAAATTTGCCGAAGTTTGCATTATTCACACAAATGCAAAGCCCCACCCTGAGCGTGCAGCCAGAGGATTGGCAACAATGCACGAAACAATCAAGCAGCTTGATCGCGAATTCGTCAACAAAGTGCCACTGGTTCAATCAGAAGAAGAAAAAAAATGGAAAGTAGATTATCGAGTTGGAAGCGAATGGTTCCGTTTCAAATACCGTCGCATTTTATTACGTCGTGAAGAACCCATTCCCGGTCAGCTTGAGCCGAAGTATGAACCCATCAATGATGTTGAAACAGAAGCGAATGCCAAAGCGACCTTTCGCACCATTTATCGCATTCTGAAACGATACAAGGAGCAGCGGGCCATCATTCATCTCAACATTGCAGGCGGGCGCAAAAGCATGTCTGTTTTTGGCATGTCGTCTGCCCAGCTCCTTTTTTGGCCGGAGGACAAAGTTTGGCATGTTGTCTCGCAAGATGAATTTATGAATAAACAGGCAATGCACGACGACAGCGGCCAAAGTCTGTTGGTGCCAATTCCGGTCATACGGCTTAGTGCGGCCAGCCCAGCTTTGGGCATGTTGCTTACCAGCAGCGATCCATATGATGCAATATCTGCCCAGGAAAACTACATGCAGTTGATGGACATACGCCGCAAAGATGAGTTACTGCGCTATCTCGATGCTGACGAGCGCCAAATTTTGGTTGGCGTTTCCCAGGGGTTAAGCAATGAAGAGATTGGTATTCGCCTGAGTAAACCGCTTAAGTCAAAGACGGTTGCCAATAAATTAACGGAGATCTATGCGGAATACATTGCCCCAGAGATAACGTCTGGCCTGGAGTCGGATACAAGCGAGAAAAATATCCGGGCCTATTTAGCTGGCGAGTTTGCCACTTATTTTCGACAAAGAGGGGAGCAATTATAGCGATTGACGATTTTGGATTGGCGATTTGCAGCGCTCAAGCCTCAATCGCTGAGCAAAAGGAGGTTTTATGACCAGATACATTCTTGCTATTCAAATTGGCCCGATGCAAGACTTTATTAAAGCAGCAAGGCGCACACGAGATTTGTGGTATGGCTCCTGGTTGATGAGTTCGTTAAGCAAGGCAGTTGCCAAGGCCATTGCAGATGGAGAGGCAGAACATGAGAAGTGCCTCATCTTTCCGGTGGCCACTGCCAAGGAACTTGACATCAGCACTGATTTTAGTGTGGCTAACAAGATTGTGGCTCTCATTGAGCAGCCGCCAAAGATAGTGGCAAAAAAGGCAGAAGATGCCATGCAGGCTCAATTGCGGCGTACGATGATGACTTTAGAGAAAAAAGCACAGAAAAAATTGGCGGAAACGGCCGTAAACAATCAGCAGTTCAACTCAATGTGGGATGTGGCTCTCGCTCAAGTTGGGGCTCTGCCAGAATTTTACTGGGTCGCCCTGCCACTTGCAGACCTCAGTCAATACAAAACTGTTCGCCTGAAGGTAGAGGGACTTCTGGCAGCTCGCAAAAACTGTCGTAACTTTCAGGCTGCAGTTTGGCAGGCGCAAGTACCAAAGTCGTCCTTGAGCGGGGCGCTGGAATCTGTGATCCACGAAGACAATTATCCAGACCGGGCAATGCCCCCAAAAGATCGGGAGGAGAAAATTAAAGCTCTTTACAACAACTTCCGCGCTAGGGGAGCCGAGCGGTTGTCGGGCGTGGATTTGCTTAAACGGTTGGGCAGACTCGGCGAAGAGGACAGCTTCCCTAGCACCTCACATTTGGCAACTGGACCGTTGCGCCACCGTCTGCGAAATGCAAATGGGGAGGTGAAAAAGCGCTGGGATGCCTATGTAACGGAGATTAAAGAATTACACCTTGAGGTGATTCAAAATGAAACGATTGGCAAGGGCCAAACTGCCCATAAGCTTTTTGGCACAGCAGATGGCTCGCTTTTGTTTGAATCTCGACTGCGCGATTATTTTGATAAAGATGTGCCAAAGAAGGTGCAAAGTGCGCTGAAAAAGTTTTACGCTCTGAAAGAAGTGCCTGAACCGCTGCCATATTACGCCATTTTGCTTGGGGATGGTGATTTTATGGGGCGAACCTTGAATCAGTTGGAAACGCCTGAAGCACACCGTCGTTTTTCGGAGCTTCTTGCTGAATTTGCGGGGGGGATGAAGGGGCTTATTGAGGGGAAAGCATATGGCGGTGCGCTCGTTTATGCGGGTGGGGATGATGTGATGGCGTTGTTGCCGCTGCACACGGCCGTTTCCTGCGCCCAGGCCATCAAAAAAGCGTTTGATGCCAAAATGGAACATCTCATTATGGAAATCAACGAATTACCGAACCAAACAAAATTAGATAAGAAACCCACCTTCTCTGCTGGCATTGCCATAGCCCATCATCTGGAACCGCTTGAGGATGCACTTGAATTAGCACGGAATGCAGAGAAGAAAGCCAAGGATGTACCTGATAAAAACGCGCTGGCAATCAGCTTAGACAAACGCAGCGGCGTGACGCGTACCGTGGTGGGCAAATGGGAGCCGCTAGCGCCCAATCTGGAAAAGATTGTTCAATTTTACCGGGATGGGGAATTGCCGCATGGCTTACCGTATCACTTACAGATGATGGTGCAATCCTTGGGTGGGGAGGAAGCTATCAAGAGAGACCCCGATCTGCTGAAAGTAGTGCAGGCTGAAACCGTCCGCATTGTCAAACGCAAACAGGGGGAGATGGTAAAAGAAGTGAAAGATTTTTTGGATCAAGAAGCAAAAGGCATTGGCAATAACGGCCGTTCCGTCACCACCTTTCTCAACGAACTCATCATCGCCAATTTACTGGCAAAAGCCAAAACCCAAAGCGAGGAGGTATCACCGTGAGCGAACTTTGGATTATTGAACCGCGAGACCCACTCATTGTGCGGGATGGACGGCCGTTTGGCCCCAACCCCGGCGCACGTGCCAAAACCCTCCCATTCCCCTTTCCTTCCACCATTGCTGGTGGCGTGCGCACAAGAGCTGGAATGGATGAAAACGGCCGTTTTGACACCGATAAAATCGACAAGGTCAAACAAATGAAGGTCAAAGGCCCTCTGCTGATCGATTGCGATAGCAAGGATGAAACGCCATTTCTTGTGCCTGCCCCTCGCGACATGCTCATGTTCCAGTCAGCAGGCGAGGAAGCAAAGAAAAGCATAGTCAACCTTGTGCCGCTCGTGCCCGTGAAACAAGAAGATTTGCAATGCAATCTGCCCGAGCCATTGGAATACACCGTCGGCTTAGAATTGATCGATTTACAAAAACCAGCCAAAGGCGTACCCGCTTTTTGGCATTGGGCAAAATTTGCTGACTGGCTGAGCAATTTCGCGCCTAAGCCAACATTGGTAGAGAAAACAGAGCAGGGTATAAGCAGTTTGCCACAAAATTCACGGACTCATGTGGCTATCAACCCAGAAAGCCTGGCAGCACGCGAGGGGGATTTATTTGCTACTTCTGCCCTGGAGTTTATGAACTCAGCAAAATTACCGGATGATGATAAACCGTCTGCGTTGAGCAATGCAAAACAAATGGGTTTGGCGTTGGAGGTAGACAATGCCAACGAATTATCTATTGATCAAGGCTTTGCATCGCTGGGCGGCGAGCGTCGTTTGGTTCAGTGGCGTCTCTCTCCGTTGTCATTCCCCGATTGGCCAGAAGGCTTATTGGAATCGGTTGAAAAGGATGGCGCGTGCCGCCTATTTTTACTCACCCCCGCCTTTTTTACGCACGGATGGCAACCGACTCGGTTGCTAGAAAAACGGTACGGGGTCAAGCCGCTACTCAAGGCGGCAGCAGTAGGCAAGCCAGAAACGGTTTCTGGTTGGGATTTTGAAAATCGTCAGCCAAAACCAACACGGCGGCTGGTTCCTGCGGGTTCAGTTTACTTTGTGCAATTTGAGCTTGAAGCCAATGCCAATCTTCAGGCGTGGCTCAAAGCGGTGTGGATGGACTGCTGGAGTGATGATGAGATGTTACGTGATGCTGGTTTTGGTTTAACGGCCGTTGGTCGTTGGGACGGCCAACCGCGCACGGTTGAGGTTAAGGAGGATGTCGATGCGAAAACCTAAAATTGAGCTGACAGAGGAGATAAAAGCAGCCACAAAACGTGATGATTTGGACATTGTCACCATGGAGCGTAGCTATCGCCTTATTACACCGCTGTATGGCGGTGGCGTAAAGACAGGCAAAGTTGATAGGGTCACGCCAGTTAGCGGTAAAGCTGTCCGAGGCAATTTGCGCTTTTGGTGGCGTGCCGTACGAGGCGGACAGTTCGGCGACAGCCTGAAAAGCATGAAAGCAAAAGAGGATGAAATTTGGGGAACGGCCGTTCCCGCTAAAAAAGAGAAGTCCGAAGAAAAACCGACCAAACTGCCACCCAAAGTAAATCTTCACGTTTATGATTCTGAAATCGGTGATGAGTTTGTCGTGTACCGTGCAATCCCAAACCCAAGAAGACAAGGTAGAACCCAAATCAAGCAATTCCATAGGGATAAAGTCCCCGCATATGCAGCATTTCCCCAAAGACCAGAAGAAGGATCGCCTCCAGGCACAACATCAGAACCTCTTTTTGCAAACGTCACGTTCAAGCTCAAGCTCATTTACTTTATGGAACACCAAAAAGAGTTAGATGCTGCCCTGTGGGCATGGGAAACATTTGGCGGCGTTGGGGCACGATCCAGGCGCGGGTTTGGCGCATTATCCTGTGAGAAGATTGTGATCAATGGTGAAGAGCAGGATTCACCGTTGATACCAAAAGATACGTTGGAAAACTGGCTGGCAAACCAGCTTGAGCATTACCAGGAAGATACCCACTTCCATGATGATATTCCCCATTTGCCTTCTGATTTCAAAACTCAATTAAAAATTGTCTCTACGTCGCCGTTTGAAAAAGCAGAACAGGCATGGATCCATCTGATCGAGGCGCTACAACAATTTCGGCATAAACGGCCTATCAGACTAGATGAAAGAGGCAGACCAAAACCAACGCGCAATAAATGGCCGGAACCGGATGCTATTCGGACAAAAGTAAGCCCAAGAAACAGACGCTACCCAGCTTACTACGACCCGGAAATTTTAAAATACCCACGCGCTGAATTTGGCTTACCCATTATTTTTGAACTGCGTGGCGAGGGGGGAATCCCTAAATCCACATTGAGAGGTAAAGATCATAACCGAATGGGCTCGCCTTTGATTTTACGGCCGTATCAATGTGCAAATCAGCAGTTTGTGGGCTTAGCCCTCATTTTGGCTGGCCCACGCTTGCCACCCAGCGATCTCATTTTAGAAGGTATTGACGATGAAGCTGTTCAATCCAGGCTGCTCCCAGATGAAGCAGCCCAAATTGCAACACGAGATAACAATATTTACGACGGGAATGTAGATATTCTGCAATCCTTTATCGATTCATTGTAGGAGGTAAAAAAATGGAAGCTAATATGATGTTTATTCATGCACTTACCCCGCTTCATGCGGGTACGGGGCAAGGCATTGGCGTAATTGATCTGCCTATTGCCAAAGAAACAGCTACAGGGTTGCCCTACCTGCCTGGCTCATCCCTAAAAGGCGTCTTGCGCGACCGTTGCCAGGACAACGAAATTCAAAGCAGACTATTTGGCCCTGCTGTTGAAAAAATTGCCAACAGTGAACTGAGAGCGGGCGAAGCCCAATTTAGCGATCAACGTTTGCTGTTGCTTCCCGTGCGATCGTTAGCTGGCACGTTTGCCTGGGTAACATCTCCCTTCATCCTACAGCGGCTAAAACGAGAGCTAACGGCAATTGGTATGGATTGTCCACAAGAGATACCCATGCCAACTAGCGAACAAGCCCACGTTCATGAAAAAGAAAATCAGCTAACAATTCCACTCAAGGAAGGGCATCGTCGCCTTGTTTTGGAGGATATTGATCTGACATCAAAACCTTCAAAAGAGGTGAGTCTGTGGGCAACGTGGATTGGCGCAACTCTTTTTGATGCCGATTGGCAAAAAACGCTCAACCAAAAAATTTGTGTTGTCCACGATGACATCTTAAGTTTTCTGTTGGAAACAGCCACAGTTGTTATCGCCAGAAACCAGCTGACAGAAGACAAAACATCCAACAACTTATGGTACGAAGAGGCATTGCCGGCTGAGTCCATATTGTCTGGTTTGATTTTGACACATCAGATTAGTGCAAACGGCCGTAACGCAAGCTCGGCGTTGGCTGAAGTGACTAAATTGACAAAAAACCTTGTTCAACTAGGTGGCAATGCAACGATTGGGCGTGGCCTTTGCCGGTTAGTCATGGCTGAACCTGGAGGGTAAGATGCAAACGATACAACAGCAGTTAGCAAAACAAGCACATACACATATTCAAACGATTACTCAAACAGATCGGCAAAAATATGCCACGATGGCGCATAAATTGCCCATTTTGATCCGTTCAGCCGGGTTGATTCAGGCCTTGGGATTTGTTCAGGCCAGAGGTAGCCACCCCCAAACCTTGTTACTGGATCATGTTGCATTGGCAATTCAGGTTGGCGGCATTACAGACGGGGATTCTTTGGTTAACGAAAGCCGTAATGCACCGCTGGAGCAATATATCTTCCTCACAAAACGGGTGATGATGGCGTTGCTTTGGTACAAGCGTTTTGTTGAATCGGAATTTGGTATTTCAGCGAGAGATGCAGCCAATGATGTGGAAACGGCCGTTTCCGCACCAGCCACATAATATAAAAGAGGTAAGCCATGTTAACCTACAAACGCAGCGCAATTTCTGCCATACCAGAAGCACTTCTCAAGAAAAAAGCCGCACACATGGGTTTGTGGTTTGATAAATATTTGAGCAAACAAACCGCCAGCGGTAAACCCATGGATTCCTTCTTTCAGCATGTGGACAACACCTGTGAAATCGGTGAGCCGGAAACGTATAAACCATTCTTCGAGCGTTGGCAGGCATATCTTCACACCTTGGGGGTAACACCGTACAAAGCCACGGTAGAGGGCAAGATGATCGTGGGATTGGGCAATGCCGCCGTCATTGAAACAGGCGCACAATTTCATCACACCTATGGGGTTCCCTTTATTTCTGGCAGCAGCCTCAAAGGCATGGGTAGCGCCTATGCCCAGGCAAATTTAGCCCCCGTTTGGCAAATGGGCGGGGCTGCCCACGAAACAGCGTTTGGCACACAGGCGTCGGCAGGTTTTGTAACGTTTTTTGATGCCCTCCCACTGCCAGGAAAATGGAATGCCTTGCCAGATGTTATGACCGTTCATCACCGAGATTACTATGGTGGCGTAGAAGGCAAAGCCCCGGCGGATTGGGACGATCCCACGCCCATTCCATTTTTATCGGTCAACGGGACGTTTCTGATTGCCCTGTACGCACCAGATGCGCCTCCGTGGGTAGAACCATGCTATGGCATTCTGCGCGATGCCTTGATGCAAGATGGCGTCGGTGCCAAAACGTCGAGTGGCTACGGCCGTTTGAGAATGAATGAGAACCCAATTGAACCACCATTTGAATTCAAAGAGGGAGAACGAATTCGAGGAAAAATTATTGATGTCAATGATGAGTACGTTGAGCTTCAATTGACCAGCAAATTCGCAAGACATTTGCCTGCAAAAACAACCAATTACATTTGGTTATTACAACCAAATGTAGGTGACAGGATTCCTCGGAAAGCAATTGGGCAATATAAAAATGCCATTATTTTAGAAATTGACGATGAAGAAAGCGGCGAATATTACATCTTTTGCAAGCAAGTTTAATTGAAAATGCCAATGAAAAGGATTGAAAGACAATGATCATCATCAACTTCTCCGGCCACCCACTCACCCGCAGCCAACAAACGGCCGTTTCCCAACATAAAGGGCAGCCCATCGACCAACTCATCGACCTGCTGCCCCACTTCGACCAGGAACGGCCGTTTGCCCCCCAAATTCAAAAAGCCATCAACACTATCACACTCACCAGTGCTGAGTGGCAGCAGCAGCGCATCCTCATCGTACCGCCCGGCCACGCCCCCGCTACCGCCGTTTTGCTTGCTGAACTACACGGCCGTCTGGGTCATTTTCCCGAACTTGTCCGCATTCGCCCCAGTGACGACGATGCCCCCGAACCCTACGAGGTCGGCGAAATTATCAGCCTACAGCAACTGCGGGATGATGCGCGGTTTAAGCGCACAGCCAACAAGGAATAGACAAATGGAACTATTAGAAACGATTGGATTTTATTTCGGTTTTGTAGCTGATACGATTGCGTTCTTTGGAATTCCCTACACCGTTTGGCAACTTCATTTAACGCGTCAAAAAGAAAAGCACTTGCAACAAGAAATTGGCATCCGCCTTAGCTGTACTGAGTCAGGGAAAACGATAGGCGTGCCTTTCAAAATAAGACGCCGAAATTTTTCGAGAGCCGAAATTCTTGGCTACCTCGGCATGGTTGCCAAACAAGGCGACCGTTATAGCTTAAACTATCTAAAATCAACCGAATTCCTTCAAGAAGTTAAGCGCATTCAAGATGCTACCAATCCTGAAACATTCACCATCCCTTGTGGAAGAAAGACCGACGACAAATCCCTGGAAATCAAACAGTTTGAGATTGATTCGTCAATCCAAAATCGCAAATCATAAATCGTAAATAGAGAGGCAATCCTATGTTATCTTCAATCGTTCTACAACTAACCGCAAAAGAAAACGGCCGTATCCACGGCAGCACTGGTCGTGCTGTGCACGGCTTCTGGTACCAACAATGGCAAAAAACTGCCCCCGCCATTGCCAACGTCCTGCACCAGGTCAATGGCCACCAGCCCTTCACCCTCTCCCCCATCATGGACCTACCCCACCCACAGCGCGGCACGACCACCATTCGCCAGGGCCACACCGCCTGGTTGCGCCTCACCACCCTGCACCCAGAAATCACCCAACGCGCCCTGGAAACCTGGCTCCCCAACCTGCCCGACACCGTTGAACTAGCCACTATCCCCTGGCAGCTCCAAAATATCGCCCTCATGCCCCAGGAACATCCCTACGCTGCCCAAACCAGCTACCAAACCCTGGAAGAAAAAACACCACCAAGCCAAACCTGGCAATTTGAATTCAAAACACCCACCACCTTCCACATTGGCCAAGAAGCCTATCTGCCCTTCCCCCTGCCTGGGGCACTCGTCAACTCCTGGTGGCGACGTTGGCACAACTTTGCCCCCCGCCAGCTACCTCCGATAGACCAAAAGCTGCTGCAAGAGCAGCTATTTGTAAGCCACTACCAGCTAAAAACCGTTCCCGTGCGCCACGGCCGTCGCCTCACCATTGGCTGCGTCGGCAAAATCACCCTGCGGGCAGGCAAACGCCAAGCCGACAAATTGTCGGCAGAAACCCTCCGCACCCTTGCCATCCTCGCCCGCTACGCCACCTACTGCGGCAGCGGCAAGCACACCACCCAAGGCATGGGATTGACGATTTTGGATTGACGATTGCAGATTAAATCGTCAATCCAAAATCGCAAATCGTAAATCGCATGGATCTTCTTCAAAAAACCCTCAACCCAAACAACCTTCGTCGCGCCTGGGACGACATTGCCAACAACGCCGGCATTGCCGGAGCCGACAACATCACCATTCCCCAATGGCGGCGCAGTTGGGAAGCTCGGCTCGTTAAACTGAGCCAGGCCGTGCGCGCCAACCAATACAAACCAGGCCCTTTGCGAACCCGGCGCATTGCCAAGCGGCACGCCCCAGAGATGCGCGTTCTTCGCATCCCCACCCTCACCGACCGCGTCTTGCAGCGTGCCGTGCTGCAGCAGCTCTACCCCATCTGCGAACCGCGCTTTCTGGATTGCAGCTTTGGCTACCGACCCGGGCGCGGCGTAAAAGATGCCGTGCGCCGCATCACCCAACTCCGCAAAAAGGGGTATCACTGGGTGCTGGATGCCGACATTGACGACTTTTTCAACCAGATTGACCACCAACTGCTGCGTCAGCACCTGCAACACCGCCTGCCAGACAACAGCCTCATGCGCCTCATCAACCTGTGGCTCAAATCGTGGCGTATTGCCCCCGACCAAGAACGCGGCATTGCCATGGGCTCACCCCTCTCCCCCATGCTGGCCAACATCACCCTGCACCACCTGGACACCTGGCTACAAAACCACGGCTTCCCCCTGGTGCGCTACGCCGACGACTTCATTGTCCTCAGCCAAAACAAAGCAGATTGGCAGCGCAGCTACCAGGTAACCAAATACGCCCTGGCTCGCCTAAAGCTGCGTTACGAACCCCGCAAAACCCGCCTCACCAGCTTCAACAAAGGCTTTGCCTTCCTTGGCGTCCATTTTGAAGAAGGCTGGTATTGGTACATCTACGACGACCAGCGCATAGAAGTACACGAAGATGAAGATGACCCCTGGATAGAAACCTATGACCCGAACTATTAACGATTGACGATTTTAGATTGACGATTCAAACACCAATCGTAAATCGCAAATCGTAAATCCAAAATTGGAGTTCAAAATGGATAAGCAACAGTTTCAAAAGCGCACCAAGCAGCTCGGCGTGCGGATTATCAAAATGACTGAAGCTCTGCCCAACACGCGGGCTGCCGACGTGGTTGCCCGACAAATCATCCGTTCCAGCACCTCCGTTGGCTCAAATTACCGCGCCGCTTGTCGCGCCAAATCTACCGCCGACATGATCAACAAGCTCAAAATTGTCGAAGAAGAAGCCGACGAAACCCTATTCTGGCTAGAAATGCTCATCGAAACAGAACTCATGACCCAACAAAAACTACAGGCTCTGCACAAAGAAACCGACGAAATCCTGGCCATGACCATCGCCTCCATCAAAACCCTACGCAAACGCAAATCATAAATCGCCAATCGCTAATCGTAAATCCAAAATCGCCAATCGTAAATCGCCATGCCGACACTTTACATCATTGAACCCGGCGCCCGCCTGGAAAAAGAGTACCAACGCCTGCTCGTCACCAAAGCAGACGAAGTGCTGCTGCGCCTGCCCATCCAGCGCGTTACCCAGGTGGTGCTGGTGGGGCGCGTTGGTGTCACCACCCCCGCCCTATACGCGCTGCTGCAAGCCGAAATCCCCCTGCTGCTGGTAAACCGCAGCGGCAGGCTGCGCGGCCGCCTGCTGCCCCCCACCGCCCGCAACCTCCCCCTGCGCCAGCAGCAATACCGCCGCAACGACGACCCCGACTTTTGCCTACGGCTGGCCCAGGCCATCATCGCCGCCAAAATACACAACCAGCGTACCCTCGCCCTGCGCCTGCTCCGCCGCCACCCCCACATCAACCCCAAAGGCATAAACAATCTAATCGTAAATCCGAAATCCAAAATCGAAAATCAAAAATCGTCAATCGCAAATCTAATGGGCATTGAAGGTTCTGCCGCCCGCGCCTACTTCCGCATCTACCGCCAAGCGTTTGGCGAGCAGTGGAACTTCCACAAGCGCACCCGCCGCCCGCCCAAAGACCCCGTCAACGCCCTGCTGAGCCTGGGGTACAGCTTCCTCACCCAAGCCATGATGACCGCCTTGGAAGCCGCTGGGCTAGACCCCTACCTGGGCTACTTCCACAGCGAAAAATATGGCAGACCCACCCTTGCCCTCGATCTGGTTGAAGAGTTCCGCACCCCCATCGTCGATTCACTCGTTTTGTCTTTGCTCAACCATCGCTTACTTAAAGAAAAAGATTTTGAATTTGGCTCAGCTAGCGAAGGGGTGCGCCTGACCACGCGCGGCTTTCGGGTTTTCTTGCGAAAATACAGCGAGAAGTTAGAATCCAAAATTAAATCACGCAAGTTAGGTCGTTCTATTTCCTATCGTAAACTGTTTGAAGTACAGGCTCGCCATCTTGCCCGCACTATCACCAACCAAGACAACCAATACAAACCCTTCCGCAGCCGCTAATCGTCAATCCAAAATCCGAAATCGTCAATCCAAAATCGTAAATCGTCAATCAAAACCATGTCTCAATTTATTCTCATCGCCTACGATATTAGTAACGACAAACGGCGCACCAAGCTGCATAACAAACTGCTTGATTATGGAACGCCCGTACAGTACAGTGTGTTTGAATGTTTGCTGGACGAAAAAGCGGAAAAAGCAATGCGCCAGGCAGTTAAGCGCATCATCAAACCACGCAAAGATCATGTCCGCTTTTATTACCTGTGCGCCACTTGCCTGCAAAAAGTAGAAACAACAGGGGGACGAGAAGTGTTGGGCGAACCGCCCCCGGCGATTATTTCAGGTTGAAAAAGCATTTGGCGACGGGGAAGGGGGGTATACTCAGTTTTGGAGCCCGTCGCCAAGGTTGGACAAGTACCCCCCACATTTTGCCGTTGAGGGGCAAAAAAGAGGCTATTTTAAAGGCCATTTAAGCAGTTTTGGCGACGGGGAAAGGGAAAATCACAATAGAGTGTCCCCGTCGCCAAAAGGCAAAAGTGATGGAAAAGTCAAAAAATGGTGACAAAAGGGGGCAAAATATGTTAAGATTGGGTCATTCTACGCGGTCTACTCCCAAAATAGAAGCCAAAAAGAAATTGAACGGCAAGATATTGGGGTAGAAAAACAAAAATCCCGCTCGCCGGGATTGAAACATTACTTCACAGTAATAACTCGTTGGTGTATCTTCCCCGTAGAAAAACAAAAATCCCGCTCGCCGGGATTGAAACAAATAACTCAAATCCTTCAAAGGAAAGGCCATCACCTGGTAGAAAAACAAAAATCCCGCTCGCCGGGATTGAAACCTACATCTCCGCCTTGAGGGAAATAGCTGACATCGAGTAGAAAAACAAAAATCCCGCTCGCCGGGATTGAAACAATATCTGTCCAAATACGCCAAAATTCGTAGTAACCAGTGTAGAAAAACAAAAATCCCGCTCGCCGGGATTGAAACACTATCTTCTAGGACTTCGTCCGTATCGCCTTCGCCACGTAGAAAAACAAAAATCCCGCTCGCCGGGATTGAAACTACTTTTCTGGTGCCGCTCCACTAATTTTGGACGAAGTAGAAAAACAAAAATCCCGCTCGCCGGGATTGAAACTTAAGTGCGTTTACCGTAGCGATGCCGGAGAGATATGTTGATATACCTAGAACCAATGGTAGAAAAACAAAAATCCCGCTCGCCGGGATTGAAACAGCTAGGGTGGTATCAGGATCCGTATCCATAATCTCTAGTAGAAAAACAAAAATCCCGCTCGCCGGGATTGAAACGGTACTCCATAACCGTTGGTCGAGCACGGCCAAAACGGTAGAAAAACAAAAATCCCGCTCGCCGGGATTGAAACAAACGAATGCTATGTAAAATGGCACCCCACTCTCCGTGTAGAAAAACAAAAATCCCGCTCGCCGGGATTGAAACGTATAGCGCCAGGCCAACACTGCCGCCAGGATAAACCCAACCAGGTAGAAAAACAAAAATCCCGCTCGCCGGGATTGAAACCTTGACCATCATTACTAAAAAAATAATTGCTGCTGGTAGAAAAACAAAAATCCCGCTCGCCGGGATTGAAACCATCAACAAATTAAATACCCCAGGGAGATTCACTCGTAGAAAAACAAAAATCCCGCTCGCCGGGATTGAAACGGGCTTGCAGTCTGGGCGATAGTTTGTGGAGCAACCCGGTAGAAAAACAAAAATCCCGCTCGCCGGGATTGAAACGGGCTTGCAGTCTGGGCGATAGTTTGTGGAGCAACCCGGTAGAAAAACAAAAATCCCGCTCGCCGGGATTGAAACCTCAAAAGCGTAGAGACAATCCTCAGGCTGCATGGGTAGAAAAACAAAAATCCCGCTCGCCGGGATTGAAACTCATCAAAGATTATCTAAAAGATCAACGACTAACACCTGTAGAAAAACAAAAATCCCGCTCGCCGGGATTGAAACGTGGTAAACGATTTTCCAAGTAGAGCTAGCGGTGCTCGTAGAAAAACAAAAATCCCGCTCGCCGGGATTGAAACCAAAATTCAAACCTTCAAACAGGCGAAAGCCCTCGTCTTGCGTAGAAAAACAAAAATCCCGCTCGCCGGGATTGAAACCGTTTTCCATGGCATTCCCTGTTGCGGCCAGTGCGATTCGCAAAATGGTAGAAAAACAAAAATCCCGCTCGCCGGGATTGAAACATAGGCGCTGATTCTTCTTCCTGAGGAGTTGCTACCAGTAGAAAAACAAAAATCCCGCTCGCCGGGATTGAAACCACAAACGGGTTCCAAGTCCCAGTCCGGAGCTTCTACATGGTAGAAAAACAAAAATCCCGCTCGCCGGGATTGAAACCATGGCCTATCTTGGTGTACAAGGTGATACCACACAGTAGAAAAACAAAAATCCCGCTCGCCGGGATTGAAACTTCCGATGTTGCTGCCACCGTGGGCGTATTGGTGGGAGTGTTGGTGTAGAAAAACAAAAATCCCGCTCGCCGGGATTGAAACCAGGACCAAGCTGCTCGATCATCCGCTGGAGATCTTGTAGAAAAACAAAAATCCCGCTCGCCGGGATTGAAACGGTTTTCCCCCTGTCCTCGACGATGACGCTCCATCTCGGTAGAAAAACAAAAATCCCGCTCGCCGGGATTGAAACCACTGTAGCCACTATTGGTAAACACTAGCGTTCCTAGTAGAAAAACAAAAATCCCGCTCGCCGGGATTGAAACATTTTTTTCTGATGAGCGAAATTTACATCTGGTGGGGTAGAAAAACAAAAATCCCGCTCGCCGGGATTGAAACTTGCTGCGCCAATATCATGTATAACGAAAACACCAGTAGAAAAACAAAAATCCCGCTCGCCGGGATTGAAACTGGTCGAGACCGTAGTCCTCGGACCAGCCGATATGGTAGAAAAACAAAAATCCCGCTCGCCGGGATTGAAACATCAATTGGGGCTACTAGAGGAGCTGAGCCTATAAGTAGAAAAACAAAAATCCCGCTCGCCGGGATTGAAACAATCCTTGGGCGTTTTGAGTCAACCATCGACTCAGTGGTAGAAAAACAAAAATCCCGCTCGCCGGGATTGAAACCTTGTTTGAAATGGATCTCTGAGCCTGCTGGAGCTGTAAACGTAGAAAAACAAAAATCCCGCTCGCCGGGATTGAAACAATCCTTGGGCGTTTTGAGTCAACCATCGACTCAGTGGTAGAAAAACAAAAATCCCGCTCGCCGGGATTGAAACCATTTGTATCTCCTACAGATCTCTCCGAGGAAACCGTAGAAAAACAAAAATCCCGCTCGCCGGGATTGAAACGAGTAGTTGACCAGATCTTCGGTCTCGATGTTTATGGGTAGAAAAACAAAAATCCCGCTCGCCGGGATTGAAACCCGGTGGTGGGGAGCGCGGTGGGCGTCAACCACAGCGGTAGAAAAACAAAAATCCCGCTCGCCGGGATTGAAACGAGCCGGTGATGACTGCAACCTTGATCATTGGCGCGTAGAAAAACAAAAATCCCGCTCGCCGGGATTGAAACCGCCTTAATCGTAATAGAACCGCGTGAATCGTTGTGGTAGAAAAACAAAAATCCCGCTCGCCGGGATTGAAACCCCGATGAACGGCCGTTCCCCCTACGTCACCTTCCTCGGCGGTAGAAAAACAAAAATCCCGCTCGCCGGGATTGAAACTTCAGCATTTTGCAACTCATGCGGACCGTCCAGGACGGGTAGAAAAACAAAAATCCCGCTCGCCGGGATTGAAACCTGTATGTTCTTCTTCTAAACTTAGTGAAATTAATTCGTAGAAAAACAAAAATCCCGCTCGCCGGGATTGAAACGTTTCGAGATGCCGATAGTCCCTTTCAACCCCTATTGTAGAAAAACAAAAATCCCGCTCGCCGGGATTGAAACGGTTACGCAGTCGGTTCAAAAGTTCCTTGTCAATATCGTAGAAAAACAAAAATCCCGCTCGCCGGGATTGAAACGCTAATGTAGGCACTGTTTGTCCTTCTGGCTCTTCTTCGCTGTAGAAAAACAAAAATCCCGCTCGCCGGGATTGAAACAGGTTTAGCTTTCTTAACAAGGGCTTCTTCGGTTTTCGTAGAAAAACAAAAATCCCGCTCGCCGGGATTGAAACGCATCAACGACGAGCATCATCGCGTAGATAAAGCCGTAGAAAAACAAAAATCCCGCTCGCCGGGATTGAAACCACCAACTCGGCGGTTACGGAGTGGATATACAGGTGTAGAAAAACAAAAATCCCGCTCGCCGGGATTGAAACCCCCGTATCTCTTTTACGTCGCTGCCTGCATTTCCTACGGTAGAAAAACAAAAATCCCGCTCGTCGGGGAGGGATATGATAAAAATAGCTAAGGAGATTTATGGACATCGCAAAGCTAATTAGCCCCTCAGCAACCGAAACGCTCAGCTTAACTGAACTGATTTCAAGATTGCAACAACAAGAGGCAATAGATGCTATATTGCTTGCTGGCAGCACCGGGCAAGAAACGTTCAAACCGTACAGCGACTATGATTTGCTGATTGTGCTAAACGAGATGTCCAAGCCGCCGTCTTTGATAATTACAACAATAAATGGATATTTGACGGAGCTATATTTCTTGACCGCCTCAGACGCAGATCAAATCATTCAGAATCCCCAAACCATCGAAGCCAATACGCTGCATGGCGCGTTTGTCTCTATGATAACAAAGGGCAAAATCGTTCACGACGTCTCTGGGCGGCTGGCCAAACTGCACCAAATTGCCCCCCAAACCCAGTGCGACAGCATCCTTGACCACCAGGTGTATGCTGCTTGGTATTCTGTAACCTACAACCACGCCCAGAACTTGCGCTATTTTCATTCAGGGGATTCGCTTTATTGG
This sequence comes from Candidatus Leptofilum sp., assembly GCF_965223525.1. Taxonomy (GTDB): domain Bacteria; phylum Chloroflexota; class Anaerolineae; order Promineifilales; family Promineifilaceae; genus Leptofilum. The sequence continues at coordinate 1,124,127 of NZ_OZ245005.1, read as the reverse complement.
GAGGCGTTGCAATGCCGCTTACTCTACTGCATTTCCAACTGCCTGACAGCTTACTTTACCCTGCGGAAGATGCCCTGGCGTGGAGAGAAAGAAGCCATTCGCACCCTGCGTAAGCATGACCCAGACTTTCTTACCCAGTTTCAGGCAACTATCATGGCAGGAGGCATTGAACAGCAGTTCCCCAAATATGAACAACTCGTCGCGCAAACCCTACCCGCCGGAATGCCCCAATGGCCCGCAAGCTACACTGTTGTGCAGCCGCAAGCTGAGTTAACGCCAGAAGACATTAATCAGAGGGTGAAATTGTGGGAAGAATGGGTGAAATCACCTGGCGACCCATAAAGACTTAGGGCCAGCCTAACGTCCGCTTCAGCCGCGTTTTGCATCGGCTGTAAGCTATGTTGGGTGGCTATTGTGCAGTTGATCGTTAAAAACGGCCTTTAATGTGCCCTTTATTGCGAATCCGCCAATCTCGATTTGGGGATAGTGGCAAAAAAAAGCGACAACCGGCCATCATCAGCGACAACCGGTTGCCGTTTTGGGGTAAAAATTATTGTTGGCGGACGTGGATGGTATAGACGCCAGAGGCTTCGCCGTTGTGTGGGTACAACACCGCGTAGTAAGTGCCGCTGCGTGCGGCCGTAAATTCAACGGCCGTATGTACGGTGCCAGACCCATTGGGGGCACACTGTCTGCTTACTTCTGTCACCGTGTTATCGTGTATTGCCAAGAAAAAGCCCGAATAGGTGCGCGAGCTTCCTTCACAACCATAGCGCAAGGTACTTTCGGCAATCCCGCTGTCAATGTCCGAAATTTCTACAATGTAGGTGATGCCTGCCTCAACTTCAAAGCGGTACCAATCTGCGTCGGTGCGCCGGGTGCTGTAAACGGTGCTGGCATTTTCAATGCGGCTTGGCAATGGGTCGCCATCCACAGTGAGTTCATAGCCATTGGCGGCCTGGTTATTGGGTTCAAACGTATCGGCTTCCCAACCAGCCCCTGGTTCGCTATGCCGGGGCAGTACGCGAAGGCTGTAATTGCCAGAGACTGTGCCCTCGTGAGCAGCGACATGCAAAAAATGGTCGCCGCTGGATCCGGCCGTGAAGGCGTAGATGGTATGCACATTGCCTACGCCGTTGGGCGTGCATTGCCGGCCCACTTCATTTTCAGCCGGGTCATAAACAATGAGCCTAAGACCCGCATAGGTGCGGCTGCTGCCTTCGCAGCCGTAGCGGTGTGATTCGAGTGAAAGATTGTTGGCCACGTTATACAGTTCAATAACGTAGGATTGCCCAGCAACGGCCGTAAAACGGTACACATCTACATCCCCACTGTTGGTGCTGTACCGGGATTTCCGCGACTCTAGCACGCTGGTGAGCCCATTTTCATGGCCTGGGGTAATGGCAAAGGCGTTGGCAAGGGTGTTATTGGGTTCATAGGTGCTGCCATCCCACCTGGCAAGCGCATCGTCATATCTGGGCAGAACACGCAAGCTGTAGTCACCAGAAACTTCTGGTGCATGGGCAGCTACCTGGAAGGTGTGGGTGCCATCCACGCCAGCCACAAAAGAAAGCAGGGTATGCACATTGCCACGGCCGTTTGGTATACAAACGCGGTTTACTTCGTTGCCTGCTGGGTCATAAAGGATAATACGCATGCCGGTGTAGGTGCGTGAGCCAGAGCAGTTGTACCGTCGAGAAACGAGGTCAATGTTGTTGGCGACGTTGTACAGTTCGATGACGTAGGTTTGGCCAGCAACGGCCGTAAACTCATACCAATCCACATCTCCAGGATCCCCATCGCTTGCTGCTGCTCGAATGGTTGCCTGCACGGGCGTTTCCACACCAATAGCACTCAATGTTTGTGCGTTTTCCTGGGTATCATTTGGCTCTTCTTCATTAATCGGTTCAACAGTTGCCCCAACTGTTTCAGCGGAAGCTGCGGCTGTGAAGGAGGTGGACAGCGTTGGCTCTTCAGCCACGGTAATTTCTTCGGCGACAACAATTGTCTCTTCTTCAGCATTCAGCCGAATATTTTGTACATCATTGGGGCGAATGGTCAGGCTGCGGTTGGTGGTGATGTAATCATCTGTGGAGACGTTTAGTTCAACATCTAGTTGACCCGTCGGGAAGTCTAGTTCAAACCGGGCTAGCCCAGTGTCGTCCGTTGTGTCGTGGAAAACGTTGCCGTCGGCAATGATCGTAACCCTGGCTCCGTTGAGCGGACGGCCGTCTTCATTATCCACAACATAGGTGATAACCCGCCCCAGGGTTTCATCTTTGCGACTGAGCTGCACATCTTCTCTGCCGCTTACGGTTAATGAAACCTCTTTTTCACTAATTTCATGCTCTGCATGTTTGACAACGAGGCGAGCATTTAGTTGCGCTTCATTTGTGTCAAAGATGGCCACGCCGTTGACATCGCTAATTTGGCTTCTGGGCGGCCCATCATGAAAAATGAGAACTTGGGCATTGTCAATTGGGTTGCTTTCACCGTCAATCACGCGCACGGTAAGCTGAATTTCACCTTCTTCACCTTCTTCAGAGGCTACCTCAAGGCCCGGTTCTGACGATGGCGTAAGCAATGGCAAGATACGGTCGCCAAAGAAGTAAATACCTGCACCGATGATTAACCCGACCACAACAACGCCTGCTGCTCCCCGGAAACGGCCGTAAAAGAAGAACGGGGTACTAATGAGACCCGTAACGCCTACGACTGATGCTAGCACCAACCAAGTCTTATCTTCCAAATAGATAAAAATGAGAATCGGAACGACTGCTAACAAGAGGAAAAAGAGGATTGCCAGAGCCAGATTTCGTTTTCGTCTTTTGCTAAATGAAACCATTCAAAAAACTCCTGCGTCAAAAAGGCGGAATATAATTTTGTTTTGTGAAACGGCTGTTACTGGTTTACATGATTGGCCAGAACGCACCGTGAGTATAGATAATTTGATTGCTTTTTTCAATGCTGAAAAAAAGAGCGTGCCTGTTTTAGAGATAGGCACGCTCTTTTGGGAAGGGAAGAGGATTATGGCGAGGTGGGTAGTAAATAAGAATGATGAGGATAAAAGACAAAACCATCTGCTTCTAGCTGAGGATTATGTGACAGGACGTCTACTTTGAATGTTTCCCAGCTCATGCCTGTGCCGCGTCCTTCAACATATTTTTCCCACACGTCCCAGCGGTTGCCATAGTAGCCTGTCATCTGTAGATTCCACGCTTGGTCATTCTTAGGCAGCAGGGTGAACTGGATGTTGGTTTCTGGAGGTGGTAGGGGAACGGCCGTTGCTGCCTCTGCCGCCATGTCTTCTTCACTCTCTACCTCTGGTTTAATCACCAACATGCCATCCTGGAAGATAAGATTGCCTCGCTGGTGCGTGTCTGGCAGTTCATCCAGCGGCATGGGCAGCACCACCACAGCGTATTCTGCCTGTTTAGAGGGCACATGGAATCGCCGAAAATCGGACGGCTGCAGGTCTCCTTCCCAGGTACCCAGATATTTATTGCCAACGACGCCTGGGATCGTGTGCATTTCCACAAGGGTTCCAGATGGATAGTAATAAAATCCGTGGCTTTCTGACAATTTGTAGGCATTGGGAATTCTTAGTTCAAAGACGCCATCCATCGGGCCTTCATTAGAGAAGGCGCTCTCTCGCAAACCCGTTGTGGTACGGGTAACCTCCTCCCCGTGTTTAAACAGCACGACGACGCAATTATTGAGCCAACGGCCGTTTTCATCCTCAACTTGCCCAGCAAAAACCAACTGATCGGGATCAGTTAATGCCTCATCCACTTCTTCGCCAACCACGGCCAGGGTTTGACTAAAGGTTTCCGGCCCCACATCGGAGCAGGCCGTTGCGCCAACAAGCAGACTACCAATGAGCAAAACAAATAAAGTAAGGGAGAAAAATTTGATGAAGCCAGACATACGAATCCTCCAATGAATACGGCCGTTTGGAGAACTTCGGCCGTAAACAACTGAGCCGAGAGAAGTTGTCCTAGGAAAACGCGACTTTTCGAACAGTGACAGCATACCTCTGAAGCAACCCAGCGGCATGACAACGGGCTAATAGGCCTCTAACAAAGATGTAACAATAAACGATGTGGTTTGGAAAAATCAGGTGTGGGTCAGAAAGTTAACGGGGTAGGTAGTAGCTGTGGCCAGCGCAGGTTTGGCACAGGATACGGCCGTTCCCATCCACTACTTCCCGCTCATTCATAATCTCTTCGCCGCACTGTTGGCACAGCGCGCGTTTGTCTGGCTGGCTAAGGATGGTGGCCAGCGGTTGCCGTAGGGTTACCGCTTGCACAGCTACCAATTGCTCATCAGGAATGCGCTGGTAGCCAATGAGATATTGGTGCCAGCGATCCGGTTGGTTGGGGGCGTATTGTTGGGCGAGCGTGCGAGAAACGGCCGTTGGCGCAACGCGCACTGCCTGGCCTGTGTGAGTATCCACCAGAGTTGCCGCCACCTTGCCGTAATCTTCCACGCGCAGCGTGCGCCGCCCCACAAATGAATTTGTCGCTACGGCAATGCCGTCGGCCCCGCAGCCATCTGTTTCCACGATGGTGAGCAGCCGCTTGTTATTGTTGCAAAATGGTGTGGTGGCCTTTGGCGTGAGCAGCCCCAGGGTGATGAGGCCGCACAGTCCCAGGCGTACGCCCAGCACTTGCCGGGGGCATAAGTGGTGGTGGCGCTTGGCGGTTTGGGCTAAAAGTTGGGGGAGCAGGGGGTGTAACGGCCGTTCTAGTTCAGTTTTGGTGGGTGAGTTAGGAGAAAAAATTGGGGTCATTGTAATTCTGACGCACTCAAGTGCGTGAGCACCTGCACGTATGTCGTGGCGTTAAGGATTGCCTTCGTTTAAAGTGTGAACATTGCTAAGTAAACAACCAACCACACGGTTTAAATTGGGAACGAAAATGATGATGGCACTCCTACTATTTTTCACATTGAGCATAATAAGTTCTGGTTTTGTTATTTTAGCCGCAATGCTTTCCTCGCGGTTAAGCCAGGATGAAAATTGGACAGAGCGATATGATAACGCAGAAGCCAACGGCAACCAATCGCCGTCGCTCTGTACCCAAAATTGATCATAGAATATACGCATTTTTCGTGTTGTGGCCGGCGTCTCGCCGTGCCACCTAGTCGGCGCGGTCAGGAAACCGGCCGGAGCAGCCGCGTAAGTCCTGCTCATTAACCTGTAAAGCCCTCTGGATAGGAGCCTGTTTTGTTTGAACCCTTTGGGCATTATCACTAAGTCCAGAGGGTTCTTTAAGTGCAGAGGTCCATTTTTATGTTTTATTTGCGACGGCGTAGGCCCAGGTAGAATAGCAAGAGTGCAAAAGCGGCACTGAGCAACCCGCCGGCAACGGCCGTTCTCCTCCCACCACCTTCTTCCTCAACAATCATTGGCGCGCTTTCTGGCTTTTGCAGCATGGAATGCCAGTCGGGGATATTTTCTTTAGATGGCAGGCTATATTTTGCCTGCCATCGTTTTTGGTAAGCGGCCCATTCCTCGGCCCAACGGCCGTCCTCCCATCCTAATTCTGCCTGACAAATTGCCTGAATTTGCCTCTCAAATTTGGCACCCCCTTGCGGCAGCAGCAGCCCCAAGCGCACCCGCCGCAGCAGCAAATCATCCAGATGCACCACGCCTTCGCTTCGCGCCGCCCAGCGCAGCTCCGCCCACAGCACATTGCTGTTAGGGATGTTTACCAACTCGCCCGACTGCGCCACCTTTACCAATTCATCTGCCTCACGGCCGTAGCGGCCAATCAGCCGCTGGCGTGTTGCTTCTGGTAGTGTGGTGGCAGGCAAATCTTCCGTCACCTCATCTAATGCGGGCGCATCCTCATCAATTTTGGGCATGTCGGGCAGGGCTTCTCGCGCCGCTTTCAGGGCATCGAGGGCGATGAGGCGGAAGGTGGTGAGCTTGCCGCCCGTGACGGTGAGCAGCCCATTTTCTGTCCACACCACATGGTCGCGGGATTCAGCCGACGGGTCTGCCTTGCCCGTGTTGATGACGGGGCGCACGCCTGCATAGGTGGCCAATACATCGTCCAAAGTGAGCGCCAACGACGGGTAGCGGGATTCCACAGCGACCATCAAATAGGCCACTTCGCCAGGGGTGATGTGGGGTTCGTGACTCAAATCCTCGCTGTGATCCACGTCAGTGGTGCCTACCAGCGTCACGCCGTCCCAGGGAAAAATGAAGACAAAACGGCCGTCCAGCGGATGGTTAAACGAGACAGCTTGGGCAATGGGAAAGCGCCACTGCGGGAAGATGAGATGGCTGCCGCGCAACGGCCGTAACTTTGGTTCCCGATCTGCTTTTTGCCGCAAATCATCTGCCCACGCCCCGGTGGCGTTAATAACGATTTTGGCGCGTACTTCCTTTTTGCGGTGCGTTTCCCGATCTTGTAGGATGGCTCCCACAACCTGCCCCTCTTCCCGAATGAGATCGGCGGCGGCAGTGTAGTTTACGGCCGTACCGCCCGCATTCACCGCCTCGCGCAATACCCGCAGCACCAGCCGGGCATCATCTGTTTGGGCATCAAAATAGTGGAAAGCCCCTGCCAAATCCTGCACATTCAGGCGCGGTGCCAGCATCCAAACGTCCTGCGGACTGTAGTAGCGATGGCTCCATTGCAGCGCCACCAAATCGTAAAATGAAAGTCCGGCGCGAACCAGCCATTTTTCACGCAGTTGGCCGCTTCCTTTCTCGTTGGCCAGCAAAAAACCCAGCGGGTCTACTAATCCCGGTGCAGATTCTTGCAGCCGCTGCCGCTCTTGCACGCTGGCCTGCGTCAGCCCAATTTTGCCTTGTTTTAGATAGCGCAGCCCGCCATGCACCAGCTTGGAGCTACGGCTGGAGGTGCCAAAGGCGAAGTCACGCTGCTCCACCAGCAAGGTTTTCAGTCCCAGCCGCGTCGCCTCGCGCAATATCCCCGCGCCGGTAATGCCGCCGCCTACAATTACCATATCCCACGGCTGCTCTAAGTTTTGCCAAATTTCCTCACGCCAATTTTGTTTCCACATAATTTTGTCCGTAGCTGCCGTTTCTTACAGCGAAAAGTGTGCAAGTTACCCGTTCACCCTTTCACCTTGTCACCCCTTCACCTTGTCGCCAAGCGTTCGCAGAACGCAGTCACCTTGTCACCAAAACCCCCGGATTCATTACTCCCGCCGGATCAAACTGCCGGGTCATCGCTTCGATGGTGGCAATGCCCAGGCTGCCTTTTTCTGCTTCCAGGTAAGGGGCGTGGTCTCTGCCCACGCCGTGTTGATGGCTAATGGTGCCGCCGTGCCGCACGATTGCTTGGCTTGCGGCCGTTTTCATAGCGGTCCATCTGGCTAAATTTGCGTCATGATCGGGTGAGAGCCGGAAGAGGTAGGTAGTGTAAATGCTGCAACCCGAAGCATACATGTGCGACAGATGGGTAAAGACGTGCAGCCGCTCGTCAAATTGGGTCATTGCGGTTTTGAGGCTGTTTTCGATGTCGTCGAGAGTGGCGTCTACCTGGTTCCAGGTAACGGCCGTTTCCAACGTATCGACCCCATACCCCATATTCCACAGTTCATTCCGCATGTACGGCGTGCGGAACCGCCCTTTTTGCCACTGGTTGCCAAACTGCTGCCCCACATGAATGCCGCCCTGCTCCTTGGCAATGTCCACCGCTTCACTCCGTGCGGTGTTGACGATGTGTCGGTTCCCACTAAACCCGATCAGCAACATCGATTTGTTCTCATCCACACCGCGCAGGCTGAGAAGTCGTTCCAGCGTGCCGATGAGGAGTTCGTGTCCGGCCAGCTTGAGCGTGGTTTCCGTCTCGACGCCCGTGCTGAGGCGCAGCATGGAGAGGGGGAGGTCGGCCTGGAGCATTTGGCGAACGGCCGTTTTGCCAGCCTCAAAATCCGGGAAAAAGATGGCGTTAAACGATTCCCTCTCCGGCAGCGGCGAAATGCGAACGGTGGCTTCGGTGATGATGCCCAATCGCCCCTCAGAGCCGAGGATGAGCTGGCGCAAATCTGGCCCGGCGGCAGAGGCGGGCAGCGGCGGCATGATGAGGTCGCCTGCCGGAGCCAGTAGCTTGCCCCCCGCGAAAAGGTCTTCGATACGGCCGTATCCACGCGATTGCTGCCCGCTGGAGCGCGTAGCCACCCAGCCCCCCAGGGTGGAATATTCAAACGATTGGGGGAAGTGTCCCAGCGTGTACCCTTTGGCTCGCAGCTGCGCTTCCATCTCTGGCCCGGCCACGCCCGCGCCGAAAGTGGCTAGCTGGCAAGTTCTGTCCAGCGATGTCATGCGGCTGAGTCGCTGCAAATTCACAGTGAGCACAGGAAGTTCGCCTGATTCCGGGTTGATGTGCCCGGCGACGGAGGTGCCGCCGCCGTAGGGAATTAGCTTCAGGTCGTGGCTGCGTGCCAGTTGCAGCAGCGTTAGCACGTCGGCTTCGCTGTGGGGGAAGGCAACGCCATCGGGGAAGGTGCCAATTTGCCCACCGCGTAACGCCACCCAATCTGGAAAGCTCTGGCCCCTGGCGTGCTTGAGCCGCGTTTCCGCATCAGTTTGGATGAGCGGGTGGGTGGGCAGGCGGCTGGCTGGCACGGTGGCGACGACGTCGGCCAGGGTAGCATCTTGCGGCAGTGTGGCTTCGCCGACAAGTTCAACCAGAAATTCACCTGCTTTTTCAGGGAGAGGGTGAGATACGGCCGTATCTCCCCAACCGTTCCATCGTTTCATAGCTGCCATCCTTTAATTTGCACTTTTCTGAATGATAGGCCAGATGCAGGTTAGTTGTCCAGAAAGCGACAATAATTTCTCCAATAATTATTCGAGGGCTTTTCAGCAATCACAATTATGGGATGCGGACTAGTGCGGATGACGCGGAAAATTACTTGCGATCCTTACAACAAGCTCAGGGCAAGTCTGCGCTCGTCCGCGTCCCATTGGCGAGAAATGCGGACTCTGGTGGATGTGAATTTGCGCCGAGGCGTGATTTTTGTGAAAATGCACCATGCAGCCAATTGGTTACCCGGTTAATCACGCGCTGTTGCAGCGCTACTGGCAAAACTTTATGGCGATGGGGTCGGTAACGGCCGTTCCTGGGGCAGAACCAGACGTCACCATTATCCAATCGTGGCAACGCTGCGCCCCGCTGGCTGACCCCACCAACCTACCCAATCCCCCGGTGCTGCGCTCCCCTGTTTTGCAATCTTTACTCAAATCTCAGCAGGAAATTATTACCGTCTCTATTCCTTTCATGGAAGATATGCACCAATACATTGAAGGCTCTGGAGCCGCCATTTTGTTGGCAGATGGCACTGGCTGTGTGCTGGCGTTGTGTGGAGATTCGATTGCCCAAGAGCGCGTAAACGCACGACATTTGGGGGTTGGCTCTTACTGGTCAGAGCCATATTTGGGGACCAACGCCTTTGGTGTTTCTTTGGTGGCGGCAATGCCCGTGCAGGTGGTGGGGGCCGAGCATTACTTCCAAACGTTCCACAAATTTACCAGTACGGCCGCACCGATTCATGACGTAAACGGCCGTATCCTTGGGGTCATCGGGGTGGTAAACAGCGCAGAAGATGCCACCTCGCACACCCTCTCGTTGGTGATGGCCGTAGCGCGGGCCATTGCCAACCAGCTTCAAGCAGAGCTATATTTGGAAGAAGCAAACCGCCGTCTAACTGAGCTGAACACCATTATGGAGTCAATTTCGGAAGGGATGCTCACCTGGAACAGTAATGGCAAAATCAATCACGTCAACTCCCAGGCAGGGCGACTGCTCAATTTGTCGCCTGCCTCGGTGTTGGGGTTGCCGCTGAAGGAGGTGCTGAATTTGCCAGAAGTTTTGGCCTCGGCGCTGCGGGATAACCAGAATTTAGACGACACTGAAGTGACGCTGGTTGTTTCCCTTACGGGTGAGCATTTGCAAACGGTGGCGACGCTGCGGGTGGTGTGGGAATACGGCCGTCCGGTTGGCTATATGTTGATGTTACGGCCGTTGGCACAGGTGCGCCGTCTGGTTAACCAGCAAGTGGGCAGCCAAGCAATGCTCAAGCTGGAAGATATTTTTGCAGAATCGGCCGTGATGCGCCCGGTTACGCGGCAAGCCCGCATTGCGGCGCGTGGTACGGCCCCCGTGCTGCTAAATGGCGAAGGGGGCGTGGGCAAAAATCATCTGGCGCGTGCCATCCACAACGACAGCGAACGCGCCGACAAACCGTTCATCTCTATCAACTGCCGGGCCATCCCGCGTGAACTAATCATCAGCGAATTTTTGGGGCATGAGAAGGAGTCTGGCAGAGACGGCCGTCCGAGTAAGTTTGAGCTGGGTCATGAAGGGACGTTACTGCTAGACCAGGTGGAAAGTTTGTCGTTGGAGATGCAGGCTGCACTGCTGCAAGTGGTTGAGACTGGCCACGTCATGCGCCTGGGCAGCACGCGCCCCATTCCTGTGGATGTGCGGGTGGTGGCGGCGACCTCTGCAAATATGAAAACGGCCGTTGCTGAAGGAACGTTCCTCTCCCATCTTTATTATCGTTTTTCAGTTTTCAACATCACCATTCCTCCGCTGCGCGAGCGCCAGGAGGATATTTTGCTTTTGGCCAAGCGACTGTTGGCGCGTTCGGCGCGGCGGCACGGGCAGCATTTGGTGCTGGATGATGAGGCGGCGGCCATTTTGCGGCGGTATCCGTGGCCGGGCAACGTGCGGGAGCTAGAAATGGTGCTGGAGCGAGCTGCCTACCAAAGTAGCGACCACATGATTAAGCTGATGGATTTGCCCGAAAATGTGCGAAGCGGCCGTGTCGTTATGGGGCGAGGGCCAGAGCCGCTGCCAGTGCTTTCCGCTGCGGAGGCGGAGCGCGAGGCAATTATTCGGGCGGGGTGGGCCTGCCGGGGGCGTGTGTCTAAAATGGCGCAGGAGCTAGAGATTGGCCGCACCACGCTGTGGCGCAAGATGAAGCTGCACCAAATTGACCCGGCGCGTTTTCGGAACGGCCGTTAAACGCCCGATTGTTTCAGTATGAAACGATATTAGCCAAAACGCGTTTCATTGTGAAACAAAAACCACCATTTTCTTGAACCTCTCACCGATTTCCTCGTATAGTACCAGGGTGTTGTACAACTTACACAAATAAATAGAACTTCACATTGTAGTCACTGCCCAACAAATTTTAAATTGAATAATTGAAGCGGGAAACGGCCGTTTGGTCTGTTGCCATTTGTTGGTAGAAATGAAGACAAAGGAGGTGATATTACTCGGCAAGTTAACATAAATATCCGTTTTGTTAGCCCCATGAAGAAATAACTCCCCTGCATTTTTTCGGGCACGGTCAAGGTGGTTGCCCAACCAACTAGGCCAATCATATTAAGGGAAATTAGGAAGAAGTTAAATCAGCAAATCGAAAATGGATCGGCCATAAAAATAGCGATCTTTAGGCGTATTTGCGCTTGCAAAAGTGCAGCAACTTCAATTTTTGTGAAGTTGGTTTGCTTTTGCCATTTTAAGGAGAGGATAAATGAGTCCGTTTTTAGGTGAACTACTTGGCACAATGATTTTGATTATTTTAGGCGACGGCGTTGTGGCCAATGTTCTTTTGGCAAAATCAAAAGGTGAAAATGCAGGCTGGATGGTTATCACCTCTGGCTGGGCGTTTGCAGTAATGGCTGGCGTATTTACCGCTATCGCGTTTGGTAGCGATGCAGCCCACATTAACCCTGCCGTAACGATTGGGTTTGCCGTTCGGGATGGCGATTGGAGTAACGTAGCACCATTTATTGTTGCTCAGCTCATTGGTGCCTTCATCGGTGCAGTTATTGTCTGGTTGGCTTATTTGGGCCACTGGAAAGAGACAAGCGATCCGGGTCTCAAACTTGCCGTTTTCTCAACTGGACCGGCTATTCGCAACACAACCTCCAACATTATTACCGAGGTTATTGGCACGTTTGTACTGCTGTTTGGCGTCCATGCAATTTTTGCTGGGGGTGTAAGCGATGCGCTTGGCCCGTTCCTGGTTGGTGCCTTGGTTTGGGGCATTGGTCTTTCATTAGGCGGCCCAACTGGTTACGCTATCAACCCCGCCCGCGATTTAGGACCACGTATTGCTCACTTCTTATTGCCAATTGCTGGCAAAGGCGACTCTGATTGGGGTTATGCCTGGATTCCTGTGGTAGCACCAATCGTTGGTGGTATTTTAGCAGGCGTTGTCCTCTTATTGTTCTAAAATCAAATCGAATCACCTCCGCTAACCGCTGGCCCGGCAAACAGTATTCGATTTGCCGGGTCAGTCATACAACCCTAACACACGGAATGCTGTTTTGCCGTCGGCAAAATAATTGAAAACTTTAGAAGACCTATAAGCGAACTGGATGTTAGTTTGGTTGTGTTTGTCTCGAACCAAACTTCAATTCCCAGGGCGTAACAATAAAGGAGCCTTTTCATGAAAAAATTGATTAATGGCGTAGAAGATGTTGTCAGAGAGCAGCTTGAAGGTATGGCTTTGGCTCATGCTGATGCGTTGAAAGTTAATTATGATCCATATTTTGTGGTGCGTGCCGATGCGCCGGTTGAAGGTAAAGTTGCGCTGGTTTCTGGTGGTGGCAGTGGTCATGAACCGATGCACGGTGGCTTTGTGGGCATGGGTATGCTAGACGGGGCTTGCCCTGGCGAAGTATTCACGTCTCCAACGCCAGACCAAATGTATGAATGTGCCAAAGCGGTTGATGGTGGCGCTGGCGTACTTTTCCTGGTTAAGAATTACACAGGTGATGTGCTCAATTTTGAAACGGCCGCAGAGCTGGCCTACGCTGAAGGCATCAAGGTGCAATCTATATTGATTGATGATGATGCGGCTGTAAAAGATAGTTTGTACACAGCCGGTCGGCGCGGGGTGGGCACCACGGTTATTGTTGAGAAAGTCGTGGGCGCAGCAGCAGAAGCTGGCTACAGTTTGGATCAATGTGCAGATTTGGCACGGAAAGTGAACATGTACGGCCGTTCCATTGGTATGGCTCTCACGTCTTGCATCGTGCCTGCGGCTGGCAAACCAACCTTTGATCTGGGCGACGGCGAATTTGAGTTTGGCATTGGTATTCATGGTGAACCAGGCCGTAAGCGGCTGCCGATGAAGTCGGTAGATGAAATTACGGCGATGATGGCCGCGGCCGTTTTGGACGACGAAGCATACACCCGCACCGTCCGTGAATGGGACAATGAAGAAGGCACCTGGGTAGACAAAGAGTTGACCGACGCTCCATTTGCATCCGGCGACTCTGTCATTGCCTTTGTTAACAGCATGGGTGGCACGCCCGTCTCTGAACTGTATGCCGTGTACCGCAAGCTGGCTGCCGAGTGTGAGGCCCGCGGTGTCACCATTGCTCGCAACCTCATTGGCCCCTACATCACCTCGCTGGAGATGCAGGGCTGCTCAATTACCCTCGTAAAAACCGACGACGAAATCTTGAAGTTCTGGGATGCCGCCGTGAATACCCCTGGCCTGCGCTGGGGCGCGTAGAGCAGGTGAACGGTAATCGGTGAGCGGTAATCGGATTACAGATAACCGATTACCGCTTACCGAAAAAGAAGGACCACATGATAACCAAAGACCAGATAGTACGGTGGCTGGAAAAAACAGCGGCCGTTTTACATGAAAACAAAAGTTACCTCACCGATTTAGACTCCGCCATTGGCGATGCTGACCACGGCACTAACATGGATCGCGGCTTTAAAAAGGTGATGGAAAAATTACCCACAGTTTCCGACAAAGATATTGGCAATATTCTCAAAACCACCGGCATGACGTTGATCTCCAGCGTGGGCGGCGCGAGTGGCCCGCTTTATGGCACGTTTTTCATGCGTAGCGGCATGGCTATGGCGTCCAAAGAAGAGTTGAGCAATGAAGATTTGTTCAAACTGCTTCAGGCTGGCGTGGAAGGTGTTGTGCAGCGGGGTCGGCCAAATCTGGAAGACAAAACGATGTACGATGCTTGGGCACCCGCTTTGGAAGCGATGCAGCAGGCGCTATCGGCTGGTGAAGAAACAGTGGCAATTTTAGAAACGGCCGTTGCTGCCGCCGAACAAGGAATGAAAAACACTATTCCCCTGCAAGCCCGCAAAGGCCGCGCTAGCTATCTGGGAGAACGCAGCATTGGGCATCAGGACCCCGGTGCAACATCATCTTACCTGATGCTCAACGCCCTGCTCGAAACTGTCAAAGAATAATCTGTAAAATCCGCAAATGCTGCGGATTATTTTTGTAGGAAGGAGTTAATATGTCGAAATATGTAGCAGCAATTGACCAGGGTACGACCAGCACCCGTTGTATGGTTTTTAATCACAGTGGCGAATCTGTAGCGATTCACCAAATGGAACACGAGCAAATTTTCCCCAAGCCAGGCTGGGTGGAACATGACCCCATGGAAATTTGGGCACGCACTGAAGATGTGATCAAAGGTGCTTTGGATCGTGCAGGCATCACGGCTAAAGATTTGGCCGCCGTTGGTATTACCAACCAACGCGAGACCACCGTTGTTTGGGACAAAAATACAGGGAAACCATACCACAACGCCGTTGTGTGGATGGACACCCGCAATGATAAAGTTGTTGCAGAGATGGCTAAAGATGGCGGGCAAGACCGCTTCCGTCCGCAGGTAGGGTTGCCGTTGGCCACCTACTTCTCTGGCCTCAAGGTGAAATGGCTGCTCGATAACGTGCCAGAAATCCGCGCTGCTGCGGACGCTGGCGACGCCCTATTTGGCAACATAGACACCTGGGTTATTTGGAACCTGACTGGTGGCCCTAACGGGGGCGCACACGTAACCGACGTTACCAATGCTAGCCGTACCATGCTCATGAACCTGGACACGCTTAGCTGGAATGCTGACATTGCTGACGCAATGGGCATCCCTATGAGCATGTTGCCCACAATCAAATCTTCTTCCGAAATTTACGGCTATACGTTGGAAGATGGCCCGTTTGGCGGACGCATTCCGGTCGCAGGTGACTTGGGTGACCAGCAAGCGGCTACCGTTGGGCAAGCATGCTTCAGCCCTGGCGAAGCCAAAAACACCTACGGCACCGGTTGCTTCATGATTTTGAATACTGGTACCGAACCCGTGCCATCCAACAACGGTTTGCTGACGACCCTGTGTTACAAGTTTGGTGACCAACCGGCCGTTTACGCCCTGGAAGGATCCATCGCCATCACGGGTGCGTTGGTACAGTGGCTGCGCGACAACTTGAAGATGATCAAATCGGCCCCAGAGGTTGAGGAGCTAGCCAAGACGGTAGACGACAACGGCGGCATCTACTTTGTACCTGCCTTCTCCGGCTTGTACGCACCGTACTGGAAGGATGATGCCCGTGGCGTGATTGCTGGTTTAACCCGTTACGTGAACCGTGGACACTTTGGCCGGGCTACACTGGAAGCCACGGCTTACCAAACCCGCGAGGTTCTGGATGCAATGAATGCAGATTCCGGTGTTGATCTGACGGCCTTGAAGGTGGATGGCGGTATGGTCTTCAACAATTTGCTGATGCAGTTCCAGGCAGATGTGTTGGGCGTACCGGTGATTCGGCCTAAGGTTGCAGAGACGACGGCTCTGGGTGCTGCTTACGCTGCTGGTTTGGCTGTTGGCTTCTGGAAGAACACGGATGAGATGCGCGAGAATTGGGGCGTAGACAAGACGTGGGAACCGAACACAGACAGCAACGCCAGCACGGATCTGTACCGGATGTGGAAGAAAGCAGTTACGCGTACCTTTGATTGGGTTGAGTAAGTTGCTTTTTGTTTTTGAATAGAGAGGTTCTCGACGGCCGTTTTTACCGTCGAGAACCTTTTTTTGCACCCAAAGAAAGTGTGTGGGGATGGTTGGATTAGTCGTTGTTTCTCATAGTGCTACCCTGGCGCAAGGGGTTCGTGAATTAGCAGATCAGATGGTTCAAGGGCAAGTGCAAATTGCAGTTGCTGGTGGTATTGATGATCCAGAGCAGCCCATCGGCACAGACCCGATGAAGGTGATGGCCGCCATTGAATCCGTTTTTAGCGATGATGGCGTGTTGGTGCTGATGGATTTGGGCAGTGCTTTGCTCAGTGCCGAAATGGCGCTGGAATTTTTGCCCGAAGAACAGCAGGCAAAGGTTGTGCTGTGCGCTGCCCCGCTGGTGGAGGGTACGATGGCAGCGGCTGTTCAGGCGATGGTGGGGGGCAATCTGACCCGGGTAAAAGCCGAGGCGGAAGGGGCCTTGACCGTGAAGGTAACGCAGCTCAATTTGCCTGCGCCAGAAATCATTAACGTACCAGTGGCGCAATCAACAGTGGAGAATAGTGAGGAAACGCACGAAATTCGCTTGGAAGTTGGCAACAAAATGGGGCTTCACGCTCGGCCCGCTGCCAATTTTGTGCGTACGGCTAACCAATTTCAGTCGGAAATTAGGGTGAGGAAAGGAGAAAAATCGGCCAATGCCAAGAGCATTAACCAAGTGGCAACGTTGGGGGTGCGGCATGGGGAAACGATCCTGATTACGGCCGTTGGCGCAGACAGTCATGCCGCCATTGAAGCAATTAAACAGTTAGCCGCCGAGAATTTTGGGGAAAATGAGCAGGTAACGGAGCCGGAAGTGACGGAAATGGCCGTTCTACCAACATCAAAAGAAGGCCAATTGCAAGGCATTGCTGCCTCACCGGGGATTGCCATCGGGCCAGTGCTGCAATATCGCCCTAAGTTGCCCACCATTGTGCGGGAGACGGGCAAAGATAGCAGGGCGGCGTGGCAGCAGCTGCAAACGGCCGTTCAAACGGCCGTTACAGAATTGAATGCGATCCAGCAGCAAACAGAACAGCAGGTTGGTTCCGAAGAAGCCGCCATTTTCGAGGCGCACCAGCTCATTTTGCAGGACCCAGATTTGCAAACGGCCGTTCAAACTATCCTGGAAACCGAGCAAATAAACGCCGAAGCCGCCTGGCATGAAACCATCGAAGAAACTGCCGAAAAGTTTGCCGCAATGGACGATCCATACTTCCAGGCGCGGGCGGCGGATGTGCTGGATGTGGGGAATCGCGTTTTGCGTCACTTGTTGGGGGTTCAGATGCCGTCGCTGGAGGCGGAACGGCCGTACGTTTTGGTCGCTGCTGATTTAACGCCATCTGACACGGCGCAGCTAGACCCGGCGCGGGTGCTGGCTATTTGCACAGAGCTGGGTGGGGCGACGGCCCACAGCGCCATTTTGGCGCGTGCCTTGGGGATTCCAGCGGTGGTTGGTGCAGGCCACGCGCTGGCGGATATTGATGAAGGGCAAATGGTGGGGATAGACGGCCGTACCGGGCAAATCTGGCTTACCCCTGACGACGAACAAATTGGCGAGCTGCAAGCCGCGCGTGACGACTGGCAGGCGGCACAGCAGGTAGCCAAAGCGGCCAGCCAGGCCATCGCCCATACTGCCGACGACGTGCGGATTGAGGTAGCGGCCAACATTGGCGGGCCGCACGATGTGGACGTAGCTCTGAGCTTCGGAGCCGAGGGCGTGGGGCTGTTCCGCACCGAATTTCTCTTTCTGGATCGGCAAGAAGCGCCGAGCGAGGTGGAGCAGCTGGCAGCGTACCGGCAGGCGGTGGCCGGACTGGGCGCTCGTCCACTCATCATTCGCACATTAGACGTGGGCGGGGACAAGCCGCTGCCTTATTTAGATTTAGGCGAGGAAGAGAATCCATTTTTAGGCTGGCGGGGGATTCGTTTTTGCCTGGACAAGCCGGAAATTTTCCTGCCGCAGCTGCGGGCCATTTTGCAGGCCAGCGTGCGGGAAGATGGCACTTCGGCCAACGTGAAGCTGATGTTCCCCATGATTGGCACGCTGGCGGAGCTGCGCCGCGCCAAAGCGATGCTGCAAACCGCCCGTGAGCAGCTCCAGGCGGAGGGAAAATTGTTTGCGGCAGATTTGGCCGTGGGTATCATGATTGAGTTACCTTCGGCGGTTGCCGTGGCGGATGCGCTGGCGGCAGAGGTGGACTTTTTTAGCATTGGCACGAATGATCTAACACAGTACGTAATGGCCGCCGACCGGGGCAACGCCAACGTGGCGGAGCTGGCCCAGGCGTTTCAACCGGCCGTGCTAAGAATGATTCGGCAAACGGCCGTTGCTGCCAAGCAGGCCAATATCTGGGTGGGGATGTGCGGGGAACTGGCGGGCAATCCGCTGGCGACGCCACTGCTGCTGGGTCTGGGCCTGACGGAGCTGAGCATGGCTGCGCCATCCATCCCGGCGGTCAAAGCTGCGCTCCGCAACTGGACAGTGCCGGAGGCGGAAGCGTTGGCGGTTGAGGTGCTGGGGTTGGATTCGGTAACGGCCGTTCAATCCCACCTGGAAGCGGCACAAAAATAAGAACTCACGCGCTCGGGCCGCTTTTCAGTCCCGAAGGGCTGCTCTCCTGACCGTGCCCGCTAGGTGGCACGGCGAGACGCCGGCCACAGCCAGAGCAGCTTTTTCTGAATTAGACACGGACATGTGCTGAGCTTGTCGAAGGATAAACACAGATTCACACTGATTTTGATGAGATTGGTGTGAATCTGTGTTATGTATTGGGGGAAAGTCAAAGAGTAGGACAAAGTTATGACAAAAACTAAACCAACTATAACGAAATTCCGATGGCATGAAAAGTATTTGGCTATTGATTGGTCCATTATGATGTGGGCTTTTGTTATAACTTCGTTGGATGGTGGGGCAAAAATTCTCAATCCTAGCGAGGAAGCTGGTAAACCGGGCATACAAGCTGCTATTTCCTTTGGAAAGATTCGTGGGTTTGTATTGCGGGAAGATTCAGACACGGGTTATGCAGAAGTTATGCTTCTAGTAAAGTTTGAATCTGGCGAATTGTGCCTTGGCTTAACAAAACAAGTCGAAGAGGCACAAAAGTGGGTAATTGACGCCAATCAGCTTCTACAAAATGTACAAATGGGAAAGTCAAACTTTGATTGATGGAACCAATTGACACGCAAAAGGTGCGTCGCACCTTTTGGGGGAAGCTAATCGGTGGGGCATCAATATCTGGAAGCAAAAAAAGCCAAATTTTACGAATTTACAAAAAGTTCTTCACAATTTCTGAACATCTTATTGCTAATCTGGGTTTGTCAGCGAACGAGATGCTGAAATTGACAAAGAAAAATATTGTAACGTTCGGAGGTAAACTAATGAACAAAAGTAGATTTGTAAAGTTTGGTGGTATTTTGATTGTACTGTTGGCTTTAGCCGCATTGGTGGGTAGCTCACTCACCTTTGCCCAGGATGAGCCAGATACAGACGACACGGTGACCACCCCGGAAGACAGTAGTGACAATGAAGAAGCGCGTCCAAACGGCCGTTTCGGACACCATGGCCCGCGCGGTTTGAAAGGTCACATTGACCGGGAAGAAGCCCAAGCGTTGCTGGCTGAGGAGCTCGGCGTGACGGTAGAAGATTTGGAAGCCGCCCATGACGCTGCCAAAGAAGCCGCTGAAGCCGAAGACGGCCGTCCTGACCGTGACGAGATGAAAGCCCTCATCGCCGCAGAACTGGGCATAACGGTAGATGAGCTGGAAGCTGCCCGCGATGCCGTGATGGAAACGATGCTGGCGCAGCTGGTGGAAGATGGCGTCATCACCCAGGAAGAGCTGGATGAGATGCTGGCGATGCAAGAGCTGCGCGGTCTGGCACAAGAAATCTTTAGCCGCGACGATGCCCAGGCTATCATTGCCGAAGCATTGGGTTTGACGGTGGAAGAACTCACCGCCGCCCGTGAAGACGGCACGCGCCTGCCAGATTTGGCCGAAGAGCAGGGTGTGGATGTGGAAACGTTGATGACGGCCGTATCCGACGCTCGCACCGCTGCCATTGAAGCAGCCGTGGAAGATGGCACCATCACCCAGGAGCAGGCTGACATCCTGTTGAGCCATGAAGGCCCCCGCTTTGGTGGGCGCGCACATGGGCATGGCGGACACGGCGGTCCACGCGGTGGAGGCCCCCGTGGCGGCGGTAATGGTAACGTCAATGACTCTGACTTAGACGCTTAATTTCTTCTTATAATGTAATTGAGTAATTGGGTAATTGCCTAATTACTCAATTACCCATTTTGTCTTGCGTGTCATCCTGCACTCCCCACAGGATGACACGCTTTTTGCCTTAGGGTATAGTTTGAAAAAGGTGACAGTCACGGGCGCAACGATTGACCCTTTTGCTGCATCTGCCGCCCGTGACTGTCACCTAGCTACTAACTATCGAGGCTAGGATATGTCTTCAATTGTCATCGCTGCGTTTTATAAATTTGTGGAACTGCCAGACTACCGTGAACGGCAACGGCCGTTGCGTGACTTCTGTATCTCTCAAGAGGTAAAAGGCTCTATTTTGCTCGCAACGGAGGGAATCAATGGCACCGTTGCTGGCAGCCGCCAGGGAATTGATGCGGTGCTGGCTCACCTGCGCCAAGATACGGCTTTTGCCAATCTCACCCACAAAGAATCCCACGCGGATTTTATGCCCTTCGCCCGAATGAAGGTGCGGCTGAAGCGGGAAATTGTCAACCTCGGTAGACCAGACCTCACCCCCAACAAGCAGGTGGGCGAGTACGTTTCCGCCGACGCGTGGAACACGCTTATCAGCGACCCAAACGTGATTTTGGTAGATACGCGCAACGATTTTGAGGTGGAACTCGGTACGTTCAAAGGGGCAATTAACCCGAAAACGGCCGCATTCAACCAGTTCCCCGAATTTGTAGAAAAGCACCTCGACCCCAGCCGCCACAAAAAGGTGGCCATGTTTTGCACCGGCGGCATCCGCTGCGAAAAAGCAACTGCCTACATGCTGCAGCAAGGGTTCGAGGAGGTATATCATCTCAAAGATGGCATCCTGAAATATTTGGAACAAATATCGCCAGAGGAAAGCCTGTGGGAAGGCAACTGCTTTGTCTTCGATGATCGGGTAACGGTGGATCACCGTTTGCAGCCGACGCCTGTTGAGCTTTGCCCGATGTGCAAAACGGCCGTTCAGCCACACCACCGCACGTCACCCAAGTACGAACTGGGCGTTTCCTGCCCCACTTGTGCAGATGAATTGACCTTTGACCAAATTCAACGCGCCCGCGAAAAGCAGCGGCAATTACAACTCACCGCCGCCGCGATACGCGAGTGAATATCCGCGGATTTCACAGTGATACTGAGTCGTGTCATGCCCGCGAAGGCGGGCATGACATTTGTCTACTGAGACTATCTGTTTAGACGGACTGAGTGTAAGCACAGATCACGCAGATTTTGAACAGTTAATCTGTGTAATCCGTGTAATCTGTGGCTAAATTTAAGAGAGACATCTATGAGCAAGACAGTATTGGTGGCGGATGACGAAGTTCGCCTGGTGAATCTGGTGAAAGCCTACCTGGAACAGGGTGGCTTTCGTGTGGTCACGGCCAGAAACGGCCGTGATGCCCTCTTCGTTGCCCGCCAGGAAAAACCAGACCTCATTCTCCTCGACATTATGATGCCAGAGATGGACGGACACGAATTTATGCGCGTGCATCGTCAGGAGCGGCAAACGCCGATTATCTTGCTGACCGCCAGGGTGGAGGAAGACGACAAAATTATTGGCCTGGAGCTGGGTGCCGATGATTACGTTACCAAGCCATTTAGCCCGCGTGAACTGCTGGCGCGGGTGCGTGCCGTGCTGCGTCGCGGCAACCAGCCTGCTGAGAGCAGCGCCCGACTCCGCGTGGGTAACGTCTCCCTAGATTTGGAACGCTTTTTGGTAGAAGTAGATGGCGAACGCATTGATTTAACACGCTCCGAGTTTGATTTGTTAGCCATTCTGATGGGAACGCCAGGCCGCGCCTTCTCTCGGTTTGATCTGCTGGAGCGGCTGCAAGGCACGACGTTTGAAGGCTCTGAACGCACCATTGACGTGCACATCAAAAATTTGCGCTCAAAAATTGAGCTTAACCCCCGTAAACCTCGCCACGTTGAAACGGTGTACGGCGTGGGGTACCGCTTTGCCCCGGAGTAACCGATGACCCGTTCGCTGGTTTTTAAGCTGAGTGTGGCCTTTTTGCTGGTCAGTTTGGTTGGGATTGCCCTGGTTGCCTTTTTTGCCGGGCGCGTTTCCGCTAACGAGTTTAGCAACTTTGCCGATGCCCAATCGGACAGCTTGTTGATGGAGCAGTTGGTGAATTATTACGAAATCAACGGCAGTTGGGACAATCTGGATCGCATCGGGATTGGGGGCGTGGGGCCGGGGAATGGACAGGTACGGCCGTTTCTCATTGTAGACAACCAGGGTGAAATTGTGCTGGGCGGGCTGGATCAACAGATCGGCAGCCGCGTCCCGCGCGGCTGGCTCAATCGCGGCATTCCCATCGAAGTAGATGGTAAACAGGCGGGTCAAATTATCTTTGGTGAAGGGCGGCAGCGTGGTGTGCCGCAGCAGCCCCCTGGCAACGACTTTGCCTCACGGGTAAACCGGGCCATTTTTTTGGCAGCTTTGGGGGCAACGGCCGTTTCCCTCGTCATTGGGGTGGTGCTGGCACGTAGCCTCACCAGGCCGCTGCAAGAAATGACCGAGGCAACCCAGGCGGTGGCTCAGGGTAACCTGACCCAGCAGGTGCCGGTACGCTCAGACGATGAGCTGGGCAAGCTGGCCACCTCGTTCAACCAAATGAGCGCCGACTTGGCCCAATCCCGCGACCTGCGCCGCCAAATGACGGCCGACATCGCCCACGATCTCCGCACGCCACTCAGCCTCATTCTGGGGCATGCTGAAGCACTCAGCGACGGTGTGCTGCCCCCCACGCCAGAAACATTTGATGTGATCCACGACGAAGCACGCCGCCTCAACCGGCTGGTGGAAGATCTACGCCTGCTATCTCTATCGGAAGCGGGTGAACTGTCGTTGGTGCGCCGCCCGGTGCAGCCGCAGAGCTTGCTAGAGCGGGCTGTGATAGCACACGCGCCCGCCGCCCAGCAAAAGCAGATCGAGCTAGTGCTTACTGCCCCCAACGATTTGCCTGATGTACTGGTAGACCCGGATCGTTTGGCGCAGGTGTTGGATAATTTGATAACCAATGCACTGCGATACACGCCGGAAAACGGCCATATTCACCTCACCGCTCAGCAAAATCAAACGGCCGTCCAACTGCACGTGCAGGACAGCGGCCCCGGCATGAACCCTGCCGAACTCGCCCATGTCTTCGATCGCTTTTACCGGGGTGACAAATCGCGCCAACGGCATGATGGTGGTTCTGGTTTGGGGTTAGCCATTGCCAAGTCGCTAGTGGAGAACCAGGACGGCCGTATTTGGGCTGAAAGTGCACCGGGACAGGGGGCCACCTTCATTGTGGAGCTGCCTTTGGCTATCGGTTAAATAAACACCTTTTTTGCAGCTTCCCTTGTCAAAAACCAACAAGTCAACATAATATAAAGGGGGTGTCATTCTTGCACTTCTTTGCGATGGTAATCGCATTATGCAAATGCCTGAATCGATTGGTTTAGTTAACATAACCCTGTATGTAAAATGCACATGGATTAAATGAAGGTGCCCAAATGAGTCAATCCAATCAAGAACTTCAGATTGCTGAGCAAAAGACGGTTATATTTTATGATGATGAGATAACGGCCGTTCGTTTGTCTGACGGCCGTGTATTTATTCCAGTAAGACCCATCTGTGAAACGCTCGGCCTGGACTGGTCGGCGCAGTATCGGCGCATCAATGGCGATCTGGTACTGGCCGATGTGGCCATGTCCGTTGTTGTTACAGCAACGGACATAGAAGCTCTACTAACTTAAAACGGGTTGTCGCTAATCTGACTTTGCAACCACTCATTCAAAAAAGCCATTACTTCGTCAAAGCGCCGTTGAGGGATGGCTTTATAGCTCGAAACGGAAAATTTTCTGTACAGTTCCCCATATACGCCACCAAATTCATTCCGTTTGGTTTTCTTGCCAATAGCCATCGCCACTGCTTTGACTGCCTGGCTAATTTGAGAAGCCTGTGCTTCAGTAACATGTTTACCCCCAACGGCCGCTTCTAGTTGATCCAGACGTTCGCCGTGTTCAGTAAGTGTAGAAACGGCAGTCTCCAACTTAGCTTCCATGATTAACTGCTGCCTTGCCATGCGTACAACAGCCATTGCCATCTGGTACGCTTGAGCGGCAGGGGATTCTTGTGCGAGCAAAGCCTCGATGTCAATGTCCGTTTCAGTTGTCAAACGGCCGTCTTGGAACGCTTCAGCCAGAACCTTGTAACATTCACGCTGGTAACGAACAAGACGATCTTTAACCTCAGCTTTTACCCGGCGAGCGTTAACGCCAAACAACCATCCATTTAGGTATTCTAGAGGGAGTGATACCAATTCACGCGTTACCTCCCGCGAGCCTTCTGTACGTGTTACACGTACAGTTGCCACAATTTCAGACAAAACCTCATCTCGTTCGATTCGATCTGCTTGGCCTGACCATGACAATCCCATCAAATCGCAAATGGGGCGAATGGGAATTAACACACGGCCGTCTTCCATGCGAACGGCCGTAATTTCATCATCGTAAAATAAAACAGTCTTTTGTTCTGCTGGTTGAATTGCTGTCATAACATTTTACTCCTGGACGGCAAGGTAAAGCGTTTGCTCGGTGGTAACGAAGATGCGGAGAGGCGTTTCGGCGATGGCAAAGTCGCTGATTTGGCTGAACAATTCACTTCCATCTGGGGCAGTGGCGCGGTATTGCGCCAGCACTTGCCCGGTGGGGCGGCTAATTTGCACAATACGGCCGCTTCCCGGATCGGCCACAAAAATTGATGCATTCAAGCCACGTCCCACAATTTCCACAGAGGTTGGCGCGACAAAAGGCGTGAGTAAGCCATTAGCCAGCACGTCTGTCTCGTCCCATTCTAATCTTCCAGAGCGGGTGTCGTAGTAACGAATACGGCCGTCTCGATATAGCAGCACCAAGCCCCCATCCTGACTAAAAATGTCAAAATCAATCACCTGGTTTAGCTCCGGCTCATCGCTAAAAAAGATGGTGCGGTCATCGGCATTGGCAATGAAATCATCCCCGTTAGGGAAATATTTCCAGATGACCCGTGCCCCGATGTCCAAAATGTAGAGTCGCTCATCGAAGGTGGCAATGGCGATGGGTGCCTGCCACTGGCTGGCTAAATCCAGCGGCACGGCAAAGGTGCTACCCAGGTTGGGCTGGTAAGTTAGCAGCGCGCCGTTGCTGTCCAGTATGGCCAGCCCGTCTCGGCTGACGGCACTACCAGCAGGCCGCCAAAATATATCAATCACGCTGCCAACAACGCCACTGCCAACTGCTTGCCCGTTAAAAAGACGCGCCTCAGGCTCTAGCGTTAGCGGATTCAGATAGGATTCGTCCGTTTCCTGCTCATAAACCAGCCCGTTGCCTTTGTCCAAAATGAAAATGCCGCCATTGAAGCCGTCGCGCAATTCTACATGAGTCAGGGCGGTGCCTTCGCTAAATTCATAATACGGCCGTGTACTCAATCGTGTAACATCATCCAGCACATCCAGCCGCTGGCGGGCAGTAGTGCGTAGCTGAGCCACCGTACCGTCGCCGGGGCGCACCTCGGTTTCCGCCTCAACTGCCAGCGCAAGCGCATCATTGTAATATTGCCGCGCTTGCGCTGAATCTGCGCCAACCTGGTCGGCCAGGCTGATGAGTTGGCTCATTTCAGTTTGAATTTCTGACAGGCGCTGGCTGCGACCGCGTTCCAAATAGACGCCAGACACAATCACGGCGATGAGGATGGGAATGAGGATGGCAATGAGGATGGGCCAGGTGAGGCTGGTTGGCTCTTCTTCCTCCTGGATCGGTTCGGCCGTGCGCGGCGGGCGTAGCCGCGAAAGCAAATCCACCAGCCAGGCGGTGAAGGTAGAAAGCCCCAACGCCGCCTGCGACCCGGCACGGCGGGCGGTTGTTTCCACCTGCTGCCGATCAACGGCGGGCAGGGTACGGATATTGTCTCTGGCTGAGGCTGGTTGCCCTTCGCGGATGGGTTGCGGGCGGCGTTCACTACTAGCTACAGGTAGCGTCATTGCCTCTGGGTCGCGGCGGGGTTGCGGGGTAGGGGCAATCACCTGCCCTTCGCGGGGTCGGGGTACAACCACATCGGGCAAATCCAGCAGCGAATCGTCGTTGAATTCAATGATTAGCAGCCGGGCAGACTCGTCAGCCACAGTGTCAATGAGGGCATCTAAACCAGATTCAATGTCTGTATCCACCAGTGCCTCGTTAAAATCATCGGTGGGCAGGTGGCTCAAGCGCGGGTCGGCCAGCAGCATCAGATCGCCAGATTGCAGCCGGTGGTGGGCGTAGCGAATGTCTAGTCCGCTGGTGCGTCCCAGCGGTGTGATGTGGTCTAGTTGGCGGGGTGGTAGTCGCTCGATGCCAAAGTTGTGGCCCAGTAGCGCCAGCGTCTCGCCTGCTTGCAGGGTGAATAGCTCATCCTGGCGCAGCACGGCACAGGTGATGCCGCCTTCGCGGGTGGCTTCTTGGCCCGTTAAATTGCGTTGTAGCAGGGTTTGGTTAGCCGCCATGATCGCTCCGCGCAGAGCGGCGGTGAGGCTGCCGCTGGTGGCATAAAATTTCTGGCTGATCAGATCAAGCAAATCTTGGGCGAGTACGGCCGTTTCCCCCATGCCCCCGCTCAAAGTAAGATGCACAAACAGGAAGTCACGGCTGCGGCTGCGGGTGGCTTTGTTAGGCGGGGGATGCACGAGAATGCCGGGAACGGCCGCATTTGCTTCAACCGCTTGCATTACGCCATCAACGATGTAAAGTTGACCCGTGACCGCTTGTAATTCAGGCATGAAAATGGCATCCTCATTGGTGCAAAATAATAGACATAATCATAGCACGACTGTTCGCATGAGACCATTTTTGGAGGCACGATGGCTACATTTCTTCCTTATGAAAAATTTGAAATCAAGACGCGACTCGGCGCGGTTGCTGTCCGACAAAAGCTTATGGAAATTGTGGAACCACGGAAAGTGCGATGGGGTTGGTCGCGCAATCATTTGCCCTTTGAAGGGGAAGTTGAGATAAAAACGTTCCGAATTTCTAGAGTGATAAATTACCGTAATAGCTTCTTACCAATTTTGGATGGTGAGATTTACAATGATTTGGATGCGACAAAGTTGGTGATTACGGCACACCTCCATCTGTTAGTTATGATTTTTTGGCCGACTATGGGTTTCGGTTTGATGGTAGCAATGTTTATAACGAATGAATTTTGGCAACTTTGGCAGTTTGTTTTGCTTGCGGTCGGCGTTTTGGGTGCACCGACTTTAATCTTTCATTGGGAGTTAAATAAGGCAAAAAGGCTGCTAGAAGAGCAGTTTAAAACTGACGAATTCCTCTAATCTCAAAACTATGCCAACTGTTAACCTGGAAACAACCTCACTTTATTACGAAGAAGAAGGGGCGGGAGAACCGCTCATTTTGCTACATGGGCTGGGGGCAAGCGGCCGTTCCTGGGAGTATCAGCGGCAGCGGTTTGCCGAACAGTTTCGCGTGCTTTTGGTGGATGTGCGTGGACACGGCCGTTCCGCCAAACCACCTGGCCCTTACAGCGTTCCCCAATTTGCCGCCGACGTTTTTAATCTGCTGGATCATTTACAAATTGAGCAGTTTCATCTGGTTGGCCTTTCGATGGGCGGCATGATTGGCTTCCAAATGGCGGTGGATCAGCCGGAGCGGTTCTTCAGCCTGACCGTGGTTAACAGTGGTCCAGAGTTGGTGGCACAGAACTGGAAAGAGCGTTGGCAAATTTTGCAGCGACGGCTGGTGCTAAACTTTATGCCAATGGAGAAAATCGGTGAATTTATTGGTGAACGGCTCTTCCCGGAACCGCATCAGGCACATTATAAGGAACTGTTTGTGCAGCAAATGCGGGAAAATGATCCCAAAGCCTATCGCGCCGCCACCAACGCACTCATCGGCTGGAGTGTGCGTTCGCAGCTAAATCGCGTTCAGTGCCCGGTACTGGTCGTAAGCGGCGACATGGATTATACGCCAGTGGCCAACAAGGAGGCGTATGTGCGTGAGATGCCCACAGCGCGGCTGCAAGTCATCGAGAACTCACGCCACGGCACGCCCATAGACCAACCAGATGCGTTTAATACGGCAGTTCTCGAATTTCTCAACACAGTCCACCAAAACCGAGTATAATTCGGCCGTCGAATGGGACGCAGATGAACGCGGATAAACGCTGATTTTGTAGTTTTTATCTGTGAGGATCAGTGTTAATCAGTGTCTAAATTAGCGTAATTTCTGTCTGATTTTTGCAAAAGGTTTTGCATGAAAGTAGTGATTGCCGGGGAATCTCCCTTTGTGGAACAGATGGGCCAGCTTTGCACGCAGGCTGGCCACGATACCGTGCTCTACTTGGTGGAAGACTTCACTTCCGCCTTGCACAGTGGCTATGCTATGCCCGATGCAGCCGGAGTCGATGTCGCTATCGAGCTACACAACGAATCGGCCGCCGCCAAAGAGGAGTTGCTTGCCGCGCTCGGTGCGTTCATTCCGCCAGATGCGCTGCTGCTGACCTCGGCATTAGCCACCAGCACCACCCAAGCCGCCGCCTGGGTACCCAAGCCAGATCGCGTCGTTGGCTTTGGCATTGTACCCCCGCTGCGTAAGGATGGTGGCATTATTGAACTGGCGGCGGGGTTGCAAACGGCCGTTGCCAGCCTGGATCGCGCGCAAAAATTTGTAGAAGGGTTGGGCTATGAAACGGCCGTTGTCGCCGATGGCCCCGGTTTAGTGCGTGCCCGAACCCTCTGCTGCCTCATCAACGAAGCTGCCAGCGCCCTGCTGGAAGGCGTTGCCACCCCCACCGATATTGACCAAGCGATGAAGCTAGGTACCAACTACCCCTACGGCCCGCTGGAGTGGGGGGATTATCTTGGTTTGGACACGGTGCTGGGCGTGATGAACGGACTTTTCAGCGAATGGGGTGAGGATAGATACCGCCCCTCCCCCTTGTTGAAGCGGATGGTGTTGGCGGGACGATACGGCCGTAAATCCGGCCAAGGCTTCTTTAACTATGAATCGTGAATTGTGATCGCAACATTCATAATTCATAATTAATTATTCACAATTCGCATGACTATCAAATTTTGCCACCTTTGCAACAAACAAGACCGCTACGGCCAAGGCCAAACCAGCAGCCGTGCCCTGGCTAGCGGCATTGTTTGCCCTATTTGTTACCAGCCCACCTGCGGCAACCACCTCGGCACCGTACGCTGGCGCTGGCGCAGCAGTGGCGAAGTAGCCTCTGGCCAAGTGTGCAAAGAGTGCATCCGCAGCTATAAACACCGCGATTGGGACCGCTACAGCCGCGACTGGATTACCTGAAAAAGCGTGTCATACCCGCGAAAGCGGGTATCCACCTTTATTGCCGCAATGGATTCCCGCGTAGGCGGGAATGACACAGAATGTAATTCTTTACTTCTGGGGATACGGCTCCACACCAGGACCAATGAGCTCTTTGAACAGTTCCAAAACCTCATCCGGCTCCGCATGACGGCCAAGCTGCTTTTTAGAGTAAATCATTTCATCGTTGACCTTAAACTCAAAAGCACCCTTAGTACCCATAATAAATGTAAACTCGTTAATGATGTGCTGGTAGTTGCTCAAAATATCATCCGCCACACGGACGGCGCGTGCTGCATAGTTTCAAGGCACACAATATTCAAGCGAAACTGTATATTTTTTGTCCATTCAATTGCCTCCAATTTGGAAATTTAGCCAAGTATAGTGAGCCGCCCGAACCTTGACAACAATCATCTGGTGGGCTACCATTTCGCTCGTTATCTTGCCAAAACAACGGCAAAATGGTCTTTAAAACAAAAAATTGAAAGGCTATGAACAGGAGTAGTAGAGAAGCAGTAAGCGGGAAACAGTAATCGGTAATTAGTTGGCTGGTTATTGGGCAGAGAGTTGGGTCATTGGCTGGAAACCCAACAATATTTTCTCGAACTCGCCTGGGAGCTGCACTGGGGAACCAGTTTCAGTAATCAGTGGTTGGTAAACAGTAATCAGTTTCGTTGATTTTCACTGTTCACCGATTACGGAATACCGATAACCGAATTAACTGGTGACGAATCGCGCTCGTTACGCGCTAGAGTGGATGGTTTTGACGATTGAATATTTTGCACATAGGATACAACTGAATTAAAATTGAAAGTCGTCAACTGTGAAATTGACATGGGCCTATAGCTCAGTTGGGAGAGCGCTACAATGGCATTGTAGAGGTCAAGGGTTCGAGCCCCTTTAGGTCCACAAGCAAGATGCAGAGTTTTGTAGAAGCTCTTAAATCCATTCCCATGGGAATGGATAAACCATCAAAACAGAGTGGTACCGCGGGAAGCCCTTTTCGTCTCTGATCGATAAGGGCTTTTTTGTTTGTTAAGGAAAATTAAAAGTGGCTCAGCTCAACCGTAAAGATCGGGCGCAGTTGCGCGAATTTTTGGCAGATCGTTTTAATCTTAGCGAAATGAAGACGCTCTGTTTTGATTTGGGAGTAGATTATGAGGAGTTTCCTCATGCGACCAAATCTGAATTTTCGCGCGAGTTGCTGGCTTACTTTGAGCGTAAAAACAAAGTTGGCTGTCTCATTGCAGAGATGGTTCAGCAGCGACAAGATAGCTGGCTAACAGAGATATTGGTTCAGGTGTCAAGCTGCCAGCCCAATCAAAAAGTGCAGGTTATTCTCTCTAATGACAAAATTAAAAGCAGGCCAGACTTGCGGCAAAAACTGGCTGACCTTCTGGGCATTTCGACTGACGAAGTGATGCTCATTGCGACTGCGCCCGGCAGCGTGAAAGTTTTGTTAGGTTTGCCGCCAGAGGCCATTGCGAAATTGGCCGCGCTCTCTTTGCCGCACCAATTAGGGGAGTATGAACTAGTAGAGGTTACACCATACAACAGACTACCACCAGTGGTAAGTACAGGCTGGCGTACGGCCGTTTTGTCAGCAGCTACTGCCTCAGTTGGTCGCAAATCAGGTGGCCTGACACTTTCACTAATTATCAAAATATTTTTTGGGCTCGTGTTTGCAATAGTTGTTGGCGGAGGCGTTTTGCTTTTCATGTGGCAGCAATCTCTGCCAAAGCTAGTTATACACAATCGCTGTGACGCCCCTTTCCCAATTGAAATTGAGCCGGATGTCATTAAAACCATACTCTCTCTGCCGGATGAGATACCCCCGAACGAACCCATTACCGTTGATGTTTTAACTGGCAGCGGCGCGTATCGCGTTTTAGAACGAGATGGTGAACTGGTTTTGCGATTGCCCAATCCCATCCCTCTGTTGGGCGATCTTGTAGAAGATTTTGATGATGATGAATTGCCATTAGGCAGCTTAGACCCGGAACGGCCCGTATTCTTCGACGGCCGTTTGTTAGAGCCTGACACCTACAATATTGAAGCTGACGAGAGCTATGACTTGTTTATTTGCGAGGAATAATAATGAGTGATTACAAACCAAATGACGTTGAAGCCAAGTGGCAAAAACAGTGGGAAGAAACCGCGTTATATCGGCAAGTGATTGATAAAAGTATGCCGAAGCATTATGCGCTGACGATGCTGCCGTACCCCTCTGGGGATTTGCACATTGGGCATTGGTACGCCATGACGCCATCTGATGCGCGGGCGCGGTTTATGCGGATGCGGGGATACAATGTGCTCTTCCCGATGGGTTTTGACGCCTTTGGGTTGCCTGCTGAAAACGCAGCCATAAAAAACAATGTGCATCCAGCTAAATGGACGTTTGCCAACATCGAGCGGATGCGCGGCCAGCTTCGCAGCATGGGTGCCATGTTTGATTGGGAACGCGAAGCCGTCTCTGCTGACCCAGACTATTATCGCTGGACACAGTGGTTTTTTAAGAAGCTGATGGAGCTGAATCTGGCCTACCGCAAAATGTCGGCGGTGGACTTTTGCCCCAACTGCAACACCACGCTGGCGCGAGAGCAGGTGTGGGGTGAGGATCGCCACTGTGAGCGGTGTGGCACGCCGGTTATCAAAAAAGATTTGGAACAATGGTTCTTTAAGACGACCGATTATGCCGAGGAGCTGCTGGACTTTAGCCAGATTGAGTGGCCGGAGCGGGTGAAGGTGATGCAGACGAACTGGATCGGCCGTTCCACTGGCGCAGACGTTACGTTCCATACTGAGCAGGGCGACCCGATTGAAATTTTCACCACGCGGCCGGATACGCTGTGGGGCGCTACCTTCATGGTGTTGGCTCCGGAACATCCGCTGGTAGCCAAAATTACGACGGATGAGCAGTTGGCTGCCGTGACGGAATATCGCGACAATGCTCAGAAATTGACGGATATTGATCGCGAAACGGCCGATCGTGAAAAAACAGGTGTCTTCACCGGCGCCTATGCCATCAACCCAGTGAATGAGGCACGGATTCCCATCTGGATTGCCGACTATGTGCTGATGACCTACGGCTCCGGGGCAATCATGGCTGTGCCCGCCCATGACGAGCGCGACTTTGAGTTTGCCACCAAGTATGGTCTGGAAATTATTGAAGTGATTCGGATGCCAGGTCGGGAGGAGAGTGATGGGCCGTTGGAAGCGGCGTACACGTCCAAATATGAAGGGCATTTGGTGAACTCTGGTGCGTTTGACGGAACGGCCGTTGCCGAAGCCGTGGAAAAAGTGACGGCGTGGCTGGAAGAAAAGGGCATTGGCAAGGAAGCAATCAATTACCGTTTGCGGGATTGGCTGATTAGCCGCCAGCGGTATTGGGGTGCGCCAATTCCCGTCATTTACTGCCCAGATCATGGCGCAGTGCCCGTGCCGGATGAAGAGTTACCGGTGATGCTGCCCGAAGACGTGGAGTTTATGCCTACGGGAGAAAGCCCCCTAAAGCTGCATGAGGGCTTTTTGCACACCAACTGCCCCATTTGCGACAAGCCCTCGCTGCGGGAAACGGACACGATGGACACCTTTATGTGCTCTAGCTGGTACCAATACCGCTACCTGAGTCCGCACGACGGTGAGCATCCGTTTGACCCGGAAGAGGGGGCGTACTGGCTGCCTGTGGATCAATACACGGGCGGCATCGAGCACGCCACGATGCACCTCATCTACACGCGCTTTTTCACCAAAGCAATGCGTGAGATGGGGCTGGTGACGATTGATGAGCCGATGACCGCGCTCTACAACCAAGGGATGGTGTTGGGTGAGGACGGCGAGAAGATGTCTAAGTCGCGGGGCAACGTGGTCGCGCCAGATGAGCTGGTGGATAAGTTTGGGGC
This sequence comes from Candidatus Leptofilum sp., assembly GCF_965223525.1. Lineage (GTDB taxonomy): Bacteria > Chloroflexota > Anaerolineae > Promineifilales > Promineifilaceae > Leptofilum. The sequence goes on along the minus strand of NZ_OZ245005.1, from coordinate 1,090,824 downwards.
GGACACGGTTCGCGCTTATTTGATGTTTTTTGCCAAGTGGAACCAGGGTGGCCCGTGGAATTATGACGGCATCAAGGGTCCAGAGCGGTTGCTGAACGACGTGTGGGATGTCGGCACGCATGAATATGCGCCGAGTAGTGAGGCTGCGGGAGCCAATCGCAATTTGCGGCGCAAGACGCACCAGGTGATCCGCAAGGTAACGCAGGATTTGGAGGGGTTTTCGTTTAATACGGCCGTTGCCGCCATCATGGAATTGCGTAACAGTATCTTGGACGCTAAGAAGGGTGCAAACGTGAGTACGGCCGTGTGGAACGAGGCGGTCGCCAGCTTGTTGCTGGTGCTGGCCCCCATCGCGCCGCACATCACCGAAGAGCTGTGGGCGCAGCGCGGGCGTGAGTACAGCATCCACCAACAGCCGTGGCCAACCTGGGACGAGGAAGCTGCCAAGGAAGATAGCATCACGCTAGTGGTGCAGATCAACGGCAAGGTGCGCGACAAAATTGAAACCGAGGCTGGCCAAGATGACGAGACGCTGAAGGAAATTGCGCTCGCTTCTGAGAAGGTGCAGGGTTGGCTAGAAGGCAACCCGCCGCGCAAGGTGATTGTGGTGAAGGGGCGGTTGGTGAATATTGTGAAGTAAGTAGGTAATTTGGTAAGTGCGTAATTGAACGGTCTTTGCAACAAAGCAAAGACCGTTTTTTTGTGGCAAATTTCCATAAACAGTATACTGGTACAAAACATCAATCTCGTGAGAAAATTTTATGCCCAATCCCTTCTTTTGCTGTAGCTGTATTCAAAACCCAAAATACTTCTTTGGCCGTGAAAAAGAGTTGGTGCGGATATTTAACGCCCTAGAAACAACGCATACAGGGCAGATGCAGAGCGTTTCTGTGGTAGGGCCGCGTCGGATAGGTCGGTCATCGTTGTTGGTTCATGTTACCCAAACATTCGACCAACGTTTGCGGCACCCTGAGAACTATATTTTTTACTACGCCGATCTGTTGAGTGGACGGTACAGTACACGCCTCGGTTTGTTACAAAATATTTTGGGTGGACTGGCAGACAAACTGCCAAATACTGCGGAATCACTAAAGGTAGCTTTAAAAACGGTGAGCCAATTGCCTGAAATTACTTTAGGACAATTTGAAGAAGCAATTGCATTGTTCCGCCAGGATTCGGCAAATCCACTTTGTCCGGTGATTTGCCTCGATGAAATTGAGCAATTAACAAAATATTCGGACGAATTTCCTCGCTGGCTGTTTGATTCTTGGCGCAGCTTAATCAACAATGGTTCCCTTGCTTTTGTGATTTCCTCATCCAAACCTTTGTTTGAAATGGCTGAAGAAGAAAGTTTGACATCTCCTTTCTTTAATATTTTTTCAGATTATTTGTCTCTGGGTGAATTAACGGAAGCCGAGGCATTTCGCTTGGCAGAGCAAGGTAAGCGGTGTGAGCGGCCATTTACGACTGAAGATATTGAGCGTGTGCGTGAGTGGGGTGAGCAACACCCCTTGAAATTGCAGCAAGCTGGTGCCACGATTTACCATGCCAAGGCTGAGACTAACCCAAAATGGCGTGACGTGAAAGCTGATTTTGAAAACAAGGTTGGGCAAGCGTTTGGCCAAAGACCGGCCAAACAGCGTTGGTTTAATGGCTTGCTATCTATTGTAGAAACGGTGGGCAAAGCAGTACCGCTTGGCAAGGCTGCCGATCAGAAGGTTCATCGTCTTGTGGGCAGTTTTATCTTATTGGTTTTGTTTGTTGTTCTGACTTTGTGGCTTTTGTCGCCAGCTATGCGTTCATGGATTGTTCAGGAGATTAATTTTCCAACTAGTACGCCCGTTCCTGTGCCAACCGACACACCGATCCCTTGATACAAGGAATTGATAACTGTATGGATGATATGCTGCGGTTCCCCCAAGATTGCTTTAAGTTGCTGGGCTGGTTATATTTTAAACCATTTACCCTGCGGCGGTACTTGCGCGAGATCGATACGAGGCTGGACGAGGATTTACAGCTTTGGGTGGCGAAGAATGAATTTGCTCAAAGTCAGAAACTGCAACATCTTCGGCGATTGGTAAATTTTTGGTTGGCGTTTGGACCAGTTGCCATTTCACTCTTTGTTGGTTTGCTGTTGACGCTGTTTCGTTATCCTTACGCTTTCTTTTTGTCGTTTGATGAGTTTGGTTCATCATCCCCGGGCGGGCTGCTTTATGCAGTTGGATTTCCGCTGGGCAGCCTGTTGAGTCATTGGCTGCATTGGCGCTTTTCGCGCGGAACATTGTTTTCTTTGTTGTTAGCAATACCGCTCGGTTTCGTACTAAATTATGGGCTGTTTACGCTGCTGGCAACAATCGGCGTTAACGCCGATGTTGCCAGCAGCGTGGCGGTTGGCGTGGCGGTTGGCGTGGCGGGTGGCGTGGCGGGTGGCGTGGCGTTTGGCGTGGCGTTTGGCGTGGCGGTTGGCGTGGCGGGTGGCGTGGCGTTTGGCGTGGCGTTTGGCGTGGCGTTTGGCGTGGCGGTTGGCGTGGCGTTTGGCGTGGCGGTTGGCGTGGCGGGTGGCGTGGCGGTTGGCGTGGCGTTTGGCGTGCTGGGTTGGTTGACAGATAGCGTGGCGGTTGGCGTGGCGTTTGGCGGTTTCTTTTTGATTGGTTATTTTCGGCTGTGGATTTACCCATTTCAACTGCTTTATCAATTTGTGTTTTCTCGTTCTGTCAAGGCAACCCCACATATGGCGCTCCGTTTTTTGCCACGCTCTCCCGTTTATTGGGATGAATTGATCTGGTTTCCCTTACTAGGTTTAGATACACAGTTGGTTGCCGCTAGTCTGGCTGATCGGGATAAGGGAGCATTTGCCATAGGGCAGGTTGCCAGCTCGTTCCGGCAAAGTTGGGCAGCTCGCAACGCCTTATTGGAGTTAACTGCGCTGGATATGGAACGCAGCCAGGATTTGCCCGGCATCGTGGCGGCGGCGACACAATTGGCCTGGTTACCAGATAGCCTGCCCGAAGAATTAGAAAATATTTTGCCCGGCATTCGTCAAATTGCGGAACGTACACGTTCCGCTTTAGAAAGTGAAACGACCAGCTATCGCTTTGAGCAGCTGCAAAAAGTTCATGAAGATATCAAGAAATTACGTGGCTCTCAAGCGTTTGGCTATGGTCAGCGTGGGGCACGGCTGGCGGCTGCACTGGGTAATTGGGAAAGCGTTTTGGAAAATGCTCTAGCGGGGACAAAGCAGCAAGCGGAAGATTCTGGCCTAATTAATTATTACGTGGTGGGTAATCCGCTCATTGATGGCAGTCGCGTTTTCAAGGGGCGGCGCGATATTTTTGTGCGGCTGGAACGTGAGCTAACCATGCAGCCAGAGACGCGCCCAGCCTTACTGCTTTACGGCCCCAGGCGGTTTGGTAAAACCTCTATTTTGCGCCAGATGCCTTCCCGCTTAGGTCCAGACTTTGTGCCTGTTGATGTAGATTTACAATCCGCCATTACCTCAGAAAATACCGCAGGTTTACTCAGAGGCATTGCACGCCAAATGAGCGATCAGGCTAAGTTAGCCAGGCGACTGAAGTTTCCACTGTTGCAACGTGACTTATTGGAAGAAGATCCATACACAGCATTTTTTGATTGGCTAAGTGAGGTCATGGGGATTGTGGGCGATCAGCTTCTACTGTTGAACCTAGATGAATATGAGCGTCTGGAGGAGATGATCGAACAGGGCAGGCTGGATGATCGCGTTTTTCATTGGCTGCGTAGCCTGGTGCAGCGGTATACAAATTTGACGGTGCTGCTTTCCGGATCACACACTTTTCAAGAACTTTCGCCAAAGTGGAGCGATGCGCTCATTAACTTGCAGCTACTGAAATTGGAGCCGCTGACTCAAGCGGAAGCAACAGAATTGGTTGAGGCACCCGTGGAAGGGTACCCTTTAACTTACACCCAAGATGCGTTGGAACAGATTTTTTTATTGTCAGGCAGACAACCGTTTCTCATTCAAGCATTGTGCCGAGATATTGTAGAACTCATCAACAGCCAGCATCGTTACAATTGTGATCTCCAAGATGTAGAAAAGATAGTTCCTGACGTTGTGCAGAAAATCTCTGGTGTTTTCAACGAGATGTGGACATCCAGAGATATGAATGAGACCCAGCAAGCAATTTTGAAGGAACTGGCTCAAAATGGGATCATGACACAAGCAGACATTATGCAACGGCTGAATCTGCAAAATCGTGACGCCCTTAGACGATTGACTTGGCGGCAAGTTCTTAATGAAACTGAGCAGGGCTACACGTTTGCTGCTGAACTCACTAGCATTTGGTTGCGTAACTATATTTTATAGAATTGATGTGCAACACAACGCTTGGCCTGACTATTTTGGCTGCAAAGGTACTCGCCAGCTAACCAAGAATAGCAAGCCCACGATGATTAAAGGAACGGGGATAGTGAGCATACGGCCGTCCGTCATGATTCATCTCCCTCGTCGTAAAGACGCTTAAACCAAATTACGACAATCCCTAGCAGCAAACAGGCCAAAACGGGCCACACCCACAGCAAATCTGCCTTGCCTGCGGCAGGCTGTGTTTTAGTAAAGCGGAATAGGCGGTAGCTGGCGGTAGCGGCGGCTAATTCCTCGTCGGACATGGTTTTGGGGTGAAGGCCAGCGGCTGGGGCGGCGAAGCCACTGTTGATGAGCACCTGGCGCAAAATGGGCAGCGCATCTGGTTGGTCGGTGATGTCTTGGGTGTGGGCGTGGAAACGGCCGTTCGGCAGCCAAAGCTCCACGTCAGGGTGCGCCAACAGGTTACGGTACCAATGGGACACTTTCCCGAAGCCTGCCGTGCAGTAAATTTCGCCATCAATCTCGGCAAAATTGACTGGCGTTTGGCGCACCTTGCCCGTCTTGTGACCAATGTGCTGTATCACCATGATTTGCCCACCCTTCTCTGGCGAGATATTGATGAAGCGAGCGAAGCCCAGCCGCCACATGAGCAGCATAAAACGGTTAAAGCGGCGAAAAACCTGCCGCAAATTTCGTTCAGTTTCTGGGGTAACTGTTGTCATTGTTATTAAACCTTTCTAAAAAGCCACAGAGGAAAAAGAGAAATAAGAGAAGCTTCTCATAAACCTCTGTGTTCTCTGTGGCGAAAAATTAAGCTGTTTTAATCACTTGCTGCGGTTTGCGTGAACGCAGTCCGCAGAACAAAAATAGGAACCCCGGCAGGGCAAAGATGAGGAACCAGAGCCCATCAGGGAATTCGCCGCTTGCTGCATACATCACCTTATAAAACACCATCAGGCTCAGTATCGTCACTGAGCCGCCAAAAATCTCCCAACGCCAGCCCAGCAGCATCCCTACCGTGATGCCCAGCGGGAAGAAGAGCAGACCCCAAATTTCGGTAGGTGTGAGCGTGGCAAAGTTCATCTCTTCACCAAAGAAGAAGAGGAGCAGCAGCCCCAGGCTGGCCAAACTGCCCAGACGGGCCAGCCAGCGCGCAAACAGTACGATTCGTGTTGATTTTTGTCTGTTCATTTGAATCTCTCCCGCCCTGATTTTCGTTTACTTCAAAGCTCATGGTACAACTTTTCATAATAGGGGATTAGTGAGGAACGGCCGTTTACTTCATAACAAAAATCAGTTCCTATTCGCCAAAAAAGCTGCTGCCAGCCATAATATCCCCATGACCGATAATCCCCCGCCAACCGTGCCCCAAACAATCGAAACCGAACGCCTGCTCATCCGCTGCCCGCGCCCCGGCGATGGCAAAGCCCTTTACGATGCCATCATCGCTTCCAGAGAGCATCTGTCTGCCTGGCTCACCTGGGCTAGCTGGCCTAACATCACCGTCAAACGCGCCGAAGCGTCTGTGCTGCGTAACCGGGATCGCTACTTGAAAAGCGAAGATATGACCATGTTCATCTTCCTCAAGGAGAGCAACGCGCTCATTGGCGGCAGCGGCCTGCATGACCCCGATTGGAAAGTGCCAAAATTTGAGATCGGCTACTGGCAACATGTGGATTATGGTGGCCATGGCTATATGACAGAGGCGGTCAACGCTATCGCAGATCTGGCGATCCGGCAATTGGGAACCAAACGGTTGCAGCTAGAATGTTACCCCCACAACGAGCGCAGCATTCGTGTGGCGGAACGCTGTGGTTTTCATCTGGAGGCTCGCCTAGCCAACTACCGTCGTCATCACCAAACCAGCGTTCTCCACGATTGGCTCATCTTCGCCCGCTTGCCAAACTACTAGATAACTGTTTCATTGCCTCAAAAACCAGCGGATTTAGGAACAATTTTTCAGGAGAGGGTGCCGTTAAAATCGTGTAAGAAGTTGGGCTCCATGGTTGACTTGGACAAAGTCACAGCTATGATACAGAAAAGGGTACTATGGCAATGCAGCTATTGGTTTTACACGGGCCGAATCTAAATTTATTGGGTAGTCGTGAGCCAGAGGTTTACGGCCGTTTCACCCTGACCGACATCAATAATAAATTGACTGAACAGGCTGCGGCAGCAGAAGCGGCCGTTCGATTTTTACAATCTAACCATGAAGGGGAACTCATAGACGCCGTGCATGAGGCGCGCAGTTGGGCCGATGGTATACTCATCAACCCCGGAGCTTTTACCCATTACAGCTACGCCCTTCGGGATGCAATTGCTGCGGTAGCGCTGCCCACCGTTGAAGTTCACCTTTCTAACATTCATGCACGAGAAACATTTCGGCAGAAATCGGTTTTGGCAGCGGTTTGTGTAGGACAAATTTCCGGGTTTGGCTGGCGAAGTTACAGCTTGGGTTTGCAGGCGTTATTGGCTGAAATAAAAGAAAAAAGAGCTTAGACCGCATATTGTCGTTGGGAACGAAATAGATGATGGCCTAAGCTCTTTGAGCAGTTGGGTAGAGCCTATACAATTGGTTGGGATGTGGTAATGATGTAGGCAGTGATGCGGCTATATTGTTGGTGCAATGCTTCAGCGAAGTTGGCTCCAATGCAGGTAAGTTGCTTGCGACGACGTTGCTACAATGGGTCTGTAATGTTGCTAGGATGATTGTCAGGACCTACCCAGGCAAGGTTTTGCAACCTTGTAGCAATTTATAGTCAGACAACATTACAAACTGCATTACGAAGTAGCTGTTCAGAAATAAAATAGCGGTTTTGGGACCAAATAGCTATTTGAAATCTATCTACAGAGTGTTGGCGCATTTGTGTACCCTTGAATTGGCGCAGGCATGTGGCAATTCCATGCTTCATCCTGCCAATTGCCTAGAAGCGGTTTATAATACGCGGTAAATACCAAAATTCGACACAACAAAGGACGAGACAACCATGAAGATACAACTCCGCCTGGGGCTTTATTTTGGACTGTGTTTACTGCTGTTGCTGCCTGCTACGGTCTCTGCTGCTCCGCTTTTAGAGACAGAGGCGGTTAATTTACCTGGCTGGCTGGGTGTCGTTCTAACGATTTTGGCTTTGCTGATGCCTCTTTTTTTTCGCTTATGGTTAAAGCAGCAAAAGTAAATGGTGTGAGACGGCCGTTTCCACGTCACAAATCTATCTTGACAGGCTAAAACGGCCGTGTTACCATCTCGCCCAACTTAAAAAAACAAAGACGTTGAACCGAAAGAGTACGCAATAAAGCGGGTTTTAGAGAGTGGGTTCTACTGTTCCATAAACAGTTGAGCTGAAAAACCCACAATAGCGCAATTGTCGAATGGATCGGGGAGTTGCTTAGGCAAAATTTTACTAAGAGAGTAGCTTAAGTCGGTAATGCCACCGTTATCTGGGCATAGACCTAAGTAACAATTAATTGTTAATGGGTTGAAAAGAGTGGAGCTGGCTACACACAACGCGCTATCACGGGCGCGTTTTTGTTTCAGCTTAAGCCGGGTGGCACCACGGGAGTAGATTTTTAGACGCTCTCGTCCCAGTAGCGAATTTTTCGCTGGGGCGAGGGCGTTTTTATTTTTATTGGCCACAGAGGGCTCAGAGATTTTAGAGGGGTTTTCTCTTTTTCCTCTGTGAACTCTGTGGCAAAAAAGGAGTAGGTGATGAGCGACAAGACGAAATTTATTTTGGACGAAAGCAAGCTGCCGAAGGCGTGGTACAACATCAATGCAGACATGCCCGTGCCGCCGGAACTGGTGCTGCATCCGCAAACGCTGGAACCGGTCACGCCAGACTTCTTGAGTGTACTGTTCCCCATGAGCTTAATCATGCAGGAGATGAGCCCAGAGGCGCAAATTGAGATTCCAGAGCCAGTCCGTGAAGTGTACAAGCTGTGGCGACCCACGCCCATGTTCCGCGCCCGTCGCCTGGAGAAAGCGTTGGATACGCCTGCTCGTATCTACTACAAATATGAAGGTGTCAGTCCGGTAGGGTCGCATAAACCGAATACGGCCGTTGCCCAAGCGTTCTATAACAAAGAAGCAGGCACCAAAGCACTCACCACCGAGACCGGTGCAGGGCAGTGGGGGTCGGCATTGGCGATGGCCTGTAATTTCTTTGGCTTGGATTTGGAAGTGTACATGGTGAAAGTGTCGTACCAGCAAAAACCATACCGTCGCATTTTGATGGAAAACTATGGCGCAGAAGTGTATGCTAGCCCGACGGATCGGACGCAGTACGGCCGTTCCGTTCTGGAAAGTGCTCCCAATTCACCCGGCTCGTTGGGCATTGCTATTTCGGAGGCAGTAGAAGTGGCTGCAACGTCTGGTGGCAGCAAGAAATACAGCCTCGGCTCGGTACTGAACCATGTGCTGACCCATCAAACGGTCATTGGGGAAGAAACTTTGCTGCAAATGGAAATGGCGGGTGAGTACCCAGACGTCATTGTGGCTTGCACTGGTGGCGGTTCTAATTTTGGCGGCTTTGCCTTCCCCTTTGTGCGCGAAAATTTGCGTAACGGCAAAAATACGACGATCCTTGCTGCCGAACCGGCCGCTTCGCCCACCTTAACGCGGGGCGAATACGCCTTTGACTATGGCGACACGGCCATGATGGCCCCGGTGGTAAAGATGCACACGCTGGGCCACTCCTTTGTTCCCCCCGCCATCCACGCTGGTGGCTTGCGCTATCATGGGATGTCGCCGCAGGTGAGTGCTCTGGTAGAAAATGGGGACGTGCAGGCGCGGGCGGTGCCGCAGCTAGAAACCTTCCAGGCGGCCATAACGTTTAGTCGCGCTGAAGGGATCATTCCTGCACCAGAGTCAACCCACGCTGTGGCCGTGGCTTTGCAAGAGGCACTCAAATGCAAAGAAAGTGGCGAGAAGAAAGTAATTGCCTTTAACTTAAGCGGTCACGGTCATTTTGACATGACTGCCTACGATGCTTACCTGAAAGGGCAACTGAAAGATTACGCCTATCCGGCAGAGGCAATTGCCGAGGCGATGACACAGCTACCGCAAATTTAAATTGTGAATTGTGAACGATGAATTATGAATTGTGAACGGGCATCTCATTAACAATTCACAATTCACGATTCACAATTAGTGAGGGATTATGAATCAAGTTTATACACCATCTCTGGCCCAGTTTCGTGAATTAGCGGCGGGACCAGCCAATCTTATTCCGGTTTACCGCGAATTTGCGGCTGATTTGGAGACGCCGGTATCGGTTTACCTGAAGCTGATGGATGAGCTGGGACCGTCCTTTTTGCTAGAATCGGTGGAGGGCGGCGAGCAGGTGGGGCGGTACTCCTTTGTGGGGGTGGCGCCACGGGGGTTGATTTCTTTGAACGGCCGTTCCGTCACCATAGATAGAAATTCAACATCTGAAACCCGCGCTCTTGCCGACGGCGAAGATGTGTTGCATGTGCTAAAAGAAGAGCTGGGGCAATTTGTTCATGCAGATTTACCTAGTTTGCCTCGCTTCAACGGCGGTGCTGTGGGCTACCTGGGGTACGATGTGGTGCGCTTTTTTGAACGCTTGCCAGAAACGGCCGCATCCGTCCTCGACCTCCCCGATGCCATCTTTTTATTAGCTGATACGCTCGTTGTGTTTGATCACGCCCGCCACCGACTGCTCATTTTGGCCAACACTCATGTGGACGGGGATGTAGAGGCAGCTTACGTAGAGGCGATTCAGCGGATAGAAAGAATTAGTGAACGGTTATTACGGCCGTTGCCTGCCATCCCTCGCCGCCGCTGGCGTGGAGACAACAAAGATTTAGCCGAAACGCTCACCAGCAACATGCCCCAGAACCGTTACGAAGAGATGGTGCGCCAGGCCAAAGAGTACATCGCTGCCGGAGACATCTTCCAAGTGGTGCTGAGCCAGCGCTTTAGCCGCCAAACCAGTGCCCATCCCTTTGCGATTTACCGTGCCTTGCGGATGCTGAACCCATCACCCTACATGTTCTTCTTCGATTTTGGGCCAGAGATGCAGGTAATTGGGGCCTCGCCAGAAATGCACGTCCGGCTGGAAGATGGTGTTGCCAGCGTACGTCCCATCGCGGGGACGCGGCCACGCGGCATAACGCCTGCCGAAGATGATACCCTGGCCGAAGAGCTACTGGCCGATCCCAAAGAGCGTGCCGAGCATGTCATGCTGATTGATTTGGGACGCAACGATATTGGCCGGGTCAGTGACTACGGCACGGTCAACGTGCGCGATTTGATGGTGGTTGAGCGGTACAGTCACGTCATGCACATCGTCAGCCATGTAGAAGGGCAGCTTCGCGACGGCATGGACGCTTACGATTTGATGCGCGCTACCTTCCCGGCGGGCACCGTCAGCGGTGCGCCAAAGGTGCGAGCCATGGAAATCATCGAAGAGCTGGAAGGGCAGCGGCGTGGGCTGTACGCCGGGGCGGCAGGCTACGTCAGCTACGATGGCAGCATGGATACCTGCATTGCAATTCGCACTATGCTGATGCAGGGAGACGAAATTCACGTCCAGGCGGGTGCAGGCATCGTCGCCGACAGCGATCCGGCTACAGAATATCAGGAATCAGTGAACAAAGCCAAAGCCCTCTTCGTCGCCGTTGACCGCGCCGAGGGTGGGTTGTTGTAACACACATTGTCATTCCGAACCCTTCAACTTCGTTCAGGGCGACTATATGAGGAATCTTCTCCTTACAACGTTGAAAGATTCCTCGTTGCACTCGGAATGACAAATGAATGAAAATTGAGGTAACTTATGAACAAAAAACGAATATTGACAGGAGACAGGCCCACAGGAAAACTCCATTTGGGCCATTATGTGGGTAGTATCGTTAATCGTGTACGGTTACAAGATGAATATGAAAGTTTTTTCATCATTGCTGATTTGCATGTATTGACGACAAAAAACAGTAAAGACGACATTTTTGAGATGCGTCAGAATATGACGGAGATGGTGATAGATTATCTGGCTTGCGGCATTGATCCAGCCAAGTCTGTCATCTATTTGCAAAGCGCTATCCACGCTGTGTATGAGATGAACCTCATCTTTGAAATGTTGACAACTGTGCCGCGTTTGAGCCGCTTACCTTCCCTCAAGGATATGGCACGGGCGGCACATTTGAATGAAATGCCCTTTGGCTTGTTAGGCTACCCAGTGCTGCAAGCGGCCGATATTCTGATGCCGCGTGCCCATTTGGTGCCGGTCGGTAAGGATAACGAGTCTCATGTAGAAATTACTCGGGAACTGGCACGGCGGTTCAACTACCTTTATGGTGAAACATTGCCTGTGCCTGAGGTGTTGGTTGGGGATGTACCCACGCTAGTGGGCACAGACGGGAAGGCCAAGATGAGTAAGAGTTTAGGCAATGCCATCCTCTTGAGCGATGATTCAAAAACAGTCGCCAAGAAGATACGCAATATGTATACAGATCCCAAGCGCGTTCATGCTGATATTCCTGGTACGGTGGAAGGCAATCCCGTCTTTGTTTATCATGATGCTTTTAATCCCGATAAAGCGGAGATAGATGACCTAAAAACGCGTTACCGATCGGGCAAGGTTGGTGATGTGGAGGTTAAAGAGAAGCTCACCGTGGCGATTAACAACTTTCTTGATCCCATCCGTGAAAAACGGGCGGAAATTGAGGCGGACAGTGGTTTGGTGGAGCAGGTCATTTACGAGGGAACAGTTCGCATCAATAAAGAAGCAGAGGCAACGCTGTTAGCCATGAAAAAGGCGATGGGCTTGACGGGAAATTGGAACAAGATTAGCCGCAAGGGACGTAAGCGGCTAGAAAAGAAGGGATCGGTGATGGGGGAAACGGCCGTTTCCCAAACAAACTAACCTTATTCCTGGGGAGTGGACAAATGGGCATCCTCAGATGCGAAGAGTCAAGCTAGCACGTATCTCAGGATACCGGACTAAAAGATGAAAAAACGGGTTCAGCGTCTTGCGATTTTTCTGTTGATAGTTGGTTTATCTGGCTGTGGTCTTGGCAAGTTCAACGCGGATGGTTTTGAGGCGTCTGAATTTACGTTTGAGCACCCGCTAGGCTGGGAAGTGATTTACGACAGCAAATCAACCTGGGTATTGCAAGATATTGGGACGATAAGTGTAGATGAGAATGATGATTTTACAGGGTTCTCTCCATCAACAGTCGGAATCGGGTTCCAAATTTATAATCAAGAGGAGCTTATTGGCAAAACACCTTTAGAAATTTTGGTGAATCGTGAGCTTTTGATCAATGAGGCTTGGGCCGCTTTTGAAGAAAGTGATGAGGATAGAGGGGTGCAATTTAACGTGGATGGTTTGCCGCCGTCGGTAAATTATTATCCCAAAATGATCCAATCCCCGTCAATCATCCAAATTTGTGACAAAGAAGTCACTGTTATGGAGTTTGAATTCTTTATGAGCAATGATCCGCCGATTCCTTTTTTAAATAAATATGAAGCATTTGCTGTCATTGACAATCAGTTTATCCAAATTGATGCCTTTCCTGCTTACACAGATAAAGAAGAACTTGATCATGTTTTTGAAGGGGTGATTTGCAGCTTGGAAGTTCACGAGAGCGAGTGAGCTAAGGAATAAATTATGTTAGTTGTAATTGATAATTACGATTCGTTTACCTACAACCTGGTGCAATATTTGGGCGAGCTGGGGCAGGAGATTCAGGTGTTCCGCAATGACCAGGTGACATTGGAAGATATTCGAGCCTTGAACCCAGATCACATCGTCATCAGCCCAGGTCCCGGCGACCCGGATGACGGGGGCATTTCGCTGGACGTTTTGCGTGAGTTTGGGCCAACGACGCCGATTTTTGGGGTTTGCTTGGGGCATCAGTGTATTGGTCAGGCGTATGGTGGCAAGGTGACACGCGCGCCGCGACTGATGCACGGCAAGGTTTCAAAAGTTTACCACAATGGAGCTGGCGTGTTTTCTGGTGTGCCAAGCCCGTTTAACGCGACCCGCTACCATTCGCTCATTGTGGAGGAGCCAATTCCCGATGATTTGGAAGTGACGGCGTTTACCAGTCAGGGTGAGGTGATGGGTGTGCGACACAAGGCGTTCCCCACCGTAGGGGTACAGTTTCACCCGGAAAGCATCCTGACGGAGCATGGCAAGCGCATTTTGCAGAATTTTCTTGAGCGACGGTGACCCTCCCCTCAATCCCCTCCCACAGGGAGGGAAAGGGAGGGGGAGGCAAAATTGACGTTTTTTGAATGTCGATTTACGATCCCCTTTGCTTTGAAAATATTGGCTAACATGCATTTTTTGTATGTTTTGAAGGAATTTTATGAGTGTAAAACACGGATTTGAGCTGTTACGCGAAGAAGAAATTGAAGAACGGAATACGACAGCCCGCCTTTACCGCCATGTTAAGAGCGGGGCGGAGTTGCTTTCCTTAGAGAATGATGATGAAAACAAATCGTTCGCTATTGCCTTTCGCACGCCGCCGGAGGATTCGACTGGCTTGCCGCATATTATGGAGCATTCAGTGCTGGGTGGGTCTAAAAAATACCCGCTGAAGGAGCCATTTGTAGAGCTGGTGAAGGGGTCGCTGAAGACTTTTTTGAATGCGTTTACCTCGGCAGACCGGACGACTTACCCAGTAGCCAGTACCAATGAACAGGATTTTTATAATTTGGTGGATGTGTACCTGGATGCGGTGTTAAATCCGTTGATTACGCCGAATCATTTGGCACAGGAAGGGTGGCATCTGGAGCTGGAAAATCTTGAAGACCCGCTGATTTACAAAGGTGTGGTGTTTAATGAGATGAAGGGGGCGTATTCCTCGCCAGAGGGGGTGCTATATCGCCAGATTAAGGGCTCGATGTTCCCAGAGAATGCGTACCGGCATGATTCGGGTGGCGACCCTGAGGTGATGCCGAATCTGACGTATGAGCAGTTCCGCAGTTTTCATGAGACTTATTACCATCCGGCCAATTCGCGGATTGTATTTTATGGGGACGATGATCCGGATAAGCGTTTGGCGATGGCTGATAGTTATTTGCAGGCATTTGAAGCAGTAGATGTGTCGGATACGGCCGTTCCCATCCACCCCCCCTTCGAAAAACCGCAACGTTTCACCTTCCCATATTCCGTTGAGGCCGACGGTGAAAACAGCGAAAAACATTATGTGACAGTCAATTGGGTGCTGCCTCCTAACGACGATGATCTGGTGTTGCGACGTGCCTTGAGCGTTCTGTCCGTCACGCTACTAGGCACGCCTGGATCGCCGCTGCGAAAGGCGTTGGTTGATTCTGGCCTGGGGGATGATGTGATCGGTGGCGGTTACTCTGGCCGCCTGCGCCAGGGAACCTTCTCTGTGGGAATGAAAGGTGTCAAGGCCGAAAATATTGAGGCTGTGGAGCGGCTCGTTTTGTACACGCTGCGTAAATTAGCCGACGGTGGGTTTGAGCCAGAAGCTGTGGAAGCGGCCGTTAACAGTATCGAATTTAGCCTACGAGAAAATAATACCGGGGCGTTTCCCCGCGGACTCAGCCTGATGTTCGGAGCCATGTCTACCTGGTTTTACGATCAGGACCCCCTGGCACCGTTGAAGTTTGAAGGGCCGTTAACGGCCGTAAAAGAAGCTATTGTCAATGACTCCATGTATCTGCCAGGCCTCATACATACCTATTTACTCAAAAATAACCATCGCGGCACGGTGATTTTGGAGCCTGACCCAACGTTGCAGCAGCGGCAAGAAACGGCCGAACAAGAAAAACTGGCCGCTATCAAAGCGCGCCTCAACGAGGCACAGCTCAATGACATTATTCGCCAGACGCGGGAGCTGAAAGCATTGCAAGAAAAGCCGGACAGCCCAGAAACCATAGCCATGCTGCCCAGGCTGATGCTGGACGATTTGGACAAAGAAAACAAGCCGATCCCCACTAAGCAGACCAAAGCGGCTGGTGTGCAGACATTTTACCATGATTTGTTCACCAATGGCATCGTTTACCTGGAATTGGGGATGAATATGCACGCGCTGCCAGCCGATTTGCTGCCTTATGTGAAGCTGTTTGGCCGCGCTTTGGTGGAAATTGGTACCGAGACGCAGGATTTTGTGCAGCTCCAGCAGCGAATCGGCCGTTCCACTGGTGGTATCTACCCCACCACCTTCCTCTCTGCCAAGCGGGGCGAAGCGGACGCAGCCGCATGGCTCTTTTTGCGCGGCAAAGCGGCCATGAGCCAGGCGCAGGAGATGCTGGACATCATGCGTGATGTGCTGCTGACGGTGAAGTTGGATAATCAGGAACGATTCCGCCAGATGGTGCTCCGGGCAAAAGCCAGTGTAGAGTCTGGCTTGGCACCGAGTGGTCATGCGGTGGCAAATCGTCGCTTACGCAGCTACTTTACAGAATCCTCCTGGGTGGCGGAGCAGATGAACGGTATTGAATACCTCTTCTTTTTGCGCCGCCTGGCGGAGCAGGTGGAGGCGGATTGGCCGTCGGTGCTGGCAAAATTAGAAGCGGTGCGATCTATTTTGGTTAGCCGCCAAAATATGTTGGCGAATGTGACCTTGGATGACGAAAATTGGCAACTGTTCCAGCCGCAATTGGCGAACTTGCTGGCGCAGATGCCGGATGTTCCGGTGGAGATGGCAGTGTGGGATTGGCAACGGCCGTTCCAAAACGAGGGTCTCACCATTCCTGCAAAGGTTAACTACGTGGCTAAGGGCGGCAATCTGTACGATCTAGGTTACCAGGAGCATGGTTCTGTGGCCGCTATTGTGAACTATTTACGCACCAGCTACCTGTGGGAAAAAATTCGGGTGCAGGGGGGTGCGTATGGCACGATGGTGGGCTTTAGCAACTACACGGGCATTCTCAGTTACTACTCTTACCGCGATCCCAACCTGTTGCAAACGCTAGATGTGTATGACAATGTGGCTCAATTTTTGCAGCGCGGCATTTCGGATGATGATTTGACCAAGAGCATTATCGGGGCGATTAGCGCCATTGACCGTTACCAACTGCCAGATGCCAAAGGGCGCACTGCGATGAACCGGCTACTCATCAACAGCAGCGACGAATATCGTCAGCAAATGCGCGACGAAATTCTGGGCGCAACGGCCGCTGATTTTGTGCGCTTCGGTGAGGCGGTAGCCGCATTGCCAAACGCTGAAAATACAATTGTCACGGTCCTCGGTTCGGCCGAGGCGATGAAAAAGGCAAATGAGCAAAAACAAGGAGATTGGCTAACAATCACTAAAGTTTTGTAAAAAATGTAACTATAAAGCCTCTCGAGCTGTGGCCGGCGTCTCGCCGCGCCACCTAGCGGCGGCTAGAGCACTTGGATAGTTGCAATAAAATTTGGGAGAAAAAAATGAAACGTTTGTATTGGTTACTTTTACTTTTAATCTTGATGTTGGCAGCTTGTGGGGGCGCAACGGCCGAACCCATCGCTGAAAGCAACGAAACAGTTGCTTCTAATGAGGTAGAAACGGCAGAAAACGCCGAAACGATCACAAATTCTGAGGCTGGGTTCTCTATTACTTTGCCAGACAATTGGACATCAGTGGAGCCTTCTGCCGCTGCCTTTGCCCAAATTGGCGACACGGTAGGGCAAGGGGAGGCATTGGCGCATCTGACCGACGCGTATGTGCAAGCGTTGCTAGCTAGCGGGTTAGAAATTTATGCGCTAAACGAAGATGATGCTTCGTTAAATAGTGCCGTGCCGGTTTCCATCCAGATTATCCGGCGGGATGCGCCTGTTAGTCTGACTTTGGCTGAATTGGTGAACGAAACGGCCGTACAGCTAGAATCTATCCTCGATCTCACCACCAATCTGGAGCAAGCTCCCGTTACCCTCAGCGGCAGCGAGGCCATTCAGTTGCGCTACACGATGCAGGCGCAAACGGCCGTTGGCGGCAGCGCAGAGGTTCACAACACGCAATATTACCTTATCAACAATAGCGCTCTCTATATTATTACCATTGAGATGGCGCGTGGGCTGGTGAGTGATTATTTGATGGAAGTGGAAACGGCCGTGGAAACCTTCCAGCTATCTTCTAACGAGTAATTTCTTGTTACGTTGTATCCTCCCGCAGGTTTGCCTACAGAAGGTGGTAGTTAATAAAACCTGCGGGAGGTTTGCTTTTGAGGAGAAAGAGCATGGAGATTAAAGAAGCGATTGGGGCGGTGATCAACGGCCGTAACCTCACCCTAGAACAAGCCGAAGCCGTCATGGACAGCATCATGAGCGGCGGCGCGACTGATGCCCAAATTGGCAGCTATCTCACCGCCCTGCGAATGAAGGGCGAAACCGTTGCTGAAATCGCAGGTAGTGCCAAATCCATGCGCCGCCACGTCGTCTCCGTCAGCATCCCCGGCCTTTCCGCAGATGAAATGATTGTTGATACTTGTGGCACTGGTGGCGATGGCAAACATACGTTTAACATCTCCACAACGGCCGCTTTCGTGGTAGCAGGTCACGGTGTAAGAGTGGCCAAACACGGCAACCGTGCCGCCAGCAGCAAGTCCGGCTCGGCCGACGTGCTCATGGCGCTGGGCGGCAACCTCGACCTTAATGCGGAGCAGGTGGCAGAATGCATTGACGAGGTAGGTATTGGCTTTTTGTATGCCGTAAAGCACCATCCCGCCATGCGCTTTGCCATTGGCCCACGCCGCGAAATTGGACAGCGCACTATCTTCAATGTGCTTGGCCCGCTGACCAACCCGGCCGGGGCTACTCACCAACTCATCGGCGTATACGACCCGGCACTAACAGAGCCGCTGGCGCAGGTGCTGGGCGAGTTGGGCAGCAAGGCTGCCTTCGTCGTCCACGGTGCAGATGGTCTGGACGAACTTTCTACCACTGGCGCGAACCGCTTGAGCCACTGGCACAACGGCCGTGTGACAACCCGCGACTTTGATCCGCTAGAGCTAAATTTGCCACGCGCCACCATTAATGATTTTGCTGGCGGCTCACCGGAGGAAAATGCCAAAATCACCCACGATATCCTTAGCGGCAAAGACAAGGGGCCACGCCGCGACATCGTATTGCTCAACGCGGCCGCTGCCCTTAGCGTGGAGTGCAACGACTGGCCCGCTGGCCTCGCCGAAGCTCGCGAGGCGATTGACAGCGGTGCAGCCCTGGATACGCTCAATCGCTGGATCGAAAAAACCAATCGTGTCTGAAATTCCTTACAAAACAGATCGGCATGGCAGTGTTTGGCCGGAGATGGCTGCTTTTGCTTCTGATTCTGAAAGCTTTGCGGCGCAGTTGACGGCCGTTTTACACCAATGGCAGACGGCAAATTATCGGTTTGTTTGGCTGCACTTTCCTGTGGAGAAGGCACATTTGATCGGCTCGGCTGCGGCGCAGGGATTTGCGTATCATCATGTGGAAGGTTCAACGCTAACCATGCTCAAATGCCTGGTTCCAGATGCCGAAGGGCCACCGGATGCCTCGCATTACGTGGGCGTTGGCGGAATCGTGATTAACGGCCGTAACGAACTCCTCACCATCCGCGAAAAATATTTTGACGGCCGTCCTGCCTTGTACAAATTTCCTGGTGGGTTTGTCTGCCCTGGTGAACATTTAGCGGCGGCGGTAGTGCGCGAAGTTTGGGAGGAAACGGCCGTAAAGACCCAATTTCGTAGCCTGGTTGGGGTGCGTCACTGGCATGTGAATCGCTTTGGCAAATCAGACCTCTACTTTGTCTGCCGCCTAACGCCGCTAACGGAAGAAATACGGCCGCAAGAATCGGAAATCGCTGAGTGTGTTTGGATGCCAGTTGAGCAGTTTTTGCAGCACGAGGAAGTGAGTGTATTTAACCGAAATTTTGCAGAATTGGCCATTAAGAGATCAGGTTTGGCAGCAACTGCGTTCGACGATTACCCTGGTCTAGCACGGCAAGAGGTAATTGAACTGTTTTTGCCTTATTCGTAGGAAAGTAAATCTATGAGCGTCACCAAATTAGCTCAACGTCGGGGGACGATTCTTGATGAAATTATGACCTTCCATCGGGAAAATTTGCCCAAAATTATGCGCGAAGTGCCGCTGGCTGACTTGCGCGCCCTGGCCAGCGTTGCGCCGCCTACGCTGGATTTTTACGCTGCGCTGAAAAAACCGGGCGTGTCGCTCATTGCCGAGTGTAAAAAGGCATCGCCCAGCAAGGGGCTGATGGTGCCCCATTACAACGCCGCCGACCTTGCCAAAACGTATGCTAAAGCTGGAGCTGGCGCCATTTCTGTTCTCACAGACGGCCGTCACTTTCAAGGCTCTCTGGCTGATATGCGAGACGTCAAAGAAACAGTCTCCAGTCTCAAGCCCCCAATCCCCGTCCTCCGCAAAGATTTCATCTTCCACCCCTACCAGGTGTACGAGGCACGGGTGGCTGGAGCGGATGCTTTGCTGTTGATTACGGCCGTTCTTAGCGACACCGATCTCAAGGAGCTGCTAGCCTTGACGCATCGCCTGGGTATGAATGCGCTGATTGAAGTGCATACCGAAGAGGAAGTGGCGCGGGTGTTGCCCTTGCAGCCGCGCATCGTCGGTGTGAACAACCGAAATTTGCAAACGTTTGAGGTGGATTTTGAGAACACAGCTCGGCTGCGGCAGCAAATCCCGGCGGAGGTGGTGGCTGTGGGGGAGAGTGGCTTGAAAACGGCCGTTGACGTGCAAAAAATGGCTCAAATTGGGGTAGATGCCATTCTAGTTGGGGAAACACTGGTGAAGAGCAAAAACGTATCTAAAAAAGTGGCAGAATTTGTGCGGGCGGGACGGCCGTTCACACGTTGACAAATTCGCAAAATTGGGTATGCTACTAACCGCCCACCACCAAAGTGGTTTAATATTTTGAATCAGTCCAAGAATCCGGTAGAATTCGGGTTCTTGTTTTTTTGCCTGTACTCTGTTGAGTTCAATTACACGCAATGAAAACAGGTGGAATTTCGGAAATAGAGGAACGATTATGGCGCGCAAATGTAAACTCACTGGCAAAGGCCCAATGTCTGGCAACAATGTCTCCTTTTCGCAAAAGAAGACAAAACGCCGCTTTTTGCCTAACATCCAGACTAAGCGAATTTATGTACCAGAACTGGATCGGCATGTACGTGTAAAAATGTCTGTTCGGGCAATGCGTACTGTAGACAAAATTGGCCTGATGCCATATTTGAAAAAGCAAGGCTTGACGTTGAAAGACGTTGTGTCCTAAGGAGTAAGACGCATGGCAAAGAAAAAAGGTGTACGCGGCGTTATTAAATTACGCAGCACAGAAAGCCATCATGTATACTACACGCAGAAAAATCGGCGCAATGACCCCAATCGCCTTGAGCTAAAAAAATATGATCCGACGCTGCGTCGGCATGTGCTGTACCGCGAAACGCGCTAAAGCTATCTATCTAACTCATGTTACGCAGTCCAAGACTACAAAAGTCTTACTCAGTCTGGCAAGTACCTGAAATGCGGCCAAGACTTTTGTAGTCTCCCTAGATGAAGTGCGTAACATTAGTATCTAAGTAAAAACAAACCAGCCTGAAATTTTAGCTTCAGGCTGGTTTTGCGTTTCAAAAAAGTAAGCCTCCCACAAACAAGTGGGAGGCTTCTTGCGTTGTGCGATGAGTGAGTATGGTGGGCAGGTGATCGAATGAGCAGCAAATGTGCCAACCAACTTGGTGACAATACAAACAGTGACGCATTGATTGGCCAGCTTCTTTACAAGAGGCTGCCGCGCTCGCAACGGTGTTGGTTCTGCGTACTTTTAAGAATACGGTAGGGTGGCTCCCCGCCGAGAGCAAGCTCATTTTGCTGTCTCTCGATTCGATCACCTTGTCAGTAGTTTACGTCCTTAATTTCACAAACTCAATGGGCAAAGGGAGGCAGTCCTGTGGTCACGGTAGACAATGATCGGTAATCAGTGATCAGTAATCGGTTTTTGGGGGGAGGTTTGGATGATTTTCGTGAGCCCAGCAATGAGGGGCGTGGTGGCTTGCCAGTTGATTTGCTGTTCTGTTTGCTGGGCGTCGGCAATTTGGACGGATTGTTCGCCGGGGCGATTGGGAAGAGCACCAATTAACGGCCGTCCCGCACCCCCAACTATCTTATAAATCTGTCGAACAACCTTCGTCACACTGGTAGCCACGCCGCTGCCCAATTCGACCGTATCTGCTGGGGCTAAATTTGCCTCCAGCATGGCCCACAAACCGGCAACTAGATCGTCAATGTAGAGCCAATCCCGCTGCTGGGTGCCGCTGGTCATAGGGAAATCCTGCCCGGCCTTTGCGGCGGTAATGGCGGCGGGGATGAGGTTGCGCGGGTTTTGGTCAGAGCCGTAGGCTTGGAAGATCATCGCGCCGTGGATGGGCCATTGGTGGGTACGGCCGTACATCTGGCAAAAGTTCCAGGCAGCAGCTTTGCTGGCGGCGTACACGTTCATGCTGGTGCGCTCGCCGGGGGTGCGAGCCACGATGAGCCGCTGCGTGCTTTGGCACTTTTCAAAACAGGCACGGATGAGGTTGAGCGTGCCGTTGAGGTTATGCCGCAGCGCCGTGTCTAATCCTAAAAATGGATCCGTGACGCCCGCAGCAGCCAGATGGATGACGTGGGTTGGTCTAGCCTCGGCAATGGCGCGGCTGGTGAGCCGGAAGTTACGTAAATCGGCGTAAACCGTGTGGAGTTGCTGGCGGATGGCTTGGAGGGGTGGGGGAAACGGCCGTAAATCCACATGGCTATACACTTCCCGCACCAAAACGGAGACCTCAACATCTGGTTGCTGTACCAAAAAAGGCACCAGCACCTGCCCTATAAAACCCGTTGCACCTGTTACAAGAATCTTCACGAGAAACTGTGGTAGGGGCAGGTCTTAGACCTGTCCCTACAAGAGGTGTAGAAATTGCCGATACCAGGCCATTGTTTCGGCGAGACCGCTTTCTAGCGTGTACTGCGGCTCCCAGCCGAGCAGGCGGCCTGCTTTGTCAGAGTTGAGGTATTGGTCTTGAATTTCGTTTTCCACCTCGTCCAAAATGATGGGTTCCAGGTTGGGATGGTCGGAGACGCAGATGATGGTTTGCACGACGTCCAGCGCGGTTTCGGGGTGCCCCATGCCAAAGTTAAAGGCTTCACCACGCAGTTCTGGCTTGCCAATTTGCTGAGCCGCCATCAGGTAGCCGCGCACGGCATCCTTCACATAGACAAAATCCCGCTTAAACGTGCCGTCTGAACGAATAATCGGCCGTTCCCCCAGCAAAACGCTGCGAATGGTGCCGGGCAGAATGCGGTTCCAGTTGAGATCGCCACCGCCGTACAGGTTGGCACAGCGGGTGACGATGACGGGTAGACCGTAGCTGTGAGCGTAGCTTTGCGAAATAAGATCGGCACAGCTTTTGGAGACATCGTAGGGATGCCGGCCTTGCAGTGGGGCGGCTTCGTGGTAGGGAAGCTCTGGCTGGTCGCCGTAGGCTTTGTCGCTGCTGGCGATGATGACGCCTTCAACGGTGGAGTTTCGTCGGGCAGCCTCCAGCAGCAAGTAAGTGCCGCGAATGTTTGTCTCGAAGGTGGAGAGGGGGGCGCGGTTGGCGATAGTGACGATGGTTTGGGCGGCAAGGTGAAAAACGACTTCGACTTCGTATTCGGCCAGGGTGCGTTCTAGCAAATCATAATTGCACAAATCGCCACGCACGACGGTGATTTGTGCAATGGCACCGGAGCGCACGAGTTGGGATTGCGGCACCTGATCCCGGATGAGCCCGATGACATCGGCACCCATGTTTATGAGTGCATCGGTAAGCCAGGAGCCCAGCAGCCCGGTACAGCCAGTGATGAATACGCGTTTTCCTTGCCAATCGTTACTGTTCAAAGTTTTTCTCCAAAATTACCAGACTTGCCACGGCCGTTTCTTTTGCCACGCCTCTTTCAATGTGAGCGCATCCTTGAGCGTTTTCATGGATTGCCAGTAGCCGGTGTGTTGGTATAGCATGAGCTGTTGCTGCGCGGCCAATTGGGGCATGATGTCTCGCTCTAAATCCAGATTTTCCCGATTTTCGGTAAGGATGCGGTTGAGAACGGCCGTTTCAAACAACATGAACCCCCCATTGACCCAATAAGGTAGGGTTGGCTTCTCAATAAATTCTGTAATTTGGCCATCGGCATTTGCTTCTACCTTGCCGTATTGCGAGCGAAATTTGATGCCCGTGATGGTAGCCAGCTTGCCGTGCTGTTCGTGAAATTGTACCAGTGTATCCAGATTGACATTGGCCACTGCTTCGCCGTAGGCAACAAAGAAACGGTCGTCTCCCAAATAATCGGCCACCTTTGCTAGCCGCGCCGCCCGTTCGGTCTCTAATCCAGTATCTACCAACGTCACTTCCCAGGGAGGATGCTCATATGCGCCGCTGAAGATGACGTGGGGGTGGCTGTTGCCGCTGGCGGGGTCGGCCAGATTGATGGTAACGTCGCGGGTCATCGCTTCATATTCTAAAAAGTAGCGGCGCACCTGATCTGCCTGATGCCCCAATGCCAAAATGAAGCGATTATGCCCATAGGCCGAAAAAATTCGCATGACGTGCCAGAGCAACGGCCGTCCGCCGATGTCGATCAATTCCTTCTTGGTGAGCGTGTTTCCCATGCGCGTGCCCTGTCCGCCGCACATGATCACGACTGGGATGCCTGACATTTCCGTGTGTCAGTATTCAGTGTTCAGTAGGTCAGTATTCAGATTGCCACTGATTACTGATTACTGATTACCGATTACTGAGATTTCTCCTTTTGCTGCTCTGACTCCACCGCCGCCCGCAAATTCTTCACAAACGGCGGGTACACAATGCCCGCTTCGGTGACGATGCCGGTCACATAGCGATGCGGCGTGACGTCGAAGGCGGGATTGCGGGCGGTGATGCCCACTGGAGCGATTGTTTTGCCAAAAACTTCCAATACCTCTTCGTCGCCGCGCTCCTCGATAGGAATAAGATCGCCGTGTTCCAGCTCTAAATCAACCGTGCTGGTGGGGACGACTGGGTAGAACGGCACGCCGTTTTCTTTGGCGACGACGGCCAGCTTGTATGTGCCGATTTTATTGGCGACATCGCCGTTTGCGGCCGTTCTGTCGGAACCAACCAGCACAATGTCTACCTGCCCGGTACGCATGAAGTGTCCGGCGGCGTTGTCGGCGATGAGGTCGAAGGGAATGCCGCGCTGGTGCAGTTCCCAGGCGCTGAGGCGTGCGCCTTGTAGCCGCGGACGGGTTTCATCCACCAAAACGTGAATTTTTTTGCCTTGCTCGTGGGCGGCAAAAACGACGCCTAGCGCGGTGCCCCAGTCCACTGTGGCCAGCGCGCCGGTGTTGCAATGGTGCAAAATGGTGTCGCCGTCGCTGATCAGTTCTGCGCCGTTGTAGGCCATGCGCTTGTTCAAGGCCACATCTTCATCTGCCAATTTTTGGGCTTCGGCCAAGATGGCATCCCGGACATCATCCACGCTCTCCAATTCTTCGTTGGCAGCCACGCGCAGCATCCGGTGCACGGCCCAGGCCAGGTTGACGGCCGTTGGTCGGGCGGCGTTGAGGGTGGAAGCGGCCGTTTCCAAATCACGCAGCAAAGCCAGTCGGTCGGTGGCGGTGGATTGCCGCGCCGCCAACGCCATGCCAAACGCCGCCGCTGCACCGATGGCCGGTGCGCCCCGCACGTACATTTCGGTGATGGAACGGGCAACTTCTTGGTAGTCGGTAAACTCAGCGATGACAAATTCCCAGGGCAACTGCCGCTGGTCTATCATCTTGGTATTGTGGGAATCAGTGTCCCAAAAAACGGTTCTCATGGTGGCCTCGAATGTGAATGCAAATTGCGCTTGCCAATTTCGGGCGGGATCATAGCACAGCCGGGAACCGACTGCCACAGAGGATACCACCAGGATTTGGAATGGGATAAGAAATTTTTAAAGTAGCAAAATTAACTGGGCATTGTTTCTGATGTCAGACATTCTAGGTTGCATAAAATCAGAGGGTATATTACCATTTGCCATTGATTCTCTTGGATTCCGAAAGATGTAGCAAAAAACTCAATAGGTGGTCTAATGCAAGTAATCAGGTTGCTCCTTTATGCTTTTGCAGTTCTTTTAGCTATATATGTTATTGTCAAGATCATTAGAGATAAAAAGTTGACTGCAAGCGATGGTCTTGCATCATTGGGAATTGTTGTGGCTATTATTCTTGCTCAGCCGCAAATTGATCCACCTTTAAGGGACTTCCCTATTCCAATTGCTAAGTACTCAAATGATAATATTCGGAGATTGTTTCCAGAATTTCCCATTGGTGAGATTGAGATAAGAAATACGCGTTTCCTTATTCCTGAAGAACAGAGTAAGGTTAGTACTAGATGTGCAAGTTTTCCAGAATGGGAAAGCACGTATGAAATATTTCACGACAGGATTGACAATCCAGAAAGCGTGCGCATCTTAATTGCTGCAGGAAATACCCAGTCAAATCTATTCTTTGGAGAAAAAATAGGTGAAATCGAGTTGATTTTTGAGGATTATTCAAAGGAAAAATATGAATTAATTTTGGGCGATAATATTAGAGAATGGAGGTTTGAATCAGAAGAAACGGTAATTGAGGCTGCCAATAATAATCCAACAACAAGAGTAGATGAGGCTTATCGTGGGTTGATTTTTGAAGGTAATGAAATTGGAATTCTCGATTTACTTATCTTAACTCAAGTTGCTACCTTAAAAATATGGCTGACACTCTCAGCCAGAACAAATAATGCGATTTTCAGCTCAAAGCCTGCGGCTGTGACTGCATGAATGCTCCTCGGCATCCTGCGTGCAATGGATGACCCTGTCGTCTCCACAATCTTGCGATGCAGTTTTATCCAATAAGTGCGCCACGGTGGATACGGCCGTTTGCTGTTTTTCTTGCGTACAGGACATAGTTTCACCTGTCTTGTCTCATTGATTAAGTCTTCCATGGCATAATCATTGTAGATTTTGTCTGCATAGATTTCTGAACCCGTCGGTAGGTCAAACTGAAAGGAGCGCAGGTGAGTCACATCGCTTTCAGAACCCGGTGTTAGGAAGAACTCAACTGGTTGACCCTGACTGGTGACCATCAAATGTAGTTTGAGTCCATAGAAGTAGCGGCGTTTGCTCGCAATCTTGCCGCGATACTTCTCTTCTCGATAGAGACGACAGCGGCGAATGCGCCAATTGTCACACACCACAATAGGAAAGGTATCGATCACGTAAATCGAATCGCTACTGACCCCTTTCCAGTGGGCGCCCAACATCTCGATAAAGGTCACGATGTAATGGCTCACTCGATGCAGACGACGTGAATACCGACTTTTGCTCAACATGGTTGGTATGTAGCCGCCTTGATGCAAGAAGGCACGGGCAAGTTCATAATTGCCGCTAAAAAACAGAGCAGCCACGATTGCTGTGGTGATGACCTCGGAATCGTTCATGCGGCATTGACTGTTTTCATGATGACCTAAACCAAGCAAAAGGTCGTTAACCAGCGTGTAAATCGCTACAATTTGTTCGTCCATGATTGTCCTCGTAAAAATGGTTTGGTGGTTCAAACCCACTTTACTTGGCTTTCATGGACTTCACCATTTTTGACTGTTAAGGTAGCAACTTAGGTTATCTTAGAAATCCCTAAAAATAGGCAAAAAGATAGTTTAATAGGTATTGTTTTTAGGGACGTTTCCTTGCAAGAAGTTGATTCTGAGAATCCTTGCTTCTTTTTTTCTGGAATTACAGTGAGAGCTCGAAATTGATATGAACTTCATATTTTTTTAACTGTAAATAGTATACTGTAGCCATGAAATATTATTTACCTTGATTCTTAGTTGGGTCACAAAATGATGCATCGGTTACAAAAGTCTGCCAGACTTTTGTAACCTCCTCTTTGCATAACAAAAACTCCGCGCAAACGATAGAATATTCCCTCTTGACATTGGCAGACTGGTTCTGTTATATTATAACTGGTTATAACCAGTTATAAGCGAGTGTGAGATGAAGCTGGATAAAAATAGTCCCGTCCCGTTATATATTCAATTTAAGGAACTTCTACTGGCCAAGATCGAGTCGGGTGAATGGCGTCCCCAGCAAAAATTGCCCTCAGAACGAACCTTGTGCAATGAATATGACATTAGCCGAATTACGGTGCGGGAGGCAATTAAGGAATTGGTGCGGGATGGCTTGGTTGAGAGCGTGCCTGGCAAGGGCAGTTTTGTCAGACACAAGACTGTGGCCGAATACAAGCCGATTAACAGCTTCACGGTAGCCACGCAAATGCAGGGCCAGGTTCCCAGCAGCCGCCTTATCAATCAAGAAATCATTTATGCTGCTACGGGCCTGGTTCGAGAGTTAGAGATACCGCTGAACACAAAGGTCTTGATGATTCATCGGGTGCGCTTGGCCGATGGTGAGCCGCGTGTTATCCAGAAAGCTTTTGTGCCTTTATCTTTCTGCCCAACTTTGCTTGACCATGATTTTGAGAAGGAGTCGTTGTATCAGGCCTTAGAAACTGAGTGCCAACTTGTTTTGGCCAAAGTAAAAAGCTCGTTTGAGGCGCGTTTAGCCGATGAAATGGAAGCGCAAATGCTGAAGCTGACCCCTCCAACGGCCGTATTGGTCACGCGGCAAACAAATTATCTGGCAAACGGCCGTCCTGTTGAGTATTGTCGCTCTGTGTATCGTGCCAACGAACGTTTTTATTTGAGTTAGCGGTTCAACTGTTGTGTCCAACTGCATAGCTGTACTTGACTGAGCGTCAGTTCGGTTCAAGGCAATGGGCAACCTCATAGGCGGTTGGCTATTGTTCAACGCGCCACTTGTACCTTTCAGGAGAGGAGAAAATGTTGTGGAATTATGCTGTTTGGCGGCGATACGGCCGTCTTTGCCTAGCGCTGCTTGTGGGTTTGGGCGCAGTCACGGCGCTTGGCAATTTTGTTAGCGGTTACTTTGAACAATCTGAAGCAGGAAGTGGCAGCATTCTTTATGTGGCTCCGGCACCTGTTGGTCAGGATACGGCCAATACCTGTACTGATCCTGACAATCCATGCGCTACTCTCCAACATGCGATTGACAATGCGGTTCCTGGCGACGAAATTCGTCTGGCCGAGGGCGTTTTTAGCGATTTGGAGACAATAAATGGTCTGGATCAGATTGCAACCATTGATATCTCATTAACCATTCGGGGGGGCTACAGCTCCACAAACTTTGTTCAGAGCTTCCCCCAAACACAGACAACTGTTTTGGATGCTCAAATGCTGGGTCGCGGGTTGGTAGTTACGGGGGCGGTAACGGCCGTTATCGAAAATATCACCATCCAAAATGGGGATGCAACGGGACAAGGTGGTGCCAATCCCGGTGATGGCTGCGGCGACGCTGGCGGGGGCATTTTTGTGCAGGGTGCCACGATCAACCTGACAAATAATATCGTGCAAAGCGGTTTAGCTTGCGAAGGTGGCGGCATTTACATTGTAGACAGTCCGCAGGCTGTTCTAGTGGACAATCACATCCTCCAAAATCATGCCTACGATGTGGGTGGCGGTCTAAATATCGTTGGGGGTAGTGGGGCGCAGGTACTCAACAATATTATTGAGCAAAATGTAGCCAAACAAAATTTGGCGGCATCAGGTCAAAAGCATTGTGGCGGCGGATCAATTTTCAACAATAGCGACGCCCAAATCATAGGCAACGCAATTTTTGACAATAGCGCATCGAATAACGGCGGCGGATTTTGTTTGAACACGGCACACAATGCGCTGGTGAACAATAACCTCATTTATGCCAATTTCAGGCTGCCAGGCTATGAAGGCGCAGGGGCAGGTCTCATAGTTCAGGATAGCGATTTTGTGCAGATTATCGGCAACGCTATTTACCAAAATGGTGGCGCAGACCCCGGAAATTTGGGAACGCTCAGGGGTGGTGGTCTGGCAATTGGTTCGTCTGATTCGATTTTGATTCGCCAGAACCTTATTTACGACAATACCGCAACTTTGGGCGGCGGGGCTTATTTTTCTAATTCCAACTCTGTGGAACTGCATTCTAATATTTTGCGTCAGAATGTTGCTCTGGACATGCCCTACAATGACCAAGGGATTGGAGGCGGCATTTATGCGGTCAGTAGTGACATTGAGAGCTTTAACAGCGTGCTCCTTGAGAATACGGCCGATATGGCAGCTATGGGAACAGGTGTTTACCTTAGGGAAGCTACTTTATCGCTGCAACACCCCACCATTGCCGGTAATGACCCGCTTGCGGGGACGGCCGTTTTCATTTCAGACACGCTTTCGACCCTGACCATCACCAACGCCATCGTCGTGAGCCAGGCCGTTGGGATTGATGCTTCCGCTGGCGGAACGGCCGTTGTTCTGGATGTGCTTTGGTATGCCAACGGGCAAAACACAGCTGGCAGCGTAACCGTAACGGAAGAAATGACGGCCGATCCCCAATTTGCCGCTGATGGCTACCATCTAAAGATCACCT
Source organism: Candidatus Leptofilum sp. (assembly GCF_965223525.1). Taxonomy (GTDB): domain Bacteria; phylum Chloroflexota; class Anaerolineae; order Promineifilales; family Promineifilaceae; genus Leptofilum. The sequence goes on along the minus strand of NZ_OZ245005.1, from coordinate 1,061,007 downwards.
CCCCAGCTATCAATCAAGCAACGCCCTCAGAACTCACCACAGATGTAGATGGCGGTGGGCGGCCCTCTTGCACCTCGTTACCTGATCTCGGTGCCGATGAACGCCACTGTGTACATATTCCAATTGTACTGAGAAGTAATAAGGATGGTTAACATGAAAAAAGAATCAACTCGTCCAGCTTTTCTATTTATCAGCCTTCTTCTGGGATTTGGTTTGCTGGTACTGAACATCGCCTTCGTTGCACAGAGAGCACCAACCGCAGTAGCTGCCGAGTCTGGCACCGCGCCACAAATTGATCTGCTTTCCTGGGAAGGGACAGAAAATCCATTCTGGTTTACCTTCAGAGTTTTTGAGGCAATGCCTAATACAACCTACACTGTCACCACCATTCACCACACCGACATTCCCTATCCTCAAGCAACGTTTACAGTGACGACAGATGCGGCCGGTCTTGCCTCTGGTCGCGTGTGGAGTGCCTGTATGTACAACGATGCCTTCACCGGGACGGCCCGCATTAGTTTGGGGCAGAGTGGCACCGAACTGGCCGTATCCCCAGACCTGGACTGCCAAAATCTGAGCGGCGTAGCTGATTTTGGCTCCAATCTAGCCACAAAACCATCTGAAATTTCATGGATTTACAAGCCGGGTTCTGGGAATATTGAGATTTGGCTAGAGGATCGAGACGGCCGTTCCAATCTAACCGGCAGTGGACGGATTCTTTCTGCACAGGGGTACGATAGCGGGAATTTGCCATTGAGTGACGGGGGAAACGGCCGTTACACCCTAACCTGGACACCGCCCAACAACCCCGATGTCCTGTACCGCGTGCAGCTTACCCTGGACGATGCCAGCGGCGGACACAGCGGCATAGATGGCTTTATCAAAATGAGCGGGCGTTCAGCTTGGATTTGGGGTGAGGCCAATGAAACTGGCAATCCAGAAATTTGGGCATTGCTTACCAATGGTGACTTCAACGGCAATGGTTTGGGTGACCGGGATGAGTGGTTGGCATTTTTTGATGCGCCGCACGGTGACGAATCCGCCTACGCGTCAGCTGCCTACCTCTCCGTCTATCCTTACATCAACCCGACGGGTTACACAGAGGCCGAAGCCTTTCAGAACTTCCTGACGGTTGCCCATCAAAATGGGCTAAAAGTTGAAGCGCTTACCGGCACTTTTGAATGGGTAAACTCAGATGCGCTATTGCAGGAAGGCAAAGATACTTGTGATGCGATTCTGGCTTTCAACCAAGCGGGGGCAACCGCTGCCGAACGGTTTGACGGCATTCATTTAGATGTGGAACATGATGTTTGGGAAGAAGACAATCGCTGGAATCGTTTTCTAGAGCTGCTTGCCTACTGCCGCGCAGCCATTGATGTGTACAACCAGACCCATGATCCCATCATTCTCAATGCTGATATTCCGCCCCGCTTTGTAACCGGAGCCCACAATAGCGGCGAAATCATGTCAAATTGGGACGTGATGATGCAGCTAGATGTGCTTACGCTGATGGATTACCGTGATTATGCTGACGTGCGTTGGGACGGCCGTACCGACGGCATCTTGCATTGGGCAGAAGGATTCATAAATGATGGCAACGCACTGGGAGTCCCTGTCATCATTGGCCTGGAGCTAACGCCAAACAGTTATGATCATGTAACATTCCAGGAAGAATGCACTGGCTATATGGAACAGGAATTAGAGGCGGTTGCCCTGGCTCTAAGCACAAGTTGGGCGTTTCAGGGGTTTGCCCTGCATGATTACGCCTGGTGGCAGTTGAATCAATGTCGGGTTTATTTACCAGCTATCAATCGCTAAGATTTACTCCCGTTGTGAACGAAATGATTGGCAACGGCCGTCGCATTCAGTAAACTCGAATCTTGTGTGAGAAAGATTGTGAAAAGAAAATTTAACCTTGTAACTACTGTTGCGCTTTATATGATGATTTGTTGGTCGCTTACGGCCTGTACAGTGGCTGAAACTCCATTGCCTCCGACGCCAGTTCCACCAAGATCATATGAAAATCTTCCGAAGCCAGGGGTTGTTGATTGTAATGTGGATTCTCGCTTTCTTCAGATGCCAATAAATCTTTGGAATCATGAAGCACGATTTCCACTGGATCCCGCCAATTCAAATCCAGATCGAGGTGGAAACGCTGGGACTGTAATGTTTTGCCAGGAGATTGTTGTACTTGACTTCGCATGGTCACTATATTTCGAAGAATTTTGGTTTCTCATCGAAACGCCAGATGGAACTCAAGGTTGGATGTCAGGGGAATATATTGTTTTGCAGGATGAGTAGAGAAAAGTCTCAGATCTGCCCCGCTTGCCGTGAATCTTCAGTTGTTTGTTAAAATGATTTAGGTCAATTGCCGTTGTGCCAGAATCTGCTGTAAAAATTTTAGCTTGTCAGCAAGATTGCCACCAACTTCTAGCTGTACTTTGATAGCCGCTACAAACAAGTCCAAATCGCGGCTAGCGGTGCGTTGAACCCAATTGTCGAGAGTAGGCAGCAGAGGTGCCTCAGTTTCGAGCGCATCCAAAATTAGCTGGGCTTCAACGGTGATGGGTCGGGGCAAATCCTGCGCCAAAATGCCAAATGATTGGCGAATGTTGTAGCCGGAACGCAGCGCAACTTCAAAGTGTCGCATGAGGTCTGGTAGCTGTTGTTCAAAGCTGGTTGCTGTTTGCATCAAAAATCCTCCTGAACCGCGCTCATTGTGGATTATGTTAGAATACGGCCGTTTCCACCAAAAACTAGCATCGGAGATTTCCGTGGGATTTAAAGATGAGCGTCTCATTTATTGTTGCCCTGTGTGCCAAGATGGGTTTGGGGTGTACGGCCGTTCCCTAAAATGCACCAACAACCACAGCTACGACATTGCTAAAGAGGGGTACGTGAATTTGCTGCTGGCCAACCAAAAACGCTCGCTGCAACCGGGCGATAATCAAACGATGGTGCGCCATCGGCGGCAATTTTTTGACACAGGTTTGTATGAGCCGCTATCTGATAAAATAAATGAAATGGTGGCCGATCTTGCAAACCAATCTGGGCCAAACAAGCGACTGGATTTGCTGGACTCTGGCTGTGGCGAGGGATATTTTTTGCATCGGTTGGGGGCGTTTTTTGTGGAGGGGAAACGGCCGTCCTCCCTCCACGGTATTGACATTTCTAAATTTGCTATCAAAGCTGCCGCCAAGCGCGACAAATTGGTGAATTGGGCGGTGGCGAGCAGCTATGATTTACCGATTTTGCCAGATTCTATGGATGTGGTGCTGAATGTGATGGCTCCGTTTGATCCGGCGGAATTTGGGCGGGTGTTGAAGGGGAACGGCCGTGTTTTGCGCGTAACCCCCGGCCCAGAGCATCTTTTTAGCCTGCGGCAGCACATCTACCCAAATCCAGAAAAGCATCCGCTACCCAGCAACGAATTGGCAGGCTTCACATTTTGCGACAGCCAACGAGTGCAGTTTGTGCGCCATTTGCAAAATGAGCAGATTCAAAGTTTGTTTGTGATGACGCCCTATTCCTGGAATGCCTCTGCTGAAACCCGCGAAAAAATCATGTCGTTGCCTGAGCTAAACATTACAGTTGATTTTGTGCTCACTTTGTTTCAAAAAGCCAGTTCCAGCAATCTTCCACTTTGACCCCCTTCTAACGAGTTGCTAGAATCGCGCTGTGCGAAAAATAGCTCCGTTTAAGCGATTTCTCTTTTTTTCCAGCAGCCGCTGGTTTACGCCCGGTATGGGATTAAAGCGTTGGCTCCTGTTGTTGGGAGTGGGAACGGCCGTTGCCAGCCTCGGCCTTGTCAATTTGCTCTTCTTGCTGGAACGGCAAAGTTGGCTCCCCATCTCGGTTTATGATGTGCTGACGCTGCAATTTTTGCCTGCACCGTGGCAGATTATTTTGCCATTGCTGTTGGGTGGGGTGCTGATTCTCATTGGCGTGATGCGTTTAGGCCGAACGCTGACGGCTCCGTTCCAAATACCAAATGACAGCGTGGCCGAGCGCATTTACGAACACAGCCGCCGCCGTCGTGGGCCAAACATTGTGGCCATTGGTGGCGGCACGGGGATGCCTGGCCTGCTGCGTGGCCTGACAGAGTACACGCGCAATATCACGGCCATCGTGACGGTGGCGGATGATGGGGGCAGTAGCGGCCGTTTGCGACGGGAGTTTGGTTTGCTGCCGCCGGGGGATTTTCGCAACAACATTGCCGCCTTATCGCGGGATGAGGCGTTGATGACACAGGTGTTGCAATATCGCTTTGGGGCAGCCATTGGCGACAATGGGCATTCGCCGTTGCAGGGCCATGCCTTTGGCAATTTGCTGTTGGCGGCACTCACGGGCATTACGGGCAGCTTCGATGAAGCGCTGTTGGCGGCGGAGCGGGTTTTGGCGTTGCGCGGTCGGGTGCTGCCCTCTACCCTGGCGGATGTGGTTCTGGCAGCAGATATTTTGCTGCCAGATGGCACGCTACAGCGGGTGGTGGGGGAGAGTAAGATACCGGAGGTGGACGGCCGTATCCAACAAGTAACCCTCCAACCTGACAACGTGCGGGCCTACCCTGCCGCGCTGCAGGCCATCTTCCAAGCTGACCTAATTGTGATGGGGCCGGGCAGTTTGTATACTAGCATTTTGCCCAATTTGCTGGTGCCAGACCTGGCCGAAGCGCTGCTGCATGCCCGCGCCCCAAAGATTTATATTTGTAACCTTGCCACACAGCCCGGAGAGACGGATAATTACAGCGTGGCTGATCATGTAGTCACCCTTTTCCAACACATTCCCACTGGCTGCCTGGATTTGGTTCTCGCCAACGATAACCTGTCCATTCCCCCGGATCGGGGCGGCGGCAACACAATTTACGTTCAGCTAACCCCGCCGGACAATTTGCCGATGGTTACGGCTGATTTGGTAGATGAAGCCCGACCCTGGCGGCATGATGGCGCAAAACTGGCACAAGCGGTGATGCGTCTGCTATCGTGATACCTGGCACCGTTCAGCATGACATTCGACCCTGAACGGTAGTTGGTGTCCGAGGTACAATATTTTAGTTTTGAAGAATTTCACTAAAGGAGAAATCCATGACAGTTAAAATTGGTATCAATGGGTTCGGCCGAATTGGCCGACAGGTTTACAAGGCAATTTACGAGAATTATCGGGACGTGCTGGATGTTGAGGGCATCAATGATTTGTGGCCCGTAGAAACCAACGCCCACATGCTGAAATATGATTCGACCTACGGCCGTTTCCCCGGTGAAGTCGAAGCCAAAGATGGCAGTATTTACGTGGATGGCGAAAAGCTGAACACCTTCGCCGAGCGCGACCCTGCCAAGTTGCCCTGGGGCAAGTTGGGCGTAGACATCGTGCTGGAATGCACCGGTGTCTTCCGTGATCGGGATAATGCCAGCAAACATCTGGATGCGGGTGCTAAGAAGGTCATCATCTCTGCACCGGGTAAGGGGATGGACGCCACTTTTGTGTTGGGCGTTAACGAAGAAACATATGATCCGGCCAAGCACCACATCTTCTCTAACGCAAGCTGCACCACCAACTGTTTGGCACCTGCGGCCAAGGTGCTGCACGAATCATTTGGCATTGAACATGCGCTGATGACCACGATTCATGCCGTGACCAACGGCCAGGCCATTCTGGACGTGGCTAGTAAGGATTTGCGTCGGGCGCGGACTGCGTTCACGAACATCATCCCCACCACCACCGGCGCGGCTAAAGCAGTGGGCCTAGTATTGCCAGAGCTAAACGGCAAGATCAACGGTATGGCGATGCGGGTTCCTGTGGTGACGGGCTCTGTTACAGACATTACGGCCGTTCTTTCCAAGAACACCACCGTAGAAGAAGTAAACGCTGCCTTCAAAGCTGCTTCTGAGAGTGGCGGCTGGCTGGGCAAGGTTCTTGATTACACAGAAGACCCAATCGTCTCTAGCGACATCATCGGCCATCCGGCTTCCTCTACCATTGACGGTTTGGCTACCGACATGATGGGCGGCAACATGGTGAAGGTTGTCACCTGGTACGATAACGAATGGGGCTACTCAGTTCGTTTGGCTGACCTGACGGCCTTTGTAGCAGGGAAACTGTAAAATTGTTTTGCCAGACCTGTCAGGTTTTACAAACCTGACAGGTCTTTTTACAAATGGAACTAAAAGAACTGGAAGCCCGGATGCACGACTTTGTACGCAGCAAGGGCTGGTACGACCCCGATTCCCCAAAACCGCAAACGCCACGAAATTTAGCTGCTTCGCTAGCTATTGAAGCTGCCGAAATATTGGAGCATTTTCAGTGGCGTGAAACGATTACCCAGCCAGAAGAGTTGGCAGGTGAGCTAGCGGATGTGGCCTTATACCTGTTGCAGTTGGCCAGTATCAGTGGCATCAATCTGGAAGAAGCAATTTTGCAAAAGCTAGCAATTAACCAGCACCGAGAATGGCCTGACCCATGAAGATTTTGGCGGTCAGCGACCGAGTGATGGAGCAGCTTTACTGTGCTGATGTGCGTCAAAAGTATCCGGACATCGATCTCATTATTGGTTGTGGCGACCTGCCCTTTTACTATTTGGAATTTTTAGTATCGGCATTAGATCGGCGATTGGTGTATGTGCGTGGCAACCACGACAAGGGGCCACAATACACGGTTGAGGGGCGCATTTTAGAGCAGGTAAATGGGGGGGATGATATTCACGGCCGTTCCGTGCAGCGTGAAGGGTTGCTTTTAGCCGGACTGGAAGGGTCAATGCGCTACCGTCCCCATGCCCCGTTTATGTATTCCGAGCCAGAGATGCGCTACCAGGTGGCCCAACTGTTGCCGCTGCTGCTGAAGAATAAATTGCGACACGGCCGTTTCCTGGACATCCTCGTTACTCATTCCCCGCCTTTTGGCATCCACGACAAGCCAGATATTCCCCACACGGGCTTCAAGATCATGCGAAACCTGCTGCAATGGGTAAAGCCCCGCCTGATGCTACACGGGCATATTCACATTTACCGCCGGGATACTGTGACGGTTTCAAAATTTGAAGAAACAACTATTGTGAATGTATATCCTTATTGCATCTTGGATTTTAATAATTTGCCCAAACCTGCGGAAAAGCATAGGTAATCACTGACGTTACTCATTGATAAATTTGATTTTCTAGTCCATAATCTTTTGCAATTCTATCCTTTGCAATGTGCCTAGGTAATCAAACCATTGTCAATGAAATATTATCGCGCCTTTGTCTTCGTTGTTCTCAGTTTCATCCTTTTGGTTGTTTCGCCCTCTGTTGCTGCCCAAGATTCATTAGAAATCACACTCAATGAAGCGTTCGCTCATTACCCTTTTGCGGTGAACTTCCAACTGTTTGCCTCGCATGAAATAGACGTTGAGTCGGTGACGTTGATTTATGGGGTGAACGGCCGTACCTGCCAGCAGGGCAGCGTACGCCAACCAATTGATGTACCTGAAAGCACCACCATCTTTGCTTTTTGGGATTGGTTTCTGGCCGAAAGTGGCTCATTACCGCCGGGCGTAACCGTTTGGTGGGAGTGGGAAATTGTGGATGTTGAGGGCAACATGTTCACGATTGACCGCCAGGAGCTCATTGTTGAAGATGAGAACCACGATTGGCAATCTGCAAACGCCGGGGACGTGACGGTACATTGGTATGTGGGGAACAGCAATTTTGGCGAATCGCTGCTGCAAGAAGCCACCGATAGCTTGGCGCGTTTGGAAAATGAACTGGGGTTGCCCGCCATCGAACCAATTTCCCTGTGGTTTTACCCAACGGCAGCCGATGTGCAAAATGTGATATTTGGTGTGCCTGAGTGGACGGGCGGGGTGGCTTTTCCTGAATACAATGCAACAGTGCTGGGGGTGGCCCCAAATGAACTGGATTGGGCTAGCCGTATTGTTCCCCATGAATTAACACATCTGGTTGAGGGCATGTTGACGTTTAACTGCCGAGGCGTGCGCTTGCCTACTTGGCTCAGCGAGGGGTTGGCGCGGTATGCGGAGGGGGAAGCAGATCCGGCAGCGGTGGCGCAGATAGAGTTGGCGTTGCAAAACGGCCGTTTGCCCACGCTGCGGTCCCTGTCAGATGGATTTTCTGCCTTTAAAGATAGCGCCTCTGAAGCGTACACGCAAAGTGGGCAGGTGGTGAAGTACCTCATTGAAACGTACGGAACCAAACAAATGCTCGACTTGCTGCTGACAATTCAGTCGGGGCACGCCATTGATGATGCCTTGACGGTTGTTTACGGTTTGGATACGAATGGTGTGGACGCGGAATGGCGAACGGCCGTTGGCTATGCCCCCACGCCCACTTCAGAAGCAGATGCCCTCTCGCTGCAAGCGACCCCAACACAAATTGCAACAGTGGCGCTGGGTGGCGTACCCGTGCTGAATACGCCAACGCCACTGCCTAGCGAAACGCCCCTGCCCACCCAAACGCCCACCGCCACCGATACACCGCCGGCCACAGATACGGCCGTTGCCCAAGAAATTGCTGAATTGACGACGCCTGAGCCACCCGAACCACCTGCCGCTGAAACGGCCGCTGTTGAGCCAGAAGCTAGCCAGCCAAGCTGGATTTGGTGGGGTGGCGGAACGGCCGTTGTGCTGTTGGTCGCTGCTGCGCTATTTTTCCGCCAGCGAAGAAAGAGAGATTCCTGATGCGAACAAGAAAACCAATTTGGTTGCTACTCCTGTTTTTGGCGCTGGTTGCCTGCCAAACCGAACCCGGCCCAGCACGGCAACTAGCTGACTGGGAACCAGATGCGCCAGAGGCATACAGCTTTGCCGATACGCCTGCGCCTATTCCCAGCCCAACCGGGGCAGCGATTCCGACGCTGGAACCCACCCCAACGGCCGTTACCGACCTCATCATCCCCACCCGCGTAGCAACGGCCGTGCCAGAAGGCGTCTACGTGCGTGAACGAGACGGTCTTCGGTTCATTTACCCAACCATCTGGCTTGTTGAGGCAGAACTAGATACCCTCGTCATCTTCAGAGATCCCGGTTTTGAGCTGGTTGTCACCATAGACTACGATTTGGCAGATGAGTATGACTCCCCAGACGCACTGCGGGACGATACGTTGGGCGAATTTACTGAAGGATTTGAGCTGGATGATGTTGAAACAATCTCCGAGCAGGATGTGACTTTTGCCAGCGACACCCCTGCCCAGCGTGCCATTTTCCACGGGACAGATGAAAATGGTCAAACCTTTGGTTTTTACCTCGCCTACGCTTTTATTGATGGGCGATACTTTCGTTTATCTGCAATTGGAGCCCCGCAAAATATAGAGGCTCGCCTGGCCACGCTGGATGCAATGGTGAACCAGGTTACAACAGACAACAGCACCCTCTACGGCCTCAACCGTGACGAAACCCTGCTGCTGCTAAGTGGCGATCCATTTTTGGCTTCTCTAGATCCGGCCAGAACAACCGGCTCCGCTGCTGGGTACGTGGGGCTACTGTACAGCGGCCTGGTGCGCCTCACCCCAGACCTGCAAATTGTGCCTGATCTTGCTGAGCGGTGGGATGTGTCTGAAGATGGCACCGTGTACACCTTTACCTTGCGCGAGGGATTAACTTTTGCCGACGGCCGTACACTCACTGCATACGATGTGGTTTATAGCTGGGAACGAGCCACCAACCCTTCAATTGAATCCAGAACGGCCGCAACCTATTTGGGCGATATTGTAGGGGCTGATGAACGATTGGCAGGCCGAGCGCCAAATATTTCTGGTCTGGATGTGTTAGACAATCGAACATTGATCGTAACGCTAGACGGATCCAAGCCCTACTTTCTGGCCAAGCTCACCTACCCAACCTCTTACATTGTAGACCGACGCCAGGTAGCCAACAGCGATCTGGAAGAGTGGGCCTTAGAGCCAAATGCCAGCGGCCCGTATGATTTGTTGGAATACCGGGAAGGGGAAGTGATGATTTTTGAACGGAACCCGAATTACCACACCCCGCCAGCGGTGGCCAACGTACTCTACTTCCTGGATTTTGTAGAGCCGTTGAGCTTGTTTCAGTCTGGTACAGTAGACCAAATCTTTTTGGGATCGCTAGACGCGCAAGATGTTCGACTGCCGTCTGACCCGCTCAATGCCCAGCACGTCTCTGGCACGTCCATGTGTACCACATTGGTGCAAATGAACAACAGCCTGCCCCCGTTCGACGACGTGCAGGTACGCCGCGCCTTTGCCCTGGCGGTAGATAAAGACGCTTACAACACCATCATAGCCGATGGCCTGGATGTACGTGCCGACACCATTTTGCCGCCAGCCATGCCCGGATACTCCCTCACTTTGGCTCAGGCGCAAGCAGACGTACACGCCAATGCAGCGTTGGCGCAGGCAGCTTTGGCAGCTTCTAGCTACGCTGATGCCTTACCGCCCGTTATCTTGAGCGTAGGGGGCAGCAGCAGCCAGGAGCGGGATGATTTAAACGCCATGATTCAAAATTGGCGTGAGATTTTGGGGGCAGATGTGACCATCGAATATGTGCCGCCATCCAATTTCACCAATAGCCTACAGCAAAATGAAAGCCACATGGCTGTTTACGGCTGGTGTGCCGACTACCCCGATCCGCAAAACTTTTTAGACATTTTGTATCACAGTGAAAGTGATTTTAACGTGGCCAACTTTAACGATCCGGAAATTGATGCCCTGCTGGAGCAAGCGCGGGTAGAGCTGGACGTAGCGGCGCGTTTGGCACTGTATCAAACTATCGAAACGCGGCTTTTGGAAGATGCTGTGGCTATACCCCTGTTGCATAGCGTAACGGATGTGTTGGTGAGCGACCGCGTTGAGGGGTACGTGCTGGCTCCCATTGGGGCCAACTTTGTCCCTTATGTTTCCCTGAATTCTGACGCTGGGGAAGGTGAATGATGGATAATTTACCAGAAACGACGCCTGTTTTGAACGAACCTGCACCCAAACGCCTCCGCCGTTGGCTGTGGGCGCTGCCAGTCCTGTTAATTTTGGGACTGCTGGGGGGGGCTTTTGCTGTCCGTCAGACTGAAACGCGGCATTGGGAGGCGGGGCAGACGGCCGTTGCTGCTGGTGATTGGGAAACGGCCGTTACCGAATTCAGCGCGGTCATTAACCAGTGGCCGCCCTTCTTGCGCCAGCATATCGTTGAAGCAACCGCCCTGCGTGGGGTCGCCTACTTTCAGCAGCAAGAACAGCGGCCTGCCCTGGCCGACTTTGACGCTGCCCTATTGCTAGACTCCAATCAGATAGACATCTTCGCCTACCGTGCCCTGGTTCATTACGACGATGAGGAATGGGAACTGGCATTGGCCGACACCGAGAGTGCCCTTGCCCAGCCAGAATTTGTGCCGGATCATTTGCTGGCACAGCTACATGCCAAGCTGGCCTTGTTGCCGGATGATCTGGTGGCAGATGATGAGCAGGAAACGGCCGTTGCCGCCGCCCTAGAACTTGTCAACTATCTACCAGAAGAGACCGTTGCCGAGCTATACACCGTGCAGGCCGAGTACAGCTTTGCCGCCTCAGAACCAGAGCAAACCCTGTCTGCTATCAACCGAGCCCTCGCACTGGAAACCGAGTTGGCGGATGCCCAGCAAGGCCGCCTGCTGCCGCAAAAAGCGCATCTGCTGGCCGCCGCTGGTCGTTGGCCAGATGCGCTGGCTACCATTGATGAAGCGCTGCAACTTGAAGATGCAATTGACGAACCAACCCAGGCCGCTCTGTACGATTTGCGGGGGCAAATCTATTTTGCCCAGGGAGATTGGGAGCAGGCCATTACCGAAGCAGAAGCTGCGCTGGAACTGGATGATTCTTTGGCCTGGCCGAAGGCGGCACTGGCCTGGCAGGCATACCGCCAAGCCGATTATGACACTGCCCAGGCGCAGGCGGAGGCAGCGATAGCCATTGATGACGCTGTGGGGTTGGCCTATACCGTGCAGGGGGCGTTGCTCACCTGGCAGGGGGATGTTCACGGTGCGCTAGAGATGCTGGAAATGGCACTAATGCACAATCCAGAAGATGTGGAGGCACTGGCGCTGCGGGCGTACAATTTGGTCGAATTGAATGACACTGAGGAAATAATAGCTGCGGCAGAAACGGCCGTTGCTGCCCAACCCAACGCCCCTGCCACCAAATGGGTCCAGGCCATGGCGGCAGCCGAAGATAGAGATTGGTCGCTTGCCTTTGCCCTGATGAACCAGGCCATTGCTTTGGATGACGGCCGTCCTGAATTTTACCTTTTCCGCTCACATTTCTATCCCTACCAGGGCGATTGGGAAAAAATTGTTGCCGACTTAGAAACCAGCCTTGAGCTAAACCCAGAATTTGGGCCAGCAATCATGGGGTTGGCCTATGCACATGGGGATAGATATGATTTTACCGATCTGGAAACGATTCAGCAGGAGCTGCTAGAAAAATGGCCTGATTGGTTTGCTGTTCACATCCTGTCTGGGTTTTACTACGAAGAAGCTGTTGGAGACGATGAACAAGCCCTGGCTGCCTACAGCAAAGCGATTGAATTGCTGCCAGAGCGCTCAAATGTTTACCTGCCGCGTGGCTATTTCTATTTGAGTATTCATGAATTAGAGCAGGCCGAGGCCGATTTTGAGGCGGCTTTGGAACTGGATGAGGAAAATGGAGCGGCCCTTGCTGGCTTGGCGGCAATTGCGGCTGCCAACAATGATTCAGACCTGCAATTTGACTATTTGTCGCAAGCGATGGAGGCAACAAAAGACGGCCGTAGCGCTCGCCTCGATTTAGCCTATTATTACATTCTCGTCGCCAATGAAAATGAAAAAACCTGGGAAATTGCCCACCAACTCATCGCCGAAGATGAGACAGATGCCCTCGCGCATTTGCTTATTGCTATTGTCCACGTCTTTGAAGGCAATAACGAGCAGGCGTTGACCGAAATAGACCGGGTACTTGAGTTGAATCCCTACCTGGGGTTTGCTTACTTTATTCAGGCAGATGCGTTGCTGAATTTAGAAAGGTATGCAGAAGCAGCCAGAGCGGCCGAAAAGGTTTGGGAACTAGACCAAGATGCCTACGAGGTTCATCAGACGCTCTTTTTCATCGCCCTGGAGGAAGGGGATATGGCTGAAGCCGAGCGGCAATACCACCTTTGGCTGGGCAATAAGCCAGAATACGCAAATGATTACGCCCTGCAAGCCAATATGGAACTGTATCTTGGCCGGTTTGAGGAAGCCATAGCGTCATTTACGACTGCCATTGCTGAGGATGAAGATAATGAAGGATTGCTGTTTGGCCGGGCGATAGCGGGTTTGAATTTTGGAGACGACGACAGTTACAAGGCGGATTTCGAACAAATTGTGGAGAGTAGTACCGTCATTGAGTTTATTAGCGACGCAGAATATTGGTTGGCGGTAGACAATGGGCTGCTGGTAGCTGCTGATGGCCTGGCAACCTTTACCGATGAGGTGGCTGGTTTCCAAATTTCTTACCCAGCGTCGTGGGAACGGCCGTTGCTTGGCCCAGATGATGAATTCCTGTTTGTTGCGGTTGCCGAGACGTTAGACGGCGTTCAAAGCATCAACCTTTTCAAGGTTGATGGAGTGGCTGGGCTTACCGTCAATGACGTTGCCATCATTGTGGCGGAGAATGTAAACCAATCGAATGGCATTGTGATGCTAGACAGCCATATTGGCGAAGTAGCTGGCAACCCAGCCTTTATTTTTAACTACGAACTAACAGTTCAGGAAGGACTAGGTGTAGAATTAGTTTACCTGGGACGGCAGCATATTGTGTTGGTAGGCAATGTTGCTTGGTTTATTACTATAGAATCTAATGAGGATTTCTTTGAAGAAAGTTTGCCAATTTATGAGGAGATCATCGGATCTATCCAATTTTTAGAGTAAGCAAGTAATCTGAAAAAGAATACAATCTAAGAAATACGATTTCTGACGATTTTAGCTTGACGGCCGTTTTCTAGCGGCGTACACTCTTTGGCGAATATTTCGTTAAACAGGAAGGAGCTGCAGCATGTTCGCCGAGCTGGGATCGCGGTTCAACCTCCAGCAAACAATAGCACCTGCTATCCAATTTTTACAAAGACCCGCCACCCTTTTTCGCACCTACAATCGCAGCAATTTGCGGCCCGACCTAATGGCTGGCTTAACCGTCACGGTTATTTTGCTGCCCCAGGCCATTGCTTTTGCCCTCATTGCCGAATTGCCGCCGCAAATGGGCATTTACGCTGCCATTTTGGGTGCAGTAGTTGGGGGGCTTTGGGGTTCCTCTAACCAGATTCACACTGGCCCCACCAACGCCATCTCACTGTTGGTGTTTAGCTCACTAGCGGCTGTGGTTGCCCCGGACACAGCGGAGTTTGCCATTGCTGCCGGGGTGCTGGCAGTGATGGTAGGGCTTTTTCAGCTCCTCATGGGGCTGTTTCGCCTGGGCATGTTGGTGAACTTTGTTTCTCATTCTGTCATTGTGGGGTTTGCCAGTGGGGCGGGGGTGCTTATTGCTATCAAGCAGGTGAGTCCCTTGCTGGGCATCTCTTTTGAAAGCCACAATATTGCTGAAGCCTTAGCAGGTATTGTGGCAAATCTGCCTGATTCTCATTTGCAAACGGCCGTAATCGGTCTGGGCACAATGTTGCTCATTGTTATCTTGCGGCGCATTAACAATCGCTTGCCGGCCGCCCTCATCACCATGATGATCGCTTCGCTGGCTGTTTTTTTGCTGCGGCTGGATGAAGCTGGCGTACGGGTAATCGGCCAACTGCCAAAGAGTTTACCCCCGTTGGCCGATTTGCCTCTGTTTAATTTGGAGACTATCTCTCAGCTTTCTACCGGAGCGTTGGCCGTTGCCGCCATTGGCCTGGTAGAAACCACAGCCATTGCCCGCTCTGTTTCAGCACAAACGGGGCAGCGGCTAGACAGCAATCAGGAGTTTGTGGGGCAGGGGATGGCCAATATTTTCATGGGGCTGTTTTCTGGTTACCCAGGGGCGGGTTCGTTTTCACGAACGGCCGTAAACTTCAAAGCGGGTGCCCAATCACCTATGGCAGCCATCTTCTCCGGCATTTTTATGATCGTCGCCTTATTTACCCTGGCACCCCTGGCCGCGTACTTGCCTACTGCTGCGCTGGCTGGTGTTCTCATCGTCACTGCCTATGGCATGATTGACAAAGAAGAGATTGCCCGTATTTGGCGCAGCCACCCTGGAGATGCCTCCATCATGGTAACAACCCTGGTGGGAACGCTGTTTTTAGAGATTGAATTTGCCGTCTTGTTGGGCATTATCCTCTCGCTTGGGTTGTATATTTGGCGCACCAGCACCCCGCGAATTCAAACTGTGTTACCAGATGATACCTTCAGCCATTTCATCTACCGGCCAGATAAATCACCTTGCCCCCAACTGGCAATAATCGAAGTATACGGAGACCTCTATTTTGGAGCTGTCAATTACGTAGAAGAGTTTATTACAGATTATGCAGATGCCCACCCAGAGCAGCGTTTTTTGCTGTTGCGTCTGGATCATGTGAACACTTGTGATTTTAGCGGCATCCACATGCTAGAAACCCTAGTACGCATGTATCGGGACAAGGGCGGGGATGTGTTTATGGCTGGTACCAATTACCGGGTCAAGCAGATGATGCTATCATCTGAGTTTGACTCTTTTTTAGGTGAAAATCATATCTTGGATGAAGATGAGGCCATTGGCAAGATTTTTTACCAGGAACTAGACCCGGCTGTTTGTATTTATGAATGCCCCATAAGAGCCTTCCGCGAATGCCAAAATTTGCCGAAGCGGATTGATTTGGCCGGAATTCCGCTGATGGATGAGACAGAGTCTGAGCACATCATGTTTGTGGAACCTTTGCATCTCTGGCAGCAGTTATATCCGGCCAATGGAAGGAATGAGGAGACGGCAAATACGGCCGTTCCCTACGTTGTAGATGTACGAGAACCGCGTGAATTCCGGCAGGGGCACATTGCAGAAGCAACGTTGGTTCCCTTGCCCAAAATATTATCAACCGATGTAAAGCTACCTGCAGATAAACAGATTGTGCTAGTTTGTCGCAGCGGCCGTCGTAGCCGCCGTGCCGCCGCCGCCTTGCAAAATATCGGCTGTCTGAACGTGCAGGTTTTGCAGGGCGGCATGTTGGCTTGGCAATCTGCGGGCTTGCTAGAAGCTGTTGACCGCTAAGCGTTTGGAGGTTTTTTTATAGAAAATTCAGTGGAATAAACCGCCAAACCTTGAGATGCCACAGTTTTCTTTCTCCAATTTTGAACTGTGGCACACTTAAATTGGTAAAAAAGAGCATGAGTGACACAGAAACGCAACTTTATGATGAACAGTTATCCCGCAATGTTGGGTTAGATTTAGTGCGGGTAACAGAAACGGCCGCTTTGGCAGCAGGTCATTGGGTAGGGTCAGGCGATTTTGCTAACGCCCACCGAGCCGCCACGCGGGCCATGGCCGACGCCTTGAACACCTTAGAGATTGATGGCCGCATTATCATTGGCGAAGAGCGGCGGCTGGGAGAAGAGTCACCCTTGTGCAGCGGACAGCACGTAGGCACTGGCTCCGGGCCAGAAGTGGACATTCTGGTAGACCCCATTGATGGGACAAACCTACTCATTCGCGGCAAGCCTGGTGCCATTTCGGTGGTTGGCATTGCCCCACGCGGCACTATTTGGTCTCCGGTGCCTGCCCGCTACATGGAGAAAATCGTGGTGGATCAGAACGCTGCAGATGCCCTGGTGCCCCAGTGTATGGATGCGCCCGCCGCCTGGACGCTGGCGCTCATTGCCCGCCACAAAAAAAAGTCTGTGCGTGATTTGGCCGTTGTTGTGCTAGAGCGGCCACGCAACCAGGATTTAATTAGCGAAATACGTGAAAGCGGTGCCCGTGTGATGCTGCGCGATGAAGGCGATGCAGCCGGTGCGCTTTTGGCGGCAACCAATGACGCAGGCGTAGACGTGTTGATGGGAATTGGGGGTACATCTCAGGGGGTGCTGGCTGCGTGTGCTGTCAAAGCATGTGGGGGGGCAATGCTGGCTCGGCTAACGCCTCAGGATAGCGCAGAAAGGAGCACTATTCAGGAAGCAGACCTGGATGAGAATCGTATTTTGACTTGCTCAGAATTGGTAAACAGTAACCAAATCTTTTTTGCTGCCACCAGCATTACCGGCAGTCCGCTCCTGCGGTCAATGGAGTTTTGGGGTAACTATGCTTCCACCCACTCCCTCCTTATTCGTTCAGAGACGGGGACTCGCCGCTTCATTCACGCGGAACACGGCACCCATCTATAACGTGTGGTTTTATGAATTGGTGGGGGTGGGAGACGGCCGTATCCCGTAAGATTGCAGCGTCTCTGGATGAAATAGCCAAGCGAGGCCCAGCAGCGGTTGCAGCAGCGGGAAAAAGCCATAATCAATGCCAAACAACCGCCATACGGTGCTGCCAATCAAATCAGGGTTGATCACACTTAGCGTCCCTACCACCAGCGTCATCAACGTTTCGAAGCCCAGCACTGATACAGAAAGCCACCATGCCCAGCGACGACGGTAAGCAAATCCAATTGCGGCCGTCAGGTAACAAAGAGCTGCCACCGCACTCAGGGCAGGGCCTGTGTAACTTGTTACGCCCTCTTTTAGAAAGAGCTGGTAGACTGAACGAAATCCCGTAGAAAGCGCCAATACCGGATACGAGATTGCCAAAATGGTGCCTGCCCGTCGAATAAATGGGGACCGTACATCCCGCGGCAGCTCAGAACTTGTCGTTGATTCAATTGAAGATTCTTTCATGCCCCCAATTTTAGCACCAAGCATCCGTTTTCACCCATAAGGTTGGTATTGGATTAGAATTAACAAACCTAAAACGACACATCGGTATATATTATTTGCTGAGAGGCTAAAAATTTGGAGTAACCCTTATGACCAATTTTGATCCTGGACGTGAACCGCTGGTAGCCATGCCAGAACCGCAGCGACCCAGCGGTTGCCGAATTGCTCTGACCCTCACTGTGGTGTTGGCGTTGCTGTTCATGTCAGCTAGTGGGGCCATTTGGTTCTTATTCTTTCGGGAGCAGCCGCAGCCGGATGAGATTGACGCACCCATTGTGGAAACAATGGCCGTTCCTCCCGAACCGACGGACGTTGCCGAAGTTGAAGCCTCAGCCACTGAAGCAGCAGACGACGTGAACCGTATTGCCTACGTCACCAGTAGTGGCCAGATTGTAGCCTTGTCGCCAGATGGCAGTAATGCACGAATGCTCACCAGCGGCTCGCCGCGCTTTCAGTTTCCGGCCTGGTCGCCAGACGGCCGTTCCGTTGCGGCAATTGGCGTCAATCGGGGTGGGGCGGGGATATTTGTGCTGGCTGACGCAGGAGAACCCGATGGTACGCCGGAGCCACTTTACACAGATCAAGAGCAAAGTCCATTTTACTTGTACTGGTCCCCAGACAGCCGCCAGGTGAGCTTTTTGGCCAGCCATCCAGACGGCATGGGGCTGCATTTGGTGCGGGCAGACGGCTCTGCCGAGAGCCGCTTGCTTACCATTGGTGGCCCCCTATATTGGCAATGGACAGCCAACAGTGAGCAGATGCTTATTCACAGCGGCTTTTCTGGCGAGGCATCCCGGCTGGAGCTGATTTCAGCGGTGGGGGACGGCACCGGAGACAGTATTGCGCCGCCGGGTTTCTTCCAGGCACCAGGCATCTCAGCAGACGGCCGTTACCTAGCATATGCCGAGGTGATGACAGGCAACAGTAGCCTGGTGGTGGTTGATACGGAATCTGAGACAACGGTGCAGGAGCGTCATGCTGGGTTAGTTGCCCTGGCCTGGAATCCCGCCGCCAATCAGCTCGCGTTTACCAATGGCACTGATCCAGACAGCACCAATTTTATTGGCCCATTGCGCTTGCTGGATGCAGCAACGGGCGAGGTGGAGTTAATTAGCAATGAACCGATCCTGGCCTTTTTCTGGTCGCCAGACGGCCGTTACCTAGCTGCCATTAGTACTTTGCGCCGTGGCGATGGAGATATCAATGCCTGGCTAGATGGCAAAGGGGCCCTTGGCAAGCCCAATCAGCAGCAAAATTTGCCCCAATTACGCCTGCTCGTTTATGATTTGATGGTAGATGAAGGCCGGGTGTTATTCAATTTTGTTCCCACATTTACCTTTGCCACCCAGTTTTTGCCTTTCTTCGATCAGTACGCGCTGAGCCATCGCCTCTGGTCGCCGGACAGCAGTGCGTTGGTATTGCCGATGTTGGAAGACGGCCGTAACCAAATCTACATCATCAACGTTGCAACCGGCCAAAAACGGTTTTTGGCAGAAGGGACAATGCCCTTTTGGAGTCCCCGCTAACTATGTGAGGAGACTTCATGCTACAGTGCACGATCACCTATGCAAATCAACAGAATTCTCTCTGTTCTCTGTGGTCTCTGTGGCAAAATTATTCGCAGAGGAGAAAATCGCGCATGAAAAATGGGAATGCTTTTCGTACCTTTACCGATGAAACCCAACAATATTTGTCTGGCCTGAAGGTGGTCATCTACTATGCTGAACCCATCCCTTCTACCACAGATGAGCGGCTAAAGCTCATTGTCGGCCGATTTTTGCGGGGAACGGCCGTAGAACAAGAACAGTTTCAGCTTTCTCTGGCGCAGGAGCATCGCTCCGTGTTTGGCATTTTTGGGCATCGGGCCGCCACCTTAGCGGTTCGTCAAGATAGCCGCGACTGGCTCTTTGCTGGCTTGGTCGGTGCGGTCATTGCCAACTACATTATTCCCCCCAAGCGGAATGTGGATGTGAGCCTAGCGGTTTACCATCATTGTGCCAAAAAGATTGGCCAATCCCCAGCAGATCTATTTGCGGAAGCCGCCCGCTATGCCCAGCCTGTCCTGGCAGAAAAGCTGCACAGCTTTGGCCACCGAGCCGACATTAACCTGAAGCAGTTTGGCTGGCAAGAGCAAAAAACCCCCGAAGGGGTTCGCTACAAATTTTCTTGGTGATTCGGTTTGGAGCTTATTGCGATTGTTGTAGAATAGACATGACTGTTTCTGTCAACGAGCGGAACCTGTATGGTTTTTGCAGAAATGTTACATCTTGGTTGTTTGCTAGGTAATCCAGGGTTTCCTGTTCACTATATCCCGATGTAACAATGACCCGCACGCCGGGTGAGATCTCTTTTAGCTTGACAAACACTTCATCTCCACCCATACCCGGCATCTTCAAATCTAGTAGCACCACGTCAATACTTTCATGATGCGCCTGAAAAAGTTCAAGCCCTTTTGGGCCACTGTTGGCCAGCATGACCTTCATACCGCGTGCCGTTAGCATATCTTCAGCGACAGATAAAATTGCGTCCTGGTCATCTATAACAAGTGCAACGCCAGAAATAGTTGATCCTTTCATCTCTTTTTGTACCAACTCTTTTGCTTCTTGGTCGGAAGCTCGAAAATAAACAATAAAGCAACTACCTTCTCCTAAATTGCTTTCAACCTGAATGCCGCCCTTGTGTGAGCGAATAATACCCAGGGTTGCCGAAAGCCCCAACCCTGTCCCTGTTTCTTTGGTAGAAAAGAATGGGTCAAATATTCTGCTCAGTTTATCCAATTCAATACCCACACCATTATCTTCTACCGCCAGACAAACATAGTTTCCGGGTTCCAGTAACATTCCCCCAACAAGCATTGGTTGGTTATGAACTGCATCGGACGCTCCAATTTTCTGAGCATATGTTTGAATTTTAACTTGTCCACCATCTGAATGAAACGATTCGGCCGCGTTGATTACCAGGTTCATGAGCACTTGCTGAAGTTGTCCGCTGTCTGCTTCAACACTACCAATATTTGGGTTCAAATCCAATGTAATCTCGGCCTTGTTAGGCAGGGCGGTTTCCAGCAGCCCTATGTTTTCTTGAATGAGTTGATTCAGATCGATTGCTTTGACTTCAAAGACACCTTTGCCAGCATATGCTAATAGCTGTCGCGTCAAGTCAGCAGCTTTGGTTGCAGAAGATACCAGTTTGTTTAGTTGGTTATTTGTGGCTGTTCCAGGCTCAGATAGTTCCTGAGCGATTGTTGCATGACCTAAAATACCTGTGAGCAAATTATTGAAATCGTGCGCTACACCGCCAGCCAGCAGGCCAAGATTGTCTAGTTTTTGCGCTTCGCGGATGGTTTCTTCTGACTTTTTGCGTTGGGTAATGTCCCGAATGACACAAACAAACTCCCCTGTACTTAATGGGGTCAGCGATAGCTCTTGCAAGTAAGTGCTGCTGTCTGGCTTGGTAACTTCAAATTCGCCTCGCCACACTGTGTTTTTCTGTGCAATTGGCACAATGTTGTTGAGCAGTTGATGGTGCTGTTGCGAACTGTAAATTTTGGTGCAGGCTTGGCCGATAATATCGTTGGGGGAGGCATAACCATTTATTTTGGCGTAGGCGTTGTTGGCATAGGCAAATATTTGGTTTTCATCCAGGATGGCCATGCCTTCGCTGGAGGCTTCCAGAGCAGAAAGTAGTTTGCGAATGGAGGCTTCGGCCTCTTTTTGGTCGGTAGTATCCCGCAAAATAAGCAGGGTTTCATCCTGGTGTTCGCTGTTGGGTACAAAGCGGGCTTCGATGCTGTAGGATTGGTTGGCGGCAGCGAAGGTTGATTCGACTAGCTGTATTTGGTTGGTTTGCCGGGTTTGCTGCCAAGTTCCTTCTATTTCAGTGGCAAAATTGGCGTCACCCAAATTGTGCAAGTAGGTTTCCAGGGTTTGATCAATAGCCGGGCTTGTGGCTTTGGCAAAAGGTGCATTTTCCGGGAGTTTGGCATCCAGGATAGTGCCTTGCTGATCCAAGCGCAGGAGGGTGTCTGGCATGGTATTGATAAGTGCCTTGACGCGGGATTCGCTTTGTTTCAAGCCGGCTTCTCGTTCGGCAACGGCCGTTCGCATGGTGCTGAAGGTGTTAATCAAAATTTTGATTTCGCTGGATACACGATTTGGTTGGGATAGTGGAATGGTGGCGTCGCCTTCGCCAAACTGATGCGCGGCTAGGGCAAGATTGCGAAGCGGACGAGTGATGAAGTTAGAGAAAAAGAAGGTAAGGGTTAACCCGATTAAAACCGTTGCCAAGAGGCCATAGGCGAGCTGGTTTGTTGCTTCTCTTATGGGGATATTCACCTCACTTTCAGGACGGGCTACGATCACTGTCCAGCCCAGACTTTCTATAGGTGAGTAGCTCGCTGTAAAAGCTGTTTCTTGCCATGTGTAGGTGACATTGCCAGATTGTTGTGGCGGACGGCCGTTTTCATCAAAAAACCATTGGCCAAAATCGGTGCGGGCGGCGGCTTGTTCTGGATCAGGGTGCAGCAAAACCTGGCCAGTTTCATCCACCACAAAGGCAAGGCCGCTGTCTATATCTCTTAGAATGTCGGTTAAATTCCCTAGCGGCACCGGGGTGCCAAGAACTGCCGTGAAACGGCCGTCATCGTCAAAAATGGGGGTGTGCATATGCAGCAAGAGATTATCGTTGAATAAGGCAGGGGCAATTACCCATGCTTGTTTTTCTGTTGCGACCACCTGCTGAAAAGATGGAATGTGGTTGATATTGATTAATTCCTGGGGCTTGGCCACAAGTTCTATTTGACCATCTGGATTGATGATGGCAACCTGGCCGTAGGATGAGAAATGAGCGCTAAACATGTGCAGCAGCGTTTGTTGATGGTGCTCTGGTGAATCATAAATGCCTGGCAGGGCGGCGCCCGCTTGGGCATCGGCCAGCAAATTTCCGACAAACGTATCCATTCGGTTTGCAAAGTTTTGAGCAACAATTGTTAATTCTCGGTTTGCTTGCTCCTCCAGCGAACGACTTTCCAGGTAAATTAGCCAGGAGCCCACCAGTGCCATTGGTAAAATGCCAATGAGAATCACAATGAGCAAGATATGATTACGCAGAGAATTTAGTTGATTTTGTCCAAGTGAGCGGAGATTTTGCATAAGAATGTGATTTTCTATCTTAAAAAGATTGGAGATATGTTGTGAGGGAAATGTAGCATCTGTTCCTTGCAGCTATTGTAACATTAGTCTGAAGTTGCGGATAATGATTACAATTTTGGTTGCACAGTCCCAAACCAGCTACAATGAGGTTAGATTATCCAAAGGGAGACTGTTATGAATGTTCGCTGTAACTATTGCCGTCAATCGTTTAATTTAAGCCGTGATTATTTGGCGGATGCTGTGGCAAAATCTGCGGAAAAGAAGCAAAAATATCATACAGTTGAATGTATCAACTGCCGCAAAATGATAAAGGTGCCAATGGCTCAAATGAAGCGGTATGCGCCGCAACCATCTGCTAGTGAAGAGGGAAAAGACACGTCGGATTAACCGGCGTAAAGGTGGTTTTGTTGAATGTATTTGGCAACGGCCGTTGGCAGCAAATAAGTTGGCTCAAACCCGTTTTGCACCCAGCGGCGAATGGCCGTGGCTGAAATGGAAAGTGTAGGGCCATCTAGCAGGTCAACGGCCGTTTCTATGCCAGGAACGGCCGTTTCCAAATCCTGCCAATCAATTTCCGCGCCAGGCCGCATGAGTACTGCCAACCGACATTGTTGAATGAGCCGAGTCGGTTCCACCCAGGTTGGCAAATCGCGTAGCGAATCCCCGCCAATGAGTAGCCAAAAATCAGCATTTGGGTATGCTTGCCGCAACAGCGGCAGCAGCGTCACGGTGGTGTGCGGCGCAGAGCGGTTGCAATCTGTCGTGTCCAGAACAAAGTGGGGATTGTCTTGAATTGCCAGAGAAACCATGTGGAGGCGGTGAGGAACGGCCGTAATCACCCTCCTTTGTTTATGCACCGGGTTCCCCACTGGCAAAAAAAGCACCTTGTCTAGCTCTAGCTCCACCCGTGCCAGTTCTGCTAGCCACAAATGGCCCCAATGCGGCGGGTCAAACGTTCCCCCCAACAGCCCAATTCTACTCACCCCACTCTAACTCTTCTTCGCCAATGTAAACCAGATCGCCTTCTGTCACGCCCGCTTCTGTAAGCGCCTGCGAAATCCCCATAGAGTCCAAAATCTTCTGGAAGCGTAGCAACGTGGCATCAAACTCAAAATAGGTCATCGCTGCCACCCGCTCAATCTGCTTGCCGCGTACGCGCCAGCCGTCTCCTTCACGCTCGATAGAGAACCCTTCCTCATTTTCGGCGCGAATCACCGCAATTTCATCATCGTGGCGGGTTTTGGCCGGGGGCGCTTCGTCCAACATGCGGCGCACCCGGTACAGCATCTGGCGCACATTTTGCTGCGTTGCTGCAGAAATTGACATGAAGGAATATCCTGCTTTTTTGATTTCTTCCTCGATGAGCGGTTCCCAGGCAATGGCATCCGGTAAATCCATCTTGTTCAGGACGACGAGCTGCGGCCGTTTCTCCAGCGCAATGTCATACAAAGCCAACTCCTGATTGATCATCGCCCAATCCTCCAGCGGCTCCTTCGCTGCGCCATCCAGCAAATGAATCAGCACGCGCGTGCGCTCTACGTGGCGTAGAAAATCGTGTCCCAGCCCCACACCGCTGGCCGCCCCCTCAATCAGGCCTGGAATATCCGCCACCACAAACGTCTCAAAATCATCCAGTTCAACCACGCCCAAATTGGGTTGCAAAGTGGTGAATGGGTAGTTAGCCACCTTCGGGCTGGCCCCGCTAATCACCGAAAGCAGCGTGGATTTGCCCGCGTTTGGTACGCCCACTATCCCCACATCGGCAATTAATTTCAGCTCCATCGTAACCCATAGCTCATTGCCTGGCTCCCCACGTTCTGCAATGCGGGGTGCCTGGTTCACGCTGCTGGCAAAATGGATGTTGCCACGCCCCCCTTTGCCCCCCTTTAACACCGTAATTTCTTGCTCTTCAGAGGTGATGTCAGCCAATACCTGGCTCGTTTCGGCATCTCGAATGACCGTGCCAGTCGGCACTTCAATCCGTAAATGCTCGCCCCGCTTGCCGTTGCGCTTTTGCGTGTTGCCGTGCTTGCCATGCCCAGCCTTAAAGTGTGCTTGGCGGTTAAACCGCATCAGGCTGTTTAGATGGCGGCTGGCAGCAAATATGATGTCGCCACCGTCGCCGCCATCGCCACCGTCTGGACCGCCAAACGGCACATGCTTCTCACGGCGAAAGCTCAACATGCCGTCGCCCCCATTGCCGCTGCGAATGTAAATCTTGGCTTGATCAAAAAACATGATAGTTATCTTTAGAACTTACACAGCTATGCTAATCTACCCAGAGAAGTTCAACTTTTGTCAAAAGTTGAACTTCTGAGTGAGCGCATAAGGTTTAATCTTTAGAGTTGAGTAGCTGCTGTAACGCGCTCATGCGCGGATCGATTGGATTGGCTTCGCAGCGACAATCTGCTTCATTTAGATTTTGCCCACACACCATGCACAACCCTTCACAATCCGGGCGGCAAATTGGCTGGATTGGGGTTTCTAGCACAGTTAACTCACGTACCAGCGGCGCTAGATCCATGAATCCATCTTCGCCAATGCTGTACTCTCCCTGTGGCGCGGTATGAGCAGGATAGTAAAACAGGTCATCTAACTTCATAGCGATGGGAACGGTTGCTTCTTCCAAACAGCGCACGCATTGGCTAATTAAAGTACTGTTCAGCGTGCCGCTGAGGTAAACGCCCTCAGAGGTGCGCGTTGCGGTAAAGGTTCCGGCTAGAGGACTTAAGGTTAAATCTTCTACCTGAATGGTGGGATAGTTCAGTTCAATTGTCCGACTTGTACCCAGAGAGGCTTCTAAAAAGAAGCCAAAATTGAAGCGCAGTCGGGAAGGGCGTTTACTTGTCATGGGGGTCCCTCCCTTCGGAAAAATTTAGGATTGGAGTATAACATATGCCTCTGTGTAAAAGCCAAAAAATGTCTTGAATTAGATTGAGAGCAAATCTGGCTTTTACTTAAGCAAACCACATGGAAATCTTTCGTCGGCTTTCAGGATACTTTCTGTGGTTTGCTAAGAAACAAGAAAAAGGCTCATAAATGACAAAACTTTTGGTAGCGACTCATAACAAGGGCAAGGTGGTGGAATTTGCCGAGATGTTGGCAGATTTGGAGATTGAATGGCTCGGTCTGGATGATGTGGGCGTGATGCAGGATGTTGAGGAGAGCGGCACTACCTTCCGCGAGAATAGCGTCCTCAAAGCGCGGGCATACGCAGCGGAAACAGGCTTGCTGACGCTGGCAGATGATTATGGTTTGGAAGTGGATGCCCTAGATGGCGCGCCGGGTGTGTATACGGCAAGGTACGGGGGTGTGGGGTTAACGGCCGTTCAAAGATACCAAAAACTCCTCACCGCAATTCAGCATGTGCCAGAACCTCAGCGCGCGGCTCGCTTTCGCTGCGTTATTGTGTTGGCTGCGCCGGACGGTACCATTTTGGGCGAATCTGAAGGCGTATGTGAAGGCAGGATTGCGCTGGCACCTGTTGGCGACGGTGGATTTGGCTATGATCCTATCTTTTATTTGCCGACGCACCAGCAGACGATGGCGCAACTGAGCCCGGCTGAGAAGCACAAAATCAGCCATCGGGGGCGGGCGGTGCAGGCCATTGTGCCGCGCCTGCGCGCCTTGCTGAGAAGTGACATTGGTTAGCTTGGCTGCCAGAAATGAACTGTAAATTAGGCGACGGTTGTGTTGTGTTAATACCCAACACCCTGGCTGTAGCAGTTTGAGCGGTTGCATTGCGGGATGCTTCACAGAAAACGGCCGTTTCTTCCGGCACACTTTAGACATATTGGCAGACTGTTCGTAAATTGTCTATAGTTTATAGAAGGAGTGACAAGATGAAAGCGGTTTTAGTGGTAGATGATAATACGGCCGTCCGTATGGTTTTGAGTGATTTTTTGACAATGGCTTACCCCAATGCGCGCGTACTGCAAGCAGAAAATGGAGCTGATGGCTTGACTTTGGCGCATGAAGAACATCCCGACATTGTGCTGATGGATGCCGAAATGCCGATTTTGGATGGCTTTGCCGCCGCCAAAAAGCTGCGCGAGGATGACGATACCAAGTCCATTCCCATCATTGCTATCTCTAGTGGGGCTAGCAACAATGAATTGGTCACTGGCTTACGTGGCATCGCCGACGACTCGTTACCCAAACCATTTACGGCCGATCAGCTTCTACAAACAGTATCTGGCGTGCTGTCTAAGCGGGCGATTGTGCTGCATTAACGTATGCTGCATTGTGTACCTGGATTGTTTGAGAACGGCCGCTTCTGTGGGAAACGGCCGATTTTTTTTACCCTAAAGGGATTGAATACCCCGCTACTTGTGGCGGGGTAGTTCATTGCAAGCTGTTTACAAAATTTTGCACTGCCAAGGCCACGTTTTCTGCTTCTTCCAGCATCATCATGTGGCCAGCCTCTTTAATGAGAACATATTCAGCATTTGGTATCTGTTCTGCCAAGAATTGACCAAATTTAGGCGGCGTCATCTGGTCATTTTCGCCGCTGAGCACCAGAGTTGGTAACAAAATCTCTGATAGCCGTCCCCGCAAATCAAACTGATCGCACGCCAAAAAATCATTCAGCAGCACTTCCGGCGCACAGGCCAACATCATCTGCCGATTTTTGGTGAGCATCTCTGCTGCTGGCGTACCGCTCCAGAAAAAACGGTTTAGCAGATCAACGGCCGTTTCCACATCAGCTTCAATGGCTCCCAAAATTTTGGATGAAACGCGCAGCCTGGCGCTTGTGCCTAGCAAAATTAACCCGGCTACGCTTGGTAGAGCCGCTAGCCCAACCTGCTGCACAATCGCGCCTCCCATTGAATGCCCCAAAAGAAAAACATTTTGCAGCGATAGCGCTTCTATAAAATCAAGCACATCCTGAGCGTAAGCGGTAATGGTTTGGCGACCCGGCGGATGGGAACGGCCGTGTCCTGCCAAATCTAATGCGTAAACGGCCGTGTGAGGCAAACGTCGCAATGCGGCAGGCCAAACCAGGCGCGAACCACCCGCCCCATGCACAAGCACCACTGTTTGTTGGGCATCTGGAGGTAGGTGCGCTGCATAAAATAGATCCGCTTGAGGCAACTGAATCATTGGCATGGCATCAGTGTATCACCAGGCGATTACTGAGCAAGAACCATCGGTTTAGCTGTCGGTGAGCATTCGTTTTTTCAATTTGTTCCCTGCTGGCCTGCCCGTTAGAATTCAGCCGGAAGAGAACCGCAGAAAAAGGAAAAATCATGGAACGATTTGTAATTGAAGGGGGCTACACCCTCGGCGGTACGGTGACGGTGAGTGGCAATAAAAATGCTGCGCTCAAGCTGCTGCCCGCCTGCTTACTCACCGACAAACCTGTCGTGCTGCACAATATTCCGCACATTCAGGATGTTGTTTTTACGCTGGATTTACTGGCTGATTTAGGCGCGGAGGTAACCGACCTGGGCAATGGTAGCTGGCGCATTCGAGCTGCCAACATTAAAAAAACGGAGCTGGACAGCACGTTGGCCAGCAAAATCCGGGCCTCGTTTGTCTTTTCTGGGCCGATGCTGGCGCGGATGGGGCAAGTAACGCTGCCGCTGCCTGGTGGCGATGTGATTGGTGGACGGCCGTTAGACACCCACATCACTGCACTAGAGGCTTTGGGAACGGCCGTAGAGATGAAAGAGCGCGGCCTGTTCCACATGAACGCCGACGGACTGCACGGCGCGGGCTACCTGCTGTTGCCAGAAGCCAGCGTCACCGCCACCGAGAACAGTGTTATGGCCGCAGTTTTGGCCAAAGGCGAAACAGTTATTGACAACGCCGCCTGTGAACCACATGTGCGCGATCTGTGCCACTTTCTAAACAGCCTGGGCGCCAAAATAGAAGGCATCGGCAGCAATCGGTTGTCAATTCAGGGTGTAGATCGGCTTGATGGTGGCGAATTCCGCATAGGGTCTGACTTTATGGAAGTGGGCAGCTTTATTGGCGCAGCGGCCGTTACTGGTAGCGAAATTCGCATTCAGGATGCTCAGCCAGAAAATTTGGGCATGATTCGTATTGTGTATGAAAAATTGGGTATCCACTGGGTTGATGACGGCAACGACATTGTCGTGCCCGCTAATCAATCCATGCAAATAAAGCCAGCGCTGGGCGGCCGTATTCCAGAAATCAAGCCGATGCCCTGGCCAGGCTTCCCACCCGATCTGATGAGCATTGCTGTGGTCATTGCCACACAGTCAGAAGGCTCCGTGTTGCTGCACGATTGGATGTATGAAAGCCGCTTCTTTTTTGTAGATAACCTCACCTTTATGGGCGCACGCATTGTGCTGTGCGATCCGCATCGGGTAATGATTTTAGGTGGCAACCAACTGAATGCCAGCCCGCATGGCGTGCCCAGCCCGGATATTCGGGCTGGGATGGCCATGGTTTTGGCTGCACTTTGTGCCAAAGGGCAAAGCACCATTCACAATATCCAGCAGATTGATCGAGGATATGAGCAAATTGAACAGAAATTGCAAGGTTTGGGGGCAAAAATAGCACGCGTTTCATAAGATTCGCGCAAATTCTCGCCGGATCATTTATTTGACCGCCCCTAGTGGCTTAGGTATAATTTTCTGTCGTTTTACAGATGGATATTCTTTAAACTAAAGTAATTATACAGACATGCGATTTCTCATGGTCGGGTAAACAGCCTCAATGGGCAATGAGAAATCGCATGTCTCGTCAAGAACCTAGACAGTTACAAACTAAGTTGACAATTTGTTCAGGGCTCTGTGCCCTGCTTTTTTTAGGAGAACTACTTATGCCAAAGCGTACATATCAACCAAAAATCCGTCGCCGGAAGCGGGTGCACGGTTTTCGTAAGCGTATGAAGACAAAAGGTGGTCGCAAGGTTTTAAAGAACCGCCGCGCCAAAGGGCGTCATCAGCTAGCTGTAAAGATGAATGACCATGTCAAGCGCATTAACTGGAATGGCTCGTCGGCTACGGCTTATCGTGCCAAAAAGCGCTTTGGTGGTGGGTAAAACAGCTTCGGTTGTCTGATGTATGCTGCCACAACCGCATCGTCTGAGCCGCTCTGCGGATGTTGCCCGTGTGCGGCAGCAAGGGCGTACATTCCGGCATCCACTGTGCATCTTGCTGGTAAAATCAGCAGAGACAGGGGTGAGTCGGTTCGCTTTTATTGCCAGCAAACGTGTGGGCAAAGCGGTGGTGCGTAACCGTGCCAGGCGATTATTGCGTGAAGCAGTTCGTCTACATTTGGGCAGTATTCAACCGGGTTGGGATTGTGTATGGATAGCACGGCCGCATTTGCCTTCAGCTTCATTTGCCGAGGTGGAAACGGCCGTTTTGCAATTGTTAACCCAAGCGAAACTTATAACAGACATTGCTCGTACTGAAACATTAGATTAACAAATTATTGAAGCTGAAAAGATTTTTCGCAATTTCCACCTGTTTTTCTGCGGAAAATTGTATGATGTCTACATGAAAACAATTGTTTTATTTTTAATTCGTTTGTATCAACGCACAATCTCCCGGGTGACACCACCAAGCTGCCGTTTTCACCCAACTTGTTCCCATTACGGTTATGAAGCGATAGAGAAATATGGTTTTATGAAAGGGGGCTGGCTGGCACTCAAG
Organism: Candidatus Leptofilum sp.; assembly: GCF_965223525.1. Taxonomy (GTDB): domain Bacteria; phylum Chloroflexota; class Anaerolineae; order Promineifilales; family Promineifilaceae; genus Leptofilum. The sequence continues at coordinate 1,030,411 of NZ_OZ245005.1, read as the reverse complement.
CGTATTGGCCGATGCCATCCCTTAAATCCGGGCGGCTATGATCCGGTTCCGTAACCTGGTCTACAGCGTAATCACTTACTTAATTTGCGGAGGCATTCTTTGTTCATTGCAAAACGGCCGTACTTACGGCTCACATTATTACTAATACTCCTGGCGACATTTGCCCTGACAGCTTGTGTAGGTGCCGGGGCTGCAACCAACTGGCCGGGAATGTCTACAGACGGTGAAAACATATTTGTAGCGTATGGCCCTGGCGTGGTTGCTATTGAAGCAGACACACAAGATGAGCTTTGGTCTTACCGGCCAGAAAATGCAGCATTATTCTTTTACGCGCCGCCCTCAGTAGAAAACGGCCGTGCCATCCTCGGTGATTTTGGTGCGGCGCAAGGCTTATTTTCCCCCCAAACCATCGTTTCCATTTATGGCATAGATGTAAGTGGCAACGCTGCTCAATCAATATGGACTCGCAATGACCTTGCCGCAGACCGCATTGTGGCTGGGCCTTTGCAGATTGATGGTGTCGCTTACGTTGCCACCTCCGATAATTTGCTGTTGGCTCTGGAAAGTGAAACAGGAGAAGAGTTGTGGCGCTTCGAAGCCGAATTCTCCATTTGGGCACAACCAGTTTACCATGACGGCACACTTTTTATTGCTTCGTTGGATCGAAATGTATATGCCATTGATGCAGCCGCCGGTAATGAGAAATGGTCAACACAGTTAAGCGGTGCCATGTCTGCAAAACCGGTGCTTAATGTAGAAGAAAACCTTATTTACGCAGCCAGTTATGATCGCGCCGTTCATGCTTTGGATATGAATAGTGGTGAAGAGGTTTGGCGAGTCGAAGCAACAGATTGGATTTGGAGTGCCCCTGCGTTAGCAGATGGCACACTTTACTTTGGCGATAGCAGCGGCAACGTATTTGCTGTAAATGCTGCCGGTGGCAATGTGCTGTGGGAAACTGGTGTCCATGCCATGAACACCGTGGCTGGCGCCGCGCAAAATCCGCCTCTGGAAATTAAAGGTGCTATTCAGGCCAGCCCGGTTGTGAAGGACGGCGTCGTATATTTTGCTTCGCTAGGTAATGAGGAAAGCGAAGAAGGATTGCTGGTGGCATTGGATACAGTAACGGGAGATGAGCTGTGGCAAACAACTACACCTGCTCCCCTTTTCTCTAACCCAGTTATTATTGGTGATGTCATTGTGGTTGCCATGCAAAGCGAAGTCGGTATTTTACAAGGGTATGACTTAGAAGATGGCCGTTTAAGCTGGAGTTATCAACCACCGGAATCTTAAGCTATATTGGCATCAAAGTATCAGATAATCAATTCAAATAGGCAGCGGTGCGACAGTAAATTAGCCTAAACGCATCGCATTAAACAGGACTTAATCACCTTATGTGGGATTTATTAATCATCAATCCAATAACCAACGCGCTTTTGTGGCTGTATGATATTTTGGGCAACAATTTCTTGCTGGCCCTGACGGTTTTTACCATATTTACGCGTATTTTGATGCTGCCGCTAAACCTGAGACAGCAGCGAAGTATGGCAAAAACGCAGGAAATGCAGCCACAAATTCGAGCCATTCAGCAAAAATATAAAGACAATCCGCAAAAAATGCAGGAGGAGTTCCAGAAGATTGGCTACAACCCTGCCGAAAGCCTTAGCGGGTGCTTGCCTTTATTAGCAACAATGCCAATTTTGTTTGGTTTGTTCCAAGTGCTGCGATTGGTGTTAGATTCGACGCCGCAAAATTTGTTTGATTTGACCCAACGCGTGTATTCGGGAATTGATCTAACCAATTTGTTGCCCATTGAAAGTAATTTTTTATGGATGAATTTAGGTCAACCGGACCCGTTCTACATCTTGCCAGTTTTGGTATTTGCGACCATGTTTTTGCAAACACGGTTTACAACACCATCAGCCGCCCAAAAGGATGATGGCAAGAACAACAAGAAGGGTGGCAACGATAAGCAAGATGATCCAACGGCCGCAATGACTCGGTCTATGCAATATACAATGCCAATCATGTTTGGCTTCTTCTCGCTGTCCTTCCAGTCTGGTTTATCCATCTACTTTGTTTTGTCTAATATCATTGGCATTGCCCAGGGGTTTTACACCCGCCGCGTGATGGAAGCAGAAAAAGAAGCGTTGGCTAAAGAGAAAGAGCTAAAGGCAATGGGTCTGAACGGTGGTAAAGAGATTGTTGAGGCCAAAATACCGGAGGAAAAGCCAACACCAAGCACAACAGGCACGAAACGTAAGTCTACACGGGGAAACAGCAACAAAAATCGCAGTCAGTCTAAGCGGAAGCGGCGTTCTGCCAAGCGGTAGGCAGCCGACTATTGACAATGTTGCAGTTACCCAGCCAGATGCCCCACTGATTTTGGGCATTTGGTGTGTTTAGCAAGAATTCAAGGGGAAATTATGAGTAAAAAACGCGAAATTGAGGTCCGGGGGGCGGATGTTGAGAAAGCTGTGGAAGCCGGTTTACAGAAACTTGGCGTTAATCGGTCTGAAGTAATTATTGACGTGATTGATGAAGGAAGCCGGGGGCTATTGGGTATTGGTAGCCGCGAGGCTGTGGTGCGGTTGGTGACGCTAGCTGCACCGGAACCGCTACCGGCAGCAAAGCCCAAAACACGGCCCAAGCCTGTAGAAAAATCGGCAGCACCTGTGAAGGAAACGGCCGTTTCCACCCCACCAAGCAGCAATGGGAATGATGTTGAAGTTACAGAACCAGATGAAGAAGAAGGCGCTGCTGTCCGGGAAGTGATTGATACCCTGCTGACCAAGATGGGCGTAGAAGCAGAGATTTCCACTTCCATTTCTGAACCAGATGATTTGACGGGCCGAAAGGTACATGTGTTGGACATTGAAGGGGAAGATTTAGGGGCCCTCATTGGGCCGCGCGGCGAGACGCTAAACGCCATGCAATATTTGGCACGGCTGATGGTAGGCAACCAGTTGCAGCGACGAGCCTCCTTTGTGGTGGATGTGCAAGGGTATCGCCGACGGCGACAGCAGGCGTTGGCCCGTTTAGCGGAGCGCATGGCCAAGAAAGTGGTTTCGCGCCGTCGGCCAGTGAGCCTGGAGCCCATGCCGCCCCATGAAAGGCGCATTATCCACATGACTTTGCGTGAGAATGAGGATGTGTATACGCAAAGTTCTGGCGAAGGCAAGCGGCGCAAGGTTCGCATTTTGCCTAAGTAACGGCACATCAAGATTGAAATTTTACAAGACCAGAGGATTGCCTCTGGTCTTTTTGTTTAGGCAAACATAGGGGCGTGCCCACGCAGGGGCACTTTACAATTTATTTAGGACGAATTTCAAATCGTTGATCAAATCCTGGGCATTTTCGATGCCGACCGAGACGCGCACCAGGCCAGGGTCTACCGCCAGCGGCGAATCTGCAACGGAGGCGTGGGTCATGGGTGCTGGCAGCTCGATGAGCGACTCGACGCCGCCCAACGATTCCGCTAGGGTAAAAAGCTGCGTGTCGCGGGCGACCAAGCGGGCAGCCTCTTCGCCGCCGTGCAGCACAAATGAGATCATGCCACCCGGCCCTTTCATCTGCCGCCGCGCCAGTTCGTATTGCGGATGGCTGTCCAGGCCAGGATAGATCACCTCGGCCACGGCGGGATGATCCGCCAACGATTGAGCCACCAGCATGGCGTTGCGACAATGCTGCGCCATGCGGATGGCTAGCGTCTTGATGCCGCGCAGGGTGAGGAAGCAATCCATCGGCCCTGGCACGGCACCGATGGCATTTTGCAAGAATTTTAGCTGTTCATAAACGGCCGTATCGTTCAAAATAATCGCGCCCCCCACCACATCAGAATGACCACCAATGTATTTTGTCGTGCTGTGCAGCACAAAGTCTGCGCCTAGTGCCAACGGCCGTTGCAAGATGGGCGAGGCGAAGGTATTGTCTACGCCTAGCCACGCGCCTGCATCGTGGGCAATGTTGGCAATGGCGGCAATGTCCGTCAGGCGCAGCATAGGGTTGGTGGGCGTCTCTAGCCAGATCAGTTTGGTGTTGGGTTGGATGGCAGCGGATACGGCCGTTTGATCCGTCGTGTCGGCAAAGGTAAACTCAATGCCGTAGCCAGACAGCACCTTATCGAACAGCCTGAATGTGCCGCCGTACACATCATTGCCAGAAAGCACATGCTCCCCTGGCTTGATTAGCCGCAAAATAGCGTCAATTGCCGCCATGCCAGAGGCAAAAGCCAGCGCGTGTTGGCCACCTTCTAGCCCGGCCAATGCCTCGTGCAACGCCGTGCGGGTGGGGTTATCGGTGCGAGAATATTCGTACCCTTTGTGTTGGGCCACGTCTGGCTGGGCGTAGGTGGAGGTTTGATAGATAGGGGTCATCACTGCCCCCGTTTGCGGATCTGGCTCCACGCCTGCGTGGACGGCTAGGGTTTCTAGGTGGAAATTTTGGGATTGGGTCATTTGAGTTGGACTCCTTTGTTGAGTATTCGGTAACCCGTGTTTGGTTTTCAGTAATATCGCCCGATTGTATCAATTTTTGCTTGATTTGATGTGATCCACGTTGTAATAGAACATAAAAATTCGTTTGTGACATTTGTCACAAACCCGATTCATAGCATATGCTATTTAAGTGACATTTGTCCATTGTATGCGGACTGCTGTCCATTTATATTATGTGCGTGTTAAGAATAAGCTTTACTCATTTAAAAAATAAGCAGAGCTTATAGTGTAGGTTTTAGGTCACCGCTTTATCACCGCATGATGTTCAAGTGGTGCATACGGTTGACACTGAAAACTACCGTTGATTCACAAGCCTTACAAAAATTTAAAACAGTGACTTTCAAAAGTCATTATTCGCACAGAGGAGATTGTCATGAAAAATATTAAACTATTCCCAAGATTGGTTGTTGTTATTGGTGTGATTCTTGTAATTGCAGGGTTGGTCACAGTCGGTTCCGGCATTTATATCCGGTCTTTCATCGGGGATCAGTTGGCTGGCCAAAACATTGTCACGCCTGACGATGCTTCAATTCCAAATGCCGAGGTAAACAGTATAGCCACTGCGCTTAGCATGGCTGATATTATTCAAGAGCATGCAGGGAACTTTACGGGTGGCTTAACTTATGCCGAAATGGGTCGCTTTGCAGTGGAAAGTGGTGATCCGGCAGGGACAAGCAACCCAGAAGAAGCGTTGAAAGATGCCAATGGTAATCCTGTTGCTAACGCAGCCCGGAACACGCAATTAACTGCTTCTGGTCTGGTCACGTCACTGAGCTTATCTGCTATGGCGATTGGTATGTCGTATGGTGCTATTGCGCTAGGCCTGGCATTTACTCTGCTAGGATTTGTAGTAGCTGGTCTTGGCTATGCACTCTTAGGGCTCATCACACCTGAAGTTGCTGAACGATATGGACTCCACCCGGTTACTGCGTAACCCTACAAGGCATGTTTTGAGCCTTTAGGTTAAGAACAATCAACAAGAGAAAAAATTAGTTTTGCTTTTAAGTGGCGCTTCAAGCGCCACTTTTTTTGTTTACCGCTGACTGGGTACAATAGGCACCCTATGCGTACCTCAATTCATCCTTCTCAGTCACCCCATGCTGCCCGTTTTGCTTATTTTTCAAGCAATCTTTCTTTTTTTGTTCTGATGTTTGTAGGTTGGTTGGCGGCGAGCCGCATTTTGTATGAGGGATTATTTCCGCGCTGGCTGTGGCTGGGACGGCCGTTTCTCATTCTCACCTTCACCGCCATTCTTACCTTTGTCACCTGGCTGCTTTGGCAGCGCAAGCCCGTATCGCCAATTGTGCTGTCGCCACTGCTGCTGAACCTCATTTATCTGGCCGATCCGCTGGTGGATTTGGGGCGCAGCCGCCTCATTTTTGGCGCGTCGCTTTGGCTGGGGCTGTTGTTGTGGAGCAATCGCCGCTGGCGAGGACGTATTGACACTTGGCGCTGGTTGGGGCCGCTGCTGGTGGCGCTGGCGCTGCTGCCCGTTTACCTTAGCACGATGTCGCGCACGGTGGGGCAGGCGGACACCTTTGAGTTTCAGGTGGTGGCGCCGCAGTTGGGCATTGCCCATCCCACGGGCTATCCACTCTATTTGCTGTTGGGCAAGCTTTTTAGCTGGCTGCCGTTTGGCTCGGTGGCGTGGCGGCTCAATGTGGGGACGGCCGTTCTGGCCACCATCGCGCTCGTGTTCTTTTTCAAGTTTTTGTGGGCGTTGTGGGGTAGGGTGGAAACGGCCGTCATCGGGGCCGTCGTCATGGGGCTGACCAGTACCTTGTGGAGCCAGGCCATCGCCGCTGAAGTGTACGCGCTGCACGCGCTGGTAGTTTGTGTGGCGCTATGGCTTTTGCGAGAGATTGGAGATTGGAGATTGGAGACTGGAGATTTGAAAAACAACCCAAATTCTCTGCGTTCTCCGCGCTCTCTGCGGTTAAATTTGCTCCTGCTGGCATTTGTGATTGGGCTGGGATTGACCAACCATTTGACGACGGTTTTTTTGTTGCCGCCTGCCAGCATTGTGATGATTTTGGCGTTTTTTAGCGGGGGGAAAAGCGGAACACAGAGGGACACGGAGCAGACACGGAGGGACACAGAGAAACTGAAAACTGAATACCGATTACTGTTTACCGATTACCGATTACTAATAAAACTTGCTCTGGCTTTCGTTTTGCCATTGCTTTTATACGCCTACCTCCCCCTTCGCTGGCAGGCGGTGAACGGCGAACCGATGGGCCTGGGTCGCTTTGTGGATTGGGTGATTGGCGGCCGTTTTCAGGGAGCGTTGCAGTGGAGTGCCTGGCTCAACGATTCGGCACGGTACGGCATCGTGGGGCGGCTGTTTGTAGAGAATTGGGGCGAGTTTAATCTGGTTCTGGCTTTGCTGGGGCTGGGCTACCTGGCGTGGCGCAACTGGCGAGTTGCCGCCGTTTTGGGCGTTACTTGGTTAGGTTTTACTTTTTACTGCCTCAACTATTACGTGCCAGATTTGGCGGTTTTTCTCATTCCGGCGCAGTTGGTGGTGGGGTTGCTATGGGCGAGTGGGCTTACGGCCGTTCACCAAAACATCGCCCACCGCCTGAACCATGAAAACAAACCGCTGGCTCCGCTGGTGCAAACGGCCGTCTTGCTGCTGCTCCTATTGCCGACGGTGACGCTGGTGGTGAATAATCGTGCCCGACTGGATAGCTCCATGGCAGACGGCCGTATCGCTTGGGGAGTCGGTGTTTTGCAGCAGCCGCTGGCCGAAAATGCTGCCATTCTGGCCGACAGCGATAAATTCCCACCACTCTATTATTTGCAGCAAGCTGAAGGCATCCGTCCCGATTTGGAGATTGTGGTGCTGCCGGATGAGGCGGCATACCGGGCCGAGCTGGAGGCGCGGCTGGCAGCTGGGCAGACGGTGTATCTGGCTCGCTTCTTGTCGGGTTTGGCCGGGATTTACCATTTGCGGGCGGTGGGGGCGTTGACGGAAGTGAGTACAGAGCCGTTGCTGGAACGGCCGTCCACAGCCAAGCCTGTTGCGGTAAATTTTGGTGAGATGCAGTTGGTTGGCATCTCCATCGAAGCAGAAGACCCCAGCGATCCGACGGCCACCGCCGCCACGCTGATTTGGCAAACCGACGTCCAGATTGACGAAACGCTGTACGTTTTTGTGCGTTGGAAGGGGGCACGGTACACCGGTGCGCCCGACGTGGCCACCGGGCAACACGCCGTCCACAACAATTACCCCACCGTGGCTTGGCGACCGGGTGAGTTGGTAGTAGATACCCACAGTTGGCCGCGCCCCATTTTGCCCAGCGAGCAGATGCTGCAACTTCAGGTGGCTGTTGCCCCGCCATTTACCCCAGCTGTTGACCTGATCTGGCAGGATATTATTGCTCACCGCTTTGCCGGCACGCCCGCTCGTGACCTGCCGCAAGCCGTGCGGGCGCAGGTGGGCAGCACATTCCTGGTCTCTGCTGACTTTGTCACCCAGGCACGACCACAGTCGCCACTGCCAATTTTGTTTGCTGGGCGGGGTGCTTCAGACAGTCTGCAATTTTCTTTGCAGGAAATGGTTTTGCCCCTGCCGCTGCCTCGTCTGGCTGTGGAGACGGCCGTTCCCGACCAAACCTTCACCCGCATCGAGGAACTGACCACGCCAATGGCAAACGGCCGTTACCAAATCATGGTGCAGCATCCTTTGGGGCAGGCTCAATGCGGCTGGATGCGCCCCGTAACCAACTTTTGCGTGGTGGGGGAAGTCTTGGTGAGCGGTGTACCTTTGCCAGAGGATGCGACGAACTTTGAAGACAAGATTGCCCTGCTGGCAGTGAATGTGCCGGAACGAACCTTGCAACCAGGAGGCCAGCTAGAGTTAATGCTAACATGGCAGGCATTGGCTCCGCTGGCGGAGGATTACACGGTATTTGTGCAGGTGCTGGATGCCAATGACCAGATCGTGGGCCAAATTGATAGCTGGCCGGTACAAGGTACGTTCCCCACCAGCCAATGGACGCCAGGTGAGACGGTTGAGGACAAGTATTTGGTACAGTTAGCGGCTGAATTGCCAGAGGGGCAGTACCGAGTACAGGTTGGGTTTTACCTGCTGCAAACGTTGCGACGTCTTTCAGTATTGGATGGCACGGGAACGGCCGTTGATGATAAACTGCTGCTGACTGGCTTCATGATCGAATAAAATCTAGCCACAGAGAACACAGAGGGAGAAGAGAAAAACTTTGCGTTCTTTGCGCCCTCTGCGGTGAAAAATTTGATGTAGGCGAGAATGCGAAAACGAAGCAACCAAAACAAACACGGCCGTCTCCAGCGAATCCGAGCCATTTGGCGGGATACTTTGCTGCTGGTGCGTGAATTTATACGGCCGTTACTCTACTTCGTTTTAGCCATCATTGGGGGCGGCATTATTTATTACCAGCTTGCCGTCCATTTTGGTGAAGATGTCGGCAGTAATAATTTGGTGGAGGCAATTTACCAGGTGCTGGGTCTCACCTTTTTGCAGCCGCTAGGAGACCATTTGCCGGATCATTGGCCGCTGCAACTGTTTTACTTCATCATGCCCGTCATTGGCATCTCCATTTTGGCACAGGGATTGGCCGACTTTGGCCTTCTCTTTTTTAATCGGCGTGAACGCAGCAAGGAGTGGGAAATGGCCGTTGCTTCGACGTTTCAGAATCACATTGTGGTGGTAGGTTTAGGCCACCTCGGTTACCGCGTAACGCAAAAATTGTATGAATTGGATCGAGATGTCTCTGTGATTGAGCTAAATCCAGAGGATGATTTGATTGTCGAGGCACAAGCAATGGGTATTCCTGTACTAAAGGATGATGCCAGACGGGAAGCCGCCCTGCAAGACGCAGGCGTTGCCAAAGCCCGCGCCATTATCTTGTGTACTCAAAACGACAGCATGAATTTGCAAATTGCCTTCAAGGCACGCCGCCTAAACCCGCAAATTCGGGTGGTGCTACGTATTTTTGACGATGATTTTAGCCAATCTCTACAGGAGCAGTTTGGCTTCCGGGCGATGAGCGCCACTGGCATGGCTGCCCCCACCTTCGCCGCCGCTGCCGCCGATGTGGACGTGACCCGCCCCATCACCGTCGAGGGCGAGGCACTGAGCCTGGCTCGGCTCAAGCTGGATGAAGGGTCTGGCTTGCTGGATTGTTCGGTTTCGGAGATTGAGCAGAATTATGATGTGAGCGTGGTGCTGCTGCGGGGCAACGGCCGTTCCGACTTCCATCCCGCCGGTGAACGCACACTCAAACTGAACCACGTTCTCGGCGTTTTGGGTGGCCCGGAGCAGATTAACAGGCTGGTAGACGCGAATAATGATCGGTAATCTGTAATCTGATTACCGATTACCGATTACTGTTTACCGATGACCGAAGACAGGAGAAAGCATGAACAGTAAAGACCCTTTTCGGGATTCAGATTATTTACAGAAAAACCAGTACAAAGACAGCAGCAATTTGGATGCGCGGGCAGAGCTGCATCGGCGGTTTAGCACGGCCAAAGTGCGTTGGCAGCCTTGGGTGTTTGATTTGGTGCCGCTGGAGCCGGGGATGCGTGTGTTGGAATGCGGCTGTGGCCCTGGCTGGCTCTGGCGAGAAAGCGTCACGCGCCTTCCGGCAGATTGCCATATTACCCTTACCGACCTTTCGCCGGGAATGGTGGCAGAGGCGGAAGCAGCGTTGGCAGAAAGCGCTCATCAGTTTGCGTTCCAGCCTGCTAATATTCAGGCACTCGAATTTGCTGATGAGGCGTTTGACGTGGTGGTGGCCAACCACATGCTGTACCACGTGCCGGATTTGGCGCAGGGATTGGCAGAGGTGCGGCGGGTGTTGAAGCCAAACGGCCGTTTCATTGCGGCTACCAACGGGGATGAACACATGAAAGAGCTGCCGCTGCTGATTCCAGATGAGGTACGCCAAAGGGTTGCCTCGTGGCGGATGCGACGGAATGCGAAGCAGTTGCCATTTCGCTTAGAAAACGGTCGTCAACTGCTGGAACCCTATTTTGCTCATGTGAAGCTACATGAGTACGATGACAGCCTGTGGGTGACAGACGCAGATTTGCTGGTAGCTTACGCTTTTTCGATGATTCGGCCAGAGATGGACGTGCCGGAAACGGCCGTTACCCAAATCCGCGACTTGTGGGCAGCCAAAATTGTGGCAGATGGCGGCATTCACATCAGCAAACATTCTGGCGTGTTTGAAGCATACAAATGAGCCACCATCCAACTCAGCGATTTTCCAACCGAGTGAAGAATTATGTAAAGTATAGACCGTCCTACCCAACGGCCGTTGTCGATTGTTTGCAGGATGAATGTGGGCTGGTGGAAACGGCCGTTATCGCTGACATTGGCTCCGGCACGGGGATTTTAGCGCGGCTTTTCTTGCAAAATGGCAATCGGGTGCTGGGCATCGAACCCAACAAAGAAATGCGCGAGGCGGGGGAAGCATACCTAGCTGAGTTTGCCAACTTCACCAGCCTCAACGGCACGGCCGAAGCCACAACCTTGCCAGACGATTCGGTTGATTTTGTGACGGCGGGGCAGGCGGCTCATTGGTTCGACAAAGAGAAGTCGCTGCCGGAACTGCAGCGAATTTTGAAGCCTGGTGGCACGATTGCTTTTGTCTGGAATACAATGGCCTTTGGCGACTCGCCATTTATGCGGGGGTATGAGCAAATTACTTTGCGCTACTTCGACGGGAAGCCAAGCCGCAAAAATGAGATGCGCGGCAACGTGATGGCCTATTTGGGCGAGGGGACGCAGGTGCGCCACTTTGCTTGCGAGCAGCAATTTGATTTGCCAGGCATCACTGGGCGATTGCTCTCAACCTCTTACGCACCGTTGGCCGATGATCCGCGCCATGGGCCGATGTTGGCTGAGTTGGCTGGTTTGTTTGCAGAGAATGTGGATGAGAACGGCCGTATTCGCTTCCTGTACACAACAGAACTCTATTTTCGCCAGTTTTAGAATTGATGTTCGCTCAATTCTTATTGAAAAATGACAAATCAAGAAACCCAATTACGATATTTCGATTTCCCAAGAGACAAAAGAGGGCGTTTATTGCTCTTTCTTACCCTTCTTTTAAGCGCGACACTTTACTGGCAAAGAACTTATTACGATAACATCGTGTCAGCAGGGCGAATGGGTGGTTTTATATTTCTTTTTCTTTCCCCACTTTATTTATTGTGGATTATAGGAATAGTTTACAGCATCGGAGCTACGATAAAATATACTTCCTCAAAAATTAATTTGCTACCATTTTTATTTTTTGTTGGCCTTCTCTTACTAAGCTACCGTCTTCCTTTACCACCACTTCCTGAAACAACATACTTCTTTGAGCATCGTGAAGAGTTCGAAAGCGTTGTTGATTATTATTATCAGTATGGATTTTATCAGGGAGTTAATGGTTGCGAGGCTTCTGATGTTTACAATGTTCCTGAAATTTTTGAGAATGTTCCGAGTGGATGCGTACGAGTTTTTGATGATGCGGTAATTGAATTGAGTCCTATCTATCGAGGGCGAGCGTATTCCATAGTTTATATTGAAAAACCAGATTTTTTATTTTCTAGCAGGGCGTGTCAAAGTCGGGGCTATGTTTGGGAGCAACTAGATACTCAATGGTTTTTGTGCCTCGAAACAAACTAGATACCCTTTAATGACCCTGTAATGTCACTATAAAGAAACTCTGTTATACTAAACCAAACGAAATGGCATTTTGGTGAGGTATAGCATGGATTCCTTCGATACGCTTTTGTACAACGGCCGTATCGGCCAGATTGGTCGCTTTGTTTGCCCCCCCTGGCATCCGCAGTTTCCCGATACTGGCCCCATCCGGGGCATGACCGTTGTTTTTCCCCGCACCAGCGTCACCATTACCCACGTGGGTAAGCGTACCGTTGTGGGTGATCCAAATGTGGTCATGTTCTACAATAAGGGGCAGCGATACACACGAGGCAAGCTGTCTGAAAAGGGGGATATTTGCGACTGGTTTGGCTTTGCTCCGCAAGTTGTCATCGAGGCATTGCGCCCTGTTGATCCCCATGTGGATGACCGCTGGAACGAACCGTTTTTGTTTAGTCACGGCCCCAGCACCAGCAGCCTCTATTTGCAGCAGCGGCTGCTGATTGAGGCACTTAGCCAGGAAAATCCCCCCGATCTGTTTTATGTAGAAGAAAAAATGCTGGCAATTTTGCACGAAGCCATTCAGATTCGGTATGGGTGGCAACGGCCGTTCCCCCAAAAAAGCATCGCCACCCAAAGAAGCCACGCCGAGCTAGTTGCCGGTGCCAAAGCGATTTTGGCAACGCGGTATGCCGAACCACTCACCCTAGAGACGCTGGCCAAGGCATTATACTGCTCCCCGTACCATTTATGCCGCATTTTCCGCCAGCAAACCGGGCAAACCATCCACAAATACCTCAACCAGATGCGCTTGCGGGCGTCGCTAGAGCTGGTTGCGGCCAACGATACCTCTTTAATGGAACTAAGCGTGGCTCTGGGCTATGCCAACCACAGCCACTTTTCGGCGGCATTTCGCCGCGCGTTTGGCGTGCCGCCCTCCAAGCTGCGCCAAAATCCCACAACCTTGATGTTACAAAAAATGAGCAATTTTTTGACAGTCTAAAGCTGCGCCATTGCGTATCCTGTTTGTGAAATCCACTTACATTTTCACAACGGAGGTTACACAATGACGAGAAAAAGATTGTTTACAGTTGCCAGCTTGAGCGCGGCTCTGCTTTTGCTGATTACATTGGCAATTGGTGCTGCGGCCAACGGCCGTATCGCCGAGCCAGATGCCAACATATTGTACCAACTGGATGGTGAGCAGTTGGCCGATGCGTTTGGCTGGATTTCGATGGATTTGGGCGATATTACTGGGGATGGCATTGGTGATTTGCTTACCACTGCCCCTTTTTACATTGACGGTGCTGGAACCCCGGCAGGCAAAGTCTACATTTACAACGGAGCCGATGGCACTTTGCTGCATACCATTACGGGAAGCAGCGGTGCCATTTTTGGCTACAGCGCCAATACGGCTGGTGACGTGAATGGTGATGGCGTACCAGATTACGTGGCGGGTGCCATCATTGGTAGCTACGCTGAAGTTTATTCAGGGGCAGACCATAGCTTGCTGCTGCGTCTGGATGGCGAAGGGGGCGACTGGTTTGGTTCGGCCGTTTCTGGCGCGGGTGATGTAAACGGCGACGGACACGCGGACATCATCGTTGGGGCGCGATTTGCCAATGCAGATGCTTCTGGCGCTGCCTACCTGTTTTCTGGTGCCGATGGCGCATTGCTGTGGCGGCAGGATGGCCCGGTGGCCAATGCCCAGTTGGGCAGCGGCACTGGCCTGGTGGGTGATGTGACGGGCGACGGCGTGCCGGATCAGGTGATGGGTGCGATGAACGCAGGGCCATTTAACGGCGGCGAAGCCTATGTGTTCTCCGGTGCAGATGGCAGCTTTATCTACACGCTCACGCCCAAAGTGCCGGAAGATGCGGTGGTCTTTGGCCAATTCTTTGCCTCTGGCGCAGGGGATTACAACGCGGATGGCACACCGGACATCTTTGTGGCCGATTATGCCGCTACGGTGGACGGCAATCCCGGCACTGGCAATGCCTTTGTCTTCTCTGGGGCAGACGGCCGTCGTTTGGTAACGTTGAATGGCCGGGAACCAGGTGGCGGCTTTGGCCCTGGCCGCGCCTCGGCTGACTTCACGGGCGATGGCTACGGTGATTTGGTGATTGGCGCCTGGACGTCCAGCGCAGCCTCGGCTGCTGGTGGGCAGGTGCTGGTCATCTCTGGTAACGGCTCACGCGCCGCCCAGGTGGTACAAACCATCACGGGCAACATTGCAGGCGACAACCTGGGCGTAGATGCCATTCCGCTGGATGATATTGACGGGGATGGGCAGATGGACTTTGTGGGAACGGCCGTAGGCAATAACTTCTTTGGCCTAGACATTGGCCGCGTCTTTGTGGTTGCTGGTGGACAAAACCAGCCCGTCCGCACACGCTAAAACAAATGCCACAGAGGACACAGAGCAAAAAGAGAAATCAAAATCTCTAGGCCGTACGCACTTGCCCTTACTAGACTACAAAAGTCTTGGGTCAAATGATGTTAATTCCAGACAGAGTAAGACTTTTGTAGTCTTTACCGCGTAAGTCCTAATCTCATAAACCTCTGTGCTCTCTGTGACAATTCTATTTACCAAACGCCCAGCGCAGGAAATGAGGAAAAACCTGCGCCCAGGTGTCGTAATTGTGCCGCCCCCCTGGCACTTCCACGTAGACAACCTCTTCGCCCCGCCGAAAGCCAATTTTTTCTAGCTCATCAATTAGCTCTAGCGTGTCCTGGATGGCATCAATAACGCCATTGTTGTCTCGGTCGCTGGCTTCGTCCTGGGTGGCGGCTTCAAACCAAAGGCGCAGCGCAGGCTTTTCGGCCGTTTGTTTCACCATTTCGTGGGCGATGAGCTGGTTGGGCGGCATCTTTGTTTCATCTTCAGCCGCCCGCCACCAAAAAGAGCCAGACATAACTCCGACAATGCCAAACAGCTCTGGCTGGTTCCAGGCAATGTCGAAGGCAGACAAGCCCCCCAGCGAGACGCCAAAAATGCCAATCTCAGCCGGATTCTGGCTGGTGCGGAACTGTTGGTTGATGGCGGGCATCAGTTCGGCGGTGAAGAAACGGCCGTACTCGCCAGCCTTCGTTCCTAAATTTTGCGCGTTGGGGCAAACGGCCGTGCCGTACTCCTGCAGCCGGTCTTCGTTGGTTGGCACCGCCACCACAATGATGGGCCGAATCTGCCGCCGCTGGCACAGCTTGGCCAGCGTCTCCCGAAGTTGCAACGCTTCCTGATCCTGCCCGTCGTTAACGTAGAGGGTGGGGTAGCGGCGGTTGGCTGCTTGTGCGTAGCCCGGCGGCAAAAAAACAGTAATCTCCCGGCTGTTGCCCAAATGCTTGGAAGCAAAATTAGGTAGGGTGACAACCTCAACAGTTGCAAGAAGTTCTGCACGCCGCCTTTTGGTTTCGTAGATGATTAGGATGAGGAGGAGGGTGAGAACGGCCGTAAGCAAAATTAAATATTCAATCATAAGGATGGATATGCTATTATTTATGCACTCATTTTCTCGGTCATTTGAAAGCAGTGCATCGTTGTTTTAGCGTTTCTTGAACTTAAGGACAAGCAAATGAATTCACCTGAATACTATACTCATAAACTAAATGAACTTGGTCTTACCAACATAGCATTCAGCATATCAAATATTGAGGAAGCTAAAGTAGCACAAAAACAAGCACGAGAGGCTCAAAAACAACTCAGGCAAATAAAAAAGGATATTAACCTTGATATCAAAGAACTTCGTGCTCATTACCGACAAAAAAGTTCAGGTGCTGGGTCGGGATCATCAGCCGCACTTCAAATCCTTGGTAAGAAGAAGCTGGCTGGTCAAGTACGGGCGGAGGCAAAACGCAATTTAAGACGAGAAAAGGATTCAACAATTGCACCTTATGAAAGATTGAAACACTCTATTGACGATTTGCTTTCCCAACTTGATAATGTAAAGGTTCAAGCACAACTGTTCATTAAGGAAAGAAAAGATGAAATTGCTTCCTCGTTAGAAGAATTAAAAACAGTACATTATCAAACGCCAGAGGCTGCTAATGAGTTTATTATCCCCCCAAAACGGTTCCCAGTGCCAAAACCTAATGCCCCTTCCTTAACTTATCAAATTGATCAGATCGAGCCAACCAAACCAACTAAGCGTGAAGGTAGTGTGGTGACTAAATTATTTAGGCCGCTTAGACAAAAGTTAGAGGATGAATACCAAGAAAGACTGCAAAAATATGAGATGAAATTAAAGGATTGGGAAGAATCAAATGAGCAGGCGAAAGAACTTTATGAAAAAGAGGTTGCGAACTACCAAGCCCGAATGGTGAAATGGAATGAACAAAAAGAAGAATTCGATAGTAAAGAAAGTTTAATAATAGAAAACATCCAAGCTGGTGAGCCAGGCGCAATAGCACATTTCATAACTACGAAGCTAAATTCATTGGTTTTTCCTTTACCAGTAAACATCTCTATTTCTGTTGAAGAAGATTTAACTATTGTAATAGATGTCAATTATCCGTTAATTATGGATTGGCCGCTCACTCAAAGTGATTCAGCAAAAAGAAAGGATTATGTTACACATTTACATTCGATTACTTTCCGAATGATTGGAGAGGCTTTTGGTTATTTACCTAACGTTAATATTGTAAAGTTTTCTGGCTATATAACTAAACCGAGCAAGAGGACAGGCAAGCTGACAAAAAAGTACATTTTTAGTACAAAAATTGAACAAAAAATGTGGGCAGAAATCAACTTCAATAACATCGAATGGATTGATGTTGTTGAATGTTTTGGAGAGTTTGAAACAAGACGAAAAATAACCAAAACAGGCATAATTTCCGAAATCGTGCCGTTGTAAAGAACCAATTTCCTTTGCTCAGGATAGTCTTTGGTAAAGCATCCCACGCATCTTACAACTGCACAAATCTGGCGCAAAGGAAAGTGGCTTTCAAATGAGGTTGAGCGAGATTTTTCGCTGCGCTCAAAATGACAATTGAGGGCTTCGGCTAATCCACGGCCGTTTCTATTTGCCACAACTGCTGCATTTCTTCACAACGACCCAGCAATTCTTCCAGTGTACCTTCATCCTCGATACGGCATCAAAAATATTAACGTCCTCCCAATATCTTGTGCCACTCACTATGTTATAATCGGCCTAACTTTGGTGCTAAAGTTATTGGAGACCGATGATGGAAGCTAAATTTATTTTAACCGATTATGTTGATCAGGCATTGGCGCGAGCACATTATGACAAGTTGGAAGATGATACTTTTGCTGGGAAAATCCCGGAATGCCCTGGCGTCGTTGCCTTTGCCAAAACGCTTCGCCAATGTGAACAAGAACTGCACTCCGTGCTAGAGGACTGGTTACTCGTAGGTCTTAAATTGGGTCATCATTTGCCAGTTATCGCCAATATTGACCTCAACCAGGAACTGGTTCATGGGTAAATGGGCACCTTGCAAACGCCGTAAATTCATCAAGAGATTGCGGCGACTTGGGTTCGAGGGGCCATTTTCTGGCACTCGCCACCAATTTATGCTTCTGGAAAATCACCGCTTGGCAATTCCCTCAAATTCTGAATATTCTGTACCTCAACTCCGGTTTATGTTGAAAGAAGTGGAAGGCATTTTGCAGCGGGAAATCTCCCCAGATGAGTGGAACAATTTAGGTTAATTTTCCATCTGCCATAACTGCTGCATTTCTTCACAGCGAGCCAACAGGTCTTCTAATGTGCCTTCGTCCTCGATACGGCCGTCCCGCAACACAATCACATGACCTGCCCGCCGCAAAGCTGCCCGACGGTGGCTCACAACCAAACAAGTCTGCCTTTCTTTGCTTCCTTTGCCACTTCGCGCCTTTGCGTTAAAAACACGTTCCCACAGAACCTTCTCCGTCTCCACATCCAGCGCGCTCGACAAATCATCAAAAACCAGCAGCTCCGGCTGGCGCACAAACATGCGGGCGGCGGCTACACGTTGGGCTTGTCCACCAGACAGTCGTTGGCCGCGCGGCCCGACGATGGTGTCTAGCCCTTGCTCCATGTCGGCTAAATCTTGCTCGAAAACGGCCGTCTGCACCGCTCCCATCACATCCACTGCACCTTCCGGCAAGCCCAGCAACATGTTGTCCCGAATCGACTCGCTGAACAGGCGCGGGATTTGCATGGTGGTGGCTACCCTGGGTGGAATCATAAACGTGGCGGGGTCTGGGACGGAACGGCCGTTCCACACAATCTCGCCACTGTCTGCTGGGAGCAGCCCCAGCAGCACCTTGAGCAGCGTCGTCTTGCCTGCGCCGATGCGCCCTGTGATAACCACAAACTGCCCTGCACTCAGTGATAAATTGATGTCGTGGATGCCGTTTTCGCTGCCAGGGTAAGTGAAGTTGAGATTTTTGACATGCAGGGTTTGTAGGATGTGAACGGCCGTTTTGGGTGTTTGTAGCAGTGGCGGCAGCTTGCCATCCAGATGCAGCTTTTGGGGCGCAACAACCTCGCCAACTGGCGCACCCTGCATCATTGTTTCCATGCGCTGTGTAGAGATGCCCGCCTGCTTGTAGCCAGTAATCATCCGGCTAAAGATGCGGAATAGCTGCGTAACGGGCCAGATGTAGGCCGCAAACAAGGCAAAATCGCCCAGCGTAAACGTGCCAACATACATTTCCCGCGCCGCCAGCAGCAAAATAAGCCCCATCCCAACTTCAATGGTGCCCGTGCTGAGGGCATCTACCAGTTGAACAATCAGCTTGTCGCGCACCATCGTCTGTTTGCGCTGCTCGTTGATTTCGCGGAAGCGATCAATCACCCGCGCCTCGGCATTGGCCACCTTGAGCGCCTGGGTGCTGTTGAACATATCGGCAATCATGCCCGTGACCTGGCTGGTGGCCTGGCGGCTGGCTTTGCGATACCGCTTGGCGCGTTCCCCCAGCCGCTGGGCAATGCCCACCACAATCAGCAGCGGCACAAAGGTGCCCAGCGTTACCGGGACGCTAATTTGCAGCATGATCGTCACCGAAATGCCCGCGCTGATGAGCAGCCCAATCACGTCGTCCACGGCTACGATGGCCATGAGCAAATGATCTGTGTCGTCGCGGAAGGTACTGACGGCTTGCCCGGTGGACATGCTGGTACCATCTTCATTTTGGGGTAGGGGGCGCGAGCCAGGCATTTGCAGCACCCGCGCCAGCATGTTGCGGATGAGCAGATTGTAGGAGATATGCTCAAAGTTGATGAAGGACCAGCCCGCCAACATCTGGGAAACGGCAACGATGATGGCGTAAGCAATTTGTAGCCCGACGATAGGCCACAGCGGCAGCGCAAAGCTGGATTCGCCCGTGAGGCCGTTGAAAAAGGCGCGCAAAATCAGCCCCAGCGCGGTGGTGAAGGCAAAATGAATCGAAATGGTGATGATGTCGGCGGCGTAATATTTTGGTTCGTAGCGGATGAGCCGCCAATAATAAGTGAGCGTATTCATAAGGTTGTTAAAGTGACAGGCACGGGCAGTAGAGTGTTTCTGATGCCGGATCGTTCCGCCCGGACTGTCACTTAGGTCTTGCTAGGTAATCGCCTCCTCTAACCCTGTTACTAAAAGTTGGGCAAAGTGGGAGTTGGGATCGGCGGCGAGGTGGGTGCGACGGCCGTATTCCTCAATACGGCCGTTTCCCAAAATCATAATCTCATCGGCGCGCTGCACGGTGGCCAGCCGATGGGCGACGATGATGCCCGTCCGATTCGCCAGCAGCTTGTCAATGGCTTGCTCAATCTTCATTTCGGTCACCGGGTCTAGCCGCGAGGAGGCTTCATCCATAATCACCAATCCCGGATCGGCCAGGAAGACGCGGACGAAGGCCAGTAGCTGCGCTTCGCCAGCGGAGAGGCTGGCGTCGGCTTCCAGCGGCGAATCGAGCCCGCTGGGCAGGCTGTTTAGCCAGGGCATCAGGCCGAGATCATCTAGCACCGCCAATATTTGAGCATCGCTGACGGCACTGTCGAACAGCGTCAAATTGTCTCGCACGCTGGCGTGGAAAAGCTGCACCTCCTGGGTGACGAGACCGATGTGGCGGCGCAGTTCTGCCTGTTTGGCATCGCGCAAATCGAACTGGCTACGACCGTTTCCCAGCAAAATCGCGCCTTCGGTGGGGTCGTAAAAGCGGAAGAGTAGCTTGGTGAGGGTGGTTTTGCCGCTGCCGGTGCGCCCCAGCAGCCCCAGCACCGTGCCGGGTTCGAGGTAGAAATCAATGCCCTGCAAAATCATCGTTTCCGGATCGTCGGCATAGGCAAAGGTGACCTGATCGAAGGTGACGGCCAGCGGGCCAGCGGCCACGTCCACGCCAGGGCCATCGTGCATGGTGGGCTGCTCCGCTTGCAGCGCCATGATGCGGCGAATGCTGGCGGCAGCCCGCTGCAAATCTTCTACCTGGCGATTGATGCGCCAAAGCGGTTCTTTAATGACGTCAATATAGTAAAAAATGAGGTAGATGCCGCCAATCGTTAAAGCCCCGTCCTGGAACAGGGTAGTGCCAAAGATGTGGGCGGCGATGTAGGCCAGGGTAAAGACGCCCAGCGGCATATTCCAGACAAAGACGTTCACTTTGATGGCGCTGCGGACGCGCAGCCACCGTTCGCGCCCCAGCCGCAGCATCTTTTGCAAAATATATTCCTCGGCTGCGTTGGTGCGGATCGTTTCGGTGCCGGTGAGCCACTCTTCCAGAAAGCCGAACAGATCGGCTTCAGTTTTACGCAACGCCTCCCAGCGCGGCACGGTGAGGGTACGGAGGTAGTTCAATGCCAGCACGCCGAGGAGGGAAACGGCCGTAATCGACACGCCCACTCGCCAATCCACTACCCACAGCAGCACAATCACGCCGATGTAAAGCAGCAGGTTGCTGGTAAGCTGGATGAACAGTTGCGAGAAGAAGTTGGCTAGCTTGTTCACGTCGCCGTCCACCCGCTCGATGAGCTCGCCCGGCTTGTGCTGCTTGTGGAAGGCCATGTCCAGTCGCAGGCAATGGAAGGCTAAATCAGCCCTTAAGGCGTTGGTAGCCGTCCAGGCCACGTTTTCACCCACGTACACCGCCGCCAGGGCAATTGCCTGCCGCACGATGGCCACGCTCATGAACAAAACGGCCGCTCCCAGGAGATTGTTGAGCCCTTGCTGGAAAGCGGCCGTTCCCGTGGCAACGGGTTCGCTGGCAGAATCAATAAAATATTTCACGATTTGCGGATTTGCCAACTGCAAACCGATGCTGACAGTCAACAGCAACGCCAGCCACCAAACTTGCTTTTTTTGTGGTTTTAGGTAGTTGGCTAACAAATCCCAGTAAGCTTTGAAGGGCAGCGTAATTTTTTGCAGCATGATTCAGTTTTCAGGTGACAGTCACTTTCAAAGTGACTGTCACCTTTAACCAGGCATTTCTTCCGACAAAAAAAACCCCGCGTACCTGCGGGGCATCATTTTCGGGCGATTTTACCTGTGTGGGAAACGGCCGTCAACCACTGAAAAACCAATCACGAATATCACGAATTAAAAAATATTCGTTTCATTCGTTGATTCGTGCCATTTGTGGTGATTTTTTCTAGCACGTCCGGTAAACTCGGTGAAAACGTATAAACTAGGAGCGTGACATGGAATATCGCAGATTAGGAAATTCTGGCCTGAAGGTCAGTGCATTATCGTTTGGCTCTTGGGTCACCTTTAGTGCCCAGGCAGATGTAGATTTGGCTGCCGAAATGATGGCGGCGGCATACGATGCGGGCGTCAACTTTTTTGACAATGCCGAAATTTACGCTCATGGCAAATCGGAAGAGATTATGGGGGCGGCACTCAAGAAGCTGGGCTGGCGGCGCGACAGCTACATTGTCTCTAGCAAGGTGATGTGGGGCAGCGTGAAGAATGCCAAGCCCACCCAGCGCGGCCTGAGCCGCAAGCACGTTATGGAAGCCTGCTACCAGGCACTGGAGCGATTGCAGGTGGATTATTTGGATTTGTACTTTTGCCACCGCCCGGACCCGGAAGTGCCGATGGAAGAGGTCGTTCGCAGCATGAACACGCTCATCGAGCGGGAGAAGGTGTTTTACTGGGGCACGTCGGAATGGTCGGCGCAGCAGCTAATGGAGGCACATAGCGTGGCGCGACAGTATAATCTTATCCCCCCCACAATGGAGCAGCCCCAGTACCATATGTTTCATCGGTATCGGTTTGAGGTGGAATACGGCCGTCTCTACGACACCATCGGTTTAGGCACCACCATTTGGTCGCCGCTGGCCTCTGGTTTGCTCACTGGCAAATACAACAACGGCATCCCCGAGGATTCCCGCATGAACCTGCCCGGCTACGAATGGCTCCGCAGCATGTTAGAAAGCGAAGAAGGGCAAAAGCGGCTGCAATCTGTCCAGAAACTGGTGCCGATTGCCGAAGAGCTAGGCACAACCATGCCCAAGCTGGCCATCGCCTGGTGTCTCAAGAACCCTAACGTAAGCACCGTCATCACCGGGGCATCCAAAGTGTCGCAGGTAGAAGAAAACATGAAGGCACTGGACATTGTGCCGCAGCTAACGGATGACGTGATGGAAAAAATCGAAGCTGTTCTAGACAACAAGCCCCAACCAATGGATTTCCAGTAAAACGATTGTGGTTAGGTGACAGTCATTTTTGAAAATGACTGTCACCTTGAGAAAGAGCCGATGGATGAAAATTCATATTGCGTATTGGGTAGAAAATCACGGAATATGCAATATGATTTCTTTATGAAGGAGGTACGATGATGCGATTTGGAAACCAGGAAGTAGCGGCAGGATTGTTATTTTTTGTGGCTTTGGGGTGGCTGGTTGTGGATATTGTATTGTCAGTGCCGCAACAGGCACCTGCGCTTTGGCCTTTGATCCCGATGTTTATTGCAGTTGTGTGGTATGTTGCCTTGGAGCATTTCCGCTCGCAAAATCAAGCGGAAAAGTAATCATTGCTGAAGCTGTACGAGATCACGCACGCGACTGAAATCCAAGCCTCGCCAGAGATTGTTTGGCAGCACGTGATTGATGTGGACATTGCTGCCTTTGATCATCCTGCCTATTTTGCGCTGCTGGACATCCCCAAGCCGCTGAATGCCGAGGTGACGAAGCCAGGTGTGGGTGGTCGGCGAGTGGCGTATTTTGCAAACGGCCGTACTTTCACCCAAACCATCATTACCTGGCAACCTCACACCCAGTACGACTTCACTTTTCAGGCCAGCCCTAACTTCCGTGCAGGCTATCTGCTCAATTTGGCTGATGGCCCGTTCCAAATGAAATCGGGTTCTTACAAGATTGTGCCTCAGGATGGCGGTGTGCGGCTGTTTTTAACGAGCCAATACCAGCTGTGTGGCATCAGGGGCTTTTTTCTGGCTGTGCTTGTACGGCAGGTGCTGAACTTGTTCCAGCGGTATTTGCTGCGCGGCATTAAGGCAAATGCGGAGCGGGAAGCAGGTCATGCCTAGAGGGTCGGTTTCTGTTGAGGTGGAGGCGAGTTGTACGGCCGTATTCAATCTCATTCATGATTACGGCCGTCGGCTAGAGTGGGATACGCTACTCAGCAAAGCGTGTTTGCTGGATGGGGCGACAGAAGCGGGGGTGGGGGTTCGCTCATTGTGCGTGGGCACGTGGCAGGGGTTGTTTTTGCCAATGGAGACGGAGTATGTACGGTTTGAGCCTGGGCGCGTTGCGGCCGTTTCTCTCACGAACAATCCCCCATTTTTTGACCATTTTGCTGCCACCATTCGCCAAAAACCGCATGGTGAAAATCGTTCTCAGGTCACCTGCATTTACTTTTTTCGCGCCCGACCAAAACTTTTAGAATACCTCATGAACCAAATGCTGCGGCGAGAGACACAAATACGGCTGAATGCTTTGCGCTTTTACTTTTCATAAGAAAGTGGCTTATGCAATTCAATTTTCACTTTAGTGGAAATTAGTCGATTGAAGAAGTGTTGAAACACCGGGTTAAATATTGTATAAAATTCTGAAGTTTATTTGGTTCAATTAGTAGTGTTTCTTGCTCAAAAAGGTCTTTATGAATGAATACAAGCTTGCTGCAATAATTGACGATGCATACCGAAGCAAAACTAGACGCCTTGGTTTGTCAGGGCGAGGAATTAATTCTTTACCTCCAGAAATTGGTAAACTAAAATATTTGGAGGAATTAAATCTTAATGGGAATAGTTTGTTATCTGTGCCACCAGAAATTGAAAACCTTCAAAATCTTAAAATTTTGGAACTCAATGATAATGAAATAACAATACTGCCTCCCGAAATGGGTAAACTAATGAATTTGGCAAGTTTAAGATTAATGAATAATAAGTTGACTAAACTGCCCAATGAGATCGGAAATATATCTAAATTAAGAGAATTGGATATTGGAAATAATCAAATTGAAGATATTCCAACATCAATTGAGAGATTAACAAATCTCACAAAATTCTTCTTAAACAATAACAAACTCACAAAATTGCCTAACTCGATTTCAAAACTTGTTAATTTGCAGCAACTTGATTTAAGAAATAATAATATTACTGAGATTACACCTGAAATAAGGATGTTATTCAATCTACAAGCATTGTTTTTAGAAGGGAATTCAGAATTGAGAATCCCCCCTGAGATTCTTAAATATGCTCACCAGCCTGATTTGATTTTTCGATATTACTTTCAATCATTAGGTGAAGAGAGCTTGCCATTACGAGAAGCAAAAATGATTCTTGTGGGAGATGGACGTGTTGGTAAAACCTCGATTGTAAGACGGTTAATCTCAAACACATTTGATGTTAATGAGAAAATAACTCCTGGTTTAGCTATCAATTCTTGGTTCATTCCAATTTTGAAAAAAAGTAATGAAGATCAAGAAATTAAAATTAGGTTAAATGTTTGGGATTTTGGTGGACAGGAAATTTATCATGGTACTCATCAATTTTTCCTAACAAAAAGAAGCTTATACTTATTAGTTGTTGATGGCACAAGCAAAAGGTCAATAGCTAGAATACTATATTGGCTTAGGCTCATTGAAAGTTTTGGAGAAGATGCTCCTGTAATCATAGTTTTCAATAAAAGTGATAAAGGAAGTTTTTGGAAAAACACCCGATACTTTAATAAATTGAGGAACGAACATCCAAGCATACAATCTTATATTCAGACTTCATGCTCAAAGAATACGGGTATTAATAGATTGTATAAAGAGATTCAAAAAGTTGTTTCTCGCATTCCACATATTCATGATAGTGTGCCAAGTAGCTGGCTTTCGATAAAAGATCGCCTGGAATCTATTCAGGAACGAGAGGACTTTATTCCGTATCAGGATTATATAAGATTATGTAACACAATGGGAGTTTTAGATTCTCAAGATCAAAAAACCCTTCTTGCTTTCTTAAATGATTTAGGGATTATATTAAATTTTCAAGATGATCGCCGATTAGAAGACACCAGTGTCCTAAAACCGCAATGGGTGACTTTTGGAATATATCAAATTTTGACATCAACTTTTATAAGACGAAATAGAGGGATTCTAAATTTACTGGATTTAGAATCAATTTTAGATACTTCGAAATACCCAACTCATAAACATATGTTTTTACTAAATATTATGAGAAGGTTTCACCTTTGCATTCCATTTGTTGATGATCCATTTTTATATTTAATCCCAGATTTACTCCCGAAATCACCCCCCCAATATAGATGGAAATATGGACCTAGTCTTGATTTCCAAATTTTGTATGATTCATTGCCGAGCAGTATTTTGCCAAGATTTATCGTTCGAATGCATAAGTATTTGTTAAATAACATTCTTTGGAGAAACGGAATTGCAATAAAACATGAGAATGCTCAAGCAATTATAAGTATAAATAGTGGCAATAAAGTTGAGATTTCGATAGTCGGCGATTCCCGAGCAAGAATAAATTTGCTAGCAATAATTCGAGCAGAATTTAGAGGAATAAATGAATCTTTTGACAAGTTGCAAATTGAGGAGGCAATACCTATCCCAGACTTCCCAGAGCATTCAATAACTTATCGCGAATTATTAGTATTAGAAAAACATAATATTAATACTTTTAAGCATCCTCAATCTGGTGCAATCATTTACGTTGATAAAATTCTTAAAGGCGTTGAAATACCACAAGCTCGTAAATTGAATGATTTCTTAGTTACTTTCAAAAAAAGCTTCAACATGAATGAATTAAAATCAATGTGTTTTCATCTGGATATAGATTTTGAAGAATTAGACGCTTCTACATTTAGTCGGTATGCAGAAGAGCTAATAAACTATTTGAATCGCAGGGGGCGATTGGGTGAATTGGTTGATTTGTGTATTAAGAAGCGTCCAAACATTAATTGGCACAATCTAACTTAAATTATAATGAGGATTAAATTAGACTACAGTAAGGTGTATCAATAATTTGAACAATTTCAGGATTTTGAAAGATTTAGATGTATTCTTAGGTTGTACGAGCTAATTCCAGGGAAACGGCGTGAGGGGCGTGATGCCGTAATAAAGCTCCACCAGGCGGCGGAAGAGTGGAGCGGCGACATCTGAACCTTCCCCGCCATGCTCCACAATCACGGCAATGGCAATTTCTGGCTGGTTGGCGGGGGCGTAGCCTACAAACCAGGCGTGTGAATTGCGCGGCGGTGCTTCAGCCGTGCCAGTTTTTCCTGCTACCTGAATGGGCAGCCCCACAAATTGGTGCGTGGCTGTGCCGTTGCTGTCGTTGGCCACCTTCCACAAACTTTCTTGCAAAATGGCTAAGTCCTGGGGCGTAAGCGGCAGCTCGCCGTTGATTTGCACCGGGAAAGGCTCTTCGGGTGCGCCGCCACCGGCACCGATGCGATCAATGAGGGTGGGGCGGTGGAGCATGCCGCCGTTGGCGACGGCCGCAATCAAGTTTGCCATTTGCAGCGGCGATACCTGCACATCCCCCTGGCCAATGCCCATATTCACCGCGTCGCCACGCACCCAGCCCTCGCCGCGCACGGATATTTTCCATTCCGGGCTAGGCACAGTGCCAGCGGCTTCAACCACGCCCACGGCTCCAGTGGGTTGCCCCAGACCAAATTGCTGTGCTGTGTTTGGGAAGAAATTGGGGTCTACCGCATCCATTTCAAAGGCCGCATCGTAAAAGCAGGAGTTGCAGGAGACCACAATGGCCTGTTTTAGGGTGATACGGCCGTGTCCGCCATCCCGCCAATCCACCTTGATAAACTCATCCCCAAGCCGGTTCCAGGTGCCGGTGCTGTTGTAAAAGGTGTCTGGCGTGTAGAGGCCACTGTTGATTGCGGCCGTATAAGTCACCAGCTTGAACGTGGAGCCTGCTGGATAGACCCCCTGAGTTGCTCGGTTCAGCAGTGGCCGATTGGGATCGTTAAAGGCTGCCCCCAGCGCCACGGCCGAATCCTGGGCAAACGGATCAAAAATGCGGGGATCATAGCTGGGGTAGCTGGCCATTGCCAAAATCCTGCCCGTGTTTACCTCTAGCACCACAGCTGCGCCTGCTTGTAACCCTAAGGATTGAATGGCTTGGGCGAGCGCTTGCTCAACGGCCGTTTGGTATTCTAAATCCAGCGTGGTGTAGACACTGCGAGCCTGTTTGGGCTCTTGCTCCTGCACGGTAGTGATGTACTCTCCGTTAGGGCCGACCACGTTGAGAGTGCCGCCGCGCTCGCCGTTGAGATAATCTTCACCCCAGCTTTCTAGCCCAGCCAGCCCCACAATCTCATCCCCAGCAAAGCCCTGCGCCTGGTAAGTCGCCAACTGTTCGGCAGGAATGTAGCCCGTGTAGCCGATGAGGTGGGGCGCCACGCCAGAGTCGGAAAATAGACGCGCCAGGCGCGGCTGCGGCTCGGCCAGTCCTTTGCCAATAAAGGGCTGAATTGTTGGGCCGTACTGCTGCATTGTGGCTTCAGTCACGTCGCCGATGGGCCAATACCAGTCTGGCAGGGCGGGGGCGTAAATTTCCTCGATTTCCTCGGGCGTCAGGTTGAGCATGGGGCTGAGTGCCGCCAGCATGGCCGGCTCGTCCTCAATTTGCCCAGGGATGACGCCCAGCGTTAGGATTGTCCCTTGATAAGCCAGTGCCTTACCGTTCACGTCGTAGATGTTGGCGCGGGCGGGGACGCGCTGCTGCATCACCAGCGTATTGCCGCCCGCTAATTCTGGCAAGATCAGCCCCTCGTCCCACACGATGCCCCAACGGCCGTCTTCAAACGCCAGCGGCACCGTGTATTCGCGGATGATGGTGCCAACTGCGGCCGTTTGCCACGTCACGCGCACTTGCATCTGAGCCGTGTTGCCATCCTGCAAAGTACCCAACGCTTGGGTGCTAATCTGCGTTACCGTCGCCGTTTGCATCGCTTCGTCGTACCGACTCACAAAGGAAATGCTGTCTACCAATGCTTGACTGCTAGGTGTGAGCAGACTGTACATCCCCAGAAAATCATTCAATTCCCAGGCGCGATAAAACGCCAGGCCAATGCCGTTGGCATCTTCGCTGGTGGGAATCTCAGTCGGGCGGGGGGTGTTGGTAGGCAGCGGGGTTAGCGTCACCAACTCGCTGGAATCCTGGATGGGTGGAATGATGCCATCAGACCCACAGGCAACCAGCAAGGCAAAAAAAAGGAGCAGGAGCAAATATTTTTTCATAGGCAAAGGCAAATTATAGCTTAGTGTGAGGCTTATAAAAAAGGTTGCTCAGCATTTAGCGACAGCTTTAATTCAGCCATCAGAAATGGTTGACTTAGTCCATAACTTAGTCTAAGATTGCATTGTGGAGGTTTATTATGACTATGGTAAATATTCATGAGGCAAAGACCCATTTTTCCAAGTTACTGAAACGTGTGATGAGTGGTGAAGAAATCATCATTGCTCGATCTGGTGAACCAGTGGCCGTGCTCACAGCCGTAAAAAAGCCAGCCGAAGACCGAATTCCTGGCGGAGATGCCGATCTGGTACTAATTAAAGACAATTTTGATGACCCGCTGCCGGAGTTTGACATTTGAAGGCACTACTAGATACGCACACGTTCTTGTGGTGGAATATGGATTCACCCAAGTTATCGGCAGAGGCAAGGAAGTTTATAGGTAACGGCCGTAACCAAATCTATCTTAGTGCCGCTACTGCCTGGGAAATTGCCATCAAATTTGCCAAAGGCCGCTTAAGCTTGCCCGAATCGCCAGAATTGTATGTCGCAACTCGATTGCAGCAGCACAATTTTTTAGCACTTCCCATTCAAATGAGCCATGCGTTGGCGGTGGCCCATTTGCCCGACGTGCACCAAGACCCCTTCGATCGGCTGCTGATTGCTCAGAGCCAGATTGAAAAATTGCCGTTGCTAACGGTAGATGCCGCCATCCATCAATACCCAGTCGAAACCATTTGGTAAATCCAGCTTAATGATTTCATAAGGATTTTTTCACAGGGATGGCAAGCAGTTGGGGTATGCTTGGCTGAAATAGTGGTGATAGTGCCTGGCACGGGTCAAACGATCTTGGTCATTAAGAATTACGCGACCCATGCCAGGCACCTTTTGGAGTGTAACTATGAAAGCACGGCCGTTCCCCACCCTCATTCTTTTGCTCATTGGACTAATCGCTTGCAACACGCCGCCAGAAAATGTTGAAACGCCAACGGCAACGGCCGTTGCTACCGAACCCGTCAGCATGGTGGGCGATGCACCCAACAGCCCGCCACCTGCGCCCACACCATCCGCCACAGATGAGCCACCTGCAACCCAATCTACGGCAAACAGTCGCCCCTTTGCTGGCACCATTCCCGCTCCCGATTTTCCGTCTGGATTGGATTGGCTGAACGTAGAACGGCCGCTCTCCCTGGGCGAGCTGCGCGGCAAAATTGTGTTGCTAGACTTCTGGACCTACGGCTGCATCAACTGCATTCACGTCATTCCCGAACTACACCGGCTAGAAGAAAAGTTTGCCGATGAGCTAGTGGTCATCGGCGTCCACTCTGCCAAATTTGCCAACGAGAGCGAAACCGAAAATATTCGCCAAATCATTCAGCGGTACGAATTGGCACATCCCGTCATCAACGACAGCAATTTTGAAGTGTGGCAGACGTATGGCGCGACCGCCTGGCCCACGTTTGTTCTCATAGACCCTGAGGGCAACGTGCTGGGCTTTCACGCTGGTGAGGGGATTTACGATCTGTTCAACCAGGTGATCACCAGCATGGTCGCCGAGTTCGATGCCCGCGATTTAATTGACCGAACCCCGTTAGAACTCAAGCTGGAGCAGGAAAATCTGGCCAACTCGCCGTTGCTTTTCCCTGGCAAAGTGCTGGCCGACGCCGAAAACAATCGCCTCTTCATTGCCGACTCCAACCACAACCGCATTGTCGTGACTGATTTGGACGGGGTGGTGCAGGCGGTGATTGGCAACGGCCGTTCCGGTTTGCAAGATGGCAGTTATGAAACGGCCCAATTCTTTCGTCCGCAAGGACTCACCCTGGCAGATGCCAACACGCTGTACGTAGCAGACACAGAAAATCACGCCATTCGCAAGATTGATTTGGTAGCTGAAATTGTGGAGACGGTGGCTGGGAACGGCCGTCACGGCAGCTATGAAGCGTTTGAGGGGGTGGGTACAGGCGTGGCGCTCAACTCCCCCTGGGACGTGCTGCATGTAGATGGCATTATTTACATTGCTATGGCCGGGCAGCACCAGCTTTGGCAATATGATCCCGCCAGCCAAATTGTGAGCGTCTTTGCCGGGTCTGGCCGCGAAGAATTGTTGGACGGCCCGCTACTCACTGGTGGCCTGAACCAGCCCAGCGGCCTGGCGACTGATGGCCAACTGCTCTACTTTGCCGATAGCGAAGCCAGCGCCATCCGCAGCGCCAGCCTGAGCACCGATGGCGTCATCCTCACCATCGTGGGCACGGGGCTGTTTGACTTTGGCGACGTAGACGGCAGCCGCGACGAGGTGCGGCTGCAGCATCCGCTGGGCGTAGTGTATGCCGATGGCTTGCTTTACGTGGCCGACACGTACAACAACAAAATCAAGCTGATTGATCCGGTTGCGCGCACCAGCAGCACCCTTTTTGGCAGCGGCGAAGATGGCTGGCGCGATGGCGACAAGCCACTTTTTGATGAACCGGGCGGCCTGAGTTTGGCAAACAATTTGCTTTACATCGCCGACACCAACAACCACGTAATTCGCATAGCCAATCTGGTGGATGGCGTTGTCAACACCCTAGTGCTGGCAGATCCCCAAGGGTTGCTGACGCGCGTCGCTGCCGGGGAGGCGTTTGGGGGCAAAATAATTACGTTAGAAGAACAAACTGTTGCCCCCAGTGAGGGAATCTTGCGCCTAGACGTTACATTGCCAGATGGCTACAAGTTCAATGAGATCGCGCCCTACCTAGCGGAGTTTTCCGCATCAGGCGGGGCAGAAATTAGTGGCGACAGCATCACGGTACAGCAGGTACTGCCCAGCTTCCCCCAACAAATTCCGGTTGTTTTTACTGCTGGCGCAGGTGAACTACAGGCCGATTTGGTCATCTACTACTGCGAAGCGGAAGCAGAGAGCCTTTGTTTGCTGGAGCAGGTACGCTTGCTGCTGCCGTTGGAAGTCGGTGAATCTGACGCAACGGCCGTAGCAGATATGCTCCATACCATCCCGCTACCACCAAACACAGACAATTAACTGCCCAGACGTGAAGGTCTGCCCCTACCGCCAAAAATGGTGATAAACATCATGTCGGTTTGATGCCGGAATTTACTTGTGAATTTAGCGATTTCTCCAATATGCTGAAAGCGTAAGTTGACCATTTTGGGTTTGCCCGTTTTTAGCTTTTGACATCGGTAAACGGGCAAACCTTGATGTTCGTTTCTTTTTCAAAAGTTATTTGTAAACGAACTCTTTGTGATCGCAAGCCACACGGCTTGCAGGAGGCGAATGATGAAGGTCAAGTACGCTTTAATTTTTGATGCGCTGGTTTTGCTGGTGGTTGCCGTTGGCTGCTTGTTCAACATGACGTGGGTATACAACATGCTGGGCATTTCCCACGCGCCGGACAATGTTTACCTATGCCAGCTTTTAGGTGCGGCGGTTTTTGGCCTGGCACTGCAAAATTGGCTGGTACGCAAGGTGGAGGATGTAGAACGGCTTCGCATTATTTTCCTGGCAAATTTTGTAGGTCACGGAGCCGCGTTTGTCATCTTCTTGGCTCTCAAGTTAAACGGGGCTGGTGACGCCACGATGTGGCTGGCCATTGGCTACACGCTGTTGGCCACGCTTATATTTGGCTACTTTTTGGATCGGCCGCAGCTACAGCCAAACCGGGCCTGATTTGAGGTCGGCCGCTTATCTCATCGAACAAGGCCAGCTGGTCTTACCCCACTGGCCGATCCACGCCGCCGATTAGCACCCCTTGAACCCATACCTTGCGGATATTTTGGCGGCTGGCATTGTAAATAATTTTTTGCAGAACATCTTGGTCCAGCTCCTCCCAAACCATTAAATTGCTGCCTGTCACCGTGCTGTCAATGACGAGAGCATCAAACGCATACCCCTTTTTGAACAAGCCGATGTTCAAATCCAACGCTTGGCCGCCACCGGTCGTCGCCATCCAGAAGGCTTCCTTAAAATTGATTCGGCTCTCTGGCACTCCCCGCTCATGCTGCGTTAGCGTCTTATCAACACCCCCCTCAAGGTAGCGTGAGGCAGTAACGGCCGCATGGCAATTTTGCAGCAGCGAAGGCGTTGCCCCACCCGCCACGTCGGTTCCCAACCCCACATCCAGCCCCAAATCGAGTGCTTGACGCGCCGGGAAGACGGCATCGGCAAAATACGCATTAGACAACGGACAATGGGCAATGCCGCTGCGCTGCTGTTTAATCGTCGTCATATCATCTGCGTTGATGAAGCAGCTATGCGCCAGGATGGTTTTATTGGTCAACAGCTTGAACGATTTCAGGCTTTCTGTGTCGCGCTTGCCGTGCCGATTGAGCACATAATTGTGCTCCCAATCACTTTCTGAGCAATGGGTTTGCACATGGCAATCATATTCCGCCGCCAGCTTGCCCAGCCCGGTGAGCATCTCGTCTGTGCAGCTGGGGATAAACCGTGGCGTAATGACGGGCAGGACTGTTCCCTGCTCGTTGCCCGGCAGGGTGCGAACATACTCAATCAAGGCGCGGGTGTCGGCCAACCCTTGCTGGGCGGACGCATCCCGATAATAGTCAGGGCATTCGGCCGGGCTGTCCATCGCCACTTTGCCCACCAGAGCGCGCTGCCCCTTGGCCAGGCAAATGTCGGCAAGCAATTTGGTGGCTGACAGATGCACGGTAGCAAAATAGAGGGTGGTGGTTGTGCCGTTGGCAATGAGGGTATCTACCAGCGAGGTATATACTTTTTCAGCAAAGGCCAGGTCTGCGTATTTGGCTTCCAGGGGGAAGGTGTATTCTTGCAGCCAAGTGTACAAGGGGAGGTGCAGCGCATTGCCTGCTTGGGGCCATTGGGGAGCGTGCACATGCAAATCGATCAGCCCTGGCAGGAGGTATTGCCCCGCTGACAGCTCGATGAGGCTGTTGGAAGCGAAAGCCGTTTGCTTAATCGTGGCATGCTGTTCTGCTTCTGGGGAATGTAGGCCAGCAATAATCCCGGCCTCATCCACCTCAATCAAGCCGTTTTCGATGATTTCAATCTCACCGCATTCCGGTGCATGGATGAGAGTACCGCAAAGTGTAAATTGTTTCATGAGTTTTCCTTGGTTATGCCACAAAGTGAAATAATAAGCGGGATTATACGTGAAGAACAAAAAGCGGCTGTCCTTATTACCTTATCAGGGGAGCGAGAAGAGGATAACGTCACCTGTAGGGGCGCACCCCCGTGTGCGCCCAGTGCGGGTAGACACGGGGGTCTGCCCCTACACGACGAAATTACAAAAACCACTGTTTAATTTGCGAATGTGGAGTTAGTTGTTGCCAGACCCGCCGCCGGCCTGGTTGTTAAGCAACGCTTCCGCTTCAGCGGAGGAGATGTTGAGCAACGCCGCCAGCCGCGTGGCAATGCTGCTGTCCTGGCTGGCCTGCCACACCCGCTGGATACTTCGCATCGTGATACCTGCCCCATGTTCATCATTAAATTCTAGATCGATTGCCAAAGTTTGAAGCAAGTAGTTTGTCGCTTCTTGC
Source organism: Candidatus Leptofilum sp. (assembly GCF_965223525.1). Taxonomy (GTDB): domain Bacteria; phylum Chloroflexota; class Anaerolineae; order Promineifilales; family Promineifilaceae; genus Leptofilum. Next base: position 996,126 of record NZ_OZ245005.1, on the reverse strand, counting down.
CACTTCTCTTGTGCCTCTGCCACCCTCCCCAACTGGTGGTAGGTGCTGGCCTGACCGTAGCGGTGGTTGAATTCGATTTTTAAGGCCAAGGCCTTTTCGTAATGGGCGACGGCCGTATCCCACTGCCGCTGCTTCTCAGCCACCATCCCCAACTGGTGATAGGTGCTGGCCTGGGTGTAGCGGTCATTGAATTCGATAAAAATCGCCAAGGCCTTTTCGTAATGGGCGACGGCCGTATCCCACTGCCGCTGCTTCTCGGCCACAATCCCCAACTGGTGATAGGTGCTGGCCTGACTGTAGCGGTCGTTGAATTCGAATTTTAACGCCAACGCTTTTTCGTAATGGGTCACGGCTGTTTTCCACTGCCGCTGCTCCTGAGCCACCATCCCCAACTGGTGGTAGATTCGAGCCTGATCATATCCTCCTCCAAAGTCATCAGTAATCGCCAACGCTTTTTCGTAATGGGCGACGGCCGTATCCCACTGCCGCTGCTCCTGAGCCACACTCCCCAACTGGAAATAGGAGGGAGCCTGACTGTAGCGGTCGTTGAATTCGATTTTTAACGCCAACGCCTTTTCATAATGGGCCACAGCTGTCTCCCATAACCGCTGCTCCTGGGTCACTCTCCCCAATTGATGGTAGCTGTTACCTATTGATTTTCCTTTCGCGTCTTCTGAATAATGAGTGAAATTTTCAACAAGTTTGAGTTCGTCTTCGTATGCTTTTTGAGCCTCAGTATAATTTCGTAACCCCAGTTGAAGTAGACCCAAACGATTCAAGGTCAATGAAAATTGTTCGCCAATCCTGCCCGCCATTTGTTGAGAATCAAAATTTTCGTGTGCGTCCCAAACCAATTGAGATACCTCTAAAGCTTGTTGATGTAATTGCCCTTCATACAAAAAACGGAACAATGCCTCATACGCATCGTAAAATGCGCCCTGTTTTGCCAAGGCCCATTTCAACGCCGTCATCAGGTTCTCGTATTCTAGGTCGGTCAAGGCCAGCCCCGTTTGCCGCTCCTGTAGCTCTTTGGATTTAATAAGCTGGGCTAAAGTGCTGCCAACGGTGTCGTAATGGGCGCAAAAGGCGGCTTCCACCGCTTCCCGGAACGGGGCTTGCGCCGGGTCGCGCAGCCGCTGGCGTAAAAAGTAGGGCAAAATCGGCTGTAGGCGCAAATAGCCGCCTCCTATTTCATGCAGGGTCAGCAAGCCCCAGTTCAACCCTTCTTGCAGGACCGTCTCCCACTCGGCAAACGGCAGGTCGGCCAATGCCGGCTGTTCTTGTAATCGCTTTGTGTATTGAAGCAGCCAGTCCGCGTTAAACACCCCCGTAAACGGGGTCAGGCAGGCCAGCAGCGCCTGCGCCCCCGGCGACAAATTGCTGTGGCTGTACTCCACGCAGCGCAAAATGCTGGCTGTCTTGTCTTGCAACCCTGTTGATGAGACTTTTGAGGTTTCCGAAACCTCGAAAGTCTGGGTGTTAGAAGCCTGCACGTCAATACCCTCATCCCCTTCGGTAAACGCTGCCAACAACTCTGTTGGCGTTTGGCGGCTCAGGTTGGGCAGCACAATTTCCAATGCCAGCGGGTGGCCGTCCAGCAGCTTCAGCAGCTGGGTCAGGGCGGGTCGCTCGGCCTCGTCGGCCAAATAATGGTCGGCCTGGTGCCGCTGCAAAATCAGCTTGGCTAAATCGCTGGCCGCTTCCCCATCCAGGCCGGGCAGCTCGTACACCTGCTCCGTCAACTCGTCCCCCCATAGCCATTCCTCTCGCCCCCGCGACCCCAACAGCACCAGCGTCTTGCCGCCAGCCAGCCGCCCCAGCAGCTGGCGCAGTTTTGCCTGCTCCGCTCCGTCCAGCGTATGCTGAATGGATAAGGCCGCCCCCGTAATGGACTCTAAATTGTCTAGCACCAGCAAATGGCGTTCGCTGCGTAGGGTTTGCGCCAGCTTCTCCAGCTTGGCGCCATCGGGCAGCGGCGAAAAAGTGTGGGTGTAATCTGCCCCGTACAGCTCGCGGGCGAGGGCGTCAATAATTTGGGCGGCGGTATAGGCCTTCTCGTCATAGCCAAAGTAAAAGACGCGCTCTACTAGCTGCGTCGTCTGCTCCCACTCCATCAGGTGGCGCAGCAGCGTCGTTTTGCCCGCGCCCCCCATCCCCTGAATCAGCAGCACGTTGCTCTGCGTCAGCAGATGGGTTTCGATGCTCAAAATATCCACGTCCCGCCCAAAAAAGCCGTAGGTCAGGGTGGGGGCGCGGTAGCGGCGGCTTTGCCGCTCAAAGTAGACTTCCTCCGCTTCGGGCGTGGCAAAATCGGTAATGGGCAACTGGATTTCCCGGTTTTGGTACATCACCGGCAGCAGCCAATCTTCCAGTTCGATCATTTGGTTGTAGGCGGCGCGGCGGGCTTTGCTGTTGCGGAGTTCCAGGCGTCCCCGTCGTACCGCTTGCGCCAGGGGCTGGCCCGCCAGCAGCTGTTCATAAAGCGTTGTCATCAACAGTTCGGCTGCGCTCACGCTGACGGAGTAGCCCATCGCCAGCGCGTTTTGTACTCCTGTGGCCATCAGGCGGCTGCCCAAGCTCGTCTCGCTGGCTCCCACCTGCTTCCCCGACTGGCAGGCGTTCAAAATGGCGATGGGGATTTGGTGGCTGGCTAGCAGTCCGGCCACGGTGTCGTCACTTACCAAATTAGATTCCCCTTCTTTGGCGCCGTTAAAGGATAAAAATGCTTTTTCTCCCTCAAATTCTTCAATTTTGTCCTGCCCATACCCTTTGTAAAGATGGGGATTGGGCGCGTCTGGCTCTAGCTGTTGGTACTGCTCGTAGGTGAGCAAAGCGCCGTGCAAATCGAAGTGGGCGATGTGGTAAAAGCCGTCCCCATGCTGGTCACGGCTGGCCTCCAGATGTTTCACCAGCGCTTCGTAGGTGCCGGGGCGAACCAAATCAATGCGAGTACGCAGGCGGCTGTTTTGCAACGCCTCAATCAAAGGCCGACTAATGGTGCGGTAGCCCACGTCCCGCCGTCCATCCGGCCGCGCCGATACTAGCAAAATGTTCAGCGTGGGGCTGGGCTTTAGCTGGACATCAATTGGCGGGGGCGTGTCATTTTGCCGCAAAAATGAACATTCAACGGCAAAAGGACGCGCCAATTGGGGGTCTTTCAACGCTTCCCAGTGTAAGGCATGAAAAGCGGGCGTGCCGCGAATTTCAAAAGATAGGTTTTGAAACCCTTTGGCGACAGCTTGGGCATAGCGGCGATCTGCATTTCGGTCGGCAAAAAGTTGCTGAAAAAGCGCTTCGCCGTAGCTTTGGGTACTGGCGGCGGCTTTGCCCGCTTTTACTTCACCCGTGAAGGGGAAGGTGAGCCATTTTTCGTAATACCATTCCAGCCGTTCTTCTTCTTCTGGCGTGAACGGGTCGGTAATCGTCACTTTATGCCCTGCGCCATTGTTAAACTGCACGGCGGTGGCAAATGGGGGTTCAAAACGATCATCGGTTTGGGTAATGGTAATTTTCATGGCGTGTGCCTTTCGCCTTGTAGATGACAGTCACCTCGCAGGTGACTGTCATCTAGGCTACTTCTTTTTGACAATGACGATTTTTTGACCGTCGGGCTGGTGAATTTCGATGATTTCCGGTTTTTTGGGCAGGTACTTATCTTTGATGAGGTCGGTGAGGAGGCTGGTGAGGATGCCGGAGGCGATGGCCACGGCGGCATTCAGGACGATGACGATCGCCGTGGGATCATAATAAGGGGAGGCATCGGTAGAGGCAGTAAGCTCACCAAGGTTGCTGGTTTGGGAATCACCATTCCAGGCGGCGATGAGCGTTTCGGGGTCAATCCCCAATTCCGGGTCGAGGGCAATTTGAATTTGTTCAGACATTTTTGTTCCTTGCACATGAAAGCTGGATAACGTGACACGTAGATATGATACGGTTGTTTAAAGCACAAATCAAGCATGCTCGTAGAATAAGTAGAAACAAAAAAACGGCCGTTCTCACCAGGAACGGCCGTGCTCATTTGTTGAATAATCCCCTAACTGCAGCAAACAAACGGCTTAATTACCAATTTGGTAGCTGGAGCAAAAATACGGCCGTTTACTTAATCCCAGACACCTTCACCCCTTCCACAATATACCGCTGCACAATGAAAAATATAGCCACCACAGGCAAAATGCCAAGCGCCGCGCCCATGAAAAGGGCAGGGAGGTTGATGGTTTGGGCAGTCAAAAATGTAGATAGCACAACCTGCACCGTCCAGGTTTCACGACTTTGCCCCACAACCAAAGGCCACAAGAATGAGTTCCAACTGCGTATGAGCCCTAGCGTCCCCAACGAGATAAAGACCCCGGTGGAATTGGGCACGACAATGCGCCAAAAAGTACCAAACGTGCCTAAGCCATCAACAAGCGCGGCATCTTCTAGCTCTTTGGGGAAATCAAGGAAAAATTGGCGGAAAATAAAGACGGTGAACACATCAAACATGCCCGGCACAACGAGGCCGGTCAGCGTGCTTACCCATCCCAAATAAGAGACAACCAAGAATGTTTGCACAAAAATAGCTGCACTTGGAACCATCATAGCTACGAGAATGAAGTAAAAAACGTAATCTGCCCATTTGAATTTGCTACGGGCTAATCCATACCCCGCCAACGATGAAATAATTAAACGGCCGATTACCTGAAAAAAGCTCACAATCGCCGAATTCTTCAAACCAACCCGCATATTGGCGATGGGATCGTTGAGCAACTCTACCAAATTATTCCACTGCATCGTTTCAGCCCAGAAGATCCAATCAAACTGGGCAATTTCCCGTTGGGTCATCAACGCGTTACGGGCAATAATGTAGAAGGGTATCAAATAGATGATTGATAGCAGGATTAGTATTGTGTAAATCGGAATTTTATTTCTTATACGTGCTGCACTCATGAATAATCCCTCCCCACTTTATTGGTGTTCTCGGCGACCAAAACCAAACAATCGCCCCTGAACGATGGTGACAACCATAATCAAGGCCGCAATCACAAACGCACCAGCCGCCCCACGCCCATAGTTTTGGTCCTGAAAGGCAACGTTGTACAAATAGACGAGTGGTGGTCGTGCCAAAATTTGGGTTCCCGATGAACCGCCCGTTGCCAAAATGTTACGAAATTCATCAAACGCTTGAAACGCTTCAATAAATAGCAGTAGGGTGACAGAAATAGACGTATTGCGTAACAGAGGGAAGGTGATGTTTCGGAAGGTTTGGAACCCAGGCTTGGCTCCATCAACCATCGCGGCTTCATAAATGGTGCGGGGAATTTCTTGCAAACCCGCAAGAAAAATAATCATGTAAAAGCCGGACTGGAGCCACAGACGCACCGTAACCAAAACCAGCCAATAGTAGGGCGGATCGGCCGTGTTTATCCAGGCGATGGGATTAATTTCGTTGATAATCCACAAGATGTTGTTGGCAAACCCTGACGGTAGCCCGTTGAAAAGGGAAGTTTTCCAAATTAGTGAGGCCACCACATAGGAGCAAGCCGTAGGAATAAAAAAGATAGTGCGGAAGAAACCACTGTTCAGCCCCGCATTGTTAACCAGCATTGCCAGCCCTAAGGAAAGTGCAAAGGTGACTGGCACAATGAACAGGGCAAAAATGATGACGGTTTGTAAAGAATCTATAAATCGTGGGTCGCCAAACAACTCCGTGTAATTTTCTAGCCCCACAAATTCTGTGGGCGTGACGCTGTTTCTGGCGCGGAAGAAGCTAAGGATTAGTCCCCAGAAGATGGGGATATACACAAAAGCGAGCAAACCTAAGACAAGCGGGCCAACGAAGAGCCAAAACTCAATGGTTTCTCGTCTTTTTTTGTTAGAGCGCGATGGGGGAGTAACGGCCGTTTCCGTCAAATCGTGCGTCGTCATACAAACACCTGTAAAAAATGGCGTTGCATTCATGGTGAGTGCAACGCCATCATCTAAATTTTCGTGAGGCTAAAGGCTATTGATTCAGCAAAGCATCCAGTTCGCTCTGCGCTGCTTCTTCGGCGACAGACAGTTGTTCTGCCGGGTCAGCGCCGTTCAGCAAAACTTCACTGTGAGCATCTTGGTAAATGGAGTCCATTGCACCTGTCCAGGTAACTGGTGTCGTTTTACCATACAGTGGCAACATTTCCAACACCTCAGCGGCCGGCCCATCTTTCAAAACCTCAGCCTGTGCGGCGATGCTAGCCCGCGGTGGTACGTGGAAGCCGTAGCCCAAATTCCAATCAATTTGCGTTTCTGCATTTTCAATCCACAGCCAACGAACGTAATCTTTGGCCGCGTCCACATGGTTGCTGTTGGCATTTACCGACTGGTTCCAGCCACCAATCCACACGCTGGGCGTTGCATTTTCATCCAATGCAGGCCAAGGCATCACACCTACATCATCAGCACCCAGGGCATCAATAATGCCCGGCATGGCCCACAAGCCACACCATTGCATAGCCGTCAGGCCATCATTGAATGCACCGGGATCCCACCATTCTGTTGTTGCACCAACGAGCATTGAGCCAGTGTTTACCAAATCTTGCTTCATTTGCCACATGCGAACATTGTCTTCTGTGTTAAACACAATTTGGTTGCCATCAATAAATTCGGTATTAGCAGCCCAGGTAGACATATATAGCAAGTAACTTGTTGCACCCAGATCGTTGCTGAGGTACAAGCCCTTTACTCGGCCAGTGTCCAAAGCTTGCGTTGCGGCGATGAGTTCTTCCATGGTTTGGGGAACATCTACACCAGCTTCTTCAAACATGCTCTTGCGATAATAAACAAACTGCGGATCCATAATCATGGGAACACCGTAAATGGTGTCATCAATGATCACGCGCTGCATCGCGGTTTGGTTGAAATCATCCAGCACGCCCTCAAACAGGTCATCCAATGGTTCCAATTGGCCTGCTTCGACGCGATCTAGGGTTACGGTTTGTAGTTCAAACACATCGGGACCTTCATCAGTGAGCAAGGCGGAATTGAGAGCGGCAAAATAGTCACCCGGAACCCATGTAACCTCTACGCGTACACCAGGGGTCATTGCGCTATATTCTTCTGCATAGCGCACAACGGCATCAAATGTGCCTTCTTCGCCATATTGATGGTACCAATGTTGAATGACGATTTCGTCTTCCTCTGCCATTTCTTCTTCAGAGGATTCGGCTTCGGTGGACTCTGCCGGCTGATCTGCGGCGGATTCTGTGTCAGCAGGTTCTGTCGTTTCACCACCACAGGCGGTGATAAGCGCCAAAGCCAAGATTAAGGTCAAACTTAAAAGAAAACGTTTCATCTCTATCTTCACTCCTTCTTCATTAGGTTGATCTAACAATATGAGGTGGTCTTTATTAACCGGTTTCTGAAACCGGTTTCTGAAACCGGTATCAGCATAGCACACTGAACACAGACTTGTCAAGGCGTGTTTATGCTATTTGCATAACTATTGGTTATAGCTCTTGTAAAATTTGAACGATTTTGGGGTAGGACTTAAGCAGCAGAGGACTGCCAGTCCAGAATACACTTTGCGTAAGTCCTGTGGGTATTACGATTACAAAGATGCCACCATGAAAGTCAGGCGGCATCTCTGTGATTCACAGCTATTATTTACAATCCCAACTTCCCTGGATTCATAATGTCATTCGGATCAAGAGCGGCTTTCACTTTTTGCAGCACGGGCATACTGCTGCCCAACGCATCCTGCACATACGGCAGCCGCGCTAAACCAGAGCCGTGATGGTGCGAAATCGCCGCGCCATTCTTCACGCAAATACGCATCGCCACATCCCAGATTTCCAAAAGGTTGGCTTCAGCCGTGGCATCATCTGTATCCTTACCCAGCAAAATGACGTAGAGCGACGTGCCTTGCGGGTAAACATGCGAGAAATGCCCCAAAACCTCGGCTGCGTATGGAGCCAGTGCTTCCTTGAGTTCGTAATACGTTTCCAAAATGCCGTCCCAGAAGTGAGCAATTTCAATCGTTTCGGCCAAACCGCCATTTTCGGCCAAAATATTTTCGACGGTGGAGAAGTCGAAACGGCGATCCATCCACGCTTCTACCGGCGCGGGGCCAATCTTTTCGCCACCTTGCGCGGCACAGATGTCCATAACGGCCGTATACTCAGCCATCGCCACCGTTTCCACCCCTTCAAAGCCGAGGAACATGACGCACTTTTCAAATGTTTTGTCTTGCATCGCGTGACGCGCTTCCACCACATCATAAAAACGCACCAAAAACGGCTTGAGACCCTGCCGCATTGTTTGCCGCATCACGGTGACGCCCGCTTCTACGCTGTCAAACGTTACGGCCTCAAACAGTCGGAACTCGGCAATGGGGAAAATCTTAACAGTCACGTCGGTGACAACGCCCATTGTGCCTTCCGCCCCGACAAAGATGTGACGTAAATCAGGACCAACCGCGCCGCGCGGCACGTTCATCGTCTCCACTATTTCGCCAGTGGGCAGCACAACGGTAAACGCCACAATCAAATCTTCGATGCCGCCGTAGCGGGATGAGAACTGCCCCATCGCCCGCGTTGCCACCCATCCGCCAACCGTCGAGCGATCCAACGATTGCGGCGAATGGTTGAGCGTGTAGCCGCGAGCGTTCAGCTCTTCTTCTAATCTGTGACCATATTTACCGGCCTGCACTTTCACCATTAGCGATTCGTCTGACAGGGCAATCACCTTGTCCATGCTCATCGTGTCCAGCACGATACCACCTTTGGACGGCAGGCCTTGCCCTGTGACGCTGGAGCCGCCGCCCCAGGGGGTGACAGGTACGTTTTTCTCGTTGGCCCATTGCAGCAATTTGCTGACTTGTTCCGCGCTGTGGGCTTGTACAACAACATCGGGGGCAAACGGCCGTTTCCCCTGATTCTTCCACTTCGCCGCCACCGGCCACGCATCATAACTATGCAGATCAATCGTTTCCTCATCAACCAACACGGCATCTGCCCCGATCAGCGCCTTTAACTCATCAATCCAGCTCAAGTCGGGCTTCGTTCCATTTGAAAACGCGTCCTTCATGTACTCTTTTAAACTACTTGCTTGCTTATTCATCATTAACTCCGTTTCAGATGACAGTCACCTCTGAGGTGACTGTCATCTGGTTTTTCAAACCTTCACCGGCTCAAACCGATTCTCTGCTACCCATTTTCGATAATTGTTAATTTGCTGTTCGCGTTGCGCCGCATCCCAGCCTAGTAAATCACCCATTTCGTCTGCTACCGCACCGACCGTGTCCAAACCGCCGTCCTGTGTCCAGTAGAACAGCGAGGCACGACGGGTGAAGAAGTCCGTTACCGTCATCGCCATTTCATTCTCGATGGCATAGCACACTTCGGCAGCGGTTAGCTTGTGGCCGCCCAAACTGCGCGTTGTATCTGGATTTTCGGCCACGATTTCGGCCAGTTTGGTGAAATTGCCGCCATAATGGTTTAACAGCCGTGCTTTCACATCGTCCGGCAAGCTCACACCAGCCGCCATCTGTTTGGCTCTGGCCGTGCTAGCTGCATCGCCGCCGCTCAATGGCTCTGTGTCCGTTGTCGTTGCCGGAATGCCGCGCACGCCGAACTTTTCGCCCAACAGTTCGATGGCCTTGTCCACCACCTGATAGCCCATGACGCGGGCTGTCGTCAGCTTGCCACCGGCAATGTTCAGCAGCCCGTTGGGGCTGACAAAAATCTCGTGTTCGCGTGATACGGAACTGGCGGCCAAATCACCTTCTGGCTTGACTAACGGCCGTAACCCCGCCCACGTCCCCACAATATGCTCGTAGCCCAGATTGCGACCGGGAATGGTGTAATTTGCCACTTCCAGCAGATAGTCGATGTCTTCATGCGTTGCCACGACATGATCAAATGAGTCCTCGTAGTAGGTATCTGTGGTTCCCACATACACCAGGTCGCTGTCGAGCGCGGGAATCGGCCACACGGTACGGCCGTCACGCGGGGATTGCAAAAATACGGCGTGGTTCAGCGGAAAATCCTGTTTCCGCAGCACAATGTGAACCCCTTTGGTGGGACTGAGCATCTTATTCTTCACGCCTGCTTCCATGAAGCGGATTTTGTCTGTCCAGGGGCCGGTGGTATTCACAACTTGTTTAGCGCGAATCACGCCTTCTGCGCCAGTGATCGTGTCAGTGGCTTCTACGCCGGAAATACGGCCGTTTTCCTGCACCAACCCCGTCACTTCCACATAATTAGCGGCCAATGCGCCCGCATCACAGGCGGCTTTGATGGTTTCGATAGTGAAACGGCCGTCATCCGTCAAAAAGTCATAATAAAAACCACCACCCTTCAAGCCATTGGGATTCAAATCCGGTTCAATCGCCAGCAGCTTGCTTTTCTTCAGCATCTTGTGGCGGCGCGATCCCGGGTTCCCAGAAAAAATGTCGTACATGGTCAGCCCGGCGTGCAGCATCGGCAGTGTGGCGGGCAGCCAGTTAAACATCATTTTGTACCCTTGATAGAGCAAATAAATAAACGGCCGTGGATGCGCCAGATGGGGAGCTAACTTGAGCATCAGTTCCCGCTCACGGCACGCTTCCCGCACCAGCCCAAACTCAAACTTCTCCAGATAACGCAAGCCGCCATGAAACAGCTTAGTTGAGCGACTGCTGGTTCCAGAGCCAAAATCATTCTTCTCCAGCAGCGCTACCGACAAACCGCGCAGCGCTGCATCCCGTGCCGCCGACGTACCCGTTGCGCCCCCGCCAATAATCAGCAGGTCAAAAGTCTGCCCGGTCAAATCACTAATCGTAGACCTTTTCATTGTTCATGCCTCCTTTGGGAGACTCTTTAGATGACAGTCACCTCCAAGGTGACTGTCATCTAGGTTCGTCCTTATTTCGCCCATTCCATGCTGCGGTTTACCGCTTGCGTCCACTTGGCATAGAGTTGGTCGCGTTCTTCAGATGTCATGTTTGGTTTGAACACCTTGTCAACAGATTGCCCGGCAAAGCACGCTTCTGGACTGCTCCAGAAGCCAACCGCCAAACCCGCCATGTAGGCTGCGCCCAAGCTGGTCGCTTCCGCGACAGACGGCCGTACCACTTCCACATCCAGCATATCCGCCTGGAACTGCATCAGGAAATCATTCTGCGACGCGCCGCCGTCGGCGTTGATCGTCTGGATATTTACGCCAGAATCTTTCCGCATCGTCTCAATGAAATCCTTCATCGAATACACAATACCTTCCAGCGTAGCGCGCACCAGATGCGCTCGCTTGGTGCCGCGCGTGATGCCAATAATCAGGCCGCGTGCGTAGGAATCCCAGTACGGAGCCGACAAACCGGCCAACGCGGGTACAAAGTAAACACCGCCATTGTCCGGTACGCTGGTCGCCACAGCTTCCGATTCGGCCGAATTGCTAATCATTTCCGCACCGTCACGTAGCCACTGCACTGCTGAGCCGGTAACGGCCGCATACCCTTCCAGCCCATATGTCGTTTCGCCATTCATGCGCCACGCAATCAGCGTCGTCAGGCCGTTTTGCGAGATTTTGGCTTCCGGGCCAATGTTCATGTCCAGGAATGTGCCTGTGCCGTGCGTTACCTTCACGTTGCCGGGTTCAATGCAGCCCTGGGCAAACAGCGCCGCGTGCTGGTCGGCAATTGCGCCCGTAATCGGCACTGCTGCGCCAAAGATTTCAGGGTCTGTTGTGCCAAAGTTGCCAGAATCTGGGCAAACTTGGGGGAACATGCTCAACGGCAAACCGAGGAAATCGAGCCATTCGCTGTACCATTCATCGTTGATCAGATCGTAAGAACCGGTTACGGATGCGTTGGAGGCGGCGATGGCGTGGTTTTTGCCGCCGGTGAGCTTGTAAATCAGCCAGGAATCAATCGTGCCAAAGGCGATTTCGCCCGCGTCGGCGCGTGTTTTGAAGCCGGGTACGTTGTTCATCATCCAGTGTAGGCTGAGTGATGAGTATACGGGAGCGAGTGCCCAACCGGTACGGCCGTATACTTTTTCCGCCCACTCATCACGAACCTCTTCAACAAAATCGGCCGTGCGCGTGTCTTGCCACACAATCGCGCGGGTCACAGGTTGCCCGGTGGCTTTATCCCAGGCAACGGTCGTGGCCCGTTGGTTGGTGATGCCCACTGCGGCCAAATCGGTAGGGGCAATGCCGCCTTCTGCCAACGCCTGCTTAATCATCGCCACAGACTTATCCCAAATCTCCATCGCGTCATGCTCTACGCGGTCTGGTGCTGGATGGTGTTGTTCAAATTCGGTGTATGCTTGTGCTTTGACATTGCTGTCCTTGTCAATAATCAGAGCGCGGGTTCCAGTGGTTCCTTCATCAATTACGAGAATATATTTTTCAGACATGTTATTTCTCCAATCTAAATCTTTAGGGGAATCGCTAAATTCTGGAGACTGGAGATTAGTAGACTGCCAATCCCTAATCTCCAGTTCTCCAGCCTCCAATCCCATAATTAAGGCAGTGGAATGTTATAAATTCCAATGGCTGCGAAAATCAACGAAACAGTGGTCAGGGTGGCAATCGTCGCTGCCGGGGGGTCGATGTGGGTGTCACCATGTACCAGGAAGGTATTAGCCATATATTCGCCGACGATACCGGCGGCGACACCAAAAATTCCACCCCAAATCAAACTACCACTGGCCGAAGCCGCAACGGCCGCTACCAACGTAATGTGATGGGTGACTGGTACTTGTACCCCCAGGCCCAATAGCATTAAACTAATTGCCGAAATCGCAAAACCAAAAACGACACCACCATTTTCTGCGCCAATAAAAATCGCCAGGTAAGCAGAAAGTAGACCAGCACCCAATCCAATTAAAATGCGCTGCCACAGAATGCTTTGCCAGGGCAGCCACTGCGTGCCATCAGGCGGCGCATAACGCTTTACGCCAGCGGGGACTTTGCCCAAAACGCCATTGCCCCACAACAAACGGGCAACGATTGCCGATGTAACAACGGTTAGGGCAACAGTATCTGTCCAGGCAAACCCAACCAAACTAAACAGCCAATTAACGATATAGCCGCCAATGCTGAAAAGTCCACCAACCAGCAGTACGTCTGGTTTGTTTACGCCCATTAACGCGGTAACAATATCTTTACCGCTCTCGATATACCCCTTTTTCCCGGCATAGGCTGCGGCAGCAACACCAGCCGCAAAACCACCCACGTGCGGCCCAAAAGCAGCCCCTAGGGGAATGCTCATCAGGTCAGCACCTGTGGCCTGAGCACCGATGGCGACGAGAATAAGAAAACCTAATATGACAAATGCGCCCAACGCACCAACGGCTGCCCCAAAAATCCCACCTGCAAATGCAATCACAATACTTACGATGTCCATCTTTTCTCTCCTGTTTCTGATTTGTTCTGAAATTTGTCTGTTCTAAAGAAAATGAAAAGGGTCTATGCTTTGAGGTATATAACTAACTGCTCATCTCCTTCCTTTGATGTAAGCCCTCAAGGTGGGTATAATTTGAAAGAGCAAGCGCACCATTGGCGAGAACCTGAATAGGTTCGCCTCTAAATGCCGATCATTTTGTTCCAGCAAAATGATTGACAGGTACGTTTTCTCGATCCCGAGCCAGGCAGAAATGTCTGGCTTTTCCGTTAGAATGACTTATGTGTTCGCTGTGATGATAAATAGGGGGTGGAGAAACGGCCGTTTCTCCAATTCCCATCTTCCTTTTGTGTAAACCTATCGCTCTAAAACAACTGTCAACGAAAAACGGTCGCCCCGATTGTAGCAATCTGCATATTTCAGCGGGGTTCCGTCGTCTGAATACAGCACGCGCTCTCCGTAGAGGATTGCACTCGTCTCTGATAACGCGAGGATAGAGGTTATCTGCTCGTCTGCAATCTGTGCCTCAAGCCGTTCCACAACATTGGCGACGTTAAAGCCCATTTTTTCAATCATTTGCCAAACATGCTGCGAGTCCAGATTGAGGGATGCTGCATTGGCATGGACCAAATCGGGAAACAGTTTCACGGGCAAATAGGCATCGTGGTAGGTAATTGGCGTCTGATCGATCAGACGTAAAGTCGCCAGCCGAATGAGTGAGCTGCCTAACTTTAAGCCGAGGGCTTCAGCCATTTTTTCGTTTGCGGGGATGATTTCCTTTTTTAGTAGGCGTACTTCTGGTGTGTGCCCACTGAGGCGACAGCTTTCAAAAAAATCGGTGAGTTTGGTGTGATCACGCTGCACGGTGGATTGGCTAACAAATGTGCCAACGCCATGCCGACGATAAATCAGGCCCATCGCAATCAAATCATCCAGGCTTTTGCGAATGGTCATGCGGCTGACGCCGAATTGAGCAGCTAATTGATCTTCTGAGGGAAGTTTATTGCCAGGTTGCAGTTCGCCAGCTTTGATTCGGGCACTGAGGGTTTCTCTGGCTTGGATATAGCGGGGCATACCAATTGTGCTGATCATACTTTCACTCTTATAAGCTGGTGGCTGATGTATAGTCGTCTATACGTCTATACGTTACCATATTTGCCTAAAGTTTGTCAACCCTTTTTGTTGAAATTGAATAAACGAACGTTTTTAAGCAAGGCCTGAATGATCTGTAGCTGTTTTTCAAATTGCTTGACAATCTGTGGTACGCTGTGGTATTCTGAAACCGGTTTCAGAAAATGAATCATAACAGCCTTTAATAGGATTTACCTATGTCCCGATCCACAATTGCTGATGTTGCACGCGAAGCGGGAGTGTCAAAAGCAACCGTTAGCCGCGTTTTGAGTGGTCGCTCCGAATATATGCGTGACCAAACACGTCAACGTGTAGAGCAAGCAATTGAACGCCTTAATTATCGTCCCAGCAGCGTGGCTAGAAGCTTAACTTCTAAGCGAACGAACACGGCAGGTATTTTGATTTCGGATGTGGGCAATCCGTTTTACCCAGAGGTGATTCACGGCGTTGAGGATGCGGCATTCAAAGACGGTTATGATGTCTTTTTGTGCAACACAAATTATGACGAAAATCGGGGCATGGCATTTGTTCGTTCGCTGATTGACAAGCGCGTGGATGGTGTGCTAATTATGTCAAGCAGCATGTCCGATGAATGGCTAACAGAATTGGCACGCAGCAATGTACCTGCCGTTGTTTTAGATTGGGACGTAAAGGAAGCGACAGGCAATTTATGTTTGATTCGCGTGGGTTACCAAAAAGGAATTCAACAAGCAGTTGATCATCTTGTGGCGTTGGGTCATGAGCAATTTGTGCATGTGAGTGGCCCAAAAGAGCTACGAACGACACAATTACGCCGGGAGACATTTTTGGCGGCATTGCAAGAGCATGGCATTTCTGAATCCCATGTGATGGTTATTGAAGGAGATTTACGCATTGATGGTGGACGAAAAGCGATGCGGGTGATTGCGGAGAAGGGTACAGGCAAAACGGCCGTTTTCTCTGCAAACGATCTCATGGCTATGGGCATCCTCTCGGAAGCCCGTGCGTTAGGCATTCATGTTCCTACAGATTTATCCGTCATCGGCTTGGACGATATTTGGCTGGCAACCCAAACTGACCCGCCGCTTACCTCTGTAACTTTGCCCCGCTTTCAAATCGGGCAAATGGCAATGCAACTGCTATTTGATCTATTGGAAAAACCACGGGACAAAGAGGCGGAACCCCTTTATGCCCATGTAGAGACTGGCCTGACTATTCGTAATTCAACAGCGCCAGCAACAGGCTAGGAAAGGCAACAGATTCGCAACCGAATAACGCGTTTACACATGAGAGGCCCTCTCGATGTGTGCTTTCGGTTGCCAAATAACAAGTTTCAAGGAGAGTAACCATGGAAATACCCCCCCTTGCCGGATTGGCGACTTATGAAGAAGCCGCTCGCGTTGGTTACAGCGTTGAGGAAAATGTGAAACGTTTTTTGCGCTACGCTTGGATTGAAAAACGGGCAATGGAAGTTGGCCTATTTTGGTTGGCTTCCACACCAGAGTGGGAAGTCAAGGAAGCACTCGGCCTGCACCTTAGCCTGGATGCTGACCACGCTGCCGATATTCGTGTGCGCGTCAGTGAAATGCGTAACCCAATGCCGCGCATGGATGTAAGTCCAGACCCGGCGATTGACCAGTTTTTTGATGAGTTACTGACCGCGCAAGATACTGTGGAAAAAATCGTCGGCTTGTACGGTGTGCTCAAGCCAGCCTTGCTCGCAGCGTATCGCACCCACTACGCCAAAGCAAATCCCGTCATTGACCATCCCACGCGGCGGATGATTAAGCATATTTTGATTGAGGAAGAGGAGATGGTGGAGTGGGGCGATGCGGCCGTAACGGCCGTTACCCAATCCCCAGCCGCGCAAGCCAAAGCAGACCAATTCCAAGCCCACCTCAATGCCTACCTAAGATACATGGGCGGCATTATGGGTGGTGGCGAAAAACTGGCCGACCTGCCGCCCAGCCGCGTCACCGAACCATTCACACCCGACTTCTTCCCGCAGCGTGACGATCGATTTGCCATGAAATGGAACTTTGTTAATCCTCAACGGCAAGTCTCCATGAACGAAGATGTCCCGCTTGATGAACGGACGCTCGCACTAATGTGCCGCCGCATCGTGGAAATGGATGTGCCCGAATACATGACCCGCATCGTTGCCCAGGTAGAAGACGAGCCCTGGGAATATTTTATAGAAATGACCCGCCAACTGTGGGATGAAGTGCGCCACGCCAGCATGGGAACCATCTACTTTGAAAGTCGAGGCGTGGACTGGAAAAAACATATCGCTATCCATCCCGGCATGTCAATCCGGTTGGGCACACTGGAAACAAAAGAGGCGCATAATGTCCTCTATGCCATCGAGCAAAACCTGATGCCCGCCAAAACAGGCAAGCGGCTGGAATACGAAATCAGCGTCAACGCCAATGACCCATTGGCCGCCCAAATTCAGGATTATGACTGGGCTGATGAAGTGCTGCACGTCCACACTGGTCGCAAATGGCTGTTGCCCAAAACCGAACTGCCATCCGGCGAAGCGGTTAAGAAAGGGTGGGAGACCCGTGCCTCCACGGTGGATGTGCTTGCCGCTTACGAAGATCGTGGCGAACAGAAGAATTGGTGGCCTGAATTTGTACAAGAAGTGCTAGGCCACAAGACTGCTCATGAAGAATTTGATTTAGTGCGAATGTAGGAGAAAACATGAAGTTATCACGCAAGGAACGGATGCACCGTGCCATCACCTACCAAGAGGTTGACCGTATCCCCACCCAAATTAACTACACCGACGGCATGGGTCAGAAAATGGCCGCCTATTTCAACATTTCTGTAGGTGATCTGCCCGAATTTTTAGGCAACCACATGATTCGAGTAGATATGGATCATCCTGGTGTGCTAAATGAGGACGGCAGCGTTAAGTTTGACTGGTGGGGTGTGGGCTTCGACACGAAAGAAGAAGGGTATTTTGCCGCCGTCAGCCCGCTCAAAGACAATCCCGATTTGGACAATTATCCGTGGCCTGATCCGACTGATCCCAATTTGCTAAAAGGCGCAGAACGCATCATCAAAGAAAAAGGGGATGGGTATTTCATTACGCCCAACTTTGGCTTTGTACTGTTTGAACGAGCCTGGACCTTGCGCGGATTTGAACAATTTTTCATGGACATGGCGGTCGATCCGGAATTTACGGGCGAGCTATTTGACCGCATCACCGACATTCAACTGCAACTCATCCATCGTTACATTGATTTGGGCGTGACGGGCGGTTATTTTGGCGATGATTATGGCGCACAAAAGAATCTGCTCTTTTCACCGCGCATGTGGCGCAAATATATCAAGCCTCGCTTGGCACGTCTGTTCGAGCCTTTCAAAGAGCGCAACATGCCCATTTTGATGCACTCAGATGGTCAAATTCAAAAGATTTTGCCCGATCTGGTTGAAATTGGACTAACAACGCTCAATCCAGTTCAGCCAGAAGTGTTGGATCACAATTGGTTGGAAGAGAATTTCGGTGGCAAGCTGGCGTTTTACGGCGGCGTTTCCACGCAAACGGTATTGCCGTATGGGACGGGTGACGAGGTGAAAACGGCCGTTTCCAACGCCATCTCCACCCTCGCCCCCAATAACACTGGCCTGCTCGTCGCACCCTCCCACCGCATGATGACCGACATCCCCATGTCCAACGTCGCTGCCATGTTAGAAGCTTTTAAGGAATTGGACTAGTTGTCAATGTGACAGTCACTTTGGAAGTGACTGTCACATCCAGGACAAATTATGAACACAGAGGAAAGAAAAGCACAAATCACTGCCGAATTTGAAGAACAATTTGGCAGAGCACCACAAATCTGGTCACGCGCACCAGGTCGAGTAGATCTGATGGGTAGTCACACCGACTACAACATGGGCTATGTGATGACGATGACGGTTGACCGCGACACCTGGATTGCTGCCAGTCAGCGTGATGATGGCAAAGTCCGCATCCGCTCAATGAATATCAAGGGGAAAAGCAAGTTTTCGCTGCACAAAAAAATCAAGCATGATCAGCGTGTGCCGTGGAGCAATTACGTGCGCGGGATGGCAGTTGTGATGCAGCAAGCGGGCTACGAGCTGCAAGGATTTGATGGCTTGATTCACAGTACAGTTCCGTTTGGCAGTGGCTTGAGTTCATCGGCGGCCATTGAAATGGCAACGGCCGTTACCTTTCAGCAGCTTGGCGGTTTTGAGCTAGACCCTGTAGACATGGCAAAACTCGGCCAGCAAGCAGAGAATGAGTTTGTAGGCGTGAGTACCGGCATTCTTGACCAATACAGCTCTGTTTTGGGGCAAGCCGGTAGCGCCATTCAGCTTGATTGCCGTCACCTGGCTCACGAAATGGTACCTATCGCAGATGGTCTACAAGTCGTCATTTGTGACACCCGCGCCGAACGCAACCTCATCGGCTCCGAATACGACGATCGCCGAGCACAATGTGAAGCAGGTGTGCAAATTTTGCAACAACATTACCCCAAAGTTCAAGCATTACGCGACGTGACTTTGGTGCAATTCACTGCTCACGAATCAAAAATGCCAGAGCTGGTTGCCAAGCGTTGCCGCTTCATCATCGAAGAGAATCAGCGGGTCTTAGACTTAGCCGTTGCGTTACCACAAGGCGATTCCGGCGCGTTAAATCAACTGTTTGCCGATTCATACATCGGCGCGCGAGACTTATTTGAGATTGGCGCACCGTCTATGTCTGCCATGATGCGAGCGATGCAATCTGCCCCCGGCGTGGTGGCGGCAAGGCAAGCAGGGGCAGGCTTTGGCGGCTGTATGGTGGCACTGGTAAAGGATGATTGTGTCGCTGAATTTTCCGCCTATGTGCAGACAACTTACACCGACGATACCGGCATCGAACCACGTATTTTTGCCGTCTCTGCCGCGGCAGGAGCTGGTGTGCTAGAGAAAACATTAGAAATCTAAAATGGAGAGAGAAACATGCAAGCTGAATTAGAAACATTATACGAAGGCATTCTCGATGGCGACATGTCCGGCACCCCTGACAACGTACAAACCGCCCTTGACGCCGGTCTTGACCCAGACGTCATCCTCAAAGAAGGCATGATTGCCGCCATGGGTGAAGTTGGCGAACTATTTGAAGAAGGCGAATATTTCGTGCCAGAAATGCTCATCTCTGCCAAAGCGATGCAGGCTGGATTAGGCATTTTGCGTCCCCATTTGGTAGCCTCTGGTGTAGACCCTATTGGCAAAGCGTTACTGGGCACGGTGCAGGGCGACATGCACGACATCGGCAAAAATTTGGTCGGCATGATGTTGGAAGGCGCTGGTTTTGAGGTCATTGACCTCGGCATTGATGTGAGTCCGCAAACCTTCATCGAAGCAATTAACGAACACCAACCGCAAGTGATGGGCATGTCTGCCCTGCTTACTACCACCATGCCGAAAATGAAAGTAACGATTGATGCGATGCGAGACGCAGGTGTGTTGGACAGCGTAAAAGTGATGGTCGGCGGCGCACCCGTAACGGCCGAATTTGCTGAACAAATTGGTGCCCACGGGTATGCGTCTGATGCAGGTCAAGCGGCATCAATGGCAAAAGCATTTGTAAGCTAAAAATTTTACAATAACCTGAAACCGGTTTCAGGAGTTTGTAAGGAAAAACTGATGAAAACTGTTCTCAAAGGGTTAGCTAAAACGGTCACGATTGACACCGATGGCCCCATTACGATTATTGGCGAAAGTATTAACCCGACTCGACGCAAGAAATTAACCGGCGCGTTTACAGAACGCGTTTATGATTACGTGCTGGAATTGGCTGATAGCCAGATTCAGGCTGGCGCGGACGTATTGGATATTAATGTGGGTGTGCCAGGAATTGATGAACCCGCCGTGATGCGTGAAGTAGTAACGGCCGTTTCCAACCACGTTGGCATTCCCCTTTGCCTCGATTCAACGGATCATAAAGCTTTGGCGGCAGGATTAGAAGTTGCACCGGGACGGCCGTTAGTCAACTCAGTGAACGGTGAAGAAAAGTCACTTTCCGCCATTTTGCCCGTTGTGCAAGAACATAAGGTTCCCGTCATTGGGTTGGTTATTGATGATGATGGCATTTCGATGGAACCAGAAAAACGACTGGCTGTCGCGGCGAAAATTATCGAGCGGGCAGGAAAACTAGGCATTCCCGTTGAAGACATTGTCATTGACCCATTGGCAATGGCTGTCAGCGCAGACCACACCGCCGGGCAAATCACATTACGTACTATTGAGCTGATTCACAGCGAATTTGGCGTCAACATGACGCTCGGTGCCAGCAATGTAAGCTTTGGCTTGCCGGAACGCCAAATTGTTAATCAGGCATTTATGGCCTTGGTGGCGCAAATGGGCGTGAGCTGTCCCATCACCAATCCGGTACACCTCACCTGCACCATTCGCGCCACAGACTTGATTCTGGGGCGGGATGAATACTCAATGCGCTACATCAAGCATTACCGCAAATTGCAAAAGGCGAAATAACCATGATACCGCTTTCTTAATGCGGCTGATGCAATTTGCAAATGAACTATCCTGCTGCAAGCAGACGAGGTATCAAAACTGAAAAAGATCCTATTCGCCACAAATGGCGGGGTATTCAATCCCTTTAGGGTAAATAAAAAGAGGCTGTATTTTTATGTGGAATACAGCCTCTTTCTTCACCTGTCGGGGCAGCGGGATTTGAACCCACGATCAATTGGCCCGCCATTACACTCCGATTTGACCTTATAGTTCATTGGGCTACCAGATGCCTTCCCCGTCAACATTCAGGTTACATCCTTCTCAATTTGAAGCTTTACAACTAAGGTAGAGGTTGGCAATAACAAAGGGAGCAGGTCAAACCGGAAGATTGGTGAAAAATTGCAACTAGCAGAAAAGAAAAATTAACATTACATGACAAATTTGCTGCAAAAGCTTCATGTATGAAGTCGAATAGTAATGCATTGATTGCTGAAAACATGGGTTAACGCAATAATTCACTTCACATTTAGTAAGCAACTACTGAATCAACTGCTGATCAACAACCCCCTTTGGTTATGGATAAATTACCACTCCAACGACTTGATGGAATTCGTCAAAGCGACATTTCCCTAAATTTTTACCGGACTGAATTATCACCGACTGGGTCTATTGGACCTAACCCACACCGACATACATTTAATGAGTTTTTCTTCATTTCATCTGGGAGCGGCACTCACATTATTGACTTTGTAGAGTACCCAATCCGCCCCAACACACTCTTCACTGTCGGCCGTGGTCAAGTTCACTATTGGAAAGAAATAGAAAAATTACCAGTCGGTTTTGTTATCCTCTTCGAGGAAGAGGTATTTCCTTTTTTTGGTCATGATTCCCTCTTGCCCCAACTTGACCTATTTAGTCCTTTTGGCAAAGCAGCCTGTTATTTGTCAGTAGAAGAAGCGAAGTGGTTTCGGCAAATGATGGATAATGTCGAGTCTGAATTTAAGACACAGGATTTTGGTTGGCGAGAAACGACTGTCTCAATGCTACAGATGATGTTAATCCGAGCCAAGAGATTCTATAATTTAAAGAGTAATTCAACTGAAAGTTTAGTTGCAGAACAACGAATAACGCGCGAGTTCCTAGATCAGGTAGAGCAAAGCGTCACTGAAAAACTCAGCATTGGTCAACTTGCAGAAACTATAGGCGTGTCTGTTGCGCATTTGACCACGACTGTACGCCAGGTAATGGGAGTCTCTGCTGGTACATTGTTAAGGCAGCGACGGGTTCTGGAAGCTAAGCGGCTCCTTGTTCATACAAACATGACCATCGCTGAGGTTGCTTTCACACTAAGCTTTGCCGATCCATCTTATTTTGGCCGATTTTTCAAACGCGAAACTAAAAGCACACCACGCCAGTTCCGGGAACAATTCAAAAGAAAGTACCAGAACGTCTAAACGTTTTCACTTACCAGCTTCCTCCTTATTCCCTAAACTAAAAACAACCGAATCAACAAAGCTATTCAACTTCTGTTATCCAAAATTGTTCAACTCCCAAGCGAAGGTGGTTTAGTTTACCTTTCCGTTCATTGGGCAAGCAAAGTAAACAGCGGTGCTTCGATCTCAGGATTTGAGAAAGAATCCGGCGTTAATCCTTGATGTCGAGACAATGAACATCACAGTTTATGACCTTCAGTAGTGAATCTTTTGGAAAGTATGAACGCTGAACCTAGGACGTGAAACTTTATCAAAAATCGCAAATGGGTAGTGAATTTATAATTAGTTAGGAAAATAAGGAGAAAAAGAAATGAATATAAAAGCGTTGTTGCAACCCGCACCAGATAAAGCTGATGTGGCAATGACAATCATTCGAGTTGCTGTAGGGATCATCTTTTTTGCACACGGCTGGCAGAAAATTTTTACATTTGGTTTTGAGGGGACAGGCGGTTTTTTTGGCAGTATAGGAATTCCAGCAGCGGGGTTTTTCGCCATTGTTGTTTCGCTTCTTGAGTTGCTGGGAGGCCTCGCTTTAATTTTAGGAATCGGAACACGAATTGTCGGTCTTTTGCTCGCCATCGATATGATTGTTGCTCTATTAGTTGTGCATTTACCAAATGGTTTCTTTGTTAGCGAAAACGGTTATGAATTCGTTTTGATTTTAGGTGTTGCTTCATTGTCTTTTGCTATCACAGGGGCAAGCAGTATATTACTTGATAATCGCCTTTGATAAAATTGTCCATCCCTTCCACCTCGATCCAGTGTAAAAAATAGAGTAGTTCAACTAGAACAACTCTATTTTTAAATCTGCCTTCTTACTTTTCGAGCTGAAATTCTGCCTATTACCCGCTCATTTCAAAGGATAATATTAGATACATCCTGCCGAAACTGTTCAGGACTGATCTCCATCCACCTGACTTAATAGGAGAATAAATATGGATAAATGGATAAAAGTGCTAATTATTCTCATAACTGCGGTTACCCTTCTAGGGGCCTGTTCAGGCAATCAAGAACAGGCCGATGGGATACAGATCAACGAAGTCGCGACCCCTGAGGTTGCAGAAAATTCCACCTATGACGAAGAATATTACTACGATGACCTTGAACTTCCCCCCAATGAAGAAGAGAATGAGACATCAGATGAATCCTTAGCGGAAACATCTCATTTCTCCCTGCCTGAGCGATCAGGGGCACGCACGCAAACAAGCGGTACGGTACCACATGTACAAATTGGGGTCGTGTCTATTGAGGCAATTAATGAAGAGCTTTCGCGACGAGCATTTTCGCTGCCCGGCGTAGAAAACAGACCAACTATTGTCTCTTTGCCAGGGGCACGAGGAATGTGGTTAAGTGATGATATTGATCTGGCGCATCCAGAAGTTATTGTTTCAGGTCGTGAGTTTGCTCATATTCATCCTGATGGTAGTTTACATGCACCCTTACCCTATGAGCGGGCTTTGGAAGTTGCAGAAAAGGGGTGGGGTGAGAGGCATCCTTGGGCAGATGAACGAGAAGGATGGGATGGATTTGTGATGCTTTTCACACCTCTGAATATAGCTGAATTAGATATCACTTTTCAACTGATCGTCGAATCCTATAATCATGTGACGGGTCAATCTTTGCAAGCATCAGATTTTGAGTAATCATTAACAAATACAACCTATTGTGCTCATAGCATGGTTTGAGGCATTTCGAAAAAACATCACTCAATTGTGAGTTTCCTAAACTCTTAATTGCATTTCAGCCTTCAGAGATTATTGAGTGAATTCAGATGATGGTCAAACCGAGAACAATCGACCAGTTATTTGCTTTGGTAAGAAAATTATGCCCATGATTGAGCGAATCCTCTTACTTTAGTTTTGAGTAGAGGTGCAAAACGGGATAGAACAGGCAATGATACCAACCATTAACCTGTCGTCCCGGTTTGCCTTCCCCCAGGGGGGGGCTGAGGGGAGGACATGTTTAGAGGGTTGAAAAAAGAATAGCTCATCAAGGACAATTCTGATGTGTTCCAAAACGTCAGAAGGAGGCCAAAATGAGCTATCCAGTACTTTATCAATGGAATCAAACAATCGCCAGCCAATTGCCTTGTCTCAATAGCTGGCAAGTCGATAACGTCGGCTTGTTTAGCCTGGGCATCATGCGAGCAGAAAGCTGCCAACAGCAACAGATTGCCCGCCAGGTTGCTACAGGCGAGAGGGTCGAAAGTTGTGCCCGTCGCTTGCGACGTTTTCTGGACAACAAACGTTTTCCTCTGCAAGCCTTCTTCAGCCAATGGACAGCCTGGATTGTCAGCCAGTTGCCACCAGGCAAGCTTTATCTGCTGGTGGATGAGACAAAGTTGCAAGACCGCTTGGCTGCCATGGTGGTTGGCGCTGCCTGGGAAGGACGTTGTATCCCTCTGGCCTGGCGTTGTTATATTGCCAACAATCATGACCAGTACCCAGCCGAGGGGCAAGTTGGCATGGTCACAGCCCTGTTGCAAACTGTCAAGAAGGGCATTGCAGCAGACAGAAACGTCGTGGTGTTGGCTGACCGAGGGATTGGGACATCTCCTGATTTGTGTCAGGCTGTGGCCAGCTTGGGTTGGTGCTATCTGTTTCGCGTTACCAGCATGACCAAAATCTGCACCGAGGCAGGCGATTTTGCCATTGCCAACATGGTACAGGCTGGTCAACAGTGGTCGGCTGATGGACTCGCTTTCAAGCAGCGCGGCCGGTTGCCAGCAACCGCACATGCGATTTGGAGCGCAGGCTATGACCAAGCATGGGCGTTGGTAACCAATGACACTACGCTGACTGGCTTTGAGTATGCCAACCGCAATTGGCAGGAGCAAAGTTTCCGCGACCTCAAAAGCGGTGGCTGGCATTGGGCAGACAGTCGGATTAGTCATCCAGACCATATGGATCGTCTGCTTGTTCTCCTGGTGGTCGCCTATGCTTGGTCGCTTGCTTTGGGAAGCGTTGCGGTTTCGCAAGGTCTTGCTCAACCAATGCAGCGTCATGCAGACGGCCGTATACGTCGTCATTGGAGTTTGTTCAAAGAGGGGCTTCAATTCTTCTTTGAGTTTGTTTTGAGACATAACCATTTTATCAATTTACAATTTACAATTCTTGCCCGACCCTAGGCTTGCCTGAAAAGGTGTCCTCCCCTCAGCCCCCGCAAGGGGAGGGCTAGGGAGGGGGTTAGTTTATGGTGTTTCACCTGTCAGCTCAACCAGTCGGTTGAGCGTTTCTTCCAGAGCGGCCAGTTCTGCGCCGTAGGTGGCCCAGTCACCGTCGCGCTGGGCGGCTTGAGCAGCTTCAAAGTGGGTATTAGCTGCACTGATCAGCTCTTCAACCGTCGCGTCTACAGGGGCTGTTTGGACGGGAGGGCTGTCTTCGGTGGAAACGGCCGTATCGCCATCTCCCTCATCCTCCACCACAATATCCCCCGGAGACTCTAGCAGCAACGCGGAGAGCGCACCATTCAGCGACGTGTCCATCGCAATGCGCGTATCTGTCGCCACAATAACTCGCTTAAGCTCCGGCAAGGCACTGGTGTCGGCACGCAGATAGACGGGCTCCACGTACAAAAAGCTGTCATTTAGCGGAATGACCAGCAGGTTGCCACGAATCACGTTAGAGCCACCCTGATCCCACAGCGAAAACTGCTGCGAAATAGTTGGTTCCTGATCTATGCGGCTTTCTACCTGTAGCGGCCCAAAGACCAACTCTTGCTTTGGCAGTTCGTAAACCACCAATTCGCCATAATTCTCCGGGTCGTTGCGGACGGCCATCCAGGCGATCATGTTGTCTTTGCCCACCGGATTGAATGGCTGGATCATCAAATATTCGCTTTCCGCCTCGCCGGGCAGCGGCATGATAACGTAGTATGGTTCCATTGGCTGTTGATTGCCTTCAAAAACCTCTTGCGGAATCTGCCACACATCTTCCTGGTTGAAGAAGACACGCACGTCTGTCATGTGGTAGCGCAAATATTGTTCTGCCTGGATGGTGAACAAATCTTCAGGGTAGCGCAGATGGCTAAGTAAACTTTCTGGCATCTGGCTGAGTGGCTTGAATAGGCCAGGAAAGGCGTTGCTGTATGACTGAATGATCGGATCATCTTCGTCGGCAATGTAGTAGTTGATGGTGCCATTGTAAGCATCAATGGTGATCTTGACAGCGTTGCGAATGTAGTTGATGTTGGTGGCTGAATCGGGGGTGGCGTAAGGGAAACGGCCGCTATACGTAAACGCATCCTGAATCCAAACCAAATTGCCATCGTTGGTTAGCACAATGTATGGATCGCTGTCCAGGGCCAGGAACGGCGTGATCATATCAATGCGCTCCTGGATTTGGCGATGAATTTGAATGCGGGTTTGGGTGTTGATTTCATCACTCAGCAGTACGTTAGTATCGCCCAGGCGGAAGGCAAACGCCAGCCGCTTGAGGAAGCTATCCAGCGGGACGCCGCCCGTGCCCTGGTAGCTGGAGTAGACGTTTTCGTTGCCGCTGGGGTAGCTAAATTCATCCCGGTCGCTTCCCACAAACACCTCATCGTTGGCTAATTCGCCGTAGTAGATTTCTGGTCGAGTCACTTCTAGCGGAATTTCACTTTCCGGCGGCAGATTCTTGATGAAAAATTCTGGCTGGCCGTCGGCAGTGAAGCGGTCTACAGGGTTCATAACAATGCCATACCCGTGCGTGAACTCTAGCTTAGTATTCACCCAGGCGAGTGAAGGAAGTTGACTTTTGTCTAGCTCACGGGTGGCCAGCATCACTTGTTGCAATTCGCCATCAATTTCGTAGCGATCAATGTCAATTTCGCCAAAGACATAATACGGCCGTAACGCCTGAAGCTGCGTGTACGTGGCCTGGAGCGGACGATAATCCCACAGACGAATATTGTTCAATACGTCACTGTTGGCGTTGATGTCGGCCTGGTTGAGTGGATCCACCTGGGCAAAGTCGCGGGTTTGAATTTCGTCCAGATTAAAGCCCAGCCGAGTGAAATCAATGTTGTATTGGATGTACGGCGTCTCGCGCACCAGCTCGTTTGGCTCCACCTCGAACCGTTGCAGCAGGGAGGGATAGACGCCGCCCACCAAAATGGTGGTCAGCAGCCATAACCCGCCCGCTACGAGCAACGGCCGTAAACTCAACCGGAAAATATTCACAAGCATTACCAGGGCACCCAGCACCATGAAAGCAATTTGGCCGTACAGCGCGTACAGCGACGCATTGATGTCTGTGTAGCTAGCGCCAAACACCACGCCCCTGCTGGAATAGTTCAGGTTAAAAATCTCAAAAAGATTGCCGCTGGCCCACAGCAGCAAAATGAGCGCCGCTAAAAAGGCCACATGCTGCCGCAAAACGGCCGATTCCCAGGGACGCCATTTGCCCCGCTGAATCTCGATCACGTTATTCACAGCATAGATTGCCAGCGTGCCCAAAATGGTGAGCAGCAGCAGCGACACCAGCCACTGCTGGAGCGCCTCATACACGGGCAGCTCAAACAGATAAAAGCTGATGTCTCGGTTGAAGATGGGATCATCGGTGCCGAAGGGAACGCGATTGAGGAACAGCAAAAATTCGTCCCAACGCACCGCAATGGAACTGGCAAAACCAAAGGATAAAAAGAGTGCCAGACCCAGCAAAATCCACTTAACGGCGCCAATTTGCAAAAAGCGCGGATTGTACTCAGGTGTATCTTTAATAGCGCGGCGGCGGGCGATGGCCCAGTTGCCCCACAAAATGAGGAAGGCAATGATGAAAAAGGCCACAAAGCTAAAAAATTGGTAGCTCCAGCGCGTTAGCCATACGTTTTCGTAGGTCAGTTCCGTAAACCAGAGCCAATCTGTGTAGATGCCCACCAGCCAGTTGAGGCTGATGAACAGTAAAAATATAATCCCGATGATCCACAAGTTGCGGTTGCTGCCGCGTGGGCGGCGCGGACGGCTAGGGAAGGGCGGACGGTCGCCGCCTTCACCACCTTCGCCGCCCTCGCCCCGATTACCTTCCCAGCCAGCCTCTTCCATTGCTCGCCGGAACACTTCTGGGATGTCCCAGTTATCTCGACTCATTTTTCCCGTCCTATTAAATGGCCACAGAGGTCTGCCCATAGGCATAGAGATTTTTGAGGGTTTCCCTCGTTTTGGAATGTCTCTGCGGCTTTTTAGGTAGATTCCTTGCTATTATTGTCCCACATTTTGGGCATAATATGATGAGACCGTAGTGAGAACGGCCGTTTCCATTTTACTTCCCTGCCATCTACAATATTATTTTACCAGAATTTTCAAATCAATAATCAATCAAGGTAGGGGCGAGGCAGTTGGCAACGATCATTGCCAAGCAAAACCAACAAACTCACTAACTGCCTCGCCCTTTTACTCGCCCTTTTACGTATTTCCCATGAAAAGATTTCAAAAGTCTTGCACGTAGTCCGCTATTTGCCAGAAAGATTCGAGACTTTTGAAATCTCCTTTGACAACAGGAGACCCAACATGAAAAAGATGACCCAAGCAGAAGCCTACGAATTTTTAGCCACCGGCACCCGCACCGGCAAATTAGCCACCGTCCGCAAAGACGGCCGTCCCCACGTCGCCCCCATCTGGTTTGTGCTAGACGGCGACGACCTGATCTTCAACACCTGGCACAGCTCGGTGAAGGGGAAGAATTTGGTAAGAGACGGCCGTATCGCCCTCACCGTAGATGAAGAAGTAGCCCCCTACGCCTTCGTGATGGTCGAAGGCACGGTAGAGATCAGCGAAGATTTGGCGGAAAGCCTCAAATGGGCCACCCGCATTGGTGTCCGCTACATGGGCGCAGACCAGGCCGAAGCCTTCGGCAAGCGCAACAGCGTCCCCGGTGAATACCTGGTGCGGATCAAGGTGAGCAAAATCGTGGCCATGAAGGAATTAGCCGCCTGGTAATTTTGACCCCATAAAAAAATCGGTTGTGTAGGGGCGAGGCAATCGGCCACGATCTTGGCTTAGCAAACGGCCGTTTCTCCGATTGCCTCGCCCTGGTCGTCTTCCGCAATGAAGACTACAAAAGTCTTATTCTCTTTGGAATTTACATCATTAGACCCAAGACTTTTGTAGTCTAATTAGGGCGAATGTGTAAGTCCTAAAGATTTCAAAAGTCTTGCAGATAGTCTCGCTATTTGCCAGAAAGGTCGAGACTTTTGAAATCTACGCTTCGCTCTGTACAGTTCTCTCGATTTTTGCTATAAAACGGTATGCCAAAAATGACGCCCCAACAGTTCATCGCTAAATGGTCGCAAATACAGCAGAAAGAAACGGCCGTTTCCCAATCCCACTTCAACGACATCTGCCAACTCGTCGGCCATGCCCCGCCGCTGGAACACGATCCCAGCGGGCGAGATTTCTCCTTCGAGACCCAAACCGCCAAGCCAGACGGTGCCAAAGGCTTTGCCGACGTCTTCTACCGCGAACGCTTCATTTGGGAATACAAAGGGCCGCACAAAGATTTAGAAAAAGCGTACCAGCAGCTACAGCTTTACCGCGAGGCACTCGAAAATCCACCCCTGCTCATCACCAGCGACATCCACACCATCGTCATTCACACCAACTTCAACAACTACCCCATCCTTACCCACACCATCACCTTTGATGAGCTGCTGCACGGGGATGGCGTCGAGAAGCTCGGCTGGGCATTTTTTACGCCAGAGCGGTTCAAACCGGCCAAAACGCGCCAAAACATCACCAAAGCCACCGCCGATTCACTGCTGCGCGTGGCCGAAGAGATGAAAAAGCACCGCGACCTGCTGGGTGACGAAGCCTACAGCAACGAGCAGCTGGCCCACTTTTTGGTGCGCCTGCTCTTTGCCCTCTTTGCCGAAGATATGGGGCTGCTGCCCGACAATCTCTTTACCCAAGTGGTGCGGGCGCGGGGCGACAACTACGCCGAGCTACGCCCCGTCTTGCAAGAACTGTTTGCCAAAATGCGCGACGGCGGCACCTTTGGCCTGTGGCCCATCCGCCACTTTAATGGCACCCTGTTCGACGATGATTTTGTGCCCGACATTCCCCACGATTTGGGGCGACTGCTGCTGCAAGCGGCCGAGCAGGATTGGGCGCAGGTAGACCCCTCCATTTTTGGCACGCTTTTTGAGCGCGTTATTGACGAGGGCAAACGCGCCCAGCTTGGCGCACATTACACCAGCGAAGATGACATCATGCTCATCGTCGAGCCGGTGCTGATGGCTCCCCTGCGGCAAAAGTGGGACACCGTGCGGCGCAAAGCTGCCGCCATGCAGACAACAGTTTTCTCAGAGAAAACTGTTGTCTGGCAACAACTCACCGACTTCGCCCAAGAAATTGCCAGCGTGCGTGTGCTGGACCCCGCCTGCGGCTCCGGCAACTTTTTGTACGTGGCGCTGCGCCAGCTGCTGGGGCTGCAAAAAGAGGTGATTGCCTTCGCGGCGCGGAAGGGGCTGCCAGCGGTTGGACAACCGCCAATACCCCTCACTGTCAACCCAGAGCAGCTGTACGGCATCGAGATTAACCCGTACGCCCACGAGCTGGCCCAAATTACGGCCTGGATTGGCTACCTGCAATGGCGCAATGAAAATGGTTTTGGCGACATCACCGACCCCATCCTGCGCCCCCTGCACAACATCCAGCGGATGGATGCGATTCTGGCCTACGATGAAAACAACACCCCCACCGTACCCAACTGGCCCGCTGCCGACGTCATCATTGGCAATCCGCCGTTTTTGGGTAACAAAAAAATGCGAACAGAATTAGGTAGCAAATATGTTGAAGATTTGCGTGGTCTTTATCCAAAGCTATCTGGACAATCCGACCTAGTTATTTACTGGTTTGAACGGGCTAAAAAGCAGATTGGTGAAAATAAGGCGAGATGTGCTGGTTTAATTGCAACTCAAGCTATCCGAATGGGTGGAAATCGTTTAGTTTTGGATCGAATAAAAGCCAGTGGAAATATTTTTATGGCTTGGAGTGACAAGGATTGGATACTTGACGGTGCTTCTGTACGCGTATCAATTGTTGGTTTTGATGATGGTTCAATCTCCAAATACATGCTAGATGGCGAGGTCGTTAGCCAAATAAATTCCGACTTAACCAGTCAAATTGACCTCACGCAGGCTGAACGGTTGAATGAAAATACAAATCTTACCTTTCAAGGGCCTGTAAAAGTGGGGGCATTTGATATTCAAAATCCCATAGCAGAAAAGATGCTACTAGACGTCAATACCACTGACATTGACAACAGTGATGTTGTAAAGCCCTGGATGAATGCTTCGGATGTTACAAAACGTCCGCGCAATATGTGGATAATCGACTTTGAAGAAAGAAGCTTAGATGAAGCGGCAATGTATAAACTACCGTTTGAATATGTCGAGGAAAATATCCGGTCATTTCGGGAAAAGAATAACGACCGCCAAAGAAGAACTTATTGGTGGCGACTTGGCAGAAGTGGAAGCGACTTAAAAGCAGCAAGACAGGGGTTATCACGAGTGATCATTACACCAAGAGTAGCCAAGCATCGGATATTTATATGGGCTAATGTCGAGTTGCTTCCAGATAGTAGACTTTTTGCGATAACAAGAGAAGACGATTATTTCTTTGGTGTTTTGCATTCGCGGGTTCATGAAACTTGGTCATTGGCAACCTCTTCACGGCATGGTGATGGCTCGGATGGCGGTCGCCCCACTTACAATAACACAACCTGCTTTGAAACCTTCCCCTTTCCGTGGCCACCCGGCCAGGAACCCAGCGAAGCTACTGACGAGCGCGTGGCGGCCATTGCCCACTGGGCGCGGGCGCTGGTGGCCTGGCGTGCCAACTGGCTCAATCCTCCCCGCGACGGCCTCTACGCCGGGCTAGGCACCGCCTACGACAAAATGGTCAAAAAACGTACTCTCACCAACCTGTACAACGGCCTGGTTTACTATCGCAGCACCGTACGGGCGACCCGCCGGGTCGCCCCTACCGCACCCACCCTCTGGGACCAAACCGAGTTCGACAAAGTGACCCGCAAATCCGTCACCCGCGCCGACATTCAGGAACTGGACGATATTCATGCTGCGCTCGACCAAGCAGTCCTCGACGCCTACGGCTGGCCCCACGACCTGACGGACGAGCAAATTCTGGAGAGATTGTTGGCCTTGAATTTAGAGCGGGCCAGTGGCCAATGAGACTACAAAAGTCTTCAAGACTTTTGTAGTCTTGCAGCGAGCAAAACCTAGACAACAAAAGTTTTTAAAACTTTTGTTGTCTACCTATCATCAAAGGATCAACCGATGGAACCAGGCAGTTACTACCACATCTTTAACCGGGGCAACAACCGCGAAACCATCTTCCGCGAAGACGAGAATTACCGCTATTTTCTGCAACAGTACAAAAAATACCTTGCCCCGCACGTCAGCACCTGCGCCTACTGCCTCATGCCCAACCATTTTCACCTGCTAGACCGCATAAACGAAAATCCAGGTCACAGCCCAAAAGAGCCTGCCAAACTTTCCCCCGTCGAAAAAGCGTTCCGCGACTTTTTCATCTCTTACGCCAAAAGCTTCAACAAGCGATACGGCCGTACCGGCAGCCTGTTTCAACGCAAATTCAAGCGCAAACCAGCCGACGATTTAGGCTACCGGATGCGGCTGGTGGTTTATATTCATGCCAACCCAATCCGCGCTGGTTTGTGTACGCATTTTGAGGAGTGGCCGTACAGTTCCTACCGAGCTATTCTAAGTGACCAGGAAACGGCCGTTCAGCGTGAAACCGTTTTACAATGGTTTGGCGGTCGAGAAGATTTTATTGCTTTCCACGAAGAATATAGGGATTGGCATCCTTAGAGAGACCAGACTACAAAAGTCTCAAAGACTTTTGTAGTCTCCTTACTGGAGTGTGTAATGACCAAAAAAACCGTTGGCTATGTTCATCTAGAGTGGGAATGCCCTGCCTGCGGCACGCGCAACAAGGGCGTTGATAAGATTTGCCGCAACTGCAGCGCGGCCCAGCCTGACGACGTGCAGTTTGAGCAAGTGGCTCAAGAATCGCTGATTCAAGATGAAAAGCTGATTGCCCAGGCGGCCGCTGGCCCAGACGTGCATTGTCCATTTTGCGGCACGCGCAACGCAGCCACCGCCACCCAATGCAGCCAATGCCTGGCTGACCTCACCGAGGCTTCGGCACGTGAGGCGGGGCAGGTGGTGGGCGCACATCAGAAAAAGGCAGTACCAGATGTGGCCTGTACGCACTGCGGCTCGATGAACCCCGGCACGGCGCTGCAATGTTCCCAATGCGGTGCCGCATTGCCCAAACCAGACCGTCCCAAGCCAGCCACACCAAGACCACAAATGAGGCCAGCCAGAGGCAGATCAAGGGCATCACGCTTTGTGCTGTTTGGCATTTTGGGGCTGTTTGTGGTTGCTTGCATTGCCGTGATGATTATTTCAAGCCGCACCGAGGAGATTGTGGGGGAGGTGCAGGGAGTATCGTGGGAAACGGCCGTTCTCATCGAAGCCCTGATTCCGGTAGAAAGTGAAACATGGCTGGATCGCGTGCCAAATGATGCCGAAATCCTCTCTTGCCGCCAGGAAGTGCGGCGCACGCAGCCAAATCCTGCGCCAAATTCGGTAGAGGTGTGCGGGACGCCGTACACGCTGGATACCGGCACGGGCCTGGGTGAAGTGGTGCAGGATTGCGAATACCAGGTGTATGATGATTATTGCACCTTTACCCAGCTTGCCTGGCGGGAGTTTGATTTGGTCTCGCTGACTGGGGATGATTTTGAGCCGCGCTGGCCTGACCCCACATTGGCGCAAGACCAGCGGCTAGGCGAGGAGACGGAGGCGTATGAGGTTTATTTTTGGGCAGACGGCCGTTCCTACACCTACCGCCCCCGTGATTTGAATGAATTCACCGAGTTTGACGACGGCAGCCGCTGGATTTTGGAGGTGAACGCCCTGGGCAACGTGCGCGCCGTCACCCCCGACCGATGATCCGATAAGAAAAAAAATAGTCATTTATTCCTCAAGTAACTGAATTCCGCTTATAATTTCGTTTATGAAGTAACGTGTGTATTTTTGTGTAAAAGCGGGAAAGATGAGGAATGATGACCCATGCAAGACAGTAAGAACAAAAATAGCAAACAATCCTTCTGGGGAACGTTCCCTGGCATTCTTACAGGGTGTGCGGCCGTTATAACAGCGATAGGTGGACTAGGTGTGCTCATAACGGCATTATTTGGTGAAGGAGTCCTGTTGTCCCAAGAAGCAACAGATACCCCAACGGCTATGATGCAACAGGCGACAACGATTAGCAACATTGCCACGCCGACCAAAGCCTTTACGCCACTGCCTCTGACCGACACGCCCGTCCCGACGCCAACGCATACACCAGTGACTGTTTTACCGGCTGCAACTGCTACACCACCACCAACTGCTACATTACCGCCACCAACTATGACACCAACGCCTGAGCCGGTGAGTGTTGACCTGATTGCAGACGCTGACCAATGGTATCGGAGGGCAGGACCATTTTCCACAGGCGAAGATTATTCATTTGGTCCAGATTTAAGGCTGATTACTCCTGCTAATGGGCTTGTTACACTTCGCTTCAACTTATCAAATTTACCAACTGGCGTAACAATTCAGGAGGCAAAGCTCTATCTTTACCTGAATGAAGGTTCAGAATCGAGCGTTGAGATAATCGCCCAGCGAGCAATTTCGCCATGGGTCGAGGGTGAATATGAGGCTCCAATATGTGATTCTGGGCATCAGGCCAATCGCGTTGTGGGGCTTAGCCCGGGTTGGTTTAGCTGGGACGTTACCTCCATTGTACAGCAGCAATATAGTAGCTTGGCCGACAATCATGGTTTATGTCTTGTAAGCTTGGGGGATTTAGGTATTCGGGACTTTTCTAGTCGTGAAGGGTCTGATACTTTTCAGCCATATTTAGCGATCATCTATTTGCCTTAATCAATCAAATTGCCAAATAGCGCAACAATTTTGAATTTGTCATTTCGAGGTTCTCCGAGAAATCTCGCCAACATTGTTGGCAGCCAACTTACGAATCACGGTAGGGATTTCTCGCCAAAAAGCGGCTCGAAATGACAAGTCAAAGCCGGTTTGGGTAAGCAGCGTTGGGTTATTTGAGGATGGGGGCGAGTAACGCAGCCAGGGTTTGGTAGGAGAAATGTTGGGTAGCGAGTTTGTAGTTGTGGGTGGTGGCGGGAACTGCCGTTTCCGCATTCTCTAACCAACCACGCACAGTCTCCACCGTTTCTGGCGTCATTTCCCACTCAATCTCGGCAAAGTGGAAGCCCAGCGGGCCGATGTCGGCCGCATAAACCGGGTAGCGGTTCACTACGGCGGGCAACCTAAAGTAGATCGTTTCAATGAGTGCGTTGCCGAAACCTTCAATAAAGCTGGGGTAGGCCACCAAATTGGCGTGCGGGTAGGTGTCCCACAGCGAATAGATTTTTTGGCCGCCCTCCTGTCGTCGCTGATCATCCACTATGTCCCCTGAATAAATCAAAACCACATTTTTAGCTTTGGCCAGGGCTTCGAGTTCGTGTAGATAGCCTAGCCCTTCATCCCCAGCTTTGTGGGTGATGACCAGCTTAGCGCGTGGATCGTTGAGTTGATGCAGCAGTTCAATCGAAAGCTCGATTCCCTTGCGCGGAACAACACGGGTGGGCTGCAAAATGAGCCAATCATCCCCCGCAAGCCCAATCGCCTGCCGGAAATCGGTGTTGTAGTCGTCAATGCCGGGTGGCGGCGTGTGGAAATCAAACACGTTGGGGATGACGAGGCTGTCTAGCCCGCGTCGCTGCCGCAGGGCGGTTTGGGCTAGCGAGTTGATGGTGGCGTGTGTCAGATTGGGCAAATCGGGCGGGAAAAATTGGTCCAGATAATTCTCGATTTGGCTGTTCTGAAAGCGTGACCGTTCCCAGTAAAAGTCGTGGTTGTGGGCAAAGCTGGGTATCTTTAATTCAGCCAAAACTTCTGTGATAGCCTGGCCAAGCGGCAACTGCATGGGCACAGCAAATGCTTGTTGGACGATGATGTACTCAATGTTATTTTGGGTGATGAATTGGCGTAGCGGCCGTTTCAATTCCGCCGCTCTTTTTTGGATGTCAGGGAGGAGAGTAGCGGCCGTTTCTTTCTCAAAAAAAGCGCGATCATGCAAATTTTTGGCAACCTCGTCTTCAAAATGAAGACGCGGGTCTTCCAGGCCGCGTTTTTTCAGTTCGGGATCCAGCTCGCCGGCACAGTAATAAAATTTATGGCCAAACTGCTTGGCCACGTCCACAATTTTGGCAGATTCCAAGGAAACGCCGTCGGTGCCTGCCAGTCGAGTAGAAATGACACCAATGTTCATGATGGTTTGATCCAGGTGATTTGGTAGGGGGCGAGGGTGAGCTTGGTGGGAACGGCCGTTCCCGTCACCAAATCCCGCCCCGTTAACGGGAGTTCAATTTGTACGCCGCGTGAAGAGACATTTTGTAGGCAAAGCACTGCTTCACCTTGGTGCGACCGCAAAACGGCAAACACGGCTGGGTGCAGATTGAGAATTTGCTGCTCTCCTACTGGATGGAACGCTTTTTCATTGGTTCGCAGCCGCAGCAGGTGACTGTAGCCCGAAAACACAAGCTGCCGCAAGCCGCTCGTTAGCTCCTGTTCCAATGCGTCCCGCTGGAATTTTTGCCGGTTGATGCTGCGGTTCCGCCCGGTTTGCTGCACCCCCTCGTGCCAATTTTGTGAACCAAACAGGCTGTGGAAGTAAATGCCCGGCACGCCGCGCAGCGCCAGCATAATCGCCTGCGACGCCAAAAAGCGACGGGCCATCAATTCCTCAGATTCATTGGCACCGGGTACGCCGAGGGCGTTGAGGTAGTTGATGTTGAGTTCATAGGCCGCTTGCGTGCCGTCGCCGTTGGCTTTGTAGGAGACGTACCCGCCCAGCCTTCGCACACGCGCGGCCATTGCCTCAATTTGGGCGTCGCTCAGGATGCCGCGTGCGGGCGTGAGGCCGATGCCGTCGTGCGAGGCGCAAAAGTTGAAGAAGGTGACGCGCTCAGACGGTAGTTCCAGCGTACTGGCCCATTCGGCAAGCTGCTGGGCATTGCCACTGTGGAAGGTGTACAGCAGCAGCGGCGGCAGGGAAAAGTTATATACCATTTGGGCTTCGTTACGGCCGTTGCCAAAGTAAGAAATATTCTCTTCATGCGGCACGTTTGTTTCGGTAATAAGCACCACCTGCGGAGCGACTTCATCCAAAACTGAGCGCATGAGCTGGATAATACGGTGCGTTTGCGGCAAATTGAGGCAGCGGGTACCAATTTCCTTCCACATGAAGCCAATCGCATCGAGCCGAATGGTGGTGGCACCCTGCGCCACATAAAAGAGCAAGGTGTCTAACACGGCCAGCAGCACGTTGGGGTTCGCATAGTTCAGGTCAATTTGGTCCTCGCTGAAGGTGGTCCACAAGTAGCGCGTGCCGGATTTGGTCTGGAAGGGGGTGAGTAAGGGCAGGGCGCGGGGGCGAAACACGGCCGAAAGGTCAGTCTGGGGGTCAACGGCCACGAAAAAGTCTTCATAGTCGGGATCGCCGTTCAGGTAGCCCTGGAACCAATGGCTCTTGGCGGAAATGTGGTTGATGACGGCATCAAACATGAGCTGGAAGCTGTCGCGGAAAGAGGCCACATCTTCCCAACTGCCCAGCGCGGGGTCTACCGCTTTGTAATCAATCACAGAAAAGCCATCGTCGCTGGAGTAGGGGTAGAAGGGGAGTAGGTGGATGGTTTGGATACGGCCGTCTAGCTTCTCGGCGCAAAAGTGTGCCAGCGTTTTTAGCGGGGCTTCGCCGGGAGCCTGTACCTGGTCGCCATAGGTGATGAGCACGCTGTCTTTTTCGTCGAAAAAAGCTACCCTAGTTGGTTGCTGTGGGCGAACTGCTTCGATTTTTTCAGCAAATTTAGGGAGGAGTTGAACGGCCGTTTCTGCACCGTAAAGGAAGGTCAAATGCTCAAGAATATCTTTGTTCATGGCGTGGTTTTAGTCGAGCACGGTGGCCACATAATCAAAAATGCGCCGCTTGATGCGTAAGCGGTTTAGGGCAATGCCAATTTCGGCAATTTCATCATCAGGTTCGTATAGATAGTTGTAATCATTTTCGCCATTAGACGCCAATTTGCGGGTGTTGAGCAGATGCGACAGTTTAAATTCCAATCGCTCCCGATCCAAAATATAGATGCGATGCTGCCAGCGCAATTTCTCTTTGCCCTGACATTGCTCTAGCTGGCTTTGTGCCGCGGCAATTTCAGCTTCCAACTTTTTGATTTTGGCTTGGAGTTGATCCAGAACGGCCGTATCTGGCACACTCTCATTTTGTCCTACGCGCCAACGGGGTTGGTTGCGCCAGGTGACAGTTGCTTGCCTGTCGTTGGTGGCGGGTAAGCCGTGCGGTAGTTGCAGGGTGATGATTTTTTTGGCGGGAACGGCCGTAACTTCTTCAACTCTTTCCCCCCAAACATCCGCCTGGGTATACGGCCGCTGCAACGTATGGGGTGCGTTTGTTGGATTGTACAGTCGTGCTAGCAACGTCTCGTTTTGCACGGTCAGGGCGCTCATGGGGAGCGTTTCTGCCAGCAATGACCATGTGGTTTGGCTGCCGTTTCCTTCACCTTGCACAATAAGCGGCGGGTTTTGGAAGCTGGCATTCAGCTTTTGTAGCGTCATTGACTCTGGAGCAAATGTGCCAACGGCAACCGCAATTTCATGGTAGACGGTGCGTTCGCAACGGCCGTCTGGCACGTAGAAAAATGGGCCAGCATCACCTTCTCGATCCCGCAAATCTGCTTTCGTCAGCCACTCGACGGATCGCCGCAGGGTGAGGGCAATGGTGCCATCTTCTGTAGAGGTGTAGGCATTGATGCCTTTGGCTAGGACGGCCGTGCAGCTTTGCTCATCTCCAATCGCCACAAAATCATGAAATGGGAAATCTTTCACGCTGCCTAGCTCACGCTGGCCGAGCAATACTTTAGCTAAGTTGTCTGGCAGTTGGCGGGGCAGCAAATCGGTGTCGGCGACGGGTCGCTGCACTACGTCGAAGGGCATTCCGGCAAAAATGTCACCCGGCTGGCCCGTCTCAAAAGCGAGATCGACCCGCACGTTGCTGCCGCGAGAATCCAAAACGACGTCCCAACGGATTAGCTGGGAATCGTCCAAATGGAGAGCAACTTGGGCATTGATTTCAATATCGTCGTTGTGCCAGCCTGCCGTGAAGGTGAGCGTTGCGTGGTGTTGTGAGGTTTTGGTGAGGGTGATGGGTGATAACGGCCGTAATTCTCCCAGCAGCTCACCCAATTCAGTTGAGTATGTGTCGCCTTCTTCTGCCCACACCAAAAAACGGCCGAATGTTTGCCCATTTACCTGTACCAACCCGTCGGACATGACGGTTACAGAGAAATATTCATTTTCCCAAGTGAAATTTTCTACGGGAATTTGAGTAAATTCGATATTTGCCCGCTTTTCAATAGGCCAAACGCCAACACCATGAGCTTCGGTTCTAACTAGCTGAGCCTCCCCTAGCTGCCAGCCTGGCTGCGCCATTGGATTTGTGCTAACTGCATATTCGCCAGTGGCAAAATTGGTCAGAATGGCAGCC
Source organism: Candidatus Leptofilum sp. (assembly GCF_965223525.1). Lineage (GTDB taxonomy): Bacteria > Chloroflexota > Anaerolineae > Promineifilales > Promineifilaceae > Leptofilum. The sequence continues at coordinate 956,054 of NZ_OZ245005.1, read as the reverse complement.
AACGCATTCTTCGCCTCATCGCGCAGCGCGTCAAAGGTTTGGCGATAGCTGTAGATCATTTTTTCATGCACCTGGTCTATGCTGACGCCGCAAATGCAATCATGAACTGCGTTTTGCAGAAGCAACCTGCCCCACTGTTCAAACTTGTCGGCTGGGTAGGAACGGCCGTGCAGCCGCGCCATCGCCGCCAGCGGTTCTGCTACCTGAAAAAGTAGCTGCTGGCAGTCACGTGCCATCACTTTCAGGTAAGTACGTGCCGAATAAACGCCGGGGAAAGTTGCGCCATATTTACCAGAGTTCAATTCCCCAACGATGGTTGGCAAAGGCAGATTTTGTTCAGAAATCGCCTCCACAAAGGAGGTCGGGGTCACTTCTTGCAGGTTCAGGTCGCCGTTGACGCTGGCACTCTCTTTTAAGAAGGTAACAGGGTCTTCGGGGTTGTCTTCTAAATCATAGCCGTCAAACAGGGGAATATCGGGGGTGGGGTAGAACGGCCGTAACTTGGCAACCTCCTGCTCCAACCGCTCCACAGCAACTTCTGGGGCATGGGTAATGCCGTACAAATTCCGGTAGCCACCAAACAGATCGACGGCAAACAGTTGGCTGCCATCCGCCCCTTGCCAATTGAAGTAAGGTTCTAGTTTTGGCACGCCCCGCCAAACGTAGATGGCCTCCAGCCCAAACAGTTGGTGAATTTGGGGTGATTGGCTAATGTGGCCAAAGGTGTCTACTAGCCAGCCAACGTCCATTTGTCCATTAAAGCGAGCGAGGTCGGAACGGCCGTATATCAAATTCCGAATGAGCAGCTCCCCCCCGGTAAGCTGCCAATCCGGCTGGCAATAATACGGTCCAATTTGAAGCTGCTTTTGCTCAATTAAAGCCGCAACGCGAGCTTCATACTCGGGTGCAATTGCCAACAAATCCTCAACGACCAGCGTTTGCCCATCAAACAGGTAGCGAAAATCAGGGTTTTGCTGAGACAATTCAGTTAGCTTATCAATTAAACCAGGAATCCAGCGGCTGGTATAAACAGACGTTAAGAACCACTCACGGTCCCAGTGGGTATGGTTGATGATATGAACGTGGGTCATAGACAATCATTATGCGTACAGAACTTTTTCGCTATCGCGGTCTATCCAGCGAATTTTGTCTGCTGGGAAGCGCAACCAAACATCGTTATTGGGCGCTACGTCGAATGTAGGATGGGTGCTAACTTTGACTGTATCCTCACCAATCATAACCGTCAGCAAATTTTGAGACCCTAACGGTTCTACCACACGCACACGAACTTTCACACCATCATCAACAGGATGGTTCAGAGTTTCCATATTTTCTGCACGAATGCCCAGAATCAGTTGCTGACCATCATATTTTTTGAGCAGCGGCTTCATGTTTTCTGCCGGGTTCAATAAAAAGTTGCCAATTTTTACATTGACTGAGCCATTATTTTGCTGAACCTGGCCACGCATAAAGTTCATTGGAGGATTACCAATAAAGCTGCCCACAAACAGATTGGATGGTAAATCATAAACGGTTGATGGATGGTCAACCTGTTGGATGAGGCCATCCTTCATAACGGCAATGCGGTCACCCATACTTAACGCTTCAATTTGATCATGGGTCACGTAAATTGTCGTTGCCCCAATTTCGTTAAGCAATTGCTTTAGCTCGGCTCGCATTTCCAGCCGCAGCAGCGCATCTAGGTTACTCAATGGCTCATCCATCAGCAATACTTCAGATTGCATAGCAATGGCTCTGGCCACAGCCACGCGCTGTCGCTGACCACCGCTCATTTTGCTTGGGTAGCGGTCAAGTAGATTCTCGATGTGCATCAGGCCAGCCGCATCTTTAACCCGCTTGTCTATTTCGCGTGGGTCAACGCCGGTCATTTTTAGACCAAAGGCAATATTATCGCCAACCTTCATGTGCGGAAAAATGGCGTAACTCTGGAACACCATTGCAATTTTGCGGTCGCGGGGTGGCAGGTAAGTCACGTCACGCCCGCCAATGGTAATGCGACCTTCGTCCGCCATGCCTAAGCCGGCAACAGCGCGTAGCAGCGTGGTTTTGCCGCAGCCACTTGGGCCTAGCAGCACCACAAACTCTTTGTCTTCAATTATTAAATTTGCTTTATCTACCGCAACGAAATCTCCAAATCGCTTTGTTGCATTTTCAATTCTTATCTCGGCCATTTCAATTTCTTCCCTTGAATCCTTTGTCATACCTGCGAAGGCAGGTATCCATCTTTTAGATTCCCACCTGCGCGGGAATGACAAAAGGTCAGTAGATTATTTGGTTACTTGCCCCCACATATTGAACAGGTAGCGTCGAATGAAAAACATAAAGATCAGTGCTGGAATGAGCATGAAGAAGCCACCGGCAAATTGGTAGGCTTCTGATGAGTTTGAGAGTGAAAACAGGATTTGTGCTGGCAGCGTGCGGTTTTGCAACGTTAAAATGCTGGCAGCAAACACTTCATTCCAGGAAAGTACAAAGGTGAAAACGGCCGAAGCAGCAATGCCCGGCAGCACCAGCGGCAACACCACATGCCGGAATGCTTGCCAGGGGGTGCAGCCGAAAACCATCGCCGCTTCTTCCAGTTCGTAGGGGATGCTGGCAAACACGCTGCCAATCACCAGAATGGTTGTGGGCAAGGCCAGAGCCGTGTGCATTAGGGCCAGGCTGTAGATGCTGTCAAATATGCCGGTTTGGATGAACAAAACGGCCAGAGGAATCGAAAGCACCACAATTGGAAATGCTCTGACGGCCAAAATGGACAAGCGGAAGAAGTTGCGTCCGGGGAAGATGTAGCGCGAGATGGCGTACCCTGCGGGCGCGGCAATGACGGTGGATAGCAACAGGGTAATAACGGCCACAATGATACTGTTAATTAGCCCAGGGATAATCCCTTCAGAATTCATGAAGAAGCGCATGGTGTCTAATGAGAAGGGAATAATAGGTAAGACGCTTTTGGGGTAGGCACGAACAGCTTCCTGGGTTGTAAAGGCCATCGAAAAGATGAAGTAGATGGGGATTATGATCCACAGTGAAATTAAGATGGCAATCACGTAGGTAGATGCTCGATTCAGCTTTTGTCGTCGTAAATGTTTTTGTTGAATGGCCAGGACTTCAGGGGAAACGGCCGTATCTAAAACTTGATCACTCATGCGGCTATCTCCTGCTGCGTACGCACAGCACGCAGATAAAATACAGCACTAATCATGGAAATTGCCAAAATAAACAGGGCATAGGCCGAGGCCACGTTGGCATTGCGGAACTCAAAGTATTGACGGTATGTTTCATTGGCTAAAACTGTCACAACATCACCGCCGCTGAGGGCAATAACCACCGCAAACACTTGCAGCGCCAAAATCGTCCGCAAAATCAGGGCCACTTGTAAACTTGGCCTTAACAGCGGCAAGATCACATAGCGCAAACGTTGCCACAGCCCTGCGCCAAACAGTTCTGCCGCTTCCAACACTTCGTCAGAAATGGCCTGCAAGCCTGAGACGACGATGATCATCACGATGGAGGTAGCGCGCCAAACTTCAGCCAGCCAAATGGCGGCAATGATCCAGTTGCGCGTATCTGCCGTTAAATACGGCCGTGCCGCATCAATTAACCCTAACCCCTGCAACACGCTGTTGAATAGGCCATTTTGGGTAAAGATCGAAAAGAACAAAATGCCCACAGCTAAATCAGAAACGCCTAGCGGAATGGCAAAAATATACAAGAAAATCGAATTGAATTTCAATCGCGCCTGGATTACCAAAGCCATGATGATTGCCAACACAAACTGTGTGGGAATGATGATCACCATCAATAGCAGCGTTGTGCGTACCGCTGGGCCAAAAAAGCGATCGTTCCACATCTTTTCAAAGAAGCCCAAAGTAAATTCACCAGTAGTACCGCGATCAATACGACCGCTTACCTCATCACCAAATACCTGGATAAAACGAGAAGGTGCCCATCCCTCAACGGTTTGCCCCTCCTCTTCGCCGCGAATCTGGTACCAAACTTCAAGCGTTGCCACTTCTACAATTTGCATTTCGGCTGAAGCTTCAACCTTGCCAATCTCCGCTGCCGACTCACCTGGCTCGGCATAAACTGTTGTTAAAGGATCCGCATTGCTCCCCAGGCGTCGCCGAATAGTACCCAAGAGAGGGGTGCCATCCTCCGCTTCTTCCCGCACCCGAAGGCGGGTTTCTATGATCCAGCCCGTAATATTTTCACCGTCAACATCCTGCCCCGACACGTTAAACCACAATTCAGTGAGCAAGTTTGTCTCGTCGCCCAACGTGTCCGTAAGCAAATTCCCCTGTTGCCCCAAGATTTCTACCTGGGTTCCCTGATGGAGACGCCCGGATTCTACGCTTTCCAGATTTGCCTCAGCCCGCAAAGGTAGGACCGCTTCGTCATCCCAAACGGATAATGCAATCGCCCGTGCCATCGGGTAAGTAAAAAACAGGGCCAAATAAAGCAGCGACGGCAGTATCAACCAATATGGTGCTAAATTGCGCTTTTTCTTTTGCATAAGAGTCGCCTTTGAGAGGAGGGGGATGCCAGGACGACATCCCCCTCTCAGGTGTCATACCCGCGAAGGCGGGCATCCATCTTCTTTCTCAGAGTGGATTCCTGCGTAAGCAGAAATGACTATTCTTTCGCACGATTATTCGTTGACCTGGCAAGGCCCATCGCTGGCGGGATCAGGTGCCCAACAGGGCGCACCCGTCTCGTTCATCAGGGCTTGCAGGTTTTCACCCTCTTCTTGCAGAACGGTGGCAATATCTTCGCCATCCAGCACAATGCGGTCAAAGGCATTGCGGAAGATTTGGTTAATCTCGCCACCTCGTTCGCCCAAACCAACCGGTAACAAAGCTGGTAAAGCGTCTGGTGCCGTTGCTTGTGCATTCACCGCGCCTGCTTCAATTTCAATGCCAACAGGCAGGTTCGAGGTGTCCACACCGTCAACCACTGGGAAGAAACCAAGATCGTTTAGAACGGCCGCTTGCACATCAGGTCGCGTCAGATACTCAATCAACGCCGCTGCGCCTTCAGGGTCTGGCGCGTCGGCTGGAATGCCCAAACCAACGATGACTGGCATGAAGCCACGACCTTCTGGGCCAGCCGGGGCTGGGAAGGCGATAAAGTTATCTGGCTCTGCATTGAAAGCCTCAATCAAGCGTGCTGTATGATCAAATGCAACCCAAACATCACCAGACAACAGCGGTTCTTGCATGAAGTCGTAGTTGATAGATTCCGGGTTGATGGTTGGCCATAACGAATCACGCGCCCAGGCCATCATCTCTTCAGCCGCATCACTACGGAATTCAGAAACCATGCCTCCGGTAAAGGAGGGGAACAGATACCCTTCCAGGAAGCGGTGGAACAAACCAGCGTGGGGTAGACCACACTTTTGTTCACCGGTTGCGTCAACGATGTTCTGACACCATTGGGCCAATTCCTCCCAGGTGATGGCATTCACATCCGCACCGTCGGGCAGGTAAGGCAATGCTTCTACGTTGGCGGCCATGATGTAGGTTGCCTGCATCCAGGGGACGTAGTAAAGGAAGTCATCTGTACCCAGTAGACCAGCGTCTATAAATGCCGGAGCCAAATCGCGGCTATCCAGCAAATCTTCAGCCACGTCAATCATGTTCATCATGGCATCTTCACGCGCCAACGGTGGGAAGGTGCCGTGCAACGCACCAACCACATCAATAGAACCGCTGCCTGCCAGAATTTGGTCAATCAGGGGGCCTTCTTCGCTGGCAGCAAAGTCAAAGCCGCCTTCACCCAAAATGGCTCGGAACTTTTCTTGCTCTTCAACGGGGCTAAATTGGGTGGAGATGAAGGTGAGATCGCTAGAAACGGCCGTATCCCCACTGCCAGAAGCAGCAGCCGAAGCTTCACCAGCTTCATTGACCTGGCAAGGCCCATCACCCAATGGGTCTGGTGCCCAGCAGGGTGCACCCGTATCATTCATGAGAGCCTGCAGATTGTTGCCTTCTTCATCGAGAACGGCCGCAATATCTTCACCATCCAGCACGATGCGGTCGAACGCATTGCGGAAGATTTGGTTAATCTCACCACCACGGTCGCCCAAACCAACTGGCAAAAGCGCAGGCAAGGCATCCGGTGCGGTAGCTTGTGCTGAAACTGCGGCAGCTTCGATCTCTACGCCAACTGGCAAGTCAGAGGTATCCACCCCATCTACAACCGGGAAGAAGCCTAAGTCACGCAGAACGGCCGCTTGCACATCTGGCCGGGTAAGGAATTCGATCATCTCAGCGCCAGCTTCCGGGTTGGGTGCATCTGCCGGAATGCCCAAACCAACAATCACAGGCATAAAGCCGCGACCTTGAGGGCCTGCTGGGGCAGGGAAGGCAATGAAGTTGTCGGGTTCAGCGTTGAACGCTTCAATAAGGCGTGCTGTGTGATCAAAAGCAACCATAACTTCACCAGACAGCAAAGGCTCTTGCATGAAGTCGTAATTGATGGATTGTGGGTTGATTGTTGGCCACAGGACGTCACGAGCCCAGGCCATCATATCCATTGCTTCTGCGCTGCGGAAGTTGCTAACCATGCCACCCGTGAATGAGGGGAACAGATAGCCTTCCAGGAAGCGGTGGAACAGACCTGCATGAGGTAAGCCACAGCCTTGCGTGCCGGTTTCGTCGAGGATGTTCTGGCACCATTGGCCAAATTCTTCCCAAGTGATGGCATTCACATCCGCGCCATCGGGCAAATATTGCAGTGCATCGGTGTGGGCAGCCATGATGTAAGTGGCCTGCATCCAGGGGACGTAGTAAAGGAAGTCATCTGTCCCTAACAAACCAGTGTCAATGAATGCCTGCGCCAAATCCCGGTCAGCAGAAAGATCGTCGGCGATGTCGGCCATGTTCATCATAGCGTCCCCTCGCGCCAGAGGCGGGAAAGTACCATGCAGTGCGCCAACCACATCTACAGAGCCACTACCAGCCAGGATTTGGTCAATCAGCGGCCCTTCTTCGCTAGCGGAAAAGTCGAACCCTCCTTCAGCCAGAATAGCCCGGAACTTTTCTTGCTCTTCAACGGGGCTAAATTGGGTAGAAATAAACACTGCATCACCCATTGCCTCATCGGCTGGCTCATCCGCAGGTTCGTCGGCTGGTTCATCTGCCTCTGTGGTTGTGTCTGTACTTTCGGTGGTAGTGTCGGTGTCTTCTGCTGGGGTCTCGCTGTCATCACCACCACAGGCAACGACAAGAAACGCCAAAACAAAAAGTAATAAGAATATCCTGAGGTTTTTCATTTTTCTCCTCCTTTGAAGGAATTGTTCAGGTTTTCTATGAGTAAATAACTGTTAATGACTTTAATTGTTTTTCTCACCTCCTTTGGGCTTGACCGTTTTGAGCTTTTGAGTTTTGGTAAACGGTAAAGCCTTGGGGCTCGTAGCAAACCGCAGAAAATATTTTGAAAATCGAAGTGCGATTTCTCTGTGGTTTGCTCAAGTAAAAGCCAAATATGCGCTCAATCTAATTCAAGATTCTATTTGGCTTTTACAGTTTTCTGAACAAAAGTTATTTGTGAACGAACCCTTTGGCTGGCGGTGCCCCAGTTGAATCACGAATAATGATTGACGGCTTGATGATGACTTGCTTCTCTTCTATCGGCTTTCCCTCAATGAGGTTTAGGAGCATCTCGGCAACTTGAGAGCCCATTTCAGAAGCAGGTTGATGCATGGTTGTGAGTGCGGGATTGGCGTATTCAGATAAAAGGATGTCGTCGAACCCTGTGACGCTGATGTCTTGGCCAACTTTTAAGCCACGTTCCTGGACGGCACGCATGGCTCCTAGTGCTAGCAAATCGTTACAGGCAATGAGTGCTGTGGGTGGCTCTGGTTTGTCTAGCAGTAAATTGGCAGCTTGACGGCCTGATCGCTGGCGAAAATGGGTTTCCACAATCAGTTCTGGATTGAAAGGCAGGTTGTGGGCCGTTAGCCCATCAATAAATCCTTGGACGCGATGATGCGATTTGGTGAGGTTGGTTGGTTCGGCAATGCAGGCAAGACGGGTATGGCCGAGCTCTACGAGATGGTCAACAATTTGACGAACGCCGTAACGGCCGTCTTCATCAACCAGGTGAAAGTCATTGTTATGCTCGGTTTGGCCGAAGGCAACAAAGGGAACGTTATGTTCTTGTAGCAGATCAATCCGGGCATCTTGGCGTTGTGTTCGCACGAGGATGAAGCCATCGAAGCGACGGCTACGCAAATGCTTTAGGTAAGTTGCCCGTTCATCCTCGACATCGGTGGAAGATATGTTGAGATCGTAGCCAAATTGAACAATGTATTCAACAATCCCAGACAGAAATTCACTAAAAAATGGGTCAGAGAAGCGCAGGGTATTTGCCGAGGGCAGGATGAGGGCGAGAGTATCTGTGCGCTGTTTTTGCAGGTTGCGGGCGGTGATGTTTGGCTCGTAGCCCATTTCGGCGGCGACGCGCTGCACCATTTCGCGCGTTTTGGGGCTGATGTCGTCAAACCCAGCCAGGGCGCGGGAAACCGTGGGGACAGATTTTCCGACGCGTTGCGAAATATCTTTCAAGGTAACAGGCATTGATAATTCCTGAACTGAATATTTTGTAATGCGTAGCCAAGATGTGCCTAAAGAAGTTCTCTTCCCGAAGAATCGTATGGGGCAGTGGGGCGTGGATGGTTGTTTCAGAAAAACACACAAAATTTCTAAAACGTTTTAGGCAACATCAATAATGTAATCTAAAACGTTTTAGATGTCAAGATACAAAATTGCCAGTTGGGTAGGGGCCAACATTGTTTTTGCTTATGGTATCTATTAGGGGGTTTAGGTTAAGGGGGGAGGGAGACGGCCGTTTCCGTGATGTCTAGGTGGGGAAACGGCCGTTGCAAATTTATCTACTGGTTGCTGAGAGAATCAATCAAATCCAGCATTTCTGTGTTACTGGGAATGTCTGTCATATCGTGCCCGTAATGTACGTAGCGGGCGATACCAGCTTTATCTACCAACACCTGGGCAGGCATTCGGCCAAACTTGAAGATTTTAATCTGCTGCCCATATAGCTTGAGTACTGTATGTTTGGGGTCGGGCAGACCCGCGAAGGGTAGGTGGTGTTCACGAAAATATTTAGCAAACTTGTTTTGATTTTCGGGGCCGAGGACGAGTACGGCCGTCTCCCGTTCTACAAACTCATCATAATCTCGACGCAACTGCGCCATATGCTTTTGGCAAAATGGTCAGGTAAAGCCCCGGTTGAATACCAGCAGCACATGCTGCTTCTCCTTAAACTGAGACAGTGAAACGTCATTCCCTTCATAATCTACCAGCGCAAAATCGGGTGCTGGCGCATTGAGTTCTACTTGTGCCATTGTTATTTTGGTTCCTTTGTCAATAGTGCGTATTGCGTAGTGCGTAAAAAACGGAATACGCAATACAGAAATGGTAAAAAACTAAGAACACTACTCGTTTGCTGGCCAATCTGCGCCATCATAGTAGCGGGTGCCGCGATGCCCTTTCCGAAGGATGGGCATTTCCAGCCGCTCGCCGGGGCAAGCCACCATGATTAGCGTGCGCGGTTTACCAGAATTGGGATTGGTCGCGCCGCCGATTAGCTCCTTAATTTGGCAGCGGCCCACGAGCTGGTCGTTGAAGATGGTGTAAACATAGTCACCCACGTTTAGTTTGGATGGCTTGCCCGCCATGTGAAACTCAAACTCCGCCAAGCTGCCATCATACAAACTGTCTACGCCCGCCTGGCCTTGCTTGGCCGGGATGGTTTTGGTAATGCCAAAGCTCATTTGTTCCTCCAATAGTTTGCTTAATTTGCTGGTGGTTAGTGGCTAGTTGATTGCACACGCAACTAGCCACTAACCACCAACCGCTATATCTCAGTTGTAAATTGGGATAGCTGACCCTTTAAGTCAGCCAGATCAACGTGGGTGCGCTTGATAATGCGTTGTAAATCTTGCCTGACGGCCTGCCACCAGCTTTTGCCTTCTGCTTCAAGCTGCTGGGCTTTGCGCCACAGCTTAGCCACGTTGTCTTGCCGCAGGGCGCGGTACTGCTGCTGCACCTTGCGCTGGCGCCGCTGAATTTTTAGCAACTGTTCCCGCTGTTTGCGGATTTTCAGGTTTTTGATGTTGTCTAGCTCGGCAACGGCCGTTGCGTCCAATTCTCCCGCCAAATTATGCAACGCTTCAACATTCTGCTGCTCATAGGCGACGTTGACGGCGGACATGATTGCCGTCATGTAGGCTCGTTCGGCGGTGCCTGCGGCCAAATCGGGGTGAAAACGACGGGCCAGCTCCCGATAGAGCCGCTTGGCTGCTTCTCGTTCTTGCTGCGGCGTGGCCAGCTCTGGCAGGGCAATCTCAGCAAACGTTACCGTTTGGCCTGCTGCCTCCGCGTCGGGTGCAAACGGATCGGCCATATCATCTCGCATAGCTGCATCTTGCTGGTGTAGCTTGAGCTGCGTTAGGCAGCTTTCCCGTTCCGCTCGCAACGAGAGCGTTTCATCAATGAGATCACCCAGTTTGAGCCGGCACTGCATCCGAAATGCGTTCACCGCTGCCTGTTCTTCTGCCAGCTTGGCCTCCGCTTCAACCAACTGCTGCCGCGCTTCATCCAGATCGGCTTGCGCTTGCTGCTGTTGGGGAATGGGTACGGCCGTTATTGCTCTGTTCATCACAAGTTAAGTATATGCCACTTTCATAGGGGCTTCAATGTGGAGAAAGCTTACAGGTTCCTTAATTTTGAATCTCTTTGGTGTGATTTCACTGCCTGAAAGCGTCCGAAAGTTAGACGAGGTGTACCGTTTTTAATTGAACTCTTCACGCACTGATCTAGCGTTACCCTTTATACTAAAAATTATGAGTGAACAATCTGAGCAGGACGGCCGTTTCTATTATCGTTGGGAATGGCAGCTCCAATCTACCCCAGAAGCATTTTGGCCCTTTTTTGCCGATACCAACCGACTTAATCGGGACACGGGCATTTTCCCCGTAGCTGAACTGCCGCCGCAGCCAGAAGATATTGGCACCGGGCGGCGGCGCTTGCGCTTTCAACTACCCATCCCCTTTAGTTGGGTAGAGGAGCCGTTTGAATGGGTGGCACCGTACCGCTACGGCGTGCTGCGCCATTACCAAAACGGGCCGCTACGCGCGATGGAAGTGTTGGCAACCATTTCTCCACAAAAAAGTGGTGGCTCTACGCTGGTTTATGAAACGTGGCTTGAGCCACGCAATATTGTTGGTCGCTTAGCCGCGCCGATTGCGCTGGGAATCATTGCCCCTCGACGCTTTGGCAAGGCAGTAGAAAAATATGATGCGATTGCTGCCATTGAGGCCCCGCCGCTGCTGTTGAAACGGCCGTATCGTCTGGTGCCTGGCGCAGAGGGGCGCATGAACGGCATGGCCGACCAACTGCTGGCGCAGGGTGTGGAAAAGCCATTGCTCGATTTGCTGCTGCGTGAAATTAAGGAAGGAGATGATTTGACACTGGCTCATTTACGGCCGTATGCTCTGGCTGATCAGTGGAATGTACCCCGCCGCGACGTGCTAGAGTTGGCGCTGATGGCCACCCGCGCTGGCTTGCTAGATTTTCAATGGGAACTGCTCTGTCCGCTGTGTCGCGGGGCTTCAGACCGCGTGCATAACCATCTCTCTGAAATGCGAACCAATGTCCATTGCCCCACCTGCAACATTGATTTCCAGGCGGATAATGAACATGCCATCGAGCTAACCTTTGCCCCCAATTCCTCCATTCGTCCCGTCGAGCGCACCGAGTTTTGCGTAGCTGGCCCGCAGCAAACACCCCACATTGCCGTGCAGCAACTGTTGCCCCCAGGTGCCACACGCACCGTCCAGCCCAAGCTAAAAGCAGGCCGCTACCGAATGCGAACGGCCAATCTGCCAGGTAGTCGGCAAATCGTTGTCACTGAACAAGAAACAGCGGCACAAACTTTTGAAATTCAACCGGGCGGCTGGCCCTCTGAACGGGTGTCGTTGCAGTCAGACGCCAATCTGACTTTGCACAATCAAAGCGACGCGCCACAGCTTTTCATTTTGGAAGAGATGGCCTGGAGCGATCAGGCGATTACGGCCGCAGAGGTGATTAGCCTGCAAAGTTTCCGGGATTTATTCACGCAGGAAGCGCTTGAGCCCGGGCAACAATTTTCTGTGGGCAGCCTAACAGTGCTTTTTACCGATTTACGGGATTCCACCCGCCTCTACCGCGAAATTGGGGATGCGCCAGCCTTTGGCCTGGTTCGCAACCATTTTGACGTGCTGCACGATGCCATTGCCGAAGAGGAGGGGGCCATTGTCAAAACGATTGGGGATGCGGTGATGGCCGTCTTCCGCCGCCCGATTTCTGCCGTTCGAGCTATTGTTAAGTCGCAGGCAATTTTGGCAAACCCAATGAATGGAGAACGGCCGTTGCAGATCAAAGCAGCGATTCATGCGGGCCACTCCATCGCTGTTACCCTGAACGAGCGGCTCGACTACTTTGGCACCAACATCAACATCGCCGCCCGCCTGGAAAAATTTTCACAGGGCAACGATCTGATCCTCTCCGATTTTGTTTACTGCGACCCCGAAGTGCAGGCACTCATCCACGACGCCAATGCGCCGATGGAGACTAACTCTTTTGAAGCCCAACTCAAAGGGTTCGACGACGAGCGCTTCAACCTCTGGCGCGTCGTTCCCAAGCACCAGTAGGGGCAGACCCCCGTGTCTGCCCATAGGGGCGCACACGGGGATGCGCCCCTACGAATATTCCTCTACATCCCCCTTGGCAAAATTTTATTGCCAACTTCCCCCTTTCCGCGTATGCTACAGTTAGTTTCTTCTCAGGAGCATACGATGGCAAAAACAGAACCCTTCACGCAAACACAATTGGATTCGATGGTGGCGCAGTTAGTAGCCCAGCGTGAGTCGCTGTTGGCGTTAGTACGGCCGTTATCCAACAGCATGCGAAGCTGGAAACCAAATGACAGCCAGTGGAACATCCACGAAATTTTGCTGCACATTGGCAGCAGCGAATGCCGCTTGGTGTCTCGCTTGGGCAACTACGTTCCTGCCCCCAGCGAAGTGACCCTCATCCGCTTTTTGAACCAATCCCGCCAGGCGGTGCTGGCACGGCTAGGCCAGTTGGATGACCAGGAGCGTAACCAGGAATTTGCCGATGGCTGGACGGCCGTTCGCGTCCTCACTGAACTGCTAACCCACGAGCAAGCCCACATGACCCAAATTGAAGGCGTTGTGGCTCAGTGGCGGCTGCATTTGATGGCGCGATTGGCCGCTGAGCGAGCCAGCTTGTTCAACGTGCTGCTGGGTCTCTCAGAAGCACAGCTAACCACTGCCGAGCTGCTGCCCGGCTGGACTATCAAGGATTTGCTGGTGCATATTGCCTTTTGGGATGGTTTTCACACAAACCGGATGCAGATGGTGGCAGACGGCCGTCTTCACGAAATCATGGAAATTGGCGACGATGCCGACATGGACGCCTTTAACGCCAAACTGCTGGCCGAAAACAAGCAGATGCCGCTGGAGCAAGCCCTCGCCATGCTGCAAAAAGAGCGTGGTGGCCTCATCCAGTTGCTCAAGCGGCTAGACGACAAAACCTTGCAAAGCCAAATTCGGCTGCCGTGGGGCTGGCGTACCCACATGCGCGTCTGGGCTAGGTGGCGCTACCTGCACGATATGGATCACACGCAGCAAATCCGAGCGTGGCGCGAAACGCTGCCACCGGAAGAAAAGCGATCCAACGGCCCAGCCTACCTGCTTCGCGCCCTGCTGCGCGCCTGCCGCAAGGAGTTTGTGGCGCTGCTGCCCTTGCTGCCAGAAGATGAGAGGGTCGGCCGCCCGGTGTGTGGCGTCTGGACGATGAAAGATTTAGTTGGCCACCTCACCGCCTGGGCGGAAGTTGGCCACGATGGCTTACAGCAAGCCGCCGCGGGCAAAGAACCCATTTTTGCGTCAATTGCTGATTTTGAAGAATGGAACCAAACCGAAGCTGCCAAACGTGCCGACTACGCCTGGGAAACCATTTGGGAAGCATACGAATCCGTTTACAACGCGCTCCGTTCTGGCCTGGATGAATTGACGGACGAGCAGCTTGCCTTTGAATTCAAAACGCCGTGGGGGTCACAAACCAGCCTATTCCGCTGGCTCACCATCTGGCCCCTCCACGAGCGTGAACACGCCGTGGACGTGCGCCACGCCCTCACTCTCACCCGCTGGCCCAAACGCCTTACGGGACACCCGCAAAAGTGAGAACCGCCTCGCATTCCATGAATTTACGATACTACAAGATCCAATGAAAAATGTGGCCACATTCTCTAGATTTTTGATTATTTTAATGATTGCTGTCATATTGAGCTTTCTTACGGAGTGTACTGTCTTTACAGAAAGTGTTGAGAGGGATGAAGTCTCAGAAGTAGTTACGCCTCTTATTGAAACGACATATGAAGTTCAAACTCCTGTCCCGGTAACTGACACAGATCATGAACCCACTTCAATTTTGAGTCAAGCTCCAACGCCTTCACAAACGAGTGAACCAGCTTTGACTCCAGAGTCTTTATCAACGGAAAACTTAATTGAATCTACTGTTGATCTTGCTGGTAGCTTACCGGATATCACCACTTTGGATGGCCCAATCTTGGCGATGATTCAGATGCAAAATGAATTAAACCAAATTCATCTGCTAGATATAGCTTCTCAGAGATTATTCGCTTCTCAGCTTGAGGTTAACCCGCTTAGAATAAACTGGCTGCCGGAATCATGCGTTCTGGCTGCAACTATTCGCAACCGCGATGATGCAACAGTAAATATAGTTAACATTGAAAACATTGATGCTGTACTTTTCTCAGATCAGGACGCTGTAGTGGAGATTGCCCAGGATGGCTTTGAGGCTGGATGGCGATTAAGTCCGAATGGAAATTTAGTAGCATACCTAGTTTTGTCTGGTGAACAATATTATGCTTATTCTGAGTTCCAAAATATTGAAGTGGATGTAGTTGATCCTAGTCATTCGGCTCTGACGCCCATCAGCATTCCATCAAATGATGGTGTCCTGAGCTTTTCTTGGTCACCAGATGGCAACTATATAGCCTATAGCGACTTTGATGAGCGCAATGTGAGGCAACTATATATTTACGAAATCGAGACAGACCATCTGAGCCAGCTTACTTCATTTAAGGATGCGGGGGAGATGATTGGTGAACCGATAGGAAACTTTATTGGGCAACCGATTTGGTCAGCAACAAGTGAGTTAATCATTTTTGAAACCGGGATCACGCAAGAGGACGGAACTGTAGATTACTCACTTTGGGCAGCAAGATTAGATGATTTTCAAACTAGTCAATTGATAACGGAGTCAAATACCCATATTAGCGTTATGGGAATCTCTCTTGATGATAGCATGACCGCTGTTTACTTAAGCGACGGCAACAGCACATCAAACCTTTTGTGGATTGATGTGCCTTTTGGAAATGTTGTGCAGAAGCTGGAAACAGGTGAGGTTTCAGGCACCGACATCAAATTAGTTGCCGCATTAATTGGGGTGAATTCTTGGTTGGGCGAAGACACAGATGGCCAATTGTATTTGTATGATCACGTCACTCAGACTGTTGACCTTGTTCCCGGAATAATCTTGCCGAGTAAAGGATTGATTTTCGAGTTGAATTCCCAACGCGGAGAGGCAGCATTTGTAGGTCAAATTTTGGAATGGAGTATCTTTGCTCCATGTCAATAATGACGTTTTCTCTTGGTGTTTATTAATGGCTGCGGCCTGTCTGCCCTTTCCTGGCCTACTTTTGATTGATGTAGCTGATAAACTTTGCTTATTGGCGGTGCGCGGGACGCCGACCACAGCTGGAGAAGACGCTTTGCTGGTTGGGAAATGGATTAGAGTAAGGAAAATGAAGAAACGGCCGTCCCCCATCAATCTAAAACCGGAAACGGCCGTTCTCAACCCAAATTATTCAGTTTGTAGCAAAACCCTACGGCACAATAGACAAGCCATCAATATCCGCCCCGCTGAGGCCGTTGGCTGCGCCATCCCAGAAGAGGCTGTAGGTGCAGGTCGTGTCGTCGCCCAGCGTGCCGGGCGTGCAAACAAAGATGGCCGCGCCATCGCCGCTGGCTCCGGTGACGCTGAAGCTGCCTGTGGTGCTCAAGTAGATGTCGCCGTTGGCGTCAATCCAAAGCGCGTTGATGTCTTCGGTGCTGTCCGTTAGCTCCACATCGGAGCCGTCGAAATGCAGCAGCCAAGTGCCGCTGGTGGGGTCGCCAAGCGTTGCCCCATCTAGCACGACCAAATCCTTGTCATCGCCGCTGATGCCCACAAAGAAATTATTGAGGGTGCTGGCTACGGGACGGCCGTCTGCCAATACGCCAAACGCATCAATATCCTCACCACCAGAGGCCAGCCCCACGTCTGTGCCGTCGAAATATTTCTCAAAGGTTCCGGCCGTCGTGTCGCCCAGGCTGGTGGGAACAAAGCGTACCATTTCAGAATCATCCACCACGCCCAGCGTGCCGATGTCCTGCGCCCGCTGTAGGCTGATGAGGAAGCTGCCGTCGGCCAGTCGGTGCAGCGCGTCAATGTCATTGATGGTCAGACCAATGTCGGAGCCATCAATCACCATCGCCCAGGTGCTGCTGTTGGTGTCGAAGGAAAGCACGTCTTCATCGGCGTAGGTGACACCGCCCACGGAGCCATTGCCAGACAAGCTAAGGTAGATGATTTCACCTGTGCCCGGTTCTGGCGTAGGCGATGCTGTCGCAGTCGCTGTTGGCGTCGGTGTATTTGTTGGCAAAGGCGTTGCCGTTGCCGTGTTCGTAGGCGTTGGACTTGGGCCAACCGTCGGTGTGTTTGTCGCCGTCGGTGGTGGTAGCGTATTTGTTGGCAATGGTGTATTCGTGGCAGTTGGCGGAACCGGAGTGTTTGTCGGCGTAGCCGTTGGGCCAAGATTGACGTTTACTAGCAGTTCTGGTGGATTGGTGCCCTCGCGGCTGCTGAACATGAGCCGATTGCCATCGCTGCTGGTGACAGCGAAGCTGAACAGGCCGTCCCCCGTCACATAGTTGCTCACGTCAATTTCTACCCAGGTGCCGGCGGTGAAGCTGCCAGAGCTGTTGATGAGGCTGCCGTTGGCGGGGGCAGTGGCGTGGGTTACGGCCGTTTCCACCCAGCTATTATCCGCCACTTGCAAAATCGCAAATCCGGGCGTCGAATCCGACTGGACAAAGAGGCGCAAGGTTGCATCGGCAACCGAGCCACCCAGCCCCGTCACGTTGAAGCGCACCAAGGAGTACATCTCCGGTGTCGCATCGGTGGTAAGCTGCTGGGAGAGACCCAGGTTGTTGGTAGGACGGTTGCTCAAAACGGCCGCATCTGCCTCGGTGATGAAGGTGAAGCTGCTGACCGGGCCGGGGGTATCCGTAGGTGCAGGCGTGTTGGTAGCGGTAGGCGGAACGGCCGTATTTGTAACCGTCGGACTTGGCCCTACAGTTGGCGTATCTGTGGGAACAGGTGTATTCGTGGCCGTCGGCGGTATTGGTGTATTCGTAGGTGTTGGACTCGGCCCCGGTGTCGGGGTCGCCGTTGGCGTGATGTTGCCCGTCACGTCGGCGGCAAAGGTGCCGCGCGTGAGTGCTGCCGTACTCAGGCCGCTGATTTGCAGCGTCTGGCCGTTGGTCGTCACGCTGGCGGCAGCGTCCCAGCAGCTAGCGCCGGGGCAGTCAGCGATGTTGCCCACTTGCAGCAGGGCTTGCTGCGCCAGCACGTCCGCGTTGCAGGCGGCGTTGTCGTCCACCGGAATGTTAAGCGTCCAGGTTGCCCCACCCGTGGGCGTACCGCGCGTGAAAACTTCGTAGTAGTCGGAACAGAGGACACCGCCCGTCAGCGGTTCGTTGAACGGGGCATTGCTGCCAGAACGGCCGTAACTGACGAGAACGGCCGTACCGCTGTTGTCGCTGCTTTCCAGTTCGGCATCGCCCAGCTTGGCGCGACCTACTCTGCTGGAAACATCGATCCATTCAACCACCTCGGCGCCCAAGCGGGCATCCCAGGCGGATTGGGGCAAACCAGCGGGTGTGCTGCCTAACGCCGTTCCCCAGAAGTTGTTGTTTAGATTGGCCGTGCCGCCGCTGCTGCTAAAAGCGGTGCTGAAGTTGCTTACGTTATTGGCATAGGCTTCCAGCGTGCCAGCCGACTGCACCAAGGCAGTTGTGTTGCCATCTAGCGTGCTGCCCTTCACCGTCACGGTGCTGCCTCCGGTGATGCTAACCGCTTCGTTGAAACCAGTAATGACTGTATTTTTGATGAGGACACGGCCTGCGCCTGCTGCGCGAACGGCCGTTGCCGTCCCGCAATTGGCCGAGCAAGTCAGATTCAGATTCAAAATCGTCATGTTGCCGATGCTTTGCGGCGAGATGAGGCGGCTGTTGACCCCACCAGTCCAGTTGAGCGTACCGCCATCGCCGTACAGCACCACGCTGTTAATGCCTGCTCGATCTGAAATGAGCGGAGCGGAGATGTTGTGCGTACCGATAATTGTAATCGAATCACCATCGTTTACGTTGTCCAGCGCAGTTTGCACATCGGTAAAGTCACAGCCAACGGGACAAACCGTCCACGGCTCTTTGAGTGCTTCCAAAAAGTCCAGAATGCGCTCGGCGTTGTTTTCGCCAGCCACCACATCCAGGGTGCCGAGCAGTTGTCCCGCAGGGGAATCGGTAAACTCAGTGCCAGAGTAGAAAGTGATGGCGCGGCGTAAATCAATGCGGGTGTGATTGTGGAAGTACGGCCCCGTGAAATCAGAACCAAACAGAGCCATCGTGCTGTAGGTGCGCTGGCTGATACCGTTGATGTCCGGGTCTTCTGGCGGCAATCCATCCAGGGCATTGACCGGAATCTCATCCGTGCCGGTGTCAAATTTAGCGTTGACGCCTTCGGGAATGCCCGCAATCGTGCCGTCTGAGGTGGCGAGTACGGGACCAGAGTGGCATTTGGAGCATTGCGCTTCATTAAAGAAGACGTCGCGCCCTTCCATTTGGTTGTCGGTAATGGCAAAGCGATCCAGATCGTAGTTACCGTCGGCTGGAATGCGGATATTGAACTGGAATGTTTCCAGCGCATCCAATTCAGCCTGTGTGGGTGGGCGGAAGTCGATGCCGGGACGACGCAGCAGACTGCGCGGTGCATGTTGCACAATCGCGCCCTCAGAAAAATCACCCAAATCGGCAATCTCAGAACTCCAGCCATAGGGCGCGGATTCAGCGACGTTGAAGAGGTGAGGCGAGGCGCGGAACACTTCTTGTTGCGTAAAACCGTCGATATTTTCCAGAATGAGGGCACGGCCGTCTGGGAAGCTGATGGTGTTGGCCGAGGGGCCGTGTATCATCGTGAAGTTTTCTAGGCCATTTACGCTGCCGTTAACCGGATTGGGGCCAGCCAAATCGCCAGCGGTGAAGGAGACGAAGGTGGCGCTGTTGCCGTTGGCATCGGTGATGGTGCCAGAGAGGTCAGACCCGCCATAAATTAGAAAGATGTCTCCGGTTCCAGCCAAAACGGTGGCCGATCCGGTGCTGCCGGTGATGGCTCCCCGCAAATCGCTGGGCTGGGCAAAACCACTTGGCGCAGTGGAGGTTACGATCAGCGTGTTTATATTAAATTCGTTCACAAACAGCATGTCATCGGCTGGCAAGTTGAGAACCTGATCAGGAGAGAGACCAAAATCGCCGTTATCGGGAACGTGGCAAGAGGCGCAGGTACGGCCGTTGCCCAAAAAAGTCTCTTGCGTAAACAAAATTTCACCCTGGTCTGCCAATGGCGCAACGGAGGGAATGACCGTGAAGGTTGCCCCCGCGCTGTTTACGGGATTGGGCGCACCCATGGCAAAATCGGCGTTGGTTTGGTTGCCGGTGCCAAAGCCAGAACCAGAAACGCGACTCAGCGCAGCGGTGTTCAGGATGGGTAATTCGGCGGAATTAGCACCGTCTGTGGCCCCGGCGGTGCTGCCTGTGTAGCCCGCGCCGCCGTAGGAGAGGGCAATGTCAATCGGTTGGGCGTTGGCGTTATCTGGGTTGTTACGGAAGGCGACTTTGCCTGCAATGGGCACAATCTCTGGCGGCATGATGAAGTCTGGGGCGGGTGTGCCGGGGAGGGCTGCAAAAGCGGCCGTGGCTACCAAAATCATGTTGTTCCCAGAGGGCGGATCGCTAGGAAAGACGAAGCGGCCAGTCTCATTGCCAAAGGCGTCATGAAAAACAAGCATGGTGCGGCCGGGTGCGCCCACGGGGTCGCCTGGCTGTGGCCCCCACTCTAGCTGGTTGCCGTCTGCCACTTCTAGCACCACATATTGCACCTGAGAATCACCATTCATCCCGGCCATCAATTCATTGATCCGGACAAGGTCATTGTCGGCGGCGGCTGGTTGGCTATTGCTTATAAAGAGGCCAAGAATGAGGAGGCAAACGGCCGTAATGGGCAAGCGATAAGTTGTGAAACCGCGTTTCAACATGAGTCCTTCCTATTTTCTGTTTTTTAATCTACCCATTGTGTCGCAAGAACACCGGGGCGATACTGCTTGGCACAAATACGAACTACTTATCTTTACTGATTTTATATACTTTACGTAAGCTGGCTTACATTAAACGTTACGTCAAAAAAGGGTCTCCAGTTAGGTCTGGAGACCCTTAAGTCGTCACGTATCTGTTAGGGTGCGATTGCTAATCCATCAATAACTTCGCCATCGAAGCCATTGGCAGAACCATCCCAGAAGAGCGCGTAGGTGCAGGTGGTGCTGTCACCCAGCGTCCCGGGCGTACAAACGAAGATATCTGCGCCATCGCCAGAGGCCCCAGTGACGGTGAAGGCCCCGGTTACGGCCAGGTAGATGTCGCCGTTGGCTGTATCTACCCAGACGCCGCTGATATTTTCGGTGCTGTCTGTTAATTCCACGTCTTCACCATCAAAGTAAAGTGCCCAGGTGCCGCTACTATCGTCACCGAAGACGCCGCCATCGAGTACGAGCAGATCGTTACCGCCACCAGAGCCAAAGCCAACGTTGTAGTTGCCTAGTGTGCTGATGACGAGACGGCCGTCTGGCGTAAAGCCCACCGCATTCACATCTTCACCCGCCGAAGCCAGGTCTACATCAGAGCCATCCAGGTACATTTCCAGCGATCCCGCTGTGGTGTCACCCAGTGAAGTGGGCACGAAGCGCAGCACGTCAGAATCGTCCACTGTGCCCAGGCCAATGCCACTCAAATCTTGGGCGCGAACAAAGCTGAAGAGGACGCTGCCGTCGCTCATCATCATGAAGGCATCAATGTCGTTGGTCACGATGCCCAGGTCAGAGGTATCCAGAAGGATGTCCCAAGAGCCGTCGCTGGTGTCGTGGGTTAGCACGTCTTCATCGCCAAAGGTGATGCTGCCCGCCGTGCCGCCGCTGCTGGAACTGAGGTAGATAACGGGATCGCCACCCGGTACAGGCGTGTTGGTGGGCGTTGGCGGTACAGGCGTGTCGGTTGGCAGCGGTGTGTTCGTTGGTGTCGGTGATGGGCCAGCGGTCGGTGTTTCTGTTGGGACGGGCGTGTTCGTTGCCGTCGGCGGAACCGGGGTGTTGGTCGCCGTTGGTGCTGGTCCGCCGCTGGTAACAATCACCAATTCCGGTGCATTCGTGCTTTCCCGACTGTCGAAGTTGATGCGGGCGGCATCGGTGGTGCTGATCATGAAGCTGGCCAGACCATCCGCAGTTACAGAGCCAGTCACATCCACCTCGACCCAAGAGCCAGCCGTTGTTGCGCCAGAGCTACCCAGAGCAGTCCCTGCTGCGGGGGCGTTGTTGAAGGTGATAGTTGTTTCACCCCAAGTATTGTCAGCTACGCTAGCAGCATCAATGCCAGTGGCGTTGGTGGTGTCTGCCCAGATTCGAAGCGTGGCGGTGGTAACGCTGCCAGTCAATCCCAGCACATCGAAGCGCAGGTAGCTGTTGATGATGGGCGAGCCGTCTACAGCTAGCGTACTGGAACCACCATAGTTATTATCACCCCGATTACTGAGGACAGATGCGTCAGCAACGGCCGTAAAGGTAAACGTCCCACCAGACCCATCAGGCGTACTCGTTGCCGTTGGTGTAATCGTTGCCGTCGGCGTTATTGTTGGTGTCGCTGTTGGCCCAGGTGTTGGCGTATTTGTCGGGATGGGCGTATTTGTCGGCGTTGGCGTGGGGCCGCCACCTGGCTCAACCAGGTGCAAAGCCTGATTCGCGCTCACCACACCGATATTTTCGACGATGCCATTAGGCCAGCGAACCGTCAATGTACCGCTGGTAGCTGTACCCAGACCAAAGAAGGCTGCCTTTTGGTCGCCGCCACCGTGCGTGGGGCCGCTGGTGATTTCGCGCATTTGGGTCACGCCATCGGCCGTTAGCGTGAGCCGCGTGCCGATGCCGTCCCGGTTGCTCACCGTGCCTTCCACAGTGATGGTCAGCCAGTTGGCTCCGTTGTCGCCGCGATTGTGGAACAGTAAATACTCTTCGTCGTAGTTGCCAACCACCAGGTCTACAAAGCCGTCACCGTCAAAGTCGGCAATGGAACCGCTACGGCCGCGTCCTTCATCGGCCAGGCCGCTGGAGACTGAGATGTCGGTGAACGTGCCATCGCCGCCGTTGTTGTGCATGAAGATATTGGCATCAGACAGGCCAGAGGTGAAGATGTCGCCATTGACCATGAGGAGATCAAGCCACATATCGTTGTCGTGGTCGAAGAAGACTGTACCCCAGGTGGTGGTATCTACGGTTGCGGCATCAACGCCAGAAGAAACTGAGATGTCTGAATAGACGCCGCTTTGATTTTCCAGAATGCGGGCAGGGCCTAGATTACTAAAGGCCATATCCAGCCAACCATCGTTATTGTAGTCGCCGATGCCTAGACCCATGCCGTTCAGCCCAACGTTGGTGTTGGTGGCGGCCGAAACGTCGGTGAAGACCCAGCCAGGGCCACCGGCGCCATCGTTGCGCCACAAAACGTTTTCATGAACATCGCCGTTTAAGCGATCATTGACCAGGTACAAATCGAGGTCGCCGTCGTTGTCAAAGTCGAACCAGCCAGGGGAGAAGCCCGTGGCGACTAGTTCCGGGCAAGAAGCTGCGCCCCCGCAGAGGTAGTTGGTGACTTCGGTAAAGGTGCCGTCGCCGTTGTTGCGGTACATCTGGTCTTCATTGTTGGTGAAGTCAGCAGAGCAAACCATGTGCTTGGCAATGTACACATCCAGGAAGCCGTCTTGGTCGAAGTCGCCCCAGGCACTCATGATGGTACGGCCTGTGCCCTCGATGCCTGCCGTAGCGGTGACATCGGTAAAGGCCACGCTGCCCGTTTCGATGAGCTGATTTTCGTACAGGATGTTGTTGCCAACGGGGTTGCCCCAGGCGGTGACGTATAAATCCTGGTCGCCGTCGTTGTCGTAATCTATGAAGGTTGCACCCAAGCTGGCAAGTCCAGCATCGGCGATGCCCAGCGTGCCAGCCACGTCGGTGAAGTCGGGTAAGCCATCGCTGTTGGTGTCGCCATCGTTGCGGTAGAGGTAGTTGGCGCCACCGCGATTGGTGGCGAAGAAGTCTTGGTCGCCGTCATTGTCGTAGTCGCCCCAGGCGGAGCCGATGCCAATCGGTGGGTTACAGCTTGCTCCCGCGCTGTGGGTGGCGGTAATACCAACCTGGCTGGTCACTTCGTCAAAAGCATTAGGGCTGAGTGGCCCACCACCTGTTGGTTCGGTTAGGTGAAGCTGCTGATTGGATGTGACTGTGCCTAGATTTTCGGTCATGCCGTTGGGCCAGTGGACGGTAAGCGTGCCGCTGGTGGCGTCGTCCAGGCCAAAGTGAGCCATTTTGTAGTCGCCGCCGCCGTGGGAGGGGCCGTCGTTGATTTCCCGAATTTGGGTGATGCCGTTGGCGGTGAGTTCCAGACGGGTGCCGATGGCATCGGCGTTGCTGTTGCTGCCTTCAACGGTGACGGTGAGCCAGTTGTTGGCGTTGCCTTGGTTGCGATACAAAGCCACCTGTCCGCCGTAGCTGTTGACCAGCACGTCCACAAAGCCATCGTTGTCAAAGTCAACAATGGAGACGTTTTTGCCAGAGAGGCCGTTATCCAGGCCGCTGCTGCTGGAGAGGTCTACAAAGGTGCCGTCCTGGTTATTGCCCAGGAAAATGTTGGGCAGGCCGGGCGTACCCAGGCCGCCAGCGGCAAGGTAGAGGTCAAGCCAGCCATCGTTGTCGTGGTCGAAGAAGACGGTTCCCCAAGTGATGCTGCCGCTGGTTGCAGCATTTACGCCGGAGGATACGGCCGTATCCGCAAACGTGCCATCCCCCTGATTACGCAACAGCTCCGCCGGGCCGCCATCACTCATGGCAAAGTCTAGCCAGCCGTCGTTGTCATAGTCGCCCACGCCCAAGCCCATACCATTGATGGTGAGGTCGGCGCCAGCAGCGGCCGTAATGTCGGTAAATATCCAGCCGGGGCCGCCGGGGCCATCATTGCGCCACAGCACATTTTCATGGAAGGAGCCAGTCAGGATGTCGTTGACGAGGTAGAGATCAAGGTCGCCATCGTTATCGAAGTCAACCCAGCCGGGGGAGAAGCCTAAGCCATCCACCTCGGCGCAGGTAGCGGCGCCGCCGCAAACATATTCAGTAACTTCGGTAAATGTGCCGTCGCCATCGTTGTGGAAGAGGCGGTCTTGATTTTCGGGGTCAACGGGGCAGCCTTCGGGGTCGCCATGGTTGGTGAGGTACATATCTAGGAAGCCGTCGTTGTCGAAGTCGCCCCAGGCGCTGCGATTGCCCACACCGCCGTCATCTAGTCCCGCGCCCGCTGAAGCTGTTACGTCTAAAAAGGTGGCGCTGCCGGATTCTGTAAGCTGATTTTGGAACAGAATGTTGCCCACAAAGGCGGTTCCCGGGCCGTCGTCGTCCCAGTTGGTGACGTAAAGGTCGTGGTCGTTGTCATTGTCGTAATCTATGAAAACGGCCGCAATCGAAACGCCATTAGGAATGGTAACGCCAGCCGCTGCCGCCACATCAGTAAAATCAGGCAAATTGTCGCTGTTGGTATCGCCATCGTTGCGGTAGAGGGCATTATTGCCACCCTGGTTAGTGAGGTAGAGGTCTACATCGCCGTCATTGTCATAGTCGGCCCAGGCGGAGCCGGTACTGAAGGGAAGCAAACAGGAGCTAGGCACCTGATTGGTAAAACTAATGCCAACCTGTGAGGTGACATCTGTAAAGGTGGTGGGTTCCAATGTGCTTGCCTGACTTTGGAAGAGAAGCAAGCCAAAAAGCACCATGATGCCGACGAGGGGTAATGCGTAGCGTCTCATTGAGTAACCTCCTGAATATGATGATATGTAAAAGCGGGAAAGTTTTTGAAAAGTAAGAAGAGCCATTTCTCCCGCTTTTAATTGAGCAAATCACAACAAAGAAGGTTCGCTTTTTTTAAAAATCTTCTTGTGATTTGCTTAACCAACTATTTATATTGACAACGTGCAGTTGCTTCATTGAATAGAAGCCTGGAAACAAAAACGGCTCTCAAACAAGGTTTGAGAGTTGTTAGGTTAGAGAAATTTGTGGTTGTTTTGATGCTTGGTAGTTACAAGGTCACACAATACAGTGGTTTGAATTTTATGAGCTTTTTTAGTACTTTCTTCCTAGATACGAGGTTAGGCAGCAGACCTTACAAAAATTCTTACGGCATGGTTTCCTGTTGGTTAAAGCAAGAAAGGCCTGGCTCACATTGCCAGACCTTTCTATGATGCAAAAAGTAAAAACCTCTTACATAAATTGGGCACACCTCTCCTAGCTGGATGAACGATGTGGGAACGGCCGTTTCCGGCACGCCTTAATCAACCGCTTTGTTTTACAGACGTTACGTTGAATCACCAGCCGTCATTTTCATAGCCTCTGGTACATTGATAATTGGCAAAGCAGATTGAATGCCCGGCATATCTGATTTGTTGGCAACGGCCGTTCGGATGATATTTTTTACTGAATCAGAATCACAATCCGTTTTTTCAAGAAGCAAGGCAGCTAAACCACTTACCAAAGGAGTTGCAAACGAGGTGCCTTTCCAGTAAGCATATTCGGTTTCTGGCGACGTTTCCTTGACATGACCAATCACACTTGTCCGCTTTCTAACATCATCAGAAAGTTCTGCATAAGGTTTGAGTTTGCAATTGGGCTCATTATCACCCCCAGGTGCTAAAACATTTCCTTCATTTGAGAAGCAACTATAGCCACCTTGGTAATTGCTAGCCCCTACGCCAATGACGAAGTTAAAGGAGGCAGGTGCCTGTGATGGTTTTTGGCCTACCTGCTGGGCTGAATCATTGCCAGCAGCAGCTACAATAATTGCGCCATGATCATCAGCACATTTCAGAAGATAAAACAAACATGGTAGATATATGTTCAGATCACCATCGGGATTAACTACATGCACGCCAAGGCTCAAATTTATTACAGTGCCACAAAGCTTTTTCTCCAGTCCATTTTGCTCACCAATTTCCATTCGCTCGTTTAACATTTTTCCTAGTTCTTGGATGAGCATAAAGGAATCGCCCCGGTTAGAATCATTTAGTACCCTGTACAAATGGATCTTGCTTCTAGGGGCAACCACATGTACGAGGCTGGCAACAAACAAACCATGATCCCTTGCATCAGGCACGCCACGAACTTCATTGTGCACAACTTTCTCAAGGAAAGGTGGGGGAACCTGGGTCGGTGGCTGGCTAGGAAGAATCTTAAAATCATCATATGGTGATGTATCGAATACTGCGACAAAACAACCTTTACCAGTTGCATCGGTGCTTCTGTTAACAAGAGGATTCGGAGCTGTATCTGGCGGAAATTGTTCAGTAAAAAGATCAATGCCAAAACCGTTATTGGTTGTGCGGCCGTGGAGCGCCCATTGATTTAGATGTTCCCGTATACTAGACCCTGATCCGGGATTACCAACTGGAAATCCTTCGCTGCTGCCAGGATCCCCTTCAAGCTCTTGTACAGGACGGCCGATTTTATAATTTGGACTTGAATCTACGATGATGGGGTCAAAATCATCATTCCTAAAGCTGTTTATTATCTCGGCGATCTCGGGCATAGAAATGTTGTTCGGGTTAGAAATGATCCGAAAGAGAATACAGGCAAAATCACAATGCGTAAGAACTATTTTGCTCGGTGCCTGTTGAGAACTTGCTTCAATATCCGCATCGTCCTTTGATTCTTGAGCATAGGCTGAACTTTCTTCACGTTGAGATTCTTCCGGGATGAATGGCTCTAAGACAATATTGTACTTATCTAAACTCTCTAACTTTCTTTGGGCTTTGGCAATTTCATCTTCATTAGGCGCACTCAAGATGATCTGATCTCGCACAAAGTATTCAATAGCTAGCTTTTCGACTGGTTCCTTATCATCATCGCCACCATCTGGTGAATCACCTGACTTCTGCCATAAAAGCCAGCCAATGACAAGCAGCAAGATTAAGATGAGGATCGATAAAATGGGTACTAAACTTCCATCTGCTTCTACAAACATGGTTCTCCTCCTAAAGAAGTGGGTAAATTCTGATTAAACCACTACCGTGTCCCCTAGCACGATAGCTGCTTTGTTAAACGTAAGCAGTGAAGGTTTTCCGGTAATCGGTAGGTTGCTCAGACAAATTCACTTGTCAAATGCCCGGCATGACCGACCAGAAAAAACGGTGCCCAAAAGTAAGGGTGATGATATGCAGAGTTCGTAGCTTGAGCGCTATTATCAGGCGTATTGATAAATGCTAACTGCGCTTGGCGGAGGGATTCACCTTTGGACAAACCATGTGCCAGATTACTATAGAAGTTTTTCATAAAAACGGCCGTAGATCGATCCTCAACTGGCCACAGAGTAAGCGCAAGCGAGCTGGCTCCGGCTGCTAGGAAAGCTCGCATTAAACCCAACAACTCATCGCCACCGCTAATTGCGCTGCGTCCAGTTTGGCAAGCACTCAATGTTACTAGCGAGGCGTTAAGCTTCAGATTGAAAATATCGAGCGTTGTCAGCCAGCCGTCTGCTAAAGCCAGACCCGAAAACAGCGGATTGTCGGGGCGGAAATCTGCATGGGTGGCCAGATGTAAGATATGGCTCTGGCTAGCCGCCTCTTTTGTGTTTATCAAGGTGGCTTCTTCTTCAAGCAATAATGTGCCGGACCATAGCTTGCCAATTGCTGCAGCTTCATCAACGGCAAAAGGCAAGGCTCCCTCGTATGAGTGACCGATAGCAAACATATTTAACTTTTGCTCAGCGTGGTTACGGCCGTATCGAATAAAATTCGCTCCAGGTAAATAGCTAATTTCATACTTAGCCAACAGCGGCTCGCTAGGATCATAAAGTGCGTGAAACGGCAAATAATGCAAAAAACCATGCGGTACAATAATTAATTTATTGTGATTTTGTAGATGATCGGCAAAAGGCATTATTAAATAGCTGTAAAGCTGACGCAAAATCCCTATCGCATTACGGTTTAACTGACTGAGCCTTTGTGGTGAACTGTTTGGCACTGCGTTTAGATTTAGCCAAAAAAGCTGCAACAGTTTTTGCACCTGATTGATCTTGGTAGGTAGTGAGATGGCTTGGACAGCGTCTTCTGTAACAATGAAAACAATCAACTTGCCCTTTGCCATAAAAAACTCCAGCAAAACTGTTTGTGGATCAAGCTGAGGCTGAATGGGTTCTGTTTGAACCTGCCACAATGAGGCATCTTGCGTATAGTTTGCATTTTTGATGAGCAGTTTATGCCACAATTTGGTGATTTGCTTTTCCAAGTGTTGCACATCTTTTTGCGCTGTTGTTTGCTCTTCAGATAATGTTTTATCAGTGTAGTCAGTTGAGGTTTCGGCGCTGACCCAGCGGCGATAAATACGATCTCGATCTGTGCGGAGGCGTGTTAGTTCATCAACTAATGATTGATCTTCCGGGGCGCGTGCCTGTATACCGATATCTAACCGGAAGGCTAGCATTTCAAGCAGGGCTCTGGATTTTGCTCTCTCAGCATATTGCAAGCTAGCTACAGGCTCTCCCAATGTTAGGCAGAGCTGAACCATATCTTCATAAACAAGGTGTTTATCTAAAAGAAAATCAGAACGGAATTCGAGCATCAACCGACCTCTCAACCGTTCAATGGCGGCAATAGCTTGCTCCATTTCTACGTGAGCTATCTCGTAAGCCCTGTCTTCTACCGCGAGCAGCCCTAACAAATAGTGACCTTGGTAAATTATGAGGGGGATATCATCCTCATTGCCAATAGTCAAGGCGCGATCGGCATATTGTTTTGCCTGGCCATAATCTTTGATGCTTAAAGCTGCCCGCGATGCGATTAGGAAAGCATGTGCTTTCTGGACACGTAAGTTGTGGGACTCAAAAATAGCCAAGCAATCCAGGCTGGTTGTTAACCCTTCCGTGTTTTGGCCTTGGAGCAATAAGATGGCGGCAATTTCCAAATCGGCCGTTGCAACCCAAACTGTGTTGCCTTCATTCAGGAATATTTGTTTGGCAAGGGCTAAGGTTGTCAGCGCTTGATCGTAGTTTCTCAGGCCAGAGTGGGCAACCGCCTCATTCAGCAAACATTGGGCTACTTCGAATTGTGTGCCTAACCGGGTAAATAGGGGTCGTATTTTTTGGAAGTTTTCTAATACATCTTTGTACCGGCCCAACTGGAGCAAGCAGTCGCTGATGTACAGCTCAATTAAGATAGCATCCCTGTGACGGCCGTCTGACAAAAACATCTCTTGCGCCTGGTATAGCAATTCCAGACCTTCGTTGTAGCGACCCAAGATAAAATAGGTGATGCCCAGCGTTTGCTGAGAACGGGCAAACTCAACTTTTTGTCCCGATTTCTTAAATAGCTTACCGGCTTTCTCATTTGTTTGGATAGATTGGCTGAATAGCCCAAGGTTGCGTAAGGCGATTGCGCGATTGTTTGCCACGCGCCCCAAAATGTCTATAGAGGCTTGATTTTTGAGATATATTTCTTGGGCTTTGTTGAATAAATCTAAAGCCTGAGCATCATCGCCGAGTCTAAGGTAGAGAAGTCCTAGATTGACCTTTACTTTGGCCAACAAGAGCCATTCCCCTTTTTCCGCAAACACCTTTCTGGCCCATTCTCCTGCATTTTTTGCCTCATCATACCGACCTAAATGTGCCAATGGTGTGAGCTTTGCAAAATAGCAGCCTGCCTGGTTAACAACATGGTTGTGATTATTATAGATTTTTGCAGCCTGATCATACAGCTCAATGGCTTGCTGATACTCTCCCAGGCCGCCATGTGCATAAGCGTTGGCTCTGGCTCGATAACCTAACGCACGGTACCAATCGTTTTGGGTCAGATCAGCTAAGAAGCTAAGAAGATCAGCGATTATTAGGCACAATTGTATATTGCTACGCAAGAAATAATCTGATTTCTCTTTTAGCAAATCAGCAACCATATCTTGTGTTTCTTTATTTAGCTGGGGGATTTGTTCTTTGAGAAGCTGTTGCTGTGAAGGATATTTAGCCAAGGTAAGCAGAGACATCACCAAACGTTCGGCTGTTAACGTTTGGCTTTGAGGTTGTGTGTTTGTGCAGGCTTGTGTCTCGTCTTGAATCAGAACCATATTTACATTCTTGGATGGTCTACTGCAATTAAATGAATAAGTCCTGTACTTGAATTTCTATGTCTAATCCTGTTAATGTAAGTTCGTATTTTCCTGCTTCTAGGCCAGTAAAGGTGAAGTTGCCTAAGTCATCCAGTGATACGGCCGTTCCGACCTCACCTTCTTTAAAAAATAACTGCACCATTACACTCGCCGTTTCTATGCCCAAAACCAGCCCCAAAATCGCCTTGCGCCCAGGATGCTCCGGATCATCCTGAACCTCTAGTGATAGCTGGGCATCGCCTGCCTCATACATCAGGGGGCCGGTATCGTCACCGCGGATAGCAAAGGCAGGTGTGCCCAAACCCCCTCTGGATTGCCCCCCGGTCGGGATGCGCTTGGCAATCCAGATTTTGATTCTTTCTGCGGTAGAGGGTTGGGGGGATACGGCCGTTTCCACCAAAAACGCCTCTAATTGTGCAATCTCTTCAGTACAAAGTGGACAAATAGCTAAATGGTCTTGAATTGAAACTGCTGCCTCGTCAGGTAAAAACCCCAAAAAATAATTGCCTAATGTCGCGCTATCGGGACAGGTAATTCGGTAAAGTGCGGCCTTGAAACTGTCTTCAATATGCGCCATAGTTGATTCTCCTAATAGTCATATCAGCAATAACTCAGTCTAAAAAATTATATTGCTAATTTTTGCAAACCACAGAAAATACCTTGAAAAGAAAAGCGATGAACGATTGCTCTGTGGTTTGCTCAAGTAAAAGCCAAAATTACGTTCAATAAAATTCAAGATACTTATTGGCTTTTACATCATTCATCATTGCGCTAGAAAATTTGTGCAGCATACCACAGGAGCGCAATGGTGTGGCGGAGGGTTGAATTCGCCAAAAGAAAATTGCTCACCACCCAAGCCAACAATATCTGTTGCTGCTCCTATAAACGAAAGTGCCACATTTTTTCACGCATTCTCCAAAAATTCCCTAAATTCATCATTGCGCCGTACCCTGGCTAAGAAGTTATCTTTGGTACGCGAAACCTCGCGCACATCAGCAAAATGCTCGCTATGAATGTCGAAGATTTGGCGCGGTTTTAAGTCGAGTACAAAATAGCCGTGAACGACCAAATGCTCTTTTTCACTGTTGCACAAATCGTTTAGCCGCTGCCACAAAATTGCCTGCATTTCCTGGTGGGCTACCTCTCGCTCTGGTCGCATGTCTGGATCCATAATGGTGGCAAATGGATCATACTCATCTTCCCCATCGTTGACTTGCGTCGCACGATCCCAAAGATGTGCTTGTTCCTTCCAACGAGCAAAATCTACCATGACTGCATGGGTACACATTTGCAGGTAGCGTAGTAACGATTTGAGATCAGGGAATTTGGCAAAATTGTCTGCGGGGATGCCTTGCCACATTTTTTCAAAAGCTCGGTTCATGAAGTAGCTGGCTTCTTCACCCAAGCCCGCATAAAGCGCGTGGCGTGTGACCCAGGAGAGCACCAATTTTTGATACCGATCGTACAGGCACTCCCAAGCGAGTTCGTTGCCATGCACAAACGCCCGCCGAAACAGTTCGTAACAGAAGCGGGGATCGTGTTCCTTTTGGGCGAAAAAGCGTTCGCTTTCCTGACGACAGCGGTCGCACAGGCTGCGAAACGTGAGTAAACTTAACTCATTTTGTGATGACATAGGTACGACGCAATGACAGTTTCATGAGGCTGATCAAATGCGCTTTGGGGTAGGCTTTGGTTTGGGTTTGATCAGCAAGTTATAGGTAATTTGAAGCAGGGTTGTAGGTATATTGTACCCTACATTGTATCTGATTTTCTTTTTGTTGGTGCAGTAAAATGCAACGAATTTACGACAAATACGTTACAATTTCCCAGCTTTTGGAGATATTTGGATAGATTGGGTTAGGAATTTAGCCAGATACGGCCGTTCCCGCTATTGTTAGCCCCAACTGAAAACCCGCTACCCAAGGAGAGTTGTGAATGTCCTTTTTCGACCTGCCCCTAAATGAACTGCAACGCTACTTACCTGCCCGTGAAGAACCGGATGATTTTGATCGATTTTGGCAGCAGACATTGGACGAAACAGCCGAATTCCCTTTCAACGCCAAATTTGAACTAGTGGATGAGGGTCTGACTGCGATTGACGTTTACGACGTCACCTTTGCTGGATTTGGTGGCCAGCCAGTCAAAGGGTGGTTTTTGCTGCCCCGCCAGCGGGCGGAACCGCTCCCCTGTGTGGTGCAATTTATCGGTTACAGTGGCGGGCGGGGCTTTGTGCTAGATAAACTGGCTTGGCCTAGCCTGGGGTTTGCTTACTTTGTTATGGACACACGCGGCCAGGGCTGGTCACACATGCAGCCTGGGGGCACGGTGGATGTTGCGCCACAAGGAACTGGCTCGCACGTACCCGGTTTTATGACGCAGGGGATTTTGGATCCGCACACCTATTACTATCGTCGCGTGTTCACCGATGCGGTGCGGGCAGTGGCGCTGGTGCGGCGGCAGCCTGCAGTTGTTCCAGAGCAGATTGCCATTACCGGAGCCAGCCAAGGTGGGGGGATTGCGTTGGCAGTGGCGGGGTTGGATACGGCCGTTGCCATTGCCATGCCAGACGTCCCCTTCCTTTGCCATTATCGCCATGCCACAGAAATTGTAGACACCTCCCCCTACAACGAAATTAGCCGCTACTGCGCCGCCTACCGCGACCAAACCGAAACCGTTTTCCGCACGCTTTCTTACTTTGATGGCGTTAACTTTGCCGCCCGCGCCAAA
This sequence comes from Candidatus Leptofilum sp., assembly GCF_965223525.1. Lineage (GTDB taxonomy): Bacteria > Chloroflexota > Anaerolineae > Promineifilales > Promineifilaceae > Leptofilum. The sequence goes on along the minus strand of NZ_OZ245005.1, from coordinate 922,589 downwards.
GCCCGTGCCCTCTTTTCGGTTGGGCTGATGGACGACATTTGCCCGCCTAGCACCGTTTATGCTGCCTACAATCATTACGCGGGCGAGAAAGAGATAGCCGTTTACAGCTACAACAACCACGAAGGCGGCGGCCCCTTCCAACTACGCAAACAGGCCAACTTCCTGCGCGAGCTATGGCTTTAGTAGCCGCAGTTTCTTACTACGTTACCCTATTTTCGCGGTAAGAAACCGCGACTACTGTGTAATCCGTGGCAAAAATTTTAGAACAACTTGAACTGCTTGGGGTCAACGGCGCGAGCTTGGTGCATGAGAACAGCATTTAGAAGTTCAATGGCCAGCCGTGATTCCAGCGTGATGCCTGCCCGCACCCCCACGCACGGGTCGTGCCGCCCCTTTTCCAGTTGGAATTCAATCTCTTCCAGATTTTTTTGTACCGATTGTTGTGGCTTAACAATGGTAGAGGTTGGTTTGAAGCCAGCGCGACACACCAGTGGCATCCCCGTTGTGACCCCGCCAAGCAGACCGCCATGAGAGTTGCGTTGGTAGCCTGTCTGCCGAATCGGATCATTGTTTTCGCTACCAAGCCGGGCAATTACCTGAAAGCCATCCCCGATTTCGCATGATTGTGCGGCATGTAGCCCGCCCAGACTGCCCATTAACCGCAGCTTCAGGCTGTTATAAAGCGGATCGCCTGCCAGTACAGGCACGTTCACAGCCACCACTTCTACGGCCGCGCCAACCGAATCACCATCAATGCGGGTTTGTTTAATGAGCGTGCCCGCCGAGGTGGCAAAATCAGCGTCCAGGCTGTGAATTTCGGCAGCGTGGAGCTGCTGCTGCACAGCCTCAATTTGTGCGACGCTTACTGTTTGATTGGTTTGAAGCAGCTCTGTGAAATGGTCGCTAAGGCTGCGTTGGGCTTGCAACGACCCCACTTGGTTGATGGATGAAAGAATGACAGTGCCGAACATTTCCTGCAAGAAGATGCGAGCAATCGAGCCGCCAATAACGTCTGAGATGGTGCTGCGGTAGCTGGAACGGCCGCCGCCGCGAATATCCACATGCCCTCTGGCTTTGTGGTACTTCACTAGGTCGGTGTGGCCAGGGCGTACCGCACCGGTTGGCCCAATAAACTGGTCGTAATGGCGGGATTTGGTGGCGGCCGAGAGCACCAGCGCACTGATTGGTTCGCCAGTGGTGAAGCCAGTTTCGTAGGCGGTGGTTTTGAAGGTGAGGCCATCAACGGTGGCTTGAATAGATGGGCCAGCAGTCAGCGCGTCGTGATTTTCCTGGTACAAGCCGGAGAGCAGCAGCAGCTTATCTTTTTCGTTGCGTGGGGTGCCATGCTTGTTGCTGCCTGGCCGTCGTCGATCCAGATACGCTTGAATTTGGCTGCGGTTAAGCTGGAGACCAGGGGGACAGCCAAAAACGATGGTTGTAATGCCGGGGCCGTGCGATTCACCGGCTCCGGCCACGCTGTAGAGGGGGCCACCTAAAATTTCCATAAGATTCCTTTTGAATTTGAGCGTTATTTTACCTCGGTACGGCCGTCTCTCTTAATATAGGCCGTAAGTACTATTAAATAAAGTAATTTAGACTCTGTCCAGAGTAGTTCCCAACTGGCAAATTCCAACCCAATCATAATATTCCCCGAGCAGTGTCTGGGGTCTTCCTGACAAATGTGGAGAGACAGAAGATGAATTGCTCAGTCCTGGTTGTGGACGATGAATTAGAAATTCGGCAGCTTTTGACAACGATGCTGACATTGATGGGCTACGAATCGTTCATGGCAGAGGATGGGCTGGACGCCCTGGAAAAAATCCCTGAATGCCGGCCTGATATTTTAATTTTGGATGTGATGATGCCACGCATGGATGGGCTGACGCTATGCCGCAAGCTGCGGGAGACGGCCGAAACCGCCGAACTGCCCATCATCATGCTCAGTGGCAAGGCTCACCAGGAAGCGATTCAGGAAGGGCTCAATGCGGGAGCCAATCGGTACCTAGTTAAACCCACGGGGTTGGATGAGCTGACGCGGAATATTAGTGAAGTTTTGGGGGAAGCGGCCGTTTCCAAAAAAATTGAAGCATAAAAAAGAATTTAGTCGCAGATTACACAGATTTGTACATTGCTGTGAAAATCTGTGTCCTATTCTATAGTCCAATTTGCTTGGCAAACGCTTCAATAGCTTGGAGATGCTTTTGTGGCGTGTCGAAGCCAACGCCCATTGTATTGACTGAAATATGCGTTGCCCCAGCAGCTTGCCAGCCTTGCAGGTTGCTTTGCCACGCATCGGGGCCGTCGCCGTAATGCAGGCGGGGTTCCAGGCCAATTTCTTGAGGAGAACGGCCGTACTCAGCTAAATATTCCGCAATTTTGTCCAGCGATGGCCGTGCTGCTTCAGCAGTGCGGTAGCCTGGCAACCAGCCATCCCCCTTGCGTGCCAGGCGGCGCAGCACGGCATCTGAGTGGCCGCCAAGCCAGATGGGGATGGGGCGCTGAACAGGCATCGGATTTAGCCCAGCATCATCAATATAATGCCAGTTGCCACTGTATGTAACCAATTCTTGCGTAAACAGTAGCCTGAGTACATCAATTTGCTCTTCTATCTGTCGCCCTCTCGTATGAAAGTCAAACCCCAGCGCTTCCATCTCTACTTTGTTCCAGCCCACGCCAATGCCCAGACGGAAACGGCCGTTGCTCACCACATCTAAACTGGCTGCTTGCTTGGCGACAACGGCCGTTCCCCGCTGGGGCAAAATAAGAATTCCTGTAATGAATTCTAGCGAAGAAGTTAATGCAGCCATATAGCTGAACAGTACAAATGGTTCGTGGAAGGCAGATTGGTGCGTGTACGGGCCGTGCCAGCCGCCGGGTCGATCTGGATTGGCCCCAACAACATGGTCATAGGCTAATAGATGGGTGAAGCCAAGAGATTCGGCCGTTTGAGCATAATCACGCAGGGCAGCAGAATCGTTGCCAAATTCGGTTTGGGGGAAGACAAGGCCAATTTTCATTTTTGCTCCTAATGATAAATGGGCAAATTTGAGTAACAAACATAGTTGTAATCATTTGCCGACGTGAAGGCAAGGGGATGTCTTGACGAATGACAAGGTTTTTGATAGAGTACTCTGGAATATAGAGTACTCTGAGTTTTCGAGAAGGAAAGATCATGGATTCGAGAGAAGCAGAAGCGCAGCTAAAACTGATTGAGCAAGCGCAAGCAGCGCAGCAGGTAGTGGGGCGCAGTGAAACGGGCTGGCTTTTCCTTATTTGGGGGTTGGTCTGGCTAATTGGCTTTTTGACGAGCCAATTTGCGCCGACTGACTGGCTCATTTGGGCATGGCTGCTGCTCTGTTCCGTGGGGGCAGGTTTATCAGCAGCGGTTGGGTTGCGGTTGGGGCAGCAGGTGCAGTACACACAAACGGGGCCGAAGCTGGGCTTATTTTATACGGTGTTTTTTAGCTTTTGCGTGCTTTGGCTGTGGTTGGCACGGCCTGAGAGTTGGCAGGAAACGGCCGTTCTCGCCATCTCGTTCTTGGGATTTGCTGTTGTAGTAAATGGCATCTTGCTAAAAGTGCGCTTGTTCATGTTGCTTGGCTTAATAGGTACGGGGTTAGCAGTGGCGGTTTACCTTTTGCTGCCAGCACAGTTTGGTCTGATTGTGGGCCTGGCGGGTGGCGGCAGCATGATTGCCGCAGGGTTACGCTTGCTCATGAGGAGGCAGCGTGAGTAAGTTAGACCGGATCATTCATCAACCGGTGCGGCTGCAAATCATGGCCGCCCTGGTTGCTTTGGACAGTGAGGCACAGCTAGGCTTTACTGGCCTGCGCGATATGTTGAACTTGTCTGATGGCAATCTGGGGGCGCATCTACGCAAGCTGGAGGATGCCGACTACGTGGAGGTGCAAAAAACGTTCGTCGCGCGAAAGCCGCAAACATTTGTGCAGGCAACACCTCTGGGACGGCAGCGTTTTCAAGAGCACGCTGCCGCTCTAAAGGCAATTTTGGAACAAGAATAGTTAGGAGTGAGCAGATGAAATTTTCTTTATCGAATCCGGTTCAACAAAATTCGCGGGCAATCTATCGGCGAATCGTGGCCTATTTTATTGATATGGCGCTTTTGTTGTTGTTGGTGCAAGGATTTCAGTGGGGCTTGCTGGTGGTGACGGGCGGCTTTCCTTTTGAGATGTTGGCTGCGCTGAACAATGGCTGGCTTATTTATGGTTGGGTGCTGCTCACGGTTTCGGTGCCCATCTGGCTTTACTTTGTGCTGAGCGAGCGTTCTCGCTGGCAGGCAACGCTGGGCAAGTGGCTGATGGGATTACAAGTTACATCTGTCGCTGGAGGGAAAGCCAGCTGGCGTCAACTCTTGGGGCGTACCGTGTTGAAGCTGTTGCCGTGGGAAATTTTCCATCTGGCGTTTATGCTGCCAATTCCACTTATGAATGACCCGAATCCAGCCTTCCGGCCTGGCTTTGTGGTGGGATATGCGGTGTTGCTGCTGTACTTGTTAGTGATGGTGCAAACGCCTCGGCAGCAAAGTATTCATGATTTGATTATGGGAACGGTTGTGGCGAAACGGCCGTAACCATCGTCTCGTAGGAAGTGATTTAACTCGAGGTGACAGTCACTTAAGCCTGGGTAATGCCCTGGCAAAACAAAGAAGTGACTGTCACCTATAACCAAGATTGGCCGCTCTCGCCTCCTGCTTAAATTGGCTCATTCTTCCTCAGTGGGTACAATGCCTACGATAATTTAAGTTACCCAACCAATATTGGCGGCTAGGGTTCCGCAGCAGCGAGCTGGCTGGTCCAAGCGCCGCATAAACCGTAATTTAACCACAGAGAGCACAGAGGTTTTGGAGATATTGCAACCTTTTTTCTGTGGCTAATCAAAAATACGGCAGCATCTAGACGGATAAAAGCCTTGGGGATTGCGGTTGGCATGGGCGCAAGCTAGCGTTGCGCTTATGCTTTTACGCATTCTTTGGAGGTTTTTATGTTTCGTGCGATTGGTTGGCGACGTTCCTCGCACTTCACGGCCGTTTCCCAAGCCCTCTTCGTCACCTTTCTTTGGTCAACTTCCTGGGTTCTCATCAAAATTGGGCTCGTAGATATTCCCGCGCTCACCTTCGCCGGGCTGCGCTATAGCTTGGCGTTTTTGTGCCTTTTGCCCTTCTTCTGGCGCAGCAAAGGGACAACCGAGTTGCGGCAGCTAAATCAATCTGGCTGGCTACGTCTGATTGCCCTGGGGCTAATTTATTACGCACTCACGCAAGGCGCACAATTTGTGGGGCTAGCGTACCTGCCAGCGGTAACTGTGAATGTGATGCTCGGGTTCACCTCTGTGTTGGTGGCGCTGTTGGGGCTGGGGCTGTTGGGGGAACGGCCGTCTCTATGGCAATGGCTTGGCATTTTTGTTGCGTTGGGTGGAGGGCTGCTCTATTTTTACCCAGTGCAAATTCCACAAGGGCAGGTGGTAGGATTTGTGGCTGCTGCAATTGGGGTATTGGCTAATGCGGGTGCGGCCGTGTTGGGGCGATCTGTTAACCGGGTAGGGCAGTTACGGCCGTTAACCGTCACCACCGTCAGCATGGGCGTTGGCTCAGGGCTATTGCTCATCGTAGGCGTAGCGACGCAAGGGTTGCCCGCCCTAAGCTGGCAAAGCTGGGCGATTATTGGCTGGCTGGCAGTGGTGAATACCGCTTTTGCCTTTACCTTGTGGAACGTGTCGCTGCGTACACTCTCGGCGATGGAGTCTAGCATTATCAACAACACGATGGCGGTGCAGATTCCGGTTTTGGCAGTGTTGTTTTTGGGGGAGCAGTTAAACGGCCGTGAGGTGCTTGGTTTGGTCGTGGCAATTATTGGGGCGCTGCTGGTTCAATTGGGACGGAAGCGCAAAGGGTCTACGTAGGGGTCTCAGACCTGCCCCTACAAATGTTTATCGGTTTAGCATCGTCCACAAAAAACTGTACACGTCGCTGGCTTCTTCGATGAGTTTGGTGGTCGGCTTGCCCAGGCCGTGCCCGGCGCGGACTTCAATGCGAATGAGGAGGGGGTTACGGCCGTTATCCACAGCCTGCAGCGCAGCGGCAAACTTTTTGGCGTGCATCGGCACCACGCGGTCATCCGTGTCCGCTGTCGTGATAATGAGAGGAGGGTAGGTGCGGTTTGGTTCGATGTTGTGCAGCGGCGAGTAAGCCATCATGAAGTTGAAATGTTCTGGATTTTCTTCGGCATTGCCATATTCGGGAATCCAGTACCGCCCGGCGCTGAATTTGTGGTAGCGCAGCATATCAATCACGGGCACGCCGCAATGCACGGCACCAAACAGATCAGGGCGTTGCACCATGCAGGCTGCTACCAGCAGCCCACCGTTGCTGCGCCCTTCAATGGCCAATCGCCTATTATTCGTGTAGTCATTAGCGATAAGCCACTCTCCGGCGGCAATAAAATCGTCAAAGACAGTTTGCTTCTTGTGCAGCATGCCTGCCTGGTGCCACGCTTCGCCGTACTCCATGCCACCGCGCAGGCACGCTTGGGCATACACACCGCCGCGCTCTAGCCAGGCCAGCCGAGTGGGTGAGAAGTTGGGCGTCATGGCAATGTTAAAGCCGCCGTAGCCATAGAGCAGCGTCGGATTTTGCCCGTCTAGCGCGATGCCCTTTTTATGGGTGATGAAGAGCGGCACTTTGGTGCCATCTTTGGATGGGTAGAAAACCTGTGTTGTTTTGTAGGCTTCGGGATCAAAGTCTAGCTGAGGCTGATCCAGAATTGTTAGTTTGTCTGTGGTGAAGTCGTAGTGCAGGATGGTGGGCGGGTAGATGAAGGATTGGAACTGGATGAACAGTTCAATATGCTTGCGCTTGCCTGCCAGATCAAAAATGGTGCCGGGGACGGGGAGCTCGATCTCGCCAAGATGCTGACCATCGAGCGCATACCGGTGTAGCTTGTGCTGTCCGTGGTGCAAGGTGGCAATGATAAATTGGTTGTTGACCATCAGGCTAAAGGCGATAGCGTCGTCCCCTTCGGAGATGAGGGTTTGCCAGTTGGCGGGGTCTGGGTTGCTGAGGTGGATGGCGATGATACGGCCGTTATCTGCCCCATTATCCGTTTGAAAGTAAAAATTTTCGCCATCGTTGCCCAAAAAGTGATAGGCTGCGTCCATCTCGTCTACCAGATAGATGAAATCCTCGCTGTCGAGCTGGCGATAGTAGAAGCGGTTGCGGCGGTCGGTGCCATCCCAAACGTGCAGGGTGAGATAACGGCCGTCGTCTGTAATTTCTGGATGAAAGCCCAAATTGGGCGCATCGGGGCGGGCAAAGATGATTTGGTCCGCACTTTGCGGCGTGCCTAGCTTGTGGAAAAAAATTTGCTGGTGGGTGCTGGGCGGCGCGTCGGGCATTTCGTCTGGATTGGGGTAGCGGGCGTAGAAAAAGCCGGAGCCATCTGGTAGCCAAGCGGCGTTGGTGAATTTGACCCAGTGCAGCACCTCTGCGCTGTCCTCGTTTGTTTCCAGGTCACGAATGTGGATGGCTTGCCAGTCGGAGCCGCTTTGAGAGAAGGTGTAGGCCAGGAAACGGCCGTCTTTGCTGTAGCTTTGGTTTATGAGGGCAATGGTACCATCATTGCTGAGCGTGTTAGGGTCAATTACCTGCTCCAGCGGGGCATCCAGGCTGGTTTGTTTGTACAGAGTGGGCTGGTTTTGTAGGCCGTCATTTTTTTCTACGAAGTAATAATTTCCTCTACGGCGCAGAACGCTGCTTTTGGGGAAGTTCCACAGAGCAGTGAGTCGGTCTTGAAACTGCTGATGAACGGGCAGCTCGGCCATAATGCTTTGGGTGAGTTCATTTTGGGCATTTACCCAGGTGACGGTATTTGGGTCTTCTGGATTCTCTAGCCAGCGGTACGGGTCGGGAACGGCCGTGCCGTGAAAATCCTCAACAATGTCAACCTTGTGTGCGGTCGGGTACTTAAAAGCGTGAGAATCCATTTATAGCTCCTTGTCTTGCAATTGCTTAGATTTTACCTGAACTGGATAGTTTGGGGAATTTGATGGTTGCGAGAAACGGCCGTTCGTCTATCATCTATTGCATGACACATCCCTTGGTTACTCAACTCCATTTTGCCCGCAGCGAATTTATGCGCTGCCTGGAAGGACTTTCTGACGAAGATGCGCGTAAGCGCCTGCTGCCGATGAACTGCATTAGCTGGATGATTGGTCATTTGGCGGTGCAGGAGCAGTTTTACTGGATTTACTTTGCACAGGGGAAGGTTGTAAAACCGAAGCTGTATGAATTGGTAGGATACGGCCGTCCGGCTAGCACCCCGCCATTAGCAGATATGATGGAGGCGTGGCAAACAATTACGGCCGTTGCCGACGATTACCTGGCCACGCTCACCACCGACCAACTTACCCAACATTTGGGCGATGGCGAAAAAAAATCGCGTGAAAGCGTGGGCACGATGCTGCTGCGGAACACATATCATTATTGGTTCCACACCGGCGAAGCCCATGCCGTGCGGCAACAGCTAGATCACGATGAGCTGCCGCAGTTTGTAGGGAATATGAAGACGGCCGTTTACCAACCAGAATAACCCCTTCATTAGCGTCAAGCTGATCCCCAATTGATTGTTTTTGCACACCGATTTCAGTCGCTAATTGACAATTTGTAAATTCATGATACGATTCATATCATGAATTTAGATGAGAAACGTGCCTACAACAGCGAACTGCGTCAGCAGCAGAAACAACAAACCCGCAACCGCATATTAGAGGGGCTTGTAAAAGTCATGGCTGATGGTTTGGTGGATGTTTCGATTCCGGCTGTCGCTGAGGCATCTGGGGTATCTATTCCAACAATTTATCGCCATTTTCCAACCAAACAAGCTCTTGTTGCTGCCTTGCCCGCCTACCTGGCTCAAAAAATTGGTGCCCCGTCCCTTGATCCTCAGCCTGATTTCCCAACTTATCTAGAAGCGTTAAATCAGTTCTATGCCAAAGCGGATCAAATGGATGACACTTTAAGAGCTGCAGCAATGAGTGAAGCGGCCGTTAATCTTCGTCGCACCACGCGCCCAGAACGTTTGCAGATGATTGAAGAGATGCTACGGCCGTTTACGACTGATCTACCAGCGGCTGAACAAGAACGGCTAAGAAATGTCGTGCTTGTTTTAGCATCTTCCGCCGTAATGAAAGCATTTACCGATTATTTGGGTACTTCCTGGGAGGCAGCGGCTATACATGCCACTTGGGCTATTGAAACGTTGGTGCATTCCGTATCTCAACCTCCTGCTGGAGAGGTCGAATGAATATTTGTATATTGCCCGTGGAAAACGGCCGTTCCACCCCCACACACATCGGCGGCAAAGCGGCAAACCTCAACCAGCTCATGCTAGCTGGTTTTACTGTGCCAGCAGGTTTTGTCATTACCACCACAGCCTACGACGCTTTTGTCACCGCCAATGGGTTGACTACTGAGATTCAGTCCCGGTTAGGAAATGCCACTGGGGAGGATGACGACATCCTCACTCAATTTTTGCGGGCAGAACTGCCCAAGCAGCTTGCTGAGGAGATCGTCTTAGCTTACCAGAACTTGGGTGGTGGATTGGTAGCGGTTCGCTCCTCTGCAACCGCCGAAGATTGGGCAGAAGCGAGTTTTGCGGGGCAGCAAGAAAGTTATTTGAATGTAGCAGGGGAAACGGCCGTTCTTGACGCTGTGAAAAAATGTTGGGCAAGCGTCTGGAGCAGCCGAGCAATTGCCTATCGCGCTCGTCAGGAAATCAATTCGGCTCAGGTTCGGATGGCCGTGCTCATCCAGCAGATGGTGCAGCCTGATTGCGCGGGCGTGTTTTTTACCCAAAATCCGCTGGTTTCAAACGATGACACGATGGTTGTAGAAGCGGTGGCTGGGCTTGGAGATAGTTTGGTGAGCGGCCATGCTCTGCCTGATCGTTATGTGGTCAATCGGCAGAGTGGCGTGGTGGAAACGGCGCAAATTCAGGGGGAAACGGCCGTTCTCAGCCCACAGCACATTATGCAGCTTACCCAAACCGGGCAAAAGGTAGCCAGCTTGTTTGGTTCTGCTCAAGATATTGAATGGGCAATTGCCGATGGGCGACTATATCTTCTGCAAAGTCGCGCCATCACCACGTTACCTACGCCAACCGTGTTACCGCCAGCCGAAATTGATGTGCCAGGTGATGACAACTGGCAGCCAGAAGAAGAAATCCAGAGGCAACCATTTGATTTATGGACGCGGGCAAATTTTGGTGAGGTGCTGCCCCATCCGGTAAGCCCTTTGACGATGTCTAGTTTGCAAATGATTGGTGATGAGGCCGAAGTACAGCTCCCAACTGGTGAAAAAATCCAGATGGCGCGGCGGATTTACGGCCGTATATTCGCCAACGAAGGCGGTCTAAGGCAATTTGCGGCAGAAATCGGATTGCCAACCTCGTTTATTGATGCCACCTGGGGTAGCCGCCGACCAGATTTGCCACCAAGAGCTGGGTTTCAGCCGTGGCGTCTGCTTTACCGACTGCCCCAACTGATGTGGCAAGGTGCCAAAGCGCAACGCCCCAAGCCTCCCAAAGAGAACCTGCTGCCAAAAGATGAGGCTGAGTTGTACAAGCAAATTGACGCCTGGGCTGAGGATTTCCGCCAGAGCGACCTTTCCGCTTTGGATACTGACGAGCTATGGCACACGATTTGCACCGTTTGGGAGCCACGACGGGTGCAAATGTATCAACGACATACCAAAGTGAGTACAGTGGCTTTCATAATGTTTGCACCCCTGGATTGGCTGGCAAAGCAGTGGGGGAAGGATGCGCAACTGGCGCAATCTCTGATAGCTGGCATATCCGGCGTTTATGCAGCAGAGATGGGGCCAGCTTTACAGCAAATTGCCCAAGCGTTGCAAAAAGCTAATTTGGCGATCGTGGTGCTCAATAATTCGCCAGAGAGCGCTTGGGAGAAGCTGCAAACCATGCCAGATGCTGCGCCTGTCAAAGAGGCTTTGGCTCAATTCCTAACCGAGCATGGGCATCGTTGTCCGGCAGAGCCAGAAATTTCGCTCCCACGCTGGGTAGAAGCACCAGAGCAGGTTTTGGCGCTGGTTGCGGGCTATTTACACAAAGTGCCTAATGAAGAGAGCGAACCAACTTCGTCACCTTCTGTAGCAGCACAGCAAGAGATAGCACAGCGGCTGGGACTAATTCGTCTTGCAATTTTCCGCTGGATTTTGCACCAGGCTCAGGCACATATGCGCCGCAGAGACAACAGCCGCCACTTTATGGCGAAATTGGAACTGCCGCGCCGCCAGCTTTTTGTCGCCTTGGGTTCTCGCTTGGTACAGCAAGGGGTTTTGAATGCAGCCGAGGATATTTTCTTTTTGACCCATGCGGAAATTCGGGCTGTGTGTGAAGGCGAAGCAACGGCCAGTATGAAAAATACGGTACGACAGCAAACGGCCGCTCGCCAAGAGGCGTATGAATTTTGGTGTTCCTATCCCATCCCAGAGGCTTTGGATGCAGATTGTCGGCCTTTGCCGCCACCCAAACAATCAGGGGGCAATGATTTGTCGGGTGTGCCAGCCAGCGGTGGTGTGGCGACTGGTCGTGTGCGAATCATTCGCCACCCGGAGCAGGCCGGGCAATTAAAACCGGGGGATATTTTGGTGACGCTGGCGACTGATCCGGGTTGGACGCCTGTATTTCCGTTGGTGGCTGGGTTGGTGATGGTTTACGGAGGACAGCTTTCGCACGGCGCAATTGTGGCACGTGAATATGGCGTCCCTGCTGTGGTGAATGTGCCCGAAGCGATGTCTCGCTTACAGGAAGGCATGGTGGTAACGGTTGATGGGAGCAACGGCCGTATTTTTTGGTAATGGTTATGGCTGTTTACTAACCAGAACTAAAAAGCTACCTATTTCGGTACACATTTTTTCTGTGGGCGACACGAACAACTTCAATGACAAGGATTGAGGAAAAAATATTGTAGATGACGCGGTAGGAGCCAACGCGAATGCGCCAAGTTTGTTCTGAGCCAACCAACTTACGACAACCAGTTGGGCGTGGATTAGTTGCCAACGAATCTACGGCCTCTACAATTTTCTGAACTTTGTCTTTGGGTAATTTTCTTAGCTCTTTGCGAGCGGAGCTTTTCCATTCAATCTGATAAGAGGCCATCACTTTTCAGCTCTTGTTTCAAAATCTCGTGAGAAATGGTGGGTTCACCCTTGCGTTCGGCAACAACAGCTAGGTCTTCCAAATCTTCCAGTAGGGTCTCAAAATCTTCGATTGATAATATGACACTACTCCGCTCGCCGGATTCATTGGTGATGTATTGAACTTGCATATCCTTTAATATTGCCATCTCAAATTCCTTCTGCTACCGAATTGTTATTCCATTTTAGCATACGGATTTGCCTAAGTACAGATATGTAATTCGCTTACCTGGCCTCTTCCAAATAAAGTTTCATAGTGTTGAAGTCGAACGTGAGAGCAAAGTTGCGGAAGAAGCCGTGGGAAATGAGGCCACCCATGCGAAACCCAAGACCATCTTCCAGCGACGGCGGAAATGGCCCGTAGATGCCAACCACGTTTTGGGCAGCGGCATCTCCTAACGTGAGCTGCTCGACGTTAAAGGGAACGGCCGTTACCTGCCCGCCACCTCCTTCACCCGTAAAAGATTCATTCTGCGGTAACTGAATCTTTCCAGCTTCCAGCGTGGATTGTGGGCAAAGAAAGCCGCCGCCAGCCAAACCAGTATCAACTAGCATCAGCATCGGGTCACTTTGGTTCACGGTTCCCCAAGCGACCATCAAATGATCGCCGACGAGCCAAAATGGGACGCGAATGGTGTCGGTTGTATCCACTTGGGCAGACGGTCGTCTCAAAATCAACTGATTTTGCGGATACGCTATGGTGGCCAGAAAGTGGTAAAACAGCACCGTGCCGATGATGCCATGCACGGGAACACCACCCGTAACGGCCGTAAACCGCGCCATATCCAGCAAATGCACGGGCACATTGTGAATCGTCCAGTCACCCAATGTTATACTGTCGAGACGGCCGTGTTCGTAATTTGCCTGTTTGCCGCCAGCAAAGGTCGCCCCTTCCGCGCCAAATTTGGTGACGTCAACCTGCTTGGCCATTGCCGGATCAATAATCAGTTCCGAAGCGCCGGTGTCTAGCAGCAGATTGGCTGGTTGGCCGTTAAGCTGGGCGGTTAAAAGCGGCAGCGGGTCGGTTTGCAGGAAAGGAAGTTGAATGGTGTCGGTTGAACCTGCGACGCGATACGGCCGTTCTGCCCCAAAACTCGCCAGCTTATTTGCTTGAGCCTCCCGCCCAATCTCCCGAAAATAGGGAGCCGCCTTGGCAAACTGATCTTGCCGATAATACAGCTCCGCTAATAATTTCTTGGGTTCCATCGCTTCCGGTTCAAGGCTGGTAGCTTGCTGTAACCATTGTTCTGCTTCAGCGAATTGGTTTTGCCACAACGCCAACTTGCCCAAATGGGTGAAGCCTTCAACCAGAAGTGGATTTTGTTGAACCAGACGCTGGTAAATGGCAGCAGCATCTGCAAAGTGCCCCTGCTGCCATTTTTGCTTTGCTTCTTTCATGTTTACGGCCGTAAATGCTTCACAAAAAAGTCGGTCATGGTGGTGTAGACCTTGACCCGATTTTCATATTTCAGCACGTCGTGACCCTCATCTGGGAACATGAGGTACTCTACCTCTTTGCCGATTCCTTGCAGATGTTCTACCAGCTCGCGCGACTCCTGCTCGATGACGCGCGGGTCGTTTTTGCCCTGCACTACCAGCATTGGAGCCGTGACTTGCTCAATGTAGGTGCGCGGCGAACGCTCACGCATGAAATCTTGCTCAGTTTCTGGGTCGCCAACCAGCATTTTGATGAACGGTTTCCACGTTTCTGGCACGCGGCTAGCAAAGGTGAGCAGGTCGTAGGGGCCAAACATATCAATTGCCGCTGACCACAGTTCGGGATGACGTGCAGCCAGGGTGAGGGTCATGTAGCCGCCGTAGGAACGACCCACAACGCCCGCGCGGCTGGTGTCAATGCGCCCATCTTTGGGCAGAACCTCTGTCATCGCATGAACATGGTCTAGCCGATCCTTACCGCCCCAGTCGCGCACCACGTGGTTCATGTAGTTGAAGCCGTAGCCGGTGCTGCCGCGCACGTTGGGCACAAACACAGCAAAGCCGTTGAGCGTGAGGAATTGAATAAACGGCATCGAGAACCAGGCAAAATCTGGCCGTTCCTGGCCTTGCGGGCCGCCGTGAATGTAATAGGCTAGGGGGCGGGCGCCTTCGTAGCCGAGTTCCGGGGCAGGCATGTACAAACGAGCCGAGATGCGTAAGCCGTCGTAGCTGGTGAAGGGGTAATCTTCGCCAGGAGAGAGCCATTCTTGGGGCAAGCCCAAAATGCGCTCACGAGTGTGCTGCTGGCAGTTGTCCCGGTTTGCGCCGCTGATTGTGTAGATTTGGGTGGGGGAAACGGCCGTAGAAAACGACAGCACGTACTCATCCTGCACCTTGTTGTACCGAATTGCTTCTAAAACCCCGCCAGATAACTCCCCTTTGCCGCACAGCAAATGGGTGAGCTGCATGGTCAGGTTCTCTTCATCCAGTTCGGCCTCATATGCCCAGGAGCTGCCGTCAATGTTGTAAATGATGAGATATTTGTTGCCAACCAGGTGGCGACCTTCTTCCAGTTCACCGACGCCTTCGTGCTGAAGGCCGTGAATAGGCACTTGCTTCAGGCCGTCTGGATTGTCAAGATCGAGGTAGGCAAGGCCGTAGGTGTCTTCAAATTCTGATGTGCCCAACAGTAGCCCCGTTTCATTGCGAATGAATTGGCTGCCGCCCACGTTGTATGTTCTGGGCGGATTTTGCGGATCGCGGGCCATCATTGGTGTGCCGAGCAGGGGCGTTGGTGCCTCATCCCCCAGGTTGTAGCGGAATAGCACACTGTCGCCTGCGCCGTACCCTTCGCCCAAAATGAATTTGGTTTTGTCTTCGTTGCTGCCATCGGGTGTGCCACCAAACTTGCTTTCATTGAGTTTAATTAGCTCGCCCGTTTCCAGGTTTGCCAGGTAAGAGCGAAACAACGATTCGGTGCGGGATTGAGCCGTGAAAACGAGGTTGTTGCACTCTAAATCAGGGCTTCCAGCGGCGACGCGGTGGTTGGCGAAGGCGTCGGCAAAAAGTGGTTCCGGGTAGCCACCTTCCAGCGGAATCATCATGGGAAGGTAATTTTCGTCGCCATCTTGGTCTAGCATGACGAGGATTTTGCCCAATTTGGGGAAGACAACGAAGGAACGGCCGTTCATCAAGTGCGGATTTTGCAGGGCAATGTCCGGGGGCAGCAGGGGTTCGGGCACGCTGCCGCCGCGATCCATCACGTAGAGGCTGTTACGGCCGTTCAGATTACTCACAAAATAGATGCGGTCGCCCACAAGTTGGGGCACCAAAAAGAGCCGCGCCGATAAAAATGATTCAATTCGTTTCATGATTTCTCCTATTTTTAGCCACAGATTTCGCGGATTTGTTGGATTTTTATGGCTAACCCGTGGAATCTGCGGCTAATGATCTACTTGCGTAGCTGCATGTTGAATAGTTTCCAGGTGGGGGCGGTGTCAATGTGGGGCAGGTGGATTTCTACCAGTTTAACTGTTTCTTCAATGAGGGTTTTGAGGTTGCTTACGGCCGTTTGCATATCCACCTCAAACAGCGCAGGCAGTCGGTTGGCAACGTTGGACGGTGCAAGCTGCATTTGGGCAACGGTGTAGTTGAGCCCCTTGATTTTGCCAGGGTGATACATCTGGTTTAATCCACACAGCACGCCAAAGATATTTTGGACGGCGTTCAGCAACTCTTCTTGCAGAAAAATAACTTCATTTCGGTCCACGCCCATCTTTTGCAGCACCCAATGCGGCCGAAAGCGGAGATGCTTCTTCACCAGCAGGTCGCTAAGTTCAGGGGGGTAGTTGGCCAGCTTTGTTTTCCAACTGTCCGTAATTTCTGCCCCTTTTAGCGGCAAGCCCGTCAGGATGCCATCGAGGGCAATGAACAGATTGTTTTCTTCCAAACTGGGTTCGGCCAGAAATTGGCCGACCATATTTTCGGTTTCGCTCACCCTGCCATGAGCAAAGTCGTGGCGGATGCCGCCGATATATTGGAAAAGGGCAAAGCCGTCTTGGGCATTGCCGCCGTAAAAGCCGCCGCCGGAGTCTAGCGCGGCTTGACGGTATGCTTCAAACGTTTCTTCGCTAGGCAGCGTGTCGTAATACACAATGATGTCAATATCAGAGTTATCGTCGGCCAACCCTTTGGCCACAGACCCCGTCACCAGGATGGCTTTGATGTGGGGATTTTGTTGGAAAACGGCCGTATTCTGGCGTGCTAATTCCAGAAGTGATTCACTTTTCGTTTTCATGTGGAGTTGAGCCTTTTATTGAAAATCACCGTTCGCTTGAGTGCTTCGAAGCCTAGGTTTTCATAGAGACGCAAGGCACCTGTGGGGTTTTGCGTATCCACGTCGAGCCCGGCGTGGTCAAGCCCTTCTGTCACAAAAGCCTTCATGGAATGCACCAACAATGCCGATGCCAACCCTTGCCCGCGCCAGGCAGGTAGCGTCCCCACAGCCTCAATCCAGCCTTCACCGATGCCACTCTGCTTATTTTTGGGCTCATCCACCCAATTTAGGCAAAAACCAACGATAGTATC
Source organism: Candidatus Leptofilum sp. (assembly GCF_965223525.1). Lineage (GTDB taxonomy): Bacteria > Chloroflexota > Anaerolineae > Promineifilales > Promineifilaceae > Leptofilum. The sequence goes on along the minus strand of NZ_OZ245005.1, from coordinate 905,836 downwards.
CCCATCCATAGCCAGGTAGGTGAGGTCGCTGCGAAATTGCGGCATGCCCACAAAAAATTGCTGCCACAGCTCTTCTGTCATGGTTGGCAAGCCCCACTGCTGGCTAAACGCTTCATTGAACGTCTGCCGCAGGTCGTCATCCCACTCTGGCGTCCAGTTGATGATTTGCAATCCGTCGGGGAATGGCTTTTCGGGCAGGGGGACTGCCAGGCCGCGGCGCATTTTGTAGCTGTAGCGCACTGCCTCAAAATCATGTTGTTCAAACAGAGCGATGCGGTCTGCCATGTAATCCTGGCAGCTTGTGCGTAAAACCTGGGGCTTGCTGTCATTAAGCTGGCTAAATTTTTGGCGTGCACGGGTTTCCATCCATTCTAAAATGTGGCTGCCAATGCCCAAATTGCGGTAGGCTGGATGTACAAGCCCGCTAATCATCGCCAGATGCTCATCATCTTGGGGTGGGGCAAGCACCAACGCAAGCGCAGCGATTGTGCCGTCGTTGGTTACGGCTGTTAACGTATCACGCCCCACATTATCCCCCAACATGGCAAACAATTGCTGCACACGTTCTGGGGTGATGCCTGCTTCAGCCTTGTCAACTTCCACTGAAGCGTTCACCATTGCTTGAATCTGCAAGGCGTCATCTTCACGCAAGGCTCGCCACGTATACTGTTGGAGTTGTGTCGGAATTTCCATTAAGCATCTTCCTCGTCTGAGGGTGGTTGAATTGGGTAATAGGCAAGGGTGAGACCGTAAATTGGCTGTTCACTGTTGGCTTCCCCGCTGCTTTGTTCAGTTATTTCGTCCAGGATGGTTTTGAGACGGCCGTAAAATTCAGCATGTTGTTCTGGCGTTAAGCGCAAAGAGGCACGATACAAAATGCCAGTTGCTCCCTCTGCAAATGGGTTCTGCTCCGAATCTTGTACAGTTCGCCGAATTTCCGTTTCCGTTACGTTAAAAATCGTGGTTAACATCTGCTCCATCTCGGCGCTGGCAGCTGGTTGTTCCGTTAACAGGCTATTGTCAATGCGGTAGTGGTGTGCCACCACTTGGTACTTCTTCTCTAAAATTCCAGAGACGATATTTGTTTCCACAACCTGAATAAGCCCATGCTTTTCCATCAGGTTCACATGGTAATACAGCTTGGTAGCTGGAAGTTGCAGAAACTTGGCCACCTCTTTTACGGTTTTAGGATGCTTAAGGGATTGCAATATGTTTAGTCGTGTATTGTGAGCGATGACCTTTAGCGTTTCCAAATCATCAACCAGAAATTCTTGGGACAAGGTGAGGTTGGTTTCCATAATGCTTTACTTTTGCTAAATATTTAAAAAAATTAAAATGATGAGGCAAATTTTAATATCGCTGGCTGGATTTGTCAAGATACCTAATTATTCTCGCTGTTTTTGGAGTTGATGAGCCATAGTTCATAGGAGGTAGGGGCTACAGTACCTGTAAGCTCTTTCGTAAGAAATTGCTCACATAATTTGCCCCATTAGAAGATTACCAGGTGTCATAACGTACTGCACTTCAACCCCACTGTTTTCTACATTGTTCACTCGGTTGTTTTTGAAATTGATTGATTGTGACTATCGTGTAAAAGCGGGATAGTGATTTGAAATGAGCAAAGCCGTTTCTCCCGCTTTTACTGAGTAAATCACAATTTCGCGGCTCATTTTTCGTCAAAATACTTATTGTGATTTACATGGGAGCATCCGAGGCGGAGCTAACCTGGTTTTTGCCCAATTGTTTAATTACCAAACGGATAGTGACCAACGTGTCAAAAATTCTTGGAAGTTTGCAACTATACCTTAGTCGCCAGGCCGATGGGCTAGGGCGATATATTTTAGAGCAACTGCTCTTTTTACTCGTGGGCTGGGTGCCAACGCTGGTGGGTATTGGCTTGCGCGGGTTTATTTATCGGCTCATTCTCAACATGGACGGTATGGCCGCCATTGAAAATAATGTACGGCTCCGTTTTGCCAACCATATCACTCTGAAAAATGGTGCTTATCTGGACCAGGGCAGCTACTTGCATGCCTGCCCGGCAGGTATTGAAATTGGTGAAGATTCGATTGTGATGCACGGTGCGGTGCTGCACGTGTACAACTTTCGTGATTTGCCGAACGCTGGCATCAAAATCGGACGTGATAGCCTGATTGGGGAGTACAGCATCATTCGGGGGCAAGGTGGCGTAACGGTGGGAGACCGTGTGTTTACCTCGCCGTTCACCCAAATTATTGCTGTAAACCATATTTTTGATGATCCGAAACGGCCGTTTATCCAGCAAGGCATCACCGCAGAAGGCATTGTCATAGAAGATGATTGCTGGCTAGGCGCTGGCGCTGTCATCACCGATGGCGTTCGCGTAGGCAAAGGCTCTGTGGTTGCGGCGGGTGCCGTTGTTACTAAAGATGTGCCGCCGCATTCGGTGGTTGCCGGTGTACCCGCCAGAGTCATTAAAACAATAGATGGGCAGACCACTGCCCAGGAAAAAACCATCCATTTTTAAGATTTTCCAGAAGTCTACAGGTTGAGCTTAAGAAAACCTGCTTATAGTTTTGCGTATACAAAATTTTATTGAGCATACGTAAAAATGAATTGGTGTAACTAGATTATGACCACACTTTCCGTTGTAATACCTGCCTATAATGAAGAAGATGGCATTGCCGAAATCGCGCATCGCGTATTGGCAGTGCGTGATTCCCTACGTGAAGTGGGGGTAGATGGTTTGGAACTGCTTGTTGTTGACGATGGCTCTAGAGACAAAACAGTTGAAATTGCCAGCAGCATAGATGGCGTTACCTTAATAAAGCATCCGCAGAATAAAGGGTACGGCGGCGCACTGAAAACTGGCTTTAGCCAAGCCAAAGGCGAACTAATTGGCTTTCTGGATGCCGATGGCACATACCCCCCGGAATATTTCCCCAAATTATGTGTCGAAGCGATGGATGGCTCAGAAATTGTGGTTGGGTCTCGCATGGCGGGTGCCGACAGCCAAATGCCGCTCACGCGGCGAGTGGGCAACTTTTTCTTTGCCAACCTGCTTAGTATTTTGGGTCGTCAGCGCATTACAGACAGTGCCAGCGGGATGCGTGTTTTTAAGAAAGAAGTTTTAGAGAAGATTTATCCGCTGCCGGATGGCTTGAATCTGACTCCAGTAATGAGTACCCGTGCCCTACATGAACAGATCAAAATGACCGAAATCCCGATTCCTTACAGCGAACGGCTAGGTCGGTCAAAATTGAGTGTGGTGCATGACGGCCGTCTTTTCCTTGAATCTATGATTTGGACAGCCATGACCTATAATCCGGTTCGTATTTTGGGCTTGGTGGGGCTGGCTAGCGTTATTATTGCTGCACTGGTCATGATTGGCTTGGTTGTCGCGCGCATTGGTGACACGACGAGCTTGGGTGCTTGGGGGGTTACGGCCGTATTTACCGCCCTCATTACCTCTGTAGCTGGTATCAGCATCTTTGCACTGGGTGTTACCTTCAATTATATGGTTTCCATTTTTCATAAGCAGCCAATCCGCCAGGGTTTATTCCGCAAGCCAATCTTCAAAACGCCCATTAACCACCAGTTTGGCTGGATAGGCATTTTGGCTGCGGTATTGGGCATTGCCTTAGGTGCAGGCAGCCTTTCTTTAGCAATTAGCCAAAATTGGCCAATTCAGCGCGTATGGCTCTACCTGTTAGGCAGCGCCATGTCTACGCTAGTGGGCATTCAACTGATTATTTATTGGGTGTTGTTACGGGTTCTGGAAGAGTTAAGCCAGCGTGAGATTTTAGCAAAACGAGATTTACAAGGTTACGGATAAATAGTTTTTAGAAGTTCAACTTTTGTAATAACCAGAGGAAAGTGCTAAACAAAAAGTTGAACTTCTTTTATTTCCTCAGAAAAGATTACGGGCATAGCCAGGAGATTTGCAATGAGTCAAGTTAAGCTCGAAGATGTAGATGTAAAAAAGAAAAAGAAGAATCGTAAAAAGGATCCCCTCCGTGAAAATTTAGGGACACGTCGCGTACCCAAGTTACGCATGGCTAACTTTCCTGATGCAGATGAAATTGTGCACCAGGGTTTGTTGGAAGAAGCGCGTGGCCCCAATGCCGTTGATATTGTTTTGGTAAATCCACCTACGCCTGATGGTGGCTTGTGGATTCGTACGCAGCATCGCGTAGGTCGCCGCACGCGCGAAAATATGGTTTGGCCCCAGGTTTCGCTGGCTCAGATGTCGGCCATGCTGCACCCAGAGCATTCTGTGGCGGTTATTGATGCCAATGCAGAGCGGATGAGTTGGCCGGCGTTTGCAAAAAAGCTGGATGAGCTCAAGCCTAAATATTATCTGACCCAGGTAACAGCCCCTACACTGGAAAATGATATGTATGGCTGCTTTTTGGCCAAAGCGCGCGGTGCCCAAACGATTGCTTTTGGCACCCATGTCACCCCAATTCCGCGCGAGACGATGCGGCCGTATCCAGCATTAGACTATATTTTGCTGGGTGAGCCGGATTTGACGATCCGTGATTTGCTGGACGTGCTGGAAGGCAAAGTAGACCAGCGGCCAGACAATATCCAAAAGATTTTTGATGATCACGACCCAATGTACGAACCTGCCCTTGATGACGATGGCAATGTCATCATGGAAAAGATCAAGGGGCTGGTTTGGCGTGATGGCGAAGAAATTATCGTGAACATGACGCGGCCGTTTATCCCCAACCTGGATGACATGCCCCTGCCCATGCACGAGCTGTTGCCCTGGCAAGATTACCGGATGCCCTTGATCAAGGGGCCGTTCACATTCATTGTTACTAGCCGTGGCTGCCCCGCAGGTTGTACCTACTGCATTAAGCATGTAAGCTACCAATTCTCTGTGCGGCTGCGCTCGGCCGAGAACATTATGGAAGAGTTGTGGAAGCTCAAGAATATGGGTCTCAACAACATTCATATGTACGCCGATCTCTTCACTGTCAATCGTGAACAGGTGATGGATTTGTGCCAGCGCATGATTGATGAGAAGATTAACATCAAATGGACCTGCAACAGCCGTGTGGATTATGTAGATGAAGAGATGCTCACGATGATGGGCAAAGCAGGCAACTGGTTGATCTCTTGGGGTATTGAAAGTGGCAGTGAGCAAATTTTGCGCCATGCTCGCAAAGGTGCTTACCCAGACAAAGCCGCACGCTCCCTGCAATGGGCTCGCAATGCTGGCATCAAAAACTGGGGTTACTTTATCATTGGTTTGCCGGGTGAAACCGAAGAAACGATTCGGGAAACCATAGATTTCTCTAAAGGATTACCGTTAGACATTGCTCTTTTCCATGTGGCAGCACCCTATCCTGGTACACCATTCTTCTTTGAAGTGGTGAAAAATGGCTGGTTCCGTCCTGGAACGCGCTGGGAGCAGGTGGATATGGACAAGGGCACGGTGTTGGATTATGAAGGTCTACCAGCCGAACGGCTGCTTTACTGGCAGCGGCGGGCCTTCCGTGAGTGGGCGCTCCGCCCAGGGCCAATCATGACTTATCTCAAGATGGTTGCTTCAGACATCTCAACGGTCAAATCTGCTTTGAGTGTTGGTTGGCAAACCCTGAGTTGGCAGGCCAACCGCGATTAAGTAATATCCCCAGCGGCTGAGGATGCTCGCACCCCCGCCAGAACGCTTGGCCGCTGGGTTTTCCCAATTTGTAATATTTCCATTTCCATCTGTAGAAACGGTTTCTGGGCGGCAAATTTGCTTGCTTTGGCTGTTTGTGCATAAACATGGCTCATTCGATCTGATTTGAGCGACGGACGAAAATAGAAGTACCGTGACTGAATTAGCAAATGATCGTTGGTTTCCGGTATTCAACACCGGTTTGGCTTTGGCAACAGCTTCGCTGTGGTATTTTTCTTCTGGGCGAATTGGTTGGCCGTTAATTGTCGCTATTTTGGTGCCGTGGGGATTGCGTATTGCGGCAGGTCGTTTCCCATATCGCCAATCCCGTTTTGATGGCTGGCTTTTTCTTTTTGGGGTAACGGCCGTATTCAGCACCTTTACCGCCTACAGCAGCGAAGTGGCCGCTGGCAAGTTCTGGATTTTGGTTGGAGCAATGGCTGTCTTTTTGGCCATTGTGTCTGTTTCCCGGCGAGATGTGTGGCTGTTGGCTGGGGCGTCTGGCCCGGTAGGGGCGCTGCTGGCCATCTACTTTGTAATGAGCAACAATTGGCGACAGTGGCCCGCCGATATTGGCATTTTTAACCGCATTGGCATGGCTTGGATGTCGTTACGGCCGTCTTTTCCTCTCCCTGTGCTGCACCCCAACACCCTGGCCGGTATGATGGCCCTGCTGTTTCCTTTTACAGTGGCCTTTGCCCTTTTTGCCTGGCACAAACGGCAAATTCGCTGGTTACAGTTAGCGGCCGTTTCTGGGGTAGTTACCGCTGGCGGTCTTATTTTCACCAGTTCACTGGGCGCTTGGTTGGCTTTGGCAGTTGGATTAAGCATTTGGGGGCTATGGTGGGGCAGCGGTCAGCTACAAAAAAGAACGCCATTTTCTCAAAAGATTATTTTTGCTGTGCTGATGAGCCTTTTGTTTTTAGTCGGCCTTGTCATTTTTCGTTTGATTTTGGGTTCTGGGCTGGGTCAGGAGGATTCCAGCACCCGGCTCGGTTTGGCTCAGCAAACTTACTTCTTAATTCAGGATTTTGCACTCACTGGGGGCGGCTTGGGCAGTTTCCCAGCTTTGTATGCTCAGTATGCCCAGGTAACACCTTCATTTTTTGCGGCTTACAGCAACTTGTATTTTGATATTTGGTTGGAACAAGGCTTTTTGGCTTTAGTGGCGATGGTGATGCTGTTGGGGGGCGGTTTTTGGCTGTTGTTCAAACGGTCTGCCTGGCGGCAACCCATCGCCAAAAAAGAGCCGACGGCCGAAACTATTTTAGCAACGGCCGTTCCCCACAGGCGCAAACGGCGGCGCAGGCAAGAAGTGCAGGCGAGTGAAATGGTCTGGTTTCAGTGGGCGACGTTTGTTAGCCTGGTGGCGATGGCACTGCATGGGCTGATTGATGATGCGCTTTACGGTAATTTGGCCTCGCCGCTGCTGTTTTTTGCCCCAGCAATGGCCATCGTGGTTACCCGGCGTCGTTCTGACAAAGCCCCAACGAATGGGGTGCGCCGGCAGCGTTGGGCATGGGGGTTGGGGGCAACGGCCGTTTTCCTTGTCGGTCTCTTCTTTGGCTTCCGGCAAACGGTGCAGGCGCAATGGTATGCCAACCTGGGCGCATTAGAGCTGGCACGGGCAGAGCTGGTTGGTTGGCCCACAAATCAGTGGGATGCTGGCGAGAATTTAGAACGTTTTGAGCCAGCCACGGCCCAATTTGAACGGGCTTTGGCCATTGATCCACAAAATCGTACGGCACACCACCGTTTAGGTTTAATTGCGCTGGTAGAACGAGATTTTGAAACGGCCGTTGCCCATTTAGAGCAAGCTCACGAGCAAGCGCCAAACTATCGGGGGATTGTCAAAACGCTGGGATATAGTTACGTTTGGCTTGGTCAATTTGATCAGGCCGCAGAAATATTAGCCATCATTCCCGAAGCGCGTGCCGAAATGAATATCTACAATAGCTGGTGGGAGCGACAAAATCGCCCCGATCTGGCCACAAAGGCCGGCGAAATGGCGAGCATTTTGGAAAATGCAACCGCTTCAAAGTAAAGATAGCAAAGCTCGTTGTTCATCTTAAGAAACTTTGCAGCATTGACCCATTACTCTGTAAAAATGTTTGATAGCAAACCAATTAATCAACCGGCACAACTCCCCAAATTGCTATCAGCACATTCAAATTGAAATCTCAATCCTTAAACTGTGTGAGGGAAAATTATGAAGGAAGCATTAAGTAGGTTCTGGGCAGCATGGAAAAAATTTGGTTACTTTTTAGGAGATTTGGTGGCGCGCATTGTGCTGACGCTCTTCTACTTCACCATCTTTTTACCGTTTGGTTTAATTGTTACCCTGTTCAGCGATCAGCTGGATATGAAGGATTTAACTCCCTCCTGGTTAGAACGCAAAACAAGAGATTTAACCCTGGACGACGCACGGAGGCTTTGGTAAATGTATATTTTAGGCGTATCTTGCTACTATCACGATTCGGCTGCTGCCATTTTGAAAGATGGTGAACTGATTGCTGCTTCTGAAGAAGAGCGATTTTCTCGCAAAAAGCATGATTTTGGCTATCCTACCCACGCAATTGCCTTTTGCCTGGAGGAAGCTGGCATTACTGCTCAAGATTTAGATTATGTGGTTTTTTATGAAAAACCGCTGCAAAAGTTTGAGCGAATTTTGATGACCACGCTGCAAACCTTCCCGCAATCGTATCCAGTTTTCCGTGAGTCCATGGTGGCTTGGTTTAATGAGAAGCTGTGGATTAAGGGCGAATTGCTCACCAAACTAGATATTCCAGATGAGAAGCTGCTGTTTGTAGAGCATCACCTGAGTCATGCGGCCAGCGCCTTTTTCTGCTCACCGTACGAAGAAGCGGCCGTTCTCACAGTAGATGGCGTGGGGGAATGGACAACCACGACGCTGGGCAAAGCCTCTGCTATTTGGGAACAAACCCCAGACGGTACGCCCGGTAGCCAAAGCAGCAACAGCATCGAGCTGTTCCAGGAGATGAAGTTCCCGCACTCCATCGGGTTGCTTTATTCAGCCTTTACCGCCTTTTTGGGCTTCCGCGTAAACAACGGTGAATACAAAGTGATGGGCATGTCCCCTTACGGCAAGCCCAACCGCATGGACGATGTGTACAAAGTATTCAACATCGGCGATGATGCCAGCTTCCGCCTCAATATGGATTACTTTACCTTCCACAAATCCACCAAGCGGACGTTTAGCAACAAATTTATTGATCTGTTCGGTGAGCCGCGCGTGCACGATTCCATTTTCTACACGCCGACAACCCACCCCAACAAAGACCATCCGCAGTGGAACCAAAAAACGGCCGAACAAAATCAATATTACGCCGACATCGCCGCTAGCATCCAGCGTGTAACCGAAGATGCCATGCTGAAGATGGTGGCTCACGCTTACAAGCAGACGGGGCTGAAGAACCTGTGTATTGCGGGTGGTGTGGCGCTGAACTCGGTGGCAAACGGCCGTATCATGCGCGAAGGTCCGTTCGAAAGCGTCTACATCCAGCCTGCTGCCGGTGACGCAGGTGGCGCGCTGGGCGCAGCCTTGTACGCCTATCACGTTTTGCTGGGCAAGCCACGCAAATTCTTTATGGAATCTGCCTACTGGGGCAAATCCTACTCCCACGACGAACATAAAGCTGCCATTGAAGATTATGGTTATAGTTACGAATATGTTGGTGATACCGACAAGGTAGCCGAGCGCATGGTAGATGACATGCTCGCCAAGCGCGTCATTGGTTTGTACCAGGGCCGCTTTGAGTGGGGGCCACGCGCATTGGGCAACCGTTCTATCATGGCCGACCCGCGCGGCGCAGAAATGAAGGGCATCGTTAATGAACGCATCAAGTTCCGCGAACCGTTCCGGCCCTTTGCGCCAGTTGTCTTGGAAGACCGCGCACCAGAGTTTTGGCAAGATTTGGATGACCACAAGAAGACATATCCCTACCGGTACATGCTGGCCGTTTGCCGCACCCAGCCAGGGCAGGGGCATAAAATTCAGGCGGTGGACCATGAGGGAAGCGGCCGTATTCAAACCGTCCGTCGTGAGTGGAATCCGCTCTACTATCGTGCCATCGAACTGTTTGGCGAAGCCACTGGCGTACCGGTTTTGCTGAATACCAGCTTTAACCTACGCGGCGAGCCCATTGTTACCACACCAACCAACGCACTAAACACTTTCACCCAGAGTGATATAGATACGCTCTACATGGATGGCTTCATTGTTCGTAAGGATCAAAACAAGAATCGCACGATAAAAAAGCCTGAAAATACATTCGTGAAGGATTTATAATGCGGAAGTTGTTGCAAAATTTGGCGCTAATGCTTTTTAGTTTGCTGTTTACCCTCGCTTTGCTAGAAGGGGCAGCCCGAATTTTCAAGTTAGGAACGGGGCTGTTTTGGCAACCAGATGCTGAACTAGGCTGGGTTAACATTCCCGAGGCCAGCGGCTGGGAATCTTGTTACGGTGAGTGTGAGATTCGCGTGACGATTAACAGCCAGGGGCTGCGCGACCATGAAATTCCTTACGAGAATGAGTCTGGTGCCAGGCGCATACTTATGCTTGGCGATTCGACCACGGCGGCCATGCAGGTTGAGTTAGAAGAAACGTTTGTAAAGCAGCTTGAAGCCGAATTGAACGATAATGCAGGCGACTGGGAAGTGATTAACGCGGGTGTAAATGCGTATGGCACTGATAATGAGCTGCTTTTTTATCGGCTTGAGGGCGAAAAATACGATCCAGATATTGTTTTCCTAAATATGTATCTGGCTAATGATGTATACAATAACCATCCCACGCTGGAGCTGCGCTATGGTGGGCAAAGTGCCAAACCATACTTTACGCTAAATGATGATGGTGAACTGGAACTGCAAAACTTTCCAGTTGAGGATACGTCCACGTTTGGGACACGGGTTGGCACCTTTTTAAAGAAAAATTTCCAATTGCCTCGCTTCGTGGCTCAAACGTTAGCACTACGAGGCGAGATTCCCGGCTGGATGCAGCCTATCGTTCGCCTTTTTGGTGGTGGTCGTGGGGCAACGCAGGTAGCTGACGATGCAGCTACAGCTGCAGATGGTGAGGGAAATAGTGAGGGTTCGGAAACGGCCGTATCCCAAACACCCCCTCGCCGCCCAGACATTTGCGACCCAGACGCCCTGCCCATCATCGAAAACGCCTGGAACGTAACCGAAGCGCTCATTTTGGAACTGGAACAAGAAGTGAAAGCCAATGGCGCTGAGTTGGCAGTCATGATCATCCCGGCGGCACCACAAATTGTGCCGCCAGACGGTGATGCCGAATGGTATTGCAACGTCCCCAATGACCGCTTGACAACTTTCCTGGACGAAGCAGGTATTCCCTACCTAGATATGTTGCCAGATTTTCGTGATGAAGCAGTAGCTGGGAACGGACCTTACTATTTTGAGCGCGATTTTCATATGAACGCGCTGGGACACGATCTAACATCTGAATTGTTGTATCAATTTGTAGACGAAACCTTTGTGAACGCCGATAATTAGCTTTTGGCAAAAGAGACTTTTAGGAGAAATAAATCATGAAAAAATTCCTGCGAAGCATGTCATCCAATGTAGGTGTAGTTGGAGAGTTAATGGGCTTTTTCTGGGCAAATAAACGTTGGTGGCTCATTCCAATGGTTACCCTTTTGCTCGTGTTTGGCTTGCTGGTTATTTTTGGCCAAGCGTCTGGTCTGGCACCATTCATCTACACGCTGTTCTAAATTATTTGCTGCACCTTACCCTTTAACAATGAATCTCCCCGCCAGGCGCTTGTAAGCCAGGGCGGGGAGGGAATTTTATCGTTGGCAAGCCAGTGGTGGTTATAACTTATAACTGGCCAATGCCACTATTTTGTTTCTACTGGCGCGTTGTGCTTCTGTGTAAAAGCAGGAAAGTTCTTGAAAATAAGCAGAAACAGTTCTCCTGCTTTTACTTGAGCAAATCACTACAAAGCTGAGTCGCTTATTTTGATACCTTTGTGTGATTTGCTAGGTGAAGCGCAGCGCGTTTGCTGTATCGTTATTGATCGCAGTGCCGGAGCCATTTAAGCCATCTTACTACCCCCGCCAAGACACTGCCACACATTCTTTGATTATCATGAATAAATTCTCAAACCCTTTAATGTATCGTCTGTTTCTATTTGTCTTGGTGTTGGCACTTTTGGTGGTTAGTGGGTTAACCGTTCTGGCTCAGTCTGAAGACGAGCGCATCTGGAGTGACCCGCTTAACATTTCTGGGAGTGGTGCTGCTTCAGACCCCTCTTTATCGCAGGATAGCAGCGATACGTACCATCTATTTTGGCGTGATGAATTCTCTGGCATTTTTTATACATCTGGTGACGGGCAGACGTGGGCAGACCCAGTCGCCCCTCGTTTTCCGTTTAGTGAACCGCCTTTTGGCGCGGTTGGTGAAGATGGGTTTGAGGGCTTTTTTACCCCATCTGTTTTCGTAGATCCCCAAGATGTGGCACACGCGCTTTGGGTAAATGAAGACGATGAACTTTTTTACAGCCGGGCGGGTGTGGCAGATGTGGCGGCGGGAGCAGCAGGGTGGGTTGGTCCGCAGCTCATCTCTCGCAATGTGTTTCGGTATGAGATCATTGCGGGGGCAAACGGCCGTCTCCACATGCTTTACCTCACCACCAGAACCACTGAGACGGTAGCGGCTGGTATCGTTTACCGGTTCTCGGATGATGGCGGGGCCGTTTGGTCATTCCCAGTTAACATTTATGCGTCAGATTATTATCGCACCATCACCCCAGGTGAGGCTAATTTCCACGTTTCAATGGCTAATGGTGAAAACGTCATTCTCGTTTGGGATAACCGAGACTTAGATACCGTATTTGTAACCCGCTCCACTGACAACGGAGCTACTTGGGAAGAACCTCGTGCAGTTGATCAGCGGCTAGAGGAAGACCCTGTGGATTCACAGGGTCCAGCCCAAATTAATGTATATACAAACGACGACAATGTTAATCTTACTTGGCGAGCCAGCCATGCAGCAGAGCAATGTACTCAGTACGTCCAGCAGTCGGACGACAATGGTCAGGCGTGGGGGGACGTGCAGGCGGTTCACATTGATGAATTGGATTGCCCAGCAGGCGGCCGTTTTGTGCAGGGCACTAATGGCTTACTGTTTCTCATCACTACCCTGGATGACAATGTGTACATGCAGGCGCAGGATGGCGACCAGTGGAGCCGACCAATTTTGCAAGGCCCAATGGGTACTTTTACCGACCCGGTTACCTTTCGCAACGTTCGCTTTGAGTGCTACCAAACCGATGTGACCCCTGAGAATCGGCTGGTTGTGGTTGGCTGTGGCAGCAGCAACGATGATGATATTTGGCTCATTTCTCGTCCGCTAGGAACCATAGAAAATTGGTCTTCGCGCTTTGTACCTACTTCTGTTTGGAGCCAACCCATTGCCGTAGCAACGGCCGAAGTGCAAATGCTACAGCCAGACATTGTCATTGGCTCCGATGAGCGAATGCACGCCTTCTGGAGCCAGTCGCAAAACCCAGTAGAGACGAGCCGCATCACAAACCCGTTGAACATTCCCGGCAACGAGATTTTTTACTCTCGCTTTGACGCTGGGCAATGGTCTGCTCCCAGACCTGTGTTGCGCTCGCCAAGCGGCAGCCAGGCAGATTTTCCGGCACTGGCATCCGATAATCAGGGTAGTCTTTTTGTGGCCTGGGCAGGCAACCAGCCTAACGGCGTTTACTTTAGCCGCGCCCTGGCTGACCGGGCTGCTTCTGTGACGGAATGGATTTCGCCGCAGCTGTTGCCCGCCCCCCGCGAATCTGCAACCTGGCCCAGCATTGCCTCGGACGGCGAAAGTACCATTTACGTAGCGTACACAATCCCGTTAAATGAAGACCGTGGCATTTACCTAACGCGCTCAGAAGATGATGGTGATAGCTGGTCTGATGCAATCACTGTGTTTGACGGCATTGAAGCTGAGTGGGACTTGATAGGCCCGGCGGCATTGAGCCGCACGCTGGACGGCACGCTCCATTTGCTTTGGACGCGCTGGACGCAGCTACCGGAGATGCAGGCTGTGGCCCTGGCCTATGCACGCTCTGAGGACAACGGACAAACCTGGTCTGAGCCAGAGATTGTGGCAGAAGAGCCGCTGTTGGGGAGTGCGTTGCTGGGTGTGCAGGAACGTTTTGTGCACAGAACCTGGACTGGATTGATTGACGGCCGTCCCGTCATCTGGCATCAATTTTCTGAGGATGGTGGCATTACCTGGGGGCCGGCTGGGCGCATTGTAGACCCTGGCTTGATTTCTGGCCCTACCGCGCTCATTGCGGATCACAACGAGAATCCAATCGTGGTGCAGCTAGCCGAAACCAACGCGGGTCAACTGGTTCTGCAGGAATGGATTTGGACTGGCGACCGCTGGATTGGTGGTGAACGGCGCGAATTGCAGGATACGGCCGTAAACGCAGATGCGATATCGGCCATTGCTGCCCCTGACGGCCAAATTGCCGTTATGTACGGTAGCCTCATTGGCGATGAAGCCACATTGACAGACGAATTATTCTACATCAGCCGCCAATGGCAGGTGGATGATCCAGAGATGACGCGGACGCCGTTACCCACCATTACGCCAACGCCAGAAGTGCTCCCGACAGAAACACCGGTTCCGCCACCCTCACCAACACCAACGGCAACGCTGGCACCGGTACAAAACACCGGCCCACTGGGCGGTAGCTCTGGCGGCATCATTGTGGGGGTTGTCGTTGCCCTCCTGTTGGTTGCCATTATTTTCACGATTGGTTGGCGAATTACCCGTGCCAAGTAAGGTGCATCTTAAGAGAGCAACAGTACCATCAAACCCGTACCATCAAGGCCAATAACTGTTGGCTGGGGGATGTGAATATGGTACATCCTGAAATTTGCCAATTAGCTGTTTAGTTAGAAAGAAAGGAGTTACAACTCATGAAACGTATCATTGTTGCCGGATTGTTTACATCATTATTTGCTCTAGTTGGGGTTACTTCTGTATTTGCCGCTCCACCAGCCTACATTGACCCGAACACGGGCGGTATGCTGGCTCAGGCTTTGATTGTTGTGTTGGGCATGTTGACCGGCGTATGGTTCTTCTTTGCCAATCGCATTAAGCTGTTCTTCAATCGAATTACCCGTAACCGCCGAGCAGAAAGCAATGAGCCAGTTGCTCAGGAAGTTGTAACTCAAGAAGCTCCTCAAGAGAACTCAGTTCCTTAATGAGAACCCATTCTGTTGCCGCCGACTATTATAGGTGGCAGCAGTTTGTAACAGCGCAAACAACCGTTTGCGGTCGTGCTTGCCGAAAGGCACAAAAGTATTACCAAGACATCTGGCTATTTCGGTAAGCATGTGGTTCGTTCCTCAATGGTTTTTCACCACTGCTTCTCACCGCTGCCACCAATTTAGCAATTAAAAAACCTTAAAGATTATTATGCGTGTAGTCATTATTGGCTTAGATGCCTTTGAACCAAGACGTTTTGAACGTCTGTACGAAGAGGGTCGGGTGCCGAACCTGGCGCGGTATGTGGATGTAGATGCGTACGCTCGCTTTACGGTGTCAAATCCGCCCCAGAGTGAAGTTTCCTGGACCAGTATTGCCACCGGGCTAAACCCCGGCGGACATGGTATGTTCGATTTTGTCCATCGCAATCCTGAAAATTATGCTTTGAATGTTTCTCTGCTGCCAACCAAGAGTGGCTTTGGTGGGGTGCAATTTGCAGAACCATTTTCAGCCAAGACGATTTTTGACCAGGCTGTGGCACAGGGGTATCCGGCGACGGCTTTGTGGTGGCCTGCTTTGTTTCCAGCGCGGATGCGGTCACCAGTACGGTCTCTGCCTGGTTTGGGTACGCCCGATTTGCTAGGGCGTTTGGGCGTGGGAACGCTTTTCACCACAGATAGGGGTTTGGCACAGGCAAACGGCCGTAAAACCCCGGTCGCCATTCTAGAAAAAGTAGGGAACAAGAAGTACAAATCTGTGGTGGCTGGGCCAATGCGTAAGGCAAAAGGGGGCGTCGCACCGGCTACCCATGAGTTGCTTGTGGAGCAGATTGGCAGCGACACGGTGCAGGTAACGCTGGAAAAGCATCGGCTTGAGCTGCGTTTGGGCGAATGGAGCCCCATTTTGGAGCTTAAGTTCAAAATTGGCTTTTTGGTTTCACTGCCCAGCATTACCCAACTGATTTTGACCCAGGTGGGGGATGAATTGAGCATTTACGCTTTGCCGCTGCAAATTCATCCACTGCGCTCTGCCTGGCACTATGGTACCCCAACCAATTTTGTGCGGGATTCCTGGAAGAATGCTGGCCCATTCCTGACGGTTGGCTGGCCGCAGGACACTACCGCGCTGGAAGACGGCTTTATTGAAGATGATCATTTCATCCGCCTGTGTGAGTCTATTGTGGCGATGCGGGAACGGGTGCTGATGCACCATTTGGATTCCTTCAAGGAAGGTGTGTTGGGCTGTGTGTTTGACACGCTGGATCGGATGCAGCATATGTTCTGGCGGGATCGGCCGGATTTGATTGACGAATGGTATATAAAAATGGATGCGCTGGTGGGTCGGGTGGAGCAAAAGCTGGCTGCCAAGGGCATTAAAGATATGACGAAATTGGTCATCATTTCTGATCATGGTTTTACTGAGTTTGGTCAGAAAGCACACTTGAACCGCTGGCTGCAAGAGCATGGATATTTGACGGCGAAAACGGCCGTTACCAAAGGTAACTTCAGCGATGTAGATTGGAACCAAACCCATGCTTACGGCATTGGCCTGAACAGCCTATATCTGAATTTGAACGGCCGCGAAGGCAAAGGCATCGTCCAGGCTGGTGAGCAGGAAAATCTGCTGAACAAAATGTGCGATGAGCTTTTGCAATGGGAAGCCCCCAACGGCCAGAAAGTTGTCAACAAAGTTTGGCGCAACAAAGACGTATTTGACGGGCCGCTCTCTTCTTACGGGCCAGACGTGATGGTGGGCTTTGCCTCTGGCTTTCGCGCCTCGTCCCAAACGGGGCTGGGCGGTTGGGAAGAAGACGCCATCGAGACAAACAATGATCATTGGGGAGCCGACCACTGCATTGACCCCAATGTGGTGCCAGGCGTGCTGTTTTGTAGTCATGGCCTGGGCAATTTCCCCAGCCCTTCTTACCGAGATATTCCCATGTTAACCATCGGCTCCAAGCCAGATGCTAGCGGTTCAGCGCCACCGCCAACCTCTAGCGGTACGGAATCTGATGAAGTGATTGAAGAAAGGTTAAAGAGCCTTGGCTACCTCTAATGTAACTCCAGAAACGGCCGTACCCCAGGCCGAACCAATGAAAACAGCAGCCGTGAAGCGGGGTGTGAACCGCGCCACGTTGTGGATTGTGTTTGCAGCGGCTGTTTTTCCCACCCATTTTTGGGCACTTGTGGACTTTTTGCGTGAATATCCTGCCTGGATAAAGCGGATGAACACGAGCGAACTGCTCGGATCATTCTCTTACATAATGGGATTTGCCTTGCCCGATGCGATTGTGCTTTTCCTGGGGGTGTTGGTGTTGGCACTTATTGTGCCTTACCGATTTTTCCGCGAAAAGTTTGCCGCATTGGGGAGTGCGGTGGCGTTGATAACGGCCGTTTGGTTTATGATCTTCCATTCGTTTCCAAAATGGCTGGAGATGCGCCAAATGGTGCCGCTGGCGCTTTGGGCGGCAAGCTACCTGTTGGTCATGGGCGTTGCTTACTTCCAAATTTTACGCAATCCCAAAGCAGAAGCCCTGGTAGATAGCTTTATGCAGCGTGCTGCACCTTTGGCCGGACTTTACTTGTTTATTGATTTTCTCAGCCTAATCAACGTGCTGATTCGCAACTTTTAATTTGAGGTTACCCTGTGACGAAAATGAATCGCCGCACTTTTTTGAAGCTGCTGCCTACCGTCCCATTTTTTAGAGTTGCCTGGCCTGTAGTGGAAACGGCCGTAAGCAACAAAATCAATCCGGCACAAAGCAGTGACCAACCCAATATCCTGTTCCTGGTCTTCGACACGCTCACGGCGCAGCACATGTCCCTGTATGGCTACAACCGGGAAACCACGCCCCACATGGCCCGCTTTGCCGAAAAATCTACCGTATTTCACAAGCATGTGTCCGGCGGCAACTTCACCTCACCCGGCACCAGCACTTTGATGACAGGCACTTACCCCTGGACGCACCGTGCCATTCAGCTACATGGCTTGGTACACGACGAATTTGTGCAGAAAAATATCTTCTCGCAAATGCCAGACAGCTACCACACGGTGGCTTACACTCACAATTTGCTGGTGATGTCGTTGCTGCACCAGTTCCGGGGCGATTTAGACCTGTTCAAAAAGACTCGCGAGCTTTGTTTGTCTGATGGGCAATTTTCTGACCGCCTCTTTTTCGATGATTACACGCACGCATTTTGGGCGGAAACAACGGCCCTGCAAGGCGGCGCAACGCCACCTGGGGCACTGTTCCTTTCCTTGCTGGATCGATTTGCCAACTTTGCTGAAACGCGCGGCTTTGAACAAGAGTTGGCGGCACTTTACCCGCGCGGCGTTCCCAATTTGCATACCCTTTCCTTCTTGCTGGAAGACGCCATTGATTGGATTGAAGAGCAAGTAGTGACGATGCCCCAGCCATTCATGGGCTATTTCCATCTGTTGCCGCCGCACGAGCCGTACACCCCTCGCGCCGAGTTCATTGATATTTTCACCGATGGCTGGCAGCCAACCGAAAAGCCGAAGCTGTTTGGCTCTCAACATATGCCGCAGGCTGCCCTGAACCGAGAACGACGCCTGTATGATGAGTTTATTGCTTTTACCGATGCTGAATTCGGCCGTTTGATGGATAACCTGGAACAGCAAGGCGTGTTCGACAACACCTACATTATTCTCACCAGCGATCACGGCGAACTTTTTGAGCGCGGCATTCGTGGCCACGTAACACTGACGCTTTATGAAGGATTGAATCATTTACCGCTGGTCATTCACAAACCAGGGCAGCAAAGCCGCGAGGATGTTTTCCAGCGCACCACCGCTGCAGACATTCTGCCCACGCTTATGCAGCTTACCGGTCAACCCGTGCCAGATTGGTGCGAAGGAGCCGTGCTGCCCACCTTTGGTGGCGCAGAAGCACCTGAAGATCGGTTTGTGTATGCTGTTGAGGCCAAGAGTAACCCAAAATATGCTGCACTTACTGAGGCAACCGTGGCCATGTACCAGGATGATGTGAAGCTGATTCGTTACTTTGGGTATACAGACGACGACAAGTACGAATTGTATAACTTAAAAGACGATCCAGAAGAGTTAAACAATATTTATGAAAGCGAAAAAGGGTTGGCAGACGATCTGACAATGGCGTTAAAAGACAAAATTTTCGCTGAAAATGCACCTTACCGGGATGAGTAATTTAGCCCCCTCCCTAGCCCTCCCCCGCAGGGGGAGGGGACACAGCTCCCTCTCCCTTGAGGGAGAGGGTTGGGGTGAGGGTGAAAAGCACCCACATGAGTTACCAAATTAAATTGTAACCTGAGGAATATTTTCGATGATTGCACACGTACAAAACTTATTCCAATTTCGTGAACTTATAGGCATGTGGGCCTTCCGTGAGATTCGGGTGCGCTACAAGCAGTCGCTATTGGGTGCGACCTGGGCTGTGTTGCAGCCGCTGGCGCTGATGCTGATGTTTACATTCGTGTTTTCCCAGATTGCGCGGATTCCAACGGATCAACCATATCCTATCTTTTCTTACACCGCGCTGCTGCCGTGGACGCTTTTTGCCACTTCAATTAGCTTCGGTGTGAATTCACTCATCAACAACATGAATTTGGTAACCAAAACGTACTTCCCGCGTGAGGTTCTGCCGCTGGGTGTTATTGGTGCAGCGCTGTTTGATTTTCTGATCGCTTCCAGCATTTTTGTGCTGCTGATGATTTATTACCAGGTGCCGATCACGATTCATTTCTTGTGGATTCCAGTGTTCTTGGTAATTCAGATTTTCTTGATGTTGGGCATTATTTTAATTGGCTCGGCGCTAACCGTTTTTTACCGGGACGTGCGGTTTGTGGTGCCGTTGGGGCTGCAATTGTGGATGTATGCCACGCCAATTATTTACCCAATTACCCTGGTTGAAGAAAATATGCCGCAGTATCGTACTCTGTATGCACTGAATCCGATGGTGGGCATTGTGGAATCTTATCGGGATGTGATTTTGGAGGGTGTGCCGCCGAATTATAGTGATTTGGGCATTGCTGCGGCCGTTTCCGTCATTTTGTTTATTGTGGCGTACATTATTTTTAAGCGCCTGGAAGTATTGTTTAACGATCTCATTTAATTGCTACCAATACTGAACTTTAGGAAATTAAGATGAGTTGCAATCTAGAAATCGTATATCTTTACTACACCAATGATGACTACTGCCAAACATTGGCAGTTCTTTGTAGGAGGCATGGATGAAACCTGCTGTACGATTTGAAAATGTATCAAAACGGTATGAACTAGGTACTGGGCAAACCAGTATCAAGCGCCTCATAACGAAACCGTTTAAAAGAAATAGAGCTGTTCCGGCAAGCCAGATTTTGTGGGCATTGAAGGATGTGAGCTTTGCCATTAAACCTGGCTCTGCGTTGGGTTTGGTGGGGCCGAACGGGTCTGGCAAAACGACTTCGCTAAAGCTGCTGTCTAAAATTACGTTTCCGTCAGCGGGGAAGGTGCATATTAACGGCCGTATCTCCGCGCTCATTGAGTTAGGGGCCGGTTTTCACCCAGATTTGACCGGACGGGAGAACGTTTACCTCAATGGCGCCATCCTCGGTATGAAAAAAGAGGACATTGACAAACGATTTGATCAAATTGTTGATTTTTCTGGCATCGATCGCTTCATTGACACGCCCGTGAAGCGGTACTCATCCGGGATGTATGTGCGGCTTGGTTTTTCGGTGGCGGCACATGTGGAGCCAGACGTGCTGCTAGTGGACGAAGTGTTGGCCGTGGGTGATGCCCAATTCCGCCAAAAGTGCGCCCGCCGCATTGAGGAGCTACAGGCCATCGGCACGACGATTGTTTTTGTGGCACATAACCTCTATTTGGTGCGTAGCGTTTGCGATAAAGCGGTCTTCTTGTTGAAGGGCGTGGTGCAGCAGCAGGGCGATGTAGATGAAGTGCTAAACAATTATGAGAATTGGCTCATTGAGCAGCAAATTAAAGCGGGTGGCACACCGGCAACTGCCATGCGGGGCAAGATTGCTGGTCATTCACAGGATGTCTCCATTCAGGAAATTGCGGTTCACAACTTAAATAGCGGTTCGACAGAAGATTTTAAATATAACGATGGAGCCGAAATTCGCGTACATTACAAAACAAACAAGCCAATCAAAGACCCCAATTTGGTAGTACGCATCACCCGCGCCGATGGAGCCACCGCTGCCATGATTCGCACGGCCGATTACGGCTTGAAGCTGGATGATTTAGAAGGTGAAGGTGTTATTTCGCTCAAGATGGATGAATTGCAATTGGCGACGGGCGGCTACGTGCTGAACGTTTCGCTGCTGGGGCCCATTGATGGTGTGGCGCTGGCTTGGGGCAACTCACGCTGGATTCAGGTGTCTGGCATTAGCTTGGGACATGAGGAAAGCAGCGGCATGTTTGTACCAAGAATTGCTGCGGCAAGCGTACAGGACAAGCGGAACGTCATTGAGATGGCACAGGAAGCAGTTTCCTAAAGCGCGTTAAAATTATTTAGTGATTTCTGAGACTGGAGATTGGAGACCAAAGTATCTCCGGTTTCCAGTCTCTTGTTTTTAATGATTTGATGACTACTCTAACAAAAATGACCGAGGCTGGAACGGCCGCTTCGACTCCGCTCAGTGCAGGTGCATCTTCCCCAACTGGTTTGCGCGTAGCCTACGTGCTGCAAAATGTAGGCGTGGATTTGGCTGCCGAGGTGGGGCAAATGATGCTCATCCGCCAAACCATACAGGGTCTGGAGGAGCGCGGTCATCAGGTGGAGTTGCTGAATTTGCAGGGGCGTGATGTGGTAGCGTACCCTAATGTAGCAGATTTGAGCCAGCAGCGGCAGGTGAAGTTAGGTGTGAGCGGCAAACGGCCGTATCAACTCATTGAGGGCGGTTTACGACGGCTGCACAGCGCATTGAAGCTTCCGTACCTGGCCGGCTTCGACTCCCGCCGCTTTTACGAAGCCTGTGTCCGTGCCTTGCCCAATTACCAAATTTGCCATGAATATGCCGGGCTGCTAAGCGTCGGCGCGGCCTATGCCAGCCAAAAAACCAACACACCGCTGGTGTTGACGGTAGACGCCGATCTGCTACTGGAAGCCGACGTGATGGGCGAACCAATTACCGGCACCCGACGCAAAGCAGCAACTTGGGCGGCCAGTAAAAGTTATGAATTGGCCAGCCAAATAGTGACGGTTTCTGAGCCAACGAAGGCAAATCTGGTTAAGAATTGGAGTGTACCTGCTGAAAAAATTAAGATCATTCCCAATGGCGTGAATGTGGCTCATTTTCAGCAGCCAGTGGACACGCGGCAAGTTCGGACAGAATTTGGTTTGGGGGATGCCCCAACCATCATGTTTGTGGGTGGCTTCCAGATGTGGCATGGGCTGGATAAGCTGCTAGAAGCCGTAGCGGTGTTAAAAAATGTGCTGCCGCAGGTGCGTTTGCTGTTAGTAGGTGATGGCCCGGCACGGCCGTTTGTCGAAGATAATATTTACCGCTTGAATCTGGAAAAATATGTGACCATCACCGGATTTTTGCCCCATGCTAAGATTCCTGAACTGCTGGCGGTAGCGGACGTGGTGACTGTGCCTTACCCCAAGCTGCCCCAGGAGATGTGGTTCTCCCCGCTGAAGCTGTATGAGTACATGGCGGCTGGTAAGGCAATTGTGGCCTCCAGTGCGGGGCAGATTAAAAATGTGATTCGGCACAATGAAAATGGTTTGCTGGTAGCCCCTGGCGCAGTGGCCGATTTGGCCGACGCCTGTTTGCACCTATTGCAAAACGAGGCGGAACGCACGCGGCTGGGGCAAAATGCCCAGCAGGAAGCGGAAAAAGAGCACGCCTGGGCGCGCCAAATTGAACGATTGGAGCAGGTATACGAGGCTGCTCTTAGGGGTCGGTAGCTGCTATGTCTGGGATTGTACCGTCTACCCAAACGTCGCAAGCGGAACGGCCGTTTCCGTTGCAGATGCGCTGGCTCTCAGCACGCAATCTGCTGCTGCTGATGGTTGTGCTGGAGTTGGGCTGGCTGGCTGTGATTTGGCTAACCCGGGCAACGGCTGCCACCCACAAGCTGCTGCCACTCACTATTTCGACAATCGTCATTGGGGCAGCAGTTCTGCTTCTGCCGGATCGTTTCTTTGGTTGGTTGCCTCTGGAAAACGGCCGCATTGTCCAGAACGAGACACGCATTTTATTGTTGCTTGGGCTGTTCATTGGTGTGGTTCTCTTCATTTTTGCGGCACAGCAGCGAGTGTGGACGTTTGATGAAGAGGGAAATTTGCGGGCAGCAACGGCCGTTGCCAATGAAGGCATCGGCGCGCTCTTTGAAAACTATGATCGCCGCCCCTGGCTGGGCAAGCAGCACCCACCATTGGTGCCAATACTATATGGCTTGGGGATGAATGTGCTAGGCACGTCCCAACTTGCCGGGCGCACGATGACTGTCCTGTTTGCCCTGGGAACTGGCTGGCTCACCTACCTGATCGGTCGCCGCTTATTTGACCGCCGCACGGCGTTGCTGGGTACGCTGCTGTTGTTTAGCTTCCCGTTGGTGTTTCGCTTGGGCGCAGCGGCGATGGTTGAAACGCCGCTCACCTTCTTTTTTACGCTCACGGTGCTGCTCACCTTAAGATTGGCAGAAAAACCCACGATTGGCCGCCTGCTGCTGGTAGGTTTGGCCATTGGCGCGGGGTTGCTCTCTAAATACACGATGGTTTTTGTACTGCCCCTAGCGTTTGGCATCATGGTGGTGCAGCAATCATTTGGGCAGGCGGTACGCTACTTTGGCGTGATGGGCCTCATCGGCGTACTGTTTTTGGCAGGCTGGCTGCTTTTTGCCAATCAGCTAGATGTGCTGCAGCGGCAGCTAGCCACCGTTTGGGAATATGCTGGATTGGTGTTGACAAATGAATACGGCCGTAACGTCCTCTTTGAAACAATGACCAACCGCCTTCCTTCTGGGCTAGGGGTTTACAACTTGCCCCTGTTTGCGTTGGGCGGCATCGTCGTGTTAAATCGTCGGCAAAAAGCTGACTGGATTCTTTTAATTTGGATGTTTAGCGTGTGGCTACCGTTGTCACTCACCTTACCCGACCACCGCTACTTTTTACCCTCGTTCCCGGCTTTGGCTCTAATCGCTGCACTCGGTTTGCAGCACATTCCCAAAGGCAGGCTTTCTCTGCAAACGACGCGAGGGGTGCTGCTGTCATTACTTTTGGCAGCCAGCACATTGTATTTGTATGTGGATTGGGTTCGGGCAGCCGAACTCTTCATTGAGTAAAGTGGTATTTGTGTGATGAAAAAGCTAACCTCGATTTTATTGTTGATTGTGATGATGGGCATTTTGTGGGGAACGGCCGTGCCCACCCAGGCGCAGGACGAATCGCTCCTCTGGACTGTTCCTCGCCTGCTTTCCACCCCCGGCATCTTTGAAACCAGCGAAACGGAAATCATTTCTGACCCGCACGGCTTTCTCCACGTCTTCTGGACAGAAACCAACCCCGAAGACGGTGTCACCTCCATTCAATACGCCACCTTCGATGGCGTCGCCTGGTCGCAACCCAATGATGTTTACGCCTCTGCTCCAGATATTGATGTGGTGACATTTGCAGCCGCCCTGGGGCAAGATGGCACGTTGCACTTAGCTTGGTCAGAAGGCAATACGGGGCCTATCTATTACACAAATGCGCCAGCTCTGGAAGCCTACTCAGCACGGGTTTGGGAACGGCCTACATCTTTTGGCTTTCCTGCTTATCGTATGAAGCTCATCGTAGACAGCAAAAACGTACTTCACCTAATGTTCATCAACTTCTATGGGCAAGAACCAGGCGTTTATTACACACGCTCTGCGGATTTTGGGGAAACCTGGCTTACCACCGTTTGGATCGATCCCGATATTCCCACCTATGACACACCGAACGTGCTTAAGTTCCTGGTAGATGATAAGGATGGTTTGCATGCTTCCTGGTATTACGCGGCGACCGATCTGTCTAGCCCGTTGGGCGAGTGGGTTCGTTACGTAAACTCTTTTGATGGTGGTGTAACCTGGTCTTCCCCATTTTCGGTGGATCGTGCTGACGATTCAGTTGACGAGCTGCGGCAACCCTATCCTGGGCTGGCGGTGTCTGGTGATACGGTGCACATGGTTTACGCAGGCAACAATGTGACTCAGCGTGAACACCGCTACTCGTTAGATCGGGGTGTTACTTGGAGCGAAACCGAGCGCGTGATGGGCAATTTACAAGGCCAGGCGCTTGGGGATGGCTTTGCCTACGACAGCTTGGGGCGCGTCCATTTCTTTGGTCAGATTCGTTGGCCGCAGGGCGTGTATCACACCACTTGGGATCCTGCTAATCCAGAAGCTGGTTGGACGGAGCCACAGATGGCCTATGTCATATCTCGCAGCCCGGAAGAGGGACGTGAAGGGCGTTACCATGCTCACTCGGTTCGGGCAGGCACAATTAACGGCAATATTTTGGTGGTTACGTTTACCGATGAGGCAACGGGACCTCTCTACGTCATTTGGCGGAAGCTGGACGATGCACCTGAAATTGCGCCTTTGGCCATGCCCACGCCCACGCCCACGCCAGAAGCCACGGCCACACCTGCGGCAGACGTAACGCCCACGTCTACGCCGCCCCCGTTTGCTGGCACTGATTTGGCCATGCCTGAGGCGCCACCGAACGCTGGTTTGGGTATTTGGTTGGGTGTCTTGCCTACGTTGCTGTTAATAGGCGGCGTGTTTGGTTTTCGCTTTTATCGGCTGCGAAACAGATAAAATTCCTGACGAGCAGGAGGCAATTCAACAATGCGAGAAAAAATTCGGTCGGTTCAAAAGCGGCTGTTGGCAAAACAACATGAGATGAAAAAAGACCGGCAACGTCGGCGGTTCAACCCAGAAAGGAATTCTGTGCCTATCTTTTTGGTGGGATGCGGCCGTTCTGGCACGTCTATGTTCATTTGGCAGTTAGATAAATCGTGGCAAATCAAGCTGTACAATGAAGATCATCCCGCCGCGTTTGATGAATACAGATTGCGGGATTACAGTGTGGTAGAGAATTTAGTAGATGAGAGCAATGCCCCTTTTACGCTGTTCAAGCCAATTTTAGATACCGTGCAGACGATGGAACTGCTCGATCATTTCCCCGGTTCAAAGGCGATATTCGCCTTTCGACATTACACCGATGTTATTAACTCTTCACTGAAGTTGTTTGGCACCTATAACCGAATAAATCATGTGAAAGGGTGGACGCACGAAGATTTTGCCGAGTTTGATGTGTGCCCGCCGCCAGAAGCCAGCAAGGAGGTCGTGCGGGCTTTGTGGTCAGATAATCTCTCGCCGGAAGAAGGTGCTGCGCTTTATTGGCTCTTCTACAACCGACTTTATTATGATTTAGGACTTCACGACGACCCGCGCACGATTTTGATTCGTTACGAGACGTTGGTTACGGAGCCTCGACAGCAGTTTGAGAAGGTGATTGCCTTTTTGGAGGCTGAATTTGAGGAGGAGATGGTGGAGGGCGTGCACGCCAAATCGATCAATAAAAACGATCCGCCGCCGCTGCGCCCGGCTATCTTCAAGGCGTGCGAGGCACTGTATGAAAAAATGTCGCAGCATGCAGCTTGAATTGGTAATTAGTAATTGCCCAATTACCGGTATGGTAGCTTGAGTAACGTATGAAGATTGCACTGTTAACCCACAAGATGAAGCCGCCGCTGATTGGCGGGGTGGATGTGTACACGGATCGTTTGGGGCGGGGGCTGTTGCGCCTGGGGCATGAGGTTGTTTATTTGGCGTTTGATTCGTCTGGCGAGGGCGAGCAAATTGTTGTTGAGCCAGATGAGCATCATGATGGTACGGCCGTTCATCGCATATTCTTCAATTTTGATTCCCTATCCAAAGAGACGTTCGACACGGTGTATAATCCGGAAATGGGACGGGTCACCCGACAGATTTTGGCGGAAGAAAAGCCTGATTTTGTCATCATCCTCAACTTTTACATGCTGACGCTGGCGACGGTGGAAGCGGCCAAGTCGCTGGAGATTCCTGTGGCTCACGTAGCCACTGATTTTGTGCCGGTGTGCCGCTGGGGAACCTTCATGCGTTGGGATAACCGCACTTGCGAAGTGGGTGAATCGGTGCAGACTTGTGCTTCCTGTTTCATTTCGCATCGTTCGTTGGGTAAGATGATGGGGTCGGTGATGGAGAAGTTGCCAGAGCAAACGGTGGTGAATTGGGCAGAGAAAAATGCTGGTTTGCCGCATCCACTAGGGTTGGTACGGCCGTTTCTCAACCATGCCTTTGTGATGAAGAAAAGATTGGACAGGATACGGCCGCTCCGCCAACAAATTGATCTTGTCCTCGTGCCCACGCGCTTTACCGAAAAAACGTTCATTGAAAATGGCTTTGCATCTCAGCAAGTTCACTTTTTGCCGTTTGGGGTGGATGTTGATAATCCGCTAGCCATTACGCCCAAAACCGAAGCTGACCAGGTGCGCTTCATGTTTTTGGGGCGATTGCAGCCATACAAAGGTTTGCATCTGGTACTGGAAGCATTCAACAGCCTGCCCAATCCCAACGGGGCGACGCTCACTGTTTATGGTGCGCCAGACGGCCATGATGACTACTTTGCCAACTTGCAGCAGATGATGGACGCGAACCCCAACGTCCATTTTGCCGGGCTGATTCCGCCTACGGAGCTAGCCCGCGCCTTTGCCAATGCCGACATTTTCTTGCTGCCCTCCACCTGGCATGAAAATAGCCCGCTCATATTGCTAGATGCGCTGCAATCCAAAACGCCGGTGCTTGCCAGCGACATTGGCGGCGTCAGCGGCATTGTGGAACACAATCGCAATGGCCTACTCTTCTCCCGCGAAGATGTTGCCGCGCTGCGGTCTGAAATGCAGCGGCTTATTGATCAGCCAGACCTCATTGCCCAACTGCAAGCAGGCAGTGACTTACCCAGCATCGAGTCGTACGCGGAGAACATCGTAGAGAAGATGGCGGCGTTTTTGCCTAAACAGGCAGGTGTGGCGTGAGCCGTGCTTTGGTTGTGGGCGGCAATGGCTTCATTGGCGCACATCTCGTGCAGAAGCTAGTAGACAGTGGCTGGGACGTGACGGTGCTGCACAAGTATGAACAGCCGCGCTACAGCAAAATGCCAGATGCAGTGCGTTTTTTTCGGGGCGATCTGACCCAAGAATCGCTCTTGGAAGATGTGGTGGCAGGGCAGGATGTGGTGTTTCATTTGCTGTGGACAACGACGGCCATTCATGAAGTTGCCAACCGCGATCCAGCGGCAGATGTGCAGGCCAATTTGGTGCCAACCATTCATCTGATTGAGGCGTGCCGGGCAGCCGGGGTGGGGCGGTTACTTTTTACGTCATCGGGCGGGACGGTGTACGGCCGTACCCAAACCATTCCCATCGCCGAAGATCATCCCAACAACCCCATCACCGCCTACGGCGTTAGCAAGCTCGCCGTCGAGAAATATTTGCAGATGTTCAACCATTTGCACGACCTGGATTTTGCGGTGGTACGGCCGTCTGTACCGTATGGCCCGTACCAAAATCCTCTGGCGCGGCAGGGGGCAGTTGCCGTATTTTTGTATCGCGTAGCCAAAGGACTGCCCCTCACCATTTGGGGGGACGGCAGCGTCACTCGCGATTACTTTTACATCTCTGATTTGGTAGATGCTTTGATTTTGGCTGGTACACAATCCTTGAACAACCAGCGCATCTTCAACCTCGGCGGAGCAGAAGAAGTGTCGCTAAATCAACTCATCGCTTTGGCAGAAGAAACGGTCGGGCGCAAAGCGAAGGTGGAGTACCAATCTGCCCGCGATTTTGATGCACCCCGCGTGTTGCTAGACACTCAGCATGCCGAGACGGTGCTGGGCTGGCAGCCGAAAGTGCCAATGAAAGATGGTTTGGCTAAAACTTGGGAGTGGATGCAAGCCACAATTTTGTAATCATCAGACCTGTCAGGTTTACAAAACCTGACAGGTCTCAACTAGAGTAAATTATGACTAAACCGAACATTCTTTTGCTAACGATTGATACCTTACGCGCCGACACGCTTGGCTACGCAGGCTACAAAAAACCCATCACCCCAAACATTGATAAATTAGCCTCACAAGGGATTCGCTTCACCCAGGCGATTACGCCCGGCTCTTGGACACAAGCCGCCTTTCCCGGCATTATCACCTCGACTTATGCTTGCATGTACGGCGGCTGTTTGGGGCGACTGTCACCGGAACGGCCGTCTCCGGTAAAAATTATGGGAGATGAAGGTGGCTACGAAACGGCCGCATTCTCCACCAGCCCCCTCCTCAGCCGCACCTACGGCTACGACCGTAAATTTCAACGGTTCAACGATCTCAATCCGGGCGAAAAAAGCCCCAAAATTCGCGGCATAAAGGGTGGGCAAGCGTTGCTTCGCCGGCCAATTGTCCACCAGATTGCCAAGTTGTTTGGTCAAAATTGGCGGCCACCCAAGCTGTACGCCACCGCCGCCGAGCTAAATGATGCCGCCATGCCTTGGCTGGCCAGCATCGGCGAGCCGTTTATGGCCTGGCTGCACTACATGGACGTCCATTGGCCGTACCATCTGGAAGATGAGCTTACCAAGCCCAAAGATATTGCCGACGCTTGGGCCGACCTCTCCCACCTGCATGAGGTGAACTGGCACGGCGCACCCGTTACGCCAGAACAAAAGGCACGCTACATTCGCCTCTACGAAGAGGCCATCGCCTACACCGATGCCCAAATTGGCCGTTTGATGGATTTTCTGGATGAGACTGGCTTGGCAGACAATACTGTCATTGTGCTGGTCTCTGATCACGGCGAGGAGTTCCTGGAGCGGCGGCATTGGGGGCACGTAGAGCTGAATCTGTATGATGAAATCCTCAAAGTGCCAATGCTCATGCGAATTCCCGGCGTGCCGGGTAATCAGGTGATTGGCCAGCAGGTGAGCACCATGGACATTATGCCCACGCTGCTGGAGCTGGCAGGCTGCCACATTCCCGAAAAAGTGCTAGGCAAAAGCCTCGTGCCGCTGTGGGATGGCGATCCGGCCGATTACGGCGTAGAAGTCGCCATTGGCGAAAGATGGCGCGATACCTCGCACATGATCGCTGTCCGTACCGAAGAGTACAAATACATCTGGGACGATGCCAAGCCTGACGAGCCTTTACTGTTTGATTTACGCCGTGACCCGGAGGAGCGCAACAACATCGCTGCTGAAAATCCGGAGGTGGTAGAGGCATTGCACCAGCATGTGGACGCGCAGTTAGAGCGGATGCGACGCACCGCTCCAGCAGAAATGTCTAAAGAACCCGTGCTGGACGAAGAGATTGTGGAGCGTCTGCGCGGTTTGGGGTATGTTGAATAATCTTATGCGCGTTTTATTTATTACCGCATACTTCCCGCCTTGCCAATATGGTTGGGGCTATATGCGTATCTGCGAGCAGGTGGCCGATGGTCTGGCCGAGCGGGGTCATGAGGTGGCTGTACTTACAAGTACTTACCAGGACGGCTCCGAAGTGAAGCCGTACCCCGTTTTTCGCCATCTAACGATTGAACCGGATTGGTTATTGTCAGATTCCCCGGCCAAGCAATTTTTCTTTGGGCGGAAGGAACGGGAGCGTACGGCCGTTTCCCACCTCAACCAAACCATTCAACAGTTCAAACCTGATGTACTCTTCATTTGGGATGCCTTTGGCTTGTCAGACGTGATGCTGCACGAGGCTGAACAATCTAGCGTGCCGGTAGCCTACTATTTTGCCAACTACTTGCCAGAATTTCCTGGTGGCTATGTGCATTATTGGTCCTCGGTAAATAGCCACCCGCTGGTGAAGCTAGCTAAGTTCCCCATGTCGCTGCTGGCTAAGACGATGCTGGCGCGGGAGGGCAAGCCCATCAAGCTGAAGTATGAACACACGATTAGCGTCAGCGACTATGTGCGCCAGAGGCTCCTTTCGCAAAACCTCATCGGGGCAGATGCGATTGTGGCTCCCAATGCGGTAGATTTGACGATGTTTAGCGGCGAACCGCGCCAGCCAGAGCCAGACGCGCCGCTGCGCTGCCTGGTGGCAGGTCGCGTTGCCCCAGAGAAAGGGATTCACACCATTTTGCGCGCCTTCGGCCAGCTTCACGAAAAAGGCCAGCTACAAAACATCTCGCTTACCATTTTGGGCAAAGGCACCGATGAGTATAAGGAACATCTTAAGCAACTGGTGGTACGGTACCAGCTAGAGAAATTTACAAATTTCGCCGAGCCTGTCCCCATCGAAGCAATGCCCACCATCCTGGCCGAACATGATTTGCTGCTGCTGCCGTCTGAGTGGGATGAACCGCTTTCTTGCTCGATGCTAGAGGGTATGGCAGCGGGTCTCATGGTTATTGGTACAACGCGAGGCGGCAGCGGTGAAGCACTTTTTCATGGCAAAACGGGTCTCACCTTTGCCGATGGCCAACCAGACGCCCTGGCTGAACAGCTTTTGGCCGTGATGCAGGATCGCAGCCTGGTAGCGCGTTTGGCGGCAGCAGGCAAAGTGGAAGTAGAAACCAATTTCAACATGGATGTTTCGGTTTCTCGTATTGAAGATTATTTAGGGGAACTGGCTGGAGTGAAAACGGCCGTTCCCAATTAACCTTTTTTTGCATGTCACCGCTGAGGGTTAAATCCCCAGGCTATGTTGTGCAAGCCCAAAGGGGCTTCCGTGACTAGCTCCAACAAAGTAACCTAAAAACACAGACATTCTCCAAAATCTCTGTGTTCTCTGTGGTAAAAACTTTGAATGAATATCTTATTTCTGTCTCGCTGGTATCCTTTTCCGCCTAACAACGGCTCCAAGCTGCGGGTTTTTCACCTGCTGCGGGCGTTGGCGGCTAGGCACACCATCACCTTGCTCAGCTTCCGTGAACAACAAGAAGTTGTAGATACCAATGCCCCAGAAATCCAGGCACTTTGCCACGAGATTCATACCGTCCCCTGGCCGAAGTTTAATCCTACGAGCGGCACCTCGATTGCTGGCTTGTTTAACCCCAAGCCCCGCTCGGTTTTAGACAGCCACTCCCCAGAAATGGTGGCCAAAATTCAGCAGCTTATTGCCGAGAACCAGTTTGATGTGATTATTGCTTCGCAGGTGGGCACGGCGGGATACGGCCGTTACTTCCAAAACATCCCTGCCCTCTTTGAAGAAGTGGAGATGGGCATTTACCATGAGCAGCTTGCCCAGGCCGAGTCGTTCAAATCTAAATTGCGCTATCGGCTGACGCTGGCCAAGCAAACCAATTATTTGAGTGAGCTGTTGCAATATTTCAATACCTGTACAGTGGTTTCAGAGCCGGAACAGAACTTGGTGAAAACGGCCGTGCCCGGTTACCAAAACGTTGAAATTATTCCCAACTGCATGAATTTGGAAGATTATAATCAGGTGCGCGTGGCGAAACGGCCGAATTCGCTCATATTCACTGGCTCCTTTACCTACCACGTCAACTACCAGGCGATGGAATGGTACGTGGGCGAAGTCAATTCGCTGGTGCAGGCACGAATTCCAGATGTGCAGCTCAGCATCACCGGCGACCACGTCAACTTGCCTTTGCCACCCGCCAATAACGTTACCCGTACTGGCTTTGTAGATGATATTCGTAGCTGGATCGCTTCCTCCTGCATTAGCTTAGTTCCCATTTTCATGGGCGGCGGCACCCGCCTCAAAATTTTAGAGGCAATGGCCTTGCGTACACCCGTCGTGGCCACCAGTAAAGGGGCGGAGGGGCTGGATGTGGAACACGGCAAACATCTGCTTCTGGCCGATACGCCTCAGGCGTTTGCCGATGCGGTCGTCAGCTTGCTGCGCGACCCAGCCCTGTACCAGCAAATTGCTGAAAACGGCTATCAGCTTATTGCCGAAAAATATGATTGGCCTTCCGTTACCCCACACTTTCTCAACCTAGTCCAGCGGACGGCCGAGGCTAAAAAAGTATGACATCATTTATTCAAAAAACATTCCGCACAAGTGAGGGGCGGCGCTGGCTCCAGGTTCTGGTGATGATCGGTGCCTTGGTGCTGAGTTTGCTTATTGCTCAAACCAATCCCCAAATTTCCATATTGGTGGTTATAGCTGCCTTGCCAATCGTGGCGGTTGGGGCTTATCTGCTGGTTCGGTATCCACCAATCGGCTTTTTGCTGATCATTGCCATCTCAACTGTGTTCAAGATTGATATTCCACCGATTGGCCTCATTGCCACAGTTATTTTGCTGCTAACTTTGCTATGGGTTGTAGATATGGTTGTGCGGCAGCGGGAGATCAATTTTGTCAATTCGCCGACGATGACACCGCTTGTATTTTTTACGGCCGTTGTCATCCTCTCCTTCATTGTGGGGCAGCTTCCCTGGTTTTCCATTGCCCAGGTGCCAATTGACAACCAGATTGGTGGCGTTGCTATCTTCATTCTTTCCTTTGCCGCCTTCATTCTCGTTGCCCACCAAATCCGCGATATTCGCTGGCTTAAATGGATGGTTTTCCTCTTCTTAGGCTTGGCTGGCCCGGCCGTTTTAATTGGGATGCGCGTTGTACCTGGCTGGCGACAGCTTAACCAGCTTTTGTTGCATCCTAAAACAACTGGCGGCAGTCTTTTTTGGTTGTGGCTAGCCGCCATGTCCTTTAGCCAAATGCTATTCAACAAGAAGTTAGCCATAAAGTGGCGTGGCGTATTGCTAGCTATCCTTCTTGGCTACCTTTACTTAGCTTTGGGTCGTAACCGAGCCTGGACTTCTGGCTGGGCACCAACGTTTGTGACGCTATTTATCATTATTTGGGTAGCCCGCCCCAAATGGGCCATGCCGCTCACTATGGTGGGCGTTGCCAGCCTCATCTTGCTATTCCAACCCATTTACAATGCTGTTTTCATAGGTGACAATGAATACAGTGCAGTCACCCGGCTAGAAGCGTGGCGAATTGTCGGCGAAATTATCAAGGTAAACCCAGTTTTAGGGCTTGGCCCAGGAAATTATTATAACTATACCCTTCTATTCCCAATTCTCGGCTGGTATGTAGAATTTAACTCACACAACAACTACGTTGATATTGTGGCGCAAACGGGCATTTTGGGTCTCATCTGCTTCATCTGGTTTGTGGTTGTAACCTGGCGGCTTGGTTGGCGGCTGCGGAACCAGGTGCCAGCCGACGGCTTCACGCAAGCGTTTGTTTACGGAGCGCTTGGTGGCTTGGCAGGCTCCGTCGCCGCAGGCATGTTAGGAGACTGGGTGCTGCCATTTGTGTACAACATCGGCATATTTGGCTTGCGAGCCAGCATCTATGCCTGGCTTTTCCTAGGGGGATTGGTAGCCATAGACCAGATTCGTCTGGCGGGCGGCCATCTTGATTAAAAAGTTAACACATCAGTGGCTGGGGATGCCTTGGCCGTTCTAAGAAGGTGACAATATGTTAGGTCAATTGTTTGCTGTAGCTGGGGAAGAAATAAAATTCAGCTACGTTTATTTGAAACATCAAATTGGTAGCACACAGCAAAGCCGCGCCAAGGTTTTGGTGAACGGCAGCCCCAAATCGGGCACGACTTGGATGCTAAAAATGATTGCCTCGTTACCTGGCTATGAGGAGATTGGCAATTATTATGGCGATTTGCAAAAGTACCACACCACGGAAGCAGGCCATGTTATTCATGGGCACGATGCTTACTCCCCAGAGCTGAAAAATATTTTACTGGCAGAGGGCATCAAGGTAATTTTGATGTTGCGTGACCCGCGCGATCAGCTCGTTTCTCGTATGTTCCACGTGAAGCGCAGCACCAACCATGTGTGGAATGAGCGCATGAAGGCAATGGAAAACGATGAGGCGTTGATGTTGTGCATTGAGGGGCGGGAAAAGCTGCCCGGTATGTACGACATGATTGCCCTCGCCCAAAGCTGGCTGAACGGCAATGCTGAAGCGTTGGTGGTACGGTACGAAGATTTGCTGGCAGATACCGTTCCTCACTTTAACACCGTTTTGGAATATTTAGGCATTCGCAACAACCAGGGATTGGCGGAAGTGATTGTGGAGCGGAATCGCTTTGCACGTCTTTCTATGGGCAAGCGCATTTGGCAAAACCAGCGTAAGCCTGGTCAGGAAGATGCCAAATCACATTTCCGCAAGGGCATTGTGGGGGATTGGCGCAATTACCTGAAGCCAGAGCATATTCAGCGATTTAAGGAACTGTGTGGTCAGCAGCTTATTGAATTGGGATATGAGCAGGATTTGGATTGGTCGTAGCGAAAAATGAAATTGTCAATTGTCATTGTTAGCTGGAATACGAAGGATTTACTGGAAGCGTGCCTGAACTCTGTTTACGCTTACCCACCTGATGAGCCTTTTGAGGTGTGGGTAGTTGATAATAAGTCTAAAGACGACACGGTGGCAATGGTTAGGGAGAAGTTTCCGCAAGTAGACCTGATTGCTAGCGAAGAGAATTTGGGGTTTGCCGGGGGTAATAATCGAGCGATTCCACATTGCAGTGGCGACTATGTGCTACTGTTGAACCCTGATACGGAAGTGAAACCAGATGCGCTTAACGCGCTTGTTGCCTTCATGGACGCTCATCCTGAGGCAGGTGCTTCGGGGTCTCGTTTGCTGAATGCGGATGGCACGCTGCAACCTTCTTGCCATCCAAGACCCACCTTGAGCCGTGAGTTTTGGCGGATGTTTTATTTGGATAAACTGATCCCATATGGCAGTTACAAGATGCACAAGTGGGATGTGACCCAACCTCGTGAGGTTGATGTGTTGATGGGTGCATCGTTGTTGATTCGAAAACAGGTGCTTGATACGGTTGGCCTGCTGGATGAAGAGTATTTTATGTACTCTGAAGAGGTGGATTTATGCTACCGGCTGCAAAAGGCGGGGTGGAAGCTGTTTTGGGTGCCACAGTCTCAGGTGGTGCATTTTTGGGGACAAAGTGCCAAGCAGGTAATGACGGAGATGTTTTTGCAGCTTTACCGGGCCAAGCTGCGCTTTTTCCGTAAGCATTATGGTTGGTTAACGGCAATTCTCTACAAGTTTGTGTTAGGTCTGGCGGCATTGCTTCGTTTGGGGCTGGCACCTTTGTCTTGGCTACGTAAATCTGAAAAGAGTGGTTACCAGTTGCACATGGCGCAGCATTACGGCCGTCTTCTCATCACGCTCCCATCCATGTAAAGTCAGTAAACAATTATCAGTGGTCAGTAAACAGTAATCAGGATTTGATAATGCGGATATTATTTCTCACCCAAATTATCCCTTACCCGCCAAATGCGGGGCCTCGTGTGAAGACGTGGCACGTTTTGCGCTATCTGTATGAACGTGGGCATGATGTGACGTTGGCTTCGTTTGTCCGTGAAGAGGAACGGCCGTATCTATCTAAGCTGGATGAGGTGTGTACAGCCGTACATACCGTGCCGATTAACCGCTCCCGCGTGGCAGATGTAGGGTATTGGTTGCAGAGTCATGTGTCGGGACGGCCGTTCCTAATTGAGCGGGATGATTTGAAGGGGATGCGCCAGATCGTGCAGAAGTTATTGGCGGAGCAAGAGTTTGATGTGGTTCATGCCGATCAGCTGACGATGACCCAGTTTGCTTTGGATGCGAAGGAGATTGGTGGGAGGAAACGACCGTACATCATCTTCGACGCTCATAACGCCACCTGGTCCATTTGGGAGCGGATGCGCGAAAATGCCCCCTGGTTTCTCAAACCCGTCTACCAAATCGAAGAAAACCGCATCAAAAAGTACGAAGGAATGCTGGTTGAGCAGTTTGACCACACGATGGTGGTCATTGATCCAGACAAGGATTTGCTGCTGTCCGGGGTGAAAAACGGCAACATGGCTGCATTAGAAGCACGTATCAGCTCCATCCCCATTGCCGTGGATGCGGAGGTGTTGCAGCCCATCCAGCGTCAGGAAGGTTCGCGCAATATTTTGACGCTGGGTACGTTAAGCTACCCGCCCAATGCCGATGGCATTCGTTGGTTTTTGCAGGAGATTTTCCCGCTGGTACAGCAGCAGGTACCAGATGTGACGCTTACCGTCATTGGCAAGAACCCGCCGGCTGATTTTGTGCAGATGGCGCAGCAGTCTGGCGGGGCAATTGAAGTGACGGGATACGTGGATGATTTGACGCCGTACATGGAAGCGGCCGCTTTGATGGTCGTGCCGGTACGGGCGGGCAGCGGCATGCGGGTGCGGCTGCTGGAAGCATTTGCCAGGGCGATGCCCACTGTGACCACCACCATTGGTCTGGAAGGGATCATCGCAGAGGCCGACAAGGAAATTTTGCTGGCAGACGATCCGCAAAGTTTTGCGACGGCTACGGTGAATTTGTTAAATGATCCGGATTTGCAAGAGATGTTGGCGGTAAACGGCCGTAAATTAGCCGAAGGGCGTTACGATTGGCGGGCGGTGCTCAAACAGATGGATGCGGTTTATGCCCGGGCGGAGGCCGAAAATTATGCCTGACAAGTTGAATGAACTGCTCAAAAATCCTAAAAGGGTTTTTATCGGCATTTTGGCTATTTCGGTGTTGCTGCGCGTATTTACCGGCATTGTTTTTTACGGCAATGAGATTCAGGCTTTGCCCGGCACGTTTGACGAAGTTTCCTACCATAATTTGGCCCTGCGAGTGATGGATGGGCATGGCTTCTCATTTGGGGAACGCTGGTGGCCCGGAACGGCCGCAAATGAACCCACGGCTCATTGGTCATATTTATACACGGGGTATCTCATTGCGATTTACGCCATTTTTGGCGCCAGCCCGCTGCTGGCACGTATTTTGCAGGCAATCATCGTGGGAGTTGTGATGCCTTGGCTACTGTATCGGCTCACCTTCCGCATTTTTGCACCGCAGGCGCGGGGCGAAGGCATGTTTAGCCACAGGCTAGGGGTGGCACGCGCCCAGCGTATTGCCCTGCTGGCTGCAGCCATTGGTGCCATTTACATTTACTTTTTCTACTACACGGCCTCGCTCATCACCGAGGGTTTTTACATTACCGGGATTTTGTGGGTGTTTGATACGGCCGTCTCCATCACCCAATCATCTAAGGTAACCACCAGGCAGTGGGCGACGCTGGGGTTGGCATTGGGGCTTACTATTTTGTTGCGGCAGCTGTTTTTGCTGGTGATGCCCTTTGTGTTGCTTTGGTTGTGGTGGGCGAAACGGCCGTCACTCACCAGTTTTGTGCTACCAGTGGCCATGGTTATTTTGATGATTGCCCCCTGGACCGTCCGAAACTACCGTGCCTTTGACCAAATTGTGCCGCTAAACACCAATTCCGGCTTTGCTTTCTTCTGGGGTAACCACCCGCGTTACGGCACCCGGTTCATCCCCATCCTGCCCTCTGGCGAATATTACCGCATGATCCCCGATGAACTGCAAGCGCAGGGATTGAATGAGGCCGAAATGGACTCTGCTCTGCTTTCAGAGGCGTTGGAAATTATTGCCGCCGATCCAGGACGATATGTGCTGCTCTCGCTTAGCCGCATTCCCACCTACTTCATGTTTTGGCCGTCTGGCGATTCCAGCCCGGTGAGCAATTTGTCTCGCGTGGGCAGCTTTGGCCTCTTTTTGCCCTTTATGGTTTATGGGCTGTTCCTAACGTTGCGACAATCTTTTGCTTCTTGGCGCGAACGGTTAGCTTCGCCGTTTACCTTGCTTTATTTATTCATGCTGGTTTACACAGGCATTCATATCCTCACCTGGACGCTCATTCGTTACCGCATTCCGGTTGATGTGGTACTGGTTATCTTTGCCGGATATGGCTTGTTAGATTTAGCCGAGCGGGTTTTGGCAAGACGGGGCTCAGCTGGGGTAACGGCCGTTTCCTGACCTCTGGTGTAAGGCTTGGTGAAAGGTTAAATCAGTACCATGCAACACAGACCGGAAAACTATTTTAGGCAACATCCGGGGATGGAGTCACCTCAGCTAGAGCGACGCGAACAACTTCAACAAAAGCTGGCTTAAATTCGGAAAAGAGTCTTTCATGAACGTATTGTTTATTGTGCCTTATGTACCTAATCTTGTGCGGACACGGCCGTATAACCTCATACGCCATCTGGCCGCCAGGGGGAACCGGGTCACCGTTCTCACCATCTGGGCCAATGAACAGGAACGTGCCGATTTAGCCCATCTGAAAGAAATTTGCCACGAGGTTCACGCCATTTCTATGCCTTTGTGGCACTCACTTTTCAATAGTGCTTTAGCCTTACCCAAGCCCAAAACACCATTACAAAGCGTTTACTCCTGGAAGCCCTCACTGGTTTCTGCAATTGGCGGCAACGGTGCGTATGATGTTGTTCATGTCGAGCATTTGCGTGGCTCACGGTATGGCCTGTACCTGAAGCAGCACACCAATTTACCGGTGGTTTGGGATAGCGTAGATTGCATTACCCATCTGTTCCGGCAAGCTGCTTCTCAAAGCAAAAGCCTCAAGGGGCGGTTTCGTAGTTGGCTGGATTTAGAGCGCACGGCTCGGTACGAGGGGTGGCTGCTGGATAAATTCAATCATATTTTGGTTACGTCGCCAGTAGATCGCGAAGCATTGCTTAAATTACGGCCGAACAGCAGCAACCCAGCCCCTATTTCTGTGTTGGGCAACGGGGTGGATGTGGAACATTTTTGCCCCGATCCGACGGTTGAGCGGGAACCAGCTACTTTAGTTATCAGTGGCAAGATGAGCTACCATGCCAATGTCACTATGACGCTGCACCTGGTTAACAAGATTATGCCCCATGTCTGGCAGCAGTGTCCGGATGCCAAGCTGCTGGTGGTGGGCAAAGACCCCACGCGCGAAATTGAGGCACTGGCTGAGAATCCCAACATTGTGGTCACGGGCACTGTGGACGCATTGCCACCGTATTTGCAAAAAGCCACCGTTGCCGTAGCTCCCATCACTTACGGAGCGGGCATTCAGAATAAAATTTTAGAGGCGATGGGTTGCGGTACGCCGGTTGTTACGACGCCACACGCTGTGTCTGCGCTGTGCATCGAACCAGATCGCGATCTTTTGGTTGCTGACGCACCAGAAAGTTACGCACAGGCTATTTTATCTATCATCGAAAACCCGCAGCGGCAGGAGGATTTGGGGAGAAACGGCCGTACGTACGTAGAACAACATCACCATTGGCCCAATGTTGCTGCTCGGTTAGAAACTATTTATGCTGAGGCCATAGAAACAGCATCAAGCCAAGCATCGCGCTCTCTCGGCTTGCAGTCATGACAACGACCGGAGTACAGAAATCATGATTATTATTCAGACCCCTTTGCGCGTAAGTTTGTTTGGTGGGGGTACCGATTTTCCATCTTATTATTTAGAAAATGGCGGATGTGTACTTTCTTCTGCCATTGATAAATACATTTTTGTCACCATCAAAAAGCGCTTTGATGACAAGCTGCGTATTGGGTACACACGCACCGAGATGATTGATTCCGTCAATGAAATCAACCACGAGCTTATCCGTGAGGCCATGCGCCTAACCGGTATTGAGAAAGGCGTAGAAATTACCACCATGGGCGATATTCCTGACCAGGGGTCTGGCCTGGGTTCGTCCAGCACGGTGACTGTGGGCGCATTGCACGCTATGTATGCCTACAAAAAAGAGCTG
Source organism: Candidatus Leptofilum sp. (assembly GCF_965223525.1). Taxonomy (GTDB): domain Bacteria; phylum Chloroflexota; class Anaerolineae; order Promineifilales; family Promineifilaceae; genus Leptofilum. Next base: position 865,266 of record NZ_OZ245005.1, on the reverse strand, counting down.
GTTCTCACTGAGCGTCTGGCTGCTGAGGCCTGCCGCATTGAGCGAGAAATTTTGGGCAAGCCCATAGGTATCCAGGATCAATACATTGCTGCTTATGGTGGACTCCGGTTTATGGAGTTTACAACCAGTGGCGATGTGGTGACGCATCGCCTGGAGTTAAGCGAACGCACGATGCGTCGTCTAAGCGACAATTTGCTGCTCTTTTTTACGGGCGTAACCCGCAAAGCAGACACCATTCTCAAAGAGCAAAAGACAAACATCAAAGATAAGCTCGCCACTTTGTCTGAAATGAAGCAGATTGCACACGTTGCCTGCAATGAAATTCAAAAAGAAAATATTGAAGCTGTAGGTACGCTCCTTCACGAGAGTTGGATGCTGAAGAAGCAGTTAGCCAGCCAAATTAGCAATAGTGCTCTGGATGATATGTACGCTACAGCGCGCAAAGCTGGCGCTATTGGTGGCAAGATTTCTGGAGCAGGTGGGGGTGGCTTTTTGCTGCTTTACGTACCGCGTGGCCAGCAAGAGCAGGTACGTGACGCCTTGAAGGATTTCCAGGAATATCCCTTTAAGCTGGGTCAGGATGGTAGTAAAGTCATTTTTGACTATCAACGTTGATATGTAAAAGCGGGGAAGTTATTGAAAATAAGAAGCACCTATTCTCCCGCTTTTACTTGAATAAATCACAATTGCGTGGCTCAATTTTCATCAAAATACTTTTTGTGATTTACAGATTACCGAAAATCGTTTGTTTGACGGTAAGATTGGGAGTGTAATATGACTGTTGTACAAAAATATTTTGCAGATTTAAAAGACACGATTGATTTGTTGGAAGAGGCACCGATAGAAACGGCCGTATCCGCTCTGCACAACGCACGTTTAAACGAGAAGCAAATTTTTGTCATGGGTAATGGCGGTAGTGCGTCTACCGCCACGCATTTTGTATGTGACCTGAACAAAAACACGCGGGCCGATTGGCTGCCACATTTTCGCCTGATTGGGTTAACCGACAACATGGCCATCTTTGCTGCTTATGCCAACGACGAAGGATATGAAAATGTCTTTGTGAAGCAGCTAGCCAATTTTTTGCGCCCTGGCGACGTGGTTGTAGGTATTTCCGCCAGCGGAAACTCTGAAAATGTGCTTCGTGCCATTCAATACGCCAATGAAACCGGAGAAAACACAACCATCGGTTTAACGGGCTTTTCTTCTGGCAAGCTGGGGCCAATGGTGGATATTCACATGCACGTACCGAGTGATAATATTGAGCAAGTTGAAGATCTTCATTTAGTACTGGCACACCTCATGACAACGGCCTTAAAGCAAAAAGTGCAAGAGGAGAAACAGCTTCAACTTCACACATAATTTAATTAGACTGTACCAGACCAGCTTTACGTCAAATCATTACAGCCATCATTCACCAACTTTTGACTAAGCAATATAGGGTTTTCCCTGTATTGCTTTTACTTGTTTTACTGCTTATGCACCTGAGTGCTTGTAAAGTGAGCTATACTATTAGCGGCATTTTTTAATTGAAATAGGATTACGCAATGGAAATTGATATTAGAGAATATTTGGCTCCGTTAAGAAAGTGGTGGTGGATGATCGCAATTACGACGTTTGTTGCGGCCGTTGCCAGCTTTTTTGCTACTCGTCAGCAAGTTCCGGTTTATCGCTCTTACACGCGATTGGCAATTGGTAACTACTTAGAATCCACCGATGTGAGCAATAACGACTTCTCAACCACAAGGCAGTTGGCAACAGCATATGTAGAAATTGCTAACCAGCCTGGGTTTAGCCGCGATGCAGCCCAGGCTCTTGGCTTGGATGTACTGCCCAGAGATATTGACATCCGCCAGGTGAATGACACCAACTTTGTAGACATTACGGTAACGGATACTGATCCTACTCGGTCTATGGCGGTGGCAGCGGAGCTGGCTCGGCAACTTTCTTTGCGTACACCAACGGGTCAAGACAGTGGTGATCAGGAGTTTGTTCAAGGCTTGTTAACTGATTACCAAACTAAAATTGAAGACACTCAGGATCAAATTGCGGCTAAAGAGGAAGAGATTGGCGAATTGATCAGCGCGCGTGATATTTCTGTGGCCACTGGTGAACTGAACACACTAGAAAATAACCTACAAAATTTAACGCAGCGGTACACAGAATTGCTTTCTCTAACGCAGGAAGGGGCTACAAACTCGGTACAGATTGTTGACCCGGCAACCGAAGGAACGCTGGTGAACAGCAACAGCATTATTTCTGTGATTACGGCCGCAGGGATTGGCTTTGTTTTGTCGGCGTCGGCAGCTTATTTGCTGGAGTACCTAGACGACACGGTGAAGACGCCAGAACAGATTGCGAAGCTGGGAAATATTCCAACATTGGCAGGCATTGCCTACATTGATTCTGAGGATGAAAGCAAGCTGGTGACGGTGACAGATACGCGATCACCCGTGGCTGAGGCGTACCGTGTGTTACGCACCGCCATTCAATTTTCTGTGGTTGATAAGAAAAACTCAATTTTGCTAATGACCAGCGGTGTGCCGTCTGAGGGTAAGAGCACCACAGCGGGGAACCTGGCGGTTGTGTTGTCACAAGCTGGCAATAATGTGGTGCTGATTGACGGCGATTTGAGACGGCCGTCTCAACACAATGTCTTCAATTTGCCAAACAAGCGCGGTCTCACGAGTCTGTTACTGAAGCTGAACGTGGATGATTCCGACATTGAAGTCCGTAATTTGGTTGAAGATACCGTGCAACCCACCCAGGTGGAAGGTTTGCAAGTCATGACTTGCGGCCCTATTCCGCCTAATCCGTCCGAACTGCTTGGTTCGGCAAAAATGCGACATCTGCTGGATGTATTGGACAGGCAGTATGATTTTGTCGTCATTGATAGCCCGCCGGTGCTGTCCGTGACGGATGCGGCCGTTTTGAGTGCAACGGCTGGTACAACTTTAGTGGTCGTTCGGGCAAACAAGAGCCGTAAAGACGAGTTCAAACAGGTTGTAGAACGGTTGGCAGATGTGAATGCAAATCTGGCAGGTGCGGTGCTCAACTCGCTCAAAGCTGGTAGTGAAGGGCATGACTTCTACTATTATTACAAAGACCCGTACTACACTTATGGTGATGAACCAGACAAAGATGCTGGTGAGCCAAAGAGCAAGCTGCGTAAGCGGTTCCTCCGCGGCCAGGAAGCTGTACAATCCTAAACGATACTTAAAAAGACAGCCCGACGTGAGGAAATTGCGTCGGGCTTTTTTTATGCTTGTAGGGGAAATAAATGATTTAGGGCAGTTTCCAAATTGGCAAAAATAGCGAATGGGGGCACTTCTTTTGCTTTCGGCAATTTTGCCTGGTCTTTTCCTCGGCCAGTGAGTAGCAAAATGGCCTGCTTTACGCCAGCCGCCTGCCCAGCCTGAATGTCGGTGAGGGCATCACCTATCATGTAGGAATTTGCCAGATCGAGGTTATGTTCTTCGGCGGCTTGAAGGAGCATGCCGGGTCGCGGTTTGCGGCACGGGTCGTTTGTGCCTGGTTTGGCAGGGCATAGGTAGCTGGCGTCTATACGGCCGTTCCCCGCCCGTACCACATCCAAAATGCGCTCGTTAAGAGCAACGGCCGTCTCCAAAGAAATGATGCCGCGCCCCACCGCTGACTGGTTTGTGACCACAATGATCTTGTATGGAATTTCCTGAATTCGTGCTAATGCGGCCAATGCCTGCGGGAAAAATTCCACGTCTTCCCAGCTACGCACGTAGTTAGCCCGATTTTCAATAAAAACGCCGTCGCGGTCTAGGAAAAGGGCAGGGTGCCTTGACATAAAGTTATCCTTGTGTTTATCTGTCCGATGAGAAGACGAGCGTTCCCCAGCTAGTTGGATCATTTGGATTTAAAACGGAAGACTCTGAGGCTGCACAAGATGATTGTATGCCAAATCCAATAACCCCTTGGACGTTAGGATAGTAAACCCGTAATGATAATGGGTTAAACAAATAATCTTCATGAGATTGAATGCCCCAGCCAGGCGTTAGATTTTGAAGCGAATTAGTTGCTAGCCCAAAAAACTCTAAAGGGAACGAGATTTCTACGGGGAATGTATTGGCATACAATGGATGATTTTCATCGGTTTGCTGGCCGACGGCCGTCCTAATATCAAAGTTGTTTCTATTGGTGTTAGAGATTATTTCTATGGTCAATACTCCCCTATTGTCAACCGACACCTCTATAATTGTGTCATCGTTATAGGGTTCCGTATTGTGAAAGTCTTCTTCGAGACTACTATCAAATGCTAGTTGAACCTTTTCACCTAATAGTAGCCGGAATTTGAGATACAAATTTTCATTGTCCCAAATAAAATGTGCACCCCCACTCAACCGGCAACTTTGGTAAGTCAAGCTAGAATCATAGCCAGGAATGGCATATTCTACTTGCTGCCAGTTATCAAAGTTGCCATCAATTGTAATTGATTCGTTTACATACGGAGCTAAGATAATTGGGCTTTGGGCTCGAATCTGGGTTGGTTTAAAGTCTGCGGATACTGTAGCAAAAACAGGATCGTGATCAGTTCCCCAATTTGTGGCAACTTCCCACTCTGGCAAGGGTGATGACGCAGCTTCCCATCTTTCCTGTCTTTCTGAATCGAAAATAACGATGCCATTTTGATTAACTGGAATTGTTACATTTGTGAAGATAATCGGTGGCATGGGGGTGGGTGTAACTTGATCATTGGAGGGCGTGGCCGGGGGATGACTCCACCAAGTTGGTGCTGCCGTTGGTGTGGAAGTTAGCATGTTTATGTGAGGTGAAGGTTGCGATGAGGGATTTAGTAGATGTGTTGGTGTTGCGGTTAATGTACTTTGTGCGGCGACATTAGCTTGTGCCGTTGAATTTTCCAATTGAGGATAGCGGATTTCACTGGGAGGCAAGGCTGCATTGCCGTTGGTGCAGGCTGATATGAAGAAACTGCACGCCAGAACTACGCAAACAATTTTTTTCATCAGGTTAATAAGCTGCCCCAAATGCTCCCATATGAAAATAGTTGATTACCTGGTTATGCAACTGGCTGGATACACTCTGGCACGTCGTTGCGAGGGCTGTTGACGATCGTGCTAACTGGGTAGGCTCTCATTTTTTCGGCGGGATACGGCCGTAACAAATGCAATCCCAGTTCCGGGTTCGGCTCCGGGTTTAGCCACAAATCAAAATCTTCCGGCTCCACAATGACTGGCATTCGGTTGTGGATGGGTGCCATCAGTTCATTGGGCGTTGTGGTGAGGATGGTGCAGGTTTGTAGCGATGAGCCGTCCGGATCGCGCCACACTTCCCACAGACCTGCCAGGGCAAACGGCCGTTCTTCGCCATCAACTGGGCGAATAAACGTGGGTTGCTTACCACTGCCCAGCTTTCGCCACTCGTAAAAGCCATCGGCAGGAATGAGACAACGCCGCCGCTTAAAAGCCGCCCGAAACGACGGTTTTTCGGCAACTGTTTCTGAGCGGGCGTTGATCATGCGCGAGCCAATTTTTATATCTTTTGCCCAGGAAGGAACGAGCCCCCAACGAAAGAAAGTCAGCTCTCGTCCGCCGTTTTCGCCGAGGCGAATGGCGGTTACGGACTGTGTAGGCGCAATGTTGTATCGGGGGACTGAAGGTGGGAGTGCTGCAACGGCCGTTTCTGGCACGTCAAATTGCATCGCTAACTGCTCAGTTGGGGTCATCAAAGCAAACCGTCCACACATTACAGACTCCTTTTTCAGTTATCAGTAATCTGTGGCCAGTAATCAGTGTAACTCTACTGAATACTGCTTACCGATTACTGATTACCGACCACCGGTAGGCCGTCTCCGCGCCTTACAATTCAAGTTCTGGTTACTGGTATGTCGCCAGTAAAAAGCGACAACAGATTTTTTCATCGTGCGCCGCTGACGCAATAGTAATACACCGCTACATTGGGGGCAAATTGCTTCTGAGGGCGCGTCTTCTGCAGCGGTAATGGCCGTTCCATCTGGTAAAATTGCTTCTTTCATACGGACTCTTGATGTTTAAAAATGGGTCTCGGAGGAGATTTGGATTTTCATTTGCATTTTAGACACCATAAAGATTCCCAAGTCACTTATGTTGCAGATTTTGCTGTTGCGAACGGCCGCATGCGCTTGTTACAATTCCACCATCAAATCACTGTTCTTCTGAACAAACTGGAGACAAATTTATGAACGTTCAAGGGTCAACCTTTTTAATTACAGGGGGTAGCTCTGGTCTGGGGACGGCTACAGCCGCCCGCTTGGTGAATGCTGGAGGGAATGTCGTTATTGCTGATCTTAATAGCGAAGCAGGTGAAGCGTTAGCCGCCGAGCTTGGTGATAATGCTACCTTCGTTAATTGCAATGTTGCCTCTGCTGAAGATGTGCAAGAGGCAGTGGATACGGCCGTATCCACATTCGGTGGTCTTCACGGAGCCATTAACTGTGCCGGCATCGCCATCGCCACAAAAGTGCTGGGGCGCGACGGTAGCCCTCACGATTTAGATGCCTTCAGTAAGGTAATTCAGGTTAACCTTATCGGAACATTTAACGTTATTCGGCTGGCAGCGGCGATGATGGCCAAGTCTGAACCCAACGAAGCGGGCGAACGCGGTGTTATCATCAACACCGCGTCTGTGGCTGCGTTTGATGGCCAGATGGGGCAGGCTGCTTACTCAGCCTCCAAAGGTGGCGTGGTGGGTATGACCTTACCCATTGCCCGTGATTTAGCCCGCAGCGGCATTCGCGTTATGACCATTGCCCCAGGCATCTTTGAGACGCCAATGTTGGCTGGCCTGCCAGAAAAAGCCCGCATTTCATTAGGACAGCAGGTGCCTTTCCCATCACGATTAGGCCGCCCAGACGAGTATGCTGCTCTGGCCCAGCACATTATTGAAAACGAAATGCTTAATGGCGAAGTTATTCGCCTGGATGGAGCCATCCGCATGGCTCCTCGCTAAATACGCAGAGAAGTTCGATTTCTTAACAAAATCGAACTTCTAAATGGCACAATTGGAGAAATTGATGAGTGATTACAATTTAGACCTACACCGCCAGGCAGCAAACACCATTCGTGGTTTGACGATGGATGCGGTACAAAAAGCAGGCGAAGGGCATCCCGGAATGCCGATGGGCATGGCCGACGTGGCCGTGGTGCTGTGGACGCAATTTTTGCGCCACAACCCGCAAGACCCCACCTGGCCAGACCGGGATCGCTTTGTCTTGTCGGCTGGGCATGGCTCCATGCTCATCTACAGCCTGCTGCACCTGAGTGGCTATGATTTGCCGCTGGAAGAGCTAAAACGGTTCCGCCAGTGGGATAGCAAAACCCCTGGTCATCCAGAAAATTTCCACACAATTGGCGTAGAAACCACCACTGGCCCGCTAGGGCAGGGCATTACCAATGCCGTTGGCATGGCTCTGGCAGAGCGGTGGCTGGCAGCGCGTTTTAACCGCCCTGACCACGCCATTGTGGATCATTATACCTACGTCATTGCTGGGGACGGGGATTTGATGGAAGGTATTTCTCAGGAAGCTGCGTCTCTAGCTGGGCATTTGGGTTTGAGCAAGCTGATTGTGCTGTACGATGACAATCGCATCACCATTGACGGCACAACGGACATCGCCTTTACTGAAGATGTGATGGCGCGATTTGCTGCCTATGGCTGGCACACGCAAAAGGTAAACGGACACGATCCGCTGGCTGTGAAGGCGGCTATCGAAAGTGCCAGGGCTGAAGGGGAACGGCCGTCTATCATTGCCTGTCGTACACATATTGGGTATGGCAGTCCTAACAAGCAAGATACCTCTGGTGTGCATGGCTCTGCCCTGGGTGATGAGGAGATTGTACTCACCAAACAAGCGTTGGATTGGCCGACCGAGCCACTTTTCTACATTCCTGAGGCTGCGCGTGACTTTATGAAGATGGACGGCCGTTTCCAAAGCGAATGGGAAATTGTGTGGGAAAATTACCTGGTCAACTACCCAGAAGATGCAAAGCGTTTTAAGCAATTTCTGAACGGCGAATTACCCGCCCATTGGGATGATATTTTACCAACGTTTGAAGTGGATAAAAGCATGGCCACCCGCGCCTCATCGGGGCAGGTGCTAAACGCTATTGCCCCCCATGTGCCTTACTTACTGGGTGGCTCTGCTGATCTTACTGGCTCCAACAAAACCGACCTTAAGGGAGAAGCGGCACTGGCGAAGGATGATTTTAGTGGCCGCTACATCTATTTTGGCGTACGTGAACACGCGATGGGCGGCATCTTGAACGGCATGTCGCTGCACGGTGGCATACGGCCGTACGGAGGCACCTTCCTCGTCTTTTCTGACTATATGCGTGGCTCTGTCCGCCTCTCTGCCCTGATGGGTGAGCCAGTTATTTACGTCTTCACCCACGACAGCATCGGCCTGGGCACTGATGGCCCAACCCACCAACCAGTCGAGCATATCATGTCCCTGCGCGCCATGCCCAACATGACTGTAATCAGACCGGCCGATGGGGCAGAAACGGCCGTTGCCTGGCGCTTGGCATTAGAAAATAAATCTGGCCCCACCTCACTCGTCCTCACCCGTCAGGGCGTGCCCAACCTGGACCGAAGCAAATATGCCGCCGCCGCTGGCGCAGCCAAAGGCGCATACGTTCTCAGCGATGCTCCTAATCCACAGGTGCTGTTGCTGGCCACTGGCTCCGAAGTGCAAATTGCCCTGGAAGCGCAGGAAAAATTGGCAGAGAAAGGCGTGGCGGCTCGCGTGGTATCCATGCCCAGTTGGGAACTTTTCGCCGCGCAAGACGCCGCCTATCAGGAATCAGTGCTGCCCACGTCGGTCACTGCCCGCGTCTCCATTGAAGCAGGTGTAACGCTGGGCTGGGAACGGTATCTTGGCTTGTCGGGCACGGCGATTGGCCTGGAGCGATACGGCGCATCAGCACCGCATAAGGATATTTTTCAAAATCTTGGCCTCACCGCTGACACAATGGTCGAAGCAGCATTGGCATTGTTAGGATAAGCAAATGGCTCATCTTCCTGTAAAAATTGCACCTTCCATTCTGGCTGCGGATTTCACCCGCCTGGGGGAACACATTTCTGAAGCGATTGTAGGCGGCGCGGACTGGCTGCATGTGGACGTGATGGACGGCCGTTTCGTCCCCAACATCTCTTTTGGCGTGATGATTCCGCAGGCGATACGGCCGTTGGCCGACGCCGCCAATGTGCCTTTAGATGTCCACCTCATGATTGAAGAACCAGACCGCTACCTGACCCAGTTTGCCGGAGCTGGTGCCGCTCGGCTCACAGTTCATGCCGAAGCAACGCGCCATCTGCACCGCACCGTGCAGGCAATCAAGGAGCTGGGCGTGAAGGCGGGTGTGGCACTCAATCCGGCGACTTCGTTAACGGCCGTAGAAGAAATCCTGCCCGATGTCGATCTTGTTCTTGTTATGACCGTAAATCCAGGCTTTGGCGGGCAGCAATACATTCCACAAAGTACGGACAAGGTTCGCCGTCTGCGCCAACTGCTCACCCAGCGACGCAGCAATGCTTGGCTTCAGGTTGACGGGGGCATAAGTGCCAAAAATGCGGCGGAAGTGGCAGTTGCTGGCGCGACTTCACTCGTCGCTGGCAGCGCCGTCTTCGGCGGCGAAAAACCGGTGGCAGAAAACATCGCCGAAATAAAAAACCACGTCCGCACCGCCTTCTCAATTTAAGTAGCCGCGGATTCTTTCCGCGCCACTGGAGCTAGAGATTGGAAGCTTTCCCCTCTTGCGGCCCCTGCTCCAAAATGATCCGCACAGAGCGATCATAGGTGAAGTAATTCCACATCCAGTTAATAAACACATTTAGCCGATTGCGAAAGCCAAGAAGCGTGACCAGATGCAAAGCCAGCCAAGCCAGCCAGGCTAAATAACCGCGCATCGGGATTTTATTGTAAATCCAGGCAACGGCGCGGCGGCGGCCAATGGTGGCCATAATGCCTCGATCGTGATAGCGAAACGGCCGTTTCTCCTGCCCACCAATCTCCGCCAAAATGTTTTCAGCCGCCAATTCACCTTGCTGCTGTGCCACTGGAATCATCATCGGGTAGCCACCACCAGACGGCCGTTCCAAATAAGTCATATCCCCAACCGCATAAATGCCCGGGCGGTCTGGCACTTCGGTTGTGGGCAAAATAGAGACTTGCCCGGCGCGGTTTAGCGGAACGTCGAGCATTTCTGCCAAAGGCGACCCCTTAACGCCAGCCGCCCACACCAGCGTTTTTGTTCTAATCATCGTCCGATCTGCCAAAGTAACGTGATCGGCCGTCACCTCTTTTACCGGGCTACCCAATTGCACCTCTACGCCAAGAGAACGAAGCTGCTCCAGAGCGGCTTGTTGCAATTTGTCCGGGTAAGGAGCCAGCAAAAAGGGCTGCATTTCGATTAAAATGACCCGCGTTTCCAGCTCATGGTGTAGATATTCTCGGTTAAGCACATGATTATAAAGCTCGTAAATAGCACCAGCCGTTTCCAGACCAGTTGGCCCGCCGCCCACAACCACAATCGTGGTCATCGCTTCTTGAACAGCTTCATCTTCCTCCCACGCCGCTTCTTCAAACAGGGTCAAAACGTGGTTGCGTAGCTCAACGGCATCGCTCAGCGTCCGCAATTCCAACGAGTTTTCACGGAAAGCATCCTGGCCGAAGTAGGTGGGTACACTGCCAGAAGCCAGAATCAGATAATCGTACGCTTCCTGCACAGTTTGTGCGCCAATTTGAATCGTGACGCTCTTCTTCGTGTAGTCAATATCAGTAACCATGCCCAACAAGCTGCGAATGTTTTTGTTCTTGCGAAAGATAGTGCGTACCGGGTATGCAATTTCGGACGGATCGAGGGCGCAAGTGGCAACTTGGTAGAGCAGGGGGGTAAATGTATGAAAGTTATTGCGGTCAATGAGCAACACATCAACTGGTTTATTTGCTAAGGCACGGGCTGCAAATAAGCCGCCAAAACCTGCCCCAACAATAATAACGCGAGGCTGTTTCGTATTCATTTTGTTACTTCCTTTTGCTTTTGTTGGGTTAGGAGCAAACGTTAAATTTTTCTGGTTTGCTCACAAAAGCAACGAGTTGTTGATACTATAAAAAATACCTATTGTGATATTTTTCACATATTATACACAAAAAATTTTGAAATGACTATCTGTCGTTTCCACTCCAAACTCAGTACCAAATAACAATAGACTTCTTGCAAAAGTCACTTTAATCCAAGTGACAGATTGTAAATTGCAGAAATCAGGTTAAATCGCAAGCCAAATCGTTTGCGCCGATTGCGATATCGCTCTTTCAAAATACGAAATATCTTGAGCTTGCCAATCACGTGCTCGCCATAGATTCTGGCTTTCGCCAAGGCTCGATTCGCTGCTTTTTCCTCTTTGGTGAGAGGATGATGCTTTGACTTCTTTTTAGGTATCTTACTGTTGTTGTGAATCTCAACGATGCCTTGATATCCTGAATCAGCCAAGCATGTTATGGTTGGTATCATCCCTTGACAACTCTGTTTGAACAGCTTGAAATCATGTTTCTTGCCTTCACTAAAGGCTGTGGCCACAATTTCCAGGGTTGCTAAGTTGACAATGACCTGTGCTTTTTGCGTGTGATACTTTTTCTTACCACTAAAATGTCTCTTTTGTTTTTTTGGGTCGTTCGATCGGTTGTTCTGTGGCATCAACAATAACAACCTCAATGAGCGTATCATTTGTTTGCAGCTTTTTCTTGCTTGGTAATGTAAATTGGTCAGACGCGATCAGCGCATTTTCAACTTGTTGGATTATCCGACAAACAGCTGACTCGCTAATTCCATAAGCTTGGCCGATATGAAACTGGGTACGATATTCTCGCCAATACATCAGGGTCAACAAGAGCTGGTTGGCCCGTGATAATTTAGGTGGTATACCAAAGGTGGGCATTGTTTTTTCTAAAATTGCCACCATTTGCTTAAAGATTGGGTGTGGAACACCTGTTAACCGTTTAAATTTTGCATCGGATAGGTTTTGAATCTCAGCATATTTCATCTAGCAATTATGCCTGATTTTTCACTTATGCAAGAGGTCTAATTAAACTCGAAACAAAAAAAGCAGCAGCCATTATCGGGTGCTGCTTTTTTTGAAGGAGGAAGGAAGATGTTTATTTGCGAAGTTGATCCATAAATTCGCGGCGAAGCTCTCGATCTTCTTTGTATTTGCCCAGCATGGTGCTGGTCATCATTTTAGGGTGTTCTTTCTTTACGCCGCGCATCATGGAGCACATGTGGGAGCCTTCTAAAACAACAGCCACGCCCTGCGGCTGTAGAACTTCATCAATCATTTCGGCGATTTGGCGGGTCATGCGCTCTTGCACTTGCAGGCGGCGGGCAAACATCTCGACGATGCGTGGAATTTTGGAGAGGCCAATCACTTTGTCTGACGGAATGTAGGCGATGTGGGCGCGGCCAAAGAAGGGAAGCATGTGGTGTTCGCACATGGAGAAATATTCAATTTCCTTGACAATAACTGGATCGTCGTAATCCACGTCGAACAGGGCGTTGTTAACGAGTTTGATAGGGTCTGTGGCGTAGCCTGCCAAGATTTCGTCGTACATGCGGGCAATGCGGTCTGGGGTGCCAAGTAAGCCTTCTCTGTCGGGATTTTCCCCAACGTTGGTTAGGATGGCGCGTACGGCCGTTTCGATTGCTTCTTTGGCTTCTGTTTTGTCAATTTGGGCTTCAACGTGGGCGGTTTTACCGTTCGCATGACCATTGGCATGATAGCCGTTGAATTCTTTGATTCCGTTTAACATAGTTGTTCTCCTCGATGCTGCCTGTTTGCCCGACAGCGCTTATGTATAACCATTGGGCGCAGCGTTGCCTGGTGAGGCAGTGGGATGCAAATGCGCTTGGTTGTTGAATATCCATAGTTAAGACAATTTTGCCATCTATTTTGTCACACATTGCTAGGGAAGGGGTAGGGTCAAAAATGAGGGCAGTTTGTCTTGCGGCTTTACCTGTTGTTTTGATGTGGTTTACGGCCGTTTCCTTACTAAATTTTCCTGTCAAGCCCAATTGTATACTTATTGTTGATATTCTGTCAACATTTAGGCTTTGATCTGTTCATCTTTTACTTATAAATAGGACAATTTCTGGGCAAAAAATGAGGGGTTAGACATCATTAGCACAGGGATTGTATGTGGGAACAGCCGTATCTAAGCCAAAACCGAGGGGTAGCTCATCCTCAAATGCCGGCCTCTCGCGTTTGATAACGCGAAAACTACTGACTCTGACTATCCTCACCTAAATTATTGCGAGGGTGCAGAGAAGCTAGCATATCTTCGAGTCGTTTTTGCTCATTGTCTCGCAAAATTTCATACTGAGTCATAAGTTCCGAATTATTGATTGCTGAAGCCGCCTCAAATGCGAGTTCAAAGATCACTAAAGTTATGAACCGGGATTGGCTAATGAGCATATGTGCCCAATAAAATGCCTCCGATTTTATTTTGTCGTTCTTGTCACAATCTAAGCTTAACTGTAAGGCTGTAGTTATTACAAAACGCCCTAAGCCACTTGTGTTCCAGCCTTTATATATTTCAAGGTCTGGCTGGCAATTTTTAAGTTCTGTCCATGCTTTTAGCAGTGAACCAGAAAGTCTATACAGTTCAGCTAATGTTTGGGTTTTAGAGATTCTATCGAAAGGCGAGTCGCACAATTTTAGCGCAATTTTTTGGGCATCAATTGCCAGACTAAAGTCACCCAATACTTTAGCCCGACCTACAATATTGGCTAAATTACTTTTTTGGATAAACTCATTACCTTTTTCATAGTCTTGATTCAGATGATCGTTAAACCACTCTCTAACCAAAATTCGTCCTGTTTGAAATTCTTTAAATGTTATCGCTCTATCAATTAAAGTAATTCGTCTTTCTTTTTCGACTGTGTCGGGATAGGCGCGTGCAACTTCCTCAAACCAATCTCGCAATCTTTCTTCATCCAGGTAATCGTCAACAATCGAACCGTCTACTCTTTCCAGAATTCTAAGACTCACGGGGTTGGTTGACTGTTTTAGATATTCAATTGTCTTTTGCACACCCGCAGAAAATACTTTTTCAATATCCAGGCCGCAATATGTGTCGAAATTGGCTTCTTTCGCTTCAAAAAACAAGAACACGTTCTCAAGGTTTTTGTATTTCGCCAGAAGATAGGTGCTGATGTGTAATGAGTAAAGAAGGCCGGAGGCCTTTTGGTGCATCTTTACTTCATTTTGGACAATAAATCGAAGCAGTTTTTCATCTGAGGTTGACCAGTTGTATTGAAGCGCAATGATGAGAGCATATCTAGCATTACTATTTTTATCGAGAATGCTTCCATCTTTATCCTTGAATGGGGAAAAGGAAAATTGGTTCCATAGACTTTCGTCATTTCGGATGTCTGGGAGCAATAATTCAGCTTCTTTCGGAGTCATATATACCAACTAATTTTTGTTATGAGAGATTGAGAAACTGGTTTTGTTCAATTGTCTGGAGTACGGATTAAGTATTAGCAGCTTGTAGATTTTTGAGCGGGGTTTGGGTGGAAACGGCCGTTTCCACCCAAACCAAAATCTCCTCAAACTCTGCAAATGACTCAGTGCTCAATAACTGATCCAGCGCGAGATTAGGAATATCTTCAAGATAACGCTTCAAATGCTTGCGGAACTGGCGCAGGCCAGGGGCTTCGCCGTAATAATTCACCATTTCCCAGGCGTGCAGGCGTGCTGCCTTAATGATCTCATCCACGGCTAACTCTTCGCGTCGCTGGCGGGCAAAAATCCACGGGTTGCCGATGGCAGCACGGCCAATCATCACCGCGTCGCAGCCAGTGTGGGCCTTCATTCGGCCAATGTCCTCCGGCATTTGCACATCTCCGTTGCCGATGACGGGCACGCTGACCGTCTGCTTCAGCTCGGCGATGGCGTCCCAGTTGGCGTTGCCGCCGTACTTTTGCACTTTGGTACGGCCGTGCATGGCAATTAGCGCCGCCCCGTTTTGCTCCAAAATACGGCCGATTTCCAAAAAGTTCTCTTGCGTAGAGTCCCACCCTAGCCGAATTTTGCCAGTGACTGGGACCTCCAGGTTTTGGCTGAGCAGCCTAAACGTCTCCTCGATGAGCGCAGGTTGGGGCATCATACCTACGCCCGCGCCGCGCCCGCTTACCTTGCGCGTGGCGCAGCCCATGTTGATGTCGATAATGTCTGGCCCCCACTCCTGAATACGCAGAGCCGCATCCAGAAGCATTTGGGCATTGTTGCCGAAAATCTGGAACACCATCGGATGTTCGCCCGGCTGCGCGTCCAACCGACGGCGAAACCGTTCGTGGACGCGCTTACCCAGCAGCGCCTCGACGGGGACGAACTCAGTGTAGTGCATGGCGGAGCCGTAGGCGCGGCACAGCGCCCGGTATGGCACGTCCGAATACCCGGCCATCGGGGCCAGGATGGCGTCGCCAAAGACAGGCACGTTGCCCACGGTGAATAGCGGTTGTTGCGTCATAGAGGGTATTTTAACAAAAAACGTGCGGTAGGGGCGAGGCAGTGGCGAATCGTGTTGGTCGGTGCGTGAAATTTTTGCCAGCCACCGCCTCGCCCACGTTTCTGGCATGTGGGCGACGCAATCGGAGAGAAGTTAGTTCGTTTTGCCAATATTTGGCCGATTGCATCGCCCCTACGACGGGGTTATCGTCCCACGCCGACGCTGCCGCCAAAGGCAGCCGACATCTCTTCGTAAATGGCAGCAATGGAGGCTTCATCGCCGACGAAAAAGTTGCCGTTGGCCTGGATGGCCAGCCGTTCTAGCGTGTTTTCATCGGCGTCGCCGCCATAGGCAATGGTGAAGACGGTGGCATCGTTGGCCAACGCCTCCTGCATGGCCGTGGCCGAGTTGAAGCGGTAGCTGCGCGTATCTTGACCATCGGTCAAGACAACCATCGCGTTGGCGGTGGAGGGCAAGCTCGTTTCTGTCAGCAAGGCGGAGCCGTCGCCAATGGCGTCAAACAGCGTGGTGTCGCCGACGGCGCTCAAGTCGTTGATGGCATTGATGATTTTGTCCCGATTTTCGCCCACCAACACGTGGCGCACGATGAGTTCTGGCTCGGTGCTGAAGGCGATGAGCGAGATGTAATCGTCGTCTCCCATTTGGCTGACAAACTGAACGGCCGCTTCCTGCATGTTACGAATTTTAGAGCCGCGCATACTGCCAGAGGTGTCCAGCAACATCACCAGGTTCACATCTTTGCGGGCTTCTTGCCACAGCTCCTGCACGGCAAAAATGGAAGCCGTCGAGGGGGCATCAAAAATTAGCGCGGGTTGGCTGGGGTCAATGGCTTCGGTGGCGGGCAGGGAGATGGCCGAATCTACTGGGCGTAAGCCATTATCAGCCGCCAACTGCTGCCCTTCTGCGCTTAACAAATAGTCCCGGAAGAGAGCGGCCGCTTCCCTCTCAGCAGCCGTCACAGAATCACGCACACAGGCAGGGAATTCTGCTATGAAGGTGCCCTCCAGCGGGTAAATGGCCACGATATTATCGCCGCCTAGCTGGGCAACGTTGGCCTCGTACATAATGCCCGCCGTCAGGTAATCCACACCTCGCTCGGCCATGGTTGTTGCCAACGATTGGGTGCTGCTGCTGAACCAGGTGACGCCGCCTTCAAAGGCGCCCACGCTGGCCTGCACAATCGGCTGACCAATGTCGCCTACGCTTACGGCATCTGTCTTGGATTCGGCGGCTTGCACAATGGCCAGCAGGGTGCTGGCACCAGAGCCAGACAGGCCAGGGTGCGTATGGCCCAGCTTAAACGATTGGCCGAGCGTGCCGCCACTGTAATAGTTCCAGGCGGCAGGGTCAGCGGCCAAACTGCCGATGTCTAGCCAGCCCAGCGGTAGGCCGGGCCAGCCTAGTGCCTCGGCCACTTCGCGCCACATGCCAATGACCAGCGGACTTTGCGCCACGCTCTCACAGTCGTTTTGGAAGCTGTTGTCGCCGTCGTCGGCCAGCACGTCTGTCCAAACGGCCTCCTCTGGCAGCCAGAGGGCGATGCTGGGATCAGCTTGCAAAGCGGCAATGGCTTCGCCGGACTCCACGGCGTTCACAATCACAAAAACGGGGTCACCGCTGCTGGTTTCAGCTTCGGAGTCGTTGAAGGTAGTGACGGCCGTTTCTAGCCAAGGCGCGGCCGTCGTATTGGCCATCACATTGACAACCACCGCATTGCTGGGAATGCCATCCCCACTCAGGCCAAACAGGCCACAAGCCATCATGGGCAAGGCTAACAGGATAAAAAGCAGGGGAAACCCGCGAAAGTTTTTTAATTTCATAAAAATCCTCAAACTCGTGTGCTGTGGCCGATCTCCTGACCGTGCCGCCAAGTGGCGCGGTCAGGAGACCGGCCACAGCTAGAGTTATTAGCGTCCGGCCGTGACTAATGTCAGTTCTACAAAGCGATCTTGTGCTTGCAGATTAGGATCATCCGTACCGCGACGGTCTTCTGGCGGCAGCGTGGCTTCCACAATAAAGCGGGCAGGATCAATGCCTTGCGATACCAGGTAATCCACCACGCTCTGCGCCCGGCCCTCGGCCACTTCCAGAATTTCATCTTCGGTGTATGGTGGGTCGTTGGCGGGCCAGGCAGAAGAGCCGCGCACACGCAGGAATAGGCCGATGGATTGGGACATGGTAGGAACCACACAGTCATCCAAAATACGGCGGGATTCCAGCGTTAGCTCGGTGGATTCTGGCAAGAAGGCAAAGGTGCGGCAGGGCAGCACGGCTAGCGTGGCGGCAGCATCGGTAGAGACGCCAGACAAATCAACCTGTGCCGAAATGGAGAAGGTGTCGTTGACAGGACGGCCGTTCGGCTGCAAGCTAGGTTGATCGGCCGCACGCAGCACAAAACCTGCGTTCACCAGATCGTTTACGTCATCATCGGGAATGTTCACGTCAGAGGCTGCCCAAACGCGGCGAGCAATTTCTAGCCGGGAGATGATGGGGCGCGTGTCCCGCATCACAAAGGCGTTATCGCCCAGGTCGGCCTGCGCCACGCTTTCTAACCACAGAATAAAGTCGTCGCTGGCGGTTTCGGGGTAGACGAAGCTCCAGTCGTTATTGCCCCAGGCTGCGATTTGGGAAGCGGCCGTATCAAAATCTTCTACTTGTGATTTGAGGGTGTCGAACCAGGCGTTGTGGAAATTTTGTACCAGATCGGCATTGGTTTGGATGGATTGGCGGGAGGTGACGATGACGTCGATGACGATGCGTAGCTCTTCGGAACTGAGCAGCTTCACGCCGCCGCTTTGCTCGGCGTCGTAAATATTAGGTTCCCAGGCAGAGACCACATCGGCCTGGCCATTGTTGAAGACGTCAATGGCATCTTCTACGCTATCTTGAGGCACCAGCGTTACCTGCGAACGTGGGCTAAGCTGGGCGATGGAGAGGGCGTAGTAGACGAAATATTCACCCACGCTGTCGCTGGCAAAGGCAATGCGTTTGCCGGACAGGTCGTTGATGGTTTCGATGTCGCGGCCCCAAAGCTGGTCGGCTCCTGCGCTTTCATCCACGATGGCGGTGATGACGCCAGGACTGGAGAGGGCCACGGAGTCTAGCGTGGTGAGCAGGCAGCTCCACTGACCAGAGTCTAGCAGAGCCGTGCGCTGCCCTTCGGTGATGTCGTATTCATCGGTGAGGAAGAAGGGGATGATGCCCAGATGGAAGCCGTGCTCGATGTCTTTGCCGCTCATTTGCATTTGCTGGAGCGTGAAGTAGCTGCCGAAGGCGTCAGCGCCGCAGATGTAGGTGGGCAGCCCGTCTTCGGCGTCGTAGTTTGGCCCCCAGATAGGGTCTGGCGAGTCGAGATCAATCTCGCTGACGGTGGCGCCGTTGTTGTTGCTGCTACTATTGTTGTTGGTTTCGGTTACGGCCGTATCCCCGTCGTCGGTCAGGTTGCCAATGATGCTGTAGGCAGCGACGCCGCAAATAACCAAGGCGGCGACGCCTATGATGGCGATGAAGATAATTCGGGTGCGATCTAGGTTCATGTGCTTTTCCTCAGAAAAAATGATTAATGGTTAATTGTAAATGGTTAGCCCCCTGTATGTGGGGATAGTTTGTGATTTTAGATGATTTTACCTGTATTTACGGCTGTTTTGCCTTTTGGGTTGCATGGGTTCAGACGGCGTAGCCCAGGTTGCGGAGGACGTCGTCTGGATGTTGGCCCTGGAGAATTTGGAATTGGAAACGGCCGTCTTCATCCTTGTCAATAATCAATTCATACGCTTCTGGCAGGACGCAATGTTTGCTCCCTTTCACGCCGCCAAGCATTTCCTGGTATGCGCCGATGCTGAAAAAGCCGATGTACAGCTCATCTGTTTCCACCGGGAGATAAAGTGGGGAGCTACTTGGTTTGGGCGGATAGACGTCGTCGCTGTCGCAGGTGATGCCACCAAGCTGCACTTGCTGGAACGGTTTGTCTAGGTGGTTGAGCGGCAGCACGATGAAATGTTCAGACAAAGCCCAACTGTCTGGGAAAGAGCTCATAATCGAGCCGTCAATAAGGTACCAGGGTCGCTCGGAACCATTCTCTTTGGCAGCGATAATTTTGAAGAGATGTGCCCCATGCTCAGAAGTGGTGTAACGGCCGAATTCTCCCATCACATCTGGTACAGGCACATTGTAACGACGGCACGCCTCTTGCAGGGCAGTGAGCAGTTGGCGAGCAAATTCATGGTAATCGAAGCTGAAATTGAGTGTCATGGCCACGGGCATCCCACCGCCAAAGTTGAAGATGCTGAGGCTAGGGTATCGTTGACGCAGCCGAGCAAAGAGCTCGATGCCGGGCTTGAGCCAGCTAATGAAGGCGGGAATGTCGGTAAGTTGGCTGCCGACCATGTAATGATACATTTTTAGCGTCAGGTTGGGGGCAGCAGCGATGTAATCGGCGGCTTTCCAGATGTCATCGGTGTGCAGGCCAAAGCGTGAATTGGCTTGGTCCATCTCGGCCTGGGTTTCGTTGGGGCCGTAGCTTTTTTGCCGCAGCCCAACGTTAAATGTTTGCCCGGAGCTGAGTAGGGGGGAAATTTCCGGCAAATCTTCGATGACGGGAATGAGGTTTTCGTGTAGCAGGCGTAACTGCAAAATATTCGCAGCATATTGGGAACTGGGGCCTTTGAAGCCGTTGCACACCACCATACGGTCTGGCGTGAGCAGGCCGCGCTGGATCATGATTTTGGCAATGTCTACGTCAACCGTGGAGGACATTTCGTGCTGCGCTCCGGCACTGAGCGTGGTGCGGATCACTTCTTCGGCGGCGTTGGCTTTGGAGGCGTAGGTGTAATGGAACGCGCCTTCGTAATCCAGTTCGGCAATGACATCGGCGAAGAGTTGCATCATTTTGTGGATTTGCTTGCGAATTTGGGGCAGATAGACAATTTCCAGGGGACTGGGTAAGGTTCTTTCAAAGCCTTGTGGGGCTTCGTTTAGAAAAAATTGGGCTAAATCGAGGCCATCCATGTGCAGATGTCCGTTTTTGGCATGTAGGTAGCTATTAAATTGATGATTTTCGGGAACGGCCGTTTCTTTTTCCCAGCCAATTATTGGATGGTTTTCAGGGTCACTCATTCATCTGCTCCAGCTTGTTGACAGTTTTCGGGTTGTTTTGTCTCATGACTCTCTGCATTATAGCGAAATTTGTAGGGCAATGGAAAAGCAGTTTGGAAGATTGGTTGGTGGGTACGTTACAAAAGCGCAAGAATGGAATAGCGAACGGCCGTTTCTCATACTACGCTTTTGTCATATTTGGAATTCAACCTCCCAGAGGTTATAGGAGCAAATTATGAAAAAGATAGATTTCAAGCGTGAGTTAAAAGAGTTTTACCGCCCATCTGGCAAGAAAATTAGTGTGGTTGATGTGCCGCCAATGAATTTTCTCACCATTACTGGTCAAGGAAACCCAAATAGTTCCCAAGCATACCAGGATGCGGTTTCGGCACTATATTCTGTAGCATACACCGTTAAATTTATGGTTAAGAAGGGTAATTTGGCGATTGATTATGGCGTGATGCCGTTGGAAGGGCTCTGGTGGGTGCCGGACATGAGCCAATTTTCGATGGGCGACAAGGATGCTTGGCTGTGGCAAATGATGATCATGCAGCCAGATTTTGTAACGGCTGAAATGATTGCCGAAGCCAAAGGGCAGGTGAAGAAAAAGAAAGGTCTGGCCGCGGTAGATCGGCTAAAATTGGAGAAGTATGTGGAGGGGACGGCCGTACAAATTTTGTACACGGGCCCCTACGCTGATGAAGGCCCCACCATTCAGCGCCTGCACGAGCATGTTTGGGAGCTGGGTGGTGTCCTGAGCAGCAAACATCATGAAATTTACCTCAGTGACCCCCGCCGTGCCGCGCCGGAGCGGCTGAAAACGGTGATTCGCCAGCCGTTTATGATGAAGGAAGTAGTGGCTGTTTAAGCAAGTTTAGACCCCTTCCCTAGCCCTCCCCTTGCGGGGGCTGAGGGGAGGACACCTTTTCAGGCAAGCCTAGGGTCGGGCAAGAATTGTAAATTGTAAATTGATAAAATGGTTATGTCTCAAAACAAACTCAAAGAAGAATTGAAGCCCCTCTTTGAACAAACTCCAATGACGACGTATACGGCCGTCTGCATGACGCTGCATTGGTTGAGCAAGACCTTGCGAAACCGCAACGCTTCCCAAAGCAAGCGACCAAGCATAGGCGACCACCAGGAGAACAAGCAGACGATCCATATGGTCTGGATGACTAATCCGACTGTCTGCCCAATGCCAGCCACCGCTTTTGAGGTCGCGGAAACTTTGCTCCTGCCAATTGCGGTTGGCATACTCAAAGCCAGTCAGCGTAGTGTCATTGGTTACCAACGCCCATGCTTGGTCATAGCCTGCGCTCCAAATCGCATGTGCGGTTGCTGGCAACCGGCCGCGCTGCTTGAAAGCGAGTCCATCAGCCGACCACTGTTGACCAGCCTGTACCATGTTGGCAATGGCAAAATCGCCTGCCTCGGTGCAGATTTTGGTCATGCTGGTAACGCGAAACAGATAGCACCAACCCAAGCTGGCCACAGCCTGACACAAATCAGGAGATGTCCCAATCCCTCGGTCAGCCAACACCACGACGTTTCTGTCTGCTGCAATGCCCTTCTTGACAGTTTGCAACAGGGCTGTGACCATGCCAACTTGCCCCTCGGCTGGGTACTGGTCATGATTGTTGGCAATATAACAACGCCAGGCCAGAGGGATACAACGTCCTTCCCAGGCAGCGCCAACCACCATGGCAGCCAAGCGGTCTTGCAACTTTGTCTCATCCACCAGCAGATAAAGCTTGCCTGGTGGCAACTGGCTGACAATCCAGGCTGTCCATTGGCTGAAGAAGGCTTGCAGAGGAAAACGTTTGTTGTCCAGAAAACGTCGCAAGCGACGGGCACAACTTTCGACCCTCTCGCCTGTAGCAACCTGGCGGGCAATCTGTTGCTGTTGGCAGCTTTCTGCTCGCATGATGCCCAGGCTAAACAAGCCGACGTTATCGACTTGCCAGCTATTGAGACAAGGCAATTGGCTGGCGATTGTTTGATTCCATTGATAAAGTACTGGATAGCTCATTTTGGCCTCCTTCTGACGTTTTGGAACACATCAGAATTGTCCTTGATGAGCTATTCTTTTTTCAACCCTCTAAACATGTCCTCCCCTCAGCCCTGCCAAGGGGAGGGTTAGGGAGGGGGCTGACTTTGCCACCAATCTTTGCGTGAGCGCGGGTCTAAAAAGTTGCCCGTATCCCGAATCGAGACTTTAATTTCATCTCCCAAAGCGCGGCCAAATGGCTGCCCGCCCGCCAGCACCGGTAGCTGGGCGCGCCCGGCTGCGTCTAGCGAATCGTACAGGCTCACCAGTGCTGGATCAACGCAGATATCTTCGATGTGGACGGTGTAGCCAAACACCACATTGTCTTCGCGGGTGTATTTGAGGGTGATGCGGTTGTCGGTGGCGTAAAGCACCATCACATCGTTGCCGCCGCCAATATCGTAGCCAGAATCTGGTACGTGGATGGGTTCTCCTTCGCTGGTGCCCATGCCCAGCAGGGTGGTGGGCCAGTTGCTCATCAGGTCGAGGCGGCAGTTGCAAGCCCAATCCCAGCGGTAAATTTGGTAGGCATTGGTGAAGGTTGGCACGCGGGCTGGGCTGAACAGGGTGTCTAGCTGTGGGGCGTTGGCGTCGCTGCCTCCGGCGTACTCTACCAGCATTAGGCTGGCGCTCACTTGTTCATACCCTCGGATGGCAAGGTTTATGTCTGGATGATCCCAGGCGGGGCGAGTGATGGGGTCGGAGGCGATGGGAAGGCTGCTGTAGCTGGCCCCAGAAATGCCGCAATCGAGCGGATTTGTAATTAGCGGCAGGTAGATGAACTCATTTTCTGAGGTGGGACGGCCGTTTTCAGCCATCAGCGCCGAAGTGTGGTGCAAAACCAGCAGGGTTGCGCCACAAATGAGGATGAGGAGCAGGAGGGTGTGAAACGGCCGTTTCGTGTGTTCATGGTGGTTTTTCATACATATTCTCCAGTTACAATCACGAATGACACAAATGGACGAATTTTACGAATAGTTATCGAGAAATTTGTCTCATTCGTTTTTCATGCTATTCGTGATTGGTTGAGATAAATCAGCCACATCATAAGCTATCGCTAATCAAATGTTTGTTTTAGATGTTGCTGAGGTATGATATACATGATTTGCGCGGTTTATGGCAACTAGCCAAAGGTTTGTATGCTTTTTCTAAGGATTATGTATGGAGAATGAACAACCTTTTTCATTTTTAGATCAGGTGCGGTTAGGCCAAACGGAGTGGTTTCGCTACTTCTTTGGCATTGTCCTGATTCTCTTTTTTTGGTTCGTTTTGGGTGGTTTGTTTGTGCTCGTGCCAGCTTTTTGGGCAGTGGTGGATGACAACCCGGAAACGGCCGTAAATCTGGAAACTGGCTTGGTGGATGGTTTCGATCCGCTAGTGAATTATATTGCGGCAAATCTGACCTTTGTGCCGCTAATTATTGGGGTTTTTGTGGTGGTGCGGTTTGTGCATGGACGGCCGTTTCGCACCATCATCACTCCTGCCAAAAAGCTAAATTGGCGGCGGTTGGGGCAGGGGTTTGGTTTGTGGCTGCTGCTCATTGCCCTGGCCAGCGGCGTAGAGTATTTGCTTAATCCAGAGATTTACACGATTGTTTTAGATGCCCGCCGATTTTTGTTCTTTGTTCTGTTTGTGCTGCTCCTTACGCCCGTGCAAACGACGGCCGAGGAGCTGCTATTTCGCGGCTATTTGCTGCAAATGACGGGGCATTTGAGCCGCAACTTTTGGGTGTTGGCGATCATAAACGGCATTTTGTTCATGGTTCCCCATTTGGCCAATCCAGAATTGGCCGCCAGCGCCATCTTGTTGCCGCTGTTTTACCTGAGCATCGGTGCGTTTTTTGCCTTCATCACCCTGCGCGACAATTCAGCGGAGCTAGCAATTGGGGTTCATGCAGCTAACAACCTGTACGCTGCGCTGTTTGCCAACTACACCAACTCTGCTTTGCAGACAGAATCTATCTTTTTGGTTACAGAATTGAACCCACTCTATGCGCTACTTTCTTTTTGGGCCGAGGCAATAATTTTTTACCTCGTTTTATTTCGGCGAAACCGTCAGAGCGAGCCAGTTGCAGAGGGCGTAATACATGGTTGAGCCTGAACAAATCGTTTCCGAAATGCCGCAAGAGATAGCGCCCAAACCACAAGGCTGGCTCGATTTGGTGCTGTATTTGCTGGTTGGCGTTGGCGGAGCTTTTTCCAGAGTTCCTATGATTGTTGTAGTTCAAGCACAGAAGACGGCCGTTCCGCCTGCACAACGGCCGTCAAGGTATCCAACTCATCCCGCCGTTGGCACCATTTCACCAGCTCCATCGCTTTCATGCGGCGGTCATTGCCGCCCAAATCATCAAAATCAACCGAGGCGTGCTGGAGACGGCCGTTTAGCTTCATAATCAAATCCTGGATACCGGTCATGTTGAACTCTTCGGCAATGTAGCGGTAAAGCAGTGAAGAAAAGCGCTGGGCGTTGACGCGGGTGATCGTTTTTACTGTACCTGGCAATACATTTTCCGAATCGCAATAGGGGCAGGTAACGATCAGTTCGCGCTGGTCTTTTAGTTTGAGGGGAGCAAAGCAGTTTTGGCATTTCAGTTGTATACTCATTTTCTATCTCCTCTAAAAATTGTGAAAATTTGCTGTTCAAGTTTGATGCCCGTAGCATAGTGTGGCTGCGTTATGAAAGCGTCATGGAAAAACATAAATGATGAAAGTAAAAATTTGTGGTATTACCAACCTGGCAGATGCAGAAACGGCCGTAACTGCCGGAGCCGACTATCTGGGCTTCATTTTTTACCTACCCAGCAAGCGTTCAGTTGACATAAACACGGCAAAGGCCATTGTGCAAACATTGCGTGCTGCCCCTAACTGCCCAGTGCTGGTAGGTGTTTTTGTGAATGAAACCGGGGAGCACACGGCCGAGATTCTGGACGAAGTTGGCCTGGATTTGGCTCAGTTAAGTGGCGAAGAGGTGCCATTTTTGGTGGGGGATGAACAGTCACCGATTTACGGCCGTTGTTACAAAGCCCTGCGCCCCACCAGCTTGGCCGAAGCTAAGGCGGATGCGGAGTGGTATTCAGTGACCAGTAATCGGTTATCGGTAAATAGTAATCAGTCTCCCTCATTATTGATTGAAACTTACCACCCCACGCTGCGGGGCGGCACGGGGGAGACGGGGAATTGGGAGATGAGCGCGCAACTGGCGCAGTCCAATCCGGGTTTGATGCTAGCGGGGGGCTTGAATGCGGAAAATGTGGCGGAGGCGGTGCGGCTGGTACGGCCGTTTGCTGTAGATGTGGCCAGCGGAGTAGAAGCCTACCCCGGCAAAAAAGACCCCACCTTAGTGCGAGCCTTCATCCACAACGCCAAAAATAGTGGCTAACCCTATGCACGAACTTGCCGTTACCGAAAGCATTCTGGAAATTGCGCTGCGCCATGCGGCTGATGCCGAAGCCAGCCGCATTTCTGACCTGTACCTGGTGGTAGGCGAATTGGCTTCCATTGTGGATGATTCCGTGCAGTTTTACTGGGATTTTGTGAGCCAGGGCAGCATGGCCGGAGGTGCCACGCTCCATTTTCGGCGGGTGGCGGCGCAAATGCAATGCCAAAGCTGCCAGCACACTTATTCACCCAACGAATCGCTGCCTTGCCCTGCCTGTGGCAGCACGCTTAGCAAGGTCATTGCGGGTGAAGAATTTTATTTGGAAGCGATTGAGATAGATCAGCAATCAGTCGGAGAATCTGCATGAAACAACGCATACCTGTTGTGGAAAATATCCTCAATGCTAACGATGATTTGGCCGCCCGCAACCAGGCACTCCTGGATAAGAAGGGCATTTTGGGGATCAACGTGTTGGCCTCACCGGGTTCGGGCAAAACCAGCGTCATTTTGAGAACCATTGAACTATTGCAAGACCGGCTTACCATTGGTGTTATTGAAGGGGATACGGCCGCTGTCACCATAGATGCAGATAAAATTACGGCCGTTGGTATGCCAGCCGTCCAAATTAACACCGGGGGCAATTGCCATTTAGACGCCGTGCAGGTGGCCAACGGTCTACACCAGCTTCCCCTGGACGAAATTGAGTTGCTCATTGTGGAAAACGTGGGCAATCTCATCTGCCCTGCTTCTTTCAAACTAGGCACGCATTTCAACATCGTCATTGCCAGCGTGCCAGAAGGGGACGACAAACCGTACAAATACCCCAACATTTACCGGGGCATTGATGCGCTCATCCTCAACAAGATGGATTTGCTACCCTACATTGATTTTGACCTCGATTATTTCAAGGCTGGCGTTGAAGTACTTAATCCGCGAGCGCAAATTTTCCCGCTTTCCTGCAAAACTGGTGAAGGCACCGAAGCATGGAAAAATTGGCTACTCACCCGTCTGAAAACTAAGAAATAGCCACAGAGAACACAGAGATTTAAGAGCTTTTTTCTCTTTTTCCTCTGTGTTCTCTGTGGCCAAAAAACCATGACGAAACCATTCAAAACGACTTCTAGCCAGATTGTCTGGTCGTGTCCCTGGTATCGGGTGCGGCAAGATGGCATCATTACCCCAAACGGCCGTCCAGGCCAGTACAATGTCATCGAAAGCCCCACCTCGGTTTGGATTGTGCCCGTTACCCCAGCGGGGGAGATTGCCCTCATCTACACCTATCGCTACACGGTAGATGCCTGGGGCTGGGAAGTGCCTGCGGGTAGCATAAAGCCAAATCAAACCGAATTGGAAGCGGCCGTTTGCGAGTTAAAAGAAGAAGTGGGTGGGAAAACGGCGGATGATTTGGTTGAAATCGGCCGTTTTAACACCGCCAACGGCATTTGCAACGAGCTGGGCGTTTACTATCTGGCCACCAACGTCA
This sequence comes from Candidatus Leptofilum sp., assembly GCF_965223525.1. GTDB lineage: Bacteria > Chloroflexota > Anaerolineae > Promineifilales > Promineifilaceae > Leptofilum. The sequence goes on along the minus strand of NZ_OZ245005.1, from coordinate 837,711 downwards.
TCCTTGGCAAACCTGTTCATGAAGCCGCCGAAGTAATAGAAGTACACACAAAACCCATCGGCGAGGTGCTGCACATGGCCCACAGCGGCCAAATTAGTGACGGCAATACGGTTCTGGCTCTGCTCCTTTGTGCCGATAAACTGCGAAGCCTGGTTTAAGTTCCCATCCGAATATTGGCCACAGAGAGCACAGAGCGTTTTGAGGCGAAGGTTCATTTCTCAGATTCCTCTTTTTCCTGCTTCGGCTTCGCTCGGCACAAGCCTGTGGCTTTTTCAGATAAATTCTAAGACTGCTGGTTAGGTAAGCTATAATCAATCTGCCAGCCGTGATCTTGTGCCAGAAGCACCATAGCTCTTTCAGTCATGGCAGAGATGGTGAGCAGCAGGTTTACGCCAATGGAGTGGGGGATGACTGAGCCATCACAAATGTAGAGCCCTTCATGAATGGCCGTTCCTCGTTCACCTGCAAAAACCTGCCCCTTATGATTCACGACCCCTTGCCAAGCATCTTCTCCCATGGGGCAGCCGCCCAATGGATGGGACGTGACCATTGGTTGTGACTTTAATAAGCTCCACAGAGGATTAGAGACAAACGTGCCGCCTAAAACGGCCGTTCCCCGTCGCAAAAAATCATTCACCCGTTGTGCAAAAGGCTGTTCCCCAATATCTGGCCATTCAATCCGGATTCGATCATTTTCCAGAAGCAGCCGCCCCCGGCTATCATCGTGCGTCATTACCAGCCAGGTTAGCGTGTGCTTGACAGCCCCATGATAAGGGCCACGAATCATACTCACAAGCTCCCTGAACTTTTCTCGCAAAGCATCAAGCCAGCCACTGTCACTATCTTCTCCAGTAGCTCTGGCCATGATTTTTAACCCCTTGACCAATCCCAACTTCGTTGCACTCGGCAACGTCCCCTCTTCAATGACCATACCATCTTCCCAATTCTCAGCCTGCGGCCGGGTATCGATCACCCCATTGATTAAGGGGCCAACGGGCGGCATTTTGTCCACTTTGGGCCCCGTTCCAATCGCATAAACTGACACATCGCTGTTGTAAGCAAAACCACCAACGTCACCATTGCCCGAGAAGTGATGGCCCAACTTTTGCGACAAATCCAGACCTGCCTCTCTGGAGCGGAACAAAATTTTTGTTGTGCCTAACGTGCCAGCCGCCAAAATCACCATTTCTGCTTGAATGCTGCGCTCAGATGAGTCCCCTAAATCGGTGCAATGCACCTGCCACAAACCATCTTGCTTAGTCAAATGGCGAACCTCCATTTCTACAAAGATCGTGGCACCATGATTTTTGGCATCGGGCAAATAGTTCATCAGCGTGCTGTTTTTGGCGTGATAATTACAGCCTGTCATGCAGTCGCCACACAGCTTGCACGCTTTTTGGTCAATCCCCACCACGTTGGGGCCATCCTGAAACGTAACTGTCATTGGTGCGGGGTAAAAATTTGCGCCTAAGCCTTTGGCTGCCTTTTTCATCGCTGTAAATTTGGGCGTGGGTGGCAAACTTTCTGGATAGGTAGCGGTTCCCAACATTTTCTCGGCCAAGTCATACCCATTTTTTAGCAGCGTAGGCACGTCATCACGGAACGGTTGTGGCCAATCGGGATGCTCGAAGATGCGCGGATCGGTACGCAAGGAAACGTTGCCATTGATAAGTGACGTGCCGCCCAGGCCACAGCCAACCAAGACGGTCATTTCATCATTGACATGGTATTCATTGAGGGCTGTTTTAGTTCCAACATGGCCTAAGGGGGTGTTTAATTGGGTCTCTTTGGCCAGCGCCAGTTCATTGTCCGGGTATTCTCCAGGCCAAAGCTCACGGCCACGTTCCAGCACGCATACTTCCTGACCAGCCCGTGCCAGTCGGGAAGCCGCAATGCTGCCGCCATAACCGGAACCGATGACAACAATTTGATACTGCTCTTTTAGCTCAGATTTTGGGGACGAAAGGCGCATGGTTTTTGTCTCCTTTTTGAGTGATCGGCGTTGGCTTGATTTTGTTGAGGGTGAGTTTGTCGGGTTGCTAGGTTAAAGATTATAGGCTATCTCATGTAAGAATTGTATACTAGTTTGAACGGATTGCTGGCTGTGCTTGAAATACACTTTTTCAAACGGCCGTTTACAAAACGTTTACCCCACAATTCCCACCCCTTGCTATAATCAGCCTCACAAAACCTAGATTTCAAAAATCTCAATTTCTTCTGGTGTTTGCCAAATTGCTGTGAAGACTTTTGAAATCTTTCACGAGGACAATCAAATGATCCAAACTGTATCAGTTCCCGATGAACGAGGTAAATTTGGCCCGTATGGCGGCCAATTTGTGCCGGAAACGCTCATGCCTGCCCTGGATGAACTCATTCGCATGTACGAGGAAGCCCGCCACGATGTGGACTTTATGACTCAGTTTAATTATTTGCTGAAGAGTTATGTTGGACGGCCGTCTCCCATCACCCACGCCAAACGACTCAGCACCAGCCTTGGTGGCGCCCAAATCTACCTCAAGCGAGAGGATTTGAACCACACTGGCGCACACAAAATTAACAATGCGCTGGGTCAGGCACTGCTGGCACAGCGCATGGGCAAAAGCCGCATCGTGGCCGAGACGGGTGCAGGGCAGCATGGCGTTGGTACAGCGACGGCCTGTGCCTTGCTGGGGCTGGAGTGTATCGTCTACATGGGCAGCATAGATATTGCTCGCCAGCAGCCCAACGTCTACCGCATGAAGCTACTCGGTGCGGAGGTGCGCCCAGTAGAAAGCGGCAGCAAAACGCTCAAAGACGCTATCAACGAAGCCATCCGGGATTGGGTGACCAATGTGGAAAATACCCATTACCTGCTTGGCTCCGTTTTGGGGCCGCATCCCTACCCGATGATGGTGCGCGACTTCCAAAGCGTGATTGGCTACGAAGCAAGAGAGCAGATTTTGGCCGAATGCGGCCGTTTGCCCGACACAATCATCGCCTGCGTGGGGGGCGGCAGCAACGCCATGGGTATCTTTCACGCCTTCCGCGATGACGACGGCGTGGATTTGATTGGCGTAGAGGCTGGTGGGGAGAGCATTGCCAGCGGCAAGCACGCCGCCCGCTTTGCCGATATGGACATTGCCCGCGTCGGCGTTTTGCACGGTACCAAAAGCTATGTTATGCAAACGGCCGATGGCCAGGTCATGGAAACGCACAGCATCAGTGCCGGACTGGATTACCCTAGCGTGGGGCCAGAGCACGCCCTGCTGCGCGACGAGGAGCGGGCTGGCTACACCTACGCCACTGATGAGGAAGCGTTGGCGGCATTCCAAACGTTGTGCAAATCGGAGGGAATCATCCCTGCGCTGGAGTCGAGCCACGCCGTGGCCGAAGCGATAAAGCAAGCGCCCAAAATGCGCCCGGATCAAATCATTTTGGTAAATTTAAGCGGTCGCGGCGACAAAGATTTAAACACGGTGATGGCCGCGCTGGATTTATAGAGATTGGAGACTGCTTTTCAGTTTCCAATCTCCAGTTTCCGTTTAGGAGAAAGTGAATGAAAAAAGTGTTAGTGCTTTGTACGGGCAACTCCTGCCGCAGTCAGATGGCAGAGGGGTTGATTAACGCCCGATTGGGCGACCAATTTGTGGCCTATTCGGCGGGTACAGCGCCTAGTGGCTATGTACATCCCAAAGCGATTGCCGTGATGGGTGAATTGGGTATTGACTTGAGCCAGAATGAATCTAAATCAACCGAATTGTTCAAAGGACAATATTTTGACCATGTGCTCACCGTTTGTGATTCCGCCCAAGAAACATGCCCGGTTTGGCTGGCAGATGCGGGGCAAAAGACACACATCGGCTTTTATGATCCGGCAGAGGCGACAGGGACAGATGAGGAAGTTACGGCCGTCTTCCGCCAAGTCCGTGATCAAATTGCGGATCAGGTTTTAGGCTTTCTGCAATCGTAACTGCCGTTTTACCCCTGCCTTCATCATTTGACGCACCACGATGTGGTGGAACGGCCGTATCACATTAAAGTACACCGGCCCCGTCCAGCGATGATAGTGCACCAGGGTTAGCACATGGAACCGATTCTCATCGTGGCCGGGTTCCATGATTACACCTAAATGCGCCGTTAGATGTGACTCCGTTTCGGCGACAAACCAGTAGCGATCTTCTTCAGCCATCTGGACTTTGAAAAAGGCGGCTGGATCACCTGGAACAAAGGAAACATTCTCCGGTTGCATGACCATATTTTGCGGTATGCCCTCCTGTTTCATCCCGAGTAGCCGTACAAAAAACCAGCGTATCCGGTATAGAAATTTTATCCAGTCGGGATAGTAAGAGAGCATTTCGGCAATAAATTGGCGCATGCTCACATCCCCGGATATTGTTTTTATGTCAATATGATCGGCTGTTTCCATAAGTTCAGGCAGATTGGGAACGGCCGTAAAAAGAGCCTCATCTTTCATTATTTCCTCCAAAATTGTAGTTGGTCAACAGGCTATGCTCGCGCCATCCGACTGAGCAGAAACGGTAAGAGCGTGCAGTGGATTGGGCAGATAAGTCTAAAGTAAATGTTCCCTTTGGGTTCGTTGAAGGAAACGGCCGTTGTCATTGTGATGGTTTTGGGCTGCCTTTCTGGCTCAAGTTTGTAGGCTACAATAAATCCAAGCCCTGGAGCACCTTCTTGAAAAACAATTTCCGACTTGCTGCGGCCTACTTCTTGCCCTTTTTGGAAAGCATATTGAGCCACAGCCTCTATATTTTGCAGATTAGATTCTCGTAGCTGCGCTCTGTAAGAATCCACGTAATCAGCTTCATAGAAACGCTTTTTAATGCCCTTGTTTTCTAGCGAAATAGATGGCTCAACTTGGTGGGTTCCCCGTAGCATGGCAATAAAGCGCAAAGCCAGAATGAGCAGCAAACTAATTGCTAAAATGGTTCCCAATATTCCAATGACCAAATACATAGAAATACCAACAGAGTAAGACTTGATATAACATTATTTATGTCAAATTATAAAGCCGCAAACATTCATCAAATAGATGTTGTAACGCTGCTCCGACAATGGGAGGCTGCATCTGTTCGCTGCCTACCAAAACGGCGTAAATTAGATTAGCAATTGTGGCCGCTTGGGTGCTGTCCCCAGTTATTTCTTCGCAGAGCGATTGCACATATTGACGGCGACGGCCGTCTACGCGAGATTGTGTTTGGGCAACGGCCGTATCTTGCAAGGCCCAGATTCGCATGGCTACATCTGGGTTGTCTGGCAGTTTAGTAGAAAATTCCACCACGATTTTCAAAAGCTGCTGTAATTTTTCTTTTGGGGTGGGCAAGTCGGCTAGCTGCGAGATAATGTCCAGCGTGCCTTCCTGCTCATAAAATGCCAAAAATTGCGTCTTAAATCCCTCATAGCTGCCAAAGTGATGATAAAAGGAGCCTTTGGTCATTTGCAGAGATTGACATAATGCCTCAATCGTCAGCCCTTGGGGGCCAGCTTGCCGCAGAATTTGTACGGCCGTTACAAACCAATCTCGTTTTGTCTTCCTCGCCATCAGAATCATACCCTTTAGTATGTTTTGTCGAAGCGCACTGTACCATACCGTATGGTATGTTGTCAAGAAATAAAAATAGCCACAGAGGGCACAGAGGAAGAAGAGGTTTTTCTCTTTTTGCTCTGTGTTCTCTGTGGCAAAAAACCTAATAAACTGGCCCGCGACCACCCAGCCGTTCTACATGAACTGGGTCGTAGCAGTCGCCAAACTTGGTTTTGGGCATCTTTGCTTTGCGCGCCATCAGATGCTCATATTCGTCATCATCCACCATGGCCACAATACGGGCAATGCTGGCTTCGCCATCTACAAAGCGCCAGGGGAAGCAGCCGACCTGCACGCGCCGATTTATCAGCAGATCAATATCGCCGCCCACACATTCAGCGTGGATGATCCCTTTGTCGAACATCCATAGGTGCATCATCTGGTACATATCTTTGGTAAAGTATTCGGCCAGCGGCTTGCCATATTTTTTGCGGAAATGAGCATCTGCATCCTCTGCTTGCGCGGGCATCCAGTCCCGAATTTTGGTGTTCATTGGATGATCCGCACTGCCGCAGTCCACGCCAATCCATTTGATTTTTTTGTCAATGCACCATTGGGCAAAGCGGGCGTCCGGGCCAGGGTGCATCACCATGTAGCGCACCTCGTTGCCGTAGGGCTGGTCCCAGCCAAAGTGGTGGTAGCCGGTGTGGATGATGAGGATATCGCCCTCGCGCACCTCCACACGCTCTTCAATCATCTCCGGCGTGTACACATCGTAATCGCCACAAACGTCGCTCAAATCCACAATGGCGGCGTCGCCTGCCAGAAACTCAAAATCGAGCTGGGCAATATCTTTGCCGGGGGTGTAAAAATGAATTTCGCCATCCAGATGGGTACCCACATGGTTGCTGTGGGTTACAACCTGCCCATTGGCTCCGTTGGGTGCCAAACGTTTGAAATATTTTACTTGAAGTGGTTCATAAGTGGGCCAGGGGGGTGTTCCAATGCCCAGGGGAATGGTGAGATCGATAAATTTCACGACACATCTCCTTTTTGCGTATAGTGATTAAAGTCTGTTGTGATCTTCTAAACGATGAGGGAATTATAGTACAGGCGGGGGATATTCTAAAGCTGTTCTGTCTTGAACAGGATACTTCTCAGACAGGGCGGAGTGAGCATCCTCAGATGCGAACGGTTGTAGCAAATGCCGTTCCGCATCTGAGGATGCTCCACTCCTCTAAAATTGGTTCAAAAGATGTTAAAGAAGCGGGAGGCGATGCCCAGCAAGACCACGTAGCGCAATGTTTTACCAAAGATGACCCAAAAGCTAAAGATGCCAAAGTGCATGTGGAGTGCACCAGCAACGGCCGTTAACGGATCGCCAATGAAGGGAACCCAGGAAAAGAAGAGGGCCACTGGCCCCCACCGTTTGTAAAATTTTTCGGCTCTGGTCCACGTTTTGGGATCAATTTTGATATGCCGGCCCAAAACAAAATCGGTGCCTTTTTTGCCAACGAAGTAGTTGAGCACCGAACCGCTATAGCTACCCAGGGTAGCCACCACCACAATCCACCAAGCGTTGTAGCCCAGTGGTGGCATCGCCAGCACAAATACTTCTGAGGCTAATGGCAGCAAGGAAGCAGACAAAAAGCTGATAAGAAACAGTCCAAAATAACCCAGACTGAGAAAAAAGTCGGTCATGATCTCTCAGGTTGTTGAACGGGTGTTTTGTGTTTTGCCACAGAGGTCACAAAGATATTAGAGGATTTTCTCTTTTCTCTCTGTGTTCTCTATGGCCAGAAATCTAAGTGAAGTTGCGGTTGAAAACGGCCGTTATCTTCCGCATCTCTGCTACAAACTGGGGCAAAACGCCAAGCGGCAGCGATTGTTGACCATCGGACAACGCATTGGCCGGGTCTGGATGAAACTCTACCAGCAAGCCATCTGCACCAGCGGCCAGGGCAGCGCGTGCCGCCGGAATTACGAGGTCGGCGCGGCCAGTGGCGTGGCTGGGATCGGCTATGATGGGGTAGGGGCAAAGCTGTTTGGCCAGGGCAATGCCGTTTGTGTCTAACGTGTTGCGTGTGGCGGTTTCAAAGGTGCGGATGCCCCGCTCGCACAGCATGATTTTGTTGTTGCCCCGGCTGCTGATATGCTCGGCAGCCTTCAGCCACTCATCAATTGTTGACATAAAGCCACGCTTGAGCATCACTGGCTTGTCTAATTCTCCCACGGCCCACAGCAACGGGTAATGCTGCATGTTGCGGCTGCCGAGCTGAATGATGTCGGCGTAGTGAGCTACTAGCGGCACATGTTCCACCGCCAGGGCTTCGGTAATGACTAGCAAGCCGAACTCATCGGCGACATCGCGCAAAATTTCTAGCCCTCGCTGGCCAAGCCCCTGAAAGCTGTTGGGGGATGTGCGAGGCTTGAATGCACCCCCACGCAGCACGCGCCCGCCTACGCGAGCCACCGCTTCTGCCGCTGCCCGCGTTTGCGCGTAGCTTTCTACTGAGCAGGGGCCAGCCATCAGCACGACATCATTGCGACCAATGGCAAAATCTGACGTAATAGGGACAGGTTGGGTAGCAACGGCCGTTTCTACCGCTGCAAATGTTTGAATGTATGGCAAGGTGCTCACAGGTTTCCTCAATAGTGTGGTGCTTCAAGGAAGCACACATAACTTTCAAAATATTTTGAACGAATTATACTAAACTTTGGTGACTAGGGTCAATTTTTACACACCCTGTTAAGCTTCTCGCGTTGTTTGGTTGACAAAATAGTGTGAATCTGCTTTTAATACCGTGTGGGTTGTAAGCTGTTTGCAGATTTGTTTACATAACGGTTTGATACGGCCGTTTCCATTTTTCCACTTTGGAGGATTTTCATGAGTCGAAATACAAAAATTGTGGTCGGCATCATCGCTGGTATTTTGGGCGTGTGCTGCATCATAGCCATCGTCGCGGCATTGGTATTACCAGGCGTTTTTGAGGACTTTGCTGAAGGTTTCGAGGATCCTGAAGCTGGCGCTGAATTGGCAGGATCAATCGTTGATTACGACCTGCCACCAGGTTATGAAGAAATCGGCGCAATGAACCTGTTTGTAATGGAAGTCGCCATGATTTCTGGAACAGACCAACGAACAGCCATTATGTTGGCCGAGTTCTCTGATGTTTTTACGGGCAGCGAAGAAGATATGCAGCAGCAGATGCGTGATGCCTTTGCCACCCAAACCGGCGGGCAAAACGTGAATCTGGAGTTTGTTGGCAGCGAAGATGTGACCATCAACGGCCAAGAAGTCGCTCTTGGCACCTATGAAGGCATAGATGAGCAGGGGAACAGCATTCGGCAAATCATAGGTGTGTTTGAAACCAAGAGTGGTAATTCTGGGATGCTGATGATCTTTGGCCCCCGCGATAACTGGGATGAGCGCGGCATCAACCAATTCCTCGATTCGCTCGAGTAAAACCCACCCCCACCCTAGCCCTCCCCTACCAGGGCTGAGGGGAGGACATGTTTAGAGGGTTGAAAAAAGAATAGCTCATCAAGGACAATTCTGATGTGTTCCAAAACGTCAGAAGGAGGCCAAAATGAGCTATCCAGTACTTTATCAATGGAATCAAACAATCGCCAGCCAATTGCCTTGTCTCAATAGCTGGCAAGTCGATAACGTCGGCTTGTTTAGCCTGGGCATCATGCGAGCAGAAAGCTGCCAACAGCAACAGATTGCCCGCCAGGTTGCTACAGGCGAGAGGGTCGAAAGTTGTGCCCGTCGCTTGCGACGTTTTCTGGACAACAAACGTTTTCCTCTGCAAGCCTTCTTCAGCCAATGGACAGCCTGGATTGTCAGCCAGTTGCCACCAGGCAAGCTTTATCTGCTGGTGGATGAGACAAAGTTGCAAGACCGCTTGGCTGCCATGGTGGTTGGCGCTGCCTGGGAAGGACGTTGTATCCCTCTGGCCTGGCGTTGTTATATTGCCAACAATCATGACCAGTACCCAGCCGAGGGGCAAGTTGGCATGGTCACAGCCCTGTTGCAAACTGTCAAGAAGGGCATTGCAGCAGACAGAAACGTCGTGGTGTTGGCTGACCGAGGGATTGGGACATCTCCTGATTTGTGTCAGGCTGTGGCCAGCTTGGGTTGGTGCTATCTGTTTCGCGTTACCAGCATGACCAAAATCTGCACCGAGGCAGGCGATTTTGCCATTGCCAACATGGTACAGGCTGGTCAACAGTGGTCGGCTGATGGACTCGCTTTCAAGCAGCGCGGCCGGTTGCCAGCAACCGCACATGCGATTTGGAGCGCAGGCTATGACCAAGCATGGGCGTTGGTAACCAATGACACTACGCTGACTGGCTTTGAGTATGCCAACCGCAATTGGCAGGAGCAAAGTTTCCGCGACCTCAAAAGCGGTGGCTGGCATTGGGCAGACAGTCGGATTAGTCATCCAGACCATATGGATCGTCTGCTTGTTCTCCTGGTGGTCGCCTATGCTTGGTCGCTTGCTTTGGGAAGCGTTGCGGTTTCGCAAGGTCTTGCTCAACCAATGCAGCGTCATGCAGACGGCCGTATACGTCGTCATTGGAGTTTGTTCAAAGAGGGGCTTCAATTCTTCTTTGAGTTTGTTTTGAGACATAACCATTTTATCAATTTACAATTTACAATTCTTGCCCGACCCTAGGCTTGCCTGAAAAGGTGTCCTCCCCTCAGCCCTACAAGGGGAGGGAACAACTCCCTCTCCCTTGAGGGATTAAGGGCGGACAGGCAATCATTTTGAGGCAAAATCTGCTCACTGAACTTGTCATTCTGAGTGCAACGAGGAATCTTCCATTTGTGTAAGTAGAAAGATTCCTCACTTTGTTCGGAATGACACCCCAATCCCCAATACGAACCTCATTTTGCACCCTGTCCGCCCCTGAACCCTTGAGGGGGAGGGTTGGGGTGAGGGTGAAAGCCTCACCCTACCGCTTATTTCCCCAGCTTTCCCAAGAGGTCACTTCAATTGCCGGTACGCGCTTGGCAGGGCGAAAGTCGTCGCCTGTGTAGTATGCTACGGGCAGCAGCGCCGCCTGGGTGAAGTGGCTGGGAATGCCTAAGATTTCGGCCACTTCTTTTTCATAGCGCAAATGAAGGGTCGTCCAGGCAGCTCCCAAGCCGCGGGCGCGCAGAGCAAACATAAATGACCAGGCTGCGGGCAAGATGGAGCCATACAGCCCCGCCTGTGCCATCGGCCCGGCATTTTCTGCACGCCCCTCAATGCAGGGAATGATCATTACGGGCACTTTGTGCATGTTTTGTGCCAGATGAACGGCCGATTTCACCACACGATTTTGCTGGTTAGGATCATGCTCCCGGCTGCCCCGGCTCTCCATTTGCTCCTCTTTGGAACGAGCGTAGATGAAAAAAGATTGTTTGTAAAGCTCCCCAATTTGCGCTTTTTTCTCCGCATCAGTGACAACCATAAAGTGCCAGCCTTGCGAATTGCCGCCTGTGGGAGCCTGGATGGCAATTTGCAAACATTCCTCAATAATTTCCGGAGGCACGGGCCGATCCAAATCGAGCCGTTTGCGTACAGAGCGGGTGGTGGTTAATAATTTGTCTACGGTAGTGAGGTCCATCTGATCTTCTCCTAATCAGTGTCTAGGTTTTCAAGCGTTCTGGTGTACTTTACTTGAACACCAGAACAGTTGCATTCTAATTTTGACACAACGAACGCTCTGGGCAACTTTATGACAGCTTATTTTGAACGGTATCGGAATATTATTGAGGATTGGGATGCGTTTGTGGCGGCGGTGGAACGGCCGTTACCCACCACCATCTGGGCCAATCCACTAAAAATTACGCCAGACAAGCTGCAAAGCCTCATGGCTGAGAGCGGGATAGACCTTGCGCCCGTACCCTGGTATCCTGGCGCGTTTCGCCTGCCGGAGGGAGTGATGCCCGGCCTGCGCTGGGAATATTTGGCGGGACTGTACCAGGTGCAGGAGGAAGCGGCGCTGCTGCCTGCCCTGCTGCTCGATCCGCAGCCCGGTGAGCGGGTGCTAGATATGTGCGCCGCCCCTGGCAACAAAACGGCCCAAATGGGGGCGATGATGCAAAATCGGGGGACGTTGCTGGCCAATGACAGGAGTAACGGCCGTATGCGCGCTGCTCGTCATGCCCTCAACCGCATCGGTCTCGTCAACGTCACCACCATGGTTCGAGATGGCGGGAATTTGCCTGCTGAGATGGGGCTGTTTGACAAAATTATGGTGGATGTGCCTTGCTCTTGTGAAGGGACTTGTCGAAAGGATACGGCCGTGTTGGAACGTTCATCCGTCGGTGCCTCCAAGAAGATTGCCCGCATTCAAACCGCGCTGCTGCGCAAGGCGGTGCAGCTATGCCGCCCCGGCGGGCGCATCGTTTATGCCACCTGTACCTTTGCCCCGGAAGAAAATGAGCTGGTCGTCGATGTCGTTTTGCGCGATTCTGGCGACACGCTGCACCTTTGCTCATCCGCCATACCCGGGTTAACCGCCTCGCCCGGCCTCACCGAATGGCAAGGCCAACAGCTTCACCCCGATTTGCACCTTGCCAGCCGAATTTGGCCCCAGCAGAATGACACGGGGGGCTTTTTTGTGGCTGTACTTGAGAAGATCGGTGATCCGTTACCGGTGAACAGTAATCAGTATTCAGTTAACGGTGGTCAGTTTTTGGACATGGCGGTGGAAAATGAGCCGTGGTTGGAGATGGTGACGGAGCGGTTTGGGTTTGATAGGTCTGTTTTTAATGGGTTGGACATTGTGCGCTGGAGCAAGCGAGGGGTCTATTTGGTAAGCCAAAACCAGCAGCTGCCCACCAAGCCCCGCCTCGATTCGCCGGGGCTGTTCTTCATCCGGGCGGGCAGCCGCTACCCCAAAATGACCACGGCGGCGACGATGCTGCTGGGCCAGTACGCTACCCGCAACCGGGTTGAGTTAACTACTGAACAAGCCAAAGCATACCTGGAACGCCAAATGGTTACCCCCAGCCAAGCGCAGACCGCAAGCTGTACAAGCACCGGCCAGGTGGTGGTTTGCTACCGTGGCACCCCGCTGGGATTAGGTGTGTATCGTGCCAAATCCAACCAAATTGAGAGCCATTTCCCCAAGGCGTGGTCACGCGCCGACGTGCAGCTTTAACGATTGTCGCATTCTGATTCGGTAAACAGTTCCAGACATTCTGATTCAGTGGTCATGAGCAATAAACGCCGTTTGGCCTCTGCCAACATACTTTCCACATCCTGATAATGGGGCCACAGTCTGGCGGTTTTGTCAGAACTGGCGGTGAGTATACGCAGGCCATCGGGGGAGAAAACCGCGCTGCTGACCGTACCCGTGTGGCCTTCAAGGGTGGCCAGGAGATTTCCGTTGCTATCCCAAATTCGGGCGGTGTTGTCGTGACTGGCAGTGAGGATGCGTTGGCCATCTGGAGAGAAGACAGCACTTGTGATCCCACTGGTATGACCTTCGAGAGTGTTGAGAAGAGAGCCGTCAGCGTCCCAAATTTTGGCGGTGTTGTCGTCACCGGCAGTGAGGATGCGTTGGCCATCTGGAGAGAAGACAGCACTTCTAACCCAACCGGTATGTCCTTCGAGGGTGTTGAGGAGAGAACCCTCGGCGTCCCATAATTTGGCGGTATAGTCTCCACTGGCGGTGAGTATGTGATCGCCATTGGGAGAGAATGATGCGCTGCTGACCCAATTTTTATGTCCTTCAAGGATGTGTATGAGGGTGCCGTCAGCGTCCCATAGTCCGGCCGTGTTGTCATCACTAACGGTGAGGATGTGGTTGCCATCTGGAGAGAAGACAGAAATTCTGACCAGAGCATCATGCCCTTTCAGCGTGGTGAGAAGGGTTCCGTCAGCGTCCCACAATCTGGCGGTATGGTCCCCGCTGGCGGTGAGGATACGGATCCCATTGGGCGAGAAAACGGCTTGGCTGATCCAACCTGTGTGCCCTTCTAGGATGGTGAGGAGGGTTCCATCGATGTTCCAGAGTCTGGCAGTGCTATCATGGCTTGCGGAAAGGATGCGATTACCATCCAGCGAGAATGAAGCGCTGCTGACCCAATCGGTATGACCTTCGAGGGTGTTGAGGAGAGAGCCGTCAGCGTTCCATAGTTTGACAATGTTGTCTCCACCGGCTGTGAGGATGTGGTCGCCGTCGGGTGAAAATGATGCGCTGCTGACCCAATTGGTATGTCCTTCAAGGATATTTAGGGGAGAGCCATCAGCATCCCATAGTCTGGCCGTGTAATCCCCGCTGGCGGTGAGGATGCGATTACCGTTAGGTGAAAATGATGCGCTGCTGACCCAATTGGTATGTCCTTCAAGGATATTTAGGGGAGAGCCATCAGCATTCCATAGTCTGGCCGTGTAATCCCCGCTGGCGGTGAGAATGCGATCGCCATTGGGCGAGAAGACAGCTTTATTGACCAAATTGGTATGACCTTCGAGGGTGTTAAGGAGGGTGCCATCAGCATTCCATAGTTTGGCAGTATTGTCCTCACTGGCAGTGAGGATGCGATCGCCATTGGGCGAGAAAACGGCATTTCTGACCAGAGCACTATGTCCAATCAGTGTAGCTCGGAGGGTGCCATCAGCGTCCCACAGCCTGGCGGTATTGTCATCACTTGCGGTGAGGATACGGTGACCATCAGGGGAGAAGACGGCATTGTTAACCGAGGCGGTATGACCAATCAATTGCCCTTCGATTTCTGTGATACCCAACGTGTTTTGCAAGGCATTAAAGGCTTCGGCTGTTACTGTTTTATCCTGCTGGTGGGTTATATTAACGGCTTGATAAGCAAATATTAAGCTTTGCCGGGCATTGTTGTTGAGGCGCAATCTGTCAGCTGAGGCTGCCCAGGTTCGAGCCTGCCCTTCGGCAATTGCCTTTTGGCTAGCAAGATTTGAGCTGACGCCAAAAAAGATGGCAACTGCGGTGGCAATAAAGGCCGCCACCACTAAAAAGCCCAATCGGATATTGGTTCGGCGGCGTTCTTCACTTAGCTTTCGTTCCTGCGCTAATTCACGCTGACGCTGTGCTTCTTTTTCTGCTTCCTCTCGTTCCAATTGTTTAAGGCTGGCCTTTATGAAAGTTCTTTCTGCTTTGCTCAAACTATCTCTGCGCTGCGTGAACCACTCTTTTGCCACACTCAAGGGTGCTCCTTGCAACAAAAAGCCATTTTCTGCGTTATGGTCTAGCCACTGCTGCAAATCGGCACGCAACCGTTCTTGCCAGGCGCGGAACTCGCGGTGGGTGTTCATCCATTCTTGCAGCCGCTGCCAGCGCTGGATAAGGGCTTCATGGATCACTTCGGCGGTTTCCTGGCCGCTTTCATCCCGGTCGGTTACCAGCAGGCGGCTGTCGGCCAATTTTTGCACTAAAGTCCAATCTGTCTCGTCAATGTCGTCTTTGGTGGCCAGGCGGCGGGTGTCCTCTGCCCCTGCACCAGGGTGTACTAGCTGGACAAAAATGCGCTCTGCCTGGGCTTGTTCAGCGGTGGTTAAGCTGTTGTAAACGGCGTCGGCATGGCGGGCCAGCGCGCCGCGCACCTGGCCAATGCGCTCGTAAGCGGTGTGGGTCAGGCGGTGGTTGCGCTGCTGCTGCCACAATTCGGTCAGGGCAAACTCTAGCAGGGGGAGATTACGGCCGTCTGTGCCCACATCCTCCAAAATACGGTCTACCAACTTCTCTTCAAACTGGACGTGGGCTTTGGTGGCGGGTGCTTCAATGGCGCGGCGCAGCTCGTCTGGGGTCATTGGCCCTAGCTTGACGTCGTTGTTTTGCAGGGCGGCTACCAGCGGCGGGTAAGCCAGCGCCTGCCCCATGAAGTCGGCGCGCAGGGTGCAAACGAGGTGCATTCCGTCGGCATTGGTTTCCGCGAGCAGCAGATCCAAAAAGTGGTGGCGGGTCTCTTCATCGGGGCAGAGGGTAAACAGCTCCTCAAACTGGTCGGCAATGAGCAGCAGGCGGGTTTCTGGGGGCTGCTGCCCCAAAACGGTAGGGAGGATGTCCGCCAAAGTCAGGTCGCTAGCTAGCAGCCGGGTGGCCAGTTTTTTTGTTTCGGCGAGCTGGTCTACTTTGCTCAACGTGGGGTCGAGGTGAGGCAGCAGGACGGATGCGAGTGCATGAAACGGCCGTTCCCCTGGACGAAACTTCACTACCAACCACTTACCCTGCTGGCGCAGCACAGGCACCAGGCCAGCAAACACCACCGACGACTTACCGCTACCAGATGGTCCGACAACAGCCGTTAGCGGTCGCGCCAGCACAAACTCCGTCAGCATCTCCGTAAACGCTTCCCGACCAAAAAAGAGGGCGGCATCCTCCTCCTGAAAGGCAAATAATCCGCGATAGGGGCAAGGTTGGTCAGGTTGGGAGCCAATCGGCCAATCGTAGCCGGGGCGTTCCTGGGTACAGGCGGCCATGAGCGCGTCCAGCTTGCCGTGCCGCTCGGCCATCTCGATGAGCTTAACGAGGGTGGGGCGCAGTCCCAGCGTCTCGCTGCCCAACTCCGCAAAAGGAATCTCTGCCTGGAAGCACAAAACCTCCACATCCGCTTTGGTGAAGGCGGTTGCCATTTGCTCCAGCAACTCTTTCCGAAGCTGTTGAGCATTCTGATTGGTTGGGGGTTGCTCTTGATTGCTCATCGTTTGCAATGATTACGCGCGTTTGGTTTTGCCTATTTTGCCGGAAAACGGCCGTTTTCACAATACAAAGAACTTTTGTTACAATGTGACCCGTTCAGCCAAAAATTATTAGTAGCCAGCAAGACGGCCGTCACGCAATCTGGAGGAAGCTATGTTTCGCACAAATATTTCAAGCGGCACCCCCTGGGAATCCATTGTGGGCTACTCGCGTGCGGTGCGGGTGGGGCCTTATGTGCATGTGGCAGGGACAACGGCCGCAGACGGAGATGGCAAAATCATTGGTGCAGATGATCCGTATGAACAAACCATCTACATTTTGCGAAAAATTGAGACGGCGTTGCAGAAGGCGGGTGCGGAGCTAAAGGATGTAGTGCGGACGCGCATTTACGTAACGGACGTGACGGATTGGGATGAAATTGGACGGGCCCATGGGGAACTATTTGGCCAAATTCGGCCAGCGGCCACGCTGGTGGAAGTTAATTCGCTATTGGAGCCAGAGATGTTGGTGGAAATTGAGGCGGATGCGATTTGTTTGGATACGGCCGTTTAACCACAAACCAAACAGATAAAACCCCGGTGGGGCGGTGGCCGAACCGGGGAATGCGTTATGAGAAAAAGTTAAAAGCCAAATCCAGAGCCAGGATTGGTGAAGATCAAAGTGAGTACCATACTTAAAACGATTAAAATCCCCATGACGATCAGAAATTTCTCGGCAAAGGTGCGCTTACGGTTGTAAATGCGCGTCTTTTCGCTGACCTGCGGCATTTTCTTTTTTGGCTGACGACGTTTTCTTGTTTTAGCCATTGATAAAGACTCCTTAATAAATTCATTCTTCTATTTTGCGCCCCAAAGTATAGCATAAATCACTTTTTCTGGTGAAAGATTACTAAAAAATAAGAAGCGGCTAAATGAATTGCCGCTTCTGCTGATCAAGTTGAAGATACTGTGTGGACAGGCCTTTTACCCGGTTGGCAGTCGGCCCATTTTACCCAGAACCCATTTCATACATTTGTGAAACGGATCGAAGAACATCATGGGGCAGCCTCCGTCTATGACGGTGATGCCATTTTCTCGGCAAACGGCCGTACCCTCGTCCGAGACGCTGGAGGGCGCAAAGGTGTTGTTGTGCATCCATACATGCTTCACGCCCGCCTCAACACAATCATGTGCCACTTGGAGGCTGTGCTCTGGTTTGGTCACCAGCATGGCAGCATCCACTCCGCCGGGAATGGACTGGATATTGGGGAAACAGGGATCATCCTCGATGGTTTCTGCATTTGGGTTTACGGCAAATACCTCATACCCTCTGTCTCGGAATGCGCGGTAAATGGCATTGGCGGTTTCATTGGGATTGCGCGAAACACCTGCCACAGCAATCTGCTTCTGTGCCAAAAACTGCTTGGCTAACTGTTCAAATTGACTCACTTTTTAGCTCCTTTGGTCAGCAAGTGACCACACACCAAAATCATGGAAGTTTTGGTCGCGTCTGTCCAGTATCGGTTGTGCAAAAAAAGATATGATGTTTGTCATTTTTGACTGTAACATCCTTCCATTGACGCAGCGCATCACTTTTGTATAATCAAAAGCACAACAAAATAGTAACCTTCGGGGCAGGGTGCGGTGCAAAAATTGTGCCAATTCCCGACCGGCGGTGTGGCCCACGCAGGCCAAGCCCGCGAACTGCGTTCCAGTAATCAGTAAACCGTATTCAGTAATCAGTTGTTTTACTGATTACCGATTACTGACCACTGATTACCGAACACGGTTGATCTGGTGAGATTCCAGAGCCGACAGTATAGTCTGGATGGGAGAAGGTAAACGAGACGCGCTGCGTTTTTGTTTGTCATGCCATGTATTGCTTGCCCCACAATTTTGTGGGGCTTTTTTTGTGGCATGGTGGGTAGGAAACGGCCGTCTTCTGTATAAAAGTGGGAAGGTTTTTGAAATAAGTAGAGCCGTTTTGCCCACTTTTACTTGAGCAAACTACAGAGAAATCGCCCTTTGATTTTCAAATTACTTTCTGTGGTTTGCTTCACCACGCAGCGGTTGGCTAGTAATAGCAAACCCTGTCGCTTCGCGTATCCATTCCCCTTGCCCCAATAACTTTGTGAGGAATTTATGACCTGGTTGCGTCGGCAGCCTGTTTCAGTGACGGTGAGCCTCTCGTTTTTGCTGCTGCTTTTGCTATGGCAGGGCGTGGTTGTTTTAGGGGGGTACGATCAATTTATTTTGCCCAGCCCGCTGGATGTGGCGCGGCAATTTGGGGTGGTGATGGTGGACGGCCGTTTACTGCGCCACAGCCTCATCACCCTGAGTGAAGTGATACCTGGCCTGCTCATCGGGGCGGGCATTTCATTGCCGTTGGGCTATTTGCTGGCCAAATCGCCCCTGGCCGAGCGGCTCATCTCGCCTTACCTCATTGCTTCGCAGGCAATTCCCGTGATTGCCATTGCCCCGCTGCTCACCATTTGGATACACTCTACCTTTTGGGCACGGGTGCTGGTGGCGGTGTTGGTTGTTTTCTTCCCCGTGCTCATCAACATCATAGCGGGCTTGCGCTCTGTGCCGCGTGAGCTTTATGAGCTCATGCACGCGATGCAGGCCACACGCTGGCAAATTTTCCGCAAGCTGGAATGGCCTGCTGCGCTGCCCATTGTACTGGCAGGTCTGAAGTTAGGAGCCACACTCAGCGTCATTGGGGCATTGGTGGGGGAGTTTGTGCAGCCTAAAACCGAGGGGCTGGGCTATTTGCTCATCACGGCCCGTTATCAATTTAAGACGGATTTGGTCTTTGTGGTGCTGTTTACCCTGGCAGCCATCGCGTTGAGCCTGTACGGATTGGTGACATTGGCCGAGAGGCGGCTGCTGCGCTGGCAAAGGCATCAGTAAACGGTGGCTAGTGGTTAGTGGCTCGTTTTTTACTAACCACCAAAACGAAAAAGGACGATCTTGTGAATAAAAAAATTCGTATAACCATTATAATTTTAATAACTATCTTGCTCTTGGCTGCCTGCGGGGCAAGCGAGCCAGAGGAAGCAGAGCTAATGAACATTCGGCTGCCGATGGGGTTTGTGGCCGATCCGCAATATGCGCCTTTTTATGTGGCGCAGGAGCGAGGCTACTTTGCCGAGGCTGGGTTTGTGGTGGAATTTGATTACAGTTTTGAGACGGACGGGGTGGCTTTGGTGGGTGCCAATGAGCTGCCCTTTGCCATTGTGAGCGGTGAGCAGGTGCTGCTAGCGCGGGCGCAGGATGTGCCGGTGGTGTACGTCATGGAATGGTTCCAGAAGTTCCCCATCGCGGTGGTGAGCAAGGCAGAAAGTGATATTTTGTCGCCAGAGGATTTGCACGGCCGTTCCGTAGGTCTCCCCGGCTTTTTTGGCGCAAGCTATGTGGGCTATCTGGGGCTGTTGGCGGCAAATGATTTGCAGCCAAAGGATGTTAGCGCCAACGACATTGGCTTTAACCAGGTGGAATCGCTGCTGGCTGACCAAGCGGAGGCTGTGGTAGGGTACGCCAACAATGAGCCTGTGCAGCTTGCCGGGCAGGGGGAAGCCATCAACGTCATCCTGGTTTCGGACTATATTGATATGGTTGCCAACGGCATCATTACCAATGAGACGGTCATTGCCGAAAACCCGGCCCTCGTAGAGCGGTTTGTTGGGGCAATTTTGCGTGGCCTGGCAGATACGCTGGCCGACCCGGACGCAGCCTTTGAAATCAGCAAAAATTACGTAGAGGGACTGGAAGACGGCCGTAAACCAGTCTTGGAAGCGTCATTACCCATGTGGCAAGCCGAGACGCTGGGTTTGACAGAGTTGATTTCCTGGGAGAATACGCAGCAGGTGCTGCTGAATGCTGGCTTGCTAGATGAACCTATTGGGGATTTAACGGCCGTTTTCACCAATCAGTTTGTACTGGCCAACGAGCAGTAATTGAGTAAATTTGTGGACAAGACTTTAAAAGTCTTTAAAGCAACTTGGCAAATACCAATGTAGGGGAGACTTTTGAAGTCTTCGCACTTATACATAGCATGAATCAAAAACCTTTCCTCGTTGCTCAAAACGTGAGCCATGTTTTTGAAGATAAGCAAAAAGTGCTGGCGGATCTTTCATTTGTTCTGCCAGCGGGGAGCTTTACCGCGTTGGTGGGGCCGTCCGGTGTGGGCAAATCAACGCTGGTGCGGCTGCTGGCGGGGTTGTTACGGCCGTCTTCCGGCAAAATCACGTACACTCACCAGCCCAACGGCCAGCCGCCCAGCATTGGCCTCATGTTTCAAAAGGATAACCTGATGCCCTGGCGCACGGCATATGAAAATGTGCGGCTGCCGCTGGAAGTGCAGGGGGCGGCAAATAGTGAGGCGGATACGGCCGTGCGCGAAATGCTGACTTTGGTTGGCTTGAATGGCTTTGCCCAAAGCTACCCTGCTCAACTTTCTGGCGGGATGGCGCAGCGGGTGGCGTTGGCGCGGGCGTTGGTGCATCGGCCGTCGTTGCTGCTGCTGGACGAGCCATTTGGCGCGCTGGATGCCCTGACGCGGGAGCGGATGGGGCAGGAGCTTTTACGCATCTGGGCAGCACTGCCCGTGACGGTATTTATGGTGACGCACAGCATTCAAGAGGCGGTGCTGTTGGCAGATGAGGTGGTGGTGATGGGCGGTCAACCAGCCACAGTCACCAAGAAGATTCAGATTCAACTGCCACGCCCTCGCACCATTAAGATGCAGGGCGATAAGCAGTTTCAGCAATGTGCGGGGGCGGTGCGGCAGGCGATTGAGGAAGTAGAAAATGGAAAGAGGTAATTCAGTGAAGAGACTTCAAAAGTCTTGCAGGCATTCTTGTGGTTTGCCAGAGAGATGCAAGACTTTTGAAGTCCGCGTTGCGTGACGTGATTGAGTAACTGAGAAATAGTTACCCAGTTACAAAATTTACTATTCGGTGGAAACGGCCGTTTCTGACTGAACCACATCCCGTCGCCGACGAACCCGCCGCCAAATGAAGCGACCCACCAGCCAGAGCGGAACCCCCACGACGAGCAGCAGCGGCACTGCATAAATCACCAGCCAGATGCCAAACTCTGCCACGCCTTGTAATGCCTCAACCAAAGAGTCCATCGCATTGCGGAAGACAATCGCCGGACGCCAGCTTGTGTCAATGGGCTGTGCTACTACATCAGGCGTTAGGTCAACTGTAATGGTTGAGAAGGAGGCGGATTGGCTTAAAAACTGCAGCCGTCCTTTCATCGCTTCAATTTCGCTTTCCAGGCGGCTCAATTCCTGGTTGACGGCCAGAGCTTCTTCTACCGTCTCTGTGTCATTCAGGAAGCCGCGCACGCGAGCGGCCGTTGCTTCCAAATTCTCCAGCCGGGCAGAGAGGTCTACATACTCTTCCGTCACATCCTGGCCAGAGGTGCTTTCATTACGAACCTCAACGGCCAAGCCGCGCAATGCTTCCAGCGCACTGTTGAAGCCAGAGGATGGTACTCGGATGGTGATATTGCCCGTCTTGGCGTTTTCGTTGTATTGGAAGAGAGAGCTATTCACCACCCAGCCACCGTTTTCCTCCGCCATGCGGCTAACGGTAGCCATGGCCTCTTCTGTGTCTGAAACCACCAGGCTCATATTGGCAGTGCGGATAATGAGGCGCTCTTGGGTAACCTGGGCGCTAACTTCGCCCGCTGTGTTGGTTACGCCCAAGTCGCCGTCTGTGGCGAAATCTGCTTCAATTATGGCTTCTTCAACCGCTTCAAAGTCGTCAAAATCGGCCGTGTCGCTGCCTGCTGCGAAGCCGTCTGCTGCGCTGCTTTCAAAGCTTTCTGCTGCGCCGCTACAAGCTGCCAAAAGAATTGTTAGAACAGTTATTACAAAGATAATTGATTTTTTATAGGTCATGCTCGTGCTCTCCTGAAAAATAGAAATTAATGTGCTTCTAGAGAGTAAAACGATGGGGGATATGAATAAGTTCCCGCCTGCGCTGCATGGTAGGTAACTGTCAAACTTCTTGAAGTAAATTATTAAACGCCGTAGGCTAGCCGATTGACCAGGCGTTTTGGCATACCGGAACGCTCCATGCGTTCCTGCACCTCGCGCACGGAGTAGAGGACGCGCTGATAACTCCAGGTCATGTCGTCTGTGTCTAGCAGGGCATAGGCGGCGCGGGGGTCAGAGTCGCGGGGTTGGCCCACGCTGCCAGGATTGATGATGAGACGGTGTGGCCCTAGCGGCAGGCGTGCTTCATGCCCGTGATGGTAACGGGGCGGGTAGACATTCACCCGGCGAAACCCATTTAGATGCTCCTCAAACATGACCGGAACATGGGTATGGCCAACCAAGCAAAACTCAGTGTCGAACCAGTTGAAGTTTTCGGATGCGGTGAGTGGATCCAAAATATATTCCCAAATGGGGTGGCGAGGGCTGGCGTGGGCTAGTGTAAATTTGCCTTCGATCTGTTTGGAGGGTAGGTTTGCTAGGTAGCTGCGTGTTTCTTCGTTGATTGCTTCCTGAGTCCAGGTGATGGCGTACTTTGCTTCTCGGTTAAAAGATTTAATGTCTAGATTGCCCAATACGGCCTGATCATGATTGCCAGAGAGGGCGAGGTGATTGTGCTTTCGCAGTTCCTCGGCGCATTCGTTGGGGTCTGGGCCATAGCCAACCAGATCGCCTAGAAACCAGATGACGTCCCACTTGTTTTTGGCGTTTTCTAATACAGCCTGAAACGCAGTGAGGTTGGCATGTATGTCGGAGATGATCAGAATTCGCATGAATGGATTGCTCAAGTAAAATTTGCTCCCCAACTGGGGCATTTGTTTATGATACCATGTTCGAGGGTAGAGGGTATAATAAATCAGCCGTGAATTTATGACATGGGTGACTAAATGGCTATTTTAGACCGATGGACAATTGATTTTGTGAGCAGCAGCGTGGAGCAGACAACGCGGCTGGGGGTGCGCTTGGGCGAATTGCTTCAGGTGCATGACCTGGTTTGCCTGTCTGGTGAGCTGGGGGCGGGCAAAACGGCTCTGGCGCGTGGAATTGGGCGTGGCTGGGGCAGCGGTTTGCGTGTCACCAGCCCGACGTTTACGTTGGTGAATGAGTATCCTCGGTTGGCAGACGGCCGTATCCTATACCACATTGACTGCTATCGGCTGGAGGCGGCCGTAGACCAGATGACAGCCGGGCTGGAAGATATTCTTTTTGGCAGCGGCGCGGTGATGGTGGAATGGCCGGAGCGGATTGAAACGCTGTTGCCAGAAGACCGCCTGTGGATTGCGTTGACCTACGTGAGCGAGACACGGCGCAAGCTGCGAATCTCGGCCACTGGCGAACGGTCGGCCGAGCTACTGGAAGATTTTAAGAAAAGTGCCTTTGGAGTTTGATTTAGATGATTTTAGCGATTGATACGGCGACGCGCTGGCTTGGCATGGCATTGCATGATGGCACGGCCGTTTTGGCCGAGATGGGTTGGCGTTGTTTAAACAACCACACGATTGAGCTGACGCCCAACTTGCAGACGATGATGCAGCGAGCCAACGTGTCGGCAGCAGATTTGGCGGGGATTGCCGTGACCGTTGGGCCGGGTTCTTACACCGGGTTGCGGGTAGGGATGGCGTTGGCGAAGGGTTTGGCCCTGGCCAACCAGACGCCGCTGCTCGGCATCTCTACATTAGATGTTGTGGCCGCAGCGGTGGGGCCGTTTCCGGGGCAGCTATGGGTGGTGGCAGAAGCTGGCCGCACACGCATTTGTACTGCACCGTATGAGTGGGAAAACGGCCGTGGCTGGCAAACCAATGAAACGCCTGTGATCGAAAGCTGGGAATCGCTGCTGCCCACGCTGGAAGGGCGCGTAACCTTTGCTGGTGAGATTACGGCGCAGGCAGCCAAGCAGATTAAGGCCGCGAACCGGTCGTTTCAGATTATGCCACCAGCAACGGCCGTTCGGCGGGCTGGTTATCTGGCAGAGCTTGGCTGGCAAAAGCTGCGTGCTGGTAACGCCGACAATGCCCAGACATTGGCACCCATTTACTTGCGTGATCCGGCTGGCAATTAAAGCTGTTCCTCTCACATGTTGACACCCCCAGACCCATTTTGGCTGCGTGCCATGCAATTGGCCGATATTCCCGCTGTGCGCGAAGTGGATCGCCTCTCATTCCCAACCCCGGCGCGGGCTGGGCTATTTGAGCATGAGCTAGACGGAAACAAAATTGCCCATTACCAAGTGTTGGGTGTTGCCGAAACGATTATTGGGTTTGCCGGATTTTGGCTTATTGCGGACGAGGTGCATGTGAGCACCATTGCCACGCACCCAACATGGCGTGGTCGCGGCTTGGGCGAACTGCTGTTGCTCAATCTGCTGTTTCAGGCGTATACCTTGCCCGCCACCATGGTGACATTGGAGGTGAGACACAGCAATAAAGTGGCGCAAGCCCTCTACCACAAATATCAGTTTGCGGAAGTGGGGTCACGCCCGCGTTACTACCGGGACACTGGCGAAGACGCTTTGCTGATGACGGTGCCATTGCTAAACGCTCGCTACCATCAATTTTTGGAAAATCAACAGGTTAAACTATTGCAGCGGCTGCAAAGTGAGGCGTAGACGATTGAGATTTGTATAACCAAGAAAGAAAACGATTAGGACTTACGCACTTGCTCAGAGGTTCAACTTTTGCCAAAAGTTGAACTTCTCTGGGTGGGCTGCCGTGGTTGCGTAAGCCTTGAAGATGTAAGAGGGAAGGAATTAAGTATGAAATTTTTTATTACGGGCGGGGCTGGATTTATTGGCTGTAACAGCGCCGATTACTTTTTGCAGCAGGGGCATTACGTTGTCGTGTTTGATAATTTATCGCGTAAGGGTGGCCCTGCCAATTTGGAATGGCTGCAGGCGCGACACGGCGAGCGGCTTACTTTTGTGTCTGGAGATGTGCGCGACTATGAGGCGCTGGCCGCGGCCATTGGCGGTGCAGATGTGGTGCTTCATTTGGCGAGTCAGGTGGCGGTGACGACCTCTGTGCAAAATCCGCGTGAAGATTTTGAGATTAACGCTATGGGGACGTTTAACGTGCTGGAGGCGGTGCGACATCATGCGCCGGAAGCGGCCGTTCTGTACGCATCTACCAATAAAGTGTACGGGGGTATGGAGGGAGCCAGGGTGGAAATGGCAAACGGCCGTTACCAGTATGCCGAATATGCTCACGGTATCTCTGAAACATATCCACTTGATTTTCACTCACCGTACGGCTGCTCTAAAGGGGCTGGTGACCAATACATGCTGGATTACGGCCGTATCTACGGCCTAAAAACGATGGTATTCCGGCAATCTTGTATTTATGGTCAGCGGCAATTTGGCGTAGAGGATCAGGGCTGGGTGGCCCATTTTGTCATTGCCACCATAAAGAACCGCCCCATCACCATTTACGGCGATGGCAAACAGGTACGCGATTTGCTACATGTACAAGATTTAATTCGCGCCTATGAGCTTGGCATCCAGCAGATTGAAGCACGGCGTGGCGAGGTATACAACATTGGTGGTGGGCCACAAAACACGCTCTCAATTTGGACAGAATTTGGGCCGCTGCTAGCGGAGCTAGCCGGCTATGAACTGCCCGTAAACCGTGCCGATTGGCGGCCCGGTGATCAGCGCGTTTTTGTAGCCGACATTCGTAAAATCAAGACTCAGTTGGGGTGGCAACCTACCATTTCCCCCCGGCAGGGGATTCAGGATTTATTTAGCTGGGTTGCCAGTAACCCGACACTGTTTTAAGTGAAATAAATTCCCAAGAAACGGTGTAATGCTTGGTAAATAGCAACGGCCGTGTAAAAACCGGGAAGCGCGGAATAGTACCCCCTTTTTCCCATTTTAACTTAGGGGTAGTAGGCTTTATTATTAAGGCATGAGTAAACGTCTAGAAGGTATTGAACTATTGGATTATGTGCTGCGGGTTAGCCGACGGATGGCTGAGTCTCACGCACTGGCACCGCTGCTGGCATATACAATTGATAAAGTGCTGACGATGATCGGGGCTGAACGTGGCTATATTGTGCTTAGGCACGAAGATGGCTCGATTGATTTTCGAATACGGCGAGACAATAAGGGAAATGATTTGCCTGGCGACACAGATGAAATCAGCTACTCCATTTTGGAAAACGTGGTGCAGTCTGGCGAATCGGTGGTATTAAGCGACGCGATGCACGATCCACAATTTGGTACGGCACGTAGCGTCATGGCGCTGCGGTTGCGCTCAATCATGTGCGTGCCGCTCATTACGCGGAACCGTACGATTGGGGCTATTTATGTAGAAAATCGTTCAGTGCGCGGCCGTTTCCGGGACTCTGATTTGGCACCTTTGCAGTTATTTGCTAACCAAGCGGCCATTGCCATTGAGAATACGGAGCTTATTGAAAACCTCAAAATTGCCAATGATCATCTTACAGAGCTGGATGAGCTGAAGACAAATTTTATTATTTTGATTTCACATGAGCTAAAGACGCCGCTGACGGCCGTTTCTACCAACGCCCAACTGATGAATATGATTGTTGAAAAAGCCGGGTTGCACAACGATCCCATGCTTACCCGAACCGCAACCAACCTGGACAAAGCGACTGAACGAATGCGCCAGGTTATTGATGAAATTGTGCAATTTTTCCGCATCGCTTCTGGTCAGTTAGAGCTATCGTTTAGTGAAGTTCGGCTGAAAGATGTTATTCAACCAGTCGTAGATAATTTGGCAGCCATTTGCGAGCTGCGTCAGCTAACAATTATAGTGGACAATATGCAAGCACTCCCTGAGGTATGGGCAGACCCTCGTCAATTGAAAGTTGTTTTCCAAAATATCATTGGCAACGCAGTGAAGTACACGCCAGATGGTGGCAGCATTGAGATAACGGCACGTTGTGACGTGGATGGACAAGTTGAAGTTGCTGTAAAAGATTCTGGCATTGGCGTGCCGCTGGAAGAGCAGCAGCGAGTGTTTGATATGTTCCATATGCTCGGTTCATTGAACACCCATTCCACTAGCAAGAGTGCTTTTCGGGGTGGCGGGTTTGGCCTAGGATTACCTATTGCACGAGGAATTGTTGAAGCGCATAGTGGATCTATTCGCTTGCAAAGCAGCGGCTATGATCAGGAGCGTTTACCTGGTACTGTATGCACTGTTACGCTGCCAACAAAATTGTCGGCGGTTCCAGAACCAGAGCCTGCCTGAAATACAAGCTAGATGGTGAATAAAATAAATAATATGAAACGGCCGTTTCCATTTTGGAAGCGGCTTTTTTTGTTTGGCATCATATTGGCTGCTTGCGAGGGAGTACAATGGCACTACTTAAGCCACTTTGCAATATTTGTAACAATTTTCGTAAGCTGTCGTCATTAGCGTAGTCTACAAAATAAAAGTCTTTACATTTAAAAAGAAGTTTTCATCAAAAATATGGAAGAGTAGTAGCTACTAAAAATGCTCGGGAGTCACATGAACCAAAAATATCTCTCAACTCGTAGCCGGGGCCTGTTCCTGGCGTTGTTTGCTTTATTGACCTTTGCCTTATGGCTAGTGCCGATGGGTGGCACGGCCGTTTTTACCGACACCACCTTGTCGAGTTACATTGTGCAGGCAGAAGATTTAGAATCAGCCGTAACGGCCGTAGAGCAAATAGGTGGGCAAATCACTCATAGACTGGACATTATCAACGGTGTCGGTGCCAACCTCACACCATCACAGGTGATGCGGTTGGAAAATAATTCAGCAATTGTCAATTTGCAAGAAAACCACCAGCTACAAATGACCACGTACACACCTCAAACAGTTGAGGTGCGTATTAACAGCTCTTCCGACGATGCTGAACAAACGGCCTATGGCTCGGTGTATTTACACAGCCCTGATCTTGAGCTCTCTGAGGATAGCCAATATGGCTCTGAAATGGTCGGGATGCGCTTCCAAAGCATACAAATTCCTCAAGGTGCTACAATTACCAGCGCCACCATAGAATTTGAAACAGATGAAACAACCTATTCTTCCACTTCAGTAGTCATTCAGGCGGAAGCTGTTGATGATGCAGCCACGTTTACAACTGCCTATAACAATATTAGCAATCGCCCAAGAACGGCCGCATCAGTCAATTGGTCGAACATTCCTGAATGGGATCTGATAAGCGAAAAACATCAAACACCAGATATATCTTCCGTTATTCAAGAAGTTGTGTCACGCGGTGGCTGGAACAGTGGCAATGATTTAGCCATTATCGTAACCGGCTCAGGTACACGGACAGCTGAATCCTACGATGGCGAAAGCAGCAACGCGCCTTTGCTCCGTGTTACGTACACAATGGATGAGGCTCCTTCTGAGCTGCCGCCAATTGAAGAGACCATGATCTCGGCACAAGACAGTTTTGCCAACAATGATTTCTCCGGAAGTAGTGGTAATGTTAACTGGCTCGGCAATTGGCAAGAGTATGATTCGGCGTCATTGGGAGATGGGCCATCTGTGGGCGCTGTTCGCGTGAGTGACCAGGAATTAAGCCTGAGTAATTACCCCAAAAAGAGCCTGACACCCTTTGTAGCACGGCAAGTTGACCTTTCTCAGGCAACCTCAGCCACCTTTAGCTTTTTTTACAACACTTCATCTGGGGTTGATTACAATGATGCCATCGCTATAGAGATTTCGGCAGATGGTAGCAATTTCACCACGTTAGAATTAATTGAGCATATCAGTGGTAGCAACACCGGCTCAAGAAGTTACGACATTTCAGATTTTGCCTCGCCTCAAACAACGATTCGTTTTCGTGTTGACAATTATTATGGGGGAAGCGACGAATATTTCTACATTGACGATGTAGAAGTTTCCTACTTTGTTGGTGCTGATTCACAGGAAGGTGGCAACGAAGGTAACCAGGACAGTTTGGTTGAATATACCCTCCGTGATGAGTTTAATACCGTTTCCTACAGTGGCAATGATGGTACTGCTAACTGGAATGGGAATTGGGTAGAATCTGGCGAGTTTGATGGTCCCTCACGCGGCGGAATGGCAGTTACATCGTACTGTGATCCGGGCTACTGTCTGGAAATGGGGGGATACGAAGTTTACCTCCTCAATCACAGCATTGAGCGTGCTGCTGATTTAAGCAATGCAACCTCCGCGACATTAACATTGAGCTACCTCCGAGACGGTGAGGAAGGGAGCATTCAATTAGAAATTAGCAGTGATGGTAATTCCTGGGTCAACTTGGCGACCTATCATTTGTGGCACTATGATTATCAGCCATTAACTCATAGTTTTGACATTACGCCCTACGCAAGTGCTAACACCCAGATTCGTTTCATCAGCTACGATGAAGAGGTTGATGGATACCTAAATGTAGATGATGTTATGATCACTTATACCGTAGCTGAAACGATACCGGACATTGCCCATACGGAGATCATTCAGGCTGATGTGCTTCATGAGGCAGGCTATACGGGCAACGGCATCACGGTAGCAGTTATTGATACCGGTTTTTTGGCAGATGATGCCTTAACCACAAAAGGTGACGGTACCGAACGCGAGATTGTGCAGTACGATGCCATCACTGATCAGGTTATTGACCAATCAACTGAAGTTTCTAACGATGAAAGTGGACATGGCAGTCATGTTACCAGCGTTATTGCCAATAACAATACCGATAGCGATGGCGACAGTGCGGGTGTAGCCCCAGATGTGGACTTGGTTTCCATCAAGGCATTTGGCGCCAACGGTTCTGGCAGCTACCTGGATGTCATTCGTGGTTTGGATTGGGCCGTTGCTAATAAAGACACACACAATATTCGGGTTATCAACCTATCCTTTAGCGCGCCACCTCAATCTTACTACTGGGATGATCCGCTGAACCAATCGGTAATGCGGGCTTGGCAGGAAGGTATCGTTGTTGTTGCAGCGGCTGGCAATGATGGGCCAGATGCGATGAGCATTGGTGTGCCGGGCAATGTGCCTTACATCATTACGGTGGGTGCCGTGTCCGACAACTTCACGAAAGATGATTTGTCCGACGATTTTCTGGCCTCTTTCTCGTCTACAGGTCCGACTGTAGAAGGCTTTGTGAAGCCTGATGTGGTGGCTCCTGGCGGCCATATTGTGGCCTTGATGTCCAGGTTGGGCCAGTTGGGTGTTCAATTCCCGCAGTTCTTCGACCCCATAACAGATTACTTTGAAATGTCTGGAACCTCGCAGGCAACGGCCGTTGTAAGCGGTGTTGTGGCCCTGATGCTAGAAGCAGACCCGACGTTGACGCCGGATGATGTGAAATGTCGGTTGATGATCACCGCTGCGCCAATGATGGATGCTGACGGCTCTTTGAGCTACAGCTTGTTCCAACAAGGGGCAGGCCTGGTTAATGCCGAAGCTGCGAGCAACAGCACAGAAAGCGGTTGCGCCAATCAGGGTATGGATATTGCCGCTGATCTAGATGGCAGCCAACATTACCAGGGCCCGGCAGACTTTGACGAAACAACCAACACTTACAACTTGGTAGATGCCAATGGCAACTTCATTGGTGATGCTTATGCTTGGGATGGTAGCTATACAGGCACCGAAGGTAATTTTTGGGCTGGTGGCAACTTCTGGGCTGGTGGCAACTTCTGGGCGGGCGGCAATTTCTGGGCAGGCGGTAACTTCTGGGCGGGCGGCAATTTCTGGGCAGGCGGTAACTTCTGGGCTGGTGGCAATTTCTGGGCCGGCAGCTTTGACTCAGAAACAAATGTTGATCTGAATTCAGCTATGTCTATTAACAGTTGGGTGCCGCAAGAATAGGCTGTTTGGTACGTTAGAACCAATTTCTCGCTTTTACGAGCAATGTAACAGAAGCCGTAAGTAGGGATTTGTAAATTTTTTTAGCGAAGAGTTTTTCAGGCAAACCACAGAAAGCAATTTGAAAGCCGAAGGGCGATTTCTCTGTGGTTTGCTCAAGTAAAAGCCAATTGCGAAGCCGTTCTAATTCAAAATTCTTTTTGGCTTTTACACAATCCATTTGCTCAAAAGCGAAACTTGAGCTTTTGAAGCCTAACTTCTAAGGGGGAGTTAATGGATAAGTCAACGAAGTTCCCTACAGTTTTTGGCCGATTAACGGCCGTACTTATGCTCATTTGTTTGCTTCTGATTGGCAGTAGCCTGGTGCAACCTGCACCCACCAGCACGCTTCTGGTACAGGCAGCAGACATGCAAAAAGTAGAGCCAACGCTACAGACGCTGATGGCTGAGGCTGACGATGCCACGTTGCCAGTGATTGTGCAGAAAACAGAGGCTGATGCCTCGGTGGAAGCCACAGTAACAGCACTGGGCGGCACGGTTACGAAAGCGTTGCCCATCATCAATGGCTTTGCGGCAGAGATGGACGCCAACAGCATTGCTCAACTGAGTCAAATAACGGCCGTTCGCTACATATCATTTGATACGGCCATAGAAACCAGCGCGGCAAACATGCCCCACAACCGCCTGCAAAACCCCGGCTTTGAGTCTGGCACCATTGGTTGGCAGCTAAGTGGCAAAGCGCTCATCTCAGACGATGCCTACGCAGGCAGCAATTCGCTAGAGCTATACGGTGAAGCGAGCCAACGAATTGAGGTGATTCCGGGGTATAGCTATACCTTTAGCTTGTGGGCCAAAGGTATTGGCGATTCGGGAGACTTTCATTATCAGATTGAGTATTACAACAATAATGGCAACATGCTGGAAAAAGAAACTGGAAAGATAGAAGGCGTCTGGTTCAGCCATTACAGTATTAAAAAGGATGCGCCGGACGAGGCAGCGTACATCGTTGTGCGAGTTTACACTGAAGAAGATGCCGATGGCTTTATTCGTATAGACAATGCCGTCCTTGAATCAGATAATCCCGGCCTTTTGCAAAACCCTGGTTTTGAAAGCGGTGCCTCTGGTTGGGTGATTGATGGCATTCCCCGGCTCACCACAGATACTTATGAGGGGAATTGGGCCCTCAATCTGGATGACTATTACGAATTTGATCGCGCCACCCAAATTATCAGCATTACATCTGGACAACATTACGTTCTGCGTGGTTGGTACAAACGTGGCACCAACATTACTTGGGCCTACGCTTACCTAATCTTTTATGATGCCAATGGGAATGAACTGGCTGAGGTGAGCATGGATTTGCTGCCTAGCGGTGACGCATATCAATATTTTGAGATGGCAGCCTTTGCCCCACCAAATAGCAGCCAGGTGGGTGTGCGCGTAGCCAAATTTGGCGACGACACTATGTTCTTGGATGCGTTTTATTTGGAACCGGCACCCAGCGTAGCAGATTTGAACAATAATTTGCTGGACAATGGCAGCTTTAACAATGGCGTGGCCTACTGGCAAGATTTGTTCAACAGTGAAAGCCTGATGGTTTTCCCCGAATCGCCTTTTGACGAGACAAGCCTGCTGGTTCCTGGCGGAAGCGAGGCGCAGCAGTCCCGCATTGCTTCTGAGAATCAGCTGTATACCTTGAATGGCTGGGTTAAGAGTGATGACCCGCTGTTTTCAAATGTCATTATCATGCGCTATTTGGACGAATCTGGTGCTGTTTTGGCAGAAACGTGGAACAGGCTTTACCCTGCAGGTGAGCAATGGGTACCTTTTTCCGTCTCCAGCTATGCACCAGAAGGAACAGTTGAGGTTGTGGCTATTGTACGGCCGTCCCAACCCTCGTGCGGTGGCTGCCAATTCCTGGTTGATAACCTAATTCTGGCCTCTGGTACGGCTAACACTCAGCCCAATGATTATTTGCAGGCAACGGGTGTAGAGCCGTTACGTGGGCTAGGGCTGACTGGCTCTGATGTGACCATTGCAGTGGTTGATTCCGGTATAGACGGCCATATCCTAAATAAACCCATCCTGGCTGCCTACAATGCAATTGGCGGTACCGAAATTGATGAAAACGGACACGGCACCTACATGGCGGGTCTGGCGGCAGGCGAAAACCTGGATGCCATGGGCTACCCGGTAGCCATTGCCCCTCAGGCCAACCTGATTGATGTCAAGGTGCTGAATGCCTATGGGGTAGGGACTTCTTCCCAGGTTATTGATGGGTTGAACTGGATTCTGGAAAACAGGGATGCACATGATATTCGCGTTGTGAATATGTCTCTCACGGGGGCAGTAACTGGACCTTACTGGATGAATCCCTTAAACCTGGCGGTAGAGGCGTTGTGGGATGCTGGCATGGTGGTTGTGGTAGCTGCAGGCAATGTAGGCCCTTCGGCTGGTTCCATTACCACCCCGGGCAACGACCCGTTTGTCATTACTGTGGGTGCGTTTACCGACAACTATTCACCCACGTTCCAGGGTGACGATTACATCCCACCTTTTAGCTCGGC
Organism: Candidatus Leptofilum sp.; assembly: GCF_965223525.1. Taxonomy (GTDB): domain Bacteria; phylum Chloroflexota; class Anaerolineae; order Promineifilales; family Promineifilaceae; genus Leptofilum. Next base: position 804,184 of record NZ_OZ245005.1, on the reverse strand, counting down.
TGGGCCTTCTGAAGCAGGCTTTATAAAGCCAGACATCATTGCACCGGGAGCGCATTTGCTCATGCAGGTACACCCGGAAAGTCGCTATGGGTCGCTTTATCCAGAGCTTTATGTAGGCAAGGGCTGGTATCTAGGGTCGGGAACGTCGGCGGCAACGGCCGTTACCTCCGGCGTGGTGGCTCTCATGTTAGAAGCCAACCCCGATCTGACGCCAAACGAAGTGAAATACCGCCTGTGGGTCTCAGCACAGCCGGCGGTTACGACCGAAGGCAACCTGGCCTTTAGCATCTTCCAGCAAGGTGCAGGTCGCCTTTGGGCACCGGATGCTGTATTGGGCAACTACACCGGTGAGGCTAATAGCGGCATGAAGCCGGGCGAGGCGTACGTTGGCCCCGTCATTTATGATGAAGAGCGCGGCGGCTATCTGCTAGTAGATTCTGATCGCAAACCGCTGTCAGAAGACGAAAACTTCTTTTGGGATGGCGGTAATTTCTGGGCCGGGGGCAACTTCTGGGCCGGGGGCAACTTCTGGGCCGGGGGCAACTTCTGGGCTGGGGGCAACTTCTGGGCTGGGGGCAACTTCTGGGCTGGTTCTTACTTCTCCAATAATGATTTTTACTGGAATGACCCGGCCGTAGCCACTATCTCCAGGTTCCTGGCATCCTTTAACTTTGGCAATTTCCAGGATGAACAACCATAAGCGGAAAGCACCCTGGTACTTTTAATCCAATGTTCCGCTTTGCATACGGCCTTTATTGTTTCTTTGCCTTTAGAATCTGAAAAAATTCCAGCTTAGAATTTTGCTTCGAATAGAATAGAGATTTCTAGATTGGTGGGTACTCTTTCCAGGAAGGAGTCGCGCCGGTCATCGTCCGTGATTTGGTTGGCCCACTGCACAAGACGGCCGTATGCCATTGCCAAAATCTCATCTGCATAGGGGTCTTCTTGTGCAGCTAGCACTTTGTAGGTGAGCAGTAAAATGTAAAAGGGACGGGAGGTGCCGTCCAGCGACTGTCCGTCTTTTAAGTGGGTGATGATGGGGGTTACGTGGGTAGAAACGGCCGTTTCATCCCCTCGGTTCAGCGACAGCCAAGCCAAGCCCGCATGTGCCTCCAAAACCTGGTCTGTTTGCGCCAATGCCGTCAAAGATTCCTGATACGCTTCGGCCGCTTCTGGGAATTTTTCCTGGCTCAACAACAAAAAGCCACGATCCTTTAGCACCAACCCATGTAAAAACGGACTGCCAATTTTCTCGGCCAGGGTCAATGCTTTCTGGCTGTACAGTTCCGCTTGCGCGTTGTCCTCCAGGAAGTGGGCGGCCAAACTAAGATTGATCAAATTTAAAACTTCCCCAAACGGCACATCAATTTCACGGCAAAGTGCCAATCCATTGTTGGCATACGTTTGCGCCAGCTCAAAGGCACCCAAATCTAAATACAGGGAACTTAAATTGAGCAAAATGCGGGCGCGACCTTCACGGTCACCAATTTCCTCGTCAATTTGCCGTGCTTTTTCCAAAGAAACCAACGATTGTTCGATATTGCCTTTGGCAAAAGCAACCAGACTAATATTGTTATAAACCGTACTTTCGCCCTGTTTGTTGTTCAGTTTTTCATACAGAGGCAAACATTGTTCGTAAAATGATAGAGCCGTTTCCAACTGACCCGTATCGTAGGCAAGCACGCCCAGCGCCCGCAAACTGTCGGCTTCGAGCTTGGTGAAATGGTGAGTATGTGCGGTTTGTAGGCACGTTTCGTAATGATTTTGGGTTTCTTCGTATTTGCCTTGCCGCAGCAGAGCACGCCCAATAGCCAAATAGCTGGCCGCCTCATCGTAGGTATCTTTATTTTCTTGTGCTACCTGTCGTGCTTGCTCTGCGGCCGCAACTGCAGAGGCATAATCTCCTGTTGCTTCAGCATAATTTGCCAAACGCAGGGCAACGGCCGCACGCTTGTCTTCATTTTGGCTTTCGGCCAGCTTGGCAGCCAGGTTGCCCAGGGTAGCCAGAACAGCTTGTTGCTTTTCGCGCTGTCCCAGCAGATGGAAGATTTGCTCACGCGCCAAATGAAGGTCAAACTGCGACAGCAAATCATCGGACGGGGTTAAAGTCAGTGCCTGATCATAATAATTGAGGGCGGTTTGGTTGAGGAATTGCTGCTGGGCGTATTCTCCGGCTAGGCGTGCGTAATGACGCACTTTCTCATCGTTGCCGGCCTGTTGCCAATGGTAGGTTAAAGACGCTGCCTTTTCAGGCTGTTTCGGATAAATATTTTCAACGTGCTGGGCAATGGTTTGGTGCCATCCGGTTTGTCTGTTTGGATGGATAGTTTCCAAAATGCCAGCCCGCAGCTTATCGTGGGCAAAGCGCCAATTGCCGTTAAACAGTTCTAAAACGGCCGCTTCTGCACAAGTTGCCAGCCAGGTTTCCACCGGCATCCTGGTTTTGGTCGTATCAGCCAGTTTGGGCAGCAAATTGAGATCGAGCTGCCGCCCGGCAACGGCCGTGCCAACCAACAGCGGCATAGCGGCATCCGGCACACGAGCCAAGCGACGCTGTACAATCGTTTGAATCCCCTGAGGAAACAGTTGCTGGGGCAGTGAACTATGCCCGATGGCACTGAGGCGTCCTGCTTCTTCAGCCAATGCTCGAACCACCTCTACCAAAAAGAACGCATTCCCTTCCGTTTCTCGCTGCAGCAGCGCCAGCACATCTTGATTTTTACCGACATCTCCTAACATGCTAGTGCTAAGGGAAGCAATTTCATCTGGTGAAAGACGGTTAAGCGGCAAAGCCTTCATCAACGGCAGCGCTTCTGGCAATGATACCTGTTCGTCGTTTCGGTAGCTTCCAATGATGAGCAGCGGCAATGTAGGCGCAAGGCGCGTGAGCTGCTGCAAAATTTCTAGACCCGCGTCAGCCCAATGTAAATCCTCCAAAATTAGCAAAATCCATTGATTCTGGTTGTTAAATAAGCTGGTGATGGTACTAATTAAACGTTGCCTGGCGGCGGCGGCGTCCAGCTTCGGCGCGGGGACGACTTCTCGCTGGAGCAAACGACCAATGTCTGGGATCAGTGCCTGCAAAACCCCTACCGCCAGATCATCCAGCGGCACGGTCAGCACCAAGCGGCGCAGCGCCTCGTGCCATAATTGCAATGGAGAGCCTGCCACATCTTCAATTGCCTGGCCGCGCAGCACCAATGCACCTTGCACCAATGCCTGCGTGCCAATTTCGTCTAGCAGGCGCGACTTGCCAACGCCGCTCTCACCGCTTACCAACCAGCTAGAGCCATGCCCGTTTTTGGCTGCCTCTAATGCTTTTAGAAGCGCGTTTGTCTCTTCGGTGCGCCCAACAAAGGTGGCCGCCTGCAGGTAACTTTCGCGGATGGCGATGCTTTCGGCAGGAACAGGAAGCCCTATTGCCTGGCTAAAGGCAGCAATGCACGCTTCGGCGGTGCTGTAGCGGTTTTCCTGATTTTTGTTGATGAGTTTGTCAATAACGGCCGTTATCTCTGGAGAGGCATCTAGCAAACTTAAATCAGGCCTTTTATCCATAACCTGCTCAAGAAACTGAGGACTATTGATGTCAAATGGATGCCGACCCGCAAACAGCTCAAAAGCCATGATGCCCACCGCGTAAAGGTCTGCCGCTTCGGTGTGTGGCTCGTTTTCCCATACTTCCGGGGCAATGTAAGGAATGCTGCCTGCTGCTTGCATGGTGCTTTTGTGGGTGGTTGCCAAACCAAAATCTAAAATACGCACTGTGCGGTAAGTGACCAATACATTAGCCGGTTTCAGATCGCGGTGCAGGATGCCGCGTCGGTGCAAATAAGCCAATGCCTGGAGCATTTGCTGGATCAAGTTCACCTTGCCCATCTCGTCCAGCCCTTGCCCGGCTGTCAGGATGGTTTTGGCTCCCATCAAATAATCCATGGTGAAGTATGGCCGTCTCTCTTCGTCAAAACCGTAATCCAAAACAGAAATAATGTTGGGGTGGCGCAAGGAAGCCAGCGTTTCAAATTCGTGGGCCAATGCCAGACGCAGATCCTCTTCCAGATCGCTTGCCATGCCGCCATTGTCAGCGTCAAGTTCCCAAGTGGGCACAATGACCTGCTTGAAGGCCAGAATATGTTCGGCTAGCCGGTCTGTGGCGCGGTACACAACGCCCATGCCGCCCTCACCAATTTTTTCATGGATGACGTAACGGCCGTTTACCGTCATATTTTTAACTTCAGGGAGTGGAGGGGGCGAAGTAACTTGCGGAAGGGTCATGAAATAAAAAGTTAGAACCTTGTTGGTAGCTGCGTAAAAATCTGGCGGGTAGCCGTAAATTTCCAAAGAGACTGAACAGTTGCAAAATCTGTTCTGCCAGTTCAAAGTTGCGCCGAAATTATAACATAGGCACAAGGCGGATTATACGATTTTTAGCGAACGTAGGTCCTAGCCAAATGGTCACCTTTCGTAACTCAATAGGACGCGGATGAACGCGGACGAGCGCAAACTTGTCTTGAGCTTGTCGAAGGATCACAAGCAGTTTTCCACGTCATCTGCGCCTGTCTGCGTCCTAAAATGCGACAACTGAAAAATCCTGGTGGTTATTCCTGGCTGCTTGTCAGGGGGTAGGGTGAATGTTAAACTAACGTCATGTCCCAAGCTTTGTATCGTAAATGGCGACCTGCCCGTTTTGATGATGTGATTGGTCAGGAACATGTGACGCGCACGCTAAAAAATAGCGTTGCCGCAGATCGTTTGGGACATGCCTACCTGTTTTGTGGGCCGCGCGGCACGGGTAAAACTACTAGCGCCCGGTTGCTGGCCAAAGCAGTCAACTGTTTGCATGAGGATTTGGCGGAACGGCCGTGTAACGAATGCACCATTTGCCAATCTATCGCCAACGGCCGTTTCCTCGACCTGATCGAAATTGATGCCGCCTCTAATACCGGCGTGGACGATATTCGGGAACTGCGAGACAAAATCAACTTTTCCCCCAGCGAAGGCCGCTTCAAAGTGTATATCATTGACGAAGTACATATGCTTTCTACCGCCGCGTTCAACGCCTTGCTCAAAACGCTGGAAGAGCCACCGCCGCACGTTAAATTTGTCCTAGCCACCACCGAAGAACACAAAGTCCCCGTCACCATCAAATCCCGCTGCCAGCAATTTAACTTCCGCCTGCTCAACCAGGAGGAAATCAGCGGGCGACTGCGCTGGCTAGCAGACCAGGAAGCATTCACCATTGAGCCAGAAGCATTGCAAATGATCGCCCGGCAAGGGGCAGGTAGCCTGCGCGATGCAGAGAGTTTGCTCGATCAGCTCGTGGTGGGTAAAGATGATGTGATCACCGCCGAGCGCACACAAATGGTGCTGGGAACCGCCTCCAACGAAGCGGTGGGCAAGCTCACCGACGCTTGGCTCAATCGGGATGGGTCTGGCGGGCTGGCGCTTATTCACGAGGCGCTGGCATCTGGCACAGACCCGCGCCAGTTTTGCCGCCAAATGGTCACTTACTTGCGCGAACTTCTGCTTCTGCAAGCTGCCGGCGAGGCACTGCCTTTGGAGGCCACGCCAGAGCAGCGGCAAGAGATGGCGGTTCAGGCGCAGCGCGCCCCGCGCCAGGGGCTTATCGAGGCGATTAAGCGTTTTAACGAGGCCGCACTGGTTGCGGCTGGTAGCTGGCAACCCCAGCTTCCTTTGGAAATGGCCTTTATTCAACTATTACCAGATGCGCCAATGGTGGCGACAACGGCCAGTACTGAGCTACTTAACAAAGTTGAGTCTTCCGAAGCGGCCGTTCCCACGAAAACACCTAAGTCCCAACCACCCCCTAGCAAGCCTGTGAAAAAGAAAAAAAAGGCGAAGTCTGCTAAAGCGGCCGTTCCCGAACCACCACCTGAAATGGAACCAGAGCCACAGCCAGAACCCGCCAAACCAGCAGGTAAAACGGTTGAAAAGCCAACGGCCGTACCGCTCACCGTCCGGCAGGTTCAGGCAGTTTGGGCCGATTTGGTAATACAATCTGGCCAAAAAATTAAAAATCTGCCTGCGTTGCTCAACATGGGCAAACCACTCGCCGCTGAAGGGCGTACGCTAGTCATCGGCTTCGATTACCCGCTGTTCAAAGATAAATTTGATAACCTAGCGGGGGCGGCTCGGCTGGTTGGCGATACGTTGACAGAGTTGCTAGGGCAAGAAACGGCCGTGCGGGGCGTCGTCACCAGCGAATACACCGTTCCGGTGCAGCCGGACGATTTCCGCGCCCTGGCAGAAGAACTGGGTGGCACCGTTTCAGAAGAGTAATTTTGTAAAGTAGCCGCGCTTTCTTAGCTTCTTAGCGCGTAAAGGAGAAACCTATGTCTAAACGATCATTTCGTGGTCGGCCAAAGCCGAAGAAAAACAAAAGACCCAGCGCGGGCGGCCTGATGAACCAAATGCAGCAAATGCAGGAGCAGATGGCCAACGCCCAATCGGCACTGGAAAACGAAACCATCACCGTTACCGCAGGTGGCGGGGCTATTAGCATCGTCATCACCGGGCATCAGCGTATCCAATCCATCACCGTAGACCCAGACTTGCTTACGCCAGAAGATGCCGAAATGTTGCAAGACATGCTCGTAGCTGGCGTCAACGCCGCCATCGAGCAGTCGCAGGCAATGGCTGCTGAACGCATGGAAGGCATCACTGGTGGTTTGGGTGGCGGTCTTAGCGACATGCTGGGCGGATTGGGGTTAGGCTAGATGGCTTCGGCACTACCGCAGCCCGTGCAGCGGCTCATCAATGAGTTTGCCCGCCTGCCCAGCATCGGCCCCAAATCTGCCGCGCGGCTTACCTTTTATTTGTTGCGTATGGCAGATGAGCAGGCACTGGATTTGGCTGGGGCGCTCCAAGAGATGAAAGAGCGTACCATCTTTTGCGGTCGCTGCTTCCACATCACCGAAGAAGACCCCTGCACACTTTGTACTGACTCTGCGCGGGATGACCGGCTGCTGTGCGTGGTGGAGGAGCCGCTGGACGTGTTGGCCATTGAACGATCTCAGGCATTTAACGGCCGTTACCACGTCCTCCACGGTGCAATTTCGCCAGTAGAAGGGGTTGGGCCGGAAGATTTGAAGATTGCTGAACTGGTTGCTCGCGTGCAGCAAAGTGATTTTCAGGAAATCATCCTCGCCACAAATCCCACGCTTGAAGGAGAATCTACCGCACTCTACCTCCAGCGCCGCCTAGCAGAAACAAATGTGCGCCTAACCCGCCTGGCGCGCGGTCTGCCCGTCGGCGGCGACCTGGAATACACTGACGAAATTACGCTGGGTCGGGCGTTGGAAGGGCGGCAAGAACTGTAATAACAGGAGACTGGAGATTAGTGAATTTAATCTCCAACTGCCCTGCATTTTATTGTGAAGACTGCCTGTATTAGAGATTGATTTGCTTGTCAGCGTCCTTTCAATGTGCTAACATTTCCCCGTCTTTGCGGTGTCGCCAAGTGGTAAGGCAGCGGACTTTGAATCCGCCATCCCTGGTTCGATCCCAGGCACCGCAGCAGATAAAAGGACTGGGTTTTAGCTCAGTCCTTTTTTTATCTTACTCAATTATATGTATATGACCCTAGCAATTGTAATCCTCGCGGCTGGGCATGGCAGCCGAATGCTCTCCAAGAAGCAGAAAATTTTACACGAAGTGGGCGGTAAGCCAATGGTGCAGCATTTGTTTGATACGGCCGTTTCCCTCACATCCATCCCCCCCGTCCTAATTATTGGCAAAGGTGGGGATGGCGTGAAGCAGTTGTTTGGCAACCGGGCGCAATATGTAGTGCAAAGTGAGTTGCTGGGCACGGGCCACGCGACGCAAATGGCCAAACCGCTGCTGGACGGCCAGGCAGAGCAGGTCATTGTGACCTATGCTGACATGCCCCTATTGCAAGCGGCGACGCTTGGCAGATTGGCTGATTTGCAAAGAGAAACCAAAGTTTCTGTGACGATGCTGAGTGTGCTGGGTAGCCTAGAGTCGTCATTTGGTCGGGTGGTGCGGAATGAAAATAGCCGTGTGACCGAAATTCTAGAAGTGGCGCAGGCTAAAAAACGGCCGAATGCCGCTGAATTACTAGCTATCCCAGAACAAAACGTGGGCGTCTACTGCTTTGCCGCCGACTGGCTGTGGGCCAATGTCGGCAAGCTGCCCTTGCGGCAAGCGCGTAATGGGCAAGAGTATTACCTCACCGACATGATTGAACTGGCGGTGCAGCAAAATCGGGGCGTTGAGGCTATTGTTACTGACGATGCGGACGAGTGCCTGGGAGCTGGTACGCGGGCAGAGATGGTGGCAGTGGAAAAAGCGTTTCGTCGTCGGGCCAACAACCGCTGGCTGGCGCAAGGGGTAACAATTGTAGACCCAGACAGCACCTACATTGACCCAGACGTAACGATAGGGCAAGATACAATTATCTGGCCGAACAGTTATTTGCAGGGGCAAACGACCGTTGGCCAAGATTGTATCATTGGCCCCAACACAATTTTGCGAAATGCGGCCGTTGGTGATAATTGCCACATTGAACAGGCGGTGATTGAAGGGGCAAAGTTGGCGGCAGGAACGGCCGTTGCCCCATTTTCAATCGTCAAGGCATAGGGGCGAGGCAGTTGGACGAAATGTTGGGATTGCAAAATCATCTTCTCACCAACTGCTTCGCCCTTACTTATTTACAGTGCGGGAGTACAGGATGATTAACGAAGAACAACGCACAACACTCATTCAGGCAGCGATTGCAATTCGGGCAAAGGCCTATGTTCCCTACTCCAACTATCCCGTTGGCGCAGCACTCCTAATGGAAGATGGCACGATTGTGACTGGGGTGAATGTCGAGAATTCATCTTATGGCCTCACGATTTGTGCGGAGCGAACGGCCGTTACCAAAGCTATCACTGCCGGGTATCGTAAGATTTTGGCGGTGGCTGTGGCTACCGACAATGCGGGTTCCCCCTGCGGTGCTTGCCGTCAGGTGCTTACTGAGTTTGCCAGAGACGTGCCTGTTTATTTGGTAGATGGGTCTGGAAACGGCCGTGACACGACCCTTTACACACTCCTCCCCGACCATTTTGGACCAGAGCATTTAGGGTGATCGGCGAACCAATGTGAAGAAACTCAGTCGTAAGCATAATCTTTTTGCGGAATTAAAAAAGTTTATGTACACTGTTACACAACATCCTCGTTATTTTGATTTGATCAGCCAAAGCTATGTTTATTGCCAGCAATATTTATTGTTTTAGGCGATAGCACCCCAAATGGAGAAAACATATGAATCTTAAAGGATATGCAAATCGCATCGCTCATGTTGATATGACCAGTGGTCAGATCGATATTCAGCCGATACCGGAAGATTGGGCACTTAAATATATTGGCGCTCGTGGCCTGGGCGTGCGTTATATGTTAGAAGCTGGCCCCACGGTTGATCCTCTCTCGCCAGATAACTGGCTTTGCTTTATGAATGGCCCGCTGACTGGAACGGCCGCAAATATGAGCGGCCGTATGGCAATCGTTACCAAATCCCCGCTTACCGGCACTGTTACCGACAGTCACCATGGGGGGTGGTCGGCCGCCCGCTTGCGCTGGTCGGGGTACGATGGCCTCATTTTTAAGGGCAAAGCGGCATCGCCCAAATATCTCTATATTGAGGAAGAGAGCAATACCATCGAGTTGCGTGACGCCTCGCATGTTTGGGGCAAGGGTGTTCACGATACAATCAAAACATTCCAGGGGGAATATGGCGAAAAAGATTTGACCGTCATTGCCATTGGCCAGGCGGGCGAGAATATGGTGAAGTTTGCCTGCTGGGTAAATGAAGATGATCGCGCCAGCGGCCGTGGTGGCACCGGCTGCGTGGGAGGCAGCAAAAATCTAAAAGCAGTGGTTATTAAAGCTAAGAAGAAGATGCCCCGCCCTGCCAGCAAAGAGCGTTGGAAGCCAGCCCACTCCCGTGCCTTATCGTCAATTATGGATGAGGCCAACATTACCAGCCCCAGGAAGGGGGGCTTGTCTGTTTATGGCACCAACGTTTTGATGAACATTACCAACACAATGGGTGCATTGCCGACATTGAACGGCCGTACCACCTCCTTTGGTGAACGGGCAGAATCACTTAGCGGCGAATACGTCAACGACACCTATTTGGTTAACGATCCCACCTGCCACGCCTGCCCCGTAGCCTGTAAAAAAGAAGTTGAAATCACCGACGGTGAATTTGCTGGGCTGCGTATGGAAAGTGTGGAGTATGAACCCGCTTGGGCTTTGGGTGCTAACTGCGGTAACGACAATATTGCTTCCGTCGCCAAGATGATTGATCAATCCAACGATTTTGGGATGGATGCGATTGAAATCGGCGATGTGTTGGCGACGTATATTGAAGCTTCCACCAAGGGGTGGACCAATGGTGATGGTGGCCTAGCTGAAGGCGATTATATGTCTATGGTAGCCACTATCGAAAAGGTAGCTCACCGCGAGGGTGTTGGTAATGTATTGGCCGATGGGGTGAATGCTGTTGCCAACCACTTTGGGCATCCAGAAATTGCTATGTCGGTCAAGGGGCAAGGCATTCCCGCTTACGACCCGCGCGGGTTGAAGGGTATGGGCATTGCTTACGCCACCAGCAACCGGGGTGCTTGCCATCTGCGTGCCTACACGCCAGCGGCCGAGCTAAACATTATGCCCTTCCAATCGCTGAGTGTAGACCCGCTGGAGTGGAAAGGTAAGGGTGAATTGGTGAAAATCTTCCAGGACATTCACGCTTTCTCTGACAGTTTAGATTTGTGTAAATTTAGTGCTTTTGCCATGGGTGCAGATGAATATGCCCAGCAGTATGCTGCTTTCGTGGGGCTGGAGGAATTTACAGCCGATGATGTGCTGTTGGCTGGCGAACGCATTTACAACTTGGAACGTTATTACAACAATCTGGCTGGCATTGGCGAAGGCAGCGACTACTTGCCGAAGCGGTTTACAGAAGAACCCTCAACCAACCCCGGCTCTGAAGGCCACGTTTGCGAACTAGACCTGATGCTGGATGAGTATTACACAGCGCGCGGCTGGGAAAATGGCGTTGTGCCGGAAGGTAAGTTGAAGGAATTGCAGATTTTATAGTAAACAATTTGGGTAATTTGAGAATTGGGTAGTTGGGTAATTGATAAAATTACGCAATTACCCAATTTTTATTTACGCGCCAGCGCGCATCGTTTTCTTTTCCAGTTCAGGATTGAGGCGGGCGATGACTTCGTCTTCGCCTTCAATCTCCATCATCACCTGCCCTACGCGCAGCGACCCAAGCGCAAAGGGTTCCATTTTAGCGAGGGTAATGGTCCAGCCTTCGCCCTCAACGCGGTTTTCAGTTACGGCCGTTCCCCCCAACTCTTCCAAATATTCCCGCAGGAGCCAAAGGGGGATGCCTCGTATTTGTCTCGATTCTTTATACACGATTTATCCTCCTCCAACGGCTGGGAAAATATTTAGCGTATCTTCTGACTGAATAACAGTGTCCATGCCGTTTTCCAGAAAGGGTGCGTCACGGCCGTTTACGAAAACGTGGACATGCCGGTACAGATTCCCATCTTCATCCAGTAGCTCTTTACGCATGGGGGGGTATTCTGTCACCACCATCTCCACAAACTGCTGCACGGTTGTATTTTCCGGCAGATCGATTTCGACTGTTTTTTGACCCACAATGGGGCGCAGGGTGGCAAAAAAGTTCACTTTCATAGCGGTTATTCTCCTGAGTCGGGTTGGTCAATAAATCTTACCACAAAATGACACGATAGTAGTTTTCATGATAAGATAGGCAGACCAATTTTTGTAGCCTCACAGGAACTTTTTATGAAAGCATTTGCCCAATTTAACGGCCGTACCGCCACCGATGATACTTGGCAACTGTCAAAATTAGGCCCAACCCCGGAAGAAGAGTGGGACAGGCTTCAGCACTTTTTGGGGTTGGGTAAGCCAGATTTTGATGCCATGCTGGCCACGGTGGAACCTCTGTTTCGGCGGGGGCATGAGCTGGTGGTAGGCACGTATGATTATTTGCTGAATCACCACGATACGGCCGTAATTCTCGGTTGGGAGAAAGGGGCCAACCCAGAACATTTAGCCGAGCGGCGACGCTTCTTCACCGTTTGGCTGGCACGCACGCTGGGTTTGGATTTAAGCCACGATTTTGCACACTATCTCTTTCATGCTGGGCAGGTTCATGCCGCGCACGGCCCACGTCAGGTACACGTACCAAAGATGTATGTAATCGGCTCCATTAGCTTGGTGAATGCGACGTTTGCTCGCTTCCTTACAGAAGAAATGCCTGGCAACCCCATTGTGCCAGCTGCCCTTGCTAGTTGGAACAAACTGCTGAGCCTGCATCTGCACCTGATGCTGCTGGGCTACCAAACCGCCCGTGCCTGGGATGAAGGAGACTTCCCGATAGAGCTATCCTTTTTTGGCCGGGTGCGGAACTATACAAGGCGCCATAGTATGGTGATGCACCTACCAGAAGATAGCCGCATGGCAACCGTACTGGGACGCTTCTTTAACTATTTCCCCAAGATACGTCCTGATGCGCTAGCTGTGGAGTGGCTCGGCAAAGATAGGGTGGATGAACAGGGTCGCCCCTGGCTGGTTCCGGAAAAGCGATATTGGGCCAAAAAGGGGTGGCTGGTGTTGCTAAACGGCCGTAACATCAGCTTTGAAAACGGTTCCAACCAAATTATTCAACCAGGCGACAAAGTGAGCATCTTCCCTCCAGGGCGTTAATCAATGGCAAGAGAACGTACCTTCCGCAGCGAAGCCATTGTGCTACGCCGCACTGACTTTGGCGAAGCAGACCGTCTGCTCACCCTCTACACTCGTGACTTTGGCAAGATAAAAGCGATTGCCAAGGGGGCACGCAAGCCGCAAAGTCGCAAAACGGGGCATGTAGAGCAGTTTATGCGCTCAAACTTCCTCTTTGCCAGCGGGCGAGACATCGCCATCCTCACCCAGGCAGAAATGGTGGAGCCATACAGTGCTCTGCGAGATGATCTCGTCCTAACAACCTACGCCGCGTATCTGGTTGAATTGCTCCATCGCTTCACGGTGGAAGAAGACAAGCACAGCGGCATCTACCAGCTGCTAGCCGATGCGCTAGGTTGGCTCACCAACCACGATGATGTGTTGTTAGTAGCTCGTTTTTACGAATTGCGTTTGCTGGGGCTGGCTGGTTTTCGGCCACAGTTGTTCCACTGTGTTGCCTGCGGCGAGGCAATTGAGGAGCAGGATCAATTTTTTAGCGGGGAGCTGGGCGGGGTGCTGTGTCCTGAGTGCAAGGATGAAGATCGGCGAGCGATGGCGGTAACGGCTGTTGCCATCAAAGTCCTCCGCTACCTGCAAACACGGCCATGGGACACGGTTCATGCCCTGCGCCTCAAGCGCACCGTCCACACCGAGCTAGAAAACGTGATGCACTTCTACATCACCTACGTCCTGGAACGCGACCTCAAATCCGTCGAATTCCTCCACCGCCTCCGCCGTGAAGCCGCCCTCCTGCTCTCCCCAGAATAAAAACTAAACGCAATGTACAACTTTTACACTGCATCCAGAGGAGGGAGCATTCTCAAATGCGACCGTTGGCATCTGAGGATACCAACTCCTCTCTGGTAAAATGAAAGTTGCACATGTAGGTAAACTAAATCACGAATGATACGAATTTAGCGAATGAAACGAATAAGAAATTCGTGTTATTTGTCTATTCGTTAAATTCGTGATTACATTTCGGGTAGGATGCCATCACCTCCCCCCCATGCTATAATCGTCGGCTGTTCATTCGAGTTTAGAATTTAGGCTCTTCAACAAAAAGGGTTTTTCAAAAGTCCGCATTATTAGCCGAAGGGACGCGGATTAACGCGGAAAACGCGGATAAATCCTTTATTTTCCGCGTTTTCCGCGCTCGTCCGCGTCCGTTTTTTGATAGAGTTGGACTACTGAAAAGCCCTACTTCAACAAATAATGTGCTTGGCAAAGACTTTATCAAAGATTTCGCTGATTTACCAGATTTTTTAATCTTTTCAATCTGCGTAATCTTTGATTTTGAACAGTGACAGCACAATAATTGATATGGTATTTTCTCAAATACCTCTGTGACCTCTGTGGCAAAAAAGGTTTTCATGAGCGAATCGCTGACGTTTCAAGATATTATTTTAAGGTTGCTTGATTATTGGAAAAGTCAAGGTTGTTTGGTAAAGCAGCCGTACAACGTGCAGGTGGGGGCTGGTACGATGAACCCTGCTTCGGTGCTGCGGGTGTTGGGGCCGGAGCCGTGGAATGTGGTCTACGTGGAACCCAGTATTCGGCCAGACGACGGCCGTTTCGGGGACAACCCCAATCGCATGCAGATGCACCACCAGCTTCAAGTCATTCTCAAGCCTGATCCGGGCAATCCGCAAGAGTTGTATCTCAAAAGTTTAGAAGCGATTGGCATCAATCCCCGCCACCACGACATCCGCTTTGTGGAAGACAACTGGGAAAGCCCCGCGCTGGGCGCCTGGGGACTGGGCTGGGAAGTGTGGCTCGACGGCCAGGAAATCACCCAATTCACCTACTTTCAGCAGGCAGGTGGCGTCACGCTCGATCCGGTTTCTGTGGAAATTACCTATGGCTTGGATCGCATTGCCCTGGCGTTGCAGGGTGTGGATAGCGTCTGGGAGATGGCCTACGGTACGGACATCAGCTACGAAAATGTGCTGCTGCAAAGCGAAATTGAACATTGCCGCTACTATTTTGAGGTGGCCGACGTAGACAGCATTCGCCAGGTGTACGACACTTACGAAAGCGAAGCCAAGCGGTGCATTGAGGCCGGGTTGGTCATTCCGGCGCACGATTACAATCTGAAATGCTCCCATCTATTTAACATTTTAGATACGCGAGGCGCGGTGGGCGTGACAGAGCGGGCCAACTATTTCCGCCGGATGCGCGGCATGGCACGAAAAGTATCTGAATTGTATGTAGCACAGCGTGAGGAATTGGGTCATCCGCTGCTGAAAGATTTGCAGGAAGCGGCCGTTTCCCTCAGTCGTCCTCAAACCGTGCAGTTTGCTCAGTCGGAGACGCCGCAAACGTTTTTGCTGGAGATAGGCAGTGAGGAGCTCCCGGTGTCTGATTTGGATTCGGCGTTGAAGCAGTTGCAAACGGCCGTACCCAACCTGCTCAAAAATGCCCGTCTCACCTACAGCAGCATCGAAGTGGATGGCACGCCTCGCCGTCTGGCGGTGCAGGTGCACGGCCTCATTGGTCGCCAGCCCGATTTGGAATCTGTTGCCAAAGGGCCGCCCGCAGATCGCGCCTTCGACGCCGATGGCAACCCCACCAAAGCCGCCATCGGTTTTGCGCGGGGCAAGGGCGTGGACGTGGCTGATTTGCAAATTGTGGAAGAAGGGAATAAGCGATATGTGTCTGCGGTTGTGCGCGAAGACGGCCGTCCCGCCGCAGCGGTTTTAGCTGAACAACTGCCTGATTTTATTGCTAGTCTCAAGTTTGACCGGAGTATGCGCTGGAACCGAACCAACCTTAGTTACAGCCGTCCGCTGCGCTGGATTGTGGCTTTGTTTGGCCCGGATGTCATTCCGTTCAGCTACGCCGGGATTGCCAGCGGGCGTACCAGTCGTGGGTTACGGCCGTACGACTCCCCGGAAATTATCATCAACGATGCCCGCAACTACGGCGGCATCATGCGGATGAACAGCATCGTCATCAACAAAGCGAAGCGGCAGCAGCAGATTACGGCCGTTTCCAGCAAGCTCGCCGCCGAAATGGGGGGAACCATCCCCGATGACCCCGCTTTGCTGGACGAAGTGACTAATCTTGTGGAAAAACCAACGCCACTGCGGGGCCGCTTTAGCAAGCGTTTTTTGGCGTTGCCTGCCGAGGTGTTGGTGGCCGTCATGCGTAAGCACCAGCGGTACTTCCCGGTTTACGATGCCAACAATCAACTGCTGCCTTACTTCATTGCTGTGCGGAACGGGGATGAAAAGCACCTCAATTTTGTGGTGAATGGCAACGAGCATGTGCTAAAAGCCCGCTTTGCCGACGCCGAATTTTTCTACAACCAGGACAGCCAGCGCCAGCTTGAAGATTTCTTGCCCGATTTGGCGACGCTCACCTTCCAGGCCAAGCTCGGCTCGATGTTGGACAAGGTGCATCGACTGGAAAAATTGACGCCCGCCGTGGCTGAAATGCTGGGTTTGGACGGTGATGAGATGGAAACGGCCGTTCGCGCCGCTGCCCTCTCCAAAGCAGATTTGGCTACCAACATGGTCGTCGAGATGACCTCCTTGCAGGGCATCATGGGTGGGCATTACGCCCAGCGCAGCGGTGAAAGCGAGGCCGTCGCCGAGGCGATTGCGGGGCAGTACAACGCCGTCAGCAGCAGCCAAGCGGGCATGGCGCTGGCCTTAGCGGATCGATTGGACAGTTTGGCTGGTTTGTTTGCTGCTGGCTTGGCTCCCAAAGGTTCCAACGATCCATTTGCGTTGCGCCGCGCCGCGCTGCACCTTATCGAGAACCTGGTTGCCCATGAGCAACCATTTGATTTGCGATCCGCGTTTGCCGCCGCAGCCAAACTGCTGCCGGTGCCGTGTGACGAGGCTGTGTTGCAGAAGATGATGGGCTTTGTAAACGGCCGTCTCGAAGGCGTCTTGCGCGATTTAGGTCACTCTGCCTTTGTGGTGAAGGCGGTTTTGGCAGAATTGGGGCACGATCCGTACAAAGCGTCCCAGGTTGCCACCGCGCTTACCGCAGCCATCGCCGCCGAGGATTGGCCGGAGCTGCTGGATGCCTACGCCCGCTGCGTCCGCATCACCCGCAGCCAAAGCGAAACGTTCACCCTGCGCCCCGACGCCTTCACCTTGCCCGCAGAGCAGCAGCTTCTCGCCGCCACTCAACAAGCCGCCGCTCAGCAAGATGGCACGATGACCACCTTCGTCGCCACCTTGCGTGATTTGAAGCCAGTGATTACCGGCTTTTTTGATGATGTGTTGGTGATGGATGAGGAAACGGCCGTGCGTGAAAATCG
The DNA here is from genome assembly GCF_965223525.1 of Candidatus Leptofilum sp. Taxonomy (GTDB): domain Bacteria; phylum Chloroflexota; class Anaerolineae; order Promineifilales; family Promineifilaceae; genus Leptofilum. Next base: position 787,125 of record NZ_OZ245005.1, on the reverse strand, counting down.
TCTGGCGTTGTTGCAAAAAATTGCTTCATTAACGACTGGTCTGGCAGACTTGTCGGAGCTTGAGGGGTTCTAATTTGCTCCTTACGCTAAGTTAAATTCGTTGTTGTTTTTACGGCCGTATGCCCAATGTTAGATGGTCGTAAACATTACGGCCGTTCCGCCCCATCTTTTAGAACATTTGTAAGGTCTACGGTATAATTTGGGCAGGCTCAACTAATTGGATTTGTCCTTGACCATATGACCGTTACTGAAGAAATTAAAAGTCGGCTTGATTTAGTAGATATTGTCTCTGAAAGCGTTTCATTGCGCCGTTCAGGGCGGAATTACGCTGGCTTTTGCCCCTTCCACCAAAACACCCGCACACCCGCCTTTTTTGTCTTCCCAGAAACCCAAACGTGGCGTTGCTTTGGTGCCTGCGCCGAAGGTGGTGATCTGTTCTCCTTTGTCATGAAAAAAGAGGGCTGGGAGTTCAAGGAAGCGCTCAAAAATATGGCGCAGCGGGCTGGCGTGACGCTGGAAGAGCGGAAGCCCGTTGACAAGGAAAAACAAAAGGCGCAAAACAAGCAGGCTGGGTTGCTGCAAGCCGCCGCTGATTACTTCCACCAGCTATTTTTGCACGCGCCCCAGGCGGAAGGAGCCAGACAATATGTGGCTCGACGCAGTTTGCATGAGGAAACGATTGCCCAATTTGCCTTGGGTTTTGCCTTAGATTCCTGGGATGCGTGCCGCTCGCACTTCAACATGCAGGGGTACAGCGACCAGGAGTTGTTAGCGGCTGGGCTGCTGACGGAAAATCCAGACAAAGGCACCAAGTACGACCGCTTTCGTAACCGTTTGATGATACCGATTCGGGATGTAGACGGCCGTATCGTCGGATTCGGCGCACGCACATTAGAAAAAGACGGCATCCCCAAATACCTGAATTCGCCCCAAACCGCCCTTTTTGACAAAAGCCATCTGCTTTACGGGCTGGATAGCTCTAAACGCGGCATCCGTGAGGCGCGGCAGGCGGTAATTGTGGAAGGGTACATGGACGTGATGCAGGCTTGGCAAGCCGGGTTTCGCAACGTGGTGGCTCAGATGGGCACGGCGTTAACAGAGCGGCAGCTACGCTTGCTTAAGCGGTATACCAAACAGTTTGTGCTGGCGCTGGATGCCGACGCCGCAGGCGCCCAAGCCACGCTACGGAGCTTGCAGGTAGCCCGTGAAACGCTCGACCGCGAAGTGGAAGTGAAGTTTGATGCCCGTGGTCTCGTTCATCACGAAGGCCGTCTCCAGGCGGACATTCGCGTTATCACCTTGCCAGAGGGTAAGGACCCAGACAATATCATCCAGGAAAACCCGGAAGAATGGCCCAAACTGGTGGCTCAAGCGAAGCCCGTGGTGGCCTACGTGATTTCTGTGGCGACGGCTGGGTTGGATATGAATGATGCCAAGGCGAAAACGGCCGTTGCCCAACAAGTCCTCCCACTCATCAAAGATATTCAAGACCCGATTGAGCGTGACCATTATTGGCAGCAGTTGGCGCGGACGCTGCGAATTGACGAACGTGCCTTGCGGCAAATTCGCTTGCCAGAAAGACCTAAGCGAACTCTGAGGCGAGAAGAAACGGCCGTTACCCCCAAAAAAACGCCTCAGCCCAGTAAAAAAGAACACGCTGGTTGGGCAACTGTGCCCAAAAAGGGGCGGGGCGGCGTTGGATCCATTGCTACAGACATGCGTCAGGCAGACTTTTTGCACCAAATGATTCGATTGCCCAACGTTATTCTACGCGTTAACCAGAAGCTGCAAGAATGTGACCAAACTCAGGTTACGGATGAAGATTTTCTGCTGGCAGAAGACCGCGCTATCATACGACAAATGTACCATTTAATTGCTGCTTCCCCGGTTGTCACGATTGATGAATTGTGGGATAGTCTAGAGCAGACGCTCCAAAATCGGTTGAAGTTCTTGCTAACATTACCCCAATCACCTGAAACTGAGCTTGAGCGAATTTCCGATACGCTTGTTTTGTCAGTGCTAGACTGGCGTCTGGCCCAGGTGCGACAGTTATTGAGTGAAGTCAAACATCTGCTTTATGAGGCACAAAATGAGGGCGACACAGAAGCTTTGGCTATTTACCAGCAACAGCTCCGCGAATTGCCCGTGGCTGTCTTACAGCTTAATAAAGCCAGAGATTCCATGTCTGCCACCAGTCGTCGCAGGGCAGAAGATGCTTTGAACGGCCGTTTTTGAAGCTGCTAAGAATATCTGTTTGTAGTGGCCGATTCATTTCATAAAGAACTACCATAATCCGATAACCATTAGGTTAGGAATATAAAGCAATGGATTTATCTCAATTAGACAATAATTTCGAAGAAAACGTTGAAGATGAGAACGAAGAAGTTATTGACATCGAAGCGTTGGTGAAGCAAGCTCGCCGCTCTCGTGAAATCAACGAATCCGATGTGCAGGCGCTGCTCGCGTCAGCTGATGAAGAGCAGGCCGAACGTTTATATGCACGCCTGCAAAAACTCAATATTCGCATCGTCTCTGATAATGGGGAGACGCTGGATGATTTTAGCGAAACCTCTCGCTTGCTTAGCGATCCTGACGAAGAAAACAATAAAGAAGAAACCACGTCTTATCTAACTGGCACCGTGGAGGACGATCCGGTACACACTTATCTCAAAGAGATTGGGCAAGTGCCATTGCTTACGGCCGATCAGGAAATTTGGCTCTCTACCCAGCTAACGGCCGCATCTGTGCTAGACCGACTCAACAATGATGTGAACCAGGACGGGGCCGATTCCGAAGAGGAAGTTGATTTCCTAGCAATGAACGCAAACTACGCTAACTTGCTAGAAAATTGGCAAGTGGTCGAAGAAGCGCGTCAGGTGTTGGAGGTAGATGGCATTGATGTGCTTGCTTTTATAGAAGAAGCACGTAATTTGCGCCGAGGTTGGCGGACTCAAGAGAGCTCTTATTTGCGTCAATATTTAAACAACGGTAATTGGGGTCAGGATGATACCTGGACAGATTTGGCACAATCCTGCTTTCATATGTTTACGGCCGTTTACCTATTGCCACTAGATATTTCCCGCCGCGTTGCCAACGAATACAAAGCTAATAATGGATTCTCCTCCTCAGATACCTTCCGTGAATGGCTGTCTGAAGATATGGTTGGTCTCAAATACAACGAATTCATGATTTACGAACTGGCCGAAGAAGCCAAAGTGAACCTCACCGGAGCCAATTTGCGTCTGGTTGTTTCAGTCGCCAAACGGTACATGGGGCGCGGCATCCATCTGCTTGATCTGGTTCAAGAAGGCAATGTCGGCTTGCTGCGGGCTGTGGAGAAGTTTGATCACACTAAAGGATACAAATTTAGCACCTACGCTACCTGGTGGATTCGCCAGGCCGTTAGTCGCGCCATTGCCGACCAGGCACGCACCATTCGCATCCCTGTACACATGTTTGAAACCATCAACAAAATCGTCAAGCTCCAGCGAGATTTGGTGCAACAACTAGGCCACGAGCCAAGTGACGAGGAATTGGCATTGGAACTCGATTATCTAACGCCAGATGAATCGGAAGCGATTAAACAAGCCCTCAAGGATGAGCAACCTGTCGATCCGGTACTCAACCGCAAATGGAAGCAAGCAGTCTCCAAAATTCGGGACATCAAGCGCATTTCAATGGATCCGATGTCGCTAGAATCGCCTGTGGGCAATGAGGATTCTACCGAATATGGCGATTTTATCCCTGACGAAAGTGCTCAGGAACCGGTAGATGCAGCTTCCAAAGAGCTATTGCGTGAGCAAATTCGCAACGTGCTTGGCTTCCTAAGTGAGCGTGAGCGTGAAGTGCTAGAGATGCGCTTTGGTCTGAATGATGGCAAAGACCACACACTGGAAGAGGTAGGCCGCAGTTTTGGTGTGACCCGCGAGCGCATTCGCCAAATCGAAGCCAAAGCGCTACGCAAATTGCGCCATCCTAGCCGCAGCAAAGCGTTGCGGGATTATTTAAGCTAATCTCGCCGTAATTTCCCCAAAAATAGAGCCCAATGGTTGGAAACGGCCGTTGGGTTTTTCATTCCACTTGGCACACAATCGCCGATACAAAAAGGCGCTAATTTCCCCTTTTTTCCACCTTGCCTTTGTTGCTCCCCAAAATTGCTTGTGATAGAATGCACAGAAGATCATCCGGGAAGAAAAAACATATCGCTACAAACATTTTCAGCCAAAAATTTTCTAAATTGTGATAATAATCACCCAGGCATGAGTAGCTTACCTTATGGAAAATAATCCTGTATTAGTTGAATACCTGCCCATCGCTGTCCTCATCGGTATTGCCCTCTTTTTTGCGGTTCTGCTCCCGGTTCTGTCCTTGAATTTAGGCCCCAAACCAAAAGAAAATGCCCGCAGCAAAATGATTCCTTACGAATCTGGCATCGTGGCCATTGGCGAGGCACAGCGGAGGCTGCCCGTTAAATTTTATCGCATTGCGGTACTGTTCATTCTATTTGATGTTGACATTATTCTTCTGGTTCCCTGGGCCGTCACCTTCCGCAAACTAGGTCTTTACGGTCTGGCCGTGATGGGCATCTTCATGGTGCTCTTCATCCTCGGCGATGTTTGGGTGTGGAAGAAAGGAATATTGGAATGGGAATAGAACAAAAATTAGGAGACATGGGTGTTATCACCCTTCGTTTAGAAGATTTAGTTAATTGGGGGCGCACCAATGCCATGTGGCCCATGCTTTTTGGCTTGGCCTGTTGCGCCATAGAAATGATGTCCTCCCAAGCGTCCCACTATGATGCTTCCCGCTTTGGGATGGAACTTAACCGTCCCTCTCCCCGCCAATCAGACCTGATGATTGTCGCTGGTCGCGTGTCGCGCAAGATGGCCCCTGTGGTACGCCGCCTGTACGACCAAATGCCCGAACCTAAATGGGTCATTGCCATGGGTGATTGTGCATCTTGTGGCGGAATCTTTAACAACTACGCCATTGTGCAAGGCGTTGATGAAATTGTGCCGGTTGATGTATATGTGGCAGGCTGCCCGCCTCGTCCAGAAGCCTTGATTGACGGATTTATGACCCTGCACGAAAAAGTACGTGGCGAAAAACTCACCGACCACGCTTAAAATCAGAGTGACTATTAACGTTTGTCACTCACGCTTTCGAGGGTATGACACCCAATAGTTACAAATCAGAGATTTGCTCTGGAGATGAACAAGTATGAATGTCGATCAACAAGTTATTGGGAAGATTGAAGCTGCTTTCCCAGATGCCATTGAAGATAGTAACGATTTTCGGGGTGAACAAACACTGTACATCCGCAAAGACCAGATTAAGGCTGTTTGTCAATTGCTGAAGAAAGACCCTGATCTAAGTTACAAATTCCTTTCAGATATTTGTGCAGACGATTTTTTGCCCGATTTCCCCCGGTTTGCTGTCAATTACCATCTCTACTCATACGATAACAACCACCGTTTGCGGTTGCGTACTTGGGTAGAAGACCCGGAAGATGGCCCGGAAACGGTTGGCTCCATTTGGTCTATTGCCACCTGGTTGGAAATGGAAGTGTACGATTTGATGGGCATTCGTTTTAAGGACAATGGGAGTCTGCGCCGCCTATTCTTGCCAGAAGATTGGCAAGGTCACCCACTACGCAAGGATTATCCATTGGGATACGAAGAAGTTCAGTTCTCCTTTAACTGGGAGGAAATTAACACTAAGAAGCCATACGCCAAAGAATAAAACGTAAAGCTGGGCAATAAAGAGGCTGATTATGACCATTCTCTCTGGTAGTGACACCATCCAAGAGTTAACTGTAGAAGAACTTCGGGCCAAAGTTGGCACCGGCATGGAAATTGAAAATGCTGAAGAACATATGCTCCTCAGCATGGGGCCGCAGCATCCCAGTACGCACGGCGTTCTCCGCCTGTTGGTCGAGCTGGACGGTGAAAATATCGTCAATCTGGCTCCAGACATTGGCTTTTTACATACGGGCGTAGAAAAGAGCATGGAATCCAAAACCTTCACCAAGGCGCTGGTGATGACAGACCGCATGGATTACCTCTCGCCCATGTCCAACAATTTAGGCTACATCCTGGCGGTAGAAAAACTGTTGGGTGTTGAAGCAACCTTTCGTGCCCAAACAATCCGCATTATTTTGACCGAATTGGCGCGGATTTCTAGCCATTTGGTTTGGCTGGGCACGCATGCACTGGATTTAGCGGCCATGTCAGTGTTCCTCTATTGCTTCCGGGAACGTGAATACATCCTGGATTTGTTTGAGATGGTGGCTGGCCAGCGGATGATGGTGAGCTATTTCCGCCCTGGTGGTTTGTGGCGAGATGTGCCAGAAGAGTTCGAACCGGCTGTGCGTCAGTTCCTAGACTTTTTTCCGGCCAAAATAGCTGACTATGAAGCGCTTCTCAAGAACAATCCTATCTTTTTGGACCGCACTAAAGGGATTGGCGTGGTTACAGCCGAACAAGCAATGGATTGGGGGATGACTGGCCCCAGCCTGCGTGGCTCTGGCGTAAATTGGGACATTCGCAAAGCACAGCCGTATTCAGGGTACGAAACATATGAGTTTGATGTGCCCGTGGAGACGGATGGGGACGTGTATGCGCGCTATCGCTGTCGCATGAAGGAACTGTGGGAGAGCCTGCGGATTATCCAGCAGGCAATGGATCGCTTATCTCCAGGGCCAGTGAATATTGATGACCGTAAAATCGTACCGCCGCCTCGGTCTGAGCTGGGACACAGTATGGAAGCCGTGATTCATCACTTCAAGCTGTGGACGGAAGGTTTTAGCGCTCCAGAGGGGTATGTGTACCAAAGCATCGAATCACCGCGTGGTGAGTTTGCCTGTTACTTGCGTGGTGATGGTGGGCCGAAACCGGCACGGGTACATTTCCGTACGCCATCGTATGTGCATGTGGCTTCGCTGCCAATTATGTCTAAGGGATTGTTTGTGGCGGATTTGGTTTCGATTATTGGCTCGATTGATATTGTTTTAGGTGAAATTGACCGGTAAACCCGGTGGGTAGATAGGTATGTTGCTTCAAGAAAAGTATCCTGAAGAGGTTGAAGGGATTTTAGCACGGTTTCCGCATAAGAAATCGGCCGTTTTACCACTCATGCATCTGGCGCAAGAAGCATATGGCTTTACCAGCCGTGAAGCGATGCACGAGGTGGCAGGTATCCTGGATTTAGACCCGACACACGTTTTGTCTTTAGCTGGTTTTTACACACTTTACTATGAGGAACCAGTTGGTAAGTTTGTGTTGGAAGTTTGCAATGATTTAGCTTGTGCCTTGCGCGGCGCGGATGAATTTGTGGAGATGGCCTCTCGCAAGCTGGATATTCCGGTTGAGGGTACGACGAATGATGGTTTGTTTACGCTGAAAACGGTCATGTGTTTGGCAGCCTGTGATCGCGCACCGATGCTGCAATGCAATTTGAAATTTGAGGAAAATCTGGATGAAGAAAAGTTCGACCAGTTGATTTCTCGCTTGCGGGCTGAGGCAGCGGCTGAAAATCCGGAACCGTCAATTGTTGAGCAAATTTCTGCGTTTGCGAAGTAATTCGCACGTTTTGAGTGAATGGGGTTAAGTAATGGCTCACGTTTTACTGCGTCATCGAGATATTGAGAATATTCATAAGCTGGACGTCTATCAAGCAAATGGCGGCTATGAGGCCTTGCAAAAAGTATTGAAAGAATACAAGCCGGATGAAGTAATTGATATTGTCAAGGCTTCTGGTTTGCGAGGGCGCGGGGGCGCGGGTTTTCCTACCGGTTTGAAGTGGAGCTTTATTCCCAAAGCACCGGGCGAAAAATATATTGCGGTGAATTCCGACGAGTCTGAGATGGGGACGTTTAAGGATCGGGCTTTGCTGGAGCATAATCCGCACCAGATTATTGAAGGAGCCATGATTGCCGCTTATGCCGTTGGGGCGCAGACCGTGTTTAACTACATGCGCGGCGAGTTTATGGGGATTGGTCACCGCATCGAGGAAGCCGTTCGGGATTGTTACGAAGCCGGCATTTTGGGCGATAATATTTTTGGCTCGGAGTTTAGCTGCGAGATGATTAACTATTTTGGGGCAGGGGCTTACATTTGTGGCGAGGAGACGGCGCTGTTGAACTCTTTGATGGGGGAGTTGGGGCAGCCGTGGTCGCGCCCGCCTTTCCCAGCCGTTGAGGGGGTTTACCAGAAGCCAACGGTGGTGAATAACACCGAGACGATGGCTAATGTACCGTCAATTTTGCTGAATGGGGCTGATTGGTACCGCTCGATGGGTACGGAGCAAAGTCCTGGTCCCAAAATTATGTGTTTGAGCGGCCACATCAAAAACCCAGGCACGTATGAAGTGGATATGGGGATGCCTTACCGTGAACTGATCTATGGTGAGGAGTTTGGTGGCGGCATTTTGAATGATAAGCAGTTTAAGGCATTGCTGCCCATTGGTGGGTCTGGCCCGGTGGTGGTGGTAGATGCGCTGGATGCGCCGATCACCTATGAAGGTTTGAAGCCGTTTGGTTCTGATATGGGCTCTGGCTCTGTGGTGGTGATGGATGAAACGGTGGATATGGTGTGGGTGGCGATGAAGCTGTCTCACTTTTTTAAGCATGAATCTTGCGGAAAGTGTACGCCTTGTCGTGAAGGGACTTTCTGGATGGATAAGCTGCTGACGCGGATCAACAAGGGTGAAGGCACGCAAAAGGATTTGGATGTGCTGCGGAGCGTTGCCAGCAAGATTGGCGGCAGGACGTTGTGTGCGCTGGGTGATTTTGCGACGAGCCCGGTGTTAGGTACTTATAAGCATTTTGCCAACGAGTATGAAGCTAAGGTGAAGGCAGGGCGGCAGGAAACGGCCGTTCCCACTCCCACCGACTAAATTTACAAAACCCTCTGGAAGAGGAACTGTATGAGCGATCAGGTTACCTTGACGATTGATGGCGTGGAACTGAGCGTGCCGAAGGGAACGCTAGTCGTTGACGCTGCCAAAATGATTGAAAATCCCATTCCGGTGTTTTGCTACCACCCTAAAATGGAGCCGGTGGGCATGTGCCGCATGTGCCTGGTGGAAATCGGCTTGCCAGTGCGCGACCGCGCTACGGGTGAACTGGCTCTAGAAGAAGATGGCACTCCCAAGCTAAACTTCCGTGGGCTGCAAACGGCCTGCACGGTGGCGGTAAGTGAAGGCATGGTGGTTCGCACAACCACCGACCCCGTGACCGAAGCGCGTGAAGACGTCATTGAGTTTTTGCTCACCAGCCACCCGCTGGACTGCCCTGTCTGTGACAAAGGGGGCGAATGCCCACTGCAAAATCTAACGATGGAGCACGGGAAAGGCACCAGCCGGATGGACTACAGTCTGAAGCTGAAGTTGGAAAAGCATGTGCCGCTGGGTGAACTGATTTACCTGGATCGGGAACGGTGCATTCAATGCGGCCGTTGCGTGCGCTTTCAGGATGAAATTGTGGACGATCCGGTGATTCACTTTCACAACCGGGGACGCAGCCTGGAAATTGTGACGATGTCTGACCCCGGTTTTGACTCTTACTGGAGCGGCAATACCACCGATATTTGCCCAGTAGGTGCGCTGACAACGGCCGATTTCCGGTTTGGGGCGCGTCCGTGGGAGTTAACGCCAGTGGCGACCTTATCGCCGCACTCACCCTCCGGTGCGAACATGACCTTTAGCACGCGGCGTGAGGCGAAGTCGGGCGGCCGTTCCGTGATTAAACGCATCATGCCGCGGCAGAATGAGCAGGTGAATGAGATTTGGATTTCGGATAGAGATCGATTTATCCACCATTTTGCCGATGCGCCGGACCGGTTGACGAAGCCTCTGATGCGTAAAAATGGTGAGCTGGTTGAGGTTGAATGGAACGAGGCGCTGGATGCGGTGGCCGGGAAGTTGCAGCAGTATGGCACGGCCGTTGCTGGCGTTAGTGGCGACCGCGTCAGCAACGAAGATATGTTCCTCTTCCAAAAGCTCATCCGTAAAGGTCTGGGCAGTAGTAGTATTGACTTAGCTAACCGTCGTTTGGCTGGGGGCGATGTCGTGGCCAAGGTGGGCATTAGCCAGGGCAGCAACCTGCTTAATTTGGGGCAGGGAGATGCTATTGTGGTGGTTGCCAGTGACCTGCACGAAGAGGTGCCAGTCTGGTGGCTGCGTGTGAAGCAGGCAATCGAGCGCGGGGCGGCATTGGTTCTGTTGAACCTGCGTCCGACGCGCCTGGATCAAAATGCCCGTCATCTCATTCATTACCGGCCAGGGCAGGCAGTTGCCACCCTGCGCCAACTGGTGAATGATGCCAAAGTGGCCGTTGCCGATGCCGATAACAGCCCGATCAAGGCGGCTGCTGATGCGATTATGCAGGCTAACAATGTGGTGGCTTTTTATGGCGCAGAAGGGCTGAAGTACGAAGAAACAGAGGCAGTGGCCAAACTGTTAGCCAATCTGCTTCTGATTAAAAATGAAGAAGCCCACGCCGGACGGCCGAATAACGGCCTGATTCCGGTGTGGCCGCACAACAATACGCAGGGTGCTTGGGACATGGGCATTCATCCCGCGCTGGAGCCAGGTTACAAGGCGGCTGCTGAGCCAGGCATGAGCGCGAGTGAAATTTATGCCGCTGCCCAAAGTGGTGAATTGAACGCACTGTTTGTGCTAGCAGCCGACCCCATCGGTGATGGGCTGATGACTGACCGGGGCAAGCTGGACTTTTTGGTGGTGCAAGAGCTGTTTTTGACGGAGACGGCCGTACATGCTGACGTCGTTTTGCCAGCCCAAAGCTGGGCGGAGCGCGAAGGCACCTTCACCAGCGGCGAACGCCGGGTGCAGCGGTACTACCCCGCCATCCAGCCCATCGGCGAAGCCCGCCCCGACTGGCAAATTTTGGCCCAAATTGGCGAACGTGTTGGCCTGGAGAAGCCAGCTTTTGCTGCCAGCCTTGTTTTCCGCGATTTGGCCAAGGCTGTGCCGCAATACAAAGCGATGGACTATCGCGCTCTGGCCAAAGTAGAAAAGCAGTGGCCAGACGTGGGTGGCGATGACCTGTATTACGGCGGCAACGCCTACGAAAACCGGGTTGGTTTGGGGATGCAGTGGGCAGTCGAGGCGGAAGCTGGCGACGTGGATCATTTTGAAGTGGCGGATGTGAGTGATGATCTGCCGGATGGGATGGCTGTGGTGAGAACGGCCGCACTCTTCACCCCGGGCACACTTATCAATCACACAGAGCTTTTGGCAGAGCGGATGGCGCAACCAACGCTTATTCTGCACCCCAATGATGCCGCCGGGTTGCAGCTAAACAATGGAGCCAGCATTGAGCTTGATCTTCATAACAAGCCACTGCAAGCGCAGCTGCGTGTGAATGAAGATGCGCCAGAAGGTGTTGCTTTGCTACGCGGTGTGCCTTACCAGGCGGGATTTTTCGAGCTGAAACTGCGTCAAACCGCGAACTAACGTAACAAGAGGAAACGTATGACACCAGGACAAATTGCGCTACGTGCCTTAATTGTAGGATTCATCATTTCATTTGCCGTCATTACCGGTTTTGCCTACACCACGCTACTGGAACGAAAGTTGTTGGCTCGCTTGCAGGCACGGGTTGGCCCGAATCGGGCAGGGTACATCCCGCTGCCGCGCCGGGGCGGTGGAGCAGAGCGTAAATTGCTGGCTGGTTTTTTTCAGCCCGCTGCCGATGCCGTGAAGTTGTTCTTCAAGGAAGACATGACACCAGCCAAAGTAGATCGCATCACATACACGCTGGCCCCGATGCTAACCGTGATGCCCGCGATCATTTTGCTGGCGGTGATTCCCTGGGCAGGTGAGATTAATATTTTTGGGGCTGAATTCACCCCATACTTTGCCATTGCCCCTGGTTTGAACGTCGCTGCACTCTTTTTGTTGGCCATCACCTCAATTAGCGTTTACGGGGTTGTGTTAGCAGGTTGGGCATCCAACAGTAAATATGCCGTGTTGGGCGGCATTCGCGCCTCTGCCCAGATGATTAGCTACGAATTGGCGTTAGGGTTAACTATTCTCATCCCCATCATGCTGGCCGACTCTATGAATTTGGGTGACATTGTCGCTGCCCAGGCAGATGGTTGGTTTGCATTTCGGCAGCCGATTGCTGCCATTGTCTTTTTCATTGGCATGATGGCGGAACTACAACGTGCGCCTTTTGACTTGCTGGAGGCGGAGCAGGAGCTTTCTGCTGGGTATTCGGTTGAGTACAGCGGGATGCGCTTTGGCATGTTTTTCATGGCTGAGTACATGAAGATGATTATTTTTAGTGCCATCATTGTGGTTCTCTTCTTTGGTGGTTATCGGGGTCCCTTTGTAGATGCCCTGCCTGGCCTGGGCTTCCTCTACATGATTTTGAAGATTGTATTCTTCCTCTTCTTGATGATTTGGATTCGCGCCTCATTCCCCCGTTTTCGTTACGACCAGTTGATGGGGCTTGGCTGGAAGCGGCTACTGCCCATTTCTGTATTCAATTTCATTATTGTGGCGGTATTTATTGTTTTGCGAGAAGAGGGCGTGTTTGATTCGCTGCTGCGACTGATTGGTTTAGGTTAGCGGTTTTTCGGAGATTTCTATGATTGGTGAATTACTCAAGGGGATGGCAACCACGCTGAAGCATATGTTTCAGGATCCGGTTACGGTTCAATACCCCGACATTAAGCGCCCAGTGCGTCGTCGTTTTAAGGGGCGGCATGAGCTGAAGCGGTATGACAATGGCCTGGAACGGTGTATTGGTTGCTCTTTGTGTGCGGCCGCTTGCCCGGCAGATGCCATTTTTGTAGAAGCGTCTGAAAATACCGATGAGGAACGTTTTTCACCAGGTGAGCGGTATGCCAGTACGTATGAGATCAACATGCTGCGCTGCATTTTTTGTGGCTACTGTGAAGATGCTTGCCCCACACAGGCAATTGTGCTGGAAAACGAATATGAATTGAGCTTTTACGATCGGGCGAGTGCCATTTATACGAAGGATATGCTGATTGTGGATGTGCCTGTGAACGGCCGTTCCACTCCGCAAACCGTAGAGCCAGGCACATTCGATAAATCCATCCCCGATATGGAAGACCCGGATTAAACAAAGCTGGGTTAAGGAAAGGCGACTAGAAATGGGAAGTGGATCAGTTTTTATTGTGTTTATCTTGATGGCGCTGGTTTCTATTACCTCAGCCATTATGATGCTGCTTAGCAAAAATGCGGTGCATAGTGCGCTCTGGCTGGTACTTAATTTTACGGCAATTGCCGTGCTGTATGTGGTTTTGAATGCCCCCTTTATTGCGATGGTGCAAATTACGGTGTATGCCGGAGCCATCATGGTGCTGTTCCTCTTCGTGATCATGCTTTTGGGCGCGGAACAGTTGCAGGGCATTGCCGGGGTTGAAGGTAGCGAACGGTATCATCGGGCGGTGGCGTTTGTGCTAGTAGGGTTGCTGGTGGCGGGTTTTGGTTTTGCGCTGGCGCAGAGTGGCGTTGGGAGTGGGGGTGAAACGGCCGTAATAGATGCCAGCCCCTCTGCTTTAGGTCTCAGGCTATTTGAGGCTTACGTACTCCCCTTTGAGGTAACCGGTGTTTTGCTCTTGGCTGCCATCATTGGCGTGGCCGTCTTCACCCGCAGAAAGAAGAAAGAGGCATAAATTATGGAACTGGAACTCACCATCAACTGGTACATTGCTCTGAGTGCCATTCTATTTTCGCTCGGTGCGCTCGGTGTGCTAACGCGCCGCAACGCCATTATCGTGTTTATGTCAATTGAAATGATGCTCAACGCAGCAAATTTGGCTTTTGTCGCCTTCGCGCGCCACCTCGGCGACCTGGACGGGCAGGTTTTGGTCTTTTTTGTTATCACCGTGGCGGCGGCCGAAGTTGCTGTCGGTCTGGCACTCATCGTCACCATTTTCCGCAGCAAGAAGAGCATCAACATTGATGAAATCAACTTAATGAAGGGTTGATTGAAGAGGAGGAAATTACTCAATTACTCAGTTACTCAATTATAGCTAATTGTAATTTAGTAATTAGGTAATTAGGTAATTGCATAATTTATGGGAATTTTTGGTTTAGCTCCCCTAATCTTGATTTTTCCGCTTATTGGCGTTTTGTTCAACGGTTTGGTTGGGCGACGCTTTGTGGCGTACAACAGGCAAACGGGTGAAAAATGGTCTGGCTGGTTTGCCAGCCTCATGGCCTTGGCGGCGTTTGCCATCGCTGTCACTCTGTTTTTTGGCTTACGCGCACACGAATTTCACGCGGAAATTGTTTTACTGTTTGATTGGATCAACGTAGGCGATTTCTATGTGCCGTGGGCGATACAAATTGACACCCTCTCCGTGACGATGATGCTGGTGGTGACGGGGGTTGGGTCTCTCATTCACATTTACGCTATCGGCTACATGCACGGCGACCCTCACTTCTCTCGCTTCTTTACCTACCTGAACCTGTTCTTCTTTTTCATGCTCATCCTGGTGACGGGCAACAACTACCTGATGTTATTTGTGGGTTGGGAAGGCGTCGGTTTATGTTCCTTCCTGCTGATTGGCTTCTGGTTTGACCGGGTAAATGAGCAGGGCGAAGCGATGAATGCCGACGCTGCCCGCAAAGCGTTTGTGGCCAACCGCGTGGGTGACCTGGCCATGATTTTGGCGATGAGCCTCACCTTCTGGACGTTCAAATCGTTAGAGTTCCAGCCCGTTTTTGACAGCGCGGTAGAGATGTTTGAGAGCGGCCACATGGTTCACTTTGGCCTGTTTGAAGCGTCGCTAGGTGGCGTACTGACGGCCATCACCGCCCTGTTTTTGGCAGGCGCCGCTGGTAAATCGGCGCAGATTCCGCTGTATGTCTGGCTACCAGATGCTATGGCTGGCCCCACGCCTGTTTCTGCACTTATTCATGCCGCCACGATGGTGACTTCTGGCATTTACCTGATTGTACGCAGCAACGTGCTGTTTGAGATTGTGCGCGAAAGTGGCGCAGTTATTAGCTTCTTGGGCATCTCATCCCCCGATTTAGTGGCACTGATCGGGGCAGCGACGGCACTTTTTGCCGGGTTGATTGCCTTTACGCAGTTCGATATCAAAAAAGTGTTGGCCTACTCCACGGTGAGCCAGCTAGGGTTTATGATTGCGGCTGTTGGCATGGGAGCCTATGTGGCGGGCATGTTCCACCTGATTACCCACGCCTTTTTTAAGGCATTGCTGTTTCTCGGTTCTGGCTCCGTCATTCACGGCATGGAGCATGGGCATCACCACATTTCGCATGGCCACCATGACGAGCACGACACCTTCGATCCGCAAGACATGCGGACGATGGGCGGTCTGCGGCATAAGATGCCCACAACGTTTGCGGTTTACATGATTGGCTCTTTGGCTCTGGCAGGCATTGTGCCGTTGGCTGGCTTCTGGTCTAAAGATGAGATTTTGGCTCATGCCAGCACCAACGACGGCACAATCTTTACCATTGTGTACTGGCTGCTAACGATTGCGGCATTTTGCACGGCGTTTTACATGGGGCGGCAGCTCAAGATGACCTTTTTTGGCAAACCGCGTCACGAAGCGGCCGAACATGCCCATGAAAGCCCGCCAATTATGACACGGCCGTTAATGATTCTAGCTGCCTTAGCTGTATTGGGTGGCTTACTCAACTTGCCTTACTTTAGCGAACCCGCTTACAAAGCAGCCTCAGAAGCACATGATTACGGCATCAATTTAGCATTGGAGCATTGGTTAGAGCATTCCATTGAATCGTTCCATCTTTCAGAGGAAGGCATTATCCATTTGCCCCATACGCCCACCTGGGTGCAGTTTGATGTGGCAATCATCTCTACCATTTTGGCAGTGCTGGCTTTGGCGGCGGCAATTTATTTGGTTTATCGAAATCGTTGGCAATCCGCCGATGAGCGGGATCCGCTGCAAGGCACACCCATCTGGTGGATGGCCGTGCTGCCCTTTGACACACTTTACATGAAAGGCATCATCCCGCTGTTCAACCGTCTGGCTAGCTTTTTGGGCTTCACCATTGATTGGGATTTATGGCACAACTTTGTGCATGAACGCATCATCCGCGATACCTTTGTAGTCTTTGCCAACTTTGCCTCTGACGTGCTAGACAAACAAGGTGTTGATGGCTTGGTGAACGGCGCGGGGCAGGCGGCTCGCTGGCTGGCTGGCGGCTTGCGGATGTCGCAAACTGGATATGCCCGTACCTACGCTTTAGGCATTTTGCTCGGTACGGTTGCGCTTTTGGCTTACTTCTTGTGGCCGGTTTTTGCTGGCTAATTATTTAAAAACTGCGAGGAGTGGGCATCCTTAGATGCCTAACGTTCGCATCTGAGGATGCGAACTCCGCAGATTTGGTTTGGAGAAAGAATGGGCATTTTATCACTTCTAACATTTTTCCCGCTGATCGGCGTTGTTATCTTGCTGATCATGCGTAAAGCGTCTGACAACGCCATGAAATGGGTGGCAATTGGCACCTCAATTGCCACTTTTGCCTTGTCGCTGGTTGTACTAGGGCAGTTTGAAACGGGGGTTGCTGGCCTGCAATGGGTGGATCGCTTTGATTGGATTGAGCCGTGGGGTATTGAGTACCACATGGGGATTGATGGGATCAGCATTTTGATGGTGCTGCTCACCACCTTCATCATGATGCTGGCAATTCCTTCCTCCTGGAACGCCATCACCACCCAAATCCGGCAATATTATATCTTCATGCTTCTGCTGGAAGTGGGCATGATTGGCGTATTCTTGGCGCAGGATTTGTTCCTGTTCTACATCTTCTGGGAATTTACGCTGGTGCCGATGTACTTCCTCATTGGCATTTGGGGCGGCAAGAACCGTGTGTATGCAGCCATCAAGTTCTTTCTCTACACGATGGCTGGCTCTTTGCTGATGCTGCTGGGCATTTTGTACATGGGCATCACCAACGACACTTTCTCACTACCAGATTTGATTGCTGGGCGTTCTATGTTTGCCGAAGCGCAAAATTGGCTGTTTATTGGTTTTGCCATTGCTTTTGCCATTAAAGTACCGATTTTCCCCTTCCACTCCTGGTTGCCAGACGCGCACACCGAGGCTCCCACGGCCGGTTCTGTGATTTTGGCAGGCGTGTTGCTAAAGATGGGGACGTATGGCTTTATTCGCTTTAACCTGCCATTGTTCCCGGATGCAGCCAGCAAATTTGCCCCGGCAATTGCGGTGTTGGCCATCATTGGCATCATTTATGGGGCAATTGTTTCCTTTGCCCAGAAAGATGTAAAGAAGCTGGTAGCGTATTCCAGTATCAGCCACTTGGGTTTTGTGATGCTGGGTATCTTCTCGCTGAACGATCAGGGTATTCAGGGCGCAATTTTGCAGGGTGTGAATCACGGCATCAGCTCTGGCGCGTTGTTCTTTATTGTGGGTGTGCTATATGAGCAGCGCCACACGCGCGAAATTAAAGAATATGGTGGCGTTTGGAAGGTAATGCCGGTATTCAGTGCCTTGACGCTCATTGTCACGCTTTCCAGCATGGGCTTGCCCGGTTTGAATGGCTTTGTGGGCGAGTTCACTATTTTGCTGGGTTCGATGGGTGCGACACAGGATTATGCTTTGGGTGCACATGCGTGGATTTTCACTGCGTTTGCAACCACGGGTGTGATTTTAGCGGCCGTTTACCTGCTGTGGATGTTCCAACGGGTCTTTATGGGGCCGCTAGACAATCCTGAGAATGAAAAGCTGCGCGATTTGAATGGTGGCGAGCTGGCCATTATGCTTTCCTTCTTGCTGTTCATCATTTGGATTGGTGTTGCGCCTTCTGGCTTCTTTGACCTCATGGATGGGACTGTTTCACAGTTGGTGGCTGATCTTGGCTCGGTTTTGGTGGCTGGTCAATGATCTTTTAGGGAAACAGTCAATATTTCAGCATTGACGCAGGCGGCGCTGCTGTGTACGATAGGTGCACTCAGCGTCGCTTTTTCTTCTTTGGGACTGTATGCAAAAACCAACAGAGGTTGTTTATTTTGTTCATATAAGTGACTCGCACATCGGGCCTACGGCCGTTTACAGTCGTCATGGGTATCGTTCACAACCGTGTGCCGAGCGCGCCGTGGAAATTATAAACAACTTGCCGACAACGCCTGATTTTGTGATTCACACGGGGGATGTGGTCACTGACCCGGATGTGGGTTCGTATGAGCGGGCAGCTAAGATTTTTGGGCAATTGAAGATGCCTGTTTATTTTGCCACAGGCAATCATGATCGCGCACGGCTCATTCAACAGTACCTTAAACTGGGGTCGCGCCAAGATTTTTCTGTCAATTTAGATACATTGGCGTACACATTTGATGTGAAGGGATACCGCTTTTTGGTGCTGGACGCGCGCGGCCCGGATGAAATTGATCCGCATGGGGTGCTGTCTGAGGCGCAGATGGAAATAGTCCGGGCAGAAGCCACTCCCGATGGGCCACCGTTGGCCGTTTTTCTTCATTTCCCAGTACTGCCGCTGAACTCAATCTGGATGGATGCGTACATGTTGGTGATCAATGGGGAGCAGTTGCACCAGGCGTTGCTTCCGGCCAAAGAGCGGCTGCGCGGGGTGTTTTATGGACACGTTCACCAATCTATGCAGACAGTGCGAGATGGCATTTTGTATACGGCCGTTCCCAGCTTATTCTCTCAATTTGCTGCCTGGCCCAATGATACGGCCGTTCGCGAAGATCGTGACTACCTACCCGGTTTCAATTTCATCCATCTTTTGCCTGACCAGACAATCGTTCATCAACATACATTCCCCCGACCAAATTCTATAAAGTGAGAGGATACTTTTAGCATTAGGATATAAATTATATATATCCAGATTGGTTGAGTGATTCACTAGCTTTTTCTTCTAATCTTTTTAGGACGTTTGCAATAACTCCTTGTGCCCAAAGTGTCAATTGAATTTCTATAGCCTGTTTCAAGTTTGATTCGACATTCTTGGAGTGAGCATTTAGGTTTTGGTCTTCAAGTTTGATAGCCCTCAGCAATAATTCTCCAGCATTTACATCACCTTTTGATATATAGACCTGAAAAGTGACATTAATTTTTGCGTTTGCTGGAGGTTGAGAGGTTGCGGCTATACTTAGGTTTCTTCCCTGATTCTTGATAGGTGGACGATAAGCACCGTGGTTATCGTACTTTGCGAGTGATTGAGATACTTGGATAGATATTTCATTAGGGAGATCAAGCGCTGCTATTTGTCTTTTTAATTCATTTTCAGCTAAATTAGTTATTTGATAGGCTTTGTCATCAAGCTCGTGATAACGAAAACCTGTGTCAGTAACAAAAAGTTTAGTTAACTTCTGCACTGTTTCGTCTAAGGGTGGGTTTGATGTTGATTTTAAAAACTCGATTTGAATCTTGATTGTTTCAATTGCACATGATGAAATAAACTCTACAAAGACTTTATATCCTCCTCCATCTGCCTGATCTAATGCTCGAAAATATTCTTCTCGTTGGTCAGCAAATATCACTAGGGGAATCCTAGCACCTTGAAATAGATAAAGTGAAGCAAACGCTCTGGCGACTCTACCATTTCCATCGGCGAAGGGGTGTATTCGCACAAAGGCGTAATGTGCATAAGCAGCCTGCAAAACAGGATGAGAGTTAATGAACTCTTCTGTGCGTAATTCGTCGACCAATCTTTTCATTTCATCGGCAGTTTTATCAACTGGAGCATAAGCGAAAATTGAACCGTCTTGCCGTACTACGTGATTAGGATATTTCTTATACTCGCCTTTTGGGAAAGGCTGCTCTTGTTTACCAACCGGCGTAATGACTTGATAGGTTTCTTGCGGCTCACACAGATTCTCATGAAGCACTCTAATCCATGCTTCACTGACAGGTGTTTTATCTGTGACAGCATCCAATACTAATTCGTAGGCTTGAGATTGTGCTTTGAAAAACCTTCTAATATTTTTATTTCTGTTGTCAGCCTCAATTTGCCAAGTTGCAGCTTGCAGTGCAACAGTAATCGTGAAACCACGATCAACTTCATAAAGTCCTTCGATAGCCCCTGTATCAATAGCCGCCGCACGAATTGTCCTTTTGAGGGCTTCTTCGACTTGAGTAGGGTTTAATTTGTCTCTTTTGTTATTGAGTTCATTTACCCTTTTTTTCCACTTCTTTCTTTGAATAAGTATTGAAGCCCAATGCGTAAATGGAGGGAAGGGTATATATTTTTTCGTTCAATTTTTGAATTTCATCTTGATTAAACACTAAGTTTTCCGGAGTTTTAGTATCCATTGGCAATATTCCTGTGAAGTGAATTATGGACAGTTATTGTAAGTGGGGTTACATTGAGAGACAAACGAGAATTTTCAGAGTTCTTTATCTTTTACATTTAGTTTCAAGAGATTATTTCAGAGGCTAACAATGATAGTCCAATCTATAAGGGGGGCGTGCCCGCATGATTGTCCAGATACCTGTGGTTTTGTGACGGAGGTAGAAAACGGCCGTCCCATCAAATTCTACGGCGACCCAGACCATCCCATCACCCAGGGCTGGTTGTGTGCGAAGGTACGGCCGTATCTAGACCACGTTTATCATCCAGACCGCCTCACGCACCCGCTGCGGCGCGTGGGGCCAAAGGGCAGCGGCCAGTGGGAACGCATCAGTTGGGAGGCGGCGATTAGTGACATTGGCAACCGCTGGCGAGACATCATCAGTGAGCACGGTGCGGAGGCAATTTTGCCGTACAGCTACAGCGGGACGCTGGGCTTGCTGCAAATGGGGGTAGTGAACGGCCGTTTCTGGAATCGACTTGGGGCTAGCCAGCTAGAACGCACCATTTGCGGCGCAGCGGCTGAATTTGCCGTGGAAGCCACGCTGGGCAGCCGCCGCAGCCAGAAGTACGAAGACGTGCAGCACAGCAAGCTGGTCATCATTTGGGGGCATAATCCGGTGAGCACCGCCCCACACTTTATGCCGCATTTACTGCGGGCGCGTAAAAATGGCACGCAGGTCATCGTCATAGACCCGCGCCGAACGCGCACCGCCAAGCTGGCGAATTGGTATATTGCGCCCAAACCGGGCAGCGATGGGGCGTTGGCCTTGGGCATTGCCAACCATCTGGTGCAGCTTGGTTTGCAGGATGAGGCGTGGCTGGCGGCAAATAGCGTTGGCTGGTCTGCGTTCAAGGCGCGATTGGAAGAGTATCCTTCGGTGCGTGTCGCGGCCATCACTGGTTTGCCTGTTGAGGAGATTACGCGCCTGGCCAGGCTGTATGCAGAAGCCACACCTGCACTCATCAAGATTGCCGATGGCTTGCAGCGCAATTTCAACGGGGGGCAAACGGTTCGGGCCATTTGTGCTTTGCCAGCGATTATGGGGCAATACGGCCGTCGCGGAGGCGGCTTGGCCTACAGCACCAGCGGCTATTTGCAGTGGGATAGCGAAGCGGTTGGCAAAGGTTCTGAATGCCCGCCGCCGGGACGCAGCGTAAACATGAATCGGTTGGGGGCCGCGCTGCTGGGTGAGGTGAGCGACCCGCCCATTCAATCGCTGTTTGTGTATGGTTCCAATCCGGCGGCCATTGCGCCCAACGCCGGGCGCGTCGCCGCGGGGATGCAGCGAGAAGATTTGTTTACAGTGGTACATGAACTGTTTATGACCGATACGGCCGATTTAGCCGACATCGTTTTGCCAGCCACGAGCCAATTGGAGCATGTTGATCTACACAAAGGGTACGGCCACACCTACCTGACGTACAATCAACCCGCCATTCCGCCGCTGGGCGAGAGCAAGAGCAATTGGGATGTGATGTGCGCTTTGGCGCAAGAAATGGGCTTTGATGAGCCGTGGCTGCACCAGTCTGCCGATGAGGTGTTGGCGGAGGTGCTTTCGACAACGGCCGCTAACAATCCTGTTTTGGCTGGTATTACGCTAGAAAAACTCAAGCAAGCAGGCACGATGCCTCTCACCATTGAACCAGACGTACCATTTGCCGACGGCCGTTTCCCCACCCCCAGCGGCAAAGTGGAACTGTACTCGCAAACGATGGCCGACATGGGACTTGATCCGCTGCCGCACTGGCGTGAGGTAGCGGATTCTGGTGGGCGGGATGGGACGAAGTTGAACGGCCGTTTCCCATCCGACCAAGCCCTCACCCTCATTTCGCCAGCATCGCACCACTTCACCACCAGTACCTTTGCTAACCAGCCGGATTTGCTAGCACGAGAGGGGAAGCCGTTTGTCGAAATCCACCCGGATGATGCCGCCAGGCAAAACATTCAGACCGGTGATTTGGTGCGCTTGGAAAACAGCCGCGGCTGGTGTGATTTACAGGCCAAAGTGACAGACAGAGTGCGGCGCGGCGTGGTGGCTTCGTCCAAGGGCAGGTGGAGCAAGTGGGGAAACGGCCGTAACATCAACTGGCTCACCTCCGACGCGCTAGGCGACATGGCCGGACAATCCACCTTCCACAGCAGCCGCGTTTGGCTGCGCCGCCTGGATTAGCTGATAAGCTGGAGCAAGCGAGCAACGCGCTGGCAATTTTCTTCGATTGAGTGCGAGCCATCCACAACAAGGCAATTAAGGTTGCGAACGGCCGTTTCTTGCCGCACCCACTTCGCATAGGCAATATCCCGCTGCATCCAATTTTCAAACGCTTGGGCTGGCTGACTGCAATCTTGCAGCACATTATGAATCCAGGGGCGTTGGGCATAATGATGTCGCTGAAAGTTGGCGGTTGGCACCAGCCAGACTGCCCGGTTGGGACGGCTCAAGTGGGGGAATACGGCGGTTGGCATCAACGCAGCCCCTTCAACCAAAATTTTGGGCTTGGCTGGTAGCTGGCGCAAATCGGACAAAAACAGTTGAAACTGCTCTTCATGATAAGCAATTTCGGTGCGTAGCTGCTCAGCTATGGGGCGCAGCCACAGCTCATCGCATGAAAGATGATGCAGATGATGGATGGTTGGCGTAGATTCGGCCGTAACTCGCTTAAGATGTTGCTCAAATGCCGTGTCGCAATGGTAGAGGTGCAGGCCAAATTGCGTTGCCAGTTGCTGGGCGATGCTGCTTTTGCCGGCACAGGGGGAGCCGCCAAGCCAGTAAACGGGGGCAAATTCAGAGGACATCGGCAAAGCTGGGGTCTAAAGCGTGCAAAAAGGTATGGATGTCTGGGGCGAGGGGGGCGCTGAAGGTGAACGGCCGTTCCCAGTGCGGATGCCAAATCGTCGTCTGAGCGCAGTGCAAAGCGTGGCGAGGCAGAGGGGTGCCGTCGCTACTTTTGTCTTCACACCAGGCCAAATAATCCGCGTCGTTCATTGTGTACAGGCGGTCGCCGACGATGGGATGCCCCAACGTGGCCAGATGCACGCGCAGTTGGTGGGTGCGCCCTGTTTTGGGTGTTAGGCGGACGAGGGCGTGATTTGGGGGAAACGGCCGTACCAATTCCACCGTTGTTTGCGCCACTCTACCTTCTTCTGTAATCCCAAAGCGGTAAACCCCCTCGGCACTGGGCAAGCGACCAATTGGTAGGTTGATTGTGCGCGATTGCCAGGCTGGAATGCCCTGAACGACGGCCAGGTACGTTTTTTGCACGGTGTGCTCGGCAAACTGGGTTTGCACGGCGCGCAGCGTGTCAGCGTCCCGCGCCAGCAGCACAATGCCAGAAGTGTCCCGATCCAGCCGATTGATGAGCGTGGCTTTCGGGTAGGGCGGTGTGTGATTGTGGCGTAGGTGGTAAATGAGATTGGCTTTGATGAAACGGCCGTGTCCATGAACCTTCAAATTCCCCGGTTTGTTGACAGCCAATAGCCAATCGTCTTCATGCACAATGTGGTAATCCAGGTTAACGTCTGGCATGGGCGGATCGGGTAAATTGCAAGCGACCACGTCCCCCTGGCGTACAATTTGCTGTGGGGTGGCGATACGGCCGTTGCAGGTTACATTCCCAGCTTCAATTCGTGCCTGCCACGTCTCCAGCGTTTGGTATGTGAAGCGACCTGCTAGGTAATCTAGCAAGGGTTTTCGGTGGAATACGGCCGTAACCTTTGACGAAACAATCATAAAAAACAAAACGCCCGACATAGCTCATCGGGCGTAGGAAAAATTTTCACCGCAGCGGTAAAAAAGTTAAAACAATACAGTTGCCAACTCAGTACGATAGGCTTGTGTCAGATCATCGTCGTCACCCAACAGCGCAAACATGGCGAGCATCACCTGTCGTGCCTCACCATACCGTTTGTCCTGGCGCAGCACGTCCAGTAGACCGTCCATCGCTGCCGCCAAATTACCCCGACTAATGAGCCGCGCCGCCTGACGATACTGAATTTCCAGTTCAGGCAGTTCTGGCTCGTCAGTTAAATCTTCGGCCACTAGGCAGAGATAATTGGCTAATGGCAGCAATTTTTCTGCTTCGATGAGAGCCTGCCCGTCTTTGACCGTTTTTAAGTAACCGCGCGCCTCACAACCTTCGCCCTGCGCCAACAACGTCTTGGCCAAGTTTAAGGCCACATCGGGTCGCTTTGGATGTTCTTCAATGAGATCGCGCAAGGCTTGCTCCGCCTTTACCCAGTGACGGGTTCCCAACAGGCTCTGAACATCGCTCAACGCTTCGTCTAACTCACTGGGAATGAGTTGCTGAATAAATTGGCGAATTTTTGGCTCTGGCTGCACGCCAATAAAGTCATCAGCTATCTCGCCATCAACAAAGGCAAGAACGGCCGGAATGCTTTGTACGCGGTACTGCATAGACAGATTCGGGTTGTTGTCCACATTCACTTTTGCTAATATAAAATTGAGGCTAGGGTCTTCGGCCAGACGTTCTAAAATGGGGCTTAACATGCGGCAAGGGCCACACCAGGGTGCCCAAAAATCTACAATCACCGGTAGCTCTTCAGACTGCTCCAATACATCCTGAATAAAAGTTTCTTCATTGACATCAATAATCACGGGAATAACCTCGTTGCGTGGTCTTGGTTAAATTTTAGCATGAAGGAAGCAAGTTTGCAGGTATGCAACTGTGCCTGTAACAGCACTTGCTACTTGCAAACTCGAACCCTTTCTTACTCTGGCCGTGCCTGGAGGGTAACCTCAACGGTTAGCGGTTCACCGTCGCGGATGATTTCCAGCGTGACGGTTTGCCCAACGCTGGTGCGCCGCACGATGTAGGTTAACAGATCATCAAAATCGTTGATGGTTTCATCATTCATTTTGGTGATGACATCGCCCCCGATGACGGTGTTGAAGCCATTGATCTGGATTGGTTCTTCGCTTCCGCGCAAACCGGCCTCATCAGCTGGGCTGCCTTCGAGCACTTGGAAAATAAGGACGCCATTTTGCTCTACGGGCAAATCCATGGCGCGCGCTAAATCATCATCCAGAGTCGTGCCAGAAATACCCAGCCAGGGATAGGCGATTTCACCAGTTTCAATGAGCTGAGGCACAACCTGGGTGACGATGTTAGACGGCACAACGTAGCTAATGCCGCCGAAACTGGGCGTTGTGCCAATGAAGCCGTTGGTTTGAATGGCCGTGTTGACGCCGATTACTTCGCCGCTGAGGTTGAGCAGTGGGCCGCCAGAGTTGCCAGGATTTATGGCGGTGTCTGTTTGGATAATTTCGGGGATGGTAAAGACGCCACCGTTGGGGGCGCGTGCCTCGCTGGGCAGCGAGCGACCAAGCCCGGAGATAATGCCAGTGGACATGGAGCCAGCCAAGTCAAACGGATTGCCAATGGCGGCTACCAGTTGCCCCACCTGCAAGCTGTCTGAGTCACCCATGGTTACGGGATGTAGACGATCCGGATCAACATCAACTTTAAGGACGGCTAGGTCGGAGCCGGGGTCTGTACCGATGATTTCGGCTTCCGCTTCGGTGTCGTCTGAGAAGACGACGGTGACGCGAATGGCATTGGCCACGACGTGGTTATTGGTGATGATGTGCCCTTGCGTGTCGTAGACGAAGCCAGAGCCCTGTATTTCTTGTGGCCGTTCGCCTAATTCCTGATGAAAGTCGTCGGGTATTTCCAGTGGCCCATCATTGGGGTTGTCTGGGTCGGGGATGATGTCAATTTCAAATTGGCTGAGATCAATGGGGATCCCTTCGGCCAATACCTGGATGTTGACAACGGATGGGTTGAGCTGGTTGTACAGGTTGATGTAGGTTTGGGTGGTTACGATGTCGCCAGCAACGGCCGTATCCTGCGCCACTTCATCTTCATCTTCCACCACGCTCGTTTGGGCTGAGGTGTTGAGGATGCCGTCGTCGTCGGTGACAACGGCCGTATCGCTATCTGAGTTGGTGGTGGTTGCGCTGCCACAGGCGACCAAAAGCAGGCCAAGAAGGGTCAGGATTGTTAGCAGGTAAGTTGTTCTTTTCACGGATGGTTCCTCCAATGCGTTTTTGCAAAGCTATCATACTTTTTTGCAGGGTAGATTGTGACACAAAGTTGTAAAAAAAGAATAAACATGACCTAAGTTGCTTATGAGAATTTGCTTTGCCTCAATCTGCCATTTTGTTCGTAAGAGATTCAGTTATGATTATAGCTGTGAAGACAATAAAACGTTACGAATACGGCCGTTTCTTTCGCATCTTTTGGTTAATCGGATTTCCCTTTACACTGGGCATGTTGGGGTTGGTTTGGGCTGTTTGGCCAGCTAATGGCCGAGGTTGGCTCTTGCTGGTGGAAGGGCTCATTTTACTTTACAGCGTTTATTCAGGCTGGTCGTTGCTGGCAACGTTTGGCTCTGTTGAGCTGACGAGCGATGAAGCAATCGTTCGGCAGTTTGGTCGGACGGTGGCATTGTCGTACGATTCGATTCAGAATGTGCGACGGAGCCAAATTGCACTCACCATTAAAACCCACACAAAACGATTTTTCTGGAGCGACACATCAACGATGTGTTTGATCTGATCGGCGAACTAAAATATCGTGCGCCAGCCTTGCAGACAGACCGGAAGGCACAGGTTCGCCAACCGCTGCCGCAAACAATTAACGGCCGTTTCCGAGCCTTCTTGTTTAGTCTGGGCATTAGCCTGCTTTGCGGGTTTGTGGGCGGCGGCATCATCTGGAGCGCATTCGATGAGGCAGGCTTTGAGGCGGCTTTTATGATCTTCTTTGGTCTATGGCCGCTGCTCATCAGCGGGCTGTTTTTGTACTTGAGCTTTTACTTTACTTGGCGGCTGACGCTGCTGCCGGACAGAATTGTGATTTGCTTTCCCTTCCACAAGCAAGAAATTTGGGTAGAGGAACTTGCTTCGTTAAGTATGCACACAATCACAAGCAACCGCTCCCCTGAACCGACAAAGGTGCTGGTGCTGACGCTGGCAAACGGCCGTTCCCGCCGTATCACTCAGCAAGAAATGCCCGTACCCATCCCGCAGCTTTTGGAAATGATGGTGTATCATTATCGGCTGCCGCTGCGTTACGAGAGGGAAGCTGCCAAAATTCATCACACACAGTTTGGGGCAGGGTCGAGACGGCCGTTTACTCACTACCTCAACGGCGAAAGCCAAGTTAAGGTGCAATCACTCGACGACATTTGCCATTGGTTACAGCAGTGCGAATATGTTGGGGATCGGGAGCTGTTTGGCCAAGGGGACGTGTGGCAGCATCCCAGCGAATTTGAATCGCGCCGCCAGGGGGATTGCGAAGATCATGCTTTGTGGGCCTGGCGCAAGCTAAAGGAACTAAACATTCCGGCGGAGTTCGTGGTGGGGCGAACTGCGTTTGGTGAGAATGGCAATGAGGGGCGTTTGATTTCACATGCCTGGATATCGTATCAGGAAAACGGCCGTACCTACATCATGGAAACCACGCACAAAAAGCAGCTTATCTATCCGCTGGAAGCTGTGCAAACGCGCTACCATCCCTGGGTAAGCGTCAATCAACAGTTGCAAACTTTCCGCTACGCGCCAACTGCAACGCAAAACGGCCGTGTCATGCCCACAGAGAATTAGAATTCAAAAGAAGGGGATTTTCTTGCTCGATTCAGACTTTACAAATGCAAGTCAAAATATTAAAATAGAACATGTGTTCCAATAATAGAGCTAAGGAAAGAAGATGCCAACATTAACCATCACAGATCAAACCACTTTTGAGAGAGAGCCCCAAACCTTAACCCTGGATTTTCTAACCGAAATCGTCACCGTGCGTGAGATCATTCGGAGCCGCGTGTATGAAGAAGTGCGCCAGTACAACGCCCGAAAAAGCGGTCTGTTTCGTGGCTTGGTGCAACCTACCGATGCTGAAGTAGCCTTAAACGGATTTAAACTTCGCAAACCGCGTCAGATTAATTGGGAAGAACAGTACGCCAGCGCCTTAGAATCTTTTCAGGCCAATGGTTTTTTACTCTTGGTCAATGATCGCCAGGTGGATGATTTAGACGAATTGGTACGGTTAAAATCAGATGCCAATATTGTCTTTATAAAACTGTTCCCGTTAGTGGGAGGGTAAGATGGGCTTGCTTAATCAAATCTTTGGCTCAAAAAGTGGTAATCCCTCGCTGAATGAATTATTGGCCGAAGCAAATGATGATTACTGGCAATTTGACCTTGAATCATCGGATGTTGGTAAAAAAATATTTGCGCTAAGTCGGGAAGATCAATGTATCTTCGTACTGGATGCGATTAAATACATTCGGTTTGACGGGGTCTCTCAAAAAGCCCGACAACAAGCAGTTCTATGCCAACAAGTGGCTTACCAACTGTTAAATAAACATCTGCCTTTTTCCCATGCCCAACTAATTACTCTTTTGGAATGGCTAGCTGATTTTGAGCAGATGTATCAGCCGCCGCTCAGCAATGTTATCAAACAGATAAAGCACTACTTAAAGAACAATCAACTGACGCCACAGGTAAGTAAAGCTGTAGAAAATGTCATCAATCAAGTTAGCAGTTCATCTTATTCTAATCCGACCCTACGCCGCCAAATTGCTCAGCTAAATAAATTAGCCGCAATAGAAACCTATACGCTGCCGATTCTTGCTGGGGAAGCATGGAGTGATGTGGCGATTGCTGCTGTTCAACAACAGTCGAAAGCGCAGCAATCTGCCTGGATTCAATTACTGGATCATGCACAATCGGCTAGCGGCGGTCAACCATCAAAAAAATGGCTTGAAAAAGCACAAAACCTATTGGACGCGGTCACTTATGAACAGTTCAAAGACAACGTCCTGATTTGGTTTCCTCTGGTAGACAAACCACCTACTATTCAACGAGACCCCGTTGCCTGGGGGGCAGATCCAAATTTGCTGATTGATAATTCAAATGCTGATGTCTTAAAAGGCTTAGCCTGGCTTTGTGCCTACCGAGAAGACGGTGAAATTGCCCGTGCCCTGACCATTTTAGCATTGTCAGCATACCGCAAGGTGCCTGGTGTGGGGCCGCGCTGTTTGCGCGTGGGGAATGCCTGCATTTGGGCGTTGGGCAACATACCTGGGCAAGTAGGAATTGAACAGTTGATGCTGTTGAAGGTGAAAGCTAAATTTAGCACTGCTCAAAAAGGAATTGAGAAAGCCTTGGTGACGGTGGCCAAGCGGGAAGAATTGCCACGCGAAGAGCTTGAGGAGCTGGCAGTTCCAACGTATTCCTTGACTGATGTTGGGCAAGGAGAAGAAACGTTTGGAGATTATACGGCCGTTTTACAAGTAACCGGCACATCTTCTACCCAGCTTTCATGGCGCAAACCAGACGGCAAACCACAAAAATCAGTGCCTAAAGCTGTCAAAGAGAATTTTGCGGAGCAGCTAAAATCGCTCAAGCAGCGGGCAAAAGATATTCAAAAAATGCTGCCGGCCCAGCGCGACCGCATTGAAAACTTCTATCTGGCAGAAAAAGCATGGGATTATGCCACTTGGAGCCAACGGTATCTTAATCATCCGCTAGTTGGCACCATTGCCCGCCGCCTGTTGTGGCGTTTTGCGAATGATGAGTCGGAGGCAACGGCCGTTTGGTATGAAGGGCAATTGGTAACTAATTCGGGAGAACCTGTTGAATGGCTCAATGAGCAGACAAAGGTTATTCTCTGGCATCCTTTACAAGAAGCTGCTGAAACGGTTCTTGCCTGGCGACAGTGGCTAGAAGCGCATCAAATTCAGCAGCCCTTTAAACAAGCCCACCGCGAAATATATTTGCTAACCGATGCAGAACGCCAAACTGAAACCTATTCTAACCGCTTTGCTGCCCATATCTTGCGTCAGCATCAATTCCACAGCTTGTGCGCTGTGCGCGGCTGGCGCAACAAATTGCGTCTGCTGGTGGACGATGAATATCCGCCCGCCATGCGCGAACTGCTCCATTGGAACCTTAGGGCAGAGTTTTGGATTGAGGGCATTGGCGAAGATTTTGGCGCGGATACAACGGAAGCTGGCACTTATCATTATGTAGCAACGGATCAGGTGCGTTTTTATGCTTTAGGTAGTGTTCATAACTATGCCCACGCGGGCGGAGGCGGTTACCGGGCACGGTATCGGGAGGACAATCAGGAAAATGCACCGCTGCCGTTATCAGAAATACCAGCCCTTGTTTTCTCGGAGATTATGCGAGACGTTGATTTGTTTGTAGGTGTGGCTAGTGTCGGTAATGATCCTACCTGGGTTGATGGCCGATCAGAAGGACACTATATTGATTACTGGCATAGCTACTCTATTGGCGATCTTTCCCAAACTGCACAGACGCGCAAAGCGGTTCTGGAAACGATATTACCTAAGCTCAAAGTTGCCGAGCAGTGTACGCTGAAGGGGCGTTTTGTAGAAGTTGAGGGAGAGTACCACACTTACAAAATTCATTTGGGCAGTGGCAACATTCTTCTGTCATCCAGTGGACAATATTTGTGCATTGTCCGGGGCAGCAATCGGGGGAAATCGGCTTCATCAAAGATGTTTCTGCCGTTTGAAGGCGATCGGATGTTATCCATCATTTTAAGCAAGATATTGTTACTTGCACATGACACCGAGATTAAAGACCCAACAATTTTGAGGCAGATCAAAGGAACAACGAGAGGCTAATCTGACTGCGCCACTCCGTTGTTGGTGTTACGGCCGTTCCAGTCTTGAATCCAAAATTGTAAATGCTAAGACGGCGGTGTGCTCGGCGGGATTTTGGGCAGGGGAGGATGCTTGCGCGACGGCCGTTTCCGAATGTGTGGCCTCGGTGGGTGCATCGCTGCCGCAATCACCTCGCTCACCTTTTCTACCAGCACAAACTCCAAATTGTCCCGCAGCTTTTCTGGGATGTTCTCTAAATCCCGCTCGTTTTTCTTGGGCAAAATGAATTTCGTGATGCCCGCCCGCCGTGCCGCCAACGCTTTTTCGCGGATGCCGCCCACGGGCAGCACACGACCACGCAGCGTGGTTTCGCCCGTCATGCTCACGTCCCGGTAAATGGGCCGATTGGTAAAGGCAGAGATAAGTGCCGTTGCCAGCGATACGCCCGCCGACGGGCCATCTTTGGGTACTGCGCCCTCTGGCAAATGCACATGAATATCGGTCTTTTCGAATCGTTCGCTGTCAATGCCCAGCACCTCGGCCTGGCTGCGCGTGTAGGTGAGGGCGGCGCGGGCACTTTCTTGCATGACGTCGCCTAGCTGGCCCGTGAGCGTGAGATTGCCTTTGCCGGGCATCAGGTTTACTTCGATGAAGAGGATGTCGCCGCCAGCGGCCGTCCAGGCGGCACCGGTGGCAATGCCCACCTGGTCTTCATCCTGCAGCATTTCCTGATTGAAGCGGGGCGGACCGAGCAGCTCTTCTACTTTTTCGGCGGTGATTTGGGTGGGATACGGCCGTTCCTCAGCAACATCCCGCGCGACTTTACGGCACACATTGGCCACCTCGCGCTCCAGATTACGCACCCCCGCTTCTTGCGTGTACGCACGAACAACCGTCCGCAAACCATCATCCGCAAATTCCAAATCTAAATCATCCAATCCGTGTGCTTCAAGCTGCTGCGTTACCAAAAATTGGCGACAAATCTCCAGCTTCTCTTCTTCCAGATAGCCAGAAAACTCAATAACCTCCATCCGGTCTTGCAGTGCTGGTGGAATGGTATCCAGATAGTTGGCAGTGGTAATGAACAAAATCTGCGACAAATCGTAATCCAAATCCAGGTAATGGTCAGCAAAGCTATAATTTTGCTCCGGGTCCAGCACTTCCAGTAAGGCAGCCGCCGGATCGCCCCGAAAATCGTTACCCAGTTTGTCAATCTCATCCAGCATGAACAGGGGATTGCGCGTGCCAGCCCGCTTCATGGCCTGGATGATGCGTCCTGGCAAGGCTCCGATGTAGGTGCGGCGATGGCCCCGAATTTCGGCCTCATCACGCACCCCGCCCAGACTAATTCGCACAAATTCCCGCCCCAGCGCGTTGGCAATGGAACGGCCGATCGAAGTCTTGCCCGTTCCCGGTGGACCCACAAAGCACAAAATGGGACTACGCATCTTGTTTGAGGCAATCTTTTTGACAGCGATATATTCCAGAATGCGGTCTTTCACTTTTTCCAGGCCGTAATGGTCGTTGTCTAGCACTTCGGCAGCGTGGGCCACGTCTAGATTGTCTTCAGAGGTTTCTAGCCAGGGGAGCGACAGCACCCAATCTATGTAGGTGCGAATGATGCCCACCTCCGGTGACATAGGCGGCATAGCACCAAGCCGCGCAATCTCTTTGTCTACTTTGGCACGCACCACATCAGGCAGCGGCTTGGAAGCAGCCAGTTCACGCACTTCAGAGATTTCCTGGCTAAACAGGTCGCCTTCGCCCAATTCCCCCTGGATGACACGCATCTGTTCACGCAAGAAATGTTCCCGCTGAGAGCGATCCATCTCTTGCTGTACGCGGGAGTGAATTTGGTCTTCCAGCTCTAGCACTTCCAGCTCTTTGGCCAGCAACATGCTCACTTTTTGCAGCCGCTCGCTGGGATTAAACGTTTCCAGCACGTCCTGGCGCATGTCAATGGGGATGTTGAGTGTGGAGGCGACAAAATCAGCCATCCAGCCCGGTTCGTCAATGTTGATGGCGAAGGTGTAGGCATCTTCCGGCATGTTGCGGTTGAGCATGACGGTTTTCTCGAACAGGGTTAGGACGGCGCGCATGAGGGCTTCGGTGTTGCGATCCCAATCCATCGGCTCATAAATCACTTTGGCGCGGACGCGGATGTAGGGTTCCCATTGGGTAAACTCGACGATTTCGACGCGGCGGCGGCCTTGCGCCAATACGCTGGTGCTGTTGTCTGGCATTTTGAGGGCTTTGCCGATGGTGATTTCGGTGCCTAGGCTGTAGATGTCGCTGGCGGTGGGGTCTGGCACATCGCTGTCTTTTTGGGCAGCGACGACCATGTTTTCGTCGTTGGCAATGGCTGCTTTTACAGCCGCAAGGGATCGCTCGCGGCCAACGAAGAGGGGCATCACCATTTGTGGGAAAAGCACAATGTCTCGCAAGGGCAGGAAGGCGAGTTCGATGTGGCCATCTTCATCGGCGATTTCTTCGCGTTGGGGGAAGAGGTCATCTTCCAAGCCAGGCATGGCGTCGAGTAAATCTGGGTATTGGCCGAAGCCGAATTCTTCGTCTAGGGACATAGGGTTTTCCAATGGAAATCTGAATTAAAGAGAGCGGAGATTGGGGACTGGAGATTAAAAAATCTCTAATCTCCAGTCTCTAACCTTTGATGAGACATTGACTGAGCATTGTTCAACAGTTGAGATTGTAGACTTTCCCACTGATTTAGCAAGTCACCCACGACAACGATAGAGCCAGTGATGCAGATGAGATCGCCGGGTTGGGCCTGGTGCCAGGTGATGGTGAGGGCGGTGGCCATGTCGGGAACGGCCGTACTCACAAAGCCCAACTCCGCCGCAATTTCTGCCAATTGGTCTGGCGTGGCGCTGCGTGGGTGGCTGGCGGTGGTCATGGTAGTGTGGTGCGCCAGCGGCAGTAGATCGGCTAACATTTGCGGCACGTCTTTGTCGGCGGGGGCGCCAAAAATGAGCCAGAGGCGATTGTACCTAAAGCTGTGGTGCAGGGCATCGCGCAGCTTGTGGATGGCATCGGGATTGTGGGCACAATCTACCAGTAGTGTGGGGGTCGCTTCGTCGCCAGGATGGATAATGTCTAGGCGACCTGGCCAGCGAACGCTGGCTAGCCCCGCTTGCAGGGTTGCCAGGGTGAGTTTAGGGAAGTGAGTTTGCACCTGCTGGAGGGTTGCCAGGGCGATTGTGGCGTTTTCCAGTTGATGCTCGCCGCCCAGCGGTAAACTGAACTGGCTGCCGGGCGGAATCTGTTCAGGAACCGGGCTGTGGGTAATGGTGAGCGTTTGCAGATTGGGTTGGGTGGTGTCGCTGCCTGCAAATTCCCAATTTTTACCGATGATGCTAATGGGGACTTCGCGCTCGGTGGCAATTTTCAATAATTCTTGGGCTGCTTCTGGCTCCTGATTAGCGGTGATGACGGGGATGCTGGCCTTGATGATGCCCCCTTTTTCATGGGCGATCTGGGTGAGGGTGTTGCCCAGCAAATCGGTGTGGTCGTAACTGAGGCGGGTAATGACGGAGACGAGCGGGGTGAGGACGTTGGTGGCGTCTAACCGCCCGCCTAGACCCACTTCCACCACGGCTATATCCACGCCAATTTCCGCAAATTGCAGGAAGGCGATGGCGGTGAGAATCTCAAACCAGGTAATATCGGGGAATTGGGCTTCGAGGGCGCGGATTTTGTTGATGTGGTGGATGAAATGTGGCTTGGAAATACGGCCGTCTGCATCATCTGGTGTTAAAATACGCACCCGTTCTCGGAAATCTTGCAGGTGGGGGGAGGTGTAGAGGCCAACGGTGTAGCCTGCGGCGCGTAGCGTGTAGGCGCAGATGGCGGCGGTGGAGCCTTTGCCCTTGGTGCCTGCGATGTGAATGCTGGGAAATTGCGTATGGGGATTGCCCAGCGCGTCCATGAGGCGACCAGGGCGGGTGTGGTCCAGCTTGCTGGCCATGTACCGATCCTGTTTTTTGGCCTCAAAGTTGATAAAACTATAGAGATAATCCAACGCCTGCTCGTATGCAGCCGCGTCGGTTTGGTTGTTTGTGGTGTTAGTCGCCAAGTTGTTCATAGGCTGCGATTGTAACCAATAGTGGCGTTTGATGGAAGAGGGCGAAAATAGTGCGTATTTCGTATGGCTTTCTCAACTACGCGATACGAAATACGCAATAGAATGCCGAATTGAAATTGGGAGTAATTTAGATGGGATTTGTGATTGTGTTGCATGAAGGGCTTTCTAATATGGCCTGGATGTTTTTTTTGGCGATTGGTGTGTGGGGGTTGGTACGGGCGATTCGTGGGCTGTCGGTGGATGGCAGTTACTTGGGGGCAGCGGCGATTGGTCAGGGATTGTTTGTTTTGCAAAGTTTGATTGGGGTGGTTTTGTGGGTAAACGGCCGTCTCTCCGCGTTAGCTCGGCCTGAGGTGCATGTGCTGTACGGGGCATTTGTCGTCGTCTTTCTGCCCTTCATCTACTTCACCGCCCTGCGCGGCGACGATTCCAACCGAGGGCAGTGGGTGCTGGCCTTTAGCAACCTCTTTCTCTTTGGCGTTGCCCTGCGCCTGATTAACACAGGTATTTTGGGCTAAACTGGATTCTCAACCATTTCCAGATGAAGTTTATCATCTTCATAAGGGTAGTCGGCAAGGACGGACTCATCTAGCTCTACGCCCAAGCCAGGTTCGGTGGGAGGGATGATGTAGCCATTTTGCCAATCCAGCGGCTTTTTGAGTATTTTGGCGTGAAAGCCGCTCCAATCCAAAATGCTTTCTTGGATGAGGAAGTTGGGGGTGCAAGCACTCAGTTGGATGTCGGCGGCAGCGGCGATAGGGCCGCAGTAGAGGTGAGGGGCAATTTGGATGTAGTGGGCTTCGGCCATACTGGCGATCTTTTTGCCTTCTAGCAATCCTCCCACACGCCCCAGTGCCATTTGCCAGATGGCGGCAGAGCGATGGTGTAGCAACTGGGCAAATTCATATTTGGTAGCTAGCCGCTCTCCAGTGGCAACGGGGATGCTGGTGGCGCGAGCAACCAGCGCCATCTCGATGGGGTTGTCGGGTGGGGTGGGTTCTTCCAGCCAAAGTGGGTCGTACTTTTCAAGCCGCTTGGCCAAGCGAATGGCGGCGGTGGGGGTCATTTGGCCGTGGGTGCCAAAAAGTAGGTCGGCACGGCTGCCTACGGCTTCGCGCAGCGTTTTGACGAACTTTTCGGCGTGGTCGAGGGCTTCTAGGGTGAGTTGGCGCGGGTCGAAGGCGGAGTAGTGGCTGATGGGATCGAATTTTACGGCCGTAAATCCCCTCGCCACATATTCCAAAGCCCGTTTTGCCGCTAGCTCTGCATCTTGGTACACATCGGTTTTGTCTTCTGGCTGGGGGTAGATGTAGGTGTAAGAGCGCAGCTTTTCATGCACCTGGCCGCCCAGCAGGGCGTAGGCAGGCTTGTTCACCGCTTTGCCAATGATGTCCCAGCAGGCCATCTCGATGCCGCTGAGAATGCCCAGGATTGCGGTGTCGGGGCGTTGCGTGTAGCCACTGGAGTAGATGATGCGCCACAGCCGCTCAATCTGGAACGGGTCTGCGCCGATAACGTGCCGTTCGCACACATCTTCAATCATTTTGGCGACGACATGGGGGTGAAAGGGAACGGAGTAGACTTCGCCATAGCCAACCACGCCGCCATCGGTGACGAGCTTAAGGAAAATCCAGTAGCGTCCGCCAAAGTGGGGCGGGGGAACGCCAACGATGAAGGTTTTTACGGTTGCGATTTTCATGGGTTGCTCCTTCCTTGTTAATGGCAACGGCCGTTCGCTACCGCTTTTGTAACTGTTCAGCCACTTGCTTGCGGCCGATTTTGCCAGAAGCGGTGAGGGGCAATTCAGTTACCAACTCAACTTGGCGGGGGATTTTGTAGCCAGCGAGGTGATCGCGGCAAAAGGTGATGAGTTCTTGGTGAGTAACGGCCTTTTCCACCCCAACCTGAACCATCGCCGCCACCCGCTGCCCCCATTCTGCATCCGGGATGCCAACAACGCACGCTTCGGTAACTTGTGAATGTTGCCGAAGCACGGCTTCTACCTCTGCTGGGTAGATGTTCTCTCCGCCAGACACAATCAAATCGCTGCGCCGCTGCACCAGGAAGAGGTCGCCGTCGTCGTCCAGGTAGCCGAGGTCGCCGGTGTGGATGGTGGAAACTGGGGATTGGAGATTGGGATCAGCCTCAAGTCTCCAGTCTCTAGTCTTTTTTTGGAAGTAGCCAGCCGTGACGGTTGGTCCACTCACCACAATTTCGCCAATTTCGTTGGACGGCCGTTCCTCATCACTCTCATCCACAATTTTTACACTAGTAAACATGAGCGGCTTACCCACGCTGCCAGGTTTGCGAACCGCGTCCGTGGGCAGCATGGTGGCAACCTGGGAGGCAGCTTCGGTGAGGCCGTAGGTGGGGGCGACTAGTGGTAATCGGTAATCGGTGATCGGTAATTGGTGGTCAGTTGCCTGATTACCGATTACTGATGACTGATGACTGTTCACCGAACGCGGTAGCGCATTGGCTCGCTGCACCAGTTCTGGCGTAGCGGCCGCGCCGCCGAGGAGGATGAGGCGCAGGCCAGCAGGCCAGTGGGTGCGGCTTTGCAGCAGGCGGTGCAGCATGGTTGGTACCAGCGAAATAAGGGTGATTGGGTTGTTGTCCAGGTCTTGGTTGATGGCTTCCAGGTTGAAGCGAGCGTGGAGGGAAACGGCCGTGCCGTACAAACAGCTCCGAAACAGCACCGCCAGCCCACCCACATGGTACAGCGGCAGCACGCTCAGCCAAATGTCGTTGGGATGCAGCCCCAGTCGGTAGGCCGAAGCGGTGGCGCTCCAAAAGTGGTTGGCAAAGGTAAGCAGCACCCCTTTGGGCTTGCCGTAGGTGCCGGAGGTGAAAACCACCGAGTGATAATGGTCAATATTAAATGGTAAATGGTTAATGATTAATGATGTTGGCTCGAACCACGCCTGATTAACCCTTAACAATTTACAGGTAACCATTAACCATTCACCCGCATCTTTGGCTAAATCCACATCAGAAATTAGCCAGCGGACGTTGACATGTTTGATTTGCCAGTCCAGTTCGGCGGGGGTGAGGCGGGTGTTGAGCGGGACGAGAATGGCACCTAGTCGAGCCAGCGCGTGTATCAAGCAGACGTAGGGTAGGCCGTTGGGTAGCAGCACCGCGACAAAATCGCCAGACTTTATGCCTTCTTGCTGCAGCCGGGCACAGACGGCGTTGACCATCTGGTTAAGTTCCCCATAACGCCAGTGCTGAGTGCCGATGATGAGGGCGAGCTTATTTGGTGTGGCTTGTGCCCGGCTGGAAAGCCAATCTTGCATAGTTAGCTCCTAAACTTTCCCATGATGTTATTGATTTTCTGCCGGATTTCTTCGTCTTTGGTTCCGTTGGTAATGAGTTCAATGAGGCGTGGTGTAAGGTTGGTAACGGCCGTTTCTACCGCATTTACAAACTCACTTCGATTCTCTACCCGAATGTAATCCAGTTCAAACATAGCAGCGGCGTGGGCAAAGGTACGGCCGTGTGGTGTTAGAAAGCGGCTTGAAAAAGGTGGCTCGTGTTGGCTAACGGGCAACCGGCGGAAGATGCCGCCGCCGTTGTTGTTGAACACGATAATAGTGGCGTTGGACATTTGGCGAGCCAGCAGCAGGCTGTTCAAATCGTGCAGGGCGGTTACGTCGCCCACGACAATGAAGGTTGGGCGGCCAGTTGCCTGAGCCACGCCCAGCCCGGTGGCGATATTGCCATCTATGCCAGATGCGCCCCGGTTACCGAAGATGTGGATCGTTTTGGCGCGGGAACGGCCGTATTGGTCCAGGTGGCGCACGGGCAGGCTGTTGCCGATGAGCAAGTTTGCCCCTTCCGGCAACTGCGCCAGCAGGGTGGCGATGGCTGCGCCATCGAACCAATGTTGGTTAAGCTGGCTTTCCAGCGTGTTCCAGGTGGCCTGCTCGGTGGCGAGGATGGTTTGCTGCCAAGTTGGGTTGGGTTGGTGATGGTGCAGACGGGTGGTGAGGGTTTGGCAAACGGCCGTTTCGTTGATCTGCCAAAAGTGGGTGGTACGATGGCTATCGTCCGCCCAAACGCCGTTCTCGCGGATGTGTAACCGGATCGCCGGATTGATCTTGTTGAGGTAGGCGTTGAGCCATTTGCTGGTGGGCATCTGCCCAAAGCGCACGATCACTTCAGGTTCAGGCCAGCCAGGGTCGCTTTGTAAAAACGTCTCGTAGCCACTAATGATTGAATTGGCCGCGGATTGCGCGAATTTTTTCTCTGCGATCTCCTCGTCTCTGCGGCTAAAAAAACGTACGCTGGACAGCGGATCGGCTATTAGAGGATAGTCAGTTTGCTGAGCCAGGGCCGTTACCGCTGTGGGAAAGTCGTCGTTGGGGCAGCGCGGGCCGCAGATGATGAGTCCGCGGGGGTGTTGGATGAGAACGGCCGTTAGCCAGTCGAGTTGGTCTGTGGTGGGAGTGATTTTGCCTGCGGAATTATGAATTGTGAATTGTGAATTGTGAATTGTGACCTGATTACTAATTACTGAATACGGTTCACTGAACTCTGGCTGCAACGGTTTGCGGAAGGGAAAATTCACATGCACTGGCCCTTTACTGATGCCGTTGGCGGTGGTGGCGGCACGAACGGCCGTTGTCTGCACATGTCTCAGCGCAACCTCTGGCGGATTTTCTTGAGGGATGGGCATATCCACTGACCAAAGCACTTGGTCGCCAAAAATCTTTACTTGGTCAATGGTTTGGTTGGCTCCGCTGTGGCGCAGTTCGTGGGGGCGGTCGCCGGTGAGGACGAGCAGCGGCACCTGGCTCATCCGAGCTTCGATGATCGCGGGGAGGTAGTTGGCAACGGCCGTACCCGACGTACAAACCAAAGCCACAGGCTTGTTGCTGGCCAACGCCATCCCCAGCGCATAAAAACCCGCGCCCCGCTCATCCAAGTGCAGAAACGTCTCAATTTGCGGATGGGCTTCAAACGCCAGCGTCAGCGGCGTGGAGCGCGAACCAGGGGAAATCACGACAGATTGTAGTCCGACAATTGCCAGACTGTTAACAAATAAGCTGGAGTACAAAATGTTTGGATTCATGAAATGGTTTGGTTCTTTTCTGGATGGTTTTTGGACAGTTTTTCTAGGTGCTTGTCAATGCCACGCGTTTCGTTGCGAAAATTTAAGTACATTAACGGTGCCACAAAAAGCGCCCCAACACCAGATATGATGAATGGCAGTAAAACCAGGTGGGGGAAAATTACTGTGCGATATTGCATTTCTGTGAGGGGTTGTGCCAGGTTGATGTAACCAACATAGGGCCAACTGGTTCGCCATTTGGGACTGCGGAATTGGACAAGAATTTCATTGTTTATTCTGCGGATCGATCCCCATTCGTACTTCCACAACAAACTTTTCTCTTTGGTCTCAATATCTTTATTGAGGGATTCCAGAAAGTTTCGTTCGTTGGTGGATAATGAACGGCCGTAAATCTTGAAACCACGTTTAAGTTTTGTTCCGCCTTTGCGAACTAATAACATCATTTCAATAAAGCCCAGAATGACGCAAGGGATTGCTAGCCAGAAAGAAAAGATAAGCAGTCTTGACCAAATAAATTCCATTGTTTCCCACATGTTGAGTTCCTAAAATTCCTTTGGGATGGTTGCTGACAAGCCAAGGGCATTGAGCATTGGCTTAAATTTTAGCGCGGTTTCTTCCCATTCGGCTTGTGGGTCGGAGTCAGCGACGATGCCTGCGCCGGAGTAGAGCCAGACGCGGCGATCTTGGGTGATGGCGGAGCGAATGGCCACGCCGAATGCGCCGTCCAGATTGTGATCCAGCCAGCCAACGGGTGCACCATACCAACCGCGCGGCACTGGCTCTGTCTGGCCAATGAAGGGAATAGCCAGCTCACGCGGCTGGCCACCCAGGGCGGGGGTAGGGTGCAGGTTTTGCACAATAGGCAAAACGCCATCGGCTTGTTTGAGCGTGGCGTGAATTGGGGTGAACAGGTGCTGGATGTAGCCCAGTTGGAGGATGCTGGGCTGATCGGGAATGTTGAGTTCACTGGTTAATGGTTCCAATCGCCGCCGGATTGATTCCACCACGAGGGCGTGTTCATGCTGGTTTTTGGCGGAGTTGAGCAGTTCTTGGGCGAGGGTTTCGTCCTCGGCTGGGGTTTTCCCACGACCAATTGACCCAGCCAAACCCATTGTGGTGAGGGAACGGCCGTTTACCCCCACAATGAGCTCTGGTGTAGCACCGTAAAAGGCGTGAAACGGCCGTGGCTCAAACAAAAAGCGGTAGCAGTCCGGATAGGTGGCGTTTAGGTAAGCCAATGCACCGTCCACATTCACCTTTTGCCCGTAGCGAATTTCGCAGACGCGTGCAAGCACTACTTTGTTCAGCGGCCCATTTTGCATGGTTTGGGTGGCGTGGGTGATCATCTTTTTCCACGCTTTATAACCCATTGGGTAGTTGATGTGAAGGGGGGAAGGGGTGGGAAACCTTCGGTTGCTTGGGTGACTGGGTGACATGACATTTCGCAGCAGCTTGAGGCGGGCTTTTAGGGCGGTTTGGAGTTCAGGGAGGAGGGTTTTGGGCGATTCGTCTGGGGGCAGGATGGCGTTGAGAGTGAGCCAACTTTCATTGCCTTGCTGGGTGAGCTGGTAGTGGGGCAGGACGAACTGGGCTGGGTAATGAATTGACCAGGTGTTGTCGGGGGTGAAGTTGTCAATGAAGGAGAAACCGCCGAAGAGACGAGGTCCGACGAACGGCCGTTCACTCCCCTGGATCACTGCATCGGCAAATAAATCAGTGGCTTGCTGCTGAATTTGTGTAAAACGTGCTTCCCCCCAAGCAATGAGATTGGCGGCTGTCCCAAAGCCAGCCAGAGTGAGTCCGCCGTTAGCCCCGCTCCAGAAGAACCGTTCCTGGCCGAGGGCTTGTTGCAGAAAGACGGCCGTTTCTACCCCAGGTGCTGGGATGGAGACGGAGAGGAGACGGCCGTTTTTTAGAGACTGGCGATTGGAGATTGGCGATTTTTGTGCAATCTCTGGTCCCCAATCTCTAGTCTCTTTTTCACGTTGTTTCAAACCCTACGCTCCTTAACAAAATTGGCAATAACGAATCCATAATCCGCTGCGGGTCTGGCTCGCTCGTGTACACCCAGCGAATAATCACTCCGTAAATGGCTCCCATCCAGGCGTAAGACACAACTTCTACATCGGTTGGTGGAATGTCGCCCACGTCAATTGCTTCTTGCAAATAGGTGGCAATGAGGTCGGCGAAGCGATCGTTTACCTCGTTGCGCTTGTTTTCAAAGGTGCTGCCCAGCCCTACCGCCTGTACTAGCAGCAGCTTGGCTGGACGGCGATATTTGCCAAAGGTGGTTAGGCACGTCTCTAGAGCGACGCGCACGCGGTTAATGCC
Source organism: Candidatus Leptofilum sp. (assembly GCF_965223525.1). Taxonomy (GTDB): domain Bacteria; phylum Chloroflexota; class Anaerolineae; order Promineifilales; family Promineifilaceae; genus Leptofilum. Next base: position 744,639 of record NZ_OZ245005.1, on the reverse strand, counting down.
TACTTTCTCTTGCTGAATCGCCTCTGTAACGCGCCGCTCTAGCAGGTCGGCAAACTGGTCTACCAGAGCCAGAAACAGCCTTTCTTTGTTGGGAAAGTGAAAGTAGATCGATCCTTTGGATGTTTGGGATTCGTCTACAATTTCATCCATTTTGGTGTTGTAATACCCTTTACTGGCAAAAATGTTGAGTGCCGCATCCAAAATGCGGGTGCGGGTTTGGTCTGGGTCTCGTTTGGCGGTGGATTCATTCATTTTCTTTCTCTTTGTGCATGTAGACTTCAAAAGTCTTGGTTAGTTCTGGTGTTGACCAAGTTGGTTTATGAGACTTTTGAAGTCTGGCTCAATTCATATTGAACCGACTAGTCAGTCTACTAAGTTTGCCCTTGAAAATAACACAAAACGGCCGTTTTGGGGAGATAACTTTTACTTTTCGGCCATCGTTGGGAAGGTGTTACAATCTGTCACGCTGCTGTCACATCGGCGCGGCACACTTCCTCAAATTATTGTCTTGCTTTGTGATGAGCAATCCCTACTTGCCTTGCAAAGCATTGGAATCTATCTGAAAGAACAACAAGGTGATTAAGACAATCCTCTGTGTGCTACTTCGGCTGCGCTCAGCACAAGCCTGTTGCTTAAATTCAGATAGATGTTAAGGAGAAATATGATGTTGATGGATGATCCTAAAGATTGGCAAAAGCGAATAGACTCTCTGCAAACGGCCGTTGCTGAAACCCAAAGCATCGTGGAGGAGGTGTGGCTCGATCACGGCGATGATGTGCTGACAGTATTTGATGCCAACAAGATGTCCACAGCCATGATGTCCCCGTTTCAGGCCATCAAGGTGGCTTTAGGGAATGAAACGCCGCGTCAATTTTTGAAAAAATCTGCCTCGGCACGGCCGTCTGAAATCCCACATGAATTACGCGACTTTACAATTAGAGACTTCTACCAACTGGTGCAGGAAACGATGCAGATTAACAACTGTGTCAAGCTGCTGGAAGCGTTGAAGAATTTTTCTAAGCAGGGCTTTACCTTTTTTATGGATGGCTACTATCACAAGAAAAATTTGCCCGTTGCGCCCGGCTGCCCGCCCCGCTCAGTCATGCGTACCATTGTGAACCAGGTTTCGTTTGATCTGAGCGTAATTCAAGATGCTGTGAACCAGCGTCGCCGATTGTTGGGTCGCTCCACCCAGCAATCTCGTGCGGTGGCGATGGCCGATCAGTTGGCCAACATGGCACTGGGCATGGCGGTGGATGAAGGTTTTTTGCCGGAGGATACGGCCGTTGTCACCTACCTGGCTAAAAATATACGAGCCAGGCTGATTCCTTATTTTGATGCGCTGCTTATCAGCATAGCGTATGCGTCTATTCAGAACGGCATTCACCCCTCGCGGGATTATCTGGCTATTCCGCATGAAATTGGGCATCATCTGTATTGGAACGGCCGTCATCCCCGAAAAGATATTGAGCTGCGTGAAGAGCTGCTGCAGAATGCCGCCAATGCAGGCATCCAGGCAGGGGATTGGCGGCTCAACTGGCTGGAGGAAATCTTCTGCGACACTTACGCCCTCTTGCTGGCTGGCCCCGTCATCGTGCTGGATTTCCAGGATATGCTAGATGATGATATGTCTAGCCACTTCCGGGAAGATACGGACAAACACCCGATTCCGGAGATACGGCCGTTCATCCAAACCAACATCCTGCGGCGAGCAAAGGATGAAGATGGCAACGTCTTCTATGCCCACGAATGTGACAAGCTAGATGAGAACTGGCGTAAATGGCTTGCCAAACATCCGCTGCAAAGCAGTTACAACATTCGAGGGCAAGCCCAGCCCATGACCGGGCAAGCCATCGTTACCGCCATCGAGCCGCTTATCACCGCTATTCTGGATACCGTTCCTGGTTTCGTACCCGATGAGCGTGAGTACGACGGCATGGAAAGCAGCAATGATGTTTCTAAGCTCTATCAAGAGTTCCATAGCTACATCATGCCCGACGACGACAATGAATTGGTGAACCTGTTCCTCGACGGTACCGGTACACAAAAACAGCTAGATACAATTCTAGACAGTTATTCTGAAGTCCCCTTCTTAACCCACATTCGCGAGGTAGCCAAAAAGAAACCCACTGAGATTGATACGGCCGAATGGCTCCTGCTACTCCGCTCCTTTGGTTGGTCTGACGAGGGACCGCTTGGCAGCGGGGGAATTACGAGTAATGGTGCTACTTTTAATCTGTCAGCCGCTCGCGTCAATAATAATGTTACGGTTACCGTTACCGTAACAAACAACATTAATGCTACAGTTAATTTGAAGTGTGTCCGAACGAATCAGACAAAATCTGTTACAACTTCAACCACTGGATCCTGCACATTCAACAATGTGGGCAGCAGTGGCGGGCAAGTAATAGCGACAAATTCAACCCAGAACACATTTGTTACTTATCCAGCTGCCTAATTGACTGATTAGACAGTCTTGCTGCTGTTTCCGAAATCAGTCGGTGTTCTGGTACATTATATAAAAATGAATGCCGACTGATTTGATCGGGAATTTTGGCACCTTGCTCAAGCAGTAGGGAATGTGCTTTTTGTAGGAGTGAGGTAGCTCGCTCGTCTTCCAGATACGCCAATAACCTGTAACAAATCCAGAATGTGTTGAATGGATCTTCTAATCCATCCAAATTTGTTGTATTCAAATGCTCTAAAATAGTATTGAGCTTTGCGCTTATGCTTTCTCGATTGCCCATAGCATAACTCACACAGGCTAAGCCAACCTGGGGTAATGTTGTTAAATGTGGTTGACCCAGATCCGTACGCAAAGAAAGTGCTTTAAGAAAAGCAATTTCTGCTTTGGTTGCTAAGCCAAGTTCCAATAAGGTGAAACCAAGCATCGTCACGGTATGAGCCTCTAAATAACGAGCCCCCGTTTCCCTCTCAATTTGTAAAGCTTGGTTAAAGTAAATTTGCGCTTCATCATGTTTTTGTTGCTTGGTTAGCACTTCCCCCAAATTGTTGAGTGCAATGGCTTCATCTTGCTGCACACCTACTTCCCGGCTAATAAATAAGGATTGTTCATAATGCAAGTACGCTTCTTCATACAGCCCAAGAACGTAGGCAATAATCCCTAGGTTATTGAGAGCAGTTCCTTCCCCCTCCCTGCTACCAATTTCTTGATACAATTTTAAGGCACGTTCAAAATTTCCCTTTGCAGCGATATACTTCTGTTGGTGGCTAAAAAGTAGGCCAATATTATTTAATACACTTGCCTTAAACTCTCGGTTGCCATCCTCTTGGGCTATTCTTAACCCTGTTTGGTAGTAGTTTTCTGCATTTATATAATCGCCTTGCTGCATTCCAATTCTGCCAAGATAGATTAAGATTATTTCCTCACCTTTAGGATCATCAGTTTGTTTTAGGTACGAGAGTGCTTTTTTGGCATGATTTTTGGCCTCATTGTATTTCCCTTGCCAAAGAAAAGCTCGACACCAATTAGTATGACCATCAGCACAGCGCTGAAAATCATCCACTTTTTGAGCGAGTTCTATCGCTGCCCTTGACGCAGTAACTGTTTCTGAATGTTCGCCGATTACATGAGCAAATCTGCCTTGTCTTAAATAAACTTCGGCTTGTTTTGGGGTATTGTTGAGGGCAGCGGCGAGGGTTGCTAGTTTTTCAATTTCGCTTTGTTGTGCTTCGCGCTGGCCGAGTAGGTGGTAAACATCTTCGCGGGCTAGGCGGAGGGCAAAGCGTGTTTCAAAATCAATGTTGGTGGTGAGGGAGAGAGAACGGCCGTAATAATCCAACGCCTCATTATTCTGGTACGCTTCACGAGCCACGTCGCCAGCCTTGTGCAGGTAATCGCGGGCTTTTTCGGCGAGGTCGGCTTGCTCGGCATGGTAGGCCAGCTCGCCAAAGTGAGGGGTGAGGTCTTGGGCGTAGAGCGTTTCCAGGGCAGCGACGGCAAGCTGGTGCAGGCTTTGGCGGCGGGCACGTAGCTGCATTTTGTAGGCGGCGTCGCGCACCAGGGCATGCCGGAAAAGGTAGCGCAGTTCGCTGATGGCAGCCCAAATGATGGCTTGCTCTGCTTCGCTCAAGATTGTGTCAAAATTGGCATCGTCTTGCAGCATGTGTGCCAGCAGCCGCACCTCAAATTCGCGCCCCAAAATTGCCGCATGCTGCACCCCATTTTTTACTTTGGCCGTCAATCTATCCAAACGAGCCACCAGCAAAGCATGAACGTCCTGGGGAAGAACGGTTTCTTGAACGGCCGTTACTGCCCAGCCTTCCTCCGTTTCCTCCAGTAAATTCTGCTCTTGCAGGTAGCACACAATTTGCTCGGTAAAAAATGGATTGCCCTCACCCCGATTAACCAACACGGTTTGCAAAGCGGGTGAAGCTGCGCCGCCGAGCAGGGAGGCCGCCAACTGATTGACTTCTTCTGGCGTTAGCTGCCCCAGCGGCAAGGTTTGCCATTGAAAATTGCTGGTTTCTGCTTCTTCGTGCTGCTCTGGGCGGCTGGTAGCGAGGATGGCCAGAGGGTAGTGCAGGTCAGGAACGGCCGTAACCGTCTGCCACAGCTGCTGCAAAAAGTGGCGGGTATCGTCATCTAGCCAATGTACATCTTCCACAACCAGCAGGGTTGGCTTTTGCAAACTTTCGGCACGCAGTAGGGTACTGAGGCCAATGAGCGTGTTTTCAAAGCGACCTTGTGGCTCCAGTTGTTCGTATAGCGAATCTGGCCAATGCAAATCTACCAACGCACCCAAGAAGGAACGGGTACGGGCCAGTTCATTGGCTAAATTCTCTGCCTCGGTAAGCGCAATAATTTCGAGCAATTTCTGGTCGAAGTTTTCCTTGTTTTCAGCATCGCTTTGCTGAGTGGATTGGTTGAAGTAGCGATTGAGCCAGTAGCGCATTGGATTTAATGATTGGCGCAAAATCTGGTCTGTTTGGCACAGAAAAATTTGGTGGGAGCCAAACGTTTCTAGTAATGTGTCAAAAAAGGTATGCAGCAACCGGCTTTTGCCAATGCCTGCGTCTCCCTCCACACGCAACCCGCCCGCGAAACGGCCGTCTGCCAACGGCCGTATAAATTCCTGTAGCTGCGCCAACTCTCGTTCGCGCCCTAACATCTGCCCAGAAAAGATGGGTGCCATGCCCCGCTGCCGCCCAACCAGCCGATAGACAGCCTGCTCACCAGCGAATCCTTTGAAGGGTAAATTATCCACGAATTGCAGGTTGAATTGGTGTTGGGCGCGGTTGAAAACGGCCGTATCCAACCAAATCTCACCGACCGGTGCTTTCATCATGAACCGAGCTGCCAGATTGACCCCGCTGCCGTAGCAGGTGAACTCCTCGTGCAGCGGCGAGCCGATGAAGCCCGCATGAGCCACGCGATAGGTGACCCCGGCTCGGATCGGAAGGTCAGATTGCTCACGCAGTGCCATGACAAAACTCAAGGCGCGTTCAATGTCTGTCTCGTGAGCAATGGGCGCACCCCAAAAGAGCAGCAGCGTACAGCCCTTATCGCCAAAATCCAGCCGACTGGTGACGCTGCCAAACTGAGCTTGCAGTGCAAACACCGTTTGCATAAAAGGGGCAATTTCCGCTTCGTTTTCTACGGCAGGCAGGCTGATGAAGACGTTAACAATTTGGCGAAACTCACCTTGCAGCGGTTGGGTGATGAGATCGGGCGGGAAGAAGCGGCTCATCAGCGGCATATCGAGCTGAATTTTAGGAATGGGTTGCGCCGGGGTGATGGTTTGAGGACGGCCGTTTAATACAAAAAAGTCATTTCGGGGCAGCAGCGACACAGCTTCTGCCAAAGTCGCTGCCAGCGCAGCATCCAGCACTACATCCCCCGGTGTACACTGCTTTTCAGCCAGGGCGCAGCCGTCAACGGCCGTTCCCCGAAAATAAAAAGTTGCCCGTTCCTGCGCCTCATCCGACAAAATACCCCACTGCGCCTCGCCCAGTGCCAAACCGAATTTGGCCGACATCTGAAAATCGCCATACGGAGTGTGACTGGTTGGGTTTTGTAAAAGATGTTGCTGGGCTTGCCAAGCGGCCGTGATTGCTTGCTGGGCAATTTGCTGCTCTTTTTCTGGGGTTTCGATGGGAAAATATGCTGTGAACGCATCCCCGGCAAAGTTGCCCACAAAACCGCCTTGTTCAAATACAACCTTTACCAGCGGCTCAAAAATGCCCAGCATCACCGAAGCCATCACCTCAGCCCCATGTTGCCCGTGCTGCATCAGCGTTTCCATAAGTTGCGTAAAGCCAGAAACGTCTACAAAGAGGCCAACGGCCGTAAACGACCCGCGTTGGTTCGCCGTATTTAGCTGATTGAGGATGAATTGAGGAACCAGATTGTGCATGATATTGACCACGTTGTTGATTCTGAACCAAGTTTACCATGCGAGTATGCAAGTTTGCGAGTTTGCAAGTAAGGGCGAGGCAATCGGCCATCATCTTGGCTTAGCAAATGACCTTCCCTCCGATTGCCTCGCCCTGATAGTCTCCACATCTCCACATCATTCGCCACCGCCTCGTCCCTACCTTATAATCTCCACCTATGACTGATTCGACCCAATCCTCTCCACCTCTAAAAAAAGCGTGGCTAGATGCTGCCCGCCCACGAACGCTGCCGCTGGCACTTTCCTGCATTATTCTGGGGACGTTTTTGGCGGTGGCCGATGGTGCTTACAGTTGGCCGATTACGACGCTTTGTTTGGTAACGGCCGTTTTCCTGCAAATCCTCTCCAACCTGGCCAATGATTATGGCGATTCCATTCACGGCGCGGATCATGTGCAGCGGGAGGGGCCGCAGCGAGCCGTGCAGTCTGGTCAAATTAGCGCCGCTACCATGCGCCGCGCCATGTTTTTATTTGCGGGGCTGTCTGCCGTGAGCGGCCTGGCACTGATTTGGCTGGCCTTTGGCGCGGAAGGGCTGATTGGTCTGCTGATTTTTGTATTGCTTGGCGGTACGGCCATTTGGGCGGCGGTGAACTACACCGCAGGCAGCAAGCCCTATGGCTACGCTGGCTGGGGCGATCTGTTTGTCCTCATATTTTTTGGCTGGGTGGGGGTGCTGGGGCCGTATTTTTTAATGGCGCAGCGGCTCGATTGGGCGCTGCTACTGCCCGCCACTAGCTGTGGCTTGCTGGCGGTGGCCGTACTCAACGTCAACAACATCCGCGACATTGAATCGGACAAATTGGCGGGGAAATTTTCAATTCCGGTGCGGCTGGGGCCGGCGCGGGCACGGATGTATCATTGGGGACTGTTGGGTACGGCCGTTTTTCTCACTACCCTCTACGTTTTACTCACTTTTAGTAGCTACTGGGCGTTTCTCTACATTTTGGCGGTGCCGCTGCTGGTTCGCAACGGAACGGCCGTGCAAAATACTACCTCCCCCACGGCCCTCAACCCGCTCCTCAAGCAAATGGTTCTCTCGGCTCTGGCCTTTAATTTATTGCTGGGTCTCGGCCTAACCCTGTAACCACTTTCGTTTGTTCGCTGATTTGTGCAGACGCCAACCACAGCCAGGTAAAGATTTCCTCTAACCAAAGAATGTGCCAAAGTAGGGAGAGTAAATTGATGAAGAAACTTAGCTTGATTTCAATAGGTTTAGGGCTTATAGCTATATGGTTGTTCTGGCCAAAAACAAGACAATTTCAGGCAAGGAGTTTGCTGGATCAAGCGGTTGAGCAGAATTTGCCAAAAGTGAATGACAGTGAAGTTGTCGGCATCTTGCCAGAAGAATTTGGTTCCCCAGTTGGAAGAACATGTTTTTATGCCAGGGATTATTTTGTGTTGGGCTTTTCCTCACTCTCAACCGAAGCTGCTATGGAGGAATACGAGAAGCAGTTGAGAATGCTAGAGTGGCAGAAAAGAGGTTCTGTCTATATTTATGGTGCCAATCTCAAATTGGAAGTAATAGCATTTGACGTTCCTGTAATTAATTATCATAAAATTGTCGATTATGAAGAGTTAAGAAACACATATAAAGGTGTGCTGACAATTAGGCTCGACTATGTGTTACCCGATCGTGCTACTTGCAATCAGTAACCTTACTATTAGCTCCCCGTGTTGTAAGCCAAGTTCGACCGTTTTTCGGTGCATGGTTTAGTTGGCAACGGCCGTTCCCCACAAAGTTATGCCAAAAATTGAGGATTTAGTTGTGTGATGTAGGCGACACGGCCAGAGGCCAGGCCGCAGCCGATGGTAGCGTTCAGTGATTGACCTACCGATTACCGACCACTGAATACTGCTCACCGAACACGGGCCATGAAGTGACTGTCCGCTAAACGGCCGTCTCCAAACGCGTGCCACCGCTTCGTTCCCTCAATTTCAAAGCCAAATTTGTGGTAAAGGCGCACCCCGGCCGGATTGTCCACATTCACTTCTAGACGAATGCGGCTGATGTTTAACCAATTGTCAGCCAGGTCAACAACGGCGGCCATAAGCTGGCTGCCAATCCCTTTGCCCCAATAGGCTGGATGCACCATCATGCCCAAGCCAGCAGCGTGCGCCGTCCGGGGAGAGTCTGATTGGTGCAGAGTAATCATGCCCACCGCCTTGCCTTGCACCTCAGCCACAAAGCGGTGAAGGCGTTTGTTTTGTGTTTCTATGCGCTTTCGGGTTGAACCAATCTCTTGGCTGGGCATTTGTAGGGTGGTTCGGGCCACCAACGGGTGGCTGAAGCAACTGTACAGGTCGTCGGTGTCGCTGTGGCGCGGTGTGCGAATGATGATGTCGCTCGAGGTAAACTGTGCTGGTGGCGGCGGAGCAGGAGGGGCAGCTGGCTCGGCGGGGCCAGGAAAGTTGCCGTGTAGTCGCGCCATCACAAACTCATCTAGAAAACGGCCGTTGCCAAAAACAGCCTTTTTCTTCAGCCCCTCCTTCTCAAAACCAAATTTTTCATACAGATGAATTGCCACCCTGTTGTGACTGTACACTTCCAACTCCAGGCGACTCAGGTTAAGCCAGTTGTCGGCCAAATTCAGAGCAGCTTCTACCAGCTTACTGCCTACGCCTTGCCCCCAGGCATTGGGATGCACCATCATGCCCATGCTGCCGCTATGCTGCATTCTGGGGCGCAAATATTGGGTGAGGTGGATGGCTCCGAGCAGACGGCCGTTTAGTATGGCTACCAATCGGTGCCGCCCGGGTTTTTCGGTGGTGGCCCACTGCTCCGTCTCTGCTAGCTCCATGCTGGGTAGCTGCAACAGCATCTCTGCCACGCGCGGGTGGCTGACGATGGCGTGTTGCTGCGGGGCGTCATCGGGGTGGAACGGCCGTATTTCAACATCACGTGAATTAATCAGTAGGTCACTCATCACTCATCTCAAGGCTCCAGTAGGACTTTTGGCCTATTTTTCACACTATTTTCACCTAAATTGGGTGATTATGGCTAATGATTGGAACAAACGAAAGTCAATCGTTAAGTCTGCAATCATACGCTTTCCTTATTTGAAGGCAAGAAAATCCAGCTTTTATGACCAACACAGACGCATTTCCTCAAGAGTCCGTCGCAGCAACTAACGCCAGGGCAGAGCCTCCGGTTGAGGTCGTCAATGGCGTGTTTCCGTCATTAACAACCGCCTTCGATGAGGTAGCCAAAGCTAGTTTGCCCCCTGTAACATTAGGGTTTACCTTGTTCCACTTCTTCCTGGCCGTTGCCTATGCCGTTTTTCTGCCGCCAGAGCTGCTACCGCAGATTGTGCCGTTGGTGGGGGGAACGGCCGTTTTTTTGTTGGCACTTTATGGCGTCATACGTTTTTGGGAGATGCCCGCAAGCTGGGCGCAGCCTGTGGGCGTGGGGATTGCAACGCTTTCCATTTCTACCGTCTTTATTCACCTGTACCAATCCATGGAGCCTCGCCAAACCAGCATCCTCACCTTTTTGCTCATTGGCATGAGTGTCTTTTTGCTTTCCTGGCGCTGGTTGGGGTTTATATTGATTGGCACCTTGACTGGCTGGTTATTGGTCGTTTACCGTTGGCCGCTGTCGCCATCGCTCGTTTATAACGGTATTTTGCTCATCTTGTCGCTGGGGATTTCTGTCATTGTATTTTTTGTGCGTCGCCAGTCGGTGGTGCGATATGAACTGCTGCGCTGGCAAGATGGCCAACGACAGGCACTCCTGCGGCGGCGAGCCAAACAGATGGAAACCAGCATGTCATTGGGGCGGCACATCACCTCCATTTTGGATTTGGATGCACTGCTGCAAACGGTTGCAGAGCTAATCAAGGCGCAATATGGTTTGTATTACGTTGCTGTGTATTTGCTGGATTCAGCGTTGAGTGGGTATTTGGAACGTCGAGTGGGTGTGGGTGGCAACAGCAACGGCCAGAAACGCTCCCAAATGCGTATTCGAGTAGGACGCGAAGGTTTGGTGGGCTGGGTAGCAGGCAACGGCCGTCATCTGCTGGTGAATGATGTGTTACAAGATAGTCGCTACATTCCCCATGATCTCGTCTCCCAAACCCGCTCTGAGCTGGATTTGCCACTGCGGGCGGGTCGTCGGTTGCTGGGTGTGCTGAGTTTACAGAGTGATGAAACGGCCGCTTTTGATCCGGAAGATTTGCCCTTTTTGCAATCGTTGGCAGATCAAGTAGCCATTGCCATAGACAATGCCATGCTGTACCAGGGAGAGCGGTCGGCGCGTAGCTTGGCAGAGACCATGCACAAAATGGGGCGTGCCCTTACGGGAACCCTAGAATGGAACGAGGTGCTGGAGTTAATTTTGGGGCAGCTAGCGGAGTTGGTGGCGTATGATCGCGGCTCTGTTTTTGTGCATAGAGGGGGGCATTTGGAACTTGTGGCGGCGCGAGGCTTCCCAGAGGCTGCCCAACCCAACCAAATTCGCATTTCGCTTGAAAATGAAAGTATCTTCCGCGAGATTTATGAGACGCAACGGCCGTTGTTCATCCCCGATGTGCTGCAATGGCCAGATTGGCAGCAAATTGAAACCTTGCCCCTGGCGCGCGCCTGGTTAGGCGTGCCGCTCATTCATGGTGAGGAAGTGGTGGGGATGCTGTCGCTCACCCGTGAGACAACCGCACCGTTTACCGAGGAATCCATTGCTTTGGCCACCACCTTTGCCGCGCAAGCGGCCGTTGGCCTGGAAAACGCTCGCCGCTTCGACAAAACCACCCGCTTTTCTCAGCAGCTAGAGTATGAAGTTGCCCAACGCACCCAGGCAATCCAGGAAGCGTATGCCCGCTTGGAGCAGCTTGATCAGGCAAAATCTGACTTTATCGCCATCGCCTCACATGAGCTGCGGACGCCGCTCACCATTTTGCGCGGTTACAGCCAAATGCTGTTCCAGCAAAACAGTGTGCAGCAAGATGAGCAAATTGAGAAACTGGCGCGAGGCATTGAATCTGGGGCGATGCGGTTAGAAGAAGTGGTCAGCAGCATGTTGGAAGTTGCCAAAATAGACAACCGCGCTCTGGAACTTTATCCTAAACAGATATCGCTTGATACTCTGTTTAGCCATCTTGCCGAAGGCTTTGCTAGCGCTTTGGCTGAGCGCCAAATTACGCTGGCCATCGTCAACATCAGTAATTTGCCACTTGTGGAAGCAGACCCCTCCGCATTGGAAAAAGTTTTCTACCATTTGCTCATCAACGCTATCAAATATACGCCAGATGGTGGTACCATTCATGTGTCTGGCGTGGTGCATCAGGCCAACGGCAACATTTCTTCCGCAGACAAGGTGGAAGTTTTAATACGCGATAGCGGCATTGGCATAGACCCCGACATGCACGAGCTGGTGTTTTCCAAATTTTACCAAACAGGTGAGGTTGCTCTGCACTCCTCGGCCAAAACGCAGTTTAAGGGAGGCGGGCCGGGCCTGGGGCTGGCTATCACCCGCGGCATTGTGGAGGCACACGGTGGCAAAATCTGGCTAGAAAGCCCTGGCTACGATGAAAATACCTACCCTGGTACAACCTTCCACGTTTTATTGCCCCTCAGCCTGGAGCCTGTGGCTGCCGTTTGATGCTCGCGCGATACGCTTCTCTTTACTCACTGTTTTGCGGGATGAGTTCGATTTCAAACAGGGCGGGCCATAGCTTGCCGGTGACAAAGAGACGGCCGTTCCCCTCATCATAGGCAATCCCGTTCAGCACATCCACAGGTTGTGTCAAGGTGGCTGGGTCTAGCAAGCCGGTTAGATCAATGTTGCCCACTACCTGGCCCGTAGCTGGATCAATTTGCACAATACGGTTGGATCGCCAAATGTTGGCCCAAATCTGGCCATTGATGAACTCCAGCTCGTTGAGCAGCCGCACCGGGCCGTTTTGATCTTGCACGATGAGGCGCCCCACTTCAGCAAATGTGTCTGGGTCGCGGAAGGTGAGGGTGTCTGTACCGTCGCTCATGATGAGGCAACGGCCGTTATGGGTAATGCCCCAGCCTTCTGTTTCGTATTCCCAGGTTTCCAGTAGCGCAAAGCTCCCTTTGTCGTACACAAAGGCCACGCGATTTTGCCAGGTGAGCTGAATGAGCCTGTCTTCCCACAGCACCAACCCCTCAGTAAAAAAATCATTGCCTACGTCCAGAAATTGGAGCGCCTCGCCCGTTACCAAATCCACCCGCCGCAGCGAAGAAGGCGTGCGCTTGATGCCGGTACTTTCGTACAGTTCGCCATCCACAAAAATGAGTCCCTGTGTGAAGGCGTCTTGATCGTGCGGGTAGCTGTTGATGATTTGGTAGGTGTAGGTTGGGACGTTGATTGGTGGGCTGGTGGCGGGTGTGGTGAATGGGTCGCAGGTGGGAACGGCCGTTGCGGATGGCGTTATTTTTTCGACGGGAATCGCTGTTACTAGTGGTTCAGTCGTTGGGCTGATTTGGTTGCAAGCAATCAACAAAACCAAAGCAATTAGCCACACTAAAGCCAAACAGGCAATACGCAGCGGCTTAATCACTGTCCCGCAGAGCCTCTTGCCAGGGAACATCTGGGCGCGTCTCTAACCCCACGGTTAGCAGCTTGTCTAGCTGGCTGCGCCGTGCCAGGTAGGTAATCAGCTCACGCGCCTTGTTCGACTTGCCCAGCGCAGGCAAATCGTCGTAATCAATGTTCAAATCCAGGCAAAGCGTGCGTAGTTCCTCGTCGCTAAAGCGATCAGACAGCAGGTCGTGCAGAATCGAAAGCGAAATGCGCTCAACGCCACCGTCTGGCAGCACAAAGGCAGCATCCTCCCCGTCAATAACCGCTTTTAGCTGTAGCAGCCGCTGACGAAACTCTGAGACCAGCTTTTGGATTTGATCGTTGAGCGCCTGAAGCTGTTTGGCTTCAGCAACATCATTTCCTGTTGCCCGGATAGCAAGTAAACCGCGCATTTGGTCTAGCAGTACATTGGCATTTGGCTGCAAAGATTTTTGCAACGCAGCCATACCCAGCGCATAAATTTCGCTCGGTATCGCCAATTGTTCTTCGCGTAGCACCTGGGCTGCCTGATGCACAATTACCCACTCGGCTGGCTCCACTTTGGCAGATTGATTGAGCATGGTGATAAATCCGTCGTGCAGCCAACTATCCACGGCTACCAGTGCCTCCCAAACTCGTTTGATTGCGTCTTGTTCCATTTATACGTTCTCTTTTATGCGAAGGTCGGCGTACCAAAAGGCCGTGTCAAATTTGTCGTTCTCTGCGCCCAGCGTGCGCCGCACAATCTCCCCTTTCTCAATAGGGATGGGTTGGGCAAACAGGGGGCCATCATAAATAAAAGAATGATACTCGCCATTTTCGCCACATGGATCAACCGTGGTAGGCAGGTTGGCAAAAAAGGTGGCATCCAGTTCTTGTCCAACAAAGTTGCTGTCGAGCTGCTTTTCATTGATGCACACGGTTATAGCCCGAAACCCTTGCGCTACAAAATCCTGGGCAAGCTGGCGTGTGGGCTGCTGCCACAGCTTCATAATTGCTTTTGGTTTGTCCATAGCTTATTTCTGAATTACTGCAAATCACAAAATATGATGGATTACGCCAATGTAGAATCGGCAAGCATCAAGAATTTGGCTGATCTCGCAACTTTCATCTCGCATGTGGGCCAATTTGTAATCGCCTGGCCCAAACCCAATGGAAGGAATGCCCAAACTGACGGGCGTGACAGCATTGGTGCTGAAATCCCAGAAGCCAAATTGCTGTGGCTCAGTGCCAAAAGTTTTCCGGTAGGCAGCCACACATGCGCTTGTCAGCGGATGGTCTTGTTCAATTTTCCAGGCGGGATGGAATGGCTCGTAGCGTACTTTTTTGCCCGTCCAGCTCGTTTTGTGAAGTGTGCCAACCGCCCAGGACGCATTGGTTCCCTCGGTAAGTTGCGCCATCTCTTGCTCAACCGTCTCTTTTGTTTCACCAGGAACCATGCGGCGATCCAGGTAGACCTCGCATTCGGTAGGGACTGCGTTAAGTGACGCGCTGGTGCTGCTGATTTTTGACATCACCAGCGTACCTTTGCGACCATTGCGGGTGGGGAGTTGGGCATTTAGCTTTTCTACGCGCTGGATGATTTCTGCCATTTCGTAGATGGCGTTTTTGCCCTTTTCTGGGGCAGCACCGTGGGCAGAAACGCCGTGGGTTGTAATAGCAATTTGGGCTTTCCCTTTGTGGCCCAGCGTGATTTGATTGTTGGATGGTTCGCAAATTAGCACATAATCAGGCCGTAGATTCAACTCTTCAAAGAGATGTTTCAGGTTTTCTCCGTCACAATCTTCTTCCATGACGGTACAGGAGATGTAGATGGTTTTGCCCTCTGCTAGACCGCTGTTTTTGGCAACCAGACCTGCATAAATGGCGGCAGCGGCGGCTGATTTCATATCCACAGAGCCGCGACCGTGGAGACGGCCGTCTGCAATTTTGCCGCTAAATGGAGGAATCTCCCACTCAGCCGCATCATTCACGGCCACGGTGTCCAGATGGGCATCTAGCAAAATGGATTTTTCACCGTTACCAATGCGCCCCAAAACGTTACCCATCGAATCGAGAATTACCTCGTCATAGCCCAGCGCTTCCATTTTTTGCTTAGCAAACTGAATGACGTCTCCTTCTTGTCCCGGCAAACTTTTGATCCGAATCAAGCTTTGGGCCAGTTCTAAAATTTCAGCTTCCAATTCTGGGGAAAGTAGCTCAATTTTGTTCATCAACAATTTGTAGCCGCGGATTCTAATCCACGCAAATGATGCTTGCTATCTCAAACAGGACACGGATAATCGCAGTAAATCTGTGAAAATCCGTGTTTATCCGTGTCCAATTAAATTGGATCAATAGCGCGGCAAGAATCCGCGGCTACGAGAAAATATTTACCAGAGCAGGTTGTCTTCAGCCTTCACAACGCGCTCTGCTTCAAAAATGAGCTTTCTTAGGCTGGCTCGACGGCGGAATTTGGCATTGGGGGGGAGGTAAGTGGGGGGTACGGCCGTTGCCACCGAATTATGCGTCACGTTAAAACAAGGCGCATATTGCCGGATGAGCCACTGCTCGGCCGCATCTAGATCGTTATGCAGATGATTAAACGATTCGTCTTGCGAACTCAACAGTTCAATGGTGAAGCTCATTGATTTGGGCCAGTTGACCCACATAAAACGCCCGGTAATCGAATGCCCCTTGAAGCCCCCCAGCAAATGCTCCCACACGCGGGCAAACGCTAGCTGGGATTGCCCCACATAAAAAACGACCTCTTCGTCCCGAAAAATGTATAAATCTAACCCTTGCCACGCCTCCAGACATTCCTCGATGAGCAAAAACCGCTTGAGCGGCAGGGCAATGTGTGGCGATTTCATTTCAGGTGGATACCAGCGACCCTTTAGTGTAATCGAAGGAGATAATGCGGTTGGGCGTTACTTCGATGATGATGGGTTCCCACTTGGCGGCAAGCTGTTGGGCGTAGGCATCCCCATATTGGCCAATGTACCGTTCAAAAATGGAGACTCTTTTGCTGGCAGCGTTATTTTTGTCGAGAACGGCCGTGCCAACTACCATCACCCCCGCATACGGCATTGTATTGCTGTCAATCAACACCGTTACCTGAGGGTTGCGCTGAATGTTCTTTACCTTTTGCGTGATTGTCTGAGTGCTCAGCAGCAGCTTCCCGTTCTTGTGTTCGTACCAAATTGGAATTGTATGGATAGTGCCATCGGCGTTGTGTGTGCTCAGCCGAGCTAACAATGGCTTTGCCAGAAACGTATCCAATTCTTCCTCAGAAAAACCAGGCACCTGCGGATATTTTTTTACCTCTTCCATACGATTCCTTTGGGTCGCACTATTTCAATTTGAGCGGGCCACCTTGCCCATCGTTGTCAAACCATTTGATTTCGACCTCCAGGCTGTGCTGGATGCCTTTGGTCCGCTTGTCCTCGTCCTCTACCTGTACTTCCAGAATCAAATTGTACGGTAGATTCACGGTGAGATCATCTTGCCCCTGGCTCAACACAATTTGACCTGTGGAAAGTTTGTCTGCGAGCTGATGCAAAAAATCGCAAACCTCACCACGTGTTTTACGCTCTTCGCTTTTGAACAATCTAACTTCTTTACCCATCAGATTCCTCCATAAAACAAAGCCAGTATTGCACCTATTTTAAAACAAAAATCCAGTCACAGAATACGCAAATTTCATAGATTAAAGTCATAAATCTGTCTCAATCCTCTACAACATGCAACTCCCAAATCTCCGGGTAAAGCTCCTGAAACGTTAGCCAGGTGTCCCGCTCGATGGCGGGGTCGTTGGAGCGCACGACGTTGAGCGAAATTTGCAGATTCTTGAGCGCGGTATCAAACTGGCTTTTGGAACAGCCCTGCGCTGCCATGATTTCTTTGCGAAGCTCTGTCGTTTCCCAGGGCTCGTTGCGAATCTTCTCAAAAACGTGCCCAGCCAATGAATTGAGCTGGCTGACTGGCTTGTAGGCAGCGGGAAAGTGCGTGTGGCGGAGATGATCCATCGTCATCAGCACGGCAAAGCCGCCCTTGATTTTGCCGTAGAAAATCTCGTCGGGGAAGGTGGCGGGGAGGCGGTTTTTCCAATCCCAGACTGCAGATATCTTCTCCCCCCAACCTTTTTCGCCTTCCTGCTTCTCTGGCAAATCCACGTGTTCCCATAGCGAGGGCAAGCCACTTTTTTCACTCTCGAAAATGGTGCAAATTTGCAATGCGCGGATTAAAGCACGAGCTTCTTCAAATGTTTTGATCATGTGATTTTGCCTTATAAATTTACAGAATTTCCACCAATCGTGCGGTAGGAACGAGGCGGTGGCGAGACGAGTTGATCCGTTCCATCATACACTATTCGCCACCGCCTCGCCCTACATGGTTGTGAATTGGGCGAGGCAATCGGAGCGAAGGCCGTTTGCTGGGTCAAGATCATGGCCGATTGCCTTGCCCCTATGCTCGCCAACAAGCACGGCCGTTCCAAATACCAATCTCACTGTGTGCCGGAACTTGCCGATAGACAATGACCGAGGCCAAAAAATCGCCGCCAGACCCCAAACTGTTGATCAGAATCAGAAGAATCACAAATTGCTGCCAAAAATAGGGCAGTCTGAAAAAATGGGCGGCCATCAAGAAAATGGTTGGCAACAGCGTCAGCCCCACCAGCGGAGCCAGCCGCATGACCAACCAGCGAGAGCGGTACATAAAGCCATCATAATGTACCCCAAACTGCACTTTTTTGGGCCAGATGTTCAAGCTAGATTGCTCGGAAAGTCCCCAACCAGGATGCCAGATCAAATGAAGCAGTTCATGAAAAACGATACAAATGATCAGCACGGGAAAAATTATCCACCAGGGAATAGATTCGCCATTGTACGTGCTGCGCCGAGGAAACAGATATGATTCGACGGTAAGGATGATAAAGGGAACAACTGGAATGATCAGCCCTGCAATTATAGAAAGAATAACCCCCACTCTTTTTTGGGGTTGCTGAATAAACTGAATATCTGCGGGCACTACTTGGCTATGATCTGAGTGAGGTTTAGGATTAATTCGCAGTTTCATGATAGTCAGTTTAGTTCATATGTGGAAGGTGGGGAAACGGCCGTTTCCTCCACATCATCACGGGTTGACAATAAACTTACTAACAATGCGCCACGTCCCATCAATCTTGGCCAACTGGTAACTTTCCAAATAGCGGCCACCAAAATCAAAAAGCACCGTTGCCCCAAGCGCATGAAAAATATCAACGGCAAGCATCGTGCCCTCGCCAAATTCAAAGGGTGTGTAGTCTGGGGCTACCCAGGAATCAATGGCATCTTTCATCGTCATTGACCACAGTTCAAGTTCGCCATCTTTGTTTTGGTATAGCCCGTCATGATTGCCACGTCTAACGCAAACGCCTGCTCCAATCGAGCACGATCCTTGTGACGATACCCTTCGCAATAGCGAAAAACAGCTTCACGAATTGCCTCATAATCACTCATTGAGTGCCTCCTTTTTAACCTCCCGAAAGTTGACGGCGGAACTGCACTCTTTTTTGAAGCCTCTGGGAGGTTGCCCGTTTTTCTACCCACTATTCATCCTCACCAAAATCGCCAACCCCAGCACCGTCCGCGTTTGCGCCGGGTTCATGCCGGTACCTATCACCGAATCTAAAAAAGCTGGAAAAGCGGTGCCGCGAGGACGCCGACCACAGGACATGATGAAGACCTTGCGATAGCAGAGGAACTATGTTTTATCTGAAACATACTGTGACGAAAGATTGTTGAACCCAGTATTTTTATTCGCTAACGCTTTTCTACGCTTCATAATATCTGCGACAACCGAATGCGTTTCGACATACCGTTTATCATTTTCAATAACTACTGCAAGACCAGCGAGTGAGACCTGAGAACCATTAGCTGCTTTGAATCTTGCTTCAATATCATTTAGAAGATTTTCCCAACTCATCAAGTCTTCTATTAAAACATCACGAATTTTTGATTGAACTGCTTCCAGACCTTCCATAAATTCTCTAATGTATCGGTTAATGCTAATTTTTTGCCCTAAATCTTTTATCTCTGACAGGACAGAGCTTTTAAATTTCTTGTCATCGAGAAAATATCGGATTTCCATTTGTGGAATGACCGTGTGTAAAACATAATCCTCGACTTTGTGTGAAGCGTAAGTTATGGTGTGAATCGGATAGCCTCTATGTTGTACATGGTTTCTAAGAGCTTCCATCACCCGATATCCGAGTAATTTATCATACTGCTTTGATTTCTCTTCCTTGATAAGATCTACTTGGAGTGAATCAGAGCCATAAATATTGCTTAAATGGTGAGTGCTTTGATCTAAAAACAGTCTGCTTGCACTCAATAGATTGATAATTCTACGACTGATAGCCCGTCTTTCTTCATGACCCCTGTCGAAAAATTGGCTTGGAGAGACCATGTGTCGTGCCCCAAGACTAAGCAAATCTTCTTCATATTCTAAGAAATTGCAGGCAACAAAATCGAACTTCTCCTCAAGGTATAATGCTTCCGCTAGTCCATTAATTGCTTGAACATATTTAGAGTACTCATGTTCTTCTATCTCAACGAAACCTGGAAATCCTATAGTTAATTTAGTTATCCCGTAATTCATTTTTCTACAGCCTGTTATTCAAAGGTTACTATTGCAGAAACATCGTTGCAAATTATCTCGTTCCAACGGTCTCCGTTTGGATGCTCTGCGCCACGACCGCATACATTCCACGCCCTGCGTGGAACGAGCTGCAAAATCTACATGCGGAAGGTGCCGAAACGGCCGTCTGGCAACCCCGCATTCAAAGTCGTCGAAAACGCCAACCCCAGCGCCATTCTCGTCTGAGCGGGGTCTATGATGCCGTCGTCCCAAAGGCGGGCGGTGGCGAAGTACGGGTTACTCTCGTGGCTGTACTTATCCAAGACAGGCTGTTTGAAGCTCGTTTCCGTCTCGGCAATTTGCTCCGGCGTAGGATTCTCAAATTGGCGCAGGGCGCGCGTTTGCCCCACTGTCCACAGCACGTTAGCTGCCGCCTCGCCGCTCATCACGCTGATGCGGCTGTTGGGCCAGCTAAACAAAAAGCGCGGGTCGTAGGCGCGCCCCATCATGCCGTAATTGCCCGCCCCGTGGCTGACGCCGTGGAACAAGGTGATGCAGGGCACATTGACGTTGCTCACCGCCATCACCATCTTCGCCCCATCTTTGGCGATGCCCCCATTTTCATACTGCCTGCCCACCATGAAGCCCGCGATATTTTGCAAAAAGAGCAGCGGCGTGCCCCGTTGGCCACAAAGCTGGATGAAATGTGTCGCTTTCAGGGCAGATTCGCTAAAGAGCAGGCCGTTGTTAGCCACGATGCCCACCGGGATGCCCAAAATGTGGGCAAAGCCGCACACAATCGTCGGGCCGTAGCGAGCCTTGAACTCGCTCAGGCGCGAGCCATCCACCAGCCGGGCGATGATTTCGCGCACGTCGTAGGTTTGGCGGCTGTCGGCTGGCACCACGCCGTACAGCTCCTCCGGGTCGTAGAGCGGGTCTTCCGGGGCTTGCAGCACCACGGGTACATTTTTGCGCTGGTTGAGATGGCTGATAATCTCGCGCACCTTTTCCAGCGCTTCTTCTTCGTTGTCGGCAAAATGGTCAGCGACGCCGCTGAGGCGGGTGTGTACGTCTGCGCCGCCCAGCTCCTCGGCAGTCACTTCTTCACCCGTGGCCGCTTTCACCAGCGGGGGACCACCCAAAAAGATGGTGCCGTTCTCCCGCACGATGATTGTCTCGTCGCACATCGCTGGGATGTACGCGCCACCCGCCGTACACGACCCCAAAACGGCCGAAATCTGAACAATCCCCTTGCCAGACATCCGGGCGATGTTGTAGAAAATCCGGCCAAAATGTTCGCGGTCTGGGAAGACATCTGCTTGCAGGTGCAGAAATGCGCCGCCGGAATCCACCAGGTAAATGGTGGGCAGCTCATTTTGCTCGGCGATGTATTGGGCGCGGAGATGCTTTTTCACCGTTTCGGGGAAGTAGGTACCGCCCTTCACGGTGGGGTCGTTGGCGATGATCATGCACTCCAGCCCGGCCACGCGCCCCACGCCCGTTACGATGCCTGCGCTGGGGGCTTCACCATCGTACATCTCCCACGCCGCCAGCGGGGACAGCTCCAAAAAGGGGCTGCCGTCGTCCAAAATGGCGTCAATGCGGTCACGAACCAGCAGCTTGCCCCGTGACAAATGGCGATCGATGGTGCGAGACGGCCGTTCCACTGCTGCTTGTTTTTGCCGTTCATGAAGCTGGTCGGCCAACGCCTTATTGTGCTCAAAATTTGTTTTGTACTCAGAACTGTTCGTGTGAATATGGCTAATTATTTGGCTCATGGGTTTCCTGGGAATTGGTTTGAATCACGAATGACACGAATGGACGAATGGCACAAATGATTCATAAGTGCGTTAAATTCGTTGATTCGACAAATTCGTGATGAAAAATGATTTAAATGTGGGCAATTATGCCTGAATTGATACCTAGTTGAAAATTGGAAAGTTTTACGATGATTATGTTATAAAATCTTGATGCGATATGCATAAAAATCATAGCTCGTCCAACGAGATAACCTCCACATCAGGCGCATATCGAGTACGAATAATTATGGACGGAATTTTCTCGCTAAATAAAATGTGGAGATTTATCAAATTTCCTGCTATTCCAGTTCGGAATAAATTTACTTGTTCTGCTAACTGTTCATATGAAACTGCAATGCTTGACTGTTTTGGATGAACCTTATCATCACGAATCTTCCGAAGGATTTTGAAATGCTCCCATTCAACCCCGCCTTTCTTTAGCTTTTTCCCGCCCGATATTTTTGGTATCCACTTATTAATTTTGTCATCAAAGCTTACTTTATTTTCACGTGAATCAATTAACTGCCCTTGAGGATGCCTTTGGTTCCAATGCTCTACTTGGTAAGCAATGTAGCCTTCAATGCTTGCAATACCTTCGACGATAGCTCTGCAAAAGAAGTGTTTCTAATTGCTCGTGTGCGTGATTTTGCTGCCTTTTCAAATCTTGCCCAGTATTCGTAGATTGCATAGCTTCCAGGACTTGTTAAGATTGTACTCTCATCTCCGGTTGCCATGTCAACTGTTGAGATCTTTGGTGAGCCAATAGTCTTAAATGTACTTCCAACCTGGTTTTCAAATAACGGTACCGAGTTTTCATAATTGCGGCATAGTTTAATTACCTCGTTAAACTCATAGCCTGCTTGAGCATAGGCACGTTTCACATCAGCATCAGTTTTGTAAGGAAAGCTTTTTGCCCGAAATTTGGAAGGCCCGTCAAGGTGATGACTGCCATATTTTGCAAGAAGTAATATCAATTCCTTTGAATTTCTTGCAGAAATTTTTTCTTTTTGTTGGAGCTTGTATTCTGTCATAATTGAATTTGAGAGCTTACACTGCCAAGTCGATGGACTAATTATCCATGAGTTTGGTGTTTAGGGAAAATCAGAAAGTTTTGTTTATGGATAATCTGAACGCAACTGATTTACAGAAATCTATTGATGAACAGGGTATTGCTGCCCAAATTTTGCATCTGGATGTGGATACGCCGACGGTGGCGGATGCGGCCGTTGCGCTGGGCGTCGCACCGGAGCAAATTATTAAGTCGGTGCTGTTTTTGGCGGATGGGGAGCCGGTGATGGTGATTGCCAGCGGCTTGGCGCGGCTGGACCGCAAGGCGCTGGCCGACTTTCTGGGCGTGTCGCGGCGGCGAGTGAAGATTGCCAGTGCGGAACAGGTGCTGGCCCACACGGGGTACGTGGCGGGTTCCGTGCCACCGTTTGGCTATAAACAACCTATTGAGACTGTAGTGGAAACGGCCGTTCTCCAACTAACAGGCCAAATTTATGGGGGCGGTGGGGAAGTTCATGCCCTCATGCAGCTTACAGTGGCAGAATTACAAAAAGTGGTAGGGGAGCGAACGGCCGTATTACAAATCAGTTAACGGTAGTCAGTGGCCAGTAATCAGGCAGTTCCACTGATAACGGAACACCGATTACTGATTATTACTGGTGCTAATGCAAAATGCGTGTGGTGGAGAGATTCGGCTGGCTTAGAGCCTCTTCTGTGGCAGCCGGCAAGGTGAACCAAAACATCCCCCCTTCGCCAGGGGAGGTTTCTGCGCCAACTTGGCCACCAAGCCGCTTTACAATGCGCTGCACAATGGAAAGCCCCAGCCCGTAGCCGCTGTCGTTGCGTAGGTTTAGCTGGGTGAAGGGAACAAACAACTTCTCGCGTGCTTCCGGGGTGATGCCAATGCCGTTATCCTTAATCCAGAATTTGACCATGTCATGGTCAACGGCCGTTGCGCCTAGCATCAATTTAGGTGGACGCCCCCCGTATTTAATGCCATTGCTCAAATAATTCACCCAAATTTCTTCAATCCAGGGTGCGTACCCTAACGCCACGGGCCATTTTTCTGGCAATGTTATGTGAACGCCATATTGCCGATTCAGGTGGGCCAGCCGCTGTCGCGCTTCGTCTACAATCAGCGACATATCCAGCGGGGCAATGGGCACTTCCATTTCGCGCACGCCTGCCAGCAAGAGCAGCGCATCAATGATGCTGGCCATCTTGTGGCCGCTTTGCTGGATAATTTCCAAATACCGTTGCCGATCTGTTGGCGGCAAATCTTCAAATTTGTTGGAGACGGTTTCTGCCAGCCCAACCACATGGCTGATCGGCATTTTTAGGTCATGGGCAACGGTGTGGGCAAAGGCATCCAGTTCTTCATTGCGGGCTTGCAAAGCGGCCGTGCGTTGCGCCACACGGAGTTCCAGCGCATCGTTAGATAGCTGCACTTCACGGTAAAGACGGCCGTTCTGAATTGCCATCGCCGCCTGGTTTGCAATTGCTTGTAGCTGCACCAAATCATCCTCAGAAATTGGCTCTGCCTCGCCAATTGCCCCAATAACCAGCAAACCAACAAGCGCTTCCTGATAGGCCAGTGGCGCGTAAGCTAACGAATGTACCTGAGCGGCCTGTAGCTGGGCAGCAGCAGGCCAATCTGGGCTTGCTTGGATTGTATTTAGCAGCAGCGGCTGGACCTGCGAGGAGAATTTGTGTTTGTAGGCTGGTGGCATAATAGATGACAGTTGTTTAATCGGCTCAATTTGCCCAGCGCCATGCCAAAATTGGCAGGCTTGCGGATTGGCTTCATCGAGGGTGAATACGGCCGTAAACGAACAATCTAAAGTGTCTACCGTTTCTTGGCACACCACAGCCACTGTTTGCTCTAGCTCGATAGTGGCGCTGAGTTGGGCCGCAATTTGGGCCAATGTTTCGGCCTGATTACGGGCTTTGCGCTCGCTTTTTAGCAGATGGCTGTAGCTTAACGTGCGGGCCGTTTGCACCGTAAGCAGCGAGAGTAAATCCAAATCATCATCAACAAAAAGCGGTATTTGGCGGCACAAAACAATGAGCACACCGTAGGTATGCAATGGCGTGGCGATAGGGACAGTAAGCATTCCCTTGGCACCTACAACATGAGTTAACTCCAGGCCTATTTGCCCCAGATCTCCAGGCGTCGTTGCAAAAAATGGGCCACGCTGTAACCACATTTGCCCCAAACGATTGGCACCGGCCGGGATTTGTACGTTTGCTAATTCAGAGAAATTTATCGGTGGGGTAATGAGAAGCTGTTCGCTTTCTGAATCGAGCATGGCGGCAACGGCCGTTATGCTATCTACACTGCGATGTGCGGCTACACACAGATATTTCACCACCTGCTCTAGCTCCATATCGGCAAATTGGGCAGGCACGTTATGCAAAAATTGATTCAATTCAGCGAGCTGCCAATATTTTCGCAGCCAGCGGGGTGGGGCAAACCCTAAATAAAAGGCGCCACCAGCAATGAGTGTCAAGGTGACGGGGATGAGGCCGAAAGTGGCGTTATCAACAAAAACTTGACGGAATGGCAAAAATGTGACAATTGCCAGCAGCAAGGTCAGAATACCCAGAGCCACCAAATTTAGCCGCCAGCGGGAAACCCCACTGTTGGCGCGAGCTGCCTGAAAAAAAGCGACCACAGAGAAACCTTCTACGCCAATGAAGTAGGCCAGCACCAGCAGCAAGAAGGCGTTGGTGCCTGTGGAAAGCAGCAAAATGATGCCAGAAACAACCATGCCCACCAGCGCCAGACGAAGGATGATCGGTTGTATCTGCCGAAAATGTTGTACGAGGCGCAGCAGTAAAAAGGGATGTGCCACCACAGCCAACGTGGATAGCGTTTGGCCAAACGGAGCTAAATTTTGGTACCAGTTTGGGGGGGTGAGGGCCAGGGAGATGGAGAGCATGACCAAAGCAATATCCAGGCGCACCCGTGTACGAAAACGCGCTAAGGCGGCCAACGCCAACAGGGTTAGCCCCCAGAAGAAGAGCTGAATTAGTAGGGTAAGGGTTGCTTCAGACATGCCAATCCCATTATAAACAAAAATGACGCCAATCGTTAGCCGCTTTTAGCGGCGATTCGGCAAAATTCCCTCACCCTTCACGAAAATCACCTATTTGAGATTGCGCTCGATGGTTAATTCCGGGTAGGGGGGCGGTTGGTTGAGGAGGTTAGACGGCCGTTCCCGTAAATATTGGTCAAAAAATGCAAGAAGATATTCGTTTTGGATGGTTAGACTGTAGGCACTATTGATGTTGCCAGAAAGCTCAAGCTGCGGCGTGAGCGGTGAGAGCAGCGCCAGATCGGTGAAATCGTAATGCTGCGTCTCTGCCAAAATCAGGTTGTAGCCATTGGCGGTGAGGTTGTTGAAGATGGCCCGTCCACGTGCCTGGTTGTCTGGCCCCAGCCAGCGCGGTGTGCTGATGAACATGAACGGCTGGCTGGGCCCTTGTGCCAAAACAGTCTCGCCAACGGGTAGCAGCCAGCTATCTAGCCCCACACCGGCTCGGCAACGGGCATCTTGCAGGCAAAACTGCATCGTCGCGCCGCCGCCAGTGGAATGCCCAAACACACCGGCCTGGTTTAGATTAAGACGGCCGTTCAGCAGATGCCCAGCCTCACCGTTCCACGCCGTCATTGTATCCAGCAAAAAGCCAATATCGTTGGCCCAGGTGCGTACCAGCGGGTTGCCCTCTACCGGATTCGACGAGCCGCTAGGGAAAATGCGTGCCGGATCATAGAAGAAAACACGGCCGTCCGGGAAAATAGTGATGGCGTTGGCGTAGCTATGTTCTATCGCTGCCACCACGTACCCGTGACTCACCAATTCACGCACCATCGTGGTGTTTTGCATCCGAATGCCCGTTAGCCCATGCGAAAAGATGATGACCGGGAACGGTGCGCCTTCGTTGGCCACAGGCACATCGAGCCAAATATCTAACTCGGTCAGGTTCACATGGCTCACCAGAAAAGCGGGTAGGCCAAACTGCTCGGCAATCACTGGGCCCGCAATGCCCAGGTCTGGCAAGTAGTTTGCTTTTTCACCTGCACGATTAGCAGCAGGGTACCAAACTTGCACCACCAGCTCCCGGTTGTCGTTAGGGTCTTCAGTGTAATTTTCCAGCCGGCTTTCATCTACCAAAAAGGTGGTAAAGGTGCCAATGGCGTATGGGCCGGTAGGGTCAGGCAGTTTGGGGACAGGCATGGCTACTGGTAGAGTCACCGCCACCAACCATACCAGCACGCCCAATAAAGCACCTAACCACGCCAAGCGCGGCGGTTGGAAATGAACATCGCGCCAGCGCAAGGCTAGCAGGAAGCAAACGGCCGTTAAGCCATACGCCGGAACCATCTGCCAACGATACCCCTCAAAAGCGAGGTGCAGCGCGGCAAATAGGACAGCTAATCCTGGTGGAACAAGCAGCCAATGCGGCCGTTTGCGGCTAAACAAAAGCCACAGCAAGGTCAGCAGCAAGACAATGAGGATCAGAATTTCAAAGAGTCGCATATTTGGGAAATTTTACAATAAGGAACACAGAGCTTCACAGAGGGCGCTCAGAGTGCCACAGAGAATTTCTCTGTGAAGCTCTGTGCTTTCTCCGTGTAACTCTGTGTAACAAAAAATTAAATTCGCAGCACCAGCTTGCCCGCTACATCCCCTGCATCTAGCCGCTGCAGGGCGGTGATCCCTTCGCTGAGTGGGTAAACAGTATCAATAACGGGTTGGAGACGGCCGTTGAAAATTAAATTCATCACCGTTTCGTAATCTGCTGAACTGCCCATAGTGCTGCCAATGATGCTGAGATGCTTGCCAAAAATGAGACGGTTATCAATCTCGAACTTGGGGCCGCTGGTGTTGCCGACGGTGAGCAGCCGCCCCCCTTTTTTGAGCGCACGCAGCGATTTGTGGTAGGTAGCGGCACCTACGTTGTCTACCACAATGTCTACCCCGCGCCGACTGGTGGCTTTGAACACCGCCTTGCCCCAATCTTCCTTGTTGCGGTTAATCAGCACATCTGCTCCCAGCGATTCCGCCATGGTCAGCTTTTTATCTGTGGAGCCAACGACGTAGATGCGACCTGCCCCGGCTAGCTTGGCAACCTGGATGGCCGCCGTGTTCACGCCGCCGCCCGCCCCTACAATCAGCACCGATTCACCGGCCTGCAACCCCCCACGGGTGATGAGCGAATGCCACGCTGTTACATAAACCAACGAGGCAGCAGCGGCGTCTTCAAATTTGGCCTTGTCGGGCATTTTGAGCAGGTTGCGGGCGGGAACGGCCGCATATTCCGCAAAAAAGCCATCCGCATGTTCCCCTAAAATGGCAAAATTGTCGCTCATGTTGTCCAGGCCGCGCCGCCCAAAATAGTCGGAGTTGCTGCCCAGGGTAGGGTTGATCGCTACGTGATCTCCTGTGCTGAACTCGGTGACCTGGCTGCCAACTTGCGCCACTACGCCCGCGCCATCGCTGCCCATAACGTGGGGCAGCTTCAGGTTTAGGCCAGGCCAGCCTGCCAGTACCCACAAATCGAGCCGATTGAGTGCGGCCGCTTTGACGGCGATTAAAACGTCGTTTGGGCCAATTTCTGGTTTTGGCACGTCGGTGAACTGTATATTTTCCAGCAATCCATGTTCATAAAATATAATGGCTTTCATAGCAAAATCCTGTTTGAGCGTCGGTTTTAATTGTGGTTTTCTAATCGTCCCAGACTTCGTCGAGATTGTCTTTGTAGTAATCGAGCGGGTCGGCATAATCGAGGATGTTCTGGTCGTTGGTGGTTTTTAGCAGCAGATCGAGCAGTAGGCTAACGGCTTCATCCTCACGGCCGTCGCTGTAGTAAGCTAAGGCCAGAAAAACGTTGCCGCTGTTGTTGTCTGGGAATTGGGTGACGGCTTTTTCTAGCATTTCCACAGCTTCGTCAAAGTTACCCACGTTGCGGTGGCTGCTGCCCAGGCAAACAAAGCATTCCTGCAAATCGTCGCCGTCTAGCCCTTGCTTAATTGCTTTTTGGTAGTAGGGAATGGCATCTTTTTCTTCCCCCATGACGTCGTAAGAGCCACCAACTTCGTAAAGCACCAGCGGGTCGCTGGGATGCTCGGCGAGCAGTTCAAGCAGCAGTTCTTGAGATGCTTCCAGTTCGTCGTCGCGGCGCAGCTCTTTGGCGCGGGCGATGGTTTCTTCAATCACGGTTCTTCTCCTGTAGAACCTCCCTCAGGTTTGTTCTCAAGCACTGGTTGCGGATAGAACCTGCGGGAGGTTGGTTGTCAGTTGTTGATTATGTTTGAATGATAACAAGGGTGGGTAAACTGGCAACCTGAATCTTGTCGGTTTACGGCCGTTTTGGTATGTTCGCAGTTGATTTATTAAGAAGACACAGACCTGTCCTGAGTAACGCCGAGGAATGAACGGTGCTCGACACAGATGGGAGAGAAAATCAGTCTGAATCTGTGTAAATCAGTGTCTAATTCAAAAAACGTATACTGAACGAGAGGGTTTTATGACAAGAGCAGTAGCAAAGCGGGTGAGTGGTCGGTTGCTGTGGGAGAATGAGGCGAAGCGGAACGGCCGTACTGCTCTGCTGCTCACCAATCCCAAACCAGATCGGGACGCCGCCAATTTGCTCTATCTGCGCTTTGCCTTCGTGCTTATGGGCACAGAAGCCCCCCTGTTCCCGAGCTTTTTAATTGACGATTGGGGGGGCGAGGTGCGGGGAACGGCCGTTTACCAATGGATCAAAGAAAATGGCAACCAATTCCCCCGTGCCGAGATTTTTGGCTTTGACCAGCAAGGCACTGAAGCTCAATACTTTGTGCGTGAGCTGGAGCTGTATGCCAAGCTGCCTTGCTTGGCGTACCCAAACCGCCAGATGCCGCTAGCTGAAGGCACACCCATCCACGCCATCTTGCTGCCCGATGGCAGCGTTGCGGAACCAGTAAAAATAAAACGACCGTCTGAGTTGAAACGGCCGTTAAGCGCAGCTAGAGTCCCCTGGTGGCAGGTGCCGCCTACCATGAGCCAGTTTGATTTTGGTCTGCTTGAGGAAATAGCGACCTACTAGTTCAGTCCGGGAGAAGTCCCCATGACGTTATTATGTCGAGTGTGCCGGACTGTTTAAGTATTGCGCCTTGGTCAAAAATCTAATGCGGACTTTCGGAGCGCAATACTAAATTTCCTCGACGGACAAAATGATGGGGACACGGCCGTTTTTCACAAAATAAAAGCGGTACGTTTGATTTTGTTGCAATGTTGCCATCTGCTGCGCGGTTTCCAGTTGGTAAGTTTTACGTCCAATTTTGAAGAAGAAGGCTGTTCCTAAACGACGGTCTGGCGTTTTTACTTCCTTCGACCAGGTCTGAACCTTGCCTTCCATGACGCTAATCTTGCCTTGAGCCAAATCGCGCCCTGACAAGTAATCTCTTGCCAGCGCCAGCAAAAAGAGACCGCCGAAACCCCCGGCAAATCCTACTAAAAACGGCCGTGCATTTTCAATTCCCGACGCGTCTAAAAACAGGGCTGCTGCCAAAAATGCAACGGCCGTTAGGCCAAACGCAATCGCTGCCGCCCGCTGCCCACAGCCTCGTGCCTGCTGATATTTTTGCACTCTTTTAACCTGTACACCTGTCAAAATGCCAGATCGATTTTTGGCTAAGGCATCTGCGTTAAATGAAAACGCCTCATTAAGTTTAGGGATATTCGTTGAATTGGACATTTGTGATTACTTGATGATCACTTCTACGATAGGTCGGCGACCTGTTTCGGCATACAAAAAGCGACTAAGTGCTTCTTCGATCTTCTTGTTTAGATTTTTTCCGCGTCCATCAAACTGTTTCACGGTACGCTCAATGGTCTCTTTTGCGTCATCAATAAGTCCATTTGCATCCCGTCGGTCAATGAATCCGCGCGAGATGATGTCGGGCAGTCCTACCATTTTGCCCGCATCATCCAAACCCACAACGGCGAAGAAGAGGCCGCTCTGAGCCAATTTGTCACGATCGCGCAGCACGGGCCAATCAATTTCGCCAACGCTGTCGCCGTCCACAAAGATGTAACCACCACGCATTCGGGGCAGTACATCCAACGAATCAGGCGTAATTTCAATCGGTGTCCCATTTTCGATGACGGCAATATCTTCGGCGGGAATGCCCAACTCTTGCGCCATAACACCGTGTTGTTTTAGGTGGCGCAGTTCGCCATGTATCGGCACTAAAAATTGGGGGCGTACCAAGTTGATCAATAGCTTCATCTCTTCTTGGCTGGCGTGGCCAGAGACATGCACATCGGCAATATTTTCGTATAGCACATTGGCTCCGCGCCGAAATAGCTGGTTAATCGTGCGGTGTACAGGCTCCTCGTTGCCGGGGATAGTGTGGGCAGACAGTACGACGGTGTCCCCTTCTTCAATTTGAAGGCGGTTGTGGTTGCCCCGCGCCAGCCGCCCCATCACTGCGCCTGGCTCGCCCTGCGACCCGGTAGCCATAATGACCACGCGCTGGGGACGCAAGGAGGAGATGTCGCCAATATCAATGAGGGTGGCTTCATCAATGTTTAGGTAGCCAAGCTCCATGGCCATTTTGGTGTTATCTCGCATGGACCGCCCGGTGATAGCCAGATAACGCTCATATTTTTTGGCGGTATCGGCTACCAACTGAATGCGGGAAATAAGCGAGGCAAAGCTGGCGACGATGATGCGTCCCGGTGCGTCGTGGAACATTTTGTCGAAGGCAACCTCGATTTCTTTTTCAGATTTGGTCCAGCCGGGGCGGTCTGCGTTGGTGCTGTCTGCCAGCAGGCACAGCACACCTCGCTGCGAAAATTCGGCTA
Source organism: Candidatus Leptofilum sp. (assembly GCF_965223525.1). GTDB lineage: Bacteria > Chloroflexota > Anaerolineae > Promineifilales > Promineifilaceae > Leptofilum. The sequence goes on along the minus strand of NZ_OZ245005.1, from coordinate 713,434 downwards.
GCTTGGCAAAATCTGGGGGCCAGCCGTCGGCGGGGGTGTGGTCAAACTTGTAGTCGCCCGTGTGTACGATGAGCCCAGCGGGGGTGGTAATGCCAAAGCCGACACAATCGGGGATGCTGTGGGCTACGTGGAACGGCTCGATGGTGAAATGTTGACCGACTTGAAATATATCTCCGGCTTCAAAGGTGATAAGCTCTATGTTTTTTTTCAAGCCCGACCGCCGCATTTTGACATCAATCAGGCCAATGGTGAGCGGGGTGGCGTAAATGGGGGCATCAATGTGGCGCATGACGTGGGGCAGTGCGCCTACGTGGTCTTCATGACCGTGGGTGATGAGGACAGCGGCGATGTTGTCTAGCTTGTCCATTAAATATTGGTAATCTGGAATAATGGCATCTACCCCCAGCATATCGTTTTGGGGGAACATGATGCCGGCATCAATGATGACAATTTCATCTTCGTATTCAACGGCAGTCATGTTTTTGCCAATTTCCCCGCATCCGCCCAGGGGGGTGATGCGAATTTTGTCGCTCATAAAACCTCCGAATGTAACGAGGAGTCTCTTTCTCCTCGATGATGTTAACTTGGAAATATCAAACGCTCTGCGCTTGCAAATTTTTTTGGCAAATCGGCAATCATTCCCGAATCTTTGTTCCGAAACGGCCGTTCACATTGTAAAAACCAGTTGTGGCTAGCTTAGAATGCGTAAACGTGAGGCAAATTCTGGTGCTTACGAATACAACGAGGTTATTATACACGGAGTAGAAACCAAACCAGAAATATGAGCAAGGCTTGGACGAGCCCCAGGGCGAGGGTGTATATCCAGAGGGCAGGGCGACTTGTGGTTTGCTGAGTGGCAGGTTGGCCGGCGGCAACCACCAGGGATGTTTTGTTGGGCTGTGCAGATTTTTGAGGCGCAACGGCCGTACTGCCCGCATACCGAATAATCGCCACAGAAATATTGTCCTCACCGCCACGCTCGTTGGCGCGGTGGATGAGGATATCTGTGGCTTCGCCAGGCTCATTTTCAGCCATCACTAGCGCGATTTCTTCATCGAGTACGTGCCGGGTGAGGCCATCGGAACAAAGCAGCAGCATGTCGTCAGGTTCCAGTTCTTGCTCAAATAGATCAATTTGCGGGGAGCGTTCGGAGCCGAGGCTGTAGAGAATGACGTTGCGGCGGGGATGGAACTGGGCTTCTTCTTCGGTGATGGCTCCTTCTTCCACCAGCTTGGCTACCAGGCTCTGATCTTTGGTAATTTGCTGGATACGGCCGTCTCGCCACAAATAGCCCCGACTGTCCCCTACGTTGGAGATGTAGGCATGGTTTTCTTGCAGAACGGCCGCTACCATCGTGGTCGCCATGCGACTGTTATCGTTCCGCTCTAGCACAAATTGGCGCAGCTCAGAATTGGCTGCGTGCATGGCGTTGAGCAATCGTTTTCCCCAATCTGGCTCATCTTCGTGCGCCAAATAATGCTCGATGGTTTGCTGCGAGGTCATCTCGCTGGCAACCTCACCAGCATCTGCGCCACCCACACCGTCGGCGACGATGTAGAGCCAACCGTGCTTCTGTTCTTCTTCTGCGTTACTGGGTTGCCAATAGGAGACAAAATCTTCGTTGTGGTCACGGACTTGGCCCGTGTCTGTGCGGAGAACGGCCGTAATTTGGTCTAAATTGCTCATGTTCCAGACTATAACCCAGTACACCAAAAAGAATCAAGCAGGACTTCGGTTCCAGAGGCAAATCGTAGGATTGATAGCCACAGAGGGCACAGAGGAACATGAGATTTTTCTCTTTTATCTCTGTGTCCTCTGTGGCAAAAAAAACTTAACGACTAATGCCGAGGCGAAAATATTCTTCGGTTCGACTATCTATTAAAAACGCGGCCTCTTCCACCGAAATGTCGCCGTAGAAGGCGCGTTCGATCTCTTCGCTGGCGGTGCTTTCAATTTCTTCCCAGGTACTGATGATGGGAACGAGGCGTAGCGTAACGGCCGTATTCAACCAAACCCGGCTGCGGGCAGGGAGCTGATTTGGATCCAAAAACGCATCCGATTCTGCGACGGCGATGAGGGATGGCACGGTACGGCCGCTGCCCGCAATAATGGCTTGTCCGGTGAGCGAATTAGCAAACTCGATAAACATCCAGGCCGCATCCTTGTTTTCTGTGGTGCTAGAGAGGCAGTAGGCGTCGCTGTGCAGCACGCCAGCCACTTCCTGGTTGCGAGGCAAGGGAGCCACGTCCCAAACAAAATCTTCAATTTCACGGTAAGTGGGCGTTCCCCGGCGGCTGTTCAGGAACATAGCGGTGCTGCCGCCAATGAAGCGGCTCTCGCTTTCCTGCGCTGCTTCTTCCACGCGATTTGGCACCACGCCATGCACCTGCCGCAAATCCACAAACCATTGCAGCGCCGCCTGCGACGGTGGCCGGGTGATCGTCAGTCGGGTGGGGAATTCGTCGCTGTTGGCAATGGGGCCACCGTTTTGCCACACAAACGGAGCCAGCCGGTACAGTGAGGGCTCAACGCCGAGGCCGTACTGGTCAATCATGCCGTCGTTATCAAAATCTTGGGTGAGTGTAACGGCCGTTTTTACAAAATCATCCCACGTCCAATCATCTGCCGGGTAAGGGATGCTCGCCGCATCGAACATCTCTTGATTGTAGTACACCACCAAGCTGGAGATATTTTGTGGAATGCAGGTGATTTCACCGTTCCAGGTAAAGGCGTCAATGGTAATTGGGTAAAAATCTGCTGGCTGGATGAGATCGCTTTCGGCCAAAAAAGGACCGACGGGTTCTAGCAAGCCGTTGGCCACAAACGCACCATAGCGGCGATAATTCATCAGGGTCACGTCTGGCGGTGACCCGGCGGCAAATTCGGTGGCCAGACGGTCACGATAATCGCGTGGCGAGGGGATGTGCGTCACTTCAATGTTGATCTCTAGATGTGCGTCTTCAAAGGCGGCTACCAAATCGAGATAGGCCTGCCGTTCGGCCGGATCGCCAAACACCATGAAGCTGACGCTTTCCTGAGCGGGTGAGCAGCTAACCGACAGAAGCATCAGACTGCTAAATAGCAAATAATGTATTACGTATTGCGTATTACGAGCAAAATTTACGCAATACGCAACACGCAATATTTTCAAAGGAAAACTATTTTGGATCATAGATTGATTGAATCTCACTTTTGTTGCCTATTTGGCGGTTAGAGGCAGAAAAAGATGGTTGCTAAAATGGTCGTTCTTGTACAGCGTGATACTGTCTATGAGGCTACCCGTGCGACTGTAAAAGCTAAAGGTGAGGCAGGTTAGGCTTGCTTCCAGCCGCATTGCGCCATAATCCAGATTGTAGCGCACGGCCGAGCCTGCTATTGGGCTGCCCAGGCTGTAAATGCTGCGCCCGCCCAGCCCGTTGACAAAGTAGAGAATGCCGTCTTTGTGGATGCGCTCATAGGTGTGGTCATGCCCAGCGAGTACGGCCGTTGCTCCCCAAGCTGCAAACGGCCACTGCAAATCGAGCATAGAACCATGCACGCTGGAAGATGAGTAGGGTGGATGGTGCAGCGTCACCAGTTTCCAGGGGGCGGCACTGGCGTTCAGTTGGGTTTGAAGCCAGGTGGCTTGGATGGAGGTGGCGGTACGGCCGTCTGGCTCATGGGGGTCACTATCTAGGGCAAAAAGATGCACAGGGCCGAGTTCAATGTCGTAATAACGCTCATTGCCAGGCAGGGTGAAATAATCCAGATATGGTTGCAGGGTGCCTGTGTTCCAATCGTGGTTGCCCGGTGTGGGGAAGAAGCGGTTCTCCACAGAACCGGTACCGTAGCTGCCGCCGTAATTGCCAATGTGTTGCTGGTAATATTGGCCGATATTCTCATCAATGGTGCTGGCTTCACCGTCGGGATAGTTGTTGTCTCCGGTGGTTAGTACATAATCCACATTCCAGCTATGTATCAAATTAGCAACATCTGCCTCCGGCTGGCCCGCATCGCCATAATCGCCAATGACGGCAAAGGTAGTTGTTCCCACGCAGGCGGCATCCCCCGCCAGCACAGTGTCAATCTGATAAACCTGGTTGGGTTCACGCCAGAACATGATGAAGATGATGGCCGTTGCGGCTGTTCCCAATAAGGCTCCCAACAACCAACGCCAGTGTTTAAAAATCATATTCCTTTCACGGTGCGGCTGGTATCTTACCAACCATACCATTTTTCTCTTATTCTGGTGGTTTTGGCAATTTGATTTTTGGTCGGTGTTGGACTATCAAATCAACCAATTCATTTTGTTGGCCTTCTCTAAAATATTTCTCGACTAAAGCCCGCGCTTGAGTATCTATACCACCAGATTCAAACTGACTATACATCCAACCAAGTTCAAAATACAATGTCCTCAAATCTTCTTCATTATTAAAATGCTGTTTCAGGATATTCAACAACTCGCTCCGATATTTACGTTCTTCGGGGGTAAAAGGTGAGTCATTTGAGGTAGGAACGGCCGTATCTGCCGAAAATTTCCATCCGTAGGATTCAAGTCCCTGACGTAACAATGACCACCAACCTATAATATAATTTTTCCAATTTTCGAATCTGTAATCAAAATATATCTTGATATTCGATCTAATGGTGCAGCGACAACTTCTATACTCCCATAAGATGCTGTGAAAACTTCTTTACCGTTATGAATTTTTGTTCCAAAGCCCAAATTATAAAAATAGATCACTTGGAGATTTTCTAAAAAGCATACTCGTACACTTCGATCTGTAACTTTAGCGATATGCCTATCTCTAATTATGCTTCTAGCATTAGCCATAAATTCTGATGGAGTACCGTTGAAAGGGAAACTCTCAACCATTTTCAAAAATTCTTGGCTTGATAAATACAAGTTTTCAACTTGATTAGCATTAAGTTCCATCTCAATATCCTAAAATATGTGCCGACATTGTGCGTTGATCCCATTTGTAATGTATTTCACTGAATTAGCTAATGACCTAATCGGGCAAAATAGGGCTGCAACAGCAAAAAGAGCCCAACAGGTACGGCCGTTGCCAACACTGCCCCGGCCATCAACAACGGCCAATCTGAGAGAGTAAGCTGCTGCAGAAGCTGTAAAGCGATGGGCAGCGTGTAGCGGCTCTCTGAGCGCAAGTAAAGCAGCGGCGACACAAAATCCCCCCAGTACAGCACAAATGAGAGGATGGCCACGCCAACGGCCGTTGGTCGCGCCGACGGTAAACCAATCTGCCACCAGCTTGCCAGCACGCCACTGCCTTCCAGCCGCGCCGCTTCATAAATAGCGGTGGGAATGCGGCGGAACGCGCGGTAAAACATCAGCACAAAAAAGGGACTACTGCCCATGAAGGCGGGGGCAATGAGTGCCAAAATGGAATCGTACCAGCCCAGGCGCGTGTAAAGCAAAAAGCGCGTGACCCAGAGCGCTACTCCCGGTACCATCAGTACCGCCAACGAGAGGACAATCCAGCGGCGTTGGCTTGGCTTGGGCAGTTGTGCCATGCCAAAGCCTGCCCAACTGCTAGTGATCAGCGTCAGCGGCACGGCCAAAAGTACCACCAGCAGCGAGTTGAGGGTGAAGCGACCAAAGGGTACCAGTTCCCAGACGCGGCGAAAATTTTGTAATGTTAGGTCGAGGGAAAAGGTGAGGCTTGTGGGTAACGGCCGTCCCACTGGGTGCAACGCCGCCGTAAGCAGCCAGATAAGCGGCAGGAGAAAAATTGCTGCGACCACCAACCGCAGCCAAAAACGCCGAGTCAGTCTAAAGAACAAATGTCTCCTCCGTTGTGCCAATTTGCCACTGTCGGGCGATGAGGTACAGTGCCAACACAATCAGCCCGGTGAGGGCGTACAGCACCCATAAAGCGGCGCTGGCGGCCCCAAACAGCAGCAGGCCAAATCCTTGTTCGTAGATGAGCATGGGCAGCGTGTAAGTAGCGTAATACGGCCCGCCGCCCGTCGTCAGAAAAATGGTGGTGAACGACTCCTGCAGCGTCAAAATAGCGTCCCGAAAGGTGAGCAGCAGCAGGATAGGCGCCATGAGCGGCAGGGTGAGGTAGAAGAATCGTTGGAGGCGATTGGCCCCATCCACCAGCGCAGCATCTTCCACTGAGCTGGGGATATCCTGCAGGGCGGCCAAGCAAACTAGAAAACCTTCGCCAATTTGCCACAACGAGAGCAAAACAAGCCCCGGCTTGGCCCACAGCCCGTCGGCAAACCAGCCTGGCTGTGGCAGGCCAATTGCTTGCAGCAGCAGGTTCATCGGGCCGTAAATGGGGTTCAAAATCCACAGCCAGGCTAGCGCATAGGCAGCGGTAGGAATGATGCTGGGAAGATACACAGAAGCGCGAAACCAACTGAGGAAACGGCCGTTCCTTCGCAACAAAATCGCTAGCAAAAACGCCCCCAGCACCCGCAGCGGCACGGGCAAAATCACCAATGCCAGTGAATTCTGGATACTCAGCAAAAACAGCTCGTCGGTGGTGACCAATAGAAAGTTGAGATTGCCAATCCAACTGGGTGGGGAAAGCGCATCGTAGCGAAAGAAGGCCAGACCAAAGGAGAGTAGCGCAGGCAGCAACACTAACAGCACGATCCCGCTCAGGTAGGGCAGCAGCAGCAGGCGCAGGCGTTGTTGATAGCTGAGGGGTCGCCACAATGGTTTTCGCATGGCGGGTATTGTACCGAAGTTGGGCTTTGGCGCGAACAGACCCGTGGCTTGAATACAGTATTGGTGGGGAACTGTTTTGCCTGTGCGGACGTTGTAAAGGTATAGTGGCAAATGATTTCCGAGCAAATCAGGAGAATGTAAATGAAGACGATAAATATCTTGTTGAGCGCAGCAATGTTTTTGTTGATTGGCTGTACGGCCGTAACCATCACTCCAACCGCAGAAGAACCGCAAGAAACGGCCGTGCCGCCCACAACAAGCATCCCCGAGGAGCAACCAGTGAATACAGACACACCCCAAGCAGAACCCAACAACGAATCTGAACCCATCGCTGAACCGGAACCGACCCCAACCGAGGAGGATAAACAAGTTTCGGAGCCGGTGACGGTGAATTTGGGGGATGTCACCCCGGTTCCCATTGACCTCACGCCAATCGTCCAGCCAGCCCCTGGCAATCCTGGCGTAAGAGACCCTATTGTGCAAGCCATGAACGATTTAAGCCAGCGCTTAGGCGTTGCCGTTGAAGATATTGAACTCGTTTCCTTGTTAGAAGTCACCTGGCGAGATGGCAGCATTGGCTGCCCAGAAGAGGGCGTGGCTTATACCCAAGCATTGGTAGACGGGCAACAACTGATTTTGCAGGCTGAGGGCACAGATTATTACTATCACAGTGGTAAGGGCGGCGTGTTCACCTACTGCAATGACCCGGTACCCCCTCTCGATAACGCATCACTCAACCCCAATCCCTTACACCCCAACCCCGGCCAAGACGATTAAGTAAGATTGTAGTTAAACGAAAAAGAGGCTCCGACCATTCGGAGCCTCTTTTGAAAAACGTCTACTGATGACTGACTTCTATTGACGGATTAGGGGCCAGTTACAACCACTAGTTCAGGCCCATTGCCACTTTCCAAGCTGCTGTACAAGTTGCGTCCCGCTACATTGTCAATCAGTGCCATGCTAAAGGTGCCGTCGCCGCTGATGTAGCCGGTAACGTCAATTTCTATCCAAGTACCACTAACTACAGTGCCAGACCCGTTAATCACTGCACCAACCGTCGGTGCGGTATTGTACGTAATGCTGGTTTGCGCCCAGCTATTGTCAGCAACTTGCGCCACATCAAAGTCAGCATTGCCGCTGGTAACAAACACGCGCAGCGTAGCTGAATCTACCGATCCGTCCAGACCAGATACATCAAACTTGAGGAAGCTCAAGATATCGGGAGCATTGTCTGTCCCCAGAATTGTGGCGGTTCCGTAGTTGCTGGTTGGCCGATTACCTAGCACAATGGCATCCTCAGCAGCGTCAAAGGTAAACGTGCTGCCACCGGGGCCAGAAGTTGCCGTGGCGGTCGGTGTATTGGTGGGTGTGGGAGGTGCGGCCGTATTCGTCGGTGTTGGCGGTACAGGCGTGTTCGTCGCCGTTGGTGGAACTGGTGTATTGGTGGCCGTCGGGGTTGGGCCAACAGGTGTATTCGTTGGTGTCGGCGGCACAGGCGTGTTCGTAGCCGTCGGTGGTACAGTTGTTGGCGTTGGGGTCGGCCCACCACCAACTGTCGTTTCTACCACCAATTCCGGCGGGTTAAATCCTTCACGGCTCTGAGCCACAATTAACGCCGTGTCCGTTGTCGTCAACGCCATGCTATACAGTCCATTGCCTGTGATGTACGAAGTCACATCAATGTCAATGTAACTGCCAGCCGTGGTTGCCCCGGAGCTATTGATAACAGCGCCAATGGCGGGCGCATTGCTGAAGTTGATGCCCGTTTCAGACCAGCTGTTGTCTGCTACTTCCTGCACCGTGAAACCAGCGGTAGATGTCGTCTGTACAAAAACGCGCAGCGTTGCGCTGTTCACTGTTCCGGTCAAACCTTGAACATCGAACCGCAGGTAAGAGTTGACTGTTGGAGCCGCATCAAGCCGTAGCTGGCTACTGCTGCCAAAGTTCCCAGTTGAACGATTGGAGAAGACAGAAGCATCAGCTTCTGGGTTGAAAGTTGGAACTTCCAAAGAAGTGATAACGCCAACTGGCATACGTGCCGCAGGGGCTTCGCCACCGCTTGGGGTGAGCGCAATCGCGCCAAACACCCATTCTCCGCCAGAATCACTGCTGACGATGGCGTCAATGGTAATGGTTTGGCTTGCGCCTGGGGCCAAAACGAAGCTGCTAGGCGTAACGGTAAGTGTGACACCAGCAGGAGATTCAACTGTTGCATTCCAGGTAACAGAGCTGCTGAGCGTACTGTTTACCGTGCGGGTCCAGGAGCAGCTATTGGCGCAGTCGCTGTCCGCCATGCTGGGTAGGTTCAACTCTTTTGGATCACCGCCAGTGGCCGGATTTGCAGCCAGGTAATTGGCTTCTGTTTCGTCCAAAACCAAACCGGCTAAACCAGCTACTGAGAGGTCAATGCGGCCAGACCCCATATCAAAGGGATCGGCTGGCGTGACCCCATCTTCCTTCAAAACAGAGGTGAAAGCAGTTGTCATCAATGCCGACTGAATTTCAGCAGGCGTCCAATCTGGATGTAATGCCATCATCAGAGCCCCAGCACCAGCGACGTGCGGGCTAGACATGGATGTTCCGCTGATGGAGTTCCATTCAACGACGCCACCAACGCCGTAGGCGGCAATGATGTCTACGCCAGGTGCTGTTACATTGGGTGACAAAATATCAATGGCTCGGTTTGCGCCGCGAGAGCTAAAGCCAGCCATAATGTCTGCGTTGCTACTGTTGATATCCATTACGGTGCCAACGATGGTGCCTGTGTGGCCAGAGCCTGTCGCCAGCCACGTTTTCAGGACAACGCCATCGGCATAGGTGATGTGAACGGCAGGCAGAGCGTGAGCATCTGCATTCAGAGAGTTGCCGTTTGGCTCATCATTGGCCAGGATGAAGCCGCCTGCGCCGCCATCTAGCACGCTTTGGCCTTTGTCTACGCGGGCGTGTACACCACGGTCACACACCACAATTTGGCCGCTAAACGTCCCTGGTGAGAAGGCACCGGGCGCACAGAGCGCATCGCCAAAATCGCCAGCGTACACAATTGTTGCTGGACCGTAGCCACCGGTGATGCTCTTGCCACCAATGTCAGCAGGCGGGGTAGTGTTGCCGCCGCTCATGCTGCCCAAAACGTTTAGCAGCAGGCGGTCATGAGTGCTGGCACCAACGGAGGTCAGCCAAGGTGCATCAGCTGGAGAACCAACCGTTTCTGCCCCTGGGCCGTTGTTACCGGCCGATGTGGCAACGAAGATGCCCGCTGCGCGCGCATTTAAGAAACCAACGGTATCAAAATCTGACCAAACATTGGAAGCGGCATCACTACCAATAGAGTAGTTGATGACATCAACACCATCCAAAATTGCCTGGTCAATAGAAGCTGTCAGAGATGAAACGAGACAGCAACCGCTGTAAGCAATGATGTTGGCATGGGGAGCTACACCAGAGATATCGCGGTTAAATGAGAAGGTAGGGGCATTCACCGTTGCACCTAGTACAACGTTACCAGCGGCGGTGCTGGCAGTGTGTGAGCCATGTCCATCATAATCGGTGGGGTCGCCGCCATTGACGCCAAAGTAGCCCCAGGCACCGATTAGCTTGTCATTACAGGTGAAGCTGGGATCGAAGCTGGAGTTACCAGGATCACAAACGCCAACGTAGTTGCCGGAGCCGAAGGGATTGGTGTGGTCGTAGCCATCGCCGCCAATGTCGGCAAAGGATGGGTTGAGTGGGTTGATGCCAGTGTCAATGATGCCGATGATGATGCCTTCACCTTGATTACCGGGCAGACCACCTGTGGCAGTGCCGTTCCAAATATCGGGTGCATTGATCCAGCCGGGGCCGTTGTCGGTCATGAGGACGCGTTCAACGTCGCGCTGTACGGAGATAACACCGGGCATGTTGGCGATTTCTATAGCTTCTTCAGGCGAGAGCAAAACGGCGACGCCGTGATTGCCTGCCTCATATTCGTAAACTGGGTTCACAACACGGCCGATTCGCTGGGCCATGTTGTTCATGTAGTTTGCTCGCCGCTCGGCCAGGAATTGGCGGTAGGCGCGGCTGGCCGGGTCGTTGGGGTCTAAGCGGTTGGTTCCTCGCGCCTGGGGATTGGTGGGTGCCAGGTTTCCTTCACCACCGCGATAGCGAGCCAATGGCGCTTCCTCGAACCGAATGAGGTAGATGCCGGGCTCAGTATCGTTTAACAGATGGGAGGTGTCTACGGCGGAAACGGCCGTTACCTGTTCAGCTTCTGCATCGGCAAATCCGATTGAGGCAGAGGAGAGAACAACAATAACGGCAAGCAACAAAAGTGAGAAAAATGCAAAAGAGTTGCGTTGAGTGAGTTGTTTAATCATGTGGATTTGTTTTCCTTCAAAGATAGATAGAGCGATTCAGGATTAGATGTTTATGGTTTCCAATGATATTTATGGTCACCTCCTTACTTCCAGCGGAAAAGTCATTTTTCGGGCATTGTAAGTTTAGTGAGCAAAACTTACTGGGTTGGTTAAGCAAGAGTTTCGAAAAAAGAGAGCCTCCGTAGAGACTCTCTTTTTCAAATGAACAAACAAATTAGCGGTTTATGGACCCGTTACAATGACCAATTCTGGCGCGTCTGCCCCTTCGTCGCTACTGAAGAGGTTGCGCCCAGAGGCATCTGCCAACAGAGCCAGGCTGAACGTGCCATCACCATTTACATAGCTGGTAACATCAATTTCTACCCAGCCACCGCTAACCGTGCCAGACCCGTTGATGATAGAGCCCGCAGCGGGTGCGGTATTGTAAGTGATTGTGCTTTCACTCCAGCTATTATCGGCAACTTGGGCCACATCAAAAGTGGAGGTACCGCTAGTAACAAAGACGCGCAAGGTAGCCGAAGCCACTGAGCCATCCAGTCCAGACACGTCAAATTTGAGGAAGCTCAAAATGTCTGGCGAATCATCGGTACCCAAGATGGAAGCCGTGCCATAGTTGGCAGTGGAGCGATTGCCCAAAACAATCGCGTCATCGCTGCTGTTGAAGGTGAATGTGCTGCCGCCGGGCCCTGGAGTTGGGGTAGGTGGTGGCACAGTCGGGGTTGGCGGAACGCCTGTACTGGTTGGTGTTGGGGTTGGACCACCACCGCCACCAAACTGCACGACCAATTCTGCCGGATTGCTGCCTTCACGGCTGCTGACCTGGATGAGACTGGTTTCGGCCGTGCTAAGGCCGAAGCTGAGCAGCCCGTTGCTAGTCACGTAGCCGGTCACATCCACGTCTACGTAATTGTTGGCGGTGATGGCACCGGAGCCGTTAAGAACGGCCCCCAAAGCTGGAGCGTTGCTGCCGTTGAGCGTGAATTCACCCCAGGTGTTATCGGCAACCTGATGTACATTATACCCGCTGGTAGATGTGGATTGCGTGTAAATTCGCAGGGTTGCTTGCGTGACGCTGCCTGTCACCCCTTGCACATCAAAGCGTAAGTAGCTGTTGGTTTCGGGGGCGGCATCTATGCGTAAGGTTGTTGCCCCACCCAGGTTGCCATTTGGCCGGGAGCTGATGGCAAAGGCATCTGCTACAGGGTTGAGCGTAACGGAGCCGGTACCAGGGCCAGGTGTATTGGTAGGCGTTGGTGGAACGGCCGTACCTGTTGGGGTTGGCGGAACGCTCGTGGGTGATGCTGTCGCAGTTGCTGGAGGTGTTGGGGTTGGGCCGCCACCTGGGTTACAGGATGCGTAGCTCATTGACGAAATGTAGGTTCCCCAACGGCCGGAAGATGTGCCTGTGTTTTTGCTGTATTCGCCCAAATACCAGAAGGTGGTGCCGTCTGGATCAATGGTCATACCGGTGTAATCACCCCAGCGGCGCGGCGAAGATGATTCAAAGGAGGTGTAATTAATTTCACCTGCTTTGATTAAGGTTTCTGCTTGCAGGGTGTTGAGCGGGTCTGTGCCCTGTCGCCCAGCGTAATAAATTGAAGAGAAGGTGCTGCTGCTGGATTTGGTATACCCAACTGCCATGTCATCACAATGATTCACTGCCAGGTCGGGGTGGAAGCGATATTCACCATTGCTGCCCAAAACGCCAGACTGCACAACTGTGGCGCTGGCCAGATCAACTTGTGCCCAGCGAACACAGTTGACGGATCCGCTGCCAGGGTTACAGGCAATCGTCATGGTGGTCCAGGCCGAACCATTGCGGTACTCAAAGTCGAGTGGACGCCAATCCCCGGAGTCTAGCGTGCCGCCGCCGGATTGCGGGGCATCGAGGGGTAAGCCTGCAGTCACGCCTGTGGTTGCGTTGAGGTCGAAGCTGCCAACGGCCGTTAACGTATTGGCTCCAAACGGATCGGTCCAGGCCCAAATGGTGTGGTCTGCGCCGTTGTAGCCAGTTTCTGTGATGAAGTAATGTGGGCCGCTGGTTGGCCAGGTACCCTGGTTCCAGCCGTGCAGGTTCATTGGTTGGGGCGTGTCTTCATTGCTGCCCAGGTTCCGCATAACTGAAGTCGCTGGCTGGCCTGCGTACATCGCTTGCTTGTCAAACGCCCAAATACGGGAATCCAAGAAGCTGAAGGTGAACATATTAGCACCCATGTAGATGGCATCCCGGCCAACGCCGGCGTGTGGATAATCGAAGAAAAGGCTTCCGCTAGCAGTGGCAAAATGGTAAATGTTCCAGCTACTAGTGGGATCGCCTGTTTGGGAAACAGCTAGGCAGTAGCCTGTTCCATCGGCATCAATTCCCAGAATGTAGCGGTCTTCGGATTCATCGTAAATGGCATTGGGGTCGAAAACGCCCGTGCAGCTAGGGTTTGCCGACATGAAGCTGTCGAACGTGGTGGGGCCAACGAGGGAGTTGCCGTTTTTATCGTAAATTTCCAGAGCAACGTTGACCACGGCAATCACATGGTTGGGGCCTACGGTTAACTCTGGGTCAGGAGGGACATTGCCTCCACCACCGCAGCATTCATTGTAATCCATGCTGTCGAAGTTTGTGCCCAGGGCTGGGGTGAGTGGATTTGGTCCACTTGGTTCTTCAATGGCTAGGCTGGGCGCAAGTTCGGCTGCTTCGGCCTGCAGTTCAGCCAGTTGTGCCGCACCACGAATGCCATCTTGTTCTTGAAGATCAATTTCGCCTCGTTCCCAGCGGTGTAGCTGGTTGTTAGGATCCAGCACACCAGCCGGAACATCACGCAAGTTTACCGTGAAGGGTTCGGCCAGTTGTGAGGTGGCTGGGGAAAGGTTGCTATTTTCTGCGATGCCAGCGCTAGCTGGGGCAAATGCTTGAATTGCCTGCTGGCGGTTGGCGGTTTCTGGGGTGGGCATAGTGGATTGACCCACTAACCAGATGCCTGCTAACAAGAGTAGCAAGGGCACAACAATGCGCGGTGTTTTACGAAACATTTTTCCTCCTTGGATAATGCTGCTTATAGGGTGATGTTTGACTTGTTGTCCGGTGTTGGCCTGGGGAACGGCCGTTTTCCTTCCATATTGCCTTGTATCACGATTCTATTTCAGTGGGTCTTACGGAATTGCCTTGTTTGCTAGACAAAAAAAGAGCATGTCGCCTTCACAAAAGGTGACATGCTCTATGGTTAGTGCAATGAATGAAGATTATTTGTTGTTGTCACAGATGCTTGCTTGTTGTTTGCTAGGTTGTTGTTTTGGTTTGCAGAGCTGTGAACGTTAATTTTGCGTGGAGACACAGCCCAATTGGGCAATATTCTACTAGCTAAAGATTAAAAAGGCCAACATGACGACAACCACAAGTGCCAGGAGGATGAGGATACCCAGAATAAGGTTTAAGCCAGTTGTGCTTTTGCTGGCAGCAGGTTTTGCGCCAACGGTTTTTTTACCAGGTTGTTTTTCTTTTCCGGCGGTTTGTTGTTTGAGCGCAGTTACCGTTTTGTCTGCTTCTTCATCAGTGTTTTGTGCGGTTTGGCTGACGACGGTGGGGTCTTCTTCTACTGGTTTTTGGGCTGTTTCCTCTGGGATGGTGGCTGGTTCTTGTAGCCAATCGGGAAGGGTTTCATTGGGAACGGCCGTATCCGCTGATTCTTCATCCATTGCTGGCGTTGGTGTCGCGTCGCCAGCCTGTTCCTCCTGTAGCCAGGAAGGTAAGGTGTCGCTATCTGCCTGATCAAGCAAATCTGCTGGCATTGCAGATTCCGAGGGGATGGTTGATGTGGGTGCCAAAACGCCAGAACCTTGCAAAGTAGCAAGCTGTTCTTGTGCTTTGAGGTGATTGGGATTAATTGCCAACGTTTTGCTGAGATAGGCGGCCTGTTTTTGCGGGGACTCTACCAATAAGCTCAGCAGATACCAGCCTTGCGCTTCTTCTGGCTTCTCATCCAGGAGCGATGTTAACTGTTTCTGTGCGGCTTCGCGCTCTCCTGATCTGGCTAATGTGATTGCTTCTTTGAGCTGATCATCCATCTGGAACCATCCTCATGGGTCAAAAATAAACCCCATTTACATAACAGTACAAGGTAATGCAAACATTGTAGCATGGCTTGGAGAAAATTTCGAGAGGCTATTTTTCGTTCAGGCGATGTAGTTGGTTATTGCTGAATTGGTACGGTGTATAGGTGGGATAGTGAACCAAGAGCATCTGGTTTGTCTCATCACCTAGGTCGCGGGCGAAGACGAGACGGCCGTTCACCACGCCCTCATTCCCCAAAAACAGTTCCCCATACTCCCACCAATTCCCTGTGGAGCTTTCCACGAAGATGAGGGCTTTCTCGTCGAGTGGCAAGGCCGTTTCCACTTGCGCCACCTTATCCCCTACCACAAAATTAAAGCCGCGATGGCTGTCCATCCGGGCGGGCAGGGTGAAAATGTTGCCGAGGATGAGGAGTGTGAGTGGAACGGCCGTAAGCCACCAACCAACGCGCTCAGCCAACGCCTGCACACCGCGCGCCGTCAGCAGCAGCAGCGCGGGCAGGGCACCGTATAAATAGCGCGGCCCGTACATGATGCCCGAATGCCAGTAAAATGCTTCGGCGGCAACTAGCGAGATGAGTGTGGCGAGTAAAATCCAGTCGGTGTGGGACGGCCGTTTTAGCAAGAATCCCAGCCAAATAAAGCTGAAAGTTAGCAGGGGCAGCCAGCCGAAAAGATCGCTTTGCAGCACCTGCCAGTTGCGTAAAATATTGTGCAGGCCACGCTGCGGCGTGTGGCCGCGTGGCGGCTGGTCAAGGTCGGTACGCCACAGCACGGCGTAGCCAGCTTCCTCTTCCAGCAGTTCAATGGTGAGCAGGTTAGGTGCTTCACCCACATCGTCGCCAAAGCCGAGCTGGTCGTAAGGCCAGTACAGCAGGCGCGGGTCTTGCAGCGGGTCGCCCGTCACGGTCCACTGGTAGACAAACAGCAGGGCTACCAGCGGCAGCAGCCCCGCCAGCCAGACTGCACTGCGCTGCAAGCGATTGCGCCACGGCAGCGGGCTGTGCCAAATGGTGAACAAGAAAAATGGAGCTACGATGGCAACGGCCGTTAACTGCCGCGTCAAAAAAGCCATCCCCGCCGCCGACCCTGCCACCAAAGCAAGTAAACACCTCTGTGCCTCTCTGTGTTCCTGCTTTTTAATAACCATCCACCAACAAAGCATAAACAAAACCAGCCAAAACAGCTCGGCTGCGTGCGCCATCTGGCTGCCGGACAGAAAGAGGAAAAAAGGTGAAAGTGACATCAGCGCAGCTGCAAGTAGGCCGATACGGCCGTTTCCCACCCTTTGCCCCAATTGATAAATGAGCGGTACTGTCAGCGTCGCCAGCAAGGGATTGATGAGCCAAGGCGCGTTCAGCAGCACGCCGATTGCTAAGATAGCCGGGAAGCCAGGGGGATATTTGCCAAACCAACGGCCGTTTTGCACCAGCAAAAATTCCTGCTCAAAAAACTGGGGAAGTAGGGGTGCCTCTGCCCATAGCTCCCCTCGTGCCAGCGTCTGCGCCTGAAACAGGTAAGTGAGCGAGTCCTGCACATGTGGTACACGGGCCAGCACGTCGCTGGCAATGTGTAGGGTGAGGGCAAAGGTGAGAAGGGTGAGGCAGACAACAATTATTTTTTGGGAGATTGGAGATTGGAGACTGGAGATTG
The DNA here is from genome assembly GCF_965223525.1 of Candidatus Leptofilum sp. Classification (GTDB taxonomy): domain Bacteria; phylum Chloroflexota; class Anaerolineae; order Promineifilales; family Promineifilaceae; genus Leptofilum. The sequence goes on along the minus strand of NZ_OZ245005.1, from coordinate 696,685 downwards.
TTTTCTTTGTGAACCTCCGTGTCTCCTCCGTGAAACTCCGTGTTCCTGCTTTTTTAACTACCCACAAAATCCCCAAAAGAAGCAACGCCGCCTGCTGCCCCGTGAGCAGCAGGCGCAGCAATGTTTTGGCCTGCTGTAAAAATGGTTTTTGGAAGGGGATGCCTATGAGTGGGTTGGTGGCACGGCCGTTTTCCCATTCCCACCACACGCCCCGCCGATTTGCGCCATCGAGGATGAAAACGAGACCCGTCTGGCCATCGGAGCTGAGCAACAGCAGTCCGGCATCATCCTCGGCGCGGCGCAGGTGGCTGGTGAGGATGAACGAATCGCCAACTGGCTCTTGCAAAACGAGGCTGTTTTGGCTGGCAAGGCCGTGCAGTTCGCCCCAGCGCGTTTGCCAACCGCCACTAATCAGCTTCCATTCGTCCCACGCCATCCGGCCAAACGGCTGCCGCCAGATGAGTTGGCCATCCAGCGTAAATAGGTTCAAATTGTCCCAAGCGGATTGTGGAGCCAGCCAGCGGAGCGGCGCATAGGTTGCTAGCATGGAGCGGGTGGTGCCGGGTCGGGTAGCAAACAGCCCAACCTGGCTGCCCGCGCCAATTTGCGGACAATCAATGCCGATTTGCCGATCAGGTACGATGGCCACGCAACGGCCGTTACTTACTTGGATAGAAACGGCCGTTTCTTCTCCCAATGTCCACACGTAAAGCAAAATTAGTAGGCCATTCAGCAGCCAAAACCAACGGTTACGCATGGCCTCTATTTTAAGCGATTTGCCACCATCAAGGTAATGTCATCAAATTGAGGGGCACCGTCTACAAACCGGCGCACGGCTTCGGCAATCTCATTTTGTAGCTCTGTGGCGGTAGCAAATGACTGCTGAGCGATGGCCAACATGCGGTCTTCGCCAAACTCATCTTGCTGTTCATTTTGCGCTTCTGGCACGCCGTCGCTGTACAAAATCAGGCTATCGCCCACGCCAATCTGGATGGTTTCCTGTTGCCAATCCATCCCCTCAAACATGCCCAGCGGGATGCCAGTTTTAGCCAGGCTTTGCACACTGCCATTTATGTGAAAGGTGGGGTTGTGTCCGGCGTTGGCATAGGTGAAACGGCCGTTCCCTAAATCCAGCACACCATAAAAAACCGTCACAAACTGGTCAGATTCCGTGTCTGTCAGGATGCGCTCATTGGCCAATTGCAGGGCCTTGCCCGGTGCATCGGGGAACTGCATGGCGTAGGTGCGTATCAGGGTGCGGCTGAGTGCCATGTAAAGCGCGGCCCCGGTGCCTTTGTCTGCCACGTCCGCCACGATGAGTCCGAGACGGCCGTCTTCTAGCGGCACAAAATCGTAAAAATCACCAGAGGTTTGCCGCGCCGGGATGAGCGTCGCGGCAAAATCCCAGTTGGGATGTTGGGGAATTTGGTTAGGCAAAAAGCTTTGCTGAATACGCCCGGCAAAGGCCAGCTCCTGTGCCATCTTTTGCCGCTGCAACGTTTCCTGGTGGGTTTGCGCCCGGTATAGGGCAGAGCCGATTTGGCTGGCCAACTCTTGCAGCGTCGGCAGCAATTGGGATGGCGTGCGGCGTGATGGCATTCGTTGTAAATAAACTCCCCCAACGCAATGCACCACTTCCGCCTCGCCCGAAATCAAAATCTTTACCAAAAACCGATGCCCCGAAGCGGTTTTTTGCCCCGGTAGCTGCACATTCCGATCAACCAAGCTATTTTCTTGGGCATTACGAATGCGCTGCCACAATGCTTCTGGGGCAGGGGGCCAATTTACGGCCGTTTCCAATGTAAACGTAGGCCAGGCAGCTTCCGTACCATCAGCGAGATTATTAAACAAGCGAATTACCAACTGGTCATTTGGAAATAAATCAGAAACATGCTCGGTTAGCGCGGCTTCGATCGTAGAGCCATCGGCTGGCGCAGTAATAAGCGCCTCACCCAGATTCTCCAGTTTGCGTAGCTCCTTGCTGCGAGTTTGGGTCAAAATATTAAATTGGCTCAAAAAGTAAGCCAGCATATTGGCAAAGGCCACAGCTAGGCAGAGTGATATGAACACTGGCAAATTGTGGGTGTCGTAAGCCAACGCCAACGGCAGGGCAAAAGGCACAGACAATAAGGATAGAAGAACGCCAACGCCAATAAGCTGAAACAAAGTTTGGCGGTTCAGCGGTTGCCCAGTTTGGATGGTGACGCTCCAGGTAGGTAAAAAATAGACGATAAGGGGCGTTGTTGACAGTGCCAAAATGCCCAAAACGGCCGGTAGCCAGGCAGCCAAATTGTTTGCCTCGAAGGGATAGGAGCCGCCCGTGGCTGTAAAGACAGTATCTGCCACCAATAAAATAAAAATAGAAGTGCCGCACGCTTGTATAAAATCGTTGATGATAAAAAGAAAGGGCAAATTTTGCCGTTGATTTTGCCAGCCAGATTGCACGGCCGCTCCCAACGCCACTATCCAGATAATCCACAATGCGCTAGGGCCGAAAATGAGCAACATCGTCATGCTTAACAGGCCTGAGAGTGAGGTGGAGAAGGGGAGGGTTAGATTTTCTGTGAGGGAGACGGGTAGAATAAACGGCCGTTGATCCAATAATGAAATAAGAATCAGCAAAAAGAGCAAAATGCCCCAATTCGCTACAATAACAGACCAGTCTGTTACCAACCACAACCACACCGTCGCCACAATCAAAAAAGGAAACAGAAAGTAAGCGTAAGTCATGGCCATATGGCCCATTTCTTGCAAGTTTGCAGGTCGTTTTTTTAGCGCGGGAAATAATTGAATGGTAAGCTGACGTAGTTGTTGAGTTAGCTGGTGCATTTATTTACCGATGTTTAGCCAAGCAGTGGTACAGCGTTGAGTACAAAATGGATGAAGATGGGCAAGATAAGGCTGTTAGTTCGTCGGTAAAGATAGCTCATCAACCAACCAAAGGCAAAGCTAAAAATCATCCAGGCGAGGACGGCAACGGTAGGATAGTCGGGCCAAAGCAGCAGCAGTTGTGTGGCGTGGCGCAGCGCAAAAAAGCCTGCCGAGACGAGCGCAGCGCGACGAAAGCCCCAGCTTTTTTGCAGCGTACCGTGCATGTAGCCTCGGTAAAATAGCTCCTCGCCAAAGGCTGCCCAGAGAAAAACCATGAGCATGTAGGCGGTCTGGATGGTTTGGGGATCGCTATTGAGGCGGGCTGCGGCCGTTTCGTACATCGCCAATAACGCAGACCCGATGTTGACGGCCGTTTCATCCATGCCGCTAAAAAGCTGTGGCACCAGCAAGCCTAGAAATAGCCCCCCGACAAGCTGTATCAACACGGCGGCTACGATTCCTGCGGGCCAATGCCACCAGCGCACGGCTCGCAGGCTGCCAAAACGGTAGGTTTTTAGCACCAGCGGAATTGCCAGAGCCAACAGCGCATACAACACGTAAAATGGCGACCAGGGCAGGATGCTGTTTTCTATTGCGGCGATGAGGGTTAGGAGAACGGCCGTAACCAGCACCCCATTAACAGAAAGCAACCAACTTCGCATCATCCACCTTCAACAAAAAAGCCGAGGCGAAACTAGCCCCGGCTCCCAATAAGTCGCCCAATCGTAAATCTAAAATCGCTAATCGTCAATTGCTACAGCCAATCGTCTGGCTCTGCAGATGGCTCTTCTGGGAATGTGCCTTCCAGGTTGATCCAGGCCAGTTCAAGGGCAATGGCTCGGAAGGCGTTATTGTGCAGCCGCTGCTGCCAGCGCGATTTTTCTTGCTCACGGGGGTCGGCGTTGCTGTCTACGCCGCGAATGTTGTCGGCCAGCGTATTGCCAAAGATGTTGCCCCCAATGCCGTCCTCCACCATGTCTGCCAGCCGATCCTTCAAGCTGCGCCGGGCTTTATCCTCCCCTTCATCCACTTCCCGCTGGAGTGCGGCTTTGGCTTCTGTCCAGTTCATCCGACTAAAGCTGTGGATGAGCTGCTCCCGCGACATCGTTTTGAGGCGGCTTATGACTTCTTCGCCACTGATCCAGGTGTCAAGGTCTTCACCGTTGGGGTGCGGGTAGCGCACCTGAATTTGGTCACTAAAGTCGTGGCGCATCTTGGCCCTAGCGCAAAATTGGATGAAGGTGGTCATCTCTTTAGCATAAACGAATTGTGGGGATGTGTAAATAAAAACGGCCGTTCGTGGGGAAATGGCCGTTTTTACCATGGTTTTTATACAAAACAGACTCTTTATTTTGTTGTGATTGGAAGATAAATAAATTTACCTGTGTACACAGTTCCAGATACTGTATTGTTCAAAGATTCAAGTTCGTTGGAGGTAGTTGTGATGGAAACCGTGTTTGTAAGAGTCGCAAATGTTGGTGCGGCTAATCGAACACGGACATACACCACAATAGTTTGTGTTTCGCTTTTTGCTGGTAAACCTCCTATCTGCCAAGTGGGTGTAGATTCATCGATTGAAGCAATATCCGAACCTTCAAACACTAAAGACCCTGGCAGCAAAAGTGAAATTTCTACATCTTCTGCCAGCGCACCGCCCCGATTGCCATAAGAGATAACGATTGGCACGGTTTCCCCAATGCCAGCATTGACGCTTTCAATATCTACCCACACATCGTTGTATGTAGAACCAAGCGACACTTCATCCAAATAGACCCACGCCGATGGTTGGTTGGTCGATTGGTTCAACTCAAATGTCAAGGTAATCGTTTCATTTGCCCAGGGCGATAAGTCGATCCATTCATGTACCCAGTTTGGTGAGCTTTGCTTAGTGGAGAACAATAGAGCATCATCACTGGCACCGTTTAAGCTAACCTTGAATACAGATTCACCGTATGAGCTCACACCTCCCAATTGATACATAAAAGATAAGATTGGATTGGCTAAATCGGGCGTTAATACAACTTCCTGAGAAAGTGTTCCAATGTTTGCTTGATCAACATAAGAGGGTGTAATAAAGAAGCGTTTAAGGGAACCATATTTTACTGAATAAATATGGAAATTCCCATAGGCATCAAACATAACTTCATCGATCAGTGAGATGGACGATGATTCAGATATGTTTGCAGCTGGTTCCCAATTCCCTTGGCTATTTAGCCACGAATAATAAATGTTGCTACTTCCAGTCGAAGCACTTAACCAAAAAAGGTGAATTTTATTATATTGATCGATTAATAATTCTACAGGTGAAATAAAATCATCAATAATAGTTTGGGGAGGTTGCCAGACATTATCTGCATCTCGTTTCATATAGTTAATGTCTGCAGAACCTAATTCATCCCAAACAACATGCAAATTGCCACTAATATCTCCTACTATCCTTGCGTCTTTGCCATTAGATATTAACGGCTCGGAGTAGTGCCATCCATTGTTGCTGCTTAGATAATAGATAGGCTGCGTGCTTATTGTTGAAGTAAGCAGATGAATAACGCCTTCTGCATCTACGAAAACAGAATCGATGTGTGAATGTACGCCGCCAGAAAAAACGTTAACCTTTGCTGTCCATGTGCCATTTGGGTTTCGTGATTGATGCCTGATAACATCATCATCGATCCAAAGTAGGTCCACTCTTCCCTGATATTCTAGTACTTCAAAATCATCGAATGGATCTAAATGACAGCTGTCTGAAACGTTTATTGGTGTTTGCCAAATACCATTATTTGTCCTATGAACATAAAAAAGATCGTCACAACCATCTACGCTCCAAACTAAATGTAATGCACCAGAGTCTTTGACAATGAGTTTAGCACTCAGATTTTGATTTTCATATTCCTCGTTGTTGCGGAATATTCTTACGGGCGAATCCCAAATATTATCTGGACTGCGATAAAGATAGTAAATGTCTTCTTTTTCCATAGTACTAGTTGTTACGCCTTTAGTGAAAATGACATGCAAGGAACCATCATTTCCTACTTCTAATTCAAGTACCCCAAGGCTCTTAAGGTCGTCAACTGGTACTTCTTCTGGACTAGTCCATGTTCCATTTGGTAAGAGGGAGATGTGGAAAATGCGTTGCCCATTTGATTCACGCCAAATTACATGGGCTTCACCATTTGCTCCCACCGCAACTTGAGGCGCATTGGTTGTATCCATCAATTCGGTTAAATCATAATTTGATAAGGTGGTTAGTTCACCAAGCCTGACGCTGTAACTTCCGCTTGTTTGAGTATTTGTGACTATTTCTTGAGATAATCCTCCGGCATTTTCCCATGCGGGAGAAAGTGTTCCAGTTTCAAACCCCCAATTGCTAATGATATTATCAGCAGGAGGCAGAACTACATTATGGTAGCCGTCTGGTTCAGGCTCAAAAAGGGTTATAGGCACGGTACCGTAACCAGATTTGCTCCATGTGGCAGAATAGAGCGTGCTGTCGTCCAAAACGTAGGAGATATAGCTACCATCTGAGTTGCTGGGAACAATGCCGTCAGCAGCTGGGGTGGTCGTGCTGGTTGCTCCTGTGATTGGGGTATGGGTGTTATCAAATGCATACCCATATGAGGCCCAACGGTAAAATGTAACCTGATCATCACCATCGTCTGCGGGCCAACTTTCAACGTTGTTTGCATTATCTGTGCCGCGGACGCGGAAGTAGTAGGTTTCTCCTGCTGTACCGCCATTGAAGACGGCCGTTGTCTGACCCGTATTTGTTTTCCAATTGACCCAACTCCCACTTTGGCCAATCTTATACTGAACCACGTAATGCTTGATGCCAGAATATCCAGGATCTGTACCTCCCCAACTAATTATTAGTTCATGATTGTAACGACTGTACTCAGGTGTAATGGTTAAAGTAGTGCTCGGTGGATAGGTTTCAACCGATGTAGAAGTTTCTGCACCAATGGGCCAAGTTTCATAGTTGAATGCACTGTCTCTAGCACGAACGCGGAAAGCAACGGTTTCGCCACCGCTTGCGGGGTAGTTGCCGTAGGCACTGGCGGTATCTGTCCAATCTTCCCAGCTCCCGTTACCGACTTTTGCCTGGACTGAATATCGGGCCACGCCTGAGCCGCCTGTGTCACTACCAGTCCAGCTAACAGGGATTGGGCCTGGGGATTCTGCTGCCAATGGGTTAATTTGTGATATTGGGGGTGTAATATCGCTGGTTTGCCAGGCGGCATCCCAATCCAAACCGGATGTGCTGAGCCGTTTGGTGCCAGCATTTTGTCCCCAGGCATCAGGATAGGCTTCCGTCCAGTACCAATTACCCTGATAATTGATAAAAGATATTTGGGTATATACGATCCGGCTGCCATCTGGTGACCAACTAGAAGCCCAGGCATCTGTTTGGCCACTAGGGTTATAGATTTGAGATTGGCTGGAGCCATCCGCATTCATGCGCCACAGATCTTGCCAACCGTCGCCATCGCCATCGGCATCATAGGCAATTTGGCTTCCGTCGGGTGACCATTGGGGTCGTAAGCTGTACGCTTGGTTAGAGAGTTGCGTTTGGCCACTGCCATCGGCATTCATGACGTAAATACGGTAGCCGCCTGTGCGCCGGGAGACAAAGGCAATTTGACTGCCATCGGGTGACCAGGTGGGCATACCGTCAAAATCGCTACTTGTGGTGAGTCGAGTTTGATTGCTGCCATCGGCGTTCATAACATAAATGTCGGCTTCGCCATTGCGGTACGCTTCAAAAACAATTTTGTTGCCATCGGGCGACCAGGAAGGATTCCCATCGGTTGTGCTATTGTCGGTGAGCGCTGTCTTGCCAGAGCCATCCACATCTATTGAATAGATTTCGTAATCGCCACCGCTGTTGGATGCGTAAACAATCTTGGTATTGCCTCGGTTAAGATGGGGGTGTATTTCTGATTTACCTGTACTCACCACGGCCGTTTGCCCAGTGCCATCATCATTCCCCACAAAAACATCCCAATTGCCATTGCGATAGGATTGAAAGGCTACTTTGCTCCAAGGTAACAGGGCGTCTGGTGCCGTCACGGCAAGTGCAGATTCAGCTTCCGGTTCCTCGCCGGGTTGGTGAGGGATTTGCTCTAGGTTGAAGCGGGGGCGGGAGGTAGCTAGGTCTTGATTGGGTGGTGCTGCATGAACTGTGAGTGTGAGGAAGGTAATCCCCAAAATTAACAGGAAAAAGCGGACGACAGTGGTAAATGGACGAGACATTGAACCCTCCTGAAGGTTGCTGGAATTGATGGATGATTGGTGTCGCATGGACGCAACGCTCTTACGCGAAGACAGTGTAAAAAAACTGCCATTTTTTAGGTACTTGACAAGCTCATGATAAAAAGATGATTTTTATCATGTTTCTGGTGTATTTAGACGCAGCGACTAGCTTTGAGATTATTGATCGAGGATGAGATACACGCGACGGCCGTTTTCCACAAACCCCAACTTTTCTGCTACGCGCAAGCTGGGTTGGTTTTGCTCGCCGCAGCTCCAGACGGGGATACGGCCGTTTCTTGCAGTAAATGTTCCGGGTTTGGGCCGCGCAGCTCTGGCGGCGCAGCTGTGAGGAGTGGCAAATCTTCTTGGGCGAGTAGCCGCACGTTGGGATGCGTGAGCAAATTGGCTGGCGGGGGTTGGGTAAGTGTGTGGTAAACATCTGCCAGCCGCCGCAAGGGGCAACCCAGGCGCGCGGTTAGCAGCGGTTCGAGTTCATCAGCTATGTCTTGGGCTACGTTGATGCAAAACCAGTTGGGGATTTGGGATAGCAGGTCGGCGATTTGCTGGGCGTTACGGCCAAAAATCATCGGTTTGCCAGGGCAGCCGGGGTCTTCGATGACGGCCGTTTCAAACCCATCATCACCCAGACCAACGGCGTAGGCTCTGGCGGTTCCCCATAGCAAATGGGCGCGTGAAATGACGGTTTGGGGGCTGTCTGGCAGGTGGTGGGCCAAGAGGTGGCAATCTTTGGGGGAGAGGGGGGCGATCATTTTATGAATCGGTTTCGGTGGGCAGTTCACATTGTGGCGTGCTGCCGGGTAGGCGGTAGCGGTTGTTGGCTACCCAGCGGTACATCCAATCTTGCACCTGGCGGATGCCGGGTAGGGAATACAGGTAGGTAAACGGCCGTAACCACCAACAATACCGCAACGATTGGTTGATTGCCTCCGCGCCGCCAGTGAGACGGCCGTTGGCATCCACAAACCACGCCTGGGTCATGCCGTCTTTATCCGTTAGGCCCAGCGCCGCCATTGTATCTGGGATGGCTTGCCAGGGCTGCAAATTGATACGGCCGTTGGTCCACGACTCCACGAGCCGCGCCGACTTCTCTCAAAAGCCGCAGTCACCATCATAAATGAGCAAAGGGTATGTTTGATTCAACGCATCCATAATTGAATTATAGCGAGAGAGGGTAACAATTGGCATGATGGCAACCGACATTTACAAACCGCTCACACTTTTTTGGACGAAATTAGCAGAAAATACTGCAAATCCGATGACAATGCGCCAAGAAAACCGGATGTTGGCATACTACAATTGCCATACGAAATTTGCTGCGATTTGAATTAATTGTTTTGGAGAGGTAACTATGGGTGGAACAGCTTTTATTGTCATCAACCTTGCCCTCATTTTTTACTCGATTGGCGTGTGGAGTGAGCGGTTCGCCGGGCGACTAAAGCCCTGGCACCTGGCCTTCTTTTGGCTAGGGATTGTTTGCGACACTTGGGGGACTGGCCTTATGTTCGACATGGCTGGTGGCTTGACCTTTGATGTCCACGGCATCAGTGGCTTGTTGGCCATCCTTCTTATGCTCATTCATGCAGTGTGGGCAACCGTCGTTTTGGTACGCAAGGATGAACAGGCACTCACCAGTTTTCATCGCTTTAGTGTAATTGTGTGGGTCATTTGGCTCATTCCTTACCTTAGCCCAATGTTTTTCCAGATGGCTGAACTTGCCTAAAGCTACCCTAAAAAGTGGGTAACGGCCGTTGCAAAGGCAGATGGCCGTTCCAAATGCGTGGTGTGTCCAGCGTGGGGGATGACGTGGAGACGGCCGTCTGGTAACTGAGCTGCCATCTGTTGATTGATGCTGATAAACTTGGCATCTAGTTCCCCAGCAATGAGCAGTGTGGGCAAGGTAAGCGTGGGCAAGCAAGGCCAGAGCGATGGCTGCGCCCCCGTGCCCATGCCTCGCAGCGAATTGGCCAGCCCAACCGGGCTGTTTTGCAACCGCTGCTGGCGCAGCCGCTGGCGAACCCCGTCAGGAAGCTGCGCCTGGCTCGCCCAGAGTGGCAATGCCTCCCATCGTTTTACAAATGCCTCGATGCCCTTGACCTCAATCCAGTCGGCCAATGCTTCATCACTTTGGCGGCGGGCGGCACGTTCTGGCTCGGTTGCCAGTCCGGGCGAGCTACTTTCTAAAATAAGGTGGCTGAATCGCTCACGATAGTTGCAGGCCAGGTAAAGTGCCAATCGGCCACCCATTGAGTAGCCAAGTACGGCCGTTTGCACAATTTGCCACGCATCTAGCAAGGCGATGATGTCGGTAGCCACCAGGGGCATGGCGTAGCGATTAGGATTTGGGGGGCAAGCGGAACGGCCGTGTCCCAATACATCTACACTGAGCACCGAATACTGTTTACTGAAAACTGAAACGTGCTCGCTCCAGTTTGCCCCACTGCCCGTAAACCCATGCAGCAGCAACAACGATGACTTCGTCGGATTCCCGTGGCGGACTGCATGGTAGCGCACGCCATTCAATAAATAATCACGCGCCTCAGCCATCTTGCAGAGTCAAAATGTATTCGGGGATTTCTGTGCCGCGACCGTGGGCAAAGCCGCTATCTTCACCTGTGATGACAAAGCCGCACTTTTGCAGCACCCGCAGTGAGCCAACATTGTCTTGCGCGACGCGTGCATAAAGCGGGCGGGCGGGGTGCTGCTGTAAAAATTGGCGCAGCGCGGCGGTGGCAATCCCTTTGCCCCAGAAAGATTCCCCCAGCCAATAGGTAATTTCTGGTTCGCCGAACCAACTGTGACACGCGATGCTGCCCGCCACGTGGTCGTTGTACAAAATTGTTCGGAGGATCACGCCCGCATCCGCCCGAATTTTGGCCCAATGGCTATCAAATGCTGCTCGATTGGTGGGGTCTTTGGCGGTGAAGGCGGCCATCTGCACCCCGGCAGGCTCTTGCTGCTGGGCAAAGAAGATGGGCAAATCGTCGTCTTGCACGTCGCGTAGCTGCACATGGCTGGGCAACGGGATGGTGTGGATGGTGCGCCAGGCGGGGTCGTTGGGGCCGCGCTGCATCAGTTGTAGCTGATGGATGGGGGTGGCGAAACGGCCGTCTGTCCATTCAGTCTGCTCCAATTTTGCCAATGCCTCACCAAATGCCGCACCTTTTAGCCGCATCGTTAGGGTGAGGTGCGGCCGAAATTTGCGGTGCTTGTCCTTACCCATCACGCCCAAAAGCGAGTTTCGGATAGCCAGCATATTCTCTGTTGACTGCACGCCCAAATAAATTACCCGCTGGCCAAAGGTGTAGATGCCACCCAGGTGCAGCGTCAGCGGTTTGAGATAGGGTGCCAGGCTGGTGAGCTTTTCAATGAGCACGCCTTCATTGGCGGCGCTGGGTTTCCCGGTGCGCCAATAAGTCCCTGCCAGCGTCACATGCGGCGGCGTAATTTGGGACGTTTTCCAATCAAATTGTTCGCGCAGTTGCTGAATCTGTTCGATTTTCTCACCTGCGGGGAATGCCCCCACAAAAATCCGATAATCGCCGCTGCGCTGGCGCGGCATTGGGGTTTTCTTCTTCGGTTTCTTTTTGTATAGTTTTGGTTTTCGCATAAATTTTTTACCGCAGAGAGCGCGGAGGCCTCAGAGATTTAACTACAATTCCTCTGTGTTCTCTGTGGCAAATCCTTAATTTGGGTAGTTGTGTTGGGTGAGGGCAAAGGCGCGTTGCACAACGGCCGTATCCATCCCAAAATGCAAGGCGACGCTAGTCGCCACATCACCCACGAGAACTGTATCAAACCTTTGTCCCCAGTCAAAGCGATTGAGCACCCACGGCCGTTCTGCCATGTTGAAACGCCACTGCTGGTTGTTGATCACTTTGTTGATGATGACAAAATCGAGAAACAGGCCATTTTCACCGTAATCATTTTCTGTCGCCGCCCGGTAAGTGGCATCGTCTACCGGCTCATCAATCAGGGTGAAGACGACGGGCTTGGGATGAGGGCGCTGTTCAATTTGGTACGTGGCCTGGCCAGACGGCCGTACCGCATACTGCAAAAAGGGCGACCGCCGGTGCATGACACCCCGGCTGCTAATGGGCAGCAGCGCATACAGCGGAATGCCTACGTCCACCAGCCACTTTTGCCCGTCCAGCACAATCACGCTGGCCGTATGGCAGCCAATGGACTCCCTCATGTTGTTGATAGTCAGATAACCCTCATAGCCCAACGTTTGCAGCAGGGCAAAAAAGGCGTAGTTGCTCTCAAAGCAGGTGCCGCCTGCGCCCTGGGCCATCGTTTCCTGCCAGAACTGCTCTGGCCAGCGGGGGGCTGGGTTGTCGGCGCGCCGCACGATGCGGAATACGCTTTCCCATGGTACAGTACGATAATAGGCAGCCAGCAGCTTTTCTAGCGTGGGCAGGGTAGCAGGCACTCGCTTTTTGATCCCCAAAAAAGCCAGTACCTTGTTTGTTAGTTCATCATTCAAGTTAGTTGTTGACATAAAATATCTTTGCGACGTTCGAGGTTAATTTAGCAGGACTCACGCATTTTTCGGGCTGTGGCCAGCGTCTCGCCGTGCCACCTAGTCGGCTCGGTCAGGAGACCGGCCGGAGCAACTGCGTAAGTCCTGTTTAGTAGGGGCGACTCCCCGTGGTCGCCCAAATCAGGGTAGACACGGGAGTATGCCCCTTGAGCACAAGCTAGTTCAGTCACGGCGGGTCAAAGCCCCACTTGCCCAGGATGGCTTGTCCTTCATCACTGAGAACAAAGACTATAAACGCTTGCGCCAATTCAGGCGAGGGCGCGTCCGCCAGCGGGGCGATTAAGTAGCTGGCAACCACGTTTTGCGCCGCTGAGATAGGAATTTGCTGCACCTGGCTGGCAATATCCGGTGTCACGTCCGACGTGTAAACGAGACCCGCATCCGCTTCGCCGAGCGCAATTTTGGCCACAATCTGGCGCACATTATCTTCCTCAGAAACCAGATTCGCATAAATTTTCGGCTGAAGTTCGGCGGGTAGGCTGGCGATAATCTCGTCGCTGTATTGGCGCACCGGCACGCCCTCCACTGCCAGAATGAGCTGCACACCGGGCTGGGCTAAATCTTCGAGGGCAACAATGCCCGCCGGATTGTCAACCGGGACGATCAGGGTAAGTTGGTTGGCAACAAATAGCGTCTCGCTGCCCGCCGCAATGCGCCCCGCCTCTACCGCAGTTTGCATTTGGGCCGGATTGGCCGAAGCAAACAGGTCTGCCACCGCGCCCTCTCGTAGCTGTGCCGCCAGTTGGGACGATCCGGCAAAGTTTAGCAATATCCGCACCCCGTCATGCTGTGCTTCAAACGTTTCTGCTAGCTCGTTGAAGGCATCGGTGAGCGATGCGGCGGCAAAAACGGTGATTTCCTTAGGGGCGGCGGTGGGGCGATTTGGGCCGCAGCTTGCCAGGAGAATAGCCAGCAGCCCGAAAATAAAAGGTTTGCTTTTCATAGTCCAAATTCTATAAGCAGTTTAGGGTCTGCACAAAACGGATACTCGATGCTGCATTGAAGTTTGCGCCTGTTCTGGCTACAATGTAAATCATCTAGGACTTACGCATCTGCCCTAACTAGACTACAAAAGTCTTGAGACTCATGAGGTAAATTCCAGAGAGAACGAGACTTTTGTAGTCTTCATTGCATAAGTTCTGTCATCGTTATCCTGTGCCAATCGCCAATTTCAGGGAACCAGCAGCATGAATGAATCGCAAAAACCAGACCCATCACGCCAAACAAGCAGCGGACAGGCCGACCCGGCCCCTTCCACTCACACGGAAGGGGATTATATGGTCGGGGATAAGGTTGGCGGCGATAAATTTGAGGGTGACAAGATTACCTTTAACATAAACTATCCCGCCCCGAACCAACCCGCTGCTGACCCCGAAACTCAAGAAAGCGTGCGTGTCTACGAACACGGCCGTTACAATCTCGCCAGCCAATTTGTAGGTCGGAAAAAGGAACTGCAAGAGCTGGACGATTGGCAGGCCGATGCCAGCCGCCCCATGTTTGTCATCGTCGCCCTGGGCGGCACGGGCAAAAGCGCCCTGACCTGGCATTGGCTGGAAACGGTTAAAGCGCGGGCCGAGCAGCCGTTTAAGCTCATCATCTGGCACGGCTTTTATGAGACGGGGCAGGTAGACACCTTTCTGACCGACGTGCTTCAGTTTTTGGGCGAGAAGCCGCAAGAACTGGGCAGCAAGCGGGTGCAGCTTAACCGATTGCTGGAACGATTGGCCGCCGTGCCTGCCCTCATCGTTTTGGATGGGGCGGAGCGACTGCTGCGGGCCTACAGCGGGATGAACGCCGCCTACCAAGGGGATGAAGAACAACAGGTGCAGCGGGCGCTTGAATGTGTCGATCCCGTTGCTGGCGAACTGCTGCTGGGGTTGTCCCAACTGACCAACGGCAGCAAAACGTTGATGACCACCCGCCTGATGCCGCAAGAGCTTTTGGGGCGGGGCAACAGGCTGCCCAGCCGCATTGGCCGTCGCGATTTGACCGGGCTGGACCCGGACGACGCCGTGCGCTTTTTCAGCGAATGGGGCATCCAGACGACACCGGCCGAGGTGAAGGTGGTTTGCGAACCGCTGGAGTACCACCCCTTTTGCATGGCCCTGCTGGCCGGGACCGCCGCTCACGATTTTGTGGCCCCCAACGACCTGCGCCGTGGCCAACTACGACCCCACCCACGACCTGCTGGGCCGGCGGCAGCATATCTTGCAGCGCGCCTACGAGCGTCTGGCTGACCGCGTAGCCGTCCATATGCAACTGATTGTTTATTTTGAAGCCGTGCCCAAGCTACAAAAGATAAATAGCCTGGGCGACCTGGCACCAACAATTGAGCTGTACCACCACCTGACCCGCGCCGAACGGTACGATGAAGCCGTCGTCCTTTTCCGCGACCGGCTGGCAAACCCGTTGTATTTTCAATTGGGTGCGTATCAAAAAGTGATTGAGTTGCTGCGGGCTTTGTTTCCCGATGGGGAGGCTAAGCCGTCGCGTTTGAATAAGGAAGGTGACCAGGCGTGGACGCTGAATTTGCTAGCCATTAGTTATAGTGCGGCGGGACAGCCGGAAGCGGCCGTTCCGCTTTGCCAACAAGCCGTTGACATTTACGAGAAACAGGGCGACAAAAAGAGTACTGCCGTTGGCCTCGGCGATCTGGCAGACGATCAAACAAAAATTGGCGCGCTGGCGGCGGCGGCCGACAACCTGCGCCGCAGCATTGCGCTCTGCCAGGAAATTGAAGATCGCTTTTGGGAGGCGGTGGGGCATCAGGCATACGGCCGTTTGCTAGCCACCTGCGGCGATTGGGCCAATTCCGCTGCTGAACTGGATTTGTCTACTGCTTGCTGGGATTCAACAGACGATTATCAAGGTTTATGTCTTGATTGGGCTTACCGGGCACTTTCCGCCTTGCTGCAAGGAGATGGTGTGGCGGCGCAGCCCGCAGCCCAGGAAGCACTGCGCCTCGCCGACGAAACTGCCCGCACCAGCTATCCAGTTGAGCGGGATTACGTGCGGGCACATTGGCTGCTGGGCTGTGCGGCGCTGGCACAGGGTAACTATCCAGAAAGCCAAACCCGCCTCGACGAAGCGCTGCGCCGCTGCCGGGCTATCAACATGGTACACCATGAACCAGCCATTCTGCTAGCCCAGGCCCGCCTGGCCCGCGCTACGGGGCAAGCAAACCGTTCACACGCCTACGCCCAGCAAGCGGTCACCATTGCCCAGCGCGCCGGCTACGTCCTCGACCTGGCCGACTGCCACAACCATCTGGCCCACCTGGCTCTGGACGCGGGTGACACCGCCGCCGCGCGCAGCGAGGCACGCGCCCATGCCCAAACCGCCCGCGACTACGCCTTCTGCGACGGCCCACCCTACGCCTACCAATCCGCCCTCGACGAAGCCGAGCGGCTGATCAACACCCTCTCACAAGCTTAACCTCTCATTGCACTTGTCATTCCGCGCAGGCGGGAATCCATTTAATTGTAAGAGTGGATACCCGCATTCGCGGGTATGACAGGGTAGAAATTTTGGCTCATGAGTAGAAAGTGTGCGTCAATGTGACAGTCACTTCTGAAGTGACTGTCACATAAGGGCAATTCGCACACATTTCATAGATGAGCCGAAATTTTTATAAAGGAACAACTCTAATAATCTCCCACAGGCTTGATCCAGGAGCAAGGACATAGCGGAACTTCTACACAATAAAACATAAAACGGCCGCTGCACCGGGGATGGGGCAACGGCCGTCTTGAGAAGAAGAGGCAAAATTTAAGGGTTAGTCATTGAGATGCTTCTCAACCCGATCGCGCATCACCTGCATCACGGCGGGTGGCCCGCTCATCTCTAGCCAGACGTCTGATTCAGGCTCGAACCGCAGCACAAACCGAGCGGTGGGAATATATTTCTGCGCCAACGGAATGTATTGCAAAATGGTTTCACCCAGTTCTGCGGTGTAATCCAGCTTCATTTTCAGGCAATCCTCACCTAAGTCTGCGTTAGTTGTGGCCTCGGTAATTTGCTTGCCCAGTGCGCCTAGATTGATCAACTCAGAATCATCGTGTCCACCAACCTGATCCAAAAAAGGAAAATCTTCTGGCGAGATGGGGATACGCACCAGCGGCTTCACAGGCACTTCGCTGACCCATTCGTTGGAGAGGCCACCTGCTGCCGACAAGGGCATGCGGCGGAATGTTTCACGCGGCAGCACGTACAGCGTGCCGCTGTGCCAGGGCTCTTTATCTAACCACTCTTGATTGATGGAAAAGTTGTACACACCAATTTCATCACCAGCGTCGTTTTGGAAATATTGCACGCCGTTGCGAATGGAGCCAGGGAGCTTGCTGCGGTTGACCACGGCAAAAAAGAGGGGCCAAAGGCCATCGTGGGTGCCGTAGATGCCCTGCACGTTGCCGCGCCCGCTCCTGTCTTTTAGCTCCATCGAGGTGCGGCGGGTGCTAAATTCCTCGATGTCGGGTTTGGCGGAGCCGTGGAAGATGAACTTTTCCTGCGCGGCCAGGTAGCGCAGAAATTCATGTTTGGGGTAGGGGAGCGTGTAGGTGAGGATACGGCCGTTTCCTCCCAAAACTTCATCCAGCAGCGCAGCAAAATCAGCTTCCTTGCCAGCATCCAACTGCATTTCGGGGGGCAGCAACCCTTGCCCCGTTGGGTAATCAGGTTTGGGTGGCGGCGAGTTGCTGTAAGCCAGTTCAAAATCACCCCCAACTGTGACGCTAGTCAATTTACCGCCGTCATCGAAATTGAAAACAACGGGTGCGTCAGCCATCGGTCCTCGAACGAGGGTAAAAGCATGAGGCTCCCCAGTGGGTTCCAATATCATTTCATACCCTTCCGGCACGCCTGGTGCAGCACTGGTGAGACGGCCGTTTCGCACCCGCACATCCAGCAAAAATGTGTCTAAACTGTAATACCCTTCGTATGTTTGCAGCATTTTTTTAGGCTCTCCTTCATAATATATTGCGTGTTACGTATTCCGTTTTTCTTACGCAATACGCACTACGTAATACACGGTTCATCCTTCATCTAGGCAGCTTCAATTTGTGGATTTTCAGCAGGCTCGGCGCTGCCCTCAGGCTCCTCCGGTGCCATTTGCTCATGGTCGGGCAGCAAATCTTCCGCATTGCGGACGACATTGAACGAAAACGCTGCTAACACCACGAGGCTGGCCATCACGCCAGAGAAGACCATCATCAACCCCATGCCTGCACCGCTGCCCGTGCCGACCAGCCAGCCAAAGGTGCCTGCCAACGCACCCCCTTCCTGCATGGCCGGCTCCATTACAAAATCGGCCAGGGGGCCAGCGATGAGCTGTGCCACCGGGGCCGACACCCAGGCGATGAGACGGCGAATGGCAAAAACGCGCCCCTGCACGTCTGGGGCCACCTTTGCTTGCCAGATGGCCTGGTTCGAGCCGTTGATGAGCGGTACCAGTGCAGACATGATGAAGCCCATTACCAACCAAATCGGCAAAATTTGCCCTGCGCCAAAAATCGCCTGAGCCACGCCAGAAATGACCCAGCCAATCACCACGCCATGCACCAGCCGCTTGGGGCCGCCCCAGGCACTCATCACCAAGCCACCCACCACGCCCCCAATGGCCGAGGCGGACTGCACCGAGCCGAAGATCAGCTCATTGTTGCCAGTGCGCGCCAAAATCATCGGGGCAAAAACGGTGAATCCCAGCGACACCATGAAGTTGGCGCCAAAAAAGAGGAGTTGCAATCCCAGCAGGCTGGGGCGGGTCAGAATGTAGCGGAAGCCATAGGCAGATTCTTGCCACAGGCTGCCCTGGCTCTCTTTGCCCGCCTCGGTTTGTTTGGGGTTGGGAATATGCACCACCAGCAGAGCCCCGATAGCGACGGTGAAGGTGATGATGTCTATGGCGAAAATGGCGTTCATGCCGAAAAAACTGAGCAGCGCGCCCGCTAAAACCGGGGCAAAAATACCAGAGCCAGATTCTGCCAGTGAGATCATGCCGTTGGCGCGGGCGTACTGCTTTTTGGGCAGCATGGTGCTGATGGCGGCGGAGTAGGCAGGCCATTGAAAGGTTTGGAAGGTGCCGGAAATGGCGGCAGTGATGTACAGATGCCACACTTGTAGCGTTCCTGTGGCAAACAAAATGAGCACGATGATGGTGACGACACCAGAGGCCAAATCGCTCACCATCATCATCAGCTTGCGGTCGTTGCGGTCTACAATGGCACCGGCCATGGGGCTAACAACAAGCAGCGGCACCAGGAAGAAGAAGCCGATGAGCGCCAGGTCGGTGGCGCGGCCTGTTTGCTCAAATGCCCAAATGGTGAGGGCGAAATTGGTCATGCTGGTGCCCAGCAGGGAAACCAATTGACCAACCCAGACAACGGTAAAGCCAGTCATGCCTGCGGGGCGTTTTGTGTCGTCACTCATTGAGAAAGATCCTTGTGATTTGTTATTCTGAGCGAAGCGAAGAATCCCGTTCGGCTTCGCTAACCAGTTTTACATTGTGCTTGGGAGATTTCTCCCTGCGGTCGAAATGACAAGGGTATGTTATTGACGCTGAGCCAAAATATTTTGCTCAGAGATAAGACCAGTGATTTTATCGCCGAGGGTATCATCTTCGCGCAAAATCTGAAATGGGTGGGTTTGGGCGTAGGCTAAATGGTAGCTTGCCAGGCTGTCTGGGGTGAGTGGTTGGGCAACGGCCGTAAAAATCGTCTTATTTGCCAGTTCTGTAAGCAACACACCCACGTTTTGCCCGTCGCGCCATATGGTTACAAAGCAGAGGCTTTCCGCCGAGCCGCTAAATTGGGTCATTGCTTCGTACGCATCTGGTAGGTAGAGAGACGGCCGTACCCCCAAAACCGTCATCTCGGTGGGCTGAATGGCTTGTCCGAGCGTTTCCCAGGTGCGTAACACGCCGGGCGTGCGCCTCCCTCGGTCGTTGAGTGAGGCCAGAAGTGGTTCGGTGTCGCCTGCTAGTGCGGCCGTCATGATTTCTTCGGTTTGGCTAAAGGTTTGGTTGTAAATGGCCGTTTCCACCGCATCCAGCCCCAACAGCCAGTTTAGCCCCGCCTGATTGGCTGAGGTTAGCTGCAAGGCATCGTTTTGCACGGCGGCCTGAACCAGACCACCATCCGGCAATTGGTAATCCCCAGCCAACGCAGCCAGCGAAACTGGCGGAGAAGCTGGTAGCTTTGGTGGCGACGGAACCTCATCACCAAAAATGAGTGCTTCTAGCGGGTCTTGCAGCGTCATGATGAGCACATCGCCGTGGTAATCGGTGTTGCAAAAGAGCATGAGCGTGACGCCCGCATCGACCCAGCGGCGGAAGAGGGCACTGCTGCCGTAGCTGCTGGCGCCGTTATGCTGGATGCAACGGCCGTTTTCCGTCTCTAGAATGCGCCAGCCATAGCCGTACTCCCGCTGCTCCGGCGTGTACATCTTTTGCTTGGCTTTGGCCGATAAAATCCCGTCGCCCTGCAAAGCGATGTGCCAGCGGAACATATCTTCGGTAGTGGAGAGCATGTCGCCGTTGCCCAATAAATTCCAGGACGGATACGCTTTTTCTAGCGGGGTACCGAACTCGTTACGGCCGTTGTACCAATGTGCCACGTTCATCTCTGACCAATTTGGCAGGCGGTAGCCGGTGTGCAGCATTCCGGCGGGCGTGAACAGCTCTTCTTGCAGAAATTGCTCATACGGCCGTTGCGCCACCTGCTCCACGATGGCGGCTAGCAGGGTGTACCCCGCATTTGAGTAATCATAATCGCCGCCAGGTGGAAAAAGTAGCTCAGACTCTAATATTTTGAGTACCGTTTCCTCTTTATCGGCCATCTCATAATCTTCCCCCGTGTAATTAAGCAAGCCAGCCGTGTGGGTAAGCAGGTGGTGCAGGGTAATGGCGGCTTTGTCGGTGGGCACGCCAGGGAAAAATTTGTGGATGGGGTCGCTGCTATTTAGCTTGCCCTGCATCTCTAACTTCATGATGGCGGCAGCGGTGAACTGCTTGGTCACAGACCCCAGGCTAAACACGGTTTGGGCACTGTTAGGCACGTTTTGGGCGCGATTGGCCAGCCCGTACCCTTTGTTAAGCACAATCTTGCCATCTTGGGAAAGCAATGCAGCCCCCGCAAAGCCAAAGGGGGTGATGCGGCTCAGATACTCATCCAGCCGCTGGCCGAGCTCATCTTGCACTATCATGCGCTGCTGACTCCAGTTTCTGGCTGCATCTCTTCGGGTGACGTTTCTTCATCGGGGCTAGGCGGGGTGTTGGAACGGCCGTCTTCCACCGTGAGCAGCGCGGGAATGAAGAAGCCAGCAATGCCCGCCAGCACGGTTGCCAATCCCGCTATAATAAACAACGGCCGTTCGCCAAACTGGTCGGCCAAAGGGCCAGCCAACACCAGGCCGATGGGTGTCATCGCCGTCGCCAAACTGCCAATTAAGGACATGACGCGCCCTTGCATGTCGGGAGCTACGGCCGCTTGCAAAATCGCCCGCACCGGGCCATTAACCATAGCAATCATGCTGCCGCTGATGAAGCCGCCAACAACAGCCAGCCAATACAGGTTAGCAGGTGCCAAGCCCGTCAGACTAATGCCTATCCCCAGCCCAACCAGTCCCATGAGCGAGGTGTAGATTCGCTTTTTAAAGCCGCCCCAGGCACCCAAAATTAAGCCACCCACAATAATCCCCACGCCAAACGTGGATTGCATCAGCCCAAATTCCCAGGCACCGCCACCAAAATAATCAGACACCAGCAGCGGCAGCAGAGAGATGACGGGGGTGAGGACAAAGTTCACCAGCATCGCCAGCAGCATCAGCAGCAAGATGCCGGGCCACGCCCAAACGTAGGCCAGCCCCTGCCGCATTTGCGTCCAATAGGACTCTTTTTGCCCGGTGGCAAGCTCTTCGGCCGATTTTTCTGGCTGCGGCACAAAGATGAAGAGTAGGGGAATGATGGCAAACAGCGCAGTCACAACATCTATGGCCAGGATGCCCTGCATGGGCAAGGTGGCCAGCAGCAGCGCCCCCAGCGGCGCACCGATGATGCCTAAACCGCCTTCCAACATTTGGTTGATGCCCTGAATGCGGGTGAGGTGCTCGTGGGGTACCATCAGCGAGGTAGAGGCTTGCATCGCCGGGCCGTGGAAGGCGCTGCCTAACGAGCGAACAAACACCAGGGCAAAAATGTGCCAGATTTCAATTGCTTCGATCCAGAATAGATAGGCGAGCAGGAGGGTGGCCAGCGCAATGACGCTGTCGGCCAGAAACATTGTCCAGCGGCGGCTCCAACGGTCTACTAGCACCCCGGCAAAGGGGCCGAGCAGCACCTGGGGCAAAAAGGCAACCAGCGAGGAGGTAGCCAAAATGGTGGCGGAGCCGGTTTCCTGTGTTAGCCACCAGACGAGGGCAAACTGTACTGCCGCACTGCCCACCAACGACAATGCTTGCCCGGACCAGATGATAAAAAACGGCCGTAACGATTTAGAATTATTCATAAAATTGGCCTGTTTTGTGCAAAAAATTACGATGACAATGAAAAATCTTTAGCTGAATGCCAAGAATAATAATCTTTGACATTAAGATTGTCAAGATAATTATTGAAAAATATGATATTTTGCAAAAGATTATTGATACATTGTGCAAATTGGTGAAGATTTTGTGCAGAATGGCCGTAAAAATAAAAAAGCCATCCATGATTTTTATGGATGGCTTGGTTGCGTAGTTACCAAATGTCAGCTTAATGCCAGTTTTCAATCCCCTGCTTGATGCTGCTGACAAAATCGTCGGCCGTTTTGCCATCTAAAATGCGGTGATCGAAGGTGAAGCTGACGTAGGCCAACGGCCGTATCGCAATTGCGTCATCGATTACCTTCACCCGCTTCTCAATTTTGCCCACGCCCAAAATGCCGCACTGCGGCTGGTTGATGATGGGCGTGGCAAAGAGGCTGCCGGACGTGCCGTGATTGGTGATGGAGAAGGTGCCACCCTGGACATCGGCGGGCTGTAGTTGCTTGTTCCGTGCCCGCTGGGTGAGGTCGTTGATGGTACGGGCAAGGCCAAGTAGGTTCATGCCGTCTGCCCCCTTAATGACGGGTACAATCAGACCGTCGTCAATGGCGGCGGCCATGCCGACGTTGATTTGTCGCTTTAGCTCAACACCCAAGTCTGTCCAGGTGCTGTTAACCATCGGGTGCTGCTTGAGCGCTTCCACCGTAGCGGCGACGATGTAGGCGGTGAAGGTAAGATTAGCACCGTCGCGGGCAAATTGGACTTTGTGGGCGGCGCGATGTTTGGCAACGGCCGTAAAGTCAAACTCAAACACGGTGGTCACGTGTGGGCTGGTCTGCTTGCTGCGTACCATATGCTCGGCAATGGCGCGGCGCATGTTGGTGAGGGGCACAACTTCGCCTGCGGCGGGTGACCCGGTGGGCGATGAGGACATCGCTGGGTGACCGGGTGACCTGGTGACTGGTTTGGGTGCCTCGGTTTGTTGGGCAGGTGTAGGTGCTGGTTGGGTTTGGCGTTGGTCAATGTAGGCGAGGATGTCTTTTTTGGTGATACGGCCGTCTCGCCCCGTGCCATTCACTCTATTCAAATCTACATCGTGTTCGGCCGCAATGCGGCTAACGACGGGGCTGATGCGTCCGGTGTAGCGCTTGGGTTCGTTGCGAACGGCCGTAATCGTGGGTTCTGGCTCTGGTTGAACGGCCGTTTCTGGGGGGGGATCTGCCGCTTTAGCCGGCGCCTCGCCATTTTGTGGCACCGATTCCCCGGCCTGGCCAATGTAGGCCAGAACAGTGCCCACATCCACCGTTTCCCCTTCTGGAATCAAGATTTCCAAGAGTGTTCCGGCTTCTTCGGCCGTTGCCTCG
This sequence comes from Candidatus Leptofilum sp., assembly GCF_965223525.1. Lineage (GTDB taxonomy): Bacteria > Chloroflexota > Anaerolineae > Promineifilales > Promineifilaceae > Leptofilum. The sequence continues at coordinate 673,132 of NZ_OZ245005.1, read as the reverse complement.
GTGGTCACTTTGTCCGTTTCAATTTCCAGCAGTGGTTCATATTGGTCTACTGGGTCACCTACTTGCTTTAGCCAGCGGGAAACGGTTCCTTCAACGACACCTTCGCCCATTTCGGGCATCATGACTTTGGTTGCCATTTGCTCCTCAAAATAATTGCCCAATTACCAATTACTTTTTAGACTTGACAGGTCTGGTAATTGGGTAATTTAGTAATTTTACTTGTAAAAATTTGGGTAACTAGCCGGTTCGGCTTCGTTCATGATGTCGTAAACGGCCGTAAAAATGTCTTCGGCGTTGGGTTTAGAGAAGTAATTGCCGTCAGAGCCATAGGCTGGACGGTGCTCAGTGGCGGCTAGCGTAGCTGGTTCGCTATCTAGCCAGTAAAAACCGCCTTGCTTTTCAATCACTTCCTGCATCATGTAGGCGGTAGCCCCACCGGGTACGTCTTCATCCAAAAACAGGATGCGGCTGGTTTTCTGGAGCGATTCGAGGATACGGCCGTTCACATCAAACGGCAGCAGCGAACGCACGTCAATCACCTCGACCTCGATCCCTGTACGGGCCAGCATGTCGGCAGCCCGTTCTGCCACGCCCACCATCGCACCATAGGTGACCACCGTCACATCGTCTCCGTCGCGTACTACCTCCGGCACGCCCAAAGGAATGGTAAACTCGGTCAAATTCTCCGGCACGCGCTCCCGGAATCGGTAGCCGCTCAGCACTTCCACTACCAGAGCCGGTTCATCTGTTTGCAAAAGCGTATTGTAAAAACCGACTGCCTGCACCATGTTGCGTGGCACCAAAACGTGAATTCCGCGCAGCAGATGCACCACGGCCCCCATCGGTGAACCGCCGTGCCAAACGCCTTCCAGCCGGTGGCCGCGCGTCCGCACAATGACGGGGGCTTTTTGCCCGCCGCGCGTGCGCCACTGGATTGTAGCCAGGTCGTCAGACATGATTTGCAGCGCGTAGGGTAGGTAGTCGAGGTATTGGATTTCGGCTAACGGCCGTAACCCACGCAGTGCCAACCCAATGGCCTGCCCCAAAATCGTGACTTCACGAATACCTGTGTCTGAAACGCGCAATTTGCCATACTTTGCCTGCATCCCCGCCATAGACTGATTAACGCCACCTAACTGACCGACATCCTCACCAAACGTAATCACGCGAGGGTCTCGGCCCAAAATCGCGTCAAACGCCCGGTTGAGCACTTCGTACCCTTTTAGCGTGGCGGGTTTTTCGCTGTAAACTGGCTTGATTTCCAACACATTTTTGTGCGTCTTGCTAGATTGACTGTACAGGTGAGAACCGTAACGCTCTTTGCTGATGGCCAATTGGTTGGTGCGCCACTGCGCCAGCTTTTGGACAGCGGGCGATTGCTCACCGCGCACCAGCAGCAACGCTTGCTGAATTGCTTCCATGTTGTCGCGGCGGAAGGGCGATTTTTTCTCCATCAGCTTGCGTCGTAGACGGGCCAATTCATCTTTTTGCGGCGACGTTGCTTCGATTTCCTCGATGATATTGGCAACTTCTTGCCGCTCTTTGTAAATGGGCAGCGAGAAGGTTTTCCACAGCTTGGTCCGAATATTTTCTACCGATTTGCGGGTATTCCGCTCAATTTGGTCTAGCTCACCAGCAGTGGCAATGCGCTGCTCGATGATCCATTCACGCATTTTGCGTATGCAGTCAAACTCTTCTTCAAACGCCATGCGCTCATCAGATTTATACCGCTCGTGGCTACCGGAAGTGGAATGCCCTTGCGGTTGGGTCATCTCAACAACGTGGATAATGGCGGGCACATGGTCACGCCGGGCAATATTGGCGGCTTTTTGGTAGGTTTCCACCAACGCCATGTAGTCCCACCCTTTGACGGTGTAGATATCGAAGCCGGATTTGCTATTTGGTTCGCGCTGGAAGCCTGTCAGTAGGTCGCTCAGATTGGTTTTGGTGTGCTGATATTCGTTTGGCACGGAGATGCCATAGCCATCGTCCCAAATGGATAGCACGACGGGGGCTTTTAGCACGCCGATAGCGTTAATTGCCTCCCAAAACATGCCTTCGGCACAGCTAGCGTTGCCGATCGTGCCGAAGGCAACTTCGTTGCCGTTGCGGGAAAATTGGGTGAGATGCTTTAGCTCGTCCAGCTCACGATACAGCCGGGAAGCATAGCCCAGTCCAACGAGACGGGGCATCTGGCTGCCGGTGGGAGAGATATCTGATGAGGTGTTGAACTGCTGAGTGAGGTCACGCCAGGTGCCGTCTGGGTTTAGGCTGCGGGTGCCAAAGTGGGCGTTCATCTGCCGCCCCGCTGAGTGTGGCTCTAGCGAAACATCGGCGATGGCGTACAGTTGGGCAAAAAATTGCTGAATGGTGGCCGCGCCAATGGCAAACATGAAGGTTTGGTCGCGGTAGTAGCCTGAGCGAAAGTCACCTTTCTTAAACGCTTTGGCCATCGCCAATTGGGCCACTTCTTTGCCATCGCCAAAGATGCCAAATTTGGCTTTGCCACTTAGCACTTCGCGCCGCCCAATGAGGCTGGCGTTGCGGCTTTCGTTGGCGAGGGTGTAATCTCTTAAAATCTCGGCAGTGCTTATGAATATGGGTTCAGAATCACTGCCGCTTTCTAATTCAGGTTCAATCTCCTGTTTTGTTTCTAGCATGGGTGTGTGGGAACTCCTTGTGCAAATTGGTAATGACGGTTCAAAGTGGTTATTTTTAGGCTACGATGTGTAAGTTTCTTTGCAAATTAAGATACGGCCGTTCGCTGTGTGGGAAGGTGGGAACCGGCCAGTTTATTCTTAAACGATACAGTTATTATAGCGAATTTGGCGGTGAGCTAACATACAGTTGACATAAAAGGTGGCAATTTGGACTTAACCAGAATTTGTGGGCGGTGTGCTAGAGGGATTGGCAGTTTCTGGCGGTTTGTTGAGACCACTAATCCGATCCAGCAGCGCTTTGTCAAACTGGGTTTGATCCCCCTCTGAACCAGCGATGCTGAGGGTTAAGATTGCCTCGTGTGAGGTTTCTTCGATTTGCTTGGCGGCTAGCTCAATTTCGTCAAAGGTAATGTCGCCATTCAGGTAAAAGTAGGAAAAGGTGTGGCTAATCTGCAGCACGCCGTGAATGTAGGAAATAAAGGCGACGTTGGCCAGCCCCACATCGGTGACGGCTCGCTTGATTTGCTTGAGCGGAAAGGTGAAAAAAGTGGCAAACATGGTTGCCCCGCCGCCAATGAAGACGGCCATGAGGGTGGTGAGCTGCTGGGTGGTTAGTTCATTATTAACAATACGGCCGTATGAATCAATCATGAAGTAAGCGCCAATGGCGAAGATGGCTAGGTTGAGGGAAATACGTAAAATGAAGCCCAAATTTGCCAAAAAGATGGTGCGCTGCCAAACGGTTTGTGTCTCTGTATTCAGTTTGTCTATTGGCTCCTGAAAAAATTTGAGCAGATTTTTTTCGAGCCTGTCTGTCAGTGGTTTTAATGTCTCTTTTCCCCCAATTTCTATTCGTAACTCATTTAGAACCTCTTCAGAGACTTTTTCGTTTTCTTGGTAAAGCTCAAGCCGCTCTCTGATAAGGGTGCTTTTATTGTTGGTGCTGGCTTTGATGAGGTCGGCAAAGATTTGCAGCAGACGCTCGTCGTTGAACCGCTGAATAGCAGCCTCTATCAAGAAGTCGGTGAGCAGATGGGGATTTTGGGCTTGCTCTTCTTGGCTGGGCTGAACGGCCGTTAATAAAGATTTGGCATCTAGCTGGCCTCGCTGTACAGGCATTTGAGTTAGCTGAACCACAAGCTGGGAGGCCTTCTCTTGCCAATTGCCAATTTCACTCAAAGATTTGCTAATCTTTTCTTTGAGCGGTTGGTTGCTTTCTACAAACAGAGCAGATAGTAGGTGCGGAATGCAGGATTTGAAGCCCAGCTTACCCAGGGCATCTGCCGCGTGCCGCTGCACTTTGTAATTGAGATTTTTCACCAACGTGTTGGCCAAGCAGTTAACGGCCGCTTCTGATTTTGTGGTGCGTAAGGCATCTACGGCCGCCAGCATCACCCGCTCCCGGATGGGGCCGAGGTCTAGCTGATTTTCTGCGGTACGGCCGTTTCGTCCGGCCCGCTGCTCCTCATCAAGCTGCGCCTGTTGGTGCTGGCTTAGTAGCTGGCACAGTAGATCAATCGCTTCTTGGTCACCCAGCAGGCCAAGTGCCTCGGCAAAAATGCTGGGGATGGGAATGGGGGTGGCGTCGAGCTTGTCTAGCTCTTTGAACAAGGCTGTTTGCAGATGCTTGGATTTAATGCCTGCATCGAGGAGGATCTGTTTGCGATCAAAATTAGCAACGCTGCTATCGGCCTCGGGCACGATGATGTTGGTGATGGCGTATTCAAATGTGGCTGGCAGCCGTTCACGAAAGGCCGGGTCGGTGCGATCTAATAGTTGGCGCAGGTAGGAGAGTGTTTTCGTTGGATGAATGTGAACCCGGTTTTGCAAAAAGCCCAAAACGGTGGAGCGTAGCCGAAATTCATGCTTGGTATTGAGTAGAAATTTACCGAGATGGTCAATCGTATCTGGATGTTCTATGGCATCCAGAGCGTAGGCGATGATGGTTTGTTCGGCGTTGGTAACGCCTCTAGCGGTCAATTTTTGCCCCAGTTCAGCCACAACTGCCTGTTCTGCTTGCTGGGTGGCAATGGCTTGAACGGCCGTTGTAATTTGGTCGGGTTCTTCAGATTTTACGGCCGTTTTCAGGTTGTCGGCCAGGGTGGACATGGGAATGATGGCGTTGGTCATGAGCTTACCAACTGCTGTGCGGCCGTTGCTGACGTACAATATCAATAAGCTGATCTAAACGGCCGTGTCGCTGCATCATGCCAATAAGTTCTAGAACCTTTTCTGCTTTGCTTCGCCCGCCTAAATCTTCGTAATCAATGCCTAAATCAAAACAAAGAACGCGCAATTCGGTCTCGCTGAAATAGTTGTTGAGATTTTCACGCAAGGCAACCTGGGGCGACGAGAAGGATTGTTGCTTGACGATGGGATCGGGCATAAATCCTTTTTGGAACTGTGCTGCTTCTGTGATTGCTGTGTCAGCCCCAGACTCTTCGAGATGCTCTTCCTCTTCTACCACATCGGCAATTTCATCTACAATCATTTCGAGGCTGTGCCTGGCAGTGGAAACGCCCATCCGTTGTGCCAATTCTGGGGCAAAGTAAGAAACTCGCTGCGGATCGATCTCATGCCAAATAGGCAGCAGCTTGGTGCCACCTTCAAAATCTCTGTCTAACTTGTCCAGCTCCTCAAATTCAAAGCGGGGCCACGATTTGTCGAAGAACGCCTCGCTGAGAATGAGCACAGCGTAGGTTGCTTGCTGCAGCCCTTGCCGAACGTTGGTGGAGAGACTGTCGCCTAATCCTAAACGGCCGTCAACGGTTTGAATACCCCTTGTGTTTAACGCACTTTCCAATTCGTGGGCAAACTCTTTGTCCCTGGAAACATAGCTGATGTACAAACTTGACATAACGACTTCACCTATTTTCTTTAGGGCCTACGCATTTTGGGGCTGTGGCCGGCGTCTCGCCGTGCCACCTAGCCGGCTCGGTCAGGAGATCGGCCTGAGCAACCGCGTAAGTCCTGTTCTTTAGCAATCAACCCTAAGGCAATGGCTCTACGGTAAAATTATCAAACTGAACCTGCACCCCACCTTCGCCTAGCGTCCGCACCATCAGGCCAATGTCCCCACGACTAAAAGCATCATCAGTAACGCGGCCAACCTCCTGGTCGTTCACAAAAAAGATGAGATTTTGCCCTTCAGCCTGCACCGACAGCTTATTGGTAGCATGTCCCTGGTTGATAACGGGAGATTTGAACCACCAATCATCTACAATCGGTTCTACCTCTGATATACCACCTTCATACTTACCAATCCAGACGAACCCGTCGCCAGAAATTTGAAAGGAGTAAAAGTTGTCTTCTTCATCATCTACCCGGAACAACATGCCAAAGGCATTGTTGGGTGGCCCGGCCACTTGGGTCGCTTCTACAGAATAAATGCCGTCGCTAAAGCTTTGGCCAGCAGTGGTCCAGCTCGTCAGATCAAATTCATGAACAATAAAGTCGTAGACGCCATCATGTACTTCACCTTCGACATCGCCACTGCTTTCTACGCGCCAGCTTCCTGGGGCGTCAAATGTTTCGCTATAAGATTGCGGCCCTGTGCAGGCGGTGAAAACGGCCGTAATCCACAGAAAAACAAAAAATCTTGCAAATATTTTGTGCATATCTCCCTGATTTCTCCATATGTTTGAGACGCAATGTTGATAATACAATGGCTGCACTTTTTTGGCGAGTTGTTTACAAAAAACAACCGCCTGAGTAGCTCAGGCGGCTGTGATGCTCTAAATTGAGAAATTGGAAAACTAATCCATCGCTTCCAACACAACCTGGGCCACATCTTTCACCTGCATCGGTTCACCCTTTTCACGGTTGGCATCAATCATCATCGTGGCGCAGAAGGGGCAGCCAACAGCTAGCGTAGTCGCACCTGTACTTTGGGCTTCGGCAAAGCGATTGAGGTTGACGGCCTCAGAGCCATGCTCCTCTTCCTTCCAGTATTGCGCGCCACCTGCGCCGCAGCAGAATGAATCGGAGCCACTGCGATCCATTTCTAGCAGCGTGGCACCTGCTTTGGCCAATGCGTCTCGTGGTTCGGTGAGGACGCCATTGTGCCGCCCCAGGTAACACGGATCATGAAAAGTGACGCTTTCTAGCTTGGTGCCGTTTAGTCTCAGCTTGCCGCGACCAACCAGGTCAGAAATGAGCTGTGTGTGATGGAATACATCATAATGGCCACCCAGCTCACCGTACTCTTTGCCAATGGTAGTGAAACAATGAGGGCAACTGGTAACAACGCGTTTCTTGTCCACTCCGGCGGCATTGAGCGTTTCGATATTGCCCAGTGCCATTTCATAGTACAGGTATTCGTTGCCAGCACGACGAGCAGAGTCGCCCGTGCAGGTTTCTGCATCTCCCAGCACGGCGAAGCTGACGCCTGCGTGGTGCATAATGGTGGCTACAGCGCGAACGACTTCTTGCGCGTCTGGGTTAAAGGCACCAGCGCAGCCCACCCAAAGCAAATACTCGAAATCGGGATTTTCCTCCACGGTGGGAACGTCAAAATTGAGCGGTTTGGCCCATTCCATGCGATCTTCGGTAGATTGCCACGGATTACCCATGCGCTCCATGCCCACAAACGCCCCTTTTAACTCGTTGGGGAAAGCAGAGGCCATTAGCACCTGGTCGCGGCGAATATCCATGATGTCTAGCATGGGCGTGTTGCCAACAGGGCAAACATCAACACAGTGGCCGCAGGCGGTGCAGGCCCACACCGCGCTTTCGCTAATGGCAAAATCGAGCAGGGGCATAGTGGCTTCACCGCCGTTGGCAAAGGCGTCCATATTTTCGCGGATATGGTACCGCTTGTTGATTTCGATGGCGGCTGGGGAGAGCTCTTTGCCGGTGTTGTAAGCAGGACACACTTCCTGGCAGCGATTACACATGATGCAGGCAAAGGCATCCACAATTTGGGTCTGTTCTAGATCAAACAGGCTGGCAGCACCGAACTGTTCAATCTCTTCATCTTCAAAATCTAGCGTGTGCATTTGTGCCAGATAGGTGCGATCTGGACGGGTCATGAAGTTGACTGGCCCCATGAACAGATGGGCGTGTTTGGTGTAGGGGAAGTAGGGCAAGAACAAAACCAACGACCCAATGGCAAACCACCAGCTAAGATGCCAACCAAAATCAAGGGCAAATGCGGAGCCGTTTGCCAAGAAGGTTTGGGCGACGAAGTTGGAAACTGGTTGGAAGGGGTCTGGGCTGTGTTGAGCAATGAGGAAAGCAACGGCCATGATGCGGAAGCCGCTGTGGACGAGGATGAACAGGGCAACAATTAAGGAATCTTTGCTGATGCCGCCCTCGCGGGCTTTAGGGTGTAAGGTGACGTTTTCACGAGTAACGAGTGCTGTATCGCCCCAGGCAAAGCGGCGTAAAATGAAGTAAAGGACGGCGATAAAAACGAATGCTCCCAAAATGTCGGCCACTAAGCGGAAAATATCCCCTACAATGTTGTTGTGTAAAAATTCAAAGCCGGTGATGAGTCCTTCGGCGACCTCAACAGCATTCACTAGTTGATAAAAGATGAAGCCCCAGGCGACGGCGTAATGGAAGATGGAGGAGAGTTTGCGGTGGCGGATGATGCGCCCTTGTGAAAAGAGGGCCGCGAGGCCAGTCATGGCGCGGCGCGGTAGTTCATCTAACTTTAGCTTGCCTTGCCCGCGCCCGATGATTTTGGCCATCTGACCAAAGGTGTTGATGGTGGCTACGGTGCAAACAAGAACTAAAAATGCAAATAGTACCTTCTCAGTTGGTGATAACATGCGTGTCCCTCTTGTATTTATTGTTGGAAAGCCGCCGACACAACGTGCCGTTGCGCTTGGGGAAAAGTCTATCATACGGCCGTTTCACCCGCAAAAGCAGTGACATTCTACATGATTATCTGACGCAGTGCATCATGAAAAAGTAACAGTCACCTTGAAACGGCCTTCTTATGAAAAAGGGGTCATTAGGTGACTGTCACTTGAGGCTAGACTATAATCGCCGCCATGTGGAGGCGATTGGTTTTAGTGGTTAGTGGTTTGTTGCTGGTAGGGGCGTTGTGGCCGCCAGTTGGCTCTTTGTATGAACTCACAGGAGAGGATGAGCTATTGGCGCAACTGCGTGGCGTAGTGCATTGGCTGAATACGGCCGTACGTCCCCAGCCTCAACTTGCCCCTGAGATCATTCCCAATCATGTAAACGTTTCTCCATTTGGCGTGAACACTTTTTTAGAGCAGGAAGCCGAAATTGAGAAGCGTGCTCTTAGCCTGCAGATGGCCAACCAGGCGGGTTTTGCCTTTATTCGGCAGGAATTTGTGTGGGAAGATATTGAGATTCACGGCAAAGGGGATTTTGAAGATCGGCGGCACGAGCCGTTCCGCTCGGCCTGGGAAAAGTACGACAACATTGTGGATTTGGCAGAGTCGTTTGACATTGAAATCATCGCCCGCCTGAGTAACCCGCCTGCTTGGAGTCGCGCACTGCCCATCGAGGCAACTGGCTCTTTGGCACCCCCGGATAATTACGAGGATTTTGGTGATTTTGCGGCGGTGGTGGCGGAACGGTACAACGGCCGTATTCGCTACTACCAGCTTTGGAACGAACCCAACGGCAACGAGGAGTGGGGCATTCACCAACCCGTCAGCCCGGAGCAATATACCGAACTGCTTTGCACAGCCTATCGGCGCATCAAAGAGGTGAATCCGGGAGCGGTGGTGCTGGCGGGTGCGCTCACGCCCACGGTGGCCATCAACGAGGCCAACCTGAATGATCTCATCTTTTTGGAGCGGATGTATGGGGCTGGGGCAGGCGACTGCTTTGACGTGATGTCGGCGCAGGGGTATGGCTTGTGGTCTGGCGCGCTGGACCAGCGGCTGAAGCCAAACGTCATCAGCTACCCACACAATTTGTATTTGCGGGATGTGATGGTGCGGCACGGCGACGCCGACAAGCCCATCTGGATTTCGGAAATGGGTTGGAATGTGGTGCCAGAGGGGATGGACGACCGTTTTGGCCGGGTGACGCCAGAGCAGCAGGCGCGTTTTGCTCTGGAAGCATACGAGCGGGCGCAATCGGAGTGGCCCTGGGTGGGGGTGGTGAATTATTGGTTTCTCAAGCGCAAGGATGAGACGGAGCTGGATCAATCTTTTTACTATTTTCGGCTGCTGGACGCAGACTTTACGCCTCAGCCAGCCTACGAGGCGTTGGTGGCAGATGTGCCGGAGCGCGTTGAGCCATCCCCAAAAACCGCCTGGCATTATGATTGGATGTGGTTACGGCCGTATCTCTTCATCCCCTCGCTCGCCGTCCTCTTTTTTGCCCTGCTCCGCTGGTTAACCCCAAAAGAAGAGACTGGAGATTAGAGATTGGAGATTGGGGTCAATCGTAGGCGTTGGCTGCTGGTTGCTGTCTTGTTGCTGGCTTATGGCCTGCGGGTGCACAACCTGGAAGTGCAATCGTTTTGGAACGATGAAGGAAACAGTGCCCGGCTCAGCGAGCGTTCCATCCCGCTTATCATCGAAGGAACAGCCAGCGATATTCATCCGCCGCTGTACTATTTGCTGCTAAACCAGTGGCGCAAGCTGGTGGGTCATAGTGAATTTGGGTTGCGGTCACTGTCCTTGTTTGCCGGGCTGCTAACCGTGCCGTTGACATTTGTTTTAGGAAAAAAGCTGGAACACAGAGCTACACGGAGAAAGCACGGAGGTTCACAGAGGCTTGGCTTAATTGCGGCGGCGTTGGTCGCTATCAATCCGGCGATGGTTTATTATAGCCAGGAAGCACGAATGTATGGGCTGCTGGGCTTTTTAGCGGTGCTGACGACGGTTTTGCTGCTACGCTGGTTTTCGGTAGACAGTAATCAGTTATCGGTAAACAGTAATCGGAGTTGGATGTGGGGTGGGGCGTATGTGCTGTGCGCTGCGGCGGGTTTGTATACGCATTACTTCTTCCCGACGGTTCTCCTCGTCCACAACCTGTTTGTTCTTCTCAAAATCATCCAAGCCTATCGCACCAACTTCACAATTCACAATTCATTATTCACAATTAAATATTGGTCTCTCCTCATGCTCGCCACTCTCCTCCTCTATGCCCCCTGGCTACCTATTTTTCTGGATCAGTTTGGCAGCGATCCGGTTAACCGTCCGGGGGTTGGGGAATTTGTAACGGCCGTTTCCCACTTCCTCACATTTGGGGCTACCATTGAACAGGAGGCTAGTTTGTTATGGTTGGTGGCTGGTTTGTTGGTGATTGGGTTGGCGTACGGCCGTGCCAAGCTCATCCTGCCACTGTTGGGCGTCCTTGTGCCACTGGGGATGATGTTTGTTACAGGAACCACTGACGCTGAATTCTACAAATTTTTAATAGTGGCCGTCCCGTTTTGGGTCATCTGGCTGGGCGCAGCGTTTACCGAAGCCAACCAGCGGGGTTTACAATTGGTAGCGGGTATTTGCCTGCTGATGCTGCCGTGGGGGGAATGGCAATCGCTGCAAAATATGTATGCAGACCCCGCCTACGCCCGTGCCGATTACCGGGCAATGGCTAATCGTATTTTGGCGGAGGACTATCCCAATGCGGGGGTGATTTTGAACGCCGCCAACCAGTGGGAGGCGTTCACTTACTACTACCTTGACAGTGGAAACGTCTACCCGTTGCCGGAGGGGCGCAGTCGCCCCAGTCCCGACGAAATAGACGCCACATTGAGCCAAATTGCGGCGCAGCACGGCCGTCTTTACGCCATTTTCTGGGGGGAAGCCCAGCGCGACCCGGAGCGGCTGATTGAGCGTTGGCTAGATGCCCACGCCTTCAAGGCGACGGATGAGTGGTACGGGGACGTGCGCTTTGTAACGTATGCCGTGCCCTCTGCCCCCGCCACGGAGATGGCAACGGCAGTCTCCCTGCCATTTGGTGAAAATATTAGGCTGAATGGCTACACTCTCAGCGAAACCAGTTTGCGTCCAGGGGATATTGTGGCGGTGACTTTATTTTGGGAAACGGCCGTTCCCCTGCAAAATCGGTACAAAGTTTTCCTGCACCTGGTGGATGAAAACGGCATTCCGGTTAGTCAACGAGACAGCGAACCGGGCGGCGGGTTGGCCCTCACCACCACCTGGCAACCAGGCGAACAGGTTCTAGACAATCACGGCCTGCTCATTCCCCGCGACCTGCCCCCCGGCAGCTATCGTTTGCTACTCGGCCTCTACGATTTGGCCGATCCCGCTAATCGCCTGCCCATCACCACTCCCGAAGGCATCACCGATGCGTATTGGTTGACCACCCTCCAAGTTGGAGAGTGATTTTCCGCGTCATCCGCGCTAGTCTGCGTCCTATAATTGCAATTACTGGAGAGCTCTTGCCTGGATAAATTCTCGTTTTTTGAGGGCTTGGCGATATGGTGCTATTGGAGGTATATTTTAACTCTCCATTGTTTGGCTCAGGCCTGTGGTTGGCACAAAAAGGGGTCTTGTTTTGCCCGCAAATTCGTCCTTAAATCGGTATCTGCTCAAAATCGGCGGCTGGAGCGCAATCCTTTCAGGTATTTTCTTCGTCGTTGTCACGATTTACATTTTTGGCGTATTGGGATCATTTGGATTTGTGCCAGAAATGTTTGACGATCACACCCTGCTGCATCCGTGGGTTGCCGAACATACGCGATTGTACCAAATCTCCTGGCTGTTTTACTTCCTCACACAGCTCTTCCTTCTACCGGTGCCACTTACGCTAGCGCACTACTTTGGCGGTGGCGATGAGAAGCAGATAGCCTTGGCAAAGCTGAGCAAACTGTTAGGCACAGCTTCTGTTACTATTGCAATTATTAGCCCCGTTATTTTTTATGCCATTACCCCCATTACCGCTGAGGCATATGTAGAATTCAGTGGCCAGGTCGAAGCCCAATCTCTCACCATAATCATCAGTGAATTATTAACAGATATTCCCAAAGAAATTCGCCTCTTTTCTGAAGTGATTTTGGGGATATGGCTCACCATTGTGGGCTATTTGTTTCTCGATGCAAATCGCTCAAGAGTAGTTGGCTGGTTGGTTTTGGCGATGGGCGTGTGGACGCTGTTTGTGGTGATTTTGAAAATCTTCAACCCCTTCACGCCATTAGAAGATTTTCTGGGACTTCTGTTGGCAATCAGTTACCTGTTCATTGGCGTACACTTGCTTAGGACATAACCAATGGCCTAATGAATCAGGTCTGGTAATTGGGTAAGGGATTCCTCCTCGTTATTTGCTATCTTGTTGATCGCACCAGGCGACGACAATAGCAGAAAGCTCATCTTTTTTCGTTTCAAGATCTGCAAAGCTGGTAAATTTCATGCTGCGGGCTTCTTTGCCATCACCCACAAGGTTAGGAAAGTCACCTTGGATAAATTTGCCTTTATGAAACATGAGACTGGCATGCTTCTTAGATTTGGGGAAAAAGCTCGCCAGGTTACCACGGTAAACAAAGGTGGGTGCTTGCCACTTGATGGTTTCTTCGATACGTTCATCTGCGGCCAGAATCTTTTCACGAACGGCCTGAACAAGCTCTTTCATGGGATTGTCATAATTTTCAAACCAGTTATCAACCTCAGGATTTTTATTCATCACTTTTTCCTTACTGTTACTTTTCCGGGGTTTAAAAATATTTCGTCTGCGCTCGCGTGAGAAATCAATTCTCCGGTGTTCAAGTTCATAACGTTAAACACCTGAAACCCACTTTCCTCTTTCCAGGAAAGGAAAATAATATCTTTAGCAATTTTGCTTGCAATATAAGAGTTTTCTCCACTTGTAGGTTCCTCAATAGTACCTTCCGAAAGCTCCCAATGGAGAATGTCTTCAGACTTGATTGTTATATCAAATGAGTAGTCCCCATAGTCAAAAACGTATGTAATTCCAATAATGTCTAGTTCCGTGCTCATATCCCTATCGTCTCCTATTGCGTTGCTCTAAATAATTGAAGAAAGCAGGGCAATTCAATACTATCCGCAACTTAGACGCAAAATTCAAGGCTTTGTTAGCGATTTCATTGAAACATAACGCCCGCTTCACCTGCCGTTAGGTCAGGTGCAAGCCTTGTTGGGGCGCAACTTGAGCAGTATTTTACGGTAAGGTTTGCATTGTTAATTGATCGCAAAATGTTTATTCTGGCCAAACTATCTCCGCAGCCAAATATTCTGACATAACAATACGCACGATTGTTATCGTCTCTTCATAGACAATAAACCTGTAGCGTTCGTTTTGAACCGTTACCCAGTTAATCAGGCTGGGATTTATTGAGTCAAATTGCCTCTGAAAAGCCCGGCTTCCAATCTCTGGTACAGTATGCCGATAAAATGCAGATTCAAATTCACGCCTCAATTCGCCGCTTATGGAATTCAGGCTTTCTATACCAATTTCAGGCTCTTCATCAGGCGCCCGGTTGCTTAACTCATATGCTACATGACACCGTGCAAGTTTTTCGATAACTTTTTTTGCCCTATCCATTTCTAGATAAATTAGCCCATCCATCATTCCTTTTTCAATCTTTGATTGCAAGGCAGGTTTTCTAGATAGCGTTTTCTGAATTTTTCTGCGTCTCAGTTCATTTGGATTTGTTGTACCAACCCGTGCACATTCAATCCAACAAGCCAAATATTCTTCATCTAGAGACATCCCAACGTTACAAGAAGAGCAAGTTTCTGTAATTTGTAAATTTTCTGGATATGGTTTGTCCAGAAAGATTTTTGGTGGTATGTGCTCACGAGTTAAGGCGATAGAAGGTCTATTGCAACCAGCACAATATGAATTATGTCGTATATCGCTAAATGGACGGTATTGTTTCATATTGTTTGATCATCTTTTTGTCGCCCCTTTCAGTTGCATAAGCTGCAAAATCTGTGGGCAGTTTTGTCAGCTTTATGCTTTTGTTGGGGAGGCGATCTTTGCATTAGAGGAACCTAAAAATATATTTAGCCGCCCCAACATATATTAGGCTGCACCCGTGCATGATAAACCTGTGAATTTATTGTTATACGGCGCGTTTTGCAGTATAAACCGGTAATTCTCAACAAATATCTGCACAATTTGCGGCATAAGCCTTATTTCTTAGGTTTATTCGGCACATTTGCATGATAAACCTGCCAGGACAAACAAAAACGCGCACAAACAGTATACAAAAAACAGTTGAAATCTCAATCAGATCATCATTTATGTATGCCATCCTGAGCAATAGTTTGTATGAGAGGCAATCATACGTTTGGTAACAAAATACAGCAAATTTGCAGAGCGTGTTTGTGGTGTAAATGGATTACAATAACTTGGCCACCAGCGCCGTCCAGCCAGTTTGGTGGCTGGCACCAATGCCTGCGCCGTTGTCGCCGTGGAAATATTCGTAAAAGAGGATGTGATCGCGCCAAAGTGGATCGGTTTGGAACTGCTGAACGCCACCGTAAAACGGCCGTTTCCCCCCATCATCTCGCCGAAACAAATTCACCAACCGCTGGGCTAGCTCATCAGCTACTTGGTCTAGATTGACGGCCGTTCCCAACCCAGCAGGCAGCGCAACTTTCAACCGATCGCCGTAATAATGATGGAACTTCTCCAGGCTCTCGATGAGCAGATAGTTGACCGGCAGCCAGATGGGGCCGCGCCAGTTGGAGTTGCCGCCAAAGAGGTAGATGTCTGATTCCGCGGGGGTGTAGCGCACGGTGTGGACGTGGCCGTTGATAGGCAGTTGGTACGGCTGTTCCGCATACTCTTTAGACAGCGACCGAATCCCAAAGTCCGACAGGAATTGGGCTGGATCCAACATGCGCTGCAAAATGCGGGTAAGCTGACTTTGGTTGACGAGTGAGAGCAGGAAACGGCCGTCTTCTCCCGGTTCTGTTAGCGAGGCGATGTGGCTAACGAGTTGAGGCCGGTATTTGATAAACCAGTTCATGCGGCGGCGAAAGCGGGGCAGCTTTTCTAGCAAATCTGGCTCCAGCGTTTCTACAGCGTAGAGCGGAATGAGGCCGACAAATGAGCGCAGTTTGAGGGGGAAGTAACGGCCGTCTGCCAAATGAATCTGGTCGTAAAAAAAGCCATCCGCTTCATCCCACAAACCACCATCCCCAAAGCTGTTCATTGCGTCGGCGATGTAGATGAAATGCTCGAAGAATTTGGTAGCGACATCCTCGTAGGCGGGTTTGGTGCGTGCCAGTTCCAGGGCAATGGCCAGCATGTTTAGGCAGAACATGCCCATCCAGGCCGTGCCGTCTGCCTGCTCCATGTGGCCGCCGGTGGGCAGTGGCTGGCTGCGGTCGAACACGCCGATGTTGTCTAGCCCCAAAAAGCCGCCCTGGAATACATTGTTGCCGTCGGCATCTTTGCGGTTGACCCACCAGGTGAAGTTGAGCAGCAGCTTGTGGAACACCTTCTCTAAAAATTCGGTGTCGGCGTGGCCAGTGACGTTGCGGGTAATTTTGTAGACGCGCCAGCAGGCCCAGGCATGCACAGGTGGATTCACGTCGCTAAAGGCCCATTCGTAAGCCGGAATTTGGCCGTTGGGGTGCATGTACCATTCGCGCAGCATCAGGATGAGCTGCCGCTTGGCCCATTCCGGGTCTACCAACGCCAGCGGCAGCGTGTGGAAAGCCAAATCCCAGGCGGCATACCAGGGATATTCCCACTTGTCTGGCATAGAAAGCACGTCGAGGTTGTAGAGGTGAGGCCAGGTGTGGTTACGGCCGTTTTTCCGCACGTCGGGCGGGGGTGGGCTAGCCGGATCGCCATCGAGCCAAAGCTGCACACCGTAATGGTAAAATTGCTTCGACCATAGCAGCCCGGCCAACGCCTGCCGCTGGATGCACCGCTCGTCTTCGGTGAGGTGCGATTGGTGAACTGTTTCGTAAAATGCGTCTGCTTCGGCGAGCCGCTGGGCAAAAATGGCGTCAAAATCGGTAAATGGGGCGGCGTGCTGCATGGGGCTAAAGCGCACCTGCACCACACACTGCTCCCCTGGCGGCACCACTGCCTGGAAGTGCGCCGCTGCCTTGCTGCCCACCTGCTTTGGGTTGACGGCCTCGTTTTCGCCCTGAATCACTACCCGATGAAAACTGTCTTTCACGTACGGCGTGGCGTTTGGCTGGTTGAAAAGAGCCATGTTTGTTTCATTTTCGGTAAACATCAACGTTTCCGCGCCGTTCACCCACCACCAGCGTTCCCCCAAATGGCGGTGTTTCGTGTAGACAGTTTGTTCATCAATGGCTTCAAGGCGTGGGCGGGGACGGCCGTATCCCCAAGACCAAGTGTTGCGGTACCAAATTTGGGGCAGGATGTGAATGGGGGCAGGGGTGTTGGCGCGGTTAACGGCCGTAATCCGGCACAGAATATCCTCTTCGCCCTCTTTGGCATATTCCACAAACACGTCAAAGTAGCGGTTTTCGGCAAAGGCTTGGGGCAGGGCGTCGATTAGCTCAAATTCGGGATCGGTTTTGCCGCGACGGCCGTTTTCGGCCACCAATTCCGCGTACGGGTAAGCCACCTGAGGATATTTGTACAGCATCTTCATGTAGCTGTGCGTCGGCGTACTGTCCAGGTAAAAGTAATACTCCTTCACATCTTCGCCGTGGTTGCCCTGGTTGCCCGTGAGGCCAAACAAACGCTCTTTCAGGATGGAGTCCTGCTCATTCCACAACGCCACGCCTAGGCAAATATTCTGGAACCGATTGCACACTCCGGCCAGCCCATCTTCGTTCCAGCGGTAAGCGCGGCTGCGGGCATGGTCGTGTGGCAGATATTCCCACGCCTCACCTGTCGCGCTGTAATCTTCCCGCACTGTGCCCCAGGCACGTTCGCTCACGTAAGGCCCCCAATTTTTCCAATCTGCTTGGCGGTTTTCTGAATCGATGAGGCGTTGCTGTTCGGCCGTTTTTTTCATTTTCACGCTTATCCGTACCACTCAATGATTCGTTTTGCATAATAGCTCGGCCAACTTTGGTGGCCAGGGGCTATCAGTTGAATCTCTTTATCCAGTTTTACCAACAAATAGGTGAGTTCGCTTTTAGCAAAAGCAGCATTGATCAATTCCCCTAACGTTTTGTGCAAATAGTCTGCGTACCAGATTGGCCATTCTGGATCAGCGCCATCTGTGGCTAAAAAAGCTTGATGATGAGCCTGCCCGGCCTCTTTGAGCAAGTCGATAATCGCTTGTTGAATCAGTTGGGTTGACATCGGCATTTACTCCTTTCTGTTTGGCTTGTGCATATGTGAAAGCCAAGAAGTATCTTGGATTAGATTGAGCGCAATTTTGGCTTTCAGTTGAGCAAACCACAGAGCCATCGCTCATTGTTTTTCAAGATATTTTCTGTGATTTGCATGACAAAATGACTTGCCAATTCCTCTTTATCTTACAGAGTTCGTTGGAAATTGCGAAGCAGCAGCGGCCGTTCAGGCCTGCTCTTAATTGGTTGGTAACATTCATCAGACTGGCCACGTCTCAGGGAAAGAGCTGAGAATTTGT
The DNA here is from genome assembly GCF_965223525.1 of Candidatus Leptofilum sp. GTDB lineage: Bacteria > Chloroflexota > Anaerolineae > Promineifilales > Promineifilaceae > Leptofilum. The sequence goes on along the minus strand of NZ_OZ245005.1, from coordinate 655,015 downwards.
GAACAATACTGGAAATGAAACATGCTATACTTAGGCCGCAATGTCCCAATTGCCTCACACAACCCTCATTTCTAGCCAAAACGCGCCTGCGGGTGCAAATTCAACCATTAAATTTGACATAAAATAAAGGAAAACCTTATGAGTAAACTGCGTGAACTATTTAATCTCGGCCAATCTATTTGGTACGACAACATCAGCCGCGCCTTGTTAGACTCTGGCGCAATGCAAGCCCTGATCGATAACGGCGTGGTTGGCGTCACGTCCAATCCTTCCATTTTTGAAAAAGCCATTGCCAAAAGCAGCGATTATGATGGTGCTATTCGGGAGCTGGCTCAAGCGGGCAAATCCACCAATGAAATTTATGAGGCGATGGCCCTAGAAGATATTGGTGAAGCGGCCGATTTGTTTCGTCCGGTCTACGACAAAACAGGTGGTTTGGATGGCTACATTAGCCTGGAAGTTAGCCCAACGCTGGCGCGGGACACTGAAGGCACCATTGCTGAGGCGCGTCGGCTGTTTGCTACGCTCAATCGTCCCAACATCATGATCAAGGTGCCCGCTACGCCGGAAGGCATTCCGGCCATCGAAACGTTGACGGCCGACGGTATCAACATCAACGTAACGCTTATTTTCTCGTTGAGCAGCTACGAGGACGTGATGAATGCGTACATTTCTGGGCTAGAAAAGCGTTTGACGGCGGGTCAGCCAATCAACAATATTAGCTCGGTGGCTTCCTTTTTTGTGAGCCGGGTGGATACGGCCGTTGACAAAGCCCTCGCCGCCAAAGGAAATAGTGAGTTACAGGGCAAGATTGCCATTGCCAACGCCAAAGTGGCGTATGCGCGGTTCCAGCAAATGTTTAGCGGCGATCGGTGGCAAAAGTTGGCAGAAAATGGAGCGCGGGCACAACGGCCGTTGTGGGCCAGCACCAGCACCAAAAATCCAGCTTACCCAGACACGCTTTACGTAGATACGCTCATTGGGCCAAACACGGTGAACACCGTGCCGCCTGCCACGGTAGACGCCTTTAAGGAGCACGGCACGGTGGCGGTGACGCTCACCGAGGGCCTGGAAGATGCCGCCGGACAGCTAGACGCGCTGGCTAATTTGGGCATCAGCTTGGACGAGATTACGGATCAGCTGCAGGTTGCAGGGGTAGACTCCTTTGCTAAATCATTTGAAGGGTTGATAGACAGCATAGCTGGCAAGCGGGCAGCTATTTTGGCGGAAGCGGTTGGTTTTGCCGCAAGTTTGGGGGATTTAGATACGGCCGTTGCTGCCACAGAAGCTGATTTAGCAAAAAAAAAGATAACTGAGCGCATTTGGCAGCACGACCACACCGTTTGGCATCCAGAACCGACCGAAATCACAAATCGGCTGGGCTGGCTGCACACCCCCAAGACGATGGTGGCGGAGCTGCCACGCCTTAACCAATTTGTGGCGCAAGTAAAAGCCGAGGGCTTTACGGAGGTGCTGCTGCTGGGTATGGGCGGCTCCAGTTTGGCACCTGAGCTTTTTGCCAACGTATTTGGCGCGGCCGTTTCTGGCCTGCCCCTGCGCGTTTTTGACAGTACAGACGCAACAGTTGTGCAACATTATGCAGAAACGGCCGATTTAGCCCACACGCTCTTCATCGTCTCCACCAAGTCTGGCGGCACGGTAGAAACGCTCTCCTTCTTCACATATTTTTACAACCGCGTGGCCGATTTGGTAGGTGCAGAGAAAGCAGGACGCCAATTTGTCGCCATCACCGACCCCGGTAGCAAGCTAGTGACGCTGGCCGAAAAGTATGGCTTCCGCGAAACATTCCAAAATGACCCCAATATTGGTGGACGATACTCCGTCATCTCCTTCTTCGGCTTAGTGCCTGCGGCATTGGTAGGCGTAGATGTGGCCTGCTTGTTGGAGCGGGCACAGGCGGTGAGCCAGGCGCCCACAGCCACCAGGCTCGGCGCGATTCTAGGTACGCTGGCCCAGCAGGGTCGTGACAAGGTGACGCTCATCACCTCCGCGCAGATTGCCAGCTTTGGCGATTGGGTGGAGCAGCTTATTGCGGAAAGCACGGGCAAAAATGGCGTGGGTATCTTGCCCGTGGTGGGAGAGCCGGTGCTGAAACCTGTTGGTTACGGCGACGATCGCCTGTTTGTGCATTTGCGGCTGGCGGGCGATGATTCGATGGATACGGCCGTTTCCCAACTAAAAGCCGCCAATCAACCCGTCATTCGTTTTGATTTGGCAGATTTGTGTGATTTGGGTGGGCAATTTTTCATTTGGGAATTGGCAACGGCCGTTGCCGGGCACATCCTCAGCATTCAACCGTTCGACCAGCCCAACGTAGAATCGGCGAAGGTGTTGGCGCGCAAAATGGTGGCCACTTACCACGAGACTGGCAAGCTGCCCCAGCTAGACAGTGCCGAACCGACGGCCGCGAATCTGCAAGCGTTTGCGCGGCAGGCCAAACCGGGCGATTACATCTCCATCCACGCCTACGTGCCGCCCACGCCAGAAACGGATGCGCTGTTGCAAACGTTACGCACCCAACTGCTCAAACAAACCAAATGTGCCACCACCGTGGGCTACGGCCCCCGCTTTTTACACTCCACCGGGCAGCTACACAAGGGAGACGGCGGCAATGGCCTGTTCATCCAGTTCACCTCTGATCCGGTGGCAGATGTGGCCATTCCAGATGAGGCAGGCGAAGCGGCCAGCGGCATGAACTTTGGCGTCTTGAAGCAATCCCAAGCGTTGGGAGATGCCCAAGCCCTGCTGGATGAAAACCGTCGCCTGATTCGTTTTGAGTTGGGAACGGCCGTTAATGAAAAGCTGCAAAAATTGATTAGCTGATAGTTGTTAGTTCAACCAGCCACTAGCCACTAACAACTAGTTACCGTTCCAAAGGAACTCCCATGTCCAACGATCAAAAACCAACCACCTTCGTCATTTTCGGTGCGTCTGGCGACTTGACGCGGCGCAAGCTAATTCCTGCGCTGTTCAACTCTTACTGCAAGGAACGCCTGCCCGCGCACTTTAACATTGTTGGCTTTGCTAGACGGCCGTGGGACGACGACCAGTTCCGCCAGATATTGCAGGAAGGGATGCAGAAGCTGGCTCCCGAAACATACATCGCTGAAAAATGGGAACCATTCTCCCAAAAAATTAGCTATGCACGGGGCGATTTGCCCACACAGGCGGATTATCTCGCACTGAAGAACCACCTGGAAGCGATTGAACAGGGCGCAGGCAACCGCTTGTACTACATGGCAACCGCCCCCCGCTTTTTTGTACCCATCGTTGAAAATTTGGGGGCAGCGGATATGGTCGAGCAGTCGGCTGGCTGGCGGCGCGTGGTGGTAGAGAAGCCATTTGGGCATGATTTGGCCTCAGCCAAAGCGTTAAACCATCAGATTCAGGCAGTGTTTGAGGAAGAGCAGATTTACCGCATTGATCATTATCTGGGCAAAGAGACGGCGCAAAATATTTTGTATTTTCGCTTTGCCAACACCATTTTTGAGCCGGTTTGGAACCGTAATTACGTAGACAATGTGCAAATTATGGTGACAGAAAGTGTGGATGTGGGGCATCGGGCAGGGTATTACGACCAGGCAGGTGTGGTGCGCGACATGTTCCAGAATCACCTAATGCAGCTACTGTCGCTGGTGGCCATTGAGCCACCTGCTTCGTTCAAGGCGGTGGCGGTGCGAAATGAGAAGGCAAAACTGTTCCATGCGATACGGCCGTTGCCCCTGCACCAAACCGTCCGTGCCCAATACGATGGCTATTTGCAGGCCGAAGGCGTTGCACAAGGTTCACAGGTACCCACTTACGCGGCCATGGAGCTGTACATTGATAACTGGCGCTGGCAGGGCGTGCCGTTTTACTTGCGCTCTGGCAAAGCGTTGGCCGCCAAAAACACAGAGATCGTGATTGAGTTTAAGCAGCCCCCTCACCTCATGTTCGACGACATCGAGGACGAAGATTTCACCTCAAATATTTTATCGCTGTGCATTCAGCCAGATGAAGGGATTCACCTAAAATTAGAGGCAAAGGTGCCGGATTCGCACAAAACGCAGCCAGTGGATATGGAGTTTCATTACCGCTCATCGTTTAAAGGAAACCGGCTGCCAGATGCGTATGAACGGCTGTTGTTGGATGCGGTGCGGGGCGATGCGTCGCTGTTTACTCGTGCCGACGGCATCGAAGCGGCCTGGGCCTTAATGGACCCGGTAATCCACGGTTGGGAAAACGACGATGATGCCCCGCCGATGGCAACGTACCGTCCCGGTAGTTGGGGCCCCGCCGAGGCGGATGCTTTGCTGGCACGCTCTGGCCGCATTTGGCGGCACGCTTGCAGCCATCCTGAACCGTGATCAGTAAGTCAGTGGTCGGTAATGTCGCTGTGCGACCGCTTCGCGTACAGTAGGTCAGTTAGTGTGAAGGCCAGTTTACTGATTATCGATAACTGAAAACTGATTACTGAATACCGTTTACCGTTCACTGAGCCGTGTGGCATTGCAGGATGTATAGTTTGTAATCAGCACCGCCGGGTGTGGGCATGATTTCTACGGCAAACTCAAATTGGACGGGAACGCCGTAGGTATTTTCTAGCCTGGTGAGGGCGGTACGCATGAGCCGTATAAATTTTTCGTCATTGATGAGGTGATCGTAGGTTAGCTGGTTGGTTTGGGGGTCTAGTAGGAAACGGCCGTATGGATAATCCTCGCGCAAAATATCAGAAATGGGCAAAACCTTGAAGCAGTTTTCTTGCAGGTCTACCATTTTTACCTTGTCTTGGATGAAATCTTGGCTGTTGTGCAGATAAGTTGGCGTATTGAGCGAAATGATGCAGGCATTGCCATCTTCCAACGGCCGTTGCACGCGCTTATCTAGCCCCAATGTAAGCCGCAGGCAGCCATCTTTAGCGCGGCTGTCGTTGGCATTGAACCAGGGATTTTGGCTGAGGCCTGTGCCCACGATGGTTGGTAGGTAGTAACGGCCGTATTTATGACCAATGAGCGCTTGAATCATCACTGCCATCCGCTCGTCGTAATCAATGAGGCCGTGCTTTTGGCGTTCCAGCATCGCTTCTGGATTAAAGATGCTGGCGTATACCTTGCGTACCGCAGCCAATAAGGCCGCAAAATTTTCCTGATGGTTACCCTGGTTGGCGCAAAAGACAGAGGTGTATTTGCCTGCAAAAGCGTAATCCAAATGATCTTCTAATAAGCTGGAAGACCGGACAACGAAGGGCCGGCCGTTTAATCGCGCCAACACATCCCGCAGTTGCTCCATAATGTAGTTGGGAATTTTTCCTTCCTTGCAGATGCGGATAATTTCTGGATACTGCTCCCTCATCTCTTCAACAGACAGATATTTCTGGTTAACAAACCGCTCCATCTTGTTTTGCAACATAAATTCATAGATGATTTCAGAGCCGATGAAAAATGTATCGGGAATGGTGACATGGTTAGACAAGTCTGGCCCAAAGTCATGGGTGGCGCGCTCCAAAATGTGCCAGGCCAGCAACATGCCCCCCGATTTGCCGCCAATTTTGCCGCTCCCAATAAGCCGTTCGTAAATCCAATTAAGGTCCTTGATGGCAAATACCTTCTTGGCAACGCGAATAAAAGCGAGTTGGTCACTGAGCAGCCGCTTGATAAGCACGACCTTGATCTCTTCCAGATGGTGCTTCACATTTTCTTTTTCAGGTGGTGGCAGCGCGTCGTAGATTTCACCTTGTTCAAAAAGCATCGCCCAGGGTGCAATTTCCGGGTTAAATGTCAGCTCAATCCCTTTGGTAGCTTTGTCCTGGTTGTTCAACACCTCGTTGATGAGCTGCTCTAGCAGGGTGATGCCCAGATTATTGGCAAAGTAGTTGTCGGTGTGCAGGTCGCGTACTGTTTCCAAGCGTCGTTGCCAGGCAGCTTCATCTTCTTGCACGGTAGGGTTATTAAGTCCTTCACGCCGTTGCGACTCGATGGCCAGGTCTTTTACTTCTTGCTCAAAGTCGGTTTTTTCGATAATGCCGCGCCGGAACAACTCTTCGCGCATTCGTAGACGAATCCGGTCACACAAAATGGGGTATTGGGCTAGCTTAATGTAGACATCAATAGTGGGGGTAACGGTTCTGAGTGGGCCAGTGGGCATGGCAACTCCAATTGGTAAATAGTGGTTGGTGGCTAGTAGCTGGCTACACAAACCGCTAGCCACCAACCACTAAAATTTATGTACGAGTTACTAAATTACTGAGCAATTTTTCTGTGGCGGTGCTGATTTCGGCGATAGCTTGTTCGAAGGCGACTTCGTTGGCGCGAGACGGCCGCCTGTAACCAGAAACCTTGCGTACAAATTGGCGGGCTGCCGCTTCGATTTCATTAGGGGTGGCAGGTGCTTCAGCGCTGCGTAATTTTTTAATACTGCGACACATCATGACCTCCAGAACAACGTTATGGTTGTTGGTAAACAAGCTGGATGGGACTGCTGGGCTGAATAATTCCGCAACGGCCGTTTACCGCCAGATTCATCACTTCCCCATCCTCACTTATTTCACTTACAGTCTCACTCACTTCTCCGCCAAGACTGCTAAAGCTAATGGTTGAATCGAGAATAAACGGTGTACCCGTCAGGTCAATATTGGCACGTCCCAGCGGTGCATCTAGCTGATTCCGGTTGCAGCCGGTTGCCTGGGCAAAGTCTGAGCGAGCAACCGGGTAGATGGCAAGCTGTTCGCCAGAGATAGTATTGTACCCGCCAAAGCTATCTGCCAGCATGGCAAATGTCATATCGGTTGGGTCTACAATGAGCGTGCTGGGGTTGAGCCGTACTTTTTCATATTGCGTCACAATTGCGCCTTCGGGGTAGCTGATGAGGCTAAAGTTGCTCCCAGAGGCGGTGGCGGGTAGGGTGAGGTACTCTTGTGGATTGGTTGCCATGTTATGGCAGTAGAGGGTTACGGCCGTTTTCCCCTGAAGATAAATTGTGTATTCACCATCTGCGGCGTTGGGCTGCTGCTGCTTGAGCATGGCGCAGGAGCTTGGTAATGGCACTGGCGATGGCGTGACGGTGGCAAACCGGGTTGGCGGCAGCGACGTTGGCTGCAAAGTGGCAATTTGCGTAGCGATGAGAGCCACGGTAGTGGCCTCCACTCTAGCTGGCTTGAGGTTGTTTCGGTTGAGCAGCACGTATCCTAAGTAAAAAGCCAACACCACCATTGCACCACCGATCACGAGCAGCCAAGTCAAGAGCGGTTGAGAGGAACTTTTGTCGTCAATCATAAGCAAACACCAACGTAAGTTACATGTTTGCTAGTAGCTTACCCTGCAAAACAAGAATAATCAATTTGGTCGTTTAAGAGTTATAGCTGTGTCAGGCCTTCCTCAATGATGGGTTCCAGGCTGCTGAGGCGGGTGAAGGTATCAGCTAGTTGCTCAGCAAAGCGCGTTTTTGTAAACGTCGCATCTAGCGACAGGCGGTCAGACAAATTGGTTTTGGAAAAGCGACACTCAATATCCCAACTAGCCACAGCGTCTGCCATAATTGCGCTCCTTTAAGCTCAACCAGGCGGTACGTTTGTAAAGCTGTCGGTGGCGCTGATGATAAGCAGGAACAAGATGACGAGCAAGGCACCGCCCAGGAGCCACTGCTGCAGCAAGCTGGCGACGACGGCCGCTGCTACCAAACCAGCAAAAGCAAGCATCAATCGCCACACTTTTTGGATGTGTGGCGGGAAGGGACGAGGACGGCCGTTTTGCCACAAATAACTGCCTAAAGTAGTCAGCACCAGGCTGAGGATGACCATACCCGTCACAATTTGCCCGCCCGTGATGCCACCGCCGCGAAAGGGAGCCAGTAGTACTCCGCAGCTACTACCTACCAGCCGACGATACGGAGAGTTGCGAACTGTGCTAACACGAGCCAGCACAACCCGATTCCAGGCGGCATCATCGGCGGTTACCTGCCATGCGGCCGTATCACTGTCGCCCGGTGACAAGGTGAACTCAACGCGCTCCTCCCGGATTAGGCTGGCAAATCCCTGCGAAATTCTGGCTCGTACCGAGAGATTTTCATCTCGCTCGCCCCGGTTGGTAAACGAGGCCTGGATGGTGACTTCCTCATCCGTCATCATCAGCACGGGGCAGCTTAGGCTCGGCAACTGCTGCTCTGCCTGGAAAAGTCTATCAAACAGCGATGCCTCTAAATCGCCCCAAATGGCTAACACAGCGACGGCGATGCCAAAAAAGAGACCTGCACAGTAAAGGGCCAAGTTTAGATTAACTGCTTTTTGTTGTTTTTGGGTAACGGCTTGTGCTGTCATACTATCATTATACGGAAAGATTAGAGATTCGTCTCAAACCAGGCCAACATTTGCAGCCAGGCATCCATTGCTGCTTCGGCATCGTAGCTAGCGCGGGTGTCATTGAAGAAAGCGTGCTGTGTGCCGTCGTACAGCTGGAATTTGTTGGGAACGCCTGCCTGCGTTAGCGCGGCGTGCATCGTTTCGTAGCCACTGGCAGGAATGCCATCTCGCGTGCCTAAAAAGCTTAACACCGGGGCGGTTACCTGGCCAGCTTCACTGGCCGAGAGTGGCGAACCGTAAAATGGTACGGCCGCATGAACATCTGGACTATTTGCGGCCGTTTGCAACGTTAGGCCGCCGCCCATACAAAAACCAGTGATTCCGAAACGGCCGTTTGTAAATGCCTCTGTCTTCAAATAATCAATTGCTGCCTGAATTTCAGCAACCGCTTCCTCTCTACCCAACGCCATCGCTTGCTTGCGCGCTTCATCCGGCTCAGTGGTGACCACGCCGTGATACAAATCTGGCGCCAGAGCCACATATCCCTCGGCGGCCAAGCGTCGTGCCACGTCCTTGATGTGGTCATTTAGCCCCCACCATTCCTGAATAACGATGATTGCTGCCCGTGGTTCGTTGCCCGATTGATATGCCAAGTATCCCATCAACTCCTCGCCGTTTGGCCTGGTGTAGGTGGCAATCCCCGTGATGAGTTCATCTGCAGCAGGAACGGCCGTTGCCGATTCTGTAGCAGGGGTTTGGCTTTCATCAACCACCGGGGGCGGACTGTCGTTGGGGTTGGCGGTGCAGGCCGCCAGCAATGTGTTTGCTGCGACCACACTGCCCAAAGCGGCCGTTGCCCGCAGTAAAAATTGGCGTCGGCTTACGCCACCTACCTGAAATTCGCGTACTAGCTCCATCAATTCCACACGACTCATGATTTTCTCCTTCAATAATATATTTGCCACAGAGACCACAGAGGAAGAAGAGAAAAATCTATTCAAGATCAAAAAATCTGTGAAATCTGCGGCTAAAGCTAAAATTCCCCAATATCCGCGTACCGGAACCGCTCGATGGCAGTGAAGCCAACGGCCGTAACCAACATCAAAATGGTACTCATAGCCAACGCTTGTCCAAAATTCAATGCCCCAGGCTGCCCCAAAAACCGTTCTATGGCGATGGGAATGGTGAGGTAGCCGCTATTAGGCCGCACAATAAAGCTGGTGGCCCCAAATTCCCCCATACTCACCGTGAAGGCAAACACAGAGGCGACCAGCAAGGCTCGCCCGACAATCGGCAAATCCACCTCCCGCCAAACGCGGGTGGGCGAAGCGCCCAGCACCGCCGCCGCTTCACGCAGGTTGGGCTTGATCCCTTGCAAAACAGGCAGCAGCGTCCGTACCACAAAAGGAAACGCCACCAGTACGTGAGCAATAAGCACCAGCAGCGGTGACGTACGCAGCCAGCGAAAGGTGACAACATAGCCAAAGCCCAGCGTCACGGCCGAGGCCCCTAGCGGCAGCATAAACACCGGATCGAGCCAGCTACGCCAGCGGAAAGCCTGTCCTGAGCGTTGGGGCTGTGCGAGCAAAGTCGCTGTCAGAAGTCCAAATATGCCAGCCACCAGCACTGTTAGCAAAGCGTACCCCAGCGAATTGCGTAATGCCACTAATGGTGGAATAAAAACGACGCTGTCCCGTCGCAATGTGGGCAGGGCTTGGTAATACGCCAGGGTAAGCTGGCCTTCGCGGTCAACTAAAGATTGCCAGACCAATGCCAGCAGCGGCGTCAGCAAAAAGAGCAAGAGCCCCAGCACCATGCTGCCCAGCATCAGCTTTTGGCCTGTAGTTTTGGCTTGGCGCAAGCCGCTTTCTTGTGGACGAAAATCGAGGGAAACGGCCGTTTGCCGCTGCCATCTTGCGTATAGCGACATAAGACCAAACGTAAACACAATCTGCAACAGGGAAAGCGCACCCGCCACGTCGGGACGCAAAAAAGTAATGTATTGTCGATAAATTTCGGTTTCGATGGTGCTAAACGACGGCCCACCCAAAATGAGCACCACGCCAAAACTGGTGAAGGTGAACAAGTAAATGAGTAGGGCGGCACTGATGAGCGACGGCCGTATCAGTGGCAAAGTGATCTCCAAAAAAGCGCGGCGTGGTGAAGCCCCCAACGTTTGCGCCGCTTCCACCAATCGCGGATTTAGATTGCCCCAAAAACCACCCACTAGCCGCACTACGACTGTTACGTTGTAAAAAACGTGCGCCAGCAAAATAATCGTCAACGTTTGCTCCAGCTGGATGGGTGGGGACGGTAGATTGAAGCTGCTTACCATCAGCCGATTCAGCGACCCGTTGGCTCCCAGCAAGGCGCGAAAGGCGGCGGCAACCACCACCGTCGGCATGACAAAGGGAATGGTAGTAATCGCCCGCAGGACCGTTTTGCCTCTGAATTCATACCGAGCAAATAGATACGCTGCTGGCAGCCCCAGCAGCAGCGTTAATCCAGTAGAGAGTGCTGCTTGCCACACTGTAAACCAAATCACACGCCGGAAAGACGGCCGTATTAACAACTCTCCCAGCGCATCGGCCGTTAGGCTGAGGCGCAAAATGTTCCCTAGCGGGTAAAAAAAGAAGACGACCAAAAACAACAGCGGCAGCAGCAAAATAAACCGTCTCACTGTGGTTCTCTTTGACCCAATAATTTTTTGATTCATAGCATAGATTCACAATATGACTCGATGATTTAGGAAACTATCGCAATCGCTGTACGAATGCAAATGGCGTGCCGATTTTGATTAGTTTTTGCCACAGATTTGTGCTGAGTGCAGTCGAAGTCGGGCACAGAGGGAAATGAGCGGAAGAGCATATTTCATAGGTAAGGCATTAGGGTACAATCAGCTAGTTTAAGTTATGTATGTCTTGATTTTGAGGGCTTTGATATGGAAATCATTGTAGAAATTGGTACTACAGTGCAACAGGAGCTGATACGGGGCGAAATAAGTTTTCTAGTAGACATTTTAGAAGGCTTGCCTTTGATGCAGAAATTGAACCGTAAGTTGACGAAGATTATTGTTGCCGACGACTTTAGTAGAGCAACAAATGCTGCTCAAGGTACAGTAAATTATTCTTCCCATCGCGGAATCGGTCTCAATAAGGTAAATGCACTGGCGAAAGTCGTTGAATCTGAGAGCGGAATAACGATGCTGCTCTCACGGGATATTTACAATGAATTTATGGATGACCAAATTAGAACTTTCGTATTTTTTCACGAAATTTGCCATGTTCTAACTAAAAATATTTTCCCATCTCTAATTACAAATATTTTTGCGATAAGAACCTATCTTGCCAATCTATATGTACTTTACGACGAATACTTTGCGGATAGACTCGCCTTTCAAATAGTTGACAACATTGTGCCTAAAAAGTCCACTCATTGGGACATGTATTGGTCAAATTCAATCAAAGGATTTATTGAGTTGCTTTCGGACAATACTTATTACGAACTGCTATTAGATAGAATTCAAAAGTTCCGTGTAGGTGAGATAGAAAACGTAGACACGCTTATGATATCAATAAATCAGATTATGGATGAAATATCATTGTCGACAATTCATCTGTTTGCTGTTCTTCACAGTTTTAAGAATGATGATGAAGACTCTCTTTTATCACAGTCAAAATTTGTGAATCAAAGGACTAATGATCTGATTCAGTATTTGAAAGACAAGTACGAGGGGCCTGACCACGATTTAACTGATGGCGTTGATGTAATAGCCGGTTATTTTGCTAATTTTGGATTTAGGCTGGAAGATTTGGAACAAGGTGGTTACATTCGTATTTTGGATATTTAATTCATAGATTGGGTCAAATTCTCTGCAGCTTGCTGCGAGAAAAATCCTTTTCCCGATCTTGATACCCCATCTGCTTGCAGCGGGGTAGTTCATTTTCAGATTTAGGTCTGGTTTAGGGTTTGGGAGAAAATTCGATATGGAATAGTCGTACCCTCGCACATCATCATCAAAATACACCCAGATGCAAAATATAATTGACATTGTGCAATATATATTTTACAATATTGCCATGCGTGATATTCAGATAGGCAATAAGGTGCGATTGGCTCGGATTGAGGCAGACCTGACCCAGCAGGAGTTAGCGGATCGGGTAAGCGTCACCCGGCAGACGATTGGCCTTATTGAAAGTGACAAGTACAACCCAACGATCAAACTATGCCTGATGCTGGCGCATGTGCTGGGCAAGCGTCTGGATGAGCTGTTTTGGATTGATGGGTTTGCGGAGGATTGAGATGAATTTTGATGAACGTTCACAGCAGATTGCAGGGCAAAGTGCTATGATCATGTTGGGTTTGACCCAAGTGGCGCTGGGTGTTGTTTTGTTGGTTCGTTTGTACGTGCTAGACCAGCCAGATGCCGAACTGCGGGATCTTCAGTGGGTACTGCTGGGTTCGATTGTGGGCTATTTTGTGCTTCGGTCATTTTTGGGTGGCATTATGCCTGTGCCTACGATGAAGCAAGCAATCATAGCCTACATGGGCTTGACGATTTTTCTGTTTGTGGTGTTGAGTTTGTGGTTGGGCTTGCCCGATTTATCGGATTGGACGAACAATGTGCTGCCCGCGATTTTAGGGCCAGCTATCATCGTTGGTGGATATTGGCTCATTGCGGCGTTGGGCAAGCGGCGGGTTGAGCGGGAGATTTTTGATTAAATTCTAGCCACAGAGGACTCAGAGGTTTAAGAGAATGGGGAACGGCCGTTGCCAGCCGCTCCTCATTTTTTATTCCGCAATTGACGATTCCACCAACTCGATCATCATTTGTTCAGTAGCAGCGGCAACTGCTTGCCACGGCTGGATGAACAAAGCTGCTTTAGGGTAGTTTTCAATGATTTGCTGGTAGCTAGTTTGCCATTCTCGCGCGATTTCTTGTAGCGCAGCGAGGAGTGAAGGAAGGGCGTCGTACTGAACGGCCGTTCGCAACAAGTTCAGCAGCATCATTTCCCGGCTGCCAAAGCCGCGTGGCAGGTCAAATTGCCGCCCAAGCTGGCCAATGTTGTCTCGGCTAAGGTAAATGCCGCTAAACGCAGGTAGCAGCAGATGACGCGCAATCTCCTTGAAGCCAGTTTTCTCATTAGCCAAAATGTTTTGTGTTGGGGGAAGAAAGCTAGGCGGGGGCGAAACGGTCGTTTTCACCAACTCACTAACGTGGGTTAGCAACAAATCTAACGTTAGCTTCGCTAATTCGGCAAAAAAAGGGTCTGCTTGATTTTCAACTGCTAACAAGCAAATGGGTACCCAGCGCAGCAGATGGGTTTCCAGGAAGAAACGCTGCCTGGTTTGCCATTCCTGCGCCCGTGGTTTGTTGTCAGATTCCCATGCTGAGGCTTCTTGCCCCACCAAAAAAGCGAGGCAGGCCAATTCCTGCCCTAGCTCATCTGCCTGATTGTCAGGCCCGGCCGTTTGATAGCCCAGTTGAAAAAAATGTTGATTCACAACGGCCGTTTTATCACCCCCCACCAGCCCATCTTCACCCAAAAAGAAGCTTTCGTAGGCAAAAATGTTGAACTGAAACAGTTCATGATGGCTGGCTGCGGCCGTGTCGAGATTGAATTGTTGGGGGAGTACGGCTGTTAATTCTGGAATTTGTTGCAGATAGGGTAAAGAAACGGCCGTAACCCCATCTAAAAAAAGCGCGCTAAATAGACGATAGCTGTAGCTTCTAGCTCGCGCTTGTTGAGCTAGGTTTAAGCCGGATCCATTCTGTGTGCGGAAGCCGGGTTTGGAAGAAGGCATAAAGATACATTCCTGTAAGTGCGCCTAAAAAGGTGACGAGCATAATGAAGTTGCCCGCTCCAATATGGGCATAGATAGGCCCTGGACACGCGCCAGTGATGGCCCACCCCATGCCAAAGATAGTGCCGCCGACAACGTTTCCTGGATGAAACGGCCGTTGCTTAATCTGAATCGCTTCCCCTTCAATTGTCCGTGTCTCAAATCGCTTAATTAGGAAGACAGAAACAGCCCCAACCGTAATAGCCGAGCAGATGACCAGATACATGTATGGATCCTTGAACAAGAACATATCGTTAATCTGGAACCAGGAAATCACCTGCGATTTAATCAGAACAATGCCAAAATAAATACCAACCAGCAGCGTCCACAATTTGTTTTTAACAGTAATGTTCATGGTTATCTCCTAAGGAATGAAGAGTGGCAGAATAAACCAGGTAGAAATCAATCCACCCACAAAAAAGAAGACAGTGGCAATAAGACTGCCCAGATTAAGCGCCGAAATACCCATGATTGTGTGACCAGACGTGCAGCCACCCGCATACCGTGTGCCAAAACCAATCATAATGCCGCCCACAAACAGGCCAACCACACCCAGCGGAGAAGCATAAAACCCCGGAACAAAGTTGCCCGGTTCGGCAGAAAGCAGGAAGTTACCAATAAAACCACCAATTAACACGCCCACTACAAAAACGATAGTGCGGGTATGAGCGCGCCAATTATAATTTTTGCTGAGGTAAGGTAATTTTGTGTTTGGCAAACAAGCAGCACCGATGTGGCGCAAACTGCTGGAGATACCTAAATTTCTACCAGTTAGCAGCAACAAAATGGGCACTGTAAGACCAATCAGGGGGCCAGAGACGTACCAGGGCCATGGTTCAAGAAGCCATTCCAACATCATTCTCTCCTTTTTCAGTGATAACGAGCATCTAGATATTACAGACGTTGCCTTCACCGTCCAGCATAGGGAACCCAGCAGCTTCCCATGCTTCCATACCGCCGGTTACATTGTATAGATGCTTGAAGCCTTCACGCTTCATAATGCTTATGGCGGTGCTGGATCGCTTGCCAGTGGCGCAAGTGACAGCAACTTGTTGATCTTTGCTGAGCGACAGCGTTCCGAGCATGGCGGAGCTTGTGAGCTGTTCAACCATGCGCGTATAGGGTAGGAAATGGGCTTTTTCGATATGCCCCTCATCCCACTCCTCGTCATCTCGTACATCCAGCACTTGCAGGCCATTGACAGACAGTTTGTGGTACAGGTCATGAACGTTCATCTGCGGCACGGTTTCTGCATGATTGCCTGCTTCCATCCAGGCATTAAGGCCGCCAGCCAAATAGCCCACTACGCGGGTATTCAGGGCAATGAAGGCCATCTTGTAAATTGCTTCTTGAGCTTCTTCATCACTGTCCATCAGCAAAATCAGCGGGGCGTCGTCCGGGGTCATCCAGCCAACGCGTTGCTCAAATTCACCACTGGAAAGCTGCACGTTGATAGAACCGGGAATGTGCCCTGCGCCGAATGTTGCCGAGGAACGGCCGTCCACAACCACAGCTCCTTCCGCCATCATCTTAGCAACCTGGACGGCCGTTAAAGGTTTTGCTTTGGGGTACTCCTTGGTGAGCGGCAGTTTACCTTGATTTGTGGCTACAATGTTGAGAATATTCGCTGGTTTCAGCGGCTGGTCATCCTGCATGTAGCGAACAAATCGATCTTTGTCTTTGAACTTTAGGGAATCGTTATAGCGTCGTTCGTACCCAACCGTAGTGGCAACCTTGCCACTTGTTACGCGGCCTCAGGTAGACCCGGCAAGATGGCCGGGATAAACCTCTACATGGTCGGGCAGACCTAAAAAGCGGGGAATAGAAACATCAAAAAGCACAGGCGCGCCTTCGTCACCAGCCTGTGCCAGGTCGGGTCGTGCCACATCGCCAACCATCACGAAATCGGCCGTGAGAATGAACCACGGCTCGTCCCCACGAGGAAAATCATACACGAGCAGGTTGATTTGCTCTGGGCGGTGGCCAGGTACATGAACAATCTCCATGCCCACACCACCCATGCGAATCATGTCGCCGTGCTTCACGCGCGTTGCCTCATAGGTAATGTCTGCCAATTCAGGCAGAATCAGTTCGGCACCTGTTGCTTCGGCCAGCCAGGTTGCCCCGGAAACATGGTCAGCATGGCTATGTGAATCTATCACGTACCGAATTTTGGACTTTTTCTCTTTGGCCATATCGAGATAGGGCTGAATGTCCCACAGTGGGTCAAAAACGGCGCATTCACCAGTTTGTTGACACCCAATCATGTAGGCTGCACAACCCGTCTCTTCACGGATTAAGGTTTCAAACCACATGCGATCTTTCCTCTTTTCTACAAAATATTATGAAGTGAGTATCAATGTACTAATTTGGTACAAATTGCTGGTAAGGACAATGTAAAGATTTGGTAAGGAAGCAACATGTTTTTGGAAACTTATCAGGTCAGGGAAAAACATTCAACTCATGAAGCTTCGTAGCCTCTATTCGCGTCCGAACGGATTTTCAGGCAGTTTGTATGCTTCCTTGATGGGTTTAAGCGGCCGTTTCAACCAATACGGCCGTCTCGTGCCATCTGGGCTTGTATCAATAGCCGAGCGGGTCAAACCCTTCCACTCTTCGTAAACTTCCATAGATTTTGTGGTGTCTACCCAGACGTCGCCATGCTTGTCGTGTGGTTTGGCTTTTTGCACATTGATCGCCTTTTGCAGCCAGCAGTGCGCGCCACTCAGTGGGTCTGGATGTACGGCGTGGGTCAAATTCTGGTGTACACCCACGTCTTTCCACCAGATGCGGTCGGTGTCTGGGTCAAATGTGCTCCAGGCAGAGCCTTCTTTGAGGATGTTAAGCTTATGCTCTGTGCCATTTTCTTCTAGCCGCGCTAGAGCAGACATTCCCGGATTCACACCAGCATCTTCTTGCAGCCGCCAGCGACCCAGATGATGGCTCATGGCCACTACACCCGGTTTGATACCTTCCGTCACCCAAACTTTGTCTACAAAGTAGCCAATTTCGGTTTCCACGCGGATGAGGTCGCCCGTGGCTACGCCTAGCCGCTGGGCATCGCTGGGGTGCATCCAGACCGGGTTTTTGTGGCTAATTTCGTAAAGCCACTTGGCATTGGCACTGCGCGTGTGGATGAGCGTGGGCAGGCGGAAGTTGGGCAGCAGCAGCATTTCGCCTTTGCCGCGGTCAATGTTGTCGGGATGCACATGGCTTTTGAGCGGCCAGGGGATAGTGTATTCACGTTCCGGCCAGCCCCACTCGGCCATCGTTGGGCTGAAAAACTCCAGCTTGCGGCTGGGTGTTCCTACGCCGACTTTTGGCTTGCCATCTACAACCACACCGATGATTTTGTTGTCTTGGTGGATGCGTTGCTGCTCATCAATTATGAATTGAGAATTATGAATTATGGATTGTGAACCAGTCTCTAGTCTCTGGTTTCCAGTCTCTACCTCTTTTTCATACGGGACGTAGTTGTGAGATTTCACCTCAAAAACGCCGTATTTTTTCATATATTCCAGCGGAGTGAGGTTTTCGGCAGCGGCCGTTTCTGGCAGGCCGGGTACGCCGTTCTCAAAAATCCACTGATGGTATTCATCCTGGGTGATGATTTCGCCGGGACGGTAGGGGCTTTCAAAATATTGGCGAATGCCCAGACGGCCGTCCGGATCCATGGCGACAGACAGTTCGACCCACAGCTCGTTTTCTTCCCACACTTCACCGGGATTGGCCTCCCAAGTGTGCTTCACTTTTTGGCCGAGCTTTTCCATCGCCACGCGGCGGACGGGCTGGCGGAAGGCCAGCCACTGGCCGGAATGGGTTTCCTGGCTCATCAAATCGTGCCGCTCGGCAGAGTGGCCCATCGGCAAAACGTAATCGGCAAACCAGGCAGATTCGTTCCAGGTAGGGGTAAGGGCAACGTGGCATTTGATTTGTTTCTCATCGCGCAGCGATTTGAGCCACATGAAGCCATCGGGGTTGATCCACATCGGGTTATAAACGCGGGTGAAGTAGACATCAATGTCGCCGCGCCCTTCTTCTAAAAAGTGGGGCAGCAGGAAGCTCATTTCGTAATGGGCAAAGGTCCATTCGTGAGGTAGATGTAGCTCGTTCCAGGCGTCGCCGGCGGGCGGGCTGCTGAACGGTTTGGGTACAAATTTGCTCCAGCTATTGGCGTTCACGCCACCGGGCGTGCCGACGCTGCCCGTCAACACATTCAAAAAGAAGAGACAACGTGCCACCTGCCAGCCGCCCAGGTTGCCGATTGATGCGCTGCGCCAGGTGTGGGTTGCCAGACGGCCGTCACAATTCCCAACCAATCGCGCCGTCTCCACAATTCGCTCAATAGGCACCTGAGACTCTTCGGCGGCGCGTTCAAAGGTGAATTCAGCGTACAAATCCTTGAGAACACGATCAAATAACTCAAACCCGCGTTTTTCGTATTGCGTATTGCGTATTTCGTCCGCTAACTGATTACTGCTTACCGATAACTGATCACTGGCTACCGCTTCCAGCGTTTCTTCCCAATTCACCCACCGCCGCACAAACTCCTTATCGTACAGGTCGTTTTGGATGAGGTGATTAGCAATAGCGAGGAGGACGGTTTGCTCACTGCCGGGCCAGGTGGGTAGCCAGACATCGCTCAGGCTGGCGGTGTTGCTCAGGCGCGGATCGAAGGTGATGAGCTTGGCCCCATCCATCTTGCCCTCGATGATGCGCTGGGCGTGGGGGTTGAAGTAGTGACCCGTTTCCAAATGGCTGGAGATGAGCAGGATGACGCGGGCGTTGGCGTGGTCCGGGCTGGGGCGGTCAAATGCGCCCCAGAGATAGTAACCCAGGCGCGCCCCGCTGGAGCAGATGTTGGTATGGCTGTTGTGGCCGTCCACGCCCCAGGCTTGAATGGCGCGGTTGGTGTAATGGTCTTCGCCGGGACGGCCGACATGGTACATGATGCCATCTTTGCGCTTCAGGCGGCTCGCGCGCATTTTGGCGGAGATTTCGCTGACGGCTTCATCCCAGGTGATGCGCTTCCATTTGCCTTCGCCGCGCTGACCGACGCGCTTGAGTGGGTACAGAATGCGCTCTGGATCGTAAATTTGGTTGTGGGTGGCGGGGCCTTTGGCGCAGTTGCGCCCTCGGCTGCCGGGATGTTTTGGATTACCCTCAAATTTCTTGATTTCCAGCGTGGTTTTGTCCACGTAGGCGAGCAGGCCGCAAGCGGATTCACAGTTGAAGCAGACGGTAGGGACGAGCATGTAGCGGCGAGCGATTTTTTGCGGCCACGATTTGCCGTCGTACTCCACCCAGTTGTCCCAATATTCAGCAGGTGGATATTGGCTGAGACGGCCGTCTGGCTGTTTCACCGTGAGCATGTGGACGTCGGACGGGGGTGCCTCGTTGAAATCTGGCAGGCCGAGTCCGGCGACGTTGGTTTGTTCGGT
The DNA here is from genome assembly GCF_965223525.1 of Candidatus Leptofilum sp. Taxonomy (GTDB): domain Bacteria; phylum Chloroflexota; class Anaerolineae; order Promineifilales; family Promineifilaceae; genus Leptofilum. Next base: position 635,437 of record NZ_OZ245005.1, on the reverse strand, counting down.
GGGTAACGGCCGTTTCCGTTCTGGTGGCGCGCCCACTTTAAGCATATTGCTTAAAAATTTGATTACTGAACGATTTTCACTCATGTTCCAATTGTTTGCCTTTGATAATTGTTTTGCTAATTATCTTTATTTGTTTGTTGTAAATAGCTTGTTTTAGTTGGCTTGTCTGAATTTTCAAGTTGATTTGCAACAAAATCTACAGCAAATAAAAACTGCTCTACGATGTCCACTGCCTTCCTACAAAATTCACTTGTCAACAATATTTTTATGTGAGAATTACTTTCTTTTCCGATCTCGTCGCTCATGTTTGCAGTTTCTAGTTTTGGGGGATTTTGCTCGAAGAATTTTGTCAGGCTGTCTTGCTTGTTTGAGTTATCAAGAAACCCATCATTATGCACAAGGTTATTTCTGATTTGATTGTATTTTTGAATATGTAACCATCCAGGAATTCTTTCTTTTTTTATTGGGTAAATTAGGTTTTTCGTCATGGTTTTGACAACATCGTTTCTGGGTGCCTGATTTGGATAACGGTCGGCCAAAAATATTTCAATATAACTGCATAGATTTATGAAAAAGGAGTTTCTCAGAATGTACGCAAACTCTTCAGCACTTTCTAAAGAGCTATTTGCATAAATCCATTCAGGGGGTTCACCAAATTCACTGAATTCAAACTTAGCTTTTGCTGTTTCCAATGCTTCTTCCCGACTTTCAAGCTCTGTTTCGATAAAGTACTCTAAAGCTGTCAAATAATCTCGGAAAATTGGGGTTCTAGAGTAAGGCTGAATAATCCAAACAGAACCTTCAATTGCTTCGATTAAATCAGCATCGAATTCTTGTATTGATTCAAGAATCCATTCGGGGGTGGATTCTGATTTTTTCCATTTGCCATGTTTCCATTCAAAGTGATATTTTTCGAGGGTTTCATAAACTTGGTGTTCAGTTACTTTGCCATTGATTTGTGCTTGTCGCAGATATTTAGGCGGCAATTCAAACTCTTCACTAAGCATTTTGTAAGCAGCATCAAGCTTTTTGTTCTTCCGTTGCATAATTTTAGCTATTCTGAATTTCTTGTGGTGCCATGACGAAGGTGTATTCGTACAGGTAAAGACCAACTGCGGCGCAAACGGCCGCTACCGCCCCAACCACCGCCATATCTGCCAGCAACCAAACCATGAGCAAGGGCAATACGTGTCCCAGCCCAATGCTGCCGAACCAGAAATGATTTTTGTAACGTCCGTGGCTGATTTCGTGCGCGGCCTTCGCCGCAACTTCGCTGGCGTGGGGGATTGAAAATTCACCGACCAGGGTGATGAACAAATCCACAATCAAAGCCACGATGAAGATGGTTGCGCTTACTTCGGGCATGTCGCGAGGCAAATCCATAAACAAATCAAGCAGCAACATCATGCCAGAACCCATCATCATTGCCTGCACCACGAGGTGGAACGGCAGCAGCGGACTTTGCCATAGGTCGCGCCCTTCGGCTTGGGCAAAGAGGAATGCGGTGTAAACGGCAGTTCCAATGGCAAACGGCAGTCCAAGCCACAAATAAAAAGCACGGAAACCGGGCGCGTCGTAATTAAAAATGAGACCGCCCAGTTCCAAGAGCCACCACAGGCCTGTAATGGTGCTAAGACCAATGAGCAGCACCGCGCCGCGCGTTAACCAGCTTTTCCACTGCGGCCGTAGCAAAATGTACAAAAATCGCTCTGGCTTCTCCAGATCGTAAACGAGCAGGCCAGTCGTGAGGCCGACGAACAGCAGCGAGAGGAAGCCTGCGCCCACGGCCACAACCGGATCAAAGCGGAACCAGTCCAGACCCCAGCCCAGCGCCAGCACCATGAAAATGCCTGCGCCGATGCCTTTGGTGACCAAATAGGCGGGAACGGGCCAATGCCACGGAATTTTGTGTTGGGCGTTGTAGCCGACTTGAACCATTTGCTCTGCCATACGGCCGTTTCCAATCTGGATCGGCCCGGCCCACGGTTGCCCCTGTGTTCCCGGTGTGCGAATCGGTGTGCCGTTGCTGTGGTACGTATTGCGTGTTGCGTGTGGCGTAGAAGGGTGTTCACCTTTTTGGGTGGTTTCGTGGAGCGGCATCACGTCTGCCCACATAAATGTTTCTGGCGTGCGTTCCGTGGCGGTGGGGTGCATCACCACGTCATTGCCTTCGATGTAGAACAGCTTGGGAGCCGTACCTTGCTCTGGCTTACGTACGGTTACGTCTTGTCGCGCCAGCAGTTGGCTAATTTCATTTTGCGGGTCGTTCATGTCACCAGCAATGATGGCATGTTCCGGGCAAACCACCACGCAAGCTGGTTCCAGGCCAATGTCGGTGCGGTGGGCACAATAATGGCACTTTGCGGCCGTACCGTCTTCTGGATCAATATAGATAGCATCATAGGGGCAGGCTTGCATGCACGCTTTGCAGCCAATGCAGACGCTGTTGTCGAATTCGACTATGCCGTCGGCGCGTTGGTACATGGCTTGCGTGGGGCAGATGCGTACGCAGGGCGGGTTGGCGCAATGGTTGCAGCGCGTCACCTGAAAATGGCGGCGCGTGTCTGGGTATGCACCAGTCTCAACATATTTTACCCAGGTGCGATAGACGCCCAGCGGCACCTCGTTTTCACTTTTGCAAGCGGTAGAACAGGCGTGACAGCCGATGCACTTGCGGTTGTCTATGATAAAACCGTAATTTTTGGCGGCTGCATGACTGGTGGAGGGAGAAATTTCTGTCATAATATCGTTAACTGAACCTTACAGGCGTGTCTTTGCAAAGGACAAATGAGTGGCAGATGATTCTGTTTGGTCAGGTATTATGCGAGGGTCGGGTTTGAATGACAACCCAGCTATTTTGTTTTTACTGAACCCTTGCGCCATTATTACCAAATCTTTACAAAGCTATCTACGAGAGCCAATGAAATCACCACATATCCTTGTTGTTGAAGATGAACGTAGCATTCAAACTATCGTCCGTACTTATTTGGAAAGTGCGGGTTTTACCGTGACAGTTGTGGATGACGGCCGTATAGCTCTGGCTCAGGCACGATTAATTCAGCCCGATTTGGTAGTGCTGGATTTGAACCTGCCGGGAATGGACGGGATGGAAGTCGCGGCACGGCTGCGGGAAGAGTCGGGCATGTACATTCTTATGCTGTCGGCGCGGGGTGAAGAGGCAGACAGGGTGGCTGGTTTGCGTATCGGCGCGGATGATTATCTTACCAAGCCATTTAGCCCACGCGAGCTGGTGGCCAGGGTGGAGGCTGTATTGAGGCGACAGAGAGAAACGACCGTTTCTACCGCCACCGTCTACGCCTTCCAACATCTCACCATTAACCCAGAAAGCCACGAAGCTATTGCAGCTGGGCAGCCGCTGGACCTCACCGCTACTGAGTTTCAGGTGTTGCTGGAGTTGGCCAAACACGCCGGCCGCGTGCTTACCAGGGAGCAGCTTCTCTCCCTGGTTTGGGGGGGCGATTATTACGGCAATGACCGCGTGGTGGATGTGTACGTAGGGCAGGTGCGGCGCAAGCTGCAAGATGTCACCGGCCAGTTACTCATCGAAACGGTGCGGGGAATTGGGTATAAGTTTGTAGACTTAAAAAGCTAGGAGACTGGAGATTGGGACAATCTCCAGTCTCCTAGCTTCCTTTTGTGAGGTTTCATGCCCTGGTACAAACGACTCCGCTGGCGACTGATTGGCTCCCAATTTTTGGTGGCGCTGGTGGGTGTGAGCATTATGATGCTGGCCACGCGCATTATTATTTTGAACAGTGCGCCGGTGGTTTTACGGCCGTTGCTCAATACCCTCTTGCAAAACCCCGGCAATTTGGCGCAGGTAGAAGCCGATCTCATTATCGCTTTTCGTAATGCGGTGCTCTTGTCGGTGCTATTTGCCGCCCTGGGCGCGGTGATTGCCGGTGCGTATTCTTCATTTTTGCTATGGCGCACCATCATCAATCCGCTGCGGCAGGTAGCAGACAGCAGCCAGCGCATTGCCGACGGCCGTTTCGACGAGCGCGTCGCCGTGCCAAAAAGCAGTGGAGAAGCGATGGCCCAGCTTGTTACCAGTTTTAATCAGATGACCACCGCCCTGGAAGATGTGGAGCAGCAGCGTGTGGCTTTGCTGGGCAACATTGCCCATGAGCTACGCACCCCGCTAACTGGCCTGAAAGGCTACCTGGAAGGGCTCATGGATGGCTTGTTCCCCGCCAACGAAGAAACGTTTGCCTGGATGACCCAAGAGGTAGATCGATTGGGGCGGCTGGTGAACGACATTCAACACCTGTCTCGCATTGAGTCGGGTCAGTTTCAGCTAGATTTTCAGCCTGTGGCGGTGAACCAATTGGTGCAGCGCGTTTTGGCGCAGCTAACCGTGCAGGCGCAGAGCAAGCAAATCGCGCTTGAGAGCCAGCCCCCATCCGACTCGCTGTTGGTTTTGGCCGATGCAGATCGGGCGGCGCAAGTATTGATCAATTTGGTGGGCAATGCCATTCGCTACACGCCAGAGGGTGGGCGCGTGTGGTTAACGGCGCAGGCAAACGGCCGTTTCGCTGAAATTTGCGTACAGGACAATGGCGTTGGTATTCCTGCGGATGCGTTGCCTTTTTTGTTTGAACGGTTTTATCGGGTAGACCAATCCCGCGCCCGCACCAGTGGCGGCACCGGCATTGGCCTGACCATTTCTCGCCATTTGGTGTGGGCGATGGGTGGGGAGTTAACGGCCGTTTCTGATGGCCTGAACCAGGGTAGCTGTTTTACATTCACCCTGCTATTGGCGTAATCTGGTTGGGGCAGATCCCCGTGTCTGCCCAGTTAAAATTCAGTTGGAAAGTACGGCCGTTTGCGATACCCTAAGTAGCCGTTCGGAGTTAAAATAACGGTTTGGAACCCAACGGCTACTTTAAGCCCGTTCGCCAATTCGATAGTATATTTATGAGCCTTTATTCTGCGAACAGGCACTTAGACGCCGGACGAAATAGACCCAAACGGAGCAAATTAAAATGTTAAATTTTTTGCCAGCGCCAATCATTGGTGGCGTGGCGTCGTTGGCCATTGCCCTGAATACCCTCTTTTGGTGCCCCGTTTTGTATCTGGTTGCCATTGCCAAGCTACTCATTCCCATCAAAGCGTGGCGCACCCAATGCACTAAAGTTGCCATCTGGCTAGCGGAGGCATGGATTGGTTGCAACAGTGCCTGGATGCGGTTGACCCAGCGCACTCTGTGGCGCATCTCTGGCCTTGAAGGATTAAGCTATGATGATTGGTATTTGGTTGTGTGCAATCATCAATCTTGGGTAGACATTTTTGTGCTGCAGCATGTCTTCAACAAAAAAATCCCCTTCCTCAAATTTTTCCTCAAGCAAGAGCTGATTTGGGTGCCGGTGATTGGGTTGGCCTGGTGGGCCCTCGATTTTCCCTTCATGAAGCGGTACTCAAAAGAGCAAATTGCACGAAATCCTGACCTGCACGGCAAAGATTTGGAGACAACTCGGAAGATGTGCGAGCGTTTCAAAACTACGCCCGTCTCTGTGATGAATTTCATGGAAGGTACGCGCATTACGGCTGCCAAGCACCAAAGGCAGGATTCTCCGTACCGCCATTTGCTCAAGCCAAAAGCAGGCGGCATTGGCTTTGTGTTGGGGGCTATGGGCGACCAGATTCAAACGATGCTGGATGTTACGATCATTTACCCGCAGGGCGTGCCAGATGCGTGGGCGTTTATGCGCGGTGAGCTAAAAGAAGTTGAGGTGATCATCCAAAAACGGCCGATCCCTACCGAATTTTGCAATCAAGATTACCAGAATGACGAGCCGTTCCGTGAAGCGTTCCAAGCATGGGTTCGCGACCTATGGTGGGAGAAAGACGGGCTGCTGGATGAGCACTTGGGCATTCCCGTGTAGATGGTTTCTCTCTTTACGCAATCCTTACATCCTCTTTACGGTGCTATTGCAATCGGTTGATATGCTAGCGGCGTATTGTGAAAAAGTTATCAAGTAGAGGTTAAGATTGTGTTTAGAGCATTATTTGGCCAGGTAACAGGGGGAACGGCCGTAAAAAATATCACCCCAAACGAATTGCAAGAAAAAATCACCAACAAGCAACCCATTCTTGTTTTAGACGTGCGTCAGCCGGAAGAGTATGCTCATCAGGGACATGTTGAAGGGTCAAGGCTGATGCCGCTGGGTAGCTTGCGCCACCGCATGAGCGAACTACCCCACGGCATGCCAATTGTTTGCGTTTGTCGCTCAGGGGCACGCAGCCGCACCGCTTGCGAACTGCTGCAAAGCCAGGGGTTTGCTGATGTCACTAACCTGGGCGGTGGCATGATTGCCTGGAAGCGTGCGCGTTTGCCCCATCAGTAAAAGATGCCTCGTTAGGCTGTGTCGCAAACCTGTGAAAATTTAGGATGCGGACAAACGTCGAAAACGCAATTTTAGCGTTCCGCGTTTGTCCGTGTTTTGTTTTCTAGCCCTCTGAAAGAGCCATGACAAAATCCCAGGAACAATTATTGGTATCTAAACCATTTCCAAACCGTATGCGCCGCCTGCTGCCGGCAAATCATTGGTTGCAAAATTATCCTCGTGAGCAGTTGGTGGGGGATGTGCTGGCAGGTTTTATTGTGGCGGTAATGTTGGTGCCGCAGGGGATGGCATATGCCCTTTTGGCTGGCTTGCCGCCAGAAGTTGGACTGTATGCCAGCATCGTGCCACTCATTATTTATGGTGTTTTGGGCAGCAGTCGGGCATTGGCGGTGGGGCCAGTGGCCATTGTGTCGTTGCTGGTAGCTTCAGGCATTGCGCCGCTGGCAGAGGCTGGCAGCGCGGCTTATGTGCAATTGGCGATTGTATTGGCTTTGTTGGTGGGCGTTATCCAACTGGTGATGGGGCTGGTGCGGTTGGGCTTTTTGGTGAATTTTTTAAGCCATCCGGTGCTGGCTGGCTTTACCAGCGCGGCGGCATTAGTGATTGGCTTTAGCCAGCTTAAGCATTTGCTAGGCATCTCGATACCTCGTTTGGAATTTTTTGAGTTGTTGGCGTATATGACCGTTCACATCACAGAAACCAATCTCATTACCCTGGCGTTGGGGGGTGGGGGCATTCTCATCCTGCTTTACTTTAAGGTGGGGCTGGACAAGCAGCTCACGCGATTGGGCATGCCATCGAGCTGGGTGCTGCCCATTACCAAAGCAGCCCCACTGGTGATTGTGGTGCTGGGAACGGTGCTGGTGTGGGGCTTGCGGCTGGACGAGCAGGCGGGGGTAGCCATTGTAGGGAATGTGCCTGCAGGTTTGCCACCGCTGACCCTACCTGCGGTGGATTTGGCATTGTGGCAGCAGCTTTTGCCCACGGCACTGGTGATTAGCTTTGTGGGGTACATGGAGAGCATCGCCGTGGCGAAGTCGTTGGCCAGCAAGCGGCGGCAAAAAGTGGGGGCAAATCAGGAGCTTTTGGCGTTGGGTGTGGCCAATTTGGGGGCGATGCTTACTGGCGGCTATCCGGTGACGGGTGGATTTAGTCGCTCGGTGGTTAATTTTGATGCCGGGGCGAATAGTGGGCTGGCTTCGATTATTACGGCCGTACTCGTTGCCCTCACCGTCATTTTCCTCACCCCCGTATTTTACTTTTTGCCGCGTGCGGTGCTTGCCGCTATTGTGATGGTGGCGGTGGCTGGGTTGGTGGATGTGAAAACATTCCGGCACGTTTGGCGGTACAACAAGGCAGATGGGGCGTCATTTATGGTGACTTTTGTTGCGGTGCTGGCGTTGGGCGTAGAAAATGGCATCCTGATTGGCGTGGGGGTGGCGATGCTACTGTTCATCTGGCGCAGCAGTCGGCCACATGTTGCTGTTGTGGGGCGGTTGGGCGAGAGCGAGATTTACCGTAACGTGCTGCGCCATCGTGTGACCTGTTGGCCTAACGTGGTGGCCGTACGTATTGATGAAAGCCTCTATTTTGCCAACAGTAAATTCTTAGAGGATACGATGCTGGGGCTCGTTGCTGATCAGCCGGAGATGGATCATTTTGTGTTGATTGGTACGGCCGTTAATTTCATTGATGCCAGCGCCTTAGAAACGTTAGAATCGCTGCTGCACCAGCTCAAGGATGCCGGGGTGCAGCTTCATCTAGCGGCTATCAAGGGTCCTGTGCTAGACAGGCTGCGGGCTATTGGCTTTGTCACGCATCTTGGTGAGCAGTTTGTTCATCTCACCACCCACGACGCGATGAAGGCGATTGGCGTCGTTGCCAGTCGCTAATCCTAGCCACCATCCAACAGTTTGATACACTTGGGCACATGCCTGAATTTTTTAATGTACTTCCACCTGATGAGGCTCGTGCGCTGTTGTTTGAGCATTTAACGGCCGTCCTTACCCCAGAAACCCTGCCCACAGATAAAGTCAATGGTCGCGTGTTGGCAACGGCCGTTACCGCCCCACACGCCTTGCCCCAATTTCGCCGCAGCACGATGGATGGCTATGCCGTCCGCGCCGCCGACACCTTTGGCGCGTCAGAAAGTTTACCCGCCTTTTTGCAGGTGGTGGGCGAAGTGCCAATGGGCCAACCCGCCGACGTCGCGCTTGGTGTTGGGCAAGCAGCCATCGTACACACTGGCGGCATGATCCCCGAAACGGCCAATGCTGTGGTCCAGATTGAGCACACGCAGATGGTCAGTAATCAGTTATCAGTAAGCAGTGGACAGTCTCCAATCTCTAATCTCCAATCTCCTGAATTTCAGCATGAAATATTTCCCTTTGAGATTGAGGTGCTTAAATCGGTGGCCGTGGGGCAGAATGTGCTTCAGGTGGGTGAAGATGTGCAGTTGGACGCAGAAATTTTGCCTGCCGGACATATTTTGCGGCCGCAGGATTTGGGTGGGTTGCTTGCGTTGGGGATTGTATCGGTAGACGTTGCGCGCCGCCCGCGCGTGGGCATTTTAGCCACGGGAGATGAGGTGATTCAGCCAGAGCAAACCGCTCGACCAGGGCAAATTCGGGACATCAACAGCTACACGGTGGCTGGATTGGTTGAGCAGGCTAGTGGCGTGCCTGTGCTGGGTGGCATTATTCCCGATGATTTTGTCGCGTTGGAAACGGCCGCTGCCAATTTGTTAGCCACTTGCGACATGCTTGTCATGTCTGCGGGTTCCTCCGTAAGCGTGCGCGATATGACCGTGCAGGTAATTGACCGCCTGGGCAGCCCCGGCGTACTGCTGCACGGCGTAGCTACCCGCCCCGGCAAACCAACGATTGTGGGTGTGGTGGCTGGCAAGCCCGTGCTAGGGCTGCCTGGCAACCCCGTCTCGGCGATGGTACAGTTTGATATGTTCGGCGTACCAGCCATTTACCATTTGCAGGGCGTCAAAAAGATGCTGCGCCGGGGACTGGTATGGGCGCAGCTGGGCCAAAATATTGCCAGCGAAAGTGGTCGTGAAGATTATGTGCCTGCCCGTTTGGAAGACGGGCCTGAAGGTTTGCTGGCCACCCCGGTTTTTGGCAAAAGTAACCTTATCTACACCCTCGTCAACGCCGATGGGTTGATCAAAGTACCGCTCAACAAAGGAGGGCTGCTGGCTGGGGATTGGGTGGAAGTTCGCCTCTTCTAGCTTATCTGCTCCGGCGTTCCGCAGACAAACCAAATCAAAAGCCCTGTGGGATGCAAATCTCACAGGGCTTTTTTATCTATATCTGGCTAGGCGATAGCCAGGTTTAGACTTTACGGGGCTGTTGCCGTGAACAAAATGGGCAGACCTGTAACAACCTCTGCACATTTGTCATGGTTGCTAACATTTGGTCCAGAGGTAAACACGAGTGAATCCCATTCACCTTCTGAACCTACACAGCTAATTTCATCCCCGAAGGTAATTTGCATAGCACCGACTGAGGCACTCAGCCCACCATCGGCCGTGACGGATGCACTGCCTGTGCCATCGTCTTGACCATTGAAGAAGACTGATTGGCCAAAGCTAGTGGGTTCTAACAAGCCAGCCGGGTTGAACTCAGTGCCAACCAAAACATTTAGCGTGGCCGTATTACCAATTGCAATGGAGCCAACGGTCCAAGTGAGTGTCTCTTTCACCATGCCATCGAACGGATCAGGATTTGGCACGATGACAACATTGCCTGGATCGTCCGTCTCAAATGGTTGTGCTTCGTTGCTAAACGTGTCTTCCACAACAACATTTGTCAATTCCGTACCGCCACAGTTTTCAACTTCGATGGTCACCAAGAAGTAGAAGAGATTTTCTTCATCCCCGTTGTTTTCGCCCTGTACCGCTACTGGAATGATGGCGTCAGACAAGAACAGATCATCCGATGTGCGGAATGGCCCATCTAGCGTTTTGGAAAGTGCCAGGCAGGGTTCTGCTGGAATGGTTGGTGTTGGCGGAATCGGTGTATTGGTTGGCGTTGGTGGCACTGGTGTATTGGTTGGTGTGTTGGTAGGTGTTGGTGGCACTGGTGTATTGGTTGGCGTTGTTGATGGTGGAGGCGTGTTGGTTGCCGTGCTGGTTGGTGGCACTGGGGTGTTAGTTGGTGTGTTGGTTGGCGTTGGTGGCACAACCGTATTTGTTGGCGTGCTGGTAGGTGTTGGCGGCGGGCCATCGCACGGGCCTAGCTCGCCAGTGACTTTCATATCATTGGATTGCGCCCCAATGCGAATGGTATCTGTTAACGGAAAGGATATACCCAAAGCGACGTAATCTAGCGGAATAACTACTGTCTCGAACGCTTCTAGGGGCACTGTGATGATGAAGTATTGGCCAAGTACGATTATCCGAATCGCTTCTTCGCCAGCTACGTCGGAGAGGTTTTCTACGGTGAGGCTTCCGCTTTCACAGGAGACGTCCAGGGTCAATTGGGTCACAATTTGGTTCCCAGACGGCCGTGTTGCATTAGGGTCGCCATCGGCACTGGCAAAATTAACTTGCCAGAAGCTTAAAACAACAAGCCCCAAAAACCCTGTAAGCAGCAGTATGATTGTTGGTTTGAGATGTTTTTGCATTGTTTACTCCATTCTTTCTTCGATGATTTGATTTGGACAGGCAAAGTTTGAAGCTGTGAAGCTCCACTTTGGGATGAGGTTGGGCTATATTGCTTTAACTTGGGAAATGGCAATTCTCCTCTTTCTCTGGCTTCATATGGCACGATGAAGCAGCAAAGATGAACAACTTATCTCACTTGCACCAATCTCTCCCAAGTTAGATGCGCCTTTTTTTGATTCAAAGCAGATGATGATCAGACACGGATCGGTTAAATTTAAGCTGAAAGGGTACTTTTTGTCAACTGGGAGGAGAAAATTTTAAACTTGGCAGTTACGGCCGTTTTCTACTCCGGCGCAAAGTGTCCAAGATGTAGATGGGCGCGCCGAGGAAGCCAGAGAGCCGCTCGATGGCGAAGACGAGCAGCGTGAGGGCAACGGCCTGTTCATCAACCAGTCCCGCGCTGGCAAAAAGCGCAGGTGCTAGGCTCTCACGGATGCCCAATCCGCCAATGGAGGGGAGCAAGATGGCAATAGAGAGGAATGGCGTTACCAAAAAGTAATGACTGAATGGCACACTGTATCCTAGCGCCAGCCCCGCCGTTGCAAACCAGCTAATCTGCATCAAATTAAAGATAATAGAGACGCCGATAGCTTGCCAAACGGCCGTCCAGCCACAGGCTTGTACGGCCGTAATCACCCCCGCCACTTTTGCCCAGATGGGCTGCAGCCTGGCTGGCACCCAGCGGCCAAACGTGTGTACGAGTCGCCCCTCTAGCACTGCAAACCCACCAATGAGGCCAATGAGGCAAACGGCCGTTGTTTGCCAAAGCAAAGTCTGAGGGAAATTGTCTGGACGGAACGGCAGCGCGGCCAATCCAATCATGAACAGTGCCAGTAGCCCAGTGGCGCGATCTACGAGGACAGTGCCTGCGGCCGTTTCTGCGGGAACGTCCTGGGCCGCTTCCACAGCGCGCACCACGTCGCCGCTAAAGCCAGATGGCAGCACGGAGTTAAAGAAGTTGGCCGCGAAATAAAGCGACACCAGCCGACGAAACTCGATGGGCGCACCAATGCCGCGCAGCAGCAGCAGCCAGCGAAAAGCCCGCACCACCAGGCTGCTGTTTACCAACACAAAGCCCACCAACACCCAGCCCAGCTTGGCTTGCAGCAGCCGCTGGCCAATATCCGCAAAATCAACTCGGGTAGAAACGTACAGCAGTGCCAGCAGCGTGATGCCGATTTTGAGGATGGTGCCGAGATGTTTTCGCATCACGAAATTCTATCTGTTTTGCCCCCGTGTTGCCATCTCTTATAATCAGCCAGCTATGAAATTTTTGGAAAAGAAGTTGGGGCGTTTGGTGCTGGTGGTTACGGCCGTTTGGCTCTTTTTCTTTTTAGCACTGAACAGCATGGTGCACGACAGCCCCACGATGGATGAGCAAAATCATCTGGCGCGGGGGGCGGCGTTTGTAAAGACGGGCGATCCGCGACTGAGCCTGGAGCATCCACCGCTGGTGAACAGCCTTAGCGCTTTGCCGCTGCTGCTCCTGCCCGATTTGCAACTGCCGCTAGACCATCCAAGCTGGACAGATTTGCAACCGCCAGATGTCTATTGGTACGTCTTTGCTGATCAATTTTTGTGGCACGCCAACCAGGACGTGACGCGCATGATCTTTTTAGGGCGGCTGCCAATCGTGTTTTTGACGTTGGGGCTGGCGCTGGTGGGCTTCCATTTTGCGCGTGAATTTTGGGGGCGGCCGTCTGGCTACCTGGCCTTTTTCTTGCTGTTGTTTGAACCGAATATTTTGGCAAACGGCCGTCTCGTTACTACAGATTTGGGTGGCGCGTTGTTCATCACGTTGGCACTGCTGCTGGTGTGGCGCATGTGGGCGGTGCCGGGCTGGGACTGGCGGCGACTGCTGGCGGCAGGTGTGGGGCTGGGGCTGGCTTTTGGCAGTAAGCTCTCCATGTTGGTTTTTGTGCCAATTTTGCTGGTAATGAGTTTATTCCCAATTTTTAACGCAAAGGCGCAAAGGCGCAGAGGGGTTTTCAGGCGATTAACGCAGCTTGGCGTAGCCGGTTTGATCTCAATCGTAGTGGTGTGGGTGATTTTTGGCTTTGAGTGGGGGGCGTTTCGCTTTCCGTCGGAGGTGTTGGCTGGCTTGAATGAATTTAGCGGGCCGATGCCCACCTTTTGGGCGGGGATTGACCAGATTGTGAACGTGAGCCGGGGCGGGCGGGCAGCGTTTTTGCTAGGTGAGACGACGACCGAGGGCTTTTTGCTCTTTTTCCCGGTGGCCTTTTTGGTGAAGACGCCGCTGGTTTTGCTGGTTGGGTTGTTGGGGTTGGTCTGGCTGGGATGGAAACGGCCGTCCAGCCGTCCCAAACTGCTCTATCTCCTCATCCCGGCTGCTCTGTACTTTGGCGTTAGCGTGATCAGCAATATCAACATTGGCTACCGGCATCTGCTGCCCATTTTGCCGCTGATCATCGTGGGGGTGAGTGGGTTGCCTACTCTCTTTGCCGGGGAAGTTCAGGGTAAGGGCAAGTCGTGGCACGGTGAGGACACCGGCCACAGCTTGGCAATTTCTATGATTTTGGCGGGCGGCATCTTGCTGCCCAGCTTGTTCATTCATCCGCACTATTTGAGCTACTTCAACCTGGCCGCAGACGGCCCAGCCAATGGCGCGGCCATTTTGGCAGATAGCAGCAACGATTGGGGTCAGGATTTGCTGCGATTGCAGAACTGGCTCGCTGAAAATGGCGAAGATTCGGTTCGATTGGGCTGGTTTGGCATTGGTGATCCGGCTTATTACGGAATGCAGTTTGAACCGCTGCCGGGCTTCCCCCGCGCCGAATTTTTAAGCTTGTGGAACAATCCACCGTTTGACGTAGAGGCACCAGAGCCAGGATTGTACGCTATCAGTGCCAGCAGCTTGTGGGAGAGCCACTGGGAGGCACGGCACGTCTACGCTTGGTTCCGCACTCAGGAACCAACTGACCGAATTGGGTATTCGATTTACATTTATGACCTTCGTTAGAACAGGAACACAGAGTTCCACGGAAAAGAGGCGATTTGTATGGTGGGGAACGGCAGTCCTCCTCATTGCTGCCACTTTCCGCCTTATTTTGCTGCACGACGTGCCGCCAGGGCTGGCGCAGGATGAAGTGCTAAACGCCGACATCGTGCAATTTATTCGCGGTGGCACCCACGCGCTCTTTTTCCGCGAAGGCTTTGGGCATGAGCCACTTTACCATTACTTTTCTGTGCCATTTCAACTGTTGTTGGGCGACAATGTGCTTTCGATACGGCTGCCTGCGGTGACGCTGGGGCTGCTGCTGGTGGCGCTAACGCTGCGTTGGGCAAAGCGAGCGTTTGGGGTGGGTACGGCCGTTCTCACGGGCATCGGTTTGGCCATTAGCTGGTGGCCAATTGTGTTTAGCCGCGTAGGAATCCGCCCCATTTTAGAGCCGGTGCTGCTGCTGGTTTTTGCCTGGTTTTGGCCGAAACGGCCGTGGCTGGCAGGACTCTTTCTAGGCTTGAGCGTCTACAGCTACACGGGGGCGCGGGTGGTTTTTGCTATTCCTGTACTGCTAGCCGTCTACTTTTTCCTGGCGCAGAAGCACACGGAATGGCGCAACGAGCAGATAAAAGCCGCTTTATTAACGTTGGGCGTATCGCTGCTGGTAGCGTTGCCCCTGTTTCTCACACTGCGGGCAGACCCCACCCTGCAGCAGCGCGTTGATCAGCTGCTGGGGCCTCTAGAGGCATTGCAAAACGGGGATTTCCAACCCATTTGGCAAACCACCGTGCAGACGCTGGGCGTGTTCAGCTTTACAGGCGATCCGCGCTGGACGTACAGCTTGCCCGGCCGCCCGCTGTTTGATTGGGGGACGGCCGTATTCTTCTACGCTGGTTTGTGCATTGTCCTGTGGCGCTGGCGGCAACCCCGCTATGCCTTTGTGCTCATTTGGCTGGGCGTGGGGCTAATTCCCAGCGCGGTGACGCCGCAGGCACCTAGCACGGTGCGGCTGGTGGGGGCGTTGCCTGTGGTTTATTTACTGCCTGCACTGGCGGGTACGGCCGTTTACCAACGTCTTCGCCAGCAAAAATTAGCCAGCTGGCAAACGATTGTGCGTCCGGCGTTGGCTGCGCTTCTGCTGGGGATGCTCATCTTTAACAGCTACCGCACTGTGCAAGATAGTTTTGTCACCTGGGCGCAGGCAGAAACCACCCGACTGAACCATTACCAAACGGTTCTGCTAGACGTGGCCCGCCATTGGCACATGGCGGCCCATCCTGCCGAGCAGCTTGTTGTGGCCGAAGCCTTTTTTGAACCGATTGACCGGGATTCGCTCATTCGCAACCTGGGCTACGATCCGCAAGCCCGCTGGGTACAGACGGGCGAAGGTGCGACGGGGGCTGTGGTGTGGCCTGGGGGGGGGGACGGCCGTTTTTACATTCCGGAATTTGCCGCCCCCGCGCCTGATTTATTAGCAGTGGCAGGCATTGGCACAACGCCACAGTTCCGCAGCGAAAACGTGCCATCCTTTGCCATTTATCCCTTGCCGGACACACCGCCTACTTTGCAAACTGTTGAGCCAACCCACTTTGATGAGCAAATTACCTTAATGGGTTATGAGATTTTGCCACCCATAGTGGGTGAGCCACTGGTAGCCTACACCCTTTGGCGGGTAGAACAGGCGTTGCCGTCAAATCTGGCTGCTTTTATGCACCTGGTAGATGATACAGACCAAATTGTGGCCCAGCACGATGGCTTTGACGCCGCCCCGATTACCTTGCGGTCGGGGGACCTTGTTTTGCAGCGGCATGTTTTACCTGTGGAATCGGCTGGAGCTGCGACGCAGTTCGATCTTTATCTCGGTTTGTACCTGCGGGGCAGCGGCGAGCGGCTTCGTTTTGGCACAACTTCTGAAGAGCGGTTTTGGTTGACGACGGTTTTCGTTGACGAAAGATAGCACCATCGCTATTATTCCACACGTTTGTCACATATATTTTTCGGAGGGCACTCTCTATGTATTTTGTAAAAAACAAAAGTCAATCATCCCGGAAAGGCGTGATTGTTTTTAGCTTTGTGTTGGCCGTTTTGGTCATATTTTCGGCGGTGGGGTTTATGGCAGCAGATGCAGAGCGAACGGCCGTTCCTGCCATAGCCGCACCACAAGCCAGCACCATCACTGCAACAGAGACAATCAGTGCAACCGGGGTGGTTTCCAGCAACATCATCTACTTCCCGTTGGTGTTTACCCCGTTTGAAATTGACATCTCTTTGCCAAACTCCTCAAATCAGTGGACAGTTTCCTGGGATAAAGTATCTGGCGCGACTGGATACATTATTGAGGAATCACAAGACCCCGATTTTGCCACAGTGACCGATGAAGTGACGGTAGGAGATGTAGATTCGTACCAGTTTGACCTGCCGCTTTCATTTAACAACGTTTACTACTATCGCGTGCGGTCTGTGTATCCTGATTTCAACGGTGCTTGGTCAGATTCTGTTATGGTAATTGGTGGGTATCGGGATGATTTTAGCGACGATACCTCTGGCTGGGTGCCCACCCGCCGCATGACCTTCTTGGAAGAAACGGTGGTTCGCTATGGCGAAGGCAGCGAGGCGGGGAACCTTATCATCATCGTGGCCGATCGCTGGGATTGGCTGATTGGTAGCCCGCTCATGCCTGCCCCAGAGCCACCTTACGCCATTGAATTCCGGGCGCGGGTGCACGATGCCTCGAATCTGGTCTCTGGTGGCGCTGTTTTCGGTGGCGACTGGAACGGCGATGCCTGCCCAGAAATTGGCAATGTGTACGAAACAGATAACTGCTTCAACCATTTCTACAACTTCAATTTTATCTTTTACGGGCCGCTCAAGCTGCTGCATGAGCAGGTGAACAGCCTGGTTTGGTGTCCCACCTGCGGCGGTAGCCCCATCAAGCGCATTGGACCCACGGTTGATGTGGATCCCATTTTGGCCAATGGTCCATCATTGGAGTGGCACACGTACCGAATTGAAGTGCGAAACAGCGGCGTTCAATTCTTCCTGGATGGTGCTCATAAGTGGACGTTTAGCGATACGACCTACATCAACGAACCTTATTTTGGCGTATTCGCCTCCACAGATGAGTACAAGCCCTCCATTTGGTTCTATGATTACTATCAAGTTACGCGTATTGATTAACTCACTGTGTAAACTTGGTAAGGGCAATGTCATACCCGCGCAGGCGGGTATCCATCTTGTTTATCAGCATGGATTCCCGCATTCGCGGGAATGACAGACGAATAAGGTAAAGGTGGCTGATGCTGTTAGTGTCAGTCATTTTTATTTTGTTGTGATGGATGATGGTATGAAAAGCAGGTTTGATTTGCGTAAAGGGAGGTGGCTGGAAACGGCCGTTCTCCTCCTGTTTTTTGCTCTCTCCATTGTCAACCTTACCCAGCTTGGCCCCACATTTGATGAGCAAGGGTTCATCACGCGCGGCCTAGGCTACCTGCGCGGCGAAAATAGCTGGATGCGTGTAGGGCATCCGCTGGGGCTGAACGCCCTCAACGCCTCTCTGCTGGTTGCTGACGATGCCGTGCAGCTTCCCGTAGACGATCCATCGTGGCAGCTTCCCAATTTTCATCGCCCGTCGGAGCTATTTTTGTGGGAGATTGGCAACGACGTGACGCGTGTGATGTTTTTGGCACGGTTGCCGACTGTTTGGCTGGGACTGCTTTTGCTGGCGTTGGTGTATCTCTGGGTACAGGAGCTAACTGGCAAGCGTTGGGCGGCGTTGCTGGCTTTGTCGCTGGGGGCGTTTGATGCTAATTTGCTGGCACACGGCCGTCTTGCCACCACCGATTTTGGCTTAATGACCTTTGCCTTTTTGGCAGGTTTTTTGCTGTGGCGGTTTGGCAAACGGCCGTCCTGGGCGCGAGCCATCTGGGCGGGGATTGGCTTTGGTCTGCTGCAGAACACAAAATTTACGGCAGGCTTATTTGTGCCGCTGTTTGCCCTTGTGTTGCTGGTAATTCTTATTCGTTGGTGGCGGGAATCTTCCCCCAAGCCTGCGCTTTTTAGCCGCCAATCACCGCTGCTGGTCATGCTGCTGGTTGCTTATCCGCTGGCCGCATTTTTAACGCTGTGGGCAGCGTATGGCTTCCAGATTGGCACGCTGCCCGATAGTTTGCCCACGCTGCCGCAGCTTTCTGGCCTCACGCTGCCGCTGTCGCATCATTTGGAGCAGTTGCTGGATATTGGCGGGCGGCTGCAAAAAAGTACGCCTGCATTCTTGGCCGGAAATTATTCCGACAGCGGCTGGTGGTTTTACTTTCCGGTTGCCTTTTTGCTAAAGACGCCGCTGCCCACGCTGATTTTGCTGCTGGGGTCGGGAGTTTGTCTGCTTTGGCTGGCGTGGCGAGGCAGGCTGGCTAGGCGTTGGCTGACGCTGGCGGCGTTGCTCATCCCCCCGCTGGGTTACTTTGGCTTTGCCCTCACCACAGACATCAATTTGGGTTACCGTCATTTGTTGCCGATTTTGCCTTTTCTCTTTGTATTTATCGCCATCGTCGTGGCCTGGTTGCCTAACTTTGGGCTGCGCCGCTGGGTGTTGCTGGGGTTGGTGATTTGGTTGGGCGGTACGGCCGTAGCCTTGCATCCTCATCATCTGGCCTTCTTTAACATTTTTGCCGGTGGCCCAGACGGTGGCTGGCATTATCTGGTAGACAGCAACTTAGATTGGGGGCAGGATTTGGCTGGTTTGCAGGCGTGGATGGTGGAAAACGAGGTGGAGCACGTTTGGCTGAGTTATTTTGGCGAAGGACGGCCGTCTTACTACAGCATCAACTTCACGGGTCTGGATAGCTTCCCGCCGCGATTGATGAACCCGCAGGCACGGCCGTTTTATCCGCATGATCCCGCCCCCGGCATCTACGCCATCAGTGCCACCACGCTGCAGGGCGTTCACTTTGCCAACCACGACACCTTTGCCTGGTTCCGCGACAAAGAGCCGTTGGACAAAATTGGCTACAGCATCTTCATTTACGAGGTGCTGCCGCACGGCGAACCAGCGGAGGTGGTGCTAGCCGGAGTGCAGCTAGATGAAATTGCGCCAAACGATTTTGCCCGCTTGCAAACTAACCAGGTGATCCCTCACTGGTTGCGGAGCCAAACCGTCTTTTTACAACCCGCAGCCTCTGCGTTTTGGCTAGTTGCCACGCCTGATTTCGAGGTAAGTTGGGTTGAAGCCGATCTAGTTACTCAAACCGACCTGTATACAATGTATCGTGTGCACAATAGTGGGATAGAAACGGCCGTAGCCCACCAATTCAGCCAGGATGAGTACCAAATTAGTTTGCTGGCAGATTCAGAGATTGCGGTTCGGGAAGATGCGATCCAGCTTACCACTCGCTGGCGAAACGAAACTGGCGCCGTGCCGCTGCAAATTTACGTGCATTTGCTAGATGCGTCGGGGCAGATTGTAGCGCAATGGGATGGGTTAGACATTGCCTGGGAAGGGTGGCGCACGGGCGATCTGCTATGGCAGCAGCATGAGATTGCGCTGCCCCCGCAGCTACCCGCTGGCGAATATGATTTGCGCGTGGGGCTGTATGACCCGGCGATGGGCAGCCGCTGGGTCACGCCAGATGGCGCAGATTTTGCCCACATTGCCACGCTGGAGCTTGGGCAATGAACCGCCAGCGCGTTTTGCTTCTGCTAATCCTGCTGTTGGCTGCTTTTTTGCGCCTTTGGCAGCTAGATAGCTTCCCGCCCGGTCTTTACCACGACGAGGCATACAACGGCCTGGACGCGCTCTCACTGGTGCAGGGCGAACAGTTTCCCAAATTTTACGAAGGATGGGAGCTGTATGCGGAAGAAGCCCACGGCGACAATCCCCCTGAACCCACTCGCTGGCCCATCTTTTTTGAGGGAAATTACGGCCGTGAGCCACTGCACGTTTACCTGATGGCCGTCTCGATTTGGCTGTTTGGCGCGACCCCGTTTGCCATTCGTTTTGTGCCTGCCATCTTTGGCGTGCTGGCGGTGCTGCTGACTTATTTTGCCGCCAAAGAACTTTTAGGGGGTGGTGAATCTAAGCCAGTGGGGGAAATGGGTGGCACGGTCAGGAGACCGGCCACAGCAATGAGCATCACTTCAGAATGGATACCCTTGGTGGCTGCGTTTTTTTTGGCAATTTTGCTGCCTGCTATCCATTTCAGTCGCTTTGGTCTGCGGGCAATGGTCTTTGTGCCCGTCGAGATGCTTACCATCATCTTCTTCTGGCGCGGCTACAACCTCAGCCAGATCACCCTGTCACCCCGTCACCGGCGTTCGCAGAACGCCATCACCGTGTCATTTTTGGCTGCTGGCTTCTTTTTGGGGCTGAGCATTTACATTTACGCGGCGGCGCGGCTGTTCCCGCTGCTGTTTGTGCTGTTTGTGCTGTTTTGGGCGTGGCAGGATTGGTCTGGCCTGCGAAGAAATTTGTTGAATGTAGGCGGTATGACGGCCGTTTCGCTTTTAACTGCGCTGCCAATTCTGCTTTTCTTCTGGCGATACCCTTACTTTTTTGTTTTTCGTATCGCTTACGTGGCTAACCGGGGGCGGGGGACGGTAGCAGACCAGCCGCTGCTGACCTGGCTGCTAAACGTAGGGCGTGTTTTTCGCGGGCTGTATTGGCAGGGCGAGACTCATTTTCGGCACAATTTACCGGGACGGCCGTATCTAGATCCCATCCAAGCCACCTTTTTTACACTGGGCGTGGTGCAAACCGTGCGCCAAAAGCTGAACCCGCGCGCTGTCTTTTTGCTACTGTGGCTGCTGGTGATGCTTCTGCCCACCATCATGAGCGGCGACGCCCCCCACTTTGGCCGCATGACTGGCGCGGCCGGGCCGCTTGCGATTTTGGTAGCGGTAGGGGCTGTTTGGCTTTTTTCAGTAACCAGTAAACCGATCACTGTTCACCGAATACTGATTACTGGTTACTGCTTACTGTTATTTGGCAGTCTCGCCTTTACCGTGCGTGACTATTTTGGTCGCTACGCCAATCATCCCCAGCTTGCCACCGATTTTTACCTGCCGGATTGGCAGCTAGGGCAGTTGGCGGCGGATCAGGCGGAAGGAACGGCCGTTTACCTCACGCCTACCCAAGAAGAAATGGCAACCATCTTTTTTGCCCTGGCCAACCCAGACGGCATTCGCAGCTTTAGCGGCACCGGGGAGCTATTGCCGCTGGGGTTTGCGGATGAGCCGATTTTGTATTTGGTACGGCCGTCCACGCCAGAAACCCTGGCCCGTTTGCAAACTGCGTTCCCGCAAGGCGAAGTGGGCGAACTGCTGGATGATGCGATTCCGTATTTTGTACCGGCTGCGGCACCACGACTGAGCGGATTGCAGACGTCGGAGGCGGTTTTTGGGGAGAATATTGCGTTAGCCGGGTATCGCGCTGAGGTGGCGGGGAACCAGGTGCGGGTGACGCTGGCCTGGCAAGCGTTGGCGGAGATGACGCGCGATTACACCGCTTTTGTGCATTTGCTGGATGCGGAGGGCAATTTAGTAACCCAATTGGATCGACCGCCAGATGGCTATCCTACCAGCGTTTGGCAGCCGGGGGAGCTTGTGCAGGATACTTACCAAATCCAGCTCCCCGCCAATTTGCCGCCGGGGACGTACACGGTGCAAACTGGATTTTACCATTTGCCCACGCTAACAAATTTGGGGGAAGCGGCCGTTCTCACCACCATTTGCCTGCCCGATGGGCAATGAAAATCGTATTGCGTATAGCGTATTCCGTTTTTACGCACTACACACTATTCCGGTAGCTCAATTTGCCTGATGAGGATGGCATCTTGACCCGTTGGGGTGATCAGGCGCGTGCCGTCGCGAACGTCGTAGAGGCCTGTGTAGAGCATGTAGCTGCCGGCGGGGAGGTCGGCTGGCAAGGAAATTTGGTGCTGATCCACAACTGGATCGCTGCTTTGCCAGCAGGTGGGGGGCCACTGGCCGTTGACAGGCCAGCCATCGGCTTGGGCCACCAGATTGCCTTGCGAATCTAGCAAATGGTTGAAGACGGTGTACGGCCGTACCGTTGGGTTCTCAGCTTGCCAAACCAATGTTAAATCGAGAGCATTTGCTGATTGTTTCAGGGCGAACTGTGTAAGTTCAATTTGGTCGCCAAGCAAAACGTTCACGTTTTCTGCCTCGTTGGGCAGTGAGGGGATGAGTGGTTCGTTGATGGCGACAATGGTGGCGCCAACGGGCCGCCAGCTAAGGCCAAGTGCAATCGCCCAGCTCAGTTGCCCAGCCGCCCAAAGCCATTGCCAACGCCAGTTGGGAAGCCACTTTGCTAGCCAAGTGGCACTTGGAATGAGCAGCAGAGGCATGAGAAAGAGCCAGATGCGCCCGACTTCCCCCCGCGTAGAGCCAGAAAGGTTGAGGATAAGGAGGAGAACGGCCGTACTCACGGCTAAAGCCTGCATCGGCGTTAGCTGCCTTCGCCTGAAATTGCGTGTAGCCACGATGAGAGTGCTTAAAAATGCAGCAATGATGGGCAATCCGGTAAAAATCAGTACATCAACCAGATTGAACAGCAGCCAAGTGCCGTAGCTGCGCTTGGCAGTTACCAGCTCATAATGTTGCGCCAGCCCAACCTGAACGATCTCCCAAGGAGGTGCTTGCCATCCTAGCCAGAAGATGAGCCAGACAAGTATGGTGCCCAGACCAAAAACGGCCAGCGGCAGCACATGTTGGCGGATTGACCACTGTGTTTGCCACAAAGTTATGACGGCGTAAATGCCCAGAACGCCCACAAGTGTGCCGTTGCCAATGGACAAAAAGGTGGTGAACGACAGCAACAAGCCCGATACAAAGAGCCAAACGCCACTTTGCCGCTGCCAGCCCAGCAAAAACGTCCCAACAATCAGCACGGTCAGCAAGGCAAAAAGCTGGTCAGACAGCGGCGCGAAGATGAGCAGAGCCGGAATGGCGGCGATCACTACAGTTAGTTTGGCAGCACGCGGGTTTGCGGTGAGATTTTTAGCGACAAAATAGGTGGGGAAAATGGTGGAAGCGGCCAAAATCATGGGCAGAATGGCCCAGATACCGAGGGTGGCGACGATGGCGGGTGGTTGTTCCAGCAGCCACAGGTCGGTGCAGCGTTGTGGGTAAATGCGTTGGCCCAGCTCTTGAGCCAGTTCAGGAGTGCTTTGCAGCAGTTGAATGGTGAACCAGTTGAGCAGAACCAGCCCTGGCGGGTGCGTGCGGGCGTGGTCGGATTCAAATTGGGGCATGGCGGCGGGGTAATTTTGCAAGGTACTGTTTACGTCGTCCAGATTGGCGGCTGTCCAGTAGTAGCCGTTGGTTTTCACGGCCAGGGTGCGATCTACCAGTTCGGCCAGCGGCTGGGCTCGGTCGGCGTAGAGCAGCCCCCACTGCATTCCCAGGCAACTGGCAAATAGCAGGATGAGGGTAATGGCCGTTTGCCATCGTGCCACTTTTTCTTGCCGCAGCCACCAACCCAGCACTGCTAGAAAAGCAGCCCCGGCTAGGATGACCAGCCACCAGCGGGAAAACGGCCGTAACTGGTAAGGCCAATGCCACACGGAGCTACCTGGCAGCGGCCCGCGCAGGTGGGGCATTGCATCTGTTAACAGGACGATGATGAGAACGGCCGTAATGCCGCAGACTCCCAGAATCCAAAGACGACGTTTATCCATCGCCGCGAAAGATACAAGAGCGTTTCCCCTTTGTCAATCGGCCTGCCAATTATCTAAAACTCCGCTAGAATTACCCGGTTATGACAAAGTTTGAGACAAAATCGAAGATTCCCAACGATTTGACTTGGTTGGTAGTTTTGGCCTTTACCGTTGTGTGGATTTTGTTCATCCACAGCCGTGCCTACTCCACCAATGAAGCGTCTCGTATGGCCTCCATTGAATCGCTAGTGCATCGGGGAACCTGGGTTATTGAAGACTCTTCATTTGCCCACACGCTGGATAAAATTCAGGTAGACGGCCAATTTTATTCCACCAAGCCGCCGATGCTTTCGTTTTTGGGGGCGGGGGTGTATGCGGTGCTGCATCACGGTTTTGGCCAGACGCTCACTTGGCGAGAATGTATTCCAGATCTGCTGGAAACAAATTGTCGTGCTATTTTGGAATTGGGCGAAGTAGATTGGGTTCACTTTATTCTGGTTTTGCTTCTGGTGAGTACGCCCGCCACGCTCATTTTGGCACTTACCTATCGCTTTGCCCGACGGCACGGGTTTGCGAATTGGTCTAGCCTGCTGTTTACGGCCGTTCTTGGCCTGGGCACTGCACTTTTTCCGTACAGCACGGTGTTTTCCAACCATATTTTGTCGTCGGCTGGCATTTTTGTGGCGGTTTACATTTTGTTGCTGAATCCGAACCCGACGCCGTTTCAGCTAGGGTTGGCTGGTTTTGCAGCCACGTTGGCGGGTACAGTGGATTTATCGGCTGGTATTTACCTGGTGGGCATTTTTGGGTACGTGGTGCTGGTTTATCGGCAAACGGCCGTTTACTTTATTCTCGGCAGCCTGATTCCCGGCTTATTGGCCATCTATCTGAATTGGCAAATAGTGGGCACGCCACTGCCGCCGCAACTGTTTACACAAGGGTACGATTATGAAGGCTCTGCCTTTTTGACAAACCCTGGCGGGCATCGCACGCCGAGCAACGTGGGCGAGTACGCTTTTCATCTGCTGGTCGGGGATCGTGGCCTTTTTTCATTTTATCCCATTGTCATTTGGTTTGTGTACGGATTGGTGAAGGCAGTTCGCGCCGTAGATTTGCGAACGCGCCATCTGGCCTGGGCATATGCCGGTGCTAGCCTGCTTTATTTAGCTTATTTCGTGTTTCGTACCCACAGCTTTGGTGGATTTGGTTTTGGCACGCGCTGGCTGATTAACCCGGTGCCAGCGATGGCGCTTTTTGCGCTGGAGCCGTCGCTTTATCGTAGCAAGGTTGTTTTGAAAACGGCCGTCCTCGTCCTGGTTGGCGCAATTTCTATCATCAACACCTACCCTGGTGCGCTCAATCCCTGGCGTTCAGCTTATCCGCTGTTCCGGCTGACGTATGCCGCGCCAGAAGAACGCCAGCTCATTCCGGTAGCCCTGTCGGGTTACGGCAGTTATGAGCATGTTAGCTCGGAAATTCGCAGCAGTTTTGGCGCCAATACGGTACACCGCCGCTGGTTTGATGCGCGTTCCAGCTTAGTGGTGCCGCAGGGCGAGGCTTGGTGGTTTATTCATGAATCTACCCCGTTGCCACCTAGCCTGGCCGCGCCTTTTGGGCTAGATGTTCCGCAAACGTATGCGCTAAATGCTGACCTGACGGCAACGGCTCGGCAATGGATAGGGACGTTTGCCAATGAGGTGTACCAAAGTGAAATGCTTGTGCCTGTTGGCGAAACGGCCGTGACCCCCATATCCCTCCCTCTCACGTTTACAGACGATGGCGACAGCATGGCTCTGCGTGGCTACCAGATTGAACAAAGTGGGGCCAACCTGACGTTACTGACCGCCTGGGAGATTGAAACCCGTGAATACCCGGCGGGTGAGCGCAAGATTTTTATCCATCTTTTGGCAGCGGATGGCACGATTGTGGCGCAAAATGACTTTTTTGCCGCGACTTATGAAACGCTGTTTCCGGGGGATCTGTTTTTTCAACAACAGACGCTAAATCTGGAGGGGGTGCCTGCTGGTCGTTACTGGCTGCAAATGGGCGTGTATGATCCACTGACGGGTACGCGCCTCACCGCAGACGGCCTGGATCGGCTGCTGCTACAATCTGTGGATGTGGCGCAATAACGCATGTTACGCAGTAAGGTAGGGACGAATTTTGGGCAGACACGGAGGTCTGCCCGTACCGGAATCTGGTGGTTGGCGGTGTTTGTATTGCTGCTGGCGTTTGCCTTGATGGCGAGTAGTGCACTGCAGAAAAGTGCCACGGTGGATGAGCAAAGCCACCTTTTTCGGGGCGTGGCTTATTTGCGCGAGGGGGCGACCCACTTTTTGTTGGGGCATCCGCTGGGGGCGAGTGCGCTGTCGGCGATGCCTGTGCTTACGGAACCGGATTTGGCATTGCCGCTGGACACGCCTGCCTGGGAAGCGGGGAATTGGTCGGTGGCGGGTGATCTGTTTATGTGGCGGCTGGGCAATAGCCCACAGCGGCTGCTCTTTTTGGGGCGACTGCCAGTGATCTGGCTGAGTTTGCTGCTGCTGGCGTTGGTCTTCCGCTGGGGGCGTGAGCTGGCTGGGCGATGGGCAGGGCTGTTGGCCACGGGGCTACTGGCCTTTGATCCGAATTTGTTGGCACACGACCGTATCATCTCTGGCGATGTAGCCATGACCCTCTTTTTTGTGCTGACGCTGTACGGCACTTGGCGTTGGTCAGTGAAGGACGGGGGCTGGAAAGCGTTGCTTCTGGCTGGCGCTGGGCTTGGTTTGGCCAGCGTTTCCAAATTTAATGCGGGGCTGCTGCTGCCGATTTTGGGGCTGCTGGGGCTGTTTTGGGCATGGCGGCGGCGTAGTTGGCGGCCACTGCTGGTTTTGTTGTTAGTGGGCGCAGTCGGCGGAGTGATTATTTGGGCGGTGAATGGTTTTGGGATACGGCCGTTGCCCGGCGGCGCATTTTGGGACGATCTGTTCTGGGTATTAAGCTATTTTGGTCAGCCACACGGAGCCTATTTAGCGGGAGAGGTTTCTACCTCTGGCTGGTGGTATTATTTTCCGGTTGTCTTTTTGCTAAAAACACCCTTGCCTACGCTGTTGCTTTTGCTGGCGGCCGTTGGTGTGCTTCTGGCGAATTGGTGGTGGACGAGGCGGAAAAGCGGAACACAGAGGCGCACAGAGAAAAATGGAGATTTGCTTTTTTTGCTGCTGCCTACGATGGTGTATCTGAGTGTCAGCCTTACCTCGTCGTTGAACATTGGGTATCGTCATTTGTTGCCAATTTTGCCGTTTTTGTGGTTGTTTACGGCCGTTTCCCTACAAAACGTTGCGCCCAGCTGGGTAAAAAATGCCCGATTCGTGGGGGGCGGGGTGATTGTATGGCTGGCAATCCAGGCGGTTTTCATCTGGCCGGATTACATTCCCTTTTTCAATTTGCTGGCGGGTGGGGATGATCAGTCATGGCAGTTGCTTTCTGACAGCAATATTGATTGGGGGCAGGATTTGCCAGCATTGGCTGCCTGGCAGCAAGAGACTGGCCGGGCTGTGAACCTGAGCTACTTTGGTACGGCACACGCATCTGCCTATGGCATAGATTTTGTACCAATGCCGATGTGGCCGCCCGCACCGGAAGCTGCGCCGCCTGGTCGCCAACTGTATGATCCGCAAAATCCCGCGCCGGGCGTGTATGCGCTGAGCGTGACCAGTTTGCATGGCGTGGTGCTGGGCGAGCAGCGGGATGCCTTTGCCTGGTTCCGTGAGCAGGAACCGTTAGCTCGGCTTGGAGGCAGCATCTTTTTGTATGAGGTTGTGCCAACGGCCGCTCCTGTTGATCTGGTGCTTTTTGGGATGGAACCTGCTCAACTGTCTTCAGATAGTCGCGCCGAATTGGAGAGCAATGATTTGCGGGTGCGCTGGTTAAATGATGGAAATGCTCTGCTGTGGCCTGCTGGCGGGGGATTTTTGGCTTTGGTAGAGGAGAATGAGATTGCAGGGACGTTACGACCGTACCTCCAGATTGAACCAGTGGTGGCAGATAATCAGCAACTTTACCGTTTGCCTGCACCTGCCGAAACCTTTGAGTCAGATGTTCGTCCATTTGCTGATATTCTTGAACTACGCGAGACGATTTTTGTTACCACAGATATAGCGGAAGCAAATGCGGTGAGGCTGATGACTTGGTGGCGGGTGTTGGGGGAAACGGAACGGTCGTTAAAACTGTTTGTTCACGCCGTGGCCGCCGACGGGGAGATAATTGGCCAATGGGATGGCCTAACTGTAGATGCCACCAGTTGGCAACCCGGTGATCAATTTGTGCAGCTCCATCAATTAAATTGGGCTACAGGATCAATACCCGACCATTTTCTGGTCGGTGTTTATGACGGGGAAACCCAGGAGCGGCTAGGAGAACCAATACAGCTACCTTTTCCCTGATGCACTTTCCTGGCTAGCTGCGGAATTTCAATCCGCAGTGGTTTTGCTGCCCAATTTTAGTAAAATTCTATGCTTCGATTTCGGTTACTGGCCTGGAAAACGTTGTGAAGTGGAATAAATCAAATTTGTAAGAAGGATGGATTTGTTGTAGATGGTGAATGAAATAAAGAATAGTGAGGCATGCCCGCAACCGCGACAAGGCATGTTCAAAATAATGTTTGTTCTGGGTAGCCTGTTGGTGTTGCTCATGGTGATATTTGTAAGCAGTAGTTTGGGTGCAGTTACCAATTTTGAGCGCGTTAGCGTCGGCACGGGGGATGTTGAGAGCAATCACGACTCATTTTATCTGTCACTTTCTGAAGATGGGTCTGTTGTTGCCTTTGAATCATTTGCTTCCAATTGGGGGCCAGACCAGATAGACCTAAATTTTGTGGATATTTTTGCGCGCGACCGCAACGCCGATGTCACTCGCAAATTGACCGTGGGATACAATGGCGATCCTGCCGATCAGCGCAGCTTTGATCCTTTTGTGTCGGCAGACGGCCGTTACATTTCATTTATTTCCTACGCCACGAACCTGGTGCCTGGCGATACTAACCGCTTACCTTATGTGGATAATGGGCTAGACGTTTTTTTGTACGATTGGCAAACTGGTAGCCTGGAGCGGGTGAGCCTTACCTGGAAGGGTGAACAAATTGACGGCAACAGCGTTGGCCAAATTTCGCCAAATGGCGAGTACGCCATTTTTTCATCGAATGGTTTGGTGGTGGCACAGGGAGAAAGTAATGTGGCTGGCGACGCGGCCATTTATGTGCGTCATTTGCAAACCGGCGTAGTTGAACGCATTACCAAAGCACCCAATGGCGACTTTCCTGATGGGAACGTGGCGCGTGCATTTTCCAGCTATGACGGCCGTTTCATTGTGTACATCTCTAACGCCACCAACCTGGTGCCAGACACCAACGGCCATGCAGACGTGATGATTTACGACCAGCAAACTGGTGAAACAACGTTGATTAGCAAGCCTGTTGGCGGTGGTCAGTCCAATGGTAAAAGTTCGCCCGCCGCCATCTCGGCAGACGGCCGTTACATTGCCTTTCGCTCCTTTGCCGATAATTTGGTGCCAAACGATACGAATGGCGTGCCCGATATCTTTGTTTATGATCGTTTAACGGGCGAACTGGAGATGGTAAGCGTCTCAACAAGCGGTGTTCAGTCCGATGCAGACAGCAAAGACCCGGCCATCTGTGGCAACGGCCGTTTCATCTCCTTCACCTCAGAGGCAACCACCCTGGTGCCGCTGACTTACAATGGGGAACGGCAGGTGTACGTGCATGATCGTCTGACCCAAACCACCTTTTTGGCAACGGGCACAGAAACATTTATGGGCAACGGCCGTGCTCATCGCTCGATCCTCTCTGCCGACTGCCGTACCATTGGTTTTGCGACAGACGCTGGCAACCTGATTGTTGGCGACGATAATGGTGAACGCGATCTGTTTGTGGGCGATATTGTGATTCCAGCCAACCTGGAACCATCTCAATTGACCGCTTCTGGTAATTTTGAGGCGGGTGCAGAGGTAACTTACACGGTTACATTAACAAATATTGGCACAGAAACGGCCGTTGCCACCTTTAGCAGTCCCATCCCCACCAACACCACCTACGTTTCTGGCAGTGTTTCTGGTGCCAGCTACAATGGCAGCGCGGATGCTGTAGAATGGACAGGCAACGTGCCAGGTGAAGGGGAAGTGATTATCAGCTATACCGTGCAGGTCAACCCAGCTTTGACCGATTTCACACTCATCACCAACCAAAGCGACATTTCCTATGATGGAAAATCGGAAACGTTGGAGATGGTTTTTGCCGTAAACGGCCTTAAAACATACCTGCCATTGGTGCAGCGGTAAGTTAGAGGCGAACCCCCGTGTGTGCCCAGCACGGCCAAGCCCGTAGGACAGCATTTTGTGAAGATAATCATTGTAATTCCCACATACAACGAAGCCGACAACATCGAAAAAATTACCGAAGCCCTCTTTGCCTTGCCCTTTGCAGATCGCCATCTCATCATTGTGGATGACGCCTCGCCAGACGGCACGGGTGAGCTGGCTGACAAGCTGGCCGCCCAACACCCACAAGAGATGACCGTAATGCACCGCACTGGCAAATTGGGCTTAGGAACAGCCTATGCCAAAGGGTTCCAGATGGCGCTGGACATGGGGGCAGACGTGATTGTGCAAATGGATGCCGATTTTTCTCACTCTCCCGAATACATTCCAGAGATGGTACAGCAGCTTGAAAACTTCGACGTTGTCGTTGGCTCACGTTACGTCCCCGGCGGTCAGGTAGATGAGCGCTGGTCTTGGTGGCGTTATTTGCTTTCCTGGTGGGCTAACCATGCTTACGCGCGGCTTATTCTGAACATCAAGGCGCAGGATGCCACGGCTGGTTTCAAAGCGTTTCGCCGCTCTGTGCTGGAAGCAATTGATTTTAGCCGTGTGGTGAGCAACGGCTACGTCTTTCAGGTTGAAATTGCTTATTTGTGCCAAAAGATGGGGTTTTCTATTTTGGAACTGCCCATCTACTTTGAAGATCGGCGCATTGGCCAAAGCAAGATGAGCGTCCCAGTAAAAGTGGAAGCTGTCTGGCGCGTGTGGCAAATTTTTTGGCGATACCGCCATTTGCAAGAACGTCAGGCTGAGGTGGCTTAATTTATGGTTGCTCGCCTGCGGTCACAGTTACGGCCGTCTCTTTGGCAAAGTGTGGCGCTGGTGGCCGGAGTCACGGTTGCCTACGGGCTGGATTATTTATTCAACCTAGTTATTGGCCGCATGTTGGCACCAGTTGAATTCAGCATTGTGGTGGCGCTGGCGGGAGTGGGGCAGGTGCTGGTTGTTTCCTCGCGGGTTATTCAAACGGTGGTCACGCGCTACATTTCGCGCTTTCAGGTAGGGGATGAGGCGGACGGCCGTATCGCTTCCTTCTTCCAATCCATGTTCCGAGCCTCGTGGCGATGGGGCGTGTTTGCCTGGGTCATTTTGGCTTTGTTGAGCTGGCCGCTGGCTGCATTTTTACAAATTGATGAGATTTGGCCCGTGCAGGCATTGGCGGCTGCTACTTTGTTGATGGTGGTGCGCCCAGTGGTAGGCGGTGCGCTGCAGGGCTTGCAGCAATTTTCTGCACTCAGCGCGGTGCAGATTACGCAGGCATTGTTGCGGTTGCTGCTGGGGGCACTCCTGGTTTGGCTCGGTTGGGGTGCATTTGGAGCGATGTTGTCTTTGCCGCTAGCTAGTGCGGTTGCGCTGGTTGTGGGGTGGATTTTGTTGGATACGGCCGTAAAACAGAAAACGGCCGTGCATCACCAAGTCCAACTTCCAGAGATGTTCCGCTACTCAACCTACACCGCTGCTGGGCTCATCGGCTACGCCTTGCTCATCAACATGGACGCTATTTTGGTGCGCCGCCTGTTTGAGCCAGACGTGGCGGGCAACTACAGCGCGGCTATCACGCTGGGCAAGGTGATTCAATTTTTCCCCGTTGCTATTATTATGATTTTATTCCCCAAGGCGGCGCGGCGGCAGGCGGCACAGCAGGATGCAGGCAAAATTTTGCTCCTGGCGATGGGCATTGTCGGTCTGGTGTGCGGCGGCATTGCGCTGGTTTATGGTTTGTTCCCCGAACCCATCGTCAATTTGGTTTTAGGCAGCGAGTATCAAGTTGAAGGGCTTGTTTTAGGCTTGGTTGGGCTGGCGATGCTGCTGCTGTCGCTCTCCAACGTCTGGCTCAACTACTTTTTGTCCACCGAATGGACGACCTACGTTTACCTGATTGGCCTGGGCATTGTTTTGCAGCTTGGCACGATGATCTTGTTTCATGACGCGCTTTGGCAACTGCCAGCGGCAATGGTGGCAACTGGCTTGTGGCTCAATTTGGCGGGTCTTATCATCTTTTTCTGGCGGCGGCATTCAGCAGACCCGAAGGGTTTTGCCCCGTAGCGATTGAGGTGCGAAGAATGAAAACCCTTCGGGTCTTTTAAGGTATTATGCACCCCAAGTTACTCTATTTTCGCTACAAATTGTTCAAATACCGCCGGGTAGAGCAGCAAGTTGCCCAAAATTTGGCCAGCCAAAATCCGCAGGCCAGGCTGCTGGACGTTGGCTGTGGCGACGGCGAAAATATGCTGCGATTTGATGATGTGGTTTTGCGGCGAACAGGGCTGGAAGTTTCTATGTCGCGCCTGAAAACTGCCCGTCACTTGGGATTAGACGTGATGCAGGCCAGCGGCACCCATCTGCCCCTGCCCAGCACCACGTTTGATATGATTTACATTGCCCACGTTTTGCATCACGTCGCAAACTACGAGCAGGTGTTAGCAGAAATGAAGCGATGTTTGGTGGCAAACGGCCGTATCTTCATCGTTGAAACCGTGACTGACAACCCGCTGCTGCGGCTGGGCCGCAAAATCAACCCCGTGTGGCAGGGAGATGAGGTAGAAGCAAGCTGGCGTTTTGCCGATTTGACGGCTATTTTTGAGGAAGCAGGCTTTGTTGTGGAGCGGGACGGCCGTTACAACATCCTCTTCTTCCTCTGGGAAATGCTGCCGCTGGCGTTCTGGCCCTTTGAAATTTTCACACCCATCTTTGTCTATCTGGACCTGCTGCTGGCAAAGTTCTTCAATAATCAGTCAGCGCATTGTTACTTTGTCTTGAAGAAGGATGATCTCATCAAAGATTTCGCAGATTAAAAAGATTGAAAAATCTGGTAAATCTGCAAAATCTTTGATTAAAAACTCAAATTCATGCCCAAGATTTTAATGATTGCCCTAGACGGGGCCACGCTGGATTTGTTAAACCCCTGGATGGCTGGGGGTGAATTGCCCTTGCTCAAGCGACTTTTTGATGAGGGGGCAGGGGGAGAACTGCTCAGCACTGTGCCCTGGGCAACCCCTACCGCCTTTGCCTCGCTGGCTACCGGCACCAATCCCGGCCAGCATGGCATTTACGACTTTGGTAAGTTGATTGGCGGCGATTACACAGCCTTTGTGCCCACAAACGGTCGTCACATCATCGGCCACTCACTTTGGAAACTGCTCTCGGATGCTGGGCTGAGTTCGTTGGTGATCAACATGCCCATGACGTACCCAGCCGAAGCGATAAACGGCCGTCTCGTCGCTGGCATTCCGTACCCTGGCAGCAGTCCGCAGCTGTGCCATCCACAAAACTTGCTGCGCGAACTGGCCGACCACGGCTGGGATTTAGCCCGCAATGCCTCCGACGACCTGGGCGGCAGCTACGCCGACTACTTTGCTGGATTGATAGAATTGGTCAAAACGCGCGGCGAGGCGGGTGCCTGGCTTTTGCAGCAGGACCAGCCAGATTTTACGGCCTTACACTTCCTGGAAACCGATCAGGCCCAGCACCGCTTCTGGCAGTTCATGAAAGGCGAACCCCGCCACGACCCCAACGGCCCCCACACCGACGCCATCTTGCGCCTCTACCACGTCGTGGAGCAGGCAATGGCCCAAATTTTGGCTGCCGTAGATGATGACACCATCCTCTGCGTGATGTCCGACCACGGTTTTGGCCCAACGCGGCATCAAGTCTGGCTAAACAATTGGTTGCACCAGAATGGCTTTCTTGCCCTCAAGCCCGGCCTGGGCGTGCGCTTCAAGCAAATGCTGTACCGCCTCGGCCTGTCGCCCGCCACCATCCGCGAGGCGGCTCCAGAACGGCTCAAGCTGGCCATTTTGCAATTTTTTGAGCGGCAAAAGGGGCGCGCTCTGGCCAGCGAGCTTGAGGCGGACAACGCCGTCCAGAAAAAAGGTTTACTGGATCGGCTAACTGAGCGGCTGGCAATTGATTTTTACGATTTGGATTGGTCGCAGACCTGCGCGTTTTCTACAGGTACAACGGCCGTTGGCTATGTTTGGCTCAACGTGGCGGGGCGTGATCCGCAGGGAATTGTTCAAATCGGTGAAGATTACGAGCAAACCCGCCAACAGATTGCCGCTGCCCTGCGCCAGTGGGGGGCTGTCGGTGAGGTGTTGTTCCGCGAGGAAGTTTGGCAGGGGGTGCAGCTTACCGACGCGCCAGACATAATCGTTCGCTGGGCAGCAGACACAACCGATGCCCGCTACTTCCAAACCCGCTTTAGCAGCCATCATCTCATCAAGCCGGTGCCTAACGATTACGCCAGCCATCGCCCCGATGGGATGTTTGTCTGGCACGGTTCAGGTGTCCGCGAGGGGCTACAAGTAGATGCCGATTTGCTCGATTTGACGCCAACCTTTTTGTGGCTGCTGGATCAACCGGTACCGACGTATATGGACGGCCGTATCCTCACCGACTGCTTTACGCTGGACCATCCTGCCAAGACGATTGAAATTGCCCTCCCCACTGCTGCAACCAGCGACCAAATGACCCCCGAAGATGAAGAAGCCCTCAAAAATACCTTGCGCGGACTTGGCTACCTTGAATGAATGCAGGTAAAGGAGACAGTCCCTTATCTGCCTGATTTACATATAAGCTTTACTAGAAAGTGACTGTCACCTCAGTTGTGCTGTGTTATACTTGCCGACTTGTGCTAGTGGCGCGCCAAAGCTGGCCGCTGGCACCGGGAAGAGTAACATGGAAAAGGTACCTATCACCATTGGCATAACTGCCCATAATGAAGAGGCCAATATTGGCCAACTGCTGCAAAAAATGCAGCGTCAGCAGCTAAAAACGGTTGAACCGCGCGAAATTATCGTTGTGGCCAGCGGCTGCACCGACCGTACCGAGGAGATTGTGCGGGAGATGATGCAGCAGGACGGCCGTATCCGCCTGTTAGTCCAAGAAAAACGTGAAGGCAAAGCGTCCGCTATTAACCTGTTCCTCAAGCACCAGACCGAGCGGGTGCTGGTGCTGTGCAGTGCCGATTTGCAACCTCAGCTAGACGCTATCGAGAAGCTCGCTGCCTCCTTTGCCGACCCGGAAATGGGGATGACAAGCTGCCGTCCGGTTCCCGTAAACGATAAAAGCACGTTCATGGGCTTTGCTGCCCACATGCTATGGGATTTGCATCACGCTATCAACGCCGCCGGCGGCTTCAAGGCAGGCGAGATGATCGCCTTCATCAAGATTTTTGAGCGGATTCCGTACCGCACCTCCGTAGATGAGGCTAGCATCGAGCCAGTTATTCGTGGCCAAGGGTACAAAGTGCAATACATCCCCGACGCCATCGTGAACAACAAAGGACCAGACACCGTCGCTGACTTTTTACGGCAGCGGCGGCGCATTTACTCTGGTCACCTGGACATTAAAGAGCTTCTTGGCTACTCCGTTAGCACAATGAGCGGGGGCGTGATTTTGAAGGCGTTGCTGCGCAACATGAATTGGCGACCCAAGCAGCTAATCTGGACGGCAGCGGTGATTGGGTTGGAAGTGTACGGCCGTTTCCTGGGCAAACGCGACTTCAAAAACCGCAAAGACCACACCGTCTGGGAAATTGCCACCACTACCAAAGAACTCTCTCCCACCAAAGAATCTTAAAAGGAGATCAGAGACTGGAGATTGGAGACTAATTTAATCTCCAATCTCCAGTCTCCAGTCCCTAAGAAAATGAATTCAATGCTAGGCGTCCTTGCACGCATCCCCTTATTCAAGACATACCGGCAGTTTGGCTGGCCCAAACTGATGCCGCTCAACATCACTCTCTCACCATCCCCCAAGTGCAACTCCCGCTGCCTCACCTGCAACATCTGGATGAAGCGAGAAAATGAGCTAACCCTGGACGAGTGGGACAAAGTGTTGGCTTCTCTGGGCAAATCTCCCTACTGGTTTACCATCAGCGGTGGCGAACCGCTCATGTTTCCCCACATCGTTGAGCTGACCAAGCTGGCTTACAAACATTGCCAGCCGGGCCTCATCAACATCCCCACCAACGGCATCCTAAAAAGCGGCCCAGAGCGTGTGCGTGAGATTCTGGAATATTGCACCGATTCGCAGCTCATCATCAACCTCTCGCTGGATGGCGTGGGTGAGAAGCACGACTTTATTCGCGGCGTGGCGGGAAATTTTGCGAAGTTTGAAGAACGCCTGGAACAATATTTAGCCCTGCGGGATGAGTTTCCGAATCTGGCAGTGGGTATTCACTCCGTCGTGTCTGTGTTTAGCGTAGGGCATTTGGACGAGCTGATTGCCTACGCCGAAAATTCCCGCGCCGACCAATTTATCACCGAGATTGCCGAGCCGCGTGTGGAATTAGACACGGTGGGCTTGCCCATCACCCCCAGTCCAGAGGAATATGCCGAGGCGATTGACAAGCTCATCGGCTACGTGAACAGCAAGCAGTACAGAGGCGTCGCCAAAATCACGGAAGCGTTCCGGGTGGAATATTACAAGCTAGTGAAGCGCATTTTGGATGAGCAAGACCAAGTAATTGGCTGCTACGCAGGCTGGGCCAGTGCCCAAATCTACGCTGATGGCACCGTTTGGCCCTGCTGCGTCCGTGCCGACGATTTAGGCAATTTGCGCGAGTACAACTATGATTTCAAGGAAATCTGGTTTGGTGAGAAGATTAGAGACGTGCGCCGCTCGATTTATGATAAAGAGTGCCACTGCCCGTTGGCTAACGCCAGCTACACCAATATGTTGATGGATGTGCCCACGGCCAGCCGGGTGGCAACCAAAGTCATCAAGCGAGATTCAATTCGAGTACGAAGCTGATGAGAGGCGAAAAATTCACGGTTTGTTTTGTCATTCCGAGTGCAACGAGGAATCTTTCATCTTTGTGAGTAGAAGGATTCCTCACGTAGCCTGTCCTGAACGAAGTCGAAGGGTTCGGAATGACAGTTCGTAGAGGTTTTGCGATGTCATTTGAATGGTTGAATAAATTTCATAAAGATATGGAAAAACCAGAGGATTATGCTGAAAAGACGCTGGCGCAATACCGGCTGGGGATGAAAGCGAAAGGCTCTATCGCGGGCGTCGCTATTTGGGTGGATGAAGATGGTTGCGAAGCGTGCCGTGCATTACCTGCTGATGCTGTCTACCACCCGGATGATGCGCCACACTTGCCGCTGCTAGAGTGCAGTAAAGGGCGTCGCTGCCGCTGCGTTTACCGTCCCGTGATGACTTACCAGCAAAATGATGAATGAAAGGATTTTGGCCACGGAGGACACAGAGGAATTAGGGGAAAACCTCCGCGTTCTTCACTTGCTTTGCGATAAAAAATTCACATGAAAGTAGTTGTTACAGGGGCGACGGGATTTGTTGGTGGGGCGTTGGTTCGCGCTTTGCTGGCTGATGGGCATGAGGTTGTGGGGGTGAAACGGCCGTCCGCCACCACAACTCTCCAACACCCAAACCTCACCTGGCGCAGCGGCGACGTGACCGATCCCGCCAGCCTGCGCAGCTTGTTTGACGAAGCTGATTCACTTATTCATGCGGCGGGTATGTTGGGGCAGGCGGGCGTGCCGGAAAGCGATTATCTCAAGCTGCACGAACAGGGTACCTATAACATCCTGGCCGAAGCTGAGAAGGCGGGCGTCGGGCGTGTTTTGTACGTTAGCAGCCCCGGCGTGCTGGGGCCAATCAGCAGCTCTCCTGCGGACGAAACCACGCCGCTCGCACCCAGCAATCCGTACGAGCGCAGCAAGGCAGCCGCCGAGCAGGTGGCGCAGGTTTACGCCAGTGCGGGCCTGCCCGTCATCATTGCCCGACCAGAGTTTATTTACGGGCCGACGGATTTGCATGTGTTGGGCTTGTTTAAGGCGGTGCGAGACGGCCGTTTCTTCACCATCAACGGGGGGCACAATACCTGTCATCCAACGTACATTGACGATGCGGTTTTGGGGATGCTGTTAGCTTTGCGGAACGGCCGTTCTGGTGAAATCTACCACATCACCGGGCCAAAACCGGTGACATTTCGCGAACTGGGGCAAAGGATTGCCGCCGCGCTAGACGTGCCGTCGCCAAAGCTCAATTTGCCTCACTGGCTGGCTTGGCTAGGAGCTGCCGGATTAGAAATCGGTATGGGGCTGATTAACAAACGGCCACCACTAAGCCGCACCGGAGTCGCCTTTTTTAGTGAAGATCGCCGCTTTTCCTGGCAAAAAGCCCATGACGAACTGGGCTACACGCCTCAATTTGACCTCGAGCTGGGCGTAGCTGAAACGGTGGCCTGGTATCGGGAAAATGGATTGGTTTGAGGAAACGGCCGTTGCTAAAGTGCGAGTGAGTTTTAATCACGAATGAACGAATAACACAAATACAAATCGATTCATTCGTCTATTCGTAAAATTCGTGATTTGCTTTCGATAATATTATGCTGAGAACATTGTCCATTAAATCACTTTACGTGCCTGCGCTAGCGGAAGGCGAGGGCGTGGGCACGGCGTATGAATATTTTGCCAAGCGGCTGGTGCTAGCTCGCTGGCTTAAGAATCAACCCAAACCTGCCCATTTGCTCATTGCTGGCTTGCCAGAGAAGTACGGCAGCAGCCTAGATTTTTTGCTATTGGCAGAGGAGTTGGGCGCGGCGGTAACTATTGTTGATGAACGGCCGTCTGCTCTACAAAAACTACAAAAATCATTAGTGGCGGCACAAAAAGAAGGATGGTTAATGGCCGCTTCGCCCAAACTCATCCCCGTACACCATTTGGCAGATTTGGGAGAAATTGCGCCTGAATTTGACCTCTGTTTGGGGTCAGAAGGGTTGCAGCGATTGGACGCCAGCGACCGACCAGCGTACATGCGGCATGTGCGGCGACTGGCCAGCCGAGCGGCACTGTTTGCCCCTAACGGCGACAACGTGGCCCACACCAACATCAGCGGGCTGGCTGGCATCACGCTGGCGGAGATGCAGCAGTTGGCAAGGCAGAATGCCCAAACGGGCTACATTGATATGCCGCCGTTCCCGCCGGGCATTACCCGCAGCGACGAGCAGCGGGAGCAGGCGACAAGCGGCCGTTTTGAAGCAATTGCCATGTGGGGATTAGGTTTTTATGCTCGGCTGGAACATTTTTTGCTAACGGCCGTTCGCCGCAGCCAATCCCACATCGTTTATGCACTTTTGGAGGGTGGAGATTAGAGATTGGAGACTGGAGATTGCCTTAATCTCCTGTTCCCAATCTCCAGTCTCTTCAGATGAAACGATTCAAGCAAGCCATCCAGCGTATTGACCCCGGCTATTGGGTCGTGTTGGTGATCTGCTTGCTGGCACTGTGGCCGTTCATTGGCCGGGCCAGCTTGCCGCAGGAAACAGATGCCGAACTGCACATTTTTCGGCTGCTGGAGCTGAGCACGCTGGTGCGCGGCGGCGAATTTTACCCCCGCTGGGCACCCAACTTTTATCACGGCTACGGCTATCCCATCTTCAATTATTACGCGCCGCTGACCTACTACGTTGGCCTCATTTTTGAGCTGATGCCCGGCCTGGATGCGGTGGCCGGGGTGAAAGCCGTGTTTGTGCTGGGGCTGCTGGGTGCAGGCTTTGGGATGTATGGCTTTGTGCGCGACAATTGGGGACGGCCGTCTGGCTATTTGGCGGCGGCAGTGTACGTCTATGCGCCCTACGTGCAATATGTGGACCCAATCGCGCGTGGTGCGTTGGCGGAAGCGTTTAGCCTGGGGGTATTTCCGCTGGCGCTGTGGGCGTTAGACCGCTTGCGGCGGCAGCCAACCTGGGGGCGGTGGGGGACGGCCGTTTTGCTCGTTGCCGCCGTTATTTTGAGCCACAACCTGATGGCACTGCTCTTTTTTGGCCTGCTGGCGGCCTGGGTTTTGTGGCAAACCATTACCCGGCGAGTTGATTTCCCCGGCTGGCGCTGGCTATGGGGCGCGTTGGGTTTGGGTTTGGGAACGGCCGCATTCTTTTGGCTGCCGGTTTTGCTAGAGCGCAATGCTGTCAACCTGAACACGCTCATCGGCGCGGGGGATAATTACGACTTTCGCACCCACTTTTTAAGCTGGGGTGAGATGTTGGCACCGACTTTGCGGCTGGATTGGGGAGCCACGGAGCCAGTTTTCCGCTTTAATTTGGGCATCGCCCAATGGTTGTTGGGCGGTGTGGGATTGATTTTGCTGCTTTTGCGGCGCGTCAAGCACACTGGGCAAGCGCTCTTTTTTGCCCTGGCGGCGGCTTTGCTCACTTTTATGCTGCTGCCTGCCTCCACCTTCTTGTGGGAGGCCACGCCCATCTTGCCCTTTTTCCAATTTCCGTGGCGGCTGCTGGGCGGCACGGTGGCCATGCTGGCAATTTTGGCTGGCGTGGGGCTGGAAGCTGTCTTGGCTCGATGGCCGACGGTGCGCGTCTGGGGAACGGCCGTTGCCATCACTTTTTGTTTACTCACTGCCTTGCCACTCACCCAGCCCGCCCCGTGGCCTGATTTTGGTGATGTCTTCACCTTCCGCA
The DNA here is from genome assembly GCF_965223525.1 of Candidatus Leptofilum sp. GTDB lineage: Bacteria > Chloroflexota > Anaerolineae > Promineifilales > Promineifilaceae > Leptofilum. Next base: position 594,942 of record NZ_OZ245005.1, on the reverse strand, counting down.
TGTCGCTCATCGAGCATTCTGGCCGCTGGCTGGGCACGACTTCCACCGCCGATTATGTGCCAGCGACGGTAGACACCGTGCCCTCGCGCAACGGCACGGTTGTGTCAGGCTTTCTGAGAGACGAGCCGCTGGATCGGGTGAATCGGCTCACGCTGCCCGGCGGCGCGGAGGTGGTTGGTGAAGAAATCACGCCGCTCTATTTTCGCTACACGGTGAGTACCCCGGAAAAGTTCTTGCTGCGTCTCTTTTTGTTCCAATTCCCTGGCTGGACGGTAACCGTTGATGGCGAAGTTGTGGAGCCGGAGTTGGCGCGCCCGGAAGGTTTTATTGCCGTGCCGATTCCTGCGGGGGAGCATCTGGTTGAGGTGGAATTTCGGGATACGCCTGCGCGGCAGATGGCTTGGGGGATGACGGCCGTTTCGCTTCTGTTCATGCTGCTCGGCGGTTGGCTTTTGCGGCGGCAACCTGCCATTGCCGTCATCCCAAACCGACTGGCTGCGGCCGATTGGCGGGTGCTGGCTGCGGCTGGGTTGGTAACGGCCGTTACCAACCTCATTCTTGGCCCTTTGCAGTTGCTTCACTACAATTCCAGCGATTACGTGGCCGAACCGGCCCAGATGGCTCGTTTTGATGATTTTGGCGGGCAGATTGCCTTGATTGGGGTGGATGTTTCGGCAGAAACGGCTGCGTCGGGTGAACAAGTGGCGGTCACGCTCTATTGGCAGGCACAAACAGAGCTAGACATCAACTTCCAAAGTTTTGTCCACGCTTTGCGGCCCGATGGCACAATTGCTGCCCAATCGGATCGCCTGAATCCGGGAGATTTCCCGACACGGCGTTGGCCGCTGGACAAATACGTGCGGGATGTGCATGTGCTGCAACTGCCTGCTGATCTGCCCCCTGGTGACTATGCCATCACCGCTGGCCTGTGGGTGCAGACGGAAGGGTGGCGGCTCCCTTTGCTGGATGAAAACGGCCGTCAATTGGACGATAAAGCTGTTCTGGCATCGCTGACCGTAAAATCGCCTGGTGAGTGAGAATGACGATTGAACCATTAACCGCTGCACAGTTGCCCCAACTGCACGACATCATTGTGGGATACACAGCCCGCGAGAAGTACAGCATTTTGCGCCAGGAAACGCCCGAAGAAACGATTTTTCGGCTGCGGTTGACCCAGTTGCCTGCCCCCGTAGACATTTCTTACGGCGAGATAAGCGATGAGGATATGGCTCGGTACAGCCGATTGGTCGGTAATGGCTGCTGTTTTGCGGTGATGGCGGATGGCCAGTTCGCTGGCGCAGCACTTGCAGAACCGCGAGCGTGGAACCAAACGCTGTGGGTGTGGGAGTTTCACATTGCCCCCGCTTTTCAGCAGCAGGGGTTGGGGCGATTGTTGATGACGCGGTTGATTGAAACGGCCGTTTCCCGCAAATTACGAGCTATCGTTTGTGAAACGCAAAGCCACAATGTGCCTACCATTCGGTTTTACCGCAAAATGGGCTTTGTGCTGGATGGCATCGATCTCTCTTATTACACCAATGAAGATTATGAGCCAAAGCAGAACGCGGCAATTTTCATGAAGCGGAAAATTCACGAATCTGGTGGCAAATGATGAACTTTTTCCCCAAACGGCCGTTGCTCACCCTGACTCTTGCCTTTTTTGTGTTGGGCGCTTTGTTTTTGCACCGGGCACTGTTTCCAGCAGAAGGGATGGCTTTGGCCGGGCTAGACGCCCGCAGTTTGTTTTACCCGTGGTGGGAGTTTGCGCGAACGGCCGTACTTGCTGGCAAGCTGCCGTTGTGGGATGCTAACAGCTTTAGCGGCTATCCCTTTTTGAGCAATCCGCAAGTGGCCTTGTTTTACCCACTGAACTGGCCATTGCTCCTGCTGCCAGTGCGCTTTGCGCTGAGCTGGCACATCCTCGTTCATCTGGTTGTGGCCGGTTTGGGAATGTTTTTGCTGGTGCGGCACCTGAGTGGCAGCAAAGCGGGAGCCTGGTTGGCGGCGTTGGCTTTTGCCTTTAGCGGCTTCATCTCCGCGCGGATTTGGGCAGGGCACATTGGCCTTATCGCCACGGATGTGTGGCTGCCCTGGCTGCTGCTGGGCACCTTCTGGAGTGTCCAACGGCGTACAGTTTGGGCGGCAATTATTGGTGGCGTGCCGCTGGCTTTGGCCATTTTGGCAGGCCACACGACGTCGCTGCTGTACATTGGGCTGGCGTGGGGGCTGTTTGCCATTTACCTGTTGTGGAGCACGCCCGACCGTTGGCTTGTTGTTCGCCAAATGGCAATCATGGCGGTGCTGGGCTTTTTGCTGGCTGGGGTGCAGCTTGTGCCGCTGGCTGAATTTTCCACCGTTTCCTCCCGTGCTGCTGAGCCAACTTTAGAATTTGCCACGGCGTTCTCGCTGCCGCCGTCGCACATCATCACCTGGCTGCTGCCCGAATTTTTTGGCGAGCCGACGCGATCTGGTTACTGGAGCGTCCCCGCTTTTGACGAGCTGACTTACTACGTGGGGCTGCTGCCGCTGTTGGGATTGGCGTTGGCACTGCGTAAACCGTCTCGCTTAAGTTGGTTTTATCTGGTGTTAGTCGTGCTGGGCTTTTTGCTGGCGTTGGGCAGCTATGGTTTTCTGTACGGCATTTTTTATGATTTGCTGCCGCCGTTTCGCCTGGCTCGTGCACCGGGTCGCGCCGCCTTTTTGCTGGTTTTTGCGCTGCCTGCACTGTTGGGCGAAGCCGTTGCCCAGTGGGAACGGCGGGATTGGGATGAAAAGCAAGCTGGGTTTTTGCGCTGGCTGGTGGGGGGAACGGCCGTTGCCATCCTAACTTCCCTCGCTGCCACCGGAGCCGTATTTGCCGCCCAGCATCCGACGGAGACGAGCGGCCGTTTGTGGCATCAGTTGGGTGGCTGGGGATTGGCATTAGTGGGTGTAGTGGTTAGTGGCTGGTTGCTGGTTCGGTTTTTTGCGGAAGTAGATGCCTCGAAGAAAAAATGGTGGTTGGGTGGATTGACGTTGCTGCTGGTGGCGGATTTGTGGATTTTTGGCTTTAAGCTGGTGCAGGTGGGCGAAACGGCCGTTGATCCATTTTGGATCGACGCCAAACAAATCATCGGTGAGACGGAGCAGCGGGTGCTGCCCTGGGGCATCTCAATTTTTGAGCAAAATGGGGCGGTGCAGGTGGGGCTTGGCTCTGTCTTTGGCTACAATGCGCTGGAGGTGGGGGCCAATATCGCCTTTGCGTCATCGGTGCCAGACCCACGCTCGTCAGCTTACGACATTTTGGGTGCGGGCTACGTGGTGGCGCAAAATCCATTGCAAGGTGTGGAAGAGGGGGAACGGCCGTTGCAGCTGCTGGGCAACACGGAGCAGGTCTGGGTTTATCAGCGGGGTCGCACGCTGTCGCTGGCTCGCTTGGTGAGCCAAACGGAAATCATCCCAGACGCAGCGGAGGCGACAGCCCGCGTCCACCAGCCAGATTTTGACCCCGCGACAACTGCGATTTTGGAACAAGAACCGGATTGTGCTTTGGCTGGTGGAGACAGTGAGGGAACGGCCGTTATTACTGAAAAATCGAACGGTTACTGGCAAATTCAAACAAGCAGCCCCATGCCTGCGCTGCTGGTTCTGAGCGAGACAGCGTATCCAGGCTGGCGGGTGTATGTGGATGGGGTGGAGCAAGAGTGGTTTGTGGCGTATACGGCCGTACGGGCCACCTGCGTCCCGGCCGGAGAACATATTATCGAATGGCGCTACCAGCCGCGCAGCTACGCCCTTGGGGGGATTTTGTCTCTGTTGGGGTTGGCTTTGGTGGGAACGGCCGTGTGGTTTCTTCGCAAGAGAGGAAATGTAGCCTGGATTATTTCCGGAAGCTAGATTCAGAATGCCAGCCACTCTGCAATTGTCATTTCGAACGCAGCGAGAAATCCCTCCCAAGTTTGCCAGCTACTACTTTTGAAATTTCGTGGGATTTCTCGCCAAAAAGCGGCTCGAAATGACAAATGAAAATGAGATAATAACTATGGAAACATTATTTTTGAAACTCGGCGGTTCGCTGATTACCGACAAAACGCAGATAGAAACCATTCGGGCTGATGTGTTGACCCGGCTGGCGGCTGAAATTGCCCAGGCGCGACGAGAAAATTCGGCACTGCGGCTGGTGCTGGGGCACGGTAGCGGTTCGTTTGGGCATGTCGCGGCTGCTAAACGCAGCACACGGCAGGGTGTGTCCGATGAGGCAGATTGGCGTGCCTTTGCCGCAGTGAGCGACACAGCGGCGCGGCTAAACCGGCAGGTGCTGGCGGCACTGTTGGCGGCCGATGTGCCTGCCGTCAGTTTGCAGCCGTCGGCGTCGGTGGTGTGTGTAGACGGCCGTATCCAAACCATCGCCAGCCAGCCTGTACAATCTGCACTGGAGGCGGGCATTGTGCCCGTAGTGTACGGGGATGTGGCTTTTGATTCGGTTCGTGGTGGCACGATTGTGTCTACGGAAGAGGTGATGATGGCGTTGGCAGTGGAGATACGGCCGTCGTGGTTGTTGCTGGCGGGGGAGACGGTGGGCGTTTATGACCAAACCGGGCAGGTGATTCCCACCATTAACCGAGCCAATTATGCCGAAATTGAAACCGCTCTGGGCGGTTCGCGAGGTATCGACGTGACGGGCGGCATGGCCAGCAAAGTGCAAAGTATGTTGGCTCTGGTTGACCACTTTCCACAATTATCAATTCGCATTTTTTCGGGATTGGAGCCGGGCAATTTGGTGGGAACATTGCTTAATCCTGATAGTACTCGTGGAACCCGCCTAGGCCTACAACCGCGAGGCTAATCGGAGCGTGCCAAGAAAGCGCGGTTACCTTCTCTAAATTCTCTGTGATCTCTGTGGCAAAAAAATCAAGAAAAGTGTTGATTGTTTTCGAGTTCGTCGGGGGGGAGGAGCTTGAGGGGGATGTTGTCGCCAGCGGGTGTGCCAGGTTGGTAAACCACCTGTGATTCTCCAATGAGTGCGTCCCAAACGTCGCCCATTGTGTCGGCGAGGACGATGGGTCGGCCAAGCTGATTGGCTATATCCTGCGGCGAAATGTCGTCCAGGGCGATGCGATCGGGGTGATCGAACATGACACGAGGCAGCAGCAGTAAATCGCCTACGCCCACCGCTTTAAGCTGCGCCAGCACATCTTGCCCCATGAGCAAACCAGCCGCCGTGATGGTGCCGCCTAGCCGTTCGTTTTTGATTTCCCGCACGGTTACTTTTGCACCAGTGAGATTTTGGAACTGTACGGCCGTTTCCCGCAAAGTGGGTGCAAACAAAGTGCCTGTCACGAAAGTGAGAGATTTGAGACCGGAGATTGGAGATTGATTTCGAGCCTCTAATCTCCAATCTCCAATTTCCTTTTTAACTTCTTCCCACTCATCCAAAAAGTTCCGTACCATGCCCAGGCCATTTTCGTGCAGTTCCTGGCCGTCGTAAGCGTCTAACGCTGGTACGAGGTGGTTGGTGACTAGGTACCATTCGTCGGTGGGGTAGACAAAGCGCACGCTGAACCGTTTCAGGAATTTTGGCTGCAACGACTCGACATAATCTAGCGTAACGGCCGCTTCCTTCGGCGTGTGGGTTCGCATCTGGTATTTGTGCTGCTTGGTAAGCCCCACTGGAACCACACTCACAGATTGCACCGTGGGCCATAGCTCCGCTAAATCGGCGATGGATTTTTCTAACCAACGGCCGTCGTTCACCTCTGGCGTAACGACAATTTGGGTGTGAACCTCAATGCCACGCTCACCCAGCCAGCGAATTTGCTGCAAAATATCTGGCGCGGTTTTGTTACGTAAGTAGCGGCGGCGGGCTTCCAAATCGGTAACATGAACCGAGACGTAGAGTGGCGAAAGCTGCATATGTTCAATGCGCCACCAGTCGTGGTCGCTCAGGTTGGTGAGGGTGACGTAATGACCAAAGAGGAAGCTGTAGCGGTAATCGTCATCTTTTATGTAAAGTGTGCGGCGGAAGCGAGGGGCCATTTGCAGCACAAAGCAAAATTCGCACAAATTGTTGCAGCGGCGAATGTCGGTATCAAACGTGGGATGATCAAATTCCAAGCCGAGCGGCTGATTGTAGGCGCGTTCCGCCGCAAATCTCAATATCTCGCCATCACGCCGCACTTGCAGGGTCAAAAACTCTTCGGCGGCGTAAAACTGCACATCAATCACGTCTTCTACCGGATTGTCGTTGATGGCTAACAGCTCATCCCCAGCACGCAGGCCAATTTCGGCGGCCACGCTGCCCGGCTCAATGGCCACAATTTGGCCACCCGCGTAGGTGTTGAGGTCAATTTCCTGAAAAAGAGGCATTTTTTCCGTAATTGGTAATCGGTGACTAGTTACCGTTCACCGGCTCCTTGAGCATTTGCAAAATAGCGTTCACAATCGCCGCTGGCGGCTGGTCGGTGCTGTCTATGAGGATGGCATCGGCGGCGGGACGCAGGGGGGAATGTTCCCGATTGCTGTCAATCTGGTCGCGGCGCAGCACGTCGGCCAGAATGTCATCGTAGCTGGCGGTGTGACCCTGCGCCTGGCGGTCGCGGGTGCGGCGGCGGGCGCGCTCCTCGGCGCTGGCGGTGATGTACAGCTTCAGGGGCGCGTCGGGCATAACCACCGTGCCGATGTCGCGGCCTACCATAACAACCGCGCCGCGTTCTCCGAACGCACGTTGCCGCTTCACCATCTCTTGCCGCACGCCCAGGTAGCTGGAGACCTGGGAGACGTTGGCATCCACGGCGGGGGTGCGAAGCTGCCAGGTAATATCTTGCCCGGCGACCAACACGGTGTAGTGACGGCCGTCTGCTTCTCCATCACGCACAGGAAAAATCTCAATTTCAATCTCTTGAGCCAGTTGGATAACGGCCGTTTCATCCTCAACGTCAAATTCCTGCTGCAAAGTGGCCCAGGTAACGGCCCGGTACATGCAGCCGGTGTCCAAATACAAATAGTTCAACTGCTCTGCCAGCAATCGCCCAACGGTAGATTTCCCGGAAGCAGCTGGGCCGTCAATGGCGATCAAAGGGATGGGTTCTGTGGTTTGGTTTGCCAATACAAGTTCCTCATTGTTCCAGAATTACGATTTCTGCCAAAAATCGTAATTCTATTTGGTTCGCCTTCCTTGCGATTTGCGCCTCCCGGACTTTTTCCCGGCACGATTGGCTGATTTGCGATACGGCCGTTTTGCTTTTACGGAGGCAACGGCCGTTTTTAGCGCAGCCACCTCTTTCATCGTCAAATGCCGCCAATCGCCCGCCTTTAGGTTGCCCAGCATCAGGGTGCCGATCTTTTCACGCACAAGCTGCCGTACAGGGTAGCCAAGCATGTTGGCTACGCGCCGAATTTGCCGCTTACGCCCCTCGCGCATCACAATCTCCAGCCGGGTAAACGACACATCATGCTGGATGACGGTGATTTTGGCGGGGATAGTTTTACGGCCGTCCAGATACACCCCTTCCTGCCACCTGGCCAGTGCCTCCTGGCTAATCCGCCCTTCCACCACGACTTTGTACGTTTTTTCGTGGCCGTAGCGGGGGTGAGTGAGCTTGTGGGCCAAATCACCGTCGTTGGTCATCAGAATGAGGCCAGTGGTTTGCTTGTCTAGCCGCCCAACCGGGTAAAGATGCCCCGGCAGTGACACCAGGTCTCGCACGGTGGTGCGCCCTTCTTCCAGCTCGTCATCCAGCGACGAGATGACGCCTTTGGGCTTATGCAGCGCCACGTAGATGGCTTCGGTTTTTTGTGGCTTGATGACACGGCCGTTTACCACAATCGTATCGGTAGCAGGGTTGGCTTTGTTACCCAGCTTGGCGCGACGGCCGTTTACCGTCACACGGCCGTCGGCAATCAGCTTTTCACAGTCGCGGCGGGAGCCAATTCCGGCTTGGGCCATTAGTTTTTGGATGCGCTCTTCCATCTTTCAAAAGGAGATTGGAGATTTTTAGTCTCCAATCTCTAGTTTCCAATCTCCTTTTCCTCTTCTTCCTCAACTTCTTCCAACTCCGGCAATTCCGCCACGCTGGTAAGGCCAAAATGTTGCAAAAATTCCGGGGTGCTGCCGTATAAGATTGGTCGTCCGGGCGTTTCCATCCGGCCAATTTCTTCAATGAGTCCTTTACTCAGCAACGTTCGCAGTGAGGCGTCTGAGTTGACGCCACGAATCTGGTCAATTTGTGGCCGGGTAACAGGCTGCATGTAGGCCACAATTGCTAGCACTTCTAGTGCTGCCTGGCTAAGCCGGGTGGTTAGCTCCAGCCCTAGAAAGCGCTCGATCACATCACTAGATTCTGGTGCGGTGGTGAGTTGCACATCGTTGCCGGTCCATTGCAGGCGAAGGCCGCGCGTAGCGTACTCGCTTTCCAATGACCTCAGAAGATTTTTCACGACGGCGGGCGTTGTTTCCAATGCCTTAGCCAATCGGCCTGTTGAAACAGGGCCGCTAGCAACAAACAGCATACTTTCTAGCAACGCTGTCAAATTCATAGGCTTACTTTGGGTTGAATTGGATGTACTCATAGTGGCTAACTTTGCCTTGTTGCTTATAATCTCGTTTGGGTTTTCAAATTGACCCAAAACGAGTGGATTATACACGGAAAGTGGCATTCGGCAGAAAATGAGCCGGCTATTTTCACAAATTGTAAGCGTTCAGACTTTTGAAGTTTCCAAGGCTTGTTTTCGTAGCAAACTCATGTGCAAAACTTCAAAAGTCTCTAGGCGCAGGAGGCAAAGATGTCTGACCCCATAACCTATGCCCGTGCACACCAGGCTGATTATTTGGCCGAATTGATTGATTTTTTACGCATACCCAGCATTAGCACCCAGCCAGAACGGACGGATGATACGGCCGTTGCTGCCCAATGGCTGGCAGACAAAATGAAGCAGGCCGGGCTGGAAAATGTGGAAATCATTACCACACAGCGGCATCCGCTGGTCTATGCAGATTGGCTGCACGCAGGCGATGCGCCTACGGTACTTATCTACGGCCATTACGACGTGCAGCCCGCTGAGCCGCTAGAGCTGTGGGACTCGCCACCGTTTGAGCCAACGGTGCGGGACGACTATTTGTACGCGCGTGGCTCCTCGGATGACAAAGGGCAAGCGTACATTCACGCGAAGGCAGTGGAAGCAATTTTGCAGAGCAACGGCCGTCTTCCCGTTAACGTGAAATTCATTGTGGAAGGAGAAGAGGAGAGCGGCGGTGAGAGTTTAGAAGCGTTCATTCCGCAAAACAAGGCAAAGCTGGCTGCTGATGTGGCCTTGGTGTCCGACACGGCGATGGTGAGCGCCCAGCAACCTGCCATTGTGTACGGGCTGCGCGGTATGTGCTACGCCTACATTGATATTGAGGGACCAAAGCGCGATTTGCACTCTGGCAGCTTTGGCGGCGGCATTAACAATCCGCTCAATGTGCTGGGTCACATCATCGCCAAATTGAAGGATGAAGACGGCCGTATTCTCATGCCGGGCTTTTATGATGCGGTACGGCCGTTAACCGAGCAGGAGCGCAATATTCTGGCACAATTTCCGCTGGACGAAGCGGCGTGGCTAGCCGAAAGTGGCGCACCAGAGCCGTGGGGCGACCCGGATTACACGCTCGTCGAGCGACTAGGCGCACGACCCACGCTAGATGTACATGGCATCATCGGCGGCTACACGGGGCCAGGCGCCAAGACGGTGCTGCCGGCCAAAGTACACGCCAAATTGAGTATGCGTCTGGTGCCAGATCAAGACCCGGATGAAATTTTCCGTTTGCTCAAGGCGTATGTTGCCAAACTGGCTCCGCCGTCGGTAAAGGTGACGGTAACCCTTGAACATGGCGCACTCGCCAGCATCACCGACTTCAACATCCCTGCTATGCAGGCCGCGGCCAAGGCGTACGCCACCGCCTTTGGTCAGGAACCTGTTTTCATGCGGGAGGGTGGCTCGATTCCAGTGGTTTCCCAATTCCAAAGCGAGCTGGGATTGGAAACGGTGCTCATGGGTTTTGGCTTGCCCGGCGACCAAATTCATGCCCCCAACGAGCGGTTTTACCTGCCCAACTTCTACCGAGGCATTGAAACCAGCATCCACTTTTTGCAAAATCTACTCTTCAACACGCATGATTGATTGCTTCTCAAGAAGATATAATTGATTGATGAGCAGAAATTCTTGTAAAGCTTCACGTATAGAATGGTTTAATTCTCGATGTGCTCTCCTATTGCGAAACGCCATATATGTACCAGTAAAAAGTTGTGCTCTACCTGCCTGTTCTCCTTGATCGATATCGTCCCAAGTGAGTAAAGAGTTTTCTCCATGGAAGGCCTTGGCAAATAATTTTTTACTATGTTCCCGATTTAGTCCAGTACGTGCTCGTATGATGTCTTCGAGCCGACGATATCCAGAAAGCAGTGCATTATCTGGATCTTCTTGAAACTTGAGGGCAAGATCGGTTAATCGAGAATCTATTATTCCTAGAGGTATAGTCTGAGGAAATAATCTATTGAGCCAATCGGTGTTATTTCTAAATGTAAATTCCAGAGCGTCAGAATATTTGTACCAAGGTTCATAACTAATAGGTGAAGAATTATTTATCTTGTCTATATCATTAGCCATGAGGCAAGAACGATCAATCTTCTCAATAATATCACTTGAAACTTCATATTCTTCGACATCTATGCCATGTCTTTGGAAAATTAGCAATGCAGTTGCCAATGCCCGTGGTCCCTCCCCATTATAACCTGACGAGAAACCGGATTTGACAGCAACTAGGTCATGAATATCTACAGTGAGAATAAAACAATGACTCTTAGAGCACGTCAAAAGTTTGGCGTTATTTATCTCATCACCATAATTAAGCAGTTTTACAATAGCATCTAGACAAGCAGCGGAAATTCCACTAAGACCCATGTATTGAATGCCTGCAAATAATCTAAGATCATCTTTCTTGCTCATTTCGTTAACATAGTCCAATATTCTGCTTTACTAGTGCTTTATTATTGACTGGCGCAGCATTTCCTAGTGCACCCAACAGTTTTCTTTTTCTATGAACTGTTTGCTTCAATTCTTTTCTCTAAGCGGAAGACAACCTCGTTTATTTAGTCTTCCTCAGATAAGATACTGCCGTTTCTCGCTCAGCCAGAAAAGCTCTTATCTTTCTAAAGATACATCATAGACACATCATCCAAGCTATTTATTAGCTTTTCATAGTGTGCTTACCGATACGCGAACCCTATGAATTTTCCTTGCTAGCATAGCGGACGTCAAATTCTTACTCATCCCAGCCGTGTTGGTTAGCAACGGCCGTTGCCCACTCAGACCTAACCATGTACGAGACAATCTCATCTGTGTCGGTAAAACGAGTGGCGTAGAGGTGAACGGCCGTTTCCAAAATCACATCTTTCGGCACAAAAATCGTCAACGGCTGGAGGGTAGGGAGTTCTTCCCACTCAGAGACGTGACGGCCGTCTACTTCATAGATGCGAATTGGGTTGTGGCTGGTAGCCATGCGGTACGGCTTGATAGCGTTGTGAATTTTTGTGCAGACGAATATCTCCACCACTTCGCATAAAACGCGCCGCGAAAACTCGTACCATTCCTCACTGCTTTCAGCCACGTGATCGTACCCATTTTGGCGCAGCAAATCGTCCAGCAGCGTGCCATCGGCAAAGCCCCACTTGCTCAGCAAATGGTCAGTTTCAAAAAAGATATTTTCGCCAGATAGTTGTTGATTCATTTAGCCTCAACCGAGTGCCATGCCTAGCAAAACACCTAAAATTAACAAGATTGCCGCCAAGAGTATCCAAATAACAAGACGATTTGCAGGGGAAATTTGGGTGAGTTGGGTTGTTTGGGCGTTGGGTGGCTCCAGCCTGGCAACGGCCGTTTCTCGCAAAAAGGTGCCAAACGCCGTTGGGGTTGTAAACTGCTGGTCGGCAATCTGTTCTAGTAGCGTTTCGTCTTGGGCATGGCCAACGGCCGTAGCCAAATCCGACTTTAGCTGAAGGGCAGCCTCGGCAATCTCCACATCATCAAATATTTGCAGCCCTGGCCCGCCGCCCCGAATAATCGCAATGAGATCAAATTTCTCGTCGGCTGCCAACAGGGCATGGATGATGGCCTGTTTGTCCAACAGATTGATGCGCTGCTCACTAAACTGGTAGCTGCTGCGGGCTTGCTTGAGGGCAGCATACAAATCTAGCAGCACAATGCTCGTTTTGCCGCTGATGAGCACGATGTGTGGCCGTTGACCCTCAGACAAGATTTTCCGCAACTTTGATTCCAAATCGCTATACCCTTGCACAGCTTTGGCCTGCCGCAGCGCGGCGCGGATGTCTAACCTGGCTTCGTCGTCGTGGGTTAATTCTTGCACGAGATTTATAGCCAGAAAAACAGGCTCAATCACCCCATCCCAACGAACATCCTTGTGTAGCTGCCCCTGGAAACAGTAAAAGCCACCATTCTCAACTTGTTGCTTTAACTTTTCTGGCAGCTTCAGGGTGATGATTTGCCCGCCGCGCTCATCCTTGAGGCGGTCAAAGTAGTAACCCTTGTAGCTGTTACGCTGGCGATCCTGGTAGAGGCCTCGCAGAAAAAACAGTTGTTTGTTGGGATCAATTTTGAAGGCATTGGCAAAAACGGCCATCAAAGTGACCGGTGTGTGCGTATTTTTTGTCTCGGTAATTTCTTCCAAGGAACCCTCCAAAGCTGACGATTTGTAGCATGAAAACAGTATAAAATGCTGCCTGCGGTTTGGCAATGTTATGCGCTTGCCAGTTGGCCCAATGGTGGGAATTAGCTTGTCAGTTGGTTTAGTGAACGGCCGTAAATTTCCTTGACACGACCACCTGTTTTGTTATAATTCCCGTCGCTGCATTCCTCAGTAGCTCAACGGCAGAGCACGCGGCTGTTAACCGCGGGGTTGTTGGTTCGAATCCAACCTGAGGAGCCTCAAAAAACGACAGGCAATCTGCTTGTCGTTTTTGCTTTCAGCCACCACAGACCGACCGAATAGGTTTTTGGAAACCCGCCAGGTCTTGAGTACACTTCAGCCACCATATTTTCCACTGTTTAACAAAACGGACGCGAGTTTTACACAGTCAATAAAAATCTAGCGTGTAGAGCGTATTGCGTATTCCGTCATTTTCTACGGAATACGCAATACGCTCTATTTAATGAAGGAGTCATTTAATGAGTTACAAACCAGTCGCCCTCATCATTTTGGATGGGTGGGGGATTCGTGAAATGGTGCATGGCAATGCCGTGGTGCAGGCCAACACGCCCAACTTCCATAACTGGCTAAAAACCCGCGAACGCGCCATTTTGGACGCCTCAGGTCAGGCCGTGGGCTTGCCTGACGGCCAGATGGGAAACTCTGAAGTGGGTCACCTAAATTTGGGCGCAGGCCGCATTGTGTACCAGGATTTAACTCGCATCAACCTTGCCATTCAGGAAGGGCGTTTTGCCCAGCAGGTAGCGATACAAAACGCTGTGGCGCAGGTCAAAAAGAAGGGTAGCAAGCTGCACCTGATTGGCCTGATGGGCGATGGCGGTGTTCACAGCCACCAGGATCACCTTTACGCCCTGCTGCGTCTGGCCGAAGAAGCCGACATTGATCCAATTGTGCACGTCATCACCGACGGGCGCGACACGCCCCCGCAAAGTGGGCTGGGCTTTGTAGAAAAGCTGGAAGCATACCTGGCAGACCACTCCGGTGTTATTGCCTCGGTAAGCGGCCGTTATTACACCATGGATAGAGACAAGCGCTGGGAGCGCACGGCGATGGGATACCGGGTTATTGCTAACCATGAAGGTCACGAAGGTGCAACGGCCGTTTCCGCCTCTGTAGCCCTGAAAAATTCGTATAGCAACAATGTGACCGACGAGTTTATCTTACCCGTTGCCATTGACGTGGGCGACCGGGACGTGACCGTGCAGCCCGGCGACTGCCTCATTTTTTACAACTTCCGCGCCGACCGGATGCGCCAGCCAGTGGAAATCTTCTCCTTTGAGGATTTTGATGGCTTTGAGCGCGATTTCATTACCGGTTTGAACTTGGTGACGATGACCAACTACGAAGATGGTTTCCCGGCCGATGTGATTTTCCCCGATGTGGAGCTGACCAGCGTGCTGGCCGAGGTGGTAAGCAGGGCAGGTCTCAAGCAATTTCACGCCGCCGAGACGGAAAAGTATGCCCACGTCACCTACTTTTTCAACGGTGGTGATGAGACCCCATTCCCCGGTGAAGAACGCCATTTACAGCCCTCGCCCAAAGTGGCGACTTACGACCTCCAGCCGGAGATGAGTGCGTATGAACTAACGGAAGCAGTCATCCAACGCATTCAAAGCCATGATGATGATTTCATCCTGGTGAACTATGCCAACCCAGACATGGTGGGGCATACGGGCGTTTTGGCAGCGGCTGTTCGTGCCGTAGAAGCTGTGGATGAATGTGCTGGTCGCTTGGTGAAGGCCATCGTACAAAAGGGTGGCGCTGCGTTGGTCACGGCCGATCATGGCAATTGCGAAATCATGATCAACGAGAAGACGGGGGAGCCGCACACTTACCACACCATCCAACCTGTCTCCTTCTTCGTCATTTGCAACGATCCTATCTGGCTGCGTCCACGTGGTATTCTCGCCGACGTGGCACCCACCGTCCTCGACCTGATGGGCGTTGAGCAGCCCAAAGAAATGACAGGCCGCAGCCTGGTTGATTAGATTTTTTTGCCACAGAGGGCACAGAGATTTTAGAGATTTTTTCTCTTTCTACTCTGTGTCCTCTGTGGCTTCAATCAGAATGTTATCTATGAGCCGTGTTTTGCCGAAGAAGACGGCCGTTGACAGCAACATCCCATCCGCAATCACGTCCAACTCTTCCAAGGTGTTCGGATCGGCCACGCTAACGTAATCAATTTTGGCTTGGGGAACGGCCGTAATCATATCCACTATCAGTTTTCGCAACGCCGAACCAGATTGCTCCCCTGCCTCATAAGCTGCTTTTGCCGCGCTAAGCGCCCGGTACAGCACCGCCGCCGCCGCCCGATCAGTTTCAGAAAGCCGCGCATTGCGTGAACTCATCGCCAGTCCGTCTGGTTCCCGGCTGGTAGAGCCAATCACTATCTCCACATTAAAGTTGAGATCGCGCACCATTTGGCGCAGCACAACTGTTTGCTGTACGTCCTTTTGCCCAAAATAGGCGCGGCTAGGCTGCACAATGTTGAACAGCTTGGTCACAATCGTGGCGACGCCCGCAAAATGGGTCGGGCGCGAGCTGCCTTCCAGCGGCTGTGTTATTCGGCTCAAGCTTACCGTCGTCTGGAAATCTGGCGGATACATGATGGCATCGCTGGGCGTGAAGACCAAGTCTACCCCGGCGGTTTCCAGCATCGCCAGATCGCCTACTAAATTGCGCGGGTAGCTGCTTAAATCCTCAGAGGGGGCAAATTGGGTGGGGTTGACGTAGATGGAAACGGCCGTCCTTTCATTCCCCGCCAAAGCAAGCTGCACCAACGACAGATGTCCCTCATGCAGGTAGCCCATCGTCGGCACAAAGCCCCAGGTCAAGCCGGGGTCTGCCCAGCGATGCTGCCGCACTTCGTCAATTTTGTCGGTCACAATCATGATTTTTCCTTTTCAATAGGACGCTGATCCCCCTGATTTTCCTGATCAGGATTATCAGGAAAATCTGCGTTCTATGTAAAAGCCAAGAAGAACTTTGAATAAGATTGAGCGCGAATTTGGCTTTTACTTGAGTAAATCACAATGTCGCGGCTCATTTTTTATCAAGATACTTTTTGTGATTTACATATTTCATCCCACAATTTGATTTAAGATGTTCCAGAGCAGTTTTAAGGTTGTTTCCGGTGTGGTTGCCTTTGGCCAAATGCCAAGCTCCGCTTGCTGCACGGCCGTTTGCAGAACCAAATTCAGCGGTGTTGGCACACTCAATCGCTGCCCCGCTGCCACTACTGCGCCACAAATTGCCTCAATTTCGGTGGGACGACCGTTGGCCAAATCTTGCCGCATGGATGAATGATTGGCGGCCGTTGCCTGCGCCACGGCCAACGCTTGTGCGGCGGCATCGGCAAAAGGAAGCTGAATCTTTTGCGCGGCGGCGACCCGGGCTACTTCTCCTGCCGCTTGCATCATCAACTGCCGCGCCGCTGCATTTTCCGCTAAAAAACCGTTGGGCACTTGCAAAACGGCCGTTAGCGGATTGATACCAGCATTGACTGCCAGCTTGCCCCACGCTAGTCCCTCGGCATTGGCGGCTAGGCTGGTTTGGAAACCGGCCTCCTGAAATAAACCAACGATTTTTTGGGGTGGAACGGCCGTTCCCACTGCATTGGCAATATGCGTATGCCCCATGCCCGCATGGCGCACCACGCCCGGTTCCTGCAACGCCGCCCCCTCAGACGTAATGCCCAGGTTGGCGCGATTTTGGCCGAGAACGGCCGTTAACTGTTCTAAATTGCCTAATCCATTTTGCAGCGTCAATGCCACCCCGTTGAGCGACAATATTTGCTGTGCTGCTTCTGCTGCTTGCGGCGTTTGGTGGCTTTTTACCAAAATCAGGGCTAAATCTGTAGGGGCGGCCGTTTGCGGATTGTTCGTTGCCTGGAGCGGGATGGTTTGGGAACGGCCGTCTGGCGCAATGAAGTGCAGGCCGCGCTCACGCAACGCCATGAGCTGGGCAGGCCAATTTCCCACCAGCGTCACGTCCGCCACTGGGCTGAGTTTGGCACCAAAAAGGCAGCCCATCGCCCCAATGCCAATGATGGCAACGCGCATCTTACCGCCCGGCCACCGCCGCTAAAAAGGCGGCTTCTTCTGCTTCTTTCATGGGGTAGATATGTTCTTCGGCTGGGAATTGGCGATTGCGGACTTCTTCAGCGTAGGTTTGTACGGCCGTCACCACCGCCTGCCCAATTTGCCCATATTCCTTTACAAAACGGGGTTGCAATCGGTCATACAGCCCCAGCATGTCGTGGTAAACCAGCACCTGGCCGTCGCAGCCCACGCCCGCGCCAATGCCGATAGTGGGAATTGTCAACTGCTCAGAGATGACGGTAGCAACTGGGGCAGGGACGGCTTCTAGCACAATGGAAAAGCAGCCTGCTTCTTGCAGAGCCAGGGCATCTTCCAGCATTGATTGGGCGGATACGGCCGTTTTGCCCTGAATGCGGTAGCCACCAAGCTGAGAAACCGTCTGTGGCGTGAGGCCAATGTGCCCCATCACGGGAATGCCCGCCCGCACGATGGCGCGCACCGTGTCGGCTATTTCTCGGCCACCTTCTACCTTTACACAATCCATGCCTGCCTCTTTAAGAAAGCGCCCAGCGTTACGAACCGCCTCGGCTACATCTGCCTGGTAGCTCATAAAGGGCATGTCTCCCACCAAAAATGCGGCCGTTGTGCCCCGCGCCACCGCTTTGCAGTGGAGCAGCATCTCCGCCATTGTTACCTGGGTGGTGCCATCGTAGCCCAACATCACCATCCCCAGAGAATCCCCCACCAGAATAATGTCAATATCTGCCTGATCAACTAGGAGAGCGGCCGTAAAATCATAGGCTGTTAGCATGGTGATGGGCGTCTTGTTTTTTTTGCGTTTTTGAATGTCCAGAATAGTTACTTTTTTTCGACTCATCTTTGAATCCTTTTGTACGGGGCTTACGCAAACCTGTCAGGTTTTTCCCAAAATACGTTAGACCCGGTGTGTAAACAATTTTACCGTTAGATTGATTTACACATTAGTGCATTAGGGTAAGAACTATGTGAGAATGCAAACAGATTCAGCAACAAACATTTGGAGAAATTATGATGAACTGGCTACCCATTTTTGTCCTGCTTACCATATTGGTTATAACCTTTATCCCCACCCCAAAATCTGAAGAATCCAACGATAGCTTGTCCTGCTAATTTCACCTTCATCACGCTTGCCAGCAACGCTTTTCGTGTTCCCCCGCATTGTATCGTGCTAAAATTAAATTATGATTGGTGGTTTGCTTGAACCTCGCATTGTCCGTATGCCGCCGTTGGCAGAGGGAGAGTGGTTAAACGGCCGTCCCTTCACCAATTCTCAACTTCGCGGCAAGGTTGTTCTGGTTGATTTTTGGGATTATACCTGCATTAACTGCTTGCGGACGCTCCCTTACTTAAAACAGTGGCATCAGCGGTATGCTGAACATGGGCTGGTAATCATCGGTATCCATACGCCAGAGTTTCGCTTTGCCCAGTTTCGGCATCATTTAGAAGCGGCCGTTGTCGAATTCGAGATACCGTACCCCATCTTGCTAGACAATCAGCAGAAAAATTGGTCACAGTTTGCGGCCAAAGCATGGCCAACCAAATTCCTGGTTGATGCCGATGGCTATGTACGTTTTCAGCGGCAGGGCGAAGGATACTACCAGGAAACGGAGCGAGCGATCCAGACGCTGCTGCGGTTGAGTCAGCCCAATTTGCCATTGCCAGATTTGCTGCCGCCGCTGCGTGCCGAAGATAGCGCAGGGGCGGTGTGCTACCGGCCAACGCCGGAGCTGCACGCTGGGTTTCAGGGTGGCGGTTTGTTTGGCGGGGCGCTGGGTAATCCGGAAGGGTATATTCCCAACAGTTCTGTCATTTATCAACTGCCGCCAGTGAAAACGTGGCAAGCGGGGCGTTTTTACGTAGATGGCATTTGGCGTGCCTGGCCGGAGGCGTTGGCATTTGCCGGGGAGCAGGGTGGAGAGGTTGTGCTGCCGTATTCGGCCGTTTCGGTAAATGCGGTACTAGCTCCTACAGCCGATCCAGTAGAAACGGCCCTGGAACTGCGGCCAACGGAGGCAGAGCCCGTGGTTGAAGTGGTGCAAGACGGCCGTTACCTTACAAAAATGGCAGCAGGTAGCGATGTGATGTGGGGCAAGGACGGCTGTAGCTATGTCCATATTGATCGCCCTCGAATGGTTAACCTCGTCACCAATCCCGATTTTGAAAGCCACACGTTGCGCCTCATTTTTCAGGCGCGTGGCTTGGCGCTGTATGCGTTTACCTTTACTGGCTGCGTCGCTTCCCCAGACAATCCTCATGGTGCTGATACCTTCAAGATGCCGTAGCCTATCACTCAAACTGTTTACTCAGATCAGCTGCATCTGCTTGCAAGTAAGGTAGATGCGGATAATCTGGCTGATTCGAAAGTTGTTCCTGCACGAGCGGCACACCTTCGGCAAAGGCTTGCATCTTTTCCTGCACGGTTTTGGCCTGCTCATCCTCTCCTAGCTCCATGAGGCTGCGCCACAAATAGTAGTGAGCCTGCAATTCATACTCTAAAAAGCGCAGCGAGCTGCTAATTGCTTCTAAAAAGCTGCCAGCCGCCTCCCGAGATTCTTTTTGCCGAAATTGACATAATCCCAGGTGGTAGCGATAGAGCGCATTGCTTGGCTCCAAAGCCAATGCTTGGGCAAATGCTTCTTGCGCTTGAGTGAATTTGGCTTCAGCCAGATAAACTTGCCCCAATGTGTTGTAGACAGGATGGGCGTTGGGCTTGCGGGCAATGGCTTCTTTGGCGCTGCGTTCAGCGCGGCTAAAGTCCATTTCGGTGAGGTAAATCAGGGCGCGTAGCTGGTAAGATTCCCAAAAATCGGGGCGGGCATCAATGGCTTTGTTCACCAGGTCCAGCGCAGTGGTTGTGTCGCCTGCACGGAAGCGGCGGAAGGCAACGCGGTAGGAAATGGGGGTGTTGAAGGTACGGTATAGGAAGAGCAAAAGAAACGTGATTCCTATGCCAATCAATGTTGTGCTGGTGCTGCCTTGTATCATGCCCAAACTGATGCCAATGAGGGCGGGAATGGCGATGACAACGGCCGTCATCCGCAGCCGTTTTTCCGCAGTGCGAGTCCAATACAGTAAGAATGCCAGTAGAGCGAGGCTAATGAAGATGGCAACGGCCGTATTAAATTCACTAGGCGTCACCACATAAAGCAGCACCCCAACCACCCAAATAATGATGGTAATGACAATAGGGAGGATGAGGCTGGCACGCAATTCTTTTTTGCTAATACTATGTGCGGAACGGCCGTTTGGTTTTGAGGTTGAGTTACTCAATTTATTGCTCCAGATGGATTTTCTACCCTCTATGATAGCGCAAAGTGTAAGGCTCGCCCTGCAAGTGAGGGGCTACATCACGGTTTTCAGTTGTCACTAAATGGACGCGGATGACGCGGATAGAAGTGAATAATCCGCGTTTTCCGCGCTTGTCCGCGTCCATTGGTTTGCGAATCGGACTCCAGTCCGCTAAAATCGAGGCAAAGTATCTTTAAGGGTTTGTTGAGAAAAGAAAAGGAGAAAATGATGGATATAGCATTGTGGATCGTTCAGGGATTGTTGGCAATCGCATTTTTGATGGCTGGGGGCATGAAGTTGACACAACCCAAAGAAAAGTTAGCTGAAAATATGGCCTGGGTTGAAGATTTTTCTGCAAATACAGTTAAGGGGATTGGGGCTTTGGAAATTCTGGGGGCAATTGGCCTCATTTTGCCCTGGGCATTGAATATTGTGCCCGAACTTACCGGTTTTGCCGCCCTAGGTCTGGTTTTGACCATGATTGGGGCTGCTGTTACGCACGTTCGGCGCAATGAAACGCAAATGCTAGTGCCGAATGCTGTGTTGGGTCTGCTGGCAGCTTTTGTCTTCGTGGGGCGTTTGTTCCTTTAACTCAGAGGGGCAGTCTCATATCATATGTGGCTTCTGCTGTGTTGTCTAATTCAGCAGAAGCCTCTGGCAGCATCAAATGGAACTGGGTTCCCCTGCCAAATTCACTCTCGAACCAGATACGGCCGTTCTGCATTTCAACCAGCGATTTAGTGATGTACAAACCCAAGCCAGTGCCGGGGCGTGCGCGGACTTTTGCATCGTCTGAACGGAAAAATTTGGAGAAAATCTGTTTTTGTTCTTCAGGTGAGATGCCCAGCCCCGTGTCTTTAATGGTGAGGTGGATGGTGTGATGGTGTGGTAAGTGGACGGCGGTTATCGTAATTTCTCCCCTATCAGGCGTATATTTAATTGCGTTACCCAACAAGTTTGTAATTACCTGAATCATACGCTGGCGGTCAGCCCAAATAGGTGGCAAATCCTCAGGTATCATTAGCGTTAGTTCATGCCGATGTGCTTTAATATCCTGCGAAAAGCTTTCTGCAATTTTAGCCAACAGTGCCCCAAAATTTACCTCGCTAAATTCCAACCGTATATTGCCGGCTTCCAGTCGGGAAATATCATCCAGGTCCACGATGAGTGCCTGCATTCGCTCTAAACTAAAATTGACTTTTTCAAGCAGTTGTTTTTGCAACTCATTGAGCGGGCCAACTTTGCCAAGCAGATGATTTGTCGTGGAAATTTGGGCGATGGGATTCCGCAATTCATGCGCCGCCATGGCAACAAATTCAGATTTGGCAGCAATGACTTCTTTAACGGTTTCATACAACTGTTCCATCTCTGCCTGATGCGCCTGTTCTTGGTCGTGCAAAAACTTTTTACGCAAGCTGGAATTTACTCGCGTACGCAGCAAGGTCTGGTTCGGAGGCTTTACCAAATAATCTTCTGCGCCAAGCTGAATGCAGCGAATGGCACTGTCAATCTGGCTGTCGGCTGAAACAACGATGACTGGGATTTTAGCCAGGTCAGGTATTTGAGCCATCGCTTCTAATACTCCAAAACCATCCATATTTGGCATGATGATGTCGAGCAAAACCAGGTCAAAAAAGTGGGCTTTCATCAATGCTAGGGCCTCGTGGCCGTCACAGGCCATTGTTACATGATGGCCATTTTGCTCTAGTGCCATTTTCATGATTTGGCGAATGACAACATTGTCATCTACTACCAGAATGGAACCAGTTAAGTTTTGCATAGAGTTAAAAACTCCCGAAATTGTGAAACGGCCGTTTCCAGCCAACAAGACAAGCCCTCTCAACTTGAGGAGCCATCCTAAACATAACTAAAATTTCTCACGAAATAACTAGCTACTTTCACTGTGAGTAGTGACAAATAGCATACGGCCGTTTCTGACAGAAATCAGTCAAATCTTGCTAATTTTGGTTGACAAAATCAGTTAACGACGTAAGATGGGAGCCCCGCTGTCACCTTAGTGAAAACGGTTGAGCCTTAAAAGCTGTGATTGCTCTTGTTGAAGGATGAAGAAGGATACAATATGCGAAAGATAGAAACCGAAGTGCTTGTCATTGGTGGAGGGGCAACTGGCACAGGCGTGGTTTACGATTTAGCGCAGCGTGGCTTCAAAACCGTTCTGGTTGAGAAGCGAGACCTTACTCATGGGACCACTGGTCGCTACCACGGGCTGTTGCACAGTGGCGGGCGGTATGTGGTTAAAGACCCCAAAGCCGCCACTGAGTGCATCGAAGAAAACATTATTCTTCGTAAAATTATGCCCCACTGTCTGGAAGATACAAGCGGCTTTTTTGTCTCTACCCCGTGGGACGATCCCGACTTCGGTGACAAATTTATGCAGGGCTGCCGCGATACGGCCGTCCCCTGCGAAGAAATCTCCGTGGCTCAGATGCTGCGCGAGGAGCCACATCTGAATCCTCAAATTAGCCGCTGCTTCCGCGTGCCCGATGGCTCGGCCGACTCCTTTTTAGCGACGCAGGTTGTTGCCGAAGGCGCGCGGCAGTACGGGGCGAAAATCCTCACCTACCATGAATTGAAATCATTGATCAGTGAAGGAGATCGCGTGACGGGTGCGGTTTGCTACGATTTGGTAGCAGACGAAGATGTAACCATTCTGGCAGACATGGTGGTGAACGCCGCCGGTGCGTGGGCAGGCAAAATTGCGGAAACGGCCGATGTGGAGGTGAACGTGCAAGCAGGCAAAGGCACGATGATTGCCTTGAGCTACCGCATTGTTAACACGGTGGTGAATCGCTGCAAAATGCCGGCCGACGGCGACATTCTCGTACCCATCCACACCGTCTCGGTGATTGGCACGACGGATGAGAGCGTGCCAGACCCAGAGCATTTTGCCATTGAGCCGTGGGAAGTGAAGCTGATGCTGCAAGAAGCAGACAAATTGGTGCCGGGCTTTTCTGAGATGCGGATGCTGCGAGCCTGGGGTGGGGTACGGCCGTTGTACCAGGAAACCAAAGTGGCTGACACCCGCGACGTCACCCGCGCCTACACCTTACTAGACCATGAAACGCGAGACGGCCTGCAAGGATTCATCACCATCACTGGCGGCAAATGGACCACTTTCCGGCAGATGGCCCAGGTGACGGCCGATCGCGTCTGCGAGAAGCTAAAGACCCAGCGCGAATGCCGCACTGCCGAGGAGCTGTTGCCCCATCCGTTTGAGCCAGGCCATAACAAAAATTATCACACGCTGGGGGCGCGTTTGGCCCGCACGGAGCAGCAAAAGTCGTTTGGCGATCTCATTTGTGAATGTGAGATGGCTAGCCGTGCCGACATCGAACGCGCGATAAACGAAGGCGAGGCCAAGACATTGGACGACATCCGCCGCGACGTGCGGCTGGGGATGGGGCCATGCCAGGGTGGCTTTTGCACGCTGCGCGCCATTGGCATTTGGCACGAACTGCACAAGCTACCCATTGAACAGGCCAATGTGGCTCTGCGGGACTTTTTGCAAGAGCGGTGGAAAGGGCTGCTGCCCATCCTCTGGGGGGCGCAGCTAAAGCAGGAACGCCTGGACGAACTGATTTATCTATCGGTGCTTAACGCAGACCATTTGCCCGGCGAGAAAGCGTCGCGGCTGGGGCCTGCCATGTATGAGAAAGGCACCGTTGAAGAGAACCCGGACGCAGTAATATGAGTAGACATAATGATGTGTTAGTTATGGGTGCGGGGTTGGCGGGGTTGACGGCCGTTTGGCAGCTTGCCACCCAGCAAAAAAAGGTGCGATTGGTTAGCAAAGGCTGGGGCGCAACCCATTGGCACAGCGGCTGCATTGACGTGCTGGGCTACTATCCAGTCGCTGAACCACAGCCTGTGGAATCCCCCGGCGTGACGCTAGCCAAGCTCATTGCCGACCAGCCCCAGCATCCCTACGCACTGGTGGGCGTGGCAGGTGTGGAGGCTGCACTGACGGCCTTCCAAGCGTTGTGTGCCGAGGCTGGCTACCCGCTGCATGGCTCGCTGGATAAAAATTGGCTGTTGCCTTCGGCCGTTGGTACTTTCCGCCCCACTTGCCTGGCGCCAGAGACGATGATTGCTGGTGATTTGCGAAGCGATGACCCCATGCTGATCGTGGGCATCAAGCAACTGGTAGATTTTTACCCCAACATCATCGCCGCAAATTTAAGCAAACAAGGCATTGATGCAACTGATTTGATGCTCGATTTACCAGAACTGGCGCAGCGCAACTTCAACACGCCAGTTAGCATTGGCAGCCTCATGGAAAGTGCCGATTTTCGAGCAGCTTTGGCGCAGCAGATCAAGGCGAAGTTAGGCCAAGCCAAGCGTGTCGGGCTGCCCGCGATTTTGGGGCGCAAGCCATCACTGGCAATTAAAAATGATTTGCAGGTGAAGATTGGCGTGCCTGTGTTCGAGATTCCAGGCTTGCCACCGTCCTTGCCGGGGATGCGGCTGCACGCCATTTTGCTGCAGGCGATTGAACGAGCGGGTGGCCGCGTCTATCACGGCTTGGAAGGTGTGGGGATTGAAAGTGAGGGGGGATTGGTAACGGCCGTACTCACCGAAGCCGCCGCCCGCCACAAGCCGCACAGGTTTGCGCGTTACGTTGTGGCCACGGGGGGCATTCTGGGCGGGGGCATTGTCACCCGGCAAGACGGCACGGCTCAGGAAGCGGTGTTTGATTTGCCCGTGACGCTGCCAGAAAGCCGCCCGAACTGGTTTGAGCAAGATTTCATGGCTCCGAAGGGGCATCCGGTTTACAGAGCGGGGCTAACGGTGAATGACAAATTCCAACCCTTGAACGGCGGCGGCCAGCCCGTGTACCAAAATGTACATGCCGCTGGCACCACGCTCAGCCACAGCGAAGTGATTCGGGAACGCTCCTTTGAAGGCGTGGCACTGGCAACAGGGTTTGCCGTAGGCAATTTGTTGGCCAAGTAGAGGCGTACCCCGTGCCTGCCCATGCTTGGGCAGACACGAGGGTACGCCTCTACCGAAAATGGGAAAAAATGATGCGGGACGTTTGGGAAGCAAATACAGTAATCGAATTTGAAAAGGCAGAACCGGTGGAATTGACGCTGGATGCGTGTATTAAATGTAATATTTGCGTCACGGCTTGCCCGGTAACGGCCGTTACCGACCTATTCCCTGGCCCCAAATACGAAGCACCCCAAGCGGGTCGCTTTCGCCAGAGAAAGCAGCCCACGCCAGATTACTCAGTAGATTATTGCAGCGGCTGCCGTGCCTGCAATTTGGCATGCCCCACCGGCGTAAAAATTGCCGAAATCAACGCCCGCGCCCGTGGCGACATTGTGGCCGAAGGCAACCAGTCTGGCCGCAACAAACTCCGCAACAATTTGATTGCCCGGCCAGAACTGCTAGGAAAATTTGGCCAGCCCGTAGCACCATTGGCAAACTTTCTGCTGCATGGTGGCGTGGGCCGCTTTTTTGCCAACAAACTGTTCGGCTTTGCTTCTAAAGCCCCACTGCCCGTCTTTTCCCGCGAGAAGTTTAGTAATTGGCTAAAAGGGCGGCCTTCCCCAGCCAATGCGACCCGCAAAGTTGTGTACTTTCGGGGCTGCTCAACCGAATATTTTGAGCCGCGTGTGGGCAAAGCGGCCGTTCAGGTGCTGGAAGCCAACGGTTTTGAAGTGCTGGTGCCAGAGCAAAATTGCTGCGGCCTGCCGCTGCTCTCCAACGGCGAATTTGATGCCGCCCGTGCTTACCACGGCAGCAACATCGAAAAGCTGGTGGGGTATGTGAAGCAGGGCTATGTCATTGTTGGCACCTCCACAAGCTGCACCCTCACGCTCAAGGAAGAAGCGCCAGAACTGCTGGATTTCTTCACGGAAGATGCCCAACTGCTGGCGGCCAACACCTACGATTTGAACGAATTTTTGACGATGCTGCTGGACGCTGGCGAACTGAAAACTGACGGGCTGCGATCCATCCCACTGCGGCTGGCGTACCACATGCCCTGCCAGTTCAAGGCTCACCGCATTGGTCGCCCCAGCGTGGAGATCATGGATTTGATTCCAGAGCTAGAAATTATTGAAAGCCAGGCAACGTGTTGCGGCGTGGCCGGAACGTACGGCTATAAAGAAGAAAAGTACCAGGTGGCGATGGATGTGGGACGGCCGTTATTTGAGTTCATCGAGGAAATTGGTGGCCCGGTCAACGTATGCGACAGCGAAACGTG
The DNA here is from genome assembly GCF_965223525.1 of Candidatus Leptofilum sp. Lineage (GTDB taxonomy): Bacteria > Chloroflexota > Anaerolineae > Promineifilales > Promineifilaceae > Leptofilum. Next base: position 568,604 of record NZ_OZ245005.1, on the reverse strand, counting down.
CCGCTGGCAAATCACCGCCGCCACCGGGCAAGCCTCCGTCCATCCCATCGAGCTGCTTTCCTTTGCTTATGGCTATCCGCCAGAAGGCGAACTGGTCAAAGTGCTGCTCCCTCTAAGCTAGAAGATGAATCACGAATAGCACGAATTTTTCTATAGGATTTGTTTCATTCGTAATATTCGTCGCATTCGTGTTTTGCTTTTCATTTTCCCCCGAAAAACGGTTTGAATTGGGAAGCCATTTGGATTTGTGGGACAATACGTTCATGCTTCATTTGCGGACAATTCGCCTCAATCTGGATTCCCTGGACGATGCTGAACGGCAGCAATACCCTTTTAATATCCCCGCTTTGCAGCGGGAAGATGGCATTGAACTAACCACTCCCGTGACCTTTTTGGTAGGTGAAAATGGGTCGGGGAAGTCTACCTTGATTGAGGCGTTGGCAACGGCCGTTTCCGCCTACACCGTTGGCAGTGAAGATATTAGCCACGACGCCACGCTGGTTCCCGTGCGACGGCTGGCTGATTGTTTGCGACTAGTCTGGTCAATAAAAACCCACAGCGGTTTTTTCTTGCGCGCTGAGGACTTTTTTGGCTACATCAAGCGACTCAGCCAAATGGAAGCCGAGCTTTTGGCCGAGATCCAGCAGGTGGATAAAACCTACGTGGGTCGCTCTGACCATGCCAAAGGGCTGGCCAAGATGCCCTACGTGACGGAATTGAATGCGCTGCGGGGGCAATACGGCCGTCATCTCAACACCTACTCCCACGGCGAAAGTTTTTTAGAGCTGTTCCAATCTCGCTTCCAGCCCAACAGCCTCTACTTGCTGGATGAGCCAGAAACTCCGCTCTCGCCCATGCGCCAGCTAACCCTGCTTTCCATGATGAAGGAGATGGCGGCGCAAAATTGCCAATTTATCATTGCCACCCATTCGCCCATTTTGATGGCCTTTCCCGGCGCGACCCTGCTCAGTTTCGATTACAGTCCGGCGCAACTGGTCGAGTATGATTCGCTAGAACACGTCACCATCACCCGCTCATTTTTGAATAATCCGGAGCAATATTTGCGACATTTATGATTGCCCAATTACTAATTACTTATTTGCTAGCTAGTAATTGGCCTTGAGCCAACAAATGCCCAATCTCGATCTATCCATCGTCATTGTGAATTACAACACCAGGCAGTTGCTAGACGACTGTTTGGCATCTGTTTTTGCGGCAGAGGCTCCGGCTGACGGCATGGAAGTTATTGTGGTGGATAATGCGTCCAGCGACGGTAGCCAGGCGATGGTGCAAGAAAAATATCCATCTGTGCAGCTCATTGTCAGCGAGGTCAATCGGGGCTTTTCGGCAGCGAATAATTTGGGGGTGGGGGTAGCAAACGGCCGTACTGTCCTCTTCCTCAACTCCGACACCCGCGTAGGCAAAAATGCCCTGGCCGAACCAGTTGAGTATTTGCTGAAGCATTCCGAAATTGGTGCCCTCACGGTGCGCCTCATCTACCCGAATGGCGAGCGCGACCCAGACAACCATCGCGGCTTCCCCACACCGTGGAACGCGATTTGTCACTTTTCTGGCCTCAGCAAGCTGTTCCCCAACACGCCGCGCTTTAACGGCTACTTTCAAATCTACGCAGACATGACCCAAACGCATCCGGTGGATGTTATTGCCGGATCATATATGTTGATGCCGCTGGATTTGTGCCGCGAACTGGGTGGTTGGGATGAAACCTACTTCTTTTACGGCGAGGATATTGATTTTTGCTACCGAATCCGGCAGGGGGGCTACCAGATTATTTATTACCCGCATGTGGAGGTACTGCATTACAAGGGAGCCAGCTCTGGCCTACGCAAAGAGTCTGCCGAGATTGCCAAGCCGCCGAAGGAAACGCGGGTCAAAGTGGCTAAAGAGTCGGTGCGGGCCATGAAGATTTTTTACCGCAAATTTTATCGGCAGGACTATCCGTGGTTAGTAACGGCCGTCGTCCTCGCAGGAATCCAGATTCGGGGCTGGTTCCGCATCCTTAAACATCAACTTACTTAATAGGAGTCAATTAAATGAACGATGCAAAAAGAGCGAAAGTTGTCTGGACAGGCAGGGAATTGCAGTTTCATGGCACGTTGGGGTCGGGTTATGAATTTGATTTGAACAGCAATGCTGGGCTACATGGCGGCAGCCCTATGGAATTCTTGCTAGCAGGCGTGGTTGGCTGCACGGCGATGGATGTCATCTCCATTTTGCAGAAGATGCGCCAAAACGTCCATGATTTTTCGGTAGAAATATCTGGGGTTCGGGCTGACAATCATCCCAAAGTGTATACGGAGGTAGAAATTACCTTTGTTGTACGTGGTGAGAATATCCAGGAAGAAAATGTAGCCCGCGCCATTGAACTATCGGAGAATATTTACTGTTCTGCCAGCCAGATGTTCCATCGTTCCGGTACCAAAATCAACAGCAGCTATCGCATTGAAGAAGTTTAGCATTTTAGTTGCTTTTCCGTTCTTCATCACCTGAAAATCATCAAATTAATGAGATGCTTAGCTGTGTTACACCGAAGAATTTGAACTTCACAGTCACAAAACTTTTACTCATTTCTCATGGTTTAACACAACTTCTTTGCTTATCATCGGGGCATGATTGAGCCAAAGCAGACTAAAAAACATCATTGGCAGGGCAGGCGGCTTTTCGTTTTTGCCCTGTCTTTTCTTCTACCCATATTGCTGCTACACAATTTACGCCAGGCCGAAGCGACCGTACCCCTCTTCGCCTATGGTGCTAACGTGGCCGAGTGGGACATCACCAAGCTGGAAGATATGGGCTTCAACTGGATCAAGGTATTCAACGGCCCCGGTAGCCGCCTGCCGCTGAAGGTACTGCTGCGGGTTGAGGCCAATGCCAGCCACCTGAACGACGTGAACGGTTTCGGCAACAGCGTACAAACCCTGGCCGAGTCACAAAAAGGGTTTGTGGATGCCTATGAAATTGGCAACGAACCCAACCTGGATGCCTCTTACGGCTGGGGCGTCTCGCCCAACGCTACCGATTATGCCCGGCTGCTGTGTGAAGCGTACGGCCGTATCAAAGCTGCCGATCCAGAGGCAGTGGTCGTTTCTGCTGGGCTGGCTCCCACCGGGCGTGTGCCCGAAACGTGGAATGGCCATGCCGGGCACAATGGTCTCTTCCAGGATGAACGTATCTTTATGCAGGAGATGCTAGATGCCATGCAAGCCCTCAACAGCGGCCCCTGCTTCGACGTGTTTGGCTACCATCCCTATGGTTACAGTGCCGATTTTGATGCTGCGCCGGACGTAGCTTCGGCCGATCCTACCCAAAACTGTGCCAACGGCTTTTGTTTCCGTGGTGTCGAGAAGATTTACGGCATCTTGCAGGCCAACGGGTTGGGGGATAGGCAAATCTTTGCCACTGAGTTTGGCTGGATTGTGGAGCCGCCTGCTGACTGTTTGAGCAGCCCCAGTTGGTCTGGCCGCGCCTGGCAAATTGTGAGCGAGCAAAAGCAAGCGGATAACCTCGTTGGCGCTTACGAATATGCCACTACACATTACCCCTGGATGGGCGGCATGTTCATTTTTAACCTAAACTTCAACGTGGCTCCCTGGATTACCGACCCGTGTGAGCAGATGCGCTACTATGCTATGGTCAATCGCCCGGCGGAAGCAGCACTGGCGGCGATGCCCAAAGTGGCGGGTGCGGGCGTTGGGGAATTGATTGTGGTGCCGGGGGCAGTAACGGCCGTTTACACACCCACCCAGCAGCCTATCACCGAAACGGTTTCCGTGACGCTGCAAAATGTTGGCACGGCACCACTCGCCTACACTATGACCCTGCAAACCACCTTGCCATTGACCCTCACCCTGAACGCGCCTTTGACTGGTTCTTTGGATGTTGGGATGGAAACGGCCGTTCCCCTCCACCTTAGCCTCGACGGGCAGCCAATCGGTAGTTACCCTGGCACTTTGCAAATCGAAACATACTCCAACGGCGTAGCCAGCAGTCACAGTGTGCCGGTCACTGTCTACCTCTGGGATGAGGTTCACCGCACCTTTGTCCCTTTAGCTGTCCGTCCCTGAGTTTTCACGGTTTTTCAAAAGTCCGATTCGCAACCCAATGGGACGTGGATGAACGCGGACGAGCGCAGATTATTAGCAATTTTCCGCGTCACCCGCACTCGTTGGCGTCCTAAAAATGCGACAACTGAAAAACCCTGCCTGAGTTTTGATTCGAGGACGCTTACCGAACCGAATGTGGTATGATCGCCCAGGAGTTTTTATGACGATTCGGATTTTGTTGGTGGATGATCAGGCTTTGTTTCGGGAAGGGTTGCAAACCTTGCTCTCGGTGCACGACGATTTACAGGTGGTGGGCGAAGCCAGCAACGGCCAGGAAGCAATAAAGGCGGTGAGAAAATTGGTGCCAGACGTGGTGCTGATGGATTTGCGAATGCCCGTGCTAAACGGCGTGGCCGCCACCCGCCAAATCAGTGAATCGGCCCCGAACAGCCGCGTGATCGTGTTGACCACCTTTGACGATGACGACTACATTTTTGATGGCTTGCGGGCCGGTGCGGTTGGCTATTTGCTTAAGGATGTACCCTCCGCCAAGCTGGTAGAGGCGATTCGTGCAGCGGCACAAGGCGAATCGTTTTTGCAGCCATCGGTGGCGGCCAAAGTGGTAGCTGAATTTTCACGAATGACAGAACCTAGGAAAGCCGTGCTACAGCAAGAACTCGTTGAACCTCTCTCTGATCGGGAGATGGAAATTTTGGGGGTGTTGGCTACCGGAGCTAGCAATCGGGAGATCGCCAATCAGCTTTACATCACGGAAGGTACAGTAAAGAACCACGTAACCAACATTTTGGGCAAGCTGAGCGTGCGTGACCGCACCCAGGCTGCCCTCAAAGCCAAAGAAATGGGTCTGATTTAATAATTTTTGCCGCAGAGGACACAGAGAGTTTAGAGCTTTTCTCTTTTATCTCTGGGTTCTACTTTGGCTGCGCTCAGCACAAGCCTGTGGCTATTTTTTTGTTTGCGGGCGATGAGTTGGGCGATGGGGCGCATGTTGCCAGAGCGATGGCCGCGCACGGCCGTTTCCACGGAATGAATAATCTTAAAATCAGCAAAGACACGGTGCAGTTCGCCCGATTCCAGAAAGTAGCTGGGCGTGCTGCCCGCGCCAGTGTGGACGAAGGTCTCAAAAAAGAGCAGCCCACCAGGACGGAGTGCTTGCCTGTAAGCGGGGAAGGCCGCACGCTCCAGGAAGCGGAAGTTTAGGATAGCATCCACGCAGTTTGCGGGAAAGGTGGGCTTGGTGAGGTCGAAAACGGCCGTTTCCACCGCCACCTTCAACGCATTTGCTTTCTGCCGCAGTAGTTGCAGCCCCACCTCAGAAATATCTAGCGCAATTACAGAGAAACCGCGTTGAGCCAAATAGAGCGCGTTTACCCCTACGCCCGCTGCCGCATCCAGCACCACGCCACTTTTGGGCAGCAGATGGGCAAAATCTGGCAGCAATTGGCTGGCGCTGCCTTGCTGCCGATAGTGGCCGTTGTTTTGGTAACGGCCGTTCCACCGCACCGCATCTGGATGTTGTGTCATTCCAATCCTTAGCCCAGATTGAGTTGCCCTTGCCAGGGTCAACTACTCGCCACCCGTCGTCAGCAAATCTTTGCCCAGCTCGGCATTGCGTACCAGCAGTACCGTTCCCACCGCTTTTACTAGCTCATTGAGGCGCTGACTGTATTCGGCCGTTTCTTCGAGTGAGGGAACTTTCATTCCCAATATAGTTAAATCGGCATTATAGCTATTTGCTTCAATGAGGTTAGCAATAGATTGTTGTGGATCCTCACGTACAATAACAACTGGCTCTGCCTCCACGCGCACATCGTCTAGCATCTGCTCCAAATGCGCCTCCGTCTGGGTCACACCTTCCTCACCATCAATGATTCGTATAAGCCGAATTTCCGCCTTAAACCAATCACCATGCCGCTGGATTAAGTAGGCAAGTAATAATTTCAGATCGGCATTGCCACCGCGCCCCTGCCACCAAATGTTGATAACGCGCTTTTGGCCATACCCGCGTGCATCATCATAATTCAGGAAGAGTACGGATTTACGGACAGCAACTAGCTGCCGCATCAGCTCCATCTGCGTGATGCGCCCTGCTTCGGTGCGGCTCCACCCCATCAAAATGGAGTTAGAGGTCAGATTGCCAATGCCATGTGCTTGGGCCAATGTTAGTACACCCTGCTTGAAATCAGAAACGACTTCCGCTTCGGCAAACGCCGTCATGCGATGGTCTTGAATGTAGTTGCGAATTTGCCTGCGAGCCGTTTCTCGTAAATTTTTGCCAACCAGCTTCTCTACATCGCCAATGATGAGCTGGAAGAATGTCACAATGCCGCGTCCGCGACTGAGCCAGTCGGCCACGGCAACAAGCTGCTCCCGATTGTGTGGTTGGCCCGTAAATACGATCAGGTTGGGTCGCCAATTTTTGGGGGTGGGGCGTTCTTTTTCCATTTGCAGTAGAGCATAACGTGCAATGGCGATCCAGATGCCAATTTGCACATCTCCCCAGGTGTGCCGCACCTGCCGTTGCTCCAGGGCAAAAAAGACACCATAGGTAATGACAATGGCGATTATTGTGGCCACTGGGCTAATGAGGAACATGGCTCCGTAACAGCCAATTGCCCCCAGCATAGAGATAAACCAGGGGATTTTGAATTGAGGGCGATAGCTGGGATTGCCTACCAAATTCTCAATGCTGGCCACCAGATTGACCATGCCGTAGGTATTTAGAAAAAACATGGAAATAATGGGTGCGACAAAATCTAAATCGCCTAGCCAAATGACGATAACCGCAATGATGGCAGAGATGAGTACAGCCACACGTGGTTCGGTTTGGCTGCCCATTTTGCCGGCCATCCACACGGGCAGCACGCGATCCTGGGCGATGGCTTGCAGGGTGCGTGGCGCGGCCAACACGCTGCCCAACGCTGATGAGAGGGTACTTGCCCAGACCCCTGCCAAAATAAGCCCAGGTACAAATGCCACGCTTTGCATTGCCAAATTATTGTTGATCAGTTCGTCGGCGGTGAGGTGGGTGGCAAACCAGATAACGGCAAGGATGTAGACAACGGCCGTTACTGCAATCGAGGCAATCGTGCCACGGGGGATGCTTTTGCTAGGGTCTTTTAGATCGCCAGAGAGACTGATGCCCACCTCAATCCCAGTCACAGCCGGGAAGAAGACGGCAAATACAGTCCAGAAGCTGTTGCCTATGGTGTAGTTAGCCGAAAAATTGATCGTGCCAAAGCTGTCCCAACCGCCTGCAAAAAAGGAAATCAGGGCGATGACTAGCACAGCCAGGATGAAAAACTGGATACGCAGCGCAAAATCAGCCCCAATGTAGGCAATGACGGCAAAAAGAAGGGCAACGGCCGTGGCAATCAACCGGGGATCAATCCCTTGAAAAAACTCAATGGCCAGCAACGCCTCGGTAAAGCCAATGATATAAAACGCTATGGAAATTGCCTGAGAGAGATAAAGCGGAATGCCAATCGCCCCACCCACTTCCAGTCCCAACGAGCGGGAGATGAGATAGTAGTTGCCCCCGGCACGCACGTCCATGCTGGTGGCAATGGCCGAAAGCGACAAACCGGTGAGGAAAGAGATGAGGTTAGCCAGCACCACGATGGCCAACGCTCCCCACAGCCCAGCTTGGCCTACCACCCAGCCCACGCGCAGGAAGAGGATAATGCCTAAAATGGTGAGAATATTGGGGGTAAAGACACCTGTAAACGTGCCAAATCGTCCTGCCTGGGCTGTATTGTGATTATTTTTGACAGTCATTAACCACCTTTGTGTTGAAGAAATCGAGCTGTTCGGAGTTTAGGCAATGGGGCAACTTTGTGCAAGCCAGCGGAAAAAACCGGACAGGTTTGAGGGGATCAGGTGCGGAGGTAGGATGCACCGTTGACGTCTACGATGGCTCCAGTGAGGAATTGAGTGCCTTCGGCAGCTAAGAAGAGGACGGGGTAGGCGACTTCATCGGGCGTAGCCACGCGGTTAAGGGGGCTTTGGCTGCGAATGGCGTTGCCTGTGTCGCCTGCTAGATGCTCGGCGGCCATGTCGGTTTCTACAAAACCAGGAGCCACCACGCCGACAAAAATGTTGTACGGTGCCAAGTATTTTGCCAGCGACTGGCTCATGGCGTTCAGCCCCGCTTTGCTGGCACCGTAGGCTGGGGCGGTGGGTTCGCCCCGGAAGGCACCCCGCGAGGAAACGGCGATGATACGGCCGTATCCCTGCCGAATCATTTGCTGCCCTACCAAGTAACTCAGGTTTGCCACGCCCACCAGATTCACGGACAACGTTTGTTGCCATGCCGCCTGCCACGCTGCAAAACTTACTTCTGCCAGCGGATGTTCTTTATAGATGCCCGCATTGTTCACCAAGATATCAATACGACCGTACTTCTCCATCACCTCTGCTACCAACCGCTCTAACGCTTTGGGATCGGCCATTTCTGCTTGGGCGATGTGGTGGTTTTGGCCTGCAAGGGTTGCGGCCGTTTCTTCGGCGGCGGCTTGGTTGCGGTTGTAATGGACCACCACCTGTGCGCCATGCTGGGCAAACTGTTGGCAGATCGCCCGGCCAATGCCCCGCGACCCGCCTGTGACTAAAACAACCTTGCCTGCAAAATCCATGCGTCCTCCGATTGAAGTAAGGGCGAGGCAGTTGGAGAGGGTGTTTTGTCGAAAATCGGGGGATCGTGGCCAACTGCCTTGCCCCTACCAACCCCTATCAAATTACGGCCGTCTAATTGTCACTCTCATCGGCAGGCGGTTCGGTGGGGTCAACGGCCGTCTCATCCTCACTTTCTTCCTCCTCTAGCGGCTCTTCTTCGGCATCGTCCTCATTTTCGGCATCTTCCAGTGGCGCGTCCTCTGCCTCTTCATCAATGGTGTCTTCTGGCTCCTCTTCAACCGACTCTTCCAGCGGAATTTCAACGGGTATGGCCGGGCCAAAAATCGGAGGGTATTTCAGTACGCGGTTATTGCCCGCATCTACCACATAGATATTGTCTTGCTGGTCAATGAAAATGCCGTTGAGCAGGTTAAAGCTGTTGGTATCCGTGCCAAACTGCCCAAATTTGCCAATGTAGTTGCCCGTCTGGTCAAAAATGAGCACTCGCGCCGCTTCTGGGTCCGTAACATAAACGCGGCCCCCGCTGTCTACGGCCAGGTACGGTTTATTGTTCACCGAGGTGTTGGCTGGCCAGCCAGTGTCCAGCAGCCATTCGTTTACTGGAATCAAGTCGGCGGTAAGCTGTTGGATACGGCCGTTCCACGTATCAGCCACGTACACAAACCCATCGGATCCGGTGGCAATGCCCACTGGTTCGTAGAACTGCCCCAACGCTGCGCCAAACTGGTCGCTGCCAGCCCCAAGCTGCCCGATGAAGTTTCCGTTTGCATCCATCACCTGAATGCGATGGTGACCCGTGTCTGTTACCAGGACACGCCTATCGTCAATAAGAGCCAGGTCGCGCGGGCCAAAGAACAGCCCCAGCCCTTGCCCCTGCGGATCATCAACACTGTTGCCGGGACGGCCGTAGCTGCCCACAAATTGCCCATCTAGCGTAAATTGCTGTACGCGATGGTTCCAGGTATCGGCCACGTACACAAACTGTTCATCAATGGCCAGACCCCACGGCCCTTGCCCTTCCAGATTGAACTGGCCGTTGCCCGTGCCGGGGCCGCCAAAGCTATCAACCAGTTGTCCTGTGGCATCAAAAATCTGAACACGCTGGTTGCCGGAATCGAGAATGTAGATACGGCCGTCTTCACCCACCACCACATCACGCGGGGCAAAAAGCTGGTCATCCGCCACACCGGCAATGCCGCTGGGGTTAATGACTAGCTCCGGCACCATCTGGATTTCACCCTCTTCGTAAGGCACTTCCAAACCTGGCGCACCGACGGTTTCTACCCCGTAATCCCACAAATCGGCCAGCACATCCTTACGTAAGTACAGGCGCAAATCGTCCCGCAGCGGCCATTGGCCGTCGGTGAGCGTGCCGCCAAAAACCTGGCTGTAGGTGCTGAAATCGCGGTAGAAGAAGATGTCCCACAGTGCCTGGCGTACGTCCGGGTTGAGCAAGCCGCGTCGCTCTACCCCCGCGTCCCGATTGGGATCACCCAAAATGGCGGCCCAGTTAATGTTACGATACTCCTCCATCGGCCACCAAAGGTAGGTGAAGGTGCGGTAGGTGTAATTGTTCCCCAGCAGCCGATCAACCTCGTCCCAATTGCTGCGTCCCACAATCACCACGGGCGATTCGTTTAACGTGGCCGACGGGCTTTCGCCAAAGTAGACGCGGTTGGGATATTCGCGCATGTACCAGGTAAACGGCCAGGAAACGCCGCTGCCACCAAAGGCCACGCGCAAACTTTTGTCGCCGTGCATCCGCGTGGAAAGCGTTTCGATCTGGTCTAGCACCATGCTTTTGGCGGCGGGTGCGCCGTGGGCATACACCATAAATTCGCGGGCATAATCGGCATTGGGCCAGCTAGAGAGGTAGGTAAAGCGAATGGTGAGCAGGCTGAGCAAGATGAAGACGCTCAAAATGACGAGGGGTCGGCGGAGACGGCCGTTTACCTCCTCCCGCGCCTGCTGCCAAAACCAAAAGACGATGGCTGCCAGGGCAATGCCGCCCAGCAATTGCCCAAGCTGGGTCAGGTTGCCAAGCTGCTGGTTGCCAAGCTGCACGCGGCCTAGCAAAACAGGCCCCAGTGCCACAAAAATGGCCACAATCAATCCCAAAGTCAATCCGGCAAATAGCAACGCCTGCCGCGAGAACAGATCGCGCCATTCAAATTCCTTAAAGCGTTCGTTAACGTACCAGCCCGCCAGCAGACCCATCGGAATAACAAAATGGGTACTTAGCCACGGCATTTTCTCCCCGGCGACAGTGTAGGCGACCCAGGTGAGAACCAGCCACCAGCTCGCAAAGGCCACAAAATCGCACATGATGTCCTTGCTCAACAGCCCAAATAGGTTGCTTTCCAGGCCATGTGCCTGCAAAATTTGCCCCCGCCGGATAATGAGCCAAGCTACAATTGCCACGCCCAGAATGAGCAGGCCAATCAAAATTCCCGGCAGGCGGTTAGTGGGCAAATCGTTGGCAAGATTCTCTAAGTTGAACACCCAGTTGCCTAGGCTGTACCCTAACAAGGCGAGGAGAACGGCCGTCAGCCAATACCCCGTCACCTGATTGATTTTTTGCTTCAATAGCCAGAAACGGATGGCCAACAGCGAGAAGATTAGCGGTAAAAATTCGTAAAATGGCACCACAAAGAAGTAGTAGAACCCTGGCTGATTGCCGCGCTGGACCTCCTGCTGCTCCAGCCAGTAGCCCAGCGAGCCAATCGTGCCGCTGGTCCAGCCCGCCCCAATGTTGGTGAAAACAGAAGTGTACAGCACAAAAAAGATGGTGTGGTAAATGAGTGCCGCAATAACCCAGCGCCGTTGGTCCCACCACAGGCCCACCAAGATGGCAGCTGCCGCTGTGATTATGAGGAACAGTGCCGTTAAAAAGAGGGAGGAGTTGACGAAGCTGCCCCAGCAGGTGAGGCTGAAAACGCGGGCAAAGAAGATTTGAACGGCCGTCATCGTCTCTTGCCCGGCTACCAAACAACCATTCATCTGATTGGTGTAATCCAGCGGATTGCCGCCCGCCAACACCACAAGCAGCGGCGAGGCCATCGGCAAAATGAGCGTGGTAAACAGCACAATCAGATCAAATTCGGCGTAATTCTTCAAAAACGGCCGAAACCGAGCCGCCATCCAAAACAGACCCGCGCTAAAAGCGATAATGCCAATAATTTCTACCCAGCCTAGGCGCGTTTCTACCGCACTGGCTTCTTCGCCACTGGTGACAACCAGGGCATCTTCCTCAGGATCGGCCGCAAAAACGCCCGTTTCTTCAGACAGGGTCGATGCCTCTTGCCCGGCGATGAACTGCTCTGCCAACAGACCGCCGCTTACCATCAGCAGGCCCAGCAGTGCCAGCAGCACGGGCGAGGTGAGCTTGCTTAAATTGTTCCGCAGCCAGGGAGCCAGCCAAACCTGCGGCAGCAGCCGAATAATCAAAAAGCTGCCAAAAATTGCCACATAAATGAAAGAAACCTCTTTGGTAGAGAACATTAAGGCATTGCCAGCGGCAAACCACCACAAATATTTGTCCTCTTTGGTTTGGAAGTAATACCAAATGGCAATGAAAATGATCATTGCCCAGACGATGACGTAAATATCATGGCGAATGTAGCGGGAGTAGTAGGTGAGGTAGGGGGAAATGAGGAAGAGGAAGCTCGTGACCAATGCCCCAATTTTGCCCAGCCAGGGGCGCAAAAAGTAAGGCATGGCCACCAAAATAATGCCAAAAATAGCCACCGGCACCCGCGCCGAAAAGTCACTATCCCCGAACAGCCAGTAAAAAATGGGCGTGATGTGGAACAGAAACGGCCCGTGCATCAGGGGTGTGTGGCTGAAACCATCGCCAATGAAAAATTGGTAGGAAAATTGGGTGTGCAGGCTTTCATCGTGGCTCATCACCCGGTCGCCCAGCCCCCAAAAGCGGGTAACGATGGCGGCCAGCAAAATCAGCAGATAGGCGGCTTTTTCCCAATCAATATTCATGCTGGCCAACAAAGGCCGTGATAGCAGGTCGGTTTTGGGTTCAGGTGTTGTTAGTTCACTCATAAAATTTCTGCATTCGATTGGGAAGTAATTGGGTAATTGGACAATTACATAATTACCCAATTACTCAATTACTTAATATCTGATTGATGGGTACGGCCGCTACCGGCGTGGGTAGCGGTGCCGGGGTTTGCACGATGGCCGGCGCTGGTTGTTGGCTGACGGCCGTTTCCGTGACCATCACCCTCGTTTGCGTTTGGGTAGCCGTGGGCGTGTTGGTGGTGGTGGCAGTGACGGCCACGCTGGTGGGCAGCGCTTGCCAAACGGCATTGCTGCCGTTGTTGACCCAATGCCAGCCACCCAGCAGCAGCACAAACAGCATTGCCGCTATAGCTAGTTGACCTGCTAACGGTTGAGCAAGCCAATTTTGCCAAAACGGCCGTTTCTTCTTTGGAATAGCGGGCATCAGTTGGGTGAGACGGCCGTTTTCAATCTGCCCAACTTGGGTCAGCGTCTCACGCACTAGCTGCCGCACCTGTTGTTCCTGAGGCATCATCGTCATCGTTCAATTTGCTCCGCCAGCGCTTTACGCAGGGCGTTGTGCGCCAGCCGCATTCGGGATTCGGCCGTTTTGGTGGGAATGCCCAAAATGTGGCCGATTTCTACAAATGTAAATCCTTCGTAATAACGCAGCACGGCCGTTTCCCGCAGCTTGCCAGATAAATTTTGAATTGCTGCCCAAACGACCTGCTGTTTTTCCGTAAGCTGCATCGTTTCTGCCGGGGTGGGGGTGTCACTGTCCGTAACGTCTTGCCCCTGCTGGATGAGCTGGCTCAGCGAAAAGGTGGGCAGCCATTTGCGCCGCCGCTTGTTGTGGCAGCGGCTCACCGCAATGCGGTACAGCCACGTTTTGAAGGCAGATTTGCTGGCGTCATATTGATCCAAGCGGCGGAAGGCGTACTCGAAGCTGTCTTGCAGCACCTCTTCCGCATCTTCCCGGTGTTGCAGCAGGCTGATGCACAGTCGGTAAATCATCCCGGCGTACCCGTTATACAGCGCTACGTAGGCACTTTCCTCACCCGCCAGGCAGCGTTGAATGAGCGCCTGACTTTGCGGGTCGGCATAGGTGGGCAGATCAACCTGCCACGGCTGCAAGGTTTGCTCAGAAAAGTTACTCATGAGTAAAAAGCAGGAACAGTTTCACAGAGATAAACGGAGCTTCACAGAGAGTTTTTGCTCTGTGAAGCTCTGTGCCTCCTCCGTGTAACTCTGTGTTCCAAAAAATAAAATTCATCTTACGGTTGTCCGTTAATTAAATCTGCCCGTACCCAAACGATGGCGCGTTCCGCAGGGGCAACGGCCGTACTGTCGTGGAAAAACCACCAGCGGAATGTGTCGTAGACGGCCGTTGGCGGGCGTTCGTCTGGCGGAATCGGTTCGCTGCGCCGGATAGCAAAATCGGTACCGCTGTAGCCTGTTGCCAGCCGTGAGTTTGGGTTGAAATCGGTGATAATGACCTGCTGATTTGGCGCAAGCGGCAGCGCATCGAGCTGCTCAAGCTGATTATATTCACGCAAATACCAGTTTAAGGCTGGAACATTCAGCGTCGTGCCGATTTGTAGCGCAGTGTCAGAGTTGGCTAGCTGGCGAGACAAGGTTTGTACAGTCTCATCCAATTCACGAATGGCCAGGTCGGTGCCGGTTTGCACCCAGCGTTCACGCGGATCGTTGGCCGCCTGCTGCCCCAACCACCAGCCCGCCCCCCACTGGTAAAAAATAGCAAAGCCCAACAGCGCCAGCAAGATGCCTTGCGAAACGGCCGTTGCCTCCTCAGAAGCTGCAAAGTAAAGCACCAGCCCCACAAACAAAACCGTTAGCAAAATCACAATTAAATAAAGGGTGCTCTCTTGCGGGTTGATTTGTGCGATGCGACCCAGTCTGGCTATATTGACCAGCAGTACGAAGATGCCACCTAACGTTACCATCGCCGTGATGCCGCTAAACCAGCCCCAGCGCCGCCGCCAGGCTGCATTTACCACAATCCCGGCCAGCAGCGCAGTTGGCAGCGTCAGCAGCAGCGCATTGCTCATAAAGTTGCGCTGGAGCAGCAGCAAAATCAGGCCACCGCTGAACCAGTAGACGGCAAAGAGCGCCAGCGGATAGCCGCGCACAATGGCCCACAGCAGGCCAACCAATCCCAAAACCACCAATGCTGGCTCATAGCGCACAAAGGCCAGCAGCGGATCGAGCGTAAGTTCCCCGCCAAACTGCTGGAACCATTCGCCGGCTAATCCGGCGGACGCGCCCAGGGCTGTGGGCAGCAGCAAAAAGAAGCTGCTCAACAGCAGGAAAATTGCCAGGCCAACGGCCGTTCCCTTGCGCCAGTTGGTTTCTGTGGGCTGCACCTGCCAGCCCGCCACAAACAGCGATAGCCCTAGCCGCGCATGAACAAACCAGGCCAGCAGCAGCGTGGCCAGACCGCTGTAAAACAGTGCCGAACTCGCCAGCCCCAAACCGAGTGCGCCAAAAAGTGTGTAGAGCCAGCGGGTAGCGGCCGTTTCCTGGTAGCGAATGAAAGCGATGAGCAGCAGCAGCAAGGCAAACAGGGCGATGCTATCGCCACCTGCCGTGCGAGAAACAAGGGTGCCAAGCGGGGAAATGGTAAGCAGAACGGCCGTTACCAACGCCCCTTGCGTCCCCAAACGATGGCGCAGTAGCCAGGGCAGGTAGACTAGCCCCATACCAAACAATGCCGAGACGAGCCGCATCACGCCATCGCCAAAGCCAAATAGCTGCGTGAGCCAGCCCGTCAAGCTGAAATAAGCGGGGCTGCCGGGGGCAATGACGGCCGTTTCTGGTTGCCAAAAGCTCCAGACGGCCAACGTCTGCGCTGCCTCTGCATCTGACAGCGGCAAATATCCCAAATTAGCCAGCCGCAAAACGGCCGCTGCCAGCAAAATAATCCCCAGCAGCCCATCTGCCACCGTCAGGCGGCTCAACCAACCTGCTACAGGCTGCCTGTGTATTGCTTGGGGTGTCGGGAAAATCTCCATTTGTTATCCGTAATCGGTAATCAGTTATCGGTGATCGGTAATTAGTAACTGATGACAGATTACCGTTTACTGGTTACTGTCTGCTCTGCCAGCGGTAAATGGTAACAGAGCCGTTCTGGTAAGCAACTTCTAGTTGCTCGCTGAATTTGTTGCTGCCGGGCAAACGGCCGTCCAGCCCATAGGTGTTGCGTTCCAAATGACCCACATAAATGTAATCTACGCTATACACATCCAGCACGCTGGCGATATTGTTATTATCCCAGCCGGGTAACGTGTAAATGTCGCGCACTACCGGATCGCGCTCGGCGGGTTCTGGTGTGGTATAGCCGCGCCACTGGTACTCATGCCCAGCCCAGCCCAGCAGGGTAGGGATTCCAGTGCTGGCGGAGATACGGCCGTATGCCGAATATTGCCCACCAACCGCCTCAACAATGGTTGGTGTGCCATCAACATTGTCGCGCAACCACATAATTGCCGCATACTCATCCGGGTTGAAAGCTGCCGTTTGTGCTAATCCGTTCAGCGTTGGTGGTTGCCGACTGGCCGATTCCACTGGGCCACGAAACTCAATGGCGCGAGATTGGACGGCATAGTAGGGGAAGAGTAAAGTGCCAACGAAAACGGCCGTATAAACCACTGTTACCCCGGCAGGAATCAATTTGCGACCACTTTCCCGCGCCGCTAGCCATAAATAAGACAAACCGAACAGTCCAGCCACGCCAAACATCACCCAAGCCTGATAATAAAATTTGAACACTGTGTTCAGCCGCACCCCAAAATTATCTCGCAAATAGACAAACTCTGGCCCCAGAGTGAGCAGAGCACCGGTGGCGATGAGCAGTAGCGCAAATGGTAAGGGACTGGGTGAGTGGGTGACCAGGTGAGTGGGTGACGAGGTGAAGGGAGGGGCGATCTCCTCTGTGAAACTCTGTGCCTCCTCAGTGTCACTCTGTGTTCCGCTTTTATTTAGTAAGCCTTGCCAAACCATCACGACCAAGCCAAGCAGTGCTGCCAGCATGAGCGTGACGCTAGGGGTAGTAAATTTGGCACTTAAAACGGTGGGCAAGATGGCAAAGACGGCCGTAAATCCCCAACCAAAGGCTATGGATCCTTCCGGTCGATCGGGCAGTAAGATGCCAAGTTCATTCGCGAGGCCCAGGATGCGTCCGGCACCGTCGGCGCTGCTGGCCACAACGAGCCCCAACAACATGGCCACAATCATCAGCCCAACGATAAGGGTCACGGCCGTAACCAGCCCAGACTTCCACTGCTTAAACTTATACCGACTAACCAAACTCAACACCAATACCCAAATACTCAGCAGCGGCAGGCCAAAAATAATCAAAAAGTGAGGCAGGCGGGTGGGGCGTACCAGCGTTGGCAGCAAAAAGGGTGCGCCTGCCTGCGAGCGAAAGCCCAAATAAAATGGCAAGTAAAGCAAAACTGCCGGAATCACCAGCAAAGCGGCCAGCCAAATTGCCTCCGTGATCCATTGATTGCGCCAGCCAAACCGTCGCCAGCGGTTTAGCACAAACGCCCCCAACACCACAAACAGGTGAATCAGCACATCCCACGTGTTAAGGAAGGACAATCCGCCCAGAATTAGCACAGTGATGAGCCACAAAGGCCTGTTGGGGATTAGAGATTGCAGGTTTGTCCTGAGCGTAGCCGAAGGATTGGAGATTAGAGATTGATTTCGTTTAATCTCCAATCTCCGATTTCCAATCTCCCTTTCTTCTTCCAGCCACCACAAAAAGGCCACCGCCAAACTTAAAAAAGCAAACGGCAAGGCCAGAACGTGCGGGTGCATATCGCCTAAAATGAAGCTAAAGCCGGGAAATTCCGCAATGGGTTCCAGCCCTTCGATCATCTGACCAGACAAGGAATATTCATTAATAACACGGGAGCTGCGCCACCACCATAAATATCGTGGACTTTCTAGATCAACTGCCGGGCCGTTAATGTTGCGTACGTCGAGCCATGCCCAAAATTCGGCGGAACCTATACCATTCCCGTGTAACGTTTCCAGAATGACCTGTAGGTTTCCGGCTATAGGCAAAGCAATCGCCGCTATTAACCCCAAAGTTAGTGCCAGGCGAGATGCTGCCTGCTTGAGGTGCTGCCCATAACTGAGCACAAGATTATAAACGAGCCCAAATGCACCTACGCCCGTACCTGCAAGTAGCCAGGCAATACCTAAATTAAAGGCGACTGGTTCAGAAACGGCCGCTAACCGCGCCAGCACCGATGTCATCACATAGCCAAAGTAGTAGTAGCTGATGGCAAAGCCAGAGAGCCAGGGGTCAACTGGCGGGAAGCTGGTGCTGCGCCCGACAGCATTGAGAAAAGCAAATTCCATTGGTTTTTCGGTACCGACGATGGCCGGATTTTGGGCGCGTACCCACACCCACAGGCCAAACAGCAGGGCAAATACAAGCTCCGTCAGCAAGATGTGCTGCCACCGCCCCCAAATCCAGGCGCGGAGCTCCGCTCCGGTGCGGCGATACGCCCAGTAAGAAAGACCGATGACTAGTGCAATAGCTACCAGAATGCCGCCCAGGTTATTTTGCAAAAAGCCCAGGCTACCCAAAAACCAAAAGAGATAGCTCACCAACAGCAGCGACAGCATCTTCACAAAAGCATAGCCCCGATCCGGCAGTTTTTTGAAGAGGGAGAAGGCGAGAGGGGTTACGGCCGTTCCCAACAGAAACAGCACGCTCCACCATCTAATTGCCGCAAAAATGTCTGCCCAAGCTAGCATAAAAAACCTTGATGGTTTTAGTGTTCAAGTTCTCAAGTGGCTTAATGATTACTTGAACACTTAAACACCTCAACACATAACCTTTTAATTACTCAAAGAAATATTCCCACTATCCAAAACCTTATAAACACTCGTCCCAGCATTCCGGTACAGTTCTTCCAAAATGCCCATTTCCACCATTTGGTCGAACTTATTTAGCCCGGGCGGACTGTACAGCACCCACTCCAGTTGCCCCACGTAGACGTAGCCCACATCATATTTTGCCAGGATGTTTTGCGCTTCCTGCACGTTGGTCGTGTTGTACAGCGTGGCCACATCACGCAGACGCTGGTCAATAAATTGGCCGGGCAAAATGGCGCGCTGCTGCCGCTGGTGGCCGCTCCAGCCAATAATCCCGGGCAAACCCGTGTACATGGAGACCCGATTGGTGATAGAGCGATAATAGTTGTCGCTGTAGCCTTCGGCCACCACGGGCGAGCCGGGTATGTTCATCTGCATCCATTTCAGGGCTTCATAATCGAAGGAGAGCGGCACATTGCCCCCGGCTCCCTGGCTTTCGGCGTAGTTGGCGTAGGGCATGAAGGCCATGCCGTCCAGCGTAATGGGGGCTTCCTGACTCAGGCGCACGTCCCACTTGGCTTTGGTGGCCAGGATGGGATACAGCGCAGCGGCAGCGACCAGCACGCCCAGCACCGCCAACCATGCTTTGCGACTCGTTTCTTTCTTTTGGATGGAGGGCCACGCCCAAACGGCCGTAACGCCCCCAACCACGCTCAAAATCAGCCATACCTGCATGTAAAATTTGAAGACGGTATTCATCCGCCCTACGGTGTTTTCCACCACAAAAAACTCTACGAACAGGGTAATGCCCAGCGCCGAGGCGATCAAAATGAGGATGATGCGGCGGGCAGCGGGTAAATTGGGGCGCAGCCCGAGCAGTCCGGCCACGACGGTGAGCGTAAGCACCACCGGAGCAATCCAATACCCCATGCGGAACAAAATGAGCAGCAAAATGATGTATAAACCGAGGGCTAACAGCAGCGGTGCGGCAGCGGATTCCCACTGGCGCAAGCCTTCTTGCGTCCAGGTGCGCGTCCAGGCGCGGAACTCGCGGGCCAGATGCGTAAGCACGAAAAATAAAAACAGACCGTAGACAACTAAGTAGTTGCCCAGGAAGCTGGTCGAGCCATCCCACGGGACAATGGAGCTGAAGCCTGCGCCAAAGTTGCTGCTGAATGGCCAGAAAAGCAGGAAGGCCAGACCAATGAGCACGGCCGTTTTCAATCCAATTTGCCCCAGAATTTGGAGGTTGAGGGTACGGCCGTTTTCTTCCACAACCGCATAAACCACTGCCAGCACCCCGATGACTGCGTAAGTCGGCAAATCCCAAATGTTGGTCGCTTGCAGTACGCCGATAGACGACGCCCCGACGAACCAGATGAGTGCCGTCTCCCACCAGGCAGTTGTCTGCGTTTCCGACTTTTGCCTTGCCTTGAACACCAGTGAGATCGCCCACGCCAATGCCAGCATCGTCAGCGGCAGGGCAATCATGTGGGCGTGTAAATCGCCGTAAAGGAAAGTGAAGAAGGGAAATTCGGTGATGGGACCGGCTTCACCTTCGTCAAAGTTGAGGGCGCGGGAGGCCAGGAAGAACCAGTCACCAGGATAAATGGGGGCAGGCGTACCGCTGATCACTTTGAAACCGCCATCCAAGATGCGAACGGCCGTACCCACCAGCGGCACACTCTCTTCCAGCGTCGGATTGCCCGCCTTGTACCAGGCATCCACCAACACCCCAACTTGCCCCAGGTTTCCCAGTAGGATGGCAAGAGTGATGGCGATTGCGCCAGCGTATATTCCCTTTTTGTGAAGGAATCTACCCTCACCCCAGCCCTCTCCCTCATGGGAGAGGGGGCTTTGTTCCCTCCCTCTGTCAGGGGGAGGGTTAGGGAGGGGGTCAGTTCGCCATGAAACAACAAGATTATATGCAATGCTAAACACCGCCATGCCCGTAAAGCTAAACAGCATGGACAAATTCAGGTTGTAGGCCACGGTGGGGATGATGCCCAGCAGCTTAGTAAGCACACCTGTGTAAACGAAGCCGTAGTAATAATAGTTGATGTAGCCGCCTGCAAACCAGGGGTCGTAGGGGGGGAAGCTGGTGGATTTGAGTACGGCCGTAAAATAAGTCAGATCCATCGGTTTTTCGCCGCCCCAAATCACGTCCCACACGTCCGGGTTGCGTACGCGAATGAGGATAGCGATGAGGTACAGACCCACCGCAATCAGCTCCACCACGCCGATGAACGCCAGATTACGCCGCACCCAACTACGAATTTCCCCACCGCGCCGCAGCAGCACCAGCCCACTCAAAATGATGATGACCAGCAGCGCTAGCAGGTGCGTACCCCGCGAATTTTGGAACAGTTCTGCGCTGGCCGTCAGCCAAACAAAGTAAGAAATGAGCAAAATGGAGAGGATGCGCGACAAAACGTAGCCCCGGCTGGGCAGCCAGCGGAAGATGGCAAAGGTCAGCGGGAAAGTGACTAATCCCAACGCGATGACTGCCAGCCACCAAATCAACGCCGCCAATCCCGGATTTTGCGAGAGTGCACCGTCTGGGTTGAAGATGTCATTGAATGTTCCGTTAGCGCGTTGGGTGGTTACGGCCGTTTCCGACAGCATCAGCCCATTCATCGCTTCCGTGGCCTGGCCGGGGTTCATAAACACCGCTTGACTCAAATCCACCTCGCCCAAAATGGCAACGGTGTTTTCGCGGCTGTATGCGTCGGTCTTGGCAAAAATCCAGACGGGCGGATGGTCGTAGACGCTAAACGCTTCTTCCGCCGCCAAATCGCCCGGTGGCGGCCAACCAACTTCTGGCATTTCGCCCCAGCCAATCTGCCCGGTGGTGTCGCTGATGTGCAGCGGCCCAATTTTTAGCGGCGCGTGGAATTCAGCCACTAGCTCAAAGCCCAACTCGCCGCTGAACAGGGCCTCGAAGTAGCGTGTGGTCATGGGGTAGGTGAGCGGCAGGCGCGGCAGCGACCAGACGGCGCGTTGGCTGCTCAACACCACGTAATCTGCCTCTTCCAGCCACTGCACCATCTCGTCCCGCTTGATTGGGTCATCTGGATTGGTGATGGGGCGCTGCCCGCCCGTGACTTCGGTGAAGTGGGCGCCGTAGGCGGAACGGCCGTTCACGTCGTAAGGCAATATGCCATCCCAATGTTCGTTCATGAGCAGGCTGGTTTGGGCGCGGACTGGTGTGCTGCCCGCCGTCATTTCTAACACGATTTGCAGGGGGCTATTGGCGGCAACGGCCGTCTCCGGCAAATCCAGCAGATAACTTGCTTCCGTTTCCGTGATGACCAAATCGGTTGTCTCGGTGGGGCCATTGTGCAGCCCGGCCTGCAGGGTAATTGGCTCGCTTTGCCCGGTGCGAACGCCAGCCGGGTCGGTGGGGATGGACAGCATGTTGAGGCGAACGGCTGTTAACATCCCATCCTCCGGCAAAATGACGGGCAGAAAGAGCGGGTTACCCTCCACCTGAAAATCGTACCCTTTGAGTGGCAAGGCATACGCTTTGGTTTCGCCGTTGGCTTCATAAATAAGCGTGGCACCTGTGGGAATATTCTCAAACATCCACGCCGAGGCGGCGATGCGGGTGATTGGCTCTTTGTAAATTTGCACAAAAGCGTTGGCCCACAAAAAGCTGGGAATCATCACCAGGGCAACCAGCCCAGCAGCGAGGGCTTGCTTGAGGTTGCGCCGCTGTTCGCTCTGCCGCGCCCGCTGCCAGATGACCCATAATGCCCAGCCGCCCAGCAAAAAGAGGGTGGGGTAAATTGGCAAAAAGTAGCGGATTGATTTGACCCAGCGCGTGCCCATGAACAAAAAGTAGAGCAGACTCCAGCTAACCGGGATGGCGTGAACCAGCCAGTCTGGGCGAGCGCGCACAATGCGCCACAGCGCCCAAAAAAGGCCCGCCCAGGCTGCCAATCCGGCGGTAATGCCCATGCCGTACAGGATCATGTTGGTAAACGGAAAGACGATGGCGTCCCGATCTGTCCATTGCAGGGCGGGGGGGAAGACCGCCTCCGGGCTTTGCTGCTGCTGGATTTCATCCAGGTTGCTGCGCCACTGCGGGTTGAAACCGATAATCGAGCGCAGCCAGACCGAAACTGCACCCGGTTCCTCGCCAGTTTGGCTAATGACCTCGTTGCGGGCGATGGTGGCATCGGCAAAGGCGTAGGGCTGGGCCAGGCGGAAGACCACCAGCGAGACGGTGGCGGCGACCAGCACGCCCAAAAAGACGCGCTGAAAATCGAGCGCACCGTGGCTGGTTTGGCGCAGCCTGCGCCAGGTGTGGCCGCGCCGCACTAGCCAGGCCACGGCCGAAATGTTGATAATGATTGCCAGCGGTGCGACGTTGATGCGGGAGGCGACGGCCAGCCCCAGGCTGAGACCAAACAGTATCCACCACTGTAGCTGCCACTTTTGCTTTTCGTCCCCAAATCCGGCGGCGCGAACGGCCGTATACACCCCCAACGCCACAAAAAATGCCGCCCAATTGTCCATCGTGAAAAAGTGGGATTGCTGGATGGCCATGACGGCCGTTCCCTGGAAAAAGGCTGCCAGCAAGCCCGCCTGCCAACTATAAAGCCGTCGCCCAATTAAAAACGTGAGGAAAACGGTGAACAAATCAACCAGGGCAGACAGGAAACGGCCGCTCTGCTGCAAGCCGTAGAAGCTGTTATAGGTTTGGGTACACAAATCAGCATAGTTGTTGCAGAACGAGGTTGCCCACTCCGAAAAGTAGCGGGTGAACGTCATGGGGAAATTGCCGTAGACGTAAAACCCCTTATCCACGTTGTACGGATTCAGCGGGGATTCTGAGGTGCGTAAATATTCGCCAAAGCTCTCAGCCGGGCGGATGCGGCTAGCCACGTCCATCAGGAAGAATTCGTCGGGGTGGAGGAAGTTGCCTTCGCCCCAGGTTAGCCCGGTAAAGCGAAAATAACCTGCCATCACCAGGATAAGCAGCAAAAGCAGTACGCTGATTGATTCCCAGGAGAACGGCCGTTTCACCGCCATTTCCTCGGTGTCGGTTGGGGTTGGAACGGCCGTTTCAGGGGTCGGTTCCTGCTTGTTTTCTTCCTCAATCGTCATAGGTAATCAATTTTCCAGAAGGCATTCATCTTTTATACACAGTTACCCTTACAGTTTGCTTACCTTAATTTGAGATTTAGTTAAGCAAAGACGTTATTTTAGCGAAATCGTTGCGTTATGCCGAGTTGAATTGACATTTGTCTTTTTATTATGCTAGGGTTGGTACAATCTAAGTGCTCATACTGTCAACTAAGTTCATCCTTTGAACAAAATATAAATTCTTTAATGTAGGTGGTTCATATCCAATGCTCGGCATTTTCAATTGTTGGGTTTGTATTGTGGATAACTTTTCTTGATTAAGAAATACCCTTCTATTGAGAAGGCTAATAACGTCGTTCGTTAGAAAGCCTTCTGTGCGTTCAAACCCTTAAGGTTGTTTTTTACTTTATTTTGATGAGGTAGTTAGTATGAAAGCAAAAAAATGTTGGCTGTATATAGTTTTACTAATCCTATTTATAGGGTGTGGGGGGGAGACTGAACAAATTCGAAGTAATCAAGATTTAACAATTGATGTAAAAAATAGGCATGAAACCACGATCAGTTTTTCTTTGCATGAGGAATTTACGCTTTTTTACAACGAAGATGGCACCCTGGATGAGTTTATAAACGAGCAATATCGCCAGCAAATATTAGATAAATTAAATGAAGCACAGTTTTATGCGGAATCTTGCTACTACCAGGTTAGTAGACCCGATCCAGTTGGCGGTAGCTTATATGTCTTGACTGCAACGGCGATTAACTCAACCCAAGGAAGATTTGCTGACACACTAGAGTGTCTGGGGAATTTTAGTGATTCGCTTACATTTCAGCCACTTAAAGTTGACGAGGGCATTATTTTCGACACATATAAACTAGAAGTAGATTTAGAGATTGATAACGAACTTTATTTTAGCGAGCCAGGAGTGGCCATCCCCGTTTTGAAGGATTTTAGGAGAATAAGAATAGTCCTTCCTGGAAGTGTTCAGGAGGTAAAGACGGAGCCTACTGCAGCATCTGATTTCTTCACCTTGGTTAACATTAACTGGGACAGTGAAACAAATATTGTTAATTGGGACTATTCCAAAACAGACATAGTTTTATGGTTAACGTTGATAGCTTATTATGAGAATGAGATCCAACAAATCACTGATTCGGATGCTGACTTGTCCTCGGAAGAAAAAGCGGATGCAATTGATGATATTACATTACAAATTGATCAACTTGAAAGAGAAATCGAAATTGCAGTAGGGAGGCCTTATTCTGAGGTTAGAACAGCATATGATGCAATGAAAATAGGTACGCAGAATTTAGATAGCATTAAGATTATTTTTAGTTCTCAAGTTTATAAGATAACGTTTTGGGAAGTTATCGGCATTTTATTTGGGAGCGGTGTGATTTTTTCTATCATTGGATTGGTTCGTAAGAGGAAGAGCGGATCAAATGATTAACAATTCTAATAGCATACTTACGGACATGTACCTTCTTCAAATAGAAATAAACGGCCAGATTTGGCGTAGGTATGGTTCGATGCCGCGCTCTGGTTGCCAATTTTGCGGGTAGCCCAGCGACACTTCCTCAAAACGCACACCATCCCGGTAGTGCGTGCCGCGAATGTGCAGATGGCCGTAAACAACGGCCGTTACCGGAAAGCGCGTGTGCCAATCCTCCGTCAGTTTTGTGCCGCACCAGAGCGAAAAGCGGGGAATCCAGCGCAAGTTAACCAGATCGTAGCGCAGGGGGTAATGGTTGATGAGGATGATATTGCCGTGTGCGGCCGTTTCTGCCAAACGCTTCTCCGTGTAGCGGCAGCGCACCTCACACCAGGCTCGCCGCGATGGATACGGGTCTGGGTGCAAAATAATCTCATCTGTCGCCACCACGCCAGATGCTTCTGCCCAAGCGAGCGCCTCATCCGCAGGGATGTCATCTGGCCGAAAGCTATAATCGTAAAGCGTAAATGTAGGGGCAATAAACAAGGGCGGATCTGTGTTTGGCAACTGCACAAAAGGGTCTTGCGGCGAATGAACGCCAAATTCTCGGCAAATTTCCACCAGTTGCAAATATTTGGCCAAGCCGCGTTTGCTTTCTTTATCAGAGGGGATTGTCCACAGGTCGTGGTTACCGGGCGTCCAGAAAATTTTGCCAAAGCGATGGCTCAATAAATCCATTCCCTGCCGGAAATGCTTGAGCTTGTCGGCCATGTCCCCCGCCACAATAAGCCAATCGTTAGGGTGGGCGGGCATTCGGCTTAATGCCGCCCAATTTTCGGCGTGGTTCAGGTGCAGGTCGCTAATGGCGAGCAAACGCATTGAGCCGTAATCAGTAAACCGTTATCAGTAATCAGTAAAAACACCGTGAGCGGATTACCGATCACTGATTACCGTCTAGATGGATCCGCCGGAAATCTGGATCAGGTTTTGCAGCTCTTCTTCATCCAGGATGGTGAATTTGCGACCGCCCACTTTTACCCAGCCCGCCCGCCGGAAGCGACCAAGTGCCTTGTTAATGCTTACGCGAGTGGCACCTGTCATTTCGGCCAAGTCGGTTTGGGTCAGAGAAAGCTCAATGCGGATGCCATCGTCGGTTTCTTTACCGTGTTGAGCAGCCAACTGGAGCAGCTGCCGTGCCAGGCGTGCAGGCAAATCGAGGAAGAAAATATCGCTAATCTGGTTGTTGAGCCGACGAATGTGTTGCGCCAGCGTGTGCAGCACATGCAGGGCAAAGTCGGGGTTGTCGCCAATGTAGCGGATGAACTCTTCCCGATGCAGGGTGAGCGTTTCCGTTTCTTCCAACGCTTCAACCGTTGCCGAACGGGGAGAATCATCTAGCAGAGCCAGCTCACCGAAGAAATCCCCGGCCCCAAAGATCGCCAGCATTGCTTCTTGTCCATCTAGGGTGGAGTGGGTGATTTTCACCTTCCCCTTGATGATGATATAGAGCAATCCACCGGGATCACCATGGTGAAAAATGACCTGATCAGGCCCAAAACGGCGTAAAACAAGCCGCTTTGAGAGGCTGGTCGCCTCATCATCCGGCAAATTGTTGAAAAATGGAACAAGCTGGAGTGCTTGTTTAGCAGCGTATTTTTTGTGTCTCATGGCTTCTTTCCTGTGCCTGTGGGTTATTCATTTGCCAATTGTATCTCATCATACACATGATCCAAACTATACTTTACTTGCTTTTTTAGCCATTCTACTGGCAAAGGCGGGTTTAAGAATTGGCTCAAAAAATCTGCCTGATAGCTGTAGATTTCTTCTCTGGGAAGCTGATTTATGATGTGGTTTTGCAAGCGCTGACGCATGGCCTCGATGTAGTTGGCAACGGCCGTTAGCCCCGCTAAGTCGCACAGTTTTCCTCGACCCGGTACGATGTGGTGGATCGGGTCTGGCCAATTTTGAAGGTGGTTGATGGTTTGCAGCCAGACGGCCGTATCCGCTTCAACCAGCAGCGGGGGCATATCTGCCACCACGCAATCCCCAGCAAACAAAACCCCGCTTTTTGGCAGGTAAACAGCAATGCTGCCCGTTGTGGGGCCAGGTGTGGCAATTAGTTGAACCTGCGTGCCGCCTTTCCAGAGCTGCATAAATTTAGTGAAGCTCAGGCTGGCATGTTCAACTGGGCTTTGGCTCAATTCGCGGCCAAACTCCGGGTTGCGGCTGGAAAGACTTTCTAGCAATAGTTGCGGGTACCGCTTGTCATAGCTGCGTAGCTTGTTGGCCGTTGCCTCGTGGGCGATGACAGGGGCATTTAGCCAGCGGGCATTCAAAATGCGGTCGCCATGATAGTCAGTGAGAATGGTGTATTGAACTGAGCGGGGGGAAAGTGCATGGAGCCGCATGGCCCAGTCACGCGCTTGCCGTGGGTACGAGGGCACATCAATAGCGATGATGCCACGTCGGGTACGAATGGCGCCAACGTTCACACCGTCGTACTCAGTTTCTATGAAAACATTTTCCGCGATTTCTTGCATAACGTTCCTGTAGTTTGCAAAAACAACTTTTGCTTAACGAATTTGGCCAATGAGCAGCCGTTCTGCCTTGTCAATGGCTTGCTGAACGCGTGCCCGATCTGTACCAGGCCCACCGCCTTGAGCCATTATGGCAGAACCACCACCAGCGGCGGAGCCGAGTATGTTGAGAGCGGGTTTGATAAGCTGGTTCATTTCGCCTGGGGCATCTTTTGAGCGGCAAAAGAGCAGTTGTGATTTTTTGCCTGCCAAACCGAGTAAGGCGATGACCTGGTCATTTTGGGTGAGACGGCTGCCCAAAACCCGCAGTTGCCCTGGATCGATCTCGTCTGGGTTAAAAACGCGGGTGACAACGGCCGTTTTGCCAATCGTTTTGGCTTGTTCAATTAATGATTTTGCTTCAAAAAAGAGCAGTTGCCCTTGCTGCTTTTTCAGCCGTCGCCGGGCATCCTTATTTTCTTCTTTTGCGCGCTGCACACTGGGCACAATCTCATCAATGCCGGTGGTTAGCTCGGCAGAAAGCTGGTTGACGATGCTATTTTTGAGTCGGTAATCGTGCAAGGCCCGCTGCCCACAGGCAAAAGATACCCTTAGCTGGTTGTTTTGGCGTTCCAACTTCACAATTTTGATAACGCCAACCTCGCCTGTATTTTGCACATGCGTGCCACCGCAGGCCGTCAGGTCAAACTGTTCAATTTCGATCAGGCGCAGCTTCCCTTCGTGCATGGGTGGTAGCTTCCGCAGCGGTAACTTTTTGGCTTGCACCGACGATACATTGCGAATGTGAATGGGGCGATTTTGCCAAATGATCTGGTTGGCTAAATATTCAGCGTCCTCAACCTGTTTGGGGCTTAGTTTGCTTGTATGCAGGTCTATGGTGAGCGTATTGTCGCTTAGGTGAAAACCAACGGTCTCAGCTTTTGCTACCTGAATGAAGGCTTGGGACAAAATATGCTGCCCGGTGTGTTGCTGCATATGATCAAAGCGGCGCGCCCAATTGATGTGACCGCTGACTTCATCTTGCCATAAATCGGCAATGTCTAGCCAATGCAGAACGGCCGCATCTTTTTCACGGATGGTTACATTGCAAACGGGGATATTGTTGAGCGTGCCAATGTCGTAGGGCTGACCGCCTGAGGTGGGATAGAAATAGGTTTGGTTCAGGATGACGGCCGTTTGCTTGTCATCTCTTAGGCGTTCCACAACAGACGCTTCAAAGCGGGTTGTGTATGCGTTCTGATAATAAAGTCGGTCGCTGGACATGCGTCAGATTTTTACCCAGTGGGATTAAGCAAACCACAGAAAATATTTTGAAAACCTAAGCGCGATTTCTCTGTGGTTTGCTCAAGCAAAAGCCAACTATGCGCTCAATCTAATTCAAGATTTTTTTTGGCTTTTACATATTGCCATATGAATAACGACAATAATACCAGAATATGCAAGCCACAGAAAATAATTCAAGACTTGCAAGGTTATGTCAATTTGTTGCTGGTTTTTGAGCTGTAGCTATAGGTGGGTCTTCTCTCTGTGCTGTGGCAGGCGTCCTACCTTGCCACTTTCCGAAATTGCCTCAAAGTTTTCTTGCCAAACTACCAAAACAAAAGTGCGAGGTGCGTCGCACTTGATAAGTAGCTTGAGCGCAATGCTCTTTTTTATTGGGCGAGAGGTTTTTGAATTAGACGATCCTTTGCAAAGCATTATACACTTTTGGCGGCGTGAAGGGAATGCGGCGGAGGCGGGAGCCGGTGGCGTTGGTGATGGCGTTGGCAATGGCTGGAGCCACGCCATCTTTGGGAATTTCGGCGATGGCTTTGGCGCCAAAGGGGCCGGTAGGCTCGTTGGTTTGCACCAGGATGGTCTGCATCCAGGGCATCTCGTCGGCGCGGTAGATGTGGTAGGGGCCAAACTGATCGTTGACCAAATTGCCCGCTTCGTTGTAAATCATCTCTTCGCAGTGGCCGTAGCCTAATGCTTGCACCATGCCGCCTTCTACCTGCCCGCTGGCGGTGATGGGGTTGATAGGTACGCCCGCATCCACGGCCATCACCAGCTTGGTGACGGTGACCTGCCCGGTTTCAATATCCACTTCCACTTCGGCAAATTGCCCGGCGAAGGGGGGAGGGGAATCCATGCTGACGTAGCTGGCGGTGGCCATGATTTGCCGCTGCTGGTCTTGGTGCAAACTGTGTAGGCCGATTGCTTCCATGCTGACGCTACGGCCGTCTCCCGCCACGGCATGTCTATTCTCCAACCGAATATCGTGCCAGCTATCCAGTTCCAGCATGAGGGCTGCCCGTTCCTTGATTTGGTCTGCTACTTGTTCGGCAGCGCGTTTTACGGCCGTTCCCGAAATATACGTCGTGCTGCTGGCGTAAGCCCCCGTGTCAAACGGCGTCATGTCCGTGTCGCTGGAGTAGATGATGATGTCCTCTAATGGCACACCCAGCACCTCGGCCGCAATCTGGCTCAGTACCGTATCTGACCCTGTACCCAAATCAGTCGCGCCGACGAGGACATTAAACGAGCCATCGTCATTTATTTTGACCGATGCACCGCCCATATCCAGGCCAGGGATGGCCGTGCCGTGCATGCACATGGCCGCGCCTAAGCCACGCCGCAGGTGGGGTTTGCCCGGCACTTCGTACCAGCCCGACTCAAACTGCCGTTCCCAACCGATTGCTTTCATCCCCTGCTCAAAACATTCATTCAGGCCACACGATTCAATGAGTGGCACGGTAATGACGGTATCTTTTTCGCCTTCGCCCAGCAGCGGGGCGATGGGCATGGGGTCGCCAGCCTGCACCCAGTTTTTTCGGCGAAACTCAATCGGATCAAGCTTGAGCATGGCGGCAATCTCATCCATGTGGCACTCTAACGAGAAGAGCGCCTGCGGTCCACCGTAGCCGCGGTATGCACCAGGGACAGGCAAATTAGTGTAGGCCACGGTGCAGTCAAACTCCCGATTTTTGCAGTTGTAGCTGCTCAGACCGCGCAGCCCGGTGACGGTTTGTACCGTCAGGCCGTGCGTGCCATAAGCACCCGTGTTGCCGATGACGGTCATTCGCATACTGTGCAGCGTGCCGTCGGCCATGACGCCCGTTTTCCAGGTGATAGTTTGGGGATGGCGCGTGCGGCTACTGCGAAACTCCTCGCTGCGGGTTAGCTCCATTCGCACCGGCCGACCTGTGGCAATGGTGAGGTGGCCTACGATGTCCTCGATGAGCATCTCTTGCTTCACGCCAAAGCCGCCACCGATGCGCGGCTTGATGACCCGGATGCGGCGCACGGGCAAATCCAGCAGCGGTGCCACCATGCGGCGCACGTGGAACGGCACTTGGGTGCTGGTGCGAATTACCAGCCGCTCGTCGGCGTCCCACCAGCTAATGGCGACGTGGGGTTCAATCGGTGCTTGCTGCACCT
This sequence comes from Candidatus Leptofilum sp., assembly GCF_965223525.1. Lineage (GTDB taxonomy): Bacteria > Chloroflexota > Anaerolineae > Promineifilales > Promineifilaceae > Leptofilum. The sequence goes on along the minus strand of NZ_OZ245005.1, from coordinate 537,539 downwards.
GATGGACGTAGTAGGTGTGCTCAAAAACGTGATTGGCTTCGGCAAAGCCTTGCTCCACATCGCCCACTTCGGCCTGAATGTGGTGCACAATGTTGCGGCTGGCGTCGTGGATTTTTTCGGTGTCATCTTCATCATGGATGATGGGGGCACCGGGCTTGATAGCTTTGTTTTCGTCGAAGACAGAAGGTAGGATTTCATATTCCACTTTAATCAACTTAAGGGCTTCTTCTGCGATGGCTTCGCTTTCGGCGGCAACGGCCGCAACGCGATCCCCCACGTAGCGCACTTTGTTATCAAAGCTGACCTGATCGAGTGGGGGCGGGTTGGGGTAGCTTTGTCCGCCAGAGGCATATTTGACGCGCTTGACATTTTTGTAATGGATGACGGCATGGACGCCAGGCAATGCTTCGGCTTCGCTGGCATCTATATCTAAAATGCGGGCGTGGGCGTGCGGGCTGGTGAGCAGCTTGGCGTACAGCATTCCGCGCATCTCGATGTCATCCACGAAGGCGGGGTTGCCTTTGGTTAATTTAACCGCGTCTACTTTGGTTTCTGGTTTACCGACAACGGCCGTTTCCGGCACGCCAGAAGTCAAAAGAATGTCAGTTTGGGGTTTCGTTTGCGTGGCTGTAGGGTTGCCACTTCCAGCTAGCTCTGGCCCATCATCTTCAGGGGCGGGTGGTTGTTCGGCAAAGAAAGTGGCATCAACAATGGGGGGGCCGTCGTAAGGTGGCACGTCTTCGCCACGCAGGTAAGCAGCGGCGCGGAGAACGGCTTCTACCGGCTTCACGTAGCCCGTTTCGCGGCACAAAACGCCGGAAAATGCCTCGCGCACGTCGGCTTCGGTGGGGTTGAGGTTTTCCTCCAGCAATGCCTTCGCTGCCAAAATCATGGCGGGGGTGCTGTAGCCAGATTGAATGGCTCCCGTTTCAACGAACGCTTTTTGAATTGGGTGCAGTTCATTCACACCTGGATTTAATCCCTCTACCGTTTCAATTTTGTGGCCGACAGCTTGCCCGGCCAGCATCACATCGCTGTTCATTAATTGGCCGTCAACCAAAACGGCCGCAGCCCCCGTTTGCCCATCATGACTGCCAAAGCGCACGCTAAAAAAGCCTGCACCGCGCAAAGCGGAAAGCAGGGTATCGGTGGGATTGGCTGATATTTCATGATCTTTATTGTTGACATTCAGTAAAATAGACATTTGGTGTCTCCATTGTGCTTAATTCGTTATGAGCTTTTATTGAACATGAACTGTGTTGCTTCGTCTAATGCAGCGCCAGTAATCTTCAATAGCAAAGTTTTAGACAATTCATCTTTTTCAGGGAAATTTTTCAGGTGATCTTTGAAGTGGTCTTTTGGTAAAAGATCATTTGACTGGCCGTGCCAAGATTTCAATATACTAATCAAAGTAGCATTGATGTAACCTTCTAGATATTCAATATCGTCGATTTCAAGAACTGATAGCCCTGCAATGTCTTTGTTGGCAAATAGTTTGTCACTCTCCAATGTGCTTTTTAGGAAAGGGTGAATGATCGAATTTTGTCCGGCGAAGGTCTCCATTGTAATAATAACGGGATAGTAGACTGCAATTTTCTCCGACTCAATGCCTTCAATTGTTATCGAGCCACTCCTAAATTTTTTGATGAAATTGTCTAACGATTTTGCATTATGCAGAATCATTTTTTTGAAATCGCTGTCAAAGGCTGTCCTTGTACCTTGGCTAATTGTCCCCTTTGCTTGCATTCGGGTTGCTGAAGCTTCAACGAAAATTGCGTAATCTGAGCCAAAAATCATGATGTCTGAGGTTTTGCCTTCTTGTTTCCCGATTCTGTAAGTTTGCTCTTGGACTATTCGCTCACCTTCAACAGGGTGTTGTTTGTGAATTTCCTGAATAAATTCTTCAACGTATTCTTGAAAGATCCTTCCATGATACCTTGTGAACTGATCCGAAATTGTTCGATCATAGTTCTGATTTAAATGATCTAATAGTTGCCAGAATATTCCACTAGTAATTCTTTCGAATAGAAACGGAATAGAGAATGGAATTAAAAAATCGGAACTGAATTGCACGAGAGGTTTGGATTTCATGAAGAGAAAATCATAAATAAATTCTCTTCTATGTTCAAGAGCAATTGAAGCCTGCAAGTCTGTCTTTGCTTGGGATAAAGTTATACTCAGAAGGTCAAAGAAGATGTTAACTTTTTCCCTATGTACATTAGACTTCTCAAATAGCTTTTGAGGGTAAATGTAAGGGAACCCCTTTTCCTGGAGTGCCGAATCTTTTTGCAGAAACTGTAAAAAATAGACGATTAATGATGTCCCGAAATTTAAATACTCAGTTAGTTGGATTCCTACCGATTCTTGAAAAAAATGGTCTATATCTAAAAAGTCAATTTCTGCCTTTGAATTATTTTTCAGTCGTAGATGGATGGTTTTGAACATATATCTTGCACGAACCATTAGGAGCCTTACTGCTGGAATACTAAACTTACCTAGAATAAACGAGTTCGTAACAATTTCATGTGTAAGAGCATTTAGAGACTGTGTTTCATTGCGCTGAATGCTCTTTCTTTCTTTAACTTGGCTACTAATCAATTCTGTTACAGAAAGGAGGCATGAGCCGATAGACTGAAGTTCTTTGGATTCAACATCGTTATCTTCGTCATTTCCGTATAAGATGAGGTATTTGAGAAGAATATAAACCTGTGCTCTAAAGAAAATGATTCTACCTTGCTCTAAAATCAACTGTTTAGCAGCATTCTGCCTATGTGAAGGTAACAATTGTCTTGAAAGTTCCAGCTGTGCAATCATATCTGATTCACCAGATTCATCCAGAAACCAAGCTATTCTGATCAATGACGCCATTGCGTTTTTCAAGCCCAGTCGTCGGAGGTAATTGGGGATATTCCTGAAACTTAGAGAATAGCCAAAGACGTCTTTGCTAGTGCAATAAACTAAGCTATAAGGTATTTGTCTGAATTCGGATGAGACCATATTTTCTAGGGGATTTTGGTGTCAAATTAGGAAAAGTAATAGGTGAAAGAGTAAAAGCGGGCCGTTTTCCTCACTTTACTTTCGCTAACTTCTCTTTACCAGTTCTCTTACCGCCTGTACCAATTCGTCCACGGTTTGATAGCGGTCTTCTGGCTTTTTGGCTAGTGCTTTATGCAAGATTTCGTCCCAGGGTGGTTGTAGAATGGGGATTGCTGCTTGCACACTAGGAATGGGATTGTTCAAGTGGGCCATTACAATGCTAACGATGGAATCGCCTTTGAATGGGAGGTCTCCAGTGAGCATGAAGAAGAGAACGATGCCGAGGGCGTAGATGTCGGTACGGCCGTCCAATTCCTTCGTCCCCTGTATTTGCTCAGGGCTCATATATTCCACCGTGCCAATCATCACACCTGTGCCAGTGATTCCTTTGGCTGCCTGCAAATTTTTGGCTGTGCCAAAGTCAGAGAGGAAGGGTTCGTTACGGCCGTTAAACAAAATATTGGCTGGCTTAATGTCCCGGTGCAGGATGCCTTTTTCATGCGCCTCCGCTAGCGCCGAGCCAACACGTTCCATGACAAAACCAACTTCTTCCAGCGGCAGTGCACCGTTTTGCAGTCGCTCTTCCAACGTGCCACCCGGCATGTAGCGCATCACAATGTAGGTGAGTTCGCCCTGATGCCCAAAATCATAGATGGGAATGACGGCTGAGTGCTCTAGCGCAGCAATGGTTTCAGCTTCCTGCTGAAAGCGATCGTAATAGTTAGGGTCATCTTCCAGCAGTTTGTTTGACAGTACTTTCACAGCCACTTTGCGCCGAATGAGTGGATCTTCTGCCAAAAAGACGGCGGCCATGCCGCCTCTGGCAATTTCTTCAATTATTTTGTAGCGTCCAATTCGTTGCGGTGTCATGGTAAATCCTAAAAGTGAAGGGGTGATCGTTGCAGAATTTTATTCTATTGTGAGGATAGGTTCAAATTGTTGCCAGTTTTTGATTTATTATTTTTATCCACATGAGTGATGGTTTTTATCACTATATTTTTACCTCAAAAAGTGTAGGATATAGTTTAGGGAACATGTAGCCTTTCCATTTATGAATAAGGCTACAGGGAGATGCTCATGCTAAACGAACTCCACAATCATATTGTGAATGAGCTGGGGCAGAGTAGCCGGACGGACACAATTTTTGTGGTAACGGCCGTTGTCTTCAACCTCATTGTGCTGGGGGTTAATTCTGGGTAGCAACCGGAGCCACCGAAACAGATGCACCAGCGGCAGCCGATCTCGTTTTGGCTGTCTTCATGATAATGACCATTTTGCTGAATATCATTGCTGTGTCGGCGCTGTTTTTGGGACGGCGTACGCGCAGTCTACTGCTGAATGGCTTGGTGGGCATGTACCACGACAATGAGGTTGAAAAATATTATGATTCGCAACTGGTGTCTAACTATGGCACGCGCTATTTGCTGGGCGGCTGGGGTCATCATTACGCTGGCGTTAACGGCCGTTGTCGTGCCGCTCATCATTCGCTTCACATTCTAATAAAAAAGGCAACGGCCGTAATTGACCGTTGCCTTGAAAAAACATGATGGAAAGAAATTGTTATTCGATTTCTTCCCGCGGCGAGAACAGTGCCAGCAGTCCAACCATGCCCATATTGCTAAACAGCAGCGGAGACATGAACGGCGCACCACGTAAAAAGCGTTCTGGTACGATGGTGCTTTGCGCGGTTAAATCTGCCTGAACATGGAAATACGTGCCGATAAGTCCCACCACAATTAGCAAGATCATGGCTGCCATGTAGATAGCCACATCATCGGCTGTGAGTTTTCGGTTGGCCGCACCCATACCAGCAGAAACGGCCGTAGCAAAAACGCCAACCACAACCGGTGCCCACAACCACGGGTTTTCCCACGGATGGCGTGCGTGATCCAGTGCACTGCTCACTAGCGCCACAAGCGTACCTAAACTTACTAAAAAGAAATAAGCACGGGTTTTGCTGTAAGGCATTTGCACAGTGCGCCCAAATGGCAACCGGAGTCGCCCACTTCCTGTAGGCACTTCCTCCCAGGCGGCACTGATGCCCAATAAACCAATACCGGCAAAAGCAAACGGAGCAAGGAAAGGGGGTGCCCAGACCAGCAGGTTTAGTGTCACACGCGACCCAAGAGGTGCAGTCGGCAATATCCCGCGAACCAGGTGGAAGTAGGCACCTAAAATTCCCACAACGATACTGGCGAGAAAAACGGTCGTTGCTATCCAGGTAGCCTGCTTTCGGTTTCGCAAAGCAATTAGCCCTGAAAACAGCAGCAAAACCCCGGCCACCGGCCCAAAGATTATCGGAATCCATTCACGGGGTTGAATTGTATTGTTGAGCACATGTGCCAACAACGTGTCCAGCCCCAGCATTACTTCATTAAACGCAGCCATAAGCAGCATCGCCTGATCTCTGGAGATAGGAAAACGCCGCCGCCGCGCCCTTGGAAAAACAGTTGCTAAATAGTTCATATAAGTTGTCGTCAAAAGGAGACCTGTCAGGTTTTTCTAAACCTGACAGGTCTGAGTCTTAAAGATTGTTACTCAATAGGGCCTGGTGGGCCGGGATCAATTGGTTCCATGCCAGCTTCTTCCAGCTTTTCATTTACCATTTCGATCAGCTCTGCCCGGTCATGCAGAATTTCATAGGCACCGTGCCATTGCACATAATCTGCCCCTTGCATCCACACGCCAAATTTGGCTGTCCGCCCCCAATGATGCCACAAATTGAAGTAGACAAAATCAATTGGTTCATCAAATGGCTGGGCTGTCAACAATCCATTATCCTTTAATGGCTGAATGATCTCGTCACTTTCAATCACCCAGGCATTAACCTGTTCCACAGCGCGATCAGCATCATCGTAGAATGTCTCAATGAAGTTGCTGTTGTGGCATTCAGAGCATACGCCCTGCATCCGGGTCATATTGTCTTGCCAGGCAGGTCGTCTGCTGCTAATTGGCGCAGCCAAATTCCAGGTGAGACGGTCTCCGACATCATGTGTGGTTGCCGTGGGGCCGAAACCGCTCATGTGGCAAGTGGCACAGGTAGGCGCGGGGAAGTTGGTTGTATCTAGCGTGCCTGGTTCTGCTTCCCAGTCCCAGGTATGGCCATCTGTTGCATAAGCAATGCCATGCGGTGATTCCTGATAAATTTCCCACTGCGGATGATCTGGGCCGATATGGCAAGCGTTACACGTTTCGGGTCGGCGTGCCTGCTCTAGGCTAAACTCATGGCGCAAATGGCAATCCTGACATTGGCCAACAGACCCGTCTTCGGCTGGCTTGCCGATGTCATGACAGCTTTCGCAAGCAAATTTGGTAATGGCTGCTCCTTCGATGGCGTGCAGCGAGTTTCTGGCTCGCACTTTTTCATCGTTATAGCCACCTTCTGGAATGGACGAATAAAGGTCTAGCAGGTCTTCTGAAAGAACCTCTTGCCCGGCGTATGCCACGTATGCAGGTAGCCCGTGACGGCTCTGGTTATATTGGGCTACTTCGTTTTCGTGGCAGGTTTCGCACATTGCACTGGTTGGCGAACCAAGCACGTATGTTTCTTCGTGCTCAACCGCACCGGGGTAATCGGCGTCAACTTCATGGCAGTCGCGGCAGGTGACTTCTGCGGCTGCTTTGGTGCTGTGCCCATACTGTTCAACAATGCCTGGTGTGTTACGTGCATGGCAAACAACGCATTCGTCATTACTGTCTGCGAGTACGTTAACTGGCTCATCGCTGCTTGCACGCTCGCCGGAATTGCTTATAGCCATGATTGCCAAGGTTAGCCCTGCGACAATCACCACAGCAATAATACCGAGAACGAGCAGTCTGGATGAGCTGCTACTGGTAGATGATTCTTGACTCATAAACTATCCTCCTGTGGATATTTTTCATAAATCGCCAAAGGCAAAATGCCCCGTAGGGGTCAGTTTAAGGGGTTTGTGAATTTTTTTCTTTGCGGTGGCGCAATGAACGGCCGTACTTTATGAAGCTGTTTAGAATCTACCGGTGAATTTAAGTGAAACTCCAAAGGAGTCAGACATTACTGTGACAAAGGGGAACCATCTTCAATGATCACTTGGAGAGTATCATATTTTTTTATTTGCAACCACTTTCTGCTGGTTACAATTATCCCTTCTTTTTCCCATTTACTGCAAATTCGGCTAACTGTGTAAAGCGTTGTACCTGTCATTTCGGCAACTTGCTGTCGGGATGGCGGTGGGGATAGCCAACTGCCTTGCGAGTCATTTTTACCACTTTTCTGGGCAATTTGCAGCAATGTACGGGCGATACGTTGTTCGGCTCGCTCCGTTGCCAGTTGACGATACTGGTTTTGCAATACAACAAAGCGATTTGTCATCATTTGTAGCGCATTGAGGGCTAGCTGGGGAAATTGCTTGATGAGGGCGGCTAATATTTTATCGGGCCAGCTCAGGAGGAGGCAGTCTGCGGCAGAAACGGCCGTTACCGGATACACTTGGTCTGGAAACAGAGCCAAAATACCCATCTCGTCGCCAGGGGCAAGGTAGTGCATGATGACTTGTTGCCCTTTTACCGTAAGCTGGCTTAAATGGACAACGCCATGAACAAGAATAGAAATGGTTTTTGCAGGCTCATCTTGATGGAAAATAAAGCTATCTTTGCGGAACTTCTCTAAAACTCCAGCTTCATAGATTGCTTTTATTGCCGAATCGTCGAGCGATTTAAATAAGGTGCTGGTTTTCATTAGCGCAAATAATTCAGGTTTGGGTGGGATTTGTAGTGTGGCTTGTGAAAACATTCGACCTCAATCATTTCAGTTTTAATAAATAGCGGGGGTCTAATTCCCCGCAGCTTGCTGCGTCTTTTTTGTTAATGCTTTTGGATACCCCGTCTGCTTGCAGCGGGGTAGTTCATTTTCAGTTGTAAAGAATATCTCGCTGGAGATGAAATGAATAGTGAACAACATCATACGCATCATTGCGAATGTTCATTTGTTTATAGAGCACGAAGCCTTATTTTGTTGAACCAGATAGAAAAAGCTATACTTATGCTTATGTCACGATTACGCATCCTCCTAGTAGATGATCATGAAGTAGTTCGCTTGGGTTTAAAAAGCCTGATTGAGAGAAATCCCGGTTTTGAAGTGATCGCTGAAGCTTCTGCCCAGCAAGAAGCTGTAAATAAAGCGCTAGCACATAAACCAGATATTGTGCTAATGGATATACGCTTGGCCGGTGGTAGCGGTATTGAAGCTTGCGAACAAATCATGGCTAACCTGCCAGAAACTAAAGTCATTATGTTAACTTCTTATGCAGAAGATGATATGTTGTTTGCAGCTATTCGGGCGGGCGCTTCTGGCTATGTGTTGAAGCAGGTGGGCAGTAATGACGTGATTAGGGCAATTGAAGCTGCGGCTCGTGGCGAGGCAACCCTAGACCCTTCGCTCACGCAACGAATTTTTAACGAAATGCGTCGGTCCATTCAGCAAGAGGAGTCTGCGGCTTTTAGCGATTTAACATCCCAGGAAATGCAAGTTTTGTCGTTAATTGCTGAAGGTCGAACAAATCGGGAGATCGCTGAGGCATTATATCTTAGTGAGGGAACTGTGCGTAACTATGTAAGCGGTATCTTATCAAAGCTGGAGGTTTCTAACCGTGCCGAGGCAGCTGCTTACGCTATTCAGCATCACCTAAAAGATTATCTAAATTAGTAACTTCGGTAATTAAGGAAAAGAATCTATATGTTCAAAAATAGCCGAACGATTGATTCGCTTCTGGAAGCCGTTTGCCAAGCGACGTTACAAATTTCTGAGGTAGGTAATTTGCCGGAAACGTTGCAGCGGATAGTAGATACTGGCCGTGAGCTTCTGGCTGCGAGATATGCTGTTTTGGCTACTTTTAACGAAGGTGAAATATCGTCTAGCTTTGTTTATTCTGGCATTGATCCTGCTCAAGCGAAAGCAATTGCTCATTTGCCTATGGGGATTGGTTTGTTAGGCGATATCGCGGAAAAAAAACAGACGTTTCGTATTGATGATCTGAAAGCGCATCCCCGCTTTAGTGGATTTCCTGCCGGACATCCAGAGATGAACGCTTTTTTGGGGATGCCGCTTGTGAAGGGTGGGGTTGTTTACGGCCGTATTTACCTTGCCGATAAGCTCGATGAGGAACCTTTTACCTCTACCGACGAGCAAGTTTTGCAGCTATTTGCCTCACATGCGGCCGTTGCCATTCAAAATGCCCATCTCATAGAATCCAACCGCGCTGACCGACAGCAGCTACAACAAAAGAATCGGCAGCTAGCAGCCCTAGACAAAGCCACAATGGCTATCTCTGGTGAGCTAACCTTAGATAAGGTGCTGCAGCAAATTGTAGATGCTGCCCGTGAGCTAGCCGATGCTCAATATGCGGCTTTGGGTGTTCCGAACAGCCACGGCTCTTTGGATACGTTTGTAGATAGCGGCATAGACCCGGAAATATCTGCACAAATCCCACATTTACCTAAAGGGCTGGGCTTGTTGGGTGCCATTATTAAAGAGCAGAAGACCATTCGGATTCCCCGGATTTCTGACGATCCTCGGTCTGTAGGCTTCCCAGAAGGGCATCCGCCCATGGTGCCATTGTTGGGCGTGCCAGTTATTGCCGGACGAGAGATATTGGGGAACCTGTATTTAACCAACAAAATTGGAGCCAATGAGTTTACTGAGACGGATCAAGATTTGGTGGAACTGCTGGCTGCACATGCGGCCGTTGCCATTCAGAATGCGCGTTTGTATGAGCAAGTTGGCCGATTGGCTATTGTGGAAGAGCGTACCCGCATTGGTATGGATTTACACGATGGCATTATCCAATCTATTTTTGCCGTTGGGCTGACGCTAGAGTCTACAAAACTATCCTTGCACACTAACCCTGATGATGCCGATTATTTGCTGACTCACGCAATTGAAGCGCTGAACACCACCATTCGTGATATTCGTAACTTCATATTAGATTTACGGCCGCATCGCTTTCAAGGAAACTTGGAGCAAGGGTTGGGCCGATTGGTTCGTGAATTTCAGGCCAACACGATGGTGGCTGTTTCACTCTCTGCCCAGCAAGATCATTTATCACAGGTTCCAGCTTCTGTAGCGCGTTCGCTCTTTTTGACAACGCAAGAAGCTCTGGCCAACATTGCTCGCCATGCCAATGCAGAGCAAGTTCTCATTCATATTGATATGCAAGAGGGGAATGTGATTTTGCGGGTTTCTGATGATGGGCGTGGCTTTGATATGGCCTCAAAAAATTATTCTGTAGGGCATGGTTTGTCTAACATGCGCGCCCGTGCCGAGGATATGAGTGGTTCCTTCGACATTCAGTCTGCGCCAGGTAAAGGAACTCAGCTAAAAATTGCGTTTCCGCTTACTGATTTGATGACAGACTAAAAGTTTAGCCAGGAATTACGTCTTCTGCCAAGACGCGTGCAGCATAATCCAAAAAGTCTGTCACCGTAATAATCCCCACAACTGTGTCATTTTCCAGAACAGGTAAAGCACCAAATTTATAGATACTGAGCATTTCTGCTGCTCGGTAAGCTGGGGTGCTTGGCGTTACAGTAATTGGGTTAGGTGTCATACAGCTTTCGGCCGTTACGTTATCTAGTAAATCTTCGTCTTGCCAACGGCCGTGCAGCACAACGGGTGAGTTCATCACCAGGCGCACATCCCGATCTGTAATAATGCCAACCAATTTCCCATTTTCTAACACGGGTAGCTGGCGGCATCCTTCTGTTTTCATGACACCAATCACGGTTCGCATCGGGGTGTTTGGGGCAATACTACTTGGAATGACAGTCATCAAATCATTTACGGTAACCATGCCACTCTCCTGTTTGGCTTCTTGTGGGATTCTTCAGTAAGTGCAGTGTAAATGATTGCGATTATGGTAACTTGTGGCAAATGTCATGAATGGCAGATGACTTTCTTCGGCAGAAATTTCACCTTTTTCCTACTAAAATGAGAAAATGTTGGCCAGCTTTTGGGGTATAAAACGTTTAGTCGGTTTATGGCTATTTATGGAGCTGGGTGACAATGTGCCTGCACTTTCGTGACAATTGTCACTGGTTGCTACAATCACAAGAACTTATTCTTTTTTTTAATATGGATAAGTAGGCTTTATAGTAAAAATGCTTAGTTTAATGGAACCAATTCGCCTCATCATCATAGACCAACATACAGGCGTTCGTGCTGCTTTACGAGTAAGATTAGATTCAGCGTTAGGCATCACTATTGTCGGCTCTGTAAATGCAGATGAAGCTCGCCAGTTGGCTCAAAGTGATTTGCAGCCAGATGTTGCATTGCTTGGTTTGACTGGCCAGAATGATGAGTTGAAAGAGATGGTGGAGTTGGTAGAACAGCTTGTGCAAGGGGGTACGGCCGTTTTAGCTCTGTCGTCTTATATAGATGTTATGGCGCGTGAATTGGTTTTGGCTGCAGGTGCCAGCGATTATCGTCTGAAAAATATAAACACACCGGAACTGATTGCAGAAATCAGGCTGTTGGCAGAAAATCACCACCAGGAGCGGCAAGACCGCTTCTAAATACTCCTTTTACTCTTCCAAGGATTTTAGAACATTCATATAGTTGGCTCGTTCAAATGCGGCTGGATCAGAGACCTGTTGTTGGCTCATTGCTCCTTGAAGCGCAGCTATACTCTCTTCGTCATTGTCTGTTAGCCACTGCTCAACTTCTGCCAACATGGTTTTGATGTGTTCGATGCCATGTTTTAGCAGCACAGAGGCAACGGCCGTTACTTTTGCCCCCGCCATCATACATTTAATAATATCGGTGCCGGCTTCAACACCCCCTGTAACCGCAAGGTCTGCCTTGATAATGCTGGACAAAACGGCCGTCCAGCGTAGCCTCAATCGTAATTCTGCCTGTGTGCTCAAATCCAGGCTCGATACAACTTCCCGTGTGGTTAAATCAATATCTGGCTGGTAGAAGCGGTTGAAGAGGACCAATCCGTCAGCCCCAATCTTGTCCAGGCTGCTGGCCATGTGGGCTAGGGCACTAAAGTAAGGACTTATTTTCACGGCAACCGGAATTTTTACGGCCGTTTTCACATCACGAACCAGATGCAAATACATCTCTTCAATCTCTTGCCCGCTAATGTTTGGCTTGGTTGCCAGGTAGTAAATATTTAGCTCCATGGCATCTGCCCCGGCTGCTTCAAGTAGCCGAGCATATTGCACCCAACCGCCGCTGTAATATCCATTTAAGCTGGCAATGACCGGAATGTTCACCGCTTTTTTAGCCTGATAAATATGGGCTAAGTAGCCATTCGCCCCCCGGTTATACCCCTTCATTTCTGGTAAATGTTGCAGCGCGTCTGGCAACGTTCCTTGATTCATAGGCGTGACTTTATCCACACCCAACCCTTGAAGCTCAATTTGCTCCTCAAAAAGCGACGGCAGCACAACGGCCGCTGCGCCTGCCAGCTCCATTCGTTTTATATTGTCAATGTAAGCCGTTAAGGGAGATGCAGAAACAATTAGCGGGTTTTTGAGCGTTATGCCGAGATATCTTGTCGTTAAATCTGTCATTGTTTTCTCCTCGTGCTGAATGTTAGCCGATTTATAAAAAATCTACCAGCGATGACAGATGTCAGGACTGAATTGTTACTTCCAACACTCGTTAGTTATAATCAGCGAGATACACTGATGGTAAACAATTTACAGAAAGAAAATTTAGAATAAGCGGCATAGCTTAGAAAAGGAACTAGATTCATGGCAAAACGTGCAAGAACTCGCAAATCGGCCAAAAAGGAAACCAATTGGCTTGTTATTGGTGGCCTGATTGTTGGCGGCATTGTAATTTTTGTGGGGCTGGTTGCCCTGGCTTTTCGTGAACCAAATCGGTTAAGCTTACTGAGTTACTGCAATAATAATCCCGATAACTGTATTGTTGTGGGGGATGTAGATGCAGATGTTGCAGTTGTGGAGGTGTCTGATTATGGTTGCTCCCATTGCCGCGATTTTAATCTTGAAACCGGCCCTTTGCTGAATGCACAATATGTAGAACCTGGTGAAGTAAAATGGATTGTGGTGCCTTTTGCCTTACAAAACCAGGCTGGTGGTTTCACAACCATGCCGTCTGCAGTAGCGGCCATGTGTGCCAATGAACAAGGTGCCTTTTCTGAGTTTCATGAGTCGTTATTTGCGCTTCAGGGAACGGCCAGCTTCAACACAGAAGCTGGGTTTTTGCAGGTGGCAGATTCTGTGGAAATGGATACGGCCGCTTTTAGTAGCTGCCTAGATGATAACCAGTATGCTGATATTATTTTGGAAAATATAACAATGGCTCAACAAGCTGGCGTTAGTTCAACCCCAAGTTTTTTCGTTGATGGCAATTTATTGCCAGGCAATCAGCCATTGTCTGTTTTTCAACAACGGTTAAATTCTTTGTTGGGATCATAAGCATATGAAACAAGATTGGCAGATCCGTCTTATTCAACTGTTGTCTGTGCCAGGCATGTTGCTGGCTTATTATCTGTTTCTGTTCCATGAAGGCGTTCTCATTGTCGGTTGCAAGGTAGGGAGCATTTTTGATTGCGGGGCAGTGAGTGGGCCTGGTGCGCCATATGCCTCAATTGGGCCGGTGCCGGTTGCGTTTATTGGTTTAGTAGGGTATGCAACCATTTTTTTGCTCACCTGGCTGCAAGATTGGGATCATCCCCTGATGGATTATTTACCAGAAATTATGGTGGCGGTGACAGGGATTGCTTTTTTGTTTTCGTTGGGGCTTACCATTGTTGAGGCAGTTATAATCCATGCTTTTTGCCAATACTGTGTGGTTTCGGCCGTTTTGGTGGTGGTTTTGTTCGGCTTGGCGTTAAGTTACCTGCGCCGTGCCAGGGCGGGGAGAGCAGAAGATGCGTCTTGAGTTGGTGAAGGATTGGATGAGCCGGGATGTGGTAACGGCCGTTCCTACCATGGGTCTTTTGGAGGCAGATGCGTTATTACAAGAGCATCAAATTCGCAGATTGCCTGTTTTGGAAAACGGCCGTCTTGTGGGCATTGTCACTTACGGGGATATCCGTGAAGCAAAGCCGCCTGACGCGACCTCATCAAGCGCTTGGGAGATGAACTACTTGCTGGCTAGCTTGAACTTGGCAGCAATAATGACCAAGAAACCTGTGTCCATTTTGCCAGATGCAACCATTGGCGAGGCGGCTGATCTAATGCTGACTCATCGAATCAGCGGTTTGCCCGTTGTGGACAGCGCAGGCAACTTGGTGGGAATCATCACTGAATCTGACATTTTTAGAATGGTGACACACCAGTGGCGGCAAAGCCAGGAAGATAATTCGCCCAAACCCTATATACATTATGAGGGCGATTAGCACCCATTCGGCTACAAATTTTAGTCCTAGGTTCGTTCCAAACGGCTACTTAGCTGCTATTGACGCAGCCATTCAGCAACAGTATACTATTCCGTCGTTACGCATTTCGGGGCGTAGCTCAGCTTGGTAGAGCGCTCGGTTTGGGTCCGAGAGGTCGTCAGTTCAAATCTGGCCGCCCCGACAATGCGGCAGTGGTGTAGGGGTAACACAATAGCCTTCCAAGCTCTTATCACGGGTTCGAATCCCGTCTGCCGCTCTTTTACAGTAAATAGCAATCAGTGGATCAAAATACTGATTACTGTTTACTGAAACCGGGCCTGTAGCTCAATGGCAGAGCAGTCGGCTCATAACCGATCGGTTTCAGGTTCGAATCCTGGCAGGCCCATCTCCTCTTCACTCTTATCACTCATCTGTAATTGTAATTTCTCCAAATGGTATCCAGCTTGTAACGGCCGTAATCCGCTCGTCCAAAATGGGTAAGGGGCGGTTGGTGAAGGCGTCGTAGAGAATTAGCAACCCGCCAACCGTTTGGCTATCGGTGGCCCTGTTGTCCACGTACAAGATAGGTGCACCAGGGGCGGGCTTTTCGCTTTGGCAAAAGTCGGTGAAGTTTGCTGGCTCCGTGTGCGGCGGAAAAATGATGGTGCGTGGCGACTGAACCTGCGAACCACCTATCCATTTTAAGGTAGGAATGCCCCCCATTGCTGGGACGCCATCTACTAAATCACACCAGGCCCAAGTGAAATTGTCTTCCTCATACCCCACTAGACGAGTAGAAATTACGTAATCTCGCAGGAGGGGACGGCCGTTTATAAATTGTATTGGCATTGCGAATTGTTGATCTGGTGAGACGGCCGTTTGCAAATCACTCAATGATCCCCCCGTCCACACAATGCCCTGACCCAGCGGCACATAATGGTCATCTGGCTGTGGTGGTGGCACAATCCAGTACGGTTGAGGAATGCCCCAGGGCATAACAATTTCGGACATAGTTTGCAGGTTAGGTTCATCCGCGACAGTGCTGATGTATCCAACGCTAGATTGCCAGTGATAGTAAAGGCGAGGTTGCCCCAGTAGGGTAGTGTCCCAATCATACCCTACTAGCGTCAAATTATAGTCGCCTCGTATAACTGGGCGGTGAATTGGGTGATTTGTAGCCGGTGGCAAAGCGGTGGGGACAACAACCACCTCACCTAACTCGACAGTTTCTAAATCGCTGCCCAGATGCAATATATGTAAGCCCTCTCGACTACGGGGCGTTAGGCGGAATCGGGTAAGCGTCAGCCCACCTAGCTGTGAGCGTACGGTCACATCATCTTGAGCCACAATATTCTGGTTATTATCCCGTAGGTGTAAATAAAACTGGACTGAAGGGTTAGACGTTTGCCAGGCAACCGTGATGGTAGTTTCTTGTCCAATTTCAACGGTTGGCAACTCTATATGATAGCCTGCTATTTCTATGTTTTCGTTTAGCGTGGCACCTAAGGTGGTGAAGTTTGCGGGTAGCTCAGTGCGTGGCGTTTGGCGGAATAGCAGGGCTTCGCCTAGCGGTTCGGCGGGGCGGAGTGTGCTGTAGGCGGCTTCGTCTATGTAGGTGGTGATGACGTTACGGCCGTTTCCCAACCCCTCCTCAATCCGCTGCAGCCACGTCTGACTATAGGGATCTTCGCCGGGTGCCACGTATTCAATTTCCACATCAGGGCGTTGGCCCTCCACTGTTTGCAAATACCACAGCGGCGTTGCCCAATGCCAATTTGCCAAAATCAGGCTGTCTGGTGGTGCACCATCGAGAATTGTTTGCGCGTAGTCATGAGCATCTTCATTGGTGTGCAGCCAGCGAAAGCTGGGCCAACGCTGCCAGCCCTGGAAGATAGCAGCAGTGAGGAGAACGGCCGTTGCCACCAGCAGCACCTCGCGCCACGAATTTGGTCGCTGTGCTACAAGCTCCCTCAAGTAGCCGCTGGCCAAGCCTACACAAATAGCCACAGGCAAGTAAGCAGGCAACATGTACTCCACCGTTTGCGGAGCGCGGTAGGTGGCGGTAACGAGCGTATGCAAGGCGAAGGAGCCGCCCAGCAGTAGCCCCAGCCGCCAATCCCGCCGCAGCAGCCAAATCAGCCCTAGAACTGCCCCTGCCAGCAGCCAGGGAGAAAATTGGAAGGTGAGGACGTTGCCCATCACTTGCAGGCGAGGCCAAAGAACAACTGGCTCAATGAAATAAAAGAAATCTCCCTGAAAGCCTAGCGCCAAAAAGTGGTTTAAAAAGCCAGAAAGCGTGTTTAATCCGTCGCTGGCACCGGGAACATCGGCCCCGGCACGCAAGGGTAAATAGAGTAGGGGGAGTAGACCAGCCAGTGCAGCTAGCAACGGCCGTTTCCAACGTGATGGCGTTCGCAAAAATGCGGGATCAATAAGCAGCAAACTCACGCAAAAAACCAGCCCCATGAACGCCAGAGAAAGATGGTGAGTAAAGCCAAAGCTGAGGGCAGCGGCAAACAGAACCAGGTAGCGGTCTGTATTGGCTTTTTGGCGCTGATGGTGGATGAGGGCAAAGATAGCCAGGGCAGCAAACAGTGCCGTCAGGCTGCGAATGTTGGCAGTGGTGGCCTGTGCCCAAAAAGTAGTAGCGGTTCCCAGGGCGAGTACGGCTGTTCCCGCCGCGAACTGCTTTTGTGTTAGGTCAAACACAATCAGGTAAACCAAACCGAGGGTGGCTGTGCTGGTTAGCAAGGAAAGGAGGTTGATTTTGTAGGCGGCAGAAGCGGCAATTGGCAGCCAGGTCATCAGCTTGCTCAACAATGTGTAAAGCGGAAAGCCCGGCGGATGTGCCATCCCCAACGTTGTGCCGATGAGCTGAAACTCGCCATTGTCGGCGGGCAACAGACCTGGCGCCAACGTGAAAAAGTAAAGCAGGCCAAATATGAGGCATGTGCCGACCAATCCCACTTTTAAGCGGTGAGCGGGGGCAACTATTTGGGCGGGAACGGGGAGAATTTGCAGGAGGACGGCCGTTACCAGCAAAACAACCAGCGCCACGATACGAAAGTCCGGGTAAGGATAAAAAACATAGCCAAGCAGCAGCAGCAACGGCCAGGTTTGGTTGATGGTGTGGCGTCGTAAGCTAAAAAGTGCCAAACCAGAGAGCATTGCCGTTAGCCCAATGGCAATACCCCAACTGGCAGCCACCGAATTAACCGCGTAATGGATTGCCCATTGTTCACTGAGCAGCCGCCCAGCAAATGACCCCAAACTGAGTGGCGCCAGCAAGGCAAGCACTTTTTCTAATCGTTTTGGCCACATAAGTTGGGATTATAACGTGGATGCAACCACAAGCACCCTGCCAGGTATCGGGCTGCGCGGAGGTGGGGAATTTTTAAGTGGGCCTATAGTTGTTGCTATTCTGCTTGCCTGGGATAAAGCTCCTGGGCTTGCTCTGGCGCTTTCCAATCTTCGTAGCTTTCAGAAATTCCTTCTTGCTGACTCAGTTGAGAAGAGCGCATCAGGGCAGCAACAACAAAAACTGAGACGATTAGCCCCAAGATCAGCCAAATAATGAAAAAGGTTTTCATTGTGTGGGTTTTCCAGTTTGCTGCATTCTCTTCCTATCAAGTTGCGGCATGTGCCGAAATTGTATCCTACTTTGTGCAATTATGGGAAAAAATCATAAGATTTACTTATCTTGTGCAATTGTTAGGCCAACAATGACAAGATGCCACCGGCGATGATATACTACGGTGAAAACGTACTGCTTTTGTAACGGCCGTATCCAAAACGATAATCCAAGCCATGTCAGAAACTGCCACCCGCTCCCCAATTGAAGACCTCGGGCAGACAGAGCCAAACCGCAAGCAAGCCAAGCGGTACATCGCCGAGCGGTACGAGGTTGTGAACACGCTGGAAGGCGGCATGGGGCTGGTTTATCTGTGCCGAGACCATTTCACCTCTGAGCTTGTTGCCCTGAAAACATTCAAACCTGAATATTTATCGCACCGTGCCGCCCGCGACCTTTTTCTGCGTGAGGGAACTATGTGGGTGGAAATCGGCCGTCATCCCAACGTCGTCCAGGCGTATCGCGTTGAGCGTGTGGGGGATGGGCGGGAAGTTTACCTGGTGCTGGAGTGGATTGTGCAGCCGCAGGATAAGAAGACACCTTCCTTGCGGTCCTGGCTAAAAAAGGGATCCCCATTGCCGGTGGAAGAGTCTATCCTTTTTGCGTTGCACGTTGCCAGGGGGATGCGCTTTGCCACGCAAAAAATTCCTGGCCTGGTGCATCGAGACCTCAAGCCAGAGAATATTCTCATTGGGTACGACCATGTGGCGCGTGTGACTGATTTTGGCCTAGCTAGCACATTATCGGGTCATAGCCCTGGGTCTACCGTGGGTTCATTGGAGAACAGCCGCGAGAACATCGGCCGTACCCAGTTGACGCAGGGCGTTGCCGGAACGCCACTCTACATGGCACCGGAGCAGTGGCAGCATCAAGGGCTCGATGCCCGCGCCGATATTTATGCTCTGGGCTGCATTTTGTATGAGATGGTGACCGGACGGTTTGCTGCACAGGGGGAATCCAGGGAGGATTTGCGCGAGATTCATCTGAACGGCCGTATCCCCCCGTTAGACGCTGCCCTACCATTGCCACTGCGCGACTTTATTAACCGCGTCCTGTCAATCCCCCGCGAACAGCGGTATCGTGATTGGGCAGAGGCAGAGAAAGCATTAGCGGCCGTTTATACCCAAGTCACAGGCGAACCATCTCCACCAGAATGGGATGGCGCTGAAGAAACCCCCGATGAACGGCGTGCTGCTGGCAATTCATATAACACAATGGGGCTATCTTACTTGGATATTGGCAAATTAGACGTCGCTGTCATGTACTTTGAGCAAGCAGTCAACGTGGCGCGTGCTGAAAATATCCGCGAATTGGAAGGCAAAGGGCTGGGCAACTTAGGCTTGGCCTACGCCGCTCTGGGCTACACCGAGCGCGCCATTGAGTTTCACGAGGAGCATTTGGCCATCGCACGCGAGCTGGGAGATCGTGCTGAACAGGGACGGTCGCAGGGGAATTTGGGGCTGGTTTATCGCCAAAAAGGGGAACCTGAACGGGCCGTCCGTTTTCATGAAAAAGAGTTGCAGATTTTTCAACGCCTGGCAAACCGCTTCAAAGAAGCTGAGGCGCTGCACAATCTGGGCGAAACCTACCGGCAGCTTGGGGATGCCGTTCGTGCCGAGGATTATTATAAGCAATCATTGGCCATTGCCCGCGATATTGGTGACCGAACGCGCCTGGAGCGCATTCTCAACAGCATGGGCAAAGTGTTTCTGGATTCTGGCGAATTTAAAGAAGCAGCCCAGCTTTTCAAGCAAACCTTAACCATCTCTCGCCAAATTGGGGATCGTGTGGGTGAAGGTGAAGTATTGAGCAATTTGGCAGAACTTTATTTTGCGTCTGGTCATATAGATAGGGCTATTGAATATTATGGGTATGCACTCACCATCGCCCACGAGAGCAATGATCGCCGTAAAACAATCAAAAACGTGCTCCGTTTGGGCGATCTTTATCTAAGAAATGGTGACATTGATGAGGCGTTGGCTCATTATGAAAATGGGTTGATTTCGGCTCAGGAGATTACCGATCAGGTTCAGGAGTTAACTGCTTTTGGCAAGCTCGGTGAAGCGTTTGATGTGCAAGGCAATTACACTGAGTCAGGGCGAATGTATAAGCGAGGGTTGCTGTTGGCGCGCGAGCGGAACAACCGTGAAGTTGAGCAGCTCATGCTGCAAAAGCTGGCCAAAGCGTATGAGCTGTGGGGGGATTTTAGCCGCGCTGTTACTTACTTGGAGCAAAGTTTGGCGATGGTGGAGGCTGATGAGAACGTATTGGCCCAAATTTTGCATTGGGGTGAACTGGCACAGCTATTCCGCAAGCTAAACCAGCCCCGACCTGCCGAGGAAGCATATGAAAAGCGCCTGGAGCTGGCTCAATCATTAAATGAGCACGGAGTGGTTGCAGAAACATTGTCTGACTTGGGGGATTTGTCTCGTGTTATGGGGGCGCATTCTGAGGCGATGGATTTTTATAAAGACGCGCTTGAGTTGGCTGAGGAACATGGACTTGCTTTGCAAGAAGCGGCCGCTTTGAGTGGGATGGGCATGAGCTTTTTTGAGACGGGCAAGAAGCGGCAGGCGGTGCGGGAGCTAGAGCGCAGTCTGGAGGCGGCAAAAAAGTCTCGCAGTAGCCGGGTTGTGGCCAATGTGAGCTATCGTTTGGCTTTGGTGATGTGCAAGCAAGCCCGCTGGGATAAGGCCGAGCCGCATGCCAAGCTGGCGTTTAAGCTGTACGGCCGTATCAATGACACCACCATGCAGGACCGATCCGAAGCAATGTTGCGACGCATTAAAAACAACAAGGGGAAGTCAACCGGCTTCTTCCAAAATCTGCTAGAGTCGTAATGGCGATTACTTACGGAAAACTGATCGGAGATTGGGTATCAAATCCTCCGCTTTGTCAAACTTCTCCCGCGTGTTGAACAACAAGTAAAGGCCGGCTTCGCGCGGTGAGGCGTGCTTGGCACTTGCCACTCTAAGCTGACGCCGATTGACAATCTTGTACCCTCCGCGCACGTCAATGTGCCCTGTTACCAAGACCGTTTGCCGTTCATAGCCAGTGGATAATGATTTTAACAGGGTATTTAGCAACACCACATAGCTGTTGTTGCCGTACTCTTTTTCATTGCGGGAAAACATAGCAGGCCAAAGAAGCTCAAAATCTTCATCTGACGTTGCGAGTGTGCCGACGAGGAAATCATCATAGCGAGGATCCTCTAGCCCGGTGACAGCAAACCATTTGCGAGACATTTCATTGTAGGTACGGCCGTGTTTCCTACGCATGGCCCGGATGAGTTCTGGGCGTTCCTCCTCGGTAATTTGAGCGCGTGTGCGATCTAAAACTTCCTGATGAGAAAGGTTAAACAGCCGCTTTATTCCGTTGGTTTCGCCCAGTGCCGTGCTCGCCCCCGCGTGACAGATGGAAACCCCGCCGTGCGTACGCACATAAAAAGGCAAGCTGTGGAAAAATGAAACAACCTGTTGTCGGTGTTTGCCCATTGCAAACTCAAAACGAGGCGTGAACAGATCATCTCCCTTTTGCAGGGTGATGCTGTAAATATGAGGGATTTCATGGTTACCCAGCACACAAATTAAACTATCGCCTAATTTTTCCTTGAGCCGGATCAACTCAAGCACAATGTCAACAGATTTATCTTGGTTGGCAGGTGTGCTGGCGTGAATCATGTCGCCATTGATGATCAGGAAATCGGCCTGGCCCAGGGCGCGCAGCTCAAAAAATTTGTCTCGGTAGCGTTGATAGGCGTCCCAATCCCCATGCAGGTCTGTTACGACCATTGCCTGCCCTTGCGTTAAATCAACTACTCGTTCCCATTGCTTTTGCACGTTACTCAAATCTTCTCCAGAGGTTTATTTGCGGCGATTTTAACACACAATAGGCATTTATTTGTGGCGCGACGCCAACTCCTGGCAGATATCGTCCCAGCTAAGGCCACGAGAAACCAGCAAGACGAGCAGATGATAAATAAGGTCGGCCGATTCTTCGATAATTCGCTGATTGCCCTGGCCTTTTGCAGCCAAAATTACCTCGACTGCTTCTTCGCCAATTTTCTTAACAATTTCATCCTCGCCACCGGCCAGTAGGCTGGCTGTGTAGCTGCTAGGTTTTGGGCTGGTTTTGCGGTCTTGTAAGGTGGCAAATAGTTGGTCAATAAAATCACTCATGGGATTGCTCCGTTACAAAGAGAGACTGGAGACTAGAGATTGGAGATTAGTCGCCAATCTCCAGTCTCAAATCTCTATTTTCCTGAAAAAGCAGCTTACTACGCCAGTGTGGCAAGCGGGGCCAACGGGGTCTACTTGTAGCAGCAGGGTGTCGCCATCGCAATCTACGCGAATTTCTGTAACGCGCTGGACGTTGCCGGAGGTGCCGCCTTTGTGCCACAGCTCCTGGCGACTGCGGCTCCAAAAGTGAGCTTCGCTGGTTTGCAGCGTCAGTGCCAATGCTTCGGCGTTCATCCAGGCAACCATGAGGATTTCGCGGGTGGTGTGGTGTTGGAGAACGGCCGTAATCAACCCCTTCTCATCAAATTTCAAATTGTCTATGAGCATAATGTTTTACTGCCTCACTGGAATCCCTTTTTGAGCAAGGTAATCCTTCACCTCAGCAATGGTGAGTTGTTTGTAGTGGAAGAGTGAGGCGGCCAGGGCTGCGTCTGCGCCACCTTCTGTCAGCGCTTGGGTGAAGTGGGGCAGCGTGCCTGCACCACCAGAGGCAATGACGGGAATGCCGACTGCATCGGTAATGGCGCGGGTGAGCTCGATGTCATACCCTTCTTGCGTGCCGTCACCGTCCATGCTGGTGAGCAAAATTTCACCGGCGCCGCGCCGTTCGGCCTCTTTGGCCCATTCAACGGCGTCTAGCCCTGTTGGGGTGCGCCCGCCGCTTACATAAACTTCCCATTTAGAGATTGGTTCGCTTTTTAATCTCCGATCTCCAGTCTCTAGTCTCCTTTTTGCATCAATGGCCACCACAATCGCCTGGCTGCCAAACGCTTCTGCGCCCTGGCTGATGATTTCTGGGTTGCGAACGGCCGCAGAGTTGATGCTGATTTTGTCGGCTCCAGCGCGGAGGATGCCGCGCATGTCGCCGACTGTGCAGATGCCGCCGCCGATGGTGAAGGGGATGAACACCTGGTCGGCCACGGCGCGGGCCAACTCCATGACGGTTTTGCGGGCTTCGTGGGTGGCGGTGATGTCCAGGAAGACGAGTTCGTCGGCTCCAGCTTTATCGTACAGCTTGGCCTGCTCCACAGGGTCACCTGCATCGCGCAGCTCTACAAAGTTGATGCCCTTGACAACACGGCCGTCTTTTACGTCTAAACAGGGAATAATGCGTTTGGCTAGCATGAGATGCTCTCTTTTTTGTCTTAGCCTTACACCGTTAGTTCAAGGCGATTACCGTCTGGATCTAATGCGACACTTTCATAGTAGCCGTCGCCTGTTGTGCGTGGCTGGCTGACAATTTGATAGCCAGCTTCATGTAGTTGCTTGGTTAATGTATCAACGGCCGGTTCGCTCCCTAAACTCACTGCGAAATGAGCAAGCCCCATCTGTTCGGCTGGCGAAACTGCGCTAATAATATCTGGGCGCTGCATGAGTTCCAGCCTGGCACCACTCTCAAAGGACAAAAAGTAGGAGGTAAATCCAGTTTTAGGATTGGTGTAACGAGATGAGGAACGGCCGTTAAAAAATTTTTCATAAAAGATACGCAACGTTTCTAATTGCTGAGTCCAAATGGCAATATGCTCGATCCTCATACAGCTGCCCCGTTGAGAATGTGAGATAGCTGGTTGAGTTGACTGATTTCATGAGTAATGGGGAGGTTAGTGGTTTTGCCGTTGGGATTGTACCAGCAGGTATGGATGCCATAGGTAATGCCTCCGATCATATCTGACGAGAGGCTGTCGCCGATGATGAGGACTTCATTTTTGGCAGGTTGGTTCATCTGGGCAAAGGCGGCGTCGAAGATACCTGGGTTGGGTTTTGCGATGCCAATCTCCTGGGAAATGATGATGGGTGAGAACTGTCGTTTGAGGCCGGATTTTTCTAATCGGGGATGCTGTACGTCTGCCAGGCCATTGGTAATGATGCCGAGTTGGTAACGGCCGTTCAACTTCTCTAACAGGTCTGCAACACCATCAACCAGCGGGGCTTGCTGACCCAGGTGGGCCAAATAGCTGCTGGCAAAGGCTGCGGCATCGTAGCGGATGCTCAACTCATCGAATAAATCCTGAAAGCGGCCGGTTCTTAAGGTTTCAGGCGTGATCTCTTTCCGCTCCAAGCGTTGCCAGTAGCGTTGGTTGATTTCATGGTACCTTTGCTTTGCTTTGGTGGAGAAAGCAAGGCCATGTTGGGCAAAACTGGCTTCCAGGGCCAACGCCTCGGTTTTGTCAAAGTCGAGCAGGGTGTTGTCTAGATCAAAAAGGAGCCATTTGTAGGGCATGGTGGGTTGTTCCTTTTTTTGTTTTGCCACAGAGAGTTTTGAGATTTAAGCATCGCGGACAATTTTGATGGCTTCTGCCAGGTCAATACGGCCGTCATAAATAGCCCGCCCCGTAATAACGCCAACAACGCCGTTGGCGGCTTGTGCGTGGCTGCGTTGGATATCTTCAAGGGTGGCTACGCCGCCGGAAGCAACGACCTGCAGTCCCGTGGCTCGGCTTAACTGGGCAGTGGCTGAGATGTTAACGCCGCTCATTAGCCCATCCCGGCCAATGTCGGTATAAACGATGGTGCGAACGCCGCGATTGAACATATCTTTCCCTAGCCCCACAGGATTTACGGCCGTATCCTTTAGCCAGCCGCGTGTTTTTACACG
This sequence comes from Candidatus Leptofilum sp., assembly GCF_965223525.1. Lineage (GTDB taxonomy): Bacteria > Chloroflexota > Anaerolineae > Promineifilales > Promineifilaceae > Leptofilum. Next base: position 512,711 of record NZ_OZ245005.1, on the reverse strand, counting down.
GCCGTTCCGGGCATCAATGCCCACCAGGATTTTGTTCTTGCCGAATTTATCAATTGCTTTGCTAATCAGGCTTGGTTTTTCAATGGCTACGGTGCCTAAAATGACGCGCTTGGCACCTGCTTTCAATGCGCGTTCAATATCATCCAGGCTGCGAATGCCGCCGCCAAACTGGACTTTTGCATCTAGTTTGCAGATGGCTGGTAGCGCTTCCCAATTGGCTGCACCCGCTTCGTCAAATGCGCCATCTAGGTTGACAATGTGTAGCCAGGTTGCACCAGCCTCAATCCATCTTTGGGCCATTTTTACTGGATCAGTGCCAAACACGGTTTCTTTATCGGGGTCGCCTTGTTCTAGCCGCACGATACGGCCGTTTCGCAGATCTATTGCCGGGAAAATGGTGAACTTCATAAAATGCTTCTCTTTTTTGATTGATGGTTTAATGAATTTGCTCCACAAAATTTTTCAGGATGGTCAGCCCTATGCTTTGGCTTTTTTCGGGGTGGAACTGTAGGCCATAGATGTTGTCTTTGGCGACCACAGATGCAAAAGGAATTCCGTAATCGGTCCAGGCGAGTATGGCCGTTGCCTCCGCTGGATCGCAATAGTAGGAATGTACAAAGTAAGCGTAATCGCCTGTCTGCACACCGTCCAGCAGCGGATTTCCCCAGGCAGGTTCTAGCTGGTTCCAACCCATGTGTGGCACTTTCAAATGATTAGGGGTTAATTGTGAATGGCTAATTGTTAGCTCGTCGGCTTTATTAACCAGTAACCGTTTACCATTAACTATTTGCAATTTTTCCGGGAAACGCACCACCTTGCCAGGCAGCAAATCTAATCCACGATGAACGCCCATTTCGTGGCCTTCGCTGAACATGAGCTGCATCCCTACACAGATGCCCAGAAAGGGGACGCCACGCTTTACGGATTCGTGAATGGCTTCAGGTAGGTTGTGCTGCCGTAAACCCGCCATGCCAGAGCCAAACGCGCCAACGCCAGGCAGCACCAGCTTGCTGGCGCGGCGCACCACGTCTGGATCTTTGGTCAGATGCACCTCTGCGCCAATGTGCTCAAATGCTTTTTGGGCGGAGCGAATGTTGCTCGCACCGTAGTCAATCATAGTGATCTTTGTCATTTTCCGTAATCCGCAATGTCGCTGCACGACCGCTTCGCGTACGGTAATCCGTGAACGGTAAACCGTTTACCGACTTACTGAACACCGATTACTGCTCACTCCGTAAGCGTTCCCTTTGTCGAGGCCACGTCTATCCGGCGAGGGTCAAGGGTGACGGCCGTTCGCAGGGCGCGGGCAAAGGCTTTGAACAATGCTTCGGCCTGGTGGTGGTCGTTACGGCCGTATGCAATCCGCGCGTGCAGGTTCATTTTGGCATGAATCGCTACCGTCTCAAAGAAATGCTGCACCAAATCGATAGGCATCTGGCCAATGGCAGGCGTGTGCCAGGAGCCTTGAAAGACGGTGTACGGCCGTCCGCCCAGATCAATGGCCACAAAACCGAGTGCTTCGTCCATTGGTACGTAAGCGTGCGCCGTGCGCGTAATGCCCTTGCGGTCACCCAACGCCTGGTTCAGTGCCTGTCCCAACACAATGCCCACGTCTTCGATGGTGTGGTGGGTGTCAATATGCAGATCGCCCGTGGCCTGCACCGTTAAATCAAACAGGCCGTGGACGGAAACGGCCGTAAGCATATGATCAAAAAAACCTACGCCCGTGCTAATTTTGTGATGCCCACGGCCGTCTAAATTGATTGTTAGCAAAATATCTGTTTCTGAAGTTTTGCGGTGGATTTCTGCGTTTCTACTCATTTTAGAGCCTGGAGACTGGAGATTGATTTTAGTCTCCAATCTCATAATAGATTTTTTAAAGCTACTAAGAGTTTGTCTGTTTCCTCTGGCCGTCCGGCACTGATGCGGATGCAGTTATCTACACCTGGCTTGTTGAAGTAGCGCACCAGAATGCCCGCTTGCTCCAAATCCAGCTTTAGCTGTTGGGCATCACGGCCAATGACTCGGCATAAAACAAAGTTTGAGCGGCTTGGGAATGGGCTCAGGTAGCTAATTGTACCCAATTCAGCAAAAAGACGCTCTCTTTCGGCCACCAAAAGCTGTACTTTCTCATGGAGCCATGCTTTGTCTTCTATTGAAGCCATTGCTGCTAGCGAGGCGGCGACATTGATATTGTACGGCTGCTTGATTTTCCACATATGGGGCAGCAGCCATTCCGGGAATGCGCCGTAGCCCACGCGCAGCCCAGCCAATCCTGCCAGTTTGCTAAACGTCCGCAACACGGCTAGATTGTCGTATTCCAGCGTCCAATGAATTCGGCTGGAAGAATTTACCACAGAGGACACTGAGTTTTTATCTCTTTCCTCTCTGTGGCCAAAATCAAAATCTACATAAGCCTCATCCAGCACAACGAGGAGGGGGAGTTGCAGCAGGCGGCGCAGGTCGGCGTCTGTGATGGTGCTGCCGTCTGGGTTGTTGGGGGAGCAGAGGAAGAGGATTTTGGCGGTGGGGTTTTGGGCGACGGCTGTTTCTATCCCCGCTACATCCAAACTAAAATCATCCTTGCGCCACACTTGCACATATTGGCCGCTGTTGACGGCCGTACTAAATGGATACATGCCAAACGACGGCGGGCAATCAATCACCATATCGCCGGGGGAGAGCACCACGCGCAGCACCAAATCAATTAGCTCATCAGCACCCATGCCGGTAAGCAGTCGCTCTTTGGGCATTTGTACATAGTCGCACAGAGCATCCCGCAGTTGGTTGGATTCAGGGTCGGGGTAGATGTGGAAGAAACGGCCGTTTCGCAACGCTTCTAACGCTTTTGGTGAAGGGCCATACGGATTTTCGTTCGCATCTAGCTTCACAATTTCTTCTGGAGTGCGCCCTAATCGCGCCGAAAGCACCTCAAACGGCACAATTGGCGTGTACGCTTCCATCTCTGCAATTTCTGGGCGCACAAATTTGTGGTTCATAATGGCTTCCTTATTTTTTAACCGCGGTTAATTTTATCCTATTCGTTTACGCGCGGCGTTGGCGTGGCCATCTAGCCCTTCTGCTTGGGCAATGCGAGCCGCCGCCGCGCTAATTTGGGCAGATGTTTGATCATCTAGCTGCACGATGCTGCTGATCTTCACAAAGTCCAGCACGTTGAGCGGCGAAGCAAAGCGAGCCGTGCCGTTAGTGGGCATGACGTGGCTAGGGCCGGCGACGTAATCGCCCAGCACCTCAAAGCTACGCTCGCCGACAAACAGCCCCCCGGCGTGGGGAATTTTGCCAATGTATGCTTCTGGATTGGCAGTGGCAATGCAAGTATGTTCGGCGGCAAAATCGCTAGCGAGCTGACACGCTTCATCTAAATCGGCCGTAATGACGATGCCACCTCTGTTGGCTAACGAGATAGCAATGACCTCGCTGCGGCTCAAATCTTCCATTTGGCGCGAAATTTCTACCTGTACCGCCTCAGCCAACTTGTGGGACGGTGTGAACAGGATGGCGGTTGCCAGCACGTCGTGCTCAGCTTGGGCGAGCATGTCGGCGGCAACCCAGGCGGGATCGGCCGTCTCGTCGGCCACGACCACTGTTTCGGTGGGGCCGTACAGCCCGTCGATGCCTACAATGCCGTACACCTGCCGCTTGGCCAGGGTGGTGAACAGGTTGCCGGGGCCAACAATTTTGTCTACACGGGTGACGGTTTCGCTGCCAAAAGCGAGTGCAGCAATGGCCTGTGCGCCGCCCAGCGTGTAGATGGTGTCTACGCCAGCAATGGTCGCTGCCGCTAAAATGACGTCAGGAATACGGCCGTCCGCATGCCCAGGCGGAGTAGCCACCACAATTTCCCGTACGCCTGCCACTCTGGCGGGAATGACGGACATGAGCAGGGATGAGGGCAATGGAGCCGTGCCGCCGGGGACGTAGACGCCCACGCGGTCAATTGGCGTGACGCGTTGACCCAAAATGCCGCCCATCTCACGAGTTTGCCAGTTGGGCAGCGGCTGCCGCTGGTGAAACGCCTCGATGCGGTGAGCGGCCAGTTCCAGTGCTTCTTTTAAATCGGTGGGAATGCGGGAAACGGCCGTATCAATCTCGGCCTTGCCTACTTGCAAAGTTGCCAACTGCACACCGTCTAACGTTTCTGTCCAGTGGTGCAGGGCGGTGTCGCCTCGCTTTTGCACATCTTTTAGAATGATAGTAACGGCCGTCTCTGGTGTGGCTCCATCCCCAAATAGTTTGCCCAGGCTGGCCTGGAGTGCGGGCGGCACATCTGGCTCTAGCGAACCGTCCCGCCGCAGAATCGTTTTTTTGGCTTCTTGCACATTAAAAAGTTTAATCATCAAAAACAGTTCCTGGATTCCCGCGCAAGCTGCTCTGTTGAAAAGATGCGCCAATATGATAAATGTCATGCCCGCCTACGCGGGCACCCAGTGGACTCCCGCCTGCGCGGGAGCAACTGTGATAAAAGTCAAGAGCAAAAAGCGCATTTCGTTAAGCTGATATCCAAGCAGAGCCATCACGGACGATGGCATTCAAAATGGTTAACAATTTACGCATACAGGCCGTGAGAGCGACTTTGGGGAGTTTTCCTTTCGCAATCAAACGGTCATAAAAGGCTTTGAGAACCGGGTTATAACGAATGCCTGAAAGAGCAGCCATGTACAAAACAGAACGAACATCTGAACGTCCGCCAAAAATATGGCGTCGTCCGCGAGAACAGCCGCTGTCCCGATTGAAGGGAGCCAGGCCAACTAAGGCGGCGATTTTTTGTCGAGACAATGTACCCAATTCGGGCAATTCAGCCAGCAACGTAAAGGAGGTGACCTGGCCCACGCCGGGCACGCTTTCTAAACTGGTTCGTTTTTCGCGCCATTGGGCATTTTTGTTGATCCAATCATTGAGGTCTTCCTCAATTTCAGCTAATTCAGTAGCTAACCAATCCAGGTGCTTCTCCAAACGAGGCCGCAATTCTGGATTGACCGTGGTGTGCCGATTCTTCTCGGCTGTTTGCATATCGATCAGTTGGCGACGACGCGTGACCAATGCTTTGATGAGCTGCTGGTCTTGCGTCTTCAAAGTACGTACCTCTGGACGGACCGCCTGGGCAAAGCTGGCAATCATCTGGGCATCGATCTTGTCTGTCTTAGCTACTTGCCCTTTGGCACGAGCAAAGTTACGCACTCGTGTCGGGTTGACGACGACAATGGGCAGAGAGGCAGCGGCCAGTTCTGTAACCATAACTTGCTCGAATCCACCGCTGGCCTCAACCACTATCAAGGTGACAGCCGTTTTCGTTGACATTATTTCCACCAGGGTGGCGATACCGGTTGCGTCATTATCGTGTCGCAACACTTCTTCGATTCCCCACTGGGCTAAATCCAGGTGGTTTTTGGAAACGTCAATGCCAAAAAAGGTTTCTTCGGTTTGCTTTGCCATCAGGTACTCCTTTGTGACCCGCACTAGCAATGATACGGACTGCAATGTCCCAACAACTGTTCGGGTTCTCGCTGAATCTCTTGGCTCGGTGACCTGCGCTCCTGCGCGGCTGGTTGCCAATGACATCGGCCTACCAAGCTGGAGCAATCCTAACAAATGGTCGCTTTTTTGGCTGCTTGTTTTATCTTTTTCACGATGGGCCACATCTCCCGCACGGTTTCTTGCACCTAATGACAGTCGGCCTTTCGTCTTTGCTTTATCATACTAGTGACACACCAAAGCGCAATCGTAAAGATAAGATGTTTTCAATAAAGCAGCGCAAGCGGGAATGACAAAATAAGCATAACTGATTACCAATTACCAACTTACTGATTACCGTTCAGCGCCGTCAACATCGCCCGATACCGCTCTGGCTCTTCTTCAAAAATGTATTTGCAGGGGGAAACAACCACGCCGCTGCCGCCAATCTGCCGCAGTTCTGCAATTGCCTGAAAAAGATTCGGCTTCTGTACCACAATGTTTACAGCAAACCAGTCGGGCCCGTCTGGAACGTGGTGGCGGGCTACAACAGGGGCAATGGTGGGGCCGCGCAAACCGCGCAGGTGGGGCTGGTTTAGCATCTTTTCGGCGATGCTTTCTGGGGAGCTGCCGCGCACATTAGTTGTGATCAAATAAGAGTTTTCTGCCCGCAAGTGAGCTTCGATGTACTCAATTAGCTGCCGCGCCACCGACAGCACTTCTGGACGCTCTTTCAGGGCGGCTTTGTTGGCAACCAGGCATGCCTGGGAGCTTAAAATGAGGCCATCATCAATTTGGCGCAGGTGGTTGTCGCGTAGGGTGATGCCGGAGGAAACGAGGTCGGCAATGACGTCGGCATACCCAATTTTGGGGGCAATTTCCAGGGTGCCTTCTACATTGATGAGCTTGATAGGGACGACGCCATGTTTTTCCAAAAACGCGCCGGTGATTTTGATAAATTTGGTCGCAATGCGGAGGGAACGGCCGTTTCCCCCCAATTCCTTGGCCCATGCTGCCAAATCGGACATGGTGCGGACAGGTATCTCTTCGGGAACGGCCAAGTTGAGGGTGCAGGGACCAAACCCTAGTGCGTCGTGCAAAATGAGGATGGTGTGGGAACGGCCGTAAGCCTTCTCAGACAGAATATCCAACCCCGTAATGCCAAAATCAATGCTCCCCTGCCGCACCCCGGTGACGATGTCGCCGGGGCGTTGGAACATGACGGTTAGTTCTGGCAAACTGGGAATTTTGGCCTCATACTGGCGGGGATTGGGACGGAAAATTTTTAGACCACACGCTTCTAAAAATTCAAACGCATCTTTGTGCAAGGCACCTTTGCTGGGAAGTGCCAAGCGAATATCAGTTCGTTTCATCTAAAGTCTCCTGAATTTTTTGCCCTATGGTAGTTGATTTCGGTTAAAATGTTACTTAATGGGATTGGCGTTACAAATTTTGGGCAAAATTAGAGAGGGAACGATATGAAAAAATTTGCAATAGCAGTTGTCCTTAATGGGTTGATGGGGGCTTTGCTTGGTGCATCACTTAGATTTTTAATCAAAGATTTCGCGCTCATGTGTATAATGTGCGAAAATTCTCACTAATTTTTAGGTAGGTTGAACCGTGTCTATTCCTGGAACAGTTGTTTACAATACGGCCGTTGAAGATTTCAAGCGGGCGCGTCGGTCGGCAGCCATGCAGCAGATGATGGCGCGTCTGACGGGAAAGTCGGCTGATTTACTAGCCTATGAAGATGTATGTCGCGCCGTGAAGTCTGCTGATGAGGTTACTCAGGGCGTCTATGAAATCCCGCTAGACGCCATTGTGGGCAGTGTGGGACGCTATCAAGATTTTACGCGTGCTTTTTGGCCTAAAAATGATAGCGACGAAGAGCGGTGGGTGCGGGTGAAAACGGCCGTCAACGATATGGTCGGTATGCCCCCCATTGATGTGTACAAGGTAGGTGAAGTCTACTTTGTCATTGATGGCAACCACCGGGTTTCCATTGCCCGGCAGTTGGGGAGCGACACCATCACCGCCCGCGTGACTGAAGTGCAGCTACGCGTGCCGCTTTCTGCGGATGATGATCCAGACGAGATCATCTGCAAGGCACGTTACGCAGAGTTTTTGGAGCGCACAAACCTTGACAATTTACGCCCGCAGGCTGATTTGATGATGACTTTTTGTGGCCAATACCATCAATTTGTAGATCAGATTGAGGCGCACGCAGCGCTTTTGGCAGAAAAAGGTGAGCCAGTGGATGAGGCAATGGCCGTTTGCCGTTGGTATGATGAAGTGTACCTGCCCGTCGTGCGTCACATCCAGGCGCAGGGGATCATGCGGCTATTTCCAGAGCGGACCTACGCCGATATGTACATTCTTTTTTCTGAGCGGCGGGCCGAGCTGGAGTCTGCGTTGGGTTGGGAGATTGAACCGGAAACGGCCGTTTCCCAGCTAGTGAGCGATGAGCTAGAACGCCCTAAAGGCTTTGCCGGCTGGCTGCAATCACTTGTGCCGCCGGAGCTTGTTGAAGGGCCACCGCCTGGTCGCTGGCGAGAGTTTCAGGAAACCAGAGCAAGAGGACGCCTGTTTGCCGACTACCTGGTAGGCATTCGCGGTAGCGAAACTGATTGGCTGATGCTGGATGAAATTATTCGGTTGGCCCAGCGCGACATCGACCGTCTGCTAGGGCTGCATGTGGTACGCCAGGAGAGCCAGCGCCAAAGCGATACCGTTGCCCAAATACGGGAACGCTTTTTGCAAACCTGTGCTGATGCTGGGCTAGCTGGTGAGTTTGCTATCGAAGTTGGGTCTATTAGCGACACGATTGTGAAGCGAGCCGTCTTTGCCGATTTGGTAGTATTAAATTTGGCGCACCCGCCGGGGCCGCAACCGCGCGAGCGGCTGGGTAACCGCTTTAGCCAACTGGTGCAGCGCTGCCCGCGCCCCATTTTGGCTGTACCCAGCTATGCTAAAATCTCGATGGAGCGGACGCTGTTAGCCTACGACGGCAGTCCCAAAGCGGATGAAGCGCTGTTTGTAGCCACTTATTTGGCTAGCCGCTGGCCTTTGTCGTTAACTGTGGTAACGGTAGAAACGGAGCATACATCAGCAGAGGCGTTGGATCGGGCACGCACGTATTTAACAGAGAACGGTGTAAACGATGCGAACTTTGTTTTGCGCCAGATGCCCATTGCTGATGCGGTTTTGGAAACGGCCGTTGCTCACAACATAGATTATTTAATTATGGGCGGATTTGGTTTTCGGCCAATGATGCACTTAATGCTGGGCAGCACGGTGGACACTATTTTAAGACGATTTAAACATCCGATATTGATCTGTCGGTAAGTGGCTGTTCTATGTAGGATGAGTGAATAAGAAATAAAAAGCTATGGAAAATACTTATTATCAAGCCGCGCTTGAGGATTTTCATCAGGCGCGCCGTCAGGCGGCAATGCAGCAATTGTTGGCCCGATTTACCGGCGAGCAAACTGAGCTGCTTTCGTATGATGACATCCGGCAAAAACTTAAAGCAACCAACATGCGTAAGCGAGGTCTGCAAGAGATCCCTGTTGATAAAATTGTGGGCAGCGTTGGACGATATAAAGATTTCACGCGCAGTTTTTTGCCAATTACAATCAGCGGTGAACGATGGGCGCGCGTAAAGGCAGCTACATCTGATTTGGTTGGCTTGCCGCCAATTGAAGTGTACCAATTAGGTGATGCCTACTTTGTGATTGATGGCAATCATCGTGTCTCCATTGCCCAGCGTTTAGAAGTCCCTACCATTTCTGCGTACGTAACAGAGGTGAAAACGCGCGTTCCCTTTACGGCAGATGATGATCCAGAAGAAATTATTTGCAAGAGCCGGTATGCTGAATTTTTAGAGAAAACGAACCTGGACAAATTAAGGCCTGAGGCAGATTTGCTGATGACTTTTTGCGCCCATTATTCGTTATTGCTAGACCATATTGACGGACACAAATATTATATGGGGTTGGATTTGCAGCAAAATGTTTCTTACGAGGATGCAGTGGCTCATTGGTACGATGAAGTTTATTTGCCAGTGGTGCAAATGGTGCGCGAGCAGGGCATTATGCGTCATTTTCCAGAGCGGACTGAAGCGGATATGTACGTTTTGCTATCCGAGCATCGGGCTGAGTTGAAGGAGGCTTTGGGCTGGGATGTTGGCACGGAAACGGCCGTTTCCGACATCCAGCGCAAGAAAAAACCGGGTGCGGCCATCGCTCGCGTGATTGAGGCTGTTGTACCCGATGAGCTGGAATCTGGTCCGGCCCCTGGCCTTTGGCGGGAGGAGCGGCTTGCCAAGCGCGAAGTAAGCAATCTGTTTAATGACATCCTGGTAACGATCTCTGGTGAACCAGAGGATTGGCGGGTTCTGGATCAGGCCATTATGATGGTGCAGCGTGAGAACGGCCGTTTGCTCGGTGTGCATGTGGCTGCAAAGAAAAAAGAAGATGAGGATCAGGCTACTGTTGCAGAAATTCGGGATAAATTTGAGTGGCTTACGGCTGAGGCCGGCATTGAGGCCGACTTTAGCGTGGAGTGGGGGAATGTAGCTCGCCAAGTTGTGGCACGGGCTGCTTTTGCCGATTTAATGATGTTGGCCTTAAACTGTCCACCGGGTTCTTCCATTTTGGAGCGACTTGCTTCTGGTGTGCAAACGATCTTGCAGCGTACACCGCGCCCAGTGCTGGTGGTGCCCACTTTTTCGCCCATGCAGCACGCGCTGCTGGCCTATGACGGTAGCCCCAAAGCAGAAGAAGCGTTGTTTGTAGCCACCTACCTAGCCAGCCGTTGGCAAATTCAGCTTTCTGTTGTTACTGTTGGCGGCGGCAATGGCAAACTGGATACGGCCAACCGTGTTCAGTCCCGTGCCAAAACGTACCTGAGCGTGGCTGGTGTGAAAGCAGATTATATATTGCCTGGTGAGCCTGCTGCCTCAGCTTTAATTGAGGCAGCCGCCAGCCAACAGGCCGATTTCATGATTATGGGCGGCTTTGGCAACAGCTCAATGAAAACCTTGATGTTGGGCAGCACGCTCAACCAAGTATTGCTGGAATATAAGCAGCCCATCCTCATTTGCCGATAACTGGAATCGAGAATGCAAAAGTTTGAGCTATCTTTGATTTTTAGTCGCCGTCACTAGGATTTTTGTATTTTTTCTGCTAGTTGGTTGCTATGAATCCATTTTCAGGATTTTTAAAACAATGGTCTAAAAACCGCCCCCTCAACGAATTTGTGGCGTGGTGGGATCAGTTGGAATCAGTTGTGGTGCAGGTGTATCGAGAAAAGATGACAATTGAGGAGGCGGAGCCTATCTTTGCCGAGGTGTGGCTCTGGCTGCGACGGCACTATGAGGGGTGGGAAGAAACGTTACGGCCGTATTGGCAACAAACCAAAGCCGCCGGTGAACAAACCCAAACCGATCCCTTTCAACTGCTCCTCAATTTGGAAACCCCGGCCGCTATCCTGGGCAATTGGCGTGCTATGCAGCACCTCCCCGCCGCCCGCGAAGCGCTGAATCACCTTCTACGCGATCAAGGCAAATAGCGATTTTTCGTAACCTGAGTGTAGTGCGTACTCCATATTGCGTTTTTTTACGGAAGACGCAGTTGGCAATACATATTGCGTCAATCCCCGGAAACAATTAGAATCAGCCTAAAGCCGTGTGTTATGTTTAGCAAATTTGGGTGTTCCCTATGAAACAAAAACATTCTTTTAACTTCATGATAGGCCTGTTGATTGGTGGGCTGGTGGGGTTGCTGTTTTGGTATTGGCAAAAAAGCACCTCTGCCGAGGACGGTGCGCTGGCGCTTTTGGATAAACTGGCTGCAACCGAAAGGCGGGTTCGTGAATTGAAAACGGAAATGACAGGCCGTGGTGCGGTGCCGGAAGTTTTACGCAGCATTCCCTTACCCGATCAACCGACTGGATACCCGTCATTTTTAGAAAAAAGTCGCGCTACGATCCAGGTAGACGATCTGACGCGGGTGAAGGGAATTGGCGACGTGTTTAACGGCCGTTTGCGAGCAGCAGGGGTGCAAACCATAGAGCAGCTCAAAGCGCTCTCGGCAGAAAAGCTGGCCGACATTTTGCAGGTGCGCTTGGGACGTGCCGAAAACATTTTGGCAGAAGCGCAAACTGTAAACCAGTGAGGCGGGTAATCTATGTCTTTTGAACTGATTCTGGCACTCGTTGTTGGCTTTATCATCGGCGTGCTGGTGGCGTTGCTGATTGACAACCAGACGCTGGTGCGGCGCATCCAGGAGGCGAATGCTGAAAAGCAGCAGGCACATGCTGGGCTGCAAAAAGCGCAGATTCAGCAGCAGGCGATGGTACAAAAGGTGCAATTGACCCAGGCTGACATGGAAACGGCCGTTGCTGAACGTACTCAGCTCGAAGAAACCATCGCTCGGCAGCTGCAAGAGATTGAAGCCAGCCGCAGCCAGCTACAAACCACCATCCAAACCACCGAAGCACTCAAAGAAAATGCACAAGAAGCGCAGGAGCGGCTGGAAGAGCTAGATAGTTTACATCTTGCTACGGAGGAGCAGTTGGCAACGGCCGTTGCCGAAAACAGCCAGCTTGCCACCGACCTGCAGCTGCTACAGGGCGAAGTTGCCCTGCTGGAAGAAAAAGCCGAAGCCCTGACAAATGATTTAACTGTGGCTGAAGCCAAATCGAGCGATTTGGAACAAAAAATTGTAGCGGTTGAAGCGCAGCTAACGGCCGTTGAAAGCCAAAAAGATGCAGCCCTGGGGGAACTTGAGCAAGCGGAACAGACGGCCGTTGAGCAAAGCGCACACCTGGCCAATTTGCAGCAGCGACTTGTTGAGATGGATTTGCTGCGTGATAAACTGTCTGAAGCTGAGGCAAATTTGGAAACGGCCGATTCCAATTTACAAAACCTGCAAACCAAGATGGATGACGTGCAGACTAAAATGAGCTATAGCGGCAAAAACCAGCTACAGCTCATCCGAGGCATTGGCCCCACCTACGCCCGACGCCTTAATGAGTTTGGCATCCAAACCTTTGCCGATTTGGCCGACTGTGACCCGGAGCAGGTGGCCAGTATCATCAAAAAGCGCAACTGGCAATCGGTAAACATTCAGGATTGGCTAGATGAGGCCAAAGCGCTGGCTGCCACGCTCAATTCAGATGGCTAAAGCTTACGCGTGACGAGCCCATCAGCTTCCACGCTTACCTGCTGACCCGTCTGAATTTGGGCGTAATCATGACTCGCCAAAACCAGCACGGGCGGCGATTGGTCGTACATTTCACGGGCAACGGCTGCACCCAAGGCCAAAATGCCATCCACCTCTGCGGTGATGATGGCTGCGGGGGTAGTTTGCTGCTTTACTGCTTCCAGCAAGATGCTGCTGGCACTGCTAGACCCGCGGCCAGCGGGCAAAACCAGCACCCGCTCTGTGACAATTTGCCCCACTTGGGGGTGTCGCTTGTCAATAATTTCCCCCGTTTCCGGGTTTAAGCCACCCCACAAACTGAGCGGCTCTGTTAGAACCAACGCCTCGCCAACGGCCGTACCCGCCACCAAAACCGTCGCCTGAAACTTTTGCCCAATTTCCAATCTCTAATCTCCACTCTCTTTATTTATCCACAACGATTCATCCCGCCACACCGTGCCTTGTGCTGCCGAACGAACACACTCTTCCAGGCTGCCAAACACCACCTCCAGGCCAATGTTGCCCGGGGAGTAATGGGCAAACTTGCCAGAATTAGTCATCAGCACGCCATGCTGGCGCACGATGGGCGTAACCACCACACAAGTGTCTACAATCACGCGCACGCCAGCGGCGTGTAGCTGCGCCAGCCAGCCCCGCTGTTGCATAGCCCCCAGCGCCAGTCGGTTGGTACACACAATGAAATCCACATTGGGATGGGGCGGATGCTGTTCGATGAGTGGCAATAGCTTCTCAAATTCGTGTAGCGAGAAGTGGGGGCTGCCGAGAGCGACAACTTGGATGCGGCCGTCCGCAACCGTCGCCAATTTTCCCAGCGTTGCCCGAACCTCAGCCATCGTCACGGTGCGTTCCGCTGTGGGTGGCTGATGATGCAGGGCTTCAGCCAGGGTGCGGGCTTCTGGCGTGATGCCCACCGCGTGGAACAAGGCCACCGCGCCAGAAGAGGCTGCCGCCGCCCCCAGCGCCTTTAGCTGATCCTCAGTCGTTTCTGGCGGTAAGCCCACAAGCACCGGAATCTGATTCTGGCTATTGGCCCCGATGTAGTAGCCCAGCACTGGGAAAAATACATCTTCGTGTAGCAATTTCTTGGGAATGCTATCCAGGTAAAATACAACTTGGCCGCGCCGGTTCTGCGGCAGATGCAGGCCAACAGCGGGTGCACGACCCGTAAGCGCGGCGCAAATGTCAATGAAGTCGCCGTACCGATTGGTGCGTGCACCAAGCACGGAGTTGGCAAAAACGATAGCGTTGCTCTCGGCCCAGGCGATTTGTGTGCCAAAGGTGGGACGGTGCATAGTCTGGTACGGAGCGCAGGTCCAAATTGGCGCGCAGCCCATCTGCTGGTACGCTGCCATTAGTCGGCTAGCACGGCTGGCTAAATCAGCGCTGCCCTGGAATTGCTCTGGGTGCATTAGGTCAATTGCGCCAACGTTGAGGGTGGTGGGTACGCGCACCTGTGCGCCGCCAGCTACCAGCCGCTCGGCAAAATCTAACCCGGATTGCCCGTGATACAGACAACCGTCAATGTGTGCCGATTCAATATCAAGCAGTTTAGTTGCACCGTAGACGTTGGCCATTGTGGTTAAAATTCGCATAGCCATTTTGGTGGCGTCACCAAAATGGCCGTAGAGCATGGCCTGGTCTTGGGAGGAGAGGATTAGCGTCATGAGGAGATTGGATACTAGAGATTGGAGACTGGAGGAGTTCTAATTTCCAGTCTCGGAATCTCCAGCCTCTTTAAAATTTGCTTCTGATTAGGTTTTGCACGGCCGTTTCAAATCGCGTGTCGGGTGAAAAATCTAGGTGCAGGCGTTCGACGACGGCCGTGCGGGCATTCAAATATGCTTGGAGCAGGTTGGCAAGGTGAACGGCCGTTCCCTGCGTGTCCTGGTTAAATTGGGCATGCAGCAGCGGGGCGCGGGCTGGGTCTTCCGGTGGCAGCACATGGAGCAAAGGCGGCAGGGTAAAATGCAGCAGTTCTAGATAAATGGTGAACGGCTTATCGTTATCACCGCGCAGCAGCAGCCGGAATGAGTCCCACAGCATCACCCAGAATCGTTCGTCTAGCGTAGCCAGCTCGGCAGCGGTGAGGCGGGGCTGTGGCATCAAAGCGCGACCACAGTTGGCCTGGAACTGCTCCGCCCAGCCATCTTGATCTTTGAGGATGCGAATATCGCGGTCCCACGGGTTAGGTCGCAGTTCAGTTTGTAGTTCGTAGCGGTAGTCGGCTTTGGTGCCGTTGCTGTAGAGGGCGATGTGAAAGTACGGCCGTACATGCTCCCCATCAAACGACTTGGCAGGCACGTACTGCATTACCGACTGAACAAAGTCGCGCCGCTGCCGCCAGGCGCGTTCGCGAGCGGCTTCATCAGCAAACACGAGGGCCACATCCATGTCAGAGTAGGGATCGTTTGTGCGACGGCCGTAAGACCCTGACAAAAAGCAGGCCACAATATCACTTTCACTCATCACCCGCTGCTGCAATCGTCCCAGCACCCGATCTTGTTCAAACATAAAATCTTACTCCTGGAGGAAGTTTACAATCCATTGAGCAAAAAGTTGGTTATCGGGACGGCCGTTTGCTACCGAAGCAACGGCCGTTTCGTATACCTCAGAGTTCTCCATCTCGTTGCGGCTGGCCAATATGCCTTCCATAATTTCCGGCGTAAATTCGGGATGCCCCTGCACACCGAGCACCTGCTCGCCGATGGCGTACATCACATTGGGGCAAAAATCATTACCAGCCAATTGCTCTGCTCCCGGTGGTAAATCAATCACCTGATCCTGATGCACAAAGTATAGCGAACAGTGGGGCGACGGCTCTGTCATCCACGGTTTGCTGCTGTTCACGGCAAACGGTTTTAGCCCCAAACCCCATCCTTTGGCTGATTTTTCTACGTGTCCACCCAGTGCCTGAGCGATGATCTGGTGCCCAAAGCAGATACCTACTAACTTCTTGCCCAAATGGTAGCATTGGCGAATGAAGGTCATCAACGTCAATATCCATGGATCGGTTTCATATGCACCGCTAGGGCTGCCGGTGATGACGTACCCATCGTACAAATCGGGGTCGGCTGGGAACTGATTTAGGGCGACGGTGTAGCCAGTAAAAGCAAAATCATCGGGGGCATTTTGCAAGAAGCGAATATAAGCATCAATGGGCGAGCCGCCCCAATTTACCTGGCTTTTGGCAGGATCGATTGCATTCAAAATGGCAACTTTCATGTTCATGTCCCTTTGAGGAGACTATATTTTTTGTATACTAATCATATGTCTTCAATTACTATTTATGAACTTGCTAAATATATCTTAACATCATGTGCTGACAAACGGTGGAATTGTTTTTTTGGACGTGAGCAAAGGTTTTCTGGGACATCACCTTCTCAAATCGAAGTTGAAATAGAGGAAATTTTTCTTTTCTACAGAACTAATTCTGATAATGGAAAGAGGTAAAAATCATGGGAATCATTTGGGGCAAGGAAACAGAGGATGGTTATGCACCCTCATGGTGGCATCGGCGGATGAAGCCGGCCATTACTGGCAATGAGATTAATGGGCTGGGGGAAAAAGAAAAACGACGGCCGACACCTGTTTACCATCGGCAAGATTGGTGGCATCCCTGGCGGTGGGTGCAAGAAGCGTTTTACGGCCGTATTGCCTTGTATATGCCCGCCTTTATGTGTTTCATCAAGAGCAATATCCTGGATGCTCGTGAACCAGTACCCATTGCTGCCAAGCCAGTGCCGGGCACACCGCATGAGTGGACAGAGCGCATTCGCCAAAAAGCCGAAGCGCTAGGCGTGAGCGATGTTCGTGTTGTCCGCATAACGGAAGATTTAATCTTTGACCGCGACACCATTCCTGAAAAATATGCCATCATTTTGGCAAGCCAAATGCGCTATGAGAAGATTCATAAAAGCACTGAGCGTAAATTCCGCCCCAGCCTTTTAGAAGCCATGCAGGTTTATTTACAGGGCAACGTCAAGGCCAAGAAGCTGGCCAATTGGCTGCGTGAACAGGGCTACGATGCGCGCGGTTTTGGCACGCCGATGGGGACGCCGCTCAACATCGTTCATGCAGCGCAACGCGGCGGCATGGGGCAGCTTGGCAAGCATGGCTCCCTCATTCATGCGGAATTTGGGCCAATGTTTCGTATGGCCTACGTGCTCACCGACCTGCCGCTGATTGTAGATGAGCCAGTTGATATTGCCGTAGATGATTTTTGCAAACTTTGCCAGCTTTGCACAAAGGCCTGCCCGCCGGGCGCAATCTTTAACGAGAAGCAGTGGGTGCGGGGTGAATTAAAGTGGTATGTGGATTTTGATAAATGCGTGCCGTACTTTAATGAGAATATGGGCTGCGGTATCTGTTTGGCCGTTTGCCCCTACGGCCAGCCCGGTGTGTCTGAGACGCTCATTGATAAAATGTTGCGCCGCCGTGAGCGTGATTCGCAGTTGGCAGGATAGGCCGATTAAGAAATAAAGCAGCCAAAGGGTGTGAGGCTAAGAACCACGGCTGCCCCTAGCACCAGCCCCGCAATGACTTGCGCCACCGTATGCCGCTTGAGGAAGAGGCGCACCCAACAAACCGTGCCAACTAGCGGAATCCCTACAATTAGTCCTGCCTGCGAGCCAAACACAAGCCAAAGCAAAACGGCCGTTGCCATTGCCCCAGTTGCGTGCAAACTAATCAGCCAAAAATGGTTAATGAGTGCCAAAGCCGACAGCTCGATAACGTTGAACAGTGCTAAGCAACGCAACAGCTCCGGCCCGTCAAACCCAGCGATGAGGCCGTAGGCGATTGCTGCAAACAAGATGGCAGAAATATATGGAATGTTGCGCTCGCGGGTGTTGCTCATGTGTAGTTCGGCGATGCGACCCGTTTTAAGCAAAAAGAGCACCACCAAAATCGGTGCCAGGGAAACAAGCAGGCCGTAAACGGCCGCCCAGAAAAAACCGATCCAGCTAGGTAGCGCATACAAACCAAAAGCCAGCCCCACCACGGCAAACATCACCGGCGGACTGACCACATTGGAGTAAATACGAGCGGCTTTAACCAGCCCGGTACGGTTTTGCGCGAGTTGGTCGAGAGGGGGGAGATTCATTGAAGAACTGTTTAGGTTTTCAGGTGATCAGGTTTTCAAGTGAATTTTCAACCTGAAAACCTGATCACTTATTCACCTGAAAACCGTTATGTGCCTTCTTGCCAGGAGTTCAGGTACCGTGTCTGGCGTTCCGTGAGGGTGTCTATGTTCACACCCATCGCTTGCAGTTTGAGGCTGGCAATGCGTTGGTCTACCTCTTCGGGGACGGTATATACTTTGTTTTCCAGATTACCCTTGTTGTCTACCAAATATTTAGCGCTGAGAGCTTGCCCAGCAAAGCTCATGTCCATGACTGAGGCGGGATGCCCTTCGGCAGCAGCCAGGTTGATGAGGCGGCCTTCACCCAGCAGGTTGAGCTTACGGCCGTCTTTCATAACATATTGGTCTACAAACGGCCGTACCCGCTTTGGTTCACCGGTTGCCATGTCGAGCAGTGCTTCCTTGTTTACCTCTACATCAAAGTGGCCAGAGTTGGCCAGCAAGGCACCATCTTTCATTGCTTCAAAATGATGCCGATCAAAGACATGGATATTGCCCGTCGCGCTCACAAAAATGTCGCCAATAGGGGCAGCCTCCAGCATCGGCATGACGCGGAAGCCGTCCATGACCGCTTCCAGTGCCTTCAGCGGATCAACTTCCGTTACGATGACATTACCGCCCAAGCCACTTGCGCGCATAGCAATGCCCCGGCTGCACCAGCCGTAACCAGCCACGACAACTGTTTTGCCGGCGATGAGGTAATTGGTGGCACGCACCACACCATCCATGGTGGATTGCCCTGTGCCGTAGCGATTATCAAAAAGATGCTTGGTTTGGGCATCATTTACGGCCATCATGGGGAATTCCAGTGCACCGTCAGCGGCCATCGCCCGCAGGCGGATGATGCCCGTAGTGGTCTCTTCCGTACCGCCAATGACATGGCTCATCACATCGCGGCGCTCTTTATGTATGGTGCTGGTGACGTCAGAGCCGTCATCCATGATGATGTTTGGCTTATGGTCTAGCACCGCCTGAATATGTTTGTGGTACGTTTCATTGTCCTCGCCCTTAATGGCAAAAACGGGGATTTCGTAATGAGAAACGAGCGAAGCGGCCACGTCATCTTGAGTTGAGAGTGGATTGCTGGCGCACAGCATCACGTCTGCGCCACCTGCTTGCAGTGCCACTACCAAATTAGCAGTCTCAGTGGTAACGTGCATACAACCGCTGATTCGTAGTCCTGTGAACGGCCGTTCACTCTCAAACTCATCATACACACCCTGCAAAACCGGCATCTCCTGCGATGCCCACTCAATCCGCAATCGCCCACCGGGGGCAAGATCAGGATTTTTAATATCAAATTCCATTAGAAAAAGTCTCCTTGCAAAAAATGACCCTCCCCCCAGCCCTCTCCCTACGAGGGAGAGGGAGCCAGTTCCCTCGTAGGCTAGGGTGAGGGTAAATTAATCAACTAATAAAACATCCAACACCCCGTCATCATCAAAATGCTGCCGAAAACGAGCCATAAAATCTTGAGGGGTGTAATGATGGTTTTGTGGTCCCATCTGTTCCAAAACGTAGGTGGCTGCCAGGGAGCCCATGCGCCCCGCCACTTCCCAGGGCAGCCCAAGCTGCATTCCACGCATCAAGCCAGCCCGGAAGGCATCACCCGCGCCTGTCGGATCGGTGATAGCTTCAGGCGGCACGGCCGGAACGCGAATTTCTTCACCATCAATTACTAATCGCGCCCCTTCACTAGCCAGCGTAACCAGCAGAATGCCCACCTTTTGCAAAATCTGGTCTTCATTTAAGCCAGTTTTTTCCTGGATGAGTTGATGTTCATACTCATTGACTGTGAGCATGTGCGCCCCTTCCAATCCGTGAAGTAGCTCGTCGCCACTAAAACGGGCGGCTTGCTGGCTGGGATCATAAATGAAGGGGATACCTAACTGGCGGCATTCGGCGGCGTAATTGCCCATTGCGTCTGGCGCGTTGGGAGAAATAATGGCCAGGTCAGCATCAGCGGCGTGCTTGGCAAAGCTGAGACGCCCGGCGTGCGCCATCGCGCCCGTGTAAAAACTGGCGATCTGGTTTTGAGCTTGGTCTGTGTTCACAAAAAAGGAGGCGCAAAAATCGTCTTCAATTTCGACAATGGCACCGGTGTCTACGCCGTGACTTTCTAGCCAGGTGCGGTAGTCGCCAAAATCTTGCCCAGCGGTGGCCATGACGGTGGGATTGCCGCCTAGCAAAGCCAGCGTGTAGGCAATGTTGGGGGCCGTGCCGCCCCGCTGTCGGTTGAGTGAATCTACCAAAAAGCTGAGGCTAACGGTGTGAAGCTGATCGGCCACCAGCGAGTCGGTGAACTTGCCGGGGAAGGACATGAGATAATCGTAGGCAATGGAGCCGGTTACAACAATTTTCATTTCTAGCTACATTTCACTTTTAATTTGGTTTCTAAATTACGCAGACTGCTGTCTATATTTCTCTTCAGACTCTGTGTTCTCTGTGGCCTTTTTTAATATGGGGCTGAGTTTTAGGCGGTCGCGCAGCATGGTCATGATGATTTTGAAGCCATCGGCGATGGTGATTTTTTTGCCTTCGGCGTAGGTGCGCGGATCGTAGTTGATGGGCACTTCGACGATTTCGTGGCCGCTGAGTAGCACTTTGTTGGTTAGCTCAAACTCCAGGTTGAAGCCAGTAAGCGTTAGGTGGAGCGATTTAGCAACATCAGCTTTGACCATCTTGGTGCCGGTGCCGACGTCGGTGAGCTTGCTGCCAAAAAGTAGGTTAGTCACGAACGTCCAAACGCGAACCCCGAGGTAGGCATGGGCATATTCGTATTTGACATCCCCGCCCAAAATGCGGGAACCGTAAACGGCCGTTGCCCCTGTCTCTTCTACCTTTCGGCAAAATTTGGGATGCTCTGCGGGATCGTACTCTTTGTCAGCGTCCTGGATGATCAGGTAATCACCCGTGATGTTGTTGATGCCGGTGCGAATGGACATTCCCTTGCCCATGTTGCGCTCATGGTAAATGACCTTGATTTCTGGATCATCAATTTTTTGCAGCAGTTCACGGGTGCCGTCTGTGGAAAAGTTGTCCACGACGATAATTTCGCGCGTCCAGCCATTGCCCAAATCCACCGCCTGGGTGCGGGCAATGACATCTTGAATCGTTGCAATCTCGTTGTAGCAACAAATAATCACCGATAATTTCATACGCATGAAAGGTTGGTAAGCCACCGTGCCGGGGTCTACCAACCTTGCTCCTATTTCTCGCTATTCTTTTGAAAACCGAAGGGCAATTATAACAGCCAAACGGCCGTTGGCGAATTTGACAAAATAATCAGAAGACTATAATACGCATATCAATATTGAAGGGGCGTGAACCTGTTTTCATCATTGATAAATCCAGGAATTATTTTGATCTGGGAATTGACCGTACGCTGCAAATCTGCAATGTGCCAAAGAATATTTTTCGTATTTTCCTCATTTATGAATTCTAAATTTCTGATAACCAATACAACATGAAATTCTGAAACAACGCTTTCATTGAGCATTTTGTTTGCTCGCCCAATGTATCTATTTCTAATCAGATTGAGCATTTTGTTTACTTGCTTAGGGAAAACGTGCTTAATTTCAACAGCAATTTTACTAGCATCTGACTCAATGAGAAGATCAAAGTGATCCATAGGGTGTGATGAGGGTTCTAGGGATACAGGTTCGTAATTATTTATATACCAATCTGTAACGGATGATTCCGCAAGGATGTTTTGTGCAGATAAAGAGTTTGGTTCATACGAGGAAATGATGTTTTCCTTCTCATCAGCGGTTAAGTCGATTTTATCTAATTTATTTATAGTTTCTATCAATACTTGCTTTATTTCTGTTGCAAGACCTTTAATTTTTGCGAAATCAGAATGGTCAATATATCTGTTGTGAGCAATATCGTTGCGTAATTCGTATAACAGTTGCCACTTCGTTTTTAGTTTTTCTTCCTCATAATCTATTATCTTTGAGAAGTGCCTTTCCCAGTTTGACTTAGGTAATATTTTCTTGATTTTTTCGAAGGTTTCTGTTGAGGATTCTTCCTTTTGCAATATTCTATCGAGATCATTTAGAGCAAGGGTTCTGTATTTTCTAAATAGAACGTCTGACAAATGTATGAAGTCTGTTTTATGCAAAATATCTAGATATGAATTCTGTTTTCCGTGTCGGTTTTCAATTTTTGCTAGAATATCGCTGTGTATAGTTTCTTGCGACCAATCCATTCCTACATTAATAAGCATAAACTTTGAAATTAACTTTCGCATCAAGTTTTCTATTTCATAGATGAGTGGGTAGGCTTGAATTGCATAGTTTCTTCCAACGTCGTTCCAAAGCGTATCTATGCGAGTTAATCCAGGTTTGATTTTTGAAGCAATACTTTTTAATGTTAAGGCTAAATCTGTAAATTCTTGCTCTACATTCTCTTGGTCTGAGACTAGTGTTAGGTGAAAATACCTTTCTTTCTTTGCAGGTATTAGTCCTGTTGTGACATATAGTTCTGCATTAATTACAAAGTTTTTTTGTAAGTTATGGAATCGAATATTTTTACCAGATATTTTTATGCTAGAATCAACCCCAAGAAAATTCAAAAAGGCTTTCTTAGAATTGCAAAATGTGTCGGCTTGCTTAACTATTATCAGATATTCTAATTTCATGGTTTCGTGTCCGTCTGAAGGGTGAAAATTGTGCTCTTTTTTTTATTTCAAGCTGCAATCGTACCAGTTTTCGACGATGCGTGTGCTTTGGAAGCAGACTTCTTCCGGGTTGTCTTGTGGGTCGTACAGGTAGCCGGGGCCGAGTTCAGCCATTAGGCCGATGGACTGTAGGTAAAAAAGACGGCCGTACCCCATAAACTTGCCCTGACTATTTTGCTCATCTACTTATTCCCTTTAGGTGGAACGGCCGTGCCAAAATCGATCCCAATCCCCTTCGCTTCTGAACAACGCCAAAAGCACATAGAGGCTGCCAGTGAAAAAGCCCAGCACCATCAGCAACACGATCCACGCGGTAGCAGTTAACTTGTTTGATTCACGGTAGAAAATCCACAGAGCAAAGAGGGAGAAGCCGACGTACAAATCCACTAATGAAACAATCCCCCAGGGCATTGCCAGCAGTTGGCTGCCTTCGCCACCAAAATCGCCGACGGCAAAAGCGTAGCCAATGGCTGCACTCATGGCCACTACGCCTAAAAACGAGATGATTTTTGCGATTTTCATAATTTCCCTCTTGCCATATCATCCAAATGATGCAGCCTAATTCTAGCACAATCCCGTTCAAATTCTTGGCACGCACGCCAAACGGGGTAAAGTTGCGTGCATGGTATTGCGCTGCGCAAATGTCGAAAAATCTTATGGAAAAAAGCAGGTTTTGCACCAGGTTGAGCTTGCCTTGCAGGTCGGGGAGATCGGGGTGCTGCTGGGGCCGAGCGGCTGTGGTAAAACGACATTGCTACGGATCATCGCGGGATTGACGGTGCCAGATAACGGCCGTATCCATCTCAACGATCAAGACATTACCAATCAACCAGCCCACCAGCGCGGGTTGGGCATGGTGTTTCAGGAATATGCTCTGTTCCCGCACAAAAACGTTTTCCAAAACGTGGCCTTTGGCTTGCTAATGCTGAATTGGCAGCCAGCAGAGATTCAAAATCGGGTTGGGCAGGTTTTGGAGTTGGTGGGTTTATCTGGCTTTGGCCAGCGGCCCATTCATGAACTGTCTGGCGGGGAGCAGCAGCGGGTGGCCTTGGCACGCTCGCTAGCTCCTGCGCCCCGGCTCATCCTGCTGGATGAGCCGCTAGGTGCGCTAGATCGCGCCTTGCGTGAGCGGCTTATGCTGGATTTGCGCCAAATTTTGAAGGATGCCGGGAATGTGTTGGGTCGGCCTGAGGGAATGACGGCCGTTTACGTTACCCACGATCAGGCCGAAGCATTTGCTATTGCAGATAAGCTGGTGGTGATGAATAACGGCCGTATCGAACAAACTGGCTCACCCCAAACCGTCTACCGCCGCCCCGCCACCCTCTTCGTGGCTCGCTTTTTGGGCATGGAGAATATTTTTGAGGCGCGTGTGATAGCGACTAATCCGGCTGTCTTGGAGATTGGAGACTGGGGACTAGAGACTGACCTGTTAACCATTAACCATTTACCATTAACAATTAACCATTCTAGCTTTTTCCTTATTCGCCCCGAAGCCGCCCGCTTGATAAAACCTGGAACAAAAGCAGCCAATATACTAAACGGCCGTCTCATCCAACACTCCTTCCGGGGCCGTTATCAGCTCATCACTATCGAAACCAGCCACCAGCCACCGCTCAGGCTGAAGTTTGAACTGGAAACGGCCGTTACCCTCCCCCCCATCGGCCAAACCATCCAGCTAGCCATTGACCCCGGGGCTATTGTACCGTTAGAGAGTGGTTAGATTGGTTGCGATTCACATTTATCCAGTCGTATAATGCAGCCCGTGGCTCAGGGCTAATTGCCCTGACCAATTTTTTTACTGAATAGGTGAAAATATGTCTTCATCATTTTTATGGTCACTTGGTGGTTTTTTTATCGTATTGACCCCTATTATCCTGGTGCATGAGCTGGGGCACTTTTTTGCCGCCCGCCTGTCAAACATTCGGGTTGAGGAATTTGGCCTGGGCTTTCCACCACGCGCCGCCAAGCTGGCTGAACGGAATGGCACCATCTACACCTTAAATTGGATACCGCTAGGTGGCTTTGTACGTCCGGCTGGGGAAGATGATCCCACCGTTGAGGGCGGCTTGGCCTCTGCCTCCAAGCGTGCCAGACTGTTTGTGCTATTTGCCGGAGCTGGCGCAAACTTTTTGATGGCTTTTGTGGTGTTTTGGGTTGCGTTTATGATCGGTATGCCTGCGGTTGCCATCTCAGAGGTTGTGCCAGAGACGCCCGCAGATGTGGCCGGTTTTCAGGCAGAGGATGTGTTTTTAGAAGTGGACGGCGTCCGGGCTGAATCGTCTGGCGTTATTGCCAACATTATGCGTACCAATGCGGGCGAGCCAGTGGAAGTGCTGGTAGCGCGTGGCGAGGGCACCGCTTTGCTCACCGTCATTCCTCGCACTTTGGATGAATATGATCCAATAGAAGAGGGCCCGATTGGTGTTGGCCTGATGGCTGATCCAGACGGCCGTCGCATCACGCGCGGGCCAGGCGAAGCATTCGTGGAGTCGGGTCGCTCCATGTGGGAAATTGTGTACCTTACTGTGAGTGTCCCCTCGATGCTCATCAATGGCGAAATCTCCCCCAGCGAGGCTCGCCCCGTGAGCGTCGTTGGCATTAGCCAAATTGCAGGCCAGGCAGCAGAAGTTTCAGTGACCAATAGCAACCTGTTCCCAATTTTGAACATGGTGGCTTTCATTAGCGTGGCATTGGGCTTTACCAACTTGCTGCCCATCCCCGCATTAGATGGTGGTCGCATACTGTTTGTGATTATCGAAGCAGTGCGTGGTCGTCGCATTGAGCCAGAGCGGGAAGGGATGGTTCACATTGTGGGCATGTTGGTGCTGCTCGGGCTGATGGTTTTGCTCATTGTGCAAGATATTGTGAACCCCATCTTTTAGCCGAAAAGCGTAAGAATTGCACACCACAAAGCATCTGATAAAGGGTAAGGTATCGTAACCCGTCAGATGCTTTTATCATTCATCCCCGTTGACGTCATTGACAAATCAGTATTGTTTCTGTAGATTTTGCCCTTCTAAATATTAGAAGGGCATTCTTTGTAAAAGCCCGAAAAACTTTTCTTGGTTTTAGAACAAAGTTGGCTTTTACACAAGCAAACCGTAGAGTTCGCTTGACTCGTATTATTTTGCGCGGTTTGTATTTGCCTGGAGTGAAAATGAATATGATAAAAGAACATAAAGAAGAACAGCCAATTGAGGTTGTGCTGAATGAGATTTTTACAGCAGATCCGCTGCCTATTGCCCAACTTTACCGGCTGTCTGATATGCCAGATGAGGGTGCCGAGCAGTTTTGGCAGAGCTGGGTTTCTGTTTCCGATGAGCGTCGGCAAGCGATTGTGCGCCATCTGGCAGATATTTGTGAAGATAATTTTGTGGTAGATTTTTCGCCAATTTTTGTCTCTGCTTTAGAAGACAGGTTGCCGGGCGTGCGGATCGCGGCACTGGATGGTTTATGGGACTCAACCGACCTGAATTTGATTGCCCCATTGACAAAGATGATGAAGTCTGATCCTGATGAAAAGGTGCGGGTAGCAGCTGCTGGTTCACTGGGGCATTATGTGTTACTGGCCGAGTGGGGGCAGCTACCAGAATCAATTTTGCCAGAATTAGTTGGCACCATGTTAGCGGCGTATGAAAATGTGGAAACGGCCGTTCCCGTGCAGCGTGTTTTGCTAGAAGGATTGGGTGCTGCAGATCATCCCCGCATTGGTACGCTCATTGCCGAAGCGTATGAAAATGGCGATCAGGCGATGCAGCTAAGCGCTGTTTTTGCCATGGGCAACTCCGCCGACCGGCGTTGGACGGTCACCATACTGGGTGAGATGGAAAGCCCGTATGAAGAGATGCGTGCCGAGGCTGCCCGTGCTGCTGGTGCCATTGGCAACAGCGATTTTGTGCCGCAGTTGGCTGCTTTGGCCTATGATGAAGATTTGGCTGTGCAAACGGCCGCAGTCACCGCCTTAGGCCAAATTGGTGGCGATGAAGTGCAGCGCATTCTGGCTGATATGCTAGATGATTCTGAAGTTGAGGAAAACGAGGAGCTGCTTGAGGTCGTTGAGGCCGCCATGGAAGAGGCGGCGATGATGGCTGGCGATTTCGATTTTGCCGATTTCCCCTATGGCGATCCAATTGATAATCTGTAATTAAGTAATTGGGTAAATAGTTATTATTCCCGATTGCTAATTACCCAATTACCTCTTCTAAGGGCTCCCCTCTTGGCTGACATTATTTTTGTTTTAACCCAAAACATCCTGCCCATTTTTGTGGTGGCAGGGTTTGGGTTTGCCTTGCAGCGGTGGCTTGGCGTGGACAAACGGCCGTTATCCACCATCGTGCTAAATGTGTTGAGTCCTTGTCTCGTGTTTTCCTCACTGGTTGGGTCTCAATTGCCTGGGGATGAGCTGGCGAGCCTGGCCCTGTTTGCAGTGTCCAACGTGCTGCTGATGGGAAGCGTGGCGTACTTGGCTGGCAGGGTGCTGCGGCTGCCGCGTCGCCAAACGATTGCGCTCATGGTTGTTACCATGTTTGTCAATGGCGGCAACTACGGCATGACCCTCAATCAACTCCGCTACGGCGATCCAGGGTTGGTGAGAGCCGTGGTTTATTACACCACCAGCACTATCATGCTGTATACCATCGGCATTTTTATTTCTTCGATGGGAAAGATGCCGTGGCGGACGGCGTTGCGCCGCTTGCTAAGATTCCCGGCGGTGTATGCGGCCGTTCTTGCCATTATTGTGTACAGTTTCCAGATTCCACTGCCTGTCCCGCTGCTGCGTGGCATTGAGGTAGCTGGCGCAGGAGCTATTCCGGTGATGCTGCTGGTGCTGGGAATGCAGTTGGCCGATCTCAAAACGGTGGCCTCTTTGCGCTTTGCGTTGCCTGCGTTGGGGCTACGCTTACTGTTGGGGCCGCTGGTTGGGCTGTTGCTTGCTACCCTCATTGGATTGTCTGGCTTGGGGCGTTCCACGTCCATTATTGAAGCCAGTATGCCCCCGGCTGTGTTTACCATTATTTTGGCAACCGAATTTGATTTGGAACCAACGGCCGTTACCAGTATCGTTTTGCTTTCTACCCTGTTAAGCCCACTGACCATTGCCACCGCCATTACCCTCTTAAATTTATGATTATATTGCGTAGCTTAGAGAATTAACGGAATACGCAATACTGAGATGGCGAAAAATTAAGCACAGTATCTAGTTGCAATAGGTCAAAACCCTAATGCCGTGTACAATTTTGACATGAAGCGATTGGTCGGTTGGGTTTCCGGGCTATTTTTGTTGCTGCTGCTTTGGAGCGGCCAGCCTGTTGTCAGGGCACAAAGCGATGCGTTTATCAGCACAGCCGTTGTGGAATATGCTCAAAATATTGCATTTACCTTACACGGTGAGATGGCTGCGCCAATTGAGCAGGTAGATTTGTTTATTCAGGCGGCACAGGTGGAACGGCCGTTCACTGTAGAAGCCATCCGTGTTAATCAAACCGGTGGCCAGCTAGAAGCCGCTGTGGATATAGACCCCACCGTGGCGGAACTGCCGCCCTTTGCCCAAGTGCGCTTTTGGTGGGAGCTGCAAACCAGCGGTGGCGACACCATCATCGTTCCCGAAGAAACGTTCTTTTACGAAGACAACCGGTTTACCTGGCGCGAACTGGCGATAGGGGATGTGACGATTCACTGGACGGGCAACGATGCTGAATTGGGGCAGGTGGCAGCAGAAATTGTCACCGATAGCCGCCAATTGCTGGACGATATTTTGCCGCAAACGGCCGTTTCTCCCCTCAACGTCTACATTTACCCTGCTGCTGGCGATTTACGGACAGGCTTGCGGTTGGCAGGGCGCGATTGGCAAGATGGCCACGCTGACCCCGATTTGGGTGTGCTGCTGGTTACGGCCGTAAATCCCCTCACTGCCGCCAACGACCTAAGCCAATCCATCCCCCATGAGCTAACCCATCTGCGGCTGTACCAACTGGCGGCAAGCAACGAAGACGCAGACGTGCCGCTTTGGTACGAGGAAGGGATGGCGCTGCTAGCCGCAAACCTAACTGCGGGGGATGAATTGGTGGCAACGGCCGTTGCCAACCAACAAACCTTGCCCTTGCTCAACTTGTGTCTAGGTGCTTTGGCAGATGACAACACGATTGAACTGGCACAGGCGCAGAGCGTTTCGCTGCTCCGCTACATTCAGGCCCAGTTTGGGGATCAAGCACTGCGGCAGTTGGGTGCTGCTTATCTGGCAGGGGCGAGCTGCGAAGCTGGATTAACCCAAACGCTAGAAATGTCGTCGGCAGAGCTCAATGTGGAATGGCTGGCCGCCGAATCGCCTACACCTGCCTGGCGTACCTTTTTGAACCAAAATGGCCTCTGGTTACTGCTGGTTCTGGCTAGCTTTTGCTTCCTGGCGCTTTTGCTGCGCCGTTAACTACTCTTTTAGTTGAGCCATCATTGCGCGGGGGTTCCAGTAGGCGCGCAGGTTACTAATTTCGCCATCCGGGTTAAAGACAAACAGATTGATGCCAGAAAATTGGGCTGTTTTGCCATTTTTGCCAATGCCCTCTGCCTGCCAATGCACGGCCGCTTCGTTTTTATTGATGTAGACGGCCGTTTCTGTCATGGTAAGTTGGGAAAATGTGGCTTCAATCCCTCTGAAAAATTTCCGCAGCCCATCATGCCCCTGAAATGGCGGTGCACCGACCGGGTCGTGGCTTTCGCCGTCGGCGGCAAAAACGTTCACAAACGCATCGGTATCCATGTTGCGAATGGCGGCAAAATAGTTGGCAACGGCTTCTTTAAGATTGTCTCGGCTCATTTTTTTCTCCTTCGAAAATATTGCGTATTGCATAAAGTGGCGAAGCCACAACCAAAATTTACCACAGAGGGCACAGAGATCACAGAGTTTTTTCCCTTCCTCAATGTTCTCCGTGGGCTCTGTGGTTCAATATTTGCAACGGCCGTCAATTCTCTTATGCACGTCTAACAGAAGCGGGGTATTATTACGGCCGTTCTTGGCAAATTAGCCTAACGGAACCCAACCACTGAATAATTCACAAAACTATATGGACTGCTAACAGAGGTTTCCTCTTTTTTCTTTGTGACCTCTGTGGCAAAATCACTTTTTTAGAGGAGAATGCCAAATGACAACTGCTGAGAAGACCCCAACTGCTGATTATCGCTTTAAGGCCGAGGTGAAGCAGCTACTGCAAATCCTTGTCCACTCCCTCTACAAAGAGCAAGACATCTTCCTGCGCGAACTCATCTCGAACGCCTCCGACGCCATGACGCGGCTTCACTTTGAAATGCTCACCAACAGGGACGTGCTAGACCCCGACGCCGAGCTTGCCATCCGCATCGAAATCCCCGAGGTGGGTGATGATGAGCCAAAGAAGATCATCATCAAAGACAGCGGTATCGGCATGACCAAAGATGAATTGATCACCAATCTGGGTACGATTGCCCAATCTGGCGCGCGCGAATTTTTGGCCAGGCTGGATGAAAACGATGAGCTAGACCCCAGCGACGTGATTGGGCAGTTTGGCGTCGGTTTCTACTCCGTGTTCATGGTCGCCGATGAGGTGCGCGTGGTTTCCCGCAGCCACAAAAAGCGGGCCAAAGCTGCCGCCTGGGTCTCTGACGGCTCTGACGAGTTCCACATCGAACCCGCCGACAAAGCAGATCGCGGCACGGAAATGCACATCACCCTCAAGAAAGATGCCGCAGAGATGGCCAGCGAGTGGAAGCTGAAACAAATCATCAAAAAGCATTCTGACTTTGTACGCTACCCCATCTACATTGGCGAGGAGCAGGTGAACCAGCAGACGCCGCTTTGGCGGAAACGGCCGTCCGAAATCGAAGCCGAAGATTACAGTAACTTTTACCGCCAAATGACGATGGATTTTGAAGAGCCGCTGCTCACTGTTCACTTTAGCTCTGATGCGCCAGTGAATGTGCGGGCGTTGCTCTTCATCCCCGCCAAGCGAGAGCCGGGCATTTTGGCCTCGCGCAAAGACCCTGGCGTGATGCTCTACTCGCACAACGTCCTCATCCAGGAATATTGCACCGATTTGCTGCCCAAATGGCTGGAATTTGTGGATGGCGTGGTGGATTCGGAAGATTTGCCCCTAAACGTGAGCCGCGAGACAGTGCAGAACAACCGCCTCATGCGTCAACTGGGTAAGATGATCAAGGGGCGCATCCTGCGTGAGCTCAAAAAGCTGGCCAAAGATGATCCAGAGAAATATGCGCTGTTTTGGGGCGAATACGGCCGTTACTTCAAAGAAGGCATCGCCATAGACCCCACCGCCAAAGACGACGTGCTGCCTTTCTTCCGCTATCACACCTCCAAATCCGATGGCGAACTCACTTCGCTGGACGACTACCTGGAGCGCAAGCCAGACGGCCAAACCGAAATCTACTACGTCACCGGCGATTCCGTCACCTCCGTCGCCAACAGCCCCCACCTGGACCCATTCAAGGCGCGGGATTTAGAGGTGCTCTACTGGGTAGACCCGCTGGACGTACTCATCGCCCCCGGCCTGATGGATTACAAAGAAACGCCGTTTAAAAACATTGACGACGCCGATATTGAACTGCCAGAAACGGAAGATGAAGCCAAAGAGGAAGAAAGCGAAGAGACGCTGCCAGAGAAAGCATTCAACCAATTTGTAGGTCGCTGCGTTACCACGCTAGGCGACAAAGTCATCGAAGTGCGTGCCTCGAAGGTGCTTAAGGATAGCCCCGTGCGCCTAGTTGCCCCCGTTGACGCCCAAAACAAGGAGATGGATCGCATCCAGCGGCTGCTCAACCAGGATTACGAAATTCCCAAGCGCATTCTGGAAGTCAACCGCAGCCACCCGCTGGTTGCCAATCTAGCCAATCTTGTGGAAAACGATCCCGACAACGCGCTCATTAACCTGGGCATCGAGCAGCTCTACGATAGCGCGCTCATCCAAGAAGGGCTGCACCCCAACCCCGCCGACATCCTGCCGCGCATCCAGCAGCTCCTCACCCTCGCCGCCGCCCAAGCAGACCAAGCGTAGTGGTTTCCTGCGAGCATGTGTAAACAAAAAGCCTGTTGGCAATCTAGTCTAATGGGCTTTTCTTTTTTTCTTTATCATTTTGGAATCATGTCTATCACTGCAGAGAGATCAATATCTATCACTCCATCGTATTCAGAGTGACTTATATATGCGTGGTTCCCTGAAACCGAAATGTGACTTGGACCATTGTTCACTCCACCCAACGGCAAACTCAGCTGGTGAATTAAATCATTCCGATCGTAAATGGCTAATTCAAAATTTGCTCGATTTACAGCAAATAAATAATTGTCATGAAGTGCTAAAGACAAAGTATCTACGCCACGTCGCTTGTTCTTAATTTTTGGTTGCGTGTGGATAAACTTCACAACTTTGTTCATGTGCAAGTCTATGACGAGAATGTTCTTTGACAAACCGAGCATCCCCACATAAAGTAAATGACCTTTCTTAGCTAAAGCCATGGCACATGGCCATCCACGCTCCCATTTGTCATCGCCTTCTAATACAAGATCGATTTTTGAAATAAATTGTTCTCTAATCGGATCGTAGACAGCTACAAAACTATTTGGAACATCAAGCCGTTCTCCTAGTCGTTGTACTTTATCTGTCTTGCTTGTCCTGTGTAAGCCAATGTAAATCATGCCTGTTTCTGGATGGCACGATATCGCACCTACACGGAGCCTTGCCTCTGGGTAGGATACAATCCTGAATCGATAATCCTTTGGATTAATTATGGCAAGATGATCTAGATTGTTACTCGCAAAAAAAACTAAGCCAGATTTTTTACAATATGCTAGCTTACCTTCGCCTCCCACACCTATTCGCTTGACAATCTGCTTGGTGGCTAAATCGATCACTACAACAAATTCTGAAAAAGTCTGTCCTACAAATAGCTTATCGCCGACCATCATGATGTCGCCAGGCGGAAAATATCTGATGGTGGGCGGGTTGTCTGGTCCCCTCCGTTCTGGTACTAGGCCAAGAGCTTCAGGCTCGTAACTATCTAATGTCATCTTGGAGAAATGCTTTTCTTCGAGATTGTAGAATGATAAGCTACTTGACCCAAAATTGCTGATGACGAGTTGATCTCTATAGATCAGTGTTTGACTTGCATACCCATTGTCAGGAAACTGAATCAATTCCCAGACAGTTACTTCAGTATTCTCTTCGACGAGTGAACGCAATATTCGTCCAGATTCCTGTTCTACGGATTTGAGGTTAAATTTGAGCGTGCTCTGTTCACTTTTGAAAGACGTTAGGTATTGAATTGCATTGGCAATCTCCCTTTGCATATCTTGGGACCAAACTGATTTGAATTTCAATGCCTCCTGTATGTCGTGTTTCCTGACATCTGCCAGCCATCGTTGTTTGAGATCGATCAAACGCTCTGCGGTCAGATTGAGTTGAAGTTCCCGCGTAGTGTGAGCCTCGCCATGATGATTTAAACACAGAACAACTAAGTTCTCTTCATCGTGACTGCGTGAATCACTGAATTCTCTGATGTGATGGACAATTATCCCTTGAGTCCGGTCACGGCAAACACAGCAAGTCATTCTGCTTTCGTATAGTATCTTGCCTAAAATCGCCAAGGGTATAGGTGGTCTTCGTTCACGAAGAATAATGTCAATATATTCACTAGGGAGTCCGATCGACTTAAGAGCTGATTCGTCCATGGCTTTCAGTCGAGTTAGGGTATAGCCATCCTTTGAGAGCTGGGTTGCTACTTGGAGATCAAAACCTCTTGTAACGAGAGCGACGAGGGTTTTTCGATTCATGATTAGTTTTCCTGCGCTTCGACATGGTCTTTAGAAAGCGAAAAACTTTATTTGGCTGCGGCATGGCGTCTCGCCACGCCGCTATTTTCAAGAGCCAATTGTACAGGATGGGGCGGTGGGTGGCACGGCGGGGCGTTGGCTACAGCGTAGCCGTCTTAATGTATTTGTTGGCCGATTAGTTCCGAACGAATCTCAGCCTTCATTGCAGCATCAAATTGGTTTTGGTAGACGTTAAAAATTTGAAATAAACGGCTCAATGATCGTTGGGGTTTACAAGCTGAAACCAATTTCCAGCAGGGTCTGTAAACGTGTAGCATTTCTCTGAATCCACTATGCCTTTCATTTTCACACCTTTTTCTTGCAAATGCGCCAAACGTTGTTCAACATTATCTGTATAAATAACAAAGCCAACATTCGTATCTTCATACCGATTGGCCGCTGTCTGTTTGTGCCCAGGCCGAATCAGGATTTCTAATTGGCCATTCTTGAGCCAAAAAAATTGTTCATTTTGAATGGTAACCAGATCAAACCCCAATATATCCCGGTAGAATGCCTGTAATTCAAGGGGATTTTGGGCAAAGATTTCCAGATGACCTAATTTCATGATGACTCCTTCCAGAAATAATCTCAGGAACGACAATCACACAAATTGCCAGTTCGGTAGCATCTTGCAGAATTTGAAATAAACGGCCGCTTCCAACTTCTTGGATATACCTTTTTGCGACCGCTGAAGAGTCTATGGTCAATTTCATGTGCTATCGGCTCGGTCTTCAAGAATGGCGTAAGACAAATCAGTTCCTTGGAGCTGAAGTTGAACCCCTTTTTGTTTCCAGGCAGGTGTCTTTGCGGGCTTATCTGAGAACGGAATCATTTCGGCAACTGGTTTTCCATGCCGTACAATGACAAATCTCTCACCATGTTCAACCAGGGTAATAAACCCAGAAGCTTTTTTCCGAAAGTCGGTGAACGTAATTGTTTTCATTATTACCTCCCATGATATGTGCATTAAGGCGCAAGTATGCGTTGCCACGCTGTTATTTTCAAAAGCCAATTGTACCGAATGGGGCGGTGGGTGGCACGGGGTGGGAAAGAGGATGGGCAACCGCACCGGCTGCCCATACGAAGTTCTTGCTGATTATTTGAAAGTATTAGACGCTTAATGTCCTTGCACCGGATGCTCAGGTTGCAACGGCCGTTGCTACCCCTAAAGCTACGCAGAAAGAAGCGCAATCAGCACCTCATCTTCCCGTAGTTCAGCAATGTCCAGGGCGGTTTGGTCACGGAAGTTAGTGGCCGTTTTGTCTGCGCCGCGTTCCAGAAGCCATTTTGCCATTGCGTGACGGCCGTACATCGCCGCCGCGAGCAAAGGTTGGTCAGGACTTTGCGTGTTGCCGCACGCTGCCAGCATCTCCACCAGCTCCACATTGCCGCTGAGGGCGGCGTGAAACAGCAGCGAAATGCCGTGTACGCCGTTGCCATTCGCCAACTCAGGAGAGGCATCCAGAAAGGCTTCAACTTCTTCTTTTAGGCCAAACATGGCGGCAGTGTAAATGTTCATGGGTGCGCCCTGATCAAGCAAAAATTGAGCAATGGCGCGGTTACCCACATGGGAGGCAGCTTCCAGCGCAGTTTCGTCGAATTCTACATATTTTTCGTTGAGCAGACGCGGCTCGGCGGCCAACATTTGCTGCACAACTTCCAGATTGCCGTGTGCGGGCAGGACAAAATTGCGAATTTGTTCTTGGGTAAGCGGTTCTTGGTTCATGAATTTCTCCGAGGGCTAAAAGTGTGTTTTACTAAGTCGTAATCATAAGTGGTTATTTCATAAAGGTGGCCGTATGGATCGCAAAAGTAGATGGACCAGGCGAGGCCGTGATCAACCACACGCTCGCGGGTGAGCCGTTCATTTTGCTGATTGTACACGACAATTTCTTCTAGCCGAGCTAGAAACTGCATAAAGCCAGCACCATCCACGCCAAAGGCGACGCGGTGATGCCCAGCCGTAGGCCGATTACCTTTTGGTTCGCCCTGAAACAGCGCCAATTTGGTGTTGCTGTTGGCTGTGGTCAGCATAAGCGGGCCATCTTTTGCCCAAAATTCAAACTCTGGGATGATGTGCAGGCCGAGAACGTCAGCATACCATTGGGCTGCTTCGTACTGGTCTGGTACGAACAGCTCTACGTGATCAATTTGTTGTACGCGAAAGGGTATGTTTGACATGGTTTTTTCCGCCCTATGGATAGTTGCCAATGTGCCACTCAAATTCTTTCCCTTCATGGGCAATAAATTCAGCAAAATTGGCTGGCCCTTTGCGGTGGTACTCTCGCCAATGGGCTATTTTGCCGTTTTCAATTTGTACAACTGCAATCCCTACATCAGCCAGTTCCTTGCCGAGCAGCCCGAAGCTGAACTCGCCCATGCCCACCTGTGTCGCCTCATTAAAACATAGATTGTGAAAGGTCATGTAGGTTCCTGGGGTGAGGGCAGCAAAATACGGCCGTAACTGTTCATGCCCCATGTAAAGTTGACTATTAGGTGGCTCCATGTAAATGGCATCTTGCGTGAAACAATCGAGTGCTGCTTGGCTGTTTTGCGTTGTCCAACTATTGGCAAGCTGCGTCATTAGCTGGATAAATTGGTCGTCAGTAAGTTTGGATGTCATGTTTACCTCAGATTACTTTTGACTCTCACACAAATTGTAATTGTTGTAAAAGTATTCGATTTTAGCATTGGTCAAAGGGGCCGTAAATAACCTGTCCAAAAGGGCAGGGGTGCGATGAAAAGTTGTGTAAAAGACTACAAAAGTCTTATGAAACAGTGATTTTAGGCAAAAAATTCAGCCAGAGACTTTTGTAGTCTGCCTGCTTACACAAAAAATAATCGCACCTAAAGGGCAGGAAAATGGTTGCGGAATCAGAACGTATGGTCTACTATTGTGGAGCGTATAGGGAAGATTGTAGATTGTGCAGTTGAATGGAGCAATTCATGCGAGCATGAGAATCAAAATTGTCGATTCTGAGGCGGGTTGCGCGTCGTTTATGTAGAAGCTGTTTGCTAATTTTCAAGACCTATCCCGCTTTTACAAAAGGAGACAAAGATGTCAGCTGTACAGAAATTGATTCAATCATTTCAAACGACGACCTGGATTATCAACAAGCAAGCCGAGGGCTTAAGCCACGAACAGATGCTTTTGCAGCTACCGTTTCGGGGCAACTGTTTCAATTGGGTGCTAGGTCATATTGCCACCAACCGCGATCAGGTGCTGACGTTGCTGGGGCAGGAAGCCATTTTTAGTGAAGATGAGGTGGCTTTGTACAAGACAGGTTCGGAACCAGTGATTGAGGTAGGAACGGCCGTACACAGCAATAAGCTCCTAGACGCCATCCGGGAATCTCAGGCTCGCATTGAAGCTGGCCTAAAAACAGTCTCTGCTGAAAAGTTAGCCGAGATATTTAATGAAGAGCATCAACAAACGGTAGCTGATCGGATTGCTGGCCTGCATTGGCACGAAACGTACCACACGGGCCAGCTAGAGCTTCTGCGCCAACTTGCAGGCACCAATGACCGGATTATTGGCTGATAAAAAAAGCGTATTGCGTGGTGCGTATAAGGAGAAATAGCAGATATGGCAGATAAACCGTACAAAATTGTAGATTTGAACTTTGTCTCGCTCTACTTTTTGGATTTGGAGGAAGCGGCCGCTTTTTACACAGGCATTTTCGGCCCAGCAGATCAAATCTACAAAGAGGGGCCACATTACGGCTGGAAGCTGGGGGCAACCTGGCTGACGCTATTTGAAAGCAGGGGTGGCACTGTGCCGAGGCAGGGGCCGGCCAATACGGAGTTTGCCGTTCAGGTGGCGGAGCCGGGCGAGGTAGACCGCCTGTACGATGCGCTCATTGCTGCTGGCTGCAAGCCGTGCCATACGCCAGAAGACACAGAAATGTACGTCCCAATGCGCTTTTGTTGCGTAGACGATCCGTTTAACGTGCGGATTGATGTGTACTGCCTCATAGACCCCCCCGCGAGCGAATAAGCTGGCCGGTAATCCAGCCTGCTTCAGGCGAGGCTAGGAACCGCACCAGACGAGCGGCATCTTCTGGCGTGCCAATGCGCCCCATTGGGGCCTGGGCCACAAATTGCTGGTGTAAATCGTCGGGAATCCAGCCAGTGTCGGTGATGCCGGGGTCTATGGCGTTGACGGTGATGCCTCGGTTGACTAGGGCTGCGCTCAGGCTGAGGCTAAACGCTTCAACCGCGCCTTTGCTGGCAGCGTAGGCTAGTTCATCGGGCATGGGGCCGTGGCTTTGCCCAGAGCTGAGGTTGATGATACGGCCGTTTTCCACCCAAGCTCCCTCATCAAATTGCTGCACAAACGCCTGGCACAGCAAGGCCATCCCCTGCACGTTGACGGCAAGATGGTTTTGCAGGGAGACGGCCGTTAGCTCTTCAATGTTGCCGTTCACCGAGTGGGTGGCGTTGTTAACCAGAATGTTGGCCTGACCAAACCGCTCCTGCACCATAGCAAACAGTTCGGCCGGGGCAGTGGGCTGGCTCAAATCCAGCTCCAGCCCGGCAGCTTCTACCCCCATTTGCTGCAAGTCCGCAATGATTTCGGTGGCTTCGTCCGCCTGGCTGCCCCAGGGCATGGTGGCGTCGTACGGCCGAAAGTAGGTGGTGAAAATGTTGCAGCCCACTTCGGCCAGAGCGCGGGCAATGGCCGCACCAATGCCAATTTTGCGGCTCACGCCAGTGATAACGGCCGTTTGCCCCCGCAGCATATCTGGTTGCCAATGGGTCATATTCATTTGCCTCCAGTGTGGATAGTTTTAGTAGCTAGTCGTTGGTACTGATGACTAGCCACTAGCCACCAGCCGCTATTACTTTCTCTTGTTGACGGCCGTTCCGCCAACCGCTACACTGTTTCCCGCAATGGTACAACAAAACTCCCCCCCAGGCGCATTCCCCCTGCTAAACAACGTTCCCCTGGTGCTCACCATTTTGCTTTTGCTGGATAGCCTGCATTTTGTCTTTGCCCGGCTACTGCGGATTTATTTGCCACCCGTGCAGGCGGCGCTTTTTGTTTTGGGATTTGCCACGTTGGAAACGGCCGTTTTCCTCACCTGGAAGCGCCAAATTCAGCTAAAGGTTCTGCGCCACAACATCTGGTTTTTTGCGGCCGTTGGGTTGCTGGTGGCTGGTGCAACCTCGCTCAGTTTTGCCTCGGTGCGTTATGTGGATGCCGGTACGGCCTCGATGCTGGCCCAAACGACCACCCTGTTTGCTTTAGGATTTGGCCTGTTTTGGCTGCGTGAAAAGCTGCAGCGGCTAGAGCTGCTTGGGGCAGGTATCGCGCTGCTGGGTATTTTTGTCGTTAGCTTCCAGCCAGGGGACGTGCTGCGGTTGGGGTCGCTGATTGTGCTGGCCTCATCTTTTTTGTATGCGCTCCATGCGGCTGTGGTGAAACGGTACGGGCAAGAACTTGATTTTGCCAACTTTTTTCTGTTTCGAGTAGGGGGCACTACGTTCTTTTTGCTCATTTTTGTACTGCTTCAGGGGGAGGAAAGTTGGCAAACGCCCAGCAACACGGCCTGGCTGGTGCTGCTGCTGGTGGCCACAGTGGATGTGGTGTGCAGCCGCGTTTTGTACTATTTGGCATTGCGCCGTTTGCAGATGAGCCATCACGCCATTTTGCTAACGCTTAGTCCGGTCATTGCCATTCTATGGTCGCTGCTGCTGTTTGGCGAAGGCCCAACGTGGCAAGGATTTATTGGGGGAACGGCCGTTCTTGCGGGTGTCATTATCGTAACTTGGCAGCAGCGTAGGCCAAAACTGAGCTAAGGAGCTATTTTATGAATTTCACAAATCAGAGGAACTTTAATTTATTACTGTTTTTAGGATTCGTTGGGTTAATCTTGCTGCTGATTTTGCTAACGATGGCTGGCAGGCAGCACAACGCAACGGCCGCACCGACTGGCACCCAATCGGCAGACGGCATCTGGCAGGACGTGGATGAGACTTTGCTGCGCGTGGCGGATGAGCGGGTGATTGTGCCAACGGCGTACCGCACCGTTTCGCTCAATTGGGATGCCCTGGATGGCGTATTGGCCAATGCGCCAGAAAGCGCTGCGGTGGCGGATGAGGTTGTTCTGGCTCTGCCGTTGCCGGATGGGAGTTACGGCCGTTTCCAAATTTACCAAACGGCCGTCATGCACCCCGACCTCGCCGCCAAATTCCCAGAAATTAAAACATACGCAGGCGTTGGTCTGGATGATCCCACCGCCTATGCCCGGCTGGACACCACGCCCAAAGGGTTTCACGCCATGATTTTATCGGCAAACGGTACAATTTTTATTGATCCTTATAGCAAAGAAGAAACTGGAGCTTATATCAGCTATTTCAAAGATGATTTTGCGACAACAAAATCCGGGATTATTGAGCCACCGTATACCGATCTTTCAGAAGTGGAAGAATTTAGCTCAATCATGGGAACGATAGTTTCAGGTTCTCAGCGCCGGACATACCGTTTGGCAGTGGCTACAACTGTGGAATACACAGCCTACCATAGCGCAGGCAGCCCGACGGTTGCGGAAGGTTTGGCGGCAGTCGTAACCACAGTTAATCGTGTAACAGGTATTTATGAGCGAGATGTGGCGATTACTTTTGAACTTATTGCCAATAATGATCTGATTATTCACACGGCCGAACCGGATGGCTATACAAACGGTGACAGCGTCGCAATGGTTAGCCAAAACCAAAGCAGGCTGGATTCAGTAATTCTTGATGCAAATTATGACATTGGCCATGTTTTTGGCACTGGGGATGGGGGGTATGCGCCGGGAGACACCTGTGTTAGCGGCTCTAAGGCACAGGGCATGACGTCTACTGATGATCCCATCGGCGATCCGTTTGATGTTGATTATGTATCCCATGAAATAGGGCATCAATTAGGGGCAGGTCATACATTTAACAGCTCAATATGTTCGGGGGCGATTTGGCCACACCTCGCGTTTGAGCCAGGCAGCGGTACGACGATCATGGCCTATGCTGGTATTTGCCCTACACAAAATATTCAGTTGAATAGTGATGATTACTTTCATGGAAGCAGCATTGAAGAAATGTTTACTTACACAACTGTGGGGTCGGGCAGCAGTTGCGGCACTGTGACAGCTACCGGCAATACACCACCCACGGTTGAGGCTGGTGCCAGTTACAATATCCCTCTGAACACCCCCTTCACGCTCACAGGTTCCGCAACTGATCCTGATAACGATGCGGTGTTTAGTTACAATTGGGAGCAATTTGATACGGGGCCAGCGGGGCATCCTAATGCACCTGTTGGCGATGCGCCGATTTTCCGCTCGTTCCCAGCGACGACTTCGCCTTCGCGCACGTTCCCGCAAATTTCTGACATTGTGAATAATACGCAGACCATTGGGGAGATTTTGCCGAGCTACGGCCGTACCATGAACTTCCGGCTAACGGTGCGGGACAACCAGGTGCCTGCCGGTGGGGTGGCGTATGATTCGACGACGGTAACGGCCGTTTCCGGCACGGGCCCTTTCCTGGTAACGGATCCCAACACAAATGAGACGTGGACGGGCAACACGATGGAAACCGTCAGTTGGAACATCGCCGGCACGGATCAGGCTCCTATTAGCTGTGCCAACGTCAACATTCAGCTTTCTACAGATGGTGGCTTTACGTACCCCACCGTTTTAGAGATGAACACCCCAAACGACGGAGATCAGGCTGTCTTCGTTCCCAACATCAGCACCAGCAGCGCCCGCGTACGCGTTAGCTGCGCCGACAATATCTTCTTTGATATTTCTGACGCAAATTTCACCATCCAGTTGGGTGCAGGTGGCGATCCGTCGCTGACGGTGAACAAAACGGTTGATCCTACTGGCAGCGTTTCGCCTGGA
Source organism: Candidatus Leptofilum sp. (assembly GCF_965223525.1). GTDB lineage: Bacteria > Chloroflexota > Anaerolineae > Promineifilales > Promineifilaceae > Leptofilum. The sequence continues at coordinate 471,454 of NZ_OZ245005.1, read as the reverse complement.
GATAGCTTGACCTATATGATTACGGTTGAAAATGTGGGGACGGCACCGGCCAGCAACGCTGTCATCACCGATACTTTTGCAACGGCCTTAACCAATCCATCGTGTAACGGCGTTTCCGGCGATTTGATGGACACGGTGGCGATCAATCCATCTAGCAGTATGAGTTATAGCTGTACGGCCGTTGTTGATCCTTCATTGGCGCTGGATGTGGAGATTACGGCCGTTCCCACCGTGATTTCCAGCACGGAAATTACCACCTACACCATCACCGTAACCAACAGCCACGGCAGCTTGAGCCTAGACAATGTTGAAGTAGCCACCACGCCCAACCTGATTAACTGCACACCGGCTCTCAATGTGCCACAGACATTAGGGCCAGGTGCTAGCCAAGTTTATATTTGTCCGAACAACTTAGGCAGTACAGAAGGCCCGACGACGGCCACAGCCACGGGAGAACTTACCATTAACAACGTGGCTCAAGCCGCCGACCCAGATGATCCCGGTGGGGAAAAGAGCAGCAGCACGGTGCAAAGTCAGGTCATCGTCATGGGCAGCGACAGCGTGATGGTGATGTTCTCAGATTATTTCTACACCTATTTGCCAGTTGTTACACGGTAAAAACGGAGACTGGAGATTGGAGACTGCGTGCTTAATCTCCAGTCTCTAGTCTCCAATCTCCAACTTCTTTTATTAGCTAATGGCGCCAGCCAGAGTGGCCAACGCCTCTTTCTCAGCAATGTAAATTTGCTCCAAATGGCCCTGCATCTCGGCAAAGAGAGCGTGCATGGCGTTGTCTGTTATGGGGAAACGGCCGTTTAGCTCCACCTCCATATCCTGCAACTGCTGGCTCAACTGGCGCAGTTCTGTGTCTGCCTCGGTGCCGTGTTTGAGGAAGGTGTCATATTTTTTGGCCAACAGTGCTTTCGTTTCCTTGAGCGGGGCGATCTCATCGGGCAGGGCGGCATCGGCAAAATTGCGCCACAAGGTTGCTACCCCACGATACTGTTCTGCCGCTTCGCTTAAAGAGGGCTGGTTCAAAATCGCGCTGGCCTCGTCCAAAAAGTCTGCGTAGACGCCACGGAGGCCACCGTCGGCCGTGCCAAAGAGCTTGATCCCTTCGTGTAACGAGCGTAGCGTGCTGTACAAGCCCACCTTTTCTTTAAACACAACGGGCCACCCTTTTTTATTTTTCGTGTGGGTCATCATCCTGGCCCACTTTTTGTAGGTGGGCAGGGCAAATGTTTGCGAGCTTTGGCTAAGGTAATCTACGCAATCTTCCAGCCCGGCCATGATGGCGGCAGGCAGGTCAAACGCGCTGCCATTGGCTTCCAGCAGCAGCAGCCGATTTTTGTAAGAGCCAATGCGTTTGCGTGCATCACTCAATGTTTGGCCATCTACGGTAAGTGGCTTTTGGGAGCGGTCATCCAGTAGGTAACGGCCGTCTTCCTGCCCAAAAACGGTGACAAAGTGACCAAAGCAGCCGCTGTACATGGGGCGCAGGTAAAAGTAGGGAAGCTTTTCCTGATCCACCCAGGCGATGGGGAAACGGCCGTCTGCCAGGGCATCGTCTAAATGTTTTGCGGCCGTTTTTGCCCCACCAGTCTCCAGAAATTCCGCCTTCACGCCCACGCGGTCACAAAAATTTTGCATGAATTGGGTGGTGTAGTTCCATTTGTTTTGGAAGCCCATCACCAAAATGGCCGCCTCGTACTTTTTGAACTCCCACAGGATGTAGCCGCAGCCCAAGCCCCCGGCAATACCCAGCACCATCGCCTCGCTGAGCGGACGGCCGTTGTGCGGCGACACAAATCCCTGGTTGGCTAATACATTGGTCATCGTGGCGGTTTCTGGGTGGATGCCGCCTAATTGTGTGTAGTTCATTTTGCTCTCCTTTTTGGGTGAACTTGGGCGAGGCGACCGGAGAGACGATTGCCCGCTTAAGCAGACTTTTTTCCGGTCGCCTCGCCCCTACGAGTCTAATTTTTTTACGGGGATGTAAATATCCGTCTCGTTGAGGGCGTAGGCTGGGTTGATACGGGTGGTGCGGTAAATCTCGATGACGGGTAGGCCGATGATCTCGATCTTTTTGAATTGCACCAGTTGGCTAAAAAAGTGGTGGTACACCTGGTTAAAGGTGGCATCCAGTGGGCCGATGTAGCTCATGGTGGCAAAGTAGCCGCCAGAGATGGTTTGGAAGCCAATGTTGCCGTCTGGCTGGAACGGTTCTGGCACGCTGAGGCACATATCGAACCGCACTTTTTCGGTGGGCGTGATGCTGGGGTCGTCGTGGCCAACGCCCAGCAGCAGGTTGTCTCCTGTGTACAGCCCGTTGGCATCTGCCCAGCCGATGAGACGATCATATTGTTGGAAGGCAACGTTTTCGTAGGCGCCCAAATTGCGTACAAAGGCCACCGGGATGGGCTTCAATTTTTGGATCGTAACGCGGGAGCAGGTGGTTTCGGTAGCCAGCTCATTGAGTAAGGTGGGGTTCATTTGCCGCTGCTGATCGAGGATACGGCCGTATGAAACCCGATATTGCCTCGGCGTTACCCCGAACCAGCGCTTGAAGGCTCTGGTAAAGGTCTCTGGTGCGTTGAAGCCCCAGTTGAGGGCAATTTCCAAAATCGTTGCATCCCGAATTTTTAGGTCAAACGCGGCACGCTCCAGCCGCAGCCGCTGAGTGTACTGCTTTAGCGTTTCGCCAATGGTGTCGTGGAACAGGCGGTGGAAGTGGTAGGGCGACAGTGACGCTTTTTCTGCCAGTTGTGCCAGCGATAAATCTTCATCCAGGTGGGATTGAATGTGAGCCAGAATGGGCAAGAGTGCGGCCGTTTGGTGGTTGGGGTTAAACGTTTTTGGGCGAGTCATAAGGGGATTATACGGTAGAAGAACGGCCGTTTCTTGACTTTTCTTGCGGTTTCTACGGAATTACTTAATCATCCAATGACGCACTTACGATTCTATTTTGGCAAACTGTCCCGCAAATATTCCCAGTTGGGGGGCTTGATGAAGGAGAGAACTTCCCGTTCTTGGTGGGTGTTGTAGGCGACTAGTTGCTTTTCTACCGTCCAGCCTTCCTCTTTGCGCCAGGTGAGCAGGCCATATTTGGCCCGGTTGTCACCATCGCTAGGCAAATTTACGGAGCTGATGTTGGCCAATGTTATCTTGCCCCAGCGGCGCACGTTGGGTACGTGCAGGTGACCAAAAGCGATGATGCCTGCGGTGGTGCTTTCCAGCAATGGCCGTATATCCCAATCATTTTCCGGCCATTGCACTTCCCCCAAAACTTCCTGCTGGAACTCATCTGTTGGGGCAATCATCCGGTTTACGTCCAGCGGATTGGCATGAACAATGAGCAAATCGTCGCTGGGAACGGCCGTTGGCCCAATGCGCTGGCTAAACGGCAAACGAGCCAACCAATCCACGTTCTCTGTGCCTAATTTTTCGTGGGTCCAAACGGCCGCATCCAAAAAGGTTTGCCACTGTTTTTGCTGTGCTTCGGTCACATCATCCGGCATTTGGGGCGGCGTGTGAATGGCCTCGTCGGTGTTGCCATACACGAAGATATCGGTCTCGCTGCGGGCCAGTTCCAGGCAAGCGCGAGGCCGCGCCCCCATCAGGCACAAATCTCCCGCAAAAGCGATGAGATCGGGGGCTTGCTTTTTGATGTCGGCCAAAACGGTTTGCAGCGCGGTCAAGTTGCCGTGAACGTCAGAATAAATTGCAATTCGCATTTGATGCCTCCTTCTGGGCGTGTGTGGCTATTATCGCTGTTCTGGCAAGCAATCGCAAAATGGTATAATTTACCCACCCAATCCTAAGGAGCGTGAAAGATGGCAGACGAGTCAAAAAACGAAGAGAAAAAAGAGAACGGCAAAGAAAAGCCGGAACCGAAAGACAATTTGGTTGAAACGAATCATGTGGTGACGATAAACGGCCGTAAAGTTAACTACACCGTCACCACTGGCACCATCGTGCTGAAAGAGGAAACCGAAAAAGATGGTAAAGCGGAGGGGCACAAGCCGAAGGCCGAGATTTTCTTCATTGCCTACACCCGCGATGGCATAAAGAACCAAAAGAAGCGGCCGCTTACCTTCTCATTCAACGGTGGCCCTGGCTCTTCGTCCGTGTGGCTGCATTTGGGCGTGCTTGGCCCGCGCCGCATTGTCACCGATGACGTGGGGAACCTGCTCCAGCCGCCCTACGAGCTGATCGAAAATGAGTTCTCTATTTTAGATAAAACCGATCTGGTCTTTATTGATCCGGTAAGCACGGGCTACAGTCGCGCCGTCGAAGGCGAAAAGCCGCGTGATTTTCACGGTTTCAAAAAGGACATTGAGTACGTGGGTGATTTTATTCGGCTTTACTGTTCGCGGTACGGCCGTTGGACCTCCCCCAAATTCCTGGCAGGCGAAAGCTATGGCACCACCCGCGCCGCTGGGCTGTCTGGCTACCTGCAAGAGCGGCACGGCATGTACCTCAACGGCATCATGCTCATCTCCGTTGTGCTCAACTTCCAGACGATTCGCTTTCCCGTTGGCAACGATTTGCCTTACATTTTATACCTGCCTACCATGACCGCCACCGCCTGGTATCATAACAAGCTCGATGCCAAGCTCCAGGCCAGCCTGGAAGATACCATCGAAGAGGTGCGCCAATTTGCTATGAAAGAGTACACGCTCGCGTTGATGCAGGGGGCAGCTTTGCCAGAAAAAGAAAAGGTCAAGATCGAGAGGAAGCTGGCTCGCTACCTTGGTATTTCACTGGATTATGTCAAGCGATCTAACCTGCGTGTCCAATATTTCCGCTTCTGCAAAGAGCTACTGCGTGACCAGCACCGCACCGTCGGGCGGCTAGACAGCCGCTTTTTGGGCATAGACAGAGACGCGGCGGGTGAATATTTTGAGTACGATCCCAGCTACGCCGTCATCCAGGGACCGTACACCGCCACCTTCAACGATTACGTGCGCCAGGAGCTAAAATTTGAGAGTGACCTGCCCTACGAAATTTTAACCGGCAAAGTATGGCCCTGGAACTATGAGCCGCACATGAACGAGTTTGCCAACGTCGCCGAAACGCTGCGGAAGGCGATGACCATCAATCCTTACCTGAAGGTGTACGTCGCCAACGGCTACTACGATTTGGCCACGCCGTTCCTGGCCACAGAGTACACCATGAACCATCTGGATATTGACGCCACGCTGATGGACAACATCTCCATGCACTACTACGAAGCAGGGCACATGATGTACGCGCATCTTCCCTCGCTCATGCAGATGAAACTGGATATGGATAGCTTTTTGGATACGGCCGTACCCGCCTAAAAAATGGTGAGATTTCAAAAGTCTTGCTTCTCTATGGTGTAAAACGATTAGCTAAAAAGACTTTTGAAATCTTTTTCTCATTACCCACCTCCCGGAGACAACCCCATGACCCGAAAGCGTCGGCGCAACCGCCCCCGCCCGCACGGCCCCAACCCCGAAAAAGTCGCCAAAATCACCCAGCCCAAATGGACCCTGCCCCCCTACGAAATTGCCTCCACTGAACAACTCCAGCTCCTCCACGACAAATCCATGCAGATTTTAGAAGAAGGTGGCATCGCTTTTTACGATGACGAGGCGGTTCGCATTTTAGAGCAGCACAACGTCAAGGTTGTAAACCAGATTGCTTACTTTGACCGCGCCCAGGTGATGGAATGGCTGGCCAAAGCGCCCTCTCAATTTGTTTGGTCAGGGCGTAACCCGGCGCACAACGTGGTGGTTGGCGGCGATAACGTCATCTTTGCCCCGGTGGTAGGCCCCCCTTTTGTGCGCGATTTGGATCGGGGGCGGCGCGACGGCACGCTGGCCGATTTGCAAAACTTCATCAAGCTGAGTCAGCATTCGCCCTATCTGCACAGCCTGGGAGCCGAAATTGTGGTTCCGTCAGATATTCCCATCGCCTACCGCCATCTGGAAACGATGTACGCTTTGCTGGCCTTTGGCGACAAGCCTGTCATGGGCATTTACCACACTGGGCCTATTTCGGCCGATGCGGTGAAGATGGCTCAAGTTGTGCATGGCGAGGAGGCGATGCGCCAAAACCATTTTTTGCATGGCGTGGTTAACGTCAGCAGCCCGCGCCGCCTGGATGACCGCATGTTGGGGCTGCTCATTGAGTTTGCCCGCCACAACCAAATTGTAGACGTGACGCCATTCATTTTGTCTGGGGCGATGGGGCCGGTTTCTATTTTAGGCACCGTGGCCCAGCTTAATGCCGAAGCGTTGGCCGGCATTGTCTTTGCCCAGATGGTGAATCCCGGCACGCCCTGCATTTATGGCTCTTTCCAGGCGGTGCTGGATTTGCAAAGCGGTGCGCCTGTTTTTGGTGCGCCGGAGAGCCAGTTGGCACAATACCTGAGTGCCCAGCTTGCCCGCATGTACAATTTGCCCTTCCGTGCGGCGGGCGCCTACGCTAGCTCCAAAATTATTGATGCTCAAGGTGCGTACGAAAGCGTCATGGCGATGTTCCCCTCGCTGTTGGTACGGCCGAATTTCATTCTACACGCAGCGGGCTGGCTAGAGGGTGGCCTGACGGTTGGGTATGAAAAGTTCGTCCTCGATTGTGAACTGCTAGGCATGTACCATCGTTATCTGCAAAATGTTAGTTGGGAGGATGATGAGTGGGCGATGGAAGCCATCATCAACGAGGTTCCGCCCGGCGGACATCATCTGGGCAGCAGCCACACCATGCGTCACTATCGCACCGCTTTTTACCGTGCGGGTCTGTTTGATTATGATTCGGCCGAATCTTGGGAAGCCAACGGCAGCATTGATTCGATTCAGCGTGCCAACGCCAAATACAAGCAGCTACTGCGCCAGTACGAGCAACCCCAGCTAGACCCCGCCACCGACGACGCCCTGCGTGACTTCATTGAGCGGCGGAAGCTGGAACTATAAAAATAGGAACACAGAGAGGCACAGAGGAGACACAGAGATTTTCTCCGTGAATCTCTGTGTCACTCTGTATTCTCCATTGACTCTGTGTTCCAAAACAACCTTCACCCACTATGAACCAAATTGAAAAAAATGTGCTCGATAAATTAGATTTTGACGGTCTTCTGCAAGCATTAGACCGACTAGTGCAGATTCCTAGCCTGGATGGGTCGGTGGAAGAGCGGACGGTTCAGGAGGAAACGGCCGTTCTCATGCAATCCCTCGGCCTCAAGGTAGACACTTGGGAAATTGATTTCCCCAAACTTGCCCAGCACCCAGATTACACCGCCGAGGTGGAACGCGATTCCGGGCTGGGCGTGTTGGGCAGCTACGGCCAGGGGAACGGCCCCAGCCTCATCCTCAACGGCCACACCGACGTTGTGGCTGCGGGTGAGCTAGGCCGCTGGCATTTCCCGCCCTGGCGTGCCACCTACAACCCGGCGGATGGCAAAGTGTACGGCCGTGGCACATTGGACATGAAAGGCGGGCTTTGCTGTGCCATTTTTGCCGTCAAGGCGATTATTGACGCTGGAATTCAGCTCAAGGGGCGGGTGACTATCCAGGCGGTGATTGGTGAGGAAGATGGCGGGGCGGGGACGTTAGCGGCCGTTTTGCAAGCGCCCAGAGCCGATGCGGCCATCATTGTGGAGCCAACGGAGCTAACGATTGCCCCGGCGCAGGCAGGTGCCTACAACTTTCGCATCACCATCCCCGGCAAGGCGGCGCATGGCGCTATGCGCTTTGAAGGCGTGGATCCGCTGGAGAAGTTTTTGCTGGTTTACCAAGCCATTTTGGATTTAGAGAAAGTCCGCAACGCAGACGTAGATCACCCGCTATTTGCCAGCTATCCCGTGCCGTACCCCATCTGCGCGGGCAAGATTCAAGGGGGCGTTTGGGCATCTACCGTGATGGAAACGCTCACCTTCGAGGGGCGGTACGGCGTGAAGATTGGGGAAGAGCCAGCATCAGCCAAAAAAGAGTTGGAGGAGTGGGTACAAACGGCCGTTCAATCTGACCCCTGGCTGCGAGAAAACCCGCCCGTCATTGAGTGGTGGGGGGCACAGTTTGACCCAACCGAGATTCCGGTGACGCATGAGATTGTGAGGGAAACGGCCGCTTCCTTCCAGGAAATCTCGGGCAAAGAGCCACAGCTACAGGGAATGCCTTACGGTGCCGACATGCGCCTGCTGGTCAATGTGGGTGGTATTCCCACCATCATATTTGGCCCCGGCGACGTGCGAAAAGCCCACCAGCCGGACGAGCACGTCTCCCTGGCCGATCTCAAAATTTGTACCCAAACCCTGGCTCTCACCATCCTCCGCTTCTGCCAGGTTGCTGATTAGCTTTCAAAGTGCCAGTCACAGGGCGGAACGGACTTGGTTATTGCAAATCTGTCCGCCCCGTGACTGGCACTTGTATTTTCCCCCTTGACATTGACGTAACGTCATACCTTATCATAGTGCCAGATTCGTTTTGGAGATGTACATGTACACAATCAAACAGCTCGCCGATTTGGCCAACGTGAGCCGCCGCACCTTGCGGTATTACGATCAGATTGATCTTTTGAAGCCAACGGCCGTTGCCGACAACGGCTACCGCTACTACAACCAGGAAACGGTGCTGCGGCTGCAACAAATCCGCTTCTACCAGGAGTTGGATTTCAGCCTGGAGCAAATTCGGACAATTCTAGACAGGTCCGATTTTAACGCGCTGCAATCGCTACAAACGCAAAAAGCAGCGCTCCAGCAACAGGCGGAACGGCTGAATCAGCTCATCGAAACGATTGACAATACAATTTTGCATTTGGAAGGAAAAATTGAGATGGACAATAAAGATTTATTTGCAGGCTTCGATGAAGCCAAACAAAAAGAGTACGCTAAAGAGGCGGAGCGCCGCTGGGATCCCAAATTAGTGCGTGAATCCAACCAGCGTTGGAGCCGGCTCAGCAAAGATGAACAAAAAGCCATCATGCAAGAGGGCAACCAGATTTACCTGGACATGGTCAAGCAGCTAGGCAATCTACCAGACAGTGAAGACGTTCAGGCGATTGTGGCTCGCTGGCATCAGCACACACGGCACTTCTACGAGCCGAGCTTTGCCACCCTGCGTGGTTTGGGGCAAGGGTATGCCAATGACCCCGCTTTCCGCGCTAAGTTTGAAGCCATGCACCCCGATTTGCCAGACTTTTTGCAAGCGGCAATTACCGTCTACTGTGACAACAATAGCTAGTTTGCAGAGGACTGGCAGTCCTAGTTCTATCGAGTCCGTTGATTAAGTTGAAGGACTGCCAGTCCTCGTCCACCTTGAGGAAAAATCATGAAAAGCAATTGGATACCGACCAACGATTATTACGGCCGTCTCCTAACAGAACCAGACGTTGCCAAACGTGAGCAGCTATACCTGGATTTGTTCATACGGCCGTGGCAACAAATGATGAACATGATGCAACGCCCCGGCATGGATTCAAACGATTCCTTTGCCGGTGCCAAAACCTGGGGCTGGCTGCTGCCCCACCAAACTGAGCAAATCGCAGCACTGCTGCAAAAAATGGAGCATGCAAACGCCTGGGAAATCGGTGAAGCTGCCGCTGCCAAAGCTGCTGCCCGCTTCGCTCCTTACGCAGACCGTTTCAACTTTGACACGTTTGAGGGTTGGCTGGTTTTAGCCGATCCGGCTTTCTTTGCCAACGACCCGCAACCGGGCTACACAGGAGCAACGGATTGGTTTGCACCCCGCTACATTGGCCAATTTTGGGAACCGGACGAGCGCAATTTGCCCCACTTGGCGGGGCTGGTCGCGCACGAGATGCACCATCTGGTGCGCTTCCGTGTCTTCCCTTTCAATCCGCAAACCACAACCGTGGCCGAGTACATCGTGCTAGAAGGCATGGCAGAATCCTTTGCAGCGGAACTGTTTGGCGAAGAGGTGGTTGGCTATTACGTAACACAGTTTGACGACACGATGCTGGACGCCGCCAAGTCACTGATTGCCAATGGCCTGCACAAAACGGGGTTCAACGTGATTCGGAGCTACATTTTTGGCGATGAGCTGGCCGTGCAAAGTGGCTACGAGCCACTAGGCGGGATGCCCACCTACGGCGGGTACGCCGTTGGCTACCATGTGGTGCAGGCATTTTTGCAGCGCACAGGCATGAGCGCGGCAGAAGCTACCTTCGTTTCTGCTGATGAAATTGTGGCCCAATCACAATTTTTTGCGTAAGTGAGTAGCCGCAGTTTCTTACTGCGTTTGATTGGCGCGGAAAGAATCCGCGGCTACGCCAACAACTTCTCCTCATAAATGCGGCGAATGGTGGCTTCGATGTCTGGTTCGCGCACAGCGAGGTCTTGTACGCGGTATTTGTTAGAGATACGGCCGATTAGCTCAGACGCCGAAATTTCTCCACGCTCGAACTGGTAAGTAGCGCGGGAATCGTGGTACTCCATAACCGTCGCGCTGTCTACCGTCACCGTCTCATATTCCTCAGCAAAATCCACCACCAGTTCCCGCTTGCCGCCGAACTGATCTTGCAGGGCTTGGAGACGGCCGTCGAACAGCAACTTACCCCGATCAATAATCATTACCCGCTGGCACAGCCGCTGTACATCTGCCAGATCGTGGGTGGTGAGCAGCACGGTGGTGCCGCGCTCTGCATTCACATGCTGAATAAATTGGCGAATGCGCTCCTTCGCCACCACGTCCAGCCCAATCGTCGGCTCATCCAAAAAGAGCAGGTCGGGGTTGTGCAGCAGGGCAGCGGCGATGTCGGCTCGCATTCGCTGCCCCAGCGAGAGGGAGCGCACGGGCGTGTGCAAAAATGGCCCCATCTCCAGCATCTCAGTGAACTCAGCCAGATTGTGCTGGAACAAAGCCTTTGGAATTTGGTAAACATGGCGCAGCAGTTCCAGCGATTCAATAACGGGCAAATCCCACCACAGCGTGGTGCGCTGGCCAAACACCACCCCAATGCGGGCGACGTATTGCTGGCGTTCTTTGTGGGGAATACGGCCGTTCACCACCACATCCCCTCCCGACGGCACCAACAACCCCGTTAGCATTTTAATCGTTGTGGATTTGCCTGCCCCATTTGGTCCCAAATAGCCCACCAACTCCCCTGGCTGCACGCCAAAGCTGATGCCATCTACCGCCCGCACCAGCGTGGATTCCCGCGAGAAAAAGCTGCGAACGGCGCCAAATCGCCCAGAAAAATGCTTCCGCACCGAAAAATGTTTTTGCAGGTTTTTGACTTGAATAATATTCATAGAGTTTCCAATTGCGTATTTTTAATGGGACAATTGTTACGGAATACGCGATACCCAATATATTCAATTCCCCGTGCTTTGATAATGCCGAATACCAAAATGCCAAAAGCGCAGCGCTAGCCACAGTGTGCCAAACCCCACCAGCGGCGCAGCAAATGGGGCAAAGGCTGGAAAGTTAAACGGGTCTGGTCTGCCCAAAAAGTAGAGCGCCGGATAAAAGTTAAGAAAAATGGCGGGTACGATGTAAGTAAAAAAGCGGCGGAGCCAGTTGGGGTAGATAGTCATCGGGTAAGAGATGGTGAAGCTGCCGCCATAGGTGAGCATATTCATCACTTCCACAGATTCCACTGTCCAGAAGCTGATCGTGCCGCCAATGACAAACAGGCCGCCAAAAAAGGCAACGAGGCTGGCAATGACCACCGGCAGGTAGGCGATCTTCGCTAAGGTCCAGGCAATGTCGTTGAGTGCCATTGCCAAAACAAAGATGCCAATGCCGAAGGTGATACGACCCAGGCGGCGAAGTTGCAGGTCGGAGCCAAGCACCTGGGCGGTGATGTTGATAGGCCGCAGCAATAGCTGATCAAAGCTGCCCTGCCGCACTTTTTGCGCGAAGTGGGGTGGGTCAAACCCGCTGAATAGCATATCCATCAGGCCAAAAGAAAGCTCTACTAGGCCGTACAAAAATGCAACTTCAGGCAATGTCCAGCCTTGGATATTTTCAAATCGCTGCAAAACCAGAGCCACAGAGCCAAATTCCGTCAGGACGATCAGGCTACTAGCCAGCGCATCAAAAAAGAAGGAGGCGCGGTACTGCATCTGCGAGCGAATTTGCACACTGAGCAGGCGGCGGTAAATGTCTAAGGTGTGTCGCATTTTTTTGTAATCAGTAATGTCGCTGTGCGACCGCTTCGCACACGGTGTTTGGTGATCAATGGTCACGGGTCACTGATGATTGTTTACCGAATTACCGACCTTCACCCTCCTAGAATGACCAAGCGGCGCACGGCCGTTCGCAATAGCATCTGCCCCAACACCGCCAAAATGAGTACCCAGGCAGCCTGCGTCAGCAAAGCCTGAATTAACGCAGGCCCTTGCAATAGCCCAAGATACAGTTCCATAACAGTGTTCAGCATGTGCGGGAATGGCGTCCACTGCGCCACGGTTTGCACCCAGTCTGGGTAGAGGCGGAGCGGCATCAGGAAGCCGGAGAAAAACATGGCAAAAATGAAGGCAAAGCGGCTAATGCCTTTGGCGTTGGGCGTCCAAAAAGCGGCCAGGTTGATGAGAAAGCGGTAAGTAAAGCTCACCAGCCAGCTCAGGAGAACGGCCGTTGCCAACCAAACCCACTGTGCCACCGAAGCTGGATAGCTCATGGGAAAAACCAGTCCAAAGAAAATCATGATGAGTACACCCCGCAGCAGCACCGCTACCGCCGCCCGACCTGCATCTTGAGCCAGCCAAAAGTTAAAGAAGCTCATTGGCTTAAGCAAATCTGTGCCGACCTCGCCAGTGTATACAGAATTCATCAAATCGTACCAGCCGAAGATTCCCAAATAGGTAATGACAGCCTGGGTGAGGGCCACATAAGCGTACAGGTCATTTTGGGTGATGCCTTCGACGGCGGAACGGCCGTCGTACAGCGCCAGCAGCACAGAAACGCGCAGCCAGCCAAAGCCAAAGTTGGTAATCAGCCCGGCAATTGCTGCTGCACGGTATGTGAGGTGCCTGCGGAAGCTGCGTAGCGCAATTTCCCAAAAAAGTCGCATGGGTTTCCTGTTGGTTTTTGCTAAGCTGAGACGAACCCGCGATTCTCTACGATTTTGAGAGAATGTCAAATGAAAAATATGAGCACCCGGTAAGAACAATGCTGTTTTTACCAAATTGTTGTTGCTACAGTTGGAATCCCTGTTGAGAAGCAGTCTCGGCTGGGAGCCTTCCGTTTGTTGGTTTAGATGAACAATAGTCCTAGATGAAAACGGCCGTTTTGGGCTGTTATTCTTATCGCCTGCCGTGAAGACGCAGTGGATAATACGGCTATCGCTTCTTTTTTACGCTGGCACGATGGCTTATTCCCGTCTGGGACGAAAGAATTATCTTAACCTAAGTTGCTACCTTAACAGTCAAAAATGGTGAAGTCCATGAAAGCCAAGTAAAGTGGGTTTGAACCACCAAACCATATTTACGAGGACAATCATGGACGAACAAATTGTAGCGATTTACACGCTGGTTAACGACCTTTTGCGCAGCCTTGGTCATCATGAAAATAGCCAATGCCGCATGAATGATTCAGAGGTCATCACCACAGCACTTGTGGCCGCTCTGTTTTTTGGCGGCAATTATGAACTTGCCCGCGCTTTTTTGCGGCAACGCCGCTACATCCCAGCGATGTTGAGCAAAAGTCGGTACTCGCGTCGTTTGCACCGAGTGAGCCATCATATCGTGACCTTTATCGAGATATTAGGCAATCACTGGAAAGAACTGTGTGATGATTCCATCTATGTGATCGATACCTTTCCTATTGTGGTGTGTGACAATTGGCGCATTCGCCGCTGTCGTCTCTATCGAGAAGAGAAGTATCGCGGCAAGATTGCGAGCAAACGCCGCTACTTCTATGGACTCAAACTACATTTGATGGTCACCAGTCAGGGTCAACCAGTTGAGTTCTTCCTAACACCGGGTTCTGAAAGCGATGTGACTCACCTGCGCTCCTTTCAGTTTGACCTACCGACGGGTTCAGAAATCTATGCGGACAAAATCTACAATGATTACACCATGGAAGACTTAATCAATGAGACAAGACAGGTGAAACTATGTCCTGTACGCAAGAAAAACAGCAAACGGCCGTATCCACCGTGGCGCACTTATTGGATAAAACTGCATCGCAAGATTGTGGAGACGACAGGGTCATCCATTGCACGCAGGATGCCGAGGAGCATTCATGCAGTCACAGCCGCAGGCTTTGAGCTGAAAATCGCATTATTTGTTCTGGCTGAGAGTGTCAGCCATATTTTTAAGGTAGCAACTTGAGTTATCTTATGTTATTGAATCTTAAATGATGGCAGCTTTGCTGCCCACATCTTGTATTTGGAATAAGAGACAAAACCATTTTAAAGAGGAGGTGATAGACGTGTCATTTGTTGAGTTACTGGTAGTAGCGACTTTCGTAGCGCAAGTTGCTGAAGTATGGTTGGAATATCGGCAATATCAACTAGCAATAAAAAAAGAGACTGACCCTTAAACTTTGAGAGGATATCAGGACAGTCTCTTTTCCCAACTGGGTCGCTCTGTAAGGAGCAGGGCGACCTACTTAATAATACATGAAAAGAGATGATAAAAATGTGAATTTACAGGTGTTCCACTGAAAAGAGTGTTAAACTTGCTTGCCCTTCTGAGAAGTACTTTGATTAGGGAGCCTTCCGTTTGTTGGTTTAGATGAACAATAGTCCTAGATGAAAACGGCCGTTTTGGGCTGTTATTCCTATCGCTTGCCGTGAAGAGGCAGTGAATAATACGCCTATCGCTTCTTTTTTACGCTGACACAATGGCTTATTCCCGTCTGGGACGAAAGAATTATCTTAAGCTATTGAATCTTAAATGATGGCAGCTTTGCTGCCCACATCTTGTATTTTGGAGAACCTGATTTTAATGAAAACCCGCACATTTATTTCTAGCCTGCTAGGCGTGAAAACGGCCCCAGTGGAAACCACCGCTTTAACCATTCACAATCCTGTTGAAGTTATTTTTCCAGAACGGCCGTTACCCGTCCCCCAACAGCCTGACCCCATTATCATTACCCAATTCCCCGATGAGACAGCGCAAAAAACAGACACACTCTCTGGCTTTTTGCAAATTGGTCGCCTGTATCATCCCCTGTGCCGCAGCGCCTTTGTAGAGCGGGTGCAGATTGGCTATTACGCCTATGAGCGGCGCGATGAGTGGCGCACTTGTGCCCTGGCTGCGGCGTATGCAGGCGCCTTTGGCCCGCAGTCCATCGAAAAGCCAGATTTTTCTTACAGCATGGCCATTTGGCGATTGAGCCAGCGCGTTGGCTTTAACATCGGTGAGCGGCAGGTTGTTGGCCCCACAGGCCGCCACAACAACCTGGCTGACGAGATGATTAAGCTCGTGGACGACAATTTGTGGACACGCGCTGGTGTAGCAGAGTGGGTAGCGAGCCTGGGCTACTAAACATACCTCCCCATCATCTACAAGTAACTGTACAGGTGACGGTCACTATTTCCAGGGACTTTAGCACATCAAAGACCATAACAAAGTGACTGTCACCTCTGGGACGTGAATAGTTACCTGGACAATATATTTGACGGCCGTTTCTCCCTAAGCGACAATTGCATGGTGAAAACCTGATTGGAGCATTATGAAACGACTATTTATCGCTTTCAGCCTGTTGCTGATTGTTTTGGGGAGTAGCTGCCAACAAGCAGACACAGCAGAACTGACCACAACCGATGACGCCGTTGCCTTTGCTGCTGAGGCTACAGAATCATCGCCTACGTTGATTCCTAGCGGCACGCCAATTCCTGCACCTACATTAACCTGGACACCGTCGACGACGGTGCCACCGACGTTGACACCTCCCCCAACGCAAACCAGCACGCCGACAGCGTTGCCATCGGCAACACCGACGGCCACCGAGACGCCAACGCCAACGGCCGTTCCCATCAACCGCCGCTGCCCAGAAGAATCCCCGGCCCGGCCTGACTACACGCGCAACTTTTTAGCCACCACCCCCTGGCCGACGCCAGTTGGTGAGCCAATGGCTCATTTTAACTTTATTAAACCTGTGCCTGGCGGTGGGCGAACCATTATCAACAAAACGTTTCCGTATGGCTCGGATGGCAACGGCCGTTACTTGCTGCACAACGGTATTGACATTGCCGGCGAGCTAGGGTTGCCCGTATTGGCGGTGGCCGATGGCACAGTGGTTGTGGCGCAAGCGGACGATTCGGCCCTGTACGGCTGGCGGTGCAACTGGTATGGGCATCTGATAGTGCTGGAACTGGATCAAACATGGCAGGGGCAACCCATTTTTGTACTGTACGGGCATGTGCTTGGCTTGGCTGTGGAAGTTGGTCAGCGCGTTGCACAAGGCGAGCCCATTGCCGAAGTTGGGGTGGGCGGAGCCGCCATTGTGCCCCATTTGCATCTGGAAGTGCGCGTCGGAACCAATGAGTTTGGCAGCACGCGCAACCCGATGCTGTGGATTCATCCCGGCCCCACGCGGGGTGTAGTGGCTGGGAGATTGGTTGATCCGCAAGGACGGCCGTGGCAGGGTGTTACAATCACGCTCATTGACGCCAGTGAGGACGAGCCACTGTTCATTAACACCTATAGCTACCAGGGCGATCCGCAAAATCTCATCAACCCAGATGAACTGCTAGCGGAGAACTTCGTGTTTGCGGATGTGATGCCGGGTGAGTATACCTTGTTTGTGAAGCTACAAGGGGTGGAGTATCGGCAGCCAGTACAGGTGGTGGAAGGTGAATTAACAACGGTGGAACTGGTAACGGAGCCATACAAGACGCCCACACCAACCGCTGAGGGCACCGCAACGCCAGAAACGACGCCAACGGCCGTTCCTACAGAAGAAAATTAAGCATTCTAAACTGTCCCATGAATTGGACGTTGAATGTGAAAGGCTGCGCCCGGAAAATAGCGGAAATGAAGGGGAGTCGCTAAAATCAGTTCACCCAAATGATTCCATGAGAAGGAACTGACCCATGCGATTTGTTGATAACCAGGAAACGACCGACCCCCGACTCAACTTAGCCATTGAAGAGCATTTGCTACGCAACGTGCAAATTGAGGAGCCATTGCTGCTCTTTTACATCAATGCACCATCTGTCATCATTGGGCGGAACCAGAACAGCATTGAGGAAATTGATCCAGATTTTGTACGCAAACGTGAGATTCATGTCGTACGGAGGCTGTCTGGGGGAGGGGCTGTGTATCACGATTTGGGGAATCTTAACTTTAGCTTTATTACGCAGGGCAGGCAGGATTTGCACAATTTTGATAAATTTACCCGCCCGGTTGTCGGTGTGTTGCAACGTTTAGGTGTTGCTGCAGCGTTGCATGGCACAAGCGATCTGTTTGTGGACGGCAAGAAGATTTCTGGCAATGCCCAATATGCTTCTCAAGGACGCATGTTTAGTCACGGCACGATTTTGTTTGATACGAATTTGGAAAATATGCTGCGCGCGATCAATCCGCGCCAGGCTCGAATTGAATCGAAAGCAGTGCAATCCATCCGCTCGTTTGTGACCAATATTCGGGAGCATTTGTCTGACGACATGGATGTTGCGACGTTCCGGCAGACACTATTAACCGGCATCTTTGAGTCTGAGAAAATTCCCACTTACCCATTGGCGGATGAGGATTGGGAGCAGATTCGTGAAATTGCAACGCAGCGGTATATGACCTGGGATTGGAATTACGGCCGTACCCCCGCCTTCAATGTTCAAAAAAGCGAAAAACTTTCAGTAGGTAAAGTGGATGTTCGCACCGAGGTGGAAAAAGGACGCATTCAAAGCATCAAAATTTATGGTGATTTTACCGGTCAGCAGGATGTGGCCGAGCTAGAGATGAGACTGATTGGGCTGCGCTATGACCGAGATGTGATTGCCCAGGCTTTGGCAGACACAGATTTAGCACCCTACTTTGGGCCGCTGGAAAAAGAGGCATTGCTCAATTTGCTGGTTTAAGCAAAAGGATTTCCTGACATGAAGCGATTATTTTGGTACCTGTTCGCCCTGCTTTTGCTTGGTTGCGGACGTACTGTCCAGCCAACAGCCATGCCTACCCCTACACTCCACGCAGAAACCATTGCCGAAGCTGAAATTGTGCCTACGGCAACGGCCGTACCACCACAGCCAACAGACACCCCAGAACCAACAACCAGCCTCCCTACACCTGAACCGCCAACGCCACGCCCAACGGCCGCACCTCCCGAAACGCCACCAACCGACACGCCAGAACCGCCAGCACCGGATGTACCTGCTATGGTTTGGTTGCCCTACGGCACTGGCAATTACGGGCAACCGGTTCTGATGTTGGAAAATGAGGCGTTAGAGCCACAGCCACTGCCAATAGAGGTAGAAATTTACTTTGGTTATGAGGCTGGCTGGCTGGCATATGGCAGCAGCTTTTGGGAACCTACTGCGAATCAGCGATCTGTGACGAATTTGCACTTATTCAATTTTGCCACAGGTGAAGATGAACGCTGGGCAGAGCAAGTTGGCCGGGCAGCCATTACGCCACTGACTATGTTGGATGGGCCTCCGTCGGTTGCGGCTGCGATTCATAATGGGCAAAGCTTTGACCTTATGCTTTTGCGCGGTCCAGAAAACCAAACGGTGCTTGTGGAAGATATTGATCCCTTCTTCTCCTGGTCGCCAGGCGGCGGCCAAATCGCCTATCTGCGAGATGGCGAACTGTTTGTTACAGATGCCGCTTCAGATTCTGGTGTGCCTGCCATTGCATCCGGTGTTTATGCCAGCAGTGGCTGGATTGGGGATGCACCCCTTTGGTTGGGCGACTCAGGCTATCTCCTTTATGCTGATTTGCCATTTGCCATTGTGGCGCAAGATGGAAGCCAAACGATTGTTCCTGTAGCAGAAGATGGTGCCCCTTTGCCTGCGGAACGGCCGTTTGCCATGCTCTACTCCCCAACTACCAACCAGCTCATCGCCGAGTTTGAAGGCATGTTTGGCAGTTCTGTTTCAATCTATCAGCTAGATGATGCGTTTGAAACGGCCGACCTCATCGAGCAATTCGACGATGCCCAACTGGTGGGCTGGTACCTGGATGGCAATAGCGTTATCCTCATCAGCAGTGGTGAGCCAATCATTTGGCCGTTGACACCCCCGAACTGATTTGCGATTCACGCTGTGGTCGGTTTCCTGACCGTGCCACTTTTGTAACCAAATTTTTGTTGACACTCACAGCCCGATTTGCTATCCTCTGCCTCATGATAACTTTTGTGAACACTCAACTGCATACGTGCACCGGTGCCGCCGCAGCCGCCCAGATGTCTAGTCTGGCGATTGCTGCTGCCTGAGTTTTCACCACAATTTAAGCGCAGCGCCCAAGCCGCCAGACTGAACGTTTACAGTCTGGCGGTTTTTTGTTGCTACGGTAAAATTCCGGTAAGTCGGTAAACAGTGATTGGTAATCGGTAACAGCCGATAACGGAGAGAACATGAGACCCACAACGAGTAACGAAATTCGCCAAGCATTTTTAGATTATTTTAACGAGGTGCATCATGAGGTAGTCGCCAGTTCGCCACTGCCGCAGATTGATAACCCAACCCTGCTGTTTACCAATGCCGGGATGAATCAGTTTGTTGATCTCTTTTTAGGGCGAGAGAAACGGCCGTATACCCGTGCCGCCACCGCCCAAAAAGTGATGCGCGTGCAGGGCAAACACAACGATTTAGAGAACGTCGGCCCGTCGCCGCGCCACCACACCTTTTTTGAGATGATGGGCAACTTCTCCTTTGGCGATTACTTCAAAAAAGAAGCCATTGACTTTGCCTGGCAGTTTGTAACGGGCGTTTTGGAGCTAGAGGAAGAACGCCTCTGGGCCACCATTTACACCGACGATGATGAATCATTTGAGTTGTGGCAGCGGTACCTACCCGCCGAAAAAATCCTGCGCTTTGGCAAAAAAGATAACTTTTGGGAGATGGGCGAAACCGGCCCCTGCGGCCCCAATTCCGAAATGTTTTTCTACATGGGCGACATGGCCACTTGCGATCCCAGCCGCCTTAACGCCGATGATGACGAAGAGTTTTTAGAGTTCTGGAACCTCGTTTTTATGCAGTTCAACCGGGAAAAAGATGGTAGCCTGACACCGCTGCCCAAGCCATCGGTGGACACCGGGCTGGGTTTGGAGCGCATGGTGCGAATTATGCAGCGCACCGACAACAACTACGATACTGATTTGTTCAGTGGCGTGCTGGATAAAGTTCAGGAACTGCTTGGCGATAGCGACGAACAGCGGCAGGAAAATCTGGTGGGCTACCGCGTGATCGCCGACCATGGGCGGGCGGCTGCTTTTTTGATTGCTGACGGCGTGCGCCCTAGCGGCACGGGCGGTGGCTACGTCTTGCGGATGATCATCCGGCGGGCGGTGCGTTTTGGCTACAGTATTGGCTTTACCGGTCCGTTTTTGGCAGAGGTTGCTAAAGTGTACATCCGGCAGATGGGTGAAGCGTACCCGGAACTGAAGCTGCGTGAGGAACACGTCTTGCGGACCCTGACGCAGGAAGAGAAGCGATTTGCCCGCACGCTGGAGTCGGCGATGGTGCAGCTATACCACATCATGGCCGATCTGAACGAGAAGGGCGAGAAAGCAATTTCTGGTGAGGTGGCCTTTGATCTGTACGCGACGCATGGCCTGCCGCTGGAAATTACGCGCGATGTGGTGCAAGAGCGTGGTTTCACCGTGGATGAGAAAGGATACACCGAGGCGCGTGAAGCCCACGCTATTGCCAGCGGCAAGGGGGCTTTTGGTGAATACAGCGCCGAGACTGGCGTTTACGGCCGTCTCCTAACAAACCTCCAATCCACTGGCCAACTGGAAGACGGCGTAGAGTACGACCCCTACCTGGGCGCAGAAACCGAGTCGGAAATTGTGGGCCTCATTCGTGATGGTAAATTGGTTGATAGCGTGAAGGTGGGGGATGTGGTGGAGATGGTAACGGCCGTTTCTAACTTTTACGTGGAATCCGGCGGTGAGGTCAGCGACACGGGACAGATTTTGGGGCTGGGCGGCGGCGCAATCTTTCGTGTAGACGATACGCGCCAGCCGCTCAACGGCCTGGTGGTGCAGGTGGGTGAGGTGGTTCAAGGCGAATTTAAGCTGAACCAGCTAGTGCGCTTGCAGGTGGACAACGTGCGCCGCAGTGATATTCGCCGCAACCACACCGCCACCCACATTTTACACCAGGAACTGCGCGACCGGCTGGGGACGCACGTCACCCAGGCGGGTTCGCTTGTGGCCCCAGACCGCCTGCGCTTCGATTTTACCCACGAAAGCGGCGTCAATAGCGAGACACTGGCCGAAATTGAGGGGAAAATCAACGATGCAATTTTGGCAAATTATCCCGTGGGAATTGAGTACATGGGGCAAAAAGAGGCAATTGGCCAGGGGGCAATGGCGCTCTTTGGCGAAAAGTACGGCGACATTGTGCGGACGGTGCAAATTGGGTACGAAGGTGAACGGCCGTACAGCTTTGAGCTATGCGGCGGTCTGCACGTTGCTGAAACCAACGACATTGGTTTGTTCCGCTTCACCAGTGAGGGTGCAGTTTCGGCTGGCGTGCGCCGCGTGGAGGCGGTGACGGGTCGCGTAGCGCGGCAGCTCATCGCCGAGCGGCTGAACCTGCTGGACCGGCTAGCTGGGCAGCTAAACGTGCCGGTTTCTGAGCTGGAGTCCCGCATTGAAACGCTACAAGCGGAGCAGAAGGCGGCGCAAAAGAGAATTGAGCAGATACAGCAGCGGATGGCTGGGATGCAATTTGACTCCATCATGGCGCAGACGCGAGATGTGGCTGGCGTGAAGCTGCTCACGGCGCAAGTTGAAGGTGTGCAGGTGGATGGCCTGCGCCAGATGGCCGATCGGTTCCGAGACAATGTGGGGTCGGGAACGGCCGTTCTGGCCACGGTAAACAACGGCAAGCCAATCATCATTGCAGCCGTTACCAAAGATTTGATCCCGCGCGGCATTAAGGCTGGCGACATTGTGCGAGAGGTTGCCAAAGTGGTCGGCGGTGGCGGTGGTGGCCGCCCCGACATGGCGCAGGCAGGCGGCAAAGATGCGGCCAAGCTACCAGAGGCGCTGGCGCTAGTGCCGAAATTGATTGAAAAGGCAATTGGTTAATTGAAACTGGAGACTGGATGATTAAAGACTGAAAAGTCTCTAATCTCGAGTCTCCAATCTCCATATGCAAATTATCCACCTCGACGATTCAGACGACATCATTTCCATCTGTGATCGCCTGACCTGGGCGGAGACGCAGCAGGCATTGCTGGTGCTGCCGGAGGGCGGCGGTGTGCTGCGCGAAGGGCTGGATTTGGTGCGCCTGCGTCGCTTTGCCGACAGGCAGCGGCTGGAGCTGGGGCTGGTAACGCCCGATGTGCCGATTACGCGGCAGGCGCGGGCTATTGGATTGCCCGTCTTTCCATCGGTGGATGTGGCGGAGACGAGCCGCAGGGGGTGGTGGCGCGGCCGTAAGCGGCGTGAGCGGGTAGGGTTGCCCACGGTTGGAGATGGTGGCTGGGAAGAGATGTTGGAAACGCCAACGAGTTTGGTGCAACGGCCGTATCCTCCCCTAGACCCCGCCGATCGCCAAGAAATGAACCGCCGCCTCTCGCCAAAATCAACGCTGCGGCTGTGGCTCGTGCGTTACGCCGCCATTTTCTTATTTTGCCTTACCCTCGCAATTTTGTATGCTGCCTTCACCTACGCCGTGCCTAGCGCCACCATTATTTTGCAGCCCGAAACTGAAACTGTTCAGGTAGAACGCCCCGTCATTGCTGACCCGGCAGTGGAAGCGGTGGATTATGCGTTGAACACCGTTCCGGCACGTTTGCTGACCACTACGGAGTCGTGGCAAACTAGCGTTGCCACGACGGGGGTTGTGGCGTTGCCGGATGCGTCAGCACGGGGCATGGTGCTGTTTGTTAACCAGTTGGCGCAAGCCGTCACCATTCCGGCCGGTACGCGAGTGAGCACCTCTGATGGCAGCAACGTGGCTTTCCAAACGCTGGAGGACGTTACGCTGGGTGAAGCAGTGGGCAGCACGGCCGAAGTGGAGGTCATTGCCGAAGTGCCGGGGCCGCAGGGGAATGTGGTTGCCAATTTGGTGAATCGGGTGCAGGGTGCACTGGATTTGCAGGTAGAAGTGCGTAATTTGGAGCCGATGAGCGGCGGGGCTGTGCGGGAAACGGCCGCAGTCTCTTTAGAAGATAAGGAGCGGTTGCGGGCGCAGGCGTTGCAATTTTTGGAAGCGGTGGCCTTGGCCAACATGGAGGCGCAGCTAACCGAGCGGGAATTTTTGTCGAAGGATGCAGTTCGCGTAGTCAATATTCTGGACGAAACGTTTTCGCACGATGTGGGGGAGCAAACGGCCGAACTGACGTTGGTGATGCGGGCGGAATTGGTGGGAACGGCCGTAGACACCACGGTTGCTTCTGGCTTAGCCTTTGATTCGCTGGGGCAGGTCGTGCCGGCTGGCTTTACGCTGGTGCCAGACAGCATTCGCTTCAGCAGCGGTGAGGTGGTGGCGGTAGATGAAGCGGGTCGCGTTACTTTTTCCATGATTGGCGAGGGGGTGGTGGCTGCAAATTTGGCATTGGATGATCCGATTACGGCCGTTACCGGACAATCTCCCGAAATGGCCGCAGCCTACCTCTACCAAAATCTCCCCCTCCGCGCCGTCCCCACATTGGACATTTGGCCGCTCTGGTTTGACCGTGTGCCATACTTGACGGAGCGGATTCAAACAGAAATTGAGCCTTAACGTGGGTGGAAGAAATGTTCGCACGCAAACTGGCAAACTCGCTTACTTTATCTGTAAATCGTAGGCAAAACGGCAAGTCAAAACGGCCGTAATCCAGACAATGGAAAGCGAGGAAGCAAACGGTTTAAAATCAATCTCTAAAACCTCTGTGACCTCTGTGGCAAAAGAAAAACATGAATCATTTAGATTGGAAAGTATTAAATTCAGAATATTTACTGCGAAATGAGTGGATTTCCGTACGGGCAGACACCTGCGAGATGAGCAACGGCCGTCTCATAGACCCGTACTACATCATGGAAAGTGGCGACTACGTAAACATTGTCCCGGTCACGGCAGCGGGTGAGATTTTGTTTGTGCGGATTTACCGGCATGGCGTGGTGCAAACGCTGCTAGAAACGCCAGGTGGCCTCGTTGACGACGGGGAATCCCCGCTCGCAGCAGCCCGGCGCGAGCTGCTGGAAGAGACTGGCTGCGACTGCGCCGACATGCGGCTCATCGGCAGCGGCTCACCAGACCCGGCGCGGATGAGCTGCCGCGCATTTTACTTTTTGGCAACGGGCGTGGTGGAAACGGCCGTTCCCACTTGGGACGCTCACGAAGAGATGGAACTGCTCAAACTGCCAATCTCCGAGGTGAAGAGGATGCTGTTTGCGGGGGAAATTGTGGATTCGGTGCAGCAGAGCGCCCTCTTTTTTGCGCTTCACGTTTTGGGGGAATTGGGTTCATGAGCGAAGCATACCCTGGCCGCGTCATGGCGCTGGATTTAGGCAGCAAGCGGATTGGCGTGGCCATCAGCGATCCCACGCGCACCATTGCCAAATCGTACGGCGTGGTGAAGCGCAAATCCCGCGAGGAAGATTTTGCCCGCTACCAGCAAATTTTGGCCGAGCAGCAGGTGACGCTGCTACTGGTGGGCTTGCCCACCACAAGCGAGGGTGAGGATAGTGACACGGCCGTTTGGATTCGTAATTACATCGCCGAGTTCAGCCAACAGTGTGCGGTTCCTGTTGAATTTTGGGACGAGAGCTTTACCACCGTGCAGGCGGAAGAAAGTTTACGCCTGCGGGGCAAGCGCGGCAAAAAAGCCCGCCAGCAAGTGGATGCCGTCGCTGCCGCTTTCATTTTGCAAAGCTACTTAGACGCGCATCGCCAATAAAAAGCTATAGCCGCGGATTCTTTCCGCGGCTACTAAAGTTTGAGGTGAATAATCGAAACACAAAAAGTACGGCCGCAGCGTCGTAAAGACCCATACCAGGAACCACCGAAGAGCCGCCAACGGCGCAGGTTGGGTTGTATGGCGCGGTCGGTTCTGCTGTTGGTCGTGCTCACGGCCTGTTTGGCGGCGGTGTTGCTATTTTACTTTCGCTGGTTGGGGGATGATGTGGTGGGGAACGGCCGTTCCCTGCAAGCCCGTGACATCTACCTGCAAACCTACCTCACCGCCAACGCTGACGAACTTGAGCAGCCTGCAGGCAATGGTTTCACCCCTGCGCCGTTCACCATCGCTTCCGGCGAATCGGCCGATACGATTGCCGCTAATCTGGCAGCGGCCGGGCTACTGAACAACACAGAGTTATTCCTCAACTACCTGCGCTTTCACGGCTTAGACGCCCAACTGGAAGCAGGCGAATACATCATTGACCCACAGCAAACCATTCCCCAAATAGCAGCCACGCTAACCGAGGCGGTGGTGCAGGAAGAGACGGTGCGTTTTGTGGAAGGCTGGCGTTTGGAGCAGATGGCCGATTATCTAGCGGACAACCCGATTGCCTACGTGGATGCCACCCAATTTTTAGCGATTGCCCAGCGGCAGGCAGTGTTTGATCTGGCACCCTACCCGTTTTTGGCAGATTTGCCGCCCACGGCTACGCTGGAAGGCTACCTGTTCCCAGATACTTACCGGCTACCACCAGAGGCCGATGCGGCGTATTTAGTAGATTTGATGCTGCGAACCTTTGGGCAGCGGGTGACGACATCCATGCAGCAGGGATTTCAGGCTCAAGGTTTCACCATGCACCAGGCGGTGACGTTGGCGGCGATTGTGGAGCGTGAGGCAGTAGTGGATGCAGAACGGCCGATCATCGCGGGCGTGTTCTACAATCGGCTGGCGCAGGAGATGAAGCTAGAGGCAGACCCGACGGTGCAATATCCGCTGGGCTACCAGCCAGAAAGTGATAGCTGGTGGAAATCCCCGCTCTGGCTAGAGGATTTGGAGCTGGATTCCCCCTACAACACCTACCGCTATACCGGTTTGCCCCCTGGCCCTATTGCCAATCCTAGCCTGTCGTCGTTGGAGGCGGTGGCGTTCCCCACCCAGACGGATTTCATCTTTTTTGTGGCGGATTGTGAAGCGGCCGTTGCTGGCAGCCACGCCTTTAGCATTACCTATGAGGAGCATTTGGCGAATGTGCAACGTTGCCGGTGATCGGTTATCGGTAATCAGTAATCGGTTTTGGTTACTGATTACCGTTTACGGTTTACTGTTTACCGGATGCGCCAGCGTCCAACCTGTCGTCAAAATTGGACTGGTTGCACCGTTTGAGGGAGCGCAGCGGGAGCTGGGTTATGATGCGATTTATGCGGCGCGGCTGGCGGTGCAGGAAATTAACGAGGCGGGCGGTATTGGCGGCTATCGCGTGGCGTTGGTGGCGCTGGATGATAGAGGAGATGAGCAGTTGGCGCAGGAAACGGCCGCTTCTCTCGCAATTGATCCGGCAGTGGTGGCGGTGATTGGGCATGGTTTGGGGGAAACAACGGCCGTTGCCCAACCGATCTACGCCGAAGCCAATCTCCCACTCCTACCCCTGGGCAGTCCGCCATTTACCACGCAAGACCCAACGTTGCTTCCAACGGAATTCCAAACCAGCTACAACAATGTGACCCCCTTCGACGAGACGGCTGGCCCCTACGCCGCCGCCACCTACGACGGGATGCAGCTACTATTCCAGGCAATGGCGGCTGGTGAGGCGGATTCTGGCACAATCAGCCGCGATTCCGTGACAAATGCGCTCACTGCATTAAAATACGACGGGCTGGTAGGAACGGTCTATCGGCCTTAAAAGCAGTTTATGCGTAAGTCCTCCTTACGTGAAGAAGCGAGTTGACTATGTTTCAACGATTTATTGGCATTTTGCTGCTAATCATTGCCCTGGGCGGCATTGCGTTTTCGATCATCGGGGCACGTATGGGGCATCAGTTGGTAGATCGTGTTGCGGCCAGCTTTGCCCAAACGCTCGCGCAAACATCGGATAGCCTGGAAATCGTGTCTGAGACGCTACTGCTAGCCAAAAGCAGCATTGAAGATGTGAACACGGTGGTGACGACGGCCGAAACCACCGCCGACAATTTGGCAGAAACCGTGTCTGATACACGGCCGTTGCTCAACCAAATTGCTGTTGTGGCCTCAGATCAGGTTCCCAACAATCTGGAGACAATTCAAGAAGCGTTCCCCAGCCTGGAGCAAGTTGCCGGAGTCATTGATCGCACATTGGTCACGTTGAACAGCTTTCGCATTGATGAAGAAATTTTTGGCCTGAATATTGAGTATGATTTGGGCATTGATTACGAGCCTGAGATTCCGTTTGACCAATCGGTGCGCGAACTGAGTGATGGTCTGGAAGGGATTCCAGAGAGCCTGCGCGCTATGGAAGCGTACATCACCATCACCAGTGACAATTTGGAGACGGTAAGCCAGGATATTCGCACGCTGGCAGATGATTTGGAGACGGTAAACGACCGTCTCACCGAGTTCGATCCCATTTTGGACGAATATCTTATGCTCATCACCAATATCAACGACAGCACTCGCCAAATGCGCGCCCAAATTCAGGAAGAGAGCGAGCGTGTTAAAAGCGGCATTACATTTGCCATGATTTGGCTGGCGCTAACCCAAATTGCACCGCTCTATTTAGGCTGGGAATTGATAACCGGGCGGCGGGGAACGCCCGCTATCATTGCAGAAGCGTAAAACCCGCCACGGATTCCGCGGATTTAAACAAATAATCTTAAAAATCCGCGAAATCCGTGGCTAAATTTAGGAGGAAGAGGGAAATGTTTCGCAGAATTTCAGGATTTGTGTTGTTCGTTATTGGCTTGATTGGCGTTTTATTAAGCATTGGTGGCATTGTCTACAGTGGCCGTGCCGTGGATGCAGTAGTGATGCTGGTAGACGATACGCTGGGGCTTACGGGCGACAGCCTGGCGACGGTGGAAGATACGTTGGCACTGGCCCGCACCACCATTAGCGACGTGAATGCCAGCCTGGTGACGGTGGAAGATACGGCCGATTCCCTGGCAAAAACTATCGAGGATACCCAGCCATTGCTGGAAGAGGTGGCTCAAATTACCGGGGAAGATGCGCCTAACAGTATCGAATCGGTACAGGAAGCAATTCCAGCCGTAGCAGAGGTGGCCGGTGTGATTGATGATACCTTGCTCACGCTCAACTCTTTCAAAATTGAGGAAGAAATTTTAGGCTTTGAGTTGAACTATGATCTCGGTGTCAACTACCAGCCCACTGTACCGTTCGATGAGACGGTTTCTGGATTAGGTAGCAGCTTGGATGGCTTTCCCGATCGTTTGCGGGAGCTAGAACCCAGTTTGACAGATGCGAATGAAAATTTGGCAGCGGTGTCTGAAAATATTTATGCGGTTTCGGATGATTTGGCGGTTATAAACGGCCGTGTCGCCGAAGTAGATCCGCTGCTGGGTGATTACGTGGGGCTGATCCAGAACATCAGCAATACATTAAGCACCACCCAAAGCACCATTCAGGCACAGGCAGGCAATGCTAAACTTGCCTTGCAGATTTTGTTTGCCTGGCTCGGTTTTCTGCAATTTTCATTGCTTTACCTGGGGTGGGATTTGATGACCCGCACGGTGCTGGATGAGGAATCTATTGAAGAAGCCGTGGGAGAAGCGCTGGATGAAATTGAAGAGCAGGAGGCCAAAGAAAATAACGATGAAATAATGAATTGAGAATAATTAACAATGAATTGTGAGGTGGCATTTCATTCACCATTCTCAATTCATTGTTCACAATTCATTATTTTGTTAGGGGTGGGAGGAAACTATTTTTTATATGCAAAAATTGCGAAAATATTGGCACGTAGGTCTGGCTCTGATTGGGTTGGCCTGGCTGATTGCGTGTAGCAAACCTGCTCCAGCTACCAGCAACGTTCCCCAACCAACCAATGATTTAGCAATTCAGCCAACCCCCACACTGGCATCCGGTTTACCAACGTTGCCACCTCCAACCCCACAGCCAAATCAGGCAGAAGAGGTGGTGGGAACGGCCGTTTCCAACATTCCCACCGTCACACCTATTCCTACGGCCACTCCGCTGCCTTCGCCTACGCCAACCCCCGCGCCGCAGATTCGGCTTACGCTGGCTGAAGCACAGCTACACAACGGCGATTTTGCCGCCGCGATTGAAAATTTGACCGCTGCCAAGCAAATCCAGGAAAGCTACACTACCTCACAGCAGATGTACATTTTGCACCAGTTGGGCGTGGCGCTGCAGGCAGACGGCCGTTTTCCAGAAGCCATCACCGCCTTTGAAGATTTAGAAGCCCAGTTCCCCGACTCTGTGCCAACCGACGTTTACATGCGGCTGGGGCAGCTTCACGGTGCGTTAGGGGATAGCGAAGCTGCCATTGCCGCCTACCAATTTTACCTGGGGCTAAACCCGGAGATGGCGGCTTACGTGGAGCCGCTGCTGGCCGAAATTTTCGCCGCCAATGGCGAAACTGCCTCGGTGGTGGCCGCTTACGAGGCGGCGGTGGCCGCTCCGGCGCAGCGGCTGAAAGAGGTAGCCAATCGGCAGCGGCTGGCGCAGCTTTATGTGGAAAACGGCCGTTTCAGCGAAGCCATCCGCCAATACAACGCCATCCGCGACCTGGCCCGTACCGAATTCACCAAAGGACAGATGAACTACCTAGCCGGGATGGCTTATTTGGCGATGGAAGACACAGAAGCGGCGTACGGCCGTTTCCAACTCGGCCTCACGCAATACCCTCGCGCCTACGAAACGTACCTGGGGCTGGTGCAGTTGGTGGAAGCTGGCGTGATTGTGGATGAGTACCAGCGGGGCGTCGTTAACTTCCATGCCCAATCGTACCAGCCCGCCATCGCTGCCTTCGAGCGGGCTATTGCCATCAATCCAGATGATTTTCCTGCCGACGCTCATCTGTACATTGCCTGGAGCTACGAAGCGTTGGGCAGCGGCTCGGCGGCATTGGCGGCAATGGCACAATTTTCAGCACTCAGACCCGCCCTTGGCCTGTACGAAGAAGCCAATCTTCGCGCCCGTGCTGGGGAAGCGGCTGCCGCCCTGGCACGCTACCAGGAATATTTGGCGCAGTTCCCAGAAGGGGCCGAGGCACCGCTGGCGGCGTGGCGCGGGGCGAATGCGGCGGTAAATGTGGGAGATGTGGAAAGGGCCGTTTCCCTCTACACACTTCTCGGCACCGATTACCCAAATTTTGAAGAGTCTGCCGAAGCACTGTTTCTGGCGGGTTGGCTGGCTCACGGGGGCGGGGATGTGGAAACTGCACTGGATCGCTGGCATCAGCTCATCCTCAACTATCCGCAAACTGAGTACGGCGGTGCGGGCATGGTCTGGCTCCAGCGCACGCTGCCAGAGTACGTTCCAACCCCTACCCCCACCCTCAATCCAAACGTGACCATTGAACCCACAGTCACACCCTCAGGAACGCCAGCGGCAACGGCCGTTCCCCCACCTGCTCCAGACGACATCGCCAGCGACGTGCGGCGGCTGCTCCTCACCAATCGGCAGGTGGATTATTACTGGCTGCGGGCGGAGGGGTTGGCAGATGAGGATGAGCAGAGGGCTTTTGCGGGAAACGGCCTTTTCTTCCCACCAACTCCCTTTGAGCAAGAAAGTTTGCAGGCAGAAGCTGAAACTTGGCTGCGGGATTGGCTGTTGCTGGATGAAGATGCCTCGGTTAGCCAGCTTAACGCAAGCCTTGCCGGGGATCCCCGGCTGATTGTGGGCCAAAAGTTGTGTGATGCGGGTTTGTTTGAAGCAGCCAAAACCGAGTTCGAAAATCTGCGCGTTTCTGTAGCCGATGATGCGCTGCTCAGTTACCAACTCTCCCTTTACTTCCGCGACGTTGGCCTTTACCGCTCCTCGATTTTGGCGGCGATGAGCGTGCTCAACTTGTCCGGGCAAACCGTGTTTGAAGTACCTGAATTTATCGGGCAGTTAGCCTATCCGGTTTACTACGCCGATCTCATCTTGCCGCTGGCCGAGCAGTACGACTTTGACCCCCGCCTACAATTTAGCCTCGTGCGGCAGGAGAGTTTGTTTGAGAGTTTTGCCCGCTCCGGCGCGGCCGCGCAAGGACTCAGCCAGGTTATTCCAGATACGGGCTTGTACATCGCAAACTTGCTCAACTGGCCCAATTTTGTGAATGATGATTTGTACAAACCGTATGTCGGACTCAATTTTGGTGCATTTTATCTAAGCCAGCAGCTCAACAGCTTCGATGGCCACGCCCACGCCGCTTTAGCGGCATATAACGGCGGCCCCGGCAATGCTGCTCGCTGGTATGACCAGGCCGGTGACGACCTGGATCTGTTCGTCGAGACAGTCAATTTCCCCGAAACCCGCCTCTACATCGAGCGCATTTTTGTCGGCTTCGTAATCTACAACTTTTTGTACAGCGAGTAAGGCAACCGCTGGTATAATTGCCGCATCTGGTTAATACATCAGGGACTTATTCGCGCTACTTCAAGAAACTTGCCGTCTTTG
The DNA here is from genome assembly GCF_965223525.1 of Candidatus Leptofilum sp. GTDB lineage: Bacteria > Chloroflexota > Anaerolineae > Promineifilales > Promineifilaceae > Leptofilum. The sequence goes on along the minus strand of NZ_OZ245005.1, from coordinate 439,902 downwards.
CCACTGTCATTCCCGTGAAAACGGGAATCCACTATTGGGCAAGTATATGGATTCCCGCACAGGTGGGAATGACAGATGTAAGCAGGTTTGCGAATCAGTGTCCTGTTCAAAAAAGGAGCGACTCATGGCCTTGCACCCCCTCGCCGGGAAGCCAGCCCCCAGCGACATGCTTGTCAATATCCCTCGATTGATTTCTGCTTACTACACCACCCATCCTGACGCCAACAACCTCGATGAACAAGTGAGTTTTGGTACCTCTGGTCACCGTGGCTCATCGTTGGCGACTAAATTCAATGAAGCCCACATTTTGGCGATTAGTCAATCCATTTGCGAATATCGCCAAAAAGCGGGTATTCGTGGCCCGCTTTATTTGGGAATGGATACCCATGCGCTCTCAGAACCAGCACAGGCAACGGCCGTTGAGGTGTTTGCTGCCAATGGGGTGGAGCTTTTCATTCAGGCAGATTTGGGTTATGCACCCACGCCTGCGATTTCACATGCCATTTTGACGTTTAACAACAGCCGTTCTGGAACCCGCGCCGATGGCGTCGTTATCACCCCCTCCCACAATCCACCAGACGACGGTGGCTTCAAATACAATCCGCCCGAAGGCGGGCCAGCTCCCTCAGAAACCACCAAAACCATCCAGGATCGCGCCAACGAAATTTTGGCCGACGGGCTGAAAACCGTGAAGCGACTGCCGCTAAAGCAAGCCATGCAGGCCAGCAATGTGCATCATTACGATTTTATGATGCCGTACATTAACGACTTGGAAAACGTGATTGATATGGCGGCGATTGCCCAGGCTGGCCTTAAAATTGGTGTCGATCCAATGGGGGGTGCGGCAATTGATTATTGGGAGCCGATTGCAGAGAAATATGGACTGGATTTAACGATTGTGAATACGGCCGTTGACCCCACCTTCCGCTTCATGACCGTAGACAAAGACGGCAAAATCCGCATGGATTGCTCCTCGCCGTATGCGATGGCCAGCCTCATTCGGCTCAAGGACGACTTTGACATCGCCTTTGGCAACGACCCGGATGTGGATCGGCACGGCATTGTCACCAAGAGTTCTGGGCTGCTCAATCCGAACCATTATTTGGCGGTGGCAATCTGGTATCTGTTCCAGCATCGTCCGAGCTGGCCAGCGGATGCCGCCATTGGCAAGACGCTCGTCTCTAGCTCTATGATTGATCGCGTGGCCAATCATCTGGGGCGGCGGCTGGCGGAGGTGCCGGTCGGCTTCAAATATTTTGTGGATGGCTTGGTGGATGGCTCGTTTGGCTTCGGCGGCGAGGAAAGTGCGGGCGCGTCCTTCCTGCGGCACAACGGCAACGTGTGGACCACCGACAAAGATGGCATCATTTTGAATTTATTGGCGGCGGAGATTACGGCCGTTACCCAACGCGACCCCGGCGACCAATACCAAGAACTGGAAAACCTATTTGGCAGCCCCGTCTACCAGCGCAGTGACGCCCCCGCCAGCCGTGAGCAAAAGGCGATTCTCAGCAATCTGTCGCCGGAGATGGTGAGTGCCAGCACAATGGCGGGCGAGCCCATCGCCGCCAAATTGACCCACGCACCGGGCAACGGCGCAGCCATCGGTGGCCTGAAGGTGGTGACGGAGAATGGCTGGTTTGCAGCACGGCCGTCTGGCACTGAAGAAATTTACAAAATCTACGCCGAAAGTTTCAAAGGCGAAGACCACCTACGCCAAATCCAGGCCGAAGCTAAAGAAATTGTGCAAGCTGCGTTTGATAGCGCTTAGGTTGTATTATGGAGGCTACTTTTAGGGAACAAATGATCTTAACCTGTCATTCCCGCCTGCGTGTTGAGGGGAGGACACGTTTGATTTGAAATAAAACGTTCATCAAGGACACTTCAAAGGTAATTGAAAGCGTACTACGGCATGTTCAAGCGGGTCTTCCACCAGATTGCGAGGTTGTGGTGTTAGCTGACCGTGGGATTGGCAACTCGTCAGACCTGTGCCGAGCCATTATTCGATTGGGTTGGTACCACTTGTTCCGGGTCCGGCCAACAGCAAGATCGTTTTGCCTGAAGCGACTCTCAGAATTGTGGAGTTGGTTGACCGGGGTCAATGTCGCTCTGTAGAGGGCACGCTTTTTATCTCGACAGGCGGTCTGGCTGGCTGGGCGCATGCGCTATGGGATGCCGAACACAAAGAACCCTGGGCTCTGGTGACGAACGACCCGTCACTCTCCGGCTGAGAATACGCCCAGCGAAACTGGGAAGAGCGGGGCTTCCTCGACCTCAAGAGTGGTGGCTAGCAATGGCGCACAAGCCGCATCCGTTGTCCGGCTCACGTGGAGCGGTTATTGGTCATCTTGGCCATCGCTTATGGTTGGTGTTTAGCGCTGGGCAGTGTCGCTGTACAACTAGGCAAGGCTCGAAAACCGCTTTTACGCACTGACGGGACATTGCGACGCTATTGGAGTCTTTTCAAAGAGGGAATCGCGTTCTTTTTTGAACAAGTGCAAAGATTTGGTGTGTTTGTCGGTCTTTGTTTTTATCCTGATTTCCGTTTTACTTAAAACATGTCCTCCCCTCAACGTGAAAACGGGAATGACATCATCTTATTGTCTGTAAATAGGGTAAAACCCCCTGCCTTTCAGGCAGGCCGTTTTCAACCCCACAATGGACGGAAAGCATAAAAGGGTTTGATACAGGCTACAAGCCGGTAGTAGTTGACTTTGGTAAAGGGTGACAAGATGGAATGGGAATTAGCGAATACGCCGGGTCCAATACTCTTTGATGGTGAGTTCGGTGAGGTCGGCACTGGCGATGATGAAATCGAGGAGGAGGCGGTTGAATTTGGCTTTTTCTTGCAGCATGGGGAAGTGGTGGCACAGGTCTAGCTCCACATAAAAGCGGTCGTTGATGGATTGCTGGAGGTAGCTGTACTGACCGTTGGGGGGCAGCACAAGACTATCTTGACGGCCGTATACCATCAGCAACGGCGTTTCCAGGGCAGTAATATCAGGAACAAAGTTCAGACTGTTGATTTCTTCCATAGATTTGGAGACCGCCATTGGGTCTACCTTGCGGATTTCGCTGTCTAGCTCGCTGAAGCTTTCACGACCCAAAACGCGGCTAATCATCGAGCCTGTGTCTGCGCCTTGCAGCTTGTTGGTGAGGTAATCGCCAGCCACTGGCAGCGAAATGGTGGCCACTTTGTGGACATTGTCTTTGTGTGCGGCCGTATAGCGCAGCGCCACCACCGCACCGAGCCCATGACCCACCAAAATGACCGGGCGAGCCACGCCCAGCTTATCAATGAACTGGTCTACCATTTTCACATAATCATCCAGCGAGTAAGCATCTGGCACTTTGCTGGAATCGCCGAAGCCCCACAGATCAAAGGCGAAGGTGCGGTAATGGGCGGAGAGGGCTTGCATTGACGGCCACCAGTAGCGCCAGGAGCCAACCCAGCCGTGAATGAAAATCAGCGGCTGGCCGCGCCCAAGCACTTCGTAATGAATCAGTTGGCTGTCAATGGTAGTGATGCTCATGTTTAGCCAGTTTTTACCTTAATATCTGTGCAAATGTTCACAGAGATTGATGAGATTAGGCTTAAATCCTCTTAGCTCTCTTTTTCCTCTGTGGCTTTCTCAGAAGGGTTTTCGTTCAGAACCTTGTTGATGGTGTTGACCAAAGTGTCCGGTGCAAACGGTTTTAAAATGTAATCGGCTGCGCCCACGTCTAATCCAGTTTGTATTTCTTGCTCTTGCCCTTTGGCCGATAAGAAAATAATAGGAATATCTTTCGTCGCATCCATCGCCTTCAGGCGACGGCACGCTTCGTAGCCAGTCATTCGGGGCATGCGTACGTCCATCAATATCAGGTCGAAATTTTCCGTTTTTGCTTTTTCAACTGCCAAAGAACCGTCTTCAACGGGGGTTACATCGAAACCGCTGAACTGGAGGGTTAGCACAACCAGTTCGCGAATATCTTGATCATCTTCGGCTATTAAAATTTTTGTCATAATGTTTCTTTCCAATTGAGCAACTTACGCATGATTGAAAAAATTGCTAGGTTGGGTCGCTATCTTCTATGACGACCGGAATATTAAACGTAAAGGTGCTGCCTTTTCCCACTTCGCTTTCCACGCGCAGCCGCCCACCGTGCATTTCGATCAGGCTGCGAACGATGGCCAGCCCCAGACCAGTGCCAGGCACTTGCTGCACTTCTGAATCCTCGGCGCGGTAGAAGCGGTCAAAGATTTTGTCTAGATTCTCTTTGGCGATGCCGATACCGGTGTCTGTGACGCTAATATGTACGTAACTGTGGGTGGCTTTGGCACCGATGGTGATACGGCCGTTGTCCGGTGTGTAGTTCAGCGCATTGTCTAGCAGATTGGTTAGAACCTGTGTAATACGGGCGTGGTCGGCATTGACCAATGGCAGCCCTGGGGCGATATTTGTGTCCACTTGGATCATGCGGGCTTCGTGTTGGATACGGCCGTTTAAATGTCCATCTACCACCTGTTCGATGATTTGTGGGATGTCTAATGGCCGTAAATCCAGCCCCGTTTTGCCCGTCTCGATTCGCGAAATATCCAACAAATCGTTTACCAACATGTGTAGCCGGTCAGCATTATTCTTAATCACTTGCAAATATCGAATTTGCGGCTCTGTCATCTGTCCGGCAGCCCCCATCAGCATTAGGTCAGCATATCCTTTAATAGAAGTCATTGGGGTGCGTAGCTCATGAGATACCGTAGAAACAAATTCACTCTTGAGCTTGTCTACCTCTACTTCTTTCGTGATGTCTCGGAAGATAGAAACCGTGCCGTAGAACTGATTGTCAGACAACACAGGTGAAAGGTGGACGCTTACAAATTTGTCTTCAATCACTAATTGGTCAGCCAGATACGTCCACTGCTCAATTCGATCCGCATTGTTGGCCCAATCGTTAATGGTGTGAATCCACGATTCGCCAAAATGGCCGTAAAGTCCCAGCAGCTCATTGATTGACTTGCCCAAAAGCTGATGGCGTGGAATGTCCAAAATATTGCAGGCGGGCAAATTGGCAATATCTACCTCGTTGTGACTGTCGGCCACAATTACGCCGTCGGCAATACTTTCCAAAATTGCTTCCAGATTCGCTTTTTGGATGATTTCAGTACGCAGCATAGAGCCGAGCTGCTCTGCTTGTTCAAAAATTAGTTTGTACAGGCTAGCGTTGTTAATGGCATTGGCTACCTGAATAGCGGCTGCTTCAACCAGGTCTAGCTGCTGATTGGTGAAGGCATTTGGCTCCGGGTGGAACATCATGAGCACGCCAATCACTTCTTCATCTTCATTGGAGATGAGCGGGACGCCCAACACAGAGCGATGCTTGCGGCTGGCTTCGCGCTCTAGCCAGCGGGAATCCTCAAGGGCATCATGCACAATGACGGCCGAACGGTTTTCCATCATCCATCCAGCCAGCCCTTCATTACGCATCATGCCGCTGGGGATGCCGCCGGGCGGCACTGGCCGTTCGTTGCCAATGGCCGCCTGGAAGATCATTTCGCCCGATTCCTGGTCTATAAGCAAAATAACGCCCTCGGTGGCGTTCACCACACCGTTGACCAGATTTAATGCTTGGTTCAGTACCCGATCCTGATCCAGGCTAACGGATAGTTCGGACGTAATGCGTAGCAGAATCTTAACGCGGTTACTTTCATCGTTGAGTGCCTGGGTGCGTGTCTCCACGCGCCGATCGAGCGTTTCGTTAAAGGCACGCTGCTCTTCAAATAGCTTGGCATTTTGCAGGGCAATGGCTACTTGCACCCCAAACGTGGTGGCCCAACTGACGTCTTTGTTGGTAAACCGCACCGGATGCTGACTGTCTGCCAAAATTAAAATCCCGTCCAGATCATCTTCACGCTGTAGCGGCACGCCCAACACTGATTGAATGCGCTCTGGCTCTGGCAGCCGTATCTCAGTTTGGTCTTTTTCTGTGAGCCGATTGATGAAGGTCGGCTCGCCAGTTTGGGCAAGCTGAGCCACAAAGCTGGCAGCATCATTTTTGTCTAGCGTGGTGCCAGTGAATTCGGTAGCACCGTGTCCAGCGGCGGCGCTGCCTACAAATTGGTTTCCTTCAAGCTGCCAAATATAGGCTCCGTTTACGTTGAAGATGCGACGCCCTTCGCTGCAAATGAGGTTGAGCACGGTTTCTCGATCCAGGCTGGAGTTGAGCGCCAGGCTGACGTTGCCCATTGCGCCATAAAACCGTTCTCGTTCGTAGGTATCTTCAAAAATGAAGGCGATTTCCAGGGCAGAGGCGGCTTGGTTAGCCAGGGCGGTGAGTAGTTTGCGTTCGTGCTGGGTGGTGCTGGGCAGACGGCCGTTTGCACTGAGTAACTGAATAAAACCATATGTCTCGCCCGTGAGCACCAGGGGAACCAATGTGCAGTGCATCGAGTTGGTTGCCCATTGCGGCAGGGGCAGGTTTGCGGCCGCCTCGTTTACCAAACGCACGGTCATGGTTTGTTGGCGATTTAATACCTGGCTCAAGGTGGCTGAGTTGGGAATGGGATAATGGCTGCCTGGGGTAGCAACGGCCGTTTCTGGCGCGGCCGTTGCTTCTTTTAACACCACCAGTTTGTCCTGGGCTGGCAGCCATTGGTAAATGGTGCAGCCAGTGGCGTTTATTGCTTCAATTGCCTGGTTAGCTAGCGTTGTCAAAATGGTTTCTTTGTCTAGCGTGCTAGAGAAGGCATTGCTGCTGTTGAGCAGCAGCTCAAAGTCACGGTTGCGGTCTACCACTTGCTGAAAGAGCTGGCTGTTTTGCTGATGGTCAGCATCAGCAGCGGGTAGTTGTGGCGAGAGAACGATTTGTACCAGGCGGTTGCTGTTGAGCTCAACAGTGTGGCTGTGAAGGGTAAGGGTTCGGCCGTTCCCAACCGAAATTGTGGTGACAAAAGGGGGTTCCAGGCAATCTAGCCAGCGGTCAGCAGAAACAATCAAATGATCAACAGCTTGCAGTGATGAAACGTCAGACGCCAGGCCAAGTAATGCGCCTGCGGATTCATTGAAATATAAAATCGTGCCGTCCGTCTCAGCTATGAGAATGCCTTCATGAAGGCTGTCAAACAAACTCCAAATCATAGCTGAGGTTAATTCTTTTTCCATCTTGTGTATCAAACCTCAGCCGTTACTTCTGCTTTACACGATCGCCGGATGCCGCTCAAAAGCGGGCAATGCCAGTGATAAGTTATCTATTGCTGGGCTTGTTTATCTCTATCCAAACGACGCATTTCTGCGGCTGTTTCTGTGATTTCGCGAATATCTGAAAAGCGTTGTGTCTTGTCAGAAACAATCCCAATTGAAAGTTTCATCAACGGCACCAAATTACCGTCTGGCTGCATAATGCCTCCCTGTTCACGATCGATAAAGCTGTAATGGGAGAGAATGCCTTCGTCAAACTGCTGGCGCAGCTCATTAACCATAGAGGTTATATTTTCGGTCTTGGTGACCAAAACAAAAGTGTTGCTGGTAGCATGGCCCACAAAATCGTCTAGCGTACCATGCTCATCATCTACCTCATTGAGCAACAAGGTGGTGAAGCGAAGCACCTCATCGCGGGCCAGGAAGCCGTACTCATCGCTAAATGGCTCAATGTGATCAATGCCAATTTGCAAATAAGTCCAATCTTTGGTTCGCATTAACGCCCGTAGCTGATCTTCAATGAGGCGGCTGCTGGGCAGGCCCGTGATGGGGTCTGTCATGTTGTGACGCTTATAGGTATTGATGGCGGTCCGCACGCGCAGCTTTAGCTCTTCAATATCAAACGGCTTGGTGATGTAATCATCCGCGCCCAATTCCAAACCAGCGATGCGGTCACTCCTTTCATCTTTTTGGGTGAGGAAGATGATGGGAATGTGACTGGTGCGGGTGGTGGTTCGCATCACTTTGCACACTTCGTACCCATTCATGTCTGGCAGCATAATGTCCAGCACGATGAGATCTGGCAGCTTTTTGCGGCAAATCTCCAGGGCATCGTTGCCACGAGCAGCCACGTCTACGTGGTAACCTTGCCCGGTAAAGAAGATGCGAAGCATGTTCGAAATATCAAAGTCGTCTTCTACTATTAAAATACGGCCGTTGCTCATGAGCTTTTTCCTTGGCAGATCAAAGATTTACAGATTCTAGATTATTTGGGTCTAGGTACGGAACGGCAGAGACAGCATTTTGGTTAGATAAATGGGCAGCTTTGACAAATGCTATTTTGTCACTTGTTACGGCGCGCTCGAAACTTCTGAAGCCGCCAAGCCTAAAACCATGCCGTTTGGCGATTGTATCAATTGTCTGAACTTGCGACAATTTTATGTCTTTACCTAGCGTGAAAGAAACGTAATTTTTGTCGAGTGCAAGCGCCATTGTCTCTGCCATACAGGCATATGCCATTTTTGGCGGGAAGCCAAAGTCAAAATTGAAGATAACGGGGCCGGGAATTTCTACCATGCCGCCTTCAATGACTAGCACATCGGGGCGTTGCTCTGACACTTGCTTAGAGACATCGCGGGGGCGAGATACATCGCATACTACAGCCCCCTGACGCAAATGCTGAGGTTCAATAATGGCATCCACAGCACTAGTAACTGTGATGATGAAATGTGCCTGAGCGATATCATCAATGTTTGCCGATACCTGCACGTTTTTGCCACCTTGCTGGCGAACGGCTGTAGCCACTTCATTTAGTTTCTCAAGCCGGCGACCAATCAGGAGTATCTTGCCGCAATCTCGGGCAAGCAGTTGGGCACAAACGGAACCAATGGCTCCGGTAGCACCCACAATAGCAACGGTTGATTCCGCCAGCGGTTTTTCCAGCAAAACGGCCGCTTCCCGAATCGCATGGGCCGCCTGTGCTACCGTATAGCTATCCCCGGTTGTTACGGGGATGTTAAGCGATTTGGCAATGGTTTTGCCGCCATCCCCCACAACCGAGGTGAATGCGCCTAACCCCAGGATTTGTGCGCCCAGCTTTTCTGCCAGTTTGCCAGTTTGCACAATTTTGCGGTAAACCAGCCTGGTGGGGAGGCGTAGCATCATATTTGGCGTGAGCGGGCAAGCGACGAACCAACCTTTGAGGGTACGGCCGTTTTCTACCGATTGCACCCCTTCAATTTCTGAAACCAGGACAGGAGGGTAAAAAATGGATAGAAATTCAATGAGCCAGGCAGGTAACTTACCCAACGCAGGATATTTGCGACTCACATCGCGCTTTGGGTTTAACGGATGAATGATAAAGGCAAAACTGTCCTGCATAATAAAGTTGAGTGTAGCCGGTATGAATTTCTGTTCAATGGTAATTCTGTCCCTTACAATGCTACTTTCCGCCAAGTTGGGGCACTGGCCAGCTACCACGAGCCGGTTTCCCCCTTTCTTGGATAAAGGCGCGGGTAAGGATATCGTTCTTTATGCGGGTGATGATCGCTTTGTTCGTAAGTGACATTTTTGGTAATAAATTGTCGATCGTCTGAGGCTAACAAAACCACATCCGACTCAATGGTACGGGCGGCGTAAATAATTGCCCCAGAGCTTATGCGGCAATGATGCCCAACACAGCCTCCCAATATCAACAGGTTGGTTGCTTCCAGCTTGCCTTCATGGTTCATTGTTTTAAGCGGACCACCCAAAATATTGAAATCGGTGAAGGTGTTGCCTGCACCAATGAACGAGTCTCGCCCAACCACGCATAGTTGCAAGCAAGTGTTTTGCGCCACTGATGTATTTTCCATCAGCGTTGTCATGAACAGGGCGGCTCGGAAGGGGAGGAAGCAGCCGTCGCTGACGACGCTTAGTAGCAATTGGCAGCCCTGGGAAATGGTGACATTATTGCCAATAATGCAATTATCAATGACTGCGCCGGCTCCAATCGTGACGTTGTCGCCAATAACCGTGTAGCCGTGGATAACGGCCGTAGGGTCAATATGTACATTTTTCCCCACTTTTACCAACTCTGAGCTGGATAAAACCCGCTTTTGCTCAAGCACCGACCGTGCCAAAATTTTTAACTTGTACTGTATACTGCCAGCAATGTGATCTTCTTCATTGGCTCCCTGGGTAAACACGCCCAGCAAAATGTCGGCTACAAATAGATGTACCCAATTTTCTACGAGCACAAAAACCTTTTTGGGTAGCTGATAAACCAGATCGCCAAACTCAGTGGCCATGTAGGGCGGAATGTGATAATAGCCCCGTTCTCTGGATTCTGTGTTTATAACCAGCGGCTCGGCTTCCAGACTTTGGGATAATCCCTTCGGTAGATACCACATATCTGCCAACAGCAGGTCGTCTTTTTGCATAAACGAGTGGGTTAACGGCCGTACATGTTTAGCAATCGCTGGGTCATCCTTGTGAAAAGCCAGCCGAACGGGACGCTTGCCATCCCGAGCTTGCTTAATGAAATCATCAATCAACAACTGGTTAAAAAAGAGATTGTCCCGATGCACCAGACTTTCTACTTCTTCATTTTCCAGTTGACGAGCGATCTCCCAATCGGGATATTCACGTTCTTCATTGGCGTGCTTCACCAGCAGATCGCGTTGCCAAAGCCACAATGGTTTATTTTGCACGCGCAGATCACGCGCTGGTTCATTAAATGGCGCAATAAAGCTCGTCTCGTTGATGATTATTCTTCGCATAAAAACTGTACCGCTACAAAATTAGACTATCGGCTGCTTGGTTATGGCTATGGTGCAGGTTTCATCACCTGCGGCAATGCAGCTAATTTGTTCAACCTTAAATCGCCGCCCTCGACTAACCCACCCCAGAGCTTGCTCTAACAGCCCAATCGCCAGATGGCAGCATGGCGTTTTGGAAACGCGCTGCCAGCAAATCGGGCAACGCTCGATGATCCACAAATAATGCTCTGCATCTTCCCCTAAACGCACTCTCTGATCGCTAAATTTGTTAAATGTTTCAGCAAAAACATCCAACCCTATCTTTATTTTAATCCCCAATGGTAACATTCGCATGGCCAAATCTGTAATACCCAAAACAGGCATGAATTCTTTAAGTGCATATTTCCAGGTTTCGCGGCCAGCGCGTAAAGCCAATCCGCGGCCGCCACGCTCACCATACATATCATCCAACGTTTGTTGAATGACGCTAAATTCTGAAAATGTAAATCCTAATTGTAAATTATTTGGTGGGTAATTGTTTACCAGGTGTGAGAGCTTTGCTAAATTCAGTACGGCGTTCACCCCGTGATGCCCCATGATCTCTTCCATGGCGACAAGAACAATACGCCCCATTTTATTAGGATAAAAATATTCTTCCTCGATTGCCACTTCTTGGTTCATCACTGCACTGCCTGGCCGTTGGAATGATTGATTAGAAAGCTGTTTACTGTTTTTAAAAAGCGTTCTGGCTCATCGGTCATAGGGAAATGGCGCGATTGCGGCATCATTTGCACTTCAACAGATTTGACACCATTTTTTAGCAAATCAGCATTTGTGGGGGAAACGATATTGTCTTTGGCTCCATAAATTCCTAGGGTTGGAATGTTGAGGGTTGGCAATTGCTTGCTTAGGTCTGTATCCCGCAGGTCGCCAATGCTACGGAAGAAGGATTCAATGGTCGTTCTCTGAACATCCCTAAAAATCATGTTCCGCACTTCTTTAGAATCTTTGGCTAGCAAAATACGCATGATAGAGTGTAGCACAATAGGATACCGCCAAACGAGCTTGGCAATAGAACCATACCCAGCCAATTGTAAGAAAGGATGCAAAGAACGGCCGATTATCGGTGAACCAACTAATGCCACTTTTTCTACACGGTCTGGGTGGGCGAGTGAGATCTGCAGCGCTACGGTGCCGCCCATGGAGTGCCCAAAAATGGGCGCACTTTGGATGCCAAGCGAATCCATGAACTGGTGTACCATTTCAACATAGCTGTCAATTTGGAAAGCGGCCGTTTGAGCCTGCGATCCTTTTGCTGAGTCACCAAAGCCCCAAAAGTCTAGTGCATACACCCGGTATCGCTTGGTATTGGCCAGGCTAATCATCAGGTCGCGCCAAACGTCCCAAGAATTAATCCAGCCATGTAATAGAATAATGGGCTGGCCCCGCCCTATTGATTCGTAATGTAGAATCCCTTGCTCGGTAACAATAGAACTCACACTTACCTCAATTACCCCCATGAAAACGCCAGACGGCGGAAGGTGTTATGTTCCTGCGTTAATAAAAACTATGTATGCGACGTCTGGAAAAAGAATGCTGATGCCTGGCGGCCCATTTTTTTAATGAAGAGCTGGTGCGCGCTGACGGCATAATTTCGTGGACATATGCACACCGAAAATATTAACATTTAGCAATTAGCAAAACTGTGAAAAGCTGGTAAATGAGGTGTAAAGGTCACGTTAAACAGCTACTCACCATTTTCTTCATCCAATTGGTCCAAAATTGAATAAAGTAATTCTAGCAAGGCATTCTTAACGCTTTCCTTGTCAGTGGCAACGCAAGGCAAGATTTTTACATCTGGCCGTAAGCGTAGAATGATGCGTAAATCCTCTGGCTCCCAGGCATCTTCCATGTCTTGCTTGTTGGCGGCAACTACAAATGGGGTAGAGGCATAGCTTTCAAATGTTTCCAAAATGCGTTTGGCTTCCCGAAAAGTTTCGGGCTTGGTGCTGTCCACCATTACCACAAAGCCCAACATCCCCTGTGAGAGAATGTCCCACATAAAATCAAAGCGACGTTGTCCTGGCGTACCAAATAAATAAAGAACCAGGTCGTCCCCAACGGTAATACGGCCGAAATCCATGGCCACAGTGGTGCTTTCTTTCACTTTTTCCGCAGCGCTAGAGATTTTGCGTTCTGTAGAAACCACATCAATTTCACTAACAGACCCAATAAATTGTGTTTTACCGGCAGAGAATGGGCCAGTGATTACCATTTTGACTGCTTGCATAAAGTTACTACCTTCTTTGAGCGATGGTTTGATTTTTGTTGTTTAGCGGCTTCCAATTTGGGGCAGCGAATGCGAGAATTATTGCTGGTAGGTCAATCCTACAAACCACGAATGCGATCAATTAGCCGGACGACAACAGAGCGTTTAACCGCTGGTGATGGTTCGGCAGCGCCTTTTTGCCTTGCGGTGGACGCACGTTTTTCGGGTGCGGGTTTTGGCTTGTTAACAAATTCAACCAAGCCCGCTTGCAACATGCCATAAACAATGCGGCGAATTTCAAAGTCGCTAAGATTGTTTGCTTTGGCAATTTGACGAATTGAATTACGAGGATTCACAAACGAAACGACCCGCCATTCTTCAACTGTTAAATTTATGTTGCGTAATCTGGCATCGGGGCGGTCTGTAAAACGAAGGGTGACATCGAGGTCTGGCAATTCGTCTTGCAAAATTTCCCACTCTTTTAGGCGACGGCTGCCTTCCATGATGACGCTTTCCAGATCAATGGGAATGGTAATGTAACCACTGCTTGGCAGTTTGTTAGCATCAAAACGGAATAAGCCTTCCCCCCAAGTAAAGAGCTTGTAAACGGTATCCAGGACGTTCTGGCGCACGCTTTGAATGATGTCGTTTTGGGTTACGCGGCGTGCCGTTACCAGAAGATGCCCAATTTCTTTATCGCTTTTGCCTTCTGCATGCGACTGAATAACCTGGGCTTGCTCTGCGGATAATTTGCCACTATTTTGCAAGATTTGCGCCAAGTGGTTACCGTTTTCGTTTCCCATGTAGGCATAGATCAACTTGCCTTCACGGAAAGACATTCGGGCACTTTCTGAATCTGTTTGAATGGACAGGGTGCCTGTTTTTCTAGCCAGGTTAATGAGATTGAGTAGTTGTGTTGTTGAGAAATCGCGCAGGTTGCCTTTCAGGGCCATAGTTGTTTTTCTTCCTGCTTGGTTTGGATGGCAATGTTTTTACCAATATTGCGAACTTACTGTTTCAAGTTGTGCCTATGTTGTAAACAATACGGTTGACCTCTTATGAAACCTTTGGTAAGCAGGTGCATTTATGTTTGTAAGTCGTTGACTTGAGCATTATACATGGTGAAAATTATCAAGTCAAACAAGTTTATGTCACATAATGGTCTGGTTTTGCGGCCAATTTACGGGGTAAGCGTCCGTAGCTTGTTTGCGGTTCTTTTCAAGTGTACAATTGACGAGCTTTGGGGTCATCTACAAAAAAGTGATTTGGATTTGTGGATTACCTTGAGTAACTATCCTTCACAAAATGGGAAGTTGTTGTTGTATCGTTAAAATATGGGGCGGTGGCGAAATGGTAGACGCAGCAGACTTAAAATCTGCCGGACGTCAGTCCGTGTGGGTTCGAATCCCACCCGCCCTACTCACGTTTTTTGCCCCTTTTTGGGGCATTTTTTGTTTATCTGGGTAATTGATGAAAGCATCTGGCTCAAATCATCTGGTAGGAAGACGGTTGTGGCGGGTGGTGTTACAGACGATACGGCCGTTTCCCCTCACCACTTCTCACAAAAAACTGCTCGTTGCTGTGTCTGGTGGGGCAGATTCTTTGGCGTTGCTGCATCTGTTGTGGCAGCAACTGGGGGCAAATCGGCTGGTTGTGGCACATCTAAACCACCAACTGCGCCCAGAGGCGGATGCGGATGCGGCATTTGTGGCCAAAACGGCCGCTTCTTGGGGTATCTCATGTGAAATTGGCACGGCTAAAGTTCAGACTGTTGCCGAAACATTTCGTTTATCACTAGAGGCGGCCGGGCGCTTGGCACGCTACCAGTTTTTGGCGGGCAAGGCGGCAGAGGTGGGGGCAGAAGCGGTGCTGGTAGGGCATCATGCAGATGACCAGGCGGAGACAGTATTGCTACATCTGCTGCGGGGTAGCGGTGGGTTGCGAGGAATGGGCCCGGTGGGCGTAGTGCCAGGAAGTGAAGAGATGGTTTTGTTACGGCCGTTTCTCACCACCCGTCGTGCCGAAATTGAAGAATACTGTACCCGGCATGGGCTTACACCGCGGCAAGATGCTAGTAACGAAGATGTGAACTTTACCCGCAACCGCATTCGGCACGAGCTGTTGCCACTGCTGCAAACGTACAACCCCCAAATTCAAGATAAATTGCGACAACTTGCCATCGTTACCGCCGATGAATTAGCCGTTTTGCAGGAGCAGTTTGAGCAAATTTGGCCGACGTTGGTGCTGCTAGATCAGGCAGATGATTCATTGTTGCTGGATCGGCTGCGATTTCAGGCATTGGCGGTGGCTTGGCAGCGGCTGGCACTGCGGCGTGCTGTGCAGGTGCTACGGCCGTTGGTTACTGAAATGAGCTTCCAAACAATTGAAGCTGCCCGGACGCTCATTTTAGAAAATCAGTCTGGCACGGAGGCGTGGTTGCCAGGGGCATTGGTGATGCGGGTGGCGGCAGATGCGGTTGCGTTTGGCGATGCCGGCGAGGCGCAATTAGCGCGTTTGCCGCAGCTCGTTGATGAGCAGCCGCTTACTTTGTCCGCACCTGGCCAGGTTTGGCTAGCCAACGGTTGGGCGATTTCGGCGGAAGCTGTGGACGATGTCTCGTTTGAGAAAATTGAGCGGAATAAGGATGTGTGGCAAGCATTTGTGAAATTGGATGAGGGGGATGTTTTGTGGGTACGGCCGTACCAACCCAATGAGCGATTTCAGCCGCTGGGGATGGGGGGACAGTCGCAAAAAATTGCCGATTTGTTAAGCAATCGAAAAGTACCTCAGGCGGGACGGCCGTTTTGGCCAATTGTGGCTACCAGCCAGCACCCGGTTTGGATTGTGGGCCAGCATTTGGATGACCGGGCGCGAGTGGCAGAAAAAATCCCTCGTGTTGTGAAGCTACGTTGCTCGCAACACGAGGGCGTATAACGGTGGACGATGAATTCGGAGTTCTAGAGTTCTACATGAGGTCATGACCAAATGTTTCATGGGTAGAATCCCGATTTCTCGATGACTGGTCGTTGGTTAGATGGTTACTTCAAGCGGTGGGCGCTGATAATCGGCCGTTTCTTCCTTGGCGCGGATGAACAGCACGGGCACATTGGCATAGCGCAGCACCTTGTCGGCCACGCTGCCAAAGACCCAGCGGCTTATGCCGCCTCTGCCGTGGGTACTCATCACAATGGTGTCTATATCGAGGTTAGCGGCCACATCCAGCAGAGAATCAGCCACATTTTCGCCTTCGGTAATCTGGGCGTGGACAGTGAAGCCTTGCTGTTGCAAAGAGCCTTTGTGGGAGCGCAGATATGATTCGGCATCCTGCTCCGACTGGTTACGCATCTCGGTGAGCAGTTGAGAATAAACGCTGCCGTTGGCGGCGGTCATGATGAGGTGCGGGGGCTGGATGACGTAAGTGAGCGTTAACTCGCTATTGAATTTGCTGGCCAGTTCCAGGGAGGGGGGTAAAGCTGCTTCGGCCAGATGTGAGCCATCGAGGGGAACCAAAATATGGTTGAACATGGTTGGCCTCCTAATATGTTTCCTTAGAAGTTCAACTTTTGCAAAAAGCTGAACTTCTCCACTGCTTTCCTTGATTTTCTCTGTGTTCAGTGTGCCATGCACAAACGGCCGTTTGCCAGTGACAATGCCCATGCCCGCGAACGATAAATGTCATTTGTTGCTTTGGCTGTGTAAGGTGGCTCACCAACCGCACTTACAACCGAGGCTATGGTATGCAGTGTAAAGGCTGGCAGGATGTTAGAGTTGGGTAAACGGCCGTTCATCATGCTTGGCGAAGGGGTGACAATGGTTATACTTGTCGCCGCTGTAGGGAATTTAGGAAAATCAATTAAATGATGGGAAAGTGGAAGAAAGTTTTTGCGGGTTTTGCAATTTTGCTCTTGGTGGGTTTGCTGACTGCGCCAACGTTGCTTCGCGCCATTCCCCCACGTTATGCTGCCCGCTGGCTGCCAGAACCATTGCTGGAGATTGCCTCACCGCAGCAAGAAGTGGCTATTTTGCCAACGGTGGCCCAACCATTGGATGCCAGCAATTTGCTGGGTGATCCCACGCCGCTGGCAGCCCCTGTTATCGAGGTAGTACAGCCAACGGCAACGCCACAAGCCGAGGCGGTGGAGGCAACAGTAGTGCCCACGGCCGTTCCGCCCACAGCCACCTCCACACCAATTCTTACGGCAACGGCCGTTCCCATTCCAGCAGAAGCACGGTTAGAGGGCATCCAGCACCATTTTCAGGATTGGAACAATTGCGGGCCAGCAACGATGGCGATGACATTAAGCTATTTTGGCATGAATGTGACCCAAAGCGATACGGTTGCTGCGCTAAAGCCAAATCCTGAAGATCGCAACGTTAGCCCGCACGAGATGGCTGCATATGTGAATGAAAATACAGAGTATGAGGCACTTTACAGGGTAAACGGCCGTATCGAAATGCTCAAGCAGTTTGTAGCCAACGGCATTCCGGTAATTGTGGAAATTGGCATCGAGCCGCCGGGCGAGTTCCGCTGGCTGGGCTGGTATGGGCATTACTTGCTGGTGGTGGCCTACGACGATGCCAACGAGCAATTTTTTGTGTATGATTCTTGGTTCGGCACGAGTGATGTGCCTTTAGAGAATGCGGATCGGAACGGCCGTAACCTGCCTTACGCCGAAGTAGAAACGTTCTGGCCCCAGTTTAATCGCAGCTACATTGCGGTGTATGAACTAGAACAGGCTGAAACCGTGGCGCGCATTGTGGGTGAAGATATAGATGACGGCACAATGTGGGACAAATCATTGATCCAGGCCCAGGCCGAAGCCGCTTCAGACCCCGGCAATGCCTTTTACTGGTTTAATTTGGGAACCAGCTACAACGCCGTGGGCGAATACGAACGAGCCAGCACCGCATTTGACCAGGCACGCGCCATCGGCTTGCCCTGGCGTATGCTGTGGTATCAATTTGGCCCCTACGAAGCCTATTACCAGGTGGGGCGGTATGAAGATGTTATTTTGCTGGCTGATGTGACGTTGAAAGATCGGCCGTATTTTGAAGAGTCGTTTTATTACAAAGGATTAGCCCTGGCTGCCACCGGCGAAACGGCCGCAGCCGAAGAAAATCTAGAGAAAGCTGCCACGTTTAATCCCAACTTTGCACCCGCTGTTGTGGCACTAGCTGAATTGACCAGTGGTCAGTAATCAGTGGATTAGTAAACAGTATTCAGATTTATGCAACGTGACTGATTACCGATAACCGATTACTGATTACCGGCTCGGATAGAAGAGCGTATGAGAAAAAGAACGAAGAATCTAATTTTTGCTGTGGCCGGGATACAAATTTTGCTCATTATTGGGCTGCTGGTGCTGCCAACGGCCGTTGGCGCTATTCCGGGGCGGTACCGGGTGGCTTTGGGAGAACGCAGTCCGTTTTTAAGCGAAATTGTGGAAGGGGTGATTGACCAAGTGGCTCCTGTGGCAACTGCACTGCCTGTAGCTGAAGTTTCTGCTGACGAACCACAGGTGGATATTGAGGCGTTGATTGCGGTAACGACCGTTACCGAACCCACCGCCACTAGCAAGCCTATCCAAGCACCCACAGCCACACAAGAAGTGCTGCCAGATGCGGAGGCCACGCCGCTGCCAACCAACACGCCCATTCCCACACCCACCAACACCCCCACGCCGGAGCCGCTGCCCATCTCGCACATTTTGGACGGGGTAGGCGTCATTCGCCAATCGTTTAATAATTGTGGCCCGGCCAATCTCACTCAGGTGCTCAACTTCATGGGGTACGACATCACCCAGGAAGATGTGGCCGATTATCTGAAGCCAAACAGCGAAGACCGCAACGTAAGCCCCTGGCAAATTGCTGATTATGTCAACGGCTTTACTGGCAATGCCTTCAAGGCCAGTGCCCACAGCGGTGGCACGATGGAATTGATCAAGGAATTCATTGTTGCGGGTTATCCTGTCGTCATAGAAAAAGGGTACGATTTGCCTGGTCAGGGTTGGTGGGGGCATTACCTCACCGTATTTGGCTATGATGATGAGCAGGAAATTTTTTACAGTCAGGACAGCTTTTTAGGGCCATGGGACGGCAGCGGCCGTACCGACAGCTATGACGAGTTTGAATATTATTGGCAGCAGTTCAACTACACCTTTTACGTCGTATATTTCCCCTCGCAGGAGGCCGAAGTGCAGGAAATATTGGAACCAGAGCTGGTTGAGCCAATGGACATGTGGCGCATGGTTGCCGCTCGCGCCCAGGCAGAAATTGACGCCGATCCGGAAAATGAGTTTGCTTGGTTTAATTTAGGGTCTGCACTGACCGAAATGGGCGTGCGAACGGGTGAGGCGCAATATTATCAGGGCGGAGCGCAGGCGTATGACCAAGCGCGTGAGCTAGGCTTGCCGCCGCGCATGTTGTGGTATCAATTCCGCCCGTACATGGCATACTGGAAAGTTGGCCGACATGATGATGTCATTGCCCTGGCAGATGCCACCCTGGCAACCCAGGGCGGGCGCAACGTGGAGGAAACCTACTGGTACAAAGGGTTGGCGCTGGAATCGCAAGGCAATATCAGCGAGGCGATTGCCAATTACGAAGCGGCACTCGGTGTGAATGAAAATGCTTACTATGCCCAGTGGTCGCTAGATGCGCTCACGGGCGGCGGTTAAGGAAGAGACTGGAGATTGGAGACTAAAAATCTCCAATTTCTAACCTCCAAATGTCTTCTCAACTCATCCTTGTACGTCATGCGGCCGTTCAAATAAACCCTAAAATAGATAGCCACCAATGGCAACTTTCGCCAGACGGCCGTTCCGCCACTCACCAACTCGCCCATCAACTAAAACCATATTACCCTCACCGCATCCTCACAAGCCAGGAGCCAAAAGCAATGACAACCGGCAGGGCTTTAGCAGATGTGTTGCCGCTGCCAACGGAGGCGGTTCCTGGTTTGCAAGAACATGATCGGCGAGGTGTGCCCTATTTTGCCAACAAGGCGGATTTTGAAACGGCCGTTGCCCAGCTATTTGCTCGCTCGGACGAGCTGGTGTTTGGGAATGAAACGGCCGTGCAGGCTCTCACGCGCTTTACCCAGGCAGTAAATGACCAACTGGCCGCGCAGCCTCAAGGCAACCTTGCCATTGTCAGCCACGGCACCATTCTCACCCTTTACATTTGCCAACACAATCCCCAATTGACTCCTTTTGCATTTTGGCAAGCACTCACGTTGCCTTGCGCCTTTATTCTCACTTTGCCAGGCAAACAGCTTGTCCAAAGTTTGTATCTAAAGCCCTAATCTCAAGCAGGAAGTCACCCAAAAATCATGATCAACATCTACCTGTCTCATTGCCCAAACGTGGGTATAATATTTGGCAGAATCCTCATCTGCGATTCCATAATCTGAGGAATTGTTGAAGCCCACAGGACCTTATAAATCCCTGCTAACAAAGTTAACACAGCAATTGCTCAATACCTTTACCTAAATTTCCCTTGGAGGCACGTATGTCAGAACGCAAACATATTAAAGTTACCTATTCCACATTGGCCAGCCCAGACCCGCTGCTGCACGAATATTTTGATGAATCGGTTGTAGAAGCCAAAGCTGGGTTTGGCAAAACATTCCCCATGTACATAAATGGCGAAGAGCGCACTGCAAGCCAAACGTTTGAAAAGCGCAGCCCCGTTGACCTTGATTTGGTGATGGGCTACTTCCAAAAAGGCACGGCCGAAGACGTAAATGATGCCGTTGCTACTGCCAAAGCTGCCTTTCTTGCCTGGAGCGGCCGTCCCTGGCAAGAGCGCGTTGCCATTATGCGTAAAGCCGCCGACCTGATCAGTGAGCGTCTCTTCCACATGGGCGCAGTCATGAGTCTGGAAATTGGCAAGAATCGGCTGGAAGCGTTGGGTGATGTTGAAGAAACGGCCGATCTGATCCGCTACAACTGCGATGCCATCGAGCAAAACGATAACTTCAGCCGACCCCTTCTTTCTGAAAGCGACAAGCATCACAATCGCAGCGTCCTCAAGCCATATGGCGTGTGGGCTGTCATCTCCCCCTTCAACTTCCCCGGCGCGTTGGCCGGTGGCCCTGCCGGGGCTGCTTTGGTAGCTGGCAATTGCGTCGTGCTCAAACCCGCGACCGATACCCCGTACACCGCTTGGCTGCTCACAGAATGCTTCCGGGATGCTGGTGTGCCGGCCGGCGTGTTTAACTTTGTCACGGGAGGCGGCCGCTCCGTGGGCCAAACCCTGGTTGATCATCCGGACGTGGCTGGTGTTACCTTCACCGGTAGTTACGATGTGGGGATGCACATTCTGCGGACGTTTGCTCAGGGACGGTATCCGCGCCCTGTTATTGCCGAGATGGGCGGCAAGAACCCCACTATCATCAGCAAAAAGGCAGATATTGACAAAGCGGCGATGGGCGTGATGCGCTCTGCCTTTGGCTTGCAGGGGCAAAAATGCTCTGCTTGCTCTCGCGTCTACGTTCACAACGACGTTAAAGATGAATTCATGACCAAGCTGGTTGACCTCACCTCGCAAATCAACGTTGGCGACCCCACCGTAAAAGATAATTGGATGGGGCCCGTGGCCAACATGGGTGCCTATGAAGATTACAAAGAATTTGTGGCTGATTTGCACGCTAATGGAGATGTCGTCTTTGGCGGTAAAATATTGGAAGAACTGGGCAACGGCTACTTTGTAGCCCCAACGATTGTTGATAATTTGCCCCTTGACCATCGCTTGTGGAAGCAAGAAATGTTCCTGCCAATCGTTACCGTGACAGGCTACGAGGACATGGACAAAGCGATGAAGATGGCCAACGATGTGGAATATGGTCTGACGGCCGGTTTCTTTAGCGAAGATGACGACGAAGTGCAATGGTGGTTAGATAACATCGAAGCTGGTGTGCTTTACGTGAATCGCTCTAGTGGCGCGACGACTGGTGCCTGGCCGGGCTACCAATCGTTCGGTGGCTGGAAAGGCAGCGGCTCTACGGGCAAGGCGGCCGGCAGCTTCTACTACGTTCAGCAATATATGAAAGAGCAAAGCCAAACCATCGTAGGCTAACTTTATCTTCCCACTAAGGCGTGAACAACATCAACAATATTTAAGTCAATAGATTTCGCAGATTAAAAAGATTAAATCTGGCTAATCTGCGAAATCTTTGATAGATAGAAAAAGAGGCGGTTGGAAACGGCCGTATCCCAATGACATACAAACATCCGCACGGACACGTCTTTTATCGCAAGATGGACCATGCCCGCCCTAAAATTTCACATGGGGAGGGCATTTATTTATTTGATGAAAGTGGCAAAAAGTATATAGACGGATCGGGTGGGCCACTGGTGGTGAATGTGGGACACGGCCGTTCCGAAGTTATCAACGCCATGACTCAGCAAGCAGAAGCGGCTGCTTACGTCCACGCCATCATGTTCACAAACCAGGCCACCGAGCAGCTCTCCAGCGAGTTGGCAGCGCTGGTTCCCATTTCCAACCCACGCTTTTTTTACCTTAGCAGCGGGTCTGAAGTAGTAGAAGGCGCAATCAAGCTGGCGCGGCAAATTCAGCAGGCACGCGGCCACGCCATGCGCGACATCATCACCTGCCGTTCCCTGAGTTATCATGGCATGACGTTGGGGGCGTTGGGAGTAAGCGGCCGTCCCGGTTTACGCAAACCATTCATGGGCATGATGGTCAATATGCCCCATGTGCGGCCGCCGTATCCTTACCGATTTGAAGCCTCTGGCGAGGAAATAGCCAGTCGGCTGGAAGAATCCATATTGGCCTATGGGGAAGAGACGGTTGCCGCCTTCATTGCCGAGCCTATCAGCGGGGCTAGCCTGGGGGCCGTTGTGCCGCCGGATGATTATTGGCCTGCTGTTCGTCAAATCTGCGACAAATATGGCGTGTTGCTCATTGCCGACGAGGTGCTGGTAGGCATGGGGCGCACTGGCAAATGGTGGGCCATGGATCATTGGCAGGTTCAGCCAGACATCATGGTTACTTCCAAAGGATTAGCCGGTGGTTACTTCCCGCTAGGGTTTATTGCCGCCAAAACAGAGGACGTTGAGCTCATCCGACAAAAGTTAGGTGATTGGAATCATGGCGGCACCTTTAGCCATCATCCGGTGGGTTGTGCAGCCGCGTTAGCAACGCTGCACATCATGAAAACTGAAAAATTAGTAGAAAATTCAGCCACGCTGGGTCAGAAATTGGGTCAAATGCTGCAAGATGCTCTGAGCGAGCATCCCAATGTGGGTGAAGTACGCGGGCGAGGCTTGTTTTGGGGTGTGGAGTTGGTGCAAGACAAAGTGAGCAAGATACCGTTTCCGGCTGCGCGTCATCTTGCTTGGGATATTTGGCAACGGGCGTTTGATAAGGGGCTCATCGTTTACTATTCGCAGGGCTGCGCCGATGGCCAAAATGGGGATGTGATTATGCTGGGGCCACCTCTCATCATTAACGAAGCTCAGCTTGACGACATGGTGGGCATACTAACCGAAGCGATTCATGAGGTACTTGCTAAGAAGTAACAGAGGTCACTGCAGCAAGCGCATAAAACCCGCTTGCTCAAAATGTCTATCGGCCGTTAATGCCTCATGTAGCCGACGCTGTTGCATAATCACAAAGGATGAGCAATCTGTTAACCCCCAGGCTTTGTCTGGCCGTGATTGATAAAACGTGACAATCTGAGCAAACAGATCAGACCCAATATTCACAACTTCAATATTCCTGTCCTGACGGATTTGCCGCAGTGCCTGAATCCCCAGCATACGGTGGGGCGGTTTGGCCAAAGCGTTGCCCAATTCATACAACACTGCTTCACTGGTAACAAAGGGAGGCAATATTTGCTCTGCCACGCTTTTTGCTTGCTGGTGATACTTGTCTCGGCTGTTTACGAGGGCAAGAAAGTAGCTGGTATCAATGAAGATTGCTGGCTTCACGACTTGTCAGTTCCGTATAAGTAGTGATCATGCTGCTCAGCCAAATCATCGGCCCCTAAATCTTGCGCCATGTCGGCAAGGGTGGCGAAGGTGCCTTTTTGCTCTGCGATGGTGTAGGCTGTTTTGGATTGCTGTTGTTTTAAGGCTTGTAGCTCTGCAATCAGGGCTTCATACTGCTCGTAGTTGACCAACACCGCTGCGGGACGGCCGTGTTGGGTAATGTAAACTACATCTCTACCTTCGCGCACGATTTTCACAACCTGGCTGGCTTCTCGGCGTAAATCGCTAATTGGGACAATGTTTGTGCTCATAACTGTACCTTATTTGTTGCACTAATTATGAAATTATACAAAATATGATGCAAAATATACCACATTTCCTCCTGGTTTTCAAGTCAAAAGACCCGCACGCCTACGCCTGCCAGGTTAAGATTTCGCCGCCTTGCCCCATGAAAACCGAGCTAGGGAAGACACGCAGCCGCCACGGCTCAAGCTTCAATACAGCAAATGCATCTACCGTTGGGCTTGTCCAGGCGGGTATTATTTTGGGGTCAAACCCGACTGGTTCAGGGCCGTTAAGGAACATATCCCACACCATTTGGCGCGTTTCGTCATCAAATGCCCAGGTTGCGCGACATTCAGCGACACACGTGTCTTGGGCAGGTGTCCAGTAATTTACTGAGACATACGGGCTGTGAGCCAGGTGAGCGCGTTTAACGGCCGTCGGCCCAGTGGCAATCCAGCCAGTTAGCTGCCCCTCATCCCACTGCCAAATTGGATGGAGGATGCGAGAACGGGGACGGCCGTTTTTGTCCACAGTCGCCACGCTAGCCCACACAATCTGATGTGCCATCTCAATAAAAGAAAAGCGGGAGCAGTTTCTGTTAAAGAATTCATGTTGAGCCTTCCACAATTGTAATTAACCTAAGTTGCTACCTTAACAGTCAAAAATGGTGAAGTCCATGAAAGCCAAGTAAAGTGGGTTTGAACCACCAAACCATTTTTACGAGGACAATCATGGACGAACAAATTGTAGCGATTTACACGCTGGTTAACGACCTTTTGCTTGGTTTAGGTCATCATGAAAACAGTCAATGCCGCATGAACGATTCCGAGGTCATCACCACAGCAATCGTGGCTGCTCTGTTTTTTAGCGGCAATTATGAACTTGCCCGTGCCTTCTTGCATCAAGGCGGCTACATACCAACCATGTTGAGCAAAAGTCGGTATTCACGTCGTCTGCATCGAGTGAGCCATTACATCGTGACCTTTATCGAGATGTTGGGCGCCCACTGGAAAGGGGTCAGTAGCGATTCGATTTACGTGATCGATACCTTTCCTATTGTGGTGTGTGACAATTGGCGCATTCGCCGCTGTCGTCTCTATCGAGAAGAGAAGTATCGCGGCAAGATTGCGAGCAAACGCCGCTACTTCTATGGACTCAAACTACATTTGATGGTCACCAGTCAGGGTCAACCAGTTGAGTTCTTCCTAACACCGGGTTCTGAAAGCGATGTGACTCACCTGCGCTCCTTTCAGTTTGACCTACCGACGGGTTCAGAAATCTATGCAGACAAAATCTACAATGATTATGCCATGGAAGACTTAATCAATGAGACAAGACAGGTGAAACTATGTCCTGTACGCAAGAAAAACAGCAAACGGCCGTATCCACCGTGGCGCACTTATTGGATAAAACTGCATCGCAAGATTGTGGAGACGACAGGGTCATCCATTGCACGCAGGATGCCGAGGAGCATTCATGCAGTCACAGCCGCAGGCTTTGAGCTGAAAATCGCATTATTTGTTCTGGCTGAGAGTGTCAGCCATATTTTTAAGGTAGCAACTTGAGTTAAGCAATATTAAAAATGCTTATGAGATTATTCTGCATTCTTTTTCTTGTTTGCTTCGTTAGGTTGAAATTTTGGCAACGTGAAAGTTACGGACGCTCCTTGCGGCTCTCTTTTTTCTATCTGCATAGTGCCTCGGTACGTTTCGAAGATGGTTTTTGTGAGTTGTAAGCCAATGCCTGACCCTCGGTCTCCATCATTCTTAGGTATTGCCCGCCCTTGGCGGAAGTGCTCAAGGACTACGTCTGATATTGTAGGGCCGTTGTTTTCGATAGTAATCAGTACTTCGGTGTCTTTTGAGCGGGTTGTCACCCAAATTTTTGGGTCTGGCGTACCTGCTTCTTGCATGGCCAAAACAGCATTATCAACAATTAGCTCAAAGCCCCGGCGAAGCCATTCAGGACTTGCCCAAACAGAACTTGATTTGTCTAAGTCAGGTCGCAGATCGAGTGACAAGAAAATGTGTCTAAAGCGTGCGTGCTTCCATTGTCGCTCCAAGTAGGTGTTTAGCAGCTCATTTATAGGAATTGCTTTTGTAACATCTTCATAGGTAAGCGGTGCTGTAATGGTCAAGTTGGTAATGCGATTAAGAACATCTTCGAGGGATGTTATTTGTTCCTCAAATTCATCTTTGTTTTCGAGATTTGCCAAAGCAGATAGCCATTTGATGCGTCCCTTGGCAATGCCTACTTCTCGGTTGGGGCTGGGGATGACGGCTACATCGGCAATGGCAGGGTGGGACAGCAGCAAGGCTTCTAGTTCAGCCGGGGCCACCTGAAACCCTTTGTATTTAATCAGCTCTTTGAGCCGATCCACAATGTAGAAAAAGCCTTCATCATCAATGAAGCCAATGTCGCCCGAGTGTAGCCAACCTTCTTCATCCACGGTGGCGACCGTTGCATCTGGATTGTTAAGGTACCCTTTCATTATCTGTGGCCCACGCATCCAGATTTCACCCTTTTTGTTGCGACCTAGCGGTTCCATGGTGGCTACATCTACCACCATCACCTCCGTGTTAGGGATGGCTGGGCCAACGGATGAAAGCTTGTCACTCTTTGTCATGGTGCGATTATAGACGTGAGTGACGGGGCTGGTCTCAGTGAGACCGTACCCTTGCACCACGCGGCAGCCCAAACGTGCCTTAACCTCATCGGCCAATGCTTGGCCCAGCGGGGCCGCGCCAGAAAATAGCTCGACGAGCGAGGAGACGTCGTATTGGTCTACGATGGGGTGTTTAGCGAGGCCTACCAAAATAGGAGGCACCAGATTCACGCGGGTTACTTTATGTTTTTGTACCAGCTCCAGGAATTGCACCATATCAAAGCGGGGCATGGTAACGACAGTAGCACCTTTTACCAGACTCATGTTCATGATGACCACCATGCCGTAAATGTGGAAGAATGGCAGGATGCCCATGACCGTGTCTGCTTCATCAACCAGATCAATGCCCGTAACGCCTTCTACTTGCACGATGTTGGCAACGATGTTGCGGTGTGTGAGCATTACGCCTTTGGGGTAGCCGGTGGTGCCACTGGAGTAGGGCAAAACAACTAAATCTTCGGCAGGATTGATATTGATTTCGGGTAGCGAGCCATCACTTTGCAGCAGGGTGGCAAATGGCGTGGCTCCCTCGGTTAGGTCAAAGGTGAAAATTTCCTCGACCTTGCTTTGGGAAGCGGCCGTTTTCGCATTTTCCAGAAACAGGGAGATTGTTAGTAAATATTTTGCATTTGCATCGTTTAGCTGGCGTGCCAGTTCATCGGCCGTATAGAGCGGATTGACGGTGGTAACAATGCCACCCAGCAAGGAGACGGCATGAAAGGCAACGGCATACTCCGGCACATTGGGGCTATAAATGGCAAAAACATCCCCCTTGCCAAAGCCGCGGTGGGCTAGGCTAGAAGCCACCAGCCGAATGGCTCCGCCTAATTGGGCGTATGTGATGGTACGGCCGCTTGGCCCATCAATCAGCGCAGGTTTGTCACCAAACTGCTGGGTGCGGCTCAAGACGAACTCGGTTAGCGGCACGTCAGGAATCTCCACATCAGGATACGGGCTATTGAAGATCATGGCAACTCCTTATTTTGCCACAGAGATCACAGCGTATATTATGGGATAGCCTCTTTTTACTCTGTGATCTCTGTGGCCTTTATTCAAATGCGCGGGCTTTTTTCTCGTTTACAAAGTTGAGGACAATCAGGCCAACCAACAAAAAGACGCCGATAGACAGGATAGCGAGCTTTTGCCCTAGCTGTTCAGCGGAGGTGATGGTTTCCCCTTGCGCTTGGTACCAGATTGCTGCTTCGGCGGCGATAAAGCCGTAGACGGTGGGGCCGATAAATGAAGACGTGCGCCCAGCAACGGCAAAGAAGCCGTAAAATTCAGCACTGCGCCCTGGTGGTGCAAGGAAGCTCACCATGGTGCGGCTAACGGATTGGATGCCAGCCATGGCAAACCCTGCCAGAATGCCCAGCATATAAAAGCCAGTCGCAGACTGATTTAGGTATAGCCAAATGACGGCCGCAATCATGGTAACAATGGATAGAGCTAGTGAGCGTTTGCCGCCAAGCCTGTCTACCCAAGCGCCGAAGGCGTAGGCCCCACCAACATTGCTCACCTGCACAATGATGACAAAGATGATGAGTTGCTGCTGATCCATGCCGTACAAAACTGCGCCGATAATAGCGGCAAAGTTCAGAGCCATAATGACGCCATCGTTGAAAATGAGGAAGGCGGCCATGAATTTGAGGAACTCTTTGAATTGGCTGGCGGTTTTGATGGTTTGGCGAATCTGCTTGATGGCGACGCTGAAATAGTTTTCGCCGGGGGGTAGGGCTTTGCCTTTGGCACGTTCAGGCAGCCAAAGGAAGATGGGGGTAGCAGAAATGGCGAAGAATACGGCCGTTATCACCAAAGATGCCCGAATAATCAAATCTCCCTCAATCATCACAATCAACGGCAGGATGATGATGAGGCAAAGAATGCCGCCGACGGTGCCGATGGCCCAGCCATTGCCAGAGACGCGTCCCACTTCATGCGGTTCGGCAATTTCTGGCAGCAAGGCATTGTAAAATACTTGTGCGCTACGGTAACCAATTTCTGCCAAAATGAAGAAGCTCATGCCAATGGCCACGTTGCCGGGTGTTGCAAAAAAAAGGCCTGCGGTAAAAATGCAGGCCATCACGGTATAAAACAGTAAAAACTTTTTCTTTGAGCCAGAAAAGTCGGCGATGGTGCCTAAAATGGGGGAGGTAAGGGCAACAACGAGCATGGCAATGCCGACGGCTAGCCCCCACAGCCGGGTGCCTTCTGCGCCGCCGACAATGCTGCCTTGAAAGTAGGCAGAATAGACGGCTAGCAGCACTACGGAGGCATAGGCTGAGTTGCCAAAATCGTATAAATACCAGGCCCACCGCTCGCGCCGAGTGGCGGTTGTTTGGGTCTGTAGGGGGACAGTTGTCATGGGGGTTTCCTCTTCTGCTGGGTTGTTGAAAATATTGTACACGGGAAACGGCTGGAGACAAAAAAGGGAGCATATTTTTTTGAGACACATTTTGGTATAACTGGCTGTGGCAATCTTCAGGTCAATTTCTACAAAAATGCTTTGGGAGGCATAGGATTGTTATTTAATTCGGGCATATTTCTCGGTTTTTTTGTCATTGTCTATGCCCTATATTTATTGCTAAATAAGCATGTTCGCTGGCAAAATGTTTTGCTGCTGGTGGCGAGTTACTATTTTTACGGCCGTTGGGATTGGCGTTTTCTCTCCCTAATTCTTATCTCCACGCTAGTAGATTTTTATGTAGGTCGTGCAATCGGGGCCATTCCGACCGATTCACCTGCCAACCGCACACGGCGGAAGCAGCTACTCGCCGTTTCGATGATTGTTAACTTAGGTATTTTGGGCTTCTTCAAATATTTCAACTTTTTTGCGGCGAGTTTCACAGATTTATTGAATTTGGCGGGTTTGCAAGCTGACGCGATTACGCTCAAGATTATTTTGCCTGTTGGTATAAGCTTTTATACCTTTCAGACCATGAGCTATACCATTGACATTTACCGAGAGAAGCTACAGCCGACGCAAAGTATATTGAACTTTGCCGTGTTTGTTGCCTTTTTCCCGCAGCTTGTTGCCGGGCCAATTGAGCGTGCTGTTAACCTGCTGCCACAGGTGGCAAAGCCCCGCCAGATGACGCCCGAACATATTCATACCGGCGTTTACCTGATAATTTGGGGTTACTTTAAGAAGATGGTTGTTGCCGACAACGTTGGGTTATTGGCGGACTCGGTATTTAATAACTACACTGAACATGAAGGGCTTACTGTTTTCCTTGGTGTTTTAGCTTTTGCACTGCAAATTTATGGTGATTTTTCAGGTTACTCAAACATTGCCCGTGGTCTATCTCGACTGATGGGTTTTGATTTAATGGTAAATTTCCGTTTGCCATATTTTGCCCTGAATCCCACAGATTTTTGGCAACGATGGCACGTTTCGCTCTCATCTTGGCTGCGTGATTATCTATACATTCCACTAGGTGGGAACCGACATGGCAAGTGGAAAACCTACCGCAATTTGATGCTAACGATGCTGTTGGGGGGATTGTGGCATGGAGCTGCTTGGAACTTTGTGATTTGGGGCGGATTTCATGGCACGATTCTGATTATCTATCGATTGCTTGAAAAACGGCCGATTCACAAAGACCCTTGGAGCGGTGCGTACAACAAGCTTCTTGTTGTGGGGCGAATGGTATTCATGTTTTGCTTAACTCTGGTTGGCTGGCTGATTTTCCGTTCCCGGTCTGTAGACCAAATTTCGTACATACTTTCCCATGTTTCGTGGCAAACGTCAGACTTCAGCGTAAAGTTGCTTCAAGACATCACATTTTATGCACTCCCAATGGTGCTGGTGGAGCTATGCCAATATGCGACCCGTGATTTGTTATTGCTTACGCGCCTGCCCAGAATAGCTCGTGTTTTGGTCTATGCACTGATTATTGCCTGGACGCTCATCTTTGGCGTCCGCGAATCTTTAGAGTTTATTTACTTCCAATTTTAATGATGCCATTGAAGACAGAAACCACACCGTACAAGCAGTTAACCCGTGAAAAGGTCAGGCCGGTTCGCGGTACAGAAGTTGCCTTTTTGATTTTGGGGACACTTTTTTTGCTGTTCTTACTAAATTGGGGCGTACTTTGGCTGGAAAAAGCGTATCCTTACAATCGTGGCTATTGGCTTATGGCGCAGAAATGGGAACGCCTTTACGCATTGCCAGAGCCAGTGGAGTGGTTGATTTTGGGTGATTCCACAGGCAATCAGGGCATTGTGCCAGAGGTTCTGACTGAGCAGTTGGGCGGTACGGCCGTCAACCTGAACACAGTCGGTAGCATGGCTGCATTAGATGATGTATGGATGTTAGAGGCATATATTGAAGAACATGGACCGCCACCGCATCTGCTCATTGTTCACACCTATCAGGTTTGGCACCGCGACATTGAGCCAGTTTTTTTAGCGAAGATGCCAATCCCCTGGCAAAGCTGGGAAAACAAGTTTGAGCCCCGTGTTTCTTTAACGGCACAAGAAGAAATGGATGCCTGGCTGGCGCGTTATTTTCCGCTTTACACAGACAATGTCTCTTTGGCTCGCCTCATTCGCGGTTGGGTTTATTCGCAACGGCCAATTTTTGCACAACGGTATCAGCTACAGGCTGATGGCTTTATGCGGGTTGAAATATCACCCCAAGCCGCGCGGGTTGAATCAGATATGCAGCAACATTTGAAATATGTCGCCTTCAACAGTTTTGAGCTATCTACAATCAATCAACAAGCATTGTCTCAGTTAATTGTGTTAGCTGAGGCACACGATATTGACGTATATCTGGCTTTTGGGCCGCTTTATGAGGGAGTGGTAGAGAATGCTCGTTTTCAACTATATTTTCAGCAGGTGCGTGCTGAATTACAAGCCTTTGCAGACGAAAGCGAACAACTCCATTTGTTAGAGACGCTTGCTGTTTTTCCTGCCAATCAAATGGAAAATGTGGATCATCTGATTTTTGAGGCAGCAAAAACGTATACGGGAATAATTGCGGCTGAAATTGAAGAGAAACGGCCGTAACCCTTAAGCGACGGCCGTTTCCAAATGATAAAACTATCCTCGCTGCCCCACCAACTCTTCTAACAGATCTACATAGCTGGCCAGGACGCCAAAGGTGGTTTCAACCGCCTCTGGGGAGGTCATATCTACCCCCGCAATTTTTATTGCATCCAGCGGGAAGACGGAGCTACCCGCTTTGAGGAAGCTTAGGTAATTGTCCACTGCGCCCTCATTTCCCGCCAAAATGCTTTGAGACAGCGAGTGTGCGGCCGAAATGCCGGTGGCATATTGGTACACATAGAAGTTGGCGTACATGTGCGTGTGGAACTGCGCCCAGGTAATGCCAACCCGGTCACGATCCACTACAACCTCATCCCCAAAGCCTTCGCTGAACAAATCTGCCAGCAGGTTGTTTAGGCCATCGGCATTAAGTGCCTGGCCGCGTTCAACGCGCTCATGAATTTCCAGCTCGAACCGCGCCAGCGTGGGCATGATGAAGAAGTAGCGGTGGAAGTTAGACATCGCTTCCTCAATGACAGCAATCTGGAACTCTGGATCGCTGTTGGCTTCTAGCAGATGGGCACGGACCATGGCTTGGTTGAAGTTGGAGGCCACCTCGGCGACAAAGAGGCCATAGCGGCTGTAGGTGAGGACGTTTTGATTTTGCCAGGTCAGGTAGGAGTGCATCGAGTGGCCTAGCTCATGTGCCAATGTGCTTAACCCAAACAGATCATCCGTGTAGCTCATCATGATAAAGGGATGGGTACCTTTGACACCGGATGAGAATGCGCCCATGCGTTTGCCCTGGTTGGGGTAAACATCTACCCAGCGGTTTTCTAATGCGCCGCTGCGTAACGTGGCGGCGTATTCTTGACCCAGTGGCAGCATACCGGTGGCAATCCACTCGACGGCCGTTTCATACGGCACATTCGGCGGATTGAGCGAGAGAGGCGCTTTCACGTCGTATGGGTAAAGCGTTTTGTAGCCCAACGCTCGGCGGCGGATATTCCAGTAACGGTGCCAGGTAGGCAAGTTTGCCTTGTAGGTGTTTATGAGGTTATGGAAAACTTCGGTGGGGATGAAGTTACTGGAGAGCGCGGCTTCTAGCGAATTTTTGTAGCCGCGCACGCGCATGTTGAACACATCTTGCTTTACGCCGGCAGCCAGCGCGTTGGCCATGGTGTTTTTGAAGGCGAGATGGGCATCGGCATAATGTTCCCAGGCGGTGCGGCGCACTTCTCTATCAGCATGGGTGGTGAGGCCGCCGATGGTACCCTGAGTGACATCATAGGTTTGGCCGTCGCTACCTACGGCGGGCTCAATTTTCAGGTCTGCATTGGCCAAAATGCCGTGCGTGGCAGAGGCGGTGCTGAAGGCGTCGCGCACCATGCCCAGTACCTGCTCCACTTCGGCAGAGCGGACGTGTTCCTGCTGCTTTTCCAACTGGTTCAGGTAGTGGCCATAATCTGCCAGCCGCTCGTCTTGAGTAAGCCATTCCCGCAGCGTTTCGAAACCAATGGCTAGCATCTCTGGCTGGGCAAAGGCGATGGTGGCCATCGTCATGCCAAACAGCCCGCGGGCGCGGTCGTGGCGGGCGGCCGTTTCTTGGTTGGTGGTGTCTACGCTGTAGTTCAGGCTGGCGTAGACGAAGATTTTGCCAACAGCCGTTGCCAACTTATCCACCGCTTCAAAATAATCCCCCAAAACAGACGGCCCTTCGCTGAGGCGACCCTTGAATTTGCTTATTTCTTTGAGCTGCTCCTGGAATTGGGAAACGGCCGTTTCCCACGCTTCTGGGTTTGGAAAAATAGATTCAACATCCCACTTATATTGTTGGGGGATTTCTTCACGCTTACGAGCAACAGTGGACATAGGGGCTTCTCCTTGCGGTTAGTGGCTTTTTTATCACGAATATCACGAATGGACGAATTTGACGAATTCGTTAAATTTGTAGGATTCGTGATTTGATTTTTCCCAATTGAAGCACGAAATGGGCAAAATGGCGACTGCGAATTCTGCCAGACCTCAGGTATAATCTTGCTATTCAGTGGAGACGTGTGCATGACA
Organism: Candidatus Leptofilum sp.; assembly: GCF_965223525.1. Classification (GTDB taxonomy): domain Bacteria; phylum Chloroflexota; class Anaerolineae; order Promineifilales; family Promineifilaceae; genus Leptofilum. The sequence continues at coordinate 406,036 of NZ_OZ245005.1, read as the reverse complement.
AAGCCAACTTTTGCCCAACTGCTGCGGCAGCGGTTCAACAATCTGGTTCGCGTAGAGCAGATGGGCGTTCCCAAAGAGAAAATCCAGCAGGCGTTGCACAAAACGCAAATGGATGGGCTACCGTTTATTTACGGCAGCTTTGCCATCATGTTTTTTGTCTATGCTGCCATTCAGCAATGTTTGCTTGCAGAAAATGGGCAGGCAACGATGGTGGCTGTGGCGGTGGGAAGCGGCTTTTTCTTACTCATTGGCTTTTTTGTGTTGATGCGTGGGTATGTGCCTGCAAAATATGCTGAACGAGGAACGGCCGTTGTCGCCAGCGTCATCTTGTTCACTATTTTGCTCCGTTTTTACTATAATCCGTTGCCCAACCAATCGGCTAATTTGGCACTTTTTTTGTTTGGCGCGGGGGTCATGTTTACCTCCTTGCGTTGGTATGTGGCCATGCAGATTTTTTGCTGGCTGGCCTGGTGGGGCATTTACCAGCGCAATCCTGAGCATCCCGAATGGCTTTACTTTGCCGTGATGATTTTTGTAGCCACCTTCACGGGCCTGGTGGCGTATGGTGTGCGAATTCATGCACTGCGGCAGGCTGAGATTTTTCGGTTTGTAGAGCGACGCCAGCGCAAGGAGCTGGTGCAGCGCACGGTGCAGCAGCAAACCAGCTACGCAGTGGGCCAGCGCATCACCTCAATTTTGGAGTTAGATAGCTTGCTGGCTCAGATTGCCACGCTCATTTCCCAGCAATATGCAGCGTATTACGTGGGGGTCTTTTTGCCTGACCAGAACCAGTTGGGGATTACGGCCGTTGCCGAAGCAGGCAGTGGCGTTCCTGACGGTGGATTACAGCTACGCGCCGGGCTGAAGGGGCTGGTGGGCTGGGTGCTGGCTAACGGACGGCCGTTGTGCATAGACGACATCACCCGCGACTTCCGCTACCAGGCAGATGAAAAAGCACCCAATGCCCAATCTGAAATTTTGCTGCCGCTGAAAATGGGAGACAAAGTGCTGGGCGTGTTGGATTTGCAAAGCAATGAACTGGGCGCGTTCTCACCTAGTGAAATTCCCAACTTTCAGCTTCTGGCCGATCAGGTAGCCATTGCCCTGGAAAATGCCCAACTATATGCCGAAATCAAGCGGTTTAACCAGCAGCTAGAGCAAAAAGTGGCGGAACGGACGCAGGCATTGCAGGAGGCTTACGGCCGTCTCGAACGTCTGGACAAAACCAAAACCGACTTCATCACCATCGCCTCCCATGAACTGCGGACGCCGCTCACGATTGTCAACTTTAATGTCCAAATGTTGCTGGACGATGAAGAAATTATGGCCAACAGCTACCACAAAAAATGGACAGAGGGCATTGGCCGCGGGACGGCGCGCATGGAAGAGGTGGTGCAGAGCATGTTGGACGTGGCGAAAATTGACAGCAGTTCGCTTGATCTGTACCTGGCTTCGGTTGATTTGCCTTTTTTGCTGAAGCAGGTTGGCAATCGGTTCAAAGAGGCATTGGCAGAACGAAACATTGTCTTGCAGCGGGGCGACCTGGCCAATTTGCCTGAAGTTGAGGGGGACGTAGAGGCGCTACAGAAGGTTTTTTACCAGATTTTGGTCAATGCCATTAAATATACGCCAGATGGAGGCACGGTGCGGGTAGACGGCCGTTTCCATCCCTCAGCTAGTAAAAATCCAGACGATGCTGGTGAAGTTGAAATCATTATCACTGATAGCGGCGTAGGCATTGCGCCAGAGCTGCACGAATTGATTTTTGAGAAGTTTTACCAGACGGGCGAGGTAATGCTGCACTCCTCAGGCAAAACCAGCTTTAAGGGGGGCGGCGCTGGCCTGGGCTTGGCCATTGCTAAGGGAATTGTGGCGGCGCACAACGGCCGTATCTGGGCAGAAAGCAGCGGCCACGACGAAGATTTACTCCCCGGCAGCCAATTCCACATCCTTTTGCCCGTCATGCAGCCAGAATAAGAGTATTTACCATGTCACGCCCGCGAAGGCGGGCATCCACGATTTTGTCTCATACCTGGTTGGTTTCGGCCGTTTCCCTGCGTTCAGTGTTTGCCACCTTTTCTCTAAGCTGTTGATTTTCCCTAGTGGTACGATAAGTGAGGTATGCCAACAGCAGCCCCAGCGGCCCACCAGTGCCTAGCAATAGCAGCACGTTATCTGCCAAGCCATCCACAAATTGGCTCCAGCGGCTTTTGGCAGTTACCGCGATATTGCGTGAGATGCTCTGGGTGAGAACAGGGACTTCCGTGGCTGAATCTGGCTCTTTGTACAGATTCACTGTAATGACCTGTGCCTCGCCAGCAGTGGTAGCAATGATGTCCCAGGTCCACACTGCAGGCAGTGTGGTGCTGATAACGCGGGGCAGGCGTACGTTGTCGCCGCCGGAGGGGAACACCTCAAACGCAGGGGCATTTAGCTCGGCCGACATGAGTGGGAATAGCGCAACGGTTTGTTCATAGAATGAGCGTTCGCCATCGTCGTAGCTGGCGTCAATGCGAACCACGCCCGTGACGTGCGGCTCATGTTCGCCAATTTGTGCCAGCTCTGGGTCGGCAATGAGCTCGACGGTGATGACGCCGCTTTCTTCAACCACCATTGTGAGTGGGTGGGTGAGTTCCAGGCGGCCAGTTGGTGCCAACTCATCTGGCGGAATGGGGGTTCCGCCCCCATCTTCAGCTTCTTCAGTTACTTCGGGTGAGGGAGTAATGGGAGGTAAGGGTGTAGGTGTGTTGGTGGGGGTTACTTCCTGTGGTATCAGCAACGTTTCTCCAGCCGCAATCACATTTGGATTTGATAGATCATTTGCCTCAACAATTTCTTCAACTGGCACTTCAAAACGGCCGCTAATAATCACAAGCGTGTCGCCAGGCTGAACGGTGTAGGTTGTGACCTCAGAAACTGCCAGCGTGGGAGTGATAGTTGCTGTAGCCGTTGGACTTGCTGAAGATTCTGATGTGGGGGAGGGTTGGCTCTCAACTGTATCTTGAGGCAACGGAACAAATGTTGCTGTTGGCGGGAGAACCACAAGTTGATTGTTTTGGGAAGTAGGTCTGGTACAGGCAACGGCCGTTCCCACCAAAATTGTTACTATAAATAGCCAGATTCCATATCGCTTCACAATCTCACCTTGTATCACCTATCTTAATGCTCTGTTTGGCAAAATGGTAGGTGCAAATTCGAATTATGTCAAACAGGCATCTAGAACCGCAAGATGAATCGAAATATTCCTACTGTATCAAGAAATTACCCTTTTCAACACCCTTTCCGGGCGAGCAGCAACAGATCATAGGAATAAGGAAAGCTCAATTGAAAAATAACCATTTAAACACAAACATACCGGCTAATTCGATAGCTATAGTTGGCATGTCTTGCCGCGTTCCCGGCGCAGAAAATATCGCGGAATTTTGGCACAATCTGGCAAATGGTGTGGAATCGCTCACCCATTTTACAGATGAAGAGCTTCTAGACGCCGGCGTAGACTCAAGCTGGTTGGATAATCCACGCTATGTAAAAGCCAATGCCATCCTGAAAGATGTCACGTCCTTCGATGCTGAATTTTTTGATGTGCCTCCGCGTGAAGCAGAAGTGCTAGACCCACAGCAGCGCCTCTTTTTGGAATGTGCTTGGGAAGCATTAGAAAGCGCGGGCATCGATCCGTTGACGTATGAAGGCAACGTTGGTGTTTATTCTGGAATGCGCTCCAGCGAATACCTAATGTTCAACCAGGATCCAATTGACCAGGTTGGCTTTACGACAGAATCGCCCATTGTGGTGACCCAGCGCCATTGGGCCAACGACAAAGATTTCCTGGCAACGCGTGCCTCCTTCAAGCTCAATTTACGTGGGCCAGCAATGACGGTGCAAACGGCCTGCTCAACATCGTTGGTGACGATTCATTTAGCTGTACAAAGCTTGTTGGTGGGTGAAAGTGATATTGCTTTGGCTGGTGGTGTTACTGTCCGCGTGCCGCAGCGGGCAGGGTATGTCTTTTCAGAAGGCATGATCTTTTCCCCCGATGGGCACACGCGCAGCTTTGATGCCCAGGCGAGTGGCACCATTTTTAGTAGTGGCGTAGGTGTCATCACCCTAAAGCGGCTGGAAGATGCGCTTGCGGATAACGACCAAATTTTTGCAGTGATTCGCGGCACGGCCGTTAACAATGACGGCGGCGGCGAGAAAACCAGATACTCAGCCCCCACCGTGAAGGGACAAGCAAGCGTCATTTTAGAAGCGCAAGAGAAAGCAGGCGTTGCCCCGGACACAATCTCTTACATTGAAGCGCATGGCACGGCCACGGCCGCAGGCGATCCCATTGAAATTGCGGGGCTGACAACCGCATTTCGGGAAAATACCGCTGAAAAAGGATATTGTGCGATCGGCTCTGTCAAATCGAACATTGGGCATACTGTTCAAGCGGCGGGTGTTTTAGGCGTTATCAAGGTTGCGCTGATGATGCAAAATTGCTCTCTGGTGCCCACCGTCCATTTTACCGAGCCAAATCCAAGGATTGATTTTGAAAATTCGCCATTTTTTGTGAACATGGAATATGGCCCCTGGCCAGAAGGCGAGACGCCGCGCCGCGCTGGGGTTAGCTCATTTGGGGTAGGCGGTACCAATGCCCACGTTATTTTGGAAGAAGCGCCCATTTTGCCGGAAACGGCCGCTTCCCCAGATACCGAATACACCCTCACCCTCACTACTAAAAATGAAGATGCTTTACGTGATTTAGCGCAAGCGTACCAACATTTCTTCGAGAACAATCCAGATGCCAATTTGGCTGATGTTTGCTTTACGGCGAGCAACGGCCGTTCCCACTTCAATCATCGCTTGGCAATCATGGCAAAATCTGCCGCTGAGATGGGCGAGAAATTAGCAGAAATCGTTGCCGATGAGATGCCGATTGACAGCTATCGTGGAGAAAGCGAAGAAGCACCGAATCCCGTCGCCTTTTTGTTTACCGGGCAAGGCGCACAATACAACGACATGGGGCGGCAGCTGTATGAAGCTGAGCCGCTTTTCCGTGAAATGATGGATCACTGCGCGGAACTGTTGCAGCCTTACCTGGAAGTGCCGCTGCTCGACGTGATTTACCCGGCAGAAGGCGAAAATCCGCTGATTCATGAGACCGCCTACACCCAGCCAGCCCTGTTTGCCGTGGAATATTCATTGGCAACCCTGTGGCAATCGTGGGGCATTCAGCCAACGCATGTGATGGGCCACAGCGTGGGCGAATATGTAGCCGCCTGCGTCGCTGGCATCATGAGCTTGGAAGATGGCCTCAAGCTGATTGCCGAGCGTGGCCGCCTCATGCAAAGTTTGCCCCAGGAAGGCAAAATGGCCGTCATCTTTGCCAGCGAGGCGCAGGTAAAGCAGGCGATGGCCGACTACGCCAGCCAGCTTTCAATTGCGGCGGTGAATGGCCCCAGCAACATTGTGATTTCTGGCGTGCGCGAGGCGGTTGAAGCGGTGGTGGCAAAATTTGAAGCAGACAATGTTCGCACACGGCCGTTAACCACCTCCCACGCCTTCCATTCCCAATTGATGGAACCGATTTTGGATGATTTTGAGCAAGTTGCGGCCAGCGTTCAGGAGTTGGCTCCAAAATTGACCGTGATTTCTAACGTGACGGGACGGCCGTTAGCCCTAGATTCGCTCCCCACCGCCACCTACTGGCGCAACCACGTTCGCAACGCGGTTCGTTTTGCTGATGCGGTAGATTATCTGGCAGAGATTGGCTGCACCACCTTTGTAGAAATTGGGCCAAATCCCACTTTGTTAGGCATGGCCCGCCGCTGTTTGCCCGATTTGGCGGGCTTGTGGCTGCCGTCGGTTCGCAAAGGGCAAGATGCCTGGCGGCAAATGCGGCAAAGTTTAGCCCAGCTGTATGTGAATGGGGCAACGGTTGATTGGCTGACGGTGTATCCATTGGAAACAGCCCGGCGGATCGAACTGCCGAAATACCCCTTCCAGCGCAAGCGGTTTTGGATTGAGCGGACGGTGGATAAAGGCGAAACGGCCGTTTCCTCCAATCTATTTGGTGCAGACAGCCATCCTCTGCTAGGGCGGCGTCTCCACTCCCCGCTGGCCGAAACGCAATATTTGGCCGAACTCAACCCCGAAACATTGCCATTTTTGCAGGAGCATCGCGCTTTTGAGCAAATTACCCTGCCCGCTACGGCGTATGTGGAGATGGTGCATACCGCTGCGTCGGAACTATTTGGGGCGGAACGGCCGTACATTCAGATTAAAGATTTGGTCATCCACCAAGCCTTGCTCTTCCCCGATGGCGACGAGCAAACCGTGCAGCTTGTGTTGCTCCCCGGTGATGCCGGGCAAGCCGAGTTTAAGGTGTACAGTCTGCAACATGGCGAAAAAACGACGTGGACGCTACACGTTGGTGGCAAGGTGATAGGGCAGAAACAAGCCGACAGCGACGCACTGCTGGAACCGGAGGCCGTTCAGGCTCGCCTACCCGAAAAGCTCCCGATTGACGACTTTTATCAGGAAAAGCGCGACAAGGGCATTTTCCACGGCTTGCCCTTCCGGGGCGTCCGTGAGGTTTGGCGGGCCGATGGCGAGGCATTGGCCTGGATTCGCCTACCGCGCATTGCCCGGTCTGGCCAGCATCAATATCGGATGCACCCAGCTTTGCTGGACGCCTGCATTCAGATTAGCGGCGCAACCTTGCCCACAGACGGCCAATCGGATGCGCTTTATTTGCCGATGGTTTGGGAGCAAATTCGCTTTTTTGCCCCGGTGCCGCATGAGTTGTGGAGCCATGCCAAAATAAAAGGCGAGATTGCTCCTGGCGCAGAACTGTTTTCCGTAGACCTGGAACTGTTTGATGGCGAAGGCCAGTTGGTGGCGCAGGTGCGTGGTTTGCACTTTAAGCGGGCTCGTCGTGACGCTTTGCTGCAAGGAACGGCCGTAAATCCCGAAAAAGATTGGCAACATCAGCTGGCGTGGCAGGTGCAGCGTTTGGCAGAGGCCGAAGCCGTCGAAGGGCGCGTTCCGCAGCACTGGCTCATTTTTGCAGATGCCAGTGGGGTTGGAACGGCCGTTTCTAACGCATTAAAAGCGCAGGGCCACACAACGCAGCTCGTCGTCCCGGCTGGCTCTTCTAATTTGAATGGTGATGAATCTACGGCCGTTCAAATAAAAGACCATGAGCAGCTTGATGGGTTGTTTAGGCAAATTGCCACTGCCAAACAGGGTGCAGAAACTGGCATTCTGTATGGCTGGGGTATTGATTCCGCTGATTTTGGCCCAACAGACCCTAACTCCGTGATTGTGAAGCAGGAAACGGCCGTTGGCGGCCTCATGCAGCTCGTGCAGTCACTGACGCGCAACTTTTCCAGCGACCAGCCATCGCCCAAACTGTGGGTGATGACGCAAGGCTCACAGCCCGCGGGCTGGCAGCCGGGGCCGTTTAGCGTGGCTCAAGCCACCCTGTGGGGGCTAGGCAAAGTAATTGTGCGCGAGCATCCAGAACTAGATTGCACGCTGCTAGACGTTGATCCCGCCACAGATGATTTTGAATCCATTTTGGCAGAGCTAACTACCGCAAACAAAGAAAAGCAGATTGCTTTGCGGGGCGATACGCGCTTTGTGGCCCGATTGGTTCCCCATTTTGCTAAAGAAACGGCCGAAAACAGCCTGCTGGAATTGCCAGAATCAAAAATGTATCGGTTGGAGAGCAAGGAGCCAGGCACGTTTGATGGCTTAAATCTGGAGCCGATGACCCGCCGCACCCCGGCACGGGATGAAGTTGAAATTGAAATTCGCGCCACCGGGCTTAACTTCCGGGATGTGCTCATTGCGCTGGGGCGTTTTGAGGACGTGATTGGGCGTGAGTGCAGTGGTGTGGTTGTGGCCTGCGGCGAAGATGTGTCCAACGTGCAGGTTGGCGACGAGGTGATGGCGATTGCTGCAGAAAGTTTTGCCAGCTACGTCACTATCAAATCCCATTACGTGGTGCCCAAACCGAGGCATCTCAGCTTTGCTGAAGCCGCCACCGTGCCGATGGTGTTCTTGACGGCGTTCTACGGTTTGCACACGCTGGCCAACATGCAGCCGGGTGACCGGGTTCTGATTCATGCCGCCTCAGGTGGCGTGGGGCATGCGGCCATTCAGCTAGCCCAGCAATGTGGCGCAGAAATTTATGCCACCGCCAGCCAGAAAAAATGGCCCTATTTGCGCTCTTTGGGTCTCAAAAATATTTTGAACTCCCGCACGCTGGACTTTGCCGATGACATTATGCAAATGACAGATGGCAAAGGCGTAGATATTGTGCTGAATTCGCTGGCCGGTGATTTTATTACCAAGAGCGTGGACTGTTTGGCTGAAAACGGCCGTTTCATCGAAATTGGTGCCACAGACGTGTGGGATGAGGATAGGATGGCTGCCGTGCGGCCAGACGTAGCTTACCATTGGTTCCACCTGGGTCAATCGGTTGCTCAGAAAAAGCCAGACTTCTTTCAGGAAATGTTCCAACAGGTTGCCGAACAGTTTGCGACAGGTGCGTATAAACCATTGCCACGTTACAGCTTCCAAATTCAGGAGGCGATTGACGCCTTCCGCTTTATGTCTCAGGCCAAGCATATTGGCAAGGTGGTGGTGACACACCAACTACCTACCGACGATCAGACAGTGGTCAATCACAAGCGTATTCATGCCGACGGGACGTATCTGATCACCGGTGGTCTTGGTGGACTTGGCCTGAAAGTTGCCAACTGGTTGGCAGACAACGGAGCCGATCACTTGTTGCTGTTGGGTAGAAGTGCGCCGTCGGAAACGGCCGTATCAGCCCTCACCGATCTCCAAAACCGAGGCGTCAACGCCGTGGCTGCCCAGGCAGATGTTGCCGACATGGCAGCACTGGAAAAAGTTTTGGCCGAAGCGAACGAAATGATGCCGCCTTTGCGCGGGGTCATTCATGCGGCTGGTGTGCTGGCAGATGGCATTTTGCAGCAGCAAAGTTGGCAAAGCTTTGCCAAAGTGTTTGCGCCAAAGGTAGACGGGGCTTGGAATCTGCACCGGCTCACTGAGCATCTGCCGCTGGATTTCTTTGTTCTCTTTTCTTCCGTTTCATCGTTGTGGGGCGGGGCAGGGCAGGGCAACTATGCGGCAGCCAATGCGTTTTTAGATACATTGGCCCATTATCGCCAGGCGCGGGGCTTAACGGCCGTTAGCATCAACTGGGGTGCCTGGTCAGAAGTGGGTATGGCTGCCGACATGGGCGAGGCGATTGAGCGTCGCCGGGCCTTGTCTGGCATGGGCAAAATCTCGCCAGAGCTAGGCATGAATATCCTCAACCGAATCCTTCATGCCGACGCGCCACAGGTTGGCGTGATTCCTGCCGACTGGTCGCGTTACGTGCAGCAATTTTCCGCTGATGTGCAGCAAACTTTTCTGGCGGAACTGGCGCAAAAAGAGGATGGAGTTGCTAAAAAATCGGCAAAGAAGGCCGATTCCCATTCAAAAGTGCTGGCTCGATTAGAAACGGCCGTTGGCGACGAGCGCGAAACGATTTTGGTAGATTACGTCCAAACAGAAATTGCCCGAATTGGCGGGATGGAAAAATCAAAATTGGAGCTGGATCACGCGCTGGATGAAATGGGGATTGATTCGCTCATGGCTATTGAGCTTCGCAACCGCATCGCCACAGACTTGCAGGTAGACGTCCCAATGAGCGAGTTTCTGAGCAATCCTAGCATTGCCTACATGGCAGATTTGCTAGGTGCCCAAAGCCAACCTGCGTCCGCAGAAGAAAAATCAGTGGAAGTGGAAGAAACGGCCGCACCTGCCAACGAACCGGCATCTGAAGAAACTGAACCAACGAACGCGCCTGAACCCGTCGTTGAGAAAAAATGGTCGCCCATTGTGCCGATGAAGTCGGATGGTACAAACGTTCCGCTGTTTTGCGTTCACGGCGTAGGTGGGCACACCATGAGAATGGTAAAGCTTGCCAGACATTTGGATGCAAAACAGTCGCTATACGGTTTTCAGGCGCAGGGACTGGATGGGAAAGCATCTCGTTTGGATAGCGTTGAGGCAATGGCGGCCCAATATATTGATGCGATGGTTGCCCATCAGCCAAATGGCCCGTATGTGGTTGCGGGTTATTCATTCGGCTCGTACGTCGCCTATGAAATGGCTTGCCAAATGGTTGAACAAAACCTACCCATTGGGGCGCTTGTTCTATTTGACGGCAAGGCGACCGAACTGCCGCTGTACAATGAAACCTTAGATTTACGCAGTAAAGCAGTCCATCTTGTTAGCAGCCTGCAAGAAAAACAGGCGTTTCATGCCCGAAGAATGAGCGATCTTTCAACTGGCGATCGGCTGACTTACATGAGCGAAATTGTAACTGGTGGCGACCGAGTTTACGACCGCCGTAAACCCGCAGAGCGATACGATAAAAATCCGTACGATGATAGCGAAACCAGCAAGGTAATGAATCAGATGATCAAGCATAATCTGGCGCTCTCGCATAAATATTTGCCACGGCCGTATGCCGGGAAGATCACCTTTTACGCTGCCACAGAAGATCGTGGGTATCATGGTTGGAATCATTTGGCTCAGGGGGGTGTGGAACTGATTCCTGTGCCAGGGTCGCACATGTCAATTATGGAAGAACCCAGTGTGCAGGTTTTGGCAAAAGAGGTAGGCAAACTGCTTGACAAGATTAGTCGGTGACAAATGCCAAACCACACTAGTAGGTCAATTTTCTACATGGGAAGACAGTGTGTGTTGTGGTTGACGCCTCAGCCTCACCTCCCTTTAGGAAGGGAAGAGGGGGTTAATCTGTAGCAAGTGGTAAGGTGAAATTGAACCGGGCTCCACCAGATGGCGCATCATCTACCCAGATACGGCCGTTGTGTGCTTCTACAGCCAACCGACAAAAAGCAAGACCCAGACCGAGCCCTTTGGCTTTGCTGTCTTTGGCTTGGATACGTTCAAACTTTTCAAAAACAGATTCTCGATACTGCTTGGGGATGCCCTGACCCTCATCGCTTACCGATAGGTGCATTCGGTCATTTTCAGGCTGTACCTGTGCCGAAAGCGTGATTGTTTGGTCTTCAGAACTGTATTTGAGGGCATTGTTGACCAAATTTACCAGCACCCGGCGAATCATATCTTCTTCTACAAAAACATGGGGTAGCTCATCCGGCAGGGCGTTGGCAAAATGAACACGCCGCTGCTCAAAATTGGGGAATTCAATTTCATACACCTCATTGACCAAATCGTTCATATTTACCCGCACTTGTTCCATGATGGGCTGACCGGCTTCGAGGCGGTTAATATCTAGCAAGGAGCGAATGAGGGTTTCTAGGCGGCGACTGCTGCGGCGAGCAATGTCCAGCATGGCATACAGTGGCGAATTAGCGGCCTCTGTTGGAATTTCATAGGCGAGAAGCTCCAAACTGGATATGACATTACCGAGGGGGCTTTGCAGGTCATGGAACAGCATCGCGGTTAAATCTTCCCGCATTTTTTCTAACTCAACTTGCTCACTAATGTCATGGTGAATCCATTGCAGCAATTGACCCTCCCCATGGCTGGTGCGCTTGGTGTATACCTCCATGGGGATAGGATTGGCATTTTTAGTGCGTACATTGCTGTGGAACATGATGACTTTGTCGGAACGGATTTTTTTGGCTTTGGGCAGAACGGCCGTTTCCGGGTGCAAATCCTGAATAGACATATTCAGCAAATCAGAGCGGCTAAATCCCCACAAGTCTGAGGCTCGCCGATTCGCTTCTACTATATGGCCGCGCAAATCTGTCAGAATAATGGGATCAACGCTGTCCTGGAACAGGCTTGTGTAGCGAGACTCTGCGGCCACGGTGCGTGCGTATTGTTGAGCATTGGCAATGGCAGTACTGGCAATATTGGCAAGGTTTACCAAAACATCTAAATCTTGTTCCGTAAAGGTACCGTCAATTGGATTTATTGCTTGAATAGTGCCTAAAACATCCCCTTTGAAGATCATCGGAGCGCAAATCATTGCCAGGGTAGAATACCCCGTTCGCTTATCTCCAAGGTGATGAAAACGGGGATCGAGGCGCGTATTGGCAACGAGAGCCGGTTCAGAATGCTGCATCACCCAACCAGACAGCCCCTGGTTGCTGGGTAAGCGCAAGCCAACAATCTCTTCTGCCCCAATACCTTCAGCTACCTGATAAACCAGTTCATTTGTTTGTACATCTACCAGCGCAATAGAAATTGCTTCAGCATTCAGAAAATCATTCATTTGCGCCAGCAACGACTGCATGATTTCGTTAATATCCAGCGACGAGTTAATAACACGACTGGCTTCATTGAGCAGGGCTGAAATTGTTAGCTGTCGCTGGGAGGCTTCAAAAAGGCGTGCGTTTTCAATACTGCTGGCTGCTTGATTAGAAATGGCGGTTAGTAGGCTCAAATCACGTTCATCAAACTGGTTTGTGCCTAACTTGTGAATGGTTATCGCTCCAATAACGCGGTCACGCACAGAGAAGGGGGTGCAAATAACAGACCAGGGTTGATGGCTGGTCGTGTGGCCAGGACGTGGTAGCCACCGTTCGTCGTTTTGGGTGTCGTGGATAATGAGCGGCTGGTGGTTGCGAATGACCCAGCCAGCAACGCCGCTATTCATGATAGTTTCCAGGAACTCTTCGGATTGAATCGGCTGTGTGGTTTCTCCTGTTAGCCAGGCATGTTCTACTTTTTGCGTCTCGTTTACAACAATGATGCTGCCATCATCTGCTTCTAGCTGCTGGACAGAGAGATTCAGCACTCTGGGAAGCATGAGCTTAATATTCAGGCCATCAGCTTCAACCTGTTTGAGCATATGGTTTACCACATACAGGGTATGAAGCCGTTCACTGTCTCTCAGCTCTGGCATGTATTCTGCATCTTGAATAGAGTGATCCATTTGGAACATGATACCACGATACGCATCAATTTTACTACTAACCAGTTTACAATCGGCCTGCTTTGTGTGCCGATGTGAGGCAAATTCATGATTGCATACGGCCGTTTTAGAGTACGCTCACAATGTTTAAACTGTTAAATCAGTTGCAAACTGGGGATAACATCAATGTTTAGGGTGTCTCGACGGCCGTTTACAAAATGCCAATGTGCCGCTGCCCCAATCATAGCCGCATTATCGGTACAGAGAATAGGAGGAGGGTACCGTACGGGCAAAGGAAGTTGCGTTTGCATCGTCTCCCGCAGTTCTTTGTTAGCAGAAACACCCCCGGAAAGATGGACAGCGGTGACGCCATATGCTTCGGCAGCGCGGGCTGTTTTGGCAACCAACACGTCTACGACGGCCGTTTGGAAGCTAGCCGCCAAATCTTCCACTGGCAGCCTGGCTTTATCGAAATGCTTAATTTGTCGGGAAACGGCCGTTTTCAGTCCGCTAAAACTAAAATTGTAGCCATCGTCCATCACGGCGCGGGGGAATTTGTAGGCCGTTGCGCTGCCAGACGGAGCCAATTTATCAATGGCAGGGCCACCGGGGAAGGGCAAGCCCAGCAGCCGCCCCACCTTGTCGAACGCTTCACCCGCAGCATCATCCAGCGTGCCGCCGAGATGCTGATACTGGCCATGATCCGTCATCAGGTACAGTTCCGTATGCCCGCCACTGACCACCAGGGTGAGAATGGGAAATTCAATTTCATCCACATGCTCTGTGAGCCAAAGCGAATAAATGTGCCCCTCGATGTGATTGATGCCCAAAAATGGCTTGTTTCGGGCCAGCGCGAGCCCCTTGGCCATGTTTACTCCCACCAGCAGCGAGCCAACGAGCCCCGGCCCGCGCGTGACGGCAATGCAATCCATGTTGTCCAGACCCATGTGTGCTTCTTCCAACGCTTGTTGCACGACTGCATGAATGACCTCAATATGCCGCCGGGAAGCAACTTCAGGGAAAACGCCGCCAAACTGGGCGTGCAAATCTACCTGGCTGGCGATGATGTTGCTAAGTATGGTACGGCCGTCTTCCACCACCGCCGCAGAGGTTTCATCACAGGAGGTTTCGATAGCTAATATTCGGCTGTTTTGGCTTGTTTCACTCATGGCCATCCCTAAATGGTTGGTAACATTTACTTTTTGGAACAGTTTATCAATGATTGTAGCAATATTTCAACTTGGTCAGGCAAGATGGTGCGTGGGTCAATGCGGAAACGGCCGTCCTGAATGCGACCAATGACCGGCACTTTTTCATCACGCAGGCGGGCTGCCAACGCATCCACATTGTCGTGGCTGATGGCCACCACGCGGCTGGGTAAGCTGGTTCCGGGCAAGCTGCCGCCGCCGACGGTGGAACGGCCGTCTACCACCTCTGCCCGAATGCCTTGTTCTTGCAACCGCGCTGCCCAGGTATCTGCGTCTGAGCCAATGTCATCCAGTGGACGCGAAATCATACGCCAAACAGGAATCTCTTCCAACGCTTTGTCTGTGAGGTAGTGGGTGAGCGTGGCAGCAAGTGCCGCCAGGCAGAGCTTGTCTGCACGCACGGCGCGGGCCAGTGGATGGTTTTTGAGTTGGGCAATCAGCTCTTGCCACCCTACCAAAATGCCCGCTTGGGGGCCGCCCAGCAGCTTATCGCCACTGAAAGCCACCACATCTGCTCCTGCCACAAGGCCATCCAGCACCGTCGGTTCTGGCTCCAGGCCATACGGACTGCTGTCTAGCAGGGCACCGCTGCCCTGATCGTACAGCAGGGGCAAGTTGTGTTCATGGGCTAATTCGGCGAGTTCAGCAAGCGTTGGTTCGCTGCTAAAGCCGACGATTTTGTAATTGGAATGATGGGCGACAAGGAGAGCGGCCGTATTTTCCGAAATCGCATTGGCATAATCGCGTAAATGAGTGCGGTTGGTGGTGCCTACCTCAATCAGTTTTGCACCAGATTGGGCCATTACGTCTGGAATGCGGAAGCCGCCGCCGATTTCTACCAACTGTCCCCGGCTGATAATCACTTCTTTACCCTGGCAGAGTGCGGTGAGCATGAGCAAAACGGCCGCTGCGTTGTTATTCACCACGAGCGCCGCGTCTGCCTGGGTGAGCCGGGTGATGAGCTGCTCTGCATGAACCGCACGGGAGCCGCGCTGGCCACTGGCTAGATCATACTCTAGCGTGCTGTATCCTTTGGCGGCATTTTCAACTGCTTGGCGAGCGGCCGTACTCAGCGGGGCGCGTCCCAAATTTGTGTGCACAATCACCCCTGTGCCGTTGATGACGGGTTGCAAAGTGGGGGCGAGGTGCTTTTCTAGCCAAAGTCGCGCTTCGTCTATCAGAATGGCGTTCATGGGTGCGTAGCTGGCCTGGCCGCTGAGAATAGAATGGCGAGCCACCTCTAGACTTTGGCGCAAACTTTCTAGGGTGAGGGTACGGCCGTAAGCCAATTCCATCTCTACCGCCATCGAACTATTTAACAAACGATCCACGCTGGGAAGTTCGCGCAGCAGCTTTTGTGTGTTTTCTTGCGTCACTGATTAACGTTTACCAATTACTGGTTACTGCAAATTCGCCCGCGCGGTGCGGCTGCGAATTTGCAGCAGAATTTCAAACAAAATAAGGACGACGGCTACCAACAAGGCCACGGCCAGGCCAAAGGAGCGGTTCATTTGCAGCCAGATGCAAAACGCCACCCAAATGCCTGCGGCCATTGCCTGGCGCAGGGCCACCATCAATCGAGAGGATTCGATACGCCCAAAGCGACGGTCAGTGAAGGCCGTGAAGCGACGGTTGAGCAGGTAAGCAATGGGGAGGGCGACGCCAGTTACGGCCGTTAACACCGTTGCCAAAAAAACCAAAATGATTTCAAAGTTGGCCGCCTCTAGCAGCGAGACGGCATCGGCGCGGCCTTCGGCAGCTGCGCGCACCAAATCTAGCCGATTGATATCTATGGGCCACCAGTTATTAACGACATACTCCATAGCCAGCAGCCCAATGGCTACCAAAAGAACGCCTAACACCAGGGCAGAGAAAAAGCCAAAGCGATCATTTCCTTCCATACTGGTTAATTATACCTGCTTTGTAGCATTTTCATTTAAGCATTGGTCTTTGCAGCAGGTCTAGCAGTGCCAAACCGTAGGCTTCGCTGGGGTCAACGGCCGTAAATGCCAATCTTTCGCCATCCAGCGCAACCTCACAAACGTAGCCTGCTTCTTGCCGCTGGAGCTGATGGAAACGGCCGTTCCGCGCTGCCAATTCCTCCTCTAACTTTTCCCGAAGTTGGCTTTCGGTGGGTAACCAGATTGCTTCATGCGTGAACAAATAATCCAATGCCCACTCAGACGTGCCGTGGAACACCACCGCAGGCCAGCCGCGCAGTAGCTGCATCGTCACCATCATGTCAGACAGCACAAAGATACGGCCGTCCAAATCCCGGTCTGGAATGGCAAAAAAATCATGCACCGAGGTGTGCCATACCAACCCCGCATCCTTCAATTGAGCGGCCAACGCCTGAGAAATCATCCGGATATCCTTTTTTGTAAAACCTCTCGCTTGTCATTCCCCGCGCAGGCGGGAGTCTATTTTCTGGATTCCCGCCTGCGCGGGAGCGACAGGCAAAGGAGTTTGCTCCCTGTGAGCAATTTTGCACAGAAAAAGGGCTTGCCAACAAGCTTACTCGAACATATGATCCAAAACACATGAACGAGACCTTCACTCATCTACGTGTCCACTCCCATTATACCCTCTTAGGCGCAACTGCAACGGTGGAGCAGCTTGTTGCCCATGCCGCCGCTGAGGGACTGTCTGCGCTGGTCCTCACTGATAGCGCAGTGCTGTACGGTGCCGTTGCCTTCAACGAAGCATGCCGCGCCGCCAACATCCAGCCGATTGTGGGACTAACCCTACGGGTTACGCTGCCAGAAGCGGTGAATTTGCCGGGGTTGGGCTGGGGCGAACTGGTGCTACTGGCCAAAGGGGCAGCGGGCTACCGTTCGCTGTGCGGCCTCTCCTCGTTGGTGCAGGGCAGCACACAGCGGGAATATTTGTTGAAAAATGGATTGGCTTGGGAGGCGCTACGGCCGTTTACCCAAAATCTCATTGCCATAGACAGTGGTAAAACCGGCTGGCTGGCAAGATTAGTTGCTGCCAAACAGCACAAGCAGGCAGCGCGGCACGCATCCCGACTGGTGGGACTGTTTGAGGAAGATGCTTACCTGGGCGTGACCCTGCAACGACCTGACGACATTACCCTGGCACAAGCGAGCATTGGCGTGGCGGCACGATTTGGCTTGCAGGCGGTGGCGCTCCAGCCTGTTTTTTGCCTGGAACCAGCCGAAGCCACCCGCCTGCGCCTGCTAGCAGCCATTGATCAGAACTGCCACATGAACGAGGTGCCTGCAGAGACGCTGCCCGGCGGCGGTGCGCCCGATGCAGAACTGCACTGGCTGCCTCATGAAACGGTAGCGGAGCGATTTGCCGAGCTGCCAGAGGCCGTGCCCACGGTAGGCACGATTGTGGAACAGTGCGAACCTGCGTTGCCGGACGGCAGTCCCATCTGGCCAAAATTAGCGTTGCCTGCGGAGCAAACGGTGGAGGCCGTGCTGGCTGAGGCTGCCCAAGTGGGCCTGCAGCAAAAATACGGCCGTTCCCCCAAAAAAGCGATTACTGAACGTTTAACCCAAGAGCTGGATTTGATCAACCGGCAGGGTTTTGCACCACTCTTTTTGCTGGTGGCCGACATTACCCGCTTTGCCCGCGAAACGGCCGTGCCGGTGAACACGCGCGGCAGCGTGGCCAACTCGCTGGTAGCCTACTGCCTGGGCATCACCAACGTGGATCCCATTGGCAACGAGCTACTGTTCGAGCGGTTTCTCAACCCTGCCCGCGCCAATCTGCCCGATATTGACCTCGATTTTTGTAGCCGCCGCCGCGACGAGGTGCTGAATTATGTGCGCCAAAAATATGGTGAAGACCGGGTGGCTCTGGTGGCCACCATTAGCACCATGCAGCCCAAATCGGCCGTGCGCGAGACGGCTAAAGTACACGGTTTGGCCGAGCCAGAAATCAAAGCGCTAACGGCGCTACTGCCGCGTGGCTGGCATCCCGATCCGCGCCGCCGCAGCAAAAAAGCGTTGGAAGATTTGCTGGCTCAAGTGAAAGATGTGGCCCAACAGAACATTTTGGCAACTGCGTTCGAGATTATTGGCCAGCCGCACCACATGAGCATTCATCCAGGCGGCATTGTAATTTCGCCGGGGCCAATGACCGATTTTGTACCGGTGCAGCTTGCGCCTAAAGGGTTCCTGACGACGCAGTATGACCATCGGGACGTGGAGAAAATTGGGCTGCCCAAGATTGATTTGCTGGGCATTCGGGCGCTGACGGTGCTGGCAGATACGGCCGCAGCCATTCGCACCACGCTTGACCCCGATTTTGATTTGCTGCAAATACCGCTGGACGATGAGGAAACGGCCGTTCACCTGCAAAAGGGCGACACTATCGGCGTCTTTCAATGTGAAAGTTCCGGGGCGCGGCGCACCCTGCGGCAGCTAAAAGCTACCAATTTGCGCGATTTGGCGGTGGCCAATGCCTTCTTCAAGCCCGGCCCGGCCACTGGCGGCATGGCGCAGGCCTTCGTCCGCCGCTACCGAGGTGAGGAGCAGGTGCGCTATTTGCACCCGGCATTAGAGCCGATTTTAAACAGCACCCAGGGCGTTTTGCTGTTCCAAGAGCAGATTTTGCGTGTAGCCACCGAGATTGCCCACTTGAGTTGGGCCAAAGCTGACCATTTGCGGCGCGGGATGAGCAAATTCAAAGCAGCGGAAATGGCGGCAATGAAGCAGCGGTTTGTGGGTGGTTGCCAAGCCAAAAGCGATTTTACTGAGGCACAGGCAGAAACGTTGTGGGAGCAGGTGATGGCTTTTGCAGGCTATGGCTTCAACCAGGGACACGCCACTGCCTACGCAGATGTCAGCTATCGTTCGGCGTACCTGAAGGCACATTATCCTGCCCAATTTTTGTGTGCGCGGCTGCGTGACTACGGCGGTTTTCATCACCCAGCCATCTACATTGCCGAAGCCCAGCGGCTCGGCATTGGGGTGCGTCCGCCGCACATAAATTTTAGCGGGCGGAAGTTTACGCTGACGGCGGGGGAGATTAGAGACTGGAGATTGGAGATTGAGCCGCAAAAATCTCCAATCTCTAATCTCCAATCCCCCATTTTATGGATGGGATTGGGGCAGGTGCGGGATTTGCGGCGGGCGGCGGTGCGGGCAATTGTGCAAGAAAGGGTGGAACGGCCGTTTACCAGCCTGCGTGATTTGCTGAGTCGGGTAGATTTACAAAAAAGGGAAGTGACGCACCTGATTCAGTGTGGCGCACTCACGGGGCTGGGCCAGAGCCGCGCAGCCCTGTTGGCAGAGGCTACCGATGTGGCGCGAGCGGGTAGTGCCCACCAGCTTGGCTTCGATTTGGGATTGCAGCCCCAGGCTGAGGCAGAAAGTGTGGCGGAGCAGTTAGCGTGGGAAACTGCCGTTCTGGGCTGGCCCGTTTCAGCTAATCCG
Organism: Candidatus Leptofilum sp.; assembly: GCF_965223525.1. Classification (GTDB taxonomy): domain Bacteria; phylum Chloroflexota; class Anaerolineae; order Promineifilales; family Promineifilaceae; genus Leptofilum. The sequence continues at coordinate 386,507 of NZ_OZ245005.1, read as the reverse complement.
TTGGCGGTGGTGCAAGAGCAAACTAGTGACGATGTGCCGCTGCGCCTGCTGCCCAGGTTGAAGAACCAAAAAACAACTATCGCTGGGGTGCGGTTGCCGGGCTGGACGGGCGGACGGGGTTTCTATTTTGGTGATGGTGACAGTTTTGAGATAGTGCGGTTGGCGGAAACGGCCGTTGCCAAAAGCAAGCCTAAATTATGGCTACCGTACCGTTTAACTGGATTTTGGCGAAAAGACCCTTGGGGTGGTGGCTGGTTCGAGGCAGTAAAGTCTGCTACGTTGGGTTAGGAGATTCTTTCTGTCAAATTCATAAAAGAACTGTAAAATTTGTGACTTATGTAAGGCAAGGGGGTTCTAACGACCGGATGCAGCGATAAGCGCATAAATTTTATTGAGTAAGTGGAGGAAAAAGTAACATGATTAAAGAGTTTCGGGAATTTGTTGCCAAAGGCAATGTACTGGATTTGGCCGTAGCAGTCATTATCGGCGGTGCGTTTGGGGCAATTGTAACGTCGTTGGTAAACGACATCATCATGCCGCTCATTGGCGCAATTTTAGGCGGCACAGATTTTACGACTTTGGCGATTGAAGTGGGGGATGCGAGCATCACCTACGGCAACTTCATTCAAGCCATCATCAATTTCCTAATTATTGCCTTTGTCATTTTCTTAATTGTTCGTCAGGCGAACAATATGAAGAAGGAAGAGCCGCCTGCGCCGCCAGCAGGCCCATCGGCAGAGGATTTGCTAACAGAAATCCGTGATTTGTTGAAAAAGCAGAACTAAATTTAGCAGCTAATACCCCCATACAGGCAAACGGCCGTTTCCACCGGAAGCGGCCGTTTTGCTTTTATTTGGCTAAAGTAGCCAGCTATGCCAGCAACTGCGTGATCAGCGTTTGAAACTCAAGAACGTGAAGTGGTTTTGCCACAAAATAGTCACAGCCGTGGGCAAGTAAAAATGCTTCATCAAAGTGGAAGGCATGGGCGGTAACCGCCACCAACGGCACATTGGGGCCAATTTGCTGTCGCAATGGGTAGAGAAGATGGTAATGTACTTCGTCAATGCTGTTATCTGGCAGCAAAATATCGGTCAGGACGAGCGCATACTGATTCGTTTGAGCCATTTGTATACCAGAAGCGGCCGTTGTTGCCCGATCTAGTTCCAATCCTAAACGTTTTAAAATACGCTCAACCAATCGGAAGTTGTCATCGTTGTCTTCGATATACAAGATTTGGTGTTTACTCATCAAGCGTATCTGTTCCCGGCAGATTGCGCGGTAGCGTGACCACAAACTTTGAGCCTTGCCCCACGACACTTTCTACACTGATTGAGCCGCCATGCAAACGAACTAGGTCGCGCGAGATGGGCAACCCGAGACCAGTTCCACGCAATGTTCGATTTTTAGGCGTATCCACTTGGGCAAAGGTTTCAAACAAGGCAGACGTTTGATCGGCGGGGATGCCAATGCCGCTATCTTCGACAATGAACTGGATGGAAACGGCCGTTGCTTCAGCAGACAACTTCACCCAACCCTCGTCCGTAAACTTGAACGCATTGCTAAGTAAATTGAGCAAAACTTGCTTGATGCGTAATGTGTCAATCATAAAATGGGACAGTTCTGGATCAGCTTTGACAATAAATTCGACACCACTTTTGGCTGAATATGCAACTGACTGTGTTACCTCGTGAACGATGAGCCAGGGAGACGCAAGCTCCGGGTAAATAACCAGCTTGCCAGTTTCAACCTTGGCCATGTCCAATACATCATTGACTAGATTAAGCAGGTGCAGTCCATTTTTGTGAATGCGCTGAACATCTTCTACCAATGTCATATTTTGCTGCTCTGTCAGCTCTAGCTCGATCAATTCAGCAAATCCAATAATGGAGTTAAGCGGGGTTCGCAGCTCGTGGCTCATCGTTGCCAGGAATCTGCTTTTAGCCTGGCTAGCTTGGGAAGCTTTCTCTTCTGCTCGCTTTCGCTCTTGTATTTCATGCTCCAATTCTTTTGCTTTTTGCTGCAATAATTCAGCCTCACGCTGTGCTGCTTCTGTGCGGTAGGCTACTTCCAGATCATGCCTTGCTTTTTTAGATCGTTCATCGAACACAATTTCTTTGAGCGTGTGAAACTGCTCAAAGTAATGCAGAGCCTGTTCAAAATTACCTGCTCCTTTGTGAGCTTCTGCCAGTTTTTCATAAACTTCGTAAATGAACTGTTTACCTTCTGACGTTTTGGCAATTTCTAACGCTTCTTCCAGGTATTGAATTGCCGCATGGTATTGCTTCTGTAGAATGCGTAGCGTTCCCATGTGGCGTAGGGGATGCAGGCGACGTGGTTTTAGGCTCTCTGTCTGTAGAAAATCTAAATTTTGCTGCAAGTAAATGTCTGCTTGCTCAAGTTCACCTAAGCCCATGTAGGCTTCGCCGATGCGATTTCTGGAAAACACAGCGCTAAATTGATCATTTTTAGCCTTTGTAATTTCCAAAGCTCGCAAACCGTATTCGAGAGCCTTGTCAAAATCTCCTATCTTAATGTGCTCTATGGCACAGTTGTTTAGGGCTTTGTCAATGTCGTCCAAATTGTTCGCTTCTTTTAGTTCCAGCACTTGGTTTAGATGCAACAGAGCTTGCTCACTGTTGCCCATCTCACCATAGACGAGACCAATGCCGCCGAGTGCGTTTACTTCAGCATGGAGGTGACACTCAGCGCGGCTTAGCTCCAGAGCGTGCAGGTAGTGGGATAAAGCCTCAGTTAGGTTGCCCAATTCCATTTGCACAAAGCCCATCAGCCTTAGGGCGTTGGCTTTGTGCAGGTTTTCTTGATGGGTTTCTGCTAATGTAATTGCTTTTTTCAGATAGTGAATGGCTGAATCATTATCGCGCAAATCATTTAGTAAACTGCCAATTTGGCTAAAAATGTGTATAAGTTGTTTGGGGTCAAGAGCATTGGTTTCTATGATTTTTTGTGCTTCTTTTAGAGAGGAAATGGCTTGCTGAAAATCGTAAGTGCTAAGGTGATCGGCCAAATTCAGCAAAGCATTGATTGCTTGCTGGGGCGTTTCAGCGTTTTCTGCGTGAACCTGAAGCGTTTCTAGCGTTTGGGTCATGTATTCATCGTATGAATAACAAACGGATTGCTTTTCATAACGGCCGTAAAAAACTATTTCATAAATTGAGTATAAATTTTTGGCGCGACAATTGCTAGGGGTTTTGTGCAGAATAGGAAAGATTGCTAAAAATTGGCCTGTCTACAATATCCCAACAAACCCGACACTCCCTTACACAGGATGTGCTGCCCCGTTTTGCTTTTTCCCACTACACGTAAGAAACATCTCCAAATTGCATCTGAAAAGGTGGAGGTGAACGATGAAATCACAAAATGGATACCATTGGGAACCCACCCCACGGTGGATTCGGGCAGAGTTGAATGGCGAATTTGTGGCCGACAGCCGCAGAGCGTTGCTGGTGTGGGAAGGAGGTGGCCCGCGCCTGCATTATTATTTCCCCGAAGAAGATGTGCGCCAAGAGTTTTTGGTAGATACTGGGCGGAGCGGCAAAGGGCGCATGAGTTGGCATGTAAAAGTGGACAATCACCAAGTAAACAATGCCGCCTGGAGCTACAGCCAAGCTCCAGAAGGGTTGAACGGCATTGAAGGGTACGTTGCCTTTCGCTGGAACAAAATGGATAAATGGTTCGAGGAGAATGAAGAGGTCTTTGTGCATCCGCGTGATCCCTATCATCGTGTAGATACTGTGCCCAGCACGCGCCACATTCGGGTGGAGGTAGATGGGGTGACGGTGGCCGAGTCAGAACGGCCGTACTTACTCTTTGAGACCAATTTGCCCACGCGCTATTACTTGCCCGCCGAAGATGTGAACATGGCTTTGCTAGAGGCAACCAACAGCCAAACCGTTTGCCCTTACAAAGGCGTCGCCTCTTACTGGTCAATAAAAATTGGGGAAAATGTTTACAAAGACCTTGTATGGGGGTATCCAGACCCCATTGCCGAAGCGCCAAAAATAAAAGGCTTGCTTTGCTTTTACAACGAGAAGGTAGACATTTTTGTGGATGGCGTCAAGGAAGAGCGGCCGATCACCGCGTGGTCATAGTTCAGCTTACAAAATCTCAACAAATCCAGCATCCCCATGCACGCGGATCTGCTGCCCCGTTTTGATTTGTTGTGTTGCCCCCGCAACGCCCACGACGGCTGGGATGCCGTACTCGCGGGCGACGACTGAGCCGTGCGTCATGAGGCCACCTATTTCCATCACCAGTGCGGCCGCATTGATAAATAGCGGTGTCCAGCCCGGATCGGTGAAGGGTGCCACCAGTATTTCCCCTTTGGCCAGCACATCCTTGTTGGGGTCTAGCACCACTTTGGCAACGCCTTCAATGGTGCCGCTGGAAGCTGCGCTGCCCACCAAAGCCCCCTCTGGCAGTCCATCCCGGCTAAGTTTTGCCTGCACAATTTCGCCGTCGCTGGTAAGCAAGCGGGGTGGCGTGAGTTTGTGAAAGCGGGCAAATTCCGCCTTTCGCTGGACGATAAGCGGTCGTACATCTACCTCTGGATTTGCTGCAACATTGATCAGCTCGGTGAGGTCTAGGTGGAAAATATCTTCGGGGTGATGAAGACGGCCGTTTGCCACTAACGCCTCTGCCTCTTCCAGCAAAATCAACTTTATCATGCCCAGCAGCTTGATAAGGAAAAATTTGGGATGCTCCCGCCCCGATGTGTAACCGCGCACCGTTTTCACCAGACGGCGCACCAGCGGGCGACGGATAAAGCCCAGCACGCCCTGGCCTGCGACAGCGATGAGTCGCTCACCGGCTGCCTCGCCTGCGGCGGTGAATTCGGCATGGTGGCTGCGGTGGCTGCCTGGCTCGGCGTGGTGCAAATTGCCCACCACAAATTGTAGCAGCGAAGTGGGGTCTTCACGCCAGCGCGGGCGCGAAATATCAATTTCGGATGGTCCGCGCATGCCGTAGCGCGCCAGAAAATCGGCCCAGCCTGCCAAAAACGGGCTGCTGCCAGGTACGCTGGCGGCGGTTGCCAATGCCTGCGTGGGTGGATTTTGCTGAAAGTGGGTCACAAGCTGCGGCGATTGACGTACCAAATCTGCCAAATCGCCCACAGCGAGGTCCATTTCTGTCGTCACATTGCTGCTGAGTCCACGAGCAACGGCCGTTAAATCATCCGGGTTGGCGCGACGACCAACCACTTTGGCCAGCAATCTTTGCGACACAATGCCACCTGCTACCAATGCCGGGAAATCGGGCAATAAGTGAACAAACGCGTCACCAAACTCTCTTTCGATTTTCTGTAGGCGAGCCGCCCCGGCTGGTTGGGCCAAAATACGCTGCTGGCTAGCGGCAACCAGCCTGTCCATTCGGTCAGTTAATTCCTGCCGCGTCGTTTCCGGATCGCGCCGGAAGAGGAAGCTGAGCGTCGTTTTGAGGACGGGGCCGAGGTAGGCTAAAACGTCTCGCAGCCGCGTTTTGGGGCGCAGATGGGCTAATCGCTGACGAAATGATTGCCGCTGGATCGTTTCCCGGATGCCAGCGGCAATCTGCTCGTCGGCCATCGTAAGAAACAGCGGCACGGCTTTGCGCCCTAGCCGCAGGCTGAGCAGTGGGGTGACGTCCATGTACATGCGCCCACCTGCGCTGGTCAGGCTTTGACTGCGGCCAGTGGGGCTGCCCAATTTGCGGGTCGGGAACATCAGCCGCCAAAAATCTACCCCCAGCCGCTTGATGGGGTCTAGCATCACCTGGGCGTGGTTCAGGCTCACGAAAAGGTGGAGCGCGTCGTCTTGTGGCTGCGGGGTGGGCTGGGGGTAGAGGGTGGTAATGGGGCGGGTTTGCAGCAGATAAAGTTCCCCTTCAGCAATCGCCCATTCGATATCTTGCGGCTGATTGTAGTGGGCTTCGATCTGCTTGCCTAGTTGGGCCAGGGCAATGGCTTGGGCTTCATTGAGGACTTGGGCATGGCGTTGGTCGTCGCTGAGGGTTTCTTGCGTGGTGCCGCCTTTGGGCAACGGCCGTATTGCCAACTTTTTGTCGCCAATTTTTGTTTCGATGAGCTGGTTGGTGCGGCTGTCTACTCGGTACAAATCGGCAGAGACCAGCCCGGCTACCAGGGCCTCGCCCAGCCCGTAGCTAGCATCAATGGAGCAAATGTGGCGGTGCTGGCTCACCGGATCCGCGGTGAACAAAATGCCAGAGATGTCTGGCAACACCATCTGTTGCACCACAACGGAGAGGGCAACGTCTTGATGGGCAAAGCCATTTTGCTGCCGGTACAGGATGGCGCGATCCGTGAAGAGGGAGGCCCAGCAGCGGCGCACGGCGTCCAAAATTTCTCCCTCACCGCGCAAGTTCAAGTAGGTGTCTTGCTGCCCGGCAAAGGAGGCGTCGGGCAAATCTTCGGCAGTGGCGCTGGAGCGGACGGCGTAGGCGGCGTTGGAGTCAAGTTGATGGAGGGTGTGGGCAACGGCCATTGCTATCGCATCAGGAATGGGCGTTTCATGCAGTGCTTGGCGGATTTCCTTCCCAATTTTGCGTGTAGCCACTAAATCGTCTGGCGGAATTGCCGCCAAAGCGGCGTGGAAGTGCGGCATTTGCGGGCAGGCGGCTACAAATTCGCGGAAAGCATGGGTGATGATGCAAAAGCCGGGCGGCACGGGGAAGTTGGCGCGGCTCATTTCGCCCAGGTTAGCTCCCTTGCCGCCGGCCAGCGGCAAATCGGCTGCTGAAATCTGGCTAAAGGGCAGAGTATAGGATGCACTTTTCATTGTTTCCTCTAAAAAAATTGCGTGTTCTGTTTTCTTTACGCAGTATGCTCTATGGTTGTTTAAGGCCGTCTAGAAAGAGATTGGTGATGAATGCGGCCGTTTCCTGTGGCTTTGGATTCGGCGTTTTGTAATAGATGGGTATCACCAAGCTAAACGACAATATCATGCCCAGCAGGGCAGCGGCAGCTTTTTGCGGGTCGGTGGGGCGGAGTTGGCCCGCGTCTATTCGCTCTTGCAAGAAGGTTGTTACACGGGTGAGGCTGCGTTGCTGGAACGGCCGCACACCAATCATCTCGTCTCGCCATTCCAGTGCATTGCTAAAGTTGTGTTGAACAATGTCCTGGTTTTCCACGATGAAAGCGATAAGGACGGCAACCAGTTGGGTTAAATCTTTGACCAAATCACCAGTGATTTCTTTGGCGGTAAGCGGCAGATTTGGCTGATATGCCTGAAAAAAGTGATGCAGCAACCCAGACCTGTCGCCAAAGTGACGATACACGGTTGCCACGCCGACGTTGGCTTCGGCGGCGATTTGCTCCATGGTCGGCCCCATCATGCCTTGCTGGGCAAAAAGGGTGCGGGCGGCTTGCAAAATGCGGCTGGGTGCGTCTGGCTGGGCAAGATTGTCCAGGCCATGCTCATCTGCCAGACGCTTTAGAATTGCTTTTTTGCTGCCGAACTGCCGGTAAATGGTGGCGCGGGAGACCCCAGCTTTTACAGCTAGCTGATCCATGGTGAAGGAGACGGCCGTTTCCTTCACCAACGCTTTCGCCGCGCCCATTATTCGCTGCTCAACTGCTAAATCGCTTTGAGATGACATGATAGATATTCTATCTATCGTATCGTTTATTGTCAATAAGTAATTCAATTGCCTGCAAATTGCCAGGGGGCTTTACCCGCTAGGCTGATAGGCATGAATGAAAACCGTATGGCGTATTGCGTGTTCCGTCCTCACACTATTCACAAAGGATTTTTAGGCTTGCCGAGAGCGCAGGGCAACCCTACAATTTGCCCATGCAACTTTATATGATTCGACATGCACAATCGGAAAATAACGCGCTTTGGGCGCGGACAGGCAGCAGTATCGGGCGTTCTCCAGACCCGCGCTTAACAGAAATTGGACAGCAGCAGGCACGTCATCTAGGGCAGCATATTGCCAAGAATTGGCAGCAGGCAGACCCGGCAAATGATTCACACAATCGCAAGGGGTTTAACTTTACGCATCTATATTGCAGCCTCATGGTGCGTGCAGTGGATACGGGTAGCGCGATTGCCAAAAAAGTGGCTATTCCGCTGGTGGCTTGGGAGATTGTTCATGAAACTGGCGGCATTTTTGAGCGTCATTTGGAGACCAATGAGCGTGTCGGTTTGCCGGGGCCAAACCGAGCGTATTTTGCCCAACATTATCCACAGTTGGTTTTGCCAGATTCTTTGGGTGAGGCGGGGTGGTGGGAACGGCCGTTTGAACCACGCAAGCAAACAATGGAGCGAGCGAAACTGTTCCTGGATGAACTACGGCAGCGGCATGAGCCGGATGATCGGGTAGCCATTGTGACCCATGGCGGCTTTTTTGTGGCCGTGCTGCGTACACTGTTTGGCTTTAATACGCTACGTAACAACGAAAGCGCCAACCGTATTTGGCTGCACGCCCACAACACCTCCATCACCCGGCTAAACTTTAGCGAAAGGCAAGTTGATTTGCTCTACCTCAACCGGCTGGATCATTTACCAGATGAGTTGATTACATAGTTTGACGATGGCCAGTAGGGGCGACCCGTCGGGTCGCCCCTACCGACATGATGGAATTAGGAGGGACATCATGTCATACGATCCATATAAACATCACCGTCGCTCTATCCGCTTGAAAGGATATGATTACACTCAAACTGGAGCTTATTTTGTGACAATTTGTACGTACAAGCGGCAGCCCTTGTTCGGCAAAATTGTCAATGGCGAGATGAAACTTTCTTTGTTGGGGCAGCTAGTTTATTACGAGTGGCAGAAAACGGCCGTTGTTCGGCCAAATATTCATCTCGATGCGTTTGTGGTCATGCCAAACCATTTGCATGGCATTATTGTGATTTTTCTCAATAGCGCAGATATGAATGTCCCAGATGGGCGACCCGCCGGGTCGCCCCTACAATCGGGTTCTTTGGGAGCCATTATTGGGCAATTTAAATCTAAGGTGACGAAGCGGTTTCGGCGCTTTCCTGGTAACGATAATAGCCCCATCTGGCAACGCAACTATTACGAGCAAATTATTCGTAACGAACGTCATCTTACGGCCGTTACTCAATACATTCATAACAATCCAGCCAATTGGATCTCAGACGATTTGTACTTGCCGGATTGATAATTGAAGGCGCTAGATTTTGACAAACCACCGAATGATTCGCAGCAGCCACAACGGCCGTTTCACCCGCTGCCAACTTTCCCAAGCCAACAGTCGTCCAGATTGTGCATCTCCGGCATAGCAACGCTGCACGTAAAGCTGGGTGAGACGTGCCACATGGGGCTGCACGCTGGTGATCTGTTTGGCGATTCGGGGAGAACGGCCGTATCCTGCCAAATGTTCCTGAAATGCGTCTAAAAACTCCGCTGGTGTTTGCTGTGGTTGTGGCGAGTATCCCAATTTGGCGGCGGCTTGTTGCAAACGGCCGTAGCTCCACAAAACCGCATCTGCCCCAGTTGGCAACCGACTTTGCCGCCACCCTCGCCAGACCAAAGCAAGCAACAAACCGGCACCCAGCAGCGGTAGCCACGGAAACGGCCGTGCTTTCTCCGCTTCTGGTATGGGTGGTAGATTAAGATTGACTGATTCTTCAAATGGCAGTGCGCCCGGTTCGCCAAAATCAGGAGGCTGAGCCAGGTTGCTGCGGTTGCTGTGCGGGCTGGTGAAGGCGGCCGTAGGCTCAAACTCCACCCAACCAAATTCAGCAAAATAGACCTCCACCCAGGAGTGGCCGTTAATTTGGTAGATGGTTTGTACACTCGCAGCAGGGAGCTGCGCCAGGTAGCCGATGGCCATGCGGGCAGGCAGCCCAACGGCGCGCGCCATCACCACCATCGCTGAGGCATAAAAATCACAGTAGCCCGCCTGCTCCTCAAACAAAAAGTGCTCAACCGGGTCTGCGTTGGCAGGCGGACTGCTCACTTCTAAAGAGTACGGATACTGTCGCAAGAATTCCTCTAATGCCCGCGCTTGGTCATATGGATTGGTTTGTCCACCCGCCACCTCTTGCGCCAAATCAAGCACGCGCTGAGGTACGTCCTCTGGCAGGGCGGTGTAGCGTGCTAGCAGCGCAGGTGGCACATCAGCTACGGCCGTTTGCCGCAGCATTGTTGGGCTTGCCAGGGAGAATTGGGAGCTGGCCGTATAAATCTGCCCCCTGCCGTTCACCCGCGCCAGATCAGTTTGCCCCCGCCACCGGACAGCTACATCCTGGCTGAACTGCTGCGGCAGCCCCAGCGTGTACCGCGCCAAGCGTGTATCTTGCAGCCAGTAAACCGTTTGGGACACAGTTGCCGTGGCTGCCACTTGGGGCAAAGGGATTGACGTGTTGGCTGCAATTGGCTCTATGCGCTCCTCAGACAAGGCCCAGCCGCGCCCCGTGTACACGTCGTAGCTTAGCGCCCGCCAATGGATGCCAGCTAAATTTGCCTCGGATTGCACAACGGCCGTCATTGTCACCGTTTCATACAGTTCAGGTGCATCGCCAAGCAAAAAGTCACGCGGCAAAATGCCGCTGCCGCCTACGCCGTCTTGCCCCCGTGGCTGGCCACCACTGGCCGCCACGCCGCCAAAGGCGCGTTCCAGAGCCGCTTCGGTTTGCTGCACCGCAGTCTGCTGCTGAAAAAAATCTACCAGCCGTTGAATGCTGAAATTGGGAATGAACACCGCCAGCCCAAGCAAAATTGTGGCAATTGCTGTGGCGTAAATGAACAAATCAATTTGCACTTCGTCGGAATAATCAACCTGGTGTGCTTCCCACCCTTCGGACAGGGTGATGAAGTGGATAACGGCCGTTAAAATTGCCGTCAGCCCCACAAACAGAGCCAGCCACCAAATATCTGCCCCGCCAAAGTAGCCATTGAGCGCCAGCCCCAGCCCGATTGCCTGCAGGCCAGTAAACGGCCGTCTGTGTCGGAATAGCTGCCAGCAGGCGAAGGCGGTTAAAAAGTAGCTCAGCAAGGCCAGCCCCAGGGCAAACACCACCGTTTCCTGGCTGCTTTGGTTGTTGAAGACGGCCGTTCCCCAACCAGCTACCCGATCTAAAAACAACGCCCCATTTTGCAACCAGTACGGCCGTAAAGAGCCCCAGCCGCCTCGCAGAGCTGCCCAGGTTGGCCATAAATTTGCCAATCCCATCAGCGGAATGAGTAAGCCGTAAAGGGTGATGAGTGCCCAGGCGGGGAGTGTGCCCAGCGGCCGTTTGGCTAACACGCCACCCAGCAGCAAGCCGCCAATTGTGGCCGAAACAACGATGCCATCCTCCGGCACCCAGCCAACGTCCAGCACGGCCGCCACCTGGCAGAAGAGTACGGCCGTTAGCAACACCAACGTCAGCCAGCTCTCTTGCGGTTCGTAAGTTTTGAAAGTGAGTTGCTTCATGGCATCCCCGGCGTTCTCACAGCAACTACCTTGCCCGTACCGGTGACGCGAAATTCCCAAAAGCCACGCTTTTGCTGTGCTTCCAGCGGCGTGCCAACTTCGCCTTGCTGAATAAGCCGGCAAGGAAACCCCAACTGCCGCACGGCCGTTGCCAACCCGTCGCTATTCTCCTCACTGCCAAAACTTTGCCGGTCTAGCAGCACCACGTTGCTCTCAATGCCTCGCTGGGTCAGGCGCACAAGCTCTGGTAGCCAATCGGCGTTGGGTGTGGGGGTGATGATGATGACGGCCGTTCCCCGCCGTGCCAGATGCGCCAAATCTTGCAGTGCAGTACGAAGTGGCGCGCTGCCGTTGGCATCTAGCAAGGCCAATGCCCGCAAGATGCGCCACTGCTGCCCCTCGCCTTTGCCAGTATGCACAATTTGGGGCGAACGGCCGTAGCTAGCCAGCCCCACTGCCCGATTGTGGCGTACAGCCCGTGCCGCCAGCGAAGCGCCAAGCAAAACAGTTTGTTCAATCGTGCCTTGAGCACCGCTGCCTAGCTGCACGGCAGCCTCACAATCCAGCAATATCCAAATGTCGCCAGTTGCATCCTGGTCAAATTGCCGCACAGTGAGGATGTCCCGATGGGCTGTTTTGGGCCAATGAATCCAGCGTAGCGGATCGCTATGCTGGTAGTCGCGCACCGAGGCGGCATTGGTGGTGGCTTGCCAACTGCGCTGCCGCACCCGCGCTTGACCGCTGCTGGTTCCTGTGGGCAAGGGGATTGGCAGTTGCCCATGCACCGGGGGATGGATGATGATTTCTTCTGTTTGGGTATAAAAATGGGTGATTTGGAACAAGCCAAACGGATCGCTGCTGCGGATGGCCCAGGGCCCTAACAAAAATTGGCCGCGCTGCTGGCAAACGGCCGTTTCTCGCCATCGCACCTGTTGATTTTGGGGCACGCTGCGGACAACGGCCGTTTTGTGGCCTGGGATGTTACTGTAATCAATGATTTCCACCCAAAGAGCAGGCACGATGCTGCGGTTTACCAACGTAAACTGCTCTTCTAGCTGGTCGCCCACCGCTACCCAACCGTAGCGCAGCCGCCGCTGGGCGTGCAAATGCGCCCCCAGTTGCCGCACCCACACGTACCCTACTGCAAACAGCCCACCCAGCCCAACGAGCAGGGTATTCCACACTTTGTGCGGCAGCAGCAGCGCCGCCGCTAGCAAAAATAGAAAACCAATCAATGGCAGCCGCAGCCGCAGCTTAATTTCAACTTTTTCTTCGGTGGGGAAGGGCAACGGCCGTTCGTCCATGCTGTCATTTTCACACAATCACCCAAAGTCGCAAAGATAAGAGGGGAAATGGGAAGGGTTTTTCAAAAGTCCGATTCGCAACCCAATGGGACGCGGATGAACGCGGACGAGCGCAGATTATTAACAATTTTCCGCGTCACCCGCGCTCGTCCGCGTCCTAAAATGCGACAATTGAAAAACCCTATGGATTGTTTTCAACAGCATAAACCCGGATTTTTCTATTCTGTGGTGACAGGCAGGGTGAGGGTGAAAGTGCTGCCCTGATTGAGCCCTGGGGAAACGGCCGTTACCGTTCCTCCGTGCGCTTTGGCAATGGCCCGCACAATGGCCAACCCCAGGCCAGAGCCGCCGCTTTCCCGGCTGCGGGAGGGGTCGGCGCGGTAGAAGCGGTCGAAGATGTGGCTGATCTGCTCTGGCAGCATGCCTTGCCCACTGTCCCGCACCCGAATCTGAACGGTTTCATCTACCTGTTCTACGTCTAACAGGATACGGCCGTTGGCTGGCGTGTAGCGCAGGGCATTGTCTACCAGATTGTGCAGGCTTTGTCGCAGCCGGGCTGCATCCGCATGGAGCGTTGGCAACGCTCCCAGCAGCTCGGCATGGAGTTCAACTTGCTGTTTTTTGGCGATAGGTTGGAAGGATACGGCCGTTTCCTTCACCAAAGCCGCCACATCTACCTCTGTAATGTTGAGCGAAAGTTGCGATGCTTCTGCCTGGGCCAATTCGCGTAAATCGTCAATGACACGGGTGAGCAGCCGGGTTTGTTCGTACAGTCGCGCCACCTCTTCTTTTTCCAGCGGGTACACATCATCCAAAATGGCGCGGAGATTGCCCTGAATCACCGTCACCGGCGTGCGAAGCTCATGGGCCACATCAGCCAACAGGTTGCGTCGCAACGTTTCAGCTTCTTCTAGCCGTTCAGCCATCTCGTTAAACGCATCCGCTACAGCCACAACCTCCTCAGTGCCACGCACTTCTACGCGACGACCCAAATTTTGAAAATTGATAGATTTGGCAGCTTCGGCCAGCTTATTCAGCGGTTCCGTTAAGGTTCGGCTTATCAGCAGTCCGGCTATCGTTCCGACCAGAGCGCCCAGGATGATTAGGCGACCAATTTGGCGAGGGATGCTTTCCAAAAAAAAGGCTTCGATACGCGCAACAGATTCGGGTGGGAGCTCATCCACGATTGCAACGATAGCTGGGTCAGATTCCAAAACGCCCAAAAAGCGACCCAGGAAGGAAAAGTTAAGCGGCAAAATTGTCACCAAAAGGATGATGCCTACAAAGGCCAAAATGAGGCGGGTGCGTAAGCGGTTCATTTGTCCTCCGCCAATCGGTAGCCAATGCCGTACACGGTTTGGATAAATGTGGGGTTTTTGGGGTCTGGCTCAATTTTGTGCCGCAAATTTTTAATGTGGCTATCCAGAGTCCGATCCATGCCGATGTATTCCTGCTCCAGGCCGCGCTCAATTAGTTCGCTGCGGGTAAAGACAAAGCCGGGGTTCTCCAGCAAGGTTTGCAGCAGGCCAAACTCGGTGGGGGTGAGCTCAACCAGCTTGCCATCAATTTTCACCTCGCGCCTGCCCGTGTCCATTTGAATGTTTGCTGTGCGGTAAACGGCCGCCTCCAACCCATCTCCCCCGCTCATCAACCGACTTTTGGCTCGCAGCTGCGCCCGCACCCGCGCCACCACCTCTGCGGGATTGAACGGCTTGGTGACGTAATCATCCGCGCCTAGCTCCAGCCCCACAATTTTGTCGCTGTCTTCCACGCGGGCGGTGAGCATAATAACGGGGATTTGCTGTAAGGCGGCATCATTCCGCACAATTCTGGTGATGTCGTAGCCATCCATGTCTGGCAGCATCAAATCCAGCAGGATGAGGTCTGGCTTTTCGCGGCGCAGGGTGTGAACGGCCGTGCGGCCGTCGTGCGCCACCAAAACGCCAAACCCCGCCTTCTCCAAATACCCCCGCAGCAGCCGGACAATCTCTTTATCGTCGTCTACTACCAAAATCTTTTGCTTGAGCATGGTTATTCAGTATGCAAGTTTGCGAGTGGGCGAGTTTGCAAGTGACTAACTTGCCACTTGCAGACTTGCTGCTTGCCCACTTCCAGACTATATCACTCATACCGCAGGGCTTCAATCGGCCGTAAGCCAGCCGCGCGCCAGGCGGGATAAATGCCAAATAGTAGCCCCACACCAGCGGCAAAGCCAGTGGCCAACGAGATGGTGCCAGCATCTATGACCGTGATGATTTCCAGGGCAGACGCAGACAGATTGGCGATGAGCAGCCCCAAGGCAATGCCCAAACCGCCGCCCAGCAAGCTCAACAGTAAGGATTCCAGCAAAAATTGTGCCAAAATGTCCCGCTTAAGTGCCCCTACCGCCTTGCGGATGCCAATTTCCCGCGTCCGTTCGGTAACGCTCACCAGCATAATGTTCATAATGCCAATGCCGCCGACTAGCAAAGAAATCCCGGCAATCGAGCCTAAAAAGGCGGTTAGCGTAGACGTCACTGTATTTAGCGTGGATAGCAAGTCCGTTTGGCTAAAGATAGAAAAGTCGTCTTCGCCAGCGTAGGTGATACGATGCTGCTCTCGCAAAATCTCTGTAACCTGGGTTGTGGCTTCGTCCGTCACGTCTTCATTGATGGCTTCAGCGTAGATTGTATTTACCGCTTTGGCTCCGGAGCGTGTACGTTCTGGGTAAAGGCGGGTTTGGGCGGTGGTAATGGGAATGTAGGCTGTGATGTCGGGATTATCGCCAATTCCCTGGCCGCTTTCTTGCAGCACGCCGACTACCTCGTAGCTAACGCCATTTATTTTTACAGAACGGCCGATTGGGAATGCGTCCCCAAACAAGTCGTCGGCTACCGTTGCCCCCAGCACCACTACGCGGGCACTGGTGTCAATGTCTGCCTGAGTAAGCCCGTCGCCCGCAGCAAAGTCAGTAAGATTGTTGACGGCAAAGTAATTGGCCGTGATCCCTGTGACGGCTTCACTTTGAGACACGCCATTGTAAACAATTTCCTGCATACCGCTGCTGCTGGCCGCCACTTCGCCAATGGCTGGGGCATTGAGAGGGTCTGCTAGGGCTTCTACGTCGTCAATGCTGAGTGAGGAACGGCCGTTGCTGTTCTCAAAATCGGTGCTGATTACCAGTAGATTGGTGCCAATAGATTGAATCTCGTCGGTGACGGAGGCGGTAACGCCGTTGCCAATAGACAGCAGGGCGATCACGGCTGCTACCCCAATGATCACGCCCAGCATGGTTAGAATAGAGCGCATTTTATTCGCCATCAGGCTGTCAATCGCGGTTAAAAAACTTTCTGAAAGGTTCATGATATCTGTTCCGTATTTCGTAGAGCGTAGTGCGTATTCGCTTTCTTCTACGAAATACGCACTACGCAATATTTGTTAATTTGCAACAATCACCCCATCCCGAATCCAGATGGTGCGCTGGGCGTGTTCGGCCACTTCGGGGTCGTGGGTAATCATCACAATAGTCATTCCCTGGCCGTGCAGCTTCTTGAAGATGTTCAGGATTTCATTGCCAGATTGGGTGTCTAACGCCCCCGTTGGCTCGTCGGCCAGGATGATGCTGGGCTTGGGAGCCAGAGCACGGGCAATGGCCACGCGCTGCTGCTGCCCGCCAGATAGCTCATCTGGCTTGTGGTCAATGCGATCTCCTAGCCCAACCGAGTCTAAGGCTTCTGTGGCGCGGTCAGCGCGTTCGGTACGGCCGTATCCGCCATACATCAGCGGCAGCGCCACCTGCTTTTCAGCCGTTGTGCGCGGCAGCAAATTAAATTGCTGGAAGACAAAGCCAATGCGCTGATTGCGAATTCTGGCCTGCTCATCGTCTGTCATTTGGCTCACGTCAATGCTGTCTAGCGTGTAGTTGCCGTCGGTGGGTGCGTCCAGGCAGCCAATGACGTTCATCAAGGTGCTTTTGCCAGAGCCAGATGGCCCCATGATGGCTACAAATTCACCTTCGGCGATATGTAAATCCACCCCACGCAGGGCGTGAACCAGCATCTCGCCCATTTCGTATGTTTTGGTAATGTTTGTTAGTTCGATCATGATAATTTCCTCAAAAAGGTAATTGGGTAATTAAGTAATTGAGTAATTACCTAATTATCAATTACTTAATTGCCACCAAACGGGCCGGAGCCACCACCGCCGGGAGCCAGTACATCTTCTACTGGCTGAGCTGTTTCAACAATCAGCTCATCCCCAGCCTCTAAGCCAGAGGTAATTTGCGTATTTTCCCCGTCGCGCAGCCCGATGGTCACTTCTACCACCTCGCCGCTGGCGCGGGTAACGAAATATTTACCCGCTGCCCGGTCTGGCGTGATGGCCCGGTTAGGAACCAGCAGCACGTCACTGCGCTGCGCGGTAATGAGGTTGGCGTTGGCCGTCGTGCCCACGCGGATGGGTAGGTTGGTTTCGCCCAGCGCTAGGTAGACGTCGTAAGTGACGAGGCCACTGCCTTGGGCGGCCGTATTGCGTGGCGCAATCGAGACAACGGTGGCCTCAACTTCCTCATCCGGCCACGTTTCCAGCGTGATGATGGCTTCTTGCCCTAGGATGATGTTGCTAATGTCCACTTCGTCTACATCCAATACAAGCTCCAGGCTGTCGGGGTTGAACATCTCCACAACGACCCCGCTGGCCTGCTCACCAATGCTGACGTTTACGGCCGTAATCACCCCATCGTAAGGCGCAGTGAGCGTCGCATTCGCCAGATTTTGTTCAGCACGAGCCAGATTGGTCTGGGCTTGAACAAGCTGGGCTTCGGCGATGGTAATTTGTGCGTCAGACGCGCCGCGCAGCAGCCGATCCAGCGTGGCTTCAGCCGAAGCTAGCGATGCCTCTGCCTGGGCAATCTGCATGTCAGAAGCACCTTCTTGCACCTGTTGCAGACGCAGTTCGGCCGTTTTAAGCGAAGCGGCAGCTAAACTCACCGACGCTTGGGCTGATGCAATTGAGTTGGGATTGCCGTTGAGCAACTCATCCAACGTTTCTTGAGCTGCTTGGAGTTCGGCGTTGGCTTGCAAAGCGGCCGTTCGTGCCGAGAGCTCCATGTCGTCCAGCGTGTCTTGGGTGATGAACCCTTCTGGCTCTGTAACCAGGACGGTGCTGTGCTGCTCGGCGGCTTGGGTGGCGGCAACCTGTGCCAGCTCTAGCTCAATTTGCGCTGCTGCAATTTCGTCGGCATCCGCTACGGCCGTCAGGTCAGACAAGCGGGCGTAGGCGGCGTTGAGGTCTGCCTGGGCGGCACGCACGTCTGCTTCGGCAGCGGCGATGGCGTTGGCATCCGGCCCGTCGCGCAAATCGGCTAAATTGGCTTCTGCACTGGCAACGGCCGCTTCTGCCGCGATAATTTCGGCCTCAGTTGCGGGTTCCAGCAGCGTTGCCAGGTTCGTTTCCTGAATGACGACAGCTTGCACTGCGTTGGCTACGTTTCGTTCGAGTTCGGCCGTTTCTAGTTGCAAAAGTGGATCATCCGCGGTCACCGTATCACCTACGGCCACATAAATCTCGGCAACAGTGCCACCGCGCAGCAGAGCCAGTTCAGCAAGCTGCCCGGCCTGAATGTTGCCGCTGGCGGTGGCGCTGGCAGACAAATCCCCCACAAAGGCGGTCACGATGTCGCCCGTTTGCGGTGCTTGGGCGTTGGCATTGCGCTGCCCCTGCCGTACAAAAAAGAAGGTAACAATGAGTAACACGATGCCAATTGTGATCCAAATCCATTTATTTTGCCGTAACTTATTCATTAGATAGATTATTCCTGTGTCTAAAACCCTAAGGGTTTGCTCGGTTTAGAAATCTGTTTGATGAGGGAAACCCTTAGGGTTTAGCCTCCACCAAATGGTCCTGGGCCGTCAATTTCTTCTGTCGGCTGGCTAGTGACCAGGCGCAAAATGTCGCCTTCGGCCAAACCAGCCGTGATTTGGGTGTTCTCGCCGTCGCGCAGCCCAATTGCTACTTCTACCTGCCTAAAAGTGCCGTCGGCTTGCTGCACATCCACAAAATATTTACCCGCAGCACGGTCTGGCGTGATGGCGGCGTTGGGAACCAGCAGCACGTCGTCTCGCTGGGCGGTAATCAGGTTGGCGTTGGCGGTGAGGCCAATGAGCGTAGGCAGGTCGTCTGCCTGGTAGGCCAGATGCACGTTGTAAGTGACAAGGGCACTATTTTCGTCGCTGGCGCTGGGGGCAATCGTCACGATTTTGCTCTCAAATTCCCGCTCTGGCCACGCTTCTAGCGTCACAATAGCGGGCTGCCCTACGTCGAAGCTGCCAATGTCCACCTCGTCCACGCTCAATACCAGCTCCAGGCTATTGCTGTCTACCAGTTCAATGACTGGGCCGCTGGCAATTTCACCTTCACTGACGTAAACGGCCGTTACTACCCCGGCAAATGGTGCCACAATTGAAGCCTCAGCCAGCGCCTCTTCAGCATCGGCCAGATTGAGTTCTGCCTGCGCTACTTCCGCCTCGGCGGCGCGAATTTGTTCAGCAGTGGGGCCGGCCAGCAAGTCAGCTAGATTGGCTTGTTGTTGGGCAACGGCCGCTTCGGCATTGGCAATCTCGGCGGCGGTGGCACCTGCCAGCGTGCTGTCCAGATCGATCTCGCTGCCTTCCACGCGGGCATTGGCCGCAGCCACACTGTTTTGCGAGGCGGCCACATCTGGGCCAGCCAGCAGCGCATCGAGTTGTGCCTGGGCGTTGGCCACAGCCTGTTCTGCCTGCATACGCGCCTGATGGTTGGCTTCAGTCGGGTTTTCTTCGTTGAGTTCGACGGCGCGGTCTAGCTGCTGCTGGGCAGCCAGTAAGTTTGCCTGTGCGGCCGTTATTTGAGATTGGTCAATACTATTTTGGCTGCTGTTTAAATCTGCCACAGAGGTGTAAAGCTGTGCCTCGGCAGAGTCAATCGCCGCTTCACTGAGAGCGATTTCGGTTTCAGATGGGCCAGCCAGCAGGTCGTCTAGCTGGGCCTGGGCGCTGGCCAATGCTGCCTCGGCATTGGCGATGTCGGCCGCTGCGGCAGGCGCTAATAAGTCGTCCAGCCGTGCCTGTGCCAGCGCCAGAGATTGTTCGGCATTGGCCACATCGAACTGCAAATCAGTTGTGTCTAGCTGTACCAGCAGGTCGCCAGGTTGCACCACGTCCCCCAGCCGCACAGCCACTTCGGTAATGCTGGCGGTGGTATTGGCGGCAAGAACGGCTTCCCGCTGGGGCAAAAGCTGCCCGCTGGCGGTGGCACTAGCAGACAGGTCGCCGATGACGGCAACGGCCGTTTCTGCCTCTTGTGCCTCTGCTTCATTGTTGGTTGCATTCCGATTGACTGTAAAAAGCAGGACGGCTACCAAAATGGCAGCACCTGCGCCCACGGCCAACCATCGTTTTCTATTCATCGTGATGCTCCTCAAAATCTTTTTCAGATAAAAAATCAATACGATGAATAGCTTACCTGG
This sequence comes from Candidatus Leptofilum sp., assembly GCF_965223525.1. Taxonomy (GTDB): domain Bacteria; phylum Chloroflexota; class Anaerolineae; order Promineifilales; family Promineifilaceae; genus Leptofilum. The sequence goes on along the minus strand of NZ_OZ245005.1, from coordinate 366,317 downwards.
CAATTCTGGAGAAGTTATGGAGAAATGTGGCAGACAGTTTGCAGGTTTAGTACCTGTCTGAATATTGGCCACAGAGAGCATAGAGAGTTATGAGAATTAGCTTGCCAAATAACACCCACTTTTAACAAGCTGATAAGATTGTTGCACGGAGGACAAGAGGACAGTATGAAAAGAGTTCTGATTTCTTTTTCTCTCAAAAAGATCATGTTGATTTTTGTGCTACTCGTCTCATTATCAATTTTTCTCTTTGAGAAGTTCCAATTTGTTTCGCAATTGCCAGAAAATGACCAATGTATTGCTTCTTTCGATACATTTGCATTTACTTTTCCCAGCCATGATGGAGCGACTCAAGAATTAATTTTACCTCTTCCACCTTGGGAAGAAGTTTCCAAAGTATCAGAAATTTCTGATCGGAAACCGGGTGACAGGTTCGAGGTTATTGCCACCCGTCACGCAAATGGAAATCATGAAATTTGGTTTACAAATTTTCGTATTGATGTTGGCCAAGATATTATTTTGCTTCTTTATCTAACAGGGCAGCAGAAATGGTTACAGATTGACCCGAAGATTGAAGGAAGTTCAACAATTGTTGAAAGGGTATTTATTTCTGATGACCAACTTGTATGGGGTGTTGGCCTTAGGGCTGGACGCTTCGTAATTTCACTTTTTGAGGACGGAACAGGAAATTTTGTTGAACAGCAAGTGATTGAGATCCCTGCAGCGTGGAATCTTTTTGCTGACTCATTTAACCATAATCTATCAGATTTTAGTGGGGCTTTATGGACACCTGATGGAAAATTTTGGATTTTCTCAGCTGGCGATGCAATTTACAGTATTGATCCATTTACAGAACAAATAAGCATGCACAATTCCCTGGAGGAATACACCTCAATATCTTCCGTGCAATTAAATCCAATGGGAGGTTTCATCATCAACGGCTTTGGCAGAACAGGCTACTTTTCTTTTTCTAAGGATAAGTTAACAGAAATCGATCTTCCTGAAAATGAATATTATCAAGGTATTAGTTTTGTTGATAACAGTGGGAATTTTTGGCTTACGGATGGTTATGGCTGGCGTAAGCCAGATGGTAATTGGCACAGACTCCACCCCGATCCGCTCATTTGGCGTTGGCAAACTGTTGCCCTTAACAACTGGCGATTTTATAGTCCCCCAGATCCGTTTATGGAGACTTCTGACGGCCGTATTTGGTTTAGGATTTACCGTTCAAACCAGTGGAAAACCTTGCGAAGCGGCATTGCGTGGTTTGAACCAGTAACGAAAGAAGGCTGCTGGTTTACAAGCGAAGGCGCGCAAATAATTGAGGATGACCAGCATCGTTTGTGGATGGTAGTCGAGAACACATTGTATAGCTATACCCTAAATCCGTGATTCAATTTACGAAAACAAATATTGACTTATGAACCGTCGCAGTCGCTTGGTCATGAGTTCGGGATTGGTATCAAAGAGGTTGGTGTGGTCGGCGTTGGGGATGAGCAGGCGTTCTTTGGGGGCAACGGCCGTTTCATACAAAGTAGAGCCGTTACTCACATGCACCGTCTTGTCGCGGCCACCTTGGATGAACAAAATGGGGCGGGGCGATAGCAAAGCGACCTCTTGCAGCGGCTCCAGTTCGTCGCTATCTACGCCCGCAATCCACTCGGCCCACGGCATGATGAGCGGGGCTGTCCACTCTGGCAGTCGGGCAAAAGCGACGGTGAGTCGCTGCTGATTATCGGCAAAATTTGTATAAACACTCTCAGCCACAACCAGGCGAATCTCTGGTAGCTGTGCCGCCGCTCGGATGGCAATGGCGCCACCCATCGAATGCCCCACCAGCCCGATTTTGTTTGGATCAACTTCCGGTTGGGCTTGTAAGAAGTGCAGTGCCGCTGCCACATCGGCCACTTCAGCCAATCCCCAGCTACTTTTGCGCCCTTCGCTACGGCCGTGTGCGCGCAAATCGAACAGCAATGCGCCGTGCCCCTGTTCGATTAACACCGCTGCCTGATCCAGCAATGCGCCCCGATGACTGCCCAGGCCGTGAATAAAAATCAAGACAGTGCCAACGTCTGCCTGTGGCGGCACGTACCAGCCAGCAAGCTGTAGGCCATCTTCCGTGGTGAAGGTCACCTCTTCCCAATTTTGAATGCCAAAATCGCTAGGGGTTTCTCGGGTAAATGTGCGGGGCGGGACTACCAGCCGTCGGGCGCGGCTGTGAATGAAGCCAGCCAGGGCAAGCAGCAGCAGAAAAATAAATATGGTGAGGTGTTTGAAATCGGGTTTGGGCATGATGGGAATACGTTAGTTGGAAACGGCCGTAACCACCACCCCCTGTATCCCAAAAAAGAGCCACCCGCGTGCTTGACAGTTGCAGAATCTAATTCTGATCTACTTAAGTTGGTTCGGCTTCGCTTTCGCTCCATTCATGAATCACAACCATGCTGAAAATGTCAGATTCGGTGATGATGCCAGCCAACTTGCCTTCGTCGTCAACAACCGGCAGCCCACTGACGCGGTGTTCTAGCATGGTACGCGCAGCGTCGCCGATGGTCGCATCGGGCTTAATGGTCATGGGTTGCGGCGTCATGATTTTTTCTACACTCAGGCTAGAAAGCAGATAGTTTAGCTCCCAAATGCTCATTGAGGTAGCGGGCGAAGGTTGGGCACCGCGAACATCACCCAGCGTAATAATCCCAATTAGAAAATTGTTGTCATTTACCACTGGCAGGCGGCGAATTTCTTCATCCATCATGATTTGATGGGCTTCAGGTAAGGAGGTTTGCAGCTTTACAGTGATTACATCTTGGGTCATCCAGTTGCGGACTAACTCTTTTTTCATAGGGACAACTCCTGTGCGTTTTTGCTTGTGTCTCTAAGCTAATAGTACCTTTCATGAACGAAACGCCGCAGTAACAAAAGTCACGGGTTCTAAATGACAACTGCAACGGCCGTATCCAAATAGTGCTTGCAAGGTTAGCGAAACGCGGTCAGATTTTTTAGTTGAGGTTGCTAAAAGAGGAGACGCCGTGCGGGAGCACGGCGTCTGGAGCAGAATAAGCTTTAATTAAGCGTGAAGAAGTTAATTCATACAGTAAAAACAATTTCTTACGAACCATCTGACAATGAAAAGTAGGGAAGAAAAAAGCAGCGCCACAAACAAAGATGAAGCCGTATCCTGAGCATCATACAACCTTGGGAGAGGAGGTTGTGTGGCGCTGCTCTATAAAAAAATTGTAGGATGGTTCACTTACAACATGGGTTACGTCGCATAGCTGCTTAAACAAAACAGTGCCTCAAAAGAGGCACCATTTTGAAAAGGAGAAATCAAGAAAGGTTTAGGGGAATCATATGTTGATAAGAAACATAATCCATTTTCCTTACGTATAGCGTTACTGTAAGAACTACAAAGAAACCGCCTTTCGTTTTTCAAAATTCTTTCTGTGGTTTGCTACAATATTAGAAATAAATGAAAAGCAATTGGGGCAATGATAGTTATTTTGAGCACTTTTTGCTTTTACCAACCTATAAGGAGGTTTTAGAATGGGTATCTTAGCGTGGATTATTTTTGGTGCATTGGCTGGCGGCGTTGCTGGCCTAATTGCCGGCAGCAAACGGTCTGGCTGTTTGTATAACATTGTTATAGGGGTGGTTGGTGCTTTTTTAGGTGGCCTGATTATGCAGTTTATCACTGGCGAACCATTTAGCTTTGGCTTTGATTGGCGAAGTTTTTTGGTGGCCGTTGTTGGGGCAATAATTTTGCTGGTGGCTACGGGTGCTACAAAACGGAAGTAGCTGCCTGGCTACGCTTTTCCCGAATCACCCAGGCAATTAAGAAAACAATGGTGTAGGAAACGGCCGTTACCACCGCAGCTACAATCAAATTCCCCACTAAAAACCCCTGTACAAATGAAATTACCTGTGCCTGCCACTGTTCTGCAACAGAAACGGTAGCAGGTGCAGGGAACAACCAATTTCCCAGACGATAGCTCAACGCAAAAAGTGGCGCGGTCACAAATACATTCCAGATGGCTAACGAGAGCATCACCGTTGCTCTGTGTAGCCGGAACCAGCTTGCCAACAGCAACGCCAGGGCAAAGTTAAAGCCAGGCGTTGGCAGTAGGCTGATAAAGGTGCCTACGGCAAAACCCATCGCCTGATTTTGGGCAGATGCTTCTGCCTTGAGTAGCGTGGTTGCTTTTTCCTTTGCAGTTTGGAAAAGGCGGGCAGCTTTTATGCGGTTCAGGGACAAATCAACTTTCATTTCCATGCTTACAGTATATAAAATCTAAATCGTAGAAAATGGTCTGAAACCATACGCCATCTCAGTGTAAACCTGACGCTAGGTTTAAAAACGTAAACGGCTAACATCGCGCGATGTTAGCCGTTTTACAGTTGTGATTTTGGGGCAGGTTTCGGCTCTGCCCTTTCACTTATATTTCCGGATTTCTCTTAATTTCTCGAACAGTTCTTTTTCTTCGTCACTGAGGTCTGTAGGCAGCTGCACGTCTAAGGTAGCAATTAGGTTGCCTCGCTCTTCTGGATTTTTCAGATTGGGCATTCCTAGACCGCGCAGGCGAAACTGCTTGCCGTTGGCGGTTCCGGCAGGAATGGTGAGCTTGACGGTGCGATCGATGGTTGACACATCTACCTGGCCGCCGAGAACGGCCGTATACAAATCAACAGGAACCTTTGCCCGCAGATTGTCGCCATCTCGCTTAAGTTGACGATCGGGATTCACTTTGATGCTCAGATAAAGATGACCCCCATCTTGCCCTTGTCCTTTCAACCGGACACGAGAGCCAGTTTTGACCCCACGCGGAATTTTGGCTTCGATGGAACGGCCGTTTTCCCACTGAATGGTGCGGCTAGTGCCATAAAACGCCTCGGCCAGCGAGATTTCAATCATGTGTTCCACGTCGCGGCTGCGCCGGAGCGATTGTCCTTGCTGACCAAAAACATCGTTAAAGTTAACCTGCTGGCCGCCTGGCCCACGGGCTCCCATCTGCCCAAATAACGCCTCGAAGAAGTCAGAAAAGCCGCCACTGCCGCCAAACATCTGCTCAAACTGATCTGAATTCACAGTGCGAGCACCCTGATTGCCATATCCTTGACCAGCCCATTGCGACCAGAAATCATCAGCACGGCCGCCGGCGCGCTGGTATTGCTGCCATTGGGAACCAAACTGATCGTACATCTTCCGCTTTTCGGCATCAGACAACACTTCATTCGCTTCGTTAATATCTTTAAAGCGTTGTTCAGCCTGCGGATCATCTTTGTTTAGGTCCGGGTGATATTTGCGGGCCAGTTTGCGGTATGCTTTTTTGATTTCATCCTGGCTGGCGGTTTTGGGTACGCCGAGGATGTTGTAATAATCCTTGTAATCCATTGGCCCTTCCTAAATCAGAGGGCAAGACAGATGGCATGCTGCTTCTTTGCTTTGCGAAGGTTTTGCCCATCTGCCTCGCCCCTACAGGTTTGTGTAATTACATCTCCTGGAATTCGCCTTCTACGACGTCATCTGGATTTTCTTGTCCGTTACTGCTGCCATTTACATTGGATGCGCTTCCGTTGGCATTGCCATTTGCCTGGCTTTGGTATAGCTGCTGGCTGAGGGCATAGCTGGCCTGCTGTAGCTGTTCTGTCAGGTTTTTGATTTGAGTGGTGTCTTCGGTGGTTACGGCCGTTTTCAGTTCAGCAATCATCCCTTCAATCCGGCTCTTTTCAGCCTCGTTTACCTTGTCACCCAGCTCGTTCAGGCTCTTTTCTGTGGCGTAAATCAACTGGTCTGCCTGGTTACGCGCCTGGATGAGTTCGCGCAACTTGGCATCTTCTACCTCATGCTGCTTGGCAGCGTTTACCATATCTTCAACTTCAGCTTCAGACAAATTGGTAGAAGCGGTGATTTGAATCTTTTGCTCCTTGCCAGTGGCCTTGTCTTTGGCAGTCACATCCAAAATGCCGTTGGCATCAATGTCGAATGTTACCTCAATTTGCGGCAATCCGCGCGGCGAGGCAGGAATCCCGTCCAGGCGGAACATGCCCAGGGTTTTGTTATCCCCTGCCATTGGGCGCTCACCTTGCAAGACGTGTACGTCAACGGCCGTTTGGTTATCTTCGGCCGTACTAAATACTTCCGTCTTGCGGGTGGGAATCGTCGTGTTGCGCGGGATGAGCGGTGTCATCACGCCTCCCAGCGTTTCCAGCCCCAGGCTCAACGGCGTCACGTCCAGCAAAAGCACGTCTTTCACATCGCCAGCCAGCACGCCACCCTGAATAGCTGCGCCCAAAGCCACAACCTCATCCGGGTTCACGCTCTTGTTGGGTACTTTGCTTGTCAGACTATGAACCAATTCTTGAATCATCGGCATCCGGGTAGAGCCACCGACTAGCACGACTTCGTCAATCTCATTGGCAGAAAGCCCAGCATCGGCCAATGCTTTCTCAAACGGCTGGCGGCAACGCTGTACCAAATCTTCGGTTAGCTGCTCGAATTTGGCACGGCTCAATGTGATCTGCAAATGCTTTGGCCCATTTGCGTCGGCAGTGATGAACGGCAGATTTAGCTCGGTCTGCATCAGGGAAGACAACTCGATTTTGGCTTTTTCGGCCGCTTCGCGCAGTCGCTGTAATGCCTGCCGATCCTGGCTCAGATCAATGCCCTGGTCCTTCTTGAACTCATCAATCATCCAGGCCACAATGCGCTCGTCCCAGTCGTCGCCACCCAAATGGGTGTCACCATTGGTAGCCTTCACTTCCACCACGCCGTCGCCTACTTCCAGTACGGAAACATCAAAAGTGCCACCACCTAGGTCAAACACTAGGATGGTTTGATCTTCGCTCTTATCTAATCCGTAAGCCAAGGCTGCGGCCGTTGGCTCATTGATGATGCGTAACACGTCCAGTCCCGCAATTTTACCCGCGTCTTTGGTGGCTTGCCGTTGGCTGTCGTTGAAGTAAGCAGGCACGGTGATGACGGCTTGGGTGATGGTCGTGCCCAAATACGCTTCAGCATCTCGCTTTAATTTTTGCAAAATGAATGCTGAGATTTCTTGCGGGGAGAAATTTTTGTCCACCATTGGTACGTTGACGCGCGCATCTTTTTGTGCGCCGGCAACGATTTCATAAGGTACCATTTTCTGGGTGCGCTTCGTCTCTTCAGCATCGAAATGGCGACCTATTAGCCGCTTTACGGAGTAGATGGTGTTGTCTGGATTCACAACGGCTTGCCGCTTAGCGGTTTGGCCCACCAATCGTTCTCCTTTTTTGTTGAAAGCAACGATGGATGGAGTCGTGTTGCCCCCCTCGGCAGATGGAATGACAACGGCATCGCCACCTTCCATCACGGTGACGACAGAGTTGGTTGTTCCTAAGTCTATACCAATTATTTTACTCATGCTTATGCTCCTCTCAATACAATTTCGCCTTGGCGATACATACAAATTTGGACGGGTTTTGCATAAAAACCCGAATGGTATTTTGCTTAATTTGCATATGATTTGTGTAAGACGGCCGTAAGAGGTTCATATGCACAACCAAAAACAGGCGCTGAATGGTGTCATCCAGCGCCTGCCTCTTGGGAATTAGCTACCTGTTTTGCGTGTGGTCTAGGGAACAAACTTTTCTTCTGGTGATTTTTCACGATTAGCGTTTACCAAAATGCTGATGCCCAGCAGAATGAGAATCACAGGCCACAGCTTGCCCAGGAAGGCAACTACTGTCAACAGGGCGCCACCAAATAAAATAGAGATGCCGATGAAGGCGATGATCCCGCCGGGGATGAGTGCCCACCAGTGTGTTTCTTTTGTGAAAACGGCCGTTACCACCGTAATCAGCCCAAATCCCAGACCCAGGAAAATGAGAAAAACACCACCCTCATTGTCGCCTTGCCAGATTGAAAATGGGCCAGCAATCGCATAAATGCCCCAACCAACGCCGCTCAAAATACCACCAGGAATGACCAAGCCAGCATTGCGGCTTAAAATTCCCCACGCTAGGAATGACGCCCCCAGCCCTGGCACAATGAGCAGACCAAAATTACCTGGTACAGAAATCGTTATAAATTGCCCTACCAAAGCAATCAAACCAATTGCCAATAGAACCAAACCACCCGTCAAATCTTTCTTTTGCTGTTTCATGATCTTCCTCCACATGATTTGTTAAATTGTATGTACCAACTGCACCACAATTTGTTATTCCTTAATCAACTATGGCCTCAGTATAGTAAATTGCGTTAATAGATGGATGTGCCGGAAGTCATGCCCAGGTCATATTATCAATGTGACCAGACAACAAAAAACCCTGCCAAAGTCATGCTCTGGCAGGGTTCTGTTACAAGTTAGTGAAAGCTAGATTACTAGTATCCGAGCTCCACGTTGAATAAGAAATCAACACCTGGCTCATAATCCAGAATTTCATCCAGACCATTGTTACCGTTGACGAAATCCGCGCCAGCACCGCCACTAAAGGTGTCATCGCCAAACAAACCAATCAGGAAATCATCGCCGTCGTAGCCAAAGATGAGGTCATCGGTGAGGCCACCAGTAATGATTTCGCTGTTGTCTGTTCCGTGTACTTCATAGCAGGTATCGTTACCAAACCCTTGTGCCCGTCCCCAGCGTCCTGCATGGAAGCGGAAGCCGTTATAACCCGGATCGCCTACAGAAACGATAGTCGCAGGCCCGTTAAACGGGCTGCCTTCCAGGGCAACGACGTAACAACCATCAGCGTTAATGATGTACGGGAAGGTGAATTGGGCAATCACCGGATCGTGATCCGTGAAGCGTAAATCTGTGTCAAGTTCAGCATTGCCATGAACCACGTCAACTCCCACCCAGAAGTTATTGAACAGATTGTCGCTAACCAGAATGTGATCCAGAATTTGCAAGTTACCTTCAAACTGGTACGTATATTGTTCACTAGCTGGCAGCGTTTCCAAAAGATTGTTCAACTCACTGCCTTCCAGCAAATCTACGGGTGCAGAGAACTGGAAGTCGTTCAGGTCACCCATCACGATTACATTGGCATTCGGGTCTAGGGCCAGGATGTCTTGGACAAACCCGTTGATTACTGCTGCTTGCAGGAGCCGCTGTACTTCAGAATCCAAAACCGGTGGCTGAACGCGACCAAACAGCGAATCATCACCACCTTTGGAGTTGAAGTGATTATTCACCACGATAATTGTTTGACCACCAAAGATAAATTCAGCAGCCAATGGCTTACGGCTATCATCCCAAGCTACGTTGGTTGGGTCTACACGCCCTGGGCTAACACTGAGTTCAACACCGTTCGCACCGAGGGAGACAGTAGCGGCCGTTGTGGCATCACCGCCTGCACGGTCTACAAAAGTGACCTGATCCGGGCGGAACAGGAAACCAACGCGAATGTTACCACCGGGCTGGCCACCGTCTGTCAGATCCAGCGGTGCAATGTCACGATACTCATAAACCGGGCCACCTGCTGCCTGAATAGCATCAATCAGCATTTGGTAGGTCATGCTGGCATCGGTCACGCCGTCATTAGTGGAACCGGTGTTATCCTGCACTTCTTGCACGCCAATGATGGTTGGTGTGCCAAGATTGTTCACAATTTGGCTGGCCAGCGCATCAAACTTGTCCTGGCTGTCAGAAGGATCAAGGTTTTCTACATTGAGAGAGGCGACGGTGAGCGATGAGCCTGCATTGGAGAGGCTAGTGGTTTCTGCTGTGAAGTTGCTGTTTAAGGCGGGCAGCGGATCAAAGTTCAGCAGCTTGAAGTTGCCAAAGGTGTAATCCATCACGCCAACGATGGGTGCTGTGAAGGTGTCTCCTACGCTGGCATCTGGCTCGTCAAAAACAAGCCCATCATCAATGATGATGCGTTCTGGATTGAAGTCATTAGCACTGATGACAACACCGCCACGGGCAGTCAAGCCAGTTGCATTAGCACCAAAGTCGCCCACGACGGCAATTTCACCAAAGCGCGTACCACCAACAACTTGCGCGTCGTTCACCTGCACCAGCATTGCCTCTACGCTTTCGTAGAAGTCAATACCGTCATTTTCAGGATCGAAGGTGAGTGTGCTGTTTACGTCACCTGTTGAATCATCGTCAATGATGGTGCTTGGCGGAATGCGGCCACCATTGCCCAGGACAATTGGAGCAGGCAGCGCATTGCCGCTAGAGTTGATGGTGACAGTGGGACCAACCAGGTTGGTTTCTGAAAGGTTGCCAGTGCCAAAACCACCTGGATAGAACTCGTCAACAGTACCAATAACGGTAACAGCATCACCAACGGCCACGGTAGGTGTGGAGCCAGTGAAAACAACCAATGCATCAGAGGTGGCATCATTGCCGTCGCCAGTCGGGTCTTGTAGGTAAAAACTGTTACCAGTTACAACCGTTACGATACCGTCCGTTTGCACGGATTGGCTTTCGTAGGCTGACAAGTGAGCAGCACCTTGGATTTCCATAATGGTAACTGGAGTGCCAAACGTACAGCCGGAGAAGGGTGTGCCGTCCAGGCCAGTACCGGGCGAGAAGAGTGCGCCACCAGAAGCGGAAGCGGTGCTATGTTCCACATACGTGCCGGTGATGTCTGGGTCACGGGTGATGGACTGGTTATTGCCACCTTCGCTACCGTAAACATATTCCAATGTGCTGGAACCGCCATCATCCAATGTAATGGTGTCGCCGCTGTTATTGAAGCCCAATGCGCCATCGGAAGCGGTTTGCACAACTGCGCCACCAAAGCTGCCGGTTGGGGTACCGCCACCAAAGACAACGAGGGAACAGTCGGCTGGAATAACGCTACCGCTGGGGAAAACATGCCGAACTTGCACTGCGTCGCTGATGGACCAGCCACTTACATCCAGGTCTGCCCCGCTAACGTTGACGATTTCGATGAATTCGTCATCGCTGCTGTCGCGGGTGCCGTCACCATTGGCATCGCCGGGGTCGTCGGCCGCTGGATCAGCCAGGAACTCGTTGATGACTACGTCTGTGATTTCCAGGCTAACCGTATCGAAGCTGAAGCTAGCGTCGGAAGACATGGCATCTGGTGGATCGTCAGTGTCGTTGTCGGTTACTTGGGCGGCAAACACGGTGACGGTACAGTTCTCACCATTGGCGAAATCTGTGTCGGGATCGAGGGTGTAGCTGGCGGGGCCGCCGCTGGCTACGGCCGTATGCGCCCCACTCACTGAACAAGCAATATCAAACCAACTGCCTGTTACAGTCACATCTTCGCTAAAGTTAATGGTGATATTGGCATCAATCGCCACACCAGTCGCTGCATTGGCTGGGTCGGTGCTGGCCACGCTGGGCGCAGCATCCCCATCCAACGGCATGAAAGTACCGAGCGGGAAGGGGGTAGTGGCCGTATCATTGGTCGTCTCGCCATCCAGAGCGTTGGGGCCGCTAAAAGTCCAGTTGGCAAGGTTGAAGATAGTGCCGTCGGCTTCGGTGCCAGAAACGCGATACGCCCAACCGTCTAGATATTCCCATGGCTCACCAGTGCCATCGGTGTTGATGTCACCAAATACATCAATGACGCTACCATTTTCAAACAGCTCAATAGCATCATCACCGTTAACGGAAACGGCCGTGCCGTCTGTGTAATCCGGCGTAAAGCCAAAGAAATCATTGAATGCAGTTGATTCGGTAGCTACGTAGATAAAATCACCGGCCGTAGCAGAATCTGCCGGGAAAGTGAACTCTTCACCATCTGTGCCGCCACCATTATTGGCGGCACCAATGCCAAAGATGCTCAAGTCAGGAATATCATTTACAACATAAAGTTCAACTGCTTTAGGAATACCACCGGTGAGAGGACCATCAATAACACCGGAGATGAGCAAATCGGTGGCGATTGCTCGTGAGGGCGCTGCTGTACCTATTAATAAAATAAACACAGCCGCCAGAACAAATAAAACATGTTTCAACCTTCTCAATGTTTCCTCCAAGATGATGTGCCGAAGGCACGCTAGGTGGGGTGTTCCTAGAAAGCTGGTGGCAATGAGATTCTGGCAAAATATTCAGTATAACCTGTTTGAGGGGTACCAGAAAAAGATGTTTATGCAGGCTTTCTATTGGAACTTCCGCAAAAGACAAAATGCCACGAGTTAAACTGTACTTATACCAAGTTACAGTCAACCTTACCAAAAAGCTTACGAACGCTGAGTTTATAATAAAAAAGAGGCTTGCATTTCGCAAGCCCCTATGTTTGCTTCTAAGGTCTAAAGTTTACTTTCACTTACTCACCAGCGATGAAGAAGATCATAGTTGATTGGGTTGTGGTGTCATCATAATTTGTACCCATAGCAAAAGCGTATACTGGGTTAACATCCATTACATCTTCAACTGAGGAGTCTGCATCTTCCAAGGCAGCCAACAAGCCATCAATATCCATGTACATAACCGGAACCGTGCCGCGTGGGAAGGCGTCCCATACATTTTGGAACTTATCGCTGTCTGCAAGATTGGCTTCGCCGGCAAACAAGTTCTCTAAAGTTTCACCACTGGTAGCAGCTACAAGGTAATCTTCGCTAACACCATAGGCACCGATCATCTCACCATTGGGGTCTTCAACTTCGTAAATGGTCAATTCATCATCACCAGAATCATCTACATTCAAATCCTGATCTTCCAGACCATCGGTGAAGTCTTCAGCAAGTTCAACCATTGCTTCATTATCGCTAGCACCCATCATGATGACGACGCCCAGGTCTGTTTCAAACTCTTCAGCAATCAGACCTTCATCGCTATCCACGACGGCAAGGCTGTATTCGCCGTTGAGCAGCGGAATCAGGTCATCGCTGGGGTTGAAGCCAAACATGTCATCAAAGGCATCCATTGCTTCATCAAAATCATCTTCGCTGACGCCGGAGGCTTCCAGGGAATCCAGCCCAGTTTGCCACGCCAGATCCAGCCGCTGCCCTACCAAGAAAACAAAAGTGGATTCCGGTAGGAATTCAGGCGTTTGAATGTCATCCGTTTGGGCGTCCAGCATTTCTTGCTGTTCTTCGGTTAGGCTTTCGTAATTGCCTACAAAGTCAAAGCGGATTCCTTCGGGAACAACGGTTGCTGCCATGCCCAAGCCAATAAAGCCGAGGTCTTCAATAATGTCTGAATCGAATCCTTCAAATTCGTTACTGTCTTCGGCTGCTTTGGCCAAATCCTGAATTGATTCGCCGCTCATGTAAAAGGTAACGGCACGATCACCAGGCAGATCGGCGATGGTATCTTGATATTCAGCAACATCGGCTAAATTATCACCGTTTTGGGCGTCAATTGCTTCTTCTAGTGTATCTATGTTGGAGGCAATGAAGAAGATTTCTTGGGAACGGCCGAATGCAAATTGCTCATCTTCAAAATCACTATCAATTTCAAACACGAGTGCGCCACCATGTTCAACTTCATCTACTCGATTGTCACTCTCATCTTCGATAGCATCAATGAGATCTTCAATGAAGTTGTCGGCCAACTCGGTGTCACGAATGGTGGCGGCAAAAACAATTTTCGGTACTTCATTACCATCTAATGCTTCAGCATCCAATTCCACGAGGCCAATTCCCAAATTAGGGCCAATCCAGGGCAATATATCATCGGTGATGGTCATTCCTATCTCTTCATCCAGCTGGTCATCTAGCTCTTCCAACGCACTTGCCGGATCGTCGCCATCAAATTCAACATCGGCGGCGTCAAAGGCGTCTTCAAAGGCGCGAGCAACGCGGCTGGCGTCTTCGGAAGCCAGGTTAAGCGCATTGAGCTCTACCAGAATGCTGGTCTCCGGTGGCATGACACTGGCAATGGCGTTTTCGTCGGAGCCAAAGAGGCGAGGAAGTAGAAAAATGGCACCAATAACGAGAATGGCGACCACTGCCAGACCCACAAGTCCGCCGATGATCAACATTCGGTTGCTACCGCCGCCAGATTTCTGTGGTTGGTTTGTTACTTGGGTTTGTTCAGTCATTTAATACCCTCCATACATGAAAAAGTTTATGAAAATCATTGTTTTGGCTTTGATTGATGAAACAGCTCCAACAATCATAGCATAAATATTAGGCAGATAATTTGGCAAATTTAACCAATTATTTTTCAGTCTACTGGCGAAACGATCCTAAAACGATCCAAGTGAAACGGCCGTTACCCATTTTACAAGCTGCCTGAAAGCTAACTAACCCAATGTGGCTGTCGTCAAAAATAGGGTGGCTGCTACAATTGGCGGCATGAACACAGTGCAACTTTTTGCCGTAGAACAAGGTGGTTTACGGCCGTTACCCGTCCCCCAAAACGTTACTCGCTTCGACCAACTGTACGATGGTTTGGAACTAGGAGTTTACTCCGCCTTACGGACGTTTGAGCATAACAAATTTCTCTGTTTGGAACACCACATCCAGCGTACGCAGCGTTCGGCTGCGCTGCTGGGTTGGGTAGATGAACTGGACGAAGCGTTATTGCGCCAGGGACTGCACGAAGCGTGTACCCAATATCCGCTGCCAGATGCCCGCGTCCGGTTTGATTTTTTGGCTGAACCAGCAGAGTTGTTGGGAACCAGCAGCCGAATGCTCATTGCGCTCATTCCGCTGTCGGTGCCCACGCCAGAATTGTACGAGCAGGGGGTTCGGGCGGCTTTTGCGCCTGACCTGGCACGTCACACACCTCTGGCCAAGACGGCCGATTTTGCCAAGACGCGTAGCCGTTACCAAGTTGGCGGCGAGATTTATGATTTTTTGCTGCTAAACGAGCAGGGTGAGATTCTGGAGGGAACCGGCACCAATTTTTACGGCGTGCTGAATGGCGTGTTTTATACCGCAGGTGAAGGCGTGTTGGCTGGCGTCACGCGCCAGATTATCCTGGTGCTGGCCGAGCAGCTCAAAATCCCCATTTGCCTAAAGCCAATTTCGGTGGCTCAAATTTCTCAACTGAGTGAGGCGGCGCTGAGTAGCTCGTCGCGTGCGTTGCTGCCGGTGGTGCAAATTGGGGATCAGGTGGTGGGTAACGGCCGTCCTGGCCCAATCTGCCAACAAATTTTAGCAGCTTACAATGAGTTTGTGGCCCGCGAGGTGAAAACGGCCGTTTAAGAAACTAGCCACGGATTTCACAGATTTACACAGATTTTTAAAAGAAATCCTTAAAAATCCGCGCAATCTGTGGCAAAAAATTTGGAGAGAAAATGATCCACGGAACCCACAACGCCGTGCATGATGTGCGGAATGAAAATGTAAAAATTTATGTGAATGGCGAGCTGTTTCCCCGCAATGAGGCCAAGATTTCTGTGTTTGACAGCGGTTATCTGGTGGGAGATGGCGTTTGGGAAGCGTTACGGCTGCATGAGGGCGTGCTGGTTTTTCTGGACGAGCATCTGGATCGGCTGTGGCAGGGTGCGGCAACCATTGGGATGGACGTAGGCATGAGCCGCGCAGAGCTAACGGATGCGCTTTGGCGAACAATCCAGGCCAACGAGATGCACGACAACGTGCATGTGCGCTTCATGCTCACCCGTGGCATCAAAAAAACGCCTTCGCAAGACCCGCGCCTGACGATTAGCGGGCCAAATTTGGTCATCATTGCCGAACATAAGCTGGCGGATCCAGCTAGCCGCGAGCGAGGCGTGACGCTGTTCACTAGCAGCATCCGGCGCGGCTCGCCCGACTATTTAGACCCACGTTTGAATTGCCACAGCAAGCTGCATGAGGTGATGGCACTAGTACAGGCGCTGGAAGCAGGCGCAGATGAGGCACTGATGCTGGATATTCATGGTTTTGTAGCCACTTGCAACGCCACTAACTTCTTCATGGTTAAAGATGGCGAGGTGTGGACGTCCACCGGGCAATATTGCATGAATGGCATCACACGGGGCAAGGTAATCGAGGCGTGCCAGCGGCACGGCATTCCTTGCTTTCAGAAAAATTTCTCGTTGTTCGATGTGTATGGTGCTGATGAGGCGTTTGTGACGGGCACGTTTGGGGGTTTGACGCCGGTGACAAAGGTGGACGGCCGTACCATCGGCAACGGCAGCTACGGCCCCATGACACAGCGGCTGCAAGGCTTGTATGAAGCGTTGGTGCATGAAACGGTTATCGGTAATCGGTAGATTGATTACCGATTACGGAAAAAGGAGGAACGATGATCCAACCAACACGAATTTGCCTCTGGAGTGGCCCACGCAACATTTCGACGGCGTTGATGTACAGTTTTGCCCAGCGGAAGGATACGGCCGTCTACGATGAACCTCTCTACGCCCACTACCTTTCCAAAACCCCTGCCCGCCACTACCATCCTGGCGCAGAAGAAATAATCGCCGAGATGGAAAACGATGGCGAAAAAGTGGTGCAAGACCTCATTTTGGGCAATGAGGATGCGCCAGTGCTCTTCTTCAAACATATGACCCACCACCTGAACGACCTGGATTGGGGCTTTATGCGCCAAACAGTGAATATCATCCTCACCCGCGACCCGTACGATATGCTGCCCTCGTACGCCAAGCAGGTAAAGCAGCCCGCCCTGCACGATGTGGGGTATGCGCTACACTTGGATTTGCTGGATTACCTGCACAGCATCGGCCAAAATCCGCCGGTGTTAGATTCTAAACAAACTTTGCTCAATCCTCGCGGCGTTCTAAGCCAGCTTTGCGACCAGATTGGCATTCCTTTTGACGAGGCGATGCTTAGTTGGCCAGCCGGGGCACGCCCTGAGGATGGTTCCTGGGCTAAATATTGGTACCACACGTTGCATCGCTCTACTGGGTTCCAACCGTACAGCCGCAAAGAGGAAACATTTCCAGAGGAGTTACGGTCGTTGCTCGCCGAATGCCAGCCATACTACGAAAAACTTTCTGATCTGGCCATCCAGGCTTAAAATCTTTGCAAAATAGTCGCAGAGAAATCTGAGGAAAAAGCACTTATCCACAACGGCCGTTTCGCATCACACAGATACCACACCAGCCACTTCAGTAGCTATGTCAAAGATGAGAATCCCCTCGCCGTGACCGTCTAGCTGCGTTAACAGGTGGCCGTTGCGGTTCCAAACGGCCGTTCCTCCCGCACATATCCCCGCGTCTGCCAGACCGATGCAGTTGACCATCGCGATGGTCATTTTGTGGGTTTGGGCAATTTGGTTGAGACGGTCGTTTGCTTCCCCAACCCCCCGCGCAAATTTAGCCACGCTTGCCAAATAAACCTGCGCTCCGCTGTTGGCCGCAACCTGGGCATGTTCCGGCACAGAAAGCTCATAGCAAATTGCCAATGCAACATTATTGTGTGGGCCGATGAGTTCTAGCCTTTGTGAGCCAGCAGTGAAAAATGGGAGTTCATCCGTATGTAAAAACTGTTTGGTGTAAACCTGACGTGGCTGCTGCGGTTGGAAGATGAGCAGGCTAATACCAGGCAGTGGCCGGCCGCGGGTGGGCGCACCCACGCAAATGGTGATGGCACCGGCATCTGCCTGCGCTTGAAAAACGTCCAAGCGCGGGTCGTCTGGCGGGATGGCTAGCGATTGAGCCAGCGTTGGTTCATAGCCCGTTAGCGACAGTTCCGGAAAGAGAATGAGATCAGCCTGATGGGCTACGACCTTCTCCACAAATTGCCGATGCCTCTGGATGTTTTGGGCAATGTTTCCCCTAGCTGGATGCGTTTGGGCGAGGCAGATTTTCATACTTGCTCAGAACGGAGGCGATTGAGCAGGGCATTTAGACCAAAAATGAGCAGTAGCCCGCTGATCAATATCGTGTCGAAATTGTAGGTGAACGGTAGCCATTGCTGGATGGCAAAAGCGATTAACGCGACTACTAACAATAAACCCAGCCGGCGCAAATGCGCGGTGATGAGCGGTTGGGCGGCTTTGTCATCTGCCACGTCTTGCAGGCGTTGCCAAAAGCGGCTCAAATCCCACAAAAGCAACACAGTAATGATGCCCAAGTAGCCCCAAATTAACGGCCGTTCCGGCGTAATCGGCCCAATGGGTGCCAGACTCAATCCGGCAGTAAAGGCCAGCAGCAGGGTGGGCCAGTTGGGGGCGAAACGGCCGTCTTGCCACAGCAACACCCCCCACAGGCCACAAAGCAACAGCACGATGGGGATGCCCCACGGCCGTTCTGCCACAAAAAACGCTACGCTCAGCAACAAAGCAGTAACGCCTAGCAATCCAAACAACACGGGTTTCATCAAAGAATTTGTCATAAATAATTTTGCCGCGGATTTGGCGGATTTTATGGATTAGGAACAAAAAATCTGCTTAATCAGTGAAATCTGTGGCTAATTCACACTGGGCGAGTCAGCCGCGTGGTTTGCAGATGAGCACGGGCCACGTCGTCAAACGGCCGTGCCACGTCCCAATCCAGTACAAAAATGCCTGCCTGCAGCAGTTCGGTGTGCAAAAGTTCACGTTCCAGTTGCGCCAGCTTTGCCGCCAACGCCAGTGCTGGCGCGTCGGGCATTAGGCGACTTTCATAGCTGATTGGGTTTGGCGAGACGAGCAGCACCTCATAATCGTAAGCACGCAGGCGGCGTAAAAAAGGCACGTCTTCCGGCAGCAGCGGACTGACAAAAACGATTTGTGACTGGGCCGGAAAAAGCTGCGTGGGCAGGGCACGTAGCTGGGCAAACACATGGCTGCTCTGCAACTGTGCCCCAGAAAGTGCCTGCAAAATGCGCTCTCTTTGCAACTTGCCGTAGCCGGGAAGCGTGTAATTCACTGCTCCGCCGTAAATTAGCAGCGCCACTCGGTTGCCCTGGTTAATTAGGGCATCCACCATCAGCGTAATTGCCTCAATGCTGTATTCCAGCAGCGATTGGTTGCCGTACGGGATGTTGCTGGCGGCGCGCGCGTCTAAAATAAGACCTACATCGGCCACGCGCTCCTGCTCAAATTCATTGGTGAACAGGCTTCCGGGATGTCGTGCCCCGGCTAGCCAGTTAATCCGCCGCTGGGAATCGCCTTGCCTGTAATCGCGCACGCCAAAGAAATCTAGCCCCTCGCCGCCAACGCGCGCAGGTACAATGCCAGAGTAAACGCGGGTGCGGCGAGGATGGATGGCAACCTGCTTCAGATTGCTGGCGCGGGGCACCAGGTAGGCAAATAGATTGCCAGGCACTTCACACGTGAATTGACGCCGACGCAAATCGAATGATTCACGTACAACGGCCGTTACCTGCGAAAATTGGTACTGTCCACGCGGCACCTCAACCGTATAGCTAAAGCCGTGGCTGGCGCCAGCGGGCAGCGCCAGCAGTTGTCGCGTTGCGCCGTCCGTCAGGATGAGACCTTCTGGTACGGCATCTTCAAGCAGCAGTTCACTTATGGAGCCACCGTTATTGGTAATGGTAAGCGTGATGGTGATCTCGCTGTGGGCAGGCATTCGGATACTAGAGAGGGTGCGCTGAATGTCTAAGTTGGCGGCTTCCGGCGCGGCAAGCAGGCTGAGACTAAGGTACAGCACAAACGGCAGTGCCAGCAGTACGATATTGCCGTTGACTAGCCCAAAGCCAGCCACCAGCAGCAAAAATAGTGTGAGGGAAACGGCCGTTACCGGACGCATCACACACCCTCCTGGCCGCTTTGCCGCCATTGCAGCAGGGCATTTACAGTGGCATCCAGGTTGAGTGCTACCAGTTGCGGGATGCGGCGGTTGGGTTGGGCATCCCGCGCTTCTAAGAAGCTGCGGTAATTGGGCAGGTTGGCGCAAACATCCAGCAACTGTTCAATCTCTGGGGGAACGGGTAGTTGGCCAGCTTGAATGCGTTGGCGTAGCGTTTCTGGCGTTTCAGTCGTTTCTAGCTGCATCATTTCTAATGTTAGCCGCTGAATTTCGTGCGCGAACTGCCATTGAGCATGTTGGCCGCTGGTGGCATTGTTGGCGATGGCTATAAGCTGCTGCAACCGGCTGGGCGTGTAGGTTTCTTCAAAAGGCTCTTCACTTTGGTTCAGCTTGGGGCGGGTGGCGTACAGCATCATTGCCAGGGCGGCGAATACAAAGAAACCCCACATGACGTTTTGGGGGAAGCCCCGGTAGATGCCGTAGAGCACCACGATGCGGGACAAGATCGGGGCTAAAATCACTTGGCGGAAGAAGTCGGGCAGAGCGATTGAGAGTAATGCCGCCAGCAGCAATAAAATAAGCAGGGGCATGACCTTCGGGGAGAAGAACGGCCGTTTCGGTTCCGGCATCCTGTTTCTTTGCATCATCACCTAAGCCACATTTTGTGGCAATCGCCTTCTGGTTCCTAGCTGCTCACAAGCGGCCACAATTTCTTCCAAACTGTCAATTGCTTGCCGCTTTTCCCGCTCGCCTACGCTACTGTTGCCATAGCGCACCTGTTCAAACAGGCGCGTCAGCCGCTGCACGGGCGGCTGAGGAAACCCGCTTCTAAGCAATCGTTGCTCAAACTCACGCGGCGTAATATGCCGCTCACGGTAAACGCCGCGCTGTTCCTGCACCGTTTGCACCATTTCTCGGTAGCAGCGGCGGATGAGGTCAGTCAACGGAACGTCTCCTTCGCGTAACTCAAGTAATGCTTCCAATGCGCGCAGGCGTAGCTCATCTAAAGGTAGCTCAGAAAATGCTTTGAGTTCCTGTTGGTAGTTCCACCAGCGCCAAATGAGCAAGAGCAATACGACGGTAAAAATGACGCCAATGACCCGTAGAGCTGTCTGAGCAGAAGGAGATTCAGGTAATACTAAGGCAAAATCTTCAAGCCGTTCTGCTAGCTGCACTGTTTCAAGATCGTCAAATGGCAGATCGGCTCGTTCACCACTGGTTTTTTGTTCTTCTTCAACTTCCTCGGTGGCGGCATTGTCTAATCGCAATACCAAAAATACAACCCAAGCCAAGATAAACCCACGAGCAAATAATCTCACCAGACGGGGAATTTCACGACGGCCGTCGCGGGTGAGAATCAAATACCCAGTAGAAAACAAAAAGAGCAGCCAGAACACAGCCGTTATAATGTCCCAAACGACAGGTGGAAAAACGAGGGGTTCTGGGGCAGATCGTTCGGTGAACAGAGCGAGGATGCCATTCAGCAGGTCAGATAAACCGTTGCCCCGCTGGAATTCAGCATTGGTGAGGGTGTTAGCCAGCAGCAGCAGCGTCCCAACAACGAGCAGCATCGTGCCGAGGGTGAGTAGGCGTTGCAGCAACGGCCGTTCTGCAATAAATTGGCGCATTCTTACACCTCAATAACGGGTACAGGCACGGCGCTGGTCACTTTGTGGATGACATCTTGCGCTGCGTTCCGCTTCATCCACAAGTCGGGCTGCAAAATGAGCCGATGGGCCAGCACGGGCGTGATAAATTGCTTCACATCATCGGGAATGATGTAGGAACGGCCGTCTAGCACCGCCCAGGCGCGCGCCAGCTTCAAAAAGGCTAGCGAGGCGCGGGGGCTGGCGCCCACGGCAATGCGGCTGTCTTTGCGCGTTGCCGTCACCAACGCCACCATGTACTGTTCAATATCCGGGTCCACATATACCTGCTCGACGGCCTCCCGCATTTCAGAAAGCTCTTTGGCATTGGTGATGGGTTTGAGCGTGACGTTGTCTTGCTGCCGTTCCCGCCGCCGCCGCAAAATTTCTTGCTCCTCGTCCGGGCTGGGGTAGCCTACCGAGAGTTTCATCAGGAAGCGGTCTAGCTGGGCTTCTGGCAGGGGGAAAGTGCCTTCGTATTCGATGGGGTTTTGCGTGGCCAGGACGAGAAACGGCCGTGGCAAAAGCATCGTTTCTCCTTCCAGCGTTACCTGGTACTCCTGCATCGCTTCTAGCAAGGCGGATTGTGTTTTGGGGGAAGCGCGGTTAATTTCGTCGGCCAGCACAATGTTGGCGAAGAGAGGCCCGGTGCGTAGCTCAAACTCACCACTGGCGCGGTTGAAAACGTAGCCTCCAGTGATGTCGCCGGGCAGCAGATCGGGGGTGAACTGAATGCGCTTGAAGGCCAGGCCAAGGGCGGTGGCGAAGCTGTTGGCTAACAATGTTTTGCCTAGTCCGGGGAAATCTTCTAGCAAAACGTGGCCACCTGCAAGAACGGCCGTCATAATTTGGCGCAGCAGATTTCGCTTGCCAATGATTGCTTTTTCTACTTCTACCACCACGCGCTGACTGCGCTCGGCGACACGTTGAATCTCCATAGCTTGCTCCACAGGGTATTTAGTGCATTTTTACCTGTGGAGTGCCAACCTGTCAACTAGGTGGCGTTTTGGTGAAATTATGGTGGGTGTTACGGCCGTTCCTCATCCACGTACCGCCGCAAATGATAGGCCAAGGAAAGCCCCCGCAAAATTGCCCAAAAAGAAACAAGCAGCAGCACGTAAACAGGAAACGCAAGAATCATTTGTCGATAGATCAGGTTTGCTTGATCAGGTGCTGTGAGAAAATACTCTAAAACAAACAGCAGCGCAGCACCAATAAGAATGCCAGCCAACCCCCCGAAAATATATACTTGTGGTTTTCTAATCTGGGTAGAATTCATCGGTTACACCTCCCCTAATTCTTTTGCAACTGAACTTGTGCTGGAATAAGCCTGACAACTGGCAAAAGCATAGCAAATGTAAGTCGGCGGCACAAGTGAAGATTCGTTTTTACTGACACCTCGTTCTTGGCTAAATTTAGCTTGGAAACTGGTCCTGTATCTCTGTCAGGAATTCTTGCATCTGGTCAAGAGCGGGGCTTTTGATAAGTTCTGCCAACTTAATAGCTTGAGACATTTCTTTAGCTGCTTCAGTGAAATTTCCCTCTGCATGGTATAGCTGGGCCAACCACCAGCGGGTAGTTCTTTCTCCATCAAGGTCGCCAACTTCTTCGTAAACTGGCAAGGCTTGGTTAAAATAATTTTTGGCCTCGTTAGGCTGCCCCAGTTTGCGATAAACAGTCCCAATGCTACGAAGGGTGTAGGCTTCAAATGATCGGAAAACCACAGCTCGATGAATTGCCAGTGCCTGATTGAAGCAGTCTAGCGCTTTGTCTAGCTGACCAAGGTTGTTATAGGTCGAACCGATGTTGGATAGCAATGCGCCCTCACTTGGCCGGTCATCCATTTCTTTAGCAATCCGAAGCGCCCGGTTATAGTAATCTAAGACCTTGTCTGATTGCCCCAGTCCATAATAGGCAATTCCAATGGAGGTTAGAGTGTTCCCCATTTCTTGAAGGTCTCCCACCTCTTCCTGTATGGTCAGCGCTTGCTTGCAATAGACCAATGCCTTTTTGGGTTGATGCCTATTGTTGTAGTTTCCCCCAATTCTGGAGAGCGTAATGGCCAGCCCGGTTCGGTCACTGCTGCCTTCTTGGATGGCTAGTGCCCTATTGTAGTGGTCTAGAGCTTTGTCTCGATGCCCTTGCCTGTCGTAGACTAGCCCAATGTTGGAAAGTGTTGTAGCCAGCCCAGTCTGGTCACCTATCTCTTCTCGGATGGGTGTTGCTCGATTATAGTAGTCTAGTGCTTGATCTCGTTGCCCCACGCGGAAATAAAGTTGCCCTATGTTGTTGAGGATGGTAGCCAGCCCTGCCCGATCTCCAATTTCTTCCAGTAAAGGCAGTGCTTGGTTATAGTAGTCCAGGGCTGTGTCAGGTTGCCCTATGCTGATGTAAACCTCGCCGAGATCGTTCAAGATTTTACTTTCTTCTTGCCGCAATTTGTTGCTTCTAGCTATTGCCAAGCTCCGCTGATACCAGTGAATGGAATCTTGCCTCAAGCCCTGGCGTTTCTGGTAGATTTTTAATGCCTCTGCAAGATCGAACAGTGATTCATTTTCTGCAGTGTTTTGCCACGCCCACTGGAGTTGATCATAGATGCGCTGTATTGTTTGCCAATCTTCTCTGTCCTTATTGACGATTTCCAGATAATGGTTGCGATGTTGGTCGGTAACGGCCGTTTCTAGCTTGGTTTGCGCCACATCAGAGATTGTTTGGTGGATGGCTAACTGCTCATCAATTTCCTCTAGCAAATTGCGTTCCACCAACCAGGCAATCATGTCTTCTTCATAATTTGAGACGGCAACAGCCGCTTCCCAGCTAAATAAAGCTGGTTTGGGGGCAAAAGCCCCTAACGTGTAAAATGCCTTTATGGCTTCCTCCCCGTCTTCTTCTGCCTGCAGCCCCTCCAAACTGAGCAGGATTGCCTCCGCCAAGGTTTCTTTTTGTCCACTGTTTGAACCGAGTCGCCTTTGTGCCTGCTGTAAGCGCTTGGTTGCCTCGGCCATATCAGCCAGGGCTTTCTCTCTTAGCCTGGGGCGCAGGCTGCGCCGCGTTTCACCAAGATAGCCACCTAACAATTCAATCGCAAGCGGCAGCTCACCGACGGCTGCCACCAACGCTTTAGCGGCGGCCGGGTTCGCTTCGCAAGTGGCCTTGGCCATTGAGCATAAGAGGTGGTAAGCAGATGCTTTGTCTAGGGTGGGAATGTACAAGACGGCATCCTGGCTTGCGACTTTATAGGCCAAATCTTTGGAGCGCGTGGTAACAAAATGGCAGCAGTTGGGTCCACCACATTTCAGCAATTCCGCAGCCTCAATTTCCCAAGCGTCATCAATGATTAACAAAAAGGCGCGCTGACCGATGGCGTTCTTAATCGCTACTTTTCGTTCATGATCAGACATTTTTTGCGAGACCCTAACTGCCAGCGCGTCTGCCCAGAGGTTTAATATGCTGGTCACATTTGCTTGAGGGCCCAGACCAGCCCAAAGCACCCCATCGTTAAAATGCTCTTGAATATCCTTGACATGAGCCAGAGCCACGGCGATGGTGGTTTTACCCACGCCTGGCAGGCCTTCAGCAGAGACGGTTCTTCCCGCCCTTTTGGTTAGCTGCTCAGTTAGCCTTTGGATAAGTCCATCTCGCCCAAGAAAGCGGTTGGGCATGGACGGTACCCCGATAAATAGCGGTGGTTGTGCCTCTTTTTGTGGAGAGGCTTGTTCTTCCATCAGTTGAGCCTGCCTGATTTGCTCAACAACAGGCGGTGCCTCTGGCCAGGAAAACCTGGGTCTGTTGCGATGACAGGCACGCACCAAATCATCTGCTTGACCGCGCATGGCCATATGTAGAATTAGGTTTTGTATTTTGGGAAGTTTGCTGACGCCAGCAATGTGTTCGTAATCAATACCAATGTCAAGACAAAGCGTCTTTATTTCAGCGAGGTTAAAAGAATAATCAATTTGCCGTTGAAGTTCAGCGACGAATGCAAGAAAATCTTCGCTCATACCTTAATCATTTAGCCGTGTTCTCAGATTATTGCAGTGACAAGACGGTTAACACAATTCCTATCGTTAAAACCATTAATGGAGGTACCAGCCAAAATAAATGTGTGCTACCTGTGATTCTTCTACTCCAGCGGTATATCTTGGTATCATGATGGTCGGCATCCGCTTCTTCAAGAATCTGAGAGAGTGAGGTTGGCGCTTGGTCCTTAAAGTATGTTTTATCCAGGTGCTTGCGGATGTGTCCAGCTCGTTCCCTGTTTCGATAATATAGTTCTGTGTAGGAGGCAGAGAAAAAGGCACTGATTAGGCCAATAACCGTTACGATTATGGATAATGGTAGGTCAAAACGATTGATATGGTCGTCGAACGTGATCACAGTTATTAGGGCGGATGCCACGACGAGCATATAGTTAACTGCACTAGATCGCAGCGTTTCTGCATGGCGGGAGTGGCTGCGTACATCCTGATATAAGCCCCAACACAGATCTTTCTGAATCTTTGAAATTTCATTGATATTGTTCGGCGTTTCCATATGAACCCTCCAAAGCATACGAATAAGAAAGGACAAACTGATTCAGTACCTAACCATCATCCAGCAAGCACAGCCAAAAATTGGCTCTCTACTCAAATTTGTTGTTCCCCGTTTCCATTACCAGCCACACAGCCCTTTGCCACGCCAACCGCAAACCAGGCCAGGCAAGTGGCGCTGCCAGAGCCTGCACTGAGCGAAGCCGAGGTGAGACAAGCCACAGCCCTCAAAAATAAAGAATATCCGCCTAGAGCAGGGGAAAACTTGCTTTATTCATATCTACGGAACTTTATGGCATTTTTTATCATTATATTTTTTGATTTCAAACTGTTCTCTTCGTAAGGCAGGCTTAGAAATTCTGCTGCCTCCTTTATTGAAGTAAAGTTAAAACTATTATTGAGATGGAATCGAAGCAGGGCTTCTACTATGTTTTTGAGCTGGTAAAGATAAGATTCAACTCCCGAGTCAGAAGCGCCGTGATGAACGTATCTGTTCCGATATTCTCGAAGATTTTGTAGGACTTGATAGTGATAATCTCTTTCCTCGAAAATAAACGCAGCACGACGTATTGTGACATCATATCTGTCGTGTAAAGTATTTGTCAGTGTTTCAAGTACGCTCCAAAGATGGATATAAGCATTGCTCAAATTTCGTTCATCAAGCGCTCTTACATATCTACGAAGTGCATCTTTGACCACGAGTGCATAATCAGTTTTGGAAAGCTTACTCAAGACAAGATTTGTGAAAGCGTTGAGTTTATCTACATCACTGTGAATATCTTGGGGAGGAACTGCTTCAATAAATGAAGGATCATACCACCAGATGTCTTTTGACAATAATTTACCATTGGTATGATGTAATGTATGAATTGGCCCCGTGATAATTTTGTTTACAGGTTTCGATTTACCCCCATATGACCATCTAAATGACTGTCTCATATTGAAAAATAAGTTCCAAATGGCTCGAATTAGGTCAAGGTGATCTAGAGCTAAATCTGCTGCTTCATGAATTGAACGAGACGAAACGTGTATTCTTACAGGTAAATAATTATCGGGCGGAACTCCAAAAACTGAATATTTTGCTTTATCAAGTAATGGTTTGGCTTCTTTGTGGAATCTCGACGGAACATTATCGAATATCAAATGATCATGTCCGATTCTAATTCTTTCAAGTGGTTTTTTAGATTGAATTGATAGAGAAGTTAAAAGCGCATACCGTAATGTCGGTGTCTGTAAATAAGCCGCCACCCGCTTGTTTATCTCGGCCTTTAACTTCTTCTGTGTCAATACACCAGTTTTTCCAACTGTCACTAGAGCTCTCCAAAGGATGTACCTTGCTTCTGCTTCAGGAAAATTGTCACCGAAATCTATCAAACCAAAAAGAATAGCTTCGTATTCCTTGAAGCCAAATCCTTGAAACTGTACCTTGCCTTCGGGATCAACTCTTCGAATTGATTCAATCTTATCCAAGATATGTTCAGGCTGGCATCCTTTTTTCCAGCGCATAGCCATTATTCTCCTCCTCACAAGGTATTTTGTAATACAGAAGTTCACATTGACTATAGCCGCTTTCCTTCACTACTACCCCCTCAACCTCACCATCCCCGCATCATACAGCGGCTCATCCACCACCGTTGCCATGTGGCGTTCGCCGAAATATTCCACCTCGATTTGCGTACCGGGCTGGGTGTGGGCCACGGGTAGGTAGCCGTACATGATCAATTTACCCACGCTGTAGCCGTAGTTGGCGCTGGTCGTGTGTCCGACGCATTCGCCATTGGCAAAGAGGGCTTCGTAGCCCAGCGCCATGCCGCCGTTGTTAAACGTGAGGCAGCACAGCTTCTTCTTGAGGGGTTGGTTCTTCAACTTCAGGCAGGCGTCGCGGCCAATGAAGTTGCCTTTTTTCAGGCGCACCGTCCAGCCCAGGCCGGATTCGTAGGGGGAGTATTCGGTGTAAACGTCGCCGCCCCACAGCCGGTATCCTTTCTCCAGTCGCAGCGAGTCGAACGCGCCCATCCCGGCGGCAATCATCTCCACCTCGCGGCCTGCTTCCCAGAGGGCATCCCACACTTGCAAGGCCATATCCATGGGGAAGTGCAGCTCCCAGCCCAGCTCACCTGCGTAAGAAATCCGCATGGCGTAGACGGGAACCAGCCCAATTTCAATCCATTGGGCGGTGAAGTAAGGGAAGGCTTCATTGCTCACGTCCGTCTTGGTGACTTTTTGCATCACTTTACGCGCGTTGGGGCCCCAGAGGCCAACGCCCGTCCACGCCGCAGAGACATCACTCACCACCACCGAGCCATCCTTGGGCGCGTGTTGTTCCACCCAGGCCAAGTCCATCGGCAGCGTCCCCTCGCCCACAAAGTGCCAATATTTGTCGTGCGCCAGCCGCGCCACCGTGAGATCACGCTTCACGCCCCCTTTGGGCGTGAGCCATGTGGTGTAAACCACACGCCCCACCGGCACGTCCATCTGGTTGCTGCACAGAGTGTTGCTAAATTCGGCCGCGCCCGGCCCTTTCACCTCGATGATGGAAAGACCCGTCAGGTCAAACATGGCGGCGTTGTGGCGCGTTTCTAGATGTTCGGCTCCCTGAATCGGCGACCAATATTGCGCCGCCCAGCCGCTGCGTTGGGGAATCTGGTCTTCGTACTTTTCCAGCAGACGGCCGTTTTCCTCAAACCAGTTGGGCAGCTCAATCCCGGCAAAGGCGGTGTATTGGGCTTTCAAATTGTTTAGCCGGGGGGTAAACGGGCTCAGCCGCACGTTGCGCGGCTCGGTGATGGACTGCCGGGGATGCACGACATCGTACACCTCGCGGTAATTTTTCTTGGTGATGACGGTGTTGTAGGCTTCGGTGGTTTGGAATTGGTGGAAGCGGTGCAGGTGCGCCTGACGCATGTCCCATTCCGATTCGCCGTAGGTCATCCACTCGGCCACCGATTTGGCTACACCCCCTGCGTGCGTAATCCAACTGGCAACGGCCGTCCAAAATCCCTTGATGTGCGACTCCCCAATGATCGGCATCCCGTCAATGGAGAAGGCAAACATGCCGTTGAACTGCCGCTGCCAGCCGACACTGTCTGCCTCTTGCAGCATTGGCAGCAGCCGCTTGGCCTGCGCCCAGGGCTCGCCAAAAAAGTCATCGGGCGTGAAGTCGTGAATGGCTGTCTTTTTCACATCCTGCGGCCGTACCATGTGTGGCTTGTGATAATAGCTGCCGATACCATAGGCTTGCCAATGGTGCCGATAATACATCGTGGAATCCAGCTCGCGCATGGTGGGGAAGGTGACTTCGTGGTCTTTGTTGGCCGGGTCAAAATCGGCCAGCCGCGTCAGCCCGTTGCTAATGACGTACTGATGCTCGAAGGCCATCAGCGGCAGGTAGATGCCAAACTTTTCACTCAGCGCGGGTGCCCAGATGTTGGCTGCCAGCAGCACATTTTCACACTCAATGCGGGGCATGTCAGGGTTGTTGGTGAGGACGGCCGTTACCCGCCCATTTTTCACCTCAATATCCGTCATCGCCGTGTGGCCTACAAATTTAGCCCCGCCGGTGGCTTCGGCATCCCGCGCCAATGCCCCGGTAACGTGCGACCCCTTCACAATCATGCCTGCCGGAACGAACAAACTACCCACAATCTGATTCGGGTCGAGCAGTGGCATTTTTTCAGCCGACTCTTGCGGCGTGAGCAGGTGGGATTCGCCGCCGTAGGCTTTGGCCGAGCCGTGCAGCCGCTTCAAATCTTGCCAGCGCGCTTCGGAGATAGCAAGTTCTAGCTGCCCAGTGCGATTGTAGGTATTTTGCTCCCCACTAAAATGATTCAGGCTGGCGATGAGATCGGCCGTGTAGAGGCCACATTGCGTTAGCAGCTTGTTGTGGCTCAGTGGCACGACGCCCCCCGGCGCGTGCGAGGTCGAGCCGTCGTTTTCAAACAGCTCCCCCTTGTCAATAACCAGAACGTCCTTCCAGCCAAACTTTGTTAGGTGATACGCTGCCGCGCAGCCGACAATCCCGGAACCGATAATGACAACTTGTGCGTGATGGGTCATGTGAATTTCTCCTGTAAATAGTGGTTAGTTGCTAGTGGTTAGTCATTCTTACCAACCACTAACCACTAGCAACTATCAAACTAAATCTAACGCTTGCGCTAAGTCGGCCTGAATATCGGCTGCGTCTTCGATGCCAGCGGAGAGGCGCAGCAGGCCGTCGCCGATGCCCAGGCTGTGCCGTTCGGCGGGGGTGAGGGTGCGGTGGGATGAGATGGCAGGGTAGAGCATCAGCGAGTAGATGTCGCCCAGCGAGGTGGCAGGCTGGATAAGCTGGAGTGCGTCCAGCAAGGCAAAGATTTCTGGCTTGCCAGCATTTTTCACTTCAAATGAAAGGACTGCGCCGCCGCCTTTGCCGTTGCTGAGTTGATTCATCAGTTCAAATTGGGGATGGTTGGGCAGGAAGGCATAGTGTACCTGGCTAATTTTTGGGTGATTTTGCAGCCAGGTGGCGATTTTGAGCGCGTTTTGGCACTGCTGGCGCATCCGCAAGGGTAAGGTTTTGAGGCCGCGATGGGCTAGCCAGGCTTCAAATGGGCCAAGACTGCTGCCCAGCAGCTTGTTCAGCCGCACCATCTCCTCTTTCAATGGGGCACTGGTGGCGACGATGCCTGCCATCACGTCACCATGCCCCCCAATAAATTTGGTCGCACTATGGATGACCATGTCTGCACCAAAGTGGATGGGATTGCACAGGTACGGGGAGCAGAAGGTGTTATCTACCAGCAGCAGAGCGTTGTGGGCATGGGCAAGCTCGGCCAGGCGGGGCAAGTTGGCCACTTTCATGAGCGGGTTGGAGATGGTTTCGACGAGAACGGCCGTAACCCGCACCCCACTCAAAACATCCTCAATCCCCGCCAAATCCAGCACATCCACCAAATGCACCGTCGCCCCCAGCTCGGCAAAAATCCCCTGCACCAGCGAGTAAGTCGCCCCGTACACATCCGCTGCCACAATGACGTGGCTACCAGTCCGCATCCCAGCCCCCAGCAGTGCCAAATGAATCGCCGCCATGCCGGAGGGGAGGGCAATGGCGGCTGCGGCGGATTCTAAGTTGGCAACGGCCGTTTCCAAAGCAGCCACCGTCGGATTCGCATAGCGAGGCGAGTAGACATACCCAGGTTGTTCACCACCAATGACCGCATCTAGCTGCGCCGAATCGGCAAAGGTGTACCCTACCGAGGGAAAAATGGGTGTCACAACAGGGTTGATTTCTGTTAAATCGGTACGTTCACCAGCATGAACAGCGCGTGTAATAAACCGCTTCTCTTCCAATCTCCAATCCTTCGGTTTCACTCAGGACAAGCCTCCAGTCTCCAATCTCCAAACCACGCCTGACTTTATCACAACATCCCCTGTATCGGCGAACCAAAATGAGTTTACTGAATCCTGAATTCGTGTTAAGATCGCATCCCATGAGCAAGACCTTGCCCCCTCTGGAACAACTAGCCTTGACATTGTACGATATCGGTGCTGTTCAATTAGGTAAATTCAAGCTACATAGCGGCAAAAAATCCCGCATTTACCTGGATTTGCGCCTGCTGGTTTCTTACCCTGCTGCGCTGCGACAGGCGGTGGCTGCGTATCGTTTACTGCTCGATAACCTCTCGTTTGACGTGCTGGCGGCAACACCACTGGCCGGTTTGCCATTGGGAACTGCCCTCTGTCTGGATATGGACAAGCCGCTCATCTATCCACGCAAGACTGCCAAAAGTTATGGCACGGGCAAACAGATTGAAGGCGTGTGGCAAGTTGGCAATACGGCCGTCATCATTGATGATCTCATCACTTCTGGCGACTCCCTTTTGCAAGCCATCGTAGCGCTAAAAGCGTCTGGATTGCAGGTGAATGAGGCTGTTGTACTGATTGATCGGGAACAAGGTGGGGTAGCCAACATGCAGGATCATGG
The DNA here is from genome assembly GCF_965223525.1 of Candidatus Leptofilum sp. Classification (GTDB taxonomy): domain Bacteria; phylum Chloroflexota; class Anaerolineae; order Promineifilales; family Promineifilaceae; genus Leptofilum. The sequence goes on along the minus strand of NZ_OZ245005.1, from coordinate 334,668 downwards.
TTACAAGCTACACGCCGCTATGTCAATCCGCCGTATTCTCTCAATCTTGGAAGCCCATCAGCGCATTACCAGCAAAGAGCGCGATAAAGTCTTGAAATCGCTCAAATAATTTTCTCATAACTTTGCCTGCATCAGCCGGGGGGCTGTAACCACACAGCAACCAGAATCTTGATAATTTGATACTGGGAGATTGACCAGTTCAGCATTGTATTGCGTATAGCCGAACTATTTTCGCGGATTTTTCATAATTCATCCCTCCTAATTCATAATTTTCAAAGGAGCAACCCATGACTGACTTAACCCGTAGCACCGCCCATGATGTGTTTAGCTACAACAAAAACCCTCTAGACGTCATCTTTTCACCTAAAAGTGTGGCGCTCATTGGTGCCACCGAGCGCGAAGGCAGCGTGGGACGCACTATTTTGTGGAATCTTATGACCAACTCGTTTGGCGGGACTATTTTTCCCATTAACCTCAAGCGTACGAGCGTCATGGGCATCAAGGCGTATCCCAACATTAGCGAGGTGCCAGAGAAAGTAGATTTAGCCATTATCGTTACACCTGCCCGCACCGTACCCGGCATTATCCGGGAATGTGTAGAGGCGGGCGTGAAGGGTGCGATTGTTATTTCGGCTGGTTTTAAAGAAATTGGGCCTGAAGGTGTGAAACTGGAACAGGAAATCCTGGCGGAAGCGCGGCGAGGGCAAATGCGTATCATCGGCCCCAACTGCCTGGGTGTAATGAATCCCATTGGTGGTCTGAATGCCACCTTTGCCAGCTCAATGGCACGTCCTGGTAGCGTTGGCTTTATTAGCCAAAGCGGGGCGTTGCTTACCTCTATTTTAGATTGGAGCTACCGCGAAAATGTGGGCTTTAGCTCCTTTGTTTCCATTGGCTCGATGCTGGATGTGGATTGGGGCGATCTGATTTACTATCTGGGTGACGACCCGCGCACCAAAAGCATCGTCATCTACATGGAGTCCATTGGCAATGCTCGTTCTTTCCTCTCCGCAGCGCGGGATGTGGCCTTAACCAAGCCGATCATCGTCATTAAGCCGGGGCGCACCGAAGCGGCAGCGCAGGCAGCGGCTTCCCACACCGGTTCCATGACGGGCAGTGATGAGGTGCTGGCCGCAGCCTTCCGTCGTTCTGGGGTTCTCCGGGTGGATTCGATTGACGATCTGTTTAACATGGCAGAGGTGTTGGCCAAGCAGCCTCGCCCGCGTGGCCCGCGCCTGACGATTGTGACCAACGCCGGTGGGCCTGGCGTGCTGGCAACCGATTCGCTCATCACCAACCGGGGTGAGCTGACGGAGCTTTCTGAGAAGACGGTGGTAGAACTAAATGAGTTTTTGCCGCCGCACTGGAGCCACAACAATCCGATTGACATTTTGGGGGATGCAGATGCCGAACGGTACGCTAAATCAATCCAGGTTGCGGCCAATGACGAGAACAGCGATGGCCTGTTGGTGATTCTGACCCCGCAGGCGATGACAGACCCCACCCAGACCGCGCAGGAGCTAAAGAAATTGTACGGCCGTCCCCCACAATACCAGTACGGCAAGCCCGTGTTGGCCAGTTGGATGGGTGGCGCAGACATTGCCAGCGGTGAAGCCATCCTGAACCAGGCCAACATTCCCACCTTCGCCTTCCCGGATACGGCCGCCCGCGTCTTCCAATATATGTGGCGTTACCAAAATCGGCTGCAAAGTTTATACGAAACGCCATTTTTGCCCGAGGAAACAGAGGAAAGCACCCAGAAAATCGGCGAAGTTAGCCAAATGCTGGAGCGTGTGCGGGCCACGGGGCGCACCATCCTCACCGAGTACGAATCGAAGCAGGTGCTAGCAGCTTACGACATTCCCACGGTAGAAACGCGCCTGGCAAAAACGGCCGATGAAGCTGTGCAAATTGCCGAAGAGATCGGCTTCCCGGTGGTGCTTAAGCTGAACTCCGAAACAATCACCCACAAGACCGATGTGGGCGGCGTGCGGCTGGACCTGGCCACAGAAAGCGAGGTTCGCCATGCGTACACCACCATGGAAACATCGGTGAGTGAGAAATATAGCGCGGAAGATTTCCTTGGGGTGACGGTTCAGCCGATGCTGCGTCTGAACGATGGGTATGAACTGATAATTGGCTCTAGCCCTGATCCGCAGTTTGGCCCGGTGTTGCTGTTTGGCACGGGCGGCACGCTGGTGGAGGTGTTCAAAGATCGTTATTTGGGATTGCCACCGTTGACCACCACGTTAGCCCGCCGCATGATGGAGCGCACCAAGATTTACAAGGCATTGCAAGGTGTGCGTGGGCGCGACCCGGTAGATTTGGCCGGGATGGAGGCATTGCTGGTGCGTTTTGGCCAGTTGGTGGCGGATCAGCGCTGGATCAAGGAGATTGACATCAATCCACTGTTTGCCTCGGCAGACCAGCTTATTGCCCTGGATGCCCGGGTGGTGCTGTATGAGCCAGAAGTAACGGAAGAGGAGCTGCCGGAGTTGGCGATACGGCCGTATCCCGCCCAATACATCAAAGCGTTCACAACCGAGGAAGGGGTCCAGACCGTTATTCGCCCCATTCGCCCCGAAGATGAGCCAATGATGGTGAAATTCCACGAAACGCTGTCTGAACGCTCAGTTTACTTGCGCTACTTCCGCGCCTTCCAGCTAGATCAGCGGGTAGAGCATGAGCGACTGACGCGCATCTGCTTTGTGGATTATGATCGGGTCATGGCGTTGGTGGTTACAGCGCCAAATAAGCGCACTGATGAGGATGAGATCATCGCTGCCGGACGTTTGACCAAAGAGCGAGGGCGCGACGAAGCTGAATTTGCCATGTTGGTGAGCGATCGCTACCAGGGGCAGGGCGTTGGCACGGCTATGCTGGTGCACCTGCTGGAGATTGGCAAGCAGGAGGGGGTCAAGCGCGTGGTGGCCTACATGCTGGCAGAAAATCGCGGTATGCGGGCTATTTGCCTCAAGCTCGGTTTCCGCCTGGAACGTGAGGCGGAACTGATTAAGGCAATTATTGATCTAGACTGATGGGGAGCCATCGGTTTGAGTAATCTTGCCTCCCGCTTCTTCCACGATGAACCGTATATAGTCGTCAACAATTGCCTATCCATCAAAAGTTGGATAGTAAAATCCATCAGGAGCTAGATGATGCGCCAGGAGTAATCGATCTATACTTTGCTCATCTTAATCTTCTGGAGGCAAAAAAATGGATAGTGCAATTGTAGTTGATAAAAATACTGTTTGGCGACGACTTGGTATCGTAACCGTCCTATTGTTCTTGTTAATTGGGCCGAACTTTGGCCCCATCCCCTTAACATTGCGGCAAAGTCTTTCTCTTGAAGGGTCAATCATCGGGATGTTGATTTGGTTTTTGGTCGGGTTCAGCATCATCATCGCCGTTATCTTGCGGCTAAGCAGCATCTCCTTGCGAGAACTACTGAGTTATGTTGGTATGGGTGCTCCCTCTCGCATATGGCCAAATATTGTTGCGGTGATTGTTGGCTTACTGCTGGCAGCCTCATTCTATGGCAATATTCTCCAATTTGCGCCCGAAACCAATGTCGCTGAAATTAACGGTTTTCGAATATTGACGGTACTCTTAGCGTCCATAGGCGTCGTGCTTGAAGACATCATCACACGCGGCTGGTTTATGAATCAACTGCGAGATATACAGATTCCCAATTGGATGCAAGCAGTAGCCTCGGCGCTTCTCTTTGCCCTCTACCACACCGTATTGGCTGGGTTTAACGTGTTCGCCTTCATCGCCAGCATCATACTTGGGTTAATTTTGTCTGGCTTGTTTTTGTGGGGCAAACGCAGCCTCACCCCCGTCATCATCGCACACGCCCTTGCTGTATTCCTTGCCGAACCATTTGCTTCAATGATAATCTTCTTGGTACCGAATTTGTAAACAGCAATAGAATGTGACTGTCATTTTCAAAAAGTGACTATCACATTGATAGGGTCTAAAACCCGTAACTTCAGGATTCTTGAGGTTACGGGTTATACTATTTGTATGATAGAAAACGAGACACTCCCTAAGCGCGAAGTATGGGAACAGTGGGATTGGGTTTGGCATCTGACAGGCTATGCTACGCTGGCGATCAATGTCGTTATTGCTCTCCGTGATGGTCAGCTTGGTGATTCGCTCCCCCTCTTTTTAACGCTCTCAGCACTGGTGGCCTTATGGTACATTCCCTTCGTAGCCACCCCCATTGCGCGTTGGTGGAATGCGCCTCGACATGGGCTATTGTATTTTCTTATTGGTTTTGCATTGTGGGGCGGACTGCTTGCCTTAAATGTGACCTCCCTGATGCTGGCAGCGATGTTCAACCCCATGATCTTCACCCGCTTCCCCATCCGTTGGGCAATCGGTATCATGATTTCCCTCACAGTCGGTTTCCTCCTACTCTATCTGCTGCGCTACTCCCCAGAAAATTGGTTGATCATCGTCGTGACTGTGTTGGTGTTGCTGTTCATCGCCGTCCTGATGGGCTATTTTATCTCGGCTATTGCTGGTCAAAGTATGGAGCGTCAGCGCCTTTTGGATGAATTGACGCAGACTCGGGCCAGCTTGTTAAAAGCGGAGCGTGAAGCAGGTATGCTGGCTGAGCGACAACGGCTAGCACGCGACATCCACGACACGCTGGCACAGCAGTTCACCTCTATCATTATGCACCTATCGGCAGCGCGTTTGGGTGATACGGCCGCTCTACAGACACATATGCAGCAGGTGGAACAGGCAGCTCGGGAAGGCCTCAACGAATCGCGCCGTATCATCTGGGATATGCGCCCACAACTGCTTGAGGATGCGACATTGGTGGAGAGTATTGAGGGGGTGGTGGCCCGCTGGTCGGCAGAGAACAAGGTTCAGGTGGAAACGGCCGTTACTGGCTCCCCCCACCCCCTCGACGAATCTATCGAAACCGCTCTGCTTCGTATCACCCAAGAAGCATTGCACAACATCAAAAAACACGCCAGGGCCCAAGCTGTCAACATCACGCTCTCCTACATGCCCGATTTGCTTGCTCTGGACATTGCGGATGATGGCAAGGGATTCGACACATCAAGACGAAACGGCCGTGGTTTTGGCCTGAAAACGATGGGCGAGCGAGCGGAGGAACTGGGTGGCACGTTGACGATTGAAAGTGAGTTGGGTGAGGGAACGGCCGTTGCCGTTTCGCTGCCTATTGCAGAGGAATTATGACTATTCAGATATTGATCGCTGACGACCATCCCGTTGTCCGCAGCGGCCTCGTGGCGCTGCTGAACTCGCAACCCGAATTTGAAGTGGTTGCTGAGGTTGGAAATGGCGAGGAAGCTGTTTCCTACTCTTTGGCCAATGCCCCCGACGTTATTTTGATGGACTTACAAATGCCTGTGATGGATGGTCTAACGGCAATCCATCAGATCCGTGCCCAGCAGCCAGAAGCACGGATTATCGTGCTAACAACCTACGACACCGACGCCGACATCATGCCCGCACTCAAGGCCGGAGCCACTGGTTATTTGCTTAAAGATGCCCCTCCCGAAGCCTTGTTCAACGCCATCCAGAGCGCAGCACGAGGTGAAGTCGCTTACGCCCCAAAGGTTGCTGCGAAAATCACGCGTCACCTGACCAACACGCCAAAACGGGCGTTAAGCAACCGCGAGGTTGAGGTTTTGGAACTGGCCTCCCAGGGCAACACCAACAAAGCGATTGCCAGTAAACTGCACATCACCGAAGCCACGGTCAAATCACATTTCGTCCATATTTTTACCAAATTGGGGGTTGATGACCGCACAGCGGCCGTCACGGTGGCCCTGAAAAGAAAAATTATCCGACTAATCTAACGTCGGCTGCAGTGGAGCAATAATTTTTCCTAATCTGCTTCGCTGCCTGGCACCAAGTAGCGATATGAATACTTTACTTCAAATCCAAGCCGAGCGTACAAACGTTGAGCATCTTCGTTCGATTGGTTGACGGTCAAATAGGCCATTTTTGCGCCATCTTCATAACCTTTTTGTAACAGCCCCTGAATCAGTTGTGTGCCCAAGCCTTGTTTACGACGCTCGGGATGAGCCCACAAATTCTCAATATTTAAAATGTTTCCTTGAAGGACGGAACGGCCGTATCCATGCGCTTCTCACTGGTTCATAACAATGGCGTATCGGCTGGGCAAGCTGATTTTCGTCAAGAATTGCCGTTCCCATTCTTTCATTTTGGGATCATCTGCCGGATGAACAACATAGATCGTATCTAGCCACTCATCTAGTGGCAATTCAGTTATATTTGCATCCTCTCATTCCCCAATCTGAATATTGTTGCTCACAAAATCTTCTCTTTTGCGCTAACGGCAAATTACCATCATACAGAGGCCAAACTGAATTGCTGTTTCTGGAATAGCCGCGAGTAATCCTGAGAAGCCAACCATCAAAATGCAAATAATCGAATGCTGGCCAAATATTTGCGTTTGTTTCTTCCCAAAACCTTACTGCCTTCATAGCAATTTCCTATCAAACGCTGCCCAGTACAGCAATCTTGAATACTTTAGTGTGTAGAGCAATAGTATTCAATGCTGTAAAATCTACAAATGATTGACGAGGCATTTGCAAAGGTATTACGCGAATTACGAGTAAGCAAAGGCTTTAGCCAGGAATCTCTTGCCCAAGAAGTTGGTATTCACCGAACATATGTTAGTCAGCTTGAGCGTGGTTTAAAAAGCCCATCACTAAAAACACTTTATAAAATTGCTTACGTCTTAGAAGTTCCACTTTCAGAGATTATGACACTCATTGAAAAGCAACAAGAAAAAAAGGATTAGTTTGTGTATCAACTTCGATCTGAAGAACAAGTTCGCTTACTCGAAGGCATTAGAGCTGCCTATGCCATACCATTTATAGATGATATAACCAGTTTTATCTGGGAAGCAATTTTCAGCTATGTAAAAGACGTACCAATCGTTGATCCACTCAAAAACACTCGTAGCAAACTGTTATATGATGTTGTTGATCAAAACAATCATATTGGATGGTCGGCAAAAGCATTACAGAAAACTAAATCTCTTGCTGCACCAATTGAATTTGAATTGGTAATTCAGAGAGCAGATATATTCAAAAAAGCACAAATGTTGGGTTTTGACCAACTTTCTGTTAATTCTCCCTCATCCTTGCTTGGGCAAGCTCTAACAAGACATTGGCATTTGAAAATAAATGAAGATGCAGTAACTCAAAATATCAATTCAAAAAGAGTTTGTGTCCTTATAAAGTCAAATAACCGCAAAGAATATATTTATTATGAGAATGACATTGAGATTTACGGTCATACGGAATTGACATGGTCATGGACGGATTCTTCCAAAACTGGATTGCAAGGTATTAGAAACTCTGATGGATTTGTTGTATATCGTTGGTATCCGAACCAAAAGCAATTTTTTGAAAGGTTTCAAGTTTCCAGCCAAGCGTCTGTTTTTTATTTGGAGCCGCGTAGATTGCCTCTAGCTAATGTTGTACAGTTTCTGGCTCATCAACTAGACAACTCTTAATTTCAGGGGCAAGTACCTGCATTAAATATGGAGGAACCGCATTGCCAACTTGATGTGATTTTTCTATATACGTGCCAGTAAATCTAAAATCATCTGAGAAGGATTGTATTCTTGCTGCCTCCCGTATGGTCATTAGACGAACTTCTCTTGGATGGCAAAATCGCCCTGAACCCGGATGAAAAAACCATCTTGTAATAGTGGGAGAAACCATTTCGTAATCAAGTCTTCCATATGCACCACTGTAACCTGACTTCGGACGAATTTCAGCGGGCAATTGTTTAAGCCCTTCTCCGGGGCCTATTGATGAGATTCGAGCAAATTGAACCTTTCTGAGTTTGCGGGTTATGTGATCGTAAAGCTCGAGACTGTCTTTTCGCATTATTTGTTGATATCCATTTTGCGGTTCGATTGTATAGGACAATGGCTCGTAACCTTCCCCGTTTTGTAGTACAGGTAGGTCGCAAATAGCAGACCAAGCAGATCGATATTTTTGTTTTTTAGAAAATAATGTCCACTCTTCTTTTTCGCCATGTGTTTCCAACGGAAACCCTGGTGTTTTCTCAGTTAAGGATGCAAAAAAGAAACACCTCTGTCTACGTTGAGGAATGCCATACTTGTGTGCCCACAAAACTTTCACATTAACTTTATAGCCATAATCTTCGAGCGTTTCGACTATTTCATTTCTTACTGCGCCATTATAGGCTTTATAAATAGGTGCAACATTCTCCATTACAATTACTTTTGGCATTAAAGTTCTTGCGAAATCTAAAAAATAACGAAACAATTGATTACGTGGATCTTCCAAAAATCTATAAGCTGCGGGGACATTTTTGGAAAAGCCCTGACATGGAGGACCGCCAATAAGACAATCTAGTTCACCTAGTCCTAAACCAAGGTCTTGTTTTACTGTAGTTGGATCTAATTGTGTAATATCTTGTAAATAGGTTTGGGCTTCACGGTGATTCAATTGAAATGTCTTTATCGCTGCAGGATTGTTATCAATTCCAGCTAATACTTTGAAACCTTCTTTATGGAGCCCCCAAGACATTCCCCCACATCCGCTGAATAAATCAATGACTGTATAGTCTTCCATGTCAGAATACTATAGTATTCGCCTGGATTGTGCAAATTCTTTTTCTTTTGTCTGTTTATTTGCTCAAGCTGCGTGCTCTTTAAGTCAATCGCGAGAAAAGAAAATTTGCCCAATTTGCGTCAATTGGCGCAATCTGTGGATAATTGCTGTATGTGTGTTTTGCGAATGCGTTTAATTGCTGTTTTGTGGTTGGTTTCCTTGGTTTTGCTTGGGTGTGATGGTTTTAAGCAGGCGACGCCTCTGCCTACAAACGTTCCACTCCTCCCAACCTCCCAATCCATCCCCAACCCACCGACCCCCGCCTTGCCCAGCCCCACGCCGCCACCCACTAGTGCCCCGCTGCCCACGGCCACCTATGACGCTACTTTGGACGACTGGACCATCCTCATCTACATGGACGCGGATAATAATCTGGAGCTGCCAGGGCTGCTGGACCTGAATGAGATGGAAGCGGCGGGCAGCAGCGAGCAAGTCAATGTCATCGTGCAGATTGACCGCGCTTTGGGAGAAACCAGTCTTGATGGCGATTGGAGCGACACGCGCCGCTACCGCATTTTGGGGGATGATGACCGCAACTTGCTCAACTCTGAGCCGCTGCAAGGCTTGGGTGAGCAAAACATGGGCGATCCGGCGGTGCTGGCTGATTTTATTAGCTGGGGGATTCAGAGCTTTCCGGCCAATCGGTACGCGCTCATTGTGTGGGATCATGGGGCGGGCTGGAGCGGCATCGCCTACGATGGGGACGCACCGACCTTTGACAATGGCGACCACATCAGCCTGCCGGATTTGCAAGGTGCATTGGAGATTGGTTTGGCCGAAGCGGGGGTGTCCAAACTAGATGTGATTGGCTTTGATGCCTGCTTGATGGGGCAGCTGGATGTGTTTCAAGCGGTACGGCCGTTCACAAATTACGCCGTCGGTTCAGAAGAACTTACCCCCGGACTAGGCTGGGATTACGAAGCGTTGCTCCGCACCCTGTACGCCAATCCTGCCGTAGACGGCCGTTCCCTGGCCAGCAGCATGGTAGAGGAATTTCTCAACTTTTACACGGCCGTACAGCCCGACGATTTTGTCACCATGTCGGCCGTTGATTTGAGCCAGCTAGAAGGGGTAACGCTGGCGGTTGAGCAGCTAGCCAACGCCCTCATCGTGGAACCCGCCTTTGTTGCCAGCGCGGTAGGTGATGCCCGCAGTGGCGCAGCCGCCTTTGCCCGCGTCTACCCAGACAGTTTTGAACAGTACGCCGCCATTGATTTGTACCATTTTGCCTCGATTCTGGCGCAGCGCAGCCCGGATACGGCCGTTGTCAATGCGGCAAATGAGGTTATGGCTGCCGTCAGCAATGCCGTCATTGCCAACGGCACCGGGGCAGGGCTAAAAAATAGCCAGGGGGTAGCGATATACTTTCCTCGGAACGGCCGTTTTTACGACACCGATTACAGCACAACCACCCAACTCGCCGCCTGGGACGCCTTCTTACAAACGTACCACGCCGTCGGCCAGGCAGAGCTGCCACCGCCAGCCGTGAATCTTAGCGCGGCGCAGGCTCCCGTGGCTGGGCTGCAAAATCCCGCCTTTATCAACTTTCAGGTAATTGGCCGCGATGTGGAAAACGTGGCCCTCATTGCCGGACGCTATTTGGAAGACGGCCGTCAACTCCTGCTAGAGTACGACCACCTCAACCCGGAACCCACCTTTTTGCCCGATGGCAGCCAAATTGTGGAGTGGCGCGACGGCGTGCATGATGATTTTTACGTTTGGGAAACGGAAGTAACCTATCTGTACGACAGCTTCGACAACGGCGACTTTGTGGTGATGTGGCCCACCAAGCCGGGTAGCACCCTGTTCACAGTACAGGGCCGCTACCGCCGGGCCAACGGCGAGAATTACGTGGACGCCAATCTCGTTTTTGACCACCGCACCGCCAGCTTCACGCGGGTCTGGACAGTGCAGTCAGACGCCACCGACGCGCCTGCGGAACTGTTACCCCAGCCGGGCGATGAGTTCCAGCTATACACCCTTTTCTACGCTGATGGAGAATTTTTGCGCGAACCGGGCACGAGCCTCTTCTTCGATGACAATCGTGCACTTTATTTTGAGTGGCGACCATTGCCAGACGGCCGTCACTTTTTTGGTTTTCAGGCGGAGAATGTGGCGGGGCAGACGGCCGTTTCCTTTATTGATCTCATTGTGGACAACAGTGTCCTCACCCCCAGCTACGAAGCCTACCTGGACCCCTACCTGGGTTTCCAATTCTTGTACCCCGAAGCGTGGTTTTACCCCCGCTACCAGGACACCTTGCTTTACACGAGCCAACGGCAAGGCAGTACCCAATTCCAGGTCACAATTTATCCCAATCTAGACACAGCCATCACTCCCGAAACGCTCAAAGCGCAAACGCTCCAGCAGTTTGGCGCGGTAGACATTTTGTTTGAAGATGAGATTTTGGTAGCGGGGCAGCCCGGCTTGCGGACTGTTTACGGTTACAATCAGCCGGAGGATGGTGAACACACCGGCATCTTTCTCACCTTTGTGCATAACGGTACTGGCTTTGTGGTAGATGTGGATGGATTGTCTAGCGACGAAGCAACCACCCAGGCAGCCGTGCAAACCATCGCCGAAAGCTGGGCTTACCGTGACGTAGGCATTGGCCTTCAACCTGGGCGCTGGCCGATTGCTTCGCTAGACGACTTCACGGTGGCGCAGCCTGCCACCTTTGCCTACCAGCAAGTAGGTAGTTGGGAATGGTTTGGTGCTGGGGCAACCACTTTTGTTGCCCTCCGCACAGAGCCGACCACGCTGGATACGCTTGGTGTCGTTACCTCATTGGCGCGTGATGCAGGCGCAGATGTGCAAAACTTTGAGGTTGGTGAACCATATGATTTCCCGCTGGGCGGATTGGTTTGGCTGCGGGTTGATTTTAGCTACGACGACCCGGAGGCCGGTACGGTCTGGGGCTTTTTAATGGCGCGAGTGGAAGATGGCCAAGACATTGTCGCCTGGGCAGAAGCACCAGCTAACCAGTACAACCAGCTAGAAAATAGCGTCTTTCTCACGATGATTGCTGACCTCTCACTACACTGATATTTACAATTGTCATTCTGATTGCAGGGAGAAATTTCTCTTCTTCGTAAAGAGGACGCTGATTGCCCTGATCTTCCTGATAAAAATGAAGGGCAATCAGGAAAATCTGCGTAATCTGTTGGTTTAGCCAGGCGATTTTTGGACGGTGGCTAAACGGCTTGTTAGGTCGCGCAGTTGTAAATAGCTAATGGGCTTAAGAAGTACCAAATCCACTTCTTCTCGTAGCTCTTCACCCCGGTGGGAATCGGCCGTGACAATGATGATCTTTGTTTGATTAAATTGCGGGTCTCGGTGGAGGTGCTGAAATAGTTTATCGCCGCGCAGGTGGGGCAGATGAATGTCCAGCAGGATCAAGTCGGGCACTGTCTCATTGAGGTAGGTTTGGGCTAAGAGCCCATCAGCCAAGGTGGTTACTTCATACCCAGCAGCTGCAATTGCTTGGGCAAAAATCACGGCCAAGTCGGTAACGTCTTCAACGATTAGTGCTTGTGGTACCTTCATTTGGAACCCCTCGATGTGTGGTTGATAAGCAAGGCAACTTATTAGACGCAAAGCGTTCATTTGTGTCACAAATTGCCATTTTAGGCAACGGCCGTTGCGCCACCTCGTCTGCTGTCACCAGCGGCCACCAAACGGCCGTTTGTCTTGCGAGAAACTGAGTGTGCCCCACCAAAATAGATACTGCGTACTGGCCACCGATTGACCGGATACCCCATTCCCTCTAGCTCATCCACCGCCTCTGGCTGATAGCCCAGCTCACACTGAAGCGCACCATCCTCCACATGCACCCGTGCCGTGTTCACGGCATCGTCCAGCGACATTCGGTAATCTAGCAAATTACTGAGTACCTGCATAATAGCACTACGAATGCGTATACTGCCACCGCTGCCCAACACCAGCCGCGTCTGCCCATCTTTTAGCACTACAACGGGGGTCATCATAGTGGGCAGTCGCTGCCCAACAGGGCGGGTGTGGAAGCCGTTGGGGTGCAAATCTGCCTCGCCCATCATGTTGTTGGGGATGTAGCCGGTGCTTGGCACCACATACCCGGCAGATTCGCCTGCCGTAGTGGTAAGGCTCACGGCTAGCCCGTCGCCATCTACCACGCTGAGGTGGCTGGTGTTGTTCGGTGCGGGCGGTTCCGGGGCAAACGGCGAGGCACTTTTGCTGATGAGGGCGTCTTGTACTTCTTCTACATACCCCTTCACAAAGCGGTCATCCAGAAAACGGCCGATTGCTTCTTCCACCGGCAGGGCGTCGCTGGCATCTTCCCACAGGTTTCGGGCGCGGTTGGTTGCCACCATAACTTCGTATAGCAGTTGCAGATGGCTGGCGGAGCCGTGCGGCCGTTTTTGCATATCAAAATGGGTCAGTAGCTTGAGCGTAAAGGCGGTAAGTACCCCCCCAGTGGAGCTGGGCGGCGGCAGCAAAATTTCGTATTCGCGGTAGGGCAAGCGAATGGAAGGGAGCTTCTGGACACGATAATTGGCCAGATCTGTTAGCGTGAGTAGCCCACCGTTTTGAGCTTGGTCAGCAGCCAGCGCCTGCGCCAATGCGCCCGTTTGGGCAAAGGCGGCTCCTTCGCGGGCGAGGGTTTGCAAAGTGTCGTACAGGTTGGGTACGTACAATCTTTCGTTAGCGCGGATCATACGGCCGTTTGCCGAAAATATAGCACGCATCCCGGCGGTGTAAGTGTACAGGGGTTGCAGCAAAGCGCAGGTTTCTGCTTGGAAAGGGGCGATGGACAGGCCATCTTTGGCTAGCTTGAGGGCAGGTTGGAGGAGAGTTTCTAGCGGGAGACGGCCGTAATCTGCCGCCATTTGGCACAGCCCGGCAATGTTGCCCGGCACTGCTACCGACGCCCGCCCCAGGTGGAAATTTTGCGTTGTCGCCCCAAAATCAATGGTCACTTCATGAAAGTCTAGTGGATTGGGGGATGTCCCTTCTAAACCAGGAGTATTGCTGAAAAAGTCGTAGACAAGCGAACGGCCGCTTTGCGGGTCGTACAGGTGGGCAATGCCGCTACCGCCCAGATGCACTACCCCAATTTCAGCTATGAATGACGCAAAGGCGGCGGCGACGGCAGCATCCACCGCGTTACCTCCCGCTTGCAAAATCTGTTGTCCGGCAGCGGCCGTTCCTGCATCTCCAGCAGCAATCACTCCACGCATAAATTTCACTCCAAAGTTGGTGGCTAGTTGCTGGTGGCTAATACTCATAACTAGCCACTAATCACCAGCAACTAAAACTATCAGCCGCTAAGTTTACCCGAATTTTGGACTGCTTGCCCATTGGTATAACCAATTCGCCTAAAACGGGGGATCGTGATAGAAAGACCAAACAAATTTTTGCTACAGAACGTACTGAACAATATGCTTGCTAAAATCTTTAAATTCTCTGTGTGCTCTGTGGCAATTTCATTAAGGAAGGTCGCATGAATCGCATTACGTTGCCCGCCACGTTGCAGGCACATTTTGAAGCAAACTTACCCAATTATTTAGACACACTCCACCAAATGGTAGACATCAATAGCTTTACCGCCAACGCCACTGGCGTGAATGCGCTGGGACGGATGACGGCCGAACTGTTTGCCCAGCTTGGTTTTGAAGCAGAATTTATCCAATCCGCCATTTTACATTACGGCAAGCATTTAGTTCTCACGCGGAACGGCCGTACCAACAAAAAAATCGGCCTCGTCTCCCACCACGACACCGTTTTTCCTGCTCATGAAGAAGAGCGCAACAACTTCCATTGGCGCCAAGAAGGCGACCGCATCTACGGCCCAGGCACGGTAGACATCAAAGGCGGCACGGTGCTCATCTATATGATGCTAGAGGCATTGCAGCAGCATGCTCCAGAGCAGTTTGACGCCATCAATTGGGTCATCCTCATTGACGCCTCTGAAGAGGCCGAGGCAGAAGATTTCGGCCGTTTGTGTACCGAGCGGCTGACTGGTCCCAACACATTAGGTTGCCTTATTTTTGAAGGCGGCAGCAAGGTAGACGATACCTTCCAAATTGTGGTGGCGCGCAAGGGTATGGCCATCTTCCAGGTAAAAACAGAAGGTCGGGCTTCCCACGCAGGCAGCTTTCATCCCAACGGTGCCAACGCCGTGGTGCAGATGGCCCATACCATTCTCAAGCTGGCCGACATAACCAACTACGAGCAGCAGGTGACGGTGAACGTGGGCACCATGCGTGGCGGCGTCGTCACCAACCGCGTGCCGCACGAGGCAGAATCCTGGTTGGAAATGCGAACCTTTAAGCCAACTGTTTTTGGCGAGACGGTAGATAAGATTTTGGCTCTAAACGGGCAATCTGATGTGCATAGCCCATTGGATGGCTACGCCTGTTCGGTTGCGGTGAACCTGTACCGTAAGACGCCGCCGTGGGCGCGGAATGAGGCAACGGATCGCCTGTTTAACGTTTGGAAAGAGGCGGGCGAGTCGCTGGGCTTCACCATTTTGCCTGAGGAGCGGGGCGGGTTGAGCGATGGCAACCATTTTTGGCAGCAAGTGCCTTGCATTGATGGGCTTGGGCCTTCTGGCGGCAATGCCCACTGCTCCGAACGGAGCGAAGATGGCAGTAAAGATCAGGAATATGTGAAGGTCAGTTCATTTGTACCGAAAGCAACGTTGAATACGATGGCGGTACTCAATTTGATTGGAGCGTTTGATGAGTCGTAGCAAAAGGCGAGGGCGTATGGGCATTGTTGGTTGGATAGTTCTTGGTGTGTTGGTAGTGGGGGTGGGAACGGCCGTTTGGTATGGTAATCGGCTCATTGGGCAAAGTGCAGACAGGCTGCTCTATCCACGACGCAGTCAACCCAGCCAAACCCCAGCCGATTTTGATCTCGCCGCCGAGACAGTGCGATTCACAACGGCCGATGGCATCACCATAGCCGCCTGGTTTGTGCCGCCCCCAGAAGATGGCAACGGAGCAGTGTTCATCTACGCGCATGGCTTTGGCGGCAACCGGGGTGCGCTGCTAGCGCAGGCTGCTGCCATGCACCAGGCAGGCTACGGTTCATTGCTGGTTGATTTGCGGAATCACGGCGAGAGTGGCGACGCCATCTCCACCTGGGGGCAGGCTGAATCTAGAGACCTGGTTGCTGCCTTTGAATATTTGCAGACCCGCCCAGAGGTAGACTCGACCCGTATTGGCTTGGTGGGCAAATCTATGGGCGGAGCGGCGGCAGCTTTGGCGGCATCCCAACTGCCAGAGTTAGCTGTGCTAGTGCTGGAAAGCACCTACGCCAGTCTGGAAGAAAATATGCCCAACATTATGCCAAGCATTGCTCGCGCCCCCGGCTTTTTAGCCGCTACCGTATTCAGCCGGATTGATTCAGCCACGGATGAGCCGCTCACCGAGATTCGGACGGTTGCGATTGTGGAAAATCTAAATATGCCACTTCTGCTTCTGCACGGCGAGCAGGATCGCATTGTGCCAGTGGCACAGGGGCGCGCTATTTTTGCTGCTGCTAATGAACCCAAGCAGCTGCACACCATTCCCGGTGCGGGGCATCTAAATATTTTCACAATTGATCCAGATACGTTTACAGAACAAATGCGGGCATTTTTGGCAGAACATCTTCCGTAAAATCAAACTTGAGTAGTGTTTTGCATTGAATTTGCCCGAATTTTCACAAAACAGATCAATATGAACTTGTCATTCCCGTGAAAATGGGAATCCAAAGTGTGACGCAAGTGGATTCCCGCCTGCGCGGGAGCAACTGTGATAAAAGTCAAGAGCAAAAAGCGCATTTCGTTAAGCTGATATCCAAGCAGAGCCATCACGGACGATGGCATTCAAAATGGTTAACAATTTACGCATACAGGCCGTGAGAGCGACTTTGGGGAGTTTTCCTTTCGCAATCAAACGGTCATAAAAGGCTTTGAGAACCGGGTTATAACGAATGCCTGAAAGAGCAGCCATGTACAAAACAGAACGAACATCTGAACGTCCGCCAAAAATATGGCGTCGTCCGCGAGAACAGCCGCTGTCCCGATTGAAGGGAGCCAGGCCAACTAAGGCGGCGATTTTTTGTCGAGACAATGTACCCAATTCGGGCAATTCAGCCAGCAACGTAAAGGAGGTGACCTGGCCCACGCCGGGCACGCTTTCTAAACTGGTTCGTTTTTCGCGCCATTGGGCATTTTTGTTGATCCAATCATTGAGGTCTTCCTCAATTTCAGCTAATTCAGTAGCTAACCAATCCAGGTGCTTCTCCAAACGAGGCCGCAATTCTGGATTGACCGTGGTGTGCCGATTCTTCTCGGCTGTTTGCATATCGATCAGTTGGCGACGACGCGTGACCAATGCTTTGATGAGCTGCTGGTCTTGCGTCTTCAAAGTACGTACCTCTGGACGGACCGCCTGGGCAAAGCTGGCAATCATCTGGGCATCGATCTTGTCTGTCTTAGCTACTTGCCCTTTGGCACGAGCAAAGTTACGCACTCGTGTCGGGTTGACGACGACAATGGGCAGAGAGGCAGCGGCCAGTTCTGTAACCATAACTTGCTCGAATCCACCGCTGGCCTCAACCACTATCAAGGTGACAGCCGTTTTCGTTGACATTATTTCCACCAGGGTGGCGATACCGGTTGCGTCATTATCGTGTCGCAACACTTCTTCGATTCCCCACTGGGCTAAATCCAGGTGGTTTTTGGAAACGTCAATGCCAAAAAAGGTTTCTTCGGTTTGCTTTGCCATCAGGTACTCCTTTGTGACCCGCACTAGCAATGATACGGACTGCAATGTCCCAACAACTGTTCGGGTTCTCGCTGAATCTCTTGGCTCGGTGACCTGCGCTCCTGCGCGGCTGGTTGCCAATGACATCGGCCTACCAAGCTGGAGCAATCCTAACAAATGGTCGCTTTTTTGGCTGCTTGTTTTATCTTTTTCACGATGGGCCACATCTCCCGCACGGTTTCTTGCACCTAATGACAGTCGGCCTTTCGTCTTTGCTTTATCATACTAATGACAGACGGTGCCGACGCATTAATTTCAGGCGAGAAAGCAGGTAGAAGGAATGAATGATGTCCTACAATAGATTGGGAACTTTAGCAGCCGGCGTGTTGACCCTGGGGTGGTTGGTGGCGGTCGGCATTAACCTTTTTGTTTGGTTTCCACAAATTCAGGCGCTGCCGCCTGGCTTTTGGGATAGTAGCGAGCTTTTCTTGGCGTTTGTTCGCCAAAATGCGATCTCTTGGCGTGCTTTTCATGTGGGGACGACGGTGGGGTTGTGTACGGCCGTTTTCCTCGTAAGTCATTTAGCAGAATTGGGCGCGGGCGACAAATGCGCTCGCGGATTTACAACTATCGGCATTGTCGGGGTCGTTTTTGGCTTGGTTGCCAGCCTGGTTGACCAGCTAGGCACCCCCGTGGTGGCTCGCTTTGCACAAGGCAACCCCCTGTTTGTGGCCCAAATTTGGGAGTACATGGAACCAATTCGAGATGGCGGGCTGAAAACGATTAGCTTTGCGTTTATGGGCTTGTGGCTCATTTGGCTGGCTGGCAAGCTCCGTTCCCATTCCCTTCGGTTTGGGCAGTTTACAAACGTGGTTGGCGTGGCGTTGACACTTCTCGCTTTGATTGAGGCATTAATCCCGCCACCGCTGGCATACACGGTTGGTGAAACTGGCATCGGTGGATTTGCGATCCTACTCATTCCCATCTGGGGGCTGTGGTTGGCGCGTTGGTTTTGGCAGCGAGAGTTGGTTGAAGTTGGTAGCTAAGGTTTCAACAAAAGGAAAGAATGGACTCAACGATTATTCTTATTGGCCCGATTAGCGCGGGCAAAAGCAGTGTGGCTACCTTATTGGTTGAGGCACTTGGCTGTCCTCGAATTTCAGTGGATGACGTGCGCTGGGGTTATTATGAAGAGATTGGATATGACAACGCACTGGCTGGGGAGATTAGACAATCCCAGGGGATAACAGGGTTGCTCGAATATTGGAAACCGTTTGAAGCACACACGGTGGTCAGGATATTGGCTGACCATGATGCAGGCGTGATTGATTTTGGTGCTGGTCACTCTGTGTACAATGATGAGGATTTGTTTAAGCGCGTTCAAATGGCATTAGCACCCTATCCTTTTGTCATTTTATTGTTGCCATCTCCAGACAAAAATGAGTCGGTGGCAATTTTGAACGGCCGATTTGTTGAGATGTTAGCTTCAGAGGGGGTGGAAGCCAACAATGAGCTATTGCAACTCAATGAGCAGTTTGTCAGGCATCCATCCAATTATCTTTTGGCTAAGCATACAGTTTACACCAAAGATAAGACGCCGGATGAGACGTGTGCTGAGATTAAGCAATGGCTGACCTCGCAAGGCTACACAGGATTATAGAAATGAGGTTTTTGCAAACGGCCGTTCGCTTTTTGGCGCGGGTTTTTACAGGAATCGTTGCCCTCATTATTTTGTTTGGTTGGTATGCGGCGATGACCGTGTTTTTGTTTTCGCTGCGAGATGAAACGCGCTCGGCGGATGCGGCCATTGTGCTAGGGGCGGCTGTGGTGCGAGATCGGCCGTCGGCCGTTTTTCGGGAGCGGATCAACCACGCCATTCAGCTTTACCAGGACGGCACCGTGGAAAAGCTCATCTTTACAGGTGGCGTTGGCAATCGTGACGAACTGGCCGAAGGGGAGGTGGGACGCAACTATGCCATTGCGCGTGGTGTAAAGCCTGCCGATATTTTGGTTGAAACAGCCTCAACCTCCACCTTTGAAAATTTACAAAATGCCCAACTGGTTGCCCAGCAAAACGGCCTGGAAACGTTTCTCATTGTCAGTACCCCTAACCACATGCGCCGAGCGCTGGCCGTTGCTGATAGCCTAAACATGGAAGCGTACAGTTCGCCCACACGCTCCATTCGCTGGATTAACAACGCCACCCGAACTTTTTCCTACGTACGGGAAGTGGTTGCGTTTTCTGTCTATTTTTTGAAATTAGGGTAGTGTCTGGTTGTTAGTTGTTGGTGGCTTGTTCCTCTTACCAACCACTAGCATCCATTAAAGGATAAACAAATGAGTCTCGATTGGGACACCCTTTTACAAGATTGTGTTGAGTTTACCCAGCGTTTGATTCAGACGCCGAGTATGCCGTTTGAGGAGGCACAGCTTGCGGAGCTAGTGGCGGCCGAGTTGCAGCGGCTCAACTTTGATCAGGTGTGGATTGATGAAATTGGGAATGTCAACGGCCGTATCCGAGGCACCGACCCATCCTTAGGCGCACTGGTGCTAAACACGCACCTCGATCACGTTGATCCCGGTGAGCCAAGCCTGTGGTCAGTGCCACCCTACGGCGGCACAATTGTGGACGAGCGCATTGTGGGGCGTGGCGCCTGCGACATCAAGGGGCCGCTGGCGGTGCAGGTGTACAGCATGGCCGCCCTGCTGCGAATGGGCATCCGCCCCCGCCGGGATGTGGTTTTTAGTGGTGTGGTACAGGAGGAGATTGGCGGTGCTGGGGCAAAGCATTGGGTAGAAAATCTGGATTATGACGTGGATTTGGTGGTTTTGGGCGAGCCGTCGGATAACAAGATCGCCCTGGGTCATCGGGGGATAGCGCAGATGTGGGTGCAGTTTAACGGCCGTTCCGTCCATGCCAGCGTGCCAGAAAAAGGTGTCAATCCCAACTATGCTCTCGCTAAATTTTTACAGGATTTGCAGGTTGCAAAAAGTGAGCTGTCGGCGCATGAATTGCTGGGGCCAACCACCGTTTCACCCACCATCGTCGAGGTGGACACCAAAAGTACCAATGTGACGCCCGCCTGGACGCGCGTCTGCTTGGACTTCCGCACCGCCAGTGAAAGCCCCCAGAGCTTGCAAGCGTTTGTGCTAAAAGTGGCTGGTGACCAGCCCGTCGTGTTGGAAGATGGTTTTTGCACCACACCCACCCCTTTCCCCGATGCCGACGAGACGATTTACGGTTTCTACACCTCGCCCACCGACGAAAAAGTGCAGCGGGCGCAGGCACTCATCGGTGCGGGCATGGGGCGTGAGGCGGCGTTGAGCAGCTACCAGTTTGCTACGGACGGCCGTCACTTTGTCCCCCACGGCCTCAGCATGATCGGCTACGCCGCCAGCGAAGAAAGCCAGGCGCATGTGGTGGATGAGTACATTTCAATCCCTAAAATGGCCGAAAGTTTGCGTGGGCATGTTGAGTTGATAAAAAACTACTAACTGGCTTTGCAGGTGGGCAATATGAATGGCTCTTCAGCTTCATTGTCAAGTGTTTTTTTATTAGGTTTTCTTGGAATAGCTAGCATTTTTTTGATGGCTTTAGTTGATGTTGAGATCGGGTATTGGGGTTTTGTTTTCATATTTGCGTTTTATGTAATTACTGGCGGTAGGAGTGTGTTGGCAGAGTATGAAGTAAAGTCATGGATCGCTTTTGCAATCTCTGCTCTCAACGCTTTGTTTGTGCTACAGTTCTGGATTTTTTGTGGCCTCATAAGCGGTTGGATGCTTTTATCCATTGAAGAATTGCAGGACAATTTTTTGATTCTTTGCTTTCCATATTTGATATTAGTTTTCTTTTCTTATCGTTTAGTGATTGGCTCAAACAGAATCTTCTTTGCCCGCTGGTTTGGCAATCATAGAAAGAAAGGTTTGAATGTATAAGAGTCAAAAGTATCTCTTTTGGCTCGTTGTTTTGGGCTGTTTGATTATTTTGCTAATTGACTGTCAAAACAATTCGGAAATTGTCCTTTCGGATGTGGCCTGCCAGCCAGAGGATGTAACTGCCGATCCGCCGTTTGTTGTTGGTGATGTGCGTACGGCCGTTCCCCCCGAAACCTTCCTCGCTGACCAGATTGAAAATTATTACGGCGTTGCGCTGATCGAGAACCAGCTTACCAACACCTCCGCGTTTTGTGACCTGTTCGAGATGGCGGATGAAGAAGCCGCCATTGAGATGCTGGCTCGCACCTGCATAGCACCGCAAATGGAGGAAGCAGAGCCACCGGTCGTCGGGCAAGAGGTGTGTGCTTTGCAAAACACGGGCTTTCGCATGGTGAATTTCCGTCAAGGGCGGGTGGTGGTTTCGATTTTGGCAGATAGCGGCGGCTTTTGGGTAGATAAGTGGGCAGAGGCGGTGAACGGCCGTTTGCAAAAATAACAGATAGCGATGTGATTGTGCCCAGTCTCTACAAATTGTGAATTGTGAACGGCGAATTGTTAGTTACGGTCGTTCACAATTCACAATTACTTCTGTTTGTACCCCAACATGCGCAGACCGTTCAGTGAAACGAGCACTGTTCCGCCTTCGTGACCCACTACAGCGGCGGGAAGGGCTAGCCCGGAGAAGAAGATAGTTCCCAGCATGAGCACAATCATGAAGATGGCGAATCCCAGATTTTGCAGCAGCGTTTGCCGCGTTTTGCGGCTGAGGCCGATGGTGTAAGGAATATTGTTCAAGTCGTCGGCCATCAGCACAATATCGGCCGTTTCTAGAGCCACGTCGGTACCGGCGGCGCCCATGGCAATGCCGATGTCGGCGGTGGCTAGGGCGGGGGCATCGTTGACGCCGTCGCCCACCATGGCCACGGGGCCGTACTGCTGACGCACTTCTTTAACGGCCGTTACCTTATCCTCAGGCAATAAATCGGCAAAGCAAGCATCCACACCCACCTGATCAGCAATCTGTTTAGCCACGGCGTCATTGTCCCCGGTGAGCATGACCACGTGCTCGACCCCGTTGGCATGAAGGGCACGCACCACGTCTGGCGCATCCGGGCGGATCACGTCGGCAAAGGCCAGGATACCCAGGAGAACGGCCGTTCCGGCCCTTTCATCCACCTCGGCCACCAGCACGCTCGTTTTGCCCATTTGTTGCAGATGTTCTAGCTGTGCCTCGGCGTTTTTTAGCCCGACTGGATTGAATTTGGTGAAGAAACGGCCGTTGCCAATCCAAATGTGCCGCCCAGAGACAGTTGCCCACACGCCTTGCCCGGTGGTGGCTGCAAAATCGGTCGCTTCAGGCCAGCTTAGTTGCCGCTGCTGGGCGGCTTTCACCGTGGCCTGCGCCAGCGGATGTTCTGATTTGGCTTCGACAGCAGCGGCTAAAGCCAACAAATCAGCCTCGATGGTTTGCCCATCCAGCGACAAAATGTCGGTGACTTCCGGTTCCCCTTTGGTGAGCGTGCCGGTTTTGTCGAAGGCGACCACTTTGATGGTGGCGGCGTTTTCTACGTGAATGCCACCCTTAAACAAAATGCCGCGCCGCGCCCCGTTGCCAATGGCCGAAAGCACCGTAGCGGGGGTGCTGATGACGATGGCGCAAGGCGAGGCGGCCACCATCACCGTCATGGCACGGTAAAAGGCTTCGCTAAACGCCTCTTGCCAAAAAAGCATGGGCACAATGGCGACGAGTGCGGTCAGCACAATGACGCCAATGGCGTAATATTGCTCGGCGGTGTCAATAAAGCGCTGCGTTTCGGCCTTTTCGCTGTGGGCTTCTTCCACCATCTGGATCAATTTGGCCAGGGTAGAATCCTTTGCTAGCTTGGTGACGCGAATCTCCAGGCTGCCGTTTTTGTTAATCGTTCCGGCAAACACCGTATCGCCAATTTCTTTGCTGACGGGCATGGATTCTCCGGTGATGGAGGATTGGTCAATGGCGGAACGGCCGTCTACAATCACACCGTCCAGCGGAATTCGTTCACCCGGTTTCACCAGGATGCGGTCGCTCACCACCACTTTTTCGATGGGCAGCAGGTAACTGTTGTCACCGCGCCGCACCAGGGCCTGCGCCGGGCGCAGCTCCATGAGTGCTTTGATGGCGTTGCGAGTGCGATCCAGGGCAAAATCTTGCAAAACGTTGGAGAGGGAGAAGAGGAAGAGCAGCATGGCGCCTTCAAACGGCTCACCGACGATGGCTGCGCCGATGGCGGCTAAAATCATGAGCAAGTCTACGTCAATGGTGCGGTTGCGGAGCGACTCCAAACCGCCCTGCAAGCCAAAGGTGCCGCCCGCGATGTAGGCAATCACAAACAGCACGGTGGCAACAACGGCCGCTTCCTGCCGTTCGGCAATGAGGCCACCAATCATGGTGATGAAGGTGATGGCTGTGAAGATGGCTTCGATACGGCCGTCTGCCAACCACTTCCAGGCGCGGCGCAGGGGTGAAGTGGGGGTTGTGGGTGTGGGTACGGCCGTTTGCAGCGCTGCCGCCGAGGGAGCCACTGAGACGCCCATTTTTTGCACATGCAGTGAAATTTCATCAGGGGAGATGATTTGGTCATCGTAGGTGACGGAAAGTGCGCCGCCCATGAAGCTGGCGGTAGCGCGGCGCACGCCAGGGAGCTGCCCTAGCTGCCGCTCTAGCCCCACCGCGCAGGATTCGCAGGCGCGGCCGCCATGTTTGCCCAGCCGCATGGTGCAGGTGTGCCAGCGTTCCTGCAAAATGGGGCTTACCTGCTCGGCTACTTTTTCTACCGCTGGTTCAGACAGTTTTTGCGGATCGTACTCTATTTGAAGACGGCCGTCTTGCGGGTGCAAGCTAACCTGCACAATGCCGTCTTGTTCGCTAATCGCCTCGTTGATAAGTTCAGCACAATTTTCATTTTGTTCTTGTGACATCAGAAAGTTCCTATTGTTTGTTCGATTATTTGGCAGTGATATTTGGTTTCATTTGATATGACAATCTTCCAGTATTAACTAACGCCAATTATAATATGAACGGGAGTTATAATCAAACTTAACTTAGTTGCAATATAAAATTAACCAAGGTTAAGTATTCGATCCTGCCTGACCCAGAGCTGAAATAAATAGTGGCCGATTGCCACGATGGAAAACAAGATAATTGGTTCGTTTATTTCTGTGAGGGAGGGCGAAAAAACTATCTTTTCCCCCTTGTTTTATGCTATGATGAATAGTGTAATTTTGATTGGTATACGCGAGCCACTACACTGATCTCCCCAACAGAATTTAGCTTGTAAATTGTGAAGATTTCTACATTTTGTGCCATATTTTGAAACTCACAATAGTGAGTTGGCATCCGTGCAGTTGGGTAAGATGCGATGAGTCCTGCAAAGAGGGTAGCAGTAGACAGACCTGAAGAGCAGCGTCATTCATTGTATGCTTTGCTGGTAAATAAACAGTATGAACAACTGGCGGTTCAGTTGGAGATAGCTCGGCAGCAGGCAGTTGCCGCCAACGATTTGAGTCAAGTTGCGCTGTTGCTGGCGGCGATTCAAGTTTGTGCAAGCTGTAGGCATCTGCAACAAGAAGTGGCTTTTCATGAGCGAGCCCATCATCAATCTAAAGCCCGTCAGGCAAATCTGAATTTAGAGCTAAAGAACCTGATTTCTGTTTTGTGGACGCCGCTGGAGACGGCCGTTTCTCCCCCCAACACTATTCCCACAATCTTACCCGATCCCCATCCTGAACCCGTCTCTGCTTCTACTTTTTCAGACAGCGCAGCACCCACGATTTGGCAGCGCGTTAGCACATTTTTCCGTGGAGAAAAACCGGACGTGGTGGAGACGGCCGTTTGCCCTCCTGAAGAGCCAGTAATCGCCCCCCTAACTCAGCCAGAAGCTCAGAGCACAACTGACCCGCCTCAACAAAAACCACGAGATGGCTCTGACCAAAACAGTGGGCAGATTCAGCAGCAAACGTCTGCACAAAAAATAAGTGAGCCAAATTTAATTATCTACTGCTTGGGAGCTTTTCGCGTTTATTACAATGCCAACATAATCGATCACTGGCGTGGCCTGAAAGGCCAGCTAATATTCAAATATCTAGTTACCCGACGCGGAAAATCGGTGCCCAAAGATGTTTTAATGGAGCTAATGTGGCCGGAAATTGAGCGGGATGCAGCCCGCCGAAATCTTCATCAGGCCATTTATACTTTACGTAAAACACTTAAAATAGATGACTCAAATATCCGCGCCATACGATTTGAGAACGCTTGTTATAGTTTCGACCCGGATGTTGCCGTGTGGCTAGATTACGAGGAATTCCAGCGGTATGTCCGTACTGGGCGGCAGTTAGAGCGCAACAACGCCACGCGGCAAGCTATGGCCGAATACGGCATTGCGGAGGGACTTTACCAGGGCGAATTCTTACCCGAAGATATTTATGAAGATTGGACGCAACCAATGCGAGAACAGCTTCGACGCGATTACCTTGATATTGCCGATCGATTGAGTGAGCATTATTTCCAACAAAATGAATATGCTGCGGCTATTGCCATATGTCGGAAGATACTTGCCCAAGATAACTGCTATGAAGGTGCTCACCGTTTGCTCATGCGCTGCTATTTAGCCCAAAATCAACGTCATTCAGCTATCCGCCAATATCATAACTGCCATGAAATATTGCAGGCCGAACTTGATATTTCTCCTTCTGAAGAGACAAACGCTCTTTTCCATGAGCTAACAATCCAATAAAAAGCCCCATCTTTACCAAAATCAATTTAATTGAGCGACAAAATTGAGCCTGAACTGAGTCAAAATTGAGCGGGGCTTAGTAGAGTACGGCCGCTTTTACTTATCAAGTTTGTTTCGTTAGTTTGTAAGGAGAAAATATCATGACAGAGGATAAGGATAAAGAATTTAGTAGAGGTCAGAAAGTGACTGATGCCCAAAAGCTGAAAGCACGGGTAGAGGCCGAGCTGACGGCCATGGTTGAGCAGGCAGCTACTGAACTGGCTGAAGCACCCGATCCAAGTGCTTGGGAAGTCTTTGCTGTTGGCCCCTATCAAGACCCAGGGTTGGAACCGGGCCGGATCATTGAGTTAAATGATACTGCCTACATTGCCACCGTTGTTTGGCTCAATCCATTTATGGATACCAATTTAAGCGGATTGGCGGGTCAGATTCAACTCAGTTACTTTACCGCCAACAAGCAAACGATGGAGCCAGTTCCAGACATGAACTATCACTGTTGCTTTGAGCCCGGTTCTCCGGCACTGGTCTGGCCTGGTGTTGGCTCATTCTATGTGCATGTTTGGGAATTTGTGCCCTCCGAAGCTGCTTGTATTTTAGAAACCAATATTTGTGCCCGTGTTTGCAACTGTGATGGCGAAGCTGTTCCCGGCTATGCTGCCTTTGTAAGATGGGTGCCAATGCTAGACTTCGATGCCTTCTTCCCGTCAGAACCGGCCTTTACGTTTGACCACCCAATTCGCTATCTGGTGTACAACAATGAGGATGACACCAACTGTGAATGCACAGAAGCGTGTGAAGAGGGTGAGTTACCGCCTATTCCATAGTTAGCTTCATCTTGATTCAATAACCAATCGGATGAGACTTCATTTGTTGGCAGCCGCCCATCAGGTGGCTGCCAACTAAATTATTGGGGAGAGACGCATGAGTAACATGTCGCAGAAAAAGTGGATAAATATCCGAACAGCATTGGCGGAGGCCGCACGTGGTTGGTTGTACGATCCCAATGTGATGCTTATAGATTATGGGCTGCGCGAAAGAGATGGCCAGTTAGTAGAAAATGAAGAATGTATTCGTGTTCATGTCATAAAAAAGTTTGCCCCTGGCTCCTCGCTCCAAATAGCAGAGGCGGCTGGGCAAACGCGTGGCGAAATACCACCCGCGATTGCGGGAATTCCCGTTGATGTTCCTAAAGGGAAATATGCCTTTCATCCTGGCTGGTGGGGTGGTTGGTGGTCTCGTTCGCGGCGGAAAAAGGCGAATTTACGGGCGCGGCGTCATGCGCCCATGCCGGGCGGGATTAGTATTGCCAATGCCCGCTTGCGGGGCTTTGGCACGCTAGGTGGTCAGGTGACTGACCGTGAAAGTGGCGAGCCAATGATCCTGAGCAATTGGCATGTGTTGGCTGGTCGCTGGTATGCCAGGGAAGGGTGGCCTGTTTATCAGCCCGGTCGCGGGGATGGTGGCAGGGCTGCGGACACGGTAGCTACCTTATCCCGACATGGGATGGATGTTAATCTGGATGCGGCCGTTGCTAAACTCACGGGAAGTCGTCAACTGATCAATGAGCAGCTTGGGCTGGGGGCGGTAACGGGTGCTGGTTGGGCACAGTTGGGCATGGAAGTGGCCAAATCAGGCAGAAAAACCGGCGTCACCTATGGCTTGGTGACAGGTATCGAAGGAACGATCAAACTATCATACAGCGGCGTGAAAAGGCTCATTCGCCAGGTGATAACGATTGTACCCAGACCCGGTGAGGATGATGTAAGCGCGGGCGGCGATTCCGGCTCTTTTTGGCTGCATGAAGAGACAATGCGCGCCGTTGGCTTGCATTTTGCCGGCAGCAATCGCCCAGATCGGGCACTGGCAATAGATATGCGACCGATATTAGATGCCTTGAACTTAAACTTGCCCTGAATAAAGGTGTTGCGATGCAATTTTTTAGGCTGCTAGTAGGAACCTTGTCCGTTTGGCGCATTACGCACTTACTTCACGCAGAAGATGGCCCTGGAGAAGTGGTGGTTAAGTTGCATCACGGAGCTGGTGAGGGGTTTTGGGGACAGGTTCTTGACTGCTTTTACTGTTTAAGTATATGGATTGCGGCTCCCTTTGCCATTTACCTGGGGCAAAAACTGGATGAACGACTCTTGCTTTGGCCTGCTTTGTCTGCGGGGGCTATCTTGCTAGAGCGTGCTACTGCCAATGGGTATGATGACGAGCCAGCTTTTTTTATTGAGGAATGAGAGGACAAAATGTGTTGCGGTAAGAAGAGAAAAAGAAAGAAAATACGCCAAGCCAGTCAGGTTCGGCGAGCTTCTAAACCTGGTGGCAAGGCAACCGTCGCTTTGCCAGCCCATAAAAAAGGGAGTGCCACGGTCTATTTTCAATATTTGGGCAGTAAAAGATTGACGGTCATGGGGCCAAAGACGCGAAAACCGTACCGCTTTGACGGTTTAGGGGCGACTGTGGCTGTAGACCCCAAAGACAAGCACGCTTTGAGGCGTGTAAAACTGTTGCGACAGGTCAGAAATGTCACCTAGGGCAAGATGCCCGTTTCGTCATCTATGACACGAGGAGAGTCAAAAATGAAAGGAGAAAATAAAAATACGGCCGTAAAGCCCAACACCCGGCACGATGATTTATCGGTTATTGAAGGGCTGGGAAAACAAAGTGAAAAAGGTCTAAATGAAGCCGGAATTTACCGCTTTGCAGACTTAGCCAGGTTCAAAGCCCCTACCGATCTGCACAATTTTTTGTTAGAGAAGGGGGTGGCATCAATTCCGCTGGAGAGAATTGAGAATGAGAAAGGCGAGAAAGGAAATTGGGTACATCAGGCCAGACAGCTTGTGCAGCAGGTGGAGGATAAGCCAAGGCAGCCTAAGGCGGAAACAGCCGTGCCCAACCCAACCAAGGAAGAATGGCAAGAACACGCCCACTTCGATCTTGTTTTTGAATTCAAACTAGACAAAGATGGTCAAAAAATCTGGCGCACCTATATTGTTCATGAACAGGGTTACAATGATGATCCGCTTGATTACCGAGGTATTGAGGATACGGCCGTCTGGGTAAATTGGATTCTATACCAGGCCAACCTGCCTGGTATAGCCCAACGGTTGCCAACCATAGCTCAAGAGCATTCCCCGCCCAAAGCCGAAACGCCTCCAGCAAAAGCTCTCAAAGAAATCAAGCTGAATATTATTGAGGCTGATGTTGACCTGGCGGAGCCTGACCCGAAACAAAATGACAAGCAACTGATAGCCAAGGTTCGTTTTCAGCTAACAGGAACCGAGTGTGAAGAGGATGAAAGCCTTCCGCTTAAATTTGAAATTCGGGCGGTAGATTTGGCCAGCGAAGAGGCAATAACCATTGCCTCAACCACAGAGCAGATAAAGCCGCAACTTTTTACTGGGACTGGCGAACACCAATTTGCAATGCCAAGTGTGGGGCATTATGAGCTGCGAAGCCAGGTTACGCTGACAGTGGCAGACAAAAATGTGACGGCCGAGCACAAGGGACCCAGGTTTAAAGTAAATCCGTGAAGGGAATCTTCCAGAGTGGGTTGTGGAGAAGAACGGCCGTCTCGCCAGACGGCCGTTTTTCGTTAGCTAGAGGCTGGTTTTTCTTTTTGTAGCCGATTTTTGCGGTTGCGGTATAAGTTAGGGTCTACTACTTCGCTCATGGCCTGAATGTTCATGTTGCCGCCCAAAAATTCGTTGATTTGGGCCACTTGGGGGGCAGGGTTTGCCAGCATGTCGCTGTAATGAATGTAGATGACGGAAACGTTGGGTCGTGCAGCCATCCAATCCATCACGCTGTTGAGATGCTTTTCAAACAGGGCTGAGATTTCTTCATCGGTTGCTTGTTCTGGGTCTTCGCCACGGTTGATGAGCATTTTCTTTTGTGAGGCTAAAATTTCTGACATGTTGCGCCGCATGAAGATGACTTTGTATTCGTACTCATCTGGCATGTACCGGAGAAGCTGCGAAATGACTTTTACTGATTTGCCCTGGGCATCTTCCATCCAGGCGGTGTCGCCTTTGTCCATCTGCTTAACGCGCTCAAATTCGTAATACCCTTTGGGGTTGTCATCATCGGCGGTGCGAATTTTGTCGGTAACTGGGGGAATGCCGCCAGCTTCCAACATTTTCATCATCATAGAGGTGCCAGAGCGGGGCAGTCCGCTAACCACAGTGACGACGGGTTTGCTGCTACCAAATAATTTTTTGAAGATACCTTTCATGCAATATTCCTTCTCAGTTTTTGTTTAGACACAGAGCAATCGTAACACAGGTGGGTGGGATGGAAAATGGGAAGGTTGTGAGACGACCGTTCCCTTTATACCTTCTGCCACTTAAGGCCAAGCTTAAAGATGTAGGCGAGCCTGAAGTTGCTGCAAAAAGCGCCGACCAGCTACGTCAAGCGGTTCATCCAGACTGAAAGAAAGCGTGTGCAGCTGCAAATCTCCCACGCTGACGTGGAGCGGTTGGGGCAGTGGCTGCGGATAAATGAGCAGCGCGTGGTGGCACCCTTTGGCTTTGGCGTAGGTGATCACCTGGCTGATGTCTGCCTGGCTGGGTTTGTCTGGCGTTTTGTATTTGGTGTCCAGTACGGCCAGCGGACGGCCGTTTTTATCATACAGCATCAGGTCAATTTGAAAGCGCAGTTCGTCGTTGGGGCCAATAGTCGTGTTTTCTTGGGCTTTGATGTGGTAGGGTCGAGGTAGATTGGCTTGCAGCCAGTTGGCAATGCTGCGCTCATATAGCTGTGCCATGTTGAGCAGAAAAGGCATGAGCAAATGTTCCCCTGTGGCTAAATGCGGGCCGGTATGTTCCAAAAAGAAGCGGCAGAGGGCATGCAGAGTGGCGTAATCCTGGTTGAGACGGCCGTAGCTGCGGTTTTGGCAGTCGCTGGGCAGGAACGGCCGTACCGTGACCAACGGTTGCAGCAGATGGTACGCTTGGCGAACGGCCGTTTGTGCCGCCGGGCTGCATTGACCGCTGCGAGCAATCTGGTGCAGGGTGTAGGCCACAATTTGGTTGTCGGGGATGTCGGCGGTGTGGGCATCGTAGCGGCAGGTGAGCTGTGCGGTAGGGTGGGTGGCGGACGTTTGTGGTGGCAGCAGCTTGCCGCGGACGTAGGGCAAGGGATCGGTTTTTTGCAAATACGCTTTCTGGAAGCCTTGCCGCCCGCGCCGAATAACACGCTGGGCCAAAATGTGGGCGAGCAGGCTAAAAAATTCGGAAATGGTAGAAACGGCCGTTACCCCATCACTCAGTTCTGCCAGGCGCAAGTCGTAAGCTGCATCCCACAGGTGAAAAATACGGGCCATAGGCACTTTAGGCACAATGCGTAGCGTAAGTTGGTGCGGAATCTGAATTTGCCCCACCCAGCCCTGGGCCGTCAGTTGCCATTCGCCATCTGTTTTGGGAGAAGGAAAGGCGACGAGCAGTTTCTTACCAGCTTGATCCAACATACGCCACAGTTGCGTACCAACCCAGGCGGGCAGCGCGTGCTCCGGTAAAGAAAGCGTTTGGTACTCAGTGAGGTGGATCGTTTTGGACATTGTCCCCGTATTGCTCATGAGAAGATGGTATCAAACATTTGGAAGGGGAGCTATCCTTCCAGCGCACCCAGAATTGTTGGCAATAGCTGCATCTTGCGGGAGACTACCCCGTTTGCATTCAGCGTGCCATCTTCACGCCGAGGGTATGGCAACCCTTCCAGGGCTGGAATGTCATCGGTGATGAGTAGGCGACTGCCTCGTCGTACCACGTCTGTCACCATGAGCATGGCAAAGTCCAGGCTGTTGCTGTCTCGCTGATTCATAAGAGCATTGCTCAGCGCATCTGTATATTCAGAGAGCTGGCTTCGGTTTGTTACCTCAACCTGCGAAATGCCAAACTTGAGGCCAGCCGCCTCGTATTGTTTGAAGTCGGCATTCACAACTTCTTCCGGTGTGCGCGAGGCCAGCCCTGCACCAGCTTGCAGCACCTGTTCACCAAACGATTGCACCGTCTCGTCAGCGAGTGGTGAATTGCCTACTTTTGCCCAGCGCAGCAGCCGCTCAGTTGCCTCACGATCCCGATCGGTGGTGGTGGGAGAGTTGAGAATGAGCGTGTCGGAGATGATACCTGCCAGCAGCAGCCCGGCCAGTGCCGGGGGCGCACTTAGGCCAGCCTCATTGATCCGCTCGCTGACCAACGTGCAGGTACTGCCCACCACATCAATGGTAAAGCGGATGGGCGTGCGGGTAGGGGCGTTGTCCAGTCGGTGGTGGTCTAGCACTTCAATGAGATCGGCTTCGTCTAGCGCGCCAAGCGCCTGACCATATTCATTGTGATCAACAAGAATGAGCCGATAGCGTGGGGGATTTAGCGCATCCCGTTGGCGGCAAATGCCCTGGTAATGGCCACCTTCATCTACCACCCAGAACTCGCTGCGCTCTTCATGCAAAATGCGAGGCAATACGTCTCTAATGCGCGTGTTGGCGACAAATCTGGGAACGTTAGTATCGCACGCTTCGGAACACGGCCGTTCCATAATTTCGGCAATACGCATCTCTTCCCGCCGGGGGTGCGCCCCTACAGACTCCTTCAAAAAGCGGAACAGGCTGAGAACCGTCACCAAGCCGTAAGGCGTGCCATCCTCATTTACCACCGGGGCGATGCCGCCTGTGCGGTTGGCAATGGCCCACACATCCCGCAAGGGGCGGTCTGGGGTGGTGGTGTTGAAGCGATGCGCTACGTTTTCAAAACGAGGAGAAGCATCGGGCAACAGGATGGGTGGCTCTAGATTGAGCCGCTCTAGCACCCAAGCGGTTTGTGGGTTTAGGTGGCCTGCGCGGGCTGGAATGATCTCTTCGCCAGCTTGGTTTTGCAGCAGCCAGGCGTAGCCCATCGCGGCTGCAATTGAATCTGTATCTGGGTTTATGTGGCCAATAACGTACGTACCGCTGGTTTTTTTCGCCATGTTTGTTCTCTCTTCTAGGATGGAATTTATTTTTGGAAATGTGGGTTGTTTGCTGTGAAGGTGGCTGGTTGTTTGTCAGCCAGCGGGATTATAGGCAGATTTCCTGTCAAATTCCCTTTCGTATTTCGCTCTGTAAAAGCGAGAAAGTTGAGGTTTGTCACTATTGTTTCGCCGCACTTTTGATTATGATAAGGGTGTAGATGTTGTGTGCAACAGTGCAGGAGGCCTCTCATGATGAAGCGTATTGGTATTTTACTGGTCACTTTTGTGTTGGCAACGGCCGTTTTAAGCAGCATTTTTTGGGCAAAGGCAGCGTTGCCCCTGGCAGAAACGGCCGTGTCTCAAGAAGACACTCATCTCTACTTGCCATTGGTTGCCAAACCGTCCCAGCCCCCACAAATTCTCAGCTTCACCGCCACGGTTCCCATTGCTGACCCCGGCGACACGATCACGCTCAGTTGGAAAACCAGCAATGCGACAACTGTCACTTTGTACCATCTGTTTGGTGGCGTTTTGGGCACGTTTTGGTTCGTAGAACCAACCGGCAGCATGACCTACACCATTAGCAGCGGCAGCCGAAATAGTGAATCATTCGCCTTGTATGCCAGTAGTGATGATTTTCCATATATGTCTGCTTCGCTCACTGTGCCGCTCACTTGTCCATTTGCCTGGTTCTTTACGCCAGCGCCAGATGTTTGCGCGCAAGATGCTGTGCTTCTTTCTGCTTCGGCAGAGCAGCAGTTTGAGCATGGGGTGATGATTTGGGTTGCTGAGGAAGATCGCATTTACGTGCTGTTTGACGACACTATGTACACGGATGGCTGGAACGCATATGAAGATACTTGGCAAGATGGCGATCCGATTGATGATCCGTTCATTGTGCCGCCGCCTGGTTTTTACCAGCCGCAGCGGGGCTTTGGCCTAGTGTGGCGTGAGCAGCCCCAGGTGCGAGAGCGATTGGGTTGGGCTTTGGCGTTTGAGGTTGGGGGGGATACGGCCGTGCAGCGGACCTCTTACTTCAAATACAACCACATTTACCTGAAGGCGTTAGATAACAACATTTGGCATCTGTTCCCAGAGCGCAGCGATTGGGAAAAACTCATTCCAGAGGCAGTTGAATGAGCGATTGTTACCCAACTGACTCCACAATATATGACAATCGGCATGTTTTCGAAATGAAATTTGTCACTACGACAAATAGTAAGGCTAGCCATACTTGGTGCTTGAAAGCAAAAAATGAGAAGGAGGCACGCCCGTGAATCTTGAGCAAGCAAATACATCCATCCGAATTGCCTGGAAAATGTCATTGGTTTCAATCTTGGTAACTGTTATGCTGACGTTAGTGTATGCTAGCGGCGGCTCGTTGTTGCAGGTAGATTGGTGGAACTGGGTAGACATTGTTTTGATGTTGGCCCTGACATATGGTGTGTACAAAAAACACCGCGCCAGTGCCGTGACGCTGTTTGTTTATTATGTTGTTGGCAAAATCTATGTTTGGATTTTTTACGGTGTGTTTTTAGGGATACCGATTGCGGCCGTTTTTGCGTACTTTTTCTTTCGCGGTGTCCAGGGCGTGTTTGCTTATCATCGGTTGGCTAATGAGTATGAGGAAGATACGGCCGTAGAGTATTCCGTTTAGCGCAAACCCAAACTCAAAATAAAAGAGGACACCGGCCAGTGTCCTCTTTTTGATCGCGTGCAAAAGATGCTTTAGTTGGCAAACAAAATGTCCAGGAAGGTGCCTAAATCATCTTTGCCCTCAAGCATTTTCAGATTGAACACTTCTGTAAAGCCGCAGTTGTGGCAGGAAACGAAAGCGTAGCGGTAAGGCTGAATTTCTAAAAAGCGCGAGATGCCAGTGCCTGCCATTGATAATTTTTCTACATGGGCGCCGCTACTTTTGCAATGGCTGCACACAAATTCATCTGCCAATAATTTTTCTACATTTGCTTTGCTCATCACACACTCCGTTTGTGCATCAAAATATCAAATCTTGAAAAACTTTACGCAAGGCTGGCAAAAATGTTGTAAGCAAACAAGTTGAATCTGTAACAAAATTCACATTGTTGCGTTACATTTGGAATTTGTTACACTGTGCTTGGCTCCCCCCCGAGAGATGCCTCATGAGCGCCTGCTCTTGAGGCATCTCATTTTTTTAGCCACTTTGTTGCTTCCATCAAACGGCAACGCTTATGAAGTTTTTCCGCAACGACAGGCTGCCAACCTTGCCAGGTGGTTCCTGCCCGATTGACCAGTACCCAAAACGGCCGTTCTGCGCCATACTTGAACTTCATCAAAATATTAGCCACAGAGCACACAGAGAGTTTAGAGAAAAAAGCTAAAGATTTGGGCAAAATTCTGTGACAATCTGCGTAATCTGTGGATTTCTTTCTCGGAGGAATTTATGGGTTTTCACGGTGGCGGTTGGTGGGCATACATCTCCCACGACGAAAAGCAGGAGCGTCCAGCCATTACGCGCGATTTGCTCTTGCGGGTATGGGAATTTGCCCAACCATATCGCCTAAAAATTATCTTTTTACTGATAACAATTTTGCTTATCACCGGGCTAACCTTGGTGTCACCGCTCTTGGTGCGTTCGTTAATTGATAACGCCATCCCCAACGAAGATTTTCGGCTGCTGACGCTGCTGGCGGCGGGCATGGTTGCTATTCCCATCGTCAACGGCGGCATTGGCGTTTTTCAGCGCAGTCTCAACTCCCAAATTGGCGAGGGTGTCATTTACGATTTGCGCCGTGCATTGTATGAACATATGCAGCGCATGTCGCTCCGCTTTTTCACCCAATCCCGTACTGGTGAGCTGATGTCCCGGCTGAACAACGATGTCATCGGCGCACAGCGGGCGATTAGCGACACGATTGTGACGATTATTTCCAACATTATCTCGCTGGTAGGTACGTTGGCAATTTTGCTCACGTTGGAGTGGCGACTGACGCTGCTGGGGCTGGCCATCTTGCCGCTGTTTGTGCTGCCTGCACGGCGCGTGGGGCGCACTTTGCGCGATTTGCGGCGCAAATCGCTGGAAATTAGCGCGGAGATGAATGCGACGATGAACGAGACGCTCAACGTTAGCGGGGCGTTGCTAGTGAAGCTGTTTGGCCGCGAAGATCGTGAGATGAAGCGATTTGCCGACGATGCGGCCGATGTGCGAGACATTGGGGTGCGTTCGGCGGTGATTGGTCGCTGGTTTTTTATGATGTTGAGCATTATTGGGGCGGTGGGTACGGCCGTTGTTTACTGGGTGGGTGGCTATCTGGTGTTGGAAGATGCGTTTACTATCGGAACGATCGTGGCCTTCGGTAGTTACCTGTCTCAGCTTTACGGGCCGCTCATGGCGTTAACCAACGCCCCGGTGGAGTTTGCCCAAAGCATGGTCAGCTTCGAGCGCGTATTTGAAGCGTTGGACATTCCTGTGGAAATTGCAGAGAGGCCAGAGGCAAAGAAGTTAGCGCAGGTAGACGGCCGTATCCAATTCCAAGACGTCTCATTCACCTACACGAATGATGAGAACCCAGGTGGCTTACAGGAAATTGCCCGATTTAGCTGGCGTGGTGGCGGCGCAGCCCACCTCAAGCGGGGCAAGGCCAAACAAAACGGAGATGCCAGCGAAAATGGAAGCAGCCCAGAGCTTGAACAACGCTGGGCCTTGCAAGACGTTAACTTCAACATTGAGCCAGGCAAACTGGTTGCCCTGGTTGGCCCTAGCGGTGCAGGCAAGACGACGATTACTTACTTGATTCCAAGATTGTATGATCCGACGAACGGCCGTATCACCATTGATAACTACGACCTGCGCGATGTTACCCTCAACAGCCTGGCCCACAACATTGGCATGGTCACGCAAGAAACCTACCTCTTTTATGACACCATTCGCGCTAATTTGCTTTACGCCCGCCCCGACGCCACTGATGAGCAAATGATTGCTGCTGCCAAAGCCGCCAACATCCACGACTTTATCGCCGATTTGCCCGATGGCTACGATACCGTTGTGGGTGAACGAGGCTATCGCTTAAGCGGTGGTGAACGCCAGCGCATTGCCATTGCCCGCGTGGTGCTAAAAGATCCACGCATCCTGGTGCTAGATGAAGCTACCTCCCACCTGGATTCACTGTCCGAAGCGTTGATTCAAGAAGCGTTAGGCAAAGTGATGCAGGGACGCAGCAGCTTGGTAATTGCTCACAGACTCTCAACCGTTTTGGCTGCCGATAAAATTTTGGTGATGGAAAAAGGCCAACTTGTTGAGCAAGGCACTCATGAAGAATTACTGGCACGGGGTGGCCTGTACACAAATCTGTACGAAACCCAGTTCAAGCCAACCGAATAAAGTTTACAAGTAGGCAAGTCTGCGAGTATGCAAGTAAAAGTACTGCACTTGCATACTTGCTACTTGCACACTTAGCTACTCCCCTCGATTTTGCAGTTGGGGGATGATAACTGCTGCCACTACCAGTAGCAGGATGACAATTAAAAAAATCCGGCCAATTGGATCCATCTTGCTTAACCTCCTTGAAGTTTCTCTTCTTTGAATATTGCCTCAATTTTAGACCAGCCCTGATGAAAAACAACTGAAAATGCGGGCGAATCCCTTCTGCTGTTCTTGCGAAAAAAAGCGCAATGCAAACGGTGATGTTTGTCATTGGTGACAATGTACTTTGTCACTGTCTGGTAATGGTTCTGCTCCCTACAATGGACAAGGTTGTGTTAACCCAATTTTCTGGGGGAGTAAAACAGGCACACCATCCCACCACTCAATCTCCCCCTTTCGCACGTTAAGCAAAGCACAGAATACGAAACCAAGAAATTATTCCATCGGGAGGAATAGACTCATGACTATTGCAATGGCTTCAGAAAAAGAGCTGAAGACAGAATCAAACCAAAAATATGTGTATCTTTTTAATGAGGTTGATCAGGCTCAAGAAAAAATGGGCGGCTCGTGGGAAGGTGTACGTAGCTTATTAGGCGGTAAAGGTGCAAACCTGGCCGATATGACGCGCTTGGGCGTACCGGTACCGCCAGGGCTCACCGTTTCTACCGAAGCGTGCAATGCGTATCTTGAGGCTGGCGAACAGTTCCCAGATGGCATGTGGGAACAGGTGTTGGAAGCTATCAAAGACGTTGAAAAGGCAATGGGCAAAAAGATTGGCGATTTACAGAAGCCGCTGCTCGTGTCTTGCCGTTCTGGGGCTAAATTTTCGATGCCCGGCATGATGGACACCGTATTGAATATTGGCATGAATGATGCTGTTGCCGAGGAAATGATTAAGCGCACTGGCCCCAAGTTTGTTTACGATATTTATCGTCGTGTTATCCAGATGTTTGGCGGCGTGGTGATGGGCGTGCCGGACGAGGTGTTTGAGGCTGTGATTGAAGCGCAGCGCAAGGCGGCCGGCGTGAAGAGCGACACGGAAATGAGTGCTGACGATTGGAAAGTCATCACGGAACAATTCAAGCAAATTTACAAGACGTACACCAACGAAGATTTCCCTCAAGACCCGCTTGAGCAGATGAAGCGAGCCACGGAGGCTGTTTTTAAGTCATGGAATGGTAAACGTGCCTTTGCTTACCGCGATGCTGCTGGTATTCCACATGATTTGGGAACGGCCGTAAACATCCAAACAATGGTCTACGGCAATATCTCTGACGATGCTGGTACCGGTGTAGCCATGTCTCGTAACGCCTCCACAGGCGAAAAAGAGCTTGAAGGCGACTTTTTGATGAATGCCCAAGGTGAAGACGTGGTAGCCGGTATTCGCATCACCCAGCCTATCAGCGATCTCCAAAAAGAAATGCCGAACATTTACGCCCAGTTTGAAGAAATTGCTCAAAAGCTGGAAAAGCATTACCGTAACATGCAGGATATGGAATTTACCATTGATCGCGGTAAGCTGTGGATTTTGCAAACACGCGACGGCAAGCGCACGGCACAAGCAGAAGTTCGCATTGCAGTAGACCAAGTTGAAGAAGGGCTCATCAGCAAAGAAGAAGCCGTGCGCCGCGTGAAGCCAGAGCAGGTTGATTTCTTCTTGCATCCACAGTTGGATGGTGAAGCGGTTAAAGAAGCCACGCAAATTGCTACCGGGCTGAACGTTTCCCCAGGTGCGGCCGTTGGTATAGTGGCATTTGATGCTGACACGGCCGAAAAATGGGCCAAAGAAGAAGGTAAAAAGGTCATTATGGTGCGGCCAGAAACCAAACCAGATGATGTTCATGGCATGTTGGCTGCCGAGGGTATTCTAACTAGCAAAGGCGGCCGTACCAGTCATGCAGCGTTGGTTGCCCGTCAATTTGGTAAACCAGCCGTAGTTGGTGTAAGCGAGTTGGAACTGGACTTAATCGGCCGTAAGATGACGGTTGGTGAAGATTTAGAGATTTACGAAGGTGAGTGGCTCTCCCTAGACGGTACACAGGGTATTGTTTACCTCGGCCAACTACCCACCGTGGTTCCTGACTTTAAGAACCCTTACCTGCTTAAATTGCTGGGCTGGGCAGATGAAATTCGTGAGCTGGGTGTATGGGCAAATGCCGACTACCCCCGTGACGCTGAACGTGCTCGTGAATATGGCGCACAGGGCATTGGCCTCTGCCGCACAGAGCATATGTTCTTTGAAGCTGAGCGTATGCCCATTGTGCAGAAGATGATCATGTCTAAACATGCTGTCGATCGCAAAGAAGCTTTGGATCAGCTATTACCATTGCAACGGGGCGATTTTGAAGGTTTGTTCCGGGCAATGGACGGATTGCCGGTTATCATTCGTCTGATTGACCCGCCATTGCATGAGTTCCTACCCTCATTTGAAGAGTTAGTACAAGATTTGGCCGACCTGAAAGTGCGGACGCAGCATTACCACACGCTGAGCGAAATTGATGCGGCTTTAGCAGAAATTCGCGTTAAGCAAGATTACCTGGAACGTGTTGAGGCTTTGCGCGAGATGAACCCGATGCTCGGTACGCGTGGCGTTCGCTTGGGCATCCTCATCCCAGAACTGACCAAGATGCAGGTACGGGCTATCTTTGAAGCGGCATGTAAATGTTCCAAGGAAGGGGTAGACGTGCATCCTGAGGTGATGATTCCGTTGATTTCTCATGTGAACGAGCTGAAAACCCAGCAAGCGGCGCTTGAAGCTGAAGCAAAAGCTGTGATGGAAGAACAAGGCATCGAAGTGACTTACAAGTTTGGCACGATGATTGAGATTCCACGGGCAGCTTTAACCGCTGGCGAAATTGCCGAAGTAGCGCAGTTCTTTTCTTTTGGCACCAACGATTTGACGCAAACGACGTTTGGTATTTCTCGTGATGATGCGGAATCTGGATTTTTGATGGAGTACCAGCAAAAAGGTATTTTGGCAGACAATCCATTTGCCTCGATTGACCCGAATGGTGTGGGTCGGTTAATGGAGATTGCGGTGGCAGACGGCCGTTCCGCCCGCAAAGATCTAGAAGTAGGCATCTGCGGTGAACACGGTGGTGACCCCAAGAGCATTGCGATCTGTCACAATCTGAACCTGAACTACGTTTCCTGTTCGCCATTCCGTGTACCGATTGCTCGGTTGGCTGCTGCCCATGCTGCTTTGGCAGACAAATAAAGCAAGCTGAATTTAGGAAGAGATAAGGTTTACTTATGTTAATTAGAGGAGTGGCTTTTTATGAGCCACTCCTTTATTTTTTCCTTAATGACATTCTGCATTCCCATAAAGGTAGTTTGTCACTACAGGGGGACGGCCGTTTTCAGGATACTTTGAACAGTAATCGCACTAATAGATTTTTGTTTTCCCACTGATGATTGCCCCAAACCGCACAATCACTTCCGTTTTACCAAGAACGAAGGAGAACCAACATGACCAAACAGATGATAACCATTGATGGCAATGAGGCGGCTGCCAGAGTCGCCCACAAAATTAACGAAGTCATTGCCATTTACCCCATCACCCCCTCGTCACCAATGGGTGAATGGGCTGACCAATGGTCAGCGGAAGGGAAGCCCAACATCTGGGGCTCCACGCCGCTGGTTGTAGAAATGCAGGCCGAGGGTGGGGCGGCTGGTGCTGTACATGGCTCACTGCAGGCCGGGGCACTAACCACAACCTTTACTGCCTCCCAGGGCCTGCTGCTGATGATCCCCAATATGTACAAAATTGCTGGGGAGCTGACCTCGACGGTGTTCCACATTGCCGCCCGTTCCGTTGCAGCTCAGGCTCTCTCAATCTTTGGCGACCACTCTGACGTGATGGCGGCACGAAACACGGGGTTTGCTTTGCTTTCTGCCAACTCTGTACAAGAAGTAACTGATTTTGCCTTGATTTCTTCGGCGGCGACTTTAGAAGCACGGGTGCCATTCCTGCACTTTTTTGACGGCTTCCGCACCTCACACGAAATTAGCAAAATTGAGCCATTAGGCGACGATGTTTTACGCGCCATGATTAACGACGATCTGGTTCGCGCGCATCGTGCGCGTGGCCTGACACCGGATCATCCCGTCCTTCGCGGAACAGCCCAAAACCCGGATGTATTCTTCCAGGCGCGGGAAAGCGTGAATCCTTTTTATGACGCTTGCCCGAATATTGTGCAATCTGCAATGGACAAATTTGCAAAGCTGACGGGCCGCCAATACAAACTGTTTGAGTACGTTGGTGCCCCAGATGCCGAGCGTGTGATTGTGTTGATGGGGTCTGGTGCCGAAACGGCCGAATCCACCGCTAAATTCCTCGCTGGTCAAGGTGAAAAAGTGGGTGTTGTCAAAATTCGACTGTACCGGCCATTTTCAATTGACGCCTTTGTGAATGTGCTGCCACCAACCGTAAAAGCAATTGCTGGCTTGGATCGCACCAAGGAGCCCGGCGCATCTGGTGAACCGCTCTATCTCGATGTGATGTCTGCCGTCGTTGAGGCTGTGGCCGAAGGCAAAGCACCATTTGAAACAATGCCACGCATCGTTGGTGGCCGTTATGGACTTTCCTCCAAAGAGTTTACACCCGGCATGGTCAAGTCAGTCTTCGATGAATTGGCTAAGCCAAATCCCAAGAATCATTTCACCGTCGGCATCAATGACGATGTGACTAACACTAGCCTGACGTGGGACAAAACGTTCAACATTGAGCCAGATGATGTGGTTCGCGCTGTGTTCTACGGTCTTGGTTCCGACGGTACCGTCGGCGCAAACAAAAATTCCATCAAAATTATTGGTGAAGATACTCCGAACCATGCTCAAGCCTACTTTGTTTACGATTCCAAAAAAGCAGGCTCAGTCACGGTTTCGCATTTGCGGTTTGGCAAGCAGCCAATTCACGCACCGTACCTCATCGAAACTGCCAGTTTTGTGGGGGTGCATCAATTTACCTTTCTAGAACGGTACGATGTGCTTCGCCTGGCGGCACCGGGCGCAACCTTCCTGCTCAACAGCCCCTACGGCCCAGAGGAAGTTTGGGACAAGATGCCGCGCAGCACGCAGCAAGCGGTTATTGACAAGAATCTGAAATTTTACGTGGTGGATGGCTACCAGGTGGCCAAAGAAACCAAGATGGGTCGCCGCATCAACACCATCATGCAGACTTGTTTCTTTGCCCTTAGTGGCGTGTTACCGACAGATGAGGCCATTGCAGCGATTAAAACTGCCATTAAGAAAACTTACGGCAAGCGCGGCGAAGCGGTGGTAAACCAAAATTATGCAGCTGTGGATGCTGCTCTGGCACACCTGCACGAGGTTACGGTGCCAGGTAGCGTGACAAGTGATTTTGAACGGCCGTCTATCGTGCCAGATCACGCGCCAGAGTTTATTCAATCCGTCACCGCTCGCATTATCGAAGGGTTGGGGGATGAACTGCCCGTGAGCGCATTGCCAATTGATGGCACATACCCCACTGGCACCACTAAATGGGAAAAGCGGAATATTGCGACAGAAATTCCCGTGTGGGACCCGGATATTTGTATCCAATGTGGTAAATGTGCCTTTGTTTGTCCACACTCCGTCATTCGGATGAAGGTTTACGACAAAGCAGAACTAGAAAACGCACCGGCTACCTTCAAATCTACTGACGCTCGCTACAAAGAGTTCAAAGGCCAAGCCTTTACGCTACAGGTAGCACCAGAAGATTGCACCGGCTGTACTCTTTGCGTTGAAGTTTGCCCTGTTAAAAACAAGCGTCAGCCAAAATTCAAAGCGATTAACATGGCACCCCAAGCACCGCTGCGCGAAGCAGAGCGCGAAAATTGGGATTACTTCCTCAACTTGCCAAAGGTGGATCGCACCAGCATCCCGCTGAATCAGGTGAAATACAACCAGCTACTTGACCCGCTGTTCGAGTTCTCTGGTGCCTGCGCTGGCTGTGGGGAGACACCCTATCTTGGTTTGCTTAGCCGCCTCTTTGGCGACCGAGCTGTTATTGCCAACGCGACGGGATGTTCCTCCATTTACGGCGGGAACTTGCCCACAACACCGTGGTCTCAAGATGAAAACGGCCGTGGCCCAGCTTGGTCCAACTCCCTGTTTGAAGACAATGCCGAATTTGGCATGGGGATGCGCGTGGCGCTGGACCAGCGGCTAGAGGCAGCGACCCACACCTTACGCGAGATGCGAGATGTACTGGGTTCGGTTTTGGTAGACAGCATTCTCTTCGCTGACCAAATGACCGATGCAGACATTGAAGCCCAACGCGGCCGTGTAGAAGAGCTAAAGGAGCGCATCAAGGATTTGCTTTCTGGCAAAGAATCTGGCGTCGGCAACTTCCAGGGTCGCTTGGCAAACCTGCTCAGCATGGCGGACATTCTTGTGAAGAAGAGTGTTTGGATTGTTGGTGGTGATGGTTGGGCTTATGACATTGGCTTTGGTGGCTTAGACCACGTGTTGGCCTCGGGTCGTAACGTAAACGTGCTGGTTTTGGATACGGAAGTTTATTCCAACACCGGTGGTCAGATGTCTAAAGCAACGCCGCGTGGCGCAGTTGCCAAATTTGCGGCGGCTGGTAAACCAATGCCCAAGAAGGATTTGGGGCTGCTGGCCATTAGCTATGGCAACATTTACGTGGCGCGGGTGGCGTTTGGCGCGAAGGATGCCCAAACGGTGCGTGCTTTCCAAGAAGCAGAAGCGTACGATGGCCCTTCACTGATTATTGCTTACAGCCACTGCATTGCACATGGCTACGACCTGAAGTTTGGCTTAGAGCAGCAAGCAGCGGCCGTTGGCAGCGGGCATTGGCCACTCTATCGCTTTAACCCGGATATGGCTAGTTCCGAAAAGAATCCATTTACTTTAGACAGTCGGCCACCAAAACAGTCGCTAGAAAGCTACATTTACCGCGAAGGACGCTACCGCATTTTGCAACAAAGCAACCCGCAAGCGGCAGAACGATTGCTTGAACTTGCAAAGCAAGATGTAGCTGACACTTGGGAAACGTACAAACGGTTGGCTGGCATCAACGGCAAATCTGGCTAATATCAGAAACCACCCTCACCCCAGCCCTCTCCCTCGCAAGGGGAAGGCTAGGGAGGGGTATCCTGATTGGAGGATAAAATGAATTTAAAGACAAAATATTTGGGTTTAGAACTGAAAAACCCGTTGGTGCCGTCGTCCTCTCCTTTGTCTCGTACGCTGGATGGTTTGCGGCAAATGGAAGATGCTGGCGCGAGTGCGGTTGTGCTGTATTCACTTTTTGAAGAGCAAATTCTTCATGAAACGCACACGCTGAATGAGCATTTGCTGCAAGGGACAGAAAGTTTTGCCGAGGCGTTGAACTATTTCCCCGAAGCCCCTGAGTTTAAGCATGGCCCGGACGTGTATCTGAAC
Organism: Candidatus Leptofilum sp.; assembly: GCF_965223525.1. Taxonomy (GTDB): domain Bacteria; phylum Chloroflexota; class Anaerolineae; order Promineifilales; family Promineifilaceae; genus Leptofilum. Next base: position 289,799 of record NZ_OZ245005.1, on the reverse strand, counting down.
CATATTCGGCGTGCTAAAGATGCTTTGAATATTCCAATCATTGCCAGCCTGAACGGCGTATCTGATGGTTGGTGGATTCGGTATGCGCGGGACATTGAGCAAGCAGGTGCTGACGCACTGGAGCTGAATATTTATTACTTACCAACGAGTCTGGATGAATCCAGCGCTGAAGTGGAAGCGATGTATTTGGAAGCATTGGCACATGTGAAAGAGGCGGTTTCAATTCCTGTGGCTATGAAGTTGAGTCCTTACTTTAGCGCGATGGGCAACATGGCCAAACGGCTAGTTGAAGGTGGCGCGGATGGTTTGGTGTTGTTCAATCGGTTTTACCAGCCAGACCTGGATTTGGAGAATTTGGCAGTTGTGCCGAATTTGGTTTTGAGCAACTCAACTGAACTGCGTTTACCATTGCGCTGGACTGCTATTTTATACGGCCGTATCCAAGCCGACATTGCCCTCACGTCCGGTGTACACAACGTGACGGACGTGCTGAAAGGTCTCGCTGCTGGTGCATCAGTAACGATGATTGCATCTGAACTGTTGCGGAACGGTGTGGGCCGTTTACAAGTTTTGCGTGAAGGCATCGTGCAATGGCTGGAAGAAAACGAGTACGAATCGTTAGACCAACTGCGTGGCAGCTTGAGCCAGATTAACTGTGCTGAACCGGCCGCTTTTGAACGGGCCAACTACATGCGTGTTCTCAGCAGCTACGCCGACGATTACGGCCGTCGTACCATGCCCGTATCATTTGATTAAACTTTTTCTGCAAGCAAATTTGTACAATTGGCAAGTTGCTTGCTTCATGTTTGTTACCTCCTGTTTTCTGCCACCTGATTGTTCAGGTGGCAGTTTTTGTTGTATTTGGGTCAGGTGTTGGGATAATAAATGGTTGAGGTGAACGATTTAATGACAACGAAGCGAATATTACTTTCAATTGGCATTGTGGCGGTCTTGAGCGGGCTGGGGTATTGGGGCTATCTGCAATATTTGGCACCAGGTACAGAAAATGGGGGGGATACGGCCGTCCCTACAACCACCACCCAAACGCCCACCACCATCACCGCCGAGGGGCAGATTGTGCCGCTGGCACAGGCGAATCTAACCTTTGTTGGCAGTGGCTTGGTTACAATAGTTGTTGTGCAGCCGGGGGATTTTGTTGAGAAAGACACGACGTTGCTGACGCTGGATACGGCCGAACAAGAAATTGCGTTGCGGCAGACAGAAGCGGCTTTGGCACAGGCTATTGCCAATGTGCAGATGGCCGAGGCGGGGGTGTTGGCGGCAGAAACGGCCGTTTCTGCCGCAGAAGTTGGTGTAGCGATAGCCGAAGCCAATCATGCCCTTCTAGCTGCTGATCCCACGGAAGCTCAGTTGGCATTGAATGAAGCGTTGGTAGGGGCTGCCGAAGCGAATGTTGGGTTAGCCGTGGGGAATCAGAGCGTGACGTTGGAAGGCAGCACCGATGCTCAAATTCGGGCAGCGGAAGCTGCATTGGCTGCTGCCCAAGTAGCCTACATCACGGCGCGTGATGCGTACGAGCCGGTGACGCAGGACGAAAATGCGCTCTCCGAGGATCGTGAACAGGCGCAGCTACAACTTAATGCCGCGTTGGCCAATTTGCAATCTGCCCAGGCTGCGTTGGATGAGGCACTAGCGGGTGCCAGCGGTGCGGCCCAAACTGCGGCGGCGGGGGGCGTACAGGCGGCTCAAAATGAGCAGGCCGCTGCCGAGGCGGAATTGGCATTATTGCAATCCGGTACGCAGGCTGAGCGATTGGCAGTTGCCCAGGCGGAAATCGAGGCAGCGCAGCAGCTATTGGCGGAGGTGACGTTGCAGGTGGATTTGGCAGAAACGGCCGTTACTCAGGCAGAAACGGCCGTGCAAGAAGCCCAAACCCAGGTGGATGCTGCCCAGCTAGCCCTGGAAAAACGCAGCCTAGTGGCTCCGTTTGGCGGCACGGTTGCCGATGTGCTGGTGGACGTGGGCGAGACGGTGACGGCCGGGCAGCCAGTGGCAATTGTGGCCGATTTGTCTGGCTGGCAGGTGGAAACGACGGATTTGATCGAGGCAGACGTCGTGGAAATTGCGCGTGATGATGCCGCCCAGATTCAGGTGGATGCCTTCGCCGAACAGCCGCTGACCGGGCGCGTGGTAGAAATTAGCGAGCTTGCCGCCGAAGTGCGTGGCGATCAGACATATGCGGTGACGTTGGCTTTGCCGGAGAGCGATTTGCCGCTGCGGTGGGGCATGTCGGTCTTTGTTACTATTGAGCGGAATCAGTGAGGGGGAGAAAGATGAGAGATTTTAAAAAGGAATACGGAGTTACACAGAGAATGCACGGAGTTATACGGAGAGTTCTCAGTGGTTCTCTGTGTCTCCTCCGTGAAACTCTGTGTAACAAAATTTTGCTTACATGGATCATTATTTTATTGATAGCAAGTCCTGGAACGGCCGTTCAAGCCCAAGCCAGTAGCAATATCATTTCCGCCGAGGGGCAGGTTGTCCCGCAGGAGCAGATTGCTTTGGCTTTCCAGATTGGTGGCACCGTGGAAGCCGTTTTTGTAGCCGAAGGGGATGCAGTTCAAGCTGGCGATCCGCTGCTACAGCTAGACCCGGCAGCGGCTGAGCTTGGATTGCGGCAGGCGCAGGCGCGGCTGGCCACGGCGCAGAGTGGCTTGGCTGCGGCGCAAAACGAACAGACATTGGCAGAAGCGACCATTCAAACCACTCAGGCCCGATTAGACGTCGCGCAAGCAAATTTAGCATTGGTAGAAGCTGAGCCCCAGCCAGAGCAAATCGCTGCTGCCGCGAGCCGAGTGGCTGCTGCCGAAGCGGCCGTTACCCAAGCGATTGGTAGTCGGGATGCCGCGTTAGACATTGCAGATGCCTCTGATATTTTGGCGGCCGAAGCGGCCGTTGCCGCCGCTCAAGCAGACGTACAGCAGCTTGAGCAAGCGTACCAGGAAATTCTGGATAGCTGTTTCGACACGCCGCAAGGGGAAGTTTGCCCCCTGTTTGGCCCAGTCGAAGAGCAGACGCGGCAGCAGCTTGACGCTGCTCGCCTGAACCAGGAGGCGGCACAGGCGGCACTCGAAGCGTTGCAAAATGGAGCCACGCCCGCCCAGCAGCAGGCGGCCAATGCCCAAATCGGTGTGGCGCAGGCGAATTTGGCCATCGCCCAGGCGCAGCTGGATTTGCTGCTGGCTGGGGCTACGCCAGAACAGATTCGTCTGGCGGAAGTGGCGGTTGAGCAAGCCCAAGTGGGTGTGCAGCAAGCAGAAGTGCGAATTGATCAGGCTGTGGCGGCGGTGGCTGTGGCAGAAACGGCCGTTTCTCTAGCCGAAGCTGCGATAGAAAGTGCGGAACTGGCTTTGGAGCGCACCTTTTTACGAGCGGCGTTTGACGGCACGGTGGTTTCTGTGGCCCTAAATGAAGGCGAACTAGCGGCTCCGGGCTTTCCGGTGGTCACGCTGGCTAATTTTGGCGCGTGGCAAATCGAGACGATTGATTTGACGGAGCTGGACGTGGCCCTGGTAGCCGCAGGCGCGCCCGTGACGGTGCGGGTGGATGCACTGCCTGATGTGGAATTAGGTGGGGTTGTTACGGCCGTTGCCCTCGTCCCAAATTTGTCGCGGGGAGATGTAGTTTACACCGTGACGATTGATTTGCTGGAAACGGCCGATCTTCCCCTGCGCTGGGGCATGACGGCGTTTGTGGATATTGCCTCCCAGTAGCCGCGCTTTCTTAGCGCGAAAAAGCGAGGTTTGGAAACCTCGGCTACAAATCGAATTCGGCCAGGAGTGGGAAGTGGTCGGAGGCGTGGCGAATGGCGGGGTGGTCGGCGACGACGCGGCAGCTTTGTAGGTGGGGCAGCATGTGCTGGTCGGCGAAGATGTAGTCGTAACGGGTGGTGGGGTTGATGGTCCACCAGGTAAAGCCGTCGGCGTGGGGGTGCAGATGGCGGAAGCAATCGGTGTAGCCTGCACGCAGCAGCCGAGGGATGGCCAGCCGGAAGATTAGACGGAACTGGAGCAGCATGAGCCGTCGCATTCGCACGGGATTTTTGTGCTGCAATACGCGGTCGCCTGGCCCAATCGCGTTCAGATCGCCAATGATGAGGTGGGGCGTGGGCGACTTGGCACGAATGATTTGCAGCAGCTTCCCCACCGCCTGCCAGCGGCGAATCTCAAATGGTAATAGCAAAAATGGCAAAAAGTGGACGTTGTAGATGGTGAATGGCCCGCTGGGCAGGGCTAATTTTGCCTTCAGCACAGCTTGGGTGAGCGGCGGCTGGTTGTAAATTTGCCACTGCTGGATGGGGTAGCGGGAGAGTAGGGCGATGTGGCGTTCGCCGCTGCCATGTCCCCAGGCATGATGCCTTCCCAGCCGCTCAGCCAATATTTTGACGATGTCCTGATCGTCGGCTTCGGTTAGCCCGATCACGTCGGCATTGATGTGGGCGAGGACGGTGTGGATGCTCTCTAGCTGCTTGCGTCCGCCGAATTCGAGGTTGTAGGTGAGAATTTTCATTGGGTGATTGAGTCTTATTTGAAGTGCCAGTCACGGGACGCACAGGTGTCACAAGTGTAAATTTCCCGCCCCGTGACTGGCACTTAGATGTTAATCGCTGATCACCATGGCTTGGTGCCAGAGTTGGGTGGTGAGGATGCCGGTGAGGATGCGACTATGGTCGGCACGGCCGTTCCGATGCTCTCTCCTCAATTTTTCCACAACTTCAAAATTAAAATAGCCAGTTTCGCGTAGCGAGTTTGGCTGCAAGCATTCTTCCGCCCAAGCGGGCAGTTTTTCACTACGCCACCAGGCGGCGTGTGGTGTAGCAAGTCCTTGTTTGGCGCGGTTGGTAACGGCCGTTGGCAACAGCTCCTTCATCCCCCGGCGCAGCAAAACTTTGTTCAGCTTGGCATTAAGCTTGAAATTCGGCGGCAACTGGGCGCAAAATTCCCATAACTTACGGTCCAAAAAAGGTGGCCGCGCCTCAACCGAGTTGGCCATGCTCATTCGATCGACCTCAAAGTTAATAAAATCCACCATCCGGGTTTGGGCTTCAAGTGCAAATAATTGGTTTAGTGGATGGTAAGAATTTACCGCGGAGGGAGCGGAGAGCGCAGAGTTTTTTTCTTCTTCTCCACGTCCTCTGCGCTCTCCGCGGTTAAGAAGTTGTTGCAGAAGCGCATGCGGTGTAACTTGATGCCATAAGGCAAATCTGGCAAATGGGTCGTGGGTGGCGTGGGTGAGGACGCGTTGCCCGGCGGCGGAACCGGGCAGGGGAAGGTGGCGGAGCAGTTGGCGAATGGGTTGGGGGATGTGGAGGAACGGCCGTATCCGCCGATCCCCATCAAACCAATGGTAGCCACCCAGCAGTTCATCTGCCCCTTCGCCGGTAAGAATTACTTTGAAGCCCGCCTCGCGGCACGCTTTGTACAGCATATAGATGGGTAGGCTGGTGGCGGAGCATTGCGGTGCTTCAAGCTGGGTGATGATTTTCGGCAGCAGATTAAACGCTTCGGGGTCAAAATGCAGGGTGTGATGCTGGCTGCCGATGCGTTCGGCGACGGCTTGGGCGTAGGTAGATTCATCGTGGCTAGCAGCACTGAAAGCGATGTGGAAGGTGTGGATGGACTGGCCGCTAATTTCTGTGAGCAGGGTGGCTAATGCGCTGGAATCAATGCCGCCGCTGAGCAGGGAGCCAACGGGCACGTCGCTCATGCGCCAGGCAGCGACGGCGTCGCGCAGGTGGGCCATGAATTCCTCTAAGGCGTCAGCTTCGCTGAGTTGGCGGTAGTTGTTGTGTGCTGGGAAGGTGAGCTGCCAGTACGGCCGTATCTCACACTGCCCATTTTGCACGATGAGCATGTGAGCGGCAGGGAGTTTGTGCACGTCGGCAAACATGGTGTGGGGCGTGGGAATAAATCCATGCTGGAACAAGGCGGTGAGTGCTTGATGGTTGGTGCGTTTGGTGAGCGTGGGGAGTAGGTGGAAAAGCGGCCGTATCTCAGAAGCAAAGGCCAGTTCGTTGCCAACTTTGGCGTAGTGCAGTGGTTTGATGCCGAAGCGGTCGCGGACGAGGATGAGTTTTTGGGAACGGCCGTCCCACAGGGCAAAGGCAAACATGCCGCGCAGCCGCACAAAGGCGTCGGTACCCCACTCTCCGTAAGCGTGGACGATGGTTTCGGTATCGGTGCGGGTGCGGAACTGGTGTCCGGCGGCTTCCAGCTCTGTTCGCAGCGTGGGCGCGTTCATCACCTCGCCATTGTAGGTAATCCAGATAGTGCCATCCTCGTTGCACAATGGCTGATGGCCACGTTCCAAATCAATGATGCTGAGACGCCTCGCTGCTAGACCAACGCCATCGCCAAGAAAAATGCCCGTGTCGTCTGGCCCACGATGAAACTGGAGGTCGTTAGCCTTTTCCAGCCGTTCGCGATTGATTTTAGGAGAAAGGATTCCGGTGATGCCACACATGAATTGAGGATGGTATACAATTTGACGGCTATGGGCAAAGAAGTGGATCAAACGAAGAGAAATATCAAAGATTTCGCAAATTTTCCAGATGCTGTTTGGGTTGTCTTGTTGATCATCTCGTTTGTAACCAGCGTGGCGTATTTGCGAGTTGGGTGGGCGCGGGTGTTTTATCCGTATGCGCTGGATTTAGTGGAGGAGGGGATGGTGATGCAGGCATGGCGAGTAGCGCAGAACCTGCCCGTTTTCATCGCGCCAAATGCGGAATTTGTGCCACAAGTGTACATGCCGCTGTTTACCTTGCTGGGCGGGCAGCTGATGCGTCTGGCGGGGTTTGGCTTTTGGCCGCTGCGGTTGATTTCTTTTTTGAGTGTGGTGGGGACGGCCGTTCTCATTTTCATTATTGGCTGGCGAGAAAGTGGTAATGGAACGGCCGCATTTGTAGGCAGCGGTTTGTTCTTGGGCGGCTATCGGTTGGTGGGTAGCTGGTACGATTTGGCGCGGGTGGATGGGCTATTTACGTTTTTGAGTTTGGCGGGACTGGTGTTGTTGGTTTATGGGGGGAAAAGCGGAACACGGAGTCACACGGAGGGGGCGCGGAGGGGCACAGAGGGTTGGGTTGTTTTGGGAGCGGTTTTGCTGGGGCTAGCATTTTTGACAAAGCAGAACGGGCTGCTCTTGGCCTTCGTTGCTTTGGTCTATTTCTCTGCCACAGAGGGCACAGAGAAAAAAGAGAAATCCGTGTTGTCACGGTTTATCCGTATTCTCATCTTTTTTATTGTTCCATTTTTGATAGTTACACTGGTGCCTGTTTTGATTTTGGAAAACGTGAGTGGTGGCTGGTTTAGCTACTACGTGGTGACGATTGCCTATGCCAGTCCGCTGGATTTGGGGCGGCTGCGGAACATTTTTGTATGGGAGTTAGGGGCTGGGATGGGGGTGTTGGTGGGGTTGACGGCCGTTTTGGTAGTGCAGCGGTTGAGGAGATTGGAGATTATAGATTGGAGATTTTTTGTCTCTGGCCTCCAGTCTCTAATCTCTGCCAATCCGTGGCTGATTTTTGTGGGAACGGCCGTATTCATCTCAGTTGCAGGGCGCAGCACGGTTGGCGGCAATTTGAATAATATGCTCATCGGTTATGCCTTCCTCTGCCTAATCCCAGCCTTGTCATTCCCACGAAAGCGAGAATCCACTTTTACTGCCGGAATGGATACCCGCCTGCGCGGGTATGACATGAAAAAGTGGCTTTGGCTGGGGGCAATGCTTATTCAGTTTGGGCTGGTGACGTTTCCGTTGAATGGTGGCTTGCCACAGCAATTTTTGCCGACGGCCGAAATGCGGACGGCGGGCGATTCATTAGTGGCGCGGGTAGAAGCTGAACCGAGTGAGGTGTGGCTGTTGATGCACCCGAATGTGGCGGTGCGGGCAGGAAAACGGCCGTATACCCACCTACAAACCCTTTGGCACGCCCGTCAGCGCGGGGCTGACCCTTTGCCACCAGATTTAGTTGCGCTAATCGAGCAGCGGCAGTTTGCCCAAATCATCTCCGATGAAAGTGACTTTTTTGAGACAGAGCCAGCTTTTTTGGAACTGTTGCTGACCCATTACAAAGTTGCGGAAACGCTGCCACCAGAACAATCACCACCCACTTTGAATGATCCGGTGATACGGCCGTTAACCATCTACACCCCCCGAAAATAAAAATTCCGCGACAGAGATCACAGAGGGAGAAGAGAAAATCTGCGCCAATCTGTATAATCTGCGGATTATTTCTTCGCCTCAGGCCAGCGCAGCATGACAGTGTACCCTTGCCAATTTTCGTCGTCTTCGTGGTACGGCCGTTCCCCCAAAACCAACCACGCGTGACCCGCAATCTTTTTCTTGTCCGGCGTTTCACCGGGTGCAAATTTGGCTCCGAACAGCACCGTGACGGGCACTTTAAGTTCGTGTAAATAGCGATAACGGAGGAGAGATCGGCGCAGACAAAGCCCCAGCGGTGAGCGTCTGTCTAGCAGGGCGGCGAGATCGGCTAGTTGGCGGGTTTTGGTTTCTGGTGGGAGGGGAAACGGCCGTTCCACCTGCATCGTTTCCAGTTCAGCCATTGCCCGAGGGAGTGGTTGTTTGAGGAGCGTGGGAAGTTGCTGACCCAGCGACCGCATTTCGGTTAATAGTTTGCGGTGATGGGCGTTGGCCAGCAAGCTAGGTAGCAGGTGCAGTCCCAATGACCAGTGGCGTAGGCGAGTCAGAAAAGCACGCATGAACGATTATTGAATAATGATCAAATCGTCTTTGGCCATTTCATTGGCTAGTTCCAGCAAATCATCCACCACTATGCTCGTTTCTACTTCGTATTTGGCAGCGATGATGGTGGCGTGCTGCTCGATGGTTTGAACCCCATCGAGCATTTCCCAAAACTCGGTACCTACTTCGTTAAGAGAAAAGTAGGTGCCGGTGTTGATGTCTATCAGAATGGCCTCGTCCGCCACCACTTCAAAGGTTACATTTTCGGCGCGTTGGAGGATGGAATCTTTATTCAATGGTTTCTCCCATAAAATATAATTGGGTAATTAGGCAATTTGATCAGCCAATTACCCAATTACTTCTTATAGTCATATACTTTTTGCATGAACACAATGCGATGGCAATTTCATGATCTAATTATCGAAGGGAATGCGGATGATGCAACTTTGTGGCAAGGTTGGTTGAATTCATTTGGTTCCTTGCGGGTGAGCACGGCCGTTCCCAATCTCACGGTTACTTTCAAAACGGCCGTCACCGTTCCAGAGCCGCCCAATCGCCCCCCAGATTTTCAGCAAGGTGATTTGCTGCACTATTTTGTAGAGGGTGATCAAGTGATTGCCCATTTTCCCAAATACGGTCAACTACATCTGGATTTGGCGAGTGGGCAAACGGTGGGCAAAGTAGTTGCTGCCGCTGGCAAAACCTACGCAATTTTAGAAGATTTGATTGCCATCAGCCTCTCGCCCCATTTACGCCGCCGTCAAAAGTTTTTGCTGCACGCTTTTGCCGCTGCGTATGGTGGCCAGGCAGTGCTTTTGGTCGGTGGCATCGGTGCGGGCAAAACAACAACAGGGCTGTCGCTGTTGAATGCAGGCTGGCAGTTGCTTTCCAATGATTCGCCGATTGTGGTGAAGAACGGCCGTATCCAACAATACCCCGGTGTGCTGGCAGCCTACCCAGAATCGTTTGCCCATTTTGGATTGGCAATGAGTAGTTCAGGCGGGAACGGCCGTCAAAAAATCAGCGTAACGGCCGAATCCATCTGGCCAGACGTGTGGCTAGATGAAGCACCCGTCCACACCATCTGCTTCCCCCAAATTGAAGATCGCACCGACCATGCCCTGACCCCACTGCCTAAACCGGCTGCGCTAACGCGCCTGCTGCCCCATGCTGTGGAGCAGTGGGATAAAGCCATGATTCCTGCACATTTGCAAACCTTGCGTCAGCTTGTGGAGGCGGCTCCAGCATACATTTTGCACCTATCCCCGGACATTTTAACCATCCCCCACACGATCCAAACCATTTTCTAACACCACCAATATTCCCGGTAGGGGCAGGCACGGAGGCCTGCCCCTACATCAACTGGCTCGTTCCACGCAAGGCGTCGAATGACCTCTCCTGACGCTCCTCGTCTTGGAACGCAGAGCGTTCCTATTGCATTCCCACGCGGAACGTGGGAACGAGAAAAACGGGTCAGGGAACAGGATTCGCTAATTTCTGACAAAACCTCTAACAAAGAGCGTGAACGGGGCGTGAATAGGTACCAGTTAGGACTTTCGCACTATTGAATCACGGGGGCCGATCTGTTGAAATGTATCCGTCTGAGCCAACCTTGGGAGAGGTGGACTCCAAAGAAGCCCATTTGATGGTGAAGAAGAAAATTTATGCTTGGCAAAACTGTGTCGCCGAGCAGGAGTACTGTTATGAACCTTGCCAGTGTGAAGAAGCGAATCATCTTTTTGTTAACAGGATTTCCCATTTTATTGGGATTGATATTGATGGGGCAGCCAGGGGAAACGGCCGTAACCCTAGTTTCAGCAGGCAGTGCCGAATGGCCGATGGTGGCTGCCAATCCACAGCGCACCTCCTGGACGCCAGAAGAAGTTGGCGGCCAACTCCGCGCTGAATGGTACAAACCGTTCGAGGCATTTATTCCCCCACATGTACAAATCATTGCCGCCAACAACACCCTCTACATCTCTACCGCGAGTGGCCTCTATGCTATTGACTCTACAACTGGTGCAGAAAAGTGGGTCTACGCCACCGAAATGCCGCTGGGCCATTCCCCCACCATCCACAACGGTGTGGCCTATGTGGGTGGCCTAGACAACAAAATCCACGCCATTGACGTCAATTCTGGCCTGGGCTTGTGGACGTTTAGCGGCAGCGGCGGCTTTGAAACCAATCCGCTCATCATTGATGACACGCTCTACGCAGGCAGCCGGGACGGGAACATGTATGCCATCACCATTTCTGGTGCTAACACTGGCCAACTGGATTGGAGTTACCAGACGGGTGGCCCCATTTTGTATTCAGCCGCTTACAACAATGGCACGCTTTACTTTGCTTCAAACGACGGCTTTGCCTACGCGCTAAATGCCAGCAATGGCAGCCTAGTATGGAAGTCTGCTAAGCTGCCGGGGGCTGGCTTTTACTCGTACTGGCCCGTCATTTATGAAGATAAGGTGATCTTTTCTGGCAGCAATGCGTACAGCACGGCCGTTTCCTGGCCAGGTAGCGGGCAGTTGGTAAAGCTAGAGCTGCAAGAGCTATACACCGACCAAGGCATCCCGCCGGGTAGCACCATCGGCGGCATTAGCACCGCAGCGGGGGATTGGGCATCCGGCACGCCCACCATCAACGCCAATCGCATCTACGACTACTTTGATGACAAGCCGTGGCGGCGCACTGTTTTTGTGCTGAACCAAGCCAATGGCGCAGAAACAACAACCGCCCCCGTTTTGTGGACAGGCACCGCCAGCGGTACGCGCTACCCGCCCGTCATCGGAGCCGATGGCGTCCTGTACCAGCAAAATAATTACACATCAGATGCTTCGATTGCGCGTGGGCACATTTCCGGCTGGCAGCCAGACAATCCCTACATTACCAACATCAGTGGCGATGTAGCGGCTGTGGATGAACCACACGCTGCTTCCGGTGGGGGAAACATCATCTACTGGAACCTGTGCTGCGATAGGCAATCTGGCGCGGTGAACATCACTCAGCCCAACAGCAGCTTCCCCAATGGCGGCGTAGACCCCAACCGCGAGTGGATTTATTACGGCTACAATCTACTCACCTGGGCACCGGGCTATAACTCGCTGTTTTACGCCGCCCAGCCGGATAATTACACCAAGCCGTACTCCAATTTTGGCACGGTCAACGGCGTCTATGGCTTTCATGGGGATGTCTCGCCGCCGATTCCGTATAACGGCCGTGTCTACATCTTACGCAGCAATACCGTCATGGCTTTCTCTACTGGCGCCAACGGGGCCACCGGGTTGCCGCTGGCCACCAAGCGATTCCCGCCGCCAGCCAACATGGATATTCCCGACCAGGATGAACTGATCGCGGAGCTGGAAGCTGAAATTACAAAAATTGTTGAAGCAGGCCATCTGCGGCCAGGGTTTATGAGCCACGGCCTGCTCGATAACAGCGCAGGCAACACCTGCGGCGACGACCTGGTAGATTACTGGAGCAATCCGGCCGACACACTGTACACCTTGCTGATGGCGCTGCCCCATCTTTCCTCAGGATTGCAACAGACGGTGCGGGCTTATTTGCAGGATGAGTACACTAATTATCCGCCATACCAATACAACCACATGGGCTGGAACAGCGGTGCGCCCCGCGAAGCATACAACATGCCTCCGGAAATTGCGGGCAGCTTAACCGGGCCAGAAAACAAGAATTTCACGCTGGAAAACAATGGTGGTTGGGGCGGCGAAGGCATCTGGGGGCGCAACCCGTTTGCCTGGTATGCCCTCTGGAAATACGCTGAGGAGTTCGGCAATGCCAACGCTGTTTGGTCAGCAAGCCAGGCGGCTTTCTTTGAAGAATTTAACCAGCAGCCGTCTGACACGCTGCTGCTCAACATGCCGCTGATTCACAATGCTTACATTGCTGGCTACATTGGCTATCTGGAACTGGAGCAGCTTGCTGGTCAGCCCCAATCTAACAACGTGAATAATGAGCTGAACCGCCTGCTTGCCCTTCGGGCTAACAATTTCAGCAAAGACACAGCTTACCAGTTAGTGTCTCAGGGCGGACCTTACTGCCGCACGCTGAATGTGGCTAGCAACTTCATCTACCTGGTGCCTGAATTGGCTGAGTATTTGCGTAACAATGCGCTGAGTGATGTGAATGACGCTTTGGCAGAGTATGAAACGGTTGCGCCGTACTGGTTTGTCACTTTCTTCTCTGGTGCCTATGCCGAAAATGCGATTGTGCCGCTGTATGACGCACATTCCATCTTTATGGCCAAAGCGCTCATTCTGGAAGCTACTGGAGATGAATTGGCGCAATATTTGGATGAACCGGGCTTTGCCACGGGCGATCTGTTCCATATTCAAAAGTTATCAGCCGCAATTGAAAATCAAGTCTACGGCTTCTCGCTGTCGGCCAATCCGGTGGTAGCCAATGTAGATTCTGGCGAAAGCTTCGACTTTGAGATTTCGGTGGTGGGTACGGGTGGTTTTGTTGCCCCTGTGACAATTCAGGTGGCAGAAGGCTACAGTGAGCTGGTAGCCAGCCCCACTTCAACTAACATCAATCCCCCTGGCTCCGTTACGGTAACGCTGGATGACAATACAAGTGGCAACCAAGCGCTGTGGTATTTGGTCAACGTGACGGCAACGGGGGACGGCGTTGAAAAATCAATTGAGCTGCGCCTTCTGGTTAACGGTACTGAAGCATTCTTACCCATTGTGCGGCGATAAACAATGAAAAGTGAAAACGTGAAAAACACAAAACTGTTTTTGTTCTTGTTGCTGTTCCTGCTAATTGGATTGGTTTTAGAGAGTGGATCGAGAGATACGGCCGTTCGTGCCAACCCATTAGGCGCAGCCACAACCCCCCGAATCAACATTCCATTTACAACGGCCGTTGAGCCAGACATCCCCGCCGCAGAGAGAGCCATTTTGTGGTACGGGGAAGTGGGGCCGACGACCCAAAGCTATACCGACGTGCGGATCATTTACAACAGCGAAAAGCTGCACGTTGTTTTCCACATCATTGATCGGTTCATGTATTATGATCCGTCGCCCACGGCCGCAGAGATGCCCAACTGGGACGCCGCCACGCTGCACCTGGATTTGGATGGCAACAGCGGCGGTGCGCCGGACAGTAGCAGCTATCGCTTCATTGGCCAGCTAGATGCGCTAAACGCCAACCAGCAAGACCAAAGACCCGCCTACGATTTTGCCTATGTGGGCAATGGGTCTGGCTGGACGGAGATGGATTTGGCATTTGAAACGGCCGTTGGCACCCAAACCACCACCGGACTCAACAACCAGGAAGACGACGCAGGCTGGAACATCACCTTCCGCATTCCCTGGAGCAGCCTAGGGCTGAGTGGCCCACCGACTCAAGGCACTGTCTGGGGGCTGGGGCTGACCACCCACGATGAAGACGGCACTGCCCACGAAGACCGCTACTGGCCAGAGGGGCTGAACAGCACCAGCCCCACCACTTGGGGAGAAATGCACTTTGGCTTGCCCAGCTATACACCTCCCAGCGGCGTGATTGGCAGCAACACCGCCACCATTCGCCACGGCGAAAATGGCGCAGATGTGCCGGATGGACACGTTGGCGGGGCGACCAACTGCGGCGGCTTCCCGCCGCTGTGGAACACCTGGGGTAACTTCAATTACGCAGGTGACTTCCAAATCAACATCCAAAATCAGTGGAATTTGGGGGATTGGGGCTGCTTCTCTAAATATTACGTCACTTTTCCGCTAGATGCCTTGCCTGCTGGTCAAGCAATCGTCTCAGCAGATCTAACAATGTACCATTTCGGCAACTCGCTTCCCTCCGAGGCGCAGCCGTCGCTGATTCAGGTATTTACGGTAGATGAGGATTGGAACGAGAACACGCTGGTGTGGAACAACGCTCCGCGAGCGGTGGAAAATGTGGCCCGTACTTGGGTTGATCCGTTACCAATTGGCGGAGATGGTCAATTTATCACTTGGGATTTAAGTGCGGCCGTAGCCGAAGCGTACGAGAATGGACAACCACTGCGCCTGGCACTTTACTCGGCAGACAGCGCTCGCCACAGCGGAAAATATTTTGGTTCTTCCGAGACCTTTGTGCCAGACCGCCGCCCGACGCTGGAGATTACCTACGGTTCGGCGTATGGGTTTGCGGTGGCGGTGGATCAGGTGGTGCAAACGGCCGTTCCCGGCAATTCTGCCCAGTATGAGCTAACGGTTACGCCAACGGGTGGGTTTAATACGGCCGTTACCTTTCAAGCCGACAGCGTGCCGCCCGGCGTTTCAGTCAACATTCCGGCTGGCAGCATCACGCCGCCAGGCAGCAAAACCATCACCATCACCCACAACGATGCTGGGCAAACGACGGGCGGCCTGTACAGCGTCCCCATCACTGTCAGCGGCGATGGCATTGAGCGCACCGTGACGCTCTACCTGCTGGTAAATGGTTCGCAAACCTTCCTGCCCATCGTCCAGCGCTGATAGCTAAATAATTGCCAATTTACCTTTACTACAAAGAGGCGATTGCCCAGCGCAATCGTCTCTTTTGGTTTACGCAACCCAACGGCTAGGCTATAATCCTCTCGCTCAATTGATAGCAAACCAACGAACAAAATAACGTTTAGGAAGGTCATATGCCCAAAGCATTAATTACAGGAATTACAGGTCAGGATGGTTCTTATCTGGCCGAATTTTTGCTCGAACGCGGGTACGACATCATTGGCATGGTGCGGCGTACCAGTACAATCAATTTTCACCGAATTGCCCACATTCAAGATCAAGTCACATTGGTGCCTGGCGATTTGGGTGATCAGGTTTCCATGATTCATCTGCTGGAAGAGCATCGCCCCGACGAAGTTTACAATCTGGCTGCCCAATCCTTTGTGCAAACAAGCTGGAACCAGCCCGTTTTCACAGGAGACGTGACGGCTCTTGGCGTGACGCGCCTGCTAGATGCCATCCGCTTTGTAGACCCCAAAATACGCTACTACCAGGCCAGCTCTAGCGAAATGTTTGGCAAGGTAGTAGAGGTTCCCCAACGTGAAACAACGCCCTTTTATCCACGCAGTCCGTATGGCGTGGCTAAAGTGTATGGCCATTGGATCACCATCAACTACCGCGAAAGTTACGATATGCACGCGACCTCCGGCATTTTGTTTAATCACGAGTCACCGCGTCGGGGCCTGGAATTTGTGACGCGCAAAATTACGCATCACGTCGCCCAAATCAAGCTCGGCCTCACGGATGAGTTGCGCTTAGGCAATTTGGATGCCCGCAGAGATTGGGGCTTTGCTGGCGACTATGTAAAGGCGATGTGGCTCATGCTTCAGCAAGACCAGCCAGATGATTTTGTAATCGCCACAGGCGAAACGCACTCCGTTGAAGAGTTCCTCGATGTGGCTTTCGGCCATGTCAATCTTGATTGGCACGATTATGTGGTGCAGGATGAACGGTTCATGCGCCCCGCCGAAGTTGATTTGCTGGTTGGCGATCCCAGCAAGGCGGGTGAAAGACTCGGTTGGGAACCGGCCGTTTCCTTTGAGCAGTTAGTACAAATGATGGTTGACGCAGACATCAAATTATTGCAGGCTGGCCGGGTAGCAGTTTAATAAATTTAGCCTCCCGCAGGTTTGTCTTAAGCGCTAACTTGTATGGGAAGCCTGCGGGAGGTTGCACTCAGGAGAACAAAATGACGACGATTAAATTTGGAACAGATGGCTGGCGCGGCCGTATTGCTGAAGAGTATACGTTTGACAATGTGCGCTGCTGTACGCAGGGGTTTGCCAATTTTTTACACACTGAAGGATTGGCCGAAAAGGGAGTCGTGATTGGCTACGATAAGCGATTCCAGGCGGAATTTTTTGCGGCAACGGCCGCAGAAGTGATGGCGGCCAACGGTATCCACGTTTGGCTAACCGAGACCGCGACCCCCACGCCCACCATCTCCTACGCAGTGGTAGATAAGCAGGCGGCTGGTGCCATTAACATCACCGCCAGCCATAATCCACCTTGGGATTGCGGCTTTAAGGTGCGAGATGTGAATGGCGGGGCGATTCCTCCCCATGATTTGAAGAAGATTGAGGCAGAAATACCAGGGATTACGGCCGTAAAAACCACCAAGCTCGAAGCCGCCAAAAAGCAGGGGCTGGTTGAGATTTTCGACGCCGCCCCCGCCTACATCGCCCAGCTAAATCGGCTGGTAGATATCGAAGCGATTAAAGAGGCTGGCTTCACAATTTTGGTAGATTGCATGTGGGGCAACGGCGCTGGCTGGTTCCCGCGGCTGCTGGCTGGTGGCAAAACCACCGTGAAAGAAGTCCACAACGAGCGCAACCCAATTTTCCCCTACATGACCCGCCCTGAACCGATTCCGCCCAACGTAGATCACGGTCTGAGCTTTGCCCAGGAAGCGGGAGCCGACGTAGTCATCATCAACGACGGCGATGCGGATCGCGTGGGTTTTGGCGATGAAAACGGTAACTTCATGGATCAGCTACGCGTGTACGGTCTGATGGGTTACTACTTGCTGGAGGTACGCGGCGAACGTGGGCCCATTGTTAAAACAGTCTCTACTACCAAAATGCTCAACAAGCTGGGCAAGCTGTACGATGTGCCTGTGCATGAAACGGGCGTGGGCTTCAAATACATCGCCCCTAAAATGGTAGAAGTAGACGCGCTGATTGGTGGCGAAGAGAGCGGCGGCTATGCGTTCCAGGGGCATGTGCCAGAGCGGGATGGTATTTTGGCTGGGTTGTTCATGCTGGACATGATGATGAAAACGGGCAAGAAGCCATCGGAACTGCTGGCGGCTTTGTTTGATAAGGTGGGGGCACATTTTTACAACCGCATTGACACCTATTTTGACGCCGAGCGTAAGGCAGAAATCCAAAACAACGTGGCCAGTGCCCGCCCCGATACCATTGGCGGTTTGAAGGTGACGGAGATCGTGACGATTGACGGCCACCAATTTGTGATGGAAGACGGCGGTTGGCTGCTGGTGCGCTTTAGCGGCACGGAGCCTGTCATTCGCGTTTACTGCGAAACGACTTATGAGGACAAGGTGCAGGCCATCCTGGAGGATGGGATGAAGCTGGCGGGTTTGCGCTAGAATTATTTAACCACGAATAGAACGAATCTCTCGAATGACACGAATATTATAAAAAGATTCGTGTCATTCGTTTATTCGATAAATTCGTGATTTGTTTTTTGTTGGTGAAAGATGAAAGCGTTTCAGGATTATTACCCGGAAGATACGAGCTACTGTTATGGTTGCGGCCGTTTGAACGAAAGCGGCCTGCAAATAAAAAGCTACTGGGATGGCGAGCAGTCGGTGGCACGGTTTGTGCCGCGCCCGGAGCACATGGCCGTGCCAGGTTATGTGTACGGCGGGTTGCTGGCTTCGCTGATTGATTGCCACGGGACGGGAACGGCCGCTGCCGCTGCTGCCCGTGCCGAAGACCGAGATATTGACTCTGAGCCGCCTGTGCGCTTTGTTACCGGATCGCTAAAAGTAGATTATTTACGCCCCACGCCGTTGGGGCCAGAGTTGGAGCTTCGTGGTACGGTGCGAGAAATTAAGCCGCGCAAAGTAGTTGTGGCAATTGATTTGCTGGCGGAAGGCGAAGTTTGCGTGCGGGGCGAAGTGATTGCCGTGCGTTTGCCAGAAAATTGGGGCAAATAGATTGCTCATAGACACCCACTGCCATCTGGATTTTGACCGTTTTGATGCAGACCGAGACGCAATTGTGCAGCGTGCAACGGATGCTGGCGTGTTGCAAATTATTGTGCCTGCGCTGGACTTGCAAAATTGCCGCACTGTTTTGGCACTGGCAGAAAAGTATAACGGCATTTTTGCGGCCGTCGGTGTTCATCCGAACTCATCGGCGGGGTGGCAGGATAGCTGGATTGGCGTGCTGCGTGATTTAGCGCAACATTCCAAAGTGGTGGCGATTGGCGAAATTGGTTTGGATTATTACTGGGACAAATCACCGAAGGAGGTACAGAAGCGAGCGTTGGGTTTGCAGCTTGAGTTAGCGGCTGAATTAAACTTACCCGTGATTATTCACAACCGGGAATCGAGTGTGGACGTAATTCAGATGTTGGCGGACTCCCCGCTGGTGGGGCGTGAGAACCCTGGTGTGCTGCACTCATTTTCTGGCGATTGGGAAACGGCCGTTGCCGCCCTCGATCTTGGTTACTATTTAGGATTTACCGGCCCTGTCACCTTCAAAAAAGCAGGTGACCTGCGCGAGATTGCTAAAAAAGTGCCGGATGACCGCATTTTGGTGGAGACAGATGCGCCGTTCTTGACGCCGCACCCATACCGGGGCAAGCGGAACGAACCGGCTTACGTCGCGTATGTAGCCGAACGGTTGGCACAGGAACGTGGTGTGGAAACGGTCGTCTTTGCCCAGCAAACCAATGAAAACGCCAGGAGGCTTTTTCCAATAATCGGTAATTAGTAAACAGTAATCCGTATCCGATTACCGTTCACCGATTACCGTTCACGGATTACCGATGACCAAACCCGACTTGTCGATCATCATTGTTAGCTGGAACGTGCGGGCGTTGCTGGCAAATTGCCTGCGCTCTGTGCTGGCGCAGACGGGGCTGACGTTACAAATCATTGTGGTAGATAGTGCTTCGTCGGATGGCAGCCCAGAGATAGTGGCGGAAAAGTTTCCACAGGTTGAATTGGTTGCTTGCCAGCAGAATGTTGGCTTTCCGCGTGGGAATAATTTGGGGCTGGAACGGGCTAACGGCCGTACCATCCTTCTCCTCAACCCCGACACCATTGTTCACGAGGATGCGCTGGCCAAGATGGTGACTTACCTGGAGCAAAATCCGCAGGTGGGCGTGGTGGGGCCGCAACTGTTGAATGAGGACGGCACGGTGCAATCGTCCCGCCGCCGCTTTCCCACGCTGCGTACCGCCTTTTTTGAGAGTACCTGGTTGCAACCATATGCGCCGCAATCTGTTTTAGATGATTATTATGTGCGAGATGTTGGTGATGCGGAAACGGCCGTTGTAGATTGGGTGATGGGCGCTTGTTTGCTAACGCGGCAAGAGGTGGTTCAGCAAGTGGGCGGCCTAGATGAAGCCTACTTCATGTACTCCGAAGAGCTAGATTACTGTCGTAGGATTCACGAAGCGGGCTGGCAAGTGGTATACTATCCGCAAGTGCAAGTAACACACCTATCTGGCAAGAGCAGCGAGCAGGCGGTAACGCACCGACACATCAACTTTAATCGCGCCAAATTACGCTACTTTCGCAAATATCACGGCCGTTTTGCGGCAACAATTTTGCGACTGTTTTTATTGGCAAGCTATGGTTGGCAGTTAAGTTTGGAGGCCATTAAGGGAGCAGTGGGGCATAAACGGCAGTTGCGCTGGCAGCGGGTAAAAGCCTACTGGATGGTTTTACGTTCTGGGCTACGACCAGCAGGGTATTGAAACATTTTCTTGAGGTGACAGAATGAAAAAGAAGGTTACGCTGGAATTATCAGCCACAGATTACAATTTACTGAAGCAAATTGCCGATGCCTGTAAGTGGCCCATCGAAGAGGTCGTCGTGCAATGTATTAAAAGCGGTATGCCCCCTTCGCTCAGTAAAGTGCCAGCCGCCTTCCATAAAGATCTGTTGAGCCTTAACGCTCTGAGTGACAAAGCGTTGATGAGCGTGGTAGACGGCAAGCTGCCCTCGCCTGAAGGCAAAGGGCAGCTTTACAAAAAAGCAGACTTTGTCTCACTGCGCCGCACTTATGCACTCTCTCTATTGCGCTGGCGCGGCCACCCCATTGAGCATTACGAACTGTTCTAAACGGCTACTATTGTTTCTATTTTTGATTGTTTTTCAAAGATTACGCAGATTGCTCAGATTTTTTATCTGTTGAATTTGCGTAATTTTTGATTTTATACAGAAATATGGGTTTGAAGATTGGGTTGGTAACAGGGGAATTCCCACCGATGGAGGGGGGTGTGGGGGCATTTACGGCCGAATTGGCCAAAGCATTGCACCAACTGGGTCACACCGTCCACATCATCACCAGCCGGGAAGCCCGTCCGCCAGACGCACCACGTACATTCACCTCGGCTCTGGAACCAATTGCCATTGACTTTGCCCAGCTGCATCCTCGGCTGAACCGCTGGCGCTGGCCATCGCTGGCCGTCATTGCCGATATTGTGCTGCGACATGAGCTGGATGTGGTGAACATCCAATACCAGCCAGCAGCTTACAATATGAACAGCGCGGCGATTAATTTTCTTCCCTGGCGGCTGAAAAATGTGGCGAAAACGGCCGTTACTTTCCACGATCTTCGGGTACCTTACTTGTTCCCCAAAGCTGGGCGGCTGCGGCAAACGGCCGTAAACTTCCTGGCACGCTCAGCAAATGGCGTCATCACCACCAACCCCGCCGACCACCAATCTCTAATCTCCAATCTCCAATCTCCTGTCGTAAACATTCCTATCGGCAGTAACATCACCGCCCACACCACCAACCACATCGAAATTGACGAAATTCGCAGTCGCCTGGGGCTTAAACCTCCGGCTGTGTTGTTGGGCTATTTTGGATTTTTGAATGAGAGCAAAGGGGCGGATGTGTTAATTGAGGCGTTGGCGCAGCTAGATGGCCGTTTCCATCTCATCTTCATCGGCGGGCAAACTGGTGCTAGCGACAATGCCAACAACCAGGCATTTTTAGACGGCCTGCGGAGGCAAATTGAGAGCCTGGGGCTAAATGAGCGGGTGCATTGGACTGGCTTTTTAAGCGATGCGCGGGTGTCGGCCCACTTGCAGGCGGCAGACATGCTGGTGATGCCGTACCGGGATGGTGCCTCCCTGCGGCGCGGTACGCTGATGGCGGCGTTGGCACACGGCCGTCCGCTCATCACCACCACGCCCACGACACCGACGCCGCAGCTGCAATCCGGCGAAACTTGCTACTTGGTGCCTGTGGGAGGTGTGGGGTCATTGGCAACGGCCGTTCAAACCCTCACCAACGACGAAGAATTGCGAGAAAAATTAGGGCATGGGGCGGCTAAGTTAGCGGATCAGTTTAGCTGGGAGAAGATTGCGGCGGAAACGGCCGTGTTTTTCCAGACCTTACTTAGTAATGGTTTCTAAAAATTTATTTTTTAGAAGCGCAACACTTTTTGTATTTTAGCCCACTACCACAGGGACAAGGATCATTTCGCCGCACTTTTTTATCTGAGGCAGATGTGAGTTTTTTTCTTGTTACACCCAAATCGTAACTCTCTGGTGAATAGCTCATATGGAATGAATATATTGTTGGGTCTGTTTCCTTAACGACTGGTATAAGTAACGGGTCTATTTTTAAACCATTTCGCACTACTTGTACTTGGGGAGGATTCTTGAGGTACGAAACAAGATCTTTGACTGTTGGCTTTTCAGAGCTTCTGATATGTCCAACTGTCGCAATGGCTTCTCCTTCGACAAAAGCTTCTATCTCGTTTTTGGAAAAGTAGCGTTTGAGACAAAATATGTCTGTTACGATTACATCATTTACATGCCATCCAGTGAAATGCGGGTTGTTTGTGACCGCGATTAACTTTATATCGTTGGCAACTTCTTCCGGCAATAGTAAGTCGCATGCAGCATTGCTAAAAGTAGCCCAGTTATTCAAAATAGCAGCTTTACGTGTAACTAACTGGTCAATGGCCTTTTGAATTTGTTGTTTTGCTTGAAAGGCATCGTATGGATAATATATTGACTTTCTACATTTGACCTCGATTAATATGAGGGTTTTTTCCCACCATATAACCAAATCACATTCGATTTCTTGAGATTCATTACTTATAAACTTAACATTTTGTTGAACTTTGAGTTTGGGTATATTCAATAGGTACTCGAATAGATCCTGCTCAAGTACCTTTCCCCGCTTGTCAAAGAGAGGTGCATTCCATTCCGATATGAAATTTTCAGCAGCACGCACTGGATTGCCATTAGAAATTAAGGCTGGTGATAGGAATAAAAGACCTTTGCCCGCTTTAATAAGCGGAGTATCCCAAATCTCAATGTATCGCAATTTAGGGTTGAAGGTAATCAAATCAATGAATGTTGCACAGATTTCACTATCATATTCTGTGTTTTGAGAGAGGAAATCTGCAAGTGCGATAGCTTCAATTAGTATTATTTTTTGCAATGGTGATTGTGTATCAAAATTTGGAAATTTGGCTCTTAAATGCATATGTAAAACTGTAGCAATTATTCTTAGTACGCTGATCAAATTCCAATAAACTGCCCACTATATATGTTTTTTTCTGCTCCCAACTTGAACTAAATCAATGATTTTTTGAAAATAGGCAATTTGAAAAATAGTCTCCCAATAAAATTTATCCCAAAGGTTACTTGTCACTTTCTTGAAGATCTGTGAGTCAAGCTCGATCTTCCACGGCTTGCCAACTTTGGGTAGGTTTATGTTATTAGCAAGTTTGCTTAAAATGTCATAGTTGTCGCTAAAAGATTGGTCTAAGCCAGCTGATAAACTGAAACTTGAAATTTCTGCAAAAATAAATTGGGCTCGAATGCCCCCAATCTCAAATCGGATTTGCTCTTCTTCATCTTTGGGAATAAACAGAATTTCATTTTCCATACCCTTTATTTTGATTGCGCGCCAGCCAAAGTATTTTGTTTTTGCCCACAGATCTTTGTATCTTCTCCATATGCTTGCAAGGGTGACTAATTTGGAAAATTCGATATCTTCATAAGGAGTTCTATTTATCTTGATTTCTCCCCAATAATCTGTGCGGTACCGATAGATCGAATACGCCAAGATGAGTTGAAGATTTTCACAGTGTTCTTCATATCCTGCTACGACATTCGTCATTGGACCATTAAAAACCGTATCTATTTCATCGCTTAAAAGAAATCTAGTGTCATGATATCCATTCTTGCCGGTTATTTTGCTGGACCGATCCAATGCAATGTCAGTTTGATCTTCTAGAAATCCTACAATACGAGCGATTAGATTAATGACAGGTTTTTCCCATACATTCAGGCTGTTAAGACTTTTGGAAATTGATGAAAATGAAATATTTAGTGTAAGCAAGGGATAAAGAAGATTTGTAAAACCGTCAAGTGGAAACCCTGGTTCCGCCATTGCGTAAGCCAGGCCTTCTAATAATATTGGTAAAATCTCTGCTAACTCTGTGTTTCTTTGATCGGCATCAGGGATAATATTATTTATATGAAGAAGCGTTATCCATCTATCTGGTTCTAATTTAGATAGCGTTGCTAGGGCTTCTCCTATTTGCTGTGGGTTATTATTTCTTAGAGCAGTATCAATTAAATTCAATACTTCTTGTGTGTTGGTTACATTCATCTTCAATCATCCGTCAAGAATCTATTACCTTATTGAGGATATAGTCAGTTGTTGAAAAATTGAATTCTGTTTTGAGTGTTGTCTAACTAACAAAAAGAGAAAATTCCTTCAAAATAGTTTAAAGGAATATGCAATATCTCTCAAGCTTTTCCATGTTCCAGTAAGAGTGATCTTAACCCTATATGATGAGGCCGAACTTCAGGGAACACTGTGCTCTTTTTAGACATTCAAGCCTGTTTACTATCATGGTCATGTGGAATTTATGACATTCCTCCTTTGTTTCTAATTGTGGTTGACGCCTCCTTTTACTCTGAGTAGAATAGCCAAAAATGGGTAGATTTGCATAGAATTAATCACAATTGTGACGGTTTATTGTCACAATTTGCGAAGAGGACAGGGATGGGAAAGTACATCGGACGAGCGGCTTATGACCATGAACAGCCGCAGCGGATTGGCATATTGCTGGTGAATTTGGGAACGCCAGAGGAACCAACAGCAAAAGCGTTACGGCCGTACCTGCGCCAATTCCTCGGTGATCCGCGCGTCATTGAATGGCCCGCCTGGTTGTGGAAACCAATTTTACACGGCATCATCCTCAATGTGCGCCCTAAAAAGTCTGCCAAGCTGTACGAATCCATCTGGACGAAAGACGGAGCGCCGCTGCTAATTTATTCGCAGAATATTGCCGACAAGCTACAGACGAACTTGCAGGAAGCCTGCGGCGACACGATTCGAGTAACATTGGCGATGCGATACGGCCGTCCATCCATCGCAGAAAAATTGGCAGAGTTCCGCGCCGCCAACGTCCAGCGCATTTTGGTTTTGCCGCTCTTTCCGCAATATTCCGCCACTACCACCGCTACCATTTACGACATAGTGTTTGACGAACTGCGCCGCTACCGCTGGATGCCGGAGCTTCGCACTGTGACGGGCTACCATGACAACCCCCTGTACATCCAGGCTCTGGCAGATTCGATTCAGGCGTTTTGGGCGGAGAACGGCCGCTCCGTCAAGCTACTCTACTCCTTCCACGGCATCCCCAAAAGTTACGCTGAAAAAGGCGACCCCTATCAATCCTTTTGCCAAAAAACAGCAAAGCTCGTTTCCGAAAAGTTGGGATTGAGCCAAGAGGAATACCAGGTTTGCTTTCAATCCCGCTTTGGCCCAGAAGAGTGGCTGCAACCATACACCGACAAAACGCTGGTGCAGTGGGCGGAGGATGGTCTGGAAAGCGTGGATACGATCTGCCCCGGCTTTGCCGTGGACTGTTTGGAGACGCTGGAAGAGATGGCGGTGGAAAATCGGGATGGCTTTTTAGAGGGGGGCGGCCAGCAATATCAATACATTCCCTGCCTCAACGACAGCGATGCTCAAATTGCATTATTTACGGCTCTGGCACAGCAGCATTTGCAAGGATGGGCAGTGCCACCAGAGAAGCTCCCTGCTGACCATCAGAACGGTTCCGGGGTGAAAGCGGACGTATTTCCCTAAGAATCTGAAAAAGCCACAGGCTTGTGCTGAGCGCAGCCGAAGCAGGAAAAAGAGAAATCTGAGAGACAAACCGTCGCCTCAAAACTCTCTGTGTTCTCTGTGGCTAATATTCGGATAGGAGCTAATTTAGCCAATCCTGCCAAGCAAACGCAGGAATAACGTGGTACGGCCGTACATCTTGGCGTGTTCTAATTGAGTAAAGTGAGAAGATGAGACGACGCATCTTTCTCCCACTTTTGTTCCTTCTGTTCGTAGCTGCTTGTTTACCAGAGGCTACAGAACCTTTGCCAGCGGCAGTGAGTTTGATAGAAACGGCCGTTCCTGCCACTATCACACCCTTGCCAACAGCCACAGTGGTGCCAGCGAGCAGTTCAACCCTGCAACCAACCGCCCTGCCTGCAGCAACACCAACCCATGAAGCAACTGTTTTGCCAACTGCCACGCCAGCACCTGCTTATGATTTGCTGCCAGGCATGATTTTTTCACAGGATGGCGTCTATTTTCGCATTGATACCAGCGGTCAGTTGGCCACCCTCTTTGAGCAGCCTGAGACCAATGTGCTGAGTTTTTCGCCAGACGGCCGTTATCTCATCTATACGGATTTCAACGATAATCTTCTCTATTTGCGGGATTTGGTTCAAGGAGAAAGTCGGCCAATTTTCTCTGAGCCGCTGGCTGATGCGCGTCTGCGAGATTGGCGGGAGGAGGAACCCCAGTGGGCGTTGTTGAGCATCGCGCCAACGCAAGCGTATGTAAATGCCTGGTTTGGCGGCGGATTACCCGCGCTTGTAAATTTGGATGCTCTAAAAACGACGATGCTTATCCCTGAGTTTGGCTCGGCTTTGCAGCAATTTACCGATGCGGCCGTTTCACCTACTGGGGAGCAGATTGCCTTTGATATTGCTGGGCAAGGGTGGCTGTATGAGTTTGAGTTGGGCGCACGGCCGTTTGATCCTGCCGATTATGGTTTACCGTTGCTGGGCGATCCCCAATATTCATTGCGTAATCCAACATTTTCACCCAACGGCCGTTTTCTGGTCTGGCAGATTAAGAATTACCAATTGTGGGATGGCTACGTGCCTGACGAATACGAGTTCGGTGTGGCGGTGTTTGATTTGGAGAGGCAAACGGCCGTCACCATTCCCAACCTCATCCTCTCTGCCGCCGATCACAACTACATCCCGCCGATGCGCTGGGTCGGCGACGACAATCTGCTGATTTATGGCCTTATATTTCCACAAGGCGATTTGGCGACGGCAAGTTCAGAAGCATGGAATTATCGCACCGCGTATGTTCATTTGGGTAGTGGTCAGGTTATTATTTTTACTGGTGAGCGCGTTATTCAATCCATTGCCTCAGACGCATTTTTGACGGTGCGTAGTTTGGGGCAACCGGCTGATGGTTTTGTTAGCCCCGGCGAACTGCTCATTGAAAGTCTGGCAGATGGCACTGTAACGGTGGCTGGTTTGATTGAATTAACACAACCCACCCTTTTTGCACCAGACGGCCGTACCATCCTCTTCGGCGATCAGCAATTTGATCTGGGCAGCCGCACGTTGCAGCCATTAAACTTGCCCCCCGATTTGCAATTAGTAACCTGGACGGCCGTTCCCTAACTGATCGCCGTCCACTGAATACTGATTACTGAAAAAACGGCCGTACCGAAAAAGTAGCCTGAACGCAGGTGGCGGCACAGCCCCAGATAGGTACAATCAGCCGCGATGGAAGAGAAACAAGAAAAACGCTGGTTACGCCTAATTCTGGGGCTATTTATCATTTTGGGCGGGATGTATGCCCTCGTTACCCCTGTTTTTGAAGCCTCAGACGAGCTTTGGCACTATCCCATGATCCGCCATTTGGCCGACGGCAATCCACTGCCGGTGCAGGTGTTTGACCCCGCCCAGGCTGGCCCCTGGAAGCAAGAAGCGAGCCAGCCACCACTCTACTACTATCTCGGCGCAGCGCTCACCTTTTGGATAGATACTAACGATATGGAAACCGTCCGCTGGGAAAATCCGCATGTAGACAACGGTATCCTCACCGCCGATGGCAATATCAACCTCACCATCAAAAACCCAGCCTGGAGCCCGTGGCAAGGCACGCTGCTGGCGGTGCGAATTGTGCGTCTCTTTTCGGTATTGCTGGGCGCGACTACCGTTTATCTAACCTATCTCATCGGCAAAGAGCTGGCTCTCGTCCGGCCAGAAATTGCCCTGGGTGCGGCTGCACTCAACGCCTTCACGCCCATGTTTCTCTTCATCAGCGGCGCGGTGAACAATGATAATTTAGCGATTCCACTCTCCTCGTTAGGGGTTTTGTTGATGATACGAGCGGTCAGTAAACAGTATTCGGCAAGTCAGCGGAGAACTGCTTACTTGAAAATTGGTGTGGTCATCGGCCTGGCGATTCTGACGAAGCAGGGGGCGTTTGCGTTGCTGCCGCTGGCGTTGGGAGCGATTTTTATTGCTAATTGGGGAAAGAGAAACACGGAGTTGCACGGAGGAGGCACAGAGGGGAACGGAGAAAAGTTTTGGGGAGAGATTGCGAGGATGTTGGGGCGGACGGCCGTTTCCTTCCTCATCCTTCTCATCCCGGTTATTTTAATTGCGGGTTGGTGGTATTGGCGCAATATTGTGCTGTATGGCGATTTTTTGGGCTGGAATGCCTTTATTGCTGTCCTGGGGCAGCGGGCGCATCCTGCCTCATTGGCGCAGCTGTGGAGCGAACGCTGGGGCTTCATGCTCTCTTACTGGGGCTTGTTTGGCGGCGTCAACGTGCCCATGCCATTGTGGCTTTATCATGTTTTGAATGGCGTGGTGGTTGTAGGGGTTTTAGGGTTTGTGGTTTATTTTGTAAAAGAGATTATAGACTGGAGATTGGAGACCGGTTTTAGTTTCCAGTCTCTCATCTCCAATCTCTTAAATTTCGTTGCGGCAAAATTTGCTCTTGTCGTTTGCCTGCTTTTTATGGCCGCTGTCATTGTAGGGCTGATCCAATGGGCAACGACTACCTGGTCGTCACAAGGGCGGCTGGTGTTTACGGCAATGTCGGCCATTAACGTGCTGCTGGTAGCGGGGCTGATTGGCTGGCTGCCGCGTAGATTTGGTCAGCGGCTCATTTTGGGTGTGGCGGGGTTCCTCTTTGTGTTGGCAGCATTGGCTCCGCTTGCCTGGATTCGCCCCGCCTACGCACATCATCAGACGGCAGCCCCTTGGTTGGAACAGCAGCCAATGAATGCCACTTTTGATGGCAAGCTGCGGCTGGTGGGGTACGAGATTGGGCAAACGCCTGTGCTGAGCGCAGCCGAAGTAGCCGTAGCCCAACAAAAAGCCACCTACCAGCCCGGAGACACGGTTGATCTGCTGTTGGAATGGGAAGTTTTAGAGTCAATGGATCGCAACTGGAGCGTCTTTGTGCATCTAAATGATCCAGTCATTGGCGTGCCCATTGCCCAGCGGGATATGTTTTTAGATCAGGGTTTGCGGCCTACCTCGCTACTGGAACCGGGCGAGACGATTTTTAACCATTACCAGCTTGTGATTCCGGAAACGGCCGTTGCTCCCGCAAACCTCCAGCTCACCGTTGGTCTATACGATTTTGCCAATTTTGAGCGCCTGCCCCTAACCGACGGCGCAGATTCGGTGGTGCTGGCTACGCTTACTTTAGAGCCTGCGGCTGGTGATGTGCCAAATCCGACCTTAGTTAATTTTGACAATGAGCTGGAATTGGTTGGCTTTGAACTGAACCTCCGGCAAGCGGCAGCCGGTGAAACTGTGGATTTAACTTTGTACTGGCGGGCAAAACGGCCGTTAACCACCGACTACACCATTTTTGCCCAAGTTGTGGATGATGACACCACCCGCTGGGCCAGCCAGGATTTAGGCCAACCTACGTCTTCGTGGGCAGAAGGTGAGCTGCAAACCGTGCAAATGTCCTTACCTCTTAGCCCAGACACGCCAAGTAAGGTGTACCCCGTCATCATCGGCCTGTACACGGTGGACGATGGCCAGTTTAATCGCCTGCAAATTATTGCGGAAGACGGCCGTCCCACTGACGATTTTCTGCGCCTGACATTGTTGCGCGTCAACGACTAAAGTGCCAGGCACTAACTTACAAATTATGAAAAAACTGTACAAAATCACTCACGGTCTCATGAAGCGATTCCCCGATGGTAATGATCCGTTCCAAATGATGACGCGCCTGGCGGAAGAGTGTGGCGAGTTGGCATCGCAGGTAAATCATTTTGAGAATAGCGGCGTCAAGCGGCAAAAATTGGGCGAACCAGATACAATCAAGCTGGCCAAAGAGGTGCAGGACGTGCTGCGCTGTGCGCTTACCCTGGCAATTCATTACGGTATTGAAGCTGAACTCGCTAACTCAATTGAGCAGTCGCACAAGCGGTTGCAGGCAGAAGGATTTATTGATTGATGGCAACCGTCACGCAGGAACCTAAACCCCAAAAACGATGGCTCCGAAACGCCGACGCGATCAATCCCACTAAATCCAGGTGGGCGTTGGGGGCATTGCTGGGTGGAACGGCCGTTCTCGGCGGTGTCATTCTCGGTTTTGGCGGGCCGCTGGCTGGGGCTGCATTTATTATCGCCATTGTCACCGCCTACATCGTTTTGCGAGACATCGAGATTGGCTTTTGGGGCGTGGTGGCTGTGGTGTGCTTGCTCCCATTTGCCACACTACCCGTAGACATCGGTCTCACGCCCACGTTTCTTGATCTGGCACTGGGGGCGGTGGTTGGCGTTTGGCTGCTGGGCATCGTCACTGGGGCGCAGCGGGATTTAGTGACTGCGCCCATCGCCTTGCCGCTGCTTGTTTTCATGCTGGTGGCCATCTTTGCCTTCATTTTTGGCTTGAGTAACGGGACGCTCACCTCTACGCTGCTGCGAAAATTTGCTGAGCTGCTGTTGAGTTTAGGCTTTGTCTTCATTATTGTGGATTATTGTCGCACGCAGGTGCGGCTGGAGCGCATGGTGAAGGTGGTGTTGCTGGCTGGGACTGGTGCGGCCGTTCTGGGCATCATTTTCTGGCTCTTGCCGGAAGATACAACCAACACCATCCTCAATTTCCTCACACGGGTTGGCTACCCAGGTGGCTGGGTCATTCGCTACATCGAAGAGAACCCAGAGCTATCTGAACGAGCCATCAGCACCTCGGTGGATCCGAACGTGCTGGGTGGGCTGCTCTTGATGATTGGGTCATTGGCAGGGCCGCAGTTGGTGGCAAAACGGCCGTTGTTCCCCCGTTGGCTCACCTGGAGCATCGTTGGTTCCATTTTCATCTGTGTCGTGCTGACGTTTTCACGCGGAGCCATGTTTGGGCTAGCGGCAGGCTTGGGCTTCATTGCCATCCTGCGCTACCGACGACTCATTCCTTACATGCTGGGTGGTGGCTTGCTGTTGTTACTGCTGCCCGTCGCTCAAACCTACATCCAACGGTTCGTCGAGGGCATTCAGGGGCAAGATTTGGCGACCCAAATGCGTTTTGGCGAATATCAGGATGCGCTGACGCTCATCGGACGGTATCCCCTCATTGGCGTTGGTTTTGCCGGTACGCCAGACATTGATATTTACCTGGGTGTGGCCAATGTTTACCTGACCATTGCCCAGGTGATGGGTGTTGTGGGGCTGCTGGCCTTCTTTGCGGTCATTGGCACGCTCTTTTTCTATGGCCTGTCTCATCGAAACATATTGAAGGCCAATGAGGAGCTAGACGCGCTCTGGCTGGGCTTGCACGCTGCCATCGTCGGTGGATTGGCCGCCGGCATTTTTGACCATTACCTCTTTAATTTAGAGTTTCACCACGCGGTGACGGCGTTTTGGCTGCTGGTAGGATTGGCAACGGCCGTTACCCGCCTTGGCCTTTCGCAATCAAAGATTGGTTAGCATTGTCTCCAGTACCTGAATGGCTTGCAAATATTCAGCGATGATGATGTGTTCGTTTGGCGTGTGGTCTAGCTTGCTATCTCCTGGCCCATAGGCCACAATGGGGCAGTTCCACACTGGCTCTACCACGTTCATGTCTGACGTGCCTGTTTTGTGCTTGTAGGTTGGGACGCTTCCAGCCTGCCGAATGGCGCGATTGAGTGCCTGTGCCAATGGATTGGTGCGTTTGCTTTGAACGGCCGTTTCATACCCGTAGGTGCGTATCGTGCCAGCATCCCCCGCCTCTTCCCGCAGCCAACGTTCAAAGATGGTCACATCGAAATTAGGCGGCAGCCGAATTCCCAGCTTCATCTCCAGCCGATTTTCCAGCCCGTCGCTGCTGGTGTGCAGCTCACGGACGGAGGGCAGCAGTTGGTCAAACAGGCGCGGTTTTTCGGCGTTGAACTGGTTGATGTACGCTACAATGTTGTTGTACCACTCTAGCCCCAGCTCGGCTGCGCCAGAATCGGCTCCGGCAGTGTGGCTCATGGGTTGGGTAAAGCAAGCGTCAATCAGCAGCCGCCCTTTGTAGCCAAGAGTAATGCCGTCCCAGCCACTGGGTTCGCCGATCAGGCAGGCTGTTGGCTGGTATTGGCTGGCAACAAACCTGGCTCCTTTGGAGGTGGCAGACTCTTCTTCCACCGCGCCAACCACGATGAGGCGCGTGCCGGGTGGCAGATTGGCGCGGGTTGCGGCGATAATAAAGGTGGCCAGTGGTCCTTTGGCATCCACGCTGCCACGGCCGTACAGTTTGCCATCTTCTTGCCGCATGGGAATGTCGCCAGGGACGGTATCCATATGGCTCAGCAGCACAATTTCCTGTGTGATTTGCCCAGCCGCATTCGGGCAACTGCGCTCGCCGACGGCGTTGCCTGCGGCGTCTACGTAGGCGGTGAAGCCGGATTGGTTCATTTGCTGGATGAGGAAGTTGGCAACGGCCGTTTCCTCACCAGACAAGCTCGGAATTTCCACCAGCCGCCGTAAAAATCCTACCGCTCCCACGTCGTTTTTTAGCGAGACTGCTTGATCTGCTGCTGTGGCCGACGTCCTCGCCGAGACACTCGATGGCACGGTCAGAAGACCGGCCACAGCACCGCTGCTTCTTTTTTTGGCTGCCAGAACTTGCTCCAGCGCAACAACCACTCGATCCAGCTCTTCGGCAGTGATAGTGAGAGGGGGGAGCAGCCGAATGACAGTGCTTCCGGCTGTCAGGGCGACGATGCCTTTGTCCATGAGTGCCTGGACATAGGGCATGGCTCGCTGGCGAAGCTCAATACCAATCATAAGACCCAGGCCACGCACGTCACGCACCAGCGGCAGGTTGAGTGCTTCAATTTGGTGGCGGAACTGGTCGCCCAGCTTGGCGGCGCGGCTGGCTATGTCAGGTTGCTGGAGGATGTTGAGTACGGCCGTTGCTGTGGCACAGGCCAAAGGATTCCCACCAAATGTGGAACCGTGCAGCCCTGGTGCCAAATTTTGCACGCGCGAGCCGATACCCACTGCTCCCATCGGCATCCCGCCAGCCATTGCCTTGCCCAAGCAGATGAGGTCAGGGACCAAATCATAATGTTCGCAGGCAAATAGTTCCCCGGTACGGCCGAATCCCGTTTGCACTTCGTCAATAATCAACAATGCTCCCCGCTCTTGGCAGAGTTGTTGCGCCCGGTGAAAGAAGCCAGGCGTCGCCAGCTGAACACCCCCTTCGCCTTGCACTATTTCCAGAATGACAGCGGCCGTTTGCTCCGTAATTGCCGCATCGAGCCGGGAGCTGTTACCGAACGGCACATGGCTGAAATGACTCACTAGCGGTTCAAACGGCTGGCGATACTTTTTGTTGTGCGTGGCGGAAAGTGCACCAAGCGTTCGCCCATGAAAGCCGCGCATTGCAGCTACAATGCCGGGGCGTCTGGTGCTAAGACGGGCAAATTTGATGGCCGCTTCTATCGCCTCGGTACCGGAGTTACACAGGTAAACGCGGTTTAGGTTGCCGGGCAGTGTAGCAGCCAACTGTGCCTGGAACTGAGCACGCTGGTCGTTGTAGAACATCTCCTGACAGGTGATGAGCTGGCTGGCCTGGGCGGTGATAGCTGCTACCACCTGCGGGTGGCAGTGGCCAACGTTGGCTACGCCAATGCCTGCAGCACAATCAAGGTAGGAACGGCCGTTTTCGTCCCAAACTGTTGCGCCGCTCCCGCGCACAATAGCCGTTTCCCGTTTTGCGTAAACGCCGCTGCCAAAGCTGTCTTCTTGCTGAAAGATATTGTTCATGCTGCTTCCTCTGCTTGTGTTGGAATGATGACTGTTCCCAGGCCATCCAGCGCACGTAAAATTGGCTGCCTGCCCCGCGCATCCCCCAACACCACGCGCCGCACACCAGAAGTCACCGCTTCTCGCGCCCCCAACAATTTGATACGCATTCGCCCCTCGGCAAATTCTTTGGACACGCACTCAATCTGGTCGGCACTGATTTGGGAGATGAGACTGTTTTCATCGGGAAATTGGCGCAGAACGCCGGGGACATTGGAGAGGATAAGCAGTTCATCAGCACGGAAGGCTGCAGCAGTGGCCGCAGCAGCGCGATCTCCATCCACGTTCATTGCTTCTCCATCAAAGCTGATGGCAGGTGGGGTGAGTACGGGCAAGCAGCCTGCGTGTAGCAAGTTTTGTAGGAGGCTGTGGTTCACTTGTGTGACTTTGCCAGTAAGGTTGCTCCGCAAGACGCGGATACGGCCGTTCTCTACCACTTTAATCACTTTTTTGCGCGGACCTTGCCAGATACGGCCGTCAATTCCAGACAATCCCACCGCGTTCACGCCGCGCCGCTGCAGTCGCTCTACTAACGTTTTGTTGATTTGACCGCAATATACCATCTGGAAAATTTCCAGCGTGGCTCGATCCGTCAGGCGGCTGGTGTAACCGGAGGGGGAGGTAACAAACTGAGGCGGATGGCCTAATGCTTCGGCTACTTGGTTGGTGCGATGTGAGCCACCGTGTACAAAAATAAGCTGCTGCCCCTCGCGCCAAAGCTGGGCGATGTCGTCGCAAACAGCGTCGTAATTGATCCCTTCGCCGCCGCCAACTTTCACAATAATCATAATTATTCTCCTTAACTCAGCTATAGATTTTTTCAAATTGGGTGGAGGCCAGGGAAAGTGAGAGCCGTCGTTTCTGGGTAGCCCAACATCAGGTTCATGGCCTGAACGGCCGTTCCCGCTGCCCCCTTCATCAAATTGTCAATGGCACTCAGCACTACCAGCCGTCTGCTACGCTCGTCTTTGGCAAAGCCCACGTCGCAAAAGTTGCTGCCTGCCAGAATTTTGGGTTCTGGGTAGCGGTAGATGCCTTTGCGCTCCTTGACAATACGCACAAAAGGCTCGTTTTTGTATGTTGTCCGATAGAGCTGCCAAACCTCTTTTTCATCCAAATTCTGGCTCAAAAAAACGTGTGCCGTGCATAAAACGCCGCGCACCAGTTCAACGGCCGTTGCCGAAAAATGCAGTTCAAAGTCCCCTAACGTCTGGATCATTTCTGCCTGGTGCCTATGGCCAGTGGGAGCAAACGAGCGCAATGCCCCGCTTCGTTCCGGGTGGTGGCTGGCCGCGCTAAAACTGTTGCCGCCTTCAGAAGATCCCACTTTCACCTCGATGACCGCTTGCTGGATGAGTCCTGCACGAGCCAAAGGAGCCAGAGCCAAATTAACGGCCGTTGCATTACAGCCAACCCCGCTCACATAATTTGCTTCGCGTAGTGAATCTCTGTGTAGCTCTGGCAAACCATAAACAAATTTGCTTAACCATTCGGGAGCGGGATGGGAACGGCCGTACCGGGCTTCATACGCCACCGGGTCATTCAAACGGAAATCTGCCGAGAGATCAATAATGCGTGAGGCTAGGGCGGCAAACTGTTCGATTTGTGCCGCAGCGCGGCCGTGCGGCAAGGCCAAAAACAGCAGATCGCACGGCTCTAGCGCCTCGATAGGGCTAAATTTGAGCCGCGTTGCGCTACGCAAATTAGGATGCACCCCATGCACAAAGCGTCCCGCGTGCTGCTGAGAGGTGATCTGCTGCACGGCCACATGAGGGTGGCCCAGCAGCAGCCTCAGTAGTTCGCCCCCCACATAGCCAGAGCCGCCCACGATTGAAACCCTAACGCTCATAGTGGCCCCCATTGGCTAGGGCAGGTACTGTGCCAATTGGCGCACGGACTCCTTCATCAGCCAGTTGTAAGGTGTAGTCAACAATGCGCGCCGCAATGTCCACGCCAGTGGGCTGAATGCTGTTGCGGAATTCCATTGTGTAATTGACTTCGTTGACGAGGAGACGGCCGTTTGCATCTTCCAGCAAATCCACCGCCACCACACCACCGCCCACCGCCTGAGCCGCCGCCTGCGACAGGTGATCTATCTCTTGCGTGACTGGGCAATTTACGGCAGAGCCTCCCCGCGCCGTATTGGTAATCCAGTGAGCCGAGTGGCGGGTAATGGCGCAGATTGTCTCATTCCCCACTACAAAGC
This sequence comes from Candidatus Leptofilum sp., assembly GCF_965223525.1. GTDB lineage: Bacteria > Chloroflexota > Anaerolineae > Promineifilales > Promineifilaceae > Leptofilum. The sequence continues at coordinate 253,808 of NZ_OZ245005.1, read as the reverse complement.
TGCGAATATCCCGATCTGGTTTAGCAATATACTCCTGAATGTAAAAGATAGAGTGCTGATAGGAACCAAGCGTACTTTTATGTTCCAAAATTGCTTCTGCCGCTTCCCGATCGTTCACCTTAGCCAGTAACCGCCCCCAGGAGCCAACGGCTGGTTTTAGCACAACCGGGTAGCCTAATTCCTCAATCGCTTCCAGTGCAGCAGCCTCTGTTGTGGCAATTTTTACTTGAGGCACAGGTATGCCAGCGGCAGCCAACGCCAGCGATGTTTCTAGCTTGCTGCCGCAAACCTGGGCTACATGGGCATTGTTCACGCATGGAATCCCCCAGCTACCCAAAATTTGCAGTGCCGCCTGCGCCCGCGAATGGCTAACGCATCGTTCCAGAATGACATCGTATCGTTCCCAGGACGACGGGTCATTCAGGTTAAACACGGCATCGCGCACATCGATCATCTCGTAAGAAACGCCGCGTGCCTCAATTGCCTGGACGATTAGCTTTTCTTCTAACCTGATTCGTGAAAATAAAATGCCGACGCGCATAATTCGCTATTCCCCCCAATCTTCTTCAACTTCGGGCGCAAGGGTCAGCGCAGGAGGGTTGGTGCCAATAACTTCTAGCTCGGCCCCACATTCTGGGCATTCTACGATTTCACCAACCATCACATCATCAGCGACCTCTACTTCCCCTGCACATTCCACACAATTGACGTTATTCATGATTTAAACCTCCAGTTTGTTTTGGCTTCATTCGCCATAAAAATAAAAAAGCGGCCTCACCTTTTTCTGGTAAGCCCGCCTGTGAAGACATTTTTTTTGCAACAAATTTGCAGCAAACAAGACTCACCAAAATTGCTTTGGCTTGTTTTTCTTGTTTTGCTTCTTGATGATAATTTGCTGATTCATTGTTCAGTTTTGTTTTGGATAAATAAAAAACGCCCCACCGTCATCGGTGGGGCGCTAACAATCTTTACAAAGCAAGCACAACTACCAGACGACGTTTTGGTCTCCGTTTTGCTTCTTTGCCTTTTTCAAGGTGATTGTGCTCATTTTTATCTTCATCGGGCGGCAGTTTAACAAGGTGAGATGATATTGTCAACTAATTGCAGCTAAAATCACCAACAAACAGTTCCATTTCTACAATTTGGCCATCACCAGAAATGATTTTGCCTATGCCAATAACCGCAGCCCCATCATTGCTTTGTACTTCAAAGGCAAACCCTTCACTAACGGGGCCACCCACTTTCTGATCGTTCCAGTAATAGGTGTAACGGCCGTTTCCGCCGATCCCCTCAATAAAAACGGTGCGATATTTGGCATCCACTTCGCAGCGCGTGCCGGGCAACGGGTACAGGTTCATGGTGAGTATTGGGCAAGCAGCACCAGAGCAGCTACTGCCGGATGTGCTGGTTGTTATGTTAGAAGCGGCCGTTCCTGTGACAACGGTTAACGCCTCAAAATCTCCCGCCCAACCCAGTCGTGGCGCATACACAAACCCTTCTTGCCCAGCTTCGTTTTGTACGTAAAGCCATTCACCAAATTCGGAACGCCCCAGCACGGTGACGGTTTCTCCCACGCCAACAAACGTAATTTCTTGTGAATTGCTGTTTGGGCTAACGTACAGGCTAGAGGAGAGCAACGCCGTTACCTGAGATTGCTCGCTTTCGCTGGTTGCTGTGATTACCGTGGCCGTCGGCGCAACTGTTGGCTCGTCAGTAGGCGTTGGTGAAGTAGCCGTTTCCGTAGGTGGCGAGGTTGGCTCGGCAGTTGGTGTAGGTGGCGGGTTGGTTGCTGTTTCTGTTGCCAATGCTTTGGTTTCAACCGCCGTAACGCCGTTACTGCTAGTGGTTGTGGTTCCCAGATTGGTTGTGCCGCTTTGCACAATGGCAGCTGTGCTGCTGGTTGCATTGTTGGTCGCCAAATCACCTGCTTCAACACGCCACGGTTGCCCCGCCAGTAGCACCACAAAAGCCGTGGCCAGCAAAGCCAACCCAGCCAGCCACAAGGCCGGGCGCTGTGTGAATTTGGAGAGGGGGAGATACGGCCGTTTCACCAACGCACTCCTTTCCTGAACAACGCTTGGCATAATCGCAGAACCATGTTCCTGTTCAATCACCTGAGCAATCTCATAATTTGGATTGCAGGCTATCACCAAATCAGACGCATCCTGGTAGGCATACGGTACCCATTTGCGCGGCACCTGCGACGGTTTGTCTGCCACCGATGCCGTGAGCTGCTGCTTCACGTAGGCAAACAGATCATCAATGGTGATTTTGCCATCGTGGTCAGAATCTGCCGCGCCGCTCAACAGCCCCTGCACAAAATGTTCAGTAAACAAGGATGGCTCGGCATCCCCTTGCACATTGCCCTTTGCCCAGTTGTACTGCGTGCTGTCGTTGGCCGTTACCACCACACGCTTAAACCCATTATGAGCAAACGTATCTGATGTATTCACATCTCGGCCAATCGTTCCTGCCGATTCAGAAGGTACGGTGTCGCTGTAGTAGCAATCCATCACCAGGATTTGCTGTTCAGACAGGCTATTGTCCATCTCATCCGCAATAAAACGAGCTGGAATCGCCGTGCCGCGAAGCAGCTCATGTTCAGTATCTTTTACCGTCAGGTACAGCTGCCCGCGCGTTCCCAAAGCTGCGTGCCCCATAAAGTAGAGCAGCAGCAAATCATCTTTGTTGCGATCGGCAAAAAATTGGGAGATGGCTCGTCGCACCCCATCGGCAGATTCGTTGATGAGCGTGTTAACTTCCACAAAGCCGCCAACGGCCGGATTCTGCAATACGTAGGCCAGGGTGTGAATATTGGCAGTTGGTTTGATCAGCTGCGCTAGCGTCGGATCATCATACTCATAGTTGGCAATAATGAGCGCAAAACGTTGGCCAGGTGCTTTTTCAGCCAATGTTAGCTTGTGGGTATCTTCAACTGTTTCAGACACTTTTTCTAGCGCCTGGGCAAACTCTACGGCCGTGCGGAACCGATACTCCTTCTGCTTGGCCATTGCCTGCACGATGAGTTCCTGGCAGGCGGGCGGCAAGTGTGGCTCCATATCTTGTAGGCTGGGAACCGGCTCAAACATATGCTTAACAGCCACGGCAATAGGTGTATTGGTTTGGTATGGGTGCTTGCCTGTCAGCATCTCAAACAGGATGACCCCAAGCGTGTAGATATCGGAACGGCCGTCTAGCTCACCATCTCCCTGAATTTGCTCTGGGCTCATGTAAGCCGGGGTGCCTACTGCTCCCCCGGTGTCTGTTAACTTGGTATGGGCGTACTTCAGCTTGGCTGTACCAAAGTCAGAAATATACGGCTCATTGCGCTGATCAAAAAGGATATTGCTAGGCTTGAGATCGCGGTGAATGACACCATGCAGATGAACTTCATCGAGCGCTGGTGCCAGCTTGGTCATGATGCGAGCAGATTCCGCAATAGAAATGGCCCCTTGCTTGAGCCGTTCCCCCAAAGAGCCACCCGTCATAAAGCGCATCACCAAGAAAGGTTGGCCTTCCTCTTCGCCAAAATCATATACTGGCACGATGGCAGGATGATCCAGCGAAGCAACGACCTTAGCTTCGCGTTCAAAACGGCGACGGAAGGTGGGTTGGTGAAGTAACTCGAGAGGCAGCAGTTTGATGGCAACATCCCGCTCAAAACGGGGATCATGTGCCAGATACACTGTTGACATCCCGCCACGACCGAGTTCTGCTTTGATTCGGTAACGACCGATCGTTTTAGGTATCATCATGCAAAATTATAATGACGCTGCCAGACAAGACACAATGGGTATTTGCGACTTATTCACGTAAATGTTTAGTACATCCGTCCTAATATGCTGCCCAAAAAGGGAGAATAGCCAGAAAATTTGTGAGAATTTTATGCTAATAGGGATTTTTTTGCGGCTCCCATTAGGTTAATTATGGCTATGTTACCTTAAGGTTATTATTGCTTCTTCAAAAATTGGATTGTCTCTGCTATAATAATTAAGATTATGTTTAACTGATCTGATTTTTGAGACAATCTGCGACATAACATTTCTGCATTTTTGTAGTACCCCAGAATGAGCTGGGGCATTTTTCTAGCAGGGGTTTCTAGGGATGTGGCTTCTGCAAGACAAATGAGGAGACATCATGCGTAAAATTTTACTTTTTATCTTACTTCTTGCATTGGCAACTGTTGCTTGCTCGCAGCTGCCAGGTGTTGGTGGTGGCAGTGACGGTGCTGAAGAAAATGAGGTGGCTCAGGATTCCGAATCACCTGAGGAGGAGGCCCCTAGAGTAGAAGTGACGGCCACGCCTACATTGCCACCAACATTTACGCCAGAGCCAATGGGCCGCGCAGGGCATATTTCGCCCGTTAGCACCCGCACGCTCCACATTGTGCAGGCTGGCGAAACAATGAGCCAAATTGCTGCCAAGTACGGCGTGGATACCAAGTTTTTGGCAGATTCAAATCGGATTTACAACTATCATTTAATTGAAGTGGGGCAGGTGCTTTACATTCCGCCCTGCGAGTAATTGATGACAAATCAAAAAAGCCCTGGCATCAGCGCCAGGGCTTTTTTGATCTTTGTACCGTTTTATGTGCTAAATCACGAAGTGGCGGGTACGGCCGTTTCTTCCACATTTTTCAAAACGATTTCATCGTCTTCCACGTCAATCGTTACCACATCACCATTAGTAAAATGACCTGCTAAAACAGCATCAGATAAACGGTCTTCCACCTCAGTTTGAACAAGCCGGCGCAGAGGGCGTGCTCCAAATTCAGCATCATAGCCATGTTCACCCAGCCAGTCGCGGGCTGCATCAGTGGCACTAATTGAAAGTTCGTGCTCAAGTAATCTCTCATTCACTTCGCTCAGAATAATATCTACAATTTGGCGAATATTTTCTTTGCTTAGTTGGCGGAACACCACAATGCTGTCCACCCGGTTGATAAACTCAGGCCGGAACTGCCGTTTTAGCTCGTCCATCAACGTTTTACGCATTTCGCGGTGCTGCTCTTGCTCAACCTGGGCGTCATCCCGCTGAAAGGCAAACCCCAGGTTTGGCCCACGCCGAATGGTGTCTGCCCCAACGTTGGAGGTCATGATGATGATGGTATTGCGGAAGTTGATTTTTTGCCCTTTGGCATCAGACAGATGACCTTCTTCCATAATTTGCAGCAAAATGTTGAACGTTTCAGGATGGGCCTTTTCAATTTCATCAAAGACGACAATGGAATACGGCCGTCTCCGCACCGCTTCCGTCAACTGCCCAGCGTCTTCATAGCCAACGTATCCTGGGGGCGAACCAACCAGTCGAGCCACATTGTGCCGCTCCATAAATTCAGACATATCTAGCTGCACAAGTGAATCTTCACTGCCAAACAGGAATTTGGCCAATGCCTTCGTGAGTTCGGTTTTCCCCACGCCTGTTGGGCCGAGGAAAATGAAAGAGCCAATTGGGCGTTGTGGGTCTTTTAAACCAGCACGCGCTCGCCGAACAGCTTTAGCAATCGCTTCAATTGCCTCGCCCTGCCCGACGATATGTTTATGCAATTCATCTTCCATTTCCAGCAGCCTGGCTGACTCTTCCTGGGTAAATTGGTAAATCGGAATGCCGGTCCACATGGACAAAACTTCAGCAATATCTTCGGCCGTTACGCTAACTGAATTCTCTTGTTCAGCACTGCCGGCGCGTAGCTGATCTAGTTGACGCTGAATTTCTTCTTCACGTTCATTTAGGTGCATCACGTCTTCGGTGCGGCGTTCATCCTCTGCAATTTTTCGCTCGGTGCGGAGGTCTCGCAGCGTGTCATAGGCTTCACGAATGTCCGCAGGTTGCGGAACGCGATACATGCGAACCCGTGATGCGCTTTCATCTATCAGGTCAATGGCCTTGTCTGGCAAAAAGCGGTCGGTGACATACCGTGTGGAAAGATTAACGGCCGCTTCAATTGCTTCTTCAGTAATAAAAAGATTGTGATGCTTTTCGTAAGCACCTTTAATGCCGTGCAAAATTTCAATGCTTTCTTCAGGAGTTGGCTCGTCTACATGAATGGGTTGGAAGCGACGTTCCAAAGCAGCGTCACTTTCAATGTATTTGCGGTACTCTTCCAGCGTGGTGGCGCCTATCGTTTGCAACTCACCGCGCGCCAGCGCAGGTTTCAAAATGTTGGCGGCGTCTACAGAGCTGCCAGCAGAACCGGCCCCAACCAGCATATGCACCTCGTCTATGAACATGATGGCATCGCTGGATTTAAGTTCTTCAATGACGCGCTTGAGGCGTTCCTCAAACTGACCTCGGTACATGGTGCCAGCCACTAAGCTGCCTACGTCTAGCTGCAAGACTCGCTTGTTATGGAGAATGTCGGGGACACGGCCGTCTATGATGCGTTGGGCCAAACCCTCGATGATGGCAGTTTTGCCAACACCAGGCTCCCCAATGAGCGCTGGGTTGTTTTTGGTGCGACGTGCCAATATTTGGATAACCCGCTCGATTTCCATGCTGCGGCCAATAACTGGGTCTAGCTTATTCTCCTCTGCTAGAGCGGTCAGGTCTGTTGCCAATTGATCCACCATTGGGGTTTTGCTTTTTTCTTTCTTGGCAGCACGGCGGGGAGTGGAACTGCTACTTTCGCTAGCTGCAACTGGGCTTTCGCGCAGCATGCGGCGGGTTTGCCGCCGAATTTGCTCTGCGCTAATGCCAAATTTACGCAAAACATCAATCGCCAAGCCTTCATTTTGCCGTGCCAAGCCCAGCAGCAAATGCTCGGTGCTGATGTAATGCTGCCCCATTCGTCGGGCTTCTTCTACGGCTAATTCCAAAACGCGCTTGGTACTAGGGGAAAGTTCAATTTTGGTGAAGGGGGTTCGGGTGCCAGGGCCACCTGACAGTCGCTCGACCATTGCCTGAACGCGCACTGCATCCAGACCTAGTTCACGCAGCACACGCCCCGCGACGCCACCTTCTTCACGCAGCAAGCCAATGAGGACATGTTCACTGCCGATGTAGTTGTGATTTAAACGTTCAGCTTCTTCTTGAGCTAAACTCAAAACGCGTCTGGCGCGTTGTGTAAAACGTTCCCAATTTTTAGAGTTCACCGGTGCTCACCTCGGTTCTTGGTAACCGTTCGATATAAAGATTACACTGCCGTATCGAAATCGAACGGTTACTTTAGGCCCATTCACAAATTTAAAGGCAATTTGGAATAGGTTATTCACATTCGTGATTGCAGACTGGGTGAACAACTTTCCAGTGTTAGTAGCGATGGCCGTTTCCAATACTATGTTACTGTGTACGGCTCCCCACTATTTCCCACTACTCCTGGATAGTTGTTAATTTTTCCAGGTCTGCCTCAACGAACTTGTCAGAAACAACTTGTTTTATGCTCAAGCCCAACTGTCGTTGGTCTTTATCCACACGAATAATGCGGACTGTTACCGTTTGAGAAGGTTGTACTACATCTCGCGGGTGATTCACATGATTCTCAGACAACTCTGAGATATGAATCAAACCTTCCAGGGCATAATCATCTTCTAGCCGGGCAAAGGCACCATATTTAGTGATCTTGGTAATGGTTGCTTCTAGCAACTGCCCGACGGAATAATACTCATCAATGATGGTCCACGGGTCTGGCTCCATACGCTTCAGGCTCAGTGCCAACCGTTCGCGATCTTCATCAATGTTGAGAACATAAACTTCTACTTCATCCCCAACTTTCAGGATGTCTGCCGGGGCGTTTACACGCTTCCAGCTAAGTTCTGATAAATGAACAAGGCCTTCAACGCCGCCAACGTCAATAAATGCCCCAAAATCTGCTAAATTGATAACGCGCCCTTTCAGGACATCGCCTTCGCTGAGCTTCCCTAAAATTTCGGCACGTTTGGCTTGACGGGCTTCTTTTTCAGCAGCTCTCTCAGATAAGATTAAACGGCCTCTCTTACGATCTACCTCAATGACTTTGGTTTGAATCATGCTGTTGGTAAGTTTGCCATTTTGTTTTTCGCCATAGTTGCGACGGCGACTAATTTGGGAGTTGGGTACAAATCCGCGCAATTGACCTAATTTAACCAAAAGACCGCCTTTATTTTGGCCAATGACCTTGCCTTCATACACATCCTGCGATGCCATCAGCGCTTCTGCTTTATTCCAGTCAAGCTCTTCTGCCGCTTTGGCGTACGAGACAATGACATTGCCGTATTGGTCTTCTGTATTGACGATGTAAACAGACACCTCATTACCAACAGAAAGCAGTGCACGGGTTTCGTCATCCATCTGCTGCAATTCGGAACCAGAAATCACACCTTCAGACTTGGCGCCGATATCAATCAATATTGCATTGTTACGATGTTCAATTACCCATCCTTGTCGTGTTTCTCCAATTGAGGGTAAGTTTAATTCCTCGGCCAACAGGAATTCCATTGGGTGGCTTTTTTCGCCCCCTCCTAAATTTGCTACATTGTCACTCAAAACTCTTCATCCTCACTTTCAATTTACCACTTGGGCATTTTCTCCGATTATACTGGGTTTGATGTTGCTGGCAATATAACATTACTCCTGTTAATGATGTTCATATGGTAACAGATGAAATGGTTGGTGATATTTCCGCAACGGCCGTTTCTCCCCATCTAGCCCCCACAAAATAAGTATCCACCTAACCCGCTTTGGGATATGATTGTGGTAATGAAACTGTTCTTGCAGTGGCAACGGCCGTTATCTTCCCGCCAAGCCACCATTTTTTCAATTTTGCTATTTGTGGCTGCGCTTTTGCCACGTTTGGCGGCATTGGGTAACTACATTACGCCCGACGAGCTCAATTGGGTGCATCGTTCGGTGCTGTTCCATCAGGCGTTGGGGCAGGGTGAGTGGGTGGCTACGTTGACCACGGGGCATCCGGGGGTGCTAACCACCTGGTTTGGGGCGTTAGGGATTCAGGTGCAGCTATGGCTACGGCCGACTGACATCGCCGTTTATGATTGGATTACCCATCTGGCTTGGCTGGCCCCGGAAAATACGGCCGCATTTCCCCAACTAGCCACCTTTTTGAGTGCTGGGCGCATTGCGGTAGCAGGTGTCAATAGTTTGGGATTGCTCGCCATTTTTGGGCTGGCGCGGCGATTGGCAGGTGACTGGGCGGCGGCGGTGGCAACAGGTTTGCTGGCGCTCGATCCATTTGTGGCGGGTTTGTCTGGCTTGCTACATGTGGATGGTCTGCTGACCACCTTCACCACAATTTCTCTTCTTGCCTTAGCAATTGCCCTAACCAGCCCAAAAAGTCCGCATCCATCCGCGTCCATCCGCGTCCCATTACTGTTTACGGCCGTTTCTGGAGCGGCGGCTGGTTGTGCCATTTTAGCCAAATCGGCGGGGCTAACGTTGATTCCGTTTGCTGGGTTGGCATTTGTTGTAGCGTTGCTGGCTTGGCGAGTCCAGTGGCGAAGGAGCGTGGCACTTGGGCTGATTTGGCTGGCAGCCATGATAGCGATTCAGTTTGTGTTGCTGCCTGCTTTATGGGCAGATCCTGCAGGCAGTTATGAAACAATTATTAGCACTATTTTTCATGAAACTGAGGAAGCTCTCCCGCGAACGTTTTTTGCCGGTTTTTATAAGCAGGAACACGGTTCTGTTTTTTATCCGGTGGCGCTGCTGTTTCGGCTGAACCCGATACCGTTTGCGGGGCTGCTGTTGGCTGCTTTGTTTGGCCTGCGCTGGAAGCAGTTGCCCACAGGCTGGTGGCAACTGCCGTTTCTGTGGATTTCCCTATTCTGGCCGATTTTTTTCATTATTGTTCTGGCGCAAGCGACCAAAAAGTATGATCGTTACCTGTTACCTGCGCTTCCGCTGCTTTATCTGCTGGGTACGTTGGGTTGGGGACAGTTGCTCCGGTTACGGCCGTCCTTGACGCGGCATGTGGTGGTTGGCGGGAGCGCTGCTGCGCTGGTGTATTTGCTTACGGCCGTTCCCTACTTGCTCAATGCCTATAATCCACTTGCGGGTGGAACGCTAACGGCCAAACACATCATGCCGCTGGGCTGGGGGGAAGGAGTGAGCGCAGCCGCGCAGTGGCTGGCTGAACAGCCTGGTGTAGCGGAGAAAACGGCCGTTGTGAGCATTGGCCCGGCTTTTGCCCCATTTTTCCCTGGCCGCACTTTAATAAATGTCGAGAATAATCGGCAAGAAGCTGATTTCATTGTGGGTACATTAGCCAATCTACAAGTAGATCACTTTCGTTATAATCCTTGTTCGGGGCCAAGATTAGTTCATTGTATTCGGTACGATGGCGAGATTCAGGCGTGGATTTATGCAAATAATGATCCAATTGAGCCAGAAATTGTGTGGCGGGCGCAGACAGTTCAGTTTGGTGGGCAGATTGAGTTGCTGGCTGCGGGTACGGCCGTTCAAGATGATCAACTGGATATTTTTGTGCAGTGGCAGTTGGTGCAGCCGACAGACGGCCGTTTCAACGTCCAAATCCGCCTACTGGATGAAAACGACCAGCTTTGGTTACAACTGGAAATGCCGCTGTTAAATGAAATCTATTTTTACCCGGAAGATTGGCAGGCGGATGAGCAACCTATCTGGCACTATCCGCTGGAATTGCCGCCTGGTTTGCTGCCTGCTCAATACCGTATGGAGCTATCCCTGTTTGCCGATGAAAGTGGGGCGCAGCTGCCCGTGGTGGGGGCAGACGGCCGTTTTGCAGGCGTGGTGCAACCCATCGCCGAGTTGGATGTTGTCCCCGCGCCACTCTTCCAAACCGCACCGCTGTCGCTTCAGTCGGAACCACAACCGTTGCTGGACAATACTTTGCTTTTCTTAGGGCAAGCTGATTTGCCAGAGAGCATCCTAGCGGCGAGCAATTTCACAGTGGATTTATATTGGCAGGGGTTGGCTGATCTGTCCGCTGACCTTCAGCTTCAGTTTTGGGCCAATGAGTTGCCGCTGATGACGCTTCCACTAAGTCGCTTCGACACAGCGCTGTGGCGGCCCGGGCAGGTGATCCATGAAAAATACCGTGTGGCGGTTCCGGCAGAGTTGGCAGCAGGGCCACACGATCTTCGTGTAGACATTTTGGATGGCAACGGCCGTTCCCTCTCAGAACTAATCAGTTTAGGCACGATGAGTGTGGTATCGCCAGACCGTCTGTTTAGTCTGCCAGACGATATTGGCCAGCCGGTTTTGCTGCGCTTTGGCGATTTGATTTCATTGCGCGGTTACGATTTGCAGGCGAGAACAGCCGTTACTTCGACTTTGCCCAGCACAAGCCCTGGTGACCCCATTCAGCTAACTTTGTATTGGCAGGCAGACCGCCAGACAGTTGGAATTTTCTCTACATTTGTGCATTTTGTGGGGCCGGATGGCCAAATTGTGGTTCAGGGGGATCAGTGGCCGGGCGGTTTGCCCAGCAACACCTGGGCCGCAGGCCAGGTGATCATAGATGAATATGCCATTCAACTGCCAGACGATGCCCCGACGGGCAGCTACCAAATCGTACTGGGGCTGTATAAGGTAGCCACCGGTCTGCGTCTGCCCATTTTGGCAGAAGATGGCACGGTGCTGCCCAGTGACCAATTTGTGTTGCCATTGCTAGAGGTGGCGCGGTGAGGACACTGGCCACAGCCTCCGGCATGAGCAAGCTGCAGCGTTTGTTTTTGCTGCTGTTGATTTTGCTGCCTGCCTTCTGGTTGCGAATTTTTTTGCTAGACGGCCAAAGTTTGTGGTGGGACGAGGGCATCAGCTTACATTTAGCCACGGCCAGCTTTGCCGAGATTGCCGCCAATCGCGCGGCTAACATTCACCCGCCACTTTATTTCTTCCTGCTCAAAATTTGGGTGTTGCTGACGGGAACAACGCCGTTTGCGGCACGTTATTTTTCCGCATTGGCTAGCTTTTTGCAGGTGGCGCTGGTGTATGCGGTGCTGCGGGATTGGTTTGGACAGCGAACGGCCGTAATCGGCATGGTGCTAACGGCCGTTTGGTCACTCTCGGTGGTGTACGGGCAGGAAGTGCGGGTTTACGCCTTTTTGCCACTGACGTACCTGCTTTTGTTGCTGCTAGCAAACCGCGTTGCCTTTGAACAACCGACGCGCCGAATCTGGTTAGCGTTTGGTTTGGCTGAGTGGCTGGCACTGCACCTGCACTACAACACACTCTTTTTGTTGATTTTTGTGAATGGTTGGCTGCTTGCCAGATTTTTGTTACCTTCAGGATTTCAAGCGAGTGGCCGCGAATTATCGCAAAAAATTCGCGCAAATTCGCGTAATTCGCGGCAAACCCCTGCTTTGAGGAACTGGTTCAAGATGCAGGTAGGCGTGGGATTGGCGAGTTTGCCCTGGGTAACGGCCGTTCTCCTCAACCGTCTCAGCGGAGGGGCCACCAGCAACCTGGGTAACATCTCAGACCAGCCGCCAGCGTGGGATTTTGTGCTGCCTCAGGTTTGGGGCTTTCATCTAACTGGCCTGGTGAATGTGCTGGCGAAGCCGAGCGTCCAGTTGGCCGCCATTGGCCTGATTGTGCTAATTCTGCTGCTGCTGGTGTGGGTTTGGCTACAGCGGCAAAATCAGTGGGGGGTGTGGCTATTTACGGTTTGGTTGCTGCCGCTGTTTTTGAGTTTCTCGCTCTGGCTGCTGCGTTCATTTTCTCATCCGCGCTACATCGCTATGTTTGCCTATGGTTTTTTGCTGCTGCTAGCCTATTTGCTTACGCCTCGCATTGGCGCGCGGACGCTGCCTGCCTTTTTGGCGAACGGGATGCGCCTGGTGACGGCCGTTCTCTTCATTTGGATTTCTGGCTGGGGGCTGCAACATTACTTTTTTGACCCCGCATTTGCCAAAGACGACATGCGCCAAATCGCCGCCATTTTGGAAGCCGAGACCGAGCCATCCGATCTGATTTTGGTGCCGCTAACCGACTGGAGCATGCCGTTTGTGTACGACGGCGACGCACCGATTCAGATGGCCGATGCTTTTCATCAGGAACAAACGTGGCTTGATTTGGCGAACTGGACTGCTGGCTCCACGCACGTTTACACGGTGGATTACGCTGACAATTTTTACGATTGGCAGGGAATGGTACCGTTTGCATTGGAAAGCGCAGGTAACCTGGTACGGCGCTGGCGTGTGGATGATTTGACACTGAGCCAGTATCGGCTGGATCGCCCTGTGACTGAGCCGGAATTGCTGCCGCGAGACGGCCGTTTCGGTGACGTTTCTTTTCTCGGTAGCTGGGTGGTGCCCACCGCCACCGCTGCCGATGGCGTGACGGTGGCTCTGCAATGGCAGCTTTTGGCTTCGGTGACGCATAACTATGCCATTGTGCTGGACGTGACAGACAGTACGGGGCTTGAGCTGGCTGACCGGGATGATCAGTTGGTAACGCTCAACGGCCGTGCCACCAACCGCTGGGAGGTGGGCGAAGTTGTGACCACGTACCATTTTGTGCCGTTCAAGCGCGGCACGCCGCCGCTGGCCTACAATGTCAACCTGCGCGTTTACATCGTTCGGGGGGAAGTGCAGACATTGGACTTTATCAACAATCAAGGCACACCGTTGGGGCAAAATCTGTTGTTGGGGCAGGTGCAGGTGGAACGGTCGTTGCCCAACCAAGCCCACGTTTACGGCGCAGAGCACCCCTACCCGCCGCTGCCGGAACCGCTCCAACTGGCGGATGGCTTGCAGTTAACCCACGTTTTGCTCACCACTACATTTTTGCGACCAGGGCAGGCGTTGGGCGTGCAGCTTGGTTGGCAAAGTAGCCAGCCGCTGCCCGATTTGCGTCCCAACTTTGTGCTGCGGCAGGATGGCCAGCCGCTAGCGCAAGATGACAGCGCACCCTCGCAGGATCAGTACCCTACCAATTTGTGGCGAGCTGGTGAATTTGTGTGGGAACAGCGTTTGATGACTGTACCTGCAACGGCCGTTTCTGGCGCAGCAACGCTCTTTGCGGAATTAGGCGACACCAGCTTTGCCCTAGGCGAGGTGCAAATCATCGTGGATGAGCGCACCTTTGTGCCACCCGCGCCACAGGTGCCGCTAGATGTGACTTTTGGTGACGTGGCGCGGCTGGTGGGTGTTGATCCGCCGCCCACGCAGGTGCCTACAGGCCAGCCCATCCCGCTGACGCTGTATTGGCAAGCGCTGGGTACAGGAGAGCCGGTGAGCTACACGGTGTTTGCCCAGGTGCTGGCGGTCGAAGACGGCCGTCTCGTTGCTCAACACGATGCCGCCCCAAACAACGGCCGCCGCCCCACCACAGGCTGGGTTGAAGGTGAGTACATTCAGGATGCCCACCAACTGCGCTGGCGAGAAATGAACTTCACCGGAGAAGGTCAAATTATTGTGGGATTGTATGATCCAGCTACGGGTGAAAGATTAACGCTGCCAAACGGCCGTGACGCTTTCGCTCTCCCTGTGCCACTAACCGTTGTAGGTGAGTAAAGCTACTCTGAATCGGTGCGTTCCCAATACCAGCAGCAGGAACCTATGCCAAAAATGTGGTTCAAATCAACTGGAGCTTCTCCGTTGAGGAAATCAAGCGACACTTGGATTTCACCTTGGTTGGGACGGGCAATCCAAAGCGCATATATACAATGATATAAATGCCTTCACCACGATGGAGATCATGGTAATATTCATCTGTTTCAATGATAATTTCGTGAGTTGGCTTGGTCGTTCCAAAGTAGGCTTTTAGTTCTTCTTCAGATAAGGGACTAACAGCCGAAGGGCGACGTTCTTCAGAAACCCCGAATACAACATCAAGGATTGAAGATGTGCCTGCTCCAGAAAGCCCATTTTGTCAAATGATCGCTTTCGCTTGAGAGTCGTTTCATTCGGCGGCCGTTTCCCCTCAGCGACGATTACGTGACGAAACGTTGATTGGAGCATTATGAAACGATGATTATTGTGATTGGGCTGCTGCTTGATACCTTCCATGATATAGTTTGTTGTGCCCTTCACGTTATTTGAACGCATAAAAGCGTGCCTATCCCGCCAAACTTATATAAACTCAATAGATGTTAACTTGGATTGTTGCCTCAATCAGTTCTGTCTTGGGCGAAGTGAAACAGCTACATCGTTCAAGCTTACTCCCTTTGCTACTGCCATTTTTGCTACTAATATTGATTGGAACGGTTGTCTATTCAATCCTTGAAGAATGGACATTATTTGATTCGCTTTATGCCACCATCATCACCATCACGACAGTCGGCTACGGCGATCTATCACCTCAGTCACAAAGCGGCCGTATTTTTGCCATCTTCTTTACTCTTTTCGCCATCGGCTTGGCAGGGTATGCCATTTCAAGCGCGGCGGCGGTTCTATTTGAAACGCAACAACAAAATCGTGAAAAAAGAAAATTCGAGCGACGTATGAACGAAATATCAAAATTGTCAGATCACATTATTGTTTGCGGGGGCAGCATTATTGGCAATCGGGCGGCAGGTGAATTTAAGCGCCGCCAATTTCCATTTGTCATCATTGAGCCAGATGAAGAAAAGCTCAAACGTGCTTTGCTCTGGATGCACGAATCCTACGTTGATAAAAGGATTCGCCACTATGAAAGCCTGGAAGAGGTAGATTGGAGCATTGAGGAGCGCATGAGCATTGATGAGCTGGCACGGGACACGGGGATTCTTTACATGCTCGAAGACCCAACTGAAGAACAACAGCTGCGGACGGCTGGCGTGCATCGTGCTTATGGCATTGTGGCAGCCATGGAAGATGACCGAGACAACACAACGATTATTCTGAGCGCCAGAGATATGGGGAAACGGCTAAATAATCCAAAATTGCGAATTGTTGGCAGCGCTGGGGATGAAATGAATATGCACACCCTCTATTTAGCTGGAGCGGATCGGGTTGTTTCACCCAATATAATGGGGGGCTTCAATCTCGCTTCAAATATGCTCGACCATGATGCGGCCGAATTTTGGGACAATATGCTTTTTCAGCAGAGTCAAAACCTGCGGTTTGGCGATATGCATGTGCGTGACTATCCAGATATTGTTGGCTGGACAGCAGATGAATTAAGACAAAAATTGGCTCAACTTGTCATTGCCATTCGCCGCAATGGGGAATTTAGGCATATGCCAGCGCCAGAAGAGGTGATCCATGCTGATGATGTCCTAATCGTCATCGGCAATAACCTTAAATGAAAGATGTATGAACCACAGGAGCCACAGCTATGAAAACTTTGCACACTCATAGATTGGGGCATAAAAAGCATCACTAGCCCATCCCACCCTTCTCGTTCATCTGTCCACGGATGCCGTCCGCTCCACCCTTTTTTGGCAACTTCCAAAGCACGCTCATAGGGTAAAGGCGCATGTAAACTACCTTCAGGATGAATGTGGGCAAATTCGCGGCCAGACTACTCTCTTTCAACTTGTCAAAGAAATTTTAGAATCATTTGGCGTTGAATGTGTCGGCCGAGATACACAGAATCGTCAATTTTGCTGCTCGACGTGCTTGCTCCTGTTCCTCATCCAGGTCGCCGATGCGCTTGGTTAGTGCTTTAATTTGCAACAAGATTTGGCCGATGGCTTGTTCATTGGTGAGTTTTTCTGCTGACCACAGCCGGAGAAGTTGATCTAAATCGTAGCTGCTCATGGCGTGGTCTCCTGCTGTGGTTGCAAATAATTTTCCAAGCGGCGTAATGCACCCCAGGAGGGTGCGGGGATGTCGTTGCGGGGGAGGCGGGTGATGAAGAAGGCATTGTTGCCGTGTCGGCTACTACGGCCGCGTAGCTAGCAATAATGCACCCAGCGATTTACCATATCTTGCGTGACATGGGGTTCGCCACCAGCCGTTGGGCTGTGCTGCGTGACAGACCGAAGTCAACGAGGGTGGCGATCATTTCTGGCCACAAAGCCATTTCAGCCTCCCAATCTGGGAACCGGTGGCGAATTGTCCCGGCAAACGGCGGATTGGTCATGATGATGTCGAATGATTTGTTGGCAACGTTTTTCTGGTAGTTGGAGTCCCGCCTCCACTCCCGCGGGTCTAAGCTGCTCATGTGGTACACGTTGGTATCGCAGGCTTCATCTAGCAAAGCCTCTAAACGGTCAAATTGCTTTTCTGGCTCATCGGCCGTCACGCGGAAGCGGCAAATGGAACTGTCATCATTGGGATCATCGGAAGCATTTTCCTCATCCCAGACTTTTACAAAAAAGAGTTTGAAAACTTCTTCAAACACGTCCACGCTTGCACTGGCTAAAACCTCTTCCTGCATTTGCAACACTAGGTCAATTAAATCCTCTGCTGGCTGCAAATCCTTTTTGCGAATCGGCTCGCGTACATCATCAATTGCCGCACCACTTCCTCTGACTTGGCAATATAATCCCGATCCCGTACCATGCAGCGAATGCGGACACGGCCGTTCTTCTCGAACATCTGCAAGCGTTTCTTTTCTTGGGTTGTGAACAGGTCTAATTTGTATTTGACTTTGGGGTCACGAAAGATGCGATCTAGCAATTGATCCGTGGTAAACATAGACTCTCGCTTTCAAACATGGCTGGACACTTGTATCGCCTTTTAGTTTAACGTAAACAGATAAGGTGGGCGAAGTGAGGCAGCAATAGACAGGAAGAACGAATATTAAGTTGAAGAATCATTGATCGCGGGAGCGAAGATGGTTGTTCCCGCGATCGGCTGAAACAAAAAAGCCCTCGAATGTTCGAGGACTTTTATTGTATTTTGGACTCTACGGGAGCGACGGGGATCGAACCCGCGATCTCTGGCTTGACAGGCCAGCGTGTTAACCACTACACCACGCCCCCTAATTAAGCGAACGAGATGATAGCAAATGTTAGGTAAACTGTCAAAAATTTGATGCAAAACACTCAGTTTTTTTCTGGCTCAAAATGTAAACATGCTCTTAGGGGAAATGTTCCCTATTAAAGAGATGTGGGAACGCCAGCGAGCTGCTTGATTTGACTGATGGCGACCCGGATTGCTTGCTCCACGAGTGTAGATAATTCTTCCCGATAGCCAAAGTTGTGTCCGGTGATGGTAACGAGATGAGCAGGCGGCATACGGCCGTACAGTTTCACTCCCAACGCCAACAACACCCCCGGATGCAGATGATGGCTGGCGGTTGTTCCATCCGTCGCGGGCGAAACGGCCGTTACCGTGACATTTCCTAGCTTCCCAACCATACTAGCGTCCACAAAAATTATCTGTGCCGCCTCGTGGAATCGGTCTATAAGTTCTGGCAAAAGTTGATGCGTATGTACGGCCGTAATTCCCTCAAATGGCTCTGTCAACAGCCTATCCACCACTGCCCAGCCAATACCATCATCCCCGCGTAGCGGATTGCCAATGCCAACAACAATCGTTTCGTCCATCGTACCTTCAGGAAAAAAAGAGCGCGGCAACTATCCTCGCTTTACCTGTAAGCCACCTACCTCGCCTATCTCTTACCGTTCTCTGATCACCAAATACTGATCACTGAATACCAACCCCAGCTTACCCGCGCCGTACCGAGTCAATCAGCTCCCCGTCTGGGCTCAACAACTGCACATCCAGCGGATACTGTCCAGCGGCATGTGTCGAGCAGCTCAAACAGGGATCGAAGGTGCGGATGACCGCCTCAACTCGATTTAGCATCGGTTCTTCTATTTTTGCCGAACGGATGAATTGACGAGCTACTTGCAGCACGCCTTTGTTCATCGCTAAATTATTGTGTCCCGTAGCAATTATTAAGTTCACCCAGGTAATCAGCCCATTTTCATCAATTTTGTAATGGTGCATCAACGTACCGCGCGGTGCCTCAGACGTGCCAATGCCTTCAAACGCATTTGGCTCTGCATGAGCACGCACGTGCTTGTTCAAAATGCTTGGATCGCCTAGTAGCTGCTCAATGCGCTCGATGCAATATAGAATTTCAACCAAACGTGCGTAATGGTATTGGAATGAACTCAATACCGCCCCGCGCTGCAACATGCGAAACTCTGCCCATTCCTGATCTGCCAGCGGCGTACCGCAGCGAGAAATAATATTCATCCGAGCCAACGGCCCAACGCGGTAGATACCGTTAGGGTAGCCCATTGGTTTATAAAACGGTGACTTTAAGTAAGAGTCTGGCTCCACGGCTTCCGCAATAAAGTCAGCATACTTGGTTGGGTCTAGCTGGTCGGCCACAATGTTGCCCACCGCGTCTACAATCCGCAGCTTGCCATCGTACATTGCCAGTTCGCCATCCGGCCCAACCAAACCCATGAAGAGCGTGGGAAAATTGGCAAAGCTACGAATTTCAGGATCGAAGTTGCCGAAAATGTCCTTGAACCAAGTGAGCGTGCGCTGGATGCGATCCAAAGCATCTGGTACTAGCGCCATGATGCTGCTGTGATGCTCATCTGTTAAGGGGGCGCTGACGCCCCCAGGCACGACCCAGGCCGGATGAATTCGCTTGCCGCCCAACAGCTCGATGATGGACTGTCCAAATTTACGTAGGGCAATACCGTCTTTGGCCAGGTCTGGCTGCTTTTGCATCACGCCAAAAATGTTGCGCTCCACGGGATCAGCATCGAAGCCCATCACAAAGTCTGGCGAAGAAAGATGGAAAAAACTAAGCGCATGGGATTGGATGATTTGGGCCAGATTCATGATGCGGCGTAGATTTGCGGCCGTTTCTGGAATTTTTACCGCCAATAAAGCATCACCTGTCTTGGCAGAGGCCATCAAGTGGCTCACGGGGCATATCCCACAAATTCTGGCGGTGAGGGCAGGCATCTCGTAAAACGGCCGTCCCTCCGTCATCTTCTCAAAACCACGAAACTGAGTTACATGAAACCGTGCGTCTGCCACCTTACCATCGTCACCCAGTTGAATCGTAACTTTGCTGTGTCCCTCAATGCGAGTTACAGGGTCAATTGTGATTGTTTTACTCATAGAAATTTATCCTATCATGAGTAATTGCGTAATTAGGAAACTGAGTAATTGGGTAGGCCAATTACTTGATTACAAAATTACCCAATTACATTTTACGCACCAAACCGCGTCATACCGGTCAAGTCTGGCTCACGCCCGGCCAGCAACTCTGTGACCACATAAAAAATGGTATCCGCAGAGGGTGGGCAGCCGGGAACAAACACATCTACTGGTACAACCTGGTGAATGGGCACGGACATCTCGCGTAATGGTGGAATCACTTTCACCGGAATGTGCTGGTTCTCATCTGCATTTTCCATGTAAGCGCGGTCTAGCAACGCCTCTGGTTTGAACGGATTCCGCATTCCCGGCACGTTTGCCGTCACGGCACAGTCGCCCAACGCCACCAAAATCTTGGTATGAGCCCGCACTTTCTTGATTTTTTCAAAATCTTCCTCGCTGCTCACTGCGCCTTCCACCAGCGTCACGTCTGCCATTTCCGGGAACTCTTTCGTATCAACCAACGGGCTATACAATAAGTCGGCCAGTTTGGCAACGGTTATTAGCCGTTCGTCTATGTCCAGGAAAGACATATGGCAACCAGAGCAGCCATCTAGCCAGACGGTAGCCATTTTTGCCTTGCTCATTGTTCACCTCCGTTTCGCCCTTCGCGCATCAGACGCAGGTAGGGCAAGAACTCATGCTTTTTGCTCATTTCGGCTACCGACGTGCCTTTTTCAAACAGTGCCCCAGTGGGGCAAACCTGTACACATTTGCCACAGCTCGTGCAGCTTTGTGCTTCGCCCCACGGCTGGTTTAGGTCAGCCACAATGCGAGCCTCGGCACCACGCCCCATCACGTCCCAGGTGTGGGCGCCTTCAATCTCGTCGCATACGCGCACGCAGCGGGTGCATAAGATACACCGATTGTGATCCAGGCCAAAGTAAGGATGGCTGGCATCTACGGGCAAATTTGGGTTCAGGTAGGGAACGCTGACGTGCGTCATGCCTAGCTCGTACCCTTTGTCTTGCAGTTCACAGTTGCCGTTAGAAACACAAACGGCGCAAATATGGTTGCGCTCAGAAAAGAGCAGCTCCACTGTTTGTTTGCGATATGTTTTTAGCTTGTCTGAGTTGGTAACGATTTCCATTCCCTCGTCTGGGTAGGTGGTGCAGGCCGGGAAGAGACGATTGGAGCCTTTGATTTCGACCATGCACAGCCGACAGCCCCCATAAGCCGATACGCCTTCGAGGTAGCAGAGGGTCGGAATGCTGATGCCGTTTTCACGGGCTAGTTCCAGGATGGTTTCGTCTTCACGCGCACCAATATCTTGCCCGTCAATTTTGAAGGTGATAATGCGGGATCGTCTCATGATTGCACCTCTGCCGTTTCCATTTCATTTTTGTCGCGCAGTAAATCGGTGTACTCATTGCGGAAATAATGCAGCGTACTGTTCACCGGGTTGGGTGCCGTTTGCCCTAAACCGCACAGGCTCATTTCGCGCACCATCGTACACAACTTTTCCAGCAGCTCAAGATCGTGGCTGGTGGCCTCACCGCGATATATTTTGTCGAGCAAATCATACATTTGCACTGTGCCTACCCGGCATGGCACACATTTGCCGCACGACTCTGTTTTGCAAAACTCCATAAAAAAGCGAGCGACGTCCACCATGTTAGACGTTTCATCCATTACAATCATGCCACCTGACCCCATGATGGAGCCAAGCTTTACGAGCGACTCATAATCAACAGGGGTGTCAAAGTATTTGGCGGGAATGCAGCCGCCCGATGGGCCGCCAGTTTGCACCGCCTTCACCTGATGCCCGCCGGGGATGCCACCACCAATCTCGAAGACAATTTCTTTGAGAGGAATGCCCATTGGTACCTCGATGAGACCTGTGTTGACGATGCTGCCTGCCAGAGCAAACACTTTGGTTCCCTTGCTTTTATCTGTGCCGATGCCTGCGTACCAATTACCACCGTTGCGGACGATGGGCGCGACGTTGGCAAACGTTTCTACATTGTTAATGAGCGTTGGTTCACCCCACAAGCCTAGTTCGGCGGGGTAGGGTGGCCGGGGGCGGGGTTGCCCCCGCTTGCCTTCTACCGAGGCAATGAGTGCTGTTTCTTCACCGCAAACAAATGCACCAGCACCCAAGCGAATTTCAATTTGGAAGTTGAAGGTGGTTCCGCAAATGCCGTCGCCCAGCACGCCGAGCCGCCGCGCCTGGTTGATCGCTTTCTTCAACCGTGCCACAGCCAGCGGGTACTCGCCGCGTACATAAATATAGCCTTTGCGGGCACCAATGGCGTAGCCAGCTAGTGCCATTCCTTCCAATATGCGGTGGGGGTCACTTTCCAGCACAGAGCGATCCATGAAGGCACCGGGGTCGCCCTCGTCTGCGTTGCAGATGACATATTTGCGCTGATTGGCATCGGCTTTGGCCACGGTAGTCCATTTGAGGCCAGTCGGGTAGCCGCCACCACCGCGCCCGCGTAGGCCGCTGCGTAGCACTTCGTCAATTACATCGCTGGGGGTCATTTCGGTAACGGCCGTTAGCAATGCCTCATACCCGCCAACCGCCACATACTCTTCGATGCGTTCAGGGTCTATACGGCCGCTGTTTTCCAACACAATTTTGGTCTGTCGCTGGAAGAAAGGGACATCGGTCTGGCAAACGCGCTCATTCAGCCGTTCGCCCGCGCACGTGGCTGCTACCAAGGCTGGCGCGTCGTCTGCTGTCACATCCTGGTACAAAGTTTCGCCCAGCGATTCATCCTTGTGCAGCACATTTACCAGCGGGCCACGTGAGCAAAGCCCCATGCAGCCTACGCCTTTGGCTTGGCAGCCTTTTTGATTCCCTTCCTTCAGTTCTGCCTGTACCGATTCCAGAACTTTATCACTTTGGGCAGAAAGACAGCTAGCCGCCACACAAACCTGAACGGTGTGATCTAATTTGGCAGTGGCAGCTTGCTCTTTTGCTGTTATCTTTTCAAATCGTTCATACATCATTGTTTGACCACCTCCGCAGGGTTTCCAACGTTCTGGACGGTGTTAGGTTGCCGAGAACTTCGCCATCGAACACCGCCACCGGAGCCAATCCGCACGCGCCGACGCAGCGAGCCGTTAGCAACGACAGTTGCTCATCTGCCGTTGTCTCACCTGGCTTGATGTCGTAACTCTCCTCGACTTGAGCCAGCAGCTTTGGCCCACCCTTGATGTAGCAGGCGGTACCAGTGCAAACAACGCAGCTATGTTTGCCCGCTGGTTTCAGGCTAAATAGGTGGTAAAAGGTGGAAACTCCATAGACCTGGCTCAACGGCACGCGCAAAGAGGTAGCCACATATTGCAGCGATGCCTCATCTAAAAAGCCAAACGACTCCTGCACACTGTGCAACGTCTCGATGAGGGCGCTGCGCCGAAACCCGTTGCGGCGCATAGT
Organism: Candidatus Leptofilum sp.; assembly: GCF_965223525.1. Lineage (GTDB taxonomy): Bacteria > Chloroflexota > Anaerolineae > Promineifilales > Promineifilaceae > Leptofilum. The sequence goes on along the minus strand of NZ_OZ245005.1, from coordinate 230,507 downwards.
TGCCTGGACAAAGCGCCAACGCTTGTCGTCTGTTGGCGGGCTAATTTGCTTGGGATTCGCTAACATGCACACTCCTTTTGTCGAATTTAGCTACAGGGAGCATAGAAAATTGCACTGTAGCTTTTGTTTACGAATGGAAATATCCAGCGAGATCGTTTTGGCTGTTGCTCATTTTAGGCAGGCTGGTGATACTTTGTTGCATGGTATCGAATGTTTGTTTTGGGGGTGATTGTGTTCCGTCTAATTTCTTTATGATAAATGTCACGAAAAGCGTGTGTTTTGAGGAAATCTGGAAAGAAAAATATGGCTATTTGCAGGGGGTGGAGTTTGGGCTACACTGTTTTGGAGGTAATAAAAGATGAGTGATTCAGTGATTGACGTGGCAATTGTGGGTGGAGGTGTGTCGGGAATTTACACGGGCTGGCGGTTGCTAACGGCCGATTTGCGTCCATCTTCTCTAACCCATCATTCTCCCTTGAATGTGCAGCTTTTTGAACTGTGCGACCGCATTGGCGGGCGGTTGATTTCGTTAGACCCGCCGGAGATGCCGGGGATAAAGGCGGAGTTTGGCGGGATGCGCTACCTAACCAACCAGCCGTTGGTAGCAGGGTTAATTGAGCAGTTGGGCTTGGCGACACGGCCGTTTCCCGTCAGCGGCCCCGAAAACATTTACTACGTTCGGGGGCAGCATTTGCGCCAGTCTGAGTTTGCCAACCCAGACAAGGTGCCGTACCAAGTGCGCTGGCAGGAGCGGGGTAAAACGCCAGGGCAGCTCATTATGGAAGCAATTGATGTGTTGATTCCAGGGGCGACGAAGCTGACGCCGGCGCAATGGCTGGATGTGAAGCAGAATTACACATTTAACGGCCGTTATCTTTGGGAACTTGGCTTCTGGAATTTGCTGCATCAGGTGATGAGCAGCGAGGCGTACAAGTTGGTGATGGATGCGGGTGGCTATAACACGACGATGACCAACTGGAACGCCGCCGAAGCGATCCCCTGGTATTTGGCAGATTTTGGGCCGGAAGCGGAGTATCGTACCGTGATTGACGGGATGGAAAGCGTACCGCGCACCGTTGCCGATCGTTTTGTGGAGGCGGGCGGGCAGATTCATTTCGGTAGCCGCCTGAACACATTTCGCCGCCGGGAAGATGGGCTGATTGAGTTGCAGGTTGACGGCCGTTCTCCCTTCTTAGCCCGTCATCTGGTGCTGGCAATGCCGCGCCGCTCGCTGGAGCTGCTAGACGACGACACGGAATTCCTGCTGCATCCAGAGGTAAAGCCGCTCATTTCCACCGTCACGCCGCATCCGATGTTTAAACTTTTTTTGTGTTACCGATATGCGTGGTGGCAAGATGCGGGTGTGAACAACGGCCGTTCCGTGACCGATTTGCCGGTACGCCAGGTATATTACTTTGGCTCCGAGGCAGACGGGCCAGCCGTGTTTAATCCTGAACTGCGCGATTCGCTGGTGATGGCTAGCTACGACGACGGCCATTTTGTTGGTTTCTGGACCGGGCTGGCGGAGCAAGGGCACAGCACCACGCACTGCTTTCCACCGTCGGATGAACCGCGCTGGAACCGCTACGCTTGCCCACCGGCCATGGTGACACATGCACAACGACAGCTCCAACTAGTACACGATTTGGAATACATTCCCGAACCGTACGCGGCAGGGTTCCAGGATTGGGGGCAGGACCCGTTTGGTGGCGCGTGGAATTCGTGGAATATCCATGTGAAGGCGTGGGAAGTGCAGGAGAAGATGGTGCAGCCGCTAGCGGATACGGCCGTTTACATCATCGGTGAAGCGTATTCCGGGTCGCAGGGCTGGATTGAAGGGGCACTGGAAACGGCCGAAGTGCTGCTGCAACAAAAATGGGGCGTGATGCGTGGCTGAGACAGAAATCGTAGCCTTTGATTTAGAAGGAACTCTCTCTTCCGGGATTGCCTGGGAGGGGATGCGCGATTATTTGGTGGCGCATGGGGAAGGAGCCAAGTTTCAACGCTTTTTCCGCAAGAATTTCCTGAAAGCATTAGCGTTTCGCGTAGGTATTGTGCGGGATGAGCGCGCTTTTAAGGAGCGATGGATTTTGGAGATCATGCGCTTGTTTGAGGGATATTCGGAAGCGCGATTTGCAGAAGCGGCAGCTTGGGTGGTGGAGCGTACGTTTTGGCCGAATCGGCGGGATGCTGTGGTCGAAGAATTATTGGCGCACAGGGAAAACGGCCGTTCCGTCATCGTCGTTTCGGGCATGTTTGAACCAATTTTGCAGCAGTTTGCCGCCAAGCTGCAGGTGGATTGCATTGGTACGCCGCTGGAAGTGATGGACGGCCGTCTCACTGGCGAGATCGTGGGGCAGCTAAACGTCGGGCCAAACAAGGTCGCCAAGCTGCAAAACCTGCCGGGCAAGCTGGTGGCGGCATACGGGGATACGGTGTGGGATATCCCGATGCTGGAACTGGCAGAAACGGCCGTTGTGGTGCATCCAGATAAGTTACTAAGGGAAATGGCTGTGCAGCGCAACTGGCGCATGATAGATAGCTAACGTTCTCTATCTTGTGGGTTCGGCGACTCGAAAGTGTTCACTACTTTCCATATCTAATACTTCTACATACCATTTACCACCATCTAGAGCAATAAAAGCCAGCCAGTCTCCTTGTGGCGACCAACGCGGAAATGATTCATGGATATTAGGGGTTTGTGTTAACTGTTTTAGACTACCCGTCTCAACATCAAGGAGATAGATGTCCATCTGGCGTTGGTTAATACTAACCTTACCTTCCTGACGCACGACAATCGCCATTTGTTTTTGCTTTGGATGCCAAGCAAATTGATATTCATTTAGATCGCTCCGAGTAAGATTAACTGGGGTGTCGTTTGGCTCCTCAATGGCGAAAATATCGAGGTTGTCTTCGTAGGTTGCAACATAGGCAAGCATCTCGCCATCGGCTGACCAAGCTGGATACCATTCACAATAATCATTATCGGTGATAGTTCTATTTTCACCACTGCCAAGATCTAAAATATGAACTTTGTCCTCAAAAGAATCACCATAGTAGGCAAGTTTTGTGCTATCAGGATGCCATGACAGCCCTCTGAAATAATCCTCTGCAACCAGATTTGTGGTGCCATTTTCCATCTTCATAACATACAGGCCATCCTTTCGGACAAAGGCAAGCTGACGACCATCTGGTGAAGGCAAAGGATCTTTTCCCTCCGTGAGCTGTATTTCGGATTGGGTGGCGATGTCTATGGCAACAATATATGCGCTGTTATCATCATGCAATTGTGTGTGGAAGATCGTTGTGCTATTAGCCAACCCGGAGATGTCGTACACTTCAACTTCTGAATATTGTCTGAAGGTAACAATACTCCTTACACTCTTCTCCAAATCTGCAACATAGAGACTTTGTCGATCAGTTTGAAATAGGATCTGTTTGCCATTATTTAGCCATACAAGTTGTGGGACATACCCAAGCCAATCTACAGCAATTGGTGGACTGCCCCACAGATTCTCACCGGCACAGGCTGGTGGTGGCTCAGCCCTGATTTGGCAAGAAGAGAGCAAGCTGAGTGTTGATAGAATTGCTACCAAAAGAAATTGAAGTTTTGATTTTTTATTCATTTTGATGATGACTTTTGAAATATCCAATTATTTGCTGAGTGTGGCACGTTTTTGATAAAGAAAAGGCATTTTAATCTGGATTCTCTCAATGCAATTTCATACATTTTAGCATACTGTCGCGGTTCCAAAATTATGATTGTCAAGGTTCATAATCAGGATATGACAAACCTCACATGTTATTGCTCACCGATTTAGTTAGGATGACGGGTGTTTATCACGAAGCAATCGGTATAATGAAAAAGATTTCAAAAGTCTTACTGGCCATTGGGTCATTTCCAGATCGTTGCTAGACTTTTGAAATCTAAGAGAAACAATTACTGATAACGAGGAAATATATGACGCTTGAAATGTGGTTGGTGCTGGGAATTTTGGCAACGGCCGTTCTCTTTTTCATTACCGAATGGCTGCGGGTAGACGTGGTGGCTGTGGGTGTGGTGTTGGCACTCATGCTTACCGGCGTGTTGACGACCAGTGAAGCACTGGCTGGGTTTTCGAGTACGGCCGTGCTCACCATCGCCGGGTTGTTTGTGGTGGGCGGTGCCGTGCTGCATACCGGGCTGGCTGGAGCCATTGGTCGCCGCATCCTTGCCGTTGCTGGGGATAGTGAATGGCGGCTGGTGCTGGTCATCATGGGCGCAGTGGCCTTGTTGTCTGGCTTCATGAGCGATACCGGCACGGTGGCTGTGCTGCTGCCGGCCATTATTAGCTTGTCCATCAACACCAAAATTAGCCCGGCCAAGCTGCTCATTCCACTGGCCTTTGGTTCGCTGTTGGGTGGAGCCATGACCCTCATCGGTACGCCGCCCAACATCATTGTTAGCGATGTGCTGCGGGATGGAGGATACGAACCATTTTTCTTTTTCAGCTACACGCCAATGGGGTTGATCTTGGCGGCAATTGGCATCACTTTTATGCTTCTTGTCGGGCGGCGTTTGCTGCCAGACCGCATGGTGACGGTAGAAAAGCAGGTGGTAGCGACCCCAAAAGAGTTGATTGATGCGTACCGCCTGCCAGAAAATTTGCTGCGGCTGCGCGTGCGTCGTGGCTCTGATCTGATTGGCAAAACGGTATTCGAGTCAGATTTGCGGGACCAGTTTGACGTGACGGTGCTTAAAATTATGCGCCCACCCAGCTTATGGGAATTGGCAGAAAGCGGCCGTACCGATACCGATCTCAAAGATACCCCCCTCATCCCCGATGAAGAAGAGACCATTCAACGCCACGATGTGCTAGTGGTGCAGGGCGAAAATGATGCGGTGAACCAGGCTGCCATTCACTGGAACATGGCTGTGCAGCCCGCCAAACCAAAAGATTCAAAGGCTTTGTTGAGCCGCGAGGTGGGTGTGGCCGAACTGCTGTTGCCGCCACGCTCTAGCCTGGTGGGAAAAACATTGGAAGATGTGCGTTTTGGCACCACTTATCGCTTAACCGTTTTGGCAATTAGCCGGCCAGGGGCGGGGGAGAGGCTTGATCTTAAAACTACTAAACTGCAATTTGGCGATACCTTGATCGTGCAAGGTCGCTGGCGCGACATTTCGCATTTACGCGATTTCCGGCGTGATTTTGTGGTAATGGGCGAGCCGGAATCTGAGGTTGATCGGCCTCCGCGCAGCAAAGCTCGCTGGGCTGCTGCCATTATGGTGGGCATGCTGGTGTTGATGGTGGGGGAATTTGTGCCAGTGGTAACGGCCGTACTGGTGGCGGCATTGCTGGTGGTGCTAACCGGCTGCCTCACTATGGACAAAGCGTATGATGCCATTGACTGGAAGAGCATTGTGCTCATTGCCGGAATGCTGCCCATGAGCACCGCTCTACAAAAAGTGGGTTTAGTGGACATGATTGCTAATGGCTTTGTAGACACGCTGGGTGGAAGTGGCCCGTTGTCTGTGATGCTCGGCCTCTTTTTGCTGACCTCACTTTTTACCCAAGTGCTTTCCAACACCGCCACAACGGTGGTGATTGCCCCCATTGCTTTGGTTGCGGCAGAAACACTCGACATCCAGCCGCAAGCATTTTTAATGGCGGTAGCAATAGCGGCATCAATGGCTTTTGCTTCGCCTGTGGCTTCGCCCACCAACACGCTGGTGATGGGCGCAGGCAATTACCGCTTTAGCGATTATGTAAAAGTGGGCGTACCGCTCATTATTCTGATGCTGGTGGCAGTGGCGTTACTGTTGCCGCTTATTTTTCCATTCTAAAAATGAAACACGACCACTTGGCCTGTTGATACCGTAAAGTGGTTTGTAAGAATTTGTTCCTATTCTCATAGGGTCATTAAGTTTGAGTATCTTCAGGCGTAATGATAGCCACCTGAGCAATATAGTCCACACTGAACAAATAAAAATTCTACAGATCTAACAATTTCTTGTTTGGCAAGAGGCCATTATCCTTGCCGGGATGTTATTTGAGATGAGCCTTGCGGTTTACGCTATTCAATTTGTGACTCAAACTCCCCATCCCAGGTCTAATGGTAGATTGATTCAGTGGCTTGTCTGAGACAACTAATGTTAAGCATCTTATTCCTTGCGTATCATTCAAGATGATTAGCAAATTCCATAAACACTTTCTGTTGAAAAGTTGGTTGTCGCCTAGACTGGGAGAAGATAGATGGCTTCAACTTCATCTCAAGATGAATGGCAACTTGGGGAATCCGCAACGGGTATCCGTATTCATTTAGGATATGGAATATTCCTGATTTTATTGATTGCTATTTTTAGCATTCGGTTTGTTGGCTCCAGTGCAAATACTATTTTTTATGATGAGGCGGTGAATATAACCTTAGGCTGGGAAGCCGTCTCCGGTGATTTTACACAGGATGCAACCTCGTGGATATTTGGCTCATACCTCTATCCGATGATTTCGGGGACAGTTCATCATTATGCCGGAGATATTGGCATAAGGTTATTTACAGCGGCGTTAAATACGCTTGCCGTTATTTTTATCTTCTTCCTTACACGCGATCTATTTGATCACCGCTCTGCGTTATTAGCTACCTTACTGTTTGGTTTCAGTGGTGCTAATATCAGTTTAGGGCAGTTAGCAGTTTACGATTCCTTGGGTTTGCCGATAATGACGGCCGCTTTTTACTGTGTGATTCAGGCAGGCCTTGTTGAACCAGATAAAATGAACCGTTACCTTTTGGCCGCTGGCGTCACTCTTGGGTTAAGTATATTGACAAAATATATCGGGCTTCTTTTTTTGCCTGCGCTTTTTTGGTTTGCTATTGTGTTCTTCCTTTGGAGAGGACGGCCGTTAAAGTCGGTTCTGCTGATATTTTTCCCAACGACTATTTTTATCTTGGGCGGTTACTTTTTATGGAATCAAGAAGATTTGGTTTCTCTGTGGGTTCAAAGAGAGATGTTGCTATTTTACCCGGAAGAGAGATGGGTCATCTTACGCAGCTACCTCAGCCACGCAGGCGTTTCTCTGTTTTTTGCCTTCATAGGTGTGTTATTTATACCTTCTTTTCCAAATCCAGATATGCCTGCGGTTTCGCCTAAACAGAAGGGATTCTTTTTGATGTTTTTGGCTTTTGCCACAATGGTTGCTGCTTATCAAATTTTTTCCGAGAATATCCAATCTTTATGGAAACATGCTGCTTATAGCTCCATCTTTTTTGCGCCGTTTGCCGGGTTTGGCCTGTCCCGACTCATGGCAAAAGGGCGTTACATTTTTGGCAAAGGAAATGGGGACATCCCTTACCGTTTACTGTACTCGTTCATATCTATTGTGTGTATTATTTGGTTCATAAACTTGGGGCTAGCTCAAAATTGGGGGCTTACACATAGCTGGCCTAATTTAAGCGGAGCGAATGCCTATTTGCAATCTCAACCGCTCACTTTGGACACAAGAATATTGGCAGAAGAATCGGCCGTTTACGAATATTATAATGATTTTGGTGCCTATGACCGCGATGTTTGGAGCAACACCTTTTACATGGAATATCGCGGTTTTCAGGGAGCCGACGCGATGGTTGCTGGCATTCGCGATCACTATTTTGACATTGTGATTCTGGATGATTATTACACCCCGGAAACCAATCAGCACATTCGAGACGCACTTATAGAGTATGATTATCAGCTTGTTTATCAAGATCCGGTCCCCCAGCAGTTAAGCACCGGGCAAGTAATAACCGTAAACATTTATCGTTCACCATAAGGAAGCATGAAGTAAGGAAGCATAAAGCAGCCTCCCTGACACATTGAAAGAAGGAGTTACATCGTGACAAGCTCAGAATTATTCAAAGGTAAGAAACCAGTTCCCCTATTTTTAATTTTCACAGCCTTGTTTATTGGCAATTTTCTTCTGGTTCGCTTTTTCAATACGCTCATTTGGCCTTACCTATGGCCCCAACCAGGCATTTACATCGTTATCGGGTTTATTGTTTTTGCTTTGTGGTTCCCTGAACTCTTCTCTGGTGTTTGGGCTCTGCGGGCTACGGGGCTTTTGATGATTTTTGTTGGCGAATGTTATGTGCTTCATAGTTTCCAAGTAGTATTAGAAGATTTCTCATTTGTCGCACTTTTACATTTGGTAGGCATATTGGGAACTTTTTTGGTCATGCTTCTTAGTTTTCTCAATCAGTCACGGGTCAAGAATAATAAAGTTCCACACCCTCTCCCAGAGGAACTTCCTAATGTAGCTGCAGTTATCCCAACATATGGCGAGCCGATTCATGTTTTACGAGATACGCTTATTTCCTTAACAAAGCTCAATTATCCAAAAGAAAAACTGTTCATTCTCGTTTCTGACGATGGGCATCGCCGGCAAGTGAAAGCTTTAGCAAACGAATATGGCGTTGCTTACAATATGGGGCCACGTCATAATGCCAAAGCAGGCAACCTCAATTCAGCTCTTGATTACCTTGATGACTACTTCCCACAGGCATCCCTCATTCTAACTCAGGACGCGGATGAAATTATCGCCCCTGATTTTCTTAAGAAAGTTGTTGGCTATTTTTCTGACCCAGAAATTGCTTTTGTGCAAACGCCGAAGGAAGCGGTTGCTCCTCCAGGTGATCCTTTTGGCGTAAGGGATCGGGTGTTTTACGACACAATTCAACCCGGACGCAATGGCGCTGGCGCTGCATTCTCCTGTGGCAGCGGTGTTTTATGGAGCGTTGAAGCTATTAAGTCAATTGGCGGATTTGCTACCTGGAATATTGTTGAGGATTTAACCACATCCTATTTGTTGCATAGTGCTGGTTATAGGTCAGAGTATCATAATGAGATTTTAACAGTTGGTTTAGCACCAGATGATATTCCTGGCTTGTTAAAACAGCGCGGCACCTGGGCGACTGATACATGGCGGCTGTTTTTATTCAAAAATCCTATAAAAGCGGTTGGTCTTACGATTGGCCAGCGGTTGCAATATTTAGAATTGGGTCTCTTTTATGTGACTTCTGCGTTTTTTATGCCCATTTTGCTACTAATCCCGGTTATATCATTGTTAACAGGCACCTTCGTACCCATTGAAGGCTCTGCTTTGTTTCCGTGGGTTGGTGCTAGCTTCTTTTACTATTTGGTATTGGCCAAAGGGCGGAGTGAATTTTTGGTTAGGATGTGGCAATATTGGATAAGCCATGCACCTACATATCATAAGGCGTTTTGGGTTGCTATTCGCTCTCGTAAAAGCAAACCTTCTTACAAGGTTACCCGAAAAACACGGCAGAATGGCTTTTATGGGGCAATGTTATGGCCTCAGTTTTTGTACCTTTTCTTGGGGGCAATGGCAATCCTGAACAGTTTTTTGGGTTTGGCAAACGTTGATGTTGCTGTGAAAGTGGCAAATGTTAGTGTGCTTTTGTTTTTTATGTTTATGGTGAGTAGTATTTGTAAAGCTGCTTTTTATGGCTGGAAGCCACAACTATTGAAGGCAATTATGACAGCTTCAGTTGAGGTGGACTGATTGTATAATCAATTGTCAGATTTGTTGTGCTGTTATCGTTGATCAAAGAGGGTAACGGCCGTAATTCACCGTTAACTATATAAGATGCTGAACGTGTCGGGTAGAATGTGACCCGGCATATTTTTATTAGAAAGCATGAATAAAGAAAGCGTGAATAGAATCTTTCTGGATGAGTATCGTGGTACATAAGTCATACCAGATTGGTTGCTATTGACCAAATCTCCCCATAAACTGTGCCTCACATATTTGCTGCGCGTGTTGATATTTGTGACTGTTTGGCAGCACAATTGCTTTGGCAGGCGTTTAGTCAGATACCAATTGTAATAAGCAAAAGCCCGTGAAGAAGGCAAGTTCAGAACAGTAGGTATCCCGTTGCACAAGGCCAAACCGTATAGTGGACGCATTTTTTAACCTCTGCAGGGTTGAATATCTCGCTTGCCTGTAGCGAGATAGTGTACGCCCAATGTGTTCAAAGGAGCAGATAAGGCATGGCTTCAACGAGTCGGCGGGGGTTTTTCCGTCAATTGTTCAACCCGCCTCATATGACGGTGCAGGGAGCCAGCACCGTATCACGCAATAATACGCTAACGGCTGAACAAGAAGCGTCGCGCTTTTTGGCTCAGGCAACTCTGGGAGCGGACCTTGCGCTTATTCAGGAAGTGGCCGCCACCGGCATTGAGCCGTGGATAGATCAACAGTTTGCCTTGCCCCAAAGCCAGATACTGGATTATCTCTATTCTGAGTTGTTTGATGAAACGACGATAGGTGATTACGGTGCCGAAGCACCCTGGCGGTCGCTTTTCCGTTATGCGTTGTGGCAGGCGGTGCTGGGTGGGAGCGATTTGTTGCGGCAGCGCGTAGCGTTGGCATTGAGCGAGATTTTTGTGATCTCCACAGAGGATGACGCTATTTATGCTGTTGCTAATGGTGCGGCCGATTGGTACGACATGCTGCTTCGCAACGCCTTTGGCAATTTTCGTGATCTGCTGCAAGATGTAACGCTTTCACCGCTTATGGGTAGATATTTGAGCCATGCGGGTAATCGTAAAACCAACGTGGATGAAAATCGCTTCCCTGACGAGAATTACGCCCGCGAAATAATGCAGCTTTTCACCATTGGTCTTTTTTTGCTGAATGATGATGGCTCTTTCATTTTAGATGGCGACAACGAGCCAATTCCTACCTACGACAACAGCCATATTACTGAGTTTGCCAAAATTTTTACGGGGTTGCAGTATGATTTTGATGGCGATCCTTATGTGACCTGGATACCAGATTTTTTGAGCGGTTGGCTGAATCCGTACACGGCCGTTCGCCCGATGAAGATGTGGGATGAGGAGCATGAGCCTGGCAGCAAAACATTGCTCAATGGTTATGTGGTGCCAGATGGCCAAATCGGTATGGAAGATGTGAACGAGGCGTTGGATCATCTGTTTAACCACCAAAATGTGGGGCCGTTTATCGGCAAGCAGCTTATTCAGCGGCTGGTTAAGTCGAATCCATCGCCGGCGTATGTGGCGCGGGTAACGGCCGTATTCAACGACAATGGTTCTGGCGTGCGGGGGGATATGCAGGCGGTTATCAAGGCAATTTTGCTGGATGATGAAGCGCGCAATCCTATTCACATTGATGATCCTACGCACGGCAAGCTGCGCGAACCATTTTTCCGCTTTACACAGATGGTTCGTGCCTTCCATTTTACCAATCCACAGGCAAAATTTTGGGACGCAGGTTGGGACGTGGAGGGTCTTTTGAGACAGTATATGTTCAATGCGCCTAGCGTTTTCAACTTTTTTGCGCCAGGGTTCAGACCAGCCGGTGCACTGAGTGACAATGGTTTGGCTGGGCCAGAGTTCCAGTTGTTAAACAGCTATACGGCTATTTCTACCGTTAATTTTTGGTATTCCCGGCTGTGGTGGGGGTACGTGATTGATTTGCCAGACCCGACTACTGAAATTAAAGGGCAAACATACGATTTGGATCAGCCAGCTCCGGATTTAAGTTACGAAATAACGTTGGTCAATGATATTCCGGCGCTACTCGACCACCTGGATTTGCTGCTTACCTGCGGAACGTTATCTACTGAGATGCGTGGGATTTTGGAAACGGCCGTTACCGGTTACCGAGACCAAAACGCTGATGATGAAGATGTGGTCAAAATGGCCATCTTTTTATTGATGAGCTGCCCAGAGTACGCGGTGCAAGTTTAGAAATATAGCCACAGAGGACACAGAGGGTTAAGAGATTTTCCTTTTTTTCTCTGTGTTCTCTGTGGCAAAAATGGAGAAAATTATGCCATTCAAAATGAACCGACGACAATTTCTGGGGAGCGCAAGTTGTGCGGCCGTTGGCTCTGCCTCATTATTTTCTACCCTGATGAACCTACGCATGGCCAATACGGCCGCTGCTGAAAACTTACCCATCTCGCAACTCTCTGCCAACGGGTTGGCAGGCGGCAACGATTACAAAGCCCTGGTCTGCATCTTTTTAGCCGGTGGTAACGACTCATTCAACATGCTGGTGCCGCGTGGCAACAGCGAATATGGCGAATACGCAACAATTCGTGCCGATTTGGCGCTGCCGCAGGGCGATCTCATACCAATCAACGCACAGGATACGGACGGCCGTGCCTACGGCGTTCATCCCGCCATGCCTGAAGTGGCACAGATGTTTGACGCGGGGCAGCTAGCCTTTGTGGCCAATGTTGGCACGCTGGTCGAGCCAACCACACTGGCCGGCATTGAATCTGGCCTGAATAAGCTACCGTTGGGCCTCTATTCGCATAGCGACCAGATTATGCACTGGCAAACCTCCGTGCCAGACAAGCGCACCGGCTTTGGCTGGGGCGGCCGTACCGCCGATTTGCTCAAGTCGCTAAACGATAGCGACGTGATTTCCATGAATATTTCATTGGCTGGCACCAACTTGTTCCAAACCGGGACAACGCTCACTGAGTATAGCGTCGTGCCCTGGGGGAATGGGGCAGTTCAGGTTATCGGCCATGATGACATCTGGTGGTCGCGTCATGTTCTGAAAAACGCAGCTATCGAATCCATGCTGGATTTATCCTACCAGAATTTATTTGACCAAACCTTCGCCAACAGCACACGAGCAGCCATTGACGGGGCGGCGTTGTTTGCCACTGCTATCGAGGGAGTGCCTGCATTTGCTACCCAGTTTTCTGACAATGAACTATCCAACGGCTTGGCAATAGTAGCTAAGACAATCGCGGCGCGTAACGCATTGGGCTTCCGGCGGCAAACCTTTTTTGTCATGCTGGGCGGCTGGGATCATCATGATGAGGTTCTCAACAATCAGTTGGCCATGCTTTCTGTGGTGAGCAAAGCAATGCAAGAGTTCCGGGATGCTATGATGGAGCTAGGTGTCCACAATAATGTGGTCACGTTTACGGCCAGCGATTTTGGCCGCACACTCACCTCCAACGGACAAGGTTCAGACCACGCCTGGGGCGGCAACCACATGGTGATGGGCGGCTCCGTGCGGGGGCGTCGCATCTATGGTGATTTTCCGGCACTGTACGAAGATAATCCGCTAGACACGGGGCGCGGACGGCTTATCCCTACCACCTCCTGCGATGAATATTTTGCTGAGTTAGCGCTCTGGTTTGGCGTGGCTCCTGGCGATTTGGAGGCAGTGTTCCCGAATATCGGCCGTTTTTACGACACCAGCTCTGAAGAAACTCCGCTCAACATGCTGGCTAATTTGTCAGAGCAAGCCTTCCTGCCGATAGTCTTCCGGCAATAATTCCTTTATTGGCTAGATGGATAGCGGGGCGGTTTTTTGCTCCGCAATGCCTCTATACCTGCCATCATATCTTCAGAAAAGAAGCCTAGCATCTCTAATGCCAGCGAATGGTCGAAGATGGGGCCTGCCTGGAGTAGCCATTGGTTCAGGGCGCGTTTGGTAAAGCGAATGGCGTGGCGGGGGCCGCTAGCTAGATTGGTGGCAATTTCTATCGCCTTTTCCAGTAGTTCCGCATCTGGCACGCACAGGCTTACCAAACCCATCCGCTCTGCCTCTGGGCCAGAAACGAAATCGCTGGTCATGAGATAATATTTGGCCTTGGCCATGCCGCACAGCAGTGGCCAAATGATGGCGGCGTGGTCACCAGCGGCCACGCCCATCCGCACATGCCCGTCGGCCAGCCGGGCACTCTCCCCAGCAATGCTCACGTCTGCCAACAGTGCCACCACCAAGCCCGCGCCAACGGCCGCTCCGTTGATGGCAGAAATAATGGGCTTGCTGCAATGCAGCATGTTGTAAACCAGATCGCGGGCTTCATCCAAAATGCGAATCACCTCATCATGGTTTTGATAGGCATTTTCTACTAGCTTCAGGTCGCCCCCGGCCGAAAATGCCCGCCCTGCACCAGTGACGACGGCCACATGCACGTCTGGGTCACGGTCAATCGTGCGCCACACCTCAACGAGTTCAGTATGCAGACGGGCATCGGCGGCGTTTAGCACCTCTGGTCGGTTGAGCGTCATCCACAAAATGTGTGGCTCACGTTTTTCAAACAAAATGTGTTGGAAATCTTCGTAGTTCATGCTTTGTCCTTGTTTGCGAGCGGTTAGTGGCTGGTGGTTAGTTGGTTTGCACCATCAACCAGTTGCTAACCACCAAGACCATTTTAGCGGAGGCAGAAACAGCGTGCCAAATCGTCTTCGACACAATGCGTCGATCTGGCGATAATAAATGTATGGATTTGAACAGCATGGGCATGATTGTTTTGCGAACGGCCGTTTTCCTGGGCGGCATTTTCATCATTGGCGGCACGCTGGTTGCGGCTATCAAGACCTTTATTTTGCCGCGCGGGGTAAACGTTTGGCTTACGCGGGTGGTATTTCGTGCGATTGGCTTTTGGTTTTGGCTGCGCGTAAAGCGTGCTACCTATGACGATCGGGATCGCATTTTGGCATTTTTCCCGCCGTTGGCACTTTTCTTGATGCCGATGATTTTGCTAGTGCTCATTTTGGTAGGCTACATCCTGCTATTTTGGGCTTTGGAGCCACGGCCGTTTCCTGAGATATTTTTTCTTAGCGGTTCCTCCTTGCTCACGCTGGGGTATGCCTCGGTGAATACAACCGCCTCCAAGATTTTGGAATTTTCTGAGGCGATGATTGGCCTCGTACTGATTGCCATGCTCATTGCTTATTTGCCCACGATGTACAGTGCATTTTCTCGACGGGAAACGGCCGTTGTCCTGTGGGAATCACGGGCAGGGGCACCCCCAACTGTGGCCGAAATGGTTGCCCGGTCGCATCGCACCCAGGAGCTAGACCGACTGCGCGACGTTTGGTTAACGTGGCAAACTTGGTTTGCCGAGTTAGAAGAGAGCCACACGTCTTTGTCGCCGCTTGTCTTTTTTCGTTCGCCCCAGCCGCAGCGCTCATGGATAACGGCCGCAGGCAACGTCATGGACTCCGCCGCTTTTATTCTCTCCACCGTAGACGTTCGCTTCGACCCACAAGCCGCATTTTGTATTCGGGCGGGCTTTTTGGCGCTGCGCCAAATCGCTGATTTCTTTAATTTGCCTCACGAGGCCAATCCCACGGCCGATATGCCTATTAGCATCAGTCGCTACGAGTTTGATAAGGTTTGCGAGGAGCTCATGGCTCAAGGCGTGCCGCTTAAAGAAGATCGCGATCAGGCATGGCAAGATTTTGCTGGTTGGCGCATCAATTATGATGATGTGCTGTTAGCGTTGGCGGCCCTTACCCGCGCGCCATACGCTCCCTGGATTTCCGATCGCTCCGCCGTTAGTCGCTAAAGTATTTCCCTGGAAACTGGCCAATAAACTGGTTAACAGGACTGACGCAATGCTCTGACCGAGCCAGATAGGGGCACGGTGAGACACCGGCCACAGCACGTAAATTCTATTTTATAAAGTTTCCGGGATAATTTACTTGACACAGGATTTAGTTTCGAGTAATATATTTTTCATACTAGTTTGAAAAACAAACTAATATGAAAACCATACAATTATTCAAGAGGGTCAAAAAATGTCACGAGTAGTAGATTTTGAAGCATTAAAACGAAAGATTTACCTGTCATACCATCAGGATGGCATTCTGGATTTGGTCGTGGGCCTCAACATCTTGGGATTTGGTATTAACATGAGCACAGAAAGCGGTGCTTACATTATCTTGTCCTGGATTGGGATCATTATGTACACACCTCTCAAAAGTGCCATTGCTATCCCGCGCATGGGGTACGTGCAGTTTGATTCAGCCAGCAAGCAGCGAACCAAATTGCTGCTGATGCTGGGGATGGGGTTGATGACGTTGTCTTTGTTCCTGGGCCTGTACGTATTTTTCCAGTCAGATAATTTCTTGGCTGAATTTGAAAGCTGGTTTCGGCAATATTACCTGCTTGTTTTGGCTGCTTTTCCGGCCATTTTGCTGGCTGTGGCAGGAATCTGGCTAGGTGTTTACCGTTTTTTGCTCCATGCAGTTTTGATGATAGGCGTAATTTTTGTGGGGATTCAGCTAGACGTTGCCGAACCCACGTTTGTGATGGTTCTCGGCGGCATCATTACAGTCATTGGCCTGGGGTTGCTCATTCGCTTTATCCGTAAATATCCCGCGCAAAAAGAGGCTGACAATGAGTTCAGCTAAGTCAGGATTGGAAGCGCTGAAACCAATTGCCGATATTGACCGCGCGATTCATGCGCCAGCTCGCTTGATGATTTTAGCTTTGTTGGCGGCGGTGGAATGTGCTGATTTTACCTTTTTACTGACGCAAACCGGTCTCACGCGTGGCAATTTGTCCTCGCACTTGGGCAAGCTAGAAGAGGTGGGCTACATCACCGTGGCCAAAGAGTTTGTGGAGCGCGTGCCGCGTACTTTGATTCGTTTGTCTGACGAGGGGCGAACGGCCGTTTCCACCTACCATCAAAACATGCAGCAAGTGATTAGCTTACTAATCGCCAAGTAGCCGCGGTTTCCTCCCGCATTTCAAGCGCGGAAAGAAACCGCGGCTACAAGAACTTACTGGATGTCACCCTCCCACAGCCGCCGCATCTCGGCGCTGGTGGCGAGTAATTCTTCTAAGTGTCCTTCAGACTCGATACGGCCGTTTTCCAACACCACAATATGATCCGCCCGCCGTAATGCTGCCCGCCGATGGGACACCACCAGGCACGTGGGCGGGTTCTCCTGAGCAAAAAGCTGCTCCCATAGCTGCTTTTCTGTGTTCACATCCAACGCGCTGGACAGGTCATCAAAGACGTATAGCTCTGCCTCGCGCAAAAACATACGCGCCGTCGCCGACCGCTGAATTTGCCCACCAGACAGCTTCACACCTTTGGGGCCGACCATCGTATCCAGACCATTTTCTAGCTGAACCACATCTTCGTTCAAAATGGCAGCCTCGATGGCCGCTGGGATGTTGACACGTTCCTCTGGTTGGCCGAGCAGTAGGTTTTGCCGCAGCGTGTCGCTGAACAGACGCGGCACCTGCGCCGTGTACGCCGTGCGCGGCGGCACGAAAAATTCGGCCGGCTCGCCAACTAACTCGCCATTCCAACGAATATCCCCTGCCTGTTGTGGCAGCAAACCGAGCAGCGCCCGCAGCAATGTGGTCTTGCCTGCCCCGATGCGCCCCGTAATGACGGTGAAGGAGCCTTTGGGCAAATGCAGGTTGATGTTGGTAACGCCCCGGCCAGAATCTGGATGAATGTAGCTGAGATTGTGGACGGAGAGGGAGTTGAGGTGGTGAACGGCCGTTTTCTCCACAAACGGTACCTCCGGTAAATCACCAGACATGTACACTGGGCGATGCTTAACTAGGCTGAGTGGCTCGGCTCCTTGCAGCAGCCGCACCATCCGGCTGACGGCAACGGCGGCTTGACGGTAGCGTGCCAGCAAGAATCCCAGGAAGCTGGCAAAGCCCGTTGTGTTGCCCAAATAAGCCACAAACAGCGCAAAATCCCCCACGGTGAACTCACCTGCCTGCAAACTTTGTGCGGCCAGCAGCAAAATGATGGCCGTGCCAATATTCCCCGAGTTTTGGAAGACAGAATGTAGCACTTCGTTGAACAAGCGATCCTTCAAGGCTGCCTGCCGACGCTTCTCGTTGAGCGTGTCGAAGTAATCAATTACGCGGTCTTCTGCCGAGGCCACTTTGATTGCCTGCACCGCGCCAAATGATTCGGCAATGAAGCCAGTGACGATGCCGCTACGCTTACGCATTTCTTGCCGATACATGCGGATGCGCCCAGTGGCACTGTTGGTGACGAGCGTGACCAACACCATCGGCAGCAGCGCGATGAGGGCAATTTTGGCGTTAATGCTCATCATGATGGCGAGGGCAAACAGCATGAAAACGCCATTGGCCGCCACATCATTTACCCAAAGGGCGAAGAATGGCAGCTCCCACACGTCGCCACGGAAGCGGCTGATTGCTTCGCCTGGTGCTTCTGGCAGGGAGTTGGCACCGGGTCGTTCCATAATGCGCCCAAGCATGTTGTTGTGCATCAGGGCGTGGGAGTGCAGCATAAACGGCCGATTCATCTTAATCATGCCCCGCCGTGCCCCCATGCGTCCCAGCGCCACAACAACCAGCAGGGCAACCAGCGTGGTAAGGTCGAAGGCGGCGGTTGCTTCGTTAGTGAGCAAATCAAAAAAGTAGCGAATGACAAGCGGCGGCCCCAGTAAGCCCAGCAGCAGCGCTATAAGCGACAGCAAGTTGAAGAAATGCTGCCAGGGCATGAAGCGCACCAACGCCAGAATGAATTTCCAGGTTGGTGCTTCAACAGTGGTTTGTTTTGTACTCATGTTCCTCCTAATTAGTATGCGAGTTTGCAAGTTTGCGAGTAATTCACTCGCCACTCGCATACTCGCCCACTGGCAGACCTTCCACTTCCAACCCCGTCCGCAGCAATTCCGCAAAGTGGGAGTCTGGATTGTGGGCTAAGGCTTCATAGGTGTTGTGTTCCAGGATACGGCCGTTTCCCAACACCATAATCTTGTCTGCCCGATGAACCGTCGTGAGCCGATGCGCCACGATGATGCCCGTGCGATTGTGCAGCAGCTTGTCCACTGCCCGCTCGATGAGTTGCTCTGTGGCCGGGTCTAATCGGGATGACGCCTCATCCAAAATCACCAGCCCTGGGTCTTGCAAGAAGACACGGGTGAACGCGAGCAGTTGCGCTTCGCCAGCAGAAAGGCTAGCACCTTCCGACGCTAATTCAGTATCTAGTCCGTCTGGTAGCGAGGCAAACCAGTCGCCTAGCCCCAAATCGTGCAGCACGTCCAGAATACGGCCGTCTGGGATTTCAGGGTTGAAGAAGGTGAGATTGTTGCGTACCGAAGCGCGGAAAAGCTGCACCTCTTGGGTCACCATGCCCACCTTTTGGCGCAGATGGCTGAGCGGCAAGGTTTGGATATTTTGGGAAGCCAGGCAAACCGCGCCATCCGTCACCTCGTATAATCTGAACAGCAGCCGGGTGATGGTTGTCTTGCCGCTGCCGGTGCGACCCAGCAGCCCCAGCATCTCACCGGGAGCTAGTTGGAAATCAACGTCGTGCAAAATCAGGTCGTCGTGGTAGGCGAAGTTGACGTTTTGAAAGGAAACACCCAACGCGCCGTCTGGCAATGTGGCTTGACCATCGTCCACAATGCGGCTGGTTTCGCGGTAAAGCTGCTCAACCCGGTCAATGCCAGCGGCGGCCTGCTGCATGTTTTCAATCTGGTTGCTAATTTCGCGCAGCGGCCGGAAGATGGCGTTGGTATAGCTAATCACCAGGTAAACTGTGCCAATTGTGATGGCACCTGAACGGTACAAAAAGTACCCAGACAAGATGGCGATGAGCTGCCCGATGGTGAACAGGCCAATCCACGACAAAATGATGATGATGCTTTTTTCTGCGCCTTCAATTTCTTTGTGCATCCGCTGGCGGCTAAACACGGCCAATCGGCGCATGACGTACGGCACGGCACCGCTGGAGCGCGTATCTTCTGTGCCGCCAAGCTGCTCTTCGATGAAGCCCATCAAATCGGCGTTGGCTTCGCGGGCGGCTTTCCAGGCAGGTACGGCAATCTGGCGCAGTTTGCTCAGACCGATGAGGGAAACGGCCGTAAAAACCCCCAGCACCAGCGAAATTCGCCAATCTTCCCACAGCAGCACGATGAGCACGCCCGTAATTAGCAGCAGGTTGCCCACAATGCGAATGATGAATTGGGCAAAGAAGATGGCAATGTTGGCCACATCGCCGTCAATGCGCTCGATCATTTCGCCGGGGGTGTGCTCGTTGTGGAATGACATGTCCAGCCGCAGGCAGTGGCGCGCCAAATCGGCACGGAGCTGGTTGGTGGATTGCCAACCGACGTCTTCGCCCAGGTAGGTGGCAGTGACCCCAACCAATTGCAGCAGCAGCGATGTTCCCAAGAAGATAGCTCCAGCCCAAATGAGGGGTTGGCTGTCCGTGGTGGAAACGGCCGTGTCAATAAACCCACGAATAATCTGCGGATTCACCAACTGCAAAGCCAATGTGGTAAAGATTAGCCCAGCCAGCAAATACACTTTGCGCCGCAGGGGATAGAGATATTGATACATCAAATCCCCGTAACGACGAATTGGTAACTCCATTTTTCCTCCTCAAAATAGTGATAGGGGCGCGTGAAGAATAGTTGATGGCAAATCCATCAACAACGAGCCACAACGACCAGAGACGACAAACGGCCGTCTCAGACGCCCAATGACAAAAATTATTTAGTTGTTAGGCAAAAAGTTGCGGATTACGAGAATGGCCAACGGCCGTTAACGGCCAGTGGCTGGCTCAACCAACCGATGATTACCAGATGTGGTAACCCCAGAAGGGAGCAGCTGCACGAATTTTAGGGGAGTTGTGTAACAGAAACATGTTGAGAAAGTCTCCTTTGTGATGCCAGACTGACTGACACCAGCACTGTTACATGCTAACCATTTTGGTTAGCCAAAAACGCACGAAACGCCAGTCTACCACAGCTAAACGATCCCGCCAACAGAAATTCCGTTAATCGCGTGAATATCCAAGCAGAATTCCATTATTGATGGCTAAATGGTACAATTGCCGTTAAGGGGGCAAGTTGGTGACATCTGAGCGGATATTAACGTTTGGGCATCGGGAGGGGATCTATATTCAATGACGGCAGAGCAAATCTCAAGAACAGAAGTACCCGGCACAATCCAGACACAACAGCCTTCGGCCTGGCGTAATGTGGCTTTGTTTTCCCTCAAGCGTCTTTCTTTGCTGCTGCTAACCGTTGTTATAGCCATTTACCTCACCATCATCATTGCCAACTTTGGCGGCTATGTAGATACGATTGTCGAGTCGGAATTAGAGTTTGCGGTTGGCCTGTCTCTACGTGGTAGTGGCCTGTCAGAGGAAGAGCAAGAAGCAATATTTGAGCAGCGAATGGAAGCTGCCAGAAAGGCGGCGGGCTTAAACGACCCTCTGTGGCTGCGCTCTGCCATTTGGCTAGGCGATGGCCTAACGCTTGATTGGAAGCTGGAAAGACCCTGGCTCTATGGTTTAGATTTTTCTTCAAATGTCACAGCACGGGAGCTGATTCTTGATAATTTGGCACGGACGTTATTGATATTTGGCGTGTCCAACGTGCTGCTTTTTGGCGTGGCCGTCTTGTTTGCGCTCATGCTGAGTCGTCGCCACGGGGGGCGATTGGATAAACTGTTTATCTGGTTGTCGCCGATTTCATCTGCGCCAGCCTGGGTGCTTGGCGTTTTGCTAACGGTATTTGCCTTGCGGGTGTTTGGTTTTTCACCGGGTGGCACTTTTACAGCTTTCCCGGAGGAGTTTCGCTTTGCCCAGATTGTTGTATTTTTGCGCCACCTGGCGTTGCCGCTGTTGGCCATATTCTTGGCGGGCTTTTTCCAGAGTGCTTACATCTGGCGCAGCTTCTTCCAGGTGTACCGTAACGAAGATTATGTAGATTTGGCGTATGCGAAGGGATTGTCGAACGGCCGTATTGACCGCAACTACATTATCCTCCCTGCCTTGCCAACCCTGCTTACCAGCTTTGCCCTGCTGCTAGCCGTCTTGTGGCAAGAAATGATTGCTTTGGAAGCCTTCTTTAACATCGAGGGGATTGGCAGCCTTTTCGTTCAAGCCCTAACCAATTTCGATACAGCCTTGATTGTGGCCATTGTCACCATGTTTGCCTACCTCATCGCTATTATCGTCTTTGTCTTAGACATCTGTTACCTGCTAATAGACCCCAGAGTGCGGATAGGGAGCCAACAAACACAGGGCCACATTGCCAAAAAACCTAATTGGCGTTTTTGGCGACGGCGCAGCCGTGCTCGTCTTTCGCCACTAGCGGAGACAGACCGCACAAAGCAAACCCGGCCTCGCTTCCGGCTTAGTGGCTTGCTTGCCATACTCCAAAGATGGGGCCGAGCAGTCCGCACGCTTGTGCAAGGTATGCGCGAAAATCCAGGTACCATCTTCGGATTATTGGTGATTACGGGATTGATAGGCGTTTCTGTACACACGGTCATTAACATTCCTTACCAGGAAGCTGTGAGCCTGTGGCGTGCAGACAATGAAGTCTGGCTGCGTAATCCGCAAAGCGCACAGCCCACCTGGGTAAACGCTTTTCTTTTCCGCGATTTGCCACCCACCATCGCGTTTGACTCAAGATCGCCAGATGCCTCCAAACAAGTGGCACAATTAGATGAAAACCTGACAGACGTCATCATCCCCTTCACGTTTGAATATGATTACGGCGACTTTCCTCAGGAAATTGTGCTGGATATGGAGACGCAATTTGTAGAAAAAGGGCCGCATGTATCCGTTTCCTGGGTATGGCCTGACGGCAGCGAGCAAGAGCTAACCAGCTTTCAACCCAATCAATCTGATTCTTACTTTGTGAGCCGCGACGACCGTTTGCAGCGGCGATTGCGCTCAGACGCCCCCCTGGAAGCACTTTTTCTTGGCTCAGACGGCCTGGTGACCGAACCAGTACCCGGCACGTACACGCTGCGGGTGCAGGCGTTGCTATTTGAGCCAGATGCTGATTTTGACGTGAAGATAACGATGCTGGGGCAGGTGCACGGCTTGGCAGGCACCGATTCGTCGCGGCGAGATTTAATGATTGCCCTGCTGTGGGGGACACCAATTGCCCTAGGATTTGGCTTGATTGCGGCCTTTGCCACCTCCGTGGGCGGGATGCTGGTTGCTGCACTAGGCGCGTGGTTTGGGGGCTGGGTGGATCGCGTTGTGCAATTCTTAACCGAGGTAAACCTGATCTTGCCGTTTTTCCCTGTGGCCTTGATGGTGTTTGTGCTTTACTCGCGCAGCATTCTCACCATTTTGGCGGTGACGGTGGCGCTGACGCTGTTTGGTAGTGCGGTAAAGACATACCGGGCGGCATTTTTGCAAATTCGTTCGGAGCCGTACGTTCAGGCGGCGCAGGTGTATGGAGCCAGCAATTGGCGGATTGTGGTGCGCTACATGGTGCCGCGCATCGTCACGGTGTTGGTGCCTAAACTGATTATTTTGGTGCCAAGCTATGTTTTTTTGGAAGCGACGCTCGCCTTTTTGGGCATTACCGACCCATATTTACCCACCTGGGGTAAGCTGGTGGTAGAAGCTCTCTCCTATGGCATTTACACCAATTCCACCCATTTGGTAATGGCACCGTTGGGGCTGCTGTTCCTGACGGGGTTTGCCTTTGCCATGCTGGGCATCGGTTTGGAGCGCATTTTTGAGCCACGCTTACGCGAGCGGTAGGAGGTAACGGCCGTTTTCGTCAACAATTCCCAACTTTCTACCACATCCACGACAGGCAAAAAAGTGGCACGGCGGGACGCAGGTCAGTCACAGCACATCCAGAAGACCATCCCAAAGCAGGCAGGTGGCACGGCAAGACGATAGCCACAGTAGATTTTTTGGAAGACTTGTTTGACCTAGACCTAGCACAATCGCTTCAAGAGGGCATAACTGCCCAAGAAACACAGTAATCCTGGGCAGATACCTGAAAGAAGAAAGAAGGATGGCAGGTCTTTTACTTTCAGGATTATCTCGTTTGAATTGAGCGATATCAACAAGAAAAGAAAAACCGAGCAGATGCTGTAAAAAAGGCTCGCTTGAACTCGGATTTTATGACACCCTTCATCCTCCAAAAGCCTCCCTTTATATAGCCTTCTCGCAGGATTAAATACGGACTTCCATGCTCCAAGCAGCAAAAAGATAATAGATATAATGAAAATAATGGGGACTGGGATTATGTCTCGAAGTAATGTCTCAAACATAATTTGTATGCTAATAGTGTTGGTTAGTCAAGGATAACTCACTGTGCCAGCGTTTCGTTTTCGTATCTGTACAATGTGTTTTCGATCACCACCCATAAATTTTGCTGACTATCTTCGACAATTTGGGCACCTTCACTAGTAAACCAACAACCCTCTTCTGTATTTGGGTCAAACCAGGCAATGCCGCTTCGCAATGTGTTCCATTCTTGTGATCGGTTGATGACAAACCAAATTCGGCCGTCAGAAGTTTGTTGAACTGGGGTTGGAGGAACGTAATATCTCCAATCATCAAGAAAATCCATGTGCCACCAGAAATTGATTGGGTTTGGATTGAGCCGTTTCCAATTCCCTTCAGGTGTTCGATAGCCGTAACTATTTCCTAGCCAAAAGTTGCCGTTTAAGTCAACGAGACTAACGGAGGAGCCAGGCATTTTTGAAAGCGAGACCTCTGCAAGCTCATTAGTGGAAATATTGTATTGCAAAACAGTTCCAGAAACGGTTTGATCGTCATAGGCATCGAAGAAAACTTCATTTTTGAAGTCAGAAGCTAAGTCGCTAAAGGTCGCATATCCTTCAAGTGACGCAAGACGATTTAGTTGCTGTGTAGCTGGATCAAAATTGTAAACTGCATCATTGCTAGAAAATATCCACAAGGTGTCATTCTCATCCCACAATGTCTGGATATTGTCAAAGACATTTCTTCGTAAAGATTTCGTTTTGAGCCTCCATTCCGGTGGAATGGTTACTACTTGTTGCTCAATGAAACGTTTTGAATCATCATCAAAAACGAAAAGAAGGATTTGCCCGTCAAAAATTCTGATTTTCCAAACGCTATTTTCACGAGAAATGTGTAAACTTTCTTCTGGGTAGAACCAGCCTTTAAATTCCATCTGAATTTGAAGCCATTCTTTTGCGCCTTCAAAGTACACAAGGTAAACAAAACCCTTATCTGATCTAGGATTTGATACCCAAATTTCCCGATTCCCATTGTTATGCCGGACAGTTTCTACTTCAAGTTTTCCGCTGACTCGACCAGCGGGCAAGTCTTCCACCTCGGGTAATGTAGTGATGGCTTCCCACGGGTGAAGAGGCAATATCACTTCTTGTGTGGGCCCGTATCTGTCAGGGAATGTAAATGCAAATGTGTCGAATGAAGCAATACATTGATCGTCAAGGGGTAGCGTTGATATTGGCTGGAAGCTTCGGTAAACAAACAAAGCTACGAAGAAGCCAACAAGTGTTAAGAGAATGAATTTTTTCTTTGTTTTACCCATTACATTCTTCCTGATTAGCTTGTTTGCTTTAGTTCCCACAGCCAGCAGATACGGCCGTCATCCACCCACTCAATCTCCCACCCATCATCACCAAAGGTGCGGCGCAGGCCGCGCAGGAGCATTTGCAGCCGCTGAGCGTGGGACGGCAGATTGTCGCCGGGGCGCTGCCAGCGGATTAGGCGGGGGAGAGGTGTGGTGGTGTCTTGCTGGATGAGCTGGTCTGTTGTGGCGTTTTTTGGGGAAACGGCCGTTCCCCTACATTCAATCTCTGGCAAGGTAATTAGTAGCAGGTCGTGACGGCCGTTTTGTGTAGACCATCCTTCGCATAGCGAATTTGCAAGCTGGGTGTGGTTGGCAATTTGGATGGGTGGGAGTGTGGGGCTGAAGCTGTTGGTATGTAACGGCCGTATCACCATCGGCGCGTCAATTTCGGGAAAATGAGCCAAATCGAAAAGCATCTCGTGTAAAGCGTCAGCAGATATGACCGTCACTTTGCCTTCACTTTCTTCAAGGACGTTTTCTTCCAGCAGCAGCTCATAAAAATTGTGCAGCAAAATGCCGCCCGCCGGGACGGGCAAATTGGCGTTGGCCGCGTGGTCGAGCAAGCAGCCCGGTTCCGCCACATCCCGCTTGGCGGCGCGTTTAGACCCCAACCATGCAAAAAAATATCTCACAAATCCTCCTGTTTTTAACCGCGGAGTCGCAAAGGACGCGGAGTTCTTTTTGGTTTCCTCTGCGTTCTCCGCGCCTCAGCGGTTAGATTATTATTCTATCGGTGTGCAGGTAACTTCGGCAGGCGCATCGCCAGTGAAGAGTGGGGCGGTGTAGAGTGCGTAGTCGCCGCCCGGCTCGTTTTCATCCCGCACGAATGGGCAAGTGAAGTTAAGCGTGACGTTGCTGCCGGAGATTATCTGATTGAGTAGCGAGTCGGTGAAGGTGCAGGCGGTACCTACGCCGAGTACCGAACTTGTCTCGCAGAGGCGTGCCACTTGCGCCGCGTTGCCATCAACCGAACAGCTTAGCTGCACCGTGCTGCCCGGTGTGCAGCGGAGCGGCCGTTCCTCTGAATCACTCGGTTCGGGCAAATTTGGGAGGGGAACGGCCGTAAAGCCACAATTTCGGCGTGGTCCTAGCTCACTACTGGCGCAAGGTTCGGTGACGAAGCTGCCCGCCGCGGGAATGGTGACCGTTTCTGTGCCGCTGTTTGTCGCATCCCAATCGGCTACAAAGTCACACTGCGGGCGGCTGATGGGCAGGCCGTCGCTGTTGCGGAGGCCGCTCGGCTCAAAGATCGGCTGCCCTGAATCGTCTAGCACCGGGTAGCCCTCGCACAAAAATTGCTCGGTGTTGAAGCGGAAGCTGAGCGGCAACTCCGCAGCGTCCCCTGCGATTTCCAGATCTGTAATGTCTACCCATTGGCAATCTAGCCCCGCGCGGTACTCATCTACCCAGCCTGCCTGGATGCCCTGATAGGTGCAGCTAAAGTCGTGGGTTAGCGGCGACAGTTCGTTATTGCTGAAGCGGCTGGTGCTTTCCACGCAAAATGCCTGCTTGCTGGGCTGGCTATTAGTGCCCAACTGGAATTCGCCGTAATTTTGGAAGTGAAAATGGTCGTGGCAGCTATTGTATTCCAGCATGTTGGTGAGCGGATTTTCTGCCACCACCGGGCCGATGTCCAGTGCTGCGGCGCCTAAATTGTGGGCGGTGGCGTCGAACTGGAGTAGCCGCCGCCAGCCGGTGCCGTTGATGCAGCCTTCGGCCCGGGCGCAGCTGTTGCTGGGGAAGTAGCGGTAAATGATGCGGGTGTTTTGCAAATCTTCGCTGACCACCAGCAAATCGGGGGCATCCGGCGATACCACTACGCCGATGCGTACCTGGTTGGCAAGTTCCTCATCCCAGGGCAGGCGCGTGAAGCGAACGGCCGTTTCCACCGTACCCACCGTTGCATTCAACGCTTGCACACAGGAGAGGGCTGGCAGCGTAGAGCGATGGCAACCTGCCGCGCCGCTGCTGTTTGCTGTGCAGCTGTAATCGAAGAAGATGTCCACATTTTCCGAGTCATAACTGTTGGGCGGGAACCCACCTTCGTTGAGGCAGGCGTTGCTCGTGCGCTGGAGCAGCTGTGTGGGGTCTGGCGGCAAGATGAATGGCTCTTCCCAAACGCCGCCGACTTCTGCCAAAGCAGGTTCTGCTTTGCCCGGTTCGTCCTGCGCGGCGAGCAAGGTGCTGCTAAAGGTGTAATCAATCAGAATGAGTTCGTGATTATTGATGGTTTGGCGCGTGGGTTCACTAGTTAGCTCGATGTGCCAGAGGGATTGCGGCGGCAG
The DNA here is from genome assembly GCF_965223525.1 of Candidatus Leptofilum sp. Classification (GTDB taxonomy): domain Bacteria; phylum Chloroflexota; class Anaerolineae; order Promineifilales; family Promineifilaceae; genus Leptofilum. The sequence goes on along the minus strand of NZ_OZ245005.1, from coordinate 203,096 downwards.
GGGGAGTTCTCCTTTGTCAGCATAGAAATACGGCCGAAAATAGAGGCGGTTATAGGTGAGTGCCACCTGCCGTTGGGCCAGATCAATCCAAAAAGCGTCCGATTCGGCAGCTAGCACGGTGGCTACTTCATCACGCATCGCCTCAGGATATTCGTCCAGCAAAATGCCTACCTGGCTGTTCATTGTCAGGCCAATCAGCGACCCTTCGCCATCAATGGGGGAGGGGATGAAGCTGGCTTCGCTGGTAGTGGTTTCTTCGGTGATGGCAGGCGTGCCGGTGGGCAGTTGCGTGGCGATGGCGGGTGGGGGAAGTGGGGTGTTGTCAGTGGATTCAGTGGTGGCGGGAACGGCCGTACCGGTTGGATCACCCTCGTCACTTTCTTCAACTTGAGGCTCACTCCCGCAGCTAACGGCCAGCGCGATGATAATGAGGCAAAAACCAGTGGTAAAGCGCATCAATTTATTCATGGGTTGATTTTACCCATTGTGCCCCTGCGCTTCAAAAGAGGGAGCAGTTCCTCATGGTTTGTTTAGCAGCAAAGAGTTATGTGATCTGGCTCACGGACGGCCGTTTACTTTGTGACTGTTCATAAAGTGCTACTGTTCCGCGACGAAAACGGCCGAAGTTGTTAAAATCAGCGCGTCTCATTTTATAGAAGGAGTTTTCATGACGACAACTGACTTAATGAAAGCGTACAATTATGATTCATTTACCGAAGAAAACGTGGCACCCTGGATGAACTTTATGGACAGTCCGCCGTTGGGTGAAACGATGCCGGATTTTCCTTTGTGGCATTTGGGTGGCACGGAAACGAACCTTAGCCAGATTTTAGCGGCCAATCGCTTTACGGTAGTGGAGTTTGGCAGCTTTACCTGACCTTATTGCGGGATGGCGGCGCCATCCATGAATGCCCTGGCCGATGAATACGCCAGCCAACAAATCGGCTCCATTTTTCTTTACACGCATGAAGCCCATCCAGGTGAAAATTACCCACATCTTACTTCGATGGTGCAGAAAACAGCCCACGCACGGGCGATGCAAACCGTCTACGGCGTGACGCGACCCATCTTGCTAGACAGCCTGGACGGGGCTTGTCACCGTGCCTTTGGCTCTATGCCCAACATGACCTGGATTTTTAACCGTGCGGCCGTTCCCGTGTACAAATCGAACTGGACAGATGTGCATAGTGTGCGGAATGCGCTGGATTATTATCTGGAAGTCGTGCAGCGGCGGCGTAATCGGGAAAAGCTAATGCCATTCCAGGTTGAGAGGCTGGATTATCGCCAAAAAGACCGCGCTGGTTTTTATGCCGGACTTGAACTTAGTGGCCCCAAAGCCGTGCGCGAATTTGATGAATCGGGATTGTAAATTACATGAAATCGTCCTCTAAAGTTGGTCTTGCAAATAGCTCAACAATTGGCCAATGTTCACGCGCGTTTGCTGTGTGGTGTCGCGGTGGCGGACGGTGACGCTGTTGGTTTCTAATGTCTCAAAATCTATGGTGATGCAAAATGGCGTGCCGATTTCGTCTTGGTAGTAATATCGTTTGCCGATGTTGCCTCGGTCGTCCCAGGTGGTGGCGTGATGCGGGGCGACCATCTCGTAGACGGCCTGGGCTTTTTGCACCAGGTCTGGCTTGTTGCGGAGGAGGGGGAATACGGCCGTCTTGTAAGGTGCCAATTCCGGATTAAAACGCAAAACGGTTCGCTTGTTCTCCGCATCGTGCCAGTACGCATCGCACAGCAGCATGAGAAAGAGACGGTTAATGCCTACCGCTGGCTCGATGACGTGCGGCACAAACTGCTTGCCTGTGAACGGGTCTTTGTAGCTCAGTTTTGCGCCCGAATGCTGGATGTGCTGCTGTAAATCGTAATCGGTGCGATAGGCCACGCCCCACAGTTCCTTAAAGCCGAAGGGGAAGCGGTAATCCAGGTCGTATGTTTCCCGGCTGTAGTGGCTGCGCTCTTTGTCGGAATGGCGTCGCCAGCGCAGGTTTTCCTCGCGCACGCCCAGCGTGTGGACAACAAAGTCCCACATGTGCTGTTGCCATTGCTGCAACAGTTCTTGCCAATCGGTTTGCTCCGGGTCGAAGAAATATTCAATCTCCGCCTGCTCAAACTCCAGCGTACGGAAGACAAATTGCCCGGTGGTGATTTCGTTGCGGAAGCTTTTGCCAATTTGCCCAATGCCAAACGGCAGCTTCACGCGGGTGGAATCCAGCACCTGTCGGAAGTTAGTGAAGATGCCCTGGGCGGTTTCACCCCGCAAATAAACTTTGGACTTGGCTCCTTCGATTGCGCCAACGGCCGTTTCAAACAAAATGTTGAACTCCTTCGGCTCAGTCACATGGTTGCCGTCCGGGCTAAGAATCTTCTTTTCGGCAATAAATTCTCCCATTTGGGCCACGCTCAAGGCTTCAACAATCAATTCGGGCGGATCCGGCTGCTTTGCCAGCCACGCTTCAATCAAATGATCAGCGTGGTAACGTTTGTGCGTCACTTTGTCCTCCACCAGCGGATCGGTGAAGGAGGCCACATGCCCAGATGCCACCCACGTTTGTGGATGCAGCAAAATTTGCGAATCCAGGCCGATCATGTCGGCGCGTTTGCGGATCATTTCTTGCCACCATTTGTTTTTGATGTTTCGCAGCAGTTCGATGCCCAGCGGGCCGTAATCGTAAGAGCTGGCCAGCCCGCCGTAAATTTCGGAGGTTTGGTAGACAAAGCCGCGCCGCTTTGCCAGCGCGGTAATCGTTTCCAGAGTAAATTCAGTCATGATTTTCCTCTTCTGTAGCCGCGCATTCTTTGCGCGATGTTGGTTGTGCGTAGGCGAGACGACCGGGAGAGATGCCTTTTTGTTTTGCCAGTTTGAATCCCGGTCGTCTCGCCCCTACAAAAAATCAGTAAAAACAAAAAAGCCCCTGCAACACAATGTCTGTGTTGCAGGGACGGCTTTTTCAAGTCGCGGTTCCACCCTGCTTCCGCTGGGTATTGGTCAGCGGCACTTTCTTGGGTTTGCAGCTCCCGCTTGCCAAAGGCGATCATTGCTGCGAAATTTTTTTGCCACGGAGGACACAGAGAGAAAAGAGAAGGGTGTCTTCTCACGAAACTCTTTTGCTCTGTGTGTGGCTAATTTTACGTGGGGATGGTTAACTGTCAAGGATGTCGGAGGGTTGGGGCAAGCGGTGTTGTTCTAGATACGGCCGTATCGTAATAATCGCCCCCGCCAAAATGCGCTGCTGGGTTTGCTGCCAAAAGGTGGCGTCTAGCAAATCGCTGTGGTGCTGCATAAATGTTCCTTTTACGTTGCCAGGCAATCCCATAAAATGAAGGAACTCTTCAGGGAACACATCATTTTCGGCAATGTGGAACCACGGTTCAGCGGCTAGCTCATCTTCGTAGCTCATGGCCTGGGGGAAATTGCGGAAGTTGCATTCGGTTAACGGCCGTAGCTCATCGTAATCATAAAAAACCACCCGCTCATGCCGCGTCACGCCAAAATTTTTCAGCAGCATATCCCCGGCAAAGATGTTGGTCACCGCCAAATCCTTAATCGCCTGGCCATAATCCACAATGACGCGATTGGCCGTGGCTTGGTCTGCCTGCTTCAAAAAGATGTCCAGCGGCGTAACTTGCCGCTCCACGTACGCATGGTCAACGATGACCATATTTTCTTCAATATGCACTGTATTGGCAGCAATTTCCAGCAGTTCAGCCAATAGCGCTTTGGTAAACCGACTTTTCTTGAACTCTAAAAATTCAAACGATTGGGCATCAATCAGCCTTCCGGCACGGTCGTGGCGGAACACCATTTCATAATTACGCATCACATCCTGGCGTGTGGTTGTTTTAGGCGGCGCAAACCGATCTTTGATGAGCTTGAATACCACGTCAAGGTCTGGCGGTGTGAAAACGGTCATCACCATGCCATGCTGGCCGGGGGCAATTTCTAGTTGGGCGTCTGATTGTTTGAAATGATTCAGAAGCGTGCGATACAGCTCTGTTTTGCCATGCTTGTTGTAGCCTAGCGATATGTAAATTTCGGCGATGCGCTTGCGAGGGAGGATGGAGCGGATGAATTGCACAAGGTCAGACGGCCGTTCCACCATCACATGAAAGTATGCCCGGGTAAAGCTAAACAAAATACTGACGCTGCCCTCATCCAGCAGCACCGCGTCAATAAAAATGCCCTTTTTGCCCTGTAGCAAAACCAAAGCCAATGGCACCAACCCCTGTGGCGTGTAGATTCGTCCAATCAGATAAGCACCCTTGCCTCGGAAGAAAAGCGAATCAATAACGTCAATTCGATACAGAGAAGTGCGATTTTTTTGCAGAAAACAGCGCAGCCGTTCACTGATTTGGCGGCAATCTTCAGCAAAATTGGCAAAGGGTACCGTAAGTTGGCAGGCCAAAAGCATTTGCCGCACCGTCTCGTCCAAATTGTCAGGATAGTAGACGGTGTACAAGGATTGCGGATTGGTCAACGGCGGCAAATCAAAATCCGGGTCAACAAACTCAATTTGGGGATCAACCCCCACCGTGGTGAAGATGCGGCGCGTAATGGAGTTGAAAAACGTTTCGGCTAGCTCCCAATCCGCTTGCTCCGCAATGAGGCCAGAGTAGACGGCTTTCATGCTAGACCACACTACTTTGCGCGTGCGCCGCTCGCCCAGTAACTCTTCCACCATGATCACCACGCGGTCTACGATTTCCCGGTACAAATTGAGACGCTGCACTGAGTCAGTGCGTTGGGCGTGCCAATCCTTTTCTTCAAATCGTTTTTGGGCTAAACAGGTAATTTCTTGGAAACGGCCGCAAAATCGGCAAAAGCCATCGTAAATTTGTCGGGCGGCCAAGTTGGCCAGCCGACTGTCGGTTAGGCGGGAAGATGGGGTTGTGGGTGGCATGCGGACATTGTACGAAAATGTTTATGCGCCGGACAAGTGCCAAAAATCACCAGATTATTATGGATTTGACAGCCTAGACTTGTTGGTCTAATATGACTGACATTAACGAAGAACTAGGTTTTAGCAAGGCCATCAGAGGAATCTCAATGAGTTTTGAAAAAACATTTGAGCACAAGCAAAAATTGCTGGATGCAGCCCTGAAAGAGTTTATTGCTTATGGCTACGAGCAAGCCTCCATCAATCGCATTTTAGACGATGCCGGCATGAGCAAAGGGCAATTTTATTACCACTTCAAGAACAAGGCGTCACTTTACTTGGCGCTAACAGATTTGCTGGTGGAGCAGAAACAGCAATTTTTGGCCAGCGTCATGCGACCAGAAGATTTTCAGCAAGATATTTTTACCGTTTTCAAGACGCAAATTGAGCATGGCGTAGCCTTTGCCGCCCAATACCCGGCTGTGAACGATTTTGGCCAAAGCTTTGTACGCGAGAAAGGAAATGCCATTTACGAAAAAGCGATGGCGCGGCACGATTTTGGCGAAAACGATGGGATCAACCAGCTCATTGAGCAAGCGTATCAGCGGGGTGAATTTCGGGAGGATTTGCCATTGGCATTTATCAAGCGCACCATTGGTTACCTGTTCAACAACGTCGCTGATTTTGCCGATCTAACAAACCCTGACGAGATAGAAAATAACTTAAACTATTTAATTGATTTTATGCGGAGTGGGTTAGCGGGGCGCAAGGAAACTAGCAACTCCGCCCCGGCTTCCGCACGCTAGATATGTGGACACAAATTTGTATGCGTACGAAAAATTACCTACCAACTCTCCGCTTCCTTTTTTATACGACTTTGCTCCAATTATTGGTGCTCTGTAGCTGTGCGAAAATCTCAAATACCACTGAGAATCAATCTAAGAATTTAGTACATCAAAATGATTTAGCGAACAGTGTCAAGCGACCTAATTTTGTTCTAGATGTTTCTCCACAAGAATTTGAGGCAATACCATTAAGTCTCTATTCAGCAGATTTAACTGATGAATATTATGATCGAACAGGTGCTGTTGTTTCTACCGCCTTAGGAAGTCGTGAATTTGGCTTTAAAAGTGAAGTTTGTTTAGAAATAAGTCTAGGAACCCTTGCTCAAGTAGGGGACGATTTCAGTGAGAATAGTTCGATTTTAGAAAGAATCAAAATAAGCATCAACAATGAAGACCTTACCGATGTTACCGCTGGTCATATGCACTTAGTATCAACTGACCTGGTTAATTCAGAGGGTGAGATTCTCATGAGTGGTGTTGGCGATGCTGTCGCTTGCGGTAAGGCATTGCTGGCTCCTGGCCTGCAAGAGGTTACGTTTGAATTCCGGCAGACATCGGGAGAAATAAAAAGTTATTCGTGGCAATTTGAAATTATTGAACAGCCTAATTTTGTTCAAAAAGTTTCTCCACAAGAATTTGAGTCAATACCATTAAGTATTTATTCAGCCGATTTAACTGATGAATATTATGAGCGAACTGGTATTATAGTTTATTCCGCTTTAGGAAGTCGAAGATTTGGCTTTAAGAGTAAAGTTTGTATAGAAATACGTTTAGGAGTCCTTGCCCAAGTAGGGGACGATTTCAGTGAAGATAGCTCGATTTCAGAAAGAATCAAAATAAGCATCAACAATGAGGATCTTACCGATATTACCGCTGGTCATAGTAGCTTAGAATTAATTAACATCGGCAATTTAGAGGGTGAGATTCTCAAGAGAGGTGTTGGCGATGCTGTAGCGTGCGGTAAGGCATTGCTGGCTCCTGGCCTGCAAGAGGTTACGTTTGAATTCCAGCAGACATCGGGAGAAATAAAAAGTTATTCATGGCAATTTGAGCTCACTGAAGGGTAAGAATTTTCGCGTTCCAGCAAGACCAAACCCTGCTTCTACTTTAGGCAGGTCTTCATGATTGTGCTGTGACGGTATCCTGCCTTGCTGCTATCTCTCACCTGTCACTCCCACGCAGGCGGGAGTCCACTAGATTACCGCCTGCGCGGTAATGACAAATGAAACGCGGTTATTTCCCTCAAAAGCAGCTATATGTAGTTAAAGATTGGCAGCTTGTTCCAGCGTGTTGATTGTCTTTTTGTACAGTTTTTTGGCGCGTTCGGGGCTGTCGCCGATGCAGACGGTGCCAAATTTGCCAAACTCCGATAGCGCGCCCATCAGATGAAAGACCACGCCCTGCTGCGTGGCGCCGCTAAAGTGCAGCCCATTCAGCACGGCCAAATCAACCAAATCGTCCGGCGTGAGTCCCAGGTAAGCGTTGCTATGTACGTTGTCGGAGGCGTAGTAGTAGCGGGGCTGGGCCATTGGCGTGAAATATTGTCCCTCACCCACGTCGTAGATGCCATTGGTGAGAAATTGCAGCATGAGGAAGGGGTGGGTGGTGCCCCCTTTTCGCAAATTAATTTCGATGGCATAGTGCTGCCAGCTATCTCCTTCGCGTACTGAAATGAAGTCAACAGCAAAACGGCCGATCACCCCCTGCTGCTGCAAAACCTCCCCAATTCGCCGGCCGGCTTCCTGAATTTCCAGGCGATATTCGGCGTCGGCGGGGAAAGTGCAGCCGAGGAAGATTTGCCCGGACGGGCCGCCTAGCACCTGATCGTGCGTAGACACAATTTCAGTTTGTCCCAGCGGGTTGATGCGGCACTGCACGGACGGGGAACGTTTGTCTTCACCGTCAATCCAGCTTTCGACGATGCCCTGCATTTGGCGGAACTTTTGGCTAAAGCTGGCCCACGTTTCGGTGGCTGCTTCAAAGCGGAGGCGTTTGGGTAGTTCGGTGGCGATCCAGGAACGCAAGTTGCCGTTCACGCCACATCCCTCGTAAGAAAAGACGGCGTTTCCCTCGCCAGAAAAACCATCATTTAACTTCACAACCGCCTTTCGCAGCGATGGTTGGGCTTCTTTTAGTTGGGTGAGTGCATTGATGATGTCTTGCTCGTCGCGTAAATCTTCAAAGCCCATGGGTAAAGGTACGCCAGCCGCCTGAAACACTTTACGGCCGTTGCTCTTTGAGCCCCAATGCGTTAAGGCCGGATCGCAAGCGTAGAGCGGCGCATTTAGCTCCACCGCCAGCCGTCGCTCTAGTGGTGTGGTGTTGAAGCAAGTGATGTGTGCTACTTCCGGGTTGGGAATGGCGGCGCGGATACGGTCTAGCAGGCGAGGCCGCTGCAAGATTTTTTCGGTGAGCGAAATAGAGGAGCCATCATGACAGCTAAGTAAAGTCAGCCGCCGCCGGGCATGGTAGCCCGGAATGCCCGGTAAAAGATGCAAATAATAATCAATGATCGCCTCATGAACTGGCTGGCTGGTAACAAAAATAAGATTCGTGCGCGGCAGTTGCAGCAGCATCAGCAGACACAACATGCGCTCCTCGTAATGATAGATGCCAGAGATTTTATTTAGCTCTTCCGCATCCATTGTCAGGCTGGGAATCACAATAACGGTGCGAGGCGCTAGCGGATCGGGAAACACCGTTTCAAACATTGGGGCCATTCGCTTTTGAATGGTGGCAAATTTTTGTTCAATCGTGATGTCCCGCAAGGAATCAGAAAGAACGTTGAGGCCGTTTGTGGGGAAATTGTGGGAATCTTTTAGCATGTTATTTTCCTTCATCCGGCATTCGTTGTTCTCGAATTGGCACAAGGAATACGGGACAATTTGCCTGCCGCACGATTTCGTCGGCAACGCTGCCAAGGAGCATTCGCTGCCAGCTACCTCGTCCGTGGGTAGCCAGCATGATGAGGTCAATGTTTGCTTCCTGGCTGAGCTGTATTGCTGTTTTGGCCGGATCATCTCCGGTCAGACACACTTTAGCGAGTACGCCTTCATTGTTGCAGAATTTGGCGACGCTGTCTAGATATTGCTGCATTTTCAAGCCCAGGGTTTCTTCGGCGTTGGGTTGAGGAACGGTGAGCAGCAGCAGCTCGCTGCCAAATTTTTGGGCAATGGGTAGTGTGTAGGGGAGAACGCGCTCGGCATAGAGGGAGCCATCCAGAGTGATGAGAATTTTGCGGAACTGGGTTGGTTTGGCCGTTTCTAAATCAGGCGGCAGCAGCAAAACCGGCAGCGTAACTTGCTGCACAAGCTGCCCGGCTACGCTTCCCAATAGCAGCCGCCTCATGCCTGAATGCCCGCGCGTAGACATAATGATGAGATCAGCGTTTTGGGCAACGGCCGTTTGCTCAATTGTTTTGGCGACAGGGCCCGTTTGTACAGCCATCTGGATGCCATGAGACCCATTTTGCCATTGCGTTGCCACGCCATCCAAATATGCTTTTTGGACCGATTGTGCTGAATCTTCAGCAACAGACACCAGCGTTAATGGCGTATTGAACTGCTTTGCGATTTGGGTAGCTACGGGCACGGCCGTTTCCGCCAGCGGTGAGCCATCCAGCGGTACCAAAATGTGCTGCGGCGGGTAAGCTTTGGTAAAGCCTAGCCCAATGTGCGCCGAAGCCAGCGCAGGACGTGCGGAAATGAGCTTGCCCAGTCGATCTTCAACGGCTGTTGGCTCACCCAAATGGGTGCGAAAGTAGCTAAACACCACGTACAGCAGTGGTAAAAAAAGCAGATACGTCCAGGCTCCTTCAAAAAATCGCTCCTGGAAAATGATGACGGTGGCTCCAGTGGTAAGAATTGAGGCAATGATCGTTCCCAGGAGAACGGCCGTTTGCCCGATGGAGAAAGCTTGCCGTAGCTGCCGCAGCAGCCGCTTGCTGGCAGCCCAGCCCGTCATGCTGAGTAAAATAAAGACGCCAGCGGCATAAATTGCCAGATATGTCTCCTCGTGCGTGCCAAAAAAGAGGAAGCAGATAATCACCAAAATGACTTCTAGCCAGACTGGTTTGTCGGCGACGCCAAACTGGTTGCGCTTGCCCATGAACTTAGGCACATAATGGCGAAAGCGCAGCCCCACAAACAGATTTTGCAGTCCCTGGGCACTGGCCGCCGAGGCAGAAAGCAGCACCGCCACGCCCACCAACGTGCCGATGAACGGCAGTGGTGCGGGCAAAAGCAAATCCATCGTCTGGGTAAAGACAGAGACTTCCGTGTTGGTGGGGTCTGCCAATTCAAAGATGATGGGGCCGACGATGAGCATGGTAACGGCCGTTGTTCCCATAATAATTAGCAAACTGCCAAACGCTTTTTGGCTTTTCTCCTGCGGTGAGCCGTCGTAAGCAGCAACCAGATTGGCAAACACCTCAATCCCTGTCATCACCGCCAAAATGCGAGCAAAGCCACCAAACGTAAAGCCGATGTAAGGTGGAGCGAACGCCCGCCAATCAATGGTGGGCAGACGGAAGCCATACTGCCAAATGGTGGCAAAAACCATAATCCACAGCAGCAGCAAAACGGCCGCTGTCGCTGGCCCAAACGCGGTTGCCGCCACTTTGGGGCCTCGGTTCACCAGCCAGCCTGTGAGCAAACTGAGGACGATGGCGACAAAAACACGGATTCGTAGCCCCAGGAAAAGATCATTCAAAACCGGAAAGCGGTCAGCAATAAACGTGACCAGCGCGGCCATGCTTACTAAAAATGTAAGCGTGTACTCAATAAACGTGATGCCTGCATTGAGCTTTACGGCCCAACTGCCAAACTCCTCTTCGCTGAGGCCGCTGCCGCCGCTGCCATCTGTAATCCACAGCATCACCAGCCGGTACATGGCAGAAACCATCGCAATGGTAAACACTACCAGCCAAACGCTAGCGCCAAACGTCACCTGGGCAACGCCTGCGACCACAATTAATTTTAGAAATGGACCAAAAATATAGAGGGGTGAGGTAGCTGGATCGCCGCCGCCAGCCAACGCACCTTCAAAGGCATTCGACAGTTTGCGTGAAACGTGGGCCATAATGTCTAGTTCCTCAGGTGGAATCAAGTTAAGGCATGACATGCCGCCGTGAACGGCATGAAATGCTTTGATTATGTAAAACTAATCTGTTAAGGATAAGGAGTTCTTATGCGGAGGATATTAAAAAACAGTATGAGGCAAAGGGTAGCGCATCCGAAGTGACAAATAGCCCCAGAATGGTAGGAGGAAAGTCATGGATAGGTTGAAAGGTGGATGTTGCTAGCTTTTTGGGGGTTTACGGCCGTAATACTGGTAATAGTTTGTCTGAATCGTACCATTGTACAGCTTGCGTACCCGGTTGGGTTTGGCTCGTTTGAAATAATCTGGGAACTTTTTGTCGGCAGTGAGGATGTAAATGGACCAGCCATCTTTTTTGCGGAACATTTTGTTCAGCGCGATGTAGATACTGTTCAGCTCCCGGTACTCTGCCAAGCGAATGCCATAGGGTGGATTGGTAATCACGATACCAAACTGCTGGTCAATCCACAATTTTCTAACGTCTTTCACCTGGAAATGAATGTCGTCGGCGACGCCTGCTTTGGCGGCATTGCTTTTGGCGATTTCGATGCTGGCCAGGTCGCTATCGCTGCCCTGTAGCTGCAAGTTGCCGCTGGGCAAGATGGCGTTTTGGGCTTCCTGGCGGGCCTGCGCCCACGCCTCGGCGGGGATGGTGGGCCACCCTTCGGCGGCAAAGCTGCGTTGCAGCCCCGGCGCGATATTGCGCCCCATCATCGCTGCCTCAATGAGAATGGTGCCGGAACCGCACATTGGGTCCAGCAGCAGGCGGTCTGGCTGCCAGTAGCTGAGTTTTACTAGCCCGGCGGCAAACGTTTCTTTAAGAGGTGCTTCGCCCGCATCGGCGCGGTAGCCGCGCTTGTGCAGCCCTATGCCAGACGTATCCAGGGTGAGCAAAGCACTGTTCCGCACCAGGGCCAGTTGAATGGTAAACTCAGCGCCGGTTTCAGGGAACCAGTCGAGTTGGTAGGCGGTTCTTAGCCGCTCCACGACTGCTTTTTTGACGATGGATTGGCAGCTACGGGCGCTTTTGAGTACCGATTTGTGTGATTTGGCATTAACCGTGAATTTGCCGTCCTGCATAATCCAATCCTCCCAGGGGAGGGCAGTGGTTTGCTCAAACAAATCATCGAAGGTGTGGGCGGGGAATTCTGCGATTTTGAGCAGCACACGGTCAGCGCAGCGCAGCCACAGGTTGGCTTTGGGGATATCGGTGAGGGTGGCCTGGAATTCGATACGGCCGTCTGACACCACAATTTCCTCAAAGCCCAAAGCCTGTACTTCTTGCTTCACGACTGTTTCCAGGCCGAATTTGGCAGTAGCGATTAAGGTTACTTTCATAAGTCGGTAATCGGTGAACGGTAAACGGATTACTGATTACCGATAACCGTCGCCAGGCGCTCCAACGCTTCTGCCAACAATGGGCGGGGGCAGGCCAAATTAAACCGCTCAAAGCCTGCCCCTTCGGGTCCAAACATTTCGCCTTCGTCCAGGTAGACGCGGGCGTCTTCAAAGATGCGTTTTTTGCGTTCTTCGACGGTTAGCTCTAAAGTGCGGCAGTCTAGCCAGACCAGGTAGGTGCCTTCGGCGGGCAGCAGATGAAGCTGGGGCAGGTGCTCGGCGAGGAATGCCTTCATGAAGTTGTAATTGTCCTCTACGTAGGCCATAACGGCCGTTAACCATTCCTCGCCAAAGTTATAGGCCGCCTCAGTTGCCACTACGCTGAAACTGTTGGTGTTATGTAGTCCAGCCTGGCTCATTGTTTTGACCAACGGGGTGCGTAATGCCTCGTTGGGAATGATGATGTTAGACAGCTTCATCCCGGCCAGGTTGAACGTTTTGCTGGGAGCCGTGCAGACGATGCTGTTTTGGGCAAAGCGTTCGCTGATATTGGCGAAGCTTGTGAATTCTACGCCGCTAAAGAGCAGGTCACAATGAATTTCGTCAGAAACAACCAGCACGTCATTGTCTAGGCAAATCTCACCAAAGCGGGTGAGCTCTTCGCGGCTCCAGACGCGGCTGACGGGATTGTGTGGGCTGCACAGGATGACCATCTTTACATCGGGGTCGGCGGCTTTTTTTGCCAGATCGTCAAAGTCCATTTGGTAACGGCCGTCTTTTAGCACCAGTGAATTAGAGACAACAACCCGATTGTTATTCACAATGGAATTGGTGAAGGGATGGTACACAGGCCGCTGGATGATGATTTTGTCGTCGGGTTGGGTGTAGGTTTGGATCATCATGTTGATGCCGGGTACGACGCCGGGTGTCATTACGATCCAGTCACGCTGAATAGTACGGCCGTATCGCCGGGCAAACCAGTTAATGACCGCTTCATAATACGAGTCGGTTGGCGTGCAGTAACCGAACACACCCCGCTTGGCGCGTTCGACAACCGCCTCCACCACGGGTGGCGGGCAGCGAAAATCCATGTCTGCCACCCACAGCGGCAGCAACCGTTTAGCCCCATGTTTGGGGTGGGTCAGGTTGGTTTGCCTGGTGTTGAGATGGGCATCAGAAATAAATTCCCACTTGACGCTGTTGATGCCAAATTTGTTGACTTCCGTATCGAAATCGAAGTGCATCTTTGTCTCCTTCACCCTCACCCCAGCCCTCTCCCACAAGGAGAGGGGGCCGTCCCTCCCCTTTTAGGGAGGGCTAGGGAGGGGGCTAAAACTCAGTTGTTGGATCCCACGGAAAGGCGGCTACCGCTTCTGCTTCTGCCCTCAGTTTGCGGTCGGCGGCATAAATGCCGTGCTTTTCTGGCGGCAGCAGGGCGGCGATGTGCCGCATGATTTCGTGGCCGATTTCGTCAAGCTGCTCCCGCCGTTCTCTGCCTCTGCCGGTGATCTTGAAAGGTCCAAACGGCCGTCCAATTCGCACCGTTAATTTTGTTCGTTCCCCCCGCCGCAGCGCTGGGAAAATGTCTGGCATTCCCGTGAGGCCAATGGGCAAGATGGGTGCGCCCGTTCGCGTAGCCACGTAAGCCGTGCCGGGTCGCGCTGGGCGAAGCACCTGCGCCCAGGCGCCCCCTTCAGGGAAGATGCCCAGGACGCCATTTTGCTTCATCACGTATTCGGCCGCCTTGAGCGCATATCTGGAGCTTGTTCCCCGCTCAACTAGATACACTTTCCACAATTCTGGTATCCATTTGGCGATGAGTGGCGCGGCAGGACGCTGCGTACCGGCAAAAAATTCCAGTGGCTGCGGCAACACAGCCAAGACTGCTACCGGATCGGCAAAATCAAAATGGTTGCCCACTACCAAAAATGGGCCGCTTTTGGGGATATTTTCTTCACCAATGACCTCGAAATGCGTTAAGGATTTTAACGTGAGGCGAGCTAGCCAGCGCAAAAATCGGCGAAAGGTGGGGCGGTGGGGATAGCGAAATTCAGCAGGGACGTCATTCATGAGGGGGAGTTTAGTGGATGAGTGGGGAAGGGGCAAAAAAAACAGTTATTCAGAAAATAAAACGGTAACAGATTGTCATTAGTATGATAAAGCAAAGACGAAAGGCCGACTGTCATTAGGTGCAAGAAACCGTGCGGGAGATGTGGCCCATCGTGAAAAAGATAAAACAAGCAGCCAAAAAAGCGACCATTTGTTAGGATTGCTCCAGCTTGGTAGGCCGATGTCATTGGCAACCAGCCGCGCAGGAGCGCAGGTCACCGAGCCAAGAGATTCAGCGAGAACCCGAACAGTTGTTGGGACATTGCAGTCCGTATCATTGCTAGTGCGGGTCACAAAGGAGTACCTGATGGCAAAGCAAACCGAAGAAACCTTTTTTGGCATTGACGTTTCCAAAAACCACCTGGATTTAGCCCAGTGGGGAATCGAAGAAGTGTTGCGACACGATAATGACGCAACCGGTATCGCCACCCTGGTGGAAATAATGTCAACGAAAACGGCTGTCACCTTGATAGTGGTTGAGGCCAGCGGTGGATTCGAGCAAGTTATGGTTACAGAACTGGCCGCTGCCTCTCTGCCCATTGTCGTCGTCAACCCGACACGAGTGCGTAACTTTGCTCGTGCCAAAGGGCAAGTAGCTAAGACAGACAAGATCGATGCCCAGATGATTGCCAGCTTTGCCCAGGCGGTCCGTCCAGAGGTACGTACTTTGAAGACGCAAGACCAGCAGCTCATCAAAGCATTGGTCACGCGTCGTCGCCAACTGATCGATATGCAAACAGCCGAGAAGAATCGGCACACCACGGTCAATCCAGAATTGCGGCCTCGTTTGGAGAAGCACCTGGATTGGTTAGCTACTGAATTAGCTGAAATTGAGGAAGACCTCAATGATTGGATCAACAAAAATGCCCAATGGCGCGAAAAACGAACCAGTTTAGAAAGCGTGCCCGGCGTGGGCCAGGTCACCTCCTTTACGTTGCTGGCTGAATTGCCCGAATTGGGTACATTGTCTCGACAAAAAATCGCCGCCTTAGTTGGCCTGGCTCCCTTCAATCGGGACAGCGGCTGTTCTCGCGGACGACGCCATATTTTTGGCGGACGTTCAGATGTTCGTTCTGTTTTGTACATGGCTGCTCTTTCAGGCATTCGTTATAACCCGGTTCTCAAAGCCTTTTATGACCGTTTGATTGCGAAAGGAAAACTCCCCAAAGTCGCTCTCACGGCCTGTATGCGTAAATTGTTAACCATTTTGAATGCCATCGTCCGTGATGGCTCTGCTTGGATATCAGCTTAACGAAATGCGCTTTTTGCTCTTGACTTTTATCACAGTTGCTCCCGCCTTCGCAAAGCCTGCCCTCACGAAGGTGGAGGAATGACTGATTTACTGAAGCAGTTGGTATTTGCGTAGTTCGTTGCCGTTGCGGTCCATTACCAGCAGTTCGTTGTCGTCGTTAAACGCCATATCAAAGCTGGCACCCGGAGAGTCAATAGTGGTGAGGTAACGGCCGTCTGCTTCAAACACTTTGATGCCCCGAAACGATTCTACAAAAATGCGTCCCTGACCATCTACGGCAATGGCGCGTGGTGAGGTGAAGAATTGGTCTTCTGCGTCTCCCTGGCTGCCAATTTGGTCTACAAACTGCCCGTTGCTGTTGAGCTTGTAGATGGTTTCGCTGCCCACCACGTAAATGTTGCCCGCGCCATCAACGGCCGCATCTTCCTGCGTGGTGGCAAAGTCGGGGATGTTGGCAAAGGGGTCGGTAATGTCTAGCGTGATGTTGCCGTTGTTATCTAGCCGCACCAACCGATCTTTGGCAATGAAGTAGACAGAGCCATCTGGGCCAGAAGCGGCCGTTCTAAAAAGCGTTCGCCCGCCGGGTAAATTTAGCATCCCCAACGACTCCCCCGTCAGGCCGTTGTACAGTTCAATTTCGGAGGTTTTGATGACATAGACAGTACCTGCCCGGTTGGCAGCAATGCCCACCATATACAAATCTTGGCCAGCGTTCCAAGTAGTGACAAATTCGCCATTTTCATCAAAAACCTGAATACGGCCGCCGCTGTAATCACCTACGTAAATGTTGCCATCCCCATCAATGGCCAGACGGCGCGTGTCGTTGAAAAAGCCGGGGCCAGTGCCTTCTTCACCACCGATGCGTAAGATAACCTCAACAAAATCGGGATCAGTGCTGACGATAGCGACATCATCTGGCAGGGCGGATTCTACCGTTTCAAAAACGTTGTTGATTTCATCTTCAATGATGATGGTTTCTGAGCTGGATTCAGTAATTGTTGTGATGCTTTCAACAATAGTTGCGGCTTCTCTAGGGACGACAAAAAAGAAAGCGGCAGCAACGCCAACGGCTAAAAGGACCATCGCGCCAATGAAAATGGCACACCCCCTGCCGCCAGTTTGCACAGCACGCGAATTGGTGAGGTCAATGGTGACGGCTTCTGTGTGAAAGTTCGTGCCGCCTAGCAGCACATCTTCGTGCCGCTCAATGGAATCCACGACGTCTTTGGCCTCTTTTAGCCCCACATTGAACCGTTCACGGAACAGCTTGATGGCTTCAATTTTACGGCCGTTCCCCACCAATTGAACCACCTCTGTCAGCACTTCCGTAGATTGTTGCGGTTGTTGGCGAGGGTTGCGTAAATTATCGGGCACAATGACCGTGCTGCCACAATAGGGACAGCGCACCGTCAGGGTGGGGGATGCGGCATCGTAATCCAGTGATGCCTGACAATTGGGACATTCAAAGCTTTCTAGCATGAGGAAGTTGCCTCCGGTGAAATGATTGGTGGCAGTGTAACTGAATCAGGAGGGTAAAATCAATTAACTGGTTAACACGGCTGGCTTGGAATTAGCAAGGAAAATGCACTTCTGTGGTTTGGGTGAGCAGAAACGGCCGTTTTGTGCCGCCTCAAATGAGCTTTTGCTGGTTTTCAAACACGGGTGCATTCTCCAGAATGCGGTGGGGGGAGAAGATGGCTAGATCCAGCGTGGGCGGCAGCCCCAAAATGCACTCTGCCAGGTAACGTCCCACTGCGTGGCATTGCTGGAAGCCATGCCCAGAAAAGCCATTGACCAAATAAAAGCCGCGCAGTTCCGGCCATTCACCCAAAATGGCGTTGCCATCGAAGGTGTTAACGGCGTAGATACCTGCCCAACCATCGGTGACGCGCAGGGAATCGAAGCTGGGCAGAAAATCAACCAGTTCCGGCCAGAGGCGTTCCTCGAACCGGCTGCGCTGCCAGCTAAAGTCGGTGGTGGTAATGGGATCATCGGCAAAGGAACGGCCGCACATAAACAGACCATGTCCTTCGTGAATTAGGTAGGTGCCAGAGGGGAGCAGCAGCAGCGGCAGAATGTTTTGGGAGCGTACGGCCGTTTCTATAATATACACCTGCCGCATGACTGGCTCCATTGGTAGCTCCACGCCGCAGGTTTGGGCAATTTGGGTGCCCCAACCGCCAGCACTGTTGACAACGATGCCTGCTGAGAGCACGTCTCCATTTTTGAGCTGTACGCCGGTGACTTGGTTGGATTGGTGGCGAACGGCCGTAACCTCTGCTTCAAGCAAATGCGCCCCCAAGCTCACGGCCTTCTTTTTGTACGCTTCCAGCACTGCCTGGGGCAGCATCGTGCCATCATCGCGGCCAAAGGTTGTGCCCGCAAACAGACCAGCCTCAATGTTTAGCATCGGAAAAACAGCTTTGGTTTCGCTAGGCGTTAGCCAGGAAACATTGCCCCCCAAACGTTGTTGTAAAGCTAGCCCAGCTGCCACTTCAGTGCGCCCTGCTTCATCGGTTAGGAACAAATTGCCTTGCTGCCGAAAACCCACTTCTGGCTTTTCACCATCCACCGCCATATCTTCGGCAAAACTGTCCAGCACCTCCAGTGCGTACAGCGACATCTGGATGTTTTCCTTGACGTTAAACTGCACCCGGCTGTTGCCGTCCGACAAGACGGTGGAGGAATATTTGTAGCTCAAATCTTTCTCGACGAGCGCAACGTTAAGCTGGGGGTCTCGCAGCAGAAGATTGGTGGCGATGGCGCAGCCCATCACTCCCCCACCCACAAAAACGACGTCGTATTGCTGGTTGTTCATGGCAAAAACCTTAAGGCTGGTTGGGATTTCGTAGGGTAGGGGCAGACCTCCGTGTCTGCCCACGCTGGGCGCACACGGGGGTACGCCCCTACCCGTGGTTACTTAGAATTTGATGGAATAGGGCAGCAGGAAGAGCGGCTTGTTGTTGAACGCCTCCAGTCGGCTAGGAGCCAATAAATTGGCGATGGTTTCGCCAATCTCAAACGGCTGTGGTGTGACGTACCGCGTATTTTTGGCAAACAGGTTTAGCACAGGGATATCGTGGCTGGCGGGATCAGGCAGTTCGGCCAGTTCTGCCAATTTTGTTACTGCGTCTGCAAAATCGCCGTGGCTGTCTACCAATTTATGTGCCAACGCTTGCCGACCCGTCCACACACGGCCGTTGCAAATCTCATCTAGTTCATCATAGGGTAAATCGCGCCCAGTAGAAACAACCTGCTTAAACTGCTGGTACGTTTCTACGATAGAGTTGTGGAAAGCAGCCCGCTCCTCATCAGAGAGGGGGGCCATGCCGTTGAACAAATTGGCCCGATTACCCCGATCCAGCCCCACGCGGTTGATGCCCACTTTGTTGTAAAGCGCCTGCGCGTGCAGCCGCAGGGCAAAGACGCCGATGGAGCCAGTGATGGTAAGCGTTTGGCTCATAATGTGGTTGGCGTAAGCGCTGACGTAATACCCGCCAGAAGCGGCCGTATTGCCCATATAAACCAGCACAGGCATCTTTTGCTGCAGCCGCTGAATCTCTCGGCCAATTAAGTCGGAAGCCAGAGCGGAGCCGCCGGGGGAGTCTACGTGGAAGATTAGCCCGGCCATGTTGTCTAGCTGCTCGGCTTGGCGCAGCAGGTAAACCAGCGTTTGCTCCCCAGCCGTCGCCCCACCCACCAGCGGAATGGGCAAATCAATAGGTGGGTTTTGGCTGCTGCCCATCATAATTGCACCTTCCAGGCTGATGACGCCAATAAATTTGCGGCTGCGTTTGCGTACTTTTTCGGTGAGCAAGCGGCTGGCTTTTTCCCAATCTAGCAAGGTGGCTTTGGCTGTTTCGTCTGAATTGTCTTCTTCAGATTCATCCTCACTTTCAGTTTCAGGCTGCTCTGGTTCTGCTTCACCTTCAGCTTCTGCTTCATTTGGGGCTGCCAGCAGTGCTTCTAGCTCATCTTGGTAGGCCACATCGTCTACCAAGCCAACGGCGAGGGCTGCTTCGGCCGTCATGGGAACCTGGTTCATCAGGTCCTGAATTTTGGCTTGGGTGAGGGAACGGCCGTCTGCAAATGCGGCCGTAATTTGGTCATACAAATCGTCCAGCAGCCATTCCATCTGTTCCTGCTGCTCAGGCGTGATGTCTTCTTTGATGAAGGTGTTGGGTGCCGATTTGTAAGGCGAAATTTGCACTGCCTCCACGCCGATGCCCACTTTTTCCAGCGCGGGCTTCAAAAATGAGACCTCAGAATGGAGACCGTAGGCTTCAAAGCTGGCCGATGGCGGCACGATGATGCGATCCGCAACGGTAGCGAGATAGTAGTGTCGCAAGTCAAGGTATGGTGTGTAAACCACCACCGTCTTGCCTGCCTCTTTTAGCCGCACCAGCGACCGGCGTATGTTTTGGATGGTGGCCGAGCCGCTGCTAATGCCCGTGCAAATGAGCAAAAGTCCGCGGACATTATCTGCATCTGCAATGCGACTGAGCCGCCTGTTCAACTGTTCGACGCTGAGGGCAGGCTCTGGCAACGGTAGCTGCCGCTGGAAGAAGCTGCGGGGCGGTTCGGCGCGTTCTGGCATGGCGCCACCCACTTCAACCACTACATAATCAATCTCTGCCTGCCGCAGTTTACGAAAACCATTGCGTAGGGAAACGGCCGTTTGCCGCCACCCATTGCCTATCTCTTGCCAAACTTGTTTAAGCTCGCCGCCCAGGGCGGTAAAAAAATCATTATTGGATTCTGAATTGCTCATGAACTGCCTCATTTGAAATTTACTGAGCAAATGATAGCGGATAAGTGGAGACGGCACAATCTGATGCTACCAGCCCAGTTAAGGTTTTGTTACCGATGGGTAATGAATGTGGCGAAATTATATTGACGGGCAAAAATCGGCGTGTTATACTCCGCGACCGGGTTGCAAAAACCCCCTCCACAGCCTGGAGGGATGGCAGAGTGGACGATTGCGACGGTCTTGAAAACCGTAGTGGGCCTAGCTCACCGAGGGTTCGAATCCCTCTCCCTCCGCCTTTGCTTTACCAATTGGTTGTACGCCTAACCTGGCAGCAACGCTAGCTTTCTGGGGAGGTGCCAGAGTGGACGATTGGGGCCGCCTGCTAAGCGGTTAACGGCGTAAAAGTCGTTCATGGGTTCGAATCCCATCCTCCCCGCCTTTTCGGTAATCGGTAGGCCAGTAATCTGTAATCGGTCACTGACTTACTGTTTACTGATAACTGAATACCGTCACGCGCCCTTAGCTCAGTGGATTAGAGCGTCTGGCTACGAACCAGAAGGTCGGGAGTTCGAGTCTCTCAGGGCGTACTTCAAGCCTCCATATCAGATGATATGGAGGCTTTTTTTGTGTAACGCAGCCAGATGCCAAGATTTGTTCTGGTATAAGCGTTGCATTCATTTTGCCTTAATCTCGTGCTAACAAAAAATAAACAGTTTTCGACTATGCTGAATCATGTTTAAATGAATGAATTCAACAAAGGAAGTTGAGTATGAACAGCTCGTTGAAACTGTTTTCTGTACGCGGTATTGATATTCGTGTTCACCTGACATTCCCGCTGATTTTGGTGTGGGCAGCGTTTCAGTTTGGTGTGTTGGGTGGTGGCGGGCTGGCTGGGGCCATGTTTGGCATTATTTCCATTTCGCTGCTATTTGTGCTGGTAACGCTGCATGAGTTGGGGCATAGCTTTGCTGCTTTGCATTACGGGGTGCCTGTAGAGCGCATTGTTTTGCTGCCGATTGGTGGCGTGGCGCAGCTGGGTCACATGCCAGACAATCCCAAGCAGGAGTTTGTTATTGCGCTGGCTGGCCCTGCCGTGAATGTGGCTTTAGCCATTTTGATGGGGGGTGCTGCGCTGTTGTTTGGTTTGTCCTTGACCAATCCACTGACAAGCGGCGTGTCGCTAACCATTGGCGCAATTTTCTCCTATATCTTCTTTTACAACGTGATTCTAGCCGTGTTCAATATGATTCCGGCGTTTCCAATGGATGGAGGGCGGGTGCTGCGGGCGGTGCTGGCCATGAGGCTGGATTACGGCCGTTCCACTCAAATTGCTGCCGGGATTGGCCGTACATTGGCTCTCTTGTTTGGTATTTATGGCTTGTTCAATGGCCAGTTCTTTAGCGTATTGATTGCCATTTTTATCTTCACCGGGGCAACCCAGGAAGCACGAATGGTGCAGTTCCGCCAGAGATTGCGTGGGTACACGGTGCAGCAGGCATATAGCAACCAGGTGCCTGTCTTGCAGCCAGCCGACAGTCTACGCGAAGTGGTGAACTGGACGGCACGCGGTCAGACGGATTTTCCGGTTGCCCAATTTGGTACCTACGTCGGCTTCCTGGGTAGTGAGCGACTCATGAGGGCCTTGCAACATAATGGGCCAGATCAATCTGTAGCTTCGGTAATGGCGAAGGATGTGGAGCCTGTGACGTTGACAACCGATTTGTTTGACGTGCAGCAGCGGTTTGCTCGTGAGAAGTTGGGCGCGTTGCCGGTGGTGGAATACGGCCGTATCGTGGGCATCATCTCTAGCAGGCACATTCGACACATGCTGCGGATGGCTGCTATGCGACCGGAGTTGTTTCCACGAGTGCGATCTGCCTAGGAGTAGTATTTAACCTAAGTTGCTACCTTAACAGTCAAAAATGGTGAAGTCCATGAAAGCCAAGTAAAGTGGGTTTGAACCACCAAACCATATTTACGAGGACAATCATGGACGAACAAATTGTAGCGATTTACACGCTGGTTAACGACCTTTTGCGCAGCCTTGGTCATCATGAAAATAGCCAATGCCGCATGAATGATTCAGAGGTCATCACCACAGCACTTGTGGCCGCTCTGTTTTTTGGCGGCAATTATGAACTTGCCCGCGCTTTTTTGCGGCAACGCCGCTACATCCCAGCGATGTTGAGCAAAAGTCGGTACTCGCGTCGTTTGCACCGAGTGAGCCATCATATCGTGACCTTTATCGAGATATTAGGCAATCACTGGAAAGAACTGTGTGATGATTCCATCTATGTGATCGATACCTTTCCTATTGTGGTGTGTGACAATTGGCGCATTCGCCGCTGTCGTCTCTATCGAGAAGAGAAGTATCGCGGCAAGATTGCGAGCAAACGCCGCTACTTCTATGGACTCAAACTACATTTGATGGTCACCAGTCAGGGTCAACCAGTTGAGTTCTTCCTAACACCGGGTTCTGAAAGCGATGTGACTCACCTGCGCTCCTTTCAGTTTGACCTACCGACGGGTTCAGAAATCTATGCAGACAAAATCTACAATGATTATGCCATGGAAGACTTAATCAATGAGACAAGACAGGTGAAACTATGTCCTGTACGCAAGAAAAACAGCAAACGGCCGTATCCACCGTGGCGCACTTATTGGATAAAACTGCATCGCAAGATTGTGGAGACGACAGGGTCATCCATTGCACGCAGGATGCCGAGGAGCATTCATGCAGTCACAGCCGCAGGCTTTGAGCTGAAAATCGCATTATTTGTTCTGGCTGAGAGTGTCAGCCATATTTTTAAGGTAGCAACTTGAGTTAGTATTTAGTAATCGGTTATCAGTTTTCGGTAATCAGTTGCTGGGGATTCATCCCCCGGTGCTACTTAATTGTCTGGCGCGGTGACGATGTTGTGGGTGGCGGCCCATTGGCGGATGTCACGGCCGTTTAGCACCGCACCCATCAAATCGGGGAAAAGCTGCGGCGTGCAGGCAAAGGCCGGGACGCCCAAATTCACCAGCTCCTGCGCCATTTGCCGGTCAAAGCGGGGCGCACCCTGGTCATTGAGAGCTAGCAGCGTGACAATTTCCACCCCGTCGTCAACCAGCGTGGCCACGCGACGGATCATGTTCGCCTTGTTGCCCCCTTCAAATAAATCGGTGAGCAACACCAAAACGGTGTCGCGAGGGCGGCTGACTAGCTGCTGGCAGTAACCCAGCGCCCGATCAATATTTGTCCCACCCCCCAGCTTTAGGCCAAATAGCAGCTCCACCGGATCGTCTAGCTGGTCGGTTAAATCCACCACCTTCGTGTCGAACATTACCAGCTTGGTGGCCAGGGCTGGAATCGAGGCCATGACCGAGGCGTAAATGCTGCCATAAACGACGGATGTGGCCATCGAGCCGCTGCTGTCCAGGGCAATAATCACATCGCGCAGGGCAGAGCGTTTACGGCCGTATCCCACCAACGTCTCTGGCACCACTGTTTTTTGATCCACCTGGTAATGCTTCAAATTGGTATGAACCGTGCGCTGCCAATTGATCTCTTTGTGGCGCGGGCGGCGAGTGCGGATGGCGCGGTTGAGGCTGCCGGAGATGGCTTGTTCTAGTGGATAGGTGAGCTGCTCCAAAAGCTGTTCGACTACTTTTCTTACTACCTCTTTGGCCGTTTCCTTTGTTTTGCTGGGCATCACCCGGCGCAACGACAGCAAATTGGCCACGAGCTGCACATCTGGCTCAATGGCTTCCAAAAATTCTGGCTGATTCAGCAGACGGCGCAGATTGAGCTTGTTGAGGGCATCCTGCTGCATCACCTGCACCACCGAGGCGGGAAAGTAGCTGCGGATGTCTCCTAGCCAGCGAGCAATGTCTGGGTTCGAGTCGCTGAGATCGCCATCGGTGCTGTCACCGTATAACGCTTCTAGCGCATCGTCCATCGCTCTATCTTGCTCAGAGAGGTCGTTTTGGGATTGCTGTTCGTCTCCCTGGCCATCACCTTCGCCCGGTTGCGTTTCTTGAACTTGCTCCTCTTGCGTTTGGCCAAGAATAAGTCGCCAGCGACGGCCGTGTTCTTCGGCGGCGGAGAAGAACGGTTGGAAAGGGTTTTGTGTTTCGTTCATATTTCATTTGTGGGTAGGGGCGACCCGCCGGGTCGCCCCTACGAGTGAATTCCCAATAATTGTGCGATTAACGGCAAGACTTTATCTGCCTGCTCCTCATCGAATGTTGGGGTGTGAATAACCTGATTTGGATAAAATGAATTGCCAAAACGCACCCGATCCATAAGCTGCTGGCGAGCGGCATCTGAAAAGGTGGCAAAGGTGCGGCGCAGCAGGGGCAGGATGGTTTGGAACCGCTCCGCCTCAAGCTGCATCACCCAGTCATCAAGCAGTTGCCACAGCGTTTTGTCGTGCAGCACCAGCAGGCCGCTGCCCTTGAGAAAGCCTTCGATCCAGAAGGCCATCTGCGCTAGCTGACTTGGGTTGGCAGTCCTGCCAGATAGCACTCTTTCTAATCTTGTTGCTGCTTCGTCTGGGGTAAAAACGGCCGTATCCAACAAAAGCCGCGTTGATTTCCCAGCCAGCAGTCCATGAATGCCCCGCTGGTCGGCCAGTTGGCGTAGCGTCTCTTCCCATGTGGATAAATGGTCTGGATTTTGCTGCGTGGCGATGACGTTGTGAACGGCCGTTATCTTGTCCAGCATCTCGGCGGCGGCGTCGTTGTCCAGGCTGGCGCAGGTGCTGGGCAGACCAATGCAAATGCGCGTGACGAGCGTGTCCACGACGTGGCGCACGACTTCTGGATTGGTTTGGCGCACGTCGCCGTAGCGCAAAACGCGTGCTAGCGGCAGCAGTGCGTCCATCATGTGAGGCACGTCGCTGGTAACGGCCGCTTGCGCCTCGATGCGCGTGAGCAGATTCACCACCAGCGCTGGTAAATCGGCCAGCAATGCCTGGTCTAGCAAATGGGTGAGCGTAGGCAAATCCTGGGCTTGTTGGGCTTGATCGGTGGCAAAGTTGGTAACAGCCGTTTCCACCGTATTCCCCCACACGCCCGCTTCAATCACCCGCACCACAAAGGCGGGCTGCCAGGCAAGCTGCCACACCTCCTGGTACGTGCCAGACTGTCCCCGAACGGGCATCGTTTTGCCCCAGGGAACGTTGAGCAAATTGAGCCGGTGCAGCAGTTGGCTGCGTTCCCGGTGGGTGTCGTTTCGCAAATCGAGATTGAGCGTGGTTGGTTCTGGCTCTGGGTGCAAGCGCAGGCGACGCTGCTGCTGGTGCAAATCTCGCTGGAGCGGAATCATGGGCGAATCGGGCGGCACGGCACCCATCCGTTCGCCCACAATAAGCTGCCGCTGGATAAGCTGCATTGGAGCAGCATCGCCAAAGCAAAGCACCGTCTGGCTGGCTTCGTTTAGCTCTGGCAGACCGGGAACCGGCAAGCCGCGCAGTGCCGCCAATGATTCCGCCAAGCGCACCGCCTCGATGATGTGGGCGGAGGACGCATCTAAATCTTGCTCGCGCAGCAGGTGGGCCACCTGGCTTAACCAGGCGATGCTCATGTGGGTGGGTGTGGCTTGCTGCCGCCCTTGCTGCCACAGATGATGGTACCAGCCGGGGGCGCGAATACCCGCACCGTAGCCCCTTGCCGCCGAGAGACGGCCGTATGTCCACGGCACCCAAGCAGTTTCTACAGCTACGCTGGGTAGATTGGCCAGCAGATCGTCATCGGCTGCTTTTGTGTCTAAATTCAACAGGGCAGGGGCGTGCCACGCGCCGCACACCACGGCAATTCGCTTGCAACCTTCGGTATGGGCCTGGCGGATGGCGCGGCGCATGTGGGCTTCGCGCTGCTCGGCAAGTTGCCTGGCGTCGGCGTGGGATGCGGCCGTATTCTCGTCCAAATCAGTTGGTGGATTTTCTTCAGCGGCAGCACGCATGGCGGTCATTAGCTCTAAAATTCCGGCGAACAGGTCACTGCGGTTTTGCCGCTGCTCAATGAGCGCGTTCCACCAGAGCTCATAATCCTGGTGGCCTGCGGCAGTGGCCATTTGGTTGAAAACGGCCGTATCCGGCATCATCGGTCGGGTATCTGCGGTCAGCATGGTGGCCTGCGGCAAATCAAAAAAGCGGGTCACGATATTGTGCTGCACGCTGTAGCGCAACGCCTGAAACTCTGGTGAAAATTCGGCAAAGGGATACGAACCAGCAACTTCTGGCTTGTCGGGGCGGTACACCAGCAGGGCAATGGGCGGCTCCATATCCTCATGCCCCAGCCAGTGAATGATTTCGTTGGCATCCGGCGGCCCTTCAACCAAAATGGCATCCGGCTTTAATTCGTGTAGCGAATCTAGCAACGCCCGCGCCGAACCCGGCCCGTGGTGGCGGATGGGGAAGAGGTGTAAATATGGTGGTGGCTTCATGGGTTCCATCTTTCGTGACATAAATTACACAAGTGCGCGGCATGCTTGGTACAAATCTTCCCAATTTTCCCGCTCTTTCACGATGGTCTCCAGGTATTCGCGCCAAATCACGGTATCGTGGATGGGGTCTTTGACCACGGCTCCGGTGAGGCTGGCGGCCAAATCGCCAGCGCGAAGGGTGCCATCGCCAAAGTGACCTGCCAGTGCTAAACCGCTGTTGATGACGGAAATGGCTTCGGCCGTACTAAGCGTGCTGCTGGGTGATTTCAACTTTGCCTTGCCGCTTTCCGTCATTCCCTGGCGTAGCTCGCGGAAAATGGTAACCACGCGCCGAATTTCGGTCAGTGCAGGTGGTTCAGCCGGTAATTCCAGGGCTTGCCCCAGGCTGTGTACCCGCTGCTGCACAATGGTTACTTCCTCTTCGGCGGTGGCGGGCAAGGGAAGGACGACGGTGTTGAAGCGGCGTTTGAGTGCGCTGGAGAGGTCATTCACGCCTCGGTCGCGGTCGTTGGCGGTGGCAATTACGTTGAATCCTTTGATCGCCTGCACTTCCTGGTTTAGCTCCGGGATGGGCAGCAGCTTTTCAGACAAGATGGTGATGAGCGCGTCCTGCACGTCAGCGGGGATGCGGGTGAGCTCCTCGACGCGAGCAAGCTGCCCGTCGCGCATGGCGACCATGATGGGGCTGGGGACGAGGGCTTCGGCAGTTGGCCCTTTGGCGATGAGGCTGGCGTAGTTCCAGCCGTAGCGGATGGCTTCTTCGCTGGTTCCGGCGGTGCCCTGCACTAGCAGGGTAGAGTCGCCAGAAATGGCGGCGGCGAGGTGTTCAGAGACCCAGGTTTTGCCCGTGCCAGGAATGCCCATCAGCAACAGAGCGCGGTCTGTGGTGAGGGTGGCGATGGCGATTTCGATGAGACGGCCGTTGCCAATATATTTTGGCGTGATTTCAAAACCGTTATCCAGCGTGCCGCCCAAAATGTAGGTGGCCACCGCCCAGGGGGAGAGCCGCCAGTTGGTGGGCTTGGGGCGGCGATCCGCTTCCTCCAGTTCGTAAAGCTCGGCGGCAAACTGCTGCTCTGCGTGAGCGCGTAAAATTGTCTCCATGATTCTTCTCCTAAAAGTGGACACTGATAAACACAGATTTTCACTGATTTTGTATTATCTGTGTGAATCACTGTTCATCTGGGTTTCGTTTTATTTTTTCAATCTCTGCCAGTAAGTTTTGGCGGCGTTGCAGGGTTTGGCAGACGTAGGTGATGGTTTTTTGCCAGGCGCTGTTGAGCCCAGGGATGTTGGTGAGTTGGGTAACGGCCGTTTCCGCCAATTCCGGCGTACATTTTTGCCCAAACCGCCGGAACAGGTTGCCGATAGCAGGATCAGGCGCTTTCTTTTGGTTAGCGTCTTGCAAATGTTGGGCGAAGAGATCCAGCCAAAATTCTCCCATTGCCACAGACCAGGGCTGTTGCCAATGTTGCAGAAAGATGTGCAAAGGAGACGGCCGTATAATTTGCGTGGATTGCTTGGCCGCCTGCTGCATGAGAGCAAAACATCTATCCGCAGGCAGGAGGGGAACCAGCCGCCCGGCGGATGTATTGAACTCGCTGGCAACGATAAGCGCTTCGGCCCAGGCTGCGTTTTTTTGGCGAATGGCAGCGGTGCTAAAAGCGGAAGCTAAGGTGCGCGGCCAGGCACTGTTTTTGGCTGCCTGGGCAATTTCCGCTGGCGTTTTTTGCCATAAATCTTGCCAATGGGTCAGCGGCACCCGGTTAATAATTTGCGTCAATAGACGGCTTCTTAGCTTCATGCGGTCTTCTTCTTTGATGTTCGGTACGCCGTCGCGCAGCATGGCAGGGGGGATATGTTTTGGCAAGCGCACGTTGATTTTTGGGGGGCGACCAGGTGCCCAGCTAAGAATCCCAGCAACGTGTTGCTGCATTCGTTGGCTCAGGCGGGACGTTGGCAATTTGGCTAGTAAATCGGATGCGGCGCGACGCACCAGATGGTTGCGGTCATCCAGAGCGGCTTCTAAAAATGGCTCATCGGCCAGGCTTAGATTGATGTCTAGAATTTTGAGAATTTGGTGGCGCACCATCCCGTTGTGGCTTTTCCAGGTGTGTTCCAGAATCTGCCGGCCGCGTTCTGGGTGGATGGTGCGGATTTGGCGCAGCAGGGCCTGACGTTTGGGCGGAACGGCCGTTTGCCACGCTTTCAGCAGGCCCATCCAATGATCAATTTCAGGCGAGGCATATTGCCACGTTGGGTTTTGCCCCGCCAGCCAGCGACCCCGCTTGCCGATCACTTGGAGGATAGACGGCCGTATCCGCCAAAGCTTGTTCCCTTTTTCCAGCAAAATAGGCAGCAGATGTTCAGGCAGGCGGTGCCCAGTTTGAGCGAAAGCCGCCAACATTTCTGGCAAAAGGGAGGCGTTTGAACTGGTGAGCAGTGCCTCGATTTGGTGGGCTAGCGCAGGCGGGCAAAGGGGCAGGTCAGGTTGGGTAGGCGTTGGGCTGGGTGGGGCAGCCTGGTGTGGTTGCCAGCCGGTTTGCTGGTGTAGCGCCATCGCCCCAGCCACCGTGAGCAGGGTGGCGGCCGCATCTTGCCCTGGCAGTTGGGCCACAAATTGCCCCAAAGCACCCTGGCTCGATTGCACCGGCAGTTCTGCGCGGTCGGTTCCCAGCAGCGCTGTTTTTACGGTTTCGTGCCAACTGCTCATTTTACACCTTGCCAAATATGAATATCGAGCCATTGATTATTTTGGTTGATAGAAAGTGGTTGGAGGAAACGGCCGTTCCACACCCCAAACAGTCTTAACGAAGGCGACCCGCCAGCCAGCGCCATCAGTTGCCAGCCAAAGCTGAATTTTTCTGGCAATGGTAGCCAGGTGCCTGTGCCGTCCTCAATGCGCCAACCGGCTTCCGTTAATCTTGGCTGCACCTGGTTGAGCAGAATGGGAAAGTGCACTAGCCACGGGTTGGCAGCCAGGGCTTGCGTGTATGCCTGAGCTGCTTCCCGCACTGTGGCAAAGCCGCGTGGCGGAACGGCAGCAGCGGTTGATTCTTGAAGCTGCCCATGTCGGGAGGCGATTTGTGGCCAGTTGCTGGGGGCAAATTTGAGTGTACCCAGCCAGTTCGTGTTTGTGGGGAGCCAGATACCTTCTGGCTGCTGTTGGCGGGTTTGCACAATGAGCTGGGCGATCGTTTTGGTTTGCTGCCCCCACAGCCAGGTAAGGTGGCGCACATGGTTGCCTACATCTATTTGCTGTCTGCCCAGCACCAGCCAATGGTCGGTCTGATGGGTTGCTGTAGGAAGGAAGGTGGGTAGCCAGCCAACGGCCGTTTGCAAATCGGTTTGGGTCGTGAGGGGAAGCTGATCAAAATTGCGAAACCCTTGCACAATCAAGAAAAGACGGCCGACTTCTTGCAGTAGCTGTTCTGGCCAATTGGGTTGCTTCTTGGGAATTTGGGCAATTTTTCGTACTGTCTGGGCCAAAAGGACGGCCTGGGCATCTACCAGGCGGTGAGCCATTGTATCCCAATACGTTTTGGGACGTTCTGGCAGGCGGGCCAAACCGTGCCGCACCATATCCAGCAGCCACAGCTCCAGCGCGTGCAGCCCTGCTTTGAGCTGCGCCAAATCCTGGGCTTGTGGCCCAATGCTGGCGTACTGCCCCATTTTTTCGCGCTGTATCCAGGCGCTGATGGTTTTACTTTTGCTGTGGGATGTGAATTTGTGTGCTTGCTGTTGCCATAGTTGCAGCAAGGCCAGGCTATGGCGGCAGGGTGATTTGCGGCTCTTACAGGTGCAGCGGGTGGTAAATGTGGGTAGGTAAACGGCCGTTTCCCCGGTTTTGCTACGGCCGTTCGGGTGAATACCCCAAATGATGTCGTCTGCCTGATGCAGGGCGATCCACTTTTTGGGGTTCGCCAGGCCACGCCCGGCGCGGAGGGTAAATTGGTCAGGTGCCAGACCCAATATTTGTTCTGTGGTCCAATCCATCAAAATCTAAATCCATCTGGTGGAGATAATCGTAACTCTCCACAATCATGCCAGACGGTGTTCCTTACGCAGCACTTCCCATTTGGTTGCAGTCGCACGACTGGCATGTTGTGCGGCCGCAACTTTTGCGGCAACACCTTATAGGACAGACAAGTTGGCAAAGAGTCACATTTTGCTACTGGTCTGTTTTGTGGGCTGCTGTCAGGCAAGCCAAAGCTCCCGCAAGCCGCCTAACGCCATGCCACTTCCGGTTAGCAGGCAAAACCCACCAAAAATGAGTTTGCCCAGCCAGTGGAGGTTGGCATCAAACGCGGTGGCAAAAAAGCCAATTAGCATGATGAGCCCCATGAACAGAAAAAGGCTGCCACTGGCCAAATGGTGCTGCCGGGTGGCCATTTTTTGTTGATTTTCCTGGTTGCCATACGGCCGTCGTTGTAAAACCAAAAACAGTCCCGGCAGCAGAAAGACGGCCGTCATAATCAGACCGTTGCGGTCATCGGGGCGATTTTCAATTTGCTCCAGCAGCATAATGCGCGATGGCGAATTCGGCATCTGCACGGCCACCACCTCATCCCCCTCAGCCAGCGTTTCGCGGACAGATTGGGTCATATTTTCCAGATGCCACGTTTGGGAACGGCCGTTTCTATCCACAAAAGTCACCATCACAATGGGCGGCTCCCCTTCATGAATGCGTTCAACCGTGCCCTCTACCCGGTAACCGTCGGCAAACCGATGGGCATCGTTCCGATTGAATATCCAGGCCGTTCCAAAAATCAGGCCAAGTGCTATTAAAAAGCCGCCAAAAGCACGCAAAATAGATAGGCTGCCGCCCACAAAATTCTGATTTGCCATAGATTCATTGTAAACGATCCATCATTAAAGATGAACTTACGGATGGGTCAAGAAAGCCGTCCAGAGCAGCATGAGAAAATTACAAAATCCCCTTGATGTGGCTATAATATGTAAATCGTATTGCGTATTCCGTCATCTTCTACGCAATATGCTCTATTTACGAAGGAGGCAGATTTGACCACAATACAACGCGCCAAAGGGATGCAGGATGTTTTGCCCGATGATTGGAGCTATTGGGACTGGATTATTGGCAAAGCGACTGAATTGGCACGCCTCTACGGCTTCCAGCGCGTAGATTTGCCCATTTTGGAATATACGGAACTGTATCAGCGCGGCGTAGGCGAGGCGTCGGACTTTTTTGTGCAGAAGGAGATGTACACCGTTGAAGAGTCTGACGGTATAACAATCACCATGCGGCCAGAGTTCACGGCTGGGTTTATGCGAGCGTACATCCAAAATGGGATGTCTAGCTGGCCGCAGCCCGTAAAGCTGTATACCATTGGCCCGGCCTTTCGGCGGGAGCGGCAGCAGGCAGGCCGGTATCGGCAGCATAGCCAGTTTAACTGCGAAATTTTAGGTGAGACAGACCCCGCCGCCGATGTGGAAGTGATGCTGCTGGCCATGAATTTGTACCGCGAATTGGGCTTTCAGGGATTAACCTTCCAGCTCAACAGCACGGGCTGCCCCGCCTGCAAGCCTCCTTATATCGAAAAGCTGGTTGCTTATTTGGATCGGCACTTGGACAAGCTGGCGGAAATTGACAAGGAGCGTATGAGCCGCAATCCGCTGCGGGTGCTGGATAGCAAAGAGCCGGGCATGGATAATCTGCTGGCCGACGCGCCGCACATCGTGGATCATTTGTGCGACGATTGCGAAACCCACTTTACCGATTTGCGCGGCTTGCTGGATGCGCTGGATCAGAGCTACAGTATCAATTTCCGACTGGTGCGCGGCATTGATTATTACACCAAGACGGTTTTTGAGGTATGGGCGGATGGCATTGGGGCGCAAGCGGCCGTTTGTGGCGGCGGGCGTTACGATGGCTTGGCTGAAGACATAGGTGGCCCCACGACGCCAGGTGTTGGCTTTGGCAGCGGCATCGAACGCATTGTGCTGGGAATGCAGGAAGCAGGGCTAGAACCGCCTGCGCCGGAGCAGCCTACCGCGTTGGTGGCGCATTTTGGCGGGGCAACAAAAGAAGCGGCCGTTCAGCTAGCGTTTCAGCTACGGGCGGCAAATATTGGCACCCGGTTGGCTTTTGCTCGCAACCGGCGTAGCATGAAAAGCCAAATGCGCGAAGCCAACAAGCACGACATTCAAAACGTACTCATCATGGGTGAGTCTGAAGTCGAACAGCAGTCGGTGATGGTACGGCCGTTAGATGGCGGTGAACAGCAGCTTGTCAAATTGGCCGATATTGTCACATTCTTAAAAGCTGAATGAACCGAATTGGCATTCTCCACCACCCAAAAGTCGCTGCCTCGCAGCCATTGGCTGCACAGATTGAGCAGTGGTTAGCAGCGCATCAAATTGCTACCTGGCAAGCCTCCTCCCACGACGAACAGCGTTTGGCGGAGCTGGTGCCAACGGCCGATTTGCTGGTGGTGCTGGGTGGTGATGGCTCTTTGTTGCGGGCAGCTCGCTATTCATCGGTATGCCGGGTGCCTATTTTTGGCATCAATTTGGGGCGCGTCGGGTTTTTGTGTGAAGCCCAGCCGGATGAGTGGCCAGAGAAGTTGACGAAGGTGCTGGCTGGTGATAGCTGGGTTGAAAACCGACTGATGTTAGCGGCACGGATTCAGCGGAACGACCGTATCTTACATACTTTTTCTGTGCTGAATGACGTGGTGGTGGGGCGCGGCCGTCAGGCGCGGGTAGTTCGTTTTCAACTGCATGTGGATAGCGACCACGTCACCGACTACACAGCTGATGCCCTCATTGTAGCAACGCCAACTGGTTCAACAGCGTACTCGATGGCTGCTGGTGGGCCGTTGTTGCCGCCCCAGTTGCCAAACTTTGTGGTGGTGCCCGTAGCACCCCATCTCACCTTTGACCGCGCCATTATTTTTCACGAGCAGGCAGAGATTGCCATTACGGTGCAAATGGATCATCAAGCCTACCTCACCCCAGACGGCACCGACGGCATTTTGCTGGAAAATGAAGATGTGGTCTACATTACAAAATCGGAAAATGATTGCCAATTTGCCCGTGTAGAAAGCCGAGGCTACTTTTATCGGCGGCTTATGGGGCGGCTGGGCTATTCACGGTAAGAAAATGTGCGATTTCTTCAGGGCTTTTCAGTTTTTTGGGACGCAGACAAGTGCGGATGACGCGGAAAACTGCTTCTAATCTGCGCTCGTCTGCGTTCATCCGCGTCTTATTGGCTACGAATGGGGACTTTTGAAAAACCCTAGCGATTTCTTGGAGAAATTGCATATTTATTGAATAGGATACGCTTATGGAATTACAAGACCCTCGATTACGCTCTTTGCTGCGGCAAGCCAACAAGGTGGCTGATTCGGGTAAAAAGGCGGCTGCAGAACAGCTTTATCGGCAACTGCTAGATGAAGCACCGGATGTGGCCGAAGGGTGGTTTGGGCTGGGTCAGGTTTTGAATGATGCGGCTCAACAGAAGGAAGCATATAAAAAAGCCGTATCGCTAGAGCCAGATTATGCGCCTGCGGTGCGCGCTTTGGCAGAACTGCGCGGCGAGCCAGTGCCGGAATGGGCTATCGAACCGCCAGAACTGGAAGAAGTGGAGCCGGAACCAGAGCCTGAAACAGTGCTTATAGATCATGAGCATACGGCCGTTCCCACCGAAGCTGAAGAAGAATTTGAACTCGCTTGCTACCGCCATCCCAACAGACCCACATCGCTGCGGTGTTACAACTGCGGCAAACCCATTTGCAGTAGCTGCGCCATCAAAACGCCAGTAGGATATAGCTGCCCAGACTGCATCCGCGAAAAAGAAGAGATCTTTTTCAACGCCACCACCCTGGATTATGTAATAGCACCTGCCATTGGCCTGGTGCTGAGTTTGATAGCGGGCTATTTGGTGTCTCGCTTTGCCATTCGTGGTGGGTTTATAGTGTATATTGGTGCGCTTTTTTTGGGCGGCATTGTGGGGCGGATTATCGGTCAGTTTAGCAAGCAGGCCATTGGACGACGGCGCGGTCGTTATTTGCCGCATGTGATGGTAGCCATGTTGGTTTTGGGAACGGCCGTTTGGCTCTTGCCAATTCTTATTTTTGCTGGATTTGGCAGCTTGTTTGCATTCATTGGCCCAGGCATCTTCCTGTTTGTGGCAGGCGGTGCGCTATTTTCTTACATGAAATAAGGTTGGATGACATGGTGAGTTTTAAATAAGAAGAAAAATTTGCACTTGCCACTTGCAAACTCGCTTACTCGCCTACTTCTAAAAAACTATGTTAACAGAACTGTACATTCGTAATTTTGCCATTATTGATGAACTGCGGGTGAAGCTGCACAATGGATTCAACGTGCTGACGGGTGAAACCGGCGCGGGTAAATCGATCATTTTGGATGCGGTGACGCTGATGCTGGGCGGTCGTGCCGACACGACGTTGGTTCGTGCCGGGGCCAACGAAGCGTATGTGGAAGCAACCTTCAAGCTGTCGGAATCGCTCAAACAGGTGGTTGGGCCAATTTTGGAGGCGGAAGGCTTGGATGAGGAGCATGGCAATTCAGTTTTGCTCTCCCGCGAACTGCGCTTGAACGGCCGTAATATTTGTCGGGTGAACGGCCGTACCGTCAACCTGTCCGTGCTGCGCGATGTGGCCGAGCCGCTGATTGACATTCATGGACAGGGTGAGCATCTCTCCCTGCTGCAGCCCCGCTCCCATTTACCTTTGCTGGATTCTTACGCAGGGGTGCAGGCCGAGCGGGCCACATTGGCCAAAGAGATCACCGCTCTTTTGGAGGTTCAAAGCGAACTGGCCGATTTGCGCCAAAATGAGCGCATGCTGGCGCAACGCGCCGACATGCTGCGCTTCCAAGTTGAGGAAATTGAAGCAGCCCGGCTGGAAGCGGGCGAAGAAGAAGAGCTTCGCGCCGAGCGCACCCGATTGGCCAATGCCGAGCAGCTTCTGCGGGCTGCGTCTGAGGCGGTGAATTTACTTACGGGCATGGATGATGAGTCGCAAGCTGCCGCCGACATGCTGGGGCAGGTGGAACGGTCATTGGTGCAGCTGACCCGCTACGACGAGACGCAAGGGCCGCTGCTGGAGCGGCTGCAAGGGCTCATCTACCAATTAAGCGAAGTTTCTTCTGAGCTACAAAGTTATTTGGATGAGGTGGAGTTTAACCCCAAGCGGCTGGATTTTGTGGAGGAGCGGCTGGAGTTGATTAACCAGCTCAAGCGCAAATATGGTGAGGATATTACGGCCGTTTTAGCCATGCGGGATCGTGCCAAAACTGAGCTGGCACGCATTGATAACAGCGAAGAGCGCATTGCCGAGCTTGCCAAAACGGAAGATGCCTACCTGCGACGCTGTGGCGAAATCGCGCTGGCGCTCTCTAAAAAGCGACGAGCAGCCGCTGAAAAGTTAGCAACGGCCGTTGTCACCCAGCTTACCGATTTGCAAATGGACGGAGCCAAGTTCGAGGTGCAGTTTGAAAGTTCCCCACAAGCCGATGGCCTCTACGTGGAAAATGAGCGCCTCGCCTTTGATAAAACTGGCTTTGACCGGGCAGAATTCCTCATCTCTACCAACCCCGGCGAGCCGCTCAAGCCAATGGCTAAAGTCGCCAGCGGTGGTGAAACCGCGCGGCTCATGCTGGCTCTGAAAACGGCGCTAGCTCAAGTAGACAAAACGCCCACGCTCATCTTTGACGAGATTGACCAGGGCATTGGTGGCCGCGTGGGGGATGTGGTGGGTCGCAAGCTGTGGGGGCTGACGGCCGTTGCCGACCACCAGGTCATTGTCGTGACCCATTTGCCCCAGTTGGCGGGTTACGGGGACGTGCATTTTCACGTCAGCAAAGCCCAGGCAGACGGCCGTACCACCACCCGCATCCACACGCTGGAGGGAGACGGCCGTATTCAAGAGTTGGCTGCCATGCTCGGCACACAAGGTGAACACGCCCGTGGCGGTGCGGAATCTATTTTGAAAATAGCGACTGGGGCGAAAACGGCCGTAAAGCAAAGTAACTGAGTAATTGGGTAATTTCCTACAACAATTGTTAAGGGATTTCAAATATGAGAATTTTATCTAGAGCTTCTCTGAGTCAATACTTAATGATTGGCGGAATTTTTGGTATCGTTGCTGGACTGATACATTTGTTTTCGGGTTTAACATCAGAATTTACTCCGATAATTATTGGGGACATGGTTTTTAATACCTTACTTGGTTTACTTTCGCTTTTGGCGGCATGGTTGTTAAAAAACGGCAAGCAGATTGTTTTGCTTGTCATTGCAGTGGAAATGATCGGTGCTATTGTTTATGCCTTTGCAATGGGGCGTGGCGTCAATTATTTTGCGATTGTTATAGGGGCATTTCTTCTTTGGCAACTTTATGCACTGAAAAATCAAGGTGAGTTGACTTGAGATGGATCGTTAAAATCAAAGATTTTGCAGATGAAAAAGATTGAAAAATCTGCATAATCTGTTGATAAAAATTTCTCGATTACATAATTACCTCCCCTCAAACTTCTCCAAAATCACCTTTTTCATTGCCATTTCCAAAAGGCTGGGGAAAAGATGGCCTGCCAAGCCCATCAATTTGTTTTGTGCGCCGGGAATCAGCCGGGAGTTACCTCCCTGCTCAGCGCGGAAGATGGCTTCTGCAAGCGTTTCGGGGAGCATACGGCCGTCTTCGCGGCTGTTGTCTGGGCTGTAGCGGCGAGCGTGGGCGGTACGGACGGGGCCAGGGAACACAGTGAGGCAATTGTCGCCTCGCCAGGCAGCCCGTAAGCTGCGGGCATAATTGGCCAAGCCATCCTTGCTGGCGGCGTATACCGCCGCCCCTGGATAGCTGGCAAAGTAAGACAGCGACGACAAAAAGACGAAACTGGCGTCTGGCGTGAGCCAATCTTGCCGAAACAGTTCGGCCGTGAGCCAAAGCGGGGCGTGCAGGTTTAGGTGCAGCATAGCTTGTTGTTTTTTGAGCGGAATTGTTTCAAATTTGCCAACGGCGTTAATGCCCGCATTGTGAATGACGCAGTTGAAAGGCGCAAAATCAACCAGTTGGGGCAGAATTTCAGCCAGGTTTGCACGATTGCTCAAATCGCCAATGACAAAATGGACTTTGCCGCCCAACGCTTCGACGTCGGCGTGGGTTTGGGCTGCTTTGTTGCCGTCAATGTCCAGCCCGACGATACGGTAGCCCGCCTGGGCATAGCGCAGTGCCAACGCCCGGCCAATGCCGTCAGCCGCGCCGGTGATGAGGCAAGTTGACGGGCTATTCCGCCAGGATTGGCTGCTGAGTTGGGGAGCACTTTTTTGCAGGGTGGGATCGAGGAGGGGACGGCCGTTCCTCCCCACAAACCGCAACAATTTATTGCCAAAACCGATGGTCGCAGACGGCCGCTTGCTTTCGATTGCTTGCACGATTTTGCTGGCAACCGTTTCTGCTGAGGGGAACTTTTCCCAGTTCATCTGCTCTTGGGTCAGGCCGATTTTTTGGTGCATGCCCGTGCGGGTAGCCCCTGGGCGGATGGTTTGCACCGTTACTTGGCTTTGCCACTCCACCCGCAGACTGCGGGCAAACCCTTCCAGCGCTGCTTTGCTGGCTCCGTAGACGGCATATTCTGGGGTGGGAACGGCCGTTGCTACCGAACTTACAAAAACCACCTGCCCACACGCTTTTTGCAGCCAGGGAAACAGCCGGTGGGTCAATGCAATTGGGCTGTGCAGGTTGACGGTGAGCAGCTCATCAATTTGGTCGAGGGTTTGTTTTGCCAGCGAGCCAAAGTAGCCAGTTCCGGCATTGTGGATGAGCAAGTCGAGTGCGTTGATTTGTTGTGCTAGCAGCCAGCTAGCAACAGATTCGGCAGCAGTTGGTTGGGCGAGGTCTGCTTGGCAGTAGGTTTGTGGGGTGAAGAGCGGGTCGGTGAGTTGTGGGAACGGCCGTCCCCCCACCAAAATTAAGCGATGCCCCAATTTGGCGTATTGGCGTGCCATTGCCAGCCCAATACCATCTGTCGCGCCTGTAATCAAAACGGTTGCCAATGTTTTGCGCCTCCAGAAATCGGATTTTTATCTGGTAGCATTATATTTCCAAGTATAAAAATCCGATTTCTCTGCGAATAACTGCTTACTTATTCGCTTTGCAAGTTAGGCTCTGGCGGGATACTGATGATGGTTTCGCCTTGCAAAAAGTCAATGGCGGCTTGTAGCTGTGTGTCTTCTAACTCTTCACCTTCAACTGGTTCGGGCAGGGGGATGTAATAATCGGGCGTCAAGCCGATCTGATCAATGGAAGATTCTGCGGGGGTAAGCCACTCGGCAATGGTAACGCGCACGCCGCCGTCGTTGGACAAGGTATGCCACGTTTGCACCGTGCCTTTGCCAAAGGATACTTGCCCGATGATAATGCCCCGCCCCCGATCCTGAATGGCACCAGCCAGCACTTCAGAGGCACTGGCACTGCCTTCATCAATGAGCACTACCAGGGGAATGTGCTGGGCTAAACCGTCGTCGTCTACTTCAAACGGCCGTGTTTCACCGTCACCAAATCGCTCTACCAAAACGAGTCCGCCATCCAAAAATTGATCGGCAATGTCTACCGTCGTGTCTAAGGAGCCACCGGGGTTGCGCCGCAGGTCTAAAATTAGCCCGGTTGGGTTTTCTGCCAGCAATTCCGAGAGTAAATCATCTAACTCTTCGCCGGTGTTGTTGCCAAAGCGGCTTAAACGCACGTAGGCAATGCCTTCCTCCAAAACTTCACCCCGAACCGTTGCCAGTTTGATCACATCCCGCACGATGTCAATATTGAGCAGTTCGCCGTCTCGTTCTACGACCAAGCTTACCGTTGTGCCTGCCGGTCCTCGCACCAAGGCGGCGGCTTCGGTTACATCCATGCCGGTCAGCGGCACGCCATCGGATTCGCGCAAAATATCGCCGGGCTGGATGCCAGCTTCCTGAGCAGGGGAGCCATCAATGGGTGTAACGACGGTAATAGCCCCATCTACGTCTTGTACTTCTGCGCCGATGCCCTGGAATTCGCCATCCATAGATTCTTGTGCAGCTTGCTGGTCATCGGGGGACAGGTAGCGCGTATGCGGGTCATCCAGCGTGGCCAACATGCCGTCAATCGCACCTTCAATGAGAGCCGTGTCGTCTACAGGTTGGCGTAGATACCGTTCGTGAACCAGATCCCACACTTCCCAAAATGGGTCGAACTGGTCGCCACCCGTGGTGGTAGCGGCCGTTTCTCGAAAAAGTCGAATGGGGGCATTGGGTGATTGCCCAATGAGGTAGCCTGTGGAAAAAATGATGATTGCGCCAATAAAGGTGAAAAAGTAGCTGACGACGGTACGAGGGTTCATGAAAAGCTCCAATAATTTGAATTTTTACTGCTGAAGTGCTTATTATAAGATCATTTATTAAAGTGTGGTTGACGTAGGTTTAACACTGCCTGAACGATGAACGGCCGTTGTTTCCGTAGTTGGTTGCCCCCATGCTGTTTGATACAATATGAACATGTCCAACCAGCGGCTTCGCACGATTTATTCCATCTCATTGCTCCTTCTGGATGCGCTTATGGTGGCGGTTGCCTTTGTGTTGGCATACCAGGTGCGGGCGCAAATTGATTGGCCGGAGCCACTCGCTATAAATGTACCCCTGACGGCTTACACAGGTTTGCTTGTGGTCCAAGTTATCTCAGTGATTGCGGCTTTGTTTTTTTACCGCCTGTACTATATTCCTCGTGCTGTTTCCCGCGTGGATCAATTTTATTATGTGTTTGCGGCCGTTTCCATAGGCACTTTGGTTGCCGTCGCAGTTTCTACCTTTTTGTTCAAAAACGATCGGGTCATTTTAGATTATCCACGGGCGATGATCGTGTATGCCTGGATACTTGCCATCATTTTACTGTTGCTTGGCCGTCTCGTGCATCAGCTTCTGCGAACGGCGCTGCGAAACCGGGGCTGGGGCAAAGATCGTATGATTGTGGTGGGCACAGGCGACATGGCCCAGGCGGTGGTACAGCGCATTTTGCGGTCACCTTATTTGGGGTATGAACTGCTCGGTGTGGTTAACGGAGCAAAAAATGATACCGAGATCGGGGGCGTGCCGGTGCTTGGAACCCCGGAAGATTTGCCCACGCTTATCGAAGAAATGGCTCTCGATGAAGTCATCATTGCTATGCCAGAGAAGGGACACCGGGAAACCGTTCGGGTCATTTCTTACTGCGAACGTGGACGCGTTACCATCAAAATATTCCCCGATGTGTTCCAATTTGTTACCTCTCAGGCAAGCATTGATGAATTGGGTGGCCTGCCGCTGCTTTCGGTGCGGGATTATACGTTGCGGGGCTATCTGCTTATTTTCAAGCGGCTGATGGATTTTCTCGGATCGGCCGTTGGCTTGGTGCTGCTTTCGCCGCTGATGCTGCTCATTGCTATTGCCATCAAACTAGAATCGCCGGGGCCCGTTTTTTTTGTACAGGAACGGATGGGGCTGGATGCCAAGCCGTTCCGCATGATCAAATTCCGTTCCATGCGGCGAGATGCCGAGCGGGATGGGCCAGGCTGGACAACCGACAACGATCCCCGCCAAACGAAGCTAGGAACGTTTATTCGCAAAATTGAAGCAGATGAATTGCCCAACCTAATCAATGTGCTGCTAGGGGAAATGAGTTTGGTGGGACCCCGACCAGAGCAGGCCCATTATGTGGAACAGTTCCGTGAAACAGTGCCGCGCTATATGGATCGGCATCAGGAAAAAGGTGGCATGACGGGTTGGGCGCAGGTTAACGGCTTGCGGGGCGATACCTCTATTGCCGAACGCACCAAATATGATCTGTGGTACATGGAAAATTGGTCAATTTTGCTAGACATCAAAATAGTTTTGCGGACGCTGTGGCAAATTGTAGAGCGCAAAAGCCGAAAGGAGCCTCTGCCAGAACCGTTGCAGGAGATACGGCCGTCCGACACCCCCTCCGCCACTTCTCAAGATTAGCACTCTCTCCCTCGATCTAACATTGTTCTTATTTGACGCTCGCCAAGCGGCATGTTATGATATTTGAAGCACCCCTTTAGCACTCAATTAAAGAGAGTGCTAACAATTTCCAGAAACCAAAATGAGACTAGGGCTTGCACATTGCACCACTAGTCTCATTGTCCGTAAGGGCTAAGGCCAATTCCAAAAATAAATGTCCAGAATAGGCGATATTTTTGGAATTGGCTAGAGGCTTTTTCAGATCGAATTGGATCATTATTTATCTGAAAAAGCCCAACAAGACACAGCATGTTTGCAACGCTCACCGAACGACAAGAGAAAATTCTGGGGCTGGTTGTGCGTACTTACGTCGAAACCGGCCAGCCTGTTGGCTCTAAAACCCTGGTTAACCAGTATGAGCTGGGCGTTAGCTCGGCTACCGTTCGCAATGAGCTGGCCGCTCTGGATGAAATGGGCTACCTGGAACAGCTACATACGTCTGCCGGGCGCATTCCCACCGAGGTGGGGTACCGCTATTTTGTGCAAAAATTATTAGGCGAATTTCGCTTGCCGGTGCATGAGCAGCAGATGATTCGCCATCAGTTCCACCAGGCGCGTTTGGATATTGACCAGTGGATGCGGCTGGCAGCGGCTATTCTGGCCCGCACGTCGTTAGGTGCCAGCTTTGTTACCGCACCCCGCCCACGTTCTAACCGGTTTAAGCATTTGCAGCTCATTTCCACACAAGGGCGACTGGTGCTAATGATTTTGGTGCTGTACGGTGGCGAGGTGAAGCAGCAGATGTTGACGCTGGCGGAGCCAATTTCTCAGGCGCGTCTTAGCGCGGTGGCAGACAGGATGAATGCGCTGTTGGTAGATGCCAACTATGAGGAAGCGATTGCCCGCTTGGGTCATTTGGATGAATTGGAAGCTGATATAGCCAAGCTAACGCTCGATATTTTGCGCCGCTCAGACACACGCTCCATAACCGATATTTATCGGGATGGGTTGATGAACATTGTGGATGATGAGGGCACGCGCCAGGCGGTTCGTGTGCTGGAAGAGCGCACTTTGTTGGCCAACGTGCTGGCTGAGACGCAAACGTCTCAGGGTGGGGTACAAGTAGTGATTGGTGGCGACGGCCGTTGGGAAGAATTAAAAGATTGCTCCATCATTTTGTCCCGTTACGGCGTGGCTGACCAGTTTAGCGGTACGGTAGCTGTGATTGGGCCAACGCGAATGTCATACGGCCGTAACGTCGCTGCCGTGCAATATGTCGCCAACCTCATGAGCGGCTTTGTCTATGACTATTATTTAGAAGATCCCGAACGAAAAGAATCTGCATGAAGAGGTAAGAACCAGTGAGTGAAGAAAAAGTAGCAGAAGAGATTCAGGAGGATGCTGCCGAAGCTGAAGCGGTGGAAAATGGCCAAGCTGCGCCAGAATCTACCGAAAATGGTGAGGCTGAAGAGCAAGCTCCGCCAACAGTTGAGGAGCAGCTAGACGCTGCATTGGCAGAGGCGGCTGATTTCAAGGACCGTTGGATGCGGAGCCAGGCAGAGTTTGCCAATGCCCGTAAGCGGATGGAAAAGCAGCGTCTGGACACGTACACAAACGCCACGGCCAGCGTCATGGATAAGTTGCTGCCTATCGTAGATGATTTTGAGCGGGCA
The DNA here is from genome assembly GCF_965223525.1 of Candidatus Leptofilum sp. Taxonomy (GTDB): domain Bacteria; phylum Chloroflexota; class Anaerolineae; order Promineifilales; family Promineifilaceae; genus Leptofilum. The sequence goes on along the minus strand of NZ_OZ245005.1, from coordinate 159,751 downwards.
ATGGAGAATTTGCCAGAAGAAATCAGCGAGAATAGCTGGCTAGAGGGCATTCAGCTTATGCAGCGTAAGCTGTTGAACACCCTGGAAAATTTTAATGTCATTGCTATTGAAGCACTTGGGGAGCCATTTGACCCGAATTTACATGAGGCAGTCACCCAAGAACCCACCGACGAGTTTGAGAGTGGGGCGGTGTGCCGCGTGTTGCAAACTGGATACAAAATTGGTGATCGTGTGATACGGCCGTCTCTCGTTGTCGTAGCCGCATAAAACTGCAAGAAGTTCAACTTTTAGAGAAAAGTTTAACTCCTTGGTTAGCAAAAATAGTAAGAAGGAATAATAAAAATGGGCAAAATAATTGGAATTGATTTAGGAACCACAAACTCAGTTGCGGCCGTTATGGAAGGCGGTGAACCAGTCGTCATCTCTAGCGCGGAAGGCGGCCGTACCTTTCCCTCCATCGTAGCGATTAACACCAAAACCGGGGAGCGTTTGGTGGGGCAGGTTGCCAAGCGGCAAGCTGTTGTAAACCCACTCAACACCGTTTTTTCTGTAAAGCGGTTTATGGGGCGCAAATATGATGATCCCGTCGTGCAAAAAGCGTTGAAATATGCACCCTACGAAGTTCGCAAAGCACCCAACGGCGACGTGCGCGTGGTGATGAACGAGCGTGAATATTCACCGCCAGAAGTTTCTGCGATGGTGCTGCAAAAAATTAAGGCCGATGCCGAAGCCTACCTGGGCCAGCCAGTCAGCCAGGCGGTCATTACCGTTCCGGCTTACTTTAACGACAGCCAACGGCAGGCCACCAAAGACGCGGGCAAGATTGCCGGTCTGGAAGTGTTACGCATTGTCAACGAGCCAACTGCTTCTTCCCTGGCCTATGGCCTGGGCAACGAGGCCGATGAGCTGATTGCCGTCTACGATTTGGGTGGTGGCACCTTCGATATTTCCATTTTGGAAGTAGGCGATGGCGTGTTTGAGGTGAAGTCTACGAATGGCGACACCTTCCTGGGTGGTGACGATTTTGACCAAAAGATAATTGATTGGGCGGCTGAGCAGTTCAAGATGGATCAGGGCATTGATTTGCGCGACGATCGCCAGGCGCTCCAGCGTTTGCGCGAGGCGGCCGAGAAAGCCAAGATTGAGCTGTCTACCACCATGCAAACCGAACTGAATTTGCCGTACATCACGGCTGATGCGTCTGGCCCCAAGCATTTGAACCTCACCTTATCACGCGCCAAGTTTGAGCAGCTGACCGACGAACTGGTGAAGCGTTCCATCGAGCCCTGCCGCCATGCTCTGAAAGATGCCGGTGTGTCCAAGAGTGACATTACGCAGGTGGTTTTGGTAGGCGGTATGACTCGCGTGCCAGCCATTCAGGAAGCTGTACGCCAATTCTTTGGCAAAGACCCGCACAAGGGCGTGAATCCTGATGAGGTGGTGGGCATTGGTGCCGCCATTCAGGCAGGTGTTTTGGGCGGTGATGTAAAAGACGTTTTGCTGCTGGACGTGACGCCGCTGACCTTGAGCATCGAGACGCTAGGTGGGGTGGCCACGCCGCTCATCGAGCGCAATACAACGATTCCAACCAAGAAGAGCCAGGTGTTCTCCACGGCTTCCGATAGCCAGACGCAGGTAGAAATTCATGTAACGCAGGGTGAACGGCAAATGGCGGCTGACAACAAGAGCCTGGGCAAGTTCATTTTGGATGGCATTCCACCCGCGCCACGCGGTGTGCCGCAAATTGAGGTGACGTTTGACATCAACGCCGACGGCATTTTGAATGTAACGGCCGCAGACAAAGCAACAGGTAAACAGCAGGCGATGCAGATCATCCCCTCCAGCGGCTTGTCAGACACTGAAATTGAAAAGATGGTGCAGGATGCTGAATCGCACGCAGCTGAGGATGAGGCCCGGCGACAAGAAGTGGAATCACGTAACAAGGCAGATTCGGCCGTTTACTCCGCGGAGAAGTTCTTAGTAGACAACGGTGAGCAGATTCCTGAGGCATCCAAGGCGGCGATTCAAAGCCAGGTAGACGCGGTGAAGGAAATTTTGCAGGGTGATGGGGATGCGGCGGCTTTGGAAACGGCCGTTACCAACCTGCAAAACGTCCTCAACGAAGCGGGCGCAGCCATGTACCAGCAGCAAGAAGGACAGCCTGATCCAGATGGCCCAGCCGCCAATGGTGGCGATCCCGCTGGCAGTAATGAAGATGATGAAGACGTCATCGAAGGCGAATTTAGCGACGCATAATTAAAGAGGCTGGAGACTAGAGATTGGCCAATCTCTAGTCTCCAGCCTCAAATCTTTAGGAGCCGTATGGCTACACAACGAGATTTTTACGATGTACTGGGCGTTGGGCGCAGTGCCTCGAAAGATGAAATCAAAAAATCGTACCGCAAACTGGCGCGACAATATCATCCTGACGTGAACAAAGAAGCAGGTGCAGAGGACAAATTCAAAGAAGTCCAGCGTGCCTATGAAGTGCTGTCGGATGAGAAAAAGCGGAATATGTACGATACGTATGGTCATGCCGGTGTCGAAAATGGTGCTGGCGGCTTTAGCGGTGGCTTTGAAGGCGGCTTCGGCAACATCGGCGACATCTTCGAAGAGCTATTTAACGCGGGCTTTGGTGGCAGTCGGCGACGGCGGCGTGGCCCCCGGCGCGGAGCTGATTTGCGGGCAGATTTGACCATCTCATTTCAAGAAGCTGTGTTCGGCGCGGATAAGGAAGTAGAAATTCGCCGTCCAGAAATTTGCTCTGTGTGTCACGGAAACGGCGCAAAACCGGGCAGCAGCCCCATTGCTTGCACTACCTGCAATGGCTCTGGCGAAGTGCGGCGGGTGCAGCAGTCAATCCTCGGCTCTTTTGTAAACGTTACGACTTGTTCTACCTGTCAGGGCACCGGGGAGCTTATTCCTGAGCCTTGCGACAATTGCCGCGGACAAAAGCAGGTGATGGAAGTTCGCAAGCTGAGTGTGAAAGTGCCGCCCGGTGTGGATAGCGATACCCAAATCCGCTTGACAGGGGAAGGTGGCCCTGGCCAGGGTGGTGGCCCGCCCGGAAATCTGTTTGTGGTGATAGACGTGAAGCCCCATGAATTTTTCAAGCGGCGGGGCGAAGATATTTACCTCGATTTACACATCAATGTGGCGCAAGCGGCACTGGGTGACAGCATTATGGTACCGACGCTGGATGGCGAGGAGCCACTAGATATTCCGGCCGGGACGCAGCCCGGCAAAGTGTTCCGTATGCGGGGCAAAGGTGTGCCGCGACTGGATCGGTCTGGGCGAGGTGCGCCAATGGGGCGGGGCGACCAGCATGTGCTGATCCAGGTGGCCGTGCCTACCAAGCTGACTGAGGAGCAGGAAGAACTATTCATGCAGCTTTCTCGCACGCTGGGCAAGGAAGTGGTGCCGCGTGGGGATCGAGGCATTTGGGATCAGCTTCGCAATGCGTTGGGTTTTTAGCTAAATGAGTGCTGCTTACTGGCTTGAAGTCAGTGTTATAACTGATGGGGAAGGAGCCGAGGCGGTAGCGGAAGCGTTACGGCCGTTTGCCTTCAACGACGGCGTGGTGCTGGAGCAGTTGGGTGATGAGTCAAACCCGGTGCATGATGCTTTGGAAACGGCCGTTACCGTCAAAATCTATCTACCAGAAACAGAAGATACGCCACAACGTCGCCAGCGCATCGAAGAGATTATCTACCATATGGGTCGCCTGTACCCAATTCCTCCACCAACATTTCGCCAGCTAAAAGATGAAGATTGGGCCAACGCCTGGAAAGAACATTATCGTCCATTTCGCATAGGCAAGAAAGTGTGGATTCAGCCAAGCTGGATTGAAGCAGAACAGCAAGCTTACGATGACGATTTTGCCAAGCGAGAAGATGTGGTCTTGGTGCTTGATCCGGGCATGGCTTTTGGTACCGGGCTGCACCCTACCACACAAATGTGCTTGCAGGCTTTGGAAAAAGTTATCCAGCCGGATCACACTGTGCTGGATGTGGGCATGGGGTCTGGCATTTTGGCGATTGCGGCCGTTAAATTGGGAGCAGGGCAGGTGCGTGCCTTCGACATGGACCCGCTGGCGGTGAAAACAACGCAAAGCAATGCCGCTCAGAATGGCATCCATAGCATCAACATTCACCAGGGTGTTTTGGCTGATGTGCCACTAACAAAATGGGACGTTGTGGTTGTCAATATTTTGGCGCATGTGATTGTTTCGCTGATTGAGAATGATCGTTTGCTGGAGTATGTGGCACCAGATGGCAAGTTAATTTTAAGCGGAATTATTGAGGAGCAGTTGGGGACGGTGGAAACGGCCGTAGCCCAAGCAGGCGGCCAAATCATCGAAAAAATCCAGGTGCGAGACTGGGTTTGCCTTACTGTAACTCTCACAACCTAAAAACGCCTCGGCATTGCCGAGGCGCTCCATATTTATTATTGTTCGGAAAAACTGAAAGCGATTAACGAGCCCGATTGCGGTGGTACCGGTAGGTAATCCGCCCTCGATCAAGATCGTACGGGGTCATTTCAACGCGCACACGGTCACCTAACAAAATGCGAATGTAATATTTACGCATTCTGCCGGAAAGGTACGCCAGCACCTTATGCCCGTTATCCAATTCAACTGTAAATTGGGTGTTGGGGAGCAACTCAGTGACTGTTCCTTCTACTTCCAGTTTGTCGTCTTTAGCCATAAAATTCCTTCTCTTGGCAAATCGTTTGCAGATTTACCAGACTGTTGCGTTAGCTCTTGTGGCTAACTTTCATCTTCATTTTCTTCTGTTTGCTCAGCTTCTTCAGCTTCTGCTGATTCTTCAGGTTCTGATTCGGCCGTTTCGGCTTCTTCTTCACTATTGTCTAAATCACTACTTTCTTCAGCCGGTTCAGCAGTTTCTGCTTCTGGCTCTTCTGATTCAGCTTCGACCGTTTCGGTTGCTTCCCCACTGTTTTCCTCAGTTGGTTCAGCAGCTTCTGCAACTGGTTCTTCAGCTTCAGCTTCAGGTTCGTCCGCTTCTTCAGCTTCTTCTGCCTCACGCATGGCCATCCACTCAATTTGTTCGCTAGCGCTCACCTGTCGTAAGCTCAAGCCAATCCGTTGCCGATTCGGGTCAATACTCACGATTCGCAGCAAGTGTGTTTCGCCTTCGTTAACAACCTCGCTTGCGCTATCTACTTGGCTGCGAGAAAGTTGCGATACGTGCAACAACCCTTCCACACCAGGCTCAATTTCAGCAAAAGCACCATAATCCACGATGCGTGTAATAGTTCCTTCTACCAACTGATTCTCATGATAACGCTGTTCCACTGTGCTCCACGGATTTTCTAGCAACCGCTTGCGACTCAGGCTGATCCGCTGTGAATCTGCATTGATATTGAGCACATACACTTCAATCTCATCCCCAACCTTTACGACTTCCCGCGGATGGGCAATACGATACCAGGCTAGTTCAGAGATATGAACCAAGCCATCGGCCCCGCCTAAATCCACAAAAATACCAAAATCGCGGAGACCACTGACACGCCCCGTTAAAACATCTCCTTCATTGAGGTCTTTAAGAAGCTCTTTCTTACGTTGGTCTTCCCACTCTTTTTGGGCATCCCGCTGAGAAAAGACCAACCGCCGCCGCCGGCGATCCACTTCGATGACCTTCACGGGGATTTTTTCGCCGCGCAATTTTGCCAATTTTTGCTGCCGTTGCCGGTCGTTTAGACCGCGTGATAACTCGCTGAGATGTGATGCTGGAACGAAGCCTCGCAAACGGCCGAATGGAATAATCGCGCCACCTTTATTGTAGCCAATTACTTCCCCTTCCACAATGTCGCCGCTTTCCATCAGCGCTTCAGCATCAATCCAGTCTTGGTTAAGCTGTGCCAAATGGATGGACACCAACAGGCTGTCTGGGGCATCTGTGTTGGTTACGTAGATGGAAATTTCATCATTGATTTGCAAGGCTTCACGTTCTTCTGGTTCTAGCTTGCTCAAATCGGAAGAAGGTACCAGACCATCACGCTTCAAGCCCAAATCTACAATGACACCCTGAGGGGTAATGGCAACAATGATGCCCTTGCGAATGTCACCAACCTGCGGTTCTTCGTAATCGTGTTGGTCTAGAAATTCTTCCATAAAATTTGATTCTTCATTGCTCATACGAGTTTCATCTCTTCAAATAAGGATTTTGGTCATTATAAACAAAAAATCGGCCTAAGCGCAATTTTCTGCGAGGCATAGGCCGATCAAAATTCTCTATTCAAAATGTCGTTTACGACGCGTTATTCATGGATTGGTCTGCCGAGAAAAATGCAGAGCCTTTGACGAAATACGTACAGGTGAGCCACCACGTTTGATCCTTTTTTGACTCGATACGCACTCTACAGAATGTGCAATTGTAAAGCGACCTAATTCAGAAAAATCAGCCAATATACCCAGAAACGAGATTATAGCGGTTAGGGGTAGGGTTGTCAATTAGGTGACGACTGGGTGACACTCCTATTTTGCTCCCTTCGTTGGCAACTGGGTGAATGTTGGTAAGATTAAGTTGTGAGAAAAATCACGAAAGCAAATTGAGGTTTTTATGACTGTTTTAGAAGCGATAGAAGTGACCAAGCAGTACAACATGGGCGAAGTGACGGTTGAGGCGTTACAGCGGGTCTCTTTTGTGGTGAGCAAGGGCGAATTTGTAGCGGTGATGGGGCCATCTGGCTCGGGGAAGAGCACATTGCTGCATTTGCTAGGGGGTCTAGATGAACCGTCATCAGGAGAGATTGCGCTAGCGGGGCATACGATCACACATCTCTCGGATGATGAGGTGACGGTGGTGCGGCGGCGGAAGGTGGGCTTTATTTTTCAGTTTTACAACTTGGTACCTACGCTTACGGCCGCAGAAAATGTTGGTTTGCCGCTGCTTATTGATGGTCAGCGAATTGAAAAGTATCGGGAGAAAATTGACAATTTATTGAAGATGGTAGGTTTGGGTGATCGGCTGGATCACAAACCTGACCAGATGAGTGGCGGGCAGCAGCAGCGGGTAGCCATTGCGCGCGCCTTTGTGAATGATCCGGAGATTGTGCTGGCTGATGAGCCAACGGGCAACCTGGATTCCAAATCTGGCACGGCAATTTTGGAGCTTCTGCGTAAAAGTGCCGAAGACTTGGGACAGACAATTGTAATGGTGACGCACGATCCACGGGCAGCGAGTTATGCGGATAGAGTGGTGTTTTTGAAAGACGGCCGTATCGTACAAACTCTCTCCATCGAATCCAAATCGGGCGCAAGTGACGACATTCGCAACATTATGCGGGTAATGCGGGAGTTGGAATTGTAGAGATTAGAGACTGGAGACTGGTTTGGTCTCTAATTTCCAGTCTCCAATCTCCCTGTACGATTATGTTTCATTTGTTTGGATTTCAACTAAGCTTGCCCTGGTTGATGGTGCTTCGCAATTTGCGGGCGCGCTGGGTGCGGACGGTGTTAACGGCCGCAGGTATTGTGGTAGGTGTAGCAGCCATAGTGGCTGTGAATGCGACAAATAACAGCACCATTAACTCGATTAACCGTTTTTTTGATGAGGCGGCGGGCCAAAGTGATTTGGTGGTGCAAACGGCCGCTGCTGGGGAACGATTTGACGAATCTGTGCTAGCGACTGTACGACGGTATCCGGGTGTGGTGGCGGCGGCACCGGGCATTGTGGGGATCACTATCCCCGCGGATGAGGCGGATGGCTGGGAGGAGCAATATGGAGCAGGTGGCAACATCGTGCCAGGTACCAATTTTTGGCTGATGGGGCGAGATTTGGCTGCTGATGAGGGGATTCATACGTACAGTTTGGTAGACGGCCGTCTACTAAATTCTAACGAAACCGCCTACAACATGGTGCTCATTGAAGATTACGCGGAGGATAAAGGTATTGAAGTTGGGGAGGATTTTGCCATCCTCACGCCGACCAGTGGCGTCGTGGAACTGCGCGTGGTGGGGTTGATTGCCAAAGAGGAGATTGGTATTAGCAATGAGGGCGTGTTGGGGATTACGGCCGTTCCCGTTGTGCAAGAACTGTTTGGGGCCGCCAGCGACATTGACCAGATCGAACTGATTGTTGAAGACGAAATTAGCAGCAGCACGGCCGAACTGGACGCCTTCCGGGAGGCTTTGGCGACGCGGCTGGGGCCAGAATTTGAGGTGAAGCGGCCAGCCTCACGGGGCGAACTGGTCACCGACAGTTTGGCCAGCTACCAGCAGGGGCTAAACTTTTTTAGCGTAGTGAGTTTGTTTGTCGGTTCCTTCCTCATTTACAACGCCTTTGCCATGACGGTGGTTGAGCGCACCCGCGAAATTGGAATGCTGCGGGCGGTGGGTACCACGCAGCGGCAAATCATCAAAATTGTGCTGACAGAGGCATTGCTGCTGGGCATTGCAGGCTCGGTGCTTGGGGTGGGATTTGGCTTGCTGCTGGCGCGTGGCTTGGTGATCACGATGGGTAACTTTGCCGGGCAGACGGTGAATGAGGTAACGGCAACGCCGCAAAGTATGCTGCTTTCCATATTGGTTGGGGTGATTGTGACGCTGGTGGCAGCGACGATTCCAGCCTTGCAGGCAGCACGCATTTCTCCTTTGCAGGCACTGCGGGTGCAGGGAAACGTGGACGAACGTCGCTGGCTGATGCTAGGGTTAAAGTTTGGCCCGCTAACGGTTGCGGCAGCGATTTTAATTCTTTACTATGTGCCGTTCCGGCAGTCGGTGGCATTTTACATTGGCAGCGGCATGATTTTTGTGCTGTTGCTGGGGGCAACCCTCTGTATTCCTGTATTGGCAAATGGATTAGAGCGGGTGATACGGCCGTTCACAAACTTAATCTTCGGCAACGAGGGACGGTTAGGCAGCAGTAACATCAACCGCGCACGGGGGCGCACTGCCTTGACGGTGGCGGCGCTGATGGTTGGAATCAGCATGGTGGTGGGAATTAATGGCCTGACCAGCAGCTTTGAGCAGGACATTGAGCAGTGGCTAAACAGTGCCCTGGGCGGCGACCTGTTTGTACGTTCGCCACTGCCAATGCAGCCAGATTTAGAAGCACGACTATTGGCTTTGCCGGAGGTAACGGCCGTTACCGCATCACGCATTGTGGCTTCTCGACTTTTAACCAGTGACGGGGACGATGAGTTTGCCCTTTTTGTAGGCATTGACCCGGAAACGTACGAAACCGTGCGCGATTTACGCATTCAGGAAGGGCCAACTTTGCCAGAAATAATGACTCGGCTACAGCAAGGGGACGCGCTGTATGTTGGGGCAGATGTCGCCAATAAATTTGGTTTGGCAGTTGGGGAAGTGGTCACACTAGAAACGCGGCGCGGGCGGCGCGACTTTGAGATTATCGCCATCGTGATGGATTTTGGTGCAGGCGAAACACCCTCGGTGACGGGTTCGATGGGGGATATGCGCCGCTATTTTGGCGTAAACGACGTGAGCAGCTTCGCCGTTACCCTGGCCGACGGTGCCGAACTTGAACCGGTGGCTGATGTCATCGAAAACCAGCTAGGACGAGGGCAAAATTTATCGGTTGAGGGCAAAGCATCTTTTGAGGCGAAAATTAGAGAGATAACTTCTGAAGCATTTAGCTTGTTTGATGTGCTGGGGCTGATTGGTCTGGTCGTGGCGGCACTGGGCGTTATCAACACGATGCTGATGAATGTGCTGGAGCGCACCCGGGAGCTGGGCGGCTTACGCAGCCTGGGGATGAGCCGCCGGCAGGTGCGCCGCATGATTTTGGCGGAGGCGACGACAATGGGCTTCATCGGGGCGGTGTTTGGCGTGAGCTTTGGCGCGGTGCTGTCTGACGTGTTCATCATTGGCTTGCGCTCGATTGGGGGTTTTGTGATTGAGTCGCAGGTGCCAGTGGTGCCAATGATTTACAGTTTTTTCTTGGCGTATTTGGTGGCGATGCTGGCAGCGTGGTATCCGGCGGTGCGAGCCAGCCAAGTGAATATCATTTCGGCTATCAAAAACGAATAGCCTGGGATTTTAGCCCCAGGCTATTAAGATTAATGCCCAGGTTATGATGACTATGCTGTTTCCAAACCGAGAACAGATTCGTCGGAGACATCCTCTTCCTCAATCACCACATCTGGCAGCTCGGTTTCAATGTTGCGAATGCGCGGGTTGGTGAAAGCAGCGACGCTGGCAATCCACAGCACAACGGCCGAAATGAGAAAGAGCAGACCAATCCCACGCCCCGGCCCGATGCCAACGATCTGACCGATAACTCCTTCGGCCAGGGTGCCTCCTTCTCGCAAAAGCGGCTCGAAAACTTGATCTGCCAGTGGCCCGGCCAGCAAAAAGGCCAGTGGCATCATTGAGCGGGAGATCATGCTGCGAATGGAAAAGACGCGCCCTTGTACTTCTGGCTCTACCTTGCTCTGGAAAATGGCTTGGCTGATGCCGGAGCCAAACGGCACGCTAAACATCAGCACAAACATGCCCACGGCGACGATCCATACAGTAGATTGCAGCCCAGCAATAAAGAGACCGAGTGCAGCCAACATGATGAAGCCGATAACGGCCGTAATTCGTCGTTCGGGGCCACCCCAGGCACTCATGGCAATGCTGCCAATCAACATGCCCAAGCCGCCAACCATCTGTACCGTACCCAAACCCGCGGCCGTCCCAAATGACAAAATCATTGGGCCCAGCAAAACGGCCGAAAAGTTCAAGAAGAAGTTTACCAGCGCAAAGAAAAACAGCAGTCCTAGCAAACCACCTTTATCCCGTAAATAGCGCCAGCCAAACGATGCTTCTTGCCATAAGGATTGTTTAGCTTTTTCGGCCTCATCTTGCTCGCTCTTTTTGGGTTGCGGAATGTGAACCAACAGCAAGGTTCCTACAGCGAACAAAAAAGTAACAAAGTCAATTAGAATGATGCCGTTGAGCCCAATTGCTACAAACAGAATGCCGGCCAGCAGCGGCGCTAAGAGCATTTGCACTGCTTGGCCCATTTGCATGAGGCCGTTGGCGCGAGTTAAATCCTTTTTTGGAACCAGCATTGTTATGGAAGCGGAATAAGCTGGTTCTTGGAAGGCGGCCAGGGCTGAATGCAGCGCGGCGATGAGATAAATATGCCAAACGGCAAGCTGTCCCATCGTCAACAGCAGCAAAGCGCCCAGAGTGATGAGGGCGCTGCCGGTGTCGGCGGCAATCATTACCTGGCGGCGGTTCCAGCGATCCACCAGGGCACCAGCAAAAGGTGAAAGGAGGATTTGGGGAATGTTGGCAAACATGACAGTAAGGGCGAAAGGTGTGGCTGCGCCAGTCTGTTCAAAAATCCAGACGGCTAGTCCAAAGCCTGTAAGTCCAGAACCAATAATTGAGATGATCTGGCCTGCCCAGATTATGAAAAATGTTCGCATGGATTGAGGTGTATGTTTTACGGTCATGTTTTTGCCTTTAGGTAAAGTGTTCAGGTGACAGTCACTTTTTTCCAGAGGTGATGGCAACATCCAAGCCATTTTGAAGTGACTGTCACCTCTGGGGCCGAATGATTGCGCCTTTAGTTAACTCTCATGGTTTTCGTCTGGATAGTAGATTGAGGGATAGAAGGCGACGGTGAAGGCATAGTTTTGTTGGGATTCGGCCGTTTTTGCTGTTTCTTTCTCAGAGGAAAATTCTTTAAGTAGTTCATCCAGGCGAGCCATAAATTCATTAGCCCGGCTTTCGGAGATAACGGCGTTGTGCCGAGTTAGCATAAAGCGTCGCGGTTGTTCCGGTGCGCCTTGATCTAGGGCAAAAAGGCGGGCTTGCAGGCTGCGTAAAATATCATCTTTGGTGGCATCCATGATGCTGTTGAGCATGGTATTGATGGTGTCACGCCCAGTATCTGTGTGAAAGGTGAGTAGAGATTCGTCTAATTGGAAGGAGTTTGCTACTGCCCGGTAATATTTTTCTTGCATATTGGCCACCATGCGGGTTTCGACCACGGTGATAAAGCCAGCTTTTTCTAACATATTGACGTGGTAATACAGTTTGCTGGGGGCCAAACCCAATTTATCAGCGAGCTGTTTGACAGTAGCGGGTTGAAAGATCAGGATTTCAAGGATTTGAGTGCGGAGGGGGTCAGAGATAACTTTGAGCATCTCTAATTCTTCGATGATTAAAATATCTTTCGGTTGAAATTGTTCCATTGGGAACTTTTCCTCGTATGATGGGTGAAATTTTATCATTTAAATTATTTTTAATGATGGGAAATAATCTACCATGAAACGGCCGTAGCCGTCAACCCCAATTTTTTTGGACGATTAGTGTACGGGTTATGTTTTGCAGGTGGACAGGAATTAAACGGCCGTTACCACATTCCTCAACTCGCCCACACCTTCCACAATCGAAGTCAGCACGTCGCCGGGGCGCAAAAACTGGGGTGGGGTGCGAGCTGCGCCAACGCCGTCGGGGGTGCCGGTGGCGATGATGTCGCCAGGTAGCAGCGTCATGCCATTAGAGAGGTAGGCGATGGTGATGGGAATGTCGAAAATCATATTGCGGGTGTTGCTAGCCTGCTTTTCCTCGCCATTAACCAAGCAGCGGATTTCCAAATCGTGGGGGATGGGCAGCTCGTCGCGGGTGACAATCCACGGCCCCGTAGGGCAGCAGCCGTCTAAACTTTTGCCTTTGAAAAATTGCTTCCCCTGCCGCTGCAAATCGCGGGCGGTGACGTCGTTAAGCACCATGTAGCCAAAAACATACTCCATTGCCTGTTCAGCAGGAATGTTTTTGCCTTGCTTGCCGATAATGAGTGCTAGCTCCACTTCGTAATCCATTTTTTCAGAGAGTTGTGGATTGAAAGGGACGGGATCAGTGGGGCCGGAAACGGCCGTTGTCGCCTTTGTAAACACAACCGGATATTTGGGTAATTCTACTGGCTCGTCATTGGCTTTCTGCATTTCATGGGCGTGGTCGGCGTAATTTTTCCCCAGGCACATCACATTGCGCCGGGGCAGCAGCGGTGCAAGCAGTTTTACTTCGGATAACGGAAGGCGGCTGCTTCGGTTGGCATGTTGGGCAATCATCGCCATCCCTTCGTTACTGAGATTGATGACAGCCTGCATGGAAGGTGCCACGCCAGAGAGGTCAATCAGTTCATTGTCTACAACGAGGCCGATTTTGGGGGAACGGCCGTTCACTTCATAGCGGGCAAATTTCAAGGCAATCTCCTACAAAGCTAGCTTTCTGGGGCAGTAATTGTCCAGGTATGTTCGCAATTTTGGCAACGGTATTTGGTTTCCATGATCAGCTGAACATCCAACTTCATGCCCAGACCAATTATTTCATCTTGTTGTAGCTTTTTTAGCTGTTGCTCCAATTGGCGCACCTGCGTATTGTTGCATTGTGGGCAGCTAATTTTGGGCTTGCTTCGCTGCAAATATCCCACAAAAATGATGATGAGGGCGACAGCCGTAACAACGATGACAATTTCCATCATGTTCTCCTGAGATTGGTTCAATTTCAAAGATTGAACCAATCTTGCGCTAACGACGCCCAACGCGCTTGCCGATATCGCGGCCAACCCAAACCTCTTCCTTAAAGTTGGGGTCGCTAGCGGAGGCGACGAAGTAGGTAACACCCTGTACGGTCGGCCGTTTTTGTATTTCACGCCAGAAGTCTAGATATTGCTGCGCTTTGCGGTAGACGGGCGTGCCAGCCTTGTTGTTGCTCGCTTCTGTAATCCAGATGGGCTTGTAGCGGAAGCGGCTGATGTAGTCGTCCAGAACATCGAGAGCGCGGGACATGGGGTAGACGTTGGACCAGTAGGTGTGAATCCCTAGACCGTCGGCGGCTTCTACGGCGGCGCGACTGGCTTCTACAAATTGGATATGGTCTTGCTTAATGCCAGAAACGGCCGCTCCCGGCGATAATCCTGGATAGATAAATTTGCTGCCCGGCAACGCTTGTTTGTACAGGCGCAGCACCTCCAGCCACCACTGGGCAAAGGATGCACCATCGCTCCACGCGCCGGTTAGCCCTTCTGGCACCAGATTTGGTTCGTTGTGCAGCTCAATGACCACATCCTTGCCGGAGCCAATCATGTTGAGCGTGCGCTTCACGTCGTTAATGGTGTCGTTGAGGAATTGGCCGGGGCTGATGGTGCGTACCCCACCTTGCGAGCGGAAATCGAGGAAAGCACGCACCACCCAGCGAGCACGAGGATGGGCCTGGGATAGCTTTTGAACGGCCGTTGGCTCATGAAAAGAGAGCACTTTGATCATCCCTGGACGCATATCGGCAAACTCATCAATCTCTGCTTGAGAGATGCCCGGATCGGCCGAAGCATGTAGGCCAATGCTGGCGCTGCCCAGAATAGGAGGCTCTGGGTTTTGCACATTATCCGGCGGTGAAATCGTGTCTATGACAACCACGGGGCCAGTCACTTTATCCTGCAAAATGTTGTCGTCCACGCGCACGGGCGTGTACTCGCCCTGCGCCGCGCCGGTGACGATCATGCTGGCATTGCCGGGGACAAAGCCCACTTTTTTGGCATCCCGCCGGGGGGCGTTGCGTAGGTTGATGCCGTACTGTCCGGCAACGGCCGTATTCCCTGAAACCGTAATTGCAGCTGTAAATGCCCAGCCGGGCGTGGTATCCGCTGTGGGTTGGGGCGTAGGCGGCGGAGCTGGCGTATCGCCTGGCAGCGGGGTGGGCTGGGTGACGGGCGGCAGCGTGGCGGGAATATTACGCAAGCTGCTGCGCGAGACGTAAACAGGGGTGTATTCGCCACTGTTTTGGCCTGCCAATGTGCCAGTTGCCCCCTCCACAAACAGTCCCAATTTACTGCCACCGCGTACCGGGGCAGCGCGTAAATTGGTGCCGAAGCGACCGGATGTGACGGTACGGCCGTTAATCGTCAAATTATTTGTGTACGCCCAGCCCAAAATTGCGTCTGCTGGCGGAGGAGACGGCTGGGGGTCAGGCGTGGGTTGCGGAGCGGGCGGTGGGGTTGGTTGGGTTACATCATCGGGAATATTTATCGGGCCAGAAAAATCAATGCGGCGGGCGCGCACGGGCGTGTACTCCCCCTGCGACGAGCCAGTGACGGTGACTGTGCTGCCACCTTTTACCAGGCCAATATTGGTGGCCGTGCGCTGCGGCGCGGCTCGCAAATTGATGCCATATTGCCCCACAACCGCCTGGTTGCCACTGCGGGTGATATAATTGGTAAACGCCCAGCCGTCCACCTGATGTTCCGTGGCGGGTGGAGGTGGCCCTGGCGTGGGCGCAGGCGGCACGGGCGGATTGCTCAAAGAGACATTGGCCACTTGTACGGGTGTGTACTGCCCTTTGGCCGGCCCGGTCACGATAATAATAGTGCCGCCAGGAACCAAATCAATTAATTGCCCCACAATACTGGGGTTTTTCCGCAAATTGATGCCGCCGCTGTTTACCTGCGCCAAATCACCCACTACGATGATGCCGTTGGTGTAGGCATACCCATCGGTGTAGGGGCCAGCCGGACGCTGCCAGCCGAGGAGCGGTAGCAAAAATGGTGTCGGATCATAGATGTTGTACGGCCATTTGGTGCCGCTGTTGTCTGTGTAGCTGCTGTTTTGCCGCTTAAGCGTCAGGTGCAGGTGGGAGCCGAAGCTGTTGCCAGTGTTATCGGCCAAACCTAGCTGGTCGCCCGCCTTGACGGGCTGCCCCACGCGCACGTTGGCGCGCTGCATGTGGGCGTAGATGGTTTGCCAGCCGTCTTTGTGGTCTACGCGGACGTGGATGCCGTAATTGTGCCCGGTTGGCGACGTGTTGACCACACGCACGGTGCCGGGAGCAACGGCAAAAATTCTGCTGCCAGTAGGCGCCATTAAATCGAGACCTTCATGGCCAGGCAGCCCAAATTGGGCGTAATTTTGTGGGTTTTGTCCAAAATATTGGTTGATTTGGCGGAATTCGGTGGGCCACGCTTCAAATTTGAAATCGCTCATCGGAAACTCCTTTTCTGGACGGATTTCTCAGCAGGTGCGGCGAATTACCATTTATTGTACTAGTTTGTCATAAGTTGGTCTAGAGATGAAGGGGTGAACAGGGTGGGCTTTTACCTAAATTTGTCTATTATGCTTGTCACCCCCGCCTGCGCGGGGGTCTATCTCGCATGTGGCAATGGATTCCCGCCTGCGCGTTGAGGGGAGGACAGATTTGATTTGAAATAAAAGCGTTCATCAAGGACACTTCAAGGGTCACAATTCAACGTGAAAATGGGAATGACAAGAATATGGATTCCCGCGCAGGCGGGAATGACAGTTGGAGCTAAAGAACATGAACCCCGGAGTTGATAACTATTTGGCAGTTGGATGCGGCCGTTGCCCCTTGGGCGGCACGCCAGAGTGCAAAGTCCACAACTGGCCAGATGTGTTGGTCAAATTACGCGCCATCCTGCTGGAAACTGACTTGACCGAAGAAGTGAAGTGGAGTGTGCCTTGCTACACGTTTGATGGCAAAAATATCCTGCTTATGAGTGCCCTGAAGAAGTATGTGGTGCTTGGTTTTTTCAAAGGTGTTTTGCTAAAAGACCCACACGGCGTTTTGATTCAGTCCACGCCAAACATGCAGGCGGAGCGCCAGCTTCGCTTTACCACGGTGCAGCAAGTTGTAGAATTGGAGTCTGTGATAAAAGCATACGTCCAGGAAGCGATTGAAGTGGAAAAAACAGGCTTGGAAGTTGAATACAAAAAGACCTCAGAATTTAACATGCCAGATGAGTTGCAGACCATTTTTGATGAAGACCCAGCCTTCAGAGAAGCGTTTGAGGCGTTGACGCCGGGACGGCAAAGAGGCTACCTGCTCCATTTTTCTAAGGCAAAGCAGTCCAAAACCCGCACCTCGCGGATAGAAAAATGTATGCCCCAAATCTTTGAGGGCATCGGGTTACACGACCGATATTAAGCTCGATAATTTTATTGATCCGGCCGGTCTCCAGAGCAGCCCTACGGGACTGGGAGGCGTGCCGGGTGGGTGGCGCGGTCAGGAGACCGGCCACAGCCCGTGAAATAATTGTAAGGAGGCAAAATAGCATGTGGGAACAAAAATTAGAACGCTACGATAAGTTGGTGGATAAATGCCCAAGATTTGTGCGAAAAGGGAAAACGGTACCTTACACCTCGGCCAATGGGCATATGTTTTCGATACTTAACAAGGATGGTGAATTGGGCTTTCGCTATGGCAAAGAGGTTCAGCAAAAGTACATCGAGGAATTTGACACGACCCTCTTCAAGTCTTACGGAGCCGTCATGCGTGGGTATGTGCTAATCCCAGAGCACATGTTTAAAGATTTGGACAAATTAGCAGAATACCTGAACGAAAGCTACGATTATGTGATGTCGCTTGAACCAAAATAGCTATGGAAAATTGAAAATGAAAACTCTCATGTTGCAGAAAATGGGTCGATTGATATTGTTGCTGCCATTATTTTTGCTAATTGCCGCTTGTGGTGGAGGTAATTCAGTGATTGAAGAAGAACTAAGATCAGAATTAAAAAATATGGGATGGTTTGAAGGATTTACCCCTGCTCTAATTGAGGCAACGGAGGATAGCATTCGTTGGAGCGTTTCCAATGGGTATCGTGCCCTTTCACCGCCTGTTGTGATTTACATGGATTTGGAAAATATTGATTCCCTTGATGAACCTTATCGGCAGCTTTTAGAGGAATTTGCTAAAAATTCTTACAATTTATTTCAGCCTACCAATATAAAAGAACGTTATGTTAGCAATTCAGACGCCTATGGTGATTTTGTTTTGACATTTGAGAATAATGGACGGGAGTATGAGATCACATTCCTACACGATAGTGATTGGGTTAGTTTCGAGTTTTTTAATTTGTTAGATCAGCTTATGGCAGATTCAGGTACTAATTTGCGTTTTGTTGAAATTACTCATTATACGGGGAATTTCACTCAGGAAGTTGTTTTGGGAGTGACTAAACACAAAGGCATGGTATAAAAGGCACATGAACCAATGTCCGCACTGTCACCGAACAGATTCTCAAGTTAGAAATGGCAAAACTGTGGCTGGTAGCCAAGTATTCAAATGCAAAGCCTGCAATCGTAAATATGTACCCCAGCCTCAGCCAAATGGCCATCCAATTGCCATCCGCCAACAAGCCATTCGCTTGGTCTTGGATGGCAATAGCCAACGTCAGGCAGCACGACATCTAGGTGTTGCGCCACAGTCGGTCGCTAATTGGCTTAAAGCATACGCTGATAAGTTGCCATCAACCTTGCCCGGCCCTAATGAACCAGTGGAAGTAGCTGAACAGGATGAGCTCTTCACCTTTATCGGTGAGAAAAAAACGAAATCTACATCATGACCGTTGTAGACCGGCAAACCCGCTGTTTTCTAGGGATTGAGCCCGTTTTGCAACGCACGCAGGCAGTGGCACAAAAAATGATTGATGAGGCGCCTGCCGAGCAGTATTACAGTGACAAGTTCCCTCTGTACGACAGTTTGATTTATCGTCGCGGCTACCATTTATCGCTAAGAGATAAGAGCGAAACGTACTCAGTTGAAGGAGGCAATGCGGAACTGCGACACTATCTCACTCGACTAGTCAGAAAGAGCCGTTGCTTCTCACGCAGCTTGGTTTGGTTAAATCGTCATGTGAAAGCGTTTGCTCATGCCTGGAACCGACGTCAGTTGCACAATCGGATGCGGCCGTTTGACAAGAAACATGTGATTGAGTTCGTATGCCTACAGAATTAGCCACTCCCGTTGTTTTTATACTTGCTAATCCTGACTTGGTAGAAAAAGCAATTGAAAAAGAATTATTAATACCCTATCAATACGGGTTTGATAGTAATGATATAGGTGGTTGGTATCCAAGAGAACCTGGAGATTTCTTTCCATAACAAGTCTGCAAATGTCCTTCTCTCCGATTGCCTCGCCCTGAATTGCGTGAACCAGGGCGAGGCGGTGGCGAGACCGGATTATTTGCGAGGGGATAGATTATTCGCCACCGCCTCGCCCCTACAAGATTACTGTAAAACGGCCGTTTACCATTCACCTTTTTTCAGTTAACATTGCGGCCTTATGGAAACAAAACTCTCTCGCTGGTGCGATGGTCTTATTGAGGTTGGCTGGCTGTTTGTGGTCATTGCCGTCCCGCTCTTCTTCAACATTCATTCTGATCGTGTTTTTGAACCGGATAAATTAACGCTTATGCGCTCCATTGCGCTCGTAATGGGGGCTGCCTGGTTGGTGAAATTTGTCGAGCTGCGGCAGTGGGAGCAGGCGTCTCGCCTACGCTGGCGTACCGAAAATTCGCTTTGGCGGATGCCGTTTTTGCTGATTATCACTTTGCTGGTGCTGGTTTACATTATTTCTTCCATTTTCTCGGTGACGCCTGCGGTGAGCTGGGCGGGGTCGTACCAGCGGTTGCAGGGAACGTACACGACGCTTTCGTACATCGTTATTTTTGGCACGACAATTGCCACGATGCGGACACGGGCGCAGGTGCGGCGGTTGGTAACGGCCGTTATCATCACATCCATCCCCGTAGCTTTTTACGGCCTGCTGCAACATTTTGATTTAGATCCGCTACCCTGGGCAGGGGATGTGACCGCTCGCGTGGCCGGGCACATGGGCAATGCCATCTTCATTGCAGCTTACCTCATCATGGCCGTACCGCTGACCGTGGCGCGGATCATCGCCTCGTTTAGCTCCATTTTGAGCGATGAAGAACTGTCTGGCGCGGATGTGATGCGCTCGTCGGCCTACATTTTTGCGGTGGCGATCCAACTTATTGCCATTTACTGGTCTGGCAGCCGTGGCCCGTGGCTGGGACTGGGCGTGGGACTGTTTGCCTTCATTTTGGTGGTGCTGGTGGGACTGCGTAACGCGGCCGAAGACCAGGGGCGGTTCCGCCTAAAAGAAGCTGGCACTGGCGCGGCGTTTGTTTTGGTGGGAACAGCCGTTTCTTACACCATCATCTTGCTCATTTTGCGCGGACTCACCGGAGCGGGCTATTTAGCCAGCTTGGCTGGGGTGATGTCTAGCTTTGTGGCCTTTGTTTTTGCCGTCGGGCTGGTCATCGTGGGCATATTTGTCTTGGTAGCGGCGCAGCGCGGCTGGCGTTGGCTTTGGTTTAGTTGGATTGTGATGTCGGCATTGTTGGCAGTTTGGCTGGTAATGTTTAATCTGACCAGTGCAGAATTGGCCGAAGCACCTGTGGTAGGCAACGTCTTTGAAACGCTAAACGAATGGCGCGATCTGCCCCGAATCGGCCGTTTGGGTGAGGTGCTGGAGGACGACACAGGCACGGGCCGGGTGCGTATCCTCATTTGGGAGGGCGTTTTGGATCTGATCCAGCCCCATGAACCCATCACGTTTCCTGATGGCAGCAGCGATACATTTAATTTTTTACGGCCGTTCGTCGGCTATGGACCAGAATCTATGTACGTGGCCTACAACAGCTTTTATCCACCAGAACTGGCAACGCTAGAAGCGCGCAACGCCTCGCCGGATCGCTCGCACAATGAGACGTTTGACGCTTTGGTGATTACCGGCGTGCTGGGCTTTCTGGTATGGCAGGCATTGTATCTCAGCGTTTTCCTGTACAGCTTCCGCTGGCTGGGCGTGCTGCAGAGTACCTTTGAGCGGAATTTGCTCATTGGGTTATGGATTGGTGCGGGGGTGATTACGGCCGTTATTTTTGCTTTGGTGCGTGGCGTGGTTTACATTGGCGTAGCGCTCCCATTTGGCTCCATTTTGGGGCTGGTGCTGTACCTGGTTTACTATGCCCTCTTTGCCAGCAGCGATGAGAAGAATGAACGGCCGTTTGCCGCCGAACGTCTGCTGGTGGTGGCTCTGGTTGCTGCCATTTTGGCCCATTTTGTCGAAATTCATTTTGGGATTGCCATCTCCGCGACGCGCCTGCACTTCTTCTTGTTTGTCGGGCTGCTGTTTATCATCACCTATTGGTTGCCACGCCAGCAGGGCGACGCGATTGACACCGAGGCAGATGCCCCAGCACCCAGCAAAGGCAAGGGCAAGCGCCGCCGGACGCGGCGCAAAGGAGCGGCTCCGGCCGTATTTGCTAACTGGACTGGCCCCGTGCTGCTGTATAGCTTTATGCTGACGCTGCTCATTGGCATTATCGGCTTTTCTTTCGTAACGTTTTCACAACCGCCTGATTTGGTTATTGAAAGTGCTGGCGATTTAACCGCGCTGGATGTACTGAACCAAAGCCTGTTTATGAATATCAAGCGGGATTTTGTGGAATCGCCCTTTGTCTATCTGATGCTGGTGCTGGCCTGGAGCCTGGGGCTGCTCATTGCCATCAGTGAAATGGTGAAGGATAGGGAGCTGCGGATAACGGCCGTTACCCGCAACATCAACAAAAGTCGGATCAACAGCATCGCCATCGCCTTTTTGGTAATGGGTGGGATTTCGCTCCCGTTTCGCCTTATTTTCCCGCTGGCGGCTGATGCTAGTGCAACGGCTCTGCTGGGCCAAACATTGCTCTGGATTTGGGGGGCACTTTGCCTGTGGGCAGGCGGCAACTTGTTGCTGGATATTACAAAAAATGCGCGTTTGTTTGCTGCTGGCGTGGCCGTTACTGGTTTGCTTTTCTCGCTGCCGGTAATGGTGGGCGGTGGTTTTGTGGTGGGGTTGGGTACGGCCGTATTCAGCGGCATCCTCCTCTACTACCTGTGGGACCCAGCCTGGCGCAATTTGCTAACACCCGTTGGCATCGTGGCCACCGTTTCATTTGTGCTGGGCTTGCTGTACGCACTCTTCCAGGCCAATTTGTTTCGCTACTCCTTGCTCTACCGTGCCTTTGAGCCGCCACCGCAAACTGTGGAGCAGCTACCAAACTACCTCATTGGCGAGGCAGCGTATACCGCAGGTTTTTTGACTTACTTTTATCTCTTTGTCTTTGTTTTGATGGTGGTGGCAGCCTTTGCCGTCAGCATGGGAAAGAAGCCGCGGTTGCGGAATAATGGCACAACGCCAGGATACGGTGTTTTGGCTGCGTTAACGGTGGTAGCGGGCGTGATGACCGTGTTCACGAATTTGCAAATTGTGCAGGCAGATATTGTGTACAAACGCGGCCGTTTCTACGACAGTGAAGCTGCCTCCACAACTGATCCCAATGCGTGGGAATATGCTATCGCCATTTACCAGGATGCGATTAACCGCGCCCCAAACGAAGATTTTTACTACCTCTTCCTGGGACGCTCTTATTTAGAACTGTCAAACGTAACAACCGATTCGGTGCGGCAAGAGCAGCTTTTGGCCGAGGCAGAGCAGCAACTTTTCATCGCGCAGGAAATCAACCCGCTCAATACAGATCACACAGCGAATTTGGCGCGATTGAATACGCTCTGGGCCAACAGTAGCGGCAACGATGCCGTGCGCGCCCAAAATTTGGCAGATGCAGAGCAATTTTACAAACGTGCCCTGGAACTGAGTCCACAAAACTCGGTGATCCGCAATGAGTACGCCCGGCTGGTGCTGGGCCAGGGGCAAAATTGCGCCGATGGTCTGACTATTTACGCACAGTCAGCCACGATTGACCCATTTTATGGGGAGACATTTTTTGCCTGGGCAGATGCAGCAGCCGCCTGTGCTGCCGAAGCAGACGATGCCGAAGCCGATGCGTATTATACCGAAGCGGTGACGGCGTTGCGCCAGGGACTTGATCTGGAGCCAGACAAGGCCCGTGCCTGGGTGCGGGCTGGTCAACTTTACCAGCGAATTGATGAATATTCAGAGGCAATTGCCGCTTATGACCAGGCGTTGCTGCTGGATGCCGCCCAGCAAGAAATCCCGGCCTGGAACGTGAAATATTTGCAAGCGCAAGCGTACCGTGACCTGGGCGATTTGGCACAGGCGGAGGCAGTGGCGCTTGAAGTGCTGCAGTTGAGCCCCCCGGAGTATCAGGGGGAGGTGCAGCTTTTCCTGCAGCAGCTGCAGCCACAGCCTGATTTGCCTGAGTCGTCTGGGGATGAGGAACGGCCGTTAGCCACCATCCCCCTCGCTGAACGCCACAACTTCTACAGCGAATACCCCGCCTTCGTGATTGATCAAGCCAAAATGTATGAGGCCATCATTCAGACTGAAAAGGGCGAAATTCGCCTGCGGCTTTTCGCAGAGGAAGCACCACTCGCGGTGAATAGCTTTGTCTTTTTGGCACAGCAGGGATTTTACGATGGCACCACTTTCCACCGCGTGCTGGCCGATTTTGTGGCCCAGGGGGGCGATCCACTGGGCACGGGCGGTGGCGAGCCGGGCTACCGCTTTACGGATGAGGTGGACAATGGCCTTCTGTTTGATCGTCCTGGTCTGTTGGCAATGGCTAACGCTGGGCCAAATACAAACGGCAGCCAATTTTTCATCACGCTGGCAGAGCAACCGGCTTTAAACGGCCGTCACACCATTTTTGGCGAGCTAATTGACGGTGAAGAAGCCCTACAAAGCCTCACCCTACGTGACCCGGAGCAAAACCCTGATTTCACTGGCGACCAAATTCTCCGTATTGATATTGTTGAGGTGGGAAGCGAGTGATAATCTCCAATTTCCAGTCTCCAATCTCCGTTTTCATATGAGAACCGTCATCGCCGTCTTCCTCATGGCTCTTTCTGTCACGGCACTTAGCATTCCCTGGGTGCGTCGCCTGGCGCTTCGCACTGGCTTTGTAGATAGTCCGGCAAAACGCAAGATGCACAGCACGCCCATGCCTTTGCTGGGTGGCGTGGCGATTTTTGGTGGTGCCGTGTTGGCGGTCATTGCCTTCGTGCCAGCGTTTCCCAACACGGTAGCGGGCGTTTTGCTCTCACTTACCGTAGTTGCGTTGGTTGGGTTGCTGGATGATCGCTACGGTTTGCCCGCCTGGGCCAAGCTGGCTGGGCAGTTTTTGGGCTTTCTCATCCTGACCTTATTTGATATCCACGTTAAATTGCCAATCCCTCAATTACTTAATTACACAATTACCTTTGTCTGGCTGGCGGGCATCAGCAACGCCATCAACTTTTTAGACAACATGGATGGCTTGAGTGCGGGCGTCAGTGGCGTGGCGGCGGCGTTTATTATGCTGCTGGGTTTGCAAAATGATCAGTTTTTGGTGGCTGGTTTGGCAGCGGCCGTTTTCGGTGCCTGTCTTGGCTTTTTACGGTTCAACTTTAAGCCAGCCCAAATCTTCATGGGAGATACTGGCTCGCTATTTCTTGGTTTCATTTTAGCGTTGCTGGGCTTGCAGCTACGGTTCCCAGCCAACAGCAGCTTTGTCACCTGGATGGTACCCATCTTTATTTTGGGATTGCCCATCTTTGACACAACGCTGGTCGTGGTTTCCAGGCTGCGGCGTGGGGTTAGCCCCAATACGGCCGGTAAAGATCATTTAAGCCACCGCTTAGTGCAGCGAGGGTTTAGCCAGCGTGAAGCAGTGTTGCTACTTTATTTGCTCACTGGGGCGAGCGGCATGATTGGTGTCTTTGTAACTGAGGCAACAGTGGTGGAGGGGTATCTCATTTTTGGTACATTGTTGCTGTTGGGGGGGGCAACAATGTGGCAGTTGGACAAGCCCGTTTAATAGTGGTCAGGAGCAGGGGGCTGCTTATCTGAGTTTTTCCTGTGAATTGGTTAATACAGTTGCATAAACGTGGCAATTCCGTCAGGTCGGTTTCATACTTGAGTGGTATGGTATCTCGTGTTCGTTTGGGCTATTTTTGACTACCAAGCTCCAATTTGCAAGGGGATAGCAATGTCTTTTGATTGGCAAACAGAAGAAGAGAGTGACTGGGATGAGCAACAGTGGCAGGAAACGCCAGAAACGGCCGTTCCGCCTATCCGTCCCTGGCGCACAATCATCCTCATACTCATCTTGCTTTCTGTTGGCGGTTTTATCATTTACCAACAGGTGAATGAGCGTCTGGAAGAGGCAACTGTAGCGGTAGAGGCAGACATTTTTGCCACTCACAATCTGTTGGGCCGCGCTGCTGCCGCGCAGGATGGCGATTTGGGTAAGGCGGTTTTATCTGGCCGCGACCTTGGCTGGAGCCAAGCACAGACTGATTTGTTGGCGGCGGGTTTGTTTTCTCAAAATCCCACCTTTGGCTTGGCATTAGCAAGCCCACAAGCTGCTTATGCGCCTTTGTCCCGGGCAGATGATCGGTTTGTGTCGCTTGAGATTGATCCGGCATTAGAAAGTGCTGAACTGCAATATGGTCAAGAATACCGGGCCTTTACTGAAGATGGGATGGAGACGATTATTTTGCTGCAAACGGCCGTTTACCGGCGTGGCGAAACTCGCTGGCTGTTTGCGCCGCCGCTGGAGGAGTTTTGGGGAGAGTGGCAAACAGAAGAAGGTGAGGTAGTTAATGTCAGCTTCCCGACGCGGGATGAAGAGATTGCCATGCAGCTTACAGAGGATTTGGATGCTTTGGTGGCCAAAGCATGTGCAGAACGATTAGATTTGAACTGTTTCACGCCCATCCGGCTGCGCTTAGACTTTAATCCAGAGAGCTTACTGACAGTGGCCGACCCGGCCAACTTATACGATGGTAATTTGCGCTTTAATCTGCCCACACCTTCCCTCATTGGCTTGCCCGTTAACGAGGCAGGCTACCAGGCGGTGCTAAATGCGTATGCCGCGCAGCTATTTTCTGGCCTGATTGCCCAATCTGTAGGGTATGAATGCTGCCAACAAGCCCCTATGTTTCAGGCGTTGATGCGTTTTCAACTAAGCGAAATGGGCGTGGCCGATTGGCCAGTGACGCAGCAAACCCAGCAGGAATTGGCGCTGGTGGGTGTGCATACAGAACTGCTGTTTCCCTATTGGAGTAGCACCGATTTTGCCCTGATCAACAACGAGGACAGTTGGCAGTTATATGGATTTATTGATTTTTTGCTTAACCAATATGTGCCTCAACTTTCGACAATGGATTTAATGCGCGAGATGAATGAATCACGCGTGTACCAATCCTGGCTTGTTGGCTTACAAGAAGCGGCCGGTGGGCAACTGTTTGGCGAAATGAACCGAATTTCGCGTGATTGGTGGTTTTATGCGATGACGCAGGCGGAAGCAACGGCCGTTTCTCAACAGCCTATCCCGCTCCCTGCCCAAGATCTGCAAATTGCTTGCGTTACGGATGGTGAATTTGGCGACTTTCCTGAATCTATTTTGTATCGTTACCAGCTAGATAAAGATGAGTGGGTAGAAGAAACCACGTTTACTGGGCTTTATTTTTTTAACCCCCCTCCGCATGATAACGGCATCATTTTGCAGCAAATTGACACAACCTCCGAGTTACCTGATTGGCAAACCATTTGGTGGAAAGACGGTGCCGGGATAAGTGTTGCCAATCCGGACGAGGTTTATACGATTTCGTTGGGGCAAATGGATCCAGAAGGCCAATTCTTGCTCACTTACTTTGGCAGCATTGAAGAGGAGTTTTCCCCTGAGCCGCTGCTTATTGATATTGAAAGCTGTCGGGATGGAAACTGTGAGACCGTACAATTGACCCGAAATCCATATTGGTCGCCTGATGGCCAGGGAATGCTGCTGACAACAAATCCACTGTTTGCCGAGACGCAATATGTGGTTGACGGCCGTATCATTACACTAAGCCCAGAAGCACCAGACACGCCTTCTGAAATCTCTTTTAGGTATGTGGCTGAGGCGCTGGAAACGGCCGTTGTGGTAGGTGAAGGGGTTGCTCCGTTTTGGGTAAACAACGAGCAGTTTGGCTACATTCGCACCGTTTTGGGAGAGACACAAACCCCCATGCAGGAGCTGGTTATTGCCTCCATTGCTGATCCAACGGCTGTTCCCTTGCTCACCACCGAGGATTTAGTAAACGTTTTGCCAAAGCAGCTCGCCACCAACTTGCTCCAGATGCGGTACGCATTGGCGCATCCCACCAACCCAGACTTGTTGGTTGTCATGGCTGTGGAGCAAATATTTGAAGCCCACCTGTACCTGGTGGATCGTCAAACAGGAGACATTGAACGCTTGTTTGCACTCGATATTTCCAGAGGAGACCACACGCTTGGTTTTTCGCCAGACGGCCGTTTTCTGGTAGCAACCGGTGCCATTCAGCCGGAAACCACAGTGTCGAGCCAGCAAAACAACTTCTTTGGCGGACTATTTTTGTACGACTTTGAAGATAGCAGCTTGCAAACCATCCTGGTTAACATTGACACATTTCTGCCTTCCTTCACCTTTGATTGGGCAATGGATGGTAATTGGCTAGCCTTTACACGAGACACCAACGTTATAGGCCTCGTAGCACCTGCCTACAATTTTCAACAGTCCATTCCCCACGAAAATGGCAATTGCACGTCACTTGCCTGGATAAACCAATAGAAATTCAAAATGAGCAAACAAAAAGTTCGACAGCAATTTGGTGCCAATGCCGCTGCCTATGCCACCAGCAACGTTCATGCCAAAGGATATAGTCTAAAGCGCCTGGTAGAAATTACACATCCCCAGCCAGATTGGTATTTGTTAGACGTGGCTTCCGCCGCAGGGCATACCGCCTTTGCCTTTGCCCCTCATGTTGCCCACGTTACCGCCACCGATCTCACCCCAGAAATGTTGGTGGTCGCGGCGAATCTGGCTCAAGAAAAAGGGCTCGCCAACGTCACTTTTGCCCCGGCTGATGCAGAGGCGTTGCCTTATGATGACGCATCGTTTGAGTGCGTGACTTGCCGCATTGCGCCCCACCATTTCCCAAATATTCAGCAGTTCATCAACGAAGCGGCACGAGTGCTTAAACCCGGCGGTTTGTTGGCCGTCGTAGACAACATTGTGCCGGGAACGCATCTGCGCGGTAAAAAGGCGCAATTGCTGAATGATGCTGGTAACTACGTCAACGCTTTTGAGAAGCTGCGAGACCCAAGCCACGGCCGTTGTTGGAGCGTTTCTGAATGGGTTTATGGCTTTGGCCAAGCTGGGTTGAGCGTGGTGCATCAGGAATTGCTGAGTAAGGAAATGGAATTCGGTGGCTGGGCAGCCCGGATGCAGGCGTCGGCAGATGGCATTACCCGATTAAAAGCGATGCTAATTCAGGCACCAACGGCCGTTGCCGACTTCTTGACGCCCCAAATCTCCAACGATAGAATCACGTTTCGGTTAACCGAACTACTAATTGTTGGGAGAAGTGGCTAGCAGTAGTGGTTAGTGGCTGGTATGGTTTACTAGCAACTAGCCACCAGCAACTAAAACTATGAGTAAAAAATATCATTTCTGGATTACAGGCTGTCAGATGAATTACGCCGATGCTCGCCGTGTGGCTACGGAGCTAGAGAAGCTCGGCTACACATCCACCGGCCGTGCCGAAGATGCCGATGTGATTGTGCTGGAAACGTGCACGGTGCGGCAGCAGTCGGAAGATAAGGCGTATGGCAAGCTGCAAAATTTACGGCCGTTAAAAGAAAAAAATCCAGACAAAACCATCGCCGTGATGGGTTGCGTAGTGGGTGTGCGTGGCAACGAAAAATTGTCGAAAACATTTCCCTTCGTAGATGTTTTCATGGAGCCCGCTACCGATGGCAAACCGCTCGTCTCCCTGTTGCGGCAAGATGATGACCTTTACCTGGAGCTAGCCGAAACCACGCAACGCCACGCCATGATGGATGGCGAGGTGATTTTGCCTACCGACCAGCGTGGCCAGCTCGTTTCTGCGCCAGTGAGTATTGTCTACGGTTGCTCCCATGCCTGCACTTTTTGCATCATTCCCCAAAAGCGCGGCATTGAGCGCAGCCGTCCTATCGGCGAAATTGCGGCTGAAGTTCGCTCTCTAGTGGCTCAGGGCGTGAAAGAGGTGGTGCTGCTAGGCCAAATTGTGGACCGTTACGGGTATGATATTCCTGACGGGCCTGACTTGGCTGATCTGTTGCGCGTAATCAATGATATTGACGGCTTGCAGCGCATTCGGTTCCTGACCAGCCATCCCAACTACATGACCGACAAGATTCTCCAAGCGGTGGCCGATCTGGCCAAAGTGATGCCCCAAATTGAAGTGCCTATTCAGGCTGGCAACGATGAAGTGTTAGCCAACATGAAGCGTGGCTACACCCAGGCTGAATACCGTGGGCTAGTAGAGCGAATTCATAAGATTGTGCCGGATGCGGCCGTTCATTGCGACATCATTGTGGGGTTTCCAGGTGAAACCGAGGCGCAATTTCAGGACACCTACGACGTGCTGGCAGACTTAAAGCTAGACAAGGTGCATCTGGCACGATACAGTCCGCGTCCTGGCACCGTGAGTGCCCGCCGCATGGCAGATGACGTGCCGGATGTTGAAAAACGGCGTCGTTTCCATCTCATCGAAGCGTTGCAAAAAGAGATTTCGCAAGAAAGAAATCAACGCTGGCTGGGTGAAACTGTAGGAGTGTTGGTTGAAAATAAGCACAAAGGGAGCTGGCGCGGCCGTTCCCCGCAAAACAAGCTGGTTTTCTTCGACGACCCCCGGGATTTGAAAGGGGAATTGGTTCGGGTAAAAATTGAACACGCTGGCCCCTGGAGCCTCTCAGGTTCGCTAGTTACTGCCAATCAACCTCAACCAACACCCGTAGAAACAATTCCGCTTACTGTTTTGGAGCCATAAAGCACCACAAATAGTTCTTGGTTTGGCTACTGCACAACGGTAAAACTACCCATTTGCTTTTGGCTTTGGCTAAGAACGGTCGTTAAATCATCCTCACTATTCACCATGTAGGCTACCATGCCGCTGGCTTGCAACATTGAAAACACCCCATCTGAGCCGCGAACCCCGCCAAATGAAGCTGGATTGATCAAAACCGATACCACCCGTAGCCCGCGACGAGCCAGTTGCCGAGCGGCCGTAGGCCACTTTTCATGCGTTGTGGGCGTAATGACAATGACGGTTGTGCCTCGCGGAAACAGATGCGACTCTGCGTGAAGCATATCTGAGATAGGAATTTCGCCTTCTGCACGCAGCACCGACAGCGTTTCCAAAATGCGATTCATCTGCCGTTCGCCGCGGTCTGGCTGCACAATTTCATTGGTTTGGCCATAGCCCAACATGCCCACAGCGCGGTCATGCCGCAAGAAATACTGTGCCAAAGAAGCGGCAACTGTCACCGTGTACTCCTCGGTGGTCGCCGGCAGCGTAAACTCATCCCCCTGTCGCCAATTAGGAATAAACCCCCAAGGCCCCCAGCTAAGTTCTTCTGCCTCATCTTCCGGGCGTGGCGCAACGTGCCCAAACACAGCCATGTCTGGCACAATCCAGATGTCTGCCAACGGATCAAGCTCAAACTCTTTGACAATTAGCCGATTGCGGCGGGCGGTGCTGCGCCAGTGAATGCGGCTAAAGCTGTCGCCAGGAGCATAATCGCGCACGCCAGAGGCATTGGTGGTAACGTAATGCGTGCGGCGGCGCAGCGCATCACCACCGGGCAGAATGCCAAGCGGCAGGGCAAATTGGTGAATCTCAAAGGTTAATGGATAGATGACCACGTTTGTTGTTGCTACCAAATCTCGCTGCATTGGGAACAAGCCAAACGGGTCGCTGGTTTTAAGGCGGATGGGGCCTAGCTGGTAGCGTCCCCGTTGGCGGCAAATGGTGGTTACGCGCCAGGTGTAGGTGCGGCGCGGTCCCAGGCCATTGACGACATGGCTGGAATAATGGTTGGGCAATGAGGAAAAATCGCGCACTTCGAGCCACAATTTGGGGATGCGGCTAGTGTTGCGGACGGTGAATCGTTCTTCTAACGGCCGTCCCACCTGAGCGCGGCGGGTGCGGGTGACTCTGGACAGATGGACATAGTTGATGTTGGTCCAGGCCCAGGCAAAAGAGATGATTAGCAGCAGCCCCAGGAGATAAGCTAGGTTGAACAATATCTCTCGCCCGGTAATCAGGCCGCTAAAAAGCGCCACAAATGCCAGCACAATGACGGCCGTTCGCCGTTGTTGCCTAAATTTAAACATGAGTTGGCCTTTTGTTAAGATGCTTGCATTTGGCCACCGGGCACAGGCACTCTGTCTAAAATATCCTGTACGATGACGTCTGGTTCAATATCCTTGATGCGGGCGGCAGGGCCAACAATAATGCGGTGACTCAAGGCAGCGCCAGCTAGCGCCTTCACATCATCGGGCAATACATAGTCGCGGCCAAACATAGCGGCACGCGCCTGGCTTAGCCTGTACAATGCCAATGCCCCCCGTGAGCTGGAGCCAAGATACACATCCGGGTGTTCACGCGTTTGCTGGACAATTTCGATGATGTACTCTTTTACCAGATTATCAATGTACACTTCTTTAACAGCCGTTTGCACATCCAGCAGATCGTTAACCGAGACAGCTTGCTCAATAGACTCAATTGGATGCTTAAATTGCTGCCGATCCAGAATGTCCATTTCTTGCTCTTTGCTTGGGTACCCAAGCTGAATCCGCAGCAAAAACCGGTCTAATTGTGCTTCGGGCAGGGGGAAGGTGCCTTCATATTCGATAGGGTTTTGCGTGGCCAGCACCATAAATGGGGCTTCTAGCGGGTACGTTGTGCCATCTACCGTTACCTGCTTTTCTTCCATCGCTTCCAGCAAAGCAGATTGCGTTTTAGGCGTAGCCCGGTTAATCTCGTCTACCAGCACAATTTGGGCGTGAATTGGGCCAGGCCGGAACTCAAATTCGCGTGATTTTTGGTTAAATACAGAGACGCCAGTGACATCACTAGGGAGCATATCTGGTGTAAACTGAATACGTTGAAATTTGCAGCCAACTGATTTCGATAGTGATTTTGCCAGCACGGTTTTGCCCACGCCAGGTACGTCCTCGATGAGGATATGCCCCTGGCACAACAGTCCTAGTACGGTAAGCTGTACGGCCGACCGCTTGCCGACAATAACTTTCTCCACATTTTCTACAATGGTATTGGCCACTGCTTCAATATCTGCCATTTTTGGATGCTCCTTTTCGAGTGAATGTTTGTGCCAGCGATTGTACCATAAAAGGTAATTTTGGTGGCAATACAGGGTCATTTATTGGTGAGTCGTTGGGTTTTTGCCCAGATTGACGGTTGATACCCCTCTCCAATTTTACTGCTTGTTAGCCAAGTTGCGGCATGCGAAACGGCCGTTCTCATCCGTTCATCACAATCTGCCAAATTTTTGCTAAAGATATGCGTTTTTGTAAGAACGGCCGTAAGATTGACTGCATAAATTTTGTGTATTAGAATTAGTTGATGTGTCAACTAACTGCATTTGCAATCATTTTTCTTTAGGAAGAAAGTGATACACATTCTGCGGCCCACAGCCGGGCAACCTCATCCACAAAAAATTGTTTCTTTTCGTCAGCTCACCTTGCAAATTTGGGCTGACAACCTATCCAACGTATTGGTTTAAATCTAGAACCGCGACTGCCGACAAACAGGTGGTCGCGGTTTTTTAATATTCCTATTCATCACTGAACTGGTAGCCACGCCATGTGGCTACAAACGGAGGAAATATGAGTCAAAGAATGGAGAGAAAATACACATTTCAGCCGAAATGGCACTTACTTTTGGGAACGAGCTTGCTTTTGCTCTTGCTGGTTCCCTGGAACTTGGCATTTGGGGCTGATTGGGTGGTGGCTGGCAATTTTCAGGACGATTTGCCCGGTGCGCCCTGCGGCGAGTGGGACAATGTCTGCGCTGCCACTACCACCGAAGATGCCGACGGCGATGGCGTCAATCGGCTCATTGCTGATGGCTTGCCCGCCGGCAGCTATGAATACAAGGTTGTTGAGTTGGGTAATTGGGACAATGCCCACCCAGCCGACAATGTGGCCATTACCACGGATGGCGGACAGGTGCGCTGGTATTTCCAGCCAGAAAACAGTCTGATAGCCGATAACTTTAGCCAATGTGTGGCGACCGTTGCAGGCAGCTTCCAAAGCCAGCTTGGCGGCGGTGATTGGGCACCCGACAACCTGCGGACTATGCTTTGGCAAGAATCGGTTGGGAGTGATTGGTACAGCCTCACCGCCACCGTGCCCGCTGGTGAGTGGGAATACAAGGTTGCGCGCAACGAAGCCTGGGATGAGAGCTATCCCGCCGATAATGTTGCTTTGAGTTTGGCTGCTGATACCCCCGTCACTTTCCGCTATAACTGTGCCGACAATACGGTAGAACATGAAATCCAAACCACCGCCGACCCGGAATGGGTGGTGGCTGGTAACTTCCAGGATGATTTGCCCGTTTCTGCCGCCTGCGGCGAGTGGAACAATGTTTGTGTTGAGACAGGCATGGAAGACAACAACGGGGACGGCGTTTATCGTTTTGAAGGCAACGATCTGCCTGCTGGTAGCTACGAATACAAAATTGTGGAGTTTGACAATTGGGATAATGCCCATCCGGCGGATAACGTTCCCTTTGCGGCCGATGGCAGCCAGATGCGCTGGTACTTCCAGCCTGGCGACAATCGCGTGGCGGACAATGCCAATCAATGTATTGCTACCGTGGCTGGCAATTTGCAGCCAGTGGTTGGCGGGCCAGAGTGGGCACCAGACAATTTGCGGACGATGCTTTGGCAAGAGGCCGCAGGCAGCGATTGGTACAGCTTTACAGCCACGTTGCCCGTAGGCACTTACGAATACAAGGTTGCCCGCGATGAAGCCTGGGATGAGAGCTATCCGGCAGATAATGTTGTGTTGGATGTGACGGAGGAAACGGCCGTAACCATCCGCTACAACTGCGCCGACAATACGATAGAAGATAGCATCAACAACCCCAGCGGCGGGGCCAGCCACGATAACGACATCTGGTGGGACGATTTGGGCCACAACAGCCGCAATACGCTGTTCCGCACACCCGGTGGGGCGGTGGAGGCCGGTACGGCCGTTACCCTCCGCCTCCGCGCCGCCAGCAACGATCTCACCGGAGCGCAGGTGCGCGTTTGGGACGACCGCCTGAATGTGCAAATGCTGCTGAACATGAGCCGCGTGGCCGATGATGGCACTTACGAATATTGGGAAGCCACCGTCCCCTCCAGTGCCGATCCAACCATTTACTGGTACCGGTTTATTGCTGTGGATGGAACGGCCGTTGCCTACTACGAAGACGATGACACACGCAATGGCGGCTGGGGCCAAACCTTCGGCGACAGCGTGGACAACAGTTGGCAACTCACCGTTTATGATCCCACCTTCCAGACGCCAGATTGGGTGAAAAATGGCATCATGTACCAAATTTTCCCCGAGCGGTTCCGGGATGGCGACCCAACGAACAACCCGCCTGCGGGCGAATTCCATTACGACATTCCCGGAGGCAGCATTGTGCGCTCTGAGGGTACCGATTGGCACACACCGATTTGCGATCCGCGCGATGAGAATGATTGTTTCCAAATCTACGGCCAAAACTTCTACGGTGGCGATTTGCAGGGCATCATCGACAAGCTGGATTATCTGCAAGATTTGGGCGTGACGGTGATCTACCTGAACCCCATCTTTGAATCGCCCTCGAACCACAAATACGACACCACCGATTTTGGCATTATTGATGACAATTTTGGTGATCAGGCATTGTTTGAGATGTTAGCAACCGAGGCCAATGCACGGGGCATTCGTCTGGTGCTGGATGGCGTATTTAACCACTCCTCCTCGGACAGCATCTACTTTGACCGCTACAATCGCTATGCCTCGGAAGGTGCTTGTGAATCGGAAACCAGCGAGTTCCGTGACTGGTACTACTTCTCGCCACAGGACGGTGGGCCATGTGCTGGGGACACCACTTACGAATCCTGGTTTGGCTTCGACAGCTTGCCAAAGCTGGACGCCGGTAACCAGGAAGTGCGCGATTACTTCTGGGCTGGTGGCGAGGATTCGATTGGGCGGTACTGGATGCAGTGGGCTGACGGCTGGCGTTTGGACGTAGCTGGCGACGTGGATTCCGGTCTGACCAATGACCCCAACAACGATTACTGGGAAGGCTTCCGCGATGCGGTTCACACCACCAACCCAGATGCGTACATCGTTGGCGAAGAGTGGAATATTGCCACTGCCTGGACGCTTGGCCAGGAGTGGGATGCCACGATGAATTACCAGTTTGGCTCGGCAATCATGAGCTTCTGGCGGGACAGCGATTTTGTAGACAATGATCACAATTCGGGCAGTTCGGCAGGCATTTTGTCGCCGCTGACGCCATCAGAATTGGATGCACAGCTGCACAATTTAGAAGAACGGTATCCGCCTGAAGCGTTCCAAGCGATGATGAACCTGCTGGGCAGCCACGACACCAATCGTGCCTTGTTCATGCTGGATGAGAATACCGGTTTGCAGGACGATACCCTTTACGACGATCCCAACTACGACTGGAGCGACGCCATGACCCGCCTGCGCGGGGTGGTGCTGCTGCAAATGACGTTGCCCGGTGCGCCAACCATTTACTACGGTGACGAGGTTGGTTTAGTCGGCCCAGTTACCTGGGATGGCTCTACCTGGCAGGATGATCCATACAATCGTCTGCCATACCCGTGGCTGGATGAGACGGGTACGCCGTTCTACAGCCATCTGCAATCGCAAACGAGCCAGGATGACTTGTTTGGCTATTACCAAACGCTAACGGCGGCGCGTAACAACTCAGAGGCGCTTCGTGTAGGCAGTTTCGATACGTTGTTGGTAGATGACGGGGCGAATGTGTACGCATACGGCCGTCTCATGCCAGACTATTCCGATGTAGCGGTTGTGGTGGTTAATCGCGCAGGTTCAGCCCAGGCTGTGACCTTAAATGTGAGCGGCTATCTACCTATCGGCGCAACCTTTACCGATGCGCTAAACGGTGGCAGCTACACCGTGGATGCTGCAGGCAACATCGTGTTGAGCAGCATGCCCAGCATGAGCGGGGCGGTTTTGGTGCTGGATGGCGTGTTGAGTGCGCCACCTGCGGCTGTGATGGATTTGATGGTTACGGCAGTTTCCAGCAATAATGTTGACCTAAGCTGGAGCAATACCGGAGCCAGCAGTTACGACGTCTACCGCAGTTTGGTGAGCGGCGGTGGCTATGCTCTGGTAACGAATGTGATAGGTACCAGCTACAGCGACAGCGGCCTGGACGTAGCGACCAGCTACTATTACGTCGTCGTCAGCCGCGATGATGCCACCGGGCTTGAGGCTGCTCTCTCCAACGAAGCCTCGGCTACAACAGCCTACAGCATCGGCTGGGCCAATTTGCAGTGGCCACCGACGATTACGCACACCATCAGCACCATTACTGGTACAGAAAATGTCTACGGGCAAATCTGGATTGATGGCGTGACCAGCGAGCCTGGTGCCACACCTGGCCTGCTAGCCCAGGTTGGTTTTGGCGCGGTTGGGTCCACACCCGACGATAGCTGGACGTGGACAGACATGACCTTCAACGTAGATTCTGGCAGCAACGATGAGTATGTAGGCAGCATGTTGCCCGATGCGCTAGGCACCTACTGCTACACCACGCGCTACAGCGGGGACGGTGGGGCGACCTGGTTCTACGCTGTAAACGGGCCGGATGAGGGCAATGCGACCTGTCCGGGGCCGTTTGGTGTATTGGCAGTCATTGCTAGCGCGGACACAACCGCGCCTGCTGCTCCGACCAATCTAGCCATAGCGGGCAGCACCAGCGGCAGTATTTCACTGGCCTGGGATGCTCATCCTAACGGCGATGGCGATCTGTTTGGTTTTGAGCTGTACCGGGACGGTACGCGCCTGGCCACCATCGCTGAGTCGGCGGCAACAAGCTACACCGACAGCAGCGTGACAACCGGCGAGACGTACAGCTACTATCTGGTGGCCTTTGATGACAACTATAATCGTTCGGCAGCTTCCAACACGGTGGACGCCACGGCCGAAGCGCGTTTGGTAAGCGTCACTTTCACAGTGGGGGTGCCAGCTTACACGCCGGGCACGGTTTACATTGTGGGCGATTTGGATGCCTTCGGGCCGTGGGATCCTGGTTTGGTGCCAATGACGCAAGTGGATGCGACGACCTGGAGCTACACGCTGGATGTTTTGGACGGTACGGCCGTTCAGTACAAATTCACGCGGGGCAACTGGGAAACGGTAGAAGCTTGGGGTGAAATCGTTGGGTTGACAAACCGTGAAATGGTCGTGAGCTACGGCACGGATGGGACGCAGCTAGTTGATTTAACCGCAACGGATTGGGGCAACGGCCCGGATGATACCAAAGCGGTGCAGCTGTGGCGCGATCCCATCGTAACCGAAAGTAGCCCTGCCGATGGTGCTGTGGATGTGCCAGTGGACACAACGGTTTCCCTCACCTGGAGCTTGCCGATGGATGACGGCACCAGCTTTGAGGTTTCCGGGCCGTCTGGCGTTATTTCTGGTACCTTTGTGATGACGGATACGAATCAAACCGTGATTTTCACGCCCGACATGCCGTTGGCACAGGGAACGACTTACACGGTTTCTGCTAGCGGGCAGGTGAGCAACGGTAACGTGCAGCAAGTGCCGGCATCGTTTAGCTTCACTACCTACGCACCGTCGGTTGATGAGCAGTTTGATGCGCTCATTGCCAAGCTACAAGCCCTGACGGATGCCGGTGATTTCCCTGGCCGCATCGGGCAAATTCTGGTGCTCAGGGCTGAACGGGCCAAGCTAGCGTACAATGCAGGCTTTTACAATCCGGCCATCAGAAATTTGATTGTCATCATTACCGTAACAGACGTGATGGAAAACATTGGATTCATTTCGGCGGCCGATGCGGCTGAAGTGCATGATCTGGCAACAGGCTTAATTTCGGAGATGCTTGATTAGCGACTCAGGCGTTGAATTTAAGTGAATAAAAACGGCC
Organism: Candidatus Leptofilum sp.; assembly: GCF_965223525.1. GTDB lineage: Bacteria > Chloroflexota > Anaerolineae > Promineifilales > Promineifilaceae > Leptofilum. The sequence continues at coordinate 121,990 of NZ_OZ245005.1, read as the reverse complement.
GTTCTCGTGAGGGAACGGCCGTTTTTTTAGGCTAGGTTGTTTTGACCAATTTGCATTTTAGGCAAGGCGATTGATATTGTTCAAATCTTCAAACGCTTTCTTCAGGCGCGTGCGGAAGGAATCTTCAGCCACGCGCAGCCATTTGCGTGGGTCGTAGAACTTCTTGTTGGGCACATCGTCGCCGTCCGGGTTACCGATCTGGCCTTGCAGATAGCCGTGGTTTTTCTGCTCGTAGCCACGCACACCATTCCAGAAGGCCCACTGCAAATCGGTGTCAATGTTCATCTTGATTGCGCCGTAGGAGATCGCCTCGGCAATCTCTTCCGGGCTGGAGCCAGAGCCGCCGTGGAAAACAAAGTTGATCGGTTTTTCGGCGGTGCTAAACTTTTCTTCGATGTATTTTTGAGAGTTGTGCAAAATAATCGGCCGTAGCTGGACGTTGCCCGGCTTGTAAACCCCGTGAACATTGCCAAAGGCTGCGGCCACGGTGAACTTGTCGCTTACCTTCATGAGATGCTCGTAAGCGTAAGCAACTTCTTCGGGTTGGGTGTAAAGGCGGGCGCTGTCTACATCGGTGTTGTCTACGCCGTCTTCTTCACCGCCGGTAATGCCTAGCTCAATTTCCAGCGTCATGCCCATTTTGCTCATGCGCTCCAAGTATCGTTGGCAAATTTCGACATTTTCTTCAATGGGTTCCTCAGACAAATCCAGCATGTGAGAGCTATAGAGCGGGATGCCATGAACTTTGTAAAATGCTTCGCCCGCGTCCAGCATCCCATCAATCCAGGGCAGCAGCTTTTTAGCGGCGTGGTCGGTGTGCAAAATGACGTGAGTGCCGTACATGGCAGCTACCTGGTGTACATGATGCGCTCCAGAAACTGCCCCGGCAACGGCCGCTTTTTGGCTCTCATTACTTAGCCCTTTCCCTGCAAAAAAGGTGGCCCCGCCATTAGAAAACTGCAAAATAACAGGTGAATTGACATCGCGGGCAGTTTCCAAAACACCGTTGACGCTGTTGGTGCCTACCACATTGGCCGCAGGTAACGCATAGCTGTTGGCCTTGGCATGAGTAAAAATTTCCTGAACTTGATCTCCGGTGATAACACCAGCTGGTAGATGACTTAATCCTGACATCGGTAACTCTCCTTAATCTTGATAGCAAATAAATTATGCAGATATTGCTGCACAGCAAACAATAAGCTACCCCCATCAATAAGTATGCAGAGAAATGGGGCAAAATGCCACTCTTTTTGGCACGACAATTCCTGCCATTTATCATACATTATTCACAAACAGCGTAATCGCCCACGTAAGAAATGCTGATTATTGTGCAGTGACGCAGCAAACTTCACAGACATACGCGAGAAAAAGATATGGAAACGGCCGAATTGCAGCTAAAGCCACGCGCTATCATCACTAAATCTAAAGGACAGCAGCAATACAGGAGTATTATGGAGTATCAGCGGATTGTTGTGAAATTAGGAACCAGCGTGCTCACTGGTGGCTCTCCCGAATTGGATCATCCTCACATGGTGGAACTGGTGCGCCAATGTGCAAAGCTGTATCGTCTAGGGAAAGATATTATCATTTGCACCTCAGGGGCAATTGCGGTCGGGCGGCATCGGCTAGGGTTCCCGGATATCCCCAACACTGTTGCTAACAAGCAAATGTTTGCGGCCGTGGGGCAAAGCCGCCTTATGCAAATGTGGGAACGCTATTTTGAGATTTATGGCATCCACGTAGGCCAAATGTTGCTGACGCGGGCAGATGTGACCAATCGTAAGCGGTATCTCAATGCGCGGGATACCTTGCTAACGCTGCTGGACAATCGCATCGTGCCTGTCATTAACGAAAATGATGCTGTTGCCACCGAAGAGATTAAGGTTGGCGACAATGACAATCTTTCGGCACTAGTATCCACATTGGCGGAGGCCGATTTGCTGCTGTTACTCACAGACCAGCCGGGTCTGTTCACGGCCGATCCCCGAACAAACCCCGACGCGGAGCTTATTCCCGAAGTACACAAGATTGATGAAACGGTGAAAGCGTTGGCTGGTGGCAGCGTGAGTGGCCTGGGCGTTGGGGGGATGGCAACCAAGCTACAAGCGGCCGATGTGGCACGTCGCGCGGGGGCAGATGTAGTGATTGCTGCTGGCAGTGCGCCAAACGTTATTGCCCGCATTGCCGGGGGAGAGCCGGTGGGAACTCGATTCCCCGCTTTGGAAAATCCGTTGGAAAACCGCAAGCGCTGGATTTTTGCGGGGCGGAAGCCGCAAGGCTGTGTACGTATTGATGCGGGGGCGGTGCGGGCGTTGTTGGAAAACGGCCGTTCCCTGTTGCCTGCAGGTATTACGGCCGTTATTGGTACATTCACTCGCGGGGACACTATTTGCATCGAGGGGCCAGATGGGAAAGAATTGGCGCGAGGCATCGCCCGCTACACTAGCAGCGATTTGCACCAAATTGCGGGGCTGCATTCTGACCAAATTGAAGGGGAGTTAGGCTATGGCTACGGGTCAGTAGTCGTACATCGGAACGATTTGATTTTGTTGTAGATTTTTTAGCCACAGAGAACACAGAGGGAAAAGAGAAAATTCTCTTAATCTCTGTGGCAAAGGCAAATTTACGTAAACTGCAAGAAGAGTTTAGAAAATTAGAGACCAATCGCAGTTTGCATTCAGGAGAATGTGATGACTGATTTAATAGCGATGGGGAAGGCAGCCAAAGCTGCCGGGCGGGTGTTGGCAACCCTGACGACAGACGAGAAGAACGCTGCTTTGCTGGCGATTGCTGATGAATTGGAGGCGCAAACCGAAGCCGTTTTGGCCCAGAACGCGCTGGATATTGAAGACGGCCGTAAAAAAGGACTCAGCGAAGGCTTACTCGATCGGCTGCTGCTTACCGAAGCGCGCATGGCTGGCCTGGCTGCCGACACCCGCAAGGTTGTCAGCTTGCCTGACCCGGTGGGGGCGGAATTTGACAGCCGCGTGCTGCCCAACGGCCTGCGCCTCAGCCGCCGTCGTATTCCAGTGGGGGTGCTGGGCGTTATTTATGAGGCACGCCCCAATGTGACGATTGACATCGCTACGTTGTGCCTGAAGACGGGCAACGCCGCCATTATGCGGGGCGGCAGCGAAACATTACGCAGCAATTTGGCGCTGGTGAACGTGATTCAGGCAGCGTTGGAGAAAGTGGGCTTGCCAGGTACGGCCGTTCAGTACATTGACAATCCTGACCGCGCCCTGGTTGCCGAGATGATGCGGCTGGACAAATATATAGATATGCTTATCCCGCGGGGTGGGGCAGGCTTGCACCGCCTTTGCCGCGAGCAAGCGACCATTCCCGTCATCACTGGCGGCATTGGCATTTGCCACGTCTTTGTGGATGAGAGTGCCAATCAGGAGAAGGCGTTGGACATCATCGAGAACGCCAAAGTGCAGCGGCCCAGCGTATGCAACGCGCTAGACACGGTGCTAGTGCATCCCGCCATCGCCGATGACTTTTTGCCCAAAGTGGCCAATCGGATGGCACAAAATGATGTGGAGCTGCGTCCGGCTGGACGCGCGCTGGACATTTTGAGCGGCAACGGACACGGTGCCAAAGTGGTGCCTGCTGGCCCCGATGATTTCAGCACGGAGTGGATGAGTCTGATTCTGGGTGTGAAAATTATGGAATTGGACGAAGCAATTGACCACATTGATGCCCATAGCATGGAGCACAGCGACAGCATCGTGACCAACAACTGGCAAAACGCCACCAAATTTGTGAATGAGGTAAATAGTTCGGCCGTTTTTGTGAATGCCAGCACCCGCTTCAATGACGGTGGACAGTTTGGCCTGGGCGCCGAGGTGGCTGTAAGCACCCAAAAGCTACACGCTCGCGGCCCGATGGGGCTGGAAGAACTGACCACTTACAAGTGGGTTTGTTTTGGAGATGGGCATATACGGCCGTAACCCCTCATAGTCTTCTATAAAAAATAAAAACGCACAGGCAACTGTGCGTTTTTTGTTTGGGAGTGCTTGATCATTTACTGATAGATAATGTGAAACGGCCGTTTAAAACACCCAGATAATCGTCGCCAAAACAACCACAACGCTCGCTACCAAAGCAACAGGAATAGCCCGTACGGCAAACTGAAGTTTCCGAAAAGTCTTTAGCATCGATTTCCGATCATTGACATGGGGAAACGGTATAGACGGAATGGGCACATCCAAAAATTGGCATAGTGGTTCCCAGCCCTCCTTCACGCTGAAAACAAGCAGCTTATCTGCAGGAACCGTGCGCTTCACCTCTGCCGTATGTTGTTCAAAAATTTCAATCGCCCGTTGCCGATTCTCAAACTCCCCTTCAAACACGCCATCCCAGATAATATTGCTCACCATCCCCTGAAGCTGCCCAATCCGTTTTACGGCGCGTTGTAACCAACTGGGAAACAATTTATCTTTGACCCCTCGATAAATGGTATCGTAGGTGCTTTGATACCAACTTTCTGAGTCTCGAACAGTATGTACTACTTTGGCATCGGGAAAAGTCTCTAAAAGCTCCTGATAATAAACGCAGCCGGGAAAATCCACCGTTGCCCCAAACGCTTGAAATAACTGTTGCCAATCGGCAGACTGACCTTGGCTGATATGATACCAAGTTTCAGTGTGTCCTGCGTCAGCCAATGCCTCTTCCATATGATAACAACGCCCAAAACCTAACTGCTCCAGTGCCAATTTCATTGACTTTGTTCCCGTTCGACCAAATCCTGATCCTATGACTTTCATTTTGTACTCCTTTTTGTAAGTTGCTGCTACTCACTGCTCACTACTCACTGATTACTATTTACTGATGCTACGGTAAGTTCTTGCTCATAAACCCACTCCAGCACCACATCTTGACCTGCCGCATACTCTGCATAAGTTGGTTCGATGATGTGGCTGGGAGCTAGACTGCCAGCGGCCACACCATGTTTCAAGAACTGTGTGTAGCAATAGGGGTGATCCTCACACCCATTCTCCCAATCATGGTAGCCCGTGGCATATCTCACTTTGAATCCGGAATTTGGTAGATGGAAGTCGATACCAAATTCCCCCCAATATTGTTCACGATCCCCCATCGGCGAGCCGATGATCATGACTTTCTCGCCGCCATAATATTTCAGCAAGCCAGCGCTGTTGATGGCTGCCGAGAATGTTTGGGAACCGACGAGGATGTATAAACGGCCGTTATCCGCCACCTTGTCCGGCAACCACTTGGCAGCCTCAACGAACAACACAAAGTCACCGCCGTCATTGGCACGTAGATCAACCACTAAGTATTGCAAGGAACCATCCGGCAGTGGCTTGAGATTGTCATCAAAAAAGGATTGAATGGATTGCTCCTGGGTGTTAACCATTTCCTGTATGCGGACGTAGCCACCGTCGTTTTGGAGCGGTGTCCACATATAAAGCTGATCCATTTGTCGCAAATAAAGCGGCACTTCGTCAGCCGAAATGTCCTGCAAAGCCCGCACCCACTCATCCCCTTCAACCGGCCAAGCCTCAGCATCCAGGTTCTTATTGGTTCGGGGAAAAGGGATGTTTTCTGGGGCTAGGGGCAATTGGGCATTCAATTCAACTTGAAGGGTGTTGCCAGATTGATCTTCAACAGCTAATGTGTAGCCATCAGGCGAATCTACCAAATCGGCTGCATGTAATAGCTGGGGAGATTCCAGCAGGATGACGCTGTTTAATCGTTGCCAAACGGCCGTACCGCCAGAGTAACTATCCAAAATTGCCAAGATCGTATCAATAGGCTGGCCGTCAATTTCAATGACACGCCTGCCGATCAGCGGCTCATGCTCGGCTAAAGCCCGCACCACATACAAACCATCCTGGAAATAAAAATAGCGTACACCGACAGAGTTAAATTCGCCCCGAATCGGCCATGGTGACATCCCTGTGTGTCCATTATCGGCCAGAGCAGTCGCTTTGGCACCCAGCATATATAAGTCGGCGAGACTCATCGAGTCAACATTCTGTTTGCTGCTGACGAGGAGTTGTACAAACTCGGCTCTGGCTGCCTCGTCAAAGCTGCGGTCATAGTTCAACAATTTTTCTAGGTATTCAATATCTTGTAGGTGTGCCTCGGCTTCATTGGCAGGCGTCGAGCCATGCCTGGGCATGAAGATGGGGCTAAAGGTGGCGATCTGTTTGATAAGTGACCAATTGGCAACAGTGATTGATGTCAGAGCGATAGCTAGAACAAGTAAAATTTTTTTCATTGTTTATTCTCCAAATGGTTTATTTGTTTTGCTTCTTGGTAGCCATCGTAGGCTAATGCGGTGTTGATAATGAATACGGCCGTAAACATAGTTCCCCACAACTGTGGCAACGGTTTCTGAATAGAGAACTCAACGTAGGTGAGCAGGATTGCTCCCAGGGTCAATGCGATACCAACCGTTTTACGACGGCCGTTGTGCAACGTTCCTAATCCAGCAAAGAAAAAGTTTCCTACTGCGGCAAGCCATGGTTTTTTCATCATTCATTCTCCTGTAAATGGGATTGATTGCCTGTGGCGGGGTGCAGGCGAGCGACGAGCAAGATCGAAATGCCGAGGTCGCGGATGCGAGCCAGTAATCCGTAGAGGGCGGCTTGGTCTTCGACTTCACCAATGAGAATCGTGTGACCCGCATCCGTGTGTGTTAGCTCAAAATTACCCAGCCATGAAGACCAGTCGCCATCAATGTTGTTCTGTAGCTTAATCTTGTATTGTTCAGCCACGCTTTACCTCGCTTCAAGCAAAACTTAATGTAATGAAGGCAGGATAGCGGGAAGCGAGGCAGCGCCACATCGTCCGAAATGTGTATGGGGGGTGTAAATGGGGTGTAAGTGAGGGTTATTCTAAATTGACAAGGCCCAATTCGTAAGCGCGGGCGGTGGCTTCGGCGCGATTGTTAATTCCTAGCTTGGTGTAGATGTTGATGACATGGCGCTTGGCGGTGCTGGGGGCGATGGTTAATTTGAGGGCGATCTCTTGGTTGGTGAGCCCACTGGCGATGAGCTGGAGCACTTCACGTTCACGAGGGCTAAGGGGGTTGTTTGTTGAGGGGAAGTCGGGTTGCAGAATAGCGGGGAAATGGGTAAGGAGGGTAGCGGCGTAACTCGGTGCATTCTGTTCTTGTGCAAGCTTGTACAGCAGTTGGCGTAACGGCTCTCCCTCATCAATAAAGAGACGGATGTAGCCGGGGGAAACGGCCGTTTCTACCGCACGATGCAACCACATCAAAGCGGCCGTGTTTTCACCCATTTTATGGTAGGCATGACAGAGTAAAACGGCCGTTGGCAACCAAAGCCCAAACCGCCCATCAGCTTCTGCCTGAACAGCCACCTCTTCTAGCAGCGGCACAGCCTCTGGCGACCGATCTAAAGTCACCAAGGCGCGTGCATGAGTCAGGGGGTCTGCCGCACCCCCCACCAACTGGGCTAAGTTGCGTTCGATGGCTGTTTGCAAAGCGGGGGTCGGCTGCTGCTGGTACAAAGCACATCTTATCGTCAGCAAAGATATGGTCAACTGTCGGCGGATATACGGAGGGTTTTCTGCACGCTCCATTCCCTGTAATTGTGTCAAAATAGGAGGAATGGCGTCTAGTTGACCCTGTGCCAGACGTAATCGCGCCAAGGCCAGCAAGCCGAGGCATTGATCAAATGGGTTGTTGATCAGCACCGGCTTATCCCCGTCTACCAACTGGGTTTCTGCCTCGTCTAAGCGATTCCAATGGTAATAAATTCGTCCCAGCAAGAGGTGGATGGGCGCAGCCGCCACAAGTTTCCTGTTTTTGTCGCCCAGGCGTATCGCCCATTGTTGCTCGACCTTCAGGCCATCGTGACAAATGGCTTCAGCTTCGTGCAGCCTCCCTTGGTCGAGAAACAGTCCACCTAAGCCACGCGAAGCGTTCATGGTTCCCAGCAGATTGCCAATTTTCCGATTAAGTGCTATGGCTGTCTCATACGTTTGTTGAGCCTGGGCGTCGTTATTGTGAAAATGGTAGCTATAGGCCAAAGAGTTGAGGGTTACGGCTCGCATTGTCACATTCCCGCTAGTGTGTTCTAATGCTTTGAGCTGTGCTTCCGCTTTTTCCAAGAGAGCAATCGCTTTGACGTTATTCCCTTGCCCAGCAGCTAGAGTCCCTCGCAGGACGAGCAGGTAGACGGCCGTATCGGCAATTTCTAAAGGCAAATGAGCGATTGTTTCCTCTACTTCGTTTTGATGGCCGTCAAATAGTAGCGCCCAAGCATAATTGAGCGTGAGCTTTAAGCTTTTCTGACGCCAAGCCAGTGGCAATCGTTTACCCCATAAAAGTATCTTGCTAATCTCGCCGCGGTATAACCAAGTTTCACTGTAGTCGGTTAAGAGGGCTGTGGCCCGCTCGAAATTGGCGGCATTCAGCCCGTGCTGAACTGCTTCTTCATAGTATCCTGCCTGTTCAAACCAGCGGCTGGCACGCTCATGGATCACATTTGCCAGCTCTGGCTGTTCTCGCCGACTTTGCTGCTGTAGCAAGTCGGCAAATAGATGGTGGTACCGATACCAGCGTCGCTCGTTGTCTAAGGGAATGAGAAAGAGGTTTGCGCTTTCTAGCTGCTCTAAAATAACCTGTGAGGGTGAGTCGGCGGTTTCGGTATGGCCCATTACGGCATCACACAAGGGGGCGCAAAGTCTGTCTAATACGGCCGTTTTCAGCAAAAATTCGCGGGTGCCTTGGGGGCGTCGTGCCAGTACTTCTTCGGCAAGATAATCAAAAATAAAGCGATTGGAGCTTGTGAAGCTTTGAATGAAGCCATCAACATCGGCCTGACCTTGTAGGGATAGCGCAGCCATTTGCAAGCCAGCTACCCAGCCTTCGGTGCGTGTTTCTAGAGCAGAAACGACCGTTTCCGGCAAATTAAGCGCCATCAAATCATTCAAGAAATCATCCGCCTCACCCAAGGAAAAGCGTAAATCTTGCTGGCGAATTTCTGTCACTTGATAACGCACACGCCAGCGCATGAGCGAAAAAGGAGGGTCTGCCCGACTACTAAGCAAGAGATGAAAATGGTGAGGTGCGTGTTCGATAAGAAAAGTGACCCCTTCATGAATAACACGACTGCTAATGAGGTGGTAATCGTCCAAAACAAGGATGATTGGCGGGCTCGTTTGAGCCAGGTCATTCACCAGTTCAGTGAGAAGAGGCTGTATGTTGTGCGTTTGGACTGAGGGTAGTTGTTCAAGCAGCGCTCGTCCTAAACGGCCGTCTATCTTCTGCAAGGCAGTGATAAAGTAAGTCAAAAAACGAACCAGATCATTGTCGTTTTCATCTAAGGAGTACCATCCCAAACGCCACTCGCCTCGTGCCTCAAGCTGTCGCCCCCAATGGGCCACCAGCGTAGTTTTGCCAAATCCAGCCGGAGCGGAGACAAGTGTGAGACGGCCGTTAAGACCTGCCTCAAGCTGCGCCGTCAAATTGGAACGAGGCACAAGATCGCTCCGCGTTGTAGGCAAATAGAGCTTGGTTTGCAGCAGGGTTTCAACCATGCGGTTATTATAGGAGAAAACAAGGAAAGAGGAAGATCAGTTTGATTGCTGATGTGTGCGCGGCGGGGTATGATTTGCGCTCATGACAGATATGATTCGGCGAGAGCCAGACAGACCTATTGTGTTCGGCGTGGCGGGTGGTACGGCATCGGGCAAGACAACAGTAGCAAGAGCAATTTTGGAGGCGGTTGGCGCTTCGCAAGTTGCGTATATGCCCCACGATGCATACTATCGTGACCAGCCCCAGCTTTCTTTTGAAGAACGTACCCAACTCAACTACGATCATCCCAATTCGCTAGAAACCAAATTGATGGTGAAGCAGATCAAGCAGCTTTTGGAGGGAAAAGAAGTGCATGTGCCCGTGTACGACTTTACCAGCCATCGTCGCACTCAGGAGACGGTTTTGGTGGAGCCTGCTCCCATCATTTTGGTGGATGGTATTTTGATTTTTACCAAGCGGCGATTGCGCGAGCTAATGGACATCAAAGTTTACGTAGATACTGACGCAGACGTGCGCTTTATTCGTCGCTTGCAGCGAGACATGGAGGAGCGCGGGCGTTCTCTGCAATCTGTGGTGACGCAATATTTAGAAACGGTGCGCCCCATGCACCTGAAGTTTGTGGAGCCAAGCAAACGGTTTGCCGATGTGATTATTCCTAACGGTGGCCTAAACCGGGTGGCGATGGAGATGGTGGTGAGCCAGCTACGAGCGCTGCTACCGAATTAATTTGCCACAGGCTTGTGCTGAGCGGAGCCGAAGTAGATCACAGAGGATTTTGAGCTAGTTTGCGGTATTGGGTGAGGGTGGATGCGGCCGTTTTCTCCCAAGAAAATTTAGCGGCCTGCACCAATCCTTTTTGTGCCAACTCGGCTAATTGTTCTTCGTTTTGCGCCAATTTCTGCAGCACAGCGGCCATCTGCTGGATGTTGGTAGGGTCAAAATAGGCAACTGCGTCGCCACCCACTTCTGGCAGGCTGGACGCATTGCCACAGGCAACGGCCGTACCGCAAGCCATCGCTTCCAACACGGGCAAACCAAACCCCTCCACCAGACTAGGAAATACAAACAGAGTCGCGCCGCTGTAGAGTGCGGGCAAATCGGCATCGTCAATGCGGCCAATGAATTTGATCTGATGAGTGAGATTTTGTTCGGCTACGGCCGTTTTCACATCCCCATAGCGCGCATCCCAAGCCCCGGCAATGATGAGTGGTGGCGCATCCTGCCTGGTTTGCGTGGCCACTTTCCAGGCGGCGATTAGTCGTGCCAAATTTTTATGCGGCTTGTTGCTGCCCAGATAAAGTACAAATCGTTCTGGCAGGTTTAGCTTTTGGCGCAGGGTGGCAACGGCCGTTTCTGGCTGTGGCTCGAATCGGTCATCTGCTGCTAGCGGAACGACAGATATTTTCGCGTAGTCAATCTTGCGGCTTGCCAAAAAGAGTTGCCGTGTTGCCTCAGAAATGGCCAGAAAATGGCTACCAGCTCGTAACGATAGCCAAGTTGCCAGGCGGGTGAACAGCCGCGCCCGGAGCGACACTAGCTGCGGAAATTGCTCTGGAATTAGGTCGTACAGGGTGAGTAGGGTGGGGACACCGGGGCGGTAAGGCATGAGGTAGTAGGCGCTGTGGTAAACGGTGGCTTTCATTTGGCGGAGCAGGTGGGGGATTTGCCACTGTTGGGCAAGGGAGAAGGGGGAAACGGCCGTTGCTACTCGCATGACGTTCTTATCAGCTTCCGGAAGTGGCCAGCCAGCCTCTGGCGGATGGAACAGCAAAAGCTGCTCCTCTGCCGCCAGCAGAGGAGCCAAGTGGCGAGCAAGCTGGCTTACGTAACGCCCAATGCCCGGAAAATGAGCGGTGGCGGTGCGGGCATCCAAGACATAGCGCTTCATGAGTTACTCGCCACTGTTTTTTGGAGCACGGCTGAGAATTTTGCGGCCGCTAGCTCAATTGTAAACCGTTCTCTGACTCGCGCTTTGCCTGCCAGGCCCATCTGCCTGGCACGCTCAGGCTTTGCAATGAGCGTGCCCACTGCACTGGCTAATGCCTCTTCGTCAGCAGGGGGAACGAGCAGCCCTGTTTCTTCATGGCGCACAATTTCTGGCAATGCGCCGTGTGCAAAGGCAACCACCGGTTTGCCTGCGGCCATCGCCTCGATATTGACCAGACCAAAGGGTTCCGGATCGCCAGAGTGGACGAAAATATCTATTGCCGCCAGCGCGTCGCCTACATTTAGCAAATGACCGGTAAAATGCACTTTGTTTGTTAGTTGGTTTTGTTGCACAGTGCCCCTAAGAAAATTCGTATAGCCATTATCCGCATCAAAAACCACACCACCAACAATAAGAAAATGAGCATTGGGATGGGTGGGGGAGACGACCGTTGCCATCCTGACAAACCGATGCTGCCCTTTCCACGGCCGTAAGCGCCCCATAATGCCCACCAACGGCGCATCGTTTGGGATACCGTGGGTCTGCCGAAAAGCATGGCCGTTGCGCTCCGCAGAAAATTTGCTTAGATTGATGCCGTTGTGAATGATTGTTACGTTGGGGCATGGCAGATGGCTGGCTGTAGCCGCGGAATTGGCAATGACGTGGGCAGCGGTGGCGCACAACGCTCTCTTGAGCAGCGCATCTACCTGACGAAACCGGGGCGCGGTTTCTCCAAGCCAAAAATCGCGCATGTGCCAGAGGAACAGCCGTTTACCCAATTTAGCCGCCAAAGCCACGTAAAAGGCAGCACGAACAGTGTTGGCGACCATCGCCTGGGCATTAACTTTGTTGGCAATTTGTGCGATGGCACGCGCCCCTCGCAGCCAATCGGCTCCAACCCGCACAGAGCGGCGCAGGCGTGGCAGTGGCAGGTGGTGGCAAGGCACGCCAAGCTGCTGGGCAGCATCTGCCAAATCACCAACTGGGCAAGCCAAGTAAGGTTGCCATAGGGTTTTGTCTAAATGTGCCATCAACAGCAACAGGCTGTGTTCTGCACCACCCAGCCGCTGGGCATGATCCACAAACAAAATTGGCATTGGCGTTTCATATTCCACCTGTCTAGTTTATCCTATAAAATACATTGCCGTCATCACTGTTGTGATAATTGGAAAATAGGATTAAGCTGGTAGAGGAAATCCAACCAACCGATTGGTCACTCCACCACAATCATCAATATTCGCATTATGAAGTAATAGCATCCTGGTCATGAGTTCGCAGCTTCTAAAACAACCCATTCTGGAGGGAGCCACCAGCCAAAACTTACGCACTTTGGCGCAACGGCTCTCCGCCTACATACCCGTCACGCTCACTCGCAAACTTTTGCAGGATGAGCCGCTTACGCCTGGCGTGGCCAAGCAAATTCAGGCCGCCACCATGTTTGCCGATATGTCTGGCTTTACCCAAATGGCAGAAGCTCTGTCGGTAAATGGCGCTAGAGGCACCGAGGCACTTAGCCGCGCCTTGCTCATGACCTTTACGTCGCTGATCAACGCCATCCATGATGCGGGTGGCGTGGTCAGCCACTTTCATGGGGATGCGATGATGATTTACTTCCCAGATAACGACGGCCGTGCCTCCTCACGCGCATTAGCCTCAGCCCAGTTTATGCAGCGGCTAATGCAAACCAATTTCACCCAAGTGAATATGCTCCAACCCGACGGCGGATACGCACTCTCCATAAAAATTGGGGTGGGATACGGCCGTTGCCTGGAGTTGTTGGTTGGTAACAGTGAAAAGATGGAGTTTGTGTTGGCAGGGCAAGCTGTTGATGAAGCCGTCGCTGCCCAGATGCAGGCAGAAGCCGGACAGGTCATTGCCAGCCAGGCGGTACTCAAAGCAGCCAATCTCCCTGCACCAGGCCCATTCCGACTCATAACCGAACTGCCCCCCGTGCCAAATGCCCAGGAGGGCTTCTTCTGGGAAGCGTATGATTCGGCCGCGCTGATGCGGTTGATAACGGCCGTTCCAGCCTTCATCCCGCCATCCGTGTTTGAGCGTTTACAAGACCGCAGCAGCCAATCTATCTCTGAGCACCGCTCCGTTACCTCCATGTTTGTCCAGTTCGAGGGTCTTGATTTTGACGATCCAGACGTGGGCAGTAAGTTGCAAACATATTACCAATGGGCGTGGCAGATGGTAAAGCGGTACGGCGGCCCGAACAGTCGCGTGAATCGCGTACTTACTGGGGACAAAGGCAATCAACTACATATTCTCTTTGGGGCACCCGTTGCCCCAGATGCGCCAGTGCAAGCCGTGCGCTGCGCCCTGGCCATGCAAAAAAACCGCCCAGACTTTATTCAGAGCCAGCATATTGGGCTTACCGTCGGGCGCGTGTTTGCCGGGGCGGTTGGCTCGTTGAATCGCCGCGAGTACACGGTGGTGGGCCGAATGGTCAATTTGTCGGCCCGGCTCACCCAAATCTGCCCAGCAGGCACTATTTTGATTGATGCCAAAACGGCCGCACGCATCCAACCACAGATCATTACTGAAAGCCTACCCCCTGTGCCGCTGAAAGGACACCGAGAACCCGTTCCAGTTTATAAGGCCGTGGACGAGCAAACGGCCGTTACCCAGGCAGAAGCGCGCTTTTCTCAGTGGCAACAGCCGCCAGGTGGGCGTGAGCAAGAACTAAACCATCTGTATAAAAAAATGGCAGATGCCATGGCTGGCAAGGGTGGCCTCATAGCCATTCATGGTTCTTATGGCAGTGGGCAGATGCCTTTTTTGGCAGCAGGCGTGCACCATTGGCTGGATTTGGGTGGACACGCACTGGTAGGCATGTGCCAACAGCATACTTCCGACGTGCCCTACGCGCCTTGGGTATCCGTCTGGCGCGACTTTTTTGAGCTTTCGTCAGAAGTGTCCCCCGCTGAACAGGAAGTTCACGTTGCTAGGCGGATCGAGCAGCTTACGCCAACTGCTAGCAACGGGTTGGCACTTTGGCGCGAACTATTGGGGACGCCGCTTCGCGCTACGGGATTGCTGTTGGATTTACCCGCTGTGGTGCGGCAAATGCGGCTGTTCAAGCTGGTGGTAAACAGTGTGCGGCTGGCTGTGCAGGAACGGCCGTACCTGATTGTGCTAGAAGACATCCATTTTGCAGATCAAGCATCGCTAGCGATGCTAACCGCGCTCATTGACCATAGCCACGATTTACCCCTTCTGCTGCTTGTCACCTATCGCAGCGACACAGAGTTTAGCTTTCGCCCCTTGAATCAGGGCATTCTGACGCAAATTGAGCTGAATGATTTTACGCCCCAGCAAGCACGCAACCTCGTTCAGGCTCGATTAGGTACCACTCAACTTCCTCCGCTGCTTGAGCAGCGTCTGGGCTTGCGTGACCGGCAGGGGCGCGAATCGGCCGTCAATCCACTCTTTTTAGAAGAGACGCTACAGATGCTTCTCTCATTAGATGTGGTGGCGCACGATTCAAATCGTTATGGCGACGGCCGTTTACGCATTGATGAGGTGCGCCTTTCACAAATGCAGGTGTCAGATACCATTTACACCTTGCTGCTCTCCCGGCTAGACCAACTGCCGGCAGCAGAGCGAGGGCTGCTGCAATACGCCTCCGTGATTGGGCGGGAATTTGACCTGCCAACATTGGTGGCAATTTCGCCCAGCCTCACCCGCGAAACGGCCGTTGAGCTACTAGAAGCCCTCGCCCGTGCCGATTTGGTACAGCAGCTTACCTCTGGCCTGGTGCCTACCTATCTTTTTCAGCACACGCTCATCCACCAAGTTGTTTACCAAAGCCTCACCTTTGCCCGGCGTCAGTCACTGCACGCCACCATCGCCGATCTCATTATTCGGCAAGCTGACGAGTTGATGCCTACGCAATTTCCACTGCTAGCTTACCACTTTAGCCAAACTGACCAGCACCAGGATGGTCTGAAATATTCAGTAGCCGCCGCAAAGGAAGCAGAAAAGGCCAATAATTACCAGGGTGCAGCCGATTTTTATAAACAGGCTGCCAAACATTTAGAATCTTTAGGAGAAGCGGCCGCTTCGGCTCCGCTCAACACAGTTGATCAGCTTAGTGCAGGCGTTGCTATTGGCATTGCTCGTACGCGCAATTTGCTGCGGTTGGGCAAGTTCGACAAGGCGTGGTTGTTAGCCAACGAGGCGTTGCACCATTGCCTGGATGAAACTGACTTACATCCCACGCTAAGTATCAACAATTTAATGGCCGAAATTCGGCTGCGTCAGGCACGGTACACGGAACTGCCCAATCTGGTGAGCAAGGTCATCAATTCGCCGCTGGAGGCCTCTCCTGAAGCAAAGGCGCAAGCATACCTTTTGTGGGCACAATCGCTCATAGCGTTGGCAGATTGGGAAGCCGCCGCTGAAAAGCTGGCGCGCGCCGAAGAAATTTTGCAGCCTTTGGAGCAGGTATTGCCTTTGGTTGCCGTTCTCATTGCTCAGGCAGATATTCAAAGTCAGCAGCGACCTGCCTATGGATTGCCGGAGCCGCTTCAGGTGGCATTGAAGTTGCTAAAAACAGAATCCGACCCGCTGCTTTTGGGGCAAGCCCAGCAAATGCTTTCTCAGGTGCAAATGCGCCTGGGTCAACCCGATTTGGCGCTGGCTGCGGCAGAAACGGCCGTCACCAATCTGCGCTCTGCCGGGGCAAACCCACATGCACACGGGCTGGTTCAGCGTGCTGCTGTGCATATTTACTTGGGCAACTTTGCTGAAGCCCTGGCTGATTTACAGCTCGCTGGCGATTTATTCGATGGCATGGACGACACGCCCGGCCGGCTAAAGCTGTATTTGCTTTGGGGCAATGATTATCACGGTGGCCTGGGCGATTGGCGGCAAGCCCGACGACGACTGGTGCGGGTGGGGCAACTGCTCAAAGCGCATCCCAAGGATGACGGCATGGTGGTGCAGGAGGGTATTCGCTTTTGGCTCAGCTTGGGGCAGGTGGCACTAAACACTGGGCGGTGGCCGCAGGCAGAAAAGTTATTGCGCCAAGTGCTTACGGCCGTTCAGCCCCGACGGCTCGTTTGGTGGCAGCCAGCAGCGTACCATGCCTGGGGGCGGCTCCTGTTGGCATGCACCCCCACAGATGCTCCAAACTGGGAAACGGCTGTGGCTGAAGCCCACAGCTACTTCCAAAAAGCGTTCCAGGCTGTAGAAGATGGCGGCTGCCCAGACGAACTCTCGCTGATTTTGCTACAATTGGGCCTAACCTCACGCGCTTTGGGGGATGAGCGATGCTGGCATTATTTAGAAACGGCCGTACAAACTGCCCAACAGCGCGCCCGTTTTGCCGACCGCCAAATTGTGCTGCAGCAAGCAGGCGAAGCCTTGCAACAGGCATCAAATGAGCACCTGCAACAACTGGGACAACAAGCAGTTGCCTTAATTATTTCTGTTGATATGGCATAATTGGCAGGTAGGTGCGATGGGCTTCACCTTGTAACTGCCATATCGTCTGGTAGGGTAACATGGCGGTAATAGTTTTTGCCAGTGGATCGATGAGGCTGTCTGCTTTTTGCCAGGTCATGCCATCCCAATAGCATAATGTTAACGTGCCATCAATAAGGTTCATAACTCGCGAGGGATCATAAGGAACGGTAACGGTTATCGGATTTTGTGATACAGCTATTTGCTCAGTGCCACTGAATACGGCCGCAAATTCAAACGTCTGACTAACAACAACATCATTCGTTTTCGGAATATTGTGATAAAGGGGCGTATGTGATACAAGAACAGTGTCGGTAAATGTCCCAGATGGGATAATGTAAGAGGTCTGATCTATTGGCGATGCAAGCGTTCCCCCGTCCATCAATACCGTACCAGTGATTGGTAGCATAACTGCATACTTAAATATTGAGTAGTATGTAGAACTATGCGTTACAATATCTCGGCCATCTGCGTGAACCTCATACGGCTCATCAACTGCTGGAAAATAACCAACTTGGTTTAATTGATCACCCACTTTTTCCCAAATGACTAACCCGGAATCCAGAATGGCAACGATATAGGAATCCGAAAAGGCCATGTCTGAAACAGATGCTGTGATAGATGCTATTTCAATTGGATTCTCTGGTTGTGAAACATCAACCATTCGCAGTTCATTACTACCGGCAGCATAAACCGTATCCGCATTTACAAATAACCGTACATAGCCAAAAGTGTCTGCTGGGAAAGACCATTGAAATGTACCTACTTCGTTTGGCAAACTGGGATTGGTAATGTCAAAAACCCGCAAATGGATGTCACTTCTATTAACTTCTGTCCCAACAAAGAATAGATTTGCTCCAGAAATCGCAATAGAAGATGTCCACCACCCACTTTGTGATCCAAAAGGATACATATAGCTGCCTACAGTGGTTGGGGCAGCTGGATTTGACACATTTATTACTTCAAACTCACCCCATAACCCTTCAACAAAAACGTAATTTTCATTCACGCCTCTTATTTGGTTTGTCGAGATTTCGCTAATCGGGGAGGAAAGCAATACGGTGCCAACGATCTGAAGCGTATTCGGGTTCGAAATGTCTACTATTTGGAGTAAGTTAGACTCTGTTCCGTTTACATTTTGACTTGACAATACATAAAAATAATCATTGGCTGAAGGAGCACCGTGAATTACGTTTTCAAGAGGCAAATAGCTTATTGGAAACGGGGAATGTTGACTAAGTAAATCATAAGCAGTTAAGCCAATGTCCTCCAATACAAAAGCGTATTTTTCTCTCACCAACGCTGGAAAAGTGAAGCTGCCCAGTGTTTGTGTGTAATGACCGATAATTTGAGGCGATTGAGGTAGCGTAATATCAATAGCAAGCAAAATCATTGCCCTTCCAGATACAGATTCGCCCATTACAAACGCTATCTGACCTACAACTTCAACAAACTCAATACGCTTTAGCTCAACCAAATCAGTTTGGCTGAGCATGACTGGTGCTGTGGGATTGGCAATATCAAACACCTTAAATTCTGCCGTTGCGGCCTCGTCTGTCTGGCTGTGAAGCCCCTCAAAAAGGTAGGTGTCTTGTACTGCAAACTGAATTGTTTTGTAAGGGATATCTTGAACCATCCCAAGATAAACTGGCTTTGCCAGATCAGAAATATCAATGAGATGTATTTCATTGTCCTCAGATCCGCCAATTGTAGACAAGAATGCTATGCCATTGTTTACAGATAGCCTAAAAGGCCTTTCACAATTGCGAAACCCACAAATCATCAAGACTTCAATTTCACTAACAATCTGAGGGGATGCTGGAGAACTAATATCCCAAATAACTAGACCGGCACTGAGATCATCGTTATAGGAATATCCATACAGGTAATTTCCTTGAACATAAGGAAGCCGAACGAATTTACCATCTGGAAAATTAATTTCAGCAAGGATCAAGGTGGGGGTATTTGCAAAATCGATTAAGAATGAGGTGTTAGAATATCCTATATTGTAATCGATCCACGAATCACCATGAACAGCAACCGTGGTTTCATTTAGTACCTGTATTGCGTTAATGGTATCTGGGGCTACGATGGGCAGAGAAATAATTTGCATATAGGTTGGATGACCAGGATCTGATACGTCCACCATATGCAGTTGGTCGGTTTCTCCAGAGAAAAAATAAGCATATGAGCCAATGACAAAAAGGTGATTAACAAATGTGGGCATTTGGCCCGTGCCCACCGAAACTGGATGACTAGGGTCAGATATATCCACAATGTTTAAATTTGCGCCTATACCAAAATATGCATAATTTCCTCGAACAAATTGACTGTTCAAATCACCATATAATTGAGTCATCCACTCGATGTTTTGTGGTGAGCTACTACTACCCTCTACTTTTGCATCTAACTTAGTAGCAGCCGCCTGCCCCAAAAGAGCCGTAACCGTTACGAATGCAAAACTCAACGCGAAAACTGTCTGTTTTATTTTCATTTGTAAAATCTCCCCTGAAATATCTGACGAAAAACTAGGATTTTGCAGCTATTCAACTGCTTGACTAGAATCATTTTAGTGTATAGGTTTTTGGGAGGCTTGAATAGTGACTTTTATCATGATCAACTCGACTGCTATTTTCTTCTGAAAGGTCAGCGACCCAAACTTCTCAAGAAACAGAATTCGGGTCGTTGGTTTGGATTCGGTGCTATAAAATAGAGTTGTATGTTACCGAGCATTGAGCAAATCCAATTTGAAGAAAATAATGAGCGATTGAAAGTGGTGCTGCCCGCAAAAACTCACTGGGTTTTTCTGAGTTTGTATACTGTTATGCTCTTGGTGTGGGTTGGCATGTTGATTTACGGCCTCATCTTTACAGGGCAAATGGCTTTTTCGGGTGAACGGTTTGCCTTTGTATTTACAGTAATGTTGCTCGTGCTGCTTTATCTTTTGTACCGTTTAGGTAAAATGGTGTGGGGACAGTGGCAATATTATGCGGCCACTCGTGAGATTTTATTCATTTACAAAGAGATGGTGATCCTGCGACGTCCCGTTTCTATTTTTGGCATCACCACTGCATTCGACAAAGCCCATGTGACCCCATTTTATTACAGCGAGAAGCACCATTGCCCCGCTTTTGATTATGGTCATCAGCATGTCTATTTTGGCCATGACTTGCCCTCTGATTCCGCAGGGCGCTTAATTGGCTACTTGAATGCACGCTACCATCCGCATTATGATGGCGATAATGATGAATAGCTAACAAAATTACAAAACAATGCCCATAGATAAAGTAAGTTATTCCCCAATGTTAACTGGCACGCATTTGCGCCAGTTATCCGCTTATATTCCCGCCACGTTGGCTGATCGCATCATGCGGCACGGCTTGCCAACCCCCGGTGAACCACGCGCGTTGATGGCGGCGACGCTTTTTTCTGACATTTCTGGCTTTACGCGCATGTCTGAGGAGTTGGCATCTGATGGGCCGCGTGGGGCGGAGGAACTGAACCGCGTTTTGCTGGTGACCTTCACGGCCATGATTGACGTGATTCACGAGTTGGGTGGGGCGGTGAATCATTTCTACGGGGATGCCATGTCGGTTTATTTTCCTGACACGGATGGCAGGGCGGCACAGCGGGCATTGGTGTGCGCCCAAATGATGCAGCAGTTGATGCTAACCAGCTTTAATCGCGTCGTGACCAATCGCCCCACCGGAAAGCACCCATTTTTTGAGCTAACGATTAAGATTGGGGTGGGATACGGCCGTTGCCAGGAGCTAGTTGTAGGCAATCCGCAACAAAGCCTGGAGTTTGTGCTAACAGGCGAAGCAGTTGACGAGGCGGCTATGGCCGAACACCACGCCAACTCTGGCGACATCATCGCTTCTGCCGCTGTGATGCAGCAGGCCGGCTTGCCCCTGAACAGGAACAGTGCGTTTCAAAAGGTGGAAACGGCCGTGCCGGAGCCAGAAACGCAGCCAATCCTCAACTGGGATAGCTACGATGACGCCGCTCAACAGCGTCTGGCCGACGTGATTTTGCCTTTTGTGCCGCCTGCACTTTTCCGCCGCCTGGTCGCCACGGAATCTACAGATATGGCTGAACATCGCCCTGTGACCACCATTTTTGTGCAATTTGATTACAAAAATCGCCAGGAAGCCTCATCAGACATTGAAACGGCCGCTTTAGGCCAGCAGCTCCAGCAATATTACGAGTGGGCCAGCGGCGTGGTCAGCCGCTTTGGGCAGGAGAATGCTCGCGTCAATCGCGTGCTTACCGGCGATAAGGGGAATCAACTGCACATCATGTTTGGAGCACCAGTGGCCCCCGATGCCCCAGAGCAGGCGCTGCGCTGTTTGCTGGCCATACAGCGTGAAAAGCCCAGCTTTATTGATGCACAGCGCATTGGCGTGGCCGTGGGTAAGGTGTTTGCTGGGCCGGTAGGCTCTTCAGCGCGGCGTGAGTACACGGTGGTGGGTGACGTGGTGAATTTGTCGGCGCGGCTGATGCAGGTGTGTGAGCCAGGCGCAATTTTGACTGACCAGCCTACAGCGGAACGCACCCAGCAGGTGATTGAATGTGAACCGTTGCCTGCAGTTCATCTTAAGGGAAAGCAAACGGCCGTTACGCCCCATCTGGTTCAACGTGATCGTGCCGTCACGACCTTAATGAAAGCATATGTAGGTCGCTGGGAACGGCCGTTGGTGGGTCGTGAAGATGAGCAAGATGTGTTGTTGGGCGGGATGGACGCTGCTTTGCGTGGCGTGGGTGGGGCAACGGCTGTTTACGGTGGCACAGGCGTAGGCAAATCCCGACTGCTGGCGGCAGGGGTGCGCCATTGGCTGGCCAACGATGGCCTGGGGTTGATTGGCGTTTGCTACCCGCACACCAAAGATACGCCCTACAGCCCGTGGCGGGATGTTTGGCGGGAATATTTTGGCCTGGCAGAAGGCATGACGATCGAGCAACAAATGACGGCCGTAACCACCCAAACGCTGGCTTTGCTGCCAGAAGTCAGCGAAGATGTGGGGCTGTGGCGAGAACTGCTGGGTTTACCAATGCTGCAGGCAGGCACGCTGGGCGATCTAACCGCAGAGGCGCGGCAGGTGCGCCTTTTTAACCTGGTGCGCCGTTGTGTCCAGGCTATTGCCGGGCAACAGCCGCTACTCATCGTGCTAGAAGGGTTGCAATGGGCCGACCAAGCAACGCTGGCTCTGCTGGATGATTTAGGCAGCCATTTAGAGGGTATCGCTGTCTTTTTAGCAACTACCTTTAGAGCCAGGGAAGATGTTGATATTGAGTTATTGGAACGGCCGTCTTGCCTCACGATCCCACTGGCAGATTTGTCCCCAGCGTCGGCACGTCGGCTGTTGGCACAGCTTGTCGGCACATCTGAACTGCCTGCGCCTGTTGAACAACATTTGGGTATACGCGACCGCGAAGGACGAGACAGTCCCGTAAATCCACTTTTTCTTGAAGAGGCATTGAAGGTCATGATGGGGGTGGGGGTGCTGCGCGTAAACGGCCGTGTGCAGGTAGATGAAGCAGAGCTGGCCCGAATGCAGGTTCCAGATACCATTCACGGCTTGCTTTTAGCACGATTAGACCGCTTGCCACCCGCTGGGCGCGATTTGCTCCAGGTTGCCTCGATCATTGGCCGGCAATTTGCTGCAGAACCACTACAGGTAATTGCGGAAGCACCCACGCAGCAAATTGTGCTTAATCTGTTGACAGATTTGTCAGAATCGGAAATGACCCGCCTTATATCAGCCGCACCCGAATGGACCTATTTATTCCAACATGCGCTAACGCATGAAGTGGCCTACGAAAGTTTGCCTTACGCTCGGCGACAAAAGTTACATGCGGCCGTAGCCAACTGGCTGGCGGACAAATATGCTCATAACCTCAAGCCTCTACATCCCGTGCTGGCCTACCATTTCAGTCGGGCTGCCAACCACAGGCAGGCACTTCATTATGCCATTCTCGCAGCCGATGAAGCACGCAACATCTTTGCTAATCGGGAAGCAATTGACCTGTACAACCTGGCCGAAACGCACCTAATGGTGCTGCCTGATGAATTGTGGGAGACGGCCGTGCACCTCTACCTTTCGCGCGGTAATGTGCTCATTTTGCTCGGAGATTTAGCCACAGCCTTTGCCGATGCTGAACAAGCACTGGATTTATTAGCACAGGGAAACGGAGACCAAGGATCAACGGCCGTTGCCTATAACCTCATGGCCGAAATCCGCTATCGTCAGGGAGCCTTTGACGATGTCCAAGAGCTTTCTCAAAGGATCATTTCCAGTTCTAATGACAAAATTGATAAAGATCAGCTTGCACGCGCGTACATTTGGGCGGGGTGGGCGGCAAGCTCAAAATTAGATCATCACCAGAGTCTCACATGGCTTAAAAAAGCCCAGGACATCTGCATACAAACAAACAACAATTACCGTTTGGCACTGGCATTAGAGGCAATCGGTTTCGCGCATTATGGGCAAAGAAACCTAGAAGATGCGCTGGAAGCAATGCAAAAAAGCGTTGAGCTTTCTAGGAACTTTAGCACGCCTGTGAATATTGGTTTTGCCCAAAATAACGTGGGGTTTATTGAATTTGAGGCAGGCAAGGCAGAAGATGCGGTAAGAACGTTTGATGAAGCTGTGGAATTGGGCAGAACAACTAGTAGAAATCTCTTGGCCATTACACTTTACAACCAAGCGGCCGTTTATGCCTACTTAGGCAAATTCCCCGCTGCGCTTGACAATTTTACGGAGGCATTAGATCTCTTAGACCCCATTCAGCACTCCCGGCAAATGATTGAGTTGAATTTGCACTGGGGCTACGATTTCAGCAGTGCGTTAAAAGATTGGGCAGACGCCAGGCTTCGATTTGAAATGGCAGAGAAGATAATCCAGCAACAGCCTGAAAATTATCCAGAAGAGAAAGCAAGACTTTTAATTGGGCAGGGTCAATTAGAAATGGTCACAGATAATTTGCCTCTCGCTAAGAATTTATTATCCCAGGCTAAAGAGCTAATTTATGAGCGACAACTATCATGGTGGGCACCGGCTGCCCATTATTATCTTGCCATAATTTATGCCGAAGAGGCTCGTTTGACAGAAGCATCACATGAAATAGGTCAAGGCCTGGCCATTATTGAAGAGGCGGGTTGTCCGGATTACAAGCCATTGTTACTAACTCAACAAGCCGCCGTTGAACCTAATTGGACGCGAAAAATTGAGTACATCTACAAAGCAGTTGCTTCGGCAAGGGAGCGTTCAAGATATGTGGATAAAATTGTTTGCTTGAAGGTGGCTGGGAATTTGTTACTTCCAAATGTAGGAGAGTATTTGGAGGATGGCAAGCGCTTCCTAGCTGAAGCGAAAAAGTTAGAGCAACTAGCATTGTAAAAATGCGCAGGTAAAGTATTATACAATGATGCCCATTTGCTATTTGTAATACTTTTTTTTCTAGGGAGCATAAGATCAAAAAAGTCCAAGAGTTTTCTTGGACTTTAAAAAAGGTGAAGTAACAAACAGATATTACCCTGTGCCTGGCCAGATGCCTTTTGTGGTGCGGGAGCCGAGGCCACCAGCAAATTCATCAAAATTTTCTTCATCCAGGTTTTCCAGCAGCTTTCGCTCTTCGTCAGACACTGGATAACCTTCCAGAGCTTTTCTCAAATCTTTAAAGAGAAGTGAACGAAATTCTGCGTCATTTACTGCGCGTTCTACAACTTGATCTAATGCTTCAGACACGGTAATCCTCCCGTATTTCAACTAATTTTGATTTCTCAACGTTATTGATGTCAGTATCACGTTTTGGTAGCCATTTGTCAACGGATATGGCCTACATCTCTTATGTTATCTACTTAACTTTCACGGTTGCTTACGATTAAGATTTGCTTTGCACGGCCGTTTCTGGTGCCATATCCACATTATCCAACCACTCACGCACAAGCTGAACCCCCAAAACAGGCGCATAAATTGAGCGAGTGGTGGAAACATCTGCATGGCCAAGTAGCTCTTGAACGACTTCCAACGGCATTCCGTCTCGGAGGAGCTGCGTGGCACGGTAATGCCGAAAGTCGTGGGCCGAGAGGGAAGGTTCCAGACGCAGTGCCTTCACTGCCTTTTTTACAGCGTTGTGAGCCCCAGATTGTGTTAAGCGTGCGCCACCTGCATTGCGGCTGTGTGAGGTAAAAAGTGCCGGATTGCTGTCGGTGCGCTCTTGTAAATATGCTTGGATTGCCTTTTGGGCGTATGGCATGATGTGTAGCGTGCGGGGCCGTTGGCCTTTCCCGATGATGGTGGCGGTTTGAGAACGGCCGTTGCCCACCTGTGTTCGATTGAGTGCCAAAATTTCAGAAAGACGTGCGGCCGTAGAGTAAAGCAAATTCACCAATGCGCGGTTCCTTAGTAGCGACAACCGCCGATTATAAGCATCATTTTGTGGGGGCAGGGGCATATTGTTGTAATGTCCCACCACTTGCGGCATTGCCTGGCGTGCCTCATCCAAATCCACTACAGAAGCCGCCTGGTTTCGCTCCACGCGCCGTCGTTTGCGCTGCTGCGCCAGCTTTCCCAATTGAATGCCTTCGGGTAACTCGTCAATGCCGTCCAAAAAGTGCAAATAGCTCAAAACGGCCGCAACATACGTAGTGGTGGTTGCCTGCGCCCGGTTGGCCAGCAACCAGCTACGAAATGCCAGCACATCGGCCGTTTTTAGTGGGGCAGGGGATAAAGGCCAGGCATCTTTGCGGCTGTGGTGAGGGCCATGCACCTGCAGCCAATCAGCAAAAGCACGCAATCCAGCACGGTAAGCTCGCTCCGTGCGTTCGCTGTTCATGCCTACTTCGCGCAAGTAAAGAGTCAGGTGCGGAAATGGCTGTTCATTTGGAATTTCTCTGCCAGAGCAGGGTAGGGTTTTGTTGTGTTTTTGCTTCATGGTTTGTATTGTAGCATATACTCGTATTAACACATATTATCAGGAGTATGCGGTTTTTTGATACTCCTGAAGTTTTTGTCTCAGGGAACAACTGCTAGTAGTCTGCAAATTATTTGCAAAATAGAAAATATTTCTCACACACCGGTCTCAATTTGGAACTTGTCTCGCCAACCCAACAATATCCAGTAGAATATAAACAAAAATTCAGGAAGTGTCTATGCCACAGGAAGAGAAACGCACAGCGACAGTCAGCACAAGTGATATTGAAGCGATTGTAAGCGGGAATCATAGCAACCCCTTCGGTGTGCTGGGGCCACATGAAGTAGCCGATGGGTTGGCAATTCGTGCCTTCTTGCCACATGCAGAAGCAGTGACAGCACATATTGCAGGCCAATTGCTCCCCTTCACCCGCCACCATTGGGATGGCTTTTTTGAGCTTGTTGCACCACGGGTTGAGCCGGGCGCTACCTACCAGCTTGAAGTACAAACCCATGCTGGCGACACACTACTATACGAAGACCCCTACGCTTTTAGCAGCACACTGTCAGACACCGACAGATATTTGCTGGCTGAAGGCACGCATGAGAAGGCGTATGAACATTTAGGCGCGCACCTCATGACTATCAATGGCGTTGCTGGTGTGCACTTTTTAATTTGGGCGCCAAATGCCCGGCGCGTGAGTGTTGTTGGCAACTTCAACAATTGGGACGGCCGTCGCCACCCAATGCGCTTTCACCCCGGCAGTGGCCTTTGGGAAATCTTCATACCTGGGCTGGCGCAAGGCGAAATGTACAAGTATGAAATCAAAACCAATTATAAAGATTACACCGTAGCCAAAGCTGATCCGGTTGCCTTTGCCAGCCAAATGCGTCCAGATACCGCCTCTGTCGTTTGGAAAATTGATGATTATACGTGGCAAGATAGTGATTGGATGGAAAATCGCAGCCAGCACAACGCGCTCAATGGCCCTATTACCATCTACGAGCTTCATTTAGGCTCTTGGAAGCTGAAAGATGGCTGGGAGTGGCTCACGTACCAAGAACTTATCACAGACCTTATTCCCTACGTGAAAGAGATGGGCTACACACACATCGAGTTGTTGCCCGTTTCCGAACATCCCTTCGATGGCTCATGGGGATACCAAGTAACCGGTTATTTTGCCCCCACCAGCCGCTTTGGCACGCCTGATGATTTCATGGCCTTTGTAGATGCCTGCCATCAGGCAGAAATTGGCGTTATTTTAGATTGGGTACCGGCACATTTCCCGATGGATCAGCACGGTCTTGGCTTCTTCGATGGCACACATTTATACGAACATGAAGACCCACGCCTGGGAGCGCATCCAGATTGGGGAACGTATATTTTTAATTACGGCCGTAACGAAGTCCGCCAATTTCTCATTAGCAATGCGCTATTCTGGTTAGACAAATATCATATTGATGGCTTGCGTGTGGACGCCGTTGCCTCCATGCTGTACCTGGATTTCTCCCGTGAAGATGGCGAATGGCTGCCAAACCGATACGGTGGCCGCGAAAATATTGATGCACTCCAATTCCTACGCGAGTTTAATGACCGTGTTCACGCTAGCTTTCCGCATACACTTACCATTGCTGAAGAATCCACCTCTTGGCCCGGGGTCACCCACCCCACTGCCGATAACCCCCAAAATTTGGGCTTCGACCTCAAATGGAATATGGGCTGGATGCACGATACCCTACGCTACTTCAAAAACGATCCAGTTTATCGAGCATACCATCAGGGCTCACTCACCTTCTCCATGCTGTATGCCTTTAGCGAAAAGTTCGCGCTGCCCCTTTCGCACGATGAAGTCGTTCATCTGAAAAAGAGCATGGTAGACAAAATGCCAGGCGATCTGTGGCAAAAATTTGCCAATTTGCGACTGCTCTACACCTATCAGTGGGCGCATCCAGGCAAGAAATTACTATTTATGGGGGGCGATATTGGTCAATGGCAAGAATGGAGCGAAGCCCGTAGCCTGGACTGGTACTTGCTTGATAACAAAGAGCATCTGGGGCTGCAAAATTTTGTGAAGGCACTCAACCATTTGTATACCGCAGAACCAGCACTATACGAAGATGATAACGGTTGGGAAGGGTTTCAATGGCTCGATTTTCGGGACGCACAGCGCAGCATTCTCTCATTTATGCGCCACGCGCCAACAAGAAACGAGGCGGTGCTGGTAGGATTAAACTTCACACCTGTGGTTAGAGACAATTACCGGCTAGGTGTGCCAGAAGCCGGCATCTACTGTGAGCTCCTCAACAGCGATGCCAAGCAATTTGCAGGCGGCAATGTAATTAACGAAGGTGAATTTGTGGCCGAGGAGATTCCCTGGCATGATCAACCCTACTCCATTGTTATCACGCTGCCCCCGCTTGGCGGTCTCTTTTTTAAGAAGGTAAAAGATTAAAGATGAAACGAGAAGGTGATGCTTTTGGGCAGGCAGTTTACGATTTTTATCAGGGTGAGCAGGTAATCGAAATTATTGAGCGGGACGATGGCTATATTGGTGCTTCACGAGGCCCAGCCATCTATTTTTCGCCTATGGAGGATTGGACGGAAAATCAAACGGCCGTCCTCTCCCTCATTCATGACCGTGTGCTAGACGTGGGCTGTGGCCCTGGGCGTGTATGCCTCTTCTTGCAAAACCAGGGACACAACGTTGTGGGCATAGACAACTCGCCGCTGGCTATTCAAACAGCCAAGCTGCGCGGCGTGCAGGATGCGCGTCTCCTCTCCATTACCCAGGCTAGCCGCAACAAGCTTGGCATCTTCGGCACGATTGTGATGTTCGGCAACAACTTTGGCCTGTTTGGCAATCCAAAGCGCGCCAAATGGCTACTGCGCCGTTTTTACCACATGACAACCCGCAACGGCCGTATCCTGACAGAGTCGCGCAACATTCACAAAACCGACAATCCTCAACATCTTGCCTTCCATGAACGGAACCGCCAATTGGGCCGCCTGCCGGGTCAACTACGCCTGCGCGTGCGCTACAAAACGATGATTGGCCCCTGGTTCGAGTACTTAATGGTCTCACCAGAAGAAATGGCAGAAATTGTAGAAGGCACAGGCTGGCACATTGCCCAAATTGTGCCGCGAGAAGACGGTGTGGATTATACGGCCGTTATCGAAAAAACAGCCCCCTAATCACCCTGAAAAATTAGACGGCAAGAACTTGCAAACCTGCCTGTTTATGTTATTATTTCTCCCGCTCTCACGCCTCTAAGGTTTTCGTGAAAGCAATAATGTAAATCACAAAAAATTGCTTTCACAGATGTTGCTAAATTCTGGACAACATCGTCAAGCACAACGGAGGTTTTTACTTTGGCTAACATTCAATCTGCGAAAAAACGGATTCGGCAAACACAAAAGCGCACTGCACACAACCGCACCTACATTTCTGCGGCGCGTACCTACGTCAAGCGCACCCGTCAGCTCATTGCTGATGGCAAATTAGATGAAGCGCAAGCATCAGCTAACATGGCCTATAAAACGCTAGACAAAGCAGCCCGGAAGAAGGTTTTGCATCCGCGTAACGCCGCCCGCCGTAAGGGTCGCCTCATGGCTGCTCTAGAAAAAGCTCGTCAAGAAAGCTAATTTCATTCGCACCACCAAATTAAAACGAGAACGCCACCTTTGCTGGTGGCGTTTTTGCTTATAGACTGGGTATTTACGGCCGAGCCCAAAGTTAAAGTAAATCCTGTTGGGCAGCAACGGCTATAGCGGCAGCACGCGAATCCACGCCTAATTTG
The DNA here is from genome assembly GCF_965223525.1 of Candidatus Leptofilum sp. Classification (GTDB taxonomy): domain Bacteria; phylum Chloroflexota; class Anaerolineae; order Promineifilales; family Promineifilaceae; genus Leptofilum. Next base: position 92,340 of record NZ_OZ245005.1, on the reverse strand, counting down.
TTGTAAACGCTTGTCAGGTGTGCCTTTACCGTTCGCTCGGAAATACCGAGATGCACAGCGACCCCTTTGTTTGTGTTCCCTGCGGCAACAGCACGTAAGGTTTGCAGTTCGCGCTCAGTTAGGGGAGTGTTGTTTAAGGGTGTCGGTAATTTTTTCTCTGCCTGCATATTTGCCATCAACCGACCCATCACATCAGCACTCAATAAAGATTCCCCTTTGGCAGCAGCCTGAATGGTCTCCAGCAGCGTTGTCCGAGGCGTGTCTTTTAGCAGAAAGCCTTTAGCACCAGCCCGTAAGCCGCGCAGCATCAAATTATCTTCGTTGTAGGTTGTTAGAATAACAACAGCCACTTGCGGGTGGTCGCGTTGCAAATGCTCAATAGCCGTTAGGCCATCCATCCCCGGCATTCGTAAATCCATCAGCACCACGTCAGGCTGCTGTTCAGCCACCAGTTTGAGTGCTTCTGCCCCATCAGCCGCTTCGCCAACAACCACAATGTCGTCGGCCGTTTCCAAAATCAGGGTTAATCCTTCGCGGACAATCGAATGGTCGTCTGTAATTAAAACGCGGATTAAGTTACTCATGATGCCTCCAACGGCAATGTGATGCTCAAACGGGCTCCTTTTTCCGGCTCACTGCCGATCTCAAATGTGCCGTTGACCAAGCGGGTTCGTTCACGCATGCCCAACAAGCCATAATGTCCCGCACGAACGGCCGTTTCCGCATCAAAGCCTACCCCATCATCCCGCACCTCAATCGTTAGCCGCTCGCCTGACTGGGCAACGTCCAGCCAGACATTATTCGCTTGAGCGTGGCGGGTAATGTTAGCCAAACTTTCGCTAATGATTCGTTCAGCGTGGTCGGCAATTGTGAGCGGAACGGCCGTTTCTTGAGCCAAATCCAGCGTGAGGTGACAAACGATGCCCGTTGCCTGGGTAAACCGATCCACACGTTGCTGAATCGCCTCATCCAACGTTTTGTTATCGAGGCGCAAATCATCAATGGCGGCACGGGCAGCGGCCAAGGTGCTGCGGGCGCGCTTCATGCTTTGCTGAACGATCTCTTGGGCGCGGGGGATACGGCCGTTTTCCAGATGATTATTGGCTGCTTCCAGACGCAAAACCAGGCTAGCCACCCCTTGCGCTAGCGTGTCGTGCAACTCCCGCGCCATTCGCTGCCGCTCGGCCGCCAGCGTCAAATCCTCTACCTGGGTGGCATAGTCGGCCAGTTGATGATGTGCCGTTTCCAATTCTGCCAACAGCGCCTGGCTGCGCTGCCGCGCCTCAGACTGTCGCCGGTACAAGACCATAAAAACGATGCACAAAGCCAATGTAGAGATAGCAGGTGATGTCCATTCTGCTAAAAGCGGCTGCTCCCCCAGCAAATAAAACGCGACAAAGGTTAACAGAACATATCCCCCCACGCTCACGGCCGTCAGCCTTGTCAGACCAAAAAGCCCCAAGGTCTCAGCAATTAAGGCCGCGTAGAACACCAGCACCAGCTCCGGCCTTTGCGAAACCAGCACGAGAGCCAAGGCCAACACGCCTTGACCCACTAGATACCCCGCATGCCAGCGGGAACGCTTGGCGACCAGCCCACTCGTCCAATGCAAACCTAAATGTAACAGCAGCAGCAAGCCAAAAACAGGGATACGGCCGAAGGGCATGGGGTTGGGTGGCTGAAACAGCGTCAAGGCACAGGTGATGAGGATGAGAACGGTGAGGATGATGTAAAACGGCCGTGCTTCGGCCAGATCATCACTTTGGAAAATGTGGCGAATTGCTTGCATCATGCCGCTATTGTACCTTGATTCGGCCTGCTGGAAATTGCCCATTTGTACACTGCCCAATTGTACAAGGGAACGCACAGCAAAGGACGATGTGGTGAACCCCACGAATAATTAAACTAAAAATGAATCAAACTATTCTGAGAGGCAGCCCAGTCAGGTTACTTTTAGCCGAAGCTGGGCAGCAGGTGATTGAATAAAGGTGATGTTATGTTGCGGAACATGCTCCGACTGAAAATGCTCAAAAAAGATTTCCTCAGGAAAAAGATTATTACGGTCGCCGTTTTTATCTTTATTATGCTTTCGGCAGCCCTGATGGCCAGCGGTGCAAATATGTTTATCGAGTTAAGCAATTCGCTGACTCATCTGTTTGAGAAATCAAATGCGGCACACTTTGTCCAATATCACGCCGGAGAATTTGAGCAGGCGGATATTGACGAATGGGTACTCGGCAATGAATTGATAAAGGGTCAACAAACGGCAGTTTCCATTAACATTCACGAATCCAACGTTTATTTTAAGGACAGCCCCACACCAGAAGAAGCCGGGGTGATGGAAATGGGGTTTGTGAAACAGAATGATTCCTTTGATTTTTTACTGGATTTACAAAACCAGCTCATTGAAGTGGCTGACGGTCAAATCGGCGTTCCCATCTACTACATGCAAAACAGAGAAATGCAGATTGGCGACACCGTTAGAATTCAAAACGATCAGATGCAGTTGGAATTTACAGTGGTGAGTTTTGTGCGAGACGTACAGATGAATCCCTCCATTATCAGCTCTAAACGTTTTGTCGTTAGCGATCATGATTTTGAAGCCCTCAAAGAGAACTTTGGCGTCATTGAATACCAGATTGGCTTTCAGCTAAACGATTTGAGCCAGCTCACCGAATTCGGCAGTGCCTATAAATTATCTAGCTTGCCACAAAAGGGCCCGCCGATTGATTATGATTTGCTCAAAACGCTCAATGCGCTAACGGACGGCCTGATAGCGGCCGTCATCATATTTATCAGCCTTTTATTAAACGTGGTGGCTCTGCTCTGCCTACGATTTACCATTTTGGCAACCATTGAGGAAGATTACAAAGAAATTGGCGTCATGAAGGCCATTGGGATTCCACAACCCGATATCAAAAAGATCTACCTGTCAAAATATGTTGTGATGGCCGCGGGCGCGGTTGCAACCGGGTACATCCTATCACTATTTTTAAGCAAGTTGTTCTCCGCCAATATGATGCTCTATATCGGCTCTGCTCCGAAAAACAGTGTGCATCTTATTGCCCCATTCCTGGCGGCCTCATTGATATTTTTTATTGTCCTGTTTTACTGTCTGTTGACGTTGAGAAGGTTTGATAGGATAACGGCCGTTCAAGCCCTGCGTCTAGGCAATACCGGAGAAACCTATAGCGGCAAGAGCCTTTTTCCACTGCATAAAAACGACCGCTTCAATGTCAATATCTTTTTAGGGCTAAGAGATGTTTTCCTACGATTCAGATTATATACGCTGCTCTTCTTTGTCTTTTTAGTCTGCACCTTCATCATCATTGTCCCCCTAAATCTCCTAAACACTCTCCAGTCTCCCGAATTTGTGGCCTATATGGGGCTGGGGAGCAGTGATATTCTAATTGATTTACGCCAGACAGATGACATCATCGAACGCTTCGATAATGTGAGCACCTACCTGGCAAACGATGCCGACGTAGAGCGGTTCTCACCCTTGATCACAAGCAAGTTCCAAGTTCTCAACGCAGATGGTTATGCAGAAAGCCTGAGCGTCGAAACTGGAGATTTTACCACCTTCCCCCTGGAATACCTCGAAGGGGCGGCTCCCGTAAAAGAAAACGAAATCGCTCTTTCCTATCTTAGCGCCGATGAACTTGACAAAAGCGTTGGACAAAACATCCAATTGATTGTCGGTGGGCAGATCAAAGAGATGGTAGTTACCGGCATTTATCAGGATATCACCGATGGTGGTCGCACTGCAAAATCGCCCATGCCGCCAGACCATGAAACGGCCGCTTGGTACAGAATCAGCTTAGATGTCGGGTCGGATACGGATGAAAAGATAGAAGAATATGCCGCCGCATTTTTCCCGGCAAAAATAACCAACATAGAAGGCTATCTCGATCAAACCTTTGCCGGAACCACCGACCAGCTAAAGCTGCTGACCATTGTCGCCATTGCCGTTGCCGTCGTCGTGGCCATCTTGATTACATCGCTGTTCTTAAAAATGCTGATAGCAAAAGATATGTCACAAATAGCGATTATGAAGGGGCTTGGCTTTTCATTACAAAACATCCAATTGCAATACGTAACCAGAGCGTTACTCATCTTAAACAGCGGCATTATTCTGGGTACTATTTTCTCAAACACACTCGGTCAGAATCTGATTGGCGCGGTATTGTCAATAGTCGGGGCACCCAATATCGAGTTTATTATCAATCCGTTCCACGCTTATATTTTAAGCCCGATTGCCTTGATGCTTGTCGTCACCTTAACTACTTGGCTGAGTATTGTATCCATGAAAGATTTTAATATTTCTGACATGACCTCAGAATAATGGAGGAATAATAATGAACACCATTTTAGCAGCTAAAGATTTATGTAAAACGTATGTTGTCAACAAAAGAGAACAGACTGTCTTAAACAACGTGAGTTTGCAGATTAAACCGGGCGAATTTGTCTCTGTGATGGGGCCATCCGGTTCCGGCAAATCCACCTTACTCTATAACATCAGCGGAATGGACAAAATGACATCCGGCAGCGTCGTGTTTAAGGGGACTGAATTGGCCGATTTATCCGAGAAAGAAATGTCCGTATTGCGATTGCATAAAATGGGTTTCGTTTTTCAGCAGATCAATTTATTAAAAAATCTCGGCATCATTGACAATATTGTTGTATCCGCCTACATGGCAAAAAATGGAAGCCGCAAAGAGATCAATCAATTTGCCCGCGAACTGATGGCCAGAACGGGCATTAGTGAACTGGCTGATAATGACATCACCCAGGCATCTGGGGGTCAACTGCAAAGAGCCGCCATTTGCCGCGCCCTCATTAATAAGCCAGATATTATATTTGGTGACGAACCCACTGGTGCTCTAAATTCAAAGTCAGCCAATGAAATAATGGAGATATTTAGGGATATAAACGAGTCGGGAACAACTATTATGCTCGTTACCCACGATGTCAAGGTGGCCGCAAAAACAGAGCGCGTTCTTTTTATGATAGACGGCCGTATCGAGGGTGATTACTATCTGGGAAAATTGCAGGCAGCTAATAATGATAACATTGAGCGAGAGCAAAAATTATTGCAGTGGTTATTAGAGATGGGATGGTAAAAGCTCATATGGCGATTGTCCACTTGTACACTGTCCACCTAGACAGGCTACCGCCGAGAAAAGGACGATGTAACGGTCGTTGCCATCCCCTAAACTAAGGACAACAAGACATGAAATTGCAAGAAGGAGTTAATCATGTACAAAAAATTGCTTTCAACGACAACGTTGTTCTTACTTATTTTTGGTCTGCTCAACCTATTTGCTTCCGGCCGTTGGACACTGGCAGCGGCAACTTGGATTGCCCCCGTATTCGCCCTGCGCTATCTCTATACACATCCCCAACGGCGCAAGTTTTTCTTTTACTTCCTCGTTTTCTGGATCACCTTGTCCATACCCTGGTATGGAGCCACCCCGATGTTTGGCCCAGCCCACTTCATTTTTATGGCCGTCAATGCCTTAATCGGTTCGATTCCGTTCTTTGTTGATCGCTGGTTGGCGCCCAAGCTGCGGCAGCACGGCCGTTTGCCCTTTATAGCCACCTTCATTTACCCGACAACCGGCACTGTCTTGGAATTTTTCAGCAGCAGCTCCAACCCCCTCGGCAACTTTGGTGCTACAGGCTACTCGCAATATGGGGTTCCGGTTTTGACTCAGATAACGGCCGTTACTGGCATGTTGGGCCTCACCTTTCTCATCTCCTGGTTCCCGGCCATCGTCAACTGGGCTTGGGACAATGGTTTCGAGTGGGCGCGGATTCGGGTAGGCGTCGTCGCTTTTGGCCTCGCCTTATTGGTTGTAGTTGGCTACGGCACGACTCGGCTAGCTGCTGCTCCAGAAATCAGCACTCAGGAAACAGTAACCGTCGCTTCTTTCACGCTAGTCGAGAATCAGGTAGGCGAATTGAACACTCTGCTCAACGAAGAAGGAGTCGCTGCCTTTCGAGAAAAAACACAGCCCGTTCACGCGCAATATCTGGCCAAGACCGAAGAGGCGATTGCCGCTGGTGCCAAAATCATTCTTTGGCCGGAACTTGCCATCATCGGTGTTGAGGAGGATGTGCAGGCCGTGTTGGCACAAGGGCAAGCGATGGCTCAGGAGGCGGGCGTTTATCTAGCTATGCCGGTCATGATTCATTTTCCCAACAGTGACCGTCTGGTCGAAAACAAGATGTATGTGGCTGGGCTGGACGGCCGTTTCGTCATCGAACACACCAAGTACGGCGGTGCTTTGATAGAAGGGACGTTGGCGGGCAGTGGCGAGATTCAAGTAGTGGCTACGGCTTACGGCACGCTCTCCGGCATCATCTGCTGGGACACCAACTTCCCCAACACCGTGCGCCAGGTAGGGCAACAGCAGGCCGACATCTTGCTCTCGCCCTCCAAAGAGTGGGATGCCATCAACCCCATGCACGCTGAAATGGCCGTCTTCCGCGCCATCGAGAACGGGGCAGCTGTGGTTCGGCAGACAGATGAGGGGCTTTCGATTGTGGTGGATGGCTACGGCCGTACCCTGGCTAGCGGTGAAGGCTTGGCTGCTGATGGCAATTATCTGCTGGTTGAAGTTCCGACTAGCAGTCCTACTACGCTCTACCCTGTCATCGGCGATGTAGTTGGTATCGTGGCGACAGTTGGATTGGTTGTTCTTGCCAGCTACGCCTTGTTTATAGCGCGTCGTCAGCATCGGGGAGTGCCGGAAACGGCCGTTGCCATCTCCTAAACAAAAGACAACATGAAATTACGAAGAGATTGGAGATTAGGCAGTCTTTAATCTCCAATCTCCCAATCTCTACTTGCGGCAGAATGCAGTGACTGTCACCTTGCATGAAACGGCCGTTTGCTGAAATGATTGCTCCCATCCCCAATTAGCTAAACCTATCTAGCTGAAGGCACTACATTTTCAGACTGAACGAGATCATGAGCAGACGCCCGTTTTGGCAATTGCCATGCGTACCAGGCAATAAGACCCATGCACAAAACTTCGATCGAGGCAAAGAAAACGTACGAGAGCGTGGCACTGCCGCCCCCAATCACGAAGATAGCGGTGAGGATAGCGGCAAAAATGTTGAGCCTGCGATTGGCAGTATCATTCAGAATGCGGGAAAGGAAAATCATGGCTATTGGAATTTCGATTAATATCGAAAATAGCAACAACAATCCTTGCGTTAACTCAAACCCAACATTGCCAGCGATGATGTCTTCTAATGAGCCTGGGTGGACAAAGCCCACAATATCTGCAAAAGCCATGTTGAACATGACCACAACCCATAATAATGAAATCTTTTCCCTGGCATCTGTCTTGGTGATTTTTTCGTTACTGTTCATTTTTTACTCCTTGTAAATGGAACGCGAGCATCTTGCTGGTGAGTGGCCAGAGGTCGGCGTTCCGTTTTCTTTTGTCTGCAAGCCTGGCAAGAATATACAAAGGCGTATGGGGAGATGTCCTCCCCAGATGTGGGGATTAGTTGGGGAGATGTTGTGGGTTAGATTAAATGGAGTTCTTCGGCGCGTTTAACGGCCGTTCTGCGGTTATTCACATTCAATTTGGAGTAAATACTTTTAGTATGGGTACGCACCGTACTCAAAGCAACGACCAATTCCCGGGCAATCTCCGGCCCGGAAAGTTCACTTTTGAGCAAACGCAGTACGTCAAGCTCCCGCTGCGTGAGCGGCTCAATGAGCGGCTGCGGTAATGATTCAGGCAGAAAGGGTTTGCCCTGACTATCTTGTTCCTTGGCTGCAAAAGCGGCCAACAGCTTACCTGTATAGTCCGGCATGATCTGGCGAACGGCAGCTTCACGCAGCAGCTGCCCCATCGCCACCCCTTCATCCACAAAGATGCCGACATAGCCTTCGCCCGCACCTAGGCGCAAAGCACGTTCGAGTGACCGTAAGGCAAGGGTGAGGTCTCCATTCAACTGCTGGGCAATGGCTTGCAAAATCAAAATTTGCAGCACGTTCCTCATCCTTCCACCCGCTTCTGCGGCCGTTAGCAGACGTGCCAATAAATCCATTGCGGTAACGAGTGCACTTTCTTTACGGCCGTTTTCATACCCTGCCATCAGCACCCGCGCCAGTGTGATCAGCTCAAACTCATGCAGGTAGCTTACTTCATCATTCGCTGAGATCTGCCGATTATGTACCCAAGCCATCGCCTTGTCCAAGCGTCCCTGCTTGACAAACAGATTGACTTTTAATGCCTCAACCGGACGAATATCGGGCACAGCGTTGATAACATATACTCGACTGGCCTCATCCAACAGGTGAAGTGCCGCTCCCAACTCCCCCGCAGATTCTTTTAATCTGGCTTGAGCCACACGCCAGCGGTAAGGCCAATTGATTAAGGTGTTCTTGTCAGCAAACGCCCTGCTTTTTTGCAGGTAGCGGCTGGCCGATTCCCGATCACCCAATTCGTGATAGAGCATTGTCAGACCCAAATATTGAATCGAAATAATCCGCTGGACGTCCGGCTCATCTTCCGCTACATCGTGAAGCGCCTGTTGATAGGCACGAATCGCTTCTCGAAGCTGCCCCTGTTCAATCAAAATGTCGGCCAGCGCAAAGGAACTGGCCAATGCAAAAACGCTGTTTCCCAACTGCTGCATACGTTCAATCCAATCAGCAAATGATTGGCGAGCCGCTTCCAGGTCTCCGCTCATCCAGTTTGTAAACCCCAACTGGATGATGGCCTGGGCACGGCCAAAAGTGTCAGCCTCAGGCGTGAGCTTTAAGGCCAGTTGACTGTACTTTTTTGTGTCCTGGATATTGCCTGAAATCTGGGCATTGCCAGCGCGAACAAGGGCAATCTTTGCCGGCAGCGAGCGAAACTGTTGTTCATCTATAACGACCATCTCAATTAATGAGCTATCTGAAGCATTCAGAAGCTGTTCCGCATGGCGTAGTCGCAATTCACTTGTCTCTAAATCACTAACATTCGACAATGCCTCCGCATACTGAGTACAGAGAACCGGCCTGGTACGGATCAACGCCTCCGGCAGCTTTTTCACCCAACGAAGCCAAACAGCAAGATGGAAACTCCTATCCATCGCCTGCCATGCCAACTCTGCCAGATTGGCCACCTGAGCAAAATCCTTTGCGATCAGGGCATGGCGAATGGCATCTTCATACAGCTCATTTTGCTCGTACCATTGGCTGGCCCGCTGATGAAGGCGAGAAACCAGTTCCGGTTGCTCCTTCATCAGAATCTTTTGCAAAACGTCGGCAAAGAGGTGATGGTAACGATACCATTTCCTGTCGCCGTCCAGTGATATGAGAAACAGGTTGTGGTGGTCTAAAGATTGAAGCATCTCTTGGCTATCTTTGCCGCCGGTAACCGCGTCACACAGGGAGCCACCTAACCGCTCGAGAACGGCCGTTTGCAGCAAGAAGCTGCGAACCGGCTCAGGCTGCTGCTGCAAAATTTCGGAAACCAGATAATCCATGACGAAACGATGGCTGCCGCTAAATGCCTGTATAAAGTCGGCCGTACCGTCACGCCCTGAGATTGAAGATTGTCCTTGCAGGGCCAATGCCGCGATTTGCAGTCCGGCTATCCACCCTTCGGTACGCGAGTCGAGCGCGGCAATTTCTGCTGCCGACAGATCGAATCCCATCACCTGATTGAGAAACTGTGTCGCTTCTGAAAGGGTAAAACGGAGCTCTTGCGTTCGGAGTTCAGCCAGTTGACCACGAACGCGAAATCGCGGCAGCGGCAAGTTTGGTTCCTCACGGGTGGTGATAACCAGAACCATTTGCGGGGGCATGTGTGCCAGCACAAAGGCAACTGCCTCATCAATCCCTGGTTCATCTATGAGGTGATAATCGTCAAGAACAAGGATGAATTGGTGCTGAACTGTGGCGATTTCGTTGAGCAGCATGGTTAGAAGCGATTCCATTGACGGCAGTTGGGGGGATTGCAGCATAGCCGTCACCTTTGCGCCAAAGGCGGGTGCAAACGTCTGTATGGCGGCAATGATGTAAGTGAGAAAGCGCACAAAATCATTGTCTCTGGCATCGAGCGACAGCCAAGCGATTTGATGAACAGCCTTTGCCTGACTTTCAGACGCACGCTGCCAGGCTGCAATCCAGTCGCTAACCAAGGTGGTTTTGCCGAATCCGGCGGGGGCGGAGACGAGAATCAACTTGCAGTTTTGTTGTACGCTCCGGTTCAGTTTTTGGAAGAGGCGGGGGCGCGGGACGAGCAACGGCCGTAAACGCGGCACAAACAACTTCGTTTTCAATAAATCGTCAGACATAATCGCATTATAATATAGTCGTACATTGTCCATTCGTACAAGTAGTTGGTGCCAAATGACCGTTACCCCCACCCCTACGTCTGGCTAAACTAAAACCATATTCGATCTGTTGGAAGGAGAGGCTCATGACGACAGTTATTCAAACAAAAGGGTTAAGTAAATCATATGGAAATGTTGATGCACTGAAACCGGTTGATTTGACCGTTTCCAGACACGCCATTTTTGGCTTTCTGGGGCCTAATGGTGCTGGTAAAACGACATTGATGAAACTGCTGCTGGGACTCATTCAACCGACTAGCGGCAGTGCGGCTATTTTTGGCAAGGATATTGTGAAAGATAGTGTAGAAATCCGCAGCCGGGTTGGCTATCTGCCACAAGAGCCGCGCTTTTACGAATTTATGACAGCGCGGCAAACGCTGGACTTTACGGCCAGATTTTTCTTCAGCGGGCCGCAACACGCCATTGACAAACGGGTAAATGAAATGCTGGGACTGGTTGGCTTGTCTGATAAAGCGGACCGACCCATCAAGGGCTTCTCTGGTGGCGAGCGACAGCGATTGGGCATTGCCCAGGCACAGGTGAACTATCCAGAGTTGCTCATTTTGGATGAACCTGCCGCCGCACTTGATCCATTAGGTCGCCGCGATGTGCTAAATATTATGGAACGCTTGCGTGAACACGCCACCATCTTCTACTCCACCCACATTCTGGATGATGTACAGCAGGTGAGTGATACCGTCGCCATCCTTAACCAAGGCGAACTGGCCGCACATGGTAACATCAATACATTGTTGAATGGTGGACAGCACACCGTTTACACAATGGACGTGCAAGGGGATGTGGCCCGAGCCAAAGAGATCGCCACCTCACAACCTTGGGTGGTTCGTGTTGAGGCGGCTCCCCAAGGTACTGCTACAAACATGCTCGTTACCGTTTCCGATGAAACGGCCGCTAATACCCAACTCCTCCGCTTACTGATGGCCGACGAGCAGTTGGTGGTGAGCAATTACGGCCGTAAAACAGTCGAACTTGAAGACATCTTTGTAAATATTGTTGAAGGAGGCGAAAATGACAGCAAATGAATCATTCCAATTGCTAAATGAACGTGGTTGGCGGCGAGGCTTGGGCAATCTGCTGCGGGCTGAATTGGGTGGCTGGTGGAAAACCAGTTCCTGGTGGGTGCAAATCCTTATTTGGGTTAGTGTGGTCAACATCTCCATCGCCTCAGTCATTTGGGGCACGGCTGACGATGCCCCGGAAGGATTGTCTTTAATCGTAGCCTATATCCAGATTTCAGTGGCGGGCGGTGTTTGGCTAAACCCGCTCAACTTTTTGGCCGGCATGGGCATCATCTGGCTGTACCAACTGTTCTTTCTCACCCTGACGTTAATGTTGGGCGTCCTGTCTGAGCAACGGGCAGCCGCCATTGGCATTCCGCTGGCCCTGGCCTTTGGCACACAGTTGTTGCTGGGCGTTGTGCCTGCGTTGCAATATCTGTTGCCCTGGCGGTTGGCAGTCGGCGTGGAAAATGGTATGAAGTCGGTCATAGAATCGGTAATTTTGGGCATGAAGCCGTTTTCCTGGTTGCCGGTGGTGGCAGTAGCGGGCTGTGTATTGCTGTTTACGGCCGTTGCCATTTACCGCTTCCGCCAAGAAGAGTTTTAGGATGTCAAAAATAGCGAAGTTCGGCAAACGTATAGGAGCAACTATAATGGGTCTGCTCATCTTGTTGCTACTCTATGCCTTCCTTTTTTATCCCCCTGAATATATGCTACGGCTGCTGCGCTGGGGTAATGCCGATGTATATGATTACCAGAAGTTCCCAGCGCGGACGGTGGCTGCCAGTGATGAGCCGTTTCAGTTTAGCTATGATTTGCAGGAAACGGCCGTTCTCAACCAATTCAACCAAAGCCCACTCACCAATGGCGACTTCGAGCAGCTTTTAGGCGACACCGGTACCCAAGCCTTCCTCGTTATCCAAAACGACACCATCTTATACGAAAACTACTTCAACGGCGCGTCACGAGATACCGTTGTTACCTCCTTCTCGGTGGCTAAATCCTTCGCCTCCACTCTCATCGGCATCGCCATCAGCGAAGGGTATATTCACAGCGTCAGCGACCACATCACCAACTATCTGCCGGAACTGGCAGAGCGCGACCCAGCCTTTGCCCAAATCACTATCCGCGATCTATTGCTCATGTCCTCCGGCATTCGTTATGAAGAGTTCCCCTTTGTCAACGGCGACGATGCCAAAACCTACTACTATCCCGATCTGCGTGATTTAGCCCTCAACCAAACCGAAATCGTTGGCACACCTGGCGAAGCCTTCCTCTACAATAACTACCATCCCCTCCTGCTGGGTCTCATTTTGGAGCGAGCCACAGGGATCCCTGTGGCTGACTATCTGGCACAAAAAATCTGGCAGCCCATTGGTGCCGAATTCGATGGTTCGTGGAGTCTGGATGAACAGGGCTTTGAGAAGATGGAAAGTGGCATAAACGGCCGTGCCATAGATTTTGCTAAATTTGGACGCCTATTTCTTCATAATGGTACTTGGGACGGCGTCCAGGTGATTCCTGCAGCATGGGTAGCTGAGTCTACGCAGGCAGACACTTCTGTTGATTACGCAAATTACTACTATAATGATTTTATCTTCGCTAATGGGCAAGGCTATTACAAATATATGTGGTGGGGTCTCCAGCGTGACGCACAAAATTACGATTTCATAGCCCTGGGAAACCACGGCCAGTTCATTTATCTTTCGCCACAAAAAAACCTGATTATTTTGCGTTTTGGTGAATCCTATGGCGAGTTTGGCGGTGCGGAGAGCTGGGTGGATTTATTCTATGATTTTGCGACCAAATTTGGTGGCTAGAAAACTTCTTCTGAGGGGAGTTTTTGCTGGGGGACTACCTGGTTTTGTTATTGGGAATCGCCAAAATATACCCTTTGCCGCGCACAGTTTTTAGAAACTGAGGTTTGGCTGGGTTCACTTCGATATGCTCGCGCATCCACCGAATGTGTACATCTAATGTGCGCGTATCGCCAATGTAATCTGTGTTCCACACATGTTGCATTAGATCGCGCCGAGTAAGTAACCGATAGGGGTGGCGCAAAAACTGCTCAAGTAGCAATGTCAGTTTCGGTGTTAAGCGTGCTTCCCCCTTCCCTGCATCTACAGACTTCTTAGAAAGGTAGAGTGAAATGTGTCCGTACCGTATGGTTTCCTCCACAGAATGATCTATGGGCAGCAAATCTTTTACGCGATTCAGCAATTTTCGAGGAGTGAACGGCTGCTCCAGGTAAACATCTGCATCTGCTTCTGGCTCTTCTGGTTCCCCAGCCGCGCGAACATGAATAATAGGTAACGCTTTATAGCTCTTTTTTAAACGCCGACAGGTACGTGCACCGTTGGTACGCATACTAGCGGCATTAAATATGACAAGGTGGGGGTCAAATGTTTTTAGGGTGCTAATGGCAGCCGACCCCGTGTGGCACAGTTTAATGGTGTGACCCGCTTTTTGCAAAGCCAGCACGGCCGTATTTTGCCCGGCGCGCTTCCCCTCCACTAACAAGATAACGGCCTTCTGCATAAAGTTACCTCTACGTCTTAATCTGCTATGGTTGCGGCTGCACTGATGTGTATGTAAATCACAAGTAGGTGCTTAAATAAACAGGCTCATTGACAGAAAATTTTAACATTTGTGAAATGCCATTATAAGCAGAAAATGAGTGGGGGCAAGGGGAAAATGGCCGTTTCCGCAATTTGACACTTAATTGCCACGAGACTATAATTTCCGCTCATTTGCGGGCATGGTGAAACGGTATCACAAATGCTTCCCAAGCATTTAGTCCGGGTTCGATTCCCGGTGCCCGCTCTACATTTTTATGCAAAAGAGGCCGCATGCGGCCTCTTTTGTGCCTCTTTCGGGAAGAACATGGATGCAAGGGAGAAATCTGCGGTCTCCCTATCCGTGTTCGCCATTTGTTTGAGCCATAAACACGCGCGGTCTCCCCAAATGATCCAATACGGGTTGCATTTTGCCGTAGCCGCCGCTTTTTTGTAACAGTCGCTGTACCAAAGCCTCTTGCCCCACCCCAAACTCAAACGCCAGCAATCCCTCAGGCCGCAAAAATGCAGGCGCATCGCATACCAGCCGCCGGAAAATGTTGATGCCATACGGCCCTGCGTCCAGTGCCACCCGTGGTTCATGTTCAACAATCTCTCCCGGCATTTTTTCTAGCGAACCAGAGGGAATGTAGGGCGGATTGCACACCACAATATCTACTTGATTTTCTAAGCCAGTCCTCGCCAACGGAGCAAACAAATCCCCGCACAACACCGACACACGCTCTTCCAATTCGTACAGGGTAACGTGCGCCTGGGCACGGGCGGTTGCTTCTGGGCTGATGTCCAGGGCAAAGACGCGGCTTTGGGGCAATTCAAGTGCAAGCGAGATGGCAATATTGCCACTGCCGGTACCCACATCAACAATAGTAATTTGGTCTATGGGCAACTTGTTGGCGTGGTTGAGTACGGTTCGTACCAGCAGCTCCGTTTCGGCACGGGGGATGAGGGTGTCTGGAGTGCAGGTGAACGGCCGTCCCATAAACACTGTCTGCTGCAAGATGTACTCCAGCGGAATTCCTTGCATTCGTTTCATTGCAATTTCGTCAAGAGTAAGCTCTCGGGCGATTTGGGCGAGAGAACGGCCGTCCAACCCTCGCAACACCCCGCCCGACAAAATATCACACAAACGCAGCGTCTCTTGCAGCGGATTTGCAACGCCAGCTTTAGTAAATTCTTGGTGCAGATGGTGAATAAATTCAAACATGATTATTTGCCCATAAAAAGCGGTACACAGAGAAAAAATCTGCATAATCCGTGCAATCCGTGGCTAATTTACAGTTTGTCGAACAAGCCCAGCGGTGGTGTGCGGAGGTAGTTGGTGGTGCGTTGCTTGCGCTGCAAATCGGCGTAAACGCGATCCACTTGCTCTGGTTCCAAATCTAGTTCACAAGCTACCACCTCGGCTGGAATGTCATGCGTCAGGCCGTACCAAATTAAATCCATCAGCTCAAACGGCAGGCGGAAGAAGAACTCTTCCTGCGTGCTGGCTGCGCTGTAGGTGTCGGAAGTGGGTGGGCGGGTGCGGATCGCTTTGGGAATGTCCAGATATTCGGCCAGTTGATACACTTGGGTTTTGTACAGATGAACAATTGGCTGCACGTCCATGGCGCTGTCGCCATACTTCACAAAAAAGCCCTGGTCGTGCTCATTTTTTTGCGGCGTGCCAATAACGGCAAAGTCGCGCAGTTCAGCGTGGTAGTAAAGCATGGCGGCACGGCTGCGCTGCTTAAAGTTGGTGGCCGCGACTATTTGGCGTAGTTGCGACGGCCGTAAGCGTTCACGCTTCTCTTCACCTTCAGGGCTTATTATCGTCAGCGTGTAAAAATTGAGCTTGTCGCTATCCAGTAAATCGGTGGGCAGCGTGATTTTTAGCTTGTAGCTGCTGTCATATTCTGGGAAGATCTCGTTTACGGCCGTATCCCGACGGCGGTAGCTGCCAAAGCCATACAGTGGTTCGGAAATATCTTCCACCAGCGGCGTGACGCCAAACTGATGGCACACCTCGCGCCCCAACAGTAAACTTTCTGGGCTGGATTCTCGCTCTGGCAACAGCAACGTTACCAGTCGGTTGGTGGGCATAGCCTGAACGGCCAGCGCCAGCACCACGGCGGAATCAACGCCGCCGCTCACGCCCAACACGCCCCCTTTGCGCTTGAGCACATGAAAAATATCATCATCGAGTCGAGCCACGATGCGTTCTACTTCCTGTTCAGGATCAATGTCTAAAATGTTGGGATGGAATTCTTTGGTTTTGGTAATCATGCAAAAGCTCCCATTTCTTCGTGACCAACGCGGCCACGGCGGATGATTTTTTGGTTGGTAGCTGGTGTGTGGGCAACGGCCGTTCCCCAACCCGCCACAAAGTGATGATGAACCAACTGCGTTGACAAGATTCCGGCCAGCGCCATCTCAGACACTTCGCCTAAGTTGCCAAAGCGTTCCCGCTTTTTTAGCAAAGCCTGCACGGCCAGCGGGTTAAACAGGCCCACTTCGTTAATTTTCTGTGGCGAAAGCATCTCGGCCACCCAAGCCAACGGCCGTCCACCGGGGAAAAAGCTGTGGTGAATGGGGGCACGATACGGCCGTTTCTGCCGCTGCCAAATTTGTGGAGGCAGCAAGTCGCGCACGGCCTGCTTCAAAATATGCTTCTCGTTCAGGCCACTCAGCTTGTAATCTGGCGGTAGCTGGTTGGCAAATTCGATAACGTTGTGATCGAGGAAGGGAAAACGCCCCTCGATCGAATGCGCCATCGCCATGCGGTCTCCTTGCGAAGCGAGCAAATATTCTGCCAAAAAGAGGCGAATTTCCAGGTATTGCGCCTGTGCCAGCGGTGCCCAGCGGCTAAACGCAGCAGGTAGCGGCAAATCTGGAAGTGACTTTTGTGCAGCAACGGCCGTTTGCATCTCCACTGAAAACAGTCGCCGCTGGCGCGCCCCGTTGCGCCAGCGCAGCAGGTGGGAGTAACCCGGTTCGGCCGTTTCCGTGAGCCGATGGCCGAAGAATTTCGCCAAGTAAGCGGGATTATCCAGATTGGCGACGTAGCGGTACAGTTTTTTGAGGAGAAGCGGCCGTATCTCAGATGCCGGTTCACGCGCCCAAAAGCGACGAATGAGTGCCTCTTTGAAAATGTTGTAGCCGCCCAGAAACTCATCAGCCCCCTCACCCGTTAGCACCACTTTGATGCCCGCCTGCTGCACAAAATTGGACAGCAGGAAGAGCGGCACGGGCGACGTGCGTAAAATGGGCGTTTCGGTGTGCCAAATTACGTCGGGAAAAGCGCGACCGACATCTTCATGGGTGCAGGTAAGCACATGATGGCTTGTACCCAAATGGGACGCCATCTGCTGCTGAAAGCTGCTCTCGTCAAATTCATTGTCGGCAAAAGCGATGGAAAAGGTCTCCAGCCGCTGACCAATGTCGTGGTACAGCAGCGCAGCAATGGCAGATGAATCTAATCCGCCGCTGAGATAAGCACCCACAGGCACATCGGCACGCAAGCGCAGGCAGGTTGCTTCGGTGAGTTCGTGCCGCAACTGTGCCGCCGCTTCCGCCAACGACTGATCATAACCTGGCTTGCCCTCGGGAAAGGTGGGTTGCCAATATTGCTCGATGGTTAGCTGGCCGCGCCTTGCCACCATAAAATGACCTGGCGGCAATGTTTTGATGCCCTTAAAGATGGTGCGCGGTGGCAGTGGACTCCAATAGGTAAAAATCTGGTCTACAGTTTGCAAATCTAGCTCTGGCGGGTGCGGCATGGCGGCAATAATTGCTTTCATCTCCGAGGCGAAGATGAGCTCATTTTGGCAGGTGGTGTAGAAGAACGGCCGTATCCCCACCCGATCCCGCGCTACAAAAAGCGCATGCTCCAGTTCGTCCCAAATGGCAAAGGCAAATTGCCCGTTCAAATGCTCCACACAAGCCGCACCGTACGTCTCGTACAAATGCAATATCACTTCCGTGTCGCTATCCGTGGCAAAATCATGGTCAGCTTCCAGCTCCGCCCGCAGTTCACGGTAGTTGAAGATTTCACCATTAAACGTGATCCAAAGAGAGCCATCTTCGTTACAAAGGGGCTGCTGCCCGCCTGCCAAATCAATAATGCTCAACCGCGCATGGCCTAGCCCTACGCTGCTGCGATTATCCTCAAACAGATACAAGCCTGACTCATCTGGGCCGCGATGCTGTAATATGGCCACCATTTTTTGCAACGTTTCAGGGCATACCGGTTCTGGTAAACCGAGGGGATGAATGCCTACAATTCCGCACATCGTTACTTCAGTTCCTTTTTGACAATTTTGCCATTGCTCGATTTTGGCAACTCAGCGTGGAATTCAATCTGCTGCGGCACCATAAAATCTTCAAGATGTTGGCGACAGTGGCGCAACACGTCTCTTTTTGTGAGTGTGCCATTTTTTTGCACCACAAATGCTTTGATAGCTTCACCTAGCACGGGGTCAGGGATGCCGATAACGGCCGTTTCCACCACCCCACTCAAGCTACTCAGCACAGTTTCAATCTCTTTGGGGGCAACCTTCTCGCCTCGGCTTTTGATAATGTCATCTTTGCGTCCGATGAAATAGAAGAAGTCTTCACTGTCTACACGAAACAGATCGCCACTGTAACACAGCCGCTCCCCAGGGATTGCGCCGGGACGAAAACGGGCTGCGCTTTGTTCGGGGCGTTCCCAGTAGCCACGCATCACGTGGCTGCCGCGAATGACCAGCTCGCCAATCTCATTGGGGCCAAGCCGGTTGCCTGCCTCATCTTCCACCCACGCTTCCGTGCCAGGGATGGGAATGCCCACCGAGCCAGACCGAACGGCCAACTGCTCTGGCGGCAGGTACAGCGTACGTTTCGTTTCCGTGAGGCCATACATGGAGTAGAGCGTCGCCTGGGGAAATTTCTCTTGCAAGGCGGTGATACGGCTGGGTGAAAGGGCAGCGGCCGTATTCGTCAGGTAGCGCAAGCTAGTAAAATCGTACGGGCTTAGATCAAGCTGCAACAAAATGGCGGCGATAGTGGGCACTAGCGGAAAACCAGTCACTTTTTCGGCCACAATCCGCTTGAGAATTTGGGCTGGATAGGCAAATGAGCGTTCCAAAACAAGCGTACCGCCAAATTTGAAGGTCATCAGCAGTTGGTAAAGGCCATAATCAAACGAGAGCGGCAGCACGTTCAGCACAATGTCGTCAGGCTGATTTTGCAGATAGCTGATGATGGATGAGGCAGCAAAAACCACATTGCTGTGCGCCGACATCACGCCCTTTGGCTCGCCCGTGCTGCCAGAAGTGTAGATGAGGCAGGCTAAATCTTGATCGATGTTGTGGCAAGACGGCCGTTCCGCCACAAACGTCTCCTGAATCTCAGCAAAGGTCAGACAGCCTTCTGGTGCCTCGTCCCCCGCAATCACGATGGTTTGTAGGCTGGGGATGGATTTTTGGAGGGAGACGGCCGTTTTCGCCTGCCGCTGCCACGTAAGCAACGCTGCCGCTCGGCAATCCTGTGCCACAAAGCGGAGCTTGTCTGGCTTGGTGGAATGATTGACGGGCACAAAAACAGCGTTTGCCTTGAGTGTGGCAAAAATCCCCACCACCATCTCTACAGCGTTGGGCAAAAAGAGCAGCACACGATCCCCACGCTGGACGCCGTTGGCTAGGAACGCTTGCGCCAGTCGATTGGCCATTGCCTCAATGCCGGCATAGGTAAGCCGCTGCTCACCGCAAATTAGTGCCAATTTATTAGGTGCACGGACGGCACTTTCTTCTAAAAATGATTGGACTAATTTCATCCCGTTCTCCAGTCCCCAATCTCTAAAAATTAGGATGCCACCAGCTCACTTTTGCGGGCAATGTACGCCACCAACTTGTTAACAGAGTCAAAGTTCTCTGGCTCAATCTCGTCATCGCCCACCACAATGCCAAACGTTTCTTCCACAAACATCACGACTTCCAGCGTGCCCGTGGAATCCACCACGCCCTCGTCTAAAAATGAGGCATCGTCACTTAAATCAAAGCCATCGGGGCTAAATAAAAAATTTTCGGCAATAAATTCTCGGATTTGTTGTTTGATATCCATAGTTAGTCTCCCTTGTAAATAAGCCTCCCGCAGGGTTCCATCCGCCAACGATGTTCGAGGACAAACCTGCGGGAAGTTGGTTGGTTTCATTTCTTCAGTGCTCTCTGAATTTGCTGGCCGACTTGACTCACGGCAGGTTCCTGCATGAGTGCCAAGTGGCCATTGGCCTGAATAACCTGTGTTTCCACACAAGATGCCAATTTCTCCCAGCCGTAATCTGGGTAAGGTGAGCGGATTTCTTTACGGCCGTATCCCAACGGACAGCGCAGCAACAACAGCGAGCCATCGTAAGGTTGCGGCAAATAGCTGCGGGCGGCGCGGTCATACAAATGGAACAGGGCACGGGCACGCGGGTGGGCCAGTGATGATGGATCCATATCGCGCAAAACTGCATTGGGCTTACTCGTCCTCGCAGGGTGACGGCGAGCGAGTTTCCGCCGCAAGCTCGCCCACTTCTGTTGCCTGAGCATTTGCCAAAACCGTTGCGCGCGACGGCCGTACCGCCCCAGCCAATCCCGCAAGCCACGCACCCAAAAATAGGTTGCCCGACTCCAGCAATCTCGCCCAAACAGATAAATCGCCTCTTCGCGGGTGGCGGACAAGCGCATGAGCCGTGCCAAAAAATGGCAAAGCTGCCACCAAACTGCCCAGGCCGGATTGGGCGCAGGCATGTCAATAACGGCCAATGTTGCCACAATCTCGCCCTGCGCTTGGAGCTGTTGTGCTACCTCGTAAGCTAAAATCCCACCGGCCGAATAGCCGCCCAAATGGTAAGGCCCTGCTGGCTGAACCGACTGAATCGCTTGCAAATAATAGGTGGCTAATGCCGGTACGTGGGCGGCGGGTAGCTGGTTCGAATCCAGGGTAGGCATCTCGAAAGTGTACACAGGCTGCTGCGGCGACAAATGATCTGCCAGCCGCTGGATAGCCAGCGTGTTGCCCGCCGCTCCTGGCAGCAAAAAAATCGGCCGTTTTGTTGGATCGCCTTGCTGAAGCTGAATCACGTTTTGGGCGTGTGCCGCCCGGTCAATTTGCTGCGCCAGTTCAGCAATTGTGCGGCCAGAAAGCAGCGCGGAGAAAGGCAAATAGTGCCCCGTTTCTTCCTCGAATCGGCTCAAAAAGGCCATTGCTTGCCAAGAACTGCCCCCCAGAGCGAAAAAATCATCGTGAATGCCAATCGGAGCCTGATTCAGAATATCTTGCCAAATTTGCTGAAGTACACCTTCGCTTAAGGTGGCGGGGGGAACAAAATTGGGTTGGGAACGGCCGTTTGCCAACACCGCTTCATCCGTAGGCCAAGGCAAGGCAGATTGGCTAATAGCTTCTTGGGGATTGCTTAGCATCCTCGAGATGAGCGCCTGCAAACTTTGTTGGGCATGGGCAATTTGAAGCTCAGTAAAAATATCCTCATGCAAATCGAGATAAAGTTGGTAGCTGTTGTCATCTGCGAGATGATGCACGTGCAGTGCCACCGCTTCGCTACCCGTGTTGTGATGAATAATTTCATGGGCAACTGGCTGACCCGCAAAGGTGAGAGACGGCCGTTGCACAAAGGTAAACATCGCCTCCAACCCCAAATCAACCGTCGCCTGACTAGCGCCATGGCGATAATGGAGCAGCAATGGCTTCATGGCTGCCGCCACCTTTTGCATGAGCGAGGGGATTGTTTCATCTGGAGTGATGACAACCAGCAACGGAACCAATTCCATCAGCACACCCACTGTTTGCTTGTTTACTTGGGTGGCACGGTTATGAATGGTAGTTACAAAACCCAGCTCAGTTTGGCGCGTCATCTGGTGCAGCAGGGCAAAAAAGAGTGCCGCCGTCAGGCAAAATTGGCGAAATTCAGAGGTTACCGTCCCTAAATCCACCGCCTCGGCGGCAGCGATCAGCCGGGCTGTTTTGTCTGCGCCTAGATTTTGCGTCCAGCGCACATTATTTTGGCTGCTCTTATGAAGGGAACGGCCGTAAAAACAGAGCGGTTCCGGTTTCTGAGCCACTAACGCCTGCCAAAACGCACGCGAGGCTTCGGCTCGACTGCCCTGCTGCTGCCTCTGCAACAGTGCCGCATATCGCGCAAACGTTGGTTTGCTAGCAGGCAATGGTAGCTTGCTCTGCCCCAACGCTTCATAATGCGTCAGCACTGTCTCAGCTATCAAAAAAAATGAGGTGGCGTCTGTGATGAGGTGGTGCTGGTTGAGGAACCAGACAAAATGATCGTCTGCCAGCTTGAGCAAGGCGGTGTCATAAAGGCATTTAGTGAGGGTAAACGGCCGTTGCACCCGCTCCGCCTGCCATCTTTGTGCCGCAGCCACCGGGTCTGGCTCCTCCGACAAATCAACCAGCCGAAGTTGGGTGGGCGGTTCGGGCAAGAGTTGCTGTTGCCCCTCACCAGCTACTTCCACAAAGACAGACCGCAGCACTTCATATTCGCAAACGGCCGTTGCAAACGCCTGGGTAAATAAATTTGGGCAAATGGGTGTGCGAAAGGTGAAGGAAAAAGCATTGTTGAAGTGGGTGGCAGACGGCCGTAGCTGGTGGCCAATCCAGTAAAGACGCTGCAAATCAGTTAAGTTGGACTCCGCAATGGCGTCGGACGCTACTGCTGTACCCGCTTGCATGACAACCCCACGATGGTGCTGGGGAGCAAAAAAAGCACGGCAAACTCCCCAAGCAAGATGACCAATTAAATTTAGGAAAAAGTATCGGTCAAACCGTTGTTACGATCATAGGGTTGTCAAGCTTACGAAAATGATGACTGTCCAAGGGATGGTGAAATATGTCACGATTTTGGTATGACATTTATCACACAGGTGACAGTCACTTAAACACAGTTTGGATTTTGCCATCACCTCTGGAAGAAAGTGACTGTCACCTGAACGCTCACAATTCGTGAAAATTCGCTGCCAAAATCTAAAGGGAAAGGAGACGGCCGTTCTTCACCACAGCGTCTATCAAATTGCCACCAAATTGGTAGGCCAACTGACGATAATCAGTACAGTTGAGCAGCAGCAAATCTGCCTGCTTGCCCACTGCCAGCGAACCAACTTTGTCACCCAGCCCCACGCCGAACGCAGCGTTGATGGTGACGGCATTCATCGCTTCGGCAGGCAGCAGCCGCTGGTAGCGGGTGGCAATGGCCATCACCAGCGGCTGCGAGGGGCAGGGTGCAGAACCCGGATTGATGTCGGTGGAAAGGGCAACGGCCGTACCCGCATCAATCAGCGCACGCGCATCGGC
Organism: Candidatus Leptofilum sp.; assembly: GCF_965223525.1. GTDB lineage: Bacteria > Chloroflexota > Anaerolineae > Promineifilales > Promineifilaceae > Leptofilum. The sequence continues at coordinate 69,077 of NZ_OZ245005.1, read as the reverse complement.
AAAATCATGGCTACCCAAATTAAAGTTTACGGCGGGCAGCACAATCCCCACCGCATCAGAATCAGCTAATCGCGCACCATCCTCCGGCGATGTCACATCCAAATGGTCTACAGAAGTGGCTCCCAACTCAACCGCCAGCCCCACCCCACCCAGCGACGTGAACTCATCGGCATGAATTTTGGGCGGCAGTCCATGTGCCAATCCAGCTTCTAGCACCTGGCGGGATTGCGCTAAATTGAAAGCGTTTTGCTCACAGAAAACATCACAAAATAGAGGTCGCCCATCCACTAGAAAGTGACTACCCTTGTACCATGCAGCGGCAGCCGGAATCATCTCGTTCACTACCCAATCTACGTAAGCATCGGAACGGCCATTAAATTCCGGCGGGATGGCATGGGCAGGCATAAACGTGGGGACTAGATCAATTGGTTGAGCCAAATCCAGCACGGCAATCGCCTCCAGCATCTTTAGCTCGCTGTCCAAATCAAGACCATAGCCCGTTTTCACTTCGGCGGTGGTGGTACCCAAACGCAGCATTTGGGCCAGTCGGGGTAGCGTCGCTTCCGCCAATTCGTCTACTGAGGCATTCCGCGTAGCCCGCATGGTGCTAACAATGCCCCCGCCCGCCGCCATAATCTCCAAATAGGTGGCGCCGCGGATGCGCTGCTCAAACTCGCCTAGCCGATCGCCCGCGTAGACCACATGCGTGTGCGGGTCTACAAAGCCGGGGCAAATCACCTTGCCGCTAGCATCAACTGTTTGCGACGCTGAATATTGCTGCCGGATGCTTTTGGTGGGGCCGATGTTGAGGATACGGCCGTCCTTCACCACCACCGCCTCGTCTAAAATCACCCCCACGTCCTGCATCGCCACGCCGCGTTTCGGCACATCGCTAGCACAAGTCACTACCTGCGCCGCACTGTGAATGAGTAAATCTGCTTCAATTATCATGGTAATATCCGCATGGTAGGGGCAGGTCTGAGACCTGCCCCTACGCATCAATCTAGCATGGGGATTTTCACGCCGCGCTCTTTGGCCACCTCTACCGCTCGTTCGTAACCAGCATCCACATGACGCACCACACCCATACCTGGATCAACCGTCAGCACACGCTCCAGCCGAGCGGCCGCTTCTGGCGTGCCGTCGGCCACAATCGCTTGCCCGGCGTGCAGACTGTAACCAATCCCCACGCCGCCGCCGTGATGGTAACTTACCCAGGTGGCGCCACTCACGGCGTTGATGAGCGCGTTCAAAATCGGCCAGTCGGCAATAGCGTCAGAGCCATCCTTCATCCCCTCGGTTTCTCGGTTGGGGCTAGCCACCGAGCCAGAATCAAGGTGATCCCGGCCAATCACAATGGGGGCACTCACCTTGCCGCTAGCGACCAGTTCGTTAAACTTCAGTCCCGCTTTGGCACGCTCGCCGTAGCCCAGCCAGCAAATGCGAGCAGGCAAACCCTGGAACTCTACCTGCTCCTGCGCCATTTTTATCCAGCGCGCCAAATGTGCGTCTTCGGGAAATAGCTCCAAAATCGCTTCGTCAGTGGCATAAATATCATTGGGATCGCCGGAGAGAGCCACCCAGCGGAATGGCCCTTTTCCTTCGCAGAAGAGCGGCCGTATGTACGCTGGCACAAATCCTGGATAATCAAACGCATTCTCTAGCCCGTTATTATATGCTTGCTGGCGAATATTGTTACCGTAATCAAAGACGATGCTACCCTGCTTTTGCCAATCCAGCATGGCCTGCACGTGCCGGGTCATGGAGTCAATGCTCCGTTTTTGGTATTCAGTTGGATCATTTTGGCGGAGAACGGCCGCTTCCTCCATACCCATCCCCGCCGGAATGTAGCCATACAAAGGATCATGCGCCGAGGTTTGGTCCGTGACCATATCTGGCACCACGCCGCGCGTTACCAGCTCTGGCAACACCTCGGCGGCGTTAGCCACCAGGCAGATTGATTTGGGCGTTTCGCTTTGAATCGCCTCCTCCACCCAGGTCATCGCCTCTTCCAAATTATCAGTAATCACATCTACTTGGCGTAAGCTGAGGCGGCGTTCGGCCCGCCACTGATCCACTTCCACAAAGAGGCCAACCCCCTCATTCATCGTCACGGCCAGCGGCTGCGCCCCGCCCATCTCGCCCAAGCCAGCGGTAAGCACCCATTTGCCCTTGAGCGATGGCCAGCCAGCCTTGCGGGCAGCGGCGGCAAATGTTTCAAACGTGCCTTGCAAGATGCCCTGCGTGCCAATGTAAATCCAGCTTCCGGCCGTCATCTGGCCGTACATCATTAGCCCCTCGGCTTCCCACTTGTCAAAGTTGGCCTGGGTGGCCCAATGGGGCACGATGTTGGAGTTGGCAATAAGCACACGCGGCGCGTCTGTGTGGGTGCGGAAGACGGCAACGGGCTTGCCGCTTTGCACCAGCAGCGTTTCGTCTGGCTCTAATTGGCGCAAAGATTCCAGGATAGCGTCGAAGGCTTGCCAGTTACGGGCGGCTTTGCCCCGTCCGCCATACACAATCAGGTTTTCCGAATCGCCAGCAACAAGTGGATCAAGGTTGTTTTGCAACATGCGGTACGGGGCTTCGATGAGCCAGTTTTTGCAGTTGAGAGTCGTACCGCGTGGAGCCTGAATTTTTCGTGTCATTAATTGCCTCCAATTATGAATTATGAAGTGCCGTTCTGAACCTAATGTAGGGCAACTTTGCAAAGTTGCCCAACGTTTTTGTGGTTGTCTATATTTTTCCCGACTGTATGATTGGCGAAAAGCACTTTGTTTCATTCAACCTCCGGGAGGTAGCGAAACCTCCCGGAGGATCATTCAAACACAAATAGCACGAACTATTTGTTTATTCGGCTCATTCGTGATTCTTTTGTTGAGGCTAATTTATGGAACCGCTAATAATTTCTGGACAGGGTTTAAAGATAGATGATGTGGTGGACGTGGCACGGCGAGGGCGAGAGGTGGAGTTGGATACGGCCGTTCTCCCCCAAGTGAATCGCTCGCGCCAAGCAGTAGAAAAGCTGGTGCGTGAGGGGCAGGTTGCGTACGGCATTACGACGGGATTCGGCCGTTTCAAAGACAAATTCATCAGCGCCGATGAAAGTTTATTACTCCAGCTTAACTTGGTGCGCTCCCACGCCGCTGGCACTGGCCCTGCCCTGTTAGAGGAACAGGTACGCGCTATGCTGCTGGCGCGCGCCAACACGCTTGCCCAGGGCTACTCAGGCGTCCGCCCCATTGTGATTCAGCGATTGCTAGAGATGCTCAACGCCGGCGTACACCCTCGCGTGCCGGCTCAAGGCTCCCTGGGTGCCAGCGGCGATCTGGCACCGCTGGCACATTTGGCTTTACCGCTCATTGGCGAAGGGGAAGCGTTTTTCAACGACGCGTTAATGCCGGGTGGCGAAGCAATGGCCGCGGCTAACCTTGAACCGATTGAGCTGGAAGCGAAAGAAGGATTGGCCCTGCTCAACGGCACGGCCTTTATGGTTGGTTTGGGGGCACTTGTAGTTCGTCGGGCAATTAACCTGGCACTCACCGCCGATATTGCTGCAGCCCTGACGCTAGAGGCCCTACGCGGCACAGACCACGCCTATGATGCGCGCGTTCACCAGCTACGGCCGCATCCCCGGCAAATTGAGTGTGCCACATTTTTGCGCCGGGTCTTGGCTGGTAGCCAGCTTTTGCGCCCCAAAAGCTCCAAAAACGTGCAAGATCCGTACACGTTACGCTGCGTGCCCCAGGTGCATGGCGCTGTGCGTGACTCCGTGGCCTACGCCCAATGGGTGCTAGAAATCGAACTCAATTCAGTTAACGACAATCCGCTTATCTTTGTGGACGAGCAGGATGAAAACAAGATCGAAGTCATCTCTGCAGGGAATTTTCATGGGGAACCAATTGCTCTGGCGATGGATTATCTAAAGCTGGCCTTAACAGAAATTGGGAACATGAGCGAGCGGCGCATCGCCCAACTGGTAGATGCAAACAGCAACGGCGGCGTGCTGCCCATGTTTTTAACGGAAAATGGTGGCCTCGAAAGTGGCTTCATGATTGCCCACTACTCGGCGGCGGCGTTGGCCTCCGAAAATAAGGTGCTGGCACACCCGGCCAGCGCCGATACGATTCCCAGCAGTGCCAATGTTGAAGATCATGTGAGTATGGGGGCAACGGCCGTTCGCCAAGCCGAGATGATCATGACGCACACAGAAACGGTGGTGGCCATCGAGCTGCTGGCCGCCGCACAGGGGGTTGATTTCCGGCGCAGCTACGGCGAAGGCGCGTTGGGGGCAGGCACTCACATTGCTTACGAGCTAATTCGCCAGCACGTCCCTTTCATCGCCGAAGATTGTTACATGGCACCCCTCATCGAAGCCGTGCGCCAGCTTGTCCATGAGGGAGACATTAAGCGTGCCGTGGAAGCGGCTGTTACTCAATAATTTTGGCATCAGTTTGGTAGGAACGGCCGTACTTCACATATGCTTTTGGCGCCTCCCGCAGCCGCTGTTGGGTTGCCGCATCCAGTTCGCGCTTGGCAGTGGCAGGTACGCCAGCAACCAGCACGTTTGGCGGGATGTGCCGATTTTCACCAACCACTGAACCCGCAGCGATCAGTGAGCCTGTTGCAATCACCGCACCGCTCAACACAGTAGCATTCATCCCCACTAGCACCCCCTCGTGCAAATGGCAGCCTTCTAGCACCGCACCATGCCCAATGGTTACATCTGCCTCGATGATGGTGTTGGAACGGCCGTTCACATGAATCACCACATTATCTTGTACGCTGGTACGAGGGCCAATGCGAATACGGCCGCTATCCCCCCGAATCACCGCCCCAAACCAGACGCTTGCTTCGGCTTCAATCACCACATCCCCAATGATGATGGCGTTGGGGGCAATGTAGGCCGTGGGGTGAATTTGAGGGCGCACACCCTTAATCTCGATGATCATCTTTTTCTCCAATTTGTTGAAAATTCACTTGTTTCAGCTTGTGTCCTCAGGTAACATTCGGCATCCATTTTATCTTTGACTGAGGGAAGAGGGAAACTTATGAGCAATTTGCTTTTGGCAGCTATTTTTTTGCAAGAAGGTGGCACGGAGCCTGTCGGCGTTCCGGCTTGGGTGCCAATTGTGATTGGCGTGATTTTGTTGCTGCTCTTTATTTGGGGGCTCAATCGCAAAAACATCCCGCAAGGTTCACCTGCTGAAGACGAACACCATTCGCCGCAGCTACATAGTGAACCGCACGCAGGGGACGCACACCATGAAGAAACGGCCGTTGCCGAAGCCCCCACCCCCGTGGAAGAGCCAGAACCAGTAGACGTTGTGAGGAGTACGGCCGTTCCTATTATTGAACCCGTTGAACCAGACAATCTCAAGAAAATTGAAGGCATCGGCCCCAAAATTGAGGGCATTTTGCACGAAGCAGGCATCCTCACTTTTGCTGATTTGGCTGCTGCTACTGTTGAGCACCTAGAGAAAGTGGTGCGGGAAGACGCAGGCATTCGCGTTGCCTTCCCAGACACCTGGCCAGAACAAGCACAGTTAGCAGCAACCGGTGAGTGGGACAAGCTGGAAGCACTTCAAGACAGTCTCAAAGGTGGGAGGCGTGCCTAAATCTTTTTCCTAAAGCGCATTTCTTTTATGTCTACTTTTCTTGACAAAGTTTATTAGATTGCTATAATCCCCATCTCATTGATGCGGGGTAGAGCAGAGGCAGCTCGTCGGGCTCATAACCCGGAGGTCGTTGGTTCGAATCCAGCCCCCGCTACTGACCAAAAAGCACCCAATTCCGGGTGCTTTTTTTCTTTCTTCCTTGTAAATAAACCTCCCGCAGGTTCGCTCCATAAACTGCACTTGAGAACAAACCTGCGAGAGGCTAGTTGTTTTCCAAATTGAGCTTATCAAGTGCCTGCTAACTCGTCCATCTTTTTTGCCAACTCAACGTCCCAACTGCTAATCACATTGCCCAAATCATGCGTCACCAAAGAAACCGAAACGCGATTGTATACGTTTGCCCACTCTGGATGATGATCAATTTTGTCGGCTTCAATTCCTACTGCAACCATCCAGCCTAACGCCTGGGCAAATGAGGCAAATTTGTACTGCTTGGTCAATTTGCCGTCCTGCACCTGCCAGCCCGGCAACAATTTCAGTGCGTTTTGAATTTCTTCCTCGGTTAATTTTTTTCGTGCCATCATGTCTCCTAAAAAAGCTGCTGAATGAGCCAAGCCCCAATGGCAGCACTAATCCCACCAATAGCCAAACCAAACAGTGCGCCAGATACGGCCGTTTTGCCATTGCCAACTAATTTTCGAGGCACGGCCATAATAGGTAAATCCTCCGCGCCTAAGATCACCATCTCTACCAGGGTGCGGGCGTTAAGATTGCTGGTGGCACGGCCGTCTACTTCACTAAACACTGCTAGAAGAATGCCAAGCACAGCCAAACAAAGCGGCAAGGCAATTAGCCCACCCGCCCCAGCAGCGGCCGTTCCCACAATAATGCCGACGATAATCGCTGGCGCCAAAAAAGGAAATGCACCCTGCTGCAACATCTCGGCGGGAGCCTCAATCGCCTCCACGACCATCGCCTTTACACCCCGGCTTGTAAGGCCCCCGCCTGCGCCAATAAGCCCCATCAGCAGCATGGGGGATAGTATCCCAGTTACCAACCCTAGAGATACACCAGCGACTGCTCCGCCAACAAAGCTGCTAATCAAAGTCAGCAATGCGCCTGTTACCGCACCAGCAAAAATGCCCACCTTACGATGAAAATGCGTGCCCAAATAGCCACCTACAATGGCCCCAAGTGGCATCGCAACCCAAACGCCCCAACCATGCCAGCGGACCAAACCCAATACAAAGCCGGAAATCAACCCCACGCTGGCTCCCAAAATCGCCCCAATCAATAAGGATCCCAAAAGTAAAAAAATGTTGGTGTGCCACGGATCGTCCTCATCTGGCTGTGCCCGCGTAATGCCCCCCACAACTGCCCCCACGATGATGCCGCGCAGCAAACCAAACAGCGTACCATCCAGCAGGTTGGTAACATTGCCCCCAAGCAGATAGCCAAAACCGCCCACAACAAGGCCAAGAAACCCGCCTGCCAGCAATCCACTCATTAGAGCGTAATTATGCTGAAGGACACGTTCATAAGCGCCAAAGATGGCAAACATAACGGCCGTTCCCATCACAGTAACGGCCGTTCGTTCCACCAACCCGCCAACCATACCCAACCCCACGCCAACTGCCACCACAAACAAAATGACTAACCAAATTGGGCGACGTAATTTCATATCAGAAGTCATCTATGCTATGTCCAAAACCCAAATCGGTAGCCGTTGCTGCGTTGGCACAAACCCAAACCGCTGGTACAACTTTTGCGAATCGTAATTTTCCACTTGTGTATTGAGAGACACTTTGTATAAGCCACGCCGATAATAATAGGAAAAGGCATGTCTCAACAAGGCAGTACCAACCCCCAGCCCCTGCTTTTCTGGATGAACCGTAAGGCGCACCAGATGGGCACCCGCTTCTGCTCTGGCGCTGAGTTGGTAGCCAACAATCTCGTCCCCGAGCAACGCCACATCAAAACTTAGCGATTGTGGCCGAGCAACTGCCAAAGCTCTGGCACTTTGCTGCCAAATCGGGGCAAAGGAAGCAGCCTCCAGTGCCGCTAAACTATCATAATCCGTCGAATACACTTGCCGAATGGTTAAGCTAGGCACGTCTGGCGACGGGGGCAATGTACGGTCCTCTTTTACATAGGTTTCAATTTCACTATCGCGATAAAATCCCCACGCCGGTAGCCACTCTGATGGCCAAGCTTCAACAGTGAGCCAGGCGAGCTGCGTAACACCTTGCTGGCGCAAAACAGGCAATACATTTAGCAGCAAATTTGCCAATGTTTCCTTACCATTTTCCGCCTTATCAATCGCCGCAACACGTACCCAGGCTGCTGGCAACGGATCTGGTGTCGCAATGAGGCAAGCACCAATGTCTGAGCTGCTTTGGAACAGTTTGGCGGTGAGGCTATTTTGGTTTGTTTTTGGTTTAGGCAACACAACAAATCCCGGCGAACCAATCCAGTCGCCAGGCAAGTACCAATCAACATGCAGGTGGGTGTAAACGGCCGTTTTCAACAGATGGTGCACCGCTTCAGCATCACTTTTTTCTGCTTTGCGAATCCCATCAATGCGTGCTTGCTCTGGCAGCCAAAGGTTTGCTAATTCCATAACGCTATTGTACACTACATAATCATTTTTTCTGATAAGCTGGACTTATTCCATTATACCCTCTATTCATTTCGAACTGTTGTTAAATTTGGGGCGGGTTCAGCAGAAAATCTTAGGAAACAAATGGGCAGCAAGCCAAAAGACAGAACCCTAGAAACCACCATTGCAAGCCTAACCAAACGATTTGGCGAAGGTGCCATAATGCGCTTAGGTGAAGCCCGGCATTTGCAAGTAGAAACTATCCCTACTGGTGCCCTGGCATTGGATATTGCCTTGGGGGTTGGCGGTGTACCGCGCGGCCGCGTCATCGAAATTTATGGGCCAGAATCATCTGGCAAGACAACAGTTTGTCAGCATATAATCGCTGAAGCGCAGCAGCGCGGCGGAATATGTGCATTTATAGACATGGAACACGCGCTAGACCCAGTCTATGCGGAACGCTGTGGAGTAGATGTAGATAATTTGTATGTCTCGCAGCCAGATACTGGTGAGCAAGCGTTAGAAATTGCAGAAGCGCTCATTCGCTCTGGTACGATGGACGTGGTTGTCGTGGATTCTGTAGCAGCATTGGTTCCCCGCGCCGAAATTGAGGGCGAAATGGGGGATGCACACGTAGGATTGCAAGCACGCTTAATGTCGCAAGCATTACGAAAATTGTCTGGTGTTATTAAGCAAACAAATACCGTTGTTATTTTTACAAACCAGCTTCGCTCAAAAATTGGCGTCATGTTTGGCAGCCCGGAGACCACCAGCGGTGGCAATGCGCTCAAGTTTTACGCCTCTGTTCGCATTGACATTCGACGTATTCAGGCTATCAAAGTTGGCTCCGATGTCGTGGGAAATCGTACCCGAGTGAAGATTAAGAAAAACAAGGTTGCACCTCCGTTTACCGATGCTGAATTTGACATCATGTACAATGAAGGTATCTCTAAAACTGGCTGTATCGTTGATCTCGGTGTGGAGTATGACGTCCTTACCAAACGCGGCGCGTTCTTCCGCTATGGCGACACGCTGCTAGGGCAAGGGCGTGAAAACTCCAAACAATTTTTGCGAGAAAACCCCGAGATTTATGCCGAATTAGAATCCCTCATTCGTCAAGAAGCTGGCTTGCCTCTCCTAGAACCGCTGTCTGAAAGTTAACCCCGACGGCTGGTTTTGCCTGTTTCCTAAAAATTTTAGTTGAATAGTTGAAGTCTACATTGCGATTGACAATGGGTAAGATCACGGCGTTAACACGACAAAAGCGAAACCCCAGGCGCATCAATGTGTTCATTGATGGGGCGTTTGCTTTTGGCCTGGCAGAAATTACGGCCGCTTACCTGCGTATTGGGCAAACATTGTCCCCCGGCGAAATTGACAAGCTCCAAGGGGCTGACCAGGTTGAAAAAGCCAAAGAGTTAGCCATTCGGTACATCGAATACCGACCCCGCAGCATCGCCGAAACGCGCCGCCACCTACTCAAGAAAGAGTACCCAGAGCCAGTTGTAGATCAGGTTTTGGAACGACTGGAAGCAGTAGAATTATTAAATGATGCCGCTTTTGCCCGGTACTGGGTAGAACAAAGGGAAACATTCAGGCCGCGCAGCAAAATTGCGCTACAGCAAGAACTACGCCAAAAGGGAATTGAACGTAGCCTAATTGAGAAAGCAATCGCTGAAGTAGATGAATTTGCCGCTGCCAAACAAGCGGTAGAGCCTAAAGCCTACCGTTGGCAAACGCTCCCGGAACCGGAGTTTCGCAAAAAAGTGGGTGGTTTTCTACAGCGACGCGGCTTTGGCTACGATATTGTGCGAGAAATAACTGAGGCTCTTTGGCAGGCAACCCATTCTGACGAAGAGTAATTGTGGAAGTGTAAGAAACGGCCGCAACGTTTCTAGACCTTTCACTTCCACCTAAAAAGGAGATCAACTATGCCAGCAACATGGATTCTGCTGGGCGCGGTAATTGGCATCATCGTTGGTGCCGCTGCGGTTTATTTTTTTATAAGGCCGCAGGTAGAAGAAAAAGTTGCCACTGTAGATCGGGAACTGGAAGAAAGACGTGCTCTAGCAGAAAAAGAAACTTCTGAAATTTTAGACACTTCACGCAAAGAAGCTCAACAAATTCGGTCTGAGGCTGAAAAAGCGATTGAACGCCGCTACCAGGATTTAGCCCGTGCTGAAGAGCGTGTGGATCGCCGTAGCGAAAATCTGGATAAGCAAGCCAAAAAGATGGAGCACCGCGAAGCCGTTCTGAACAAGCGGCAAAGTCGGCTAGACAAGCGGCAAAATCGGCTAGAAACAATCGAACAAGAACGCCGCCAACAGTTAGAACAGATTGCTGCGCTAACCGCTGACGAAGCCAAGCAACTCTTGCTGGATGATGTGGAAAAAGAGTCGCGCCAGGACATGGCGCGCATCATGCGCGAAATTGAGGATGAAGCCAAAGAAAATGCGAATCAAAAAGCGCGTGAGCTGGTGGTGCTAGCCATTCAGCGCATTGCCAGCGACCAGGTAGCAGAGCAAACGGTTTCTGTGGTGCAGCTACCTAATGAGGAGATGAAGGGGCGCATTATTGGGCGAAACGGCCGTAACATTCGTGCTTTTGAGCAAGCGGCCGGGGTTGACATTGTGGTAGACGATACGCCCGAAGCGGTTTCCGTTTCCAGCTTTGATCCGGTTCGCCGTGAAGCAGCTCGCCGGGCACTTGAGAAATTGATTACAGACGGCCGTATCCACCCTGCTCGCATCGAGAAACTCATTAAAGACGCTACCAAAGAAGTTGAGCAGGACATGAAAGAGGCTGGCGAACAAGCCGCCTACGAAGCCAATGTGCATGGTTTGCATCCGCAAGTGATCAAAATGCTGGGGCGACTTAAATACCGCACCTCGTTTGGGCAAAACCAGCTTTATCACTCGGTGGAGGCGTCTAAGATTGCGGCCGTATTAGCCGCCGAACTCAACGCTAACATAGACATTGCCAAAATGGGCGCATTGCTCCACGACATCGGCAAGGCAATGGATCACGACCAGGAAGGCACCCACGCCATGCTGGGTGCAGAGTTCTGCAAGCGGTTCAAAGTGCCGCCACTGGTCATCAACGCCATTGCTGCCCATCACCACGAAGTGGAACCAGAAAGCGTTGAAGCGATCATTGTGGAAGCAGCCGATGCTATTTCCGGGGCACGTCCCGGCGCTCGCCGCGAAAGTTTAGAAAATTACATCAAGCGAGTACGCACATTGGAAGAAATCGCTACGACCTTCCAGGGCGTTGAGAGCGCATACGCCTTGCAAGCCGGGCGTGAAATTCGCATTCTCGTCAAGCCAGATAAAATTGACGATCTGGAAGCAATGCGCCTCTCTAAAAACATCGCTAAGACCATTGAAGAAAGTATGCAATATCCTGGCCAAATTCAAGTTACGGTGATTCGTGAAACTCGCGCCGTAGGTTTTGCCAAGTAGCAAAGACTAAACGGAAACAATTCAACAAGATCAAAAAAGGACGCTCTGGGGCGTCCTTTTTTTCTATTCCAATTTACTGGCCAAGATTTATTGGTGGCCGAGGATAGGATGTGGTCTGTAGGGTGCCTCTATTCGCTGGATTTCTTCTTCACTTAAACTGATTTCTGCAGCGGCAACAGCTTCTTCCAACTGGTACATTTTGGTCGCGCCGATGATGGGGGATGTGACACCCGGCTTGTGCAAGAGCCAGGCCAATGCAATTTGGGCAGGTGAATAGCCTCTCTCCTCGGCAATAGCAACAACTGCATCAACCACATCGTAATCTTCAGGCTGATAATACATATCTTTAGCAAACCCATCGCTTTTGGCTCTGGCCGTGGGATCGCTCTCCTCGCGCTTGCGGTTGCCTGCTAAGAAGCCACGCGCCAGCGGACTCCACGGAATGACGCCAACGCCCTGGTCTTGGCACAGTGGCAGCATCTCCCGCTCTTCTTCGCGGTAAACAGCATTCATGTGGTTTTGCATCGCCGAAAAGCGCGTCCAGCCATGTAAATCAGCTACGTGCTGCGCTTTAGCGAACTGCCAGGCATACATGCTGGAAGCGCCAATGTAGAGCGCCTTGCCTGCCTTCACTACGTCATGCAAAGCTTCCATTGTCTCTTCGATGGGGGTGCTGTAATCCCAGCGGTGAATTTGGTACAGATCAACGTAATCGGTGCCGAGGCGTCGCAGGGAATCATCAATTGCTTCCATGATGTGCTTGCGGGAGAGGCCACCCCCGTTGGGGCCTTTGCCGACGGGGAAATAGACTTTCGTCGCCAAAACAATTTCCTGGCGGCTGGCAAACTCTGTGAGGAGCTTTCCGGTAACTTCTTCGCTCACTCCAAGCGAGTACATATCGGCCGTATCAAAAAAGTTGATGCCTAACTCAATCGCTCGCTGGATAAACGGCCGTGCTGCACTTTCATCCAATACCCAATCTCGCCACTCTGGGGAACCATAGCTCATCATCCCCAAGCAAATTCGGGAAACTTTCAGGCCTGTTTTGCCTAAATTCATGTATTCCATTGTTAACTCCTTTTGCACTTCTTTTGCAGAAAGGAGCTATTTTACCGGACGCTGAGCCTCCAGACACACAACTCCGTTTTTACCCGCGACTGCATTGTGCATCACACCAGAGGGTAAATCGAGCCGATCACCTGGATAGAGGGTGGTGGGTTCTCCTTCAATTGGAAAACCAAAGGTTATTGATCCCTCAACAACCATGATTACTTTTTCAAACGCATGTGTATGCGCGGGGAAAGCATCTTGGGGATTGCTGCGCCATTTGTACGGCTCTAGACCTTCCTGCGCCATTTGGCTAAACAGTTCTGGCTCAGAAGGGGCTTGTGGCTTTGCCCATTTTTGTATATGAATGATGTGGGTTCTCATCTACCGGTCTCCTCAATGACCGTTACTGCGTGGTATTTGTATGGATATAATAAAGTTTGCATAAAGCATATGCCGAATAGTTGATTTGCACAATTGCACTGGTGTACTGGGTGATGGGTCTTATTTGGGGCAACGGCCGTTTTCATGCGAAGCTGTTGGGTTCTTGTTATAATCCCGCAACTATGGAAAGTTCTGGTCAAAATCGCCGTCAGCTATGGGTGGGCATCGGTGTTAGCGTTCTTTCGATTGCCCTCATTTTGCTGTTGATTGACCCCGCTGAAATCGTTGACTCTTTGCGGCAGGCTGAGATTTCCCTAATCGGGTGGAGTGCATTGGCAATTCTGGCCTTTATGATTTTTCGTGCCGTCCGCTGGCGGTATATGCTAACCAACGATATTTCCTGGTCGCAGACATTTCACATCCAAAATATTGGGTATATGTTTAATATGGTGCTACCGTTTCGCCTGGGCGACGTAGCGCGGGCGGTGCTTATTGGCAACGTGCCACCGATCACATTGGCCAGAGGGCTTTCTACAATGGTGGTGGAGCGCATTCTAGACATGATGTTCATTGTGGCGTTGCTGCCGTTTACGCTAGTAGAAGTGGTGGGTTTGCCACCACTACTTCAGGATGCGGCTCGCAGCTTTGGCATTGTGGCTATCACCGCTATCATTGCTCTGGTTATTGCGGCCAATCAGCGCAAATTAGCCACCCGGTGGGGCACGGCCGTTCTCAATCACATCCCTTTTTTAAGCACCGAGCGGTGGATCGGCCGTATGAACGAACTGCTGGATGGCCTGGGCAGCCTCACCCGTCTGAAAGACAGTCTGGTGCTCGTCTTCCTCAGCATTGTGGTCTGGATTCCCATCGTGTTTGCTTATCGTTGGGGCATTTTGGCCGTTGGTGGTGAGGCTACGCTGTTGGGCGCTAGTTTTGTAGTGTGTGCGGCCGCTCTGAGCATTGCCCTGCCCTCCTCACCTGGGCAGATTGGTGTGTTTCACATTGGCGTAACGGCCGCTATGCTCGCGCTGGGGCAATCTAATGGAGCCGCAGGGGGTTTTGCCGTGGTTTACCATGCTCTCAACTTAATCAGCATGGTCATTCTGGGCCTGATTGGGCTGGCCAGCACTGGCGCTACATTTGGCAGCGTAATTGAAACCACGCAGCGATTCATCCGCCGCCGCCAGCTTGAAGAAGATTCTGATCTAAGCAAAGTAGAAGGGTAAGCTATTGTGAAGGTGGCTGTGTACAAAATTCAAGAAAACGAACGGAATCTTTTATGAAAATTGTTGAAGTCTTAACGTATTACCGCCCCTGGGTGAGTGGCCTTACCATTTACGTCGAGCGTCTGAGCAAAGCGTTGGCGCGGCAGGGGCATGATGTCACCGTGCTCACCTCACAATACGATCCCAACTTGCCCATTTACGATGTGATGGACGGGGTGAAAGTGGTGCGGGTTCCGGTGGCAGCCCGTGTCAGCAAAGGAGTACTCATGCCTGGCTTTGGTCCTATGGCCTGGAAGCTGGCCCAGCAGGCCGACGTGCTGCACCTGCATTTGCCCCAATTTGATGCGCCCGGCGTGGCCATGCGCGGCCGTATTTTGGGTAAACCAGTTGTGCTGACCTACCATTGCGATTTACAGCTACCGCAAGGCAGTTTCAATCGGCTGGTAGATCGCGTCGTTGGCTCCATGAACCAACTCGCCGGGCAGTTAGCTGATGCCGTGGTGACTTACACGCGAGATTACGGAACCCACTCGCCATTTTTATCCCAATTTTTGGACAAGAAGCTACACATCATACCGCCACCAGTGGAATTGCCTGATTACAGCTGGGCCGATGTGGCGGCGTTCCGCGAAAAGCACCAGTTGGGCGATGAACCAATTGTGGGTATTATTTGCCGGCTAGCAGCCGAGAAGGGCGTGGAGGTTCTGCTGAAAGCATTACCGATTGTGCGCGAAGCATTCCCCAATATGCGCGTTTTGCACGCCGGAGAGTACCAAAACATCATCGGGGAAGAGACGTATGCGGCGCGATTGGCACCGCTGTTTGAAAAGTACAAAGCGCATTAT
The DNA here is from genome assembly GCF_965223525.1 of Candidatus Leptofilum sp. Lineage (GTDB taxonomy): Bacteria > Chloroflexota > Anaerolineae > Promineifilales > Promineifilaceae > Leptofilum. The sequence goes on along the minus strand of NZ_OZ245005.1, from coordinate 53,897 downwards.
CATTTGCTGGGCAATATTGAAGGGGCAGAGCTAAGTGCCTTTTACAACTGCCTAGACTGCCTTTGTGTGCCTAGCCTGAACAGCACAGAGAGCTTTGGCCTGGTGCAAATTGAGGCGATGCAAAACGGCGTGCCGGTGGCAGCGTGTGCTTTGCCCGGTGTGCGCCAGCCAGTGGCAATGACGGGGATGGGGGAGATTACGGCCGTTTCTGACCACACCGCCCTCGCCCAAGCCATCATCAACATCTTGAAGAATAAAAGATCGTACCAAAAAGATAGCCAGCTTATTGGCAACAGCTTCTCGCCAGACAGCACGGCAGAAGCGTATGCTGAGCTTTTTGAAAAGCTGCAAAAAGGAAAGCTAATTGGCAAAACAATTGAACCCGCTGTCTACGACAAACTCAGAGCCATGCGTGATCGATACGGCCGTTAATCAAACATCAACAGATTTCGCAGATTAAAAAGATTGAAGAACAGTCTGCGAAAATCTGCGTAATATGCGGATAATCTAAGTGACAGAAGATACCGAATTCCCAGCCGCAACACCCCCAGATGACCTGCTCTGGAGGCAGCTTAAAACAATTCCTGCTTTTCGGGCTATTTTGCGCGCCGTGGAAGCCCGTTTTTACTTTGGCGTTGATTTGCCAAGCCCCACGCTGGACGTGGGCTGTGGTGATGGACATTTCAGCGAAATGGTGTTCCAACGAGAAATTGAGGCAGGCATTGACCCCTGGTGGAATCCGCTAAAAAAAGCGCAAAAATCGGGCATGTACGATGTGGCACTGCAAGCCATGGGGGACAAACTGCCTTATCCTGACGGCCACTTTGCCAGCGCGTTCAGCAACTCCGTGCTGGAGCATATTCCAGACATCCAACCAGTCCTCAACGAAACAAACCGGGTGATGCAGATGAACGGCCGTTTCCTCATCACCATGCCCAGCCACAACTTCACCCAAGAGCTAGGCGGCGCCAGATTTTTGGAACGGCTGGGGCTGCCCGGCCTGGCAGACGCTTATCGCCGCTTTTTCAACCGCATTTCCCGCCACGCCCACACCGATTCCGCTGAAGTTTGGGCAGAGCGATTAGCCACCGCCGGTTTTGGCATTGAGCGCTGGCAATATTACTTTAGCAAAAAAGCGTTGCGGGCATTGGAATGGGGGCATGTGCAGGGCGTGCCTTCGGCCATTTTGCACGCGCTGACGGGGCATTGGATTGTTGCCCCCTGGGAAAGCAGCCTGCGCCGCACCGAACGATGGCTACGGCCGTTTTACAACGAACCTTTCCCCCAGGATGGCACCTATTTGCTCATTGTGGCCCGCAAACAGGCCAACGAGCCAATTCCGGTACAGCTACCACCTGCCCAGCCGTTCAGCATTGAAGAACTAGAAACTGCTGTTGCCAGCCAGCAACCTATCCCCACCCCACCAGAAGTTTCGCCCGAACCGGAAACGGACACGAAGGCTGCGCCAGTTGCCGCTGCGGCGGTTCAACAGCCCACCCCAGAAGCAGAATCCAGCCAAAACAGTCCCAGCACAAACTGGATCAACATCCTGCTGGGCATTGTTAGCCTGCTGGCGGGCATGTTGGGGCAGCTGGCCCTCACAGGCGATCCGCCCAACTTAGTTGGGGGACGACGCTGGTTCTTGTACGCTGGATTGTCGCTGTTGGCGCTTTTGTGGCGCAGCCGCCCGGCGCGCGCCCCCAGCGGGCGACGCTGGACGCTGCCGCGCCTGGGGCAAATTCCCCGCCGCCGCTGGCTCTTTTTGTTAGGACTCTTGTTGGCAATGCTGGCGCAAAGTGCCGTGGGCAGTGCTGGTAACGAACGGCCGTTCCTAGCAATCTTGCTCTGGCTAGGCGGCATTGGTCTCAGCTTTTATGCCTGGAACGACAACCGAGTGGACACAAATAGTCTGTTTATTTCGCGCCGCACGTTGGCAACGGCTATTGCCCTTTTTCTGGTCGCGCTGGTGGTGAGACTCGTCAATCTCAGCCAAAACCCATTCATGCTCAACGGCATCGAGGCTAGTCTGGGGCTAAACAGCCTGGAAATTATTCGGGGACAGCTACGGAACCCATTTGGCACGGCCTGGCTCACCAACCCGACGCTGCCCATCTACTTTATGGCCCTGCCCATCTCCATTTTGGGGCCAACCACGCTGGCTGTGCGCCTCATTTCGCCGTTTGTGGGCGCGGCTACCGTTGCTGCCACCTACCTTTTTGGTAAGCGGCTGTTTTGTAACTTAACGGGGCTACTTGCTGCGATTTTGCTACTTGGCTCCCATTACCATCTGCATTACAGTCGCCTGGGCATGACCAACATTTGGGATGGGCTGCTGGTGCTGCTGGCGTTGGGGACGATTGGGATGGCTTGGCAACGGCCGTCTACAGCACCTCAACAACGCACCCTTTGGCTGTGGGCCGGGCTGTTTGTGGGGCTGAACGCCTACGCCTTCACCAGTTCCCGCGTGCTGCCATTTGTTTTGCTCGCCTGGTTTTTGCTGACGCTGCTGCTGGATCGCAAAACTATCCGTGAACAAGGCTGGCACCTGCTGGCGGCAGCGAGCCTGGCGCTGGTGGTGGCACTACCTTTGCTGCTATTTTACAACAACAATCCCACCATTTTTATGGAACGCGCCAACGTGCTGGGTATTTTGCCAAGCCAAACCAACTGGCTGGCCGATGAAGCGATGCGGACGGGGTTAACGGAAACGGCCGTCCTGTGGCAACAATTTTGGCAAAACGCCCTTGCCTTCAATGGCATCCCAGACAACAGCCCAGCTTACCGACCGCTAGTGCCGCTGCTGAGTTTTGGCCCCGCCGTGCTGATGGCGTTGGGGAGTTTGTTGGCCCTGTTCCGCTTGCGGCAAAATGAACAGCGGCTGCTGCTGCTTTGGCCGCTTGGCACCGTTATTGTGGCAGGGCTGCTGCTCATTGAGTCCCCCCAAAGCCATCGGCTGCTCATGACAACCCCCGCCCTAGCGCTGCTGGCCGCGCTCTCGCTCGTTACGCTGGGCAATCTCATCACGGCAGCCCTGCAACCTTCACAGGAAGCTACGCCTTCAACTGAAAGTGCGCCAGATGTAAGCCGCTGGCAACCAACCTTTGGCAATTGGCGCACCTCAGCTGCCCGCGTCGGACTGGTTTTGCTGGCGCTGGTGTTACTTTTTGCCTTGAATGATGTGCTGTTTTATTACGGCCGTTTCCCCAACAACAACCAGTTCGCCGACACCAACACAGAAATTGCCTTTGAACTGGCTAACTACCTCAACGAGCTAGATGGTGAATGGACAGCCTATCTGTATGGCCCCCCCGTTCTGTACATTGATTTCCCCACGCTGCCCTACCTGCTAACCGATTTTCAGGCAGGAGCCAACTTGTTTAACGTGGAGTCTGCAGAAGCCTTGCTGCCGCAGGCTTCCACTGCCAACCAAATCTTCATCTTTTTGCCACAGCGTGCCGCAGAGTTACCAAGCGTGGCAGCACAATTCCCCGACGGCACTCAAAAACAAATTGACGGATCATATGCTGCCCCGCTGTTTACAATTTATGAATTCAAGCCCTAACCATGTAATAGTTAGGGCAAGATTGGCTCATTAGGATAACCTGTATGAATTTCGTAATTATCACAATGGCGGCTGGCGCAGTAGTGCTACTAACAACAGCCATTGTTACGTGGCCCCGACGCCATGCAGCACATTGGGTATTTCCATTTTTAGGATTGGCAACGGCCGTATCTATTTGGTTAATTGGGTACGCTCTGGAACTCAGCGTTTTCGGTTTGGAGAAAAAAATATTCTGGGCACAAATTCAATATATTGGCATCTCTTTTACGCCTGTTGCCTGGTTTATCTTTGCCTACCAATTCCTCAGGCAAAATCCCCTCCACCTGAAGCCGATTGTCGGCCTGCTGATGATACTCCCTGTCGTTACCATTGTTTTGGCCTTCACCAACAGCCACCACAATTTGTTGTGGACACAAAACGTATTGGATGAAAGTGGGAGCATTCCCTTGTTGGCAAACAGCTACGGCGGATGGTTTTGGGTTCATTCCACGTACTCCTATCTGCTCATCCTGGGGGGCATTGGGCTGTTTTTGCGTACCACCAAGCTGCATCCTGGTTCATACCGCTGGCAATCGATCATTCTCATTTTGGCTGCCGTTGCCCCAATGACAGGCAATATTCTTTACCTAACAGGCAATGCGCCCCTTCCCTGGTTCGACCCGACGCCTATTTCATTTGCTTTAAGTGCTTTGCTTATTATTTGGGGTGTTGCCCGATTAGACCTTTTTGACATCGTACCCATTGCTAGGCGCGTGATTGTAGAAAACCTGCCAGATGGGATTGTCCTCTTGAATGAACAAAACCACATTCTGGATATTAACCAGACAGGCAGTAAGTTGCTGGGGCAAAACAATCAACATGTGGTAGGCCTGCAACTAAACGAGCTAACAAAACCATTGGCTCAAAAGATAGAAAAGTACAGGGCGTTAGAGGTTGACGAGGAGATTGGCGTAGAGCAAGATGGAAAATGGCAACATTATAGTGTCAAGATACGGCCGTTGTATCTATCTGGAACCCAACCCCATGCCCGTATCCTCATCTTGCGCGACATCAGTCGCCGTATCGCCGCAGAAGCAGGCATACGGCAACGCAACGTAGAGCTACAACAACTTTTTACAGACGCCCAAGAAGCCCGTGAAGCGGCCGAAAAAGCCAACAAAGCTAAGAGCGAATTGTTGGCGAAGGTAAGCCACGAGCTACGTACGCCGCTCGGTGCCATTTTGGGGTATGCTGAAATGTTGCAAGAAGGCGTCTATGGCCCTGTTGTTGAAGAGCAAGATCATTCACTCAGTCGAATCATTGAAAACAGTAATTACTTAAATGAACAGGTCAATGATTTGCTAGAATCGTCTCGTCTTGACAGCGGCAAGCTAAAAATTGAGACATACGAGTTTGACCTGGAAGACACATTGGAACAAGTTCGGCAACGCATTCAGCCAACGGCCGTTGCTAAAAATTTAACATTTAGCATCGAGCTAGCACCCAATATGCCCAAACGCATTACCAGCAACGCCATCCGCATCCAGCAAATATTGATCAACTTATGCACCAACGCCATTAAATTTACCGATGCGGGCTATGTACATGTTACCATTGAAAAAGTAGATGTTGAGCATTGGCAAATTCGCGTTAGCGATTCTGGAAAAGGCATTCCCGATAAAGATCGAAAAACAATTTTCCTCCCCTTTCATCAATTGCAGGCAGGCATGTTGCAAGGACAAAATGGTGTTGGCCTGGGGTTAACAATTGTGAAAGAGCTTGTTGCCGCTTTGAGTGGCACAATTGAAGTCGAAAGTGAAGAGCAAAGCGGCAGTACATTTATTGTATCTTTGCCATTTTGCAAAAAGTTAAAGGAAGAGACACATTAGCATGGCAAACAACAATAAGCCTATCGCCCTGATTATTGAAGACGATCCTGATCTGATCCGCATTTTTGCACGCGCCCTGGAGCTATCTGGCTACCAAACCAGCACCGTTAGTGATGGCAAAGAGGCAATCACTATGTTATCTGGCGACATGGTGCCAGATATTGTGATATTAGATTTGCATCTACCAGGCGTTCGTGGAAGTGAAATTTTGCATACCATTCGGGCTGATAGCCGCTTTGCCCATACCCGCGTTATTTTAGCCACTGCCGACTACCTTCTTGCTGAAAATTTACGTGAGGATGCTGATATGGTTCTGCTAAAGCCAATCAGCTTTAGCCAGCTCAGAGAGCTAAGCAGTCGCTTTATCAGCACGCACGATTCATTGCAAACAGATGCCCACATTCCGTAACAGAGGTATGATTGGGCGGCATGATAGCACCACTCAATCACCTCAAAATCCTCGATTTTTCCACCCTGCTCCCCGGCCCTTACGCCACGATGATGCTGGCAGATTTGGGCGCAGACGTCATCCGCATTGAAGCCCCCAACCGCCCTGATCTGGCGCGTTTGCTGCCGCCGCATGGCGCAGACGGACAGTCGGCCCAGCATGCGCTGCTCAACCGGGGCAAGCGCAGTCTAGGACTGAACCTCAAAGAACCAACGGCCGTTGAAATTGTGCAAAAATTGGTTACAGAACAAGGGTACGACATCATCGTGGAACAGTTTCGGCCAGGGGTGATGGAGCGGCTGGGCGTGGGATATACCCAACTTAAAGAAATTTGTCCGCAGCTCATCTTTTGCTCGCTTACCGGCTACGGCCAAACCGGGCCATACAAAGACCGGGCAGGGCATGATTTGAACTATTTGGCGCTGTCTGGCTTGCTAAGTTATTACGGCCGTAAATCTGCGGTTACCCCACCACCTCCACTCCCCATCCAGGTGGCCGACATCGGCGCAGGGTCGCTCCATTTGGTCATTGGGCTACTAACGGCCGTTATCCGGCGAACGCAAACGGGCGAAGGCGGGCAGCTAGACATCAGCATGTTCGATGGAGCACTGGCCTGGAACGCGCTGGGCGCCAGCAAGCTGTTCGTCGGCGGCGAAAACCCCACTCCGGAGAGCGAATTGCTCAACGGTGGCACTTTTTACGACATTTACGAGACGGCAGACGGCCGTCTTATCGCCGTAGGATCGCTAGAGCCCAAATTTTGGCAGGGCTTCTGCCACGCTATCGGGCGCGATGATTTGATTGCCCCCGGCCTTAATTACGATATTGCCAATCAGCAAAGCTTCAAAGATGAAATCAGGCAGGCCATTTACAGAAAGCCACTGGCAGCTTGGCGCACCACCTTTGCCGATTTAGATGTTTGCGTGGAGCCTGTATTAACCACTGAAGAAGCATTAAATCATCCTCAAACAAAGGCACGAAACATGATTTTGGAACTACCTGACCAAAGCGGCAATTTACAAAAGCAGATTGCGTCTCCCATCAAGCTGTCTGGCCACACGCCAGGCACTGCTTTTAGCGGCGTGCCGCTCGGTTGGCATAGTGTTGAGATATTGAGTCAGATTGGCTATACGAAAGACGAGATTGGTACACTTTTCGCCCAAAACGTCGTAGCGGGCCAACGATGAGACAGCGCGACATTTTCTGGTTTTGGCTGCCGCTGTTTGCCAGTTGGCTGCTCATGACGGCCGAAGGTCCCATCGTTAGCGCGGCCATCAACCGCCTGCCCAACGAGGTCGTCATGCTGGCGGCGCAAGGGATTGTGGTAAGCCTTTCCGTTACCATCGAGAGCCCGATTATCAATCTGCTGGCCACTTCCACCGCCCTGGTGAAAGATCGCGCCTCTTTTTTGCAGGTACGCCGCTTTGCCATTCACTGGATGATTTTGCTAACGGCCATTACCATCCTCATCGCCTTCACCCCCGTGTTTGATCTGGTGGTGGTCCGCTGGTTAGGCACACCAGAGGCAGTGGCCACCTGGGTACGCCCCGGCATGCAAATCATGACGCTGTGGAGCGCAGCCATTGCCTGGCGACGTTTTTTGCAAGGCGTCCTCATCGCCTTCAACCAGCCGCGCAAAATGGCCTGGGGAACGGCCGTGCGCCTGCTCACTTCTGGTGGCTTGGTGATTCTGCTGGCAATTTTTACCGACTGGCCGGGTGTAGTGAACGGCTCCACCGCACTCATGGTGGGGGTCGTTGCGGAGGCGATTTATGCAACGGTGGCGGTACGGCCGTTACTGCAAAAGGAACTCGCCGCCAACCAGCCTACTACCGAACCCGCCCTCACCTACCGCGATCTATTCTGGTTCCACCTGCCGCTAGCCGGCACATCTGTCATGATTTTGCTGGTGCAGCCGCTGGTCACATTTAGCCTGGCGCGGCTGGATCGTCCTACCGAATCATTAGCGGCATGGCCAGTAGTCTTCCAAGTTATGCTAATGGCGCGCGCCGCCTCCTTTGCGCTGCCAGAAGCGGTCATTGCCCTCACCAAAGGGCCAGAAACGTACCAGCCCATTCGCCGCTTTAGCCTGACGCTGGCAGGCGTGGTGGCTGTGGCAATTGCTCTGTTTACCTTTAGCCCTCTGGCCCGGCTGTACCTTTTTGGCATCCAGGACATGACGGCCGAAGTTGGCGGGCTGGCGCAAAGCAGCCTGATATACTTCTTGCCTTTCCCAGCGCTAACCGTAATTAGCATGTGGCTGCGCGGGGTGTTGATTAACGGCCGCAAAACAACGGCCGTCAACGTGGCTATGGTTGTCAACATGATTGTCACCGTGGTAGTGTTGGCAGCAGGCTTGGCCGGGCAGTGGCCTGGCTTGCCCACGGCCGCCGTTGCGCTTGGCCTGGCAGTGCTGGCAGAAATATTTTATCTGGGCTGGCGGGCACATCGTCTTTGGCCCGTCTTCAGCCCTAAACTGGCTACACGAAGCAGTTGAGGGTGATTATTATACCACTTAACCGGACACTGATTTTTCATCTATCTGTGAAAATCAGTGCTAATCTGTGTCCCATTACTTGAGGAAACCGTATGATTGAAATTTTGCAGCTTCCGCTTGGCCCTTTGCAAACCAACTGTTACCTAGTGGCCTGCCAAGAAACCAATGAAGCGGTCGTTATTGATCCATCCTGGGACGGCCGTCGCATTGCCGCCCTGGCCAGCGAACGCGGCTACGTTATTACCCACATTCTGCTCACACACACCCATTTTGACCACGTAGGTGGCCTGGCAGAACTGGCAGAAGAAACCAATGCTCCCATCTACAGTCATCCAGACGCGCTAGAAATGCTGACCCACGCGCCAAAAGCCGCTGCCAGCTACAACTTGCCCATGCCCACGCCGCCTCAGGCAACTGAGATGCTGGCAGAGGGGGATGTGGTTGAGGTTGGCAATCTTAAATTCGAGGTGCTGTTCACTCCCGGACATGCACCGGGGCATTTGAGTTTTTACGTGCGCGAGCACAACGTCATTTTTGACGGCGACGTGCTTTTTCAGCGCAGCATTGGGCGCACCGACTTCCCCGGCAGCGACCACCCCACCCTGATGAAAAATATTCGGGAAAAGCTGCTAGTGCTGCCAGATGATACGGCCGTACTCTCCGGCCACGGCCCCGCCACCTCCATCGGGCAAGAGAAGCAATGGAATCCATTTCTACAGTAGTGGAGCTATTCAGAAGTTCAACTTTTGACAAAAGTTGAACTTCTCTCATTATGGCGTTGGTGTAATCGTCGGGGTCTGGGTTGGCGTAGGTGTCGCCGTGGGGATAGCTCCCTGCCAGCTAAAAACCGCATCGGCACTGCTGGAGCCGCCAAAGGTGTAAATGGGCAAGCCGTCGGAGCGTGTTCCCGTAACTTGCACAATGCTCACCCGCCAGCGTATCTGGAATAGCTCAAGGGTAGTGGGCCGCCATTCAGACGGCACGCGGAAGGCCGTATCGCGAGTAAAGCCGCGCTGGGGCAGGCTATCCAGGTCGTCAATATTGGTCAATTCCACCATGTACATTTCGTTTTCCGCCAGGGGTTTTACGGCCGTCCACTGCAAAACAATCGCTTCTGAGACAGATTCAACTGCCGTGCCAGCTACCGGATAAAGCAACTGCGGCCCTGGTGGCGGCAGTGTACTGGTCGGTGTGGGGGATGGGCCAGGCGTTGGTGGCAACGACTGACCATAAATGATTTCAGGTATGCAAACCGGATCGCCCGGCTGCAGCAGCGACGGATCTGCAATGCGGTTCACCTCTGCCAAAAGCTCAAACGGTACGCCAAAGCGACTTGCAATGCCCACAATGGAATCCCCAGCTTGCACCTGGTACAAATCGCAGCCGGTGGGGTCTACCAGCACCGTCTCGCCGTTAATTTCGGCGGCAATAATTTGCAGGGGCGGCGTGGGCGTGGGCCACGGAATACTAAGCTGCTGAGCCACTTGGACCTGCGTATTGGCAGGCAGGCCGTTCGCTTCGGCAATTGCCTCTGGCCCAATGCGGTAGAAGAGCGAGATGCCAATGAGCGTTTCGCCGCTGCTAACGGTGTGGAAGCGTGGCGGGCGCGGCGTGGCGGTGGGGGCTGGTGTGGGCGTGATGCTGGGCGTCACCGTAGGTGGCCGCGTTTCGGTGGGCAGCGGCGTCCAGGTAGGGGTAAAGGTCACGGTGGCCGGAATGGGCGTCACGGATGGGGCAATGATCATGCTCACCTCCCCGGTCTGATATTGCAAAATGAGTCCCCCCGCAACAAGAATAATGGCAAAAAAGACGGCCGTTAAGCCCAAAACCAGCGGCGTCTGCCTTTCTCGCATCACAGATTCCACAATTTCGGGGGCATCAGAAACGGCCGTTGTGGTTGTCGGAGCCACACGCCTAAAGGTTGGAATGTCTGGTGCAGTTTCAGGGGGGATAGTAACGGCCGTATCCGCATCAGGCACAATAGCTGGCTCTTCAACAGGTTCTAGCGTTGGCTCTGGCTGCAATTCTGGCTCGACGAGCGGCTGCGGTGGCACTGTTGGGTTCAGTCGCGCACCACACATCAAACAGACCGTGGCATCAGCGGCAGCAACTGTGTCGCAAGAGGGACAGCGCCTTTCATCCGGCAAGTGGGGCAAATCAGAAAGTTCACTCATCATTTTTACGCGCCTGTGGCATAACCATCACAGAGCGCGGCATTATACCAAGCCAAATGGCCTGCTGCCAGCGTCGGTGGCGTTCACTCATATCGGTTTTAGAGAATAGCAAATGATTCAAATCGAGGAAAAACGGCTGTCTTCCACAAGCCCCCCGGAAAACGGCCGTTTTGTTTTTGTTATGAAACGCAATATCTCCCAACTCGCGTCAGGCAGGGTTCACTGCCATATGCTGATTGTACCGGTTAATGAGCCACATCAGCCCAAACGGCACCCCAAAGCGAATGGCAAAAAACAGCAGAAAAATGAGTACGGCCGTTCCTATGGTCATCATAAACCTCCTGTATCGCCATCCATGTTTGGCAATGGCGGCAAATTCCAACTCGAAATCGAATTCCAATTCGATATGAGACCATGATAGTTGTTGGGGGAACGGCCGTCTATTCGGCAACCGCGCCATCTTTTATTGGGGTAAATCCCCCATAAACCACGCCAAAAACACCTAAATTCAACACATACCGGGCAAAATAGTTCCCAAAACTGCCTTTTCTACCAAAAAGGCCCCAATTTTGTATGGGGCGAATCCCTCAACCCAAAATACGCCGCTTACCTGATTTACGCCCCCATCCCCACTTTTTACACTATTCATAAGCGTTCTTCAATGAAAATCGTATTGCGTATTCCGTTAGCTTTTACGCAATACGCACTATTCTCACAGGAGCATCTTATGTTCAAACGAATCATCATGGGGGTCACTTTTGCTCTGTTGCTGGGCATCATGACCTTTGCGGCTACAAAAGCCCAGACCGACCCAGAAGTGTATGGCTCTGACGATTGTGGTGAATGTCATGAAGCGGTGACTGCCCAGTGGGAAAATAGCGTTCATGGTCACGCTAGCGTCGTCGAGGGCTTTTTAGCAGCCTGGGCAGAGGCAAACAGTCCGCCAGAGTGCCTTAGCTGCCACACCACGGGCTTCGATCCAACCACCGGAACTTACGAAAAAGAGGGGGTCGCCTGCGAAACCTGCCATCCCTCAGACCCAGCGGAACATCCGCAAAAAATAATGCAAACGGATATCTCGTCCCGCTTGTGCGGCCAATGTCACACCGACACCTTTGCCGAATGGGAAACCAGCGTCCATGGCCAGGAAGAGCTAACCTGCGCCCGCTGCCACAATCCACATTCCAACGCGCTGCGCGTGGGCAGTATGCAAGACACCTGCCGCACCTGCCACAAAGAAGAAACGCACTTCTTTACTTTCACCACTCACGCAGATGAAGGGCTGCTTTGCACTGATTGCCATCTGGCTGCCAAGAGCGAGCCATTGGGCAACGGCCACAGCCAAATCAGCCATACCTTCTCCATCGGGTCAGAAACGTGTACCGCCTGCCACAATGAGGAAATGCACATGCCGGGCGGCAGTCCAAATCAGGCAATGGGTAATGAGGTGATGATGGAAGCTAGCATTTTGCCCGCCGATTCCGTGGAATCCCAAGACAACATTTCAACCTCCCAACCCTCGCCTAGCAGCCCCTATAACTTTGCAATTTTAGCCGCGCTGATTGGGATGGCATTTGGTCTGGTTGGCTCGCCCTGGCTAGAAAAATGGCAAGCAAAGCTGCGCGTGGAAAAAGATGGAGTTCGTGATGAATGCTAAAGTTGGACGACGTGATTTTATTAAGCTGGCTGCGGTGGGTACGGCCGTTTCCACTATCACCATCGCCGCCAAAGGGAATCCCTTGCCAAAGGAGGCCGGAAGCAGCCCACATCGCTGGGCAATGGTTATTGACCAAGCCAAATGTGTCGGCTGCGCCGAGTGCAGCCTGGCTTGCCAGGCCCACAACGACACCCGTGAAGATGCCCCCTGGAACCGAATGATCGAGCTGAAACCGATTAGCGGCGAAGCGGTGTACGCCCCGGTGCCATGTATGCACTGCGAAAACGCCCCCTGCGTAGACATTTGTCCGGTCGGAGCCACCTACCACCGCCCCGACGGCATTGTGATGATGGATTACGACAAGTGCATTGGCTGCCGCTACTGTCAGTTGGCCTGCCCTTACGGGGCGCGCACGTTCAATTGGGAAACGCATACCGGTGAAAATACGGCCGTCCCTGAATGGGGTGAACCAGAAGTTGAACGCCGAACTCGTGGTGTGGCCGAAAAATGCACCTTCTGCTTTCACCGGATTGATCGGGGATTGGCCGAAGGGCTCACGCCAGGCATTGATCGGCAGGCAACTCCCGCCTGCGTCGCCGCCTGCCCCGTCGGGGCACGGCTGTTTGGCAACCTGAACGATCCCGGTTCACCAGTGAGCCAGGCGTTGGCAAAATATCCATCAATACAGTTGCGGCAGGATTTAGGTACAAACCCGCGCGTTTACTACCTGCCCGCCCGCCGCGAAGATGATGAAAATATTGAAGAAGGTGTCTCATGAATATGTCCATGAACCAAAAAATCAAGCTAAATCGGGCTGTCTTTCCGTTGTGGGTCATTGCCCTTGCCTTGCTGATGGTGGCGGGCATTGGCGGAGCTATTTCCGTGTTTATCAATGGGCTGGCCGTTACCAATCTGACAGATTTGGTTCCCTGGGGCTTGTGGATTGGCATTGACCTTTCGGCCATTGCCCTAAGTGCAGGGGCATTTAGCCTGTCAGCGGCCGTTTACCTGTTTGGCTGGAAGAAGCTGCAACCGTTGGCCAGAACGGCCGTCTTCATCGGCTTTCTTGGCTACAGCATGGCCATGCTCTGCCTGCTTATGGACATTGGCCGCCCCGACCGCTTCTGGCACGCCATTGTCTTCTGGAACATCCACTCCCCGCTGTGGGAAGTGACCATGTGCGTAGTACTCTACTTCACCGTGTTGGTGCTGGAGGTGCTGCCCATCCTGGGCGCAGCGAGCTGGTTCAAAGCCCGCTGGCCCAAGCTGGCACAACGTTTGCACAATATCCATAAATTTGCCCCGATTTTGGCGATCTTTGGCCTCGGCTTTTCGCTGCTGCACCAATCCTCGCTAGGGGCCACCTACGGCGTACTCAAGGCACGACCCATCTGGTACAAGCCCAGTTTGGCCATCCTATTCATCGTTTCGGCGGTGATTGGTGGACTAGCGCTGACGGTGCTGGCATCCAAGCTAGCGGCTCTCTTCTCTGAGCGTGCCAACGTGCGGGGCGACATTTTAGATAAAGTGTCGCAAGCCATCGGCTGGATGCTGCTGGGTTACCTGTACCTGCGCTTTTGGGACACGCTGGGAATGGAATATACGCTGGAGCCAGGTAGAACTGAGGGGCTGCACATCCTCACTAACGGGGCGTTGGCCTTCAACTTTTGGCTTGGAGAACTGCTGCTAGGCATCTTGATTCCGGCGGTGATTTTGGTGAGCGGACGACTACGGCGGCAGCCCCGGCTGCACCTGCTGGCGCTGGCACTAACGGTGGGCGGACTCATTGCTTACCGTTGGGACATTAACATTGTGGGGCAGATGGTGGCGTTTACCGTTCTGCCAACGCAAATTGAGCCGCTGTACACTGCGTACCGCCCAGCTTTGGTAGAAATTCTGGTCGGTTTGGGCGTGATTGCTTATGGATTGCTGGGCTTTACGCTGGGTGTGCGCTATCTGGGCATTGTAGATCACAGTTCGCTGCCAGAAGAAGCAATCGAACCAGTTTTGGCAAGACCAAAAGCAGTTCCTACTGATTGAAGGTAACCAACAGGAAATCAACGTTTAATTTTTGAAGGATGGTTATGATGAGTGGATCGCAAGCAATGTTGACAATGGTGCTCTTATTTGCACTGCGCTGCCTGGTGCCGCTGGTGCTGGTCATTGGCATCGGGTATGCTATGAATTGGTTGGTAGATAGGTGGGAGGCAGAAGCGGCCGTTGCCGAAGCTGTTGGTGAACAAATGGCCGTTTTTACCCAACCTGCGGGCAATTGCTGGGCGTTTAACCAATGTGCCGACGAATTACGGGAAGGATGCCCCGGTTTTAAGCAGCAAATGACACCGTGCTGGCTGGTGCGAACCCGTGCCGAGGGTCATTTGCCAGATGATTGCCTAACATGCCCTATTTATAAAGAAGTCCCCTCCTTTGCTTGATCTCCCCACTACCCTCAATCCCCTCCCGTTGGGAGGGGAAATACGTTCCCTCAGCCCGCAGGGGGCGGGCAACGTCTCTACTCCTCCAACCCAATCAACCCATGCCGAATCGCATATTTCACCAATTCAATCCGACTGTGCAGGCTGAGTTTACGCATAATATTTTCCCGATGTCGGTCTACTGTTTTGACGCTAATTACCAACTTCTCCGCAATTTCCGGGTTAGTCAACCCTTCAGCGATGAGGATCAACACCTCCTGCTCACGGGGAGTCAAATCGCTAACGAGCGTGACCCCATCGCTGCCGCTGTTCCCACCCAGGTAGCTCTGCACCAACCGGGTGGCCAGCGAAGGGTAGAGGAAAACCTCTCCCCGGCTTACCGTGCGAATGGCGCGCACCAACTCGTCCGGGGCAGCCCGTTTGGGCAGGTAGCCAGAGGCACCTGCCTGAAGCATCTCAAAAAAATATTGGTCATCCTCGTGCATGGTGAGGGCAAGTACGGCCGTATTCCCCCCCACCTCTTTAATTTGCCGCGTCGCCTCGATGCCATTCATGCCGGGCATTTGGATATCCATCAGGATGACATCTGGCAGGAGAGTCTGCACTTGAGCCAATGCCTCTGCGCCTGATTCTGCTTCGCCGACGATTTCCATGTCTGGCTGGGCGTCTAGCAACATCCGCAGCCCGGAGCGTACCACGGCATGGTCATCTGCCAATACCAGCTTAATTTTAGACATCCTCGCCTCCATAAAAGTAGCCACGGATTACGCAGATTACATAGATTAGAATCCCAAAATCTGCGTTAATTTGCGGATAAAGTTACACGGCCATAATAGGAATTGTCACCTGAACGGCCGTTCCTTGCCCAGGCTGTGAATGCATCGCACAGCTACCGCCAACCAACGCCACCCGCTCCTGCATTCCCAATAAGCCCCACACATGGCGGCTACCATCTGACGCTTCAAAGACGGTTTTGGAATCGAAACCGCAGCCATCATCACGCACTTCCATGTTAAGCAGGCTGTCGCCAAATTCAAGGGTCACTGTCACTTGCTGAGCGCGGGCATGTTTGGCCACGTTGTTGAGTGCCTCTTGGGCAATGCGAAACAAGATGGTTTCAATATCTGGCTGCACCCGTTGGCGACGGCCGTTTAGCACAAATTCCGCCCGCACCCCAGAACGGTCGGCAAAAAGCTGCACCTGGCTTTGCAGAGCCGGTACCAAACCCAGATCGTCAAGGAGAGACGGCCGTAAATCTTGAATCAAATCTCGCAGCTCCTGCAATGCTTGGGTACTCGTCGTTTTTAGCTCGGTAAGCTGTGCGGCGGCAAGTTGGGGATTGTGCCGCACGTTTTCGCTGGCGGCAGCAAAGCCTAACCCCAAAGCTGTGAGTGCTTGCCCCGTGCCATCATGCAACTCACGGGCAATGCGCTGCCGCTCCCGCTCCTGTGCCGATACCACTTGATGCAACAACTCGCCCCGCAACGTCTCTCGCGCCTGCGATTCACCGTAGCGCGTTGCGTTTTCAATAGCAATAGTAAGCTGGCTGGCAATCGCTTCCAACAACGAAAAGTCCCGCTGTGGCAGCAGCGTCATTGCTGGCTCTAATCCCAAAACCAAACCGCCGCACACCATTTTCGCATCGCCCAGAGGGAAGCCCAACACGTAACTACCTAGCAATAGTTGAGCATCCGCCTGCCCGTTGGCTTCTAATTGCAGCGTAGCAGGCTGGCCATCGGCAAAGATAGCTGGCTGCCCGGTTTGCAATGTGTGCGCCACTAATATTTGCCCCTCATGGCAAATTGGCGAGCCACGTCGGGGCAACCCAACATGCCCAGCCTGGGCTTGACACCGCAGAGGCTCGTCAGGCTGGTCTCGCAAGATGATGAGACTGGTCTGCACATACGGCAGGCTTTCGCATATTTGCTCTACCGCCTGATTGAGCAGTCCATCTCTGTCTAGCGTAGCCGCCAGAGCGCGGGAAAGAGCAAAGAGGAGGGTAAGATCGTGAACGGCCGTTTGCAACTCTGCATTCAACTTCTCTGTTTCGCGCCGACTTTGCGCCTGGATGGCCAACGCCTCTTCCTGAGCCACCAGCCGTGCCTCGTTGGCCCGCGCCAAATTACGCTGCCGCTCTACCTCAAACGCCCGCAGCGCCCGCACAATAAAGATGGCCATCAAGGTTGCCATCACTGCCCGAAATAGCTGAATCGGCACGCCAAACAGCTCGGCAAACAAGGTCGTGTTAAGCACGTTGGCCGGAAATAAAAAGCTGGGGCTGGGAAAAACTTGGCCAAACACACCGTAAAGAAAAAGCGCCAGAGCCGCCCGCAATAAATCACGCCCCGTGCCTGGCAGTTCCAACCGTCGAAAGGTGCGCTGCTCCAACACAATAGCCCAGGCCGCCAGCACGGCCCCCGGAATGCCTAAAATATAGCGGGAGAGGGCGTCAACGGCCGTAATAAATTCATCTGGTGTTGGCTGATAAACCCAATAGGTTAGCAGCAGGCTGATGCCCCACAACCCTACCAATGCCCCTGCTGTCAGATAGGCAAACAGCTTCTCGGATCGCACTTCTTCCCGCTGCCGCGACAAATAAATAAGGCGAATACCAAAGATGAGCAGCAGCACAAACGAAAGCACCAGATGGCCCGCCCGCACCTGATCCAGCAAAAGCCAGACAGGGATATTTGCGGCTTCAGCCGCGCCCAGGCGCTGAAACATTTCAAACCATTCGTGCAGCCCGTGAACCAGACCAAAGCCAGCCAGCGGCCCCATTGCCTGCGCCAGCCGAAAAGACGAGGCGCGCCCCGACTCGACCCAGACCAGCAACCCCATGCAAAAGAAAGCGAGGCCGTAGAAAAAGTAGATAACGGTCAGATTTTGCTCAAAAAAAGACACCCACGCCTGCATGATGATACGGTAACTGATTTATCAGAATGCCAATAGTAGCCAAGAACATCAATTGCTGGTGATTTTTGTCATAATCGCTTGACCTCAAGCGCACTTGAGGTTTTATAATATCTGCATGAAACAATATACAATCAAACAAGCCGCTCAAATGAGCGGCACCACAGTTGCAACCCTACGCTATTATGAAGAAGCAGGTTTGCTTCGCTACATTCAACGCTTACCCAACGGGCACCGGCGTTACAATGAGCAAGATTTGGCCTGGATCGACTTCATAATCTGCCTGAGGGATGGTGGAATGCCAATTCAACAGCTTAAGCGATATGTTGATCTGTGCTACATGGACGGAACCGAGCAAGAACGCTGTCACTTGCTGGAAGATCATCGTATCGCTCTCAAGGTAAAGATCCACTCGCTTCAGCAACAATACGATCGTATCGAGGATAAAATTGATTGGTATCATGAGCAAATTGCAGCTCTAGCTGCAGAAACACCACGCTGATTTCAAGCAAAACACGCAAAACATTGTGAACTTATGCCCAAAGAGCTGCTAATTCTATGCAGATGGGTAAAGCTCGCCATAATTTTCAGGAGGTAAGCATGAAACTTGGTTTACAAATTATTCGATTTGATTGGGCTGGAAGCCCGCAAAATATTGGCTCACAGTTGAGCCAAATAGCCCAATTTGCTGACCAGGCTAACTTTGATTCGCTTTGGGTCATGGATCATTTTTTTCAAATGGGGGGTGCATCGGGGGAGCCATCTGCACCGATGATGGAAGGCTATACCACGTTAGCCTACCTAGCCGCCCTTACCCAGCAGATAAAAATTGGCACATTGGTAACCGGATACCTTTATCGCTATCCTGGCATCCTGGCTAAAACCATTTCAACTTTAGATGTTTTGTCTAAAGGACGCGCCTATCTTGGGATCGGGGCAGCTTGGTATAAAGAAGAGGCCGTGGGACTTGGCGTGCCGTTCCCACCCATCGCTACTCGGTTTGAACAGCTAGAAGAAACATTACAAGTTATTCAGCATATGTGGCGAGATGATCTGTCTCCCTTTGAGGGACAACATTACCAGCTGGCGAACCCCATGAACCACCCACAGCCCTTACAAACACCCCATCCTCCTATTTTAATTGGGTCAGAAGGGGAGAAGAAAGGTCTTAGATTGGTTGCCCAATACGCCAATGCCTGTAATTTTTATTTTGGTGTTACCGATCCTGCCTGGGGAGAATGGCATTATGAAAGGTACCAAAACAGCCTGCCCCACTTAAAGCATAAATGGGCCGTCTTAACCGATCATTGTGCTCAGTTTGATCGTGATCCCAGCGATATTGAATTTACTGTTTTAGGAACTATCAAACCGACCCGAAACAGCCAGGGGGATTCAGCTCAAAAATTACTTGATTATTTTGGCACCTTAAGGGAGATTGGCGTGGATCACATCATTGTCAATATTCCAGAAGTCGAGAAGATGAATTCGCTGGAAATTTTAGCCACAGATGTACTGCCAGCCGTTCATGCGATGGCGTAGAACTGAAGCAAACTGCTAAGGTGCATAACTCAACAAAACCTGATCCAATTCGTCACGAAACTGTAAGGAGATGGCACCTGTAAGGCCAAACGGCCGTTCCCATTCCACAATCACAGGCTGATCGGGCAAAAACGGACCGGGCCAGTTAGCCACTGGCACACCATCCACCAATAATGAGAGCATACCGGAGGTTACGGCCGTTACCTGCAACCCAATCTCCGCGCCGGTTTCTGTCTCATCCAGCCTCAACGCACCAAATTCGTTAGCCATGTCAAAGCTGCCCAAATTGTGAACGGGATACCAACGCTCCAGCCATTGCTTGCTCTGCCCGGCATCCAGCGAGACGTACGTCCAGAAGTCGGGGGTGACGCCGCTGCTCCACATTTCTACGTAGACGGTATCATCGTTGGTGTACAGGTGCGGTTCTAGGTTGGCCGGGCCGAAGAATTTATTACCGGGCATTTGTGTCTCATCAAAAACGCGCACGATGCCTTGCTGGGCGGTGTGGTCGTAGACGCCCGTGAAGCCTGTGCTCAAATTGGGGGCAAAGAAGCCGAGGTAATGGGTCCAGTCGCCGTAAATGTGGAAAAAACGGCCGTTATGCTCCGGCCAGTTCATCCATTCCCCAGCATTGGGCAGGTAGCTGGCATTTGCATCTCGGGAATGTACCTGCACCTGGGCTGCCGGGACGATGAATTCGGTGGCGTCATTGGTTGTATTGTCACCGAGGGCAATCATTGCGTTGAGCCAATATTGGTAGTTGTGGGAAACGGCCGTGTCGTTCATCACAAACGGTTCCAGCGTCATATAATTGTGATCGCCATCCAGCGAAATCGTCACGCCCACCGTCATCCCCGTCTGGTCCTCCACATCACTCACGGTGATGGAAACAGTATCGCTTAGAACTTCTGTTGTGGTGTCCCAGGGGCGATACTCATTCAGGCCATGCTCATCGGTGGGGAACGCCCACTCGATGCCGCCGCTGGCCAGCCACCAGCCCCGCCCCCCCCACGCCGTCGGCTTCAGCACCGGATTGGCGTACAGCAGCTGCCGCCCTGTCACCTTGTCCTGCCAGCGGTAAAGCCGCCCGCCCAGCTCCGGCAAAACCGTCACCGCTACATAGCTGTTGTGCAGCGTGATGGCGTTAAACGTGCGGTCAAGAATCGGCTTTTGGAAGACACAATCATGGTTGATGCCGGGATACGGGTAAGCAATGTGGTCTGAGGGCAATGTTACCAGGCAATCTGGATGGTCATACTGGTACGATGAAATCGCAATCGTCCCCTGCTCAATCCACAGCACACCCGGCTCGATGGGTTGTGGCGTTGGCGTGGCGAGCGTCCCATCCCGCAAAACCAGCGGCAAATAAGCCATCGGCTCCGGCGTTCCACTCACTTGCGCCACAGCAGCAGAACCTAAAAAAGGCTGCGCTACCAGCAGCAAAACTACAAACAAGCTTAAACCTAACACAAAAGGGAAAATGAACTGAAATTTGCTCCGCCCAGCAAACATTTCGCTAACTCCATGCGCACCCACTTTGACGGAAATTTTTGCAGTAGACTGCCCCAGCGGGTACACCTCAAACATTCAGTGAAGCACACCCCACATTATCAACGCACCGCGTCAAAATGTCTATGAACAACTCGATAAATTGAGGCAAAAGAAATCCAATACATCATGCTATAATTACGCAAAACGCCACGTTTTGAGGGAAATAGCTTATGTCTTCAACTGGAATCATTTTACTTAAATACCTTGCTCCCGTTTTAGCCCGGATGGCCTTTGCCAAAGCGCTTGGTGGCACAATCTCGCCAGAAGATGTGGCCGAGTCGCTTTCTGATCTTGGCCCATTTACCGACAAAATTGAAGCAATTACCGGAGATTACAAGGCAGCAACCCGAGGCAACCGTCTTTTTGAAGAAGCTGGCGAAATTGCTGCTGAAAACTTAACGGAACTTTTTGGGCGTGAAGGGGATGGCATAGAAAAAGATCGTATAGAAGCCATAGTTAAAGACGCTGCAAATTTGCTTGAACGCAAAGGTTTACGTTTGCTGATTGATGCAAGTTATGAGTCAACAAAATTTATCAAAGCGGTTGGCGCAATTCCCCTGGACCATTTGCATTTAGATTCGCATGAGGTTGAATTTTTTCGCCGTGTTTTGCAAGAAAGTGGCAGGATTCTATTCACAGTCGCCGAGAAACTACCTCACTTTGACCGCGAAAATGCAGCTAGATTATTGCAAAATGATGCTCAAATTTTGTTTGAGGTGCGCGAAGCAATCGAAATACTTAGACGCATGGAAGCAGTTAGTCAAGAAAATAATCCACACGAAATCGCAGCCAATTTTGAGCGAGACTATCGCAGGCTTTTGTCAGTCGATTTAGATAAATTAAGATTATTTGGCGTTCCACAAATCGACCGTTATCATCAACCATTAACTATAGCTTTTATCCAACTCCATGCCTCAGAAAGAAAAACTTATAAGCGGGAACAGAAACTTCAGTTGAGTCTATTTTCTGAACTAAATAGCACTGAATATTTTCACTATGCAAACACGCTTGAACAGACATTGTCTGCTGAGAGAATTCTTATTGTAGGGCGTGCTGGAGCGGGAAAAACCACTTTGCTTAAATGGATTGCCGTACGATTAGCCAAACAAGATGAAACAACTCCTGTTGAATGGCATGGGAAAATTCCATTTTATGTACGCGTAAGAGACTATGCAGACAAACCTTTTCCAAGCCACAGACAATTACCAGTTCAATATGGTAGAAGCCAGGACCTGGAGGGCAGTGTACCCATCGGCTGGGTAGATCAACAAGGGAGTGACTAAACACAAAGGCATGGTATAAAAGGCACATGAACCAATGTCCGCACTGTCACCGAACAGATTCTCAAGTTAGAAATGGCAAAACTGTGGCTGGTAGCCAAGTATTCAAATGCAAAGCCTGCAATCGTAAATATGTACCCCAGCCTCAGCCAAATGGCCATCCAATTGCCATCCGCCAACAAGCCATTCGCTTGGTCTTGGATGGCAATAGCCAACGTCAGGCAGCACGACATCTAGGTGTTGCGCCACAGTCGGTCGCTAATTGGCTTAAAGCATACGCTGATAAGTTGCCATCAACCTTGCCCGGCCCTAATGAACCAGTGGAAGTAGCTGAACAGGATGAGCTCTTCACCTTTATCGGTGAGAAAAAAACGAAATCTACATCATGACCGTTGTAGACCGGCAAACCCGCTGTTTTCTAGGGATTGAGCCCGTTTTGCAACGCACGCAGGCAGTGGCACAAAAAATGATTGATGAGGCGCCTGCCGAGCAGTATTACAGTGACAAGTTCCCTCTGTACGACAGTTTGATTTATCGTCGCGGCTACCATTTATCGCTAAGAGATAAGAGCGAAACGTACTCAGTTGAAGGAGGCAATGCGGAACTGCGACACTATCTCACTCGACTAGTCAGAAAGAGCCGTTGCTTCTCACGCAGCTTGGTTTGGTTAAATCGTCATGTGAAAGCGTTTGCTCATGCCTGGAACCGACGTCAGTTGCACAATCGGATGCGGCCGTTTGACAAGAAACATGTGATTGAGTTCGTATGCCTACAGAATTAGCCACTCCCATCAACAATTACGTAGTAATCGAGGCGTTATTCTATTAGACGGACTAGATGAAGTGCGAGCTGAAAAACGCTTGGAAGCTTTTGAATGGTTAAATGTATTAGTAACTCGATATCCTAATACCACTTATATAATTAGCACCCGTCCAGCAACACTTGAGGAGATTTCAACTCATCAAATGTTGATAAACTTAAAATTTAACCAGTTTGTTTTACGTCCAATGGATACAAAGCAGATTGACCAGTTTATCGAACAATGGCATATGGCCATAGGAGATGATTCTTGTTCCTTACCAAAGACAGAAAAAGAGAACTTGCCTCAACTTGCTCAAAAATTGCGTAAAACCTTAGCTAATCGGGCGCAATTGGGGGAGTTGGCTAGTAACCCTTTACTTTGTGCCATGATTTGTGCTTTACATCACCGTTATAAACGAGAACTACCTAATAATCGAATACGGCTTTATAAACTTTGCCTTGAAACTCTGCTCGATGGGCGAGATGCAGAAAGAGGGGTAGATATGGGAGATTATAAACTTGCTTTAGGCCGTATTCCAGAAATACAACCTTATCTCAGCAGAGTGGCTTATTGGATGATGCGCCACGACCAATCTGTCATTAGTCGAGTTGAGCTGAGACGACAATTGCAGCTTCCCGACAGTGAAATTATTACAGTTCAGTTAGTGAACTATCTCGCAGAACGTTCTGCTCTATTACAAGAACAAGCAAAAGATGAGTTTGACTTCGTTCATAGATCTTTTCAAGAGTACCTGACTGCAGAACGGATAATACATGATGGTGATACACTCATTGAAATCTTCATGGAGCGTGCTCAAGAAAGGAGGTGGAGAGACACAATAAAACTAACAGCGGGGCTTGGGACAGAACAAGATAAAAAAAATTTACTAAGTGCATTAATAAATTTAAGTAATCAAGATGGTAATGATTGGTCATTTCGGTTTGCTCTAGAATGCTATGATTTAATGATTGCGCCATCGAGTCGCTTAAGAAAAATGATAAGGTACCTCATAAAGAAAAAATATGATGAGGATGAACGCTTATTGGATATCAGCAATTCGGACATTACTTCAATTCCTCCTCTTGATGAGCTCAAAAAATTAAAATATTTGCATATGCGCAATACGTCAATTTCTGACATGGCTTTACCAAGTCTTGCGCCGTTAAGAAAATTGAAGCATCTTGACATAAGCGATACCGCAATACAAGGTTCTGGTTTACCGCACCTTGAACCATTAACTAATTTAAGCACGCTATATTTAATGTCTACATCCGTTACAGATACGGACCTCCCTGCTCTCCTGCCACTAACAAGCTTAAAAAACCTGTACTTGAGCAGCACAAGAATCACAGATTCTGGTCTCAATACCCTAATGACATTACCGAATTTAGTTCTTCTAGATCTTGATAATACATATATAACTGATGACGGCTTGGAAACCTTGTCCAAATTTGGTAAATTGAAAATCTTGAGCTTAGAAAGACTGAAAATAACTGATAGTAACTTGAATTTACTTGCCCAATTACCTAATCTTGAATGGCTCTATCTACGCTTCACATCAGTAACTGATGCCGGCATGTTCGCTTTCTTAAAATTTCCCGAACTAAAATTGCTAGCTCTAGACGGTACAAAAATCACGAATTTCGGACTTTCAGTTGTTTCACAGATAAGCAATCTGGAACATCTATTTCTTGGGAAAACTGCTATTACTGATGATGGCATATTTGAAATTAGTAAGTTATCAAACCTTCAAGGTCTAAATTTGAGCCATAATGAGTTAACCGATGCATGCTTACCATCGCTTTCCGAACTTTCAAGCTTAGAGTATTTAGATCTTAGTGATACAAAAATATCTGATAGTGGCCTTCAGTTTCTAACAACGCTCACGAAATTACATACGGTGCGACTGGATAATACAGGGGTTTCCGAAGTAGGCATAAAATCTCTTTCTGTACTCCCTGAGCTAACACGATTAGATCTAAAAAATACTGGCATAAGCGTTTCAAGCCTGGATAGTATAAAAAATAATTTCAACAAAGAAATTCGAATATTTTTGTAGGTATAAACTAAAACAAATCTGTAGCAAGCATCTTCCTCAAGTGACAAATAAAGTATCAACATACAAATTTAAAGATTTGGTGTCTGAGGATACTGACTCCTCAGTTAAAAGCTAGAAACGTGGGAGGCTAAGGTAATAGCTCGTCTAGCTCGGTGGAGAGGGCGTTGAGTTCGGTGCGAGCAACGGCCGTTTCCCTCTCCAACTCCTCTTTTCTTTCACCCTTCGCACGGGCTAGCTGGAAAGTAAGCTGCGCCAGCCACCCCTCCGTCTCCTCAATTTGCTCCGTCAGTTCGCGGATGCAGCGATTACATACGTGTCGAGCTTCGGACATGAAGTAAGTTGCCAAAAATGGTAATAAATGTCCACGGCAATGTTGATTTTCCTCACAGGCAGATAATCAACGGATTCAGTAAAATTTTCATGTGGTAACGGCCGTTTACCCAAAGTTATCTCTAGCACAACCTATCAACCGTGGTGTGGAGGGATTCACATGAAAAAGTTCAAACAGTTTGCGAATAGCTATCCATTGGCATTTGTGCTGACGATGATCGTGCTCATGATCCTGTTAATGGGCGGGGCGGCTGCCGCCGCCATCGGCTTACTTGGGTTTGAAATGACCGACGTCATGCCCCAGATCATCGGACAGGTTGTGGCAACCCTGGGCTTCTTATTTATTTTGTGGCGCTTTGATTGGTTGGTGGCAGTTGGAATCCGCCATCGCGGGAATCGCCGGGTTTGGTTAGTAACGGCCATTCTGCTCATCTACAATGCCCTTGCACTGCTTTTCGCCTTTTTTGGCACCCTCCGTGTCGATTTATCACTGAGTTCAGACATGATCCCTGCCTTAGTACATACAACAATGGCGGGTATCATGGAAGAAATTCTGCTGCGTGGGCTTATTCTGTACGCGCTTGTGCAATCATGGGGCCAGAGACGACGAGGGGTAGTAACGGCCGTATTGGTCAGCGCCTTCTTATTTAGCGTACTCCATTTTTTCAATCTGGCCACTGGTGAGTGGAGCATCACCGCCCTGCAGGTCTTGGAAGCCTTTATTTCGGCAATATTGTATGGTGGATTGGTTCTCGTCGGGGGTTCCGTCTGGCCTGCGGTGGTTTTGCACAGTGGCATCAATCTTCTGGCCAATATTGCCGTCCTAAACGATCCGGGATTTGTTATGACAGCTCCGATTTACTGGTCGCTCATTTTATTTGAACTGCCCATTGTTTTTTACGGCTGTTACCTCCTGACACAAGTCAGATTGAATCCCCCGGATTCACCAACTCAACTGGCAGCCAGCACCCTTTGATCAGTGCCGATTTTTACAGCTGCCATTCGTTCCTGCCTAGGCCATTAATTCATCTAGTTCGGTGGAAAGGGTGTCAAGTTCAGTTTGGGCGACAGTGCGTTCCCTCTTCAATTCTTCTTTTCTTTCCCCCTGCGCACGAGCTAGCTGAAAAGTAAGCTGCGCCAGCCATCCCTCCGTCTCCTCAATTTGCTCAGTCAGTTCACGAATGCGGCGGCTGCGTGTGCGGCGGTCATCTTCCGTAAATTTCGCCGGATCGACCACATCCTCAATCCAATCGAGATTGACGGGGGCTTGCTCTTTTTCTTTGGTTGGCAGCGCCACTTTGGAAGACACGGTGGTGATGGCAGCTTCCCCGCCCTCCTTGGTTGCCAGAAATTCTTGGTAGGTGCCGTCGAAGATGTGCAAGCGACCATGGTCGCCTTCTTCCCGCAACTCCCAAATTTGGGTGGCCAGGCGGTCTACCAAATAGCGATCGTGGCTCACCAGCACAATTGTGCCGTCGAACTGCTCCAGCACCGCTTGCAATGCCTCCTGCGAGGGGATGTCCAGATGGTTCGTCGGCTCATCCAGCAGCAAAAAGTTGGCCTCATCCAGCGCCAGCAAAGCGAGTGCCAAACGCCCCCGCTCGCCGCCACTGAGATCGCCCACCTGCTTAAACACATCATCCCCCCGGAACAGATATTGTCCCAAATAGTTCCGCGCCTCTTCCGGCGACATTGCTTTGTGGGCAATCACCTCATCCAACACGCGCTTTTGTACGTCTAGCTGCTCATGCCCCTGGGCAAAGTAGCCGCGAATGAGGCCATCCCCCAGCCGAATTTTGCCCCGCAGCGGCGCGATTTCGCCCATGAGGGTGCGCAGGAAGGTGCTTTTGCCGCTGCCGTTGGGGCCAATCAGGGCCACGCAATCCAGCCGCTCCAGGTTGATGTCGTCGCAGTCGAACAGAATGTTGCCGGGGTAGCCGATTCGCAGCTTTTTGGTGCGCAGCACAAAGCGACTGCCGCGCTGCTCTGGCTTGAGCTTAATTTTTAGCTTGGGCATCCGGCTGGCAGGCGTGGGCAGCTCTTTAATCCGCTGGGCGGCTTCGTTGACGGTGAAGGTGCGGACGCGCTCGCCCACCTGCAGCCAATTTTTGCCCTGCATCCCCAGCACACCCAGCTCTTCGATGAGCACAATGTCGCGGGTGAGCCGCTTGAGCTTGCCCTTGGCGATGTCTGTTTTACCACCGGCGATATTTTTGCGGATGAAGGCCAGTTCTGCTTCCAGCCGAGCCATCTCGTTGGCAAAAACGGTTTCTTCGTGCTGCCACTCGATTTCTCGCTGCTGGACGTAGGTGCTGTAGTTGCCCTTGTAGCTTTTCACGCCAGTGGGTTCCATCGCCCACACCTGGTTAACAACCCGGTCTAAAAAGTAGCGGTCGTGGCTAACAATGAGCAGACAGCCGTCCCAGGTGCGTAGCGTTTTTTCTAGCCATTCGATAGCGGCCGTATCTAAATGATTGGTTGGTTCATCCAAAATGAGCAGAGCGGGCTTCTCCAGCAGCAATCTACCCAACAAGACGCGCGTTTTTTGGCCGCCGCTGAGGTGCGTCAGGGGCACGTCCCACTCATCTGGCGCAAAGCCCAACCCGTGCAGAACACGCTTGATGTCGTGCTGGTAGTCGTAACCGCCACCGTGTTCGTAGAGGGTTTGGATACAGCCGTACTCATCCAACACCGCCTCCCCCATTTCTCCCGCCTCCATTTTGGCCTCAAGTTCACGCAGCCGCGTCTCCTGGCCGCGCAAATCAGCAAAAACGGAGAGCATCTCTTCATAAACCGTGTTGTCCTGCCCAGCAAAGGTCAGCACCGCTTCCTGCCGCAAATAGCCCAGCGTCAAATTTTCATCTCGCTTGACGGTGCCGCCAGTTGGCTCCAGCAGCCCCGCCAAAATGAGCAGGAGCGTGGTTTTGCCTACGCCATTTGGCCCCACTAGACCCACCCGATCTTTAGCGTGCAGCAACACCGAGACGTCCTCGAACAAGTCGTCTGCGCCAAAGGCATGTTCTAGCTGGTTTGCCTGCAAAATCATCATGTGGGAATGATAGTTTGGGGTGGCGTTCCGGGCAAGCAAGGAGGGTGTGATTTTAATCGTTGGTTTTGCTTCTTTTTGTTACTGGCAATCCATCAGCCACTTCTTTTAGCCTATGAGCATAGGCCAACGGCAGATAAATCCGCACCAACCGTTGCGAAGTCGGCCTTCGCCGACTGACATTCATAATTCATAATTTTCACAGGAGGTGTTTCATGTTTAATCATTTGTTAGTGCCTCTGGATGGGTCTGAATTGGCTGAAGCTGCCTTGCCGCTAGCAACGGCCGTTGCCAAAAAGTTCGGCAGTCGAATCACCCTAGTTTCTGCGGTGCATTTACCTTACTACGTAGGGGATGGCCTGGATTTTGCAGAAGTGTACGGGGATATTAGCCAAAATATGGAAGATGAGGCCAAAACATATTTGCAAGCCAAACAAAGAGAGCTGATTACTGCCGGATTCCATGTGGATATTGAAATTGTAATTGGGCAACCCCCGGCAGAAGCTATTTTGCAAACGGCCGTAAACAAAGTGGCAGATACTATCGTGATGAGTACACATGGTCGAGGGGGCGTGATGCGCTGGGTATTTGGCAGCGTGGCCGACAAGGTGCTGCGAAACGCCGACGTGCCCATTCTGCTGGCACGGGCACCATCCAAATCGCCGTCCAATGCCGCAGAACCCGCCCTGGAAAATATCCTAGGACAGCCATAGTCAAAGTTCTACAGCTATTGCTTGGGCAAAGCGGCCAGCGCCAAATAAGCTGGGCGCGGGGAACCATCTGGCCGCAATAAGCTATAGCCGGATTCGCTAAATGCGTCTCCCAGCCAGGGGGCAAAGTTCAAATTCCAAAGGATCATCGGGCCAACCTGAGGCATTTCATGTGCCAGAGCATATGCCTGCTGGGTGTAGGTGGCCTGCTGCCATTCGGAGACGTTGTTCATAAATTCAGCGCCGAGCGGGGGGTCCTGAGCGAATTGCTCGAAGCTGCCCCAACCAAATTCGGTCACCCAAAGTTGCTTTTCCGTCACGCCAAATTCGTCAAGCAACGCCACATAATCAGCCAGCGTATCCTGAAAGAAGAAACTGGGATGATCATTGTGCGTGGGGATGGCTAAATCCGGGTTGGCAAAGGTGGCATCTGGGGGATTGGCCCAGCCGTAAGGATGCACGCCAAAGCCATCCACCAGTTCCGCCACGCCTGCTGCCAGCATTCCCCGGAAGTAGACGCGGTCGTCAACGGCCGTAACCCCATCATTTATCCCCGTCACCGCAGGTGCACCGCTAATTATTAGGGCAGTTGCATCGCCAGCCCGCACACCTGCTGCCCCGAAACGAATCAGCTCAACCAGTGCAGCGGCATCCAGAGGCACACCATTCCACTCCCGCTGTAAATTTGGCTCGTTCCACAGCTCGTAGGCAGCCACCTGCCCAGCATAACGGCTGGCCAGAAGCTGCAAAAAGTCGCGGTAAAGCGTGTATTCCGTTGGTGGGCCGTCCAGTTCGGTGGTGGGGCGGCTCCACTCTGGCGCTTTGGCCACGCTGAGCATCACCCGGATGCCGCTGACGTTGGCCTGGGCCACCAGCGCATCCAAATCGGCAAACCGCTCTTCAGACAGCTGGTCTGGGAAAGGCTGGAACAGCTTCCAAGACACCTGCGCTTTCACCCAACCCACGCCCAGTTCGTTAAGCTGCGCCGCCAGCGCAGGCACGTCTACGCGATGCAGGTAAGCCTGCACACCAATCTGGTTGCGGTTAAGCGTAGGGCCGTCGTATTGGGGATGCGTTGGTGTGAGGGTAATGGTCGGTGCGGTTGTTGCAACTGGGGCCGCTTCGGTCGGCACAAGGTCAGGGGCAACGGCCGTGGACGCATCACCACTAGCAAGAGGCAGGAAAATGGTGTTGCCATTGGGCGTTTCAGGGGTGGAGACGGTGGACGTGGGAACGGCCGTCGGCACCACTACCTCTTCACCACAAGCCCCCAGCCCCAAAACAAACACGCAAAATAGAAACAGTCGCAGCTTCAAAGTCATATTCACTTTCAGCTTATCACCATATATCCTTCCGTGGCAAATTGGGAACCAAATAGGAACGGCCGTCGTTATAAAGCCAAGTGTATACACAGAACGCCAATTTTTACCGACAAAAGATTCTCGTTAAAAGGAAACCCATCATGAAAATGCACACAAAACGCTCCATTTTATTTTTGATCATCATTGCGCTGCTGGTAGCCTGCAGCGGTGAACCTGAATCCGCTGAACAAACAAACCCAATCGCCGTCGAAGATTCACGCGATGACAGCGATAATAGCAGCGACCCGATTGCTACCGAAGGTGACGCTGTTGAGGTTGAAGCACCTCGCGTCGTCACCGAAGTTGAAACGGTTGTTGAAACGGTTACGGAAACAGTCGTTGTAGAAGCTGAAGAAGTGATGGAAGATAGCTTTGACAGCGCAGCCGATGCCGAAGCACCGCCTGCCCCTCTGGCCACTGCAGCACCTTCTGCTACCAATGAAACAATCGCTCCTATACCTACACCTACACAGCCCGTCGCAGCTCCTCCTGCTATGTTTTTTGAGGAATACGGCGTTAATCCCTACATTTTGACCGAAGTGGACAACCTCTCCACCTTCTCGCTGGACGTGGATACCGGCAGCTACAGCATTGCCCGCCGCTACCTGCAAGATGGTTTAATGCCGCCATCCGAAGCAATCCGCGTTGAGGAATTCGTGAATTCATTTGACCAGGGATACCAAATTCCGCCAAACACTGACTTTGCCGTCTATGCTGACGGCGCGCCCAGCCCGTTCCACACGGATGGCACTTACTTTTTGCGGATTGGGGTGCAGGGGTATGAGAGTTCTGAGGAAGTACGGCCGTCTGCCGCCCTCACCTTTGTCATTGACGTATCCGGCTCGATGGCACAAGATAACCGACTCGGTTTGGTCAAGCAATCGCTGGAAATTTTGGTAAACCGGATGCGCGCCGACGACACGATTGCCATTGTGGTTTACGGGGATGACGCCCGCGTAGTGCTGCACCCCACCAACGGCTCAGATCGCAACACCATCCTCAATGCCATCTACGCCCTGGAAACCGAAGGCTCCACCAACCTGGAAGCAGGCTTGCTGCTGGGTTACGAGATGGCCAACCGCGCCTACAAACTGGACGGCATCAACCGCGTCATTTTGGCCAGCGACGGCGTGGCCAACGTGGGCAACACTAGTGCAGATGCCATCGCGGCCCAAATTCGGGGCTACGCCGATGCGGGCATCCAACTCACCACCATCGGCTTTGGCCTGGGCAACTACAACGACGTGATGATGGAGCAGCTTGCCGACCAGGGCGACGGCAACTACGGCTACATTGATACCTTGCAAGAGGCCGAGGACTTGTTTGTGGATAATATCATGTCCACGCTGCAGGTGATTGGGCTGGACGCCAAAATTCAGGTGGAGTTTGATCGCAACGTGGTGCTGCAATACCGGCTCATCGGTTACGAAAATCGCGCCATCGCCGACGAAGATTTCCGCAACGACACCGTTGATGCTGCTGAATTTGGCGCCGGGCATACGGCCGCTGCCATCTACGCCGTCCAATTAGTACCAGGGGCACAGGGGCGCATCGCCACTGTGAACCTGCGTTGGCAAGACCCAGACACCCGCGTGGTGAAGGAAATCAACGGCGTCTTCACCACCGACAATCTGTCCAGCTCATTCGATGCCGCACCGCTACATTACCAACTGTCCGTGGTCGTCAGCCAATACGCCGAACTGCTGCGCGACAGCTACTGGGTAGAAGGCTTCAGCATGAATGATCTCCGTATCCGCGCCGAACGTCTGGCCTCCCAAATGAATCATGAAGATGTGTGGGAACTGGCAAATCTAATTTCACTTAGCCAGTAATCAATGCAGCCGCAGATTCTTTCCGCACCGCAAAACGCAGCAAGAATCTGCGGCTACTTATTCACTGTCAGATCGGTTTTTTCTTATGAGATAAATTGCAAAGCCTCCAGCTAGCAAAACCGGAATAACGCCGATGCACATAATTTGCAAAAGTAGATAACCTATATTTATCCCCAAGGCTTCCATTGGCAACAACCCTCCTTTAATTTCAGATATTTTGCAAACTGATTTTACACTGAAAACGGCTCCGTAGGAAGTTCCCACGGAGCCGCTCAGTTGAAGGAGGAGGAAATGTTTATGAGCTTATCTTAGCTACAAACCGTTAGCAAAACGTAAGCAAAAGATGATAGCAACTTAAGAGCAAGATATTTTCCCGAAAAAATGCCAAAATTCTCGATTGTGGTATCCTTGCCACCACATAACGACTTGTAAAAACAAAAATTTGTGCGGTCACAACCCAAACTTGTTGTGGCCGTTTTTTATGCCAAATTGTAAATTAGCCACAGAGGACACAGAGAAAAATGAGGAAAAACTCATATCTCTCTGTGGCAAAACTAAAAAATGAGTCTAGAAACAATAACCAATCCTGAATCCTTGAAGAAACAGATAAATGCGCGGCGCACCTTTGCCATCATCTCTCACCCGGATGCGGGGAAGACGACGCTGACCGAAAAACTGCTACTGTACGGCAATGCCATCCATCTGGCGGGAAGCGTACGGGCGCGGCGTAACCAGCGCTCTGCTACGTCTGACTGGATGAAGATGGAGCAGGAGCGCGGCATCTCGATTACCTCCACCGTGCTGCAATTCCCGTACAAAGATCACGTCGTTAATTTGCTGGACACGCCCGGCCATCAAGATTTCTCTGAAGACACCTACCGCACACTAACGGCCGCAGACTGTGCTGTCATGGTTTTGGATGCTGCCAAAGGTGTAGAAGAGCAAACGCTAAAGCTATTTGAAGTGTGTCGTCGGCGTGGTATTCCGGTGTTTACCTTCATCAACAAAATGGATCGCCCAGCGCAAGACCCGCTGGGCCTGCTAGATGAGGTAGAAACGGTGCTAAAGATGCAGCCCGTGCCCATGAATTGGCCTATTGGCGATGGGGACACGTTCTTGGGCGTGTATGATCGCAAGACGGAAGACGTTCATTTGTATGATCGCACGGCGCACAATCAAACAATTTCGCCAGAGTACATCACCACTCTGGACGATTCGCGCATCGAGGCGGGGTTGAGCGATTTTCAGTTTGAGGAGTTGCATCTAAACATTGGCTTAATGGATGAGCTGGCTGAGTATGATCATGAGAAATTTTTGGCTGGGGAGCAAACGGCCGTTTACTTTGGCAGCGCGTTAACCAATTTCGGTGTGCAGCTTTTCCTAGACGATTTCATCCAGATGGCCCCGCCACCCAGCGCCTACCCCAGCGATGCCGGGCAGATTGAGCCCGTCTCGCCTGGATTTTCCGGTTTTGTGTTCAAGATTCAGGCCAATATGGATCCGCGTCATCGGGACAGCGTGGCTTTTTTGCGGATTTGCAGCGGCCGTTTCGAGCGAAACGTGCAGGTAAAACATCCCAAAACCGGTAAGCAGCTTAAGCTCTCCCGCACCTACACCTTCTTTGCCGATGAACGGGCCGTGGTGGATGAAGCCTATGCAGGCGACATCATTGGCTTGCCCGGCAACCGAGAGTTCAGCATTGGCGACACCATCAGCAGCAACGGCAATTTCAGCTTTAATCCCATTCCCCGCTTTGCCGCCGAGCATTACGGCCGTCTCATCAACCTGGACGTGGGCAAGCAGAAGCAGTTCCTCAAAGGCATTCACCAACTGGAATCTGAAGGGGCCATGCAGGTTTTGTACGAAACCGAGGCCACCCGCCGTGATCCCATTTTGGCGGTAGTCGGCGTGTTGCAGTTTGAGGTGGTGCAGGCACGGTTGGAGAATGAGTACAACGTCAAAACCAAGCTGGAGCCCCTGCCGCATCAGCTTTCTCGCTGGGTAGAGGGGCCAAAAGAGCAAATTGACCAACTCCCCTGGCGCTATGGCATGATGCGGACTGAGGATTTAGACGGCCGTCTGGTTGCCCTCTTTTCCTCCCCCCATGAACTTAGCTTCTACAGCGAAAAATACCCAGACATCCATTTTCTCAGCATTCAATAACAGCGTGAAAAGTCACTTTCAGTTGACAGCGTCTGCTCGCGCACTTATAATTTAGGCATATCTAAAAATATTGTTTTTTGCGCTTAAATACACTACTTGGCAGTGGCTAGCCAACCAGGTTATCGTCGCCTGCTAAGAACGGAGCAAAAAGATGGTTTTCATGCCAGAACTTAAATTGGGCATCTTGAATGGGTGGCTGTTTTTTGTCGCCTATCTGGCTGTCTTTGGCGTTACGATGTTTAGCTTTCCTACGGCCGTTCGCGCCAGGCTATATGATCGCTCCCTCTGGACAAAGCGGCAGAGAACCTTATCAGCCGCTGGCAAACTCTTCTCATTGGCAAATATGATTTTGTTCGTCTTTAGCCCCATCCGCTCCAATTCGCCTCTGCTTATCTTTGGCGTTGGCTTATGGGTCTTAGGACTGTTTGGGCTGGAAACCGCGCTTTTCAACTATAAAAACACGCCGCTTGACGAGCCCGTAACAACGGGCGTGTACAAAATATCCCGAAACCCGCAGATATTTTCCATTTGGATTATCTTTGCTGGAATTTGTTTTATTATTGGGAGTGGCCTGTCACTATTGCTGTTGGCTGTTTCAATCGCGTTTCTGCACACGCTCGTATTGGCTGAAGAAGAAGCCTGCCTGAAGCAGTATGGGGATTCCTATAAAGCTTACATGGCCACTGTGCCGAGATATTTCCTTTTCTTTTAAGAAGGTCGAAATCCGATAGTATCCCTAAGTTTTCGCCACTTCAATTTATTGCGTATTTCATATTGCGTAACCAGAATGAATTGACGGAATACGCAATACGAAATACCTAGATGGCGAAAAACTAAGGACACTGCCACAATTTAGTACTACCTTGTGTGGCCAACTGTCGGGACCGGCATTTCCAGGCCGTGTGCCTCTAAAAATTGGGTATCTTGGAGGAGAACGGCCGTTTCCCCATCAGCTACCACACACCCCTCATCCATTACAATCATGCGCGGGAACAGTTCCTGCACCAGTAGCATATCGTGGGTAGAAATGAGCATCGTTAGCGGCAGTTCCCGCAGCAGGTTAATGAGCGAGCGGCGCGCCCGTGGGTCTAGCCCCGCCGACGGCTCATCCAGCACCAAAATTTCTGGATCCATCGAGAGAACCGTGGCAATTGCCACCCGCTTCTTCTGCCCAATGCTTAAATGATGGGAGAGTCGCTGCTCAAAATCTGCCATGCCCACTTGCGACAAGGCTTTGCCCACGCGCTGCCGCACCTCATCTTCCGGGTAGCCCATGTGCAGCGGGCCAAAGGCCACGTCGTCAAACACCGTTGGCGAAAATAGCTGGTCGTCCGGGTTTTGGAACACCATGCCCACCTTGCTGCGAATCAGCGGCAAATTTTCTTTGGCGATTGGCAAGCCTGCCACCGCCAAAGTGCCATCTCCAGATAAAAGGCCGTTCAAATGAAGCATGAGCGTGCTTTTGCCAGCCCCATTGGGGCCAACCAGCGCCACCTTCTCCCCCGCACCAATTGCCAATGAGACATCAAAAAGCGCCTGGTGGCCGTCTGGATAGGCAAAGCTCAGGTTGGTGACTTCTAAAGTGGGCTGGTTGCTTGTAGATGGCCGATCCACAAAACCCGCATCTTCATGAACAATTGGCATAAAAACTCCTCAAGTGAGTTAACGATATTTGAAATTACAATAAACGGCCGATCACCTGCAAAGCCACAATCACACCGACACCCAATGCCAGAAAGAACCAGTCCGGTTGCCGCATCACATGCGGATTCATCGTGAGCAGTTGGCCGCGGTAGCCACGCGCCAGCATCGCGTTGTACACCTTGTCGCTACGCTCAAAGCTGCGAATAAAAAGCTGACCAACCATGCTGCCCGTCACCTTCGCCCGCCACAAAACGGTGCCGCCATGCTTGCCATCAAGCACCAACCGCGCACTACGCGCCTCCCGCGCCCGGAGCAGCCGCAGAGCCTCATCCACCAAAACAAAAAGGTAGCGATACATAAAACTAATGATGGAAATCAGAATCGCAGGCACTTTCAGGTGCCGCAATGCGTGCATCATGTCTGGGAATTGGGTAGTGGCGGTCAACAAAATGGCTGCCTGCACTGATAGCCAACTGCGGATGACAATGCTGGCAAAGCGAATCACCCCGGCATCGCTAATAGTTATGGTGCGGCTACCCCATTGCCAACTGGCCAGCGGATCGCCGGGTTGAACAAAAATGACGGTAATCGCTGCTAGCGCAAACGGCAACGCAATCAGTGACCGTTTGAAAAGATAGCCAAAGCTAAAATTAGCCGAGCGATTTATAGCTAACAAGATAAGCCACGCCGCTAAAAATGCCAGCCAGCTACCATCTATCAGCAACACGTTGGAGATAATAAACAGCAGCGTGAGCACCACCTTCACCCGCGGATCAAGCTGGTGTAGGTGGCTGCTGCCTGCCACGTAGCGATCAAATGTGTTGACGTGCATATGCTTTACTCACTCATACAAATTGCAACAATCTACACCATGCTGTCACTCCCGCGCAGGCGGGAGTCCAGGTTTGTGGATTCCCGCCTGCGCGGGAGCAACTGTGATAAAAGTCAAGAGCAAAAAGCGCATTTCGTTAAGCTGATATCCAAGCAGAGCCATCACGGACGATGGCATTCAAAATGGTTAACAATTTACGCATACAGGCCGTGAGAGCGACTTTGGGGAGTTTTCCTTTCGCAATCAAACGGTCATAAAAGGCTTTGAGAACCGGGTTATAACGAATGCCTGAAAGAGCAGCCATGTACAAAACAGAACGAACATCTGAACGTCCGCCAAAAATATGGCGTCGTCCGCGAGAACAGCCGCTGTCCCGATTGAAGGGAGCCAGGCCAACTAAGGCGGCGATTTTTTGTCGAGACAATGTACCCAATTCGGGCAATTCAGCCAGCAACGTAAAGGAGGTGACCTGGCCCACGCCGGGCACGCTTTCTAAACTGGTTCGTTTTTCGCGCCATTGGGCATTTTTGTTGATCCAATCATTGAGGTCTTCCTCAATTTCAGCTAATTCAGTAGCTAACCAATCCAGGTGCTTCTCCAAACGAGGCCGCAATTCTGGATTGACCGTGGTGTGCCGATTCTTCTCGGCTGTTTGCATATCGATCAGTTGGCGACGACGCGTGACCAATGCTTTGATGAGCTGCTGGTCTTGCGTCTTCAAAGTACGTACCTCTGGACGGACCGCCTGGGCAAAGCTGGCAATCATCTGGGCATCGATCTTGTCTGTCTTAGCTACTTGCCCTTTGGCACGAGCAAAGTTACGCACTCGTGTCGGGTTGACGACGACAATGGGCAGAGAGGCAGCGGCCAGTTCTGTAACCATAACTTGCTCGAATCCACCGCTGGCCTCAACCACTATCAAGGTGACAGCCGTTTTCGTTGACATTATTTCCACCAGGGTGGCGATACCGGTTGCGTCATTATCGTGTCGCAACACTTCTTCGATTCCCCACTGGGCTAAATCCAGGTGGTTTTTGGAAACGTCAATGCCAAAAAAGGTTTCTTCGGTTTGCTTTGCCATCAGGTACTCCTTTGTGACCCGCACTAGCAATGATACGGACTGCAATGTCCCAACAACTGTTCGGGTTCTCGCTGAATCTCTTGGCTCGGTGACCTGCGCTCCTGCGCGGCTGGTTGCCAATGACATCGGCCTACCAAGCTGGAGCAATCCTAACAAATGGTCGCTTTTTTGGCTGCTTGTTTTATCTTTTTCACGATGGGCCACATCTCCCGCACGGTTTCTTGCACCTAATGACAGTCGGCCTTTCGTCTTTGCTTTATCATACTAATGACACACGAGCCAGGCTAAGTTTCAGAAAAATCAATTTTGGCGGCGCAAAATACGACCGATTCCAAAAGTCACAGCCGCAACAACTAATGCACCAATCAGCCCGGCCAAAATGGTGGAGCTGCCACTTTCCCCCATGCCAGGGATTGTGTAATCGGGCAAAAGCTCGTAGGGAGCCTCTAAGGCGGCACCGATGAAGCCAGATTGCTCGGCCACCCACTCCAGCCCGTCGGGCGAACCGGAGGCAAATGGTGCCAACAACAACACTAAAAGTGCCAAAATGATGCCAGAAACGATCCATTTGCCACTGCCAGCCGGGGCATCATCGGTAAGTAACTGTGGGCGGGTTTGTATGATGAAGCTAAGTGCCGCTACTGTAATGAGCGCTTCACCGATGCCAATAAGGGCGTGAACCCCTAGCATGGCAGGAATGGCTAAACCCAGTGCCGTTGTCCCACTAAAACCCAACAGCAATGCTGTTACCAAAGCCGCAATTAACACAGAAAACCAAGCAGCAACGGCCGTTATGCCCAACTTCACCTCGCGAGACTGATCCTTCACCATTTGATAAACGCCATACCCCACAAACCCGGGCACAATGCCCATGATGAGAATGTTTGCCCCCATCACCACCAAACCGCCATCCTGGAAAATGAGTGCCTGCAGGCTGATAACGGCCGTCATTGCCAACGTGCCAACCCACGGTCCCAACACCACAAATGCCAGTGTTGCCCCCACCAAATGGCCTGATATACCGAAAAGCACTGGAAATTGCAACATCTGCCCCGCAAAAATAAAGGCAGCCATAATGCCCGCCAGCGGCACCAGCCGCTCATCAAAATCTTGCTGCGCCTGCTTCACAGCAAAATAAAGCACAATGAGCGTAACGACCCAGCAGATGACCGAGATGGGAACGTTCAAAAAACCATCCGGTACATGAAGCAGCTGCACCGCTGCAGGGAAAGAGGTCAACATATTTTCTCCTTTATAAGTTACGTTCTGGAAAAATTTTATGATTGAGAAATACTCAACCGTTTTGCTCGTATGCAATACGAAGCAATTTTTCTACTTCTTCTGAGATGTTATCAATAGCCGTGAGCGAAAGTTTGTGCGTTGCTTGACCAGGCGCTTTGGCAGGTTTTAGCAAATCAGAGGCAGGCGCATTTCTAAAACGCATTCCGACATCAACGCGGGTTTTAGTAGCAGCAGCCACGGCCATAAACTGACGCTGCCGAACAAAAGGTATGTAAGTTGACCTTGCCTCTACAGCAACATCTTCACCAAAGCTCTCAATAATCTGACGCAATTGATCAAAAATAGGTCGTAGATGGGCTTTGGCACCAGAATATTGTTGATCAATATATTCTTCCAACGTCGGCTCTACCCACCCAGCCGCCCGTGCCGCGGCATCGGCAATGGTCCACTGCGAATTTTGCAGGATGCCATGTTCGCTTTTTAGCCAATTTCGCACTGCTTTTTGGTCTAATGGATCAATGCCGCTCGCCTGAACAACCGCTACCCACGCCTCCAGGGTTTTTCCAGTGCGCGATTCTAATGATTTGGATACGGCCGTCATCATATCTTTTGGGGATTTCATCGTCATTCTGTTTGCCCTCCTCGGCAGCCAGCACAAATCCCGGAAATAGCCAAATGTGACAGATCGGCCTCGAAGCCGTGCTCAGCCAGCAAATGCGCTTCCAGCTCAGTGAAATGGTAATCTGGCAACGAAGCCACATGCTTGCATTGGCGACAAACCAGATGGTGATGAGGGGAGTCGCCCACCACCTCAAACACCGTTTGTCCACTGATCTCAGCTTTGGCTACCAGCTGCAAATCGCAGAAAAAGTCCAAAATGCGGTAGACGGTTGCCCGGTTGATGACTGTATGTTGAGCGTTAACCGAGTCATAAATCTGTCCAGCGGTAGCGTGACCTCCCTGCTCGCAAACGGTGTCCAGCACAATCTGCCGCTGGGGGGTCATGCGGTAGCCTCGCTCACGGATTTTTTTGACGTAATCAATGGTGTAATGGGACATTGCCTTTCCTTTAGGCGGTAGACTAACATTCTTATTGCAAATTTTCGCATTAGCAACAATTGGCCCTGATTCTAGCAACATTTAGGCAAGAAACAACATCAAGAACAAATGTTCCGAAGAAAGTTAGCACATTATCATTTTTGGTTAATATTGGGGATAGCTACGGCTGTAGCGGCCACACCAATGGCAGCACTAACAAGGTCACCAGCAACACCACAATGGTTAAGGGAAGCCCCACCTTCGTATAATCTGTAAAGCGATAGCCACCTGGCCCCATGATCAAAACATTTACCGGATGGCCAACAGGGCTCATATAGCTGGTTGAAGCCCCAATCGCAACCACCATGATTAAGCTGTAGAGCGAGATGCCGAGGTCATTTCCTACATTTAGAGCAATTGGAGCCATCAAGACCATCACGACTGCACTGGGTATAAATTGAGCGGCCAAGGTGGTCATCATAAACAGGCCAGCCATAATCCCCATATCGCCAAAACCACCCACCATTGACAACATGCCTTGAGCAAGATAGCTGGCGGTGCCGCTGCTTTCAATGGCTACACCCAGCGTTAACATGCAGGCAACCAGAAAAACAGCGCGCCATTCAATGAAGCGATACGCTTCTTCTATATCCAGACAGCCAGTTAGTACCATCAGCGTGGCTCCGGTTAAGGTGGCTAAAGCAATAGGCGCCCAACCCACAATGGCAGTAGTGATGACGCCAAACATGATCAGACCAGCCAACCACGCCTTGTTGCGCCGGGTCGCTTCGCCAATTTCCTCTTGCAGCACAATAAAATCAGATTCTCTGTTGAGTAAGTTGATTTTTTCCCGGGAGCCATACAGCAGAAACGCATCCCCAAATTGCAGCTGCATATCACCGAGTTCTGAGCGGTACGCACGGCCGTTTCGCCAGATAGCCAGCACGCTTAAACCATATTTCTCTCGGAAATGAATTTCACGCAGCGTTTTGTTTACCAAGCTGGAAAAGGGTGACAAAATGGCTTCTGCCAGCCCTACAGAATCTGTCTCCAGCTCAATCTGGTCCATTTGTAACTGCTGTTTAATGACCAAGCCTTGCAGCCCACGCACAAACTCCAAGGCATCAGGTTTCCCCTCTACCAACAGCAAATCATCGGCCATCAACACTTTTTCAGGCGTTGGCATCAACTCTTTTTCACCGTTGCGAATAATGCCCAACGCTTCCAGGCCAAACAGCTGACCCAGCTGACTTTCTACGAGGGCTTGCCCCACCAGCGGAGATGTGGCTGGAATACGCACGATCAACATACGTTCGAGTAAACCGTAGGTAACGGCCGTACGCTCATCCTTCACAAATACATTCAAACCAGCCTGGAAATCTGCCTCCAATCTAACGCCTATCATGTGGGCGCGCTCCCCTTGCAGCACCAACAAGTCGCCCTCTTGCAGGGTGATAGCCTGCAAATTGGTACGGAACGTGCGCGCCTGGCGGCGGATGGCAACAACCTTTAAGTCATATTTGCGGCGCATTCCAACGTCAGCAATCGTTTTGCCAATAAAAGGAGACGTTGATTTGATCAATAATTCTGCAAACCCGATTTCCTTAGAGATCAGGTGTTCAGATTGCACATAATCTGGTTCGATAACCAGGTATGGTGATTTAGATAGTGCCGTCAGTTGGTCAGTGCGGCCCAAAGCCAATAATTGATCATTGCTTTGCAAGACAGTCTCTGGCTGGATAGTCATTCGTTTACGACCCTGGCGCTGCAGGCCCAATATGGTTAGACCCAAAACCTGGCCCAAACGACTTTCAGCCAACGTTTTTCCAACCAAAGGATTGTCAGGTGGAATCTCAATCACAGCGAAACGTTCCTGTAGATCGTAATGGGAAGCGACGTCGGCTGCTTCACCGCTTTGCCCATCTAATGCGCGTGTGCGTAGAGGGTCTCGTTCCGGCAGCAAGCGACGTCCAAGCAAAACCATGAATGCAATACCGGATAACATCACAACAAGGCCAACTGGCAAAAAGTTAAAAAATCTTAAGGGGGGCAAGCCATATGCCTGCACAATTTCATTGGCCAAAATATTGGGCGATGTGCCAATGAGCGTCGTCAAACCACCAAGCAAACAGCCGAACGTGAGGGGAATCAACAATTTGGAGGGAGGTCTTTCTACACGACGCGAGATAATTAAAACAACGGGCAGCAAAAGGGCAGCCACACCGACATTGTTCATGAAAGCCGACATAGTGCCTGCTGTCAACATGATCACGGCTACCAAACGCATTTCGCTCTGGCCAGAAAGGCGCAGCACCTGATGACCAATGATTTCGGCAACGCCAGTGCGGAAAAGACCACCGCTCAAAACAAACACAGCCCCAATGGTGATAACCGCTGGATTGCTAAAACCTGACAACGCCTGTTCGGGCGTGACCAGGCCAGTTATAGCCAAGGCAATTAGCACCATGATGGCCACCATATCCACCCGCAATTTGTCGCTGATGAACAGGATGATTGCTGCTAACAGAATGAACAGAACAGATGCTATTTCAAGTGTCATCGCAAAATCGCCCAATATATTCGGCTCTTCATAACTTTTTCTACCGTTTCCGCTGTTTTCTCAAGAAGCTAACCTATTTTAAGCGCAACGGCCGTTTCCGTACCAACACTAACCGCAAATTTGCCATAGTTTGCTGCCAAACGTATGATTGCTCCCGACAGGGAGGATATATTCGTGGGTTCATGGTCAGCCGATTTTCAGGAGCAGCTTTCCGGTTCAAGCTGCATGTTGTGTTCGGAAGGACGACCAGAAGAAATCGGTTCTCGCATTCGCTTCTACGCCAGCGAAACAGCTGACGCCTATTTGCATTCCCGTGGTATTCAGCGTGGCTATTGTGTTGTTATCTGGCGCGGACGACATGTCGTGGAACCAACCGACTTATCCGACGATGAAGCAGCAGCCTTTTGGCTCGATATGGTACGTGTCAGCCATGCTATGCAAGAAGTCTATCGTCCGCTTAAGATGAATTATCAAATCCTGGGAAACAGGATCGCACACCTTCATTGGATCTTGGCACCTCGCTTCCTTGACGACGTGGCACCCGGTGACCCTCTATCAGGTTCAGGCTATCATGCGTTTCCCAAAGATGAAGTACGACAGGACGTTGCCGCTTTGCGGGAAGCAGTAATGCAGGGGTGAGAATGTCTACAGTAGCAGGTGCAAAGTCAAAACCTGACATTTACGACCCGCCTTTCGTCAGACGTCTGTTCGACGAGATGGCTCACACCTATGGCATCGTCAACCTAATCTCCTCATTCGGATTTGCACGTCGCTGGCGTCGCCAATGCCTCCGTTCAATTGAAATCGCACCAGGGTCTTCAGTCCTTGACTTGATGACTGGCATGGGCGAGCTTTGCCCAGACCTGCTGAAAATACTTGGAGTGAATGGCAGCGTGCAGGCTATTGACATTTCTCCAGTGATGTGTGCTCGTGCAAAACAACACGCATCAGCAAAAGATCCGTTACGCCTCTGCGTTATACAAGCCAACGCATTGAATTGTCCAATTGATAATGAATCCGTTGACTACGTCGTTTCAACATTTGGCCTCAAGACATTCAATCTGAGGCAATTGGCTGCACTAGCCAATGAAGTCTCCCGCGTATTGCGTCCAGGTGGTCAGTTTGCTTTCCTTGAGATTTCTGTTCCTCGGGCACGTATTCTTCATTTGCCGTACATGTTCTACCTCAATCACATCGTACCCATGATCGGGCGGCTTGCGATGGGTAATCCTGACAACTACCGACTCCTCGGCGTTTACACTTCCACATTTCG
This sequence comes from Candidatus Leptofilum sp., assembly GCF_965223525.1. Classification (GTDB taxonomy): domain Bacteria; phylum Chloroflexota; class Anaerolineae; order Promineifilales; family Promineifilaceae; genus Leptofilum. The sequence continues at coordinate 10,003 of NZ_OZ245005.1, read as the reverse complement.
TAATTGCAAAACTGCCGTAGACTATTTTACAGCAGCCGATTTACATGTACAGTATCAATCGTACTTCTTTGGCTGTGCAACGGGCATCACTGGACTCAAGCCCAAATCCGAAGCTGGCTAACAAGTGGCGACAAGTTGGGATTAAGGCTAAGGAATTAGTAGAATCAAATCATCTTATGGAGTCAAAACTTAAAGCTATCCGTTCAAAAATTGGATAAATTTCCTCATAATCTTTCGGCTCAACAACTAGGGAAAAAATAAACGCATCTTCTTCTCGAATCACATAAATATCAGCCGAAGACTCTAACTCATTTGAAAGGGAGTTCTTGATATGGTAAGTACGGACGATTATTCGATACCCATCTTTTTGAATCGTTTCTGTTTTTTCAATTTCATAAACCCCATTTACGGATCTCTCCTCAGCTCTCTCTTTGCCCCAAAGGGGTACATTCACATCCGACGGTAATTCAAACGATTTATGAGCAACATAAACACTGGGGCCTATGTCGCCAAATCGAACACAAAAGAGACAGCGTATTTCTTCGCCCATGCTTAAGAAAACTTCTTCATCGCCATGATTCCCCCTAGGCAATTCGCGAATTAGCCATTCGCGGGGATATTCAATCTTAAACTGAAGATTCTCAAATTTAGCAGTTTCCCAGATTTCTGGAAATTCCCGCGGACTAATTCTCACAGAAATATTCCAAAAAATCTGGGTACTAATGATCAGCCCAATCACCAAAAGGAATATTTTAGAAAATCGAGTATTTGCTATTTTTGAGAATTGCATAAATCTCACCAATCAGCAGGTCGTTTTGAGAACTAATTTTTAGCGCAACGGCCGTTTCCCCCAGCTTCACCCCGCGAGACCGATTCTTCACCGTTTGGAACACGCCATACCCAACAAATTAGAGCGTATTGTCGAATTTGCAACTTTTCTAAAGTTCATCAATGGGTCACTTAGGGAAAAAAAGCACACGGCCGTTTGCCGTGTGCTTAAAGGGTCACACCTAGGTGGAGAACCGCTAAAATTTCAACCAATCCCCATGACAATAAGTAAAATCACTTTACGCGCTATTGCGGAGACCTTTGTATTTTTCATTCCCCTTCATCTGCTGATTCATCCACAGGCTCGATATCTGCCACTCCAGCTTCAACTTCAATTATGGAATCATCTTCTTTTGCAACCTTGCCCAAAAATTCAGGCAATTCAATCCCCACCATCTCAGAAAGATCATGCAGTGGTGGGAAGCTGCGCACAAGATTAGAAATAAAACCCGATGTAGAAGACCCGCTCCCGTTACCATTACCAGAATCCCAAACCGTGATCTTATCAATCTGAAGATTACTAATGGCTTCAACCTGCTTGGCAACTAACTCCTCCATTTTTTCGATCAGAAGCAGTGTGGCAGCAGCTTGTGAATCGCCATTTGTGCTTGAAACGAGGGCTTTGTAACCTTCGGCCTTGGCTTCAAGCAACTGCTTAACACCTTCCGCTTCCGCCTGATACCGGAGCAAAATACCGTCGGCTTCACCCTTCGCTTCTCGGCGAATGCGTTCAGCCAATGCTTCAGCTGCAATCTCAACTTTGAGTTTTTCCGTTTCCTCTCGGGCAATCTCGGCCGCTTTCAAACGTTCTGCTTCTGCAAGATAAGCCGCCTGTTGAATAGCAACTTCTGCTTCTCGTTCAGCAACTTGAGCATTCTTACGGGCATCAGCTTCTTGAATAGCCAACTCAGCGTTCGACTTGGCAATATTTGCCTTTGCGACATTTTCACCATCCACGGCTTCGGCTTCCCGTTCTTGGACATAAATTCGCTGCTCGGAATCCGCTTTCTTCTTCCCTTTCTCAGCTTCGGCAAAATTCTCAGCGACGCGAATGTCACGTTCACGATTCGCCGCAGCTTCACCAATAGACCCAAGTTTATCTTGTTCAGCCACGTCAACCTTGGCTTTATTCAACGCTTCTGAAGCAGCCTTCTTGCCGATGCTCTCGATATAGTCAGACTCATCCGTAATATCAGTAATGTTCACGTTAATTAAGTGGAGGCCAATCTTATTCAGCTCTGGCTCTACATTATGCCGTACAGATTCTAGGAAGCTTTCACGATCCTGATTAATTTGCTCAATGGTTAAGGAAGCAACGGTCAATCTAAGCTGACCAAAGATGATTTCCTTGGCCATATCTTCGATGGCGGTGGAGTCCAAGTGCAGTAAGCGCTCGGCGGCATTGGTCATGATGTCTGAATTTGTACTAACACCAACAGTGAATGTACTTGGAACATGAATCCGGATATTTTGTAAGGATAGTGCATTTTCTAACGGAATATTGATTGTCATTGGTGTCAGGCTGATATAGGCATAATCCTGAATCAACGGCCAAACCAAAGCACCACCCCCGTGCATTGTGCGGCTTGATTTCCCACCTTGCACCCGTCCGTAAATCACTAGGATTTGATCCGAAGGACAGCGTTTGTAACGTGTGGCTAAGTAAACAAATGTAAACAACACCAAGGCTACAAAAGCAACTATAGCTAAGACAATGAAAGTAGAAGAATCAAACATTTTTCCTTCCTTTGTGAACCGCAATAAAATCTTGAATTATCATACAATGCTTTCTATAGGCGCTTAAATTTTCTCTATTATCAAAAGGCTTTCCCCGATCGTATCGACAACTTTTACTGGCTCGCCAGTCGCAATTTCTTCATTAGTGGCAGATTTGGCGTTGTAAATCTTGAGCCCCCCCTGAATAGTCACCTGAATTTGGCCTGTTCCGTTTGGTGGAATCCGCAAATAAACTGTTCCAGTCTGCCCAATTGCATTGACGCTACGAAGCGTTCCATCGGCCTGCATCCGCGTAAAAAATGCAAATATCAAACTGACCACCCATACAGAAAATACCCCAATGACTACACTGCCTAACCCAGAAAGCACATCTGAAACGCCGCCACTCAAAAAGGCCAGCCCCGAGAGCCCGAACATCATAAAGAATGCTGTAATACCTTGAAGTGATAAAAGTTTGAAGCTAAGGTCTGTGTCTGCATCGCCGAAATCAGGATCAAAATCTCCATCGACGCCATCCATATCCATCCCATCTACATCCCCGGCAAGAAAAAGCAGCAAGGTTCGGAACAGAAAAAGCATTCCACCAATAATTGCCGATGACCAATAAACTATTTCTATAACCCTGAGACCACTAAGAAATGACATTTGTTCCTCCGTATGACGGCAAGATGTCAATATACCGTATATACGCTTGAATTATACATTAGTCGCAAAAAACCCTGTATTTGGGGGGCGAACACATTAAAAGAGACAGGCAAAACGGCCGTTTGCACCCCAGACAACCTTTCCAAATTCATAGCCACTACGGCCAAGTTTGAGGAAAGTATAACATGAAGACAACGTCCAAAGAAAACCATCGTTCCCACACTATTCTGGTGGTTCTATTTGAGCTTGAGCTGCGTGGCAAGCCGCGCTTCCCCACTAGTCACAATTACTTTTGAGGTAACGCAGTTTCACTCCACATGAGCATAAAACTTCTTAACCAGCCAGCTGCTCAACAACTTTTAACAAACTGCCAGGCGCTATACCAATCCGCAGCCCAACGGCCGTTTCCCCAACCAACACCCTCTTCAAATTTGCCACATTCTGCTGCCAGACGTGCGGCTGATCCACGTACAAACTGTTGTGCAAAATCGCTTGGACGACGGCCGTTTCCCCCACATCTTCTACCACCGTTTCCTCATTTTCATGGCGAGAGAGCAGGCAAAGGATGATTTTTTGGGGGCGAACGGCCGTTTCCTGCACAAATTCTGGATTTACCGCACGTAAATCTACCCGGTACTTTGTTTCCTGGCGCACAATTTCGGTTTGGAGCAACGGCCGTAATTCCGGGAACTGCGGCACCATATCGCCACGCAGCTTTACCTGCCCCACGGGAAAGCCGTGCAAAAAGCTGTCACTATCCACAAATACCATGCTGTCCGTCAGTAGCCGGAAGCCCGCCAGCGCCAGTCGCAGCGCCGTAGTTGATTTACCCGTGTTGTGCGGTGCCAGAAGCAGCAGCGCCGCATCGTTCTGAACTAAGCAAGAGGCATGAAGCATACCGTAGCCGTGCGAGATCACCAGGTTGAGCAGCAGCGTATGCAGGACGCATTGAGCAACCAGGTCTGGCCTAGCAGCGAGTTGGGGATCGATAACGGCCGTTCCGCGCCGCCGCATCAAATCCAAATGAACCACGCCCCAGCCACCGAGCTGCATGATCAGCCAATCGGCACTGCCACTGTAGGTAATTTGCTGCATCAAATTGTCTGGGGCGGGGCCAGGTGGCTGGCGCATTGGCTGCACGACGATTTGTAACGCTCCTAGCGGCGGTTTGGCTTGAGCGGTTTGAGTATACTGGTTAAGAGCCAGGGAAACGGCCGTAAAAATCTCTTCAGCATTGCTTTCCACCATCAACGAGTGACCAAACAGCTGCACCTCCTGCCGAAATTGAAGTTCGTTGGCACGACGCTGCCAAAAATCTTCTAAATCATCACTATTTAGCTGAGATTGCCAATCACCATCTGGAATCTTCATTAGATTAAACCTAAAAATCGGCGGCCATCTGCGTAATCTGCAGATAAACCCCTTAAAACCACAAATTGTCGAAACAAACAAATTGGTTATACTAATCAGCAATGCTTCTGGCAAACCAGCCCAACAATGTTACATTCAAATCCAGAGCAGAAATGGTCAAAGGGAGGCACGTTACCGCCAGGTACGGCCGTTTCAAAATAGGAGAGACCCATGTACAAAAAACCAAAGATCACCAAGCACGAAGAACTCACCCAAGTTACATTCAGCAGCCACTAATTTTAGTCATCAGTGACCGGTTATCAGTAGTCAGTATTCCCAAGTAACTGATCACCGTTTACAAAACTGCCCTAAGCAGGAGAAGGTAAATGTACAAAAAACCAAAAATCACCAAGCACGAAGAACTCACTCAGGTTACGTTTAGCAGCCACTAAATTCTGAGGCCTTTTAAAATAAACCTGTGAACATTTTTGCTGTTATCGGCTGGTAATGTGCCTCTCTTTGACCAGATTTTAATTGTTGCATGACCACCTCGACAGCTACTTTTACCACCCAGCAGTTACTAGACGCTCTACGACCAAACCAACAGCCAGACAAATGGTTCCAGCAAGCGAAATCGCTCGATTGGGGCGATTTTGCCGTACGCGCCATTGCTTTTGGGCTAGCACCACAAATTTACGCAAAATTACAGATATGGGATATGCCAATCCCCGCCAAGGCGATGGCCAAGCTAGCCGTTACTTACAAAGCGCAAGCCAAGCGAAGCGAAGCCATTTATCAACAACTGGCCCAGCTTTTGGCTGCCTGTGAAATGGTCAATTTGCAGCCAGTCGCCCTCAAAGGTGTTCATCTTGCCGCCTGCTACTATGCAGAACCCGCCCTGCGCCCTATGAACGACATTGACTTGCTGTTTACGCCAGATGAGCTGCCCCAGGTGGAAGCGTTGCTGCTGGAATTGGGCTACGGCGGCAAGCACAAATCAGCCGAGACGGGCGCACGGGTAACCAAGCACACCAGCACCTACCGCCGAGCAGAAGCCAGCAACGGCAGCGCCACGCCCAATCCATACCTCTCTGCTAGCCTAGACCGCACCGTTGAACCACACGGCTCATTGGAAGAATCCTGGTTTGGACTAAAAGTGGACATCACGCCGGGGATTCGAGGAAGGGTGGATACGGCCGTACTCACCCCCGAGGCTCCCGCCTGCCACGTCCTCAACCCCACCGATTTGCTGCACCACATCTGCCTCCACTTTAGCTTCCATCTCATTCAGGGCGCACCCGCCTTTGTGCAGCTTACCGATTTGCTAGTGATCACTCAGGCGGGCAAAGTGGATTGGCATATTTTTTTGCAGCGCGTGGCCGAAGCCAAAAGCACTGGCTACGTGCTGGCCGCGCTCACGCTAGCGCAAAAATTGGTTGGCGCACCAGTTCCGGCAAACGTTTTGGCACAGTTAGCCGAAAAAACGCCTGCAAAATTGCGGCAACGCATTGCCCAAATGGATTTAGCCTACTTGCTGCGCCGCACCCAGCAAAAACCGCTCGTCTCGCTGGGCGACCGGCTGCGGCGCGGCATGAAAGATCGCATCGAGATTGCCCGCTGGGCACCAACATTGGGTGAAAAATTGCGGGTTTGGCAAACGGCCGTGCAGTTCGGCCGTACCGATACAGCCCAGATGTTGAAAAATAGGGAGAAAAAGACCTTTTGAAACTATCTCGCCTGCTATCCCTCACCCTGGCTGTGGCTGGCGGCGTTGCTTCCAGCCGGGTCTTGCAACGCCGCCACCAGTGGGAAGCGCAAAATAATCGCATCGCCATCTGCGTTGATTTTGATGATGCCCAAGCCGCCGCCATCCGTGCCGGGCTGCCACTGGCAGAACTGGTCGCAATGCTTGCCAGCAACGGAGCCACGCACCTTTCGCTGCCAGAGTTAACGCTGAATCGGCTGCTGCACACCGGCCAGCTCTCACCGCAAGCCCCAGCCAAACCCCGGCAAGATGCACCTCGCATCGGCCACTGGAACTACCTGCACGGGTCGAAAGATCTGGTACGTTACCTAGCCACAGAGTTACATGAGCGGCTCCCCTATACACAGGCAGATTGTCTAGATGGCCAAACGCTTATTTTTGCTGGGGATTTACCTACCATCGGCGAAATTGGGTTGGGGTATGACATGCCGCTGGCACGACAAATTCAGGCCAACGGCTTGGCACTGCTGCCCAGCCCCGTCAGCTACGCCTGGCCAGAAAAAGGATTGCTGGAACGGACACTAGCGCAAACGGCCGTTCTCAGCCCCCTCGTTGCCTTTGCCGGGAAGATGATTTTGGGGCATGAAATGCACCTAGACGAAACGGTGGAGGCCATGGAAGCGCACAATTTGTCGCTAGCTTATTTTGCCGAATCACGCCACCAAAAGGGCGATTGGTTTGTGGCCAAGCGACGCGCCCCCAACGTCATCTTGGCACACCAGTTCACACCAGAAGATATGATTCCGCTGGATTACCATGCGGCTGGTCACAACTGGGTGCACTTTGCCCGCGAGCGGGGCATTCGGCTCTGCTACGTCAACTTTTTCCGGGTGCTCCACGCCACCGCTCCACTGGAGGGCGTAGAGTACGTGCATCATCTTAAGCACGCGCTGGAGGATGCAGGATACATTGTGTCGCGCGAGATTGATTTACCCACGCCCGTACCCACACCGGACGCGCAGGAGTTGGCATTGGCCGGGGTGAGCGTGGCCGGGATTGGGGCAACGGCCGTTTCCAACCTGCTCAACCTCCCAGAAACCATCGCCTTGCCGCTAACGTTGGCAGCCGGCGGCGGAGCGGCTGCGCTCCCCTTTGTGGAGGAGCAACGCAACCAGGCCGCCATTGCCCGCCTGGCTCATTCTCATGAACACGATCATGACCATCATCACCACGATCATGATCACCACCATCTTCACAGCCACGGACACGATCACGATCATGGGCATGATCATGGCGATTTGGCGGCACTTTATCCCCCCTCCTACGCACCCAAGCTGATCGCCCTTGGGGCAACTGCCCTTACGCCAATTGCGGCACAACAAGCCGCGTGGCGAGACGGTGCAGCAGATTGGCTGGTCGGACTGGTTTACCAGGCCACTGCCGCCGCTGCGCTGGCTGCCAGCACCAGCGGGCAAGAATATCAGCTACGCATTGAAGCATACAAGGGGTTTAATTTGGATTGGCTGCTGCCGTTGGCAACTGCCGTTCTACACCTCCCCCACAACAACAGTAAAGCGGCAGCTTTGGCACTGCTAGGCGCGGGCTGGCTGGCAGCGCGACAGCAAAATGTGGATGTGCTGTCAGCTATTGATCCGGATCACGCCGAGGGGCATACGCACCACATTTCGGCAGCAATGGCAACAGTTGGCGACATTCAGATGGCAATTGGCCCCAAACCAGCGCGCAAATGGGCAGGGTTGGGGCCAGCGGCAACGGCCATTTCGCTTATGCTAGCGAATCGAGGGAAAAAAGAAGCGGTGGGGGGAACGGCCGTTCTCGGCGCAATTGGTCAGGCAATGGGGCTAGTCGGCTTCCGCCACCCCGAACGCGCTTTGAAAGACACTCTGCACCAAGTCACCCCTAGCTTCGCCATCGGTACGGGGATTGGTTTGTTGGCGCTGCTTTTGGGCAACAAATCAGAATCATAATTTTTTATCAACAGATTACACAGAGTAAATCTTTTCAATCTGTGCAATCTGCGAAATCTTTGACTTTTATGAATCTCCCAAAGTCCGCGAGCGAGACGCGCTTTTGTCATATTCCCGCTGGGCAATTTGTGTATGGGCCAGAGATTTGCTATGAGCGGCTGGAGCAATGTCCGCCATTTAAGCCCCAGCAAACGATAGATTTGCCTGAGTTTTGGCTGGCACAGTTTCCGGTGACGTACCGCCAGTGGAGGGAATTCTTGCAGGAAACAGGCCATAAGTGGGCAGGCAGTTGGTACACGGTGGTGCGGGGCTGGCGTGGTACCTTTTTACGGGCTTACGCACCGACCGAGTCTTACCCGGAAGGTCATGATAACTTTCCCATTGTGGACGTGACGCAGGCAGAGGCGTATTTGTATTGTGATTGGCTATCCGAAAAAATTGACGTTGCGGTGACATTGCCGACTGAGTTTCAGTGGGAAAAAGCAGCGCGAGGTGTAGACGGCCGTTTCTATCCTTGGGGCAATCAAAAACCACGTCCTGACATTCAGTGGCAGGCCGCATTTCCCGTCAAGCCAGTTAGTTATTTGTTTAGCCTACTCGTTAAGGCACGCCGTGAGTGGGCACGAGCCGGGTGGTATTGGCGCAACGGCCGTCCGCTGCCTGTTGGCTCAATCCCGCAAAACGTGTCGCCATTTGGCTGCGTAGACATGAGCGGCAACATTTGGGAATGGACCAGCAGCCTGTACAATCCAGACCACCCTGATTTTCATGTGGTCAAAGGCGGCTCCTGGGGTTACACAATTCATCACGCAGCCTGCAACGTACGCAGCGCATGCAGCGTCACCATCTCCAGCCGAGATTACCACGCACAGGGCACCGGGTTTCGGGTAATGGCCTTGGCTGAACCGATAAAGGTAACGTAATGGATCAACTGATTCTCATTGTTTTGGCGGTTTTGCTGCTGGGAACGGCCGTACTCATCTACCGCCGCTTGCCCAGGGGATTGACGCGCTGTCCGCAGTGTGGCTATACGCAACCGCCAGCGCAGTGGCCCACACAAAATCATAGACGGCACATAAACGGCCGTTACACCATCACCCCGCTGCCCACCTGCCCGCAATGCAGCTTTGTCTATGAAGAATTGAAATCGTCCAAGCCGTTGGAACGGCAGCCGCCAGAACGGTCGCTAAAATAATGCAAGAGTTGAACCGACGTCCCCAACTGCCTGCCGCTGAGCTGATGCGCGTGACCAACACGCTGGCCCGTTGGTTGCCCGGTGGCGAGGAACCGGCAATTGCCGCCTGGTCGCAGGCAGAATGGGAGGCGGCACTGTGGGTAGTTTATTGGCAAAATGCCCTGCCCTGGCTGGCAGTTCGGGTACGTGAGGAAAAAGTTGAGATACCTAAGGAAGTGAACGGCCGTCTCCAAGCCATCAGCCGTGCCAGCCGTGAACGTACACGACGCATGTTAGACAGTTGCACCGAGATTTTGGCGGCTTTTCAGCAGGCAGGTATCGAAGTTCTCTTGCTCAAAGGAGCTGTTCTTGCCCCACTTTATTACCCTGACCCATTTTTGCGCCCGCTGGCCGATCTGGATTTACTCATTCGACCCAAAGATGTCGTGGCCAGCCGTGAAATCATGCTCAAAAAGTTAGGGTATCGCTACTACTCTCGTTCGGCAGAGGACGAAGTTTATTTGCGGGGCGAGCGCAAACCCAACATTTGGGCACCAGACAATGTGCATCCGGTGG